>CAVOVR010000001.1:0-662706 GCA_963699905.1 Bryobacterales bacterium
GGGTTTTCATTCCGACAACGGTTCGGAGTTTATCAACGAATCGGTGTCCGAGCTGCTCAAGCGATTGTTGATCGAGCAGACCAAATCGCGTCCGCGCAAGAGCAACGACAACGGCCTGGTGGAATCTAAGAACGGGGCCGTGATTCGTAAGCACATGGGCTACGGCTACATCGCCGCGGCGCACGCCCAAGACATTGGCCGGTTCTACCAACGTCACTTCAATCCCTATCTGAACTTTCATCGTCCATGTGGACAACCGGAACGGATAGTGGACCAGCGTGGCAAGGAGAAATATGTGTACCGGCGATACGCCACGCCATGGGAAATTTTGCGGGATTTATCTCGCGCCAACAAGGGCGCACCAGGCTATCTCAAACCGGAATTCAGCATCCAGGGTTTAGACCGGAATGCGGAACTGGTAAGCGACACCGAATGTGCAAGGCAAATGCAAGAAGCCAAGCGCCAACTCTTCCTCGGCTTCCGGCTCGAGCGCAAGAGCGCATGAAACCGGGGAGCGCCGTGGAAATGACGGGCGCGTGGAAAACGAGGAAAACCAAACCCAGGTTTCCCTTCGTTTCCCCCAGCCCTTGGAAATCGCTGCGCGATTCCCACATTCCCACCGCGCCGTCGATGGCTATCTTTCTAACAGAAAAACAAGATCCGAAAAACCCAAGAAAGGAGCCCGGCAGAGCGTCGGCCTTAACTTCACCCCTTCAGGCTCATCCTTGGATTAGAAAATGCTCTGAACATTAGTCGCCTGAGCATTAGTCGCCCCGGCTAGCCTGGAGGAACCCGCAAGCTACGCCCCTCGGGAACCCAATAACGGTGATCGTACTTGCTCGCCCATGGCTCACGCGCCGGGATACACTCGCATTCCACCTTGCATGGCAAGCCTGCTGACCTCACCTTCTCAATGTTGGCGACTGAGCCCGGGCTGCCCCACACAGCAAGCTTCCCACCGCCCTCGATAAGGCAAACGAGGCGTAGATTCGCATTGTTTTGGCTTTGTCGCACGTCGCTCTCATCAAGAGAGATCAGTCTAAACACTTTGGCGTCCATCGCTTCTCCTTCTGAGTTGGGTTACTGTTTGCCGTCCTTCGGGTACGTCGCGCGCAGCCGCGCAGCTTCAGCGTCCCGCACGCTACCCTTGAGTTCCGCCCATCTGATCGCAAAGAGAATCGGTATCCGGACATTGGACCGGTCGTTATAGAAACCATCAAGTGCCCCCACGATCTCTTTCGGGAAGAGGCCAGTGAGCACGAAGTCATTCAGTGCTCCGAGCGTTTCCTTTGCGGCTGCCTCTTGCCCTCTTTGAATCTTGGTTGCAATAAATATCGGACTCACAGCCGCCACATCATGGACACCCTGAATGTAGATGAGCCTTTCGGCGGTGCTCATCTCCAACCAGTCTCCGCCTCTCAGCAATCCGTTGGAGTCGGAGGCCGATACAGCAATAGATAAGAGAAACAAAACCGCCGATACCGAGAATGCTCTTTTCACAGACAGCCTCCTTTGGAACGCTTATGACTTTAACTCCTGCATCGTTCCGACAATTTGACGAACGAATCGACATCCGTTCTGCTGTAGCTGCCTCCCAGTGACAGATAATGGAGCTATGGACGACGGCGGGGCGGCGCGCCCAAGCGGCACTCCTGACCAAAATGATTCCGACTTAGGGGCTCGGCGGGAAAAGCTACAGAATCTCAACGTGCAAGAAGCGCTCGCCGCGTTGGAAGACGAATTCAACACAGCGGTTAAACTTGGACCCAAGGAGTCCTCGGGGCTGGTCGAAATGCAGAAGTGGTTCGCTAAGCTGCCTCGATGATCGAGCTACGAGAATCGGACAGGCTGCCGGGAGCCCGGCTTGTTAGTACGGGTCTTGAAACGTGTCGGTGACCACGGGCTCGGCGGAAGCGTCGAAGGAGCGCAATTCACGCACCAGGGTTTCGATGCTGGCCACCATTTCGTCGGCGGCGCGAGTCAGTTCATGCTGATCTCCGAGCTGGCTTCGCAAGACACTGGGGACGTCGGCGGTGTCCGACATCATTTCGGTCGCCTTGCGCGTCAGTTCGCTGAATCCTCTGGTATCAAAATTCATGGCAATGTTGTCCTCGCGATCTCGGGAAACAATTGAGGATAGGCGCGGTACATCCGGCGGGCAATGAGAAAGTCGCGGAGAAATTCGTCCTTGCGCTGCTGCAACAGCCGCTCCACGCCTTCAAAAGTGATTCCACCGGAGGTTCGGGCCTGAACCACGAGCCCATCCACAAACACAGACAGCCAATGTTCGGAGTCCAGGCCGGCGCCGGCCGCGAACGAAACCGCTGGTGGCGAAGGGGCCTGGACCTCGTGCGTGGGCGCCACTGGCCGAGCTTCTGTTTGCAAGGCGTCATGCAAGTCCGCAAGCCCGGGCGCAACGTCGGGCTTTTGCGCAGCGGCTTCGCGGATTTGACGTAATGTATTTTCGATGTTTGTTGCGGCGGTGTTGGCGAGTTCCGTCAGCCGGTGCTCGCCCAGGCGTGAGCCGAGCGAGACGGCCAGTTCCGTGGCGCGGGAGCGCGCCTCTGAAAGTGTGCGGATCAGATATTCTAAGTCCGCTTCAGGAATGTACAAGACTGAAGTCTAAACGGTTATCACCGCTACTTCAACTGGTGACCGGACTAGTAGTACCTGCCTGCTTACGACATCCGCGCAAGCTTGGCAGTGATGATCAATTCACCGACATGCCGTTGCGTGTGCTCGGCTAGATGGACCACGAGTCCCGCCACTGTGGTCGGCAATTGCTTGCGGCCCACGGCGCGGGCATCGGTTAAGGTTGCTGGGTCCAGCGCTCGAATCACTTGTTCAGAATCGCGAAGCGACCGCGTGACCATTTCCAGCAGTTCTGTGCGCCCGGGTCCGGGCTGCATTTCATTGCGAGCCGCTTCGAGTTGCTGGCTGCTGAGCTGTTCGCCGCGCAGGTAGGTGGTCAGGCGCTCGACGCTGCCCGCGATGTGCCGCAGTTGGAATCCTACCGGCGTGAGGCCGTGCGGCCGGGACCAAAGCTGGGCATCGGTGAGGCCTTCGGTCCAATGTGCGAGATCCTCGCGCGCCTGCATGTAGGCGTGCAGCGTGGGCGCAACCAGAGGGTGGACTCCTTCGAGCGGCCCCCGCAGCCACGGCTCGACAGCATCATTTGCCATGCGTATGCACTTGCGGAACGGCGAGGCGATTGACGGAGTCGCCTCCAAAATCGAATTCGATCAGAACGGCGGGCTCGTCGCCCACCACCCAACCTTCGTGCCCGGGCTCGACGTGAACGAACTTCGGCGCCTTGAACTCCTCCACGCATCCGTCCGCGAAACGCACATTGATCTGGCCGCGCGCCATGAACCCGACGTGGGCGTGCATGCAATATTTGCTGCCCATCAGCGCGCTCATTTCCTTGGCCCAATGATATCCGGGCGGGTAAATCATCCGTTTTACGCGGCCCGCTCCGGTTCGCGCCACGTCCACCTGGACGCCGCAGACCTCGCGATGCTCGTCTGACTCCATCGGTTCCAGCAGCGGATCCGTTTGATTCATAGTTGTCTCCTTCCTCCAGCCGCCATATCTTCCAGGTATGCCCGCATCTTGCGAAGAGCCGCCGAGCGATGGCTCACCTCCATCTTTTTCTCCAGCGGCGCCTGCCCGAACGTGCATCCAAACGGCTGATAGAAGAATACCGGATCGTATCCGAACCCGTTGGTTCCCTGTGGCGCGTCCCTCAGAAGTCCTTCGACCTCGCCGCGAAAGGTTCGCAGCAAGTGTCCAGATTCCGCGAGCGCGACGACACACACAAATCGGGCCCTGCGATCAGCGACGCCGCGCATGCGGTCGAGCAAAAGGCGGGTGTTGTCCTCATCCGTTGCGTTGGGTCCTGCGAATCTCGCTGAGTAGACGCCAGGCGCTCCACCGAGCGCATCCACCACGAGGCCCGAATCGTCTACAAACAAGTAGCCGTCGCAGTGTTTCGAGTAGTAAAGGGCTTTCTGGATCGCGTTCTCTTCGAACGTAGTGCCAGTCTCCTCACACGGCGGGATCGACGCTAAGCCGGGAAGCGATTCGAGATGGAAGGAGTTTTCCAGCGCTGTTTGAAACTCACGCAGCTTTCCGCGATTGGTGGTGGCGCAATACAATTCCAAAATTCAGAACCCGAGCGCCGCCTTCTGGATCTCAAACAGCTCGCCGATGCCTTGGCGCGCGAGCGCGATCATCTGCGCAAGCTGATCGTCGTCGAACGGAGTCTTCTCGGCCGTGGCCTGGAGTTCGACGAAGCGCCCCGACCCCGTCATCACCATGTTCATGTCCACTTCGGCGGTGGAATCTTCCTCGTAGCAAAGGTCCAGGAGCGGCACGCCCGACGAAATTCCAACGCTGGTCGCCGCCACCGGCTGCGTGATGGGCAGTGATTTGAGCGCGCCGAATTTCACCAGCTTTTGGAGCGCCTGAGCCATTGCGACATAGGCTCCGGTGATGGACGCGGTGCGCGTGCCGCCATCGGCTTGAAGGACGTCGCAGTCAACGATCACCGTGCGGTCGCCGAGCGCCGCCGTGTCGACCACCGATCGGAGCGATCGGCCGATCAGCCGCTGGATCTCGAGCGTGCGTCCCGAGGCTCGGCCCTTGGTGACCTCGCGCGGGGTGCGCGTCGCGGTGGCGCGCGGCAACATGGAATATTCGGCCGTCACCCATCCGCGCCCGCTGCCGCGCAGGAACTGCGGCACAGTTTCCTCGATCGTTGCGGCGCACAACACGCGTGTGTTCCCGGCTTCGATCAGCGCGGAGCCTTCGGCGGTCATCAGGTAATTTGTGGTGATGCGTACCGGGCGCAGCTGGTCCGGCTTGCGCCCGTCAGTTCTCATGGTGATCGATTCTCATTGTGTGCTGGACTGCAGGGAAAAATAGAATAGCAGACACATCAGCGCGACTCCCAGCGCGACGAGAACCAGGCAGGGGATCGCGGCGCGCGCCGATTTTACTTTTTCGGATGTTTTCTTGGTCCCGGCGGACTTGAACTTGGCCATGAAACTTCAGTGTAGATCGAGCGCGGCCTATCTTCCACAGCAAGTTCGGCGGCGTAGTGAACGAGAGGTACTCCAATCGGTGGCGGCAAACCGGCTTTTTCGAACAGCGTCTGCCGCAACTCAAACACACTAGCCCGCGCCAGCGGCCACGGAGGATGCGCGATCTGTGCGTAGCGGAGTCGGCCGCGCGCCATTGTATAAAGACGACAGCGCGAGGTGAGGAAATGGTCGCGCTCGGCAAGTTCGCCCGGATCATATCGCGCGCCCGGCTGAATGCGGATGTCAGTCATTGCGTCAGTTTCGTGCGGCCACGTCGCCGGCTTTCGTAGTGAATCGATCCATTCTCTTCGCTCACAAGCATTTTTGCCCAGAAGTAAGCCAAGTGGTATGCGGTGCGCGCTCCCAAAACGGCCGCAAGGTTCGCCGCCTCCAACGAGAAAAACCAGACTGCGCGGGCGCCATCCGGCCCGATGACATAGGTGCGCAGATTTGTTTCGGGGAAGTAAGGGATGCCGGGCGTGTCGTGTATTTCAAACGGTACCAACCCTACCCAAGCGGCGTTATCGAACGCATCCAACTCGAGTCCCGGCGGAATGAAGCCGCGGATCACATCGGGTGCATAGGGCCAATGCAGGAACGTGAGGCGGCGCCAGATTTGCCGCATGGCAACGCGCCGCAGCGCTTCACTGCCGTTTTCCGTAACCGCCTCCGCCGGGCGACTCGATGCGCAGCACATCGCCGGGGCGTACTTCAAAGCGCGCCTTGCCGGGGATCGCGATCGAGCGCCTGCCGCGCAATAGCGAGTTCCTGCCGCGTGCTCCTGCGCTGCCACCCGATAATCCGTAGGGGCCGCGCTCGCGGCGGTCCGAGAGGATGGTGACGTCCGCTCTCGTCAGAAATTCGAATTCGCGGACGACGCCATCGCCGCCCTGATGCTGGCCCTTGCCCCCGGAGCCCGATCGAATGCGATAGCTGCGAATGCGCAGCGGATACAAATGCTCGAAGGCTTCCACGGGCGTGTTCCAGCTATTGGTCATGTGGGTATGCGTGGCGCTGGCGCCATCCGATAAAGCAGATGCTCCCATGCCGCCGGCGATCGTTTCGTAATAGGCGAAGGCGCGCTTGCGCACAGGGTCCCATCCGCCGAAGGTGAGGTTGTTCATCGTTCCCGAACTAGCGGCGGGAATCAACTCGGGCGCTGCTTTCGCGAGCGTCGCAAGAATCACGTCGGTGATGCGCTGCGACGTTTCGACATTGCCCGCGGCCATCGCGGCCGGAGGCTGAGCGCTCACGACGAGGCCGCTTGGAGCGATCACCTCGAGCGGCCGCATCACGCCGGCGGTGTACGGAATGTCCTCGCGCACCAGGCAGCGGAAAACATAAGTGGCGGCCGAAACCGCGACCGCGTAGTTGGCGTTCACCGAGCCTTCCACTTGCGGGTCCGAGCCGGTGAAATCGACCGAGGCGCGATCGCCAAGAATGCTGACCGTAGCCACGATCTTGACCGGCCGATGGGTGATGCCATCGTTGTCGAGATAATCTTCGGCGCGGTAGGTTCCTGACGGAAGCCGCCGGATCGCCGAGCGCATCATGCGCTCGCTGTAGTCTTTGAGCGCAGTCATGTTGCGGCGCAATGTTGGCAGTCCGTATTTCGCCGCCAACTCGAGCAAGCGCTGCTCACCGCGTTTGATCGCCATGCATTGGGCGAGAAGGTCGCCTTCGCGCTCTACTGGAGTGCGCACGTTGGCGAGAATCAAGTCCAGCAGAGCGCGATCCATGCGGCCGCCGCGCGCCAGCAGAATCGGCGGGATGCGGATTCCTTCCTGATAAATCTCGCGCGCCAGAGGCATCGATCCCGGACTCATGCCGCCGACGTCGGCGTGATGCGCGCGGTTGGCCACGTAGAACGCGGGCTTGCGGCTGCCTTTTAGGAAGACGCCCGACACCGCCGTGATATCGGGCAAATGCGTGCCGCCGCGGAAAGGATCGTTGAGAATGGCAACGTCGCCGGGCCCAAGATGGAAGGCTTGCGTCGCGTGCTGCACCGAGAGTGGCATCGCGCCCAGATGCACGGGCATGTGATCGCCCATCGCCACGGTTTCACCTTGCGCATCGTACACAGCGCAGGAATAGTCGCGCCGCTCCTTGATGTTCGCCGAGTACGAAGTCTTGCGCAGCACCGCGCCCATCTCTTCGGCGATGGAGACCAGCAGGTGGCGGAATAGCTCCAGTTCGATGGGATCGGTTTTCATTCTTTGCACGTCGCGATGTTCACCATGAAACTGGCCACCTTTTGCCAGCGATTGTTCTCGGACTTTTCGATCACGTAGCTGTGCGTGGCGGCGTCGGTTCGCACCCGCCAGCCCGAAGCAGCATGTGGCTTAGGTTTGGCGGCGACCGGCGCTGAACGCTCCAGGTGTTGCCGCCATCTTGTGTCTCGTAAATCTCGTGCATGCCGTTGTCGAGCGTTGCGTCGATGGAGACGGCTCCATGCATCGGGGTGTCGAAGTAGAAGCTCTCAACCGCGGACACGCGAGTCTCCTCAAAGATCGGCTGGTCGCGCCAGGTCTTGCCGCCATCGGTGGTGATCAAGAAAAACGGATCGCGGGGCGCGCCTTGCAAGTTTGCGCCGGAAATCCAGCCGTTTTGAAAATCGACGAACTGAATCTGATCGAGACCCGACGAGCGCATGCGCGGATGCGGCTCCGTCCACGTCTTTCCGCTATCTTCGGAGGCGAGCAGGATGGAGTCGAGCGTCGCCATCGGCGTGTGAAGATTTCCCGTAACGAAAAGCTTGATGCCCACCGCCTTCCACGTTCGCAAGTTCGAGATAGACCGGGCACGGATCTTCCTCCGAGCAGCCCAGTCCGGCGGCTTGCGTGTCGCCCGCGGTGCATTCATACGCCACGCGCATGGGCTTGCCAGTGTTTTCGAGCGGCGTCTGCGCGGCGAGCGAGAGCGCAAAGATGAGAGGCAACGCTGGCAGACGCTCAAACATCGAATTCGATCCCTTGCGCGAGCGGCAGGTCTTGCGACCAGTTGATGGTCACGGTCTGCCGGCGCATGTAGGCTTTCCAGGCGTCGCTACCGGATTCGCGGCCGCCGCCGGTGTCCTTCTCGCCGCCGAACGCTCCGCCGATCTCAGCGCCGCTGGTGCCGATGTTGACATTCGCGATGCCGCAATCGCTGCCGCGCGCGCTCAGGAACGTTTCGGCCGAGATCAGATTTGTGGTGAACATGGCCGACGAAAGCCCTTGCGGCACGGCGTTGTGCCATTGGATGACTTCATCGAGCGTGTCGAACTCGATCAGGTACAGAATCGGCGCGAAGACTTCCTCCTGGACGATCGGCATGCCGGCACGAGCCTTCACCAGCGCAGGGCGCACATAGCAACCGCCGAGTTCTTCGCCGCCGTAGATGATTTCGCCGCCTTCGGCCCGGATTCGTTCCAGCGCAGCGCGCATCATCGATACCGCTTGTTGATCGATCAGCGGCCCCATCAAGGTCTTCTGATCCATCGGATCGCCGATGCGAATGATGGCCATAGACAGACTGCAGTTTGCGCGTCATCTCCTGCGCGATTCCGCGCTGCAGAAACAGACGCCGGATGCTGGTGCAGCGCTGTCCCGCCGTTCCGACGGCGCCGAACAGCACCGCGCGAAGAGCCAGATCGAGATTGGCGTCGTTCATCACGATGACGCCGTTATTGCCGCCCAGTTCGAGCAGCGTGCGGCCGAGCCTGCGAGCGACGGTCTCCGCGACAATGCGCCCCATGCGTGTCGAGCCGGTCGCGCTGATCAAGGGAATGCGGCGGTCCTCGATCAATCGCTTGCCGATGGTGGCGTCGTCGCCGATGATCAGTTGGAACACGCCGCTCCAGCCGTGCCGCTCGAGAACGCGGTCGCAAATGTTTTGCACGGCGATGGCGGTCAGCGGCGTTTTGAGGGACGGCTTCCAGATGACGCAGTCGCCGCACACCGCCGCGAGCAGCGCGTTCCACGACCACACGGCAACCGGGAAATTGAACGCCGAGATCACGCCGACCACGCCGAGCGGGTGCCATTGTTCGTACATGCGGTGCTCGGGCCGCTCGCTCGCGATGGTGAGCCCGTAGAGTTGCCGCGAAAGGCCGACGGCGAAATCGGCGATGTCGATCATCTCCTGCACTTCGCCTTTGCCTTCCGCCAGGATCTTGCCCATTTCGAGCGTGACCAGGGTGCCGAGGTCGTCTTTCGAGCGGCGCAATTCGTCGCCGATTTCGCGAACGATTTGGCCGCGTTTCGGGGCGGGGAACATGCGCCAGCGCTCGAAGACATCGACGCTGCGAGCGATCGTGCGCTCGTAGTCGTCGGCGGAGGCCAGGCGAACGCGAGCGAGTTCGTTTCCAGTCGGCGGGATTCAGCGAGGCAATGGCTGGATCGTCGCCGATCGTACGCGATTCGAATGCCGAAGCGCGCTCTAGTGTGCCAGCCATCCAAATCCCTCCGTTCCAGTAGCGAATCTCCGGCCGGCGCGCCGCACCACGCGCCCGATCCGCTCGACCACGTCAGCCTGAAACTCGGCATCCAACCATTCCGAGAAGCCATGGTGCTCGCTGATTCGAGCCGCAGCTTCGCGCGTGGTTGCGCCGCGCGGTTTCACCGATCGTACATGCAGCGGATCGCCGATGATGTCCTGATCGGTCGATTCCAGCGCGAGCGCGGCCAACTCCTCGGGATCGCAAGGCAGCAGCGGCGCGAGCGTCGCAAAAGTCGTGATGCCTGCCGCGCGCAATTCGCGTATCGCCTTCAGGCGGCAATCGAGCGTCGCGCAATGCGGCTCATACAGCTTGCGCACGGCCTCGCGATTGGTGGTGAGCGAAAAACTCACGCGCAAGGTGCGTCCGCCGGGACAACTCGACCAACCGCGCCAGATCCCGCACAATCAGCGGCCCGCGAGTCTGAATCACGAAGACTTTCGGCGGGCGCGACAAAAGCTCGTCCAAGATGCGCGGCATCAACTGCTCGGTCTCCTCCGCGGGCTGATACGGATCGACCAGCGGCGAGCAATAGATCACTTGATCGTCACGCAATTCGCGCCGCAGCAATTCCGGGGCGTTGCTTTTGAAGGTCGTGAACTGTCCCCAATGCCGCCAGTCCTCCGGCTTCAGCCCGCCGTAGATGCCCATGGTTGGAACATAGCAATAGGTGCAGCCGAACGTGCAATTGCGCGCGGGCGTTAGCGAGTGCGTGAAACCGGCCTCCGCGATGAAGCCCGAGGTTTTGCTGAGGATGCCACGGGCTTCTGCTTCCAAAACTTCGAACGGCATGGCGGTCTCACGTTTGAGTATTCAAAAGCCGGCGCCGCAACATGTCGAGCGCGATGTTGGTGGAAAACGCGCGCACGCGGTCGCGATCAGCCGGCCATTGCACGCGCCGCACTTCGCTGCCCTCGGGCCCGGCCAGACCGATGAACACCAGGCCGACTTGCGCACCGTCCGGGCCGGCGTAGCCGGTGATGGACAGCGCATAATCCGATCCCGTGCCCGCCCGCGCGCCCTCCGCCATCGCCTTGGCTACCGGCTCGCTTACTGCGCTGTGCTCTGCGATCAGCTCCGCCGGCACACCGAGCAACCGGATCTTCATCTGATCCGAGTACGTCACGAATCCGCCGCGAAAGTAATCGGACGCCGATGGAATCGCCGTGATCCTGCCTCCCAGCAAGCCGCCGGTGGCGCTCTCGGCCACGCTCAGCGACGCACCGCGCGCGCGCAACAGGTCGCCGATCACCTTTTCCAGCGAATCGCCGTTGCACGAATAGACACGATCGCCCAGCAGCGGCTCGATCTCGGCGCTGGCCTGCGCCACCAGCGTCTCGGCCTCTTGCGCCGTCGCGCAGCGCGCGCGCAGATGCACGTGAATCTCGCCAGACACGGCCAGGATAGTCGTCGCTAGATTCGCGTAGCGTTTGTACACCGGCGAAATCAGTTGATCCAGATCCGATTCCGCCATCCCCACCATGCGCAGCCAGCGCGTACGAATCACTTGCGGCGGCAGAAGCTTTTCCAGGCGCGGGCAGGCACTGCTCTTCGAACATCGCCTTCAATTCCACGGGCGGTCCGGGGAGCAGCACGAACGCCACGCCGTCGTTCAAAATCCACTGGCCGGGTGCGGTGCCGCGATCGTTCGGCAACACCTCAGCGCCCTCGATGACGTAGGCCTGGCGGCGATTGATCTCCGCCATCTTCCGTCCGAAGTAACGCAGCCGCGCTTCAATGGCGTCGCAAATATCTTGGTGAAACACGAGCGAACGGCCCAGCGCGCCGGCCACCGCCTCGCGCGTTAGATCGTCTTCGGTGGGGCCCAGGCCGCCCGTGAGCACGACGATCTTGGAGCGCGCGGCCGCGCCCAGGATGCTATCCGTAAGCCGCTCGCGCTCGTCGCCTACCACGGTCTTGCGCACCACTTCGACGCCCAGCGCGTTGAGCTGATCGGTGAGATACAGCGAGTTGGTGTCGAGCCTCTGCGGCGTCAGCAATTCCGAGCCAACCGCGATGATCTCGGCATTCCGGGTATCGGCGGCATTAGGGAAGCGGCCGGCCTGCGATGCCGGCGTCGACGCGAAACAGCGCGTTGTTGGTGGAAACCACCATCGCACGCGATGGCGTGAACGCCAGCCCGACAATGCCGGGGCCGGACAGGAACAATTCCGGATTCCGGTCGTGATCGAAGCGGACCACCCCGCGCCGTCCGCCAAGCGACGCCGCGACATACAACCGGCCTTCCGCGTCCAACGCCAAGCCCTGCGGCCGCCCCAGACCGCGATAATACGTCTCCACTTCACCGGCCGCCGAAATGCGATGCACCGAATCGAAGCTCGACGTGGTTGGGCCGGTCACGTAGAGATAGCCGTCGTCGGCAAACGCGAAATGATACGCCGCGATGGAAGGCTCGAGCGTGGCGAAAACGTAAATCTGGCGCGAGCGGCTGATCTTGAAGACGGTGCCGCTGCGATCGCCGACATACAAGTTCTCGTCGGGATCGAATGCGATTCCGGTAGCCACGCCCATCCCTTCCACGTACACCGAAACATTGCCCGCGGAATTGGCTTGGTAAACGATGCCGTCGTACCGGCTCGAAATATACAGCGTGCCTGCCTTGTCGAATGCCAGGCCGGTAGCATTCATGATCTCGCTCGCAAAAGGCTTCGAGTTGTAGTTGAGATCGATCTTGTAAACCGAGACCGGCGTCTTCTGCCCGCGCGATCCGCTGAACGTCACATAGATGTTGCCGAACGAATCCACCGCGGGATTTCCCACCGGGTACAGATTCTCCGCGATTTGGATCCCGATGTCGCACGTCCACGCCTGGCTGCTGTGAGCGCCGGACGCGACCACCAATTCGCCCGCCGAGGCTCCCTCCGGCACGCGCACGATGACGCAGGAATCGGACCCGATCACGATGGGCGCTTCCACATCGCCGATGGTGACGCGCGGCCGCTCGGATTTCGCCAAGCCCGCGCCGCGGATCTGAAATTCGCCGCCCGGGATGGCCGCCTCCGGAGTCACGGTAGCAATATGCGGACGGCCGTTCGAGTCCTTCTTAGAAGCCATAAGAGAATAAGTGAAAACGATCTAATACGAATATAGCAAGCGCGCCGTAAAGCCCCGCCATCACGTCGTCGGCGACGATGCCCCAGCCGCCGGGAAGATCTTCAAGCTGCCGCGCGGGCGCTGGCTTCCACATGTCAAGCAAGCGGAACAGGACGAACGCCGCGAGCCACGTTTTCCAATTAAAGGTTGCGGCGCCGGCCAAAGTGATCCATTGCCCGATCACTTCGTCGACCACAACGATCTGCGGGTCCGTCTGATTGGTCTGCTTTGCCACGACATCGGCCGCCCAGATGCCCGGAGCGAGTAGAAGCGCTGTCATCAGGAGCAGCGTGCCGCGGCCGTATCCGCCGTAGTAGTTGAGCGCCATGGCGATGATCAGTCCCGCCAGTGACCCCGCTGTTCCTGGCGCGATGGGCGCGAAACCGCAGCCGAACCAGGTGCCGATGAGAAAGGCGGCGGGATTTCGCCGGGGCATCGATTATTCCTGGCCTTCGTTTTCGCTCTCGGCATCTTCGGGCTGTATGGGTGTGGAGACCACATACTTTTCGCTAGCCCAGTTCCAAGGTCGATAATCTTGCAGCGCTCACTACAGAACGGATAGAACGAGCTGCCGGGAGGAACTTCCTGTTTGCAGATGGGGCACTTCATCGGAAATAAACTAGCGCACCGCGAGGATGGGAAACGCGTCCCGCGCCGCCGCGGCCAGCGTCTCGGTGGGTTCATCCAGCGTTCCGATCAGATCGTAATCGTGCGCCTCGGTGATTCGCATGCGGCGGATCTCGCCGCGTTGTGGCGGAGCGCCCGCAAAATCGTTTACATAGCAGAAGCCGTCGATTTCAGGCGCCTGCGTAGACATGCGCGCCTGCCACAACAGTTCGGTTTCAGGCGATGGACCTTCGATCAGGACATCCACCTCACGCCCGATCATCTTCCGATTGCGCGCCTTCGAAATCCGCCGCTGTAACGCCATCAGCTTCTGTTTGCGGTTGTGAATCGTGCGGCCGTCAACTTTCGAGTCCAGATGAAAACTTGCGCTGGTGTCTTCGTCCGAATAAGAAAATACGCCTAGCCGGTCCAACTGCGCGTCCTTCACGAAATGGCACAGGATCTCGAAATCCGCTTCGGTCTCGCCCGGAAACCCCACGATCATGCTGGTCCGGATCGCCACGCCCGGAATCGTCGCGCGTATCCGCTCCAACAGCTTCAAGAAGAAATCGCCGTGCGATCCGCGCTTCATGCGCTTCAACACATGTGCGCTAGCGTGCTGCAGCGGCATGTCGATGTACTTGACCAGTGCCGCGTGTTCGGCGATGGTGTCCAGCAGCTTTTGCGTGATTCGATTGGGATAACAGTACAAGAACCGGATCCATTTCCGGTGGGCGGTCTCAATCTGCGCCAGCCGCGCCATCAATTGCGCGAGGCCGTCCTTGATCCCAAGGTCCTCGCCGTAGGACGTGGTGTCCTGCCCGATCAGATTGATCTCGCGCACGCCCTGCGCAAACAGCCGCGTGGCTTCGGCGATCACCGATTCAAAACGCCGGCTGCGGAACTTGCCGCGGTATTGCGGGATGACGCAAAACGAGCAGGGATGGTCGCAGCCCTCGGCAATCTTGATGTAGGCGAAATGATTCGCGGTGGCGAGCACCCGCGGCGTCAGATCGTGATACAAGTAAGGCTCTGGCGCATTCGACGCCGGCTCGAACCCCTCGCACACTGCCACGATCTTCGAAAGCTCGTTGGTGCCGATCAGCGCGTCTACTTCGGGCAGTTGGCCGCGAATCTGATCGCGGTAACGCTCCACCAAACATCCCGCCACAATGAGCTTCCGTGCGCGGCCGGTCTTTTTGTATTCGGCCATCTCGATAATCGTGTCGATGGACTCCTGTTTGGCCGGATCGATGAAGCTGCACGTATTCACTACCAGGACCTCGGCGTCGCCCGGCTCGGATGTCAGCTCGTGCCCGCGCTGGGACAATTCCCCCATCATCACCTCGGTATCCACGAGGTTCTTGGGGCAGCCGAGACTTACGAAACCAATTTTCAAGATTGTGGCGCGGAGGGAAGTCCGTCACCTATAGGATAGCAAGCGGTTCGGCAGTTGAGCTTGCCTGATTTCTATACGGAGCAAGGCGCCTTAACCGTGTGAGCGTGTAAAACGCTCATCAGCGCTTCCGTCTGGAAGGGCTTCGCCACGTAATCGTCCATGCCGGCCGCCAGGCACTTCTCCCGGTCGCCCTCCATCGCACCCGCGGTCAAGGCGATGATCGGCAAGTGTTCGCCGCTCAGCTTCTCTTTGGTGCGGATCGCCGCGGTCGCTTCCAGCCCGTTCATGTCAGGCATCTGCACGTCCATCAAAACCATGTCAAACGAACTGCGCTCCAACGCCGACAGAGCTTCCCGGCCGCTCGACGCCACCTCCACGCGATGTCCATGCTTTTGCAGAATTCGAACCGCTACCCTCTGGTTGATCGGATTGTCTTCGGCGAGCAGAATTTCGAGTTTTCGCGGATGCTTGCCGGACAGGCCGTTCGCGGGCGCGTTCAACACGATCCTGCCGATTGGGACCGTTTCCTGCGGCGGCGTGGCGAGGACCGCCGTGAAGTGAAACTGGCTTCCTTGGCCGGGCTCGCTCTCCACCCACATGCGCCCGCCCATCATCTCCACCAGGCGCGACGAAATTGTCAGCCCCAATCCAGTGCCTCCGAACCGCCGGGTCATGGAGCCGTCGGCTTGGGCGAACGCCTCGAAGATCAGTTGCTGCTTTTCAGGGGCAATGCCAATGCCCGTGTCGCGCACCACAAAATGCACTTGAACGCCGCCGCTTGTGTGCGATTCCAGCACGGCGTGCACCGCAACCTCCCCGTGGGCCGTGAACTTGATCCCGTTTCCGATCAGGTTGAGCAGCACCTGCCGCAGCCGGATTTCGTCGCCGATCACGAAGTCGGGCACGGCGTCTTCAATGTGGCAGGTGAGCCTCAAACCTTTCTCGCGAGCGCGGGAAAGCATGACTTGGGAGGCGCTTTCCACCGTCTTGCTTAAACGGAATTCTTCCCGGCTGAGATCCATTTTCCTGGCTTCCACCTTGGAAAGATCCAAAATATCGCTCAGGATCCCGAGCAAGGAGTCCGCCGACATCTTCGCGATGCCCAGGTATTCGCGTTGCTCATCGCTGAGCGGCGTGCCCAGCACCAGTTCGATCGTTCCCAGAATGCCATTCATCGGTGTGCGGATCTCATGGCTCATGTTGGCCAGGAATTCGCTCTTGGCGACATTGGCCGCCTCGGCCGCTTCCTTGGCTCCTCGCAATTCCTCTTCGGCCTGCTTCCGCGCGGTGATTTCGCTCACGATCAGGCACGCCGTTTTCGGCTCCGCGGCGCCGGATCGAATGGGATGAAAGCGCACCAGGAACCAGCGCTTCGTTCCATCCATGTCTTTGGAATGCTCGAATTCTTGCGACTGCCCGGTCGCGAGCGCCGCCCCCAGATGCTCGAGATAAGGAGCGACCAAATCGTCGCCCAGGATGATCGAGATGTTTTGGCCAATCATCTCCGCCTTGGGCCGTGGCAACATGTCGTCGCTGCGCACCCAAACGTCCAGAAAGGTTCCGTGCTCGTCCATCTCGACCACGATGTCGTCCAGCGAGTCCACCAGGGCCAGCAGCTTTTGTTCGCTCTTGCGCAGTCTCTCTTCGGTCCGCTTACGTTCGGTCAGGTCCACGATGAATCCAATGGCGGTGTTTTCGACGGGATCCAAGGCCGCGAGCCCCAAGAGAGCCGGAATACGGCGGCCATCGGTGTGAACATATTCCACTTCCGTTGGAGCAGAAACCCCTTCCAATGCGAGCTGCCTTTGGAACCGAGCCCCAAGGTGCGCCAGTTCCGGCGCCAGCGATCCTCTCCACCGTACTTTTCCAGCGGCCAGCTCTTCCCGGGTATGCCCCAACAGGTCGAGGTACGCATCGTTAGCTTCCCGAATCGATCCCCGGCCGTCGCCAACAAACATCGCGATGATGTTGGATTTCGCCAGAATGGTTTGCATGCCGGCGTTCAAGGGGCGTGAAAGACGGCGCGAAAGCATATAGGAAGCCGTGCCGAAGCCCGCGAGCGAAAACAGAGTGATCCCGAGCAGTATGAGTTTGCTCATCGCGGCAGTTCGAGCGCTATCGAGCTCCGCCCGCACCTCCTTCCGCATCACCAGATCGCTGACTTGGTCCTGCCGGCGATCGAGTATCTCAAACGATTTCTCAAAATGAGCGAGGCGTTGGAATGCCGCGGGACGATCGTATTCGGCCAATTTCCCCATCCGCTCCGCCTCTTCGATGTACGCTTCCAGAGAAGGATACAAACCATCCAGCGCGTTTCGGACGCCCGGATCCAATGCCGGAATCGATCTATTTCGCGCAATCGTGTCCCGCAGCTGCCTTGCGTCGGATGCTAGGCTGGCCAGCTCCCTAGCCCTGTCTCGCGCTGTCCCGGAAAGCAGCGCAGCGAGGACATCTCCCCGCACATCGTGGTGCATCATGTCGCCTTCAAAATGATTACGGAGGGAGGACGTAGCGACTACGATTCCGCTTGTTTTTTGATTCAACTGGCCGATCGTGTAGTATCCAGCCATCGCCACACAGATTGTCGGCGCAATTCCGGCGATGCTCAGAAGCATCAGCCTGTTCCGTATGCAGCCCAGGTGGCCCCACCGATCCCCCCGCGAAGTTCGTCTGCTCTGTGCCATAGACCGTGTGACGTTCAATCCGAAGCACCTCAACTGCCATACATTTCGGCAAAAATATGGGGAAATAAATGTGTCAATTGGTACTTTACGGCCCACGATTGTGGGCCGCACTGCAATATTTCCTATTTGGGCGGGATGGGTTCAGGCGAAATGCTTAGGCGTTATCGAGCGGACGTCTTATGTTGCTAAGGTGGCGCACTCATGGCGTTACTCCTAGCCGGGTTGCGTCAAAGCACGCAGGCCATGCGGCTACTTCAGACCGTACAGCTTGCGCGCGTTCTCTCGCAAGACCATGTGCGCCAGTCCGAATGCGCGATCCCGCGTGATTTCCCCATCGTTCAACATTCCGGTCAGAGCCAATCCAAGCGCCTGCCGGCCTGTGTCGCTCGCCACCCAGCCCGATTGTTCCCAGCCCATCTCTTCTGAATAAGGATAGGCGTCCGTCGCAAACAACACTTTATCCGGGGCGAATTCCAGCCACTCCCGCAGGACCTGGGCGACTGCGCGAGGATAATTCGTCAGCGTCTGCGCGGAGAAATCGGCGTAAACGTTGGGCTTGGTGAGCAGCGCCGTGATTTCGCGAGTGAAGGGCCAGCCGCCATGCAGCAGGACGAAATTGGTCTTGTGCAAGCGCGGATCGTTGAACACCGATTCGAGCAGCAGCGGATTCGTTCCCGCGATGTGGAAGTAGCCACCCGGTCCCCAAGCCACGTGCAGATGCACCGCCATTCCGAGCCGTCCAGCTTCACTCGCGATGTGGCGGAAGAGGTAATCCTGGAGCTTTTTGTAAGGCTGCTTGCGCACGTATGCCGCGTCTGCATCGGCGCGGGGCACGTTCTCGAAATCAAGCGAGCGCAAGTACGCGGCTTCGAACTTGATCGCGACGGCGCCGCCGCGCTTTGTGACGCTCCAGCGTCGGGTCCACGATCTTTCGCGAGATATTCGCCGAGCGTCAGCGGGCGGTTTGGCGTAGCCGCATTCTTTCAGATAGCGCGCGAGGAGGCGATCTTCGTCTTCAAAGAACGCCTTCCGGTCTGGATTGGTAGCGAGCGCGCGATTGTCCAGTGGAAAGAGCAGGGCATCTTCGTAGGGCACCCAAACAAATCGCGGCGGAGCTATGCCGGGCCCAAGCGAAATGCGATTGGCCAGCATAGTCTCGATGCCGAGTTGATCGAGCACCCAATTCGGGTAGTCTTCTCCCTTTTGCCGAATCATCGCCGCCCCAAAGCCATGGGCTGAGGCTTCCGCTGCGGCTGGCGAGCCAGTGCGCATCCGCACCGGCTCGGTGTATGGCTCCATGTGTTCGACGGGCAAAGCGTCGTAACCTGTGTCGCCGGGCGCCGGGAGGACGGGGTGGGCGTGATTGTCGATGGCTCTGATTTTGGCGATTTCGGCGGCGATCGCGGGATCGATCTGGAGCTGTGCGGCGGCGAATGGCGCGAGCGCAAGCAGCAGGGCGAAAAGTTTCATTCGAAGCCGAGATGCCAACCCAGCTTATCCGCGTCGGCCCAAGAAATCTTGTCGAGTGTGGCCGGCCGTTTGTTGCCCAGAACGAACGCGCAAGGTGCGTCACCAAAACGATCCACGCGATCACTCAACCACGAATGCTGCGCGAGCGGGGTTGCCAGTACGACGGGCGTTCCAGGGAATAACACCACCCTGGCGCCAAGCGTGACATTACGCTCTATTATGGGCGCTTGCAATTCGTACGCCTGTCGATATCGAACAATGGCATCATCGAGATCGCGAACACCGATGACCACGGTCACGATGCCGGTCCATTTGGTAGTGGTTGGTTGACCGCTCGGAAAAGCGCGATTGTCGCGCGGCGTGAAATCGTGAATCATGAACGGAAAGAAGCCGCCATTCGTTGGACCCACCTGCGCAGTCTCCCAATCGAGCTCGACGCCATCGGGCCGTTTGCGGCCTGCTCTGCGGGGATCGGTCACGGCAACGCCGGCCTTGCGCAGTCGCTGGACTTCGGCCGATAAATCCGCGGGTCGGATGGCCCATGCGCAGGGTCCGGCGTCCGCTTCCATGAATTTGTGCCAATAGTGCGCGGCCAATGCAGCGGGATCGGCTTTCTGCTGGATCGCTATCAATTCCAGATACGACCCATCGGGGAAACTCGCCAGTGCCATTTCGGTGGCATGGTTGGAATGCGGTCCGCCGTATTCGCTCGGAATGCCCGCAGTCTCGAGCGCCTTCCGCATGGCCTCGACATTCCTGCCCGCGACCGTCACGTGGTCGATGTGAAATTGCTGCGCCATAAGCGGGAACGCAATCGCGAGGCAGAGAAAGCGCTCGCGTCATGACTGATAGCGCGGCGATCTTATCGTCCAAATGCTTCAGCGCTGCCTCCAACGTCGCACGATAGCGCGGATTCTTCGACGTTTCCAAGTCGTGCATCACGCGCATGCGCGATAACTGCAGGCTCTCGCGCTGCTGCTTGCGTTCGGCTTCCTCGGCGTGTGAGCTTCGTCAGCTTTCGCCAACGCCGCGCGCTCTTCGGCCGCTTCGATCTGCGACTCGACCCACTTGCTTTCCCAGCCGCGAGCCATGCTCTCACTATCCCACTTTTCCCGACCCGGCAGCCCGGACCTGATAGAATCCCATCCCAGGAGAATCACTGACCATGCGCTCTACCCTCGCCGCCTTCGGCGCAATCGCGGCCGTTCTGATGCTCGGCTCCAACGCGAACGCGTCCATCGGCCCCATCCCGCTGAACTGCAATCGCGCGTGCCTGGAGGATGTGATGAATCAGTACCTCGCCGCATTGGCCGCCCACGATCCAAAGCGCCTGCCGCTCTCCGCCGACGTGAAGTACACCGAAAACGAACAGGTGATGCAACTCGGCGACGGCTTCTGGAAAACCGTGGAAGGCGTCGGCAATTACAAGCACATCTTCGCCGACCCCGAGTTCGGCGCGGTGGCGTTCATGGGCACCATGCACGAAGCCGGCAAGCCGCTACTAATGAGCCTGCGGCTGCGCATCCAACTCGGGCGCATCAGTGAGATTGAGGCCCTCTACTTCCGGCAAGGCGGCGGCGGTCCAGCGAACATCGCCGCTTTGGACGCGCCTGGCTACAAGCCCGAGGACATGTGGTTCAAATCGATTCCGCCCGCGCAGCGCCTCTCGCGCCCCGAGATGATTTCGATCGCCGACGCCTACTTCAGCGGCCTGGAGAAGAACGACGGTAAGGGCGTTAACGGGACGGGCACATATCCATTCACCAACGATTGCGACCGCATTGAGAACGGCTCCCACACCACCAACGTTCCCCGGCCCGCCAACGAACCCAAGGACGCCATCAACGGCTTCGCGCTGGATTGCATGTCGCAATTCAAGCTGGGCTACTATTTTGTGGTCCAGGCCATTCACGACCGCCGCTATCCGCTGGTGGATGCCGAGCGCGGCGTCGTCTGGGCGCACGTGGTGTTCGATCAGGGAACCGTGAACTCGGGCATTCTTTCCGACGGCCGTCCATATAAGTTCCCATTCTTCACTTCGCCATCGAGCATCCTGGTGACCGAGGCGTTCCTGATTGAGAACGGCAAGATTCGCCGCGTGGAAATGATCGGCCCGGCGGCGTTTTATCATTTGAATTCGCCGTGGGGCGGCGTGAGCGGGCATTGACGCTTGGGCCTTGCCCTAGCGCGCTGCTTTCCCGTACGCTAAAAGCAATGGAAGTCCGTTTCACTCAGGAGCAGGAAGCGCGGCTTGCGCAGATCGCCACCGTAGAAGGCACCGATGCAGAACGGCTGGTTCAGGATGCCGCCCTGCGTCTAATTGAAGAGGATGCTCGCTTTCGCGCCGCCGCGCGCGAGGGTATTGCCCAGGCTGATCGAGGCGAGTTCATCGAACAGGAAGAGATGAACGCGCGCCTGGAGCAGATGCTCCGCTCGTAAGTGCGCATTCGCTGGACGCCGGCCGCGGCAGCGGACCTCCAGCATATTAGCGACTACCTCAAGCGCCGTCATCCACGTTACCGGCAGCCAACCATGCGCAAGCTGTATTCTGCGGTCGAGTCCTTGAAAGAGTGGGCATATCGCGGTCGTGTGGGACGCGAGGAAGGCACCCGCGAACTGTTGCTTCATCCGCTGCCATACATCGCTCTATATCGCGTGAACGAGCAGACCATCGAGGTCTTGAGGATTTATCACGGCGCGCAGGACCGGTCTTCTTTCTAGGGTCAATCCAGCTTGCCCCTTTGGAAGCATTTGCGTATCCTGAATGCGATGGAAGAGCGGGAGCCCACTCGCGCGCAGATACTTGCGGCCGTCGACGCAACTGAGGCTTCACTCGCCCGGGGCGAAGGCCGCGTCATCACGCAGCAATCCATGCGCGAGCTCGCCGCAGAAGTGAAGCAGCGCGGACGCGACCGCCTGGCAGCAGAAGCCGAACGACAACGTTAATGGCCGAACCGACCAATAAGTTCGAAACCGAGCGCACTCGGCGCTTTCGAGCGGGATCGTTGACCGAGAGCGACCAACGCGCTATAAGCAATATCGAAACATTTGGTTGTTCAGTAGTACAGGTCAAGAGCAACGGCACAGGCCCAGGCTGGTCCTATACGCTAGGCGTTCACGACACCTGCGGTCAGCCCGAAATTATTACGGTTGGGCTGCGTGAAGAGACAGCGTTATTCCTGCTCAACGAAGCCGCACGCCGATTGCGCGAAGGCTCCAAACTATCCCAGGGGCGCCATCGCGACATGGTGGGCGAGGTAGGGTGCGAATTCCGTCCTGTTGATCCAAAGTGGATAAGGCACTCGATGGGCTGGGCGGTATGGTACAACGACGGCGGCGCCGATTTCCCGGTTCTTCAGGCCGTATATCCGGATCGAGAGAATCGTTTCCCAGAAGAGCCCGGGTTCGATGAGGCGTTCCAGCAGCCGCTGATGCAGCCGAATTCTCCAATGACTCACGTTGAAAACGATTTCTGGGCTTCTGCTAACCCTGACAGCAGTCTGTTCAACTGGAAATTCTCCGACCCGCCCCACACGCGAGTCTTCCTGTCGCAGGCTGTTCACTCGGGTGTCGAACCCATCACTTACGTATCGCATGACATGGAGGATGGCGCTTGGCAATTCCTCGGCGATAGTATGGTCGGCGGAGCAAAGCATCTCTTGCTTTCACCATCCGATCGATAATGATCCAAGCCTGAACGAGTTGGCCGATCTTCCCTTGGGTTGGTGGGCCGAGCGTATAAAGCCAGGAGATCCATGGGTTCGTCGCGAGCACGAGCCAGAAGAAGCATCAGGGGGCCAATAGATCGCTGCGCAGAAATGCAAAACCTCTGGTCGCTTGACAACTCCCTAACCCTAATCCTATCATGAGGTTTGCTCCCTCCTTGGGGGCTGCGGAGGATTCGCGGGGCATCCGCACGCGCTCCGTTCAGGTTCATCGTGAGGGGGAGACCGTGATCAAGCTCGACATCATTAACGAAGTCGTAAACAAAACTGGAATCACTAAGACCAAGGCCGAGATGGCCGTGGAAACCGTTTTCGAGAGCATGAAGCGGGCCCTGTCACACGGCGAGCGCATCGAGTTGCGCGGCTTCGGCATCTTCAACGTACGCCCTCGCAAGACCGGCATCGGACGCAACCCGCGCACCGGCGCCGAGGTTGCCATCCCGCCCGGCAAGGCGGTGCGCTTCAAGCCCGGTAAGGAGCTGCAGTCCCTGCAGTAGCGTAGTTTGTCGTGGTTCCCCTCTCGTCGAGCAATGCGTTGAGAGCCGCGCTCACTTTTCCGCGAGACGAAATCTCGGCCGCGCGCTGGGCGCTGCATTGGACCCTGCTCGTGCTCACGCTGCTCACCACCACCATCGTCGGCGTGGTACTCGCACAAAGCTTTCAAACCGGCCGGCCGCTCGAACTGGAACAATACCTCAATGTTTTCGGCGCGCTTCAGGCCCATCCGCTGTTGCTCATGGACGGCCTGGCCTTCTCGATTACGTTGATGACGATCCTGCTGGCGCACGAGCTCGGCCATTACTTCGCCTGCCGTTACTACGGGATCGACGCCAGCCTGCCGTACTTCCTACCGTTTCCGTCGCCCATCGGAACGCTCGGCGCCTTTATCCGGATTCGCTCGCCTATCTACACGCGGCAAGCCCTGTTCGACGTTGGCATCGCGGGACCGCTCGCGGGATTCATCGTCCTGGTGCCGGCGCTGGTCATAGGAATCGCGAGTTCCAAGGTAATTCCCGGCATCGCCGAGCGCGGCGACCTCATCTTCGGCGTCCCAGCAATCCAACGATTTTTCGAATGGATCATCTTCCCTGGCGTCCGATCCGCGGACATCCTGCTGCACCCGGTGGCTCGAGCCGCGTGGGTGGGCATTCTTGCTACCGCGCTCAATCTGCTGCCGATCGGTCAGCTAGACGGCGGCCATATCCTTTATGCCTTCACGGGCCGCAGGCACAAGCTGCTATCGCGCATCTTCGTTGTAGCGCTGGTGCCGCTCGGGATCTTCTATTCGCACAGTTGGCTGGTGTGGGCCGCGATCCTGTTCTTCTTTGGGCTGCGGCATCCGGTGATTTACGACGCAACAAGCGTGGACAAAACCCGCGCGGCTTTGGGGATCACCGCGCTCGCGATTTTCCTGCTGACGTTCACTCTCTCGCCCCTGCGTTGACGGCAGAAATGTCCGGCAGTGGACAAAACGTCACGCTTCTGTGTCTGGATTCCACTCGGAATCGTCTTTCGGCGACGACGAGAGCATGGACAGAAACAGCGCAAATACTAGTAAAATCGCGGCAATGGCACCGGCTAACATCGAAAGGCCCCACCTTCTGCGCTTTTCTAGTGCAACTCGGGGGCCACGGCTCACCCTCCCTTCGAATCCGGCTCCGGTGTAAACTACATGAGGACGCCGGTTGCGGCCGTCCGCGAAAGCGAGAACCCTTACAATGAGCACCGCCACCACTGCGGCAACAGCCGCCACTTATACGATCGATCCGGCCCATTCCGGCGTCGGCTTCAAGATCCGCCATTTCATGATTGCCTACATCCGGGGAGGATTCAGCGGCGTCACCGGCGACGTGATTTTCGACGCGGTCAACCCCGCGAACACCAAGATCAACGCCAGCATCGATGTCAACACGCTTCACACGCACGACGTGAAACGCGACGCGCACGTCAAGGGCGCGGACTTCCTGGAGGCCGACAAGTTCCCCACCATGAGCTTCGTCTCCAAGAAAGTGACCGCCGACGGCAAGAACGAATGGAACGTCACCGGCGACTTGACCTTGCACGGCGTCACCAAAGAAGTCACGCTCGAGGTCGAAAGCGCCGGCGTGGAGTCCAAGGACCCGTGGGGGAATCTTCGTACAGGAGCGTCGGCTGAAACCACCATCAAGCGCGGCGATTTCGGGCTCACCTTCAACGCGCCGCTCGAGACCGGTGGCGTGATGTTAAGCGACGAAGTCCACATTCACATGGACATCGAGCTGATCAAGAAGGCTTAATCAGTCCGGCCATCTCGCGGATCGCTTGCACCACCAGCTCCGGTTCGTCGAGTTGAATCCAGTGCCCGCTCTTCGCCGCGACGATGTGTTGTCCGTGCGGAGAGCGGCGGGCGAAGGCCTCGCGTTCTTCCAGTTGCTCGGGCGTTGCAGTGGCGGCGGAGAGCACGATGACGGGCATTCGTCCCGGCTCGTCCATCGCGGCGGCTTCTGCGGCGCTGGCCGGAAGCGATTCCAGATACGCCGCCAGCCCCTGAAAGCTCTTCGTCTGGCACCAATGCGCGCGCACCATCGGCCAGGTTTCGGGTGGCATCTTGCTCACTTCACCGACCAGCCGCGAGATGGTCGATTCGCCGCGCCCGCTGCTCAACTTGGCGATCCATTGCGGGACGCGCCGGCCGCCGGCCATTAGCAGCGCGAGCGAGAGGCGCACGACGCCGATGCGCGCGAGGAACGCTCCACGCCGCGCCAGCTTCACTCCCCGGCCAAGCATCGGCGCGAGCGCCGGTGAAACATTCAACCATTCATTAGGCGACAATGGGTCCACTAAAACCAAGCCCGCGACTTCCTTTGGATACCTGGCTGCGTAAGCACGCACCAACATGCCGCCGAAAGAATGTCCGGTCAGGATGTAGGGAGCCGGAATCTGCGCAGCCTCGATTAGCGCGTGTAGCTCATCAATGATCGCCAGCGTCGTTCGCTTCGACCGCGCCGGATCGCTCCATCCCAGCCACGCCCGATCGTAGGTGAAAGCTCGGGCAAAGCGCGCGACCTCTGTGCGGACTTGTGTCCAGTTCAGGCAGGTGGCCGAGATTCCGGATTCGAAGATGACTGGCGTGCCATCGCCACTCTCGATCAGATGCAGACGGCAGCCGCCGAGGTGGATCATCCGGCCGGGCGGGGGATAGCGTTTACGATCCGACGCCGTTCCCGCTGCTTGATAGATTGCTCCAACAGCAACGAGAGCGGCGCCGATCGCAAGAACAAGCAGTAGAATCGACAATTGGACCCACGATTCTAACGCATCGTGCGTCAAACGATCCGTATGATGTACGCGCTCCGAAGCCTCCGAAAATCTCCGGCCCTGGCCACGGTGGCAATTGGCTCGCTGGCGCTCGGCATCGGCGCCAATGTCACCATCTACAGCGTCGTTCGAGAAATGATCCTGGACGATATCAGCGCTCGGGAGCCGGACCGCCTCGCGCGCCTGGACGCTCAGGTTACGTATGCCAGCTACCTCGATCTGAAGCGCACTGGAGTATTCCATAATTTGGCGTTCGACACCGGCATCGAAAACGCCAACTGGCAAAACGAAAGCCATCCCGAGGTGATTTGGCAGGCCTCCACCAGCGCCAATTTCTTCGACGTCCTTGGTGTCGGCGCATTCACAGGCCGCTTGTACTCGCAGCCTGACGAGGGCCGCCCAGTGGCTGTAGTGAGCCACGGTTTCTGGAGCAATCGTTTACATGCCGACCCTGCGATCATCGGGCACACACTTCAACTCAACGGCGGGCTGTACCAGATTCTAGGTGTGCTGCCGCGCGACTATCGCAGCATCTTCGGCCACGGCATTTCCCCGGAAGTATACAGGATCGCCCGCACGGACTCCCGCTTTTGCTTTCCCATCGGACGGCTGCGCGATGGCGCCACTCGCGAACAAACGCGGCAGGTGTTGATGGCTGCTGCACGAAACATCGGTGGCCAGGACTTCGCGCCGCAAATCTCCACTCTCCGGCCTATGGCCGGCCTCGCCGCGCATGAGAACAGTATGGGGGACGACCGGCGCTACTTCGTGTTCTTCCTGACTCTGCTCGGTACGGCACTCATGCTTGCGATCGTCGCCTGCTTCAATGTCGCCGGATTGCTGCTGGCCCGTGCGGTCTCCCGCCAGCGGGAACTCGCCATTCGCAAGGCGCTCGGCGCCAGCCGTCTTCAATTAGCCCGCCATCTACTCGCCGAAGGATTCGTGCTTGTAGTTCTTGGCGCGGGTGCCGGCCTCACCGTCGACGCCCTCCTCCGCAACCAGCTCAGCTACGTCCGCTGGCCGTCGGCCTACAATCTGCCCTTCGAATTCCACTTCCAAAACGATCGCGCCCTGTTTCTGTACGCGCTTGCGACGGCCTTCGTGGCGTTGCTCGTATCGTCGTTGCTACCCTCGCTACGCGGGTCCAATCCCGATCTCGGACTTGCGATGAAGCTGGGCGAGCCGGTGTTCTCAGTCCGCCGATGGAATTTGCGCAATATCTTCGTGGCGATGCAGCTAGCTTTATCCCTCGTGCTGCTGATGCTCGGCAGCCTCTTCGTTCGAAGCTTTTTGCGGGTTTCAAGGGTTAATCCCGGATTCGACGCTGCGCACCTTGCGATCACCCAGGTCTACTCGATCGAGCATCAAGGCCCCAAAGGCTGGAGTTGGCGCGACGGTGTGGTTCGCCGCATCAAGGAAGTACACGGCGTGGCCGGCGTCACTTCTATTGGAACGCTGCCGCTCATGGGAGAGCTGCCGGAAGAGGCGATCCGGCGTAATGGCGACCCGGCTTCCCTGGCGCGCGATGCCTACTCTATCGGCGCGGGCGAGCAGTTTTGCAGCGTGCTCGGAATCCGAATTCTGCGCGGCCGCGATTTCGAAGTCGCCGATCGTTCCCGCCAACCGGTCCCCGTTCTGGTCAACCAAACGCTCGCACGGCGATTATTCGGCGATGCCGATCCGGTGGGCGCGCAACTGCTGGCCGGCCGCGAACACGAGCGCGTCCTGCAGATCATCGGGATCACCGCTGATGTCAAGATGCGCACCCTCGGCGAAGCCTCCGCTCCTCTATTCTTCACGCCGTTCGCGGATACCGAGCTTCTGGTTCGGCTGGACGGAGATCCCTCGCAGTGGATAGAGCCGCTGCGCAACGTCTTGTCCGGAGTCGATCCCATGGCGCCTATTGATGTGCGGCCCCTGTCAGATGCCACGGCGGGCGCGATCTTTCCTATGCGCGTCGCAGCCGGATTTATCGGGGCGCTCAGCGCGCTCGGCCTGCTATTGGTGCTCACCGGCGTATATAGCTCGGTTTCCTATGCAACCCAAGGGCGCATGCACGAACTGGCCATTCGCTCCGCCCTTGGAGCCACTCCCGCCAGGATTCTTTGCACGGCCATCACGGATGGCATCGCGGTTCTGGCTTGCGGAGTAGCTCTGGGGCTTCCGATTGCAGTTGCCGCCATTCGACTGCTCACCGACATCCTTCCCGACGGTGTGAACCCGTGGAATCCCGTGATGTTCTTGGCGGTTCTCTTCTTATTACTTGCGACCTGGGCGGGCGCGGCCTTCGTCCCCGCCCGGTTGGCCGCTAACGTCGATCCGTCTCTCGCGTTGAGGCAAGACTGACCGCTACCCCCAACTAATTCTGAGCGCCCACCGAGCGCGACTGACGACGGGCCTTGCGTGCCTGTTCAAGCGACGCCATCTTCTGCTGCTGGTCCGGCGTCAGGATCTGGTAAACCTTCGCCATCGCCGCGCCTCGGATCGCCGCGAGCTGGCCCACTTGGCCGCCTTCAGCCGCCGCGAGTTGCTGGATCTGCGTCGTGTTATTGGCCTGGACCGCGGCCCCTAGCGACTGCCGCGTCTGCTGCAGTTGCTGGCGGATCGGTTGAGCCGATTGCCGCGCATCTTGAAAGATCGACTTCGCCTGAGCCTGCTGAGCGTCCGTCAAACTGAGGTAATTCGTCAGGAACGCCCCCATGCGGCCATGTCTGTGACCACCGGCGGCCGAAGTCTGCGCCGCGAATAAACTGGACGCCCCAAGAACTGCGATGGCCGTCCAAGCGGCAAATTTGTTTCGAAAGGGATTCATGGTTTTGGTACTCCTACTTGTTTGGACGAGGCGCGCGCAGTAAGGTTTAGCCCTGAGCTGTAAAGTCGAGTAAAGACCCGTAAGCCCTTGCCAATCCGGGCGACTTCGGATACAGTGATTCAACGGAGCGATTGAGCAATGGCCTTTTGCGCAACTTGCGGTGCGGAAGTCAGCGGTCGTTTTTGTCAGAAGTGCGGCGCGGCGGTAGGAGCCGGTCCCGCGCCAGGGCCAGTGCCGGGAGCCCAGCCTTTGCCGCCTCCCCAGGCGCCCGGCGTCTCGCCGTCCGTCGGCATGACCGACAACATGGCTGGCGCTCTCTGCTATCTGATCGGGTTCGTCACGGGCATTCTATTCCTGGTGCTCGCGCCGTATAATCAAAACCGGGAGATCCGCTTCCACGCCTTCCAGTCCATCTTCCTGAACATCGCCTGGGTCGCGCTGTGGATCGTAATCACGATTGTTTTGATCCCCTTCCGCATGATTCCGTTTCTCGGCCTCTTCATCGCCATTATTCTGCAAACCGTCCTGGGATTAGGTGGCTTCATCCTGTGGCTTTACATGATGTTCAAGACCTACAACGGCGAGAAGATTGTCTTGCCCGTCATTGGGCCCATGGCCGAGAAGCAAGCCGGCGTCTAAGTACCGCAGGCCCAGCAAAACCTGGTTCATCGCGAGCATTCTGTAGTACGATGACAAGCATGCTCGTCGAATTTGAATTTCGCGGCGACATCTGCGTCCTTCGCCTTCAGGGACGTTTCGCGACCGGCCAGGATTCTCTGTATCTCCACACCAAAGCTGAGGAGTTGAAGAATTCTGGATACGTGAGGATTCTGGTGGATTTCGCCGCGGTGGATTATGTCGACTCTACCGGCATCGGCTTTTTGATCGGGATTTATACCAGCGTTACGAAGAGCCCCAACGGACAATTCGGGCTGGTGAACGCCAACCGCCGGGTTCGCGACGTCCTGGAACTGACGCGTCTGGCTCAAGTGATCCAGATGTTTCCGAGCGAAGCCGCTGCTTTGGAAGCAATGGGGGCCGGCGGCAAATCCTCGGCCTCCCAGGCGAGCTGATCATTCGGCCGCTGCCAGCACTTCTTCCGGTTCTGGTTTGCCGCGCCGTGCATAACGAATCTTGCCCGACTTCCCGATTAAATACACGGTGCGTTTCACGATTAGTCCTTTGGCGTGATACAGCGCTCCCACGCGCTGGCCGGGATCGGCAAGCAGGGGAAACGGGAACCCATGGTGAGCACGGTACTTAGCATGTTTGGCTTCGTTTGCCGGATTGATTCCCAGCACAACCGCATCCTTGGACTGCGCCAGCGCCCAGTTGTCGCGAAACTCGCATAGCTGCTTGGTGCAGAGCGTGGTTTCGTCCGCCGGATAAAACACCAGCACGACGTTGTTGCCGCGAGCGCGGCCAATGAAACCGCATTGCCATCCTGATCGCGTAGCGTGAAATCGGGCGCGGGTTCGCCCACCGGCAACGGCTCGGAAAATAGCCAGGAAAGCATCAGTCCAGTCTAGCGTGCGTTAAAATCGTTCCACCGTATGACAAGGAAATGGTTCCTCGCTCTGGTTTTCTCCACGGCGGTTGCGTTGCTCGCGGCCACGCCGCCGGATGGCAAGCGATGGTGGTCCTACATCGAAGTGCTCGCGAACGACCAAATGAAAGGCCGCGACACCGGCAGCCCGGAGCACCTGAAAGCGGCGCAATACGTGGCTGAGCAGTTCCGGAACGATGGCTTGACGGCCGCCGGTGTCCAGGGATTCCTGCAACCCGTCAAGTTCAAGGCTTGGAAGATCGTGGAACCCGAATGCAGCATCGATCTGATTCGCGGGGGAAAGGCAGAGGCACTCGTGCTTGGCGAAGATGCATTCATTGGCCGAGGTGTGGAACCCGCCGAATCCGTCCAAGCGCAGCTCGTCTTTGCTGGTTACGGCCTCACAGTTCCGGAAATGAACTACGACGATTTCGCGGGCCTCGACGTCCGCGGCAAGATTATCGTCATGATCGGCGGCGGGCCGTCGACAATCCCCGGGCCGCTGAAGGCGCACTACCAGAATGGCCTGGAGCGAAGGCGCTTTCTGGAGCGCGCCGGCGTGGTTGGCACGGTGACGATTCAAAATCCTCACACCGCCGATGTACCTTGGAGCCGCGCGGCATTGGCCCGCTTTCAGGAAGCCATGGAACTGGCAGATCCATCGCTGGCTGCTCCTCCTGGACTCAAAATCACCATCACTGTAAATCCCGCACACGCCGGAAAATGGCTGGACGGCTCGGGTCACACTATGGAGGAACTGCTCGCGTTGGTCGATGCCGGCAAGCCGCTCCCGCATTTTCCACTGGTTCCCTCCGTGCGTGCCCGGGCGAAGATACAGAAGCGTGAGTTGGAGTCGCAGAACGTGGTGGCGGTATGGCCGGGTGCCGATCCGGTGCTCAAGAAGGAGTACGTCGTGCTGTCAGCGCATATCGATCACGTGGGCGTCGGCGAACCAATCAACGGCGATCCGATTTACAACGGAGCCATGGACAACGCCTCGGGCGTGGCCACGATGCTGGACATCGCGCAGACCCTGCACGATCAAAAGATCCAGACCAAGCGCTCCCTGCTGTTCGTGATCGTGACTGGCGAAGAGAAGGGCCTTTTAGGTTCGCGCTATTTCGCGGCGCATCCCACGGTGGAATCCAAGAGTATGGTAGCGGACCTCAATGTCGACATGTTTCTGCCCTTGTATCCGCTGCGCGTGGTCACAGTGTATGGACTCAACGAATCGGATCTGGGCGACACGCTGCGCCACGTAGCGCGATCCCTGGATGTGGACGTGCAGGATGACCCCGCGCCTCAGCGCAATGTCTTCATCCGCAGCGATCAGTACAACTTCATCCGCGTGGGTGTTCCGTCCCTGATGATGGACGTCGGTTTCAAGAAAGGCTCGAAGGAAGAAGAGGTCGAGAAGGAATGGCTGAAGAATCGCTATCACGCGCCTTCCGACGATCTCGCCCAGCCCGTGGATCTGCAGTCCGCTGGTCAATACAACCGGTTGATATTGGCGCTGGCAGAAACCGTAGCGAATGCCCCCGCGCGTCCGCAATGGAAGCCGGATAGCTTCTTCCGGCGCTTCGCGCGATAGCGGCGCATGCAACCGGCTGTGCAGCGTTCATTGCTATACTAGCCGCGAAATCTCTCTTTCGAGGTGCCCCATGAAGACCCGTCTTGTAGCGCTGGCGGCCTTGCTATGTTTGGCTGCTTTCAACGCCGCCCCCCAAGAGACCCCTTCCCCCACGCGTTTGACGAACGATCACTACTTCGAGTTCGAGCGCGTGAGCAATCCACAGATTTCTCCGGATGGCGCGCGCGTTGTCTACACCCGCCAGCAGGCCAACAAGATCGAGGACCGCTGGGATTCCTCGCTCTGGATCATGAATGCCGATGGCAGCCAGCATCGCTTCCTTACCAAAGGTTCAGACCCACGCTGGTCATCCGACGGGAAGCGCATCCTCTACATCGCCGACGGAGAGCCGCGCGGTCCGCAGATCTTTGTCCGCTGGATCGATGCCGACGGCCCGGCCACGCAGGTCACTCACGCCACCGACAAAGTGGCCGACGCGCGTTGGTCGCCGGATGGCAAGTCCATCGCGTTCTCCATGTTCGTCCCGGCCAAAGACACGTGGAAGATCGACATGCCTGCGGCGCCCGAAGGCGCCAAGTGGACGGCCGCTCCGCGTATCGTGGAATCCCTGCACTACCGCCAGGATCGGGTTGGCTTCCTCGAAGACGGGCATACTCATCTGTTCGTCGTCTCGGCCGACGGCGGAGCGCCTCGCCAGATCACGAATGCCAAGTGGAACGCGGGCTCCGGCGAATTGCGCGGCTCCGTACCCTTCGACTGGACGCCCGATAGCAAAGCGATCGTCTTTGAAGCAGAACCGAGCGCCAAGGCCGATATGCAGTACGAGACGTCGCAACTGCTGGTGGCCGATATCGCATCCGGCGCCATTCGTGAACTCGTCGCGAAGCCCGGTTCCTGGACCCTGCCAACAGTCTCGCCCGACGGCAAGACGGTCGCTTTCACCGGTTATCCGGAATCGAAACGCACGCACTCCGTGTCGGACCTTTATGTGATCCCGTTCCCCGGCGGAGACATGCGGAAGATCAGTGGCGACTACGACCGCGATCCGGTGAATCTGCACTGGTCGCCGGATTCCGCGTCCGTTTACTTCGATGCTGACGATCACGGTTCCCGCAATGTCCAGGTCGCGCCCGTTGCCGGAGGCGGCGCGAAGCCTGTCACTACTGGCATGCATGTGCTGACCATGGATTCAGCCTCCAGCGATCTTATGGCTGTGGGTACCGAGTCCGATCCGGACAACCCGCCCGACGTGGTGCGCTATAACCTGCGCCGGCCCGGAGAGAAGACCAAGCTCACCAGCGTCAACGCGGGCTTGTTGACTGGCATGCATTTGGCGAAAACTGAGGAAATCAGTTTCACTTCCAGCGGCAACGCGAAAGTGCAAGGCTGGGTGGTGAAGCCGCCGGACTTCGACGCCACCAAAAAGTATCCGCTCATCCTGGAAATCCACGGCGGACCGTTCGCTATGTACAGCGTGGCATTCAACTACATGTTTCAGAACTTCGCCGCCAACGATTTTGTGGTCCTCTTTCTCAACCCGCGCGGCAGTACCGGATATGGCACGGCCTTCTCCGGCGGTATCGACCACAATTATCCAGGTCCCGATTACGACGATCTGATGGCCGGCGTGGACGCAACCGTCGTCCAAGGGCTTCATCGACACCACGCACATGTACGTCTCCGGCTGCAGCGGCGGCGGGGTGCTGTCGAGTTGGGTGATCGGGCACACGGACCGGTTCGCTGCGGCAGCGGTGCGCTGCCCGGTGATCGACTGGCTGAGTATGACCGGCAACACAGATGTTCCTCTCTTCACCTACAGCTTCTTCCAAAAGCCGTTCTGGGAAGACCCGAGCGACTGGCTCTCGCATTCTTCCGTAATGACCGTCGGCAAAGTGACGACGCCGACACTTCTGATGACCGGTGTACTCGACCGCCGGACGCCTATGCCGCAAACCGAGGAATACTACGCGGCGCTGAAGGTTCGAGGCGTGCCCGTGAAGCTGCTGCAATTCGAGGGCGAGTACCACGGGACCGCTTCGAAGCCGTCGAATTTCATCCGCACGCAGCTCTACATGATGAGCTGGTTCAAGAAGTACGCGCGCACGGGCGACGGCAAGTCAACAGCGGCGTCAGGCGCTTCTCCGGGTGGCCAGAACGAACCAGCACGTTGATTTGGGCTTCGTTGCGGAGCCCCCCACATCACGGGTTGCAATGCCTAGTATCAGAAGAATAGAATGGGCCAAGCAAAAGAGAGGGCTTTGATGAGATCCTTGCTTACTTATGGGACCCGGACATGCTGTGTTGCGATGGTGGCCGCCGCCATGTTGGCATTAGCGAGTCCGGTCTGGGCGCATCATTCCTTCACCATGTTCGACATGACGAAGCGCGTCACGCTGGTTGGCACTGTCACATCGTTTGAATGGACCAATCCGCACTCCTACATCGAGATCGACGTGCCGGACGAAAAGGGCGCCGTCAAACACTGGAGCATCGAATTGGGCAGCCCCAGTATCCTCATGCAAAGCGGTTGGAAATTCAGCACTATAAAAGCCGGCGAAAAACTCACGTTAATCATCAACCCGATGAAAAGCGGCCAGAATGGCGGATTCCTCTCGGAAGCGGATTTGCCGGATGGAAGAGTGCTCTATAATGGACCGCGGCTCGGGCCCCCTCCCACACAAAAATGAACCTGAAGATTTCTATTGCGACGCTGCTCGCCACTATCCCTTCCCTCGTTCATGCACAGCCGGCCGCGAATCCGCCCGATTTCACCGGCGTTTGGGGCATATATAGAGGAGGGCCGGATTCGGACCCGAAGCTCCGGGCGCCCGCGCCCACACCGCTGGTCTTGAAGCCCGAGTACGACAAGCCCTACCAGGCCCGGCGGGCGGCGGAGTCCGAAGCGGCAAAACGTGGCGAGCAGCTCGCGAACACCAGCGCGGAATGCATTCCGTACGGCGTGCCTACCATGATGTCGATCGCCATTTACCCGGTGGAGTTTATCCAGACTCCGAAGCAAGTGACGATCATTTCCGAGGCCTTCAGCGAAGTGCGGCGCGTTTATCTCGACCGGCCGCAGGCCAAACTTGAAGATGTCGCGCCTGGCTACTATGGGCGATCGGTCGGCCACTGGGACGGCGACACGCTGGTGGTGGACACCATCGGGATCAAGCCAAAGGTTTCCGGCTATCGCGGCATTCCCCATAGCCCCGAGATGCACGTTACGGAGCGCATCCGGCTGCTTTCACCCGAGATTTTGCACGATCAGGTCACAATTGACGATCCCGTGGTGCTCGAAAAGCCGGTTACCTATACCTTGGCCTTCAAGCGCATGCCCGCCGATTATGAGATGGTCGAGTTCGTGTGCGACAACAATCGCGAATACGTCGACGACAAGGGTATCGTGCGGTTGAAATTGCACGACAAGTAGACAAGGAATGAAACCAATGCAAAAGCGATTCTTGATGACACCGGCGGCCCTGTTTGCCATGGGGCTCAGTGCTTGGGCGCAGGCCCCATCCGCGCCGCCCGCTGCCGAACCAGCGCAGCTCGGCGCTCTCGCTCCGGCCAACGTCAACAAGCCTCGTCCCAAGCCTGGTTTCGACATCACCGGAACCTGGTTGCACGCCTTCAGCCGCGACAACCCGTTCACGTTCTCGCCTCCGCCGGGCTTCAAACTCACGCCCGAGGCGCAGGTTCAATATGACGCGGCCAAGAAAGCCCGGGCTGAAGGCAAAGCGTACCATGACGACATCGGCGCGTGCTGGCCCGCCGGCTTGCCGTTGATCATGACGCGCGTCTGGCCCATCGCCATGATCCAGAAACCCACCGCGATTTACATGATCAGCGGTTTCATGAACAGCGTACGCATCATTTATCTGGATGGCCGCAAACACACCGATCCCGACATCGTCATCCCCAGTTTCAATGGCGAATCGGTCGGCCATTGGGAAGGCGACACGCTGGTGGTGGATACCGTCGGCTTCGTCGACGATCATCACTGGCTCGACAACGGCATCCCGCTCAGTGACAAGACCCATATGGTTGAACGCATGCGCTTACTCGGCGACGGAGCTACTCTTGAGATTCAATACACGATCTCGGATCCCAAGGATTGGGCCGGAGAGTGGACATGGACCAAGCGCTGGAAGCGTGTGGACGATACCGACATTACCGAAGCGTCTTGCCTGCCGGATTTGAACGCGCATATGCCGAGCGTGACTTCGAAATCGGTGAATGTTCGCTGAAGAGAGGAATTATGAAGAGATTATTAGTTGCGTTTATCTGTGCGATGGGTATGGCGTACGCTCATCATTCGATGGAGGGCTTCGATCGCGCCAAGAATGTAACGCTCGTAGGCACCGTCAAGCAGTTCAAGTGGGCCAATCCGCATTCCTGGATCGAACTGGAGGTGCCCAACGATAAGGGCGCCGTTGAAACCTGGAACATCGAGATGACCGCGCCTTTCGTTCTGGTCAAGGCCGGTTGGAAATCCACTTCGCTGAAGCCGGGCGACAAGGTCACAGTGGTTGGCCATCCGCAAAAGAGCGGTGAGCCTGGGGCGCTGTTCGTCTCCGTAACCACTGCCGATGGGCAGACGCTGACGGACCGTCCTCCCGCAGCAACGCCGGCCGCCAAATGAAACCGTTCGCCCTCATCCTGCTTGCATCCGCGGCGCTCGCGAATGCGGCCACTTGCGATCGCGAATGCCTGCACGGCTTCGTCACCAAGTATCTGGACGCCCTGGTAGTTCACAACCCGAGCGCGCTGCCGGTTGCCTCGAATGTTCGATTCACCGAGGACACTGTCGAGATGAAGCTGGGCGAGAGTCCCCTCTGGAAGAATGCCACGAAGCTTCGGCCATTTCGTTGGGACATTGTGGACGTACAGCAGGGAGTCGCCGCATCGCAAGTGATCGTTGAGGAGTCGGGCATGCCGGTGATGCTCATGCTTCGGTTGAAGGTTGCCGACAACAAAATCACAGAAGTCGAAACTCAGGTCACGAGCAACAAGGCTGAAGGTTCAATCTTCGATGTCGAAGCGCTCAAAGAGCCAAGCAAAGCCATGCTGTTGAAGCCCGCTGCATCCGAACGCAACACGCGCGAAGAAGCCATCAAGATCGCCGAGCATTATCCAGCCGGTCTCAAAATTGGAAGCTTCGTTCAGGTGGACGCTCCGTTCGCCGCAGACGCGTATCGCTTCGAGAACGGCCGTTTGATGGCGGGGCCGGGCTGCACGTTCATGCCGGGTTGCACGGACATTAAATCGCAGAAGATCCCGACACTATCGGAAGTGAAGTATCGCGTCGCGGCCGTGGACGAAGAGCTCGGAATCGTTTTACTCCGCCTCGATTTCGGAAAAGGTTCCTCGCGCGTTCCCGGCGATTCTCTAATGGTTTGGGAAGCCTTCAAAGTCTACGGCGGCCAGATCCACGCGGTGGAAGCGTTCATGAAGAACATGCCGCTCGGCACTCCGTCGGGCTGGGATTCCAAGTAGCCTATAACTCGATCTTCGTGCCAAGCACCGCAAGGAACTGCGACAGCCAAGCCGGATGCGCGGGCCAGGCGGGTGCCGTCACGAGTTTCCCGCAGGTGTGAGCTTCCGTCATTTGTAAATCAACGAAGGTGCCGCCCGCTCGCGTCACATCCGGCGCGACGGCGGGGTAACAACTACAGGACTTGCCCTTCAGGACATCGGCGGCGGCCAGCAATTGGGCCGCGTGGCAGATGGCGGCGATGGGTTTGTCGGCGGTGGCGAAGTACCGCACGATTTCGAGCACGCGTGGATTCAATCGAATATATTCGGGAGCGCGCCCGCCTGGGATCACCAGGGCATCGTAGCTCTCGGCGCGGATGTCGTCGAAGGTTGCGTTCAACGTGAAATTGTGGCCGCGCTTCTCGCTGTATGTTTGATCGCCCTCAAAGTCATGAATAGCCGTTCGCACGGATTCGCCGGCGCGTTTGTTCGGGCACACCGCGTGAACCGTGTGGCCCACCGTCAACAGTGCCTGAAACGGCACCATCACTTCGTAATCCTCGACGTAATCGCCGACCAGCATCAACAACTTCTTTGCAGGCATCGAATCTCCTGCAATCATGTTCGCATGCGGCGCGCGCGTTCCTGCATGTAGAGCTTGACCGCGGTCTCGAGCGGCGGCACAGGCTCTATGCCGCAGCGTTCCATCTTCGCGTTGGAGAGCGCCGAGTATTTCGGGCGGCGGGCTTCGGTGCGGAACTCGCGTTCGTTGGTGGGCTTTAGCTCTGGATGCAACCCAGCTACGCGAAAAATCATGGCGGCGTAATCGAACCAGGAGATGGCTTCGCCTCCGCCGACGTGAAAGATTCCGGTCAGGCCGCGATCCACCAAGTCGGCCGCGCGAGCTGCGAGAAACGGCGAATAAGTGGGCGATGCGACGTGATCGTTCAAAACGCGGATCGGCTCTTGACTGGCCGCCCGCCGCAGCATCGCCTCGATGAAATTGCCGCGCGCGGTGTCGAGCCCGCCCGGGCCGAACACGCCCGAGGTCCGGATGATCAGAGGATTGTCGAGATAAGCTTGCGCATACAACTCGCCTGCCAGCTTCGACACGGCATACGCACCTAAAGGATGCGTGGCGTCTTCTTCGGTATAAGCGCGGCCGGCGGTGCCGTCAAAAACATAGTCGGTAGAAAAGTGAACCAGGCGCGCGTCAAGCTGGCGGCAGGCCATCGCCAGATTGCGGACCGCGAGTCCATTGGCCTGCATCGCGGGCAGAGGTTCCTTTTCGGCAACGTCCACTTGATTGTAGGCGGCGGCGTTGATGACGATGGCGGGATTTTCGGTGGCGAACGTCTGCTCCACTTGTGCGGCATCCGCGATGTCCACCTCGGATCGATCAAATCCCGTAACGCGATGGCCGCGCGCTTGGAGGACGCTCATCAATTCGACGCCGAGCTGCCCGCGAGCGCCGAAAATAACTACATCTGCCATCGCCAGAGATTCGCGCCGACCGTGTATCCCGCGCCGACGGCGGCGAACAGCACCAGGTCGCCTTTTTTGAGCTTGCCGCATCGCAGCGCGTCGCGCGTGGCTAAAGGAATCGTCGCGGCGGTGGTGTTCCCATATTGATCGATGTTGATCACCACGCGATCGCAGCTGATCCCCAGGCGCTCGGCCGCGGCGGCGATGATCCTTCGATTGGCCTGATGCGGAATCATCACTCCGATATCGGCAATGGTGAGACCATTGCGGTCCAGAAGATTGCGCGCGCACTCCTCCATTTTGCGAACTGCATATTTGAAAACCTGCTGGCCGTCCTGCTTGACGAAGTGCATGTGGTTCGCGACAGTTTCCGCGGTCGCGGGCATGCGGCTGCCGCCGGCGGGCTGCTTCAGGTAATCGCCGCCGGAGCCGTCGATCTGGTTCACGAAATCGACGAAGCCGGTCTCGCCGTCCTCGGCCGGTTCAACCAGCATGGCGCCCGCGCCGTCGCCGAACAGAATGCAGGTGGAGCGATCGGTGTAGTCGATAATGCGCGACATGGTATCGGAGCCGATCACCAGCACTTTCTTGTGCGAGCCTGCCGAGACCAAGTGAGCCGCCGTGGTGAGTCCATAAATGAAGCCGGAGCAAGCCGCCATCAAATCGAAACCCCATGCGTGCGTGGCCCCCAGGCGATCCTGGACCAGGCAGGCAGTGGCGGGGAACATCATGTCGGGCGTGACGGTGCAGACCAGAATCGCATCCAACTCGGATGCATCGATACCGCGATTTTCGAGCGCGATTTTGGCGGCTTCGACCGCCATATCCGAAGTGGCGACACCGCGCGGAGCGATGTGGCGCTGGAGAATGCCGACGCGCTGGACAATCCACTCGTTGTTGGTGTCCACCATCTTCTCTAAGTCTTGATTTGTGAGTACTTCGGGCGGTGTGTAACAGCCCAGCGCGGTTATCTTTGCTTTATACACCAGAACCAAGAATATAACACCCGCTTGTGTATGCGCGCGGCTCAGTTGGGTTTGAAGCGAAGGGCCATCTTGCCGGCGGGTCCTTTATAGTGCAGCTCTAGATCCTTCGGCTTCACCTTGCCCACGATCTGAAAATACAACAAGCCTGAGATCGTGTCGGTAATCTCCTTTTCCGGCAAGATCTTCTCTTTCAGCACCTCAAGTAGAGGATTCTGCTTTTCGTCGCGCTTGGATTCGACCTTGAGGTCGGGGTTCGGGTTCGAGGAGCCCGAGCCGATTCCGCCGCCTAAGCCTCCGATCATGAGGCCGGGACCCCGCCCGCCTTTTCGCATGCCAGTGGGGGTGACGGTGAGGCTGTCGGCGCCCGCGATCTGGCCGGGCTCAAAGGGCTCGGAGCGCTGGCCGTCTTTGTCGGACATCAGCAGAAAATCGTCGTGGCTCACTTGGACGGGTTTGTCGCTGACAGTGTGGAGCGTAACGTGAAGGACGATGATGTCGGCGCCAAGGTCGTAGCCAAGCTCCTGTTTGATCTGGTCGCGGTCGAGGATAGCGCCGGCCGAGATTTTGAGGAGGTCGTTGGAGGTCTCCTCGATGGGGAGCGTTTTGTCAGCGGCGGCGAGGAGAGCAGGGAACAGCGTGAGGGCTAGAATGGTGCGGGTGGGTAGCACGGTGGTACTGATTGCATTATACGGCAGCCATGACCGCGACGGACTTGTGGCAGGGCATCGTCTCAGTGAATCGTTACGGTGGTGGATGCGAATTGAGATGGGGCTTCCACGCTCGTGGCCGTAACTGTGACTGTACCTGAAGGAACGGACGAGGGAGCGGTATAGACGCCTGCCGTTGTAATGGTCCCGACGGTCGAGCTACCTCCCACGGTACCGTTCACGCTCCAAGTGACCGCCTGATTGGAACTACCAGCGATGGTCGGGCTGAAGTTTATTGTTGCCCCCTTGGCCACGCTGGGAGATGTTGGCGATATCGCGACGATTATCGGATTCGTCGTTACGGTGACCGTGGCGGACGCAAATTGCGTGGAATCGCCCGCACTGGTTGCTTTCACCGTCACGGGGTTCGGCGTGGGAAGAGTTGCGGGAGCGGTGTACACACCCGCGCTAGTGATGGTTCCCACACTCGCATTTCCCCCGGCTACACCATTCACGGTCCAGTTGACGGTGGTGTTCGTATTCCCGGTTACCGAAGCGGTGAAGGTCTGCTGCGCGCCAACGGCGATCGTCGCAGCGGTCGGACTGACTGATACCAAAACGCCAGAAGGGGTTGCAGGCGGCGATCCGCTCCCTTGTACCTGCACGCGTTGGAGATACTGGATCTCGTCTCCAACGATAATGACTTTGCCCAAGGCAAGCTTCACCAGGAGCGGGCTGAAAGACCCTTTGTTGAAACGCGGGCGTCGCGAGTTTTTCACGGTTTGGGACGAGTCCTTGACCAGCGTGTTCGAATATTCAGATTTCTGCGGCTCGGGAAGATCCGCGCGGGCTGCAATCTTTTTCGGCACTTGGACCATCAAGTCGTTCAGCGCTTCGGTGACCGCGCTCTTCTCCACAAATACCATCGTGACGATCTGGGAATTGTTGGGAATCACCTGATTGTCCCGGAAACTCTGGTCGTCCAGGTTGTTCAACTGGCCGACCACGCGATCGGGAGCGATGATATTGAAGGCTTGAAGAAAGGCTCCGCTCAGGATGGCTGCCCCGGTAGCGAAATGGCTCTTGGGAACTGGATTAACGAAGAAAGGCGTAAAGGAAGCCATCAGCAATCCGCTCGCGTTGAGGGTGTTGTAGAGCATGTTGCGGCCGCTGAGAACGGACTCCCGCTGCAGAACCGCGCGGGTTGAGGCATAGGTATTGTTCGCCAAGGACACAGTCGGCGTGTCGGGGAAGTTCTTGAGCTGTTTGGCGAAACCGATTCCGGCAATCTGGAGCGGGTGCCCGGAATTGTTGCCGATACGGACGGATACGCAATACAAGCTTTGCGCGACCCGCTTCCCGAAGGTGTCCTCGCAAATTTTCTGCCCCACGACTCCGAATGTCGCATCTACCTGGGGAGCCATTCCGGTTGGAATTGGGCTGGCATTGGCGTCGAGAATTCCAAAATCCGTCTTGCCGACCGGCTTCTTCCCGTCCAGGAGGACTACCGAAAATGTTCCCGCCCCCGCGGTGGGTTCGATGTTGAGCGTGGAAGCCAGGAAGCACTTGGAGAGAGAAGGCGTGGCAAATGTAAGACCAACGCCAGTCATGACAACGCTGTACCCGCCGCTGCTCAAGTCGACCGCCGAGCTGCCGTCGCAACCGGCGATGGAAATGGACAATAACGCAGTCGACGGGAGTTTGCCGCCAGACGGCTGGAGCACGGGAGGACTTACGAGAATAGGCATGGCCGCCGGGCGTGCGCCAGCAGGCTGAATGGTGACAGTGGCCGAGTCAGATTGAGTGGGGTCGGCGGTGCTGGTTGCTTTGATCGTCACGACATTGTTCGGAAGGGATCAGAGCGGGGGCGCCATAGAAGCCGATGCTCGTGATGGTTCCATAGGTTGCATTTCCCGCCGGGCACGCCGTTTACAGTCCAGGTGACGCGAGTGTCGGTGTTTCCCGTAACGGTCGCCGTAAACTGCTGATTGGTGTTGATTACGATCCCCTGCGCCTTTGGACTTACTTGTACGGCGACCGCCGCGGGCGCGGCCTGGCCACTGAGCGCAGCGATGATGGTTGAAATCAGAAAGATGGCGCGGAACGCCCCGGCTCCGGCTTGAAGGGTATGCATACATTCCTCCGAATGCACAAAGTCCCCAAAATCTATGCCTTGATTTAGGTAGAATACCTTAGTTTAAAGTCGCTGGCAAAGAGAATTTAGTAGAAAGCGTTGCACTAGCGCGAAATATTCGTAGGCGTCGAGCGTGACTACAATATGGTCGCCTGGATGAGGTTGAGACTTTGGGGAGCCGCCCGTTTAGGCACGCTCAGGTATTTGGAGTGCAACCTAAAGCCGCTTCGTACTATGGCCGATGTAGTAAATGGTGTCGTCTATGAATCGGTTTTCCCTATTGTTACTGCTGACTTTGAGCGGAATGTGTCTCGATGCTCAGACCACGAGCACGATTACGATTTCCACGAACCCCCCGGGCGCCCGCTTTTTGGTGGATGGAACTCTGCACACCATGACGGCAACGTTAAGTTGGCCGGCTGGAAGTGAGCACACGGTAGTATTCGTGACCGACGCCCCGGTGCCGGGGCAGTTGGCGGGAAACGTTCAGACGTCCTACGACGGCGGAACAAAGTATGGGTTCAGCGCCTGGGTGGACAACCAGGGACTTTTGCTGGCCGGCTCCAATCCGGTTCTGGTGATCACGGCGAATCCCAACACCACGACGCTGACCGCGCAGTTGACAGTATCCTATCGCATCAACTTGCTGTTCTACAATTCCGGAAACCCCAACGAACCTGCCGATCCGCCGGTGTGCGGAGCGCCTGGGGCCATCCCGCCTGGAATCTTCCGGCCGGGAGTGATATACCTGGGCTCCAGCTGCTATTGGTCGTCGGGAGTTTTGTTTGAACCGGCGAACAGTTTGATCACTCTGAACGCGTATCCTTATCCAGGGTTTGTGTTTACCGGATGGGCGGTGAATTCCGCGGCGCCGAGCTCGTTCTTGACGCAAGTAACACTGAATGAGCCGATTGACATTACTCCCTTGTTTGAGCCCGGCAAGCGGGTCTCATTCCTGACGTCGCCGCTCGGAATGAACATAATGGTGGATCACACGCCCGTACCGACCAGAACAATCAGCGACGTTCCCGCGTGCCCGAATAATGAAACTCAGCAACTGCCGGTGCAACTCGGCTTTCCCGGGGTCTGCTATGGAGACTTCTATTTTGCGCCGGGGTCGACGCATTTTATTAGCGGTGTGAGCCCCCAGAGGGACAATACCGGAAAGTGGTGGGTCTTTAACGATTGGAGCAATGGAGACGCCGCGAACACGCTTTACAAAGTGGACAACAATGTCGCGACGCCCGTGACCATGACCGGAAATTTCGTGCAAGGCGCGCAAGTGGCGTTTCTCACCAACCCCACTGGTTTGCCATTGACCGTGGACGGGCGTTCCAACTGGTCGTCGTACGACTTCATTTGGGGGATGGGAACGACGCACCAGGTGTCGGCGGCGGCGACTCAAAAGGGCGCCAACGGGAGGCAATACACGTTCCAGAGTTGGTCGAACGGAGGCAGCGCTGCCCAGACGTACGCTGTCGATCAAACTGCGGTGAACAGCGGGTACCGCATGACGGCGAACTATAGCGTGTTGAGCCGCATCGTGGTCCAGAGCTCGCCTTCCGGATTGACGCTTCAGGTGGATGGGGCCAACTGCGTGACCCCGTGCAATGTGGATCGTCAAAACGGGGCGACCGTGCATGTAACTGCTCCCACCCAGATTCCGCAGGGCCAAGGTTCGCGTCTCAATTTCGGATCCTGGTCCGACGCGGGCGCTTCCGATCACACAGTAACGGTCAGCCAGGACTATGTCGTGCTAACGGCGAACTACCGAAGCTTCTACCAGTTGAGCGCGAGCTCGAATCCGGGCAACGGTTCGGCGTTCAAGTTTTCACCCTCGTCGAGCGATATGTACTATCCGCAAGGCGCCACGGTAACGGTGTCCGCGGAACCGAACACTGGCTTCAAATTTGGACATTGGACGGGTGCGCTGTCGGGAAGCTTCCCCTCGGGCTTCGTGACGCTCATGTCTCCGCAGTCCGTGGTGGCGCAGATGATCACAGTTCCCTACATCGCGCCGGCGGGCATTCTGAATGGCGTGGGTGAGACGCCGAGTTCGGCGGTGGCGCCTGGGTCCATCATCTCGATCTTCGGGCAGAACCTTGCGCCCGCCGTGGACGTGGGGCCCGTGAATCCGCTGTCGCAGACCCTCGCGGGAGCGACGGTGACGGTGAACAATATGATCCTGCCCCTGATGTTTGTCTCGCCGCAACAGATTAATGCGCAGCTTCCTTCGAGCCTCGCAGCCGGCAACTACACGATGGAAATTCAGAACGCCGGAGAGCCCAATATTTCGGGAACCTTTACCGTGGCGCGCAATGCCCCAGGGTTGTTCTTCCAAACCATCGGCTCCGTGAATTATGCGATGGCCATGCACGCGGATGGCTCCATGGTCACGACGGCGAGTCCGGCGGCGGCCGGCGAAACCATTTCGTTGCTTGGAACGGGCTTTGGGCCTTACCTGGAGAGGGTGCTGGATGGGTTCTTCCCGCCCAACCCGCCGCCAGCGCTCGCCGATGCAGTGTCGCTATCGGTGGGCGGAGTGAAGCCCAGTTCGGAAACCACGGCCGCGCCCGGTTTTGTAGGCGTAGATCTGACGAAGTTTCAGCTTCCGACGGGGCTGGCCAGTGGCAAGTCGGTGCCGGTGCTGGTGAACATCAATGGCGTTGAGAGCAACACCGTGATGTTGCCAATAAAATAGAGACCCTTATGGGTTGACGCTCCGAAGGATCAGCGCCACCAGATTCCAGGCCACCAGCAGCGCGAACAGGATATTGATCCGAAGCAGCAATTGCCGGCGTCCACGGCGCCAGCAGTAAAAGCCCAGCACGATCGCCAGTAGTTTGACCACCAGCAAGCTTTCCAAGGGATTCGCCCCCGCGCTTAAGGCCAATCGCACCAGCGGGTTGCCTTCCCGGACGCCGTGCAACAGAAAAGCGACGGTGGTGAGAAAATCCAGGATCTGCAGGTAGGAAAACTGCCAGAGAAGTTGATTGAGTGGGGTACGGCTCTGGAGGGCGAGCTCGGTTTCAGTCATCCGCACTAAGAGAATACCCGAAAGGGCCTTAGAGGAAAAGAGTACTTCACACCTAGTACCTACCCACGTTCGCCTTAGTACATTAGTGCGTCTGATAGTACTTGACTACTGCAAGTCAAAGCTCTGCCCGCGCTCCGGTGCAATGGCCTCGATCTGATAGCGCTCCCGAATCGCGGCGGCAAATGCGGTCTGCTGCTCGGGCTCTCCGTGGACCAGGAACACCTTCTTCAGTCCAGCGGCGATCGGCTTCATCCACGCCAGCATCTCCTCGCGGTCGGCATGACCGCTCAAGGCGTCCAGCTTCTGGACCTCGGCCCGCAAACGCGTGGGCTCGCCAAAGATGGGCACCTCATCCCACTGCTCTTCGATCTTCCTTCCGAGCGTGTATTCGGCCTGATAGCCGGTGAGCAGGATGGTGTTGCGCGGATCGCCAATGTTGTTTTTCAGGTGATGCAGGACGCGGCCGCCTTCGCACATGCCGGACGCCGAGACGATCATGAAGGGGCCGTGCAGATCGTTGAGCGCCTTCGACTGATTCACGTCGCGCACGTAGGTGAGCAGACGGAAACCAAACGGATCGCCATGGTTCTCGAGGAAGGCCGCCGCTTCGGCGTCATAAAGCTCGGGATGCTTGCGGAAAACGTCGGTGACGTTGACGGCCAGCGGGCTATCGACGAAGATCGGGAAGCTTGGGATGGCTTTGGCTTCGATCAATTCGTGCAGGATCAGGACCAATTGTTGCGTGCGGCCTACGGCAAAGGCGGGCACGATGATCTTGCCGCCCCGCCGGTAAGTGCGGTTGACGATGTCCGCTAGCTTCTCCGCGACCGATTGGATGGGTTCATGGACGCGGTTGCCGTAAGTGCTCTCCATGATCAGGTAGTCGGCGGGGGGCAGCGGCTCGGGATCGCGGATGATGGGCAGGCCGGGGCGGCCCAGGTCGCCGGTGAAGCCAAGGCGGGTCTTGGCTCCGCTAGACTCCAGCTCCAGCAGCATGGTTGTCGATCCGAAGATGTGGCCCGCTTCGAAGGATTGATAAATGACGCCAGGCCCGACCTGGGTGGGCGTGTGCAGGGCGATGGGGTGAAAGAGCGGAAAGGTGGCCTCGGCGTCCTCGGTTGTGTAGAGCGGCTCGACGGGTCCGTCGGCGGGAAAACCAGCGACATTCAGCGCTTTGCGGCGCAAGTGACGCTTGTTCAGAAACGCCGCATCGTGTTCCTGGAGCGACGCCGAATCCTCCAACATTGGGCGGCACAGATCGGCTGTGGCTGGGCTGGTGTAGATGGGCCCATGAAATCCGTTCTTCACCAGCAGCGGGAGATTGCCGCTGTGATCGATGTGGGCGTGCGAGAGCATCACCGCGGAAACATCTTTGCAGGGAAACGGAAAGTTGCGGTTGCGCTCGGCGGCTTCCTTTCTGCGGCCCTGGTACTCGCCGCAATCCAGCAAATAGCACTTGTCGCCGACAATCAGTTGATGCATGGAGCCGGTGACTACTTGGGCGGCGCCCCAGAACGTGAGTTTCATCCTCTCAAGAATACCCTGTGGACTCAGGTGAATCCCCGATTGGTACGCGCGACCCCTACTGATAAATTCAGGGTGGATGCTGAGAAAGCTGACCGTTATCGGTGTGTTCCTGGCCGCACTGGCGCCGTCGGCTTACCTGGCCTGGACGCTGCGGACCATGCCGCACCTGGGTTTCTATCACGACGACAGCATTTACTGGGTCTCGGGCCGGAGTCTCGCGATGGGTGATGGATACCGGATCGAGAGCCTTCCAGGCCAGCCGTATCAGACCAAATATCCGCCGCTTTATCCCGCGCTGCTGGCCGGGAATTTGGAAGGTCGATCCCCGGTTTCCAGCCAATCTTCCGCTGGCCACACTGTTCGCCTGGCTGCTGCTGCCGCTGTTTTTGTGGGCGTTGTGGGTGCAACTGCGGCGAATACGGATTCAGCGGGCGCGGGCGCTATGTGATGATCCTGATCGCGGGGTTGAGTCCGGTGACCGCGGTGTTCAGCTTCTCGCTGATGCCGGAACTGCTGTTCACGGCGCTGCTACTTGGCAAGCTTGATTCTGGCGGAGCGCGCGACGAAGGCGGAAGCGCCGGTCTGGCTCGCGGTGATCGCCGGGGTTTTGGCGGGGCTGGCGTATCTCACCAAATCGATCGCCGCGCCCCTGCTGTTCACTGTCCCGCTGTGCTTCGGTCTGCGGAAGCACTACAAGAAAGCTGGGTTGTTTTTCGCCGCGATGCTTCCGGCGGTGGCGGGCTGGCAGTGGTGGGTGGCACGGCATCTGGCGCATTCCTGGGATCTGGTGACGCTGTATTACACCAACTACGTGGGCTTTCAAATCTACAATGTCTCGCTGCGCGACTTGCCGCTGGTGATCTGGTACAACGCTTGACGGCTTCCTGATGGGTGCGGGTAAGCTGCTGATTTTCGATGTGCCGTACGGGTCCAAACATCTGGAGCGCGTGGTGGCTATCGCGCGCGATCGCGGGCTGCATCCGGCTTGCAAGGCGCAGACGCGAGTTGCAGTACCCACTGGCGGCGCTGGGCATGTCGGCGATTCTATTGGTTTGGCATTTTCCGCCGGATCAACGCTTCGTGTTTCCGCTGTACCCGCTGCTGCTTATGGGGCTCGCCACGGAGCTGAGCAACTTTTGGGGCGTGTTACGGCTCACGTGGGCGAAGCCGGCCTTCGCAGATCGCTTCGCAGCCGGCGCCGTGGGCGCGGTGCTGGCCGGGATTGCGGGTTTTGCGGTGTTCTGCACGGTGTTCGGGCTGGCGCACTTTGTTCCCGGCTTGTTTGCTTCCTATCGCGCCGATTTTGAAGCGCGCCGGCCGGCGTACGAATGGATCGATCAGCACGCGCCGGCGGATGCGAACGTGTACGCGTATCAGGATCCGCTCATGTTTCTTTATACCGGCCATAAAGCCTGCCGTTTGCCGATCCCGCCGAAATATCTGTATCACGGCGACGACGGCGGCATCGTGAAGCTGATGGGGTCGATCGAAGATTTCGCGCGCGGGAATCAGCTGAGCTATCTGCTGCTGACGCCCGACGATTACCATCGCGATCTCAACGAGAGGGGAGCGCCAGGCCTCGTGCAAGCCATGAAATCCAGCGCTTTCCAGCAGGTTTATACTTCGAGCGGCGCGGCTATCTACGCGCTTCAGTCCCTGCCGCTACAACCCCGGTCCGGGGCTTTGGCGTACAATCACAGCAGGTGACAGCCCGCCTGATTTTTTTCTGCGGCCTCCTTGCAACTTCTCTGTTGGCGCAAAAGAAGCCGGTCACGATCGACGCGGTGATGGAGCAGCGCGGCGAAGCCGAAGGGCCTACGCCGGTATGGGCGCCGGACGGCAAACGCTTCGCTTATTACCGGAGCGGGGAAGTGCGGCTCTACGACGTGGCCGCAAAATCCGAGAGGGCTCTCCTGTCGCTCGAGCTGATCGAAAAGGCGGCGGTTCCCACGCCCGAGCCGGCGCGGTTCGACTGGCAAAACCGGCGGGTCGGCGAAGATAGTTTGGAATGGTCGCGTTCCGGCAAACAGTTGCTGTTAAGCGTGCGGGGCGACCTGTTTCTGTTCACGCTCGCCACCGGCGCCTGGGAGCAACTCACAGCTACGGCCGAGGCCGAACGCGATCCAAAGCTTTCCGCCGACGGCGCGCGCGTCGCATTCCGGCGCGGCCACGATCTTTACACGCTCGACATCGCGAGCCGCCAGGTGACGCGGCTGACCGACGATGGCAGCGCGACGCTGCTGAACGGTGAATTAGACTGGGTGTATCCGGAAGAGCTGGATCTGAGCACGGCGTATTGGTGGTCGCCCGATTCCAAGCGCATCGCCTACATGCAGTTCGATATCGCGCGTGAGTTTACGTACCCGCACGTGGCGCTGGGCGGGTTGCGCGCCGTGACTGAGCCGGAACGTTATCCGCAGGCCGGCACCGCCAACGCCGATGTACGGGTGGGCGTGGTTCCAGCCACGGGCGGCGCCACACGCTGGATGGACTTGGGAGACACGCGCGGCTTTTTGATTTCGCGCGTACATTGGGCGCCGGATTCCACGCGGCTGGCGATTGAGCGGCTGAATCGCGTGCAGAACCAACTGGATCTGCTGCTGGCGGATGCCGGTACCGGGACGTCGCGATCGATTCTTGCCGAGTCGGATCCCTATTGGATCAACCAGAACGACTTGTTCCGGTTCCTCGATGACGGCCAGTTTCTGTGGGGCAGCGAGCGTGACGGTTTCCGTCATTTGTATCTGTATTCGCTCGACGGCAAACAGCGCAAGCGGATCACCGAAGGCAATTGGGAAGTGACGGAAGTCGCCGGAGTGGATGAAGCGCGGCAAAGGGTTTACTACGTCTCGACGGAAGCCAGCCCGCTGGAGCGTCAGCTCTACTCGATCAAACTCAACGGCAAGGATCGTGCGCGCATCAGTCAAGGCGCCGGCACGCACCAGATCTCAATGGGTCCCACGGCCGAATATTATCTGGACGATTTTTCCAGCCTCACGGATCCGCCGCGGAGCGCGGTGCATTCGATCGGCGGCGACGAGTGGTCGGTGTTTCGCGAGGCCGATCGCAGCCTGATCGACGAATTACGCGATTCTGCCGTCGGAAGTAGTGGCTTTCAATGCGCACGATGGGACCGAGCTGTATGGGCGCATCATCAAGCCGGCGAATTTTCGCGCGGGGGACAAATATCCCGCGGTGGTGATGGTTTACGGGGGACCGGGCGTGCAGATGGTTCGCAACGCCTGGGAGGGCGCGGAATGGCCGCAAGTTCTGGCCGCGCGGGGATTCGTGGTTTGGGAGATGGACAATCGCGGATCGGCCGGACGCGGTCACGCCTTTGAGACGCCGCTCTATCGCCGGTTTGGAAAAACGGAGCTGGCGGATCAGTTGGAAGGCGTTCGATATTTGCTGGCGCAGGGTTTTGTCGATCCGGCCCGATTGGGGATTTACGGCTGGAGCTATGGCGGATTCATGACGCTATACGGCTGTTGAATGCGCCGGACGTGTTTCGGGCGGGAATCGCCGGGGGCGCCAGTGACGAATTGGCGCAACTACGACACCATCTATACCGAGCGCTACTTGGGGCTGCCCTCGGAGAACGCGGAAGGCTATCGCGCCAGCTCACCGGTGGAATACGCCGCCAAGCTCAAAGCCAAGCTTCTGATTGTTCACAATATCGAAGACGACAACGTGCTCTTTCAGAACACGCTGCAGATGGCCGAAGCTCTGGAGCAAGCCGGCAAGGTCTTCCAGATGGTGGTCTATCCGCAGAAAAGCCACGGCGTGAGCGGACAATACCGCAGACAGCTGCTGGAAGAGACGACGGACTTCTTCGAGAAGAATTTGAAGTGACGGAGCTAGGCGCGAGTTAGCGGTGACCGCCGCCGACCACTGGCGTGACCGCCTCCACCACCACTGGCATGGCCTATACCGCCGCCCATCGATCCGCCGCGTCCACCGAATGATCCACCGCGTGCCAAGGATCCGCCGCGTCCGCATTGAACCTGCGGACGCGCTGACCGCCGCCCAAGCCGGCCATGCGGCTAGCTCCCGTGATACCGCTCACGCGGCTGACACGGCCTGTGTTGGTGTACCCACCTCCGCCGCCGTAATAGGGCGCGTAGCCGACGGTGTACGGGCTAAATAGGTATATCCAAACGGACTGTAGCCGAAGCCCGAGTACGGCATGTAGGTGTACATTCCGAACATCGGATTGAACATCCAGCCGCCGAGAAATCCCGGATCGTAACCGTATCCGAAGCCGCCGTATCCCAATCCGCCCAATCGCCAGATCCGCCGAAGCCGTAGCCGCTGTAACCGCCAGTAGCCGCTGTATCCACCAGAGCCGCTGTAGCCGTTGTTGCTTACCGTGCTGGCCGAGACGACATTGGCCTTGGCAACGTAGGCGGCCCGGCGATCGCTCCAGCTATACAGCGAATCGGTGTCTTTGCGGTCGAAGCTCTCGGCTAACAGGACACCCGCCGAGATTGGTTTGCTTGCCGCTTTTGACCGCGAGCTGGCCGGAGCCGTCCGTAACCACCGCCTCGCCATCGATAGACTCGGAGGCGGGCCGGCTCGGTGTCGATGCGGTAGAGGCCCTGCTTTTCGAGCCGGATCGAGTTTGCTTTGTAAACAACTTGGATGGAGTTGTCCTTGGGGACGTCGCTGCACTCGATCATGGCCGATCCCGAGAGCACCTCGACGCGGGTATCGGTGAGGCGGGTGGAGAGCATCCGATCGCGCTGTTTTCGCCCAGGCGCAGGAACACGCCGGGCGTCAGCAGGATCTCAGCGCGGCCTTCTTCGGTGCGGAACTCCTGGTTCTCCTTGATGTCGGGGAATTGGCCGAACTTCGGCTCGATCGCCTGGTCGTTCAGAAACGCGCGGCCTTCCACATACTGGACCACGCCGGCGTGAGCCGAAATCACGTACTGGGCGCAGGCCGAGCCCGCGGCCAAACCCACCGCCAAAGTGCCAAGAACCAGACCGGAAACCGGGAAACGCATGGCAAAACTCCTATCTTAGATCCTGCTCTTCTTTGATACGCTTGTCAACCCCGTCCAGTTACGAAAACCTTCTGGTTTTGAAGGATGTAGGCGGCAATTGGATCAAATTTGCGTTTGCCGGCCAGACGCACTATCAGGGAGAGGAGAGCGGCGCGGCGAAGGTCGTCGAGCTCCAGGCTCAGAAGGGCGCAAACGTGCTTGGCGGTGGCGGGGATGTCGCCGGCATGGAGGGCCCGGAGGAAATCCTCGAGGGACTTTTCCATGCTGGGGCGCCAGCGTCTGGTCGGGATGCCCGGAAAGGCCTTCCAGGATCTCGGAGATCTGGCGGTTAAGGATGGCATGATCGAGCACGCCCGATTCGGCGAGCTCTTCGCCCACCAGCGACGCGCTCTTTCGTTTGCCGCTGTCGGCTGACCTTCCGGTGCAAATGTTCGATTTTGCCGGTCGGTTGGCATGACCGCCATTCGCTACAAACAATTCTCCATCAAAATGATTTTTGGCTACAAGATGTTACCATCGGCTAGATTGGCAGATGAACATCCGCCGGTCTTCACTCATGCGCAGCCGCAACGTTTTCATTGTAGTCTTCCTTACGGGCGTGTGGGCCTTCGGTCAGGCCGCACCTCGTCCGGAGGTTCTGCCCTCGAATGTTGCAGGGGCGCTGGCGGGCATCCGCGCTACGGCAGCTGCGCGGCGATCTTTCTTTCCTGGCGTCGGATTTGCTGGAAGGGCGCGATTCGCCCTCCCGAGGCCTGGATATCGCCGCCGAATACATCGCGGCCCAGTTTCAAATCGCAGGGCTGGAGCCGGGCGTTGCCGGCAGCTATTTTCAGAGCGCGGACATGATGTTCGTCCTGGCCGAATTTGGCCAATTTTCAGATGAAACTCTCGCGGAGCGGGCGCGAACTTTCCATCCGGCCACGCGACGCCGTCCCGGAACTCCACGCTGCCCTGGATCTCAAGGATGCGCCGCTCTTCAAGCTGGATCTGGCGGATGCGGAACTGGTGGACAAGCTGACGGTGAATGAAGTGGAAGGCAAGGTGGTGATCACCGAGTTCGACCCCAAGCTGCTCGACCGGCTGCGCGCGGCCACTCGGGTTCTGCGGAGTGCGAAAGCAACGCTCACGATTCTGGTGGATCAGAAGGGCGCCACGACGCGCGAACGTCCCTCGCACCGATTGGAGGATTCCGTTGAGCCGCAGAATGAAGGCGCGCGGATCACGCTGACTGGCGAAGCCGCGGCGCGATTCTATGCCGAATTGAAGCCCGGGGCGGGCGACGCTTCGGTTACCGCGCACGTCGATGCGCCCGCGCAAAAAAGCGCGACTCTACGTAATGTAATCGGAGTTTTGCGAGGTTCCGACCCGGCCCTTCGCGATACCTGCGTGATGCTGACAGCGCATTACGATCATTTGGGTGTGAAGGCTGGCGGCAGCGGCGATCGTATTTTTAACGGCGCCAATGATGATGGCAGCGGCACGGTCTCGGTCATCGCAAGCGGCGCGCGCTTTGGCGGGGCTGAAGCAACGCCCGAGGCGGAGCATCGTCTTCATGACGTTTTTTGGCGAAGAGGAAGGCCTGACAGGCTCGGGCTATTATGCGCGGCACCCGGCATGGCCGCTGGAAAAGACCGCCGCGCAGCTCAATCTGGAGCAAGTGGGGCGCACCGATTCCACCGAAGGACGCCAGATCTCGAACGCGACGCTGACGGGATTCGATTATTCCGACTTGACGAGCTATGTCCAGCGCGCCGCCGCAAGCACGGGAATCCAGATCTACAAACACGCGCGGAACAGCGATGCCTATTTCGGCGACAGCGACAATTTCTCGCTAGCCAAGGCGGGCGTGCCCGCCGAGACGCTGGCGGTGGCCTTCGACTTTCCGGATTATCACGCTGTTGGCGACGAATGGCAGAAGATCGATTACGACAACATGGCCAAAGTCGATCGCGCGGTGGCGTTGGCGGTGTATCTGATGGCGGATAGCGATCAGCCGGTGCGTTGGAACGAGGCGAATCCGAAGACCGCGCCGTACGTCAAGGCTTGGAAGCGGCGAGGGGCGCAGTAACGAGCTCGCCGGCAGTTTCAATGACGCGAATTCCGTGCGCTGGGATCGCTACGACGATGCGGCAGTTGAGGCCGGGACAGCCGGGATTCGAAACCTCGATGTCCGAAGCCGCGATGTTTCCGAACTCCACCATGCCGCGAATTTTGGCTGGATCGTAAGAGTTCAACGCGCCCCAACGGGCGGCCTGGCGCGCGCGATCGGCAAGGGTCTGACGCACGAAGACTAATTCGCCGACGCCAGTCATGCCGAGCAGCAACCCCATGAAGGCGGCGAGGATGAGCGCGGTTTCGACCAGCGATTGGCCTTTCTCGCGTGCGTTTCTCACTGCGAGCCTCCGGGCGTGACCGGGAACGTCACCGTCGGACGGCCGTCCAGTTTCAATTTTGCGAACAGCGCGTCCACTTCGAAGCCGCGCAGCGAGACAGTGCTCGTGACTGGGCCGTTGACGATCTCGACATTTTCGGTAGTCAGGCCTTGGACTAGGGGCTTGGCATGTTCGGCAGGCGACGGGTCGCCATAGACCACCAGGTTGCGCACGGCTTTTGCGACTTCGGGATCGGCGATCGATCCATGTTGTTGGGCCGACGAATAGCGCGCGCCGGCGCGCACCGCGTTCACGAGTGTTCCGTAAGTGAAGAACGCGTATCCGATCTCGAATACGCCCGCGAAGACGGCCGTGAGCACGATCAGAGATCCGGCGAATTCGATGAGCGCGCTGCCGGTTCGTGAGCGCCGGCTGCTCATTGGATCAACCTCGCACTGCCTTCGATCTTCGCAGCGACGCTCGAGGCGGCGACGGTGGATGAGCCCAATCTAAGCGGCTGAAATATTCGCATGAAGATAACGGGCGCAGGCTCGGTGGCAACCACGCGCACGAAGCGCGAATCGCCGGACGGCTTTGGCTGTGCCTGCCACGTCTTGCTGTCAGCGGAGAAGGTGGTAGCGATGTTGGTGATCGGCCGCGTGCCGAGGTCCCACTGCATGGCGTGCGGACCGGTGGCCAATCGTTGGGCGCCTGCGCGGGCGTTCGCGAGTCCCGAGTCCGTGCCGTCCAACTCGATTGCGGCGCTAAGGGCGGCGGCGTCGGTGAATGATTGCAGCTCGGCGCGAATTACGTACATGCGCCCGATGTCGATGCCCAGGGCCGCGAAGGCGAGCAGGATGGTGAGGGCGATGCTGGTGACGATGAGGACGAAGCCCCGCTGAGATTGACGAACTGCCACGATCTCATCATCGGCAGCATCGTGTAATTCCGTTAGTCTCCCCCCAGAACTTGCCGGAAACGAGGCTTTCTCGTACCCTGGAGATGATGGAAGTGCATTTCACGCCTGAGCAGGAAGCGCAGCTTTCGCAGATTGCTTCGAACGCGGGTACCGACGCCGAACGGCTTGTGAAGGATGCCGCTCTGCGTCTGATTGCGGGTGATGCTGGCTTCCGGACGGTACCCGTTGGCAGCGTGGTCGCCGAGATGCGTGCATTACGCGCTCGCGTCAAACCTGACCCGGAAGGCTGGACGACACGCGACTACGTTCACTATGGCCGCCGGTAGATGCCTCTGGTCGTCGACGCTTCCGTTGCGCTCGCGTGGGCTTTACCGGACGAAAGCAGCGCTTATGCCGAGGCCGTCTTATCCGTCGTCGAGAGGGAAGGCTTGCGTGTCCCTGTGCTGTGGGCTCGGGAAATTGCAAACGGTCTTGCCGTGGCCTACCTGCGCAAACGCATTACGTCTTCCGACGAGAAGGCGTTTTTGGCGGCTTTGTCACACCTGGCGATCGACGTTGAAGAAGCCCCCGACGCCATTACCGTCATTCGCGATGGAACGGCGGCAGCGACGCGCTATGGCCTTACGGCTTACGACGCGGCGTACGTCGATCTTGCTGCGCGCGAAAAACTGACTCTTGCAACCCTCGACACCGCGATGCTCAAGGCCGCCGAACAAATAGGTATTACTATTTTTCCCCAGCAGCAGATTCCTTTATAGGAATCGTCGTTGTTTCAGGACACATGCAACGCCGGAGCGCTGTTTCTGCCTCGATGCGGCTTCACGACAATCTGCACATCCTGATCGAGGGCGACGAGAAAGAGCAAGAGGCGCTCAACCGAAAACTGCCGAAACCCGCCACGTAGGAGCTCCGAACATCCGGCTGGCGAATCCCGAACCGATCGGCAGATCATCATGTGAGGTAATTCTCTCGATTGTCCCGGGCAGCTTTACGGCATCACGAACGTCCTGCCAACATCGTCTTCGCACACCCACCCTTCGCGACCCATGAAAGGCCCGGTTGTAATTCGGACTTTGATGTACACAGTTGAATACCCCGGCATCGGAGTACAGTGAGCATCTGAGTATTCAAGGAGTCGTGCATAGGTCTCTTCGGGAACGGTGACTCCCGGTTGCCTTGACATCGCCAAAAGAAATTCCTTGCGACCAGGGGCATACTGCTCAGGATTCACCAACATGTCCTGGATTCGTTCGAGGTGCTCCTGACTAGTGTGTTTCTCTCTCCAGAACTTTGCGACTTCGTCGTCACGTGTTTTCTGGACAGATAGCAAGCGCTGGACTTCTGAGTTGTCTTCTACCAAGCGAGCATGCGATCCGTCTCGTGTCATCAGAGCTCGATCAGGGTTGTAGCATCCGCCCAGTATCGCCACTGAGGCCAGTGCAACGCACCAGTGGATGTTGTTTCGGATGAGACGAATCATTCCCGGCAATCTTGAATCCTCAGTTATGACTGGTTGAAAGAATCGAGGCAGGTCACAGTCACAAGACCAAGAACCAAGAACCAACAACCAATAACCAACAACCAACAACCAGCCACCCTGATACCCTGAATCTTACATGTCTGATCACAAGTTGCAGCTGATCCCCCTGGGCGGGTTGGGCGAGTTCGGAATGAACTCCATGGCCATCCGCTACGGGGACGAGATCATCGTCGTGGATGCCGGCATGATGTTTCCGGATGCCGAACTGCTCGGCGTCGACATCGTGACGCCCGACTTCGCGTATCTCGAACAGAACCGCGAAAAAGTCCTCGGCTTGATCCTGACGCACGGCCACGAAGATCACATCGGCGCGGTCCCGTTCCTGCTCAGCGAAATCAACGTGCCGGTGTACAGCGCTGCGTTCACGCTCGCGATGGTGGAGCGGCGCCTGGAAGAACACGGCATGCTCGACGGCGTGAAACTGAACAAGGTGAAGCCTGGCTCGCGGGTGACGCTGGGCGCGTTCACCATCGAGTTCATTCACGTTACGCACTCCATCGTCAGCTCGATGGCGCTGGCGATAACGACACCGCTCGGCGTGATCATTCATACCGGCGACTTTAAGGTGGATCCTACGCCCACCGACAACGAGCCGTTCGATCTGCATACCTTCGCCGAATACGGCAAGCGCGGGGTGTTGCTGCTGATGTCGGATTCGACCAACGTCGACCGCGCCGGCTACACCGAAAGCGAGCGCGCCGTGCGTCCGCGGCTGGACGAAATCTTCTACCGCGCCGAGCGGCGGCTGGTGATCTCCTGCTTCAGCTCGTCCATTCACCGGCTACAGCAAATCCTGGACGTGGCCGCCGAGTATGACCGCAAGGTGGCGTTTCTCGGACGGAGCATGAATAATGTTACCGAGATCGCGCATTCGCTCGGCTTGCTGCATCTGCCGGATGGCATTTTGCTGCGGCCGCAGGACATCATGCAGGCGCAGCCGGATAAAGTGGTTGTAGTTGCCTCCGGCACGCAAGGCGAGCCAATGTCGGCGTTGTCGCGCATCGCGGTGGACAATCACAAGAACCTGTCGGTGGAACGCGGCGACACGGTGGTACTGAGCGCGCGCATCATTCCGGGGAATGAAAAAGGCATCTACCGGATGATCAATCATTTCGCCAAGCGCGGCGCGGACGTGATCTACGGCAGCATGAATCCGCCGGTGCATGTGTCCGGGCATGGCAGTGTCGAAGAGTTGCGGCTGGTGTTGAATCTATTGCGGCCCCGTTATTTTCTGCCGATCCATGGCGAGTACCGGCAAATGGCGAAGCACGCGGCGCTGGCGTCGCATCTGCGGGGCGCGGGGTTGGAAGAGACGTTCACGCTCGAAACCGGCGAGACGCTGGAGATCGATCGCGCGGGCGCGCGTAGGGGCGAGAAGGTCGCGGTGGGCCGCGTGTGCATCGATTCGGGGACCATCGACGAAGTGGTGGAGGACATCGTGATTCGCGATCGCCGCCACCTTTCGGAAGACGGCTTCGTGATACCGATCATCGCCATCAGCAAAGACTCCGGCAAGAATGAGACGCTGCCGGAAATCGTGAGCCGCGGGTTCATGTCGTTCGAGGATGGATCGGATCTTCTGCAGAAAGCCCGGCAAGTGGTGGCGCAGGACGCTCGAATCGTCGAGCCAGGAAGAGCGGACCGATTGGGGCGTGATGCAGGAGAAGATTCGCGCGGATCTGAAGCGGTTCTTGAATAAAGAGACGCAGCGGCGGCCGTTGATCATGCCGGTGATTTTAGAGGTTTAGAATTCAGAATTCAGAACTCAGAATTGAAGACGCGTCGGGATTCTGCGGGCAGGCCGATCGTGTCCTTGCGCCAGCGTCAGAAGCGGAATTGTTGGATGTCGTCACCGCGGGCGTTCCCATCACAATCGTGGGTGCTCGAACGGGTCTTACCGGCGGCTGTGTGCCTCAAGGCGGTTGGGCTGTGTCACTTGAGAAATTCCAACGCCTTGAAGTGTGCGCCGGACGGGCGATCGTTGGCCCGGGCGTCTCGCTCGACGCGCTGCAAATCGCGGCCGCGCGTACTGGCCAGTTCTACGCGCCCGATCCGACCGAGACCACCGCGAGCATCGGTGGAACGATCGCGACCAACGCGAGCGGATCGCGCAGCTTTCGCTATGGCAGTACCCGGCGGCATGTTCTCGGGCTGCGAGTGGCGCTGATGGATCGCCGGATTCTCGATGTGCACCGCGGTGACAAAATCGATTTCGACGTGCCCGCGCTACCTCTGCCGAACACAACGAAGAACACTGCCGGTTATCCGCTCGCGCCCGGCATGGATTGGATCGACCTGTTCGTGGGCAGCGAGGGTACCCTCGGCATCATTACCGAAGCGGAGCTTCAACTGCTGCCCGCGCCGCGCGATGTACTCGCGGGTGTCATCTTCTTTGAAGACGATGCAGCGGCCCTCGACGCGGTCGACGTATGGCGCGATATCGCCGGGTTGCGCATGATCGAATACTTCGACGAGAGATCGCTCGCGTTCTTGCGCCAACGCTTCGAGGAGACTCCCGCACACGCTGGCGCGGCGTTGCTGATCGAGCAGGAAAACGGTGATGTCGATTTCTGGGCCGATCACGCGGCGCCTGATCATACAGAAGCAGACAGTTGGTTCGCCGTGAGCGATCAGGACCGCGAGCGTTTTCGCCGTTTCCGTCATGCGCTTCCGGAGTTGGTGAACGACACGATGCGGCGCCGAGGGTTCCTTAAGCTCGGATCCGACTACGCCGTCCCGATCGCTCGCAATCGCGAAATGCTTTCGTACTATCACGCCGAGTTGCGGCCGCGCGCGCTCGACTACGTGATCTTCGGGCACATCGGCGATGCGCACGTCCACGTCAATATCCTGCCGAAGTCGCAGGCTGAATTCGAAGCGGGCCAGCGGCTGATGCTCGACTTCGCGCGCCACGCAGTAGAACTAGGAGGCACGGTCTCGGCTGAACACGGCCTCGGCAAACGCAAGGCGCAGCTTCTCGAATTGCAATACACTCCCGATCAGATCGAAGCGATGAAAGCCGTCAAGGGCCGCCTAGATCCGCAGTGGCTGCTCAACCGAGGAAACCTGTTCAGTCCGCCGGGCCGCTAAACGATAAAATACAGAGTGACCATTGCCGAAAGAGAAGCAGATCGTTTTTTCTCCCTTCCGGTTGGATCCCTCCAACGAACAATTGTGGATCGGCTTGGAACCGATCCCGCTCGCGCCCAAAGCTTACGCGGTGCTGCATTTCCTCGCGACGCATCCCGGCCGTTTGGTTACCAAGGATGAGCTGCTGGATGCGGTCTGGCCCGAGACTCACGTCACCGAAGGCGTGCTGAAGGTCGCTGTCGCCGAGATTCGCAAGGCTCTCAACGACGTGAGCCGCTCGCCGCGTTTCATCGAGACGGCGCATCGCCGCGGCTATCGCTTCATCGCGTCCATCGATGGTGACGAGCCGGGTGCTGCGCCGCGCGGGACTCGCGCGGTCGAGCGAGAGAGCGCGATCGAGCATTTGGAAGGCTGGATGAGGAAAGCGCTCGACGGAGAACGGCAGGTGGTTTTCGTAACGGGTGAGACCGGCATGGGAAAAACTACGCTGGTGGAAGCGTTCGTTGAAACGGCATCTTCCGATTCCAACGTCTGGATCGCGGCCGGCCAGTGCCTGGAGCATTTCGCTGAGGGCGAAGCGTACTTTCCGGTGCTGGAAGCTTTGACGCGCCTCTGCAGCCAGCCGGGCCGGGAGCGACTGATCGAGATCCTTCGCCAGCAGGCTCCAACGTGGCTCGCCCAGATGCCTTCGCTGATCAATGAGTCGGACCGCGAGCGTCTCAAGCGTGAAACGCTCGGCGCTGCCAAGGAACGGATGCTGCGGGAAATCGCTTCGGCGATCGAGGCGCTCACCGCGGGCACGCCGCTGATCCTCATTCTCGAAGACCTGCACTGGAGCGACTACTCAACGGTTGATCTGATCAGCCACCTGGCGCGCCGCCGTGGCCCCGCCCGTTTATTAGTGATCGGCACCTTCCGCCCGGCAGAGTTGATCGTCAAACGGCACCCGTTGCGCGAGATCGAGCGGGAGCTTCGTGTGCACCGGCGCTGTTCAGAATTGGCACTGGAATTTCTTACCGAGGCCGCTGTGGCCAAGTACCTCGCTCTCCGCTTTAAGGGAAGCGCGTTTCCCGAAGCTCTTCCCCGCCTGATTCATGAGCGAACGGACGGGAATCCGCTGTTTCTGGTGAACGTGGTCGACTATTTGATCGCACAGAAGCAGCTCGTTCGCGACGGACAAGGCTGGCAATTGAGCGTTCCGTTGGAAGAGGCGGGCATGGCGATGCCGGAAAGCCTGCAACAGTTGATCGAACGGCAGATCGAGCGGCTCAGCGACGAAGAGCGTCATCTCTTGTCGGTGGCCAGTATCGCGGGCCTTGAATTTTCCACGCGCACGCTATCGGGCGGCATGGATTCCAGCATCAAGCAAATCGAGACCTGGTGCGAAGGTCTGGTGAAGCGGCGGCAGTTTCTGCGCCCGGCGAAAATGATCCAACTGAGCGACGGCTCTCTTCTGGAGCGCTACGGATTCGTACATGCGATGTACCAGCACGTCTTGTATCACGGAGTGCCGCAGCCACGCCGTGTGGTGCTGCATCGCCGGATCGGTGAATTTCAGGAAACGGCCTATTCGGCGCACCTGGAAGAGATCGCCGCCGAATTATCGGTTCACTTTCAGGAAGGCCGCGACTACGCGCGAGCCATCCGCTTTCGCCGCTTGTCAGCCGTCAAAGCACTCAAGCAATACGCAAACCGGGAAGCGCAGGAGCATCTGGGGAAGGCCCTCGCGCTGCTTGACCAACTTCCACAACAAGAGCGTGCGGAGATGGAGGCCGGCCTGCTGCAGGAGCGGGGAGCGGCCCGCCGTGCGATGGACGACAACGAGGGCGCTGCAGCCGACTTCGAGCGAGCGGTCGCCTGCGCCCGCCAAGCAGGGCGAACCGAATGGGAAGTGGAAGCGCTGCTCAAGCTGAGCGCGGTGCTCTTTTGGATTCTTCCCGACCGGAGCTTGGAAGTCGCGGAGCGCGCCGTCGAGCTCAGCCGCGGACTTGCGGATCCACTGCTCGAAAAGCACGCGCGCGGTTACTGCGCCAGCCGGAGAATCCGTTTGCACGGCTGGCAGGCGGACGATTTTCAAGCGTGCGTCGAAGCTACCGAAGCGGCCCGCGGCGCCGGCCACGCGATCTTTCTCGGCCTCGGCGTCATGCATTTGTCGTTTTTCGAAACGTTTTGTTCGCGCGAACGCGATGCTTGCCGGGCGGCTGACGAGGGGATGCAGATTGGGTTGGAAACGGGCGATTCGTTCCTCTATATTTCCTGCCAATATTTCAAGTCTTGGGCGCTGCTTCATTTGGGCCGGTGGGGAGAAGCTCTGAGCCTGGTCAAGGAAAGCCTCTTGCTGTCCGAAAGGAACGGCCACGGCACGGCCACCACACTGCTGCGTGTGATGCAGGCCAGGTTGCAGGCGCAAGCTATGGATTTCGCCGGCGCCCGGGAGATCTGCCAGCAGACATTGGTGCGCGCCCGCGAAGGCTCGCCGCGCTTTCTCACTCTGATTGTGTTGGGCGAGTCCCACCTCGGTGTGGGCGATCTCGATCTGGCCGAGGAGTGTTTTGAAGAAGTCGTGCAACGTTCGGACGCGGGGCCATTTCGTCTGGATTGGATTTTTCGTCTTCCGCTGTACCATGGCCGGAGCGAGCTCTGGCTGCAGCGCGGAGACCTCGATCGTGCGCGTCAGGATGCGCTCCATCTGTGTGAGCTGGCCTCGCAATCCGGTCAGCGGACCTATTTCGCGCTGGCTTGGCGGCAGCTCGCGCGGATCGCGTTGGCCGAAAACGATCCCCAACAGGCGCAATCCGCAATTCAACTTTCCTTTGAAGCTATGCAGGGCGCCGAGACGCCTCTCGCCGAATGGCGGGTGCTTACCACGGCCGCGGAAGTGGCGGAGCGATTGGGGCGTGAGGAAGACGCGGCCGCCTACCGCGCGCGCTGCGTCGAGTGCGTTCGTGGTTTGGCCGATTCCTTGGGCCCGAGCGGGCAATTGCGCCGATCGCTTCTCGAAATGTTCGATAGAGCGGCATTTGCCGGTGATTCCTGACCCCGAAATGTTACAGACTTAACTTCTTCCTTACCATATCCTAACGACTCGACCCACGGTTCAGCCTTATTCTGAAGCCAGGATGCAAGGCGACTTCGTCATTCAAGTCCGAACCGATGCCAATCTCGACCGCGGAATCCTTCAAGGACGCGTTGAGCACATGGATTCGGGCCAGGCAGCGCGTTTTCGAACCGTTGACGAACTTGTAGCCTTCATCATTCAACACGCCCAAGCGCAAAATACCAAGCCGTCGGGCCACTCCTCGAGATCTAACGAAAGCCTAACCGCGGATTGACGACTTCGAACCGGCACTCCGGTTAATCTCGATTCGTCGGCAAACGAAAAGTTCGAATTCAGAGGAGAAAGAAAAATGAAAAACGCAATCAAGACGAACGCTGCTCTGCTGGGCGCGGCGATGGTATTGGCTTTCGTCGCGCCTGGCGCGAAGGCCCAACAATACGACTCGATCATTGGGAGTCTCGGCAACGCGACCGTGGTTTCCACCGTCCCCTCCAATGGCGACGTGAACCCGTACGGCGTAGCTTTTGTTCCACCCGAGTTCCCGCAGGGCGGCAAATTGAACCCCGGCGATATTCTCGTGTCCAATTACAACAACTCCGCCAATCTCCAAGGCACCGGCACCACCATCACCAGGATCTCGGGCAACACACCGTCCCTCTTCTTCCAAGGCACGGCTCCGCTCGGCTTGTCCACTGGCTTGGCGGTCCTGAAGGCCGGCCTGGTCCTGGTTGCGAACTTCCCCACCAAGGACGGCACGTCCACCACGGCACAACCCGGTTCCTTGATCGCCCTGGATTACAACGCAAATGTCGTCTGGACGTACAGCAACGCGAATTTAGTGAACGGCCCTTGGGATTTCACCGTGAACGATCGGGGCGGCTTTGTCCAAGTCTTCATCTCGAACGTTCTAAGCGGCGCGATTTCACGGTTGGATCTGCTAGTCGATTCAACACACATCACCGTGGAAAAGGGTCTGACGATTTCCTCCGGCTACGGCCATCGTGGCGACCCGGCTGCGCTCGAAGTCGGCCCCACGGGCTTGGCCTATGACGCGCGCCGTGACATCTTGTACGTGTCCGCCAGTTTCGAAAACGCGATCTACGCCGTCGCCAACGCAGGCCACATCGTGGCCGACGGCGGTGTGGGCTATCGCATCTACCAGGACAACAATCACCTGCACGGAGCGCTTGCGATGGTTCTGGCGCCCAATGGCCATCTCATCGTCAGCAACAGCGACGTGGTCAACTCCGATCCGAACCACCCGAGCGAGTTGGTCGAGTTCACGGTGGATGGCCAGTTCGTAGCCGATCGTCCGGTGGACCCGGCGCAAGGCGGATCCTTCGGTATGGCGATCTTGGGCTCCCGTCACGGAGTCACCACCTTCGCCGCCGTGGACGACAATGCCTCGGCGCTCGAGATCTGGACAGTGGAGACCGGCGAATAACAACCAACAGAGTTTAAGTCGTTCCCTCAGACGGCCCCTCCGGCCTGGGTGCTCCGGCATCCAGGCCTTTTGTCTTCCGGCTTCGAGCACTGCTATACTGACATTTCATGCATTCCGCCCATCACCACCATCATCGGCACCCCTGGCGATCGGCGGCTTTCTAACGATTTTCTGAAGTGAACAACCGCCCGCCGATCACTTGGCGGGCTTTTTTATTGGTACGGACTTACTTAGGTGTGACCACATGAATCTCGATTTCAGCAAACTCGATTTCAGTAAGCTCAACGGTCTCGTCACCGCCGTCATCCAAGATCACGCCACCGGCCGGGTCCTCATGGTCGGCTTCATGAACGAGGAGGCTTTTCAGAAGACCGTCGAAACCGGCTATGCCATCTTCTTCAGCCGCTCGCGGAACAAGCTCTGGCTGAAAGGCGAATCGTCGGGCCACAAATTGGTCGTAAAGAATATCGCGACCGATTGCGATTTCGACGCTCTGCTTATTCAGGTGGAGGCGCTGGGGCCCGGCGTGTGCCACGAAGGCTATCAGAGCTGCTTTTTCCGCAAGCTCGACGCAGGCGAATGGAAAGAATCCGAGGCGCGAGCCTACGATCCGGACGCCGTATACGGGAGCAAATCGTGAAACTCAAGCTCGGCATTCCCAAGGGCAGCCTGGAGAACGCGACGATCGATCTTTTCCGCCGCGCCGGCTTTAACATCACTACCAGCTCGCGCTCGTATTTTCCTGCCATCGATGACGCTGAGATCGAATGCATGATGATCCGCGCGCAGGAAATGGCTCGCTACGTCGAAGACGGCGTCCTGGATGCCGGGCTCACCGGCCGCGACTGGATTGAAGAGAGCGAAGCCAACGTCCACGCAGTGGCCGACCTGATCTACGCCAAACAGAGCTTCGGTAAAGTGCGCTGGGTGCTGGCCGTGCCCGAAGCCTCGCCGTTCCAAAGCGTGAAGGATCTGGAGGGAAAGATCATCGCGACGGAGCTGGTCGCAACCACGCGGCGTTACCTCGCAAAGAACGGCGTGACCGCGAAGGTGGAATTCAGTTGGGGTGCGACCGAAGTGAAGCCGCCGGTGCTGGCCGACGCGATCGTGGAAGTGACGGAGACAGGCTCGTCGCTGCGCGCCAACAAGCTGCGCATTATCGAGACGGTGCTCGAATCGAATACCCAGTTCATCGCCAACGTCGATTCCTGGAAAGACGCCGCGAAGCGCCGCAAGATGGAAGATATTCACTTGCTATTGGACGGCGCCATCGCCGCGCTGGGCCGCGTAGGCTTGATGCTCAACGTGCGCAAGGAGTGCCTGCCCGCGATCCTCGGTATTCTCCCGGCGTTGAAGAAACCTACCATTTCAAATCTGAGCGACGACGAGTGGGTGGCGGTGCATACGATTCTTGAAGAGATCACTGTGCGCAACATTATTCCGCGGCTGAAGGAAGCGGGCGGGCAGGGAATTGTCGAGTATCCGTTGAATAAGATCGTAATGTAATCATGCTGCGCATCCTTCCATTGAGCGAAGCGCAAGGCTTCATCACCCGAAAAACCGTCCGGCTGGCCGAGGCCGAACAAGTGGTCGCGCCGATTTTGGAAGCTGTGTGCAAACGCGGGGACGAGGCTGTGCTCGAATACGCACGCAGGTTCGATGGCTTTGAAGGTGCGAGCTTTATAGTTCCGACGGCGGAATCGCGCGTGTCTGCCGAGTTTTACTCTGCTATCGAGATCGCCGCGGCGAACATCCGCGAGTACGCGGCGCTGCAACTGCCCGCGTGATACCTGGGCCGAGTTTCCCGATGGCCGGCGCTTGGGTTCCATCGTGCGTCCGCTGGAGTCGATGGGCGCGTACATTCCCGCGGGCCGTTATCCGCTGCCGTCAACAGTGCTGATGACCGTGATACCGGCACAAGTCGCGGGCGTCAAAACCATTTGTATTACGTCGCCGCATCCGAGCGCGGAGATTTTAGCGGCCGCGGAGTTTCTCGGGGTCGAGAATGTTTTCAGGATCGGCGGCGCGCAGGCCATAGCGGCACTGGCTTTCGGTACAGCCACTGTTCCCAAGGTGGATCGGATCGTTGGCCCAGGCAATATCTACGTCGCGGCCGCCAAGAAGTTACTCGCCGGCGAAGTTGGAATCGATTTTGTCGCTGGGCCCACCGAAATCGTGATCATTGCCCATGACGCCGACCCGCGCTACATTGCGGCCGACATGCTGGCGCAGGCCGAGCACGATGTGGAAGCTTCTTCGATTTTGCTGACCACCTCGCGATCATTGGCGGAGCGCGTTGCCCTGGAAGTTTCGCGCCAGTTGGAAACGCTGCCGACCGCGCCCGTGGCTTGCGAGGCGATTCGAAACAACAGTGCGGTGATCCTTTGTCCGTCGATGGATGCGGCACTGGAAGCATCGAACCGGCTCGCACCCGAGCACTTGGCCATCTATGACGCAAAGCCTGCTTCCCAAGATCCAGCATGCGGGCAGCGTCTTTGTTGGTCCGAGTAGTCCGGAGGCTGCGGGCGATTACGCGACCGGCCCCAATCACGTTCTTCCCACATCCGGTGCAGCGCGGATTCGAGGCGGACTTTCTTCGGCCGATTTTGTCAAAGTGATTTCGGTGCAAGAACTGTCCCCCAGTGGGCTGCGCCAACTCGCGCCAGCGATTACGACTCTTGCGCGAGCCGAAGGTCTGGAAGCGCATGCGCGGTCGGTGGAGGTTCGTCTTGGCGAATAAGAGAATCGATCTGCCGCCGGGAGTTTTACAGCCGCGCGAGGCCGTGCTCCGGATGGCTCCGTACTCGCCGCCCACCGGTGGCCGCGCTGGCAAACTGCGCCTCGATTTCAACGAGAACACAGTGGGCGCGTCGCCCAAGGTGATCGAATATCTGCGCGAGCATTTGAGTGCGGCGGGCCTCGCCATCTATCCCGAATACGGCGAGATCAAACAGGAGCTGGCGGACTTCTTCGGCGTCGAGCCGGACGATTTCATCCTGACCAACGGAACGGACGAGGCGATCCAGGTGCTCGTCAATACCTATATTGACGACGGCGGCGAGGTGTTGCTGTTGCAGCCGTCCTACGCCATGTACCGCTTCTACGCCGAGGTAGCGGGCGCCAGCATCCGCGAAATTCCATATCGTGCACAAAAGTTGGCGTTCCCGCTCGAAGAGTTGTTAGACGCGATCCGGCCTTCCACGCGAGCGGTGCTGATCGCGAATCCGAATAATCCTACGGGCACAGGTACGTCGCGCGCGGGTATCGAGCGAATTCTGGAGAAGGCCACGAACGCGGCCGTTTTGATCGACGAAGCCTATTACGAATTTTCCGGCGTCACAGCGCTGCCGCTGCTGAACGACTACCCGAACCTATTCGTCAGCCGCACGTTTTCGAAAGTCTACGGAATGGCGGCGATGCGGCTGGGCTGCCTGTTCTCGCAATCGGGCAACGTCGAGTTTCTGCACAAGGCACAATCGCCCTATAGCGTGAACACGCTCGCGGCGTTGGCGGCTCACGCGGCCATCCAGGACAAGACTTATATCGAAAAGTACGTCACCGAGGTGCTCGCCGCGCGCGAACTGTTATACGTGGGCCTGGAAAAGCTCGGCATCCCGTACTACGAAAGCAAAGCAAACTTCGTGCTGTTCGAAGCGGGCAAGCGCGCGATCCCGGTGCGCGATGAGTTACGCCGCCGCGGCGTGCTGGTACGCGACCGCAGCTACGAGATCGCGGGCTGCGTTCGTGTTACGGTGGGCACGCGCGAGCAGATCCGGCGCTTTCTGGCTGAATTGGAGCAAATCTGGTGAGTTCGTCTCAGATGCTGGTGTTCGACATGGACGGTGTCCTGGTGGACGTCACCGAGTCGTATCGCGAAACGGTGGTGCGCACTGTGGAACATTTCACGGGACAAACGATTTCGCGCGATTCCATCCAGGACTACAAGAATCAGGGCGGCTGGAACAATGACTGGCTGCTGTCGCAGAAGATCTGCCGCGATCTCGGCGTCGAGATTCCGTACGCGACCATCGTCGAATACTTCAATTACCTCTTTCTGGATCAAGGCATGATCCACCGCGAGCGTTGGCTGCCGCGCGACGGGCTGCTCGATCGCTTGGGTGAACGGTTCGAATTCGCCATTTTCACTGGGCGCACCACAGAAGAGGCCGAGATCACGCTGAAGCGCGAGGGCGTGCGCGACCGGTTTCTTCTCGTTTCCGCTAACGATGTGGAGTGCGAAAAGCCTGCGCCCGATGGCCTGCTGAAGATCGCGGCCATGCATCCGGGCAAGAAGTTGCTGTATATCGGCGACACCGTGGACGACGCGCGCTGCGCCAAGGCCGCGTACGTTCCGTTTATTGGCATAGCGGCAAAGAATAGCCCGAGGCGCGACGAACTTGTGGACTTGCTGCGGTTGGAAGGCGCCATTCAGGTGATCGAGGAGATTAATGAGATCGGCTAGCGTCCAGCGCGATACCAAGGAAACGCAAATCCGCGGGTCGCTCAAAATCGAGGGGCGCGGGCGCTACGAAATCTCCACAGGCATTCGATTCTTCGATCACATGCTGGAATTGTTGACGAAGCATGGCGGCTTTGATCTGAAGTTGAAAGCCACGGGCGACCTGGACGTCGATCAGCATCACACCGTGGAAGACGTCGGCATCGTGCTCGGCCAGTTGGTTTCGAAAGCCCTAGGTGATCGCAAAGGCATCAATCGCGCGGGCTACTTTGTGATGACCATGGACGAGACGCTCGCCGTAGTCGCGCTCGATCTTGGCGGCCGGCCGGCGCTGGTCTACGACGACAAAGTGAAGGTCCGGCTGGTGGGCGATCTGCAGACGGAGCTCGTCGAGGATTTCTTTGGCGGCTTCGTCAATCATGCGGGTGCGAACCTGCATGCCAAGGTTTTGTATGGCCGGTCGAATCATCACAAGATCGAAGCCATCTTCAAATGCTTCGCGCGCGCGCTGCGTTACGCCTGCTCCAAAGACGCGCGCCTGAAGGAACAACTACCGTCCACAAAGGGTCTTTTATGATTACGATCCTCGACTACGGCGCTGGCAATCTTCGTTCAGTTCAAAACACGCTCGGCGAAATCGGCGCGGAGTATGAACTGGTTCGCGATGCCGATGCGCTTGCTCGGGCGAACAAGGTTATCTTGCCCGGCGTCGGGCATTTTGGGCAGATGATGCGGGCGCTCGATCAAATGCAAGTGCGCGCCGCGTTGCTCGAACGCATTCGCGCGGGCGTTCCGTTTCTGGGCATTTGCCTTGGGCTGCAGGCGCTCTTCGAGTCGAGCGAAGAAGCGCCCAAGGAGCGCGGACTCGGGTTGTTTCCGGGCACGATCAGCCGATTTCCAGCCACCGCGCGCGTGCCGCACATGGGTTGGAATGAAATCGAGCCGCGTAACGGTGCAAAGCTGCTTGCGAATCTCGCGCCGCATCCGTACCTGTATTTCGCGCACAGCTACTACGCACCGTTGACCGGCGCGACTGCCGCCACGTGCCAGTACAACGTCCCCTACACGGCGGTGCTGGAAACGAAAAACATCTTCGGCGTGCAGTTTCACCCCGAGAAGTCCGGTCCGATCGGATTGAAGATTGTACGCAATTTCGTGGAGCTCTAGCAATGCTGGCCAAGCGCATCATCCCGTGCCTCGACGTCACCGGCGGCCGCGTCGTCAAGGGGGTGAACTTTGTCGGGCTGCGCGACGCGGGCGATCCCGTCGAACTGGCCGAGCGCTACAACGCACAAGGCGCGGATGAGCTGGTGTTCCTCGACATCACGGCATCGAGCGACGCGCGCGAGATCATGGCCGACGTTGTGGCACGCACGGCGCGCAAGGTTTTCATCCCGCTCACGGTCGGCGGCGGAATCCGCTCCATCGCCGATGCGCGGAAGATTCTGATGTCGGGCGCCGATAAAGTGAGCGTGAACACCGCGGCCGTGCGCCGTCCGAAGCTGATCACGGAATTGAGCGAGGAGTTCGGCGCGCAGGCAATCGTGCTGGCGATCGATGCACGCAAAGGTACAAGTGGCAGCTGGAATGTTTTCACCCGGGGCGGCCGCGACGACGAAGGGTTGGATGCCGTCGAATGGGCGCTCGAAGGCGAGATGTTGGGCGCCGGCGAAATCCTGCTCACTTCGATGGACACCGACGGCGTGCAGACCGGCTTCGATTGCGAGCTCACGCACGCCGTTTCGCAAACCACGCACATTCCGATCATCGCGTCGGGCGGGGCAGGGAAGCCGGAGGATTTCGAACGAGTCCTCACCGAAGGTTGCGCTGACGCGGCACTCGCGGCCTCAATTTTCCACTACGGCACGTACACGGTGAAAGACCTGAAAGACTATCTGAGCTTGCACAACGTGCCCGTGAGGCCTGCGCCGTGATCATCCCTTGCATCGATCTGATGGGCGGCAAGGTAGTGCAACTGGTCCAAGGCCGCGAGAAGGCGCTCGAAGGCGGCTCGCCGCTTGAGATGCTGGATCGTTTCGAAGCCTTCCCGCAAATTCAGGTGATCGATCTCGACGCGGCAATGAACAAAGGCTCCAACGATGCGTTAGTCGAATTGCTTGCCTCCGAAGCCGTGGCCCGTGTTGGCGGCGGGGTCCGCTCTCCCGAGCGAGCACGGGCGCTGGTGCAACAGGGCGCTTTCGAGTGATCGTCGGAACAGCCGCCTTCGATCGCGAGAAGCTCACCGAAATCGCCGACGCCGCCACGCCCGAACGCCTGATCATCGCGCTCGATTCGAAAGCCGGCAAGGTAGTGACGCACGGTTGGACCGAGGCTACAGACGTCACAGCCGAGGAAATGATCCCGCACTTCGAGCCTTTCTGTTCGGGCTTCCTGTGCACTTACGTGGATAAGGAAGGAATGATGCAAGGCACGGATCTCGATTGGTTCCGGCGTCTGCGCGGTGCGACGAAGCACGAACTCACGGCCGCCGGCGGTATCACGACGATCGAAGAAATCCAGGAGCTGCGAAAAGCTCGGCATTCACGCGGCGCTCGGCATGGCGATCTACACGGGCCGCTTGAATCTCGAAGAACTGGCGCTCTCTAAACGCGTAACTCTTCGGGCCGCTCCACCCAATAGTCGGGCTCCCAGCGCGCCATGTCTTCCCGGCGTCCATAGCCCCACAACACCGCGCAGGTTTTGACCCCGCGCGCCGGCCGGCTTCCATGTCGGTTGGCGAATCGCCCACGAACAGGCAATCCTCCGGCTTCACGCCAAAAATCTGGAGCGACGCCAGGATCACGTCCGGCTCGGGCTTAGCTGGAAATCCGTCGGTGCCTTGCACGTGGTCGAAGTAGGGGAGCAGTCCAAACATTTCGAGCACTGCGCGTGTGGTGGGAGTCCCTTTGGTTGTAGCGGTCGATTTGCGGCCAGGCAGGGCTGCCAACGCTTCCGAAATACCTGGGAATGGCCGCGTCTGGCTATGATTTCGACCGAGGTACAGCCGGCGATAGTCGGCAAACATGCGGTCCATCTGCTCGCGCGTGCACTCGGGGAACAGGTCCGCCCACAGATCGTCCAGGTGCCGGCCGATATAGCTCCGGAGCAAATCGTGGTCGACGTCCCACTTCGGAGTCTCAGCCAGTGCACCTTGGATGGCGCCGCAGATATCGGCAGCCGAGTCGACAAGTGTCCCGTCCACGTCGAACAGGTACACCGAAAATTGTGGAATCAACTTTTAAGCGGGCTGCGGCCGCTCGCCACCCAGCAGTCCGGGCAGAGGCGGCTTGCCGCCATCCGGACGAATCACTTGCTGCGTTTCTCCGCCGCCAGGAGGCATCACCTTCGGGCGCGCGGGAGTGGTAAGCGTTTGGCCGTCGATCAACAGCTTTACTTCGGCGCCATCCAGCACTTCGCGCTCGAGCAAAGCTTCCGCGATGCGCGCCAGCCCATCGGACCGCTCCTCGATAATCTTGCGCGCGCGGTCGTAGCCCTCATCCACCAGCTTGCGAACCTGTTCGTCGATCAGGATCGCCGTGGCTTCGCTGTAGTCGCGATGCTGGGCAATCTCACGGCCCAGGAAGATCTGCTCTTCCTTCTTGCCGAAGCTCATCGGTCCCAGCTCGCTCATGCCCCACTCGCAAACCATTTTGCGTGCCATGTCAGTAGCGCGTTCGATATCGTTGCCCGCGCCGGTGGTGATGTGGTGCATGAAGATCTCTTCGGCGATCCGGCCGGCCATTAAAATGGCGAGCTGCGCTTGGAGATAGCCCTTGTTATAGGAGTGCTTGTCGTCGAGCGGAAGCTGCATGGTAAGACCCAATGCCATCCCACGCGGGATGATAGTCACCTTGTGCAGTGGATCGGCTTCGGGAATCATGGCCGCCACCAGCGCGTGCCCGGCTTCGTGATACGCGGTGTTACGCTTCTCTTCGTCGCTGATGATGAGCGACTTGCGTTCCACGCCCATCATGACCTTGTCCTTGGCCAATTCGAAATCGAATTGCGTGACGACCTTGCGATTCTGGCGCGCCGCCACCAGAGCGGCTTCGTTCACCAGGTTGGCGAGATCGGCGCCGGCGAATCCCGGCGTGCCGCGCGCGACAACCGACAGATCCACGTCGTCAGCCAGCGGCGACTTCTTGGTATGAACGCGGAGAATCATCTCCCGGCCCTTGACGTCCGGACGGCCAACCACCACGCGGCGGTCGAAACGGCCCGGCCGGAGCAGCGCTGGATCCAATACGTCGGGGCGATTCGTTGCCGCCACCAGGATCACGCCTTCGTTCGATTCAAACCCGTCCATTTCGACGAGCAACTGATTGAGAGTCTGCTCGCGCTCATCGTGCCCGCCGCCGAGTCCCGCGCCGCGATGGCGCCCCACAGCATCGATTTCATCAATGAAGATGATGCAGGGAGCGTTCTTCTTGCCCTGCTCGAACAAATCGCGCACGCGGCTCGCGCCCACGCCCACGAACATTTCCACGAAATCCGAACCGGAAATTGAGAAGAACGGAACATTGGCTTCGCCCGCAATGGCGCGTGCCAGCAACGTCTTGCCCGTTCCCGGAGGTCCGATCAGCAGCACGCCTTTGGGAATCCGGCCGCCCAACTTCTGAAACTTCTGCGGCTCACGCAGGAACTCGATAATCTCCTGCAGCTCTTCCTTGGCCTCTTCCACACCGGCGACGTCCTTGAACGTCACCTTCTTCTGCTGGGACGAATGCAGCCGCGCGCGGCTCTTGCCGAAGCTGAGCGCCTTGTTCCCCCCGCTCTGCATTTGCCGCATCATGAAAATCCAGAATGCAAGCAACAGTACGAACGGGATCGCGTTGATCAAAATGGAAACCCAACCGCCGCCGGCTTCCTTGTTGTACTTGATGTCGACGCCCTTGGCGAGCATCGCGTCGTCCAGACTTTGATGGACGTTCGGTATGACGGCGTGCAACTCCTGATTGTCATCCTTGTACACGCCATGCAGATCGTTGCCGCTGATAGTCACCGACTTGATCTTGCCGGCGTTCACGTCGTTCATCAGATTGGTAAACGAGAGCTGGGCATCGGGGCGGGACTTGGTGCTGTGGACTACCGTCCAAAACAGCACAACCACCATAATGATGACCACCCAAAACACCGCGGTCTTGATATTAGAATTATTCATGCCTTCTCCCTACACACGGGGCGCGACCCACTGCATTGGACGTTGCGGCTGCTCAAATCGATTCCGAAGTTACCACCCGTTTTCCGAAACCTGCAAGACGGAACGGGTTTCCGGGACTGTCGCAAACTCGGCGGCCGCTCCGAAGCGCCTGGCCCACACAATTTGCCCATGAAAGGTGATAATCGGCCAGTCCCGGCGTTCCCACAAGGGTACCCGAGCTTCCTGGAAGAAAAACTTGACCTTTTCGGGTTTGGATTGCCCCACTCTTCGGTACTGGTCACCAGGTCTCCAGTTACGCAGCTCCAGGCTGGGCGCGCCTTCTCCCCTGTCAAAACGCTGCCAGTCCAGTTCGTCTACTACTTTAGCACAGGGCGCTGCGGCGCAAGGTTGCCCCGAGCCATCTTTCTCTAGCACCTGCAATACAATACGAGCGCGTGAGCCGGGTAGTTCCACCGATCCGGGAATCTGGAGGGGGAGCGAAAAGCCCTCAGTCGAGGCCCACGGCCCAGGGGGCGCAAACCGGAACCAATCTAAGGACCGGCAGACGTCTAATCCGGGCGCCTGCATCCGGTCGTGCCCTTCGGTGGAGCACGCCATCCCGATCACACGTTCGACATGGGCGAAATCGATCCCCCGAAGGTCCCCTTTGACGATCTCCACGGCGCGGCGGATCAGGCGGCGGGCGAGTGCGGGGGGAGCCTGGGTCAATAGGCAGACGGGGAGGATCAGTTGTTGGTTGTTGGTTGCTGGTTGTTGGAGCCGGAGGGAGACCTCGGCGTCCCAGTACGCTTCTTCGTCGCGGGCGAGGGTGGCCAGAGTGGATAGGGCTGCGTCGAGTTGTGGATTAAGCGCGTCGCGCAACAACGGGAGGATTTCGTGGCGGAGACGGTTGCGGGCATATGTCCGATCGTGATTCGTTTGGTCTTCGCGCCAGGCGATCGCGTGCTCCCGTAGCCAGGCTTCGATTTCTTTGCGGTCGATCTCTAGCAGCGGCCGGGCCAGGCCCTCGCGCGTGACCGGCAGGATTCCGGCCAGCCCCGCCAGTCCCGATCCACGAACGATGCGGTACAGCACGGTTTCGGCTTGGTCGGTTCGCGTGTGACCGGTGGCAACTCGATCGACCGCTCCCGATGCGATCAAATCCGCATAAAATGCCTGACGGACATTGCGGGCGTCTTGCTCCAGGTTGCCGTCAATCGCTGGAACATCGGCGTGGCGAATGTGGAACGGGAGCTCCGACGTGGAGGCAAGCTGGGCAACGAATTCGGCATCGGCCATGGATGCCTCGCCGCGAATTCCATGCTCGATGTGGACGACGCTGAGGCGCAGGTTCCAATGCGGTCCGAGCTCGCGCAGCGCGTGCAACAGGAACACGGAATCTGCGCCGCCCGACACAGCCACGCCAACGCGCTGCCCGGGTTCGAGCATGCGGTGCTGCGTGATGAACCGGGCGATGCGGTCAAGCATTCCGTCCGCATGATACCGCGACCGGATGGGGCAGGGGACCACGGCAAACTCGTCTCGGCGCATACCCGGAGCCTCGGCCGATCGATTTCGCACGGGATGGTACAATCATCCGTTGACTCAAACAAACAGCTGGACCTGCGTGAAAATTCGCGCACAATTCCTGCTAGTTTCTGCCATCGCTTCTTTCGTTCTTCCGTGCGTCGCTCAGATGGAACGGTAACTTTCTATTCTTTCGCGCTCACGCCCAAGCAGCAGGTCCAAGGCTGCGGTCGTTCCCGTCGGCACGGGCTCCTTTACCGGCTGGCTCTACGATGCCAACAAGAGGATGGCACATGCGTCCCGTGGGCGATTTATGACCTTTCAACTTGCGGCAGGAGGACACGACTTTGCGATCTCGTATAAATCCAACAGACCTTCAAAGACCTCTCTGCACCTAAATATCGACAGCGGCAGACACTATTGCATCTGCCTCAGTGCCAAATATGTTTCGCCAATTGTTGTCCCGATTTCGTATGTCGAGGGAAAATTGAACACATCTCCTGCCAGCAGGCCTTCCAGGAAGCCGGTAGTTATAGACCAATCGACCTTAAACGAGTAGATCCTGCAGTGCAGGCGGAACTGGACACTACATCAAATTTCCCGCGAAAGAATTAGCCCGAGCGGGGATACGCTCTCGCCGGGGCGTACAGGCGGCCTCGCGTTCGCGGAGATCACCAAGTCTCAAATCATACCGCTTCCTGACGCGCGCGGCTCGGTGGGGCGCTCAGGGCCGGAACGCCAGCTTCTCCGAAAACTTGTTCTGCAAAAACTGTCCGTTCGTCACCAACATTTCCGCATCACCGGAATAAGCGCTCTTCGCGACGTCCTTCAGGGATGTGTCCAGCACACGCAGTTGATCGAGCAATGTCTGGGAAGCCGTGCGGCCGTCCGCCAAGGTCTGCATCTGAGCGTAGAACTTGGGCAGCCGCAAATATGCGCCCAGCGTATCGGGCAGATAACGTCGCACGGTTTCGAGGACAATAAACGAATCCTTGGACGAGATCACGCCCCGGTCCCCCAGTTCCTGCAAACGCGGCAGCAACTCGGTGAGCGTGTTCTGAATGCTGCGGAGACAATCCAGGGCTTCCTTAGGCAAGCCTTGCGCCACGCTGTCGACTAATTTGCGCACTTGCTGGGCGAGCAGCTCCGTCGACAGTTCGGTGCGCTCCGCAAGGTCGGCCAAATTGCTGCGCGGCCAGCCGAGCACACCCGCGCCGTACAGGCCAGTGACGATGGCCCACCAGTAGGAAGTAATGACGCCGGTAAAGAACAGACCCAGACCGCCCATTGCCAGCAGACAACCTACGATGTTGCGCGTGCTGTAGAGAAACAATTGCAGGCGCTGGGGGAAGCTCAACGAACTCATCGTTTATTGATAGCCGCGGATCTCCTTAAAGACCGCCGCCAAGCTATTGGATCGTGAGTCGAAGAGCCGGCCACCGGTGAGATCAGCAAGTTCTCCCAGCTCTTTCGCGTTACCCTCGCCAAACACGATCGGAAACACCGGAATGCTTCGAACGCTCTCGCCCTGCGTGTTGTACCACGCGACGAATTCAGCCTGAGATAACCCGTTGTTATTCTCGCCGTCCGTCATCAGCACTACCGTATAGTAACGCTTCTCCTTGGCGTGGCCGCGCTCCAGGCCCAGTTGAATCATCGCCTGCTGCACGCTGGAATAAATCGCCGTGTCTCCTCCTGCCGACAACGGCTTGACGAATTGGGTAATGGCAGCCCGGGTTTTGGCATTTTGTTCCGCCGTCGACCCCATCGGAAACAGAACGGTCGGAGCGGGTTTTGAAGAAAACGTGATGATCCCAACCTCCTCCCGGTTTTGGAAGCGGGCGTAACGATCGGAGCCGATCGACGCATTGGACGCCAGCAGCAACATGGACTTCTTCAGCGCGTCAATGCGGGGGCCTTGCATGGAACCAGACAAGTCCAAAACGTAGCGGGAAGAACTGGGGACGCGAACATCCGCCAGGAAGTTGTCGAGCAGCGCCGCGATCAGCGACGCCTGGCCCGGAAACGGCAGTTCGATTAGCGTGCGTTTCGGAATGGAGGAAGCCATGATTGCGTCCGCGTTCACCGGCCGGCGCAGAGTTAACTGGGACATCCTGGTCTGAAAATCCTTGCCCCGCAGGTAAGCCACCAGCCGGTCGTAATCGGGCCGCTTCGCGCCGTTCAAAAGCATTAAAGGATAGTCGGCGGTGATGATGCCTTCCTTGGGATAAACCAACGTAAGGGGCTCGGAGAGCTTGCCGCCCGCATTCAAAGAAAGCAGCACCGACTCATAGTTGATGATGCCGTCTACTTTCGACTGGTCCCGCTCGTAAGCTTCTGCGAGCCACCCCGAGGAGCCGGAAGTGAGCGATTGGCCTTTAAAAAAGTCAGACAGGCGTGGATTCTTCAGGTCCGCGTCGGTCAGCGCGTCCGGATTTTTCGCCAGCGCCGCAGCAAGGCCGATCGTGGCCGTCAAGCCGGTATTGCTGGACGTCGGGTTGGTCATGCCAAAGGTGAACTTGCCGGCTTTGGCGGCGTCCGCGATATCCTTCCAGGTCGGCTCCTCCGCGTCCCAGCCGAGAGCGTGGGCCTTGGACGCTTTCAGCCCGAGCAGGACGGGCGAAAGCATGGTCTTTTCTTGCGCCAGGATGCGTCCCTTCATCGCGTCGTTCATCGCCAGATACTTGCCGTGCGAGACCCAGAGCGCGTCAAACTGTTCGCCCGCCGCGATGCGGTCAACGGCGTCGAGCGTTCCCGAATAGGTAAAAGCGAGATCCAGTCCCGTGGCTTGACGGATGTCGTCTTTGAGTCCGGCCTCAATGTCCTTCAGTTCAGAGCCCGCGAGCAGCTTGAAGGAGTTGCCGGCCGCCGTGCGCTCGGGCTGATTCGATGCCTTCTTGCAGGAACTAAGCGCTAGCAGTGCGATGCCTGCTAACACCGCGATCATGCGTTTGGTCATGGCCACGTTACTCACGGCTTACGCATCACTTACAGGCTGACTGGGCCGGAAGGAGCGGTGGTAGCCTCCGCAATCGCCTTCACCGCGGTCTGCTCGCGCTTCATGCGCGCTTCTCCTTCGGCCAGAATGCCTTTGAGAAGAGTAATGTTAGTGCCCATCGACTCGATGCTTTTCGATCGGAACTCATCCATCTTGTCCAAGCCCGCGAACACGGTGTCGAACGAGGCCTTCAGCGTCTGTACGCCGATCAGCGGGTTGCTTTGAAACTCGACCAAGCGGTCGACATGATCGCCGAACATCTTCGCGGTGGAAGCGATCAGGCCTTCGATGGCAGCGGAGCCCTGCTTGAGCGCGTCCATTACTTTCATCTGGTAGCCTTGCGCGCGGGCCAGAGTTACGGCAATCGACAAACTGGACATTCCGATGGTGGCCATACGGTCGCACCCGTTCTGCAACTCGCGGCCCGTCTTGCGCAAACCTTCCAGCATCTTGTAGCCGTTGATGCAAACTAGCATCTGCGTCTTCACGTCCATGCTGGCCTGGCGCGCGTAGAACAGAACCTCTTGCTCGATGGCTTTGGCGCGCACCGGGTCCGTATTGCGGAGTTTCGCGACGGTCTCGGTCAGCGTTTGGTCCAGCTGTTCGATGAAGAGGTCCACCGCCTTCAGTCTGCTCATTGCATCCAGGAGTTTGTTCATTGTGGCGAAGAGCTCCTGATCGTCGCGGGCTAATTCATCTTCAACGCCATAAATGTTGTCGATCAATTTGCGAAGCGAGCCGCTGGCACTGTCAAAGCGCTGCAAGTAAGCCTCCAGCCGGTTGCCGTAGGGAATCACGCCCAGGATCTTGTGGGTGGAAAACAGGTCGCCTTCCTTGCCCGGGTCCAGGCTCTCAAAAAGCCCGCGCATCTCGTTCATGACCTTGAACGCCGGGTTGTCGGCGTCGCTCACGAAATTCTTTTCCATGAACTTGCCCGTGAGCAATGCACTGTCGGCAATCTCTTTCCGGCCCAAACGGAAGGCGCTATCGAGGCGCGAGCGGAAATCCCCGGAAGTTACATCCATATGGAGCAGGTCGGCGATGAACTGATCCGCCTGCGTAAGCGCCGAAGCCCGGGTCTCCTCCTTCAACGGAACCATCGCGAAAGCCGCGTCCGGCGCTTTCACGGGCGTAAGCGCTTCGGGCATGGTGAGCGCCAGGGGCGCGTCCGGTGCGGCGAGTACTTCGGGCTGCTTTGGATTGGGCGTCATATTCGATCTCCTGACTTAGATAGGTCACTTACTAAGTGCCGCGTCGATGCGGTTAATCAGCTTTTCGAGAATGTCGTAGCTCGGCGGATCGATGACATCCACCACGGTGTGCGGGATGACCACTTTTTTCGCCTCCACCGCCGCGAAGAGCTCGGTGTTGTCCTGCGTACGAAAGCCGTACCGCTGTGCGATCGAGATCACCTTCGGGTTGGAAGTCATCACCTGCGCGAATCGCGCGCCGTTGTCCGACAGCGCGACCAGAGTATGTTTGGACAAGATGGTCGGCGCCGGATACAACAACACCATGTCGGGATTCGGGTTGGGATGCGACAAGATGTACTCGAGAAACTGCTGTTCGTAAATCATCACCAGCGGCGCTTTGCCAATTCCCATGGCCGTGTAGTCTTCAAAGGGTCCCGCGGAGCTGGATTCCTGAAAACCCTGTTTCGAAAACAATGCCACCAGGCTGCCCGCCACTTTGTCCGCGTCCGCCTCGCTATCGACGACGTTGTTTCCGTTGGCTAGATAGGCGGCCAGCGCCAGATACATTCCGCCCGAATTGGATTTGCGAACGTCGGTGGAGGTGATCAGCAACGATTTGCCGACAGCGTACGCCGTGTTACCAGGCAGGTCCTTCCAGCGCGTACCCTTTTGCATCATGTCGACAAGCTTGGCCATGTCGGCGATGAAGAACGCACCGTCTTTGCGCGACACCAAGCCGGAAGCCTCGAGCACGGGGATCAGTGATTTCCAACTGGCGACCGCCATCGGCGTGTATAAGGACGTGTAGGTGCGTTTCGCGCCGGTAGTCTGCACAATCTTCACTGCGGCGGGCTCGCCGGCGGGGTAGGCTGCGTCAAAGGTTTTCAGATCGGGCCGGCTTGCAATTTCACGGGAACCGGCTTTTTGCACCGAGATTGCGATGCCCTCGTCGTCCAGCACTTTAGCCAGTTCGGGGTCGTTCAGGAATTTCTCTTTTTCAGAGCCAGTCAACACCTTGACTGTGATGCGGGCCGCCGCGTGCCCGGCCGCAATCTCGGCTTGCTTCTTGTCGCGAATCGAACGGGTGATGCCGAGGCCAACGCCGATCAGTAAAAGAATCGCGAGCGCAGGTCCAATGGCTCTACGGAGATTCATTCGTCTGCGGCTCCCGGCGCGCGTTGGCTAATACAGCCGAACTTTGGGGTGTCGATTCATGGTATCTCACCCCCTTTGTGTAACGTATTCCGTGAGCCGCTTGTTCAATGTTTCAGAATGGTTACTAAGTGGCGCCCCTATGCGCCGCCTTTTGCAGAGGCAGTTTCCTCGGCCGCCCGCCGCCGGCGTCCGCTGATCAAATACAGCGCGGCACGTAGCTCTAAGAGGGGATCATCGGAAGGGTCGATGCCGTCGACGCGCGGGATCGGATCGAAGATGAGGTGTTGCTGCTCGTGAGCGTCATTCGGCGCCTTCGCAGTTAGCGCAATCGTTCCAAGATCGAGCCGCGTCCGGCTTTCGGGCCAATGCTTGGTCGCGTCGTTCACGATGTCTCCGTCATTGGCCAGCTGTGCCACGATGCGGAACTTGATCGGGCCTTTCGCCATCCGCTCGGCGAGTTCGTCGAACAGAAAGTTCGGGCTCTTGGCAGCTACGGCCGCCGCATTCAAGTAATCCACGCCGGCTTCCGGGACGATCCGATAGCGCCCGTACCGGCTTTGGCCGTCTTTGTTGGTGAAGCGCATCGCCGTTATGCCCCAGTAGGCCTCCCGCGCAAAGCTGGACGGCACGGGCTTGGGCGCCTGCACGAAAGCGAGCGCCGCTGGATGGCTGCCGAGGAATGCCTCGAGCGGCGATCCCGCCAGCTTCGATGGGTCGCTGGACGCCACCGCGCGCAAAAACTCCAAGAACTCCTGCCCGGTGTGTGTGGGGAAGGCATTCGTCGAATGACTGATGATATCGGTGTGCACGCGGTCGGCCAAGTGAAATCGAATCGCGCACCCGCGCGGACTGGAATTGGGATCGGTGTCGGGGATCATGGGTATGCCCGTGCCGTCTGAGAATCGAACCGTGACCGGCGTCGAAGCCCGGTTCATGTGCGGCGCACGAGTCAGCGAAGCTGCGGCAGGCGAAGGTGTAAACGTCCCGGCTACCAGGACGCCTTTGGCATGGGCCGGCCGAAAGCCGGGATGCAGACCGAAGATAGTGTCGAATTGCTGAATCAGATTCTGAGCCAGCGTTAAGACGTTCTCGTCAACGGTGAGTGGCATAGCTCTACTATTGTCCCACCGGCGATCGCGCCTGTTAGCATGTCCAAATGATTGTTCCGCTGGAGACGCTACGCCTTGAACTGCGCCCGCTCGAGCTGGCCGACGCCGAGCAAACGCAGAAGCTGTTTCCACATTGGGAGATCGTGAAGTACCTGGCGCGTCGCGTTCCGTGGCCTTATCCAGACGATGGCGCGCTGACTTACTATCGGGACAACGCGCTTCCCGCGATGGAGCGGGGCGACGAGTGGCATTGGTCGCTTCGTTTGAAGAGCGATTCCGGGCAACACATCGGTTGCGTCTCGCTGATGAAAGGAGAATACAATCGCGGATTTTGGATCGGGTTGCCCTGGCAGCGGCAAGGGTTGATGAGCGAAGCAGTCGAGGTTGTCACCGATTATTGGTTCGATGAACTGGGTTTTCCAGTGCTGCGAGCGCCGAAAGCGGTTGTGAACACGGCATCCCGGCGAATTTCGGAAAAGACTGGCATGCGCGTTATCGCGGTGGAGGAGCACGATTCTGTGAGTGGACGATTACTGACCGAGGTTTGGGAAATCACGGCGGGGGAATGGCGCGCGCATCGGGCTATTCGTAACGCAACGCGACCGTAGGATCCACTCGCACCGCGCGGCGCACTGGTATCAGCGTGGCGAGCAAAGCAACCACGGCCAGGAGCATTGCGACGCTAGCGAAGGTTGCTGGATCGGTCGGCGTCACTCCCCACAGCCGAGTCGCGATCAAACGGGTCAATGCCAGGGAACCACCGAGCCCGGCCACGAGGCCCGTGCCGATCAGCAGCAGCGCATTCCACATGACCAGCTTGAACACATCGCGCCAATGCGCTCCCAACGCCATGCGGATGCCGATTTCGCGCGTGCGCTGCGCCACCGAATGGGCCATGATGCCGTAGATCCCGACCGTCGCAAGCAGCGTGGCCACGCCAGCGAAAATGCCGAGCAGCAGCGTGTAATAACGCGGTTCCTGCACCTGATCGCCTAGCACGTCGTCCATGGTGCGAAATTTCCCGATCGGCCGGCTGGGATCGATTTCCGCCGCAACTTTCCGCAGTTCCGGAATTACGCTCCTGGAGTCGCCGGATGGGCGAACCAGATACGACATGTAGTTGCGGGTCCATTGATAAGGTCCGCGATACCGCAGCGGCCGCTGCGTATGCGGCACGTACATCACGGGCTGTGGCTTGGTCTGAACGCGGCTGACCTTGATGTCGCCAGCAATCGCGATGATCTCGCGCGGCCGCTCGTCGGGCACAAGATCGAGAGTGACGTGCTTGCCGATGGGGTTTTCATTCGGCCAGAACGTGCGGGCCATGGTCTGATTGATGATCGCCACCCACGGCGCCGAAGCGGAGTCCCGCGCGGTAAAATCGCGGCCACGCAATAACGGCGCATGCAGGGTGTTGAACAACCCAGCCGTAACCGGATAGAAAACCGCGCTCATCGCGTTCTTTTCGGCCTCGTTTTGGGGCAGCGGACGGCCCTCGATGGAGAATGTCATGCTATCTTCACCGCCCTGCATGGGCGGATAAACGCTGCCCGCGGCCGATTGAACGCCCGGCAAGCTTTGGATGCGTTCCAACAAGCGATCGAAGTTCTGCGCCGGAATCGGGCTGACGTCGAGCAACGGATAGTTGTTATAGGTGCCAACGATCTTGATGTATTGCTGGACTGGAAAATCGTAGTCGAAGGTGATCACGCCGGCCGGATTGCATCCCAGATCGGCGCCCGTGAGCCGGAAGAAGCTGTTGATCATTAGCCCGGCGCCTGCCAGCAAGATCAAAGCGAGCGCGATCTGGCCCGCCACCAATGCGCCCCGGAACCGGTGCCGCGCCAGTCCGGTCATGGATGTGCGCCCGGCCTCTTTGAGAGAATCCACCAGGTTTGGGCGTGAGGCCTGTAACGCAGGGATGGTGCCGAACGCGATACCCGCAAGGATAGACAGCGCAGCAGTGAATGCGAGCACCTCGGCATTGATTCCGATGTGCTGCAGCAACGGAAACCAAGGCGGGCTGATCGCGATCAGCAGACGCAGTCCGGCCCATGCCAGAAGCGCGCCCAAAGCTCCGCCCACGAGAGACAGCAAGACGCTCTCGACCAGGAATTGCCGGACGATTCGCCAGCGGCCCGCCCCCAGCGCCGCGCGAACCGCAACCTCGGTTTGTCTGGTAGCCCCGCGCGCCAACTGCAATCCCGCGACGTTGGCGCAGGCAATCAGGAGGACAAACGCCACGACGCCTTCCAGCATCCCGAGCGGCTGCTTCGTCCAGCCGAACAGCGCGTCGTGCAGCGGCTCAACGCGCACGCCCCGGCCCTTGTTGCGAGTCGGAAAATTTCGCGCGAGTTGATCCGCGATGCTTTTCATCTCGTCTTGTGCTTGCACTGCCGAGACGCCGGGCTTGAGCCGGGCAACAACGTTGAGGTAAGGCGCCGATCCCTGCAACTGGAAACGATTGAGGAGCAGCGGCTGCCAGAAGTCCGCGTTCTCGTCGGAGAGATGAAAATCGGGCGGCATCACGCCGATGATGGTGACGGTCTGGGAGCCCGTTCGGATGGCCTTGCCGACGATGTTAGGATCGCTGGCGAAACGCCGCTGCCAGAGCCGGTGGCTGATCAGCAGGACCGGAGCGGGCGACCCGATAACACCTTCGTCTTCGGTGAAAGTGCGACCCAGAAGCGGCCGGACGCCAAGAACCTGAAAGACCGCAGGACTAAATCCCTCGCCTTCGAGCCGCTCGGGTGCTACGCCGTTTTCAGTCGCTCCAAAATCGAGGCCGTCCACATCCGCGGCACCCAAGCTCTCAAAGCTGCGGCCTTGCTCCTTCCACGCGATATAGTCGGGCACCGTCGCCGGCTCGCTCGTCTCCGGATGCAGTGGCGGCGTGGTCTCGATCATCACCAGGCGGCCGGGATCGCGATAGGCCAACGAGCTCAGCAGCACGGTATTCACGAGGCTGAAGATCGCCGTATTCGCGCCGATCCCTAGAGCTAGCGAAAACGCCGCAATCGCCGTGAACCCCGGCTTCTTCATAAGCATTCGGAAGCCGTAGACCACGTCCTGCCAAAGGGTCGTCATCAAGCCGATGCTCCTTGCAGATATCTCTCTTCAACAATCTTCCAGTGGTGCGTTACGTGTCCCACGGCCATATAGGCCAGCGCCCGCACCGTGAATTGGTTGTCGCTCGCGATTCCGCTCCGCAGCCAGGCGTCTTCCGGCAGATTCCCGAAAAACGCAAGCGTCGCGGCGCGGGCTACGCGAAATTCATCCACATGACGGCTCCAGATGATCTCATTTGCCCCGGCCGCCTGAACGGCGGTGTTTTGATCGAAGCTCGGGAGCGCCGTGTCAAAGCCGCGCGCAAACCAGAACGCGCGCAGCGTGAAGAGGCGCTCGCAATCGTTGATGTGCCCCAGAACCTCGCGCATGCTCCATTTGTCCGGCGCGTAGCGGTACAGCGATTGCCGTTCGGAAATACTTTCGAGCCGCGGCAGGAGTGTCGCGAGCTGCTCGTCCAGCAGCCTGACGACATCATCGCCCGAGACGTGATCGATATAGCTGAAGTAATAAGGAGCGGCCTCGCTGCGCTCCGGGCGTCCAAGCATTGATCTATTCTCTCGCAATACAACGTGCTGGAGAATGTTTGTTTTGGCACAAAAATGTTGTTTGCGGCTTAAACGCCGAATTGCCGCAAGTGATGATCCACGTGCCTGTAACCCCAGACCATCCAATCGCGCCGGCTCATCTCCCGAAACGCCGGATGCACACTGAACTTCTGGAGGTTCGCGAACGCATCGATCAATCCCAACAGCTCCGCGCAATCGTGGTCCCATTCCCCAGGCGGCGTTCCTCCGCGACCTTGCTCGATCTCCGGACGTGTCGGCACCCCAGGCGGCCACCGGATCGGCGCACGCAACGCCACCCACTTCATTAATGTCCTTTTAAAGACGTTCGTTGCCGGGCTGGCGTATTTCTTGCCCATCGCTACATAGAACGAATCGTTGAGGTGACACACCATCTGGCGCGCCGTCATGCGTCCCCACTTTGGACTGGCCTCCGGATCCAGCCGTTGAATGCGCGCTTTACACTCCGCGCAAGCGTTCGGATCGGCGAGTGTGCTCATTAGTTGTTATTTTGACTCAGAGGACCATGGTGCGATTCTGGATCACCAAGAACGGCGAATTACCCATTCGCGAACAACTGGTGCGACAGGTTTTGCTCGGCATTTTGAGCGAGGATCTTCCGGCCGGCCACAAACTGCCCAGCGTTCGCGCCGTTGCGCGCCGGCACCAGATCCACTCCAACACGGTGAGCGCAGCCTATCACGATCTGCTGGAACAAGGCTGGCTCGAGTTGCGCCGTGGCAGTGGTCTGTACGTGCGGCCCCTGCTTTCCGAGGATGGTCTGCGGGCTGGAGACGGTCAGCTCGACCGGCTTCTCAGTGGTCTATTGCAAGCCGCGCGCCGCCAGAACTACGAGCCCGAGGACGTTCTTCATCGCCTGGAACACATGGTCCATCCAGTTCCATACGAACGAATCTTGATCGCGGAACCAGAGCCGGCCATGCTTGAGATTCTTCACGCGGAGCTGACGGAATCTCTGAGCACACCCATCGGGATCGCCGACCTGAACGCTCCCGGGCTGGGGCATTCCGGCCGCACGCTGGTGGTCGCGCTACCTACGCGCGCCGCGAAAATCCGGCGACAAGTGTCTCGCGGAGTTCCATGCATAACTCTTCGCCTACGTTCCGTGCGCGCCTCCATCGAGGGCCAGACCATGCCGCCGCGAGACATGGTCCTGTCGATTGTCTCGCGCTCCACGGAAATTCGGCTGTGGTCGCGAGCGATGCTGATCGCCGTCGGACTCCATCCCGATTCCTTGTCCGAGATCGATGCCGCCATCCCTGGCTGGCGGGATCGCGTGGGCCACGGGACGCTGGTTGTGGCCGACATGGTTGCCGCTCGCGAGCTGCCCGCCGGCTGTCAGTCCCGCGTTTTTCGCGTGATCGCCGATTCGTCCATCGCCGAACTGAAGCAATACTGCGGCACTCAGTTGTGACGCTTGGCGAAAGTGCCACAAGCGCGGCGCTGCGCCGTTCCCGCCAGCGTTACTCTGTTTTCACTATGAAACACACATGCTTCGTAATCCTTTCGGCCGCACTCGCATGGACGCTTCCACTCGTTGCGGCTGACGATATCCACACCCGCTGGAACGACCTGTGTCACGTCGCAGGGAATCACCAGCTCAACGTCACAACGTCGGACGGCAACACCGTCAGCGGCTCGTGCACATCGACAGACGCCGACGGGCTTTCGCTAACGGCAAACCAGCGCGTGGTTAAAATCGCGCGCTCCACTCTCACCCGCATTCAGATGTACCAGCCCGGCAATGGCCACCATCTCGCGGACCTCGGCAACGGCATGTCGAAGAGTTTCAGCAGAGGCTTCGCTTGGCTGTTTTCGCCAGCGGCGCCTCTTGGATTGGTAACAATCCCCGCGACTATCGCTTGGGGTGCGGTCTCCGCGCCCTTCTGCCTGCTCGGCGATCTTGGAGACAACGGCCCTACCACGCAAGAAATCAAAGTGACGGATTGAGAGCCACCTCCGGTGCGGATTCGAACCGGTGTGATAGCATCTGGAGTTCGAACCTTAACCGGAGGTTTCCATGCGTGCAATCGCGATCAGCTTGATTTTGACAATTGCGGCCGCCGCGGCCTGGGCCCAACAGCCACCCGCACCCACCAAGACCTATTCGTCGGCCGCCGACGTCGCGGCGCTCCTCGCCAAGGCGAAGTCGGACCACAAGGACGGCCAGCCGACTGTGGTCGAAACCATTCTGCACCTTGCTCCGTACAACGCGAATCTGGAATATCGAACCGGGGTCGGCCCCGCAGCCGTCCACGAGCGTGAAGCCGAGCTGTTCTACGTGCTGGATGGCTCCGGAACTTTGGTCACCGGCGGCAAGCTCAAGGATGAGAAGCGAACCAACGCCGAGAATCTCACTGGCACGGGCATCGAAGGCGGGAATTCGCAATCGGTCGCCAAGGGCGATGTCATCATCGTTCCCGAAAACACGCCGCACTGGTATAGCGCGATCAGCGGGACGCTCGTCCTGATGTCGCTGCACGTTCCGCGGACCGCGGTCGCCGGGACCCACTGATCGCGTGCTCCTTCGCCTGCGCCCGTATGTTTTGTTATTCGCGGCGCTCGTCGTTGTCTATCACGCGAATTTGCGGCCCGTGGATTCGTCCGACACGCTGCCGGGCTCGCTGATTCCGCTCGCCATTGTCCTCGATCACAGCGTCACTCTCGATCGGTTTGTTCCCTGGCTTCAGAGGCACGTCCCTTACACCCGCTCCGTTATCGTGCCGGCGCATGGGCATTATTACAGCCAGTATCCGATCGGCGGGCCGGTGTTTGCCTCGCCACTCTACTTGCCGCTCGCGTTCGTGGGGCAGTTTCGCGGCTGGGATGCGGGATCGCTGGTCATGTTTGCCCGTATCGCGGAGAAGTTTGCGGCCGTTCTCATTGCTGCTTTGTCGGCGACGCTTCTGTTGCTGCTGCTCAAGAGAATTACTTCCGCGCCTTGGGCTGGGTGCTTGACGCTGGTCTACGCGCTTGGAACTTCGACGTGGTCCATCTCCAGTCAGGCGCTGTGGCAGCACGGCCCCGGTGAACTGGCCATCATTGGTGCGCTGTTGAGCCTCGCATACTGGTCGGAAGATCGAGCATCGCCTGCGGCGCTGTGGATCTGCGGCGCTTGTGCTGCCTGCGCATTCATTTTTCGCCCCACCAACATCGTGTTACTGCCGGCCCTCGTTGTAGCTTTGCTCTTGGCGAAAGCGCCGGCCGCCGAGCACATTCGGCTGTGGACCGTGCCGCTGCTCGGCGGATTCATGATCGCGAGTTACAACCTGTATGTGTTTCACCGCATCTCCGGCGGCTATGAAGTCGGTGGTTTGCGGGCGCGGTTATTGACTGGACTTGCGGTGATTCTTTTCAGTCCGGGCCGCGGCTTGCTCGTCTATACGCCAATCGCACTCTTTGCCGCTAGCGCGCTTTTTCCACGTGCTCGAGTGGCGCGGCAAAAGCATGCGTCGCTGTTTGCGGCATGCCTCGTCTTTGTAGTTCTAGACATCATCGTCATTTCGAAATGGCGTGTCTGGTGGGGCGGATATTGTTGGGGGCCCCGGCTGCTCACGGAACTTGCTCCGGCACTGATCGGGCTGATGGCGATTGGCGTGAGCGCGATCGACCAGACCGTCTTTGGTCAACCTTGGCCCCGCCGCGCCTTCGCGGCTATGGCCTTGTATTCGATCTTAATCCAGGCGATCGGCGTATTCTTCTATCCCAAGGGCCGTTGGGACGCCGGCCCTCCGAACATAAACGCTGCGCCGGCTCGTGTCTGGGATTGGCGCGACAATCCGATCGGTCGAACCATTCGCGGCGGTCCGGCGTGGGAGTCGTACGCCGTTGTTGGTACCGCGATCACGAACGGCATCCCCGCCGCGCAACGCCGCATGCGTCAGCTCAATGCCAATCCTTACGATCAATCCGCGCCCGGCGGGTTACCATGAAGAACATGTCTGAGGTCACCGAAATCGCAGCCGGCATTCGAATGTTTCTGATGGATGTCGATGGTGTCCTGACCGATGGAAGAGTCTTCGGTGTGCCCGACCCTTCCGGGGCGATCGTCGAAACCAAAGGCTTCGATACGCAGGACGGCATCGCGTTACAGTGGCTCTCCTGGAAAGGCCTGATTACCGGCGTCATCAGCGGCCGCGTTTCTCCCGCAACCGAGGCCCGCGCCAAACAATGCAACATGCGCTACGTCTATCAAGGCCACATTGAAAAGATCCCCATCGTTGAAGAGATCCTGGCTCATTCCGGGATCGCGGCTTCGCAAGTTGCCTACATGGGCGACGATCTGACCGACGTGGTTGTAATGAACCGGGTGGGCTTAAGCATCGCGCCGGCAAACGCGCGCCCCGAAGTGAAACGCTGCGTGCAACACGTCACTGAAAGCGCGGGCGGATCTGGCGCGGTCCGCGAAGTTTGCGAGCTGCTGCTGAAGGCGCAAGGCCACTGGGACGATCTGCTGCGAAAGTACGAGATTGTAAAATGAGCGGCGAGGCAACCGGAATCGTGGTGGTCGCCCGGTCGGGGCCTGGCGTATTGCACGAGTTGACCGGTGTGATTGCACGGCACAACGGCGACATCGCCTCGGTCTCCATCATCGAGGAACAGCCCGAGTCGCGCGTCTATTTCGAGATCCATCTCCCGGAGTCGCCCGAGGTTCTGCAGGCCGATCTGGAAGCGCTTCCCATTGTGCGCGCGGTCAGCATCGTCAAGACGCTGCAAAAGGTCTATGGCAAGCGGATCATTATTGTCGGCGGCGGCGCGCAGGTCGGCCAGGTCGCGATCGGCGCGATTTCGGAGGCCGACCGCCACAACATCCGCGGCGAACACATCTCGGTGGACACCATTCCGCTGGTTGGCGAACAAGTGCTGGCCGACGCGGTGCGCGCCGTCGGAAGATTGTCGCGGGCTCGCGCGCTGGTGCTGGCCGGTGCGTTGATGGGCGGCGACATCGAGAAAGCCGTTCGCGAAGTTCGCGCGCAAGGTCTGCTAGTGATCAGCTTGAACATGGCGGGTAGCGTTCCCGATGCGGCCGATCTGGTGGTTTCCGATCCCGTGCAAGCCGGAGTGATGGCCGTGATGGCCGTCGCCGACACAGCCAAGTTCACCATCGCCCGTCTGAGCCGCCGAGTTTTCTGAGCGCCTGAGACAGCATGACCCCACCTTAGACAAGCTGGGCGGGACAACCAGTCGCAGTAGTACGCTTAACCTCTTGATTCCAGGACGAGTGTGCCGGATCGCAAATTGCATCACCCGATTGAAGCATGAGCGATACGGCAAGCCTCTACTTTCAGAGCGTCGTGGTGACCGGGATTTTCCTGCTCCTGAATGGACTGCCCAAGTTTGAGACCCACGATCTGACGAGATTCTTCGTGTATCTCGCGCTCGGGATGCTCAGCGCCACTTGGAGGGTCCGCTTGCCCAGAATCCAGGTCACCGTCTCGCCGGTTTTCGCTTTCGTTCTCATCGGCATTGCGAGCTTCCCATTGGGCCAGGCGTTGCTTCTCGGCTGCGTTCCGGCATTTGTCCAGTCGCTTTGGAGGACAGGGGTCAAAACATCGCTCGCAAAAAGCGCCTTCAGCGTGTGCGCGGTGGCGAGCGGCGTCGCGTTTGCTTACGACCCTCCGCATTTCCTTTTGTCTCATGGCTTGGCGACGGTGCCGCTGATGTTATCATTCGCGGCGCTGGTCTTTTGGGTGGTCAACGCGGGATTGGTCGGGGGGCTGGCGTCGCTGCTATCGAATGACCCGTTTCCCGCTGTTTGGCGAACCTTGAACCGGCATTTACTTGGCTTCTACATTGCCGGGGGATTGGTTGCCGTTGTTGTGATCACCGTGGATCGATTGTGGGGGTGGCAATGGGGAGCGCTTGTGGTTCCGGCGCTCTACTTTGCCACCTATCGTTATCGCGCGGCTATCCGAGCTGAAACATGATTGCCAGCAGTAGCGTTGCGTGCGTTGCGGCCGCCATCATCGGTTTTGCCAGCTTCCTTCGATTTTGGACCTGGTTTTGATCCGACGCCGGATCGGAAATCGCTGCGGCGGCGCTCTTGACCACGCTCACGTATTCGTCCGCTCGCGCCACGCGATCCTGACAAGAGGCGCAGATCAAGAGATGTTCTTCCCAGACGGCGCACTCTTGTTCGGTAAGCATCTCCATAACAAACTCGTCCAACATCTCTTCGGGAATGTGACGATCAAAGTTAGTGCTCATAACAGAGCCTCCTCTAAATCTCAGGGTGCGCTTAGCGGGAAGAAGTTCTCGAAAAATATGGGACCAGTGGCTTTTGCTGGAGCCGCCGCTTCCCCAGATCGCCAAAGCGGGCCTTGGCGCGCGACTTCAGCAACCGAAATTGCGTTTCGGTGAGGTTCATGGCCGAGCAGATCTCTTCCTGAGTCTCCTCATGGAGATAGAAGCGAGTCAGGATCTCGCGATCACGATCGGAAAGCTGGCCCAGAATCTCACGCATGAATTCACTTTTCTGCTGGTAAGCCATGTTCTGCTCTGGGTTTCGCTGCCTGTCCGCCACTCGCACCCCAAGATCGAGATGCATCTCGTCGCGTCTGCTGTGGACCACCTGGTCAATGTGTGCCGCCACCTGCCGCCGCACCACCGTCCTTACGAATCCCATAAGCCGCTCCGGCTCCCGCAGATCACCGCGCCGGATCGCCTGCACCACAATCAGAAACGTATCGTGAACCTTGTCGTCCAGTTCCTGCATCCCGAGCTGCCGGCACAAATAAAATCGAATCCCGCGCGCAAACAGACGGTACAATTCCTCCATCCCGCTATCCTCGCCTCGTTGAATGCGCGCCACTAATTCCGGCCAATCCACCGTGCCGCCGCCGTTCTCTGACCGCGCCGCCGTCTCCAGCTCGTTGTCCTCATCTGCGCTCAGGTAGGGGGTTGGTCCCGCCTCGACGACGGGATTGCTTGATTCGGAATCGTCGTTCCCATGTGGATTGGGGGCAATTTGATCGAGCGTTCGCGGAGAGGTAGCCATGGCACGCATTTCCTTTCGAGAGTGGAACTTGAGCTATCTCAGGATTGAAGCGATGGCGCGCATCTTCCGCCGCGCTCGCTGGGGGAATGCACCGAATTGGTCCTAATCGGCGCTTAACCCTGGAGAATAGTGCTTACGCGTGATGCACACGTAGGACCAAAGTCGAAAAAAGTAGTAGGGTGGGCGTAGCATCAGCCTTCGAGTGGAAGGTTGACTTGCCGATCCAAGCTAGTGGAACGGAAGGCCATACCGCATTCAGCGTCGGCTGGGCAAGATTTGAAGTTGAGCTTGAGGTGCGGCGTGAGAGCCACGCGGCAGACAACTTCCAGCCGCAGGTTTCTCACTCATTTCTCGCGCGGTTCTGCCCCAGTAATTTAAACTACGCCGGAATGGCGTTTCAGGATCTGCTGCAGATTTTGCGAGAACGCCGAGCGCGCCATCACAATATTGGCGCCGGCCTCCTGCGCTTGCTGCTTCAGTTCACCTTGCACGTGAGATAAATACCCGATCACGCTGATCTGCTTCATCTCACCGTCGCTCTTCACCTTCGCAATCAGCTTGAGCGGCTGAACCGCGCTGAAGTTCAGGTCCAGAATGATCAGCAGCGGTTTTTCTTGGACTGCTTTTTCAATCACGTCTCGCTCCGACTTCACAAACTCCACGTCGAGACCGGCGCGCTTGGCCGCATCGCTGATCTTAACCGTGAACAAAAGGTCTTCCACTACCGCCAAGATCTTCTTCTTGCCTTGCTTATGCATGGAATTCTACACGCCCACCCTGCCGATGACTCCTTCTGAATGTTGCTTTAACACTAAACCGGAAACTGCAAGTTGTGTGGAAGGTCAAAATTATTTTAGCATGACGAAGTGCGCGCACCGGCGCGCCGGGAAGGTTTGGGCAAAGGTTCCGGATGACCGCACAGTCGTTCGTTTATGAAAGCGCCGAAGCGGCTTCCGAGGCTTGCGCGCGCAAAGTGCTCGAACTGCTTGGACGCGCACTCTCCACGCAGCCACGCGCTACCATCGCTGTCTCGGGCGGAACAACACCCAAGCGAATGTTCGCCGAGATGGCGCAGTCCGGCTTCGACTGGACCAATGTTCATCTATTCTGGGTGGACGAGCGCTGCGTTGCTCCCACCGATTCGCAAAGCAATTACAAATTGGCCAAGGAACACTTCATCGATGCAGCCCGTTTCCCGGCAGCCAACATCCACCGCATCCAGGGCGAACTCGCGCCCGCCGCCGCCGCCGATCTCTATGCCGCCGATATCCGTTCCTTCTTCCAGCTTTCCGGTCGCGATCCCATGCCCCATTTCGATGTGGTTCACCGCGGCATCGGCCCGGATGCTCACACCGCCAGCCTTTTTCCTGGTGAGCCTTTGATCGATGACCACAAGAATCTTACGGCCGCCGTGTACGTCGAAAAATTTCAGCAATGGCGAGTGACTCTGCTGCCGGGTGTCCTGGAAGCCGCGCGCCACACGCTCATGCTGGCTGCCGGCGCCGACAAAGCCGAGCCGCTGCACTCCGTCGTGCATGAGCCGTATGATCCCAAGAGATATCCGGCTCAAATCACCACCTACGATGGCGAAGGCGTGATGTGGTTTCTCGACAAGCCGGCTGCGAGGCTCATCGGTTGACCTCGACGCGACGGTCTTTTGTTCTGCTTCCGGCGATCGGCTTCATTGCAAAGCACGCTGCAATTGCCGCCGATCCCCATGTAACCACGCGCATTCTGTGCGGTGGCGATGTCATGCTCTCGCGCTACGTCGGCGCCCGCGCCCGCCGCCTCTTGGACCCAACCGCGCCGCTTCGCGATCTGGCGCCGTTGTTCTCCTCCGCCGACATCGCCTTCGTCAATCTAGAAGCGCCGTTCTCCGACCATGGCCGTCCGGTCGAAAAGGGCATGGTGTTTAAAGCCGAGCCTGAGATGGTCGAGGCCTTGCGCTTGGCGGGAATCGACGTTGTCTCCACCGCCAATAACCATGCGCGCGATTGCGGCCGCTACGGCGTCGATTTTACGGTGGATTGGCTGGCCAAGAACGGAATCACCGCGGTTGGCACCGGTCACACGGCAGAGCAGGCGCATCAGGGCGCGGTCATTGAGCGCAATGGACACCGCTACGGGTTTCTTGCCTACACGTACGACCAATCGAACGGCAATTTTGCCGATCAAGACGATCGCATTGCTATGCTGGATCCGCAACGCATGGCCGCCGACGTCGCCAGCATGCGTTCTCGCGCCGACGCCGTGATCGTCTCCATGCACGCCGGCGTCGAGTATCAGAAACAGCCGAACGCCGAGCAGCGCCGCTTTGCTCATGCAGCCATCGATGCGGGCGCGAGTGCGGTGATTGGCGCGCACCCCCACGTCACGCAGCCTGTGGAGAGCTATCGCGAAGGAGTGATTTTCTATTCGCTCGGGAATTTGGTCTTCGATCAATTCCAGCGCCAGGAAACGCAACACGGCCTGATCGCTGACCTCCATTTCGCGGGCGCGAAACTGTCTTCCTACAGCGCCATCCCAGTCGACATCGTACGCACCGTTCCGCGCGTCGCTACCCAGCCCATTCCCCCGCATTCATGACGGCGCTGGTCCTGTCCGCGGGTGGCATGTACGGGGCTTATCAAGCTGGAGCTTGGAAAGCCATCGCCGATGTATTTCAGCCCGACCTCGTGGTCGGCGCTTCCATCGGCGCACTGAATGGATGGGCCATCGCGGGCGGCTGCGATCCCGACGATCTGATCGAACGCTGGATGAACCTGGACGCCGCGGCACACTATCGCTGGAAGTTTCCGCGCGGTCCGTTGCACGGCCTGTTCGACTCGACGCCGCTTCAAGCTGTAATCCGCGATGTTTACGAATCCTTCCAGCCCCGCACGCATTTCGCCATGGTGGTGACGGACCTGATGAAGCTGCGTCCCGTGGTTCTGCGTGGCAATCAAATGAGCTGGCAGCACTTGGTTGCCACTACGGCGATCGTCGGCCTCTTCGATCAGGTCCGCCTGGGCGGCCGCATCTATTCCGATGGCGGGCTGCTTTCCGCCGTGCCGCTTTGGGCCGCTGCTGAGATGGGCGCCACGCGAGTGCTGGTGATCGATGTCCTGCCCGCGCCGCCCGGCAGCATCGCCCGGGTATTCGTCGGCGCCATGCGGATGCTCTCGCCGTTTCGCGCGCCCGTATCTGCCGGAATCGAAGTCGTCCGCATAGCTCCGCCCGCGCTGCTCGGCAGGCCGCTCGAAGCCATCTACTGGTCCCGCCCGAACGCCGAAGCCTGGATTCGCGCCGGCCACGACCAGGCCTCCGCAATAAAACATTCCATTGCGAATTGTTTTGAGTGAAAATAGATGCTGACATGCCGCGATACCAGATCCACCGTTTGAAAGAAGTTCCGCGCCAGCAGTTCCGCTGGGCGCCGCACACTCCAGGCGTGACCATCGTCAAGCCAAAGGACTACGAACCCGGAACCGTCATCGAAGCCGCCAGCCCCTACGCGCTGTGGCTGGCCTTGCGTGAGAGCGACAACTCTCTGGCCGTCGGCGATCTCATCGAAGACTCGGGCGGCGAGTTGCGTATCCTCAAATACATTGGGTTTGAAGAGGCCCGCTGGTACGTACCAGAACCGGCCCAGCGCGCCGCTCCCGAGCCAGTGGAGGTAACATAAGAGTAAACGAGTATGTATAACGATCCCGCTGCGTGGGATCGGATCAATTCCTTCGCGTTGGTCAGCTACATCCCAGAGCCCTTGGCGGGTTTCTTGGACAAACTGCGCCAGGAGTTGGTACCGAACTGTTTTTTGCGGGCCCACGTAACAATTCTTCCGCCCCGTCCGATCTGTTCCTCACCGGAGGCCGCTTGGGAAACTGTTCGCACCCTGGCGCCGCTCTTCCAACCCTTCGAAGTGGAAATGACTCACGTGCAAGTGTTTCCCGTCTCGGACGTCATCTACGTGGAAATCGGCCGAGGCCGCGAAGAGCTGGTAAACATGCATGCCGTCCTCAATGCCGAGGGTTTCCTCTGTCACGAACCGTATCCTTTTCATCCGCACATCACGCTGGCACAGGATCTCAAGAGTGACGAAGTGGACGAGCTGGCCCGCGTCGCCCGCGCCCGGTGGGACGAACACAAGCTTCCGAAGAGGTTCCTCGTAGACAAAGTAGTCTTTGTCCAAAATACTCGTCGCAATTGCTGGCTCGATCTCGGCGAGAGCGCCCTGGGCCACCGGGATTCACGGCTGGTGGGTGAACTCGTGGATTTAATGGCTGGCTAAGAGCGCGCCTCCTACCTCCGATTGCGGCTCTGCTTCGCGAATACTGCATGCAAGCCTCAGCTTCACCGAGTGATAATATGCATTCGAGTGAAACCATGCTTTTCAGCAAAACAATGAAGAGACTACGCTCCTGCGGATTAACGTGTACCGTGGCTGCCGCATGCGGATTGCTTGCGTGGAGCGCGGAACCGGACAATGGCGCACTGGATGTGGTTCAGGTCCGGCCGAACTTCTACATGATCGCCGGGGCCGGCGGAAACATCGGCGTGCAAATCGGCTCCGACGGCGTCGTGCTGGTAAACGCGGGAACCGAAGCTGCTTCAGGCCAGGTCTTAGCCACGCTCCGGAAACTTACACCTCTCCCGATCCGCTACGTCATCGACACCAACGCCGAAGCGGATTTCGTGGGTGGCAACGGCAAGCTCTCCAAAGCCGGAAAGACCATCTTCACCAACGTGCTCGGCAATCCAGCGCTGGCCGAAGCCATGACGAACGGAGGCGGTGCGGCGATCCTTGCGCATGACAGCATAATGCAGCGGATGAGCGCCCCCAGTGGCAAGACGGCACCCTTTCCCGACGACGCTTTGCCCACCGAAGCTTTTTACCCCAAGCGATACACCCTGCGTATGAACGACGAAGGGATCGAAGTACTGTACCAACCCGCGGCCCACAGCGGCTCCGACAGCATCGTATTCTTCCGCGGCTCGGATGTCGTGGTGGCGGGAGACATCATCGACAAAACCCGGTTTCCCGTAATTGATATTGCGAACGGCGGCAGCATACAGGGCGAAATCGACGCGCTGAACAAGTTGATTGAACTCGCGATCCCCCCGATACCTTTCATTTACAAAGGAGTCGGAACCTACGTCATTCCAGGTCACGGGCGGCTCTGCGAGCAAATGGAGATCGTCGATTACCGCGACATGGTGGTGACTGTGCGCGACGTGATCGCCGACATGATCAAGCGGGACATGACGATCGATCAAATTAAGGCGGCGTCGCCGGCCAAGCCCTATGAGACGCAATATGGCCGGGAGCCGGGCTCCACAAACGCATTTGTCGAGTCTATTTACAGAAGTCTGACGGCCAAGAAATAAACTATGCGCTATTCAAACACAGTATTTGCGCTCGCGATTCTGATAGCCCTACCGCTTGCGGCGCAGCCTCCAGGCGCCCGGCGAGGTGGCCCGCCTATGAATCCAAAAGCGGCCGCGCCCATCGATTTAACCGGCTACTGGGTCTCGATCGTGACGGAGGACTGGCGCTATCGCATGGTTACACCAGCGCCTGGCGATTTCCAGGGTGTGCCGATGACGCCCGCCGCAGTCAAAATCGCGGAGGCCTGGGATCCCGCCAAGGATGAGGCGGCTGGGGATCAGTGCAAGTCCTACGGCGCGCCCGCAATCCTGCGCGTGCCGGAACACCTGCACATCACCTGGCAGGACGACCAAACCCTGCGCATGGACACCGACGCCGGAAAGCAGACCCGTCTGTTTCATTTCGGCGATTGGAAGGACGCCGAGAGCAGTCCGAGCCTACAAGGCGATTCGCTTGCGCAGTGGGAGATACAGCGCGCCGGCCCCCGGCCGGTAGGTGGATCCCTCAAGGTGACGACGTCCCATTTGAAGGCCGGCTATCTGCGGAAGAACGGCGTTCCCTATAGCGAAAACGCGAATCTGATGGAGTATTACGATCTGGTCCACGAGCGAAATGGCGATCAGTTGCTGGTGGTCACCATCGTCGTGACCGATCCGATCTATCTGCGCGAGCCTTTCATTATCAGTTCTCATTTCAAGAAGCTTCCCGACGACACGGGATGGAAGCCGTCGGAGTGTTCCTCAAGATGGTAGAGGCAAACATGACCCACAATAAATTGATTCGCACCCTAGCGATGTTGCTGTGTCTGGCCTTCCCGGCGCTGGCGGAGATTGATCTCTCCGGATCCTGGACCTCCAAGAACCACGAGGATTCGATGGAGCGCGGCGCAGGGCCGAACCCCGACGACTGGGCCGGCCTTCCCTTCAACGACGCGGGCCGCGCCAAAGCCCTCAGTTTTTCGCAATCCATCATCTCGATGCCCGAGCGCATCTGCTGGTTCCAGACGCAGTGGCACATCGCCGCGGGGCCGTTCAGCCTGAAAATCTGGAGTGAAAACGATCCGCTCACGGGCAAAATTCTAGCGTGGGTGATCGGCGGCTGGGAAACTCGCGCGCCCATGACCATCTGGATGGACGGTCGCCCGCATCCCTCGAAAAATGCCCCGCACGATCAAACCGGCTTCACCACCGGTTCATGGAATGGCGACGTGCTCACTGCCTACACCACGCACATCAAGACCGGATACATTCGCCGCAATGGCGCAGCCAGCAGCGACGAAGCTTCGATCACCACCACTTTTTTCCGGCACGGCGATATGATGACGCTGGCCCTTGTGATGGAGGACCCCGTGTATTTGACCGAGCCCTACATTCTCACGCGGTCGTATATGTTGACGCCCACACCCGTTGCCGTGGCGGGTCCGCCCTGCATCGTCGGATTTGAAGGCGTCCAGTCCGGCAGGGTTCCGCATTACCTTCCAGGCAAGAATCCGTTCGTCGATGAGATGGACAAGATCTACCACATCCCCCAGGAAGCCTCGCTCGGCGGAGCGGAAACAATGTATCCGGCTTTCCGCGACAAGATCAAGGATAAATTCACGATTCCGCCCAAATGCACGAGGAATTGCGGAGCGCCTCCCGTGGGACAGAATTAGCAGAGAATGACCGCTCGCTCATCGCTCACACGCCGTGACTTGTTGACGACCACCGCGGCGGCAGCGCTTGCGTCAGGCTTGTCGCGGGCCGAAGCGCAGGCGCCCGCTGCGAAACCAAACATCGTTTACATGATGGCCGACGATTTGGGCTACGCCGACCTTTCCTGTTACGGACGGCGCGAGTACGTCACCAAAAACATCGATTCGGTCGCGACCCGCGGCATCCGATTTTCCCAGGCCTATGCCAATTCAGCCGTCTGCTCCGCCACGCGCACGGCGTTAATCACCGGCCGCTATCAGTACCGCCTGCGCGTCGGTCTGGAAGAACCGGTTCGCAATGGAACCGAGATCGGCTTGCCGCCCGAACATCCCACGCTTCCGTCCCTACTTAAGAAGGCCGGCTACGGCACGACGCTGATCGGCAAGTGGCACCTCGGCCGGCTTCCCAAGTTTGGCCCGCTCAAGAGCGGCTACGATCACTTCTGGGGTTTTCGTGGTGGTGGGGTCGACTACTACACACATAAGTACGACATCGCCAGCACGGATACCGAAGATCTCTGGGATGACGACGTTCCCATTCATCAGAACGGCTATATGACGGATCTGCTCGGCGACCGCGCGGTGAAGGTGATTGGCGACTACGCCGCCGCGAAGCAGCCATTCTTCTTGAGCCTGCACTTCAACGCTCCGCACTGGCCGTGGGAGGCGCCTGGCGACGAGGCCGAGTCCCAACGCATCAAGTCTTTGGTGGACCGCGATGGCGGTTCGATGAAGACGTACGAGCGCATGGTTCTCGAAATGGACTTGCAAGTAGGCCGCGTTCTGCAAGCCCTCGATTCGGCCGGCGTCGCGAACAACACCATCGTCATCTTCACTAGCGACAACGGCGGGGAGCGTTTCGCCGATACCTGGCCGTTCACTGGCAAGAAGACCGAGCTTCTCGAAGGCGGCTTGAGAATTCCGGCTCTGATGGCATGGCCGGGTAGAATTCCCGCGGGCCGCACCACGGATCAAGTCGGTATCTCGATGGATTGGGTTCCAACGCTGCTCGCTGCCGCCGGCGCGCAGCCTGATCCTGGCTATCCGCTCGACGGCCTGAATCTGCTGCCGCAGCTCGCCGCCGGCGCACCTCCGGTCCCGAGAAAACTCTTCTGGCGCTATCACTACAACCAGCAGCGCGCCATTCGCGATGGCGACATGAAGTATCTCCGGATCGCGGGGAACGAGTTCGTCTTCAACGTGGCCGACGATCCGCTCGAACGCGCGAACCTCAAACAGCGCCAGCCCGAGGTTTTTCATCGCTTAGTCGCCGATTACGAAGCGTGGAATGCAACGATGCTTCCGGATAGCCCGGATATCCGCTCGGGCCCATTGGGTTATTCGGACGAGTTGGCCGATCACTACGGCGTCCAACGAAAGTAGAAAAAGCTTGTACTTGAATCCGCACCTCACAATCGCGCTCGGCGCGATGACTCTGGCCACGCTCGCTGTGGCTCAGACCCGCACTACGCTCGTCAAAGGGTCTCCCGTCAATTACGGAACCAACGGCTTCGACATCAGCTGGGTCGATAACACGACGCAAAAATACTACCTCGCCGACCGCACGAATAACGCGATCGATCTGGTGGACGCCGCTACCGACACGTTCCTCGGATTTATCGGACAAGGCCAGTACACCGGCAGCCGGCCCTGTCCGGGGCAGCCCCCCGCTCAAGCGAAAGACCTGCGCCACTGTTCAGGGCCAAATGGCGTGACCACCGACGACCTTGGTCACGTTTGGGCCGGGGATGGCAACGGCAACGTTATTGAAGCTAGCGCCATGCACCCGGGGGGCTCGATTCTCCGCAAGATTCCGACCGGCGGCAAGTTTCGCGTGGACGAGGTAGCGTACGATCCAGTGGACCGCATTCTGATGGCTTCGAGTGATGGCGACTCGCCGCCCTTCGTCACCTTTATTTCCGTCTCGGATGGTTCCGTGCTGGGCCAGTACCAGTATCCGGCGGGCCAAGATGGTCTGGAACAACCGGCTTGGGTTCGCGAGACGGGTTGGTTTTATCAGAACGTTCCCGGGCCCAAGAATCGCATCGACGTCTTCGATCCTCACAAGCTTCCGAAGCCGGCGCGGAGCTTCCCGGTGGAGTGCGCCGGCGGACTTCTCGGACTGACGCTGAGCGGCCTGGTTGCCGGACCGGACGGGCGCCTGATGACGGTTTGCGGAACGGTGGGCGGCAAGTCGCTCGATCCCCGAAATGGGCAGGTTCACAAGACGATTCCTCAAGTGGGGGACGCCGATGAGGTTTGGTACGATCCAGGCTCGAACCGGTACTACTTCGCGCACAGCAAGCAAGGAGCGACGGAGGCGGCCACTGCTCGCATTGGGGCCATTGGCGTGGTCAACGCCGCAACCGAAGAATTCATCGAAGACATTCCGATCCAAGGCGCGGGAGTGCACTCGGTGGCCGTGAATGCGAGCAACCAGCACATCTTCGTGCCTGTGAATGGAAGAGGAATTCTTGTAATTGCGTCCGGCAAGTGAAGTTCAATCTTGCACGGTATAGATGCGGATCTCGGCTGGCTGGCCGCCACGCGCCGGAACGGCCAAATAGAAGCGGTCGAAACCCTTGCCTTGTTTCCCGTAGTAGCCCGCTGTTTTCGCGCCAATCGCGGTCGGGATGTTTGCAAGAAGCCGGTAATGGTCGGGATCAATCATTTGAAACACGTCGATGAAGCCCTCTCCGCCCGGCATATAAACACGCTTGCGTTCGGCGTCGAAGTAAAGATCGTCACTGTCCTGGACGCCCGGTAGCACGGCCACCATGCGGCCCGAGTTCGTATCGAACACCGCCAGGCGCGGCGGAACGTGAACGCCCACGAACAAGCGGTGATCGGCCTCGTCTAGCGCCATTGGGAAGTTGCTCGCCACGCCTTTCAATGGCCAACGCGTGATCTGCTTTGTGGCTCGATTCACCACAACAATCTCTTTGAGGTCCGGCACGTTGACGTAGATGTTCGGCCCGGATTTTTCCAGTTGGAACGATTCCGGCTCGCCGCCCAGCTTGTACTCTTCATCCAACCGGCGATTGGTGGTGGCGTCGATCATGGCGATCGCCCCAGTCTGCTCGTCATCGCCGCAGCCGACATACACTCGCTTGCTAGCCGTGTCATAGCGCAGGTTGTCGGCGCCGCCCTCGAAATCGACAGTCGTGATCGGATCGTAGGACTTGCCGTCGTACACGTACACTTTGCCCCGGCCGCTCGCTACAAACAGCTTGTTTGTTTCCGGAGAAAAAGCCACGCCCTGTGGATCGGGCACGTCCGTGATCGCGTGGTCGAGAACTCGCCCGCTGATGTTGATTGCCTCAACAGCATTGCTGCCCAGAGCCGATACAAAAAGCACTCCCCGCCCGAGAGCAAAGTGATCGAAACGTCCCTTGGCGTTTTCGAGAGGAATCGCCTCCGTGAATACCAGCGGTTGATCGCGATGCTCAACGGGCGTCTGAACTCGCTGCGCATCGGCCGCGAGGGCGGCCATCAAGACCAACAAAAGGAAAACACCACAAGCCAGTTTCATGTTGTTCTCCCTATGCTCGATCATGAGCCGCGCGCGTGCAACCCGCGCCGTCTCTCCATACATACGATTCATCCGGTTTTTTGACCTTTCATCCGAACCTCGCTCGGAATCCGCCGGTCGCCGCCTATTCTGGATTCGCAAGGAGCCACTCATGAAAATGCAAAAAACAACCATCGCCGCCCTGACAATCCTTACGGCCGGCGTTGTTCTGAGCCAGGATCGGTTCGATTTTAGCGTCCGCAACTACTTCTTCGCCGGTCTTGCCGGCGACGCTGCTTCCCTCCAAAAAGGAATGAAGATCTGCGAAGATATACTTGCCAGCGACCCCAAGCAGCCCGAGGCCTTGGTTTGGCATGGCACTGGCCTCGTCACCGAGTCCCGCGAAGCGTTTCAAAAAGGCGACCAACAAAACGGCGCAGTCCTGTGGCAGCGCGGTCTGGATGAAATGGATCAAGCCGAAGCGCTGGCGCCCAATGATCTCGGAGTCCGCATCGTTCGCGGCGCAGTGCTCTTGGTTGCGTCTCAATACTTGCCCGATCCAGAGGCTGCCCGCCCTTTAATCGAGAAGGGCCTGAGTGATTACGAGAAGGCGTACTCGGTCCAGGGCCCGGACCTCAAACCTCTCGGCACGCACAAAGCGGGCGAACTCATGATCGGTATTGCCGACGCGTACGCCCGGCTCGGCCAGCCAGACAAGGCGCAACAGTGGTTCGAGCGGATTCAAAGAGAGCTCCCGGAGACGCCATACGCCAAATCCGCGACCACATGGCTGCTCACCAAGAATCTGGCGCCACAGCAGGCTGGCTGTCTGAGCTGCCACACTGGCGCAGCAAATCAAACTAAGTAACATTAGGACAGGCATAGTCATGAACGCGCCGACATATTGCAATAGCGTCCTGAAAGCCGTGCTGTGGGACTCAGCGTTCGCGCTCGTGCCCGCGATTTTGCTTTACACGATGAATCCCCAGATGGCTTGGCCTCACCTGTTGCAGGAATTCGGCTTCTGTTGGATCTACTCGAATTGCATCGGCGGCTTTGCTTTCCTGGTCATTCCCAAAGTCTGGATCGCCGCTGGCCAACTGCCGGAATGGTCCCGCTGGAGTCTCCGCGTGGTTGCCATGTTTGCGTGTTGTCTCGCCGGCTGTCTGATCGCGGGCCTCGCGTTCGTCGCCCTGCGGTGGCAGCCCATGAGCGACTACTGGCCTCAGTTCTTTGGCTCATTCGAGCTAGCTGCGTTTCTGACGATTGTTGCCGGTCTCGGCATGGGGATCTATGGCACCCTGCGTGGCCGCCTGGAAGAGACGACTCTCGAACTTCGCACCAAGGAGTTGGAGCGCGAGCGCGCCCTGAAACTTGCCACAGAAGCGCAGCTGGCATCGCTCGAATCGCGGATTCATCCGCATTTTCTGTTCAACGCGCTCAACTCCATCTCCTCGTTGATTCCCGAAGATCCTGCCCGCGCCGAGCGTCTGGTGGAGCAGATGGCTGCGCTGCTGCGTTTTTCGCTGGATGCCAATCAATCCGGTCTCGTGCCGCTAGCCAGCGAGCTCAAAATCGTCGGCGATTATCTCGAAATCGAACGCGCGCGTTTCGGCGACCGGCTGCGCTATCAAATCGATGTTCCCGCCGACTTGAACGAATCCCGTATTCCGCCGCTCTCGCTCCAGACGTTGGTGGAGAACAGCGTCAAGCATGCGATTGCGCCCGATCGCGCGGGCGGCGAGATTCGCATCACCGGCACCCAGTCCAACGGCGCCTTCCGCGTCGAAGTTTCCGATCCGGGTCCGGCATTCGAATTGGAATCGGTGCCTGCCGGCCATGGTCTCGATAATCTGAAAGGACGGCTTTCGACGCTGTTCGGGGATCGGGCGCAGCTGATGCTGCAGCGAGTCGCCGGCCGGAATCGCCTCATTCTCACCTTTAACGGCCATGCGGGCATTTCTAGTTGACGACGAAGCGCTCGCCCTGAAGCGTCTCCAAAGGATGCTCGCGGCGACTAAGCGGGTGCAAGTGATCGGCACGAGCACAGACCCCGTGGAGGCTGTGCCCCCCATCCTCGAAGCCAAGCCGGACATCCTGTTCCTGGATATCGAAATGCCCGGCATGACTGGATTTGAGATGCTCGCTCATCTTCAGCCGCAGCCGTGGGTAGTATTCACGACAGCCTATGATCGTTATGCGCTCGATGCCTTTGGCGTCAACTCAGTCGATTATTTGCTGAAGCCCATCGAAGCTGCGCACTTGGATCGCGCGCTCGACAAGATCGAGCGATTGCTTGGAAGCGCGGCCAATCCGCCGGAAATGCGGGAGTTGATCGAGCGGCTTGCCGCGGCCGCCGGCGCCGTGCGGTCGCCAAACTATCCGGACCGCGTCGCATCCAAGGTCGGCGAACGCATCGAGCTGATTGATCTGGAACAGGTGACGCACTTCTTCGCCGCCGACAAGCTGACCTACGCGGCCACGGGAGCGAAGAATTATGCGGTGGATTATACGATCCAGGAACTCGAGCAGAAGCTCGACCCGGGCAGATTCGTTCGCGTGCACCGCGCGACGCTGGTTAACGTGGCACACGTGCAAGAGCTGCACTCGTGGTTCGCCGGGAAAATGATGCTGCGGCTGAAAGACCCCAAACACACCGAGCTGACGGTATCGCGCGATCGCGTACGGGCGCTCAAAGCGCGGCTGGGGGTTTAGCCCGGGACTTCTCAGTGAAGGTCCTTCAGGCGCTTTTGGGCTTCCACATTCCCCAGCTTGGCGGCCTTTTCATAAAGCTGCCTGGCCAGTCCCAAGTCCTTGTTCACGCCGCTTCCGCTCTCGTAGAGCATAGCAAGGTCGAAAATGGCGGCCGGATTCTCGGCGGCGGCTGCCTTACGAAACCAATCGGCCGCGCCGCTGTCGCTTTGCTCGACACCGGTTCCCAGCTGATACATTCCGCCGAGGAACACCATGGCGGCTGTGTTGCCGCGGTCGGCTGCCTTGCGAAACCATTTCACGGCTTCTTCGTCGTCCTTGCCGACGCCGTTTCCGTCCATGAACATTTCGCCCAGATCTTGCATGGATCGAGAATCGCCGAGATCGGCGGCCCGCTGGTACAGTTTCACCGCCTCGTCGGATTTACCCGCCCGGTTCTTTTCGACTGCTTCGCTGTAGAGTCTGCGGGCCTGGTCTTGTTTGTTCACCTGGGGGGGAACCGTGACTGGGGTAACAACTGGGGCCTGTGCTGAAACGGGCGGCTCACTGGCTGGCGGCGGAAGTTTCACCTCGGGCGGCTTCGTATCCGCGACGGTAGTCACCTTAGGGACAACGGACCTGCCGCGAGGGGGAGCTGCCTTGAAATAGAAAAGAGCAAGGTCGAGCGCAATGAGCGCCGCGCCGGCTGCCGCCGCGTACCAAAGCGATTTAGACCGGCGTTTCGCCTTGATAGGAGTCGCGGCCTTCTCTGTGGTCTCCGCGGGCGGTGGCGCCACTAGCGTGACGGCCGACTCGGCGTCCACTGCGTGCTTGAGCTTTGCATCCAGCGCCGCTACGAACTCCGTGCAGGTCGTGAACCTCTGCTCGGGCTTTCTGGCCAATCCGCGATGCAATATTTCGTCCAAGTCCGCCGGCAGCACGGGATTGGTCTGCCGGATCGAGGGGCGATCCCCATAAACGATTAAGTGCGCGAGCGTCGCGAGGGAGTCGCCTTGAAACGGCCTCGTGCCGCTCAGAAGCTCAAAAGCAACCACTGCGAGCGAAAACTGATCCGACCGCCCGTCCACCGGCTTCGCTTCAATCTGCTCGGGCGACATATAACTCGGCGTGCCCATGATCATGCCCGCAACGGTGCCATGCTCCGTCGACAGGCTCTTCGCGATTCCGAAGTCGGTGACCTTCACCGTGGTCCCTTTTTGCAGCATGATGTTGGCAGGCTTAATGTCGCGATGGACGACGCCGTTCTGATGCGCATAATCGAGCGCCGCAGCCACCTGCCGCAAAATATCAAGAGAATTTGCCAGGCCCAATCTCTTTCCACCGGCCAGCATTTTCTCGAGAGTCGGTCCCTCGACGCGCTCCATGGCGATGAAGGCTATGTCACCCTCCTGGCCGGTGTCGAGTATGACAACAATACCTGGATGAAACAGCCGGCCCGCCGCACGCGCCTCCCGGAATAAACGGTCGCGCATGAATTCGGCTTCTTTCGAGCCCGCGACAAGCTGCAGATGAATGGTCTTAACGGCGACGTTGCGTCCAATGAGCGGGTCGATGGCTTCGTAAACCACGCCCATGGCGCCGCGGCCCAGCTCGGCCGTCAGTAGATAGCGGCCAATGCGTTCCACCTGGCGGGCTTGATCTTGAGCGAACGACGGAGCGGTGGAGAGCGTCTCCAACAGGTGCATCACGCCTTGGAATGTTTCCGGATCGCTGCAGGCCTCGTTCAGGAAGCCAAGCCGTTGGCCTTCCGGCTTCTTGACTGCTTCCTCAAAGAGTTTGCGAACTCGCTGATGCAATTCCGGGGACATGGAAGTTTGGAAAAATTCATGTCTTTGCTGCCGGGGAATTGTATATAGTAGCACTCATATGCTCGACTTGGCTTCTCTGCGCAGAACGGCCATTACGCGAGCAATAGTCCTGCTGGCCTTGGCCTGCGCGTGGTGCGCGCATCCGCAAGAACCACCGGCAGGCTCAAAAACGGCAAGAACCCCCAATGGAAACGTGGTTCAGACGCGAGCGAACGGCAATCCTCGGGACGTCCGCGTTGCCACTCTCGGGATGGACATTCATCATGGACTGAATGGAAATCGCCGCGTGGACGTGGAGCACGCGGATCATTCGCGAATCGTGGCGGAGCGGGGCGATCGAGGATACGTTCAGCATTCATTCGTATTTCGGGGCCATGAGTTTGCGCATCGAACCTACTTTTTTCACGGCGTCGCTTACGATCGTTTCTACCGCCGCTATAAATACCACGGCGTTTATCTCGATATTTACGCGACCGTGCGGTATTACCCATCCGCGCTTTATACTTGGGTCTCCAATTCCTGGGCTGCGTCCGTGCCTTACAACTGGGGATGGGCCGGGAATCGATGGTATGCGCGTTATGGCTTCTACTTCGCGCCTTACCCGTCGTATCCCAGCGCTTCGCAGTGGCTGACAGATTATTTGATCTCATCCACTCTGGCCGCGGCTTATCAAGCGCAAGTGGACGCTGGCCTTGCGTTAGGCCAAGGGAACTCCGCCGGCGGCGGGCCGATGCTTACGCCCGGCGTAAAGCAAGTGATCTCCGAGGAAGTGCTACGACAGATTAAGTTGGAGAATGTCGAGGCGCAGACGACCGCGCGAAATGCCGAGCCGGACCCGCATGCGAGCGGCGTTGATCGGATGATCGCGGATGGAGCACTTCACATCTTCGTCGCCGGCCGCGATCTTGACCTCACGGGCGCTGGAGGCGAAGAGTGTGCAGTGAGCGAGGGCGACGTATTTGAGCTGTCCCCGCCCGCGTCTTCGAACGCAACCGCTGCGAACCTCATGGTGTTAGCAAGCAAAGGAGGCCGGGAGTGCCGCCGTGGAAGCACCGTTTCCATTGCATTCGTCGATCTCCAGGACATGCAGAATCACATGCGCGAGACGTTGGATCTTGGGTTGGCTGATCTCGAATCGCACCAGGGCCAGGGCAGCCTTCCCGCGGAACCGCCAGCCGCGAAAGCCGCGCCGGTGCAGGCGGCGTTTGCCGCAAACGCGCCATCGCGAACGCCGAACGTCGCGAACCAAATCAGGCAGCAGGACCAGGAAGCAGACAAAGCGGAGAAAGAAACGCTCGGCCAGCTCGCAGCCGTCAACCGCACGCCGGCGAGCGAAATTTCTCGCGGTCAGACGGTCGACGAGGTGACGGCAGCGCTCGGCGCACCAACGAAGATCTTGGACCTGGGGACCAAGAAGATCTACGTGTTCGACGATATTAAGGTCACGTTCACCGCTGACAAGGTGAGCGACGTTCAATAGAAGCGCGGGTGCCGAATCGCTACAGCCGCGCGCTCAGCGCTTGAATTTTCTGTGCGAGCTCTTTGGGGGGCTTTTGCGATAGAGCAATGATGAACTCGGACTTCGCCTGGTTAGGCTGGTGGTCCTGCAGGTACGCGACGCCGAGATGGTAGCGATACACCGGATGATCTGGATTCTTGTTCACCAAATGGCGAAACGCCTGAATGGCGCTTTCGTTTAGACCCTTCTTGACGTACACCCAGCCCAGCGTGTCAATGACGCCGGGGTCATCCGGGAGCTTCCGCGCCGCGTTCCCCGCAAGCGTGAGCGCCCGGTCCAGATCGGCTCCCGTTTCGGCGAGATCGAACGCCAGATTGTTCATGGACGCCGCATCCCCGGGATCGAGCGCCAGCTCCTTGTTCAGCGTTGCGATGGCCGCTTGCATTTGGCCGGCGTCATTTTGCAGCACCGCGAGATTGGTCAGGACGTCTTCATCACCCGGCGCCAGTTGACTCGCTTTCCCGTAGGCCGCGATCGCCCGCTCGGTGTCTCCCTGGTTGCGATACAGATCGCCCAGCGACTTCAAGACGTCCACCGAGGCAGGGTCGTTGGCGCGCAGCCATTCGTACTGCTGAATTGCGAGTCCCTGCTTCCCTTCTTCCAGCTCGGTTGAGGCAGCCAGAAGATGAATGTCGCGCGAATTGGGGGCTCGCCGCAATTCCTGAGCCAGCAGAGCGTCGGCCTTGGCGGGCTGCTTTTCTGTGAGGTAGAGTTGCACCAGCCCTTCGAGCGGCCGTGTATCGTCTGAACCAGGCTGGTACAACTTCCGGTAGCGGGCTTCCGCGGCCGCAAATTCTTGCTCTGCGGTGTCCAGAACAGCCAAACGCAAGTTCGCATCCGGAGAATCCGGCTGGCTCTTAAGCAGGCTGGTCAGCTCGGCGCGCGCACGAGAATAGTTCTTGATCCCAATGAGTCCGGCCGCATGTAGCAACATAGCGTCGCGATTGTCCGGATTCGCTGCCACGATCTGCTCCGTGTAGCGGGCCGTCTCGGCATAATCTCCGGACTTTTCCGCAAGCTCCGCCAGTGCCATGCGCGGCGCCGGATAGCCGGCCTCGAGTCCCGCCGCCTTCTTCAATTCGGCGACGCCGGTTTTGACGTCCCCTCTCGCCACGTATGCGAGTCCAAGGTTATAACGTGTTACAGCGCTGGTGGGAAGCTGTGACGAGAGGCCCTTCAGTTCGGTAATCGCCAAATTCTGATCTGCGGCCGCCGGACTTTCGCGTAAGAGGATGGCGCGCGTCAGCCGGGCGTCTGAATCCTCCGGGTGGACTTTCAAAACAGCGTTGAGTTCGCTGATTGCCTGGTCTGGCTTGCCGAGCGCGGCCAGGGCCCGTGCGACCCCTTTTTCGTAAACTGTATTGCCCTTGGGGGCCGATCGCTCGCCGTCCTGGTATTGGCTGAGCGCCTCCTCCCATTCGCCGTTGCCTGCGTAGAAATCGCCCACGATCCCCGGCGCATCGGGGAAAAGCGCGCGATCCATTCGAATTCCTTCGAGAGTCGCGGCCATCTCCGGCCGGCGCCCTGACTCACGGTAAAGTGAAGCCAATTCCAGCCGCGGACTCACTTGCTTGGGTAACACCGCTGCTTCCGATCGCAGCCAATGCTCGGCATCAGCCGAGCGATGCGCTTTCAAGTAATGACTGACCATCAAGTCGTACATCGGCGCGCTGTCACGGTGAGAAGCTAAAACCCGCCCGGCAAGCTTTTCGGCTTCCTGTGTACGGTTCAAAGCGAACAAAGCCCGCGCCATCGGAACATTGACGCTGGGATCCAGGGGCCGGATAACCTCCGCCTTTTGTAACTCGGCAACGGCCTCTTCGTACTTATGGTCGATGACCAGGACCTCCCCGCGCAGACGCAATCCGTCGAAGGAATTTGGATTCTTTTTCAGTAAGTCATATGCTTCTCGCGTGGCTTGGTCGTACGCCCTTGTGGCCGTCGGATCTGCTTGATACGCTTCCAGGGACAAGTCCGCCAATTCGATCCCATATTGGTCGTTGTTGGGCGCGATATCAACGGCTCGCTCTAGCGCCGCCAGTGCGGCCTCTCCGTGATCGAGTTGCATTTCGGCGAGACCTAGCCGGTAGTAAGCCTCTGCGAAACTCGGATTTTTCGCGATGCTTCCCCGGTATTCCAACTGGGCATCTGCGTATTTTCCCTGGCGGAACATAGTATTTCCGCGCTCCAGGTAAGATTGGGCAGAGCGGCCGCACGACGCTTCCACAACGACAAACAGAAGTGCGCAGCCGGCCAGCCGCATTTCCTAGGTAAGATCCAAAGCTGGCGGAATAGTTTCACTAGAGCTGCAGAGCGTAGATATAGTACCGGTGACAAGTAATTATCACCTTACCAACGGCCAAGTTCCCGGATATAGTTGTTTTGGGAGTCGAGTGGAGGAATTAAACCAGTGAAAACCTTTTCGATAACAACGGCGCTTATAGTCGGCGTGTTCGCCTTTGCCGGCAGCGGATCCGCGGAAGTCGTGCGGCCGCATTCGAGACTCAAGACCTCCGACAAGGTCGTTCAGGATGGTGTTTCCACGCTGGGATCTGGAGCCAGCGTCTTCGGCACATGGCGCCAGTCGAGAAAGTTTAAGGGCAATCAGGACTCGTCCGCTCAAGGCGTCGCGCCCCCCCTGTTTTTGCCCCAGAGCTCCACGCAGTCTTCGTTCACGGCGCTGAACGTCTCCGGCAAAAAAGGGGGATGGAAGCTTAGGGAGTTTGGCGACAGAATCAACACTCCAGCAACCTTCCTGGCCGCTGATCCGCCAACAGCGGCGCCGGAACCGGCATCGACAGCCTTCGTGCTTAGTGGTCTGTTCGGAGCAGGCCTGTTGTTCGCCCGCCGATTCCGTGCCCGGCAAAGCTAACGGCGCAACCGGACGCCCCATCTCCGGGAGAGCGCCGCTCGCTCGAAACACGATACTCTAGAGGGAAGAGTCGGCCCAAGGGGACCCTTCTCCCGTAGAGAATATGCAATCCACCGCGAGCACAGCTCCGCCAGCGCCACTAGCCTCGGAATCCTCCAAACATGTCGGTGAGAAACTGGTTTTTACCATTCTTTTCGCCGCCGCCTTCTGCCACTTCCTGAACGACATGGTGCAGTCGCTGATTCCAGCGATTTACCCTATCCTTAAGAAATCCTTCCATCTCGACTTCGGGCAGATCGGGATGATTACTCTGACGTATCAAATCACTGCGTCCCTGCTGCAGCCTTTGATCGGACACTTTAACGACCGCCATCCCCGGCCGTATTCGCTTGCGATTGGCATGGGCTTCACGCTGATTGGGCTGGTGGCGCTCTCGCGCGTGTCCACCTACCCCATGCTTCTCTGCGGCGCCGCGCTCGTGGGTATCGGGTCGGCCGTATTTCACCCGGAGTCCTCCCGCGTGGTGCGCATGGTTTCCGGAGGGCAGCACGGCTTCGCACAAGCGCTCTTTCAGGTGGGAGGCAATGCCGGCTCGTCGTTGGGACCGCTGCTCGCCGCCTTCATCGTCCTGCCGAATGGGCAGAGCAGTCTTGCATGGTTTTCAGTGGTCGCTCTGCTCGGGATTATCGTGCTGGCGCGAGTTGGATCCTGGTCGAAAAAGAACCGCCCGCCCGCGCGAAAATCGCGGACCGGGGCCACCGAGTATCATCCTTTGCTGTCGCCTCGCAAGGTCTACTTATCGCTCGCGGTGTTGATCGCGTTGATGTTTTCGAAATTCTTTTATCTATCGAGCCTGAATAGTTACTACACCTTCTATCTCATGAGTAAGTTCCACTTGCCCGTGCGCAGCGCCCAGATCCACCTATTCATGTTCGCGGGCGCTATCGCGGCGGGAACTATCATTGGCGGCCCCATTGGCGATCGCATCGGCCGCAAGTACGTGATCTGGTGCTCGATCCTCGGGGTGCTGCCTTTCACGCTGGCGCTGCCTTACTCGAACCTGTTCTGGACCAGCATCCTGAGTGTCATCATCGGCGTGATTCTCGCTTCGGCTTTTTCCGCGATCCTGGTTTACGCGCAGGAGCTGATGCCAGGCAAGATCGGAATGGTCTCCGGCATGTTCTTCGGATTAGCCTTTGGAATGGCGGGCGTGGGTGCGGCGTTGCTGGGCAACTTAGCGGATCATACCAGCATCACCTTCGTCTATAAGGTCTGCTCTTTCCTGCCGGCCATCGGGTTATTAACTGGATTCTTACCAAATCTCGAAACGCGCAGGCAGCGCAAGGTAAGGGCGATAGTAACTGAACCCGCGACTTAGGCCATTCCTTCTGCTTCCGTCAAGCGCCGTTTGAGAAAGCGCCGCTCCGGATCGTTAGTAACCAAGGTAAGAGCTTGCCGGTACGCTCCTGCCGCTTCCTTCCAGCGGCCATCGCGGCGCAACAGGTCCGCACGCGCCGCCGGCAACAGATGATAGCCGGCCAGCTCGCCCTCTTTCTCGATCGCGTCGATCAACGCCAGCCCGCGCGACGGACCCTCCGCCATCGCGACGGCGGCTGCCCGATTCAATTCCACCACGGGCGACGGATGTGACTGAAGCAGAGCGTCGTACAGCCGCGCGATCTGCGCCCAATCCGTATCTTCTGCCCGTTGCGCGCCAGCATGCAGCGCGGCGATGGCGGCCTGCAGCGCGTACTCGCTCGTGGCGCCTTGACGTAGCGCCGATTCCAAGAGCGGCACGCCCTCCGCGATCTCTCGCTGATCCCAAAGCTCGCGATTCTGCTCTTCCAGCGTAATGATCTCTTCGTCGGGTCCGACGCGAGCCATCCGCCGCGAATCGTGCAGCAGCATCAGCGCCAGCAACGCGCGCAGCTCCGGATTTCGCGGAATCAGTTCGCGCAGCAATCGGCCCAGCCGAATCGCTTCGTCACAGAGTTGCCGCCGCATCCAAGCCTTGCCCGATGTCGCGGCGTAGCCTTCGGTGAACACCAGATAGACCACCAGCATGACGCCGTCGAGCCGCTCGGCGAGCATGTCTTTAGGTGGAACGGCGAACGGCAGCCGCGCGTCGCGGATCTTGCGTTTCACCCGCACCAGGCGTTGCGCCATGGTCGGAACCGGAGTGAGAAAGGCGCGCGCGATTTCTTCAGTCGTAATCCCGCACACCGCCCGCAGCGTGAGCGCCACCCGCGCGTCCAATGCGATCGCCGGGTGGCAACACGTGAAAATCAAGCGCAACTGGTCGTCCACCATGGTTGCCTCGGATAGATCGAGCGCCGACTCTTTCAACGCGGCAAGTCGCTCGATCTCGGCCCGCTTGTCGCGGAAGCGCGCGCGTCTTCGAAGTTGATCCACCACGCGATTCCGAGCGGTTGACACCAGCCAGGCGCACGGGTTCGCGGGTGCTCCATCGCGCGGCCACTGCTCCAGCGCCGCCACGAATGCGTCCTGCACAGCTTCCTCGGACAAATCGAAATCGCCCGTCAGGCGTACAGTGGTAGCCAGCACGCGCCTCCACTCCTCGCGATAGAGCGACTCCAGATTCATCCGCCGGTCTGAGCCAATGATTGTGACCTCAGCTGGAATGAGGCGGCACCAATGGCCTCACTTCAACTGATCCCCAGCGTGCCGAAGGAATGCGCTCGGCGATCGCCAGCGCTTCGTCCAGATCCTTGGCCTTGATCAGGTAGTATCCGCCGAGCTGTTCCCGGGTTTCCGCGAAGGGACCATCGGTCACCTGCCGTTTGCCGTCGCGCACTCGCACCGTGGTCGCGGTCGCCACGTCCTGCAATTGGTGACCCGCCACGTAATTCTTCGACTCCTGAATGCCGTGGTTAAAGCGCCCAAACTCCTGGTACATGGCGACGTGGTCCGCCTGGGTCATCTTTGCCACGTCAGCCTCGTTTCCGTAGATCAGTAATAGGTACTCCATATGCCTCCCTTTCACTGGATAGTCGAACGGCGGACCGGAAAATCGACATCCCATGATACCTGCTAGATTACGACCAGCATGCGCCACCGCCTGCTGATCATCACGCGATCCATCTTACTCGGCTGGGCCGCGCTGTTTGCTGGCACTTACTTAGTGGCGCGTCCAGTGCTGGTTTGGACCGCACCGCTGCTCGGCGCAAGCTGGCTCCCCACCGCGCAACTGGTGTTGGAGTGCATCGCGCTGGCAGCCACCGGCTGGATAATCGGGCGCTGGAATCGGCTCGACGCAATTTCCGCCGCGCTGGTCTTCGCCGCGATGCTCGCGCTTTGGAATTTCGGTCTGGTGCCCGCGATGAATCTCGCATGGCTGATTCGACTAATGATCGACTCTATTGGGGCCGTTCGCTACCTGGAATCCCTGAGCACCGCCGCAGCTACTCATGCGCTTCTGTTTGGAAGCCTGATCGGCGGCGCACTGCTGGGCCGGCCGAATGCCAAGCCTGTCTCGCTCACGGTCGGCGGTCTGCGTTGATTCGATCCCACGCCTCCGCGCCCATCCGCCTGAAAAACTCCTTCGGCGCGACGTCGGCCAGCGGTATCGGATGCCGGCGCTTCTGCTTCAACTCACCAAGCATCTGGTCGCATACGCCGACAACCGCGTTGAACAACAGCACTGGTAGAATCGCCAGCTTGTACCCCATCGCCTGTGCGTCGTCCAATGCGACGTCCGGCGTCTTCCCCCGCCACACCATGTTGAGCAGGCATGGACCATGCACCAATCGCGGCACCGCCGCCACTTCTTCCAGCGACTCGGGCGCTTCCACGAAAGCCATGTCTGCTCCCGCATCGAGCGCCGCATTCGCCCGCCGGACCGCTTCCTCGAATCCCAGCACCGCGCGCGCATCCGTCCGAGCGATGATCAGGAACTCGCGACTGCTCTTGGCCGACGCAGCCGCACGAATCTTGGCCACGTAATCTTCCAGCGGAATCACGACCTTATTCTCCAAATGCCCGCACTTCTTGGGGAAACTCTGGTCCTCAATATGAATGCCCGCCACGCCGCGCTGCTCATACTCTCGTACCGTGCGGACGACGTTCAGCTCGTTGCCATAGCCGGTATCCGCGTCGGCGATCACGGGAACGTTCACAGCACCGGCGATGCGCCCCGCGTTCTCCACCATTTCCGACATCGTCACTAATCCGTAATCGGGGTATCCGAGCATCGCAGCCGTTCCCGCGCCGGTCATATATACGGCGCTGAATCCGGCCTGTTCGATCGTCCGCGCCGTGATGCAATCGTATGCGCCCGGCGCCGTGATTAATCCGTCCTGGCGCAACAATTCCCGCAGTTGGGGTGGCTTGGTCATCGTCCAATTGTCGCGCTCCTCAAGCGCGTTCAACACGTGATAGCATGTCGTAACGGATGGGAACACTCTTGCAAAAAACGATTTTGGGCGCTTACGCGCTGGTATTTTGCTTTGTTGCCAGCGCGCAGCAGGGAAAAACACCCGCGGCCGACTGGCCTTCCTACGATCACGACCCGGCCGGCACGCGCTACTCGCTGCTCACGCAAATCAACACGAAGAACGTCGCGACGCTGAAGTCAGCGTGGACCTATTCATTGAAGGGTGAAGCGCAGGCGCCTCGTTTCGGAGGCGGAGGATCGGAAGCGACGCCGATCGTGGTGAACGGCACCATGTATATCACGGCGTCGGCGCGCGTGGTGGCGTTGGATGCGGTCAGCGGCAAAGAGGCGTGGAGCTACACGGTCAGCGGCGCGCGGCCATCCACACGCGGCGTGGCCTACTGGCCCGGCGACAAGGAGAATCCGCCCCGGATCATCTTTACCGCCGGACGCAATCTGATCGCGCTGAACGCCAATACCGGCAAGATCGATCCGGGCTTCGGCAAAGAAGGCATGGTCGACATGGTGATCGGCTACGGGGGCGTGCCCACGGTGTTTCGCAACGTGATTACGGTAGGTGCGGCGGTTCTCGAAGTTCCCACCGGCCCGCCCGGCGATACGCGCGCTTACGACGCTCGCACCGGCGCCAAGCTGTGGGAGTTTCACACCGTTCCGCGGCCTGGCGAAGTGGGTCATGAGACCTGGCTGAACGATGGCTGGAAGGACCGATCCGGAACCAACATCTGGGCTTGGCCCATGACGGCCGACGCGCAGCGCGGGATCCTTTATATGACCATCGATGGGCCCGCTTCCAATTACTACGGCGGCGACCGGCCGGGCGCGAATCTTTTCGGCAACAGCTTGGTGGCCGTGGACGCGGAGACTGGAAAGATGAAGTGGTATTTCCAAACGGTCCATCACGACTTGTGGGATTACGATAATCCGCCCGCGGCGGTGCTGGTGGACATCAATGTGAACGGCAAGAAAATTCCGGCGATCGCCGACATCGGCAAAACGGGATGGATGTTTATCTTGAATCGCGAGACCGGCAAGCCGGTATTCGGCGTGGAGGAGCGCAAAGTAGCGGCGGGCGATGTTCCGGGCGAGTGGTATTCGCCCACGCAGCCGTTCCCGCTGAAGCCGCCGCCGCTGGCGCGCATGGATTACAAGCCGGAGGATCTGGTGACGGCCGCCGACACGACGCCCGAGCACGCCGCGGCATGCAAAGCGCTGGTAGAGAGAAGCGGCGGATTTTATAATGCGGGTCCGTTCACGCCGTTCCTGTACCACGAAGAAGGCAAGCCGCCGAAGTCGAGCATCATTTTCCCGGGTGCGACGGGCGGCACCAACTGGGGCGGCATGGCCGTGGATCCGAAAGATGGGTACATTTTCGTGTACACGCAGGATCAGGGGCAAGTCGGATGGACGGAGAAGAAACGACCCGGTGTCGAGTATTCTTTCGACGAGCATGGTTCCAAGCTCGAATATACGCGGTCGGCCGTGGATGATCCGCCGGGGCCATTTCATACTTTCAGCGCGCCTGTAAAACCGGGTGATCGCGCGGCGGGCACCTGGCCGTGCCAGAAACCACCTTGGGGCCATCTGACCGCGGTGAACGCGAATACCGGCGAGTTCGCGTGGCGGATTCCGTTCGGAGTTACCGAGGCGCTTGGGCCTGAGCGGCAGAATACCGGGCGAGCCGGAGGATTCGCTGGACCGACGGCCACGGCGGGGGGGCTGGTGTTCGCGGGCATCGTGAACGACAACTATTTCCGCGCGATCGATGCGAAGACCGGCAAGGAGCTGTGGTCGGCGAAGCTGGACTCGGCAGGGAATGCGGATCCGATGACCTACGAAGGCAAGGATGGCAAGCAGTACGTGGCGATCGTCTCGGGGCTGACGTTGAACGTGTTCGCGCTGCCGTAGCTGTTCTGAGCCGCGACCGTGAGGGAGCTGGTGCGTTATTGGCCCGGCCACTTCCATTGCGCGGGAGTGGTTGGTTTGAACGCTGGGCGATGCTTCCGCCGGCCGGCTTTGGCTTCTTCCACTGCGTTGCGGGCGCTGGCAAACGCCAGGATCTCGGCGCGAGTGATGGTGTAACTCACGAAGGGAATGGTATTGGCTCCAGGCGCCGCCAGCGCAGTCTGCAGGATGCGCAGACACAGCGCCGGGCCGTCCTGGACGCGAATGCGATTCTCCGCCAGCACGGTCATGTCAACGCTGAGCAGAAATTCCAGGTTCTTGGCGATTCTAGTCGGACGCTCGCTGGGCACGACGCCGTCAAACCGGTAGCTGCGGATGTTCGCTCGCTGGTTGAAGCCTTTATAGAGGAGCTGCATCAAGGGCCGCACCTTTCTTGCGGTAACTCGGTCTAGCGGCAATTCGGCCAACGCAATATGCGCACGCCGGACTGCGCGGGAGCGCCCGCCCGATCATTCGAGATGGCAACTGGCCGCTTGTGGAACGGCCAGACCCTGGTAGTTGTGTTGTGTATTACGCTAACGTGACTTGTTCGGCTTGCAGGCCCTTCGGACCGCGCTTGACGATGAAGGACACGCGAGCGCCTTCGTCGAGCGTGCGATATCCGCTGGCTTCGATGGCCGAGAAATGGACGAAAACATCTTCGCCATTGTCCCGCTGGATAAATCCAAAGCCTTTTCCTGCATTAAACCACTTTACTGTCCCTGTCTCTTTCACATTTTCTCCTTAGTGCTGTTGCTTTCTTTGTTGATTGAAATTTGAGCGCGAAATGCGCTCAACCTAGCTGTGACGCGCCGCTTTCCTCCGATTGCGCCGCATCCTCTGATAGATCGTTGTCGGATAGATCGTCCATGATGGCCAAGCCATTCTCGTCCACCATCTCGCCGCCCTCGCCCTTGTGCTGCTTCCGCTCCAACCGCTTGGCGAGCTTTTCCCGGTGCTTTTCAGCGCGGGCTACTTCCTTCTGACGTTTCTTGAATGTATCGCCTGACCGGCCGGCCATGAGATCCTCCTATACAGTCTAGCGGTCTTTCGTCTTTCATCTGACCGCCCAAGTCGATAAGTTATGGAAGGCTTACCAGCGGCGATCGCGCCGTCCACCGCCGCCCCAATCGCCCTTCGGGCGGCTGTCGGTCTTGGGCCGGGCTTCATTAACGTTAATCGCTCGGCCGCCCAAGTTGGTTCCGTTCAGTCCGGCAATGGCCTGATCGGCTTCCTGAGCATCGGTCATTTCGACAAACGCAAAGCCGCGTGAGCGGCCGGTGTCGCGATCCGTCATTAAGCTGACCCGTTCCACGGCGCCGAATGCTTCAAAGGCCGTCCGAATCGATTCCTCCGTTGCGCCGAAATCCAAATTTCCTACAAACACTTTTTTCATGAACTGTTCCTTCGTCTTTAGGGGCACATTTGATTGCGGGCTTTGCGAGGGCAAAATGCGTTGCGGCCAAGCGTGGGCGGGACGATCAAACTGAGCCTAAGTATAGCATGCGGCAGGACGACCCAACAATTCCGCTTGGGTTAGTGGGCTTGCTTGGTTCCGCAGCCTTTCCGGGCCTCGTCGAACTGATCGAACAACCGGGCCGCGCCTTCCCCTGCCAGGGTTTGCAGAATATGCGGCTGGCCCTGCTCCACGGTGAACCGTACCTTGTAACCTAAAGCGCGAAACTGTTCGGACTGCTGCTTCATCGCGTCCCGCCAGTCCGGGTCGAGTTCGCCGGCGTGCATGTTGATGCACATGCTGGAGAGCGCCCTCACCCGAGCCGCCGTTGCATCGATCAGGTAACCGGGAAAGCCGGTCACCGACAGGAAATACTGCGGATACATTGCAGCGATATGGAAGGCGCTGAGGCCGCCGTTGGACATACCCGCGATGTGGAGTTTTCCGCCGTCCACCTTGAAATCGGCCATCAGCCTGGCAATGAACTCGGGAAATACGCGCGCTCCCTCCTCGAAGAACAGATCGCCATCCGGAGCGGCCGGAACCACGACAATGTAGCCGCGGCGTTCGGCTTGGGCGCGCCAATTCCTGTCAACAGTGCCCTGAACGATGCTCATGGTCTGCGGGCCGCCAGGGAAGGCCAGCACCGCCGGATAGGCCTTGGCGGGATCGTATCCGTTGGGAAGGATGAGCTTGTAGTGTACTTCAACGCCGCCAATGTTCTTCACCTTGTCCAGAACTTCGGCGGATACGGCCGGGCACGCGATGAGCGCCAGACTCGCGATCACGGTCCAGCGAGAAGCTTTCTGCGGCATGGAGTTTATTATCTCAGCAGCCCGCGAATAATGCCGCCGGCGGCCGACGCAAATTCCATGGCGAGCCGCAGATCCACGAGAACGATTGGGACCAGGCCGCTCCACCAGGGCACTCCGCTCTCTCGCGCCAAGGATCCCAACGCGACCAGCAGCAGCAGAGGTGAGAAAACACGCGCATATCCGTTAACGTCGTTCCAATACGTCGCGTGCGTCAGCGCGAAGATGAGAACGGCGAACATCGACGCTGCGGCGGCCGACGGGTTGAGCGGATATGCGCGAAGAAACAGGATCGCCAATACCGAGGCCAGCAGAATTGACGCGAGCGAGACCACGTCGCCCAACCGTGCAACGGCATCCAGCAAGGGAGGCAACGGATAGTGCGGCGGCTGAAACAGGTCATGGAAGATTCCGGGGGCAAAGCTGTCGGCTACCCAAGCGGGGATGCCGAGGTGCGTCTGCTCGGGCAGGACGCGCCGAATGAACAGGTACCAAGCTAAAGCAGGCAGCCCGGCGGACGCCCAAGTCAGCGCGCGGACCCATCGCCGCTTGAACATCTCGACCAGGCAGCACCCTCCCACCAGAAGGGCTCCGCTCTCGCGAGCCAGGCAACCCAGCACCAACACGATGAAGAGTTTCACCCAGGCGCTGGTCCGCCAGTACAGTGCGAACGCTACGGTGAATGCCGCGAATGCGACGTCAACCGTCATCCGGTCCATGGAAATCACCGTGGCAGGGACCAGCAGGAACGCCAGCGCCCAGGCCGGATGGCGGTCCACCGAAACGGCCCAGCGGCTGAGCCAGTACGCTCCGAGCAGGCTGAAGATTGCAATCACCGCGATGTAGGACGCGTCGATCCACGGTTTGTGGCCCGCCACCAGCAGAGCAGCCAGCGCGGGGACAAGAATCCGGTGAAAGCGTTGCGCCGGGCCGTCGATATACTTCACGTAGCCGCGATGCATAAATAAATCGTGCGCCACGTAGCGATACATTTCGCCATCGAACCCGTGCCCTGGAAACGTGTAGGTTCCGGGCGCCAGATCCGGCGGGATGGCTGAGTCTGCACCAGTAAGGAACAGCGCCGTCCAGTTCCCGCCGCGGTTGTAGTGCACCGTCAGGAACTGCCAAAGCAGAATCAGCGCCAGGGCGAGCGCCGCCCACGCTAGCGAAACAACTGGCCGATCGGCCGCGGCATGTTTCCCAGAACGCAACATCTGGCAGTATGACATCGCCCCCAGCCAGCGGCAAGACGGCGCTCCGCGTTGCAAACATTTCTGCTAACGTTGTTGCGATGCAAGATCCAGGGGCCGGCCAGCCCAATTGGTATCTGGACCCGCTGGTGGCAGAACAAAAACGAGGCGTGCACCTGGAATGGATCGCACGCCATGTGCCCCCTGGATCGCGGATTCAGGCTGTTTTGAAGACCGATCTTTTCGAGGAAGCATATGGCCGGGACGAGCTCCTTTTCTCTCTGCCGTTTAATCCCGGCCTCAAGATCGGCTTGGATGTCAAAGCCCGCACCGCGGCCCGCGCGGCGTCTGACCAGCGCAGCCGCAGATGCGGGCTCATCGCTGCCGATGTGCGGCGGCTGCCTTTGGCGGACAAATGCGTCGATGTCGTGATATCGAACTCGACGCTCGATCATTTTGACACCGAGCTCGAAATCGAGGCGTCCCTGCGCGAGCTAACGCGCGTTCTGAAGCCGGGCGGGGTTTTGCTGGTGACGCTCGACAATCCGCGGAATCCATTGTTCTTCTTGCTGCGCGCGGCGGTGCCGTGGGCGGGCCTCCCGTTCCGGCTGGGGAAGACCCTGCCTCTGCGCAGGCTCGTGCGGATCCTCAATGACGCGGGGCTGGAATTACAATCGGCCACCTGGCTGATCCACAATCCCAGGTTTGTATCCACGCTCATATTTCTAACTCTGCGGCGGACCCTGGGGCCGCTCGCCGATGGCCCGATCCGCTGGCTGCTCACCGCGTTTTCCAAACTCGGCCATCTGCCGACTCGCGGCTTGACTGGCGCGTTTGTCGCGGCCTGCGCGCGCAAGCCAGGCGCTCGTATTCCTGGTTCCAGCGAGAGCCGGGTTTCCGGTACCATGAAGTTTTCCCCTCAAACATGTTCCGTTTCGAAACAGCCGGTGAATCGCATGGAGAGTGCCTGGTAGCAACCCTAACTGGGCTTCCCGCGGGAATTCCGATCGCTCTGGACGCCATCAATCATGAGTTGTGGCGCCGCCAGCAGGGGTACGGACGCGGCGGCCGCATGAAGATTGAAACCGACCGCGCCGATATTGTCGCCGGCGTGCGCCACTCCAAGACCATCGGTGCGCCGATCGCGATCATCATTCAAAACAAGGATTGGAAGAATTGGACCGAAGCGCTGCCGGTGGAAGGCAGCGACGACCCGCCGGAGAAACATAAACCGGTGACGCGTCCGCGCCCGGGCCACGCCGACCTGGCGGGCAGCCTGAAGTACAATTTCCCGGATGCCCGCTACATTCTGGAACGCGCCAGCGCAAGAGAGACTACGGCGCGTGTTGCCGTTGGCGCTTTGGCCAAAGCATTTCTCGGGCAATTTGGTGTTACCGTGCTGAGCCACGTGATCGGCGTCGGCGAAGCGCGCCTGGAGCGGCCCGCTGCATGGGAGGAGCTGGTCGCGATCAGCAAGAAGGATGAGGTTTTGCTGAACTGTGTGGACGCCGAGGCCGAGGCGCGGATGAAGGAAGTGGTCGACCAGGCATATCGCACCGGCGACACGGTGGGCGGCGTGTTTGAAGTTGTTGCGCACGGCCTGCCTCCGGGGCTGGGCTCGCACGTGACGTGGGATTCGCGGCTGGATGGGCGCCTCGCGCAGGCCATCGTATCGATGCAGGCGGTGAAAGGCGTCGAGATCGGATTCGCGGCCGAAGGGGCGTTATCGTTTGGATCACGTGTGCAGGACACCATTCATTACAATCGCGAAGGCCGCGAGTTCACGCGAGGTGCGAATCGCGCCGGTGGTTTGGAGGGCGGCATGACCAACGGCCAGGATGTTCTGGTGCGTGGGATGTTGAAGCCGATCTCGACCCTGCGCCGTCCGCTGGAATCCGTGGATCTCACGACGCGAGAGCCGGCGCTGGCGGCCTACGAACGCAGCGACGTCTGTGTGGTGCCGGCAGCCGGCGTGATCGGCGAGGCCATGGTGTCCATCGTTCTGGCCCAAGCGTTCCTCGAAAAGTTCGGAGGCGATTCGCTCAACGAAACCCGCCGCAATTTTGAAGGCTACAGAGAACAGGTTAGAAACTTCTGATGCAGGTAACAAGGTTCTGATGACGCATTCGATCGTTTTGTACGGCGAGCCCGTCCTCGAAAAGCAGGCTGCGACCGTAACGGAGTTTGATACGCCGGAGTTGAACAAGCTGATCGAGGACATGTTCGAATCCATGTACGCCGCCAAGGGTGTGGGCTTGGCCGCGCCGCAGATTGGCATTGGGAAGCGGATCGCCGTGATCGATCTATCGGTGGCCGAAGATCCGCAACAGAAGATTGTGCTCATCAATCCCGAGATCATTCGCAAGGACGAATTTCAGACAGGCGAAGAGGGCTGCTTGAGCTTGCCCGGATTTCGCGAACAAGTAACGCGCCCCAAAAGCGTCACCGTACGCGCGCAAAACGTCAAAGGCGAATCCTTCGAAATGACCGGGGAAGAGCTTCTGGCGCGTGCTTTTTGTCACGAGATCGATCACCTGAATGGCCGCTTGTACATCAGCCATGTCAGCGCCCTGAAGCGCGATCTGATCCGGCGTAAGGTGCGCAAATTAGTGAAAGCTGGAGAATGGACCTGATTTTTCTGGGCACCCCAACGTTTGCGGTTCCCACGCTGGAGCGGATTGTCGACGCGGGCCATCGCGTCCTCGCGGTCTTCACGCAACCCGACCGCCCGAAGGGCCGCGGCGGCCAGTTGAGCGCGTCGCCGGTGAAAGAAGCCGCTGCGCGATTGGGATTCCCGGTGCATCAACCGGAGCGCGTGCGGCGCTCGGAAGTTGTGGAACGGTTGAAGCAAATGAATCCAGACGCGATGGTGGTGGTGGGCTACGGGCAGATCATTCCGCAAAGCATCATCGACATTCCGAGGCTCGGTATCATAAACGTGCACGCGTCGCTGCTGCCGAAATACCGCGGTGCCGCGCCGATCCAATGGGCCGTGGCCAACGGCGAAACGCGGACGGGCGTCACCACGATGAAGATCGACGCGGGGCTCGATACGGGCGACATGCTGCTCAAGTGGGAGACAGAGATTGGGCCGGAGGAAAACGCGCTAGAGCTTGGGGCTCGTCTCGCGGACGCGGGCGCTCAACTTCTGGTTGATACGCTGCGCGACAATCCCGCGCCGGTAAAGCAGGATTCCGCCGAAGCGACGTACGCGCCTATTCTCAAGAAAGAAGATGGAGAGATCGATTGGAATTGGCCGGCGCGGAAGATCTTCAATCGGTCGCGCGGATTCCTTCCCTGGCCGGGAGCGTATACGTTTTTTCGCGGGCAGATTTTTCATATTTGGAAATCGCGCGTGGCTAGCGATGCGCCGCAGGGCAAGCCCGGACAGATGATTCCGCAAATGAAGCGCCTGTTCATTGCCTGTGGCGAAGCGACCGCGATCGAGCTTTTCGAGGTTCAAGTGGAGGGCCGGAAGCGGATGTCTGCCGAGGCTTTCCTGAACGGACATCAAACAAAAGACGGCGAAATGTTGGGGGTGAAGGTGGCGTGAAGTTACCGCTTGGGTTTCGATATTCGGCCGCGTACGCCGGAATCCGCAAAGTAAAGGCGGACGACCTGGCGCTGATCGTTTCCGGCGTGCCCGCATCGGGAGCCGCGGTGTTCACGCAGAATCGCGTGCAAGCCGCGCCGGTGCGCATCGCGCGTTGGAATCTCACGAAGTCGCGCGGACTGGTGAGCGCAGTGCTGATCAATGCGGGGAATGCGAATTGCGCCACCCGAACGGGCGATCGCGTCGCGCTGGCATGCTGCGATGCAGTGGCAAATCATCTCCACGTTCCGCCCACCCACGTCTTTCCCGCGTCTACGGGCGTCATCGGCGTGGAACTGGACACGCATTTGATCGTCAACGCGCTTCCAGGACTGATCGCCGGCCTCGCGCCCGACCGTTTTGAGGACGCGGCCCGCGCCATTCTCACGACCGACCTGGTGATGAAGACCTCGCAAAGCCAAGTCCGTTTGAAAAAGGGCTCCATCCAGATCGCCGGGATGACCAAGGGCTCCGGCATGATTCATCCCAACATGGCCACCACGCTCGGATTCGTGATGATGGACGCAGCGATTCCGCCTTCCGCGCTCGCGACGATGCTCGCGGCCGCCGTGAAGCGCAGCTACAACCGGATCAGCGTGGATGGCGACACGTCCACCAACGACACGATGCTGGTGCTGGCCAACGGAGCGTCTGGTATTCAGCCCAATCAGAAAGAGAGCAAGAAAGTGGAAGAGGCGCTGACGCAGTTAATGGAGGACCTCGCGCGGCAGATCGTGCGCGATGGCGAGGGTGCGCGCAAGCTCGTCACGATCGATGTAAGCGGCGCGTCGAACGAAGAGGCCGCCACGCAGATCGCCCGCTGCATCGCGAATTCGCCGTTGGTGAAGACCGCCATCGCGGGCTCCGATCCCAATTGGGGCCGCATTCTCTCGGCTGCCGGGAACGCGGGTGTGCCGCTGGATCCAAGCAAAGTAGACATCGATCTTCAGAATGTGCCGGTGTGCCGGGGCGGGCTGGCCGCGGATTTCTCCGAGCCCGAGCTCAAGAAAAAACTCGACGCGCGCGATTGCCTGATCACTTTCGCGCTGCGCGGTCGAGGCAAGGGTTCGGCGCGCTTCTGGACGTGCGATCTGACTGAGAAGTACATTGAGATTAATGCGAGCTATCGCACGTAGCGTTGTGTTGGCTGCCGTCGTGGCTGCATTTGCTTGCGCCGACGCGCACGACGACGTGATGGAAGTGCTGGGGTCGATGGCCGGAGCGCTCACCGAGGTGAATGTGCCGAGATTCATGGCCGCCTTCGACAAGGACATGCCGGACTACGGCACGATCGAGAGCAGCGTGACTGCTCTGGTGAACCAAGCCGAGGTTTCTTCTTCCATAGTGCCCTTGAGCGAGGACGGCGACGATCAGGCGCGCACCATCGATCTGGATTGGACGCTGCAAGTGCGAAGCCTGGAACAGGATGGCCCCATTGTTCGCCGCCGCGAAGTGATTCATTGCAAGCTGCGCAAGGAAAACAAGCACTGGAAAGTCGTGGCGATCAAGCCGCTCGATTTCTTCGGTTCGCCGAATCTGGGCAGATGACGCGCTGCGCCTGGCTGCTCGTGGCCGCGGCAACGCTGCTCAGCGCACAGCCCGCGCTCATGCCTTGGCCGGCCAAGATCGAAACGGGGCAGGGAAGCCTCGCTGTCGGCCGGCCACTGCGCGTCAAGATCCAGGGGTATTCCGAGCCGCGCTTGGAACGGGCGGTGCTTCGGATCGGAGAGGTCTCGCCGGAACACGCGGATCTTGTCATTGAATGCGAGCATTCCGGCGACGATGAGAGCTACCGCTTAAGCATTACGGCGGATGGAGGGCGCTTATGGGCGCCGGACCCATTGGGAGCCTTGCGGGGGCTGGAAACATTTCGGCAGTTGAATGTTGACGGGCATGTCCCGGTGGTTGAAATCGACGACCATCCGCGCTTCCCCTGGCGCGGCCTGCATCTGGACGTCGCGCGGCATTGGATGCCCATCGAAGTTGTGAAGCGCAATCTCGACGGCATGGCGGCGGTAAAGCTTAACGTGTTTCACTGGCATCTATCCGACGACCAGGGCTTCCGCATCGAGAGCAAGCGCTTCCCCAAGTTGCAACAGCTCGGTTCTGACGGACTGTATTACACGCAGGATCAGGTGCGTGACGTTATCGCCTACGCGCGCGATCGCGGCATCCGCGTGGTGCCGGAGTTCGATGTTCCGGGCCACACGACGAGCTGGCTGGTTGGATATCCGCAGCTTGGCGAGCGCGCCCGGTCCATACAAAATCGAGCGCAACTGGGGCGTATTCGATCCGACAATGGACCCGACGCGCGAATCGATTTATCAATTCCTGGACGCCTTTATCGGTGAGATGGCGGCGCTGTTTCCCGACCGGGTCTTTCACATCGGTGGCGACGAAGTGACGGGCAAACAATGGAAGAGCAGCGCGCGCATTCGCGCGTTCATGCGAAAAAACCGGCTCAAGAGCACGGTAGACCTTCAGGCCTATTTCAACCGGCGGCTTCAGAAGGTGGTGGCGAAGTACGGCAAGAGGATGGAGGGCTGGGACGAGATTCTCGATCCCGATCTGCCGAAAGACATCGTGATTCAGTCCTGGCGCGGCCAGAAGTCGCTCGCGGAGGCGGCGCGTCACGGATTTTCGAGCGTCCTTTCCGCGGGCTATTATCTCGATCACATGGAGCCTGCTTCGACGCTCTATGGGAGAGATCCGCTGGATGGCGACGCCGCTTCACTGACGGATGAAGAAAAAGGTCGTATCCTGGGCGGCGAGGTCGCGATGTGGGGTGAATTCTTGAGTCCGGAAAACGTGGACTCGCGGATTTGGCCGCGCACGGCCGCGATTGCGGAGCGTCTCTGGTCGCCGCAAGAGGTCAAAGACGTGTCGTCAATGTATCGTGCGCTTGGACGCCGTGAGCCGCGAATTGGAGCAGCGCGGCCTAAAACATAATTCCGGCTACCCATCGGAGCCGATCAAGATGCTGGCCGACGTTCTGGAACCCGCCACATTTGGCCAGCGCATCCGCACGCACAAATACGACCAGCAGACGCCGCTGACCGGTCTGGTGGATATGGTCCGGCCGGAGAGCGAAACGGCGCGCGAGTTTGCAACGCTCGTCGACCGCATGGATCGCGAGCAGATACGAATGTGGCTTACGCGCTGGCGCGACGTTGATCGATCCATTAGCCCTGCCGCCGAGGCCCTCAGCCGCTTGGCCGCTATCGGAATTGCGGCCATCGACCGCCTGGATCGCAACCAACGTCCGGCCGACGCATGGATCGTTGAGCAACGCGCGCACCTCGCAGACCTGAAGAGGCCCCAGGCCGAGCTCCGGCTCGCCATCGAGCCATCCATCGAAAAGTTGGTCAACGCTACGGCGTCGCTGCCCTAGTCCCTTTCAACGCGTCGCCCACGGAAACATGATTGGTCTCGAGGGTTTGCCCCAGCACTTGATCGAGTGAAATACGCGCGTGGCTATAAGCGGACAACGTGGTTACTTCCGTTTCCTGCGCTGCCACCAATGCGGTTTGGGCCGCCTCCACATCGCTGACGGTCGCGGCGCCGAACGAAAAAGACTCTTGCGACTTCTGGAGCAGCTCTTCGAGCAGCTTCCGCGAGTCCACGGCCTGCGAGTATCTGGAGCGGGCCTGCCGCAGCGCGACCGTGTAATTGGAAATATCCACCACCAATTGATTCAGGTTCCGGCGCTCGATCAGGTCGCCTTGCCGCAATTGCAGCTGGTCGACGCCGTAGTCGCCTTGCGCGACGCGGTTGCGCAGACTGCCCTGAAACAAAATTGCCGCTCTGTGATTTTGGAAATTGTTGCGAAACACCTGCCCCAGCGCGTTGCCTAGTCCGCCGATGTAATAAGGATCGGCAGCGTAGCCCGCCGAGGGAGCGGACACGCCCGAAAGGCCATTGGCGCTCACGGACGCGATCCCCTGCAAAATGGGCAAAACGCCATTGGCTGTTCCCTGCGCCAGGATCTCGGCTGTTTCGTCGTTGATTTTGGCCAGCGCCACGTCCGGCCGATTCGCGATCGCCTTCGCCACCAGATCGCGCAAGGCCGGTAAGTCGTCCTGCTCGGGAACCCCGATGCGATCGAGCGGCACCACCTGGGCGGCGTCCAGCAGCGGGTCCTCAAGTCCATTCCGGCTCAGCGCATTCTTCAGCAAGTTTTCCTGTTGCTGCGCGGTGGCCTGCGCAATGGAGAGCTGCTGCCGGGTATTGCTAAGGACTGACTGCGCCCGCGTCGCCTCGAATCGGGGGACCACGCCGAGTTCGATCTGCTTCCGGGTGTCGTCGTAGAATTTCTGCGCCTGATCCACGGCCCGTTGCCGGACGGTTAAATCGTCATCGTCGGTCACCAGATCCCAATAGAGGTTCAGAACGTTTGCAACAAGATTGAGGAGCTGTGATCGAAACGTTTCCTGTGCTCCCTGTATATTCTTCTGCGCCACCCGGATGAATCGGCCGTTGACGCCCGTGCCGAAGCCCTGCAGCAGATTGTGCCGGATATAGATGTTCACCACCGGCGCCACCGACGGATTCAGAAAATCGGAGGGAGCGTTCTCTTTCAAGTAGGACTCGTTGGCGGCTACCTGGACGTACCCGCCGCTCATGAAACCCTCTTGGACAAATGTTTGGAAGGTGTGACGGGTGTCGATTAACGTGTCCGTCTGGCTTTGCAGCGTGACGGTCTGCGGCGAAGTGGTGTGGGCAAACACGTCCGCATTCTGCAGCACGGGATCCAGGTTCTGCGTCACGGGGCCGATCTGAGAAATGCCGGCGCCGCCATTGTTGCCGATGCTTCCATTGCCGTTGGAAGCCAAGCCGGCCGCGATTTGGCTGCCCACTACGCCCTGTCCGCTGGTGGCTTGGTTAACGAGCGTATTTCCGTTGGGGACGCCGCGCAACGGGCCTCCGGATTGAGCTCGCTCAAGCAGCCATTCTGTGTCCACCGGACCGTACCGATCTACTTCGAGATCGAGATTGTTTTCAATCGCGGCCCCGATTGCGTCTTGGACCGTCAGGTAGAGGTGCCCGGCACGAATCAGATTGTGCAGCCGGTCCGGCGTTATGCAGGTCAACCGGCGGGACTGAGGCGGACCTATACGATCGAACAAGTAGCGGTCCGTGCGGCCTCTCCACCGTCTGAGGCGGCGCTTGCGCGGTGCATTGGGAGGCGAGCAGGCTGAATACGGCGAGAACAGAAATTGTTTTTTGCAATAGCATGTCGAATCGCCTCCTTTACTGTCGCGGCTCCGCAGCCGATGCCGGGATGGTGGATTCTCGCGCGACGCGGCCGGATGCGGCTTCCTCCATCGAAATGCCGTTGACATCCAGGGTCTGCCCCACGGCCTCATCGAATGCGACCTTGGCATGTGTGTAGTTCGCCATGGCATGGACTTCGGCGCTTTGATCGGCCGCTAAATCGCGCTGGGCCTGGACCACGGTGGCTATGGTCGATTCGCCGAAGCGGAAGCGGTTCTGCTCGGCCTCCAGCGTCTGTTGCGCGAGCGACCGCGTCGCCACCGCCGTCTCATACCGCGCGCGTGCTTGCTGTAATCCAATCACCGCGTTCTTTACGTCGACGCGGACTTGACTTACGGCCCTTTGATACTGCAATTGGCTTTGGCGCAGGCTGAGCTGGTCGGTGACATAGTCGGCTTGGGCCGCTCGATTCCGGAATGGGATATTCAGAGATACCCCCGCCGAGTAATTGGGAAAATCGCGCGTGAAGATCTGCCCAAGAAGGTTTCCGTAGCCGCCAACGAACGCCTGCGGCGCGGTCCCGCGCGCGGCGAGGATAGCGGGGTCGGAGGCGCCCAGCGGATTCGATTGACCGGCCAGGCCGTTATTCGTCAATTCGAAGAATGCCTGCAAGGTCGGCAGGAGTGCATTCTTCGTGCCCCCCAGATTGATGATCTTGCTCTCAATGTTGATCTTGGTCTGCGCGATCTCGGGGCGCTGGGCCAGAGCCAAGTCAACCAGCGCCGGCGTGGGCTTCAGGTCCTCTTTCTCGGGGACGACGATGTGGTCCAGGGGAATGATGTGCACGTCGTCCAACGTCCGGCTCACGATTCCGTTTCGGCTCAGTGCATTCTTCAGCACCGTCTCCTGTTGCGCGACATTGGTCTGCGCGATCAGCAGGCTCTCTTTGGCGGACGAGACCTCGGCCGCGGCGCGCGTCGCCTCGATGGCCGGCAGGGTTCCGAGTTCCACCTGGCGTTTGTTGCCGTCATACAGCTGCTGCGCTGTGTTCAGCGCTTCTTGCTTGATCCGCAAGTCCTCGTTGAAACTTACTAAGTCCCAATACAGATTTAGGATTGCTGAAACCGTGGTGATTACCTGCATCCTCAATTGCAAGTCCGTCACTTTCAGGTTGTTTTTCGCCACGCGGATATTGCGATTGTTCACCGAGACTCCAAAGCCCTGGAGTAAGTTCTGCGTGACATACAAATCCAGATCTCCGGAGGTGTACGGATTTAATGTGCTCACCGGCGTGTTCAAGGTATTCCGGCTATTCACATAAGTAAGTTGAGCCGAAGTGCCGGTTACAAACGACTGCGTGTATTGCAGCGCATAGGTCTGGCTGCCGATCAGCAGGGCGGGCACTAAGCTCAGAAAGATATTGCTCTCCGGTATCGTGGAATGCTGAAAATTCGCATAGGCAAATAAAACTGGATCGAGATTGGGAGGCGTTGTGCCCAACTGAATCACGATGCCCCCACCGGAGCCGACGCCCGAGCCGCTTTCAGCCAAGCCCACCGCGTTTACGTTGACACCCTCCAAACTGACGCTGGTGGGTCCCGGACTGATGGGCTGGCCGATGTCGCGGAGGAAGCCGCCGCCCTGAGCGCGCCGCACAACTTCACGCGCCAGATAAGGCCCGTACCGCTGAATGGCGATATCGACGTTGTTTTCGAGCGCCAGCGCGATCACGTCCTGCGCCGATAGATACAGATTGCCGGCGCGAATCAGCGAATCCAGGCGCGCGGTGTTGGTCAGCCGTGCGGGCGAAACCACGCGCCGCTCGGTATGAAAAGGCCGTATGAGTGGTCCCACGACGGGCGGAGGAGATGGCGTTTGAATTGTGATCTCCGGCGTTTGACCCAAGCAGAGGGAGGCTGCGAGGGCGAATACAGGGATATTTCGAATGAAACGCATGGTCAATAGAATCGTAGCTCGATTGCTGGAGGAGCAATCGCGATTCCACGTCCGGGGCCCATCGGACGGCCATTCCACGCGCTGCGCCGCCTTCGCTGGTGTCCGATTTTGCTACTTACTGTTCGATTTTGCGAAGGCGCCTGACGCCGCGGATCAGTTTGCGCCTGCTCCGGCGCCGCCCTTGCGCCTCACGTCGATGCTCAACCGCTTGATTTTCTGGTTCAGCGTGGACAGCGGGATGCGCAGCTTCTCGGCCGCTTCGGTTTGGCTCCAGTTGACTGCTTCCAATGCGTCGATGATCTTGCGCCGCTCGAAATCGGCCAGAATCTCGGGCAGGGAAGCATCGGCCGGCAGCGCGCCGCTCTCATCGCGGCGGATCTTCACGCCGCCCTCCTGCAGGATCGAGTCCGGCAGTACGTCTACTGGCACGGTTGTTTGTGAAGCCAGCACCACGGCGCGCTCCACCGCGTTCTCCAGCTCGCGCACGTTGCCCGGCCAGTTGTAGTCCAGCAGCAGCTGCATCGCTTCCGGTTCGAACCGCAGCTGGCTTTTGCCGTCGGAGTCCAGGAACTTCTCATTCTCGCGGCTGAGCTTTGTCAGGAAGTGGTCCACCAGCGGAGGAATATCCTCCTTGCGTTCCCGCAGCGGCGGCAGCGCCAGGTTAATCACGTTCAGCCGGTAATACAGGTCTTCGCGAAACTTGCCGTCTTCCACCAGTTTCTTCAGATCCGCGTTGGTGGCCGCAATGATGCGGACGTCCACCTTGATGGTGTCGGTGGATCCCACCGGCATGAATTCGCGTTCTTGAATCACACGCAACAGCTTGGCCTGCGTCTCCGGACTGATGGTGCCGATCTCGTCGAAAAAGATCGTCCCTTTGTTGGCAGTCTCGAAGTATCCTTTGCGCGACGCGATGGCGCCGGTGAAGGCGCCCTTCACGTGCCCGAAGAGCGCGGATTCCAATAGTTCAGCCGGCACCGATCCGCTGTTCACCGGAACGAAGGGCTGATCGGCGCGCGCCGAGTTCGCATGGATCCCCTTGGCGATCAGCTCCTTGCCCGTTCCCGTTTCGCCCGTGATCAAAATGGTGGCGCGGCTGGGCGCTACTTGCGTCACCAGATCCAGGATGCGCAGCATGCGATCGTTCTTTCCGATGATGTTGGGAAAACTGTACTGCTGCTTCAGCGCGCGCTTGAGCTGGGTGTTCTCGCGCGCCAGCCGGCCGTGCGCGATCATGCGGTCGATCTCGATCAACAGCTTTTCGTTGTCCCAGGGCTTCGAAAAATAGTCGTTCGCGCCGTTCTTGAGCGCCGTGACCGCCACTTCCACCGAACCATACGCAGTGATCATGAACACGGGAGTTTCGGTGTCGCGCTCGCGGATCTCGCGCAGCACTTCCATGCCGGAGCGATCGGGCATCATCAGGTCGAGCAGAACGATGTCGTAGTTGGCCGACTCGGCGCGCCGCAATCCGTCGGCACCGTTTTGCGCCAGCTCTACCGTGTAGCCTTCCAGGCACAGCAGCGTCTCCAGGCTTTCGCGGATATCCGCTTCATCGTCAATTACTAAAATGCGGCCTTTGGGGAGGGAGGCTGGTTCGTCAGGCGGCAGTCGATCAGGCATGCACCGGCTTTCTTGCTAGCGGAAGCTCGACGCGAAAACGCGATCCGGCGCCCCAGCGGCTTTCGACTTCAATGGTACCGCCGTGCTCGCGCACGATACCGTAGGTCACCGAAAGCCCGAGGCCGGTTCCCTTGCGGGCCGCCTTGGTTGTGAAGAATGGATCGTAGATGCGCGCCAGGTGTTCGGGCTGGATGCCTTGCCCGCTGTCGGCCACGTCGATGCGCGCAAAGCCATCTTCGCTCCAGATACGGATAGCCAGCGTGCCGCCCGCTTCCATGGCATCGCGCGCGTTCAAGAACAAATTCAAGAACACTTGTTGCAGCTTGCCGGCATTGCCTTTCACCGGCGGCAGGGCCTGCTGGGCGTCCAGCTTCACTTCGATCGCGGACTTCCGCAACTGGTGCTCCAGCAGGTTCAACGTTTCCTGAATCACCTTGCCCAGGTCCAGCTCGACGAACTCGGTGGTCGACGTGCGCGAAAAATTGAGCAACGAATTGACGATCTCGCTGGCGCGGAATGTCTGCTTGGCGATTTTGTCCAGCAGCTTCGACTTTTGCTCGTCTTCGGAAATCTGCTTCGCCAGCATCTGCGCGTAGGTGGAAATCACCGCCAGCGGCGTATTCACCTCGTGCGCGACTCCGGCGGCCAGCAATCCGATGGAGCTCAGTTTATCGGCCTGCACCAACTGGCGCTCCAGTTCGTCGCGATCGGTGATGTCGTCGAAGATGATCAGCCGGCCGATCTGCTGCAGGTCCTTGGCGACTAGCGGCGCGATCGCAAGATTCAGGGTATGCGCTCCTGAGCCGTTGCTCTTGCCGTTTCCGTTCCCGTTGGCATTTCCATTTGCCAAGCCCGCCGGCCCCTGCAGAACGAACTTGTAGATGTTGTGTACGCCGGTCTGCCCTCGCACCTGGTCGAACTTCTCACAGAGCTCTTCCGGGAACAGCTCCGCGAGCCGCCGCCCCAAGGCCGCCGCGCGCGGGATTCCGGTCAGCCGCTCGATCTGCGTATTCCAGCTCTCCACACGGTCGTTCAGATCCGCGGCCAAAATCCCGACGTTGATCGATTCGACGATATTCTCGCTGAATTCCTTCAGCCGTTCGTATTCCTCCATCTTGTGTTGCAGCGAACGATAGAGCCGCGTGTTCTCCACCGCGATGCTGACGTATCCGGCGAGGGTGGTGAGCAACTCGACGTCGTCGCTCGAAAGGAAATCGCCTTTATCGGTTCGGCTCAGCGCCAGATAGGCGATTGTGCGTCCGCGCACCGTGCACTGGAAATAGTAGGTCAGGTCGAGATCGGCGATGGTGCGGCGCACGGAGATCGGCCAGTCGTGCGAAACCACGTCCAGCAAATGCCTCGTGCGTTCAAAGAATAGATATGGTTTGCCGGGTTGCGTCCTGAGGAAGCTCAGGTCGAGCGGCTGCCCCTGCCGCTGGCCCCGATCCTTTTTGACGCCCTGGGTCATGTGCAGGTGAAACTGATCGTCATCGCCGGCAAGAAAGAATGCCACGTGCTGGATCGACAGCGTATGCACCAGCCGGTCGGCAACCGAGCGCAGCATTTCATCCAGATCGGTTTCCGAACCCAACTCGCGCGCGAATTCGATCAGGGTTCGCCGGTAATCGTACCGGTCCTTATAGAAAAAGTACCGGTCCAATTGCTCCTGCAGCCAGTCGCGGATGGGTTGAAAGATGAACGTCGCGAACAAAATCAAACCCACGATGGCCGCGGGGCTCAGGTTCTCCGGCTGTGTAAAGGAGAAGATCAGCCCGTAGAAGATCCCGAGCACCACCAGCGTGGCAAGTGTGTAAACGTAGCCCTGCTGGAAAATAATGTCCACGTCCATGAGGCGATAACGCAGGATCGCGTAAGCCCAAGTGAGGGGCATCAGGATCAGCGCAAGCACGGCCATCTTCTGGTAGTGACCTGGAATGCTTCCAAACAGATATGGCACTGCGTAGATCAGGGTGAACGGTACCACGCCAAGGAGTGCGCCGTTGCGCAAGTATTTCAACTGCCGGCGGACGAGGGGATCCTCGGCGTGGGGCGTCTTCATGGCCAATACCACGGTGCCCGCCAGGTAACAAGCGCTCAAGAACAGCAGCCACACGCGGTCCAGGAACCAGTTCACTTCTACCGGCGACGCCGTAACTTGAAGTATGCCTTTGGCTACCAGCAGGTAAAGCGTTAACAGGAAAGCGCCCGGCACATAAAAGATCACGCTGAGATCGCGCCTCTCCAGCCACTTCGGGCGCTCCGGGAACACGACGCAAAAGTGCAGAAAGATGGTTGGCGCCAGAACGCCCGCCGCAACGTTACCCCAATAAATCACTTGATCGAAGGCATTCAGTTTGCCCGTGAAGTGGAAGCAGGACAAAATAAACGAAGCCAGACACAACACATAGAAGTGAACCGACCGTGGCGCGCCAACACGGCGGTAGTAGACAAACAGACCAATCAAAAGGTAGGCGATACCGACCGCGTACTGGTAGTACAAAGAGCGATCCAACACGCCTTCGCCGACAATCACCTGGGCTGGCACGGGCACACCGGCGCGGCGGACCATGTATTCGGTTTTGTTCCAGACGCCAACCCGTTGCAAGGCTTGAGGAACGTCGACTGTCTTGGCGACTGCGTGGCCCGCTACTTCCAGCAGCACATCGCCAGCGCGAATTCCGGCGTTATAACCTGGGCTGCCAGCGGTGACATGCAGCGCGAGAACCAGGTTCTGGCTGTCGGCTCCAGCTCGATCGACCCACGTAACTCCATCGTCCGGAAGATGATAGAGACTTTGCTGGCGAAAGTTGATGACGGCGCAGCACACCGCTGCCACTGTCAGAACGAACAGTAGCGCGCTGACGAATTGGGTCTTAAGATCCCTCAAGCGGCCGTCTCCGCCGATATATCTCTAAGAGTGAGCAATTCCAGAAAAAAGTGTTTCCCCAATTCGAAGCACTTCGCATGCCACCAGTCCACCGCCAAGACTATTCATGAGAATACAGGATTTCCCGCTGGCAAGCTAGATGGACAGCGGTTTCCGTTTCTCGGTTTTGGGATTTGACACTACAGGAAAGTGTATGAGCCCAATAGGCCAAAACGTCTGAGGAAAAAGACGTTTGTAAAGCCTATTGACAACGTACACCAATAGTCTTAACATCTTCTTTCCGGTTTGTCAGTAGGACAGCTGACAACGAAGCCAGGGCGCATAAAGGTGGTCCGTGTATGACCTTGTTTCAGATTGGCGAGAAAGTGGTTTATCCAAACCACGGCATTGGAACGGTTGAGAACATCAGCTCGCGTTCCTTTGGAGCGCAGTTCGAGCGGTTCTACCTGCTCCGGCTTACTTATAACAGCATGACGGTGATGGTCCCGTTCTCGCACGTCGAAGACATCGGTCTTCGCAAGGTGACGCGGAACGGCGAAATCGCCCGGGTGCTGGAATTCCTGGCTGAGGGCGTCCCCAAGCGGAAGGCGGATTGGAAAGATCGCTATAAGGAGAACTCGGACAAGATGCGGCATGGCAGCTTGCTCGAGATCGCCGAAGTGCTGAAGACCCTTCTGATCTTGCAGTCCGAAAAGCCGCTCTCGTTCCGCGAGAAGAAGATGCTGGAGCGCGCCCGCCACATGCTGGTAACCGAGCTTTCCATTTCGCGCGGTCTGGCCGAATTCGAAGCTATCAGCGTGCTGCAGGGCGCATTGGCGAAGTCGTCGTTGAGTTTGCCCGCGCCCGCCTAGTTTAGAATTACCCGCGTTCTTCGATGTGCTTCAACCGCGCATCGAGCACTTCTTCCACTCGCCGCAGCTCGGCTCTCCATAGATCCCGCATATCGTCGAAGCGTTTATCGATAGCAGCGAACCGGGCGCTGAAAAGCGTAACGGCCAGCCCCAGCAGGGCGGCGTTGAACAACATCGGAATGCCGATGGCAAGGTATAGCTGTTCGTTGGTTACCAATGGACAGGTGCTCCGCTTGGACCTATTCTCTCACGGCCGGTTCTTTAGAGGGCTAAAAGCGAATATGCAGCGCGATCTGAACCACGCGCGGACCGAGCGTCGTGGTCACCTGGCCGAACTCCGGACTGTCGATATTGGTAATCGGACTGCATTCCCCTGCAGCGCAGCCGGGCGGATACGGATTGCCGAAATTCACGTGATTGAAGACGTTGAACGCGTCCAAGCGAAGCTCGGCGTCCAGCCTATCCTCAAACAACTTGAAGTGTTTGGCGAGAGCCAGGTCCATGTTGATGTCGCCCGGGCCGCGAATGGCATTGCGCCCAAGCGTGCCTTCGGTTGCCGTCGCGGCGGTTTGAGGGCTCCCGTCCAGCGCCAGCAAGCGGTCCGCGGAGAACGCATTCGGATTGAAAAAGTAATTGCCGGTGTTTCCGTTGATGGTCTGCTGGTTGTGGGCGTTGTACATGGCCACGTTCGGCAAAACCAGATCGGCATGAACTAAATTGGGCGAGCCGTCACCGGCGGGGCCCGGATCGGTGTTGGTGGCAAATAGCTGAGCGGATACGTCCAGTGGAAAGCCGGTGCGCCAAGTCAAAATCGGATACAGGCTCCAGCCTTTTGTGAGAAGCTTCGGACCGCTTGCCCAAACACGATCGAACGGGAGATCCCATCCGCCGGAGAACGAAATCACGTCCCGCACATCGGTATCGCCGGAAGCCCAGAAGTAGCCTTGATCATAATAGGGCACCTGAGAGTTGCGCTGGCGGAAGCCCGAGACGTTGTCGAGTTCGTGCGACCAGGTATAGGCGAAAGTGTAAAAGACGCTCCCGACCGGAGAATTGGCGTAGCGCTTGGTGAGGTTCACCTGGAGCGCGTTGTAATTCGCGACTCCGACGTTCTGGAACTCCAGCATTTGAGAGTACAGCGAGTTCGTGGAATCCGGATTGTAGAGGCGCGTGTTGGAGCCCAGCGGGAATGGATTGATATCTACCAGCGACGTCAGTTTATGCGCATCATAACCGACGTAACCGGTCTCGAGAACCATGCCGCCCGGCAACTGTTGCTGGATGTTCAGATTGTATTGATAAACGTAAGGCGTCCGGAGATGCGGATCAACCAGGTAGATCCCGCCGGTACTGCCGATCGGCTCTGACGCCGCAAAGCTCGCAGTGGAGCTCGGCGGCCTGGACGGGAATCCGTTGGGAGTGCCCGTATTGTTGGTCCCGAAGGGATTGGACAGATAGCCGGTGGGCGCGGTCTCTGTACCATCCAGTGCGTTGAAGTAGAGGCTGGGCTCAGAGTAAAACGGCGGTGCTCCGTTGAATTGCAGATTATCTTCGCCCTTAAGGATGTCGTAGAACACACCGAAGCCGCCGCGAACCGCAGTCTTGGCATTTCCGAACACATCCCAGGCGAAACCCAAGCGCGGCGCCCAGTCGTTCTTATCGGGGAAGTTGGTTCCCTTGGGTGCTCCAGGATCGCCCGGAAAAGCTAAGCCAGGAGGCGCGTTCACAAAGCGCTGGCTCTGCTCGCCCGGGATGAAGCTGAACGATCTGCCCTGGGTATCGAATTTCGGTTCTGCGTACTCGTAGCGGATGCCGATATTCAAAGTCAGCCGCCTGCTGACGTGGAAGTCGTCCTGCGCGTAACCGGCGAACTGGTGCGTCCGGATGTTATTGCCGGCGTTCGCGGCCTGAAAGTAGTTGTCCGGCAAGCCCAAGAGAAAATCGGCCAGATCGGTGCCGGATCCGACGCTGGTTCCCGGCCCATAGAAAGAGAAGTTCCCGTTTCCATAGAAGTCATACTGCGTGTTGTTCTGATATGGAGAGAAGTAGAAGCCGAACTTCATGTTGTGCCGGCCCTTGGTCCAGGTGAGGTTGTCGTAGTAAGCGTAGATGGTGTTTGCAAATGTCGTCGGCCCATAGGGGCTGTACCCGATGTTGAGGCCGGTGCCATAAAAATTGATGGTTGGCGGTCCGGTGACGATATCGGGCGTGATGTTGATCCCCAGAGTCGACGGTGTGATCTTGTCCAACCCTCCGAGCGGAACGCTGTTGTCGGAACTGCTTCGGACGGCGGTAATCCGCGCCTCGTTCAGAAGCGAGGGCGTAAAGACATGCATGTAATTGATGCTTCCCGAGTACGTTTGCAGGAAATCCGCGGCGTTGTACCCGCTCACGCTGGCGAAGTAGAAGGGGTTCGTGGTCTCGTTATTGTGGGCGGTGAAAGTCCCCGACAAGGTATCGTGGCTCGAAATCGTATAGTCGAACTTACCCAGATACTCATCGTCATTGTTGATCGCCGAAGATGTGGGGAAGAGATAGCCGCTGGCCGAGGTGGGAATGAGACCGTTCTTAAAGAAAGCCTGCGCCACCGGATCGATACTGGAAGGGGCGATGATCCCCTGGGCAGCCAGCGTTGGATTGGGCTGATAGTAGGGATTCGCTTGTAGGAAGGCGGCGACGGCTGGATCGGGACCGCCGCCGGCCGCTTGCGAGAAATTCCCCTGCGCCTCAGCCGGAGTGTAGGTCTGAACCTTACCCTCCAACTGCACTTGCGTTTGTTTCTGGCCCTGGTAGGCGAAAAAGAAAAAGAGCTTGTTGCGGCCATCCACGATATGCGGAATCACCATGGGTCCGCCGAGAGTCACGCCATATTGGTTTCGCTGGAGGACCGCGCGCGGCTGGCCTTGCTGGTTGTTGAAAAAGTCGTTCGCATCGAAGTCGGTGTTGCGGACGTAGTCGTACATGGTGCCGTGCAGCTGATTCGTCCCGCTCTTGCTCACGATACTGACGATTCCTCCGGCGTTGCGGCCATATTCAGCGGCGTACGTGCTTTCCAGCACGCGGAATTCAGCCACTGCATCCGGATTGGGATTCACCACCACGGAGTTATCCAATAAGTCGTTATTTAGCCCTCCATCCAGAAGGTACGTGACGGAGTCCGTGCGTCCGCCGCCGATGCTGTAGTTGCCTGGAGCGCCGGAATCGGGATTGGTGACTGTCACGCCAGGCTGTGTCGCCAGCAGATCCAGCGTGTTCCGTCCGTTCAAGGGAAGCTCGAAGATGGCCTCGCCCGTGACCGTACCGCCCACGGTGGAGTTGCCTGTCTCCACATTGCCGAGCTTGCCCTCGACGGTCACCTGAGCACTCGCCGCGCCAACCTCCAAGCTCAGATCGACTCGCAGCGTCTGATTGATTTCGAGCGGGCTGGCCGGCCGGGTTACGGCCTTGCTGAATCCCGAGGCCTCGGCAGTCACCTCGTAGTGCCCGATCGGAAGCAACAGCACCTGGTAGAAGCCTTGGTTGTTCGAGATCGCTTGCTTGGGCGTCTTCGTGTCGAGGTTGGTGACTGTCACCTTCGCGCCGGAGACCAATCCACCGGTCGCGTCTGTGACGTTACCGGCTATGGTGCCAGTGGCGTCTTGAGCCCAAGCGTTCGGAGCCAGGAACAGCAATGAAATTACGGTTGTCGCCGCGGAAGCAGAAAGAAAGAATTTGACCACGTCGTTTTCTCCCTTAATCGATTTAAGAGTCGGACGCTCGCACGATCGGACCAGAGATCGCCTAACCTAAAGCAGGGCCGAAGCGCCGTTGCAATACGCCACAGCGGACTTCCAATTTCCCAGAGATTACCACATTTAACTGTGGAACACCCGCGCTGCACCACTCGCTCGTGCTGATCGGAATCAAAGTCTCCTATTGTTCTTTCAACTTCCGCGCATACTTCTGATCGGCCGCGGCGCCGCGAGGATCGCCCGACAGTTTCTTGGCGTTGGCTCGCCCGTTGTACGCTCGAGCGTTGGCGGGTTGGAGGCGGATGGCTTGGTCGTAATCCAGAATCGCCTTTTCATACTGCTTGAGGTTCTCATAGACCAGCGCTCGTCTTATGTAAGACGGAGCGTTGTTGGGCTTGAGCAGGATGGCCCGGTCGAGGTCCTCGAGGGCACGCCCATACTGCTGCAGATTGAAGTTGGCTTCGCCCCGCATTTCGTATGCCGGTGCGAATTTCGCATTCAGGCGAATCGCCTCGCCGAAGTCGCGCACGCCGCGGTCATACTGCTTCAGTAATCCCTCGCCCAGACCGCGGCAAAAGTAGACCCTGGGTTCCTCAGGCTTGATCTGCATCGCGCGGGTGCAGTCCTCAATGCTCATTTCGTATTGCCTCAGCAGTCTGCGGGATTGCGCCCGGCCGAGGTATGCGAGCACGAACTCGGGATTGGCGCGAATCGCCTGGTCGAACTGCCGCACAGCTTCCGCCGGCATGTCTTGATCGATGAGCCGCATGCCTTCGTCATACGCCAGCTTGGCCGCGTTGGTAATCCCGGTCTCGGCCGGTTCGCTGCTGGGTAACGGTGCGACATTCTGCACAGACGTAGGCTTCGCCGCCGGAACACCGGCTGGGGGCGATAGCTTGGTCGTCCCAGCACCTCCGAAACGCCAAGCGGCTACTGCGACAATCAGAATCACCAAACCGGCGCCGATCAGGATGGGAACACGGGTGCGCTGTTGAAGCGGTTTCTCGGGATCACCCGCCATCTGAGGCGCCGGCGATGCGGCAGTTTGACGCGAGATCGGCGACTCTTCCGGCGTCCCGGCCGCACCAGCAGCCGCGGCTTGGGCGTACGATTTTCCCGATCCTGGCGGCAGGAGAGTGTAAACCGTGTGCTCCCGCACGTGCTTATCCGTCTCCACTCCCTTCAATTTGAAAAGCACCTTGTAATCGTCGGAAAGCCGGCTCACCACCTCGAAATACGATTGCGAGACCAGGATCTGGTTTTCCGGCGCAAAACTCATGATGCGCTGTCCCGCGTTGATCCCGTCCCCGATCGCGTTCAAGCTACCATTGAGGTCTTTGACCAGCTTTACCGGTCCAAGGTTCACCCCGGTGCGGACGCGCAACCCCGGTTGCTGCTCCTGTGCATCGCTGACGAAGCAGTGCCACAAATGGAGTGCTGCGAACATCGCGGCTTCCGGCGCGCCTAAGAAGCAGACAGCGGCGCCATCCCCCGTATCAAGAATGACGCGCTCACTTTCAGGCACATCCCGGATCGCCTCCGCGAGATAACCGTTGAACCGCGCCTTCCACTTCATCTGCACGTCCACCGACTGCGACGAGTAGTTGACGATATCCATGAAAAGCACGCTGCATAGCCACGTGCGGTCCATTTTTTGCAGATCGGCCATCTTCTTCACACTTACCCGATTTGCAGCAAGTATACACCCCTAGCGCCGCGATTTCGCGTCGCGAAATGAAACGCGCTTCGCCCGGCCCGCACTACCCGGATAAGCGTGGTTGCGCGGCCCGGCGCATTCTTCTCGAAGCGTTGGCTTCGCCGCCCCGCGAGTAATAAAGGAGAACCACACATGCCCAATTCAGAACAACATAAGCAGCTGGTAAAGAAGCTGCTCGATGCTAAGGCCGTAGACTTCGCCGCCGTCGGCAAGGTCCTGGCCGAAGTCGGCCCGTCGCTCTCGCTCGCAGAGGAGCCTGGCGACTGGTTCTGCGGCACAAACCGCATTTTCTTTCACTGTTATCGGGTTTTTAATCCCGGTGGACCTGTCGAGGACCTGGGCGAACTCGCCGCGAACGTTGCGGAACTCAGAGCTCAGAGAACGTAAAGAGGCGGGGTACCGGGGGCATGATGGAGGCATCATGAAAGCCAGACAACTGCAGAGTGAACAATCCAGGTGGAACGAACTTGACCTGATCGAACGTCTTTGCCGTGTCCTCGATATCGCCGCGCTCGCCGTGGAACACCTCGCTGCCAGTGGCTACAGCGATGCAAGTAACCCGGCGAAAAATATCCGGCCCGAGAAGATCATTTCAGAAACCGCCATCCTGCTGGTTGCAGCTTCGCCGGTTGCCGCTGGTCGCGAGGTAGGCGAGCGCATGAAAAACATCGCGCACCGTCTCATTCCGCATGCCCGGAGCAAGCGCATGATGCTCGGCCTTTGCCTGGAACCCTCCGTCGCGTGGGATTACGCCGTGCCGCACGTGTGCCTCAGCAGGCTCGGCTATCGCGATTCCGCGTTCGACGAGTTGCTTGGCAAGAGTTTGGAATCTCAGGCTCACGCGGGACGAGAGAGAGCGCCGCACAGAGCGCTCGAACAGGAGTGGGTCGCGATGAGTTGGCCCGAGTCAGGCTCACGCCGCCCCAGAGCAACACGGTCCACCGCGCGCAGGCCGATTCTGAATCATCCAATGGACCTGACCAATGGCACTCGCGATGACATCTATGCTTTTACTCACGCACTGATGTACGTTGCGGATTTTCACTTGCACCCGTTGCCGCTGCCCAGGCCCCGCCGCGAGATCCTCGCCGAAGCCGAGCCGGTGCTCGCTCGCTGTCTGGACGAGCAGGACTACGACCTGAGCGGCGAAATCCTGCTGGCTTGGCCGCTCACTGGTAAATCGTGGAGCGCCGCAGCGGCCTTCGCTTTTCGCGTCCTGGCACGCGTGGAAGACAAGGCTACTTTCCTTCCCACGCCCGGTACGAGGTTGAACGAGCTAAAGGCGCTGGAAGGAATCCAACGGACGCAGTACTTGCTTGCGACTATCTACCACACTGCCTACGTGATGGGACTGCTCTCCGCGGTATCCCTGCGGCCTGGATATGGGCCGCCTGTGAGCATCCAATCGAATCGCGTAGCGCCGGGAGCAGCAAAGCGAATCATGCGAGTGCTCGATGCCGACGGTCAGTCTCCGCATTGGCTCGACGAATTTGAGAAACTCGCCGAGGCAGAAATGGATGCGCTCGCGACATTTCTCATTAACATCGCGCTGCGAAGACGTGTCGCGCGCCGCGACTTTGGAGGGCTGCGTGAGGTCCTGAGTCTGGCCTACGATCTAAATCTCGCGGATATCCCGTCCGCAAGCCAGTCCGCGGAAATGCTCGAACGCCTCGCGACGCTGGCCAAGATCGCCGGCAACCACCTTCCGGCCGTAGCTTTCGCCGGCCACATCGCTAACGGTCAGACCTGCCCCCGCGTAGTTTTGTTACCCAATGCCTCCGGATGCTCAGCGGCGAGAGGCAAGACGCGCCGGAACAACTCATCCGCGAATCTCTGTTGCTCTTCAAAGAAGGGGAAGTGGCCGGAATTGTCAAACCAGATGAATTCCTTTTGCGGAGCCTGAATAGCTTGACTGTACTCCCAGACCAGGGAAGGTCGACAGTATGGATCAAATCGTCCTTCAAAAAAGAAGATCGGCGCGCGGAAGGCAAGCCCGAGCTTGATTCAACATCAACTTTCATTACTTCGGGGATCAATAATCTCGAGCGAGGAGCGTTGGCCACGCAGAAAACCGAAGTCATCAGCAAGCGAATATTCAGGCGCTGACACAAGAGTTGACAATAGTCTTTTGATATCCAGGAATTGCGGTACGTTGGCCGGCGGTCCGAGCAACTGCGCTTCCCAGTATTGCGCCTGGCGGTCGGCCACTTCCCGTAAAGCTCTCCAAATCTTTGAGGGCCTGCTCATTGTGGTGGTTGCGTGCCATTGCAGCGCGTCCTGGTGCGCGACCGTCTCGTTCTGCTTCACATTGACTATTTGTCCAACGCCCACATACGCGTAAACGAGTTCCGGATGTTCGTGCGCCAGCCAGACACCGAGCATACTTCCCCACGAATGGCCCAGTACGAAAATCTTTTCCCTGTGGAACCGATTCCGCAGATAGTTCACCACGTCCAGCGCGTCGTGTTCCATTTGGGGAACGTTCATCGTGCTGCGCTGAAGCTCCGTGTCATTCGACGCGTACGTTTTTCCCGCTCCCCGCTGATCCCATTCAACGACGGTGAAATGGTTCTCCCACTCCCCCTGAAACGCGCCCGCCATCGGAATAAATGCCAAGCCGGGTCCGCCATGGATGAACAGAAGAATCGGGTTGTTTACGTTTTGGCCTCGCGCTTGGATCCACTGATTGATCCCGCCGATCCGCACCGGCTCCAGGCTGTTGATGCCCTCCGAGGAACGAATGGCCCGTTGTTCGGCTACCTTGTGCTGCCGATACTTTCTATACACCAGCACAGACGAGAGCCCCACCAGGATCAGGCAGACGACTGGGATCGCGACGACACAAGAAATCTTCTAATCATGAGCCAATATCCGTTATCACGATCTTTCCCCGAGCGTGTCCTTCTTCCAAATGTCTGATCGCCGCCGGGACTTCATTTAGCCGATACCGTTGGTCGATGGCCGCCGTGATCTTTCCGGCCTCCATCAGCTCACCCAGAATGGTCAGATCCTCTTTGCTGGCCGTCGCGATAAATGGGACCACGGCTTCGCGAACCAGGACAAGACCAGCGCCTTCAACAGACGGTCCAGCGGACGGAACCAACGGCCGTGTCGGACCCCCACCACGATGCATTTCCCCTCGGGATTCAAGACGCGGAGGCATGCGAATAAGGAATGGTCTCCATACGCAGTCGAAAACAGGTCGTAGCGTTGCTCGCTTTTCGTGAAATCTTCTTGCGTATAATCAATCACCCGATCCGCGCCGAGCGATCGGACCATATTCACATTCCTTCTGCTGCAGACGCCGGTAACATCGGCGCCGAACGATTTGGCGATCTGTACTGCGAACGTACCGACGCCACCCGCCGCACCATTGAATCAGCACCTTGCGCCCCGGCCGAATCTGCCCTTTATCGCGAGGCCTCTGCAGTGCGCTGATTGCCGCCACGGGCGCTGCAGCCGCTTGCTCAAATGTCACGTTCTTTGGTTTCAGGCCAGTGCCGCCATGGCCGACTGCGACTCGGAAGCGCAGGCATATTCGGCAAAACTGCCTCTGCACATGCCGAACACTTCATCGCCTGGTTTGAAACGGGTTACGTTCTTGCCTACCGCTTCAATCTCGCCTGCTACATCCACGCCTAGCCGCGTGTCCTTCGGTCTGCGCAGCCCTCCGGTTATTCGAGCGATGTACGGTGTACCCGCCAGCATGGTCTGGTCGAGCGGATTGACGGACGCTGCGCGCACCTTGATCAGGACTTCGTTATCCCCAGCGATCGGTTTCTCGATCTCTTCGTATTGAAGAACATCAGGTGAACCGTAATTGCGGCAGACGATAGCTTTCACACGGTTTTCTCAACTGGCCCCTCGGCATTGTACAGCGGCGCCAGATTGATCCCATGCCGCGCCGCGATCGTTTCTATCTCTGCCACACGCTCCGGAGTGATGAACCCGCGTCCCTGCGAGAAGGATTCGAACCGGCCCTCCAGCGCAAGCGCGATGCCTTCCAGCAGACATCCATGCACCACGTCGGGGAACGGATGCCGGTTCAGGATTCCGCGAAAATCCGGCGCGAAACTCAATCCGCTGGCGATCTGCCCCAGGCCCCCAAAGAAGGTTTTCGCCCCCGGCATCGCCGCGCTTGGCGACAGGTTCTTGGGATAGCCCGCATCGCAAACGATTGCGTCAAGCGCGATGCGCCCCAATAGAAGCGAAGGCGACGCCAGACTGGCCGCGCAGATCACGATGTCGGCCTCCGCCGTGAACCGCTCAAGATCCGTCGCGAACTCCACCTGCGCTCCATCAGCTTCCAGCTCGGAAGCGAGCCTGCGTAGCCGTTCCACGTTGCGTGCGCTCAGCAGTACGCGTTTCACGATGGGAGCCAGACAGCGGGCGCAGCCGGAACCCACATCCCCCGTCGCTCCCACGATAAGCAGCGTCGATTCGCGAATGTCCCGGCCCTCCAGCGCGCACATCTTCTGAATGCCCTGAACGATGAATCCGACCGTCAAGGTATTGCCTGTCGTGAAGACCGTATCGTGCTTCTCGGGAAGGTGATCAAAATTGCCCTCGATCAAAATGGAACTGAATCCGCCGAGACTGACGATCTTCGCTCCTGCCTTGATCGCGTAGGCCGCCGCCGCTCGAACGCGCGCCAGATTGTCGTGTGTGTAGACCGCTTCCAGACGGTCCGGGGGAATGAAGGAGTCGATATAGATGCCGCGCGCTTTCGCGCCGTTCGAATCCGCCTCCAGATGACAGACTGCCCTGGGCGGAATCCACGGAAGGATGTCCTTGACCTCGTCGTCCGGCAAAGGCGTATGCTCCGGCCCGCGCAGGACAGCAAGTACGTCCGAGGCCGCTCGCCAGTTCTCCGGATGCCCGACCAGCGCGAAATCAACTTCGTTTACACCGGCAGTTGAGCCACCCATGCAAGTGTTACCTCGCCGGGCAGCCCCAGCGCATCCAGCGTTTTCAGGTACTGCTGCAGCGACGCTCCGCGAAGCTCGGCCGCAGTCAAGCTGATCTCGGGTAGCGACGGTTTCACGCAACCTGCGTGGCACACTTCGCAATGTCCATCCCTGCATTCCTTGGCCAGCATCTTCGCGAGGGTGGTCATCACATCCAGATGCAGCCGGTGCACTTTGTCGTCGAAGCGCTGCGGGTCTAAGGCTCGCTCCGCTCTGAGGATCGCCATGGCGTGATCCACGTGCTCTTCTTCTTCGGCCGCGATGGATGCAAATGTCTTGCCAAGACTCCCCGGCGCCACCCTCCCGGCGCGCGCATAACTCGCGACGGCGAAGGATTCCAGCATGATCTCCTGGACGATCAGGCAGGCAATAAAATCGCGCTCTGCGATGCAGCGCAGGAATGCCTCGCGAAGCCGCTTCCAATGCCTCGCGTCGACGTTATTGGCCACGTCCATGCCAATCTTGCGGCCTTCGGCAGCGAAGCGCCCGGCATGTCCTCGCTCCCCCGCGGCATGCTCCAATGCGTCGGCTACTTCCTCGGGATCGTCACACATATCCGCTAATGACGTGTAGTTCATCGCGGCCAGCAGTTCGCCGGTCATCGCCTGTGAAAGGACGTCCTGCCAGATGGGAGCGCCGGGAGAGAGGGAAATACATTCAATCGCTGGTGAGCAGTTGCGGCCAATAGCGGGTTCCATGCGTCCTCCTGAACATCAGGTACGCAGACAACCCGGATTGGTTCAATATTTTTGCCGCCGCGATCGATCTCGGTGCCGGCGGGCGCCCCCCCTATTTGCGGTAATAGCCGTGCCGCGCGAGCACATTCCACTCCTTCGGCCGCAATTTCTGGGACGGAACCAACTCCACCCGGATCCGGCGAAACGTCCCGGCGGGCTGTGGATCGGAGGGACGGTATCCGATGGTGTATCGCGCGCGCAGTTCGTCAATCAACTGCGCCAGACGTTCCTCGGGTTGCTTGCCGCGCAGCCCCACCGCCTGCCCGCCGGTCAATTCCGCGTACTTGCGCGCGTCGCCCGGCGGAAACTCCTTCTCGTAGGAAGATTCCGAGGCCCGCACCATCGGACCTAGAACGGCCCACAGCCGGCTCTTCATCAGGATCGGGGCCACCACCACGTCTTCTTCATGCAACGCGCGGAACGCTTCCACCTCCGTGTGAGCCGGATACTCCTTGCGGTAAGGAACATTCGGCAGGTTATCGGTGAGCCAGATGATCACGCGCCGGTTCGCCGGGCTGCTGGCTTGCCGCAGCTGCATGGCCGCCTGGTACATAGCCTCGTTGAAGTGGGCCGGCTCGTCCGACGTCATCGCGGCGCTCTTTTCGACGGCCTGCACCGTGCGGGCACGGTCCGTGGTGAACCCATCCACCAAGGTGGCGTGGCCGGAATAGACCATCACCGCCACTTCATCGGCGGGCTTGAAGTGATCGAGCGCCGTCTTGGACCCTTCCGCCAGGCGTTTCAGCACTCCCTGGACGCTGTCGGTGAGGTCGAATAGCAGGACGACCGACAGCGGGAACTCGTCGCGCGAAAACTGCAGGATTTCCTGCGGCGTGTCCTCTTCGTACACTCGAAAATCGGCGGCCTGCAGCGCGGGCGCCGGAGCCCCGCTCTTGCGGTGCAGTACCTGAACGTCCACCAGCACCAGCTCGGATGTCGCGCGGAAAACCGGAGTCTCGTCCTGGGCGTGCAGCGGCATCGCCGCTAATAGGAGGCTGAGGACGCCGAATCTCCTCATCACTAAATTATTACGTACCGCCGTTCGGTTGAGGATGCAGTGTCTGGCAGCGGAATCTGACGCCTCGTTCCGCGCCATTTCACTCACCTCTGCTGGCCCTTTCGAGGCATGCTGCCTCTTCTTGACTGTTGATTGCACGCGCTTTGCACGCCCGCGCCAGCGGGGTTCCCAATTGCATGTTCGCTGGGCATGAAGGACTTCCTGCGGAGCACCGAGCATCTAATCCGAGTGCTAGTGCTCCTGGGTGTAGGAGTGGCCGCATTCCTACTCATCCGGCGGGTGGTTATCCCGCCTGATTTTGGCAAGTACGGCCATTTTCGCCCCGCTGCCATGGATGACATCCGCTCCCGTCCGGTCAAGTTCGCCGGACACACAGTCTGCGAAGCCTGCCACTCCGATGTGGCCGACACGAAGAGCAAGGGCAAGCACGCCGGCGTAGCGTGCGAAGCCTGCCACGGCCCCTTGGCAAACCATGCCGAGGATCCCGGATCCGTGGTCCCAAAGCTGCCTGACCCGGCGGTTTTGTGCGTGCGCTGCCACGAGGCCAACTCCTCCAAGCCTAAATCGTTTCCGCAAGTGGTTTCGGCGGAGCATGCCGGCGGCTTGCCCTGCATCACCTGCCATCAGCCCCACAGTCCACTCAACGCGGGGGACAAATAGCCATGGACATAACCCGGCGCGAACTGCTCGCCAAATCCGGCAAATTCATTCTTCTGACCTCCGCGGCCGCCGTCGCCTGGGAGCACGTGCTGGCCGGAACCCCCGATGCCTCGCCCAACTACGACGTGACCAAGCACTGGTGGGCGATGTTGATCGATCCCGGCAAGTGCATCGGCTGCGGCAACTGCGTGCGTGCCTGCGAAGCCGAAAACGACGTGCCGCCCGGCTATTTCCGCACCTGGATCGAGCGCTATCACGTCGACGACTATCACCTCGAACATCCGCTCGTGGACTCACCCAATGGCGGCCACGACGGTTTCCCTGACATCTACAAAGACGGCGGCAAGACCTTCTTCATCCCCAAACTGTGCAACCATTGCGCGGATTCACCGTGTGTGCAGGTGTGCCCGGTGGGCGCGACCTTCGTCACGCCCGATGGCGTGGTGCTGGTGGATGAAAAGTACTGCCTCGGTTGCCGTTATTGCATCCAAGCTTGTCCTTACGGCTGTCGCTTCTTCAATCCCAAGAAAAATACGGCCGACAAGTGCACGCTTTGTTACCACCGCATCACGCAGGGCCTGACCACCGCGTGTTGCGAAGCGTGCCCGACGCAGGCGCGAGTGCTGGCTGATTTAAAGAATCCGAAAGATCCGATTCACGAGTTCTTGCGAACCCACAGTGTACAGGTGCTGAAGCCGCAGATGGCCACCGGCGCCAAGGTGTTCTACAAAGACCTGGACGGATCGGTTCGATAAGGAGCAGATGCATGGAGACCCTTCTGCCTGCCGTCCAAGGCTACATGTACCCGAACGAGATCGAGCTGCAATGGAGCATCTTGATCGTGTTGTACCCGTACATCACCGGGCTCGTCGCCGGCGCGTTCATTCTGGCGTCACTCGAGCGCGTCTTCAAGGTGGAGGAAGTTAAGCCCACTTACCGGCTGGCGCTGCTGACCGCGCTGGCGTTTCTGCTGGTGGCGCCGCTGCCGCTGCAACTCCACCTCGGACATCCGGAGCGATCCTTTGAGATGTACCTTACTCCGCACCGTTCTTCCGCGATGGCGATGTTCGGCTTTGTCTACCTGTGGTATCTCATGGTGGTCTTGTTGATGGAGATTTGGCTGGATTACCGCCAAGACATCGTGGCTAAGGGCCGAATCGAGCCGTGGCGCCGGCAAAGTGGATCTACCGCGTGCTGACGCTGGGATCGCACAACCTGAGTCCGGCGGCCCTGCGAGTGGATGACAGGGTAGGCTACTTCATCACGCTCCTCGGTATTCCCTCCGCCTTTCTGTTGCACGGCTACGTGGGATTCATCTTCGGGTCGGTGAAGGCCAATCCTTGGTGGTCCAGCCCGCTGATGCCAGTGGTCTTCATCTTCTCAGCTATGGTCTCGGGCATTGCCGCCGTTCTGTTGCTCTATATGCTGACCTCGAAATTACGCCGGACACCCATCGACATGCGCTGCGTGGACACTATCGCACGTTACTTGCTGTACACGTTCATCATTGATTTTTCGCTGGAAATGCTGGACCTGGTCCACCGTATCTATGAAGCTGACGAATCGCTGCGCGCACTGGATTTTATGGTCCACACCCGGCTCTATTTCTCGCAGGTCGTTCTTCAGATTTTCTTGGGCACGCTTCTGCCGATCGCGCTACTGGGTCTGATGCAATTGTGGAAGCTGAACGCGGGCGCCCGCAAAGCGGTGTACGCCCTGGCCGGATCGCTCACGCTGGTGGGCATCTTCGCCATGCGCTGGAACGTCGTCATCGGGGGCCAGCTCTTCTCGAAGAGCTTCCTGGGATACACCAGCTACAAAATGGCCTTCGCCACCCGGGAGGGACTATTGTCGGCCATTGTACTCACCCTGTTGCCGCTCGTCATCCTATATGGACTAGTGAAACTGCTGCCGCCCTGGCCGAAGCGCGAGGCAGCGGTGTGAGGAGGGCGCCATGGATGGGCCTCCGGTCGAGGAAGGCACCCATCAAATCGAAGAGTTGATCCTGGCCATCCAGGACCTGCGGCGGCGTGTGGAAGCGCTCGAAGGCCGGCCGGGGAATGCGGGATTGCCGGCGGCGCTGGGCAGTGAGTTTCAGGCGATCGCCGATGAATCCACTGCCCGCGAGCTCTTGTCCGGACTGCTGGCCAGTATCGGACGTGTGCTGTTGGGCATTGCCGTCGCCTACCTGCTGCGCGCCGTTACCGAGGCGAGCATTCTGCCGCACCTGGCCGGCACGCTCGCCGGGGTAGTGTATGCCTGCGCCTGGCTGATCCCCTGGCGAACCAGCCAGGACAACCGCTGGGCCGCTCCCTTGCACGGTCTCACAGCTTCCGCCATTCTCGCGCCGCTACTGTGGGAAGCCACCCTACGGTTTCACACCCTCACGCCATCCGCCGCCGCGGCTATCTTGGGGCTGTTCATTGTTCTGGGGCAGGTCGTTGCCTGGCGCCACGATTCGTCGTCTCTGGCTGGGATCGTAGCGCTGGCCGGTTCGGCAACGTCCATTGGATTAATTGTCGCGACGTTCGATCCGATACCGTTCTGCGCGGCGCTGGCGATCGCCGCTGTTGTCGTGGAATACGGAGCTTGCCGCGGCCACGTGCTGAACACGCGCTGGATCGTCGCACTCGCGGCCGACTTCTGTGTATTCCTGCTGGTCTATCTGCTTACTCGGCCGCAGGGGCTTCCCGAGGGCTACGCGCCAATTCCGGTCATCGCGGTGTTCGCGATCCAATGGGCCTTGGTTGCTGTCTACCTGGCAAGCACCGCCGTGCGCACCTTGGCGCGAGGGCTTGGCATCGGCTGGTTCGAGACCGGGCAATTGGTGACCATCGTCGCGCTGGCGATCGGCAGCACATTGCGGTTGATGCAGGGCACGGGCGCGGCTACGTTCGGGATCGGCGCTGGTTGTCTCGCTGCCGCCGCAGGTTGCTATGCAGCCTCTGACAAAGCCGAAGCGCGCCGGCAAAATCGCAACTGCCACGCCTATGCCATCTTCGCTCTTCTGCTGGCTCTGGTAGCTGGCAAGCTGCTCGTAACCGGTTTGCCGCTTGCAGCACTATGGTCAACTCTGGCGCTAGGAACGACATGGTTCGGCGAGCGGCGTGGTAGAAACGTGCTGCGCATACATGGCGCGCTTTATCTCGCAGCCGCGGCAGTGGCGTCGGGCCTGATGAATTGGTCGCCCCCGATCGCATCGGCGACTCTGATGGCAACCTTCGCCGCGCTCACGTACGTCCTGATTTTGGGGCTGCGCGGGGTTACGATGCCGGAGTGGCACGAGCGTGCGCCTTCGGCCATTGTGGCGGGGCTGCTTTGCTGGAGTTTGGTGGCACTCGCAACCGGCCCCTGGATCACGTCGCGGCTCCCAGCTCCACTCATCTGCACACTGCGTACAGTGGCGATCTCCGCGGCAGCGATTGTGCTGGCATGGCTCGGTTCGCGGCGGCGCCTGAAGGAACTCGTGTGGCTCCTGCACCCTTGGATGGCGTTCGGAGCGATCAAGCTGATCCTCGAAGATTTCAGCCAGGGCCAGTCCGCCACCCTTTTTGTCTCCCTCTTGGTCTATGGCGCAGCCCTCATCGCCCTTCCGCGCCTATTGCGGCCGGTCACACGCCCGGCATCCGCTCATCCGCGACCTCTCTAGCCCAGCCCGCATGTTTCGGGCTTTTCACTCGAAGCTGGCGTGGCATTCGCGGTCCAAGTTCCATGCTATAGTCGCCGTTGAGGCGGGACGTGGCGATGCGTTTCTTCACCGGGACAATCCTCCTGTTTTCCGGATTCAGCTTGTCGCTACCCGCGCAAAAAGCTATGGCAAACTCAGGCACTTGGTCCGGCATCATCATGAATAGCGGCTGCACCCCCGAAGAGGCCTTCGCCGAGGCGGCCAAATGTACCGAGAACCGCGGCCCCGGCTCCAAGCTGGTGTTTTATGACGACACCACGCGCCAGATTTACGACCTGGAGCCTCAGGATCAAGCCATTGGCCACCTGGGAGACAGCGTCACGCTGGAAGGCGCGCTGCAGGGCAATGTTGTTCACGTCGCTTCCATCAAGATGCTCACCGGCATCGGACTGGCCGTCGGTCAGAAGGCCCCGGATTTTTCGGCATCCGACCAATTCGGCCATCCGCAAAGCCTCGCCACGCTCAAAGGGAAAAACGGCACCGTGCTTCTGTTTTTCCGTTCCGCCGACTGGTGACCTTACTGCAAAGGCCAGCTGGTCGAGCTGCAAAACGCGAGAGCGCGATTCGAGAATCAAGGGCTGAAGCTGGCCGCGATGAGTTATGACAGCGTGGAAATACTCAAGTATTTCGCCGGCCGCCGGAAGATTGACTTCCCGTTGCTGGCTGACCCCGATTCCAAGGCCATCCAGGCCTACCACGTACTGAACCCCGAAGCGATTGGACAGTACAAAGGAATGGCGAGGCCCGGCTATTTCTTCATCGACACGCACAGGCATCATCCGAGAGAAGTTCTTCGACCCCAAATATCGCGAACGCGTCTCAGCAAATAGCCTGATCGCAAAGCTTTTCCCGGAGCTTGGCGGAGAAGTGACTGGCACCGTGGAAGCGCCGCATCTGAAGGTTGCGGTCAAACAGTCCGACGGCGCTGCGATTCCAGGAGCTCGCATCACATTGACCGCTGAAGTCGAGCTTCCTCCCGGCGTCCACGTCTACGCGCCGGGAACGAAAGGCTACAAGCCGATCAGCCTCGTGATCGATCCCTTGCCTGAACTCCAGCTTAGACCACCCGTTTATCCTGCGGCCGAGGTGCTCTACATGCCGGCCATCCAGGAGCGAGTGCCTGTTTTCCAAGGGACCTTTCGCATCCATCAAGATGTCAAGGTAAGCTCCGCCGCCGAGTTCAGCGGTTCATTGGGAACGGACGGCAAAACGTTGACGATCGCGGGAAAGCTGAACTATCAGGCTTGCGATAGCAAGGTCTGCTACTTGCCATCCTCTGTCGCGGTCAACTGGCAGCTCCACGTCCTGCCGCTCGATCGGCAAAGAGCGCCCGAGGAGATCCGTCACCGCTAGGATGATGCGCTGCCCGGCAGCGGCTCCAAAATCAATTCCGTACTGATTTGTATTGCCGCCTTCAGGCTGCGATAGATCGGACAATGATCGGCAAAGAAACCATGCACGCGTTGCGCGGTTTCCCGATGCGCCTCTTCCGCCTTGAGCCGCAGCCGGACGTGAATTCGCCTTATGACGAGCACGTTGTCCTCCAGCTCGACCTCGCCCACCGCCTCCGACACCAGCCGCTCGTTCGACGCACCGATTTGACGCGCCTCCAGCGCGCCTCCGAAGGTTCCCGTGAGTCAACCCGCCGTTGCCGCGACAACGTAGTCGAGCGTCGTGGCATGCGGTTCCAGTACGTTCGGTGGAACTTTATAATGTTCAGCCACTGCCCCGTGAACCCCGAAGATCACCGGCTCCGATTCGGCGGGCAGATAAGCTCTGCGGATGGGGCCTTTCACGCGCTCGATGCGAACATTGGAACGATACACGACTTCAGACATGCGGACCTCCATCGATGCAGGTAGTGTATCGTGATAGTCTTTTAACGATCAACTCTCCTTCCCACGGAGGCAGCCGATGAGACCTCTTCTCTTTTTCACAATCGCGTGCGCGCTGACGTTGGCTTCACGATCGCCGGCTCTCGCGCATCATTCCGGCGCCGCAGAATTCGACTCCAACAAGAAGATCGACTTGACCGGGGTGGTCACAAAAGTCGAATGGACCAATCCCCACGCCCATTTCTATATGGATGTGAAAGACGCGAGCGGCAACGTGGCCAATTGGAATCTGGAACTCGCCAGTCCGAATGTGCTGATTCGGAATGGCTGGCATAGGAACTCCCTCAAGCCGGGTGACACGGTCACTGTCACCGGAAGTCGCGCCAAGGACAGTTCGAATTTTGGCAGTGCCGGGGTGATCACTTTTCCCGACGGTCATAAACTGACCTTCCTTGCCGCGGAGGATCCCGCAAAATGAACCGAAGCAGCACCGGCCGAATCGTCGCTCGCGTCCTGAGCGGCGCACTGCTCGGCGTCATTGCTCTGCTTGCTCAGCCGACCGCGCCCGCATCCGGTCAGGATTCCAAGGGGCCGATTGGAACAGTCGGACTGTATCGCAATCAGCAGTTGGCGCCCACCGGTCCTGCGCCCAAGTTCGCCGACGGAACGCCCGACCTCTCGGGCGTCTGGCTGGGCGGAGGCGCCAGCGATGCCGATATCTCCAACCCCCGAGGCTTGAAGCCGGGCGAGCAGGTCGTCATGCTGCCCTGGGCCGAGGAGGTTGTGAAGCACCGGCTATCAAAGGAAGATCCCGAGGCGAACTGCCTGCCGGCCGGTATCCCGCGCGGATCGCCGTATCCGTGGCGGATCGTGCAAACGCCTACGCACTACTTCATCCTTTATGAAGGCAACATTCACAGCTACCGGCAGATTTTCATGAATGCCAAGCATCCCGCCGATCCCGACCCCACCTGGTACGGCCATTCGACCGGCCGTTGGGATGGCAACACGCTGGTGGTGGATACGGTTGGATTCAACGACAAGTTCTGGTTCGACTACAAGGGTCATCCGCACACCGAAAAGCTTCACACCATCGAGCGCTACACGCGCACGGACGCGGGCCACATGTCGATCGAGGTTACGATTGACGATCCCGGCGCATACGTCAAACCGTTTACCACCATGGGCCGAGCGACGCTGATGCCCGGCACCGAGCTCCTCGAGTACATCTGCCAGGAAAACAATCAGGACCTGCAGAAGCTGGATGGCCCCGCGCGGGGTCCGGGAGCGCAGTAAATGCGGGCGCTCGCGATCAGTGCGGCTGTTCTAAGCTTCATCGCAGAGACCGCGCCTGCCCAAAGCGTTAAGGACGTCCGCGCTGTTTTGGAAGCCTCTCTCAAAGCGATGGGCGGCGCCAATCTGAAAACAATCCAATATTCCGCCAGCGGGTGGTCCTCGCGAATAGGCCAGACCTACGGGCTCGCCGAGGATTGGCCGCGCTACGAAGTGGCCGATTACACGCGCGAGATCGACTTCGACGCTCAGTGGTCGCGCGAGGATTACACGCGCAGGCAGGGCAAATATCCGCTTGCTCGGCAGGCCGCCGATGCGGGACGAACACGTCACGTCCATTCTAAGCGGCGATTACGCCTGGGACATGCGGGGTGACAAACCAGTCCCCCTCACCAGCCTGTATCTCGATGGCGTTTCCTACGCCGACCTGCGGCAGCTCGAGCTCGCCATCACGCCCCATGGATTTCTTAAAGCGGCGCTCGCGGCGAAAGACGCAACAGCCATCACGCTGCCGATCGTAGGTGCGTCCGACGCCGGCCTCTCGCAGAATGGCCGCCAGGTGACCATCGTGTCCTTCACCATCGGGAAGTACCGCGTCAACGGAACCATCAACGACCGGAATCTGGTGGAGCTCACCGACACCTGGTTTCCCAATCCCGTCTACGGCGACATGGACTACGAGATGCGCTATACGAAGTACAAGAACTTCGACGGCGTCGAGTTCCCCACCTTGCTGCACGTGCACCAGGGCGATCCGCGGCTGAACCCCGCCCACAACTACTACGAGTACAACGTGACCGACGTGAAGGCCAACGTGCCTGTAACCACCATGCCCGTGCCCGACGTTGTCCGCAATGCGGCCGCTCCGCCGGTCAAAGTCGAGAGTCAGAAACTCGCCGATGGCCTCTGGCTTCTCGGCGGAGGCACTCACAACAGCGTGCTCGTCGAATTCAAGGACTTCGTCGCTGTCGTGGAGGCGCCGCAGAACGAAGCCCGATCGCTGGCCGTGATCGAGGAAGTAAATCGCCTGACGCCCAATAAGCTCATCAAGTATGTCGTAAATACCCATCATCATTTCGATCATGCCGGCGGCCTTCGGACCTACCTTTCCCAGGGCACCACCGTGATCACACATGAATCGAACAAACAGTATTACCTCGACATCATGTTCTATCCGGCGGCGCGCGAATTGCAGCCGGACCGCATGTCCCTGTACAGCCCGATGTACATGATCAGCCGTCGCCCCGCTCCCATCGAAACAGTCGCCAGCTTTGCCGGCGGCCCGGGTGGCGGCGCTGCCAAATACGTCATCACGGATGGCGAGCGCATCATGGAGATCTTTCACGTGCAGGACATGGCCTACGAATTGGAAGATCAGTCGTATGCACAAGGCAACCACAGCGCCGATATGCTGATGGCTTACCTGCCGAAAGAAAAGATCCTGATCAATGCCGACCTCTACTCGCCGCCCGCGCCCGGCGCGCCCATGCCCGCTCCAACAGCCGCAATGCGCACGCTCTATCAGAACATGCGAAAGCAGAAGCTGGACGTAGCGCAGCACGTGCCCATTCACGGCCGCGTCGGGACCAACGACGAATTCCTGAAAATCGTGAGCCAGACCATCGCCCAAAGCCAGTAACATATGCGGAAATGGCGAGTGCTGCTAATCGCCGGCTTCGTGTTCGGCATCGGCGCGATCATTGCGATCCGATGGAGCTTCGCCATGTTCACGTCCCCGCGACCCGTAATGCGTGAGGGCCGGCCGATCGAGAGCCGGCCGCCGGAAAAGCGCAATGACAAGCCCGCTTTCCCCGGCCAGACGCGCGCGCCCTATCATGCCACTCGGCCTCCCGTTGTCACGACGCTCACCGACAAGCTGAAGCTGCCCTGGAGCCTGGCGTTTCTTCCCGACGGCAAAATCCTGATCACCGAGAAGCCCGGCGCCATGCGCGTTCTCGACAAGAGCGGCACGCTTTCCGAGCCCATCAAGAACGTTCCCGCCGTGTCCGCAACCGGGCAGGTCGGCCTTCTGGATCTGGCGCTCGATCCCAGCTTCGCCGCGAACCATCGCATCTTCTTCACCTATAGCGAGGCCGTCGGCGGCGACAGCAAAATCGTCGTCGCGCGCGCCCGTTTCAACGAAGCCGCGGGCCAACTGAGCGATGTCAGCCGTCATCTTCCGCGCCAGGCCCGCGCTTCCCACGGGGCGATCGGCGAATCAGGGCGGCCGCATCGCCATCGGACGCGACGGCAATCTGTTCGTTACCATCGGCGACCGCTCGGGGTCGCCCGCCCTGGGACATGGCGCAGGAGCTCGACAACGATCTCGGCAAGATCATCCGCATTACGCCCGATGGCGCGCCCGCGCCCGGCAATCCGTTCATCGGCCAAGCAAGGTCGCGCTGCCGGAGATCTGGTCCTATGGCCACCGCAGCGAGGAGGGCCTGGCCATCGATCCGGCGACGGGCGAGTTGTGGGAAACCGAGCATGGCCCGCGCGGCGGCGACGAGCTCAATACGCCCGAGGCAGGCAAGAATTACGGCTGGCCCGTGATCGTGCACGGCATCGATTATCCGGGCACGACCATCGGCCAGGGAATCACCGAAAAAGCCGGCATGGAGCAGCCGCGCTATTACTGGGACCCCGTGATCGCGCCATCAGGCCTGGCTTTCTATACCGGCAATTTGTTCCCGCAATGGAAGAACAGCGTCTTTGTGGGGGCGTTGCGCGGCCGCATGCTCGACCGGCTCACGCTTTCCGGGAAACAAGTCATTGCCGAGGAGCCGCTGCTGGTTGACCAGCACGCCCGGATTCGGGATGTCCGCATGGGCCCGGAAGGCGCCGTCTACGTCCTCACCGACGATGGAAAGCTGTTGAAACTCACGCCCAATTAGGGCGACTCCCAGCACCATCAATGGCAGCGGCACGTCCGTGCCGGGGCCCAGCTACAATTATTCTTACGACAGCATGTACCGGCTGGGCGGCATGACGGATTCCTATAGCAACACCATCGTCAGCGGAGTGCTCAACCAGCTCACGAATCTCTACGATTCCAGCGGCGTGAACTTGACCTACAACTACCCCACCGGCACCAACAACCGCAAGGTCGGCTCCATGTACAATGCCGTGAGCGGCGAGACCGTGACCTACACCTACGATTCGTTGAACCGAATGGCGACGGCGAACGGCAGCGGCTGGGGCGAAGCGTACACGTTCGATCCGTTCGGCAATCTCACCACCAAGCACGTCACTAGCGGTTCGGGACCGAGCCTGTCGCAGGCCGTCAACCAGGCCAACAACCAGATCGTCGGGCAGACCTACGATGCCAACGGGAACGCCTACGTGGCCAACGCGGCCTATGACGTGGAGAATCATGTTTACGCGCTGGTCGGCGGACTACAAACGTGCTACTCCTACGACGGCCAAGGCAAGCGCATCTTCATGTGGACTGGCACCCTCGATGGCTATAACAATCCCACCGAATACTCGGTTGTGTCGTACTCGGCGAGCGGACAGAAGCTGGGTACGTACGAACTCATCCCAGGCACTTACTACTCGGGTGGCAACTACGTGCCGTTCATCGCGAGTGTCGTTGGCGTCGAGCGATCAATATTTCGGCGGGCGGCGGCTGGCGGTGATGGATCAGTTGGGATCGGCGGGGACGTACTATCCGTGGGGCGAGGCGAAGGGCGGGACGAATCCGCAAGACACCTGGAGCTTCGCGACGTATTGGCGGGATTCGGCGACCGGGCTGGACTACGCCAATAACCGCTACTACTCCAATGCCTATGGTCGCTTCATGACCCCAGATTCGACATGGAAGAGCGCTTCGCTCCAGAGTCCGCAATCCTGGAATCGATACGCTTACGTCATGGGTGATCCAGTTAATGGGAGTGATCCGCTCGGGCTTTGCACCGCAATGCTTGGGGGAATAACGATGACCCCCGGTGGCCCAAATCCGTGGGAGCAAACTTTTGATAACGAGCAGGCGAGCCTCGGCGGAGTTGCGGGGCTCCCCTATAGTGGCCAGGGAGTCTTCCAGGGATTTGGTAGCGTTGAAAGCCAAGCCCTGTTTGGCCCGAACACATCCACCGCTGTGGCGGTAGCCGCCCTCGAAGAAGCCCTTAGCCAGAACACGGGATCAATCGATGTCATGGCGTACAGCGGAGGTGCTCAGGCCTTTACCACGGCGTATAACGAACTCTCACCCGCCCAGCAAGCCAGAATCGGCAATATACTTTATCTGTCGCCCGGCATGGGTGTGGGTGGTGGATTATTAGCAACCACGGCCAATCCAGCTAATACAACAATTGTTACCGGCACGGGAGCTTATGATCTTGGCGCAACCTTTTGGGCAACGGGCGGACCGGGAACCAATGGTATTCCAACGAACTGCGACCATCTCGACCTCGGCTGCCTCCTCAAGGCGGCACAGGCCCAATTAGCACAATTTGCTAAGGACCCTTGCAAAAATCAAGACATCTTCTTTCTTCACCAGGGCGGGCGAGGAGCTCTCCCACATGCACTCTATTTTCAGGTCGCACAAGACGGTGGTGGGGGTGACCTTTTCGGCGGCGGCTTTGATAGCGCTTCTGGCGGAGGTCCCGTCCCCGACCCAGTGCCGGTGGTTACATCGACAATTTCGTATAACTGAAACAGCGGTCGCCGCGAAGAAGGAGAGCATCCATATGTTCGGCATTGAGCTAAGGTCGGACGCGGGGTTCCTACCGTGGCTCGCACAGCAAATTACCGCTCCGCTTGTTCCCTTCATGTGGGCTCTGCTCACCGCCTCCATTCCACCGGCGCTGGGGAGATTCGCGGGGACCTACACTGGCCAGCCTCTCGAAATCGGTATCGAGTTCGGCTGGTCTTGTGGGCTTGGGTGGGGCTTGGCGCTCGCGCTTGCGATAGCCGTGCGGCGAGTGTTTCCAAGCGCCTCACGTTCGGGCAGGTGGGTTTGGGTTCTACCGGTTTTGCTGTGCACGGCGGGATTTATATGGGACTGCACTCTCTTTGGGTTCCCACGGGCGGTATCGGAGTTTTTCTACTTTGGCCCGGCTGGCGAGGCTGCATTGGGATTTGCACTGATCACGTTTCCGACCTGCTCGTGCATCGTTTACTCGCTCGCAATGTATCTTGCCGAGAAAAAAGCGAGGAAACACTCCCGGGAGATAGGCCTGCATCCAGCACACACAAGGTGACGGATAGTTATAGCGAGCTGTCGCAAAGCGTGAATACGCCAACCAGCTCCAAGGCTATTCGTACGACGCCAACGGCAACCCAAGCGCGGCCGTCAACGGCGCCAGCCTGTTCTACGACGCCGAGAACCGGCTCAAGATCGCCGACTATTAGTCCAACGATCTGTACTACTTCTACGACGCACAGAACAAGCGCATCTGGAGTTGGCCGGCTACCACGGATAGTTATGGCAACGCAACCAACTATACGGTGAACGTCTACACACCGGTGCAGGCAAGGTTCCACTGGCACGGATGTGCCGCTGCCATTGATGGTGCTCGGGTAGGTCATGGCCGTGACCTTGCCCTCGTTGTTGTAGGTATAGACGGCGCCAGCTACAATTATTCTTACGATGCCATGTACCGGCTGGGCGGCATGACGACGTCCGGAGGCGCCACAGTAGTGAACGGCGTCAGCTACAACCCGGCGAATCAGTTGCTCACCATGACCTATCCCGGCGGCAACGAAACCCGCTCGTACAACGTGCTCGGCCAACTGACGCTGATCTGGACGCCGGGTGCCGAGAACATGCAGTACACCTATCCCACCGGCACCAACAACGGCAAGGTCAGCTCGGTTTACAACGTGGTGAGCGGCGACACCGTGCAGTACACCTACGATTCGCTGAACCGGATGGCGACTGCCGCGGGCACCGGCTGGGGCGAGTCGTACACCTTCGATGGCTTCGGCAATCTGACCGCGAAGACCGTCACCAGCGGTTCGGGGCCGAGCCTGTCGGTGAGCGTCAACCAGTCCACCAATCAGATCCAGGGCTATGGATTCAGCTACGACACCAACGGCAACGGCCTGTTCAACAACGCGACGGCCTACGACGTGGAGAATCGCGTGTCAGGCGTGGGCTGGAACAACACCGCCGCGCCAGCGGTCAATTACGCCTACGACGCGCAGAACAAGCGCATCTGGAGCTGGGCGGACACGTTCGACTCGCTGGGCAACACGACCAGCTACACGGTGAACTACTATTCGGCGAGCGGGCAGAAGCTGGGCACGTACCTGTTCGTTCCAGGGCAGACGTACCCACAGAACGGGCAGTACGCGCCGATTATTCAGGTGACGCTTGGGGCGAGCGACCAGTATTTCGGCGGGCGTCGGCTGGCGGTGATGGATCAGTTGGGGTCGGCGGGGACGTACTATCCGTGGGGCGAGGCGAAGGGCGGGACGAATCCGCAGGACACCTGGAGCTATGCGACGTATTGGCGGGATTCGGCGACCGGGCTGGACTACGCCAATAATCGCTACTACTCCAATGCTTATGGACGGTTCATGACGCCGGACCCGTCTCGAAAGAGCGCCGATCGGCGGAATCCGCAAAGTTGGAACCGATATTCCTACGTCCTCAACGATCCCGTGAATGCCAACGATCCAACCGGTCTTTGTTGGATCGGAAACGAGTGGTTTGATGACGGCCAAGCTCCCTGTCCGGACGTCACTTCGGTCACTGTTAGCGACGACCCGACAGAACTTGAGTTCATATACGACAACTACGACGAAATTCAAAACCTCGCCGCCGACATAAACGCTCTCGACCCACAGGGCTTTATAGACAATTTCATGGTCCTCGCTAGTGCTACGGGCGTGGCACTAGCACCTGCTCTCGTTGAGGCCACGACCATTGCGGCCCAAGCGTTCGAACTAGGCGCCAACTCCATTGTGCTTGGACCCCAAGGGTACGTGGAAATCGGCGGCGCATTAGGTGCGAACACCCTGAGCATGTCGACCGCTCAATGGGAGGCATTGGGTCAAGCGGGGCAGCAGCAAGCGATGGAGGGATTTATTGATATGGCCCTTACGTTCGGTAAGCAAATTGTCTTCACGATTGATCCGGCGACAGCGGCGGAGGCGGGTAATTTAGGAACAGCATTCGAATACGACTACATCACGAGCCTTGGATATCAGGTTGTTCAACAGGGCACCTCATGGGTCGTCGTCGTGCCGTGACGGCATCGCCACCTTTGAGCAAGAACGATGAGACTAAGCGACACCTATGATGTGCCAGAGAGCGTAGCCTCTGGACCACATTCGCCCGCGTTTGCGAAGTTCCTTCGGAACTGGTTCGGAGACACTACAGCGCTAACCCACGGCGAACTTGACATCACATTTCTGAACGATCTCACTCCCGAGGAACTCTCACTAGCACGAGAGCTGATCAGGCGCAATCTCAAGCTCAAATATACTCACATCGTTGAAGGAGCAGCGGCCCTACATGACCCCGACGCCGTTCCGATCTTGCACGAGTTGCTCGACAACGAGCCCGACATGGACCGGCAGTTGACCATAGCCGGGGCATTGTGGAAGATCAACCGCGATCCGGTTTTCATCGAAACCTTGCGAAGGGTCAGGGCCGTCTGTCCTAGTCTCTTTGGGTACTTTCATGCGTTTAAAGTGTTGTGGCTCGATGACGAACGAGCTCTCGACCTCTTGATATGGCTACTGGATGTAAAGGACGCAATGGTCCACTTCACGGCGTTGAAGATCCTGAATGAGCTGGAGTTGGGTCGGCGCATGCCGGGAGTCTTTGCAAACGAGATGCCTCACCAGTCCTCCGACTACAAGCGGCTGCAAACTGACCCTACTTTTCGCGCCAAGATGACGGACGCAATCCATTGCCGTAACCGGGAAAGCAAAAACGGAATGTAAGGGCAGATGACTCAAACTGGCACGTTCAACTACAACTCGGGCGTTCCGTGGGCGCGTTTGACCTGATCCCAGGCATTCGTCCGAAATCATACTTCCTTCCGGGCGAATACCGGGGATCAGGTCACTACGGCCCGCTTCATGACCGACAAATGCGTCGATTCGTACGCGCAGCCGGCCACAGCGGCTAGCGAATGGATAACGGTAGTGATGAACCGCCCCGTCGCCCATTTTCCGTTTTGCGACAGATGCGTATTAGTCGTGCGGTTTGCAGAAGCCCGTCGATTCCGACTTCGCGTCTAGATCAGCCGCTCTACGTTTCAATTGCTCTCGCGCTTTCTTGTTGACTCGACTCCACCTACACCTACAACAACGAAGGCAAGGTCACGGCCATGACCTATCCCAGCACCATCAACGGCAGCGGCACATCCGTGCCCGGCCCCAGCTACAATTATTCTTACGACACGATGTACCGGCTGAGCGGCATGACTTCGGGCAGCACCACCGTGGTGAGCGGCGTCAGCTACAACGCAGCGAACGAATTGCTCGGGATGAGCTTCAACGGCATCGCCGAGTCGCGCGGGTACAACGTGCTCAACCAGCTCACAAATCTCTACGATTCCAGCGGCGTGAACCTGACGTACAACTATCCCACGGGCGCCAACAACGGCAAGGTCAGCTCGATGTACAACGCGGTGAGCGGCGAGACGGTGACCTACGCCTACGATTCGCTCAACCGGATGGCGACGGCTAACGGCAGCGGTTGGGGCGAGGCCTACACGTTCGATCCGTTCGGCAACCTGACCACGAAGCACGTCACTGGCGGATCTGGGCCGAGCCTTTCGCAGGCCGTGAATCAGTCAAACAACCAGATCGTCGGGCAGACCTACGACGCCAACGGGAACGCCTACGTGGCCAACGCGGCCTATGACGTGGAGAATCATGTTTACGCGCTGGTCGGCGGACTACAAACGTGCTACTCGTACGACGCGACAGGGCAAGCGCATCTTCTTGTGGAATGGCACGGTAGACGGTAACAACAATCCGACGACGTTTTCGGTCGTTCCGTACTCGGCGGGCGGGCAGAAGCTGGGCACGTACCAACTCATCCCAGGCACTTACTACTCGGGCGGCAACTACGTGCCGTTCATCGGAGTGTCGGTGGCGTCGAGCGACCAATATTTCGGCGGGCGGCGGCTCGCGGCGATGGATCAGTTGGGATCGGCGGGGACGTACTATCCGTGGGGCGAGGCGAAGGGCGGCGACGAATCCGCAGGACACCTGGAGCTTCGCGACGTATTGGCGGGATTCGGCGACAGGGTTGGATTACGCGAATAATCGCTACTACTCCAACGCCTATGGCCGCTTCATGACCCCGGACCCGTATCAAAGCGAGCGGTAGGCCTGCCGACCCGCAGAGTTGGAATCGATACGCATACACGCGAGGAGACCCAGTCAACCGCGCCGATCCGCGCGGAACGGACGACTGCTATGCGGACATCTGCGTCGACGTTTGGAGTTGGGGCGCTCCGTTTGACGGTTTCTGGGACATGAGCGGTCCAAGCTATGGGTACGCATGCGCGTTTGGATTTATCTCAGGGTGTAGTCTTGGTCAAACCGGAGGCGGCGGGGGCGACCCTGTTCAAGTTGAAGCCCCAGCAGGGAACGGGTCCCCGAATTATCTGGTTGCCCTCGCGGCCGCTCAGCAAGCTCAAAGCCTTGAGAGCAAGCTCAAGGACAGCGGCCCTTGTGATCAAGTACTACAGGCGTTGGGGATGAGCTGGCAGGGCCTCCAGTCAGCAGTAGCGTCTGAGAAGTTTCAGGATGGCACGGAGAGCTCAGAGCTGATGGTAAACCTCTTCACGCTTTCCTCACCCTCGAACTATCAGGCGGCAGTCCAACAGTATGGCAACCAGACCATACAGAATTACTTAGCAACTCATAACGACGCAGCAGTAGCCAGTGCTGGAGGTAATCTTGTCTTCTTAAACTATCACCAATTTGGCGGGCAGCTGCCACTCGATAATGAGGCCACAATAATGCACGAAGCTCTCCACAACGCCACTGGCATGACAGACATGCAACTACAAACAGCTTTGCAGAGCTTCGGCTTGAAGGTCGGGGCTTCGTCCAACAACATCACGAACCTTATGTCGAAGGATTGCGTGTTTTGAGCCAAGTTCAAATAGCTGTTCCTTTGCTGATGACGGTTGTCAGCTTATTGGCGATTTGCCAAGATCGACCTAAGCAAATCGGTAAGGCAAAGGTCACTGTGACCGCGGTTAGTGTTTTCGGGACTCCCCTCTCGAATACGGTGGTTGACGCTTTTGTCGACGAGGAAGGTAAGGACCGAGTGGCTCTATTCCATAGCGGTCTGATAGCGAGCGGAGTGCCCTTGGGTAAGTATCGGATTACTGTCCATGCTGAATCTGCTTACATTGGGTCGACCTTCGAGGTCGATGTCGCTGCTCCGGACGTGTTGATCACGGCCGGTCTTGAATGGGCTGGAGTCGAAAACATCAAAGTGACTGCCAGACTGCGTGGCAAGTTGAAGGGATTTCCCTCGGAATTGGGCGATTTGTGGTGCAGGGCCTTTGGTCTCTATTCGAGGCTCGAATATGAATCGGCCGTGGCTCCCGAGGACTTAGCATTCGACTTTGGCGACGTTCCTCCTGGGGTGTATGTCGTGGCTTGCGTGGCCGACCAAAAGTTCGTCGCGGTTCGAGCGATTAGGATTGCAGCTGATGCCGCACCTTTCACAATAGATTACAAAGCCGCTGAGGATGGCGAAGCAGTCAAGCACTAGGCCAAAGATTTCAGCGTGATGCGAACAAATCGCTACTACTCCAACGGGCGGTTCATGACCCGTGATCTGAGGACCTGATCCCAGGCATCCGCCCGAAAGGAAGAATGATTTCGGACGCAAGGAAGGGGAACAAGAATCTCGATGAAGTTGAACACCGAGCAGATCATCGGGGTGCCGAGGCAACTGGAGGCCAGCCGCCCCGCAGCGGAAATCACGCGGGAAGTCGGGGTTTCCAAATATACGATTTACGCCCGGAAGGCGCAGTTCGGGGCGCTCATACCGCACTCAACCACTGAGGCGCTCCTTGAAGGTCCAATGCTAATGTGCAACTGTCACTCCGCGCGCCTTAGCGGACTTCGACGATGCGCTCGCCCGCATTCAACGAGGCTTCCACTTTGGGCCAGACCTGCTCGAAGACTTCTAGCAGCGCGGCGGTTCGGCAATTCCCGAGTCGAACCCAGACGAACTGAAACCTCGCCTTCGGCCGATTCGCGAGGTAAAGGAAGTCCTCGTCCTTGCTAATGACGATGCGCTCATTGTCGGTGGCGTATCTGCAAAGCTCAGCGTCGCCGGCCTCGGCAAGCCCGGCATCGAGGACGTGCTCGCAATCCACGCCTTTCTTGCGGAGATACACAGCTAAGGCGGCCGGCAGTTGGTTATCCACCAGAAACTTCACGACGCCTGAATGACGACGTGATCGGTCTGGAGCGCGGCGTAGTCGATCGCAGCCAGGATGTCCTCGCGTTCCAGGAACGGGTAATCCTTGACGATCTCATCGAACGAGGCTCCGGAACCGAGAAGCTCCAGCACATCGGTAACGCGAAGACGGTGGCCGCGAATGCAAGGACGTCCCCCGCACTTGCCTTCTTCGATCGTAATGCGCTTGAGCCGCTCCAGATTCATAAATGCCCGCTTGATTCAAAGTTACGCGGTATTTGGCGCAAAGGCAACTCCGTCCTCTGTCCGGATCCCCGATGACATCGCAAATCCAAATTTCGCCCCTTCCCCCTCATCAGCTTGCGCGTTCCGCCTGGCACGGGCGCTTCTCCCTCGGGTTATGCTTCCATCAGAATGTTGCCCGAGACCCCATCAGCTGTTCCCGCGCGGCCAATCCCGAATCCCCAACCCGCCAATCCCCAAAAAGTCACCGCTAAACACAAAACTACCCCACTTGCGCCACCTCCCGGGTAAGATCACCAACAACCAAGAACCAACAACCTCCCCCCGTCCTATAATGGATTCACCGCCCATGAAGAAGCTGTACCTCGTCGTAACGTGTTCGTTTCCTGCTCTCCGGCCAGTCCAACGAACAAGCCAAAAATCAGGAAAAAGCCGCGCCCCCCGATTCCGGTGATCGCACCCGCATCACCCTCGACGTCTCCCGCGTCAACATGCTCTACACCGTCTCCGACAAAAAGGGCCGCTTCGTCACCGATCTCACCAAGGACGATTTCGAGGTTTTCGAAAGCAAGAAGCCGCAGCCCATCATTGAATTCGCCGCCGAATCCGACCTTCCGCTGCGCCTCGCCATCCTGATCGATACCAGCAACAGCGTTCGCGACCGTTTTCATTTCCAGCAGGAGGCTGCAACTGCGTTCATCGATGGCACGGTTCGGCCCGACCACGACAAGGCGATGATCGTCAGTTTCGATACCGCCGCCGAACTGGTGGCCGACCTCACCAGCAACATCCCCGATCTCGAAAAGGGCATCGCGAACCTGCGTCCCGGCGGCGGCACATCGCTCTACGACGCCATCTTCTTCGCCTGCCGCGACAAGTTGATGGAGGATCAGCCGCTCTACAAATTCCGCCGCGCCATGGTCATTTTGAGTGACGGCGACGACAACCAGAGCCGCTATACGCGCGACCAGGCTCTCGAGATGGCGCTCAAGGCCGACGTCAACGTCTACACCATTTCCACCAACATCACCCACATCGAGACCGACGGCGACAAGGTGATGCGCTACTTCGCGTCGGAAACCGGCGGGCAGTCATTCTTCCCGTTCAAGGCCAGCGATCTGGATCAGGATTTCGAAAACATCGCCAACGAACTGCGGCACCAGTACAACATCTTCTATCGCCCCGAGCCGCTGAAGGCCGACGGCCTGTATCATCCCGTCGAGATCCGCGTGAAGGGCCGCAAAGATCTGATGGTACGCGCCCGCAAGGGTTACTACGCGCCGAAGTTGTAGCCCGCTGATCGCCGCCGTTAGTCGGCGATGAACACGTTGAAGCTGGTCACCGTCCGGTATCCCATCGCTTCATATAAGGAGAATCCCGACGACGTCGCTTGCAGCACCATTCGCGAAACGCTGCGCGATCGCTGGGCCTGCTCGATCACTCGACGCATGATGGCTTCGGCGAATCCCAGCCGCCGGTGTTGCGGCAGCGTCGCCACCGAGTACAGTCCGATGACATCGCCGGTGATCACGGCGGCCGCGGTCGTCACCGCCCGGCCGTTCGAATAGCCGACATAGCCTTCAAAACTTCCTCTCCATGCTCCGGGCGATCCGTACACCGACAGACTCACCGAATGGGGAATCTCGAATGCGGTGGACATCACTTCGGCGAACGCGCTGCGCGTCGCTTCATCGGCCACGGGCCGAATATCCAACATCGGCAATTGCCGCGTGGCGGGCGCTAGCCGATCGGTGTACATTCCCGGCGCCTCGGTCAAATGCCGCAAACCATGGCGCTTGAAAACGCGCGAAGCCTCCCGGCGCAGCGGCGGATTCAGGTAATGCTCGCACAGCCAGTAGGTCCAACGCAGATGGCGAGCGTCGAACTGCTCGGCGGAGACAGCGATCAGACGGCTCAGCTCCTGCGCGTCGCCCTGGATTGGCTGCGCTTGCAATGCCGCGTTGAACGCCGCGTAGTTCAAGCCGCAAAAGATCAGCGAAATGCCCGGCAGATCGCGGATTTGCGCGTCCGGCCGCGCCTGCCCAAAGAAGCGCAGGGCTTCCAGGAGATTTCCGGCTACTGCGTGGATCTCCTGTTCGGGCATCTGGCGATTAGAACAGAGTCACGCAGCTTACGTCAATCGAGCGGCGGGTGTCACGATCTCAACGCTGCGGCGGAAAACTGACACTCTCATTCGGCCGTTCGTACACGTTTTCAGTCACTTACTTTCACTAACCGAGTTACAATCCCTGGCACTCCGATTGCTTCCTTAGCCACAGATACCGGATGGCGACGGTCTCATTGGAGCTACTCTAGATATGCTGACGGCACTGATCTTCGGCACAGACCGCGAGACGACTTCGCAATTGCAACAACTGTGCTCCCTGACGCAGGACGTGTGCGTTTACCGAAGTCTGGAGCGCTATCCCCAATCTCACGAAACGCTGCGGCTCTTGAACTCGTTCGCACCTCAATTGGTGTTCCTGGGGGCGGATAACGAAGCGGCGGCTCAAGCAGTGGAGCAGGACATCCGCAGCATTCAACCATCCACGGCGATCGTGGGCTTTTCGTCGCGCGTGAAGACCACCCAGTCCTTCGAGACCACTTGCGGAGGCTTCCAGGTCTATCCGATACCGTGCTCCCCCGGCGAGTTTCGCGCAGCCATCTTTCATTCGCTCGAAGCACGCTGCTCGAACAAAAATGCGGCGGTGTTCTCGTTCTTGCCCGCCAAGGCCGGAAGCGGCGCTACCACGACGGCTCTGTTTGTCGCGAATATTCTGGCTTCGCTCGCGCAGAAGAAGGTTCTGCTGCTCGAATGCGATCTGCACGCCGGCCCCATCTCCATGTTGTACAACCTCCGGCCGTCCTATTCCATCATGGACGCGCTCGAGGATTCTCACCGGCTCACCGATGAGACCTGGAACGAAATGGTTACGCACACAGGCGGCATTGACGTACTCTCCTCCGTCAGCCGCCTGGGGGTGCGGAAGGTTTCGCCGTGGGGTTACCAACGCTTGTTGTCGTTCGTCCGCAGCCGCTACGATATCGTGATCGCCGATCTGCCGGAAGTGGTGAACGATGCCACCGAAGTGGTCGCGCGCGCCGCCCAGGCTATCTTCGTTGTCACTGCGCCGTGCAATCCGTCGCTCTATCTGGCCGCTCGGCGCCGCTACGATCTTGAAGCGCGCGGCATCGGCGCCGGCAAGGTCAAGTACATCGTCAATCGCAAGGCGGCGGATCGCGATGTCCCGCGCGAGGCGGGCTGGGCCATTGATGCGGAGAAAATTGCGGCCATCCCGGTCGACCCGAGCCTGCTCGACGCATCCGAATTCCAGTTGGAGCAGGTCAACCTTGCAACCATCGCCGAGTACACAAAAATCGCCGAATTTTGTTGCGGGACAACGCTGGTTCCAAAGCGCACCGGCTTCCGCTGGTTCTGGCTCGAGAGCTGGCTGCGCGGTTCCTCGCGTTCCCCGGAATTGTATTCGTCGGCGGCGCGTTAAAACTCCGGCGGCGTGTAGCGGTCTGCTTGGCGCGCCATGTGGATGTTCTGGCCATTGGCGATCCTCAACAACGAGAGACAATAATTGCAATGGCGGAAACATCTTTGCTGGGCGCACGATTTCTGCCAGGCGATGCAGGAGTTGGGTTTCGCGTCAGTGCGCCCATGGCCACTCGCGTTGAAGTTTGGATCTACGCGGCTGCGATGGATGCGGATCCGGTTCTGCGCCAATCGATGGACCGGCAAGCGGACGGAAGCTTCACTGCGACAGTTGCCGAGCCGGGAGGGATCTATTATGGCTATCGGGCCTGGGGACCCAACTGGCTGTTCGACAACTCTTGGACGCCGGGATCCGCCGCGGGATTTGTAGCGGATGTGGATGGCGGCGGCAACCGTTTCAATCCGAACAAGCTGCTGCTCGATCCGTATGCGCTGGAGATGAGTCACAATCCGCTCACGCCGGCGCATCCCGATCCGACGGCTTACTTATCTGGTCCCTCGTTTCGTTTGGTGGACACCGGGCCGTTCGCGCCCAAAGGCGTTGTGATGGCGCTCCCGGATGCCGATTTCGGCGTGAAGCCGACAGGCGCGTTCAAGGACGACATCATCTACGAAGTACATTTGCGCGGGTTGACGAAAAACGATCCGTCCGTGCCCACGAATGTCCAAGGGACCTATGCGGGCGCAGCGATGCGGGCGGGCTACTTGCGGGATCTCGGCGTGACGGCTGTGGAGTTCCAGCCGATCCATGAAACACAAAATGCCCTGAATGATTTGACGCAGTTTTCCGCGTATCAGAATTACTGGGGATACGATTCGTGCAGCTTCTTTGCTCCCAGCCGCAGATACGCGAGCGATCAATCGCCGGGCGGTCCGACGCGCGAATGGATTGCGATGGTGAAGGCGTTTCATGCCGCCGGGATCAAGGTTTATGTGGACGTGGTCTTCAACCATCACGACGAAGGGCCGGTGGATGAGGACACCGGGGCCATTGGAACCATCTATTCGCTGCGTGGACTCGATAATCCGAACTATTATGAGGCACGCAGTCCAACCCAACTGAATTTCTATGAGGACGATAACGGCGTAGGTCCCAACGTGAATGCCGCGACGCCGCAAGTTCGGAATTTGGTTCTCGATTCGCTGAAGTATTGGACCAATGTCATGGGCGCCGACGGATTCCGGTTCGATCTCGCGGCCGTCCTAGGGAACGCGGATGCACAAGGCGGGTACTTCTTCAATCGCGACGATCCGAGCAACATTTTGAACCGCGCGGTAGCGGAGTTGCCGGCGCGGCCGGCGCGAGGTGGGGCTGGCGTGGACCTGATCGCGGAGCCTTACACAGCCAATGGCGCAGGACAGGAGCAGGGGAACTTTCCAGTGGGATGGTCAGAGTGGAACGACCGTTATCGCGACGTGTTTCGCGCGTCTCAGAACAAGCTGGGAGTTGTGCCAGTGACGCCGGGCGAAATGGCGACGCGGTTTGCGGGATCCGGCGATTTATTCGGCGCGCGCGGCAGGAAACCGTGGAACTCGGTGAACTACATCGCTGTCCACGACGGCATGACGTTGAACGATCTGTATTCGTTCCATGGCCCGAATAACAATCAGCCGTTTCCGTTCGGTCCATCGTCGGGCGGGCGCAGCGGGGCGGATGAGATGTGCTGGGATCAGGAAGGAGATCCGGTGGCGCAGCGGCAAGCCGTGCGGACGGGGCTTGCGATCCTATTGCTTTCGGCGGGCACGCCGATGCTGCTGGGCGGGTCCGAAATCAATAGGACGCTGCAAGGCAACAATAATTCGTACAATCTCGACACTGTTGCGAACTGGTTGGATTGGCCACAGGCGGCACAGGAAACGGCGTTGACGAATTACGTTCGCGGCCTGCTGCAATTCCGGCAGGCGCATCCGGCTTTGCGGCCCGCGGAGTTTTTCACCGGGACCGATCACAACGGAAACGGTCTGAAGGATCTGACCTGGTATACCAACAGCGGCGACGAAGTGGATGATGCGTACTTTTCGGCCCCCAACAATCACTTTCTGGCGTATCGCATCGATGGGACGGAATTCGGCGATGCGGCTGGAGTTTATGTGGCGTACAACGGCTGGGTCGATCCGGTGGTAACGACGCTGCCCGTAAATTCGCCGGCCAAGCGATGGTACCTCGTGGCTGACTCAAGCGCGGCGGCGGAAGCGTGGGGGAACATTTATGCGTCCGGCGGGGAAGTGAAACTCGGCGCGCCGCAGTACTCGGTCGCGGGCCGTTCGCTGGCACTTTTTATCGAGCGATAGTACACAGGCTTGCGGGCCAGCACGTAATTTTGACATGCAGGTTAATTCCGCGCTGTGGTGCAAAGCATTTCGTTTCAGCAGCCTATCGTTTTGGACCTGTTCGTGCCTTTGAAGGCTCGAAGGAGCTGGATATGGCGCTTACAATCACACGCGGGGAGCAAGAGGGAGTCTCCATTCTCCAGCTCACGGGCCGATTGACGTTCGGTGCGGAGGAAGCATTGCTGAATGACGAGATTCGCCGGGCTCTTGCCTCGCGCCGCACTCGTTTGGTGATCGATATGGCCGGTGTGGATCGGATCGACAGCGCGGGATTGGGCACTCTGTTGTTCGCCAGGGCGGAACTGCGAAGAGCGGGCGGCGGATTGGCGCTCGCCAATGTGCATCCCATGCAAAGGAAGGCGATTCGCGTCGCCGGCTTGGAGTCCGCGTTCGAAATATCGAATACTCAGCGGGGCGCAGTCAAGAGTTTGCTGCCGGAACCCGCGATTGCGGTCTAAGAAGGCTGAAGCTGGCGGGTCCAAAGCTGCAGCTGTTCAATTGCTATATCGGCCAGGGGATTGAGCGCGTCGCGCACCGGCGCGGTGAGTTCCGCACTCCACTCGGTGGATAAAGGCTGCACGCCGAGCAGTACGATTTCCTCGGGCAATTCTCCCAGCAGTTCCAGCGCAACCATCAAGTCCGCGAATCCGAGCTGATGAACGCTGGGCTTTCCTGGCATGTTCTTGAGCGCCTCGCCCTCCAGCCGCACCATTGTTCCAGGGGCTTCGCCAACATCCAGCGCATCAATCACGAGCAGCCGCTGGATACGCCGAGATGTGGGGGAGCAGGTTCAGGCCTTGCGTGCCGCCGTCCATCAGGACGACGTCCGATGGAACTCGGGGGTCCTGTTGTAAGGTTTGAATTGCATGGACCCCGAGTCCGTCATCGGAATGAACCAGATTGCCTAAACCAAGCACGAGGGTTGTCATTTGCGGCTCACTTGTTTGCGGCGGCTTCTTCCTTTTCGATTTCCTCCACCGGTATCACTTTGTAGCCGATGAAGATGCTGTCCATGAGTCCGTGCTTCTCAAATCTTGAAACCAGCATCGCCAGGTGTACGTGGAAGACGCCGAATGCAATGAACACGAACATCAGGAAGAAGTGAATCTCGCGCAGGGTCTGCACGTTCACAAAGCGCGGAATCCATCCCACCAGCGCCAGCAGAAAGGCGTTGTGAAGCAGCCGCTGATACATGACCAGACCGGTTACCGCCTCGACCAGGACCAGGGAGTAGAGCCCGACGTAGGAAAGCGCCGCCAAGTGATTGTGACCGATCTTAGATACGGGCCTGGGGCGGATGAAGACGATAGAATTTCACCATCTCCCACATTTCCTGGAAATGTTCTTTGCGCAGGGGAATGTACTGCCGCCAGCCTTCCCATTTATTGCCGCCGAAAAAGAGATAGATGCGCAGCAGCGCCAGGGCAAGGAACAGCATCCCGAAAGATTCATGGACGAAGCGAAACCAGCCCATCAGAAATGGCTTATTGGTAAGGCCGTAGATGTACGGGTCGTGAATGTAGTAACCGGTGACTGCAAGGACGCCAATGGAAATAACGATTCCCCAGTGCACCAGACGGAGCGGATATTGCCAGACGTAGACGGGCGCCGTTGTCTCGATGCCGCGAATCTGTTGAGCGGGCATGGTGGCTCCTCCTAACTGGCCTTGAGGTCTGGCCCAAGCACGGAATAGTCGCGGCCCTTGGCATCGACCACGTGCACCGCGCAAGCAATGCAGGGATCGAAAGAATGAATGGTGCGCAGAACCTCCAGCGGCCGGTCTGGATCGGCGATGGGAGTTTTGAGGAGCGAAGCTTCGTAGGGTCCGCGCTGGCCCTGAGCGTCTCGCGGCCCAGCGTTCCAGGTGGTGGGGACGACGGCCTGGTAGTTCTTGATCGACTTGCCTTCAATCTCCACCCAATGGCCGAGCGAGCCGCGCGGCGCCTCGTGCCATCCGAATCCGCGGCTGCTGGCGGGCCAAGTGCTCGGATCCCACTTCGTGGTGTTGCAGATTGCGACTTTGCCGTGGGCCAAGTTGGAATCCAGTTGGTCAACCCATTGTTCCAGACGGGCCGCCATCAATTGAGACTCGATGGCTCGCGCCGCGACCCGGCCGAGCGTGGAGAAGAGAACCGTAGGTGGAGCGTTGAAGTGCTTGAGTACTCCGTCGATGGCCGCCTTGATCTGCGGCTGTCCGGCGGCGTAGCCCACCACTAATCGCGCCAAGGGTCCCACTTCCATGGGCTTGCCTTGATAGCGAGGCGATTTGAGCCAGGAGTACTTCTGATCGACATCCAGAAAGTCGTAAGGCGCCTTGGGCCCAGAGTATTTCGGGTTCGTTTCACCATCATAAGGATGCTTTGGTTTGTCTCCGTCCGAGTAGTCGTACCAGGCATGACTGACGGATTCGGTGATCTGCGTGGGATCCACCGGATGAACGGTGGAAATATCGCGGCCCAGCACCACTCCTCTGGGGAACAGGAACGTGCCCGGATCGTTCTGATTGACGGAGGCGTAGTCGCCGTAGGAGAGGAAATTCCCCACGCCCTCGCCGAGCGCGAACCAGTCTTTGTAGAAGCTGGCGACTGCCAGCACGTCGGGAATGTAGACCTGGTCCACAAACTTCTTGGCGCCGCGGACCAGTGTCCTGAGGAAATCGATTCGCTCCGGATTGATGACCGCGAACGGCTCGTTCGGATCCATGGCCGTAGACATGCCGCCCACCAGGAAGGTTTGCGGATGCGGATTCTTTCCGCCCAGTACGGCGTGGATGCGAATGAAATCCTTCTGCCAGGTCAGCGCTTCCAGGTAATGCGCGACGGCAAGCAGGTTAGCCTCGGGCGGCAAATGGTAGGCCGGATGCCCCCAATAGCCGCTAGTGAAGAGGCTGAGCTGTCCGCTGCCGACCAACGCCTTGACACGATCCTGCACGCCTTTGAAGTAAACGGTGCTCGATTTTTCATAGTCCGAGATGGACTGCGCGAGCTGTGAGGTTTTCGCCGGATCGGCTTTGAGCGCAAGTGTGACATCCACCCAATCGAGCGCGTGCAGATGATAAAAGTGAATAACGTGGTCCTGGACCATCTGCGATCCAGCGATGAGATCGCGGACGATGCGGGCGTTTTCCGGCACTTCGATCTGGAGCGCGTCTTCGACGGCCCGGACACTGGCGAGAGCGTGGACCATGGTACACACACCGCAGATGCGTTGGGCCCAGATCCAGGCTTCGCGTGGATCGCGCTTTTGCAGGATTAATTCGATACCGCGAAACATCGTGCCCGCGCTCCAGGCGTCGGAGATTTTTCCTCCGTCCACCTGGGCTTCGATGCGCAAGTGGCCTTCGATGCGGGTAACAGGATCCACAACCATGCGTGCCATGTTATCTCTCCCTTCTCGTGCCTACGGTTTCGTGTTCGCGTTCGGGTTCGGGGGTTGGATGGCGGCCGGGAGGGCCCGGTTCCGGTCCAGGGCCCGGTTTGGGAGCGGGCTTCATCAACTGGATGAGGCCATGCGCGGTAACACCCGCCACGGTGGCGCCCACGAGTCCAAGGCCGATCTCACCGGCGGTGACTTCGACTCCAAACCCCGGAACATTCGGCAGGCGATCGTAGAACGGCGACATGTGATCCCAGAAGCGCGGCGAAGCGCAAGCGATGCAGCCGTGGCCGGCGCGGATGGGCCAACTGGTATGGTCGTTCCATCCGACCACGGGGCAGTTGAACGTGGCCGCCGGGCCCTTGCAGCCCATTTTGTACAGACACCAGCCTTTGCGGTGTCCCTCGTCGCCCCACTCGGTGACGAAGCGGCCAGCATCGTAGTGGGCGCGCCGCTCACACTGATCGTGAATGATACGGCCATAGGCGAACAGCGGCCGGTTGTATTGATCGAGCGCGGGCAGGTCGTTGAAAGTCAGGAAGTGAACCAGCGCGGCCGCCGTGTTAGCGGGATTATGAGGACACCCGGCCATGTTCATCACTTTGACGTCGGGCAAGGCCTCGTGAACGCCCAGCGCGCCGGTGGGATTGGGAGTGGAGCGCACCAGTCCGCCGTCGAAGGCGCATGCGCCCACGGCAATGGTGGCCGCGGCGTTTCCGCAGACCTTGGCGGCGATCTCCATGGCACTCCGGCCGCCGATGTTGCAGAACCCCTCGCCGGTGGGAATGGCGCCTTCGACCACGGCGAGATACTTTCCTTTGTCTTCGTTCGCCACGCGATCGAGAACCGCGTTGGCGGCCTTGCCCGCACCGGGCATAATCACTTCGTGGTACTCCCACGAGAGCAAGTCGAGCACGGCTTCGGCGACGTCGGGGTTGCTGGAGCGCAGCATCGATTCCGAGCAGCCGGTGCAATCTTGAAATTGCAGCCAGACCAACACCGGCTTCTTGGCTTTACCGACGGCCTGCACAACTTGCGCCAGGTAGCGGTCCGGGAGCGCCAGTGTGCCCAGCATGGCGCTGCAAAATTTTACTAATTGCCGGCGCGAGATGCCCCTTCGCGCCAGCGCTGCACTTACGTCAGTTTCGGATGACAGCATAACGTGGTCTCCTATTGACAGACGACTTCCACCTGCTTCGTTTCCTGCCTTGTGTTGTTTGGAACCTTCTTGCGATCGGCGCGGGCGGCGAGCCAAGCGAGCCATTGGTACAGGCCGGCGCCGGTGGTGCAGGAAGTTTCGATAATCTTGATGTCCGGATTGATCCGGCGAGCATTTTCGATCGCCAGGTTGGGATTGAACGGAACGTAGGGGAGCAGATCCACCTTATTGAGAATCATCAGCTCCGCTTTGCGGAAAATGCCTGGATATTTGAGCGGCTTGTCTTCGCCCTCGGTGACGCTGAGGACCACGATCTTGGCGTCCTCGCCCAAGTCGTAGCTGGTAGGGCAGACCAGGTTGCCGACGTTTTCGATCAGCAGCAGGTCGAGCGGTTCCGCGAGCCAATCCGTCAGGTGATTCTCGATCATGCGAGCATCGAGATGACAAGCCCCGGCGGTGGTGATCTGGCGCACGGGATAACCGTACCGCCCCAGGCGCCGGGCATCGTTGTCGGTTTGAATGTCGCCGGTGAGAACGGCGGCCCGCGTTTCGGTGGGCAACATCTCCAGCGTTTTTTCGAGCAACGTGGTTTTGCCCGAGCCGGGCGAGCTGATCAGATTTACCGCCAGGGCGCCTTTGTCGCGGAGCCACTCACGCAACCGCGCCGCAATCCGATCGTTCTCGCTCAACACTTTCGTCTCGATTGCTACCCTCTCCATTCGCCACCTCTTCCAATTCGAGATACGCCAGCTTCAGTTCATCGCTCCCGATGCTCCACGTGATGTCGAGGTCGAGCGCGGGCTTCTGCTCCTTCGTCAGCACTTCAAAGCAGAACCGCAGCGACTCGGTATCCACGCCCGCATATTCGCCGATCACGACGCCGACTTTGGCCGGCCGATGCCCGGGGTACAGCGCCGCTTCTTTGCCGGCGGCTTCAATGATCGAACTCGCGATGCCCATTTCGTGCATGGTTAGCAGATCCTCGGTAATTGTTCGCCGGCCAGCATGTCGACGATGCGCGTCGATCCGAACGCGGTCCTCATGGTCACGAGTCCCGCACTTTCATTTCCAACTGTCCCGATGATCGCGGCTTCGGCCCCGCGGGGATCGCGCCGCACCGCAGCGAGGATCTCTTCGGCCGCTTCCGGAGCCACGATCGCCAGAAGCTTGCCTTCGTTTGCGACATAGAGTGGATCGAGCCCCAACAATTCGCATGCGCCCCTTACTTCGTCGCGCACGGGGATGCGGGTTTCGTCGATCTGGATACTGACTTTCGACTGCTCAGCGATTTCGTTGAGCGAGCTTGAAACGCCACCCCGCGTGGGATCGCGCAGGCAGCGGATCGCGTTTGCGGAAGAAGACGCAGCCAGCATGGCGGCCACCAGGTTGTGCAATGCGGCTGAATCGCTCAAGATCTCAGTCTCGAACTCGAGACCTTCGCGCCTGGCCATAATCGCGATGCCATGATCGCCGATGGCTCCGCTCAAAATGACGCGGTCGCCCGGCTGGGCCTGGCTGGCCGAGAGCCGCACGCCGTCCGGCACGATCCCGATGCCGGTGGTGTTGATGAACAGGCCGTCGCCCTTGCCGCGCTCGACGACTTTGGTGTCGCCGGTGATGATGCAGACGCCGGCCGCAGCGGCAGCTTCGGCCATGGATGCAGCGATGCGGCGCAGAGCTTCGGTGGAAAATCCTTCTTCCAAAATGAATCCGGCGCTCAGGAACAGCGGGCGCGCGCCGCCCATCGCGAGATCGTTGACGGTGCCATGCACGGCGAGCGATCCAATGTCACCGCCGGGGAAGAATAACGGTTGGACCACGAAGGAGTCCGTCGTAAAGGCTATGCGTGCGCCGCCGATATCGACGATGGCCTGATCGTCCATCCGGTCGAGCACGGGATTGGAGAACAGCGGCAGGAAGACGTCGCGCAAAAGCTCGGCGCTCAACCGTCCGCCGCTGCCGTGGCCGAGGACGATACGGTCGCGCTGGCCGAGCGGAGCGGGACAAACAAAGCCCGGCGCGGGGCGAATAAACGTAGCGTCCTCGGCGGCAATCGTTTCAGGCAGGGCTTTGGGCATGACTTCAGGCATGAGTGGCATGGCGTCTGTACTGGTAGTAAGCGGCGCAAGCGCCCTCGGCCGAGACCATGGGCGCGCCCAGCGGCGTCATGGGCGTGCAGCGCTTACCGAAGGCCGGGCAATCCAGGGGCTTCTTTAACCCTTGGAGGACCAGCGCGCTGATGCACTCTTTGGGCTCCTCAGCATGCCAGTCCTCCACCCCATAAATGCGTTCGGCGTCGAAGTCCGCGTATTCAGCACGCAGCCGGTAACCGCTTTCGGCGATTGGGCCGATGCCGCGCCACTGACGATCGGAAACTTCGAACACCTCGCGCAGGATATTTTGCGCCGGCAGGTTGCCTTCACAATTCACTGACCGCGCGTACTGGTTTTCGACCTCGGCGCGCCCCTCTTCGAGCTGCGACACCAGCATCGAGATCGCTTCCAGAAGGTCGAGCGGCTCAAATCCGCCGACCACCATGGGAACGTGGAAATCGGAGACCAGGTCTTCATACTCGCGATAGCCCATCACGGTGCAAACGTGGCCGGGAGCGATGAAGCCCTGGACGCGATTGGAGGGCGAGTTCAGAATCAGGCGCATGGCGGGCGGCACCAAAACGTGCGACACCAGCATCGAGAAATTCGTGAGGCCTTCGCGCTTGGCTTGCCAAACGGCCATGCCGTTGGCAGGCGCGGTGGTTTCAAAGCCGACGCCGAAGAAAACGACTTTGCGGTTGGGATTTTCACGGGCGAGCTTGACGGCGTCCAGTGGCGAATAGACCACTCGCACGTCAGCGCCGTTGGCTTTGGCTTGGAACAAGTCCGATTCGGAGCCGGGGACGCGCAGCATGTCGCCATAGGAGGTGAAGATGACGCCTGGAAGCGACGCGATGCGAATCGCGCGGTCCACCATCTCGAGAGGCGTGACGCAGACCGGGCAACCGGGGCCGTGCACCAGTTCGATCTCGCGGGGAAGCAGTTCATCGATGCCGTAGCGCATCAACGTGTGGGTCTGGCCGCCGCACACTTCCATGAGGACCCAGGGCCGGGTGACTTTGCGCGCGATCTCGCCAGCGATGGCTTGGGCGATTTTGGGGTCGCGATATTCGTCGACGTACTTCATGAAGGCACGCCTTCGTGTTGGGGTTCGAGACCTTCCTCCCGCAGGGCCCCGATCTGAGCCAGATATTGGTAGGTGCGGTCGGCTTCTTCCGCGTCGACGCGCGTCAGCGCAAAACCCACGTGTACAAGCAGGAAGTCGCCCGGCGTGGCATCGGGGGTGAACGCCAGGTTAACGGTTTTCTTAACGCCGCAGAAGTCGACGCGGCCAGTACGGAACGCGGGATCTTCACCCTCGACGCTCAAGAGCTTTCCAGGAACCGCCAAGCACATGCTGATCTCCTAGTTGCAACTGTATAGCTGCAACTCTTTAGCAGGTTCCCGCCCAGAGAACGGCGTGGGTGACAGAAATGCAGTCATCGTTCGTATCGGCAATGATTCTTCAGGTTTTAGGGCGTCGATCGGCTCAATCGCTGAAGTTTCAACAAGTTCGCGAGTGGGGAGATTTACGCTTTACTGCGCCATTTGGCGCACTGGCATTAGTCATGCAACCGACATATCCCAAATGCTGATTTCGAGCGACAATACTGCCATGGTTCCGGCCCACTCCGCGCGTCGCCGCACGCTCGACGTTTTCTTCCATCCCAAGACCGTTGCGGTGATCGGCGCCACGGAAGCGCCGCACAGCGTGGGGCGGTCCATCGTATCGAATCTGAAGGACGCTCCGTTTCCGGGCGCGATCTATCCGGTGAATCCGAAGCGCGAGACGCTCCTGGGGCTGCGGTGTTACCGGAGCGTCGGGGACGTTCCGGAGCCGGTGGATCTAGCGGTGATCGCGACTCCGGCGAGCACGGTGCCCGGTGTGATCCGCGAGTGTGCGAAAGCGGGTGTGCCGGCGGCGATCATCATTTCAGCCGGCTTTCGCGAGATCGGCGAGCGCGGCGCGGCGCTGGAGCGAGAGATTTTGGAAGAAGCGCGGCGCAGCGGAATGCGGGTTGTGGGCCCGAATTGTCTGGGGCTGATGAGCCCGCATCACATGCTGAATGCGACCTTCGCGAGCACCATGGCGCGGCCGGGCCATCTTGGGTTTATCAGCCAGAGCGGGGCACTGTGCACGGCGATTCTCGACTGGAGCCGGCGCGAGATGGTGGGCTTCAGCGCTTTTGTCTCGGTGGGCTCGATGCTGGATGTCGGCTGGGGCGATTTGATCCAGTATCTGGGCGACGACCCGAAGACGCGCAGCATCGTGCTGTACATGGAGTCGGTTGGTGAAGCGCGGGGGTTTTTGTCGGCCGCGCGCGAAGTTGCGCTCTCGAAGCCGATCATTGTGATCAAGCCGGGACGCACGCAGGCGGCCGCCAAGGCCGCGGCATCGCACACGGGCGCGTTGACCGGGCAAGACGACGTTCTCGACGCGGCTTTCCGGCGGTGCGGCGTATTGCGCGTGGACACGATCGCGGAGCTGTTTTATCTGGCCGAAGCGCTCGATAAGCAGCCGCGTCCGCGAGGGCCGCGTCTGGCGATTGTGACGAATGCCGGAGGGCCGGCCGTACTTGCGACCGACGCGTTGTTGACTGCGGGCGGGGAACTGGCGGAGTTGTCGGCGGCGACCATTGCTCAGCTTGACTCGTTTCTGCCACCGCATTGGAGCCATCAGAATCCGATCGACCTTTTGGGCGACGCGAGCGCCGAGACCTATGGCAAGGCGGTGGATCTGGCAGTCAGAGATCCGGCCACGGACGGCACGCTGGTTGTTCTGGCGCCGCAGGCCATGACCGATCCGTCGGCGGTGGCCGAGCAAATGGCAGCGTTATCTCAGGTCAAATCAAAGTCCGGAACGAAGCCGCTGATCGCGAGCTGGATGGGTGGCGTGGATGTCGCGGCGGGCGAAGTGATTTTGAACCAGGCAGGGATTCCCGCATATCCCTATCCCGATTCCGCCGCACGGGTCTTTGAGTTGATGTGGCGCTTCAGCGCCAATTTGCAGGCGCTATACGAAACGCCGGCGGCGTTCGATATGGAAGTTTCCGATGACGCGCGTGCCCGGGCCGCGGCGCTGATTGCGAATGCGCGCGACCAAGGGGCGCACGCTCCTCACGGAGGCCGAGTCGAAGAACCTGCTGGCGTCGTATGGTATTCCGACCGTGCCAACCCTGATTGCAACCAGCGCCAATCAAGCCGTCGAAGCAGCGGGGCGCGTAGGCTATCCAGTCGTGCTCAAGCTGCATTCGGAGACCATCACGCACAAGACCGATGTCGGCGGAGTCCGGCTGAATCTGGCTGACGAGGCAGCGGTGCGTGCGGCGTATCGAGCCATCGCTGAGTCGGTCGCGAAGATCGCGAGCGAATCTGATTTCCTGGGCGTCACAGTGCAGCCGATGATTCGCGCCGAAGGATACGAGCTGATCTTAGGATCGAGCATTGACTCACAGTTTGGCCCGGTGATTTTGTTCGGCGGCGGCGGCCAGCTCGTGGAGGTTTACAAAGACCGCGCCATCGGGTTGCCTCCGCTGAACACAACGCTAGCGCGGCGAGTGATGGAGCGCACCAAAATCCTAACGGCGCTCAAGGGCGTGCGCGGAAGGAAACCGGTAGACCTGGCGGCTCTGGAACGGTTGATCGTGCGCTTCAGCTATCTGATCACCGAGCAAAGCTGGGTGAAAGAGATCGACATCAATCCGCTGCTGGCCTCGCCGGACGGGCTGCTCGCGTTGGACGCCCGCGTGGTGCTGCATCCGGCGGATTTGGCGGCGCCCCCGCGGCCCGCGATCCGGCCGTACCCGACGCAGTATGTCCAGCCGTGGAAATTTCCGGACGGCTTGGATGTCCTGATCCGCCCGATCCGCCCCGAAGACGAGCCGATGATCGCGCGCTTCCACGAACGGCTTTCCGAGCGCAGCGTCTACTTGCGCTATTTTCATCTGATCGATCTGGACCGGCGCGTTTCGCACGACCGGCTGATCCGCACCTGCTTCAACGACTACGATCGCGACATCGCGCTGGTTGCCGAGCACCGCAGCAAAGAGACTGGGGAACACGAGATTCTGGCCGTGGGCCGGATGCGAAAGATCAACGCCGCCGATGCCGAACTGGCGGTGCTGATCACAGATGAATATCAGGGCCGGGGACTTGGCACGGAATTATCGCGCCGGATCATCGAGATTGCGCGAGCCGAAAAGCTCGAGCGGGTGATCGCCGAAATCCTGCCCGAGAACATCCACATGCAGCGGGTGTGCCGCGAACTGGGGTTTCGCATGGACCAGCATTCGGATGGCGGCGTCCGCGCGGTTTACGAAATCGCTCGTTAGCGGACGATCTAGCGCAAGTTGTACTTGGCCATCTTGTAGCGCAAGCGATCGCGGCTGATGCGCAACATTCGCGCGGCTTCCGATTGATTGCCGCTGGCGCGCTCGAGTGCATCGGCCAGCAGTCCCTTTTCGTGCTCGTCGAAGGACACCGCCGAATCCGCCGGCTGCTCGGACTCGTGCGTGCTTCCAGCCGCCGCTCCCACCATGCGCTCGCCATGGCGCAGCGACGCGGGCAGGTCTTCGACATCGATCATGTCGCTGATCGCCATCATGCAGGCATGGCCCAGCACATTTTCGAGCTCGCGAATATTGCCTGGCCAGGAATGGCGGGCCAGCACAATCTGCGCCCGCCGCGTGAGCCCGCGAATATCTTTGTTGAACTGATTCGAAAACTTGTCCAGGAGGAACTTTTCGAGCAGCGGAAGATCCTCGCGCCGGTCCGCCAGCGCGGGAGTTCGCAATTCCACCATGGCCAGGCGATAGTACAAATCTTCACGGAACTGCTTATTTGCGATTAAGTCCTGCACGTCGCGATTGGTGGCCGCGATCACGCGCACGTCCACCTTGCGAGGCGTCACCGAGCCCACGCGCGTCACTTCCTGATTCTGCAGCGCGCGCAGCAGCTTGGCCTGCGTGCTGAGCGGCATGTCTCCGATCTCATCCAGAAACAAAGTGCCGCCGTGCGCGAACTCCATCAGGCCCATTTTGTCGCCTGCCGCGCCGGTGAATGCGCCTTTCACATAGCCGAACAGCTCGCTCTCAAACAGCGTTTCCACTACTGCCGAACAGTTGCAGGTGACGAAGCGGCCGGAACTGGCCGGGCTCAGGTTGTGCAGCGCCCGTGCCACCAGGTCCTTGCCGGTTCCGGTGGGGCCGGTGATGAGCGCGGAGCGATAATGCGGGGCGACGCGACGGATTCGCGCAAACAGGTCCCACATCAACGGGCTGCGGCCGATCATTCCCTCGAAGCGCGAGGTTTCGAGCAGCTCGCTGTCGAGCTCGAGGGCGCGCTGGCGCTGGCGAACATCGGCCAGCAGCTTCTCAACGCGGCTGCGCAGCGCGGGAATCGAGATGGGCTTATTCAGATAATCGCTGGCGCCTTTTTGGATCGCCTCCACTGCCGTTTCGGTAGTGTAATGGGCCGTCATCAAGATCACATCGATGGCCGGGTCGAATTCGACGATTCGTTCCAGCACTTCCAGGCCGCTCAGCTTCGGCATTACCAAATCCAGCAGCACAATCTGCGGATGTTCTTGGAAAATCAGATCCAAACCTTCTTCCGGGTCGGTGGCCGTGAAAATGGTGAGCCCTTCCTGCTGCAAAGACTCGCTGATGAGCTCGAGGCTCGTCGGCGTGTCGTCGATCGCCACAAGCTTAATGGATGGAAGCATGACGAGGCTTATATGACACTATGTTACCTAAGAATCCCGTTCGCTGACTATACAGATCGGCATTGGAAAGCAAAGTGCTTAGCTCTGTGTGCGTGAGCATTAGGATAAAGTGTAAGTCGAACCTGTGTTAGAAGCTATCATTAAGGCCTCGCCGCTGGCAATTATCGCTGTCGATGCAGAAGAGCGCGTAATTGTTTGGAATCAGAGCGCCGAGAGGATGTTCGGCTGGCTGGAAGAGGAAGTCGTAGGACGGCCGACTCCGATTCTTGTTCCGGACCTCGATCGCGCCGCACTGGGGATCGACCTCAGCAAGGGGCCGGTTCAAGGGATCGAGTCGGCGCGGATTCGCAAGGACGGAGTCCGTGTACCGGTTAGGGTCTGGAGCGCGCCGATTTCGAGCAAAGGCGGACGGCTCTCGATGATGACGGATCTTACCGAGCTCCACGAGGCAGAGCGTGTTCGTGTGGATCTGGTTGAAAAAGAGCGTGTTGCGCTCGATCTGGCGGCGGCCGGCCAGCGCTTCTCGCTGCTCTTGGAAGCCGCGCCCGACGCGATCCTCGAGGTGAATCCCCTGGGCCGAATTGTCTTGGCCAACACAGAAGCGGAGCGGTTGTTTCAGCGGGCTCGCGGGGAATTGGTCGGATTGCAAGTGGAACAGTTACTCCCGGAGCGCTTTCGAGGCGGGCACTTCGCCCATCGCGCACACTATGGAGCTCATCCGGTGCGGCGGCCCATGGGAGCCGGCCTCGATTTGTACGCCGTCCGCAAGGATGGCACGGAGTTCGCGGTCGACATCAATCTGAGCCCGCTGCCGGAAGGAACGGAGAAGGGGCATGTGATGTGCGTGCTCCGCGATGTCAGTCAGCGCCGCAGCGTGGAAGAAAAGATTCGAGTCTTGAATCAGAGGTTGGAGCGCCGGTCATCGGAAATCGCGGCGGCGAATCAAGAGCTGTCCCTAAGGAACCAGGAAGTAGAACGGGCTAATCGGCTGAAAAGCGAATTCCTGGCCAGCATGAGTCACGAGCTGCGCACGCCGCTGAACACCATTCTCGGGTTCTCGGAGCTGCTGTCGGAGGAAAGCGCCGGCGTTCTCAATGAAAAGCAGAAGCGCTTCCTGACGCACATCCAGCGCGACGCCAGCCATCTGCTGGAGCTGATCAACGATGTACTGGATCTTTCGAAGATCGAAGCCGGGCGGCTGGAGCTGCATTTGGAGAAGTTCCCCATGGCGGTTGCCGTAGCTGAAGTGCTGACCAGCATCCGGCCGCTCGCGGCCACCAAAGGTATCAGCCTGGACAGCGATCTCGACACGCACTTGGTGTTGCAGGCCGATCGCCTGCGCTTCAAGGAAATCCTCTACAACCTGCTCAGCAACGCGATCAAGTTTACTCCCTCCGGAGGCCGGGTGTGGATCGAATCGTCGATCCTCGATGGATCGGTGTGCATCCAGGTGGGCGATACGGGAATCGGGATCTCGCCCGAGGACCAACAACCGATTTTTGAAAGCTTTCGACAGGCCAGCGCCACCACCAAAGGCGTGCGCGAGGGGACAGGCTTGGGACTAGCCATCACCAAACGGTTGGTGGAGCACCATGGCGGAAGAATCTGGGTGGAGAGCGAGCCCGGGAAAGGCAGCCGGTTCTTCTTCACGCTGCGGCTGAGCGGGCCGGAGGAAGAGCAGGAGGTGTTAGCTCCCGGGAGCCTGTCGCCGCTGCTGCTGGTGGCGAGCCACTTAACCTCCTGGCGCGAAGAGATCCTGGAGCAACTGCACCAGCAGGGGTTCCGGGTGGAGACCGCGGGATCGAGCGCGGATGCGGTTCACAAGGCCAAGGATCTTCGGCCGGATCTGGTGTTACTGGACATGGAGCTGCTCGGCAGGAGCGGCTGGGAGACACTCCACGAGCTGAAGACTTCGCCGGATACCCGGGCCATCCCGGTGATCATCGCTTCGGCGACGGATGAGCGAAAAATGGGAGCCGCGTTGGGCGCCGCCGAGTCGTTGACCAAGCCGCTGACGGGTGGGGCGCTGATCCTGGCTGTGCGCCGCGTATTGCAACCCGAGGGATCTCTGCGAGTCCTGATTGTGGATGACGATCTGGAAACGCGCGAATTGCTGGCCGATACACTGGCGAACGAAGGACATAGTCCGCTGACCGCGCGCTTTGCCGCGGAGGCGCTGCGAATCCTGGCGACGTCGCGCGTGGATGCGGTGGTGTTGGACCTGTTGCTTCCTGGCCGCAGTGGTTTTGAAGTGCTGAGCGACATCCGCTCGGACAAGCGATTCAGCCGTCTCCCGGTAATGGTGCTAACCATCAAGGATCTGACGGAACGCGAACGCGAGACGTTGACCTCTCAAGGGGCGCAAATATTCGCGAAGGGAGCCGGCTGGCGGCAGGAGCTTCTGGAACAACTTCGCCGGCTGCGCCACGCTGACAAAGGGAAACGGGTTCTGATCGCCGACGACAACCCGGCCGGCCGTGAATTGGTGCGCGAGGGCCTGGCCGATCACGCGAGTTCGATCATTGAAGCAGCCGACGGACGGGAGGCGCTCGAAAGAATCCGCGAGACGCTGCCGGATCTGGTGCTGCTCGACATCCAGATGCCGGAGATGGACGGCTATCAGGTGTTGCACGAGATCCGCAGCGATCCGGCACTGCAAGGCTTGCGCGTGGTCGCATTGACCGCCTTTGCAATGCAGGGCGACCGTGAGCGCGCTCTCGAAGCCGGGTTTGACGACTACCTCACCAAGCCCGTGACCGTCGCCAAGCTCAAGGCCCAACTGGATCCGCCCGCCGACCTCGCAAGTGCGCCGTCTGAGTGAAATTCCACAGCCAAATTGAGCTAGCGCACGCTATCCCCGAAGAACTACGCGGTCTTAGCTTGGAAGCCGGCGGCATCCTGATTGCTCCTCCTCCGAGCGAGGATGACCTTGTGGCGACACCTACAGAACTGATTCCTAACAACGAACCGTGCCGGAAGCCTATGCGTAGCGCTTTGCGGGAGAAATGGTTCGCGCTGATTGCCTTCGTCGTAGTGACCGTGTCCGCGGTGGCGCTGCTGCTCCCGAGGTGAGGAGCTTATGACTGGAACAAGGATTTGCAGTTTAGTGATTGGCGGCGCCTTGCTCGCTTGGGCTGCTGCCGCAACGAACGGCGGGAAGCGATTACAGGCCTCCGAGGAACCGGCTTTGATCAACTCCATACGTGGAGAGAACCTCTACAAAGCTTATTGCGCCTCTTGCCATGGTGAAGATGCGAAAGGCAATGGACCAATGGCGGCGTGGCTCAAAGTAGCGCCTTCCGACCTGACGCGCATCGCCGCCCGCAATGGCGGGAAGTTTCCACTGGCGCGGGTGGACCGTATCATTTCCGGTGAAGAAGCGCTCCCCAGCGGTCACGGAACTCGTGCCATGCCGGTTTGGGGCCCGATCTTTTCACAAGTGACCCGGGATCAGGATCTCGGGCGCGTGCGAATCGACAATCTGGCGCGCTATCTCCGTGACATTCAAAGCCAGTGATGCTGCACGGGGCAAGCAAGGCGGGGCTTCGGATTCATTGCAGGAGCAGTGTTAGAAATCTGCCCCGATGCTAGTCTGACTAATGCTGGGAGCGAGTCCGCAGGCGGTGGCACTCGATAACACGGTGTCACACGTTTGTTCAGCGGAACACCTCCCAGCACAACTATCTCCGCATGTACGTGGCCCAACGAAAACAGGCGCCATCGAGCATCAATTGCACTCAGACGTATGTCCGAAGGGGGATGGGAAATACCTTGCGGACGATGCGGGGCCTGCCTAGGGGTAGCTCGCCTCTGTGTAGATTCGTCCGCTCGGCGGTTGGCGCCTCGGGGACGCGAGTAACCGTGTTTCCCGAGGCGTTCACCCGGCGAATTTTTGAAAGAAGAAGTTGAAAGGAGGTGAATTCCATGGCGAACGTTCCCGTTCAAAAGGTGGAAGAGGATAAGCCGGCGCTGGCCCCAGTGTTGGCGGAGATGAAGGCGACGTTCGACAAGATCCGAAAGAGGGCTTTCGAGCTTTTCGAACGCAGGGGGCGCGCGCCCGGTTTCGAATTGGAAGACTGGATCCAGGCGGAGCACGATCTGTTCTGGGTGCCGCAGGCGGAACTGACTGAGACCGAGGCCGAGTTCAAGATCAAGGCCGGTGTTCCCGGCTTTGAGGCCAAGGATCTGGATATCACGGCGCAGCCGGACGAAATCCTGATTCAGGGCAAGGCCGAGAAACGCGAAGAGAAGACCGAAGAAGGCGTGTCCTACAGTGAATTCGGCACGAAGTCCCTGTATCGCAGGTTTGCTTTTGCGACGCCGGTTGATATTGGCGCCGTGACCGCGAATGTGGACAACGGTTTGTTGACCGTAATCGCTCCGAAGAAGAAAGAAGAGACCAAGGAAGCTGGGAAGAAGGTTGCGGTGGCGGCATAGCAGACCGGAACGAAGCGTAGAAACTAAAAAGGGGGCGTATCCAACGCCCCTTTTCGTATGCTCAAGTGCTTCTATCGTTCAATGCTTCACTGCTTGAAAGACACCGTGACGCCCTCTCTATTGGAGGTAGCGGGTGTCTGGAGAAGCGGACGGCCGCGAATGGCCTTGTAGGTATTCTCGACGTCCGCGTAGGAAATGTCCTTGCGCAGAAAATGTTCCTTGGCCTTCAACACAATGTCGTCGATTGAGAGCACGCCCACCAGCGAGCCGTCGCGATCGATCACGGGCAAACGCCTGATCTTTGCGCTGCGCAATGTCTTCAGAGCGCAATGGACGTCGTCCCCTTCCATGCAAGTGAAGAGCTTGTGCGGCATCACGTCCCACACGCGCACGTCAGACGGCTTGCGATTCCGAGTGCCCAGCGCGATGCAGATGTCGCGATCGGTGACGACTCCGATCACATTGCCTCCGTCTCCAACCACGGGCAGGAAGCCGCAATTGTTCTTGCGCAGCAGGAAGGCCGCCTCCTCCAGAGTGGACTCCGGTCCACAGAAGCTCGCCTTCTTCGTCATGAGCTCGCGAACTTTCATGCCCCGCCTCCTTTCTAGGATTCGACTGCGTCGAACTACAATGAAACGTGCAATCGGCTCACCGAACCGGAGGCGGCATTTTGAATGAAATCAGGCCATTCTGACGAATGTCGCGCAACTCCGCATGAGTGAAGTGCCTCAGTTCCAACGCGAGACAGTGGAGCGTTACCTGCGGTCCGTCCTGGGTAAGGGCGTTCGGGTACTCGGGCTGCACCGCCTGGGCGAGCCGGAAGAAGGGAAAGGCTTTGGATATGGCGTGCCGGTTCGCGTGGATTACGAGACGGTGGACGGCCATCGTGAAAGCGCTGTGCTGCATACCATGGGGCCAGGATCGTTTGGCCACGAACACATGGCGGACCGCGCGCGAATTCTGCTGTGGTCGCACCGGGCTTTCAATCGGCTGCCGCGGCATGTGCGGTCCTTGGATGTTGGCGGTATCGAGTCCGGCGGTGGCCTGATCCCGCTGGGCGGCGTGGAAGAATTTTGCTTGCTCACCGAATACGCCGAAGGCCAGCCCTATGCGTTGGATTTGGAGCAGCTACGCGAGTCGGGGCGTCTGAGCGAGCTCGATGTGGCGCGCGCTGATGCTCTTTGCGATTACCTGGTAGAAATACACGCGGTGCGGGGCAGTGATTCCAGGCTGTACGTTCGACGCAACCGGGAGTTGCTGGGCGATGGCGAGTGCATTATGGGTCTGGCGGACTCCTACCCGCCGCATCCGTTGTTCACGCCGCAGGTTCTCGAGCACATCGAGCATCGCGCGGTGGGCTGGCGCTGGCGCCTCAAGAATCGCACACACAGACTGAAAAGAGTCCACGGGGATTTTCATCCCTGGAACATCCTGTTTACAGCTGGCGCCGATTTCCGCGTGCTGGATCGCTCGCGCGGCGACTATGGCGATCCGGCCGATGACGTCACGTGCATCACTCTGAACTATGTTTTCTTCTCTTTGCAGCGCGCGGGAAAGCTGGAGGGCGCTTTTGAGAGCTTGTTCCTGCGTTTCTGGGACTGCTACCTGGAGAAGACCGGGGATCGGGAGATTCTGGAAGTGGCTGCGCCTTTCTTTGTGTTCCGGGCTTTAGTTCTCGCGAGTCCTGTGTGGTACCCGGCGCTAGAGGACGCCACGCGCCAGAAGTTGCTCGCGTTTGTCCTCACAGTGTTGGAACAAGACAGGTTCGATCCGCGGCAAGTGAATGAGTATTGTGGAGCGTAGCGGGCAGAGCATTCGCGGTCTGGATCACAGGTCTTCCGGCCTCCGGAAAGTCCACCATCACCGCTGCATTGAAGGCTCAGCTCGCCGAGCGAGGCGTTGATGCCGCGGTGCTGGAATCCGATGCGCTGCGGAAGATTTTCACGGGCGATTACGGGGCCGAAGGGAGAGACGCGTTCTACCGTCAAATGGTGTTCGCCGGTTCGCTGCTGGTGGAACACGGCGTCCCGGTGATCTTCGACGCGACGGCCAATCGGCGCGCTTACCGGGATCGCGCGCGACATGAAATCGCCCAATTTATCGAGGTCTACGTGGATGTCCCATTGTCGACTTGTATGGTCCGGGATCCTAAGGGCATCTATCGCAGCGCGGGCGCGGGCCAGGCTACGAACGTACCAGGACTGCAGGACCCCTACGAGCCGCCGGCGTCGCCCGACGTGGTGCTTCATGGGGATAATCCCGAGGCCGACGCGAGGCGGATCGTCGAAAAACTGATCGGAAAGAGCTACGTGAAATAGCGTAGCGTTTGGTCACGCGCGTGCTCCTGTCCTAGGTGGAGGCGCTGTATGTTCCAAGACAAATCAGTGCGGGAAGACGTAATCCGCGAATTGGATTGGGAGCCGGTGGTTCGTTCGACGGACATCGGTGTAGGCGTCAAAGATGGCATCGTTACGCTGAGTGGCGTGGTAGAGAGCCATGCGGCCAAGCGCGCCGTGGAGCGAGCTGCCGCACGGGTACGTGGTGTCAGGGCGCTGAGCAGTCAACTGGAAGTGAAGCCGGTGGGGCCCGCCGAGCGCACGGATGCTGACATCGCCTGGGCCGCCGCCAATGCGCTCGCCTGGAATGCTCTGGTTCCGCAGGAACACATTTCGGTGAGTGTGACGCGCGGCTGGATCGTGCTGGAGGGCGCCGTGGAACGCAGATTCCAGAAGATGGCGGCCGAAGACGCAGTGGCTGACTTGGCGGGAGTGATTGGCGTGACGAATCTGATCGCGGTGCGGCCGGCGGTTCCGGCGCTGGAGCTCAAGGAGGAGATCGAAACCGCGCTCCAGCGTTGCGCGGACGTGAATTCCAGCCGGATCGTGGTTGAAGTGGACGGCGATTGCGTCCGGCTTTGGGGTTGCGTCGGCTCGCTGGCACAACGCGAAGCGGCCGAACGGGCAGCCTGGTCGGCTCCCGGGCTGCGGGAACTTTCCAACCACCTCACAATCGAGTCCGGGGTCGAGGCTCATGTGTGAGACTGGCGCTGCTGCTCGCGGTTCTGGCGTGCGCCGCTCCCGCTGGCCCTCCTGATCAGGGGCTCCGTGAACTTGTCGATTCCGGCACTCTGTCCGAGTTACGTTGGGCCAACTTTAGGCCTATCCAAGCCGAAGTAGCACGATTCTATGAGTCGAACGGTTATCAGCTCGCGTGGGTTCGCTCCGGCGCGCCAACTGAGCAAGCGCAGGCTATCGTCAAGGCGCTCCAGAACGCAGCACGCAAGGGGCTCGATCCCCAGGATTACGACGCCTGGCGATTCAACGTATCCGATATTGGACCGGAGCGCTTCGATCTGGCTTTGACGATCTCGGCCATGCGCTACATCCACGACGTGTCTTCCGGTAAAGTCAATCCAGAGGTCTTCTCCTTTGGCCTCCACTTTGACCAGAAGACGTGCGACCTTGTGGCATGCCGCACGCTCACTCATGAATACGCACGATGTAGGTGCCGAGCTGAATCGGCTGGAGCCGCCCTTTGAAGGCTACTGGCGCACGGAGAATGTGCTGGCCCAGTATCTGGCCCGGCCCGGAGAACCCCCCCAGCATCTTCGTCAATTGCAGTTGGTGCTGGAACGCTGGCGTTGGGTGCCGCATTCGTTTTCCCGGCCGCCCATTGTCGTGAACATCCCCGAATTCCGGCTGCGAGCCTACGACGACCAGTATCGGCCGGAACTAGAGATGAAGGTCGTGGTCGGGAAGGCGTATCACCACAAAACGCCCGTGTTTTCGAGCCAGATGACGTACGTGATTTTTCGGCCCTACTGGGAGGTGCCGCTCAGCATCCAGCGAGCCGAGCTGGCGCCTAAGATCGCGAAGGATCCGGCGTACCTGGCCAAGAACGAATATGAGGTCGTCGATTCGCGGCGGCAGATTGTCCCGAGCAACTTCGTGACGCCGGACATGCTGGCGCGGCTCCGCGCGGGGAAGCTTTTCATTCGTCAGATTCCGGGGGACAAGAACGCGCTCGGGCACATCAAGTTTCTGTTTCCCAATGAGTACAACGTGTACTTGCACGGCTCGCCCGCAAAATCGCTATTCCTGAAGTCACGCCGCGATTTCAGTCACGGCTGCATTCGCGTGGAGAAGCCCGAGGAACTGGCTGAGTGGGTGCTGCGGGGAGTGCCGGGCTGGGACATGGATCATATACGCGCCGCCGAGAACGGCGCCGATTCGCGCCGGGTGAATTTGGACCAGCCAATTCCCGTGCTCATCGTTTATGGAACAGCGGTGGTGCGGGAGGACGGCGAAGTCTTTTTCTTCGACGACATTTACGGATACGATGCCGCGCTCGAAGACCTGTTGGGCCACGGATATCCGTATTCGGGCTGGCAGCCTACCAGTGGCGCACGCGGCCCACATCCACGTGAATAAAGTCGGACTTGGCGTAGTAGCCGACGCCGCCGCGGTGCAGGGTCAATGCTGCATCGCGGAACGCGGAAGTTTTCAGGCCGGGCAAGCGGATGTCGATGGCTTCCGCCTCCATATGCAAGCTATGCAGGGCAACGCCAACGGTGTGGGTGCGAAGAAACTCGTTGCTCCAGGGCGTGCGGTACCCGCAGATCACGTGCAACTCGGCGCCCGCGCGGCCCACCGATGCCGTCAGATCGTTCAGTAGATCGAACAGCCGGGGGTCGTAATGGTGAATGTCGCCGGTGCGGTGATCGCGGAGAAAGTGATCCAACCGATCGAGAGCTTCAGGAATGTATTGATCGCCCACACGGTAAACCACATCCAGCCGTTCGCCAGTGTGCGTATGGAAGAACCGCAAACGGTAGGATTGAGCCCCCTGGTCCGCGCCCTGTGCGAAAAGGGCGGAAGAGGCCAGAAGGGCCGAAAAACACAACAACAGACGCATGTATTTATAGTACCGTAGCGGCCCGGCGTGGCCAGTTACTTGCTCTTCAGTTCGAGGAGGCGATATGCGAGTCCTACTAACGAGCGATGGCTCAAATGAGTCGACGGATGCCCTTCGGGCAGCCAGCCGGCTGCTGGCGCCCCAGGATCGGGAAATGGACGTCTTGTATGTCGCGCCAGAAGCCGCCCGCCCGGGAAACCAGGAACGTCAGGCGCTGGAAACGAAGCGCATTCTAGAGCAGGCGAAACGAGTTCTGGCCGAGGAAAATTGTGCCGCCTCCACGCGTTGCCGTACAGGTTCACCGGCGCGGGTGATTCTCCATGAAGCCAAGAATTACGACGTCGCGGTCTTGGGAGCCAAGGGACGCGGTGAGCACTCGCAAGGAGGGCTGGGTCCAGTGGCCAGCCGTCTGGTGGAGCATGCATCCGGTTGCGTCCTCATCGGACGAACACCTCCGCAAGACCGGCAGCCCAGGATTCTGGTTCCGGTGGACGGGTCGGACGGATCTGATCAGGCGCTAGACATGCTGGAGTCGTTCTTCGATCTGGAATCGGCCGATATCACGCTGTTGCACGTCCTCGAAACGTTGTGGCTGCCGGAAGATGAGAATGACGAAGCCCAGGAGGGAGCGGATCAAGTCAAGCTTGAGCTTCGGCGGGAAGGGGAGGCGCTCCTGGCGCAGGCTCGCGCGAAAATTCTCCCGCGGCATTCGGGAGTCACAACTCTCATCCGCGAGGGCATTCCCGCAAATGAAATTCTGAGCGCTGCTGACCAGGGCGATTACGATTTGATTGTAGTCGGCGCCACCGAAGCCACCGACATGAAGCATCAGGTGCTTGGCAGCGTCTCGAGCAAGGTGGCCTGGAACGCTCCCTGCTCGGTGCTGCTGGTTCGCGTTCCTGAATAGGATCCGGCCGTGTCCAAGAAGTATACGTTGACTCTTCTTGCAGCGGGGGCAATGATTTTCACCGCAGCATGCGAGATGCTTCCGGTGGTTCATCTGCCGGGCCGTGGCGCACGCGCAAGCGTATCCTCGCCGTCGCCTATTGCTCCACAGATTTCGGACCCGTCCTCGCGCGTGGCCCGCATCAGCTACGTGCAACGGGCGGTCTCGTTCCAGGCGGCGGGAGCGCAAACCTGGTCGCGAGGCGAGCTCAACCGGCCTGTCGCGGAAGGAGACGCGCTATGGACTGATGTAGCGGATCGCGCGGAGCTGCAGTTGGGATCGGCGATCATCCGAATGGACGCCACGACCCGGCTCGATTTTCTGACGTTCAACGACCGGATGGTTCAAGCCAGAGTCACTCTCGGCGTGGTCGGTATAACGGTGCGGCATCTGGCGCCCGGCGAAGTGTTGGAGATCGACACGCCCAACGCCGCGGTCACACTCTTGCGCCCGGGACAATATCGTCTGGATGTCCAGCCCGAAATGGATTCTACGTTTGTGACCGTCCGGGCCGGCGACGCAGAGGTTTCCGGCACGCGGCTCTATTTCACCTTACATGCGGGGCAGCGCGCGAATGTCTCCGGACCAGATGCGGTTGAGTGGGGGCTCGCGGCGGCGCTGGCTCCGGACAAGTTCGACGAGCTCTGCGAGATGCGTAACCGCCGCGAAGACGGCTGCATCTCGGCTCAATATGTCGCTCCAGACACGATAGGATATTCGGATCTAGATGAATCCGGTGTTTGGCGCGTGGACGATGAATTGGGAGCACTGTGGACTCCGATCGGCTTGGCCGCGGGGTGGGCGCCTTTCCGGTTTGGTCACTGGACGTGGGTCGAACTTTGGGGCTGGACTTGGATCGATGATGCGCCCTGGGGCTTCGCTCCGTTTCACTACGGGCGCTGGATTTATCTCGATGGCGAATGGAGCTGGATTCCAGGCCCACGGAACGCACCGGCTATCTATGCGCCCGCGTTGGCGGTCTTCATTGGAGGCGGACGGCCAGCTCTTCATGGCCTGGCTTGGTTTCCGCTGGGCCCGCGTGAAGTGTACATCCCGCCGTATCGCTGCAGCCCCGCGTACCTGGCGAATATGAACGTGGGGATGGACCGGCTGCGTCAAAGCTACGCGAATCTATCAGTGGATGGCGCAGTGACGGCCGTGCCGCGCGGCGTGTTCCTGCGTGGCCAGCCGGTCGCGCGATCTGTGGTAGCCATTCTGCCGGGTGCGGCATCGCTGGCGCGGGTGTATGGCACGGCGCCTCCGATAGCGCCCATTGAGAAAAGCTTGTCACCGCGCAGAGATCGCTTCGTACTCGAGGGCCCAGAGGTCACGCAGACTGTCGTCGGACACCGGGACCCCGCGCCCCGGCCGCTTTCATTCCGGCAAAGGCAACCGTTGCTGAAGGCTCATCCTGGGCGGCCATTGGAGCAGGCCGAGTTGGAAAGGTTGCGAAAAGCGATCGCCGAGCCTACGAGATCCGATGTGCGTCCCGCGCGGCTCGGCGCCGCTAGATAATCGAATGCTCTTGCCGGCCGGCGTGGCGAATGATTTCCACCGAGCAGTTGGCGTGTAAGGCGACTGCTTCCGAGACGCTTCCAAGCAAGAGGCGGTTTACGCCGCGCCTGCCGTGCGAACCGACCACGATCAAGTCCGCGCCCCATTCCGCCGCTTCGCTGAGGATCAGTTCCTTGGGAGTGGCGGCGGGCACCGCGACAGTGCTGGTGGCTTCGATACCGGCCTCGTACAAGACGCTCTCCGCGAATGTAACGGCCTGCTGCGCCCGCTGCATATCTTTGCCGCGCAGCTCCTCCATCATTTCGGGGCTGAAGTAAGGCGGGTGAAGCAATGGAGCCGACGGCTCCACGACGCTTAGGATCCGAAATAGGGTTCCGGGGGACCAAGGCCGCTCGGCGACCGATCGGGCGGCGGCTTTCGAGCACTCCGACCCGTCGGTTGCGACGAGGATCTTCAGCGTCTCCGGACCGGGGCTCCTCCGCACGATCTCCACCGAGCAAGGCGCCAGGCGGGCCACCGCCCGTGCCACCCCGCCGAGCAGGAATTGCATGACGCCGTGAGTGCTGTGCGAGCCAATGACGACAAAGCCGGCGTGCGATTCCGCGGCTTCGTTCACGATGATAGCTTTGGGATCGCCGGTAAGCACCGCCGCCGTGGTCTCGAGGCCAGCTTGTTTGAAATACTCAGCCGCGCAATGAACCGTCTGTTCGGCGGATTGCCGGAGCGCCTCCTCAAGGTCCGGGGCGCTCCAGCCGTAGATGGGCTCGACGACGCTGACCACGTGCACCGTAGTTCCTGCCGGCCACGGGCGGGCCGCTGCCTCGCGAGCTGCAATGGTGCTTGCGTCGGATGAATCCACAGCAACCAGAATCTTCATTGGTGCTGTCTCTTAGTAGCGAAACGCCGCGACAGCTACCGAGCCGCCGGGCATCAAGTGGCTAGGCAGCGAGCAAACGGCGCCGCCTCGCAACAAGGTCTCGACCGCCGCGACGTTGAGGAGATCTTCGTCGTGCCAATTGGTGCCGCCGCCGAAGACTTTGCCGTCGAATGTTCCCATGCGAGTTGCGTTCGCGTCCAGATAGAGATCGCTCACACGGCCTTCCACGGCTGCCGCTAATATGGCGTCAAGGCCGGTAGAGAAGCGAGCCGGCGCCAGGTGTTCCTTCGACGCCGTGAGCTCGAAAGCGGCCCGGCGCTCAAAGTCAAACAGAGCGATGTCGTGCGCGTGGCGCAAGATTTCCGTATGAGGAATTGCTCCGCCTGGGCTGCCATGAATGCCTTGCTCCAGCAGATTGGAATAGGTGTTGATGGAGCGGTATATCGAGACATCTTCGTCTACTCCGGCCAGGATCAAGGGCGCTTGGTTCCAACGCAGAAGCTCGCTGACGCCCCGGTCCACCGCTCGATAGAAATCGTGCAGGTGAGCGTGCTGGGTCTCGCGCCCGGAACCGGTTCCGAACTTGACTCCACGCATCGCCCCAGTGGATGGCCCGGCGGCCGAGCGGTTCACGAGATCGTGATCCGGCGCTTTGAATTCCAGGTATTCATCCAGCGCAGTGGGCGTTCCCTGGGGCAAGTCGACTGGTGCAATCCCGGTGAAGCCGCAGCCCAGCAACGACACGGCGTTCTTCGTCACTTCGAGCACGTAGATATGCGAAGGAAGGGCCAGCGACGCGAGCAGGGGGCGAATCGCAAAGCAATCTCCCACGGTGCACGCCCGCGCCGGCGCTGGAGGAACAGGCAGCTCAAATTGGCGAAACAACCCGAGGGAGCGAAAGATCACCCGCGAGAAGCCTGAGCCTGCCAGCGACTCGTCTTCATGGGACAACTGGCGCAGCGGCTCCAGCAAATCCGTGATCAGCGGCTCCGCAATCCGGCGCGCGGCCAGGTTTTTGGCGGCCTCTTGAAGATCCGTTTTGAGAAGGGCGGCCGGGGGCTCTCCTGGCTCGCCAGGCCGATAAGGCGGCAACAGCAAAGTAATGCACGGCCCGGCAGTATGAACCAGGTTTTGAATGATTTCCTTGGTCAGCGGCTCCGCCGTCAGTTCGGTCTCGATCTTGGTGTCGGTCATGATGTCCTCCAGGAAAACCCTGGCACGAATCGAACCAATCCGGCTGGCAAGAGTTGGTCTGCGGTTTGCAGTAGCTAGAGGCAGAGATGCGTGCGTAAACGCGAAGGACGGACCCGATGCGCCTCACAAATGGCCCAGTTTCGGCCATACACGCGCAGTGTAATGAGTGTCCGCGTGCGAACCCAGCGCGAAAGACCGCAGGTGAGGTTTGGCGTCCAGCGTCGAATCACGCAGCACGCAGAAACGAGGTACACCATGTACGACTTAGATCTGAAGACAGAAGTTAAGGAAGCGCTCGATTGGGAGCCCGCGCTCGATGCCCGAGCGATTAATGTTTCGGCAAGAGATGGAATCGTGACCCTGACCGGGTCGGTCCCAAGCTATCCGGAAAAGCACGAGGCGGAAAAAGCCGCCGGCCTGGTGCGAGGCGTGAAAGCGGTGGCTTGCGAACTGGCGGTGGCGTTGCCGGCCTTTAACTCCCGGACCGATCAGGAGATTGCTCGAGCGGCAGCCGACGCCATTGCGTGGAACACATTGCTGACCAATGCCAACATTCAAGTGTTCGTGGACAAGGGACGCGTCACGCTGGAAGGTGCGGTCAATTGGAACTATCAGCGGCAGTCGGCTGATCGCGCGGTGCGGTACTTGGCCGGCGTAAGGGATGTCAACAATCACATCGTGGTACGGCCAATCGCGGAGCGGGTGGCTGTCAAAAGCGAGATTGAGGCCGCTCTGATCCGGAACGCACGGCTGGATGCGGATCGCATTTTCGTGACTGTCCGCGGCGACCGCGTGATCCTCAGCGGAACGGTGCAATCCTGGATCGAACGGGAAGAGGCGGAGCGCGCGGCCTGGGCGTCACCGGGAGTTGGCGACGTCGAAAACGAGTTGATCGTGAATCCGGTTGCGGCTCTTCAGGCGCAATAGACCTGGTGACGACTTAGAGAAGGGAGCCAAGCCATGCCGACGTTCCAACGCGTTCTGTTTCCGGTTGATTTTTCCGGGCGTAACACCGCCATTGTGCCGTCTGTCCGGGCCATGGTCCAGCGCTTCGGATCCGAACTTACGGTCCTGCACGTAGTGGATCTGCCGTCTGGAATAGGCATTGCGCCTCCGGAAGCCGCAGCTTGGGCCACGCTCATCGGAGCTGACCGGCTGCGCGAGAACGGCAAGATCGCGTTGGAACGCTTCATCGCCCGCGAATTTCCAGGGATGCGGGTGAAGGGCGAATTGGAGGAAGGCGACGCCGCTGCCATGATTGTCGATTACGCTCGCGACAGCGGCGCCGGCCTCATCATGATGCCCACCAGCGGATTGGGCTCTTTTCGCCGCTTACTGCTTGGCTCCGTCACAGCGAAGGTGCTGCACGACACGAGCGTGCCGGTGTGGACCGGCGTACATGCCGAGGAGATCGCGGCGCACATGCCCGACCGGTGGAAGAGAATCCTGTGCGCGCTGGATGACGATCCACGGGATCTTCCGGTGCTGCAGTGGGCTTCCAGGTTTGCGCCGGAGCAAAAACTGGAAGTGCGGCTGGTACATGCGGTACAGGGCCCGGAGGAGTGCGAAGACAATCTGAGCTTTCGCGAATTCCTGTTCGATGCGGCGCGCGAGCGGATCGGCGCAATGCAGGCGAAAGCTGGAACGAGTTTCGAAGTGTGCCTGCAACTGGGCAAGGCGGGACGCGTCGTCCGCCAAGCTGCGATGGGCCATTCCGCTGATATGGTCGTTATCGGGCGTGGCGTCCTGCATAAGGCATTTGGGCGGCTGCGGAGTGTTGCCTACGAGATCATACGCGAAGCTCCTTGCCCGGTGATCAGTGTGTGAGGCTAGTGAGCCGCGCTGGTAACGAAGCGGTCAGACGCTGAGTACGGGGCAGGGCGCGTCGCGAATAATCGAATAGAGATGCGACCAGATGCGGCTGAATGTTCCGATGGAGTGGCCCCGGCCGGTGACCAACAGATCGGCTTTCCTTCGAACCACCTCATGGTGGATGCCTTCGGCGAGCAGCGCGTCGATCACAGTATGTGGAGCGTCCACGCCCAGTTTGGCCTTCAGCTCTCGCAATCGGAATTGGGAGCTTTCCGTGAGTTCCCTGGTGTGTTCTTCCAGGTCGACATCCGGATAGGCGGGTGGCGTTGGAACAACATGCACGATCCACAGTTGCCCGCGATACGCGGAGGCGATGTAGGCGGCCGCGCGCAGCACGCCCTCTGCTTCCGGACTGTCATCCAATGCGCAGACAATGGATTGATAGGGGATTCTCACTGGATGATCCGCCAGCGCAGCTCCGACACCGGTCCAGACGGCGGCGCTGACGTCGTGAAGTACTTTGGCCGTGATCGATCCAAGCAGGAACCGGCGCACCGGACCATGGCCGCGCGTTGCCAGCATTACTAAGTCCGCTCGCTGCTGTTGGGCGAGTCTGTCGATCACGCCGCCGGGTTCTCCCAGTTCCACGGTGGCTTCGACCTTCTGGCCGGCGAAGGACTGGCAGACAAACTGCCGCAAGCGGTCCTCTTCGATGGCGCGTGCTTTGTCCTGCAGCTGAGGATCGGTGATGAGCAATTCGCTGTTCGCAATCGCGGCGAGCGGCGCATACGCGTGAGCGACCGTCAACTCCGCCGAGAAGTGGCAAGCCATCTCCTGAACGTACGGGATTATGGCCTGGCAGGGAGCGGAATAATCGACCGGAAACAGGATCTTGTGGAAGGGCAACATGCCAGTCACCTCGTTGCTACACGCTGATTACGGGACAAGGAGCTTCGCGAATAATCGAGTACACATTGCTGCGCAGGCGGCCGAGCGTTCGCGTCGCCCGTCCGCGCCCCATCACCACCAGATCTGCGCTGTGACCCAACGCTGAGTCCCGCACCACATGCGAAACTTCACCCGCTCCCAGACAAAGCGGCGCAACGACGCCGGCGGTTTCCTGCAGTTGCGCGATGGTCTTTCGCGCGTCTTGCTCCAGGTATTGGCGAAGATCGGTGTCGAAATATCTTTCTGGCGCAACCTCGGCTCCGGGGATGGCATGCACCAGAAAGAGCTTGGCGTCATTGTCGTGCGCCAACCGGCAGGCGAATCGCATGGTCGCGACGCTGTCTTCGGTCCGATCCACGGCGCACATGATGGCCGCAAACTCAGGCGAGACGGCCGGAGCGTCTTCCACATGGACACCGGTCCAGACCGGGCAAGGCGTATCGTGCAGGACCTTAGCCGTCACCGATCCCAGCAGCAAAGTGCGGAAGAGCCCATATCCGTGAGTCGGCATCATGATCAGGTCCATGCCGTTCTCCTGGGCATAGTCGTCGATGGTCCTCGCGGCATCGCCTTCGATCACTACGCGCTGGACTTTGAGACCTTGGAATTTGTCCGTCAGGTACGACTGGGCTGCCTCGGTTTCGGCCTCCCAGATTGCGGTGGTGTCGATCACCGGCACGGCGCCTCCGTACCAATCGGGAATCAGACCCGAGGGCATTTCGAGCACGTGCAGCAACGTAACCTCGGCCTTATATTTCTTGGCCATCGCCTCGACAAATGGAGCTGTCGCCGTGCAGCTATCCGACATATCAATCGGGAAGAGGATCTTTTGGAAAGCCCGCATTGGAACCGCCTTTCACCCCGGAATAAGCACGCCATCTGCCACACTTAGCGCGTAGAGGGATGGTGCGGTCAAGCCAGCGCGCGGGTTGAATTCCGCTGACAGGTCCTGTTGTATGAGTGATTTCACACAGGACGAACTACGGAATCGGATCAAACACTGGTTGGCATCCCACATGCCTCTCATAAGCGTGGCTGCCAAACAATGATTGTCGGCTCGGATGCGGGAATTATGAGCAAGGACGGCAACCAAGACGATAAAGAGAAATGGTCTAAAGAAACCTGCATCGCTTTGCTGGCGGTAGTGGGAATTCTCGCCTATCTGATCGCCAGGTTCGGTTTGCACGCCTCAGCGCGGCAATACAACGCCCCCGTTATCTTGATTCTGATTCTGGGCGGAGCGCCGCTGCTGCTCGACCTGCTGCGCAGGGTGCTGCGGCGAGAGTTTGGCTCCGACCTTCTGGCAGGCCTGTCGATCGCGGCTTCCGCTGTACTAGGAGAGTACCTGGCCGGAGCAATTGTCGTTCTCATGCTGTCCGGCGGAACGGCGCTGGAGAGCTACGCAACCAGGCGCGCGTCCTCCGTGCTGGCGGCACTCGCCAAGCGGATGCCCAGCATCGCTCACAAGCTCACCGATTTGCACATCGCCGATATCAGTCTCGATCAAGTGACCGTCTCGGACCGAATCGTTGTCTTCCCGCACGAAATCTGCCCGGTGGATGGCGTGGTGGTGGAAGGCCGCGGGACGATGGATGAGTCTTACCTCACCGGTGAGCCGTATCTCATTGCGAAGGTGCCGGGGGCGGAGGTTCTTTCGGGAGCCGTCAATGGCGAGGCCGCACTGACGATCTCGACCAGCAAGCTTCCAACCGACTCGCGCTACGCCAAGATCATGCGAGTGATGAAGGAAGCCGAGGCCAATCGCCCGCGGATGAGGCGCATTGCGGACCGGCTGGGCGCCTGGTATACGCGTGCTTGGATTAACCGTCGCAGCGCTGGGCTGGGTGATCGGACATGATCCGAAACGTTTTCTCGCGGTCCTGGTGATCGCAACTCCTTGCCCGTTACTGCTTGCGATTCCGGTCGCAATTATCGGCGCTATCTCGGTTGCCGCCAGCCGTGCCATCATCATCAAGCGGCCTGCCATGCTCGAAAGGATCGGCTCCTGCAGGACGGTTATTTTCGATAAGACCGGTACGCTTACCTATGGCCGGCCCGCTCTGACCGAGATTCTATGCGCGCCAAAAATCGATCGTAAACAGGTCCTGAGGATGGCGGCGAGTCTGGAACAATACTCCAAGCATCCCCTGGCGGGAAGCGTCCTTGAGGCAGCGCGGCGGGAGGGCGCCGATCTGGCTCAGGTATCGCAAATCAGCGAGAAGCCCGGCCAGGGTCTGATGGGTTCGATCGGGCCGAGCTTGGTTCGAATTACGGGGCGCAAGGCGGTACTGGAATCAGGTGGAGCGGAGGCATCGCAACTCCCGCCCGCTAAGGCAGGCATGGAGTGCATCCTTTTGATCGACGGTCAATATGCAGCCACCCTTCGTTTCCATGACGCACCACGCAAAGAAAGCGGCGCGTTTGTCGGACACCTTGCGCCGCGTCACCATGTCGAGAAAGTGATGCTGGTGTCGGGCGACCGCGAGGAGGAAGTCCGGTATTTGGCTGGTGAAGTTGGGATCAGCGAGGTCCTGTTTGGGAAGAGTCCCGAGGAAAAGGTGGAAATTGTCCGGGCGGAAGCCGAGCGAGGGCCAACGCTGTTCCTCGGAGATGGCATCAATGATGCACCCGCTATGCAGGCGGCGACGGTCGGTGTGGCGTTTGGCCAGAACAGCGACATTACGGCGGAAGCAGCGGACGCCGTGGTGCTCGAAACCTCGTTGGGCAAGGTCGACGAGCTGATTCATATCGGCCGCCGCATGCGCGTGATCGGTCTTCAGAGCGCCGTGGGCGGCATGGCGCTGAGCATGGTGGGGATGCTGCTGGCCGCCGCGGGGTACCTACCGCCGGTCGCCGGCGCGATCACTCAGGAGCTCATCGACGTTGCCGCCGTGCTCAACGCACTCCGGGTAGCTCTGCCGGCGAAGGACCTCAGGGACGCCGGAGTCTAATCGCAAAAGCGACGTCAGGGATTGCGAAGGCGAGCTCTTGACTAAATGCAGGCGTGGCGTAGGGAGGCCCGGAGGCATATGGATCGGACAACGCGGTTGGGCTCATTCCTCCCGCCGCAGTTCTGCTCGTAGCCGCGGACTCCTCCCCGATTGATTCATCCGTCCGCGCCGCGGAACAGCGGGCAGGCGAAACGGATGTTCCCAACGTGCTCGACAAGACGGAAGGCTCTTGTTCATGGCCCAGATCGGACGGCTTTTCTTGTCCCGGTTTTTCTATTCCGAGCAGATGCAGCTCCAGGGACAACTGGAACTCTAGCGCCCTAAAGTGTTTTAGGATTACGACGAAATCCTAAGTAAGACATCAAAGTTTGGTTCGGGATTGGCCAGAGGCGGCGGCTCGCGTCACGGCTGTGAGCAATAGAGTACACTGATGCCCATGGCTAACGATCGGCGCCCCGCGGCGCGGACGGACGCAAAAGGAAATTGTCGGACATGATGACTGCGCTGCTCAGTGTTCTATTGGCGATCACCGCACTGACCGTTCGATCGTTGCCCCAAGGCACGCAACTTCATGTGCGGCTCACCTCCGCGGTCGGCTCGTACGCAAGCATTCCTGGATCGCCAGTCAGCGCAGTGCTGATTGCTCCGGTCCTGGCGGACGGCCAAACTGTATTGCAAGCCGGAAGCACTATTTCCGGGAAGGTGAAGGCTGTTACTCGCGTGGGTTTCGGCGTGCGCCACGAAACGGCGGCGCTCGATTTGGAATTCAGCCAACTGACTCCTTTGGACGGAAGTGCCGTGCCCGTTTCCGCGCAGGTGGCGGCGGTAGACAATAGCCGCGAGCGCGTGACGCGCGAGGGGCGCATCCAGGGAGTGCGCTCGACGGGCAGCCTATGTTACCGGGTGAGTGGTTACATCAGAACCATGCTGCAGTGGGAAGTGCACGCGGAACTCGCGGAGTGGGCGATCAGATCGCTTGTGATGGAGCTTCCAGAGCCGGAAATCTATTACCCGGCGGGCGTCGAACTCACGCTGAAATTAACCGAACCCCTGAGTCTGGATGCGCCCCTCAACTCCGGGCAATGGGACGCGGGCCAGCCCATGCAACTGACCGATGACGAGCGCGATGAGTTGGCGCGCACGGTTGCAGCCATGCCGTATCGCACGCAGGCCCCAGGCTCCGGCCGGTCATCGGACGTTACGAATGTTCTGTTTGTCGGCTCGCGAGATGAGATCGCCGCGGCTTTCAGCGCCGCCGGCTGGACACAAGCAAGTCCTCCGTCCCTTCGTGACCGCATCAGTTGGATCCGCGCGGTTGCCGAGCTTCGGGGGGATGTCGCGGCGCCGATGTCTCTATTGTTGCTGGATGGAGCCGGGCCGGATATGACCTGGCAAAAGGGTCTGAATGACGTTTCCAAGCGCCACCATATCCGAATGTGGAAGGCGGCCACCGCGTGGCAGGGCCGCGAGATCTGGATCGGAGCGGCGACCCACGATGTCGACTTTGCGTATATGCGGCCGGGCAGCAAGCTCTCGCATAAGATCGAGGAGGACGTCGACCAGGAACGGGACAAAGTCGCTTATGATTTGGCGTTCACTGCGTGCGGGAATGTGCTGGACTGGACGGACCGGCCGGACTTCCCTCGCTTCGCCCACAACGCCACCGGCGATCCTATTATCACGGATGGGCGCATGGCGGTGGTTGAGTTGAACGGCTGTCGCGAGCCGCGCCTCGCCACCGAGACCGTCGATACCGCGTCGCTTCCCGAACATGGCGGCAAGCTGCAGCGTTTTGCGCGGCGCGAAGTCTTGAGCGCCCGGAACGACTTGCTCCGCACGAACCCATACTGGCGTTCTTACGAGGGAGGCCGCTGGGCTGTCGAGTGGCTTCGACGCCGCAGGCCGCAGGTTGCCGGTCCGGAGTTATCGAGCAACACGACTGCGTCCAAATTCCTCGAATCGGTCCGGCTGGTTGCGGCGCGGCTGCAATAATAACCTGAATCAAGCCACACGCCACGCGGCCAGAGTCGCCAGCGCGTCGTTATGCGTTAGATCCGGCCGGATGATCAATTCCACAGTGGACACGCCGTCCAGATTAACTTCATAGTCTTCGAGCTCGCTGGTAGAGCCTGCCGGGCTGAAATTCCACTGCTGCCGCACGATCTCTTTGGGCTCCCCGCCATCCGCCGCCGACCATCGAACCGTGAATTCCTGCAGACGGTCGCGCGCCGGTTCGAGAAAATGAAGTTGGATACGATGCACCGCAACTGCCTGATCGAAGATGAGGCGGATTTGCTGCTCGCCCTTCTGCGACGCCCGCCAGCCTGGACCGCCATCGGGTGTGAACACGGATTCGATTGGAAAGGCCGGATCCTCGGAGGTGACTTCCACCGTCGCCATCTGTCCGAGATCCATCCAGCGGGGACCGGAACCCGGCGTGGCAACCGCAGCCCGCGAGCCGACAATTCTCTTTCGCATTTCCTTATTCTCTCCCATCACGCGATCCACTACACTTGGCGCATGCTCCTTTGCCCCGTCCGCGATTGCCACATGCCGTTGGCGCGCGAAGAACGGGCGACTGGTCGTGCCCACGCGGACATTCGTTTGACGTGGCGCGCAGCGGGTACATCAACCTTCTCCAGCCGCAGGACCGGCGATCCAAGAAGCCCGGCGACACAGCCGCGGCGGTGGCTGCACGGCGGCGGTTGCACGATCGAGGCGTTACTGGGCCGCTATTCCAGGGCATCGCGGAGACCCTGGCCGCGTCAAAGAACGATATCGTTCTCGATGCCGGCTGCGGTGACGGATTCTATCTCGGTACGCTCGCCCGCGAGACCGGCCTCGAGGCGCATGGCGTCGACATCTCGACTCCGGCCGTGGATGCGGCGGCGCGGCGGTACCCGGAGTGCGAATGGATCGTGGCCAATGCCGATCGCTTCGTGCCGTACTCCGACGGCTCATTCTCGGCTCGTCTTGTCCATCACGGCGCGCATGAATTCGGGCGAGTTCCGGCGTGTTCTGCGCGCCGGCGGCCGCCTTATCGTCGCCGTTCCCGCGCCTGATGATCTGGTTGAACTGCGCGGCACGGGCCGCGATCGCACGGCCAAGCCATCGAAACATTCGCGCGCGACTTCACGCTCGCCGATCGCCGCCGCGTGACTACTGTGGCGGACCTCGACGCAGCCGCCGTTCGCGACGTCTTGTTTTCCATTTACCGGCCGATGCGCTCGCAGCCCGCCGAGGCGATGCGATTGACGTTCAGCCTGGATCTGCTGCTGTTTCGAATGCGCGTAGCCTTTCGGAATCGGCATCTGTTATGTTGGCTCAGAAGGAGAGAGAAAACAAATGAAGAGAGCAAATACTGGCGCTTGTTGGCGTGATGGCGCTGACCTGCTGGCTGGCTTCTGCCGCCGACATCGATGGCAAGTGGACAGCTCAGGTGGAGGGCAAAAAGGGCGAAGTGACCCAAACCCTGATGCTCAAAGCGAACGGCAGTCAATTGGCCGGTTCAATGCAAGGCCGCCGCGGCACGGCGAATATTTCAGACGGAACGATCAACGGCTCCTCCGTATCGTTTAAGGTCGTCCGTAACGCGAATGGCAAGAGTATCACGCAGCAGTACAAAGGCACGCTTTCGGGCGGCGAATTGAAGCTCACGCTTACCGGGCCTCGGGGCGGCACCAGAGACGTGGTTTTCAAGAAAGGAAACTGACAGGCGCCGATCGTTGACCGAGCTTGACGCAGTGGGCAACTTCGTTACGTTTCGACGGAAGACCGCGCCGCTTTTTCTCGCGGGTGCGGCCGCGGTTACTACCATAGTTTCCATCCGCGCCTTCGAGATTCTAATGGCAGCGGCGCTGGTTGCGTTGCTTATCGCGCGCCGCCCGTGGCGTATTCCACCGGTTTGGGTTCCATTGTCCTTGTTTATGCTGGGAACGCTCGTGTCGCTCGCCGCATCGGGCCACGCAAGCGAGGGGCTCCCGCAGGTGAGAAAATTCTACGTCTACCTGATGTTGTTTCTGGTGACCAGCGCCTTCGAAACCGCGCGCCAGATCCGCTGGGTTGCCTTGGGCTGGACGCTGGCCGCGGCGCTTTCGTCGCTCTGGGCTATCAAACAACTCCTGCAGTCGCGCGTCAACTTTTTCGAGTCCGAATACCATGCGGCAGGGCAGCCGCATCCGGACTTTTACGCCTTCTACATCGACGCGCGGGTGACGGGTTTCATGGGTCACTGGATGACGCTGGGCGGCGAGTTGATGATGGCCTTGCTGCTGATCGGAGCCCTCGTTTTCTTCGCGCACGGACCGCACCTGGGTGGAATGGTCGATGGCGGCCGCGATTCCCATTGCCGCGGCGCTCGCAGCCACTTGGACGCGCAGCATGTGGTTGGGCGCACTTTGCGGCGGCGTATATTTGATCTGGTATTGGAAACCGTGGGTGCTGCTGATGCTGCCCCTGCTCATCGGATTCGTGCTGCTTTGGTAAATCCGCTCGGTCTTCGCGAGCGCGCCTTCTCGGCTGTTGCTCCCCATCCCGGCCAAACCGATTCAAACGCGCATCGCGCCGAGCTGCGCCGCATCGGTTGGGAGATGATCAAGGCGCATCCCTGGCTGGGCGTCGGACCCGAACAGGTCTCGCGGCAATATCGGGACTACATCCGGCCGGACATGCCCGCTCCGCGCGTCCACCGAATACTACGGCCATTTGGAAAACGACTACTTGCAGTACGCAGCCGAACGCGGCGTCCCCACGGCGCTGGCGTTGTTCTGGATGATCGGTTGGGCTTTGTTCGATTTCGTGCGCGCTTTGCGCCGCTTGCCGCCGGACGCCGAGCGAACGGTGGATCTTGCACGCGGCGGTGGCCGTGACGATTGCGGTGCTGGTCAGCGGCTTCTATTCCTGGAACCTGAACAACAGCGAAGTGCTGGCGATGTTTCTCGCGGTGATGGGCTGCGGCTACGTGGCGGTTTGGGAAGCTGCCAGCAACCGCGCATAGAATTGCTCGGTTTGTTCCACCGTTCGCTCGATGGAAAATTGCATCGCGTGCTCGCGCGCGTTGCGGCCGAATTCACACCGGCGCGCGGGATCCGACGCCGCGGCTCCACATCGCATCCGCTAGTGCTGTCGGCGAATCGGACGGAACCAGCCAGCCCGTCTTGCCGTGTTCCACTAATTCCGGAAGCCCGCCGACGTCGGTCGCGATCACCGCGAGGCCATTGGCCATCGCTCGAAGAGCTGTCGAGACCCCAGCCTTCCGATCGCGACGGCATGATGAAGAGATCCAGAGCGGCGTAGAATTCGGTTAAGTCGTCCAGGAATCCGGGCAGGACTGCGATCGCGGCGGCCTGCCTGGCCAGCTCGATCATCCGCGGATTCGATCGCTCCGGTCCGTCGCCCGCGAACAGCATTCTTAACTGCGGCAGCCTGGGCGCCAAAACCAGAGCTGCTTCTAGCGCGATGTCCTGGCCTTTCTCTCGCGTAAACGCGCCGGCGTGTCCGACAACGAAAGTCGCCGGAGGCGAAACCCCAACGCGCGCGCGCTTGAGACCGCGAGCTCGGCGCTAGGAAGCTCCACGGGCAAGTCGATTCCGGGTGGAATCACTTCAATGTCCACGCCCGAAATGCCCGACGCAATCAGAACCCGCCGCACCGATTCTGAGTTCGCGATGATCCCATGCGCTGTCTTTCCGTATTTCCAGCGATGGATCAGCGGATGCCGCGGCCGAAAGGCCACCTGACGGCTGGCGACGCGCCTGAGGGGCAGTCCGGCCGATGCAAGAACCGCAATGTTCTGCGCTCTGCGCATCGTGCGCATGCACGATATCGAAGCGCTCGGAAGACAACCGCCGGCGCAAACTGGTAATCGTGCCCGCACCCAGCGGCGCCAATTCGAACTGTTCGGCCGCGGCCCGCTGGGCGAGCGGGCTGCCGATCGGACAAACAATCAATTGACGATGGCCCCGCTGCCGCAAGCCCTCGCGCCAGCGATAACAGAAGATCCTGCCCGCCGCGAAAATCTCTGCCGGTGTCGATATGCGCGATTTTGAGAATGCCGGGCCTCATCGGAAGCCTCCGGCTCGTACGCTTGTTAAAATTCGATGTTCTGCCGTGGGACGCTTCGATTCTACCGTTCCCTTCTACGCGCGATATCGCGAGCCATACCCGAGCTAGCTTCTTTCACGAGATGGCGCGGCGCGAGGGTCTTCAGCACAGCGAGCGACTCATTGATATCGGGTGCGGGCCGGGCTCGCTGGCCATCGGCTTCGCGCCCTTACGTGCGATCGTGCGTGGGCGTCGATGTGGAGACCGAGATGCTTGCGGCCGCCCGCGTGGAAGCGGCCAGGGCGGGCGTTCACATCGAGCTGATCCAAGCTCGAATCGAGGAGCTTCCCGCCGATCTCGGGGTCTTTCAAGCTGTGACCATCGGCCGAGCTCTGCATTGGTTCGATCGTGACGAAACGCTAGCAGTGCTGGAGCGAATCGTCGCCGAAAACGGCTGGATCGCCATTTGCGGCACCAAAGCGTTCGGCGCGGCGGTCCACGGCTGGAACGGCAAGTTCCACGAGATCCGGCGGGCCTGGTCGTCCGATCCCGATGAGTCGCGCTACCACATCGATTTCGCGGAGTGGTTTCGGGGATCGCGATTCCAAAAGGTGGAAGATGTCGAGGTGACGGAGAGTCATCAAGTGACCATCCCCGACTTAATCGGCCGCGCACTCTCCATGTCCACAACGTCACCCGAGGTGCTGGGCGACCGGCGGCCAGCCTTTGAGTCAGCCATGCGCGAGGCGCTGGAGCCGCTCTCGATCCGGGGCGTGTTCGAGGAAAAAGTGACCGCGATAGCAACGATTTTGCGCTAGAAATCCGGCCTCCGCGCCGAGTGTCATGATTCTGTTCATGAATGTGCGGTTCCCGCAAGCCATCGCCAAACCTTCGTGATAGCATGTGAACCGACGCGAGGTGTGTGCGATGCGAAATGCCAAGCTGCTTTTGCTGACGGCGATTTTGGCGAGTGTTCCAGGCTTCGCCCAGATGGATCCAACCGGCGAGTGGGCGCCGCAGTTCGACGAAGATTTTCTAGAGCGCATTCCCGGGCCGGATATTGGCGATTATCTCGGGCTGCCGATCAACAACGCCGCGCGCCTCCGGGGCGATAGCTGGGACGCGTCGCTGCTCACGCTGCCTGAGAATCAGTGCCGGCCTCATCCGTCCGACTACGCCTGGCGTGGACCCGCGAACCTCCGCATCTCGAAGGAAGTGGACCGCGACACGCAAAGGCTGATCGCCTATCACACCCATATCTCCTGGCAAGCCCCCGAACGAACCATTTGGATGGATGGCCGTCCGCATCCGCCGGCGGACGCTGCGCACACCTGGCAAGGATTTTCCACGGGCGACTGGGACGGCGACGTTCTGACGATCACGACTACGCATCTCAAGGAAGGCTGGATCCGCCGCAACGGAATCCCGCGCAGCGAGAATGCCACTATTACCGAACATTTGTTCCGGCATGGCGATCGTCTGACGGTGATGGTGATCATTAACGATCCGGATTACCTTACGGAGCCGTTTGTGCGCACCACCGATTTTCTCTATGACGCCCGCCAGGCGATCGCGCCGTATCCCTGCGAGTCCGTCGTTGAAGTGCCGCGTCCGCGCGGAACCGTGCCCAACCATCTGCCGGGCGACAACGCATTTCTGACTGAGTTCGCGAATCGATTCCACGTTCCGTTTGAAGCGACGCGCGGCGGGGCCGCAACCATGTATCCCGAATACATGAAAACGATGAAGACGTTTCCGGCGACCCCGAATGTGGCAGCGATCGTGACGGCTACCGATGCGCCTCCCGCAGCCGAGGAGAATGCGATCCGTCCCGAGAACGCGACTAGCGGCGAAGTCCACGTCCAGCACGTGCAGGGCAACGTATACATGTTGAGCGGCGCCGGCGGCAACATCACGTTGCAAGTGGACAAGGAAGGCGTGCTGATGGTGGATACGGGCCTGGCGAACATGAGCGACAAGGTGGTGGCGGCGATCCGGAAAATCTCCGATGGACCGATCCGGTATGTGATCAACACGCACGTGCATGCCGACCACGTTGGCGGCAACGAGAAAATCGCGGGGCTGGGCAGCACCATCGTGGGCGGCAACGTTACAGGTGACATCGCCGACGCGGGCAAGGGCGCGACGGTGATCGCGCACCAAACGATTCTCGATCGCATGAGCATGAAGGATGGCAATCAGGCCGCGTATCCCTCGGGCGCCTGGCCAACCGACACCTTCACCGACGAAAAGGATTTCTACTTTAACGGCGAAGGCATTCAGGTGATTCATCAGCCCGCGGCGCACACCGATGGCGATAGCTTCGTGTTCTTCCGCCGGTCGGATGTGGTGAGCACGGGCGATATTTTCGTCACTACGGGCTATCCGATCATCGATCTGGCCCGAGGCGGCAGCCTGAAGGGATCGTCGACGCACTGAATCGCTTGATTGCGCTCACCATTCCGGCTGGCAAGCAGGAAGGCGGGACGATGGTGATTCCGGGCCATGGCCGGCTGTGCGATCAGGCCGACGTGGTGTTCTATCAGGAGATGGTCACCATCCTGCGCGACCGCATTCAAGCCATGATCAAGCAGGGCATGACGCTGGATCAGGTGAAGGCGGCGCGTCCCACGCGCGACTACGATCCGGTGTATGGCTCAACCAAAGGCTTCTGGACTACGGATATGTTCGTGGAAGCGGCGTACAAGAGCCTTAGCGGCCAGAAGTAAGACGAGATTCGGCGGCGCGGATCTGCGGAAGATCACGATCGGCGTTTTTCCAGGTGTCCAGGAATTCGCGATAGGCTTTGGCGGCCTCGGCGCTGTTGCCCTCGCGATCCCAGGCCAAAGCGATTCCGTAGAGCGCGAAGCCGGAATGCGGCCGTTCGTGAAGTTCCTTGCTGAATGCTTCGCGGGCGTCGGAATACTTTCCGGCGCGGATCAGCGCATAACCCAACGCTTCCGACTCTGGCCGCGCGTACGTCGGCGGCTCGGAATAGCCGAGTTCGCGCTCATGATCGGCGGCTTGATCAAGCAATAGCTGCATCATCTTCGAAATCGCGCCGGTAGCCCGCGAGATTTCCGCGAAGATCGAGCGACGCCGTCGCCAGAATCTTGACCACCCGATCGCGAACGCCCTTGGCCTGATCCTCGACTTTCTCCTGCGACAGGCGCCACAGCGATGCATCGAGCTGAGCGGATTGCCGGTCTGCCTCGGCCAGATCGTCCCGATTCGGCAGCCTTCATCCCCCGCGCGTAGGCGACCAGTCCGTCGCGATACCCGCGCGCGGCAACGCTGAGCTTGGCGTCGGGAACGCCAAAGTTGATGGGCTGTTTCGATGGCGTCGTCCCATGCGCCGAAACGAATGGCGAGACGCGCCGCGGAACTGCCGACTTGCAGAATGTAGAAGCCCGGATTCGTGGATTGATCCGGGTCGTCCGCCGTCCCTTGCAGCTCGGAGGCATGCTGGAGCGCTTCCTTGTAGCGGCCGGCTTCGGCGCAGTCGGCGATCAAGTAGCTCAGGTTGTGCGCGTAGTTCCAGTCATCGCGAATGCTGACGTGCTGCTTGTCCATGTAGTCGCGATCCACGCGCGCCGCTTCCAGAAAAATCTCGCGCGCTCGCTCGTAGTCGCCCACGCGATAGAAGATGTGGCCGGGCATGTGGACCACGTGCCCTGAGCTAGGCGCAAGCTTTCCGAGCTTTTCCGCGCTTTCGAGCGCCCACTCCGGATGATCGCTTCCTTCCACCGCGTGAATCCAGTAATGGTTGGCGGCGGCGTTGTCTGGATAATCCCGCAGCAAGATTGCGCAGACAGCGCCTGCCCATAGAGCGCTCCCGGGAGCGGATCGCCCTTGTTGTCGTAGCCGCTGATCAAGTGCCGGCGAGCAGGAGCTTGGCTTGCAGATCGTCGGGATAGCGGGCTTCCGAGCGCCTCCATTTCCTTGATGAAGGCTTGGGTGGCCTCCTCGCCCTTCTTGTCTTGTTGTTCTGTGCTGGCGCGAATGTAGCGCTGCTCGCGGTCGGATGCCTTGGCGCGAGTTCCTTGGCGCGCGCCAGTTCTGCTTTGGCCTGATCGTGTTCGCCCGAGAAATCGAGGGCCTGAAACAGCCCCCAGTGGCACATGGCGCAATCGGGATCCAGCCGGACGGCTTGCTCGAAAGCGCGCTCCGCCTCGTAGTCCCAGAAGCAGTGCAGCAGTGCGAGCCCTTGGTCGAACCACTGTTGGGCCTCCGGCGATTTCGTCGTGATCGGGATGTGAGCCTCGCCGATGCCCTCGATCCGTTGCGGCGGCGGAAGTTTGGCGAGGTCGATTCCCTTGGTTTCCGGCGGGCCGTGCTGGTGCGTTTGTGCCGCGGCAATTGTGGCGGCGAGGAGGGCAACGGCGATCAGTTTCACGACGTCTCCTCCGATAATCGGAGGATAAGACGTCGACATGAGCGTGAAAAATTCCATTTACTTCGCTTCGCAGGGCGACGGGCTCCACTTCGAGCCGTCCTTCTCCATTTTGAAGTGCGTGCTGGTGACGAAGTCCTGATAGAGATTCGCCGGATCGTGCACGATGGTGGTTACGACGAGCCAGGAATCGCCGTTGGGTTCGTTGGTGCGGTCGAAGTACTCGGTTAGTTCGGTGTTGCCGCTGTATGGCACGCCATTCTTGCGCAGATAGCCGGGCTTCATGTTCGTAGTAACAACCTTCAGCGAACCACCGGCAGGCGGCGGGCCACCCCGGCGTGCGAGGAGGACGCAGACCGTCCCAAGCTGGCAACCGAATAGCCCTGCCAACTCGCGGGCTTCCGCGGTGGTTGGTTTGGCATTGAAGTGCAACATGCGGGTCTGGGTTCCGGCGTCGGCCTCGATCTTGAGCGTGTCGTCATCCACCCAGGCGATGTGAAGACGTCCAGGCACGCGCATGATGGCCGCCGCTCCATACGCCTTGCACTGGTTGCCTTCGTCGGTGTCCTTGTCAGGATCCCAGGCATCGGCGGCTTTGCGGCCGGCCTGACTCAGCGGGACGCTCGCGTAATCGCCCTTGGCGGGAGTGACCATGCGCCAGCGCCAGTCCTCCGTCACGATGGATACCCAGTAGCCTGTCAAATCTTCCGGGGCGACCTGTTTGGCCGGGCGCGGCGCTTGGGGCGGGGGAGGGCCAAACTGCGCGTGCAGCGTGGAAGATGCCGCGATCAGCAGTACGGCGGCGAGTAATTTGCGGTTCATGTTGTCTCCAATCTACTTTGCGACACAGGGGCTCGGGCTCCATCCGGCGCCGTCGGGAATCTTCTTGAAATCGGTGCTGGTGACGAACGGCTCGGTCAGATACTTGGGATCTTCGACGATCGTAGTCACCGTAAACCAAGTGTCGCCATCGCGCTCCTTGTGAAGATCATAGTATTCCTTGAGCACGGTGTTTTCACTGTACGGCGGGCCGTTTTTGCGCAAGTAGCCGGCGCGCAATTGCGTGGTGACCACTTCGAGTGACTTGCCATGGGCGCCTTCCCGCGTTGCACCGAGTCCGAAGCCGGGGGCGCCTGAGCCTCGCACGGGGCGTTCCCAATTGGCGGAGGAGTATCCTTGCCAGGTGCGCGCGCCGTTGAGCGCCGGCGGAAGACCGATTACCGGGTCGTCTGCGGGAAGTGGAACAGCCGGGTCTGCGTTCCGGCGTCCGTTTCAATCTTCAGCGTGTTGTCGCCGGCCCAGCTAATGTGCACGCGTCCTGGCACTCGCATGATCGCGGGCGCGCCATAGGACTTGCATTGCTCGCCGGCCGCTGTATCCTTTGCGGGATCCCAGGCATTGCCGATTGCGCGGCCCTCGTTGTTCAGCGGTATGCTGGCGAAATCGCCCTTGATGGGCGTCACCATGCGCCAGCGCCAGTCTTCCGAGACCACCGACACCCAATAGCCCGTGAAATCCACCGGTGCGGCTGCTTGCGCCGGATTTCGGAGCCTGCGGTCCGCCAGGAGGGCCGATTCCAGACGGTGGAGGGACGCCCTGCGCGAGCAGCGATACCGCAGCGAGCGGGACGAGGACAAGCAGTCGATTGCGCATTACTTGTTCCCGCTCACAGTTTTCGTCGCTCAGGCTCTTGTACACAGCCTCAATGAACATGTCGGTGGTCCAAAATCCGGTAGTGGAGCCGTATTGCGTATCGTAGTCGAGCGTGGGCTTGGCGGCCTTCACTTGTTCGAGCGTCATGCCCTTCTTGATCATGTCGTGGAAACGGTCGCGAATAACCGTGAGCATGTTGCGATACTCCACCACGTCGGCCTCGTCGCAAAGGCGCCCGTGGCCCGGGATCACCATGGTTCCGCCTTCCTGATATTTGGCGGGGACCGTGATATCGATAATCTTGTTCAACGCGTTGATCTCGCCTTCCACGCTTCCGCCCCGCGCCAGGTCGATGATCGGATAGCTGCCCGGCGTGAAGACATCGCCCGTGCTCAACACGTCGGACCGGCGGAAAAACACGAGGCTGTCGCCGTCGGTGTGCGCGCTGGGGACATGATAGACCACCACCGCTTCGCCGTTGAAGAAAAAATCCTTGGTCGGGAGGAAGTATTCGTCATTGGGCCACGCTTCTTCCGGGATCTTCGGCTGGTTGTTCGGCTGGGGGCCGGTCATGCGGTTCAGAACGTTGGATTGCGCCACGATCCGCGGCGCCGCCACTGGATTCGCGCGTCATGCCGAGCTTCGCAATTTGGGCGATTGCCGCCGGTGTGATCGGCGTGGACGTGCGTAATGACGATCCAGCGAACCGGGCCGTCGTATAGCTTCCGGATCTCGCCCATGGCCTTCTCGGCTAGAGGCGCGAAGCCGGTGTCGACCATCGCAACGCCGTCTTTGCCAACCTGGACCGTGATGTTGCCGCCGTCGCCCATCAGCACGTAGACGGAGCCTTGGACGTGCGCCATCGTGAGCTTAACGTTGTCGGGATTCTGTTGGGGTGGCTGCGCAAAACAAGCAGCCGCGGCGGCGAGCGCAGAAATGCAAGCCAGCGATTCTTCCTCATATTCACTTGGACGTAACGTTGCAGTCGAACAGAGACGTGCACTTGCAGTAGCGTTCGCATTGGTCGGGCGGATGATATTCGCCGGCGATTTTCTTCATGATACTCGGGGTACAACGTTTCGGCGCCGCCGCGCGTGGCTTCATATGGCAGGCCGTACCAATCGGCGAACTCATGCAGGTAGGGATTCTGGCCGGGCAGGTGATTCGGCACGGTGCCTTCCGGCCGGGGAACTTCGGGCGCGTACTCGCATCCGAAAATGCCGATGTTCTGGCCCGGGTCCAAATACCAGTTGTCGCTGCGGACCAGCGGCTCGGTAAGATACACCGGATCTTCGATCACGGTGACCACTGTCAGGTAATCGCCATGACGCATCCAATGTTCCGTCAAGACAGCTTTGTCGCTGCGGGGAACGCCGTTACGCCGCATGTAATTGGTCTTGAAATGCGTGGTGGTGATGGTCAGCATGTTGCCATCCCACACGCCGGTGGAAAAGCCTTGCCAGGTGTGCGGCGCGTAGTCGGGCGGATGCGGACGGCCGTCCATCCAAACGGTGCGCTCGCTATCCCAAGCCAGCAAATGCGTGTGGAAGGCGATCGAGCTTTTCGGAGTTCTGATCGATTTCCCGCCAGATCCGCAGGTTGCCGAGCCCGCGCATGGAATAGTCGCCGCCGTGCGGGCGGCATTGATACTCGGGCACGACCGAAATGCGGTCGGCGTCGTAGGTATCGGCGGCCATGCGCGCCGCTGCGTTGATGGGCAATTCGGTGTAATCACCCAACTCAGGCCCCGGCAGGCGTTCGGGGCCGTCCTCGTGATACAAAGGCGACCACTCGCCGGTGAAGTCCACTTGCGCGAACGCCGGCACGGCTGAACAGCGCAGCGAACACGAGGCCGAAGCCCGCGGTCCCACATCGGGGTAGGTGATGCATCATCGTTGTCGGGACCGCGTCCCTCGGCACGTTCGGTCCGTGGCGTCGCTTACTGAACGACGCCCTTCCAGTTAAATTCAGCAGCCTGTCGGTTGCCGGCCGCGTGATGCTCTGCATGCGGATGCGGTGATCATCCGGGTTACGGCCAGGGTTGCCTTTGATGATCACGTGGTCGCCGGGCTTCAGCGATTCGCGCGTCACGCCGTCGCGGCTCAATTGCCCGCCCGCGCCCCATTCCACCGCCCAAGTCTGCATTTCGCCCTTTTCGTCTGGAGCTTCGACGTGGACAAACGAATGCGGATTGCGGTACAGGAACTGCACCAGCTTACCTTCGATCGTGACCGTCTTGTCCTCGAAATAGGTGGCAGCAAAAGAGTGGTGGGCATACACATTCACCTGCGTGCTCAACACGGATGCCGCAGCAACAACCAAGAACAACAGTGTTCGTTTCATCATGTTTCCTTCCCGACTAGAAATGTTCCCTTCCCGGCTAAACTTCATAATATAACGCTGCCACAGCCGCTCTGCATACAGCCCTTACTTCCCGCCCAAACTCTTGTATACAGCCTCGACAAACTGGTCCGTTGTGCCGAATCCTTTGTCCGCGCCATACCGGGCATCGTAATCCATGGTGGGCCGAGCGGCCTTGACCTGGTCCAGCGTCATGCCCTTTTTGATGTCGGCCTGAATCCGATCGCGAATGATAGTAACCATATCACGATATTCGATCAATTCCCACCGATCGCACAGACGCCCGTGGCCCGGAATGATATAGGTTCCGCCCTCTTCGTCGTGCTTGGAGATGGCGAGGTCCAGGAGATTGTTCAGGGCGTCCAGCTCGCCCTTGAATGCTGCCGCCGCGCGCGAGGTCGATGAACGGGTAACCGGTGGTGACAAAAATATCGCCGGTGCTGATCACGTCGGAGTGGCGGAAGAACACGATGCTGTCGCCGTCGGTATGGGCGGCCTTTTCATGCAGGATATCCACCGATTCATCGTTGAACCACAGCGTCTTGCGATCGCCCAGGAATGTGTCGGTGGGCCAGGCTCCGGCCGGCGCGGCCGCTTGCTGTCCGCTGGGCGCGCTCATCCGATCCAGAACATGCTTGTTGGGCGATAATCGCCGCGCCCTTGGACGGCATCGGCGATGTCGCCGGTGACGTTGGCGCCCGTGATGGTGACTCCGGCGGCCCGCAGCTTTTCATTCCCGCCGGTGTGATCCGGATGCACGTGCGTATTGATGATGTACTGCAGCGGTTTGTCCGGCGCCAGCTTACGAATGGCCGCGATGACTTTGTCGGCATCTTGTGCCAGGCCCGTGTCCACGATCAGCACGCCCATGTCGCCCACCTGCACCGCGATGTTGCCGCCCGCGCCCACCAGCATGTAGATGTTGCCCTGTACCGGAAGAACGTGAACTTCGCCGTCGGTTGGATTGGGGTTCTGCGCCTCGTTCTTTACCGGCATCGGCACCACTTCATCGCGCTGCGAACGGATCGGTCGGAAGTGGGCGGCGGATTCTTGATCACCTTTTCGAACTCCGGATACATCGTCTCCGGGCCGCCCAGAGCCGCGATCAGCGGCAAGTGGTACATGTTGGCGTACTCGGTGATGAACGGATTCTGGCCGGGCAAGTAATTCGGCACCGCGCCTCGCGGACGGCCTTCCACTTCTTCCACTTCTTCGCAGGGATACAGCCAGTTTCCGCCGGCGTTGGGGTTCAGCATGAAGTCCTCGGACTTCACCAGCGGCTCGGTGAGATACACCGGATCGGTCACGATGCTGACGTGCGTGAGATGCTCGCCATGCCGGATGAAGTGTTCCACCAGCGTGGCCTGATCGCTCTCGGGAAGACCGTCGCGCCGCACCCAGCCCTGCTTGATGTGCGTAGTGTAAACGGTCAGGATGTTGCCTTCCCACTTGCCGGTGGAGAAGCCCATCCAGGTGTGCGCCGCCCAAGCCGGCGGATGCGGACGTCCGTCCATCCAGATGGTGCGGGTCTGTTCGTAGGTGCTGATGTAGTTCTTGATCGCGATGATCTTCTGCGATTGCGGATCTTTTTCGTCCCAGAACCGCATCTGCAGCGGACCGCGGTAGATGTACGGCGAGACGTGCACCTGGCATTGATGCTCCGGCATCGTGAGACGGGATGCGTTCCAGCTCTCACCCCACAGCCGCGAGCCTTCCGTGATCGGAAGACCGGAATAATTGACTAGCTCGGGGCCGGGGATTCGTTCCAGGAAATCCTCATGCAGCAACGGATTCCAATTGCCCGACAGATCAAAGCCGGACATCGGGCATGAACTCGCCCACGACGCCCTGGCCGAACACAGGAGCGCTCGTAGAGTACATCAAGCTCACGAGGCCTGCAACCAGCAGCAGCGAACCAGTCATCGAACCAGCTCTGGTTCGGCAAAAATCACCCATTTCACTCTCCTAAGCACAGAAACCAGTTCTGAATTGGTGGTATGCAGAGATGGCGTTGGCCGGGACGTTCAAGTTACTGGCCGGGTCTTGCAGCATCCCAAAAATTGCAATATCCATTGTAATGCAAACAGCGCGACGACCTTGCTATGCTACGGGCCTGGAGGCGCTCATGCGATCGATCTCTTTGTTGTTAGCGGGGGCGGGTTTTGCGGCAAGCCTCGGCGCGCAGACTGCCGTGCTTCCCAAGGACATTGATCCCCAGTCGTACTCGCGTCTTCCGTTACTCACGCGCGACGACATGAAGGACGAAGATAGCAAGCGCATCTACGCCGAGTTGGCGGGCGGCCCAGGCAAGACCGTGGGCGCGACGGGACCCGCGGCGATCTCGCTCTACAGCCCCAAAGTCGCCGAAGCCATCCAGATGCTGAATCAGTACCTGCGTTTCCATGGAGTCTTGAAACCCCGCGATTTCGAGGTGGTCATCTTGGTGGTTGCCCGCGAATTCGACCAGCAGTATGAGTGGAGCGGGCACGAAATGGGCGCTCGCGCCGCAAAAGTGCCGCAGCCTGTGATTGATGCCATCAAGTTCAACAAGGACGCCGCGGGTTTTTCGGATCAAGACACGCTGCTGATTGCGTTCGCCCGGCAATTGCTCCACCAGCACAAGCTCGATTCCGATCTATACGCGAAAGCTGTGGCGGCGTTTGGAAAACAGGGAACGCTGGAGCTCGCGACAATCATCGGGGACTACGCGATGGCGGCGATGATGTTGAATGCGACGGACCAGCATGTGCCGGCGGGGCGGCCGGAGTTGCTGCCGCCGAAGTAGACCTCTCAGCCCGGCGGATGGATCAAAGGAATTGCCTCGCGCCGGCCGCGGCGATACACACGAAAGTCATTCAAATCCGTGGTAATCACGGGATACTTCGGATTCAACTCGCTCAAGCGAATCAGGCAGAGGTCCGCCAGGTCGGGCTTGCGATCGGCGTACCGATCAGCCAATTCCGTTAACCGGGGCAGATGGTCACTAACCACGAAAACTGGCCGCACCAAGCGCTCGTTAACAAAAGCCAACGCAAGCGCGCTGCTTCCCAGGTGAAATGCCGTTTCAGCCAAGACGGCATCGCAGGTCAGCAGCGGCTCTGTAATCTGCTCAGCAAGCTGACGCGCCCACGCGTGATGTTGATCCTTACGATTGCCAAACGCCACAAGAAAGCCAGTGTCCGCGATGGCCTTCATTTCCGAGAGAAGCCTTTCCTGGCGGAAAGGTTTGCGGGCCCGGCAACGATGCCCGCGAGCCGAAGGAACGGCTGCTCCCCCGATTGCCTTGCCTTTTCCAGCTGCTCTCGGACAATCCGTCCTTTGGGAACACCTGTCTTGCGCGAGGTCTCCGCAAGCCACTGGGCGAGATCACCAGGGATCCGGACGCTGATCGTATTACTCATCTGTTGCAAATGTAACACAGGAGCGCGGTCGAAATAGGTAGGCACCTTCTAACTCGTCCTCTCCTCAATTTTCTGTATCTGTTGAAAATCGTTAAATGTGTACGGCCGCTTTTGGGCAAGGCAATAGGCAACCCATTCGAACAGGAATGGAAAGCCTTTAGATCGCGCAGATCATTGATATGTTCCCAGTCCAAAGAGTGCCGCTCCTTGCCCGTGCTAAGCCTGGAGAGCGAAATCTTCTCAGCAATATGTTTGTCGAAGTCTGCTGCGGGCATCTTAAGGATTTCCGATGCGCTGGGCAGCGCCTCTAGGAGCTCCGCTGAAAGACCATAAGAGACTATTGAGACATCGTACGAGGCGCCGAGACGTCGCACTCGCGGCTAAGGGTATCGTCATTAACGGTGCTCGCTACGGCTAGCTCCGCTCTATGCGCCCACTTGGAATTACTCACGCATTGGAAAAAGTCTTCGCGAAAGCTTGGTAGCGAAAGTGACACCTTGAGTTCAACGCTCTGGAGCGAGAATGGCGGTTCCCCCAGGCTAGTCTTGATTGCCAGAAGGTAGGGATCGAGCCTGTAGCCTTGATCTGTTGGTTTGCCGACTTCCCAACTAAGCAATACTACGTCTGGAAATTTCCACTGGTTCACGCCAGCCTCGCGCCGAGATGCTCGCGTGTGCTCGATGTGTATTGGAAACTGGTTTGCCTGTTCTGAGTGCCGCATGTAAATCGAACGAAACTTTTCCTCCGATTGGGCGTCGCGGCTTCCTGCTATCGTCTGAGGGGACTCAGCGGCGGTGCTCGCTGCGCCGCTTTCGCGGCTCTCGGCATTGCGGAGATAGTAGCCGTGGCCATCAGCCACCTTCGCGATGGACGACGTCGGGTCCTGAGACATCAAAGAAAAGTTTTGGCGAATAGAATTCTCTGAATAGTCATCCAGTCGGGGACGGACTATTTCCAGAAGTTCGGTGCCATTGATGGCCTTCGAAGGATCCGCTGAGAGGACCTCAGGATACAGACTGTTCAGTTTCTCCCATAGTGTTGCCATTTGCTGGTTACCTCTCCGATCGCATCGCGGCTCCTCTGAACCGACCTGAAACACTCGGATGATTTTAGCGCAAATGGGGAGATCCGATTGAGCACTTCAGCTTAGTTGTTAACCCATTACGGACCGTCGATGACATATTTTGATCCTGGAATGGAGATCATCTTGTGAGCAAAGACTCCGGCATTAAGCGACGTATCGGCCTGAAAACCACGTCCGCCTGATTGACGCTCGCAGTGCAGCAAGCCGCAGGATCATTCTTAGCAAACCGCCCGTCGCGGTCGGATAATGGTCTTGGATGCGACGCTCCGGCCACGCTGATCTTCCTCTTCACGGCGGACGCGTGCCAGCCTGGCTTGCCGATCGCATGACTCGTCTCGGCACCGCAATCGCTGAGAGCGTCGTTCTCCACTACGGCCCGTCTGAGCTGCTCTCGCGCTTGAGCGATCCTTTCTGGTTTCAAGCCCTCGGGTCGGTGCTGGGCATGGACTGGCATTCGTCCGGCATCACCACCTCCGTTGTTGGCGCATTGAAGCGCGGCCTCAACCCGCGGGCGCACGAGCTCGGCATCTACGTGTGCGGCGGGCGCGGCAAACACTCTCGCAAAACGCCGGACGAACTGCGCGACGTGGCCGAAAAGACCGGCTTGGATGGCGATGCCCTGGCGCGAACCAGCCGGTTGACCGCACGAATCGACAACAACGCGATCGCCGATGGATTTCAGATCTATTTGCATGCTTTCGTAATCACTGCAAGCGGCGAGTGGGCCGTTATTCAGCAAGGCTTGAACGACGACGTTGGATTAGCGCGCCGTTATCACTGGCACTCGGCGACGGTACGTGATTTCATCTGCGAGCCGCACGCGGCGATCGCGGGTCAGCACCAGGGCGAAATCATGAATCTGGTGGACGCCGCCGCTGTGCCTGCGCAAAACGCATTGCTGGATATTAGTCACCAAGCGCCCGACATCACGACCCGAGATTTGTGCCTCACGATGCCCACGCGGCATGAAGTACAGGCTGCGGACGTCGATCTGAAGCGGCTGGGCGCGGTGTTGGCTGTCGCCTACGAACGCGATCTACGCGACTTCGCTTCACTGTTGCTGTTGGAAAAGCTCGGCCCGCGCACGCTGCAGTCGCTCGCTCTGGTTGCCGAAGTGGTGCACGGAACGCCCGTGCGATTTTCCGACCCTGCGCGGTTCTCGTTCGCGCACGGTGGCAAGGACGGTCATCCGTTCCCTGTGCCGCTCAAGACGTACGATGAGTCCATTTCCGTCCTGCGAACGGCGCTCGATGCCGCAAAGACCGGCGATCGCGACAAGCTGGATGGCATGCGCCGCCTGGATCAATTCGTGCGGGCCGTGGAGGCGCGCCATCAACCCGAGGCCAATTTTGACGCCGTCGTCCGCCACGAGCACGCGATATCGCGCGAGATGGGCGGGCGCACTGTCTTGTACGACGCGCGCCGCTCTCGTCCCGCTGTAAAGCGTCCGAAGCAGCTTGAACTCTTCTGATAGCGCAAGCCCGATCGTTATTGTTATATGCTCCGAAGGAAAGCTGCTATGAACATCACTGTTGCGCTGACTATGTTGCTCGCCACCACCGTCGGGCCAATCTGGGGGCAGGATCTGCTCGACGGCGAGTGGAGCCCGTTGCATCACGAAGACTATAACGAGCGCATCCCTGGGCCCGATCTCGGCGACTTCGCCGGCCTTCCCATCAATGATTCCGCGCGAGCCTTCGCCGAGAGCTGGAACGCATCGCGTCTCACGCTGCAGGAGCATCAGTGCCGCGTGCACGTGTCGCCGTACATCTATCATGGCCCGCTGCATCTGAGGATTTGGGAGGAGAAAGACCCGAACACCCAGGAAGTCATCGCCATCAAGAACTACATCAGCACCTACGAACAGACGCGCACCATCTGGATGGACGGCCGCTCGCATCCGCCCGAATATGCCGCGCACACCTTCATGGGATTTTCCACCGGCAAGTGGGAAGGCAACATCCTGACCGTGTACACCACGCACATCAAGCAGGGCTGGGCTCGCCGCAACGGGCTTCCCGAGAGCGACCAAGCCACCATGACCGAGCACTTCCTGCGGCACGGCAACATCATGACGCACATGACGATCCTGAACGATCCGGTGTATCTGACGCAGCCCCTGGTTCGGACCGATGATTTTCTGCTCGACGCAGAAAGAGCTCGGCGGATGGCTGTGGCCTTGCGAGTATGTGGAAGAGATTTTGAGCCGGCCAAAGGGCGAAGTGCCGAATTATCTTCCGGGCGAAAACCCGTTCATCTACGAATACGCCGACAAGTACAACTTGCCGCACGCAGCAGTGATGGGCGGCGCGTCTACGATGTATCCCGAGTACAGAAAGGTGCTCGGCGCAGCGAAGATCGAGTCAGCGCCCGCGGCAGCGCCGCCTGTCAAGGCGCCTCCCGACTCCGAACTGCACATCCTTCCGGTGCAGGGAAACGTTTACATGCTGGTCGGCGCCGGCGGAAACATTACCGTGCAAGTGGGCAGCTATGGGCGTGTTGGTGGTTGACACCGGCCTTGCGCCGTTATCCGACAAAGTTCTCGCCGCGATTCGCACGCTCTCCGATAAGCCGATCCATTACATCATCAACACGCACGTGCATCCGGACCACGTGGGCGGCAACGAAGCTCTGGCGAAAGCCGGCGGCGGTTCGGCGCGGGAAGTGACGCTGGTAAACACGCCCGGCGAGACGGCGGCCTTGAGTGTCCAAATCATCGCGCATCAAAATGTTTTCGACCGAATGAGCGTTCCGCCTGCCGGCCAGAAGGCCTATCCCGAGAGCGCCTGGCCCACCGATACATACATCGGCGCGGAAAAAGAAGTGTTTTTCAACGGTGAGGCCGTCCAGATGTTCCACCCGGCCGCCGCTCACACCGATGGCGACACCATCGCGTTCTTTCGCCGCTCCGACGTGATCAGCGCCGGCGATATTTTCGTCACCAATGGCTATCCGATCATCGATCTAAAAAACGGCGGCAGCTTGCAAGGCGAGATCAAGGGGCTGAACCAAATCCTCGACCTCGCGATCCCCGCGCATCATGAGGAAGGCGGGACCTATATTATTCCGGGTCACGGACGGCTGTGCGATGAGTTCGATGTGTTGGAGTACCGCGATATGGTGACCATCGTTCGCGACCGCATTCAGGCCATGATCAAGAAGGGCATGACGATCGATCAGATCAAGGCCGCGCGGCCGACGCTCGATTGGGATCCGCGCTACAACACGCCGGGCGCTTTCTGGACCGCCGACATGTTCGTCGAAGCCGCCTACAAGAGCCTGACGCAGAGCAAGTAATGGAACAACAACTAGCCGGTAAAGTTGCCCTCGTCACCGGAGGAGGGCGGGGAATCGGGCGCGCGATTTCGTTGGCGTTGGCCCGCGCCGGATGCGACGTCGCGGTGAATTATCGCGAGCGCCGCGATGACGCCGAGTCGGCCGTACGCGAGATCCAGAATTTAGGACGCCGAGCCGCGGCACTCCAAGCCGACGTTTCGCGCGGTGCTGATGTGACGCAGCTCGTGGACGCCGCCGAAGCGCAACTCGGGCCGATCGAAATTCTCGTGAACAACGCAGGCAAAATCCTGATCCAGTCCATCGAGCAGATGACCGAGGAGAGCTGGAACGATATGATCACCTCCAACCTCACGTCATGCTTTCTGGTCACGCAAGCCGTCCTGCCGGGAATGCGCGCACGACGCTGGGGGCGAGTCATCAACATATCTTCTGTTGCGGCGCAAGCCGGCAGTATCGTGGGAATCCACTATGCCGCGTCAAAAGCCGGAATGCTCGGCCTCACGCGCAGCTACGCGCGAGTGCTGGCGAAGGAGGGAATCACCGTCAACGCCATTACGCCCGCCCTGGTTGCAACGGAGATGGTGCGTTCGAATCCCGTCGCAAAGCCCGATATGATCCCCATCGGGCGCTTCGGAGAGATTGAAGAAGTTGCTGACGTTGTGGTCATGCTGGCGGGCAATGCCTTCATCACCGGCCAAACCATCAACGTCAATGGCGGCTACTACATGAGTTAGTCGGACTGCTCTAGATCACCTTCGTCGCGCCGCCGTCCATATCGATCAGCGCGCCCTGCAAGAATCGGCCCTCCGGACTCACGACGAACGCGACCAGCGCGGCGATGTCTTCCGGCTCGCCAATTCGCGTGGTCCGCGCGCTCTCGATGATTTTGCGCTCGGCGGTCGCGACGTCCGTGCCTTCATGCGCCGCCGTCGCCTCCAACATCCGCCGATAGCGATCCGTGCGAATGCTCCCGGGATTTACCGCGTTCACCTGCACGCCGTCGCGAATTCCGACTTCCGCCATCGCTTTGGTGAACGAGAGCAGCGCCGCATTCACCGAACCGCCGATGGCAAACAGTGGCCCAGGCATCCGGCCGCCCACGCCCGAAATATTCAGCACTGAACCCGCCTGCTTCTTCAGATGCGGCCAGGCCTCGCGCGTCAGCCGCATGGCTCCGAAAAACTTCAGCGCGAAGCCGTCGGCCCAATCTTCGTCGGTCAATTGCAGAAACTCGCCGCGTTTAGTCGCACCGGCGTTATTGACGATGATGTCGAGCTGCCCATACGCGCCTAGCGTGAAATCCAGGACTGCTTTTGCGGCGTCTATTTCCCGCAGATCCACCGCTAGCGCTGACGCACGTCCGCCTCCGCTCTCGATCTGCTTCACTGCGTGCTCCAACAGATTTCCTTCGCGCGCACATAAAACCACATGCGCTCCCTCGGCAGCTAATCGAACCGCGATGGCGCGTCCAATCCCGCGGCTCGCTCCCGTCACAATCGCAGTCTTCCCTTTGAGTCTGGTTTCCATCGATTTTCCATTATGCTTGTTTCCCGAGTGCAACGTGCTAAGCGGTCCGTCTTCTGCTGTCGCGCAAGCGTGCCCCTAGCTGATATCCTGCACTCTTGGAGGTGACCCTGTGGTCCCGAGTCTGAAGTTTGGAGTTGTCGCAGCGATGTTCGCGATCGCGCCCTTGTTGGCGCAGCAGAGCCCTCCCGCCGAAACATCGGTGACCATCGCGGGCAAGACGATCCGCATCAACTACTCCGCGCCTTCGATGCGCGGGCGCAAGATCTTCGGCGGCCTGGAGCCGTATGGCCACGTCTGGCGCGCGGGGGCCAATTCAGCCACCGCGTTGCACACCGACGCGAATCTTGATGTCGGCGGTCTTTCGGTTCCGAAAGGCGATTACACGCTGTTCGTCTACTTAGATCCCAAGCAGTGGCAGCTCGTCTTGAGCAAAGACACGGGCGAATGGGGACTGGACTACAATCCGAGCCGCGACCTCGGCCGCGTCAAGATGGACATGAGCAAACCGCCCAAGCCGATCGAGACTTACAAGATGACGCTGTCGAGCCTCGGCGCGAACAAAGGCAAGCTGCAACTCGCGTGGGAGAATACAATCGCCGAAGTCGCGATCACGGTGAAGTAGCCGGCTATCCGAAAAACGGCAACTTTTGCGATCCGAAGTTGGCGAAGTTCGGAAATATAGTCGCGAGCGCGCTGTCTGGTATTCCAAACCAGGAGCACAGCGACGCGCCGTATTGATCGATAGACGTGGTCGGAATCCAGCGCCCGCGAGTATCCGTGTCGTTCGGGCCGCCCAGCTCAAAGGTCGGGAATTGGCCGAAGATCTGCCCGCCCTTCACCGCCCCGCCGAGCACCAGGTGATGGCTGCCCCAGGCGTGATCGCTGCCGTCGCTGGTGGTGGGTTGGAACGTCCGGCTGAAATCGGATTCGGTGAATGTCGTCACGTTCTGCGCCATGCCGAGTTCCTGCGTCGCATCGTAGAAAGCGGCCAGCGCCTGGCTCAACTGCGGATACAGATTGTTGTGCGTTTCGAGTTCGCCCGCGTGCGTGTCGAAGCCGCCGAGCGAACAGAAGAAGATCTGCCGGGACATGCCGAGGTAGGATTGCACCTGGATGATCTGGGCCACCTGCTGCAACTGCGATCCCAAGCCAGTGGTTGGAAATTGCGTCTTCAAGGGACTAGTCTTAGCAAGCGCGGCTTCAAGCGCCGCTGCGTCCGCGATGCTGTTGGCCATGGTGTTGTTGGCCGCCTGCACCAGCGAAACGCCGTTGTCGGTGGTCAGAAGCGAAGTTAGCGCATTTAAGCGGGCTTGGGACGCCGCCGAGCCAGTGAATCCTTTCAGCGTGAGCGATTGTCCCGGCGTGATCGCGACCGGTTGCGTTTGCACGCCCTGGCCCTCCAGCGAATTTCCAGCGACGGAGAGGAACGCGGGGAAGTTCGACCCATTGATCTTCTGCGCGACGAGATAATCGGCCACGCGCCCGGCCCAACCCGTCGGGCTGTTGCCTTGCGCGATGGAGGTCTGCCATTGCAACTGCTGGTCGGAATGCGAGAAGAGATTCAATGGAATCGGCGCCTGCGCTCCCTGATATTGCGAGCGTGTGAGCGGCTGCACCAACGATCCAGTGTTCGCCAGCACGGCTAGTTCCTTGCTCGAAAACAGACTGGCGAGCTCGGGCAGCATTCCGTGAAATGCGTAAGGGGCGTTCGAAACGCTATAAACCGTAGGCGTGAGTTCGCTCGTGGTGAGCGCCAGATTGCCGCGAATCGACGTGTACGCCTGAAAGCTGGTGTCGTCCATCGGAATGACGGTGTTGTTGGAATCGTTGCCGCCGAACAGGAAGACGCATACCAGCGCGCGATAGTTCGCGCTACTTTGCGCCAGCGCCGGAAGCAAGCCGAATGGGCGCAACGCCAATGTCCCGACCGTAGCCGCCCCCGCGCGAATAAATCCTCGTCTTGAAAGCATCGCAAGTCTCCTAGTGAATCACTTGATACTCGCCCGAGGTCAAGACGACGTACAGCGCAGCCTGCGTCTTGGCGAGCGGCGTGGTTACCGCGTTGACGGCGTCCGTTGCCGCCTGTTCGACCGCTGGGGACATCGAGCCATGCAGGAAAATCGAACTGATGTAAGTCAACAACGAACTTGTACTGCCCGCTTTCTGGACGAACGGCGTGAGGTTCACGGTTGTACCTTTGTCGATCTGGCCGTACAAAATTGCATAAACGACATCGGCCCGATTCGCCGCCGTCTGCGTGGTGTAGATCTGAAACTCCGGACCCAGCAACCCGCCCGGAATCCGATACTGGGGCGAAAAATAGCTGAACACGCTGGGGGCGCCGAACAGATTTTCGCCGAGCAGGTTGGTGTCGTAATACACCGCGCTATGGGAGGACAAAGTCGCGTTCAGACCGCGCAGGATATTCGGCATGAACAACACCGGCTCGCGCTGGTGGCCGAAGGTCGGATTGACTGCCGTGGTCGGATCGTCGCCCGCGCGCGCCTCCGGGTCCGTGAGGATCGCCGTGATGACAGCTTTCAGGTCCCCGGTGACGCCCTGGCCATCATTTTCGAAAACGCTCGAAACGCGCGCCACGTACTGCGGGCTCGGGTTGCTGGTCACCAGATGCTGGATCAATTGCTTGCTCACGAAGGGCGCCATGCTGGGCTGGGCCATCAAGGCGTCGATCAGCGACTCGAGATCCTGCTCCGCGGTCTGTCCGGCCGGGATTGTGATGTTGGAGAAAATCGTCTTCGCACTGGTGTCGTGCTCGGCTTCCACGGCGAACATCTGACCGATGAAATACTCCGGATTGTTGATGCGCGGCGTGGCGCCGGGCGCCGTCGGGTACGTCCATCCTGTGAGTACCTTGGCTATGGTCGTGACGACAGTCTGATCGTACGTCGGAATCGGATTGTTGTTCTGATCGAGAACTGGCGTACCGTCCGCATTCAGCTCCGTCAGCCCAAGCGTAAAGAGCTGCATCAACTCGCGAGCGTAGTTTTCGTTAGCCGATGTGTTCTTCGCGGGATTGGCCTTGTTGTTATTCGCCATGTTCAAGAAGCGCCCCATGGCCGGGCTCAGCGTCAGGGCGCGAATCACGTCGCGGTAGTTTCCGAACGCGTTGTCGCGAAACAGCCGCCAATACGGCGGATACGCGTAGGCGCGCGGAACTCCGGCCGCGGCTGACACCACCCAGATTTGGCTCAGCGCAAACGCGACCCGCTGCCGCAGTTGATCTTGTCCCGCGACAGTGTTCTGGAAAAACGCCGCTTTCACCGGACTGAGATCGTAATTCGTCATGCCAGATGGATTCAGTATCGGCTGGCCGGGTAGATTCGACGTATTCAATGCAAACTGCGCCTTCAACCAATTCGCAATTCCCATTTGCTGCAACTGAGCGATGGAAGCGGGTGTCGGCCCCCAGGTGGCTTGATCCAGAAAGCGAGCAGCGGCGCCGGCTGACAGTTGCTGTGTGTTGGTGGACTGGGCGAAGGCCGTGGCCACGAAAGCTAGAATGAGCAAGGACGAGCGGTTCATCGATGACCTTCCGCTCTTACAAACACAAATAGCGGTCAGGAGTGTCGGAGAAATCGAAAAATGCCGCTTAGATGAATTGCTTAGTCCCTACAGCGGACAAAGCCTTCGGAGCAGGCGGATTTGGCCGGCATGATAGAGATCGTGCGCGGCGATACCTCGAATGATGTGGGCTTGCGCACGCGAAGGTGCCGTGATTTTCATGATAACCTCGCGTAACCTGCGGTGCTCGGCGACTAGAATGTCGATGTCAGCTTTCCACGCTTTGTCGGTTCCAGCTCCATTCACGGGACGCGCAAAGAAATTGCTGCCGGGCAAACAGGAACGAACCGCGCTTCTCGCCGGTAAGCCGCCTGCGGACGGTATATTTCCAATACGCCGCATGCAGTGTCAGCTCCCAAATGTTGTGACGCCCAGGGGCGGGGCGCCATGCAGCTTGCTTCGCCGTGACGCCGCGAATGGACCCGCGAAGATTCGGTCCATGCCACGACTTTTTGTCGAAGGCTTCGTCGATGAGTTCAAGCAGCATGGTTATTGGAGCGGGCCTTTCAAGTCGCCCGTTTCACAGAGCAGTGTACGAAATCGCTCCGAGCGACGGAACACCCCCGTATCGGAATCGCTTGCGATCGCCCTCCCCGCTCGAAGCTGGCGGCGTTGACAACCAGCATCGCCATGACTAAACATAGTACGCATGAAAATCCAATTCACATTTGCCGCTCTGTTCGCCGCGATGCTGGCCGCCGCGCCGCTGGGGGCGCAGGACCCCGTGGTTGCCGCTCCGGATGTCGATGCTGTCTTCCATAGCAAAGACAAAAAGCTGGACCGCAATAAGCAGGCGGCCTATCACATCGAGAAGGATCTGCTCGAAGCCAATCACTGGGACGAAGCCGACAAATGGCTCACCGAACGCTACATCCAGCATAATCCCAACGCCAAGTCGGGACGCGCCGGCGTGGTCGCGTTCTTCTCGTCCAGGAAATCGACGCCGGTCCCAGAGCACCTGGGAACCAAGGTCGTTTTTGTCAGCGCCGACGGCGACTACGTCACGGTCGGAACCGTGCGCGAAATGACGGACGCCAAGACCAAAGAAAAGTACACTACCACCTGGTTCGACACCTGGCGCTTCGTCGACGGCAAGGCCGACGAGCACTGGGACTGCGCGGAGAAGTTCTCGCGGTAGTTGCGGCAGCGGCACAGCATCCGCCGAAGGAATAATGGTAGTGGATGCCGCGTGAAACGCTGCTCGATTTCTTTCGGGACTTCGCCGGGCTCGACAATGAGTTCCTCGTTCATGACGATGGCTTCCACGCGCGGCACTATCGTTATCGCGATGTCGCGGAGCACGCGCAAGCGTTTGCCGAGAGGCTGCGTCACGCGGGAATCGGCTCGCGATGACAAGATCATTCTCTATGGAGAGAACCGGCCCGAGTGGATCATCGCGCTCTGGGGATGCCTGCTCGCCGGCGTAATCGCGGTCCCCATCGACTATCGTTCTTCGCCCGAATTTGTCGAGCGCATTGACGCGATCGTTGGCGCACGGGTCATTCTGACGGGCGGCGAAGTGAGGCTCGCGGAGTCTGCGAAGATCTGGCCACTCGACAGCTTGAACGACGCTCGCGCACCATCCACCGAGCCGGCCAGGATCACCAGGAGTCAAACCGCCGAGATCATCTTCACCTCCGGCGCCACCGCGGAGCCGAAGGGCGTCATCATCACGCACGGGAACATTCTCGCCAATATTGTTCCCGTGGAGCGCGAAGTGAAGAAGTATCTCCGTTACGCCCGGCCGTTCGCGCCCATCCGCTTTCTCAACCTGCTGCCGTTAAGCCATATGTTCGGGCAGTCCATGGCGACGTTCATCCCGCCCATGCTGCCGGGCGTTGTGATCTTCATGCGCGGGTTCCATCCGAACGAAATCCTGCGGCAGATTCGCACGCGCCGCGTCTCGGTGCTGGTATCGGTGCCGCAGATTCTCGAAATCCTGCGCGCGCACCTGATCCAAACGTTTCCGGAACTCCGCGAATTGCGGCCCTCGAAAGGCCATTGGCTCCGGCATTGGTGGCGCTATCGCAAGGTTCACCGGTTGTTCGGCTGGAAATTCTGGAGCTTTATCGTTGGCGCGGCGCCGTTGCCGGCCGATCTTGAGGCGTTCTTTTCCGAGCTTGGGTTTCTCGTGATCCAGGGTTACGGCTTAACCGAGACCGCGCCGATCGTCACGCTGAACCATCCGTTCCACGCGCGCAAGGGCACTGTCGGCAAACCGATCGCGGGCGTCGAGGTGAAGATCGCCGCCGACGGTGAGATCCTGGTGCGCGGCGAGAACGTGACGTCGGGCTACTTTCAGCATCCCGAGGAGACCGCGCGCGCTTTCGAAGGTGGCTGGTTCCATACCGGCGATATCGGCGAATTGAAGGAGAACGGCGAGCTGACCATCCTCGGCCGCAAGAAGGAAATGATCGTGACTCCCGAGGGTCTGAACGTTTTTCCCGGCGACGTCGAGGGCGTGCTCAAGCAGCAGGCTGGCGTTCGCGACGCCGCCGTGATCGGAACAGACCGCGTCCACGCCGTGCTGATTCTGGAGCCCGGAGCCGATCGCCGACGAGATCGTGCGCCGCGCCAACACGCAGTTGGCCGACTTTCAGCGTGTGCGCAGCTTTTCAATCTGGCCCTATGACGAATTTCCGCGCACTGAGGGAACCGGCAAGCTCAAACGCCTCGACATCGCGAAAGGAACGCCCCCTCCGGCGTCTTCAGCGCTAACCGATCTCGACGTTCCGCTGGAAAACCTGACGTCGCTCGAGCGCGTGGAGCGCATGGTGGCGCTCGGTCTGGATGAAGCGGAACTCAGCGCTCCGGCCAAGCCGCCGCGCCCGAATCGGCGATTGCCGATTTCCCGACCTGGAATCGAGGAGCGCTCGCCCGCGCCGCCCGCCGCATCTTTCTTCCGGGCTTCCTGCTGCCGCTCAATCGAATCTTCGCTCACGTCCGCGTCCGCGGCACTCGAGCACCTCGAAAATCTCCAGCCTCCCGTCATCTTCGCCGCCAATCACCAAAGCTACATGGACGTTCCGGCGATCTTGAGTGCACTCCCGCGCCGCTGGCGATACCGCGTCGCGCCCGCGATGCGCAAGGAATTCTTCGACGAACATTTTCACGGCCGCAGCTTCACCAACAGCTTGAATTACTACCTCTCGGCGCTCTTCTTCAACGCCTTTCCAATACCCCAACGCGAGGCCGGTACGCTGGCAACCCTCCGCTACATCGGCGAGCTTTCGAACGATCGATGGTGCCTGCTCATTTTTCCGGAAGGCGTGATGACCGATGCGGGCGAGATCAAGCCTTTTCAACCCGGCGTTGGAATGATCGCGGCTAAGCTCGGAATCCCGGTGGTTCCGGTCCGTATCCAGGGCATGGATCACGTATTGCACAAGTCCTGGCGGATGGCCCGGCCGGGCCGCGTCCACATCACGTTCGGGCCAGCTCTCCAGTTGAAAGGCAGCGACTACCATGCGCTCGCCAAGCAAGTGGAAGACGCGGTCCGAAATCTGTGAAGCGATTATTCGGCATTGCCGAACAGTTCGATTTGCTCCTTCGGCGTCAGCTTGGGTTTGCGCGGCTGCCGCAGCGGACTGCCCACCACGCCCAGCACCTGAATCCGCGCAAGCGCTGCCTTCGGAACGAAGATTCGCTGGTTTTGAAAGCCCGGATCGGGAGGAACCACCGAAAATCCGTGCAGATCCAGTTGCAGCAGGTTGTTCGAAAGAATGCCGTCCATGGTATCGCCGTCGCGGAAATGCATGCGGAGCCATAGCCCCTCCATTTTCGGACGTGTGGTAAACAGGCGCAGCTCTTTGCGTGGCTCGCCTTGCTGGAAATCGCGCACGAAACAGACCAGCTTCACTTCCGAATAAGGGACGATGCTGACTGATCCGCTCTGGGTCATCAGCTCCAGGCCTTCGGCCAGCTGATAGCCTTGCGGATTGACGAAACCTGACAGGGTATCGCGATCGAAGCGCGAGACCAGAACCTTCTTGTGGGTTGAGACCCCCAAATCCCTCCTTAGCAACACTTTTCTTCCAAACAAATTTGCGAATATTGTATCATTGGCAGAATGCGATCCGTTGAATCGATCTCGGCCCAAGTCGCTTCGTTTCTCGACTTTTGCCGTATCGAGAAGGGGCTGTCGAGCACCACGATTTCAGCGTATCGTGCTGATTTGGAAAGGTTTGCTGGTTCTTTGCGTCCCGGCGATTCACTGGGCAGTCCGGGGCCCGTCCGCCGCTATGTCGATTCGCTGTACCAGGCCCGCATGGCCAGCCGGTCCATCGCCCGGCACATCGCCACCCTTCGCAATTTTTACGCCCACCTGATTGAGAAGGGCGCGTTGGACGCCGATCCAACCGCGCACCTGGCCGCGCCACGGCAGTGGCAGAGTCTTCCTAAATATCTTAATAAGAAACAGATCGACGACTTGCTGCCAGTCTTGCGATGTTTCCAAACCGCAGGGCTTGCGCGATCGGGCCATGCTCGAATTCCTATATGCCACCGGCCTCCGCGTTTCCGAATTATGCAGCGTCCGGGTTTCGGAACTCGAGATGAACATGGGCGTGGTGCGGGTGGTGGGAAAAGGCAACAAGCACCGCATCGTACCGGTGGGCAAATCGGCGCTCGCGGCGGTGGAACGTTACTCTGGGAAACGGAAGGCCGCGGCTGCTGAAGGGCCGCGCGAGCCCGTACCTGTTCGTTACCAATCGCGGCGGCGCGCATGACGCGGCAGGGATTCTGGAAGCTGCTGGCGGCCTACGGCAAGAAGGCTGGGATTTTCCACAACCTGACGCCTCACGTGCTGCGGCACACTTTCGCGACGCATCTGCTGGAAGGCGGAGCGGACCTGCGAAGCCTGCAGAGCATGTTGGGGCACGCCGACATATCGACCACGCAGATTTATACCCATGTAGTGCGTTCGCGGCTGCGGAAAACCGTGGACGAGCATCATCCGAGAGCTTGAGCGGATTCGAAGAGAGTCAAAGCGCACTGGCTGCCGTAGCGACATTGCGACCGGCCAAAGCGGGGCCAACCCGGTCCTGCGCCTTCCCTGAGGAGAGGCGAAACGATGAGCGATTACATGTTTATGCTCGAGAGCCACCTGAGCGCCGACCAGAGCCGGGCGGTTTCCGAGATCCAAGCAGCCGCGACGCAAGCCAACCTGAACGTGTTCCTTACCGGCGGGGCGATGCGCGACATGCTGGGCGGCTTTCCGATCGTCGAGATCGATTTCACCATCGAGGGCAACGCTCTCAAGGTGGCGCAGGCGGTGGCGAAAAAGAGCGGCGCGAAGATTCTGAACGAGGACGATAACCGCAAACTGGCGCACATGGTGTTTCCCGAGCGGCGTGCACGCCACGGTCGGCATGGCGCGCCAGGAGAAGTATTCCAAGCCCGGCGCCAAGCCGGCGGTCCGCCCGGCCACCATTCACGAGGATCTGCGCGGGCGCGACTTCACCATCAATTCCATCGCGCTTTCGCTCAATCCCGCGTCGCGCGGCTTGCTGCTCGATCCCAACAACGGCGTCGGCGACCTGGAGCGCAAGGAACTGCGCGCGGTCAGCAATTACACGCTGTACGACGATCCCATTCGTCTGCTGCGACTGCTGCGTTTCAAAGTGCGGCTCGGGTTCAACATCGAAGAGCGAACCAAGATGCAGTACGACAATGCCCGCGAGGCGCAACTGGAAACGCGCATCGCGCCGCCGGAGTTGCTGGACGAGTTGCGCCACATCGCCAACGAACCCAACTGCGCCGACATCATCCGAGTGCTGGAGGAAGAGAAGCTGCTGCATCTGTTTTCACCCGATCTGGCGGGCGCCAAGCTGAATCATCCCGGCCTGCAAAAGCTGCAGAAGGCCAGGCAACTGGTCCCGTTCGGCATCGACATTCATCTGGAGAGCATGGGCCTGTTCCTCTACTTCCTCACCGAAAAGCTGCCCGCCAAGGATCGCGCGGCATTTATCAAGAACGTCGGGTTGAGCCGGCGGGAAGTGGACCAGTGGCAAAAGCTGGAGGCCAAATCCAAGAAGCTCGAAAAGGAGCTGAAGTCGGCCAAGCTGCAGAAGCCATCGAAGGTTTATCAGGCTGCTGGTGGGCGCGCCGGGCGATCAGATCCTGTTTCTGCTGGCGCATTCGTCCGAGCGTCTGGTGCATGACCGCATCAAGAATTATCTGCAGAAGTATCTGCCGAGCGCGCAGGAAGTGACCGAGCGCGACGTGATCGCCACGGGTGCGCAGTCCCGGCACGCCGAAGTTCCAGAAGGTGCGCGAGGAGATGATCCTGACCAAGCTGGACGCGCGTCCCAAGAAGATCCCGCCGCCGATGGAGGCGCCTGCTCCTGGGCCTGGTTCCGGCCCCGCGCCGGCCATGGCTCGAAAATCGATGTAAGCGGGCATGCTGGTTCTTGCCTCCAAGTCGCCGCGCCGCCAGCAGATTTTGCGCGATGCGGGCATGCCGTTCGGTGTGCGCCCGGCCGAAGTTCACGAAGAGCGCGAGCCGGATGAATCGCCCGTCGATTATGTGCGGCGTTTGGCGGAAGAGAAGGCCTATGCCGTGCTCATGTATCCGGGCGACGTCGTATTGGGCGCCGATACCGTGGTTGTGATCGATGGCGAGGTGCTGGAGAAGCCGCACCACGACGCCGACGCCGCGCGAATGCTCGGCCTTTTGTCGGGCCGCGAGCACGAAGTGATCACCGGCATCTGCTTGCGCACCGAGACGCGCACCATCATCGACAACGCCACCACTCGGGTGCATTTCGTTCCGCTTACGCAAGAAGGAAATTGAAGCTTACGTCGCAACCGGCGAGCCGATGGACAAAGCCGGCGGCTACGCTATCCAAGGACTGGCGTCGAAATTCATCGATCGCATCGAGGGATGCTACTTCAACGTGGTCGGGCTGCCGGTCGCGCTCGTGTATGCGCACTTGAAAGAGATTGCGCACTAGCATCGGCGGGCAACGCGAGCCGTCTGAGCAACGCCTGGAAACGCGGGTCGCTCCGCATCGGATCCCACTTGGGCTCTACCGCTAGAAAAGTGAGACGAACATCGCGCGTTTCGTACGCCTTTTCCAACCAGCCGAGCGCGGCATCCACTTCGCCCAAGCCGTTATGGACGATCGCGATATTATAGGGCGGCACATACTTCTGCTTCGATAACTCCTTCAGGATTCGAATCGCTTCTTCGGCCTCGGCGCGCTGGCCCGAGTTGCGCCAGGATATGTCCGCGACATGCGATGGCTTCCGTGTTGCCGGCGGAAAGCTCGAACGCCTTCTGATATTCCGTTCTGGCTTGATCGAACATTTGGAGCGCTCATAAACTCCGCCCAGGAACATGTGGACCACCCAGAAGTCGGAATCAATCGCGAGAGCGTTCTTCAAATGCTCCAGCGCGGAATCGTATTGGCGCGCTTGATACATCAGGCGGCCCGACAGCGCGTGCATGATGGGCGAAAGCGGGTCCACTTCGCGAGCTCGCCGCATCTCCTCGGCCGATTCGGCGTGCCGGCCAAGGTTCGAAAGTAGATGGCCGTAGTACCGGTGCACGGTGACGTAATTCGAGTTCAGGGCCAGCGCCCTGCGAAACGCGGCCTCCGCTCCGGTCCAATCCCATTCCATCCACAGCTTGATGCTGCCGACGGCGGTGTGAGCCTCCGCTAGCTGGCCGTCCAGCTCGACGGCCCGCTGCGCCGCCGCCGTCGCCTTGGGGAGAATCTCTAGCGCGGGAGCATCGCATGTGATCGGCAGCATCATGTAGCAATCCGCCAGCCCGGCGTACGCCAGACGCGTAACCGGGATCCTTCGCGACGGCTTCCTGGAAATACTCGATGCCGCGCTGGATCGTCGGGCGGAGTCAATTGGTTCCAGTAGTAGCGGCCGCGAAGATAAAGATCGTAGGCGCCAGAATCTTGCGTCCGCGCTTGCGCTCCCCCGCCGGCTTGCGGAAGCAGGCTGATCTTGACTTGATCCGCGATGGCGCTCCCCAGTTCGCTCTGCACGCCGAGAAAGCCGCTGGCATCGCGATCGTAGGTGGATGCCCACAGGTGCGTCTGATCATTCACACGAATCAGTTGCGACGTGATACGGATTCGTTGGCCCTCACGGCGCACGCTGCTCTCCAGAATGTAGTCCACGCCCAGCTCGCGCCCGATCTCGGCGATGCTCTTGGCAGTGCGCTTGTACGCCATGCTCGAAGTTCGCGCGATCACGCCCAGCTGTTCGGGGTTGATCTGTCCGAGCCGGCTGATGGTCTCTTCCGTCAGACCGTCGCTGAAATACTCTTGCTCCAAGTCGTTCGACAGGTTCTCAAACGGGAGTACGGCCAGCATCGGGCGTCGCTCCGCGGTGCTGGATGGAGGAGTTACCTCACTGATCGGAGCGACGAACCGGTATCCCTTTCCTGTGACGGTGAGGAGAAATGTGGGGCTGGCGGGGATTGTCCCGAAAGACTCTGCGCAGTTTCCGAATTGCCGTATTGATGCTGTTGTCCACATCGACGAAGACATCCTTCCCCCACAAGTTTTTCGACGATTTCGCCGCGCGTGACGAGCTGGCCGCGCCGCTCCAGCAGAAGCATCAGCAGCTCCATTGGGATCCGTTCCAGTTTTATCGGGCGGCCTCGGTGGCTGAGTTCGTAGGTTCGTCCGTTCAGCTCATAATCACCGAACTTCAGCCGTATCGATTGCATTGGGCCGGGCCAGCGAAGTCCCTTCATCTTATACCCCGAAAGGGTTGGGTTTCATCGAGTTAGGGGTTCAGACAGAATTCAGATGTTCTACAGTCCCTGTCCATGGTGGGTTTGCGGCTTCGAGCGCATGCTCTTGAAGTGCGGAACAGAACACCAACATTCCGCCCAGGAGACTCGAATGAAACGGATCGTGATATGCAATGTTCTTGCGCTGCTGATGTCGTCTGTGGCCATGCGCGCCCAGCAAACGCCGGCAGGCCGCTACATGCAGCAATGCAACGCTGAATGGCGCTTATGGCGTCAGCATTAGCGGCACCCGGCCTGCGCCCTCGGTACTGCCGAACATTCCGCTCTTCCCCGGCGCCATCGAGCAGGCGATTGGCGTGGTCATCCAGATCTTTGACGGGCAAGGAAGCTTCTCGCAAACGGACAACATGAAAGGTTCGGTCAGCGGAATTACTCCCAATCGCCCGGGATCGGGCACCTACAGCGTGAATCCCGATTGCACCGGAACGTACACGCTGAACAACAAGGGAGTACCTTTCCCGATCGTGACTCAAATGGTGATCGTGGACGGCGGCGCGGAGTTTCGGGGCGTCGTCGTGTCGCCGCAGCCCGTGATGATCTCAGCGAACGGGCGCAAAATGAACTAGACTAGAACCATTCGCGCCGTTCCTTGCGCGCTTCTGCTGGCGGCCGTGCAGTTGCTGGAAGCGCAGACCATTTTTAATCCTGCCCCTTCGCGGATCGTTGGCCAAGCCGTGCTGCAGCAGCAGGGAGTGCTGACTGCGATTGCGCCCAATCTGGTGGAGGGCAGGGAATTCAACAGCCCGCAGGCGGTTGCCGTCGACGCTTCAACGAACCCGCCGATTCTCTACGTCGCCGACTTCGGCAACAACCGCGTGCTCGCGTGGAAGAATGTGTCGGTCTTCACCAAAGGTGACTTCGCCGATCTGGTGATTGGCCAGCGCGATTTGCTTTCAACTTCGGCGGAAGGTCCGGGCAGGGATCTGAGCACGGGTCTTTCTTCTCCAGTGGCGGTCGTGGTTGATTCCGCCGGCAACCTCTATGTCACCGATGCGGGCAACAACCGCATTCTTCGATATCCGCGGCCGTTGGCGCAAACCGGCGCCTTGCTGGCGGTGGATTTGGTGATCGGCCAGCCGGATCTCAGCAGCAAGTCATCGAATGCGGGCTTGACGGCCCCCACTGCAAACACCCTCGCGCTGGCGAGTGGCAGCAGCGTCTTTCGGGCCGGGCTCGCGTTCGATGCGCAAGGGAATCTGTGGGTCTCCGATCCCGGCAACAATCGCGTGCTGCGATTCCCAGCGTCGGAGCTCGGCGCTGGGGCCGCGAATCAACCTCCGGCTGATGTGGTCCTCGGGCAAAACGATTTTTCTTCCAATTCGCTGCCGTCCAATCTGACGCGCAGCGCCAAGAATTTTCTTTCACAGCCCGCGGGACTCGCTCTCGATCCGGAGGGCCGGCTCTTCATCGCGGACAGCGCCAATCGCGTTGTCGTTTACACGCCGCCATTTGCCATCGGGCAATCCATCGCCCGCATAATGGGCGTGGTCACCACGGCCAACGCTCCTCCGGTCAGCGAAAGCACGCTCGGCGCGGTGGACAGCAACGGGCATGCCCAACCTCCGCAGTCGGTGTTTTTCATCGGCGGCAATCCTTATGTCGTCGACACCGGCAACGCGCGCATCTTGGGATACGACCCCTTCGATCAATGGCCCCAAGAAAGTGTGGCCTTCTCGCCGCCGGCGAAGATTTTGATCGGGCAGCCTAATTTTCAATCCGCGCTGTCGAACGAAGGCCTGGCCCGGCCGAACGCATCGACGTTCGCGGGTCCGCAAAACAACCCGTTCACGGGCGGTCCGGTGGGCGCGGCGTTCGATGGCGCCGATCTGCTTGTAGCGGATTCGGGGAACAATCGCGTGCTGGCGTTTCCGCGCCAAGCCAACGGCTCCTTCGCGGCGGCCACGCGTGTTTTGGGGCAGCTCGACTTTCAATACAACTCGGTCAATTTGATCGACGGCCGCGAAGTTGGCTTCAGCGGCAATACCGGCTCGTGCAGCGTTAGCGGCGCACTTCCGTTTTTCTTGGGTGGCAGCGTGGTGATCGATGCTTCCTCCACTCCTTCGCACCTCTACATCGCAGATCCGCTGAACAATCGAATCTTGGGCTACCAGGATTTCCGCAAAGTGAACGCGGGTGCGCCGGCCAATCTCGTGATCGGGCAGCCCGATCTTTTGACGGCGCTGGTGAACTACCCCAGCAACAGTCCCACCGAAGCCAATGCGCAAGGACTGTGGTCGCCCGAGGGGCTGGCGGTCGACGCGAAGGGCAACTTGTATGTTGCGGACGCCTGCAACGCGCGCGTGCTGCGTTTTCCAGCGCCATTCGCGCAAACGCCGGGCGTGATGCCGCGCGCCGATCTCGCCCTCGGCCAGGCGAGCCTGTTCGGACAGCCGATCACCGACGCTAGCCGCCAAACCCTGAAGAGCGCCTACGGAGTCGCGTTCACCGTCGCGGGAGATCTCGTGGTGTCAGACACGCTGGCTAACCGGATTCTCTATTTAAGAAGACCGCCAGTGGTGATTTTCAAACCGGCGAATCGGCGAGCCAACGTTTTCGGACAGCCGGATTTCGCCTCCTCGCTGCCCACGGTGTTGGCGGGTCCGCGCTTGATCGCAACAGACGCCAACGATCAGCTCTACATCGCCGACACGGGCAACAACCGCGTCGCCGCGATGCCCAGCGTGCCCACCGCCGGTGACAATCCGCCGATCCTGTTTTCGATTCCGCAGTTAAGCAGCCCCTACGGCGTGTTCGTCAATCGTGCTACTGGGGAAATCTGGGCCTCCAATACCGGCGCGAATCAGGTGCTGCGCTACTCGAGCAGCGCGGCCATCATTACGAACGCCGCGCCCAGCGCGAAGCTCGGCGTCTTCGGTCCCATCTCGCTTGCGCTCGATCCGTTCGGCAATCCGATCATCGCGGAAGCCGCCACCAACCGCGTTTCGTTTTACTATCCGGCGATCGACTACACGGCCTCCGCGGGCGGAGTTCCCGGCCGATTGTCCGGCAATGCGGCCAACTTCTTCGGACGTTTCGCTCCCGGCATGCTCGCGACGATTTTCTCGTTTCCCGCGGCGCCGTTCGGGGGCCAGACCGCGTCATTCTCCGGGGCGCCGATCCCGGCTGTCCTCGGCGATGTGCGCGTTACGGTCGGCGGAATACCGGCTCCGTTGATGCTCGTCTCGCCCGCCCAGATTAACTTTCAGGTTCCCGAGCGCGACGCCGGTGGATGTCTTCCAGGAAATCCAAGTGGACCAAGTTTCCACCGGCCAGGTTCTCGCGAGTTGGCTTTTCCGCATCGACGCCGAGTCGCCTGGATTGTTCACGGTCGATGGCAGCGGATCGGGACAAATTGCCGCACTAAACCAGGATGGTTCGCTCAACAATGGCGCGAATCCGGCCAAGGCCGGCAGCGTCGTGACGCTGTATGCCACCGGCCAGGGTCTCATCAGCGGAATGCCGCTCGACGGACAGGCGGCGCAGGGAATGGTCGAGACCAGCGAAGTGCCGCAGGTGTTCATCAATTCCGGCTATGTTCCTCCGGGAGATGTGGAGTACTCAGGGCTGGCGCCCGGCTTCGTGGGCCTGTGGCAGATCAACGTCAAAATCCCGTCCGACGTGCCGCCCGGCGCACGTGATCGTCTTCATCACTTACGGCGGGAATCAACAGCATCCTCGATCCGAACGGCATCCGGCGCGTGACCACCATTCAGACCACTCCCTAAAGTCGTTGTTGCCCGTTCGATCTAAAGGCCGGAGGCAGGCTGGCCGATGAGTTGAGAGGCGGTAATACATTGAAAACGGATGTGCTTCGGGATGTGCAGGGCGAGTTTCTGGCGAGTCTCAACCACGAGATCCGCACTCCCTTGAGCGGAATCCTGGGGATGACCGATCTGCTGCTGGAGACTTCGCTCACGGAGGATCAGCGGGAATATGCCGGCGCTGCCCGGCTGTGCGCGGAAAACCTGCTCGAAATCTTGAACGTCACGCTCGAATATTCGGCGCTCTCCGCCAATCGAGTGCGGCTGGAGGAGACCGAGTTTTCCCTCCGCGACACGCTGCAAGGCGTACTCGGCGAGTTCGCTCCGAAAGCGCAACCGAAGGGGCTGCGGCTGGTGGGCGCCTTGGACAGCAACCTGCCTGAAACGGCTGTCGGCGATCCTTTGCGTCTTCGCCAGATCCTCTGGCACCTGGTTGGCAATGCCATTAAGTTCACGCGCGAAGGTCAAGTGGAAGTGCACGCCTCGGCCGCTCCAGCGGACGAGAGGCAAGTGACGGTCACACTCGAGGTGCGCGATACCGGGATTGGAATCGCCCCCGGACAGCTCAGAACCATCTTTGAAAGCTTCCAGCAGCTTGAGACGGGCCTATCTCGAAGTCATGGAGGTTTGGGACTCGGTCTGGCCGTAGCTCAGAAGCTGGTGGAGTTGCTCAACGGAACCATCTATGTCGCGAGCGAATTAGGCCGAGGCAGTGTCTTTACTGTCCGGTTGCCGCTGCGGGTTCCCCAAAGCGCGGAACTGCGTCCGATCGAAGTACGAAAGAGCCGCGGCCGGGTTCTTGTAATCGACGACAACAACGTGGCTCAGACCATCGCAAGTCACGCGCTGCGGAGGCAGTCATTTGAAGTGCAGTGCGCCGGAGACGGCTTGCAAGCACTGGAAGCCGCTTCGAAGTCCAGCTTCAACGTCATCCTGATGGATCTGCAGATGCCGGGTTGGGATGGGTTCGAAACCGCTGCGCGTATTCGCGAGCTTCCCGGCTATCGTGAAACGCCAATTATCGCGGTTACGGCGAACTGCTCAGAGGAGAATCGCGAGCGCTGCGCCAGTTGCGGGATGCAGGATTTTCTCGCTAAGCCGGTGCGAACAAGGGAACTGGTACAGACCGTCGAGAAATACCTGGAGCAGGAAGCGATCGCTAGTTGAGGGACTCGATCAACTCTTGATCGAGTCTTTAAAGTTCCGAATTCCTTCGCCCAGACCCTTTGCAAGCTCCGGGATCTTGCTCGAACCGAACAAAAGGACGGCCAGCACCAGGATCACCAGCAGCTCGGGCATTCCGATACTTTCAAGCATTTCGTCGCTCCTTCTTGGCTTAACGCTCTCGTTTCTACTGTAACGCTTTCTTAACGACGAGTGCGCGACCTAGCCGGGTTACAATTGGGTGTTGTTTCATCTGGACGGTTCTCAGGTTTATCGGGCTGAGAGGCTCGAGCAGTTTCCCTGGCTTCGGCATGGCTTTGGGACCCGGCTCAGCATCGGATGGCCAGCTGTTGGTGGTTTAGCCACGGTCAAGCAGGTTCATTCGAACCAAGTATTGATAGCTACCGAGCCCGGGTCCCTGGGTCCCGGAGACGCGATCATTTCCAACCGGCCCGGCCTGACTGTCGCCGTGAGAACGGCTGACTGCTTGCCCGTCCTGATTGTGGATCCAAGAACACGGGCCGTGGCTGCGGTTCACGCCGGATGGCGTGGAGTAGTGTCCGAAATCGCATCGAAAAGTGTCCATGCAATGACTCTACAGTTCGGTAGCCGACCTGCGGATCTGGAAATCGTGATCGGCCCCGGGATCGGCCCATGTTGCTTCGAGGTGGGACCCGAGGTGGCCGTCCAATTTCGCGCCTTCCTCCCAGAAAGAAATGACTTAGAGGCTCGCACCAAGCTGGACCTAGCGGAGACGATCACTCGGCAGCTGAGACGAAATGGCGTCACGACGGAACAAATTAGCACATTGGCCGACTGCACCTTCTGCAAAGCCGAATTGTTTGAATCTTATCGAAGGGATCGGGAGCGGGCGGGGAGAATGGTGGCGGCGATCGGAGTCGTCGAAGACTCGTAAATCATTGATTCGGAAGAGAGCACAGCGAAGTGCGCCCTCTTCCTGAGTTCTGCTAATCGGAAACCGGGCTTGAACGGGGCTCCGGATTAGGCTGCGTGTACGAGAATGTCGTCGAGCGAGTCGGAACCTTCTTCTTGATTCCGGTCGGCGATCTCCTGGCACTGAATGCAGTAGGCTGCCCACGGCACGGCGTGTAAGCGCTTGATGCTAATGTCTTCTTCGCAGTGCAAGCACACGCCGTACGTACCTTCGTCGATACGGTGCAGCGCCGCCCGGACATTACGCAAAAGGTTAGATTCCCGATCCAAATTGCGAATCGCCAGCTCCCGCTCCGCCGCGTTCTGGACTTCGTCCAGGGCGTCCGGGCTCTTCTCGATTGCAATACCTTCACGGTTCCGTAACACCTGCGCCAACTCAGCCTGTTTAGTTTCCAGGACTTCTTTGAATTTGTTTAGTTCGGTCTTCGTCATAGGATTAACTCTCCTTCTTCTTATTACTTACTTCACTTCCACTTTCAACAGCTTTAGACGCGGGAGCCTCTCGAAAGGTTCAAGCCGTTATCGCAAAATGCTGAACTAGGATGAACTCTAGACGTTAACGGCCTATGGCAGCGCTCATCGGCCGGAGAGGTTCGCAGTTGGGCTCTCAAAATCATACCACATTCGCTAAGCAATTCAAGTGCCAGCTTGATTTTTGCAAAAGAGCCACCAGCTAAGGCTGTTTCCTCATAGCCGCCGTACTTTGTCGGGCCTAGCATTTGTGTCATATCGACTTCCCGCCCGAAAATGTTTATGCCCCTCTCGAACAAAGTCATTGCCCCTACTTTGGGTGGCTTCCTGAGATATACTGATTACCTTCCGGCCAGTAATTATTTCTCCGGCGCTTGAGGAAGGCCACGCAGGCAGCTCACTCAGTTATGCAAGCGTCACCGAGATGTAAGCTACCTTGGTGGCCGGCTGTGTTACTTCCTCTCGTCCTTTTCGGCCTGGGGTTAGCCGTGCTTCCTCAGGCTGGTCTGCAAGATGACGAAGTCCTCTTTGCGGCACGCATCCTTCATCGGCCTGCGGCAACCGTCTATACAGTCCCGGTTTTCCACAACCGGATATCTCTGATGCTCCTAAACTATCTGGGGGTTCTAAAAAGTTGGTTGTATTTTCCAGTCCTCGCGAACATCCGGCCATCTTACGTCGCGGTCCGCGTGCCAGTTCTCATAATAGGTAGCCTGACGGTCTGGCTCTTCATTTGGTTACTGGAAAGAACCAATGGGCGGACCGTCGCCTGGGTTGGCGGTCTGCTTCTCGCCACCGACACGATGTTTCTCTTCACCACTTGCTTCGATTGGGGACCGGTGGCGCTACAACATTTCTTCGCGACGGCAGGCCTGGCTCTCATGGTCAAGTTCGCGTCGGACGGAAAGCGCTGGGCATTGTGGTGGGCCTTCTTCTGCTTCGGACTTGCGCTGTGGGACAAGGCTCTCTTCTGTGGCTCTTCAGCGGATTGATTGTCGCGGCCGTTGCAATATTCCCACGCGAGCTGTGGGCGCGTTGCAGTCTCAAGAATATCGGGTTGGCGGCCTCGGGTCTTTGCCTGGGAGCGTTGCCTCTGCTGCTTTACAACGCGGGGTCGACTCTGGCGACGTTCCGCTCCAACTCGTCCTTCAACCTGGCTCAGCTTCCAAGCCGGCTGCACGCGCTGAGGATTACCTGGGATGGCGAGATCCTCTGGGGCTACATGGTTCACGCGCCCTGGTCGCCTGGGGTGCCACGGCGAATCTGCGGCGCTGCTGGAAACGGCGTCCGCAGTGATCCACTCGCTGGCCGGCTTTCGCTATCACAACCAATCGGAGCCTGCTTTCTGGATCGCGCTCGCGCTTGTACCAGTGCTCTGGTTTACAGCGGCGCGGAGGACGCTCTTATTCTGCTTGATCGCCATGGCAGCGGGGTGGTTTCAGATGGCGATCACCAAAGGCGCCGGCGATGGTGCCCATCACGTGGTTCTGCTATGGCCGCTGCCGCATTGGTTTCTCGCGGTGGCACTGGTTGAAGCCTCGCGATGGAAGGTGCTCGAATGGGGGAGGGCGGGCGTGGTGGCGCTCGTCGCCGCGATGATCTTTCTGGCGGGCGAGAATCTTCTGTTAACCAACGAGTACTTCTACTAGCTTTCGCACTTCGGAGGCTCGGGAGCTGGAACGACGCTATCTATCAACTCGCGGAAGACGCGGGGCGCATGCCGGGCGCCAACTTTGTGGTGGACGATTGGGGCATCGAGAATTCGCTGGTACTGCTGACCAATGGAGACATTTCTGTCACGGCGGCTGACAGCCACCCGCAATTCGCGGACGCCATCTGGATCGGCCATACTCCGGAGTTCGAGCAAAGACCCCAGGTAACCGAGACGATCGCCGCCGCTGCCCGAGCGGTTGGATTTGAGAAGCAGATCATCCAAACCGTGCCGGACCGCAACGGCCGCGCGGTCTTCGAGATTTTCCGCTTCGTGCTCGCGCCGAATTAATGGGCCTGTGAGCGCCGCCAGGCGAAATAGCCGTCCAGGACTTCGAGCTTCTGAAGATTCGGAACATCAATCGCCTTGGACGGATCGTCCAGGTTCATCACTTGAGCGCTCGTGTTGGTAAACGCCGGCCACTTCGGCAGCCCAGCTTCCATTGGGATCGCCCTTCTTTGCGAAGTTCACCCAGTAGGAAGAGATTTCGTCCGACACCGTGCGGTCGGACGCCGTTGCGGGCATGGTCGGCGTGAAGTTATCAAAAACGTACGCAATCTCTCCGGCGTGCGCCGCACCCCAATCCTTGAACGCGGGCGTATTGGGATAAGTTCGGCCGATGGCTGAAATAGTAGACGAACACCTTGCCTTTGCCCGTTTTCGACTGCAACCGCGCCCAGGTCCACGTTGGCCAGGCAAAAGTGGCGTCACGGAACATGTCGCGCGAGGAGCGGAGAGCCTCTGCGTCCGTTCCGCCGGGATAGGCGGCCAAGATCTTGTCGGCGTATTCTCCGTATCCCGCGCGAATCTGTTTTTGATAGGTGTCGGCCTTGGCGAACGGAACAAAAAGCGCGCCCTCGTCGGAATTGGTGCCGACCAGCACGGCGGTGTCATTGTAGCGTTTCGCTTCATACAGCTTGTACTGATCGCCCAGCAACACATAGCCATCAAAAATCGGCCAGGCCGTGCCCAGACCCGGCGGTGAGTTCTTCAGGGTCTCTTCGGCGGACTTTTTGCGTGCATCGGCGATGGAAGCGGCGCCCAGTTTGGCGAGAAAAGCCGTGCCGTTCTTTTCCGCGGTGGCGAGCGAATCCATGTTCTCGCCGCCTTCGGTGCCGGTCTGATGCTCCGGCCCGAAGTTTCCGCCGCTTTCCGAGATCGCGCCCCGGAACAATCCTTTGGCCAGCGGCGATGCGGAAAGCATGCTCACCGAAATTCCTCCCGCCGATTCACCGAAAATCGTGACGCGGCTCGGATCGCCCCCGAAAGCGGCGATGTTGTGCTTCACCCACTGCAACCCGGCGATCTGGTCCAAGAGGCCGTAGTTGCCGGAATGGCCGCCTTGTTCGCGGGTGAGCTCAGGATGCGCCATGAAGCCAAACGCACCCAGGCGGTACGCCACGCTCACCAAGATCACGCCTTTCTTCGCGAAATTCATCCCGTCATACAGAGACATGGAAGTGCCGCCGATGGTGAATCCTCCGCCATAGATCCAGACCATCACGGCCAGCTTTTCGTTCGCCGACTTGGCGGGCGTCCAGACGTTGAGGTAGAGGCAATCCTCGTTCGTCGTGACGGATTCCATCCCGAGATCCTTGTTGACGATGGGAACCTGCATGCACGCTGGAGCGAATTTGTCGCTGGTGCGGACTCCGGTCCATGTTGCGGGCGCTTGGGGTGTTCGCCAGCGCAAATCGCCGACCGGGGGCGCCGCGAACGGAATGCCTTTGTACACGGTGACGCCGTCTTCCATCGTGCCCTGGACCAAGCCCGACTGCGTCTTTACGGGCTTCGGCGCGTCGGCGAATGCTGAAGACGCGAACGCGAGTACGGCCAACGCGGCCGAGAAATGCCGGAAGGTTTTCATTGGGCTCACCCCTTTCACCGCCCTACAGTTTAATTCATTTGCAGGGCGCTGAAGTTGCGCGTCCGGGAGGCACTTGCAGGATTAGTTGATCCGAACGTTGGCTTTAGCGGCCTTGGCGGGCCCCGCGTGGGCGCTATTGATCAGTTGCTCGAGCTGCTGCTCGGGGATGGCGAGCGAAATGTTGGTGATGTTGCCGGATGCAGTGGCTTGCAGAGTGTCGAGCAGCGTGGCCACCTGCCCGGCGGCAGGGTTATTCTGCCGGTTCAATTGAATCAAGCTGGCGAAGAATTTCACCACATCCACCAGGGCCTGCGCGTCCTTCTCGGACCGCGTGACGGCCTCAGCCGAAATCGTGACCGTGTCGCCAAAACTGATGCCGCCGCTGGCTTGGTTGATAGCCGCCAGCAAGTTTCCGTTCGCTGCGCCGTTGTTGTTCAGAACCGGAATGCTGGAGGAAAAATTCGAGAGCGGGACCAATGTCACAAACCAAAAATCCTTGCCCGTGCTGGCCGTTTGGGCCTGGGAAACGATGGAAGCGTTCGCCGGAGTGTTGTTTTTCTTCTGGTCAATCGCAGCCTTCACGGAAGTGAGGTCGCCCACGAGTGCGGTCGAGTTATCCAGAAATGCGATGCCGGTGGGTACTTGCGATTTTGGGCCGGCCGGAAGCGTCACCACGTTGATGCCCTGGTACGGGGCGATCGTGCCGCCGTTGGCCTGAACCGCAGCCGTGATCTTCGCGATGTTGAAGGTGCCGCTCGCGGCCACGATCCAGCGATTGTCCGGCGTGTTCGGCTTCGAGTTGGAGGCGATCACGATCTCGCTCACGTCCTGGCGCGGGTCGAAGCCGGTTTCCGAGGTGAATTGCTCCAATTTGGTGTCGTTCACAGAAATCTGCGAGAGCACGTATTGGCCGAAGGTCGAGCTCTTCGCCGAATCCACCTGAAGGCCGGCGACTACCTGCGCGTCGGGCATCACCATCTGCAAAAGGCTGGAATTGGCTGCAAACGCGCCTAAGGGGAGCGCCAGCAGAATCGCGAAGCGGCGTAGCTTTGTCATTGGTTACCTCTCTGATGACACTACGAGCGTAGCATGCGGGATGTTCCCGAGGCTTTTGTCCTATGATGGACCCTATGCGGCTCAGTTGCGCCATGATTTACGTCAAAGATCTCACCCGAATGAAACAGTTCTACACTGAAATGCTGGGGCGTGAGCCGATCAATAAAAATTGGACGGATTCCTGGGCGGAGTTTGACGCCGAAGGCGTGCGGTTCGCGCTGCACGCAATTCCAGAGATCGCCCGAGGAATCGAAATCTCTTCGCCGCCCAAGCTACGCGAGCAAGGTTCCATCAAGCTCATATTTCGCGTCGAGGATGTGCGGGCGGAACGGGCGCGTCTGGAATCGCTCGGGATCACGATGCTGAACCGTCCCTGGCAAAATCCGTTGGAAGCTTGCGAGGGAGCGGACCCGGAGGGCAACATCTTCCAGATTTCGTCGGTCTGAGCGGCGTTCGCTGTTGCTAGACCGGGACTTGTTCGGTGATCTGGATCCCATACGGGTCCAGGCCGACGATCTTGCGGGGGTGGTTGGTGAGCAAGCGAATGGTGTGGAGGCCGAGATCGGAGAGGATCTGGGCGCCCAGGCCGGTCTCATGCTGCAGCTGCTTCTGGCCGTCGGGCGTGCCGTACGAGGTGTGATTGCGAACGCCCGGGCCGGTCTGGTGCAGGTAGACCAAAACGCCCGCGCCTTCCTCGGTGATCCTCGCGAGCGACCGTTGAATCAAATCGTGGCATTCGCATTCGGTGGAATGGAAGACATCGCCGTAGATGCAGTGCGAGTGCATGCGGACCAGCACGTCCGCCTTTCCGGCGATCTCGCCGTGTACCAGCGCGAGGTGGCGCTCGGGAACGATGGTGCTGGCATAGATGACGGTCTTGAAGTCCCCAAACTCGGTGCGCAGGCAGCCTTCCGATTGCCGGCGGATGAAGCGCTCGGTCTGTAGCCGGTAGCGGATCAGGTCGGCCACTGAGATCATGTGGAGGCCGTGCTGGCGGCAGAACTGGGCGAGCTCGGGCACGCGCGCCATCGATCCGTCGTCATTCATGATTTCGCAGATCACGCCGCCTTGCCGCAAGCCAGCCAGACGCGCCAGATCCACGGCCGCTTCGGTTTGACCGGCGCGGACCAACACGCCGCCTTCGCGCGCTCGCAGGGGAAAAACATGGCCGGGACGCGCGAGGTCACTCGGCTTGCTCGCCGGGTCGATGGCGACTTGAATGGTGCGGGCGCGGTCGGCCGCCGAGATTCCGGTGGTGACGCCTTCAGCTGCTTCAATCGATTCGCAAAACGCGGTGCCGAAGCGCGAGGTGTTGCGCGACGACATGGGAGGCAGATGCAGGGCGTCGCAGATTTCGGGGCTGAGCGAAAGGCAGATCAGGCCGCGGGCATGGCGCGCCATGAAGTTGATGATCTCGGGCGTGACCTTCTCGGCGGCTACCGTGAGATCGCCTTCGTTTTCGCGATCTTCATCGTCGACGATGACGAGCATCCGGCCGGCCCGAAAGTCTTCGAGGGCTTCGGGAATGGAAGCAAAGGGCATGTCGTAAATACCAGGATAGCAATGGCGGCTGAGGGCGGGCGGCGGCAAAGCGCTTAGAAACCCAGCTTCTGATCCAAATCCGCGGTGATGCGCGGCAGCCGATCGGGATTGCGCAGGATGTTGCCGATGCCGTAATTGGCGTAATTGTCATACAGCGCGTCGGCGGCGGCGAGCGCGATGGTATAGGCGGTCATCGCGTTTTGTGTGGACAGGCGAGACCAATCCTGCCCGAGATTCTCGAGCCGGGGAATGGAGTGCGCCGCGGCGAGCTGCTGCAACTGCTGCGCGAATCGCGGGCTGCAGCGTGTCGCCCGAAAGTTTTTGCGCCAGCCCCTCCTGCAACCATGCGGGCCAGGGCGTGGAGCCTGCGGGAATGCTGGTGAGACAGGCGTGTACCAGCTCGTGCGCCAGGGCTCGCTGCATTTGCGGACCAATCTGCGCTCCATCCGTCCACGCGATGTGAATGCGGCCGTCGTATTGTCCGCCGCTCCATTCCGCCGCGCCGGTGGTGCGCCGATAGGATTCACGGTCCTGCACGATGGCGACGATTCGCTCACCGGAGCTGCATCCTAGCTGGGCCGAGATGCGCGCGTAATCGCCGTCGAGCATTGCCAGGATGGCGCGCGCCGTGTCGGCCGGCAGCGCTTCACCTTCGTAACGCAGCGCAATGTGCGCGCCGAAGAGCTTTTCACCGCTTCGATCCGCGGCGGCTTCATGCTTAGCGGCCAGGTAGATTGCGTTGAGCGCTTCGTTCGGCGCGATGTCGAGCGACTGCTTCCAATAATCGAGCGCGTCCTGCAGCCGGTCCGAGCGATAGGCTGCCAGCCCAGCCAGCAGCAGGATCTTGGCGTCACGCGGATGGCGTTGGATGGCGCCTTGCAATTCTTCGAGCGCTTGCGCGGGTTGGCTGGCATTCAACAACTGAGCCGCGCGGCTGACGGTGGGATCGCTGGTGTGCAGCGCGGTTTGATTCGTCGCGGCCGCTTGCTGCTGGTTCAGGTCCTTGGAAATATCCACGGACGCCGACGCCGATCGCTCCTCTTCGAATTTGGCTACGCCTGTGAGTGCGGACGCCGGTACGTAGCCCAGAACATCTTTGCCTCCGACGTTGGCGGAGATTTTGAAGCAGTCCGTGCCGTCCGACAAACGGAAGCGCAGTTCCACCGGCGTGCCCGCGGGAAGGCTGGTGACGATTTCGTCTTGAGCGTCGCAGCCGGCGCGCAGTGGAGTTTGATCGGTTTTCACGGCCATCGCGGCGAAAAAGAACAACACCGGGAGCGCCATGCTAGCCCGATTCTACGGGTAACCCGCGCAAAAGTCGCTCGGGTGAAACACTTAGAGTGCGCGGATCGCAACAACGCGAAGACGGCGATAGTCTACGGTCCAGACGCCATTGCTGTAATGCGTGGTGCGAAGCCGTTCAACGAGTTGGTGCACGATGTCGTTGGCGCGTTCCGGCGAGAACTCGCGTAAATAGGTTGGCATGAACATGCGCAGCCAATTCTCCATTCCGTGTTCACCTTCCAGCGGAGTCGGGCGATCGAACAGTCTCGCGTCGCGGACCTCGAAGCCATGGCGCTCGAGCAGCGGAGCGTACTCGCCGATGCTCGGGTAATACCACGGCGAGCGCTCGTCGGCGAGTGGCCCAAGCACCGCACGCAACGCGGCTTGAACCGATGCGATGTTCCCTTTGCCCCCGAACTCAGCGACGAAGCGTCCACCGGGACGGAGCGCTTGGGCGATCGATTGCACGGCGCCTTCGGCGTCTTTCACCCAATGCAGAGCGGCGTTTGAGAAGACACCGTCGAAGGTCTCGGGAACGCGGAAGCTGGCGGCGTCGTCCTTCACGAATGTGAGATCCGGAAAATTCGTGCGAGCTTCGGCCAGCATCTCGGCGGAATTGTCGAGGCCGAGAACGGTGGCTCCCGATCGTGCGATCTCGGCCGTAAGCTGGCCGGTGCCGCAGCCGACATCGAGAATACGCTCGCGGGGTTGCGGATTAAGGGTTTCGACCAGGTTCGCGCCGAAGCGCCAGACGAAGGAATGTTGTTCTTGGTAGCGGGCCGCGTCCCAGGCGCTCACGCCCGCTTGCCGCGCGCGGTTGCTTTTTTCGCTGGTTTCGCGGGAGGATCGGGATCGCCGGGAGGGTCCGCTGCGACGGCAGGAACGGCCGCGGCCAGAACTTCCTTGAACAGCTCGGCCTTCTTCAGATCTTTCTTCGACGGCGGAGCTTGCTCGTGCCGGTAGTCATGATCGTGATAGCACGTGCGGCAGCGGACTTTGGCGGGATCGCCGCTTACCAACGAGACGATGGAGTGATTGGTGACGCGGCGGCATTTGATGCAGTGGTCATCAATCATATCCCCTAGGCGAAAATCCGACATAGCAAGTGGAGACTTGAGGCTCAGTATATCAAAACAGGAATGACAGCATTCCGACCACGGCTGCGCCGAGCATCACCCACAGAGAATCGACGCGCGTGATAGCGATCAGAATGAAGCTGGCGACCATGATGACGAGCGCCAACGGACCCGTCATGGCATCGCGCGCCAGTGGAGCCGCGGCGGACGCCATCAGACCCGCTCCTGCGAAGAGGACCGCGCGAGCCACTGCCCGTGCGCGCCGCTGTTCCGCGCGAGCTCCCAGGAATCGCAACATGGGGATGATCAGAAACGCGGGCGTGATCATCGCGAGCCAGCCCGCGCCGGCGCCCGCTGCTCCCCCGGCCAGGTACCCGACGCTCACGACGTAAATTCCGAGCGGACCCGGTCCGATGCGGCCTGCGGCCACGGCGGTGTTGAGCTGCCGATCGGTGAGAACGTGGCGGCGCACCACGAAATCGTTGCGGACCATGGGCAGCGAAGCGAGCCCGCTGAAGGAAGTCAGCGTGGCCTTCACCAAGAGCAGATACAAGACGACGAGGTTCATGATTCGGCCCAAAAGAACCCGGCGAGAGCGGCCAAGCCGATCACCTGGAGCGGCGATAATTTCACGAAGTAGGCCAGCACGAAAGCTCCCGAGGCGATCGCGGTGGGACGCAGCCAACGTCCGCGGGTGCATTGCGCGCGGACCAGGAGCAACGCCGCGCCGACCATGGTTCCTACCGCGGCCGCGACCATGGCATTTGCGATGGCTCGCGCTAGCGCATAGCGCGTGGTCAGATCGTAAGCGCGTGTCAGCCACACCACCAGCACGGACGCGGGAATTGTAATGGCCAGCACGGCCGCCAACGCGCCCGCGAATCCGAGGATGTACCAACCCGCTGCCGCGCAAAATGCGAGAACGTTGGTGCCGGGCGTGAGCCGCGCGAGCCCGAAGGCGACGGCGAACTTTTCGGGGCTGAGCCAGGCGCGCTGGTAGAACTCGCGCTGCAAAATCGCGATGGTGGGGTCGCCTCCGCCGAAGACTGTGACGCCGACGCGGGCAAAGAGTCGTGTGAGGCTGGTGAGGCGCGGGCGGGGCATCGGAGTTACTGTAGCAAGATGGACAAACCGCGCGAGTTTCGTTTGCCTGATTTCGAGCTCCTGAAGCGAAAGTGGGACGAATACGCCCGGTACTTAGAGTCAATTCGTGACCGACTGCCTGCGCCGGCGTTCAGTTTTGCGACCGGATCTTGGCGAACGCCCGAAGATCATCGAAGCCTGCACGATAGCTGGGTAGAGTTTCTCAATCTCAGCGAGCCCTCTACCGGTGAACGGCATGAGCGCCGGTCGCTTCAGATAGAAGTGCGGCTGTTGGGCCCGTACCACGATGGCCATACGACGCTACGTTATCTCGATGTTCAATCTTATTCGCTCGAGACTCCATATGAATTCAAGTCTCTACCGCTTGGCGTCGGACATGGCGATTGGCTCAACGACGAAGTCCGACTTTCCGAACGTGGGTTCGTCTCGCATGAGATCGAGTTCTCACGTGGGAGCCGTTGGCTCATCGAGTGCCGGGATCTCGAATGGAAGTGGCAACCGATTCAGAAGTTGCGTTTAGACTGACTTGCCGATGAGACCGAAGGCCGACGCGGCTGCAAGCACACGGCTGTCATTGGACCAAATCTCGGTGAAGCCCGCGCCCTGGGCCGCTGTTAAGTGAATCGCATCGCCGGCCCTCAGGTATACAGAGCGCGGAAGGGTGCTCAGCAGAGTTTCTACGCGGAACAGGAAGCGATCGGAGATCGGCAGGAGAGACCAGATCCCATCTTGAATATCAGTGAGAAAGAGGCTACGCGCTTGAGCAGCTTCGGACCGAGGCATTCTATACTCTCGCATCTGCCGTTGAAGCACGCACGCCATTTCCGGAATGCACCATGAGGACGTAAATAACCCGGATGAGGCGTACGCCAGCTCGCGAACAGCTTCGGAATCAACTTCGTTGATGTAACACTTCGCTACGTAAGCTGTATCGAAATATCGGTTCAAGAGCGATCTTCTTCGAGAATGCGGCCGCTGTCTCCGACTCGCCGCATCTTGGAAATGATAGCCTCACGATTGGGCAGTCTGCGAGTGGAAGGTAGCTTTTCGAAAGGTCGTATTTCGGCGACCGGTACGCCCGATTTCTCGATGACAAATGACTCCCCTTCGGCCACCGCCCGAACGATCGCGCTCGTCTGCAAGTGAAGTTCGCGAACGGTGGTGCGCTTCATGTGACACAGTGTGACACACTGCCGGCCCAAGAACAACCCACGTTCAGTGCGGGGGCTGGGCTGCGGCCGGTGTCCCAGTCGTGGCTGCCGGAGCCGGCGGCGGCGCCGGACGATCCCATTCCCCGATCCATTCAAGGAACGAGTTGTACCACAGCACCGCATTTTGCGGTTTCAGAATCCAATGGCCCTCGTCCGGGAACTCGAGCAACTTGGACGGCACCTTCTGCACCTGCAGCGCGGTGAAAAGTTGCAAGCCTTGCGTATATGGTACGCGGAAGTCCTGCTCGCCGTGGATTACCAGCGTGGGCGTATGGAAATCCTTGGCGAAGAAACTTGGCGACCATTTTGCGTACGAATCCGGATTATCCCAGGGTGCGCCATTGAATTCCCATAGCGGGAACCAAAGTTCCTCGGTTGCGCCGAATTCGCTGCGCAAATCGTAGACGCCGGCGTGCGACACCAGAGCCTTGAAGCGCTGCGTGTGGCCAAGCATCCAGTCGATCATGTAGCCGCCATAGGAACCGCCGGCCGCGGCCATGCGATCCGCGTCCGCGTAGGGCAGAGTAGCCACGTGGTCCGCCACCGCCATGATGTCGTCGAAAGGCTTGCCGCCCCAATCGTCGCGAATGTCTTCGGTGAATTTCTGGCCATAGCCTTCGGACCCGCGCGGATTCGGCATGATCACTACATAACCGGCGGACGCAAACACTTGCGCGTTCCAGCGATAGGTCCAGCTTTCACCCCACTCGCCCTCCGGGCCGCCGTGGATCAAAAACAAAACCGGGTATTTCTGATTCGACTGGAAGTTGGGCGGCTTCACAACAAAGCTCTGCACGCGCGTTTTGTCGGCGGCGTCCACCCAGAAATCCTCCAAGGGCGTCAGCGCGTGTTGCGCGAGCAGCGCATCATTCAAATGGGTCAGCGCGATAGGCTCCCCGCCGCCGGAACTCGCACGATAAATCTCCGACGGCGCCGAGCCGCTTTGGCCCGTGTAGATCATCGTTTTGCCGTCGTTCGCCAGTTGCATGTCATCCAACGTGTTCGCGCCGCTGATGATCACTCGCGTAGCGCCGCCGGTGGCCGGAATCATCTCGATGGGCTGGCGTCCGCGATCAAGGACCGTAAAGAACAAAGCATTCGAATCGGGCGACCAGGTGAAGCTTTGCACCGGCCGGTCGAGCGATTCCGTGAGCACGTTGGTGTGCCCCGTGGCCCGCTCCAGCACCACCAGCCGCCAGCGGTCACTCTCATAACCAGCCCGCGACTGGCTGCGATAGGCCAGCCACTTGCCGTCCGGAGAATATTGCGGGCTGGAATCGGCGCCCGGGTTGATCGTGATCTTCACAGAATCGCCGCCGGTGATCGGAACGACGAACAGATCGGCGTTGGTGCTGGTGGCGGGCACCGGTTCGGCGTTCATGGAGTAGCAGACTTCCCGGGAGTCAGCCGAAATTGTGTAATCATCCGGACCGCCGAGCGAGAATGGCGGGACATCGCGATCGCCTGGCGTGAGATCCTTCACAGCGCCGCCGCCGGCATCCACCACCATCAGATGCGAGCGCCGCTTGGTTTGCCACTCGGTCCAATGCCGGAAGAGCAGCGTCGTGTAGCTGCGGGCCTTGACCTTGTTGTTCTTCTCGGCGTCCAACCGGCTCTTGTTGCAGGCGTCGTCGGGACAATCGGGATACACGCTGCTGGTGAAGACCAGCTTCTTGCCGTCCGGTGAAAACAGCACGCCGCCGGCTTCGGTGGATAGGTTGGTCATCTGCTTGGCATTCGATCCGTCGGCATTCATGATCCAGATTTGGGCTGAGCCTGCCGGCCCTAAACCGGCCCGATCCGAGATGAACGCGATCTGCTTGGAATCGGGCGACCACTCGGGCCGTTCGTTGTCAGTCCCCTGTGTCGTGATTTGACGCGGCGTTCCGCCGTTAAGCGGCACTGTGTAAATCTGCTTGGGCTTGGTGTTCTGCGCAAGATCGACGGTTTGGACGGTGAAGGCGACGGTTTTGCCGTCGGGGGAAAGCGCGGGCTCCTGAATGCGCGCCATCTTCAGCAACGCCTGGACGTCGAACGGTTGCTTCTGCGCCGCGAGGCTGGCTGCGAACAGGAACACGACACAGCATCGACGCGCGAACGGCATATGATTCGATTGTATGCCAGGAGGCGGGCCGGAAATGGCGGACTAGAGCGCCAGCTTGCCTTCATACTGCATGTCGCTCAACTTGAACTTTTCCTCCACTTTGACGCGGCGGAGGTTAAGAATAAAATCCACTTCCTTGTCGGAGACATTGATGGGGTTCGTGCGCGGAAACAGGAAGCGCACGCCGTCGATCCCGTCGGGGCCATCGATCTGAACATCCTGTGCGTAAATGGAGCTCTTGCCTTTCGGCGCCGAGCTGCGCGGCTTCCAGCAGTTGCGATCGCAAAGCGTCGTTGGTCTGATTCCGGCTGCTGCGCTGGCTATCGTCGTCGTTGTCCGAGTCGTCGGAACTGCTGCTGCGGCTGCGCGAGCGAGGGAACCGCAAACCCTGCACCGAAATCACGTAGTATTTTTCCGAAGCTCCCTGGACGGCCTTCAACTCATCGGACTCGCCGGCTCCGCGCCGCATCAGAGCTTGCTGAACCGGAGCCGCGCTGTCCCAGCGAATGGTCAGGTTCATGGGACCAGCTTGCTGCGACCCGTCGCCATTCGATCCGCCCCCGTTTGACCCACCCGGATAGCCGCCGCCTCCGCCCGGGTATCCGCCACCGCCACCAGGATACCGCCGCCACCGCCCCCGGGAATCCACCGCCAAACCCGCCGCGCCGTCCCATGCCGCCGCGCCGCCCCTGCGATTGCTGCGGCTCAACCGTTTTCGCACGGGCCCACGGCGAATCGTTCAGCACTCTATCGATTTCTTCGCTGGTCCACTGGCTCGAGTCTTTCGTCTTCCAGAAGTCGGAGGCGAAAAGCACTACACCGCAAGCCAAGCAAGCAGTGCCCAGTCGCAACGGGCTCATGAGATGCATTCTGGAACGCCAGACGCTGTGCAAGATGCCTGCGTTACGATAAACTCATTCTCAGTGCACCCAACCTTTGTCAACTTTTGTAACCGAACACTCGGCGTGAGCCTGGGTGAAGAAACGCTGGCGAACGCTTTTCCGTTAACCTGTTTCGCGTTGGATACGTCGTTAGCTTAATTCGTCTCGACATGAAATCAAAATTCTATTTTTCCTTTCTGTGCCTCGCGGCCTGTGGATTTCTCACGGCTGCCCAACCCGATCCAGCCCATATTCTGGCAACCGCACCGTTGCGTTTTGAGCCCGCGCCGTCCGGTGCCGCCGCACAGTTCGTGGCGCGCGGGACCCGCTTCAATTTCGACTTTAGGCCCGACGAGGCCGCTTTGCGCGCCGCCGGCAAGGACATTCGATTACACTTCGATGGCGCGAACCCAAACGCTCAGATTTCGGGGGCAGAGCTCCAGCGCTCCACGACGAACCTGTATCTGGGAAACGATCCGGCCCAATGGCGCCACGGAGTCCCCAACTACGGGCGCGTGCAGGTTGAGGGGCTGTATCCAGGCGTCGACTTGGTCTACTACGGCAGTGGCGGCGAACTGGAATACGATCTGACCGTGAAGGCGGGCGCGGACCCGCGCCGGATTCGATTTCACTTGCAGGGCGGCGGCGCCAGCATGAATCACGAGGGCGACCTGGTTTCCGAGCTGATTCAGAAGCGCCCCGTCGCTTATCAGGTTGCCGCGGACGGATCACGCCAAGCGGTGCACAGCCGATATCGCAAGTATGCCGACGGTTCCTACGGATTCGCGCTCGGTTCGTATGATCGTGCGCGCGATCTGGTGATCGATCCCGTGCTGGTCGTGGCGCAGTACTTTTCGGCGAGTTACCAGGACATCGCCCTGGGCATCGGGCACGATTCCAAGGGTCTGATTTACGTCGCGGGCCAGACCAGTTCCATCGATCTCACGCTCGCCGGATCTCCCCTGCAAAGCCTCCAAGGTGGCGGTCTGGATCTCTTCTTCGCGGTGATCAATCCGGTTCTGTCCGGCAGCTCGCAGATCGTCTATACGACCTATATCGGTGGGACAGGCGACGAAGACTTCGGTGCGATGACGGTCGGCCCGAAAGGCGATGTTTACATAACCGGTTCTACTGGCTCGTCCAATTTCCCCACCAAGAATGCAGTTCAGACCGCATTGGCCGGAAATACGGCCGCGTCAGACGCTTTTGTCCTCTGGCTCAGCCCGACACAGACCTTGCAGTATTCCACGTATTTCGGCGGCAGCGGAATGGACATCGGCACGGCGGTCTCGGCGGGTTCGAATGGGCGGATCTGGATCGCAGGCGATACGCAGTCCACCGATTTCCCCAACACGGGTGGTTTTCAGAGCTCGCTCGACCGGTACTCAGAACATGTTCGTGGCAGGCTTCGACCCGTCCAAGTCGGGCTCCGCGACGGAAATCTATTCCATCTACATCGGCGGCACGCATTGGGATGAAGCCTACGGTTTGGCTGCGGCCCCCGATGGCACGCTGTGGCTGGCGGGTGGCACGTTTTCGCATGACATCTGGATCGAGGGGAACGCGCATCAGGGTTCGTATGGCGGCGACGGGGATGCTTACATCGCCCACATCAATCCTGGCCTGGGTGCGAAGGCCTTGCTTTATGCGAGTTTCCTGGGCGGAGATGGCATTGATGAGGCTACCAGCCTGGTTCTCGATCCCGCGGGACGCGTGATTCTGAGCGGCTATACGCTCTCGCCGAATTTCCCGGTAACCAGCAACGCCTTCCAGAAGACGTACGGAGGGAACACGGATGCATTCATCGCAGTTTTGAATCCCTCGGGTTCACCGCAGTTGGTATATTCCACCTATTTCGGAGGCAGCGGCGCTGACGCCGCCTTCGACCTGAAGGAAGACAGCAGCGGTGTGCTGTACGTCTCCGGCTACACGGAATCCGCCGGGTTGCCGGTCACCACGAACGCGTTGCAGACATCGTATAACGAGGAGAGCCTGGCGGCATTCGGCTTGAAACTGGATCCATCGAAAGCCGGCGCGGATGGGATCGACTACTTTACTTATCTCGGGAGCGACGGCTTGCAGATCGCCTATGCGGTCGATTTCGATTCCAGCGGCGACATGTATCTGGCGGGATCGACGAGCACGGGGATTTTGGGCGAGGTCGGCGGTCCGCAGCGTGTGACGGTGGATGGAAATGTCGACGCGTTTGTGATCGGATTCCCCGCTGCTGCATCCACGCCGAGCAGCACGGCCAGCACCGGTGGTGCTTCCGGCCCGCATTTTCGACATAGGCATTTTGTGGTGCCTCATCGGTAACCTCGCTTTCACCAGCGTTCGGCGATTTGGAATATAGTATGTCCCAGGAGGATTTCAAATGCGTAACGCGGTGACTCTCCTGGCGTGCTCAATGCTCGCTGTTCTGACTCTTCCGCTGGCAGGCCAAGATCGGCCGAATCTTTCCGGCACATGGCAGTTCGACGGCTCTCAAAGCCAAGTCCATACCGTGACAATCGCCGGCGCGATTTGGGTGATCAATGAAGACGATAGTTCCATTCAGATCGTCGAAAGCGAAGACGGCGCCAGCAAGAAGGTGGAGCTGAAGTGCACCACGGATGGGAAAGAATGCAAGGTCAGCGGCGAGAAGGCCACGGCGTCGTTTTGGTACAACGGGCCAATGTTAGTGGAGATGGAAAACAAGGGCGATCACGTGACGCGGTTTCGGATGAAGCTGAGCGCCGATGGTAAGACGTTGACCGTGGACACGACGTCCATCGTTCCGCAAGTCCAGCCAGGACGACGTGCTGGTGTTCCAGAAGCAAGCGTAAAGCTTACGTCCGGGCGCGGACGGTGTTAGTGGTGGCGGAACTTGCGTTTCAAGTCCGGATAGAATTCCTTCAGCACGTTGAACAGTGAATCGTACCCGATCTCGACGCTCATGCGTGTGAAGACTCCACCAACGCTCCGCTCGTTTTGCGGATAGTAGGTCATCGAGAGCGCGCCCGATGCAATGTTGCCAAGGAACTCCGAGGCGTTGATCCGCGTTCCGCCCGAATCGCTGTGCGCGATCAGGATGCGCGAGAGCGCGTAGGCGGTGCGTTTCCAACCGTTGCCATGGCCCAGCCGGTAATAGCGCGGGTCTTCATGCAGCAGGGTAGGAAAGACTCCGGTAACGAACAGTTCGTTGGTGAAGCCGTCGGTAAAATCGGCGCCGTATCGTTTGGCGTAACCCATTGCGCCTTGTCCGTAGCGTTCCTTCTCGTTGGTCCACTGCTCGATCCCGGCCGTGGCGCTGGTGAACACGAAAGTGAAAGGATCGAAATAATGCTGCACCAGCCCGAACTTTTCGCCGGGGCTCATGGCGACCACCGGCTGCTCCGGATCGTTGATGGTCTTATAATTCGGAAGCACTTTGAACATGCGATGATCGTCGGCCGCGTTTTCTTGTGAGGCGGCTTGTGCCGCCGGCGGAGACGACGGTGTGGGAGCGGCGTCCTGACAAGTAGCGACGTTGGGCCAAGCGCACACCAGCGCCGCGATAAGGAACACGTGGAATTTCAGAAATATCTCTCCCCTGGCGTCTCTCTATTTTACTTCAATTGTGAGGTTGCGCGGCTTTCGACGCCTGAGCGTCGGTTCGCCTCGGCCTGCCGCGGCCGCTCGATTCCGACCCGCGCGATGCGGTTGTGATCCATGGCTAGGATCGTGAACTTGCGCCGCCCGTATTCCACCGCCTCGCCAGGCTTGGGAATGTAGCCGAGTTGGAACAGCAGAAATCCGGCCAGGGTCTCAAAGCCGGCGTCGCCGGGCAGTTCCAGACCGTATTGCGTGTCGAGATCGCGGATGGTGATGGCGCCATCCACCTCGATCGACGGCGCTTCGGCGGCCGGACGGGGCCGCTTCACATCGTGCTCGTCGCCGATCTCGCCGAAGATCTGTTCGAGCGCGTCTTCGAGCGTCACTAATCCGACGATGGTTCCGAACTCGTCCACCACGATGGCCATGTGGGTATGCGTGGTGCGGAACTCGTCGATCAGATCGTTCAACGGCTTGGTCTCCGGCACCACCAGCGGCTTGCGCAGCACACGCGAAAGATGGAACGGCCGCAGCGCGCGCCTCCTTGCGTTGGCGATGCGCCGCTCTTCCCAGATCCGCATCATGTCTTTGTAGTGCACGTAGCCGATGATATGTTCGGGATCGCTTTCGTACACGGGAAGCCGCGAGTATTCGTGTTCGCGCATGCGGCGCAAAACCTGGTCCAGACTGGCGTCCACGGAAACGGAAACGATGGCGTTGCGCGGCACCATGATTTCCCGGGCGTAATAGTTCGGCAGCTCCAGAAGCGCTTGGATGGCGTCCTCTTCAAAGCGATGCAGATGCCCTTCCGTGCGGCTGGAGCTGACGATGAATTTTAACTCTTCGGCGGAATGCCCGCCTCCGCCGTGGCCTCCCCTCAGGCCGATCCATCGCGAAACGGCCGCGGCCGACCTTTCCGCGAAGAACAGGAACGGCGCCGATAAGCGGGAAAAGACCAACAGCACCGGCGCCACCAGAATTGCCAGGCGATCGGCCTTTTCGATGGCAAGATTCTTGGGCACCACCTCGCCGAAAACGATGTGCGCGTAGCTGATGAGCAGGAAGGCCAGCGCAAAACTCACGCCGTGCCACAGCGGTTCGAAGCGCGGCACCATGAGCGGATGAAATGCCGATTCGAGCAGCTCGTACACGCTGTTTTCGCCGGCCCATCCCAGCCCCAGGCTCGCCAGCGTCACGCCGGCCTGCGTCATCGAAAGCAGACGCGACGGATTTGCCAGCAGCGTCAGTGCCGCCTGCGCGCCCACTTGTCCCTCTTCGGCCAAAGCGCGCAGCCGGCTCTTGCGCACGGAAACCAACGCCACTTCGGCCGTGGCGAAAAAGCCGTTGAGCAGCAGCACAACGGCCAGGATCACGAAGCGATAGGCCATAGGCGAGCTAATTCACGGAGTTGAACCGGCGGTACGCTAGAATCGTCCCAGTGCTCCCCGCAAAAGCCCTGAAGTTCATCAACTTGAGCATAGCGGTTTTGCTGGTGCTCGGTCTCGCGGCGGTGTATTGGTTTGCGTATCGGCCCCTGCCGGAGACTTCCGGACAGATTGACGCTCCGATCTCAGCACGCGCTATAGTGGAGCGCGACGCGATCGGCGTTCCGCACATTTCCGCCGCTCAGTGGGAAGACGCGATTTTTCTGCAAGGCTACGTCACCGCGCAGGATCGCCTATGGCAGATGGATGTGCTGCGGCGTCTGGCGGCCGGCGATTTGTCCGAAGTGTTGGGAGCGTCCACGCTGGAACTAGACCGGGAAGCACGGCGGCTCCGTATGCGCCGGATCGCGGAACAGGATGCTCGCGCCCTGCCCGCTGGCGATCGGGCGGTGATTGCGGCCTACGCCCGCGGAGTGAACTACTTCATCGAGACGCATCGCGGAAGGCTTCCGCTGGAATTTTCCTTGCTGCGTTACGAACCGCGGCCGTGGGCCGTCGCCGATAGCATCCTCTGCGGGCTGCAGATGTATCGCAACCTGACCACCACGTGGCGCGACGAACTGCGCAAAGCAACCATGCTTTCCAGTGGCGATCCAGCGAAAGTGGATTTGCTGTTTCCGGTGCGCGCCGGCGCCGAGTTCCAGCCCGGCTCGAATGCCTGGGTAATATCGGGCAAGCTCACCGCTAGCGGCAAGCCGATTCTGGCGAACGATCCGCACCTGGAGTGGTCCATTCCAGCTACCTGGTATCAAGTGCATCTGAAAGCCCCGGACTTAGACGTTACCGGAGTCTCCCTGCCCGGACTTCCAGTGCGTGATCGTCGGCCACAACGCGCGCATCGCGTGGGGCGTGACGAACCTTGGGTTCGACGTGCAGGATTTGTATTTCGAGAAGATCGACCCGCAAGACCGGCCGCTATCTTTTTCGCGGCCAGGTGGAGCAGGCGCGTTCGGAAGCGGAAGGGATTCGAGTGAAAAACGCGCGGGCCGTGGAATTCCGGCAGTGGGTGACGCGCCATGGTCCGGTGGCGTTCTCAGAAAACGGACATTATCTCGCGTTGCGCTGGGCCGCGGCCGAGCCCGATGGATTCGCGTTTCCATTTCTTGACATTGACCGAGCCGGAAATTGGAACGAGTTTACCGCTGCCCTCGCGCGCTTTCCCGGCCCCGGCCAGAACTTTGTGTACGCCGACGTGGATGGTAACATCGGCTACCACGCCTCGGGCCGGCTTCCCATTCGCAAGAACTACAATGGCGACCTTCCTTCCGATGGCAGTTCGGGCGATTTCGAGTGGGACGGCTTCATTCCGTTCGATCAGTTGCCGGCGTTCTACAATCCGCCCCGCGGTTGGATCGTAACTGCGAATCAAAATCCGTTCCCGGCGAATTATCCATATCGCGTGAATGGCGAGTTCGGCCCGCCCTATCGCTCCCTGGAAATTCGCGACCGGCTTACTTCGCGCACCGGTTGGAAGCCGCAGGACATGTTGGCTTTGGAGAAGGACGTGTATTCCTCGTTCGCGCATCATCTGGCGCGGCAAATTGTCAGCGCGTTCGATCATGTGAAGCCGGCGAAGCGTGAATTGCAGGACGCCGTGGGGCTGCTGAGGTCGTGGAACGGACAGATGGAGAAGCAGACCCCCGCGCCGCTTCTTGTCACTCTCACTTACGACCAATTGCGGAAGCGCGCCGTGAGAGCCGCATGGTCCGGACCAGCCGAGGTTTACCAGTTCATGATGGCGCCGGCCGCCATCCAGAATATTGTCGATTCGCATGGCCAGGTGTTTTTTCGCGACACCAATCAGGCGCTGTTGGACGCGCTGGCGGCCGCGATCGAACAAGGCAGACTCACGCAAGGCAGCAACCTGGCGCGCTGGGATTACGGCCGCTATAACCTGCTCACGATCAAACATCCGGTGGGCAGCCAGTTGCCGCTGGTCGGCAAGTATTTCAATATCGGGCCGGTGGAGATGAGCGGATCATCGACGACGATCAAGCAGACTTCGATGTCACTCGGCCCGTCCATGCGATTCGTTGCGGATCTAGCGAACTGGGATGGCTCGTTCAATAGCATCGATATCGGGCAGTCCGGGCAGATCCTGTCGCGGCACTACAAGGACCAATGGGATGCGTACTATGTGGGGCAGAGTTTCCCGATGCAGTTTGACAAGGTAGCGGCGAAAGACACGCTAGTCGTCCGCCCGCGGTGAGTGCGGGCTAGGCGATCGTCGGTTCGGGGACCGCCTGCTGCGCGCGCCGTTTACGGCGTTGGATCTTTTCGAGCAGCGCAGCCATGTACGTGTAGAAGACCGGCGTCAGGTAGAGCGTCACCAGCTGCGAGAACAGCAGGCCGCCGACCACGACCAGGCCCAGCGGCTGCCGGGCTTCACCGCCCGCGCCGTAGCCCAGAGCGATCGGAACCGCGCCCAGCAGCGCCGCCATGGTGGTCATCATGATGGGCCGGAAGCGGATCAGGCAGCCTTCGTAGATCGCCTTCATCGGCGTGAAACCCTGGTTGCGCTCGGCTTCCAGCGCGAAGTCGATCTGCATGATCGCGTTCTTCTCCACGATCCCGATCAGCATGATCAGGCCGACGAACGCGTAGATGTTCAAGTCCATGTGGAACAGGTAAAGCGTGAGCAGCGCGCCGAAGCCGGCCGATGGCAGCCCCGAGAGAATGGTCAGCGGATGGATGTAGCTCTCGTAGAGAATTCCAAGCACGATATAGACCACCAGGATGGCAACGATCAGCAAAACCCAAAGGTTGCCGAGCGAGCTTTGGAACGCTTTGGCCGCGCCTTGAAAGTCCGTGGTCACTCCGGCAGGCAAAGTCTGATTCGCGAGATCCTGCACGTTCGAAACCACATTGCCCAGCGCCGCGCCGGGCTTCAAGTTGAACGAAATCGTCACTGCGTTGAGCTGCCCGTAGTGATTGATGGTCTGCGGCCCGATATCTTGTTGCAGTTTGGCCAGAGTATCGAGCGGAATCAGCGGGCCGTTGGTTGACTTGAAGTACAGCAGCGACAGCGCGTGCGGATCGGCCTGGTATTGCGGCTTGAGCTCGAGCAAAACCTTGTATTCGTTGACGGCGGCGTAAATGGTGGAGACCCAACGCGGCCCGTAGGCATCGTAGAACGCGTTCTCGATCGCGTCGGCGTTCACTTGCAAAGCCGCAGCCTTGTCGCGGTCGATGGTGACATTCACCTGCGGCGCAAGGATAGCGAGGTCGCTCGTCACGTCCTCGACTTCGGGCAGCTTTTCGATTTCGTGTTGCAGCCGCGCGGCGCCGTTATAAAGCGCCTGTTTGTCAGGCGACTGCATGGAAAACTGATACAGGCTCTTCGTTACCTGGCCGCCGATCCGGATGGTGGGAGGGTTCTGCACGTAGACGCGCATTCCTGGGAAATTGGCCAGCTTTGGCCGCAAGTCCGCGATAATCTCGTTCACCAGCTCCTTGCGTTCCGAACGTGGCTTCAGGTGCACCACCAGCTCGCCGTAGTTGGGGCCGCCCAGCGTGGATGCCGATGTGCCGCCCACAGTGGACATCAAGGCTTGAACGTCGGGGTTGGTACGGAACACTTCGGCGACGCGCTTCTGATAGTCCACCATCTGGTAGTACGAAGTGCCTTGCGCGGCTTCGGTGACGGCGTAGATCTGATCGGTGTCCTGATCGGGGATGAAGCCTTTGGGGATCTTGGCGAACATGACCACGGTTCCCGCCAGCACCAGCGAGCGAAGCCGTCATCGTGAGGCCGCGATGGCGCAACACCACTTGCAGCGTGCGATCGTACACGCGCAGCAGGGCCTCGAAGAACCGCTCGGTGATGCGATAGAACCAGGACCGCTTCTGCTCTTCGGGCGATCGCAGGAAGCGCGAGCACAGCATCGGCGTCAGAGTCACCGACACGATGCCGGAAATAAGAATCGCGACGCAGATGGTGACCGCAAATTCGCGGAACAGCCGGCCGAGAATCCCGCCCAGGAACAACACCGGGATGAAGACCGCCGCGAGCGACAGCGTCATCGAAACGATGGTGAAGCCGATCTCTTTGGATCCAGTCAGCGCGGCATACAGCGGCTTTTCGCCCATTTCCATGTGCCGGAAAATGTTTTCGAGCATCACGATGGCGTCGTCGACGACGAAGCCGACCGAAAGGATCAGAGCCATCATGGACAGGTTGTCCAGGCTGTAGTGCAGCAGATACATGAGCGCGAACGTTCCGATGATGGAGAAGGGCAGCGCGAGAGCCGGAATGACGGTGGCCGAGACGTTGCGCAGGAACAGGAAGATCACCATCACCACCAGGCCGAGCGTCAGCAGCATGGTGAACTGCACGTCTTTATACGATTCGCGGATGGTGTCGGAGCGGTCGTACAAAATGTCCATCTTCACCGAAGCGGGAATCTCCGCGCGGAACGTCGGCAACAGGTTCTTCACCGCGTCGGTAACCGCGATGGTATTGGTCCCCGGCTGGCGCTGCACGCCTAGGATGATGGCGCGCTGCGTGCCTTCTTTGGTGTAGAACCAGGAGGCGGTTTTGTCATCCTCCACGCTGTCGATAACGTTGCCCAACTGCTCCAGGCGGACGGGCGATCCGTTGCGATAGGCGACGATCAGCGGCCGGTACTGCGCGGCGCTCATCAATTGCCCGGTGGCCTGCAAGGTGAATGCCCGCTGCGGCCCGATAATGCTTCCCGTAGGCAGATTGACGTTCCAGCCCGACAGCGCGGTTTGGACTTCATTGATGCCGATCTGCCGCGATGCGAGCAAATGCGGATCCGCTTGCACGTGCACCGCGTATTTCTGCGCGCCCAACACCTGCACCTGCGCGACGCCGCTGACCATGGAAATGCGCTGGGCGATGCGCGTTTCTGCGTATTCGTCGAGCGTCCAAAGCGGGACAGTCGGCGAGGTGATGGCGAGATACAGGATCGGCTGATCAGCTGGATTCACCTTCGTGAACGTGGGCGGCGTGGGCATGCCCTGCGGGAGCAGACGCGCGGCCTGCGTGATGGCGGACTGCACATCCACCGCGGCGCCGTCCAGGCTCTTGCTGAGGACGAATTCGAGCGTCACTTGCGTGGAGCCGAGCGAGTTGGTGGACGTCATCGAATCCAGGCCCGAGATGTTCGAGAACTGGTTTTCGAGCGGAGTGGCCACTGCCGATGCCATGGTTTCCGGACTCGCGCCGGGCAAACTCGCGGTAACGAGCAGCGTGGGAAAGTCGACGTTCGGCAGATCGCTGACCGGGAGCGAGCGGTAGGCTACCAGGCCGAACAGCGCGATGGCCGCCATCATCAAGCTGGTGGCGATGGGCCGCCGTATGAATGTTTCCGAGAAATTCATTTAATCAGCGCCAACGGGCGCGCCGTGCGGGCGATCGAGTGCCGGAAAATCGGCGGCTTGCCGCTTGCGCCGGCGCCACCATTCCAACACCGAAGCCATGTAGGTGTACACGACCGGCGTCAAATACAGAGTGATCAATTGCGAAAACAGCAGGCCGCCCACGACGGCCAGGCCCAGGGGGCGGCGCGACTCGCCGCCGGCGCCATAACCGAGCGCCACCGGAACCGCACCCAGCAGCGCCGCCATGGTGGTCATCATGATGGGCCGGAAACGGATGAGACAGCCTTCGTAAATCGCTTCGAGCGGGGTTTTGCCTTCCTTGCGCTCGGCTTCCAGCGCGAAGTCGATCTGCATGATGGCGTTCTTCTTCACGATACCGATCAGCATCATCAATCCGACGAAGGAATAGATGTTGAGATCCACGTGGAAGATCATGAGCGTCAGCAGCGCGCCCACGCCCGCCGAGGGAAGCCCGGAGAGAATCGTCAGCGGATGAATGTAGCTTTCATACAGAACGCCGAGCACAATGTACACCACCAGGATCGCGATGATCAGCAGCAGCGTCAGATTCTTGAGCGAGCTCTGGAACGCCTGCGCCGTGCCTTCGAAGCTCGCGGTCATGGTGGCGGGCAGCACACGCCGCGCGGTGTCTTGCACCATGCTCACCGCGTCGCCCAATGCCACGCCGGGTTTCGCGTTAAAGGAAACCGTGACCGAGGGGAACTGCCCCGAATGATTAATGCTTTGCGCGCTTGCGCCTTCCTTCAGCGAGGCGAAATTGTTAAGCGGCACCAGTTGGCCGCTCGAGGCCTTGAAGAAGATCTTGGACAGATAATCGGAGAATTCCTGGTATTTCGGCTGAGACCTCCATCAGCACCTTGTATTGATTGGTGGGCGCGTAAATGGTGGAGGACCAGCGCGGGCCAAAGGCGCTGTACAGCGCCGATTCGATCTGATTGGCGTCCAGGCCGAGCGCGGCCGCGCGATCCCGGTCGATGTTGAGGTTCACTTGCGGATTCTTCACCTGCAAGTCCGTGGTCACGTCCACCAAGCCCGGCAGCTTTGCGATCTCGCGCTCCAGCGTCTGCGCTTGTTTATAAAGCTCGGCCGTGTCGGGCCCTTGCAGCGTGAAATCGTACGCCGATTTGGTCTGGTGGCCTCCGAATACGCAGGCTGGGCGGCGCCACCAGGAACACGCGGACGCCCGGGAATCCGACAACTTCGGGCGCAGCTCGGCGATCACCTGCGTGAGCGACAGCGCGCGCATTTTGCGCGGCTTCAACTGCGTCCAGAAGCGGGGCGTGTTGGTCGGTGTCGGCCTGCGCCATGAACGAATCGATATTCGGATCTTTGCGCATGATGGCGGACACTCGCTGGACGTAGTCCACCATCTTGTAATAGGAAGTGCCCTGCGCGGCCTCGAGCGTCACCATCATGGAATCGTTGTCTTCCTCGGGTATGAAGCCTTTGGAGACCGCGCCGAACAGATAGATGGTGGCGCCAATCAAAATGAAGAAGACCGCCGGCCATCACGTAGTGATGTTTCAGCACCACGCGCAGGCTGCGCTTGTAGCCGTTCAGCAGAGAAGTTGAACAAGCGCTCCATGCCGTCCGGTTGAACCAGGACTGCCGCTGCTGGCGCGGATCTTTCAGGAACCGGCTGCACAGCATGGGGGTGAGCGTGATGGAGACCAGGCCTGAGATGAAAATCGCGGTACAGATGGTGACCGCGAATTCCTTGAAGAGCCGCCCGAGGATGCCACCCATGAACAGGACCGGAATGAACACGGCGCCGAGCGAGATGGTCATGGACACGATGGTGAATCCGATCTCGCGCGATCCGCGCAGGGCGGCTTGAAACGCCGATTCGCCGTTCTCCATGTGCCGGACGATGTTCTCCAGCATCACGATGGCGTCATCCACCACGAACCCGATGCACAGAATCAGCGCCATCATCGAGATGTTGTCCAGGCTGTAGTTGAGCAGGTACATCACGGCGAAGGTGCCCAGAATGGAGAAGGGCAGCGCCATGCTCGGGATCAGTGTGGCCGAAGCGTTCCGCAGGAACAGGAAGATCACCCCGATCACCAGGCCCAGCGTGATAGCCATGGTGAACTGGATGTCGTGGAACGCCTGGCGAATGTTGTTGGAGCGGTCGCCACGAATCTTGAGCGTCACCGACGGAGGCAGATAGGCTTGCAGCGTCGGCAGCACGCGCTTGATCTCGTCGCAGATCTTGATGGTGTTGCTGCCGGCCTGCCGCATGATGCCCAGTTGCACCGCGCGCTCGGCCCCTTTCGAGGTGTTGGCCCAAGACGCGTTCTTGTCGTTCTCGATGCTGTCGATCACGTTGGCGACTTCGTCCAGCCGAATGGGCGCGCCATTGCGCCAAGCCACCACCAGCGGGCGATAGTCGGCGGCGTGCATCAACTGGCCGTTGGCCTGGATGTTGTAGGCGGTGTGCGCTCCGTAGAGCGTGCCGACCGGAGTGTTGACGTTCCAGCCGTTCAGCGCAGTGTCGATTTCATTCAGCCCCAGGTGCTTGGCGTTCAGCTTGTCCGGATCCACTTGCACCCGCACGGCGTACTTCGCGCTGCCCCACACCTGCACTTGAGCGACACCGGAAACCATGGAAAGGCGTTGTGCCACCAAGGTCTCGGCGTACTCGTCGAGTTCCCACAGCGGCCGCGTGGCGCTGGTGAGTGCCAGATACATGACGGGCTGGTCGGCCGGATTGCTCTTCTTGAAAGATGGTGGCGCAGGCAATCCCGGGGGCAGCAGCGGCGTGGCTTCGGAAATTGCGGTCTGAACGTCGACGGCGGCGCCATCGATATCGCGATCCAGATCGAACGTCAGGCTGATTTGGGTGTTGCCGGTGGAACTGGTCGAGGTCATCGTGTCCAGTCCGGCGATGGAGGTGAATTGGCGTTCCAGCGGCGTTGCGACAGCCGAAGCCATGGTGGTCGGGTCCGCTCCCGGCAGGCTGGCCCCGACTTGAATAGTCGGAAAATCGACGCTCGGAAGATCGCTGACCGCCAAGCCTCGATAAGCCACCACGCCAAACAATGCAATGCCAGCCATCAGCAAACTGGTGGCGATAGGCCGGCGGATGAAGACTTCCGAGACGTTCAAGGCAGTCGCTCCCTAGCTGGTCTTCGCCGGCGGCTGTCCTTCGCCGGTCTCGCGTCCGCGTTGGACCTGCACATGGCTTCCGGGCGTCAGCCGGAGTTGGCCTTCGGTGACGACCGTCTCGCCGGGCTCCAGGCCGCGGTCAATCACCAGTTCCTGATCCACGCGCGTTCCCGTGACCACGGGGCGCATCTCCACGGTCCGATCCTGCTTGACCACATACACGAACTGGCCATCCTGGCCGGTCTGCACAGCTTGATTCGGAACCACGGTGGCGTGTGGCCGTGTGGTGAGCCCCAGCGTCACGCGCACAAACTCGCCCGGCCATAGCTTGTTGTCGTCGTTTGGAAACGTTCCCTTGAGCTTGATGGTTCCGGTGGTGGCGTCCACCGAATTGTCGATGAAAGTCAGCACGCCGCTCTCCTGGGTGCTGGCATCGGCCTGCGGCGCGGCGTGGACCGGAAGCTGGCTTTGCCCCATGTACCGCTTGATGTCTCCCAATTGTGCTTCCGGAACCGAGAAGGTGACGTAAATCGGCTGAACTTCGGTGATGGTCATCAACTCGGTGGTGTTCGCCGCGACTACATTGCCCTTGTTTCACCGCGATGCTGCCGGTGCGGCCGTTGATGGGCGACTGGATCGTGGTGTAGTTCAATCTGAACCTGGACGTTCTCGACGGCTGCTTTGTCGGCCACGATCTGCGCGCGCGCGCTTTCGATGGCGGCTTTGTCGGCCAGCACGGTTTGCGAAAGAGCATCGGCGCTGGAACCCATCTGGTCGGCTTGTTCGCGCGAAACCACGCCCTGATCGAACAATCCGCGGTACCTTTTGGCCTGGTCCTGTGCGTACTTTTCGTTGGCAATATCGCGCGCCAGGTTGGCCTGCGCCTGGCTGAGCGCCGCCGTGTCGCGCGCCAAATTGGCTTGTGCCTGGCTGAGCTGCGCTTCGAGCGGCCGCCCGTCGATGGTGAATAGCAGGTCGCCCTTCTTAACGGAATCGCCCTCGCGGAAGGAGACTTTCGTTATTTCACCGCCCACTTGGGCCTTTACGCTGATGGTGGAGTAGGCCTCGACATTGCCGATCACATCCACATTGATGGGCACATCTCTCTGGGACACGCGCGCCACCACCACGGGAACCGGCCCGCCCTCGCCCCCCCGTCCCCGGCCTCCGGGCCCTCCGGCCTTCACGCTGGAGTTGTTGCAACCGGATAGAATCAAACAAGCAGCAGCCAGAGTCGGGATCACGGCAGGAAGCTTCGAGGCTCTTTTGAATAAGTTCATGTAGAATGGTCGCGTTCGCGCGGCTCTGCTCTGTATACAGACCCTTAAAAAGGGCGTCGTTCTTCGCCCCAAGGTTACCGGCCGAACAGAATTATCTACAAGTATACCTGTATCTTACGGGGTCCACGCACGCAGAGAGCTAAGCGATGCGGTCTAACGAGGCAAGCAGGTCCGAGACTACTTTTTCCGAGTGAAGAGCCCGTCGTCTCGCGATTTCGTAGAGGTCTCGAAGTCGCTCCCAGTTCGAATTCTCTTCGGCTGATTTTTCGCGCCCGACAAAGGGGGCAGTAACCCCTTCAATTGCTCTTCCGGTACGATCTAGAATCTGGAAGCTGAACCCCCCATACACCTCCGATCCGCTTTTGTTGATACTGACGACGAATTTATCGACAGACGCAAGATAAGTAGTAGCGTTGCCGGTCTCTTTCCACTCGACCTTGTCCTTGACTGTAAGTTCAGTAAGCTTCGTAACTAACCTGTCAATCTGATCCGGGAAAATCATGCTTGGGCCCTCTCTATGGCAATTCGCGCCCTTTCAAGCTCGTCAATCTGGGCCGCAAGGTGCTCGTTAAATCTGACTGTATCGAGCGCACCTGGATCTCCACCGATGCGAGCTGCGTCTATCTCCACCATCATAATACTCAGACGGGCGATCGCCTCTCTAAAGGATTTTCGTTGTGGTTCAGGAACCCGGAGCCCCTGCTCACATCTAACAAGACCAAGGCGAGCAGTTGCGTATCGATCAAGAACTGTGCCCCAGGCAATTTCCCAAACGTTAAGCTGCTGAAGTCTGATTATCTCGCCAAGGTTCGACCTCGCAGCGGTGAGCTCGCTGATCGTGTCGAACAAGAAAATCCTGTCCCTCGCCTCTTCGGCCGCCTCCCTCGCCTGCTCCGCCGCAGTCTTGGCGCCCTTTGCCAAATAGATAGTGTATCCGAGGCCAAGAACGCCAATAAGCAGCCCGACGATATTGAACAGATCGCGCTGGTAATCTGTCAGAAAGCCCAAAACATCAGGAGTATATCAGGCTAATTTCGTCGCCGGGCACCCCGTTACTCCGTCCGGGCTTTGCTGTCGATCAGCCGCTGGATGCCCGCCAGGAATTCGTCCACCTTCTGCGCCCCCTGATCGCCGTGCTTGCGGTTGCGGACCGAAACCGTGCCCTCCTGCGCTTCGCGATCCCCCACCACCAGCATGTAGGGAATCTTTTGCAACTGCGCTTCGCGAATCTTGAGGTTCACTTTTTCCTTGCGGTCGTCCAGCTCGACGCGCAAGCCTGCGTCTTTCAGCTGATCGACGACTTTCTGCGCATACTCCGCCTGGCGATCCGTGATCGGCAGCACCACGGCTTGCACCGGCGCCAGCCACACCGGAAACGCGCCCGCGTAGTGCTCGATCAAAATGCCGAAGAAGCGCTCGATGGACCCATATAACGCGCGATGCACCATCAGCGGCTGATGCTTCTTGCCGTCCTCGGCGACGTATTCGAGATCGAAGCGCCGGGGCAGCGTGAAATCGAACTGCACGGTCGAGAGCTGCCACAGCCGCCCGATCGCATCCACCAGCTTCACGTCGATCTTGGGCCCGTAGAACGCCGCTTCGTCGGGCATCACCTTCACCTTCATGTTCAGGCGCTCGGTGGCGCGCTTCAGCGCGTTTTCGGCGAGCTCCCATTGCTCCGGCGTGCCGTCGTACTTGCCGCTCGCGCCTCCGTCCCAGGTGGAAAGCTCGGCTTCGTAATCGTCGAAGCCAAAAGTGCTCAGAGTGTCGATGGCGAATTGCAGGCAGCTCACCACTTCGTCTTCGATCTGCTCGGGCGTGCAGAAAATATGCGCGTCGTCCTGAGTAAATCCGCGCACGCGCATCAGGCCGTGCATCACGCCCGATCGCTCGTAGCGATACACCGTGCCCAGTTCGCCCAGCCGCACCGGCAGATCGCGATAGCTGTGCAGCTTGTCTTTGTAAATCAGGATGTGGCCGGGGCAGTTCATGGGCTTGAGCTGATACTCGGCGTCGTCCAGCTCCATGGGCTTGAACATGTTGTCGCTGTAGAAATTGGCGTGCCCGGAAATCTTCCACAGATCGCGCCGCATCACGTGCGGCGTGTAGACCAGCGAGTAGCCGCGCGCCAGGTACTGATCGCGCATCCAGTCTTCGATGATCTTGCGAATGCGCCCGCCCTTGGGATGCAAGAAAATCAAGCCGGGTCCGGCGAGCTCCTGGATGCTGAACAGATCCAGCTCCTGGCCGAGCTTGCGATGGTCGCGCTTCTTGGCTTCTTCCAGGCGCTGCAGATAGGCGTCCTGATCTTTCTTGTTGAAGAACGCCGTGCCGTAGATGCGCTGCAAGCGCGGATTGTGCTCGTCGCCCTTCCAATAGGCGCCCGCGACGGACAGCAGCTTGAACGCTTTCAGGCGCGACGTGGACGGCACGTGCGGACCGCGGCAAAAGTCGATGAAATGCGGCCCCAGCGTGTATTCGGAGAAGATTTCGCCCGCGCGCTCTTCGATCAGCTCGCGCTTCATCCAATCGTCCGCGTATTTCTTCAGCCCGACATCCTTGGGCGTCATGACGCGCTCGAACGGCAGGCCCTTGGCTTGCAGTTCCTGCATGCGCGCTTCGATTTTTTCGAGATCTTCGGGCGTGAACGGCGTCTCGCGCTGGAAGTCGTAATAGAAACCGGTGTCGGTGGGCGGGCCGATGCCGAGCTTGGTCTCGGGAAACAATTCCAGAACCGCGGCCGCCAGCAGATGCGCGGTCGAATGCCGGTAGACCTGCAGCGCCTCCGGATTCTTGGACGTCAGGATCTCCAACTGGGCATCGTTCTCAAACGGACGCGTCAGGTCCCAAAGCTGTCCATCCACGCGCGCGACCACGGCGTCGTCGGCCAATCGCGGGCCGATGGATTTCGCGATGTCCATGGGACTGCTGCCTTCCGGAACGCTCTTCTGGCTGCCGTCGGGCAGAGTAATCGTAAGGCTTTCGCTCATTGTAAATTTCAGGTTATCAGGAGCAAGCCGTGATGTGGTGGAGATTGCCGACTTTCAGCGATTCCGACATTCTGGCAGCCGAAGTTTGCGAGAATAGCGTTACCTGGTGCAAGCGAAAACTCCCGAACAGCTCTCCCGCAGCGCCGCGACCGCGGACATTGTCGCTCAATTGGAGAGCGTCCCCGTATCCCGCTGGCATGTGCAAGCGCGCCTCGCCGTCGGCGCCGCCACGCTCTTCGATGGCGTCGACACGTTAGTGATCGCCTACGCGCTGCCGGTTCTGACCGCGGCCTGGCATCTTTCCTCGCAGAAAGCGGGCATTTTGATCTCCGCCGGGTATGTGGGCCAACTGGTCGGCGGTGTGTTGTTCGGTTGGCTGGCGGAACGCATCGGAAGAGTTTCAACGATTCGCTATACGATCGCGATCTACGCGGCGCTCAGCCTGATTTGCGCGCTCTCGTGGAGCTACTCTTCGCTGCTTGTTTTCCGGGTGCTGCAAGGACTTGGCCTGGGCGGAGAAGTCCCCGTTGCGGCGACCTACATCAACGAATTCGCAAAGTCTAAAACGCGCGGGCGGTTCTTCCTGCTCTACGAGCAGACATACTCGGCTGGCCGGCTGGTGGCCGCGGCGCTCGGAGTTTGGGTGGTGGCGCATTTCGGGTGGCGGTATCTGTTTCTAATCGGAGCCCTGCCGGCCGTGTTGGTCATTTTTCTACGGCGATGCCTACCGGAGTCTCCCCGCTGGCTGGCCAGCCAGGGGCGGTTGGAGGAAGCTGGCCTTGCGATTCGCCAAATTGAATTTGACTCGCGCGAGCCCATCTCGCCGGCGCAAATAATGATGCCCAGCCCGCGACGTACTCCAAAACTGGACTGGAAGGAGCTGTTTCAGGGCGTCTACCGGGTACGCACAGCGACCACATGGGTCCTGTGGTTCGCGGCGTTTCTGCTGCTGAACGGCTTGGCAAATTGGGTGCCGACGCTGTACACCACCGTATATCGGCTCCCCCTTCAAACAGCGCTCCGTTACGGACTGATTTCCAGCGTGGCAGGCTTTTCCGGATGCGTCGCCGTTGCGTTCTTGATCGAATGGACTGGCCGGCGGCCGTGGTACATCCTCGCATTCTCGATGGGGGGGCTGGCTTGCTTATGCCTGTGGTTCTGGGGCGCTCCGTCAGCGCGCGTGGTTCTTTTCCTCACCTCGATCACGCTGTTCTTCGCCAACTCCATCGCGATGGTCGTGTTTCTTCATACGCCAGAGATCTACCCTACGCGCATGCGGGCGTTTGCCACCAGCATGGCGAGTGTGTGGCTACGCGTAGCATCCATTATCGCTCCACTTTTTGTGGGATTCACCATCGCGCGTTCATCATTGTCGGTCGTGTTTCTTGTTTTCGGATTGACGGCGTGGGTCGCCGCTTTTGTCGCAAGGTTCGCCGTGGAAACCAAGGGGCGAGTGCTGGAGGAAATCGCGCCTTGACCAACGCGGGCCTCTCGGCGCGCCAGTTTCAAGCGTCCTGTTTGATCGAGCTCGCGCGGTGGGCCGGGCAGACGCCGGACGTTCCCGCTCTTCTTGGTCCGAACGAAACGCCGGTCTCGTTCGCGGCTCTCGTGGCGAAAATTTCGCGCGTGGCTCAGCTTCTGCGTGAGGCAGGTGTGAGGCCGGGCGATGTCGTCGCGGTCGCGATGCCGGATGGTACCGGATTGCTTGCAACTCTCCTGGGCGTGATGGAGACGGCAGCCGCCGCGCCGATCAATTGGCAACTCACGGAGCCCGAATTTCGCGCCCAACTGGCACTGCTTCCAGCCCGTGCGCTGCTAGTGCGATCTGCCACCGAGGGCCACGGCGCCGCAGTCGCGCGGACACTCGCGATCCCGGTAGTTGAGCTTGAGCAACTGGAATCCGAGGCTCTTCCGCGAATCTCACCCAGCCAGAACAGCGTGCCAGACCGATGCGCACTGCTTCTGCAGACGTCCGCCACCACCGGAGAACCCAAGGTGGTTCCTTTCACTCATGCCAATCTCAACGCCATCTGCGTTGGCGCGCAGCGCGGCCTCCAGTTTCACGCCGGCGACCGCTATCTGAGCATCATGCCGCTCCACCATATCCTCGGATTCTCCTCCGCTCTGGGCCAGTTGATGGCGGGTGGGAGCGTGGCGTGCACCGGCTTCAACGCGTCGCGCTTTGCCGGGTGGATCGAAGAACTACGCCCTACCTGGTACGCCGCCGGGCCCGGCGCTACACCAAACCATCCTGGAGATCGCCAAGCAAGATCCGGGTCCATTTCACCGTTCCCCGCTGCGATTCGTGCGTAGCGGCAGCGGCGCAGGGTCGACCGCGCTTTTGGACAACTTGGAACGGGTGCTGCAGGTCACCGTCATCAACGGATACGGTCTCACCGAGGCCGGACCAGTCACCAATACTCCGCCCCAACTGCCTCGCAAACCGGGCTCAGTGGGAAGGACCATCGGTCCGGAAATTGGAATCATGGACGCCGGCGGAGCGTTGCTGCCACCGGGCGTCGAAGGCGAGGTGGTCTTGCGGGGCAACGAAATTATGGACGGGTATCTCGGCGCCGCGGAAGTGAATCGCGAGGTCTTCCGGGGAGGCTGGTTTCACACCGGCGACCTGGGCCACCTGGATCCTGAAGGCGACCTGTTTATCACCGGCCGGATCAAGGAAATTATCAATCGTGGCGGAGAGACGATTTCTCCACTAGAGATCGACTTGGCATTGTCCGAACATCCTGCCATCACCCGTGCGGCCAGCTTCGCGGTCGAGCATCCGACTCTCGGTGAGGACATCGTGGCAGCGGTCGTGTTGCGTCCCGGCATCAAGGCGACGGCCTCCGAGATTCGAAACTCCCTCGCGGAGCGGCTATCGAGGTCGAAGGTTCCCGGCCGAATCTGGTTCGTCGAATCCATTCCGGTCAGCGCGAGTGGCAAGCCCCTCCGGGATGCCCTGTCGAGGCAATTTCAGTCGAACGGACGGGCCGCGAAATCCGAGGAATCTTCACTGCTAGCTTCGGCCCCGCACGACGAATCCGCCGCGGCGCTCCGCCGCCGGATTGGCGAGATCTGGTCGCGCGTCCTTGAGTCGGATATGCCCGGCGAGGAAGACAATTTCTTCGCCATGGGTGGCGACTCGTTGTCCGCCTCCCGGCTGTTTGCGCTGCTCGGAACGGAGTTTCAGATCGGAGATCCGCCTTTCGAACCGGCAATATTCTTCGACTCGCCCACGTTGTTCCAATTGGCCGCGCACGTTGCTCGGGAGACGACAAGGTAAAAGCCAATGGCGCCGCTGAAATGCGGTTTGAAAACGTTTCGGCCGTTTGTCTGCAGGGTTCGGGCGATGGCCCCTCAGTGTTCTTCTTTCCTGGCGAGGACCTCGAACCCTGGTACCTGCGGCATTTGGCTAGGAGTCTTGGTGGCCAGCAGCCCTTTCTTCGCGCTCAGCCATCGCCTGACCGATCCGGCCGAGTTCTCTGACATCGCACGCCGGTTCGTTACTCTAATTTCCCGAATTCAGCCGGGCGGCGCCATCGTTCTGGTCGGCCATTGCTATGGCGGAATTCTCGCGTATGAAGTCGCGCAGCGATCTCCATGCGAAGTCGCCGCGCGGCCTAGCCGTGGTGCTGGTGGACGTAGCGACTCCCGGCTATCCAAAAGCGCAGAATAGCCACCTACGTGAGACGTTTACCGCGGGCGTTGAGAGCGCTTCTGAGACGGGAACAGGATTGGTGTCCGAGCTGGCCGAGCACATCCGATTCCTGCGCACTCTCCGCAAAGAGAGCCAGATGGCGAAGCAGCCAGCGCCCGCCGCCGAATCTGGCACGCCGATTCTCAGCCCCGGCGCGGTCATATTGAGGACCTACGCGCCACAGCCGTTTCCGGGTCCGCTCGCGAACGCCTTGGCTCGGGGTCGCCCAACCAGTGAGCGAGTTCTAGAGGATTCGAGAAAAGGCTGGCGCGACTTCGCCCAGGGCCCCTATCGAGAGTGCTTGGTCCCTGGGCAGCATAGTTCGATTTTCGATGCGCCCAACGTGCCGCTGCTGGCGGATTTCATACATTCCGTTCTGCGAGATTTGGTTGAGTCAACTCGGCCTGCGGTACCATGAAGACGAATGGCTGCCACCACCGAAGCAGGGGTGTTTGACGAGTCAGGGTTGCTGGCCAAAGCTCGCGAGGGCGATGCCGCCGCCTTCAGCGAGCTGGTGAACCAGTACTCCCGTAAGATCTACCGCCTCGCCAAGCACATTACCCAGAACGATTCCGAAGCCGAAGACGTGCTGCAGGAGACGTTCCTGAAGGCGTTCGAGCACTTAGGGGATTTCCAAGGGCAATCTAAGTTCTACACCTGGATTGTCCGTATTGCGGTCAACGAATCCCTCATGAAGCTTCGCAAGCGGAAGTCCGACCGGACGGTTCCGCTGGACGAGCCGCTGGATACCGGCGAAGACACCGTGGTCCGCGAAATCGCGGTCTGGGACGAAAACCCGGAGCAACAGTACTCCCGCGAAGAGATCGGCCAAATCCTGGACGAAGCGGTCCAAAGCCTGAAACCTGCTTTTCGCACCGTTTTCGTACTGCGCGACATCGAAGAACTGAGTACGGAGGAGACTGCCCAGGCGCTGGGGATTTCAGTTCCGGCGGTGAAGAGCCGCCTGTTGCGCGCGCGCCTGCAATTGCGCGAGAAGTTGACGCGTTTCTTCAAACGGAAAGGGGATGACGTCTTTGCTTACCTGTAAGGAGTTTTTGCAGGAGCTCACCGATTACCTGGACGCCACGGTGGACGCCGAACTCCGCCGCAAGCTGGAGGTCCACATCAGCGAGTGCCCGAACTGCTTCGTGATTCTCGACACCACCAAGAAAACCATCGAGGTGTACAAGGGCGTGCAACCGCAAGCGATCCCGCCCGAAGTACACGCGCGGTTGATGCGGGCGGTGGAGAGGAAGATGGCTGCCACCCAGAAGCCGGGATTTTAGAGGCTAATTCGTTCGGGACAGCGCTCGGGAGACTCGACAGATCTCCTGCGTCGAAACCCTGGCGTCGCAGTGTCTCGCGCACTTGATCGAGCTGCAGTGAATAGGCCGGGAACTCCACGCACACTTCCGCCGGGCGGTGATAGAGCTGAGGGTTTACCGGAAAATCGAGCGAGGCTAAGGCCTCCAGCAGGTCTTCGAGTAATCTGGGCTCGGTCGCGATACTGAGGGAAATCAGTTCGCCCTCCCGCCCGAACAGAGCTGGTTCTGATGTAAGAGACGCCGTCATACGAATATTCCTCTCCGGCGACTCGGTCCACAAATAAAAATCCCCTGGGCAGGTGCCACAGGGGGTTTAGTTTCGTGAAGACCGACTCACCTTTAGCACTTTTTAGCGTGGTTGCAATTAGCCGACCCTGCCTTGCGGTAGAACCTAAATCAATCCACGGTTCAACTACAGCTTACCACCGAGACGGGCCATATGCAATGGGCAACTTGGCCCAGCCGTACTCCCTATCGGAGATCTCTGTTTCGCGGGCTTACTGCGCGGGAAGCTGGTTGGAAAGCTGTTCGAAGCGCTTGCGCTGCTCCGGCGTGAGTATTTGCACGATCCGGTTGCGGCCCGTGGCGCGGACATCCTCGATCTGCGCTTCCAGATCCTCGTGATACTTCACAAAATCGTCCAGGATGGTTTTCAGGCGGTCCGACTGTTCCGGCGTAAGATTCAGCTCGTTCTTGAGCTGGTCGTAGGAAAATCGCGCCTTGTCGCCTCGCCAGTAGGCCGCGTTGCGATGCAACTGTTCGTGCAGGCCTTCGCGCATGCCAATGGCGCCCGCCAGCGCGCCGGTAAGAAAACCAGAACCAGCGTGGTCAGAATCGCGGATTCTGCCAGGTCGGCTGATCCGATGCGAACATGGCGCTACTGGCGGTAGCTGGCAAGATCCACCAGCACGGCGTCACGCTGCTGTTGCTCTCCGGCATCGCTGGGCGCCACGGATGCCGCGCCGGACATTGCTACGCTGGTAGCGACACCCGTCTCGGGTCCGCTCGGTTCCGAGCGTCACCAGGTAGATGCCCAGCAGCGCCGCAAGCACGCCCGACGCCACCGCCAGCCGGAATCCGAACTTCCGATCCAAAAACACCGACCAGATCGAGAACGGCTGTTGTGCTTCGATCCGCTCCATCACCCGTGCATAGAATCCGGCGCGTGGTTCGGCGCCCTGGGGCGTTTTGAGCGATCGCAGCAATTGCGAGTGCGCTTCCAGCATCTGCAGTTCGCTCCGCGCACTCCTCGCACTCTCCCAAGTGCCGGTGAAACTCCGCGGGAATCTCCGAGCCGGAGCCCCTTAGATAATCCTCAAGATTCTTCCTGATTGCTTGATGCATGACTTCTTCCCTCAAAAAGACCGCTAATTCTTATTCACTCTTACGGATCGATTCGTCCGTTTCGTTGCCAACAACGTTTGAACTGTTGTATCACATTGCCCGGCCAGTTATTTAAACCGCCGGCGCCCGCTCGCCCGCGTCAAGCGCTGCGCCGCTTTCAACAGCTTCTGGCGCGCGCGAAACAATTTCACCTTAATTGTATTCTCGTTCATGCCCGTCATCTGCGACAACTCTTCCACCGAATGCCCTTCCACTTCCTTGAGAAGCAGCAGGCTCCGGTCTTCGTTCGACAGTTTTGCCAGGAGCTTTACCACCAGGTCTTTGCGCGCCAGTTGCGTATCCACGGCCGGCTCCTGCCCGACAGCCGTCTCGCTGTTTTGCATCCGCTGGGCGTCTTCTTCGGAGAAATCGCTCTCGTACACCAGCTTCCGCACGCGCTTCTTGCGCAGATAGTCGTAGCACTCGTTGACCGTGATCTTATAGATCCAGGTCAGCAGCGAGCTGCGAAAGTCGAAGCTTTGGATGGAGAAATAGATCTTTGCGAAAACCTGCTGAGCGATGTCTTCGGCGTCGTTGTGGTTGCGGAGGATTCCGTAGATGATGGAGAACACCTTGGCCTGGTAGCGCTCCACGATTTCGCGAAAAGCGATTTCATCCCTGGCCTGGACGCGCCGGACCAGAGCAGCTTCTTCAGAATTCCGGTGATCCACTCTGGTTTTGGCCTGGACCCGGGTGCCGGACGCCGGGAAGGGAAGTGTGCCAGCAAGACCGCTCATACACCCTGCCAGACGTATGCCAACCGCTTGCGGTTGCAGTCAGTTGGGGGTAAACATGCGGGATTCCGCCTGAATTGCATCCTATGCCGGAGTTTAGCATCCAACACTTAGAGCCGAAGTTGATGCCGGGCATCTTGCGGTGCCAGGCGTTCAGGCGATAATGGCTTCTAGAGAGTTCAATCAACAGGAGATCTTGACGACATGGTTCAACTGACCGAGACGGCCGTAAGCAAGGTGAAGGAGATTCTGGGATCGCAGGATCCCAAGCCAGCCGGGCTTCGCATCGCCGTGGTGGGCGGTGGATGCTCCGGATTCAGCTATTCGATGGCTTTCGAAAATACTCCGAACATGCTGGACAAGACCTACAAGTTCGACGATCTGCAGGTGTTCATCGACCAGGCCAGCCTGTTGTACCTGGACGGCGCCGAGGTGGATTACGTCGAGACCATGGAAGGATCGGGATTCAAGTTCAACAATCCCAACGTCAAGAGCACCTGCGGGTGCGGCAGCTCCTTCAGCGCTTAAGTGAATCGCGTCGAGGATCTGGATCGGTCTCCTGACGGACAGTCCAATCCGGCCTCCGGCCGCATCGAAGCTCTGCCAACGCATCGAAGTTCTTATCCATCATCAATCAAGAAGATCAGAAAGATTGCGCCCGCGGTCGCCGCGGAAATTCCCCGCATCGCCGAGGCGGTGGACGAATCGTGGATTGCATTCGCGCGGGCGGGCGGCTGTTTTACATAGGTGCTGGGACAAGCGGCCGTCTGGCGTCCTGGATGCCGCCGAATGCCCGCCTACGTTCCAGGTGGCGCCGGATTTGGTGCAGGGAATCATGGCCGGGGGCGAGGCCGCCTTGGCGCGGGCCACCGAAGCCTCTGAAGATGATCCGGAAGTCGGACGCCGCGACCTTGCGGCGCGCGGGTTCACTTCCCGAGACGCCCTGGTTGGGATTGCTGCCAGCGGGCGGACGCCCTATGTGTTGGGCGCCGTCGAGCATGCCAGCCAACTGGGCGCGCTGACCATCGGGATCAGTTGCACGCCGGATTCTCCGCTTTCACGCTTGGTGCGTATCGCCATCACGCCTCTGGTGGGCGCCGGAGGTGATCGCCGGATCCACGCGCATGAAAGCGGGCACGGCAACGAAGCTGGTGCTGAACATGATCAGCACGGCCGTCATGATTCGCTTGGGATATGTGTATGGCAATCTGATGGTCAACGTGCAGCCGCGCAATGCCAAGCTGCGGGACCGGGCAACGCGCATCGTTGCCGCGAGCGCGGCGCGTTAGCTTATGAGCGCGCCGGTGAATTGCTGTTGGAGGCCGGGGATCGAGTGCACGGTGGCGATCGTGATGGCGCGTTTGACGCTCGATCGCGCGTCCGCTGAGGCGCGGCTGGCCGCGGCAGGCGGCCGGATTTCCGAGGCGTTGAAGACCTGAAGTTGAAGATCTAACATGGACAAATTCCGGATTCAAGGCGGCGTGCCGCTGGAAGGCGAAATCGCGGTGAGCGGCGCAAAGAATTCCGCGCTGCCGGCGCTGGCGGCCTGTTTGCTCACCAGCGATCGCGGTGAAGCTGCAGCGCATTCCGCCGGTGCGCGATATCGGCACCATGCAGCAGTTGTTGCAACACGCGGGCGCGGAGCTCGAGGTAACGGACGGTTGCGTCACCGTGCGCGCCGACCAGCTCGATCGTCCCGAGGCGCCCTATGACCTGGTGAAGACCATGCGGGCCTCCAGCCTGGTGTTGGGGCCGCTGGTGGCTCGCACGGGCCGCGCGCGGGTCTCGATGCCGGGCGGCTGCGCCATCGGCGCCCGTCCCATCAATTTGCATGTGGGAGCGCTCGAGCAGCTCGGCGCCGAGATCCAGCATTCGCACGGATACGTGGAAGCGCGAGCGCCGCGCGGTTTGAAGGGCGCGCAGGTGCATTTTGACCGCATCACCGTGACTGGAACGGAAGATGTGTTGATGGCCGCGGTCCTGGCCGAGGGTGAAACCGTGATTCGCAATGCGGCGCGCGAGCCCGAAGTGCAGGACCTGGCGCTGCTGCTGAACAAGATGGGTGCGTGCGTGGAGGGCGCCGGGACGTCGACTATCCGCGTGCGGGGCGTTGGCAGTTTGCATGGCACCGAACACACGATTATTCCGGACCGCATTGAGGCCGGAACGTTTCTGATCGCGGGCGCGATCACGCGCGGCGACTTGGTGGTTTCAGGGTTAATTCCCGAGCATGTGGACGCGCTGACCGCGAAGATGCGGCAAGCCGGAGTGGACGTGACTGAAGCCGGTCCGGGCGCGCTGCGAGTGCGCGCGGTTTCGCGGCTGCGCGCCACCGACATCACTACCGAAGAATATCCGGGCTTCGCGACGGACTTGCAGGCGCAGTATATGGCGCTGATGACGCTGGCCGAGGGAATTTCGTTCATTACCGAAACCATCTTTGAAAATCGCTTCATGCACACGCAGGAGCTGGCTCGAATGGGAGCGAACATTCGCGTGGAAGGCCGCCAGGCCATCGTGGCCGGTGTGGCCGGAATTGACCGGCGCGCAGGTGATCGCTTCCGATCTGCGCGCCAGCGCGTCGCTGGTGCTGGCGGGCCTGGTGGCGCGCGGCGAGACCATGTTGGATCGGGTATACCACATCGACCGCGGCTATGAGAAAATCGAGGAGAAATTGGCGCGCGTAGGCGCGCGGATCGAGCGCGTGAGCTCAATATGAACGCACCGAAACATCACAATCCCGGATTTCTGGCCCTGGTGAACGACGCCAAGAGCCGGATCCAAGAGATCGATATCGCCGAGTACCAGCGTCTGCGTGCCGCCGGCGAAGAGCACGTCTTGATCGACACGCGCGAAGATCACGAGTGGGCGGCCGGTCATGCGGCGGGAGCGGTGCACTTGGGGAAGGGAATCATCGAGCGCGATATTGAGGCGCGCGTGCCGCGGAAGGATGCCAAGCTGGTGCTTTATTGCGGCGGCGGATACCGCTCCGCCCTGGCGGCCGATGCCTTGCGGCAGATGGGCTACAGCAACGCAATCTCGCTGGATGGCGGATGGCGCGCATATCAGGAATCGGGTTTGCCGGTGGAGAAGTAACCAGACCTGGCGGCCGGCGGCTAGTGGATCAGCATCCCAAACGACAGGTAAAGCATCACACCGAGAGCGCCCAACTCCAGGTACTTCACCGTACGCGTGAATGCCAGGTTCATGAATTCAAAGCGTAGCATGAGCGCCAGCGCGCAGCCCGTGCAGATCAGCCACAGCGGCACCGAACCGTCATTCGTCCACATATAGCCGATCAAAAGCACATAGAAGAAGATCGGAACATTGCTGTCGAGCCAATTTTTCAAGCGGGTAAAGGCGACGAAGAGTCCGAAAACGATCAGGAGACCCAACGTGACTTCAGAGCCGCTAGAAAGCATTTGTCAGACCGCTCATCTGGAACGAAACCCAGCGGAAAGGAACCGCTGGGTTTCGTCTAGAACCGTAGAAATCAGAAAGCGTAGCTGAGCCCCGCCATAACGACGAAGTCCTGAAGCCAGCCGCCGACGCTCGAACCTGCAACGGGCGCGATCAGCTTGCTGGGAAACGGAGTCAGGTAGTCGTGAACTTCCAGGCGCAGCAGCGTGGATTTGGCGATGTTGAATTTCACGCCTGCGCCCACGGAAGCCATGGGTCTGAGATCCCGCACGTCGCTAAACACCGCGATATTCGACGAGCGGCTGGTATACCTGCTCCATGCCGGTGCCCGAATACCACTTCACGCCGCCGCCGGCCAACACATAGGGCCGAACAGCCGATTCCGATGAGGTGAAGTTGTAGACGAAGTCATAATGAATCGCGTTGCTGCGGCTGCCGAACTTGACGGTGCTGCCGCCCGAGGAAAGCTTCAGAGTCGCCCATCTCATAGTCGTAGCGCAGTTCCCCGCCGATTACGCCGCTACCGATGCTGTTGTCGAGCCAGGCGCTCAGGGCCAAGCCGGGATCGCGAGTAGCGTCCGCGTTTCCCGCCGGATTGGTGACGGTTTGCGAGGTGAGAAAACTGCCGCCGGCACCGAAGCCAACCTCCCACTTCTGAGCGAAGGCCGCCGGAGTAAGGGTAGCGAGCGCCAAAAACATTAGCGACAGGAAATGTTTCATATTGTCTCTCATTCTAATCTAAAATCTGCTGCTAATCCACCACTCGTTCCTGGATGGTCGTCGAAACCGTTCCTTGGCTGATGACGAGGGGGACCGACATTCCATCGGGAACATTAAAAGGCACCGAGACGTTGATTTGGTCCACGCCGACCATGCCGGGGGCTAATCCGGAGTACAGCACGGACAGATTCATCCCTCCTAGAGTGACGGTCGGGGGGACCAATGAGTATGCCAGTGGATTGGAAGGCGAGGGCTGTCCGCTGACGACGGTGGGCGAGGTCTGACCCAATCCCGTCAGGTAAATGACCAGCGCCGTGTTTGATTTGCGGTGAATCGGATGCGACGGTGTGACCAGTTCGTTATCGTCGTTCCGGACGACCGTGGGGACGTTGGTCTATGGGCCCGCCGAGGCCAGGAACACGCTGGGAGCGTTGGGAACGATGACCAGGTTGTAGTTGTCGGCTGGTACCGCCCGGAGTGTGCAGAATGAGCGTTACGTCGCCGACGGCTTGGAACGGCATCTGAGCGTTCACCTGGGTGGGCGACACAAACAGAATCGGCACCGGCAGGCCGTTGACGCTCAGGCAGCTATTGGCCAGCGCCGTGGGCAACGGAATTTCGGACGAGGCCATGTTGACCGGGCTCAACTGGGTCCCGAAGACGGAGATCAGACCACCCGGAGCGATGTCGCTTCCGAAATCGCCCGCGTTCACGACGGAGGTGATCTGGGGCGGCGCTACCGCGGCGTCGTAGTTCCACGGCAGAACAGTAACGCCGGAGACCGTCAGGTTCACAATGGCGCTCTGGTTGGCGAGCGGCGCGATAGTGCGCGTGAAGGGCGACGCTGTGGTGCCGAGGAGCGGCGCTTCCACCATCGGCGGTGGCGCGGCTCACCGAAGAGGTCGGATTGGTCATGTCGATGCGCTGAATCACCCCGGGAGCAGTGCTCTGGGCTGCTCCTCCGGATGCGGCCCGCGGGAGCATTGGAACGGAAACCGGTCTCGTTCACAAAGGCGAATCCGGACGGAGTGCCCGTGCCGGTCTCAAAGTCCATCACCGGAACCAGCGAAGAGTTTAGAAGATGGTTGCCGACCACGTATTGATTGAAAGCCGAAGCGGCATACGGCCCCGACAGCGCCGTGAAATCCTGCCGCGAAACCATAAACGCGTTCGGAGCTGGCGTCGTAAAGATAGACCGTCCCGTCGGCCTGCGCGATCAGGATCGAAGAACCGTTTTGCGACGCGGTCAATACCGTGTTCGCGTTGGTCACGTTATTGAATACGCCGAGCGTGGGCAGTTCGATTCCGGTGCCCTGCGCGATATCCAGCTGCAGAATATGATAGGTGCCGTCGAAGAATTCACCCTGCGCCAGCGTGGCGTTGGCCGAGGAGGCGATCGAGAGAGCGATAAAGCCCGACGGCAGAAGAATCGGCGAGACGGGTTGCAGGGTGTCGAGATCGAATACGTTGACGATTTGCGATCCCAGATTTCCCACCAGCAGATATTGCTGGTCAAAGGAGATCGCCATGGTGCTCGGCTGATTGCCCGTCCGCAGCGTGGCGATTTGGGAATAGTTGGTTCCGTCAAAGGCCAGAACTTCATTCTTGTCGCTGCGCACGACGAAGAACTGATTGCGCTTCGGGTCGGCCACGATGTCGGTCAGCGTTCCCGGAATATCGATGAAGCTGCCAACCTGCTCGGGCGCCGGGTTGCTCACCAGCACGCGAACGCTCGGGTATGACATTGATCGCCGCCCCGGATTGGATCGACAGGTGTAGCGGCCACGGTGCCGGTCTGGTTGAGAAACGCCGAGGGATCCACCGAGACCGTCACCGAGGCTGGCGTGACGCCGCCGGAGGGAGAAACCGAAACGCCGGCCGTGTTGGAAGCTGATGCTGAAGGGCGTGTTATTGCCACCTGGATCCACGATGGTGAGCTGTTGCGTTGACACGCCCTGGATTGCAGAAGTTTCCTCGAAACACCAGATCTTCCTGCTGGGCCACCACCTGCGGCTGCTGGGCGAGGCTGCCTACCGGGCAGCACGGTAACGCCGCTGGCGAGACGGCATAGAGGGTGTTGGAATCGCTCGAGAGTACGCTTTTGCCGGTGAGGTTCTCGGCCAATTGCAAGCGCTCCTGGAGCGTCAGGTTGTCGGAGCTCACGATTTGCAGCGTGGGCGCCTCGCCCTGCGTCACCGGAATCTGGGCGTAGAGCAACCCGCGGCTGTCATCAAACGCCGTGCTTCCCACGCTGAACTGATTGGTATGCTGCGGGAAGTAGTTGATGAAGGTTCCCTGTCGGTCGACCATGACCCATCCGGCCATGGCCAGCGATCCATCGCTATTCAGGCTGACCACGCGCGGCCCGAGGACTCCGGTGCTGGTCACGATGCCGCCCGGGAAAATGGCTTTCGCATCGACGTCGTAGCGGAAAGTGACCGTGCTGGTGGAACCGCCCAGGCCATAAATCTGGAGGCCGTCGGCGGATGCGGCGACCGAGGCCGCGGTGATATCGGCCGGGAAGTTGGCGGGCGGCCACGGGCAACGTTTTGGCGACCACGTTGGATAGTGTGTCGAGCTCCTCGGTTGCGCCGGTGCTGGGATCGAACAGCAGGAAGTCGGTGGTGGTGACCACCAGCGCGATGCCGTCAGCTCCGAAGGCCACGCCGATCGGCGCGTTGCCGAGCGCGAAGGTCTGGGTTCCTTGGTTGGTCAGATCGATCACCGTGAGCCCGTTGGAGGGAGAACCGGGAGCCGCGGCGTTCCCGAAGTTGGTGGCCACCAGGTAGTGGCCATCCGGCGACATGGCGATCGAGCTGGGCTGCGCGGCCACGTTGATCGAGGTCTGGACGGTGTTGGTCGCCAGCGACATGACGTCGATGCGGTTGGCGGTGAAGTTGGCGATGTAGAGCACGCCTCGGGTCTCATCCAGCGCCAGGTCCGCAGCCTCGCCTCCGATCGACACTACCGTCCCAAAGGTTCCGCCCCACGCCGCCGCCGCGAACGAAGCGGCGATTACGATCTTCCACCAATAAGACTTCATCAGCATAACGGTTCACTCCAAAGAAGCAATTAGAGTTCCCAACTCTTGGCGCGGGCTCTGCTATTTTCGAGCGCGGCTTCGCCGCGTGCGCCCCGCCCCTGCACTCACGTTTCACAAAGGTCTCCTGAACCTCTCGGGCAGCGGCGCCAGGCGCGCCAGGGAACTGGTCCCTGACGCCCCGCCGGATGCCCTCCCCCGAGTTACTCAGCGCTCTTCTTGCGCCGCAACACGATCAGCCCCAGAAACAGGACTGCGAGCACCGCGCAAACAATGCGAATCATTGAGCTATCCATCGTTTTCTCCTTTCCCCGAAAATGTTTTCCGCTACGCTACCTTGCTATTCGTCACATGCTATTCATCACATGTTATTCATCATGGGGATCAGCTCCCGCATGATTTTCATGACCACTGGCCCCACCGTCACCACAAACAAAGACGGCAAAATACAAAAGAAGATCGGGAACACCAGCTTCACGCCCAGCTTGGCGGCCTTTTCTTCGGCGATCTGGCGCGCCTGCACCCGCATATAGTCGGAATGCGCGCGCAAGCTCTGCGCCACGCCCGTGCCGAACCGGTCGGCCTGAATCAGCACCGCCACCAGCTTTTTGAGATCTTCCACCGCGGTCCGGTCCGCCAGGTTGCGCAGCGCCTCGGCGCGGCGTTTTCCGGCCTTCAGTTCCAGGTTCACGATGGCGAGCTCTTCGCTGATCTCCGGATGCGCGTGCTCCAGTTCCTTGGCCACCTGCATGATCGGCCTGATCCAGTCCCAGTCCCGACTCCACGCACACCACCATCAAGTCGAGCGAGTTGGCGAGACCGCGCTGGATCTGTTTTTGGCGCCGCTTGGCCGCCATCCGCACGTACTCGTTGGGCCCGAAGAAACCGACCGCCACCGCCACCAGAATCGCCCCGAATTTGTTGCTTTGGCTGGCCGAGGAGTTCAACACCATGACCGCCATCAACGCCGGGAGCAACACGGCGCAGATGGCCTTGGCGCCATACAGGATCTTCAGAGCGTTGGGATTCCGGTAGCCCGCCCGAATCAGCCGCCGCTGCATCACCGTCACGTCTTTGGGCGACGCCGGCACCATGGTGCCCAGCCGCTTCACCAGGTCGTGAAACAGGAGGCTGGGGTGGACAGGCGCGGAGTCGTGGGCGCTCATTCCGGTCCCCGCCACGCGCTCCATGGCTTCCTTGGGCTTGACGTACAGCTTTACGCCGGCAAAGGAAATGCCTGCCGCGAACAGCAGGAAGATCACGAAACTGAAGAGAGATGCCATGGAATTACACCTCGATGTTCGTGATCTGCTTCATAATGAGGTAGCCGATAATCTGCAGGACCACCGCGCAGCCCAGCATGATGTTGCCGACGTCGTCCAGGAAGAAGAACTTCACGTAATCCGGATTGGTGTAGAACATCAGGACCGCCACGCCAATCGGAATGCAGGTCAACGCGGTTCCGGTCATGCGCCCATGCGCGCTGATGGCCCGGATGCGGCCGCGCAGCTTGAAGCGCTCCCGGATGACGTAGGCGAGTTTGTCCAGAATCTCGGCCAGATTGCCGCCGGTGCGCTTCTGCAGCAGCACGGCGGACACAAAGAAGTGCACGTCCAGCGAAGGGATGCGCTTGGCCAGTTTCTGCAGCGCCACATCCAGCGGCAGGCCCAGATTGTGCTCCTCGAAGGTGCGGCGGAATTCGCCCGCCAGCGGTTCCTGGAACTCGCGGTGGATCATTTCGAGCGACACCGAGAAGGCATGGCCGGCGCGCATGGAGCGCGACACAAACTCCAGGCTGTCGGGAAACAGCTCCTCGAAGCGCCGCAGGCGCGCTTTGCGCTTCCGCATCACGTACAGCACCGGCAGCGCGCCCGCCGCGAGCGCCGGCAGATAGGAGAAACGCCGGAACTGATCGGGCAGCAGCAGCCAGGCCAGAGCCCAGGCGGCCACCACCGCGATCAAGCACGTATTGACCAGCCGGTGGGTGCTCCACTTCATGCCGGCCTGTTCGATCAGCTCCTGCAGCTTGGCTCTGCAGCTGGAAGCGCCGCAGGAACTTGGTGGCCAGCAGGACGTTCTTTTCGTCGGCCTGGATCAGCGAGCCGCTGGAAGTAACCGCCTTGCTCGCCTTAGGCTTGCTGGTGCCGATCAGGCGGCTCTTCAGTTTGTCGAGGTCCGAGTGGCGGAACGCATTGGAGCAGATCCACCAGATGACCAGGGCGCACGCCCAAACCGCGATGAGCGATGAGTACGAACATGACGTCAGACCTCCACCACCTCGTCAAACAGATCGGCGCGCAAGCGGATGCCGGCCGCCAGCAGCTTTTCGTAGAATTTCGGCCGGATGCCGGTGGCCGCGAAGCGTCCCACCACCCGCCCGTCCGGGTTCAATCCGCGCTTTTCGAACACGAAGATGTCCTGCAGCGTCACCACGTCGCCTTCCATGCCGGTGACTTCGGTGAGATTGACCACGCGGCGCGATCCGTCGCTCATGCGCGAGGCCTGCACCAGCAGGTGCACCGCGCTGGCGATCTGCTGCCGGATGGAGACCAGCTGCATGTTGGCGTTGGCGAGCGAGACCATGACTTCCAGGCGCGAAATCGCGTCGCGCGGGCTGTTGGCGTGGACGGTGGTCAGCGAACCATCGTGGCCGGTGTTCATGGCCTGCAACATGTCCAGCGCTTCCTCGCCGCGGACTTCGCCGACCACGATGCGATCCGGACGCATACGCAAGCTGTTCACCAGCAGTTCGCGCTGCCGCACCGCGCCGTGGCCTTCCAGGTTCGGAGGCCGCGTTTCCAGACGCGCCACGTGCGGCTGCTTCAACTGCAATTCGGCCGCGTCTTCGATGGTGACGATGCGTTCTTTGGGCGAAATGAACGCCGAGAGAGCATTCAGCAGCGTGGTCTTACCGGCGCCGGTTCCGCCCGCGATGATGATGTTCATGCGGGCCTTCACGGCGGCTTCGAGCAGCTCCATCATGCCGGGCGTCATGGCGCGCCGGTCCACCAGGTCGGGCGGCATCAGCTTGTCGGTGGAGAAACGGCGGATGGACAGTAACGGGCCGTCCACCGCGAGCGGCGGAATGATGGCGTTGACGCGCGAGCCGTCGCTCAAGCGCGCGTCCACCATGGGCGTGGATTCGTCCACGCGCCGGCCCACTTGCGAGACGATCTTGTCGATAATGCGCAGCAGGTGCTGGTTGTCGCGGAAGCTGACCGAGGTCAGCTCGAGCAAGCCTTTGCGCTCGATATAGACCTGCTTGTGGGTGTTGACCAGAATGTCGGAAATGGTGGGATCTTGCAGCAGCGGCTCGAGCGGGCCGAGGCCGAAAACTTCGTCCAGCACTTCGTCGCAAATCTGCTGTTTTTCGAGCGAACTCAGCAGCGTCGGCTCGGAATCGATCAGGGAAATGAGCGCCTGGCGCACTTCGCTGCGCACGCGCTGGTTGTCGATGGTGGCCAGCGCCTCGAGGTTGATCTTGTCCACCAGCTTGCGGTGCAGGGTGAACTTCAGCTCCTGATATTCCGGTTTCAGCGCACCCTTGGGCTTGCCGCCGTTTTTCAACAGGCGCTGCTCCCAGCTGATTTGGGGCGTCGTCGATTTGGTTTCAAGGTTCGGAAACATAGATAACTCTCGCTACACCGCCGAAGGCGCAGCCTGCAAATCAGAAAGGGAAGCTCGCTTGCGATCCTGGCCTCCGGCGCCCGACAACCGGCCGGCCAAGCTCTCCATCGCCTTGCCGAGATCGCAATGCGCGTCCACGGGTTGTCCCAGCGTTACGGCGCGATGGAGAGAGAAGTAGTCGTTCGGGATCCGCGCGTCGATAGCGCAATTAAACAGCCGCTCGATATCGGACCCGGCGATCTCGTCCCGCCGGTCGATGCGGTTCATCATGATCTGGAAACGTTCCTTTGGAAAGCCCAGCTGGTCGAGCAAATTGACGGCCTTGCGCGCCAGGTGCAAACTAGGCAGTTCGGGCGTGGATACGAGAAATGCCCGGTCCGATTCGGAGATGGTCATCAAACTGAGGCGTTGAAAAACAACCGGCAGATCGATCACCACCCAGTCGTAGTTCAGACGCGCGTATTCCATCACGGCGTGCAGACGGGCCGCGTCGATGGGTCCGGCATAAGGGATCTCCGGAGCGGGCAGGATGTCCACGCCATCGGCCAGCGCCACGGCCGAGGCCCAGGCGCCGTCATGCAAGCCGCTCGGCGCTGGTCAGCAAGTCGAGCAGCGACTTGGTGTTGGTGAGCTTCAGATAGAAGCCGATCATCCCCCCCATCAGATCGAAATCTGCCAGCAAAACCCGCTGGGAGGTCGTCCGGCGCAGCGCGAAGGCCGTTTGCGCTGCCAGTGTCGATGCTCCCGAGCCGGGCTTGGCGCTGGAAAACGCGACGATGGAGCCGGGCTCAGCCTCCGCGGCCGGTCCTGGCTGCAGCAGCCGGTGCAGGCGCGCCACCGCGTCGTTCTGGGTCTGTACATCGAAGGGCGCATAGAGAAACTCGCTCGCCCCGCTGCGCAGCGAGCGCAAGATCGCGTCCGAGTCGTTGCGTACGTGCAACCCAACGACATGCGCTTGCAGATTGAACGAGGAGACCGCGCGGATCAGTTCGCAGGCCTGGTCCAGGTCCGAGGCCAGGTCGAGCAAGATAACGTCCGGCTTGGTCTGGCGCACCCGGATTTCCAGGGTTTGATGCGGCGGATAGGACTTGAACTCCGACAGGATCTGGAACGAACGCGTGCGCTCGAGCGCGGCCGAAAGCTGGCCGGCCAGCTCGCGGTCGGGAATGATCGATAAAGCTGTGAGAACCGGACCCCGGCCCATCATCGCTCGCTCCTGTCGTCTCTCATCCTCGGCGCTCCTACTTGTTCTTACCTTTGGGACTCGAGGGGAATGCGTCGCTCGAACCCGGTGTCACCGGCACCAGGAACGGCACTGGCAGTCGCGAGACTCGGTTTGGCGTCGCCCGGCTGCAACGGCATGGTGATTTCGGGCGTCACCAGAACCACCAGTTCGGTGTCGCTCTTGCTTTGGGATCTGGACTTGAACAGATTCCCCAAGATCGGCAGATTCGCCAGACCCGGAATCTTGGAGATCGTTTCAGTGACCTGGTTGTCGATCAGCCCGGCAATGACAAAGCTCTGGCCCTCGCCCAGCTCGACGTTGGTCTCCATTTTGCGCGACGAAAGGGCGGGGATGGTGAACCCGTTAAAGGACAGCGCATTGGTGTAGTCGAGCGCGGAAACCTCCGGCTTAACGTGCAAGCGAATATTGTTCTGCGCGGTAATGTTCGGCGTGAAGGTCAGGCGGACGCCAAATTCCCGAAACTGAATGGTGACCGCGCCGGAATTCGCTCCGCCCTGCAGCACCGGGATTGGAAATTCGCCGCCCACCAGGAAGCTGGCTTCTTTGCCGTCGCTCGTGACCAAGGTCGGCTCGTCCAAGGTCTGCAGCAAGTTCCTTTGCTGCAGGGCTTGAATGAAGGCTGCCAAGGTTCAGATCCGGCCGGAAGGCGAAAATATTCAGTGCATTGGAAATGGTAAAAACAGAAGCGGCGCCCGCGCCCCCTCCCACAGTCGCAGGAGTGGTGGACCCGAACTGGCCCGTGCTGACTTGGCCGATGGTGTTGGTGGCGCCGGTGGAAACCAGGTTGACCGCGAACTGGTTGGAGGCCGAACGATCCAGCTCCGCGAACTTGATGCGCAACACGATCTGCTTTTCCGCTGGAGCTTCGGCGATCTGAAGATTATTCACGACGGTTTTGGCGAATGGCGTCGCCAGCGCAGTGGCCTTATCGGCCACGTCCTTGCTCGCTACCCGGCCGGTGAGTGACAGCGAGTCGCGCGAGGATTGAACATGAATATCTTCCTTGGGGAAGGTTTCCTTCAGCAGTCTCCGCAGCGGCTCCAGGTTTTGTTCCACCGTGATGTTATAGAAGTTGCGCTGGCCGGCTTTGCTCCACACCACCAGCGTGACGGTTCCAAACGATTTTCCGTGCACCAGCACCTCGCGGCCGGTGACCGGAGATGCATCCACGATGTCCGGGTTACTCGTGGAAATCCGCGCGATATCGGCTGGATAGTCGATGACGATGCTCTTTCCGACGGTCAAGCGGATCTCTTCCGGTCCGCCCTGTGCAAGGGCTGAACTCGCCGCCGCGGCCAAAAACACCGACGCTAGGCACAACTGTTTGATGTGTCGCATGGTTTACTTGCTCCCGCCCCCGCCAACTACCCACCACTTCCACGCTCTTCTGCGTTCCGCGAATCACGACGATCTGATCGGGCGGCGGAGGTGGAGGCGGTGGCGCGGCAGCAACGACTGCCACTGGCCGCGACCGGGGCCTCGCCGGCGCGCTGCTCTCCGGGGCCGGCTTCTTGCGCGGCGCACGCTCCCCATACAACTCGGCGATCTCACGGCCGGGCGTTTTCTCGATGGTCTGATCGCTCCCGTTCCTCAATACCAACTGAATGCGGCGTATCGGCATTCGCCAAAGTCAGCGTCTCGGCTTGCTCCGGCGTCGCGAGCAATGTGACCGTTGCCGAGCGGCATGGCCTGCCCGCGCGCGTCCGGCTGCATTACTGTTCCAGCCGAAAGCACCAGCATGTTTTGCAGCGGGCGTGGTGGTGACGGATCCTTCCGAGTTCGGCGGATGTCCGGTGACCAGCACATCCACGCGCATCCCGGGCAGCACAAACCCCGCAATGCCGGTGACGTCGTTCACGCGCACCGTGACCGCCCGCATTCCCACCGGTATGATGGGCGCCAGGCCGAGGCCGCTGCCGCGAGCCGCCAGCCGTCCTTCGAGAATCGGCTCGTCCATGAGGATGTTGCTGATCAGCGGGCGATCGATCACTTCCTCCGGCTTGGCTGAAAGCGCCTTTGGGGAAAGCCGAGACTGGCATTTTGCCGAGCTTGATGTCGGCCGGCTTCACCGTCGTTCCCACCGAGAGTGGCCGGGCGGCCAAAACGATGTCCCGCAAGTCGGTGGGCTCGGCCTTCTTGGGCCCTCCAGCGCGAGCCGTCATCTGGTAAAACACGCTTGATATCACCAGCGCGAACAGAAGGCTCACGCCCAATACGGTCAGAAATCTACGATCCATATCCCTCTCTCCCGCATTCCGAAGCTGAAGTGAAACGCAAAGAAACTATCGTCATGTCGCCGCCACCAGGCTCAGCCAGACACCCGCCGCGATCGCGGGGGCGTAAGGAATGGACTCCGCATTCCCGCCCGGCCGGGCAACCAGGGATCCGGCCCCCGAATCTCCAGCGTCCGCGCGCTTCTTTCTAGCCCACCAATCCCGGACCGCTCGGGCGGCGATCACCGCCAGAGCCATCAGACCGCCGCAGCCCGCCGTCCACAGCGCCGCCTGCAGAAGTTTGCTCACCCCGAGCAGCGCCCCGAATCCGGCCATCAACTTCACGTCTCCGCCGCCCATGCCGCCCAGCACATAAAAGATCAGGAAGACGCCCGCGCCCGCCAACGATCCCAACAACGCCGATCCGGCGCCGCGCCAGCCGTGCTGCACGGTCTGCAGGAGCACGCCGCTTCCGAAGGCCGAACAGGGAATCCAGTTCGAGATCTGGCGCCGCGACAAATCGTCGATGCAGGCTGCCACGCCCACCACGCCCGCGATGATCGCCAGCGCCGTCAATGGCTGCCCCCTTTTCCAAAATTCTTGGTCCGCGCTTCAGAGGGGTGGCTCATGCCCTGCGCCGCGCCGCCTGAGTTCCTTCCGAGACGTTCCACTCGAAACAGCAACGGCGCGAGAAATCCAGCTTGCAGCGCAAATTCCGCCAAAGCCTTGCCGGAGGGCAAACGCCAGCTACCCGCATCCAGCCACTCCATCGGCATTTTAGGCAGCGGCATTTTCGGCACCGGAATGTCCAACTTGGTCCCGACACTGCGATTCGTGGAAACAGTCGGGTTCTGGTTGCTTCTCATGCCGGTCGATCTCCCTGCTTTATAACTTCGGCCAACTGGGAGGTTTTCATTAGCCTTGCCATCGGGTTTTCTTTAGTACGAACGATGCCTGGGTGGGTGTAGATTTACCTAATTCGCAGGGGTTTGCCGACTTAGCCGCTGGAAGAGCACAGAGCGGTGATCGTCGTCCACGACACGCCAGGAAGGGTCCTGTTTTAATAGCGATGACAGCGGCCACTCGGCCGGCAAAAGCGCCACGTCGAACCCATACCGCTCCACAATCTCCCTCCAGTCATAGGCACCTTGGAGTAGATGGAGGTACTGGTTGGCCAACGCCTCTCCGTAAAAGTCGCTGCGCCCGTCCACGAACACCTTTTGCCGGGGGTAGAAACTGTAGATGATGTAGTCGCCCCATTGGTCGGTGGTCAGCAGCCGGCCGGTTGCCACCAAACCGGCGTTCTTGTGGATCATGGCCGTGGGAAACATCTCGCCCGGAAAATCGCGCGGCCATTTGAGCGGGGCATCCAGCGCCACCAAAGCCAGGATGAACACGGCCGGCCAGAGACTGGTCCGCCGGAAACCCGGCGCCAAATCCGTCCCCAACTGGTGAAGAATGCGAAAAGCATCCGATGACTTCTTCCGGGCCGCGCTCAAACTCCACCAGTCGCTGAGTTCGCAGGCGATGAAGGGCGCCGCGACCGTGGCGTAGATGGGCGCGTGCCGCACGCTGATCAGCGACGCATGCGCCAGAAACAAAATCCACAGTGCTTCGGTGAAGCGGCGCTTACGCAGCAAGAAGCCAATGGTGATCAAGCCGGCCAGCAACAAAGCTTCGTACTGCAACTGCCCCTCGTTGCGAAACGTAGGCGCCTGAAATTCCTGCACGATGTTCTTGATCCAGTCGGCGCGCAGATACTCGAAGATGTGCACGTGCAGCTGGATGCCATAGGGATTGATCAAGGATGCGAGCGAACAACCCAGCAACAGCATCCCATACCTGCCGGCGTCGGACCAGCGCCGCGACCCCTGCCACGCTTCAATCGCGCTTCCCGCCACCAAAAGCGCCATACAGACCAGCAAAATGACAAAGCCGCCATGCAGATTGGTCCACAGCGCCGTCACTGGGATGAGTGCCCACAGCCAGCGCGTGTTCTCTCTGCGGTCCGCCTCCAGCACCCAAAAGTACACCGGAACGAACAGCAGAGTGAACAGATGCGGCCGCGCCAGAAAGTGCATGGATGATGCGCCGGCCGCGAGCAAGGTGGTGAACAAAGCCAGGAGCGGATTAGCGCCGCGCCACAACGTATAACGCAACACGATGGCCGCAAAAAGCCCGATCATCAATCCGGAGGCCAGGACGATCGCCTTCAGGCCGCCCATCTGAAACAACACCGCCGACAGCACGTCGCTCAGCCATTCCCAGGCAAACCAGGGCGCGCCGGCGCGAGAGAAAGAAAACAAGTCCTGGGTAGGCACGGCGCGATGCGCCAGAATGTACTGGCCGGTGCGGATGTGCCAGCCAGTGTCTCCATCGCCCAACAGCGCTTTCCAGCCGCTCGCTCCGAAGATAAACAGCCAGCCGATCATCGCTGCGAAAAAGCAGTCGGAAAACGACGGCACCAACACCTGCTTGATTCGTGCGGCCGCGCGCTGCGCCAATCCTGCAGTCTCCAGCGAAATTGGCTCAGGCGAGGCTGTAGTTGTCGGACTATGAGTTGAAGTTGCCACGGTTAATCGCTCGAATCGGTCGCGCTCGAGAGCCTTTGCCTTCCTGAACGCTGATCGACTTTGGAACCGCCCGGCTTTAGCGGCCGCTGCTTTCGCGTTGGGCCAAGTCCACCGGCAAAGTCTCCACTCCGGCTAACTCGCGGCCGTGCACCGCCAACGCCAGACGGTCTTTTAGGCCCGTCTTCTCAAAAATGTGCATCAAGTGAACCTTGACTGTTCCCGCTGTGATATGCAGACTTTCGGCAATCTGCTTGTTTCGCAGGCCCCGGCAGATCAGCCGCACCACTTCTTTTTCCCGAGGCGTCAGCCGCGATGCTTCCTTGCGTTGTAGGAACTCGGCGGCCTGCTCGGATTGCTGCATCCAAATTTGACCGGACGCGACCTCCCGCAGACATTCGAGCATCGTCGGTACCGGCAGCGTCTTCTTGAGAATGCCGCGCGCGCCAATCTGCAAGGCTCGAAAAGCGTCCATCTCCGGAAGGTCCACCACCCATAAAATGCTATGTACCGGCGCCGAGGACTTGAGAGTGCCGAGCAAACGAAGCGCGGCTGTGAGCCCGGCGCTCGCATCGATCAGCGCCACATCGGGACGCAGGCGCTGGATGGCTTCAAGCGCGTCACCCGGTCTGGAGGCCCAACCGGAGAACACCAGATCGTCGCAATCGGCCAGCACCCTCTGCAGGCCTTCAACAACGATGGGCTGCGGCTCACACGCAAATATAGAAATGCTACCCAACAAAAGTCCTCGCAGTTCTTTTGATCGGCGGTAGGCCGTTGGCAAGATAGGCACTAAGGCAATTACACGGACATCTGGGTTGCGAGCCTCTTCGAGGTACTGGATTGAGGGTAGGGAGCGCCGAAGAAAGCTGTTCTACTTGAGAGATTTCCCGCATCCGCGCTTCGCCCGCTTGCTACAATAAACAAGTAATGCATGGCGCGTTTCCTGCCACTGCCGCTCACGGATTTGCCGCCGCTCACCCTCACTGCGGTCATTGACATCGTCATTGTCGCGGCCCTCATTTATCAATTTCTGCTGATTATCCGCGGCCGCCGCGCCGTGCATGTTCTGATGGGGCTCGGCGTTCTGGCCCTGATTTACCTGATTGCGGTGTGGGCCAAGCTCGATCTGTTACACACCATTCTGGCGACGCTCGCGCCTTACACGCCCATCGCGCTCATCGTCATGTTTCAAGCGGAGCTGCGGCGGGCCTTGGCGCGCCTCGGACGCCGTCCGTTTCTCGGTGTTAGCCAACTGGAGCGCCGTGAGCTAAGCCAGGAAGTGGTGCTGGCCGTCGCCCGCATGGCGCAAAACAAAATTGGCGCGCTCATTGTCATCGAACGCAAGATCGGCCTGCGAACATTCGTCGAGAGCGGCGTGAATCTGGATGCGGCAGTTTCGCGCGACCTGCTGTGCTCCATTTTTCATCCGGGGGGGGCGTTGCATGACGGCGCCGTCATCATCCAGGGCGACCGCATTGCCGCCGCTGCTTGCTTCCTGCCGTTGACCACCAATCCTCTGCTGGTCACTGAACTTGGTACACGCCACCGTGCGGCGCTCGGCATCAGCGAGGAGTCCGATTGCATCGCGGTCGCGGTTTCGGAAGAAACGGGCAGGGTGTCAGTTGCCGCGTTTGCCGAAATCGAAATCGATGTCCCCCTGGAGCGTGTGGAACATCTGTTGTCCGACCGGTTGGATCACCGTGGGAAGCGTAGCTCACCTGGTTATTCCCGGCATGTCGCGCCGGTCGAGACCGGCCCGGCCCAGCAGGCTAGCCCGGTGCGGCAATCCAGTTTGGACCGGCCATGAGACAACTGCTCACGCAAAACCTTGGTTGGAAACTGTTGTCGTTACTGCTCGCGGTCGGCCTTTGGCTTGCGATCGCGCGTGAACCCGAGGTGGCCACGTCGCTCTCAGTTCCCGTGGAATTCAAGAATATGCGAGATGACCTGGATATCAGCGGTAATTTACCCGACCGGGTGCGGCTGGAGCTGCGTGGCCCGTCCGGCCGCCTGGGGCGCGATAATCTCTCCACTGTGGCTGTGGTGCTGGATCTTTCCGACGCGGAAGCCGGCGAACGCACGTACAATGTTCGCGGCCGCAGTCTGAACCTGCCCTCGGGCGTGGTCTTCTATCGTGCGGTTCCTTCGCAACTCACGCTGCGCTTCGATCAACTGGCGATCAAGGAAGAGCCGGTGCAGCCGGTGTTTGTGAACAAGCCCCCGAGCTATCGCCTGGTGAGCCAGGAGTTCACTCCGGCCAAAGTGCGCATTCGAGGTTCAGCCGATCATGTGCAGACCATCCGCCAGGTGAGAACCGATCCGATGGATTTAAGCGGAGTGGCCGGCGAACAGGTCTTTCACACGCATTTGAATATTGGCGATCCGCAGGTGAGGCTGGTCGAGGCACCCACCGAAGTCACGGTGCGTGTCAAGCTGGAAAAGATCTTGGACGGCGGTGCCCGCTAGTGGCTCGCGCGCTATTCGGCACCGACGGAATTCGCGGAGTGGCCGGCCAGCCTCCTCTCGATCGCAAGACCGCCCGGGCCGTGGGCGCCGCGCTGGCCCGGTGGGTGATCGAATCCCAGCCGGACCGCCAGGTCGTGATCGGCATGGACACGCGCGAATCTGGTGCCTGGATCGCGGCTGAGGTGGCGAGCGGCCTCGCGTGGCGCGGCGTGAAAGTGGAATTCGCGGGCGTCACTACCACGCCCGGAGTTGCGTACCTCGCCAAGAACGGACCGTTCGCCGCCGGCGTGATGATCTCGGCTTCGCACAATCCGTACCGCGACAATGGCATCAAGCTGATCGGTCATGCCGGATACAAGCTTCCCGACGAACAGGAAGAGCGGCTGGAGACGGAAATCTTTGCGCTGCTCGAACACGATCTGGATTTGCCCGCGGTCCAGCTCGCCGTAAATGCGGGCCTGGATTGCACCTACCTGGATCACCTGGCGGCAACACTTCCCGGCGGCTTGCATGGACTGCGGTTGGTCGTCGATTGCGCCAACGGCTCGGCGTCGGCGCTGGCGCCTGAGTTGTTCGCACGGCTCGGCGCGCGCGTGCATCCAATCCATTGCGCCCCCGATGGCCGCAATATCAACCTGAACTGTGGATCGCTGCATTTGGAAGGCCTGCGATCCGCTGTGATCGAGCAAAAGGCGGACGCCGGTGTGGCGTTCGATGGCGATGCCGATCGCGCTTTATTTGTATCGCGATCCGGAAAGATCATCGACGGCGATGCGGTGCTGTTTCTTATGGCCCGCTATTGGAAGGCGCCGCTGGTGGTGGCGACCGTGATGTCTAACCTGGGCCTGGAAGTTGCGCTTCGCAAGCACGGAATCGAAATGGTGCGGACGCCGGTGGGCGACAAGTACGTGCTGGAAGAAATGCTGCGCCGCGATGCGCCGATCGGGGGCGAGCAATCCGGTCACGTGATTTTTCGTCAATACGCGACCACCGGCGATGGAATGCTAACCGCGCTGCGCGTCTTCGAGGTGATGCGCGAAACGGGTTCGAGTCTCGACGAGCTGACGGCGGAAATCCAGGTGTATCCGCAGCGTCTGGTCAATGTTCACATCCGTGAACGCAAGCCTTTGGAAGATCTGCCAGCGGTTATGGCGGAGATACGCGCCGCCGAAAAGTCGTTCGGCGACACCGGGCGCGTCCTGGTTCGATTTTCCGGCACCGAGCCTCTGGCGCGAGTGATGGTAGAGGGTCCCAAACTGGCGCAGGTGGATGCGGTTGCCCATCGGATCGCCGACCGCATTCGAGCGGAACTGGGCGATAACGGCGACGCTCAAGCGTCGCGTTAGATCTTGCAAGTTAAAGTACTGAGTAATAAACCTTAGTTCATTCGTTTGCCAAAAATATTGGCTTTGTTTTGACACCTCTGCTATGATTGCCAAAGGAGCGTTTCTGCTCAGTTCGGGAATCGGTTTCCTTAAATTGATCCGACAGTCAATTGTCTAGGGGTCCGACTCGGTTTATGCGTTGGTGTGCAAGCTCCGGCGGCCGAAATGCTGTCATTGGAGAAGCCTAAAGACGCTCGGAGGGCTCCGCCCTGTTGAGTTACGGGGTCAAGGACGGGGGCCGATTCCGCTGGTAAGCTGCGCTCCTCTTTTCTTTTTCCAGCCTTTTTCTGATGAACATTTTATTCATTGGCGACATTTTTGCGTCGCCCGGCCGCGTACTTGTGGCTCGATATCTGCAGGAGATCATCTCGGCCGAAAAGATCCAGCTCGCCATCGCCAACGCGGAGAACTCGGCCGGCGGATTTGGCGTCACCCCGTCGATCTCCGAGGAACTGTTTTCATTGGGCGTCGATGTCCTGACTTCCGGCAATCACATTTGGGATAAGAAAGAGATCTTCGACTACCTTCCCCGTACGCCGCGCTTACTGCGTCCCGCGAATTATCCCGCGGATTTGCCGGGTGCCGGATTGCTCGTGACCAAAGCCCGAAACGGGGTTCCCGTAGCCGTGATTGATTTGCAGGGCCGCGTGCATTTGCCGGCCATCGACGATCCGTTTCGCGTGGCCGACCGCATTCTCGAATCTCTCGATCCAGCGGTGAAAGTTCGCTTCGTCGATTTTCACGCTGAGGTGACCAGCGAGAAGATGGCCATGGGTTGGTATCTGGACGGCCGTGTTTCTGCGATGGTGGGCACGCACACGCACGTTCCGACCGCTGATGAACGCATCTTGCCGGGCGGGACGGCGTATCAAACCGATGTTGGCATGACCGGGCCCTATGATTCCGTGATCGGTTCGGAGAAAACCCTCGCGATTCGCCGCTTTCTCACCGGCATGCCGATCCGCCTGGAAAATGCCAAAGGCGGCGCGGAGCTGCATGCGACTATCATTACTGTGGACCCGGAAAGCGGGCGCGCCACCGCCATCCGCCGCTTGACTTGCATGGGATGATCGTATCGGAAGCTCAGAAGCATGCGTCTTCCCTGGACGGCATTTCAGCGAAAGAACCACGGCACGGTCATCGAACCGAGCGAGTCTGTGAGCGCCTATCTGAAGCAACTCGCATCGTCCGATCGGGTGAACGGTCTCATTCACAAAGACGACGAAATGTTCGCTTTCACACTGGGAAAGAACCTGCGCGATCGTGATCTCAGCGCGTGCGGTTATTTTGAAACCGGCAAAAGTATCGCCGACTCAGTCGGCCAACTCGTGAAATGGAAGTTCGGCGGTTTTCAAAACGTGAACAGGTTCCTTGATTTTGCATCGGGATACGGCAGAGTCACGCGATTCCTGGTGCAGGAAATTGAGCCGCAGCGCGTGTGGGTATCCGACATTTCCGCCCCGGCTGTCGAGTTTCAAAAGTCGAATCTCGGTGTTCACGGTTTCGTTTCGGCGAGCCGGCCAGATGCTCTCGAAGTGGCCGAACGCTTCGACTGCATCCTGGTGTGCTCGCTTTTCTCCCATCTCCCAGCATCGACATTCGTGCCATGGCTGGAGAAGATCTATAGTCTTCTCGCGCCGAACGGCTTATTGATCATTTCAACGCACGACGAGTCCCTGAGTGGAGGCGGGCCGAGCGACGGCCCGGTGTTCTGGTTCAAGGAAAAAAGTGAAATCGATACGCTGAACAAGAAGGAATACGGCTCGACCGTTGTCAACGAGCATTACGTCCGTGCAGCGATCAAAGAGGCGACGGAGCGGCGCGGGAGTTATTTCCGGTTACCCCGGGGTCTGAATCGGTCTCAGGATCTCTACTTGATTTCCGGCCCTCCGGAACTCGATTTCAGCACGCTTCATTATTCTTTCGGACCGCCCGGTTATGTGGATACAGTTTCGCTTCGCGAACCCAACTTACTTGAGATAACCGGTTGGGCCTTCGATCCGTCGGGTTTGAAGATCGATGAAGTCCGAGTGGCAGTTGAGGGCGGATTGATCCAGAAATGCGTTCCGTCCCTGAAGCGTCCCGATGTTGCCCAACATTTCAACAATTCGAGCGCGGAAGTGTCCGGTTTTTCCTGCGTTGTCCGGCTGCCATCGGACGCCAGCGCGATGAGTGCCACTTTGCTGACCGTCTTTGCGGTTGGCTCCGGTGGGGAGTCTGTCATCATTTACAAAAACGGGCTGGCATCCGCCATGCATCTCCGCCACCGCTAGGATGAAGCTTCCGAAGATCGCATGGGCGATCGCTTTTCTACTGTGCCTCGCCACTACGATCAACTACCTGGATCGCCAGGCTATCGGAATCGTGTCGGTGGAGATCCGGCGCGAGTTTTCGCTCACCGAGGAACATTATTCCTACATCGTGTCCGCGTTTCTTTTCGCGTACGCGATTGGGTACGCTTTCTCCGGATACATCGTCGACCGTCTGGGCTCGCGCCGGGGATTCGCGTTGTTTATGTCGAGCTGGTCGATCGCACAGTTGCTGCACGGATTCGCGATCGGCAAATGGAGCCTGGGTTCATACCGCTTCCTGCTCGGCTTGAGTGAACCGGGCGCATGGCCGGCGGCCGCCAAGACGATCGCCGAGTGGTTTCCCGCGCCGCGGCGTGCGCTCGCGATGGGGATTTTCAACGCGGGTACCATGCTTGGTTCGGCGCTCGCGCCGGTGACAGTGGCGCTGATCACGTTGCGATACGGATGGCGCAGCGCGTTCGTGATCACCGGGCTCGCCGGTATTGCGTGGGTGGTGGTGTGGCTGCTCGTTTATCATTCGCCAAGTGAAGCGCCACGCGCAGCTTCACCGGCCCCTGATTGGCCGGCTCTGTTGCAAGCTCGGGGATGCTGGACGCTCATCCTGACGCGATTCTTCACCGATCCGGTGATCTACTTCGTCATCTTTTGGCTGCCCGATTATTTGCGGCGCGAGCGCGGCTTCGACCTCGCGATGGTCGGCGAATATTCCTGGGTTCCCTTCGCGCTCGGGGGCGTCGGTTATCTTTTCGGCGGATGGCTCTCCGGGCGCCTGGTCGAAGTTGGATGGCCACTGGCTCGTGCGCGCAAATTCACCATGGCGCTGGGCGCCGGGGTGTTGCCAATCGCAATGGCCGCGCCCTTTGTTCCCAATGCAGCGCTAGCGATCGCCGCGACCTGCGCGATCACCTTCGGGCATGGAATTTGGGTCGCGAATCTGCAAACAATCCCGGCCGATTTGTTTCGCTCGAGCGAAGTCGGAACAGTGACCGGATTCTCCGGCATGGGAGGCGCAGTGGGCGGCGCGCTGGCAAACCTGGGCACCGGGTTCGTCGTGATGCACTTCAGCTACGCGCCGGTGTTTTTGCTGGCCGGCTTGATGCATCCGGTGTCGGCGGTACTAATCTACGCGTTGCTTCCGCAAGCTCAGTTCGAATCTAGCATCCTCTGAAACCGCGCCACGCCACATCTTCGTGCGCCGGAGCGAACTCCTCCGGGTGCAGGATCTCCGCCAGGATTTCAAGTGACTCGACGATCCGCGGACCGGGGCGGTTGAAGTATCGATTGCCGTCGGCCAGATACACCTGGCCCGTTTGCACGGCGCGCAGCTTCCGCCATTCCGGCCGATCCGTGAGCCAATACATCTCCGCGCAAGTGCGCGCCAGGTCGAAACCGCAAGGCATGCTGATGATGACGTCTGGATCGGCGCCGGCGAGCTGATCCCAAGTCATCCAGGGAGAGTGCGCGCCCGCGCGGCCGAACAGGTTCACGGCGCCCGCCAGCTCCACCAGCTCCGGCACCCAGTTGCCCGCCGCCATTAACGGCTCGTGCCACTCGATACAAGCGACGCTCGGCCGCCGGGGCGAGTGGCAGGCCCGCGCCGAAATCTCGTGCATCCGGGTCTGCAACTCTCCGACCACTTTCTCGCCGCGCTCCGGGACTCCGCACGAAACAGCCACCCGCTGGATGTCGGACCAGATGTCAGCCAGGGCATTCGGCTCGAGCGCGATTAGCTTCGGACGGCTGGTAACCCATCCGGTGAGCGCGCGTTCCACATCCTCCAGACTTACCGCGCAGACGCGGCACTGAGTTTGAGTGATGACGTGCGTCGGCTGCAGGGCATCCAAAACTTCGCGTGAGACGTCGTAGACCGAGAGCGCGTTGGCCACTCGTTCCTTCACGCGCTGGTCGATCTCGGCGCTCGATCCGCCAGTCGGGAAAGCAGGCGAGGTGCAAATCGGCAGATCGAGGATCGCCGGCGGGAAATCGCATTCATGCGATCGCCCCACCTGATTGCCAGTCAGGTCCAGCGCGGCAAGAATCTCGCTCGCGCTCGCAATGAGCGAAACGATGCGCAGCATGCTTCTACTTTAAGTTGGAAGGAGCATGTGCATCATGATCATTTGCACGACCTCGGTTGGCCCACACCCAGCCACTGTCCCCAGCCGGCTCCCCGGTCGGTCGCTACCACGCGCACTGTCGCGGCCGGAGAATAACGAATCTCATAAAGCTGCCATCGGCGCCGCGTGGGATCCAGGGGTACCAATCCGATCTGCTGCCCGGACGGAACATCGAGGAAGATGACGCTCAGATGATCAACCGAGGGTCCGTGCGCAATGGGAAGCACAAGGCATCCAGCCGGGCTGGGGGCCAGTGGTCCCGCGATGATACGGCCGGTCTTCTTGTCATCGCCGCCATAGCTCGACCACATCTCCCCGGAGGATAAGTCGCCGACGTCGGGGTAATGGCTGTTGAGTGTCCAAGCTGGATCGGCTTTCCATTTTACTTGATCGATCAGCGGTCCAGTTTCGCTTTCGGTTATCTCTTTATACTGGAAGTTCGAGGCAGGTGTTTCCACGGCCGGCAGGATCTCGATCGCGTTGATTGTCGCCGCGCCTAACTTGGGGATGAGGGAGATTTGGAGACCCTGGTCGGAAACGGTTGTGCGTCGCTCGAGAACGTACGGGTTCGCTCGCCCGTGAGCGGCCTGAAAGAGGTCCAAGTCCAACGTGATCGCATCCTGGTTTACTTCCACATCAAACAGCCGCTGATTAGCACCGGAATGAGTGAGCTCCGCAAAATACAGCCTGACTAGATAGTCGCCATTCTGAATGGGAATGAAATATTTGCACTTCGCGCTGCAAACGCGTTCGGACCGGTAAAGCGGGGATAACTCCGTGGTGTCTTCGCTTGGAGGGATCTGATCGGCCCGTCCACCTTCGAAATATGCATCCGGTTTCCATTCGTGGCCAGATTCATCGGAGATCATGCTGTCGCTTCCGCATTTGATCCTGAAGGGCAGTCGCATCTCCTCGCTTGGGTCTTTTCTCACGAAAACGCGTACCTGCCCGGTGGTGGCACCCCGCATAAACTGAAGGCTCACAGCGTTCGTGTCGCCTACCAAATAGTAGTTCGTCGCGACATATTGACGAAGTTCCGGGAAGGTTTCAAAACCATAGGAGTCCCTGTCTTGGTAAGAGAATTCTCCCGGTCCCACGGCATCGACGAAGACTCGCGGTGGATGCTGCTGAAGATCTTCCAGGAAGCGGCCCCGATAGTAGTCTTGTTGGGGAAGGGTCATAAACTCCAGAGGCATGTGCGTATCGTGAGTTGATGGTATGGCGCCGGTTAGAACGTACAATTCTGGCGCCCACCCCCAAATTGCAATGGGGTCTCCGGCCTTGGCGAAATGCTGGATGAGTTGACAGGCGGGGCAGGCCGGTTTGGGGGAATAAGCTGTCATCCAGCTCTTGAACTCAAACGAAGTCCGTAGCTCTATGCCTCGCAAGAGACACGGCAATACCAGCGTCAGCAAAGCGAACAGGATTGCGGCTCGAACGGGCGGAGGATGCGAGCCGGGGAGTGCCGTGTCCTTTGCGGAGCTTAGGCTCGAGGCCAACGTTCCAGCTCCCAATAAAGCGAGAGGGAAAATCAGGAAGACAAGGTAGTGATAAAACTGCCGGTGGGGCCGGTATACCGCGTACAGGGTCGCGACCAGAATCAAGACAATGAATGAGCCACTAAAGGAAAGCTTCGCCACCGGGTTGCCTTCCCGCCGTGTCCAAAGATGGTACGAACTCCCCAAAGAGTAGATCAGAAAGGCCAAAATGCCGCCTTCATACCACCTGAGATCCGGAGGCACACAATACTCGAGGAAGCGCTCGAACGACAAAGGGGGGAACATGTTCGCGTGCAGGATATTCTCCGTTATGTACGCTTGACGAAAAGTTCCGAATACCCCGAACCCGACCAGGAAAACGAGCAGGGTTGCGATACCGCCAGCCAACCCAGCCGAGATATAGAAAACTCCCCTCCATTTGTGCTCCCGACGCCAGAAAAGAGCATTTGCCAAGCCCCCAACCAGGATGGTGGCCGCCATGGGCGCGGCCTGTAGTTTTGCCAACGGGAGCAGAACCGGGATGATCCCGATTCCTACACTCCGGAGCCAGTTCGTACGGTTGCTGAGGTTTTCCGCGAAAAGCAGCCAGACGCCAACCGCGATTAGAAGGGCGGGAATGCATTCGCTCGAATAATGGAGGAACTCCATTGCACGGAACTCCGTTGCTGCAGCAAGAGGCGGGAGGGCAGTGAGACGTGCGGCCCAATCGGGCAGAAACAGCCGCGCCACCACATACACAAGGACGATTACGCTTCCGATACATATGACGTTCAGTAGGCGAGCTGTAGCGAAGTCCAAGGGCAGTCCGAGAATGTTCAGGAGTGCGAGCGGGTAGTAATTCAGCGGGCCACTGGTTGCGCCATCCAGCGACTGCCAGAACACGGGATAGCGCCGAAGTTTCATGGCGCCCGCGAGAAACATGCCCTCATCCGGATTCATGCTGTCCGGCAGGAATGCCGGTAACCGCGCGATGAACAGGGTCGAGATCAGAAAGAGGCAATACAGCCATGGGGGACAAAGGCGATTGACGACGTCCCGCGCGCGCCCACTGGCCAGGAATCCAATGCCGCACAGAAACGCCAGTAGAACAAAGGTCAGGATGATCTGGTAACCATCGAGGCCAAGAAACTCAAAGAGGTGCGAGACTGATTGGCAATATGTGTATGCGATTTGCCTCAACCCGAAAGAGGAGGTCGTCATCTGCGCATTGTGTGTCGGCTTTTCACTCCGACGCACATTCTATCAATCGTGGCTGAATTTATCCTGAATTTAATGCTGCTCGCCGTAGATCCAGACGCCGACTCCGGCAAGATTCTGTCGGGTGACAGTATTTGGACACCTGGCGTCGACGATTGGGCTGTCGGATTTTGATTTTGAAAACTCAAGGAGCCGGTCGGGAGGGAGTTTTCAGTAGGGGTAGCTTACAGAGTTGGTCAGTTTCGGGGTACGAAGGGGGGAGTTTACTGGGGAACGACCTTTGCTCCTTGAGGTTCAAATGATTTCACGTGCAATAGAGAGCAAGCACATCGCCAAATGCAGAACGCGTTTATTTCAGAGCGCGGACGCCTCGATCGGGCTAGAAAAAATTACCTAATTGGGACGCCGTGTGATGCAATTCCGGTACTGATTGCCGATGGCTAACCATATTGAAACGCACCGGCTTGAAGCCAGGTTAAGAACAGTGAAATTAGTGCGGTTCCGGTATCGACGAAACGCGCTGCACTTTCCCGGCCCGTGCGTCTTCGATGTCGACATGATTGACCTCAAGCGTTTTGCCGAGCGTCTGGTCAAGCGCCATGCGCGCGTTGCTGAAGTCGACCAGAGCGGCAATCTCGGCGGATTGCGCTGCGATCAAGTCGCGTTGTTGCTGCACCACGTTGAACGGAGTGGAGGCTCCTCCGGCCAGCTTCTTCTGTTCGGCATCCAACAACTGCTGCTGCAAAATGCGTGTTTGGACCGCGGCGCGGTAACGGCCTCGAGCCTGCCGCATGGCTACCACGTAATTCGAAATATCAACCGCCGCCTGATTGAGATCCTTGCTCAACTGGATCTGCGACTGGCGCAGCTGCAACTGGTCGATCGCGAAGTCGGCTTGCGCCTGATCGTTTCGGAGTGGAGTTTGGAACACGCCCGCGATCCGATTCGTCGGAAAATCACGCCGAAGCACCTGCGCCACGGCATTGCCGATTCCTCCGTCGAAATACGGGTTGGCGGTTTCCGCGCCGAATTTGCTCACCACTGTTCGCGGCGTGCCCGACAAACCGGCCGCGCTCTCGGTGCCGATCGCCAGGGCTAGAGGCAGGATTCCATTCCGAGTGCCAGCCGACGAAATCTCGCTGCTGGTTATGCCCAGCCGTTCAGCCGCCAGATCACTGCGATTCGCCAAAGCCGTTTGGAGCAGATCCTTCAGCGGAGGGAGGTCGTCATTTTCCGGTACAGCAATCCGGTCGAGCGGAACAATTTCCACTGACGCCAGGAGCGGATCCGCAATGCCATTCCGGCTCAGCAGGTTCTTCAACTGAAGTTCCTGCTGCTGAAGCGTGGTCTGAGAGTTCACCAAGTCATATTGGGCGCTGGCGAGTTGAGCCTCGGCGGTGGTGACATCCAGACGCGCCAGAGTTCCGGCTTCCTCCTGGAGCTTGCTGTTTTCGGAGAACTTTTGCGCGACCTCCACCGCATTGGACTTCGCTTTCAGATCTTCAAACGTGGCAGACAAGGCGTAGTAAAGGTTGAGGACCTGATTCACCGTGGTACTCACCTGAGTCTTGAAATTTAGCTCGGAAGCCTTCACATTCAATTGGCTTACTCGAATCGTGCGTGCATTGACTCGCGACGCCGAAGCCACGCAGCAGATTCTGCTGGAAAGAAATCGAAAGGCTCGGTGCGGAGGACGGATTCAAGACGTCGGTAGGCGCGTTCTCGTTCAGGTAGCTATCCCTGTAACTGACCGTAACGTTGCCGCCGATCAGAAATCCTTGCGCGTAGGAGAAAGACGAGTTCCGGGTGTTTGAAATCAGCACCGGAAGGATACTCTGCATGGTGTTGGCTTGAGGCGCGGTCTGATGGCTGAACACCGTGTTTTCCTGGATCACGGGGTCGAGGGTCTGGGCGATCGGGCCAATTTGAGCGATCGTCGCGTTGGTCGCGGAGGGGCCATTGGCTCCGTTACCTCCCGTGGCCACGCCCGCCGCAGCCTGGCTGCCGGCCACCCCCTGACCACTGGCCACATTACCTGCCTGGGCGGCGCTGCTCGGTACGCCCGGCAGTGCTCCGCCCGCTTGGGAGCGCTCCAGTTGCCACTCCGACAGGATCGGGTTATAACGCGCCACCTCAAGGTCGATATTGTTTTCGAGGGCGAGCGCGATGGCATCCTGGACCGTCAAGTAAAGCATGCCGGCTCGAACCAGGTTGCCCAGGCGTCCGGAATTTGCGAGACGGACTGGCGGGATTTCCGGCGCCAGGTAGGGACGCACGCAGAACCGGCGCGGATGGGCGAACCGGTTCCACCGTTGGTTCCTGAGCGCTGAGTAACGCGAGCGAGCAAACAGCGCAGCAGGCTGCCCGGCTAGAATTTGAGGCATGCGTCATGGATGCACGTCCGCCGGCAGTTTGGCTGGTAGCTGCGATGGCCGTGAAATGGTCCCAGCCAGAGCTTCATCGAAGGAAATGTTATTGGCCTCGAGTGTCCGGCCCAAGCCTGAGTCGAGCCCGATGCGCGCGTGGCTGTAGTTGGCTAAGGCTTGTACCTCGGCGCTTTCGGCGCTTGCGAGATTTTGCTGATCCAGCACGATCTGGTACGCGGTGGATGCTCCCAGAGCGAACCGCTTTTGGTCCGCATCGAGAGTTTGCTGCTGAAGGTCGCGTGCCTTGACGGCGGCGGCATACCGCGCGCGCGCTTGTTGCAGCCCGATCACTGCGTTCTGTACGTCGACGCGCACTTGATTGATGTTTTGTTGCAAGCCCAGTTCGTTCTGCCGCAGCTCCAGTTCACTGGTGACGTAGTCGGATTGCGCGGCGCGGTTCCGTAAAGGGATATTCAGCGCGATGCCTGCGGAATAGTTGGGATAGTTGCGGCGGAACATCTCGCCCAGCAGATTGCCATAGCCGCCGGCCAGATATGCTACGCCCGGTGTTGGCGTCGCCGACCGGTGTGAGCTGACCTGTCAGCCCGTTGTTGGTCAGCTCGGCGAAGGCCTGCAAGGTAGGCTTCAAGGCGTTCTTGATTCCCACCAGGTTCAACTTGTTGCTGTCGATATTGATGCGGCTCTGCGCAACCTCGGACCGGTTCGTGAGGGCTTCCTCCACCAGTTGCTCGAGCGGAGCGGTCTCATCCTTGGCCGGAATTGTTATGGTGTCGAGCGGGATGATGTGCGCGTCGGCAAGTGTGGCATTCGCGATCCCATTGCGGCTGATGGCGTTCTTCAGCACCGTTTCCTGCTGCAGAAGATTAGTCTGAGAGACCAGCAGATCCTGCTGGCTGACATAGACCTGAGCCTCGGCGCGAGTCACTTCGATGGGTGCGAGCGTGCCGGCTTCGGCCTGTTTCCGGTTGTTGTCCAGAAGCTGCTGGGCCGCTGCCAGTTCACGCTGCCGTGCCCGCTGATCCTGCCAAAACTCGACGAGGTCCCAATACAAGTTGAGAACCGAGGACACCGTCGTGGCCACTTGCTTTCTGAATTGCAGATTGGTCACCTTGATGTTGTTCTTCTGGACCCGGATGTTGCGGCCGTTCACCGCCGATCCGAATCCGTACAGCAGGTTCTGTGTGACTTGCAGATCCAGGTAACCGGAAGTGTAGGGATCGATGACCGAAGAACTGACTGTTGACGTTGATGTGCTGCTGGTAATAGGTGAACTGGGTGCCCAGTCCGAAGTCCCAGTTCTGCACGTACTGCGCCTGAAGGGTCCGGCTCCCCTGGATCAAGGCCGTTGTCCCGGTAAGAATGGTGTTGCTTTGTGGGCTGGTGGTGTGCGCGAAACTCGTAAATAATGTGACCGTTGGATCGAAAGACGAGATGGGCGGGCCCAATTGCGTCACGATGCCTCCACCGGAGCTGACGCCTTCGCCGGCCGTTCCAACAGCGCCGATATTTGTGACTGTAACCCCCGTCAGGCTGACGCTGGATGGCCCGCTAGCCACGCCGACGCCGACGCTTCGCAGAGCGCCGCCGGCCCGCGCGCGCCGTAACACCTCCTGCGCTAACAGAGGGCCGTAGCGCTGGACCTCGATGTCCAAATTGTTTTCTACCGCCAGGGCCACGGCGTCTTGCGCCGAGAGATATAGGTTGCCGGCGCGCATCAGGGATTCCAGACGGGACGAATTGGCCAAGTTAACGGCTGGGACCGATCGCGCTCGAAAAGGGCGCGTAAACCGGGTCAAAGTCCCTTGCGCCGGATCGATCCGAACCGCGTTCTCAGCGACAACCGAGCCGGTCAGCAGCAGCAACATGGACCACCGCAAACGAGAAAAATGCATTCTGGGGACACCTCAACTTATTGAAAATGAAAACAGAATTAAAGCCTTGCGTTTTCACGATGTTAGCATGTTAAGAGTTGGCGAGTGCCGAGCGTCGGTAGTTACAGGTTGGGTCAAACTTGAGGCGAATCAGGATCGTGCTGTCTTATGACGGAACGGGTTATCACGGCTGGCAGGTGCAGCCGGGGTTGCCGACCATCCAGGGCGTGCTGGAGTGCGTGATCTCGGGGATTGAGGGGCGCGCGGTGCCGGTGGCCGGTTCAGGCCGGACCGATGCGGGTGTGCACGCGCTGGCGCAGGTGGCTGCGTTTTCCATCGAGAATCCGATTCCCGTGGACAATTTGCGCCGGGCAATGAATCGTCTGCTGCCGCGCGACATTCGCGTGCTGAGCGTTGAGGAAGCGGCGGCCGATTTTCATCCGCGCTTTCAGGCCGGCGGAAGACCTACGAATACCGGATCTTTCGCGGCGAGATCTGTTCGCCATTCGATCGGCTGTACGTTTACCATCATCCGTATCCATTGGCGGTTGAGAAAATGATCGCTGCGGCGCCGCTGCTCGAAGGCGAGCACGACTTCGCGGCGTTCGCGGCGTCGGATGATCGCGACGAATTGGAAGCTTCGAAGGTTCGGACCATCTTTTGCTCGCGGCTCGCGCTGGAAGGCGATCGGCTGATTTATCGCGTTACCGGCAGCGGATTTCTGAAGCACATGGTGCGGAACATCGTGGGCGTGCTGCTTGGAAGGCGGGAAGGGAAACGTGGATCGCGCGGGTTTCCTGGCGCGTCTGGAGCCGGGCTGCGAGATTCCGGCGGGGCCGACTGCGCCGGCGCGGGGCTTGTTTTTGGTGGGGGTGGAATATTGAGTTGGCGTCTTGGAATGAAGCAGGGGGTCGCAATCTCTACCAGCTCAAATCCGTCCTGAATACTTGACCGTTGCGGGTAGACTTTACTTATGAGCCAGCCAATCTTTACGCTGAACGCACGGGGGAATGTGATGCTCGATGTAATGCAATCTTACTTCGGACTAGATGATCCTAGGATGTTCCGCGAGATTAATGCCGCATTCTCCAAGCTGCTAGAGATTCTGGCCGCCAAAAAGATAGATTACGCGTCATTGAAGAGCGCGCTCGTTCCGCGCCCCGATCGCAACGAAGCCGCTTTTGTGTTCGACACACAGAGCATCGCGTCGGGTTCTTGCGGATGCGACGTGTTCCGTCGCCTGCTGCCCGCGCTCGATAAGAGGGGCACTCACAGCATTCTTTGTGGAGACTACATAGGCAATAACAACATACAAGACCGGCTCTATGAAGCTTTTGAAAAAGAGGTAGAGTTAGCGAGGCCCTGCACTTGGAAGCACAGCAGCCAATTCTTCGTGGTTTACGTCAACAATCTATCTGACCAAATGCTCGCCGGAATTAGGGCGTCTTTGGATCCCTATGAGGGATATGCCGGTTACGCCAGTTGCAATGCTCCTTCATTTTTCAAAACATACCTTTCGACGATTCTATGTAACTGTTTCCTCAAGGCGAAGCTCCTTATCATTCAGGGTCACCCAGATGATCTCGAAAATGCTGAAGATGAGAACACTCTGGGCTATCCATTCGAGGCGTACGGCTACACGTGCAAGAGCCTGCAATCAATATACGAAAGTCTCTTTCTGAGCTACAAAATCGAACGTGCGGTATATCCGGGCTTCGAGTCGGATACCCTCTTCTCGCTCAATTCTATAAGCGACACCGTGGTTCCGCTCGACAAATGCACGCTCGAGATTGAGGAGGCCAAGCTGAGCTATCTGAGGAAGGAGAAGCAAGGAAGTATGAAAAGGTCTGGCATGGTCTCCTTGGCAAGGGAAGAAGTAGAAATGAGGATTCGCGAGCGCCTGGCGAGTAATTACATCTTCAATATGGTTTTTGTGCCAGAACACCGGCAAATGAAATTCAACACCCTACTAAACTTCATGCCCGACGAGACGGGTAGATTGGTCAAAATTACTGCCTCATTAGACTACCTACCTGTGGAAAGACGCCTGAGGCTCATTACACTGTTTTGAGGATTTCGCCCGTGCGGTTTGGGCTGTCCCAAGCCGGCAATGCTTCCCGCTTCAGGGTAGAATAAAGATTGATGTCCGCCACAATACAAAACGACGCCTACACGCCTTCCCAGGTCTCGGCGGTCACCGGGCTTCCGCTTCCGGCGGTGCATAAGGCGATTGAATATCGATTGATCCGTCCTAAGCTGGTCCGCAAAGGGCATTCTGTCCACAGGCTGCTCTCCCGGCCTCACGCAGTCTATTTGCGCATGGAAGCCAAAGGGCTAAGGTCGTTGCCATTGGCAGAGCGGCGTCAAGTGGCGAGGGCGATCGAGCAAGACTCGGGCATCGACGCCATATGCATTTCTGACGGGGGTGTAATCCTCATCCAGTGCAAATCAGCGCGCAGGGAGGTCGAAGCGGGACTTCGCAGGTTGGCTCTGGCGACTCGCATGGTGGAATCCGACCCGGGGATTATGCGTGGAACGCCGGTCTATAAGGGCACCCGGATTCCGGTCCACGTAATCGCCGACATGCTGTTGCAGGGGGCTACGGTGGAGGAGATTCTTGAGGGTTATCCCGCTCTTACTCGCGAGAAGGTCGAACTCGCGACGATGTACGTCAAAGCATTTCCTCGCAGGGGGCGTCCTGCTGCCAGGCTGTGGGCGAGGAGTCCGCCGCGACGCGTCAGCCGGCGCCGCCTTGCGAGTGGATGAAGTTCCTGATCGACGAGTGCCTTCACACGTCACTTGTCACGGTGGCGCATGAAGCCGGCCACGTATGCGACCATGTGAACTTCCTTAAGCTTGGTGGGTACAAGGATTGGCAACTGATGACTAAAATTCGCGGTGGAGATTACACGTTCGTCACGAACAATCGGACGGATTTCACCGTGCTCTACGCACAAGAAGAACTGCATGCCGGACTAGTCATTATCGCGCCGAATGCTGTTCCGTCGCGCCAGCGAGAGCTCTTCCAAGCCGCTATGTTGCATATTGGTCAGCGGGATCTGACAAACGCCGTCCTGGAAGTGGATCTTGTCGGTGCCACGGCTACTTACCGGGAATACTTACATTCTCATGAATAGCGCAGGTGTATTGAATAAAGAAGAAAACTTGGGCACGGGGGATTTTCGTATGAAAAGCATCCTCGGCGCGGCGATAACGCTCGCCATCTCCGCTTGCATGGTTTCCGCGGCCAATCTGCCGCCCACTCACAACTCCGCGCATGGCGAATACATTGAGGCTCGTACCGCGGATGTGTACACTGGCCCGTGCTTCGCGAAATTCCGAGGTTAACCTTGCGGGCGATTTGGCCGTTATGGGCTGGAAGATCGACCAGGGCACCTTCGACGGCGTCAATCTCGACGGCCTGTCGGTAATGGGCGTGATTCACGCCAGCGGCACGCTCGGCGATCCCACAGAGACCGTGTGCCCGGTGAAATCCGTGCTGGTGATCGACGTTCGCGCCCGCCGAGCACAGGCTCGCGCTCAAAGCCTTTGCGCAGAAGCGTTTGTTGGCACGTTCCAGTTGGCTGACTAAGACCACTTACTCCGTGCGCGGCTCAGTAGCGCGCGGCTCAATCGGGACCTTCACGCACAAAGACGATACAATTTGATTTGGCGTGAAAATAACCGTATCCAAGGAGAATTACCTCAAAGCGATCGCGGAAGCCGAGAGCGAAGGCGAGCCGGTAATCCCAGCCACGTTGGCACGCTGGCTGAACGTTTCGGCGCCCGCGGTCACCATGGCCATCAAGCGCCTGAAGCGGGATGCATTGATCCGTACGGGACGTGATGGAACCCTCTCACTCACTTCGGCCGGGCGCGATATCGCCAATCGTCTGCTCAACCGGCATCATCTGATCGAGCGGATGCTCACGGAAATTTTCGGCATGGAATGGTACAAGGTCCATGACGAGGCCGAGCAACTGGAGCACGCGGTATCGGCCGACTTCGAGCGGCGGCTGCTCGAAAAGTTGGGCACCGGTGAAGCGTGCCCCCATGGGAATCGCGTGGAGGGCGACACGCCGCAGGATCGCAGGGATCGCGGGCTGCGGCCGCTGGACGAAGCTCCCGCTGAATCGGATTCCGTGGTTGTCAGCGTGTTCGAGCGCGACCGCCGTCTGCTCGAGTATCTGAACGGCCTGGGCATTCATCCCGGCGCCGTGGTTCGAATGATGGCGTGCAATTACGACGACACCCTGACGCTGCGCATCGCGGGGCACGCGGTTCAATTGGGCAAAGCCGCGGCCGCCAAGGTGTGGATCGCGGTGTCGCCCATCAGGACGGAGCAAGAGCCGGCGAAGGCAGGCGCTGGAAGTACTCGATCGTTTCCTTGAGCCCGTCTTCCAGACTCACCTTCGGTTCCCAGCCGAGGACCTTTCGCGCTTTCGCGATGTCGGGCTGCCGCCGCTTTGGATCGTCCTGCGGAAGAGGCTTGAATTCCAGTGGGGCACTGCTTCCAGTGAGGCGGCGGATGCGCTCGGCGAACTCGAGAATGGTAAGCTCCTGGGGATTGCCGAGATTCACCGGATAACGCTCGTCGGACAGCGTCAGCCGGTACAGCCCATCGACCAGATCCTGCACGTAACAGAAGCTGCGCGTCTGCGTGCCGTCGCCGAACACGGTCATCGGTTCGCCGTGCAGCGCCTGATCGATGAACGCCGGAACCACGCGCCCGTCCTTCAGTTGCATGCGCGGTCCGTAAGTATTAAAAATGCGCGCGATGTTGGTACGCACACCGTGGACTCGGTGGTAAGCCATGGTCAACGCTTCCGCATAGCGCTTGCTTTCGTCGTAGCAGGATCGAATACCCACCGGGTTCACGTTGCCCCAGTAGGTTTCCACTTGCGGATGCACCAGGGGATCGCCATAACATTCCGACGTGGATGTCACCATGAAGCGCGCGCCTTGTTCGCGCGCGACCTCGAGCATATTGCGCGTTCCGGCCGATCCGACATCCAATGTTTCGATAGGATGCTCGAAGTAGTCCTTCGGGCTCGCCAGCGAAGCCAGGTGCAGCACGCCATCCACGGGACCGTCCACGGTGAAAGGGCGGCATACGTCCCATTCGCGGAACTCGAATGAGGGGTTGCCCTTCAGATGCTGGAGATTACGGGCATCTCCCGTCATGTAATTGTCGTACCCCAGGACTTCATGGCCTTCGGCAATCAGGCGGTCGCACAAATGCGATCCAATGAATCCCGCGGCTCCAGACATAATGAATCGCAAACGTTTGGCCCCCAATTGCTCTATCGTAGCGTAGGAGCGAGCCCTTTATAGGAAGCTGGGCTCTACGTCCTGCGCTACACTCGCAGTTGGTGCCTCAACTGTCTTGGCCGGAGTCGGCCCTTTTCCTCATTCTGCTGGCAGCTTCCGTTCTCTTATTCTGGAAACGATTCAGCAAGGTTTGGGGGATCGTCCGGCGATCAAAGGAGGACCCCGATTTCCAACTCCAGCCCTCAGGACGCCGCATCGCCGACTTCATTTGGGAAGTGCTGCTGCAAGGCAAAGTGATCGGGCAACGGCCGCTGCCGGGCTTGGCGCACGCTCTGGTCTTTTGGGGATTTTGCGTATTCGCGCTCGTCACTTTAAACCATTTCGCCGAAGGTGTCCAGCTTGGCTTTCTCGATCGGACCGGGATTCTCGGACCCTTCTATTTTGGATTCGCGGCCGTGTTCGCGATCGCGGTGGCGGTCTCCATCAGCGGCTTGGCTTTCCGGCGGTTTGTGATCCGCCCCAAATGGCTGGGGCCGCTCTCAAAAGAATCCGGGGTGATCGCGCTGCTGATTTTCCTGCTGATGATCACGCACTTGGGAACGTTCGTACATGGCTGGGAGTCAAGCCGCCTGCTTTGGTGGGCGCACACGCTGACCCTCCTGGGTTTTCTACCATTGATTCCGCATACCAAACACTTGCATCTGGTGCTGAGCCCGGTGACGGTTTTCTTCAAACGGGATGCGTTCAGCAAGATCCCGCCGCTCGCCGGCGACGATGACTTCGGATTAGATACCGGCAAGGACCTCACCAATCTGATCGCGCTGCAGGCTTTCACTTGCGTTGAGTGCGGCCGGTGCAGCCAGCATTGTCCGGCGACCAACACAGGAAAGCTTCTCGATCCGAAAGAGATCGCCTTGGGAGTGCGCGGCTATTTGAATGAGTTCGGTGCGGCGAGCGAGAAGCCCCTCATTGGTGACTATGCATCGGGTGCCCACCTCGCGCAGGAGGCGGTCTTCCAATGCACCACCTGCGGGTCGTGCGAGTTTCAATGTCCCGTTGGGGTGCAGCATCTGCCAATGATCATCGGCCTCAGGCGCGGCGCGGTGAACACCGGCAAGTGGGAAGACGATTACGGGACGAAGCTTTTTCTCAACTTGGAGCGTAACGGCAACGCGCTGGGATTTTCCGCAAGTGAGCGCGACAAGTTTGTCGCCAAACAAGAGCTGCCGATTTTCGATGGCTCGCAAGAATATTGCTTGTGGCTGGGCTGCATGGGTGGTTACGATCCACAGGGCAGGGAAATCATCGCGTCGCTCGCGCGGGTTTTGCGCGGACTGAACATCAGCTTCGGCGTGCTGCGCAAAGAGAAATGCACGGGCGACCCGGCGCGGCGCTTAGGAAACGATCTTGCGTTCGGCGAACTCGCCCAGACCAATCTGGAGACGCTGCGGCAGAGCCAGGTGAAGAAGATCATTTCCATTTGTCCGCACTGCGTCCGCACCATCAGTACGGATTGGGCCGAATTTGGTCAAGCACCGCCCATCGAGCATCACAGCGAGTTTCTGGCGCGGCATTTGGATCGGTTGCCCGAACGCGCCGGGGCCGGCGAGAAGATCGTCTACCACGATCCCTGCTACCTCGGCCGTTATCGCAACGTATATGACGCTCCTCGCGAGGTGGTCCGCAAGTACGGCGATCTCGCCAATCCGCCGCGCTCGCGCGAGCGATCCTTTTGTTGCGGGGCGGGAGGCGGGCTGGCATTCTTGGGCGAGGAGAAAGGGAAGCGCATCAGCGTGGAACGCGCCGAGGAATTGGTGGCTACCGGCGCGAGCGTAGTGGCGGCGGCATGCCCGTTCTGCAACACCATGTTTCGCGACGCACTGGCGGGAGTCTCCGCGGCGCCGCCGAAGCTATTGGATATCGCGCAGATTGCGGCGGCATCATTCGCGCCGGGGGACTCGGGTGGAAGCCGGCAGTAACTAGCCAATCATGGCGGTTAGCCGGCCTACGACTCCGTTCATGGACACCGATTCGCTGCGCAACTGTTCGGAAGCGGCCGCGTTTTCCTCGGCGCTTGCCGCCGCCGATTGCGTGACTTGTTCCATCTGCTGGATACCGGCGGAGATCTGCTGGATGCCTCGCGCTTGGTCCTGTCCGCCCTCGCGCACTCCGTCAATCAGGGTCTTCACTTGACTCGACAAATCAGTAACCCGCGCCACCGCCTGGGAAACTTTCTCCAGATTACCGCTGCCTTCGCGCGACTTGGCAATCGATTCCTGGATCAAGGAGGTCGTGTCGTGTGCCGCCTGCGAGCATTTCTGGGATAAACTGCGGACCTCATCGGCCACCACTGCGAAACCCAGGCCCGCTTCCCCGGCACGAGCCGCTTCCACGGCGGCGTTCAGCGCCAGAATGTTGGTTTGGAAAGCGATCTCATCGATTACCTTGATGATCTTCGAAATGCGGTCGCTGGCGGAGGTCATGTCGTGCATGGAACGCTCCATGTCCTGGAGCCTCGCATTGACTTCCTCGATGCTCTGGTTTGATTCCACTACCGTATTGCTGGCGGACGAGGTGTGATCCACGGTTTTGTCGGTCATGGAGCGAATTTCAGTGGCGGCGGCCGAGATCTCCTCGATGGAAGCAGCCTGCTCGACCGCTCCTGAGGCGATCGACTGGCTTCCGGATGCCAGCTCATCCGAGGCCGCGTGAATCCGCGCGGACGATTCCGTCAGATCGCCTGCAATCGCCGCCAGTGGGCGCACCACCCAGCGCTGATTCAGCATCCAAAACGCGGGCAGCACCGGGAGCAAAACCGCGATGCCCGCCAGGCTGATTTTCTCCATGCTGGCGAGCACGACAGGGTCCCGCGTCATCGGGGCCTTAAGTACAAAAGCGCCCTTGATGTCGCCCACATGCATGTTTTCCATGGGAAAGCCGAGCGCGTCGCGTCCGTCGTGCGTGGGGCTGGTGGACGGATCGCCATGACACTCCATGCACCCGGATGTGATTCGAACTGGACGCGCCAGCACCAACATATTCGACCCCGAGTCGTCGACGAAATACTCGGATTTTCCCGCTGCGAAGGCCCGGAACGCAGCATCGAATTCGCCGGTGCTGTTTTTGGGATTGCGGGCTCCGATGCCGGGACGCGTGGGCGTTAGAAACACGAAACCGCCAGCAGCGGCGACACGGCGAACCGAATCCCATCCGGCCACTACCGGTATACCCTTGTAGAACGTGGAGTGGCGAAGGTCCTGGCTTTGCTTCAGCGTTTTTGCGAGCGCGGCCACGTCGAACGCGCCGCCTTCGTGCAGAGATTCCATGTCCTCCGTCACCGTTTCCGCCTGTTGGATGGTGGAACTCATCAGCACCCGGAGTTCGTTCACCCGGTTCGAGTGCGAGATCGAATATACCGTCCCGATAGCTCCCAAAGTCGCAAGGACTACGCCAGCGGTGGCGCAAAGCGTGATTTTAGTCGCAAGTTTCATGCCGGACCTTCCCAGCCGCTACTTCCCTCATCGACCCGGAGCGCCCGTTTTAGAGTTCCTGGACGCTGGCTCACTTCTGCGCGTAGGCGCGGATCGTCCAGGCTCCGCTATAACTGCCCATCCGCCAGTCCCCGCTGACGGCTTTGACGATTGCCGTTGCGAACAGGTTGGATAAATGCGAACTCAAGGGAAGGCCGGCTTGGGCTCGCCAGGTACCATCGTAAATCTGGCCGGAGGAACGGCGCGCTTGCCAGGTTCCTTTCCACACTTTGCCCTCTTTTCCGGCGGCCCAAGTGCCCGTTGCCAGCTCCCTACCATTCTGATCCAGAAGTGACCAACTGCCGGCGACCGTATCCGAGGCTTCGCCAGGAACCGCATTCCAGGTTCCCGCGAACATCGTGCCTCCGCTTCCGAGCGATGCCGCCCAAGTACCATGCCACATCGGTTGTTCAGCGGTCCCCACAGGCAGGAAACTTGATAGCAGAATTACGGTCCACGCCAAGCGCTTCATATCGATTCGAGCCTCTTAAATTTGTCTTTCGGCTGAAGAGCGCTCGAACGAGAGACTGACGGCGAGCCGGGTTGTGAATGGTGGGCGGTCGCGGGCTCGAACCAGGGACCTCCTGCTTGTAAGTTGCCTAGGCGGACTATTCCCGTGTGATCTTCGTTGATCGTGATTGCTAGGAAGCCCCTGTCAATTCAGGGGCTTCGCTGGCCGTCGCGCGAATGATTCGCAGCGATCTTGAAACCCTCAGTTATGACTGGTTGAAATAATCGAGGCAGGTCAGGAGCACGAGGCACAGAAGAAACTCGCCGACTATATTGAACAGTACGCGGGCCTGCTTACTAAACAGGACCCCTCGCTTTCTGCGATTACGACGTTCGGGGATCTTTGGACCGCGTTCTGCACTGTGAGGTCTGGCTTAAGCAGATCGAACTAATCCCGGATCATTAGGCTCTTTCGTAGCTGCCGATGTACTCAGTTTCGGCCAATGCATGTTTGCCCAGTGCTTTATCGATCGCCGACCGTTTGGCGCCTGGGGACAATCCGAGCGTGGGCGTATCGAGCGCGAACAGCCGGAAACAGTAACGATGCGGGCCCCCACCTTTGGGAGGACAGGGCCCTCCATACCCGCGCCTTCGGAAATCGTTTGGGCCGGACTTCCCATACGAAAGATGCTCGTTCCCTTCGGGTAGCGCGTGGATATCAGAGGGAATGTCCCAGACGAGCCAGTGGGTCCATGTGCTACCCGGCGCGTCGGGATCGTCCATGATGAGGGCGAAGCTCTTCGTTTCCGAAGGCTCGCCTGTCCAGCGCAGTGCCGGGGAGAGGTCTTCTCCGTCACACGTGAACCGAGCCGGTATCTCTGATCCTTCCGCGAAGGCACGTACTGTTAGCTTGAATGACATATGCATGGTTGGCTGCACGTTCGCTGCCAGGATTTGTAAGCGGTTGGTCTGAAGAATGCATGTGCATCGGTGATGGATGGAGAGTCTAAACCGCATTGGGAGCATTTTGCCCACGGCGCGGACATCGGCGTACGTGGCCTCGGTAGGACACTAGCTGAGGCATTTGAGCAGGCGGCGGTCGCGCTTACAGCGGTGCTTACCGATCCACTGCATGTGGTCCCGAGGAGTGAAGTTGTCATTGAATGCAAGGCCGTCGACACCGAGGCGCTCTTGGTTGAGTGGCTCAACGCGCTGGTTTACGAAATGGCCGTTCGCGGAATGATCTTTGGCCGTTTTGCGGTTCGGCTGGAAGCAAATCGCCTGCATGGCTCGGCGTGGGGCGAGGAGGTCGAGATCACGCGGCATGAGCCGGCCGTTGAGGTCAAAGGCGCTACTTATACCAGCCTGTTTGTAGGCCAGAACGCCGATGGCGCTTGGGTAGCGCAATGCGTGGTGGATGTTTGAGGTTTAGCGCATGGAAACAACACTCTTGCAGCGAATTTCCGAATCCGAGTGGCGCATCGATCCCCAAGGGAAGATGCGCGTCCCGGCGATTCTCTTCGCCAGCGAAGACCTGATCCGCGACATGGACACGAAAGTCTATGAGCAGATCGTGAATGTCGCCTCGCTGCCCGGCATCCAAAAGGCTGCCTATGCGATGCCCGACGCCCACTGGGGCTACGGATTTCCGATCGGGGGCGTGGCGGCGTTCGATCCCAGATGAGGGTGGAGTGGTTTCCGCCGGCGGGGTTGGATTCGACATTTCTTGTGGCGTCCGCACCCTGTTGACCGGGCTGAAAGCCGACGATTTGCCGCCGATCAAGCAATCGCTGGCGGATGCACTCTACCGGCACATTCCTGCCGGAGTGGGGAGCCGAGGGCTGCTGAATCTGAGCGACCAGGAACTGGACGAGATGCTGGCAGGAGGCGCTCAATGGGCCCTGCGCCTCGGGTACGGAACAGCCGCCGATCTGGAGCGTACGGAAGAGCAGGGGACAATGGCCGGTGCGGAGCCGGATGCGGTGTCAGGCTTCGCCAAGAACCGGCAGCGGCGCGAGATGGGTACGCTCGGCTCGGGGAATCATTACCTGGAAGTGCAACAAGTGGTGGAGATCTTCGATCAGCCATCCGCCGAGGCCTTCGGAATCCACGCGGGAGATATCGTGGTGAGCATACACTGCGGCTCCCGAGGCCTCGGTCACCAGATTGGTACGGAGTTTCTCCGCGATATGGTAGCCCAGGCTGCGGGATACGGAATCGAGCTTCCCGATCGCGAATTGGCGTGCGCGCCCATTCGATCGCCGATCGGCGAGAAGTATCTGGGTGCGATGCGGGCCGCCATCAATTGCGCTCTCGCGAATCGCCAGATCATCACGCAACTTGTCCGCCGGGCATTCGCGGAAGTTGCTCCGCGGGCGGAACTCACGGTTCTGTACGACGTTTCGCACAACACCTGCAAAGTGGAAGTGCACCAAGTGAATGGGCACAGCAAGCAGGTGTTCATTCATCGGAAGGGCGCGACCCGCGCGTTCGGGCCCAATCATCCCGCGGTTCCCGAAGCTCTTCGCGCCACCGGGCAACCGGTCCTCATAGGAGGCACGATGGGCACGGCGTCTTATATCTTAGTCGGCACTTCGGATAGCGAAGCGCGCTCATTCAGCTCCTCGTGTCACGGCGCGGGACGCCAGATGAGCCGTCACCAGGCGACAAAGCAATGGCGCGGGCGGCAGTTGATCGACGAGCTTGCCAGCCGTGGCATTCTGATTCGCTCGCCTTCGGCGCGTGGGGTAGCCGAGGAAGCTCCGGGAGCTTATAAAGATGTGACCGCGGTGGTGGAGGCGTCAGAGAAGGCTGGGCTCTCGCGCAGGGTGGCCCGCCTGGAGCCGCTGATCTGCATTAAAGGATAGGCGATCGATGATACTGTTTACCTTTGAAGCATTTCAAGACATGGCGGTCGCGCTGGCGAAATCCGGGCATTTGACGCTAGGGCGTTCCAGCGTAGCGCGTTTCGAGAACGGTGAGTTGCACGTCGATCTCCAGACCCTGGTTCGCAATGAGAATTGTTTCGTGCTTGGTTCGATTTCCCCTCCCGATGAGCAATTGCTCTCAGCATTGCTGCTCGCGCATACGCTCAAGAAAGAAGGCGCGCGCCGGGTAACCGCCCTTTTTCCCTACCTGGCCTACGCGAGAGACGATAAAGACAAGCCAGGAAAAAGCCTCGCAACTGCTTGGGCCGGCGCGCTCGCGCAAGCTTCCGGAGTCGACGAGGTGATTACCGTCGATGTGCATAGTGAAAGGGCCAAGCGGCTGCTTCCGATACCGGTGCTCTCGCTGTCACCGGCGGGAGTATTTGCAGAGGCACTGAACGGATGTGGCTTGAACGGAGCGACAATCGTCGCTCCCGACGAAGGAGCGATCGGCCGCTGCGAAGCCGTGCAGAGGGCTGCTGGCTGGGCGCCCTGCAAGATTCCTTATTTCGAGAAGCGGCGGACCGCAACGGGAGTCACCCACGCCGGGCCCATCGGAGAGGTTGGCCGCAAGGCAGTGATCGTCGACGACATTCTGGACACCGGCGGCACACTGCTGTCTGCGTGCGAAAAGCTGGTCGAAGCTGGAGTGGAAGAGATCACGATCATGGTGACGCACGGCCTCTTCACGGGTGAACGATGGAAACAGTTGCGGCGGCTCCGCGTGAAAAGGATCTTCTGCACGGACTCGGTTCCACTGGCCGCTGGCGCGAGTAGTGACGACATTGAGAGGCTCACGATCGTACCTCTCCTTGCCGAGGAATTATGCTCAGCCGCGAAGGCCTAAATCGATTGGACGGCCATTCATTTGCTCTAGATCTACGACATGAACAACCAACAGCAGGATTCGACTGAGACGCTATGTTCTCGCTGCGGAGCACAAGCGAACTGGCGCTTTGTAGATGAGGCGAAAGAGGTAGTGGAAATTGTCTGCCCGGATTGTGGCAGGTTCGAAGTGCCGCGGGCTGAGTTCGAGCAGGCCGAATTCGATATCGCGCAGGCCGAAGAGCGGCGAACGTAAATAGTTATTTGCGGGCAGATTTCGCGGGCAGCACGCTGACTGTGGCTGCTGACCGAGCCTGCTTGCGTGGGTAGATTATCTTGACCGTGCTGGCCTGCGGCCCTTTGTCGCCCTGCTCTTCGTGGAAGTGGACCTTTGTTCCGACGCGGAGTTGTGGAAAATGGCCGTCGAGCACGCTTGCTTGGTGGAAGTAAACCGCGCGGCCGTCGTCGGTTTCAAGAAACCCATAGCCCTGCTGCGGCGAGATTTCCTTCACGACTGCTCCCTGCGCCCCCTGCTTGGTTTTCACGGCGCCTTCCTGTCGGCGCGCGTAGTCTTGGAGCTGGCGGCCCATCTCCTGAAATGCTTCGTGAATTGCCCGCTTTGGATTCTTGTGCACGAGAACTGATTTCGCTTCGCGCCTCGATTTCTGCGTTTGGATGTCCTGCAGAGTTCCATGCAGGCTGGGCACGTGTTTCACCACCAGTTCTTCATTGGGCACTCCAAGATCGATGCGCACGTGATAGAGCTTGCTCGACGTGGCACGCTGTGGGCGCTCCACAACCACTCGGCAACTGCTAATCCGGCTGTAAAAGCGCTCGAGCTTCGCCGCTTCCTTTTGGACGTAGTCATCGAGTCCAGCATGATCTTCAATATTTCGGAAGGTTACTTGAACGGGGAGTAACATTGGGCCCTCCTCTATTGGGCTCTAACAAGATCCCTGCACTTCACGTGCCGCGCGCGAGTCCTGATCGAATGCGATCGAGGTCGCGGTCTAAACATGCGCTGAAACTGACCGGATAGGGAACCGGTGTGGGCTCGATCGCCCGAAGATGGTCCGGCAGGCGGACCAACTCGCGTTGAAAACGCCGCCGCGACTCCTCAAGATCAATACGCGTGGTTGGAACGCCGCGTCGCATAACAGGCTGCAACAGCGGCTCGCCCGGCAACGGTTCGTCAAACCTCCCAATCACGTCGCCGATCATGCGCCCGTTTTCGACTCGTCGAAATACCTGCTTTCGGCCGGGATGCAGCACCTTGCTGGTGGAAAGCTTCAGCCGCCCTTTGCCGCCGTACTCGACCAGCTTGTACGCCATATCGAGATGCGATGCGCCGTCCATGACCGCCAGCTTGGTTCCGACACCAAACGCGTCGATGGGCGCGCCGGAATTCACGAGTTTCTGGATCTCGTATTCATCCAGACTGCTGGATGCGAAGATCGTCACGTGTTGGAGGCCGGCTTCATCCAGCAGCTTGCGCGCTTCCGTGGCAAGCGCACCGAGATCGCCGGAATCGAGCCGCACCGCGCGCACGCGGAACCGGTCGCCCAGCTTGCGGCTGAGATCGACGACCTTGCGGACGCCCGCGAGCGTGTCATAGGTGTCCACCAGAAGCGTGGTCTCCGGGTACATGGCCGCGAACGCCTCAAACGATGCGGCCTCACTGTCATGAGCCTGCACGTAGCTGTGAGCCATGGTGCCGAATACAGGAATCCCGTACATCTGACCGGCCAGGACGTTCGAGGTCCCGGCTCCACCGGCAAGGTAGGTAGCTCGGGCAACCTTGACGGCCGCATCGGTTCCATGGGCGCGGCGCGAACCGAAATCCACAACGCCGCGGCCCTTCGCGGCTTCCACCACTCGCGCAGCTTTGGCGACTGCCAGGCTCTGAAAATGGATCTGGTTCAATACATAGGTCTCCATCAGTTGCGCTTCGATGATGGGAGCAATCACCTGAACGATTGGCTCGTTCGGAAAGACCAGCGTTCCTTCGGGTAACGCATAAACATCCCCAGTGAATCGAAGATCCTTCAGCCGTGAGAGAAACTCTTCGGTGAAGCCGCCAGTCTGTCGCACGTAGTTCAGTTCTTCATCCGCAAAGTGAAAGTTCGCGAGAAACTCCAGAACGTCGCCAATGCCGGCCGCGACGATGTAGTTGCGGTTCGCGGGCATCTTGCGAAAGGCCAACTCAAACACAGCCGTTCCATCCATGTGCTCGGCCGCATAAGCCTGCGCCATCGTCAACTCGTACAGATCGGTGAATAGTGCAGATGTGCGTCATGGCATTCACAAAGATCGAACCGCTTCTTCGACCCGCCGTGCCAGCGCAGGATACGAGTCGCCCTGGAGTCGGATGGGTGCTCCAAAGCTGACTTCGACCGGCCCTGGATGCGGCCACCTGGCATTTCGCGGAAGCACTCGATCGAATCCTCGCAATCGAATCGGCACTACCGGAAGACGCAAGCGCGAGGCGATCATTCCGACACCGGGAAAGAATCGGCCGATTTCACCTGTGGTCGAACGTTCCCCTTCGGGGAAAATCAAAATCGACCATCCCTCCTCCACCAGTTCGCCCATGTATCGGATGGATTCGCCCGCGCCCGCCTCGGTTTGTGGGATCGGGAATCCGTTGAAGAGCAGAGCGATCAGCCAATAGAGGAAGCTGTTGGTCCAGCGTTCCAGGCGCGAGTACTTCTCTGGATGGAAGTGCGCGTCGAAATATTCCTTCCACATGGCGGGCGCGATCCTACGCCGCCAGCGCGGCGGGAGACTCGCCAGGATGATCGGCGTATCGAAGTGACTCTGGTGATTTGCCGCAAAGATGACAGGGCCAGAAAGGGAGTCCAAGTTCTCTACGCCGAAGACTCTCCGTCGAGCGATCATCCCGGCAATGGGAAGAAGGATGCCCTCGAGGGAAATGCCGCGGATCAGTTTCGCGATCCAGCTTCGGTTGTAGGTGGGGAACGAAGTCTCCTCGGCCACGGGCAAAGGGTTAGCCAGATCCGCCACTTTGGTTACGGAGGCAAAGGCGCTCTCATCCACGCTGGCGCCGAGCTTCTCCTCCAAATCCATCATGAGCTCCACGCGATCGAGCGAGCTGAGGCCGAGTTCTTCGATGGTAGTGTCTGGCCCGATCGTTCGTCCCGGTGCATATTTGTCGATCAAGCCGGCGAGATCCGTTCCTGGCTTCAATACCGGTTGTCCAGCGCCCCGTTGGACGATGTCCGCAATGTCGTGCCCGCCGCAGCTTGCTAGTGGCCTTCGTGCGCGGCAACTCCGCTCCCGGCCAAACGGAAACGGAGCGAATCTTCTGATGCTCTTCTAGCTTCGCATTCGCCTGGCGCACAATCGTCGTCCGCATTGGCGCCGCGGATTCAAAACGAGTACGGCATGCACGCGATTCGTGCCGATTACCGCGGATTCTCGAACTCCGGGCAGCAGGTTCAACACGGCCTCTACATCCTCGGGAAACACTTTCAGCCCCTCGGGCGTAACGATCATCTCCTTCTTGCGTCCGCGAATGACGAGATTGCCCTCGGTGTCCCGCTCGCCGTAGTCGCCGGTGTGAAACCAGCCGTCTCGAAATGCTTCAGACGTCTGCTGCGGAGCTTCGAAATAGCCTGGAGTCACGCTCTCGCCTCGGACCAGGACTTCACCGTCTTCAGCGATCCTCACCTCCACGCCGCTAAGTGGTGTTCCCGCGGTTCCGTGACGAACATGAAAGGGATGGCTGAAACTAATCACTGGCGCCGTCTCGGTGAGGCCATAGCCTTGGACCACCACAAAGCCGAGGTTCGTCCAGAATTGCTCAAGATCGGCGGGCAGCGGCGCTCCTCCGGAAACCAGGCAGCAGAACTTCCAGCCGAACATTCGATGGATCGCTCGAAATCGCCACCAGTGGAGAGGCCAGGCTCGGGAGGAATTGGTTGTTTCAGCAGCTTCGGGGAAGCGATGCAGGACGAAGTCGCGCAAGACTTCCAGGACTTTGGGTACCGAGACGAGCACAGAGACGCGACGGCGCCGAATTTGCCGCGCGATCTCGTGCGGGCTGGTGCCGGTGATGAACACGACAGAAGCCGGAATAAGCGGCGGAACAAAAGTCGCGAGCGATTGGCCGAACAAATGGCTCATCGGTAGAAGATTGAGAATACGTAAGGGAGCGAAAGGGCGGACGTATTTTCGATAGGGCGCAATCTGATCCTCAATCGGACGGAGCTGTGCCGCGAGATTACGATGAGTGATGATGACGCCTTTCGGCTCTGCAGTGGTGCCCGAAGTGAAGACGATTTCGGCGACGTCATCGGCGTAGAGCGGAATTGGATCGAGATGGGTCGGTTCTCCGGCCTGCTCGATTTTCGATAGCCGCCAGACGGCAAGGTCCCTTGACGACGGGACGTTCGGGACTCGATCGCCAAGCAACACCAAACGCGGCCGTACCTTCTGCTCAAGCTTGCGAAACAGTTCGAGTGACGATTGCGGCTCTACCGGGACGACGATGACGCCTCCCAGCAGACAGCCCCATAGCGCTGCGATCCAACCCGGGCGGCTCTCGGACCAGATCATGACGGCGTCGCCCTTTTTTATACCGTCCGCCCGAAGGCGCGCAGCGAAGCAGGCCGCCATGTGCGCAATATCCGGATACCGATAGGTGTAGCCTCGAAAACCGTCGTCGTGGATGATGAAGTCGTCGCGATACTGCGCGATTCTGCGAAAGAACTGAGGCAATTCACTCAGGGCGCCAGCGCGCTCGACGAAGGCAGCGTCTGAAGGCTCGGGATCTCGGATGGCAGATGGCATTGGCCGCATCCCCTGGTTATCTGGGCATTTTGTCCACCAGACGCTTCGGATATCGGCGTGCCTTACTTCAAACGGAAGTGCGTATGGCGGAACACTGTGCAGTAGTCCCGCAAACGAGCAGCGCCGAATTGTCCGGCTTGCTCCGGCGATATTACAAAGACTCGGGCGTTCGCAAACGCATGTGCGAATTCCTGGGTGGGGCTGATCTGGAGCACGCTGCTGCTGTATACATCGCCGCTACCGACGGCTATGCGGACTATCACGTGTTATCGAATCCCTGCGATCTGCCTGAGTACCTGGACGGTGCTCTGGAGGTAGATCGTTCACTTTGGGATCGAGACGCTCTGATCGCGGATATCGACGTCGAGTACAACAATTTCGACTTCCCGGCGGCTCCCTGGCAAGATCCGGAGCGAGCTTTTCAATTGCAGCAGCCTGTACTCGAGGCGACACTGCAGGCTCTTGGAAAGGCCTCTATCAGACCCTTGGTACTGGTCAGCGGGCGAGGCTACCACCTGATCTGGGCCATTCGCCGCAATTCAAAAGCGTTCGGACGCCTAGTCGGGCTAGGCCACGTCCCATCGAGCTTAGGAGCCAAATACGCGCAAGCCTGCGTGCCCGATGGATCGAGCGTCGATCCTGATTTGGGGCGCGCATTTGCCGGGCTTGGACTAATCATGGAGTTCGTCGGCCATCGTGTGCTGGAAGCCTCGATGCAAACGTGCACTCTGTCAGTCCAACCCGCGGCGATCGAAGTCGGGTCCGGAACCTTTGGGCGCGAAATCATCTCGTTCGACCTTTCCGAGTACGGCGATCCATTGCACACGCGGCATGTTCGTCTTCCATTCAGCGCTTACCTGAAACCCAAACAATTGGAAAGGACGTTAGGAGAAGCCGAGATCGGACGATTATTGCCCATCTTCGAGATCCCGCTCGCTGGTTTGTCCCTGGCGCAGACGATCGTCGCAATGCGCGATCCGGAGACGGTTCTTGAAATCGCCCGGCGCGTCTCGGTAGGGATCCAGGATCAATCGGAAGCGATGGAACAACTGCTGGACAACTACGAACATTCTGAACTCGCAGAATTTCACCAGCAGTTCTATATGCAGCTCCGACAAGAAACTTCGCTTCCTAATTGTTCAATTCCTATACCGGAAGCGCCACCGTGTACACAATTCCTTCTCGATCACCCGAATGATTGGCTACTCAAGCCGGCCGCGCTTCAACACGTAGTGCGAGTGCTAACAGCGATCGGTTGGAGTCCATCTTCGATCGCTCACCGGATCTGCGCAAGTTACTCCGAGGATTGCGATTGGGGTAACATTTGGGCACGGCTCGACCCCTGCAATCGGGCGATTTTTTATTCGCGACTTTTTGCCGGGATGATTGCCACTGGCCTCGACAAGCTGATTGATTTCAACTGCGTTTCGCATCGACAGAAAGGTTACTGTATGATCCCGGAGTGTTCCTCTAACCTCATCCCGTATCGCGACATGTTGTTGGACAAGAGGAAGCATCGATGAGCGACTGGGCGATGGGCCTTTCAACGGGTTGTTTTTGGCAAACGAGTATTTTCGAATGTCTCGAAGACATCCGAAATTCCGGATTCAGCAGAATCGAGATCTGTTCCGCCCCCACGCACCTCGACTACCATGACGTGGAGCGAGTCAAGCGCACGGCTAGTTTAATCAACGACCTCGGCCTGGAAGCGTACTCGCTCCACGCCCCTTTCTCGGACAGGATCGACATTACCTCGCCGGATCACCAGGCTCGCGATTTCGCGAGGAACGAGTTGTTTAAGGCTGCGGAAGCGGCCGCGATTCTCAAAGTCCGGTACTTTGTCATTCACCCGGGGCCTGAAAACTCAAAGCTGCCCGATCACGAGCGTTTCTGGCGTCTTCAGCATGCGGTCGACGTTCTAAACCAGACCTATGCTCACTGCCGGCACCTGGGCGTCGGTCTGGTGTTGGAGAACATGCTCCCCCACCTTTTCGCCGGACGGATCCGAGACCTGTTGTGGATTCTAGGCGCTCTGGACACGTTTAAGGTTGGCATTTGCCTGGACACCGGGCATGCGCACCTCGGAGGAGACTTGCCGGCCGTGGTTCACAAGCTGTCCGGGCATCTCTGGATGGTACACGCCAGCGACAACCATCACCACTACGACGATCACCTGCCTCCGGGCGAGGGCACAATCAATTGGGCGGCATTGCTAGCGCTCCTCAACGATCTGCATTTCAACGGTACGTTCATTCTGGAGATCGCGGGGACGGGTGACCGGGAAAAGATTCTGGAGGGGGCGCGTCGAGGGCGCACGTACCTCCGGGACCTCTCGCATCGCCTGCGCGTGCCAATGTGAAGCGCAAGCTACTCCGCGTATTCTGGCGCCGGTGTTCGTTCCGGCTGCTTCTCGCGTTCTTCGATGAGCGTCGCTTCGGTCAACAGCAACGTCCTGGCAACTCGCCCTACGTTGTGACGGATCCTGAAGCACGCTGATTCCGTCCTCGAAAGCATCCTTCAGCTCTTCTTGCCCTCGATTTCGATGGCGCGCCAACACGAATGACGGTGTCAGTTCAAACCGTACGCGGTCAGGTCACGTCCGCGTTGCGCGCTGCCGTTACCGAGGATGACATCATTGCCATTGGCCGACGTGGTTGGTCTTTTAGGCGACCATTGCGAATCGGTTCCACGGCGCTCGAACTGGCCACAGCACCGTTCCCCTGCTGTTGATCTCGCAACGCGCGGTGCTTGGCAACCTGCGGCCGCTGGTCTATTATGATGGCTCAGCGGGTTCCAAGAACGCCTTACTTGTCGCTGCCAAAGCGGCAAGCGGCGGTGCTAAAGGCATTACGGTTCTTGTCAGCACAGCGGATTATGAGAAGAAGCTGGAGGAAATGAGAGAGGAAGGAGCAGTCCTCTTGGTTTTGGCGAGCCGGCAACTGCTCAAAGCTCCCGCTACGCTCGAAGCCCTGTTGCGTGAGATCGAAGTGCCTCTGTTGCTGCTCGGCGACGGTTTCGGGCGCGAGAAGACCCAAGTGCTACCCCCCGGGTGGGCCGAGCGTCGCAGTAAGGGCGGTGGCATCTGACATGCTCTTATTTTGATAGGCGAGAGTATGTCATGGGAGCCAATCAAAAAGGACCCAAGCTCCTGGATAGTTCGTCCCAATCTTTCCTGCTACGAGAAAACGTGCGCTGAGTTCTCATGGGAAACGGTCAGGCGGGAGTTGGACGGGCTGCCCAGTGGACGCGGCTTGAACATTGCCCACGAAGCGGTCGACCGGCACGCCAATGGCGCCCTCCATAATCACCTAGCTCTCCGCTGGATTAGCAGAGAGGGGAAGATAGAGAACTTCACCTACGGAGACCTGAAAGAGAAGAGCAATCGCTTCGCGAATCTATTGGGGCAGCTCGGTATTGGGAAAGGTGACGCCGTCTTTGCCCTCGCTGGCCGCATTCCCGAACTTTATATCGCAGCGCTCGGCGCGCTCAAGAATGGCAGCGTGTTTTGCCCTCTGTTTTCCGCGTTCGGTCCAGAGCCGCTGCAACAACGGCTCTCGAAAGGCGAAGCAAAAGTGCTGGTCACCACGACGCGGCTCTACCGGAAAAACGTGGCTCAGTTGCGAGCTGCGCTGCCGGAGTTGAAACACGTGCTCCTGGCCGATAGCGACGAAGAGCTGACTGAAGACGTCTACTCGTTTCCGCGGCGCCTGGCCGCTGCATCTAGCGACTTCACGATTCCTTCGACCGACCCCGAGCAACCAGCGCTGCTTCACTTCACTAGCGGCACCACGGGTACACCAAAGGGAGCGATTCACGTTCATCAAGCCGTGCTGATGCACTACATGACAGGGAAGTATGTGCTGGACTTGCATCCTGGCGATATATTCTGGTGCACGGCAGATCCGGGCTGGGTCACAGGCACCTCGTACGGCATCATTGCGCCGCTCGCGTTGGGCGTGACCAACATTGTCGATGAAGCCGATTTCGATGCAGAGCGCTGGTACGGCATCCTACAAGAGCAGCGCGTGAGCGTCTGGTACACCGCGCCCACTGCGATCCGCATGCTGATGCGGCTGCCGATCGAGCCGCGCAAGCAGTATGATTTGCGGCAACTGCGATTCATCGCGAGCGTGGGAGAGCCGCTGAACCCGGCCGCCGTCGTCTGGGGACAGCAGGCGCTTGGATTGCCGATTCACGACAACTGGTGGCAGACCGAGACTGGCGGCATCATGATCGCCAACTTCGCTGCAATGGAGATCCGCCCAGGATCCATGGGACGGCCGCTGCCAGGCGTGGAGGCGACGATTGTGCGCCGGGTCAACGAGAAGACCGTCGAGCCGATCGCCGCCCCGGGCGTCGACGGTGAGCTTGCCTTGAAGCCCGGTTGGCCGTCCATGTTCCGTGGTTACCTGCATGAAGAGGAGCGCTACCGAAAATGCTTTCAGAGCGGCTGGTACATCACCGGCGACTTGGCTAGGCGCGATGCGGACGGCTACTACGAATTCGTCGGGCGCGCGGACGACATTATCAAGACGGCTGGTCACATGGTGGGCCCGTTCGAGGTGGAGAGCGTGTTAATGGAGCATCCGGCAGTAGCCGAGGCAGGCGTCATTGGCAAGCCCGATCCCATCATTGGAGAGTTGGTGAAGGCTTTCGTGTCGCTGAAACCGGGATGCTCGCCCAGTGAAGACTTGCGCCTCGATCTGCTTGGTTTCGCGCGGAAAAGGCTGGGATCGGTTGTTGCGCCGAAGGAGATCGAGTTCCAGAAAAGCCTGCCTCGAACGCGCAGTGGTAAGATCATGCGGCGGTTGCTCAAGATGCGCGAACTGGGGCTGCCGGAAGGCGACACATCAACGTTGGAGTCTTCTGTATGAGCGATACAATCGAAGCCCAGGTCCGGATGGATGTTGACCGCACCCACGCGATTGAGTGCCTGACGCAGATGGTGCGTATTCGCCGGCTCGAAGAGCGGTGCGCGGAGTTATACACCGAAACTAAAATCCGTGGTTTCTTGCATCTGTATAACGGCGAAGAAGCCGTGGCTGTCGGCGTGGTGCAGGCACTCGGCCCTGAAGATGCCATCGTAGCGACGTATCGGGAGCATGGCCACGCGCTGGTCCGCGGAATCTCTGCCCGCTCCATTATGGCGGAGCTATACGGAAAGCAGGAAGGCTGCAGCCGTGGCCGCGGTGGTTCGATGCACTTATTCGATGCCAAGACTCGCTTCTACGGCGGTAATGCCATTGTCGGTGGCGGCCTCCCAATCGCGGTCGGCTTGGCGCTTGCCGACAAGATGCGATCGCAGCGCCGGATTACGTGCTGCTTCTTCGGTGACGGCGCGGTCGCGGAGGGCGAGTTTCACGAATGCCTGAATCTCGCCGCTGTCTGGAAGCTGCCGGTCTTGTTCGTGTGCGAGAACAACCTATACGCGATGGGTACACGCTTAGATCTGGCACAATCCACAACCGACGTGACGAAGAAGGCAGCCGCTTACGGAATCACAGCGGAGGCCGTGGACGGAATGGATGTTCTCGCTGTCGAAGCTGCGGCGCAGCGAGCGGTCGTTACGATCCGCGCCGGAGCGGGCCCGGTCTTCCTGGAGTGCAAGACGTATCGTTTTCGCGCGCACTCGATGTACGATCCCGAACTGTATCGAAGCAAGCCAGAGGTCGAAGAGTGGAAGAAGCGCGATCCCATTTCGAATCTCGCTTCGTTGTTGAAGCAACAGGGGAGCATCAGTGATTCCGATCTCGAGCGAGATCGAACGGGACGTCGCAAAAGAGCTGGGCGACGCCGTCGCCTATGCGGAAGCGGGAACTTGGGAACCGTTGGCCGATCTTGAGCGGTTCGTCTACAGCGATCGGAAGCCATTATGAGCGCAGCGTCGGGTCAGATCACGTATCGCGACGCAATCCGCGAGGCAATCCGCGAGGCGCTGCAAAAGGACGACCGAGTGTTCCTGATGGGCGAAGATGTCGGCCGATACGGCGGATGCTTCGCGGTGAGCAAGGGATTGCTGGAGGAATTCGGTCCCGAGCGGATTCGCGACACACCGATGTCGGAGTCCGCCTTCGTTGGCGCGGGAATCGGCGCGGCACTGGGTGGGATGCGGCCGATAGTGGAGATCATGACGGTCAACTTCAGCCTTCTGGCGCTGGACCAGATCATGAACAACGCCGCCACATTTCTGCATATGTCGGGCGGCCAATTCAACGTACCGCTGGTGATCCGAATGGCAACCGGTGCAGGCCGACAGGTAGCGGCACAGCATTCGCACAGCCTGGAAGGCTGGTTCGCGCACATTCCCGGCATCCGCATTCTCGTGCCCGGCACGATCGAGGACGCGCGAGGAATGCTGGCAACCGCGTTGGACGATCCGGATCCCGTGCTGATCTTCGAGCACGCTGGCCTCTACAACATGAAGGGGCAATTGCCGGCTGATGCGGGGCCAGTGGACATTGAACGTGCCCGTGTGCGACGCGCCGGCCGCGACGTGACGATCATCACTTATGGCGCTATGCTCTGGAAGTGTCTGGACGCTGCGGAGAGCCTTGCTAAGAAGGGCGTCGAAGCGGAAGTGATCGATCTGCGAACGCTGCGGCCTCTCGACGATGCCACTTTCCTGGAGTCCGTAGGACGAACTCACCGCGCGCTCGTCGTGGATGAGGGCTGGCGTAGCGGTGGCATTTCCGCCGAGATCTGCGCCCGCATCCAGGAGAAAGCCTTCTTTGATTTGGATGCGCCGGTCGAGCGAATTTGCGGAGTGGAAGTGCCCACGCCGTATCCGAAGCATCTCGAGGATGCTTCTTTCCCGCAGGGTCCAACGATCGTCGCCGCTGTAGAAGCCATGGGGCGCACGCATGGCTGAGTTCCGCATGCCGAGCCTGGGTGCGGACATGGAGGAAGGCACCCTTATCGAATGGAGCGTTAAACCCGGCGATCGCGTCAAGCGCGGCGACATCGTCGGTGTGGTGAGAACCGAAAAGGCAGACATCGAAGTTGAGGTTTATCGCGACGGCGTGGTCGAGCAGCTTCTCGCCAAGGCGGGAGATACGCTGCCAGTCGGCGCTGTACTCGCGGTGATTCGAGAAGAAGGCGAGGCAGCAGCGCCGGCTCACGAAGAGATTTCGCCCGCGCCGGCCACGGTTGCGCCCACACCTTCGGTAGTGCGCGTACGGGCCTCACCGCTTGCGCGACGTGTGGCTCAAGAGCTTGGCGTCGAGCTGAGCGGCGTACAGGGCACGGGTCCGCATGGGGAGATCACGGAGATCGATGTCCAGCGAGCCGCCGAGGCCCTGAAGAAAGCGCCAACGGAAGAGCCCGCAGTCCCCGAACTTCGGGCTGGCATACGCCGGGCCATCGCCGCCGCCATGGCGCGATCCAATCGCGAAATTCCGCATTACTATCTCGAAACCAAGATCGATCTCCAGCGCGCTCTTAAATTTTTAGAAGCGGAGAATCAGAAGCGTTCCGTAAAGGAGAGGCTCTTGAGCGTGATCCTGCTCATCAAGGCCGTCGCCCGCACGCTGCACGATGTGCCCGAACTGAATGCGTATTGGATCGACGACCAGCTTCAGCCGAAGGAAGCAGTGCATATCGGCTTTGCGATTTCGCTGAGACAGGGTGGTCTGGTGGTGCCAGCCATTATGGATGCCGACCGGAAGAACCTGGATGAACTGATGCAGGCCCTGCGGGATCTGATCACGCGGGCGCGCGCCGGCCGGCTGCGAAGTTCTGAAATTACGGACGGCACAGTGACGATCACGAACTTGGGCGATCTGGGAGTAGAAACCGTGCACGGCGTGATCTATCCCCCGCAGGTGGCGCTGATTGGGTTCGGCAGAGTCATCGAGTCACCGTGGGCGGAGAACGGGATGCTCGGAATCCGCCCCGTTGTGAGTGCCACGCTGGCGGGCGACCACCGGGCGACGGATGGTCATCGGGGCGCACAGTTCCTGACCGCGCTGAATCAGCATCTGCAAGAACCCGAGAAGTTGTGACTGGAATGGATACACGCTACCAGCGGGCAAGATGGTCCAGGGAGGCAATGGAGCTTAGGTGTTCGAAGCACTCAAACAATTAACAACCCACCTTGCAGGCGCCATTGAAGTCGCGGCGGCAATCATCATTGGCATTGCGGCCATCGAGGCGACGATCCGCGCTTTCCCTCTATTCGTTCCTCGCTCCGCCGGATTGCAAAATGAAGTCGAGCTGGTTCGGCTCCGTCTCGGGCGTTGGTTGACCTTGGCCATCGAGTTTGAACTTGCCGCGGACATCTTGAGGACTGCGGTTGCTCCAACTTGGAACGATATCGGTCAACTAGCTGCCATTGTCGTTCTCCGAACCGTATTGAACTACTTTCTGCAGAGAGAGGTAGCGAAAGTTGAGCTACTCGGCCGTCCAGGAGGCGGTTGATCCGATGACCGAGCCGGAGATCAGAGCTGCCGTGTTCAAAATGCTGCGAAAGATCGCTCCCGAGGCCGATCTGGATCAAATCCGCCCGGAAGAAAACCTAAGAGAGGCTCTGGATATCGACTCCTTCGACTTTCTGAACCTTATGATCGCGCTGCATGAAGAACTCGCCGTCGAGATCCCCGAAGCCGATTACCGGAAGCTCAGCACCTTGGGAGAACTCACTGGTTACCTGTCTGATCGCCTGAAGTAACTGGAAAGGAGGGCATCGGGGCAATCACATTCTCGCGCATCAGTACGCGCAACATGCGCCGCGAATCCATGATGCGCTGTGTCGCGCTCTCGATGTACTCTTCGCGAGTATGCCTGACGCGTGCCAGTCCCAACTCCTGTGCCCTCATGGCTGTCGCGGCGGCTACGCGCGGGACCACCTGCCAATCGGCCATGCCAGGCAGGATCGAGTTCTCTGTCAGACCGCGTTCCTCGGCGCACCGCGCCAGTTCGTTGGCGGCGGCCAGTGCCATGTCATCGCTGATCGTCACGGCCCTCGCGTCCAGCGTTCCGCGGAAGATTCCAGGGAATACGAGCGAGTTGTTCAGTTGGTTGGGAAAATCGCTGCGGCCCGTCGCCACGATTCGAGCGCCTGCGGCCTTCGCGTCCCACGGCCATATCTCGGGCTCAGGGTTTGCACAGGCGAAAACGATCGCATCTTTGGCCATGGTACGGATCCACGCCGGGTCAATCACTGTCGGGTCCGAACGAGCGAAAGCGATACACACATCGGCGCCTCGGAGCGCTTGCTCGATCCCGCCCCTCACTCGATCGGGGTTGCTTTCGCTACACACGGCCCACTTCTCAGCAAACTCTGCCTGCCGATCCTCAATATCGCGGCGATCCCGGTGAAGGGTGCCCTGGCTGTCACAGGCCACGATCTGCGCGGGATCGACGCCATAAGCCTTGAGTAACCGGTAGATCGCGACATTCGCGGCGCCCATTCCGATCATGAAGATACGAATGGTATTGATTGCCTTACCGACGACCTTCAGTGCCCCAAGCAGTCCGGCAAGCAGTGCCGTGGCCGATCCTTGTTGATCGTCGTGCCATACGGGAATCGACATCGTCTTGCGCAACTCTTCGAGCACGCGGAAGCAACGGGGTTGTGCAATGTCCTCGAGATTTATTGCGCCGAAGGCAGGCTCAAGAAGTTGCACCGTGCGCACGAACTCTCGTGCATCCTGAGTCGCCAAACAGAGCGCCACGGCATCCACGCCGCCCAAATACTTGAACAACAGCGCCTTGCCTTCCATGACCGGTAGGCCAGCGTGTGGCCCGATATTTCCGAGGCCGAGAACTCGAGATCCGTCCGAGACGATGGCGATCAGATTCGCCTTGTTGGTCAGTTCCCAGACTCTGGGCGGATCGGCTTGGATGGCTCGGCACGGCGCTGCCACGCCGGGTGTGTACCAACAGGCGAAATCGCGCGCATCAGAAATCGGGCACTTTGGGACGACCTGCATCTTCCCCTGATAGAAGGCGTGGAGGCGCAGCGATTCCTCGTCTGTCTTACTCGCGCGCCCTTCAAGCTCCTCTGGTTGGGGTGGGTTTGGCTTCGTCGCCATCTCAAGGATCTGCTCTTGCATATCCTTCTAACGGCACGTTCATTACCACGCCATACTGAGTGCTTTCCCGCCGACAAAGGTGCGCAATTTCCCTCAAAGCCTGGGCGACTGCTGGTCAGTTGGTGGCTTTTCGCGGAACGGTATCCTCAGCTTGCGAGCGATTTCGGGCCAAAATTCCCGGAGTACGTCGAAGCCCATGTCAGTCATAACCGCGAAGCTCGCCCACTTAGCGGCGGGACCAAAGCCGTGTTCGTTGCCTGGATGAAGCCCATCGCTCACCGCCACGGCGGTCGCGGCGCCCATCCACTCGGAAAAGTTGAACATGTGCTTGCCGTCGTCGTGGTGGGCCACAAATGTGTGCTCGACGGCGTGGAACAGACGTTTTTGAACGCTGCCATGGGCGAGCCGGTAATAACGTGGATCCTCCGAGAAGATGGTCGGATACGCGAAGTCACTGAAAAATCGGAACGACGTCTGGGTGGCAAAACTGGCTCCATACCGTTTCCCGTAGCCTTCGGCGCCTTGCCCGAACGTGGGGTCCCGGTTTTGCGCCTGATCGATCCCGGCATAGAAGCCAGCACTCAGAAACGACAAAGGATCAAACGCGTCGTGCAAGAACAGGTTGAATTTGTCTTTCGGCTCAAGCGAGCATAACAGCGTGCCCGGCTTATAGTGCGATGGCGTCGCCGACTTGCGTTCCAATGCCCGGCCGATCGCACCCACAGCTTTCTGAAACGGCCCTTGATACTCGTCCAAACTCACGAGCGGCGATGGCTCCAGGCACGGCGACGCGGCGTTCTTCCTGGTCTGCTCCTCGATACCAGGCGGGGCTACAGGCGGCTGCTGCTGTGCTTCAGCTAAACCGCTCCAGATCAGTGCATAGAGCGGTGCTAGCGCGAGCGTTGCTGACCAGCGGAGCCGAGTTGGAGCTTGCACATTCTTGCCTGAAATCTGAACCTGGCAGTTCAACTTCCAATCTCCCAAGGCCACGGCCGAGACCCTAAGGTGGCAAGCATCCTGCAAGCTAGCCTGCCCGCGTTGTCCTTGGTCAGCACGTCGGACCGAGCCGCGGGAATCCAGATATCGCAAGGAACATCAACAATTGAGTCTGTACCACCCTTTGCGCCGGTTGGGAAATCGGTCACCGACTTAAAAGCGAGAATTGTGGCGGCGTCTTGATCTTGCCCGACTTCGTTGTCAATGCCGGTGGCCTGATCTGCGCGGCCACCGAGTTCCGCGGCGGCAACGAAACGACAGCCTTCGTGTCCATCGATGAGAAAATCCGGCGTAACACCGCGTTGTTGATCGACAAAGCGCGCCGCACGGGCGTATCAGTGCGCGAAGCGGCCGTTGAACTGGCAACGGAACGGATCTGGAACGCGCAGCAAACTCGTCGTTGGAAGTAGAAGCTGTGGTCCGATTTTGCCCGCGTGGGGGCTGGCAGATCACGTGCAACTATTCTCAAGGAGAGTAGGAGGAATCATGTTAGTCGAACTGACAATCAACCCGCTCGGACGAGGCACTCATCTGAGCAAGGACCTGGCTGAGATCCTCAAAATCGTTGACGCTAGCGGCTTACCGTACTCCCTGACTCCGTTCGGTACCTGCATCGAAGGCGACTGGGATCAGGTGATGGGGCTAGTAAAGCAATGCCACGCGCTGGCCAAGTCCTCTTCTCACCACGTGATGACTTCGATACAGATCGAAGACGAGGACCGTGCGGTAAACAAGCTGGAGGAAAACGTCGCGGCCATCGAGCGCCTGGCTGGCCACAAACTGAGCCGTCTGGCGCATACAGTTGTAGAAGCGGAGGCTTAGCCGCGATCGAAGGTGCTCTTACGCAACCAGATCTCCCGTATAAAAATCGTTCGGAAGCGGGCCGGTTGTTGGCCGAGGCGCTTGCCCACTACAAATCGAAGCCCGATGTTGTGGTATTAGGGCTCACGCGCGGTGGGGTTCCTGTTGCGGCCGAGGTCGCTAGCGCTCTTCATGCCCCACTGGACGTAGTCGTGGTTCGCAAGCTCGGTGTTCCCTTCGAGCCGGAACTGGCAATGGGCGCAATCGCCGGAGACGACACCCAGGTGGTCGACAAACAACTCGTCCATGCGCTTGGGTTGACCAATGATGTCGAGGCTGTTATCACTCGCGAGCGGGCTGAGCTCCAACGCCGCGAGCGCCTTTATCGTGGTGGGCGCCCGGCCTTGGACTTGAAAGAGCATACGGCCATTCTGGTCGATGACGGACTGGCGACGGGATCGACCATGCTCGCTGCTGTTGCCTTCGCCAGAAAGAGGCTAGCAAAACGGATCGTGATGGCAGTTCCGGTGGCATCAGTCGAGGCACTCGAAAAAGCTGCGAGAGAAAGTGGACGAATGCGTCTGTTTGGCCACACCTGATCCATTCTTCTCGGTAGGCGACTGGTATCGGGAATTTCCTCCCAACAGAGGATGCTGAAGTCCTTAGACTCCTGGCAGAGAGCGCCAAACGGACCGCTACCTCCATGTCGGCTGACGATCGTCAGCACGCGAGGGATTTACTCTTGCGTTCGACAGCCAGGTTGTTGTCGACGTGGCAGACTCCTGGCGTCGTCCATGCCGCTCTCTCGATCTCAGCGCGCTCGGAAAGGGAAGCTACCGTCCCTCGCAAGATCACATGATCGCCACGCGTCTCGATTCTGATATGCTCCAACATTTTGCCAAAACGGCGGGTTAGCACCGCTTCGATATGCGCCTCGACCGCATTGCTTACGCTCGCTGGCCTTAGGGCAATTTTGTCAGTAACTCCTGTGACGCCTCTCAGGTGACAGATAGCATCGTGGGCTGCAGCCTTCTGATAGTGCCAATCCACATCGCCCTCCAGGGTAATCCAACCGCTTCCCACCTCAACCTTGATCCGGTCTCGCGGGATGAGAGCATTCCATGCCAGGGCGCTCATAGCGGCCCGCGCTATGTCTTCGTCGGTCACCCGGCTCGAGCCGGGGAGCTTTATATCGAGTTCGCTCACAATTGCGCTGACACCCAACACGCGAGCAGCACGCCGCTCGGCTGCCAGCTTCTCTGAATAGCTCGCGACGTGTCCCGATAAGGTGACGATTCCGTCTTCTGTGGCCACACCTATCGCCGCTTGCATCGACGCTTGGTTCGGCGGCAAGCTCATCTTCAACGTCGCGCCGTAGCTATGTATCCGATTTCATCCCGCTCACTTACGCTGCCTTAGCCGTAAATCCAATGACGGTCGGTTGAACCAGTCTGGCGAAATCCCCGTAGGAAAGCCGGATCAGTTCGCTATGAGTTCCCGCGTTGAAGGCGATTTCCTTGTCTCGAGTTAGGCTTTCGTCGACGAAGACTGGGATGTCATAGAGATTGCCAAAGGGAGGCATCGCACCAGTCTCGCAGCCGGGAAATAGGTCGCGGAACTCTTCTTCTGAGGCCAGAGAAATGCTCTTGGCTCTCGCGGACGCCTTCAATAGTGAAAGGTCGACGTGTCGGGATGCGGGAAGAACTGCCATTGCGATCTGGTCATCAATTTTGACGATCACAGTCTTTGCGAGATCCTGGCCCCGAATATGGGCCAGCGAGGCTATTTCTGGAGCGGTGTAGGCCGTGGAATGGGTCAGGATGCTGTACTTGACGTTGTTCGCGTTAAGGAACTCCTTCAATTTGGTTGCTGGCATGTTAAATCTCCTCTTGTTTTACACGAGCATGCTCGTTGCCAACCGTGGTCCACCGCTTATCTCGGATTGGAAGCCAGAGCAACCAGAAGATTGCCAGCGCAATGGCCCCGCAGCCCACCAAGTAAACCGGCCACGGCCCCAGGAAATCGATGATCGAGGCACCCGTCGGCTTGACGGACACTTTCCATGGAGAGCCTGGACGCGGCTTAGCCTGTTTGCTCCGCGGGGACCATCAGGAGGCAGACGACAACCATGCCGTGTGCCAGAAAGAAGTAAATGGTCGGATAAGAGGCAGGCGGCGCCCAGTGATCCGGGGTCAGCAACGCCATCCCGCTTCCGCCAATGCCGGCGAAATATGCTATTTCGAATGCGATGGGGTTCAGGGTGAACAATGCGAAGACGGTGAGCCACAGAGTCAAATCGCGAAGCTCTAGTGGAAGTCCTTCTGGGAATCGGAATCCTTCAAAGTGCAGCCTGTACGCGTACCATGCAATTTCATTGAGAGCCAGAAGGCCGCCCAGGGTGTATCGAGCCCAGCGCGCGGATGCTCGGCTGTGCCGTGCGGCCGCTGCATCATGGAGCGCGAACTAACGGAACCTCATTGCCAGCGGAATCGCAATCGCTAGCAATACAAGAAGAATCAGCAGCAGATATTTCCAATTGGGCATTCTTCACCCCTCCAACCGACAACATTAAAATGCGCCGATCAGCAATGTTAGGTTGCACGTCGCGGACCAGTCGCGAGACACCATTCAGATTAGGAGGATGGCCGAAGGCCGCCAAATCCACCAGTAACGGAGATCGCCCCGCCCAGCCAAGAATAGCCTAGAGACGATCCTCGCGTCTGATTGGCTCGCCGCCTGCGGGCGTGTCCCGCCAGATTGGCGTAAGTGTCAAACCGGCGCCCGCGACCAATACGCTGCGAAGCCGGCGCGCCACGGCAAGGGCGAAACCGGAGGATGCAGGTAAACCAACCGTTTTGAAGATCAGTGCGTAAGTGCCCTCGGCTGCGCCTACTTGGCCTGGAATAAAGAAGAAGGCCAGGCCGATGAACTTGCTGGCCCCTTCGATCAGGAACGGCTTCAGGATCGAAAAAGGCTCTCCCGCCGCCCTCAGGAGTATGAACAACTCTAGAACGAGAAGCGCTTGTGCAGCGAACTCGGCTGACAGAATTGACAGCAACCGCAGCGGGCGGTCACGAAGGACGACGAACAATAGGTCTTCTGTGTCGCGGACATCCTGGTCCTTGAAACGCACATGCTTTCCAATCGGTGGGAGCCTCTTGAGGAACTTGATTATGGCGCCGATCAAATAGATCCGGCAAACGATCGCGCAAGCCGCCGCGAGGAGAAATGTGCTCATCGCGCAGACAATTATCTTTGCCGCGAGCGCCACGAGCCTGGAAAGTTCGAAATTGCCGAGCAAGTAAATCAGAGCAGCGATCGCAAATGCGGCCGAAGTCAAGGTATAGATCAGGTACTCTGAAACGGTCGCCGCTACGGCGTGCTTCGGGCTCAAGCCCCGTTTCTGGAGAAGCCACATCTTGGCCGGTTCGGCCAGAAACGGCCCGGTGAACGTTAAGAACTGTATCGTTTCTCCGGAAAGGCGAATCCTTAGCATGTCCCAATATGAGGAATGCCCGTGCCCAGTCGCACATTTCCAGTAACCGAAGGCCCGAACGAGTTGGTGACCAGCATAGGTCACGGCAATTAGACCGAAGTACCAGCCGATACCAAGGAGCAGGGAAAAGATTTTGGCGGCGCCCAGATGAAAAAGAAAGTAAACAAACAGGACGCACCCGAAGCCGAGCAAGACGGCACGGTACCAAATTTGGGTCCTGTCTGAATCATGACGTGGCCGCACTGCCTAATGTTCACCTCTACCTTCGCTCAACTGTCTGGGGGTAATCCGCGCAGGAAGATTCCAGCTTGCGGACGACGTCGGACAGATTCTTTCGCATTCCATCTCGCAACCGGCCGCGCAAGATGACGCGCCGTAGGCCTCCAAAGAATCCGCTGAGCAGATCAATGCGTGAGCGATTCAAATATACGAGGTACATGCCCGGGTTCGAAGCGTCACCGAAATCGTCCAGCGCGGCTGTCAAACCCAATGAAGCGTCAAAGTAATGGCTGGCGTAAATTTGTTTGGAGGCGATCGCCGCGCGTCCCGGCTGCACATAAACCGAGACGTGTGTGATGCTCGCCACAGGCTTGAGGCCAAAGCTTTCCGTGGACCAATAGAAAAACTCACTGACGCCCGGCAAGGGACGGCCCGGGTACTGGGCCAGGTACTCACGAAACTCCGGAACGAATTCCTCCAAGCCAGGCCGGGCATCGAGCACGCCGCGGAATTCGCGCGCCAATCGAACTGGGTTCTTCTTGTCGCGGTACTCGATCAGTGCCGAGTTGCCCTGATGTAAGTAAGTTTCGATGTAGCTGAGCAATTCCTCACGGACAATAGTTTGAGCCCGAGTGGCCTGGCCGGGTCCCGACCAATTCACATCGCGGTTAAGCCGTTCAATCGCTCCGGCTGGAAGCTTAACGTTGCAGTTTCCGATCCGGCAATTCGCCAGATCAGCGAGATCGCGGGTCTCGAGATGGAATCCTTCCAAATCCTGTGGACCTAAGGGCGGCGTGAACTTTCGAATCCTCAGAACAGCCGGGTTCTTCTTAAAGGCTTCGATGTCCTGGAACTTCGTGATGAAGCACGCCGTCGTCGCACGCAGGTGCGCCACTCCCACTACCGCCACCTCGCGCTTTTCATGCGTATCCAGAACCCTCGCCTGCACCTCACCGCGGTTCACGGCTTTCCACTGATCTGCCGTCAGGCTGGCGAAGATGCGCAGGGCGGCAAGATCCCACGTCTCGGCGCGGGCAGCCGCGACGAGCGGTATTAGCAACGCAGCAAAGATCGTTCCAGGCGTTAGAAATCGCGTCTTGCTCACTATGCACCGGTCGCGAGGCCGTTTCACCGGATTCTTACAGCAATGCATTGACCAGGCCCAAAACTACGCTAGCGGGCGTCTCTATTTCATCTTGGAAGGCAGCCTGATCGTCTTCCCGGCGACCATGAACACGCCTTTCCCCCTGTGATGGATCGTTCGTGGCTGCTTGTGTGAGGGATCTACCCAGGCTTTCATGACTTCTAGAATGAAAACGTTGTATTTCGGGGCCATCCCGGCATCGACGACCCTGCATTCGAGGTTGGCGTAGCACTCGTTAATGAGCGGAGCCTTGACCTTGGAAGCCGCAGCCGTCGTTAGCTGGAACGTCTTGAACTTATCGATCTCCCGGCCCGAGGTATTTCCACATCCCACGACCTTGCCGGCCAGTTCCACAGTCGGAATGTTGATCACGCATTCCTTGGTGGCTCTCAAAATGTTGAAGGTGAAGTTGCGGTTACTTACAACGCAGCCCACGATGGGTGGTTCGAAATCAATCATCATGTGCCATGACATGGTCATGACGTTGGCCTTCCCGTTGCGAGCCGTGGTGAGTAGCACGACCGGCCCCGGCTCAAGCAGGCGATAGACTTCGGCGAGAGGAAGCGTCCTTCGTGGCAAGGCAGGAATGCTCCAGTTTATTCATCCTTCCTATGTCGAATGCTGCGCCAAATCGCGATCATGCCGATTCTCATGGTCCAAGCAATACGCGGTCCACGGGACGGCGTTCAATCGATGATCGCCAATCTGGCGACCACAGTCCATGCATTTTCCAAAAGTGCCGAGCCTGATGCGCTGCAAAGCGTCGCGGACTCGAGTGAAAAGATTCCACTCCGAGGTCGTTTCCTGTAGCAGGCTTTCTTTGCTGTCAGCCGCAACCCCGCCGTTCTGGGTTTCGGTGATTGCGGTGGCGCGTGCATCTGCTTCAGTTCGCGCTATATCCGCTAACAGCTCGCGCTCTTTTTCGCGCAATTTCTTCTCCCATTCACTGATTGTCATTGGGTTTGCCTCCTTCGCAGACTCACGCGTCATTTGGCCGGGTGTCCTACCGGGATAACAACGATCACTTGTTCTCCGGCAGTGAATTTCACGGCGTCCTTGGCCGCTCCGGCGTCGATGCCGCCAGTCACTACGGACCCTAGCCCGAGCGCTACCGCCTCCAGCATCAAGTTCTCGCTGGCGAGCCCAGCCTCGTAATCCGTCCAAGTGTGGTTCTTAGCTCCTGACCCCATTCGTTCATACACCGCGGCAATCACGAACACGGCCGGAGCGCTATGAACTTGCCCTTGCGAGGTCGCGCCCGCCAGTAGGTCCGCCCCTGGTTTCGTAGATACGAGCAATTCGAGTGAATGCGTCGCGGGCAAATAGCGATACGCGCCGCTCGGAAGGCCCTCCACATTTTGCGCTACGACGGCGACTTCTAGCGGGTATCGATGCATCGCCGAAGGCGCAGTGCGCTTACCGTCTGGAGAGGTAACACCCTGCGCCGCCCACAACACTTGGCCGACGTCGGCCATGGTCAGCGGTTGTTTGGTGTAGGCCCGTATGGAGCGCCGCGCAGCCAATGCCGTTTCCACGCTCACGCCGCCCATCTTCTTCGGGCTGGGCAATGAGATCATCGCCGGTTCGGCCGGAAGGCAGCTAAGAACCAAGAGCGCGGCGAGAAAGGCGAGAATCGAGAGTCGGCTGTTCATGTTTCACACCTGACGAAGGCAAATGGGATCACGGATTATGGAAATTTATGCGGGACGGGCATCACTCGTACACACCACATCAAAATTACCAGCAGTATTAGGAGGATCGTCATTGCAACGGCCTGCAACGGTTCGAAGTGGCTTGTCTTTTTGCTCATCGGAAATTTCTCCAGTCACGGCTCTGATAGCCCAACGATCTTCTTAGATCGTCGCAATCTGACAGCCAGCCACTCGGCTGTGCCACGGCTGCGCTCTCCTATCGGCGCCCGCGTCAAAATACACAGTTGTTGCGTGGTAGCGCCCATCCATCGCTTCGCCATCGCGGTCCGCCGGGCTCCTGCTCGCACCCGCAACTCCGTACGGTGGAATCCCGCTTGCGTACGTAATTGTGCGACCAGATATTCAGGACGCACCATGCCTTATTGGACTAACGAGGATCTGCCGATTTCGATCCGGCATCACGTTCCAGAGCACGGACAGGACATCTTCAGGCAAGCTTTCAACCACGCGTGGCGGCAATATGCCGACGATCCGCGCCAGGAGGAGATTGCGCACCGCGTCGCCTGGGCGGCGGTTAAGCGAGTCTATGCCAAACTAGGTACTGAATGGGTGCCACGCTCAGTTATACACTCGCCCCTGCCCGCGCCACAGGCACGCTATTAGCAATTCCCTTCGCGCGCGCCGCAGTCCGCGAAAATCTGCTTTAGGCGCTATGGCCTGGAAACTGACGCGAAAAGGTACGCCAACTGCGAGTTCTTTTCTTGAATGGCAACCGGGGGGTAAAATCCCGGCCAAGAAGAGGAAGAACATGTTCAATAAAAAACATCTGTTTGTCCCGGCAGCAGTCATTCTCACCAGCTTCTTCGGTATGTCTGCCGCAAATGCCCAGAGCCTAACAAGCGGTCCTACATGCCCGTACACCGTTGCGAGCCTTTCCGGGTCCTATTCGGTTGTCGTCAACTATGGCGCCAACGTAGCACTCGGAATCCAGGTAGAAACTTTGGATGGAAAAGGCAATCTCACGCGAGCCGGACTCCTTAACCAACCCACGGCTGGATCAACAACTGGAGAAAGAACCGTTGGAACTGTTTCGAGCACCGGAACGTACACAGTGAACTGCAACGGCACCGGCACTATCACCCGCATTGTCACGCGGCCAGATGGCAGCACGGCACCCGAGGCCGATGACTTCATTATCACCGAGGCAATTAACGCAGCCTGGCAACCGATCGCCACCACAATTGTAGACGCACAGAGGGTTCCCAGCGCTATCGTGCCGGGTGGTGTTTTTGTGACGCATGTTCATACCCGGCTGCCGCAGACTAATCCTCAATCCAACTGATTGTTTCCGTGAAGGGGTGGGCCTTAACTGAGGTTAGCTGAGGCGACCAGTGCAGGAAGCCGCTTGGGCGGTGGTTAAGAGATAACTGAATGGGTACCGCGCTGAAACAGTCGCCGGAAGATGAAGACCTGAACAGCGACTGCCAAGAGACCATTCAGCAGGAACGCCAGATGAAGGCTCGAAAGGCTTATAAACGTTCCCGTCGCTAAGTTGCCGAGCGATAAGCCGCCTCGCGTGGCTAACATGAAAAGACTCGCCATCTGGCCTCGGTTCTGATCATTTGCCTCCGATTGCAGGAATGTGTTGGCGGACGTATTTGCAACCGTGAGAAGAAAGCCGCTGCCGACAAGCAGCACCGCAAGTTGCCAAACGGCTCCAACGGTCGACACGGCCATCATGAAGAATCCATAGCAGAGGGCCGCAGTGAGGGACATTTTCATGGTGTCGAGGCGCTGCATCGTCAAAAGTATCAGCAGAGGCCCCAGCATGCCTCCAATGCCAAAAGCCGTCATCACGCCTCCGAACTGCCCAACATCGGCATGCAGCACATCTTTCACGATTACCGGGCTAAAGGTAACAAGCGGACCGCAAAAGAAACCCGTGCAGAGCACTGATAGCAAGGCCCAGCCGGTTTTCTGGCTTCTGATAATCGCTCGGATGCCCTCGATGGTGGAACCGAGATTCTGTTTACCGGATGTTTCCTGTCCCAGGCTTCTCGCCGGCGGACGCAGCCAGTAAATGGAGAGAAAGAAAGGAATGTACGAAGCGGCATTAGCGCCGAAACACCAAAGAAACCCGTATTTCAGCATGATCAGACCGGCGATGGCGGGCCCCAAAACGCGGGATAAATTGAATTGAATCGAGTTCAGAGCCAGCGCAGGCTTCAAGTCCTCACGGCTGACAATCGACGGAATGAGAGATGAAAAGGCAGGCGCGGAAAGAGCGTCTGTAATGCCGACGACCAGAGACACAGCGATGATCATCCAAACTTTGACCCATCCCATAGCGACCAGCGCGACGATAAACACGGGACAGACCATCTGAATACCCTGAAAAACATAGATGATCATCCTTCGGTCTTCTCGATCTGCGAGAATGCCGCCCAGAAGCGCCAATATCCAGAAAGGCGCATTCATCGCGAAGGCGTCGAGACCGAGAAGAAACGAAGAGCCGCCAATACTCAGCACCAGCCAGGGTTCAGCCACCGACTGCATCCAGGTCCCAATGTTGGAAAGCAGACTTGCAGACCAGAAAACGCCGTATCGCTTGGTCCGCAAGAGTGCTGCGGAGTGGGAACTCGCCGCCATTACTGCATGATAGTGATAAACGCTTCATGCGAGAGGAACGTCTTTCGGTTGGATGGATCGGCGAGCACATGTCCAGCTAACCCGCTGCGTGAACCATCGGCCCCAGGCAATCACCATGAGCAATGTCTTTTCGGCTTCGCTCAGATGATCTTCAAGTTCAGAGTCGAATCTGACTCGCGGAGCCGATTGGCCTTCGCGTTCCTCCAGAACGTGCCGAATGTGGGCGGCGGTGACGAGCCTTCTTCAAGTGATCAAGAATCTCCAGTAGGGTTGCAAACGACCCAGCCAGATTGCCCCGCCACGAATGCATTTTTGGTACAGGCCCCCCGTTCAGCTTTGCGATTCTCTGGGCGCAATCTGGTTGAAGTATAGTTTCTAGCGGGGGAACAATGGCAAGCAATCAACATAGAATCCTGACCACGCACGTCGGGAGCCTGGTTCGGCCGGCGAAGCTGGTGGCCTTTCTGGAAGACATCGAATCGGGGCGACCATACGACACAGCCGCGCACGAAGCCTGCCTCAAGGAATCTATCGGTGAGGTAGTCCGGCAGCAAGCCGAAGCCGGAGTGGACATTGTAAGCGACGGGGAGTTCGGCAAGACCGACAACTGGGCCTGGTACATTCACCAGCGAATCGCCGGCTTCACCGAGCGGCCAGCAACGCCCGAAGAGGCCCGCGATCCTCTGGCAACCAGGAGTATGGGCCGGGATTTTGCGGCCTTCCCGGAGTTCTACGCCGAGTACTTTCCCACACAAGGCCTCCGCGTTCGGCCTGAGAATATGACCACGGTGTGCAACGGTCCGATCCGCTACATCGGACAAGCGCAGGTTCAGCGCGACATTGCGAACCTCAAAGCGGCGACCTCCAAGGTCAAAGTAGAGGACGGTTTTCTGCCGGTGGTCGCGCCTGCAAGCGCGTTCCCGTTTTACAAGAACGAATACTACAAAGACGATCAATCTCTGCTGTGGGCATTGGCTGAAGCACTTCGCGAGGAGTACAAGGCCGTGCTGGACGCCGGGTTGCGAGTGCAGATCGACGATGCATTTCTTCCCTACACCTACGAACGGATCGTGCCGCCGATGACGCTGGAGCAATACCGGGAGTGGGCAGAGTTGCGCATCGACGCACTGAATCACGCACTGGAAGGCCTTCCGCAGGAGAGAATCCGATACCACATTTGTTGGGGCAGCTGGAATGCTCCACATGTTTTCGATGTGCCGCTGAAAGACATCGTCGATCTGCTCCTGAAGTTGCGCGTCGGCGGTTATCAATTCGAAGCCGCCAACGTGCGCCATGAGCACGAATGGAAAGTGTGGCGGGACGTGAAGGTTCCCGAGGATCGCGTGTTGATCCCCGGCGTGATCAGCCATGCGACGAACGTAGTAGAACATCCGGAACTGGTTGCCGATCGCTTGATTCGTTACGCTGGCATTGTCGGACGCGAGCGAGTGATGGCCGGAACGGATTGCGGTTTCGCGCAGGGGCCGTTTACCCGCAGAGTGCATCCCACTGTTCAATGGGCGAAGTTGAAAGCGCAAGCGGAAGGCGCCAGGATCGCAACGGCGAAACTGTGGGGCCAGAGCTCCGCTACCTCGTGACTGCCTAGCACCGGCGCGACTAGTGGGCGCCACTTGACAGCTTGCGGTAGTATTCGGCCACCGAGTCCTGATAGCCGGCGGGAACCTTTGCCGGATCGGTGTTGCGGATGGTGCCGCCATGGTTTTCGTCAAGCTGGCGGCGGAGCTGCAGCTCCAGCGCATCGACGTTGCTCAATAGCTGCTGGTGCATCTGCTCCACCAGGGCGGGATTCCCAGGGAAGCGTTTGGGATCCAGATTGCGCATTTGATCGATCAGCGACTGCAGCTCGCGCTTCGCCTCGGGACTATCCTGCACCGCCGCACGAACCTGGTTGAGCAAATTCAAACTCTGGTCAATCTCGCGCTGCGTATCGGCGGGATTGGGACCTTGTTGGGGCGTGGCCGCGCGGCCGGAGATGCGAGTGTTGCCGGTGTCATAATTGTCGTACACGTTGCCTTGGCGATTGCCCGTGCCACCGGCCGCATTGCCGACTGGACCTGCTTGGCGATTTCCCATTTGACCCGACTGGCCTTCGTTGGACTGGCCGCCCTGTTGCCCGCCTTGACCGGGTTGTCCGTTGCGCGAGAGCTGGCCGGTCTGGAGCTGTCCGGGATTTTGCCCAAGGCCGGCGAGTTGGTCGCGCAGACGCGATAGATCGTCCATGGCGCGGTTAATCGCGGCGTCCTCAGATGCGTTTTGCGCGCTGCCCAGAGCCCGAGCTGCGTCGCCGACCTGCTGCCCCAGCTTCTGGAGGTCACTGGTGAGAGCGGTTTCAGCCGGGTCGGAGAACTGGCCGCTGCGCAATTGATCCGAACTGCGCTGCAGGCGGGTGCCGAGATCGTTTTCGTCCATGCCATCGAGCGCGCCGCGGAGCTTGCCGGAAGCCGCGGGCTGCGTGGGCGCGAGCTCGCGAGCCGCATCGCGGAGTTGTTGCGTGAGACGCGACAAGTCGTCGCTCACGCGTTGGCGATCGTTGACCATTTTGTCGATTTCCTGAGCGGTAGGAAACTTCTGCGGCCGGTTGGCGGCGCGAGCGGCATTCTGCTGCGCCATCAAGTCGCGCACCTGATCCGCTTGCTGCTTTTGCCGGGCCGCCAACTGATCGGCGGTTTGGGCCATCGAGTTGAGGCGACCCGCGGCGTCTTGTTGTTCGAGACCTCCAAGGAGCTCGGTGGCTTCGCGCAGGCGGTCGGCGGCGCGGCGGGATGCGGCTGCGCTGGCGCTTGGGGAAGTGGCGCGCTTCATGTCTTCATTGGCTTGGCGCAAACGGTCGAGCGCTTGTTGGGCGGCCTGTTCCCTGGATTGCCCGGAGTTCGGTTGTTGCGCGCCCGATTGTCCTGATTGTCCAGACGATGACGAGCCGCTCTGGGTGTTCTGTCCGCCTGGTTGACCCCGCTGCCCCTGTTGCCCTTGCTGCCCCTGTTGGCCATTCACAGCAAGTTGCTGCTCCATTTCGTGCTGGAGCTGCTCCGCTTCGCGCCGCAACATTTCCTGTTGCCACTTCTGTTCGGCCGTCTGCTGTCCGTTGCGCTGTTGCTGGGCGAGGTCCTGCTCGCGCTTGGCGAGTTCATCGAGCTTCTTCAAGGCGTCGTCGATTTCGCGCGCCTTTTTGTCGGCGCTCGAAGCAGCGTTCTGCGGAGTCTCGTATTGATTTTTCTGCGTATCGAGCTCGAGTTCGAAGAGCTGCGCCAAATCGCGCGCCGCGCCACCTCCTCCGCCTCCGCCCCCCTGCGCTCCGAACGCAACTTGAATTTGCCGGAAGGTGGCTTCGGCTCGAAGCAACGATTGCAGCGCTTTCTGCTCGTTCGGAATGGCATCCTTCCACTTCTGCTGCTGCAATTGTTGCGCGGCCGGCGCCATGGCCTGGGCCGCGGCGAGCATGTCCTTCTGGAAGTCGGCGATGGCCTTGACCTCGTCGGTCAACTCGCGGGCTTCCAGGCGGCCGGCGAGCGTGACAGCCTGATCGTGCAAGGTGGATTGGGATTGCGAAAGGAGCTTCGCGATATCGACGGCCTGTTGTTGCGTCGAGTTCTTATCGCCCTGCTGTTTGAACGTAGCGGATATGATCTCCTTTTCGCGCTGCGAGATCTCCGCGGATGGATCGCCCCCACCGCCGCCTCCACCTCCGCCGCCTCCGCCCGATGTCTGCGATTGGGAAAACTCGCGCTCATACGGGTCGGCCTGGATGAACATCATGTCGGTGTGGGCTTCGGCGTTGCCGTCCTTGGCGGTGGCGTAAACGCTCACCAGATCGCCCGGAACGAGTTTGAAGTTCTCGAGCGACAGCGTGGTGGATCCGTCGGCTTGCTTCTCGCCCTTTTTGTGGAGCAGATCCAGAGTTGTCTCGGGTCCGCCGTTGACCGAATAGTGCAGCGCGAGATTGTTGAGGCCGTACTCGCCGGTGGCCTTGGTGGCAAGGGTCACTTCTTCGATGGGGCTGGCGTGGTAGTCACGGCCGGGACGCACGAGCGAAATCTGAGGCGGGTTGGCTTTGCGCGCCTCGATGAAAAAATCTTCGCTCACGCGAACGGGCTGGCCCTGTTCGAGGCCCGCTACGTGATAGACGCCGTCGCGATCCATCTTGACGGTCGCGTGATAGACGTTGTTCTGTCCGCCGGTGAGCTGGATCTGTTGTCCGTTGTCGAGCTGAAGCTGGCCGCCGGGAAGGGGGCGGTCGGTGGAGACATCGAGTTCGGCCTGAGTGCCTGTGACGGCGCGTAGATCGCCGCCGCGCTCCTCGATGTCTGCCGGCATGCCGGTCCAGGCGGGGTAATGATAGGTGACGCGAATCTGTTTCACGGAGGGCAAATCGGTGACGCGAATCTTGTAGTGCTGCGACGTCATCGCGCCGGCGGTGACGTAATACTCGACGTTCTCAGGCAAGCCGGCAAATAGAAACTCATAGCCGCCCGCGAAACTGCCGGCCGCTTTGGGCAGCATCGCGATCTCCTCCCATTTCGAGGAACTCTGGAAGCGGGCGTGCACTTTGACGCTGGGCGAGCGCAGGCCGGTGGGGAGAGCGGAAACCATCTGGTCGGCGTGGCGGCGCACGACGGCGTCGCCGGGAGTGACGCGGAGGTCGTAGAGCGCGGGCTTGTCCCGGTGCGGGCCGGTCCAGAGGAGCGATGCGCCATAACCGAGAAAGCCTGGTCCAGCGGCGATCATCCAAAGCAAGATGGCGAAGGAGCCGACGGCGGTGCCGAGCGAGATCCACAGACGGCGGTCGGTGACCAATTGCGTGGGCTCGGCGGATTGGGCGACGCCGAGTGTGTCGCCGGCGAGGAGCTCGATGAACGGATCCTGACCGTCGCGTTCCGTGAAGGTGGTGAGGCGCTGCTGGAATTGCGGGAAGGCGGCCTCGGCGGTTCGGATTGCCCGCCGGCGGGTCAGGCGGCGCAAGGGCAGAGCCAATCCGGCGGCAGTGGCGATGGCCAAAATCAGGATCAGGGCGAACCGGGAGGCGGTGACGCTTCCCTGCGAAAAGGCGCGGGCGTTGGCGAGGGTGACCAGGATCAGTGTCGCGACGAGGGCGCCGCCGGTGAGGATGGCAAGGCCGCGGAGGAGGGTGCTCCAGCGGAGGCGGTGTTCGAGCTGCGCGATGTAGGCGTGAAGTTGATCGCGGGCAGTCATGGTGTGTCCATCGCGAGATTCCAACCGCGTGACCGGCGTTAACAAGCTAAGGATATCGCAATGGGGCGGTGGCGGGCTGCGAGTTTGCAGTTCTTGGACCATTTTCACAGACTTGCCGTCATCCTATAATGGTTATCAGCTAATGGAGCTCTCGCTCAACGCACGGGAAACGTCGCTCTTGCAGGCCTTCCGCCGTCTTCCACCGGACGCCGCCGCCGAGCTGACAGCCCTGGTCGAGCGATTGGCCGCGCTCAATCCGAACGCCAAGATCGATTGGTCCGACTCCTGGTCTGACGAAGACCTGAGGGAGTTCACAGCGGCTTCGTTAAAACGGTTTGAAGCGGAAGAGTCGGAAGAAGGTCATTGAAGCCCGGCGATGTCGTCATTGGGATGCTGCCCGGCGCCGCAGCAACGAAGGTCCGCCCGGCAGTAGTCATCGCAAGCAGCACCTACTGCGGAGACCGTGAAACACGATACAAAATGCGCACGTGACCTACTCGCACCATTCCGTGCGGATCTTCCAACTCGTACCTTCAGGGAATACAGCGTCGGTTGTCGACCACATTGTTGAGCGCGGGTCTGTAGTAATGATGCTCGTCTGATGTCTTCTTGACCAGGAGGGAACCGTTTCAGAGGGCTTGAGCCCGAACAGAACGCGCAGGAGGAATTCTCTGGCGATGTTCCCCATCTCATAAAGGTTTCTCGACACGAGGGAATGGTGCTCCTTTTCGAGCAGCGTTATTCCGCCGTGAGCAAGTTTACTGCGCAGGTCGGACAGCGGCATCTCGCCGTTCACAGATTTCTCAAAGAGCAATTTTACGTATGGATGGCCTTCGCCAAACGTTTCGGTCGCCACTTTCTTTGTTTTTGTCTTCAAGCTCCTGACGCACTCGAAATACGACTGCTCGACAAAACGTATCGGGTCCGTGCCAAACATCTCCGCATGCTTTGCATTGATACAGTCAATCGCCAGAGCCTTCCTCGCCGCCCTGTTTGGCTTCGCTGGTCCGCCTAATTCGGCTCCGTCATGGATGGCAACCGCCACGCTCTCGAAGGCGACATAGTAACAGAGAAAGCGAGTAAACACATTGGTAGACGAGGTTCCGATGTTATACCAGTCAATGCCGCCCCCCAGCGCGTAGCCGTCAGGCGTGCTGGGAAATGTTTTGAGGATCTTGTCAACTGTTTTGAGATCTTCGTGGGTGGGCGTGAGAAGTCCCGCCCCTCCCATCGTCATGCGATATTTATTTCGCCAGCTGTAGGTCGCCCCGTAGGGAAAGAACAGGACGTTCATAAACCACCCTATGCTCGCCAGCCTGCGCTCGATCTCTTCTGCGGTACCCGTTTCCAGGTTGATCCAGCAATCATATACCCGCATGTCAGGAGCAGTAGCGTCAGCTTGACATTTCCGGATGTACAAATCTCCCTTTTCGGTGGCGGTATATTCCCCAGGCAGCTCCATATTAGACTTCATCGCGAATTCTATGCATTTGTGTCCAGTAAGCCGGATATACAAAAGCACGCCTTGGACATCAGGGTCTTTTGATAACTGAAGGCTTTCGTCTACCAAATGATGAGCGTCACCGGGATAGATTAGGGGTCTCCATTCACCTAGCTTGTTGTACCGTCCCGGCAGGCCGATTTCGCATAGCCGCTTTCCATTGACTCTATACTCATTGCTGCTTGGCTCCAGTGACATTTTCAAGAACGTGATAGGCGGTCCAAATTCCAGGTTCGTACAGACCGCACCCCGCGGCGATCGTATGAATTCGGCGCTGCAATTCTCTGGAAAGTGAACGCGAATGCCTGTCAGTCCGAGATGTTCGTCGACGATTAGCTCCAGCACGTCGAGGCTACGCTGGCTTTTCACATACTTGGACGTGTCTTTAAACTTGATGAGCTGCTTAAAGTAGCGATCGAGAAGCTGCCCCATCAGGTCCGACAGACTCCTTAACGGGGAGTCGACCTGCTCTACGGGCATTGGTTGGGCGTCTAGCCCGTAGGCCGAGTAGGCGGCAGTAATGCAGTCCGCTAGTTCAGGGAAGCCCGAGGCCCTCGCATTTGCGGAAAGGAATTCAGCCCTTTGTGGAATCGTAGGCCATATGTTCGGATACTCGCCGGTTTTCAAGGAATGAAATGGCGCGACATCATAGTGGTTTCCGTTTGCGCAATTCAGCAGGTTTTGCAGGAGATCTTGCGGTCCAGGCCGAGACGAAAGAAACCGGTACCTGTCAAGGGAATCGCTCTCGCTCGGTTTGTCCAGGTAGTCGCGGAGAACGATGAATTCGTCTTGGTATCCCTCATAGCACTGCATCCCGTCGATTCTGACAAGAGTGTAGAGGTATTGAGATTTGCCTTGCTCCATCGCTTTGTGGAAGAGGCGTTCTACACCCAACGCGTCACGCATTTCATTTGAGTCCATGATTCTCCGCCACCCTGAATTGTAGAAACAGGCAAGTCGTCGTATAAGAAGAGTCGCAGCAGAAATCGGGGAGCAATCGCCTCATGAGGAGCACGGCTCTAGGCTTACTCGCCGCTTGGCTTCTTCCGGCTGAATGCGCCGCACTCGACAACCTGAAAGGAACCTGGCGCGGCTCTGCCGATCGCAGCGACGATTGCTGGAAGATTGCTCTTGATGATTGGCAGTTGAATAGCGGACAACGCCACAACAGCTAGACTCCGCCCGGCAAGGTTCTGCTCATGGTTCAGGGTCTGATCGCCGGTTAGAAGTACCTCGATTCCGTTGTCCTCTGCTACCCGGAGCAACTCACCATTACTCAGGCCAGCCCAACCCATGTAGGCGGCGGTGACAACCTCATGCGGCACCAACAGGGTCCGGAGGGCGTGGTCGAGATTTTCGTCGAGCAACACCTTCACAGGCGATGCTGCTGCTCGCGTTGCTCGTGGGCAAATTCGATCAGACGCTTTATTTGCGCGACCGAAAGAGTGGGAAACCCCTGGTGAAGCTCCTCGATAGTTTCCCCGAGGTCGTAACTGCCGACAATCGCGTCCGGCATGATGCGCGTTCCGCGGACGACGGGCCTGCCAGATACCTTGCCGGGAACGCACTCAATGAGTTCGCACTGAATCCAGTCTGTGCCGAAAGCTATATCTATCTTCCCCATCGTTGTGACGGTCCTTCTTCTATAGGATACGCCGCTTTAACTGCGCCATAACGGAAGGCAGTGGCTGAAATGAGCTGCTGAACGACAGAAAGTGTTAAATCGGGATACATTTTACCGCTGATTCGAGGGCGCGGCTGTGAAAGCGGCGCGCGCGCGATGAGCGGGCGGCTGCATATGGAAAAGCACATGCTCCGTGTGGCGGGACGGGACTCTCCTCTATACGTCGCGCACAACGCAGCGGGGCGCGATGGTTTTCTTCACCCAGCGAGCGTGTCCCGCGCTGTGCGCTCGTTGAGGTGCATCAGGCGTTGGGCGAAGGCTTCGACCTGGTCTTCTGAAAAAACGAACCACCTTCCGAATAAACGGAGCCACCTTCTGCGAGTTTATACGGGACGCCTTTATGTTTGTGTAGTTCCAGGAGGGCTGCGCACGCTTGCGGTGATGCTCCTGCTCACGGCGGTGCGGGGTCCGGTGGAGCGATTGGTTGTTGGTTGGGGGTTAGAAATTGGTGAGGGGATTGGGTTTGTCATGAGGCCCTCCGATGCGGTTGTGGCATGGGCGAGCGGCGATCGAGAGCGCCGGATGTCGGATGTTGTTGGAAGGGCGGGGAAGATTTATGAGGGAGTGGCGTCACCGCGACATGCCGACTTTACGTCAAGTGGATCAATTTGGAGTGGGCCGCGAGCGATCAGCGACATCCGCCAATTTGTTCAGCTCGGCCGCAAGTTTACGGGCTGCATCTGGTTGAAGATCCATGCGGACAATGAACTGACCACTGAGTTTTCCCGTTTCCTTGACGAGGAGTTTTAATTGGACAAGGGGGCCCAATAGAAGCGTATTGGACGCATGGCCGTCGATAGAAGCGAGCTCCAGAGCGCGCCCGGCATGAAGATCGGGAATTGCCTCACGAAGCTCACGCGGAAATGCCATGTAATTGCGGCGTTCCATGCGCCGTATAGGATTACTTCTGGGTGCAAGTTCTTTGCCCATACAGTTAGTGTAAGGGACACAAATGTTGCTTCATGGGCGGGTTCAAAAAAGAGGCCGCCGCGAATAAGTTGCTCACGTGGGAAGCGATACACTGATCATGGAGCGACCAGGGCAGTGGAAAAACTGCGCAGAAATGCAGCGTGTTGGTGTGGCAGCGGCAAGAAATACAAGAAGTGCCATCTGAATGCCGACACCAATCAGGAGGCGGATCAGAACAGACCGCCCGCCTCTCGCGCGCGAGAGATCTTCGAGATTCGGGAAAGCATTCTACCTCCCAAGCAGCGTCGTTCGGATGACGTGGGACCAGATCGCCGATAGCAGTCGGCGATGAATCAGTTCGGCTATTCCTCGCGCTGGGTCCCCAGGTAGCCGCTGGCGACGGCCGATTCCGCGAGGGCGGCGGCGAGCACAAGCAGCATCACGTACCACCAGAAGGTTTGCGGCGTCTTGTTCGTTGGTGCGCTGCCGGATGCCGACGCGGCTGGTGAAGATTGGCCTTTGCCCCGCGACTCTTTTCCTTGCCAAAGGGCCAGAACATCGTCGGGGATCACGTCGAGGTTCGATTCCTTGGGATCGGGGTTCACGCCGACTTCATCCTGGCGGCCATTGGCAAGACGGAGCTGGTAATAACCGGCCTCGGTAAGTTGGAACGATTGGGCGGAGGCGGCCTCGCCCAGAGTGAGCGGGCGCTTGCCTTCGGGATCGGTGACCTCGACGCCTTGGGCTTGCTCCCTTGACGTTGCGCAGTTCGAGGAAAGCATCCACAGGTCGTGCGCCGCCCTGGCGTTCGCTGCCCGCGAGATAACGCGCGGTCTGCTCGATGAAGGGGACGAAGGCGGGATTGCAGGGGAAAATCGTTGGTGAGGTTGTCGAGCCCGGAGGTGAGCAGCACCACGCGGCCCTCGCCGATGCGTTTCTCGAGCAGCAGCGGCGTCTGATCGCCCAAGCGAACGATGACGCGCGCGGCGACCGGGATCGACATCGAGAGCGTAGAAAAACTTCACGCCCGGCCAGCCGCCGGCTTTGGCCACGGCGGGGTAAGAGGAGTCGCTCGATCCGACGGCCATGTAACGATCGGGAACGCGGCTGTAGTCGCGGGTTTCTGTGATGTGCGCGCCGAAGATGGGAATCTGCGAGCGCGCGCCCGCGGAAGTGCCCGCGGCGATGAGGAGACTGCCGCCGGAGCGCACGTACTGGGTGAGCGAATTTTCGAGCAGCGACGGCATCGAATTGAGATCGGAGAGAACGATGAAAGCGTAATTGGACGGCTTGCGGTCGGCGGCTTCGTTGACGTTGATCGATTCGAGCGTGAAGGCCGATTGCGCGGCGGCCGAGAGCGCGGCGCCAACGTAGAGCGGCGAACGGTTGTCGCCGTAGTTGTGGATCAGCAAGGCCTTTTGCGGGTCGGAACGCTCGACGGCGAAGCGGCGGAGGTCGTCGGCGGGAAGCGCGTCGGCGGAGTCGATCTTCACTTCGCAGCGGCTGAAGCCGTAGGGGACTTCGAGGGCGGGGAACTCGACGGTGGCGCGTCCGTTGGCGGGGACGGCGACGGTCTTGGTGGCCGTGGTCTTGCCGTTCACCACGAGCGATACGGTGCGTTGCGCGGCGGGAGTGCCGTAGCCCGCGATCACGGCTTGTACGTGAACCGGCTTGGCGTCCTTGCCCCAGACTTGTCCGGGAGCATCGACCGATTCGACCGTCCAGTTGGGTTGCGCCTTCGCGACCACGGCATGCGTCACCAGCTTGACGTTGGCGGGCAGCGCCATGTCGGAGAAGTTGGCGGCCAGTTCGCTGCGCTGCATGTCGCTGAACAGGTGAAGCTCGATGGGAGTGTGGACCGATTCGGCCATGGCACGCACGGCGCGCGCCAGTTCGCCGAAGTTACCGTGGCCATCGCCGGGCTGAATGGACTGCACGGCGGCACGCAATGCCGATTGGTCTTCGATCGGCTGGGTCATCAATCGCAACTGCGATCCAAACGCCGCCACCTGGGCGCGCGCGGCGCCTTTGCCGGAAAGCACAGTCATGGCTGCGTCCTTGGCATCGGCCAAGCGGGTCCCGGCGCGCATGCTGAAAGAATTGTCGACCACCAGCAGCACCAGCCGATTGCTGGCGAGCGCGGCCGCGTTGCGGTTGATGAAGGGATTGGCGAAGGCGAGAATCAACAGCACGCAGCCAGAGCAGCCGCAGCGACAGCAGCAAGAGATAGTCGAGCCGGCGATGATGGGTCGAGGCTTGTGTGCGCGACTCGAAGAACATCAACGAGGGCACCGGTCTCGCCGTGGCCTTGAGCTTCTTCAGCAGATGCAGGTAGAGCGGAAGCGCGAGTCCCGCCAGAGCGGCGAGGAACCAGGGCGCGAAGAGTCCCATTTAGTCGCGGTCTCCGTTCACTCAAATATTGGCGATATCCTCGCCAGCACTTCGTCCATGATCGCATCTGGAATGGTTTCGAGCTTTTTGCCGCCGCGCGCGGCGAGATCGAGAGTGCGGGGCTGATCACACCGGACGACTCCCGTCGTCTTGGTTCCGGCTCCGGTAAGTGGCACAGCGAAACCTGCCGTCCGCGCGAAATTGCCGCCGCTCGTGATCGGGAGAGTTACAGGAAGTTTGGTTATCCGGTTGAAAGCCTCGGGCGACACGATCAGCACGGGACGGCGGCCCTTTTGCTCGTGTCCCGACGCAGGATCGAGGCTGACGAGCCAGATCTCGCCGCGCTTCATCAGATGAGCTCACGGCCCACGGGCTTGCTATCGAGCCATTCTCGCTCTTGTTTGCTGCGCCGAGCGTTCTTGCGACGAACTTTGGGATTGCATTGCGCGAGCAATTCGTCCAAAGTATAGCGGTGGCGCTGTTGTGGCTCCACGATGAGACGGCCGCTCTCAACCGCGATACCGACCTTGGCGCCCGGATGCAAGCGCAGGATATCGAGCAGGGCGGGCGGGACGGCCAGCATTACAGAGCCGCCGACCTTGCGTAGATTGGTTTTATGCATGCCCTTCTTCCGTCAATTATATTTTAGTATAACAGCAGGAGAGTGATGCCTAATCGAAGAATATGGGTCGTGATCGCGTTGGTGGCGGGACCGGTGTGCGTCGATGCCCAGTGGTTAAACCATCGCACTCCGGGCATTCCGAGAACCGCGGACGGTAAGCCGAATCTTTCCGCGCCGGCGCCGCGTGGCGCTGACGGAAAGCCCAACCTCTCCGGGCTCTGGCAGACTCAGAGCGCTCCACCGGAGATGTTGGAACGCTTGATTCCAGGGGTCACGAATGGCGCGGGTGAAGAGCCGCTCTCGCAATACTTCATCAACATTGTTTCCGATTTCAAGCCTGAAGAGGCGCCGCTCCGGCCGGAAGCTGCCGCTTCGTTTCAGCAACGCGCGAAGAACTTCAGCAACAAGTCTCCGCTCTCGCACTGTCTTCCGGAAGGCATGCCGTTGGTGGAAATGGCGCCCGCGCCTTACAAGATCGTCCAGATGCCGGGAATGACGGTGATGCTTTATGAGCGGGACACGACTTACCGGCAAGTGTATACGGATGGTCGAAAGTTGCCCGACGATCCGCAACCTTCGTGGCTGGGGTACTCGGTCGGGAGGTGGGAGGGAGATTCGTTCGTGGTGGAGAGCGCCGGGTTCAATGACCGAGGGTGGTTGGACGCGCGGGGACACACACATAGTGAAGCGCTGCGTCTGACCGAGCGATTTCATCGGCTGGACTTCGGCCATATGGAAGTGCGGCTGACGATTGACGATCCGCAAACTTACACGAGGCCGTTCACGGTCCTGCTGAAGCAACGCTTAGTACCCGACAGCGATCTACTGGAATCGTTTTGCGCCGAGAACGAGAGGGATTCGCGGCACGTTGACGGCAAGTGAGAGCCGTCGGATGCCTCCGGTATGCGCTGATTCAAACGATCCCCCACTTCCGCCGCAGCCACCATTCGGAAAAGCGCAGGAGGATCAACACCAGGAAGACCAGCGGCAGATCCCACAGATCCTTGGTCTCGCGCATGGTCACGCCGGCTTCCGAAAAGGGAATGGCGCCGGCGAGTTTGCCGAGGTCGGCGGGCTTCCAATATTGTCCGCCGGTTTGGGTGGCGAGGCGTTCCAGCAGATCGCGATTCTGTTCGGTGTGGAAATTCTCCGCGACGCCGTCCATGCGCTGAAAGGTCAAAACGTCGCGGCCTAATTCCGTGGCGTTCGCGCTGGGCGGTGACCTCGGTCAGGTACGCGCCGGTCTTGGGAGCGGACCAGGCGGCTTGGAACTGGCCGGGATTATCGGGCACCGGCGTCATCTCGACCAGGGCGCTGACGCCGCTCGGGCCCAGGATGTGCGCTTCCACCTTGGCATCGGGAGCGGGGTTGTATTGCTGATCGCGAACGTCGGCGGTGAGAGTTACGGCGCCGTTGTCGAGCAGCATCTGAGCGGGGACGGAAGCCGCCACGTGGCCAGGCGTATCGGAAACCACCCAGCGCAGAAGCTGCTGCCAGAACAAATCGTGAGCCGTGTCGCCCAGCGGCGAACTCATCTGCCAGCGCCAACTGCCTCCGGTGGCCATGATCGCGGTGCGGCCGCGGCCGAAGTTCTCCGTGATCAGCAAGGGCAGCTTGCGGCCTTCGGGCGTAATCATGTTGGCGAGAACAGCCGCGCCCGGCTTGGGAGTGCCGGGATCTTCGTAGTCCATCAGGTACGGCAGCTTCTTCCACTTGGCGGCGTTCGCGGCGGGGTCGTCAACCAGGCGAGTAATGATGCTGTCCACGCCGGCGGGCGCCAGTTCGGCGGTGGTGTGCGTGGTGCCGTTTCTCGGATCGGCCTCGCGATGAAACGTGCCCGCCTGGGTTGGCAGCGTCGTCGGGAACAGGTCGGTAAGGTTCGAGGCGTTCCAGCCGCCATCCGCCAGCGAGAACTGACCGCCGAGCAGCAGCAGGCCGCCGCCGCGGCGATCCACGAACTCGCGGATCAATTCCTGCTGGGCGGGAGTGAAATAGCCGGCTTCCACCGACCCGATGATCAATCCCTGGTAGCCGAACAGATCCTCCGGCGCGGGAAGGAAAGCCGTCGGCCAGCTCCTTGGGATCGGCGATTCCCTGGCGGTAGATCTTGTTTTCGCTGGTGCGAACCATGGAGACGATCTGCACCATGCGGTCGTCCTCTTCGGCCTGGCGGATGAACTTGTACTCCCAGCGCGGTTCGCCCTCTATATAAAGGATGCGGCGCGGTTCGGAGCCGACATTCACCACGCGGGTCAAGGTATTGTTGGCCGTGTTCTCTTCGCCGGCAAGCGGAGCGGCCGCGATCTGGAGCGTCTTGGCGCCCGCGCCGCCGATATCGAACATCAAAGTCTCGGTCTGGAGGTTGCCGTCCGGCCCCAGGCGTGATGGTGCGCGCAGCAAGGAGTCTTCGCTTGGCCGGTGCTGACGTCGCGCACCGTCAGGTTCGATCTTGGCGCCGGCGTATCCGCGCTGATGCAAGGTGATCTTGGCGGCGAGGCGGGAGTCGGCCAGGGCGCGCGGAGCAACGACGGCATCATCCAGCTCCACGTCATGCGCGGCGCGCTCGCGTCCGAAGCCCACGGTGTGAACGGGAATGTGGCGGGCGCGCAGCGCGTTGATGGCGTCCGCGCTGATGCCGCCGGCGTTGTCGTCGCCGTCGCTGAGCAGCACCACGGCGCCGATGGGCAGGTCGGACGTCTCCTCGCTCAACTGCTTGAGGCTGTCGCCGATGCGGGTGGAGGGCGCGTTGGGTTGCAGGTCCTTGAGGCTGTCGATGCGCGCGGGCACGTCGTCGACGCGGTAAAGACGCGTTTGAAAGGAGCGGTTGAGGCTGGCCAGGACGCCGTTCTGAAGCGCCTTGACGGCTTGGGCCTGGCGGGTGGACGCCGTCCTCGGAGATGGCCATGCTGCGCGAGTCGTCCACCAGCACGGCGATGATGTTTTGTTGCGGCTTCAACTCGGCGACGGTGATCGCCGGCTGCCACAGCAGCACCAGCAGCAGCGCGGCCAGCAGCGTCTGCAAGCCCCAGATGACCCAGGCTCGCCAACTGCGCATGACCGGCGCGGCTTGCGCCAGGCGGGAGCGGATCAGCCAGGCCAGACCCGCGGCGGCGGCCATGATCAGCAGCACGAGCATCCACTTCGGCCATGCGCCCAAGAGGGCGAATTGGCCGCGTGCATACACCGAACGCGGATATTTAAAAAAGAACTCGAACATGGGCGTCAGGCTGGTCGCTCGAGGACGTGCCTAATGGGTCATGGAGTAGGTAATGTAGTTGAGGACGATGCGAAACGCAAGTCCGGAAAACTTCTCGGGGTACTCCGGGCTGTCGGCCCACTCCCAGGCGTCGCCGAGATGCATGTTGGCGCAGATGGCCACCATGATGCGGCCGTGGTCGTTGCGGATGGCGCGCCACTTGGGCACGTAGCCGTCCTTCTCATAGGTGCGGCCGGTGTTGACGTAGACCTCGCTCGGGATCTGAAACTTTTCGTTGATGTCGTACAGGACGTGGTAGATCTCGTCTTCATCCTTGAGATCCTCGACGGGCCGGTCGGGCAGCACCAGGCGCATGCCGGCCATGAAATGCTGCCAGTCGTCGGTGCCGTGGAAGTCGTCCACCATCAGGAAGCCGCCCTTTATAAAGGTAATCGTGCAGGCGTTTGGCTTCCGCGTCGGTGAAGGTCCAGGTGTTCACGTCGACGGCGTAGATCCAGGGATAGTCGAAGATGTGGTCGCTATCGAGATCGGCGACGTTCAGCGGCGAGGGAGAGTTGATGCGGGTCAAGCGCCGCAGGGCGATCAGGCAATCGTTGTCGGCCTTGGGATAATCCCGCGACCAGCCGCCGCCGAAGCGGCGATAGCCGTAGCTTGCACCGCCGGCGTAGCTGGAAGTGTACTGGAGCCGGCTCCAATAAAACTCCGAAGGCACGCTGGGTCCGCCGTAGCCGTAGTCATAGCCGCCGAAGCCCCGGAATCCGCCGCGCTGCATCGCGAAGAGCGAGAGGCTGAGGAGGAAGAGGAGGGCGGGCGCGAGTTTCATTGATGGCCTCGGATCGATTCAAGCGTATCAGAAGAGGGGGAACATCGGGAACGGAATGTCTGAAATCTGCGTTGATCGGAAAATCCAATCAATTGCGCTATGCTTGAAATGTTCCGAGCATGAACGATCCGGCAGTTTCCTTTGGCGACCATGTTCGCATTCGATCCACGCCTTTAACCCAGAAACTAGGGTTCGCTGATTTACGTGGCGGTGTTCACGGCCAGACGACCCCTTCGGTCACTGGGGTCAATGTCATTGGCGAGCCTGAGACAGATTATGCCGTATACGTTTTTTTTTGAAGAACGCAGCGCGGGGCTTGGTTTGCTCCAAGCCTAGTTGAGTTTATTGACCATTCTCCCGGAACAGAGATCACCTTCAAGGGCATTCCTAAAAAGTGGGTAAGATCCGTGAGCGGCGAGTGGGAAGAGTTTGATAACGCCAGTGCTGACGATCCGGCAAGCTAGCTCTTCAATGGTATCTCTACCTCGAAATAGCTGCCGGGTGTCGCTGCGGTCACGGCGGCAACGATCTTATCGATGTGCAGCTTCACAACCGGCCATTGCGGGGTGCTCAACACGACAAGGGCTATGCGCCGCCCTTCCAGGTTCTGCTGATAGCGAATATTCTTGTCGGCGGTCACCAGTACATCAAAACCGGCTTCCTCGGCAGCAGTCAACAAGTCGCCGTTGCTGAGCCTATCCCATCCTCGGTCTTTCGCCTTCGTGACCGTGTGGCCTTCTAGGAAGGGGATCAGAGGCGCTGGCGTGCCGTGGTCAAACAGAACGCGCATTAATCGAAGTCAGCTCGCGCGATGGCGGGTTCGGCGGGTCAAGGCTGCGAGCAGCAAATTCCAGGACGGCGATAATCTGCTCGCGGGAAACGTCGAACCATTCGACTATGTCGTCGATGGTCGCCCCGGCTTCGAGGTTCTCGAAAACGGCGGACACCGGCATCCGCGTATCCTTGAATACCCACGCACCGCTCAGTCTGCCCGGCACGCTTTCCACTGCAGGGCATTGCGACCAGTCGAGAGTTGCCATGTTGGTGTCCCTTCTCCATCGTAACCCCAGCGCCGCGGGTTTGTGGTATCTATTAAGGGAAAGGAGTGTTCCACGTATGAACACGAAAACTAAGCAAAACCAGAAGAATCAAGGCCGGCAGAAGCAGGCCCAGAAGAAGCAAGGGCAGAATGCCAACATGCTTCATACCGACCGGAGGCATCGCGACCACGAACAAGAGCATCCGGAGACACGAATGACCGACTAAGTCTCAACTGCTCGACTCATTCTGTTAGTTAAGAGCTCCCTCCCGCAGCGATGCCGGAGGGAGTTTGAGTTTTAGCGCGAACTATTCTAGTGAGAAGACGATCGCCGTTCCCCTAGGTTGGTTTAGTCGGCGAGCGAAGCGGTGAGACCGACGCTGATGCCGGAGGGCGCGTGGAATTCGATCCGCTCGCCTGGAGAGTTCCCGGCTGGCCTGATTCGGGTCGCAAGAGCAAGAGGCACACTAGCGTATCCTGAGGAGACTTGGAGGAGATCAGAATGGTAAGGATAATCCCAACGGCGCTCCTGCTGAGCCTGGTAGTACAGGCGCAGAAAACTGACACTCCCTATCCGAGCATGGCCCCGCTCGACCAATACTTAATTGCGGACGGCAATGCCGAAATAGCCCTGGCGAGAAGCGCAGCCCCAAAGAGCATCGCAGATAACGCGGAGGTAATGGTCCTGGAGCGGCAAGGGTACAAAACGGCGGTTAAGGGCACGAACGGTTTCGTGTGTAGGGTGGAACGCTCGTGGACGGCAGGGTTCGGGGATCCCGCGTTTTGGAATCCCAAGATCCGAGGGCCGATCTGCTTCAATCCACAGGCCGTGCGAACATACCTCCCCATCACCATCGCGAGAACCCGGCTGGCCTTGGCGGGGAAATCGGAAACCCAGATGCTCGACGCGGTCAAATCCGCTCTCGACAAGAAGGAGCTGCCTGCGCTCGAAGCCGGTGCGATGTGCTACATGCTGTCGAAGCAAGGCTATCTGGACGATCAGGCCGGGCACTGGCATCCGCATTTGATGTTCTGGGCCGAACGAACGGAACCCAAGTCTTGGGGCGCAGGGATGCCGGGGTCTCCCATGATCGGCGGCGAGGAGATTCCGGGCCGGTTAACTGTATTCATGATCCCTGTCGGCAAGTGGTCAGACGGAACGCCGGATTCCCACGACGAAAAGTGACAGCGGCCCGTGCACCGCTTCAACGCCGCTTCGGAGTGAAAGCGCGCTGTTTAACGGACGGTGAAACGGCTCGTCTATTCCAGCGAGAAGACGATCAGCGTTCCGCCCAGGTTCGTGTAGTCGGCGAGCGACGCGGTGAGACCGACGGCGCCCAGTCCTTCGCTCCCCTTGGTCAGGCCTTCGGCGAGACCGATCGCCGCCCATCCTCCAACGCCTGTGAGCACCGCGACGTACTGCTTGCCCTTGTGCGTGTACGTGATGGGATTGCCGATGATGCCGGAAGGCGCGTGGAATTGATAGAGAATCTTGCCCGTCGCCTGATCGGCGGCTTTGAACCAGCCGTCGAGCGTGCCGTAGAAGAGCACGCCGCCGTCGGTAGTCAGCGGGCCGCTGTAGACCTGGAACATTTCATTCACCGACCACTTCGTCTGGCCGGTGACCTGGTCGAAGGCGATCAGCCTGCCGCGAACGTCGCCGTGGTCGGCCGGGAACATGCTCAGCGTCGCGCCCGACATACGGGAAGCCGCTGCGGTACTTGACGCTGAATGCCTGGTAGTCCATGCAGATGTGATTGGTGCCGAGATAGAACAGCTTGCTCTTGGGATCGTAGGACGCGGGCTGATGATTCTTGGCGCCCTGCGCGGCGGGACAAATGTCCTTCACGTTGACGTCTTCCTTGGTCATCTTGGCTTCGTTGAGGACCGGCCGGCCGGTCTGCAGATCGATCTTCTCGGCCCAGTTGGTGGAGGGATCGAATTTGTTCGCTCTGAGAAGCTTGCCGTTGCGGCGGTCCAGCACGTAAGCGAAGCCGTTGCGATCGAAATGCGTCATGGTCGGAATCGTTTGGCCGTCGATGACGCTGTCGGTGAGAACGCTCTCGTTGATGCCGTCATAATCCCAGGCGTCATGCGGAGTCATCTGATAAACCCAGGCCGCCACGCCGGTGTCGGGATTGCGCGCGAACAAACTAGTGGACCATTTGTTGTCGCCCGGCCGCTGCGAGGGATTCCACGTTCCCGGGTTGCCGCTGCCGTAGTACACCAAGTTGAGCTGAGGATCGTAGGTATACCAGCCCCACGTGGTGCCGCCGCCGAGCTTCCATCCATCCTCGCATCCAGGTTTTGAGACTGGAATCCTTGCCCACCGGTTGTTGCGTGGCTGCATCGATGGTCTTGTCCGGATCGAACAGAATGTCCTGAGTCCGGACCGACACTGTTGGCGCGCCACACCAGCTTGCCGGTGTTGAGATCGTACGCCGTGAGATGGCCGCGGACACCGTACTCGCCGCCCGAGATCCCGACGATCACTTTGTCATGCACGACCAGCGGAGCGATGGTCATGGTTTGCCCTAGCTGCGGATCGCCGTTCTGGGCGCTCCAAAGGACCTTGCCGGTCTTCGCGTCGAGCGCGTAGACATGCGTGTCCAAGGTGGTGACGAGGATCTTGCCGTCGGCATAGGCGACGCCCTTGTTCACCAGATCGCAGCAGGCCACCGAGGGCGAGAACTTGTCCTGCTCCGGCGCGAATTTCCAAACGATCTGCCCGACCTTGTCGAGATCGATGGCGTACACGAAGTTGGGGTAGGAGCTCTCGAAGTACATCATGTTGCCGACCACCAGCGGCTGGCCTTCCTGCCCGCGCAGCGTGCCGGTGGACATGGTCCAGGCAACCTTCAGCTTGCCGGCGTTCTTGCTGGTGATCTGGTTTAGTTTGCTATGCCGGATTCCGGCGTAATTGCCCAAGGGAATCACCCACTGGTTGGCGTCCTGGGAATCCTTCTGGAGCGGTTCGTTGGCAAGAGCGCACGTTACACATGCGATCGCGAAGCAACAGAGCTGTTTCATTCCGTTCATTTCAAGAGCTCCTTTTGGGTTAATCCTGCGCGGACGGTGGCCTGCCTGGAGACACCAGATCGAGGCTTCGTCCCTTTACATATCTGAAAATGTGAACAACATCATCCTCGCTGAGGAAGCCGGCCCACGCGGGCATTCCCTGTTCCTTCTTCCCCGACATGGCGACCGACAGAAAATCGTGCTGCTTCATTCCAACCGCGAGGGAGTGGCGCAGATCGGGCGCGAGCTGGCTGCCGCTGGCATCCGTGCCATGGCAGCGGTAGCAGTACGAGTTATAGAGCTGATAGCCGTGGAAGACTTCCTTGGTGACCTTGGGAGCCTGGCCTTCCATGAAAAGCGGAAAGTCGAGGCTGACCGTGGTGCCGTCCTTCAGCGTGTAGGAATACGTTTTCGCGTCGCTTTGGCCGGAAGAGGCCGCCGATCGGTTTGCGACAGGATCCACTTCGCCATGGCGGTGCGCTGCGCCTCCGTCAGATCCGGATGAGGCGTCATGCCGCCGCCGCCGTCTCTGAATTTTCGCGGCCAGCTTGCCTACGGGCGCATCGCTTTGGCCGGCGTATTGCTTGGCGACTGCGCTATAGGCCGGTCCCACCACCTGGCGATCCAGCGCGTGACACGAAGAGCAATCGCTGTCCTTGATCAGCTTTTCGCCATCCTGCGCCGACACCGCGGTCGCGATGAGGGACACCAGCGCAAGCTTCAACCTCACTGGCCCCCCTGCCGGGGCGCGGACGACATCACGCCACTCTCGGTGAGAATGGAAGTAAGCTCCGCCTGGTGGTTTGCGATCACATCGTCGAGCCTCTTCTTTAACGCCTCGTTGCCCGCGCGAACGCCCATCGACATTGGGAAGGAGTATTGCTCGGGCGGCCCCAGGGCTCGTTCATTCGGAACCGGCACCACCTCCAGATTCGGAGCGGAACGCAGGAAAGGCGCCGATGGCCGGCTGCCAGGTGATCAACACGTCGATCTTTCCGCTTTGCAGCGCATCCAGCATGATCGTCGGTGACTGGCCGTTATCCGTCGCGACATCGAAGGCCATGGCTGCCGGGATCATCCCGCGCATCTTGAGAGCGTCCTCGGCCGGCGTTTCGCGTTCAAAGCCGACCTTCACACGCTTCAGCACCGGCGAATCCATGCTCGTGATGTCGTATTTCTTGCTTTTGTCGAAAACAAACACATAGGACGAGATGTAGTAAGGGCCGCGTGGTCAACTCTTCGCGGCTCGCGTAGGGAATGCTCATCACAACGTCGCACTTCTTCGCATCAAGTGTGGACGCCAGGAATTGGGGAAATCCGCCGTGGCTGCGATGGCTCGCCCAGGTGTACTCAACGTTTTCGCCAAGAGCCTTGGCGACGGCCTCCGCGATTTTGTTTTCAAAACCAGCTCCCGCGCGATTCGAATAAGGCAGGTAGTCGGGATCGGCGCACACATTCAGCGCTTGGGCCGGAGTCGAGAACAAAACCGGCCACAGGCTTGCAAGAACCAGCGGATTTATGATGGCGATTCGTTTCATCTCATCCGGCAAAGATGCTCCGGCGAAGACCGCTTCACATCATATACTGCTTTTGCGCGGAACGCAGGGAGCGGTTTTTCGCGGGGACGCGACGTTGTGCGCGCCAACTCGTTACCATGGTCGTTTCGCATGCAACATCCCATCCAACGGCGCGACTTCCTGAAACTTGCCGGCCTCGCAGCCGCATCCAGCCGGTTGGACGCCCAGCAACCACAATCCTTTCTGGCGCCATCCGGGTCGCAAGACATCGCCAAGACCGATTTCACGCTTGAGATCGCGCCGGTCACGGTGGAATTGGCGCCCAACCGCATCGTCAGCACCATCGGGTACAACGGCACGTCACCCGGGCCGCTGCTGCGGATGAAAGAGGGCGTGCCGGTGACGGTGAACGTGGTCAATAACACGGACGTTCCGGAGTACGTGCATTTTCACGGATTGTTGATCCCCTCCGACGTGGATGGATCGGAGGAAGAAGGCACGCCGGTGGTGCCCCCGCACGGAAGCCGCCGCTATCAGTTCACGCCAACACCCGCGGGCACGCGTTGGTACCACACGCACACTATGGCCATGGACGACCTGCACCGTGGCAGTTTCACCGGAATGTTCGGCTTTCTGATCATCGAAGGCGCGAGCGATCCGGGGCGCTACGATCAGGAACACTACCTGGCGTTGCGCGACTGGGAGCCTTATTTCACCAACCAGTCGATGGACAACGATGATCTCGATCCCGCCGGAGCGCAGCCCGAAAAGCCGGCGGTGCTGGATACGCGGCAGCCCGGGATGGAAGTGGCGGCCGATATTTTTTCGATCAACGACAAGGCGCTCGGCGCAGGCGAGCCGATCCGCGTGAATTCAGGGCAACGCGTGATGTTCCATTTTCTGAACGCGAGCGCGATCGAGAACCGCCACCTGGCGCTGCCGGGCCACAAGTTCAATGTGATCGCCCTGGACGGAAACCCGGTGCCGACGCCGGCGGCTGTGGACGTGTTGATGCTAGGGCCGGGCGAGCGCATCGATGCCTGGGTGGAGATGAATCAGCCCGGCGTGTGGATCCTGGGTGCGCCGGAGGATCCGGTGCGCGAAGGCGGCCTGGGCATCGTGATCGAATACTCCAATCAGCACCGCACGCCGCAGTGGATGCCGGCGCCCAAGTCGAATTGGGATTACACCGTGTTTGGGAAGCCCTCGTCGACGCAGCCAGCGCCGGCCGGGCGCTTGGACATGATATTCGAGAAGGTGCCACGCGGCGCCGGCAAATTCAACAGCTTTACCGTAAACGGAAAATCATATCCGCACGATCAGGAGTTCCTGTTGAAACAGGGCACGCGCTACCGGCTGACGTTTCACAACCGCACCGACGATGCGCATCCATTGCATCTGCATCGGCACCAATTGGAGATCGCCGAGATTTATGGCAAAGCCACATCGGGCGTGATCAAAGATACCGTCGTGGTGCCCACCTACGGACGCGCCAGCGTGGATTTTACCGCCGACCAGCCGGGACCGGCGTTATTTCACTGCCATATTCAACAGCACATGGATTTCGGTTTCAAGGCGTTGTTGAGATACGCGGACCACGCGTGATGAGTCCGGCGGTGAGGGTGGGATTCAAACCCACGACGCGCTAAGCGAATCTGTAAGTTGCTGACCCCGTGTTGCAGAGAGTGCAAGGAACGCAAGGAGTGCAGCGCTGCATTGGTCAGAATTGGTCAGGACTGTCGCCTGAGTGACCGAGAAGCCTGTCGGGTCACCTCACCTCATGTGCGGTTGGAACGTCCCACGTCAGCCGCTTTCCAGTTAATGAATCGCCTCGGTGACGCGCGCCTGAAAACCAAGAGGCCCACCCAAAACGCGGGCATTATCATCGTCCAACGCGCTTCCGGAACGGGCGTGAATCCCACTTCCAGGTCACCGATCTGCGCTCGTCCCGTCGCAGACCCACCACCCGCTCCTGCCGTCAAGATCTGCTCCAACTGGTAGGTCCCGGCGTCCAGGGTCAGGGAAAGGGTACACGGCGAACACTCAGAGAAGACGAAAACGACGTTGCCCATTGAATCAAGCAACTCGGCTGTGTCGGAAATTCCTAGCCCAGGGGTCTGGTCGAAAGATTGGAGCGCCACAAAGGATTCCTCGGTGAGAGTGAGACTGACCGAGAGATCATTTTTCACATTGGAGTTCCAGAAACCTGGCCCGAGGCCCGCGCCGGGCGCGCCGCCTCCGAGGGCTCCCCCAGGGTTCTCAGCGTTTACGACGACCAGCTCAACGGAGGTTGTATTCCCATTCTGAACAACATTCTCATCTTGATACACCTCATCCTCAAGGGAATCTGTTGCGCCGACAACGGGATCTCCGAACGAAGCTTGCGCGGAAGTGGTGAACGAGCCTAGTTGGTTATTTGTGCCCGCTAGAGCAAACGAGGAAGATTCGGAGTCGCCGGAGGGGAACAGAACGTAGCCGACACTGCCTGTTCCGCTAACGGAACCATTGACACCCACATCAATTACATCGGACCATGCAGGACTCACGGCCCATAAACCAAGGGCAATCAAAACAAACGAAGCCTTGAACATCGTATTAGCCCCAGAATCACGATAGGCCTTTTTCAGCCGATGCGTCAAGGGTTATTCCACAGGTTAATTCGTTTGGCACTGTATTGATCCGGAGTCATAGCTCACCCTTCTGCCAATAGACGGCAGTTGCCCCTTAATAAACAATGCGCATCTGCACCACATTGTCTATAAATTAGAGAAGGAATCAAATCAATCGAGAACGCAAGGCAATTCTCACGCAGGCTTGGGAAGGCAAGCCTTGACAGCCAACAGGAATGTTTCTCGTTCAGCGCCGTGTTCGAGGTGAACAGTTCTGGTGCCGCTCGCCAAGCACTTCGGCGAGAAACCGCTACTCAGATTCAAGGCCGAAGACATCGCGGCGTATCAGACCGCGCGCCGCGAGGCCGGCATCTCGGGGAGGACCGTGAACATGGAGACTGGCGTGCTCCGGCGCATGCTCAGACGGGCCAAGGGCTGGAACGCGATCGCCGAAGACGTAAAGGCGCCGCCTGAGCGTCGGGAGGCAGTCGGCAGGGCTCTTCCTACCGAAGCTTAAGCGAAAAGTGTTCGAGACGGCGGCAAGCAAGCCGGAGTGGCTCGTGACGCATTGCGCGGCCGTGGTGGCGATATCCACCACATGCCGAGGAGTGGAGATCCGGGACCTTCGATGGCAGGGCGTGGACTTGTTCAGCCGACTAGCTAGGGTGCATGTTGCGGCGGAAGCTCGAACATTACAGCCACGTGCGCACGGCGGCTAAGCGTACCGCGTTGGACAAGCTGGAAAGTGGTCTGATGGGCGTGCTCCAAGGTGAGCTCAGTCCGCGGTGAGGAAGGCAAATTGAGCAGTTACGTCACAATCTGTGTCGCAAACACTCCACCCGATATTTCCCTCTGCGCGTATCCCTTGAATCAGATGGTGGGCGGTCGCGGGCTCGAACCGCGGACCTCCTGCTTGTAAGGCAGGCGCTCTAACCGGCTGAGCTAACCGCCCGGTTGTGACTCTCCCCTGATTCTAAACCACTTCCAAACTCGCCGCACTCCGCGACGAAATACAAAATCACCGAATACCAGCCGAACCGTGGCAAAACCGTGCCAAAACTCATCAGTTGGATCTCTCCGTGTCAAAATCCAACCGCAGCTCGTTAGCCATCCGGTTCAGCTTCCGCAGCGCCTCCCGTTTCATCTGTAGCTTCATCTGCGAGTACTTCTTGAATACCTTGGCATCACCTTGCCGCAATAACTGGGTCACCCACTCGTCGGCAACACCCCCAGCACTGAGCCTCGTAGCGTACGTCGATCGAAGATCGTAGATCCGGAAATACGGAACTCCCGCCCGCTGCAGGACGAACTGCCAGACCTTTCTACTAAAGGATTGCTGATGTCGGTCTGGCTTCGTGTCGCTTGGGAACAGAAAAGGGCTCGGACCTGCGACCGCAAGTTGGCTTCGAAAAGCCTCAACTGCAATCTCGGTGAGCGGAACTTCGGCAACACCGTTGGCTGTCTTCGAGTCTGGAATCCATACCGTCCGGTTCTCCAGATCAAGCTGGTCCTTCTTCATGGGGATCAGCTCCTTGTAGATCCGGAGTCAGTCCCTGTGACGATGCGGATCACGTTCCGTAGGTAGTCTGGTGCGCTGATTCAATTAGGACGCCCAATACCTGCTGGAGTTTCGGAGCAAGCCAAGGATTGACTCTGGCCCTTGCATGGGCGGGCCGACGGTACTATCTTACATATCTGCAATAGCTGAGTCCCACAATGAAAGGCCGGGAGATTGGGGCGCGGCGAAGCTAAGTAAGACAAAAAACTTGAACGCGTCAGTTGTTTTTGCACGTGTGGCGCCGGGACGCTTCGATTAGACTGGTGGCGTGACTGGGAGAACAGGGCGCCTACTGGTGTCTGCCTTCGGGCTGATGCCGATTGGTTGGGCGCAATCTCCCACGATTGGCTCCTGCCCGGTATTACCGCCGAACAACATCTGGAACGTACGGGTGGACAATCTGGCTGTGTCGCCTCAGTCGTCAACGTACGTCAACACGATCGGCTCTGGAGTAACGCTGCACCCGGATTTCGGAACGGTTTACAACGGCGCCCCGAACGGAATCCCATACGTTACCGTGACAGGTACGCAGAAGAAGTATCCGGCAACCTTTACTTATGGGGACGAGAGCGATCCCGGGCCGTATGCGATACCTCTGAACGCGCCGATCGAGGGGGGCAGCCAGAGCAAAGGGGACCGGCACGTTATTTCGATCGACACGACGAACTGCATACTCTATGAGATGTGGTCGGCGCATCCGCAGACATCGAGCTGGAAGGCGGGCTCCGGCGCAATTTTCGATCTAAATTCCAATGCGTTGCGACCGGCGGGCTGGACCTCCGCCGATGCAGCGGGATTGCCGATTTTTCCTGGGCTCGTCAAGTACGACGAAGTGCTGGCCGGAGCGATCAACCACGCGATCCGGCTCACCGTGCCTCAAACCCAGGACACGTACGTCTGGCCGGCCCGCCACTTCGCCTCGAGCCTGACGGGTTCGAACTACCCGCCCATGGGTGTCCGCTTCCGGCTGAAGGCCGGTTACGACATCTCGGGCTTTTCGGCGGCGAATCAGATCATCCTGACGGCACTTAAGAAGTACGGAATGATCGTGGCCGATAACGGCAGCGCATGGTTTATCTCAGGCGCGCCCGATTCGCGATGGAATGACAGCGATCTCCACAATCTGGGCGTAATTACCGGAGCAGATTTCGAAGCTGTAGATGTTTCTTCGATGATGACCAACGCCAACTCCGGTCAGGCCGAAACGGTCGCGGGCGATTTTGACGGTGATGGCCACCCCGATATCATTTGGCAAGAGAGCAGCACCGGGCAAGCTGTGGTGTGGTACCTGAGCGGGAGTCAAGACACCACCTATGAATCGTGGGCTTGGCTCGCCTCCGCCAACATGCCGGGCTGGACTCTCATCAGTACCGCCGATTTCAACGGTGACGGCCAACCCGATCTCTTGTGGGAGGACAACAGCACCGGACAGGCTCAGGTCTGGTACATGGGTGGCGCTCAAGGCAATGCACAGGAGTCTTGGGCTTGGATGGCCGGTGGCGCCGCGCCCGGACCGGGGTGGACTCTGATCGGCGCCGCAGATTTCAACGGCGATGGCCACCCAGACCTTATTTGGCAGTACAACGCCACCGGACAAGTCGCGGTCTGGTACATGGGCGGCGCTCAAGGCACGACCTATCAGTCATGGACTTGGTTGGCGGGTGGCGCGACGCCTGGGGCAGGATGGGCCCTCATCAGCGCCAAGGATTTCAACGGTGACGGCATCCCCGATTTAGTCTGGCAAAACAACGCCACTGAGCAGATCGCCATATGGTACATGGGGGGCGCACAAGGCGCTACATACCAATCGTGGGCTTGGATGGCCGCGGGCGCCACACCAGGGGCGGGCTGGAGCCTGGTAGGCGCCACTGATATGAATGGTGATGGTCATCCCGACTTGATTTGGCAGAACAGCTCTTCTCAGCAGGTGGCTGTTTGGTACATGGGAGGCGCACAAGGCGCTACATACGACTCTTGGGCTTGGATCGCAGCCGGCGCTACGCCCGGACCGGGATGGACCGCAAACGCGAAGTTCAATTGAAGTTTAATTTAAGGTCCATCGCGCTTAAGTTGTTCGCAGTCATGGCCCGCCGGGCATCGGCGTGGATGCAGCGCTCCCGGGCAGGCTGGCTGGACCACCTCACCAGATTCCGAAGCCCCATTTTTTTCGAGCCATTTTGGGTGCGAAGGATGGTTTCGTCGCTGCGAATCGCACTCATCCTTTTGAGTCTCCAGGAAATTCGGCGGAGTAATTTGCATGGTTTTCGTTCAATCAAGGAACAAGCGTAGCTGAAAGCATTCCGTGAGAGTTGCGCGCCGCGCCAGTTTCAACTATCGTAGCCACATGCGCTACAGAGGGTACGGACGTTTGCTCTGCCTCGCGTTGTTGATTACTGTCAGATTACAACCTCAAAACGCGGGCGTTGCGCACGTTCGTCCGAAATTGGAAATCTTCCGCTCTATTTTGAGGAAAACCGGGGCCAAGCAAATCCAGATGTCGCCTTTGTGGCACGTAGCGGCACGTTGAGGCGTTCGTAACTCGCAATGGGATGACATTCTCGACGTCAGAAGGCGCCGTTCGATGCGGATCGCCGACGCCAACACACATGCGCGGCATGAAGCCGAAGGCGAGATGGAAGGTGTGACGAACTACTATTTCGGTTCGCGCGCGATTGTCGGTCTAAAGCACGATCTGGCCGTTCGAGTCAGAAGCATTCGTCCGGGGATCGATCTTCTCTATCATGGAAGCGGACCCGATCTTGAGTATGATTTGGTGGTCCGGCCCGGCGCTAACGCCGGTGACCTCCGGCTGGTCTACGGCGGCGCAAATCAGATCAAAATCACCGACAACGGCGATATCATCCTGAGCAACGGCAGGGGCGAAGTGCGGCAAAGGAAGCCACGCGCCTGGCAGCTGGCTGGGAAGAGACGCGATGAAGTGGCCTGTCATTATGCCTTTGTGGGCCGAAACGAAGTTCCGTCTGGTTCTGGGAGAGTACCGTCATTCGTCAGAGCTTGTCATCGATCCGGTAATAGGCTATTCCACCTTCTTGGGTGGTTCTAAATCGGACCTGGCCAACGCGATCGCTGTCGATTCCCGCGGGGACGCCTACATCACAGGTTGGACTCAGTCCTCGGATTTCCCTGTCACCTCTGGCAAATATCACGGCTCGTTGGACGCCTTCGTATCGGAACTCAACCCGGACGGAACTGCGCTCGATTTATTCCACCTATATTGGGGGCAATGCTAACGAGCAAGGATTCGGCATAGCGGTCGACGAAAATGGAAATGCGTATCTCACTGGGTTTACGACGTCCAGCGATTTCCCTTTTACAAATGGTCATTACGTGGCCGGCGAGGATGCCTTCGTCGTGAAGGTCGGGACCAACAGGTGCCATCGCTTATGCAACTGCGTTAGCGGGAAGCGGGGACGAAACCGGGGCCGGGGTCGCCGTCGATTCGTTGGGAGCTGCGTATATTGCGGGTAGCACAAGCTCGCTAAATTTTCCGGTAACCAAGAAAAGCTTCACTACAAAGTTACCTGGGCAGAAGAGCGCTTTCGTCGCCAAACTCGCACCATCTGGGGCAGATTGCTTACGCCACGTTCCTTGGTGGAAAGGACTACGACGGCGCAGGAGCGATTGCGATTGATTCGTCGGGCTATGTGTTCGTTGGTGGCGGAACGAATTCACCGGATTTTCCTGTGACAGCAGGTGCGTATTCCACTACCAACAAAGGCGAGGGCGATGCGTTTGTCACGGAGCTGAACCCCGATGGGACGGGGTTGATCTTTTCGACGTTGCTCGGCGGCAGCTATTCTGACGGTATCAGTGGTATCGCGGTGGATGCAACCGGATGCTACGTGACCGGTTCAACCTTCTCGGGAGATTTCCCAGTCACTCAAGGAGCGTTCGCAACGGCCAAACCTTCCCCAAGCCGCAAGTTATTCATCAGGGTTTGTGGCGAAGCTGGATCCAACCGGTGCATCCTTGCTCTATTCGACATTTCTTGGGGGGAACAATAACGATACTCCATACGCGATCGCCATCGACTCGGGATCAGCATATGTAGCGGGTGAAGCTTGGTCGGCAAATTTTCCAACTACCGCCGGAGCCCTGAGGTCCCGCTTGCCAGGAATAACTTACTCCGAGGGAGACATGTTCCTGTCACAAATATCTTCCGATGGAAGCCGGTTGTCCTATTCAACATTGTTTGGGGCTTCATCCTATGGCTCAACTTCGAATGCCCTTAGCGTGGCCCTCGACGGTAACGGTGGTGTGTATCTGGTAGGGACCTCGCTTTTTAGCGAGGGCGATCGATATGCATATTTGTTCCCCACGACCCCAGGTGCGTTTCAGGCACAGAGACCGCTATCGTCCACAGGGAACGGGCAGTCCGGAGCTGTAGTAAAAATCCATTCGCAGCCCACCCATGCTGTGCACTCCCAGCATCTCTCCTCAATCTCAAAACTTGCCTGGCTACGGCGGTTCCATCTCCTTTAACCTGACGATTGTTCGCTCCCGGCTGTCCCTGGAGAGGTGATCCCAGATCAGTTCATCAACCTGAATACACCGTACTTCGGCCTGGGGGCCTCGTCGCCCATTCAAATCAGCGCGACCGTTGGACAGAACAACTCGACGCTTGGCGGCCTCACTGGATCAGTGCGGATTGGTACCGCAGCTTTCACTGTAAATCAGAGTGCCGGTTCTTGCACTGATCCCTTGATTACTCCAGCACCGGTCACCTTCGATTCGAGCGGTGGGCCAACTACGTTAACGTTGACTCTTCCGGCGCAGTGCACTTGGACAGCGGTTTCGAGCGCACCTTGGTTGAGTGTGATCGCGAACTCCAGCGGAAGCGGACCTTCGTCCATCACCATCTCCCGGCCAGAATAATTTTTCACAGCGGAGCGCCATGCTTACAGTCGCTGGGGCGTCGATACCCGTGACTCAAACGGGGCTCCGCATGCACCGCCTTCGCCAGCGGCGCACCTCTGAGTTATTCCGGATCGGGCGGCACGGGATTAGCGAGCATCACGACCAGCTCAACATGTACTTGGAGCGCCTACAGCGGCGTTCCCTGGATTCAAGTGTCGTCAGCATCCGCGAACGGGCAAGGGACAGGCGGTGCGCCGTTTCTCGTCGCGGCCAATCCCGGATTGGTGCCCCGGACGGGTTATATTTTGATCGCGGATCAGACTCTCACGATTACGCAAGCCACTGGACCCGCCGGTTCAGTCAGCGGCTTCACCCTGTCGACGTTCGCTGGAGGCGGTTCAGCGTCGACTCCGGCAAATGGAGATGGCGGACCGGCGACTCAGGCTTACTTCAACCATCTGCTTGGGCTAGCCCGGGACTCCGCCACCGGAACTCTTTTTGTCCTTGATTACCGCAACTCCGGTCCGCTGCTCCGCGCGATCACACCGGACGGAAACATAAACACCGTCGCGGGTGGAGGCTCCGCGACCGGAGAAAACATCCCAGCGACTTCAGCGGATCTGAGTAACGCGTCTTTCGTAGGGGTAGACAACTCCTCCGCTCTTTACATCAGCGATATCCCCAGCCGGGTTCGCAAGATCGCCCAGGGTAATATTGCAACCTTCGCTGGAGGTGCGACGACTGGCTTCTCAGGCGACGGCTCTGCTGCAACCAATGCATTGTTGTATTACCCGGAAGGCTTAACAGGTGACTCAGCGGGCAACGTTTACATTGCCGACTCGTCTAACGATCGCGTTCGAGAGGTGAGCGGCGGAATCATTTCTACCGTTGTCGGGGGAGGAACAAGTGGTCTAGGCGATGGGGGTCTGGCGGCGTCGGCCACTCTAAACCACCCATATGGAATTGCTTTCGACACCGCAGGGGACCTTTACATCGGCGACACCGGAAACAACCTCGCGCGAAAAGTTTCCAAGGGCATCATTACGACCATTGCAGGTGGCGGGAGCGGTGGTGACGGCGGGCTCGCTACCAAAGCGGTCCTGTACGATCCGACGGCCGTCGCAGTGGATCTTCTCGGAGACGTCTTCATCCTGGAAAGCGATTACCTTCGGATCCGAATGGTTGCGGCGGACGGAATCATTTCCACGATTTCACCGTACGGAGCCGCCGCTAATGGCTTGGCGACTGACACTTCCGGCAACCTCTATTACAGCGACAACGGCGCCAGCGCGACGATCCGTCAGCTCACGCCGCTTCCGAGCTTCTGCTCGTACTCTGTAGACCCGTCCGTTAGTGTTCTGCCTGTTGGGGGCTCCCTATCCATCGGTGTGACTACAGCGGCTGGTTGCAACTGGACCTCGGCTTCGAATTCTCCGTGGGTGACGATTTCTTCTGGCGCTTCAGGAAGCGCTAACGGCGCGGTCCAAATCACTGTGGAATCCAACCTGATGGAGCCGAGTCGAACCGGGTCCGTCGTCATCGCAGGGCAGACGGTTCTGGTGACCCAGGCTGCCTTGGGCGACTTCAATGGCGATGGACATCCCGATCTGATATGGCTGAACAACGGCACACATCAAGCGGCGGTTTGGTACCTGGGAGGAACTGAGGGTAACACCTATCAATCCTGGGCTTGGCTGAATGCGGCCAATATGCCGGGTTGGACACTAAGAGGCGCCGCCGATTTCAACAGTGATGGCCACCCCGATCTTATCTGGCAAAAGGACAGTACGCGACAGGTGGCAGTCTGGTACATGGGCGGCGCTCAAGGCAACACGTATCAATCGTGGGCTTGGCTCAGCGGCGGCGGTTTGCCAGGCTGGACCTTAGTGAGTGCTGCCGATCTGAACGGTGACGGACATCCCGATTTGATCTGGCAAAACGACACTACGCGTCAAGTGGCAATCTGGTACATGGGTGGATCTCAAGGCAACCTTTATCAGTCTTGGGATTGGTTGAGCGCCGGAAACATGTCTGGCTGGACTGTGGCAGGCACCGCAGATTTCAACGGTGATGGACAACCTGACTTGATGTGGCAAAACGACAGCACCCATCAGATCGCGGTGTGGTACATGGGCGGTGCGCAAGGCAACATCTATCAATCTTGGGCGTGGCTTAGCGCGGGGAACATGACAGGTTGGACCGTCGTGGGTGCGGTTGACTTGAATGCCGACGGACGCCCCGACTTGATTTGGCAGAACAACAGCACGCAACAAGTCGCGGTTTGGTACATGGGCGGGTCTCAAGGCAATACCTACCAGTCGTGGGCGTGGGTGGACCCGGTTGGGCAGAAGGGCTGGACAGCCGTGGCAAGATTCAATTGAAGTCCGTTTCTGTTGCTGGACTTGCTTTACGCCAAATGGAATCGGTGGGGTTGAAGTTTTCTCGACAGTTGAAAGGAGGGAAGCATGAGCCTGTGGCCTCGTTTATATCCCGCGGTGCTGGCAACCGTTTTCATGTCTACAGCAACTGCCCAGCAGTCTTCACCACCGCCTTTCGCATTCGTTTTTCAGGCGACGGCAGAGTACTTCGGACAAGGCGAATTCAATTACGGGGGTGCTTCCTTCACCTCTGGTTGTGAAGAACCCTCCAATTCGTACAGCGACGCATCCTTCTCGGCCAGCAAGGTCGCTGGGCCGAATACTGTGACGGCAAGTATTACGACGATCGTGCGTGGTCCGACAAACGGAATCATTGCTGATAGCAATTGGGGAGGCTCGTTGTACGTCTATGCTCTCGGCACGCCTGGAACAGGCTTCCATCTGCAGATGACTTGGACGGGACAGGCTAGCGCCAGCATATCGGTCGGAGGTCAAGACGGATGGGGCGCTGACGCTACGGATTTTTCGAAGACCGCCACGGCGCAGATCGGCCAAGGCTTGACTGGTAGCCAGTCGGCCAGCGCTAATGACGATGCCACTCTTGACGGTACTACGCAATCGACCAGCATTGCCTGTTTCGGAAGCACATACACACTTGCAACTGGCTATAGATTTGGCAGCGACTCTGCATCGGGATTCGATCCCACGCAAGAGCAAGGCGAAGCGCAGGCCAACTCCGTCCTCACTGTTTCCGGCTACCTCGTCCCCTCCAGCTTGACAATCTTGAATCCCTTTGCTTCCTTCGCGTCGCAACAACTGGCCCCGCCGACGCTCGACATGCCCACCGTGCTGAGTTCCCCGCCAGCAACCAGTCTAGCTGCGGACGGAGAGTCGGCCGTCGTCTTGGTTTATCAGTCCACATCATCTGAGCCAGTGACGTTTGATCTCATCAGCGAGTGGGCGGGAGTCGGTGCGCTTGGTGAGTTTGATCCCAGCTATCTGGCAACTCCGAGTCCCGTAGGCGGCGGGGGACAGAACAATGAGATCACGGTCACAAACCCAACTTACGGCCCGGACGCCAATGGCAACTACTGGTTTCTAGCGCTGTTGTGGGCACCGAGTGCCATGCCGGGGGTGTCTCTGGTGAACCTTACCGTGGCCGCTTCGCAGCAAGGAGGACAAGGGCCGACGGCACAGGCTTCCATTGCGATTCAGCCCCCGCCGCTACTGCTTGTTCATGGCGTGTGGTCGAGCGCGAAGGAGGCTGGGTTCGTCCCCGGTCAACAAGGCTTTTATGACTGGATATTGAGACTGTACCCGCACAACCAGATCTTCTGGGTCGACTATCAAGCCGAAAACTCCAAGACGTTTAGTGATCCAAACACTCAGGAAACACTGCTACTCACAATGGGGGATGCCCTTTATTCCGCAGCCGCCTCTGGTATGGCCGCACGGACAGTTGACGTGTATGCGCACAGCATGGGCGGACTGGTAGCGCGGTACTTCCTGAGCTCGGCAGGTTATCTGGGCAATGCGGCCCTTCTACCTAACCCGGTGCACAAACTGATCACCCTTGGCACTCCACATGGGAATGCCCGTTAGACCGTAGAAATTAGCGACTCCCGCTCGAAGCCTTGATAGGCTGAGAGCAAATTTTCTTTCGCGAGAAAAAGGAGAGTCGCTATGAAGAAACCATATCAGATTGAATCGCAGCGAGCAGTGAAGCAGCTGGAGGCAATGGCCGCGGATGGGAATCCGGCGGTGCAGATGGTGCTGCCGATGGCCGAGATGTTGGGCTGGTTGCGTCAAGGCGTGGGCGAATTAATCCGTCAAGCCGGGTTGCGGCTGATGGATCTATTGATGCAGGAGGAAGTCCGGGAGCTGGTCGGCGAGCGCAGCCAAAGGCAAGCGGAAAGGACGGCCAATCGTTGGGGTAGCGAGCGCGGCTATTGCGTAGTGATGGGGCAGAAGGTTCCGGTAAAGCGGCCGCGGGTGCGCAGCACCGATGACCAGGAAGTTCGGCTGGGTAGTTACGAGATGTTCCATCGGGGCGAGCCGCTGACGGAAACGGTTTGGGAGAAGTTGATGCTCGGCCTGAGCACGAGGAAATACGGCCAAGCCGTGCGCCAGTTCACGGAAGCCTACGGCTTGGAGAAGAGCGCCGTCAGCGAACATTTCATCGAGGCCAGCCGGGCGAAGTTACAGGAGATGATGGAGCGCCGGCTGGACAAGACGCGGCTGTGCGCGCTGCTCATCGATGCGACACCGTTCGCCGGGCAGCAAATGGTAGTAGCAATGGGAATCAGCCAGGACGGGCGGAAAATGATTTTAGGCCTGCGGCAAGGCGCCACTGAAAATGCGACGGTAGTCGGTGAGTTGCTCGGCGATCTGGTCAGTCGGGGGCTGAACTTCTCCGAGCCTCGACTCTATATTTTGGATGGCGGCAAGGCGCTGACGGCCGCAGTGAAAAAGCACGCCGGCGAATCAGCGGCGATCCAACGCTGCCAGGTCCACAAGCGCCGGAATGTACTGGATCATCTGACCGACGAACAGAAACCGGTAGTCGCGCAAAGACTGAATGCGGCCTACGCTCTGGAAGATCACGCGGCTGCCAAACAAGCGCTGAACACGCTGCATCGCGAACTGATGGATCTCAATCCGAGCGCGGCGCGGAGCTTGGGCGAAGGAATGGAGGAGACGTTGACCGTCCATCGGCTTCACGTCCCGATGCAACTGCGCAAGACGCTGGCCAGCACCAATGTTATCGAGTCAGCATTCTCGATTGTGGAGCAGGTTTGCAAGAACGTGAAACGCTGGCATGGCGGCGACCAGCGGGAACGCTGGGTCGGGTCGGGACTTCTGGTTGCCCAAAAGCAGTTCCGTAAGGTCACCGGACATAAACAGATCCCGGCACTCCTTAGAGAATTAGAAGCGCTGGTGCCGCAGAAATCGGAACTTGTTAAACGAAGAAAGGCGTCGTAGAGTGGGTTACACCGGAGCCGCTAGTTTCAACGGAATTCGGGCGTTCCCCTCCACATTTGGGGACGAACCTTGCGACGACGCTAGTGAATAACCAAGACCGATTGCCAGTCGCGCTTTCAGCCGCCGGTCCCATTGTACAGACCTTGTGCTTGGCCTTTTCGCACTGCTCGCTTGGGGATTTATTCGCGGTTATCGGCAAGCCGATCGACACCGCCGCTCAATCTTTGGAGACAGGCTCGCCGCAGCTTTCTCCCTGTCCTCTGCGAATACTTTTAGTTCTATCGTCGGCACCGCGCCGGCCACAAAAAGATAAAAAAAAAAAGCCCTGGATCGGCGAATCACGGCGTTCCTGCCGGGACAAACGGTGTCCAGTATTTTGAACAATCAGCTAAATGACGTGCTTGTGCCAATCGGAAGCCAGAACCCTCCGGGAACCTTCGAAAAGCGGGTGCACGTGTTCCTGGAATTGTGCACCTCAAACTTTGCGATGCTGCGCTCGTCTCTTTGATTTGAAAGGACATTGGGGAGAACCAGAGCCAAGCCGTTTGGGACCAAGCCTACTGGTGGCTCACTGGAAACACCGGTTACTATCCGTTCCCCGCAAGCAAGACGACCGGCCTTGCGAGGACATCCAGTCCGGTGGCGGCAGCAACGCCTCCACTGCCCGTGCTGGATCTGACCGGATACACGCAGGTACCTTCGTCGGATGTGACGTTCCCGCCAGCCACAGGCTCGATACTCACCATCAACAGCGCGACCAATATTACTGCTTCCTCTGCAACCAAGTCCATTACCGAGATCTTGCTGCTCCAAAACGTCTAAAACGCGACCGACACCCTCTTGCTCTCTTACGGTGCCACGCAATCTCCTTTCACGATCTCTTTTTACGCCTGCACGTTCCGGGATCGGCGAGCTTTGCCGCCATCGCGGTTTTTAGTGACAACACCCATGCTCTTGACGACGTTGACCTATACCTTACAACCTAGTGGTACTCTGTCCGCGCTGAACCTGTTTACCCCCCCGTCGGCAAACATGACCGTGGGAACATCGCGGATGATCGAGGCGGATGCGGTCTTCCCCAATGGGCAAGTCGACGTGACGCAGGTGGCAACCTACGCCACGCGTAGCGGCACGGCGAATGTGTTCAGCGTAAATTCGGGAGGCGCTATCACGGCCAACGGCAACGGCGTCGATTTGCTCGATGTCTCCTACGGCGGCGTGACTGCGACGGCGAAGATTGCGGTTGGCATGTGTAACGAACGTCCGCCAGTCTGTCGAATCAGATCGTTCCAAACACGGGAGGCACGGTCACGATTCAGGTGACTACGCAGCCGGGATGTGCCTGGACGGCTGGCGGCGGTGCGGCGCGGGCGCCGTTTACGAATGCCAGCGGCAGCGGAAGCGGTATAATCTCGATGGCGACCGCAGCCAACACCAGCGGAGGCACTCAGGCCATCATAGTTACGTTGGCCGCGCCCCCTGTTCCGTCATGCAACCTGCAACCGTCTTCACAAGTATGGTTTGTCGCAGCCCCAAATTAGTTCACCTGCCGCCGGAACAAACGGAACGATAACGGTCACAACTTCATGCCCGGTGATTGCATCCAGCGATCAAAGCTGGTTGACCGGGACGCCACTCGGTTCGTCGGTGGCGTATACTCTCGCGCCGAACAACGGAACGGCGCAACGGACCGCAACCTTAGATATCATTGGCACTGTGGCCGTTCCGGTCACACAGGCTGGCAATAGCTGCACTTATGTTCTCGGCGCGACTGAAGTCGCGGCGACTCCTGGCTGCTGCGAACGGCATGGTCTCGGTGACCGCTCCAACGGGCTGTGCGTGGACAGCAGTTAGTAACGCCTCATGGCTGACAATTACCGGCGGCACCTCAGGCACTGGAAACGGAACCGTAAATTACTCGTTTGCGAAATATGCGAGTACCATTCAACGCTCCGGGACATTGACGATCTCTGGCCAGACCTTCAAGGTGACGCAGAGTGGATATGTTCCCGGCGATTTCGCCGCCACCGGACACCCCGGCCTGATGTGGCAACTGAACAGCACCCGTCAGGTGGCCATTTGGTACCTGGGCGGCGCTCAAGGCAACGTGTATCAGTCATGGGCGTGGCTCAACGGCGGTGCTTTGCCCGGCTGGAGCCTGGTGGGCGCCGCCGATTTCAACGGTGATGGCCACCCCGATCTTATCTGGCAAAAGGACAGTACGCGACAGGTGGCAGTCTGGTACATGGGCGGCGCTCAAGGCAACACGTATCAATCGTGGGCTTGGCTCAGCGGCGGCGGTTTGCCAGGCTGGAGCCTAAAAGCGGCCGCCGATCTGAACGGCGACGGACATCCCGATTTGATCTGGCAGAACGATAGCACCCGGCAAGTAGCGGTCTGGTACATGGGAGGAACACAAGGCAACACCTATCTCTCTTGGGACTGGCTCAGCGCAGGAAACATGACCGGCTGGACCGTGGTGGGTCTGGCTGATTTCAACGGCGATGGGCATCCCGACTTAATGTGGCAAGACGACAGCACCCATCAGATCGCGGTGTGGTACATGGGCGGTGCCCAAGGCAACATCTATCAGTCCTGGGCGTGGCTTAGCGCGGGAAATATGACCGGCTGGACCTTGGTCGGCGCAGCTGACCTAAATGCCGATGGCTACCCCGACCTGCTTTGGCAGAATAACACCACTCAACAAGTAGCGGTTTGGTACATGGGCGGGTCTCAAGGCAATACCTACCAGTCGTGGGCGTGGGTGGACCCGGTTGGGCAGAAGGGCTGGACAGCCGTGGCAAGATTCAATTAGCTACCTAACCTCAATACCTGCTGGAGTTTCGGAGAAACCAGGCAATGAGGCTGGCCGCATGTCGGCGGCCCGGAGGTATCATGTTGCATATCCGCTGCTGCGGAGTCTCACCCAGCAAGGCCGAGAGATCGATGCTAACTAAGTCTCAGCGTTAGACGATAGGCTCCACGGCTAATAATTTCAGTTAAGCAAACTAAGGACAATCACGCGCTGCGCAGCGCATAATCGGGGTCTATACTTGAACTCGCGCGAGGAGCCTTATCCAATGAATGCCGTTCCTTATCTCACCCTTAATCTATTGAAAAAGGGAGCCTTACAGGGTGTGATGGCCTTGCTTTTGGCGCCCGGTTTGGGAGCCCAAGCTGTGCTCACGTGGCACAACGATGCAGCTCGCACGGGGCAAAATCTGGGCGAAACGATCCTTACGCCGGCCAACGTAAATTCCACCAATTTCGGCCTGAAATTCAAGTTATCAGTCGACGGCCAAGTGGATGCCCAGCCCCTGTATGTTCCATTGCTTTCGATAGGTGGCGCCACGCACAACGTCGTGTACATCGCTACCGAAAACGACACCCTATATGCTTTCGACGCCGACACCGGTGCGCAGCTATGGAGCCAGTCCGTCGCGGATGGTGAGAATCCGTCGGACGACCGCGGTTGCGGCCAAGTCACACCGCAGATCGGCGTTACTTCGACGCCCGCGATCGATTTGACGAGCGGACCGCACGGGACAATCTACCTGGTCGCGATGACCAAGGACAACTCGAATAACTACCACCAGCGGCTGCACGCCATCGATCTGGTAACCCACGCCGAAGAGTTCGGCGGGCCGATGGAGGTTCAGGCGACGTACCCCAAAACGAGCGGAGTCACGACGTTTGACTCCAAGCAATATAAGGATCGGGCTGGTTTGCTGATTTTGAATGGTGTGGTCTACACCTCCTGGGCATCACATTGCGATATTAACCCCTACACGGCGTGGTTGATTGGTTACAACGAGTCGACTCTATCGCGGGTCAGCGTACTGAACATGACGCCCAACGGTTCGGAGGGATCTATCTGGCAAGCCGGCGCGGGTCCTGCTGCCGATTCCAACAGCAATGTGTATTTCCTGCTGGCGAACGGAACCTTTGACACGACGTTGAACGGAGCCGGCCTTCCGTCCAAGGGAGATTACGGAAACGCATTCATGAACATCTCGACGAGCTCCGGACTTGCGGTGGCCGACTATTTCACCATGTACAACACGACCAACGAATCGAATAACGATGAAGATCTCGGATCGGGCGGCGCCATGGTGCTGCCTACGCTGAACGATGCCCTCGGCCACCCGCACCCGCTGGCCGTTGGCGCCGGCAAAGATGGCAACGCTTATGTAGTTGACCGGAGCAACATGGGCAAGTTCAATAAGAATAACGACAGCGCCATCTATCAGCAATTCGGACTCGGCGGCTCTGTGTTTTCCAGTCCTGCATGGTTCAACAACACTTTGTATTACGGCCCAGTGGGTTCGCAGCTTTCGGCATACCCGTACTCGGGAGGGTCGTTCGGCGCGGCATCCTCGCAAACATCAACAAATTTTACGTATCCGGGTACGACGCCGTCGATTTCCGCCAACGGTTCGGTCAACGGCATTGTGTGGGCCATGGAGAACTCGTCGCCGGCCGTCTTACATGCGTACGATGCCACCAACCTGGCAAACGAACTGTACAACAGTAATCAGGCTGCGAACTCCCGTGACCAATTCGGCGTCGGCAACAAATTCATGACTCCAACCATCGCTCATGGGAAGGTTTTTGCCGCGGCCACAAGTTCGGATAATTCAACCAACGTGGTTGGAGTCTTCGGTCTGCTGAAAACTACTCCGCCGGGCGACTTCAATTTGGATGGCCACGTCGATCTGCTCTGGCAGAACAGCAGTTCTGGCTTAATCGCTATGTGGTATCTGGGCGGCACACAAGGGAATCAGTACCAGTCGTGGGCCGAGGCTTCAAACGCTCCTGCCGGGTGGAATCTTATCTGTGCGGCCGATTTTAACGGAGATGGACATCCGGATCTCGTGTTGCAGAATACCAGCACCGGGCAGGTCGTGGTCTGGTACATGGGAGGCGCCGCCGGCAATACCTACGAGTCCTGGGCGTGGCTCAGTATCGAAGGTCCGGCGGGGTGGACGTTAGTCGCGGCAATCGACATGAACGGGGATGGTCACCCCGACCTCATTTGGGAAAACGCCAGTACACGCCAAGTCGTGGTCTGGTACATGGGCGGCTCTCAAGGTAACGTCTATCAATCCTGGGCAACAGCCGGGCTCTCACCCGGTTGGACACTGGCTGCGGTCGCCGACGTGAACAGCGACGGCCATCCCGATCTGATTTGGCAGAACGACACCACCAGGCAGGTAGCTGTGTGGTACATGGGCGGTTCCGGGGGTAATGTTTACCAATCGTGGGCTTGGCTCGATCCCGTCGGTCAGACAGGCTGGACCGTTGTTGGGGACGCGGATATCAACTTGGACGGCACGCCCGATCTGATTTGGCAGAACGATACCAGCGGGCAGGTGGTGGTTTGGTACATGGGTGGATCTCAAGGCAATGTCTACTCGTCCTGGAGCGGGATCGGCGGCAGCGTGCCGGGTTGGCGCGCAATTGCTCGCTACTGAGCCCGCGTACCGCGAGAGCCGTCGCGGTTTACTCTTTTGATCGATCTCGATTCGCCCGACGGTGAAGCGCCGCCCCGCAAATTCCCGGGTTGCTTCATGAGGTTTTTTCGAGATACCATCGCACACATCAGATGTGCGCGTACCGGGGCGATAAGCCTCTGAAGTTGGGGAGCTGATTTGTGTCCAGAGGAGTGCTCGGGGCCAGAGGTTTCATTGGCTCGTATCTCGTCGGGTATATGATGGCCCGAAAGTCTGAAGAGCTTCGCCTGCTTATTCGCAACACCTCTGGCTACGAAGGGCCGTCAGACGCGGAAGTCTTCTCGGGCGATCTGCTATCGCGCAAGGATTGCGAGAAGTTTGTCGATGGCCTGAAGCTGATTCACTACCTCGCCCATGTCAATGTGCCCGTCAATTCGGATCTCGACCTGCCGGATGACGCCCTGCTGAATCTTGTGCCGTTATTGAATTTACTTGACGCGATTCAACGTCAGGGCTCCAAGCCGCACATTGTTTACTTCAGCAGCGGCGGGGCCGTTTACTCGCCACGCGGCAATCGCGTGGCTTACCGCGAGACTGATCCGTGCGCTCCACGCTCCTCCTATGGAATCCAAAAGCTTACCGCCGAAGAATACTTGCGGCTCGCGGCTTCCAAAGGCTATCTCACGGCAACCATCCTGCGTGTGGGAAATGCGTATGGCACCTTGCTTTCACAGCATCGGATGCAAGGTCTTATCGGTGTAACCGTCGGCCGTGTGATGCATGGGCAGCCGGTGCGGATCTTTGGCAACCCCGATAACATACGCGATTACGTGCACCTGGAGGACATCTGCTCGATGGCCGAACGGGCGTCCATTCCGCGGGAGGAGTTCAGCATCGTCAACGTCGGCAGCGGGCAAGGCTATTCGGTGACGGAGGTTCTTGGCTTGATCGAAAAGTGTTACGGCCGGCCCCTCATCGTTCAGAAGGATGAGAGCTATGGACTTGAATTGGTGGATTGGGCTGTGCTGGACAACACTAAAGCTCTCCGCGAGTTTGGATGGTCGCCCTCAATCGAACTCCGCCGCGGTATTCAGATGACATTCGCCGGGTGGCACATGCCGACAGTGGCGGCCGCCGGCACCAAATGACCGCCGCGCTTGAACCTGAACGCATTGCCGATTGCTCTGTCGCTCGCACCGAATAAGTTGAATCGGTTAAACTGACTTGTCGAATCGTTTTCTGCGATAATCGACCGTATGCCGCACTCTGCAACGGACGTTTATATCCACAGAGTTTTGGATGCACAGCTCAGCTAATCCAGATTATTCGAATACTCCCGCTTCGCCGCTCCGCCCTCGTTACAGTTATGCGCCAGCGGACTTCGGCGCTTCGCCCATGGTTTCGCTGGTCACGCCCTTTTTCAATACAGGACCTGTTTTTCACGAGACCGCCGAGTCGGTGTTCCGTCAGTCCTTGCAGCAGTGGGAGTGGATCATCGTGGACGATGGTTCCGACTTCGCCGATGACGCCTCGATGCTCGACGCCTACGCCTCCCGGGACCCGCGTATCTCGGTCGTACGCTCCAGTGGACGCAAAGGGCCGGCCGCCGCACGTAACCTGGGTGTCAGCCTGGCCCGAGCTCCCTACGTCGCCTTCCTCGACAGCGACGATCTGTACGAGCCTACCGCCCTTGAGAAGTGGCTTTGGTTCCTGGAGCGCCACAGCCAATATGCAATGGTCAAGGGATTTCAGGTTGGTTTCGGCGCCGAAGAATACGTATGGCGCGAGGGCTTTCACTCCGGCGCCGCGGTTTTGGAGCGCAATATCATACAGACCGCGTGCATGATCCGCCGCCAGATTTACCAATCCGTCGGCGGCATGGATGAGACGATCCGCGGCGGAATGGAAGACTGGGATTTCTGGCTGCGCTGCGCGGATGCCGGGCATTGGGGAGGTACGATTCCGGAAGTTCTGGATTGGTACAGGCGCCGGGCTTCTCACCACGACCGCTGGGAGGATTGGGACTCTGCATCGCGTCAGTCGGCCTTCAAAGGCGAACTGCGCGGCCGTTATCCTCGCCTTTACGAGGACGGTTTTCCCCGGCCGGAAGGATCGTACAATCTGCCGTACGCGGAAATTCCGCCGCCGCCGGCTTTCGAGAATCGTTTGTGCCATAAACCCGGTGTCACGCGATTGCTGTTGGTATTGCCTCATTTGGCGTTGGGTGGCTCGGATCAATGCAATATTGATTTAATCTCTCAGTTGACGGCGAGATTTTCCTACGAAATCACCGTTGCCACGACTCTGCCTTCCGGCCACGCGTGGCGCCACAGGTTCGAAGCTCTGACGCCCGACATCTTCACGTTAGACACCTTTCTCGAACTTCGGGATTATCCCAGTTTTCTGGTGTATCTGATCCGCAGCCGGCGAGATCGATTCTGTCCTCGTGAGTCACAGCCAACTGGGGTACCAATTCCTCCCGTACCTGCGTTCTGAGTGTCCCTGGATTCGCTGTTTCGACTATGTTCATATCGAAGAGCCGACGTGGAAATCGGGCGGCTATCCCGCGTACAGCCTAACGTATCGGAACTTCTTGGATCGAACCATCTCCACCACGGGCTACCTGAAAGATTGGATGATCGCTCGCGGTGGCCACGCCGAGCGAATTTCGGTGGTAACCAGCAACATCGATTCAGACGATTGGACCCAAAGTACACTCGACACCGATGCCTTGCGCGAAAAATGGGATGTTCCAGACGGCACACCGCTGGTGCTTTTCGCAGGCCGCCTGTGCTACCAAAAACAACCCGAAGTAGCGGCGGAAGCTTTTCGACAACTCCACGAGCGCCAAGTCCGATTCCAGGCTCTGATTGTCGGCGATGGGCCGGACGGCGAGTCGCTCCGGCGTTTCGTCGCGATGCATGAGCTGACGGAAGTCCGTTTGCTCGGTAGCCGCAGCATCGAGGAGCTGCGGGAATTGCTCGCGATCAGCGATATCTTCTTCCTGCCGTCCCGCCACGAGGGCATCTCACTAGCCGTATATGAGGCGATGGCAATGGAAGCCGTGGTGGTGGCCGCTGATGTCGGAGGCCAAAGAGAAGTATTGACGCCGGAATGTGGTGTTCTGGTTGAGCCTGGCGAGCACCCGGTGCTCTGTTATACAAATGCGCTGGCCGCATTGCTTCAGGACCGCCCGAGACGGGAAGCAATGGCGGCCGCTGCGCGAAAGCGAGTGGCCACTGAGTTTCGCTTGGACGATATGGGCCGGCGCATGGCGGAGGTTCTATCCGATGGCGCGTCTTGCGGTACGTTTGACATCGACCAGGCGATGCGCGCCCTTGCTCCGGCTTTTGTGCGCGAAATTATCGAGCAGCGCCGGGCGGAGCTCATTGCTGACGAACTCTGGGCCAAGAGCCAATTACCTGTATTCAGTGCTCCCGGGCCAATTCGTCACTCCGCGTGGCTGACCAACCTGAAGAAAGCCACCTTGTACCCGATGGTGATTCTTCGTCCCGCGCTGGCAGGCAGGTCGCATCGGCGTAACCGCCGGCTTTTATACTCGACGCTGAAACATTCCGAGAGTCGCCGTCAACTCCTCGCAAGCTTTGACCGAGCCTTCTATTGCTCCCATAACCCTGATATCCCCTCGTTTGGACCCCTACCGTTGCTGCATTACGTGTTCTTTGGTTTTCAGGAAGGGCGTGACCCGTCAAACGAATTCCACAGCGAGTCGTTTCGCGGTCTCTCCAGCGCATACCCAGACGTGAATCCTTTACTCTGGAACTGTATGCGGAGATGGACGACAAAGCCGTTGGAGGAATTGAATTGAGTACCATTGCAGGCGACCTGCGCGACGACTTCATAGAGCGCGTGGTCAAGGGCAGGACGTTCGCCGACGTGGGCGGCCTGTGGGGCACAATCAACGAAAAAGTATCGGTGGCTGCGCGAACGCAAGCTGCGTCGCTCGCCATGATCGATATTTCTCCGAGTGGAGGAGAACTTTGGAAGCAATTTCGCGCCCGTCTGAGCTCCTGCGGTGTGGAAAGCTGCGAATGCATCTCTTCCGATGTGTGCGCGGTCGCATCCTCAGCTCAGGCCCCACGATATGATGTGGTTCATTGTTCTGGCGTTCTTTATCATCATCCCAATCCGATTTTCCTTCTCGAGGCCCTGCGACGGATCACGGGGCAATATCTCATTCTTACGTCTGCTGTGACGCAAGAGCACATTGCTAACGAACTAGGCTCCTATGACGTGCCACCATCCGGGGTCATTTTCGTCCCCGCCCTTAGTGCACGGGAAAGGGAGATTCTCTGGAAATATTGGCGGGAAAATGCCGGCGCTGGCGGGTGCTACGGAATCAGCGAGCCCGTGCAGTGGGACTCACGGAATTTCGGCCCCTGGTGGTGGCTTCCGACGCCGGATGCAATGCTGGCCATGGCTAAGTGCGTCGGATTCGAAGTCGTTGAGTCAGGTAAAACGTGGAACGGAAATGCTCACACCGCGCTTTTGCAAGTGGTTCGGTGATGCAATGCCCGCCTATTCCAAACTAAGACTTGTCCTCAAGCTGCGGATTCTCGTGGATGCCCTCGTTCGCAAGGCGTTCGGCTTCCTGCCTCCACTGTTCAGCCTGCTCCTGGTGCCACTTTCTTGCGTCGTTGAGTGAAGCGATCCACGCCTGTGTATCTTGAAAATATTTCTCGAATCTTTGTTCCACGCCCCTCAACCGTTCGGCTTCTGATTGACAATGCTGCAGCATAGATATTTCGCCCTGCATGCGATTGAGCTCGGCTTCGCGATCGATCTCTCGATCGCCAGGCCGCTCTCACCTGTGCCTGGAGGATGCGGTTGGCAATGAACAGTTCATCCGCGGTCCGGCATATCTCGTCAATGGCGCCCGCCGCGGCGTCCGGGAACAGACGAAAGAACTTGCGGAGCGTCTGCGATCGCGTGGCGCGCATATGATCGAGGTCGGCGCTCATGTTGTGTTGGTGTATGCGGTAATAGACCAACTTTTCGTCGACGTATTGCGCAGCGTAGCCGGCAGCGGCGATGCGGAGCCAAAGGTCCCAATCGGCATGACCGCCCAATTCTGGATCGAATAGCCCGACGTGATCCAGAACCGTCTTGCGGACGAGGACGGTTTGCGGGGAAAAGTAGCCGCCCAACAATAAAGACGGCAGGATATTTCCGTCAACGACACGCCGGCTTTTTCCAACCGAGTAGTCTTCGCCAGCGTCCTGCCGTTCTTGATCCTCGTAAACGTGTTGCATGTCGCAATAGACGAAGCCTAGGCTGTCGGATCCGGCAAGTACTCGCAGCAGCCGCAAGGCGAATTCCGGCGCCAGCCAATCATCCGCATCGAGGAAGTTAAGGAAGGCTCCGCGGCTCACGCGCACGCCCGCATTGCGCGCGGCTCCGAGGCCAGCGTTCTCCTGCCGTAGATAGATCACACGCGGGTCCCCCGCCAAATGGCCGAGATGGGAGAGCGGATCGTCGGGTGAACCGTCATCGACGACGATAACCTCTATATCAGCTAGCGTTTGGTCAAGAACGCTGCGTACCGCTTGCGGAAGAAAGTGGGCCTGGCGGTAGCACGGGATCACAACACTCAGCTGTGGCACGCTTCCTCCCGTGCATTGATGGCGGCCGATTGAAGCCCGATTCTCCGACGCATAAGGGATTTCCAGGAATCGCGCCTCATGGGGTCAGCGCGGAATGTCTCTGCATGATGCGGTCATGCCTGCTCCCCGCGACGTCCCCTGGACCGCATTCCGCCGAGAGTGAGTTGGGGCGGATCCTCCGCTCGAACGTAATCGACGGAAGGTGGTAAAACTGCCAGCTACGCTCGGCCGCAGTCAGAAAAAAGTCCCACTGCTCGCCACTGCGAAGTCCTTCGTAGTATCCTCCACAGTCCTTCCAAACGGCTCTTCGAAAAACCATACTGCCGGGGAGAAAGTCCTCAGCGAGCAACCTGGTTATATCGAAGCCGGGTACCCGAACCTTTCGGCGTGCCATGCCGAATTCACGATAGTCTCCGTACACGAGTCCGACGGTTGGGTCGGCTTCAAGGATCTCGTGAGCCGCCTCGGCGAAACCCGGACAGAGCCGGTCATCGGAATCGAGCGGGAGAATAAATCGGCCCCGCGCCCTGCAGATTCCAGCGTTTCTCGCTGCTGCCACGCCGGAATTCGCCTGGTCCAATATTTGGTATCCGGCGCGACGCAGATGCCGAAGGATATCGAGAGTTCTCGGCTCCCATGATCCGTCGTTCACAATCGCAAGTTCAGTTGAAGGTGGCGCACATCTCTCGACGCTCGCGATCGCCTCAAGTAGAAACTCACCATCGTTATAGCAGGGAATCACAATCGAGAGCTGAACTAGTGCGCTCTCGATGGGGCTATGAGCGGACGTAAGCTCGACGGTCTCCGGAGCGCACCAAAGCCCGGCTGACGGCAAATCCGCGTTCCGATCGAGCTCCGTAAGAAGATCCGTGCAGTAGCCAGAGGTCAAAGCAACGAGCGGTATCACTGGATCTGTGCCTTCCCGAGACCGCCAATGTTCATTTTCCCTTATTCGCTCGGCCGCCGGAGGTAGCTCAATTCCGAACCTCTCGGACAGAAGGGCGCGGAACCGAGCGGGCTCGTTCCATAACGCATTCGTGCTAACGAGGAGGCAACGATCCCGGTGCTTTTGATAGAACTCGAGCAGCTTGCGATTGTAAAACGCCCATATTGGATAGCAATACTCCGGATGCCAAAGAAGCAAATCGAATCCCAGGCGCAGCATCGAATCGGCTACATCCCATGGGTAACGATACAGGAGCAAATACGCGGGATCGTAGCCGGACTGTAGCAGCGTTTCATTCCACAGATCAAGCAGGAGAGTGGTCCGCGGGTCCTTCCAACCCCAGCGAAGCTCCGAATGCGGACCTCCCGCGATCAAATCCCGCGCTGCTTGGCCGGCGGCTGCAATACGTTCGCGATCCAAGCTCTCGCTCGCCGTCCATCCCCAGTCTGCATGCCCTAGGGCTCCCTCCGGCGTAGCGGCTAGCAGTAAACGACGGTTGAAGGTGAGAAAATCGAGGTCTTCGAAATAACCATTGGGGTTCGCAGGATCCGCTTCCAGAAGCCGCGCCCCCATGCTGATTCCGCTAGCGGCCAACATGGACGCTACCATCGAGGTGCCGGACCGATGCATCCCGGCAACTATGATCGGGTTATGTGGTGTCACTAAGCGGCTAAGCCTCATGCGCGCGCCTGTCACCGGAGAAATGCAACCCTCTCGCGGGCGAGACCACGGATTCGTTCGGCGCGAAAACTGCATTATGCCAGAAAAACTCAAAGCCCCGTCTCAACGATCCTGGGTGGAGGTTTCCCTCTGTCACGAGGGAACGTAAGATTGACATGAACTGCCACCCTTGGAGAGTGCTGGAGGAAACGTGCTGACAGTGAGCTTTATCATTCCCTTTGATGCGAAGGCAGGCTTTTTGCCCGATGTTGTGCGGAGTGTCCTTCGACAATACGTTCCGGATGTGGAGCTGGTGATCGTTCATGAAGGCGAGGAGCAGGATGTACTTGGGACGCTGGGGGATCTTGCGCGAGACTCACGTATTCATCGCGTCCGGCAAGAAGGTCAAGGTATTATTGGCGCGTGGAACGCGGGCCTGAAGAGAAGCCACGGGGCGCTGGTGAGCTTTCTCGAGCCGGACCACTGGCTTGCCCCAGAATTTTGCGAACGTTTGCGGTCTCCGCTCGACGCTGACGACAATCAGGCGATGGCCTATTGCGACCTGCAGCATTGTGTTACTTGGGCTGCCGGTCCCGGCGAGCCGCATCTCCAGGACGATCTCATTCCACGGCTCCTCATCGCTCAAACTCTCTCCCAGTATGCGGTTGTGATGAAGCGGTCTGCCCTGGATCGTGTCGGTCTGTTCGATCCCGACTTGGGTGAGCGAGCTGATTGGGATCTGTGGCTTCGAATCGCCGCAGCCGGTCATGGGGTGACTCACGTCGAAGGGAAACTCGCGTACTACCGGTGGCATGCAGGCAGCCGGCGCCTGCGGCAGATGCCCGCGTCATCCGCTGAGGCGCTACGCAAGTTGTTGCGGCTGGGCGACGATGCCCATTCCAACCCGGTATCTGATGTCGATCGGCACGGTGGTGCCAACGCTCCGCCTGATGCGGAGGAACTCGAGCGAGCGCGGGCGCGCATCGCATGGCTGGAGGAGACCAAGGCGTCGTTCGAGCGATCCGCGCGCTCTTGGCAAAATGAGGCGGAGCGCCTGAGGGACGTCGGGATTCGCTTTGAGAACTATTTCAGGGAGACCCAAGCTTGGATGGCCTCGCTGGAGGAAGCGAAGCGGTGGCATGAGGAACAGGCCGAACATTGGCGGCGCGAAGCCGAACGTCGCGGCTGAGTCTCGGCTCAACCATCCGGACGAAGAGATATGGCAAGCCGATCGGGTCGGAATTGGCCGGCGAGTCGCTGGCTTGAGTCCCTCGTGACTCCGAGCCGCTCACCACTCTCCGGTTCACGTTCTCGTTTCTAACAGGTGAGATTTTATAACACGCCAAGCCACGTTTCCAGCAGATGAAAGTGTCTTTGAGTTTGCCTCTGGCCATCTTCGCCTGCTGGCTCCAGCCATTGCCCGCCACATCCACGGACTTGCGACACCTTCCTCTGGACGCGAGTTTTGAGGAGAGCGGGCCTGCTTCTTATACCTGGAGCAGCGCGGCTGTCCGCGTTCGTCTGGATCGGGGCGGAAGTGTGTCCCTCACCTTTGCCAATCAGGCCCTGGTGAGAATGAGCTTTCCTGGCGCGAGATTCAATTCTGAACCTCAGGGCGAAGGCGATTTGGAGGCGAGGAGCCATTACTACCTGGGGGACTCTCGCACATGGCGGTCCGCCGCGCATTTCCAACGGATAAGATATCGCGAGATCTATCCGGGCATCGATCTGGTGTTCCTCACCAAATCTGGAAACCTGGAGTACAACTTTGAAATCGCGCCTAAGGCAGACCCCAGCCGGATCAAAATCCGCTACCGCCGCGCCAGGCTGGCCCTCGGTTCCGATGGCGCGCTGACGATTGACGCCGCAGGCGTGGAATTCGAGCAGGCCCGTCCGCATGCGTTCCAACTTCAATCTGGCCAATCACATTCGATCGCGTGCGACTACGTGGTTCAACCTACCGGCCTGGTTCGCATTCGTCCCATCAGTTATGACCGCAACGTCACACTGGTAATCGATCCCCTGCTCAACTTCAGCACGCTGGTCGGAGGGCCGGGATTTGACACCATTCAGGCTCTTGCAACGGACGCCTCGGGCAACCTTTACGTGACCGGATCGTCTTCGTCCGAGACCTTGACCGGCGGTCCGGGGCCGGTGCGATCCAGGCAGGACGCTTTTGTCGCTAAGCTAAGCAACGCCGGAACGTTGGTCTATGCCGTCTTTGTCGGCGGAAGCGGCAATGACTCCGGACAGGGAATCGCCGTTGACTCGCAGGGCAATGCCTATGTTACTGGAGTAACTGCTTCTACGAATTTTCCGGCCACCAGCGGGGTTCTCAGTACACATCTGACCGGCCCGCAGAACGCTTTCGTGTTCAAAGTCAACCCCAGGGGGTCGTTGCAGTACTCGACGTATCTGGGAGGCGGGGGCGCCGATTCCGCACTCGCGATCGCTGTGGATGCATCTACTGCAGTGTACGTGGCGGGAAGTACAACATCGACCGGCTTTCCCGTAACTCCCGGCGCCGTCCAAGTGGCATATGGCGGAGGGCTTTCCGATTGCTTTGTATCTAAATTGAATGCCACCGCTACGGCCTTGGTCTACTCCACATTTCTGGGTGGCTCTGCTTTCGACAGTTGTTCAGGCATCGCAATCGACACCGCAGATAACGCCTATGTTACCGGCACCACCTATTCGCTGAATTACCCGACCGAAGCGCCTTTGCGAAACGCGCTCGGCGGAACGGCGACTGCCTTTGTGTCCGAGATCAACTCGGCTGGCTCGGCTCTCGCCTATTCGACATTCCTGGGAGGAACAACCTTGGACAAAGGCGATGCAATCGCTGTTGATGCGGCTGGCGCTGCGTACGTCGCCGGAACGACGGCCTCCGCCGACTTCCCAACAACTTCCCAGGCTTTCCAGACCTCCCTAAATGGCCTCTACAATGCGTTTGTTTCGAAAATTTCCCCTGGTGGAGGCAGCCTCGTATACTCAACTCTGATCGGTGGATCGAGCACCGATAGCGCGACGTCGATTGCCCTGGACCAACTCGGCCGCGCAGTGATCGGGGGATTCACCACGTCCACCAACTTTCCGGTGTTCAAGGCCATTCAAACCGCCTTTGCCGGTTCCTTCGATGCCTTTGCGGCGGTACTGAACCCCCAAGGGACCGGCCTGGTCTTTTCCAGCTATTTTGGTGGTTCCGGCGATGACCGCGCGTACGCGGCAGGAGCCATTCCAGCGGCGCAACTATACCTTACGGGCACGACCTCGTCCTCAAATTTCGCAACACTGGCCGCGTTTGACACGCAAAGCGCACCTTCCGACGGGTTCGCCCTTCAAGTGACTTATGTCGTCCGTGAGCTGATCTTGCAGCAGGACTCCACGACCGAGGTGGCACAGTGGCTCTTGGGTGGCCCTCAGGGAAGTACTTACGAATCGTGGGATTGGCTGAGCGCGGGCCTGATGACTGATTGGTCGCTGGTCGGTATGGCGGACTTCAATGGCGATGGCATTCTCGACATGATCTGGCAGTTGCAAAGCACCGGGCAGGTGGCGGTGTGGTACATGGGTGGCCCTCAGGGGAACGTGTATGAGTCATGGGGCTGGCTGAGCGCCGGCAATATGCTCGGATGGACGTTTGTGGGCGCAGTCGATTTCAATGGTGACGGACACCCTGACCTGATCTGGCAGAACCAAAGCACTGGGCAGGTAGCGGTGTGGTACATGGGCGGCCCGCTCGGGAACGTATATCAATCCTGGGCTTGGCTGGCCGCCAGAAACATGACCGGTTTGAACCTGGTCGGTGCAGCCGACTTCAATGGGGACGGACATCCGGACCTGGTTTGGCAGTACCAAAGCACCGGGCAGGTGGCGGTCTGGTACATGGGCGGCCCGTTGGGAAATGTCTATCAATCCTGGAACTGGCTTAGCTCGGGAATGATGACGGGCTGGACGGTATCGGGAATCGTTGACCTCAACAGCGATGGTCATTCCGACCTCATTTGGCAAAACGCAACCAGCCGGCAAATCACCGCCTGGTTTATGGGCGGCCAGCAGGGGGATGTCGTCCTATCCACGCTTGTGTCGTGCCGGGGCCTGCTAGGATGGACCGTCAAGGGGTGTTATTAACACGGGCCAGGTGATGAGTCGCCTGGCTGTTCCGTTGGGCCGTGAAACGGGAATATTAGATAATCGGAGGGATGACAGATCCAGAAACGATTGTGGCAGCCCTTAAAACTCTCCAGGGAGGCCCTCTCGCCGGACTCTGGAAGGTTTTGGTTTCCGGTTGGAGCCTTTGGATTATTACAGTCCGCTGAACCGGCTTCAATTTCTGGAAGAGAACGAGGATCTATGGAATAGCCGGTCCGTTCCTCTCGATATCGACTGGCGCGTGGATCATCAGTTGGACGTGGCCCGGGAGGTGTCTCAGTATATCGTTGAGTTGACCGATATCCCCGATCACGCAGATTCCGGCTCGGATTTCTATTGGCAGAATAATTTCTGGAATAGCGCGGATGCCATTGTTCAGTACGGGCTGTTGCGTTCCCGGAAGCCTGCCAAGCTTATCGAGGTCGGCTGCGGATTTTCGTCCCTGCTGGCGGCTCGAGCCCTACGCAAGAACCTCGCGGAGAACAGCGAACGGACGACCGAGGTGACGTTGGTCGAACCATACCCCAGGCATGAGCTCCTGGAGAAGCTCCCACCCGATTGGCGCCGCGTGGAAACCATCCTTCAGCGTTGCCCGCTGGAGTGGTTTGAAAGGTTGGGGCCGGGCGAGGGTGCTCTTCTACGATGGCTCTCATTGTTGTCACACAGCCAGCGATGTGAATTGGTTTTTCTTTCAAGTCTTGCCTAGGGTGTGGAAAGGTGCCCTTGAATCCATATCCACGATATATTTTTCCCAAAGGATTATCCAAGGCAATGGCTCCTCGAAAGGCTCCAGAGCTGGAACGAACAATTCGTCTTGCAAGCTTTCCTGATGCACAACTCGGCATATAGGATCGAAATTGCTAACGCATTCATCGCGCACCAGCGGGAAGCGGAGATCAGGGAACTGTATGGCAGCATCCAGCCATTCTGGGGCGCGAGCTTTTGGATGATGAAGGGCCGCGCAACCTAGCGCTGAGGTCTCTGTCTCGGACCGTTCGGTGATGCGTTCGACTTTTGCACGTGCCGCTCGTATATCCTAGTAGGGATGTATTGGCTGCGGACCCAGCCCCTCGAAAACGAACTGGCTTGGGTTTCCATTCTGTGCAATGCTTACGATCCCTTTCACCCGATCTCCAAGCCATGACCCATCCCGAAATGGCCAGCCTCGACCCGTGTTCGCATCTGATGGAGCACTGGCAGTTGCTGAATCAGAACCGCTATGCCGCGACAATTGTATTCAAGTACTCTATCGGCTCTTCAGCATTAACTCGGTTCTCGATCTCGGGGTGTGGCATCGGTGCTTGGATGCAGGCCGCACTCATCAAGCCGGGCCGTGAAATATTAGGGGTAGATATTGAGGCATTCGGGCCAAACGAGCTGCTCGTCCCGGCCTCGGCGATTATCAACGCGACGCTAGACCGCACCGGCATCATTTGCAGCGGCGCTTTGATGTCGTGCTCTGTCTCGAAACTGCTGAGCACATTCCGCCAGATGGAGCCGCCACGCTGGTGTCAAATTGCGTGCGACATTCCGATGTGGTTCTGTTCTCCGCCGCCATTCCCGGCCAGGGAGGTCTGCAGCACCTAAACGAGCAGCCGCCCGAGTATTGGCAAGCGCTGTTCGACCGAGCCGGCGGACGATGTGTCGGACGTTATTCGGCCCCTGATTTGGCGCGATAGCGGAATCCCGGCTTGGTACCGTCAGAACATGCTTTTGTTCGTGAACAGGAAGGCGAGCCCAACGCTTGATTTCCTCCGTTCCGAGGCGAGCAAGATTCCGATACCGTCCATCGCGCCCACCCTGACCTCCTCCGGTGGCAGGCTGGCGAGTTGGCTAGGCGCCAAGAAGAACTGGAGCAGAAGAGCGCGGACTTTCTGCAAGCTACTGTCCGAACCGCCGAACTTCAGACGGATCTCACGGCGCAGGGCGATTTCAACGGACGCGTTCTCTCCGAGGTATGGGGGCTCATGAACAAAATGCGCAGCGAGCGAGAGACTGAACGATCCCGGATACAGGTGCTGGAATCGGATAGGAACGCGCTTGTCCGGGAGGTTGAAACCCTCCAGGCCGCACTGTCCAGTGCCGAGCGGGACAGGGCGGACTTGCGATCCTCTCTCGTGGCGAATGACGGCTCCGTTGCGCGCCTTCCGAGAGCTGCTGCTGCGGATATGGAGCCACTGAACAAGTTAGATAAAGCGATGAAAATCTGTTTGGTTTGCAATGAAATATCGGGGGCCTGCCGCAACGGCGGAATAGGCACCGCCACATCACACTTGGCGCTCTTGCTCGCTCAAAACGGGCATTGCGTGACTCTGTTCTTCTCCGACAGCGCGCCACTCGATCCAATCAGCCCCCGGGCCTCAGATTATTCTGGCCGCCAACATCACCATTTGTCGTCATCCCGTTTCACCAGCACATACGAATCCATCCTGGATGCGGCAGCCCGTGGAAATCTACGAGCAGCTTCAATACGAGGATTTTGATGTCATCCTGTTTCAAGAGTGGAGGGCCCTGGGATACTGCGTGGTGGCAAAGCGAACTGGGCTTGCCTTCGCTCATACCACGCTTGCCGTGATTACACATTCAAGCACGTCCTGGATTCTCGAGGTAAATCCAACCTTTCCAAAGGGTCCCGGCGACCTGGCCGTAATGCACATGGAGCAACAATCGGTGGAGTTGGCGGACGCTGTCGTAAGCCCTTCTTGCTACCTGGCCGAATGGATGCGCGGAGCGGGCTGGAAGATACCTGAGAACACTAATGTTATCCCCTACTTCCTTGGTGGCCCGGACTTGTTGGCTAACAGCCATCGCCAGTACTGCTGGCAAAACATGCAGGCCTTGCCTCGCATCTGGTCTTTTTCGGACGTTGGGAGGAGCGCAAGGGGATCAACATCTTTCTTGCAGCCCTCGCCTCGGACGAGTTGAAGCCTTTCCGGTTCAAGCTCACCTTCCTGGGACATGCGGCGCACAAATCGTTGGAGGATATTCGCGCATTTGTCGCCAAGCATCGCCCGGATCTCGTGGAAGGCCTCAGTCTTCACGCCAGCCTGTCCGCCGAGGAGGCGCTGGCGTTTCTTTTCACAACCAACGGTATTGCCGTTATCCCCTCCCTGGTCGACAATTCCCCGTGTGTGGTCTATGAATGTCTCAAACTCAGGTTGCCTTTTGTCGCCGCGGCCGCAGGCGGAATTCCAGAACTGATCGACTCCGAAGATTGGGCCCGGTGTCTTTTCGAGCCGACGCCGCAATCCCTGGCACGAAAGCTGCGAGATGTACTTTCCGCCAAGTCTTGGAAACCGGCTCGGGCCGCTTACGACGAGCGCGATATCGCTGCGAGATGGCTGGCCTGGTTTGCGGAACAGGGTCCCAAAAGCAGAATAGCTTCGCAATCGCCGCCGTCGACAAAAAGTTCGGACACAACGGTGGTCGTCACACATTACGAACGCCCGCGCTTGGTTGAACAAACCCTGCGCGCTCTGGCAGTGCAGACTGATCGGCATTTCGATGTCGTGCTGGTCGACGATGGAAGTAAGAGCGATGCGGCGAAAGCTTTCCTGGACCGCGCCGCCGCGGTATGGCCGGATTGTCCATTAAGGTCGTCAGGCAGAGCAATAGGTATGTGGGAGCCGCGCGCAACGAGGGCGTGCGGCATGCTGATGGTTCGTTTGTCATCTTTCTAGATGACGACAACGTTCCCTTTCCCAATCTGGTGGAGGTTTTCCGCAGGGCCGCGCATGTCTCTCAGGCCGACATCGTGAGTTGCCAGATGCAATTCCTCCGGGATCCGGCTGGCGAGCCCAGTTTGAACTCCTTGATCAATGGCGAACGGTGGGGTTTTCCGGGCGGTCCAATTGAGCTCGGCTTAATCCAGAACTGTTTCGGCGACGTGACGGCTATTTACAAGCGCGACCTATTCGAGCGCATTGGTGGTTTTCATGAAATCCACGGCCTGGCACTCGAGGATTGGCAGTTCCACCTGCGGGCGAGGCTGGAAGGGCTTACTCTTCTTAGTTTGCCGCTTCCACTTTTCTGGTACCGGCTCACGCCTGACAGCATGACGAGGAGTACCAACTACTTGGCGAACATGCGCGTTGTGGCCTCCTCCTTTTATGCCAAGATGCCTCGGAATTTATCGAAGATAGTGGATTTCATGATTGGGACGAATCAACCTGGGGAACAGCGTTAACGCGGCGCCACCCGTCAGACGCAGTCACCGACATTTGTATCTCACGTCGACCCTCCGTCCGATTTTGTCGGGCAAATAGAAAAGGACCAAGGCCCGACCATCAGCCTGATCCCCGTGGACTTTATGCCCTCCTACCTAATCGCCAGGATTCAGTTGCACTGTCTACGAACCTGAGTGATCGATGTGATGACCGCAACCCGGTCCGGGAGAAACACGATGAGCACGAACACGATCGACGCAGAGAAAACGACGACGACGGAACCTGACGCTCCGCAGGTGAAGGGCATGCACACGGCTGGCAAGAAAGCCAAGCCCGCGAAGAAGACGCGCCAGCCGAAAAAAGCGGTACGCAAACCCCAACCCAAGCGCGCCAACAAGAAGGCCGCAGTCATCGCCATGTTGCTGAGACCCAACGGCGCTACGTTGGCCGAATCATCAGAGCAACCGCCTGGCAAGCGCACGCAGTGCGGGGCTCAGCAGCGCACTCGCGGAGCAATTTTGCCCGAGACTTCGCCCGGATGCCTCCCATTGATTCAGTCGCTCCGATCCACCGTCGGCAGGGGTGCCCATGCGCACTAACAGTCGACGCGGTCCACGCGTTCTATCGCCAACCACTCAGTTGGGCATCGAAGTTGTGCGAACCCGCCTCGTAATCGGCGAGGAGACGCTGTCGAGCGCGCGCCTTCGATTTGCGCCACTGCGCGATCTTTGCCACCACAATCAAATCGTTCATAGTAGGTCCTTTTAGTCGGCATTATCGGTGCTAAAGCCGTTAGGACATTACCTCTGTGTAGCGAGGACATCAAGCGCGCGAGCGTGGTCCAATCGCGGCCGGGCCAACTTCCGGGCATTCACCGGGAAGTTATCTGTTGGCTGATACAATCATGGACGAGAAGGCACACTTTAGGCCACAGCAGGCCGGAAACACGGGGCTGCGGACCATATCCAATGGTCTCAATCTCAACTTTCACCCTGTCTCAAAAACCGGGGTGGGTCAAAAATGGCAGGTGTGTCAATCGCGGATTGTCTTAGTGGAGGGGTTCACCCCATGTGACCGTGGCAGAACCGTGTCAAAGCCCTCCGGGTTGACACGACTTGGGTTGCCTTTGAGCGAAAAAGCAGATCCCCCAAGTTGTTGTAATCCTTGAAAGTGGAGATGGATGTAAAGAAGCCTTGGAGACGGTCGCGCTGCTTGTAAGGCAGGCGCTCTAACCGGCTGAGCTAACCGCCCGGTTGAATCCTACTTGATTCTAGAACACTTCAACGCTCATCCGGATGCGAAAGCCGGTGGCGGACTCTTCAGTTCTGAACTGGGATATACAGGGTTTGAGTCCCCGGGACGCCATCCAGTGTAAATGTCACGGGCGCCGCATCGGTGTTTCCAATAGTGGGCACCACGACATTGAATTGATACAGGCCGATGGAGCCTGGGGCGAGGCCGTCGTAGTTCGCTGTGGCCGGCATTCCACCGATCGAGATCTCAAACTTCGACACGAGCCTGTTCGCCTCCTGCACAACCTGGCCGGCGGGAATGCTAGGCGTCACCGGCCCAAACCCGACGCCATAGAAGATGACGGTGTCACCAGGCTTGGCTGGCCGCGAGTTCAGGCCGGAGATCGCGCCATCGGGTAGTACATAAGCGTTGTCGACAAACAACGCCCCGGCATATTGGGTGCCTGCGAGTTTGAACGATGGAGGCGCCAGGAGTCCCGGCTCTGTCGCGTTGACCGTGATGTCGATGGGCGCGCTGTTCCCAGCGGGCGTCTGCAAGGTGATTTGCTGAGGACCGGTTCCTACATCGAAAGGAACCTGTGCGTTCACTTGCCCGGGGCTGACGAAATCGATGAACGCCGGTTGTCCGCCGACGGTGACCGAAGTTCCATCCACCGACGTGGGCGCATTGATGCCGCGGAAAAACTCGGCCCAGGACTGCGTGTCCGGCGCGAGATTCGAACCATAAATCTCGATCCAGGAACCGGGTGCGACGGAAGTAAATGCTCCGAACGCGCTCGCGCTCACGACGCCGCCCGCGCTGATCGCAGGCTGTGGAGCGGGGCCCGGATGGTAGATCCAGACCTTGGCGGAGCGCGTGGACCCCTGAGCTCCAGTGCCGGTAATCGCTCCGCCAAAGCAATAGAGGAGATTGCCCGCAACGGCTCCACCCGGTCCATTTGTTGCCTGAGGCATCGGCGCGAGGGTGGTCCAATGATTCCCGGCCAGATTGTACGATTCGGCCACATTCACTGGCCCGGAATTATTCGATCCGCCTGCGACGTACAATTGCCCTGCGATCGTGCCTACGCAGCTCGCCTGCCGGGCGGTGGGATCCGGCGTCAAGGTCTTCCAAGAGTTGCTCGACACGTTGTATTCTTCGTTGTCGCTAGTTACACCGGAGTTCGTCAGGCCCCCGGCAGCCACGACGGTGGATCCCACTAGCCCCAACGCCACCTCGGACTTGCCGACGTGAAGAGGCGCTACTTCGCTCCAAGTATCGGTCGCGGGATTGTAGCTTTCCACGTTGCTCAGCCGGCCGCCGCCGTTGTTAAAGCCCCCCACGATATAAATGATTCCGTTGTTCACCACGGCGTGAATGCTGTCTTTTGCGGTGGGCATCGGCGAGTAGTTCGTGGACCAGGTGTCAGTCGAGGGGTCGTAAGCTTCCACGGCCTTCAATTGATTGCCGTTCAGCTTTCCTCCAATCACGTAGACAATGTTGTTGATCACGGCGCCCGCTGCGCCGTAGCGCGGGGTTGGCATCGGCGCGCCGGTCGACCAGCGATCGGCCGCGGGATCGTAGATCTGGTTTATGTTGATGTCGGCGTTGTTGCTGTCAGCGCCGCCGACCGCGTACACTTTGCCGCCGATCACGCCGATGGCTGGAAGCAGGCTCGCTGTCGGCATGTCGGCGCCGGTGGTCCAACTATTGGGACCTTGCGCGTGCCCTGGGATCCGGAAAACTGCGAGCAAAATGAAGTACGCGCAGCCGTACTTGTCTCGTCGAATCATGTTTGGACTCTCCTGCCGCTACTTTTGGACAGTAATGAGGACCGTCGAAGGCGATTGCACATTGGAGATTGTCGCGATCACCGGGTAATCGCCGTCGGCGAGCGAGGCTGGAATCTGGATAGCGACTTGATACAGCCCCGCATATCCAGGCGCCAGCGCCGCGCCGTAAACCGTGGCTGTCTCGCCGCCTACTTTGACGCTGACCGTATTCGCAGTGTTGTACGTAGTGCCGGACGGCGTCTCAACGCCCTCGGGCGCCGAAGGACTCGTCTGGCCGAAGCCGGTTCCCCAGAGAACAATCACTTCCCCGGGCTTGGCCGGCGTGGTAGTCACGCCAGGGAACGTACCGTTCTTGACCGCGAGACTGTAATCCAGCGTCGTTGCGGCTGCATAGTTGCCCCACTGGAAGAAGGCCGGCTGGACCGCCGGTACGACCGCGTTGACTGTTGCGCTGTCCCCGATGGAATTTGTGACGGTCACCAGCGCCGTTCCCGCCCCTACGTTGGGAACCACCGCATTGATCTGCGTGGGACTGAGGTACGAAATATAGGCAGGCTTCCCGCCAACGCTGACTTTGATGCCATCCAGCGACGCGGGCAGGTTGCCGTTCTTGATCGCGCCGTCCCAGCTATCCGTCTTCGAGGAGAGATTGGTTCCGAGGATGGTCATCCAGGAACCCGGAACAATTCCCGCTTGGAAGCTGGCTCCGTTGACCACGCCGTTCTCGTTGATCGCGGGCAGTGCGGCTGATCCCACGGTAAGGCCTATCAGGATAGGTTCTGATCCGTTGAACGTATCGGTAAGGATGATTTGCGTCAACGTTTGCCCGGCGAAGGTCGAGCCGAGCGAGAAATGCTGCTCGTCGAGAAAGTAATTGCCGGGCGGCCCAATTCCGCTCGCGTCCGTGCAGGTAGTGGGAACAGTGCACGAGAACGCGTTGAGTGCCAGGACACCCGGCACTCCGTTTGCCAAGGTGTCTGCCCACGTGCTCACGCGGACGTCCCGAATATCCCTGCCGCCAATGAGCGGGAAGATTATACTCGCGCCGGCGGAGCCAACGAACTTGATCGTGGCGAGTTGCTGTCCTTGTACGGGGTCGTACGCGTTCATCAGAGTATAGACGTCGGTCGGGTTTGAGACCGAAGCCTGGATCGTGATGCTGGTCCCCTTGTCGGTAAGTCCGAACCGGTAATAGTTGCAAGGCGAGTTAGAGAATGGCCCGCAGTTACCAGGCGCGGAAGGTATGCTGAACGGCGTTGCCAATGGATTGTGCGCGGTAAAGTTGCCGGTGGGAAACGTACTCATCAAGTCCGTTTCAATACTGCTGTCGGCTGGGATCGTTAGGTAAGTGAAGGGCGGCGCTTGTGCGTGGATAGATTCGCCCGCGAAGAGAAGAATACACGCCACCAGCGCGAACATACCGGATTGCTTTTCTCGTTGGATCACGATGTCCCTCTATCTGAGGAACACGCAATCGACCGAGGAAAACCGTCACGCGGGGCGGAAAAAAATCTGGCGACTAGTGCTTGTTTGGGTTGGACGCAGGCTCAGGCGGGCCAGTTGCGAGCTCTGCTTGATACTTCTTGGCCTGATCGGGCTGGTTCAGCGCTTGATAAACCGCAGCCAGATCCTTGCGGGCGGTCTGCATCCGGCTGTTCTGCGGGCCGGGTTGTTTTGCCAGCACCTGGTACCCGGCCAGCAAGTGGCCCTCGGCTTCCTTGTATTGCTTTTCCAAAACCAGAGTATGGCCCAATCGGACCTGCGTGATTGCCGTGTTGGGGTGCCCAGGCGGAAGCTTTTCGGTGAAGCGCGCCAGCGCGTCGCGATACGATCGTTCGGCACGGGGAATATCTTTCTCTTCGAGGTACACCTCGCCGAGATTGAGCAGCGCGATGCCGACAAGATAATGCCGGTCGTCATACACCGCGCGATTAATATCCGCCATGCGCGTGAAATCCTTCTCGGCTTCGCTCAAGTGCTTGCGCCGGAGTTCGAGCAGGCCCAGGATATTGAGCCCCATCGCGACCTGCGGATGCACCTTCCCGAAGATGCGCTCCTGAATGGCCAACGCCTCTTCGAGGACGCCCGCCGCTTCGTCGTACCGGCCCTGATAAATGAGCGCCTGACCCACGGCGGCCATGATCAGCGCCGTGTCTGGATGCTCCTTGCCGTACCAGGATTGCTTGATTTCGAGCGCCTGCCGGTAATCTTGTTCCGCTTGGTGGTCGTTGTCCAGATCGTGCTGCACGAGACCCAAGTTGTAGAAATCGTCAGCGACGCGAGGATGAACGGCGCCGTAAAGCTGGCGATCCATTGCCAGCCCGCGCTTATAGAGCGAATCCGCCATCGCGTAGTGGCCAAGGTAGTAGTGCGCGGTCGCCAGTTCGTTGATGCTCTCGGAAAGGTCCGTTGTAATTTCGTTCTTGGCGGACTGAATCTGAATTGTCTCGTTGAGGGTTTTGACCGCGTCGTTGTATGCGCCGCGCTCTTCTTCGATCCGCCCGAGCGCCGACTCAGCTTTCGCGACGGAAGGATCTTGCGGCGACAAGTGCCGGCGGTCGATGGTCAGCCCTTCGCGCACCAGGCTCTCGGCATCCGCGAGCTTGCCTTGATCCAGCCGCAACGCGCCCAGTGCCACCAGGCTTTCGGCCACGTCCTGGCTTTCTGGCCCCGCGATGGACTTGCGCCGGTCGAGGGATGAGTGCAGCAGGGAGTCGGCTTGGTCGTATTTGCCGAGCTTCTGATACATGTTCCCAAGCGTTTGATACAACTCCGCCTGCACCGCCGGTTCCGCGTTCAACGTCCGGGCATTCTGGACGCCGCGATCCAGAAGCGTTACGGCCCGCAAGCTATCCGACGGCCCTGCCGTCTTGTCGCCTCCGTCAAACAGATTCAACATGAACCGTTCGATGCGCTGCGTGCGAGTGGCTTCGGCCAAAGCGGCGGTGCGCGCTCGCGCAAGGCGAACGACGAAGAACACCACTAGTCCGATGAAGATCGCGCAGACTGCGGTTGCCGCTGCAAGCACGCGCCGGTTGCGGCGGACGAACTTGCGCAGCCGGTAGCGCATGCTGTCGGGTCGCGCTTCCAGGGGCTCGCCCTTGAGGTAGTGATCGATGTCGCGGATCAGCGCTTCGGCGGACCGGTAGCGCCGCTGCAGATCCTTGTGCATGGCCGTCAGGCACAAGATGTCGAGCTCGCTCCAGGCCGCTTTATCGGCATGCACAGCTCGTTTGCGGCCAACGACCGTTGATGGAGGCTCGGGCTCACTCTGAAGGATGGTCTGCTCAGCCTCCGCCGCGCTCCGGTTCGAAAAATCGAATGGCAGCTGACCCGCCAACAGCTCATAGAGAATGACGCCCAAGGAATATACGTCGCTCTGCGTTCCAAGCGAATCGCCGCGAATCTGTTCGGGCGACGCGTAGGGAAGCGTCATGGGACGGAACGTGGTTCGCGTCTGCGCCACTTGTTCCCCGGTAATCTGCAATTGCTTAGCGATACCGAAATCCAGCAGCTTCACGGTTCCATCGGCCTTCACCAGCCCGGAGCTCTTCACCAAAATGTTGGATGGCTTGAGATCGCGATGAATAATCGCTTGGCGGTGCGCGAATTGCACGGCTTCGCAAACGGATCGAAACAGGCGCAGCCGCTCGCCGATGGAGCTGGCGCGCTCACGGCAGTATTCCGTGATGGGCTTGCCCTCCACGTACTCCATGACGAACCATGGCGTCCCGTCGCCCAAAGTGCCTGCGTCATGTATCTGGGCGATCAGTGGATTTTCAAGGCGGGCCAATGTCTTCTGTTCGCTGGCGAAGCGCTGGCGGCGCTCGGGCGAGAGCAACCCGTCCCGGAGGATCTTGATCGCGACCAGGCTGCCGATGTCCTCGCGTTTGGCGAGATAGACGATTCCCATTCCGCCCTCGCCAATCGGCTTGATGATGTGGTACGGCCCAAAATCGTTATCGGCCGACAGAGCACGAGGGCGATCCAGGAGCGTGTGCGCAATTGGCGGCAAACCTGCGTCGAGAATTGACGCTCCACGTGCGTCTTGCTCCAGCATGGCTCCGAGTTCGGCCAGCAGAGCTTCATCGCCGCCGCAGGCCGTTTTCAAGCGCTCTTGCTGCTCGCCGGCGGGCAGATCCGACACCTGATGAAAGATCTCCTGGATGCGTTCCCAGCGTGAGCTGTCCATCGCAATCAGCGCTCCCTGCGGATTTCGGCTTCGAGCCACGCGCGTGCCACGCGCCAATCGCGATCGACGGTGCTTTCCGAGACACCCAGCACCGCCACGATCTCCGTAACGTTCAAACCGCCGAAGAAACGGAGTTCCACCGTGCGGGCTTGGCGTGGATTCAGACGGGCGAGTTCCTCGAGCGCCGTATCGAGCGCCAGCACATCCCGGTTGCGCGCGACAGGCACGCCCAGCGCATCGTCGAACGTGACAAACAGGGCTGCGCGCTTAGACGCGCCGCGCCGGCGGGCCATGTCGACCACGATCTGGCGCATGGCTTTTGCGGCCACACACATGAAATGCAGCTTGGAATTCAGCTCCAGCTTGGAGGAATTGACCAGCTTCAGCCACGTTTCGTTGACTAGCGTCGACGTGCTGATGCCCGCGTTCGGACCGGAATGTCTCACCGACGCTGCGATATGCCGCAGCTCCTCGTAAGCAATGCTGAACAGGTGGTCGAGCGCTTGCCTGTGTCCCCAATCGAACTGTCGTCCATCCTGCAAGGCTGACACCTTCGCCTGTACGTACTTCTAGCTGAGCAATCCAAATTTTAGCAAGGGCAGGTTAGGCGGTGCGTGCATTATGAGGATTGCCGGCTATTGTCACGCTAATCCGGTGAAAGACGCGCGCGAAAGCGTGTACACTGGAAAATAAGAATTCGGGTGTATCGGAGACAGATTGACAGCTAAGATCTCGGTTGTGATCCCGGCGTATAACGGCGGGACGCAATTGGAGGAGTGTCTGAACGCCATTGGGCGCCTGACCACGCCTCCCAGTGAAGTCATCCTTGTCGACGATGGGTCCAACGATGGCTCCATTCAGAAGGCTGCCGCGCGCGGCGTTCGCATACTCGCGACGTCCGGCCGCGAGGGCCCGGCGCTGGCGCGGAACATCGGCGCGCAAGCCGCCACGGGCGACGTCGTCTTCTTCCTGGATGCGGATGTGTGCGTGCATCAGGATGCGATGGATCGCGTGGCCGCGGCTTTGACCGATCCCGCGGTGGATGCGGTGATCGGTTCCTACGACGACGATCCCTCTTCTCGGGATTTTCTGTCCCAGTACAAAAATCTGATGCATTGTTTTGTGCACCAGAACGCCCGCAGCGAGGCATCCACGTTCTGGAGCGGCTGCGGCGCGATCCGGCGCGACGTATTTCTGGCGATGAGCGGTTTTGACGCCAGTTACAAGCGGCCGGCCATCGAAGACATCGAGTTGGGATATCGCTTGCGCGGCGCGGGCCGCCGGATTCTGCTGGATCGCGATCTTCGCGTGAAGCACCTGAAGAAGTGGACTTTCTGGGGATTGCTGAAGACCGACGTCCTGGATCGCGGAATCCCATGGACCGAGCTCATCCTGCGCGATCAGAGAATGCCCAACGATCTCAACCTGCAAATCAGCCAGAGGGTAAGCATCGGTTTGGTGTACCTGATGTTGGCGTACGCCGCATTCCACGCGCTTCGTTTCGGCGGATATGCCCTGCTCCCGTTGTTCACGATTTTGTTCATCCTTCTGAGCAGCTTTTGGTCGAGTGGAGCGGAGCAGCGTTCGTTCGGTGTTTGCGCGGCGATGGTTGGCGGCGCTGCGGCGATCGTGCTGTTCGCCTGGCGGATTCACATGCGCGGTTTGATTCCACTGGTTGTGGCCATCGTGCCGCTGCTCTTCTTGCGGCATCGCTACGACAAGCGGGGGCGCTGGGCCTCGTTGAACGCCTGGTTCCACGGACTATACATTGTGGTTGTGGTGGTGGTTTCGATGCTCTACCTGAAGGACCGCTACTTCATTGCAGCGGTGATCACCGCGGTTGTGATTTTGGCCACGCTCAACAACGGCTTCTATTTATTCCTGTCCGAAAAGCGCGGTCGGCTGTTCGCACTAGCGGCCTTTCCGTTTCACTTGCTGTATCACTTCTATAACGGCGCTTCTTTTGTGATGGGCAGCTTACTCTGGTCGCTCCGCGCCGTCCAGTCGAGAACTGGCGAAGGGCCGGTGCCCCCGCCGGCCGGTGGGTCTGACGTGGGCGCACGCGGAGCCTCGGCGAATTAGGGACTCGGGCGCCGGCTCTCTTACGGTCGCGACTCTGTCACAGGCTGCAGCCCGTCAACCACGAATTCATGGTCTCGATACAGGCGGGTCACCGTGCGCACTTGGCGCACAGCGGACTCCAGCTCAGCTAAGTTGGGGCGCCGGGGCAGGATCAGATAACGAGTGTTCTGTTGCAACACTCCGACAACGGCGGCCGGCTTGTATTGTCGTTCGTTGAGATAGATGAGGCGGAAATTGGCGGGGTTCGGTGCGTACGCCGCGGCCCAATCGCCGACGCTCGAAACTTGATCGGACGCCGCTGCGTGCCGGCTCAGGAATTCGACCGCGCCATAGGGCGGCAGTGTGCGGCGCAGGAACGTCGCGGCATCGATCTGCTTCAGGAACAGCGGAATTTGCGCGGGGGCCATCTCGATGAGGATCACCACCGGGAGTGAAAATAGCAGCGCCGCCGCCATGGCAGCGATCGCCAGGGACTTCGGAACCAGCGCGAGCCTGGCCGTGCCGAGCATTGCGAGCAACATTGCCGGAGCAATCGCGTATCGGAGCACGGCTGCTTCAAAAGCCCAAGGCAGATAATAGAGGATCACAAAGAGCCACAGCACGCCCTCCGTCCGCCACGTCGAGTTTCCGGCACGGGAGATCAGCCACAGCGGGCCCAGCAGTAAAAGCACTATGCCCAACGGATTTTGGGTGGGCGACTGGAAATTCGCTTGACCCCGAAAATGGACGTCATAGACGGTATTCATGATGCGCCGTAAGCGGTGGTGCTCCAATTGATTCCCTCTGCCGCGCGCTACTTCGCCGGAGTTCGCTGGAGCAAACGGATTTCCGGTAGCCACGTAAGCGCGCACCTGCCAGAGCAAACCAAATACCAGCACAACGGCGGCCAGTGAAACAGCACGGCTCCATTTCCTGGGCTCGCGCCAGAGGCTGTACGCGCACGCGATCGACCATGGAAAAGCTCCAAACAGGGCGACGTGTTTGATATCGAAACTAATCCCGATGAAAAACGCGCTCAGCAGCATCCAGCGAAAGAGCCGCGTCTCGCGCCAGCGCAGGTAGCAGAAGAGCGCGGCAAGTTGATAGGCAGCCAGCGGCAGATCGTTCTTCGTGACGCTGCCGGTCCAGTGCACCACCGGTATCGAGAGCGCTAGGACCACGCCCGCCACGGCCCACGACCGGGAAATGCCGCAGGCGCGGGCGATTCGAAATAGCACCAGAAGGGCGAGGCAGAAAAACGCCGGATTGACGAATTGAGCGGCAATTTGTCCCGCCAACGCGTACGCTGCCGACGCAAGAACTTCAAACCCCTGCGGAAAGTAACCGTAAGGAATCGTGGGTGGGACCGTCAGTGCGTGAGCCGCCACGAAGACACGTACCAGGGGTAGGTGAAAATGGATGGTGTCTCCGTTCCAGGCGGGCGTCAGCAGCGTGGCGGCGGTGATGAGCGCAAGAACGATCGCGGCGAACATCGCGATGCTGACCTGCGGCGCGGTGATGTCTGGGTCGTCGGACCACCCGGCGCGTATGGCTCGAAGCTCCGCGGCCAGGCCGCCAAAAAGCCTCCAGAACAGGAGCAGAGGAATCGTGAATAGGAGCGCAAACACCCACGGATACAAAGCATGGCTTGTGCCGAGTACAAGGAGAACCACGGAAAAGATGCCGAGGCCGGCGAGCGTGCTGATGGACCAGTCGGTCCGGATGCCCAACCTGTCCGTTGCAAACCTTCCGGTGGCGAAAGCCGCGGCCAGCATCCACAAAATCACGGCGACGCCCCCGGCAGAGTAAATTGCGCACAGCACCAGAAAGGCGATGGGAAGCACGATCGGTTCCCAACGCCAGAATCCGCTGCGCCGCACAAAGTGGTAGCCCGCCGCCGCGGCCACGCCCACGCCGAGCGCCGCCAGCATCAGCAGATACAGCTTCGGGTCCACTTCACGGAAGATCGCGAGGTTCTTGAGAAACGGCCGGGCGGCAAACGCCAAAACAGCACACATCCATAGGGCCCAGGTCCCGACAATCCGTTTACCGATCGTCATTCGGGCAGCTTCGCCGGCGGTTCCGGCAGCAGGAACGTGAGGCCGAGGGCGAGCGCGTATACTCCGATGCCGACGGCCGTGGCGGCGTGGGTGAGACGGGCCGAGGGCGAGCCTCCCGGCATGAGTGCGGCCAGATGCGTCGTGGCCAGCGCCGCGGATGTGCCCACCATGCGGCCGCCGACATTGGCCGCGAATCCCTCGCCTGTGCCGCGCAAGTGCACGGGATAAACTCGGGGAAGATAGTTGCCCCAGAACGTGAGTTGCGCGACCGTGGTGAACCCCGCGAAAAAGATGCCGATGCGAAACATATCCAGGCTGTGCGTGGCCGTGTAGAGGAAGACGATCGGGATCAGAGCGAGGCCGGGGATCAGAAACATGCGCAGCAAACGGCGCCGTCCGGCCACCACCAGCGCTAGAGCGGCCAACACGATCCGGCCCGCCAAGCCTCCGATTTCCTGCGTACCCTGCACGCTCGAAATCGCCTGCCCGCGGGCGGACGGCGTCATTTGCGCGACTCCGGGCAATCCCGGTGTGATCTGCGGCGACTGTTGAATGGTTCCGAAGGCGGCCCCGTAGGCGCACGCGAACAACAGCGCGCTGATAATGGAGACGCGGCGCAGCTCAGGGCTGAAGAGTTCACGGATACTCGGACGTTTCAGCGTGCCCAGCACGCGCTGGTGCTCCCACTGTGGCGATTCCGGCAGAAAGGGACGGATGATGGCGAGCGGAATGGCGGGCGCCACTCCGGCGATCAGCGCATAGCGCCACGCGGCGTGCTCGCCGCTGATAACGGGCAGCGTTGCGCCCCAGCGATTGGCAACATAAAACGCGCCGGCGGTGAGAACGCCGCCCAGCGATGAAAAGGCCTGCGTATAGCCGAGCACCGCTTCACGCGTTCGTGCATCGGGAAATATTTCGGCGAGCCACGCCACGGCTGCGACAAACTCCACGCAGGTACCGGCGAACGAAAGCGTGCGAAACAGAAGCAAAGTCTCCAGGCGCCCGGCGAGTCCTGACGCCGTGGCCGAGAAGGCGTAGACCAGAATGCTCCAGGTGAGAATGCGGCGGCGGCCGAAGCGGTCGGCGAGATAGCCGCCCCACAGGCCGCAGAATCCGCCCACCAGCGGCGGGATCCAGAAGAGGTATCCAGCCCAGTCGCGATACTCCGGCGTACCAGGTCTCAAATGGCCGAGCTCGGTGAGCGCGGGTTGAAGGATGAGAGGGCCGACCAGCACGACATAGATGTCGAAGAGAAAACCCATGGCCGCGACGGCGCAGATGGTCCATTTGAGGGCATTGGAAATGGCGCGTGGGCCTGTTCCGGACATAAACCGCAAGCCTAACACAGCGTCTGGATCAGATATCATGGGCGCCAGGAGTTTCTATGCGAGTAGCTTCTTGTTTGATACCGGTCTTCCTTGCGCTTGTACCTGCATTGCCGGCCGCGATCCAGGGGCCGGTGCATCTGGACTCGGGCTTAGTGTCCGGGATCGCCGGATCGACTCCGGAGGTGCGGGTGTTCCGAGGCATTCCCTATGCCGCTGCGCCTGAGGGAAAGCTGCGCTGGCGAGGTCCTCAACCAGTCGCGCACTGGGACGGCGTTCATGCGGCCGATCAGTTCGGGGCTATTTGTATGCAGCCGGCATTTCGAGGCGGTGCTCCGAATGCGAATTCCAATGCGAAGCCGCCCAACATGAGCGAGGACTGCCTCTTCCTTAACGTCTGGACGGCGGCGAAATCGGCCGGCAACAAGCGGCCCGTCATGGTCTGGATTCATCCCGGCGGCTACACCACGGGCTCGGGATCGACGCCTGGATTTGATGGAGAGGCGCTGGCGAAAAAGGGTGTGGTGCTGGTCACCATCAACTATCGGTTGGGGGCGTTCGGATTCTTCTCGCATCCCGACTTGAGCAAAGAGTCCGACGGGCGCGGATCGGGGAACTACGCGCTCATGGATCAGGCGGCGGCGCTCGAGTGGGTCCAGAAGAACATCGCCGGGTTTGGTGGCGATCCGCATCGCGTGACTGTGTTTGGCGATTCAGCCGGTTCGTCGAGCATCGCGAACTTGATGGGATCGCCGCAAGTGAAGGGCTTGTTCCAACGCGCGGTTGGTGAAAGCGGCGCTTGGATGGGCCTGTCGATCGGAAAGACACGCACTCTGGCTGAAGCCGAACAAGATGGACTGAAGATCGCGGCCGCCGTTCACGCGCAGACGCTGGACGAACTGCGGGCCGTTCCCGCAACAGACTTGCTCAAGGCGGGCCGCGCGGGTGGCCCGGTGATTGACGGCTGGTTCCTGCCCGAAGATGTTGGCGTGGCGTTCGCTGAAGGCAAACAAAACGATGTGCCGCTGCTGGATGGATCGAATCAAGACGAAGGCACATTTTTCTTGCAGCCGACCACTGCCGGGAGATTCATCGAACGTGCCCACGCTCGATTTGGCGATCAGGCCGACGCGTTTCTCAAACTTTATCCGGCGGCCTCCGATGAGGAAGCGAATGCTTCGCAGTTGGCCGCGTTTCGCGATGAACTGGCGTTCGTGATGCGAACATGGGCGCGCGCACAAACCAAGACGGGCCATTCCAAGGCGTACCTCTATTACTTCACGCATCAGCCGCCGCCGCCCGCGGGAGCGACCGCTCGCGGAGGCTTCGGTTCCGGAGCGACGCATGGCGCCGAAGCTCAGTACGTGTTGCAAAACTTGCTTCCGCCGCGTGCCTGGACGGATCTGGATCATCGGGTCTCGGACATGCTCTCGTCCTATTGGGTGAACTTCGCGGCGAATGGCGATCCGAACGGAAAGGGCTTGGCAAAGTGGCCGGCTTACGATGACAAAAAGAGCGCCGGGCCCATGGTGTTAGGCGATCAAGCCGAGGTTGGACCAGCGCCCAACCAAGCGCAGCTCGCGTTCTTCGAAGCGGAGTACGAAAAAATCCGGCGCTGAAAAAGCTACCATAGGCGTGGAGATTGCGCATGACTCGACTTACACCCTTGCTCATGGCCGGATTCACTGCGCTTGCGCTCGCCAGCGTAGCTTCAGCACAACGCCATACCAGTCCTCCGGCCAATGTGGCCGCCGTCATTGGCGGCGATCACATAAACATTGACTATTACGCTCCGTCGATGTACGGACGCAAGATCATGGGAAGCTTAGTCCCGTACGGCGAGGTGTGGTGCACGGGCGCCAACTGGGCCACCAAGATCAGCACCGAAGCGGATCTCGACATTAACGGTCTGAAAGTTCCCAAGGGCAGTTACAGCATCTGGACATTGCCGAACGAGAAACAATGGATGCTGATCATCAACAAGCAGACCGGCCAGTTTCACTTGAACTACGACGAAACTCAGGATTTCGGGCGAGTGAAAATGAACCTCAAGGCGCTCAGTTCGCCGGTGGAGACGTTCAAGATCGAACTCGCCGCGACGGGCGGCAAGGCCGGGACACTATCGCTGCTTTGGGAAAACACGGACGCGTGGGTTCCAATTACCGTCTTGCACTAACCCCTTTCGCGAGCGCTGGTAGCCTTAGCCGTTACTCGGAGCGTAAGCGCTCTGCGTCAGGTTGTCGGCCATCACCTGCTTGCCGTAAACGCGAAGCATGCGCCGCGCGATCGCGAGATCCTTCTCAAACTGTTCCTTTTCCGCCGAGAGCAATTGCTCGGCGGTCCTAAAATCAATGCCCGCGGATAAGTCGTGCGCGCTCAGAAGATCGCTTACATAAGTGGCGAGCCAATGCTCGGATCTCATGAGCGTCTGTAATCGAGCGAGCGTTCTTTCTTCATCTAGTATTTGAGTGCTCACACAAGTTCTCCGATGTTAGGTAGTAACTATTAGGGTAAGGATACTACGAAATCTGTTTTTTCGGCAGTGCTTTTGTGACGTTGGTTCGATGGGGTTGGACTAGCCGGGCTAGGAAGGCAAGTTTCATCAAGATCACTGCACGGCGTTCATGGTTTCACTAGCAGGTTCGGGCGGCCCCATCCTTGGGAACGTCAACGAAAAAGCAGTTCCGGCGCCTTCCTCCCGCTCGACGGCCCCGTCCAACTGACGTCCCAGAATGCTCATGATCCGCAGGCCCAGGGATTGCGAGCTTTTCCAGTCGAAGTCCGCGGGAAGCCCCACGCCGTTGTCGGCGACCGTCAGGCTGACAGCCTGGTCCTCCCCGCAACTCAGCTTGATCAAAATTTCGCCGCGCCGTTCGCTAGGGAAGGCGTACTTGAGCGAATTTGTCAGAAGCTCGTTCAGGATCAACCCGCAGGGGATGGCCTGGCTCAGGCCGAGCGAGAGCGGTTCCAGTTCGAAACGCAACCGGATCCGCTCGCGATCGACGCCGTAGGAATAGAACAAGTCGCGCGCCAGTGTCTCCACGTACTCGCGAAAATCCAATTGGTCGGGCGCATCGTCCCGATTCAATCGTTCGTGAATGAGGGCCATGCATTGCACGCGTTCCTGGCTATCCTGGAGGGCCCGGGTAGCGGCCTGGTCCTGGAGCGATTCGGCCTGGATGGAGAGTAGGCTGGAGATGATCTGCAGGTTGTTCTTTACCCTGTGGTGTACTTCTTTGAGGAGCAGTTCCTTGGTTGCCAGCGCGGACGACAGGGCTTGTTGCGTGCGGACCTGCTCGCTGATGTCGATGGAAACCCCGCCTAGCAGGCGTCTTCCGTCGGCGTCGGTGAAAGGGAAGCGGAAAGTCAGCATCTGCACGGTGCGGCCGCTTCTGAGCGAAACTTCATCCACGAGCTGCGATGCTTCTTCGCGCTCGATCACGGCAGCGTCATTGACGAGCAGCCGGTCGGCCACTTCAGCCGGCCAAAGCTGGTGGTTCGTTTTTCCGAAGCAATCCGTCAACTTCATGCCCCAAACCCGCTCGCAAGTGTTGTTCATGTACTGGATGCGCCCGTCCTGGTCCTTGACGAACGCCAACGCAGGGTTGTTATTCATGAAGGAACTGAAGCGGACGTCGCTTGCGCGCAACGCCTGCTCGGCCTGCCGAATTCCGTCCCGCAGCTTCGATTCTCCAAGGGCGCGTCTCACGGCCGGTCCGAGCCTCGTCAGACGGTCCTTCAGCAGATAATCGGCGGCGCCTTTGCGCATCATCGCCACGGCTACGTCTTCGCCGATGGCGCCGGACACGACGATGAACGGGATGTCCAGATTGCGTTCCTGCAACAATTCCAAGGCCCGTTGGGCGTCGAGCCGGGGCATGTGGTAATCAGCTAGGATGACATCCGGCCGCCAATCGAGTTGAACGCAAAACTTCGGTTCGGTATCCACGCGCAACCACTCCGGCTCGAAATGGCTGCGCCGCAGCTCATGGATCATCAGGTCGGCGTCTTCGGAATGATCCTCCAAGATCAAAACGCGGATGCTGGTGGACATGCTTTAGCGATCCGGTGCGATCAACGGGGCGGGGCATTCCGGTTCCTCGATGGAAGCGGAAGCGGACATTGCGCCGGCACGGGGAAGATAGATCTCCAAGCTTACGGTATTGCCGTTTTCCAGGACAGCCGCGACCATACCGCCCATCTTCTTCACCAAGGTGTAGGTGACGTGCAGGTCCTCGCTCGAGCCCGACCAGGCTGGTTCGAAGACGCGTTCCAGCGCCGCAGCGTCTTCCTGCGCGCTGACATACCTGGCCCGGATGCGTGCCCAGTGCCCCAGTTGTTCGGGTTCGCCGCTCGACAAATCCACCACCAGGCTATTGCCGGCCCGCATGTGAATGTGGGCATGTAAAAGCAAGTTCGCCAGGGCGCGAAGTAGTTGCCACTCGTCGGCGTGAACATGGATCGGATCGGCAGGATCCGTCAGGAGCACGAAATTCTCGTGCATCATTTTCCACGATTCACCCAGCCGCTTCAGCACTTCGTCGAGCCTCAGGCGCTGGCATTCCAACTCCGGCGGATGAAGATAGCTGCGGAGATGGCTGCCTAAGACGGAAGCGTCCGCCGCGGCCTTCTTAATTGTTTCGGCCGTCTCGATCAAGGCGCTGTCGGGAGGTAACGCTGTTAGCATGCGCGTGCTCGCTTCGGCCAGCGCGTCCAGCGGCGGAAGGTGCCGGACAATCCCGTCAGCCATCCGAACTAGCGCGTCCTGCTTGTGGTTCTGCCGCAACTGATCGTTCTCGAACCGGCACAGGGTCACGTCCGTGAACGTAATCACGGCCCCGTCCGCCCGGCCGCTGCGCCACCGCGGCGCCACGTGCCCCTCGATCGCATACAGACGCTCCGCGCTCCCTTGCAGCAAGGTGCCCGGAGGCAGTGGCAGTGTCTGACCTTCGAGCATTACCGGAGTCAGAAGATCCTGAATGGGCTTGCCGGTCTCGCGATCGGAAAGACGCAAGACGGTGGTGGCTGGCCGGCGCAGGGCTTTGTCGGCGCTCCAGCCGACCAGTTGCTCGGCCTGCGAGTTGAGGTAGGAGATGCGCGAATTCGCGTCGGTGACCACCACCGCGCAAGCCACGCCGCCGAAGCTGGCGATCGCCCAATCTCGCTCTTCACGCAGCGAGCGCTCGTAGCGATGCTTGGCCATAGCAATCTCGATGGCGCCTTTCAAGCTCGCCGAAACAATGGGCTTCTTAATGTACCCATAGGCCTGCGTGCGGCTGGCGCGCTCCAAAGTGGTCCGATCTTCGTACGCGGTGAGGTAAACGACCGGAATATCGAGCTGTTCGCGCACCACTTCGGCTACTTTTATTCCGTCTTGCTCCCCCTTGAGCCGGATGTCCATGAGGATCAGATCCGGTAAAGTCTCTCGAATGAGCTTTAGAGCAGGCTGCGCCGAATCCGCGGTGCCAGGCACCTGGTAACCGGCGGACTTAAGCCGGCTTTCCAGGTCGGCCGCGATCAGGCCTTCGTCTTCCACAATCACGATCTTGGGTTCCGCGGCTGCGGTCATGGGATCTCCCTCCTTTGCGCATTCCGCCAACTCGAACGGTTGCAGACCATCGCGCCTGTGTCCAGTGCATTTCCGAACCGGATATTCTCAACCGAACAGGCAATCGAAGCGCCAAAATCCTCTGGCCACATGCGGCACTCACTTTACAAGCGGTTACGAAGCGGCGGGGGTGAGAAATGGGGCAAATCGCCCACTTGTGGGTACAGTCAACGCGGGCTAACATTTAAGACGTACATGCTAAGTCGATCGTGCCTGCATCACGCGGCGGCCGCGTTGATTATTGCCGCAATTCCATCCGGTTTGTTTGCTCAATGGTTGGGCTACCCGACTTCCGGGGTACCGCGCACTCCCGACGGCAAGCCAAACCTCTCCGCGCCCGCGCCGCGCACGGCCGACGGCAAGCCGGATCTTTCTGGAATGTGGGGATGGGAAACCATCGGTCCCCCTTGTGGCTCGCGCTGCACCGACCTGCAAATCGGGTGGGAGTTTCTGAACATCGCCCGTAGCCTGAAGGGCGGCTTGCCCTACCAGCCATGGGCGGCTGAGCTAGTTAAGAAACGGAGAGCGGACAATGCCAAAGACGATCCCAACGTCCGTTGCATGCCGCGCGGGGCGCTCAGGATTTGGACCGACGACTATTACAAGAGAATCTTCGAAGTTCCCGATCGCGTGATCATCCTGACCGAGCGCAACATGCAGTATCGTCAGATCTTCACCGATGGGCGGCCGCTTCCCGAAGATCCGAACCCCACCTGGAACGGCTATTCAATCGCCAAGTGGGAGGGGGACGCTCTGGTGATCCACACCATCGGTTTCCGCGACGATCTGTGGCTCGACTCCGACGGGAATCCGCTCACCAACGCCGCCAAAGTGACGGAGAAAGTCCGGCGCCCGAACTACGGAACACTCGAAATCGAAATCACAGTGGATGATCCGAAGGCTTACACTGCGCCGTGGACTGTCAAAATGACGCAGCCCCTGGCGCTGGATAGCGAACTGCTGGATTACTACTGCCTGGAGAACGAGAAGGACTACAAGCACATGGTAGGGAAGTAGGACGGGCCGCGCGCGCTACGAAACGCCCGCCAGTTCGCGCGTCAGTTGCGACGCAGGAACTTCTGCGCAACCGGTCGCATTTTGGCCGCACCAAAGGGGCGAGAAACCTCCATCGCCCAGGCTTTCGGCTTTTGCGCGCAGCGGTGCGATCGCCGACGCTGCCAAGGGGAACGCGGGCGCGAGATCGGTCATTGGGCCAAGCTCGCGAATAATACGATTTACAATGCCTCGAGCTGGGCGGCCGGAGAAGACGCGAGTAAGCACGGTGTGGCGTGAGGCTTCGCTCTTCAGAGCAGCGCGATGGATTGGGTTGGTCGTCGCCTCGGGACAGACCATATAGGAGGTCCCGATCTGCACCGCCATGGCACCTAGCATCAGCGCTGCCGCAACGCCCTGTGCGTCCGCGATGCCGCCCGCTGCGATCACCGGGAGTCTCAACCGCCTTCACAATTTGCGGCAGCAGAGCGAACGTTCCCACTTGCGTGGTGATGTCGTCCGTCAAGAACATCCCGCGATGGCCGCCCGCCTCGAAACCTTGCGCGACGATGGCATCCGCGCCCTGCGCCTCCAGCCACGCGCTTCGTCGACCGTGGTTGCCGAAGCCGAGTATGGTGGATCCGAAAGCTTTCACGCGCGCCAGCAGGCTGGCCGATGGGCAGTCCGAAGTGAAAGCTGACGATAGGCGGGCTGGAACTCGTCGAGTACGTCCGCGGCTTCGGCGCTGAAAGGCGTGCGACCCGGCCCGGATGCGATCTTAGCCTGGTCAATTCCAAACTCTTCGTAGTATTTGGAAAGCGCGGCGCGCCACGCGGCTTCGCGAACGGCGTCGGGTTCTGGCGGCGTGTGGCAAAAGAAGTTCACGTTATAAGGCTTGCTGGTCTCGGCGCGGATCGTCGACAGCTCCGCTCGCATCTGATCGAGGACTCAGCATGGCGCAGGGAAGCGATCCGAGTCCGCCGGCGTTGGATACTGCGATGGCGAGTTCGCTCCCTTGAACGCCGGCCATGGGCGCCTGAATAATCTGAAGTTCTGTGCCTAACAGTTCCTGAAATGTGCTCATCTTGGTCTCCTCCCTGCACGAGAAACTTCGGCTTCCCCGACCAACCTGTCCCAAGCCGCCATCGCGCCTTGTGTGGCCGAGCGGAGGGCCTTTCGCGATGCGCGGTCGCGCGCCTGAATAGCGAGTCCGTCCACGACTGTTGTATAGAAGGATGCGAGCGCGTCGAGATCCAGGCCAGACGGCAACTCGCCCTCAGCCACGCCCCGCAGCAGCCGCTTCTGGACGGCTCTTCGCCGGCGGGCCCGAAGGCCGCGCAAATACTCCTGCACGCTCTTGTTGGCTGGCATGCTATTCATCGCGCCGAGTACCAGCATGCAGCCGCGGGGCTTGCCGGGCTTGGTGAACGCTTCCACCGCGGCCTTGAGCAGGGCTTCTATGGCGGCGCGAGCGGTCGGGGTTTCAGCCAGAGCGGTCATCATCGGAAGCCCGAGAGTCCGGCTGTAAAGCTCCACAGCTTCGCGGAACAGCTCTTCCTTGGAACGGAAAGCGGCATAAAAACTGGGCGCCGTGATGCCGCCCATGGCGTGCTGAAGATCGGTCAGCGTGGCGCCCTCGTAGCCGAGCTCCCAGAAGACCTCCATCGCCTGCCGAAGGGCGTGTTCCCGGTCGAACCCGCGCGGGCGTCCTCGGCGCGCCATATCCTTCTGTTCTGTAGAGGCCACTATACAAATCCACTATACAACGATTGACAGCCTTGCGCACTGCGTGCCATGATTCTATAGCTAACGCTATAGAACGACACATATCGAGGAACATGATGGAACAAAACCTGACACACACAATTTCACTTCTTTCGCGTACCCCCGCGGCTCTCAACGCGCTGCTCGGGGATCTACCCGAAACGTGGACACTGCGCAACGAGGGCGGCGACACGTGGAGCGCGTTCGACATCGTCGGCCATCTGATTCACACCGAGCGCACCGATTGGATGACCCGTGCGCGGATGATCCTGCAATCCGGCGAGGCGCAGCCCTTTGAGCCCCTTGACCGTCTGGGATACGTCCGGGCGAGTCAAGGGAAATCGCTGGGGCAGCTATTGGATGAGTTCGCCCTTTCCCGATCCGAAAGCCTGGACCAACTGCGGGCGTTGAGTCTCCAGCCCGAAGACTTCGAGCGCCGCGGACGCCATCCCGCTCTGGGAGTAGTTACACTATCACAACTGTTCGCGGCCTGGGCCGGCCATGACCTGACTCATCTGCACCAAATCTCCAGGGTGATGGCGCATCAATACCGCGACGCCGTAGGTCCGTGGAGCGCATACCTTGGCGTGCTCAAATGCGACGGCCACGGCGCGTCTTAACTAAGCTTCGAGGAGAGTAGCGCGGGCCAGCCACTCCAGGTCGCTCATCAAGTGCTGCTCGATCCACTCCAGAGGCGGGCCGCCGGGCGTTCGCGCGAGGTCTTCCGCAATCTGGCGATGGGTTCGCGATCCGTCCAGCAAGCGCAATAATTGGCGGCCGATCTGGTCGAGCTCCACCATGCGGAAGCAAGCGTTGATCACTTTGGGCGAGTCGACCGTCTGATAGCGGGCCAGCCGGCTTGCGGCGGGCTTCGGCGACACCGTCTGCCGGCAGGGAAAATGATACACGTGGAAATCGGCGAACCCGCTCAGTACCATGCCGGCGAGAATGTCCCGCAGGTCGGCTTCGCTGCCGGCGTGAGGGATCAGGTCAGAGAATTTGACCGGCAACGGATATACCTTGCCCAGCGCCGCGGCCACGCGATGAACCGCCTCGTGCATCGGCGTGATTCGAACGGTTCGCAGTCCTTCGATTTTGCCATCTTCCCGGGTGTGGCAGAGCGAGGAAAATAGAAACCGATCCAGGCAATCTTCCAGGGGACGGCGCTCGAGACTCTGACTCTGGTGGCACAACAGCGTCTGGCGAAACCGCCTGGCTTTTAGAAAATCCATGTATTGTTCGCGCTCGATCACGCCTCCGGAAACTTCCTTGAGCAGGTTTTGCGGATCGAACATCTCGTGCGGATCGCCCTCTCCTAAGAACTGCAATCCGTGGCGGCCGGCATGCGCCACGAATTCGTGAAAATACACTGGATCGTTGTTCTCGGAGAAATCGTCATGGAAAAGCCAGCCGTCTTCCAGCTGCAGTACGGTGGCGACGTCGCTATCGAGAAGCGGCCGCCACACTTCCGGAATCCACGGCGAAGCGGCCAGGAATTGCAGGCTCCAGCGGGCCTGCCGCAGGCGCTCTGCGTTGTCCTGAATGTCGCGCGTATGAAACAGCATGAAGTCCCGCAGAAACTGCCGCATGAGGCGGCCAGGAAACGTGTTGTAGCTGATGAAAGCGACCCCGTTGGGCGCCAGGCGTTGCTTGCACACTCGCAGCAGCGTGTCGCGAACCTCGGCCGGAACCCAGGAGTAGACGCCGTGCGCGGCGATGTAGTCGAACTCGCCCCAATCCTCGCCGATGTCGCGGAGGTCGCACGCGCGTAGCGTCAGGTTGTCGATCTGAAGTTCGGCGCGCACGCGTTCGCCGGCCGCGATGGGCATTTCGGCAAGGTCCGTCCCCATGAAGCGGCTCTCCGGAAGATAATACGCCGTACTGATGACGTGGCTCCCGTTGCCGCAGCCAATTTCGAGATAGCGGCAGCGATCCACCGGAGCGGGGTCCATCCCGAACAGCCGTGCCACCGCAGCCAGCCGGTCCGGATGGGTGGCGAACCTCGCCGGGGTCACATAGGGGATTTCGTCGTAGCGGTTCTGGGGCACGGATAACGAAGACTACTTGCCGACCAGATGCTCGGGCTTGTTATTCTCGCAGACGTACTCCATCAGCTCCTCCTGCGGAGCCAAATCAAATGCGACGTTCATGTGATATGGCTTGGCGAACGCGCCGGGATCCTCGAATGTGACCGCCGCATCCATGTGGCCGAAATTCACGCGCCGGTAGCGCTCGGTCATGTGTAGCATCTCGGTGTGCGGTATCGGGCCTCCACCCAGGCCGCCGAGCCAGCTCCGGTCGTTGAAGCCGACGGTGTCCACAACCAGCACGTCTCCGTCCCACTTTGCGATGGAATGTCCCATCCACGTGGGATCCCAATTCGAGGGATGGCCGCGTCCATCCAGAAAAACCTGGCGGAAGCCGGGGTTATCCTCGAATAGAATCACAATCAGCGAAGATGTCTGCACGAACTTCGCGATAAACGGCGACGAGCTGCCGGGCGCGGGAGGCGGGCCGGGAAGGCAGTGGTTATGCGGCGCGTCCTTTCCGTAGTTCCCGTTCCGCTTTTTGATCAGGGCAGCTGCCCAAGGTAATACGTCGGGAGCTTCAGGATAGGGATCGTCCTTCTCGACCCACACTCCCGACAGATCGGGCTCTCCGCTCGCGAGCCGCGGCGCCGCCTGCGATGGAACTCTCGCGCGCTTCCGCATGATATCGGCGAGCCTGCCTGGATCGTCGCCTAAAGTGGATCCGTTGACGGTTTCTACGAGGCGAAGGTCGAGGCGCGCGGTTTTCGATGCCTCCACCACGACGTCTTGGGCAACTCGATTGTACGCGCAGCACGGCATCACGATCGAGAGCCGGTAAGATCCGGGGGCCAGGCCATCGACCGTGTAGCTGCCATCGGGCTTGCTGACCGTCCGCGCGAGCGCGCCCGTCGCCTTGCTCTGGAGCTGGATGGGCGCCTCAGGCACGTGCGCCCCGGTCGGATAGAAAACAGTGCCTGCCAGCGAGCCAGCGTTTTGCGCGCACAGATATGCGGCGAACGCCAGGGAGCCGGCTGCGAGAATCAGCCTCATCTTGCTCACGTGAGACTCATTGCGTTGAACATCGCCAGGCGCTGTTCCCGCAGCGGATCTTTCACCACTTTGCTTTCGTTGTTGATCACCATCGTGGGCCTTTCCGCGGCGTTAAACGCCGGCCAATGCGGCAATTTGGACGTGTTTGGATCGCCCGTGCGCGCGAACGCAATCCAGGCGTCGCTCACTTTGTCCGCGAGCGCCATCGCATCAGCTCCGCCGCCGGTCAAGCCCGCGGATATTTTCACGTTATCGAAGGCGAAGGGGATTTCGATGGTATGGGGAGACTTCAACTTGCCGCCTCGCACGGGAGTTTCCCAGGTGAAGTAGTAAAGGTAGACTGGCCCCGCGCCGAGGGCCGCTCGCCGTTCAGCGATCTTCATGATCGGCGCTCCATAGCGGTAATCGCTCGCGATCAGGAAGAAAAGGTCCGACGGCGTCGCCGAGGGATTGGCCTTGCGGTAGACGTCGATCACGCGATCGCTTTGACCACGCAGCATGTCCTCGACACGCTTGCGCATGCCTGCCTCATCGAGCGAAAACGCGGCGTCGTCGTTGGCATATTGGAGCGTCAACTCCGTTCGCGTTGAGCCGAGCATGAGCGGGACGTTGGCCGATATTGCCGAAGCCGCCGGATGGAAGGGATGCTGTGGAACCGCCTTGCCATCCACGGTAGGTGAGAATCCCATGGTCATCTGATCCGCGCCTTGCATGGAGCGCACCACGGCGAAGTAGGCACCCATGATTCGCTCCACGGGCAGCTTCTGGAGTTCGCGGACATCCGCCTTCTTGAGCCCCAACTGATCGAGCAGCAACGCGGCAACGCGGGCCGCCTGATCGCGTTCCACTAACTTGATGGTCGGGCCGCTCTCGATGATGGCGCGGACGAAGAGCCCCTTGGCCGATGGCATGGCGAGCAACGTGCCGACTTTCCGGCCTCCGCCCGATTGGCCGAAAATCATGACCTGGCGAGGGTCTCCTCCAAACTGTTCGATGTTGTCGCGGACCCATTCGAGCGCCGCAACGATATCGAGCATGCCAACATCGCCAGACTGCGCAAAATCGGCGCCTGCGACGTCGCCGAGATAGGTGAAGCCCAGAACGTTGAGCCGGTGATTGATGGTCACAACCACCACGTCTCCGCGGCGCGCCAGGTTGGTACCGTCGTTGCCGGGCGAGGATCCCGAACCGTTGACGAATCCGCCGCCGTGGCACCAAAACATGACGGGCCTTTTTCGCCCATCGTTGATGGCGGGCGTCCAGATATTCAGAACCAGGCAGTCTTCCGATTCCGGCGGCTGGGTTTCCACGATTTGAGCTCGCGGCGCCGATGGATCGCGCTGTGGCGTACTGGGTCCATAGTGCAGCGCGTCGCGAACGCCAGGCCAGGCAGCGGGCTTCATCGGCGGCATGAACCGGTTCGCGCCGGCTGTTGACGCGCCGTAGGGGACGCCCTTGAAAATCTTGATCGAGTCTGCCTCGACACCGCGCACCTTACCGAAAGCCGTCTCGGCGGTTACGTATTTGGTGTCCGCGCCCCAAGCGCTCCGCGGGAGTAATCCGGCGGGCACGGCCAGAAGAAATGAAGCTTGTTTGACGAAGCCGCGGCGAGTGGTGGCGGCAAGAGTTTTCATCTCCGATCTCCTTTCCAGCTCTCGTATTATGCTGCTATTCAGTTGGCGCTGTCGACCTTGAGCTCCCGTCCATTCGCCACGGCGATCTTTGTGACCCAAATAGACGGCGCGCCGTTCTTTGCGCGATAGCCGGTGATGGTTACTTCGTCGCCGGCCTCGATCGACGACTCGCTCCAGCCTTTCGGACCCAAGTTGTTCGCGCTTCCCAGTTCCGCTTTCCAGTTCCGCACTTGGCCCTTGTCATCTTTCACGTCGAATTCGACGACGCAGTGCGGATTGACGAAGTGGAAATCCGTCACGGTTCCCTTGAACGTGACGGGCGCGGCTGTGTCGAAGGCCGCTAGTCCGTGATGTCCTTCGGCGGGTATCGCAAGGAAACTGGCAGTCACCACTAGAAACGCGAGCAGCGCGTTACTCATTGAACAGGCCCGTCATCAATCCAGCGATCCAGATCTCGAACATACCGATGCCCGTTCAACGTGTACGCTGGAACCGTCACGACCAGGTACGCCTTGCCAACCAGCGGTTTTCCATTCTTGCCTTTTTCATTCTGATCGGTCGCTACCACCCAGACATCGAAGTTGGCGTTGGCACTATGAGCAGCGGGCGTAAACAAGCCAGTTGGACTCACCTTGCCGACGAAATCCGTGTTGCTGCCTGGCACTGCATAGAAGACTTCCAGCGACCAAGTGATGTCCGCAGGATCGAGCGGGCCAAGCTCCACATCGTCGGCGGTGTGCATTCTTCCGTCCGGGCCCCGCTGATATCCGATGGCCTGGAACTGCTGATAGCCGAGAGCGTGCGATTCGTCGCTGAATGCCGCGAGAGCCGAGTCCGGTGCGATTTTGATGTAGTCCACGCGATCGTAAATCGCAATGGCTCCCGGCGCGACCGAACCGAGGACCGCGACGTCGCGCTTGCCGAGCGCTGCATCCGGCGCCACATCCACTTCCGCGATCACGTCGGATTTGGTGGTGGACATAATGCGCTGCACGGTCACGCCCGGACCAAAGTTGAGATCGGCGGAGGCGATGTGTTCGGGAAAGTGATCCCCGATCAGGCGAACGCGATTGGCTGCGGAACCGGTTTTTAGAGACGATCGATCGAGCGTGATCAGCGCTGGCCCCGGCGAGGCCCGCCGCAGCTTCACATCGAATCCGAATTCCTGGTATTGTCCCCAGAACCAGCGGCCCTCCGCGGTTGACTCGTCGGGCGCGATCCATAAAACCTCGCGCGCTTCGCTGTTCAGGTCGTCCGGGGCGGAACCGGCGGGCTGGCCGCCTTTGGAACGCCCGCGCCAGGCGTATCCTGCGTAGACCACGCTACGCCCGGAACGAACGATGACCGAGCCGTCGTTCACCGAGGTCAATCGCACCGTGGTGTTGAATTCGCCGTCATCCGCCTGGCCCAGCGGGTCCACCCGCATCTCGCCGTAGAACTTCCCGCGGCCGAGCATCGACGCGGTGACCAGCCAGCGCCCGGCCAGATTCGGCGTGCGGACGTGAGCGCTCCAGGCCGTCCATTCAGGCGTGTGAAGCGGAGCCGCCTTGGCGAGAAAAGCGAGGGCTTCGTCATTGGGTGGAAGCTTGTAGCGCGTGACATGCATGCCGGCGAGCTGTTTCCAATCGTCGAGCGAGCGGCGCCAGGAAAGCACGCGGGCAAACGTATGGCACCGCGCGCAGGCCCTGCGGAGATTGTCGTCCGGGATGTTGGTTTCCGTGTGAATCCGGCGCTCGGCGTCGTACATCACCGGCTGTGCTTCCTCGGGCGCCAGTCCATGATCCGTGCTCAGATACTTGACGATGGACCGCGCCTCCAGCGGAGTGAGTGAGACGCCGTTCAATACGATCATGCGTTTCAGAGCTTGCTGCCAGCCTTCGGGCGTACTCCGCTCCCAGGAGATGCGCTGCATATTCCCCTGCTTGTCGGGCACGTGGCAGCTTCCGCATTTGGCGATCACGAGAGAATCAGTAACGGGAATGCCTGGTTCGTTGGTCTGTCCGTACGCGATCCTCGCAAATATCGCACAGCACAGGAGAGTGGGCGTCCAGGAGCGCATTGATAGAAGGGTAACGCAAGCGCGATACACTGGAAGTGCTCCCAGCTTTGCTCTATGCGTGTACTGAGTGGATTCTTGTTTCTAGTTGTAGCTTCCGGTGGTTCCCCGGATGTCGTGCGCCAGGCCAGTGCACTGTATGAAAGCACCGAGTATGAGAGCTCGCTGCATGTTTTGTCTGCAGATCCGGCGCCCGACGCGGCCAACTACCTTTTGAGCGGCAAGAATTACTTCATGATCGGCGACTATAAGAACGCCGCCGAGTCGTTTGAGAAGGCTCTCGCGATTTCCCCGAATAACTCCGACTACGAACTCTGGCTTGGCCGTGCCTGGGGACGGCGAGCGGAGACCAGCGGTTGGCTGATGGCACCGATGCACGCTTCCAAGGCTCGCCAGTGCTTCGAGCGGGCCGTTACGTTGGACCCGAAAAACCATGAAGCCAAGAACGACCTGTTCGATTTCTATCTGAACGCTCCGGGCTTTTTGGGCGGTGGCTTGGAAAGAGCGGCGGCGCTCGCACAGACCATCGCGAACGAGCGCCCTCCCGAGTATCAGTTTGAACAAGCCCAGCTTGCCGACCGCAGAAAAGACTACGTGGCCGCGGAGGCGCATCTTCGCCGCGCCATGGAACTCGCGCCGACGCAAGCCGGCCGGGTGCTGGATCTGGCGCGTTACGTCGCAAAACGCGGACGGCTGGCCGAAAGCGATGCGCTGTTCGAGCAAGCGAGGAAACTCGCGCCCAGCCTGCCCAGGGTTGCGTTTGCCGAAGCCCGGGTGGATATCGAAAATCATCGCAATCTGGATCAGGCGCGGAAGCTTTTGCAGGATTATCTGCACGCCAGCTTGACTCCCGACGATCCTCCCCGGCAAGAAGCCGAGAAACTTCTGCGGCGCGCGGGCGGATGACGAATCCCGCGACGCGCTCCGGCGCCGTTCTCAAAACCTACTTCTTTGTGCTGCTTTTCCTCGCGCTCCGGGCCGCCGGGAATTCCGCGATGGCATGGGGAATGAAGCAGGTGCCAGAACGGATGTCGATCGATCCGTCGCTCTATCTGCGCGCCATGCTGAACCCGTTCGTCGCGGCGGGAGTTGCTGCCCTGATTCTGGCCCTGCTGACGCGCATGGCGCTGTTCAGTATAGCGGACCTGAGTTTCGTCCTTCCCGTGACCGCCATCGGGTACGTGGTTGCAGTGTTTCTTGGAAAGATGCTGCTGCATGAAACGGTCACGCGCCAGCGCTGGCTGGGAACGCTGCTGATTTTCGCCGGAGCCGCGTTGGTTGGGTCTACTTCGCCCGATACCACCCCGCCCGAGGAGCACGCGAAATGAGGTGGGTTCTGGTGGCCACGATGGTTTCCGCGACGGTGCTGAGCGACCTGCTGCAGAGCCACGAAATGAAGCGCGCCGGTGAGCAATCGGTGAGCGCGCGCGGGTTCGGCGCGATTGCTGCAGACGATCGTGCAACGCCGCTTGCTGATCCTGGGCGTGGCTTGCAATGCGGTATCGTTCTTCTCTTTTATGGCGTTGGTCCAAGCCGAGCCGCTGAGCTTCGCGGTGCCTGCGTCCGCGGCGAGTTTTGTTCTCGAAACATTGCTCGCGAAGTTCGTTTTGCACGAGCGTATCGGCACGCGAAGGGCGGCGGGCGCGCTGGCGGTGTTAGCGGGCGTGGTGTTAGTGGGCGGTTGATCAGTTGGGATATCAATCGCCGGAGCGAGGCGACACCACCGGAACCAGTTGGCCGTCGCGAATATGGTAGTCGGCGCCGCGCCAGCGGATGCTGTTGCGTCCGAAACTGGTCAGCCAGATCGCGAACGCCACCGCGTCCCAAACCGGAATGAGCGGCATTTGTTTCCACAACCCGCGCTGGTGCAGGCCGTGAATTCCGATGATCCAGGTCATCGCCATCCGCAGCGCGATGTAGCCGCCCAAATAGCCGAGCGCGGCCGTCACGGACGGATGAACCGCCACAGCCGCCAGCGACCAGGGCAATCCTTGCGTCAGCAGCAAACCGAGATGGCCCCACGGGACGCATGTGACGCATCACCACGATCCATCGCAGGCGCTTGTGGAGCAGATCGCTGAACGATCCGTAATCGCACACGGTCTCGATGGAGTAATTGAGCAGCACCACCTCATAGCCTTGTTCGGCGATGAGACGGCCGACCAGTAAGTCGTCGGCGGGGCGGTTCTCAAGCTCCGGATATCCGCCAAATCCGTCGAGGCGCGCGCGCGTGGTGGCGATGGTCGGGCCCGAGCGCAAACTTTACGCCGTCCAGTTGCCAGGCCACCAAAATGCCGGCGTAAAAATCGGACATCATTCCGACGCTCTGCAAGTGGTCGGTCAAGGTAGTGAGTTCAGTGGGGACGTAGAAACAGGTTACGGCGCCCACTTTCGGATCGCGGAGCGGAGCCGTGATCCGCCGCAGATAGTCGGGACGCACGCGCACGTCGCTATCGCTGATGACGACTACTTCGTGCGCGGCGTCGTTCACCAGGCGGGCAAGTTTGGCGACTTTGTCGTTGGTGGCGACGCGTCCGGAACCGTGCAGGACGCGAATGCGGCACTGAGGGAAGTCGCGAGTGAGCTTGGCTAGGACCGCGAGGACCGCTTCGTCGTCCGGATCGACGCAGAAGACGATTTCATACTCGGGATAATCCAGCCGGCAGAAACTGGCGAGGTTCTCGCTCGCGTCGGGATCGAGGCCGCGAATCGGTTTCAGGATGCTGACGGGCGGCGTGAACGATGCATCCGGCGCGTTGACTGGCTGTCGAAAATATCGCCAGGAGCTATATAAGCACGATGAAGTAGTAAATAAAGGGAATAGCCGCGATCGCCAGGAAGATGTCGCTCGGATGCGGCATAATTCCAGGCTACTCGACCACCGGATGGTTCGTCAGCAGCAGCTTGCCGCCGCTTTGAGAAACGACGAATGAGCAGTTTGGGATCCACCAGCTTCTTCAAGCGCTCGACTGATTCCTGCTTGATCACGAGATAATACCGGTCCGGCTGCAGCCACAGCGTTTTCCATTGCGCGTCGTCGATGAAAACGTTCGGCGCGCCCGGAGCGTAGGAGCCGTAGACCAGGTTATTGAATCGGCCATTGAGCAGCAGCGCGCGTTCTCGGATTCGTATAAAAGAAGACCGACGAAAACCAATAGTAGTGATGATCCACGATGAGCTTTCCCGAGGGCGAACGGAGCAAAGCTTCCGCCAGCGGGCGCGAAGAGAGGAAGGGATCGAACGCCGCCATGGCGATCCGCGCGGCTTGAAAAAAGAGGATCGCCATCAGAGAAATCGCCAGGAAGGCGCGCTTGCCTGTCGCGCGAAACGTGCCGGCCGCTCCCAGAAGAAATGCAATCGCGGCTACCAGGAGCGGGAGCCGAAGATAGGCGAACGACGCGATCGTGAGGTCTTCCATATGGCCGAGCGAAAGCTTGTAGGCGCCCGGATTTGAGGTGAGCGCCGCGGAGATGTCGCCGGGCGTGGGAAGATTCCACGCGAGAAAATAGAGCGTGAGCACCGCCGCCGCGGCTGCGATGAAGATCCCGCACAGGACGCGCGTGCCGTATCGGATCCAGTTGCCGCCAGCGGCCATCGCGGATCCCAGCAGCAGCGCGAGCGCCGGATAACAGGGCATCGAGTAGTATTCCTGCGTGGTCGAAAAGGTGAAAAACACCAGGATGAAACCGGCCCAGCACAAGGCCAGCAAGCGCGTGCTTTCCCGCGCGGTCGAGCGGTTTGAAGCTCGAGCTTCAACATGGCCGGGAAAGTAGACGCTCCAGGGAAACAGCCACAGCAGATGGAACACCCAGAAGTAAAGGCGCGGGACGGTGTCGTAGTCGCGCGGGTAGCGCATGTTCAAGAATCGCAGCAGTTGCTCGTTGATGAAATAGAACCACAGAAAGCCGTGATATTCGCCGGGAGCGCTGCGCATCGTGAAATCGAAGAAGGGAGGATTTCGCAGCGCCGCGAGGATGTGCCAGGGTGCGGCGATCAGCAGCGATCACCAGCAGGCCGCTCAACGGATGCAGAGCCTTCCAGATTTTGCGCTGGAAGATTTGCCGGGTGACGCCGAGATAAATGAGCGCCGCGGCGACGGGGAACACCACGCCCACCAGGCTCTTGAACAACAAGCTGGTTCCCAGGCTCGCCGCCAGAACGAACGCCCACCAACGCTGGCGCGGCTCGGTTTCGTCGATGGCGCGCAGGAAGGCCCACATGGATAGCGCGATGCTCGCGGTGAGCATCACGTCGGGAATCAGAATGCGCGTGAAAAGAAAAAGGCCGAAGCACGTCGAGATGCACAGCCCAGCGTAGAATCCGGCTCGCGTGCCGAACGCCCACATCCCAAACGCGGTGGTCAGCCAAGCCAGCGCGATCGCCGCAAGCACCATGGGAATGCGGGCGGCCCAATCCGTCGCTCCGAAGATTTTGAACGATCCCGCGATCAGCCAATAAATCAGCGGCGCTTTTTCAAGATAGGGGATTCCATCCAGCCGGGCGGTCACATAGTCGCCGGACGTGAGCATATTGCGCGCGATCTGCGCCTGCACTGCATCCACGTCGTCCATCAGCGATGGAGGCGAAATCATGCAGCCCGCGTAAACCGCGGCGGCGACCAGCAGAACTATGAGGTAGAAGTGAAAACTTTTTCCATGGTCCGGCGTGCCGCTCTGCCGGCACTCTGGTCTGGATTCCCCATTTTTTCATCCAAAAGAACAGTGTCATCAATCCCCACAGGTGATAGCCCAGGTTGGCGCGCCGGTCGAGATGAGCTCGCACCTGAGCTTCAATTCGCGAGAGCTGAAAGAACTCGCCATGTTCCGCCGACGCGAACGCCATGGCTTCCTCGAGCAAGGGCCGCAGGGGTCCGCGAAACCAATCGTGCGTGGGAATGTCGAAACCGATTTTTTTTCGATTGAGGATTGCCGGAGAGAGCTTGCCGCGCATCAGGTTCCTCAAGATCACCTTTTGCCGGGAGCCCTGGATTTTCATGGCTCGCCGGGAGCGAGTTTGCGAATTCCACGATCCGATGATCCAGAAATGGCGGCCGCACTTCCACTGCGTGAGCCATGCTGGTGTGATCCACCTTAGTCAGGATGTTATCCGGAAGAAAGTATTTCTGGTCGAACCACAGATAAGCCTGCAAATTGTCGCCAGCGGAGGCCAGTTCGTTAGATGACGGAATCGAGCGCCGGAGGAAGCGGGGGCTGAAGCAGGGAACGCTTTTCCTGATCGTCGAACGTTCCACTCCAATACGTATGGGCGCGCGCCGCCGGCATCTGGCAGCCTTCCAGGAACCGTTTGAGCTTGTATTCGAATCCGATCTTGTCGTTCGACACCGGCCAACATTGAGCGGCCGCGAGCAGCGCCCGGAGCGCTGGAGGAGGCAATCGCCGGGCGGTACGCGCGAGCAAGCTGGCGCGCTGCATCAGGTATCCGCCGAACAATTCGTCCGCGCCTTCGCCACTGAGCGCCACCGTGGCGTCGCGCTTTGGTCAGCTTGGAAAGAAACCATACCGGCAGCGCGCCTGAATCGGCGTTCGGCTCATCGCAGTAGTACGCGAGCTCGTGAATCGCGCGCGGGCAGATCTTGCTCCGGATTGAGATCGAGTTCGGTGTGCTCCGTTCCGTAGCACTCCGCCACTTGGCGCGCGTAGTTGCGCCTCGTCAAAGCTGCGGCCGCGAAAGGTAATGGAAAAAGTCTTGAGACGCGAGCTGGACGCTTCGGCCGCGTAATGCACCAGGCTGGACGAATCCAAGCCGCCGCTGAGCCAGACGCCCAACGGCACGTCGGACAACAGATGTTCCCGCACGGACTGCTTTAGAAGCCGATCCAGCTCCGCTTCGGCCGCCTCGGGCGTCCAGCGTTCGGCATTCATCTCCTGGCCGGCCGGCAATCGCCAGTAACGCTCGGTTCGGATCGCGCACTTGCCTCCAGCGCCGCGCCGCCATTCCATCCATTGGCCGGGAAGCAATTTCTCGATGCCATCCACCAAGGTCCACGGTGCCGGCACATAGTTCAGCGATAAATAACAATCCAGACCAGTCGGGGCTCAACCAGCGCTCGATCTCGGGATGAACCAGGATCGCCTTCAGCTCGGAACCGAAGTACAGATCGTCACCGTTACTGCGCAATGTACAGGGGCTTGATCCCCATGCGATCGCGAGCCAGAACCAGGCGGCGGTCCGGATTCGCGCCAAAGCGCCACGGCGAACATCCCGCGCAGCCGCGAGAAACACTCGGTGTCCCATTCGAGGAACGCATTCAGAACCGTTTCGGTGTCGCTGCGGGAGCGGAAGCGATATCCGCGCTGTTCCAGTTCCCGGCGCAATTCCAGGTGATTGTAGATCTCGCCATTAAAGACGATGACGGTATCGCCATCCTCAGAAAGGATGGGCTGATCTCCGCCCTCGATGTCGATAATCTTCAGGCGCGCCGCGCCTAGCGAGACCGCCTCGGATTCAAAAACGCCTTGCTGGTTCGGACCGCGATGGATGATGCTCGCGACCGCATCCTGGATTCGGCCGGGCGTAGCGGCGCGATATCCGTGCGTAAAGCCGGCTATGCCGCACAATTCAGCAGTGTCCTCCCATCAGTAGGAAACTTCCGACGCCGATACTGCCGCCGACACACCCGCTTGCCTGGTGCGTTGGTTCCGCGGTTCCCGCCACTGGACCTGAGGCAGAAATAGCGAAGTATCGATGCGATCCTGGTACCGGATTGCGATGTTCATGAGCGAATCGAGCAGCGAGTCGGAGAGATAATGCGGCTGCAAGCCAAGGTCGATCAGCTTGGAGTGTTTGGCGTTGTAATAGTGTTCTTCGGATTCGACGCGCGGCGCTGGAAGGTGCTCGATACGGACGCGCATCCCTAGCTTCCGGGCTGCTCGCCTTTACCATTTCCGCGAGTTCGAGCACCGAAAATTGTTCGGTGAACTGGTTGAAGACCCGGCACTCACCCGGGTTGCGCCGGATTCAGGCACGCAATCTCGATGCAGCGCACCGTATCGCGGATATCCAGGAATCCGCGCGTCTGACCGCCCTTTCCATACACAGTGAGAGGATGGCCCGCCGCAGCCTGCGCGCAGAACCGGTTCAGCACCGTTCCAAAGACGTCGTCGTAATCGAAGCGGTTGATGAGCGCTTCGTCCAACACAACTTCATCGGTGACGGTTCCGTACACCACTCCCTGATTCAGATCCGTGGCCCGCAGCCCCCAGATCTTGCACGCGAACATCATGTTGTGGCTGTCGTGCACCTTGGAGAGGTGATAGAACGAACCCGGCTGTTTCGGGTAGGGAAGCAGATCCGACCGGCCGTTGTGCTCGATGCGGATGTAGCCTTCTTCGATATCGATATTCGGCGTGCCGTACTCACCCATCGTGCCGAGCTTCACCAGGTGGCAATCGGGCCGCAGTTCGCGGAGTGCAAACAGGAGGTTCAGCGTTCCGACGACGTTGTTGACTTGGGTAAATACTGCGTGTTTGCGGTCGATCATCGAATACGGAGCCGACCGCTGTTCGGCGAAGTGAACCACTGCTTCCGGCTGGAAGCTCTCGATCACGCCGGACAGAAAATCGTAGTCGTTTATGTCGCCGATAAACAGCTCGATGGATTTGCCGGTGAGTTCCTGCCAGACGCGCAGCCGGTCCGTCGAGGGGCTGGATCGGCGTCAGGCTTTGCGCGCCAACCTCGAAATCCCATTGGCGCCGCAGGAAATTATCAACCACAGCCACTGTGTGCCCCTTCCCGGACAAATACAGTGCCGTGGCCCAGCCACAGTAACCATCACCGCCTAAGACACAGATTTTCATTCGTTTTGGTCCACCTGCTCCTTGCGCCAAGTTGTTGGTACACTAAGTACCTTGGGACGCTAGTCCTTCTTCATACGTTACCGTATTTAGCAGCGTCCATGCGCTTGGCGTCCCTCTGTTGCGCGCCGACCGGCGAGCGTCGTGATCCTGAATTGAGGCGCGGGAAATGGAAACAACTTCAAATTCAAGCATTATTTGCGCACCGCCCGCAGGCGTGGATTTCTGTTCCGGGCGGGGAAGACCCCGTCCTTTCAGGCTGTTAACTGTTGGCCATTGAGTTGCATCTCAACCGCCGATATTGGATGTCTTCTGCTGTGTTGTCCTCTCGTGAGAGCTCCTGGAATAAACGATTAGCGGCGTTGCGGAATGTGCCGCCAGTGCTGCGCCTGGTGTGGGACGCCGCCCCCGCTGTTGTGGCGGGCGGGATCGCGCTGCGGCTGATCAGCGCACTCACTCCGCTGGCGATGCTCGCCATTTCCAAATACATCATTGACCTGGTCGCTGCAGCGGCGAAGCATTCCGGGACCATCCCGGACCAAATGTGGTGGCTGCTGGCTGCGGAATTCGGTCTGGCGGCAGCGAATCAACTGTTAAGCCGCACCATCGACTACACCGACGCCCGCCTGGCCGACGAGTTCACGCGCGAGGTCAGCTTGCGGCTAATTCGCCACGCTACCAGGCTCGACTTGGCTTCGTTTGAAGATCCCAGCTTCCACGACATGCTGGAGCGTGCGCGGCAGCAAGCCACCGATCGTGTGGGGATGCTCAATGCCGTGGGGCGGCTGTTGCTGCAGTCCATCACGCTCATTTCGCTATCGGTTGGAGTAATCGTCTACTCGCCTTGGCTGTTTTTGCTGCTGGTGGTCTGCGTCGCGCCCGCGTTCCTGGGGGAAAGCCATTTCGCGTTCCTCGGTTATTCGCTGGCGCACGAGATCACTCCCGCGCGCCGCGAGCTGGACTATCTGCGGCTCATCGGCACCAGCAAAGAGAACGCCAAGGAAGTGAAGCTGTTCGGGCTCGGCGGGCACTTGCACGACCGCTACGCGTTGCTGACAGGCGGCATCATTCGCAAGAACATCCAATTGACGCGCCGCCGGTTGGTGTGGGGTTCCGCGTTTGCAGTGATTGGTTCCATCGGTTACTACGGCAGCTACGTGTTTCTGGTGTGGCAAGCGTTGCGGGGACGCATCAGCATAGGCACATTGATCTTCCTGACGGGCGCGATCGCGGGCGCCAGCACACAACTGCAGGGCGTCTTCTCGTTGTTCTCGCACATTGCCGATCAAGCGCTGTTCCTGACGGACCTGGTCGACTTCCTGAAAGTGGAGCCCAACATCCGGTCGCGGCCGCATGCCATCCCCGCGCCCCGGCCGATTCGCGCGGGCTTCGAATTTCGCGACGTCTCGTTTCACTATCCGGGATCGGCGCACCGGGTGCTGAAAAATCTGAACTTCCGCCTGGAGCCCGGCGAGCACGTCGCGTTGGTCGGCGAAAACGGGCAGGGAAAGACCACTCTGGTCAAATTACTCGCGCGGCTCTACGATCCCACCAGCGGCGCTATTTACCTGGACGGCGCCGACTTGCGCGACTATAGCGTCGAGGAGCTGCACAAAGAGATCGGGGTCATCTTTCAGGACTTCGTGCGCTACGATATGCCGGCGCGGATGAACATCGGCGCGGGCCGCATTGAGGCGCTGGGCGATGACGAAGCGCTTTGGATCGCAGCGGAGAAGAGCCGTGCCGACCGCTTGCTCGTGCGCTTTGCCGGCGGTCTGGATCAGATGCTGGGCCGGCGTTTCGAGGGCGGTCTCGATCTCTCCGGAGGCGAGTGGCAAAAATTCGCGCTCGCCAGAGCCTACTTGCGCGATGCCCAGGTCCTCATCCTGGATGAGCCGACGGCTGCGCTGGATGCCGTGGCCGAATCCGAGGTCTTCGCCCGATTCGACGACTTGTCGCGCGGCAAGATGGCATTGCTGATCTCGCACCGCTTTTCCACCGTGCGCCGGTCGGACCGCATCGTCGTTCTCGAGGGCGGGCAGATCCATGAGCAAGGAACCCACGATCAACTCGTTGCGCATGGCGGCCGTTACGCGAGTCTTTTTGAGCTACAAGCATCGAGCTACAGATGAGCCCGCAAACGCAGATCCTGGCAGATGTTCCGGCCACGCCACCGCCGGTTGTGAACCCCACTGGCTTTCAGCTGGCGCATCGAATCGCGGAGTGCGCGGCGACACTGCGCGCCCACGTCCGCGGCCCATTGATCTCCCCCTGGCTGAAGGACAATCACTCGGCGCTGCAATCCCTGATCGCCGACCTGCGGCACACGTTGCGCCCAGCATCTCTGCGTAAACTGCAGCAGATTAGCGAAGGGGAACCGCGCATTTACCGTATCGCCGCCACATGGCTGGCGAACGCTCCGGGAGTGATCGATTCCGATGTTCTGCTGCCCCTCGCGCAGACCTTGCGAGAAACCGAGCCGCTTGATATCGAGGAGCTGTGGGCTTTCGCCCCGATGCTGAAGCTCGCGATCATCGAGCGATTATGCTCCAACCTGGAGAACGAGCGCGTGGTGTCGGTGTGCGTTCGCAGTTTGTGGGCGCTCCAAGCCGTGCCCTGGAAGACTTTCGTCGAGACGGCCTCTCGTACGGACGCCGCTTTGCGGCAAGATCCGGCCGGCGTGTACTCCCGTATGGGTCTCGCGACTCGCGATCGATACCGTCTGGAACTGAAGGGGCTCGCGCGCCAAACGAACCTAACAGAAGAAGAAGTGGCCAAGGCTGCTCTCAAATGCGCCCAGCAAGCGCGGGACGGCGGCAGCCACGACACGCGAACGCATCACGTCGGCTACTTTTTGGTTGGGCCGGGGGCGCGAGTCTTCCACCGCAGGATTGGATGTAAAGCCTCGGCAGCCTCGTTCATTGCCGATCTAGCAGCGCGGTTCCCGAACGCGATCTATGTGGGCGGCGTGGCGCTTCTGATGGCGCTCTTGATCTGGGGATTCCACTGGATAGCCGGGCCGATGCCGTGGTGGGCGTTCGCGCTCCTTCTCATCCCAGCTAGCCAGGCCGCGCTGGAGATGACGAACGCGGCCCTGAGCCGGCTGGTAAGTCCGCGCTTCATTCCGAGCATGGACTTCTTGGAGGGGATTCCCGGCGACTGCAAAACAATGGTGGTGGTCCCTACGCTTCTACTCTCCGAGGCCAATTGCGCGAAGCTGCTTCGAGACATCGAGATTCGCTATCTCGCGAATCGCGATCCCAATCTCTTTTTCGCCCTGCTCACGGATTTTGCCGACGCGGATCAACCGGAAACCGTGGGCGACAGCGTTTTGAAGTCTTGCGTGGGCGGCATTCGCCAGTTGAATGACCGTTATGGTTCGGCGCAACGTAGGCCATTTTATCTGCTGCACCGTGCCCGGCGCTGGAATCCACAAGAGCGCCAGTGGATGGGGTATGAGCGCAAGCGGGGCAAGTTGAACGACCTGAACAAGCTGCTGCTGGGCCGCGGAAACTGGTTTGACACCATCGAGGGCGATCTTTCGCGCTTGCTCGAAATCCGCTACGTGATCACACTCGACACCGACACGCAGCTCCCTTGCGATACCGCCGCGAAGATGGTGGCCGCGATGGCTCATCCATTGAACCGGCCGATTCTGGATCCGGAGACCAGCGTGGTGACGGAAGGCTATGCCTTGCTGCGGCCGCAAGTCGCCGTGAGCGCGGAATCGGCGCAGCGCTCCTGGCTTGCCAGAATCTTCAGCGGTCAGCCCGGCTTTGATCCATACGCCGCTTCGGTCTCCGATGTTTATCACGATCTTCACGGGCAGGCCAGCTTCACCGGCAAGGGCATCTACGACGTGGACGCCTTTCATGCCGCCGCCGGGAAGCGTTTTCCGGAAAACGCGATCCTCAGCCACGACCTGATCGAGGGCGAGCACGCCCGCACGGGCCTCGTCGGTATCGAGTTGGTGGAGGACTATCCCGCCACCTACGGCGCGTATGCCAAGCGCAAGCATCGCTGGGTTCGAGGAGATTGGCAGTTGCTTCCGTGGTTGCTCCCTCATCCGCCGGTTCCAGGCGGCCGAGCCGCAAAGAATCCGCTGGCGCCTCTTTCACGCTGGAAAATTGTGGATAACCTCCGGCGCAGCTTGCTCGAGATCTCCGTGCTCTTGCTGCTGCTGGCCGGTTGGCTCGGCGCCTCTCATCCGGCCCTCTGGACCGTTGGCGTGTTGCTGCTCTTGCAGATCCCCTCGTACGCGGACATGTTGCTCGGGATCATTCGAACGCCGGAGCGCCGCTTGTGGAAGGCCTTCAGCAAGGTTCTGGGCATGCGTTTCCTCGAAAGCCAGCGCGACACGCTGCTGACACTGGTTTTCATTCCGCATCAAGCTTGCTTGATGACCGATGCTATCGTTCGCACGCTCTGGCGCAGATACGTCAGCCACGCGAATTTATTGGAATGGGAAACCATGGCGCAATCCGAACTCGGAGCCGGCCCGCGCGCCGGAATCTTCGATCATTATCTCTACGCCGCGTCCCTGCTCTGGCTGCCCTTTCTGTTTTTCACGGATTCGCTGCCGCTGGCCGGCGCGTTCATTTGCACCCTCTGGATCACGGCGCCGTTGGTTGCGCGATGGCTGAATGAACCGTTGCCCAAGCCGGCAGGACTGTTGTCCCAGGATCGCGATTTTCTTCGAGAAACGGCCCTTCGCACGTGGCGCTATTTCGCGGATTATTCTTGCGCGGAACATCACTGGCTGGTCCCTGACAACGTCCAGGAAGATCCGGCGTTGGTGGCTCACAATATTTCGCCCACGAATCTCGGGTTGCTGCTGACCTCGCAATTGGCGGCTCACGATTTCGGGCACCTGAGCCTGGACGAGCTGTCGAGCTCGATCCAGCGAATCCTGGAGTCCATGGACGGCATGCCGCGCTACCGCGGACACTTCTTCAACTGGTATGAGACCGGCGCCCGCCGCCCCCTCACGCCGCAATACGTTTCCAGTGTCGACAGCGGAAATCTTGCCGCGTCGCTGGTAGCGTTACGCCAGGGCTGTCTGCGATTGTTGGAGCAGCCGATCCTGGAACATGCGATCTTGGACGGGCTTCGGGATCACGTTTTGCGGCTGCGCGACGAGCTGCCTTACGAATCGCGGACGTCCTCCATCATGAAGCTTTTCGGAAGCCTCCTGCGGCAACTCGAATGCCAGCCACAGGATCTGTTCTTCTGGGAAGCTGTGCTTTCGGAATCGCACGAGCTTGTCCAGCGCATCCGCGGCGCGCTGGTTCCGGTGCACGCGCGAATCAACTCCGCTGAGTTGCGTTACTGGGAGTGCCTGCTTTCCGAACGGATCGGCGCCGCACTGGCGCAGCTCTATCAGTTGGCTCCTTGGCTTGCGCCGGCGTTTGAACCTGAGCTTCGCGTGAACATGTGCGATGTGACCCTAACTCCGCTCATGGCGGAATTGAGCCGCGTTCCGGAACTCGGCGATTTGCCCGAAGCTTACGAACGGATCCGCAGCCGGCTCCGCGAGCGCCTTCGAAGCCCACGGCCGCTCTATCCCAGCTTGCACGAGGCCCTGGAACAGTTGATGCGACAGCTCCCCGCCGCTCGGACCGCGGCAATCGGATCTTGCAAACCGTTTCAAACGCGGCGCTGCCTTGGCGCAGGGTTATTTCGACGACATGGACTTCGGCTTCCTGTTCGACGAAAATCGCCAGCTCCTCCGTATCGGCTATAACGTGGATGCGGAACAGGCCGGATCAATCCTACTACGACCTGCTGGCGTCGGAGGCCCGGACCGCGGTTTTCCTGGCGATTGCCAAAGGCGATATTCCGCGCGACACCTGGCTCCGGCTGGGGCGCAAGCTGACGGCTTATCGCGATCACGTCACACTGCTGGCCTGGAGCGGCACAATGTTTGAGTACCTGATGCCGCAGATTCATCTGCGCTCCTATGCCAGGCACGCTGCTGGATCGGGCTCTCAGGGCCGCCGTGCGCATTCAGCAAGCGTACGGGCGGGAGCGGGGCGTGCCGTGGGGGATTTCCGAGGCCGCGCACGCCGAGCGCGATCACCAGGGGCAATATCAATACCATGCATTCGGAGTGCCGCCGCTGAACGCCAGCGGTGAGGAAGCCGAGCGGCTGGTGATCGCGCCTTACGCCACCATGCTGGCTCTGATGATGGATCCTGAGCGCGGCCACAGCCAATCTGCGCGCCATGGCGGCGAAAGGATGGTGGACCCGGCACGGATTTTTCGAGTCCATGGACTATTCGCGCGCGGGCTCCGTGGCCGCTCCGGAAGTGGTCCGTTGCTTTATGGCGCATCACCAGGGGATGGCGCTGCTTGCCATCGACAATGCGCTCTTGAGGAACCGGATGCAAGAGCGGTTTCACCACGATCCGGTGGTTCAGTCCACGGAATTCCTGCTTGAGGAGCGAATGCCCGTGTTGGTGGACGTTACGTCCTGTTCCCGAGGCCGCGTAAACTGCCAGGCGATCAGCCCCGCTTCGCCGCCGAGGCGCTGTAATGTGCCCTCTTCTTTTTGGTGGCGGGCTTCTTTACTTCTTTGCCGGGAGGCTCGCTGAAGCCAATCAGATCCATGGCGTGCGACGCCGGTTCGTTGGCCATAAACCAACGCCAGACATTTCCGGTCAGCAAATTCTCCGCGCTCAGCAGCGTGATGCCGGCATCAATGCCGACCACGTCGGTATCGAACCAGTCGAGAGTTGGATTGTAACCGTCCACGAAACCATAGCGGCCGAACACGCGGTCGCCGAAATGTTCGTGAATTGCCTTGAGCGCGGGAATTGAGATGTCGGGAGTGAACATGAGCGATCCCGCCGGCCGCGGCTGGAGCCACGGTTCCATCCATCGGATCGAACGCCTTGATCTCGCCATAGATGCGATAGCCCTTGGGCCCATCCGACGCCGTGATACCCCAGATGTCGGGACCGAAGGTGCTGGGCAGGCCCAAGTTCAGGCTGTATTGCCGATTCGCGCGCGTGGCATTCACCGAGTTTAAGAAGTAATCCAGGAAGCCGCGATCGCGCCGGTTCCGGAAATCGATCCAGGCGTGCGAATATTGATGCGTAAATAGCGGGCCGCCGCTAATGAACTGATAGTTCCCGTACTGGTAGAAGGGCCGTTGCCACGCATACCAGGATTCCGGCGGAATCGGATGCGTGGGCGAGCCGATGGCGAGAATATACAGCAGAGCAAGTTCGGAGTAGGTGTCCCACTTGTACTTGAGAAACCCCTTCCCGCGAACCCACCCGTGCGAAAGCAGCAAACGGGTCGCCGTTCAGCATCCACTGGAAAGTCCACGCGTTCGTAGATTTCCTTCGCCAGTCCTGGGAATCTCGGAATCATCGGCGAAGTATTGCGCGGCCGTGAGGACTCCTCCCAGTAGAAACGCGGTGTCGATCGAGGACGTCTCGCTGTCCCATTTGCGGTCGCCCGTGGAAACGTCCATCCAGTGATAGAACCAGCCGTGTTCCTGGTTCGCCTTATTGGCAAAGAACTCCAAAGTCGCCCGGATGCGATCGGCCGCCTCTTTCTTCGTGATCCAGCCATGCTCCGCGCCAATGCAGATGGCGGTGAGGCCGAAACCGGTGGCGGCGAGGCTGGCGATATCGCGGCTGGGGCCCTTGGCGCGGCCTCCGTTGACTCGCGCGCGATCCAGCACCAGCCCGGTGCCAGGGTCCGCCTTGCTCCCAGAAATAGTTGAAGCTACGGTGTTCCAGGTCCTCAAGGAAAGTGCGATCCGCCGGCGAGACCGGCGCCACTTGATCTGTGTTGACAGCCGGGGCCTCGTGATCGGCGGTGGCTCCGGAGACGGCTAGGAGCACACTAAGAAGGATGGCGGTGGCGCGAGAGATCATAACAATTAGCGAGGCCGCACTTCGACCAACGCCAGTCCAGATGCCGGGAGCATAAAACTGGACGTGCCATCCAGCTTCTGGGTTGCGGCCGCCGCACGCCGGAGCTCCTCGTACTGTTCGCGCGTAGGATCGGCGGGGCTCCCCATCGCCCGCCACGCTCGGAGCGCCGACCCGTGATCGGGATCCAGGATTTCGACATGGTAGCGCGGCGTGCCCGTCCATCCGTCTAACGGTTAGATGCACGTTGCGCGCCCTTCCGGTAACCTCTGCCGCCGCATAGTTCCACACCGCGATGGCAAGCGTTCCATCCGAACGTTTTGTAACCAGAGCATTGGCCAAGCCTGGTTGGGATCGCTGCTCGCCCAAGCGGTGGAGCATCGCGAACGCATTGAACGCGGGCTTTGGAACTCCGCCCTCCGCGATAAGCCCGTACCCTCCGTAGAACGGCGTCTTGATCACCCCTTGCTCTTCGAACACGTCGGAGAACGTCCAGTAGGACATCACCGTTGTGAGCCCGTCGCACAGCCGAATATTGTTGGCCAACCAAGGTCCCATGAATGCCGCATCGGTGACATCGATCTCGTTCTTGTAGCTCGCATTATATTCGGTCCAAAGGATCGGAAGATCGGGGCGAGCGGACGATTTCACTTGGGTTTTGACCTTCTGCACGGCGCGGCTGACCATTTCGGCGCGATCTACCTGTTCATCGGTTCCAAGCACGTCCTTCGATAGGTCGTTTCCATAGACGTGAGTTGATACGAAATCGAGCGAGACCTGCGCCTGCGTGGAATGCGCGATCATCTCCGGAATCCATGCCGCCTGCGCCGTCGCCGGCCCACCCACGCGCAATCGCGGATCGGCTCGCTTGATGGCCCGGGCCGCATGATCGTACAGCTCAAAGTAAGTCGCTTGTTTCGGTTCGCCGCTCCAAAAGTCGATGTTCGGCTCGTTCCACACTTCGAAATACCATTGCGCCACTTCGCTCAGCGCCGTAGCGATCCACCAGGTGCTTTGCGAAGTTATAAACCAGCGCTTCCCACCTTGTGTAGTCTTTCGGAGGCGACGGCAAGGGATGGTACCAGAACGGATGGGGCGTTAGCGATGCCGCTAACGCCCGCGGCATAAAGCTCAGTTCGACGAACGGCCGCACGCCATTTTCAAGCAGGCCGTCGTAGATCTGATCGACGTACGACCAATTGTAGGCAGGCTGGCCCTGCGCGTTTTCGGTGTATACGCCAACCTCGTCGTCGAAAATGGCGTGGAAACGAACGTAACGAATGCCGGTGGCGGACTTCATGGTCCGCAGATCGCGCCGGTAGCTGTCGCGGAGCGAGAGAATCGCACGCCCCGAGCCAAACATCTGTTCCCAAAAGTGAGGAAACGGGTGAGTGACCGCTTGCGCGTCTACCGTGACCTGTTCAATTTCGCTTGATTCCTGGCTGGAAACTAGCGTGGCGGCTATTAGCAGGCAGGCTGGAGTGAGGAAAAATCGGGAAAACGGCTGGGGCATCCACAGAACCTATGCATGGGAATCGCCGTTTCCCGAATTGTTACGTGTTACTTTCTCGGGCAGGCTGTAACCTTACTTAACCGAGTCGACAGTAAGTGTGTCGCCCTTCAGCTTGCCGCTGACCGTAACATTCTGGCCGGCGCTAGCCACGATCTTGTCCTGATTGGCGATCTTATAGATCTTTCCTTCGGGAGTCACGAGCACCGCCGGCGAACCACCTTTGATGCATTTCTGCGCGCAGGCGGCATCGCCCTTCATTTCCGGCATGCCAGCGCACCTCTGATCCTCGACGAAACCCTTGTATTCCGCAGCCAGACCGCTTGCGGCAAGTCCCATGGTCAGCAAAGCTACCGCGCTAATCGTTTTCATGGCATCTCCTCTTGAGCGCCGCTTGGCAACTCTTCACAACTATATCGTAATTCGCCGAGCTCTCAAACCCGCCGTTCAGGCTCATCTTGCGCGAGACCCCGACTTGACAGGATTGCAAAAATCCTGCAAGCTTCAACGAATAGCGCCGGTCAGACGAGGGTCGGTGGAGATTGGAAGTTCTAAGCATGATGGATATGAAAGCACGCTCTGCCCTTGGAATCGCCGCGGCCGCTCTGCTGATGGCCGCTGCGCAAACCAAGCCGGGCGATGTTACCGAAGCGCGGGTGATCACCGAAGCATCTTCCGGCAACAACTGGCTGGTGGGCGGACGCAGCTTCGATGAGCAGCATTTCAGCCCTTTGAAGCAGGTAACCGACAAGAACATCGGGAATCTGGGCCTGGCATGGGCCACCGACATCGAGAGCGCGATGGGCTTGGCCACGGAACCGATCGTCGTGGACGGGATCATCTACTTAAGCGCTCCGCAATCGCGAGTGTACGCCGTGGATGCCCTGTCCGGGAAAGTGCTGTGGCGATTCGATCCCAAGGTGCGGCTCGACAGGATGCGCAATTCCTGGGCGGCGCATAGCAATCGTGGCCTGGCCGTGTGGGCGGGCAAAGTGTACGTAGGGACCGGCGATTGCCGCCTGGTCGCCATCGACGCCGCCTCCGGCGCAGAAGCGTGGGAGTCGCCTGTTTGCGATGGCTCTCAAACCGGCATCACCGGAGCGCCTCACGTCGGCAATGGCAAAGTGTTCATCGGCTACAACGGTTCAGATATTGGTGTGCGCGGTTCGCTGGTGGCTTTCGATGCGGCGACGGGTAAAGAAGCTTGGCGCTTCTGGACCGTTCCCGGCGACCCAGCCAAGGGGTTTGAATCGAAGGCGCTCGAGATGGCCGCCAAAACATGGTCCGGCGAAAAATGGTGGGATGTCGGCGGCGGCGATGTTTGGGATCCGATCACCTACGATCCGGCCAGCGGCCTAGTGATTTTTGGAACCGCCGGAGCGGAGCCAGAGGAGCTATTCGGCGACAAGGCGGACAAGAAGGTCGGTGGCGACCGGCTCTTTTCGGGATGCGTGATCGCGGTGAACGCGGAAACGGGCGAGTATGTGTGGCATTTTCAAACCAGCGCGCCGGATTATCACACCGAGAACATGCACATCCTTCTCGCCGACGTGGTCTTCAATGGCCAGAAGCACCGCGTGGCGATCACAGCGCCGAAGAACGGCTTCATCTACGTGCTGGATGCCAAGACCGGTTCGCTGCTGGAAGCGAAGCCAGTCGCCAAGGTCGGTTGGGCCACGTCGATCGACATGAAGACTGGGCGCGCGATTGAAGTGCCCGCGCCCGCCAACGGCCGGCGGCCCATCACCGGAGGCCACAACTGGTGGCCTATGAGCTATAGCCCGATCACGGGCCTGATCTATCTTCCATTGCACGACCCGAAAGAGAAGGCTCTTGCGCCGGATGAGTTTCCGGAAGAAGGGAAGCTGGTGGCCTGGGACCCGCGAACCCAATCGGCGCGATGGTCGGTGACGGAACCGATCGCGACCAACAGCGCTGTCCTTGCCACTGCGGGGAACCTTGTTTTTCAAGGCGAGGGCACCGGCGAATTCGCGGCTTATGCGGCGGACTCGGGACGCAAAGTGTGGTCGATCAAAACAGGTTCGGCCATTCACTCGGTGCCGGTGAGCTTTGCGGTCCGGGGCGAGCAGTACATTCTGGTGCCGGTTGGGTGGGGCTCCGGCTCAAGATTGTTCAGCCGTGGGAGTTCGATGGCAACCCCCGAGGCCAAACGAGGACCGGCGCGTTTGCTCGCCTTTAAACTCGGCGCGAAGACCCCATTTCCAATCGTCACCGTGCGCGTACCGCCGGTGCCCAAGCCACCCGATCAGACCTTCAGCAAGGAGACGATTGAAATGGGCGCGGCGCTTTTCGAGAAGCACATTTGCTTTGACTGTCACGGTCCCGGCGCGGACGGAAGCGGCGCCTTCACCGAAGATGGCGCGATTCCCGATCTGCGCTACTTGCCCGCCGAATCACACCGTCTCTGGAACGCCACCGTGCTCGGCGGCAGTCACCAGAAGCAAGGCATGCCTGGCTTTGGCAAACCTCCCGGCTACCCGATCGTCGTCCGAAAGATGAGCCAGCAAGAAGCCGACGCGATTCACGCCTACGTCATCGACCAATCGTGGAAGGCTTACAACGCACAGCAAGGCAAGACGCAACAAAACAAGCCGAACTAACTCCGATACTGGCCTGCTCCACGTAGTATGATTTGTGGACTGAGGTTCTGAAGGAGCAAACCTATGCGAAAAGTTGGGCTCATGTTGCTGATGCTGGCGATCGGCGTCGGAATCGGACTCGCGATCTCGGGCAGGCTGGCGTCCGTGCAAGCGCGCTCGAAGCCGGGGACGGGATTTGCCGCGGTTCCCGGAGGTTTGGGGTCCGAGGACCTGACGGGTCCCTACGAACGTGGTCAAGAACTGGCCGCAGGACATCAGCACGCTGCCGGGGAACGAAAAGTGGACCTACGGCGCGGGCGAAAGCGTTTTTGCGGAAAGCCCGAATCGCATTTACATGCTGTTTCGCGGCGAGCTGCCGAAGATGGCTCCGCCCAAGGCCGCCTTGCTGCCGCAGCTAGGACCCAGCATCAGCTTTCCTGTCGCGGGATTTTGGCGCGATGCAACCGTGGCCTCTCTCCCGGGCACGGGCGGCACAGACAACGACGTGAGCGAGTGGCTGACGAGCTGGGAGGGCAAGGCGACAGATCTCGGGATCAAGGGTCCGCCTTATCGCCAGCTCGGCGTCGACGCGAAATGGGAGAACTGCGTCGTGGTTGTGGATGGAAGCGGCAAGATCATCGAGACCTGGAAGCAATGGGACAAACTGTTCCGGCGGCCGCACTCCATCTACATCAGCCCCTACGATCCGGAAAAGAACGTCTGGATCGTCGACGACAATATGCAAGTCATCTACAAGTTCACCCACGATGGCAGCAAACTCCTGCAGACCATCGGAACGCCGGAAGTCGCGGGCGCGGACGCCACGCACTTCAATCGCCCGACGTACATCGATTGGCTGCCGGACGGGACCTTCTTCGTCTCCGATGGCTACACCGGAACGCGCGTGGCGAAGTTCGATAAGAACGGAAAGTTTCTGATGGACTGGGGCAAGACGGGCGGCCCGCCGCGCGGCCCCATCGACACTCGTCCCGGCTACTTCAGCAACGTGCACGGAATTGCGGTGGATCCGGCCACTCGCCACGTTTTCGTGAACGATCGAAATAACCATCGCATTCAGGTGTTCGACGAGAACGGCAAGTATTTGTACGAGTGGAAGATTGACGCCGACCCATCGAGCCTGCACCTGCTGTATATCGGATCGGGCAAGAGCATTTGGACCTTCGACCGCACGACGAACAAAATGGTCGAGTGGGATTTGCAGGGACACCTTCTGTATACCTGGGGCAGCATGGGCGATTTCCCCGGCGGCTTGTGGGGCGTGCACGGAATCAGCGTGGATCAGGATGGGAATCTGTACGTCGCCGAAGTGGATGCGGGCCGGGTGCAGAAGTTCCACCCGAAGGCGGGCGCAAATCCCGAATTTCTGGTCGCCAAGCCGGTCTATTCAGCTTGGAAGTGAGGCGTTTTCGGCCTGAACGAATCGGATGAAATCGGGCAGTTCGTGCAGTGAAACGATGCCGCCCGAGGGATTGTGCATGGCGAGCCGCCTCGATTCGTCAGGATCGTTCATCATCAAAATGGAGTTGACGCCCGCGCTCTGCGGCTACTTTCAGACCCTCCGCGGTGTCGGTGAGAAACATTGCTTGCGATGGTTCCAGGCATGCACCGCGCAGCGCGCATTGAAGAGGCGCGGCTTTGATGCCTCCCGCATTGTCGCGATTCCAGACGGCGGTCGAAGATTCGTGCAGGCGACCTCTGTCGAGAAAGCGCGCGATCGCGGCGCTCGAGAGCGACGATGCGATGAATAGTTGGATACCCATGGCCTTCAATTCGGCCAGCGCCGGGATCACGTCTTCGTAGACCGTCGCGTCGTTCGACGGCTTCGACTTCGAGAGCGTCTGTCGTTGCTCGCCCGGCATCGCGTCCATCAAGTTGAGTAAGTGCCAGTAAGCGCGGCTGCCCGACTTACTCGACTTGCTTCTCGTCCCGACAAACGCGCGGCGATTTCAAGGAAGGGCTCGGGAGGAAATTCGGCGAGGCAGCCGACGGGCTCGAAAAGGATGCCCTTAATTGGCTGCATTCAGCTTCGCAAGTCCGGAAGCCAGCAAGCCCTTGGCCATGTCGATCTTCGTCGAGTTGTATTTCAGCGGCGCGGCGTTGGCGAGCGCGATCGCGACGGCCTGATCGCTCAGGTCCGCGCTCAGCGTCTTGCCTTTGAGAAAGTTTTCGACAGCGCGTTCGCGCAGCGGCTTCCCCGCGATCCCGCCGAAGACCACCCGCGCGTCTTCGATGGTGTTGTCGCGAACCTGCGAGACTCAGCGCCAGCGACGCCATGGCGAAATCCCACACACCGCGCGGCCGCAGCTTCTCGAACGATGCCCGCACGTCTGGCTTGGGCGGCGGCAGGACAACTTCCGTGAGGATCTCGTTGAAGCGGACCACATGGGACTGGATTCGCCCATCCACCAGCATGTCGCCCGGCACGAGTTGCTCGACGGTCAGCTCTTTCGGACCCGGCGGGCGTGGCCAGCTTCACCGAGGCATCGAACGGAATCAGCGCGGTGGCGGCATCGCCCGGATAGACGGCGTAACACAACCGCCCGCCCATCGCGGAATGGTAATAACTGTTGTCGCCGATCGCGCCGTAGCAAAGATGCCCGCCGTTTCTCCAGCACGAATAGCCGCCGCGCAGATACTGGCACCAGACTTCCTGCAACAGGTCACCGCCGAGCGTCGATGCATTGCGCAGCTCCGGCGACGAGATCATGTTGACGGCCTGCACCAGCATCGGGTAGCGCTTCTTCAACAGATCGGAGTCCGCGATCTCGGCCAGCTTGGTTGCCGCGCCGATCTGCACGCCGCCCCTGCGCGTCTTCCTTGATGTAGCGGAGATTGTCGATCTTCTTGATGTCGACCAGATAGGTGGGCGCCTGCTTCAGCCGGTTTTTGAGCCGGATCAGAAGATCGGTGCCGCCGGCATAGACTCCGGCTTCGGTTCCATGCTGCGACAGGATCTGGATCGCTTCATCGACAGTGGTGGGCCGGTAGATGGAGATCTTTTTCATGCCTGCCTCCGTTTCGCACGCAAGCCCGCCATGATCTTTTCCCGCGTGATCGGATGCTCGCGGATCCTGACGCCGCACGCGTTATAGATGGCATTCGAAATCGCGCCCGGCACCGCGCCGATGCTGGTTTCACTGAAACTCTTCATGCCATAGAACCAGCGCGGCTCCAGGCTGTCGATGTAGACCTGGGTCTGCTTGGGAACGTCCATGATGGTCGGCAGCCGGTAGGACAAGTAGCCGACGCTGTAGTGCCGCGTGCCGGGAAATTCGCGATCCCACGGAATCGCGTCGGTGGCGACTTGCGTGCTCTCCACCAGCGATCCCACCATGTCGGCTTCGGCGACCAGCGGATTGATCACCAGGCCCGTGTCGTGCACGTACGTCGCGCGGACGAAGCGCCAATTGCCGGTCCAGGTGTCCACCTCGACCTCGGCGAAGCAGGCTCCGACGCCTTTGTTCGATCCGCCGCGTTCGCCGCCCGCAACGCCTCGGCCGGTTTGGCGGATGACGCCATTGTTCGCTTTGACCAGCGCGGCGAAGGTGGTTCGCTTCGCCGGATCATCCTTCGACGAGATCACTCCATCGCGAATCTGAAGTTTTTCCGCATCGACTTGCAGGGCCGCGGCCGCGCGGGCCAGCAGATCCTTCCGGAGCTTGTCGGCGGCGCTGCAGATCGCCGCGCCTTGCAAGGTGATGGTTCTGCCTCCGAACCATTCATCGCTCGATGGCGCGATGTCGGAATCGCCCCAAATCATGCGAATGTCGATCGCGCGTGGTGAAGCCCAGCATCTCCGCGGTGACGTGAGCCAGCGCGGTACCGGCGTTCGATCCGCTATCGGGAAGCGCGATCTTCATGGTCACGTAGCCGTCGGCGCCCAGTTCCAACTCGGTGCTGAAAAGATTCGCGCCGGGCGCCGCAGCCAGTTTCGCGAAAGCTTCCTCGCCTTCGTGATAACCCATCAGGCCGCCGTGATGCTGCGACATTCCCAGGCCGAATCCCCGCTTGAATCGTCCCGGCGCGCCGCCCGCCACAGGATTTCTCTTGTCCCATCCGAAGGCCTTGGCGTCCCTCTTCGAGAACCTCCACCGAGGCGAACGATTGGTACGGATGGCGCGTGTCGCTCGGCTTGATCCTGGTAATGTGCATCAGGCGGAACTCGACCGGATCTTTGCCCGCTACCTCCGCCATCTCGTCCATCATGTTTTCCCAGGACCACTTGGTCTCCTGCTGGATGTGGCTGCGCGAGGGGCCGGGGCGCGGCGCATTCGTGCGGTAGGCGCACCATAACGATCGCCAATGCGGAACCTGCGACGTGTACAGCTCCAGCTGGTTGAAGGCGTTGCCGGGACCGTCGGCATGCACGCCGAACTCCAGTTCGCCCACGCTGACGTAGACCTCGTGATAGATCGCCGTGATGCGCCCGTCTTTCTTGACGCCCACCTTGAATTTCGTGATGGTCTCCGGCTTGATCACGAGCTGCGCGAGTTCCTGATCTTTGGGCAGCATGACCTTCACCGGCCGGCCCGTCACTTTCGCCAGATGCGCGATCAAGGGATAGAATCGCTCCGCCGCCAGTCGTCGCCGCGCCGAACGTGGAGCCATTCCATTTGTTGATGAACCGGATCTTGGATGGATCGATGCCGAGCGCGGCGGCCAGGTCCCTGCCGCGCGGGGATAAATTCCCTGGCCCATGCCCCAAAACGTCAGCCGGTCGCCGTCCCACTTGGCCACGCTGCCGCTCGGTTGCATGGGAACCGACACGCCACCGGCAAAGTGATAAGTGAATTCCTTGATCACGTCGGCTTCGGCGAATCCCTTTTCGATGTCGCCTTGCTCCGCCGCCCAGGTGGCGTTGGGGAACTTGGCGGGAGAATCGGCGATGCCGCAGAAGGTTGCCTTTTGCCGCCACGCAGGTCGGCTGCATCGGGCGCCATGGTGTCTTTGAGAGTGGATGCGAAGGGAAGGACTTCGTAGTCCACTTGGATCGCGGCGGCCGCGTCCTCGGCAAGATCTTCGGTCTCGGCGGCAACAATGGCCACCGCTTCGCCCTGCAGATTGAGTTCCTGGGGAAGCGCTTCGGGCATGGCCCGCAATCCGGCCGGACCAGGACCCTTCGGCTTCGGCGCGTTCTTGTAGGTGAGGATGTACGCGACGCCCGGCATCTTTTCCGCGGCGCTGGTGTCGATGTTCTTGATTCGTGCGTGCGGATGCGGGCAAGTGAGGAACTTCGACGTACAGCAGATCCGGAAACCAGACGCGGCTGGCGTACTGAGCTTTGCCGGTGAATCTCGGGATGGAGACCTCGCGGCAGCGCGGGCATCGGCTTTCCGAGCACGTTGAGATTCTCGGGCGGGTAGCCCTGCCATTTCTTGGTTACGGTCTTTTGCGCGCCTTCCAGCACTTCATTGCCGGGCAGATGTCCGCCGCTGGTGGAATAATCGCGCACCATCGGCATCTTGATCTGAACGATCGATGCCGGCGTGGCTTCGATCGCGATCTTCTCGCCGCGCAACACCGCCGCTGAATCCATCACCGTGCGGATGATGGCCGGATAAGCCGCGCAGCGGCAGATGTGTCCGGCCAGAGCGCCTTTCACTTCATCAACGGACGGATTGGATTCTTGTCGAGCAGCCCTTTCGCGGTAACCACCCATCCCGCCGTGCAGAATCCGCAGTCGGCGGCTACGTGCAGTGTGGCCGATCCGCTGCAACGGATGCAGATTCTTTTCATCGCCCACGCCTTCGATGGTGAGAATCTTCTTGCCCGGCGGCTTCGGTCGCCAGCGTATGGCAGGAATAGATCGGGATTCCGTCCACCAGTACGCTGCACGCCCCGCAACTGGCGCGATTGCAGCTTCGGTTCGTTCCCGTGAGACCCGAGCTTGATCGGCGATGACTTCCCACAACGTCGTGCGCGCTTCGTATTCGGCGGCGTGCAGTTTCCCGTTGATCATGAATGATCGCCTTCTCCTTGGTCATCGGCGACGGAAGAGCCGGAGCGCCGCGGCCGCGACAAAGACTGACTCGCCTCCTACCGCGGTCAGCACGACGCCCGATCCGGCGGCCTTCAGGAAATTCCTGCGCGAATAACTCATTTCGATCCTCCTTCACCTCCTTGCGGGGAAACACGTTCGGCCGATACTGCTTGTGACAATTGGTGCAGGACGCATCCAGCGAGTCCGTCGAGCGCGGCCAGCGCCTTGAAGTCTTTCGCCTGTGCAGCTTTGTACGCGGCGGCGCCGACGTCGACCAGCATCTTTCGCGTCCTTCGCCCAATCGCCTTGGTCTCTGGCGCGGCCCGGCATCGTCAGCAGAGTTCCCGATTCCGCCAGCGTCACTGCGCTGCGCCGCACGGCGGCCCAATCCGCTTCATTCTTTGGGCCGCCGCGATTGACAAAAAGCAGGATGTCATTGGAAGCCGGATGGATCAGGTCCAGCATCAGGTCCCGCATCGTAGTCTGCGCAAATCCGAGCGAAGCCGTCAGCACGAGCAGACCGCGAGAGAGTGCCTTCATAAAATGCCTCGCTCCAGTCTATCGCTTGGCTATGCGATGTGGGCGCCCACCGTGTCCACGTAAACCGCATAAAGCGACTGGCTGGCAGCCATGAATAGCCGGTTGCGGCGCGTGCCTCCAAAGCAGATGTTGGCGCAGTTTTCCGGCAGGCGAATCATGCCGATTTCCTCGCCACTCGGCGCGGTAACTCGAACTCCCGGCGGCGCGCCCGCCCAGACATTGCCGTCGATATCGCAGCGAATGCCATCCGCGGCGCCCACGGCGAACTGCACGAATCGCTTGCTATTGCGCAGCGTCTTGCCATCGAGATCATAGACGCGAACCTCGCGGCCCGTCCCCGTGTCGCAGATGTAGACCTTCTTGTAGTCCGGCGAGAAGCAGATGCCGTTCGGCTCGTTGAGCTCGTCGGTAACCTTGTCGATCTGTCCGGTCTTGCCATCCACGCGATACACGGCCTCTTTAATCTCCGATTCGCCCTTGAATCCTTCGTAGTAACCGCGAATGCCGTAAATCGGGTCGGTGAACCAGATGCCGCCATCGGGATGCACCACGATGTCGTTGGGCGAGTTCAGTCGCTTGCCTTGGAATTTGTCGGCGATCACGGTCACGGTGCCGTTCGGACTCATAGCGCGCCACGCGCCGGTTCCCGTGCTCGCAAGAGAGCTGGCGTCCTTCGAAATCGAACGTGTTGCCGTTGCTGAAACCGGATGGCGAGCGGAAGACGGTGACGCGGCCGTCCTCTTCGATCCAGCGCATTTGGCGATTGTTCGGGAATATCGCTCCAGACCAGATAACGGCCCACTCCGTTCCAAGCCACGCCTTCGGCCCAGAGCGTTCCGGTGAAGAGCCGCTGGATCACGGTGTTCCCGACCATGTACTTGCGGAAACGATTGTCGAGCGCGACCACATCCGGGTCCGGATACTGGACCAATTGATCGCCCGACCAATTGCGCTGGAGTCGGAACGCTGGAGACGGCTGGCTGTTGCTGCGCCGAGCCCGTGCGAGAGCCGCCGCCGCCTAGCGCGGTCAGCAGAAAGGAGCGGCGGTCGCAGATTGTCGAGATTAATTCGATTGCTTTTTCTCGGCGGCGCGAGCTCCCGCCAGGATGTCGACGAGTCCATAGTTTCCTTCATGGCAGGCGTACTCGAAGATCGGACCGCTGGTTTGCGGCATGAGGGTCTCACCCGACCAGGGCTTGGTCCAGGTGCCCGGATCGTCCACGGTAAACCGGTAGACGATGGTGTCCTCGTTGACGCGCGTGAATCGCTCAATGACGTGCAGATTGCGGGCTGGAGAAGATATCCTGCCGTGCGGTCGAGGGCGGCCCGCGGAAGTTGGTTTTGTTGGTGAAATTGGTGGAATCGACCACCAGCGTGTCGCCTTCCCAATGGCCGCGCGAGTCGCCGGCAGCTGCCGGATGCGAGCCGAAATGTGCGGACGGCCGTCCAGCCAAATCGTGCGGGCGCTGTGGATCATCTCGGTGAGAATCACGACCGAGCCGCGCTTCTGCAGGATCTGGAAATTGGCGTTGTATGTGGAACCGAGCATGGGCGGGCCGTCGGCGCCCCAGGTGATGCAGCGCTCGCCCAAGGTGCGGCTTTCGGCGCTCACCGCGGCGTCGCGATCGCGCGCCAACGCCTTCGCGAGCTCCGCCGCGTGCTTCTGACCCTCCGGCGACAACGGAGGGAGTCTGCCATCCGGAGGATCGAAAACGATGGACGTCCGCAAGCTCGGCGCGCCCTTGGCGTATTTGTCGCCTTGCCAGATTACGTTGTCATAGTGGATGTCGTTGGCGGCCTGGCTATGGTCCTCGTCGCACCTTCTTCTTCTCCAGGGCTGCCGCTTCGGCTTGGGTGTAGAACTCTTTGGTGCCTAGCTCTTTCGGCCGCTCCAGAGGGATGTAGCTGCCGTTGGTCCAATAGCCTTGCAGATCCGGCTGACCGTCGGGCGTGCGCGGCAGAGTCCAGTTCTTGGGCGCTTTGGCTACGTCCTTGGCGGCGGGTTCGGCACCGTTGGCCGGGGCCACTAGGAAAGCCACACCAAAAGCTGCCAGCACGGATGCGTGGAATCGAAGGCTCATTCGAGGTTCTCCTTTCCTCGGCTTCGCTCCAGATCATCTCACGTTGGGAGCGCGAATGCCACGGGTCCCTTCCAAGGAAGCCTGAGGGAAATCGCGCAGGCCGCGTGGGCTTGCCGACGCTATCCACCGAGAGCTACATGGGTTAACTGGGATGCCCGCGGTACGCTGATTGCTTCTCGTCTCAGCGAGGGAAGATGCCGTGACAACCAGCGTGATCGTTTCGCCTCCGGAGCCAGTCGAAACCACGAGTAGGGTGACGCCGCACGGGCATTCGCGAGCGAAGTGGCTTGCGCTGATTGCGTTCCTGCTGGTGGCCGCGGCTGCGGTGGCCTTTTTCTACGAGCGGCGCGCGGCCAAACCGGGGTACTCGACGGCGATGGTGGATCGTGGCGACATTGAATCCGCCATTACGGCGACTGGGAATTGCAACGCGGTGGTGACCGTCCAGGTGGGAAGCCAGGTTTCCGGCAACATCATCGCGCTCTACGCCGACTTCAACACCAAAGTGAAACAGGGCCAGTTGGTGGCGCGCATCGATCCGGCCATGTTTCAGGCGCGCGTGGATCAGGCTAGAGCGAACCTGGAGAGCGCGAAATCCGCCGTTGTGACGGCGCGAGCCAGCATCAAGAAGTCCGAGGCCGACATCGCCAATGCCCAGGCGAATCAGGCCGCCGAAAAAGCGAACGTCGTAAGGGCGCAAAGCGCGGTTAACGACGCTAAGGCGAAGAATGCGCGCCGCATCGATCTGGTGAGGGAGGGCGTAATCGCACAGGAGGATGCCGACACGGCACAAGCCACTTACGATCAGGCGGTGGCGAGCCTCGACGCCGCCAACGCTGCCTTGGTAGCCTCCCAATCGGCGGTGGAGTCGGCACGAGCGCAAAGCGACGTCGCGGTGACACAACTCGACGGAGCTCAGGCACTGGTGAATCAGGATCAAGCTGCACTCCAGCAGGCCTCGTTGGATCTCACTCACACCCAAATCACCGCTCCCGTGGATGGCACGGTTGTTTCCCGCAACATGGATGTCGGCCAGACGGTAGCGGCATCGTTTCAAGCGCCTACCATCTTCCTGATCGCACAGGATCTGACCAAGATGCAGGTGGACACCAACGTGGATGAATCCGATGTAGGGCCGGTTCGCGTGGGCCAGACCGCGAATTTTACCGTCGACGCCTATCCGGGCGTCGTGTTCCCCGGGACTGTGGCGCAGATCCGCCAAGCTCCAATCAACGTCCAAAACGTCATCACCTATGACGTCGTGGTGCAGGTCGCGAATCCCGACCTGAAGCTGTTTCCTGGTATGACGGCGACGGTGCGGATCGTTTCCGGCAAGGTTTTACAAGCATTGCGGATTCCTGTTGCAGCGCTGCGCTTTCATCCGGCCGGAGCGGCCGCCAAGCCCAAGGGCCCGCAGACCGTGTACGTGCTCGAAGGCGGAAAACTCACGCCGGTCAACGTGAAACTCGGAATCAGTGACGGCAAGTACATCCAAGTAGTGAGCGGCTTGAGCGAGGGGCAGCGCGTTGTTGTGGGCGCGGCGTCCAAGGCTCCAGCAACAACAAGTTCGAACCCCGCCCGCCGGGTCGGATTCTAAGGAGGTTGCGACGTGACGCGTGAGCTCATCCGGATCGAGAACCTCTCGAAGGTCTACAAGCTGGGCGACATCAGTGTGCACGCGCTGCGCGGCGTCTCCACCACCGTTGACCGCGGCAGTTTCGTGGCCATCATGGGGCCGTCGGGTTCGGGAAAATCGACGTTCATGAACATTCTCGGCTGTCTGGACCGGCCAACTTCCGGCGCTTATTTTCTGGACGGCGTGAGCGTCGGCGAATTGGACCGGGACCGGCTGGCCGAGATCCGGAACGGCAAGATCGGATTCGTGTTCCAACAGTTCAATCTGCTTCCGCGCACCAGTGCGCTGGCGAACGTCGAGTTGCCGTTGCTCTACAGCGCTGAAGGCTCGAACAACGAGCATCGGCGCGCCCTGAACGCGCTACGGATTGTCGGCCTGGAAGATCGAGCAGGGCACAATCCGAATCAGCTTTCGGGCGGGCAGCAACAGCGCGTCGCCATTGCGCGGAGCCTGATCAACGATCCGCAGATCATCTTGGCCGACGAACCCACCGGTGCGCTTGATTCGCGCACCAGCATCGAAATCATGGCGATCTTCCAGCGCCTGAATCGCGAGAAGGGCATCAGCGTGGTGGTGGTGACGCATGAGCCGGATATTTCGCTGTACGCGCAACGCATCATCAGCTTCAAGGACGGCAGGATCGTGAATGATCAGCCCGTTCGCACGCCTCGCGACGCGGCGCGTGAGCTGAGCGCGCCGGCGGATTCTCCAGAGGCGGTCCTGGCGTCATGAAAAAGCTGAAGGCCAGCATGAAGATCGCATTCGGCGCTCTGCGAATTAACAAACTGCGCTCCGCGCTCACCATGCTCGGCATCATCATCGGCGTGGCGGCGGTGATTGCGATGGTGGCCATCGGCTCGGGCGCGCAAGCTCGAATTCAGCAACAGATCGCGTCCATCGGAAGCAACATTATCATCGTACTTTCCGGCAGCATCACCAGCTCCGGCATCCGCATGGGCACCGGCAACGCGCTTACGCTGACCGAAGATGATGCCCGTGCGATCGCCCGCGAGTGCCCGGGTGTGCAGTTCGCCGCGCCGTACAGCCGGGGCGGCGTTCAAGTGGTCTACGGAAACACCAACTGGGGCACGCAGATCGTCGGCACTACGCCCGACTACCTGACCATCCGCGACCTGGGCATCGAGCGCGGCCAGCCATTCACCAGCGCCGACGTGGAATCTGCCGCCAAGGTCGCGCTGCTGGGCAAAACGGTGATCGACAACCTGTTTGGCGGCGAAGATCCGGTGGGCAAAGTGATTCGCATCAAGTCCGTTCCTTTCACCGTGGTGGGAACGCTGGTGCCGAAGGGCCAGTCGCCCACCGGACAGGACCAGGATGACATCGTCCTCATGCCCATCAGCACGGCGAAGAAGAAGGTGATCGGATCGAGCCAGGCCAATGCCTCCGCGGTCGGCGCCATCATGGTGCAAGCGCGCGAGGGCCTGACGTACGACGCGCAGGACCAGATGAGTTCGCTGCTTCGCCAGCGCCATCACATCCAATCCAATCAAGACGACGACTTCACCATCCGCAACATGGAAGAGGTGTTTAAGGCGCAGGAGAACTCGGCCCAGGTGATGGCGATCCTGCTAGCCGCCATTGCATCGGTGTCGCTGATCGTGGGCGGTATCGGCATCATGAACATCATGCTGGTGTCGGTCACTGAGCGGACCAAAGAAATCGGCCTCCGGCAGGCCGTAGGCGCGAAGACCAGGGACATCCTGGCGCAATTCCTAGTAGAAGCAGTCACGCTCTCGGTGGCGGGAGGCGCCGTTGGAATTGTTTTGGGCGTCGCGGCGAGTCTGCTCATTTCCTACTTCGCTGATTGGTCCACGCAGTTGAGCATGGGATCGATAGCCTTGGCCTTCTTCTTCTCCGCTCTGGTCGGCGTGTCCTTCGGCTACTACCCCGCACGCAAGGCCGCTTACCTCGACCCGATCGAGGCGTTGCATTATGAATGACGCTCTGCACTATGAGTGAAGACTGGGGCATAACACCCAGGGCCAGTGCGACATCTCGGGAGGCTGTGCGTTTTCAATAGCTTGCAATCGGCAAACGAGTTGCGGGCTCGATTGTCGCCGTGCAAATACGTATTCATGGGCGAGGCGGGCAAGGCGTGGTTTCCGCCGCCGAAATGCTCTCCATCGCCGCGTTCCTCGAAGGCCGCTACGCCCAGGCATTTCCGAGTTTTGGCTCCGAACGCATGGGAGCGCCTGTCATGGCGTTCTGCCGCATCTCAGACCGGCCGATCCGGCTGCGTGAGCCGGTGAGTCAACCGGACACGCTGATCATCCAAGATCCCACGCTGTTGCATCAGCCCGGCTTGTTTGATGGGCTACAGCTTCCAGGCGGATACGTGCTGATCAACTCGTCCCGCAGCATTCATGAGTTGGGCATTGGTTCCTACGTTGGCGATCACGTGGCGACCGTGCCGGCCACCGAACTAGCGCTGCGCTACGTGGGCCGGCCCTTGCCGAACAGCACGCTGCTGGGCGCTTTTGCTGCGATGACGGGTGAATTGAAGATCCAGTCCGTTCTGGCGGCGATCCGCCAAAAGTTCGCGGGCAAGATCGGGGAAGCCAACGCTGCCGCCGCACAGGCTGCCTACGACTTGATTTCGCGGACCGAAACCCGGGAGAAGATTCATGTGGAAGCAGATTGAAGGCTCGCGCGCGGTCGCGGAAACGGTGGCCATGTGCCGGCCGCAAGTGATTTGCGCTTACCCCATCACGCCGCAGACGCACATCGTGGAGGGGCTGGGTGAAATGGTGAAGTCTGGCGCGCTGGCTGGCTGCGAATTCCTGAACGTGGAGTCGGAATTCGGGGCGCTTTCGGTGGCGATTGGCGCTTCTGCCGCCGGCGCGCGCACTTACACCGCTACCGCGAGCCAAGGGCTGTTGTTCATGGCGGAGGCGGTCTACAACGCATCCGGGCTCGGGCTTCCCATCGTGATGACCATCGGGAACCGCGCCATCGGCGCGCCCATCAACATCTGGAACGACCATTCGGATTCGATGTCGATGCGCGACTCCGGCTGGATCCAATTGCACGCCGAAAACAATCAGGAGGCCGCGGACCTGCACATCCAAGCCTTCCGTTTGGCCGAAGAGCTTTCTTGCCCGGTGATGGTGTGCATGGACGGTTTTATCCTAACCCACGCCTACGATCGCATCGACGTACCGACGCAGCAGCAGGTGGATGCGTGGCTGCCGCCCTTCGAGCCGAGGCAAGTGCTGGATCCGGCCGCGCCGATGTCCATCGGAGCCATGGTGGGGCCGGAGGCATTCACCGAAGTGCGCTACCTGGCGCATCACAAGCAATTGCAGGCGCTCGATCGCATCCCGGAGATCAGCGGCGAGTTTTTCGAAACGTTCGGCCGCGAATCGGGTGGGCTGCTGCGGCCGTATCGCATCGAAGGGGCGGAAACCATCGTCGTGGCGTTGGGCTCCGTGAACGGGACGATTCAGGAAGCCGTGGATGAGTTGCGTGCCGACAATGTCGCCATCGGCTCCATCAGCATCTGTTCGTTCCGGCCGTTTCCCCTCGAAGCAGTTGGAAGAGCGCTCAGCGGGGCCAAGCGGATAGTGGTGATCGATAAATCGCTGGCGCCAGGTTTGGGAGGAATGCTTGCGACCGACGTACAGATGGCTGTATCAGCGCGCCGCCAGCGTGTCTACACCGTCATCGCGGGCCTGGGCGGGCGAGCCATTACCAAAGCCTCGCTAATGAAACTGTTTCGCCAGGCCAAAGCGGACGCGCTTGAAAATGTGACCTTCCTGGATCTCAATTGGGAGATTTTCAACCGGCAAGTGGCGAGGGAGCTCGCTACTCGGCGATCCGGGCCGGCAGCCGAGAACATCCTGAAGGATCTTGGGACGAGGGCCATCTAGGAGCAGACGATGCCGTTTCATCAGATCAAGTTCTATCAGACGGGAACATTCACGGTCGGCAATCGGTTGCTCGATGAGTCCGATCGGGCAGTGCAATCGGACGTCAAGCGCTCGAACGCACTCAACAGCGGCCATCGTGCGTGCCAAGGATGCGGCGAAGCGTTAGGCGCTCGCTATGCCGTGGATGCCGCCGTGCGTGCCTCGGGCGGCAATCTGGTGGCAGTGAATGCCACTGGATGCCTCGAGGTGTTTTCCACGCCCTATCCCGAAACGTCATGGCAAGTGGCCTGGATGCATTCCCTGTTCGGAAACGCGGCGGCAGTGGCCGCGGGCGTCGCGGCGGCGATGAAAGCCCAGGGACGCACCAACGTTCGGGTGATCGCGCAAGGCGGCGACGGCGGAACGGCTGACATCGGTCTGGGTTGCCTGTCCGGTATGTTCGAACGTAACGATGACGTGTTGTATATCTGCTATGACAACGAAGCCTACATGAACACGGGAGTGCAGCGCTCCGGCACCACGCCGGCCGCGGCTCGCACGGCCACCACGCCATCGGTGGGCTCCAAGCCGGGCAATGTGTTCGGGCAGGGCAAGAGCGTCCCGTTGATCGCGATGGCGCATGGGATTCCATATGTTGCTACCGCGTCGGTGGCCAATCTGCACGATCTGGAATATAAGGTGGAGAAGGCGGTCCCGATTCACGGCGCGCGCTACATCCACATTCACGTCCCCTGTCCGCTTGGCTGGGGATCGGAGCCGCACGACACCATCAAGGTCGCGCGACTGGCCGTCGAGAGCGGCTTGTTCCCGTTATTTGAAGCCGAGTTCGGAGAAGTGACCGAGCGCACAGCCATCCGGCGGAGGCAGCCGGCCGAGGAGTATTTGAAGCTGCAGAAGCGCTTTGCGCATTTGTTCCGTCCGGTGCGCGATGAAGAACGAATTGCTGCCATCCAGGCGATCGCCGATCGGAATGTGCGGCGTTTCGGGTTGGAGAACGGAGCCGCGTCATGAATAAACCCTTCGCCATTACACTGGACGTCGGTTCCAGCCTCGCCAATCACACCGGCTCCTGGCGAACCGAGCGCCCCGTCTACGTCGATCGCTTGCCGCCCTGCAATCATGCCTGCCCGGCCGGCGAAAACATCCAAGCGTGGCTGTATCACGCCGAAGCAGGGAATTATCTCGAAGCATGGAGATCGTTGGTCGAGAACAATCCGCTGCCCGCCATCATGGGCCGCGCCTGCTATCATCCCTGCGAATCGGGTTGCAATCGCGCGCAACTCGATCAGCCGGTGAACATCCACGCGGTCGAGCGCTTCTTGGGCGACGAAGCTATCCGCAAGGGCTGGCAATTCGACGTCGCGCGGCCGCAATCCGGTAAACACGTGCTCGTCGTCGGATCGGGGCCTTCGGGCCTGTCCGCCGCTTATCATCTGACGCGCCTCGGCCACAAGGTGACCATTTATGAAGCCGGCCCCGTGGCCGGAGGCATGATGCGCTTCGGCATTCCGAAGTACCGCTTGCCGCGCGAGATCCTGAATGCCGAGATCACCCGGATCGAGAACATAGGCGTAACCATTTGCCTCAACACGCGAGTGGACGACCTGGCGCGCGTTCTCGAAGACAAGGAATTCGACGCGGTATTTCTGGCCGTTGGGGCGCATGTTTCCAAACGCGCCTATATTCCCGCCGGTGATGCGAGCAGGATCTTAGATGCCTTGGGCGTACTGCGTAGCGTGGACGGCGGGCAACCGCCGGAATTGGGGCGGCGCGTTCTGGTGTATGGCGGCGGCAACACCGCGCTCGACGTCGCTCGCACAGCCAAACGGCTGGGCGCCACCGAAACCTTGATCGTCTACCGGCGCACTCGCGAGAAGATGCCCGCGCACGACTTCGAGGTGCAGGAAGCCATCGAGGAGGGGATCCAGTTCCGCTGGCTGTCCACCATCAAGGAAGCCGGCGACGCGAGCTTCAAAGTCGAGAAGATGCGCCTGGATGAAAAAGGATTTCCGCAGCCCACCGGCGAATTCGAAACCATCGAGGCCGATTCCTTGGTGCTGGCGCTGGGACAGGATGTGGACTTGAGTTTCCTTGAGCGCGTGCCGGGCCTCGAGATCGTGAACGGCGTGGTGAAGGTGAGCGCTCAAATGATGACCGGGCATCCGGGCGTCTTCGCGGGCGGCGACATGGTGCCGGACGAGCGCACCGTAACAGTCGCGGTCGGGCACGGGAAGAAAGCGGCGCGGAACATCGATGCCTGGCTGCGCGGCGGCGTTTACGAACAGGCGCCAAAGCACGAGCTGGCGCCCTTCGACAAGCTCAACGCCTGGTATTATTCCGACGCGCCCTTAACCGTGCAACCGGTGCTGGACGCAGTCCGCAGGCAGACCACATTCGACGAAGTGGTGAGCGGCCTGGACGAGAGCAATGCGCTGTTTGAAGCTCGCCGCTGCCTTTCGTGCGGCAACTGCTTCGAGTGCGACAACTGCTACGGCGTTTGTCCCGACAATGCCGTGGTCAAGCTCGGACCGGGCAATAGATTCCGGTTCAACTACGACTACTGCAAAGGATGCGGAATGTGCGTCCAAGAATGCCCGTGCGGAGCCATCGAAATGGTCGCGGAAACCATTTAGCCCACACTGCCCGGCCACATCGGCTGTCCGCCGGCCGACCTTCGCGTCGAAACATCTCGTCACACCCTCAGCTCCCCAATCCCGATAGCGCTGCCAACCTACTGAAGACAGGATGCAAGATTTTCGGAAGGGTACAATCGTGTTTGGGGTGGAGGATTGCTGTTTTGCAATCGGTAGACTGAGGAATGCAGAAGCCAGTCATTTTAACCGTGGACGACGATCCGGAGGTGCTCCGGGCTGTCGAACGCGACCTGAAGAAGCGCTACGAGGATCGTTACCGCGTTCTGCGTGCCGACTCCGGCCGCGCGGCCATAGATCTGTTGCGCAGGCTGCAACAGAGGAACGATGCTGTGGCGCTGCTGCTGGTGGATCATCGCATGCCGGAAATGAACGGCGTGGAAATGCTCCAGGAGGCGATCAAACTCTATCCCAACGCCAAGCGGACGCTCCTCACCGCTTACGCGGACACCGATGCCGCCATCAAGGCGATCAACGATGTTCGGCTCAATCACTATTTGCTGAAGCCTTGGGATCCGCCGGAACTGGAGCTTTTCCCGGTTCTCGACGACCTCCTGAACGACTGGTACGCTGACTTTCATCCGCCCTTCGAAGGGATCCGCGTACTCGGAACCCGTTGGTCGTCGAAATCCTACGACATCCGCAATTTTCTGGCGCGAAACCAGGTGCCCTATCAGTGGCTGGATGCGGATGCCGCGAGCAGAGACGAAGAGGTGGAACGTTTGCTGAAGAGCTTTCCTCCCGAAGATCTCAAGTTGCCGGTAGTGATGTTCCCGGACGGCAATTGCGTTTCTGAACCGCAGACGCAAGATCTGGCGGAGAGGCTCGGCCTGAGAACCCGCGCGGGCCTGGAATTTTATGACCTGGCGATTGTCGGCGGCGGACCCGCCGGTCTTGCCGCCGCGGTGTATGGCGCCTCGGAAGGCTTGAAGACCATCATGATTGAACGCGAAGCCCCCGGCGGACAGGCGGGACTGAGTGGGCGAATTGAAAACTACCTCGGTTTCCCCTCGGGGCTTACCGGCGGGGACCTGGCTCGCCGCGCGGTGGCGCAAGCCCGGCGTTTCGGAGTGGAGATTGTTTCGCCCCGGGAGGCGACGGCGCTGCGCGTGGATGGCCCCTACCGATACTTGCGTTTGAACGACGGAACAGAACTGTCCTGCCACGCGATGCTGCTAGCTACCGGCGTGCAGTGGCGCAAGCTCGACGTTCCTGGAATGGATCGTCTGCAGGGCTCGGGCGTTTACTACGGCGGCACGGTGACTGAGGCCGCTTCCTGCAAGAATGAAGAAGTTTATATCATCGGCGGCGCCAATTCCGCGGGACAAGCCGCCATCTCCTATTCGCAATACGCGCGGCGCGTTGTCATGCTGGTCCGCGGCGAATCGCTGGCAGCCACTATGTCCCAGTATCTGATTGAGCAGGTTCAAAACACCGCCAACATTCACGTCGAATACCGCACGACTGTCGCTGAGGTGCACGGCGGCGATCATCTGGAAACTGTTTCGTTCCGCTGCGATCTCACGGGAGACGTAACCCGCGTACCTGCGAATTCGCTCTTCGTATTCATCGGCGCGGAACCGCGCACGGCATGGCTGGACGGCGCGGTGGAACGGGACGAGCGAGGCTTCATATTGACGGGTCCAGATTTGCTCAAAACCGCCAAGCGGCCGAAGGGCTGGACGCTGGAACGCGACCCCGGTCTGCTTGAGACCAACATCCCAGGAGTCTTCGCGGTGGGCGACGTCCGGCATGGGTCGGTAAAGCGAGTGGCATCCGGAGTTGGCGAGGGCTCCGTCGCGATCCAGTTCGTTCATCAATACCTGAGTAACGTCTCGTGACCACTCCGCTCTCTTCGGAACGCCAAGATCTGCTGGCCGCGTTGCGGCAAATTGACATTTTCTCCGATCTTCAGGACGAACAGTTGCGGTGGTTTGCTTCGAGCGGAGAGGAACGGACACTCGCTGCGGGAGACGTTCTCATACGCGAGGGCGATCCGGCGGAGTGGCTGTTCGTTTTGCTCGACGGGGAAATTCGAGGACGCCGCGAAAGCGGTGGGCCGGATGGTCCTGGTTTTGTAGTCCGGGCCGGGCAGGTGACGGGTCTGTTGCCGTTCTCGCGCATGACGCGGCTTCCGATGACGGCGCGGGCCACGACACCGGTCTGGCTTCTCGGTCTGCACAAGGACCACTTCCAGGAGATGCTGCAGCGCATCCCCGAACTGCTGCCCCGCTTGATCGGCGTGATGGCCGATCGAATCCGCGAATATAGCCGCGCCGAACAGCAACGCGACAAGTTGAGCGCACTCGGCAAACTCTCCGCTGGGCTGGCGCACGAACTTAACAATCCGGCTTCCGCGGCAGTCCGGGCGGCGGAGGGGCTGCGCGAAGCTATGCAAGAGCTTCGGAAAACCAACAAGCTGCTCGACGATGACTCGCTTTCTTGCGAAGAGCGCTCGGTGCTCGCGTCCGTTGAAGAGAAGCTGCTGGACCTGTTGGCGTCCAAGCCAGTGCTCGACGCGCTCGAGCAGAGCGATCTCGAGCAGGAACTTGCCGGCTGGCTGGATCGCCGCGGAATCGCGAATGCGTCCCATCTCGCATCCGGCTTGGTGGAAGCCGGAGTGGACTGTGCCGTCCTGGAGAAAATCGGCGCGAAATTTCCCGGCAAAGTTCTGCCGCATGTTCTCTCGCGTGTGGTTTCCTCGCTGAGCGCCGAAAGACTGACGCGGGAGATCGAGGCCAGCGCCGGGCGGATTTCCGAATTGGTCCGGGCGATCAAAGAATACACGTACATGGATCAAGCGCCGGATCAGGAGGTGGATGTTCACCGCGGCATCGAGAGCACGCTGACCATGCTCAAATTCCGGCTCAAACGCGGCGTGGAAGTGAAGCGCGAGTTCGCCCCGAATCTTCCCAGGATCTTTGCGCACGGCAGCGAGTTGAACCAGGTCTGGACCAATCTCATCGACAACGCCATCGACGCCATGGGCGGCAAGGGTGAGCTGATCATTCGAACTTCCAAAGAGCTCGACTACATTCTCGTTGAGATCATCGACAACGGATCGGGGATTCCGGACTCGGTGAAGCCGCATCTTTTTGAGCCGTTCTTCACGACGAAAGGCGTCGGCGAAGGCACCGGCATTGGTCTGGACACCGTCTATCGGATTGTGCGCGGCCATCGCGGAGAGGTTTCTTTCGAATCCCGGCCAGGGAGAACCAGTTTTCAAGTGCGGTTGCCATTGAGGGTTGTGTAAATGCGTCGCCTTCTCTTCATTCTCGCCGCCAGTTGTTTTTGCGGGTTCTTGGCCTATTCCCAGCAGCCCGCGCCGGAGCCTCCTTTGCAGCCGGGCACTCTTGCCAAGAGCAATTCGACGGAGCAGGAGCCGAAGCGTATTCTGGGGATCGTTCCCAACTACCGGACTTCTCCAAGCCTGACGAACTATGAACCGATTTCGGCTCGAGAGAAATTTGCAATCGCCGCTCAGGATTCCTTCGACCGCGGAACTGTAATTCTGGCTGCGGCCTTTGCCGGCGAAGGCCAGTTGACGAATGCGAACCGCTCGTTCGGACAAGGCGCCGCCGGATACGGGCGCTACTTCGGCACTTCGTATGCCGACTTTGTTATCGGCAACTACATGACCGAGGCGATTTACCCGGCGTTTCTGCGCCAGGACCCGCGCTATTTCCGGCGTGGCACCGGCAGCGCCTGGTCGAGGCTGGGGTACGCGATCGGTCAGACTTTCTGGACGCATGCGGATTCAGGCCGGATGCAGTTGAACTATTCTGAGATCCTCGGCAACTCGACCGCGGTAGCGATTTCGAATGCCTATTACCAGGACAACCGCGACGCCGCCAGCGCTTTGACGAGATTAGGAACGCAGATCGGTGTCGACATGGCCGCCAATGTTTTGAAAGAATTCTCGTCGGATCTCAACCGCAAGTTTTTTCGAAAACATCACGAGAACTAGAGACCCGCTGATCGATTCGATGGTGCGCCCGGAGTGATTCGAACACCCGACCTTCTGGTTCGTAGCCAGACGCTCTATCCAACTGAGCTACGGGCGCGCGACGACTATTATAGCAAGCGCGTGTTCGATGACACGATCTTTCCTTCAGCATCCAGCGTGAGCCGCTGATCGCGCCAGATGACCTTGTCTCCGAAGAGGCCCGCGGCCCACACGGCGACACCCGCGAGGTCGCGCAGCGGAATCGCGTAGCAATATTTCCAAACGTCTCTCGCGCCGAGTACGAACCAGCCGCAGGCGATTGCCATGGCCAGCCGGATCGCGAGCAGAGGAAGCGCGATCCACCAGAGCCCGAAAAGCGCGGCGATCGCCGCCCACAAACTGGCGTAGGTAATCGGCAGACCAGCGTAACCCGCACCGCCCGACAATCGAATGGTTCTTGCCCAGCGCACTTGATGGCGCCACGCGCCGAGCCACGATCCGGACGCGAGCCGTGTGCTCACGATAACTTCCGAGATCACGTTCCGCATGCCGAGCGCGTGCAGCTTATGACCTAGCTGGTAATCGTCCGCGATGTAATCGGCGATGGCCTGAAAGCCGCCGATGCGGTCGAGATCCGCGCTTCGAAACGCTAGCGTCGAACCCAGCGCGAAGTCCGACACGCCGAACATACGCGCCACCAATGTGCTCGGCGCAAAATCGGTTGCAATGGCCAGGGCTTCGAAGCGGCTCGGCCAGTCATGCGCTTCCGCACGATAGAGACACGTCACCAATCCGATGCCGGGATCGCTCAATGGCCCGGTCACGTCGCGGATGTAATCCAGAGGCACGCTGATATCGCTGTCGTTGACGATCAGAATCGGGTGACGCGCTTCACGCGCGAGATCGATCAACGATCCCACCTTTCTATTTGGAGTAACCGTAGTGCACAACACGAGGCGGATCGAGAGGGCAGGGAACTCGCGCATCAACCGATCCACTTCCGCGCGCGCCGGATCGTCCGCACTGCGGATTCCAAAGAGAATTTCGAACTCGGGATATTGCTGGCGTGCGTGGGTGCGAATGGCGTCGTAGAAGCCCGCGTCTTTGCCGTAGACCGGCTTCAATATCGAAACAGGAAGGCTTGCCGGGGTCCGATGAGAAACTCGCCGCCGATGGCTGAGCGCCGCGACGATCGCCAAGAGTTGATACAGCGCCGCAGCGCCCGCAATTATGAGTATCGCGACGCTCACACGGCCAGCAGCGCGACTCCGCAAGCTACACAGAGTGCGCCGGCCCATCGCAGCGCCGTCACTTTTTCTTTGAGGACCACTCGGGCGAGAACCGTCTCCAGCGCGACGCTCGCCGCAGTCACCGGAACTGAAAAGCTAAGATCCGCAACGGACAGCAGCTTCATGAATGCGAAGAAAGAGATCGCCATGAAGAAAACAGCCAGGACCAGCGGTCCGCGTTGCGCCAGCCCGCGCAGCATCGCTGGGAGCCGTCCGGGCCGCAGATCCTCGAGCGCGACAGTATGGCGCTTCATTTCGAAGCTTTGCAACAAGTCAGCCAGCACGGTGGATCCGACGATGATCGCGACCATCAGCCACCTCATTGGGCTGGTTCCTGTTTGGTGGTGTTGGCCGCGGTCAGTCCGACGAAAACAATGCCGACCACGATGAAAGCGGTTCCAAGCCAGCGCTGCCAGGTCACCTGCTCGCCGAAAAATACCTTGCCCAACACGGCGCTGAACACATAGGCGATGGAAGTTACGGGCAGCACGTAGCTCAAATCCGCCCAGCCGAGTAGCGTCATTCGCGACAGCAGCCACAGAATCAGAAGGGTCGTTCCGAGCAAAACCCAGGGAGTGAAAATCAGCCGGATATATTCGAGCGGAGCCCAGCCCAGATCGGTGGCCTGGTGCTTCATACCCCAGGACATGAAGAAATTTCCGAGCACGTTCGTACACACCACAAACGCGGTGAGAAGCTTGGTCTTCAGATCGATTCGTCGAGGGGCGGATTGGGAATTGGGGATTGGCAGGTCCACCACGGCGCGACTGCCGGCCATGTTACGATGCGCCGCCCTCGGCCCCCCGCAGCGCCGCAGCGGCTTCCTTCTGTTCCTTCACGAACTTCTTGCGCCCCTTACTGACGAACAGATATTCGCGCGCTTCTTTGTACAGGCGAGGAATGTCGTTATTGCGAACGGCGCTCGACACCACGCGCCAGACGGCTTTCGGCCGGAAGTAATATTCCGAGTAGAAGCGTTCGACCCATTCCACCAGCTCGCCGCGATCGAATCCGGGATACACGGCGTTGGGAAGCTGGTGGCCGCCCGAGTCCGTCATGCCTTCAATAGATACCAGGCCGTTAGCCTTGGCGTGCTCGTAGAACTCGGTGCCGGGAAAGGCGTGGCCGAGCGACACCTGGATGGTCTCGACGTCCAGTTTCTTTGCGAACTCGATGGTCTTGCGCAAAGTCTGGCGGGTTTCGCCCGGCAAACCCACGATGAAGTCGCCATGAATCATCAAGCCCAGCTTGTGGCAGTTCTCGGTGAAGCGCTGCGCCATGTCGATGGTAGCGCCCTTCTTGATGTTCTTCAGAATCTGCTCGTCGCCCGATTCGTAGCCTACGATCAGAAGCCGGCAGCCGGCGTCTTTCATGGCCTTCAGCGTCTCGTAATCGGTGGTGACGCGCGAGGTGCAGCTCCAGGTGAAGTTCAGCGGCCCTAGTTTTTCCGAAAGTTCGATGGCGCGCGCTTTGCGGTAGTTGAACGTGTCGTCGTCGAAGAAGATTTCCTTGAGGCCGGGGAAGTTTTCGAGCGTGTACTTGCACTCGGCCGCGACATCGTCCGACGATCGCAGGCGCCAGCGATGCCCGGAATGCGTTTGCGGCCACAGACAGAATGTACACATCGCCGGACAGCCGCGCGTCGTGTAGAACGAAATGAACGGATTCAACAGAAACGGAACGTTGTAGCGCTTGAAATCGAGATCGCGCTTGTAGACCTTGGTCACCCACGGCAGCTCATCCAGGTTCTCGATGACGCCGCCTTCCGGATTGTGCACTATGTCGCCGTCTTTCCAGTAGCTCACGCCGGGAAGCTCGGAAAGTGGAGTGCCTTTGGCGTATTGCGCGATCTGATGATCGAACTCGCGCCGCACTACGAAGTCGATGGCTTTGGAGGCCCGCAGCGACTTTTCAGGCTCGATGGTCACCGGCGGCCCAACGAACCCAACCTTCATCTTCGGGTTCACATCCTTCATCATCTCGGCGATTCTGACGTCCACACTGAGACCGGGGCTGGAGGTGAATAGCACCAGCAGCTCGAAGTCGTTCGCCATGGCCACGGTCTGTTCAATGCTGTACTTGTGCGGCGGCCCGTCCACCAACTTGCTGTCTTCGAGCATGCCGGCGGGATAGGCCAGCCACACCGGATACCAGTAGGATTCAATCTCGCGCGAAGCGGGCCAGCGCGAACCCGCGCCTCCGTCGAAGCCTTCAAAAGAAGGTGGGTTGAGGAACAGGGTTCTCATGGTTTAGTGCTCTCTCCGCATAAGCTTCAGCATACGGTGTCTATCGCCTAACAACAACAAACAACAACCCTTGAGCAGATTATTCCGGCTCAGATGCCAGTTTATCAGGTTGAAAGGTTTCCGCGTGCGGATTCCGCGCCGTGTGCTCCAAAGCTATTGCTGTTCGCCGACGCCGGCATCTGCCACCGCATCTGCGTCGTCGGCGCCGAGGCCGGCCTGCGAAGCGTCCTTAGAGAAGGTGAGATAGTTGATGTTCAGGTCCACCTTCCCAAAAAAGCGTGTTTCCACGTGGCTCTCGGTACGCTGTGGAATCGAAACGCCATTCTGGAGCTCATAGTCGCGCACGAACTGCATTTTCTTCAACATGAAGGAAGGCGATTTCACGAAGGAGCCCTGCTCGCGTACCGGCATGTACGTTTCGGCGTCCAGCCATAATTCACCCTTGAACAGTCCGACCTTCTTTTCACGCGGACTCAAGTGCAGGACATAGACTTGCCGTCCGTTCCAATCCTGCGTGCCTTTGTACTTGAACTTGTAATTTTCCGGAGTGATCGACAGCTTGGATTGACCCTGCGAGGCTTCCACTTCCGCCTTGAGGTAATTGGCGATGACCTCAGTCTTTACAATATTGTCACCACTGAAGCCGAGCGCGTGGTAGGTGATCTTGCCGAGCTTGGAGATGCTCTTCAAGGCATGAAGCTTGCCTTGCTTCTTGAACTTGGGGACCGCCGCATCAATATCCACCTCTTCGGTTCCACCCCGCAAGGCAGTTTGTTGAGCCTGCGTGGCTTGGACGTAGCGGTTCACCATTTCTTCTTCCGGCATCGGCGGTGCTTTAGGCTCGCCAAAAGCCGTGAAGGAACTAATAGTTGCCGCGAGAACAACTGTGAGAAGTGGCCTCAAAATCCTCCTCTGAACTCCCAAAGTAGTACAGCTAGCACTATCAAGACTTATTAACCTAATGTAGCAGTTACAATCCCTTAACACAACTCCCCCCCTGTACGCTTAGATGCCCCCCACGAGCCTACCGGTGCGTAGAAAAGCCGAATCAGTCGAGTAGGTTTCCGTCTTAGAACTGAATCGGCTGCTGGAGCGTGAAGGTCAGCCGGGTCTCAGATGGGATCCTCACCCGCTGCCCTTTGGTCAGAACCTGAGCGGCGCCGCCGACGGATGCCCCAGAAGCCGCTCCAATCGCCGCGCCCCGGCCGCCCCCGGCAAGTGCTCCAATGATGGCGCCAAGCGCCGCGGCGCCTCCGACCACCTTCGCCGAGCGCGCTCCCCGCGATCCGCTGGTCCTAGAAACGTTGCCGGTAGCGGTGTCAACCGTCTGGCTGTCGATGGTGACATCGGTTAATGCCAAGGTCAGGAAAGTCTTTCCTTCAAATTTTCCGGATTCGTGGTCCTCTACCAGCTTGATGAGCGCGTCCGCTCCGCGCGGGATTACGGTTTGGCCGTCCACTAGCACCGATTCATCCACGCCCGCGCGAAACGTCTGGCCGACGCGCGCCAGATTGGAATCCACGCTGTCGATCATACGGACGATGATTGCGGTACCGGTCGGGACCTGGACTCCGGTAACAACAGGGGGGGCGGGCTCGGCGGGCTGAAGCGCCGCGATCGGTGGTGCAGGCACATCCACAACTCTTGGCCGAGATCGGGCCTCGGAAGGCGGCGGGCCCTCATAGTCGACCACGACGGGCTGCGTCAGAGTGTAAGTGAACCGGGTCTCGGGCGCAATCTCGACGGCTTTTCCAAAGAGCTTGCCTGCGACAGCGCCTCCGGCCGCTCCGATTCCAGCGCCAATTCCGGCTCCCGCGCCGCCGCCGACAGCGCCTCCAATCGCAGCACCGGTACCGGCGCCTACCGCAGCCCCAGTCGCGGTCCGTTTCACTTGCGAGCCGCTCTCGGAGCCGACCTTGTCTGTGTTCACGTCGACCCGCTGCCCGTTGATCATCACTGCCACCAGCGAGGTGGAAAGTGAAGCGCGTCGTTTGTATCCCGCTTTTTCTATGTCGGACACCCGCAGGTAGGCGGTTGTTTTGGCGGGAATCACCGTGACACCGTCGACGACCACTGGATCGTCGAGATTCGCTGCATATTCTTTACGTGGGTTGGCCTGCTTCGAATTGATGCGGTCGATCGTGCTGATGGAGATCTCCGTACCAACCGGAAGTGTGATGCTCTGCTGCTGGGCAGGCGCGCCTGGAGTTAGCAGACAGAACAACACGCCGAACTGCGCGAGGATGAGCAGCGGGGTTCTTTTCATAGGCGGTCTCCTTGATTACGGAACAACGCTCCAATGCACGACGCAGCGCTTCTGCGGGCCGGTGCCTTTGTTTCTGACAATCAATCTCTGGGTCCCTCCGTCGCCGGGCGCGAGGCGTGCGGACCAGGTTTTCGTGTCGTAGTCGAGCTGCAATTGGCCCGGCGGCAAATTCCGGAAAACATATTCGGCGCTCTGCGGGATGGGGCCGCCGGTGGATTCCAGAGTGCCGGATTTCGCACCGTTGTAGGGCGGCGTAGCTGGAGGCATGGGGGAAGGCGGCGGAGTCGGACGCAGTGGGGCCGAAGCCTGTGGAGCAGCCGGTAAGGGTTGCCGGGAGGCCGACGCGGCCTGGTCGCCGGTGGGAGTGTTGTCATTTACGGCGGGCCGGGGTGTCAGCCTTCGGCGCGCGCTTTGCTGGTCGTTTGCGAACCCAGGCGTGTTACCGGGCCCATCCGTTCTGAGATCCGCCAACCAGCGCTGAGCCTGATAGCTCTTTTCCTGGTCGCTCCCGTGCACATCTTGAGCCAGAACACCTTCGGCGACGCGGCGGTAATGCGGCAGGATTTTGAGGGCGTTCTGTCTCCAGGCGCCGACATCCGGCATGTCGAACAGAATCCGGCAGACGGTTTCTGCCTCCGGCTGCGACAGGTCGGGCGGGGAACGCAAGAGATCGTCGAGGAAGGGCTGAGCGCTGTCCGGGAAGCGCGTCATAAGGTTCGCGAACATCGGCGCGTAGGCAGGCTGGAACGCCGACTCGCGCTGCTCGCGCCAGGAAAACTCGACTACGGCCGAGGCCACCCGCGCATCGGCCAGCGGCTCCATCAGGTCACTCAAGTTCGCCCGCGTATCCTTCTTCCAGGCTGCGATCAGCTCTTCATCAAGAATATCTCTGTACCAGGAAAGCAAGCCGGTAAGCGTGTCGACGGTTTGCTGGCGATTTGCCGGGGTAACTCCCTCTAACAGCGCCCGGATCTGCTGGTGCGCCACACTTGGAGGATAAGGCGCGGGACCGACTACCTTAAATTGCGCCTTGGCCGCTGGGTCTGCCGCGAAAAATACGATACACCAGGAGACAACCAGAACGATACGGTGGAGGCGATCCATGAGTTGCGACCGGACTCAGAGGACTAACGCGAACCATTGTAGCGGGAACGAGCCGGTGATCGCTTGGACGTCGCTAGCCACGCCGCTGCTTGCGTTGTCGAAATCCTTCGACGATCCCGGTGACGAGATGCTTGCCGCGCTCTAGCGCGTCCTCATATGCGATGCGGCGTTCCGCGCGTGTATACGCTTTGCCGAGGCGATAGAAACGCTCCAGCGACATGCCAGCCACTCGTGTGCCCGCGTAGGCGATGGCCGCTTTCGGAATCAATCCGCCACCCCAGGGGATCTTGCCCACCAACTCGCGCGCCAGGGCCCGCCATCCGAAGGCGCCCAGGATGATGGTCGCGATCTCGGTGCGCTGCTCGTGGTAGCCCACGTCGCGGTCATTGGCAGCCGCAAGCAGGAACGCCATTCGAATCTGATTGGCGGTGAGGACGGCGGTATCGGAGGCGAATTCGCCCACGGCCCAGGGCAGGGAAACGAAGGGAACGATGTCGGGAACCGCCGTGGCGAGCGCAAAGAGAGCGTTCTCCCGGGCGATCTTCTTCACCATGCGGCGCGAGACTTCCTCGCGAAAAGGCAGAGCGTGCAGGGCCAGTGGAACGGCGAGATCGGGCCGGTTGCGCAGCACCTGATCGATCGTTGCGTGGGGCGCCGCAGGGTCGAATGTGAAGATGTCCGGGGAGGCCGGCGCAAGACCGGAATCGTCGAAGTAGATTTCCAGATCGCTGGCGCCCGCCGGAACCTCACCCTCGGAAGATCGATAGACCAGGCGCAAGACCTGCGCGCGTTTGGCGCGCGAGAGATCCGGCGGAATGAGGAATTCCTCCATCGCGCGATAATCGTGCTCCCGGTCGGCATAAAGAAAGAATCGAAGCGGGCGCTCGGTGTGCCGCCGTATATCTTCCGGGTTGAGATTACGGATGGCGTCCTTGATGTTCTGGAAGACTTGAATGGACATGCTTGAGGATTGCTTCAGTTGGATGGCGCGCGGAACATCACTTTCAGCTCCTTACGCCATTCTAATCCTACGCCCAATCGTTCCACAGGGATCTTCGGTGAGAAGAAGCGCAACACGCACTCGTTGGAGGAATGAAAATCGAGCGCGGGTGAGACCAGCAGCAGGCGCGGAGGCTCCGAGCGCAATTCGTGGCCGGGAAAATAGCCTTTTCGCGGAAACTCCCGACGTTCCACGTGCCACCGGACGCGCATCCAGTAATCCAGGGCCTGCAACGGGAGGTGCACGTCCGCGGAAGCTTTGAGCTCGATGACTGCCAGGCGTCCGCCGGTGTCGACCGCGAGCAGGTCAAGCACGCCGCGGTCGGCCGCCGCGAAAGCCGGAACCTGGCCGTAGATGGGCGCTGCGAGCAGGCTCGCGTCGATTTCCCGGATGTTGGCGCGCACTCGAGATTCGAGCCAGGCTTCGGGGTTCCGAAGGTACAGAGGATGGCGGCGGTCCGGTGCCTCGGGAGATCGGAATCGCGACAGCTCGGCGGCGCGCTTTGCGTTGAGCCCCGACAATAGCTGGGAGCCGGCGGTACGCGCGAATTCCAGGCCGTGCACCCGATAGCTCAGTTCGCCGTCGCCACGGTCGATGGTTTCGACACCCTGTAAGTTCAAAGCGGCGGGTTCCAGAGACCTCCGATGTGCCTCCAGATGCGTGTCGAGATTTCCATAATCGCTGAGATCGATTTTCTCTTCGAGGCCCTGCTCGTCGTACACGAATGCGCAATATTGGGCGGCGGCAGGATCGAGAAAGAGCAGCCGAAGACACGTTGTTTTCTCGGACCCCGCCGGAAGATACAGGATCAAACCCTGAATTACCAGACCATGGTCGCCGAGCGACGGCTCGCGGCGGCGCAGATAATCCAGCCAGATCAGACCGAAGGTGAGGACGCCGTCGCAATGCACGGCATCCGGGGCGACGCCGATCGCTGCCCAGGCCGAAGCACCTTGCCGCAACAGCGCACGCGGATAGGCGGGCGACAGGCTGTGTTCCAGGTCGGCTTCCGTGGTCAGCTCGGCGAGCTTATACGCGGTGAACTGACGCCGCAGGAACAGGCGAAACTGCTCGCGAAACCCGGCGCGCGCGCTACGCAGCGGTACGTTGTCGCGCACCGCACGGCTGCGGTCGATCAGCTCCAGCGTGCCCGCGAGCTTTCCGAATCGCAACACTCGCAGGACCAGCTTTCCGCGCGCCTGGCTCTCGATGGCGCTGACGCGCCGCACCAGATTGCGCTTTTGATCCCAGGCCTGCAGTTGCACGCACGAATTGCGCTCCTCCAGCACGAAGTTATCGGGCGTAATGGCAAGGGACTCCTCACCCGGCTCGTACAGCACGGGATCTTGGCTGGTTTCGAGAAAGCGCTCGATAGCCTGAAGGATTGCCGTCCCAGGGACTTCGGTGGACACTGCGCTAATCTAACTATCGTCCCTTGCTCAAAGAAAAATTAGATCAAGTCGAATCCCGCATCGCCGCGGCGGCGGCGCGCGCCCGACGCAACCGCTCCGACATTCAGATGGTTGCGGTCACCAAGAAATTTCCTGCGGCCGTGATCCGCGAGGCCTTTGAGCTCGGGTTGCGCGATTTCGGCGAGAATTATGTGCAGGAGTTTGAAGCCAAGCGCCCGGAACTAGCCGATTGCACGGGTGCCCGCTATCATTTCATCGGGCATTTGCAGTCCAACAAAACTAAGATCGCCGCCAAGATTTTCGACGTCATCCACACCGTCGATTCAGTGAAAGTCGCGAAGAGGTTGGACGCGGAAGCGGGAGAGGCTGGTCTTGAAGTCCTAATTGAAGTAAAATTGTCCACCGAGCCAGCCAAAGCCGGCGCCGCGCCTGGGGAAGTCCAGGCGCTGGTGGAGGCGATTCGAGGGTGCCCGCATCTGCGGTTGTTGGGGTTGATGACAATGCCTCCGTGGTCGGATGACGCTGAAACATCGCGGCCGTACTTCGCGCACTTGCGTGAACTCGCGGTACAGAACGGCCTCCAGCATTTGTCGATGGGGATGTCGCACGACCTTGAAGTGGCCATCGAGGAGGGCGCGACCATCGTGCGCGTGGGGACAGCCCTATTTGGTCCGCGTAAGAAGAATTGACCATCGGCTATTTCTCGCCTCTGCCTCCGGCCCGCACCGGCGTGGCGGATTATTCGGCGGAACTACTGCGCGCGCTCGAGCCGATTGGCGCGGTCAAAGTGAACGCGCACGACGCCGACGTTCCTCTTTATCATCTGGGCAATAATCCCCTGCATCGGGAAATCTACGGCCACGCACTCGCCAAACCCGGCGTTGCGGTGCTGCACGATGCCGTGCTGCATCATTTCTTTCTGGGAGGCGGGCCGGGTGGCGGGAGCGAACGGGAATACGTCGCCGAGTTCGTCTACAACTACGGCCACTGGAGCGAGGACCTGGCGCGCGAGCTGTGGCGGCGGCGTTCGCGGTCGGCCGCGGACCCGGAATATTTCCGCTACCCGATGTTGAAGCGGGTCACCGAGCGTTCGCGCGCCGTGATCGTGCACAATCCGCGCGCGGCGGAGCTGGTGGTGGAGCACGTCCGCGGAACCACGGTGCACGAGATCCCGATGCTGTTCACGCTGCCCGCCGATCTTCCGCACCCTTCCGAAGTGATCCGGTGGCGCGCCGGACTAGGAATTGCGGCCCATACATTTTTGGTGGGCGTCTTCGGCCATCTGCGCGAATCCAAGCGCTTGCTGGCGCTGCTCCGGGCATTCCAGCGCGCGCGCCGTTCGGCCGATATCGTACTCCTGGTGGCGGGCGACTTCGTTTCCTCCGACCTGGCTCGCTCCGCCGAGCCGCTGCTGCGCAACGATGCAGGCATTTTGCGGATCGGCTATCTCGACGAACGCGATTTCTGGCTGTGCGCGTCGGCGGTGGACGCTTGCATCAACCTGCGCTATCCCATGGCCGGTGAAACCTCGATGATTGCGATTCGTCTGATGGGGCTGGGAAAAACCGTTCTAGTGAGCGCCGGGCAGGAAACATCGCGTTTCCCCGAAGCCGCCTGCGTCCGAGTGGATCCGGGCCACGCGGAGGAGGAGATGCTGGTGGAATATCTGGTCTGGCTGGCGCGGCATCGCGAGGATTCACGCGCCATCGGCCAGCGCGCCGCCGCCTATATTCGCAAGCACCACGCCCCCGCTCGCGTGGCTCAACTGTACTGGCAAGCCTTGCAGGATTGCTATCATAAAGGCAAATCAGCCGCAAAAGCTGTATAAGTTTTGCCGCTTAACGGCGAAAAGTGTATCGTGGGTAAAATCGCTGCACTCCTGTTGTTGTGCGCGGGGCTCGCGAGCGCGACGTCCGCGCCGCCGCCCTACGCCCGGTTGCTGCACGTGCGCGTCCCAATGCGCGACAACGTGCGGCTGGACACCAACGTTTTCTATCCGGAGCGTAGCGCGCGATTTCCGGCGGTTCTGATCCGGACTCCTTACGGAAAAGGCCCGGATCTTCTGGCCGGCTACCAGTCCTTCATCAATCACGGCTACGCAGTGGTGATGCAGGATGTGCGTGGGCGCGGTGGCTCAGGCGGCGTGTTCGATGTTCTGAATCAAGAAGGCCCGGACGGCTACGACACTCTCAATTGGATCGCGGCGCAGCCCTGGTCCGACGGGCAGATAGGAATGATCGGCGGCTCGTACCTCGGGATCGCGCAATGGCGCGTGGCGCTGCTGAATAACCCTCATCTGAAAGCGATTTTTCCGGTGGTGTCGGGATCGGACGAATACTTCGATCGTTATTATTCGGCTGGCGGCGCGCTCAAGCTTGGGCATCGGATGCTGTGGCTCTCGGAAAATTTAACCGCGCCGGGGACCGCCAAGCCAAAATTCAACGACTACATTTATCATCTACCGCTGCGGACCATCGATCGCGCGGCCACGCGCAAGACGCTCGGGTTTTATCAAACGATTTTGAATCATCCATCCTACGATTCGTTCTGGAAAGGGATGAGCGTTCTGGAAAACATCGGCCAGGTGCACGTGCCCGTGTTTTCGGTCGGCGGCTGGTACGACAATTTCGCAGAAAGCGATCTGGACGCGTTCGCGGCGCTGCACAAGGCGCATGGCAAGTCGGACAGCCGGCACCGCATCATGATCGGGCCATGGGCGCACAATATGTCGACGCCGTTTCAGGGCGTGAACTTTGGCGACGATTCCTCCTCACCCATCCGCAGCTACCAGATCGAGTGGTTCGATCATTGGCTGAAAGGCGCGCCGGAAGAAGCCCGGCCGTTTTCACCCGAGATGTGGCACGCGGTGCGCGCGGAAGTGGATGAAGCGCCCGTGCATATTTTCGTGATGGGCGTGAATCGCTGGCGCGATGAGCCGGACTGGCCGCTGGCGCGTGCGCGGAGCACTCCGTTCTATTTGGCCAGCGCGGGTTCGGCGAATGGCCTTGGCGGGAATGGCGTGCTGCAATCGAAGCCGGAGCATGGGGGAATGACGGGGCAGTTCAGTGACCAGTTCACTTACGATCCGCGCAACCCTGTGCCGACGAGGGGCGGCGCGGTGTGCTGCGATCCGAAGATTTTCCCTTGGGGGCCGATGGACCAACGCCCCGTGGAGAAACGCAAGGATGTTCTGGTTTACACCAGCGCACCGTTGAAGCAGGATCTGGAAGTGACCGGACCGATTCGCGTGGTGCTGTACGCGTCCACGTCGGCCGCCGACACCGACTTCACGGCCAAGCTGGTGGATGTCTTTCCGAATGGCGAGGCGCGCAATTTAACGGACGGCATCTTGCGTATCCGGTATCGGCACGGTTTGGAAAAGCCGGAGTTGGCGCAGCCGGGCGAAGTGTATCCGCTGACCATCGATGCCGGCGTGACGAGCAATGTGTTTCTGGCCGGCCACGCGATCCGGCTCGAGATTTCGAGCAGCAATTTTCCGCGCTTCGATCGCAACCTGAATACCGGGCGCGCGTTCGCCGACGAAACCATGCTCAAGAAGGCGCAGCAAGTGGTCTATCATTCGCGGCAATATCCGTCGCACGTTTCGCTGCCGGTGATTCCGGCGGCTGAGACCGAAGTGCGCAGGCACGGTCCGGAATTGACTTCGGCAAGCGGCGCGCGGTATGGTGCGAAGAGAAGTCCCGTATTGTCAGCGAAGCCGCATTGATTCCGGCGCGGTAGCCAAGTGGTAAGGCAGAGGTCTGCAAAACCTTTATTCGTGAGTTCGATTCTCACCCGCGCCTCCAACACAATCACCATAACGCTAATTGATTCTTTGATTTGCTGACCGGCCCTCGTTTGCGCTGGTTTGCCCAGTTTTGCCATTTTCAGCGCTGTCATTTGGCCCGGATTTGACCCGATTTTTCTCCGCCTGTACGAACCTCGTCATCTGTATCCGGCGATGCTCCCGCGAGACGTGGACGCAGCGCATCACCGTTCGCAAATTTGGGTGCCCTAAGATGGCCGCTAACGCCACTACGTCGCCTGCGGTGGCCTCCGCAAACCGGGTGGCGAACGTATGGCGGAAATCGTAAATCACGAACGCGAGACCCGCAACCGCCAAGACGCGCTTGTGGGCGTTCTCAACTTTTGAGAGTGGCGTGCCGTGTCGCCGACCTGGAATAGAAAGCCTTCAGGTGCGGCCGACATGGAGCGCTTTTCCTGAATGCCAGCGGACTCAGGCGTTAGATCCAGAACCCGGCGCGCCGCCCTCGACTTTCCAGCGGCGATCAACCACTCGGCTCGGCCGTGCTTGCCGGAGCCATCCATCGATGCTCGGCCGGAGGCTGTCGCCCGCGCGAAAGACCGGTAGATTTGGTACGATTCGCTGATCAAGACTGCCAGTCAAACCCTGTCCGGCAACGCACCTGCCGCCCTGCAAGGGCAATGGAAGGCGCACGGGCGATACCTGGCACGCGAGAGCGCCACACATGGAACCGTAAAGGGAGTGGGTCTCGGGCGGGAGGAGCAGAAAATCGACATTGCGGCCCGGCTTGAAGACTGGCAGAGATCCGGCGATGAGCGCCTGTGGAAGCTGATCATCTCCCCGGAATTTGGCGATCTGGGGGATTTGCGTCGTCTAACCAAAAGGACCTCGGTACCGGCCTCGAATGGACGCGGTCGAGCATCACAATACCGAGCACTCACAGGCTCATGTCGTCGTGGGAGGCGTAAGGAGCAACGGCGAAGGCTTACGCATGAGCCACGAGTACATCCAGCAAGGGATTCGAAGTGCCGCCCAGCACCTATGCACTCGCCAGATGGGTATCGGACGGAGTTCGATGCCGCGGACGCCGAACGGCGCGAGATCTCGGAATCCAGATTTACGTTGCTTGATCGTCGAATCTTGCGGGAAGCATCGAATCCCAATGCGGATTTCGGACCGCAGTATTTCGAGGTTGTTCGGAACCCGACCGAGGCCAGTTTGAGTGAGACCGCGCGCCTTCGCACTCAACATGAGGCTTCACGTCTCGCTGTTCTTCACCGTATGGGCCTGGCCGAATCGACCGGCGGAGTAAGCTGGCTAGTGCGGCGCGATTGCGAGCAGGTGCTTCGATCGATGCAGCGTAGCGCGGACCGGCAAAGGACCTTGGCGGCAGATGGGGCATTGTTGTCTGACGACAGGCTCCCAATGACGACGCTCGATGTTCGGGATTTCACATCCATCGAAGGCAGGATCTTGGTGCACGGCGAGGAGGAAGCTTCTGGGCGCAGCTATGCTCGAACGGCAACTCGAGTGGAAGCCTAAGCGGCCTCTACCTCTTTGTCGTGCTCACGGTTTTGTTGGGGCACCATCCGTTGCTTCCCGTCGGTTTTCACATCATTCTCGACACACTTGTTTACTTACTTGTCAACGCGCCGCGTAGCCGTCTGCGATTCCCTCGCCAGCCGCTTGATCGCGATTCCGCCAAACCCCATGCGCAGGCGGATGCGCGGCGATGGCGGGGCATCTTCACTGGCGAAATGCTCGCCCACGCGATAAAACGCGAGCCTCGGGAGAGCCGGCAAAATCCGACGCGATCACTCCGAACTTGCTCCTGGCGTCGATGGCGTAGGTGCCGCTGTCCGCAAGCCACAACATGATATCGCCGCGATGCCCGGTGGCTTCGATATCCCCGATTACGTTGCTGACTGTCACCATGCCCACGCCGTGCCGGATATCGAGCTTCGAGTGGCTCGGCACGCGGACCGTGTATACCAGAGACACGCCATTGCCTTTCCCGAAAGGACGGAGGAGTATGTTGACCGGCGCAGCGATGGTGGAAATGGACAATTCGGAATCCGATTTCCGTTCGGTGGCCACATTTACGCGCTCCAGGCGCTGCTCGTCCTCCTTGAAGCCATAGGAGAGCAATTTTGTGACACTAATCTCTACCGTCGGCTGCTCCCAGCCTTCCACTACCAGATCGCCATAAGAGCCTTTGATGTGAATCAGGCCTCCGGGCGCGAAATGGACGGTCTCGGCGCTGCTGCTTTGGAGCTGCTTGGCTTCTTCGCCGTGCTGGCTGTAAAGGGGAATGGATAACTCGGTGGTGGTGTTTTCCGCGGGCGTTGCCGGCGGCGCGCACACCAAGCCGATAAAAGTGAAGACGATCGCGGATGAAGTTGGCCGATGCATGCTAGTGAGCCCTCAATTGTTCGCGCGCCTCGCCCACCATTTGCAGATAGCGCCTCGACAACTCGATAATCCAACCGGATTCGCGGCGTCTAATGGCATCGTGGTGAATCAAATCCGCGCCGATCCCAAGGGCGGATGCACCCGCAAGAATGTGGTCGGTGGCATTCATCTGGGTTACTCCTCCGGACGCGATAAGCCGTAGCTCGGGGAACGGCGCTTTCAGAGCTCGAATGTAGCTGGGTCCGCCCACCTGCACGCATGGAAAGACCTTTATGAAGTCGGCGCCTGCTTTCGCTGCATTTATCACTTCGGTTGGCGTCAAAGCGCCAGGGATTGATACGACGTTTTCGTGCGCCGCAAAGTCGACGATCTGCGGATCGAATCCGGGACTCGTCAAGAACTGTGCGCCGGCATCGATGCACCGGCGAGCCCAGGCTAAGTCCAGAACCGTGCCGGCGCCTTGAATAATATCGGGATTCTCCGCCAGGCGGCGAATCACATCGATTGCGCCCGGTACCGTAGCGGTGACCTCAACGATGGGAATTCCTCCGGTGGACACGGCATCAGCTGCAAACAGAGCCTCCTCGGCGGAGTGCACTCGAATTGCAGGGATGATGCCGATCTCTTCAATTCGCGATCGAATTTCGGCCCTGGTCAAATCAGACTCCTGTCTCCAACAGCTTGTCGAAGCTGTTCGAGTGACGTGACGTAGGCGGCCAGGGACTGGCGGTAGGCAAGTTCGGTCGCCCGATATTGGCGCTCGGCGTTCAGAAAATCGAGCAGGGAGATCGCGCCGCGGCGGAAGGCATACTCGCTGATGTTGCGGCTCTTCAAGGCCGTCTCACGCGCGCCTTCGGCATACAACTTGATCACGCGATCGTTGGATCGCAGGCCTTCATAGGCGTCGCGCACATCCGTAAGCACTTGGCCGTTCGCCAGTTTGTGCTGCTCGCGAGCCTGCGTGATGGCGGCATGCGTCTGCGCGATGGTGCCCTGATTGCGATCGAAGATCGGAAGGGGAACGCTGACCGAGAATGTCATCGCGCTGATGGCGTTCACGTGCGAGTAATTGCCGGAAAGCGTCACATCCTGCTTTCCATTGGCCTTGGCCAGCTCATATTGACTGTTCGCCGCCGTAATGCCGAGTTGCGCCGCTCGCAGGTCCGGACGGTTTTCCAGAGCCTTAGATTGAAGCTCCTGAAGGCTGAGCGCGACGGGCCGGTATTCCAGGGTGTCCGCGATATCGTAGTCGGCGGGCACAGCTTCATACCCGATCTGCTGGCGAAGATCCGACAACGCCTGAGCCTTCGAGAGTTCGGCCTGCTCCACGTCCTGCTGGAATTGCACCTGCTGTAGCTTGAGCTGGAGAAAATCGTTTTCCGACATTCCCCCGGCCTTGAACTGGTGCTCGCTGATGTCCAGCGTGGTTTGAAAGCTCTTCAGATCCTGGCGTGCAAGATCGAGCGTGGAGTCGGCCAACTGGGCGCTGACATAGAGCTGAGCAACCTGAAACGCCAATGTGCGCCCGTTGTCGCTGACGGTGGAGCGGGAGACGGCGGTGGTGTCCTGGGCAGCCTGGAGGCGATGCTGGCGTTTCTGGCCGCGCTCGAACATGTAGCTCAGGCCGATGTCGCCTTCGGTGGAGTCGTGCAGGTAGGTACCGAAGGCTTCCGCCCAGCGAAATCAGCGGCAGGTATTCCCAATCGGTGAACAAGGTGGGATTTGGCCGGACGTTGGCCTGGACCTCGAGCGCCTGGTTCTGCACGATGGTGGTTCGCGCGGCCAGCAGGCTGTGGTTGTGCTCGATCGCCAGTTCGATGGCCTGGTCGAGGCTAATTCGTGATGGTCCGGCGGCCGCTTGGCCCCAGGCTGAGCCGGCGAATAGCGTCGATGCGATAAAGATGCGAATTCGTAACAACATGCGCTTAGCCTTCATGAGCCGCCTCCGGTTTCGGGAGAACGTCGCCGTCCCTGGCGATCCAGGCGTACAACGTGGGCAGCAAAACAATGCTCATAAAGAGTGCCGCGATGAGGCCGCCGACGATGACGATGGCGAAGGGGCGCTGCGAGTCGGACCCAATTTCATGCGAGAGGGCAGCGGGCACGAGACCGAAGGTCGCTACCAGCGACGTCATCATAATGGGGCGCAGCCTCAACACCGCGCCTTCCACGGCCGCATCGACGATGGTAGTGGCCTTTGGCCCGGAGCTGATTGATGTATTCCAGCATGATGACGCCGGTTTGCACGGAGACGCCGAATAGCGCCAGGAATCCGATACCGGACGAGACGCTGAAGTGCGTGCCGGTGAAATAGAGCGCCAGCAATCCGCCGATGGGAGCCATGGCAACTACCGCCAGAATCAAAAGGGCCCACTTCGCCGACTTAAACATGGTGTAGAGAATGATGAAGATGACCAGGAGCGTCAACGGAATGATGATCGCCAGCCGCGCCTGGGCGCGTTTCGAGCTCTCATATTCGCCCGTCAAACCCAGCCGATATCCTTGCGGGATTTTGACTTTTTGACCGATCTGGGCCATGGCGTCTTCCACCGAGCTATTCAGGTCGCGCCCGCGGACGTTAAAGGTCACGCTGACGTAGCGGCTGCCTTCTTCCCGGTAGATGTCGTAAGCGCCATCGCGAACCTCGATTTTCGTAAGCTGTGCGAGCGACACCCGCTCGCCGCTCGGGGAAAGCAGCCGAATCTTGCTGATCGCCTTAGGATCCTTGCGATACGGCTCTTGATACCTCACCATCACGTCGTAGCGCTCCGGCGTCCCCATGGGGAGCACCTGGCTCACGGCATTCCCACCGACCGCGGTCTGGATAACGTCCTGTATATCGGCGACGTTGATCCCGAAGCGGGCAGCTTGCGGGCGATCGATGGTGAAATTCAGATTGGGCTGGCCCGTGTCTCGATACAGCTTCACATCGGTGATGCCTGGAACCTCTCGCATCACGGCGATCACCTGGTCGCCCGTATCTTCGAGGGTTCTTAGGTCGTTCCCGTAGATCTTTAGCGCCAGCTGCCCTTTGGTGCCCGTGAGCGTTTCTCCGACGTTGTCTTCGATCGGCTGCGAGAAATTCCACGTGGCGCCCGGGCAGTTTATCCAGCTCCCGATTCATGGCGGCGATCAGTCTGTCCTTGTCTCTGTGAAATACGGGACGCCATTCATCTTTCGGCTTGAGGTCGACAAAGTATTCCGTATTACCGAATCCGCCGGTGTCGGTGCCATCGTCGGGCCGTCCGTTTTCCGAGATCACCTGCTTCGCTTCTGGAAAGGCCGCGAGGGCCAGACGCGCTCTTGTTCATGAAGCGCGTGCCTTCGGTAAGATTCGTGCTTTGGGCCAAAGTGCCACGAACCCAGATGGAGCCTTCATCCAAGTGCGGCAGGAACTCCCCACCGATGATTCCACTGAAGTACCAAGAAGGCCGATATGCCAAGAGCGACGACGCCCACGCTCGCCGTGAGCCAGCGGTGCTGGATGGCCCAACGCAGCCGGCTGCGATATCGTTCGGTCAGGAACTCCATCACGGGATTGCGAACTTCCTTGACTCCCTTTCGGAACAATGCACTCGCAAGCACAGGCGCGATCAGAATGGAGAATGTCATGGCGCCCAGAAGGGCGAACGCGACGGTCCAGGCCATCGGCCGGAACAATCGGCCTTCAATTCGCTGCAACGTGAAGATCGGCAGATACGCCGTGATGATGATCAGGATGGCGAAGAAGACCGGCCGCTGCACTTCGTGGCAAGCCTCGCGGATCACTTCGGCGGGGTTTTCGCGGGCGCATGCCTGGCGCGCGGTGACTCATATGCCGCACGATGTTCTCCACCATGACCACCGCGCCGTCCACCACCATGCCGAAATCCAGAGCACCCAGCGAAAGTAGATTTACGGGAATCTTTGTCACATCGAGCCAGATGGAAGCGAACAGCAGCGAGAACGGAATGGTGAGCGCCACGATGAGAGCCGCGCGGGCGTTGAATAGAAACAGGAACAGGATGACGGTCACCAGGATCATGCCTTCGCCCAGGTTGTGCAGCACCGTGTTCAAAGTGAAGGGCCAGCAGATCGCTGCGATCGATCATCTTGTCCAGCTTTACGCCAGGCGGCAGGATGCCGTTATTGAGCTGCTCTACTTTTGCATGGAGCCCTACCAGCGTCGGTCCCGAATCCGCGCCCTTGCGCATCATCACCTGGGAGAAGATGACATCGTCATTGTTGACGATGACGCCGTCCTCCCTCCGGATGGCACGGCCTTCGTGACCCAGCCGAACCTTCGGGCCTTGCGCCACTTCCGCGATATCCTTCACTCGAAGCGGCGTCCCGGACTTGGTGGTCAGGACCGTCTGTTCGATATCTTTGACGTTCCGAAACAGTCCGATCGCGCGAACGTTCATTTGCTGTAAACCGGTCTCAATGAAATTGCCGCCGGCGTTCACGTTGTTGTTCGAAAGCTGCTGCTCCACCTGGCCGATGCTCATCCCGTAAGAGACAAGTTTGTTAGGATCGACGCGCACCTGATATTCGCGATGGATCCCGCCAAAGGGGCTGACGTCCACGATATCGGGAACGGACTTGATCTCCTTCTCGACGACGAAGTCTTCCAGGGATCTGAGATCCATGAGGTCGATCTTGGGATTCGTGCTCTTGAGAACGTACCAATAGATCTGTCCCGTCGTGCTCCAATCGGTGCCCAGGGAGGGCTGGACACCCGGCGGCAAGTCGGCCTGAGCCATCTTTTCGGTTACTTTCTGCCGGTTCCAATCATTATTCGAGCCGTCGTCGAAAACGATAATGATGAAAGAGAGGCCGAAAAGCGACTCGGAGCGGATGTGGGTCCGCTGGGGAATTCCATTCATCGCAATTTCGAGCGGAATCGTGACCTGCTGCTCCACCTCCTCGGCGGCCCGGCCGGGCCACTGGGTGATGATAGTGGCGTAATTATCCGCGATGTCGGGATAGGCCTCCACCGGCAAGTTGTGAAATGAAATGGCTCCCCATCCCAGCGCCAGCAGGGCCAGTGCGATCACCACAAAACGGTTGTTGAGCGCGAAATCTACAAGTGCGCGAATCATTTGTTATCTTCCCGTGCCGACCATGCCGTGACCAGGCGGCGGCTTATTGATCGATAGTGCGTTCCAGCACTAATGCGTTCGTCACCACCTGGTCACCCGGCTTGATGCCCGATTTGACATCCTGCATGTTGTTCGGGTAAATAGTCTCCGCCCACGACCTCTACTCGCCGGAACTTGTTCTGCGGCGCGGGGACGTAAACGTAATCGCGGTCGTGTATGTGCAGGACGGCCGATGACGGTACCGAAGTGTGCATTTCCGTCGACTGGCCATGGAAGGTGGCCTTCACAAACATGCCGAGGCGCATGATGCCGGGATTCTCTACTTCGATGCGAACTTTGCCGGTGCGGATGTTAGGGTCGAGAATCGCGCCAATATTGCTGACCTTGCCTCTAAACATGCGATCGGGATAGGCATTCAAGCTGATGTCCGCGGAATCGCCCAGCTTTACTGTGGCAAGGTCGTTCTCGTAGACGTCGCAGACAATCCAAGTTGTGGAGAGATCGGAAATTGTGAAGGGGTACGGAGTGTTGTAGGCTTGCACGAGCGAGCCGGTGGTTATTTGCTGATCGGTCACTACTCCTGAAGTCGGCGCGAAAATATCGACTGTGGAGTTCATCTTGTCCGGGTCGTTACCCAGCAGCTTCAAGTGCTCGGCGCCCGTCTCCACGGTTATTTTGGCCTTGTCTTCGGCATCCTGAGCGACCTGCAGGTCGTTGAGCGCGATGGCGCCGTGCTCGTAGAGATCCTTGGCGCGCTCATACTGGGCCTTCGCGAGGACTTCATCGGCTATGGCCTGCCGATACGTTGCATAGCCGCCGGCGACATCGTCGCTTCGAACGGTCATCAACAATTGACCTTTCTGCACCGTGTCACCGAGGCGTGTGTGGATGGCGATCACTCGTCCAGAAGCGAGCGAGACGACCGGAACGTTGCGCGAGACGTCCGGCGTGACCGTTCCGGTGACTACCAATTCCGACGTGGTGGGGTGCTCTGTCGCCATACTGAACGGAAACTGCTCAGGATGGTCGACGGAGAAGAGGGTGAGATCCACGTCCGGTATGACTTTAGCTGGAGGAGGCGCTTCGGCCGTCGCTGCGTTCGCGTCAGATTGAGCTTGTACTTTCCCGCAGCCCGCCAGGATCAAGGCCGAAGGAGCCAAGCTTGCCAACAAACAAATCGCCAGATATTTTCGGTTCATGTTGAACTCCAGGAATGGTCATCCCTAGTCTAGGGGGACATATCCAAGGAAGTCATAAAGAAGCCGTTACGTCCGTCAACAGTTTCTTGATTTGGCTCGATCACTATTTTTGTTTGGCTGCCGTGACACACGCGGAGCTTTCATGACTTTTTCATGGTCCGCCACCTACATTGAAGGCATCCTCCTGGTTCCCAATGATCGGCGCAACCAACCTGATTCCCGCCATTTCCACTGGTGGCGGAACAGGCGCGAGCGCGTCGATCCGCCTCAAACACGCCGCATTTAAGCCCTTGGCGCCAGGCGCTCTGGCATCCCTGGCCGTCGTCGCGGTCACCTGGATCTGTTTTCGGCTGGGACTCAATCTGGCGTCGGTCGGCTTTCTCTATTTGGTGTGCGTGGTGCTGGCGGCAGTCCACGGCGGATTCTGGCAGGCGACGTGGGTGTCCATTCTTTCGGTAGCTTGTCTCGACTATTTTTTCAACGAACCGATCTTCAGCCTCGACGTCGTGCGGGTTTCGAATTGGGTGGAACTCGCCGCGTTTGAGTTCACCGCGCTCATCATCAGCAAGCTCTCTAACCGGGCACACTTGCGCGAGTTGGAAGCTGTCGCCGAACGCCGGGAAACCGAACGGTTGTACCAGACGGCGCGGAGGATTCTACTTTTCGACCAACCGTCCGATTCCGGCATGGCGGTTCCGGCGCTCATCCGCGAGATATTCGATCTGAAGGCGGTTGTGCTATTTGATGCCGTGTCGGGCCAGGCGTATCGCGGGCAGCACCGTTCGTCCGATGTCGACGAAGAATTGCTCACGCGCGAAACCCGCAGTGTTTATTTGCTGGACTCCGATCGCTTTGATCCGGCCACTGACACATGGTTCTGCGTCCTTCGGCTGGGAGTGCGGCCGGTGGGGTCGCTGGGACTGTGCGGCGCCAGCATGAGCCAGCTCACCGCCTTCGCGCTGGCCTCGCTAGCCGCCATCGCTTTGGAGCGCTCGCGCGCCATCGAAAAGCAGTATCATGCCGAAGCCGCGCGCCGGGGCGAGCAGTTGAGGACGGCGGTGCTGGATTCACTGGCCCATCAATTCAAGACGCCGCTCACCGTGATTCGCACGGCCAGCTCGGGGCTGCCAGCGGCGGGCGTATTGTCGTCTCTGCAAACCGAACTTGTCAGCCTGATCGATCAAGAAGCCAGGAAGCTGAACGACCTGGCGTCGCGCCTGGTGGGGGCGCCTGAGCTTCACCCCTCCGGGTTCGCGCCGCAGCCGGAACCGCTGCTTCTTTCGCGTTTGATGAAGACTGCGGTTCAGGAGTTGGACTTGGCAGCAGATCAAGACCGATTTCGGCTGGCAGTGCCGGACCATGAACCCGCGGTCTTTGCCGACCGCGAATTGATATTAACGGCGCTCGCACAACTCATGGACAACGCGCTGAAATATTCCGATCCGGGGACGCCGATCGATCTTGGACTCCTGGTGAAAGACACTTCGGTTATTCTGAGCGTGCGCAGCCAAGGGCTGGTAGTGGCGTCCCAAGATCGCGAGCGCATTTTCGAGCGATTCTACCGGGCGCCGGGCGCGCAAAGTTGCGCTTCCGGAACTGGGCTTGGGCTGTCTATTGTGAAGACCATTGCCGCCGATCACCAGGGACACGTTTGGGCCGACGGCGAGCCGGGCTACGGGACCGTGTTCTCACTTTCTTTACCTCTGGTCCCGCAAGGCTCCTCGGCGTGACTGGAAGCCGCATCCTGTTGGTGGACGATGAGCCTCAAATCCGGCGGGCCCTTCGCTCCACGCTGTCCGCGCTGGGATTCGTGGTTGCCGACGCGTCCACCGGGGAAGCAGCGCTAGAGAAATTGCGCGCCGAAAAGTTCGACCTCGTGTTGCTGGACATTAACATGCCGGGATTGAGCGGGCTGGAAACTTGCCGCGCGATTCGGGCGCGGTCGGAAATCGGCATTCTGATGCTAACGGTTCGGGATCGACAAGAAGACAAGATTGAAGCCCTCGATTCAGGAGCCGACGGATATATCACCAAGCCGTTCGACGTGAACGAGCTGCTGGCCCGAATCCGGGCCACATTGCGGCGCGCTCCCAGGTCGGCGTTCAGTGAATCGCGCGAGATCCGGTTGGGTCCGCTCGAGATCAGCTTTCGCGAACGTCAGGTAAAAGTGGAAGGCCGGCCCACGCGGCTGACGCCCACCGAAGTGGATTTGCTGCACTACTTTGTGAGCAACCCCGACACGGTGCTGCGTCACGACCAGATCTTGCAAGCGGTGTGGGGGCCCGACTACGGCAACGAGGTCGAATATCTTCGCGTGTATGTAAATCAGCTTCGCAAGAAGATCGAGCCGGACCCGAGCCGTCCCCGATACATCATTACGGAGCCGTGGCTCGGTTATCGCTTTGCCATGAAGCAGGAGCCGGCGGAGGAATCAGCGGCCTTACCGGACGAGCGCGACGACGGCAAACGCGAAGCGCGCGGCGAAGGCTAGAATGGCCGCGCCGGCCAGCCGTAGGATCAGCTTCTTGCCGCGATCGCGGGGCGCGACCGGAGGGAACAGCCCGAAGCTTTCGTGGAACAGATTGCCGAAACGCTCCGGAGCAATCAGAAGAAATGTGCCGACCATTGTCCAGCCGGAGAACATCGCCAAGTAAAGCAGGATGATGCCGAGGAGCCGGCTCATGCTGTTGCCGGAGTGGCCGCGTTCTCGGCGGGAATCTGAAACCGGTAGCCCACCGATCGTTCCGTCACCAAGTATCGGGGGCTGGCCGGGCTTGGCTCCAGTTTTCGCCGGAGTTGCTGAATCACAACGCGCACGTATTCCACTTCGCCGAGCCCGTCGCGCTGCCAGATGGTCTGGGCCAGCTCGCGATGCGTCCGTGGTTGGTTCACGTGTGCCAGCAGGTATTGCAACACCAGATGCTCTTTGGGCGTAAGGTGGCTGACGCGGCCCTGCGGTCCGCGGATGCGGTGCGTATCTAAATCGATCGCTCGGTCGTGCAATTGGATCTGTTTGCCGCCGCTGCGGGTGACACGGCGCAGGAGCGCCCGCACTCGCGCCATCAATTCCATCGGGGAATAAGGAACGCTGACGTATTCGTCAGCGCCCGCGTTTAGTGCGTCGATGGCATCGATTCGGTTGTTGTCGCCGATCACGGCGATCGCAATTTTCGACCGGCTCCGCACCATGCGGCAGAGCCGGTGCGGGTTGGTTCCCTCTACGGGACAAGCCACGATCAGCAGGTCGGTTGATTCGTGAGAAGCCCGGGGCAGCACTTGAGCAACCGAGTGAGCTTCCGTAACGGCATGCCCCTCGCACTCCAGCGCGAAGCGCAATTCTGTTCTGCGCTTGGTGTCACTACTTGCCAATAGGATGCGACTTGCTTTCATCGGTTCACCAAGAAAGAAAAGGCAGCGGGCCGAATCGCTGCCTGTCCGGGCCCATCTGCGGCCCAAGGTTTAAAACTTCACCATGACGCCGACGCTCGCTTTCGTTTCGCTGCGTCGAAGGTCGGGGAACCAAACGCCGCCCGCACCGCTGCAAGCTGCAGCCGCGGCCGTTGGATCGGCTGTTCCGGTCGTGGCGCCGGAGTTGCACGTGTAGTATTGCGGATAGCCGTTCGTTCCGCCAAGGGGGAAGCCGGGAGGCGTCACGCCGCCCCGCCCCGAGAAATAGGGGATGTCGGAGTGGCGATAGCCGACTTCTGCCCACCAGGTGATGTACTCACGGGGCATGTATTGGAAAGTGACCGTGCTGTCCCACATGTGGGCCCGCGATCCCGGAACTGCGGGGAAGTAGACCGAACCCGTTACGGCATCGGCGCCGTCGATCGGCGGAAGCAACGTCAAATACCGGCCCCAGTTGCTCATCTCGCCGCCGCCGAACGTGATGGCGTACTTGTCCTTGTTCCACCAGTAGCGGTTGTAGAGCATCCAACCGACGAAGGAGTCCTTGCCCGAGCTTGGGCCGCATGTGCCGCAAATTCCACCCCCGTACTGGGCGCCCGCGTCGGCCGTGAGAGACATGGCGATCTTGGAGATGCCTACATCCTTGGTTGGATTGTTGTAGAACCTGATCTCGATGCTATCGTCCGTGTGAATACGTTCCGTGTGGGGAAGGCCCAGGTTGTCCTGGCCGTAGCCATACTGGTTTGCCACCAGCTTGAACCATTCCGTAGGCATCCACAAAAGCTGACCACCAAGGCCGACGTGACCGTTGTACTTGGCATAGGATTGCCAGCCATTGATCACCCAGGGCTCGATCTTCAGCTTGTTGGTGGGAAACCACTGAATGCGGAGTCCATTAAAGAACCACGGCGTGTTCGATGACACATACGAGGGCTGATAAGTCCAGTTGTCGAAGTTGTAGTAGCTGAATAAGCCGATATAGGACACGAAAATACCTGCATCGACGTTGAGCCCGTGCTGTACGTTGAAGTGGTAACCGCCATATGCTTCCGAGGTGTATTTATACGCTCCACGCAAATCCCATTGCCCGACGCCGAAGCTGGCGTCGTTGCGCGGCGTGGTGGTGGCAAACAGCCCGGTCATGAAATTGATGCGGCCGCGAACGTTCTGCCAATGGAAATCGCCGCCGACGCTGGCCTGTTCGATTTGCACTTCGCCGGACCGGAAACTTTCGGTCGCTCCGACGATGGTGTGGTCGTGCGGCTGATTAAAGTCTTCCATGTAGTGCGTGTCGAACCGGATCTCAGGGGTAAAGAACGGAGTGTCAATCACGGTGTCCTTGTTGCGAGGCGTTCCGTTGAGCCACGTGAAGTCGCCGTAGGCAAACGGAGTCTGCAGGTCCACTTGCGGTGCGGTCGGCGGAGCGGTGCCCTGAGGCGGCGTGGGCGGCGTGGCTTGCTGGTCGGCAGCCGTATTCGGGTCGACGGCGGTCGCAACAGCCCGACTCATATCCGGCGCACCGAGCGTACCCGGAGCTAGCGGGTTTGCATCGCGCGTTAGAGAGGCGAGCAGCGGACCGTGCGGCGCAAGGCCGTCGGACGGCGGAGGAGCATTCGACGCGGCCGAAGATTGTTGCGCGCTGCGCTGCTTCAGCTCCGCTTCGAGTTGCGCAATGCGAGCTTCCATGGCGTCCAGCTTTTTTGCCTCGGACGGCGTCGGGGCAGGCTCTCCGGCCTTCGCGATTTTCAGCTTAAAATCGGCGTGCATTTGCCGGTGCGCGTCCACCGCTACCCGGGCCTTCATTTCGGAGAATCCGTATTTCACCGCGGTAACTTCGTAGGAACCGGGCATCAGATTATAGGCGCTATAGTTACCCGACGCCCCAGAAGTAACGGACTGCGTCGCGTCGCTACCCAGGTTTCTCAAAACCACCTGGGCGCCCGCTACTGCGGCGCCCGACGCATCGTGCACAGTTCCGACGATGCTAGTGTTTACGTTCGATTGCCCCAAAAGCGGGGAAGCGCTTTCCAGGCCAACAAGCGCGCCGAGCGCGCATAGACCGATACGCACAAAATGCAATCTCATATACCTTTTCACCTTGTGAACCTCGTTTTGAAGTGACTGCAAGCCACGGCCAAGGCTCTCATTACTGGAGCTTCGCGATAGCCGAGGACTAATGATGAACGCTGAAACCTTACGAGGGATTCAGGACCAACTTAGATCGCTAACCTTGATTTCCTTTGCATCCCAGTATGGGTTTGGCACCGTGAAAAATGCATAAAAAGTCAGATGCCCGCGCCATAGGTTTTTTTGATCGGGTGGATTAAAATCTCGGCGGCGTGCGCCCACACCGCTACGCCATGCAAGTCCTGGAAGTCGGCTGGGGGCTCGCAGACCACGGGCGAGAGTACGACGCGGATGGTCCGGTCCGGACGATGGACCGCTTCGGCGGGCGGGATAAGCTGAATGTATCCCGTCTCCACCGCGCGTCTCTTCCAGGTGCTGAGCACCTGGCCGATTCGCTGCCGCATCATTCCATAGCGCGCCGCGATGGTTCCGCAACTCCAGCCGAGAATGAAGTAAAGCTGCACCACGCGCCTTTGCAGGTCGGGCCGGTCGTGACGTTCGAAAACCGGGACCTGGCTCGGAAACGTGACCAGATTGCTTCGGACCGCCGCGCGAAGCTGGTCGGCCCGCAAGAGATGGAGCTTCGCCTGGTCTAACGGCGGCAGGCAATTGCGCCTGGCACGCGAGCGGCTACGCAACTTCCGCTGGGGTTCCGCTACGAGCATGAGCCGAGTGTGTGTCAAAAATCGTGAAAAAGGCATAAATGCCCGGCCCTGGCAGGCTTACCAGCTCCGCGTGTATCCAATGGAGGCCGTCGTATACCAGGGGAGGCTGACGATCTTGTTGTAGGTCTCCTGTATCCAGATGGAGTGATGATCGTTAAAATGCACAATCAATCCCAGTGATTCGCCGTCGTAAAAGCGGTTCTGGACGAATGCATTTCCCGTCATGCTGGTAATGCCGCCTTGGATCCAGGTGTAGCCCGTCAGGCGTTTCGTTTTCGGCAGCGCGAAGTTCTTCATGATCCCCAGCGCCTCCGTGTGGGAGCCGTACTGCGTGTGCAGGAAGCCGTCCGGGCCGGCATTCTCATACGTGTAGCCGAAGGTGATTTCATCGCCGATGGGATCTTTCTTCAGGAAACCGAATGTGTGGCCCAGCCCGATGTTGTAATTGGCTTTGGGAATTAAACCGGGCCGAACCAGGTCCGAGCCGAACATGACAAACAGATCGTTCGAGGTGCCGGATTCGGGGGGCTGCCCGGCGTTGGGCGTACTTTGCGCCAAGCTTTCGTTTGCGAGCAACAACGCGGAAAGAATCAATGCTGCCTTGCTAATGCACGCGGCGTTCATCCATTAACCTCTCGAGCTTTTTGGATTTCCGCGACGTGGCAGCGATTCCGCGGCTCATCAAGGGCGCGGACGATTCGAGCGATCATACCGGCGAACCCGTGAAAAAGGCATAAAGACATCGGCCGGGCCGATCGATCGTCCTTATTCGGTTTCCACTGAAACGGCGCTCTGATCGGGATCCGTCGGATTTCGGAACCGGTAACCTACCCAAGGCTCGGTCACAATGTACTGCGGGCGGGCGGGATCGTCTTCGATCTTCTTGCGCAGCATGCGCACATACGTCCGCAGATATTCCAGCTCACCGCCGTAGTCGACGCCCCAGACGGCGCGCAGCAGGCTGACGTGAGTGAGCGGCGCGTCTTGATGCCGCATCATGAACGCCAGGAGGTCGAACTCCTTGGGCGAGAGCCGGATCTCCGCGTTTGCTTTGAAAAGCAGCCGCCGGGCGACATCCAGGCGAAGGCTGCCGGCCTCCAGCACGGAGGACTCAGCCACACCGTTCATGCGCGTGCGGCGCAGTACAGCCCGCAAACGGGCCACCAGTTCGCGGAACTGGAACGGTTTGGTTACATAGTCGTCGGCGCCGGCTTCGAGCGCGCGCACTTTGTCCTCTTCGGTGTCGCGGACGGTCACCATAACGATGCCGGCGCGCGGCTCCAGTTCGCGAATCTGCCGGCAGGTCTCCACTCCGCTCATGCCCGGCATGTTCACATCCAACAGCACCAGATCGAAGCGATGCTGTTGTACCGCGCCCAGCGCGTCCCGGCCGGTTCCCGCCTCTTCCACCAAGAAGCCATTGGCGGCGAGCGAAGCTCGGATTACCTTGCGCAGGGCGGCTTCATCGTCCACGACCAGCACCCTAAACTGCTGCGGCAAGGTCATGACGCTCACTCTCGGGGACTGGCAGCAGCAGGCGGAAGGCCACGCCCGAGTCGGGGTCGTGCTCGGTATCCAGCTCCAGGTTGCCGCCCAGCGCCAGTGCGATCTTGCGAGCGACAAACAGCCCGAGTCCGGAGCCAGGCACATTGCGGCGCGCGTCCGCGCCCCGATAATAGCGATCGAAGATCTTATGCCGCTCGTGCGCGGGAATCGGATTCCCCGGGCTCAGCACTCGTACGTAGACATGATCACCCTCCCTGCCGATGCTGAGTGTGATGGTGCTCTTCGGCGCCGAGTATTTGCAGGCATTGTCCAGGAGCTGACTTACAGCCAGGCGAAGCAGTTCGGGGTCGGCCAGAATTTCGCTCGAGTCGCATTCCTTCGCGACCAGAATGCGCCTGCTGCCGGACAATTTCGAGTAGTACTCTACGGTGTCTGCAATCGTGGCGCTGAGGTCGATGAGCTCGATCCAGGGCTTGATCTCTTCGCGTTCCAGCCGCGCGGTTCGGATCAAGCGCGACGTAAGCCGCCCCAGGCGGGCGGCCTCCGATTCCACGGTTTCCGCCATCTCGCGGTAAAACTGGCCCATGGAATCCGCCTCGCGAAGCGCACCGGCAGCCGCCAGGATGGTGGCCAGCGGTGTCTTGAACTCGTGGGCCAAGGCGTCGAGAATCGCGGTACGGTACGACTCCGATTGGGCCGTCGCCGCGGCGCGGCTGGCGTGTACGAAAGAGTGCCGGCGCTCGAGCTGGGCGGCGGCCAGAGCGATCAGCGGACCTGCCGTTAGCGTGGGATCTTCCAAACCTTGGAATCCCATGGCGCCGATGCCGCGGCCTGCGATTCGAATGCATCGCACCGAGAGCCGGTTTCCGGCGTCGTCAACGTCCCGGCCATGGATAAAAGCTTCCGCGGTTCTTGTCTCGAGCTGTTCGCAGGCTTGTCCGGCTAGGTAAACCTCCGCGTTTACCGCGTCGAACAGGCAAACCGCGCCGATTCCGAACACTCCCAGGAATGGTTCTAGAAGCTGGGTTGCGTTGGCGGGCTCGGGGTCCAGCGCGAGTAGTTGCTGTGCAAGATCGTAAAGCCGCTCCAGCCGCTGTTGCTGCAGACGCGAGGATTCCGTCTTCGCCCGCACCTTGGTCACCAGGCGCGTGATCACCAGGCCGGTGATCAGAAAGCAGATCAATCCGATCAGATCGAAAGGACTGGAAACTTCGAAGGAAAAGTGCGGTTCCGTGAAGAAGTAGTCCAGGCATAGCACCGCCAGGATGGCCACAATGGCTGATGCCTCGAAACATCCGGACAGCGATTGCAACACCAGAAGCAGCAGCAAGCAGAAGCTTGTGGTAGTGAGACTCAGGTGCAACCAAAGCCCTAGCGCGGTGACCGAGGCTACACCGGCGCAGCCAACAAGAGACCACTTGGCGGCACTCCAAAACCGCGGGATTCCGATACGGTGCATTTCTTCAGTAGCTGCAACGGTCCTCAAGGCAACGCCACTAGCGAATCGACGGAGTTCACGCGACAGCCTCATGCAACAACCGTTCGCACTATGCCACAGTCTGGAGCACAAGCCATAAAAAAGGCATAAATGCAACGGTGCGGCCTCGTAAGCGGCGTCTAAATTTTCTTAATGAGTTCTTTATGCGTCGTCCGCGCTAAACTCGAATCAAGTCTGCCGAAGAGGAAGAGAATGAGTCGTCGAGATGTCCAGTCGTCGGTCAAGCGCGTTGCGCTCGGCGGGACTGCGCTAGCGCTATTGACCTTTGCCGCGTTCCAAAGTCACATGGACCTCGCGTCGGCGATCCCGCTGTACCTCTTCGCGATCGTATTGCAATCGCTGACAGGCGATCTTGCGTCGTCGCTGGTGGCCGCTATCCTCTCTGTATTGTGCCTGGACTTCTTCTTCACGGCGCCTCTGTTTTCTTTCGTCATCCACAGCACGCGCAGCGTGATCGCGCTGGTGGCATTCGCCTTCACATCCTTGGTGATCACCAAGCTGGTGTCTCAGGCGCGCCGGGAAGCGATCGCTTCCAAAACGCAAAAGGACCGGCTGGACCGGCTCTATCGTCTTTCCCAGGAACTTCTTCATCTGGATCCGGAAGCGGCCGGAGGGCACCGGCTCCGGGAGCCTTTCCAGCGTCATTTTGGCGTCACCGCGATGTGCATCTTCGACGCCGAGACAACCGATCTGCGCGTGATCGGAGATTCCGATTCGTGTCTGGCCGACAAAACACGCGATGCGTACATTCGGGGCGTGGACTGCGATGAGCCTGAATCGCGCATCTCGGTCCGGTGCCTTCGAATGAGCGGAAGGCTGACCGGAGCGATCGGATTCCAGGGTCTTCACGAGGCGGATACGGCCAGCGCTCTCTCCGCCCTCACCGCTACCTTCCTGGAGCGAACCAGCGCTTTCCGCAAGGCCGGCGCCTCCGCCGCCGCGGCGCAGGCCGAAGTCTATCGGTCGGCGATCCTGGATGCGCTCGCTCACGAATTCAAGACGCCTCTGGCTACCATCCTGGCGGCCGCGGGCGGGCTACGCGAAGCTGGTCCATTGGAACCTGCGCAGTCGGACATGGCGGAGACGGTTGAGGAGGAGGCTGCGCGGCTCGGGAGCCTGACCTCGAGGTTGCTGCGCATTGCGCGATTGGAACGCGAGGACATCAAGCCGCGCCTGGAACTGACCAACGCCAGCGCGCTGGTCAGCCGTGTCGTCCGGCAATATGCCGACCGTTCGCCCGACCGGCGGATTGTCGTCAACGCCGACGACTCCATCGAGGTGCTGGCCGATGCGGAGCTGCTTCGGCTTGCTTTAGGCCAGTTAGTCGAAAACGCCCTCAAGTATTCCGAACCCGGCTCCACGATTGCGATCCGAGCGGAGCGGCAGGGCGAACTGGCCGCCATTCAGGTCTCGAACGATGGCAGCTCGATTCCGGCGGATGAGCGGAGCCTGATATTCGAGCGCTTTTACCGCGGAGTGGACGCCAGACGATCAACGTCTGGTTCCGGCCTGGGGTTGTATGTCGCTCGTAAGATCGCTCTCGCGCATGGAGCCACGCTGGAGCTCGAGAACACCGCCGCTTCCGGCCGCGGCGTCACGTTTAGCCTGACACTACCGATTCCGAAAACGGAGGTGAATGATGAGTTCGACCATGTCGTTGGATACAAGACCATCGCAGCCCCAGCCGCTACCGCCAAGTAGCGTCCTGATTGTGGATGACGAGCCGCCACTCCGTAAGGCTCTGCGGAGTTCGCTGACCGCCAGCGGTTTTGACGTGCAAGAGGCGCGCAATGGGGAAGAAGCGCTGGATAACGTCCGGCAGCAGGCGTTCGATCTGGTGTTGCTCGACATCAACATGCCCGGCATCAGCGGGATCGATGCGTGCCGCCGGATCCGGAGCCTTTCTCCCCAAGCCGGAATTGTCATGGTGACGGTGCGCGACATGGAGGACGACAAGGTTCGGGCGCTCGAAGCCGGCGCCGACGACTACATCACCAAGCCATTTAAGCTGCGCGAACTGACCGCGCGGCTTCGAGCCGTCTTACGCCGTACCCGCGGTTCGGTTCCAGCCGAATCGTTCGTCCTGGAGGCCGGACGGTTGAAGCTGGACGTGGAACGCAGGCAGGTTTGGCGTTCCAACGAGGAGATCCATCTTTCCCCCAAGGAATTCGATCTTCTGGCGTTCATGATGAAAAACGCCGGAGCTCCGCTCACACATGTGAAACTCCTGCGCACCATTTGGGGGCTCGAATACGGCGGCGAACTGGAATACCTGCGATCGTACGTGCGCATGCTGCGCAAGAAAATTGAAGATAATCCGGCTCAACCGGAGTACATACTAACCGAGCCTTGGGTGGGCTACCGCTTTCGCAATCCTTCGGACCCGGACTCTCCGTCGGTTCTCGCCGAGGACGAGTAATCCGCGGGCGCCGCCCGCTAGGCCTTAAAGCGCCGGCTTGCCTTGAAACTGCATCTGGTCAACGTGGAACACCTGCGACACCTGGAGGCGTCCGATCAGGGCGTTGAATTCCACCCAGATGTCGCGCGCGGTGATTTCAGCCGAGGATGGAAAGCGGTAAACCACAGCGGCGCCGTTGTCGAGTTGAAACACCTCGACACTGGCCGGCTTCACGTCTCGTTTCCCCTCGCGCTTCAGAACGGCCAGCTCCTTGAACGGCTCGCCTAGGCGCTTCGGATCGCCCTTGAAATTGCTACCGGGCACGCCATAGACGGCGATGGTGTACCCTTCGTCGGACGAGGTCGGCGGACCGCTTTCATGCACTTTGAACTCCGCCGCACGCACGGGAAGCGCGCTTTCCCATCGCACCAGTAATTTGATAACCGGCAGTGGCGGTGGGGCGAGCGGATCGCCCCCGAGCGGATTGCCCAGGACTTCGCGATGAAACTTGCGGTCGTCAATGCCGTCGTAGCCGACGCCGTGAGGCTGTCCCATCAGTCCGCCTTCGCGACGCTCGGCCTCAGTTTCCTTGCGGGCAATTCCAGGGATCACAACTTTGGCCCACGGCGACGCCTCCAGCACCTGGCGTGCGTCTTCTTCGGTCCAGTTCGCGATGGCCTTCGTGCTCCAGCCCGCGTCGGTTGCGAGTAATAGAGCGGAGCCGAAACAAAATAGGAGCAACTGAAAACGAAAGCGTTGCACAAAGCCTCCCGGAGCGCGCGGTCTGAATCCCAGTATTTGGGCAGCGCCATAAAAAAGTCATAAAAGCTCCCGGCCCAAGCTTCGCGCGCTCCCACCGTTTATGCCTTTTTTATAGCCGTTCCCGCACACTGTCTTCATCGCTATGTCTCGGCCCACCATCTCACGTCACTGTTCGATCGCAGTGCTGGCCGCTCTCTCAATGAGCTACTTAGGAGCTCAGGTAATGATACCGGCCACCTTTCGAACGAGCTCACAATTAGTTCTGGTACCTGTGAACGTAACCGATCACTACGGAAAAACCGTTGCAGGCTTGCGAGCGGAGAATTTTACTGTTTTCGACGATCAATCGCTGCAACCCATCGCTTCGTTTACGGCCGAAGACGCGCCGTGTTCGGTCGGTTTGGTGCTCGATATCAGCGGAAGCATGCGCTATGCATTGGACGTCACCAAGCCCGCGGCGCAAGCCTTCCTGAAATCCACCAATCCAGAGGATGAATACATGCTGCTCACCGTATCCACCTTGCCGAATACGGTCTCCCCATTCACTCCTGACGCTGCGGCATTGGCGCAAAGCATTCAAGCCACGGCGCCCGATGGTTTCACGGCCTTGCTGGACACCGTCTATCTCGGTCTGAATCGCATGAAACACGGGACGCGGCCGCGGCGGGCCTTGATCGTTCTTTCCGATGGCATGGACAATCACAGCCGGTATTCCAAGGGCGATATCATGCGGCTGGCGCTGGAGGCGGACGTTCAGGTTTACACCATCCTCGTCGATGGATTGGCCGACACCTCGGTCCCGTTCGTCCCGAGCATGGTGGCGAAACCGGGGCAGCAGGCCGCCCAGCGTCAGGGACCACAGATGCTCGAGGAACTCGCGGAGAAAACGGGCGGGCTGCACTTTCACGTGCGCGACGCGAACGAAGGCGCGGACGCCGCCGAGAAGATCGGCCACGCGTTGCGGAATGAGTACGTCATCGGCTATCGCGCGCCGAGATCCGAGTCCATTGGAAAGTGGCATCGCATTCGAGTGAAATCGAATGTGCCTAAGATTCATGTGTACGCGCGGAGCGGGTATTACGCTCAATGAGGCGAAGGCCCCAGGCAAACCACAGATCGCGAGATAGAGGGCTTGCCCACCGTGAATTCCGAGTAAGACCAAGTGAGGCGTGGCTGCATTCCCCTGCGCGGCCCGTCAATGATCGGTGCGACGGGCTCAAGCTGCCGGAGTCGGATCGATTTGGAGTCGATACAGCAGATCGTCGTGATTTTTCGGGCGATCAGAGCCATTTTCAGATGGCGCATTTGACCCGGATTTGACCCAAATCGCGATGTCGTGGACCTAAGCGATTGACAGCGCTAGCACGGAGGCCCCGTAGGCCAAGGTCTGCAAAACCTTTATTCGCGAGTTCGATTCTCACCCGCGCCTCCAAGCAAATCAGTCACATCCGGTAGACAGAGGTAAGGAACTCGCGCGGGAGTCCGCGAGACGAGTTAGGGTGTTTTTGCGTAAAAACCCTTAGCGCCGGTACTGGCTAGAGGGGCATCCCAGTCCCGTTAGGCCATTTTCAATCCATTGGCGAAACCCCACAATTGGAGCTGAAGAGGAGCGGGTATGAAGCTAACGCTAGGACTGCCGGCTGAATGTGTGGGGTGTGGCGCGCACACTGTTTTGCGGATTAACGAAGAGCCCGTGTGCTTAGACTGCGGAGAGCATGAGCCGCCGGCGCCGCGAGTGCTTCAAAAGGTTTTCGCGAATGACCCCAGTGCGGCGTGAGCCTGCCGCCGCGCCCGAAGCTCTGATCAACACCGACGTCCATTTTGGTATAGTAGTCGAGCGCCTTTGACTACGCTCGCCGTCCGATAAATTCTTCTTCGCGGCCCACAACCAAGCAGTATTCGTGTGTCTTCTCGAAGGAGATTTATGCAATCCAATTGGCAAGAGACTTTTTTCCGCGGTGTCGCTCTCGACGCCTGGCGGCGTATCATCAACCCGGAAATGACCCGCACCGAGGCGGATTTCCTGGAACGGACCATCGGCGCCGCCCCCAGCGCGCAACTTCTCGACGTTCCCTGCGGCAACGGGCGGCACGCGATCGAACTCGCCAGCCGCGGGTACGAAATGACCGGACTCGACCTCAGCGACGAGTTCATCGCCGAGGCGCGCGCTGCGACCGAGCTGCCCATTCGATGGGCGCGCGGCGATATGCGTTCGCTTCCCTGGGTCGCCGAGTTTGACGGAGCCTATTGCTTCGGAAACAGCTTCGGCTACCTGCCTTGGGATGAAACCCGGCAGTTTCTGGCCGCCGTGTCGCGTGCTCTGAAGCCTGGGGCGCGATTCGTCGTGGATACCGGGATGGCGGCGGAATCGATTTTGACATCGCTCGCCCGGACCCGCTGGTTCCGCCTCGGCGACATGCTCATGCTGAGTGAGAATCGCTATCATCCCGCGGAGGGTCGGCTGGATATCGACTACACGTTCGTACGAAACGGCCAAGTCGAGACCCGGCCAACCAGGAGCTACGTCTTCACTGCCGCTGAGCTCTGCCGTATGCACGCCGATGCCGGGCTCGAGCCCGTGGAACTGCTTAGCTCGACGAACGCGGAGCCTTACCAGATCGGTTCACCGAGGCTGATTCTGGTCTCGAACAAAGCACTCTAGCGGGTTCTACGCGATGCTTGTTAGAGGACCACCGTCTGAGGGGACCGTATGATGCGCATTGCAGTCGTTTCCGACATCCACGGCAACCGAGCCGCGTTTGAGGCGGTGCTGGCGGATCTGCGGCAAACTTCTCCCGACTTGATCCTTCATGGCGGCGATCTCGCGCACGGGGGATCGAGTCCCGCGGAGATTGTCGATCACGTTCGCGCTCTCGGCTGGCCAGGCGTGGTTGGCAACACGGACGAAATGCTTTTCCGGCCCGAGTCGCTGACTGAGTTTGCGGGTCAACTGCCTCAGTTGCAGCCGCTTTGGAACGCAATCCAGGAGATGGCGGTGGCGGATTGTGAAGCGCTGGGAGAGGATCGGATCGCCTGGTTGAGCACGCTGCCGCGCGTCCAGATTCATGGTCCGATGGCGCTGGTGCATGCGAGTCCCGAGAGTCTCTGGCGCTCACCCGGGCCGGAAGCGAGCGACGCCGAGCTGGAGTCGGTTTACTCCCCGCTTGGCCGGCGTGTCGCTGTTTATGCGCATATTCACCGCTCGTTTATCCGGAATATTGCGGGAATTATCGTCGTTAATACCGGAAGCGTCAGCCTTTCGTACGATGGAGACCGCCGGGCGGCATACCTTTTGCTCGATGATGGCAAGCCCGACATCCGGCGCGTGGAATATGACGTGGATCGCGAGTGGAAAGCTCTTCTCGCCAGAGGTCTGCCGCACGCCGATTGGATCGCAAAAATCCTCGAGACCGCCAGTCCCGTGATGCCATAAACGCGATGCGCTAAGTGCTCAAAACTTCCTTTACTGTCGCCAGCAGATCTGCGGCGCTGAAGGGCTGCGGGAAAATCGCCATCTTCTCCAACTCCGCCCGGTATTGCAAACGATCGTCGGCCAGCAGCCCGGCGACCATCAAGACGCGCATGCTCGGGCAGCGCGAGTGCAGATATTTTGCGGCTTCGTGGCCCGAGATGGTCTCCACGTAGGGCGAGATCAATAACAGGTCCGGCTTGCATTCGCCCATGCGATCCACCGCGACTCCTAAATCGCCGGTCGCCATCACCACGTACCCGGCTCGTTCCAGCACTTCCCGCAAGACCTGGCGCACCACCGGCTCGGAGATCAGAAGCAGGATCGTCGATTCCATGGGCGATTTCTCGGGCATGTTCACCATATTATGCAGTGGACAAGGCTCGTCGGGGGAATCCCTGCATGCAGTCGCTTCTTTGACGATCTCCACCCCCTTGCATGCAGCTCACTTTTTTGACATTATTAGTGACGCACCGCTCGGCAAGCGGCAGGAGGGTTCAATTGACGGCGAGAGACATCGTATGTCTTGCAAGTTGTGCTCTTTTGTCCTCACTCTGCATACAGTCTGCGCCCCCTCCACAACAGCCAGAAAACCCGGCTTCGGCCACTTCTGAACGAGCTTTGGTGGACAAGTATTGCGTCGCTTGCCACAGCGACAAATTGAAGACCGGCGGGCTCTCGCTGCAATCGGCCGACATGACCAACATTCCGGCAGGGGCCGAGACCTGGGAAAAGGTGATCCACAAAGTCAGCCTGGGCGCGATGCCGCCGCAAGGCATGCCTCGCCCCGACGCGGCTACCATGGATCATTTTGCGACCTGGCTTGAGACCACGATCGACAAAGCTTCCGCCGGCCATCCCAATCCGGGGCGCGCGACGCTGCACCGTTTGAATCGCACCGAATACGCCAACTCCGTTCGCGATCTGCTCGGTCTCGAAGTGGATCCCGCGCCGCTGCTCCCCGCCGACGACGAAAGCTACGGCTTCGACGACATTGCCGATGTGCTGCGGACTTCGCCATCGCTGCTTGAGCGCTATATGTCGGCTTCCTGGAATTTGAGCCGCCTCGCGGTTGGCGACTCCAACATTGGAGCTGACACGGCAACGTATCGCGCCAAACCCGATCTTTCGCAGAACGGCCACATGGAAGGCCTGCCGCTGGGAACGCGCGGCGGATTGTCGATTCGCCACTATTTCCCGCTGGACGGCGTGTACATCATTCGAGTGCGGCTGTGGAGAGCCACGGCTGACGCGATCAAAGGCCTGGAGGAGTTGCACCAGGTGGAGATCAGCGTCGACGGCCAACGCGTCAAGCTGGCCACCATCGGCGGCAAGGACGAAGCCGAGCTCAGCTACACCAACTCCGGAAAATCCGCACTCGAGATCGACGCGCGCCTCACGGTCCATGTCCCTGTGAAGGCGGGGATGCGCACCGTGGTTGCCACGTTCATGGCGGAGGGCGAATCGCAGGACGACAACATCTTGCAGCCGTTCGAACGCGCGAATCTCGATCCGCTGGATTTCCGCGGTCTTCCCGCCGTCGATCGAGTGAGCATCACGGGACCGCTAAATCCGACAGGCCCGGGCGAAACTGCCAGCCGAAAGCTGATTTTCACCTGCCGCCCGGCTAGCCACGTGGACGAACTGCCGTGTGCGAAGAAGATCATCGGCACGCTGGCACGCAAAGCCTATCGCAGGCCGGTATCGGACAACGATCTCGAAATGCTGCTCAGCTTCTATCAAAAGGGACGCAACGAAGGCGGCACGTTTGATTCCGGGATTGAAGCGGCCATCCAGCTCATCCTGGCGAGTCCCGAGTTTTTGTTCCGTTTCGAGCCCGATCCGCCCACCCTAGCGGCAGGAGCCGTGTACCACATCAGCGATCTGGAACTGGCTTCGCGGCTTTCATTCTTTTTGTGGAGCACCGGGCCTGACGATCAACTGTTGAACTTGGCCACGCTTGGCAAACTGAGAGATCCCGTTGTCCTCGAGGGCCAAGTGAAGCGCATGCTGGCGGATCCGAAGTCGAAAGCTCTAGTGGACAATTTCGCCGACCAGTGGCTGTATCTGCGGAACCTCAAAAACATCAATCCTGATTTTGAAACGTTTCCCGATTTCGACGACAATCTCCGCCAGGCGATGAAGCAAGAGACGGACCTGTTCTTCGGCGACATCATCCGCGAGGATCACAGCGTTCTCGATCTTTTGAACGCCGACTACACGTTTATCAATGAGCGGCTTGCTCACCATTACGGTATTCCGAATATCTACGGTACCGACTTCCGCCGTGTGCCCATCACGGACGATCGGCGCCGAGGACTGTTGGGGCAGGCCAGCATTTTGACAATCACCTCCTACGCCACGCGCACTTCACCGGTGCAGCGCGGCAAGTGGATTTTGACCAATCTGATCGGCATGCCGCCCGATCCGCCGCCGCCCAACGTTCCGGCGCTGAAGGAACATTCAGATCCGGGCAAAGTTACGTCGCTGCGCGAGCGCATGGAGGAGCACCGCAAGAATCCAGCCTGCGCCGGCTGCCATAAGGTGATGGACCCCATCGGCTTTTCGCTTGAAAACTTCGACGCCGTCGGCCAGTGGCGGACTACGGACGAAGGCGCGAAGATCGATCCCGCGGGCGTCATGTTCAACGGCTCGAAGATCGACGGTCCGGTGGCGCTGCGTGAAATCCTGATGGCGAAGCCCGGGATCTTCGCGAGTGTGTTCGCGGAAAAGCTGATGATCTACGCGCTGGGCCGGGGCGTCCAGTATTACGACATGCCTACCGTGCGCGCCATTGTCCGCGATGCCGCGAGCAGTAATTACAAGTTTTCTTCCATCGTGCTCGGCATCGTGAAGAGCACGCCGTTTCAAATGAAGATGAAAGGCACGGACGGCGAGAGCCGCACCGTGACCGATAGCGTTTATTAATAGGAGATTGGGAGCATGATCATCACGAAAAAGCATCTTCCCCGCCGCACGTTTTTGCGCGGCATGGGTGTCGCCGTGGCGCTGCCGTTTCTAGACTCCATGGTGCCGGCGCAGACACTGGTTTCCAAAACCGCCGCGACCCCGCGCGTTCGTCTGGCCTATTGCTACATTCCGCATGGCGGCGTGATGGCCAACTGGACTCCCACTGCCGAAGGCCCGATCACGGAGTTTTCGCGCACGCTGATGCCGCTGCAGCCGTACCGCGACCAGGTGGTGGTGGTCAGCAATCTCGCGCATAAGCTGGCTGGCGCGCAGGGCCCCGGCGATAGCGGCGGCGATCACGGGCGATCTCCCTCGGTGTTCTTGAACGGCGTCCATCCCAAGCGCACCGAAGGCGAGGACGTTCGCGCGGGCACCACCGTGGATCAGATTGCGGCGCAGCACATCGGCCAGGATACACCGCTGCCATCGCTCGAACTGGCCACCGAAGACATGACCGGCTTGATCGGCGCGTGCGACGTCGGATTTAGCTGCACCTACACCAATACGATCTCGTGGCGCACGCCCACCACGCCGCTTCCGATGGAAATCAACCCTCGCGTGGTTTTCGATCGCTTGTTTGGCGACGGATCGAACGCTGCCGACCGCATGGCGCGCATCCAGCGCGAGCACAGCATCCTCGACGCCATTACCGCGCAGGTGAGTCACTTGCAACGTGGCTTGCCGTCGAACGATCGCAATCGCGTCGCCGAGTATCTGGACAACGTGCGCGAGATCGAGCGCCGCATCCAGCTCGCCGAGGCCAAGAACAGCCAGAGCATCAAGGTGCCGGCCACGCCCATCGGCATCCCGGACGATCACGTGGAGCATTCGAAGATGATGATGGACCTGATGGCGCTGTCATTCCAGGCCGACATCACGCGCGTCTGCAGCTTCATGATGGCGCGCGAGGTGAGTTACCGCACCTTCCCGCAAATTGGCGTGCCCGATCCGTTCCACGCCACTTCGCACCATCAAGATAATCCCGAGAAGCTCGAAAAGCTGACCAAGATCAACACCTATCACGTCAGCCTGGTGGCCTACCTGATGGACAAGATGAAGAACATTCAGGATGGCGACGGGACGCTGCTGGATCATTCTCTGATTCTGTTCGGCAGCTCCATGAGCAACAGTAATCTGCACAATCATTCGCCGCTTCCGGTGTTCGTGGCGGGAGGAGCTTGCGGTCGCATGAAGGGCGGCCGCCACATCAAATATCCGGAAGACACGCCGATGGCGAACCTGCTGGCCACCACTCTCGTTAAAGCGGGTTTGAACGAGGACCACATCGGCGATAGCACCGGTATTCTGTCGGAAGTTTGAGGAGACGATCATGCGAATAATCCAATGCTCTTTGGCGGCGGTCCTTTGCGTCGCCTCCTACGCGACATTTTCCAATTGCAGCTATGCCGCGACGAACGGCAACACTGCGCTGGTGGACGCCGTTAAAAATCAGGATTCCGAGGCAGTCCGCGCTCTGCTGAAACAACACGTCGATGTGAATGCTCCTGAAGCCGACGGAACCACGGCCCTGCATTGGGCCGCGCACTGGGGCGATCTGGAGACCGTGGATGCGTTGCTGCGCGAGGGCGCCAACGCGACCGCGCTGAACCGTTACGGTGCCACGCCGTTGTCGGAAGCCGTGCGCATCGGAGGTGCCCCGCTAATCGAGAAGTTGCTCAAGGCGGGCGCCGATCCCAACACGTTCACCACCGCGCAGGCCGAGACCGTGCTGATGAAAGCCTCGCGCGAAGGCAACGTGGAAGCGGTGAAGGTCCTGCTTGACCATGGCGCCGACGTGAACGACAAGGAAAATTTTCGTGGGCAGACCGCCCTCATGTGGGCGGCCGCCGAAGGGCATGCCGACATCGTCAGCATGCTGGCGGCGCATGGCGCGGAACTCAACGGACGCTCCTATGACCGCGACACCAGCTTGCCGAAAATGGCGGCGGGCACTCCGGCTGCCCCGATCGCGCGCGGCGGCCTGACCGCGCTGTTATTCGCGGCACGTCAAGGCCAAATAGGCGCCGTGAAGGCGTTGCTCGACGCCAAGGCCGACATCAACGCCTTGGATTCGGATGGGAACAATGCGCTGACACTGGCGATTATAAACACTCACTACGACCTAACGCAGATGCTGATCGATCGTGGCGGGGATGTCAACGTCGCGGCCAAGAACGGCCGGACCGCGCTGTATAGCGCCGTCGAGATGCACGATGTCGATTGGTCGCCGCGTCCAGCTCACAAAGAAAGCGACCAGGCCACCAGCATGGACGTCATCAAATCGCTGATCGATCACAAGGCCAACGTGAATGCGCAGCTCACAGCGCCGGCGCCGATCGAGAAGCACGCGCAGGACATGGGCGACAAGACCATGGGCGCGGGCACGACGCCGTTTACGCGGGCCGCTCGCAGCGCCGACGTCGAACTGATGCATTACCTGCTTGACCACGGCGCCGATGCGAAGCTGGTCGGCAAAGACAATCAAACGGCGCTGATGGTGGCGTCCGGTGTCGCCTGGACCGATCATATTAAGGGCACCGAAGCCGAGGCTTTGGAAGCCGTGAAGCTGTGTGTATCGCTCGGATTGGACGTCAATGCCGCCACCGACAAAGGCGAGACGGCTCTGCACGGTGCCGCGCACCGCGGGTCCGATACGATCGCGAAGTATCTCATCGACAACGGCGCCAATGTCAAAGCGCGGAACAAGCGTGGGTTCACGGCCTTGGATTTGGCGATGGGCAAAGGCGGCTACAACGGCGGCCCTGGCCCGGTGCATGAGACCACTGCCGCGCTCATCCGGCAGGCCGGCGGCGAGAACGGTCAGGAAATCAAAGAGACCGCGAAGGCCGAACCGTAAATCGCTTGGTGCGTTGATCGCTCAGCGATGATGATGCGGAAACGCATCATGCAGGCCGTTGATCATACCCTGCGTCAGCTCGTAAGGATAATTCTGAAAACCGTTCAGGAATCGGCCGGGGCTCAACGTTCCAGCTTCGCGAGCCAGCGAGATTACTTCGAGTTCGGCATACACGCCGTTGTCGGCCTGCTGGAGACGCCAATACAGATTTAGCCGCCATAGATACCCGGAGTCGTCTTCGGGTGCGCGCTCGTCGTCGTACGCCTTCTTGTTCTTGGGATGCGCTACTTCGCCGATGTGGGTGGAATGGCAAACCACCGTGACTTTGGCCGGGTCCGGCAGCGCGTACGTTGCGGTTTCATTTACGTTCAGCAGCACGGTGCTGATCTGCTTCTTGTACAGCCGCACGAGGAAGTCGAACTGGTAGCCATCATGCTTGATGAGTTTGGAATCGATCACCTGCTGTTTGAAGTAATCCTTATAGCCGGCGAAGTTTAGAATGACGTTGCGCGCGGTTTCGAGTGTTGCTCCCTCCAGATAGACGACGCCCAGCCAATGCTGGAGGACTCCATCTGGGACCTCAATCTCCTGGCCGTGATCGAGCGTTTTCATGGGGCGAATTGTGTTTTGGCTCAGCCACACCAGCGACTTCTCTTTCGGGTGATGATCCAGCCAGAGAAAATCCTCGAACCCGTGGTGCTGGCTCATCTCTTCTTCGGTCACTTTGATGTAGCGATCGAAGGCCGTGGTAGTCTCGGGCTTGAGCTCGGCCGCCTGCAGGCACGCGCCCGCGAGAGAAAAAATCAGCAGCAGGATTCGAAGGCCGTTCACGCGGCCACCTGCGGCGCCGTCTCCAGTTTCCGGCCCAGAGTGAGAAAGTTCAGGGATGTGGATGCAATGGCAGATCCGGCGATCACGAGAGCCATGGGTAGCGCTGGATTGTCGATGAATCCGAGGAAAGTAGTCATGACCGCCGCGATCAGGAATTGATTGGTGCCGAGCAGAGCGGACGCGGTACCGGCAATGTCGCCATGACGCATCATCGCGATGGCCGAGCCGTTGGGAAACACGAAGCCCTGGGCGGAGACATACACGAAGACTCCCGCGTAGACTCCCCACATACCGCCGACTCCCGTTACTACGCTCCAGAGCAGCAACAGCCCCGCTACTAGCTGGACAAGATTAGCGGTGCGCAGCACGCGCCACAACGCCACCCGGTGCGGCATCCGGCCGTTGATCTGCGCGGCCACCACCATGCCGATGGCCACCGATCCAAACAGCCAGCCGAAGTGCTCGGTGGGAACCTTGTAGAGCGTAATGAATACAAACGGCGCGCTGGCGATGTAAGCGAATGTTCCCGAAGAGCTGAATCCGCAAACTACCGAAGCACCGATAAATGTTTTGTCCTTGAATAACCGCGTGTACGACGACCGGATCTGGTCGATTTCGAGCGGGCGCCGTGCGTCGTGCGCCAGCGATTCCGGCAGGCGAAAGTGCATTCCCAGCAGACAAAGCACTCCCATCGACGCTTGCACGATGAAGGCTGCCCGCCAATCGAACCATACCAGCAGATAGCTGCCGATCAGCGGCGCGATCACCGGCGATACGCCCAGCACCAGCACCAGCATCGAAAAAATGCGGCGCAGCTCCCGCGCCGGAAACAAATCGCTCACCATGGCGCGCGACATGACTGCTCCGCCGCAAGCGCCGACGGCCTGAAGCAGGCGGAAGAAGGACATGATGTAGATAGAAGGCGAAACGGCACAGGCCGCCGAGGACAAGATGAAGACCAGCAAGCTCGCATAAAGAGGCGGCTTTCGTCCGAACCGGTCTGTGATGGGCCCGTACAGCGGCTGGCCTAACGCATATCCCAACAAAAACGTGACCAGCGTGAGTTGCACCGCTGCCGTGGAGGTGTGGAAGACCTTCTCCATTACAGGCATGGCCGGCAGATACATGTCGATGGAGAGCGGCGCAAACGCCTGCAGCGCTCCCAGAAGTATCAGAAGCTCCAGATGACGTAAGCGCGAGATCGGGCTGGATTGTTGTGCGATCACACTCGAATACCCGAGTGTAACAGGCGCAGCCCTGGCTCAATGAGCGGGCAAACCTTGCAGCAGGAAATCCAGCACCTTCGGAATTGCATCAAGGGACGATTCCGCGTTGTCTCTGCGAGTGCCACCCGTTTCCACCTCACGGCCGGAAGTTGGAGCCGACTTGAAGCGCGAGCTTGGCTCCGCGCGAGATGCGATTACCGTCAGGCGGCCGCTGTCAATTTGTGTAACGCCAGAACTATTTTGCATTACTCGACGCTTGTAGCGCTTACTAATCACTGCGCCGGCAACTGCCAGCAAGAGCAACGCAATTCCGTAAAATCTCGGCTCTGGCACCGCCGCTGCGGCCGGGACAACGGAGACGTCATCGAGGCTGAGGAAACCGGAATCATCTCGCGAGTCAAACTCGATCACGGTTGAACTTGAACTCGCAGTAACTAGGAATTGCCGCTCGACATACTTGGATGCCGGTAGGCCAGTCGCGGAATACAACGTGTCACCGCCAAAGATCGCAGTGAAATCGTTCGGGGTGTTACCGTCGCTGGCGACGAAGAAGGTGAAATCGTACGCCTGACCTGCCGTGGTCGCGATGGACTGTGTTATGAAACCGTCTTCGCCGACTGCGCCTAAGTAGGCATAATCGTCTCCAGTGTTCGGCCCCACGCCGCCGGGACCGCTAAAAGTGCCAACCCCGGTGAAGCCGCTGTTGCCTGAAACCGTCCAAGTTCCGAGAGATCCAGACTCGAATCCGCAGTTCACAACTAGATTGCCCGCTAGCGCATCACACAGGCTGGGTGGGTCCAGTCCGGGGCTCCTTGGTACCGCTCTGTCAGCCCAAGCTGGAATCGAAGCAAACGCCACGGTAACCAAGAGTAATATCGCTCGCATTGGTCTCCTTATTAGACTTATTCAATCCCGGCCGAGCCACACATGGCCGGGAACAAAATATGGCCGAAGTGTAGCATGTGAAATGAATACCTACAATGAAAAAGCCCAGATTCCAGCAGCTTGAGTACTACGACCGGACTTACGAAATATGTCTTCTTTTAGCCGGAAGTAAGTTAGTAGGTTGTTAGTTGGACGGCTTTAAAAGGATACGAGTAACAGTTACACTTTCGACTGCTTTGCGCGTGTAGAGGAGCGGAAAGTAACTTCCGGTAACCCACATGTCTGTCAGATCGCGATAGTGAACATCATCGGGATTTCCCGATTGGCCCGGATAATTCACTGCGCGTGAGTTATCCCAGCTTCCGACGTCGAGCACCATGCGGAACGACGGACCGGCTGTCAACCGGAAATCGTTCGCGCGATATCCCGATGCATTCGGTGTGTAGGGGCCCCCCGGAGCCGGGAATGGCCCGGGCTGAAGACGGGCGCGCAGGTCAACGTTAACAGCGTCGAGTAACGGATGCTCCGGTAGCGACTGGTGCAGCTCGCCCCATTGCCACAGCTTGGGATCGGCGCCTTGGAGCTGCTGCATTTCGGAATACGCAGACGCCAGGCTCGCCAGGAGCATATGGTCGCGATGCGGTACCGCCCCGGGCTTTTCCAACGCGTTGAGCATCACCGCGATATCCGGCGAACCAATCGCACGCGTCGCGGCCGGCGGAAGCACGGCGTCGAGAAACGCCGGGCCGAGGTGCCGCGAGATCCAAACTTCCATGAGTGCCGCTTGCGGCGCATCGGCGCTCTCCATCGCGTTCCATCCCCTTAGAAGATCGAGCGCGGCTTTTGTCTTCGGATCGCCGGAGTCGAGTTGCGCCAACAGCGCGACAAGCCTCCGCGCGGGAATGGAGGTAACGTCGTTTTGTAACTTCATCGAATCCTCGATCGACACTTTCGGCAACGCCTTCAGCACCTCGTCGATGCGTGCATGGCGCGAGCCGTTGGTCCATTCGAAGCCCAGCTTGCGTTCTTTATACGGATAGCCTGGCGGAAGATTCATTTCGTTAGAGGTGGTCACGTAACCGTTCGCAGGGTTGTAGGAAGAAGGCAGCTTATCGCCGGGCCAAAATCCCGCCCATTCGTAGCGGCCGTCACCAGGGACAGGCATCAGGCCGTCCCAATTAGGGCGAATGGGCGCGAGCCCGCCCGGAACCCAACCGATGTTGCCCTTCACGTCCGCGTAGACCTGGTTCTCGGTCGGCGCGCCCCAGTGCAGCATGGCGCGCCGGAATTCGGCGAAATTGCTCGCGCGCATGTAGGACACGCTGCCGAAGTAAGGCGCCATGCCGGGTTCGAGCCAGCAGGTGCGAACAGCGTAGGCACGATGTTTGGCTGCGTCAGCGTAGATGACCGGGCCGTGGCGGGTGAAGAGAAGTTCGGCAGAGACGGGCTGCCCACCCTTGACGTTGATGCTTTCGCGGAGTACGCGCATCGGCTCCCACGCGCCTTGGTAGCGATACTCGCGCGCATTCGCCGGGTTCAGATCGTAGACGTACAAATCTTCCTGGTCGACATCGAATATCGTGAGACCGAACGCGATGGTATCGTTGTGGCCGATGGAGATCCCGGGCAGTGCAGGTTCACCCGCGCCGATGATGCTCATGCCGGGAGCGCTGAGTTGCACGATGTATCGCAGACTCGGCGTGCTGTAGGCGCGGTGCGGATCGTTCGCGAGAATGGGCCGGCCGGTGGCGGATTTGGAGGGCGCGATGGTCCAGTTGTTGCTGCCCTCGGCGTTCTCTGAGTGGCTCCCTCAAGGCTGCAGTTCGGTACGTCGCGACTTTGCTGATGCGGACTTCCTCGGTCGCCAGTTCGAATACGCGAAGCACGTCGCCCGGCAAACAAGGATCGAGACCATCCGGAACTTTCGTCTCCCACGGGGGCTCAAGGCCGACGCGGACTTGGTCGTACTTCAACCCGTTTTGCGGATCGGTCCGGCACACGATGTTCGCCCGCGCCACCTCGCTGGTGAGATTGCGCGTCAGCCCATGGCTGCGAATGCGCACGACATCGCTCGCGTCCCATTTTGACGGCCGGTAGCCAAGGAGCTTGAATTCGAGCGGCATTCGATTGGAGTGCGTGCCCAGCCAATCGATATAAGCATTGACGCCGGCTACGAACGCTTGGGCGATCGCCTGCGCATCGGGTCCGTACGCTGCCCACTCTTTGCCCATGTCGCCACGATAGAGAAAAAGCCGCGCCGCTGTATCCTGCTCGACGTATGCAGGTCCCAACACTTCCGCCAGACGGCCCAGTCCGCGCCGGCGCCACAAATCGATCTGGAAAAGCCGATCGCGTCCCGCGTTGAAACCTTGCACGAAGAAGGCGTCGTCCACACTGTTTGCGTAGATGTGCGGCACGCCCCAACGGTCGACGAGAATTTCGGCTGGTTGCTTCAGTCCCGCGACTTGCATTACCACGGGTGGCGCAGCCGCACAGGACGCGCAGATGAATGCCAGAATCGCGAATTTGCGAAGGCGCACCGTAGAAATAATGATAACTCGCCCCCCGCTAGATCCACTTTCGGCGCAGCAGCCAGACCTTTATCCCTTGCGTAAGACTCAAATAGCCAAGCAGCGTGAGCATCAGGATTGGCCAGTACAGCGGCGGGAGTTGCGCCAGTCCTAGCGATGAGGCCAGTGGAGAGTACGGCAGCCACGCGCCGAACGCCATAATGGACAGGCTCGTCGCCGTCAGGGGCCAGCTCGCGCGGCTTTGGATGAAAGGAATCTTGTTGGTGCGGATGACGTGAATGATGAGCGTCTGAGTCATCAGGGACTCGACGAACCAACCGGTTTGAAATACCGATGCACGCGATGGATCCCAGCAGTGAAATATCCAGAGCATAACGAAGAAGGTGGTGTAGTCGAAGATCGAGCTGATGGGGCCGATGTAAAGAATAAACCGCGTGATCTCGCCAATGTTCCAAGGCCTGGGCCGCGCTACTTGCTCTTCGTCGACGGCGTCGGTCGGGATCGGCACTTGCGAGAAGTCGTAGAGCAGGTTATTCGTTAGCACCTGGATGGGAGCCATCGGAATATAGGGCAGGAATGCGCTCGCGCCCAGCACGCTGAACATATTGCCGAAGTTGGAACTGGCGCCCATCCGGATGTACTTGATGATGTTCGCGAAGACCTTGCGGCCCTCGGTCACGCCGCCTTCCAGCACCATCAGATCTTTCTCCAGCAAGATCAGATCCGCCGACTCCTTGGCGATATCAGTGGCCGTGTCCACCGAGATGCCAATATCGGCGGCTCGTAGCGCGGGAGCATCGTTGATTCCGTCGCCCATGAATCCGACCACGTGCCCTTTGCCGCGGAGAACGCGGATCACGCGCTGCTTATGGGCGGGCGAGAGGCGCGCGAAGAGCGTAGTCTTCTCCGCGGCGGCCGCCAGCTCTTCATCGGACATTTTTTCCACGTCGCCGCCCAGCAGCATGGGGTCGGCCGCAAGGCCTACGTCGCGGCAAACCTTTCGGCTGATGAGCGGGTTGTCGCCAGTGAGGATTTTTACGGCTACACCATGGTTGCGAAGGGCCTCGATGGCGTCCCCCGCGGTCTGCTTGGGCGGGTCTAGAAACGCGACGTAGCCTTTCAGCACGAGTTCGCGCTCGTCATCCTTTGAGCAGAGCCGCTTCTCAGGCAGCTCTTTTCGGGTCACTGCCAGAACCCGGAAGCCATCGTTGCTGAGGCTTTCGTACTCGTCCTTCAGCTCGACGATCAGATCGGGATCCATGGGCGACAGCTTCCCATTGAGCTCGAAGTGTGAGCACTGGTGGAAGATCTCCTCGGGAGCGCCTTTAGTGAGGAGGATTGCTTTGCCTTCAGGATCCTCCACCAGTACGGACATCATGCGGCGCGTGAAGTCGAATGGGATTTCGTCCAATTTCTTGTACTTCTCCACCATAGCCTGTTGGTGAAAGTCGGGGCTATCCAGAATTGCCCGGTCCAGAAGATTCTTGAGGCCCGTCTGGAAGTGGCTAATCAAGTAGCCGTCCAGCAGCACTTCTTCGCTTTCCTCGCCGGCCACGTTGCAATGCCGCTGCAGGACCACGCGGTCCTCGGTGAGCGTGCCGGTTTTGTCGGTGCACAGCATGTCCATGCCCCCGAAGTTCTGGATGGCATTCAGCCGCTTGACGATCACCTTCTTGTGGCTCATGGCGAGCGCGCCTTTGGAGAGGCAGACCGAGACGATCATGGGCAGCATCTCGGGCGTGAGGCCCACGGCCACGGCCAGGGCAAAGAAGAAGGCGCTTTTCCAGTCGTGCTTGGTGAACCCGTTGATGAGGAACACCAGAGGCACCATCACGGCCATGAGCTGGATCATCAGCCACGTGAATCGGTTGAGGCCCCGGTCGAAGCTGGTAGGAGGCGGCTCTTGCGTGATCGAGCCTGCCATGCTGCCGAGATATGTGTTGAACCCCGTGGTGACCACGGCCGCGGTCGCGGTGCCGCTTTCCACGCTGGTCCCCATGAAGCAGATGTTTTTCATCTCGGTCGGTGAGCTGACGGCGCTGGCTTCGGGGTCGTGGAGCTTTTCGACCGGGAACGATTCTCCGGTGAGGCTGCCCTGGGTAACGAAGAGGTCTTTGGAGGAGAGCACGCGCACATCGCCCGGGATCATGTCGCCGGCCGACAGCTTGATGATGTCGCCGGGCACCAGGTCGCGAAGCGGCATTTCCAGCGCGGCTCCGTCCCGAAGAACGGTGGCGGTGACGTGGATCATGGCCTTGAGCTTCGCCGCGGCCGCATCCGCACGTGCCTCTTGAAAAAAACGGAGTGCGGCGCTGAGCACCACCATGGCCGCCATCACAGTTCCGGCACGCGCGTCGCCTGTGGCAAACGAAACCGCCGAGAGCGTCCCCAGCAAGATCACCAACGGGTTGCGAACGATTTTCAGCAGGCGAACGAACCAGCCTTGCCGCCGCTCCTGCGCTACTTCGTTCGGGCCAACTGTGCGGGCGCGCTCTTCGGCTTCGGCTTGAGTCAGACCTTCGGGGGTCGTCCGCAAGGATCGGAGCAACTCGTCCCCGTCCTTCTGGGCCGCATCCACGACCGCGGGCGAAACGTGGATGTTTTGGCTCTTGGACTTCGTGGAAATCGCCGGATGGTGCGGGGGCGTTGGGGGCGCCGTGAGGGCGGTGGCGCCGGCGTTCGCTAAAGCCATGGCATCCCTCTAGTGAACTGTTTCTCGACCGGATCCATCAGGGATTCTAGCCCCCAGTTCCTTCGACGTGGGAATCTGCGATGCATCCCAACCACCGCCCAGCGCTCTGATCAAATTAACATTCGCCACCATTTGCTGCATCCGAAAATTCACCGCGGCTTGCTGATCGTTCAGCAAAGTGGTCTGCGCGGCGATGACGTTCAGGTAAGGATCGAGGCCAGCTTTGTACCGGACTTCCGCCTCTTCTAGATTACGCCCAGCGGCATCGATCGCAGAGTCTTGTTGCTCGATGACCTGCAAAAGGATTCTGAGCGCCGCCAGGTTATCTTCCACCTGCTGGAACGCAGTGAGAACGGTCTCCCGGTAATTCGCGACCGTTTGATCATAGGCTGCCTGGAACTGCTGGACTGTGGCCTTGCGAAGCCCTGCATCGAAGATGGTCTGCGCCAAGCTCGGGCCCACCGACCACATCCTGCTCGGCCATTCGAGCCACTTCGCCAGGGCTACGCTCCCGAGGCCGGCCGACGCACTTAGCGAAATCGTGGGAAAAAAGGCTGCTTTCGCGACGCCGATCTGCGCATTGGCCTGCGCGACCGCCCGTTCCGCCGACGCGATGTCGGGCCGGCGTTCCAGAAGCTCGGAAGGAATGCCGACGGGAATTACTGGAGAGCTCACGAACTTAAACTTCGCTGGAACTGCGAATGTCGACGCAGGCTGGCCCGTCAGAAGTGCGATCGCGTGTTCGTACTGCGCACGGAGAACGCCAAGATTCGTGTCTTGCGCTTGCGTGGCTCTCAATTGAGCCTCGGCTTGGGCCACCGCTTCGTCATTGCCGAGTCCGGCTTTGTAGACGTCAAGCGTAAGCTCTAGCGCTTCTTCGTAAGCCCTTACAGTGGAATCCAGTAGCTGCTTTAGTGAGTCCTGCGCACGCAGCTCATAGTAATCGGCGGCGAGGTCGGCTTGCGCGGAGAGGCGAACATTTTCCAAATCAGCCACGCTGGCCTGCGCCGCGAATGTATTGGCTTTGACGGTATTTCGAACCCGGCCCCATAGGTCCGGCTCCCAGGAGGCTTCCAGCGGCAGCGAGTATGTGGTGAACGTTGCGTTGAAGGTTTGCCCGAACGCGTTGGACATGTGGGTGTTTGTGATGCCCGGGTTCGCTGCAAGCGTGGGGAAGTATTGGGCGCGGGCTTCGCGGATCATGGCGCGCGCTGCCTGGACATTGGCCGCCGCTGCAACGATGTTTTGATTTGAAATATTCAGCTTCTCTTCGAGCTGGTTCAACTGAGGATCTTGGAAGCTTTCCCACCACTTCCCGCGCGCGGACTGATCGGCAGGTTGAGCCGGCTTCCAGGTGCCTTCGACTACGTTGGACGCGCCCAGCTCTTTATACGCAGGCACGGCGGGTGTGAACGGCCGGGTGTACTTGGGGCCGATGCTGCATCCGGCTAACATCACCACCCCGGCCGCGAGTGCGAATTTTGTGAAGGCTCTGGCCATACTCATTCACCGATGTACACATCCACCAATAGGCCCGGATACAGGTTCAGGTCCTTAGGCTTTTCCAGGCGGAAAATGACCGGCAGCACTCGTACGTCTACCCGCTCCAGCCTCTGATCGGAGAGTTCTATCTTCGGAGACACGATGGGCTGCATTCGGACAAACTCGAGCGGGATCTTCACATTGGCCCCGCGAACGGACATTTGAGCCTTCATCGCAGCCGGATTCGGAAGCCGCGGCACCAGAATCTCGTCGACGTAACAACGCACGTTCAGGTAGGCGTGGGGACTGCCCAGCACGAGCACCGGATCCATGCCTTGCGTGTATGTGTCATACGCGCCTTGGCCCGAAATGTAGCTCCCGACTGTGGGGTTGATCGCCAGGACGACTCCATCCTTCGGCGCACGCAGCGTGTACTTGGCCAGCAGCGCGCTCGAGGACACATAGGACTTGTAGAGAGCGTTGTAGGTTCTCTCCTGATTGTGAATGTCGTAAATCCAGGCGCCGGCTTTAGTCAGGTCGCGCTGCCTGCAGGCCACATCGAGGTTGGCGTGCGCCGTTGCCACGGCATTGGCAGCGCTGTCCAAAGCATCCTTGCTGATCGACTTTGGATTCACATCGTAGGCGGCCTGCTGCTTGTCCAGGGCATCCTGAGCGGTCTTTAGAGCAGTCTGCGCAGAAGCGACCTGCGCGTCGGCCACATCCAGAGTTTCTTTTCTCGGTTGAGCCTTCAGTTCCTCAAGCAGAGTGGAGGCAGCCTCGGCTTGGGAGTGCAACTGGTCGACTGTGGCGCGCTGGATCGAATCATCGATCACCAATAGAACCGCCCCTTGCTTGACCTCTTGGCCTTCCGCAACCGGGATCTGTTTTACGGTGCCGGACACCTCGGGGTAAACATTGATGTTCGCTCCGCTCGGTTGATCGCTTTCCACGATACCTTCCGCATAGATGCCGGTTGGATAAGGATTGGTGGCTGGATTAAACGCCGGCGGCAGTGGGGGCTGCGTGACGCCTGAGAGGTAAGCTGCCAGGCACGCGCCTAGAACCCCGATTGCAGCGAGCGTAAATAATATTTTGTTCCTCATACGTCACCTTGGCTAGGCGCCAACCGCCCATCCTCCATCTTCAAAATCCGCGTGGCGAAATCGAATATGCGATTGTCGTGAGTCACAACCACGATGCAGCGGTTCTGGTTGAGCAGATTGCGGTGAACAAAGCCCACCACCGCGTGGCCGGTATCGCCGTCGAGCGAAGCGGTGGGCTCGTCCATGATCAGAATGTCCGGCTCGCTGACCATGGCTCTCGCGATCGCGACGCGCTGCTGCTCGCCGCCGCTGAGCTTGACGGGAGGAAGGCCGGCGCGCCCTTTGAGGCCCACGATATCGAGATACTTGATGGCCTGTTCTACCGACTTGTCCCAATCCTTCTTCTTTAGAATCAGCGGAATCGCGACATTCTCCGCGGTCGTCAGGCGGGGGAAAAGGTGATAATCCTGAAAAACGAAGCCAATCTTGTTCAGCCGGAAATCCGCGAGTTGGTCCGAACTCAGACTCCACACATCGACACCTTCCACCGATACCGTGCCAGAATCGGGCCTGAGGATACCGGATAAAACGCTGAGTAGCGTCGTCTTTCCGCTGCCGGACGGCCCGACGATATAGATCATTTCTCCGAACTTGGCATCGAAGTCGACGTTGCGAAGCGCCGGGGTCTTGGCGTTTCCTTCTCCGAAGGATTTCACCAGCCCGCTTGCTTTGATTGCCAGATTCGGCATAATCATCCCCGCATCGTTATCCCCGGAAGATATCGAACGGCTCAATCCGCAACACCTTTCGGGCTCCCACGTAGCTTGAAACACCTGCGATAACCAGCACCATTACCAAAGAAAGCCCCAGGTTGAAGTAAGTGATCAGCGCAAAATAGTCGGGAAGTCTCAGCTTTGCGAGTGAAATTAGAAGAGCACAGAGTCCGATCCCAAGGCCGTAGCCGGTCAACGAAGTAAATGTAGCCTGGAACAGGACCATCCCAACAAGTTCGCGCCCGCGCGTGCCGATCGCCTTCAGGGCGCCAAACCTCTCCAGGTTTTCCAGGATGAACGTGTAGAACGTCTGGCCGGAGATCGACAGACCGACGATAAAACTAATCACGGTCATGATCAAGATGTTCGTGCCCATTCCGGTCTGATAGACATAAAAGTTCTTAATTCGCTGCATGAACTCTTGTTTCGTTAGTGCCGTATAGCCGAGCGCCTGTACCTGCTGTTTGATCGCCTCGACGTCGCCTGAGCTTTTTGGCTCGGCGAGGATATAGGAGGTCGTGTATCGCGGACTGGGAATGTATTGGATGGCGCGGTTATAGGTGGTGTAGAGGGTTGGTATCCCAAAGAGGCCGGACGCCGCCACTTTCGCGATTCCAACGATGACGCCGCGATGATCGTTCAGTTGGAATTCCGAACCAAGATTCGGATTGCCAAGCTTCACAAAATCTGCATCATGCACGACGATGAACCCGTTCTCCGCGTAGATATCCTGAATCGTGCCCGCAGTGAGCTCGGGCCTGCCGAACAGGCTGGCGTCATCCAGGCCAAGTACGCTCACGTATTGAAAGGCGCCGTCAGGAAGCTTCACCAGCGCTCCGCCGGAATAGAGGGGCACCGCGTACTTGACCCCATGCATGCTTCGCACCGCATCCAGAACGTAGTCCGGCATCCCAATCGAGTTAGCGACCGTCTGGACGGCCGGGTCCATAATCCATATGGAGGCTCCGATGTTGGTGACCGTGGAGAAGGAGTGGAACAGAACTCCGCTAAACATCGAAGTCGCAAACATCATTCCGAAGACAGCGAACGTATTTCCCACCAGCAGCGCCGTAAACTTCGCCTTGTCGTTGACGAGCAACTTATAAGCGAGTTTGAGGATGCCCTTCACGGCCGCTCTCCCTGCGGCGCCTCCTTGGCAGCTGGCGAGGCGGACCGGCGTCCGCGAACCCAAACCTTATCCGGCGCCATCACTTCCAGATCCGTGAGTTTGCTTTTCACGGTTACTTGCTGCAGCCCGCCCGGCCCCTCCGCGGGATTGGCGAGGAATTCAACCAGATACCGATTCGCAAGATGGTCGGCCAGGTCGGCCAAAAACGGCCCGAGTGAAGGCAGCGGCCCAAAGCCGAGGAAATAGGCCTCGCCGCCGGTTTCATCCGCGACATGCGCGAGCTGAACCTGTCCGGCATAGAGCTTGGAAAGGTCGGCATTGGCGTAATCGGCGCTTGGATGATAAATCACGTAGAGGGTGACTCCGGCGCGTTGTGCGGCCTCCAGCGCTACGTCGGCGGAAGGGTCGCGCAACTCGTCCTTCGCCGCCGGATTGATCCCGTTGGAGATCATGAGCACCGCGCGGCGCGACCTACCCTGTGGCCAGCCTCGAATCAAATCGGCAAGGGCGACAAACGGGCTCGCTGGTTTGCTGCCCTCTGGGGTGTTGAGAGCTTTGACGGCGCGTGCATGGTCGGGCGTTGGATTCTCAGCCACCTGCAACTGCCCGTTTAGGATGTACGCAACCCCGACACTGGTGGTCGATGGTTGAGAATTAATGAAACGGCTCAACTCCTCGAACTTGGAGCCCGGCTCACAATTCGAGCAGTGATCGACTAGCAAGAACAGTTCGAGACCCGCGAGGTCGCCGCGGAGTGGGAACAGACTTGTGACAGGGAGCGGTTCGTAATGTTGTGTAACAGTCAGGTCATCTCGCGTGAGCACTGGCGGCTCGTGACCATAGTGGTGGCCAACCGTTACGACCATTTGCACGGGGGTGCCTGCCGGAAGGTTGGAATCAGCGGCCCAACTGAACAGCGGGCAGACGAATGCTAGCGACGCAAGCTTTGCAATCTTTGACATATTGTCCTCTCAGAAGCCTTCGACTCCTGAGGGGCATTCATCTGGCCAAAGAAGTGCCCTTGCAAGCAACTGAGCCCGAAGCAGCTTACGGGTTTAGCAAATCGAGCGGCCGGTCTTGGATGCGTGATTTCGCGCATCCAGCCTCGCGACTGTTACTGCGCGCCAGCTCCGCCGCCGAAATTTCCTTGGGAAATGACGGTCTTCGGATCAACTGTGCGGTCGACGATCACTGCCATGGGAGCCGCCAGCATTTCCTGCCAACTCTGGTCTCCCCAATGAACCGTGGCGTTGGGATCGGGATTCCACTTATTGTTGGGCGAATTGTCCCAATGGGCGGTGAGCTCGAGCGAGGTGCCACGCGGGAGATGCAGAGGAGTCTTTTCGTAGTAGACGGTTTGCCAGTTGAAGTCATAGTGAGGGACGTTGAGGAGGGTTTCTTGCTCGCCGGTGGGATAGTGGGCGTCGATCTTCATGTCCTTTCCGCGCAAGTGCATATGGGGCTGCATATAGACGAAGTCGACGGGCTGGCCGAACCGGAGCGTGGCTTTCGCCTCCGCATTGGGATCGCCAGGCGCGATCGTAAGATTGGTTTGCGCCGCTGTGATGGACATAAACCGCCGTTGAGGTGGAGCTTTCGCGAGTTCAAGCCCGACCATCGATTGATCCTCGCCCGCCACGCCGTTGGTGGTGTAGTGTACTTCAAACACGATGTCGGCGCCGGCCGGGATCAGTTTTGCGGAGTTATCGATGTCGAAGCGCTGCGCATCCATGCCGGGTACGTAGCCAACAAGAAACTCGTTGTCCAACACGGCGGGATTTCCGCCGGCGGCCTTAATCAGGTCTTCATTGCGCGTGGGGCCAGGGGCGTAGGGCTCCGACCCGAGTTGCGACTGGACCATCCACTTGGAACCCTTGGGCCGGACATTGGCAATGACATGGTGCACATGGGCGCGATTTGACGGACGGATTTCACCGGCCACCACCCAGGTATCTTCTTTGAACGGAGCCGACACGGTGATGTAGGTGTATTCGATGGTGCCCTTGGCTGGAATCGCGAAGGGCTTGGGGAACTTGAAAATCAGATCGGGCCGGATGTTCCAGCCATCGCGAAATGCGACGGGCGCCGGCTTGTCCTTTGCATCGCCTTCGGGGGCTCCATTGTTAGCCCAGGTGGCGAGGGTGCCGATTTCGGCCTCGGACAGACGGCGTTCGTTGGTGAAGTGCCCATACTTGGGGTCGGCGAACCAGGGCGGCATCTTTTTGCTGAGGACGGCTGCCTTGATCGCTTTGGCCCAGGGGCGCGTGCCTTCGTAGGTGAGGAATGGCATGGGGCCAATTTCGCCGGGCCGATGGCACACCTGACATTGGCTCTGCAGGATGGGCAACACGTCCTTGTTAAACGTCACGGGGCTCCCAGCGGAACTCTCCGCGGCGAAAGCCGTAAAACTCAAAAGGAGAGCGGAAAGCAGATAACGCATGGGCAGTTCCTCCGTTTCGACTTGGACTGGATGGAGCGCAGGGCTACCAAGAAGTCTCCCACACCTCGGGTCGGCGTTCAACGAAGCGATCGGCTGGCGCCCGGAAGTCTTGGTGCGAACGGGGAGGCCGGGTATATACTGAACTTGCTCGGAATTCCGGGTAAAATCTTGGATGAGAGCGGAGGTGATATGAAAGGAAGAGTTTCCGCGGTTTTCGCGTCGGGTTTGATTGCGCTCTGCACCGGAGTGCTGGCGTGGGCACATCACTCGTTTGCCGCGGAGTATGATCTCAAACAGCCGATCACCGTTCACGGCGTGATCGTCCAGGTGCGGCTTGAAAACCCGCATTCATGGTTCGTAGTCGATGTGAAGGACCCCAACGGCAAAGTGGAGAGGTGGTCCTTCGAAGCCGGGACGCCCAGCGGAATGCTTCGCAACGGCTACCGGCCAGGAATCATCAAGGCCGGTGACGAGGTCACCATCAAGGGCTTTCACTCCAAGGATATCGAACAAAGGGGAATGTTAAGAGAGCTGGTCACCGCGGATGGACATGTGTATGGCCTCTTCGGGCCCCAGGAAAACCACTGACCGCTTCAAATAGGATCTTTGAAAAGAGGATTTGAAATATGAAGCACTCGATGATAACTGCGGCAATCGCCGGCACGCTGGTCTGGTCCGCGGCCACATTCCGTCTCTCGGCGCAGACGGCAAGCCCGGACGCTTCTACTCCAGGGCCGGTACAGCGGATGGCCGACGGTCATCCGGACCTGTCGGGCGTCTGGTGGCGCGGCGGTGATATCGGTGGGCGTGGTTTTGGGGGTCCTCCACGAGGTGCGGGCGCGCAGGGAGCTCCACCGCCCCGGCCAACCACATTCTCAGACTTGTATCAGCCTTGGGCCCTCGCCCACGCCAAAACACTGGCCGATAAGAATGATCCGACAGTGCATTGTATTCCAACCGCGTTCGGCACATTGAATGTGAGCCTCTTCGATGTGGGGGCCGTCGGACAGATCGTCCAGACTCCCAAGTTTGTGGTGATGCTGACGGAGACCTATCACGGATTTCAGATCATCCCCTTCGATGGAAGGAAACATCGCGACGACGTGCCTCCTTCCTACCGCGGAGACGCCGTGGGCCGGTGGGACGGCGATACATTCGTGGTCGATAAGACGAATTTCACCGATGATACCTGGATCTCCGCGGAAGGCCGTGTATCGTTCCATTCCGACGCCCTGCATACGATTGAACGGTATCGGCGCGTAAACGCCAAGACGCTCGAGATAGAGGCGACTGTCGAAGATCCGAAAGTGCTGACTAAGCCGTGGATTATTCCCAAACAGACTCTGCAACTCGCGCCGTTCGATCAGATCATGCAATTAGCTTGCTCGGACGACGACATCCAGTCTTTCAAGGATGCCAGTGCGCAACCGAGTTACGAAAAGCACTGAGCCGGTTGTCATGAGGAGCGATTGGTGCGAACGGGGAGGATCGAACTCCCATGACCTTGCGGCCGCCAGGCCCTAAGCTTGCGTTAGGTCACGGCGCGTAGCGGCATGGCTTGGTATTTCAGCGTTTTACGGTTTTGGAACGTGGCGTCATACGGCATCGCATTTGCTACCCGAGTGGGCTCACACTGCCCACCAACTAATCTATCAGGTTGATCCCGCCGATGAGCCAAATAGCGGAGAACCAAAGATGAGATTTTTGGCATTGGTGCTTGCACTTTCTTTTTGCGGGCATACGACGGCTGCGGAAAAAGTCAGGAATTGGCAAACGGGGAAGGTGCTAGATTCGGAGCGTAACCGCTACTTCGCTGGAAAGGTAGGCACCTCCAGCACTGTACCAGGAGCGGGCGATCCCGATGGCCCGTTTGCGACGTTCCCTAAGACCACGAACACCTCCGAGAGCGCCGTGTATCGAGTATACGAGACTTTTCTAATTGAAGGCGACAAGTATGCGTATGAGGCCCAAGAACGACTCCGATGGAAATGGTCGAAGCCTGCGAACTTGACCATCAACGGCCCGGTGAGGTACGCCGTGGAAAAGCAGACGCTCTTTGTCATCGATGAAGATGGCAAGGAGCACGAAATGGAAATCATCAAGAAGACTCTGCGACAGGAACCAGCTAAGTAGGAGACGACGCCCTGCTATCTGCGCTCATGCGTTCTGAGTCGGCATTCAGCGCTTGTGCGATCCGGTCATCCACCTCCGATTCCTTAATCCCCTTCGCAATCAAATAGCGTCGAAAAGAATTGAGTGCTCTACGGATGTCTGGTGAATGCCTCTCTAAACGGGAGATGACATCATCGGTTGGTGTTGGGTGTGTCCTCGCATAGAAGCACTCTGGACATTCGTCGATGAAGCCGGGTTTCTTGGAGACCGTCTGGACAAAAGGTTCGTCACAGAAGCGGCATTTGTAAGACTTTACTGTCATAGGAGCCGGTTTGCACATCCGATGATATCGTCAACGACGTATTCGTCGTGGCCTTGTTTCAGCAACTCGCTGCGAAATTGCGGCTTTGACAAAGCGAACTGCGGTATATCATTTAGCGAGAACATCCCATCGGGCAGCACCACAATTTTCATACTAATTCCGATCTCCTCAAAATGAGAATACGCTTGGCTCGCCGGTGGGGTCAAGAACCGTCAAGTTCCGGGTAACCGTATTTATCCCGTTTCCCCTTCGCTCTTAGGTCGTCTGAAAAGCATTTTTGCTGAAGAGTCGTTCGCTTGAGACATTCAGGGTATAGGGGTATCTCCCCCCTTCGGGCACAGTCGTGATTCAAGGTCCAAGGGCAGCGACCTTTATCAGAGGATCGGCTCCATTAGCGCCGAGACATTTGCTACCGCCCTGAGAAGGTCTTCCATTGCGCGGGGACCCCTATGGTTGGAACCCTTGAGTTTATTGAGTGCGAACGGGGAGGGTCGAACTCCCATGACCTTGCGGCCGCCAGATCCTAAGTCTGGTGCGTCTGCCAATTCCGCCACGTTCGCATGCGCAGAGGACCTGCTGGCTTCAAAACCAGGATAGCAACGCGGACTGCGCTTTGGCTTAGCGCTCTACTTGCGCGCAGCCTTGATCTCCATTGCGCCCTGGTGCAGCACCAGGTAGGAAACCGCACCCTTTTCGTCTTTGCCGAAGTCGATCTCGGCGTCGATCACTTTCGGGAAGAACTTCGTTGCCGACTCCGCGAATAACGGCAGCTTGCCCTGACCAGTGGCCTGTGAGATCAACTGGCCGCCTTCGAGCGTAATTACCAGGTCAAATCCCGGCCGCAATTCGTAGGTGCCCGCGTATTGTGCCAGGACCTCGGGCGACACGGCGATGTCCTTGCGCTCCGCCACCGTGTCGCTGGTTCGCTGCGCCTTCATGTCACGCCCGCCTTGATGCAGCACCAGGTACGCGCCTTTGTCGTCTTTGCCGAATTCGACCTCGGCGTCCACCACCTTGGTAAAAAATTTGGTCTCGGACTCCGCAAACAACGGTATCTTGCCCTGTCCCGACATTTGAGTCGTTAGCTGACCGCTTTCCAGCCTGACCATCATGTTCACCTTGGGCGCCATTTCGTACGTCCCCACGTACTGCTCCAGGATCTTCGGCCCGAGCGTAGTCTCTTTTCGCTCGGAGGGCAACGTAACTTGGCCACCGAATGCCACTGTGGCCAGCTTCAAAAACATTTCATCGGGCGCCTGCCCGTTGATGTTGGAGAGGACCGCCACGGTCAGCTTGTCATCGGGATAATACGCGAGCGCAGTGTTAAATCCCTCAATTCCGCCGTTGTGATAGATGCGCTTATGCCCGTCTTGCACGGAGGCCATCACACCGAACGCGTAGTCACTCTTGAATGGCTTGGTCATCTTGGCCAGCGACGCCATTGAGAGCAACTTGCCGCCGAACAGTCCCTGCTCCCAGCGCAGGAGGTCTTCGGTCGTCGAGTAGAGAGCTCCCGCCGATAGCGGGATGCTCATATGGATGAAGCCGGCATTCACCGGCCCATCTTTGCTCGGCGAATAACCGGCCGCGCGCCGCGCAATGATGGCGGAGTTGGAATCGTAACCCGAGTCCTTCATGGCCAACGGGTCAAAGATGTTCTCCTGGACGAACTTCGCATAGCTCTGGCCGCTGATCTTCTCGATCAGATAGCCCAGCAGCACGTATCCCGAGTTGCTGTAGCTCCACTTTTCGCCCGGCTCAAAATCCAGCGGCTTGTCGCGGAACCGCGCCACTAGCTTCTCCGGCGTGGCTTCGAACGGCTCCTGCGACGCATAGTCGGGAAAGCTGGTGAAGTTGGGAATTCCCGACGTATGGGTCAAGAGGTTGAAAATCGTGATTTTGTCCCATGCGGCGGGTGCGTCCGGCATGTACTTCTTCACCAGGTCCTCGGTTTTCAACTTGCCGCGTTCTTCCAGCAGCAGGATGGAGGCCGCGGTGAACTGCTTGGTGAGCGATCCCAGCCGGAACTTCGTGTTTGGCGAGTTGGGAATGTTCCATTCCAGGTTGGCCGATCCGTAGCCTTTGCTGAGCAAAACCTGGTTACCGCGAGCGACGAGCACCGATCCCATGAAGGTCTTGTTGGCAACGTAGGTCAGCACCACCTGGTCCAAGCGCGATACTTCAGTTGGTGGGGGATTCTGCGCCGGGGCGGCGGCCGCGAAAAGCAGTGCGATTCCGATGCGTCGAAGCATGCGCACTCTCCTTGAGCTGAATGCCGCTATTGTATCGCGGCCTCGCCCTAGGAAAGCAACGCCGCGAGCTCGTCGAGTCGCGATCCCCTGGTCAGACGCGGCGCTCGATTGCCGCACGCGCAAAGGTCATGTTCGAGATCCAGATCCTCGTACCCATTCACAACGTGCAGTCCGGCGTGGGCGTCGCATTCGGTGGCGAGCAGCTCGCTATTTGGCCCGAGGTACTGTTCAAACACGGGAACTTCGAACGTAGTCCACAGGGACTCGCGGTCCAGGGCCGACAGTCCAGGTTCGCCGGGATAGGTGAAAACGACGATCGAGTGTTCCACCCGCCATCCGGAGCGCGCCACTAGCAGCACTTGCTCCAGAGGACCGGCGATGGAGGCCGGTGAAAAGCGCGCGACTCGCTCACTCCAGCCCTGCGGGAACACACGCGCGAGCTTGGTCTTGCGGAATCCCGGCGCTAATACCGCTGTCCGGGGCGCGGCATCGACGGGGTGGACAAAAACAGGGCCGCTCGGGGGGCGTCGAATAATGACTCGCATGGGCTCACTGAAAATGTGGTGCGCCCGCGCGCTTCATCTCACGAAAACAGGTCAAGAGAATAAGCGCGGTAAATTGTCTTGAAAAATGTGGCGCGCGATTTCGTCGCTGACGCCGATTTCATAGAGTGCCTTGCTCTGCGCGTCGAAAATGTGCGCGTTCCATCCGCGCGGAAAATAAGAAGAATCCGTGCCGAACAGCAACCGCTTGGGCCCGGCCACGTCGAGGGCGCGGCGGAATACAGCGCGCAGATCCAGGTGAGACTCTTCATAGCGCATCCAGCTATTGCTGCTTGAAGTATCCAGATATACGTTCGGGCATAGATCGCAGAGCATAAGCGCCTCGCGGAGATATCCTGCGCCGAAATGCGGCACTACGAAGCGAAGCTGTGGGAAGCGCAGGGCGACTCCATGCAGATCGATCGGGTTCGAATAGCGCATGTCGAACAGCGACGGCAGGCCAAGCACTTTGCGAACGCCCACGCTGAGCACGCCGCAATGCACGAAGGCCACGGCGCGCGGATGGCCGGTGAGCAGTTCCAGCAGAGCCGTCACGCGCTCGTCCTGGATCGAGTAGCGATGCATCGCCGGGAAAAAGCAGAGCCCGTGCATGTGGCCGCTGGCGAGCGCCGCTTTCACTTGTTCGAGACTGCGCCGGGCGCCGCCGGATTCACCATCATATAGCCGTAAAATCGTTCGGGATGCCGGCGGACGGCGGCAATCACCGATTCGCCGTCTCCAGGGATGCTCGCGATCAGGGAAGCTTTCGCGACCCCACGCTTGTCTAGCTCCTGGACCCAGCTCGGCCGCCAATTGTTTGGGATCTTCGGCGGGCAGCTGCCAGTTGAGAAGCGGCGCTAATTGATCCACTGGAACACCCTTTTGCTCGGCGAGCGAAGCAAAGAAGGCGCGCGAGAAAAAATGCACGTGCGCGTCGGCGACGGCGAGCGGGCCCCAGGGCGTCTCGATCATGTCTTCACTTGAATCAAGTGGCTGGTTCGTCAGCGGCGGCCATGGGAAACCGCGTGATGCCGGCTGCGAGCGCCACCTGGGTGATGCCGGCGACATTATTCACGCCCAGCTTCTTCATCATCGTTTTGCGGTAGCTCCGGACGGTTTGGAGCCCCAGATCGAGCATCACGGCGATCTCCTTGCTCGTTTTGCCTTCCGCCACCAGGCGCAATACCTGCAATTCGCGGGGCGAGAGATCGTCGAGCGTGGAGGAGGCCGGCTTGGACTCCAGGTCACCGCGCTGGATGCGATGCAGCAGGCGGTCGGAAACTTGCGGGCTTAGGTACGAGCCACCCTTGGCAACCGCGCGCAGCGCGTCGAGCAGATCGTCGTCGGAAGCTTTCTTCAACACAAAGGCGCGGGCGCCTGAGCGAATAGCGCTGACCACGGAATGCTCGTCATCGTACATGGAAAGGATGATGATCTTCACTTCCGGGCAATGGCGCAATATTTCGGTGGTGGTCTCGATACCGTTCAAACCAGGCAGGCCGATGTCCATGAGGATAATGTCGGGCCGTCTCTTGCGGCACATCTGCACTGCTTCGGTACCGCTTTCGGCCTCGCCAAAAACCGTGAACTCGTCGCTGTGACGCAGGATGGCTTTAATGCCATCGCGCATGATCTTGTGATCGTCCACCAGGAGCACTTGAGCAGCCATGTGGTTAACTCCCGTCCCCGGAGGCTTTAGCCGGCAGCGGGAAACTGGCGCGAATGAGGCTGCCCTTGCCGGGAGTCTCCTGGATTTTCAGGGTCACGTGGTTCTTGGAAGCATAATAGTCCATCAGCAGCCGGCCGAGCGGCTCGGAGTCGGACTCCCGGCCCTCGGCAGTCCCGTTGTCGGTGATCACCAGGACGTATTCACCGTGCGAACGCTTGACATAAACGTCAATGAGCGAGCAGCCAGGCGCCGCCATCGCGGTTTCCAGCGCGCATTCGGTCATTTTATAGAAGGCTTTTGCCAGAATGGTGGGCACACGCAGCGACGCGTCGAAATGTAAGCGCAGCGTGCCGGGGAATTTGAGGCGCATTTTCCCCATGAGGCGGTCGAGAGCGAAATGCAATCCGGCCCTTTCGACAATGGAGGGGTTGAGTTCGTTGGTGATATCGCGCAATTGCTCGATGGCTTGTTCGAGCAGCTCCTGGATTTCGACGGCGCGGCCTTCCATTCCGGGAGCCTGCTCCCGGAAATCCATCCGCAAGGCGTCTAACTGCAATCCGACAGCGCTCAAAACCTGGCTCACGTCATCATGCAAAAGCCGCGAGACCCGGGCCAGCACGGTCTCGTGCTCGTGGATGGCGGCGAAGAGCTTTTGTGCCAGAACCGGTTGAGGCGCATCTGCCACGCTTTTGTCTTTCGTTGGACGCTTCTCGCTCATCATGCACGATTTCCATGTGGAACGCAACCGGAAAGAATTGTTTTACCGTTACCGGCCGCCGGGTGCGGGCAGTTCGAAACGCCGTGCGATTTCGAGGGGAGCGTCGGCGGCGCCAGTGAAAAGAACCGCAGGCAAGCCCAGCGCTTCGGCCGCGCGGATATTCGCTACTCGATCATCCAGGAACAGCGCTTCAGCCGGGGCTACCCCCAGTTTTGCCAAACAATGCTGGTAAATCTCGGGCGCCGGCTTGCATCGGCCGAATTCGCAAGAGAATACGCGGGCGTCGAAAACGGGAAGCCATGGGCAGCGCAAGATATAGTCGCGCACGGGAACGGGCATGTTCGAGAGGAGAGCCGTGCGAATGCCCGCCGCGCGGAGCTCTTGCGCCCATTGCGGCATCACAGGCGCGGGGTGCGACCAACTGCGGCTGTCGATCTCCATCAGCGATTCAATCTGAGCGGGCGCTAGCTGGCGGGAAGCCGTTCGCGCCACAGCGTTCCAGTAGCTGAACGGGTCGAGCGAGTTGTCGTCGTAAGCGACGCGAAACTGCCAGTAGATTTCGGTGAATCGCGGGACAGGCACTTCCAGCATGTTCGCCAGCGCCTCTACGTCCGCCGAGGGCTGCGATTGAGACAACACGTTGCCGTAGTCGAAGATGACTGCTTGGGGAGTTACTCGCACACTCCGATGGTAACCGCGCCGGCGCGTTACTGCGCCAGCACCGTCAGACTGATGGCGGTGGTCTTGGTGAGGGTGCCCCACCTGCCAGTGATGGTCACCGTCGATTGACCTGGCGCCGCCGAAGGCGCGACCGCAAACCGGACAGCGCCGGATGTTGCTGAGAGAGTACTGGCCGCGGCGGAGACGCCGCTCGGAACCCCGGAGACGCCGAGCATCACGGTGCCTTTAAATCCGTTTTGCGGAGTCACGGTGATGTTGCTGGTTCCGGTGGCGCCATGAGCAAGACCGAGAGCGGCCGGGGACGCCGATAGGGTGAACGTTGGCGCGGGGATGACATAGAGCGTGAGGGTGGCTTGGCCAGTCACGCTGCCCGAGGTTCCTTTGATCGTGACCGGTGCAAGGCCCGTGGCCGCGGTGCTGGACGCCGCGAAGGTCACGGCCACTCGACCCGCCGTTACGTTGCCGAAAGTTGCGGTGACGCCCGTAGGCAAGCCCGACGAGGTAAATGCCACCTTCGCATTGAAGCCATACTTCGCCTCGACGGCGACGGTGGCCATGGTGCTGGTTCCTTGGATGACGTTGAGGCTGGGCAGAGCGGCCGCGAGCGTGAAACTGGGCGGTGGAGTAACGGTGAGAGCCAGCATGACGTTGCGGGTCACGTTGCCGGACGTGCCCTTGATCGTGACGATTGAAACGCCGGCGGCAGCCGAGTTGGCCGCAGTGAATGTCGCGCTGCACTTTGCTCCCGTCACGGCGCCGAACGTTGCGGTGACGCCGGCGGGCAGGCCCGACGCGGTGAATGCGACGGCCGCGTTGAAGCCGTATTGCGGCGTGATGGCGATGGCGCCTGAATGGTTCGTTCCCGGCGTCACACTCAAACTCGACGGGGCGGCGGCGAGGGTGAAACTCGGCGGAGGCGTGACGGTAAGCCGGAGCTGAATGGTGCGGGTCAGGCCGCCGGACGCGCCTGTGATGGTGACTGTAGAAGCGCCCGCGGCCGCATCGCCGGCTGCAGTGAACTTCACAACGCTTTTGCCCGAGATGACGGGGCCAAAGGTTGCGTTAACGCCCGAGGGCAAACCCGATGCCCTAAGCGCCACCGATCCACTGAAGCCGTAAACGGGGACGGCGGCTATGGTGGTTGTGTTGCCGGCGCCTGGAGTGACGCTCAAGGCCGACGGAGAAGCGGCGAGCGTGAAGCTCGGCTGGGGGACGATGGTCAGGGCAACTGAGATATTGCTCCTGACGCTTCCTGAGGTGCCGGTGATCATCAAGGTCACGGGGCCCGCCGCAGCGTTCGCAGCGGCGTGGAACGTTAGGGTCTTGGCGTCTGGCGCGGAGCTCGCATCGAACGTTGCGGTGATGCCGTAAGGCAAGCCGGTAATCATAAACGCGACCGCGCCGTTGAACCCGTTATTTGGAGTCACCGTGAGGTTGCTCGACTCGCTGGCGCCTTGCAGGATACTGAGCCGCGCCGGAGAAGCAGCCATTGTAAAGCTGGGTGGTGGCGCCACGGTGAGACTGATGGCCGCCGTGCTTCGCAGGCTGCCGGAAGTGCCAGTGATGATGATCGTCGAGGTTCCCACTGTGGCCGAGCTTGCGACGGTGAAAGTGAGCGTGCCCGGTCTGGCTGCGGTGGCCGGGCTCACGATCGCGGTGACGCCATTGGGCAAGCCCGACGCGGTGAAGACAACGGTTCCGTTAAAGCCGTCTTGCGGAGTCAGCTTGATGGAACTGGTTGCGTGTGCTCCCTGCAAAACCGTGAGACTGGCAGGTGATGCACTGAGAGCGTAGGCCGAGCTGCTTGTGATGGTCAGCAGCAGGCGAGCAGTGCTTGTGAGGGTCCCGGAGGCTCCCGTAATCGTCACAGTCGAGCTCGACGCGGCGGCGGAACTGTTTGCTGTGAGGGTAAGCGTGCTGCTCGTCGTAGCAGTCGCCGGGCTGAACGACGCGGTCACGCCTGCCGGCAGGCCCGACACGGCGAGATTCACTGCTCCGCTGAAGCCGTTTTGGGGGTTCACAGTGATGGTGCTGTTGCCGCTAGCTCCAGTCACGATCGACAAAGTGGAGGCGGACAATGACAGGCCGAACGCCGGCTGCTTCGCCGCTTCCGTTAGTGCGTCAATCAGAGGCTGGCCCTGCGGACTGCCCCAGCCGGTAGCCAGATCATATCCGGCGAAAGCCTTGAAGCCATTGGAACCCGACGTGATGTCGTGAAGATCGTCCGTGTAATTCGATCCGCCGCCAATCGCGTAGATCAGCGGATTGAGGAACCCGACCCGCGGCTTGCCGCTGCTGGCGGCCTGCTGGTTGGCCAGAGCCAGGAAGCCGGCCCACAAAGGAGCCGCTGCGCTGGTTCCGCCAACTTCGGTCCATTGTCCGTTATTACAGACGAGAAATATCTGGACATCGGCAGTGAGGGCCACGTCCGGAATATTGCGCATGGTTGCGGAACCGCCTACCGCCGCCATGTTGACCGTCTTCTGATAACTCGGAATCGGCCATACGGTGCTGACGCCACCGCCCGAGTTGGACCACGCCGTCTCGGATTGCCACGGCCCTCCCGCGCCCGCCGTCGTTAAGCTTGTGCCGCCGACAACCGTCACGTTCGGGCCGTCCGCCGGCGGCATGATCCAGCCTCGGTAGGCGCCGCTGTCGCCCGACGCTTGAAAGAACGACTGGCCTTGCGCGATCATCTGGCTGAAGATCTGCTCGGTGGTGGCATTCGTCTGGCTGAAGCTCCAGGAAGAGCTGAGCTGGCTGGCTGAATTATCCGTAGCCATGCGGTTCAACACATCGTTCCAGTTGGTGCCTTCATAAACGATGACCTCGCTGAGGCCGGGCGCCATGTATGCCGCCATCATGATGTCCAGCGTCACTTCGACGTTCTGGCCGCCGGGTTGGCCCGAGAAGCCGTCGAGGAGGACGGTCTTAGCCGGAACAGGCGCGAGGCCGGCCTGCTGGAAGTTGGACGCCACGTCAGAGGCGTAAAAGCCATCGAGCTCAAACAGGCCAACCGACTGTCCTGCGCCGTTGAGCGCCGACGGCGCGTAGGCGGTGCGGAAATCGCTGCCAGTGAAAAGGCCGCCCGGGCCTGAACCCGTGGACACCGCCGTTGCCACCGCCTGTGCCTTGTCGAGCAGGCGCGACTGCAGATTCATGGGACGCGGGACAACGAAATTGTCGAGCCCAGTGATGTCGAGAATCGTCACGCCTGCATCGATCGATGGCTCGCGGTCCGGCGCGAAGAATTCGCCGCGTGCCGGATGACGCCAAGTCAGCATATTCACGTGCAGCGTGCGTTCGACGTCCGTTACGGTTCCGCGGACATCCAGAATCATGCGATTGGCATGTGTGCCGGTTACCCTGAGGCCGCTGGCTTCAAGGAAGCCCGCCAGGGCCTGATAGTCCGCTTCCGTGGGTCCGAACCTCTCGGCAAATTGCGCTGAGGTCAGGTAATGCCGGTAGCTAGGGCTCGCGGGATCGACCACGTCCTGGAGGAATTTGTCGAGCTCAGCCTGATTGCGGAGCGGAAGACCGATCGCCAAATTCATCGGATCCGCTGCGGGCATTGGCCGGACCGGGGTTGATTCTGCTATCGCCTCCGGCACGTGGCCATGTAAAAATTGCCGGCCCGCGGCATGGACCGTCGCTGCGAAAAGTACTACCGCGCATAACGCGGCGGCCGCCCGGGTCCTGCCTCGAAACCACGAACGTCTGGCGCCGACGACACGAGTGGCTAGCTGGCAGAACATCCAGTTGGCTTATCGGGACGCGCAAATAGTTTTTCCTTTGAAACTACGCTTACCGCCTGTCGAAAAAACGCTCTAGCAGCACCCGGGAATACGTACTGAACTAAGGTGGGACCCTACGACGCCTTAATTTCCGTCCAGAGGCGGTCGCGCAGGCGCTGCGTCGCGGGATCGAGCGTGATGGCCCATTCGCCGAGCGCGACGACGTCCGGCGCGGGATAAAGAGTCGGATTGTCGCGAAAATCGGGCGGGAGGAGTTTGCGGGCGCCCGCGTTGGTAGTGGTGGTGCGGGCGGTGAGCGCATTGGCGGCGGCGATGTCGGGACGCAGCAGAAAATTGATGAACTGATGCGCCAGCTCCTGCCGCTTGCTCTCGCGCAGGATCACGGACGCGTCGGGGTAGACGGCGTAGCCTTCGGCCGGGTACACGAAACCGACGTTGGGCGATGAGTCCATGGCTTGCTGCGCGGTGGTGTTCCACATGTGCGCGGCCAGCACGTCGCCGCTGACTAACTGGTCGCGCGCTTCGGCGTTCAGATAAGCGCGCAGCAGAGGCTTTTGGCGAATGGCCTCGGCGCGAGCGCGGTCGAGCTGAGCGGGATCGGTGGCGTTCACCGAGAAGCCGAGCTTTTTGAGAGCCGCACCCATGGTGTCGAAGGGATCGTCGAGCATGGTCATGCGGCCGCGCAGGCGCGGGTCCCACATGTCGGCCCAGGCTTTGGGCGGCGGATCGAGCTTGCGATTGTAGGCGATGCCTGCTGCGGTGACCATGTAGGGGATGGACCAGTTCAGATTCGGATCCCAATCAGGCCGCAGGAAGCGGGGGTCGAGTTGCGAAAGGTTGGGGAGCAAATCGCGATGGATGGGCGCGACGAGTCCATTGGCAAGCAGCGGCTTCACGATATAGCCGGTCGGAAAAACGATGTCCCAGCCCGAATTGCCGCCCATGACGCGTGCCAGCATCTCTTCATTGCTTTCGTAGATGCCGTAGCGTACGCGAACGCCGAACTCGGATTCGAATTTGGGGACGGTGTCGGGGGCGATGTAAGCCGACCAGTTGAAGATATTGAGTCGCGGACGGCGGTCGTGCGAGCAAGCGGTGAGGCCCGTGGTGGCAAGGCTTCCAAAAAGAAAATAGCGACGGTTCATGCGCTCCTGAGCCTCTCCGAGATCATCACCAGCGATCCGAATCCGACAACGATCAGCGCGGAGATAGCGTTGACCACCGGATTCACCCCACGGCGCGCGATGGCATAAATCACCATGGGCAACGTTTCCGAATCGACGCCGGCGACCAGGCTGGTGATCACGTAGTCGTCGAAGGATACAGTGAATGCCAGCAGCGCGGCGGCGATAACGCCGGGCAGGATCGCTGGAAGCGTGACGTAGCGGAACGCCTGCCACTCGTTGGCGCCAAGATCGAGCGCGGCTTCTTCGAGCGTGGCGTCGACGGTGCGCAGCCGCGCGATCACGACAATGACCACGTAAGCGATCGAAAACGAAACGTGCGCGAGAATCACGGTGTGCATTCCGAGCTGTACGCGGAGGAATCGGAAAATCCATTGGTAGAACGCGAGCAGCGAGATGCCGGTGACGATTTCGGGCGTGACAAGAGACAGATAGAGCGACCCAGCCAGAGGCCGCGAGTTGCGCTTCCAGAGCCCGTAGGCGCAGAGCGTGCCAAGTACGGTGGAGACGAGCGTGGCAACCACGGCGATGATCAGGCTGTTCAGCGCGGACTCGGTCAGTTGCGTGTCGTGCAACGCGGCCGAGTACCAGCGCAGGGAAAAGCCTTCCCAAACAGTGAATCGCGAAGAATTGAAGCTGAAGATGGACAGGATCAGCAGCGGCAGGTGCAGAAACAGATACGCGCCGATGGCGTAAATCGCGAGTCCCGCGCCGCGCGGCTTCATAAAAGATCCTCGCCTTCGCCACGCGCGATCGCAAACAGCAACACCATCACGATCGCCATCAGCACCAGCGAAACGGCCGAACCGAACGGCCAGTCGCGCGCGGTGGTGAATTGGTTCTGGATCAGGTTGCCGATCATCACGGACTTTCCGCCGCCCAGCAGGTCGGGCGTGAGATACGCGCCGAGGCACGGAATGAACACCAAAATCGCGCCTGCGCGAATTCCGGGAGCCGATAGCGGAATGGTGATGCGCGTGAGGGCGGCCCAGGGTTTCGCGCCGAGGTCGGCCGCGGCTTCGAGCAGCGTGCGGTCCAGGCGTTCGAGCGTAGCGTAGAGCGGCAGCACAGTGAACGGCAAATAGCCGTAGACCAGGCCGAGAATCACCGCGCCGTCGTTATAAAGCAGGGGCAGCGGCGAATGGATGAGGCCGAGCTTTTGGAGCAGCGTGTTGAGCAGGCCGGTGTCGCGCAGCAGAAACATCCAGGCGTAGGTGCGGACCAGAAAGCTGGTCCAGAAGGGAAGCATCACCAGGCCGAGATAGAAATTCTTGTGGCGGTCGGCGCGCGATATGAACAGCGCAAGCGGAAATCCGAGCAGCAGACAAAGCGCCGTGGATGCGCCCGCGATCCAGAACGATCGCCAGAGAATAGCGAGATAGATCGGATCGATGAGGCGCTGATAGCTTTCAGCGGTCCATGGCGAAGTGATGCCGCCGTAGACGCCGCGCGTCAGCAGGCTGTAGCCCAGAATGATGGCGAGCGGCGCGAGAAACAGCGTGATGACGGTGATCCAGGTGGGAGCGAGAAACCACGCGCGCAGGCGGTTCATTCCAGGTGCGACTCATCGAAGCGCAGCTCGTCGGCTGGCTCCCACCACAGATGGACGGCTTCACCGGGAGCGAAGGCCTCGCCGAGGCGCGAAACTTCGACCACCGCCGGTTCGCCGTCGGACAAGCGGGTATCGACGTGGACGCAGTTGCCGAGGAAGGTGGAATGAACAATGGTGGCGGGGCGCGAGCGATGGCCGTTGCTGGATGGCTTGCGCGCGATCCGCATGGCTTCGGGGCGAACGCCGACGTCGCCGATCCAGTTCACGGCGCCGAGGAACGACGCGACGAATCGCGTGCTGGGCTGCAGATAAATTTCTTCGGGCGTGCCGACCTGCTCCAGGCGGCCTTTGTTCATCACGCCCAGGCGATCGGAGAGTGACAGCGCCTCTTCCTGATCGTGCGTGACGAACAGGAACGTGATGCCGACGCGGCGCTGGATGGCCTTCAGTTCGGCGCGGACCTGTTTGCGCAGGTTGGGATCGAGCGCCGAGAGCGGCTCGTCGAGCAGCAGGACATCGGGCTCCAGCACCAGTGACCGCGCCAGCGCGACGCGTTGCCGCTCGCCTCCCGAAAGCTGGGCGGGGCGTCGCGATTCCTTGCCGGCCAGCTGCACCAGATCCAGCACGTCGCGAACGCGGTCGCCGATGTGATTGCCCGCGCGGCGCCGCAGGCCGAATTCCACGTTGTCGCGCACGGTGAGATGCGGGAACAGCGCGTAGTTTTGAAAGACGGTGGTGACGTTGCGCTGGTATGGTTTCAGATGCTGGATGCTGGCGCCGTTGAGGCGAATTTCACCACGCGTGGGCTCTTCAAATCCGGCCACCATGCGCAGCGTGGTGGTCTTGCCGCAACCGGAGGGACCGAGCAGCGAGAAGAACTCGCCGCGCGCGAGGGTGAGCGAAACGCCGTTGACGGCGTGGTGCGAGGGATAGTGCTTCGAAACGTCGCGAAGCTCTAATACACACTCCATTGAAATTGCAATGTTACCGCAAGTGGGATGGTTTTGGAGCAGGAATTTGCAAGCGCGGCGGCTTAATTCTTCCGCCCTCTAGCGGTGTCGGGAAGCAGAATCTCCTCTGCTTCGAAAATGTCCGGGGCAAGCGGCCGGGTGCCCTCCTGAAAACACTTTGCAACGAGGTCGTTCACGACGCGCTCTTCATCCGCATCCAGGCGCTTCGAAATCGCCACGCCACAGCTCATCTCCGGTATCGCAACCCGGTAACCTTCCGGAAAAGCCTTCGCTAGAGAGTCGCGCAGTAACAGACGCGACGGGCCCCAGCCGTCCGGATGCATCATCGCTCCTACGAAGATCCCTGGCGCGGTCTTTCTGCCCAATTCATGTGTGAACAGCTTTGGGGTTGCCGCTCGAAGATTGTCAAACGCACTATGCCTCCAATCCACTCCCGCGCTTTCCCAGTGAGCACGCATGCGTTGGTCCAGATAGCGTCGGGCGCCTCCCTCCAGCTCCAAAGCCCAAGTCAATCCCACGCCTTTTGCTGCCAGCGTTTCAAAAGGCCCCGGCCATTGCCCGGTGGCGAAGAAGCTAGCGGGTGCAAACATTGGGAACAGTTTTCGAATGTCCATCGCAGAGGGCTGTAGGTCCAGGGCGCGGCGAAGATCTTGAAGCTGGCGGGTGCTCATGGATGTCCTTCGGGTTCGGCTATTTCGAGAGGAACGCAACCGCGCGTTCCATAAACGACGGCTCTTGATCGGCGCCATCCATCTTGGCCATCGTATGCTGCAGCGAATAGTGAATGGCCAGCCATCCAAGGATCGCCGCGAACAAAAGTTTCGCGGTCTTCAGCTGCTGCTTCCGCGTGCGGGGCGGGCCGTCCTTGGGCCGGCTCTTGTAGCGCAAGTAGAGAACGACGAAGAAAATGCCGGCGGTGATGAGGGTAATCGGCTGAATCATGACTAACGCACCTTGGTTACTTTCCCGCCGAGCAGGCGAAGGACGACGGTTTCTCCGCTGTCCAGGTCGTACGTGAAGGACTCGTGGGTGCCGTCGTCGTCAGTGATGGCATACCGCGAGTTCGGTTCACCCAGGCGACTCAATACGTCCTCACGAGTGGCGCCGATTGCCACCTCCGAGAACGTTGCCGCGGAGACAATTCGCTTCGGCGGCGCGGGATCGGCCGCTGCAACTGGGATCGGAGCCAATGTAACGACGTTCGGCTGCGTCCCATGGCCTGAATGGGCTGCGCGGAAGGCGCCCATCTTGGTCGCTTGCTGTTCCTGGTTCCTCTTCCACGCGCGATCCGCCATGACTTTGAAGATGTCGCGGCCGCCGAGGTCGGCTGCGACGGAGGCCACCGGCTGCGACTTCTCATGAAGGTATTCGTACTTGGCTTCGCCGAGTCCGTCGTCGCCCATGAACCGCACACTGAGCTTGGTTCCGTTGGCGGCGTAGTACCACCAAAAGCCGTGCCAGCCGCGTCCCCGGTCGTCTCCGAGTGTGCGATTGGGCTGGCCGAGCAGGGCTTCCACTTGCTCGCGGCTCATAAACAAGTGCAGCGACTCAGCGCGCGCGAGCTGGGTGGGCCGGTGATGATAGAACGCGCACGTGCCGGGCTTGGAGTCGATGCTCCAGAAACCGTCCTTTGCCGGGGGAGTGACTTCGCGATTGTCCTGGGTCCACCAGCGGCCGTTGATCTTTCGCAGTTGCTCGCGAGGCGTACCTTTTTCGTCCCAGTTTTCGACCCATTTGGTATCGGTGACGACCTGCGCGAGAACCAACGGGCAGACGAAGAGCCAAGCGCTGAGCCGCACGCCTGCTGTTCGGAGCTTCATATGAAAATCATCGGACGGGGCAGGGAAGTTCGATAGTACTAGGGTATTGTTCGAGATTTTCCCGGGAAAGTCCGGGAGCGCGCCGAGTATCCCTTGACAGCATGATACCTTGTAATGCAAGATATGTGGCAGGATGACAGGGCGCGATGCCGTCGATTCTCAAACCGCGGAGAAGTGGGAAGTCCAGCTCCGCAAGGGATGTATCGAGCTGGCGATTCTGGCGACGTTGTGGAACGGACGGCTGTATGGGCTCGAGATTTTGCGGCGTCTGGAGGACGACTCCGGCTTGATCGTCCCGGAGGGCACCGTGTATCCGCTGCTCAGCCGGTTAAAGGCCATGGGGCTGGTGCGAAGTGAGTGGGTGGAATCGGACTCGGGACATCCGCGCAAATACTACGTTTTGACCGCGTCCGGAAAACAGCGCGCCCGCGAAATGACCGCGGTCTGGACGCGATTTTCCGCCAGCCTGGGCCGCTTGCTCGCACCGCTTACAAAGGGGAAATAGCGCACTATGGCAGATGATGCACGAGAGTTGATCGAAGCTTACCTCGCGAGGTTGGGCCGGCGATTGCGCGGCATGAATGAGGAAGACGCGCGCGACATCGTGCAAGAGCTGCGCAGCCACATCACGGAGCGGGCCGGCGGCAACGGACAACCGACGGCTACCGGAGTTCGGGAAACCCTCGCGCGGCTTGGCAGTCCGGAAGAGCTGGCCGGCCAATACATGACCGACGATCTGTTCGCGCGAGCCGAAGTGAGCCCGTCGCCAGTTCGAGTGATGCAGAGTTTGTTCCGCTGGGCGGCCTTCAGCGTAGCTGGATTTGTCGTGTTGCTCGGGGCGCTCCTGGCGTATTTCATTGGGGCGGTTTTCATGATTGCGGCGCTCTTGAAGCCGTTTCATCCCCAGACCGCGGGATTGTGGCTGCTTCCTAGTGGTGCGGACGATGTTGAGATCTCGCTACGGCTCGGCTTTGGAGCCGCGCCGCTGCACGGCAGAGAGCTGCTGGGTTGGTGGATTGTGCCGGTGGGTCTCGGAGTGGGCTGCGCGCTTGTGATGCTGACCACGCGGTTTGCGCTTTGGTGCGCGCGCCGGTACCGAAGATCGCGCGCCCTGCCAGAGGTGAATTAGATGGAAAAGGAAGCGGGCTTACCCCCCTCGCAGCGCTGGCTTTCACTGACGGAACTTGCCGTCGGCAGCGCGATCGTGATTGGCCACAACGTCTATCACGTGGTCCCGAATGAAGTGCCCATCCTTTTCGTGCTCGGATTGATTTCCACGCGGTTGCGCGACGGTTCATGGATCGCGATGGGGCTGCGATGGCCGGCGTCCTGGCGTCGTACGATCCTGTTCGCAATCGCCGCGGCTGCTATACGAATTCTGGCCGGTTCTCTGCTGATCGATCCGGTGACGGCCCGCTTCTGGCCGGCGGCAAAAGCGCCAAGTGGCACAGAGAACATGACAGGTAATTTGACCCAAGCGCTCGGTTGGTTGTTACTCGTTTGGACCTTCGCCGCGTTTGGCGAGGAGATCAGTTATAGAGGCTACTTGCTAAGGCGCGCAGCGGACATCGGCGGCCGATCGAATGCTGCATATTGGATTGGAGCGGTAGTGGTGGCCGTACTGTTCGGGTACGGCCACTATTACAAAGGGCCGGCGGGCATCGTCGATTCCGGGATGGCCGGCCTGGTGCTCGCGGCCGCCTACATACTATCGGGTCGCAACCTGTGGGTCTGCATTTTGGCGCACGGGCTCATCGACACCGTGGGAGTGACGGCGATGTTTTTCGGCTGGAGTTCGTGACTTACTTCCCGGTGTTGAAGCGCTTCTCGATCTCCGGCCAGTTCACCACGCTCCACCAAGCCGCGATGTACTCGGGCCGGCGGTTTTGATACTTCAGATAATAGGCGTGCTCCCAGACATCCAGGCCCATGACCGGAAAATGCCCGTCCATCACCGGGCTGTCCTGATTGGCGGTGGAAACAATCTCGATGCCCTTGCTGTTCTTGACCAGCCAGGCCCAGCCGGAGCCGAAGCGTCCGGTAGCCGCGGCGCCGAACTTTTCCTTGAACGTATCGAAGCTGCCGAACGTGGAATTGATCGCGGTTGCGATGTTGCCGGTTGGGCTGCCGCCGGCGTTGGGAGCGAGAATCGTCCAAAACATGGAGTGGTTGATATGGCCGCCGCCGTTGTTGCGGACCGCGGTGCGGATGGCCTCAGGCACGATCGCGCAGTTGTTGGCGAGCAGCTCCTCGACCGTTTTGCTCTGCAGATTCGGGCGCGGATTCCAGCGCCTTGTTCAGATTCGTCACATAAGCGCCATGATGTTTGTCGTGATGAATCTCCATGGTCTGCTTGTCGATGTAGGGCTCCAGCGCGTCAAACGCGTAAGGCAGCGGGGGAACGGTAAATGCCACAGTTTTCTCCTCTCGATTTTCAATTTGAGCCGGCGAATCCGCCAGCCTTTTCAAAAGCGTCCGCAAGGCGGAACATAGTTGTTTCGTCGAAGTGTTTCGTAAGTATCTGCATGCCGACCGGCAGGCCCTCGGATGTTTTTCCGCAGGGCACGCTCATGCAGGGGATGCCCGCCAGGTCGCCCGTGATGGTGTAGATGTCGGACAGGTACATTTCCAGCGGATCGTCTACCTTCTCGCCGATTTTGAACGCGGGCGAGGGCGAGACCGGCGCGACGATCGCGTCCACTTCGGTAAAAGCTTTTCGAAAATCCTCAGCGATCAGCGCGCGCACCTTTTGCGCCTTCAAGTAATACGCGTCGTAGTAGCCGTGGCTGAGCACGTAGGTGCCGAGCATGATGCGGCGCTTGCATTCGGCGCCGAAACCCTCGCCTCGCGTGGCGCGATACATGCCGCTGAGCGTGTCTTCGGTCGCGCGCGATGTATAGCGCACGCCGTCGTAACGAGCCAGATTCGAACTGGCTTCCGCCGTCGCGATGATGTAGTAGCAAGGCACGGCGTATTTCGTTGCGGGCAGGCTGATCTCGCGCACTTCGCAGCCGAGTTTCTTCAGCACCGCGATGGCCTGCTGGATCCGGTCGCCCGATTCGCTGGCGAGGCCCTTCGAAGTATTCGCGCGGCAGGCCGATCTTCATGCCCGGCCACTTTGCCATCCAGCTGCGCGGTATAGCTGGGCACGGGCGCGAAGGCGGACGTGGAATCGCATTCGTCGCGTCCGGCCATAGTTTCAAGCAGCAGCGCCGCATCACGCACCGTTCTCCCAAAAGGTCCGATGTGATCGAGCGAACTCGCGAAGGCAACCAATCCATAGCGCGAAACGCGTCCATACGTGGGCGTCACGCCGACCACGCCGCAAAACGACGCCGGTTGTCGAACTGACCCGCCGGTGTCTGAGCCAAGCGCGGCTACCGCTGTTCCTTGCGCCACCGCTGCCGCCGATCCGCCGCTCGACCCGCCGGGCACGCGATCGAGCGCCACGGGATTGCGCACCGGCCCGAACGCGGAATTTTCGTTGGACGAGCCCATCGCGAATTCGTCGCAATTCGTTTTTCCGAGAATCACAGCGCCCGCTTGTTCCAGACGCGCCACGGCCGTGGCGTCGTAGGGCGGGATGTAGCGTTCCAGAAGGCGCGATCCGCAGGTGGTGCGAACGCCCTTGGTAACGATCACGTCCTTCACCGCGATGGGAACGCCGGCCAGCGGTCCAGCGTTTTCGCCCGCGGCGAGTTTCTTGTCCACCCGCTCGGCCGCGGCCAGCGCGCGTTCCGGACAAAAGTGAAGATACGCGTTGGTCTTCGGATTTTCGGCCTGTGCGAATGCGAGCGCGGACTGCGCCAGTTCAACCGCGCGAGAATTTGCGCGCAGCCAAGGCCTGCTCTGCACCTGCTCGATCGTCAGAGAGGCTACCGAGTGCACACTCATCGTTCGATCACCTTCGGAACTTTGTAATAACCCGCGCCGGCGAGCGGCGCATTGGCAAGGCGGCTTCATTGCCGAGCGGTGGAATGATTTCGTCGGCGCGCAGCGTTGCCGTCTCCTCACTTTGATAGAGCACTTGCGCCATGGGCTCGACCGCGGAGGTGTCGAGTTCGTTGAGCGCGTCCATGTGCGTGAGGATCTCGTCCATGTCTTTCGCCAGGCGCGCGATCTCGGAATCGGTCAGCTTCAGATTCGCGAGGTCGGCCACATAGCGGACCTCGGACTCGGTGATCTTCACGCCGTCGCCCTCTTTGCGCGGCCTGCTTGTATATGATGCGCAAAACCGGATCTTCGATGCGATCGGCTTCGTCAAGCGAGGCGGTCTCACTGTGACTTTGCGCGGTTTGCGGCGGACGCCGGGGCGTTGCGATGCGAAATTCCAGTCCCGTGACGATGCCGCCTCCGATCACCGAAGTGAGTTTCGCCAGGATGTCGTAGCGCAGGTGAAAAAGCTGCTTCTGCCAGATCGCGTCTTCCACTTCGACGATCAGCGAGCCGCGCACCAGCGCTTTGGGCGACGCTTTGGCGGCGATGCGTTTGCCCACCGTGGCTAGCCATGCGGCGCGCGCCAGCTCTTCCGGTGAAATCGTATCGCTATTTTTGATTTTGGCGAGGATCTTGCCGGCGCGTTCCATTGCGGACCGAACTCAATTCTAGCACCCAGTGGGATGATCGTGGCTCTCAGCAGAGCAAGGCTCTTGACGGACGTGCTATTCCGTGTCACGATACTACGTGTCACGTAATAACAATGGCTGACCCGACGCTGCTTGTTCTGGCGAGCCTGGCCGATGGCGACAAACACGGCTACGCCATGATGGAAGACATCGAGCGTTTTGCAGGCCTGCGGATCGGGCCAGGGACTCTGTATGGCGCGATCACGCGTCTGGAACAGCGCGGCTGGATTCGACCGGTGAAATCGGCGGACGACCGGCGCCAGCCCTACACGCTCAGCGCCGACGGACGGCGGTATCTGGAAGAGCAGCTCTCCGAGTTGAATCAGATTGTCCGCACCGGGCTGAAGAGGCTGAGACCCGCATGAAGAGGCTGGCACAATGGCTCGCGCGTTTCTATCCGCGTTGGTGGCGGGCGCGCTACGGCGAGGGGTTGGACGCCCTGCTCGAAGATGCAGACGTCACCTTACTCGACCTGTTTGGCGTCGTGCGATCGGCTTTGGAGATGCGCATGACGAAAAACCATTCGCCGCGGCTGTTGGACTTGGCGTGCCGCGACATTCCGCACGGCTATGAACTGGAGAGCTCCGTCGAGTTCGCTTGCGCCGATGGCAGTATAACGTTGGTCCGATACTTCTGCCGTGAAATCGATCTAGGCGATTCATACGTGACGCTCAGCCATACGTCCCGTGGCTCGGAGCCCGCTCAGACCATTCTGGTCTGCGGCAAGAAGGGCGAGGTGGATGGCGATTTCCGCAACGATCAAACCGAAATGCTCGTATTGCGTGCCGACGGAAGCATCCAGCGTACGGAACAGACGGTGAAAACGTGGCTGAAGTACCAGGGCGTCGTCGACCGCATGCGCGAGAAGTTTCGCAGCGGCCTTTCCGCAGAGGACGTCATGCGGCAAATTCGCCGGGTGGGCGATAATCCATCATGGTCTTAACGAAAGAAGAACTAATCGCGGCGCTTCAGAACGAAGTCCGCATCCTGGTGCATCTGACGGGCAAGGTCGATAAATCGATGCTGGATTACCGCCCGACTCCGAAGCAGCGCAGCATACTGGAATTGTTGCAGTACATGACCATCATGGGTCCCAATCTGGTGACTTTTACTAAGGCCGGAACATTCGATGTGGCCGTGTGGAATTCAGCGGAAGCGGCTGCCAAGGCGATGAACTTCGATCAGGCCGTAGGGGCGATCGAAAAGCAATCCGGCGAATACGCGCGTCTCTTGAGCGGGTGGACGGATGCCGATTTCCGAGGTGAGGTCGACTTCTTCGGCAAAAAATCCAGCCGCGGTTCGCATCTCGTGTTCCTGGTGCTCGGTGGGTACGCCGCGTATCGGACGCAATTGTTCCTGTATTTGAAGGCGTGCGGACGCGAAGAACTCAGCACGATGAACCTGTGGGGCGGTGCGGATGGCCCGGCGTAATCAGGGCAGGGCGAAAGCGTAAATTCCGTTGATCCCGCGCGGCGGCTTTAGCTCGGGTGTTTCTCCCAACAGCACGCCGTCTAACAGCCCGTTCCCCGTCATCACGGCGACGTATTGTTTTCCATTGACCGCATACGTGATGGTGCTGACTGAAATCGATCCGCCCAGAATCGATTCCCACAGTTTCTTGCCGGTCGCGGCATCGAACGCTCGGAAGCGGCGATTCAGATCGCCCTGGAAAAGCAGACCGCCCGCAGTGACTAGCGCCGCGCCATCGGAAGGCGAGCGCCCGACGTTGATGCGCTGGATCTCGCCGGTTGACAGATTGATCTTGCCGATCGCGGTCAGCGCTTTTGGATCGGAACCCGGACGCGGCACGGGTTTGCGGCGCTCGCGCTGATCAGGCCCGGTACCGGCCGAAACCATGTCGAGACAGTTATCGATATATGGGACGTAGAGCGAGTGCGTCTCGGGATCGTAGGCAGTCGGCCAGAAGCTCCGCGTGTTGTAGGAGCAGATGACGTGTTCCTCGCCCGGCTTCTTGTTCACCAGATCGAAGTTAATGGTCACCTTGCCGGTCTTGCCGTCAATATTGGAGATGAGAAACAGCGGATCGTCGTAAGGGAAGGGTGTGGCCCATAAGAATTTGCCTGTATCGCGATCCAGCGCGAACACTCCGCCGCCTTCGCCCACCATCACCGCCATGTCGTGCTCCTCGCCACGCGGGATATCGGGATTGAACCACTTCACGAACTTCGGATCAGGGTTGAATTTCTCGCGGACCAGCGTGCGCTCGTGCGTATAATCCATGTCCCAATCGTCAGCGGGCAGATGCTGGTAATACCATTTGAGCTTGCCGGTTTCGGGATCGATTGCAACGGTCGAGTTGCTGTACAAATCCGCCGGTGATGTACGCGAAGTGCCATCAGGATCGCCGCCGTGGCGTTGCAGGCGCGTGTTCGGCATGGGATTCGCGATGCCCCAATAGAGCGTCTTGCGAACGGGATCGTAGGTGCCAGGCAGTCCCCAAGTGGACGCGAGATTGGTGTCCTTGAAATCCTTGCCCCAGGTTTCCGAACCCGGTTCGCCGGGCGCGGGCACGTTGTAAAACTTCCAGACATCCTTGCCCGTGACTGCGTCTTGCGCGGCGATGAAGCAGGTGTCGCGCGTCTTTCCGCAGCCGCGGCCGGAGATCACTTTGCCTTCGACAACGATGGGGCCCGACGTGTTCTGCCCCTCGCCGGTGCTGGTTTGCCAGCGCTGTTCGCCGGTGCGGGCGTCCAGGCCGACCACGTAGCCGTCTGGCGCGGTGTAGAGCACCACGTCTTGATAGATCGCGAGCGCTTTCGTGCGCGCCGTGCTCGCGGCAGCCGCGGGAACCTTGCGTTTGTACTCCCAAATGAGATCGCCGCTGGTGGCGTCCAGCGCTTCAACAATGGCGCCCGGTTCCACCAGGTACATAACGCCGTTGTGTACGATCGGAATCGTCTCGCTTGTGCCGGGGCCCAGGCCGCGCGTCCACGCCATGCGGAGCTGCTCGACGTTCGAGCGATCAATCTGCTTGAGCGGGCTGAAGCGCTGCGCATCGTAGGTGCGGCTGTACATCAGCCAGTCGTCCGGGCTGGGATGCAAGAGCATGTCTTGCGTCACCGGAACGTAGTCTTTCACTACTTGACCTTGGACACAACCGGCAACCAATGCGAATAAAAGGATCCGAAGCATCCTGGCGGCCATTGTATAGCATCAGCAATGATAGAATCACTTGGACCAGGAGGTCGCGATGCGGATACTTGCACTATCGCTGATTGCGGGAGTCACTTTCGCGCAAGCGCCCACCACCTTCCAGCCCGTGGGCAACATGAGTCAGTTGATGATCGACATAATCTATCCAACCTCAGATGCCCTCTTTTATGTGGACCGCGATCCACCCAAGAACCAGCGCGAGTGGGACCTTCTTCGCGGGCAGGCGCTGATGCTGGCCGAATCCGGAAACCTGCTCATGATGGAGGGCCGCGCCCGCGATCAGGACAATTGGATCAAGGATTCGAAAGTGTTGATCGAGCTTGGCAAGACTGCGTTCAAAGCCGCGCAGGCCAAAGATCTGGACGCGATTCGGGCGCTGAACGATCCGCTCAATGACGCCTGCGTCAATTGCCACCTGCAGTACCGGCCCGGGTACCACCGGCGGCCCCCGGCCGCGAAATAGCCGGAGTTTTCGGCTATGCTAGCTTCTAGAACCGCAATGCGTGTGTTGTTTCCACGGGGAATCGGACTTTTGACGATCGTGCTACTGGCGCTAGCGCTCTTCCTTCCTGCGCAAGAGTCTCCGCCCGCGCAAGAATCAAACAAGGATGCGGTCAAAGGCATGCCGCCACGCGCGGCGCCGTCAGAGTATCAAGCGCAAGGGAAGGCCGGAATGGTAACGATCGGGGCCGAGTTCATGGGCCACGCCATTCCGACACCCGAACAACCGTTCTCTTCGGAAGATTTCGTCGTCGTCGAAGCTGGGCTGTTTGGGCCGCCGGGCGCGCGGACTACGCTAGCGCGCGGAGACTTTTCCTTGCGCATCAACGGCAGGAAGACACCCTTGCCCGCCGAACCGTTCGAGCTGGTTTTTAAATCGCTGAAAGACCCCCAGTGGCAGCCGCCCGTTGACGAAGCATCGAAGCAGTCGAAAAGCAGTCTTACGACGGGGAATGGCGGTGGTAACAATGCCCCGCCTCCCTTGCCCCCCAAAATGCCATTCGAACTACGGCGCGCAATGGAACTGCATGTGCATAAGGCGTTCATGGAGGAAGGCGAGCGCGCCTTACCGCAAGCTGGACTGCTGTTCTTCCAATACCACGGCAAAGCTGAAGGGATCCGCTCGCTCGATCTCATCTACAGCGGCGCGGCGGGCAACGCGACCTTGACTCTCCAGCCCTAGCGCCCTGCGGGGCTCTTGCGTATCTTCGATATTTCCATTACTATGGAAACATCGAGGAACTGCCTTGCCCAAGAAAGACGATTCAGCACTCATCACCCGCTGCGCCGACATGTTCTCCGCCATGGGCGCCGAACCCCGGTTGCGTATCGTGCGCTTGTTGTTGAGTGCGCACCCCGAGGGGCTGGTGGCCGGCGAAATCGGCGGCGAGCTGGACATCCCGTCCAGCACGCTCTCGCATCATCTGGAAAAGCTGAAAAACGAGGATCTGGTGCGCGTGCGCCGCGAGGGCACGTTCCTGTGGTACTCCGCCAACACCGACGCATTGCAGGAAGTGCTGGGCTTCCTCTATTCGGAGTGCTGCACGCGCAACAAGGCCATCGAGCCGCAGAAGATCGTTTGCTGTAAGTAAAAGGAGTAAGTCATGAGTACAACCAACATCAAGGAAGTAGTGAAGGAGAAATACGGCCAGGCGGCGCTGCGCGTCGCGTCCGGACAAGGCAACTCCTGTTGTGGAGGTGCTGCAGCCTGCGGTACGAACATCGATCCGATCACCGCGAATCTCTATGGCGATTCCGAAAAGGGCTCGCTTCCGGACGCGGCCGTGCTGGCTTCGCTCGGCTGCGGTAATCCGACCGCGTTAGCGGAGCTGCATGAGGGAGAGACCGTGCTCGATTTGGGCTCGGGCGGCGGAATCGACGTGCTGCTCTCGGCCCGGCGTGTAGGTCCAAGCGGCAAAGCCTATGGCCTCGACATGACCGATGAAATGCTGGCGCTTGCGCGAGCAAATCAGGCCCAGGCCGCCGTCTCTAACGTCGAATTCCTGAAGGGCGAGATCGAAAACATTCCGCTGCCCGACAACTCGGTCGACGTCGTCATCTCGAATTGCGTCATCAATCTGTCCTCCGACAAAGATCGCGTGCTGCACGAAGCGTTTCGCGTCCTGAAGCCGGGTGGCCGGTTTGCGGTGTCGGACGTTGTCGTCCGCGGCGACGTTCCACTTGCAGTGCGCGAGCACATGCTTCTGTGGGTCGGTTGCATCGCCGGTGCATTGAAGGATTCGGATTATCTCGCCAAGCTCGCCGCTGCTGGCTTTGAGAACATCGACATCGAGCCCACCCGCGTGTACCACATCGAAGACGCCCGTGCGTTCCTGTCGACGGAGGGTATCGACGTGGATGCGATCGCGCCGCAGGTGGAAGGCAAGTTCATGAGTGCGTTTGTGCGCGCACGCAAGCCGGCGCCGCGCTAGGCTTCGGGCATGGAACACATCGGCCGAAAGCTATCGTTCCTGGACCGCTACCTCACGCTCTGGATCTTCCTCGCGATGGCGGTTGGCGTGGCCACCGGATTCGAAATCCCCGGCGTCGTTCGCGTACTAACTGGTTTTCAGGCCGGCACTACTTCGATCCCCATCGCGATCGGTCTGATCCTCATGATGTATCCGCCGCTGGCCAAGGTGCGCTACGAGCGGATTGGCGAGGTCCTGCGAAATAAGAAGGTGCTGCTGCTTTCGCTGTTCCAGAATTGGGTGGTTGGCCCGATACTCATGTTCGTGCTGGCGGTGGTGTTTCTCCGCGGCTATCCCGAATATATGGCCGGCCTGATCCTGATAGGTGTGGCACGATGCATCGCGATGGTGATCGTCTGGAATGAGCTGGCGAAGGGCGATACCGAATACGCCGCGGGCCTGGTCGCACTGAACTCTGTTTTTCAAGTGCTCTTTTACTCGGCCTACGCCTGGGTGTTTCTGACGGTGCTTCCTCGATGGTTAGGTATTCAAGGTTCGGTGGTGAACGTATCTACGGGGCAGGTGGCCAAGAGCGTCTTCTTTTACCTGGGCGTTCCGTTCCTGGCCGGAATAATCACGCGCACAGTGTTCCTGCGAGTTAAGGGCCGCGAATGGTACGAGCAGCGCTTCCTGCCGCGTCTCAGCCCACTTACGCTGATCGCGCTGTTGTTCACCATCGTCGTGATGTTTTCTCTCAAGGGCGACTACATCGTGAAGTTGCCGCTGGATGTCCTGCGCATTGCCGTCCCGCTGCTGATCTATTTCGCGGTGATGTTCGCCATCTCGTTCTGGATGGGACACAAGCTCGGCGCGGATTACTCGCAAACAGCCACGCTGTCGTTTACCGCCGCCAGCAACAACTTTGAGCTCGCCATTGCGGTCGCCGTGGCGGTCTTCGGGATTCATTCGGGAGCTGCATTCGCAGCGGTGATCGGGCCGCTGGTGGAAGTGCCGGCGCTCATCCTGCTGGTGAACGTATCGCTCTCATGGCAGAGATACTTTTACTCGCAACCGCGTGTCGCAGCCCACGGACTCGCAAGGAGTGAATGACTATGATCAAGCAAAAGGTCTTGTTTCTCTGCACCGGCAACTCCAGCCGGACGCAAATGGCCGAAGGCTTTCTCCGCAAGATGGCCGGCGACCAGTTTGAAATCGTAAGCGCCGGCGGATCGCCCGAAGAGCTCAGCCCGGCCGCGATCGAAGCGATGCGGGAGGTCGGCATCGACATTTCGCAACATCGAACCAAGGACGTGGCCAGATATCTGGGCGAGCGGTTTACATACTTGATTCAACTTTGCGACCGGCGCAAAGAACCGCATTGTCCAATTTTTCCCGGAGCCATCTACCGCCTCCATTGGGATCTGGAGGATCCGGAGCATTCCGATCTCGGCCTGTTCGCCGCGACGCGGAAGACTCGCGACCAGATCCGCCGCCACATCGAGGACTTTGTCCAGCAGCATGGCTGAGGCCCCTCAATGAAGAAGACCGTCCTCATCCTCTGCACGGGCAACTCGGCGCGCAGCCAGATGGCCGAAGGCTTGCTCCGCCATGACGCAGGCGATCGCTTCGAAGTGGCCAGCGCCGGCACCCATCCGAGCCACGTTCGTCCAGAAGCCATCGCGGTGATGAACGAGATCGGGATCGACATCTCCGGCCATCGCTCCAAATCGGTCGACGAATTCGCGTCGCGCGATTTTGACTACGTTTTTACCGTCTGCGACAACGCCAAGGAGACTTGCCCGATTTATCCCGGACACGCGAACCGTCTGCACCACGGTTTCGAGGATCCGGCGGCTGTCCAAGGGTCGGAGCAAGACAAGCTGGCGGCGTTCCGCAAAGTGCGTGATGAAATTCGTCAATACTTGCGCGGATGGCTCTTATAAACTACAGTGGTATCTATAAGATACATGGCGCGCCCCGGCGCCTCTAGGCCATTTCCGGCGTGCCTCCGCGCATGGCCAAAACAGGTATGATACAAGGTGCGGATAGCAGATAGGAGACTGCCGTCATGGCTTTTCAACTCACAGTGAATGGACGGTCCACCACCGTCGATGTACCCGCGGACATGCCCCTGTTGTGGGCCATCCGCGATGTTCTGAAGCTGAAAGGGACGAAGTACGGCTGCGGCATCGGCCAGTGCGGCGCATGCACGGTGCACCTGAACGGCAAGGCTGTGCGAAGCTGCCAGATGCCGGTTTCAGCTGCGGCAAAAGCGCCCGTCACCACGCATCGAAGGACTCTCGGCGGACGGCACGCCATCCAGTGCAAGCCGCGTGGATCGAGATCGATGTCCCGCAGTGCGGCTACTGCCAGGCTGGACAAATCATGTCTGCCGCGGCATTGCTCGCCAAGACCCCCAAGCCTACGGACCAGGACATCAACGCGGCCATGAATGGAAACCTGTGCCGCTGCGGAACCTATGTCCGCATTCGTCAGGCCGTTCACAAGGCCGCTGAGATCGCGACCACCAGCAAGTTGAAGAAGCCGTCGGAAGTGGCTGCGAGCGCCGGGGCTCAGCAATAAGGGAGGCGAAGGAAAACATCATGGTTGTCAATCGACGTTCATTCTTGCGCGTGACTTCGCTCGCTGGCGGCGGCGTGCTGCTCGGCCTGTACGTGAAACCCAAGGCCTCGGCCCAATTCGGCCCAACGGCTCCGCCCCAGGCCGAACAACTACATTAAGATCGCTCCGGATGGCACCGTCACCATCATGGCCAAGGACCCGGAAGTGGGCCAGGGCGTGAAGACCATGCTTCCCATGCTGATCGCCGAAGAGCTGGATGCCGACTGGAAGATGGTGAAGATCGAGCAGACCGACTTCGACGATACGAAGTACGCCGCGCAATTCGCGGGCGGCAGCCTGGCAACACCGTTTAACTGGGACCCGATGCGTCGCGTGGGCGCGGCTGGCCGGCAGTTGCTGGTGAGCGCCGCGGCTCAGACCTGGGGCGTGCCCGAGGCCGAATGCTCCACCTCGGCGGGACGCGTGCTTCACTCCAAATCGAATCGTTCGGTCGGATATGGCGAGATCGCGAGCAAGGCTGCTTCCATGCCCGTGCCCGATCTGCAAAAGCTGAAGCTCAAGGATCCCAAAGATTACAAGATCGTCGGCCACAGCCAGCGCGGCGTCGACACTCCCAGAATCGTCACCGGAAAGCCCACCTTTGCGATCGACTTCACGCTGCCCGACATGCTGTTCGCCGTCTATCAGAAGTGCCCGGTGTTCGCGGGCAAGGTGGTCAGCGCGAATCTGGATGAGATCAAAGCCATGCCCGGCATCCGCGACGCGTTCATCGTGGAAGGAATGGTGAAGCCCGGCACGGTGGTGGAACAGGATCCCGGCCTGGAACCCGGCGTCGCCATCGTCGCCGATAGCTGGTGGCAGGCGCAGACGGCACGCAAGAAGTTGCAAGTGAAGTGGGACGAAGGTCACGGCGCTTCGCAATCGAGCGTCGGGTTCGCGCAGAAGGCCCTGGAGCTTTCCAAGCAGCCCCCCGCTAAAACGCTTCGCAAGGACGGCGATCCCGACGGAGCGCTCGCGAGCGCGGCCAAGGTGGTGGAAGGCGCGTACGCCTATCCGTTCATTTCGCATGCTCCGCTTGAGCCGCAGAATTGTACCGCGCATTGGCAGGGCGACAAGATCGAAATCTGGTCCAACAGCCAGATTCCCGGCGGTGGCCAGACGTTGGTGGCGAAGACCCTGGGTATACCGAAGGAGAAGCGTGACCATCCACATGCAGCGCGGCGGCGGCGGCTTTGGGCGTCGTTTGACCAACGACTACATGGTGGAGTCGGCCTGGATTTCGAAGACCGTGAACGCACCCGTGAAACTGCTCTGGGCGCGCGAGGACGACTTCGGACACGACTATTATCGTCCCGGCGGCTTCCAGTTCCTCAAGGCCGGCTTGGATGGATCGGGCAAGATCGTCGCGTGGCAAAACCATTTCGTCAGTTGGGGCGACGGCGATAAGCCTGCGCCGTCATCGACCATGGGGGCCACCGAGTTTCCGGCGCGCTACATTCCCAATTACGCGCTGCACAACACCAACCAACCTTTGTGGTTGAAGACCGGCGCACTGCGAGCGCCCGGAAGCAACGTCTACGCGTTCGTCATCCAATCGTTCATCGACGAGCTGGCGCACGCCGCGGGCAAGGACCCGTTGGAGTTCCGCCTGGCTCTGCTCTCCAACACGCCGATTCCCGCTCCGGCGCCGCGGCCGGGTGGAGGTGGTTTCGGCGGTCCCGAGTTTAGCGCCGAGCGCACCAAGGGTGTGCTGCAGTTGGTGGCCGAGAAATCGGGCTGGGGCAAAGGATCCAAGAGCTCCGGCCGCGCGATGGGCGTCGCGTTCCACTTTAGTCATATGGGCTACTTCGCCGAGGTCGCCGATGTCAGCGTCAGCTCCGACAACAAGGTGAAGGTCCACAAGGTGTGGGTCGCCGCCGACATCGGGAGCCAGATCATCAATCCGCATTTCGCCGAGAACCTGGCGCAGGGCGCCGTGATCGATGGCATGAGCGAACTGATGGGCCAGGAGATCACGCTCGAAGGCGGCGCGGTGATGCAGCACAACTACGACAAGCATCCGATGGTGCGCATGGCGCAGGCGCCGGAGATCGAAGTGCACTGGCTGAAGACCGACAATTTGCCGACCGGATTGGGCGAGCCGGCTCTGCCGCCGATTCTGCCGGCCGTTTGCAATGCGATCTTCACCGCGTCCGGTAAGCGCATCCGCGAGACCCCGCTATCGAAGAGCGGCTATAGCTGGGCATAACGGAGTAAATCAATTTGGTTCTACGGGCCGCTCCTACTTCGGGGTGGCCTTTCCCGTTTCAATCAGGTTTTTCAGCCGCGTGAATTGCTCGTTCAGCACCGAGTCCACGGGCGCGGCCCAGGTGTTCATCCCCGCCGGAAAATAGCCCGTCACTGTGTACACCACCGATACCTTCGTGCCGTCTCCTATCGGCGCAAGTTGCACCGTCATGCTGCCGGTCGCCGCGATCGATTGCAGCGGTCCCAACGCGCCGCTGAACACCAGGCGTTTGCCGGGGTCCGCATTCACCACTTCCAAGTGCCGCACACTTCCGCCATCGGCGAGCTTCTCGCAGAAGCATCCCATGGCCTTGTCATCGATACCCAGATTGTGCGCATCGCCCGAGAACGTGTGCATGGAGCTCCACCAATCGCCGACGTTGTGAACCAGCCGCCGGTACACTTCTTGCGGCGCAGCTTGAATATTGAATTCCAGCTTTACGGTGAACCCGTTGGCGGCCGCGTCCGCAACAGCCGCGCGGCCTAGGGCCGGACCGAGCAAAGTCACAGCGATCAATCCGAACTTGCGCATGGGCCTATCATACGATGGCGCCAACGGCCCAACCAGCAATAGGTGTGGCCTGAGTGTCAAACTGAAGATTGGCTCCCAAAATCCTCTCGGTTCGTGAACTGCGCAAGCAATACGGCCAGACCACTGCCGTCGACAGCGTGTCTTTCGAAGTGAATCGAAATGAAATCGTGGGACTGCTGGGTCCGAATGGCGCCGGAAAAACCACCACCATCAACATGATCTTGGGCGTTCTCGAACCCACCTCCGGCGCCATCCTGGTGGACGGTATCGACATCGCTACCAAGCGCTCGCAGGTGCTGGCGCGCACCAATTTCGCCGCGGTCTACGCGCCGCTGCCGGGCAATCTCACCGTGATCCAGAATCTCCGGTTTTTCGGGCTGATCTACGGCGTCAAGAATCTTCCTGCGCGCATCGAGGTGCTGCTCGAACAGTTCGATTTGCAAGCGTTTCGCAATACGAAGTGCGGCGTGCTTTCTTCCGGCGAACAGACGCGCGTCGGGCTCGCCAAGGCTCTGCTCAACGATCCCCGCTTGCTCCTGCTCGATGAGCCTACCGCCTCGCTCGACCCGTCCGTCGCGCGTGAGATCCGGCTTAAGATCCGCGAGTTCGCGGCGCATGGTGCAGGCGGCGTGCTTTGGACATCGCACAACATGTATGAAGTCGCCGATGTGTGCGATCGCGTGCTGTTCCTCTCGCACGGCAAAATCCTGCTCGAAGGCGATCCACGAACGCTGCCCGCCGAGCACGGCAAGGACACGCTTGAAGATCTCTTCGTCGCCGTTGCGCGCGAACCTCTCGCGCTGGGGCTGGTCTAGCATGGTCTCGCTACGGCGTACTTTCGCGATTCCGCTGCGTCAGTTTTATTTGATGCGCGGCAGCCCAGCGCGCGTGCTGCCGATGTTTGCCTGGGTCGCGATCGACATGATCACCTGGGGCTTCATCACGAAATATCTGAACGCCGTCAGCGGATCGGGCTTCAACTTTGTGCCATCGCTGCTTGGCGCGGTATTGCTATGGGATTTCTTCGTGCGCGTGATGCAAGGCGTGACGACGGCATTCTTCGAAGACGTGTGGTCGCGCAATTTCCTCAACATTTTCGCGACGCCGCTCTCGATTCCGGAATACCTCGGCGGCTTGGTGCTTTCCAGCATTGCCAGCGGCTCGGTGGGCTTGATCGTCATGCTCGTCCTGGCCACCGCGCGTGTTCGGCCTCTCGTTCTTCATGTATGGCATACTGCTGATTCCGTATCTGCTGGTGTTGTTCCTGTTTGGGATCGCGCTCGGCGTCATCGCCTGTGGCATCGTGCTGCGCCTTGGCCCGGCATCGGAGTGGCTCATCTGGCCGATTCCCGCGCTGATTTCGCCGCTCGCCGGCGTCTTCTATCCGATTGCCACTCTGCCGGCCTGGATGCGATACGTGTCGCGTCTGCTGCCGCCATCCTATGTGTTCGAAAACATGCGCGGCATCGTATTGAAGCGGCCCGGCTCGGCGTATGCGTTGCTATCGGGCGCGGCGCTCGACGTCGCGTTCCTCCTGCTCGCGAGCTGGTTCTTCAGCTATATTTACCATCACGCCGTCCGCACCGGTTTGATCGCGCGCTACAGCGCGGAGAGTTTGAGCTAGGCCCTGATCTCGCCCTTCTTGGCGCTCTCGATCGCATGGTCCGCCGCTCGATACGCCAAGGCCTGGATGGTCGCCGTCGGTTGTTGCCTGGCCGCCGTCACGAAGCTGCTCCCGTCTGCGATCCACAGGTTTGGAACGTCGTGCGCACGATTGTACCCGTCTACGACGGACTGCTTCGGGTCATTTCCCATCCGACACGTGCCCATCAAATGCCGCGACGGCATCATGTCCGGAAGCGCAATTCCACTGGTCCAAGTCTTGGTGGCGCCTGCCGCTTCTAAAATCTCGACTTGTTTCGTCAGAGACCATTTCATGGTCGCAACATCGTCGGGATGGTAGTCGAACGTCACTCGCATCGCGGGCAAACCCCAGGCGTCTTTCAATTCCGGATCCAGCGAGATGCTGTTCTTCAACTGGGGCACGGAACTGGTGTGCGCCAGCACCGCCATAGTGTGCGTGTAATATTCGCCCAGTATCTTCTTATACCCGGCGCCCCATTTCGGCGCTTCCGGCGGCATTCCATGCAGCGCGAAACTGGCCGGGTAAAAGTCGAAGCGCGCGTCCATTCCCGCGCCTCCGTAGAAACCGCGCTTAGGATCGGCGCGATAGTAATCGTGGATCACGCGCGTGACCACAATGCTCTTGTACTCGTTCAACGGATGCTCGAACAGGCCGAGCGCTTCTCCGCCGTTGTCCCACATCAGGTACTTGCCCACCAGGCCGCTCGAGTTCGCCAGGCCGTGTGGGAAGCGCTTTGATTTTGAGAGCAGCAGCAATCGCGCCGTCTCGGCGCCGTTCGCGCACAGCACCACCGCTTTCGCTCGCTGGAAAATCTCACGGCGCGTGGCATCGAAATAGACCGCGCCCGTCGCACGCCCGTGCGCGTCCGTCTCAATCTTGCGTACATACGAATTCGGCCGTATCTCGCAGCGGCCTGTCTTCTCGGCCACCGGGATCACCGAAACCAGCGTGCTGGATTTCGCGCGCATCTCGCATCCGAACGATTCGCAAAAGCCGCAATGCACACACGCTGCGCGGCCTTGATACGGTTGCGATAAGATCGCCACCGGCGCCGGAAACGGATGCAGCCCCAACTGTTTCGCCCCGCGATCGAACAACACACCCGACGACTTCACCGGCATCGGCGGCAGCGGATACGGCTTCGATCGCGGCCCCTCGAATGGATTCGCGCCCGCTAAGCCCGAGATCCCCAGATCGTATTCCGCCTTCGTGTAATACGGCTCGAGATCCGCATATTTGATGGGCCAATCCGCCAGATCAGCGCCAGGCACCTCACCGAACTGGCTGCGCTCTTCGAAATCGCTCTCATGAAACCGCCAATAGTTCGCGGTGAAATGGACGCTGCCGCCGCCCACCTGCCGCCCGTATTCAATGGCCTTGACCGGCTTAGCCTGCTCGGATTCGTTCTTGCGATGCGTGATCGGCTGGACATTGGGATCGTTTGTGAGTCCCGGCTGGTAGATGTACTTGATCTCGTCGTGTCGGTAGTCCTTCTCGGTCAGATAAGGCCCTTGTTCTAGCACCACCACGCGAAAGCCCGCCGTTGATAGCTCTTTCGCCATCACGCCACCAGCCGCGCCCGCGCCGATCACCAGAAAATCCACTTCGTCGGAAGGCCGAAATGTCGCGCTCACTTCTGCTCTCCGTCGTAATAGCCGAACGGCGGCTGATACGCCGCACGATCTTCAAAGCCGATCAGCTTCCATCCAATGCGATCGCGATTGCCGCCATAGCTCGGATTGCCCACGAAACCGTACATGGTGTGCGTGCGGAGCAATTCGAAGAAATCCGTATCTTCGATCGCGTGGACCAACTCGATCTGCTGCTCGTTCGAAAGCGTCGCGACGCTGCCCGACTTTGGGAATACTTCGTTCCGCTTTTGCTGGACCCCAGCCATGCCGCTGCGGTACGCCTCGCGCAGGTGCGAATCGAAAGTGGACAGCGCCCGATCGATGAAATAAATGACGCCCGCCTCACGCGCCCCCGGGCCATCGGTTGAAGGAACGATCTGCGACGTAATCGCATCAATCTCGGCAGCCGTTGCCGCATCGAGCGTCTGGAACGGCGGCGGAGTCGCGGATTGCACCGCTTCATGCGCGTGCTGCTGCGCCGCGGCAATGTCAGCCAACGCCGCGATTCCTGCACATTGCGACAGCCAAAGCCGCCGAGTGGATTGCATGATCCATCTTGGACGACCCGCCGGCCCTTTTGCAAACTCTTGGACTACAGAAGACGTTGGAGGTCTTCCGCGCTTAGATTGCAGGCGCGCAGAATCTTCTGCAACAAACCTGGTCCAATTGTTTCGCCCGCGTGAACCGGCACCACTGTTGTGCGACCATCCCGGTGACGCAGAATGTGATGGCTACCCTTAATCCGAGCCACCTCGAAACCAGCGCTCTTCAATGAAGTAATCAGATCTGCACCGGTGAGGCGCGGACTCCGGCTCATGCCGCTATGGTGATGCGTTGGATGCCGACGAATTCGAGGTTCTGCGCAGGCGCGCCTTCCACCTCAAGGCACAATTCAATGGCTTCGCGAATACGTAGCGTGACTTCGTCCAGAGAGCGCCCCTGTGTGTGGCACCCTGGGAGCTGCGGAACAGAAGCGACGTAGAACCCTTCCTCGTCGCGTTCAATGACGACATCGAATTGGCGCGGCAATGACGTCTCCTCTTATGATCTTAGTACGGTTGCGTGTCTCAGCGCTCAACAGACGAAAGGAAATCCGCCCTATATTTAGACGAGATTCCTACGAAGGAGCCTGAACGCAGCGAATCCGGCGCCGAGACCCACGACAACAAATCCCATGCCCGCACTTTTGGAAAGCCCCGCGTCTAGGGCAGTAACGAAAGCAGAAATCGCCAAACCCGTCGAGAGTTGACCCCACCATACGCTTGTGCGCCATGCGGGAAGAACGGTGCCGTCAGGATTGCTCCATCCCCCGGGCAGATCATCATCAAACGTAACTAATGTACCAACCAGGGGCCATCCGATGAAGCATACGAAGGCGGAAAGTCCCCACCGTAGGCCCACGACAAAATGAACCACCAGCGTGGCTGTGAAACCGACTGCGAAATACAACAGCCAGGGTCTAATTTTCAACTGATTTCGGCTCGGCTCCATCTGGTTATACAAATGTGATTCGGGTGGAGCGATCGAAGATTCGGTTCGGGAAGCCTATTTCTTCGGCGTCAGCTTCACCAACCCGCCCCCGCCCGTCAACAAATACACCGCGCCGTCCGGACCCTGCCGCACATCGCGAATGCGCTGATGAAAATCGGTGAGCAGTTTCTCCTCCGCCACCACGCGCTCGCCGTTCAACACCAGCCGCACCAGATGCTGGCCCGCCAGCGCGCCGACGAACAGATTGCCCTTCCATTCCGGAAACAGGTCGCCCGTGTAGAACATCATGCCCGACGGCGCGATGGACGGCACCCAGAAATACAACGGCTCCTCCACGCCCTTCATGCTGTGCATGCCGTTGCCGACGGGAACATTCTTACGGCCATCCGATCTCCGCGCGTCGTATTGCGTGCCGTAGGAAACATCCGGCCAACCGTAGTCGCGGCCCGCTCGAATGATGTTGATTTCGTCGCCGCCCTGTGGCCCGTGATCGGTGGCCCACAGCTCGCCCGTCGCCGGATTGATCGCCGCGCCTTCCGGATCGCGCAGGCCATGCGCGAAAGTCTCCGGCGCCACCGTTGCGCGGCTCAGCCACGGATTATCCTTCGGAATCGATCCATCACGATTAATTCGGATCACACGCCCCGAGAAATTCCGCCGGATATCCGGATTATCGGTGAAATCATGTTCCACGCCGTCCAAATCAGAATCGTAAAAGCGAAAACGGTCCGCCCCTGTCACCAGCAACGTGCCGTCGCGCGCCAGCACGATCCGCCGCTCGCTGCCCTCGGCTAAGACTCGGAACGCTTCCAGCCGTGTATTGTCGTCGCTCAGCCGCGCCCGCGCCACGCGCTCCATTCCGAGGTTCATGGTCCGCCGCTCAGCCAGCGACTTGGTCCAAACCTGTTCGTAGAAAAATTCGTTCGGCCAGAGGGCCGGCGCCTCGCCGCGCGGCGGTGCGAAATAAGTGAAATAGATCAGCCGGTTTTTCGCGAAGTCCGGATCGAGCAGCACGTCGTGCAAACCTTGCGCCGCCACCACCTTCACGCCCGGCACTCCCGCAATCGGCGCCGACACCACGCCGTCCGGCCGCACGAGTCGCATGTTTCCCACGCCTTCGGTCACCAGGAAATTCCCGTCCGGCAGAAACGCGATGGACCACGGTCCGGTCAGGCGATTCGTAATCGTCTCGATCGTGAAGGGTTCGGAAGGCTTCGCCGGGGCAGGTGCTTCGGTCTGGCCCGGAAACGCCGGCTTCGGCTTATAGGGAACCGCCGCATCCGTTTGGCCGCTGGCCGAAGAACATGCGATGGCAACAAGCAAAGCTACTGCAAGCGCAGACTGTTTCATATGGTGTGTGCATGTTATCGGCTACCGTCCCGGCGCGTCAACCCGGCTTACGTGATCCGAACATCAAACACCGCCAGCCAATATTGCAGCGATTGCAGCGCGAAACCGCAAAACATCAGCGCGATCCCGACCACGCCCATGCGCCTCTGCGGCAAATGGTCGGCGTAGTATTCCACATGCGGGCTGAACGCCATTCCAACGCCCGTCACTAATCCCGTCACAACCCCGAGCCGCGTCGCGAATAGCCAGGGATGCTCCAAGTGCCTCACAAACACACTGCAAAGGAGCGCGGCCGCGATATAGCCCGCGGTTCGCAGCAGCGTCGACAAAAGGAACACGCGTGTCAATCGAGGCCGGTTCGAGAACCGCAGCGACGGCCGCACGCCACGCATGTACGCAACCACTTGCCCGCCTGTGAGCAGAGCGGCGTACGCAACGGCGAAACGCAGGCCCACTTGAGGATAGAGCGCCGCGCTGAACGCCGTGGCGCGGATTGCGCTGAACAACGCCTCCCATGGCAGCGCGTAATGATCTTGCCGGCGCGCCGTCCGATTGAGCTCGATCGCGATCGTCACCCCGATCGCCATGCCCGATGCCACACCGAACAGCAGGCCCAGCCCCAGGCCATAACCAAGGCCAAATAGAATCGAATACGTCACCATGCGCGTCAGCAGCCGGAGCGGCCCGTGTGGCCCGCCGAGCAAATCGTACGCCAGATACAGGCTGCCGAGCACATCCAGGCAACTCCCCGCAATGCTGATGGAAGCAACCGTGTGGTGGTCCATCCATCGATTGTAGAGGCCCGCCACCTCGGACATTCCTGCTCGGTGGCCCGAATGCACTACAATGTAGTTCATGAGGACCGAAGTCTATAGCTGGCGTCTGTCAGCCGACCTGAAGTCGGATTTGGAGCGCGAGGCCCGCCTCCGCAAGACATCGCTCTCAGCCGTGCTGGATTTGGCCGCACGCGACTGGCTGAAGAAGAGCGCCGAGAACAACGCCGATGATGCGGGGCAGCGCCAGCTCCAGGAAGCGGCCGGTCAATACTTGGGGGCATTCGCGGGCGGCAAGGCCCGCCGCTCTGAGACTGGACGGCAGGCGATTCGCGAGCGCCTCCGCCGCCGGCATGCCCGGTAACGGCCTCATCGACACCGGCGCGATTCTTGCGCTACTGGATCGCGGCGATGGGTGGCACAAAGCGTGTGTCGAATCTTTCCGCCAGCTCCGCCTTCCCTTGCTCACTTCCCAAGCCGTCCTCACCGAGCTGTTTGATCTTGTCGGTGAAAGCCGCGCTGAGATGGAGGCGGCGTGGCGATTCATTCGATCGGGAGCCGTCATCGTGGCATCAATTGATGATGCGGAGCTGCCGCACATTCACGCCTTAATGCTTCGCTATTCGGATCGCCCGATGGATTTCGCCGACGCCACGCTTGTATATCTCGCCAAACGGGAGTCGTTGCCTACGATTCTGACTGTCGACCACTCGGATTTCGAAACGTACCGGATCGAGGGCAAGCGCCGCTTTCGAATCTTCCCCGCAACGCGGCTCTAGCCCGCTTCTATTCATCCCTGAGCGCCCGCATCGGATCGATCAACGACGCCCGCCGCGCCGAAACATCGGAACCAACAAATCCCGCCCTACTTGATGTAATATGACACACGGCATGAGGAGGCAGTTCATGAGCAGCGATAAGAGCGTATGGAGCCGGGCGGTCGCCGTTTTGGCTGGCCTTGGTCTGGTCATTTTGTGCGTGTCCCTGGGAGCGCAGGAGCAATCCGCGCCAAAGTTCAGGTTCGATCCGGACTGGCCCAAGCCCCTGCCGAATAAATGGAAGATGGGCGGTGTTACGGGGCTCGCTGTTGATAAAGACGACAACGTCTGGGTCTACGATCGTCCGAACGATCTCACGGATATCGAGCTTGAGGCCGAACTCAATCCACCCGTCGCCGATTGTTGCGTCCGCCCTCCCTCGATGATCCACATCGACAAGAACGGCAACGTCATCGGTTCCTTCGATGCGCCCCAAGGCCACGGCATGGCGGTGGATAGCAAGGGCTTCGCTTACCTCGGCCAGGACACAGTCCGCAAGTATGACGAGAAAACCGGCAAGCTGGTTGGCGAGGTGCCGCGCACTTCAGAGAAGCAGCCGGGGGCCGGCGGAGGCGATGCCGCTCCTCCGACCTCGGAACATGTTCCAGGCCGTGGCAGCCGCGGGCCCGTCGCCGGATTCCTGACCCCTCCCGGCGGCCGCCCCCAACCTGATCCCGCAGCCCAAGCCACTCGCGACGCCGCGATCAAAGCTTTCCGCGCCAAATATCCGCCCACCACACCGATGATCGTCGGAGGACTCGAAGAGATTCGGCTCGACGAGCCCGCTCACGAAATGTACGCCGCGGACAATTACCTCGGCGGACGCGTGATGGTGTTCGATCTCGACACGCTTCAGTTTAAGCGCGGCTGGGGCGCATACGGACACACGTTATCCGAAATGAGCACCGATGACAAAGACCGCGCCTATACTCCCGGCGGTCCGGAACCCAAGGAATTCCGCGGGCATCTCACACTGAACGTCTCGCACGACGGATTGGTTTACGCGGCCGATCGCATGGCGAACCGCATTCAGGTCTTCACCAAGGAAGGCAAGTTCCTGCGGGAGTTCGTGCTGGCTAAAACCACTGGCGTGGGCGGTTCCACCGGAGGCGTCATGTTCTCGCCCGACAAGGCGCAGAAGTTCCTGTACATTTCCGACCTCACCAATAATCACATCTGGTTCCTCAACCGCGAGGACGGCAAGGTAGTGGGCCAGATGGGAAGCATGGGCGAAAACGGTGGCCAGTTCTTCGGGTTGCACATGATCGCCGTGGATTCCAAGGGCGCCATCTACACCGGTGAGGTGTTCCAGGGCGAGCGCGTGCAAAGGTTCACCCCGGTCAAGTAAGATTCACCACGCCGCGGTGTCTCGCTCGGCCATTGCTACGTAAGCCTGGTGATCGCTCTGGCGATCCACGCGCTTGCCCTCTTCCACCAGAGCCTCAATGCGCGCTTGATGCCTCGCCCAGGTCTCGCTGATGCTGCCCGCTTGAAAACTCCTCACGATACCGGGTCCTCTCGAAGTTGGATCTGCGTAGTTCCCCGACACCAGCAGCGTGCCATCGGTGAACGCCGTGAAGAACTTCACCCGCCGCCCGTCCGGATTGGCGATCGTTGATTTGATCTTGGAAACCAGCACCGGATACCCCACCAGGATTGACACACCCCGCAGAGCCATCGGCATGCGTTCGCTCCACATGCCGATCACTGCCAGCGCTGGAAGTAACAGCAGCAGGCGAAATAGCGGCAAGCTCTCGCCGTCCGAACACAGATAGTCAAATCCCAGGCTGGTCAGTTCGTTGATCTCGGCTTGATATCTTGCGCGTACTCGCCGATCCAGTTCCGGCGAGTCGATTCGAAAGTGCTGAATGGTCCCGAGTATCCAGTGCAGGAACTGGATCAGGGCCCTACTGCCGCTCGGGCTGATGGGTTCCGACGGCGTCTCCCGCCGCTTGCTCTTCACACTGACGATCACGACAAGCATTCCGATGAAGACGACGAAGAAAAACACCCTTCGAAAATCGGGCCGGCGTGACGCGGTAATCCACATCGCACCATCTGGGGTCGACACGACATTGCGGATCACCTCGGCGTGCAGCGCGCCATCGATCGCAACCGGACGCCAGCTGCCGTCCACGTGCTCGAACATTCCGTGTTCGCCCGTCGCGATTACCAGACGACCATCGCCGGCGTTCACTCCGAAGACCGACGAGCCCGTCGATTCATCCAGCGGGAATTGCGTCGCTTGCAGGTCTTCCCCGATTCCGATCAACGACCACTGCGTCTTCACCCACACCCGGCCACCAGAATAACCGAGCGCCCAGATTCGATCGTCTCCGCTCCCTTGCCATTCGGTCCACGCGCGCCCGTCGGACGAATACCACGCCGCATTGTGAATGAACCACAGCCGGCCCTTGCTCCGCACGAGCATTCGCGCGCCCAGCTTCCGTCCTCCGTTGTATTCGTAGCGCGATCGATGGCCCAGGACGTGCGACCGCCAAGCATCGTCGCGAATCTGATTTGCTACCGAGTGCGTGTCGCAATCATCCCCACGGCAGTGTGCCAAATCTCCCCGATCATTGATCACCCAAACCTCATCGCCTTCCGCCGCCGCCGACATCGGCCCTCGCACCGCAGCCGGCAATTTGCGCCAATTCTCCCGGTCAAGCCGCTGGATCCCATTCTCGTTAGCCGCCCAGACGTGCCCGCCCGACACTGCGAACCCGCCCGCTGGATTGTGCGCGCTGCCGTAATCTGTCCATCGTCCGCGGGACCAGCGGCTCAAACTGCCGGGCGAATAAGTCGCGACCCAAACATCACCGCCCGAGCCCGTCTGAATGTCATACGGAATCCCGCGCGGCTCGTCCAACTGCCGCCATCCCGCCGAATCTCGATGCAGCAGCCGATCTTCGTCCCCCCGAATGAAACGAAGGATTGTGCGGCTATGCAATACTGACTGAATCCCTGCAACCAGGGTGATTGAGATGATCAGGAACACCACCAGCCCTGGCCATAAGCTTCCCGACGCCGGCTTCCGGTGCGCGGTTTTCACCACGAGTAATCATCGGCATTCGATCAGAATTCAATTAGAAAGCCGCTTAAGCTCGCTGATCTCCACCCTGGAAAACACACGCTATCCAGGCTACACTGCGTCTTGCTGATCGCCGGCCAACTCGTCTAAGACCTTGGTGGCTTGCGTGCAGTCAAGAGTAGCGAAAGGAGGGAATATGGAGTCCCTTATTTCGACAATAAGATCGCTTCGGGAAAAAAGTGGATCTCTCCAATTGGAGGATTTGATCCGAGAACTCGACAAAACCCAACGCAGCATAACCACAAAGATACCTTGGTACAAATGGTCGGCTTTGTTCATTCTGGTCTGTATCCCGCTCATTTCAGCCGTTGTGTCGATCTTCGTCGCGGAGAACAGCCGCGGCGACTCGGTGAAATATCTAAGCTACTCGCTGACGCTCCTCGCCGTGGCCAACTCGATCTTCAGGCCGGCAAGCCGTTTCACCGAACTCTGCGACATGGGCATTGCCGTCCGGAGGCTCAAGGACCAGTTCATTACTGAGGTCCAAGAGCTGGGGGGGAAAGTTGCACCACCTAGATTAAAAGAGATTTGCGACGAAATCGAAAAGAATCTCGTCCCGATTGAGCACCGCCTCATCGCGCTATTCCTCCCTGAGGCCCAAACCAGCGTCGCCAGCGGAAGCGTGGGGGACATCGCAAACGTTCCCACCAAGCCGGCTGCGCCAAAGCACGCAACTAAGAGCGCCAGGGCACACTAAGCGCTAATCTGTTCTCTCCCGATTGGAATAACCGGCGCTACGCGCGCCTCAGCGCCACCACTGGACCAACGCCCATCGCGCCGGAATCAGGCAACCAAGCACAGCAGCCACAATCAATACGCTCGACGACACGATCAGCGTCAGCGGGCGCTAGCCCAGCGAACGCCCGATCAAGGCATATAGACGGACCGAAGCCAGCAGCAGGGTGACCGCCGCGAAAATCACGAACAGAGTTCCGCTCGTGCCTCTGTATTGGTGGACGGATCGGGCGGCGCTACTGCTTGTCCCACACGGTCATGAGGTTTATTGGCTGGCCCTTCGGGTCGGCTCCGTTCGCGATGAGTGTCAAGGTCTTACCATCCTTTGATACGACCGTCCTGTTCGTCATGACAACCTGCCCCGACTTCTTGAACTGGCCGCTGTAGGCGTGGGAACCGGCCCACCTCAAGGCCACGGTTTCTGCTCCGCCTAATCGTTCAGGTCGAGTTGAACCCGATAGTGGGTAATCCTTGCCATCGTCGAATGTAGCCGTGTACTCGTACCCTACGTGACTGTCATCGCCCTCGATTTCTTCGAGGCTGGTCCTAACGCTGTCGCCCTTAGCCTCGATGACAAGAGTCGCGTTCTTGGGTGGCGGACCGGGAGTGAACTTGGATTTTGCCACATTCAGCTTCCAAGTGCCTATCGCCGGATTATCTTGTGCTCCGAGTATGGGCAAAAGCATCACGACTGTAACTAGGCAGATCCGTTTCATATGAGCAACACCTTCATTTTCATTGGATTGCCGGAGGTTCCGGCGAATGTTTCCTCTGCATTCACTGAAGAAGCATAACACGTTCGTGGTTTGGCATAAAAAAGATATAAAGATAACTGCAGCCCAGGCAGGGGCGCTCGATCAGGTTTCAATAAGAAGCTGGAAATCCGAGCTATTCGTGTCTTAGCGCCACCACAGGATCAACGCGCATCGCGCGCCGCGCCGGAATCAGGCAACCGAGCACAGCAGCCAAAATCAGTACGCTCGACGCCCAATTAGCGTGAGCGGATCATAAGGCGACACGTTCACCAGCGACGACTTCAGAACGCGATTCACGGCATAGGATCCCGCCAATCCGATCGCCAGACCAATCACTAACGGAATCATTCCCTGATGGAACACCAGTTGGAGAATATCGCGCGAAGTCGCTCCATCGCCATTCGAATTCCGATCTCCTGCGTGCGCTGGCCCACCGAATGCGCGATCACGGCATACAAGCCGACGGACGCCAGCAGCAAGGCGATCGCCGCGAAAATCACGAACAGACCGGCATTGACGCCATTGGACCAGGAGTTGAACGCCAAGCTCTGGGTCAGAGGTTTGGGCCCCTCAATCGATCCCAGGCCCGACCCAATGACGAGTTCGGAATCGATCGCCTGGATCTCACGCCGAAACGTCGCTACAAGACTTTCGGGAGGGACGCGGGTGCGCGCGATCGCGGTCATGTACGCTTGCGGCTCTTGCCGGAAAGGGGCATACACCACGGGATCGAACCTTTGTGCAGTGGCGTCATTCTGAACGATATTCGACACGACGCCTACGACGGTCTTCCAACCGCCTGCCGTTTTTCCTTCAAATAATCGAAGATGTTTTCCCAACGGGTCTTCTCCCGGCCAATACTGGCTTGCGAATCGCTGATTCACGATCGCAACGGGAGCTCCAGAAACTCCATCGAAATCGCTGAAGTCTCGGCCCGCGAGTACTACGGCCCCGAGAGTCCGGAAATATCCCCGCCGTATTGGCGCCGACCCCGAGCGCCAGCCTTAAGCGAACATCGTTCAGCAAACTGGAAGCATAACACCCGCCGTGCCCTAGCTCTTTGCCCTTAGAGCCGTGCTAACATCATCTGTATTAGTTCCAGCATGATCGAAGTCCTCCCCAGCATCCTCTCGGCCGATTTTGCGCGCCTAGGCGAGGAAATCGCCAAGGTCGAGCGCGCCGGCGCCACCATGCTGCACGTCGATGTCATGGACGGCCACTTCGTCCCCAACATCAGCATCGGAATCCCGGTCGTCGAATCGATCCGCAAGTTTACGCGCCTCAAGCTCGACGTTCACCTCATGATTTCGGACGCCGACAAGTATGCCCCCGAGTTCATCCGCGCCGGGGCCGACTACATCCTGGTCCATCAGGAAGCCTGCACGCACCTGGATCGCACCCTCCGCCTCATCCGCGCCGAGGGCGGCCACCCCGGCGTGGTGCTGAATCCGGCCACGCCCATCAGCATGATCAGCGAGGTGCTCGATCTGGTGGATCACGTGCTTATCATGAGCGTAAATCCCGGTTTTGGAGGCCAGGCTTTCATCCCCAATGCCCTCAAGAAGATTCAGGCGCTGGCGTGGCGCCGAAAAGAGTTAGGATTGAATTTCGCCATCGAGATCGATGGTGGAGTCGCCCCGGAAAACGCCGGTGACATCACTCGCGCCGGGTGTGATTGGCTGGTCGCAGGGTCGTCGATTTTTCACACTCCCGACCCCGGCCAGGCTTTTGTCGAGTTGCAGCGCGCGGCGCGCGACGCCGTGCTGATAAAGGTTTAATCTATAAGGTTGGATATAGAATGGCACGATACTTTTTGATCGCGATAGTAGGAGCGGGTCTTTTGACCTCCTGCAGTTTCCATCGAAAGAAATACGATGACCCGATCACCAAGGACACCAAACAACCGGACAAGGTTTTGTTCGATCGCGCCATCGACGACATCGAGCACGGCCGCTTACGAAATCGCTCGCATCACTCTGAACACCCTGATCAACACTTACGATCAGAGCGAGTTCCTGGCCAAGGCCAAACTTGCCGTCGCCGATAGTTGGTTCCGCGAAGGCGGCGCCGCCGGCCTGGCGCAGGCCGAAGCCGAGTACAAGGACTTCATCCTGTTCTACCCCACCATGGATGAGGCCGCCGAGTCCCAGCAAAAGATCTGCCAGATCCACTACAAGCAAATGGACAAGGTGGATCGCGACCAGACCCAGGCTATCCGCGCCGAAGACGAATGCCGCCAGCTGATCGTCCAATTCCCAAACAGCAAGTATGTGGACGAGACCAAGCAGCTTCTGCGCAACATCCAGGAGGCGATCGCCGAGGGCGAGTACCTGGTGGGCGAATTCTATTTCAAGCGCGGCGACAATTCCGCCGCCGCCAACCGGTTGAGCCATGTCGTGGAGCAGTATCCTCTGTATAGCAAGGCCGATCTGGCGCTGTGGCAGATGGGCGAAGCCTATGGGCAACTGGGCAGCCGTTTCCGCAAGCAGGAAGGCGAAGCCTATGCGAGGATCGTGCGCGATTATCCTCTGAGCGATTACGCCGATGATGCCACCAGCAAGCTGAAGGAGCTCGAACTGCCGGTTCCGGAAGCCGACAAAGCCGCCGTCGCGCGCATGCAGTATGAAAAGGATCATACAGAGAAAGCCCGGCTTTGTTTCACGCAACACCCTGTTCCTCCGCCGCGGTCCGGATATGAGCACGGCCGCGCGATCAGGGCGATCCCGGCCATGACCACCTTGCGGCCGTCTGTTCCGCCATTGGTTCCGCAGCCGGCCGGCGCCGGTGGCGCGGGATTCAGCGGCGAAGTGACCGCCACGCCGGTTGGAAATTCCAACGCGCTCGATACCAAACCGGATGCCCGTGACGAATCCGCCGCGGCGCAGCCGCCACCGCCAGCTGCCGCCGCAAGCCCGGCTGCCGCTACTCCGGCTGCCGATGCTCCGCAGCAGACCACCAGCAAACGACGACCGACCAAAACGGCAAGAAGAAAAAGAAGAGCAAGAAGCAGCAGCACCGGCGCCCGCCGACCACTGATCCAGCCTGCTGCCGCCCAGCCCGCGGCAGCAGCACCGGCAGCCCCGCTCATCCGAATTGAGCCGCATCCTCCTGGCGGACGACAGCCCGCACGCGCAGCGCATGGGCGAGCGAATTCTGCGCGAGGAGGGCTTCGAAGTTGTCAGCCTCACCGATGGCAACGCCGCGCATGTTGCGCCTGGCCGACGTCGATCCCGACCTGATCCTGGCCGACGTTTTCCTGCCCGGAAAGTCGGGCTTCGATCTTTGCCGCTACGTCAAGAACGAACCGCGCTTCAAACACGTCCGCGTGGTGCTCACCGCCGGCCTGCTCGAACCGTTCGACGAAGACGAAGCCAAGCGCGCCGGCTGCGACGCCATTCTCAAGAAGCCGTTCGAGGCTTCCAAAGTCGTCAGCACCATCGATCCGCTGGTGAAGGAAGCGCAACTTGCACGCGGCCTGTTCGCCGATGTCATCGCCGCCGCGCAGGCAGCGCCGGAGCCCGAGCCGCCCAAACCGCCTGAGCCGCCCGCTCCTGAAATCGATCCCGAACGCGTCCGCGCCGCCATCACGCTGGCCCTCGACGCCGCTTTGCCCGCCATGATCCAGGAAATTACCGAGCGAGTCTTGATAGCATTGGGACATTAACGCATGCCCGAAAATACATTCGATATCGTGTCCAAGATCGACCTGGCCGAAGTGAACAACGCCGTCCAGCAAGCGCTCAAGGAGATCCATCAGCGCTTCGATTTGAAGGATTCCAAATCCGACATCCAGCTCAACGAAAAAGACAACAAACTCGTGCTCTCCAGCCTGGACGAATTCAAGTTGAAAGCCGTCACCGACGTGCTGCAGCAGAAGCTGGTGAAGCGCAACGTGCCGTTGAAGGGTTTGAGCTTCGGCCCGATTATTCCCGCCGCCGGGTCCAGCGTTCGCCAGGAGATTACGCTACAGCAGGGCATCGCCACCGAAAAGGCGCGCGAGATCGTAAAAATGATCAAGGACAGCAAGAAAAAAGTGCAAGCGTCCATCCAAGGCGATTTGGTGCGCATCTCCGGCAAGGACCGCGACACGCTGCAGGAAGTGATGGCGCTGCTGCGGGGTAAAGACTTCGGCATCGACATGCAGTTCACTAACTATCGTTCGAATTAAGCCTGTCCCAAGAATGTCCCGCCGCATCGAGAGCCTGTTCATCGATGGGCCGGCCGGAAAACTGGAAGCGCTGCTTGAAGAGCCCGAAGACCAGGACCCGCGCCACGCCGTTCTGGTTTGCCATCCGCATCCGCAGCACGGCGGCACCATGCACAACAAAGTGGTGTACCGCATCGCGCGCGGACTGCGGCGCGCCGGCGCGGTGGTGCTGCGATTCAACTATCGCGGCGTCAACTTGAGCCAGGGCGAATACGACCATGGCGTCGGCGAACTCGAAGACGCCCGCGCCGCGCTCGGCCTGCTGCGATCGCGCTATCCCGCCCTCCCGTTTTCGCTGGCCGGTTTTTCGTTCGGCTCGCGGATCATTCTAAGACTTGGCTGCGAAACTGCCGGGCCTCTCGCGGCTGATCGCCGTCGGATTTCCTGCGAACTTGTCCGATAGCCATTCCCTTGGACAATGCCCGGTCCCGAAGACTTTCATCGTCAGCACGCAACGACCAATTCTGCGCCGTCCCCGCCATGGAGGCGTACTTCGCCGCGCTTGAAGAACCGAAAGAACTGATCTGGATCGAAGCGCAGGATCACTTCTTCGGCGGAGCGCTGGATGAATTTGAAAACGCGATCAGCCGAGTCGGCTCTAGCTTGTAGCGTGCCGCATTTCGCGCTGCACCCTGCGGGCCGCGCGCTGGCTGATCAGGTTGGCCACTTTAGCCGAGCAACCCGGGAATATCCTCAGGCGTGATAAGCATGCGGGCTTGGGTTTGCACTTTGGCGCTAGGATGTTTCGCTGGCTGATGTCTGGCGTTTTGGTAAGTGGTTACAATCGCAGTCGCCGGTTTGTAATCCATGATACGGGCGTGAGCCAACACCTTAAGACCAGCATCAGGCGATTCCATTTGCAGGTCGCTCAGAACCAGCTCGTATTCCTGCTCATCCAGCATTGGTATAGCTTCGGCAGCGGAAGCTGCTGAATCTACATGATATCCGCTGGCTTCCAGGACAGTTTGCAACGTCAACCGGGAGGTAGGATCGTCGTCTACCAAGAGCACTCGAGCGAGTTCAAACTGCATGCACCGATCCGTGTCGTGTGTTATTTTCATTCGGCGCCACCCGCGTCCTAGGTATAGTGTAAACGATGATCCAGGGAAATGGAAGCACAGATTTAGGGTATGCCAGCTAAGTTAGCTGGGGAATACCCGCTGGAAAATCTGATCGACGTTCCGTAACTGTCTGGAAACAGAGAACGTATCCTCCAGAGCCGCCGTGCTTCAGATGCTGCGTGATGGTGGGGTCGGATTCTACGGCCGAGCGGAAATCGCCGTCCGCTTCCCACGCAGCCATGGCGTATCCCTGGACCAATTTGTAAGCTTGCTCACGTAACATCCCGGCCGCCGAGAGGTCCAACAAGAGCTGTCCGGAGAACACCAATCCCTGGGTTAGCTCCAGGTTTCGCTTCATTCTCTCGGGCGAGACGCGAAGTCCGGAAATCAGCCAGACCGTTCGAGCCAGCATGTAATCCACTGCCGTAGTGGTATCGGGTAGGATGATGCGCTCGACCGACGAATGGGAAATGTCGCGCTCGTGCCAAAGCGCGATGTTCTCGAAGGCCGCTTGAGCGTTGGATCGTACGATCGCGGGCCAGTCCGCAGATCTGCTCGCAGGTTACGGGGTTCCGCTTGTGCGGCATGGCGGACGAGCCCTTTTGGCCTTCCGAGAATGGCTCTTCCACTTCGCGAACTTCGGTGCGCTGCAGGTGCCGGATCTCGAGGGCGATCTTTTCGAGTGTCGCCGCGATCAGCGCCAACGTGGCGACGTAGTTGGCGTGGCGATCGCGCGAGATGACCTGTGAAGCGATGGCGCGCCGGCCGCAGTCCCAGGCGCTGGCAGATGCGTTCTTCAGCCTGTGGTCCGATGTGTCCGAAGGTTCCCACGGCGCCCGAGATTTTGCCTACGCGCATGCCCTCGGCGGCGGACGAGAAGCGCGAGAGATTGCGCTGCATTTCGTCATACCAAAGCGCCAGCTTGAGACCGAAGGTGATGGGTTCGGCGTGGATGCCGTGGGTTCTGCCGATCTGCACCGTGTCTTTGAATTCGAACGCGCGCGTCTTCAGAACAGCGGCGAGATTGGTGAGGCCCTGGAGAATCACATCGGATGCGCTACGGACCATCAAGGCTTGCGCGGTATCGACGATGTCGTTGGATGTGAGGCCGTAATGCAGCCAGCGCGAGGCGCCGGCCTGATCGGCGGCGGCCAGGCTTTCTGAAACCGCGGTAGTGAACGCGATGACGTCGTGCTTGACCTCGCGCTCGATTTCCTGAATCCGCTTGAGGTCGAAGCTGGCATGTTTGCGGAGCAGGCGCGCGGCTTCCGGCGGCACGTCGTTCGTTTGCGCCAGTGCCTCGGCGGCGGCCAGCTCTACTTCCAGCCACTGGTGATATTTGTTCTCCTCGCTCCAGATGCGCGCCATCTCGGGGCGCGTATAGCGTTCGATCATTTAGTAGGTAAACACCTCGGTTTGTTGTTTCGGTTCGGCCACCACCAGCCGTGTGAAGAGCGCCCGGCGAGCGCCGTCGAGAGCGCGATTGGCCAGGTTGCGCACGATCTCCGGGATGATTGTTGTGTTCGCTCAGATGGCCGAGCACCAGCGTATGGATGGATGAATCGAGATCTGGCGAATGAAATCGCACACCACGTCGTTCGACAAATGCCCTTTGCGGCCCATCACGCGCTGTTTGACGGACCAGGGATAGGGGCCGACCTTGAGCATTTCGAGATCGTGATTCGATTCGAGCACCAGCAGATCGGCGCCGCGCAAATGGAACTTGATGGAGTCGGTGACGTAGCCCAAGTCGGTTACCAACCCTACTTTAATCCCTTGCGCGCGGAAGCAGAAGCCGACCGGATCGATGGCGTCGTGCGGAATAGTGAAGCTATCCACTTCGATATCGCCGACTGAAAATGTGGTGCCGGCCTGGAAGCAATCCAGGCGCGGCGTGTATTCGCCCCAGGGAATCGCGGGCGCGGTGAGACGCGTGATGAAGATCGGCACGGCGAGCTGGCGCGCGAGGGCCACCAAACCGCTGACGTGATCGGAATGCTCGTGCGTGATCAGAATGGCGTCCAGCTTTTCGGCGTCTTCGCCAATAGCCGCGAGCCGGGCGAGAATGTCGCGCTTGCTGAGACCGGCGTCGACAAGGATGCGCGTTTTTTCGGTGCGGATGAAGGTGGAGTTTCCCGAGCTGCTGCTGGCGAGAACGCAAACTGTTAACGATGGCGTTCCTCCCCGCGGCTATTCAAGCGTTTCGGGCTCACGCTGGATGTTGTGCTCACCGGCGGTCTTCTTCTCCCAATACTTTCGCAGCCAGGCTTCCCAGCTTTTGCCGGCGGCGGTGTCGCGGCCGGTGAACGCCAGGGCCTGGATGTCGGAATAGGGAATCGAGATCTTCGAGTCGAAGTTTTTCGGGAACACGCGAACGCGCGAATCGGCCAGCGTCGGGCCGTTTTGGCGGTCGAAAATATAGCCTTCCACCTGCGTGCCGTTCTTGAGCGTGATGGTGACGTCGCCGCGATAGTCGAACGCCTTTTCGAGCGCGCCGCGAATTTCTTCCTCGGTGGCGAGCGGCGGAATCCAGCCTTCGAGCTGATCGTGAGAGAAGCCAGGGACGACTTCCAGAATTTCGGGATTCTCGATGTCGCTCATGCCTGTTGCGATTCGCCCGACGGAGTCTCCATCTGAATGTTCACGAATGGATTGTGCGCGTGCACCGGCCGCACCGGCTCCTGGAGCAGACGCTCGGCGTCTTGATCGGGATAGGCGGTGAACAGATACGAGCGCGCCATGGCAGCGAAGCCGCGCAGCGAAGAGAAGCCATCATGGACCGCGGACGGCTCAAAGCCGCAATGGACCATGCAATTGGCGCACTTGGGATTGCCGGACTCGGTGCCGTACTGATCCCACGCGGTGTCTTCCATCAATTCGGCGAAGGTGTCGGCGTAGCCATCCTGCAGCAGATAGCAGGGCTTCTGCCAGCCGAACAGATTGTACGTGGGCATGCCCCAGGGCGTGCAGTTGTAATGGCGCTTGCCCATCGAGGAATTCGAGATACAGCGGCGATTGATTGAAGCGCCAGTTGCGTCTTGCGATTCGAAAGGATCGCCTTGAAAGTGCGGCGCGTGCGGGCGCGGCCGAGGAAATGCTGCTGGTCGGGCGCTTTATCGTACGAATAGCCGGGCGCGACCATGATTCCTTCGACGCCCAGGTCCATCATCTCGTCGAAGAATGCGCGGACGCTTTGCGGATCTACTCCGTCGAACAACGTGCTGTTGGTGGTGACGCGGAAGCCCGCCTGGATGGCCTCGCGAACGGCTTCGACCGCGATCTCGTACCCGCCTTCGCGGCACACCGAGAAATCGTGGTGGTCGCGCTGGCCGTCGAGATGGACGGAGAAAGTAAGGTACTTGCTCGGCTTGAAGAGCGACAGCTTTTCTTTGAGCAGCAGCGCGTTGGTGCAGAGGTAAATGTATTTCCTGCGCGCGACCAGGCCTTCGACGATCTTGTCGATTTCCGGATGCATCAGCGGCTCGCCGCCGGGGATGGAGACCATGGGGGCGCCGCACTCGTCCACGGCTTTGAAACATTCCTCGGGCGAAAGGTTTTTCTTGAGGATGTGGGCCGGGTACTGGATTTTGCCGCAGCCCGCGCAGGCCAGATTGCAGCGGAACAGCGGTTCCAGCATGAGGACCAGCGGGTAGCGCTTGCGGCGCAACAGGCGCTGCTTGAGCACGTAGGTTGCTACGGTCCACATTTGCGAGACGGGCACTGGCATAAGAGGGCTGACCTAAAGGTCCATTGTAGCGTGGCTGATGGCGGGTTGTTGGTGGTTGGTGGTGAGGGGATTTGAAACGTCCTCCGTCCGAATGACACTATCTGCAAGAGGGTGCACCCATGAAATGCCGCAAGAACCTTAGAACACTTTTCGCGGAGTACAACGCCGCCTCCGCTGCTGACAAGCCCAACACCGCTTTGATGAAGATCAAGCAGGCAATTCTGGCACTCAAGAACCCGGCGGTTCACCCGAGCCTGCTGATCTCCCGGGCCGACGTCGCTGCGGACATCGCCAACGATATTGCCGGTGGCATGCTGGGCCCCGGGTCCACCCTGGTCAGCCGTTACGACGATTTCGTGTGGGCCCATCACCAGGTGATGATGCTTGGACCGAACGATCCCAACGGACCCAACTGGGCTCATCGTGGACCCGCCTTCGGCCCCTGGCATCGCGAACTGCTCAAGCTCTATGAGGCGGAACTGCAGAACGCCGTGGGCGATCCAAACCTCACCCTGCCCTACTGGGACTGGACCAAGGACCAGACGGCCGCCGACCCCGGATTCCCTTTCACCAACGATTTCCTGGGCGGAGACGGGGCCGCTAACCCACAGGACAAAGTCACGACCGGCGATTTCTCGCAAGCGGCTGGATGGAATCTGAACTGCGATGAGGAAGGATTCGGTTTTCTCCGGCGCCACTTCGGCGGCGATGGACCGGGTCTGCCCTCGCCCGACAACGTGCAGAAGTGCCTCGCCATCACACCCTACGACAGCAGCCCCTGGAATCTCACCTCCGCCTCCGCAACCAGCTTCCGCAACACGCTCGAAGGCTGGGTCGGCCCCGGTCAGATCCACAATGCCGTGCACCGTTGGGTGGGCGGATCCATGCAGCCCGGCACATCGCCCAACGATCCCATCTTCTTTTTTCATCACTGCAATATCGACCGTCTGTGGTCCATTTGGGAGCAGAAGAACCCCGGCGTCGCGTTGTACCTTCCCGATAACACCACGGCCGCGGCCAACGGCCTCACTCGTGTCAACGACGACATGTCCACCTACGGCCGCACGGCAACCGACCGCTATTTCGGAGTGGACGTCACGCCCACCGGCGTGATCAACAGCAAAGCGATCCAGTGGTATGACTCTGACCTGCCCGATCTGAATAACGAGACTGGCGGCACGCTGGCGTTCACCAACATTCCCGAAGGCCTCACCACCTACAAGGCAGTCAAGTTCCGGATCACCGGATGCCGTCCCGTGCAGTTCCGCATCACGGGCATGCCCACGGGCCAGTTCGGCCTCACCAGCATGGGCACCGACTTCACCGCCAACCCCGATGACAGCGCCCCGTTCTTTTATGGATACGTGTGGGTGCAGTTGACCTCAGTGGCCGGCGCCATCGCGCCCAGCAGCGTCGATATCCACGCGTACATCATCGACCAGGAAGGCTACTTTGCGGCCACCGCAGGTGGAGAATACCCGCTCGGCGATTTCCACGTCTCCCTGACTGCCACCAGCGTTCCGCGAGAGAACAACTCCGTGGCTCTCGTCCTGGACCGTTCCGGCAGCATGGCCGATCCAGCGGGCGGCACAAGCACCAAGAACACGCTGCTCAAGAACGCGGTCAGCGTGTTCAATTCTCTGATGCTCTCCAATGATGAGATCGCCCTGGTCTCGTTCGACGACCAGATCGCCACGCCAGCCCCCATGCAGGCCGTGAGCGCCGGAGCCGTACCCCCAGTGCTGGCAAGCACAGATCTCGATCCGCGCGGACTGACCTGCATCGGCGGGGGCATTCTCCAGGGCTCCACCGAACTGGGGTTGGCCACTCACACGAACCGGTCGATGCTTGTCCTCACAGATGGCATGGAGAATGTGCACCCCTACGTGGCCGAATTGCCCGCCGGCACAATTAACAACCGCACCTATGCGATCGGGCTCGGTCTCCCAGGCGACATCAGCACCGCCGTGCTCCAGCAGATCACATCGAATACACACGGCGATCTGATCATCACGGGCAATATCTCCACTGCGGAGCAAAGCTTCAATCTCACCAAGTATTTCGTTCAGGTGCTAGCCGGTGTCACCAACATGAACGTGCTGCTCGATCCGCAGGGCTCGCTGTTCTTCGGGTCGAAGCATGTGATCCCGTTCGACGTAACGGATGCCGACATCTATGCCGATATCATCGCGCTCTGCCCAATTCCGCAACTGCTCGATTTCACTCTGGAAACACCGGACGGAAAGGTCATCAAATCCACCGGCAGCGGACCCAACGTCAAGTACTTCGTGCGGCCGCAGGTGGCCTTCTATCGCGTCACCCTGCCGGCGCTCGCCGCCGATCCTGCCGGCAGCCACGCAGGAAAGTGGAAGGCGATTCTGGCGCTCAAAGACAGGTCGCAGATTGACAAACTGCTCAGCAACCGCGAGGTCGCGGCGGCCCTGGCGAACAATCCCGTGGGCGAGTCGTTGCCGTATAGCTTGGTGGCCCACGCCTACTCCAACCTGCAGTTCGACGCCAGTCTTCAGCAGGATTCCCTCGCGCCTGGCGCCACGGTCACGCTGCGGGCGTCGCTCAAGCAGTACGACATCCCCTTCACGGGCGCCGCGGACGTTTGGGCGGAGATCACCGCGCCCGACCTCAGCACCTTCAACCTTACACTGAACCGGGTTGCTGACGGCATGTATTCGGGCTCGTTCACCGCGTCTCTGCCTGGCGTCTATTTGTGCCGGGTGCGCGCCGAAGGATACTTCAATTCAAAGGACAAGTTTACCCGCGAGAAGACGCTCACGGCCGTGACCTATTACGGCAACTACAGCACTACGCCTCCCGACGATACGCTATGCGAAGTGCTGCATTGCCTGACCTCGGACAACGTGCTGACGAAGGCTGCAATCGAACGGCTCCGGCAGTACGGTATCAACGTCGAGGCCTTCCGGAAGTGCCTGGAAGCGCATTGTCCGGAGCCGCGGGAGCGCGTTCCGTCGAAGCCGGCCAAGCCGAGTGGCCAAAAGCCGGGGCTCAACATCAAGCAGGAGAAGCCGGCGAAACCGATCAAGCTTCCGAAGGTGAAGGCTCCGAAACCGGCGCCGCCACCGCCACCGCAGTTCCCGAAGATCATTCACATGTTCAGTGAACCTGGAATGCCGATGTCTCAGAAGTCCGCCCCGGCTCCGGCTGGCGCGGCTACGTTCCCGCGCATCGTCAAGATGTTCAACCTTCCGGAAGAGGAGGCGCCGAAGCCACCCGCGGCAAAGAAACGAAAGCGGAAGCGGTAACGGACGGCGACGGCCAGTGGACCAATCAACGCGATAACATCGGAGGCCGGTCTGCAAAGCTTGGCCTGAGCCGGGAGATACTTAAGGAAATGTTCGAAATGTACTCCCAACCTGTCACAAAAACGCTCCGCCGCGTGTTCTAGCAACGTGGACGCCGCACGCGAAGGCGTTGTTGAAATGAGTTTCAACGATGCCAAGCTCGATCTCGAGACTGTGTTTCAGGCTCAATACGAGCGGATCGCCCGTGTCATTGCAGGGGTCATACGGGACCCTGCACGCGCTGAAGAACTCGCCGTTGAGGTGTTTCTGAAGTGGGAGCGCACCCCCAAAGCGCAGGGGGAAGGCGCTGAAGGTTGGCTGTATCGCGCGGCTGTGCGAATCGCATTGAATGAGTTGCGGCGCCAAACATTGCGAAGCCGGTACGAGCACCTACTCGGTTTCGTCACTTCGGGAAACAGCGGCGGATCGACTCCCCATGACATCTACGCTGTTCAAGAGGAGCAACAAAGGGTCCGTCTGGTTCTGGGCGCGATGGAACCACGCCAGGCCGAGTTGTTGCTGCTCCGCAACAATGATCTCAGCTATCAGGAATTAGCTTCGATTCTGAATCTCAATCCGGCTTCGGTCGGGACACTTCTCAGCCGCGCGCTGGAGGCTTTCCGAAAGGAGTACATCCATCGTTATGGAAAGGAGCGATATGGATACAAATGACCAGCGCGAGGTCGATCTGACGATTGCGGAACAATTTTCGTCCTTCCGCGCGGATGGCGATTGGCATCCGGACATGCAGCGCGGCCTTGCGCTTCTCAGGCAAAAGCGAGCTGCCACGAAGCGGAGCAGGCGAAGCTGGGCCTTGATAGCCGGCGGGGCCGTCGCGGCTTGTCTTCCGATCATGGCGTTCCCTGTGACGCGGGCATTTGCTGAGCGCTGCGTGTCTGCCTGCGTGCTAGAGACCACTGCGGTAGGCCAGCTCCTTCTGGGAAAAGCATCCAACGCGACTGCCAACAATGCTTACGTGAAACCTGGTGACCGCAGAATGGCGCCGGATTTCAGGTTGAACGATGCCTCAGGCCAGCCTCTCAAGCTGTCCGAATTTCGCGGCAAGGTGGTTTTGCTGAATTTCTGGGCCACATGGTGCGCGCCGTGCAAACAGGAGATCCCCTGGTTCGTAGAGTTTCAGCGGGCAAATGAGCAACGCGGTTTCGCGGTCCTCGGCGTGTCCATGGATGAAGCAGGCTGGCACTCCGTGAAGCCGTACATCCAAGAGAAACGTGTCAACTACCCGGTGATGATCGGCAACGATGAGGTCGCCAGACTGTTCGGCGGCCTGGATTCTATACCGCTCACGATCATCATCGATAGATCCGGCCGTATCGCAGCGATCCATGCCGGATTGTGCAAGAGAAGCGAATACGAGAACGATATCAACGCAGTTCTCAACGAAAGGCAAACGCCATGAAGGTCGCGAAACATTTCACTGCATTCGTCTTGAGCGCACTACCGATGCTGGGCGCTGATGTGTCGCCGAGCGCCGGGCAAATCTTTGACAAGCAGTTGAGTGCCATGGAACGCGAGGTAATGGCAGTGGTGGAAACGATGCCTGCGAACAAGTTCAGCTTCGCACCCACGGAAGGTGCATTTACGCACGCCCGGACATTCGGCGTACAGGCCCGGCACATCGCATTCTGCTTGAATGAGGTGGCCATCGCGCTGTTGAACGAGAAAATGCTCCCACACCCCGATCAGGAGGGCCCGAGGAATCTGACGAGCAAGGACGATATCGTCAAGTATTTGAAGGACGCCTTCGCGCACGCTCACATGGCGGTCGGGACCTTGACGAACGAAAACCTGCTGGAGCAGATACCCGATCCTTACGTCGAGAAGCTCCATACTAGGCGACTAGATGCTGCGACGATCTTTCTCTCGCACACCTGGGATCACTACGGACAGATGGTGGAGTACCTGCGAATGAATAACTTGGTACCTCCTGGACACCAATAACCTCGCGGGCAGGATAAGGGGCCCGGTACAAAGGCCCGCCTGGGCGCGCTGGTTGTTGGTTGCCGCGCGTTGCAGTCACACATTTCACATATCTTTGTAAGTTACCGGAATAGCTTTTTAAGCCGTATCAATATAGCCCCTACCATCCCCACATATCCCTTGAAAAGCCGTTGGACAAGCGATACGATGATGCAGCATCGAAAAAGGGTGTTTGGAGCAACAACGTGCGTTCCCGCCGCTCACCCCTCCTGAAACGCCCTCTTCGGGAAAGTCACCACGGTAGGAGGTTGACATGAATCCTTCCACTCACATGTTTGCGATTCCCGGAAGCCGCCGGCCCTCGATTCCAGAGGCCAAGCTCCTGGGCAGATCGAATCCCTCGCAACGAATCACCTTGAGCATCTATGCAAGGCAGAACCCCCATCCACCCGAGGCCACGGTCCGCTCACTCGACGCATTGAGCACCGACCTGCCCGGCAAGCGGCGATACCTCAACACTTCCGAATACAACTCCATCTACGGCGCCGACCCGGCGGACCTGGAAAAGATTGCAACGTGGGCCAAGGCCAATAAACTCGACGTGCTGGAAACCAGCGTGCCCATGCGGCGCGTACAGGTGCAAGGCGCCATCCAGGACATCGAGCGCGCCTTTGGGATAGAACTGAACGAATATCAGCACCCGCAAGACGGCCAATACCGCGGCCGCGAAGGCGAAGTCCACGTTCCATCCGAGCTGTTGGGCGTGGTGGAAGGCGTATTCGGATTGGACACACGCAAGGTCGGCCATCCCCGGCGGCGGCGCAGCCACTTGCGAGGCGTTACGCTCGATTCTCTGAAAACCAGGACCACCAATCCGTTCCCCGGCAGCTTCTTTCCACCCCAGGTAGCTCAGTTGTACAACTACCCCGCCAACCTGGACGGAACGAAGCAAAACATCGCGATCTTTGCGTTCAACGGCGCACCAAGCCAGGATCCGCACGGCGGGTACAGCTTGCCCGCGCTCAAGACCTACTTCGAGCAGGTGCTGGGTGGGAAAACGCCGTCGATCAAGGACGTGGTGGTACAAGGCCCCGGCAACGATCCCGGACCCGATACGCAAGCTTCCGGCCAGCAAGGCGATTCCACTGGTGAAGTGATGCTTGACATGTGCGTGGTCGGCTCGGTCGCACCGGGTGCCAACATCTTTATGTACTTCACCGAATTTACCAGCCAAGGTTGGCTCGACGCGCTGCACGAAGCGATCACCGACAATAACGGGATTTCCATCATCTCCATCAGTTACGGCAATCCCGAAGACGACCCGCAAGGGGCGTGGTCGAAGATGGGCGTTCGCGTGGTTAACCAGGCTTTCCAGGGCGCCATGGCAAAAGGCATCACCATCTGCGTAGCCTCGGGCGACGACGGATCGAGCGATCAGGAGAGCAATGGCTCTCACGTGGACTTTCCCGCGTCGAGTCCATTCGTGCTGGGAGTGGGTGGAACCAAGCTGGTTGCCGCCAGCGGCGCGCCTCCAACCATCGCGGAAGAGACGGTGTGGAACGAGCTGATGCAGGACGAGGGCGCGGGAGGCGGCGGTGTCAGTGCGGTTTTCACTAAGCCGTCGTATCAGAATGGCGTCAGCGTTCCGCCGTCGGCAAACCCGCCGCATAAGATCGGGCGGGGCGTTCCGGATGTCGCCGCGGTGGCCGATCCCGAGACCGGCGTGGTGGTGATGCACATTGATGGAAAGCAGCTCGAACAGATCGGAGGAACTAGCGCTGCTGCGCCGTTGTGGGCATCGCTGATCGCGCGCTTGAATCAGGGCTTGGGAGCCAATTGCGGCTTCCTGAATCCGGTGCTCTACACCAAATGCGCGAACGGCGTATTGCGCGACATCACGGTGGGCAACAACGGCGCGTATTCGGCGGGACCTGGTTGGGATGCTTGCACCGGCTTGGGAAGTCCCGACGGCCAGCGGCTGTTGCACAGTCTGTCCAGTAACATCGGCATGCCGGCTGGCGCAGGAAGCTAGGGCCGAACAGCTCTAAGAGTGCCGGGGCGTGCGACCGCCTTGCGTCCCGGCCTACTTCACTTCGAAATTGACTATCTCGGTATAGGATTGATTCGCGCCTTTGTCGGCCAACGCGGCTCGAAATACATAGGAACCAGGAGGCAGAACCTCCGTCTCGCCTGCCTCGGAACCGCTGATGTGATAACTAAAAAGCGGAGCTCCGTTGCTTGAAAGCAACTCTTGGACGGATTCGACGGGGCCGCTGGTAAAGCCGGTCGGGATCGAAAACGTCACAAATCCCTTGGGGTACACGTCAACCGAGATATGCTGTCCGGGGATGGGCGGCGTCGCGCCGATAGGAGCGCCTTCGAAGGTGGCGATGGGCGAGTGCGCGACCAGCCGGTAGATCGGACCATCGGTGAAGTAGATGTTGACGTCGGGGCCCAAGCCATCCAGATACCGGTAGGTCCAGGTCGAATGCCAATTGCCGGGGTCGACATGCGTGTCGATTTCATCCGGAGGTCCCCACGTCATGTAGAATTGGCCGCGAATGGTGTCGAATCCCGGGATGCCGCCGTCTTTAAAGTGTGCATCCGCGACCGCCAGGCGCCGCTCGTATTCAGCGCGATACTCATTCACGGGAGTGCCGGGCGTAGGATCGCGCCTGTCCCAAAATTGCTGGATAAATTGCTGCCGTTCGCCGGCGGTCTGCAACCGGCTATAGGCATCGCGCTCCTCGGGCTGGATGATGTACTTCACTTGAATGAGCCACTCGTCATCGTCGGCCTGATTGACCAAGTTCAGCCGCGATATCGCCGCCCACGGTTGCACGGCCTCGGAATTCGCCGCCTGCGGTTTCGCGGCCAAAGGCTGCCGCATGATCAATCCGGCTCCCAAGAGAATCACGAACAACGACGCCGCCAGGACCGGCGCACGATTGCCGGCGGCGTCTGGCTTGGTCAGCAAGCGCTGTACGCGTCGCGACAGTTTTCCTCCAGTTGCAGCCACCCCCGCTTGCGGAACTCGCCAGCGCCTCTGTTCCAGCGCCAACAGCGCGGCGGCGTATTCTTGCGCTTTCCCTCGCAGTGCCACCACGGCGTCATCGCAACAGTGCTCACGCTCCGCGCGAATTACGCCGGAGATCCACCAGGCCGCCGGATGATAGAAGAACAACCCCTCCACCACGGTTTGCAGAAGGTTGGCGAGATAGTCGGCACGCAGAATGTGCGCGAGCTCGTGCAGCAGGATTGCTTCGGCTTCTTCATGTTCAACCATCGCGGCGACGTGCTGTTCGTCAACACGCCCGGAGAAGGGAAGCACGACATGATGGCCGCCGCCAAGCGCCCGTTCAGCGTCGATGTTGGCGAGGCATTCCGCATCAAGGACGGCATGATCCGCAAAGTGGAAGCGCTGATGACGGCGCTGCCCTATGGCGCGAAGTCACCGTTCGTACCGCAGGAATAGCGGGACTCAGTTATTTCCCCTACGCGGAAGCAGGCCGAAACTGCCGAAGTGTGATGTATGCCCGAGCCGGCGCTCGCATTCTTGTCGAATCGAAAACTGCATGTGCGCAAGAACGGCGCAACACGCCTCATCGAGAGCGAGTACGAACGCACAGTGCGGGAGCGGACGGCCTCTCTGGAGAGACGGCACGCGTGGAAATCGCAGGGTCGCGGTGCAATGTTCATGGGCGGCGTTTGGGCCCAGCAACCGCATTCCGGGAGCGAAACGGCGGTGCTGTTAACTGGATTAACGGCCGGCACGGACGGCGATTTGCTGTTCTCCATGGAAACGGACGCAGTGAGCGGGATTTTCCTTTTGGATGCCCAAGGCGTGGAGACGCGCCTGTTTCACACCGCCGATTTCCGCATCCGGCATGCGGATCTGCATGCGGACGGAGTCACTCTGGCCGTCACCGCGTTCCACAAAAACATGCAATCCAACATCGCCGTGTTGCCGGTGCGCGGGACGGACTTCACTGAGCTAACAGAAGGAGACTCGTTCGACCAGCTTCCGCGCTGGGTTCCCGGCCCGAAGCGGCGGATCGTGTTCCAGAGCGCGGGCGTGGGGCGCGACGCCTCCGGCCGTTTCGCGGGCTTGGGGCCGTGCTCGATTCAACAACTGGACGTAGATTCGGGGGACCTGGAAGAGGTCGCTTCGGAATCCGGCCGCGACCTGCTGCAGCCACGCCAGTCGGAAGACGGAAGCCTCTACTACATCCGGAAGCCCTACGAATCCGGCATTCCCGACGCCAGCCTGCTCGGGTCCTTGAAGGATGCGGGCCTGTTTCCTTTCCGGATGGCGCGGGCAGTCTTTCAATACTTCAACATCTTCTCGATGATGTACACGGGCAAGCCGCTGGTTACGAAACAAGGAGCGGTGCAGCGCAGAATTGACCCGCGGCAAGCTTTCATCTACGGAAATCTTGCAATGGCGCAGATGCCCCAAAACCAATCAGACGATGCACAGAGCCGCGTGCCGTCGTCCTGGGAACTGGTGCGGCGCGCGCCAAGTGGCCAGACTGAAGTGATCGCAAGGAACGTATTGGCATTCGATCTGGCGCCCGATGGCTGCGTGCTTCACTCCGATGGTGCGGCTATCACGCGGCTTACTCCCGATGGGCGCTCGGAACGCGTTCTCCAAGCCGAACTAATCGAGCAAGTGCTGGCGCTCTGAGCGAGACACTGGACTGAAATCCAGCTTTGCTAGAATCGTCTAGAAGGGCACGTCGTAGTGCCCACACTCGCAAAAGGAGCCATTCCATGTCGATCCAAGACGAAGCCGGACTTATCCTCAAACTGTACGAATTGCGGCGCGAAGAGACCATGCGCAAGGCGCGCGACTGGTATTTCCGTGAGTTCAATCCGGAAACCCTAGCCGACTTTCAGGCCGCGATCTTTGGCGAGCACAGCGGGCACGTCCGCATGGTGGTCACCTATTGGGACATGGCGGCCGCTCTGGTCAATCGTGGCGCCATAAATCTGGATCTTTTCAATGACGCCAACGGAGAGCAGATCGGGGTCTTCGCGAAGATCGAGCCGATCCTGGGTGAGATCCGGGCCGCCTTTGGACCGCAATACGCAGCCAACCTGGAAAAGTTGATCGATGCTACCCCGCACGGCCGCGAACGCACTAAGGGAACCCGCGACCAGATGAAGGCGATCCGCGCTCAGCTTGCACAGGCCGCCCAGCAAGGCGCCTAGTTCCAGTCGAAGGCTTCCGGCGCCGGGAAAGCCGGCAGATTTGGTTCGCTAAACTATAATGGTCGCTGCCGCGGCAGGGGACCGTAACTCCATGGGCAGTTCGAGCGAACAACAATTGGAGGTGTCCCGGATAAATTCCGAGTCCTCCGTGATCACGATCGAGCACCTCATGGTTCGATATCAACAGGCCGACACGGGCGCGGCAACCGCGCTGATTGAGCAGCTCAGCCCGCAGCTCTACCGCTTTTTCGCCGCCCAGCTGGGCAACCCGGACGACGCGGGCGACATGCTGCAGGACACCTGGTTGCGAATCCATCGGGTGCGGCACACCTATCGCTCGGGCGAACCGCTTCTGCCGTGGGTTTACGCTATCGCGCGGCGGGTTCGCGTGGACAGCTATCGCAAGCGCCGCCGGATCGCATCGCGCGAGATCGTGCCCGAGGTTCTGCCGGAGCGGGCCGCCGCGAGCGACGATCCGAGCGACCTCCCGCCGTTCGACCAGCTGATCGCCGAGCTTCCCGCCAGCCAGCGCGAAGTGCTCACTATGCTCAAGGTCAACGGACTTAGTCTCGAAGAGGTGGCTAGCGCGACTTCGTCCAGCGTCGGATCGGTAAAACAAAAAGCGCATCGCGCGTACGAACGGCTGCGTAGTCTGCTCCAAGCGCCGGGCGCGAGGAGGGACGCGAGATGACGGACCGCGAATTGGACCGCTTGATCAGTTCCCAGCAGTCCCCACCTCTGCCGGCGGACCGGCTGAAGCAGATCGAAGCTGAGGTAGTCCGCGATCTCAAGCCCGTGCGGCCGCTTGCGCCGGCAGGTGTATATCTCGCGGGCTTCGCCGGTGTCTTCGTTGCAGTTTGCGGCATCGGCTGCTTGATGGTTGGCCAGCTCGGCTGGCACGCGCTCAGTGATCTTCAAAGGATCGCGATATTCGCGCCGCTCGCAATCATTTCGGCGTTGCTGGCCTTCTCCGTGGTGCGTCAAATGACACCGGCTGCGAGGAATCCGAAAGGCACAACGCTGCTAGCCGCGGGTCTGTTTGTGTTCCTGCTGGCGACTTTCGCTTTTATGTTTCATCCTGTCCATGAATTCACGTTCGTCCGCAGCGGCTTGGCGTGCTTCCGGACCGGCATGCTATTCGCGATCCCGGCGGCTTTCCTTTTTGCGCTGCTGCTCACGCGCGGCGCCGGGCTCTCGCCCTTGCTCACAGGAGCCACCGCCGGCGGCTTGGCGGGCCTGGCTGGCCTGACAGTCCTCGAAATCCATTGTCCAAATTTAAACGTCTACCATATCGTGATCTGGCACGTTTCGGTAACCTTGGTATGTGTGATCGGTGGATTAGTTTTTTCCGGCGTGACTTTTCGGCGCCGGACATCGAATACCTAACCGAGTGGCGGCTGAACCGGACACTCATTGAGTAACAACCTCACAAAGGAGAATAACGTCATGAAAGTTTCCAAAAGTTCCCTGCTACTCACGGCGGCCTTCACCGGCCTGTTGGGTGGCACCGTGGCCCGCGCGGCCACTCTTCCCTCGAGCAGCCAATCGGGCTCCGGACTCACGTCTGCGAGTTCCGTGCTCAGCCCTATCGCGGGTCAGGCTGCGGCCGACAAAGTTGAAAAGCACGCTTGCAAAGGCCTCAATTCCTGCAAGGGCAAGGGCGGCTGCAGTCCAGCGACAACGGCTGCAAGGGCAAGAACTCCTGCAAGGGCAAGGGCGGTTGCGCCACTGACGGCTCCAAGAAGTAGCCACCTTCAACGGGGGGCGCGAGTGATCTGAGCCGTGCCCCGTTTCCCACCAGGATTCGACCCATGCCAGCCAATCGATTCAACGGAAATACCGATTACGGGATCGGGATCGGCCTGCGCGTTCCGCACTACCAGCACATCCTGGAACGCAAGCCGGTGGTCGACTGGTTCGAGATCATTTCCGAAAATTACATGGTCGATGGCGGGCGTCCGCTGGCGATTCTGGATCGAATCCTCGAACAATACCGCGTGGTGCAGCATGGCGTGTCGATGTATTTCGGCTCGGCCGAGCCGCTGAATCGCGAACATCTGCGGCGCCTGAAGGCGCTGGTGAAGCGCACGAAGACGCCGTGGCTCACCGATCATCTGTGCTGGGGCAGCGTGGACGGCCGCTACACGCACGATCTGCTGCCGATGCCCTACACGTTCGAAGCGGCCGAGGTAACGGCGCGCAAAGTTCGCGAGGCGCGCGATTTCCTGGAAGTGCCCATCGCGGTGGAAAACGTGAGCAGCTACGCCGAGTTCCACGTCTCGGAGATGACCGAATGGGAATTCCTGAACGAAGTGGTGGAGCGCGCGGATTGCGGCATTCTGCTGGACGTGAACAACATTTATGTCTCGTCGCAAAATCACGGCTTCGATCCGTACGATTACTTGAACAGCGTGCCTGCGGAGCGCGTCGCGCAGATTCACATCGCCGGCCACTCCAAGTTCGAGAAGTACATTCTCGATACGCACGATCATCCGGTGCTCGATCCCGTGTGGAGGCTTTACGAGCATGCGATCCGGCGCGTCGGGCCGACGGCGACCTTGCTCGAATGGGACGATCGCATTCCATCGTTCGACGAGGTGCATGCTGAGGCGCGCAAGGCGGAGACAATTCATCGGGGTTCCGCGTGATGACGAATCTCATGCAGTTTCAGCGGCGCGTTGCCGGCGCGGTGATGAGCCCGTTCAACTCGTCTATCAGCGCCGAGGCCAGGCAGTTGGTGAAACCAAACGACCGGCTGACTGCCAACGAGCGCCTCAGCATTTATCACCGGCAGTATTGGTATCGCATTCTGGATTCGTTCAACGAAGATTTTCCCGGCTTGTGCGCGATACTCGGCGAGCGAGCGTTCCAGCGGCTGGCGAATGCTTATCTCGACCGATTGTCCGTCGCAGTCGTTCACGCTGCGGAACCTAGGGTCACGACTGGAGGCGTGGCTGACGGAGCATCCCGAATTCGCGGGCAAGCATTTCGCGCTCGCCCTTGACATGATTCGGCTGGAATGGGCGCATATCGAAGCCTTTGATGGCGCCGAGCGGAAGGCGCTGGGTCCCGAGGATTTGCTTGAGCTCGGGCCCGATTTGGCGCTGGCGCTCCAGCCGCACATTCAGCTGCTGGCGTTGCAATACCCGGTGGACAATCTGCGGATCAGTTGAACGAGCATTTGGAGGAACATGGCGCCGCCAGCAACGCAGTTAGCCGGCCCGCGCGCCGTCACATTGTCCGGCGCTACGCACGGCTGAAGCAGCAGCGGATTTTTCTTGCCGTGCATCGTGTTGAATTCACCGTTTACTACCGGCGACTGGATGCTGACGAGTCCCGCTTGTTACTGGCGATCGGTCAGGGCAGGCCAATCGGCGAGGCATTGGAGACCGTTGCCGATTTGGACCCGCAACGAGTTCAAACCTGGTTTGCGAACTGGGCGCAACTCGGTTGGTTGTGCCGCGGAGAAGCGTGATGCGAAAGATACAGAACCTATATGAAATGTTCGTGCGCGCGGCCTCTAGCCTGGAATCGCCGTTCCTGCTCGTGGTCCGCTTGTACTGGGGCTGGCAAATGATGCAGACGGGCTGGGGCAAGTTGGGCGATCTCGGCAAGGTGACGAACTACTTCACCAGCCTCGGAATTCCGGCACCGGCCTTGAATGCTTACTTCATTTCGGGGCTCGAGTTCGCGGGCGGAATTCTGTTGGCCGTCGGCCTGGGCTCGCGCCTGATTGCGTTCCTGCTGGCCTGCGACATGGCCGTGGCTTACTGGCTCGGCGACCATGAGGCGCTGCTATCTTTCTTCTCTGATCCCGACAAGTTTGCCGCCGCCGCGCCCTTCGTCTTCTTAATGGCGTCGCTGATCGTCCTGATTTTCGGCCCCGGAAGGCTCGCGCTCGACGCACTCATCGCAAGACGTTTCAGGGTTCGCCCGCAGACGTCGCAAGCTACGGTTGCCGTTTAGCCAGACTCCGAGACTTTCCGGGTTCAGCTTCACCTCCACCACCGTCGCTTCGCTCGGTTCGAGCGTGATCACCAGCAATTTGCAATCGCTGCGCTGCTGCGCCATATAGACGAGGACCTTTTCACGGCGATTGCGTACTCGGACGAACGGGCGCCAATCGCTGCCCGCCGAGCGAATGATTTCCGCGAGATCGCTGCCAGAGCGATCATCCAAATCCAAATTCTCGAATAAAGCGATGTCGAGATGTTTTACTCCGGCGGGATGAGCCACGGACGCAGCGAAGTTGACCAGGCCAAAGAAAGGAATGTGCAGCGGGTGCGCATGCAACTGATCGGAGATCGCTTGAACAATATCGTTGAACTCACGCTCGGCGCCCTGTAGAACGGCGCCGGAAAGCATACAACCGGCCGCAACCATCAGTGCCGCTTTCATATTATTCGTCCTTTCCGCTCTTGCCGTTCTTGTGCTGCGGATCAAGCTCGAGTTTGGGAATCCCGAAGTGCCCTCCGAGTTCGCTCAATTGATCCGGATCGATCGTGCCCTCGATGCTGACGATGGTCAGCTGCTTGGGCTCCGTCACAAGAATCGCGAGGCCGTTGATCTTGCTGCTTTCCGTCTTCAGGTACACTTCGGAATTCTCGCCCGACTTGTGGCTGCGTACTCCGACAATCCGCGACCAAGCCGGCGTATGGAGCTGCGTCCGCAACGGCTCGACGTCGGAATCCTGATATTCTCCGGCCTTCTCAAACTCGAAGCTCCTGACGTAGATGCCCTTTAGGCCGCCGATCAGCTTTTTGACCTGGGCGTCGTCCTTGTCTTTGTCGGAGAGAAAGCGGCTGGCGAGTTGAAGCAGATTGGCGTCCATGGTGACGTCCACCACTTCACTGGCCTTCGCCGCCAGACGATCCAGGCTGGCCGGCAGTTTCAGTTCCTGCGCGCCAAGCTGCGCGAGCGCGATCAACGCGATGAGTGCGGTCCGGATTGCGATCATTCGTCCTCCGTCGATGTCTGTACGGTTTTTTGAATCTTCGAGAGCTGAGCAACAGTGATCTTGAGCGCCAATTGCAGCCGTGCCTTCGCGGCCTCTCCCGCCGCGCGTTCCTGTGTTTCGTGCTGGTACCGCAACCAGAATCCGCCGGCGATCAAAACCACGGCGGTCATCTCCGCGGCCCAGCGCCAGAAAACGCTCCGCTCGGATCGCTGCCTGGCGACAGCCGCGAACACCTTGGCATCGAGCGACGCGGGCTGTTCCTTGCGAGCCAGCGCGCTTCTTAGTTGCCGCTCAAAATCTTCCATCACCGAATGTCCCCCATGCTCCGATCGATCTTTTCACGCAGCATCGCGAGCGACCGCTGCAAATGACTTTTCACCGTCCGCACCGGCATGTCCAGCACCTCGGCGATGTCATCCGGCGTCAAATCTTCCTGATAGCGGAGTACCATCACCATGCGCGGCTTTTCGGGCAAAGACGCAATCAACTGCCGCAGCCGGCGGTTAAGCAGCGGATCAGTTTCCTGCCCGGCGATCGACGGTTCCGCCACATCGTCAAGCGAAACGGTAAGGTGCGACCGGCGCTTGCGTGCGTAATCAATGGAGCGATGACTCGTGGTCTTTCTCAGCCAGAAGATCACGTGCCTTGGGCTCTCCAGATCATCCAACTTGCCATGCAGACGCAAAAACACATCCTGCGCGACCTCTTCGGCGGCGCCGGCGTCCCGCAGAAAATGATAGGCGAGGCTGAATACCATCGATTGATTGGCCCGCAGCACTTCGGCGAAAGTCATCTCGGGCGCGGCCTCTGCTTGCGCTTCCGTCGCTGAGCGGGCCGTCGCCATTGCTTCTAAAGATGAGTACGTGAAACCTGGGGCGGTGGGACGCACAATATTATCGCCCTGTTTGTGGCAGGAGGAACTTAGGGGCCACGCGAGATGTGGGCGGCCCCGTTGAGTTGTCTTCTTGCTAAATCGCCTTCTTGAAGAAGTGGGCGATTTTGTGACCGCCTTCCTCTGTATAGTAGACGGTCACCTTTGTGGACTTTTCCGTGCCCGCCGCGATGTCTTTTCCCGCGTCTGCGGCGGCGCTGCCGGTCAGGCGAAAGGTCTCTTCGGTTCCATCGGCGGTTTTTACGCCCAATGTCTTGGCGCCGCGATCGATGTGAGTGACGGTTGCGTCGGTAGCTTTGAGACCGTCCTTGCCAATGCGGTCAAACTCTTCCGCCGTTTCGACGCTGCCCTTGGCCGTATAGTGCACAGCAACCTCGCTGCCTTCTTTCAAGCCATGAAATGCGTCCTCGGACCCCTTGGCAACGGCCTCCGCGCCATGCACCGTGGATCGCTTCACGAAGTGGAGAGTGTGTTCGGTTCCATCGGCCGTTTTGACGGCGACGGTTTTCGCGCCGGCGTCCAGCTTTAGGACCACGCCCACCAGAATGCCGTGGCGTTCTTCGATAGCAGCCGCCGGCCAGCACAGCGCCAGCGACATGAAAATCACAGAGAATTGTTTAAGCATACTCAGTAATTATCGAAAGTTTGCGCGGGCGGGGTCAACGCCGGGGCCGAGCCGGAACCTTGTTTGTAATGGCGGCATCGAATCGCGCTCCGATCGCTGGGAACTCGGGCGTCGGGCCGTCCCAGCGGAGTTGGTCCACGTCGTCAAAGAGCGCGATGTCGGTTCGTAGAGTGGCCAGTGTTCGGAATAACAGCGCTTGGTCGCGCTCGCTTGATAGCGTGTGAGCGAGGGCGCTCGCGTTGGCGGCATTCACGTGCCATTCGCGCCAGTCTTCGGGTATCGATTCGATGTGCCCGAACTTGGCAAGGACTGCGGCGGTGGACTTCGCTCCCCAGCCCGCCAGGCCGGGATAGCCGTCGGCCGCGTCGCCAACTAATGCCAGGTAGTCTGGGATGGAGGCCGGCGGCACGCCGAACTTTTGGATCACGCCGGCTTCGTCGATCGTCACGCGGGTTCGACGATTCAGTTGAACGATTCGCGTGCCACGCACGCATTGCGCGAGGTCCTTGTCGGGCGTACAGATGATGATGCGATCCACGCGCGCGTCGCGGTCCGCCACAGCCGCTGCAGCAGCGAGCGCGTCATCGGCCTCAAACTCGACCATCGGCCAGACCACCACGCCCGCGGCCGCAAGCGTCTCTTCGAGCAACGGAAACTGCGCCAGCAAGTCGGGCTCGACGCCTTCGCCGGTTTTGTATCCCGGCCAGAGCCCATTCCGGAATGATTCAATGACGTGATCGGTCGCGACGGCGACGTGAGTGGCGCCGCCGCTGATCATGCCTAGCACCGACGCGAGGACCCCTCGGACCGCGCCCACTTCACGGCCGTCCGAATCGCGCGCGGACGGTAGCGCGTAGTAGTGCCGGAACAGTTCGTAGGTGCCGTCGACTAGATGAACTTCCACGGTCAGCGCACGTACGCCGGCAGGCCCTGCAATTCCGACTGCTCCACTTTCACCCAGCCGCCATCGAAACGCCTCCACCACGCTGCCTTCCAGGAACCAGCTCTTGGGCGCGGCGCCGCCCCACAGCGTCTGCCGCCGAGGGTCGTGCAACTGCCAGCGGATCGGTTCGAAATCCGGATCGACGCTCAGGTAGTCGGACGTATAGAGCTCGATGCGGTGGCCGTCGGGGTCGCGCAGATATAGGAAATAAGCGTTCGTGATGCCGTGCCGGCCGGGCCCGCGCTCGATACGATCGGTCTCAAATGCACCGGCCAAAATATCGCACAGTTGCGAAATGCGCGCGCCATCGGGCAGCCAATAGGCGAAATGATGCAGGCGCGGCCCGGCGCCGTTGGTGGTTGCGAGATCATGCGCGTGACCTTTGCGCTGCATCCACGTAGCCCAGACGCGGCCTTCGTCGTCGTCGGTGTATTCGGTTAAACGAAAATCCAGATGCCGCTGGTACCACTCGCTGAGTTGCTTCACCTGTGGCGAGAGCACATTAATATGATCGATGCGCTGGATGCCAGGGCCGCGGTGCAGATCGAAGCGTTGAAGAAGCCAGGGATGTTTCACCGACGTGTAGTAGAACGCGATCGGAAAACCGAACGGGTCTTGCATGCGCAGCACGCGCGGGCGGTCGATATCGCTCTCCCAGCGATGCGGCAGTCCTTCTGCTTTGGCGATGGCCGCGATCTCATCCAGGGCCGCTTCGGAACCAGCTTTGTATGCCAGTTGCCGCACGCCCGGCTCCGCGCCGAGTTCCAGCTTCAGACTCCATTCGCGATCTTCGACTCCGCGGAGATACAACGCGCGATCGGTTTCATGCACAACATTGAAGCCGAGCAGATCGACGTAGAAGTGGCGCGATGCGGCCAAGTCGGCAACCGACAGAACAACGTGGCCGATGCGAATCACGCGGGGGAATGTCATAGTTATCCTTTTCCAGGTCACCCTTTTCCAAACCTTGGGATGGCGTGCGATCCCAGCGGAACCGCGATGTGTTTTAGCTCGGTGTAGAACTCGAAAGAATGTTCGCCGCCTTCACGATGCGTCCCGCTGAATTTGACGCCGCCAAACGGCGTGGGAAGATGGCGCACGTTGTGGCTGTTGATCCAGGTCATTCCAGCTTCGAGCGCTAGCGCCATGCGGTGCGCCCGCGTCACGTCGTCGAGTCCAAACGTAAGAAGCCAGGCCGTACTTCACGTCATTGGCTTTGGCCAGCGCGTCGGCTTCATCTTTGAACGGGATGGCGGTCAGCACTGGACCGAAGATCTCTTCCTGCGCGATGCGCATGTGGTTCTCGCCCGTGAATAGGGCAGGGGACACGTAGTTGCCTTCCGAACCCACGCGCTGGCCGCCCACCAGAAGTTTTGCGCCCTCCTGCTTGCCAATTTCGATGTAGCCCAGCACGCGATCGCGATGTTCGGGATGGATCAGAGGTCCAACTTCGGTGTCGGGATCGAGCGGGCTGCCCACCTTCACTTTGGCGGCCCGCGCCGCCAAAGCCTGAACGAATTCGTCGAAGATCGATTCTTCGATCAGCGCTCGCGAATTGGCGGTGCAGCGCTCGCCATTGAAGCTGTAGATCTGGAAGACCGTGGCGTCGAGTGCGCGGTCGAGATCGGCATCGGCGAAAATCACGGCGGGCGATTTGCCGCCGAGTTCGAGCGACAAGCGCTTCAACTGGTCGGCTCCGGTCTTCATGACGATGGACCCGGTGGTGGTTTCGCCTGTGAACGTGATCAGCGGAACCAGCGGATGAGCCACCAGCGGCGCGCCGGCCTCCTCGCCGAAGCCTTGCACGACGTTGAACACGCCGGGCGGCAGATCGGCTTCCTGGATTATCTGCGCGAGCTTCCACGCGGTCAGCGGCGACCACTCGGCCGGTTTCAAGATGACGGTGTTGCCGGTGGCGAGCGCCGGAGCGATGCGCCAGGTGGAGAGCATCATGGGCGCATTCCACGGAGTGATGATGCCGCACGGGCCCACCGGCACGCGCAGGCTGTAATTCAGCCACTCGCTGATCGACTGGATAGGTGCGGCCGTCCATGGCCTTCTCGGCGTATTCGGCGTAGAAGCTGAAGTTTTCCGCCGTGCGCGCGATTTGCGCGCGAACGATCTTGAGCGCCTGCCCGGCGTCCAGGCACTCGATAGTGGCCAGCTCGTCGCCGTGCTTCTCGATCAGGCTCGCGATTTTGAGCAGATATTTCTTGCGATCCTTGGCTTTGCCGTGGCCCCACTTTGCAAACGCCGCGTGAGCCGCTTTGGCCGCGCGATCGATGTCCTCTGCGTGCCCGCGCCAGGCCTGCGACAGAACACGATTCGTGGAAGGATCCAGCGTCTCGAAAGTTTCGCCGCGGGCGCCTTCCCGCCATTCGTTATTGATGTAGTGGCTGACTGTTGTGCGGGCGAGTTTGGCGCGGATCTGATCGATGAATTCCGGGCTGATGCCCGCTGCTGGGGACGCCGTGGTCATTGCACTTTCAGTATATGCGGCGACGACGTGTACTGGATGCCTTGACGTATCATTTGTGGAGAGGAAAATGTGAACACAGCCAAGCTTCTCTTCGCCGCCATCGCCCTTCCACTCTTGGCATTTGCAGCCGACTCCGGCCCCTGCGCCGGCTCCCGCGACCTCCGCCTGGTCAACGGAAAAATCGTTACCATGGACGGGCGCAATTCCGTTCTGCATTCGGTCGTCATCCAGAACGGGCGCTTTGATTTTACAGGTGGAAAGCTACGCTCCTGTACCAAGACCATCGATCTGCACGGACGCACGGCCGTGCCCGGGCTCATCGATAATCACAATCACATCGTGTTGCTCGGCCTGCGCCCCGGCTACGACACGCGGCTTGAGACCGCGGCTTCAATCAAAGATGTACAGACCGCCATCGAAGCGCGCTCGAAATCCGTGCCGCCCGGCAAGTTCATCACGGCGATGGGCGGATGGAACCCGGCTCAGTTCGCCGAGAAGCGCCTGCCGACGCTCGAAGAGCTGGACGCGGCAGCGCCCAATCATCCCGTGCTGTTGTTCCTGGCTTTCACCGGTCCTGCTGCGACCAACAGCTTGGGCAAGGCCTTCTTTGCGGGGAAGGGAATCGAGGTCAGCGCCACGGGCGCCATCGCCGCCAATGCACCCTCGATCGCGGCATTGAACGCACTTCGCTCCATCCAAACTTTCGAAGACAAGAAGCGCGGGACCATGGATGCGCTCGCGTATTCTGCGAGCGTCGGCGTAACCACCGACGTCGACATGGGCGCGTTCGTCATTCCCGGCCTCCCCGACATTGAGGATTCGTTTGTGTTCGACAGCCTGGCCAGCGCCGATCCATTCCATATGTACGATGCGTTCCTCGCGCTTCACCGCGAGAAGAACATGGCCGCGCGGCTTCGCGTGTTTTTCCTTAGCATGGATACGCAGCCGGAGATTCCCCTGTTGAGCGAGCGGCTGCGCAACGCGTTCGACGGCCTGGGCGACGACATGCTACGGATCTCCGGCGTCGGCGAATTCGCCACCGTCTGGCCGCTATTCGGAAAGGTGACGCCGCCGGCCAATTACGAAAAAGCCCTGCAGCTCGTCGCCAAGGACGGCTGGCCGTTCCAGCAACACAGCCTGTCGCTGGCGGAGGATCAACTGACCGCCAGCACGTTTGAAAAGGTGAACGCCGTCACGCCCATCGCGAACTTGCGATGGTCCGTTGCGCACGTTCCGAAGATCGATCGCGAGACCGTGGATCGCTTCAAAGCGCTGGGGGCCGGGATCGCTTTGCATCCTTTCGAATATCTGGCGGGAGGGCCCGGCGCGGGACCGCCCATGCGCATGATCGTGGACAGCGGAATTCACGTGGGCGCGGGCTCGGATGCGGCGCAGATCTCAACGCTCGATCCCTGGCTGATGATTTACTACATGGTGACTGGGAAGAATGCCGCGGGTACTCTCATTAATCCTGGCCAGATGCTCACTCGCATGGAAGCGCTGCGGCTCTACACCGCCAATAACGGCTGGTTCCTTCGCGAAGAGGACCAACTCGGATCGATCGAGCCGGGCAAGCTCGGCGACGTAGTTGTGCTCAACGATGATTTTCTCGATCCAGCCAAAGTGTCCGACGAACAGATCAGAGGGATCAGGTCGGTACTGACCGTGGTCGGTGGCCGAATCGTCCACGATACTCTCCGCTGAGCGGTGTACGCTAGGCGTTGACCGCGCGCGGCCCGACCTCCCTGCTTCCGAAGATTTTGTCGCGCAAAACCGCGAACCGGGAGTCTTGGCGCAAGTCGTCCAATTTCGGATCGACGCCCAGCATGAACAGCGCAACCGACTTCTCGTGGTAGGCGCGTTCCAGCTCCTGAAAAGCCTGATCGCGATCGCCCAGCGCATCCAGGAGCAGCGCCATGTAATAGGCGTCCACGTACTGCGTTTTGCGCGTCTGGTTTAGCTCGGCGAGGATCTTCTGGGCTTCCTTGCGGCGCCCATGCCGCGCCAAACATTTGCCCTCGTACGCGCGCAGCCAGCCCAGGTCCGGCGACATAACGGTTGCCAGCCGGTACTGTTCCAGCGCCTCATTGAACTTGCCGGCGTATTCCAGCGCTTCGCCATAGAACAGCCGCGCCAGATAAAGATAGGGGTGAAGCTCGAGCGCCCTCTTTCCGCACGCCACCGCCGCGTCGTACTCGCGCCGGCAAAAGCGAATCAGTATCTCATTGGCGGGCACGGTGGGCCACAACGAGTGCGTTATCCGCGCCGAGAGCAAAATGTTCAAAGCATCGTCCAGACGGTTCTGCGTGACGTACAGCATGGTCAGCCGGACGTAGACTTCCGGCGAGTCCGGGCTTTCCTGCTGGGCTCGCAGCAACTCCGCTTCAGCCTCGTCGAACCGATGCTCGAAAACATGCAAGCCATGCGCGCGATCGGCGCGGCGTTCCGGCGTGAGACCGCACAGCTCGACTGCCCGTTTGTGCGCCTGCAGGAACCCGCTATACATCTCGCGCGGCATGCGCATTCCGTAGGTGCCCAGCATCAGGTAACACAGCGAAATGCCTTCGAATGCCCGGAAATCGGAAGCATTCTCGACAGCCCCCTGCTGAAAACAGTCCAAGGCCTTTTCGAAGCCTTCGCGCGTGCGCCGGCTCCAGAAGTGCCAGCCTTGCTTGACCAGGTCGTCGGAGTGCGGTACCTCGAGCCGATACCCCAGCTTGGGCCGGTAACTGATCCAGGGACCGAACTCGCCCAAGATCTTCTTGACTTCGCCGATCGTCACGGCGACGGTGTGTTTGGAAACCAGGTTCCCATCCCAGGCCTGATTGATCATCTGCGCGTAGCCGACATACCGGCCTCGGTTGTGAATCAGGGCCTTCAGGGCATGAAAGGCCTGGGGGCGAAGTTCCAACTCCTGGCCGTCTCGCAGCAGTGTCGTAGTTGTAGTGTCGAGCCGAAACGGCCCGAACGTAATCTGTTCCATTGAAAGCGCCTTCCCGTTACTTCCCCAAGTCAGACTTTGACGCGCTCTTGCTTCAGTGCAGCGGATTATATCACATATCGTTGCCAACGCAAAAGATTGCTGAGGAGCGAGACTGCGGTTCTGGCGGAGACGGCGCCAGAACGGGTCCCGAAACACCGGACTGCAAACTTGTTTCGGCGCGTAAATTCAAGTTGGGATTCTCGCGCGGACTCTCCAGGGTCAGGCGGCCTGTATGTATCCCAGGATACAATCTGTGTAAAAGCTAGGCTGGAGCTATTCATGCGCAAATTTGACGCTGCTTAGACTGTAACTAGCCTAGATTTAGAATACAATCCATCTAATGGTTCGGTGGGTCGTATATGAGGCTGGGTCAAGTACTGCCTGTCCACCGTCCCTGAGCAAAACGAGATCAGCCGGGTGCCCGAAGTGGGCCATTGTTCGAGTAACTCACTCAACGTAAGGGACTTACAAAGGAGAAGGGAAGTATGAGATCCAAGACGCTGCTCTGTTCGCGGCTCGCTTGCGTAGCGATGTTGACCTTGTTGTTTGCGACTTGCACGCCATTCCTCATGGCGCAGTCAGCAGGAACCTCGGCTCTGGCCGGGACCATTACAGACCCCTCGGGTGCGGTTCTCCCGAACGTCACCGTTACAATCAGCAACAACGCCACGGGCCAAACCCGCACCACCACTACGGGACCGGATGGCACCTACAAGTTCACGCTTTTGCCGCCCGGAAGCTATAGAGCATCTTTCAGCGCGACCGGGTTCAAGACGGCTGAAGTCGCCGCCGTGACGTTGAACGTTACCGAGACGCCCGAATTGGACCGGACGCTCGAGGTGGGCGCCCAGGCCGAGTCGGTAACCGTGGAAGCCGCGGGTGAAGCACTCCAAACCCAGAGCTCCACGTTGGGAACAACAGTCACTTCACAGCAGGTGGTTGGACTTCCCCTGAGCAATCGCAACTACACGCAGCTCTTGACCATGGCGGCCGGCGCGAATGTCGGGGTGAACAATGCCACCGCGATCGGGAAAGGAACCCAGGACATCTCCGTCAACGGCGCCGATCCGGGCAACAACAATTACCAGATGGATGGCGTTTCCATTGTCAACACGGCCAATACGGGTTCGGCGAACGACTCCGGAATTTATGGCGGCATCGGCATTCCCAATCCGGATGCGATTCAAGAATTCAAGATCCAAACCTCCACCTACGACGCCAGCTACGGCGGGCATCCTGGCGGCAATGTGAACGTGGTCACGCGCTCCGGTAGCAACCAGTTTCACGGAAGCGTATGGGAATTTTTCCGCAATACGGATTTGAACGCCAACAGCTTCTTCGACAATCGGGATGGCGGCGGCGTACAGCAAGTCCTGAACCAGAATCAAGTCGGAGGCTCCATCGGCGGTCCGATCAAGAAGGACAAGCTGTTCTTCTTCGCCGATTATCAGGAGACGCGGCAGAAGAACGGCATCACCAATGGCGGCTCTAGCAGCGTCTATTTGTTCCCGCTGCCGGCCGATCGCTCGGCGGCGAACCTCGGCGCGGCTTTGTGCGCGTCGAATCATCCGGGCAACCCCGCGTACAACACCTTTTTCGGCGGTCCCGGAGTAGCTTGTAACGGTTCCAACATAAGCCCTGTGTCGCTGGCGGAGATGAACGTGAAACTCCCCAACGGACAGTTCTACATTCCAAGCAATCCCACGGGACAATGGGGACCGGTGGACTACACCGATCCGGCCACCTTCACGGAACATCAACTAATCGCCAACGCCGACTACATCATCAATTCCAAGAACACCTTGGCGGTAAGGTATTTCTGGACCGCGGACCCGCAGAATCTGCCGTTCAATCCTGGCATCACCGGTGTTTCGAACAGCCCCATTGGTACTCCCATCGCACTCAATTACAGCAACATCAACGCCGTTGTGAAACTCACAACGTTGCTCACCAATAGCCTGGTGAACGAACTCCATGCCGCCGGGCAACGCAACGGCTCGCACGGCAGCGACTCGACACCGGTTACCCCGCAATCCATCGGACAGGCGACGATCGTGCCGACTGAAACCGAACTCCCGGTCACAACTATATTCAACGGTCCCTCTCTCAACGGGTCGCTCTACCCCGACAACAGTCCCACCGATCAAGTCGAGTATGGCGACCAGATTTCCTGGTCTCATGGGAAGCACACCATTCGCGCCGGCTATTCGTTCCAGTATGCTCAGTGGCCAATCTCGTTCCAAGGCCTGGAGCGCGGATTTTTGTTCTACGGAACGTTTGAAGACTGGGCGGTCGGCGGGAACGGCAATATTCTGCAGTGCCTGTTCTGCGTCCGCAGCGGACCGGACGGAATCATTCACAATTATCAGGAGAATAACCAGACAGCGTTCGTCCAAGACGACTGGAAAGTCAGCTCGCGCTTGACGTTCAACTTGGGCCTCCGATGGGAATACGATGGCACGTACTCCGACAAGTACGGCAACCTCACCAACATTTCGATACCCCAGCTTCAAACCGTTCCAATTCCGCCGACCGGACCCACCACTTCCGGTCCCGGCCTGGCTGGTTATGTCGTGCCGAGCAATTACACCAATCACTATCCGCAACCACCGGCCGGGGTCCTGGTTTCGAACCGCACCCTGCCTGTGACGTCCGGACCTCCTGTTGATAACTTTGCCCCGCGCTTTGGTTTTGCATGGCAGCCCACGAGCAACGGAAAGCTGGTGATTCGCGGCGGCGCTGGGCTTTTCTATGACCGCATCGGTGGCGGAGCGTTTGTGCACGGATTGGAACAAGGTTATCCCTACGCAGTGACGCTGGATTACAGCGGCCCGGCTGCATTTCCGTACACCAATGCGAATCCATATCCCACCACCCCGCTAGGAACTTTTGCCTCCCGCTGGGCGAATTTTGCCACGGGCGCAACTTCGGCATTAGACACTCCCACGCTCGACACGGCTCTCCACACTCCATTGACCCGCCAGTACAATGTCAACGTCCAATATGAATTCGCTCCGTCGTGGATATTGGAGGCGGGCTTCGTGGGATCGAGTTCCATCAACCTGCTGGATCAGTATCATTCCGTCAACAACCCGTCGCTGGCCAGCCCCACCAACCCCATTAACGGAATCACTACCAATACCCAGGCCAACGCGGCTTTGCGAGTGCCTTATCTCGGCTATAGTGCGCCGGGAATCGATGAAACCGCTTTTGATGGCATCGCCAACTACAATAGCCTACAGGTGACCGTCAGAAAGCAAATCACTCACGGCTTCCTGATGCAGGCGTCCTACACCTACAGCAAAGACCTCAGCGATATTGGGGCGATTGCCACCGGTTCCGGCGCGAACAGCAATCTTCCGACAGCGTTGGCACAGCAATATGGTCCGGTTGGCTTCAGCCATCCGCAGCGCTTCGTGGTCAACTACAGCTACGATCTGCCGTTTGGGAAGCACTCCGGCGGCCTCGGCCTGTTAGCGAGCGGATGGAATGTGTCCGGCGTCACAACCGTTCAGAACGGAACGCCCCTTACGGTGACCGACCAGCGAGGCGGCACCGTGTATGCCCTCGGAACCTACGACACGGCTCGTGCGGAGGTGTGCCCGGGAGCCTCGTATAGCTCCATCTCCACTCCAGGTGGCATCGAGTCCAGACTGGGCGGGAGAAGCGGCGGGCCGGGCTATCTCAACCCGAATGCGTTTGCTACGCCTATGGGCAATTGTCCGATGATCGCCCCGCCCGTGGCTCCGTTTTCTCCCGATGGATCCACGCTGTTTGGCGATTCGGGAGCGGGCATTCTCCTCGGCCCGGGCCAATTCAATTGGGACATCTCCCTGATCAAGACCACCAACATCACGGAGCGGCAGCAGGTGATCTTCCGGGCGGAGTTCTTTAACGCCTTCAATCACGCTCAATTCTCGAATCCGTTTCTTGCCGTGGATACACCGGCCACCTTCGGACAAATCACCACGACGTCCGTAGGTCCGCGCATTATCCAATTTGCTTTGAAGTACGTTTTCTAGGCATTCCATCTGGGTTGGCTGTGGTCTCCCGGCCGCAGCCAACTCGGCTTCCGAGTCGCTCTGTAGTGCCTCCCCGTTACTCCCGCCGTTAAATTTGCCGCCGTTTTGATCCTCCTTCGCCTTAGATCTGGCATACAATCCCTGTAACCAATGGTCGAGTGGGGTTGCATGCAGGTCGGGGTTCAGCACTCTTTTGTCAGCGTTCCCAACATAGCCATGTCGATCGCGTACGTAAGACGCTAAAGGAACTAAAAAGACTCAACGTAGAGGACTTACAAGGAGAAGGGGATTATGAGATTCAAAACGCTGCTTCGTTGGCAGCTCGCTCTGGTAGCCATTTTGACCGTGTCGTTTGCGATTTGCGTGCCGTCCCTGATGGCTCAATCGGCCGGAACGTCCAGCCTCACAGGAACCATTACAGACCCTTCGGGCGCGGCCATTCCCAATGTGACCGTCACCATAACCAGCAACGACACCGGCCAAACCCGGACATGGTACCACCGGATCGGACGGCGTCTACAAGTTCTCGCTGCTGCCACCGGGCAGCTACAAAGTTCGCTTTGCGGCATCGGGATTCAAGACGGCTGAAGTCGGGAGCGGTCACTCTCAACGTGACGGAAACGCCCACGCTCGATCGCAGTTTGGAAGTAGGCGCACAGTCCGAGCAGGTAACTGTAGAGGCGACCGCCGAAACGTTGCAAACGGCAACTTCCTCCCTCGGCACCACGGTTGAATCGAGAACGGTGACGGCGCTGCCGCTAGCGAATCGGAACTATACGCAGATTCTCGGGCTTTCTGCGGGAGCCAACGTGGGTGTGAGCAATGCCACTACCTTCGGCAAGGCCACCCAGGACATGAGCGTGAACGGCAACGACCCGGCTCAGAACAATTTCCAAATGGACGGCGTCGCCATCGATAACATTGCGAATAGCGGCAGTTCCAATGATTCCGGGATTTACACCGGCATCGGCATACCCAATCCGGATGCCATCGCGGAATTTAAGATCCAGACTTCTACTTACGACGCAAGCTACGGCCGCAACCCGGGCGCCAACGTAAACGTGCTGACCAAGTCCGGGACCAACGCCTGGCATGGCACCGCCTTTGAGTTCTTCCGTAACGCGCAGTTAAACGCTAACGATTTCTTCTACAACGCTCGCAATCCGAACGGCGGCAAATACAAAGCAAGTCCTAAATCAGAACCAATTTGGGGGCGTCATCGGCGGCCCTATCAAGAAGGACAAGCTGTTCATCTTTGGCAGCTACCAGGGAACGCGATCCCGCAATGAGTGTCGCGCCCCAAGGTAATACCTCCGGCGTAAATGTTCCGCCCCTTCCCAGTGTTCGCACCGCGCTCTCTGTGGGCGAAGCGATGTGTCCGGCCAATCATCCAGGCGCCACCCAAGGTCTCTATAATCCATTTCTGCGGAATCTGGGCGTTCCTCTCCCCACGATAATTGCGACGGATCCAACCTCAGCCCTGTAGCGCTGAACATTCTTCAGCTGAAGAATGCCGATGGCAGCTATTACATCCCGGGTTCCGGCACCAACGGGTTCCAGCTCGAGAATTTTAGCAGCCCCGCCATTTTTCGGGAGGACCAAGTCATCGTCAACGGCGACTACCTGATCAGCAGCAAAAACACGCTGGCCATGCGCTATTTCTACTCACGCGATCCAGAAACGATCACTCTAAACGGCTTTTTGCCCGGCACGCCGAACCACAGCTACTATGCAAACACGGCTGCCGTAATCAAGCTGACTACGCTGGTGACTAATAACTTCGTGAACGAATTGCGCGGTTCGATGCAGCGGAACGTGGCCATAACCACCGACACGCAGCCCAGCGGAGCAACCGATCAGGCGCTCGGGATCACACCGATGATTCCAGCGCTGGCAAAGGGCGGTATCAACACCGGCCCCGGTGCATCGGAGCCGCCGTTCATTTTGATGGCGCCGTTTGGATTCGCGAATCTATTTGGCGGTTTGAATCCCTCCTTCAGTCCCACCACGCAGATGCAGATCGCCGATCAAATTTCCTGGAGCCATGGCAGACACACCATCCGCGCTGGCTTCGAATATGAAGAAACGCAATGGAACATCGTGTTTGCAGGCCTCGAACGCGGATTTCTCATCATGGGCGGTATTCCGGATCTGCTGCTCGGATCGAACGGCAACATTCTGCAGTGCCTGTTCTGCACGCGCAGCGGACCGGACGGCATCGTCCATGCCTACCGGCTGCCGAACATGAACTCGTTCGTCCAGGACGACTGGAAGGTGAGCAATAAACTGACCTTAAACTTAGGCGTTCGATGGGAATTCGACGGCACGTTGAGCGACAAGTACGGCAACCTCACGAATCCGCAACTTCGCTACATGGTGCCCAATTCCCAGGTGCCCAGTGCGCCGCTTGGCAATGCAGCAAACTATGGCGGCTGGGTAGTGCCGAGCAACTATCAGACTTCGACCTGGGGGCCGTTGCCTCCCGGTGTCGTGCAAAGCAACAGCAGTTTGCCTATTCCCAATCACCCGCCGTATAGCAACTTCGGACCGCGAGTTGGCTTCGCCTATCAGGTCAACAGTAAACTAGTGGTCCGTGGTGGTGCGGGGATCTTCTACGATCGCGTCGGAGCTGATCGCTTCGTTCACTCCGTTGAGCAGGGAAACCCGTACGCCGTGACACTGGACTATTCCGGGCCTGCGGCAGGTGCTTTCACACTCGCCAATCCCTTTCCAGCCGTGCCTGTGGTGGGGCAGTTTGCCCAGCGCTATGCCAACCTCGCCGCGCCCTGCGCGCCCGTATGCGATACTTCGGGCCTGAACGCGCCCTTCCTTGATGCTTCGACTCATACCCCGACTGTCCGTCAGTACAACCTGAACTTTCAGTATGAATTTGCACCACAGTGGGTTCTGGAAGCCGGGTTTGTCGGCTCGAACGGCATCAATCTGACCGACTATAACCATGACGCTTACAACACGGCGTTCCTGGCCAGCCCAACCGCTCCGATCAACGGAATTACCACCAATACCTCGGCCAATGCCGCTCTGCGAGTTCCGTATCTAGGCTGGCAGCCGACCGGGTTGCAAGGAACAGCCTACGATCTGACGGAGTCTTACAACAGCTTGCAGGTCACGGTGCGCAAACAGTTCTCCCACGGATTCAACCTGCAAGGATCGTATACGTGGAGTAAGTCGCTCACCGACTCCCTGCAAAATACCGCCAACAGCGGCGACCCGAGAAACCTGGAGCAGCAGTTCGGTCCCTCCTACTTCAACCGGCCACAGCGCTTTATCCTCAACTACGCTTGGGACCTGCCGCTTGGACAGCACAGCGGTTTCGCTGGCAAAGTGCTCAACGGATGGAACCTCTCTGGCGTTACGACAATCCAGGGTGGCGACTCCATTACGCTCATCGATTCGCGCGGAGGCGCGGCCTACGGAATCGGTACCGGTGGGACCACGCAAAGCGGTTTCAGCCGGGCGAATTTGTGCCCTGGCGTCACCTACGGTGATCTTACGAGCTCTGGGAGCATCACGCAGCGGCTCGGCGGTCCAGGCCAACAAGGCTATTTCAACAACTCTGCCTTTTGCGCTCCTCCGGTGGTCGCCTTTGGCGATGCCACAGCAACTGGTTGGGGCAACGCAGGCCCCGGTATCGTTCTGGGTCCGGGCCAGTTCAACTTCGACGCGACCCTGCAGAAGACTACCGCCATTACCGAGCGCGTCTCGATGCAATTTCGGGCTGAGTTCTTCAACCTCTTCAACCATCCGCAATTCCTTGATCCGAACGGCGCTCAAACCGTGCCGATCGGACCGGCGTTGCCGGATGCAAGCAAGGGCAACTTTGGCTGGATTACGGCAACAAGCGTCAGTCCGCGTGTAATTCAGCTCGGTCTGAAGTTGATTTTCTAACGATCCGTTTCAATATGGCCGCCGGGCGCAAATTCTGGCGGCCAGCCTGATATACTGCACACTTCATGCGCGGTTCTTGGATTGTGCTTCTGGCGACGCTGCCCGTCGCGGCTCAAGTAGCTCCCGGCGACTGGCCGAATTATGCGCGCGACCTCGCCGGCACCAAGTATTCTCCGCTCGATCAGATCACTCCCGGAAACGTCGCGAAGCTCGCTCCAGCCTGGACCTTTGTTCTGAAAGCAGCCGCGGTCCGCGCCGATACCAAGGCCGATCCCTTCGCCATTCCCGGGGCTCCTGTCGGCGCAACATCGGCCGCGACCCCCATCGTCGTCAACGGCGTGATGTATCTGCCCGCGGGAAAGCGCGTGGTCGCCCTCGATGCGGCCAGCGGCGGGGAAATCTGGAGCTATACGCTACCGAGCGGCCTTGCGTCGCAGCGCGGCGTGGCCTACTGGCCGGGCGATAAACAGAACCCTCCGCGCGTCTTGTTTACTTCAGGCTCCAAGTTGATCGCGCTCAACGCGAATACGGGCAAGATCGATCCCGGTTTCGGCAACGAAGGCGAAGTCGACACTGGAGTGCCGTATTCGGGCGTCCCGACCATTTACAAGAATGTCGCGATGATTGGCGCCAGCGTCGGCGAGGTGCCGGCCGGACCCGCCGGCGATTCGCGCGCCTACGACGCACGCACCGGCATGAAGCTCTGGGATTTTCATTCCGTGCCACGGCCCGGCGAACTGGGTCATGAGACTTGGCTCGATGACGGCTGGAAGGGGCGCTCCGGCGTAAATGTCTGGGGCTGGTACATGACCGTGGATGAGGAGCGCGGCATCGTATACATGACCTTCGGCGGTCCGGCGGCGAACTACTGGGGCGGCGACCGGCCGGGCGCGAATCTGTTCGCGAATTCGGTGGTCGCAGTGGACGCCGCCACGGGCAAGTACAAGTGGCATTTTCAAACCATCCACCATGACCTCTGGGATTCCGATCTGCCGCCCGCGCCGAGTTTGATCGACATCGTGAAAGACGGCAAGAAGATTCCAGCGCTCGCGCAGATCGGCAAAGCCGGCTGGATGTTCATTCTCGATCGCACGAACGGAAAGCCCGTGTTCGGCGTCGAAGAGCGGCCGGTTCCGAAAGGCGAGGTGCCGGGCGAATGGTATTCTCCCACGCAGCCGTTTCCATTGAAGCCGCCGGCGCTGGCGCGTGTAAGCTTCAAGCCGGAGGACCTGGTGACTGCCGAAGACACCACTCCTGAGCATGCGCAAGGCCTGCCGGGAAGTATGGGAAAAGAACGGCGGGTTTATGAATGCAGGACCGTTCACGCCGTGGAATCTCCACGAACCCGGGACTCCGCCCAAGAGCACCATCCAATTTCCAGGTGGAACGGGCGGCGTCAATTGGGGTGGAACGGCGGCCGATCCAAGAACTGGCTTCGTTTTTCTAAATACGCACGATGGAGCTCTAACCGGCTGGATCGAAAGGAAAAAGCCCGGCGGAAATTATGGCCGCGGCACCGAAGGCTCGACCCAGGCCTACGACCGCGCAAGCGTGGATGGCCCGGGCCCGTATCACGGTTTCAGCGCGACGGTGAAAGACGCGAGCGGCAAGGTCATCGGAAGCTGGCCGTGCCAAAAACCGCCTTGGGCGCGGCTGGTTGCAGTGAACGCGAACACAGGCGATATCGCGTGGCAAACGCCGCTGGGTTTGGTGGAGGGACTGCCGGAGGGCAAGCAGAATGCCGGATCGAGCGGTAGCGCGGGGCCTCTCGCCACGGGCGGCGGGCTGGTATTTATCGGCGCGACGAACGATCACCGCTTTCGCGCTTTCGATTCGACGACGGGCCGGGAGTTGTGGTCCGGCCAGCTCGCGAAGGTCGCGAATGCCAATCCGATGACCTATCAAGCCAAGAACGGTAAACAGTATGTCGCGATCATGGCGACAGATGCGCTGATGGTTTTCGCCTTGCCTTAGCGCCAAGCTTGCAGCCGGGCGGCGATCTCGACCTTCCATTTCTCGTAGTCGTCGCCGAGACGGGTGCGGGCCGATTCCGGAAGTTGTTTTAGAACATCCTCGATGGCCGGACGGGGCGCCTCCAGCAGGACTCCGAAGCCTAAGGCATCGGCCAACCGGTCGGCGCACTGCACCAAATGCACCATGCGGAATGTGCCCGGGTCGAGCATCTGGTGATGACTGGTGATGATCTCCGCTAATTCGGGCGGGAACGGGAGCTGTCGAATGAGCCAGGCGCCGGCCTCGCAATGATCGATGTCAAACAGCTCGTGCTCCATCATCATCAGGTCGAAGTGCTCCTCGCCGGAGACCGCCAGCAAATTGGCGTAGGGCTCCGGATACTTTACCAGCAGCGCGAGACGGCCGATGTCGCGCAGCAAGCCCGCTACATAAGCGAAGTCGCCATCCATGCGCGCGGCGCGGGCTAGTTTCTCGGCGATCAATGCGACCGCCAGGCTGTTTTGCCAGCAAGCCCGCAGCGCCTCGACTCTGAGCGCGGGCGTAACGAAGTCTTCCATGGCGCGGGTGAACGTGATGGCCTTTACGCGGTCCAAACCGAGCAGGATGATGGCATGAGATATGGTCTTGACCTGCCGTTCCAGCGCGAACAGAGGCGAATTGGCGAGTTGCAACACTCGCGTGGCAAATACGGGTTCGGCGGCGATCAGCTTGCCGACCTCCGTGATGTCGACGTTTTCTCTGGCTAGTGTCGCCATCAGCCGCTTGGCTATCCAAGGGAAGGGCGGCAGTTGATCCAAGGCCCAAGGCGCAGCCGTGGCGCGGGTCTCCGGGACAGGTTCAGTTTGAAGATCAGGCATCTATTCCTTCTCCAGCGGATTACTTGCAAAGAGTTCTTATCGGCGGACGAAAGTCTGGTATGAGAGACTTGCGGCAAACTCACCGATAAGCCCAGTAGCATGGAAAACGCAACCTCTGATACGCCAGCCGAAGTTGACGTGCGGTTCCAAGGCTACCGGCTGGAAGTGATTCGTGACTGGCCCACCTCTCCGCGCAAGGCGGCAGCGGCCGAGGCGATTTCACAACGCCTGGCATCCATCGCGCATACCGCCCTGGTGCGGCCCGATATTGCGGACTTGCTGCACCTGAGCTGCCGGCTGTTGGACGATCTTTTCGCGGCGGACGGCGGGGGAGCCACCCACCACGAAAGCTGGCGGACTGAACCACAGAAACCCGAAGAGGCCTTTGATCGGTGGGAAGTCTACTAGTCGCCGTCCACTGAATCACGCCCCTCTCATTCATTCGCATTCGAACGGAAGGGATGGAAGGAGATTCTGAAAGTCGGTGCGATGGACAGAATCGCGCGTCGCGGCTGTAGACGGCCTGCCAGTATAAGCCGATGTTCGGACAGGACGCAGCGCGCCGCGCGGCCGGATCCTCATCAAATCCTTAGATAAATCCATCACTGCTGGTAAACGTCGGCCGCCTTGAAATCGCCCGCCTTCACGATGGAGAGCGCCGATGCATCCACGTGCTTTCGAAACGCCCCGTTTACCTGCTCCAGAGTCAGAGCGTCGAGTTTCGCGTCCATTTGCTCATCCCACGCCAGCGTCCGATCGGCGTCGTCGCGCGATAGGATCAAGCGCAGAAGGCCTTGATCCTGTGACCTGCCCATGGTGCGCTCATCGCGGATCGCCTTCTTTGCCGCGGCGAGCTCGTCGGCCGTAAAACCTTGCGCCAGTGTCTTCGCCAGTTCGTCCTGAAAACTCGCCTCCACTTTTGGCGAGTTTTTCGGATTGCTGATAGCCATCGCGCCAAACCGCGCCGAATCGCCATTGGCCGGCTGTGGCGCCGCAAAATTCGAATTGACTCCGTAGCTCAAGCCTTCGCGATTGCGGATACGATCCGGCACGCGCGCCGTAATCGAGCCGCCGAACATGTAGTTGGCCAGCACCATCGCCGGGTAGTCGGCATCGGTATCCGACATCGGCAGCCGGAGAGCCGCCGTGAATGTCGCGTTCTGTTTGTCCGGCGTTTCGATCTTCAGATTCACCGGCTGCGTCTTCTGGAAATTGACGGCGATTCGCTGGTAAGGCGCCGGGCTCGTCCAGTTTCCGAACAGCTCCTCAGCCGTCTTGCTCACCGCCGCCGGATCGAACTGCCCCACGATCACCAGATCACCGTGCGAGGCCCCGTAAAACTGCGCGTAGAACTTTTTCACGTCCTCCAGCGTGACTTTGCCGGTATCTTCGATCTGTTCGTCAATGGTCGGTACGTAGCGGACATCGTTCTTCGGAAACGCGCTCAGAGCCCGGTCCAGCGCCAGCGGGGCCAGCGCGCCTGGCTCGGTTTTGCGGTTCTCGATCCCGGCGATCCGCTGCTTCTTTGCCGACTCGAATTCCGAATCCGGAAACGACGGCTCACGCAACATCTCGGCTACCAGGCGCAGCGCTGGGATCAGATTCTTCTCGGTAGTCTGGACGGTGGCGCTGGCTCCGGAGACGCCGCCCGAAACCATGATCTGTGCGTTCAGCTTCACCAGCTCATCCTGAATCTGCTGGCGGGTGCGGTTCTTGGTCCCGCGCATCAACAGCGCGCCGGTCATGCCTCCCACGGCATTCTTTCCGGCCAGAGCCGTTGCATCGCCGAATTCGAGCTGAAGCGCCGCGGTAACCGTACCACCCCGGCTGGTTTTCGGCAGCATCGCGAGCTTCAATCCGTCTGGGAGCTTCAAACGCGTCAGGTGCTTTTCGATGTTCGCCGGCGCCGGATCAAACGCCTCTCCCTGCGCCACGGTCAGGCCGGTTTTGTAGTCCTTGAAAACGGCGGCGAGGTCTTGGGACGCGGGCACCACAGTGCGATCCGGCGCCGGCGTGGGAATAAATTCGCCTACCGTCCGGTTCGACTCTTTGAAATAGAGCTTGGCCACCCGCACCACATCTTCGGGCGTGACGCTCTTGATCTCGTCGTAATTCAGGAAAAACAGCCGCCAGTCGCCGCTCGCGATCATCTCCGACAAACCCAGCGCGGCCATCTGCGAGTTCGCCATCCGCAGTTGCATGCCTTGCAGGATTCGGGCTTTCTCCCGCTGCACTTCTTCCGCGGTCGGTGGTTCGGAGGCTACCCCCGCTACCGTATCGAGGATGATCTTGCGCGCTTCATCGAGGGATTGATCCTTGCTCAAGCCGGCCGAAACCATCACGAACCCGGGATCGTGGAGCTCCTGGTAATTCATCCCTACGGAGAGAGCCTTTTTGTTGTCTACCAGCGCATGGTACAGCCGTCCCGTGCCTCCGCGCCCGCCGCCCGCGAGTACTCCGTCCAGCACTTCCAACGCCGCGGAATCCGGATGCGACAATGCCGGCGCATGCCACGCGATCATGATCTCCGGATTTTCCCCGACGCGCCGCAGGGCAACGAACCGCTCGCCATCCTGCGCAGGTTCAACGGTGTAGGTTTCATCGAGTTTGCGCGTGGGCCGCGGAATCGCTCCGCACGTCTCGGCCACGTACGCTAAAGCCTTCGATGGATCGAATTGCCCCGCAATCACCAGCACGGCATTATCCGGCTGATAGTATTTCCTATAAAACTCCGCCAGCCGGTCGATCGGGACCTTTTCGATATCGGCGCGCGATCCAATCACCGATTTTCCGTAGTTGTGCCACAGATAGGCCGTCGCGATCACGCGTTCTTCCAGAATCTCCTGAGGGCTGTTCTCGCCCCTCTCGAATTCGTTGCGAACCACGGTCATCTCGGTATCGAGCAGATCCTTTTCGATCCGCATGTTCACCATGCGGTCGGCTTCGAGACCAATCGCCCATTTCAGATTCTCGTCGCTCGCCGTCACCGTTTCGAAGTAGTTAGTGCGGTCATAATCGGTGCTCCCGTTCCATTGCGCGCCGTGATCGGTCAGCTCTTTCTTGACGTTTCTGCCATCGGTGGTCTTGATGAAATTCATGTGCTCCAACAGGTGAGCCATCCCGGTCTCGCCGTAACCTTCGAATCGTGAGCCAACCAGATAGGTCATGTTGACAGTCACCTTCGGGCCGGAAGGATCGGGAAAAAGCAGAACGCGCAAGCCGTTAGCGAAGTCATATTCGGTGATCCCGCCGAGCGTTGCTTTTTTCTCCACACCTTGCGGCAGCGTCTGCGAGGACGCGGAAAGCGCGGCCGCCACGATAATTAGCAGGAGTTTGTTGGTGCGCATAAGTGATTTAGTCCTACTCTATCCCGTAAAGTTACCACTATTTTGAAGCGAGTGTCTCAGCAGGAGCACCGCGAGCCGCAGGCCGAAAACGACTAGTGCCGTGTTGCCGATCAGAAAACCCAACGCGAGATCTTTGCTAATCAGGCTGCTGACAAAGCGAGCCGGCGCGAATACCTCGTAGAGCTTGGTGATGCATTCCTCGATGGAGTGCGCGGCCTGAGCGAGAATCAGGGCTAGAAACACCAGCCGCGCTTTATGCTCCACCGCTATCGCGTCGCGGTCCGCTTCAAAAACGTCCCCTGCTCCAGCTCGTCGAACGCCTGCCGAAGCTGCTCCTGCGTGTTCATCACGATCGGTCCGTACCACGCCACAGGCTCTTCCAGCGGCTGTCCTGAAACCAGCAGGAAGCGGATGCCTTCTTCGCCCGCCTGCACGCTAAGCTCGTCGCCCTGATCGAACAGCACCAGCGATCGATTATCGGCTTCCGCCGGAGGCGCGGTATCGGCCCATCCCACCGCTTCGGTCGGCACCGCCAGCGGCCCCGACGCATTGGAGAATTTTCCGTCGCCCGCGAAAACATACGCGAAAGCGTGACGCGTGGTCTCGATGGGAAGAACTTTGCGCGTGCCCGGCGGCACGGAAACATCCAAGTACATGGGATCCGCCGCGATGCCGTCCACCGGCCCCCGCTTGCCCCAAAAGCTGCCGCATACGATCCGCACGCCAGTGCCGTCGTCGTCGGTAATGAGCGGGATTTCGCCGGCCTTCACTTCCTGGTAGCGCGGCTCCGTCATCTTTAGCGACGATGGCAGATTGGCCCACAACTGAAACCCGTGCATGCGGCCCGACTGATCGCCCTTGGGCATTTCCTGATGAATGATGCCGCGCCCCGCCGTCATCCACTGCACGTCGCCGGCCGCGATCGCTCCCCGGTTGCCCATGCTGTCGCCGTGCTCCACGGTTCCCGCCAGCACATAGGTGATGGTCTCGATGCCGCGATGCGGATGCCAGGGGAAGCCAGCCAGGTAATCGTCCGGAACGTCGTTGCGAAAATCGTCGAACAATAGGAACGGATCGAAATCGGATGTGTTGCCAAAACCGAACGCGCGGCGCAGATGTACGCCTGCTCCTTCGAGCGTCGGCTTGGACTTGATGAGCTTCTTGACGGGTCGAATAGACAAGTGGGCCTCCCTATCGAGCGTAGCGTACAATTTATTCCTATGAAGCCACTGGCAGCGTTTTTCGCACTCACTTTGTTTGCGCAACAGCCGGAAACGCGCCTGAACCCCACGGTGAAGCAGATCGTCGATGGGGTTTCAGAGGAACGCATCGCCATGACACTGAAGAAACTGGAAGGCTTCGGCACGCGATATATATTGTCATCGCAAGACGATCCCTCGCACGGCATCGGGGCCGCCAAGCGCTGGATTCACGACGAACTCCAGAGCTACAGCCCGCGGCTCCAGGTGAGCTATCAAGACTTCACCGTCAAGAAAGGCGCGCGGCGCGGGCAGGTGATTCGCGACGTCGATTTGGCGAATATCGTCGCCGTGCTTCCGGGCACAACGCAAAAGGATCATTATGTTCTGGTGACCGGCCACTACGATTCCGTCGCGCTGGTGCGAAAAAAGTACACAGGCGAAGACCAGATGGTTGCGGAGGCGGTGCGCCAGGGGATCGACGCCGATGAGTACCGGCGCTATCTGAAGATTCTTCCACCGGAGCGCGAGCTCGGCCCGCTCGACATGGAAGCAACCGCCGCGCAAACCATCTCGCCTGGTGTAACCGACGACGGCAGCGGTACCGCCGCTGTGATGGAACTGGCGCGCGTGATGAGCGGCTATCAATTCGACAAGACGGTTGTGTTCGTCGCCTTCGCCGCCGAAGAAGTCGGTTTAAGCGGAAGCCAGGTGTATGCGGCGCAGGCCAAGAAAGACGGGATGCAAATTGAGGCTGTACTGAACAACGACATTATCGGCAGCGATGTTTCCGGGCAACGGCCGGTCATCCACCAACGTTGTACGCGTGTTCTCGCCGGACCCCGACGATTCCGCGCCGCGCGAACTGGCGCGCTACACCAAGCTGGTCGCCGAACGCTACGTGCCGTCTATGCAGGTGGAGATGGTTTTCCGCCGCGACCGATTCTTGCGCGGCGGCGATCACACGCCGTTCATCAACGCCGGCTTTCCGGCGGTACGCCTGACCACCGCGAACGAAAACTACGACAATCAGCACACGGTGACGGATACGTTCGCCAATACGTCAGTTCCCTATGCAACCGCGCGTTGCTCGCATGAATGCCGCGGTACTGGCAACCCTCGCGCTCGCGCCCGCGCCTCCCGTGCTGAATTGGACGTGGGCTTCGGGCCCGAACAGAGGTGGTCACGAACCGCTGCTGACTCGCGGCAAGTCCGGATATGACGCCGTGCTGCGATGGCAGCCGAACACCGAGCCGGATCTCGCCGGATACGCGGTGCTGATCCGTTCGACGACATCGCCTGTTTGGGAGCGCGAGATCTGGGTTGGCAATGTCACAACCTATACCTTGCCGAATGTTTCTATCGACGACGTCGTGATCGGCGTGAAGGCTGTGGATCGCGACGGGAATCAGAGCGTCGTGTCGTGCTACAGCCGAACCGGTGCTGCCCTCGATGCTCACGCCCGCTGAGAAGAAGTAGCAGCCGGCGCACAGAATCGCTCGAACGCTTGCGTCAGCATTTGGGCGATCTCCGCCGGCTCCCTGCGTTCGATCTCGCTGCGATGGATCATGTACACCGGCTTGCCGTCCTGGAACAATGCCATGGATGGTGACGACGGCGGATAGTCCGACAAGATATCGCGCAGGTGACCGACCGCTGCTTCATCGCCGCCGGCGAAAACAGAAGCAGCTTTTGCGGGTCGCACCGCATGCTTGAGCGCCAGACCTACTGCAGGGCGGGCCCTTCCCGCGGCACATCCGCACACGGAATTCACGATCATCAGAACTGAACCGCTGCCGGGCGCCAGCAACCGGTCTACGTCAGCCGGCGTGCGAGCTTCTTCGACACCGTGCCGCGTGAGGTCGGCACGCATGGGAGCAATAAGAACTTCAGAGTATGCCACGAGTCGATTCTAGCAAGGACGTCAAGTTATGCGCCCGGCCGGTTCATCAGGAACGTGGTCGTCGATTCGAAGAACGACTGCAGAATCCGCCGAGGTTCCTCGGGGAGCGCCGCTTCTTCGAGCGCGCGCGTCATCAATAGCAGCCAGCGATCGCGGGCCGCTTGCCCGATCGCGAATGGCGCATGACGAACGCGCAGCCGCGGATGGCCGCGCTGCTCGATGTACGTCTGCGGGCCGCCGAACCGCCCGATCAGGAAATCGCGCAGCCGCTGTTTCGCGCCGTCGAGATCATGCGCGGGATACATGGGCCCCAGAATTTCATCGGACGGGAACCTGCCGGTAAAATGCGTCAGTCAATCGCCGGAAGCCGGCATCGCCGATCGCGGCATATACGTTTTGCTCTTCCACTGAATTCGATCCTAGCAGGTGGGACTACACTAGATAGAAGGCGGTAAACATGCGCTTCTTTCTAGCCTGCCTCATTGCCGGCGCGGCATTCGCCTCGGATCAAGGCGTGCCCGCGCGCTCTTCTCCCAACGACTATGCGGTACAAGGACCAGCCGGTGCGGCCAAGATCGCCGCCGCGATAATTCCGCCAAATCAGGTGAGCAAGATGTTCTCGCCCGACATCAACAAGAACTATATCGTGGTCGAGGTCGCGATTTACCCGCAACCCGGCATGCCGTTTGACGTCGAATCGTCTGACTTTGCGTTGCGAGTCGGCCAGCACGTCGGACGCGCCGATAAGCCTCTGGATGTTGCGCCTTGGCCCGAGTCCCACCGAACGCCGTCCCATCTGCCCGTGGATGTAACGACCGAGGCCGGCGTCATCCATGAGAGTTCGAACGATCCCGTGTATGGGCGCCAGCACGGCACCTCAACATATTCGGGTGTCGCTGTTTCTTCGGCCGATCCGAACAACGCGCCGCCTCCGCCGGACCCGCGCGTCGATCCGCGCATTGTGTCAGACAAGCTCCAGCGCATGGCTCTCGCCGAGGGCGACACCAAGGCGGCCATCGCCGGCTATTTGTATTTCCCGCAATACGCTAAACGGAAGAAGTCCGACGAGATCGAGTTGAAATACGCCAAAGACAACCTGACACTGAATCTCCTGTTCCCGGGCAATAAATAGCATGTTACTGGCGTGGAAAACCCGGAAGGATTCGGCTGCGTCATCCGTCCAAGCTGCTGGAATGGTGTTGGACGCGAACGATCGCGATGTCATCGAGGCCGTCATTGATGGATGCCGGCGCGGCGACGCCGACGCCTTCCGGGCGCTTTTCGAAGCCTACAAGGACCGCGTGTACTCCATCGCGCTGCGCTATTCGGGCAATCCGGCGGCGGCCATGGACATAGCCCAGGACACATTCGTGAAGCTGCTGTCGCGCATCGGCGACTATCGTTCCGAAGCCAGTTTTGATTCGTGGCTGTATCGCCTGGTAGTGAATAGTTGCATCGACGATCAACGGCGCGGCCGCAGGATGACGCCGTTTCTGGATGGCTTGATCGATGCCGTCTGCGCGCCCGCCGAGAGCGTGCTGCAAAAGTTGATGCGCGCCGAAACGGAGCGGCGTGTGCAGGACGTTGTGGCGAAGCTGGCGCCCGAACATCGCATCGTGATTGTGCTCCGCTATACCGAGGGTCTGTCGTACGACGAGATCGCGAGCATCATCGGATGTTCGCCCGGCACCGTCGCGTCGCGCCTCAATCGCGCGCACAAGATTCTGGAGCGGAGGTTAGCGTGGTGCCGATGAATCAGCGCCTGGAGCATGAGCTGCAAAAGGGGCTGCGCCCAGTCACCGCACCGCCGGAACTCTGGGATCGCATCCAAGCTCCGCAGGCTGTGCAACCGCGCGGAAGTAATCGCGGGCTGGTATGGGCCATGGCCGCAACGGTGGTTTTGATGGCCGTCGGCCTTTCCGTGGTGCACCGCGACAATACGGCCTTCCCGGCGTTCGCCGGCGATCACTGTCAAAATCCCGCTCAGCTACGGGCATGGGTTCGCGCCAAAACCGGGCTCGACCTTCCATTGCGAGCGGATTCGTCGCCTTCGATTCAGTTGATCGGCGCGCAAATGCTGGATGGGGCCGGCGGCGTGAAAGTGGCTTACCGGGTAGAGAATCGCGATGCGCTGTTGCTGATATCGCCGGCGGAGGGCGCCGCCAACCTGCCGCACAACCGCGTGAACGGCAAAGTCTCAACCTGGGTCATGAACGGGCAGAGCCTGACGCTCGCTAGCGACAGCGCCGCCGATCTTCAACTCGCGTGCAAGCTCTGCCATCTCGATTGACGCCGGCGGCCGCTCTAATTTGAATTCCGTAGCGCCTGCACCACGCGAATCTTCGTGCTGCGGACTTCGACGTTCTCCGCCTCGGCAAAATCCTGGTGCGCCCGCAGCACCGCCTCGTACGATTCCAACGCGTTCAGCAATTGCGGACTCTCCGGCCCCCAGGCCTGTTCCAAGATCTTAATCGACCTCCGAAATAGTTCTTCTGATTCGTCCCAGCGCGCTTCCAGGCGATACACATTGGCCAGCCCCGCGGCCGCTTTCCCGATCTCCAGATGACTCGGCGGCAGCGCCTTGTCCAGAATCGCGAGTGATTGTTGATACAGCGCTTCGGCGACCCGCGGATGATTGCGGCTGACCGCTACGGTTGCCTGGTTGGTGAGATCATACCCGATACGCTCATTGTCCGGAGCAAAATTCTTCCGATCGATCTGCTCGGCGCGCTGCAGCAGGTGTTCAGCTTCGCGGAATTTGCTGCGCGCGATCATCAACTTTCCCAAGTTGGTCAAGCCGACGGCGACGTACGTATGAGCCGGTCCAAGCCGGGCCTGGGCTTCATCGATCGCCTGGCGAAAGAGTTGCTCGGCCACTTGGTATTGATCCTCATCCAAAAGCACCAGCCCGAGATTGTTCAGGGACGCGACTTCGCCTTCCGGGTTTGACGTTTTCCGGTACACTTCCAGCGCGCGCCGGTACAGCTTCTCAGCGTCGGCCAGACGCCCGTGCTGGCGCTCGGCCAGCGCAAGATTGTTCATCGCATCCGCTCCAGCGGTGGTTTGCTCCACTTGGCACATCCGTGCGATGGACAGCGCGCGCCGCAAGATCCGCTCCGCTCGATCGTAATCGGCCATGTCCAAGTACGCCTGTCCAAGCTCGTTGAGAATTGGCAGCAGCCGGATGTCCGAAAGACCCAGTAATGATTCGCGCACATCGAGAGCGCTTTGAAACAGGCTGGCGGCGTCCGAGTGCCTGCCTTCCGCCTGATATACGGCTCCGAGATTGTTATACGCCTTGGCCAGATCATCGGGCGGCGGAGTTTCGGCCGTCCACAGCGAGATCGCGCGGGCAAATAACAATTCGGCATCGGCATACTTACCAGCGGAAAAGTATGCGCTTCCCAGGTTGTTCGTCGCGACGGCGCAGTCGCGCGCGGACTGCGCCGCGTTGCATGCAGTTTTCGAATCCAACATTCTTAAATCTTGAGGTTCAGCGGCTGGCAAGATCGAAGCCAGCGCAAACAAAACAACGTAGGCTTGTTCCATGCAGCATTGTGGCCCAGACATCCCGTCCGCGGAAGTAATGGTGGAGTAAGCTAACCGAACAGCTTACGGTAAGAAACCGATTCGCTGCAGGAGCCTTTGAAAACGGGGCTCCGAGCGCAGTGGGTCGTACGCCGGATGGACCTTCAGCCCCCCAAGCATCTCGTGCCGTTCGCAGGCGGTCTCCAGATGGCTAAGCGCGGCGTCGTGGTCCACTAGTCCGATGTTCACGAGCGCGAAGGCGGTAGCGGGAACCCACCGCGTTTTGGCGGCAGCCTGGAGTTCTTCCAGCAAACCCCGGGCCTCCCACACGAACCCGGCGCGCGCCAGCGTATCTCCCAGCGCTGCCAACAACGATGGAACGTCGCCACCGAGTGCGCGAGCCCTCTCAAAAAGGGCGATCGATTCTTCGTAACGGCCCATGAGCGAGAGGACGCGAGCCTTGGCGCTGTAGCCTCGATAAAACAGCGGATCGAGTTGGAAAAGCTGATCGTATTCTTCCAGCGCACCCTCGTAGTCGCGTTGCATCATCTTCACGTAGCCGCAGCCGTCCGCAAGAATGGGCGAGAGCGGATCGAGATGACGCGCCATGCGTATCTCCGGAAGCGCTTCGTCGAAGCGGCCGAGTAAAGAGAGGAAGTTGCAGCCGAACCAATGCCGCGCGCGTGAATATCCGGGATTCAGAGCAATGGCCCTGCGATAGAGCGGTTCCGCGCCGGCCCAATCCCATTCGAATAGTGAGCGCACGAAGGCCAGCGAAACGTGCGCTTCCGCCGATCCTGGATCGAGCGTGAGCGCCTTTTCCGCCGCGGATCGCGCTTTGGGGGTAGCCTCCAGCGGATCAAGGAAACCAAGTTCGGCGAGCAAGCTGTAGGAGTCTGACAGTCCGGCATAGGCAATCGCGGAACGTTCATCGGCGGCGATGGCTTGCTCGAAACAAGCCGCACTTTGGCTCAATCCATCGCCGGTTCGCTTATTCGCGTGAAAGCGGCCTTGCAGACACAAGTTGTAGCACTCGGGATTGGAAGTCCGCTGCGCGAAACCGCCGGCGCGCGAAGCCAGAGTGAGTTGGAGCGTATCGACAATCGCCCGCGCCATCTCCTCCTGAATCGCGAGCACGTTCTCCAATTGGCGATCGTAGGCCTCGGACCACAGGTATGCGCCCGATTCGGCGTCGATCATTTGCGCGGTCACGCGTATCCGCCCCGGCGTTCGCCGCACGCTGCCCCGCAGCACGGTCGCCACTTTGAGCTGCTGGCGAATGCCCGCCAGGTCCTGCTCGCGCCCGCGCAATTGCGACATGGAACTCCACGCCACTACCCGCAGCCCCGGAATGCGTGTGAGCAGATGAATCAGCTCCTCCGTCAGTCCGTCGCTGAAGTAGTCCGTGCCCGCATCGTCTGTGAGATTGGTGAAAGGAAGCACTGCAATCGAACGTTCTTCGGCAGCAACGTTTGAGGCGGGTGGTTGTGGCCGAACGGGTTGGCTCACGTTCCGCATACGGAACGATGGCACGTAGGCGCCTTTTGGCAATTCAATCAAAACGCAATCCGGGCGGCCCGCGGACGTGTAGTACGCCTTTAACTTCGATCGTAAGCGCATAGCTTCGACGCGCACGATGGGATCGGTGCGCGGATCGTAATCGCCCTTGCGGTCGAACACTTCGACGCCGACCAGTTGTTCTTTGAGTTGATCGCCCTTTTCCTCAAGCGTCTGCTCCACGCAAAAGCGCAGGAATCGGCACAGACGCTCGGAGCGCGCAAACAAGCGGCTGGCCAGAATTTTGTCGACCTGCGCGCGGACCTCTTCCGGACTGGGCTTAGCCGACACGTGCAGCTCAGATCCTGAAATCCGTTTGGTCACAATGCGCCTCAATGGAGCTCGGAGAGTTTTCACCAGTTTAGCAAGCTTCGCAAATCGGTGCGAATCCTCGGGCATCTTTGCGTCATCGTATGGGCATGGCAAAACTCACTGGAAAAGTTGCGATCGTCACTGGCGCATCCAAGGGAATTGGAGCCGGGATCGCCGAGGAGCTCGCGAAAGACGGCGCTTCGGTGATCGTTAATTACGCGAACAGCCCCAAACAGGCGGAGGCAGTCGTGGCGAAGATCAAGTCTGCGGGCGGCAAAGCCAAGGCCGTAAAGGCCGATGTAAGCAAACCCGCGGAAGCCAAACAACTTGCCGATGCAGCGGTTTCTGAATTTCAACGCCTAGATATCCTGGTCAACAACGCGGGCGTCTACGAATTCCTACCGCTGCCGGACATCACCGAAACACATTTCGATCGAATGTTCAATCTCAACGTCAGAGGATTGTTGTTTGCGACGCAATCCGCTGTCGGAGCATTTGGCGATCATGGTGGCTCGGTCATCAACATCGGGTCCATGGCCTCTCAGGCGCCGCCTCCGGGCGGTTCGGTCTATAGCGCCACCAAGGGCGCTCTGGACGCGATAACACGCAGCCTCGCAGCGGAACTCGGTCCGAGGAGAATTCTCGTGAACGCGGTGTTACCTGGCCCGGTGGAGACGGAGGGCCTGCAGGCGATGGGAGGCGCGGATGAGTTTGTTACTCAGCTTGTCAGCCGGACGCCACTCGGCCGAATCGGGAAGCCGCGCGACATCGCAACTGTGGTATCGTTCCTCGCGTCCGATGATGCCGGCTGGATTACTGGCCAGATCATTCCCGCAGCCGGCGGATTGCGTTAACCAGCCGCTCTATTGCCGCGACTCGCTGCTGGGCGGCACGATGCCTTGAATCCGCATGTACGTTACCAGGTTGCCGTAGTGCTCCATCGTGTGGGCAACGTTGAAATCGAGCATGCTGAGCCGGCTGATCTTGATGCCTCCGAAAGCCGGAATCATCTCGGCTGCTTTCGTATCGGTCATTCCGGCGTAGATGGTGTCGCAATAAGAGAAAGCGGTCTTCAGAGCCGCGACGATGTCGGCCTTTGTTTTTGCGGTCTGCTCGACGTTCTTCATGTCCCGCTTGCCGTCCGCCGCGCCGCAGAACTCGTATTGTCCGTCGGCGACGTGCGCGAACAGCTGTCCGATGGTTCGCACGCTATCCGTGGGCCGGAACGAGAACTTCTCCTCGGGCACCTTGTCCGCCGAGCGCAGGATGTCTTGCTTCGCGTTCATGTAGAAAACCTTCGAGCTCGCGACCATCGGATTGCTGACCGCTGCCGGCGCCACTGCTCCGGATTGCGCCCGGGCCCCGGACGCCGCTAGTAGAAGAATGATTGGCCAACGCACGTGGTTTGTCCTCCTGAATTTGTAACCGTCCAATGTTAGCAAGTTCCCGGAGGCCTGCGCGCGGGTTCCCGAGCCTACGCGTGCGAATATTGTTTAGCGTTTTGGTCCATCATGCCGCGGTTCGTCTCCCACAGATAGATCCAGTTTCCATCCGGATCCTCGAAATCCGCGAAGGAGCCCGCGCCAGCGTCGTTGACGATTGGCCCGAGGAAACGCACGCCTTTGCCGCGCAGTCGATCGACGATCTGGTGGATCGGCTCATCGATCTCGAGTCCAATCAGCGTGCCGCCCTTGGCGCCAGGCGCCGGATATTTTGGCGAGGCCGGATGCAGTCCGATAATGAGCCCCCGGCCCGCGTCCACGGTCGCCCAGTGATCGCCAAAACGATTGGTCAACTTCATGCCTAAGACTTCAGTGTAGAAACGGACGGATGCGTCCATGTTCGAAACCATTACGGTGATGTTACCGCCTGAGATCATTGTGTGAGCCTCCTCTACCAGGGTCGCTCAGACTTGCGAAAATGGAAAGGTCCACTTTGCGCCGCCGATTCAATTTGCCGCCAATCTCCTTCGACCGGGCGTCCGCGCGTCCGAAGTATTTGCAATTCTGCGCGGCACTGAGGCGCGCGATTTACGATGGTCATCTCCCGGCGGGATCGCGGTTGCCCTCCACGCGCGCGCCCGCCAAGCTTTTCGGAGTTTCGAGGAACACCGTGGTGACGGCTTATGAAATTCTGACCGCTGAAGACTTGATCGCATCGGCGATCGGCTCGGGAACCAGGGTCCGCGGGGCGCGAGTCGCAAGGTTCAAAGATCCCGATGGAAACGTGCTTTATGTGAACGCCTAAGCTTTCCGTCGATCACTAGGTGCCACTACCACGCGACCATCGCGTCTTCAAACAGCGCGCTCAACTCCTCGGGGCCGGCCGGGCGCGGAGAGAGCTTGGTCACTCGATGTTGCGGTAGGGTTCCTTCCACCAGTTTCGGAATATCGGCCGACGTGTAGCCGATTTCGCGCAGTCCGTTGGGTGTTTTCAGACGCTGCATGAACCAGGTGATGCGGTCGGCCAGAATGCGCCCCGCGTCTTCCTTCTTGCAGCGCGCGACGTCGACGCCCAGCGCCTCCACTGCCTCCATGTGGCGCTCCGGATTCGCCGAAGCCGTAAAACGGAAAACCGCCGGCGCGTTCAATATGACGGAGAAGCCGTGCGGGACGAGCGCGATGATCCGTCACGTAACCCGGCGCGCGATAGCTTTTCACGTTGCCCGATACCGGATACGACATTCCGTGCGGCAGATGCACTCCAGCGTTTCCGAATCCGACTCCCGCGTACGACGAAGCCAGCAGCATGTTGGCGCGAGCTTCATCGTCGGATGGATCTTCCACCGCGCGAACGATGTACTGCGCCACCATTCGCAACGCCTGCAGCGACCAAACATCGCTGATCGGATTCGAGCCTTGATACGCCGGGCGAACCGCGGGCCGGTCCGGGTAAGGCCTGCCTGTGTAAGGCATCGCGGTATACGATTCAATCGCGTGACTGAGAATATCCAGACCGCTCGAAGCGGCCACCTGCGACGGCATGCTGCGGGTGTTGTCGGGATCCAGCAGGCCAAGCGTTGGTTTCAGGCGGCGGCTTGCGATGCCGGTCTTGGCGTGCATGCGGCTCAGATCGAAAATGCTGACGCCAGTGGTCTCGCTGCCGGTTCCGGCCGTGGTCGGAATCGCAAACAAAGGCTTCAGCGGGCCGGGGACGGGAAGTGCCCTTGCCGATGGGCGGGTTCACGTAATCGAGAAAATCGGCGGGCGGATAAGTGGTGTAAAGATTCACGGCCTTGGCGGTGTCGATGGTCGATCCGCCACCGACCGCGACAATACGCATCGTACGGCGTTTGCTTGGCGAACGCGATGGCGTCCAGGAACGATTCGTCGGTGGGCTCCACGCGCACGCGATCATACAGCGTGAAGCTGACGCCCGCGCTTTTGAGCGATTCCAGCGCCGTCTGCACCGGGCGTCATGCGCGCCAATCCAGGGTCCGTGATAACCAGCGCATTGCGGACGCCCAAGTCCGCCAGATCCATCCCAATTTCCCGCGTCACGCCGGGTCCAAAGCGAATATTGGACGCGGCCATTTCAAAAGCGAATTCGTTTTTCATCCCCAGAGGTGATGTTACAGCAAACGAAGAGCGGCGCGGAGAGCTTGGCGCTGCAAAGGACTGGTCATCCCGCTCGACTGCGATGGACATCTCGACAAGATTGTTGGCTGGCTCGCTGGTTTCGATCATGAGCGACGCAAGCGAGGGGCAAATCTCCAACAGCGAGACGAGTTCCTCGGCGGCGAAAGCATCCTTCTCCCTGCGATACAGCGCCACGACGCCAACGATGCGGCCCGAGTTGACCAGAGGCAGTGCCAGCGCGGACGAGAGCGCGGGTGTTCGGTCGTTCTTCACGTAGCCAGGCTCAACGGCAGGATTGCCGTTCAAGATGGGCTTGCCGACATCGGCCACCCATCCGATCAAACCTTCGCCGAGCGGGACTGACAGTTCGGCAAGTTCAGCGCGATTCTCGCCGCCGACGTATTTTGCGTCCACGATGTTGTCATCGCAGGCGCAGAACGCGATGGCGTCGTAATCGATCAGACGCTGGATGCGCATGGATGCGACTGCTAAGGCTTCTTCCCACTGCAACGAACAGAGGCCGGTCGCCGGCATATGCTGGACGGATTCTTCTTTCTTCCGGCGATAGCGCGCGAGCATGCGCGACCGGATTTACCTGAGCAGCGGTGTCCGCCGGCGCTTCCGCTTCAAAGCCGGCTGCCGGAGCTTCACCGCGGGTGATCTTGATGTCCACCGAAAGCAGCGGTTGGGGCGGGGGCTGGGCGGTTTTGGCGCGCGCTTCCAATTCGCGATAACGGGCTTGTAGCGCGCGAACCACGGCTGGATCGAATGCTGTTCCAGCCTCCGAAGCGACTTTGGCCATGGCCTCATCCAGCGGCAGCGCCCGGCGATACTGGCGATCGGACGCCAAGGCATCCAGACAGTCCACCGCGGCCAAGATGCGCGCGCCGATCGGAATCTCGGCGCCCTTGAGTCCATGGGGATAGCCGCTGCCGTCCCATTTTTCGTGGTGCGAGCGAACGATGGGAACCACGGGATACGGGAACTCGACGCGCTCCAGAATTTCGGCGCCCACCACCGGGTGGATTTTCATCTTCTCGAATTCGGATCGCGTCAATTTTCCAGGCTTGGAGATGATGGATTCCGGGACCGCCAGTTTGCCGATGTCGTGCAGAACCGCGGCGGCCCTGAGCGCTTCCAGCTCCTGTTCGGAAAGCCGCAGATCCTTGCCGATCTCCACCGCGTAGAGCTGCACCCGCTGCAGATGATCGTGGGTGGTGTGATCCTTGGCGTCGATGGCGAGCGCCAGCGCCTCGATGGTTCGCAGGTGCAGGCCGTTCATCGCCGTCATGTGCGTTCGTTCCTGTTCCATCTGAGCCATGTGGGTCCGGTTGGAGCGATGGACCAGGTAGACCAGGGGCAAGCAAATGATCGGGAATTCCCATTGAATGCCGTGCGGAAGCGTTCCGATCACCCAAGCCATGGACGCCCCGACCACATAGTAGGGCAGCAGCCATCGCTGGCCGCTCCAGACCTTGAACACGGATTGTCCTTCGGTGAGGCCGACGATAGCCGCGATAGGAAAGGTATTCACGCAAAAGTAAGTGATTGCGAGCAGCGCGAGCGCCACCAATTCCGGGAAACGGACGCGCGTGAAAGTGAAAATGAACGCTGTGACATAGACTGCGGCCACCAGCACGGAGACACTGAACGCAACCTGGATTGGCCTTGGCCGTCTCTGCGGGCGCCACGTGCACTGCACGATCATGCACACTGCCGCAATGAACAGCGCTCGGAAGTGCTCAGGTTGACCAGGCTGATCAGGACGAAAAGTGAGCTGACGGATGCAGTGCCGGTCAGGCCCGGAAACCGCACTTTCAGAACCGAGCCCAGAGCGGCAGCCACGACAAAGGACGCAAAACGGAGTGGATCGCTCCAATGCCAATTCGCCAGGCCCCAAATGAGTACGGCGAAACCCAGGCCGATGTACAGGGCTAAGTAGAATTTGGCCGCGTAATCACGCAGCACCTGGGATCGATTGGTTGCCATCGGAACAGCCTTTGTCGGGCCTTACTGCTCTCCTTGCGTGCTGGTCCCCCACGCGACGTTCGTGCCCCAGGCAACGTTGGTGCCCCACGCGACGTTGGTGCCCCAAGCCACGTTCGTTCCCCACGCGACGTTGGTTCCCCAGATGGCGTTGGTTCCCAGCGGACCGGGAATGAGGACGAACGGGCCATACACTGTGGAGGCGAACCAACTCGGCGTGCTCCACCACGTTTCAGCCGGATTCGGCGACCAGCCAGGCAGTTCCGAGCAGCGCATTGTAGGTGATCTGCGGCGATGCGGCTGAACCACGCACTTGATCGTAGTTGGTCAGCGCGGAGGCGATGTCCAATATCCGGCGCCGACCGTGAACATGTCGTAGAAATCGGTGTAGGTCTGGCCGGTGGTTGGATCGGTGGCGGTGCTCATCACCGGGAAAGTTCTTGGATGCGGTCTTCATCAGCCGGGCTTTGACTGTGTCCGGCGTTAAGTAGGGTTCCTTTTGCAGCATCAACGCGACCGCTCCAGAAACCACCGGCGTCGCCATGCTGGTGCCGCTCAATGTGAAATAAAGCGGGGTGCCTGAAACGTTCGCGTTCGTGTAGGCCGAAGCCGGGACAATGTTCTCCGGATACTCGGTCACCAGCGTCGAGCCGGGAGCGAGCAGCGAGTCCACCAGATTGCCGGGAGCCACGACGTCGGGCTTCGCGATCAAGTCGACGTTCGTGGGACCGCGGGAGCTGTAGCTGGCGATGAGGTCGTCGCTGGTGTTCATCGTCGCTTCGGTCTTCATGGCGCCAACCGTGATGGCGTGCGGCGCCGAGCCGGGCGACAGAATGGTGCTATATCCGTTGCGCCCTTCGTTGCCGGCGGCGACCACCACCACGATTCCGCTTTTCCACGCGGCTTCTACCGCCTGGCACAGAGGATCCTGAGAGCAGCTCTCGAAAGCCGTGCGGCCCAGCGAGAGATTGATCACGCGCACGTTGTACTTGCTCTTGAGCTGCACAGCCTTCTGAATGGCCGCGATCACGACGCTATCGCTGCTGGCGCCGTTCTGATCGAGAACGCGCAGGTCCAAGATATTGGCGTTCGGTGCGATGCCTTTGAAGGTGCGGAACGCGCCCGTGCTGATCGGAAGAGCTGCCGTTCCCCGCGACGATGCCGGCCACGTGAGTGCCGTGCCCGAAGTCATCGTTGAGGGCTCCTCCGATAAAACTCTGCCGATACACTACGCGGCTCCTGCGCGAATTGGCCGCGTTCAAGTCCGGATGATTGTAGACTCCGCTATCGATCACTGCCACGCCGATGCCCGTTCCATCCCAGCCCGAACTCCAGGCTTGAGGAGCGCCCACTGCGGCAGCCGTGTAATCGAGCGAAGCTCCCAACTGGCGGTCGAGCGAGATGTAGGTGACGTTCGGATTGATTGGACACCGCGAGTATGTCCGCGGGATGCAGCGTCGCCGATACAGCCGGAATCAATGAAAAGACCAGTGTTGAGCACGCCGCCGAGCAGGTTTACCACTCCGCCGAGCAGCCCTCCCAAGAGTCCTCCACCTCCCAGGAGCCCTCCCGACGACTGTTGTGGAGGCGTGTTGTACTGCACGATCACGTTGATCTGATTCGAGGGATTCGTGAGCAACGGTTGCAGGTCGGGCGAGATCTTGGAGTCATCGGCGAAGGCCCGGCCGGCGAGAATTAGTAGAAATGCAAAGAGCGCCGTCCGTGCGGCGCGTTTTGAATACGTCAACGAGTACCCTGGCATGATGGCGGAAACAGATGCATGCCAAAAGCCAGAACATAAGTGGCGAATTATGAATTACTTACATTTGTAAAAGAGATGTTTTGGGCCAACTTGTCTCACGCGCGTGCGACAAGCTGGCTAGGGCTCGTCAGGTTACTTCGTGGTTACTTTCTCGCTGGGAATAGCCTTCGGCATCGGTACCCGCGGCATCATTTGCTCGCGCATCGCGGTGTTATAGACGAAGGCCGCCATGATCGCCGCGCACTGCATCATATCGCCCGGCTGCACGCGATCGTAGACATCCATGTTGGAGTGATGGGTGCGCGTGGAATAATCCATCGGATCCTGGACGAAGTTGAAGCCGGGGAGGCCGACGAAAGCGAACGACGTATGGTCGGTGGCGTTGGGGCGCCGGGCCGCTTCCGCTGTGACGCTCGCCACGGTGGTTGCGCCGAGATCGCGAAACGGCTTCAGCCATGCGTCAAGGATTGGGGCGGCTTCGTCGTTTCCGGGGGCGGAGATGCCGCGAAACCGGCCGGTTCCGGTGTCGTCGTTGTAGTAAGCGGATAGCTTGAAGTACTCCGGCTTCGGGAGCATGGTTTCGCGATCGGCGAAGTGCTGCTTGACGTAGGCTTGCGAACCGAGCAGACCTTCTTCCTCACCGCCCCAGAGCGCGACGCGCACGGTCCGATCCATTTTCAGGTTCAGAGTTTTTAGGATGCGCACCGCTTCGATAGCGACCGCCGAGCCGGTGGCGTTATCGGTTGCACCCGTGCCCCCGTGCCAGGAATCGAGATGCGCGCCCAGCATGACAATCTCGTCTTTCTTGCGGCCGCCGGGGATTTCGCCGATGACGTTGAACGAATCGGCGGGATCGATGAACTGGGCCTGAATATCGAACTCCAGCTTCACCGGAATGTTGTGATCGAGCAGCCGGACCACGCGGTTGTAGTGCTCCGGAGTGATGACGACCATCGGCGGCGGCACCGGATCCTTGGGATCGCGCGACCCTCCGGCCTGGCCAAACACCGTACCGGCGTCACCGATATTGCCGGACTCCACAACGACCACGGCGCCTTCATCCTTGAGGTATTGATTCACTTTATTTCGAAAGGCGGTGCGCTTCTGCTGCTCCGGCGTTTGCTGCGGACCAAGTACGCCGCGACGGGCGGTTGGGGGTTCGCGACATTCATAGACGGCAAACCCGCCGCCGCGGCGTCAATGAAGAGCTGCTTCCCCTGCCACAACCAGGCCAAGGCTAGCGACCTGGTCTTCACGCGCTACGCACCCTAGATACCGACAACCGCTGAGCGGGCGCCGCCCGGACCTTGTCGTATCGGACACCGCCGCCTAAGCCGGCCGATGCGCCTTGAGGAAGGAATGGATTTGGCGCACCGCCAGGGGGATTCGCTCCTTGGGTTCTTTCCAAGGGAAGATGCTCACTTCGGCCTTCGGCGCGAGCATCGCGCACTCCATGGCGACGGCGTAGGGGTGCGCGGGGACCTCGTCCGGCAGGACCAGGACCGGGTTTTGGCAACTGCGCACGAAATCGCGCGTCACGGTGAAGACGAAGTCGGGGTTGGTTTCGAACATGTTGGTTACAAATTGGTCGGTGGTCTGCAGCGTGATCTCGGGCCGCTTCGCGATCAGCGCCGCGACCCCAGGTCTTCCAAAATACGCCTGGGTACTTAGGGTCGCGCATCTCCGGACGCCAGCCCACGGGCTGCGCCAGCACGGCCGCGGCAATACGATTGGGCGCGCGCTTCAAGAGACTCCAGATGAAGGGGCCGCCAATGCAGAAACCCATCACCATGAACTTGTCGATCCCCAGATGATCCATCAGGCCGAGCTGGTCGTCGGCATAGGATTCCCACGGCCGGTCGACCTCGACAGGGCCGGTGGACTGGCCGCTGGGGGCGTTGCGCAGGTCCGCCGTGATGCAGCGATACTGTCCCTTGAACTCCTCGATCGCGTTGAAGGGCGAGTTGCCGGTGAAGAAGGCAATGGTCGAGTTCAATCCTCCGCCTGGAATCAGCATCAGCGGGAAGCCGGAACCGGCCTCCTCATAGTAGATGCGAACAGGGCCTTTTTCATAGAACTTGCCGGTTCCTCTGTGCCCGCCTGCTGAGCAAATACGCGCGGCACGGCGGTCGTTGCCGCTGCCGCAGCGCCCGCTGCCAGTATGGTGCGTCTGGTCGAACCCATAATCGACGTCCTCCTTGGCGCGGAAGCATCATAGCACAGGCTCTTTTTGCGCTGAAGGGTTCGAATACCCGCCCCGAAATCGATGCGTTAGTCTTTTTGGCTCTTCTTTCCCAGCGTCGCGAAGGCTGCATGGAAGATCTCGTCTGGCATCAGTTCTGGCGTCAGCAGCCGTTGGAACACCAGGCCTTCAGTCAAGGCGTGTATGACGCGCACCAGTTGGCCGGCCGGCATGGGGAGATCTTCTTCTTTCGTGACAGAGCGAAGCCACTGCTCGCCGAGCGCATAACTTTGGGCCGTGAACTCGGCGACCTTTGCACGCAATTCTTCATGCGTGAGTGTATAGGCCAAGCCCGTTAGACGACCGACCGCGGCCGCGCTGCGGTCCGGGATTGCCGCGAGTGTGGCGTCGGCCAGGGCTCGCATGATTTCGGGGAAGGTCGAGCCAGGTTGTACGTGCGGCTTGATCGGGGCCCAGTAGGTCTGGCCCAGCGAAAGGAACAGTTCATCGCGGTTCTTGAAGTTTCCGTAAATGGCTCCAGTCGTCATGCCGGCACGCTCAGCAATGGCGTCCAGCGTCGTGTGCTCGTAGCCTTTTTCGCGGATCAGCGAGCGGGCGGCTTCCAGCAGTTTGGCGCGGGTGCGGTCGCGCTTATCGCCTTTGGGCTGGCGGCGCGGAGAATCGAGTTCGGCTACCATCACTTGATTTTATAACACAACTATTTTATAGTAATACATATATTATGAGAATGGGCGGTAACCTACTGAAATGAATACACCGGCAACCGCAGCGCCGTTGCAGAAGATCGTTGAATCGGGGCAGCTTGCCGGAGCGGCGACTCTGGTCTGGAGGGGCGGAGAGGCGCAGTCGGTCTGCGTAGGTTGGCGAGATATCGAAGGCAACCGTCCGGTCGAGCCGGACACGATCTTCAGAATCGCTTCGATGACGAAACCAATTACGTCCGTCGCCGCGCTCATGTTGGTGGATGAGGGCCGTATTACGCTGAACGATCCCATTGCTCGCATCGCGCCGGAATTTTCGCGGATGCGGGTGCTCCGGTCGCCCGATGGTCCGCTGAATGAAGCGGATCCTGCGGAACGGCTTATTACGTTCGAGGACCTTTTGACGCATCGGGCGGGCCTGACGTACGGGGACTTTCATCGCGGGCCGATTGTGCAGGCATATCGCGACGCGCTTGGCGGCGATATTGACAGCCACGTCGCGCCCGACGATTGGATCGCGGGGCTCGCGCAATTGCCGTTGATCGGCCAGCCTGGGGCGATGATGTCGTACGGTCGCGCGACAGACCTGCTCGGATTGTTGATCGCGCGAATCGAAGGGGAGCCGCTGGGAGCTGTCCTCAGGCGGCGTATTTTCGATCCATTGGACATGCAGGACACCAGTTTTCTGGTGCCTCGCGGCAAACGGGATCGGCGTGCGGCGGCGTACGGCTTTAACGACGAAGGGCGACTGATCCGGCGAACCACGTGGAGCGGAGTGGTGGTCGCGGAGCGGCCAGAAGATATGACGTACGAATCGGGCGGCCAGGGGCTATGGTCCACGGCTGATGATTATTTGCGTTTTGCTCGATTGTTTCTAGGGGACGGGTCCGTGGATGGCGTGAGTCTTCTGCGTCCAGAAACGCTTACGAGAATGATGACCAACCAACTGACGGAGGCCCAGCGCGCCCATTCGGGATGGCTCGGGCGGAAACCGTTCGCGGCCGGTCGAGGATTTGGTTTGGGTGTCTCGGTGGTGCTGGACACTGACCAGAGCGATCTGATGCGACGCGGCGGCGTGGGAACGGTCAGTTGGCCGGGAGCGTACGGTGGGTGGTGGCAAGCCGATCCCAACGATGGATCGGTGCTCATTTTCTTGGCCCACAATATGGTTGACTTGGAGCAGATGGCCAAGGGCATCGGGTTTGGCGTGTGGACGGCAATCGACACGTTCCAGAAGCTGGCATCGGGCTCACAGCCCTGACGATTCAAGGAACGAACGGGACGATGTTCTAGTGTCGAATCTGGGTCGCGGCGTGACCGAACTCCTGAACGTCGCAGTTGCCCCGCTCGCGGACCAGCCCCGCGTTGGGATTCGGATTGCGCCGCACCACTCGGGTCGGATACACATACGGCTCCGCCAGCACCTCAGGGTCTTCCACCGTGACGTCGTACAGAAGTGCGTCGCCTTCACGCTTGAAGCGCTCCACGACATGCATCTGATCGGAGTGGAACAAACCGCCACGGCCCAGCCACGTGGTATCGGTAAACGCGACGGAGTCGAGTACCAGCGTGTCGCCGTCCCAGTGTCCCACGGTATCGCCCATATACGTGATATCGAGCTCGGCCGATTTGGGGTGCGGGCGACCATCGGTTGGGATCACGCGATACTCGCCGTATCCGCCTCCTGCATCGCCTCCCTGATAGAGAAAAGTCATATCTTTGTCCGTTTGGTAAATGCGGCGGGGCGGGCCCTCTCGCGGAACACCCAGGGGCTGGCAGGTCATGACCGGGTCATACTTGTTCGTCCACATGTCGAGCTGTTGAACTTTGTCCCAATACTCCGGTTTGTATAATGGACGGCCCAGGTTACCGAACCGCGACGGCGAGTAGAGCTCGAAATCTTCGGTCTGATTGGTTGTCCGGTTACTGTCTGCAGACTGCCAGGGGCTGCGCCGGCGTCCTCCCCCGGTCATGTAGTTCCCAATCCAGTCGTTCCAGGCCCAGTTGCCCGTAAGATCAGGATGCCCGCCCAACTGCGGCATGGGCGCCGACTTGTTTACCGGAGGTTCCGTCTTCGCCATCACGCCGCTGCGGGATCTGCCCGGTGACCTTCATGGCCGCCTTCACGCTGGCCGGAACGGGCGCAACCACATACACGTCGCCCGTCTCCGTCTGGTTCGTGGTGAGGTCGCGGACCACCGCGCCATTCTGACGCTCGGCGATTTTTCCGGCGTAAAGCACCCCGATCTTGTTCAGCGGGTTGTTCCAGTCTTGATAGTCGCCGTAGGTGAACTCGGTGGTCGTCGAGCCGTGCTTGACCACCACGCGCTCGGTCCTATAGTTCGCATCGAGCGTGGCGGTCGCGGTCGCCCCCGGAACGCCGGGAATCGGGAACGAGACCACCGGCTTGCCGTTCTCCCACGACACGGACGTTTTGCCCACGGTCGCGACACCGTCCGCGAAAAGAGTGCCTGGGTTGGCTCCCAACCAGAATGTATCCGTGGTCCCTGCCACCGCGGCCTTGGCTGCGCCCTGTGGACTGGCCCATATTCGGATGAGCCGCTCCTCGACGCTCGCAGGCATCGGAGCGGCGTTCCCCTTGGTCGGGCCGATCTGGGCGCCGGGGATGTCTTCGTTCCAGGCGTACAGACCGCTGACCACCTCAATGTTCGAGTACATTTCTCCATTCGGCCGGGTGCAAGCGTACTGAATGCGCTGGCTGAAGGTCTGGTAGTTCGTGCTGGCACGATATCTGGTGAGAGTGCAAGGTTGTCCCTCCACCTGAATCGTGCCCTTGCCCTGATATTCGAGGGTTGCCACCATGTCGCGCTCATCGTGGCCCTTCAGCATGCCCGTGCTCCACATCCACCGGAAGAGCACGGACTTCAGGTCTTTGGCGTCCGCCGCGGGTGTGTAGGGTTCGGCAACCGGCCCGCGAGCAAACTGCGCACCAGCTCTAAACGGCACACCGATGGTGAAAACGATTGCGAGCGCGACCCTTGTCCAAATCATCGTTCGTCGCAAGGACATGATGTTCCCCCAGTTGTGTAATTTTGTCTGGTCATTGCCGTCAACTGCAAAGTCCCGAGTCATTTTACACCCAACCGTCTCCGCGCGGCGGCATGTTTTCCTGTTACCCACTGGGTGTCGTCCTCCATTCCGTTTCTTGTTATCTTGGACCACGAGCTGTGCGAACGGCCGAGGAGGCACTTTATGAAGATGATCCGACTGAGTGTCCTTTTGCTTGCTGCGCTTCCGGTGGTCCCTCAGGACAAGAACTCGCTTCCACGAGACATCGACCCAGTGACGCTCTCGCGGCTGCCCCCGGTTACTGCGGCAGACCTGGACGAAGAGGGGAAGCGTCTTCTGGCCGCGCGGACCAACTACACGCCAGGGCCGGGACCGGGCCACGTCTCGATCTACAGCCCGAGGGAGATCAATCTGGGTATTCCCTCAGGCGCCAACAGCCCGGTAGGTCCGCGATACTTTCAGATCGCAGTTCTGATCACAGCCAGGGAGATCGACCAACAGTACGAATGGACCGCGCACGAACTGGCAGGCCGGCGGCAGGGCCTGGAGCAAGCGGTCATTGATGTCGTCAAGTACAACAAAGACGTGGCGTCACTATCCGACAAAGACGCGACGCTGATCACTTTCGGGCGCGCACTGTTTCGGGAACACCGGGTCAGCAGTGAACTTTGGGCCAACATGGTGAGCCAGTTCGGGCGTCAGCGAACGGTGCAGCTCATGATGATCATGGGCGAATATTTCAAGGCCGGCTTCATGATGAATGCCGTCGATCAGCATCTTCCGCCAGGGCGCGAGGCACTACTGCCGGCACGCTAAAACCTGGAAAACCAGTCCCTCTCGTCCAGGGCGGGCTACCTCGCATTATATTCCTTGACGTGTATATGCTACTTGAGGTATAAACAAAGGCGTGGAATCCGTGTTCGAAATCATCGCGGAGCCGAACCGCCGAGCGATATTGAGCCTCCTGGTCTCGTCACAACAGTCGGTTGGACAGATCGAGCGCCGGCTTCAGATGCCGCAGCCGACTGTCTCAAAGCACCTGCGGGTGCTGCGCGATGCCGGTTTCGTGGAATCCACGGTAGACGCACAGCGCCGTCTCTACAGGCTGAAACCTGAACCACTTCAGGAGATCGATGCCTGGCTGGCGCCGTTCCGCCGCTTCTGGTCGGCACACGTGGATGCACTCGAACGCCACCTCGACCGCATGGAGCACGCCAAAGAAGATCAATCCACGCCAGCGAAAAGGAAGACGAAGAAGATGACGCGGCCCAAACCGCGAACGTGACATAGGAGAAACGAAATGAGAATCAAAGTGACCAGCGTATACGTGGACGACCAAGACAAGGCCCTGCGCTTCTATACGGAGGTACTGGGCTTTGCCAAGAAAAGCGATTTCAGTCAAGGCCCATTTCGCTGGCTGACCGTGGCCTCGCCCGAGGAGCCGGACGGCACTGAGCTGCAGCTGGCGCTGAACAACAACCCCGCGGCCAAAGCGTATCAGCAAGCGATATTTCAACAGCACCAGCCCGCAGCCATGTTTTTCACGGACGACATCAAGGGCGACTACGAGCGGATCAAGGCCCTCGGCGCCGAGTTCACGATGCCGCCCACCGACGTGACCGCCTCGACCATTGCGATGCTGAACGACACCTGCGGCAACCTCATTCAGCTCACCCAACTGGCACGCTGGTGACGCTAAGGAGAAGAAGATGACCGATCGCGAGCAGTACACACCGGGTCCGGCCAGCGGAGCGCAGATACAAAAGGACGGAGAGAAGTGGACGCTCGTTCTCGTCAGAGAATTGCGCCACTCGCCGGAAAAAGTCTGGCAGGCGCTTACCGATCCGGCGCATCTGCGCGAGTGGGCTCCCTTCGACGCCGATGGGAACCTGGGTACGGTTGGAACCAAGGTGAAGCTCACCACGGTGGCGGCGCCCACGCTGCACGTTACCGAAACAAGGGTGACGCGAGCCGACGCCCCCAACGTGCTGGAGTACAACTGGGGCGCCCAGGATATCCGGTGGGAACTCGAAGCCCTGGGTGGCGGCACGCGCCTGACGCTATGGCACAACATCGATCGCCGCTTCATTTCAATGGGTGCTGCCGGGTGGCACATTTGTTTCGATGTTCTGGATCGCCTTCTCGGCGGAACGCCGATCGGCCGCGCTGTTGGCCCCGACGCCATGAAGTTCGGCTGGCAGCGGCTGAACGCCGAGTACGCCAAGCAGTTCGGTATTGTAGCGCCCAACTGGCCGCCTCAGGCGGCTCAAAAGTCGTAAGAGGAGAACTTCATCATGAAAGATGCCACCACGCGTTCGATTCTTCGCTGGATTCACATCGTCTTCAGCATTCCGATCATCGGCTATATTTATAGTCCGTTTGAAGTGCTTCCACAGTACGCCCCCCGCGTTCGGTTTGTCGTCGTTCCAGTAATGCTCCTGTCGGGATTGTGGATGTGGAAGGGGTACGTCGTTCGGCGACTCTTTTCGAAGAGATCCGCACTAAGGGATGCCGCGGCATGAATCCATCCGAACGTATTGACCAGCTCATTGCAGGACTCACGGACTGGCGTGGCAAGACGCTCGCCGGCATCCGCAAAACCATCCTTGCGGCCGACTCGGAGATCATCGAGGAGTGGAAGTGGATGGGGAGCCCGGTGTGGTCTCGCGACGGGATCATCGCGGTCGGCAACGCCCACAAAGATAAGGTGAAGCTTACCTTTGCCCACGGGGCGGACCTCCCGGATCCTGACAAGCTCTTCAATAACGGTTTCGGGGGCAAGGTGTGGCGAGCGATCGATCTTTTCGAGGGCGACAAGATTAACGAGCGCGCTCTAAAAGCTCTCGTCCGTGCCGCCATTGATTACAATCAGAGCAAATCGAAAAAGAGAGCGCCTGCGGGCACTCGAGCGAAAGTACCGAAAACTAAAAGGTGATACCCCAGGAATACATTGAGATCCGCGGTGCGCGCGAGAACAACTTGAAGAACGTCTCGTTGCGCATTCCCAAGCGCAAGATCACAATCTTAACCGGCGTCTCGGGTTCCGGCAAATCGTCGATCGTCTTCGATACCGTCGCCACCGAGGCGCAGCGCCAGATGAACGAGAATTTCAGCATGTTCATCCGCACCTTCCTGCCCCGCTACTCCCAACCGGATGCGGATGCGATCGAGAACCTGAGCATGCCGATCGTCGTGGACCAGAAACGGCTCGGCGGCGGGTCACACTCCACGCTGGGCACGATCACGGATATCTACTCCGTGCTGCGCCGGTTGTACTCTTATGTCGGCAAACCATATGTGGGACATTCCAACATCTTTTCCTTCAACGATCCAAAGGGCATGTGCCCGAACTGCAACGGTCTCGGGCGCAAATTGGGCGTGGACGTGGACCTGTTCCTGGATAAATCCAAATCATTGAACGAAGGCGCGATTCTATTCCATGAGTATGCTGTCGACAGTTGGGCTGGAACATCCTCGGCCAGTCGAAACTCTTCGACATGGACAAGAAGCTTTCCAAGTTCAGCGACAAGGAAATGGACTTGCTTTTATACAGCAAACCGTACAAGGTGAAGATCAAGGTCGGAGGCAAGGGCTATCAATTTAACGTGCGAAGGCATCGTCAGCAGATTTACCGCCAAGTACATCACGCGCGATCTGAAGACCCTGTCTGAACGTACACAAAAGGCCGTGGAGCCCTATATCACCATGGCGCCATGTACCATATGCCAGGGCGCACGCCTGAGCCAGGGAGTGCTGAGATGCAAAATCGACGGATATAACATCGCTGAGATGGCTTCGATGGAAGTCGCGCAGTTGATCGGCGTCATCAAGGCGATCAAGGAACCCACAGTTGCGCCGATTTTTAAAACACTGGTCCAGCGGCTGCAATATCTCGTGGACATCGGCCTCGAATATCTCAGCTTGAATCGTGAAACAGATACGCTTTCCGGCGGCGAATCGCAGCGCGTAAAGATCGTCAAACATCTGAGCAGCAGCCTTGTGGATGTGATGTATGTGTTCGACGAGCCCAGTGTGGGGCTGCACCCGCGCGATGTGCATCGCCTGAACGAACTGCTGCAACAACTGCGCGACCGCGGGAATACCGTCCTCGTCGTGGAGCATGACCCGGATGTCATCAAGGTGGCAGATCACATCGTGGATGTGGGTCCGCATGCAGGCAGTCAGGGCGGGCAGATCGTCTACGAAGGATCGTTCAAGAGTTTATTGACCGCCGATACCTTGACCGGTAAGTATCTGAAGCAATCCGTTCCTATCAAAAGCGATTTTCGTTCGCGCCGGCCGGCAAATTACCCGTCAGGAATGCCAGGGCCAATAACCTGCAAAACGTCAGCGTGGACATCCCTAAAGGCGTGCTCACCGTTGTCACGGGCGTCGCCGGATCGGGAAAAAGCTCGCTAATCCATCAGACCTTTTTACGCCAGCACCCGGACGCGATCGTGATCGACCAATCTCCGGTAGGTATCTCGAGCCGTTCCAACCCCGGCACTTACACCGGCATCATGGACGATGTGCGCAAGGCCTTCGCCGCTGCCAACAAGGTCAGCCCGTCCCTGTTCAGCTTCAACTCGGAAGGCGCCTGTGAGAACTGCCAGGGACTGGGTATGATTTACACGGAGATCGCCGCGCTGGGCGAGGTCAAATCCCCATGTGAGATCTGCGGAGGCAAGCGATTCAAGGACGAAGTGCTGGCTTACAAGCTGAACGGTAAATCGATCAACGATGTCCTGCAGATGACCGTGGCGCAGGCGCTCGAATATTTTGAGATCGCGAAGTATCTCAGCAAACTACAGGCCATGAGCGACGTGGGACTGGATTACCTGACACTGGGGCAGCCGTTGAGCACTCTCTCGGGCGGTGAATGTCAGCGCCTCAAGCTTGCCAGTGAACTGCATAAACAGGGCAGCATCTATGTGCTGGATGAGCCCACCACCGGTTTGCACATGTCGGATATCAGGCACCTGCTCGAGATCATGAATCGCCTCGTGGACGCAGGCAATTCGGTCATCGTGATCGAGCATAGCATCAGCGTGATCAAGAACGCGGACTGGATCATCGACATGGGACCGGAAGGCGGCAGCAAGGGCGGGCGGTGATGTTCGAAGGCACGCCCGGCAATTGCTCACGGTCAAACGCTCCCTCACGAGCGAGTATCTGAAGGCAACGAAACTTAAGGGGTGACAGACAGCGCGTATAATTCTGGTGAGCCGGGCGGGGCTCGAACCCGACACGCGATTTTAGGGTCTGCAACTTAGCGGAGGGTACTGGATAAGCTTGCGTAACGACAGCGACCCGAGCAGGACTTCAGGGACACAAAAGATGAACAAGCTCAATCGGCGACTAGGCCGTTTCTGGTCAAATCTTTTGGAAGCAAGAGGAGCGAAACATCCATAAAATGAGTGTGAAAGTGGAGATGATGTGAAGAAATCGCCCAAACAAGAAAACTTCGCTCGCTTCCGGACTTGTGTGTATTTTTGGTTCCGCGTGTGTGTAACGTGACGATGCAAACCGCAGAGGCGAAGGCGCAGTACTCGGCGATATTGCTGGGCGCAACGGGGA
>CAVOVR010000002.1:0-26402 GCA_963699905.1 Bryobacterales bacterium
GATCGTGATGCACCCAATGTCCGGCGCCGTCAACCTTCAACACTTGCCGATTGCGGATTACAAAGGCCCGATCATCAGTGTCGGGATCGGGCAGCCAGCTTTCGCGGCCCCAAACCAGCAGCACGGGGCAAGTGATCTCGGATAGATCGCGCGTTGATCGTCAATGTCATGGCCGATAGGGCGCGAAGCGGCGGACATAGTTGTCGAATTTCCAGCTCAAGGAACCGTCGGCATTCCAGTTGGTGCCGTGCAGCGTCAGATGCCGCGCCACTTCGTCGGACAGGTGCGGATTAGCCTCCTTCATGCGCGCGACCGCGGCTTCCAGGTTGGGATAGTTGTGCGGATCGCGCTGCTTCCGGCTTGCGCACGCTTCGATCCAGTCGCGCAGGCGCTCCGAGGCGGGTTTGTGGACGCGATGCGACGCCGGCAGTCCGAGGCCTTCGATGGCGATGACCTTCTGCACGCGGTCCGGATAGAGCCCGAGTAGAGCAGCGTAAGGATTCCGCCGAGCGAGTGGCCGATGAGGTGAACGGGACACGGCCGTGTTGATCAGAAGTCGACGAGCGTCGCGATATCGAGAACATGTTCGGCGATGCTATAGATGGCGCCGGGCGCCCAGGCGCTGTTGCCGTGGCCGCGCAGGTCCAGCGCGTAGACGTGAAAATGGTCGCGCAGCGAGCGCGCCACCCAATCCCAGTTGCGCGCGTGATCCAGGCCGCCATGCACTAGGAGCAGCGGCGGCTTGCCCTCCTGCCCCCAATCCCAGAATTGCAGTTTCAGGCGATCGGAATAGAAGAAATGTGAGACAGGTTCCAATCACTATTGTAACGGGAGGGCAACGACCGCGCTTACTGCTTGCTGAGAAGGCTGTGCTCGCGCACTTCGGCATGATGCCGGACGTCGATGCCCTTCACCAGGAACAGCACATCCTCGGCGATATTGGTGGCGTGGTCGGCGATGCGCTCCAGATTGTGGGCGATGAACATCAGATCGACGGCGCGCGGGATGGTAGTGCTCTGTTCCTGCATGAACGCGACCAGTTCCTTATAAACCGCGTCGCGCAGGCGATCCACTTCGTCATCGGACAGCAGGACGCTGCGGGCCAGATCTTCGTCGCGCTTCACCAGCGCATCCAGGCTCTTGCGCACCATGTCCTCGGCCAGGTTGGCCATCTCGGGAATATCGATCAGCGGCTTCACGGGCGGCTCCCGCATCAGCGACAGGGCGCGCTGGGTGATGTTCACCGCCAGATCTCCCATGCGCTCCAGGTCGCCATTGATTTTGATGACGGCGGTGAGAAAGCGCATGTCGCGCGCCATGGGCTGATAGAGGGCCAGCAGGCGCGTGGCGTACTCGTCGATTTCGATGTCCTTCTCGATTGATGAGCGCCTCTTTCCACAAGACTTCCTTGGCGGCCTGCTCATCGCGGTTTACCAGGGCGGAGACGCTTTGATGGATCGCGGATTCCACCAGGCCGGCCATCTCCAGCAGGCGGCTCTGCATTTCGTCGAGTTCTTCTCTGAAGTGGATCAAGGATAACTCCTCACTTACCATATCGCGTAGGGCTCAGCCGAACCGTCCTGTGATGTAGTCTTCCGTTTCTCGCTTTGCACGGCCGCTTGAAGATGATCTCGGTCTTGTCGAATTCGATCAAATTGCCCAGCAGAAAAAGCCGGTGAACTCCGCCACGCGCGCGGCTTGCTGCATGTTGTGGGTCACGATCACCTGGGTGCACTGGTCTTTGAGGGTGAACAGCAAATCCTCGATCTTGGAGGTGGCGATGGGATCGAGCGCGGAACAGGGTTCGTCCAGCAGCAAAACTTCCGGATCTACCGCCAGGGCGCGCGCGATGCACAAACGCTGCTGCTGGCCGCCGGAGAGTCCGTAGGCGGATTGATGCAGCTTGTCTTTCACTTCGTCCCACAGCGCGGCGCGCTTCAGGCTGTGCTCGACGATGTCGGGGAGGGACCGGCCGGCCTTCAGTCCGTTCACTTTCACGCCGTAGGCGATGTTGTCGAAGATCGACTTGGGGAACGGGTTGGGGCGTTGAAACACCATGCCGACACGGCGGCGGAGCTTGGTGACGTCCTGACTCCAGCACGTTCTCGCCGTCCAGCAAGACCTGGCCTTCATAGCGCGCGTTCTTTACGGTTTCGTTGATCCGGTTCAGGGTGCGCAAGAATGTGGACTTGCCGCAGCCAGACGGCCCGATGAGCGCAGTGATGCGTTTCTCCGGAACTTCCAGGTTGATGTTGTGGAGCGCGTGGAAATTGCCGTAGAAGAAGTTTAGATTGACGGCCTGCAGTTTGGGCCTTGCGGCTACTTCAGGCTGAACGCCGGCAGGCGCGGACGGTGGTGCGGTAATCTCACTCATTTTTGCAGACTCCGGCGTGGCTGCCATATTCTTAGGTTACTACCCCCTCTGAGCGGACGCTCCGCGAGACAGCACCCAGCGTGATGCGACATTGGCGATCAAGACGAGCACCAGCAGGACCAGGCCCGCGGCCCAAGCCTGACGATGCCAGTCGTCGTAGGCCGAGATCGCGCGGTAATAGATCATCGCCGGAAGCGCCGCCATGGGCTCGTTCAAGTTGTTGGCCCAGTATTGATTGTTGAAACTGGTAAATAACAGTGGCGCAGCTTCTCCAGCGATGCGGGCTACGCCCAGGATCATGCCAGTTAGGATGCCTTGTCTGGCGGCAGGCACCACGACACTCATGACGGTTCGGGTCTTGCTCGCTCCGAGCGCGAGAGAGCCTTCGCGGAGGGAATTCGGGACGCTTCGCAGGAACTGTTCGGTGGCGCGCAGACCGATGGGGATCATCATGAGGCTCGAGTGCAAATCCGCCGGCCCAAGCCGAGAAATGGTGCATGGGCACCACGATGACGGTCCAGGCGAAGATCCCGATGACGATGGAAGGCACGCCGTTCAACAGGTCCGCGGTGTAGCGGATCAGCATGGGCACGGTCTTGCCGCCGAATTCCGCCAGATAAATGCCGCCCATGAAACCCACCGGAACCCCGATGGCCGCCGCGATCAGGATCAAGGTGCCGCTGCCCACGATAGCATTGGCCATGCCCGCCGCCAATTTCGCCCGCGGACAACGGCAGCTTAGTGAAGAAGTTCCAATCCACCGACCGCCAACCATTGACGACCAGATAGCCGAGGATCAGGAACAGGGCTGAAACCGTGATGAGCGTGCAGATGCCTGTGACCGTCAGCATAACGTTGTTCAGGATGTTTCGCCTCGCCGTCCTGTTCATTAGGTTTGCTTCGATCCTTTGCGCGTAGTGACGATGATCAATAATTGGGCGACGCCATTGAGGACCATGGTGAGGGCGAACAGAACCAGCCCAAGCTCGACTAGCGCGCTGAGATAGACGTCGCCGGTGGCTTCGCTAAACTCATTGGCGATGATGGCGGCGATGGTGTAGCCGGGCGAAAGCAGAGAGCTGTGAATGCCGGTATCGTTGCCGATGACCATAGTGACGGCCATGGTCTCTCCCAAGGCGCGCGCCAGGGCCAGGAAGACGGATCCGAAGATCCCGAGACGAGCGTAGGGTACGACTACTTGCCAAGTGGACTCCCACTTGGTTGCCCCAAGGGCGAGTGCGGCTTCGCGTTGTTCGCGAGGCACAGCCAGCAGAGCTTCCCGGGAGATGGAGATGATGAACGGAAACGTCATGATGGACAGGATCATGCCCGCAGTGAGGTATCCCACTCCATAGGCCGGTCCTTGAAACCAGGGCAAGTACCCGAACGTGTGCTTCAGAAACGGCTCGATGTATTGGCGCATGAGGGGCACCAACGTGAAAATCGCGAGCAGGCCAAAAATCACGCTCGGCACGGCGGCCAGCAACTCAACCAGGAAAGTGCAAGTGTTGGAAAGATTCGGCGGAGCCAACTCGGAGAGGAAGATAGCGGCCCCCACTCCTAGCGGAACCGAAATCAACAGAGCCAAGAAAGACGTCAGCACCGTTCCGTAAATGAAGGGCAGAGCGCCGAACTGCTCGGTTACGGGATCCCAGATCTTTCCCGTGAGGAAGCTGAAGCCGAACTTGGCGCGGGAAGGGCCGGAGTGGATCCACAGCTCGTACACCAGGAACACCGTGACCAGAAACACGCTGGCCGCAAAGATCAGCGTGACGAGGTGTGTGATTTGATCCCCGTCACGCCAAGACTTCATGAGGTTCCGCGGACGCGATTGAGGCGGCGCGGTGGCAACAGCAGTTCCCATTCTGAATTTCTTACTTTATCAGAGCGATCTGCTTTTGTTCCTTAGCGACTACAGGCTTGGGAAGCGGGGCGTAACTCATTCCTTCCGCATCCCCCTGGCCGGTGGTCATCATCCACGTTAAGAAGTCCTTGATCGATTTCTTCTTGGTCGCGTCGTCAATTTTGTCTGGGATCAGCAGCCAAGTGAAACTCGAAATCGGATAGGCGTTCTTTCCGGGAGCGTTGGTGATGGAGACTCGGAAGTCGGCGGGCATTTCCTTGGCGGCGCCGGCGGCGGCATCGGTGACGGTGTTGAAATCCGCTTTGACGAAATTGCCGGCGGCATTCTTGACGGAACCGTACTCCATCTTGTTTTGGGCCGCGTAGAACAGTTCGACATAGCCGATCGAATTCGGCGTCTGCTTTACCAGTCCAGCCACGCCTTCATTGCCCTTGCCGCCCAATCCGACGGGCCAATTCACGGAGGTATTGGCGCCCACCTTCGATTTCCATTCTGGACTGATTTTCGAAAGATAGTCGGTCCAGACGAATGTGGTGCCGCTGCCGTCGGAGCGATGCACCACGGTAATGTCTTCGCCAGGGAGCTTGACGCCCGGATTATCCTTGGCGATCGCGGGGTCATTCCACTTCTTGATGGCTCCGAGGTAAATACCGGCCAACGTTTCAGGGGTGAACTTCAGTGACGCTGAAACTCCGGGGATGTTGTAGGTGGGAACGAGGCCGCCGAGCACGGTTGGGAAATGCAGCACTTTGAATTTGGTGATCTTCGAGAGTTGTTCGTCGGTCATCGGCATGTCGGAGGCGCCGAAGTCGACCGTGCTCTCGGTGAGCTGGCGGATGCCGCCGCCGGAACCGATGGACTGGTAGTTGATCTGGACATCGGGATGCGCCTTGTGATATTCCTCAAACCACTTTTGATAGATGGCGGCAGGGAAGGTGGCTCCCGCCGCATTGATAGTTTCCGCTGAGACCGTTATTGCAGCGGCGGCTGTTAGCAGGGCAATGAGAAGCACTTGTTTTTTCATAAATTGAGTCCCTCCGTTCGTGGGGACGGCGCGAGCCGTCCCCTGTCTGATTGACGCATTAGAACGCCGGTATGCTGCCCGGCAGTGTGTAGCGGATGTCGAAGTAGATGGTGTTGTCGTGCGTGTCTTTCGGTCCCGTGCCGATGAACCATGGATTGCGGGTCAGATATTCGTACTGGCCGATCAGGTTGATCGCACCATAACGCGGGCTGCCCCACACGGTTTCGTTGAAGCCGAATGTAGCCTCCTGAATGGCTTTGTTCTGGCCATTCGATGAACCGACGTAGCCGTAACCGACCGGCTTACCGGTGACATCGATCTGGACATTCTTCGGAATGTAGATGCCACCGTAGTAGCCGAACCACAGGAACTTACCCGTCCTCGCTTCAAAGCCGTCCACTGTGCCGCCGGAGTGCATCAGGCTGAGATTGCCGTTCGCGGCAACAGCCAGATCCGGCGCCTGGCCGAAGAGATACCGGCCGTCGCCATCGCTCCAGAAGTTGGTGGTGATGAGGCGGAAGCCCTTGAAGATTTCGCCGTTCATGCCGAACAAAACGCCGCCGCCGGCCTTGGTGTGATATTGACCGGCCGACAAATTGGTCGGATTGATGATGTGGTAAGTACTCAGGATTCCACCGACCTCGGCATGGAAGCGCGCGCTCGGATCCCAGGCAAACTTGGAGATGAAATCGGGCGTCAAGGTCGGAGTTCCGAAGTTGATGTTGGCCTGATTCAATTGCGTCGGGGTCAGGCTGGCCAAACCTGCGGGCAGGGTGATTGCGGAACCGCCGGCGGAGCCGCCGATATACTGCTCCGGGTTCTCAACCGAGAAGCCCCAGACCGCCTTGTCGTTGAAGTGATAGAGTACGCGTGCGCCGGGCTGCCGAGTCCAAGTCAAGCCCGCCATGTAGTTTACGTCCATGACTTGCGAGTAGAAGATGTCGCCGGGCAGCGGAGAGATCGCTCTGCGGTTTGGCGTCAGCATGCTCCAGCTTTGGCCCGCCAGAAATTCCCAACCATTTTTTCGGACATCCACCCAGTAGAGGCGGATGCGGGGAACCACGGCGCCGTTGGTGACGCTGTAGTTCGTCCCTGCGCCGCTTCCCAGGAAGTCGAACTCGTTATAGCCAATGAAGTGCGCGCCTTTCCAGTCTCCATCAGCACGGAAGCCGAGACGGCTGTTCTGGATGCTCCAACGATCCTCGGAGATCTTGCCGGCGGCCACGTTGTTATAGGGGACGCTGCCGAAATTGCTTCCGATTTGGGAGTTGGCGGCCTTGTCACGCCAATAGAACGTGGCGTCCATAAATCCGATGGGGATGATGCAGACGCTGCCTAACCGCAAGTAGGGCGGCACGGCATTGGTATCCAGAGGCGCCTCGCAGGGGTTGCCACCGCCGGACGCAGGTTGACCCGCGCTCAGGGCCGGTCTGGCCGCTGGCGCGATGGAGGGAATGATCGGCGTAGTGCTGGCGACATCTCCCAGCGCCTTATCCTTGGGCAACGAGAAGCCGTCCTGACCGGGCTGCAAGATCGGAGCCCTGGTGGCCCTCTCGATCAATTTATTCTGGTCTTGCAACATCAGCTTCAGCTGATCGATCTCTTTCTGTTGCTGAGCCAGCTGCGCCTTCAGCGCGTCAACATCCGAATTGTTGGCTGGACTTGGCGCCACGGTTTGTCCCACCAGCGACGCGGCCAAAAAAACCGCGGAGCAAATCAAACTTCCAAGCGTTTTAGCTTTCATCGTCTCCATCCCAGATAAGGGTCTTCAAGATTTTTCCAAAGCGAAGCGGGCGATATTCGTAGACCGCCTTAGGGAGGATAGCGGGGTGGCGTTAGCGATAAATGACGATCAGGTTAAAATCCAGTTACAACGTTAGATTAAACTGTTGGTAACTCAATAGTGAACTCGGAACCTTCACCCAAGCGGCTTTCCACTTTGATGGTTCCACCCATCTGCTCGACGGCGTGTTTGACGATGGAAAGACCCAAGCCGGTACCGCCCATGGCGCGCGACCGGGCCTTGTCGACACGATAGAAGCGCTCGAAGACCCGCGGCAGATCCTCGGACGGAATGCCGATGCCGGTGTCGCCGATCAGGATGTTGACCTTTCCATTCTTGGAGCGCATTTCGATCTGAACTTCACCGTTGGGGCGGTTGAACTTGACGGCGTTATCGAGCAGGTTGACGAAAATCTGCTCCAGCCTTAGCTCATGGCCGGTTACCTTGACATCCTCCAGCTTCTCGCAGAGCAGCTTGACGCCTTGCAAGCGCGCGGCGGACTCGACGGTCCGGAGGGCGGACTCGAGCGCGGCGCGGATGGAGACCGGGTGCGGCGGGGCGGTAGTCCCGCTCGACTCCAGTTCGGAGAGCGACAACAGGTCGGCTGCAATGTTGCTGAGACGCGTGGCTTGCGACAGGATGATTTCGACGAAGCGGCGGTTGTTCTGCAGATCCTCCAGGCCGCCGTCGAGCAGCGTCTCCGAGTAGCCACGTATGGCGGTGAGCGGTGTACGCAGCTCATGCGAGACGTTGGCGACAAAATCCTTGCGCACGCGTTCCAGGCGTTCCAGCTCGGTAACGTCGTGCAGAATCGCAAGTGCGCCTCGCAAGGGCGGACCTCCCAGGGGGCCGGCCAGCACCTCAAAGGAGTGGGCGCTGGCGGCAGGCAGCATTAGCCGCTGTTCCACGCGCTCTCCGGTGGCGAGGACGTTGGTCATGATTTGCGCGCAATCCGGGATCGCGCACCAGTTCGGCCAGGGGCATGCCGGGGATCACGGGAAGCCGCGCGCCGACGGTTTTGGCGAAGGACTGATTGCAAAATGTAACGCGCAAGTCCTTGTCGACTGCCAGCACACCCTCAACCATGCTCACCAGGATAGCTTCACGGCGTGCACCCTCCAGCTTCAGGCTCTCGACTAGTTCGCGGATGCGCGGCGCGGTTCGTTGGAGGGAACGGGCGAGCAGGCCGAGGTCGTCGTCGGCGGATGGTAGCGGCTGCTCGAGAACCGGCGGATCAAGCAGGCGCTCGACATACGCGCGAAGTTGAGAGAGGCGCCGGGAAAAGGCGCGCGTGAATAGAAACGCCAGGAGGCCGGCCCCCGCCAGAAGCAGCAACGATGCCCCGGCTAAAGGTCGCCATAGTTCGCGCCCGTTTGCGGAGCTATGCGAGGCCACGAACAGGACCATGGCGGCGAGCGAAAGCGCCAGCAGGATAAAGCCGCTCCAAAGGTACGTGCGAATGATGCGCCCACTCACGGAAATCTGGTGACAGTATACTCGTTCCCAGATGGTTCACCATCTTGTCTCATGCAAGATGAGCCTGAAGCGGGAGTTGGTTTCTCACACAAGATGAGCCTGAAGGGGAGATTCCGCATGCTGGGGATTGATCATCAGCATGGACGACGGGGAGAAACAGAGCCTGGAGCAGATCCGGGCGTTGGTGGAGGCCAGCGGAGAGGTGCGGTTCCACTACCAGGACCGGAGAGAGTTGTACGAATGGGTGAACCGGACATTGCGGCAGCAGGATTACGAGCGGCTGAAACGGGGCGGCAAAGGACTGGTGCGGCGCTACATTGCCAAGATGACCGGATTGAGCCGGGCCCAGACAGGACGCTTGATTCGGTGTTATCAGGGAGGTGGCGAAGTGAAGCCGCGAGCGTATCAGCGGCATCGATTTGCGAATCGCTACACGCGGGCCGACATTGAAGTGCTAGCCGTGGTGGATGAAGCCCACGAAACATTGAGCGGGCCGGCCACGCAGAAGATTTTGCAGCGGGCCTGGCATGAGTATCACGACGCGCAGTGCGAGCGTTTGGCGTGTCTATCGGTGGCGCAACTCTATCGGCTGCGAAAGAGCGGGACGTACCGCCACCGCCGGGTCGCCTATCAACCTACCCGGCCTACGCAGGTGGCCATCGGAGAACGACGCAAACCCGATCCGCGGGGGCGTCCGGGATATCTACGCGTGGACACGGTGCATCAAGGCGACCTGGACGGAGTGAAGGGTTTGTATCACATCAACGCGGTGGATGAAGTGACGCAATGGCAAGTAGTGGGCGCCACCGCGCAGATCTCAGAAGCCTGGCTGATCCCGGTGCTAGAGGCCATGCTGGAACAGTTCCCGTTCCGCATCCGGGGTTTTCATTCCGACAACGGCAGCGAGTACATCAATCACACCGTGGCACAGATGCTGAACAAGCTGCTGGTGGAACAGACCAAGTCGCGGCCGCGCCATAGCAACGACAACGGACTGGCGGAAACCAAGAACGGCTGGGTGATTCGCAAGCACATCGGTTACGGTCACATCGCCTCGATCCATGCGGAGGCTTTCGACGAGTTCTATCGACTGCACTTCAATCCGTATCTGAACTTTCACCGGCCGTGCGGGGTGCCGGAATTGACGGTGACGGCGAAGGGCAAGCAGAAGCGGGTCTACCGCTGGTACGCGACGCCGTGGGAGATCTTGTGGCAGTTGCCCGGCTTGGCCGGATTCCTGCGCGCGGAGATCACTGCGGATCGGTTGCAGCAAACAGCCGGGGCGAAATCCGATACCCAGGCCGCCACGGAAATGCGAGAAGCCAAGCGCAAGTTATTCGCCCGCTTCCAGCACAAGAGGAGCGCCTAAATGAAACCGGGGAGGACCGTGGAAATGACTTGCGCGTGGAAAACGAGGAAAACCAAACCCAGATTTCCCTGCGTTTCCCACGGCCCTTGGAAATCGCTGCGCGATTCCCACATTTCCACCGCCCCTACGGTTTTCGTATCTCAAAACCTCAAAATCAAACCCAAGAAAGGAGACCCTAGCGGCGGATCGCTTCGCTCCCGCCTTCAGGCTCATTCTTCAATGAGAAAATGCTAACTAAGCGGGCCAAGACATCCGCCGCCAAGCCGGGACCAAGGACACTGGATTTGACGGGGTTCCGGCGGCGGCTGTTGGCGTGGTATAGGAAACATAAGCGTGATCTGCCGTGGCGGAGGACCGAAGATCCTTATCGGATTTGGATTTCCGAGATCATGTTGCAACAAACGCGCGTGGCGGCCGTGCTTCCTTATTATGCGCGGTTTCTGGCGCGATTCCCGGATGCGCAGACCCTGGCCGAGGCCGCGGAACAGGATCTGCTGGCGGCCTGGGCGGGGTTGGGGTATTACTCTCGCGCGCGCAATTTGCAGAAGGCGGCGAAGAACATTGTGGAACGAGGGGAATTTCCACGGAGCTTCCTGTCGCTGCGAGAGTTGCCCGGAGTGGGCGATTACACGGCGGCCGCGGTCGCCAGCATCGCATTCGGCTTGCCGCACGCGGTGATGGATGGAAATGTCGTCCGGGTTTTGAGCCGCGTGGCGTCGGAACCGGGCGACATAGGGTCCGATGCCGTACGAAAGCGGTTGCGGGATTTGGCCGGGGCGCTGCTGGACCGGAAGCGGCCGGGCGAATTCAACCAGGCGCTGATGGAGTTGGGCGCGACGGTTTGCGTCCCCAAGCGGCCGCTGTGCGAGCGCTGTCCCGTGCGACTATGTTGCGAGGCGCGCAGACAGGGAATGGAGAACCAATTGCCATTACGCGGCGCCCGGCCAAGCGCCGATCAACGCGGAAAGAAACTCCTGGTGATCGAAAAGGCGGGCAAGGTCCTGTTCTGGCAGCGGCCAGCGGAAAGCTCGCGTTTGGCGGAGTTCTGGGAACTGCCGGAGCGCGAGCACTTACCAGGCGCCACTATCATTGATTATGCGGGGGCTTTTCGGCACACCATCGTGAACACCACTTACTTAGTGGAGGTTAGTCGGGCGAGTGTTCGTTCCCGTCCGAAGGGCTATCAGTGGCTGGCGATGAGTAATGTTGGGAAAGTGCCTGTAAGTACTACGGCTAAGAAGGCATTGGCCATTTACGCTCGCGCTGGGAAGTAACTTTTTGCCGACATGAAAGTCTCACGTCTCAGGAGAGTCTGGTATCTGATGATGAGCCGTTTGCGTTGGTTACCGCTGCTGGTGATGATGCCCGCAGCTCTTTTCGCGGAAAGTAAGACGCCTAGCCTGGGATACACGGGCGCACCCGCCGACCATGGAGGGCGGAATTGCAGCACCTGCCACAATAGCTATGGCGCAGCCAATAGTGACACGAGGGGAATGCTACAGGTGAGCGTGTCGGATTACGTTCCAACCGAAGTGCAAACGATCCGCATTATCGTCCAGCATCCCGAGGCATCGCGCTGGGGTTTTCAAATCACGATCCGCGAGCAGAGTGATGAGACCTTGTCGTCAGGCGTTTTTAGCGTGAGCAACGCTGCCAATACTCAAGTGGCCTGCGACAATGGCACGCAATACGGCTCCGCGGCGCCCTGCGATGGCACGATCCTGCGGCAGTTCGCCGAGCACTTAAACGCGCCGGTTGTTCCGGCCGGGTCGACCTACGAGTTTGATGTCGACTGGATGCCGCCCAGCCAGGAAGTGGGCCGGCTGCACGTTTACGTCGCGGCTGTGGCTGCCAACGACGATGGTAAGCCGACCGGCGATCGCGTATATACGGCGGTCAAGACGCTCAACAACGCGGGGGGGTGCGATTTCACGAAAGCGCCGATTTTGCAGACCGTCGTGAACGGCGCGTCGTTCCAACCGGCCTTTTCCTCGAAGTCTATGATCACCGTATTCGGGATAGGCTTTCAAACCTCGGGGCGGTCGCGGGGCGCAGGCTTGGGAGATTTCGTTAACGGAGCCTTTCCCACGGAGTTGGGCTGCATCGGTGTGCAAGTTACCGGGCCCGGGCTGACCCAGCCGGTTTACTTACCCATTGCATTTGTCGACGCGACTCAGATCAACGCGCAGATGCCCGAGTTTACCGGCACGGGGCCCGTGGGCGTGACAGTGATCATGAATCCGGGCGGGGTGAACTCATTCCCAAGCGCCATGGGCACATACACGTCGCTGCAGGCGTTTGCGCCGGCGTTCTTTTTGCTCCTCAATTCCACGAGTATCGCGGCGGAGGACGTGACCACGGGAACGATTATCGCGAAGCCGGGTGTTTATCCGGGAGCCGCACCCGCCAAGCCCGGCGACATCGTCTCGCTCTTTGGTACGGGGTTTGGCGACACCAGTCCTTCGGTGGCGGCGGGAAAGATTGCGACCGGTCAAGCGACCACAGAGCAGGTGACCGTGAAGATCGGTGACGTGACGCTCGCGCAGTCGGATGTGCTTTACGCCGGGCTCTCGCCTGGATCGATCAGCGGGCTCTATCAGTTCAACGTCCGCCTTCCGGAGTCGACGCCAAGCGGCGACATTCCCGTGACAATGACGATCGGCGGCGTCCAAACTCCGTCGGCCACGATCCCCGTGCAGCAATAAGCCGGCGTGGTTGTGAGCGCCAATCCGGTGTACCATAACAGTTTGGCTAATGAAAGACCTGTTCGAGGTTCTCAAGCCCGGCAGTAAGGATTGGATCCTCGCCAGTTCCATTGATTCCGGCAGGTTGCCGGCTCACATCGCAATCATCATGGACGGCAACGGCCGCTGGGCGCGCCGCCGGAATCTTCCGCGCGCGGCCGGCCACAAAGCAGGCATGGAGCCGGTTCGGAGCACGATAGAGACCTGTTCGAGGCTGGGGGTCCAGGCTCTGACGCTATACGCGTTCTCGGCGGAAAACTGGAAGCGGCCCCGCGCGGAAGTAGACACTTTGTGGCGTCTGCTGCGGCTGTATCTGAGCCGCGAACTCCCGGACCTGCTGCGTAATGGAATCAGATTTACGTGCATGGGCAGGATGGACGATCTTCCCGCGCCCGTGCGGCAGGAGCTGGAGACCGCCATTGACGCTACGGCTCACAACAGCGGCATGCGGTTGAACGTGGCCATCAATTACAGTGGCCGGGCGGAACTAGTGGATGCTTTGAATGCGATTATCGAGGACGCGCGGCTGGAGGGTCGCCTGGGCGAATTGCGTGTGGACGAACATGCGATCGCTTCGCGGCTATACACGGCGGGGCTGCCCGATCCCGATCTTTTGATCCGGACTTCCGGCGAGATGCGCATCAGCAACTTTCTGCTGTGGCAGATCGCGTATGCCGAGTTGTATGTCACCGAAACTCTGTGGCCTGATTTCCGGCGCACGGATCTGCTGCACGCGATTCTGGATTATCAGAAGCGCGACCGCCGGTTCGGCGGCTTGAATCCGGCAAGGCCCGCGAGCACCGAGTGGATTGAAGTAGCCGGCACGCTAGCACGATGAAGCGCGTCGTCACGGCGCTTCTTCTCATCCCTTTCTTCGTCTACGTCGTACTCTGGGGACCGCAATGGGCGTTCCTCGCGACCGTTGCAGCGGTGGCCGTACTCTGCTTTCACGAGTACAGCGAACTGGCGGCGCTGCACGGAATCGCCAAGCCGGGCCTGTTCGGATACGCTGCCGGGTTGTTGCTGTTGCTGCTTCCGGGCAAGGACGAAGCCTTTTTCGTTTTGGTGGCGATACTGGCGATGGCGTTGGCATTGCGGTCGCGTGAGATGGCGCAGGCGTTGCCGGACGCTGCCGCGCTGTTGCTGGGAGTGGCGTATGTTTTTGGATCGCTGCGTTGCGCCGTGGAGTTGCGTGCCATCAATCCTTACTGGCTGTTCTTCGCGCTTTCGCTCAACTGGGCGGGCGACATCGCGGCGCTGTATGTGGGGCGGATGATTGGCCGGCATAAGCTGGCGCCGCACGTGAGCCCGGGCAAATCGTGGGAAGGCTCCGTTGCGTCGACGGTGGCGTCCGTCGTTTATGGGGCGTTCTATTTTCCGTGGTTGCTGAAGGCAACGCCACTGGCCGAGGCTCTGGGGCTGACCGTGATTGCGAACGTGGCCGGCCAGTTCGGCGATCTGTGCGAATCGGCGATCAAACGCGGTGCGGGCGTCAAGGACAGCGGGAAATTGCTGCCGGGGCACGGAGGCTGGCTGGATCGGGTGGACAGCAGTTTGTTCGCGCTGCCGGTGGTTTATTTCGTGGTCAGCAATTTTGGGTGGTGACCGCGTGAAGGATGGCGTTTTCGATAAAGGGCGCGGCGAAAGCGGAAAAGCCTTCGCCATTGGTGTCCGCGAAGGCGCGAGCCGCGGTGAACAGGGCGTCGTTGCCCGTCATGATCAAGTCCAAGATGTGAATGCGATCGCTGGGATGTTTCTCGATGATGGAAACAACCAGGGCGAGGTTTGCTTCCAACAGGGCCTTCATCGCAGCCTCCGACTGCTCATCGCGAGCACGGATACGCCGCACGCATTCCAATCTCTTGATCGCGGGTCATGCGCGGAACTTTGCCCACTTCGTGGAAGTAGACTTCCGCCGGGTTGTCTCCCTACATGCGCTTAGTTTACGCTCTGAACATGTTCGCGGACGACACGAGGACGACCGAGGAACTATTCCAGGCTTCACTCCAGGGCGGCTATGACGACGATTCCGCGTGGGACGCAGTGGGTGTTCTCAGGCTGCGAAACACAGAGGAGTGTTCCAGATGGCCGTTCGTTATTGCCAATCGGCGGTGCCGATGGAACGGGCGAGGGGGCTGGACGTATTGGCGCAACTCGCGATTCATAACCAGGACAGTGTCCGCATTGCCATCCAGCATTTAATGGATCAGGATGTACGAGTCGTCCATTCAGCGGCATGGGCGCTGGCGCACTTGGGCGGCGACGCGGCGATCTCGGCGCTGATTCCGATGCGAAACAATTCGGATCCCGACGTGAGGTGGGCGGTTGCGAATGGGTTAAACGGTTCCGAGCGGGCCGATGCAATCGCCACGTTGATCGAGCTGATGGATGATGTCGACGGCAACGTGCGCGACTGGGCCACATTTGCGCTCGGGACGCAGTGCTCCGTAGATTCGCCGGAAATCCGCGACGCGCTACGAAAGCGGCTCGCTGACAGCTACAGAGGAGCGCGGGACGAAGCCATCTGGGGCCTCGCCCGACGCAAGGACCAACAGGGGCTCAGGATTCTGGTAGATAGGTTAAGCGCCGACGAATGGATGGAGGGCGATGAAATGGCCGCAGCGGAAGCACTCGATCTGCCTTACGACATTCCGGCGGAACAGCTTCGCAACGGCCTCCAAGAGCTCCTACGCGATTACTTGCCGCGATAGTAGACGTGCCAGATCTTGCCCTTTTGGCTGTCGCCGATGTACAGCGATCCGTCGGGCGCCTGCGCAACACCGTCGGGCCGCGCGACGGCGTCGTTGGGGTTCATGAGCGGAGCTTTGCCTGGAAAACCGCGGGCGAAAACCTCAGAGTCGCCCGACGGCTTGCCGGATTGACGGTGGAGAAGGTTTTGCCGGATTGACTGTGGACCCAGCGGTTGTTGATAAGAAGTTTGGTCGCCGAAACGGCGACCCGGTTTTCAGACGGAGAAGACAAGACAGATGCCATGAGATTGCTCCTTTTCGCTCCAGCCGAACTTCCGCCGCGATAGATACAGGTGGCTTGCCGCCGGGTGTGCCTCGTGTAAACTATGCACGACAGTGTCAGCTAGAATAGACAATACCACGTTTGACACAAATGCAAACGCAGCGTGGGCGAAGAGGAGAATGATCCATGCCGAAACAAGCGATTGTGGCTTTCTGCAGCGCTGTGCTACTGTCTGGAACAGCGATGCTGGCTTCCGATTTTCCCGATCCGGTTGTCGACAACAAACACGCGGGCGCGACGAAACAGACCGCGGTGCTGGCCGGCGGCTGCTTCTGGTGTACCGAAGCGGTTTTCGAACAGATCGCAGGGGTGGAGAAGGTCGTTTCTGGTTACTCGGGCGGCGAAAAGTCGACGGCCAACTACGAAGCGGTGTGTACGGGCCGGACCGGACACGCCGAGTCCGTTCAGATCACCTACGATCCCAGCAAGATCTCGTACGGGCAACTGCTCAAGATCTTCTTCAGCGTGGCCCACGACCCGACGCAGCTGAATCGCCAGGGGCCGGACACGGGGACGCAGTATCGATCGGCGATCTTTTACTCCGATCCGGAGCAAAAGAAGGTCGCCGAAGCGTACATCAAGCAGTTGGAGCAAGCCAAAATCTTCCGCTCGCCGATTGTCACCGAGGTGGTTCCGCTGAAGGCGTTCTATGTGGCGGAGGAACACCACCAGAATTTCTGTAGCCGGCATCCGCAGAACCCTTACGTACAGGCGATCGCGGATCCCAAGATCGAAAAGACCAAAGAGAAGTATCCCGAGCTGTTGAAGAAGTAGCAGCCGATCGAGGAAGGCTCAGTCCTTCTGAATCATTACCTCGGTTGACTTGACGACCACTCGGACTTTGTCGCCTTTCTTCAATTTGAGTTCTTCGGCGCTATTGCGCGTGATCACGCTTTCGACCAGATGGCTGCCGACCTTGACGACCACGTGCGCCATGATCTCGCCGATCTGGATTTCTTTGACGGTGCCGGGGAGCTGGTTTCTCGCAGAGAGTGCCATGTCCTCTTTGTAGCAGAGAATCGCGCCGGACGAGTGCGGCCTAGTGAATGGTCCGCGTCTTGCGGTTCATGTAATCCATCAGCAGGTACTGGCCTAGATTATAGGGCGTGGTGAAATACGCCTTGCCGCGGCACAGCTCGGTGACCTTCTGCACGAAATTCACCAGCCCGAAGTCGCTTGCGAGCATGAAGGTGTTGATCAGGATGCCCTGCTTCTTGCAGCGCCCCACTTCTTCGAGCGTGCGGCTGATCACCAGCGGATCCAGGCCAAAGGCGTTGCGGTACATGCGGCCATCTTCCAGCGTCAGCGCCGAGGGCTTGCCGTCGGTGATCATGATGATCTGCTTCATGTCCTTCTTTTCCTGGTTGAGCAGCCGCTGCGCCAGGATCAGGCCGTCGCGCGTGTTGGTGTAATAAGGACCCACCTGCACTCGCGCGAGCTCTGAAATTCGCAATTCCTCGGCGGAATCGTGAAATAGAACGACGCGCAGACTGTCGCCCGGATATTGTGTGCGGATCAAGTGTGCGAGCGCGAGCGCAACCTTCTTGGCGGGCGTGAAGCGATCCTCGCCATACAGGATCATGCTATGGCTGCAATCCAGCATCAGCACGGTCGCGCAGGAGCTTTGATATTCAGATTGGTGAACGTGCAGATCCGCATATTCCAGATTGAGCGGGACCTTCACGCCTTCGCGCTGGATGGCGGAGAACAGCGTTTGGCTGATGTCCAGGTTCAGCGTATCGCCGAATTCGTAAGGCTTGGCGGCGCCGCTGGTCTCGACCCCGGTTGCGAGGTCGCGCGTATCGTGGGCGCCAAAACTGGATTTGCCGAGCGACCCGAGCAGGTCCTTGAGCGTCTTAAACCCGAGAAAGTCGATGGATTTGTCGGTAATTTGGACGTCTACTTTTCGATCCGCGTTGCCCGTCCCGCCCGGACCGCTTTCATTGGCCTGTGGCTGATCGGTGTTGATGTAGCCATCGTCCACGAGCTTCTGGACCAGACGGTTCATCAAGTCGTCCATCTGCTCCGGTGTCATGTTCTCGAGCGCCTGCTGGATGCGCTGGGCCTGCTCCGGATCGAACATTTCGCCTTGTTCGAGCGCGCGCTGGAGTGCGTTCTTCAGGTCCTCCAGCGTGTGCTGATTCCACTCGCTGAAGCCCATGTACTGGTTCTGAAATCCGCTTTCGAGAAAGAAATCGGACAGCGCCTTGAGAAGATCTTCGGAGCTGAGTCCGAAATCATCGCCGGTGAACTTCGTGTAGTGAATCCACTTCATGAACTGCCTGTTTCCTTAATTAAATTGCTTTCGGGGCGGACGCCGGCCTTCGTTGCCCTCGGGTGGTTCGCGCTTGCGTTCGCCGGCCGTGAATCCCATCTCTTCGTTGCGGCTGATGCGGCGATGGGCGTACAAACCTTCCAGAATGAACTCGGCGGCCGACGCGCGCAGTGCATCCGGCTCGCTGGCTCCCAGCCCGAGCGCTCCCGTTTTTTCCATCAGGCCCTGGATTTTGGCGAGCTGCTTGACGATGTTGGCCGAATCCACCGATTCGTCCAGTTTCAGCGATCCTCCGAGCTCGAACCACTGGACGATTTGCGAAACATTCACGCCTTCGAAGGAGTTGGTGTAAACCTTGCCAACGGCTGCTCGGATCAGCTCGCGAGCGATATTGTCGCCGCCCTTTAGTTCGCCCTCGTATTCCAACTCCAGCTTGCCAGTGATGGAGGGCAGCGCGGCATAGATGTCCAGCACGCGCGGCACAGCCAGGTCCTCACGGGATTTCAACGCGCGCCGCTCGGCGTTCGAAATGACATTTTCCAGAGCCGAAATCGGCAGGCGCTGCGAAACGCCCGACCGCTTGTCCACGCGCTTGTCTTCCCTTGCCAGGAACGCAAGCTGCTCGACGATTTCGCGGATGTAGTGCGGCACATTGAGGCGAATGGGCGACTCGCGCTCCACCCACGATTCCTGTTTGGTGATGGAAAGGCCTTGTTCGATGGTCAGCGGATAGTGCGTGCGAATTTCGCTGCCGATGCGGTCCTTGAGCGGCGTGATGATTTTACCGCGCGCGGTGTAATCTTCCGGATTGGCGGTGAACACCAGCATGATGTCGAGCGGCAGGCGCACCGGGTAGCCTTTGATCTGCACGTCGCCTTCCTGCATGATGTTGAACAATCCCACCTGAATCTTGCCGGCGAGATCGGGCAGTTCGTTGATGGCGAAAATGCCGCGGTTGGCGCGGGGCAGCAGACCGTAGTGGACCGTCATTTCGTTGGAAAGCTCGTGCCCGCCACGCGCGGCCTTGATGGGATCGATATCGCCGATCATGTCAGCGATGGTAACGTCGGGGGTCGCAAGCTTCTCCACATAGCGATGCTCGCGATCCAACCAAGCGATGTGCGTCTTGTCGCCTTGCTCGGCGATCAGGTCGCGGCAGCGGCGGCAGATGGGATGAAACGGATTGTCGCGAATTTCGCAGCCGGCTACATACGGCAAGCGCTCGTCAAGAAGCCCCGTGAGCATGCGGATGATGCGGGTCTTGGCTTGCCCGCGCAGCCCCAGCAGGATAAAGTTGTGGCGCGACAGCACAGCGTTGACGATCTGCGGAACCACCGTGTCTTCGTAGCCGACCACGCCGGGGAACAGTTCTTCGCCGCGCTGGAGCTTGCAGATGAGGTTCTCGCGCAGCTCGCTTTTGACGCTGCGTTCACCGAGATGCCGCTCGCCAAATTTGCTGTTTTTCAAGGCTCCGAGGGTAGAGGGTAGTTCAGGCATAGCAATGAAGACGATCTATCAGGATTCTAACAGCAAACGTCGCTCTGCATCGGGGCCGGGGCGGGGCATCTGGCGGGGCCATCTGATATGCTCTAACTTCGAAATGACGACCGAACTACCAGAGATGGACTTTCAGCGCTTCTGGCGCAGGCTGCAGCAATTGGGCCTGAACGCTTATGAGGCGCGTTCGTACCTGGTTCTGATCGGGCATCCGCGCTTCAAAGCCATCGAACTGGCTGCCCGCGCGCATGTGCCGCGCCAGAAGATCTACGAAGTCCTGGACAGCCTGGTGGAGAAGGGCTTCGCGCAGGTGGTCCAGGAGAAGACCAAGCTGTTTTCCGCGGTGGAACCGAGCCTCGCGGTGCCGAGTTACCTGGCTCGACGCGCGCAGATGTTGCAGCGCGAACTCACCGATCAGACCCGCATGGCCGACAGCCTGGTGGTGGATCTGGCTGCGTCGTATTCGGAAGGGCAGGGCGAACGCGGCACGCTTGAGTACCTGAGGATCGTGAACGATCCCGAGCAGATCGCACTGCAATATCGCCGCATGCTTTCCGATGTCCGGCACGAATACCTGGAATTTTCGCGGCCGCCGTACGCGGTGGATCCGCTGGATGAACAATTGGTGAAGCAGGCGCGGCTGCGTGGCGTCACCTGCCGGCTGCTGATTGAAGCGGGGACACTGGATCTGGCTCATCGCCAGCGTCTCGGCGAATACGAGTCGTCGGGCGTGGAGGTGGCACAGACGGATTCGCTGCCAATGAAGCTGGCGGTGTTTGATGGCGCGCGCGGGTTGGTGGCGCTGCTGGATCCGGTGATCACGCGGCCCACCTGGACCGCAATCGTATTCGAGCATTCCGGCATGGGCGAGGCCATGAAGGGGTTGTTCGAGAGCTACTGGCGGCGCAGGTTGAGCGGCAAGGTGATCGAGTTCGCGTCCACGCAGGCGGTAGCTGAGAAGTAGCCGCGGTTAAGCGGGCGCCACAGGCTCGCGGCGGCAACGTACTTCGCGCACAGCGTAAATGCGGCGGCCCTGGCTCTCGAAATACGTGCGCATCAGTACTTCGCCCAGCAGGCCGGTGCTGAACATCATCAAGCCTCCGAGCAGCAGTAATCCGCCGGCGATCATCAGCGGTCCGTGATCCGCCATCAACAATTCGTGGCCGAAAAGTTTCTGGACCGCCAACGTGCCGAGAATCACAAATCCCAGTACAAATCCCGCCAATCCCATGCGGCCGAAGAAGTGCATCGGGCGCGTGAAATACTTCAACAAGAACTTGATGGTCAGGATGTCGAACATCACGTTAAAGGTGCGGCCCAGGCCATAGTGTGAATCGCCCGCTACGCGCGGCGTGTTGGTAATGGGGACTTCGGCGATGCGCGCGCCATAAAAGCTCGCGAGCGCGGGAATGAAACGATGCAGCTCGCCGTAGAGGTTGATGTCCTTGAGCACTTCGGCGCGATACGCCTTGAAGGTGGTGCCGAAATCGCGCAGCGCGACGCCTGAGGATTTCGCCATCAGCCAATTCGCGATGCGCGAAGGAATCTTGCGGGTGATCGCATTATCCATGCGCTCTTTGCGCCAGCCGCTCGCGATGTCGTAGCCTTCTTCGATTTTGGCAAGCAGGAGGGGGATGTCCTCGGGGGAGTGCTGCAAGTCCCCATCCAGAGAGATGATGATGTTTCCTTGCGCTTCGTCGAAACCCGCCGAAAGAGCGGCCGTTTGTCCGAAATTGCGGCGCAGGCGGATCACTTTTAGGCGGCCGTCGGTCTCCACCAGATTCGCGAGAAGATCAAAGCTGCGGTCCGTGGATGCGTCATCCACTACGATAAGTTCGTAAGGTTTCTGAATGGACTCCAGCACCGCCGTCAACCGGTCGTAGAGCGGCAGGATGGACGGCTCCTCATTGTGAATGGGGATCACGATGGATAACATGAGCTAAGTATTATCTTATCCTAGGCCTTGTATTAGAGGGGGCAGAAAATGAAACGGGTTACCGGTATCGGCGGCGTCTTCTTTCAGGCAGACGATCCCGAGAGGTTGTATCAGTGGTACGAAAAGCACTTGGGCATCCAGCGGGATCCCGGCGGTGGGGGCGCTATGATGCATTGGCGCGAGGCCGAGAACCCGGAACGGCGCGGGATGACGGTGTGGGCGCTGTTTAAGAAGCGCGATCCGTATTTTGAGCCCAGCAGTTCGACGCTGATGATGAATTATCGCGTCGACGATCTGGACGCGTTGCTGGAGGCCTTGCGCGCGGAAGGTGTGACCATCGATCCCAAGCGCGAGGATTACGATTACGGGCGCTTCGCGTGGATCATCGATCCCGAGGGGAACAAGATCGAGCTTTGGGAGCCGCCGAAATGAGAGCATTTCGGATCCACCTGAATGGCAAGAGACTCTGTATCGCCGGGCTTGAGGAAGGGATGCTGCTTTTCGGTCTGGCTTGCTCGGAAAACCAGCACGGCCGGGGCGGAGTTGGCCTAAACATGACCGGGATGTTACTCAACCAGGAAACCATCCGGTGGCAGCATCGCGGCTTGCGAATGAATGACGAGGTGCGGATCAAGATTGTCGAGACGCGTACGGTGGACAAATTTACTGTGATGCAGAAAGCTCCGCGCGACCCGAGGAAATATGAGAAGAGGTACGTCCGCAGGATGGCTAAAGAGTTCGGGTGGACGATCCAGACCGGCGCGCCTAAGAAGGAAGCTTCTAAGCAGCGCGCTTCCGGAGGGCTCAGAAAGAGTCGCTGACTGGTTACTTGGTCGGACCGCCGTCGCCTGGCGTGCCGACGAAAACCTTGCGGCCGTCGGGGAGCGTCACGTTGCGCGCATCCACCAAGTGTGAGCCGTCCTTCGCGAGATAACCATCCACCGTTACCTGATCGCCGGGTTTCATCGCGTCACGCGTCCAGCCGGCGCGCCGTAGCCCGCCCGGACCGCCGGTTTCGCAGCCCCAGTTGACGATGTTGCCCTTGTCGTCCTTCACGTCAATGTAAAAGTAGACGTGCGGGTTGGCCCAATCGACCTTTGTTACTACGCCCCTCAGCTCCACGGCCTTGCTTCCGTCGAACTCAGCCGAGAACGAATGGTGAGCCAGGAGCGGCGTCAGTGGGAGCACGCAGGCGAATACGAACCATGCGGCGGCTTTGATTTTCACTAAATCGAGAATAGAATTATCGTAAGCATGGAGTCAAGATTGCGATTCATCGTTCCGCTGATTCTGGCGTCCCTCGCTCAGGCGCAGCAGAAGCCCAAAGAGAATCCTTACACCGAATTGGCCGGTGAATCGGTGAACGTGCGCGACAGCGGCAACAAATTGAAGCCGGCGCCGCGCGCTCCCGACGGCCACCCCGACTTGTCAGGGTTCTGGAAAGGTCCGCTTATCTTCGGCGGCATGTTCAAGGACGCCGGGGGCAACCCGCCGTTCACGCCGGCCGGCGCCGCGGCGTTTCAATTCAATCTGACAAAGACAGTGAACCCGGAGGGCCTGTGTCTGTTTGCCGGGATTCCGCGAGCGAGCATCAGCGGAGTGCCGTTTGAGATTGTGCAGAATTCCAAGCGGGTCGCGTTCCTTTATGAGCTGATGTGGACGTTCCGATCGATTCCCGTGGATGGGCGCGAGCATCCCAAAGACATCGACGCATCGTTTTGGGGTAACGGCATCGGCAAATGGGAGGGCGACACTCTGGTAATCGATTCCATCGGTTTCAAGGACAAACTCACGTGGCTCGATGACGACGCGCACCCGCATAGCGACGCCATGCACGTGGTGGAACGCTGGACGCGGACCGACGCGGATCACCTGGCGCATTCCGTCACTGTGGACGATCCGAAGTTCTACTCCAAGCCGTTCACGTTTAGCCGCGTGTTTGTCGCGATGGCGCCCGGTCAAGAACTCTACGAGTTCGCTTGCGATGAGAACAACGTCGATCGCGATGGCGGGCACTTAGGCTATGGCCCCCTGGATCTGAAAGCCTATCCGCTGAAGCCGCAGGAGGCCAAGCCACTCTATCCGGTCGAGCAGAAGAAGTAGCCGGGCTTCTTAATCGAGCGAGATGACGACTTTGCCGAAGTGTTGCGCGCTTTGCAAATAGCGGAGCGCGTCGCGAGTTTCTTCAAACCCGAAGACACGATCGATCACCGGCCGGAGGTTGTGCAGAGAGAGCGCCCGGTTCATGTCCTCAAACATCGCAACCGAACCCACGTAGACGCCGCGCACGCTCAGGGTCTGGAGACCGATCAAGCCCAACGGCACCGTGCCCATAACGCCGGTAAGAACGCCGATGACGACGATGGTTCCGGACGCCTTCACGGACGCCATGGATCGCGGGAAAGTCTCGCCGCCGCCGACTTCGAGCACAACGTCCACACCCTTGCCGCCGGTGAGTCGCAGAACTTCCTTCTCCCACTCTGGATTTTTCTCGTAATTGATGGTTTCGTCGGCGCCTAGCGCGCGAGCGCGCTCCAGTTTTTCGTCGCTGCTGGAGGTGATGATCACGCGGGCGCCGTGCAGTTTCGCAAACTGAAGCCCGAATATCGACACGCCTCCGGTGCCGAGCAGTAACACGGTGTCCCCGGCTTGTACCTGTGCCGTGGGAACCAGGGCGTTCCAGGCAGTCAAGCCCGCGCACGGAAGCGTCGCGCCTTCCGCGAAGCTCATGTGTTCCGGAATGCGCACCAAGCCCTCCTGATCGAACACGCGCAGTTGTGTGAGCACGCCGTCGATCGCGCCACCGAGCGCCGAATTGCCGTATTCGCGAACAAACGGTCCAGTGATCCAAGTTTGGAAGAACGAGCCAGCCACTCGATCTCCGGGCTTGAACGCTGAGACGCCCGCGCCGACCGCGGCGACTTCTCCGCAGCCATCGGAAGCGATGACGGTGGGTCCGGAGACAGGGCGCGGGTACCGGCCGGTGACGACCGCGAGATCGCGAAAGTTCAGCGATACCGCCTTGATGGCGACGGCAACTTGGCCCGGGCCGGGAGGCAGCACGTCAACCTCGTCAAACGTCAAATCATCGATCGACGGGCCGCCGAGGGTTCGAAATGCTTTCGACCGCTGAGCTAGCTCACGAACTAGATGGGGGGCACTCACGTTGTGGTTATCTCCTTGCGGCGGCTTCTTGATGCGATGCGTGCGGGCCGCCTTGGTATGTTTTTTCGCCAGCCTCCACCGCCAGATCCAGGCGATTCTGAGGCGAAGGCAAAGGGCATGTTGCGTACGCGGTGAAGGCGCACGGCGGATTTTCGGCTTTATTAAAATCGAGCCAGACAAATCCTTCTTTCGCGGGCTCGGTGTAGAGAAAACGCGAGGCGCCATAGGTGGTCTTGCCGCTGGTGCGGTCGCGGAAGACGAAGAAAAGCTCTCCGTCGTCGAGCATCGGTTCTAAGCGGTACTCGCGCCCGTCTCGAGTGAACGTGACGTAGCCCGGGCTCGGTTCGTTCTCCCTTTGTCCGATGGTGTTGTCGAAAGCGATGGTGTGCGGCTTATCCCAGGCGGTGAATTTCGCGTGAATCCGCCAGGACGGATCTACTGGGTACCAGGTTAGCCCCGTGAAATGCTTGCGCTCCGGGCTGTCGTTGTCCTTCAGACGAATTCCAACGTGATCGCTGCGTCGAATCACATAAAACTTCAGCCGGTGGATGGCGAGAATGTCGGTGTCTTCCTTCAGCGTCGTCTGATGAGCCGGCTTTCCGTTCAGCATCAGCGGTACGTCGGGCGCAGGATGCAGCACTGCTTGGCCGGCATGGAAGGAAATCGTGGCAACGCGTCCAGGAAGTGAATGGTCCGGCAACGGGACCTCGTTCGCGGGATCAGCGCCCACCCGGTTTTCGCCTTCCCTCAGCCAATCCAAACCGGCCACGGTCAGCCAGCCGTCGTCGGCAGCTAACTTTTTCTGATGCTCCGCGCGCCACTGCTCGATTTGTTGGCGGTAATCCATGGGTGAGTTCGCGGCGGTAAGAGCGAGCGAAAAGGCACCCGCCATCGCTATGTTTTTGATTGCCACGGCATCAACTAATATACAAAGGAGCCGCTAGTTGCTGCTTTTCGACCCTCCGCCAAACCGGCGGCCCAGGATCATCTTCATCAGCAAATGATCGGTTCCGCGCGTGACGCCCACACCCACCCCGAAGTTAAACTCCCATTTCGGAGAAAGGTTCAAGTCGATGGCCGGTACGATCTGCTGCTCCTGCAAAAACAACGGATCGAAATTGCCTATGGGGCCAAGGCTGCCGTAATATTCCAAACCTGCATTGATCTTTTTCGTGAAATCTAACCAGCCTTGAAATTCGGTGAGAAGACCAAACCTTGGCTCACGCTCGGCCCGTGAAAACTCCGGTCGAGCGTCGGATTGAACGACAGATACCAGCTCCCCATTGCTTGTCGACAATCGGACGGATCTCCCGAGTCCACGTGTCGGGGGAAAAAACATAGCGCTGGTAGCCCAACTCGTTGGAAGGCTCACACCCACGGGCCAATGCCAGGACTCAGGCACACCCGCTCGCGGCCGGATGTGATCACCCACCCACTGTAAGCCGCCCTGATTAGGATAGCTGGTAAAGATGTAAAAACCCGTTTCAAACCACTTCGTCCACCCCTGGGTGATCTCCACCGTCTCGTGCAACTGGTGCTCGGTGCCGTAGATGCCGTCCATGATCCCCTTACTGCCTTCGACCGTGAAATTGCTATGGAGTTCGATCATGGTGGTGCCGGGATCCTGGGTTTCGGAGGGATAAGCTTGGATTTCGTAGTTCCCCTGCGCTAGTGCCGCGGCGGCCGAGGAAAGAAAGAGAACAATGCGAAGTAGTGTCATCAGCGTAGAAGTGCATGTAACGGATCCGCTCGAATCGCGCGGACCTTGATGAAGCATAGCAGCACGGAAGGATCTGCGGGTCGGACAATCGATGAATGGTAGGCGCGGCTGGACTCGAACCAGCGACCACCTGCTTAGAAGG
>CAVOVR010000003.1:0-364538 GCA_963699905.1 Bryobacterales bacterium
TGCAACATTGATAAAAACAGGCGAAATTCCCGTTCACGGCGATGAGTTATTCTTCAAGCCGCAGATGCCGCAATCCGCATTGCCGCTGATTGAATACGATCACGACAATGCAAGATTTTCCGTCCCGGCCCGCTTCAAGGATCGGGTTACGCTCGATCCAAACGACGTTTCATTCTTCGTGGTGTTCGGTGACTACGCTGATGGAATCGCTTGCGACATCCAGGGAATCCAGGCAATATACGATTTATCGCTGATACGGTCCTGCCGAAGTTTTCTCAGCTTTTTCTAAAGATTCAGCGACGTATTGCTGCAAAGGGAGCGCACGGGGTGGATAAGCCTGAGATTGGTGCTAGATACCAACGTCTGCACCAAGCTGTCTTCGTCAGCATTCGGGTACGATGCACCGGCCATCAAGCGTCGGCTTTCCGATCGATACGATATTGTCGTTTCGCCACGGTCTTTGTTTGAAATATTGCAGGGAACGATAAATGCGACGAAGGAAGAGCATCTTCAGTCGCAAAGATAAGCTCTTCACGTTGATTGGCCCCAACCGACCTACGTTCTTGGAATTTCCCGGTCGACTTCGCCTTACGAACCGTCTTGGGCGTCGTGCCCCCGGTCCAAGCTTTAGGGCCGGAGAATTTTGCACAACTCGTTTGCATCGTCATTGCTGCCAAGAATCTTCCCGACTTGTTCAAGTCTATGGTCGAGCTACCGTTCGATGAAACGAGCCGATATGGTTTGGATCTTGGCATCGTCTGAAGGCGAACGAGCGGACGATCAAGCAGTGCACCGCCAATGGCTGGGTTTTGCAAAGACACGTCCCGAAAGTTTTGGGACTGCGGAAAAGCGTGGGCTTACTTGATCGGTTTGGCGCACGGAGTCACCCTGTCCCACATCCAAAACAAGTATCTGGCGGTTCGCCTGCGCGCTCGCCTACGAGTACGAAAAGGCGAACTTTGATGTCGCACGGGACAATCCGAATCTCAACGTTGCCAAACGTGATAGCGACTGGGGAGACTTTCAGCAGTTGTTCTATTTGAGTGACCCGCTAGTTTACTTGTTGACCGAAGATGAGCGTATCCGAACGACGTGTCGGGCGAGTGAGCAGAGTAAGCGAATAGTTTTGCTGAAAGAAGTGTGAGCTCATCCTTAGGGGTGGCTTTTCTTGCAGTCTTCGTAAGTCTGAGACTCGGCCAGACTTCAAGAACTCGACTGTTAGCGGTTGTCGCCGATCACTGACCGGGCTTTTTGAAAAAGCACATGATCTCTTGGCCACCCCCGGCTTCCTCCGAGTTTTCAATGAAGATCGTATTGACTAGCTCCCAACCGTCTTTACCGAAATCGGCGAGAGAATCTGAAATGCCTTGGCCATCCATGCTCACCCAAGCACGATTTCCTCTCTTGCTAGTGCCGAGCTTATAGCCCAGCACAAAGTACTGCCAGTTGGTTTGAGGCATGCTCTCCAGTGTACCCGCTTTGCGATAATTCGGGCATGACTTTCGTGCTGAATTTCCCTACTTCAGGAGCGCATTGGGTAGAAGTATTGACCGCTCTGGCGGCTCCAGCGGCAATGCTAGTCGCCGTCCTCACCTTGTGGGGTCAATGGGTGCTTTTGAAACACCAACAAAAACGGGAAATGTTCGAGAAGCGATTTGCGATCTACAGCAAGGTTCGGGAGTTCATTGGCGAGATCACAAGAACACTAAGAGTCGAGAGCTATCAGGAGTGCGCTCAGTTTCTCTACGACACGAAGGGTTCGGAGTTCCTTTTTGAGCCTCCCGTCGAAGCGTTCATCAAGGAAGTGTATAAGAACGCCACGGCTCTCCATGCAGTCAATATCGTCCTGGCAGCACCGGAGGTACACCAGCGGGAAGCACAGGTGAGAAGACAACAAGAACTGGAAAAGTGGCTGTCGGAGGATGTACACAAACTTGCTGCAAAGACTTTCTCGCCCTATCTCACTCTTTACCAGGAAGGATTCTGGAAGACGGCTCTGGGACGTTGACCGTGATAAAATCGGGCCAAAGGGAGTATCGAATGATGGGTGTGCCATGCGACGCTAACGGTGATCTCTTACATCCGGGCTACTGGATCAAGGTTGTTAGTTCGACGTACCGTGTCTGGCACCACGGCATAGTGCGCCGGGTTCATCTCATTGGCACTGTCTACTACGTCGAGATCATTCACAACGTAAAGAATGACGGCGTGACGATCACTACGCTGGAAGAGTTTTCTAGGGAAACCCGATCTCTATTCACCGTCGTCCTTCGTCGCCCCAGCATACTGAATTCGTTCTTGCGACGGCGGAGGCGAACATCGGGAAGCCCTACTTGCTGTTCTCCCAGAACTGCGAACATTTCTGTTGGTATTGCTATACCCAGCAAAAGAAGAGCGAAGCCGTTGAAGCGTTGGTCCGTATGGGTGCCGTCTTGGGCGCTGTCGGTTTGTTTGCGGCTGTCTTCGGCGATTCCGACTAACTTATGGGGCCATCTCTCACACCAATCGAGACGAAGGTTCATGACGGCTACATTGTCATCCCAACGGGAATGGTATTGGTTTTCTTGATCGACGAAGGAAATCGTTTTCTCGCTTATGTCCAGGATTGGACTTCCGCAGGCGAATACGACGCAACCGAATTTGATCTCTACTTACTATCGAGGGCACACCGTTTCACTGTTAAGAGCAAGATGAACGGAGAACCCTGCGATCAGACTTGGTATAGTGATTTCGGCGAGCACACCAAAGAAGCACTCAAGACTCCGGTCGGGTTACTGGTTCGTGATCGGGTAGAGAAGGCCAGCCAATGAAGCACTATCGTTGCCCGGTCATGGACCAACTACGAGAGAGGAATCTTGGGCAAGAGTTGCGGGAATTCCGGGGATCGCATGACGAAGCCGAAGTCCGCAAATGGATCAATGATCATGACCAGTGCGACCAAGAAGCGGAATTTGTGAGGTTCATTGCAGAGGAAATCATTGTGCCTCCCGGCTTAACGGATCTCGATCAGCTACCCAGAACAGGCAAGGGTCATTTACTAGCCATCGGCACGCAGCGCAACATACTGGTGCGGTGCCCAATTCATGGGGAACAAATCTTCCTGCATCACGGAAGTCACATCACCGTGAAGTTGAACGATGGTCCTCTCAAGTGATCTCGGGACCGAGTAGCCGAGCGGTATCGAGAGCTTGGCCTAGCCTAGCCTTTCACTCCATCAAGAACCTTCCATCTCTGCTTGTCCTCAAGAATCGCATTGGCGAATCTGCTATTGATTTGGACGCCAATGCTTGCAGCCCGTTCGAGCATCAAACGCATGTCTTCCCGGTTCGGGATGTCGGGAGCCTCATTCCATTTGATGTTACGAATACGCTCTTTAATCTCAGCGTAGTATTCCTTCTTCAGTTCAATTCCCACGGCGTGCCGCTTCATGAATCGGGCCACCAATAGAGTTGTGCCGCTTCCAGAGAATGGATCTAGGATTGTGTCGCCCGGTTGGGTGAACGTGTTTATGAGTTGTTCTACGAGACTCGGTGGAAATGCGGCGGGATGTTCAGTGCTCTTTGAGTTGGCCGCAATGTAAGCTGTGAACACGTCGTTGACTCTTGAGATTCCAAACGAGCGCCCGTTGGTTACGCCACGAAACAAGTCTGCATGGTGTTCCTTGTTCTTGGCCGTCCGCCCAAAGCCGAGATTCCTTGATATCCGCCCCTGCGCCTTAAGATCCACAAATGGGTTCTTGCAGGTCGAAAACCACAGGATTTGCTCCCACGTTCGTCTGGGCCTGTTTGTACTCCCTAATGGCGGCGCATCGGGCTTTAGCCAGATCAGTTCTTCGTTCTCAAGGAATTTCGCTTCACGAAGAGCAAGTCTTGTTCTTAAAACGTAGTCCGATACCGCCCCATCTTTGACATGCGAGCGAATGTTCACGACAATCGAGCCGTCTTTGGCTAACTTCGGCTTGATCGCATTGAACACGGAAACCATCCATTTTGGATACTCTTTTTCGGAGATGCCGCCGTATTGATGTTTCCGTTGCATTGCATATGGTGGCGACGTGATAACGGCCCGGATGGAGCGGTTCTTGAGCTTTTGAATTTCTGCAAGGCAGTTGCCGTGATGAAGGACGATCTCGGGGAGCTTCACTGCCGGGTAAATCGGCTGTGGCGAAGGGTAGCTTTAGGGAAGACGGCCGCTACACAACCCGTTTCATCCTGACCACCTTGCCCTTGGTGGGTTTGGACTCGATCTTTTCCAATGCCGCCATGTAGTCATTGAGGGAACCTTCATGCCAATCGGCGTTAGCGTGGCTGTAGTGCTTGGCAGTGATGTATGAGCTACTGTGACCTAGCCACTTCGTGACCCGTTCAATGTTGACATTGGCGTTTAGCATCGTGATCGCAAAGAAATGCCGGAAGGTGTGAGCCGAAGCCTTGACCACGGGCGGTCTGAACTTGCCGTAAACTTCTTGGCAATGTTTCAAAACCTTGGCAATCTGTTCGCCCCACTCTTTTGAGTTGTTGTACAGACTGGAGTTGCCACTCCAAAACCAAAATTTCGTGCCGTAGGGGATCGTCCTACGTTTCATCTTGAGGACGAATCGTTCTTTGAGTTCGCCACGGAGCGGTAGCGCTTGAAGCCGTTGTGCCAGCTTTGCCGGTATCGGGATTTTGACAAAGGCACCCGTCTTGATTTGGGTCAGAGAGATGAACCAGTTTCCCTGTGAATCCTCTGAGAGATTATCCGGGCCAAACATGGACACATCAGAAATCCGTTGCCCGGAGTAGCGCAAGGTCAGGCAGTAGGCAAGCTGTCTTTCCGATTCGTATTCGCCAGTGCGTCCGTGTTCATCTTCCCAAGACTCTAGGGTCTTGACGATGTTGTCGTATTCTTCCACAGTGAATGCATACTTCGGAGCAACGTCGCTTGAGACGGCTTTGAGCTTCTTTGCATGGTTGGACTCAATCCACCCGTTCTCTTTGCAGAATCCCAAGAACGACCTATAACGCTCTAGCATCGCCCGCTTGGTGTTCGATCCAAGCTCTTCGTTGACTTCCATGATCTGGTTATTGTCAACGTTCTTACGTTTGCGCCACGAGTTGAAGAACGCCCTGATGGTCACCATATCATCAAAGCGTTTCACCAGCCAAATCGGATTGGCTTGACTGGTGCACCAGGGTAAGAGGCGTTTCTTCAGAAGTTGTGTGTACTTAACCGTCGTGTTCCGGCCCTTCTCACCAGAGGCAGCGCCGCATTCAAAGAAAAATTTCACGGCATCTTCGACCGTGACTTTATCGCCTTGCAGGGCTTCAATTCCGCCCGCTGGTGCGGTCAGCGACCCCCAAGTGAGGTATTGCTCTCTCTTGGTTCTGGCTTCATCCCAGCGGCTTGTTTTTAGCGGGTAGTGGCGAATCCGTTTCGGCTTGCCCTTGGCGTCAATTTCCTTGCGGAGGTAGCCTTCGATGCACAGCGGACAGGAACAATCTTGGACGCTTCGATCGCCGTCATAGATGGGTTTGATGTAGCTATGTGAGCAGGCTTTTGTGTGTCGTCGGTAGACACGCAATGACTGTTCCATAGCTCTATTTTACCCGAGCTTTGTACCAGTCTTGTACCACTTGACAGGGTTTATTTAGTTGTATCTACTTGGCAAGAAAGATACATCTAAGTTGGGGCGGCTGGTGGGATTTGAACCCACGACATCCAGAACCACAATCTGGCGCTACTACCAACTGAGCTACAGCCGCCGTGTGCAACACCAGTTTAACATTCCGTCGTAAGCTAGGAGCGGCTTGCGCCTCTGCGCCACGCTTTTTCGAACAGCCAGTACTCATACTTGGTAATGCTGGTCGGTTCCCACACGCGGTAGCACTGAGCCGGCAGCCTGCGTAGGCTTGTGCGAGCAAAGTCGAATGCCGCATAAACACCGCCGCTAAACGCCGTGAGCGCGGATGCAGGCAGTGCCTCCCGAGTGTATCCGAAGCTCTCTAGTTGTGGGCCAAGCGCCCATTCTATCTGCGCCACTTGGTCCGCTGTGAGTTCCTTCCGCCAGGCCCCGAGGCGTACGGGAGTTACCGCCTTCCGCGCAATTTCCCGGTCCTCGTTGGCTCCGCTTGGGTTCTCGTCCGGCACCAACATCGACGGCGAATATTCTTCGCCAAGCAAGGAGCAAATCTTACGCAGTTCCCGAGCGGGGTCGGTCACCAGGCTCTCGTATCGGATTTCGAGATAGCCCGGCCGTTCGCGAAACCGGCGAGCCGCACGGTTGAGCCTCAACCACGTGCGTGCGTTCCGAACGACGCTGTCCGGAGACCAAGGTTTGTGTTGCAGCGAGGCGACGGCCGCGCGCGGGTCGCGGATGATATGAAGAATCACAGCATCAGGAAACCACTCGCAAAGCGTTTCCAGGAACAGAGCGTGTACCGGAGTTTTCTCGCCGAAACGCGGCTTGCCTTGCGAATCCGCGTGGTGCTTCAGTATCGAAGTGAACATCGCTTGGTAACTGGTAGCTTCGCGCGAAAGCCTTTCAGCTAACTCGGTGGTGCTTAGTCCAGCTTGCCGGATTGGATTGCTCGCCAGGTACTCACCGATCAGCCGGCGGCGGTTCGACAGATCGCTGAGATCGCCGAAAGCTTTGCGCTGAAGGTACACCAGCCGGAAGAAATTCGTCTCGAAGCAGATCGCAAGCGAGGGGTGGCGGTCCAGAAGCTGGCTCAAAAGCGTGGTGCCGCTGCGCGGGCATCCGACGATGAAGATCGGAGGGCGAGTCTCGGAGCCACTCGGCAGCATCGCTGGATCAGGCCCCTTTCCGCCGGATTTTTGGGCCCGGCCACGGCTCCAATTTTGCGATCTTGGTGGGCTTCAAGAGCCGGTACCACTCGGGAGGCAGCCTTCGCATCCAGGTCCGGGCCAGACACAGCGCCGCGTAGGCGCGGCCTCTAAACGCAGTGAGTGTCGAGGCCGGCGGCGCGTAGCGCGCATACCCGAAGCTCTCGAGATGAGGGCCCAGCGCCCATTCGATCTGCGCCACTTGAGACGTCGTCAGCTCGCTCCGCCAAACCTCAAGGCGCGCCGAAGTAATGGGCGTGCGCCAGCGTTCTGGCCCGCCGGTGTCTCCTGCCGCGCCAAATTCGGTGGCCAGCATGGCAGGCGAATATTCCTCGCCCAGGAAGGAGCAGATTCTGTTTAACTCTCCAACTGGGTCCGTCACCAGGGCTTCGTATCGAACTTCAAGATAGCCGGGCTGGTCGCGAAACCGGCGCGCGGCTTGGTTCAACTCCAGCCATCGGCGCGCGTTCATGACGACGCTGCGCTGAGCCCAAGGTACATGTTGCAGCGAGGCGACGGCTGCGCGCGGATCTCGAACCATGTGGAGTATCACGGCGCCCGGAAACCAAGTGTGGAGAGTTTCCAGGAACAAAGCGTGCCGGGGAGTTTTCTCACCAAAGCGCGGCTTGTGTTGCGAGTCTGCATAGTAACGGAGCACCGCAGTGAACATGGCCTGGTAACTTGTGGCTTCGCGCGAAAGTTTTTCGGCCAGCTCGGCGGTGCCGATTCCAATTTTCCGGATGGGGCCGCTTGCCAGATATTTGTCGATCGCGCGCCGGCGGTTTAGGGGATCGCCGAGATCGCCGAAGAGTTTGCGGCGGCGATACACCAGCCAGTGGAAAAACGTCTCGCCACAGATGGCCAGCGACGGATGGCGGTTGAGCAACTGACGCATCAGGTTTGTCCCGCTGCGGGGACTTCCCACGATGAAGATCGGGGGTTGACTCATCGCGCCGTTACGAAAGACCGGCTTTCTTCCAGAGCTGATTCACCTTCTGTTTCACTTCAGCAGGCATTTGGATTACATCCGGCCAGGGCCTCACGAAACCCTCCTCCTTCCACTTGCGCGTGGCATCGATCCCCATTTTTGATCCGTAGTTTGGCAGGCGGCTGGAATGATCCAGCGAATCCACCGGTCCTAACACGAACTGAATGTCGCGCTCAGGGTCAATGTTGTTTAGTGCTTTCCAGGCTACCTCACGGACGTCCTGTACGTCTACGTCCTCGTCCACCACAACGATGCACTTGCTGAACATCGCCTGGCCGAGGCCCCAGATCGCGTGCATGACTTTGCGCGCGTGCAGCGGGTACGACTTGCGGATCGAAACCAGGATCAAGTTGTGGAACACGCCCTCGGCCGGCATCGAGATATCGCGGATCTCGGGCAGTTGCAGGCGCATGAGGGGAAGGAAAATGCGCTCGACCGCCTTGCCCATGTAGAAGTCTTCCATCGGCGGCGGCCCGACGATGGTGGTTGCGTAGATGGGATGCTTGCGATGGGTGACGCACGTCACGTGGAACACCGGGTATTCGTCTTCCAAAGAATAAAAGCCGGTGTGGTCGCCGAACGGGCCTTCGACGCGCTGCTCGCCGATCTCGACATGACCTTCCAGCACGATCTCGGCGTTGGCGGGAACCTCCAGGTCCGACATCTCGCACTTCACCATTTCCACCGGCTTGCCGCGCAGGAACCCGGCCATCATCATTTCATCCAGATCGGGCGGCAACGGCAGGATCGCCGAGTACATGGTGGCCGGATCGGATCCAATCGCGACTGCAACGTCCATGCGAGCGGTCTTGCCTTCCTTCAGCAAACGCCGATAATGCTCGGCCCCATGCTTGTGCGTCTGCCAGTGCATGCCAGTGGTGCGCTCGTCATAAACCTGCATCCGGTAGCAGCCGCAGTTGCGCTTGCCGGTTTCGGGATTGCGAGAGAACACCATCGGCAGCGTGATGAAGCGGCCACCGTCCTGCGGCCAGCAATGCAGAATCGGGAATTCGTTCAGCGAAATATTGTCGTGGCGCACGACATCCTTGCAAGGGCCGCTCGAAACCATCTTGGGGAAGAAAGCGCCGACCTCGGCTAGCTTGGGCAGCATCTTGAGCTTCCCGATCAGTCCTTCCGGCATCCGCATCTCCAGAAACTCGTAGATGCGCTCCGCGACGGATTCCACCGATTCGACTTCGAGCGCCAACTCCATCCGGCGCATGCTCGCGAAACTGTTGATCAGAAGCGGCACGCGGCTGCCCTTCGGCTTCTCAAACAGCAGCGCGGGACCACCCTGCTTGACTGCGCGGTCGGCGAATTCTGTGATTTCAAGAAACGGATCGACTTCGAACGAGATGCGTTTTAATTCTTTCTTCCGGTCGAGCGCGTCGATGAAATCGCGCAGGTCGCTGTATGCCATGAAGTGAGCTCAGGTTCTACTATGATGGAAATTCGGTCTCATGACAAATCGAACCGCTTTCATCACCGGCGCCAGCCGGGGCATCGGACGCGCGTGTGCATTAGCGCTCTCGGAAGCGGGCGCCCGAGTTGCGCTGGCGGCGCGCAACACCGCGCAATTGGAGGAGCTGGCCACTGAGATTCGATCGAAGGACCGGGAGGCCTTTGCCGTGCCCATCGACATGACCAGCGCCGAGTCGATTCAACAGGCGTTCGCCAAAACCGCCAAGGAGTTCGGTCCGGTTGCGATTCTTGTGAACAATGCCGGCATTACCAAGGACGGGCTGGCTCTGCGGATGAAGAAGGACGATTGGGACAGCGTGCTGGCGACGAATCTGACCGGTTCGTTTCTCGCCACCCAGCAGGTGCTCCAGCACATGATGCGCGAGCGCTGGGGCCGCGTGATCAACATCTCTTCGGTGGTCGGCGAAATGGGCAATCCGGGACAAGCCAACTACGTAGCGTCGAAGGCCGGGCTCATCGGCCTCACCAAGGCGCTGGCGCAGGAAATGGGCAGCCGCAACATTACCGTCAATGCAGTGGCGCCCGGATTCATCGAGACGGATATGACACAGAAGTTGTCGCAGGAGCTGAAGGACAACCTGGTGGGCCACATCGCCCTCAAGTGCATGGGTAAGCCCGAAGACGTCGCTGCCGCCGTGCGTTTCCTTGCGAGTGAGGAAGCTCGCTACATCACCGGGCACGTGCTGAACGTGAACGGCGGGCTGTATATGTAGAGTTGGGTATCCAGGATGGAGGAAGGATTTCGTGAGCGCCGATAAGTTCCGTGTGGGTCTGGTGCAGATGAGCTGTGCGCTGGATCCGAACGAGAATCTGGAGAAGGCCATGTGGCGCTCGCGCGAAGCGGCGGCGCGCGGCGCGCAGATCGTCTGCCTTCAGGAGCTGTTTCGTTCGCAGTATTTTTGCCGGGAAGAGAATGCGGAGTTGTTCGCGCTGGCCGAGCCCATTCCAGGGCCGACCACCGAAGCTCTCGGCCGCTTGGCGCGCGAGCTTGGGATTGTCATCATTGCATCGCTTTTCGAGCGGCGCAGCGCGGGACTCTATCACAACACCGCGGCCGTCATCGGCGCCGATGGCGAGATCCAGGGCATCTATCGCAAGATGCATATCCCGGACGATCCGCTGTACTTCGAAAAGTTTTACTTCACGCCGGGCGATCTGGGTTTCCTGAACTTCGACACGCGCTTTGGCCGGCTGGGCGTGCTGGTGTGCTGGGACCAGTGGTATCCGGAAGCGGCGCGGCTTTCGAGCATCGCCGGCGCGAACATTCTCTTCTATCCGACCGCGATCGGCTGGCATCCATCGGAAAAAGCGCAATACGGCGCTGCGCAGTTGGATGCATGGCGCACCATCCAGCGTGCGCACGCGATCGCCAACGGCATTTATGTGGCAGCGGTGAATCGCGTCGGCTTCGAAGGCCCGCCGGAACATGGGCTGGAGTTCTGGGGATCGTCGTTTGTCGCCGATCCGTTCGGGCAGGTGATCGCGGAAGCGTCCACTTCAAAGGAAGAGATTCTCGTGGTGGAGTGCGATCCTAAACGCATGGAAGAAGTTCGCCGAGGCTGGCCTTTTCTACGCGACCGCCGCATCGACGCGTACGCTCCGATTCTGAAACGGTGGCTGGATTAGCGTGCGAGGAATTTCCTGGCGCATGCCGGCCGAATGGGAGCCCCACGAAGCTACCTGGCTGGCGTGGCCGCACGAGCGCTCCGATTGGCCGGGCAAATTCGCGCCGATCCAGTGGGTCTACGGCGACATTGTGAAAAAGCTGGCCCGCGTGGAGCGGGTTCGCATTCTTGTGGAGAATGCGGCGCTCGAAAAGAGCGCCCGGCGTGTCCTCGCCAAATGCGCCGCCGACATGAGCGCGGTCGAGTTTTTCCGCTGGCCGACCAATCGAAGCTGGACGCGCGATTATTGCCCCATCTTCGTTCGAAACGAGGCCGGCGAAATCGCGGTCACGAATTGGCTCTTCAACGGTTGGGCGAAGTACGACAACTGGCGCGAAGACAATCGCATCCCCAGGCGCGTGGCCAAGCGATTTGAGATTCGCGAGTTCGAACCGGGCATCGTGCTGGAAGGCGGCAGCATCGATGTGAACGGCGCGGGACTGTTGCTCACAACGGAAGAGTGCCTGCTGAGCGAATCCGTGCAGGTTCGCAATCCGGGCCTTGGGCGCGCCGACCTGGAACGGTATTTCGCCGATTATCTCGGGATTCACAAGACCATCTGGTTGAAGCAGGGAATTGCCGGCGACGATACGCACGGCCACATTGATGATGTAGCGCGCTTCGTGGATGAGAAAACGATCGTGACAGTTGCGGACGAGCTGCTCCGTGAGAATCTGATGCTGCTGAAAGCCACCGGATTGCGCGTTGTAACGCTCCCCATGCCCGCGCCCGTGTACTTCGAAGGCCAACGCCTTCCGGCCAGCTACGCGAATTTCTATATCGCGAACGGCCTGGTGCTGGTGCCCTCGTTCAACGACCCGAACGACCGCGTCGCGCTTAACACGCTCGCCAAGCTGTTTCCCTCGCGCGAGGTCGTGGGAATCTATTGCGGCGATCTGGTGCTCGGCCTCGGTACACTGCATTGTATGACGATGCAGCAACCGCGGCCGGCATAGCCCATGCGCATTTTCGATCTGGCGACGATCGCGGTCTATCTGATCGCGATCACCTGGTTCGGAGCGCGTTTTCGCAAAAGCCAGCGTGATTTGAAGGACTATTTCCTGGGCGGCCGGAACGCGCCCTGGTGGGCCATCGCGCTATCCATCGTTTCGGCCGAAACCAGCACCTTAACCGTGATCGGCACTCCCGCGCTTTCCTTTTCGGGCAATTTTCAGTTCCTTCAATTGGTCCTCGGATATCTCCTCGCTCGTATCGTGATCTCGGCTCTGTTTCTGCCGCACTATTTTCGAGGAGAAATGTTCACGGCGTACGAGCTGATGCGGCGCCGCTTCGGGGAGCGCATCCGAAGGCTCAGCGCGGCCACGTTCCTAGTGCTGCGCGCGCTGGCGGAAGGGGTACGCGTGTTCGCGGTCTCGATCATCGTCACAGTGGTGCTTGGAACCGGCCAACTTGTCTCCATCCTGGTGATCGTCTGCCTGACGCTGTTCTACACGTTTGAGGGCGGGATGACCGCGGTAATCTGGACCGACGTGGTTCAAATGATCTTGTACGTGGTGGGCGCGGTGGTGAGCTTCTGGGTTATTCTGCACCAGATTCCGGGCGGCTGGGCGCATGTCGCGGCCATCGCGGCAGCCGGGCACAAGTTTCAAATGTTCGATTTTCGTTTTGCATGGACGCCCGAGTTCTTTTCGCGCAGTTATAGCTTTTGGGCCGGCGTGATCGGCGGGTGTTTTCTGACCACGGCCAGCCATGGGACCGAACAATTGATGGTGCAACGGCTGCTGGCGGCGAAGACTGAGAGCCAAAGCCGCGCGGCGTTGCTCTCAAGCTGGATTGTCATCTTTTTCCAGTTCGCGCTTTTCCTGTTCATCGGCGTCCTATTGTTCGTCCATTATTCGGACTCTGGCTTGTCCGCGCCTCAGCCGGCCGATTCCATCTATCCCAGGTTCATCTGGAACAACCTGCCGCCTGGCGTCGCGGGCCTGGTGATTGCCGCGATTCTTGCGGCTGGCATGTCGAACTTGAGTGCCGCGTTGAACGCGCTGGCGTCCACTACTGTGATGGATTTCTACAAGCCGCTCGTGACGCGCCGCGATCCGACGCCGGTCCGATACATACTTCCTCGGAATTGCTCGTTGGGCGACCGTAGGCTGGGGCGCCATTCTCTTCCTGGTCGGATTAATCGCGCGCCACGTCGGCTCGGTGCTCGAAGCGGGCCTTTCGATCGCCTCCATATTGTATGGTTCGCTTCTGGGAGTTTTCCTGCTCGGTTTGCTGACCAAGCGCGTCCAACAGACTGCGGCCATGATCGGCATGATCGCGGGCTTGCTGCTGATGATCTATGTGAGCGCGGAAACACACATCGCGTTCACTTGGTATGTCGTCATTGGAACCGCCGCAACATTTTCGACCGGTTACGTACTCTCGCTATTCTTGAAAGAACCTCGGCATGACCGAACAACCGGATAAACACGGTCTGAAGCGCGAGTTGGGCATTTGGAGCGCGGCCGCAATCGTGGTGGGAACAGTCATTGGAAGCGGCATTTTTCTGGTGCCCAGCACCATGGCGCGCAACGTCGGCTCGCCGCTGAAGGTTTTCCTGGTCTGGATCGCCGGGGGATTGCTGTCACTGTTCGGAGCTCTGAGCTACGCGGAGCTCGCAGCCGCGATGCCCGAAGCCGGCGGAGAATACGTCTACTTGCGCGAGGCCTATGGTCCGCTGTGGGCCTTCTTATATGGATGGACCCAAACGTGGGTTGCCAAGAGCGGCTCGATCGCCACGCTCGCCACGGGTTTTTTCATCTATTTGGGAAATTTTCGGCCGGAACTCGGCCAGGTCTGGATCGAGATTCCGCTGCCGATCGGCGAAGGCGGATCGCCGCTCCCTATCCGCTATGGTCAATTGCTCGCCATCGCCGTGATCGCCCTTTTGGCGCTCATCAATTACTTCGGTGTGCGCGTGGGTGGCAACGTACAAGTGGCAACCACTTTGCTGAAAGTGGGCTTAATCGTCGCGATCATCGTGATCGGCATGGGATCGCACCTCGGCTCCACCGCGAATTATCGTTCGGCAGTGAGCGCGCCGGGAGGCATTTTGGGATTTTTCGCCGCACTGGTGGGCGCTCTGTGGGCTTACGACGGCTGGAATAACGTTACTATGGTCGCGTCCGAGATTCGCCGGCCGCAACGTAACCTGCCGCTGGCGCTCATCATTGGCACGCTGGCCGTCATCGCCATTTATCTGCTGACAAATCTCGCGTATTTTTACGTGCTGCCGGCGGGAACGGTCGCCTCGACAGACCGAGTGGCCTCTGAGATGATGCGCCGCATTTTGGGTGCGCCTGGCGCGGCTGCCGTCAGCATCGCTGCAATGATCTCGATTTTTGCGGCGCTCAATGGCTCCATCCTGTCCGGTTCGCGCGTTCCCTTCGCGATGGCGCGGGACGGATTATTCTTCCGCGGCGTGGCGAAAATTCACCCGAATCATCGGACCCCCAGCGTCTCCATCGTGGTTTTGAGCGCCTGGGCCTGTTTGCTGGTGTTGAGCGGGCGCTACGACCAGCTTTACACCTACGTGATCTTCGCGAGCGCCATCCTTTATGGCATGGCGACTGCTTCGGTAATTGTGCTGCGATTCCGCCGTCCTGATATGTCACGTCCGTATCGGACTCTCGGATATCCGGTGATCCCGATCGCGTTCGTGCTCGGGATCGCGTGCCTGATTGCCTCAACACTTCGCAGTTCGCCGCGCGAATCAATACTTGGGCTGCTTCTGATATCACTGGGTCTGCCATTCTATTTTTACTGGAAAAAGCGGAGGTCACACTGAGACCCGGCAAATCTAAGGCTGATCGAACCAACGTGGTAGTACCAAACTTGCTCATCAGCGGTGGATTTTGTTCTGTTTGCCGAACAACGTGCTTGAAAAATGACCCTGAATGAGGTACAAAGTTTATAACAGGATCAACAAGATTCCTTGCTCATGTTCGGTTTTCCGAACAGAGAACGCAGAACAATCAAATTAGTCTGGGAGATCGATGAATGGACATTAACAAGATGCTGGCCGAATTGAGGATGGAACGGGAACAGCTCGAAGAGGCGATTATGACCTTGGAGCGGCTGGCGCGCGGTCGTGGCAGGCGGCGCGGACGGCCACCGGCCTGGATGTCTCAAATCAAGCGGCGCGGGCGTCCTCCTGGCAGCAAGAATCGTCCGAAAAACGAACCCAAGGGCTCGGCGGCCAAAGGCGTAGCCGCCTAAGCAGTAGGGGCAGTTGAGGTTAATCGCGCCGGTACTCTTATCGGCCGGACACCGGGTACTCTTGCCCGCGAGCGTTGGATTCATCCAGGTTCGGGCTGCCACCTAGCGGTACAGCAGGTATTTCTCCCTTCGATCAATGAATCGGGCGAGGGAATCCTGCATTTCCTCCAGGACGGTTCGCGGATCGGAGCCGTCCTCGATCGCTTTCATTACCTTGTGATTGCCAATCAAGTAACGGTTGTCCTGCCACGTCATCTTACCCGGGTATAACTTTCCGAACGCGTAAGCCACTTCCAGGCCAAGGCGGGTGCTATCGAATGTGTCCCGATTGGTAAGAACAAAGCGCACGCCTTCGATGATTTTTCCCGAAAAATTCGATGCGCTGGGACGGAAGCGCACCGGATACGCGCGAACGCCGGGAATAAAACGTCCATTCAAAAAAGCTGCGAGCTCGGGGCCGTGGATCCAATCAGCACCTAATAGCTCAAAAGGGCTATCCGTTCCACGCCCGACCGAATAGTTTTTAGAAGCTTCCAGCATTGCGAGGCCAGGATATAGGACGGCCGCATTCAGGCTTCGCATATTCGGCGACGGATCCACCCAGGTGAGGCCGGTGGAGTCGAACCAATCGCCCCGGCTCCAGCCGCGCATGGCCACTACGTGCAAGTCGGCGCCCAGCTTCCGCTCGCCATTCGCCATGGCCGCCAGCTCGCCCAATGTCATGCCGTGACGCACGGGAATTTCGAAACATCCGGTAAAAGATTGTAAATCGGGATCGAGCATGGGACCTTCGACGCGCGTGCCGGTGATCGGATTGGGGCGATCCAGGACAAAAAACGGCATGTGTTTTCGGGCCGCTTCTTCCATGCTGTAGAGCATGGTGCAGGAGTAAGTGTAAAAGCGCGCCCCTACATCCTGAATATCGAAGACCAGAGCGTCGACGTTGTCCAGCATCTCGGGTTGAATGCGGCGCGAAGATGTGCGATAAAGACTGATCACTGGCAATCCGGAGGCGGGGTCCTTGGCGTCGGAAACGTCCGCGCGATCCTCGGCGCCGTTCAGGCCGTGCTCGGGAGAAAAGAGCGCCGTGATATGCAGGCCCGCGGCCAGCATGAGATCTACATTTCGCCGTCCATCGCGGCTGAGTCCGGTGTGATTGGTGATGAGCCCGATTCTTTTGCCGCGAAATGCCGCGAAATTATCCTCGGCCAGCACGTCCAATCCCGTGAGGACTTCGCCTTTCGGCTCCACTTCGCGATGCAGGCCCGGTCCCACGATCGTCTCGTTATAGCCGGTGAGCTTCACTGCGGGGGCCGTAATTCCGAGAGAGGCCGCCACCAGTGTTGCCACACGGCTGCGCAATGAAGTCAGGGAATGGCCGCGATGGGGATGAACGACGTTGGTCAAGATAATCAGGTACGAGTGGCTGAACGGGTCAATCCACAGGGAGGTCCCAGTGAATCCAGTGTGGCCATAGGAGCCGATGGGAAACAATTCGCCGCGATTGCTGGAGTAGGTGGAGTCGATGTCCCAACCCAGGCCGCGCAGAATCGGCTGATCGGGCGGGGACTGCGGAGAAGTGAATTTCTCAATGGTAGCTGCGGTGAACAGGCGCGTGCCGTTGGCCTGAGCTTTGTCCAGCATCATTTGCGCGAACTTGGCGAGATCGGCTGCGGTGGTGAAAACACCGGCATGGCCAGCGACGCCGCCCATGTACCGGGAGGTGTCGTCGTGCACCTCGCCGCGCAACGGCTGGCCCGTCGCTGGATTGATTTCGGTGGGAGCGATCCGCGGACGAAGGGAAGCTGGCGGAAGAAACATGGTCTCGCGCATGCCGAGCGGTTGGTAGAAATTCTCGCGCGTATATTCATCCAACATTTTTCCCGTTAGCCGATGCACGATTTCACCGAGCAGGATAAAGTTGATATCGCTATAAACGAACCGGACGCCGGGCGGGCCGGCAGGCTTATCGACGAGGGCGCGCTGAATGCCGGTTTCATAACCGCTCCACGCGGGCTTCAGATCGAGATCGGGACGCAGTCCCGAAAAATGCGTCATCAGGTTACGGATCGTAATTTCACTGTGGCCGCCCTGAAATTCAGGCAGGTATTTCGTGACGGGATCGTTCAGGCGAAGCTGTCCTTGTTCGAAAAGCCGCATGATGGACGGCGTGGTGGCGATGACTTTGGTGAGAGACGCGGCATCGAAGATGGTGTCGAGCGTCATGGGCTCGCGATGGGGAATCAGCGCCCGGCTGCCGTAGGCTTTTTGGTACACGATCTGGCTGTTATGCCCGATCACGACGACGGCGCCGGGGATGAGTCCGTCCTGAACGGCGCGCTCCATTTGCTGATCGACGGCGGCACCGCCCGAGAAGGTTTCCTGCGCATACACGCAGGCCGCGCACAGGAGCAGGAAAAGAATCCTCATTGCAGCCGGTGCGCGATTTCGTCAAGAAGCTTGGCGAGATCGGTGTCCTTGGATGTGATGCCTTGGGCATCGTGCGTGGTGAGATCCACCGTGACGCGATTGTAGACGTTGAACCATTCCGGATGATGGTTCATTTTTTCGATCGCGAGCGCAGCGGTGGCCATGAATCCAAAGGCGTGGATGAAATCGGCGAACTTGTATTCCTTGTGGAGCTTGCCTTCCACCACAGTCCATCCGGTGAGGTTGGACATAGCCTCTTTCAGCTCGGGGCCGGAGAATCTTCGCATGCTTCCATTATCGTTTGACTTGACGCGGGGCGGATTGATTGCGCCGCCCGATTTGTCTTACTGAAGGGCGTGGCTCGCGTTTAGCGAGAATCCATTTTGCTTTCGGGCGAGAGTTGTTGCTGCCGTTTGGCGAATCTTTGTATCCACGTGTTTACGTGTTACACTCCTATACGTGAGAGACCAAACGAACGTGACTTTGAGCCTGCCGGTAAGCCTGCTGCGGCGTTTTCGTATTTTCGCCGCGGCCCGCAACGAGTCGATGAGTAGCCTCATGATCTTGGCGATTCGCGACTTGATCGAGCAAGATGCTCAGACGGAAAGGGCCAAGCGGCGCTTCCTGGAGAGGATTCGAAACGCGCCCGATCGAGGGACCAAAGGCAAGATACAGTGGACGCGAGACGAGTTGCATGAGCGCTGAATTTGTCGACACAAACATTTTCGTCTATGCGCACGAAGGTGCAGCGGGCTCTAAACACCGCAAGGCAGTTGATCTAGTCGCGCGTCTGTTTGAAGAGCAAGCGGGCGCCATCAGCGTGCAAGTGCTCTGCGAGTTCTACATTACTGCGACGAAGAAACTGGGAATGAAGGGCGAAGAAGCCGAAGAGGCCATCGTCGACTTGGGAACTTGGACAATTCATCGTCCAGGACACGATGACGTGCTACGTGCGTGCAGGATTCATCGGCGGCATAAGGTGAGTTGGTGGGATGCGCTCATCATCAACAGCGCCTTGGAACTTGGTTGCGGCGTACTGTGGAGCGAAGATCTCGCCGCGGGGCAGCGTTACGGAACCGTGACCGTTCGAAACCCATTCGCGTCGTAGCTCCGGACTAGGGCTTCTTCGCTGAGACTCCGACTTCGACGGTATGCGCGGTGAGCGTGGTTCCTTTCTCCGCTGCGTGAATCACCACGCGATCGCCGACCTTGAGGTCGCTCTTCTGGATCGGCTTGTCGGCGCGCGCGTAAGTTGTTTGGGCGTCAAGCAACACTTCCACGGTTTTGCCGGTGGTTGTGGTTACAGTCACGGATTGGTCGGACAGTTTGGCTACCGTGCCGCGGACGTGCTCCAGTCCACCATGCGCGATCGCCATGGCCGGCAGCAGTGCAAGTAACAGCACGCGCCTAGTGATGTGAATGTTCGTGTTCAGGATGTTCATGTGGTTTCCCTCCATTCAAGAATTCTTTTTCCTCTCGTTCTTCTTGCAACTCGCCGGGACTCTTGGGATTCAAGCTTTGCATCTCGCGTTCTTCTTCCGGAGTGAGCTGCGGCAGGTGGCGGATGAACCGGACCAGCTTCCAGGAGTCCTGTTCGTCGTGGCCGGAACCTCCGTTTGATCCGCCGCCCCAGGCGGGCATTCCCGTCAACCGGATGCCGTTTTGGATGATGAAGAATAGATCGCCATCGCTCATTTGCTGCGTCTCGGCTTGACGCATGTCGGGCGCCGGCGGATACATGCTCTTGCCCATCTCGGTGTCACCGCTGCCGTTGTTGGCGTGGCATCCAGCGCAGTGGTCCGCCCAATGCGCGCGCGCTTCGGCAAGTACTTCGGGCGAATTCGGAGCTGGATTGGTAGTATCGCTTTCGCCGCCGGGGATCGCCATGGCACGTGCACGGCGCGCCATCCACTGCTCCAGTCTGGTGGGACGCTCACGCGTGCTAAACCCCCGCGCGCCAATCAGTAAGACGGCGGCTCCAACGCTCACGACGACGATCACTGACAAGGCTCCCAAGGTGAAGAAGATGAGCTTATGCATTGGATCTATTATTTCTCAGACGGCCTCAGCCGGATGCGGATGAACACGTTGCCACCTAGGGGACGGTCGCCATAATAGGGCTTAATCGCACCAGGCAACGAATACGCCGTGAAGTTTGCGCCGATGCCAGTCTCGACATGCCGGAAAAGATCGATATCGCGCGTGTACCCGATGGTGTACGCGCCGATCCGGAACGTGCTCCCGTACAATGTGTCGAGATTTTGTGCGATCTCCGGATCGCCGTCGAACAGCTCGTCTTTATCCACCAGCTCAAGGCGGCCGGTGAGAAAGTTCTTGCGGCGGATGGGCAGGACCGATTCCGCCAGATAGGAATTCAGGTTGCGACCCGTGGCGGTGTTGTGATTCCGTCCCCAAATGAGGCTCGAAGACCAACTGCCGCCCGGCATGGGCCTGGTGTATTCGAGGGAAGCGGTGGCGCGAATCTGATCGCCCGGATCTAGGAATTCGGGATGCGTGAGTCTTCCAGCCGATACTTGCGCCGCCCAATTCTTGGCGGGGAAAAACCACAATCGCGACGACCAGGAATCGATGGCGCCCTGCTGAACGATCCACCGATTTTCGCCGGGCTCGGCGCCATGGAATCCGCTGGCCTCCAGCCTCACTTTCTTGTATCCGAGCCCAACCGTCACGACATCGTCTGAGATGTGCGTGGAATCCTGCCAGTGATGCGAAATCGGCGCCTCGGGCAATTCCGCCGCGGATGCGCGATGCGGGTACGCCACCGGGCCCAGCGCGGGGTCGCCCACGGGAGCAACGTAAATTTCGACGCGCGTGTCCGCTCCAAGTTCCCGCACGTAGTGGAAGCCCAAACCCATGATGAAATTGTGCGGATGCTGTCCATCTACGATGGGCTTTCCATAGGCAGTCTCGCCGGTTTGGAAGAGCAATGGATAGCGGCGATCGGCGATGGTGGCCGGCTCCAGGCTGAGCATGAGGTCCACTTGGAACGCTCCGTTCTCGCCGGCGCGATGCTCCGCCGAAGCCATGAACCAGTTGGGTGAATAGAGCTTGTCGCCGCCGCGCGGCCCGGATTGCTGCGTGTCCACCAGAAATCCCTCGCCCATGAACATGGTGTTCCAGGAACCGAAATGAGTCATGACCATGGGCATCGGCCAGGAATCCGGATTGACGGAGGTCCCCGAAGCGACAGTCATGAGATCCATGCTGGCGGAATTCATATCCACCATGTTCATGCCGGACATGGAACTTTGCGCATAGACTGGGATGCTTACAGCTAACAACGAGATGAATATGGCTGCTCGAACCATGGAACTCCTTCCGCCGCCAGGCGGCAGATACACGGACATCTAGGAAGCGTTAGCGGGGGCGGAAGGAAGTCAGATTCTAAGGACGCTGGAAGGATCGGGCGATGATGTGGGTGGTGAAACGGCCCGCGCGCACGACGCTTTCGCGAAGACGACGGACGCCGGACTCTGCACGGCCGCCACTGGCAACCCGATCGCGGCGGCAATGTGGGTTAGCGACGCTCCATGCGCATCCGGAAGTACGAAATCGTGCCCGCACGAAGCCGATGTCTGGTGACCGGGAGCTTGATGCTGATGGCAGGGAGGCACGGCCGGCTTCGAGACTTCGCCAGAGCACGACGCGACACACTGCGCGGCGCTGAAAGTCAACGCCATGATTAGCAAAACCACGAGATGGAGACGCGAGGCCGTCATCTGAGGGGATGGTAACATGCGGCCATGCGATAGTGGTGTTGTGCCAGGTCCACTTCCCCGGCTGCGGCTGGGACTCGATTTTATCCCTTCCTCCGATCCACAGCATCCCGGGCTTCTCATTCGCGACCCGCTGAAGTTTTCCGACGCCATGCTGCTTATTCCCCCGCAACTGGTGGAGTGCCTGGCGTGCTTTGATGGCGAGCAGACCAGCCTGGATCTCCGGGCGAACCTGGTGCGGATCACGGGCGAAATCCAGATCGGCGAACTCGAAAAACATCTGGTCGACACGCTCAGCCAGGCTGGTTTCCTGGAGGATGAGCATTTCGAAGCACAACGCGTTGCCCGGCTCGACGAATTCAAAGCGGCGCCTAAGCGCGAGGCGTCGCACTCCGGTTCGGCCTATCCCGACAATGCCGAGGAAGCTCGCAAAACGCTGGGCGAATTCATGCAAGGCGCGGCGCCGGCGGCGGAAGACTCGATCGTCGGCATCGCCACGCCGCACGTCAGCCCGTTCGGAGGCTGGGAATCGTACCGCGACGCCTATTCGATGCTCCCCCCGTCGCATCGAGGACCGGACGTTCGTGATTCTGGGAACCTCGCACTATGGCGAACCGGATCGCTTCGGACTGACGTACAAACCTTTCGTGACTCCGTTCGGCGAATCGGCAACCGATGGCGGGCTGGTGAATGAGCTAGCCACGGCGGCTCCGGAAGCTGTGCGCATGGAGGATTATTGCCACGCAATCGAGCACTCCATCGAATTTCAGGTGCTGTTCCTCCAATATCTGTACGGCCCGAATATACGCATTTTGCCGATCCTGTGCGGATCCTTCGTCCGCAGCATCTATCAAGGAGGCAAGCCGGAGGGGAACGAGAACGTGCAGCGATTCTTCGACGCGCTCGGCAATATTTCCGCTCGGGAAGGGAACAAATTGTTGTGGGTGCTGGGAGTGGATATGGCGCACATGGGGCGCCGCTACGGAGACCAGATGGTCGCGCGCGCGGAAGAAGGTGAAATGGCGGCGGTGGCCGAGCGCGACAAAGTACGGATCGAGCGGATGACGCAAGCGGATGCCGCCGGCTTTTGGGAATTGATCCAGCAAAACCAGGATGATCTGAAATGGTGCGGTTCGTCGCCGATTTATACGTTTCTGAAGGCGGTGCCCGAGGCTCGTGGAACGCTGCGCCGCTATCAGCAGTGGAACATTGACGAACAGAGCGTGGTCAGTTTCGCGGCGATAGGCTTCCGGCGATAGTTCGTACTACAACTGCCCCGTACCGTGTTTCCATTGTGGGAAACACTCGCAGCGAATAGCATGGAATCGTGGAACTGGAAAGTGTACTTTTCGTCCTTACGTGGGGTGGTTGATCTCCCTCAGCCGCCCATGCGCGCGACTGCTATTCGGGCCGCGCTGCAACCCAATATCCGGGCCGCGTACGCACTTCCAGACCCGGGCGATTCACGATAACCCGGATGTCGTGGAATCCGCCTTCGGTCTGATTATTCGGTTGGTAGCTCAGCAGGTACTGGCTGTGCAGTTCCTCGCTGATGCCCGAGACTGCCTTCTCCAGGCTCCTCTCGCCGAGGAACGAGTATTCCCGGCCTCCGGTGAAGCGCGTGAAAACGTCCAGCGTGTCGTCGACGAAAACGCTCTTGACGGCTTTGAAGATGTCAACGAACAAGGGGATCACGTTGCCGTTGTAGTAATTCTGCTCGATGATGGTGGGGGTGGAGGCTCCGCCGCCGGGCATGTGAACTGCGCCTCAGGCGGAATGGGCGGTGGAGGTGGCGGCATCCCTTTGTCGGTGAGCGCAGCGACCACGGTGGAAATATCCAAGGAATAAATCGCGACGTTGGCGAACTGGGCCTGCGTGAGCGCTTCCCGCAAACGCAACTCGCTGCCGCGATCCCGTTTTTCGGAAATCAGCAAGAGCACGCGGCGCCGATCGGGCGGACGTTTTGTCAGCATACGAATGGAAGTATTCACTGCGTCAATCACGGCGTGTTCGGAGCTGCCGGGCGTCATCTTCTTCATCGCTTCTGAGACCTTCGTGGTTTCGTTGGTGAAGTCCTGCATCACCTGAATGCGGTGATCGAAACCGACGATGGCTACTTCTCCATCCTGCCCCGCGAGCAACTGCTTGAGCAGCGGTCCGATTCGTTGGATCTTGGGCAGTATTTCGGAGAGGTTGGAGCTGCGCTGAACAGCCACCACCAGCGATAGCGGTTCGTCGCGAACGTCGGCGGTGATCTTTTGCAGCTTGTTGTTGTCGTAGAGCTCGAAATCCTGGAGCTGAAGTCCGTCGATGGTTTGGCCATTGCGATCGCGCACGGTGGTGGGCACAATGACGATGGTGGTGCCGATGCCAAACGTCACATCGCCCTGTTTTGACGGCGTCTTGCTTGGCGGGATCGAGCGTGCCGGGCGCCTGAGCAAATCCTGTGGCGCAGAGCGAGGAAGATCAGCGCGTGGCGCATAACTTTAGTGTGGCACATCGCCGTGGCTGGTCCGTCCTTCCAGAAGATCCACGATGTGCGGGACCAGTTTCGCGATGGCATCCAAAGATTGCACGGCGCCTTTGGGCGATCCTGGAAGATTCACGATCAACGAGCGGCCGCGGACTCCGGCGAGGCCGCGCGACAGGACTGCCGTGGGCGTGAACTTCAGGCCTTCGGCGCGCATCAACTCTCCGAGACCGGGAATTTCGCGCTCAATGACGCCGCGGGTGGCTTCGGGAGTGACGTCGCGCAGAGCGACGCCGGTTCCACCGGTGGTGAGGATTACCGCAGCTTCGCCGGAATCCGCCAGGCGGCGCAGGACCCCCGCGATCTGGCCGGATTCATCGGGAACAAGTTCCATGGCGGACACCGTCCATCCCAGGGCGACTGCGCACGATCGCGCAGCGCCGGCCCGGAGCGATCTTCGCGAGTTCCGGCCACGGCCGAGTCGCTCACGGTGACCACAGCGACCTTGATCATGCGAGCGGCTGATAATCCCCGCTTTTGCCTCCGGTTTTTTCGAGCAGGTACAGATCTTGAACCTCGATGCCTTTGTCGAGCGCCTTAGTCATGTCGTAGACAGTCAGCGCCGCTACCGAGGCCGCGGTCAACGCTTCCATCTCGACTCCCGTGGGGGCGGTGGTTGCGACGCTGGACACGATTCGCACGCCGTTGCTTTCGAGCGTCACTTCCACGTCGACGTGCGAGAGGATCAGCGGATGGCAGAGCGGAATCAGATCGGAGGTCTTCTTGGCGGCGGAAATGCCGGCCACTCGCGCGATTTCGAGCGGATTGCCTTTGGGATTGCTGGGGAGTTGCGCGATCACCGACGGCTGCATCTTGACGAAGGCGTGCGCGCGCGCCGTTCGTTTGGTGGGCGGTTTGGCGGAAACATCCACCATGCGCGCTACTCCGGCGTCATCGTAATGGCTGAGCTTTTTTTTCATGGCTATTTCAGCAGCACGCGAATCCAGTCTCCCGCCGCCCAAGCTTCGCGGCCGGGCTCCGTTACCAGGAACGCGTTCGCTCGCGCTAGAGAGGGCACATCGCCGGAGCCTTGCCAGGGCAGGGGAGTGACCAGGGATCCGGTCTGAGCTTGAGCGTCGCCGGCAGAAACCGCGTTAGCCCCGGCTTTTGGTGAAAATCGCTGGCCAGCTTGCTCCACGTGCAGCGGCAACATGCTTTCGGTTTGGCCGCCGAGCAGTTCGACGGCCGAGCGTGCGAAGATCTCGAAAGTCACCATGGTGGATGCGGGGTTGCCCGGCAGGCCAAAGAAGAATTTGCCGCGCGCTCTTGCCGAATACCAGCGGCTGGCCGGGCATGATGAGCACGCGATCGAAGTAAAACTCGGCGCCCAGGTCGGCCAGCACGCGCTCCACGATATCGTACTTGCCGGCGGAAACGCCACCGGAGAGCAGCAGCATGTCGAACCGCAGGCCGTGTTCGATCAATTCGCGCGTGGCGTGCGTACAGGTCGCGCGCAATGGGAAGAATGTTTGGGCAGCCGCCGGCGCGCGCCACTTGCACCGCGAGCGACTGGACGTTGGAGTTCCGGATTTGGTAGTCGAGCGGCGTCTCGGTTCACTTCTACGATCTCGTCGCCAGTGGCCAGAATCGCGACTTGGGGCCGCGCAAACACCGTGCACGCTTGATAATCCAACCATCGCGAGCAGCGCGGCGTCCGCAAATCCGAGACGGTGGCCGGCTTCGAGCAGCACCGCGTTCGCCCGCGCCTGCGACGCGTGCAGGCTGACATTGTCATCGGGAGCAAGCGTTCGCGGCGACGTGGACGCGATCGCCATCCACCGGTGCAGTGCTCCACCATCACCACCGAATCCGCGCCCGCGCGGCATGGGTGCGCCCGTCATGATCTCCACTGCCTGGCCCGGCCGAATCTCGCCTGCGAACGATTCACCGGCGCGCACCTCGCCGATCACCAGCAAGTCGCCCGGCAAATCCGCCGACGCGCACCGCAAATCCATCGCGCACCGAACGCGAGACAGGCGGATAATCGCGATCGGCTGGCACAGGCTGGGCAAGCACGCGGCCCGAGATTTCTGAAAGGCTGATCTTTTCGATGGGAGGCTGCAGATTGGATTCGCGCGATCTAGCTTCGCTTACCTGGTCTAGGACACACTGGCGCGCCTGTTCGAAGGTGAGTGTGGCCACGACTGCTATTGTACCTTTGGTGTATGCGACAGCTCGAACTCGCCGGCCGCGAGGTGCATCTCTGGGCGGCGCGATTGGAAGCCTCCGAAAGCACCGCGGCTGAGGTGTCGCCATGGCTGTCGCCCGATGAGATCGCGCGCGCCGGGCGGTTCCGATTCGACAAACACCGCCGTGCGTATGTTCTCGGGCGAGCCGTGCTGCGAGCGTTGATCGCGTGTTATTTGCGTACCGAGCCCTCGGAACCAAGCTTCACCTATGGACCGAAGGGCAAGCCCGCGCTGGCCGGCGCCGGCAGTCAGCTCGAGTTCAATGTGTCGAATTCCGGCGACCTGGCGGTTTACGCGTTCACGTTAGGTTGCGAGATTGGAGTGGACGTGGAGCACAAGCGGAGGATGGTCGACATGGAAGCCGTTGCGCGGCGATTCTTTGCCGCCGGCGAAGTGGCCGCTCTCATGAGTCTTCCAGAAGCAGACCGGCACGAAGGATTTTTCAATTGTTGGACGCGCAAGGAGGCGTACATCAAAGCGATCGGGGACGGACTTTCGGTCCCGCTGGATAGTTTTCAAGTGACGCTGGAGCCCGGCGCTGCGGCGCGCATGGTCGCTTTGAATGGAAGCGCCGCAGCCGCGGAATGCTGGACTCTGCACGCATTCACTCCGGCGCCGGACTACGTAGGCGCGATCGCTTATCGAGATCGCGAGCGTCCACTAGGGATGCAACCCCTCGCGACCGTCGACGAGTTGCTGGAGCGGCTGTAAGGCTTCGATTAGCTAGACCCGACTCCAAACAAACTGAGCGCCGCCTGGATCTTCGCTTGCATGTGCTCTTCGCCCAGTTGCCACTGATCCAGCGCCTTCCAGTGGTCGAACGCCGCGGGCAGGCCGCTGAGAATTTTTCGAATGTCCATGCGCGGGGCAGCTTTCAGGTAGCCGAACCCCAACGAGTTTGCGATGCGTGTACCGGCTCGCACGGTCTCGACAAGATTCTCCTTGTCCACCGTTGCTTTGTCGAACTTTCCGACGATTGGGCGCAACCAGGCGGGCAAGTCCCACGCGGCGGCCAACCATGCGCCGGTGGCGAAACGATCCATGCCAAACAGGAGCGTCTCTTGCCGGGATACGTCGAATGCCTGATCCGCTTCAAACATCCGATCGATCAGCGCCAAGAGATTGGCATAGCGGTCCGGATAGGAAGCGACCAGCGCCAGCCGCCCGATATCGTGCAACAGACCGGCGGTGTAGGCCGCGAGCCTTTTCGGCGGATTCGGTGGAGCGACCTCAGCGCAGCAAAACGCGCACGCCAACGTGTAGCGCCAGTATCGCAAGCCCTCGTTCGAGTCAAAGGTCCGGCGCATATAGTCGCGCAACAAAATCGTGAACACGATTTCGGCTAACTTGGCAGGGCCAAGATCTTCGAGCATTGTGTCCAGACTGAGGTCGACGGCCCCGCCCGCATCCGCTCCGGTCACAATGCGCGTGGTTTCGGTAATCAGCCGGGTTTCCGGCTCGAGGAGCGCGCGTAGACTGTCTTCGTCGCTCGTAATCGCGGGAACGTGCTTGAGAAGTTCCAAAGCCAGCTTCGGGAAAGGGGCGATTCTCTGGATGGAAGCGGGAAGAGCCAACATGCTTAGGGTAACGCATTGGGGTCAAGTGAGGTGCTGCACGGTACCCTGGGCTATGCGGATCGCCCTCATCGCCGACGTTCATGGAAACATCCGGGCCTTGGAAGCCGTGCGCGCGGATATCGCGAAGCGTCGCGTGGACGTTGTCGTCAACCTGGGCGATCACGTATCGGGTCCGCTGCAAGCCGCCGCGACAGCAGACCTGTTGATGCAGGAGAGTTACATCCAGATCCGGGGCAATCACGACCGGCAGCTCATCGACCGTTCGCCTGCTGATATGGGCCTCTCCGATCGAGCCGCGCACGGACAACTGAAGAGCGGCCATGTGGCCTGGTTAGCCGGGCTTCCCGCGACTCGGATGCTGGGAGAAGATGTGCTGCTGTGCCACGGCTCGCCCGGGGACGATTTGCAATATCTGCTTGAAGAAGTGGATGGCGATCGGGTCCGGCTGGCTTCCCCGCATGTCATACGGGAGCGGCTGGGAGACGCGCGAGCGGCGCTGATACTCTGCGGGCACACTCACGTTCATCGAGTCGTTTCACTTCCTGGCTGCGCGTGGGTTGTGAATCCGGGAAGCGTGGGAGTGCAAGCGTACGAGGACACGTCGCCCGCGCTGCATTACGTGGAGACGGGGAGCCCGCACGCGAGATACGCGGTGATCGACTGGCAGTCCGGTTCGCCTCGGGTGGAATTTATCGCCCTCGAATACGATTGGGACTCGGCTTCAAAGGAAGCCGCGAAAGCGGGCCGGGCGGATTGGGCTCACGCTTTGGCGACCGGATACGCGTTGAGGGCTTCCTAGATCATCTCTCGTACACTTTTCTTCCGGCGAGGAACGTCATCTCGACTCGAATCTCAGGCAAGGCGACGGGTTCCGCGGCCAGCGGATCGGCCGAGAGCACGGCAACATCTGCCCACTTCCCCGGAGTGATACTGCCGCGCGAATCCGCATCGCCGGAGGCGATCGCTCCGCCCATGGTGTAGCCGTAGAGCGCCTCTTGTGCTGTGATGGCCTGCTCCGGGCAGATTGACCGGCCGTCGTTGGTGCGGCGAGTAATGGCCGCGTACATCCCCAGCAGTGGATTGTCGTCCTCCACCACGGGAGCGTCCGACGATAAGGCGACAGTGAGACCGGCGTCCAGCATGCCTCGAATCGGATAGGTGCGCGAAAAGAGCGAGTCGGGGATCATTTGCAGAAAATTCGCGCCGAGTGCGTGTATGAAGATGGCTTGCGGCGCGGCAATCACGCCGAGTTTGGCTGCGCGCTGAAGTTGCGCAGTATCCGGCAAGCCAAAATGCTCGATGCGATGAGCGAATCCTTTGGGATGCGGCCCAAGACCTTCATAGATGGAGAGAACTAGATCGATGGCCACATCGCCGATGGCATGCGTCGCGATTCGCCAGCCTTGATCGTGCGACTGCTGGCAGAGCTGGCGCAGATCCTCTTTCTCAAAGCGCAGCGTGCCCTTGGTGTCCGCGTGCCGATAGGGAACGCTCAAGGCCGCTGTTGCTCCGCTGAGGCCTCCATCCGCGAGAAACTTGACGGTGTCGACGCGGAGCATGCTGGAAATATGCTGGGCGGGGAGCGGCACGGGATCTTTTCTGCCATCCACGCGGCGCAGCGGCATCACTAGGATTCGGGCCGGCAGCTCTCCTTTGCGATCGAGATCGAGGTACACGTTGAGCAACTCGGGGGACACGCCGCAGTCCGACGAAGAGGTGATCCCGAGTGAAAGCTGGTGATCCAGCGCCGCGCGAATCATCTTCCCGTAATCCGAGGACGAGGGTGGCGGCATCACACCAGTGATCAAGCCCATGGCCGTTTCATGCAGGATCCCGTTCGGCTCACCTTGTTCGTCGCGTTCAATGACGCCGCCCACTGGCGCCCGAGTCTGAGCCGTGATCCCAGCCAGGTTTAAAGCGGCACTATTCGGCGACGAAGATATGCCCGCACGTTCGCGTCAACACCACAGGGCGGTCCGGCACCGCTTCGTCGAGATCCGCGCGCGTGGGCTTGCGTTTTTCCGCGAGCACCGCTTCATTGAATCCGCGCCCCTGCAGCCAATCGCCGGGCGGAAGCTGGGCGTTACGCTCGCGCACCTTCGCGCAAAGATCTTCGATGCTGTGGACGCGCCGCAAATCCAGCATCGTCGTCAACAGGTGCCCAATTTTCCAGATGTGCGCGTGCGCGTCGATGAATCCGGGGACTACGGTTCGGCCTTCGAGATCGTAGAGCGCAGTTTGAGCGCCGGCCTGAGCCCGCAGCGTTTTCGAATCGCCGACCGCTGCAACGCGTCCGTTTTGAAACGCAACAGCGGTGGCGCGGCCAGTGGCGTCCATGGTGAGGACGTTGCCGTTGAAGAGCAGAGCGTCCATTAAACGCTTCGCGAACCCGCGGCTTCCATGTTCTCCTGCGCCACGGATTCTATCGCGTCGCCGACGGCTTTCAACCCCTCGCGCAGCATGTCCTCCGGCATATTGAGAGGCGGAAGGAATCGAATGCAGTTGCTATAGACGCCGGCTCGGATCAGCACCACGCCCTTGGAAACGGCCTGGCGAATAATCCGCAGCGTGTCCTCGGGACGCAGCGGCGTCTTGGTTTCCGGGTCCGACACGAGCTCGACCAGCATCATTGGGCCCAAGTCCTCGCACGTCGCCAACGATCGGCCACTGGCGTTTCCAACTCGATAGCACTTCCCGCATCACATCGCCCAAATGTACGGCGTGCGCGAGAAACTCGGGCTGGCGAATCATCCGCAGCGCTTCAATTGCCGCTACGCACGCCATCGGACTCCCGCCATACGTGCTGCCGATGCCGCCCAGATGCGCCGAGTCCATGATCTCCGCCCGGCCTGTGACCGCGCCAATCGGCATGCCCGCACCCAGCGACTTCGCTGAAACGACGATGTCGGGAACAATGCCGTAGTGCTCCACTGCGAACAGCCGGCCCGTTCTGCCGCATCCGCACTGCACTTCGTCAGCAATCATCACAATGCCGTGTTGATCGCACAGCTCGCGAATACGCTGCAAAAACCGCGGCGGCACGGGCAAGAAGCCGGCCTCGCCTTGCACCGGTTCGATGATGATGGCGGCCACAGCCGATGGTTCAACTTGCGTGACCATCGCCTGCTCCAGTTGCTGGATGCCGAAGGCGACGTACTCGTCCTCGGTCATGCCTTCGGGCGTGCGATAGATGTTCGGGATGGGCAGCCGCACAATCTCGGGAGCGAACGGGCCAAACCCGGACTTGAAGAGCCCGTACTTGCTGGTGAGGCTCAACGTGAGCAAGGTCCGGCCGTGATAGGCGCCTTCGAAGCAGATTACGGTGGATCGTCCGGTGTACTTGCGCGCCAGCTTCACCGCGTTTTCCACGCTCTCGGCCCCGCTGTTCGCCAGCAACGTTTTCTTCGCAAATGTTCCGGGCGTGATTTCGTTCAACAATCTCCGCCAGGGCAACGTAGGGCTCGAACGTGGTCACTAGCGCGCACGGATGGATGAACTTCTCCGCTTGCCGTTGGATGGCGTCGACAACGGGCGCGGGCGAATGTCCGACGGCCAGCATTCCAATTCCGCCCGCGAGATCGATCAGCGTGTTTCCATCGACGTCAAAAACCAGCGCGCCTTCCGCTCGTTCCACCACTACGTCGGTAGCGCGTCCTAATCCGCTGGGCAGCGCGGCCGCACGTCGCGCCAGCATCTGTTTGGCTTTCGGCCCGGGAATTTCAGTATTGATTCGAATGTAAGACATGGCTTTCTCTCGGGATGCTCCGCGCACGTCCTTGGCGGCGTCGAGAACCAGGAGGACACTATAGTTATCGCAGACCGGATCGTTCAGGTAATTGGCCAGCAGCCCGCGCGGTTCGAAACCGGCGTTGATCTGCATTGAAACGGTTGGATCGCGGATGCGGCCGGCGAGCAGGTCCTCGTAGTATTGTTCGGCCGCCATCGTCTCCTTTAATGGGCCGTAGCCGGGAATCATCCCGGCCGTGACCTGTCCTTTGAGCTTCAGCCGCCACACAACCTCCTGCCGCGCGGCATAGAGCGCGGTCGCCAGGCCGCGGCCACGATACTCCGGCCGAACACTCAGGTCGGCTCCGTAGAGCCAATCGCCTTCGGGCTGATGCGAAGTCAGCCAGCCGCCCTGAATGATTTCGGCAAAGGTGTGATCCACGTGGTTGAGATCAAAATCCAGCCGCAGCGTGGTTGTTGCACCGACGACGCGGTCTTCATCCAAAGCGACGAACTGTCCTTCATCGAACAACTCGATGTGTTTCAGGAAATGCCGCTGCTTGAAGCGCTCGTCCTCGGCCAGCGTGGGGAAACAGATGCGCTGCAATTCCTCGAGTTGCGCTGCATGCTCGGGGCGGGTGTGGGTGATCACGAGACCGTCAGAAAGTTTTCGATAGTACCAGCGCACGAGGCCTCCCGGAGATAACCTTACACCGTGGAAAGTTCAGGCTCGGGCGCAGGCTCCGGCCGCATCCGCGAGTAATAGAAGAAGAGCCCGCTCGCCAAGGCGAGAATGAATCCCAAGGTCAAAGACATTTTCAATTCAAATGATCCGATCGACGAAATTTGGCGGGAGGGCACGAACGCCATCGCGAAGCCGAGGGTCGCCATCGATAAGCCCGCGATCGCGGCGATCTGCAGTACCGGGCGGCGGAAGTATCGCGGCTCGGACGATTTCGAGAACGCGCGCTTCAGAAGCGACAGGAAAAGATAGATGTAAGAAATCATTTGTAGCGCCACAGCCAGATCCAGGAGCGTCAAGTATGCCTCCTGCACGGAGGCGCCGATAAAACTCATGGCGATGATCGAAGCCGCCAGGAATCCGAACATGATCAACGCAACGTGCGGCGAGTGGTGGCGCGGATGAACTTTGCCGAGCGCCTTGGGCAAGTAGCGATCCAGGCCGCACACAAACAGAATGCGCGCCGAGCCGCTCACCCAGGCCGATGTGGAGCCGGCGATGGACGCCGCCATCAACACCGCCAGCGGAAGTAGAATCCAGCCCAAACCGAACGAACCGCTCATGTGATCGATGGCTTGCAGCAAGCCTTGCACGACTGCCATCTGCGATTGCGGCACGGCAGTCAACAGCGAGAGCGTACAACCGACGTACATCGCAACACACAGCGCACCGCCCCAAGCGACGCTTCGAGGAATGGTGCGCCGCGGGTCGCGAACCTCATCGCCCATGATGGGTCCCAATTCCATTCCAACCATCGCCAGGCACAGTACGCCGAACGATGAGAGCGGCAGTGGGCCGAGGCTCGCCGGCGCGAGTTCCTTCCAGTGCAACATCCCTCGATGCTGCGCAATCACGATGGCGGCCATGATCATCAGCGCGCCGCCGATGACAAGCGCGCCAATTCCGCCAATATTGTTCACCCATTTTCCAACTGCCAGGCCGCGAACATTGGCGAATACGGTGATCCATAAAAGCGAAACCGTCAGAGCGAAGAAGAACCAGCGGCTGTCGTTGAGCTTGGTGGCCAACGCGCCGCCTACGATGTAAGTGGTCACGCCCGTCACATAAAACAGCAGTGACGGCACGAAGAACATGTTGGTCATCCAATAGCACCAGCCACAGAGAAAGCCGTGAAAATCGCCGTAGGATTCCTTGGTCCACAGGTACAGGCCGCCTTCACCGGGCATATGCTCGGCCAGCTCGATGACGGCGATTCCCTGTGGTACGAAAAACAGCACGACCGCGGCTGCCAGCAGCCACATCACCTGAACGCCAGCCACCGCGATCACGGGAACGACGTTGAGATTGACGACGGCCACCAGGTAGAGCCAGGTCAAGTCGCTCACTCCGAGCGCCCGTACGAGCGAACTGGAGACGGACGACGCGGAAGGGGATGCGGGAGTTGAGGAGGGCGTTGCCATAGTGGCCAATATTTGTTGCGCCCGCGAGTGCGACCGGGATGACGGACAAACCTTGTCCGACTATCGCAAGCTTGCTATGCGCATCAGAATAGCATTTCGGGCGATGCGTTCGCTTGCGAGCGCCTCCCTGGTCGCGTTTCCTCGCGTGGGAGGGCCGCTGCCGATGATGTTGAAACTTCGACCTGCGTGCTAGGATAACGGGCAGACTGAAGCAACACACCGTATTTACATGATCCGCACCGGGGATGAGTATCGGCAATCGATTCGGGATGGCCGCGAAATCTATCTGAACGGAGAGCGGGTTGAAGACGTGGTCACACATCCCGCGTTCAAGCCGCTGGTCGACATACGCGCCCGTATTTGCGACATGGCGCACGATCCGCGCACAAGTCCCGTGATGGCCTACACGGACCCGCACGGCGAGCCGCACGCCGTTGGCCTCAAGCTCCCGCATACGCAGCAGGACTGGTGGGATAAACGCCGCTCCACCGACGCGGTGATGGATGAAATCGGGGGCGTGGTGACGCGCGTCGGGGACGAGACCGTGGGCGAAATGTGGTCCCTCTACGATGGCCAGAACATTCTGAACGAAGTCGATCCGCGCTTTTCCGACAACATCCGGAATCACATCGATCGAGTCTTGCGCAAGGATCTGTTTCACGTATCAGCCAACACCGATCCCAAGGGCGATCGCTCCAAGCCACCCCAAGCCCAGGATCCCGACATGCTTCTGCATCTGGTCCGGGAGACCGATGCGGGTATCGTGGTGCGCGGCGCCAAATACGAAACCGCTGCGGCGTATGCCAATCAGGCATTCGTGAAACCAACCATCGCCAACTGGGGAAATTCTGAGCTGTCGGATTACGCGGTCGGGTTCATCTGCGATCTCAGTGCGCCCGGATTGAAGTTTATCTGCCGCACCGGTTTCGCGGGGCGTGCTCCGTCGGAAGACTATCCGCTTTCCAACGGCTTCGATGAGATTGACGCGCTCGTCATTTTCGACGACGTCCTGGTTCCGTGGGAGAACGTTCTGTTTTACCGGCACACCAAGGCCGCCACGTTTATCCGCTCCACGCTGCATCGCTATAGCGCGTTCGCTTTCGTGCAGCGCAATTTGCGCATGGCGGACATGCTGATTGGCGCAGCGCTCTTCAACGTGCGGCAAACCGGCCTCGACAAGCAGCAGGCTGTACAAGAGAAGCTTGCGCAACTCGCCTGTTACCGGGAAGGCATCCACGCGCACCTGACCGCGTCGATCGCGTTGGCCGAACCGAGTCCCGGTGGTTTGTTGATGCCCAACCAGTCGCTGCTCTACACCGGCCGCGTGCTGGCTTGCACTCAATTGCCAGCGATGATGCACATTGCTCGCGAACTGTGTGGCGGCCAGATTTGCATTACTCCGGACGCGGCGGCCTTCGCGCATCCCGTGGCGGGCAAGTGGCTGAACAAGTTTTATTCCGTGAATGAAGAGTGGGTGGCGGAAGATCGCCGCAAACTGTTGGCCTTCGCGCGCGATCTGCTGAACTCGGACTATGCTGGTCATCGGTTGACATTTCAACTGTTCGCGCAATCGCCGCCTTTTGCGCACCTGGCCGCGGTCTACAACAATTTCGATTGGAGCGGGCCGCTGGAATTCGTGCGTAAATCGGCGGGTCTCTCCGAACAGGTGCTCGGGAAAAAGAAGTTAGCGCGAGACGCATGAGTCACCGGCGCATCCGCAAATTCAACACCCGCGATACGTATCCAGAGCAAAAGCTCGATAACGATTTGTGCCAGGTGGTGGTGGCGGGAAACATGGTTTTTGTGCGCGGCCAGGTGGGACAGAATCTGGACACCAGTGAGTCCGTGGGCCGCGGCGATGTGGCCGTTCAAGCCGAGCAGGCCATGTCGAATATCAAGACCTTGCTGCAGGAGGCTGGGAGCTGTCTCGACGACATCTGCAAAATTGTGATCTATCTGGTTGATGCGCGTTACCGGGAGCCGGTCTACCGCGTGGTCGGCAAATGGCTGAAAGGCGTCTATCCGGTGTCGACGGGCGTGGTGGTGTCCGCGCTGGCCCGTCCCGAATGGCTGGTCGAGATCGATGTAACGGCTGTTATCCCTGAGGAGCGCGAAAGGTGACGATGTCGATCGCGGCTCGCTGTCCGTTGACCGGCATGTTCGGCGTAGCGGTGGCATCTTCGAGCATCGCCGTTGCGAGCCGCTGCGCGAATGTGAGAGCGGGCGCGGGCGCCGCGCTCAGCCAGAATGTGACCGATCCAAACCTCGGACGGCTCGCGCTCGATTTGATGCAAGCAGGCAAGAGTGCGCGGGAAGTTGTGGCATTGTTCCGGGACGAGCAGCCGTTCATGGCGTGGCGGCAGATTGTGCTTGTCCCGCCGGCCGGCGCGCCCGCGGTATTCAGTGGCGATCGCACGCTTGGAATATTCGGAGAGTCAATCGGCGCCGACTGCGCCGCCGCGGGAAATCTCCTGGCCAATCCGGCGGTGCCCGGTGAAATGACGCGGGCTTTTGAGGAAAGCCGCGGCCATCTTGCGGATTGCTTGCTCCAGGCACTTCGCGCCGGACTGAATGCTGGCGGCGAGGCTGGACCTCTCCACGCCGCGGGAGTGCAGGTTGTCGACAAAGTTTCCTGGCCGATTGTGGATTTGCGCGTCGACTGGTCGGACGATCCCATCGCGCAGCTCTGTTCACTTTGGGAGCTGTACCAGCCGCAACTTGACGCTTACGTCCAACGCGCGCGAGCTCCGGGCGAGGCACCTGCTTACGGCGTCGCGGGCGATCCCTGAGGTGGCGAGAAATGGAACCTCGCGATTCTGAAGCGTTGCTCGCCAAGCTCATTTCTTTCGACACCACCAGCAGGAACTCGAATCTCGAATTGATCCGCTTTTTGCGGGATTACCTTGCGCAGCACGGCGTCGATTGCCGCGTTATCGAAGACCGCTCTCGCACGAAGGCGTCGCTGTTCGCAAGCATCGGGCCCGTTGACCGCCCCGGATTCCTCCTGGCTGGCCACACCGATGTTGTCCCGGTGGATGGGCAGACGTGGACCAGTGATCCGTTCCAGCTCGATCGCCGCGATGGCCGTTTGTATGGCCGGGGCAGCGCGGATATGAAGGGATTCGTTGCATCCGTGTTGGCGGCCGTGCCGCGCTTCGTCCGGCTGCCGCTGAGCACGCCGATTCATCTGGCGTTCACCTGCGATGAGGAACTCGGATGTATTGGCTTGCGCCGGCTGCTCGAGGACTCAGGCGGTCTGCCGGTCGACGCCGTGATGGGAATCGTTGGCGAACCTACTTCTATGCGGCTGGTGCTCGCGCACAAAGGGAAAGTTGCTTACCGCGTCGAGGTGCGCGGCCAGGAGTGTCACTCGAGCAACCCGCCGGCGGGAGTTAACGCTGTGGAGTTCGCCGCGGAGTTAATAGCATTCATCCGCCGCCTGAACGAACAGAAGAGATTCGATGGCCCGTTCGATCCGCAATACGAGGTGCCTCATACTACGCTGCACGTTGGTACCGTGCACGGAGGCGCCGCGCTCAATGTCGTGCCGGCCGAGTGCGCGTTTGAATTCGAAATCCGTTCCCTTCCGGAGGATCCTCCCCAGCGCACCATCGATCGTATCCGCAAGTTCGCCGCCGACGAGATCGAACCCGCGATGAGGAAAGTGAACCCTTCCTGCGGGATCGTGTTTCATGAGCATTCATCGTATCCCGGCTTATCCATCGCGCCGGATGCCCCGGTGGTGTCTTTTGTCAACTCGTTACTGGATTCGCATACGGCGCCGGGCAAGGCCGCATTTGGGACGGAGGCAGGTCTTTATCAGCGGCGCTGCGGCATCCCGATGGTTGTGTGCGGCCCCGGAGATATTTCGAATGCCCATCAGCCCGACGAATACATCGATGCCGGCCAACTCGCCGCATGCGATCAGTTTCTTGACCGCCTCTCAATAGCGCTCTCCCATTAAAGTGGAAATGGCTCGGTACTCAATTCGCGGCATCCGGCGAATTCATGATGCGAAGGGTGGCGCGAACCGTCCTGATCAGGCTCTCCCGCGCCGCTTTGGCGATCACGGGGTGAGCAATCCAGCCGAGCATCAATGGCGTGGGGCGCGACAAAACCAGCGCTTCACATTCGACGTACAGGCCACCGTCCACTTGCACGATGCGCCAGTAGTGATTCAGCGCCCACAATAGTCCTGGATCTTTCGCAGCCGAACCCACAGGGGCGGCCGGGTCCGATACAGCGGCGATGCTTACGCTTCTGGATTCGATAGCAAGACGGTCAGGCCCTTCAGTTCTATATAGCAGACGCAGATTTAAGTCGAAGACGCCCGATAGAATCGACTTTTCTACCATCCGCAGGTACACCTGAAAAACATCCCCCTGGCGGCCCGTCAACCGGGACGCGGTGATCTCCGGCATCATGTACCGGCTGCGGTTGTTGTAGTTGCGCAAGCGCGGCAGCACCGCGTCGATCGTTGCGTCGTGCAAAAAGGCCGCGCTCACCCAGTGCTGAATCTGACCGTTGGGGATCGCAATGTCCGGTCCTAGCCCCAAACCCTGAGCGCTCTCCGCAAGAACCTCGCCCTTGCGCGCTCGTGCCCGCCTGGCCTCATCCGGCAACAGACGAAGAAAGGTTGCCGCGGGGGAGTCCGCGCGGATGCGATCCTCCACGATCGCGGCGTACCGATCGAAAGCGCTTAGAGTTGCAGGGGGAGGCGCGCCAAGGGCCGCCAGCTCGCATAGTGCCGCGCAGAGAAAACTTCTGATGAGCAGATCCATAACCCGACTGATAATGTTGTAGCAGTTCCCTTGCTTCCGTTTGGCCGGGAAACTGTTTGGCGGCGACAGTTTGGCCGGGAAACTTGCGGCCATGGTTCGGATTCGGATATACTCCGCAATTGCACGTACTCCGGGTTTGAGGAGCCGTGCCAAGGCTTGCGGTCCGGTTTCTGCTGGTCCGGGGCTGATGAGATAGAAAGTTGGGGAGGCGGGAGTGTCCGTTCAATCATCAAAATATTTGCTCGCGATTATGTTGACCGGGGTATTGGGGCCGATGCCTTCCCGGATGTTCGGACAGGCCGGCGCGGCACCTGCATCGGCGCAGCCGCAGAAGAACTGGAAGGATCGGGCGGAGTACGACCTGTACGTTGCAATCGGCAATGAAAAGGATCCGAAGGCGCGGCTGGAGAAGCTCCAGCAGTGGGAGAAGCAGTATCCCATGACGGAGTGGATCAAGGAGCGCAGGACCGTGTTGCTGACCACGTACGCGGCGCTCAATAACGGCAAAGGCGCCGTCGAGGAAGCCAAGCAAATCCTAGCGGATGACCCCAAGGATTTCACCGCGCTGTATTACACCATGCTCTTCACGCAAGGCTTGTACTCCCAAAGTCAAACGCCAGATGTTTTGGAGCAAGGCGAGAAGGCTGCGCAATCGATTCTGGCGGGTATCGACACTCCCCCGGCCGGCGTCGCTGCCGATCAATGGGCCAAGCTGCGGCCGGATATCGAGTTGCTGGCCCACGTGAATCTCGGCTTTATCGCGATGCAGCGGAAGAGTTGGGACGGGGCGGAAACCGAATTCCAGAAGGTTCTCATGATGAACCCGAACAACGCGCAAGTGGACTACTGGATGGGTACCGTGATCGCCTCTGAGAAAAAACTGGACAAGCTACCGGCGGCGATGTTCTATTTTGCACGCGCGGCCACGTACACAGGCCAGGGCGCGCTGACTCCGGATGCCCAGAAGACGGCCCTCACGTACGTTCAGAAGCAGTACAAGAATTTCCACGGAAGCGACGAAGGATTCAACGATTTGCTGGCTGCGGCCAAGAGCAGCGCCACTCCTCCCGCCGGTTTCACTATTAAGAACGCCAACGAAATCGCGCAGGCCCAGGCGGCTAATGAGGAAGAGTACAACAAGGCTCATCCTTCGGAAGCCTTGTGGAAGAACCTGAGGATGGCCCTTACGGCCGCCGACGGCGAGAACTACTTCAACATGATGAAGGGCACCGAGGTGCCGACGTTGAAAGGCCGGGTGATCAAGCTGGAGCCCGCGCTCAAGCCGAAGACCATCCTGCTGGCGATGGAAGACAGCTCCAACAATACGGCCACCGCTGACGCGACGTTGAAGTTTGAGATGCCGCTTGCTGGCAAAGTGGAGGAGGGCACGGAGCTGACGTTTGAAGGCGTGGCCGAGAGCTACACGGCAAATCCCTTCATGCTCGTGTTCACTGTAGACAAAGATAAACTACACGGTTGGACCGGCAAGAACGAGCCTGCGCCGGTGCATCATCGCAAGCCTGGCGCCTAGAGCGAAGGCCGCCCATTACGGGTGGGCCGAGTATTGCGGCTGCGGAGGGTTGAGCTCGATGTCGACGGTTTTAGTTTCCTCGTCGATATCGAAGACTTTACCGAACGTCTGATAGTCCTTCGCGATGATCTGAATCAGGATCTCTCCCTGCGGAATGGGAGGAATTTTGACTCGGCCCTCTTGATTGGTGCGCAGTTCCCATTCCTTTCGAATGCTCTTGCCCAGCTTCGTCACCGAATGGCCCTTTACGAATTTCACGATCACACTGGCATTTTCAACCGGCTTGCCGCTCTGGCTCTTCACCTGGATGGTCAGCGTAGTCGTCGGCGCCGCGGCCTGCAACGGCAGAATCAGCGCAGTCAGCAATAGAAGGCGGTGCATGCCTAACAGTTTAGCGCGCGGCAAAAACTGGCGGCAGACTCTGGTTCCGCAACTCTGGTTCTGCAAGCAGCCCGTGTGCCATCATTGGTGAACTGTGGCGCTCTCCTCCTCACGGCCCGAGTCACCGGCGTCGCAGGACGAGGCTCGGCTGCGAAAAGAGCTGGGGCTCAGGGATTTGGTCCTCGCGCAAGTGCTGTGCGTGGTCGGATCCAGCTGGGTGGGCGTGGCCGCGGAACTGGGCAAGTCGCACGTAGCCTTTTGGCTCGGAGCGATGCTCATGTTCTATGTTCCGCTTGCGGCCGTGGTGATCTATCTCAACCGGCTGATGCCGCACGAAGGCGGCTTATACCAGTGGGCGAAGCTCGGGTTCAACCAATTTCTGGGCTTCCTCATCGCGTGGAACTTGTGGATCTACGCGATCGTTTCGGTCGGGGCCATCGTCTTCACGGTGCCAACGGACGTGGGATACATGATCGGTCCGGCGGGCGCCTGGCTTCCGTCCAACAAACTGGCGACCTTGGCCATCACTGCCGCGGTTGTTCTCGCGATCACGATAGTCGCCGTGTATGGGCTCGGCGTCGGCAAGCTGCTCCACAACACGGGCAGCATCATGATTCTGGCGGCGTATGTGATCCTGCTGGGGCTGCCCATCTGGGCCTTATTGCACGGCTCGATCCGCAGCTATCAACCGATCCCGTGGAGTCCGCCCGCGCCAAGTTGGTTCAGCCTCGCGATCTTCGGTCAAATGACCGTGGGTGCGCTCAGCGGGTTTGAGTACGTCGCTATTCTCGCCGGGGAGTGCCGTGACCCGGAACGCACCATCGGGAAATCAGTGATGCTGTCCGCGCCGGTGATCTCGCTGATGTTCATTCTAGGCACCAGCTCGGTGTTGGCCTTTGTGGGGAACAGGCGGATCGATCTCATCGGCCCGATTCCCCAGACGTTCCGGCTGGCGTTCGGAACCGCCGGAGTCGCGGGCGCGATTGCACCGCTTGCGATTGTGCTCCTGGCGGCGCGGTCGATCGCCAGCGCCAGCCTGCTCTTCACCGGCCTCTCTCGCTTGCCCATGACAGCCGGTTGGGATCATCTGTTGCCGCGCTGGTTCACGCGTCTTCATCCACGCCGGCTGACTCCGGTTAATTCAATTCTGTTCGTGGCGTTTCTTGTGATGGCCTTCATTCTGCTCAGCATGCTGGGCGTGCGCGAGCAGGAAGCCAACCAGTTGCTGGTCAACGCATCCAACGTTCACTATGCAATTGCCTACGCGGCCCTTTTCGCGCTGCCTTTGCTCGGCAGCAGCGCCCTGCGGCGGAGGTTGCCCGGATGGCTGAAGCTGGCGGCGATCGCGGGGCTCGCGTCGAGCCTTATTGCCATGTTCATCGCCGTGTATCCAATCGTCGACGTGGTGAGCCGCCGCGCTTACGCAACCAAGATCGGTGTCACGGTGATCGTGAGCAACTTGATCGGCGTGCTGATCTACGCCCTCGCCACCCGCCAAACCGGCAAGCCATCGGTGGGCTAGCGGGCGGTACAATGGCGATTAAACCATGCGGATCGCTCTTTCCATCGTGCTGTGTATCTTCGGCGGCGCCTACCTGCTTTATTGGTTGCTGGCGCTGGCGAAAGAGCGAGAGAAGCTGCCGAGACCGACGCTGCTTGATCTGGGCATCGGCGTCGTGGTGAACTTCTTCGACACGCTGGGAATCGGCTCGTTCGCAACGACAACGTTCTGTCTCAAGTTTTTTCACCTGGTGCCGGATGAAGAGATACCGGGAACCTTGAACGTGGGCATCGCGCTTCCATCGATCCTGGAAGGTTTGATCTATTTAGCGGTCGTCGACGTGGAACCCGTAACTCTGGTCCTCACGATCGCCGGCGCCACTATCGGCGCATGGTTGGGCGCGGGGGTCGTCTCCCGCTGGCCAAAGAGGAAGATCCAGATCGGCATGGGCACTACACTCTTGGTTACAGCGGCATTCAGCCTGATGGCGCAACTTCACCTGATCCCCGGTGGTGGCGAGCTTCTCGGGTTTGCAGGATGGAAGCTTCTGGTCGCAGTTTCCGCTACCACCATACTGGGAGCGCTGATGACACTAGGCATCGGGCTCTTTGCGCCGTGCATGATGGTGACTTATCTGCTGGGAATGAACCCGCGGGCAACATTTCCTATCATGATGGGCGCTGTTGCTTTTCTGGGGCCCGGCGCCAGCGTGCCGTTTGTCCGGCGGAAGCGTTATGGTCTCAAATCAGCGCTGGGGCTCACCATCGGAGGGATTCCCGGGGTTCTACTGGCGGCATTTCTGGTGAAGTCGCTCCCGTTGGGAGCCATGCGATGGCTGGTCATCATTGCGGTAGTCTACACGGCTGCCGTTATGCTGCGATCGGCGGCGGTGGGACGCCGCGCTCAATTGAACGCGGCCGTTGCGCTCGATCCTGAAGTGCTTTAAACGCCCAACGCGTTCAATCGCGATTGGACCGACGCCCGGAACTTTTCGTCCTGAATAGAATCGAGATTGATTCGGACGTTCTCCAATGCGCCAGTTTTCGCCGCGGCTGCCAGGGCCCTTGCAACCGCGAGATCGGAGGCGTACCGGGCCGGTATTTGATGCGCTTCCATGCGGATGAGCATTGCAGAGGTGCGCTCAAGAACTTGCAACGGGACCTCCGTGGCGCCGTGCAAGGCCTCTTCGACAAACGGCGCTCGCTCGCTTTTGGGACGCTGATACGCGGCCATCACCTGCTGGAATGCTTCCGAGTCCCGATCCACGGCTTCGGTAAAGAAATGCCGGTCGTCTTCAAATGCGCCGCTGTCTTGTTTGGCCAACTTGGTGACCATCGCTCCCAGCGCGGCGCTCATCGCAGCCGCCGCCGCCGAAGCACTGCCTCCGCCGGGCGTGGCCGAGGGCGCCGCCAGCGCGTCCAGGAATTCCGGTAGACCGCCGCGGGATGTCAACGCGTCCGCCATTCTGTTTTCCAGCACTAACTCCGGCTTGAAGTTTTCGAAGCGCAGGAAATACTCGGCGGACATTTCCAGCGTCTTTTTAGGAATTAGGCCAACGATCTCACTTCCGACTACGTGCACGCCGTAGCGTTCAGCCTCTCGCCGTACGGTTTCATAAACCAAATGCATGGATGTTTGCTCGAAATCGGTGAGATTCATTGATACTTGCGCCTGATTTCTGCCTTCCAACATGATCCCCATGGCCTTCACGTAGCGAAATCCGCCATTCGAGAAGCGGACGGTCTTGGCGATCTTCTTCGCGATGTTGACGTCCGGAGTGCCGAGATTCACGTTGTAGGCGATCAGGAACTTTCGAACGCCCACCACCACGGCGCCGGCGGTCGGGTGGACCACCGCATCGCCTACGTCGGGCTTGCGTGCGGGCACGGTCCCCATTTCTTTCACTAGAGCTTCAAACTGCCCTCGCCGGATGTTCTCAAGATTCACGCGGCCGGGCTGCTTCGCGGCGGCTTCGTAAAAATAAACAGGGACCTTGAGCTTGTTCCAGATCTCCTGGGCCGTGCGCTCCGCGATCTTGAGGCAGTCTTCCACGGTCACGCCTTCGATGGGAATGAAGGGTACAACGTCGGCTGCTCCCAGGCGCGGATGCGCTCCCTGATGCTTGGTCAGATCGATCAGAGACACAGCTTTTTCCACGGAGCGAAACGCGGCTTGTCCCACGGCGTCGGGCGGACCGACGAAAGTGATCACGCAGCGGTTGTGATCCACATCCGATTCGCGATCGAGCACCACGACGTCCGGAACGGAAAGGATCGCTGCAATAATCGCGTCAATTGTGGCGGCGTCGCGCCCCTCCGAGAAATTCGGAACACATTCAACCAGTTGTCTCGCCATTCTAGCTTTCCAGTTTCACCCTTTCTGAGCATCGATGAGAAGTTTGCGTAATTGCACCATGGCGCACGGCCACGACCAGGGGATTGAAGCCGCTCCAGTACGACAGCTCCGCGAGCGATTCCACATCCCACACGCAAAAGTCGGCAAAGCGGCTTTCGGCGATCGAGCCGTGCGTGTCGCTCCTGCCCAGCGCCTGGGCAGCATGCCGCGTCACGCCAAGCAGCGCCTCCACGGGTGTCAAGCGAAACAGGGTGCACGCCATGTTCATCATCAACAGGAGCGACGTTGTCGGCGACGTCCCCGGATTGCTGTCGGTTGCGATCGCGATGGGCACCTGGTGGCGGCGCAGCACATCAATCGGGGGCAGCTTCGTGTCCCTTAGGAAATAGAACGCGCCCGGAAGCAGCACCGCTACAACTCCAGCCTTCTTCATCGCGATGGCGCCTTCTTCGTCGAGATGCTCGAGATGATCGGCTGACAAAGCGTGGTAGCGGCACGCTAGCTGCGTGCCTCCGCAATTCGAGAGCTGCTCGGCGTGCATCTTTACGGGCAACCCGAGCTGCGCGGCCGTCTCATAAACCTTCTCGGTCTGAGCGCAGGTAAAGCCGATGCTTTCGCAGAAGACGTCGACGCTGTCGACCAAGCCTTCGTGCGACAAAGCGGGCAGCATCTCGCCGCAAACGGCGGCGATGTAGTCGTCCGGCCGTCCGGCGAATTCCGGGGGCAGGGCATGGGCGCCGAGAAAAGTGGCGTAAATCGTCACCGGGTAGCGGTCGCCCAGCCTTCGCGCAACCTTGAGCATCTTACGTTCGTCCGCCAATCGCAGCCCGTACCCCGACTTAATTTCCACCGCCGTGACGCCTTCAGCAAGCAGCGGCTCTAGGCGGCGTGCCGACTCGCGAAACAGTGTCTCCTCGTCTGCGGCTCGCGTCGCACGTACAGTGGAATTGATGCCGCCGCCGCTTCGCGCGATCTCTTCATAGGTCGCGCCGCATAGGCGCTGTTCAAACTCGCCGGCGCGGCAGCCCGCATAGACCAGATGCGTGTGACAATCCACTAGGCCGGGCGTCACCCAGGCTTGCCCAAGGTCGTGTTGGCGATGCGGGGCCGATGTGATATGCGAAGGAATCTGTTCGTCGTGGCCCACCCAAACGATGCGCTCACCGTTGACCGCGATGGCGCCGGGTGAGATGAAATCGATCGAGTCGCCGGATGGACAAATCCGCGCGTTCCGCCACAGCGTCAAAGACTCGCTCATTGATTGGGCAGCAGACGGCAGCTTCAAATGATGCGCGCGGGCGGTCTCCACCGCGAGCGGGTAACCGGCATCGGCGTGGCGCATCACGCCCGTCGCTGGATCGTTGAACAGCACGCGTTCGATCCGCTTCGCAGCTTCGTCGGTTCCATCGCAGACGATCACGACGCCGGCGTGTTGCGAATAACCCATCCCAACGCCACCGCCGTGATGGAAGCTGACCCAGGTTGCCCCACCGGCCGTGTTCAGCAGCGCGTTGAGCAGAGGCCAATCCGATACGGCATCAGAACCATCTTGCATTGCCTCGGTCTCACGATTCGGACTGGCGACGGATCCAGTGTCCAAATGGTCGCGGCCAATTACAATCGGCGCTTTCAGTTCGCCCGTTCGCACCATTTCATTAAACGCCAGACCCGCCCGATGACGCTCGCCCAGCCCAAGCCAGCAGATGCGCGCCGGAAGGCCCTGGAACGCGATGCGCTGGCGCGCCATTTCAAGCCAGCGGTGGACATGACGATTCTCCGGGAAAAGCTCCTTAACCTTTTCGTCCGTCTTGTAGATGTCGTTCGGATCTCCCGAAAGCGCTACCCACCGGAACGGACCCTTGCCTTCGCAGAAGAGCGGCCGGATGTAGGCGGGCACGAATCCAGGAAAATCGAACGCGTTCTTGACGCCCTGCTCGAGCGCCACCTGCCGGATATTGTTGCCGTAATCAACCACTGGCACACCCAGCGCGTGGAAGTCCAGCATGGCGCGCACATGGACCGCGCAAGACTCAGCAGCGGCGATGCGAAGCCGCGCATGCTTGGATGAATCTTCACTAGCAGCTTTCCACTGTTCCACAGTCCATCCGATGGGCAGATAGCCGTTGATCAGGTCATGCGCCGAAGTCTGGTCGGTCACCAGTGCCGGCCGAATGGCTTCGTTTTTGGCGCGCTTCACAAGTTCAGGCATGATCTCAGCCGCATTGCCGCACAGTCCTATGGATACGGCATCCTTGCGATCGCAATGGAACTGGATCAGTTCCAAGGCATGATCGAGATTCCTCGCCTGCTTGTCGAGGTACTTTGTGCGCAGCCGGAATTCGATGCGCGACTGCTGGCATTCGACGATCAGAGAGACCGCACCAGCAAAACTGGCGGCGAGCGGCTGAGCCCCTCCCATTCCACCCAGCCCGGCGGTTAAAATCCATCGGCCAGCAAGCTCGCCACCGTAGTGCTGCCGCCCGGCTTCGGCGAAGGTTTCATAGGTCCCCTGCACGATGCCTTGCGATCCGATGTAAATCCAGCTGCCGGCCGTCATCTGGCCATACATCATGAGGCCCTTTCGGTCTAGTTCGTGAAAGTGCTCCCAAGTGGCCCAATGAGGGACGAGGTTGGAATTAGCGATCAGGACGCGTGGCGCATCCGGATGAGTCTTGAACACGCCGACGGGTTTGCCGGATTGAACCAGCAACGTTTCGTCCGCTTCGAGCGCCTTGAGACGCGCCAGGATCTCATCGAAGCACTCCCAGTTGCGAGCCGCCTTCCCGATGCCGCCATATACGACCAGACTTTCGGGACGTTCGGCCACTTCCGGATCCAGATTGTTCTGAATCATCCGGTAGGCCGCTTCCGAGAGCCAGTTCTTGCATGTCAGGCACGAACCGCGCGGCGCGCGAATGTTTCGCGAGGGATCGGTGCGAGTCATTTTGGTTGGGCAGCTTGAGCAAGCGCGGCTAAAAACTGATCATTATGCTTCGACGAGCCGATCGAAACCCGAACATGCTCCGTGAAGCCGGGCTCGCGCCAAGGCTTGACGATCACGCCATAAGGAAAGAGCCGCTTGGCCAATTCCGAGGCATCTTCACGCGCATTGAAGAAAAGAAAGTTTGCGAGGGAGGGCGCGGGATTGTAGCCGAGATCCTGAAGCATTTGCGCGACGCGCGCGCGCTCGGCGGTTGTCTGAGAGATGCATTCCTGGACGAAATCGGTATCTTCGAGCGCGGCGATGGCGGCCACCTGCGCCAATCGATTCACGTTGAAAGGCCCGCGCACGCGATCCATCAGGCTGATCAGCGAAGCGTCCGACGCAACCCCATATCCAACGCGCAACCCAGCGAGTCCATACGCTTTGGAGAAGGTTCGCAAAACCAGCCACGGCACATGGCTTTGCTCCAGCATTTTGAGGAACGGCGGATAGGAGCTATCGATTGTCCCATAGTCGAAGTACGCTTCATCGAAAACCAGCATGCAGTCGTCCGGAATCGCCGCGAGGAGCCGGCACAAATCGTCAGCGGTCATCGACGCGCCCACCGGATTCGACGGATTACTGAACATGATCATCCGCGTGCGCGGCGTGATGGCGGCGACAAATCCAGGGACGTCGAACGTGTAGTCTTCCCGCAGCGGAACCATTCGCGTCTTGGCTCCGAAGGACTGCGCGAAGATCACATGCAGCCCGTAGGAAGGCGAGAGCGTGAGCACCTCGTCTCCGGGCGAGAGAAATGTCTCCACTGCCACCGCGATCAGGTCATCCGAACCATTCCCAAAGCCGAAGCGATCCGGCGCTAATCCCAGACGTTCCGCGAGCAGCGCGCGAAGATCGTTGCAAAAGGGATCGGGATAGAGGCCGACGTTGGGAACCGCCGCCGCGATGGCCGCCAGTACTTTCGGGCTCGTGCCATAGGGATTCTCGTTGCTTCCTAATTTCGCAACTTCTTCAACTTGATAACGGGCGCGAACGTATTCGCTCGAAACGCCGGCATTGTACAGTGGAAGGTTCCTGACTTCCGCTCTCACGCCCTTGAGGAAGGCATCAATGCCTTTCATTGTTTCGGAGCTGTTTTCGCCGCTGGTTTGGCAGCGGTGGATGCATCGGCCACAGCCGCTTTCTTACCCTCGTCGATCTCGGGCACGCACTGGTCCGATCGGCAATTGCGTGAGTTGGCCGAACCCAACTTCTCGAGAAACGCAACGGTTTCCGGATGCGGAATGGAATGATGGAACGGCCCATTCGCCATGTCCGCGACGGTGTCGCCCTTCTTGGCCTTCACGTCCACCTTGGCGCCGCGCTTCACCAGGAACTTGATCATCTCATCGTCGCCGCGGAAGGCCGCTCCGTGCAATGCCGTGTATCCTTTTTCGTCCACCGCATTCACGTCGGCGTCCAGGTCGAGACAGTACTTGGCGGCCGCCATCCACGAATCTGGCGCGTTCCTGCTGAAATTCAGCGCCCAGCCCAAGCCCACCGCGACCATGAGCGGAGTGTCGCCGTGCGCGGTAGCGATCCAGGGATTCGCGCCATGCGCCACCAGCAGCTTCATCGCGGCGAGGTCATCCGACTGGGCAGCGCGCCAGAACGGCGTGGCGCCAGCCGAGTCGACCCAGGTGCTGTCGTCTGGAAGCGCCCTGAACCAGATGTGCTTCTTGAGCTGGGCGTTGGGATCGGCGCCGTGTTCCAACAGCGCTTTCATCAAGTCCAAATACGTCGTCGTTTCCTGGGAAGCGATGGGCTGCGGGAACCATGCGTAAGGCGCCCATTGCATGTCGATGGTCGCGTAAAGGGCGGTGAGTCCGGATTCGCTCGCCAGCTTCGGATCGGCGCCATGATCGAGCAAGTACTTCGCCAGGTCGTAATGGCCGTTGCCGATAGCGAGCACCAGCGGTGTCATCTTCTCGCCGGCGCCTGAGTCGTTGATGTCGGCTCCAGCCTCTACCAAAGCGCGAGCGGCATCCATCTGGCCGTCCCGCGCGGCAAAGAGCAACGCGGTCATGCCGCCCATCACGGTGGCGCCTCTACGCTCAGGCTTTTTCTTCGCGCTCGCGGATTTTCCGTCGTCAGCCGCAGCCGATTTCTTCTGCTTGTCGTTGGGGTGTTGCTTGAGCTCGTTCACCTGCTCGGTGAGCTTTTGTACTTGGGCCTGCAGTTCGGCGACTTGGGTGGAATCGGCCGTCGGCTTGCCGTCGGCTTTGTCCTTATCTTTATCCTTGTCTTTGGGCGCGATCACTTTTCCGTGTTCATCCACCGGATCGCCGTTCTCATCCACTTCGACGCATCCGTCGACGTCGAACACCGAGCCGCATCCCGGGTCAACCGCTTTACTAGTGATTTTGGTGTCGGCACCGTGCGACACAAGTACTTTAATGGCCGCAGCGCGATTGAACGCGGCCGCAAACATCAAGGCCGTCTGCCCATGGCTGGTTTCCTTCGCGTTCGCATCCGCCCCATGCTCCAGCAAAACCTTGAGGGCGTCTGCACCGCCCGCCGCTGCCGCGATCATCAGCGGAGTAGCGCCGTGGGCGTCGGGTGCGCTCGCGCTAGCGCCAGCCTTCAAAAGCGCTTCGACGATGGCGGCATTGCCGTTCTTGCACGCCATGAACAAAGGAGTGACTGCGCCGAGCCGAGTCTCCGCTTTGACGTTGGCGCCCGAGCCCAGCAGCATTTGAACCAGTTCGAGGTCGTCGTTTGACGCTGCCCAGTGAAGCGCCGTCATGCCATCGCCCTGGGCTTGGTTCACATCCAGCTTTTGGCTCAGCAAGTCGCGAACGGCCGCTTTGTCGTCTAGTTGAGCGGCGTCGGCCAGACGTGTGTCGCCAGTGGCGCTCGAAAGCAGCGCCGTGATGAAAAGCCCTAGAAACAGACCTTTGAGCCGCATCGTCGCGTTCCTTTATGCCGCCACTTCTCCAGTGCTGTCGCCGATGCGAGCAGCATCGATCCCAAGCTTATGCAGAACGGTCAACAGAACATTCGCCATCGGCGTTCCGTCCTTCGTCACCACGTGGTTGTTGCCCTTGAATGCTCCGTTGGCGTGTCCGGCCAGGATCAGAGGCAGGCGCTTGTGATTATGAACGTTGGAGTCGCCCATGGGACTGCCGTAGAGCACCAGCGAATGGTCCAGCAAGTTGCCGTCGCCATCCGGCGTGTTCTTCAGTTTATCCAGGAAATAAGCCACTTTGCTCACATGGTACTCGTTGAGCTTTGCGAATTCCGCGATCTTGGCGGGAGACTCTCCGTGATGGGAGCAGGAGTGAAAGGACGTTTTCACGCCGCTCTCCGGGTAGGTCCTCTGACAGACGTCGCGGCTCATCTTGAAAGCCGATACCCTCGTAATGCCCGCCATGAAGCCCAGGGCCTGGAGATCGAACATTAGCTTGACGTGGTCTTCGAACGAGTCGGGTACACCGATGGGAGCCGCCGGCAGGGCGCGAGACTCGCTGTTCGAATTGTATTGTTCGATTTTCTGAATGCGCCGCTCAATTTCGCGGACGTCATCGAGATACGCGTCCAGGCGGTTGCGGTCCATCGGACCCAGGCTTTTCGAAATCCGCGAGACATCGTGACGGATCAAATCGAGAATGCTGCCATTTTCCTGCTGGCGGGCGATCCGCTGTGCCGGCGTTCCTCCATCGCCGAACAAGCTTTCGAAAGCCTGGCGCGGATCTCTCGTCATCGGCAGAGGCGTCGTTGGTGATGCCCAACTGATCGTGTCCGAGTACACGCAGGAGTAGCCGTAATCGCACGCGCCCGATCCGTCGACGCTCTCGATGCAAAGTTGAATTGAGGGCAGCGGTGTGTCCTGGCAGTATTGCTGCGCGTACATCTGATCGATGGAAGTGCCGCAGTAAATGTCGGCGCCCTCCGTCATCTTGGCGTGGCCCGCCGTCAGGAAGGCCGCGCTCGAGCGGAAATGATCGCCGCCCTCCTCGGTGGCGACATAAGCGCCCGCCGGGTTCAGATCGGTGCCGCTGACAATCGTGACGTAATTGCGTAAAGGCTCGAGCGGCTTGAGAATCTGGCTGAATTCGAAATCAGCGCCCTCTTTGGCGGGCGACCAATAGTGCTTGTTCGATCCATCCACCGTGCTGCCGGCCGCGCCATGCACGATCTCGATGCAAGCCAGATGCGGGCGGGCGTTGGCTGCGGTCTTGGCAAGCGGTGTCTGCGCCGGGACCATCGAGTCCAGCAGCGGGAGCGCGACGCCCACGCCCAAGCCGCGAAGAAGGGTGCGCCGCGAAAGATGTTTCTTAGTGATGTACATTGCCCTGGTTCTCCTGAGTACTTCCGTTTCCGTCCGCCAGCGGCTTGGATGGCTTGTTTGCTTCCTTCGCGGGAATTGCTGAAAGGCTTCCGTCCGGGGCGGCGCTGTCGTCGGCCCGGCTGGTTTGAAATGGGATGCTGTTCACAACACCCATCACAAACGCGGAAAACCGGTTGTCATGGCTCGCCGCCTCGCGCTCAATCGAACGAACCGTGGGCATATCGCGATAATCGATCACCCGTCCGAGGCCGTACGCCAGCAGGTTTTCAGTGAACGTCCCCAGGAAGGCGTCGGAATGGTTCAAGATCGCCTGCCGCAGACTGACCGGACCATCCAGCTTCGTGCCGTCGAACAATTGGCCCTTCGCATCCACCGGCAAGCCGCCATCGTTGATGCGCCACGCGCCGACCGCGTCGAAATTTTCCAGCGCAAAGCCGATCGGATCGATCAGCTTGTGGCAAGCCGCGCACGTGGGATTCTTGCGATGCTCTTCCATGCGCTCGCGGACCGACATCAGCTTCAATTCGCCGCTCGAAGCGTTGTCGGCCAAAGCGGGTACGTTGGGTGGCGGCGGTGGCGGCGGCGTACCGAGCAAAACTTCTAGAACGTACTTGCCGCGCTGCACTGGTGACGACCGGTTGGAGACCGACGTGAGCGTGAGAATGCTCCCCTGGCCGAGCAAGCCGCGCCGATTTTCGTCCGGAATCTCAACGCGCCGGAATCTCGGGCCCAGCACATCCGGAATCTTGTAGTGTTTGGCCAGGATCTCGTCGACAAAAGTGTAGTTGGCGGTCAGCAAATCCAGAACATTGCGGTCCTCGCGAACGAAGCTGTCGAAAAACAGTTCCGTTTCGCGCTGCATCGATTGCCCCAGGTTGGTGTCGAAATTCGGATACAGATAGGCGTCCGGCTGGGCGTCCTTGAGATTTTGCAAATGCAGCCACTCGGTGGCGAAGTTGGTGGAGAGCGCCTCCGCCTTCGGATCTGCCAGCATGCGCCGTACCTGCTGTTCGAGCACTGGCCGTTCACGTAGCTTTCCCTGGCTCGCCAACGCAATGAGTTCTTCGTCGGGCGCGCTGCTCCAAAGGAAGTACGACAAGCGGGAGGCCAACTCGAGATCGCTGATGCGATAGTTGGAGCCCGGAGCTACGTTCTCAGGCGCCGGCTCGAAACGAAAGATGAACTTCGGATTGGCGATCATCGCTTGAATCGCCATCCGGATTCCGCCTTCAAAGCCATCCCGGTTTCTGCCGGACACGTAGAGATTCAGCAGTTCTTCTACATCGGAGTCGTCGGCGGGCCGCCGATAGGCTTGACGAACAAGCCGAGAGATGATTTTCTTAGCGCAGGCAATGTCATCGCCGTTGCTCGGACGGCAGGTGAATATCTTGCGGCGGCTGGGCGTGTCCCCGAGCCCCGAAGCGTTGAATGGGCCACTGATCGCGAGATCGTGCAGATGCGGCAACGACGTTATGCCGGCCATATCGGCCTCGTTGAGGTCGACCAGGCTGTATTCGATCGGCGTCACGACATCTTGCAGCGGTCCCTCAAATTGCTGGATGAACGCCGCCGACACGCGCTGCGGGCCAGCCTTCACTTTGATGGGCGGAGTTTGCAGATCGTCCCACTTGGTCCGCTTGGGGTCGATATCCAGCAGAGCCACGCGCGCACCGTTGATGGAAACCTCAATCTGTTCGCCCTTCCCCTGGCTCTTTCCAAAGAGCGGGCCGTCCACCGAGTAGTAGAACGTCATTTTGAAAACGTACTCGGCGTCGAGGGGGAAATCGTAGACCACGCTCAAGCCCCCGCGCGTTCCGATGGGCGCGCCTTCCACATGACGCATCTGCGAAACGCTCTTGGAAAGCTGATAGGTGGTCACCGACGGAGTTGTGTCGATGTCGCCAACCGCGAGCCGGCTGATCTTGCCCGCTGTTCGAATATACGCATCCATCAGCGCCGGAGACAGGTTGAGCGCGTCCGCCATGTTGTCGAATCCGTGGCTCATGTCGTCGGCCGGCAGCAGCGGAGCGACATCCACTTTCACGCCGAGAAGATCGCGAATTGAGTTGGCGTATTCGCTTCGATTCAGCCGGTGGAGAGCGGGCCGGCCGGGATAGGGATGCGCGGCGGCGGCCTGATCGATGCCCGATTCCAGCGCGGCAACGAACGCTTTGTTAGCGGCGGCGTCCGGGCGCGGCATACCGGCGGGCGGCATCAAGCCTGCCAGCAACTTGTGAATCACTTTCTCCAGTTGCTCGGAGGACTGCTCGGGGTGCGCCAAGTCGACGCTAGTCCAGGAGAATCCTCCCGATTTCAACGTATCGTTGTGGCAGCCTTGGCAATACTTGCTCACGAGCGCATGCTCGTTCTCCAACGTGAACGTAGCAGGCGCCGATTGCGCCCAGCCCACGACGCCCGAAAACAGCAACAAACTGATAAACGAAACTTTATCTCGCATCCTCGTCAAGGCTCCCCTAAATACCGGGAGGCAACGTGGCTGCCGGTTGGACGAACGTAGCTCCAAGCGCGGTAACGCGTTCGAAGGTCCACTACGTCGCAATATCAAGAATCCGCACGTCCTCTTCACTTTAGCGTACACTAGCGGACTCCAGGCTGAGAATAGCGATTGACCGGCCAGATCCGCATTTTTTGCCGGAAATGAGGTTTACACCCGGCAACCAGCAGTGAAATCGGGCATTCGGTTAGCGCCTCTTTCCTGCGTCGGCGGATTTCCCGGCGCGCCTCACTCGATACGCGTTACGGACCAGTGGCGTGGACAGCACGATGCTCGTAGTTGGAACTCCATAGTGAAGCAGCTTCATGATCAGCTCCTCCAATTCGGATATAGACGATACCAGCACCTTCATGTTGAGGGCATCGCCGCCTGTCACGTGATAGCACTCCCGAATCTGCTCGCAATCCGCCACGAACGCCATGAGTTGGCGGTACTGCGGTCCGTCGGAGCTCATGCGAATCAGCGCGGTGATCCCCAGACCCAGGCTGGCCGGATCCACCTCGGCACGGTATCCGCGGATGATGCCTGCATCTTCCAGGCGGCGCAATCGCTCGGCAGTCGCGGAGGGGGACAGGCCTGCCGCGCGCCCCAGGTCGGCGTAGGACAGGCGGGCGTTCTTCTGCAGCTCCTCCAGCAGCTTCAATGCTATTTCGTCGATCAGGGGACTGATTTCGCTGCTCGTGATCATTTGTACAGTACATTCTAGCGAAGAACGGTGGAATCACAATCGTCGTCGCGGACGCCCGGATCTACCAGAAAACGCTAGCGCATCGCGGGAAGCGCCAAGTGAAGACCGGCAAAAATTCGATTCGTGGCGGTTCAAATTGTTGTTCCGGGCATGTCTCTGCCTTGGAATCGAGTCCAGCTCCCGGCCTTTTCCGTGGATTCGTTATTGCAAAAGCCTGTTCTATCGATTTAGAATGTGGCAACTCGCATACAACGTAGTATTCGACGTGAACCCGCCCCGCCGCGCAATCCCCCCGCGCGGTTTGGCTAAGGAAAGGTGTGCACGCGATGCAAAGAATAGGTTGGCTATTGTTGTTGTGTTTCTGCCTGGCGGCGATGTTGCCCGGGCAGGGTTTGACGTCTGTGGCCGGGACCACGAAAGACCCTTCGGGAGCAGTGATTCCCGGCGCCTCAGTCGTTTTGATGAACGTCGATACGGGAGCGGAACGGGACGAAGTCTCCGATTCGCAGGGCCGCTATTCGTTCTCCCAGGTGCAGCCCGGCGCTTACAAGCTTACGGCGAAAGCGGCGGGGTTCAATGACGTCTCTCTGGAAGTGCGCCTCCAGGTCAATTCGCCGGCGACCGTTGACTTGAACTTTGAGAAAGTCGGCACTGTGGCTTCCTCGGTTTCCGTCTCCGCCGAAGCGACGTTGGTGAACACGACCGACGCATCCATCGGCAACGCGGTGGGCACGCAGGCCATTACCCAACTCCCGTTTGAAGCTCGGAACGTGGTGGGTCTGCTTGCCATTCAGCCGGGTGTCGCTTACCTGGGTGCTCAGGACCAGCCGGTTCTCAGCGCAAGTGGCAACGGTCACGTCCAGATGAACGACCCTCGCAGCGGCGCGGTCGACGGCGACAAGTCCGATCAGGGGAATGTCACCTTAGATGGCGTCGACGTAAATGATCAGCAAGATCGCGCGGCGTTCACCAGCGTTCTCCGGGTGACGCTAGACTCGGTGCAGGAGTTCCGCACCATCACCACCAATGCCGGCGCCGAATACGGTCACAGCTCCGGCGCTCAGGCCACTCTCGTAACGAAAAGCGGCACCAACCTCTTCCACGGCGCCCTTTATGAGTATCTGCGCAACACGGACACCAGCGCGAATAGCTTCTTCAATAACTCCGCCGGCGTGCCGCGTCAAAAGCTGAACCGCAATGTCTACGGCGTGGACATCGGCGGCCCAATCAAGAAAGATAAGCTGTTCTTCTTTTTGAACTACGAAGGACGGAAAGATGCGAGCGAACAATCGCTGCTGCGCGTTGTGCCCACCGACTCGCTACGGCAGGGCATTGTCCAGTACGTGAAAACCGATGGCACCATCGGAAGCCTGACGCCCGCGGCGATCCAGCAGCTTGACACGGCGCACATTGGCGAAGATCCAGCATCGCTAGCACTGTATCAGTTGTATCCGCACGCGAACGACACCACGGTCGGCGACGGCATCAACACCGCCGGATACCGCTTCAACGCGCCGGCGCCGCTGCGTTACAACACCTACATCGCGAAAATCGATTATCAGATCACGCCCAAAAATTCATTTTTCTTTCGCGCCAATTTGCAGAACGACAATTACGCGATCCAGGGACCGCAGTTTCCGGGTCAGCCACCGAACAGCGTTTATCTAAACAACAGCAAAGGATTCGCCACTGGCTTGACTTCGGTTCTCACCCCAGCACTGGTCAATACGTTCCGCTACGGTTATACGCGCGAGGGCGTGCAGACTACCGGCGTGGTCAGCTCTCCCTATGTCGTGTTGAACTCGATGGACAACCCCTATGGGACAACCACGGGCACGTCCCAGATTATTCCAACCCATGATGCCCACGACGATATGGTCTGGAACAAAGGCGCGCATACGTTCAGCTTCGGCGCTGAGCTTTTATTGACTCACAACAATTACACCAGCGACTCGAACTCCTTCAGCACGGCCATAGAAGACGGACTGTACCTGCAAGGAGACGGCGGTCCTCTGCTCCCGGCGGATGCGACCCGCAGCTTGACCACCATCGATGTTTTAGATACGCTGCTCGGTCTTCAGACCAAACTTCAGACTCGCGCGAACTACAATCTCCAAGCTGGCACCTTGCCTCAAGGAGCGCCCGTCGTGCGTATCTTCAAAGAGCAGCACTACGACATGTACGCGCAGGATTCCTGGAAGGTGACGCGCGGGTTGAACATATCGTACGGTCTGCGTTTAGGGCTCAATCCGGCGATTTACGAGACGCAGGGTTATAACGTCAGCTCCGTGCAGCCGCTGGCCAATTGGTGGGCGAACCGCATCGCTCTCAATGCCGCGGGACTGTCCCAAAATCTTGCAGGCAACGTCACCTACCAGTTGTCGAAGACCACAGGACGGGGGCTCTACCCGTTCCAGACGGACTGGGCGCCGCGGTTCGGCATCGCGTACTCGCCCCAGGGGACCTCCGGCCTGTCGAAGATCCTGTTTGGGGGGCCCGATCGCACCTCAATTCGGTTCGGTTTCGGCATCTACTACGATGCATTCGGGGAAGGCTTGGAACGCGATTTCAGCAACAGTGTCGGCTTCGCGACTCTCATTCAAAGTCAGCCCGGGCAGCTTATTGCCACCGTGCCCCGTTTCACCGGCATCGATTCCCCGCCTTTGTCCGCGTTCCCCGCTGCTCCTCCCGGCGGGTTCCCGCAAACCGCGCCGCCCGTAGATCTGCAGTCCCAATCCATCGACGATCAGTTGAAGGCGCCCTACACCATGAACTTCAACCTGAGCTACGGGCGTCAATTCAATGGAGGATTCTACCTACAGGTCGCCGGAGTCCACCGCGAAGCCATCCATTCTCTGATTGGCGAGGATTTCGCGCAGATGACCAATCTGAAGGACCCAACCTCCGGCATGACTTACTACCAAGCTGTGGCGTTGATGGCGCCCTACGTATTTGCAGGAACACCGGCGAATCAAGTTCCCAACATCGCGTTTTGGCAGAACATGTGGCCGGGCGCCGCAGGCCATGGTTTGACCGCTACGCAGGGCGTTTACCAGAACTATCTGGCATCCGGCGGCGATTGGACCACCGCCCTTCTCAATTCTGATGTCAACTGCACTCCTTCGTGCAGCAAGCTGGGCCCGTACTCCATGTGGAATGCCCAGTATGCCGCCCTCTACGCTTTCCGTTCCATCGGCAGGGGCAACTATAACGGGATGCATGTGACCTTGCGCAAGGCGTTCAGTCACGGCGTTCAATTCGATTTCAACTATACCTGGTCGAAGTGTGAAGACTTGGGTTCTTCCCCTGAATCGATTGGCGCAGTGGATCCGCAGGGGTCGATTTACAACGGCTTTACGCAGAGCCTGAACAAGTCGGTCTGCGATTACGACATAACCCACATCTTCAGCGCGCTCGGCGTCTTTGAGCTACCGTTCGGGAAAGGCCGGGCTTTCATGGGGAATGCGAACAAGTTCGTCGATGCGCTGCTGGGTGGCTGGCAAGTCAGTTCGGTTCTGACGGCCGATAGTGGGTTGCCCGTAAGCGTTCAGAATGGGATTGGTTACCCAACAGTTTGGGATTTCTGGGGTTTTGCGACACAAACCGCCCCTCTGCCACCACAGCAAACATCGAAGAATGCTCCATCCGCCGTGCCGGGCACTTCAGGCGGCCCTAACATTTTCTCCGATCCGGCCGCGGCATTGGCCGCTTTCACTCCGACCTTGGCGGGACAGATCGGATCGCGCAATATCATTCGCGGTCAAGGTCCCTTCAGCCTCGACCTGGGGCTTTCCAAACGGTTCTACCTGTTTTCCTACAAGGACCAACCCCACACGCTCCAATTCCGCGCGGAGGCGTTCAACATCAGCAATTCAGTCCGCTTCGATCCCAATAGCCAGGCTGATGTCAATAGCGGTTCTGGCGGAATTATGAGTCTTGCCAACGCTAATAAGTTCGGCCAGTACAGTACGACGTTCGGAAGCCCCCGAGTCTTCCAGTTCTCGGCACGCTACGAGTTCTAAGGCGTGCCGCCCGGGCGTTGCCGTCAACCGATGGCAACGCCGAGGGTTCTCGGTTTCTTCTACCGAATTACGAAAAGTTCAGCGGCAATCCGCGGCGTCAAGGCGCGTTTTGCGTCTTTTTCGCCGGAAATTACCGTGGAATCGCCCTTCACTGTCTAGAGTGCTTTTGTCATACTGCGCCTAATGAACGCAATTGAGCCGGTGAGCCCGCGGGCGAAAGAGATGAGCATTACTCTGGACGGTCATTCTTTAACGATTGATGACATCGCCGGCATCGCGCGCGACCGAAAAAAGATCGGCATCGATCTGGACGCGATGGACCGCATCGCCAAGTGTCGTGGACTTTTGGAAAGAAAAATTCAGGCTCGCGAGATCATGTACGGCGTCAACACCGGCATCGGCGAACTAGCCGACGTCGTGCTCACTCCCGAAGAGGCCGAGCGTTATCAGAAATACTTGCTTTATTCCCATGCCGCCGGTTGCGGGGAGCCGTGCAGCTGAAGAAGACGCACGCGCCGGGATCGTTTCGCGCCTCAACACCCACTGCTGGGGTCACTCCGGAATTCGCCTTGAGATCGTCCAAACCCAGGTTGAGATGATCAACAAAGGTGTCACGCCCGTGATGTGCCAGAAAGGTTCCGTGGGAGCTTGCGGCGATCTCGCGCCCATGGCGCAGGCAGCAATCACCATGATGGGCGAGGGCGAGGTTTTCTTTCAAGGAAAAAGGCTGCCTGCGAAAGAAGGGATGGCCGCCGCGGGAATTCCTACTGTGGTTTTCCGCGAGCGCGACGGTTTAGCAGCCATCAACGGTTCCGACTTAATCACGGGTATGGGCTGCCTTCAGATCTACGATGCCGAGATTTGGCTCAAGACCCAGGAAATCGCGCTGGCCATGACGCTGGAATCGCTGAACGCCAATATGGCCGCGTACGATCCTCGGCTGCATCTTGTGCGCGGATATCCCGGCGCTCAGCAATGCGCGGAAAACATCCGCAAGTTAACCGCCGGATCGGAATTGTTGCGGCGGCCCGGCAAGAAAGTGCAAGATGCCTACTCGCTCCGTTCCTGTCCTCAGGTGGTGGGCGCCGCGCGCGATGCCTGCAAATGGTCGCGCTACATGCTCGAAATCGAGCTGAACCATGCGGCCGACAATCCGGTATTCTTTCCCGATGACGATCTAGTGCTGACGGGTGCGAACTTCCAAGGCACTCCCATGGCATTTGGCTTAGAGTTGCTCGGCTTGTCCCTCACTACGATCGCAGTCTTGTCCGAGCGGCGGCTCAACCGCCTGATGAATCCGCACCTGTCCATGGGGCTGCCGGCGTTCCTGACGAAGGGCGCCGGGATGTTCTCCGGATTGATGCTGTCTCAATACACGGCGGGAGCGCTGGTATGCGAGAACCGCGTGCTGAGCAATCCTGCCGCTGCCGGTTCCATACCCGCGGCAGCCGACCAGGAGGACTTCGTGTCCATGGGCATGACGACTGCCATCAAAACGCGCCAGATTATCGAGAATTGTTGGCAAGTGATCGCGATCGAGCTGATGGCGGCCGCGCAAGCCTTCGACTTTCGCGCTCCGGTTCGCCCAGCTCCGGCAACACGGGCCGCTTACGAAGTAATTCGCGAGCACGTCGCGCGGCTGGAGGAAGACCGGCCGCTCCACGACGACATCAACACTCTGGCTAAGGTCGCCAGGGACGGCAAGATACTGGAAGCCGTCGAAGCTGTCGCCGGTACGTTGAACTGACGCTGGTCGTTTGGTTCCCAGTCGAGCCGCTGCTAATCTCACGGAGAGGACATTTCCATGAATCATTTGGGGCGGGTTGGGCTGGCTCTCGCCGTCGCCGGCCTGACATTCGCGCAGCAACCTGCAAGAAAGCGCGTCGACATGACCACGATGGTCCGTCCGATCGACATGCATGACACAGTGTGGATTGAGGACATGACGTTGCTCGAAATACGCGACTCTCTCAAAGCCGGCAAGACGACAGTGCTGGTGCTGGTGGGAGGCATGGAGGACAACGGGCCGTACGTCACCGTCAGCCAGCACAATAGCGTCGTGCGATTCATCGGCGAACGTGTAGCTCGAGAGCTCGGCAACACGCTCTGCGCACCAGTGGTGGGCATGGCTCCTGGGACGCCAGAGACCTCGTCCAGCCCCGGAAGCATCGTGCTTTCGAATGAAACGTACAAGAACATGCTCACGGACATGGGCGCGAGTCTTAAGGCGCAAGGTTTCAAGAACGTTCTGTTCCTGGTGGATCACGGCGGCGACCAGAAAGGCGCGATCGACGCGGCGAAAACACTTTCCGACAAGTGGAAAGGCTCCGGTGTTCGCGCGATGTATGTAGCCGCCTACTACGACTACGACGAAGTCGAAAACTTCGAAAAGGACGTGCTCGGCGTCCACGAAAAATCCGACGGTTATCACGACGACTACTACACCGCCTCGATATCCGTCGCCATCGATCCGGAAAGCATCCGATTGCCCGAGCGCGCGAAGGCCCACAAGACCAGTCTCAACGGCCAAGACATGGCTTCGCCCAAAGCCGTCGAAGACGGAAAGAAGATCATCGCGTATCGCACCGGCGTCACCGTGAAAGCGATTCGCAAACTCCTGGCCGATGTGGGCAACCAATGAACAACACCTCGTGTAACAGCCGCCGCCGGTTCCTTGCTCATCTGTCGGGCGCGGGTGCGGCCGCCAGTCTTCGCGTCCAAGGCCAGGAGACCGCTCCGCGCATCACCCCCGACATGCTGAAGGGCGCCGAGACAATCGCAGGCCTCAGTTTCACCGACGCTCAACGCGCGCTGCTGCTCGCCGACGTGAACCTCCATCTCGATCAATATGAGCACCTGAGAAAAATCCTGCTCGCGAATAGCGTTTCGCCGTGCCTGCACTTTAGCCCCGTTGTACCCGGCATGAAGTTCGACATGACCCGGCGCCCCATCAAGAAAAGCGATCCGCGGCCGGTAAAACGCCCCTCGAATATCGAGGACGTCGCGTTTTGGCCTGTGACGGATCTCGCCGCGCTCCTTTCAACGCGCCAGGTGCGTTCGGTGGAACTCACGGAAATGTATCTCGCGCGCCTCAAGCGCTACAACGGCAAACTGCAATTCCTTATCACGCCGACGGACGATCTCGCGCTGCGGCAAGCGAAGAAAGCCGATGCGGAAATCGCGGCCGGCCATTACCGCGGTCCGCTGCACGGCATTCCGTGGGGTGCAAAAGACCTCATCGCGAAGAAGGGCTACAAGACCACGTGGGGTGCGGTCGCGTTCAAGGATCAAAGCTTCGATTATGACGCCACCATCGTGGAGCGACTGGAAAACGCCGGCGCTGTATTGATCGCCAAACTCACCACTGGCGAGCTGGCGGGCGGCGATGTCTGGTTCGGCGGCAAAACCAAAAATCCGTGGAATCCCGAAGAAGGATCCAGCGGTTCGTCCGCCGGACCCGCTTCCGCAACTGCCGCGGGTGGCGTCGGATTCGCCATCGGCACCGAGACGGGCGGATCGATTGTTTCGCCATCGACGCGCTGCGGTGTTTACGGTATGCGCCCGAGCTACGGCCGCGTGAGCCGCCACGGCGTGATGACACTGGCCTGGAGCCTGGACAAAGCTGGCCCGATTTGCCGTGGAGTGGAAGACTGCGCGCTCGTCCTCGACGTGCTGCAAGGGCCGGACGGCAAGGATGTCACGGCGACGAACGTCCCGTTCAATTGGGACGCCACCATCGACATCGCAAAACTTCGCGTCGGTTATCTCAAAGCCGCTTTCGACGAACCTCGCCCAGCTAAGGAAGAAGCCGACAACGATGCCGCTGCTCTCGACAAACTCCGCGCCATGGGCGTCAAGCTCGTCCCGATCGATTTTCCCAATTACCCGATCGAAGACATGATGCGCATCCTCGAAGTGGAGTTTTCCGCCGCCTTCGATGCCTTCACGCGGAATCATCAAGACGACCTGATGATCCGTCAGGACAAGGATTCCGACGCGAACCTCTACCGCATCAATCGCTTCGTTCCCGCCGTCGAGTACATCCAGGCCAACCGCGTGCGCGCTCTGCTGATGCAGGCCATGGCGAAGATAATGTCTGACATCGACGTGTATCTCGCGCCCATCACATCGCACCATCCCCCGAAGCCCGACAGCATTCTGGATCTCAACACCACGCTGACCAATATCACCGGCCAGCCCACCGTCGTTGTTCGCGACGGATTCACGGCCAAAGGCGTGCCCACCAGCATCACGTTTACGGGTAAAGTCTATGGCGAGGCGAAAATGCTTGCGCTCGCGCACGCCTACCAGACCGCCACGGATTGGCACACGCGTCATCCAAACTTAAGCGGGCTACTCTAAGCTGAATTATGCCGACCTTTCGAACAACCCTTCCGTTTCTCTTCGTCATCGCGCTCTCCTGCGCCGCCCAAACACCCCCGGTCTCGCATTACGACATGAAGATCTCGGATCTCAAGTACGTGTACGGTCCCTCAACGCCGGTGGCGCATGTTCCACGCGGAGGAATCATAGAGACCAACACCATGGACGCCGACGGCAAGGGGATCGAAAAGGCCGGATTGAAAGTTCCCGGCTTCAATCCTCTTACCGGCCCGTTTTACATCGAAGGCGCCGAGCCGGGCGACACCTTGGTGCTGCACTTCTTGAATGTCGAAGTGGATGGCACGGAAGGCTACGGTGACATCGATCCCACGTTTGGAGGCGCGCTCAATAGCAACCACTACACGCCCATGGTCGGCAAAGGAGTGGAGGCGAAGTCGTGGGTCTATCCGATCGACAAAGCCGCCAACGTCGCCATCTTTCACGCCAAGGATTCCAACTTCTCGGTGAAGATCCCAATGCATCCGTTCCTCGGCTGCGTCGGCGTGGCCCCGGCGGATGGCGAAGTGCGCAGCTCCATCGTTCCGGCTGAGTTCGGCGGCAACATGGATGCATCGGAGGCCAGCGCCGGCAACACGCTGTACCTGCCTGTCAATGTTCCCGGAGCGCTGCTGTTCATGGGCGACGCCCACGCGGCCATGGGCGATGGAGAGATCGCAGGCACCGCGGTGGAAATCTCCGCTAAGGTGCGTGTTCAGGCCGACGTCATCAAGGGCAAAACGATTCATTGGCCGCGTTTCGAGAACAACGATTACCTGATGGCCGTCGGCATCTATCGTCCCTTGGACGATGCGCTTCGCATCGCTTTCACCGAGCTGATCCAGTGGATGCACGAGCGCAACGGGCTCTCGGAAACCGATTCCTACGAGCTACTCTCGAAAGTCGCCGAGATTCACGTCGCGGAAATGGTCGATCCCAACTACGTGATCGTCGCCAAAATCAACAAGAAATGGTTGCCCAAGTGATCCCGCGCGCGTTGACCCTCATCCTGCTGGCCGCTGCGGTGGTCACGGCACAATCGATCGTCCTGCAAACCAGCACCATCCTCGACGGCCGCGGTGGCGTCCTCAAAGATCAACAAATTGTCATCAACGGATCGCGCATTCAGTCCGTGAAGCCGGCCGCGGGCACCGCTACATACGACCTCCGAGGCCTCACTGTCATGCCGGGTTGGATTGACGTTCACGTGCACCTGGTTTCGCACTTTGACGCTCATCACAAACTGGTGGATGACGATCCATCGCCGCAGAGCGCGGTCTTGGCTGTGGCCGAAAACGCGTGGATGACTTTGCAGGGTGGCTTTACGACAGTTCAAAGCGTCGGCGCTGAGGCCGATGCCCCGGTGCGCGACCGGATCGCGAACGGATCTCTTCCAGGCCCGCGCATCCTGACGTCCATCCGGCCGGTGACGGACAAGACCGGCTCACCCGACGCCATTCGAGAGTACGTGCGAAAGGTCAAGGCGGACGGCGCCGACGTGATCAAGCTCTTCGCCACGGCGGGATCGAGCGGCGGTGGCGTTCAAACCATGACCGACGTGCAAATCCAGGCCGCTTGCGGCGAGGCCAAGGCGGTAGGCCTGCGCGCGGTGGTTCACGCGCTTACGTCGCCAGGTGCGAAAGCGGCATCGCTCGCCGGCTGCACATCGATCGAGCACGGCGATTTTCTGGACGACGACACTCTCAAGCTTCTTGCGCAGCGCGGGACATACTTAGATCCGAACTTTCTGGTCCTCTATAACTACCTCGACGACAAGCCCAGCTTTGGCTTTGCGCAAAAGACTTTCGATGAACTTGAAAAATCCACGCACATCATAGGCGGCACTTTGCAGAGAGCGCACAAATACAACGTGACCGTGCTCTTCGGGACCGACGCCGTTGCCGGCGCGCACGGAAGAAATGCCGAGGAGTTCATCTACCGCGTCCGCGATGCCCACGAGCCGCCCATGGAGACGCTCAAGAGCGCGACTTCCATCAATGCCCGGTCGCTGGGCTTAGGAAATCAAATCGGCACAGTGGCTTCCGGTTACCAAGCCGATCTGGTGGCCACCGACGGGAACCCGCTGGAAGACACAACCGCCGTGCGCCGGGTAGTCTTTGTGATGAAGGGCGGAAAAGTCTACAAGAACATTCATCGCTAGACTGGGATGTTGAATGAACATCGTTCGAATCGCACTCGCCAATATCCGATTCCCAGGGACTCCCGACGAGTCGGTGGCATTGGCCGAAGATGCGATTGCACAAGCGGCCATCGAGCGCGCCGGCATCATCTGCTTTCCTGAGTGCTTCGTCCCCGGCTACCGCGCAATGGGCAAGGCTGTGCCGTCCCCTGACGCTGCCTTCCTCGAACGCGCGTGGTCCGTTATTGCCGAGGCGGCCCGGAAGGCAGATCTCGCGGTCGTCCTTGGCACCGAGCGCATCGTCGACAACAAATTGCTAATCACCGCGGCGGTCATCAATCCGGATGGAACCATCGCCGGTTTCCAGGACAAAGTTCAACTCGATCCTTCCGAGGAAGGCACCTATTCGTTCGGTTCCGGCCGGCGAGTCTTTCAAACCGGCGCGCTGACCTTTGGCATCGCGATCTGCCACGAGGGCTGGCGCTATCCTGAGACGGTCCGCTGGGCCGTGCGGCGCGGCGCGCACATCGTATTCCACCCTCATTTCCATGAAGCTGAACCCGGCGGCTACGTTCCCTCCACTTTCGCCGATCCTGCGAACTCATTCCATGAGAAAACGATGCTGTGCCGGGCCGCGGAGAACACTTGCTATTTCGCTTCCGTGAACGTCGCGAGTGCGGGGTCGCCGACCACTTCGGCGGTGGTGCGTCCTGACGGAACGCTACAGTGCTACCAGCCCTACGGTAAAGAAGGGCTGCTCATCGCCGATATCGACTTGGCGCAAGCCACTGGACTCCTCGCGTCGCGTTGCGCTTCTTATTAATTGTCTGAGGGATTTTGGTGGACCTGGTGAGATTCGAACTCACGACCTCTTCCATGCCATGGAAGCGCGCTCCCAACTGCGCCACAGGCCCATCACTCGCTGCGTTTTCAATATATCATGCAGGTCCGCTATGATGGTCCAACCGGAGCTCGAATCATCAATGACCCGCGAACAAGCCTGGGACCTGCTCTGCGAGTTCACCAAGTCGGACGGCCTGCGCCGCCACGCCCTGGCCGTCGAAGCCTGTGTCGCAGCCTACGCGCGGAAATTCGGCGAGGACGAAGCCAAATGGTCGCTCACCGCCCTGCTCCATGATTTCGACTGGGAGATTCATCCCACCGTGCCCGATCATCCCATGAAAGGCGAGCCGATCCTGGCCGAGCGCGGCGTGGATCCCGAGATCCGGCGTGCCATCCTGTCCCATGCCGATTTCAGCGGCGTGCCGCGCGAATCTCTGCTCGAGAAAACGCTGTTTGCCTGCGACGAGCTCGCGGGCTTCCTCACTGCCTGCTCCTACGTGAAGCCTGGCCGGAGCATCCATGAAGTCGACGTCAAGTCCGTGCGCAAGAAGCTCAAGGACAAGGCGTTCGCGCGCAATGTGAGCCGCGACGATGTCATCAACGGCGCAGCCCAACTGAATGTAGATCTCGATCAACACATCGCTTTCTGTATCGAAGCAATGCAGGAGCGCGCCGCGGAATTGGGCTTGGCCGGCGCCGAACCCTTGTCTACCGCTGAACACGCCTCGCCTCAAAACTGACACGAAATCAACGATAATCGCGCTTCTTTTCCACGTATATTGCGCGGCCCGCGACGTGCCTCCGCGTAAGCCAGAGGAGAAGACAATGATCGTCCTAAAGTATCTGTTCGAATCCCTTGGATTCGCCATGCTCGCCGCCGCCGCCGCGTGGGTGGCGTTCGATTTAGCAAAAGGCTATCGCCAGACCGGGTCGCTACTACCGCTGAATTGGCGTCCACCCGGCCGTTTGGCTCTGCTCAGCTTGATTCCGCTGCTCGCGGGATTGAGCATCGCCGTGGTCCCCGCCGGAATGGCCGGCGTCCGCGTCAGCCAGATTTCGGGGACGCTTCCCGATACGCTTTACCCCGGCTTGCACCTGGTGGTCCCGTTGGTTCAAACGGTCCAAACCTACGACCTGCGCGACCAGATGTTTCAAACCACCATGTTGGCCGATTCTAAAACCGGCGACTCGCTGCGCGTCCAGACCAAAGAAGGCCTGGAATTGGGACTCGCGGTGACCGTGCGCTTCCGTCTGGACCCGCATCGCCTTGCGTACATCCATTCCAATCTGCCGCAACCGGTGGAAAAGGAATTGGTGCCGCCGATAGTCGCCAGCGCATTTCGCGACCTGACGCCGCGCTATCTGGTCCGCGAGCTGTTCGCCGCCAAACGCGAGGAGATCCGCCGTACTGCGGCGGCAGCCATCACACAAAAGCTCGCGCCGGACGCCGTCATCGTTAAGGAAGTCATCCTGCGCGACGTTCAACTTCCGTCCGAGTACGCCAAGGGACTGGAGGGCGTTCTGCTCAAGGAGCAGGAAAACGAACGGCTCGGCGTGGAACTCGATGTGAAGCAGAAGGAAGTCCGCGAAGCCGAGCTCGAAGCCGAGGCGCAAAAGGCCCGCGACATCAAGAACGCGGAGGCGCAAGCCCAGGTAACGGTGCTCCAAGCCAAAGCGCAGTCCGACGCCATGCAGTACACCCTGCCGCTCAAAGAGAAGCAGATCCAGCAGACCCGCCTGGAAGCCGCTGCTCGCAAGGAAGCCACCGTCCAGCAAGCGCAGGCGCAGGCCGAGGCCAAGGTGATCGACGGCAAAGCGGAATTGGAACGCCGCAAGCTGATGAACGAAGCCGATCTCGATCGCGTCCAATTGTTGGCCAAGGCCGACGCCGACAAGATGCACCTGGAGGGTATCGCGCTGAAGGAAAATCCAATGCTGATCCAGAAGATCATCGCAGAGAAGCTGTCAGATAAGGTGCAGATCATGATGGTGCCGAGCGATGGAAAATTCTTCTTCGCCAACGACGTGCTGCGCGGAGGCCTCCCGTCCGCAGCCGCCGCCACGGCAACCGAGCAGCCCGATCCCGCCCGCTAAAAATATGATATAGACTGGTAAACGGCTGCCATATCTGGTGAATTGTCATGATTCGTACCGGCGGTTGGATCTATCTGTTCTGCTTTTCGCTGTGCACTGGATTTGCGCAGCAGAATTCAACAAGCGAAGATCGCCGCATGACCCTGGATGTAGCCGTGACAGACAAGTCCGGAAAGCCGGTTTCCGGCTTGCAGCAGCAAGACTTCACCCTTCTCGACAACAAACAGCCGCAAAAGATCGTGTCCTTTGAGGCCGTAACCGGCGCGGCCGCGGCGGCTGATCCTCCCGTGCAGGTGATTCTGCTCGAGGATGAAGTCAACACTTCGTTTACGAACGTATCTTACGAACGGCAGCAAATCGAAAAGGTTCTACTCGCAAACGGCGGGAAGCTGGAGCATCCAACGTCTCTGGTTTTCCTTACCGATTCGGGAGCAACGCTCGGAAGCCTGTCTTCCCAGGATGGCAACGCCGTGTTGGCAGACCTGAAACAGCACGATTCGGGACTGCGCACCGTTCGCCGCAGTTCACAGGGAGTTTACGGAGCCGGCGACCAGATTCAATTGTCTCTCAACGCCGTCCAGCAGCTCGCGGAATTGGAGTCCACCAAGCCGGGACGAAAAATCTTGATCTGGATTAGTCCCGGTTGGCCCTATCTTTCCGGTCCCAGCCAGGATCTAACCTCCAAGGAACAGCAGCAGATTTTCGGAAACATTGTTGGTCTTTCGTATGCTCTTCGGCGCGCGCGCATCACTCTCTACGGCGTCGATCCGCTGGGGTCCGCCGACGCTGGGTCATCTCGACTGTTCTATTATCTGGAATTCGTAAAACCAGTCAAGAAACCGAGTCAGGTGCAAATTGGAGATCTCGCGCTGCAAGTGCTGGCAACGCAAAGCGGCGGGCGCGTCCTCAATTCAGATAATGATGTCGCCGGCGAGATCGAGAGCTGCGTTGCGGACGCCAATGCGTTTTACGTTCTCACCTTTGACGGCCTTCCCGGCGATGGCCCCAACGAGTACCATGCGATCGATATCAAGATCGACAAGCCCAAAGTAGTGGCGCGCACCCGATCCGGGTATTACGCGCAGCCCTAGTGCCGGCGCGTGATATACTCAGCCCCAATATAGGAAAGGGGACGCTCCCTTGCTGCGCAAAATCTTCCGAGCTTCGTTGCTTGGCGCCCTGCTCTGTACCGCCGCGTCCTTGTGGGCCCACCACTCGCCCTCGGCTATCTTCGACATGTCGAAGAAGTTCACTCTCACCGGCACGCTCACCAAGGTCGACTGGATCAACCCGCACATTGTCGTCTTTATCGACGCCAAAAACGCCGGCGGCGCGCCCGAAGCCTGGAAGTTTGAAAGCAATCCCCCAGCCTGGTTCAAGCGTGTTAGCGTCGGCCGGGTCGATTTCGCGAAGGCCGTCGGGCAGACCGTAACGGTGGAGTGCGTGCGCGCCCGCGATGGTTCGCTCTACGGCTATCTTCAGAAGATCACTTTTGCGGACGGAGCTTCGCTCGAGCTTGTGAACCCGTCCGACAATCCGCGCTAGGAATCGAAGTGAGGTGCCCAATATGAAACACAGTTTCTTGTGCCTGCTATCCGCGATTGCGATGCTTCCCGCGCTCACAGCGGCCACTGCCGATCACCACCCCGACCTCAGCGGCGTCTGGACCTTCGCCATCGATCTGCCGCCGGTCGCGCTCGAAAAGAAAGGCCCGGACGGAAAAGTCCTGATCAAAGATATCGATCGCAGCGCCGCCCGTCCGGCCGCAGTCCCCATTCCCGGAGCTTTGCCTTCCACTCCCGAGCCTTCCTATAAACCCGAGTTCCAGGCCAAAGTAAAATACCTCAGCGATAACGAGAGCAAGACCGATCAGGTGTTCTATTGCGGCCGGCCCGGCATCCCGCGCATCGGTCCGCCGCGCAAGATCGTTCAGCTTCCGAACGAAATGATCTTCTTATATGAAGACATCTCGGGCGATCCCTATCGCATCGTCCCCACGGACGGCCGCCCGCATCGCGCCGATGGAAATCCGTCCTACTACGGCGACTCCGTAGCGCACTGGGAAGGCGACAAGCTGATTGTGGACGTCACCAACTTCGTCGAGGATACCTGGTTCGGCGAGAACGGCTACTTCCACACCACGGCCATGCACGTCACCGAGCGCTTGTGGCGACAGGGCGACAACCTGGTCTATCAGGCCACTGTGGAAGATCCCAAGGTGCTCACCGCGCCGTGGACTATGGCTCCGCGTTTGGTCAAGCCGTCTACCGAGCCTCTGGAAGAATCGCCCCGCTGCGTCGAGACCGATGGCAAGCTCTTGCTGAACTCGGACCATCACGTCCAGCGCTAACGCAAAAGCTGCAAAGCTTCCTTCACCACCCGCTCCGCGCTCACTCCGGTCATGCAGCGATGATCGATCGGGCACTCGCGCAATAAACAAGGACTGCAATCCACCGGCTGCCGGACCACCCGCGCGTTCAGTCCGGTCGGGCCGGTCGTTGTGTCATCCGTGGCCCCAAAGATCGCGACCGTCGGCACGCCCAGTGCGGAAGCAATATGCATCGATCCCGAATCATTCGTCAGAAACAACTCGCATCCAGCCGCCAAATCGATAAACTGCGCGAGCGTTGTTTCGCCCGCGTAATTCGTCACCTCGTGCCCGTTCAGCAGCCTCGCCACTTCCTCGCACAGCGCCCGTTCGCCTTTCGTTCCGAACAGCGCGATGGAAGCTCCCCGAGCCTCGGCCAAAGCCCCAGCCGCTTCCGCGAATCGTTCCGGCAGCCAGCGCTTCGCAGTCCCATACGCCGCACCCGGGCTTACACCGATCACGCGTTTCCCGATCGGAGCCCTTCCAGCTCCCAACTTGATCGACTCGCAAGCGGGTAGAGCATCGATCAAGCCCGCCCGCCGCAGCAGTTCGAGATAATAGAAGCGTTCGTGCCGGGGAATCTCGCCTGGTATGGGGGGAACTATTGCGCGGGTCAACAGCAATTGCCGGCCATCTCTCTTGTACCCGATGCGCGTCGGAATCTTTGCCAGCCAGGCGATCCACGCGGCCTCGAAAGCGTTCTGGAGCAGGATCGCGCAGTCAAATTGCCGGCTCCGCAGCTCGTGTCCCATCGCCCAACTCGACTTCAGGCTATACACGATAATTTCATCCGCAAAGGATTCATGTGTATATAGATCCGCGACCGATGGCTTAGCTAGAATCGCGATGTGCGCCTTCGGAAATCGCTCCCGGATCGCCCGCAACGCGGGAAGCGACATCACGGCGTCTCCCACCCAGTTGGTGGCGCGCACGAGAATTTTCGAATAGTCCAAAGCGGCGGGTACTCGCTTAGGATTTTAGCCGGATTCGGTGCGACTCTGCCATTGGTAGTACTTGCGCGTACCCTGTATACCCTCAAAAGAGTCGGGACAACCACTCATGGGTACTATAGGAAAAACAGACCTCAGGCCCAATAATACCCTTTACCTAGTACGAAGGGTGGAGATACTTCATGGACCTCTTTACTGAGAACGGGCCCGAGTTTTGCTCCAGCGTCGGCCTGGATTGCGGCACTTGCATCCAGCGTTGCGCGGCCACCACGGCTGCGGTCTGCCAGGATCTCCAGCCCTATGGCGCCCATCGCGTCTTCTTCGAGCTCTACCCCTCACCCGGTTGCCGTCCCATGGCTGAAGCCTTCGTGCAAGCCTATTTGGACGCAGTCACGCCGTCCAAGCCCATGTTGCGCGCCACGCGAGTCAGCGCCGCCGCTGCCGCTTAATCACGATTCGCGTTCTTCTTTCAGGGGTAGTCTCCTTCACAGCAACGCATGTCAGGGCACTACCTATCGAATCTTCCACTCGATGCCGACCAGTATGTCCACCTGGTTTTGCGTCGATTCGAACGACGGGCCATTGACGTAGGTCCCCATGATGGGCGTGTTGTTCCAATGCGTGTATCGGATACCGGGCGACAGGCGGAGGCGGCCAATTGCGAGCTGCACTCCGCCACCAATGACCAACCCTTGACTAGCGGGCCAATGCTCGCTAGAGGTTGAGGTCGAGCTCGAGGTCGGCGAATAGGAATTGTTCGTGATCGATCCATCGATCACACGGGGCGCATAGCCCACCTCCGCAAACGGTCTCACTAGCGGAACTGGCAGTCTGTATTTGAGCAGCATCGGAAATTCCCACGAATTCGCGCGCTCTTCATAAGAGCCACTTGAGAAGATACCCGGACCCGGGTTCTGAAAGGACGATTGAACGCCTTCGCGCCGATAGAGCGCATCCACTTCAACTCCGAAGCCGAGTGGCAGACCGATATCCAATGCCGGTCCGACGACGTAGCGTTTTGACACACTCGCCCCGCTCGCGCCACCCGTCAAATCGTCGTTTACTCGAGCTCCGCCGACAACGCCGATCGAAATCGTCGTCTGCCCGAGGCAAATAGAGCCTATTAGGAAGCCGACCGCCACCAAACAAAAGGAACGCACGATTCACCTCTTTCTTTTTCCTGAGAGGCCGTGCAACTACTTGGCCAAGGGATCGCAGACCAAGGATAAAGAGATCCAGAGGCAAGAAGATCGAATACGAAACAGAGGATGCCAGGAAGAACATCGGCGATTGGGACTACCCTTTCAGGCGGCTCATCCAACCCATCAAGTAAAATAGTCAGCATATGTTAGTGGAGATCGAAGGCGTCGCGCTTCATCTCGCGCATCCCGACGAGCTCACTGTTACTTGGGTTGGCCAGGAAGAAGTGATGCGCCAGTTGCTGGCCGCCTGGCTGGTGGTGGATTCGCAGGACGTCCCCATGAATCCGCGCTTGCTCGGCAAGCCCGGCGTGGGGAAGACGACGCTCGCCTATGCCGCAGCCAAGCGCCTCAATCGCGAGGTCTACATCATGCAAGCCACGGTCGACACGCGCCCCGAGGACTTGCTGGTGACCCCGGTGATCGAAGGCCAATCCCGCCTTCGTTACGTAGCTTCGCCGCTGGTAACGGCCATGCTGCGCGGCGGTGTCGTGATTCTGGACGAAGGCAACCGCATGAGCGAGAAAAGCTGGGCGTCACTCGCCCCGCTCCTCGATAACCGCAGATACGTCGAGTCCATCGTCACCGGGATCAAGATCAAGGCGCACCCGCTCTTCCGCCTGGTCGCCACAATGAATGACGACGCCTCCACCTTCGACCTGCCTGAGTACATCCACTCGCGCTTGCAGCCGCAGCTCACCATCGATTTTCCCGAGCGCCACGAAGAGTATTCGATTCTCAAGGAAAACGTGCCGTTCGCCGAAGAGCAGATCCTCAACTACGTCACCGATTTCCTGCAGCAGGCGCATTCGGCCGACGAGCGCTACACGGTTCGCGATGGCATCAACATCGCGCGTTTTGTGATGAAGCTGAAGAGCCTGGACGACGGGCAGACGCTCTCCAGCCAAAGCGACGAGCGGTTTCTGATGCGCACGGCCATTCTGGAAACGCTCGGGGACGAGGCGTTGCGTTATGTCCCACGAGCCTGACCCACCCCATCTTCGACCTCTCGAAGATCCCGCCAGCCTCCGGCGCGGCAACTTCACTTATTTCCCGGTCATTCCGGGCCGGCTCGAATTCGCCATGGAAGTGCGTCGCGCGATCCTGCGCGACCGCCCGCGGATCGTCGCCGTCGAGTTGCCCGGTGCTCTTGAGGATGTTTACCTGCAGGCCCTGGCCCGGCTACCCGAGATGTCGGTGATCTTGTATCCCGATCCGCAGGATGACGAGCGCGGCATTTACGTTCCGGTGGAACCCAGCGATCCGTTTACCGAATCCGTACGCACCGCCTTGGAAATCGACGCCGAGGTGATCTTCATCGAACCTGACCTGGGCGACCGGCCGCACCTGCCCGACACCTATCCCGACCCTTACTCCATCCGCTACATCGGTCTGAACAAATACATCGAAGCCTATCGCGTCTATCCGCAAGCGCGTAGCGATGAGATCGCGGCGCATGCCGCCGGCATGGCGTGGAAACTGCAGGGAGCCGATCCGTTAGCGTCCGTGTTCGCCGTTGTGTCGCTGAATTTGCTCGATCCCGTGCTCGACGCCATGGAGGTTCCCCAGGACGAGCCACGCCACACCAAGGTGCCCGAAATCCGCCTGCTGAATCCGCATCCCGATTGCCTGGCCGAGATCACGATCGAATACCCGTATCTGCAGGATCGCTACGAAATCTTTCGCGCCCAGATGACCCCGGACTGGTCCATCGACCGGCCCAAAGTCCAGTTCGATCTGCTGCGCGAGGCCGAGAAAGAGTACGTCAAGAACACCGGCGAAAAGGTGGAGTACTGGCAGCGCCGCATGATGGCGCGCTTCACGCGCAACCTGGCGTCCATCAACGGCGACTTGTTGGCGGGCGTGTTCGATCTCGCGGTCGCGGCCCGCTCCGTGGTCGACGACAACTACGCCTACGAAGTCTGGCAGACCGCCAATCGCTATCCCGCGCAGAAGCCCTCGAGCGATCTGCTCGAAACGGTCAATCTTTCGAGCGACGAGATTTGGTACAACACCAAAAAGTTGCGATTGCGGCGGCGTCTTCCGCGTCCCAAGCAGCGCTTGATGCCGAAGGGCCTGAAGCAGCGCAAGAAGGAAAAGTTCGAGGGCGAGTGGGCGCGGCAAACCGATGGAACTGCCATCTGCTCCTATCCGCCCGAAGACCTGATGATCGAGGATTACGGCCGTTTCTTGAAGCGCAAAGCCAAAAGCATGTTGTCGGAGGAGCGCTCGCGGACCGAGCCGTTTACAACCTCGATTCTCGATGGCATCGATCTGCGCGAAACCATCCGCAACTGGCATGAGGCCAAGATTTACGTCCGCCAGCTCGATCGCATCGCGGGCGAAGTCGGCGCGACCGTGGTGATCTTCGACGAAGACCCGGAAGATCGATACCAGTATCTGACCACCTGGCTCGGCGAACATCAGAACGAATCGGACATGGCGTTTTATTCCACGTATCCGTTCGAGCATTTGGTAGGGCCGGGAATCGGCCGCGCCGAGTATGGCGGCTTCTTGATGGCGCTGCCGCCGCGCCGGATGCTGGACGTGTGGTCCGATCCCGATTACGATTTCGCGCAGAACAAACCCGAACGGTTGTTGATGGCCGCGCTCGATTATTCAATGCAGCGCTTCGTCGTGTACGTCGCCGCCAAGCCGCCGCGCAGTATTTTCCGCTCCATCGCCGCCCATTTGAACCGCCGCATCCTCTATATTCCGATCGGCGCGCTCAATCCCGCCCGTTTGAAAAAGCTCCGCGTCGTCCACGTGCTCGATAGCTACGAACGCCGCGACGATGCGAAGGATTATATCTGGTGAAAGGCGAGGATTGCTTCCACCAGTCCATCGAGCGTGAATTGCTTGGCTTCGGCGTCGACCTTCAGCCCATGCGCGCAGATGGTCGCGCTGGTGACGGGCCCGATGGACGCGATGCGAACGCCTTCTAACGCTTCGCGCCCTGCAGCGGCGAGCAGATTCTTCACGGTCGATGAACTGGTGAACGTGATCCAATCCGGCTTCTTCTCGGAGGCGAATATTTCGCGAGCGCGCGCGGCCGCGTTGGGCGGGACGACGTTTCGATAAGCTTCCACGACGTCAACCTTTGCGCCGAGCTTCGCCAACTCCTCCGGGATCACATCGCGCGCAACCGCCGCGCGAGGCAACAACACTTTCTTGCCACTGAGATCTCAAGTGAGCGAATGCCTTCACCAGACTCTCCGCGACATATTCCTCCGGCATCAGATCAACTTTAAGATGCAGATCCTCGATGGCCTTTCGCGTAGCCGGTCCGATGGCGCAAATGCGCGCTTTGAGCGACCGCAAATCGTAGCGCGACTGGTCCAATCGATTCAAAAAACAACGCACGCCATTCACGCTAGTGAAAATCAGCCAATCATAACTGGCGAGGTTTTCGATGGCTCGATCGAGCGGCGCGGGATCGGCCGGAGCTTCGAGCGAGATCACTGGCAATTCGATCGCATCAGCGCCAAGCGCGCGCAGTCGATCGGAAAATTCCGCGGCCTGTTCCGCGGCGCGTGTCACCACGATCTTGCGGCCAAACAGCGGCAGACTTTCGAACCAGTCCAACTTCTCGCGCAGTGCAACCACTTCGCCGATAATCACTGTAGCCGGCGGTTTGATGCGCGCCTCTTCGATGCGATCCGCGATGGTCGCCAGCGTGCCTGACACCGTTTCCTGATCGGGCCGCGTTCCCCATCGCACCGCGGCCGCCGGAGTATCGCCCGAGCGTCCGTGCCGCATGATCTCGGCCGCGATCTCGCGAATCGCGAAGATGCCCATGAAGATCACCAGCGTTTCCGATTGCCCGACCTTGCTCCAATCGATGCCGTGCACATCGTGGCCGGTAACGAACGTCACCACTTTCGTATGCTCGCGATGCGTGAGCGGGATGCCGCTATAGGCCGCAATTCCCAAGGGCGATGTGACTCCTGGAACCACTTCGAACGGAATGCCCGCCGCTGCCAGCGCTTCCACTTCTTCGCCGCCGCGCCCGAAAATAAACGGATCGCCGCCTTTGAGCCGGATCACGGTGAGACCCCGGCGCGCGCGATCGATCATCATCGCGCAGATTTCTTCCTGCGGAAATGCGTGTACCGATTTCTTCTTGCCGACGTAAATGCGCTCGCAATTCGCGGGCGCGAGATCAAGCAAGTGTTCGTTGACCAGGTTGTCGTAGAGAATCGAATCCGCGATTGCCAGCAGCTTGCGGCCTTTCCAAGTGATCAGGTCAGGATCGCCCGGCCCGCGCGCCGACCAGATAGACCTTGCTCATGCGTTCGCGCCGTACACGGCGTCGAGAATCTGCTTTCCACCGGCAGCGAGGAGTTCTTCGCCGAGCGAGCGGCCGAGAGCGGCGGCTTCCGCAACGGGCCCCTGCTTTTCCTTGCGGACCATCTGCACGCCATCGGGCGAAACAATCAGCGCGATCACAAAGAGTTCTTCGCCGCGAATGAAGGCGTGCGCACCCATCGGCGCCTGGCAACCTCCGCCGAGAGACGCCAACACCGCGCGTTCGGCAGTCACCCGGGCGCGGGTTTCCGCGTGTTCCAGCCGGCTCGCGGCGTTGAACCCAGACCCGCCATCATCGCGAGTTTCGATAGCCAGCGCGCCTTGTCCAACGGCGGGGCACATCATGCCGGGATCGAAAACTTCGGTAATGCGATTCTCCCAGCCCAGCCGCCGCAGCCCGGCGGACGCAAGCACAATCGCGTCATACCGGCCTTCATCCAATTTGCGCAATCGCGTGTCAACGTTGCCGCGAATATCTTCGATCTGCAAATCGGGTCGCAACGCCCGAAGCTGCGCAGCTCGCCGCAGCGAACCAGTGCCCACGCGAGCGCCAGGCGCCAACTCCTCCAGGCGCCGGCCAATCAAGGCATCGCGCGGATCTTCGCGCTCGGGAATCGCGGCCAGCGTGAGTCCGGCCGGCAAATCCGTCGGCATGTCTTTCAAGCTGTGCACCGCAAGATCGATCGCGCCCGCCAGCAGCGCCTCTTCGATTTCCTTGGTGAACAGGCCCTTCGATCCAACTTGCGATAATGCAACGTCCGTAATTTTGTCGCCCGTGGTTTTGATAATCTCGATGCGGCACTGCTCGCCCAGTTGTTCCAGACGGGCTTGAATCCAGCGCGCTTGCCATAGAGCAAGCTGAGAGCCGCGCGATCCGATGTTAATCAAGGCGGAAGACCTTTCGAACCGCGGCGATCAGGTGGTGCCCATCGGGCAGCGACGCTTGACGGCGAATTTCCGAAATCGGCCCATGCGCCACCTTGTTCATCATGCTTTTGGTCAACGCTTCGATGGCTTGTTCCTGCTCGGGAGTCAGCGCGCCAAGCTTCGTTCGCATCCGCGCTACCTCCGCCGCCCGCATTCGTTCGAGCTCTTCTTGCAGCTTCACGATGGTCGGCGCTACTTCGCGCGCCTTTAACCGCGCCACCATGCGCTCCACTTCTTCGTGAATGATTGCTTCGGCATCTTCGCCGAATTCATCCGCCCTTGGAGGTTGGTCTCGATCACCTTCTGCAGGTCGTCGATGTCGTACAGGAAAACGTTATCGAGCTCGTTGACCGTCGGCTCAATGTTGCGCGGCACCGCGATATCGATCAGGAACATGGGCCGGTTGCGGCGCGCTTCGATCACCTTCTTCATGTCGTCGCGGAGAATGATGTAGTGCGGCGCTCCGCTGGACGCGATCACGATGTCGACTTCCGGCAGCGCCGAGAGAAACCGCGTGTAGTCCACCAATTTGCCGTCGAACAGCTCCACCATTTCGAGCGCGCGCTCGTGCGTTCGATTGGTGACCAGGATTTGTCCCGCCCCGCTGCGCTTCAAATGCCGGGCCGCCAATTCCGACATCTTGCCCGCGCCGACGATCATGACCTTCTTGCCTTCGAGCGAGCCGAAGATTTCGCGCGCCAGTTCCACCGCGGCGTAGCTGACGGAGACGGCATTCTCGCCAATGTCGGTCTCAGACCTCACGCGCTTGGCGACGTTGAACGCGCGGGTGAGCAGCGCGTCCATGAATCCGCTGACGGCGCCGTGCTCCTTGGCGAGCGAGTAAGCCGACTTGAGCTGGCCGAGAATCTGCGGCTCGCCGATCACCATGGAGTCAAGGCTGGCAGCTACTCGAAACAAGTGACGAATAGCCTCGCTGTCCTCGAAGTGATAAAGGTACGGCGTCACCCATTCCCGCTGGACCTGGCGCGTGTCGGCGAGAAACTCATCCACCGCGACCGCGGAGTGTCCATTCTCTTCGCACGTCAGCGCCACTTCCACGCGATTGCAGGTGGAAAGAATCATTCCCTCGCAAAAACCGGGCCGTCCCTTGAGGGCAACCAGCGCCTGCGCCAGCGCGCTTTCATCGAACGCCAGGCGCTCGCGCACTTCCACCGGCGCGCTCTTGTGATTAACGCCTGTGATGGAGAATTTCATCTGGCGAGTAGGTTGCGCAGTCCCACATGCGCGGCCCAGGTGAGCCCCGAACAACAGAGCACGGCCACGGCCATGTACGCGGCCTTCCGCCCGCGCCATCCGGCGGTCTGGCGAAGAAAGACCATCGTCAGATAGAAGCCCCAGGTGATGAACGCGAGCGCGATGCGCGGATCGCGAATCCAGGCGGTGCCCGCGTCGATAAACGCCCAGGTGCTGCCCGCGATGACGCCGAGCGTGATGAAGACGAAGCCGAAGCTCATGGCGTTGGTGATCAGATTGTCGAGCGTCGCGAGCGGCGGCAGGCGCTTGAATAATTGCGCGATATATTCGGGCAGATCGAGCGCCTTTTTTCGCTTGAGCTGGCGTTCTTGAATCAAATAGAACAGCGAGGCCACCGCGGTGAGCAGCAACGACGCGTAGCCGAGCAGCACCATCATGACGTGCACCAGCAGCAACGCGCGCACATTGGTGCTGGGCCAGGAGTGTAGCGGCGTTTCCATGGCGCCCACTTGCGTGAGCACGAAGACCAGCGGAAAGATGCAGACGCTGAGGCTTGCGGCGTCGTAGCGCCAATAGACGAAGAGGAAGAGGACCGCGATCAGGAACGCGCAGACCGTGGCGGATTCGAAGAAGGTGTCGACGGGTAGATGGCCGAGCGAGACGGTCATCTCGACAATGGCCACGAAATGCAGCACCGCGGCGATCAGGAACGCGAACAGCGCGGGCTTGAGGAAGCCTTCGCGCCGGCGCAGCAGGACCGCAATGACGTGCAGCAGCCCAACCCCGTAAAGCGCCGTGGCCATGCGGAGCCAGAATACGGCCATTTCGTGCATCTAATGTTTAGTATAGCGGGGTGACGGGACCGGTCCGAATTCAGGCGAAGCTAGAGGCAGGCTACGTCGAGAACTTCTGCACTCGCAAGAGGTCTTCCCGGGTCAGCCCCATAGGCTTCGAGAATCTGGGTTCTGCCAAACTCAGCGCCTTCTCGTGGACGATGAGAGCCGAGAGACACAGTCTACCCCACAATAGCATCCAGTAGGCTAAGACCATGGGGTTCTGCAGGCTGAATACGTACTTCACCTTAAAGCCTGGCCCCAGGTCGAACTGGTGTTCACGGGCTGTTCCAGACACCATCCTGCCTGGAGCATTGATGAATTCGCTCGGATGAGGCACAAAGGTGCGGATACCGTATGGCGATTCGATGTATCTTCCCGCACGTCGGTATTCGAATCCCCTCGCCAGTTTTTCAGCGATGTGGGAGAGATCCGAGTATGCGATGGGCAAAGCGAAAGCGTGTGCGGCGGTAGCATCTGTTGGCCCAAGTCCCGGTATTGTCGTCTTGGCGACATCTGTGTAATGCATCAACTCCTTGCGGATTTTCGCTCTGGCTCGATCTCGATGCCCTTGCTCCTTTTGTGACAGATTCCGAGTTTCCAAACCGAGAGTTCGCATTACTCTTGGGGTGATCCCCGAAGCCTCCTTCAGGCATGGGTCAATACAAAGACCAAATCGTATCAGCAAATCTCGCTCTATTTTGCCCAGATCTTTGTTGCAATTTGTCCAGCTCGGTACTTTCCAATGTTGAACCGAGGCGGGTGTAGAGTCGGGATACCAACTGCTTGGCGGAACATGGTCTTCCGTCATTTCGTCTGCTGGAAATGAACCCAGGCAATGCACGCAACGACGGGTCTCAGTGGCCGACATATTGAGTCTTCGCTTTTTTATTCTAGCGGAAGAGGCCAATCGCGCGAGAGGCCTAACCACAAATGGTGTTCGCTCTAAGGGATTTCGCTACAATCACCGCCGTGATCGAACGTGAAGGCGATGGCTATGTCGCGGTTTGCCCTGAGTTCGGCATTGCGAGTCAGGGCGATACCATTGAGGAGGCTCGAGCGAATTTGACCGAAGCCATCACGCTGTTCTTTGAAATCGCTGCTCCTTCGGAAATCCTCCGGCGGCGACGGTGAATGATAGCTAAACTGGCGGGTATGGCGAAGCTTGTTACCGACCCGAAACGCCTACCCGAGCGCTCCACGCCAATACCAGGCGCGAAGCCTCCCGTGTATTCGTTGCTGTATCAAGACGTTGGTCATCCCGAAGAAGTCGAGGAACTTCAGGACTTCCTTCGTGGAAAACTACCGTGGAAACATGGATCGAAAAACAAGCGTAATCATTGAAAAGGACGAGCAGGGCTTCTACGCCTGGTGCCCTGAACTCAAGGGTTGCCAGTCGCAGGGCGACACTCTCGAACAGGCCATCGCGAATATCAAGGAAGCCATCGATCTTTATCTTGAAGTGCTCCCGGAAGCCACGTCCAGATGAACTTCTAGCAGGCTGCGGAAAAAGCTCTTTGCGAGAAGCGAGCCCGGCCTTTTTTCGTGGTTTGAAGCAGAGTTTCCATCCTCTAGAGCCGCTTTAAGCGGCCTAGCGAGGCCCCTCGGGCCTCTCTCAGACAGCCGCGAGCGTGAGATTCCGCAACCGAACCAGGTTGTAGGCCGCCGCCGCGAAGGTGAACATCCAATCCACTCGCTTCCGCCCGCGATGCTTGGTCTTGCGCAAGCCGGCGACGGTTTTGATCCAGCCGAAGATCTCCTCTACGCGTTTGCGCTTACGTTGGCTCACAGCGTAACCTGGGTGCCGCGTGGTGCGCCCGTCAATCGCGCTCGATCGATGCTTGTGTTCATTCTGGGCCACATGCGGGGTCACGCCGATCGCACGTAAGGACGCCACCATCTGCTGCGTGTCGTAGTTTTTGTCGCCGCCCAGTGTGATGCGCCTCTGGCCCCGCCCCACACGCCACGCCATGACCCAAGCCGACTCGCGTTCGGCCTTGCCTGTCGACTTCGTCAGCCGCGTGTCCACCACCAACCCATGGCGATTCTCCATCAGCACATGCGCCATGAAGCTCAGCTTGGACTCGCTGCCGCGCGACTTCTTGAATAGCCGCGCCTCGGGATCGGTGGTCGAGCGATGCGTATCGTTGCGCCGCTCCTCGCCATGAAAGTTTACCGATGGATTGCTGCTCCCAGCATTGCTTCCCTCATCCGGTGGCTTGCCTTTACCGTCCTTGCGTTGAAAGCTCTTGTGCCCGGCCCAGGCCTCGATCAACGTCCCGTCCACCGTGAAGTGATCGGGAGAAAGCAACTGTTGGCCGCGCGCCTGCCGCAACACCTGATCAAAGAATCCATCGGCCACTGCGCTCTTCAACAGCCGCTCACGATTCTTGGTAAACACCGTCACATCCCACACCGCCTCGTCCATATCGAGCCCCACGAACCAGCGATAAAGAATGTTGTAGTCCAACTGCTCCATTAATTGCCGCTCGCTCCGGATCGTGTAGAGCACTTGCAGCAGCAGCGCGCGCAGCAACTTCTCCGGCGCGATCGACGGACGCCCGTGCTTCGAGTACATTCGCGCAAACCGTGGCGACAGCCCCTTAAGCGCCTCGTCCACCATCCGCCTCATCGCTCGCAGCGGATGATCCGCTGCAATCCGCTCTTCCGCCGTCCGATAGCTGAAAACCCCGCCTTGCTGATTGTCTTCGCCTCGCATAAAACAAAGACGTTCTTTATTGTTTCAAGGTGTCAGTGCTGGAGGCCTTTTTTCCGCAGCCTGCTAGATGCCCGCGCTACAATCGGAGCATGTCCATGCTGCGGAGCCTCACCGCCGTGATTGAACGGGAAGGCGACGGCTATGTCGCAATTTGCCCTGAATTCGACATTGCGAGTCAGGGCGACACCGTTGAGGAAGCTCGGGCTAATTTGACCGAGGCGCTCACGCTGTTCTTTGAGACCGCCGATGCATCGGAAATAGCTCGGCGTTCTCAGCGCGAGGTTTTTATAACACAAGTAGAGGTTCCGGTTGGGTAAACTCCGGACGCTCTCCGGTCAGGAGGCGTGCCGGATACTGGAGCAGCAAGGCTTCCGAAGAGTCAGGCAGCGTGGCAGCCACGTCATACTGCAGAAGAAGACCACAGACAGCACGATCACCGTCCCGATTCCTTTGCACAATGAGCTACGAAAGGGAACGTTGATGAGCATCATCAGGCAAGCAGGTCTGCCGCGCGCCTTGTTTGAACAACCCTCCTAAGATCACGCCCGCCAGGTGTGGCGACGGGCGACGCCTCCCACCAGCGTATACTGACTAAAGAACGGCACGCACCGCCCACCGCGTACGTGCCTGAATCTCGCGAATCGTGCAACTTGCTCTGCTGCTGGCGAGGCTTGTTTTATCGGCCGTATTCCTTCTCGCAGGCCTCTCCAAACTCGCCGACCCGAAAGGCACCATCAAAGCCTTGCGCGACTTCGGACTGCCGCGAGCCCTCGCAAATCTTTTCACTATATTGCTCCCGCTTGCCGAGATCACCGTCGCCGTTGCGCTGATTCCGCTCATCTCCGCTTGGTATGGAGCGTGCGCCGCGCTGGCGCTGCTCGGCATCTTCGTGATTGGAATCGGTGTGAACTTGGCGCGTGGGCGCAAGCCGGATTGCCACTGCTTCGGGCAAATGCATTCGGCGCCCGTCGGTTGGCAAACCTTGCTTCGCAACGGCCTGCTCGTCGCTGTCACGAGTTGGCTCGTCGTCCGAGGACCGCTCGGCGACGGCCCTTCGCTCTGGGACCACCTCGCCGCGGCTGGCGACAACGAGCGCCGCTTCTTCATTTTCGCCGCGCTTGTACTGTGCATCATGTTTTTCCGCGCGCTGCGTCGAAAGGAAGTAGCTGAACCGGAGAGCAGCTTTGAATGGGATTGGGACGATGACGATCCGGATGAATCGCAGAGCGTTCCCGAACGCCGGCCCACGCCGCCCCGGCCAGAGGTCCAGCCGACAGCTGCCCCCGCACTGGTCGAGCTGCACGCTGGAGCGCCCGCTCCTGAATTCGACGTCCAATCCATAAAAGGCGAGAAATGTTCTTTGCGGTCTCTTCGCGACGAGGCCAAGACAGTCTGTCTCGTGTTCTCCAGCCCGCATTGCGATCCGTGCCGCGCACTCTGGCCTTATCTCAGCCGTTGGGCGAGTGAGTACGCGCAAGCGCTCAATATCGTTGTCGTCAGCCGGGGCGCTTCGGCCGAAAAGCTGGCGAAGCAGAACAATTTCGACGTCGCACGCGTGCTGTTACAGCAGGAGTTCGAACTCTCCGATGCCTATGGCGTGACCTCCACGCCCGCGGCAATTCTGGTGGGCACCGGCGGTTTGATCCAGAGTCCGCTGGCTGTTGGAAGAGAGGCCATCCAGCGATTGATCGCCTCCGGTGCCGCGGCTTCCACTACATTTTCGACTTGATCACGTCGACTAACTCCTGCACGGCGGCGGCGCTCTTCTGCAGCGCGGCTTGCTCGTCCGCTTGCAGCTTGATCTCGTAAATCTTCTCGAGGCCCTTCGCGCCCAGCTTCACCGGCACGCCGCAATACAGCCCCTTGATCCCGTATTCGCCTTCCAGGTACGCGGCGCACGGCAGCACTTTCTTCTTGTCCTTTAAAATGGACTCGGCCATTTCCACTGCCGCCGACGAAGGCGCGTAGTAGGCGCTCCCGGTCTTCAAGTACTTCACGATTTCGGCGCCGCCGTCGCGCGCCCGCTGCACCAGCCGGTCGATGGTGGCTTGATCCAGCAACTCGCTCAGCGGAATTCCCGACACGCTGGTCAACCGGGCGATCGGCACCATGGTGTCGCCGTGGCCGCCCAGCACCATGGCAGTCACGTTCTCCACCGAAACATTTAGCTCCATCGCGATGAAGGTGCGGAAGCGCGCCGTGTCCAACACGCCGGCCATGCCGATCACTCGGGTCTTGGGGAATTTTGAGACCTGGAGCGCGGTCCAGCACATTGCGTCCAGCGGATTCGTCACCAGGATCAGGATCGCGTTGGGCGACGCCTTCACCGCTTGTTCGGTGGCGGTCTTGACCACTTCGTAATTGGCGAGCAGCAGGTCATCGCGGCTCATCCCCGGCTTGCGAGGAAAGCCGGCCGTGATAATCACGATGTCGGAATCCGCCGTAGGCCCGTAATCATTGGCTCCGGTGATACTGACGTCGTATCCTTCCACCGGGCCGGATTCCAGCAGATCGAGTCCTTTGCCTTGCGGCACGCCCTCCACGACGTCCACCAGAACAACGTCCGCTAATTCTTTGCCGGCGAGTCGAAGCGCGCAATTGGCGCCCACGTTCCCAGCTCCTACTACAGTGACTTTTTTGCGCATGAAGTTTCAAGGTAGGATTTCGCGCGGCGGTCTGTCAAGCGCGGCGTTTCACGTCAGCATACGTCATCTGTACCGGTACAGCGCTGGTACGCAAACCGGCCAAGAAAGGGCTGAAATCAAAGCGGTCCGATTTATACTGACAACGGTTTAGAAACAAAATCGGAGGATAACAATGTTAAATAAAATGGGGGCGACGCTCATTCTGACCGTTGGAGCGGTCATGTGCGCCCATGCCGACTCGCTGATTTCGCTCAACGACCCGGTGACGTTGCATGGATCGTTTCCGACCTTTAGCGCCGTTTGCGGCCCGGACGCTCAGCCCGCCGCGAGCACGATTGACAACGGCGTTTTTCAGCCGGAGGAGACTTGTTATCAACAGGGCATCCACTGGCAAGGGTCGACTAGGGGCGACGCTACGCACTCAATTTCCATCAGCTTTGGCGGAACTTTCGCCATTGACGGAGCAATCGTCCAGGCCGATGACAACGATACCTATGCACTCGAATATCTGGGCACCGACCACCTATATCATCCGTGGTGGAGCATTCCCGAGATTTCCTCGTTCGGTCTGGTGACGCGCATGATGACGCTGCCCCCGGTTGACGCGCTCGGCGTCGAGATTTTCGCTACCGGCGGCGACGGGCTGTATGCCGTTTCGCAGATGGAGGTGTTCGGAAATCCGAGCCCCGTTCCCGAACCGCGCGCGATTGGCATTTTGGGCGCGGGCTTGCTTGGGATCGTAGTGCTCGTCAACCGCAGAAGGCGGCTTCCGCAACCTAAGATTGCGCTTTCAGCGGCGTCATGCTGGATTGCAGACGGCGCATTCCGCCCAGCCATCGATCGTAATCGGAGGCTTTGCGGCGCACGTACTCCAATACTTTGGCGTGCGGAGTGATCAGGAACTGTTCGGCGGCCAGTCCTTGAATCACGGCTTCGGCCACTTCGTCTGGTTCGATCGCGTCTTCCAGCAGAAAAGTTCCGCCGCCAAATTCGGCCCGCTCCAGCATGCGCGTCTTCACTCCCAGAGGACACAGCGCGGAGACCTTGATCCCTTGATCGCCGTACGTGATGTTGAGCCATTCGGCCAGCCCTAACGCGGCATGCTTGGTCACCGAGTACGGCGCGGAGCCGAGCATTGTTAGCAGCCCTGCCGCCGAGACGGTTTGCAGCAGATAGCCTTCGCCGCGCGCGAGCATGCTGGGTAAAACTGCGCGCGCCGCATACACGTGACCCATGACGTTGACTTCCCAGGAGCGCACCCAATCGCGATCGGGCGCGGCGCAATCGCCCTCGACGCCAATGCCTGCGTTGGAGCAGAACAGGTCGATCTGGCCGTATTCCTGGAGGACTTGATCGACCAGCATCTGAAGATCGGATTCGCTCGCGACGTTGATGTTGAAGTCGAGGCCGCCGATTTCGGCCGCTACTCTGCGGGCGGCATCGTGCTCGATATCGGCGACGACGACCGCCTTGGCGCCCTCGGCCGCAAAACGCCGGCATAGCGCGCGGCCGATGCCGTTTCCGCCGCCGGTGACGATGACGACTTTGTCTTTGACCCGCATGCGTCGATGATAGCAACCAGATCGAGGCCCTAACAATAAGACGAACAGTACCAGCGATGCGATTGGCGTGACCGATGTCCAGAAGTACATCAGTGCGGGCGAATCCGGCCAGCGCTCGTGCTGGTGGTAATAATAGCGGAGCACGGCGGCGGGCAGCGGAAACAGAAACACCGCGCAGGCGAGCCCCGAAGCAAGGCGTCGCCAGTCGCGGCGGCGGATGGTGTAGTAAAGAAGCAAGGCCACGCCCGGATACTGCATGGCCTGATAGTGCCACCAGGCGATGGGCGAGGCAGCGAGAGCGAGCGCGATGAGAGCCGCGCCGGCGATGGGAACTTGGTCGGTGCTGAGCGCGCCGCGAGTCTTGAGCCACAGCAGTGCGATGCCGGCGGCGAAAGTAACGAGGGCAGCCGACAGTGAGACGACCTTTTGCCCGGATGACAGATGCAGCCGAGGCAGATCCCATCCGTTGATCCAATCCGGCGGGAGTTTTCCGTCGCGCTCCGGTGGCTCCAGAACGCGCAAGGCCACAGATGGTATGGACCAGCTCAAGACGCACGGCGTGCCGTAGAGATAATCGGTATTGGCCGGGCCGCATGGGGCCGCGCAAGAATGCAACGATCGCCCAGGGGATCGCCATGAGCAGGCCGGCGCTCGCGAAGAACGCCATCAGCCCGCGCCAATTCCGCTCGATCGGCGCGAGCAGGCCGAGCACTGCCGGGATCAGCTTCACCGCGAATCCAGCGCCTGCCGATGCGTAGCGAATCCAGCCCGAGCCGGCACAAGCCACGACGATCAGCAGCGTCAAAAGCGGGTCGGGCTGGCCGGTGGCGAAGCTGTCTTGCGCGACCCAACCGGCGCCCCACACGAATGCGATCACGCCGGTTGCAATCCAATCGCGTCCGAGACGCCGCCACAGCAGGAACGCGGCAACAAGGAGACAGGCGTGGGAAAAAACGAACCAGATCCATCGCGCGGTGAAATAGTCGAACGCAGCGAGCGGGACGAGCAGGCAGGCGAGAAGCGGCGGATAAATGTAGTCGGCCGTAAGGAAGGGCGACTCGCCGTGCAGGATGTGCTGGGCGGCGTAGTAATAGAAACGGAAATCGCTCAGGCCCGGCGTGGGGAGCACGTCGAGGATATTCTGCTTCACGTACCACAGCGCGCAAGCCGCGACAAAAACGACGAGGAACAGGCGCCGCGCGCGAACGAACATACCGAGATTATAGTCGGCGCTTTCACGGGTGCACAAAAAAAGCGCGGAGAGGATCGCCCGTAAAGGCTTTCTCCGCGCTCTGTTGTCTACGGCCCTCGCAGTCGTTAGGCTGCGTGAATGATAGGCCGAGTCTTACAGGAATCCATTCTTTCGCCTAGTTGCGGGATGGCGACTCGCAGGACATCTTCCACGCGTTGAGCGAAGATGAACTCCATCTCCTTGCGAACTTCCTCGGGAAGATCGCGCAGATCTTTCTGATTGGCCTTGGGCATGATCACGGTTCGGATTCCGGACCGCCGCGCGGCCAGCACCTTCTCCTTGATGCCGCCGATGGGCAGCACCAACCCGGTTAGCGTAATCTCACCGGTCATCGCGACATCGCTGCGCGCCGGCAGCTTGGTATAGAGCGAAGTCAGTGCGGTGGCCATGGTCACGCCGGCCGACGGTCCGTCCTTCGGGATCGCGCCCGCCGGAACGTGCACGTGCACGCCCGAGTTCTTGAACAACGCCGGGTCGATATCGAAATCGGTTGCGTGCGACCAGATGTAGCTCTGGGCCGTTTTGACCGATTCCTGCATCACTTCGCCCAGTTGTCCGGTGAGGGTCAAGCCCTTGCCGTCCGGCAGCAGAGTGGCTTCGATGTAGAGCACGTCGCCGCCACTTTCGGTCCAGGCCAGGCCGGTGGCCACACCAGGAGGCAGATCGCGCCGGGCTTCTTCCTGGTTGAACGGTTCGGGTCCGAGCATCTCCGACAGCTCTTCGAGCGTCACCGCGAACGGTCCGGCTTCACCTTCGGCGAACTTCAGCGCAACTTTGCGAGTGACTCGTCCGATGGCCCGCTCCAGCCTGCGAAGGCCAGCCTCGCGCGTATAACCGGAGATGATCTTGTGCACCGTCTCGTCCGGAAGGACGCACTGCTCCGCGGTCAGCCCGGTTTCCTTGAGCTGTTTCGGGATCAGATACTTCTTGGCGATTTCGAGCTTTTCTTCTTCGCTGTAGCCGGCCAGCCGCAACACTTCCATACGGTCGAGCAGCGGCTGCGGAATGGTGTCCAGCGCGTTGGCGGTAGTGACGAACAGCACCTTCGAAAGATCGAACGGCAGATCGAGGTAGTTGTCGCGGAACGATTTGTTCTGCTCCGGATCCAGAATTTCGAGCAAGGCATGCGCCGGGTCGCCCCGGAAATCGCGGCCGAGCTTGTCCACTTCGTCCAGCATGAGCACGGGATTGTTCGCGCCCGCGCGCCGCATGGCCTGAATCACGCGGCCCGGCAACGCGCCGATGTAAGTCCGGCGATGGCCGCGCAATTCGGCTTCGTCATGCAAGCCGCCCAGGCTCATGCGCTCGAACTTGCGGTTCAGCGCACGCGCGATGGATTGGCCGAGCGACGTTTTGCCGACTCCAGGAGGGCCGACGAAGCACAGGATCGGCGCCTTGGCGTTGGGGTTCAGTTTCAACACACCGAGATGTTCGAGGATGCGCTCCTTCACATCCTTCAATCCGAAGTGATCTTCGTCGAGCACCTGGCGAGCCTTGGCGATGTCGAGCGAATCTTCGGTGCTCTTCTTCCAGGGCAGCTCGAGGACGTAGTCGAGATAGGTCCGGATCACGTTGTAATCCGGGGCGCCCGGAGGCAGCTTTTCCAGACGATCCAGCTCGCGCGTGGCTTCCTTGAGGATGTCTTCGGGCAGGTCGGCTTTTTCCAGGCGTTCGCGCAACTGTTGCGCTTCGGCCTGTTCGCCGCCTTTCTCACCGAGCTCCTGCTGGATGGCGCGCATTTGCTGGCGCAGCATATACTCGCGCTGCTCCTTGGTCATTTCATTGCGAGCTTCGGTGGTGATTTTGTTGCGCAGTTCGAGCACCTGCACTTCATGCATCAGATAGCGGTGCAGCATCCGCAGGGCTTCGGCTCGCGACGGCGCTTCGAGCAGCGACTGGCACTTTTCGGCGTCCAGGCTGAACATGGAAGCGAGAACGAACGAGAGCCGCAGAGGATCGTCATTGGAGGCGATCAAGCCGCGCAATTCCTGCGGAGCGCCCGGTTGCGCCAGCGTCAGGGCTTCGCCGGCGAGTTCGATCAGCGCGCTCTGCAGCGCTTCAATCTCAGGGCCTTTGTCATCCGGCAAGGGCAGCGGCGTGGCGCGACCCTTCAGGAACGGCTCCGAGCTATCGAGCTTCACTAGCGTGACGCGCTCCATGCCCAGAACCATCAGCTCGAGATGGCCTTCGCCGGAGCGATTCATCTTGCGAATGACGGCCTTGGTTCCGATGGCGTACAGGTCGTCCTGTGTGGGCGTATCGAGGTCGGGATCGCGCTGGGTAAAGACCAGAATTTCCTTCGATTCGGTGGCGAGCGCAGCTTCCACCGCGGCGATGGACGCCGGGCGTCCGGCCGATAGCGGCATCAGCAGGTAAGGGAACAGCACCGCGCTTTTCAGCGGCAGCACTGGCAGTGTGTAGACAACAGGTTGTTCAGACATTTTGATTTCCTTCGGTGATCATCCTCACCAACAACAAGCCATCGCGCGCCCGATGGCGACGCGGGCATTTTCCAGATTCGCCGGCATTTCAAGGATCGCTCGAAGCGGTTATAGGAGATCTCCATCGAGTAATAACTGGACCCTTCTTCCAGAACGAATCGCGGCGAACACCCTCACGATCACTCGCCGTCCGCGAATACTGACCGTGACATCCTCACTGCGGACGCCGGCCAAATCGAACTTCAGCAGCCATCCATCCGGGTGCGATAGACATCCGCCGACGGCTGCCAAGGGGCGGGCCAAGTTTGGGTTCGTTTGGTAATTTTGGTCATACAGCCCGCTCCTAACAGTTAGATGCGCCTAGAGACAAAAAGAAGCAGGCTTCTCACTCAAGAAACCTGCTTCCCTTGGACTAAAGTTGAGGCTCTTACTTGTTCGGAACCACAACAAACTGCGTGCCTTGCTGCGCTTGACCAGCAAGAGCGTGGATTCGCGGGAAGCGCCGGCTTTGACGGCCGCGTTGAACTCGGCGACTGTATTGACCGGCTTCCGGTTCACTTGAGCGATGATGTCGCCCTGCTGGAGACCCGCTGCCGATGCTGCGGAATCGGGGTCGACGTCGGTGATGACGACGCCCTGGGTCCCTTCGGGGGTCTGGAGCTGCTGCCGGAGCTCAGGCGTCAAAGCCTGGACTGACAGGCCCTTCAGAGCGCCCTTCTCGCCGCCGCCGGGGAGGTTGCCGTTCGTTATCGCCCTTACCCTCGGCTTCCAGGTTGAACTCGCTTAGAGTCACCGGCAGGTCGAGCGCCTGTCCGCCGCGATCGATTTTCAAGTGCACGGTGGTGCCGGGCGCGAAGCCGGCGACTTGCAGACGGAACGAGTTCACGTCTTCGGCGGGCGTTCCATTGACGGCAGTGATCACGTCGCCCACCTTGAGACCCGCTTTAGCCGCCGGGACTATCGGGCACGACAGTGGCAATCGCGACGCCGTGCGTATTCGGAACTCCGAAGGCCTTCGCCATTTCGGGCGTCAGCTCTTGCGGGGTGATTCCCAGGAATCCGCGGGTGACTTTGCCCTTGCTCATGATCTGGTCCATGATGTTGTGCGCCAGATTGGCAGGGATCGCGAAACCGATGCCCTGGTTGCCGCCGGTTTCACCGGACAAGATGGCGGTGTTGATGCCGACCAGGTCGCCACGGGTGTCGATGAGCGCGCCGCCCGAGTTGCCGCGGTTGATGGCGGCGTCGGTCTGGATGAAGTCTTCAAAGCGCTCGATGCCCAGGCCCGCGCGGCCCTTGGCGCTGATGATGCCCATGGTGACGGTCTGGCCCAGGCCGAACGGCTCGCCGATCGCGAGAACCACATCGCCGACTTCGGCGCTGCGCGGAATCCGCGAAGGGCAGGGTGGTAAGGCCGGTTTTGTTGATCTTGAGCACCGCAACGTCGGTGTACTTGTCGGTGCCGATCACCTTGGCCGGGTATTCTTCCTTGTCGGCGAAGGAGACCTTCACGTCGGTGGCGCCGTCGACGACGTGGTTATTGGTCAGGATGTAGCCATCCGGGCTGACCACAACGCCCGAGCCGAGACTGGTGGCGCGCTGCGAGCGAGGCTGTTCCTGCTGCGGCATGCGGCCGCCGAAGAACTGGCGGAAAAACGGATCGTCGAAGAAGCCTTGCTTCGCGGCCTGCGTCCTTCACGACCTTGGACGATGAGATGTTCACCACCGCCGGCATGGCGCGCTTCACGATCGGAGCGAAAGTGGTGATGGGACCCGTCTCGGCAGCCCGAGTGGTGTCCGCAAAAACTGGAATGCGATTGGGGCTGCTGATGGTGACGACGAGCGCACCCGCCAGCAGCGCAATGACGGCTAACAGGGCCGCCGTGGATTTGCTGATATGACCTTTCATAGTGTTTAAGCTTCCTCTTTTTTGCTTTTTAAACTTCCTCGGGAGCCGCTTCACGCTCGCGGCTCACGGCTTTCGATTCAAAACTCAATTGGCCGGCAGGGTCCAGGTCCACCACCACGTGATGGCCGTCCCTGACTTCGCCTCCGAGAATCCGGCGCGCCATTGGCGTTTCAATTTCGCGCTGGATGGCCCGTTTCAACGGCCGGGCGCCGTAGGCTGGATCGTAGCCGGTGCGAACCAGATGTCCGCGAGCCCGATCCGTCAATTCCAATTCGATATGCCGGTCGGCCAGGCGCTTCCGCAGGCCGTTCAACTGAATGTCCACAATCTGCTTCAGGTGCTCTTCGGTGAGAGCATGGAACACGATGATCTCGTCGACGCGGTTCAGGAACTCCGGCCGGAAATGGCCGCGCAACTCTTCGAGCACCGTGTCCTTCATGACGCTCAAATCCAACGCCGGCGAAAGCGCCCCTATACTCCAAGATGCGCGGGCTGCCGATGTTGGACGTCATTATTACGATGGTGTTCTTGAAGTCCACGGTGCGGCCTTGGCCGTCGGTGAGGCGGCCGTCGTCTAAGATCTGCAGCAGCACGTTGAACACGTCGGAATGCGCCTTTTCGATCTCGTCGAAAAGGACTACACAATATGGACGACGCCGGACGGATTCCGTTAGTTGCCCCCCTTCTTCGTAACCTACGTAACCGGGAGGCGCGCCGAGCAGCCGCGCAACGGTATGTTTCTCTTGATACTCGGACATGTCGATCCGGATCATGGCCTTCTCGTCGTCGAAAAAGGAATTCGGCCAAAGCCCGGGCCAGCTCGGTTTTGCCGACGCCGGTGGGTCCCAGGAAGATGAAACTTCCGATGGGACGGTTGGGGTCCTTCAGGCCGGATCGCGCGCGCATGACCGCTTCCGCGACCGCTTGGACGGCCTCGTCCTGCCCGATCACCCGTTTGTGCAGCTCGTCTTCCAGATGCAGCAGCTTCTGCATTTCGCCTTCGAGGAGCTTGGAAACCGGGCACGCCGGTCCAGCGGCTGACCACTTGGGCGATGTCCTCTTCGTCGACTTCTTCCTTGAGCAGGCGTTTGCCGTACTGCTTTTCGGCCAGGCGGGACTCTTCGGCCTTGAGCTGGCGCTCCAGTTCGGTTAATTTGCCGTATTTCAGCTCGGCGGCTTTGTTCAGATCGTACTGGCGCTCGGCCTTTTCGATTTCGATCTTGGTCTGTTCGAGCTGCTCGCGCAGAGCTACGCAGCCGTTGGACGCCTTCCTTTTCGGCCTGCCACTGGGCCTTGAGGGCATCCGATTCGGATTTCAGGTCGGCGATTTCCTTTTCGATTTTCTTCAGCCGATCCTTCGATGCGCTGTCGGATTCTTTCTTCAGCGCCTCGCGCTCGATTTCGAGCTGCATGATGCGGCGGAGGATCTCGTCGAGGTCGGCCGGCATGGAGTCGATTTCGGTGCGCAGCTTTGCCGCTGCCTCGTCAACAAGATCGATGGCTTTGTCGGGCAGGAAGCGATCGCTGATGTAGCGGTTGGAAAGCACCGCCGCGGCGACCAGCGCCGAGTCCTTGATGCGAACGCCGTGATGGATTTCGTAGCGCTCGCGCAGGCCGCGCAGAATGGAGATGGTGTCTTCAACGCTCGGCTGATCGACGAACACGGTCTGGAAGCGGCGTTCGAGAGCGGCGTCCTTTTCGATGTATTTACGGTATTCGTCGAGCGTGGTTGCGCCGATGCAATGCAGTTCGCCGCGCGCGAGCATGGGCTTGAGCAGGTTGCCCGCGTCCATGGCGCCTTCGGCTTTGCCCGCGCCGACCACGGTGTGCAGTTCGTCGATGAAGAGAATGATCTGGCCTTCGGACGTCTGGACTTCTTTGAGGACGGCCTTCAGGCGCTCTTCGAATTCGCCGCGGAATTTCGCGCCGGCGATGAGCGCGCCCATGTCGAGCGAGACCACGCGCTTGTCTTTCAAGCCTTCGGGAACGTCGCCGCGGATGATGCGCTGGGCTAGGCCCTCGACGATGGCGGTTTTGCCGACGCCGGGTTCGCCGATCAGCACCGGGTTGTTCTTGGTGCGGCGCGAGAGAACCTGAATTACGCGGCGGATCTCTTCGTCGCGGCCGATCACGGGATCGAGCTTGCCTTGGGAGGCGAGCTGGGTCAGATCGCGGCCGTATTTTTCGAGAGCTTCGTAGGTGGCTTCGGGATTTTGCGTGGTGACGCGCTGGCTGCCGCGGACTTCCTGGAGCGCCCGCATCAGGCGTTCGCGAGTGATGCCAAACTCGCGGAAGAGCTTACCGGTTGCGCCAGCGTCTTCGGTGGCGGCGAGCAGGACGTGCTCGACCGAGACGTACTCGTCCTTGAGGCGTTTGGCTTCGTCTTCGGCCTGGGTCAGCAGCTTGGTGATGCGGTTGGTGACGTAGACCTGATCAGGACCGCCGGAGGGGCCGGAAACTTTGGGCAGGCGGTCGACTTCCTGCTGGAATGCGGGTGCGGAGGGCGTCCACGCGAATGTCGGCTTTGTTCAGGATGGAGGGGGCGAGTCCGCCTTCCTGATCGAGGAGGGCGAGCAAGAGGTGCTCGGTGTCGATCTGCTGGTTGCCGTGCTGGATAGCGACGGATTGGGCGGCTTGGACGGCGTCTTGGAGTTTTTCGGTGAAGCGGTTGAAGTCCATAGGGTGACTCACTGTTCCGATAACAATCTTAGTGTGTTGTTATCAACTAAGGTAAGCATATCACCATGAGAGAACTGCCGCAAGGCCTTCGGCAGGCACTTTCAATAAGAATCTGGCTGCAATCGATTGAAAAAGTGGTACATTCGTCGCATGCGAACCCTCATCGCGTGTTTGTTGGGCGCTTTGTCGCTCGGGACGTTCGGGATTCTTGCTCAAGAAGCCCCTCAAAAACTTACATTTACAACCAAGAACGGTAACGTGACCTTCGATCATGCGGCTCACGTGAAGCGGGAGAGCGGGAATTGCATGGCTTGTCATGACAAGCTCTTTAAGCAAGACAAGGCCCCTTTGAACTATAAGGCGGGACTTCACAAAACGGCGGAAGCGGCGAAGACGTCCTGCGGGGGTTGTCATAACCCCGGTGGAATGGCCTTTGAATCGAAGGGCAACTGTGCGAAGTGCCACGTGAAAGGCTGATTAGCCTTGGGTTACTGGCTTTGCCGTCGGTGACATGAGATCCGCGAAGACGAAGCCGTCTCGTTCGACGATCTCGCCGACGGAGACAGGAATCGGGCGGCGGAATCCGGGGCCGTCGTAGACGAAGGAGTGGAATTCGCCGTTTTCGCCGCAGGGATCGATGTTCGGAGGCAGGTCGGCGAGGAATTGGGAGTTGAAATCGCGGCCAGCGAAGTCGGCGGGCAGAACGCGGGGATCGACACAGGTGATTTTGGCGCGGAGGCCGGAGGCGATCATGGTGCGGGCGAGCGAGGCGGTCGGGATTTGCCAGACCGGGAACAATGGCTCAAGGCCCGTGCCCGCAAGCTGCTTTTCGCGATAGGTGCGGATATCGGCGAGAAAGAGATCGCCGAACGCCATGGCTTCGACGCCTTCGTTCATGGCGCGGGCGCACAGATCGCGCATGCGGGCCTCATATTCTTCGTTGGAGCAGGGCCAGGGCAGGGGAACGGTCCAGAGCGGGAGGCCGAGCGAGGCCGCCTGCGATTCCAAAAGCTCGCGGCGGACGGCGTGCATGGCGACGCGGTCGAACTGTTCGTTGAGAGTGGTGAAAAGGGCCACGACTTCGACGGTCGGATCTTGCTGGAGAAGATGCAGCGACCAGGCGCTATCTTTACCGCTGGACCAGGAGAGCGCTACGCGTTTCAAGCCACGACTGGGATGCGCTCGTTAGAGGCGACGGTGCGGCTGAGCCAAGCGTACAGGCCGAAGAGAACGGCCGTGTAGAGGACGTCGCTCGCAAGCGTCCAGCCGAAGAACGGGATTGCGGCGACGTAGCAGCTCGCCAAGCCTGCGGAGGTGTGCTGGTAGCCCGGAAACCACAGCCAGCTTCCGAAGTTGGTGATCAGGAAGAACTGGATGCTGTTCAGGATGGTGACGGCCGCGATTCGAGAGATGCTCTCGGTGTTCCGCAGCCTTCGTCCAAGCCACACGCTGATGAGGAAGCTGGCATAGATGAAAATCGAATAGCGTGTGTAGGGCTGGACGCCGTAGAACGAAGACAGGATCGGATCCGTGACCGCCATCAGAGCCAGGGGAACCAGATACGCTTGCCAGCGCGGCAGCCGGGCTCCAGCGAACAGGCTGGTGGCGCCCACGGGAGCGAAATTCGGCGGATGGGGCAACAGGCGCGCAACGGCGCCGAGCACGGTGAGGGACAGAGCGGCGGGACGCCAGTTGGAGTTGGTCATCAACTAGGATTATATCGAAAGCCAGCATGCTTGAGACGCTCGCGGCGAGTGGGGTTGACGTGAATGGGCGATTTTGGGGGACCTTGGGCAAGCTCGAAGGGCTAGAGAAATGCTCTCCAGCCCTCCGCGCGAGTGATCCGGCTAGCGCGCCTGCAATTTTTCGGGCGTCAAGCGTTTTCGCAAGACGACCAACCCGATCAGGCCCGAACCGATGAGGAGATACGTGCCGGCCTCGGGCGCTTCGGAAACGTCGCCGGTTCCCGCTGTGCCGAAGCTGAAGTTATCGAGCAGGGCTGAAGTGCCACTGCTGGGTGTGGCGGCCGGCACGTCGAGTTGGAGAGAAGAAATTGGCGTGTCGGAGGTGAGTCCCCAGAAGGCCTCCGTGTTTCCGCCGAGGGTGGGGACGGTGTACGTGTTTCCTGCCACGGTAATGCTATAGCTCATGCCAGGCGGTGCTGGTGGTCCACAGGTCCATGCCGAGCGCAGTGACGCTGGCGGGGAGAACGATGTTGATGTACGGGAAGCGGGGAAGTTGAATTCTGGGGACTGGCGCTTTCGATCAAGGCGTCGCCGGTGCCGTCGTTGTACCAGGAGAACGCGCTGGTATCGATGACCTCGATCTGGGATGTTCCGGCGGAGTTATATCCGATAAACTCGACGCCAGCATTCGTGACGCCGGTAGGACTGTTGTAACTGGTGGCGCCTCCCGATGGAGCCAAGCCCTCAAACGCGACGGTTTGGTAGCCCGCTGCGGTGGCGGTCTGCCAGCTCGCCGGATCGCTATACGTGGTGATGGTGGTGGAAAACGCCGGCACGAGTGCGAGCGCGAATAGGATCGAGAAGCGAAACTTCAATTGCATGGTCACTCCAGTTTGAAATCTTGAAACTGGTAAGTGGATGTGACGCGATGTTACTCTCGCGCGCGAATTCGATTATTCGATCGGCCCGCGCGTGGCTTGGGGCTATTGCTTTCCGAGGGATACGGTAGACCTGGGCAGCGTATTCCTTGGCTCTGGCGAGGATGGAGGGAGGGCTGCGTCAGGCGGCTTTGGATTTCAGGAACAACGCGACGTTGCGATCGGTTTCACCGATCTGGTGAGTGAGCCAATCCTTCACAAATTGAAACAGTCCGATGGTCATCCCGACGTGTCCAGAGTCGAAGTCCAGCTGAAACTGCATCAGTTGGGCGGTCAATGCGTCATGATCCGCTTTGTGGTGTAGATAATCCGGATAATGATTCATCTGCATCAAGCGTTCCTCATGTGCGAAGTGCTGCTTGGTATATGCGATGAGATTACCGAGCGTCTTCGACAGCGCGTCTTTGCCTTTGCCCAACGTCACGGCGCCCTGCAAATCGTTGGCGAGTTCGAAAAGCCTGCGGTGTTGGCCATCAATCTCTGCATGACCCAGGCTGTATTCCGTTTTCCACTCGAACATACTCATGGTTCCGCTTATCGGCGCGGTCTGTGTGATGTTTAGTGCGACAGAGAGGCGGTCACTTTTGCGGCATATTCCTTCGCTTTGGCGAGGATGGGAGCGGCATCCAAGGTGAGCGAGCGGCCGTCGCGCACGATGGGCTTGCCTTCGACGACGGTGTCTTGCACGTCCGAGCCTTTCAGCGCGTAGACGATTTGCGAATACACGTTGTAGAGCGGGACGGCGTGCGGGCGGTCGAGACGCAGGGTAATGAAGTCGGCGCGCTTGCCGGTTTCGAGCGATCCGATGTCCTTATCAAGACCGGCGGCGCGGGCTCCGAGGATGGTTGCCATGGCGATGGCCTGCTCGGCGGGAAGCACGGTGGGATCGCCGGTGCTGACCTTCTGCAAGTCGGCCGCGAGGTTCATCTCTTCCATCATGTCGAAATCATTATTGCTGCCGGCGGGGCCGTCGGTGCCGACGCCGACCGGGACGCCGAGCTTGAGCAGCTTTACGACAGGGGCGATGCCGCTGGCGAGTTTCATGTTGCTCGAAGGGCAATGCGCCACGCCGGTTCCGTGGGATTTGAGGATCTGCATGTCGGCGGGGTCGAGGTAAATGGCGTGGGCGACCAGCGTCCAGCCGTCCAGAACGCCGAGCGATTCGACCAGGCGGGTGGGCGTCATGTGGCGCGTGCGCACGGCATCGTCGTATTCGAACTTGGCCTCGGCGAGATGCATCACGAGCGGCGCATGGAATTTGTTGGCGAGCGCGCGGGCGGCTTTGAGATCGGCGTCGTCATTGGTATAGATGGCATGCGGGGCGACGGCGGGGGTGATGGTTGGGCTCCCTTGGTATTCGTCGAGAAACTTCGCCGTGAAGCGCAGCATGTCCTTGGGAGTGGCGGCGTCGGGCGATTTGAAACGGATCATGGTTTCGCCGAGGATGCCGCGCATGCCCGCTTCCTTGGTGGCTTGGGCGACGCGGTCCTCGAAGTAATACATGTCGACGAACGTGGTGGTTCCGGAGAGCATCATTTCGAGGCAGGCGAGGCGCGTGCCCCAGAGCACGAAGTCGGGCGTCACGTTCTTGGCCTCGGCGGGAAAGATGAACTTGTTCAGCCAGTCCTGCACCACCATGTCGTCGGCGATGCCGCGGAAGAGCGACATGGCGGCGTGGGTGTGGGTGTTGATCAGGCCGGGCATGAGGATGTCGTCCGGACGGTCGGCGTGCTGGCGCGCTTGAAACTGCTTTTCGATATCGGCGCGTTTGCCGACGCCGACGATGCGCCCTCCGCGGACGGCGATCGCGCCGTTGTCGATCAAATCGCGGCGGGCGTTCATGGTGACGACGTAGCGGGCGGTGTAGATCCAGTCGGCCGGTTCGGCGGCGAGAGAGAGGGCGGCGAGGAGGATCCAGCTAAATAAACGAAGCATCGAAGGGCCTCGGAAAGAGATGTTTCAAATGGAGCGTTTCGGTTTTGCCGTGGAGATTGGTGAGCGTCAGCTCGATGTCGCCGCAAAATTCCCACAGGATCTGGCGGCAGGCGCCGCACGGAGGAGTCAGGATATCGGTGTCGGCTGCGACCGCGATGCGTTGGAACTTGCGCGCGCCTTCGGAAATCGCTTTGAACACGGCGACGCGCTCGGCGCAGACCGAGAGGCCGTAGGTGGCGTTCTCCACGTTGCAGCCAGTGAACACGCGGCCGTCTTCGGCTTCAAGCGCCGCGCCAACGAGGAAGTGCGAGTAGGGCGCGTGTGCGTTGTTTCGTGCCGCGATCGCTTGATTGGCCAGCTCCGTCATAATTTTGGCAACAGCGCTTTGAGGAATCGGATCAAGGTATCGCGCACTTTGTAGCCTGCTTCCAGCACTTCTTTATGATCGAGTTTTTGCGGCAGGATGCCGGCCGCCATGTTGGTGACGCACGAGATCGCGAGCACGCGCATTCCCAAGTAATTGGCCATGATGACTTCGGGGACGGTCGACATGCCGACCAGGTCCGCGCCGATGTTTCGAAGATAGCGAATCTCGGCGGGCGTTTCGTAGGTCGGCCCCGTGAGCCCGGCGTACACGCCTTCCTCCAATTGGATCTTCAGTTGTTGAGCCACTTGATGCGCGAGCGCGCGATAGGCCGGCGAATAAGCTTCCGTCATATCCGGGAAGCGCGGCCCTTCGGAATCGTCATTGTGGCCGATCAGAGGGTTCGAGCCTTGCAGGTTGATGTGATCGGAAATCAGCACCAGCGCGCCCTGGCGATAGGACAAGTTGATGCCGCCGGCGGCGTTGGTGAAGACCACGCTGCGCGCGCCCAGGCGGTGCAGAACGCGGACGCCCATGGTGACTTGTGCCGGCGTGTAGCCTTCATATAAGTGAGCGCGGCCGGCCATGACGGCGACGTCGAGCTTGCCCGTCATTGTTTTTAATTGGCCGAAGACCAGCTTGCCCGAGTGTCCAACCGCCGTGGATGCGGGCCAGCCGGGAATCTCGGCGTAGGGAATGCTGATGGGGTCGGCTAATTCGTCGGCGAAGGCTCCCAGTCCGCTGCCGAGCACGACGGCGATATGCGGCTCGCGAACCGTAACATCACGAATGTAAGCGACGGCCTGATGCATCTCCTGTTGCATTTTCTGTGAAAGCTCCGTTATAAAAGCATGCCCGCGATGCAGGCCGACATGAAATTGGCCATGGTTCCCGCGGCGACCGCTTTCAGGCCCATGCGCGCGAGGTCGGATTTGCGGCTGGGCGCGAGCGCTCCAATGCCGCCGATCTGGATCGCGATGGAGCTGAAGTTTGCAAATCCGCACAGCGCGTAGGTGGCGATGGTGAAGGAGTGCGGATCAAGGTTCGGCTTCATCGGTCCGAGCTGCTGAAATGCGACGAATTCGTTGAGCACCAGGCGCGTGCCGAGCAGGTTCCCGATGGTCCGGCAGTCGTGAAAATCGATGCCGAGCAACCAGGCGATCGGCGAGAACAGGATGCCGAGGATCTGTTCGAGCGAAGTGTGGAAATAGCCCAGAACTCCGTTGACGAGCGCGATCAGGGCCAGAAACGCGATCAGCATGGCCGCGATGTTGAGCGCCAGATGTAATCCGTCGCCCGCGCCGCGCGCCGCCGCGTCGATGATGTTGACGCCGGGCCTTTCCACCGTGACCTTGACCTTGCCCGCGGTGACGGGCTTGCCGACTTCAGGCACCAGGATCTTGGCCAGCATGATGGTGGCGGGTGCGGTCATGATCACCGCCGTGAGCAGATGCCGGATCTCGACGTGCGCCATCAGGACGTAGGCTGCCATGGTCGCGCCGGAGACGTGCGCCATGCCGCTCACCATGATGGTGAACAACTCGGACTCGGTGAGGCCTTCCAGGAACGGGCGGATGGTGATGGGCGCTTCGGTTTGGCCCATGAAAATGCTGGCGGCCACGTTGGTGGCTTCGGCGCCGCTCGCGCCCATGACGCGCTGCATGATTACCGCCATGGCGTTCACCAGCACCTGCATGACGCCCAGGTAATAGAGGATCGCGAACAGGCTACAGATAAAGATGATGATCGGCAACACTTGAAACGCGAAGACGGCCGTCGGACCGCCGCCCAGTTGGTCGCCGAAGACAAATTTGCTGCCGGCCTGGGAATAGCCGATGACGTTGTTCACCTTGTCGCTGAGCACTTCGAAGACGCGCGCGGCCGGCGTTCGCAGAACGATGAACGCGAAGGCTAGCTGCAATCCCACGCCCCAGAGGATCAGCGAGGGGCGGATGGAACGTTTGTTATTGGAGAACAGAACGCAGACCACGAGAATCACGAGGATTCCCAGGATGCCAGTGAACCGCGCCATGTTTTGGTTTTAACTCCGGCTCACTCAGCTCACGACTTCAAGAATCAGCTCACGCTCCTCGGGAGGTTGCGCGGAAATACGGAAGGCGTCTTCGATTTCAGACGAGGCTTCTTCGACGTGTTCATCGCGCGTGTAATAGACGCGGCACAATACCGCGCCCGCGTCCACTTTTTGGCCGACCTTCACTTCCAGGATCACGCCCACGGCCGGATCGATGGTGTCTTCCTTCAGGTTGCGGCCGGCGCCGATGCGCGAAGATGCCAAGCCGATGTCCTCTGCGGCGATCGCGCTGACGTATCCCGCGCGCGGGGAAGCGATCTCGCGTACGCCGGTGGCGTTGGGCAGAAGCTCGAACCGGTCGAGCACTTGCGAATTGCCGCCCTGGGCCTCGATCACTTCCTTGAACTTGCGGTAGCCCGAGCCATCCAGCAGCTTTTGTTGCGCCACTTCGCGCGCCTCTTCGAGCGTGGGTACGATCTTGGCCAGGAAAATCATGCGGGCGGCCAATTCGAGCGCCAGGCGTGTGAGATCGGTGGGCCCGGCGTTTTGCAGGGTCTGAGAAACCTCCATCACCTCGAGCGCGTTGCCCACCGCGTAGCCCAGCGGCTGATTCATGTCGGTGATGAGAGCCTGCACGCGTTTGTCGGCGCGGCGTCCGATGCCTACCATCATCTGGGCCAGCCGCCGCGCGTCCACTTGCTTCTTCATGAACGCGCCGTTGCCGACTTTGACGTCGAGCACCAGGGCGTCGACGCCTTCGGCCAGCTTCTTCGACATGATCGAAGTCGCGATCAATGGAATAGATTCCACTGTGGCGGTGGCGTCCCGCAGCGCGTACAGCTTGCCGTCGGCCGGCGCGACCTCGGCGGTCTGTCCGATGAAGGCCAGGCCGTGCGTAGCCAGTTGCGCCTTGAATTCGTCAATCGTGAGATCGGTGCGGAAGCCGGGGATGGACTCCAGCTTATCGAGCGTACCGCCCGTGTGGCCGAGCCCGCGGCCCGACATCATGGGGACGACGACGCCCGCAGCGGCCGCCAGCGGAGCCGATATCAGACTGGTTTTGTCGCCCACTCCCCCGGTGGAATGTTTGTCCACTTTGATTCCGGGAATGGAGCTGAGATCAACGGTTTCACCGGAGCGGACCATGCACTCCGTCGCCGCGCTAACTTCGCGGTCCGTCATTCCAGAATGGAAGACGGCCATGAGGAAGGCGGCCATCTGATAGTCCGGAATTTCATTCCGGTTGTAGCCTTCCACAAGCGCGGCAATTTCCTCTGGCGATAGTTCTTCACCATCTCGTTTTCGGTGGATCAAATCGACAGTTCGCATTATGAGTTCTTCAGCGTACCATCTTATGTATTTGAAAGTAAAGGATGTGTGCGTCAGCGTAACGCGGGAGTCCGATGCTTGACTTTGCTGCCCGGCCAGATACACAATATAGTCCTCGAAAAGGTGCCATGAGAGACGGGGCTCCACGGACCAATTTCGTGACGCGATTCCTCAATTCGTACTGCGTGTCTTCTTACTGGTGCAGCGGGTTTTGGGCGCATTGGCGGAGCCTTCCTGCAGAATGACGAGCGGGTTTATGGGGTGAAGAACGGGTCCATGATTCCGACCAATTTCAGCTCCGGGGAGAGCAACCAATGGCAAAGTTTTGCGTAAGCGGCCATCAGATGGAAGATTCGTGGGAAGTTTGTCCGTACTGCCAACGGACGGGGTATCCATCCACGGGATCCGGCGCGAGTTTGAAAGCGCGCCTGGATCCAGACATGCCTCGGGAAATGGCGCCGCGGGACACTGGCGGGGGCCGCAGGACAATGTTGCTGGCGGACAAACGCAAGGCCCCCGTGGTGGGCTGGTTCGTGGTGTTGAGCGGAGAGCAAAAAGGCGAAGATTTTCGCATTCGCGAGGGGCAGAACATCATCGGCTCGGCCCACGATGCCGACGTCGTGCTGCGCGATACGGCAATTGCGGGCAAACATGCCAGTCTGCGCTATAAAGACGACAAGTTCACGATCACCGACCTGGATTCCACCAACGGCACGTTCCTGAACGAGCGCACCGATCCCATCGCCCGCGAGGAGTTGAAAGACAACGACGTGGTCCGGATCGGCGAGGTGCGCTTGAAGTTCAAGTCTCTCTAGAGCGCGCGACTGCCCCTGAGTCACGCCATAATAGAGGTGTGCTTTGGGTGCGCATGCCGTTCACGCTCCCGTTTCTTCTGGTCACCATTCCTTTCGCACGATTAACCCCGGAAGCGACTTCGGCGTTCGATCGCTACGTGGAACAGGCGGAACGAAGGATGAGCTCCGATCCGGTTTCCGATCCCAAGCTGCGGGGCGGGGAAGCACATATTGAAGCGGTGGAAGCGGCGCGCAACGTCAATGCACCGGGCGCCATGATCCAGGACTGGGTTGGAACCATGTTCATGCCCGGCGCGACGATCGAGCAGGTGCAGAGCGTGCTGCGGGATTATGCCAGCTACAAGAATTTCTACCGGCCGAAGGTGATCGAATCCCGCGAGCTCTCCCATAACGGGGATGAATACGACGTGCTGCTGCGTCTTTACGAAAAACACGTCCTGACAATCGTTCTGAACACCAGCTATCACATCCGCTATGAAATGCCGGACTCGAAGCATTTGAACGTGACGTCGCGATCGACTCACGCCGGCGAAGTGAAGGATCCCGGCAAGTCCTACATGGAGGAGGTGGCGCAGGGCGAAGACTCGGGTTTCTTGTGGCGTCTGAATTCCTATTGGCGATTCGAGGCCACCGATGGAGGCGTTTATGCGCGGTGCGAGGCCATTTCCATGTCGCGCGACGTTCCGGCCGGCCTGGGCTGGATGTTGAAAGGCTTCCTGGAAGGATTTCCGAAGGAGTCCATGATGAACACCTTGCGCGGCACGCGGGACGCCATGCTGAATCGGAAGGCTGCTAGCGCGGGCTCGCGGAATTAAGCGTCTTCAGGAACGCGATAATCTGCCAGCGCTCAGTTTCCGGCAAGTGAGCAAACGACGGCATGCCGTGAAAGATGGCGCCATTCCAGAGAATCCACTGCAATGCTCCTGGCGCGGCTTGCGAAACGTTGGGCTGTTTGAGCGAGGGCGCCTTTCCGATTCCCTCGGCCCTCGCGCCGTGACACTCCGCACATTCGCGCTGGTACAGTTTCGCGCCGGCCTTTTGCGCCAGAGAGTTGCCCGCGAGCGGATTTGGCTTGCCGGCCCATTGCAGGGGGGCTTGCTGAGGCAGGTTGGGCTCGGCGCCCGACAACGCCGTTGCGAGGATGACGAACACGATTCCGAATCTCACTGGGCGCCTCCCGAGCGGAACAGATTTCTCGCGCGGCGCCCGATCTGGGCTACCTCATACGATACGCCAACACGAAGCAGGAAACCCGCGCTGTTGCCGTTCAGCCCGAAGCCCGGTGACAGGGTGAACATGGCGCCGTTGGCAAGCGTCCAGGCTACAACGGGTGCGATGTAGTGCGACGTGCCGTGCAGGCCGAAGTTGTCGTGCGTGCCCAAGCCTCCATACATCTCGACACCGGCCTGGAAATTCTCGGGACATAGATTGCAGCGAGACGGCCGGGCTTCGAGCGCGAGGGGCCGGGTTGCTCCCACCGCGTAGCCGAACTCAAACGGCGCATGCACGACGTTTTTCTCTGAGATGAAATTCTCGGCCACGGTCCAGCCTTTGAAATGGCTGCTCAGGATCAGTTTGACTTCCAACTCGCGCTGCTTCTCGATGCGCGCCTCGGCGTTTGGCACGATGAGATCGTCGACCGAATCGTGATTCACTACTTCGAGCAGCGTTTTGTCGGCGCCGCTGATGTCTTCAAATTCGACATAGAGCACCGGATTGATCCAATGCTCGCGCGGCAGGACGCGGAATCGATTCTCCCAACGGAAGCCGGTGAAGATGGCGCTCTCGTTGGTGGTGGCTTGGCCATCCAAATAGACTTCGGTGGTCCACCAGGCTTGAACGCCATATTCGAATTCATCAGCGACGGCGTAGAAGCGGTTGCCGCCGGACGGTCCGGCCGTGATTGACTTGGCGGCAAATTCCAAATTGCCGGGCTCCTCCATTTGATGCGTGTAAGTGACGAAGAAGGGGCCTTCACCAGCCTGGAGGGGCGAAATCAAGCACAGCAAGAGTAGTGGGGCAAGAGCGCAACTGATTTGCATTTGTGAATCAAGACTACCAGCCTGTAGATTTGCTGTGTACTAAAAATCAGCAAACGAGTTGCATCTTAGACTCAGCGGGCAATATAAGACTTAAACGGTCTGATATCTCGCTGAAGGGGAGCTGGCCTAGCCAGGAATCTACTTTCGCTGCGCCGTCTTGATTCGATCCTCTACACCGGGGAGCATGGCGTCAAGGTCGGCTCGCGAGTACTGGGTCCCGTTCTTGAACACCGCATCAATCTCCTGCGTATGGCGGATTGCTTCCAGCGGATTCGACCGCAGAATCACCAGATCAGCCACCTTCCCAGGCTCGACACTGCCCTCGGTAGCGTCCTCGCCTCTCCAACGAGCCGCGTCGATCGTCCCCATCCGCAATACTTCGACCGGACTCAAGCCAGCCTTCACCAGCGCCTCCAGTTCTTCGTGAATCGACCACCCTGGAATCGTGTGAGCGTTGTCGGTCCCGCTGTCGGTGCCAAGAAGCATGGGTACACCGGCCTTGTGCGCGGCAAGCGTGTCGTCCTGCCAGTGTTTGAAACTGATTTTGCGCAATTCCAGTGCGCGTCCTTGAAGCGTCGTGCGGGCCCCGGTTTTCGCGTCCCACGACGCCCAGATGGAGGGAAAGATGTATCGCTTCCTGGCATCCTGCTCGTAGTCGCGGGAAGCTTGCTCGATCTCGTGCTCGTAAACGGTAAGCGTCGGTGTGACCCAGAACTGCTTTTCCGCCATGCGGCGATAAACCGCCTCGCTCTGCTTGTTGTCTTCCATGGCGAGGAGCCGGGCGGTGGTTTCGAGCGTATCCATCGCCCACGGAGTATCCCGCCGGTGAGCGCGCTCTTTTGCGAAGCGATCGTACTCGTCCCGCTCCGCCGCGGGCAGATATTGGGCATGCTCCATACCATCCGCCCCAGTCTCGACGAACTCCTGAATTGACATGTTTGTGGGCATGTGCCCGGTGACCCGGAGGTGGAGTTTGTGGGCTTCGTCGATCACCGCGTGCAGCACCTCAGGCGTGACATCGCTGAAGTAGATCTTCACGAAATCGGCGCCGGATTGCTTCAACTGACGGACAGCTTCCCGAGCCTCCGCCTCTGTCTTTACGCCCAAGGACCCGGGCCAGACTGGCGGCTCCCGATCGATCTTCCGTCCGGCAGTAAGAATTCGGGGGCCCGAGCGCTTACCTGCCGCGATCTCATCTCGCCACTCCAGTACGTTGTCCGAGAGATCGCCACCCATCTCCCGGATTCCGGTGATGCCATTGGGAAGGAACAGGTCGAGCACGGCAGCGTTCTCGTCTGCCATCCGAATGGTAGGGTTTTTGCGGTCGCTGCGCAGATGTACGTGCATGTCCCACAAGCCAGGCATGAGGTAGCGCCCCTCTCCCGGGACCCGAACGGCGTTCGCGGGAATTTGAGCGTTGCCCGAAGGAGCGATCGCCTGGATGCGTCCGCCCGTAATAACTACGGTCTGGCCGTAGTGAATTTCACCGCGAGTGACATCGACCACGTTGATGTCGACAATTGCTGTCGTGGACGACTGGGATAAAAGACTTGACGCCAGGCAAAGTATCAGCGGCAAACACCTTATCGACTGGCGCAACATTCCAGCATCATACCAGCCGTTACCTGGTTGGGTTGGGTTTGTGTTCGCTAGCGGGAGAATTCTGGCGCGGCGATGCCAAGCTGGACTCTGCCGTCCGGGATTGGTTCGCCGAAGCACTGGATCACAGGAACCACGCCGCCCCACACCGGCAGCGCGTAGTCTTCTTCGTCATCGATCGGCGGGCCGGTGCGCACCTTCGCCGAAACCTCGTCGAGCGGGAGTGCCAGGACGCTGGTGGCTTTCAGTTCCTGGTCCGTCGGTTGCTTGGCCTGTTCCCATCGGCCCGCGATGACGTGATTGGTGAAGAGCCGCAGCGCTTCCCGCTTCTCGTCGAGATCGGAGACATGGCGCGCTTTGCCCAGCACGACGACCGAGCGATAGTTGATGGATGTGTGGAACGCCGAGCGGGCCAGGACCAAGCCATCCACTAATGTGACCGTCAGGCACATATCCAGCTCGCGGCTGGCCACGCCCATCACGCGGCTGGCGGGCGATCCGTGAATGTAGATCTGCTCGCCCGAGCGAGCATACGCGGTCGGGATGACGTACGGCTGTCCGTCAATCAGGTTCACGAATCCGACATGGCAGATGAAGCCTTCGTCCAGGATGGCGTGCACCTGCGCTTTGTCATAGACGCCGCGCGTGGGTCGGCGCCGCACTTGGGTTCGTTCGGTGGGTGGGTAGGACGCTGTCGAGGTTTCCATGGTGTATCGAATTTAGCCCAAGGGATGGACCGGTGAAAGATCCACTTTTGGTAATCTGGAACAGTCCACTTTCGGGGCCTCGATTCATGCGCGCAGCCATCCTGCTCGACCGGACGTCCTCAGCGCCGCTGCACCGCCAGATCTATGATCAGTGGCGCAAGGGAATCCTGACCGGCCGTTTCCGGCGGGCCGAGCGCGTTCCTTCGACACGAGAGCTATGCACCGCGCTTTCTGTTTCGCGCAGTACGGTCACACAAGCGTACGACCAGCTCATTGCGGAAGGCTACCTGGAATCCTCGAAGGGATCGGGCACGTTCGTCTGCCGCGAACTTCCTGATGACTTATCGCTGCCCAGCCACAAGCACGCTCCACGAGCCGAGGAGGTTCCCGCAATCCGGCTCTCGCGTTACGGCGCCGGGCTGAACGAAGATTTCTTCTATCCGCCGGCTCCGCCTGGGATGATTCGCTTCACGCAATGGCGCCCGGATCTGGAACTTTTCCCGATCGCGATCTGGCGCAAGTTGGTGATGCGGCGGCTGCGGTCGGCGACGCCCGAGCTGTTTGATTATTCCGATGAATCCGCGGGCTACGAGCCGCTGAGGAAGGAAATCGCGGCTTACGTATCGCGGTCGCGCGCGGTGCGATGCACGCCCGGCCAAGTGATCATAGTGAACGGCTCGGCGCAAGGCATCGATCTGTGCGTTCGGCTGTTGCTCGAGCCGGGCGACGAAGCGGCCATCGAGAATCCGGGATACCACGGCGCGCATCGTATCTTCGCGGGCTATGGCGCGCGGCTGCGGCCGGGGCGAATCGATGAGAACGGGATTGTGATTCGCGATTTGGGCGGCAAAGCGCGGGTGGTCTACGTCACGCCGTCGCACCAGTTTCCAACCGGAGTCGCGATGTCGCTGACGCGACGGCTGGAGTTGATCGAATGGTCGCGCCTGCATAACGCAGTCATCATGGAAGACGACTACGACAGCGAGTATCGTTTCAGCGGGCCACCGTTACCATCGCTGCAGGGATTGGCGACCGGAGTGGCTGTGATTTACATCGGAACGTTTTCGAAAGTAATGTTTCCGTCGTTGCGGATCGGATACGTGATCGCACCGGAGGGTTTGGTCGAACGGCTGCGGCGCGCAAAATGGCTGGCGGACCGGCACACACACGTTCCAGATCAGGCCGCGCTCGCGGACTTCATCGCCGAAGGACACTTGGAGCGCCACATTCGCCGTATGCGCCGCATTTATGGAGCCCGACGGGATGCGTTAGTGGAGTCGCTGGATCGTTACTTCGGCGATCGCGTCAAAATTCGTGGCGACGCGGCGGGCATGCACCTGTTGGTGAACTTTCAGGACGAAGGGATCGCCGGGAAGGCCGCGGCGGTGAAGGTCCAGATCGTCAACTCGGGCGGCTGCTATCTTGGAGAGCCGCCACGCGGCGAGTTTATTCTGGGATTTTCGGCGATTGGCGAGCGGTCGATTCGTGAAGGAATCCGGCGGTTGGCCGGCGCTACTCGATAACAGGCATGGCATAGCGGTACTCGCGGCGAAATACTTCGCCGAATATTTCGAGCATGGCTTCGTGCACTGCGCCATTGTCGGCCAGTAAGTGTGGGCCTCGCAAACGCGCCGGCGCTCCGTGCATATCGGAACATTTTCCGCCCGCTTCGGTGACCAGCAAAGTGCCCGCGGCCATGTCCCACGGATTCAAGCCAAATTCCCAGAAGGCGTCCAATCGGCCGCAGGCTACATACGCGAGGTCGAGCGCAGCCGCTCCGGCGCGGCGTACGCCATGCGTGATCATTGCGAGCTGATAGTAGAAGTGCACATTCACGTTCTGGTGCCGCTTGCGGCTGGGAAATCCGGTGGCGACCAGCGTGTCGTCGATGTGGCGCACGTTCGAGACATGGATGCGGCGATCGTTCAACTCCGCGCCCGATCCGCGCTCGCAAGCGAACATCTCGTTGCGTTCGGGATCGAAGATCACACCCGCGATGATCTCGCCGGCCTTTTCGAGCGCCAGGGTAACGTTGTACATCGGGAATCCGTGCGCGAAATTCGTGGTGCCATCTAACGGATCGACGTACCAGCAATACTCGGCCGATTCGCCGGCGTGCCCGCCGCTTTCTTCGGCGACGATGGAATGCGTTGGAAAATGCGCGCGCAACCGCTCAATGACTAGCTTTTCGGAGGCGCGATCGGCTTCCGTCACCAGATCGAACTCGCCCTTTAACTCAAAACCGATCCGTCGCTCGAAGAATCCGTGCAGCAGCGCGCCGGCTTCGCGGGCGATCTCCGCGCTGATCTCGAGGTAAGAAGACATTGGATGTCGATCTGGCGTTTTTGCCGCGGCGCGGCGTCAGGCTTCCGGTTCTTCGTACAAATACTTGATGTCGTGCTTGTACAGGAAAAGGTTGGGAGCGCCTTCGCGCGTCACGCGAATGAAGTTCGCATCGTAGAACTCGATCACGCCCACCACCTCTTCATTGCTGCTGAGACGGATTCGCACCGGAATGGCCTTGTCGATCAGGTAGCGCAGGTACTTCACCTCTTCGAAGGTCTGCTCCGGGGCTTTCGTTTTCGCTTTCACGGAATCCTCCACCTCATTGCCCCAGGCCCGATCTGGACTCATATGATTCCCCATAATAGCCACTGCGTGTTGTGACGCGCAAACCACGGTTAGCCGAGTTGCTCTGCACCGTCACTTTCAAAGTGTGAAAGCGATCCTTGGTGGGCGGGACGTCCTTGGGATAAAAAGCGATCAGATATTGCGTCCGTAATTCGCGCAAAATGTCGTCGAAAGCGCGATCGAGCTGCGCCCCCAGATTCGGCGTGAAGACGTGGCCACCCGTGCCCGCGGCGAGCGTCGTCAGCGCGTTTTCACCGCCGATGTTGCGGCCGGCGTCGTTCGTGATCGGGACCACCAGCACAGGATATAGGATCGCGTCGGCCAGTTGCGCGGACTCAAGCGCCTGATGATAGTCCTTCGAACTGGTGGTGTCTCCGCCGTCCGTCACCAGCACCATGACGTGCCTCCCGTTGCGGTATTCCAGTTCGCGCGATGCCAGGAAGATCGCGTCGTACATCGACGTGCCGCCCTCGGACTTGAGTTGCTTAAGCATCGCGTCCACGCGCGCGAACCGGCGTGTGTAGCTGCTCAGCAGCGTGACTTGCCAGTTGAAACCGTAGAGGGCCACGGTGTCGTCCGGGTTGCCTTCGCCGAGCAGGACTTTGAGAAACCGGCTCACCGAATCCAGTTCATAGCGCAATTGGATGCCAGTGGAAGCGCTGGTGTCCACCAGCATCGCGACCGACAAAGGCTGCTCGGTTTCGCGATCGAAGACCGCGATATCCTGCTTGACGCCATTGTCGTAGACGGCGAAATCGCTCTTGTTCAGCGAGCCGATGAGTTGACCGGCGGCATCTTTTACGTAACCAGCATGCGCACCAGGCGCACGTTGACGCGGATGACGCGGTCATTCTTGCCTGCGGCGGCGGGTGGCTGCGCGCACAGGCCTAGAGCCGTGACGAAAAAACAAGCGCAGGCGCGGATCACTTCTTCAGGACGGACTCGTCCCATTCCCCTTCCACCCAAACCTCGCCGTCGGCGAAGTGCTCCTTCTTCCAGATGGGAACGATGCGCTTGAGCCGGTTGATGCCTTCCAGCGCCGCTTCAAACGCGGGCTTGCGATGCGGCGCGGTGACCACCACCACAACGCTGGCTTCGCCGATTTGCAAGCGTCCCAGGCGATGCACCATGGCGATGCGGCCGATGGCGTGCGTGGCCAGGATTTCGCGCCCGATTTCGGCCATCATCTTGACGGCCATGGGCTCGTAACACTCGTAATCCAGGAACTTGGTGGCGCGGCCTTTGGTGTTGTTTCTCACCACGCCCTCGAAATCCACGATCGCCCCGTCCTCGCCGCGAAGCAACTGGCGCGCCGAGGCCCTGCGTGTCGATAGTCTCGCGCGTCAGGGCGAAGAAGCATCCCGTATCAGTGTCGGCGATCTCGTGGGTGTAGCGGCCAGAGCCCCCGCTGACCGGTGGCAGGAATGCAATCTCGTCGCCCTCGCGGACCGCGGCGGAACGGTCGCAAAACTCCTGGTTGCATGCCAAAACGATGCTCGATTCCAGATCCGTGAGCCTCGGGAAATCGCGCGCATAACGCGTGAACACGGAGTCGACACGCGCGCCGTCGGCCACTTCAATGTGGTCTTCAGCAAGGCCGACGATATCCTTCAACATACCGAAAAACAGCACCTTTACGCGCACGATTGTCATAGTAACAGACGGTGCGGACGCGCTCCGGTTTCAAGGTTTCAGCCCGTTAACCGGCATGCTACAATCCGCGCATGCGCCGCATCGCTGTGCTTCTTGCATCGGGCATCGGACTTTCAGCCGCGGTTCTGCCGCCCGATGCGGATCGCCAGTTGGCGCGGGAAATATACAAGGAAATGGTCGAGATCCGGTCCGGCTACAGCACCGGCTCAACCACCCCGGTGGCGGAAGCAGTGGCCGCCCGGTTGCGCGCCGCGGGCTTTCCGGAAGCCGACATTTTTGTTGGCGGAGCCAGCCCGAAGAAGGCGAATCTGGTGGTTCGGTACCACGGAACCGGAGGGCGCCGGCCCATACTTTTACTGGCTCATACCGATGTAGTGGAGGCGAATCGCGAGGACTGGTCCATCGATCCGTTTCAGTTCATCGAGAAGGACGGCTACTTTTACGGGCGCGGCACGGCCGACGACAAGGCGCAAGCGGCGGTGTGGATCGCGAACCTGATTCGCTATAAGCGCGAAGGATACAAGCCCGCGCGGGACATCATTGTTGCGCTGACGGCGGACGAAGAGGGCGGCGGTCCCTACAACGGTGTTACCTGGTTGCTTAAGAACAAGCGCGAGTTGATCGACGCCGATCTGTGCCTGAACGAAGGCGGTGGCGGCATGATGGTGGCCGGCAAGAAGATTGCGAACAACATTCAGGTGAGCGAGAAATCCTACGCCGATTTCCGTTTTGAAGTTCGCAACAAGGGCGGGCACAGCTCGGTGCCCGTGCCCGATAACGCTATTTATCGTCTGGCAACCGCGATCGAGAGGCTTTCGCGCTACGGCTTCCCGCTGAAGACCGATGAAGTGACGCGCGCATATTTTCGCGAGATGGCGAAGGTGGAGGACGGATCGTTTCGCGAGGATCTCACAAAGGTCGCTGATGGCTCTGGGGATGTCGCCAGAGAAGCGATGCAGCGGATCGCGTCCGCCTCGCCGCGTTGGAATTCGATGTTGCGGACAACCTGTGTCGCCACCGAGCTGGCTGGCGGGCATGCACTGAACGCGCTGCCGCAACTAGCCACGGCGAACGTAAATTGCCGCATTTTTCCGGGCGATTCCATTGAGTCCGTGCAGAAAACGTTGCGGCAGGTAGTGGCCGACGAGCAGGTCGCGATCCGCGTGCAGGGCGAGGTGGAAGTGGGGCCGGCCTCTCCCATGCGGCCGGATGTTCTGAAAGCGGTCGCGCGTTGGAGCGACACGCTGTGGCCCGGCGTCCTGACGATTCCCGTGATGAGCACGGGCGCGACGGATGGACGATACTTGCGTGTTGTGGGCATTCCCACTTATGGTGTTTCGGGTTTCTTCAGCGATCGCGACGACGTGCGCGCGCATGGCCGCGACGAGCGCATGAATGTGAATTCGTTTTACGAAGGCCAGACGTTCCTGTACGATTTGGTCAAAGAATTGTCGGCCGCGCAGTGACCCTGGCGGATCGCCTATTGCATGATGCTGTGTAAACGCTCGTCAAAAGGACTTCCCAACATCGGCTGAAGCTTCTCTCGAAACTGCTTGGTGTGAGCGGCCTCCAGGTGTGCGTCGAACGCCGCCTGATCCTCCCAGACTTCTACCATCGTGAAATGGTTCTTCCGCGAACGATCCTGGAGCAGCTCGAATCGCACAATACCTTTGTCCTTGCGGCTGTCGGCGGCGAACTTCTGTAGCAAGGGGGGCCCGTCGGCCAGATAGTTGGGAGTGAGGTCCACGTGCGTGACCACGTACAGCTTGGCGTCTTGCCCCGAAAGAACGAAACTGGTCGCGAAGAGCAGAAGAGTTGTGAGAGAGAGTCGCATGGCTTCTGATAGTCTACTCCCGATGGATCTGGATCGCCTTGAAGCCTTGAAACGCGCCTTTGGGTCGACGGAACAAGCGTCTCTGCCGCCACTGCTCTTGAAACTCGGCCGCACGCGATTCCCCGACGCGGCTTCGCTCATTCGCTTTCACGAAGCGCTGCTGTTTTTTCGGGCGTATCCGCCGAACTCCGAGGTGCTGAGGCTCACCGATGAGTTGCTGGCCGCGATCCCGAAGAAAATCGCGCAATTGCGGCGGGCGGGCGGGGACCTGACGCCTTTCGAGGAGCCGAATGTTTCCGGTATCGCGGGCACGGCGTTTTCAGCGGGCTTCAGCTACGAGATCACGCGCTGGCTGGCCGAGCACCATCCCAGGGCCGTCGAAATCGATTGGGATGACTACGATGCCGCTCTGCTCGCGCCGCTGCTGAGCCGGTTGCATCCATTTGCGAACGAAGACTTGTTGGTGGAAGCGAACATTCCTTATATGGATTGGTTTCGGTCGGCGAAGCGCGGGGCCGCGGGTTCGGATTTGCGCTGGCTTCTGTCGCAAATCGACAGCGCGGAGCTGTTCGCGCAAGCCAAGCTCTTCGTCCGCTGGCAGCTCGGCGAATCACGGGCCACGCGCACAAACGGCCGGTTACCCGGGCGCCGCAAGCCATTCTTCCACGATGCCGCGCTGATCCGCCGCTCTGACGTGTCGCTGGCCGGTGAGCTTGCAGCGCCCCGGCTTCCGATAGAAAAGCTCAGCCGCGCGGAAGGCGAAAAGCTGCTCGACTTCGCGCGCGAGACTTCCGCTATGCGCTATCGCGAACTGCACGGGTTCACGTTCGGCGATCCGGCGCATGTGGTTCGCTGCGATTTCGGCCGCGGCGTCGAGGTTTACGTTTGCGGCGTCCCACCCGAGCACCGTCTTCCATTGCGCGCCTATCACGCCGGAATGTTCTTTAAGAACGGCGTCCCGATCGGCTATATCGAATGCCTGACCTTGTTCGAGCACATGGAGGTCGGCTTCAACCTCTATTACACGTTCCGGGAGGGTGAGACCGCGTGGCTGTACGCTCGCCTGTTACGCTTGTTTCACCAGTTGCTGGGCGCCGCGTGCTTCGCGGTCGATCCATATCAGATTGGCCATCACAACGAAGAGGCCATCGAATCGGGCGCGTTCTGGTTTTATCGCAAGCTCGGGTTCCGGCCCGCGAATCCGAAAGTGGCGAAGTTGCTCGATGCTGAGGAATCCAAAATGCGTGCCGATGCCGGACATCGCACGCCGGCACGAACGCTCAAGCGTTTAGCAGAAGGGTGGATGATCTACGAAGCCCCCGGTTCCGGCATCTTGCCGCACCCAGGCGATTGGGATCGTTTCGAAACGCGCCGCGCGGCTATGGCGCTACGGCAGTCGCCGTTCCCGCCTGCGATTCAGCGCGCAAAGAACGCCGCGGAGGAATCGACTTATGTTCGTGCTCTGCTCGCCGATCCGGCTTTGCGCCGGCGCATTCTAAAGTTGGGCTCTGCGCTAGGATGAAAGCCGTGGAGCGACACGATCCTCCGGCCAGTGGCCAAGAGCAGCCCGCCGGGACAGCCCTCACCTGGGCGAGCTTAAAAGACGACGAGCTTCTCCAGAAGCGCATATGCGATCTGGGTGTGCGCATTCCAGGCAGCGAGCTGGAGGGCCGCGTGGCGCAGCTCTACGATGAACTTGGCGCGCATGGCCTGGCCTTTCGTCCTGCGTGCTACCTCGGGGACGAATGGTTTTCGCCCGCCGGCGCTCCGACCATCGCGATTCCGTTTTATCTCGCTCATCCCCGTCTGAAGACCCTCGAGATGCACCAGATGCTTCAGGTGGAAGGCGGCACGCCGGAGTGGTGCCAGCAACTGTTGCGGCATGAGAGCGGCCATGCCATCGATCATGCCTATCGATTCTCCTCACGCGCCGATTGGCACGCCGTGTTCGGCAGTCCCGAAACCGAATATGCTCCCGAAACCTACCAGCCCCGCCCCTACAGTAAAGGTTTTGTGCGCAATCTGCCGAATTGGTATGCACAAGCTCATCCCGATGAGGACTTCGCCGAAACGTTCGCGGTCTGGCTTTCGCTGACGCCGGAGCAGTGGCGCGAACAGTATCGCGGATGGAAGGCGCTGGACAAACTCGAATTCGTGCATTGCCTGATGGAAGAGGCCAAGAACATACCGGTCAAAGTGAATCGTGCGCGGCGCATCTATGAAGCCAGCCGCCTGAAGAAAACGCTCGCGCGCTACTACACCGAACGCCGGAAACTGTACGCCGAGGATTTTCCGGACTTCTATGACGCCGATCTGCGCGTTATATTCGGAACAGGTGAACCGAACTGGGAGTCCGCCGCAAAGATTATGCGCCGTAATCGTCCCATGCTGGTCTGATCTCTCGTCCGCTGGACCGGACAGCACAAATACACGGTGGACATGTTGGTGCGCAAGTTGATCGACCGCTGCCAGGAGCTGAAGCTGACCATTCCGCCGCCTCCGGAGCGGTCGCGCGTCTCGTTTGAGCTGGCGGCATATCTATCCGCGATGGTCACCAATCATTTGCACACGGGCCGCTTCAAGAGGTCTGTCTAATCGTGAAAGTCCTGGTCCTGTTCGACGTGGCGTATCATGCTGTCGCAGCCGCTGGTACGTTTTCTCCACAAGAGCTGAAGGAACAAGAGGACAAGCCGACCGAAGCTGACGTCCTGGCCTGCTTGCAGCACTTGGGCCACGAAGTAGATACGCTGGCGGTTTTCGACGACGTCGCGTGCATCCTGGAAAAGCTGAAGACTTTCGCGCCGGAGGTAGTCTTCAATCTCACCGAGTCCTTCCACTCCAACCGCGCGCATGAGCCGAACATTCCCGCGCTGCTCGAGCTGATGCGCGTGAAATACACGGGAGCGCGTCCGGACGGTCTGATGCTGTGCAAGGATAAGGCGCTGGCCAAAAAGGTACTGGCGTATCATCGCGTGCGCGTTCCGCATTTCGTCATCTCCACCGAGCAGCGTCCTTTGAAGCGCTTGCGCCGCTTCGTCTATCCAGCGTTCGTGAAGCCAGTGGGCGAGGAGTCGTCCGATGGAATCGCCAAGGCCTCGTTTGCCAAGAGCGAGGAGGAGGCGCTGGAGCGTGCGCGTTTCATCCACGAGAAATTCCATTGCGACGCACTGATCGAGGAATACATCGAGGGCCGCGAGTTGTACTTGAGCGTGATGGGCAACCGCAAACTCACGGTCTTTCCGCCGCGCGAGATCTTCTTTCACGATGTGCCCGAAGACACGCCGAAGTTCGCCACGTTCAAGGCCAAGTGGGACGACACCTACCGCAAGAAGTGGGGCATTCAAAATGGGCCGGCCAAGGAGCTTCCGGCGGGCGTCGAAGAAAAGTTGGCGCGGCTCGCGCGGAAGGTGTATCGCGTGCTGAAGATTCGGGGCTTCGGCCGCGTCGACGTGCGCCTGACGCAAGCCGGCGAAGTGGTGGTGATCGAGGCCAATCCGAATCCGTCGCTGGCGTGCGAAGACGACTTCGCGCAGGCGGCCGCAGCCGCGGGTCTGCCGTATGACGCGCTGATCCAGAAGATCCTGGATACGGCCTGCGCATAACCTCAGCGGCTAGCAAGGCTTAAGGCAGATTTCTTCTCTGCTCTAAGACCAATCTCTCACTGTAGCTTTCCCTACTCTTCACCGATAGTTAATCCAGAGCGGCGGTCGTTGACTCGGGCGCGCCTAGTGTGGCTCCGCCGGTGCGGTCAGCGGCCGCTCTAAAGCGTCTTGTGTCCCTTCGGGGGGACGGTTCCCTTGGCTGTCCCCTCGCTTTTTCCGTAAGTGGGGCGCGCCTAGACCTATCACGACAAAACCCGTCACGGCATCGACAAAAAACCCGTGACGGAAGCATTGACACCCACATCTGAACCGCGTAGACTTTCCTGCGGGAGATCCGCATGCGCGCTGTTCTGATCGCAATCTGTCTGCTAGCCGTTGCCGCAGTCACGTTTGCCCAATCGGACCACGGGAGCCTTTCGGGAACTATTTCTGACCGCCTGGGCCGCATGGTTGAGAGCGCACCCGTCGAGGTTAAGAACACCGATACCGGCGCGAAATTCGTGACGGAGAGCGGCAGCAAGGGCGACTACACGCTTTCGTTGCCGCGTGGAACTTACTCACTATCAATTGAAGTCGCTGGACGAAAATATACCCAGGAATCGATTATTATCATTCCTGAGCACCCGCTCCACCACGACGTTACCTTGGCGCTTCCCTGAGAAGCAGGATCCAGCCGCTTTTTTCCGCCCGGCCCCCAGCCTGTCTAAAATGGTCCTTTGCGGCCCTTTATCCCCTTCTTCAAGAATCCTCACCTGCTCACCATCGCCGGCAACTACTGGCGCAGGAATCTGGACGAGCAGCGCTTTCCGGTCACAACCAAGTTCTACGATACGGAGCCGGGCGTTCAGGTCCGTGTGGATTCCCAGGCGCCGGAGGGCGAGCCGGTCGCGCATCTAATTCTGGTGCATGGTCTGGAAGGGTCCAGCGCCGCCGGTTACGCACGCAGTCTGGCGCAGGCCGCGCTCGAAGCCGGGTGCGCCGCTCATCGATTCAACATGCGCAGTTGCGGCGGCACCGAGCACCTCTCCGGCAAGACCCTATATCATTCAGGCCAGACCTCGGATCTTCTTGCGGTAATTCGCCAGCTCCCCCAGGGCATCCCGATCTTTCTCGCAGGATTCTCTCTAGGCGGCAACGTGGTGTTGAAGCTGGCTGGCGAACTGGGCGAATCGGCCTCGGACATGATTGCCGGAGTGATGGCCACTTCAACGCCCATCGATTTGGCGGCCTGCGTCCGGCAGCTTGATAGCCCCTCCAACATCATTTATGCCCGGAGGTTCGTCGCGCGTCTCAAGGAGCGCGTCCGCGTGAAAGAGCGGCTTGCTCCTGGCCTGTTCGATCTGAGCGGCCTGGATCAGGTTCACGACATTTACGACTTTGACGATCGCTTCACGGCCAAAGCATTCGGCTTCGGCAGCGCCGACAATTATTACGCCACGCAGTCGGCCAATCAGTTCCTGGAGCGCATCCGCGTGCCCACTCTTGTGGTCCAGGCCAAGGACGATCCGCTGATCCCGTTCGCCGTCTACGATCACCCGGCATTCGCGGCCAATCCCCGCCTGCGCCTCATCGCCACTGAGTATGGGGGGCACCTCGGGTTCATCTCTAAGACGAACCCGCGCTTCTGGCTCGATCAGGTTCTCGTACACTGGGTATTGGAAGTACGGAACAAGGTTCCAGCCGGTTTCGTCTCTTAATTGAGTGGGAAATCCTTCAAGACAAAACGCATCGTTTCTCGAAGCTGCGGCGGTCGCGGCGGATTCGCTCCGTTCGAGCAAGCTGCGCAGCTTTCTGACGCTGCTCGGCATCATTCTTGCTACCACCACGCTGATCGCGGTGATGGCCATGATTCATGGCATGGATGTGTACATCGCCAACACAGTCACCAGCATGGGTTCGGACGGATTTCGAATCGTGAAGATCGCGTTCCTCGGCAACTTCGATCCGAAGAAATTCCTGCAAATGCAGAAGAGGAATCCGGAGCTCAGCCAGGACGAGTTCCAATACTTGAAGGAACACGCCACGCTCACCCAGGATTTTGGGATGAGCGCGGGCCGCAGTGTGAGCGTTTCCCTGGGATCGCAAACCCTGACCCAAATCTCTCTGAATGGAGGCACTTCCAATTGGGCGGTGCTGGGCGACACCGAAATCGCGAATGGGCGCTATTTTACCGACATAGAAGATCGGCACCGCTCCGCGGTTGCTGTGATCGGCGCCGATGTGGCGCAAAATCTGTTCAGCGACGCGGATCCGATCGGCAAAGACATCAAAGTTGAAGGCCGGCCGTTTACCGTGATTGGCGTAGCCAAGGCGAAAGGCAGCGTGTTCGGCCAGTCGGAGGACGGGTTTGTCGACATTCCAATCGGAACATACTTCCAGATCTACGGATCGCGAACGGGAATCGAATACGCAGCCCGCGCGGTGGATCAGAAAGTGCTGGAGCAGGCTAAAGACGAAATGCGCATGCTGATTCGAGCGCGGCGGCACGAGCAGCCGGGGCAGGACGATACATTTTCCATTCTCTCGTCCGACGCGCTGGTCAGCGCCTTTGACCAGCTCACCAACGCCATCGCCGCTACCGCTGTCGCGATCGTGTCCATATTTATGGTGGTGGGCGGCGTGGTTATCATGAACATCATGCTCGCCGTGGTTAGCGAACGCACGCACGAAATCGGTATCCGCAAATCGGTCGGCGCGCGCCGCCAGGATATCTTGAACCAGTTCCTCATGGAATCGTCCATGCTGGCGGGCATGGGAGGATTGATCGGCGTGGTTCTGGCCTGGATCATCGCAACCATGGTGCGAAATTTCACGGCAGTTCCCATGGCCGTGCCGGTTTCCGCGGTACTGGTCGGATTGTCCTTGTCTACCGCCGTCGGCCTGTTCTTCGGAATTTATCCGGCGCAGCAAGCCTCAAAACTGGATCCGATCGAGGCCCTCAGGATAGAAAGCTGACGGTGGAATAAATGACCTGGGTAGAATTGAGCGCGGCGATCGGTTTGGCGCTGGCCACCGTGCGGGAACACAAGATGCGCTCGTTCCTTACAGTGCTGGGCGTGATTATCGGCACCGGGACCATCATCGGCGTCGGATCCATCATCGCGGGCCTGGATGGCGCCGTCACCGGTGTCCTAATGAGTTTCGGCACCAACACCGCGATGATCTTCAAAGCTCCGATCGCATTTCACCGGCTGACCGCCGAAGAGGCCCGGCGCAAGCCGCTGACCTATGCGGATGGTGTCGCGATCGCCGCCCGCTGCCCATCGGTACAGGCCGTGAGCCCGTACTTAATCCCAAATCAGTTGGGAAACGGGCCGCAGATCAGCATTGCGCGCTACAAAGGCAACGAGCTGTATCAAGCCAATATCTTCGGCACCGAAGAGTCTTACGCGGAGAGCGGCCAGGCCGAGATCTCAGAAGGGCGATTCTTCACCAACGTCGAGAACCAACACCACATGCCTGTGGCCGTCCTGGGCGCCGACGTCCCCCGCGCCCTCATGAACGGCGAAGACCCGATCGGCAAGTGGATCGACGTCAACGGCCACAAGTTCGAAGTCGTTGGTGTCGTGAAGCGGCCTGGGGCGTCCTTTCCCGGCCAGGACGACGTCCGCGTCATGCTGCCGTATTTCAGCATGCACAAACTGTTTCCGGCGTCGAAGGAAAACCTGCTGGTGATCATTGCCAAGCCCGGCCGCCTGCCGGCCGCTGTCGACGAAGCCACCGCCGTGCTCCGCATCCAACGGCACGATCCGCCCAACAAGCCGGACGACTTTTCCATCACCACGTCGGACCAGTTAGTGGAGCAGTTCCACAGCATCACGGCGATTGTGGCGCTGGTGATGGTGGTGATGAGTTCGATCGGCCTGCTGGTGGGTGGCATCGGGGTGATGAACATCATGCTCGTCTCGGTGACCGAGCGCACGCGTGAAATCGGAGTTCGCAAGGCCATCGGCGCCAAGCGTGCGGATATCGTGCTGCAGTTCCTCACCGAAGCCGTCGTGCTTACCGGCCTGGGGGGCTTGATCGGAATGTCCATCGGGTGGTTTGTATCGTTTGTGGTCCGGATGGCGTATCCGGCGCTGCCGACCGCGGTGCCCTGGTGGGCGGCCGTGTTGGGCGTGGTGGTGTCGATGGGGATTGGGCTGTTCTTCGGAATCTGGCCGGCCAACAAGGCCGCGAGTCTCGATCCGGTAGTCGCTCTGCGTTATGAGTGACGCTCAGCTCGCCCGGCGTAGGATTTTTGTCTTGCGGATCGCCCGCTTGGGCGCGGGAGACGCCTGGTTGAGAGGACGGTTGCAATGCAGGCATCGCACCATGTCTGAGCGCGTCGACAAATGGCACGACCAGCAGTAGGTTTGAGGCAGCGAAACCGTTGTAAGACCTGGTAGCATTTTTACCTTATTCTTACTCCAACTTATCGGCGGGCCCCGAGTTTCCTTTAGAGACAGTTTTGATTTTCTCGCCGGGCGGCCCGCTCTACTCCAGTGCGATGATGGTTGAGTCTACTGTATGGATGCAAACGCACCGGCCTCCGTCTGGCTCGAAATAGCCCGGAAGGCTATGCAAATCGAAGCCGATGCCGTGATTCGAGCCTCGCGGCGATTGGACGGCAATCTCTCCTGCGCCGTCGAGCTGATCCTGGCGCATTCGGGCAAGCTGGTCGTCACGGGGCTCGGCAAATCCGGCCACGTGGCGCGCAAGATTGTCGCCACGCTGTGCAGCACCGGGACTCCGGCCGTGTTCCTGCACGCTTCGGAAGCCGCCCATGGCGATCTCGGCCTCTACTCGCCGGGCGATCCCACGCTAATGATCTCGAAGAGCGGCAATTCGTTTGAACTGCTTGAGCTCATCCCGTTTCTGCGCGAGCTCCCGTCGCAGCGCATCGGAATCATCGGGAGTGCGTCTTCACCGCTGGCCGCCGAGATGGACGTTGTCCTGGACGCGTCGGTGGAACGCGAGGCCGATCCAGACAATCTCGCGCCCACGGCGAGTTCCGCCGTTGCGTTGGCGCTCGGCCACGCACTCGCGGTGGCGCTGATGCGCGCGCGCAATTTCGGAGTCGACGATTTCGGACGATTCCATCCCGGAGGCCACCTGGGCCGCAGTTTGCGGACGACGGTTCGCGAGGTGATGCATGGCCGGGATGAGATCGCCTGGGCCCGTCCCGACGATTCCCTGAAGCAAGTGGTGATCGCCATGACGCATTACCCCCATGGCGCCGCTTGTATTATCGACTCGGCGCATCGCCTGGCTGGGCTCATCACTGACGGCGATGTCCGCCGCGCCCTGCAGTCGCACGACGATATTCGCGGCTTGCGCGCATCGGCCGTCATGACCGCGAATCCGTCGACTATCGATCCTGGCGCGCGTTTGCAGGAAGCGCTGCGGCTGATGGAGGATCGTCCGTCGCAGATCTCCGTGCTGCCGGTGGTGGAACCGTCGACGGGCGTCTGCGTCGGCCTGCTGCGACTGCACGACATCTATCGGGCTGACAGGAACGCGGGTCTGCTTTGATGTTGCTCCATCCAGGCGTTCGGGATTGCGCGGGTGCGCTCGCGCGGCAGTTTGAAGCGGCGCAACCCTTCAAGCACGTCGTGATCGATCGCTTCCTCGATGACGAATTCTGCCGCGACTTGATGGAAAAGTTCCCATCCTTTGATGCTTCGCGCGCGGTGAACGAACACGGCGAGATCGGCCGCAAAGCCGTTTTCCCGGACTTGCCCCGCCTGGGGCCGGCCTACCAGCGTTTCGATCAACTGATGCGCGGCTCCGAGTTTCTGGAACTAATGAGCCGGATCACCGGCATTCCGAAACTGCTTTACGATCCGGAATACGTGGGTGGCGGAACGCACGAAAACTTGAGCGGGCAGGAACTCGATCCGCATGTCGATTTCAACTATCACCCCAAACGGCGCTGGCATCGCCGTTTGAACCTGATCGTGTTCCTCAACCCGGATTGGGATGCGGGTTGGGGAGGATGCCTGGAGCTGATTCGCGATCCATGGTCTCGAAATGGCGGAGGCGCTGTAGAACGCGTGACTCCGATCGCCAACCGGGCCGTGATTTTTGAAACCACCGAAAGCTCCTGGCACGGATTCGAGCGAGTGCAATTGCCGCCAGACGGGCCGGTTGCATCCCGGCGTTCGATCGCCGTTTACTTTTACACTCAGGATCGGCCGGCAGCGGAGACCGCCGCCGATCACAGCACCGTCTATGTGCAGCGCCCGCTCGGCGATCATATTCAAGCGGGCTATACGCTGCGCGATCAAGATGTGGAGGAAATCCGCACGTTGCTGGACCGCCGCGACGATCAGATCAAGTTTTTGTATGAACGCGAGCTGAAATTTTCCTCGCTGATCAGTGAGCTTCTGCGATCGCGATCCTTCCGCCTGGGCCAGACTCTGACCTTGCCGGTGCGGGCCCTGCGGAAACTGGTGCGCGGGCGAAATTGACCGCGTTTGCCGGGGTTCCGTACAATGGTTCCGGTAGCTGTTGGCGATTAATGCGGGGTTGGCCTAGCGGTCGGGCGTCAGCCTTCCAAGCTGATTTACACGGGTTCGATTCCCGTACCCCGCTCCAAAGTCACGGTCTCGGACCGTAATGCGGCAGCGGGCGGTCCAATTCGTAGGCGCCCAGATCCGGCGCACGGCCCGTGAAACCGTCGGTGATCGATGGCAGACTCGACTCCAGCATCCACCGCGCGCGAACCGGGCTTCAAACGAAAATCGAAATCCTCGGGCTTGTAGAGATGCTGCGGATCGCTCTTGTCGGGAATGCGGACATTGGCGAAAACGTCGTAATCGATCAAGACGCTGTGCTGTTCTTGGTGCGTAGCTTGGCGATACTCTTCGAGCGACTTGAAGTGACGCGTTACAAGGTCATGCTCGTAATCGGCTGCAACCTCGAACCGCGGCGAGTTCCACTCGAAAGCATCCTGTACGCCCGGATTCGGGCGAAATCCGTTGTAGTCCGACGTCGAGTAGTTGGTATACGTCGTCAGGTTGAAAACAGGATCGAGGTAGCCGTCGCCTAAGAACAGGTTATTCAAGAAATGCACGTTGGATGCCGGCCGCATCAAGCGGCCCTGGCCGATGAAGGTGTTCTGATACACCAGGACGCCCGCGGGCGTGTCGATGAATTTCAACGGTCCGCCGGTGATGCCGTTGTAAACCAGGTTGCGATAGAAATACACCGGTCCGCCGAAAATAGGCTGTGCGCTGAAGGAGCCCTGGGCGGAGTTGAAGCACCGGTTCTCGAATACGCGAACGTTGCGCGCGCTTCCATCGGCCTCAATGCAGTTGTCGGCCATGTTGTAAAAATCGTTGCCATAAAAGTCGATGGAGACAGGAAAGCGATCCGGGATCGGATTGGGTGTCCCGTCCGGATCGCCATAGGTGGCGATGTCAATTCCGTCGTGCCAGTTGGCTGCGTAATTGTAAGCCACGACGTGGCCCTGGCCATATACTTTCACCGCGTACTCGGACGTGATCGGCGCGGGATAGCCGGGGAATTTGCCCCAAATGGGCGCGTCGGTCCAACTGTGCAGCTTGTTGGGATCGTGCCGGCCGATGAACACGTTGTCGGCGATGTAGAAGTTTTTCGAGCCGGACCAATCGTCTTCCACGCCCCGGCCGATGTTCTCGAGCCGCGAATGCTTGAGCGTGAAGCCGCTCGCGCCGGCAATGTTCTTTAGCCCGAGCAAAAACGCGACGTTCGTATTTCGAACCGTGATGCCTTCGAAGTAGTTGTAATTCCCGGCCATCAAGTTGAACAGATTCTGGCAGCCATCGCCATCGAAGATCACGTCGCCATCGCCCGCGCCTTTGATGACGATCGGTTTGTCGGGCGTGCCGCTCTGCGTCAGATAGTAAGTGCCGTCAAACGGCGTGCCATAGGCTGCTTGATTGCGATCGAAGCCGCCATAGCTGAAGCGATTGTCTTTATAAACGCCGGCGTGAACCAGAATGATGTCGCCGGGTTGTACGCGAGGCGGCATGGCGTTGGAATGATCGGATTGATCCGATCCCATGAAGTACGCAGCCAGTAAACCAGTGAACGCCGGCTCCTGCTTCGGTCCTTTGTAATCGAACGGGTAGACGTGATAGACATGGCCTCCCGAGGCCGGCTGCGGCTCCGAGCGCGTCCGCACGGTGACGGTCTTCTCCGCTTTGCCCTTCACACCGTCGGGATCGGAAAGCACGAAATGGCATTCATACTCAGTGCCGGGCTCCAGGTTGAGAATACTGCCGGCGAACATGTTGGGTGCGACGAAGCTGTAGAAGGCCCTGGCGCCGTCGCGCGGTGCGCCGCCGAACACATGTTCATGCTGGAGGCGCAGCATCGGCAGTCCCTTGCGCCACTCGCGCTCGCCCTTTTTGCGATAGGTGACGTCCACGCGCGCGTTGCGATTGTCGTCGCCCGTGATGTTCCATGCGAAGCCGAGCGAGACCAGGGTCGGCCGGTCCGCGATAAACTCTCCGGGCACCGTGTTCGTTTGGGACTTCGCTTGGGCCGAGCAAGCCGCTGGAAAAATCGCCGCCAGCACCAGCGAGAGGAAAAGCCGCGTGTTACGCACGGCTATCTATTTTATCCGCAGGCGTGAGGCGTCAGAAATTGAGAAATCGATTGCGCAGCTTGCGTGGCGAGTTGTGTCGCGCTCTGGCTGAGTCCTTCCCCTTCCGACAGGTCGCTCACTGGGATGCGGCAAGTGTACGCTTGGCCGGAGAATTCGAACAAAGCCCGCGCGAGAGCGACGATCTCCGAGGGCCTGCAAACGTGAGTCAGTGAGGAAGACGAGGGCAGGGAATCCACGGCTTCGATCCGCAATTCTGGCGCACTCACGTCCGCGTCGACGAAGACCACCGGATCGTACCCTACTAGTTCCTCGGCCATTTCCGGCGAAAGTTGCAGCACAGCGCGGCGTTCGATGTCCGGCGGAGTATGGACATGATGCGCCACTCCGTCGTCACGCCGCAGCGGATTCCCAATCGCGATGACTAGCCCTGGCATTACGATTCTCTTGCAATGCGCTGTAACACGGCGCCCGCCGGCGAGAGCAATTCCACTTCCAGCGGCATCTGCCCGAGCGCGTGCGTGGAGCAGGAAAGACATGGGTCGTAACATCGGATCGCCGCTTCCAGCCGATTGAGAAAGCCTTCGTCGAGCGCCTTGCCATCGGCGCCGAATTTGAGAAAATGCTTCGCCGTCTGATCGACAGACTGGTTCATGGCGTGAGCGTTCTGCCCGGTCGCGATCAGCAGATTGGCCCGGGTCATCAGCCCGTTCCCGTCCACCCAGTAGTGATGGAAAAGCGTTCCACGCGGCGCCTCGCACGAGCCGATTCCTTCGCGCCGGTTGAGCGACGCCTTGGCCTGGATGGTCTCGCTGAAAAGATCGGGATCCGCCATCAGCTCTTCGATGCGCTCCACGCAATGCAGCATTTCGATCACCCGCGCCAAGTGGTAATGGAACGATTGGCAGACGGTTCCAGCGCCGCGATGCTTGAATTCCCGCAGCTCGCGATCGGCCCGCGCCGTACCCGCAAATCTGGCCACGTTCAGCCGTGCCAGCGGCCCCACGCGATAGTGCCCCTGCGGATAACCGAACGGCTGGTAGAAGGGCGTTTTCACGAAGGAGTCGCTCTCGCTCGCTTCCGCAAGGTAGGTGTGATAACGCCTCGGGTCTAAGCCGTCCGCGATGGTGTTGCCGGCGCCGTCAACAATGCGAATCGTGCCGTCGTAATATTCGAGGCCTCCGTCCGCGTTGACGGTGGCCAGGAACAACGACGGAAAGTTGCCCATGTTCTCCACTTCGTCGTGGAACGAATCGAGCAGGCTCTTCAGGCGATCGAGCGCTATCGAGAGCGACTCCACGGATTCGGGAATCCACTTGAGAACCTCGTCGCGCTGCGCAGCAGTGAATTGCCGGTGCACGCCGCCCGGCCCGCTCCAGCCTGGATGGATTTTCTTTCCGCCGACCAGTTCGATGACGCGCTGGCCGAATTGCCGCAGCCGGATGCCGCGGCGCAGAAAGCCCGGATCGCGTTCCAGCAGCCCAAAGATATTGCGCTTTTCAGCCGGCGAATCCATTCCGAGCAGCAGATCCGGCGACGAAAGATGGAAGAAACTGAGCGCGTGCGACTGCAGCACCTGCGCATAGTTCACCACGCGGCGCTGTTTCTCGGCCGCCACGGGTATTTCGACGCCCAGCAGCATGTCGCCCGCCTTCGAGCTTGCCAGCACATGGCTCACTGGACAAATGCCGCACACGCGCGACATCAGCCCCGGCATTTCCTGAAACGGCCGGCCTTCGCACAATTTCTCGAACCCGCGGAATTCGGTGATGTGAAACCGCGCCGATTGCACCTGGCCCGAATCATCCATTTGAATCGAGATCTTGGCATGCCCTTCGATCCGCGTTACCGGCTGAATGACGACGCGGCGGCTCATGTTCCGAACTTTCTGCCCTCGGCGGCCGGGGCCTGGCCGGCCAGCAGGTCCGCGACAAAGGAATAAATGGTATCAGCGGACGGCGGACACCCAGGAAGAAAATGATCGACGGGCACGACGTCTTGAACGCGAAGAACGCGGTCCAGCAGCTTGGGTATGATGCCGTCGCCACCCAGCGGGAGGCCGGAAATCACCGCCGAGTTCTCCTTATATGCACGATCCAGCACATCTTCCACGCTGAATAGATTACGAAGTGCCGTAACATTGCCGGTGACTGCGCAATCGCCGAAGGCCACTAGAACCTTGCTGCGCTGCCGGATCAGCCGGATCTCGCGCAGATTGTCTTCGTTCGCGACGGCGCCTTCCACGAGAGTGATGTCCACGTTCTCGGGAAACTCCTTGGTATCGACGACTGGCGAATAGCAAACATCCACCAGTCCGGCGAGGTCGATCAGCCGTTCGTCCAAATCGAGAAACGACATGTGGCAGCCCGAGCAGCCTCCCAGCCACACAGTGGCCAATCGCGGCTTGGCTTTTGGACTCACAGGGCCCCTCGCCTCTCCCGCGCCGACACGATGTACTTCAAGAAGCTGCGGTCCTTCTGCATTTCCGCGACGGTCTTGCCCTTCAAGAACAGCGCGCCGGTGGGACACACTTGCACGCACTTTCCGCAGCCGGTGCAGGTGTCGGAAGCGCCCCAGGGATCGCCCATGTCGGAAACCACCAGGCACTCGGCGCCGCGCCCGGCGATGTCCCAGGTATGCGCGCCTTCCACCTCGTCGCAGACCCGCACGCAGCGAGTGCACAGGATGCAGCGATTGTGATCCAGGCCGAAGCGCTCGTGACTGAGATCGACAGCGAGGTGCGGATATTGCGGGCTCAAGCGGATGTGATCCACACCCAGGTCCGCCGCTAGCGTCTGCAGTTCGCACGCGCCGTTCAACACGCACACCGAGCAAACGTGATTGCGCTCGGCGAACAGCAGTTCCACGATCAGCTTGCGATATTCGCGCAACTGCGGCGTATTCGTGCGCACCACCATGTCTTCAGCGACCTTGGTGATGCACGAAGGCTGCAGTTTCTTCTGCCCCTCGATCTCCACCAGGCACAACCGGCATGCGCCGACGTTCGACAACCCACCCAAGTGACACAGCCGCGGAATGCGGATGCCGCTGTCCCAAGCCGCGTCGAAGATGGTCTGGCCATCGACGGCCGTGATCATCTTGCCGTCCACTTCGAGAGTGCTGACGCTCATGCCGCTCCTCCCAAGGCTTGTTCATACTCGGATCGAAAATAGCGCAGCGTGCTTAGCACGGGATTTGGCGCCGATTGCCCCAGCCCGCACAGGCTGGTGTTGCGCACCAGGTCGCACAGCGCCTCGAGCATTTGCAAGTCCGAAGGCCGCGCCCGACGCTCGGAAAAGCGGCCGAGCAGTTCGTGCATTTGTACCGTTCCCGCCCGGCAGGGAATGCATTTGCCGCAAGACTCCGTCATGCAGAACTCCATGAAGTAGCGCGCGACGTCCACCATCGACGACGTTTCGTCCATGACGATCATGCCGCCCGATCCCATGATCGATCCCAGGCTGGTCAATGTTTCGTAATCCACGGGCGTGTCCAGGAACTGTTCTGGGATGCAGCCGCCGGATGGGCCGCCCGTCTGAACGGCTTTGAAACGCCTGCCGTCCGGAATTCCGCCGCCGATGCCGAAGATGATGTCGCGCAACCGCATGCCCATGGGGACTTCGATCACGCCCGAATTGCAGATGCTGCCCGCCAGCGCAAAAACCTTGGTGCCCTTGCTGCGCTCGGTTCCGAGGCCGGCGAACCACGCTCCGCCGTTGCGAATGATCGGCGCGATGTTCGCGAAAGTCTCCACGTTGTTGATCAACGTCGGATGGCCCCACAACCCGACCTGTGCCGGATAGGGCGGCCGCGGCCGCGGCGTTCCCCGCAAGCCTTGGATGGAAGCCAGCAGCGCGGTCTCTTCGCCGCACACAAACGCGCCCGCGCCCAGCCGGATCGAAATGCGGAAATTGAAATGCGATCCGCAGATGTCGCCGCCCAGCAGTCCGTGGCGCTCGGCATTGCGCAGTGCCGTTTTCAGCCGCGCAACGGCGAGCGGATATTCGGCGCGCACGTAGATGTACCCTTCGCTCGCTCCCACAGCATAAGCGGCGATCGCCATGCCTTCCAAGACGCGATGCGGATCGCTTTCCAGCACGCTGCGATCCATAAATGCGCCCGGATCGCCCTCATCGGCGTTGCACACCACCATCTTGTGCGACCCGGCTGCCTTGGCCACTGTCTCCCACTTGAGACCCGTGGGGTAACCGGCGCCGCCGCGCCCGCGCAGGCCGGCCTTCGCGACTTCGGCGATCACATCGGCCGGCTGCATCTCGTGCAGCACCGTGCTCAGCGCCAGATAGCCATCACGCGCGATGTAGTCTTCCATGCGATCCGGATCGATGCGGCCGGCATTCTCAAGCACGATGCGGTGCTGCCGGGTGAAGAAGGGCATCTGCGAATCGAGACGAAGCCTCTCCACGGGCGGACCTTCCAGCGCCGCGACGATATCGTCTGCGTCCGAAGCCTGCACGCGCTGATAAAGAATGCCGCCTGGGTTGCCAGACTGTTCCACGCTCACCAGCGGACCGGCTCCGCACAAGCCCAGGCATCCAACCTGGCGCACCGTGCAGGCTTCCGGACCATAGCCTTGCGCCGCCGCCGCCGCGGTCAGGGACTTCCTCAACTCCTCGCTTTGCAGAGCTTGGCAACTCGCCGCCGCGCAGACGCTGATGCAGGCGGTCCGGGCGGCTTCTGTCTCCCGCTCGCGCTCCCCAACGCTCTTCAATTCTTCAGCGAGCATGCATGATCCCTTCCAGACGCTTCTGCAAACCCTCGGCCGTCAGCCTGCTCTCCATCTCGCCGTCGACAACGGCCACTGGGGCAAGCCCACAAGCGCCAAAACAGCGCGCGGTCAGCACACTCAGGCGTCCGTCCGGAGTGGTTTGTCCCGCCTTCACGCCTTCCCGCGCCTCGATCGATTTCAGCAGCGCCGTGGCTCCGTTGATGTAACAGGCCGTCCCGGTACACACGATGCAGGTGTGTTCGCCCTGAGGTTTCAGCGTGAAGTAGTGATAGAACGTGGCCGCTCCGTAGACTTGGCTGAGCGGAACCTTGAGCACCGCCGCGACGAAAATCAGACCCGGTTTATCCAGATAGCCGAAAACTTGTTGCAGAGTGTGCAGCGCTTCAATCAACGCGCTGGGCCGGTTGCCGAGCTTTTTCATCGTGGCCGCCACGATCTTCCAGCGCTTGTCGTCGGAAGGCGGCTGGATTTTTTCGAGATACGCGGGCATTGGAGTTACTCGCAAAGCACGCCGCCTGCCGTCGGGTAACTCCTTGATGCGTCGGTACTAACCCATCGTTTTGTAACGGGCAATTGTGAGAGCTTCGGCTCCAGGGTGCGCCAAATGCCCCAGTACGCGGGGTACGTCCTAGCAGTCTCAAGCCTTTGTCGGGGCCGGTGGCGTGCACGCGAGCTTGTGGATATGAAAAAACGAACCCAAATCACCGTCGACGGGAATGAAGCCGCTGCCTATATTGCTCATCACGTTAACGAAGTAATAGCCATCTATCCCATTACACCTTCGTCGCCCATGGGCGAGTGGGCGGACCAATGGTCGTCCAACGGCGAGCGGAACATCTGGGGATCCGTACCCGCCGTCATCGAAATGCAAAGCGAGGGTGGGGCGGCGGGTGCGGTGCATGGCGCTCTGCAAGCGGGCACGCTGACCACCACTTTCACCTCGTCGCAGGGCCTGCTGCTGATGATCCCCAACATGTACAAGATCGCCGGCGAGTTGACGCCCACAGTGTTTCACATCGCAGCTCGCGCGATCGCGGGGCAAGGGCTGTCGATCTTCGGAGACCACCAGGACGTCATGGCGGTGCGAGCCACCGGGTTCGCGCTGTTGGCGTCGCACTCGGTGCAGGCGGTGATGGACATGGCGCTGATCGCGCAAGCGGCGGCGCTCGAATCGCGCATTCCGTTCGGGCATTTCTTCGACGGCTTCCGCACCTCGCACGAAGTGGCCAAGATCGAGCAGCTCACGCTCGACGACATGCGCGCCATGATCGACGATGATCTGGTGCGGGCGCATCGGGCACGCTCGCTCAATCCCGACCGGCCGGTGTTGCGCGGCACTGCGCAGAATCCCGACGTGTATTTCCAGGCGCGGGAGACGGTCAACACGTTTTACGATGCCTGCCCGGACATCGTGCAGACGTGCGATGAACCGGTTCGCGGCGCTCACGGGCCGGCAGTATCGGTTGTTCGACTATTTCGGCGCCGCCGACGCCGAGCGCGTCATCGTTCTGATGGGATCGAGCGCACTGGCGGCGGAAGAGTGCGTGGAAGCGCTGACGGCGCGCGGCGAAAAGGTCGGAATCGTCAACGTCCACTTGTTCCGTCCGTTTTCGGCGCGGGCATTCGTGGACGTATTGCCGCGCACGGTGAAATCGATTGCCGTGCTCGATCGGACCAAGGAACCGGGCAGCGCCGGCGAGCCGCTTTATCTGGATGTGATCACGGCGCTGATCGAGACAGCGGCATTCGAGAAGATGCCGCGCGTTCTTGGCGGACGTTATGGACTCGCGAGCAAAGAGTTCACGCCGGCCATGGCTGCGGCGGTGTTTGCGGAGCTCGGCAAGGCGGACCCGCGCAATCATTTCGTGGTTGGCATCAACGACGACGTCTCGCATCACAGCCTGGAAGTGGACCCGGCGTTCACCACCGAAGATCCATCCACGGTGCGCGCGGTCTTCTATGGTCTCGGGCGCGGACGGGACCGTGGGAGCGAACAAAAACTCCATCAAGATCATCGGCGAAGACACCGACAACTACGCGCAGGGCTACTTCGTCTATGATTCCAAGAAATCCGGCGCGATGACCATCTCGCACCTGCGCTTCGGCCGTAAGCCGATCCGCGCCAGCTATCTGATCCAACAGGCGAGCTTCGTCGCCTGCCATCAATTCTCGTTCCTGGAGCGAGTGGACGTGCTGCATCTGGCCGAGCCCGGCGCTGTTTTTTTGCTCAACAGCCCGTTCGGTCCCGCGGAAGTGTGGGAGCATCTGCCGCGCGCGGTGCAGCGGCAGATCATCGAGAAGAAGCTGCGATTTTACGTGATCGATGCGTATCGAGTTGCGAAGGAAAATGGCATGGGCGGGCGCATCAACACCGTAATGCAGACCTGCTTCTTTGCATTGAGCGGCGCCTTGCCGCGCGAGGAAGCCATTGCCGCCATCAAGCATGCCATCGCGAAGACCTACGGCAAGCGTGGTGAAGCAATGGTGCAAAAGAATTACGCCGCTGTGGATCAAGCGTTGGCGCATTTGCATCAGGTGGAAGTCCCCGAGTCGGCCGCGAGCGAGATCGAGCGGCAGCCGTTCGCCCCTTCCGAAGCCCCCGATTTCGTTCAGCGCGTCCTCGCTCCGATGATGGCGGGCGAAGGCGACAACTTACCAGTGAGCGCGCTGCCTGTCGACGGCACCTATCCCACCGGTACCGCCAAATGGGAGAAACGCAACCTGGCGCAGGAAATTCCAGTGTGGGAAGAGGAGCTGTGCATCCAGTGCGGAAAGTGCGTGATGGTTTGCCCGCACGCCGTGATTCGCGCGAAAGTCTGCGCGTCCGAATTGCTGGCCGATGCACCCGCGGCGTTGAAGTCCTCACCGGCGCGCTGGAAAGATCGCGAGCAGTTGCGGTACCTGCTGCAAGTGGCGCCCGAGGACTGCACCGGTTGCAGCCTGTGCGTACAGGTCTGCCCGGCCAAAAGCAAGACCGATGCCGCGAAGAAAGCCATCAACATGGCGCCGCAAGCGCCCATCCGCGAGCAAGAGCGAAAGAACTGGGACTACTTCCTGGGCCTGCCCGAGTTTGACCGGCAAGCGCTCGCGCTTCACAATGTCAAAGACATTCAATTGCTCCAGCCGCTCTTCGAATTTCCGGGCGCCTGCGCCGGATGCGGCGAAACGCCGTATATCAAGCTGCTCACGCAATTGTTCGGCGATCGCGCCGTGATCGCGAACGCAACCGGCTGCTCGTCCATCTACGGCGGCAACCTGCCGACCACGCCTTACACGGTGAATCGTGACGGCCGGGGGCCCGCGTGGTCCAATTCATTGTTTGAAGACAACGCCGAATTCGGCCTCGGCATGCGCGTGTCGCTCGACAAGCAAACCGAGTACGTTCGTGAACTGGTGCAGCGCTTCTCGGCGCGCATCGGCGATGAACTGGCCACTGCTCTCTTGAATGCAGATCAATCCACCGAAGCGGGCATCGAAGCGCAGCGGCGGCGCGTTGCCGAATTGCAATCGCGGCTCGCGTCCGAGGACGAACCCGAGCTGCGCGATCTGAAGGCGCTCGCTGGGGCACTGGTCGCAAAGAGCGTGTGGATGGTGGGCGGCGATGGCTGGGCCTACGACATCGGCTTCGGCGGCCTGGATCACGTGTTTGCGTCCGGCCGCAACGTCAATATCCTGGTGCTGGATACCGAAGTCTACTCGAACACCGGTGGACAGGCGTCCAAGTCGACGCCCCGCGCCGCGGTGGCCAAGTTCGCCTCCGCGGGCAAACACGCCGCGAAGAAGGATCTCGCGATGATGGCGATGACCTACGGCACGGTCTACGTGGCGCACGTCGCGCTCGGGGCCAACGACACCCATACGCTGAAGGCGTTTCTCGAAGCCGAAGCTTACCCCGGGCCGTCGCTGATCATCGCCTACGGCGCACTGCATCGCCCATGGCTACGACTTGGTGCATGCGCTCGATCAGCAGAAGGCCGCGGTGCAATCGGCCTATTGGCCGCTGTTCCGCTACAATCCGGCGCTGGCCGCCGCGGGTCGCAATCCATTCCAACTGGATTCGCGGCCGGCTTCGCTACCGCTCGAAAAGTACATCTACAATGAGGGCCGCTACACCATGCTTGCGCAGAGCGCTCCGGAAGCTGCGGCAGTGTTACTAGCTGAAGCGGAGAAAGACGTCGCCACGCGCTGGAAGCTTTACGAGCACTGGGCCAATATGCCGGGTCCGACAGTTTCCATCTGACTAACGCCAGCAGTGGTACTAGTCTGCTGCAACGCCTCCCTCCGAGCGTGCACTTAAAAGTGAACGCAGATCGGAGGAACGTATGCTGGGTTCGAAACCGTCGTTGTCTTATGTGATGTATGAATTTTTCCGCCAGACGTGGATCGGGTTCGCGATGACATTCGGCCCGCGCCGCGTACCAGCGCCTCTGGTGCGGATGGAGCTGGGCAATGTCGTGGTGGGCCCGAGAGAAGTCGAATCTTTAACCGGTGCGACAACCATGCTTGATATGATGAGCTAAGAAGCTTCGTAAGCGATAGCCCACGGTACATGCCATTTAACGGTCTGATTCATTGGGGCTGCTGTTGCAACGAATCCGACCCGCATTGACACCGGCCCTGCCAAAATATACGATCAGAAGCGACGGTAAATAGGAGGGATAACCATGGCCCAGCGCCTTCGAATCACCCTGAGTGTACTCACTGCTCTGTCGGTTGGAGCGGCCCTGGCCGTAGCGCAAGGCCTGTCCGTCAACGCGAAACCCGGTCCTGCCGCGGCGACGGCCTCTGCCACTGCTGGTCCCGCGCTGCGCACGGCCGACGGCCATCCGGATCTGCAAGGCTATTGGACCAACACCACCGTTACTCCGCTGGAACGCCCCAAAGATCTTGCCGACAAAGCTTTCTTCACACCGGAAGAAGCAGCGGTATATGCCAAGCGCCAGTTGGCGGTGCCGGAACCAACCGGCCCCGGAACCTACGCCGACGTGCATTACAACATGGCTCAGTTTGGCTTGGAGCGCAGCCAGAACAAAGTCGCTGCGAACATCCGCACGTCGCTGATCACGGACCCGCCGGACGGCCGCATTCCTGCCATGACGCCGGAAGCTCGCCAGAGAAACGCCGACCGCGCCGCCAAGAACAAGGGCCATGAGTTCGATGGAGCCGAGAATCGAAGCCTGGGAGAACAATGCATTCTGTGGCCCAACGAAGGTCCGCCGATGATGCCGGCCGGTTACAACAGCAACCTGGAAATCGTGCAGGGCGCCGGATACGTGGCCGTGATGCAGGAGATGATTCACGATGTCCGGATGATTCCCACCGACGGCAGCCCGCACCTGAAGTCCACGATTCGCCAGTGGATGGGCGACTCGCGCGGCCATTGGGAGGGTGACACATTAGTTGTCGACACCACGAACTTCACCGACAGGACCGCATTCCGGGGCTCCAGTGAGAATCTGCACGTTGTGGAGCGATTCCGGCGCGTGGATGCGGACACCGTCCTTTATCAATTCACGGTCGACGATCCTTCCACCTGGACCCACTCGTGGAGCGCCGAAATCCCGATGACCAAGATTCAGGGCCCGGTCTTCGAGTACGCATGCCACGAAGGGAATTACGGCATGGCGAACAACCTCAGCGGCGCGCGCGCCGACGAGAAGAAGCTGGCAGAGAAGAAGGCCCAGTAGCAAAATGAAGAAGCTTTTGTGCGCTTGTGTGTTGCTCGCGGCCACGGTTCCCGGTTGGGCGCACCACTCGTTTGCCGCCGAGTTCGACGTCACCAAGCCGGTGAAGCTGTCCGGCACGGTGACCAAGATGGAGTGGATCAATCCGCACTCCTGGATTCACATGGACGTCAAGAATCCGGATGGCACTGTAACCAATTGGATGATTGAAGGCGGCAGTCCGAATTCGCTGCTGCGGCGCGGATTCACGAAGCATTCTCTGGAGCCTGGCACCGAAATTGTCGTGGAAGGCTATCAGGCCAAGGACGGCGCAAATCGCGCCAATGGCCGCGATCTCACGTTCCCCGACGGCAAGAAGCTGTTCATCGGCGCGGATCCCAGCGAGAAAACGCCGGACGAGAAACCGACGGAGAAGTAGCCTTTCACGGCGTCTCGGCGGAGCAATTCCCGGGAGATTCGTCGCGCAGGGTTTTCCACGTCTCGGCAGAAAATCGAGAGCGCTTCCGTATGGATTCCTGCTCCTTCTTGAGTTGCAGCGACGAAATCCGCTTGCACGCTATACCATCCCAAACATCACCGGTCCAAGGATTCACCGCAAAGAAGTAGGTTTGTAGAACTCCAACGCCGTCGGGGGCAACATTGTTAGGGCCTCGCCACGCCTGGAACGTGTAGAACTCCGGCGCCCAAGGGTACGGCCACGAACCGATCTCAACCGATTCTTTACTTTCCCCTAGAACGAGTAGCGCCTTCTCTACGAGCTCCTGTGCGCTGGTCCTCGTAATCCGTTGGCGCTGTGGCTGAGCCGGAAGCTTTCCACACAACACGAGCAAAAGAAGGATTGTTGGGTACCGGAATGCCATTCAAGCACTACTTCTTCTCGGGCAACGCGAACACGTACAGCGCATTCCCGTACGACGGATAGTGGACTTCGGGAGCGAGAACCGTTGGGACCATGCGGGGGCTCCCGCCGCCCAATCCGCTCGAGACCGCGATGTACTGCCGCCCTCCGATGCTGAACGTCAGCGGGAAACCTTGCACCGAAGTTCCGAGGCGCGTCTCCCACAGGACCTTGCCGGTTTTTACGTCGATGGCGCGGAATATCCGGTCCATGTCGCCGACAAACGCGATTCCTCCGGCGGTGGAGAGCACAGCCGTCATGAACGGAGAACGCTGCTCGATCTTCCAGTTCTCCTTCAACGTTTTGACATCGTAGGCCGCCAGCTTCCCGACGTTGCCGTTCGATCCCGGCGACTCGAAAAACTTCCGGTTGGCGCCGCCCGCGCTGCCTCCGCCCGCCACCAGCTCGATCTTCTGCGCGAGCATCTCCTGGCAGCTCTGCGCGACGGGAATGATGAGCTGATCGGTTCCCGGGTGATAGCTCATGGCGTGCCAGTTGTGGCCGCCTTCCGATGTCGGGCAGCTCTGGACCCAGGTGCCGAGCTGATTCTCCACGATGTCGTTGCGATAGTGCGGCTCGCCGGTGGTGGGATCGAACGAATCGTAAATGTTCTGAAAAACGGTCTCTTTGTGCCCGAGATATTTGCCGGTCGCGCGGTCGTTCTTCCACAAGATGCCCGCCTTGCCCGCGCTGAAAACCAGCTTCTGGCCACCGTCATCCACTAAAACGCGCTCAAACACCTCGTCGAGATCCAGCGATTCGCCCGGAGCGTGAGAAAAATACCATTTGAGTTTGCCGGTGTCGGCGTTGAGCGCGACGGTAGAGTTGGCGAAAAGCGTCGCACCGTTTCCCGATTGGCGGCTCGCCCGCATCCAAGGCTTCGACTGCGCAACGCCCCAGTACGTCAAATTCGAGATCGGGATCATAACTGCCGGTGATCCAGGTTTCCCCGCCCGCGCGAAACAGATTCGGAAGCTTGCCCCAGGTGTCGCCGCCGAGCTCGCCTTCCTTCGCGATCGTGTAGAATCGCCAGACCTCTTTGCCGGTGTCGGCATCGTAGGCGCTGATGAAGCACTTTTCCTCCTGATACTTCGCGCATCCACCCAGGCCTTGCACCACCTTGCCCTTGATCGACGATGGGGCCGCTGCTGGTCGAGTAATTACTCTGCTTGCGATCGCCAATCACCGTGTCCCAGACGTTCTTGCCCGTGCGCGCGTCGAGCGCATAGATGTGCGCGTCGCTGGTGGTGACATACACTTTGTCCCCGTAAATCGCGAGTCCGCGCTGTGAGCTGCCGGTGGCCGTGGGGCCGATGCGGTTCTCCCAGATGAGATCGCCCTTGCGCGCGTCGATGGCCTGCACGATGTTGCCGGGATTGTTGATGTACATGATGCCGTTGTGAACGACGGGCGCCGGCTGATTGGTCCCTTCGTTCATGGCCCACACCCACTGGAGCTGGAGATCCTTCACGTTTTGCGTGGTGATCTGATTCAGCGGGCTGTAATTGGTGGCGTGATAGTTGCCGCGGATCATCAGCCAATCGCTAGGATCGGGATTGCGCAGCATGGCGTCGGTCACGGGTGTGAAATTCTTCACTTCACCAGCGACCACGAGACCTCGGGGCGTCGGAGGGACAGGCGCTTCGGCGCGGCCGCCGAGAGGTTCACCCGTTGCGGCCCGTGGTCTGGGCTGGCCCGTCGCAACCGAACGGATGGTCACTTTGCCGGCAGCCGTCAACGGTTGGTTCCCGGGTCGCGCGCCATTGAAATCGAGAATGAATGCGGTGACGTTGACATACGCTTGCTCGCCCAGACCGCCTGGATTCATCGGAGGCATGGCGCCTTCCAGAAACGCAACCAGATCACTCGTGGTACGGTCGCCCCAACTGCCCATGAAGAGTCCGCCCGCTAGTGCCGACGCGCTGTTGAGACCGGTGAGATCGGCGGCGTGACAGCCGGAACAATCGGCCTGATAAACGGCACGCCCGGCAGTGGCCTGAGCCGCGGTGTACGGACCCGCGGCCTGTTGCGCGTAGCAAATCGCAGTCATGGAACAGGCAAAAATGATCTTGCTCAGCATGTTTTGAGCTCCTATCGCAACAGCCAGCCCCACAGAACGCCGTCCGGGGCTTTCTCGCTCTGAATCTGGACATACAGCCCGCCTTTGTGCAGGCTGGTCAATTGCTGTGGAGTCAGCTCGATTGATCCGCTAATGGTTCCGCTGGTGGCCTTAGAAATCGTGAGGTCGCCGATGGCGGGGCCTCGTACACCGGCCGCCACGCCCATATGCAAGCTGGCGGTTGTCGCCGCCGCGCGCAGCCCGTCGAAGGACCCGGTGATCGCGAGCTTGGCGCCGTTGAGCACAGCGGACGCGGAGCCTGAGCCCGCAAGATCGGCGCGCGTCCGGGCGTCGGCCGGCACGGGTGAGAGGCGCGCCTTGAATGTTTCACTGCTTTGCGCGGCGAGCGAGAGAGCCAACCCGCCGAACCCGATTCCAATTACCGCTACCGCAACTCGCCGATTAAATGTCATTCCGGCTTTTTATTCTACATCTAAGCGATTCGCTAGATTCACGCCGCTGAGCGTTGCGCCGAAACCGCGAGGAGTTCCCGAGTCAAGTCTTCGGGCAGGTCGAGCATCACGTCATGGCCGCACTCCATGGCCACCGTTCGCCAGCCCTTCGCTTTTGCTTTATCGAAGAAAGCCTGAAACGGCGATGGCGCCCAGCCCGCGGCCAAGATGAAGGTGAGGTTCTCGATCTTGGCGATTGCTCCGGTGAGAGTGAGACGTTGCTGAAAGGTGGCCAAAGGTTGCATTGTGCATTGCCAGTTCACCCAATCGAGATCCTGGCTATTCACGTGGAAAGCCTCGGCCGGAATCGGCGGCACCCTCCAACCGTCGCCACTTTGACGCGCCTGCTCGATCTGTGCGTCCCGCATCGGTGGCGGAAGAACATCGTGAAGACTTTGGCCGTTCTCCAGCACGAAAGCATCCAAATACACGAGCGCGCCAATTCGATCCGGCATGCGATCCGCCACGCCGCTGATCACACAGCCCCCGTAAGAGTGGCCGCACAGCACAACGTCCGAGAGTTCCTCCCAGCGGATCAGGTTCACGACATCGGTGATGTGCGTGTCGAGGTCCACTTGAGGCGACAACAAGTGGGACCGGTCCGCAACACCCGTCAGAGTCGGCGTAAAGACTTCATGCCCCATCGCCTGAAGCGCCTCGCGAACGCGTTTCCAACACCAGCTACCGTGCCAAGCTCCGTGAACCAGCACGTATGTACTCATGGACCTCCTCCTGTTTGCCCACCGATTATACCGGGGCCGGCGCGCGAAGCTCAGCCCTGCGATAGACTTTAGTGAATCTAACGTGGCCGGATCCAAGTTTCGGGCAGTCTTGCGAGTGGCGAGCGGCAACTTTCTCGAAGCGTACGATTTTCAGGTGTTCGGCTATTACGCCGCTTACATTTCCCGCGCGTTCTTTCCCACCGGCAACGAATTCGCCTCGCTCATGCTGGCCTTGATGACCTTCGGCGCGGGTTTCCTGATGCGTCCTCTCGGCGCCATAATGCTGGGCGCCTATATCGATCATCACGGCCGCCGCGCGGGGCTTTTGCTAACGCTGGGACTGATGGCCGTTGGAACGCTGTCCATCGCCTGCACGCCGTCGTTTGCGGCGATCGGAATCGTGGCGCCGCTCTTGGTTGTCGCGGGACGCTTACTCCAGGGTCTATCGGCGGGCGTGGAGATCGGTGGCGCTTCCGTCTATCTGACGGAAATCGCCACACCCGGACACAAAGGCTTTTTCGCCGCGTGGCAATCCGGAAGCCAGCAGGTGGCCGTGATTTTCGCCGCTCTATTCGGGCTGTTGCTGACCATGAACCTGTCGCAGAATCAAATGGTCCGCTGGGGCTGGCGAGTCCCGCTCTGGGCCGGCTGCGCCATCATCCCGCTGCTTACTGATCATCCGGCGCTCGCTCACCGAGACCGATGTTTTCCTCGCGCGCAAACGAAAGCCTCCAGTGCGCGAAATCGTCAGGACTGTCTTCGCCAACTGGTACATCGTGCTGCTCGGAACGATGCTGTCGACGCTAACCACGGTGTCGTTCTATATGATCACGGCGTACACTCCGACGTACGGCAGCAGCGTGCTTCACCTTGCGTCGACCGCCAGCCTAATGGTCACGCTGTGCGTCGGGATTTCAAACTTCATCTGGGTGCCTGTGATGGGCGCATTCTCGGACCGAATCGGACGGCGTCCGCTGCTGTTTGCCATTGCGCTGCTGGCGTTGACGACGGCTTATCCGGCGCTGGCATGGATGGTCCATGCGCCCTCGGTGCCGCGCCTGCTGGCCGTGGAATTGTGGTTCTCGTTCTTGTTTGGAAGCTACAGTGGAGGCATGGTAGTGTATCTGACCGAAGTGATGCCCGCGGATGTTCGAACGTCGGGGTGGTCGCTATCCTTCAGTCTGGCTACCGCGTTGTTCGGCGGATTCACTCCGGCGATTTCCACCTACTTGATCCGATGGAGCGGGAATGCGGCCATTCCGGGCGTCTGGCTATCGTTCACCGCACTGCTCGGATTGGCGTCGCTGTTGCTGTTGGGCCGTTACTCCGCCCCGGGAGCAGACCAGCAGTGAATGAGCAGCTTCCGGTTTTCGATGTGCTGGTGGCGGGCGGGGGCAATGCAGCGATGTGCGCGGCGTTGAGCGCTCGCGAGGCCGGCGCAACGGTGATCGTGGCGGAGTGCGCCCCACAACAAATGCGCGCAGGCAACAGCCGGCACGCGCGCAATTTCCGCTGCATGCACGCGTCTCCCAGTAGCGTGTTGACGGACGCTTACACCGAAGAAGAGTATTTCAATGACCTGCTGCAAGTCACGGGAGGCCAGACCAACGAAGAGCTGGCGCGCCTGGCGATTCGATCCACGCCTGACTGCTTCGCGTGGATGACGCAGCATGGCGTACGATTCCAGCACTCGCTCGCGGGGACGCTGCATCTGGGGCGGACCAACGCCTTCTTCCTCGGTGGTGGCAAGACGCTGGTGAACACCTACTACGCGATTGCGGAGAAGCTCGGCATCCGCGTGCTTTACAACGCTGAAGTGAACGCGCTGCGCATGAGCGGCGGACGATTCGAAAGCGCGACCGTCAGCGTTGACGGATCGCCTGTTGACATTCGCGCCAAGGCTTTGGTAGCTGCCTCGGGTGGCTTTGAAGCCAACGGCGAGTGGCTGAGCGAAGCCTGGGGTGATGCGGCGAAGAACTTTGTCGTGCGCGGGACTCCCTACAACCGGGGCAAGGTGCTGCGGCTCCTTCTGGACCATGGCGTGGAGCAGGTGGGCGATCCATCGCAATGCCACGCGATCGCAGTGGACGCACGCGCGCCGAAGTTCGATGGCGGGATTGTGAGCCGTCTGGATACAGTGCCGCTCGGCATCGTCGTTAATCAAGGTGGCCAGCGCTTCTACGACGAAGGCGAAGACTTGTGGCCGAAGCGCTATGCGATCTGGGGGCGGTTGATCGCGCGGCAACCCGATCAGATCGCGTATTCGATCGTCGATTCGAAGACCGTCCACCTGGTGATGCCTTCGGCCTTCCCCGCCGTCGAGGCTCGGACGATCCCCGAACTGGCGGGCCTGCTCAAGCTGCCCGCGGACTCGCTCGACGCCACCGTGGACCAGTTTAACCGGAGTGTGGTTGCGGGTTCGTTCGATCACACGCGCCTCGACAACTGCCACACGCGCGGTCTCAGTCCGGAGAAAACGCACTGGGCCCTGAAGCTGGATACGCCACCGTTCTACGGTTACCCGCTGCGGCCGGGCATCACCTTCACTTATCTCGGCGTCAAGGTGAATCGCTGCGGTCAGGTCATGATGAAAGACGGACAGCCCTCACCGAACGTCTTCGCCGCGGGAGAAATCATGGCCGGGAACATTCTGGGCAAAGGATATCTGGCGGGCATTGGAATGACGATCGGCACAGTGTTCGGACGCATCGCAGGTCAAGGAGCGGTCCGTGCAATCCAGTGAGCCGCTCATTCAGGAAGGCCAGCGTGTGCTGCGTTTATGCAACGCCTGCCGGTATTGCGAAGGCTTCTGCGCCGTGTTCCCGGCGATGGAACGCCGCTCAGTGTTTTCCGCGGCCGACGTCAATTATCTGGCGAATCTGTGTCACAACTGCGGCGAATGTTACTACGCATGTCCTTATACGCCACCGCATGAGTACGCGCTGAATCTGCCCAAAGTGCTCGCGGAAATCCGCGTGGAAAGCTACGCGCAATCCGCGTTTCCCCGGCGCTTCTCGCTGGCGCACGGCGATAGCACGCTGGCGCTCTCCGCGTTGATCGCGATCGCGATCGCGGTTATGGTCGGCCTGGCTACCGCGTTCGGCGGGTTTGCTGCCCACGGCGCCGATTTCTACGCAGTGATTCCCCACAAGGCGATGGCCGTTACGCTGGGGTTGGTGTTCGTTCTCGCAGCGATCGCGATGCTCGTCGCCTTCTTCAGGTTCTGGCGCGACGGAATCGGCGTGCCCATCGAAGTGCGTCCGCTGGTCGCTTCACTCAGCGACACGCTGCGCCTCACGAATCTCGACGGCCACGGTGCGGGATGCCCGTATCCCCGCGAGCGCTTGTCACAGGCGCGCCGCTGGTTTCATCACGCGACCTTCTACGGTTTGCTGCTCTGCTTCGCCTCCACGTGTGTCGCGGCGTTCTATCACTACGCGCTCGGCTGGCGCGCGCCGTACCCATATTTCAGCGCTCCGGTGATCCTCGGCACACTGGGAGGTCTCGGATTACTCGCCGGTCCGGCGGGCCTCTACTGGCTGAAGCGCAAGCGCGACCCAGCTCTCGACGATCTCAACCCGCGCGATTTCGGCGACAGCTTCATCATGTTGCTGCTGCTCGCGAGCTTCACGGGGCTGCTCCTGCTGGCTCTGCGCGAGACCGCGGCGATGAGCTGGCTACTGATCGTTCATCTGGGCGTGGTCGTGGCGCTATTTGCATCGCTGCCGTACGGCAAGTTCATGCATGCGAAGTTTCGCTTCGCCGCGCTATTGCGCAATGCATGGGAGCAGTCGCGAAAAGGCTGATCCGTTTACTCGCCCGCGCCGATCCAGGCAGCGATCGCCTTCCAATCCTGATCGTCCTTGGATAGGAATTGACGCCCACCGCTATGGAACTCATCGCCGCCCGCTTCATGGGCCAGCGGATGCATCAGGATCATGCTGGCTTGAGGATTCTTCAGGTTCACCAGCCTTTTGACGGACTCGTAGTTGAGTCGCGATTGCTCGTCGGTCCAGGTGCTTCCTTCCGGCAGCGGCTGCAGACGAAAGGCGTTATTGGACGCGCTGTGGCAGGCAACACATCGCGCGTGGCCCGGGCGCTTTTTGATGAAGACCGGCTCGACAGTCTTCTTGTAGGTCTCGTAGTCCAGCGATTGCGCGACGGCGACAGATGCAAATAGAACCGCGAAAATAATATGTCTCATTTAGGGCAGCACCGCGGTAATGTTTCGCTTCGGAACTTCGCCAACCGGAATCCGCGTGATTTCTTTCATCGCCTTCACGTCCACGACCGAGACCGAGTTCGATGCCGCGTTAGCGACGTAAGCGGTCTTGCCGTCGGGCGTAAGAGTCACCCAGTCCGGCGACCGCCCAACATCGGTGCTTCCAAGCAGCTTGAGGTCCGGCAGGGAATAAAAATAGATCGCGGAGTTCAGCCGGCTGTTGACCACCAGGGTCTTTTGGTCGGACGTGACGGCCATACCGTGCGACTCGTTACCGCCCCAGCGGTACGGAGCCTTGCCTGGGGGAAGATCGGGAAGTTTGATCCGATTGATCTCCTTATGAGTGTCGAAATCCACCACGGCGAATCCATTGAGCGCGGAGAGCTGCGCGAAAATCCACTTGGTGGACCCATCGGAATTCGTGAAGAACGCCATGGGGCGAATCCCCAGGTCCATCTGCAGGACCCAGACGGGCTCTTCCGTCTTTTGATCGATCACCGTGATGGTCTTTCCTGCAATGGAACCAGCGACCACGTATTTGCCGTCCGGCGTCACGTAGGTGTTGTGCACCGCGCCCTTCACTGGAATGCTCTTGACCTTTTCGAGCGACGCGGTGTCGATCACATCCACAGCGCCCGGCGCGACGGCAATGGAAACATACACGCGGCGGCCGTCCTTGCTGATTCCGATATTGTTCGGGTGGCCGCTGAGCGGGATCTTCCGCGTGACCTGCAGAGTCTTGCGATCGACCACATCCAGTGTGCCGGCGCCTTCGTCACTCACGTAATAACGGCTGCCATCCGGAGCGGCCGCGGCGCCATGGTTGACCTCGATGCCGTGGATGGTTCCGACTACTTTGTTGGACGCCGGATCGATGATGGAAACGTCGTCACCGGCGCTGTTGGTCTGGATGATGCGAACTGTCCCTGCCGCCAGGGGCAGAGCGAGGATGAGTGCGAGATACATGGAACGGGTCATAATCAGCTCTCTTTCTCAAAGCCACGTGATGTGAATTATACAGCGCATCCGCGCGCCCGCGCAGGCTAGCGCTTTTGTTCCTTCGAATAATCGATGAAGTTCAGCTCTTTGCATTTGCCCGGATTATAGGGAGCGTCGGCGACCAGGATCGTATCGGAGCCGGTGTATTTAGCTTTCAGGTACACGGGATCTTCAGCCGTATAGCTGCGCGTCAGCGCCATTTTGTTCGTATCAAGCACGAACCGCTCCACGACGTGCAACTGATCGCTGTTATCGCACGGGCGTACTGATGAATCCCGGCAGGAATCCCACGGTATCGACTACCAGCGTGTCGCCTTCCCAGTGTCCGATCGAGTGCCCGGTGCGGCTCGGCTTCGCGTTGTGCGGGTGCTCTTTCAGGTTCATGTAGACGGTGCGTTTCAGCCCGAACTGCCCGTATTCCAGCACGATCGTGTCTTTGTTCTGCGTGATCCGGTTGACCGGCCCGTCGAAAGTCCAGTCAAAGAGGATGCTGGTGGTCTGGCAGCGGAAACGCGGATCGTCTTCGCGCTTGAAATCCGCGGCCGCCTTTTCTCCGGCCTCCGTCAGTTCAGTTCCGCCATAACGCCTGGGCCCGGTGCCCTGGCGTCCCACTCTGCTGAAGTCCACCGCCGGCCGATCGCCGGGCTTGTAATCCGGTCAGTTTGTCAAGCGGAACCAGTCCGCCTCCCGTACCCTTCGCGTTGACCATGACCAGTTGCACCGGCGCCCAATCGCCCGCGATGTTCGGCTCACCCGATGGGACGCCGCAGCGGACGGTCGGTCTTCGGCGCGGCGATCGGTCCCCGGACCTCCTGGATGCCACCTTGCGGCGCCTTGATGTATTGCCCATAGCGGTCCATTCGCGTTCCGTCGGCCGCGACGATGGTTTGGAGGTAGCACGAGTCGGGATCGGTCCGGTTCGGCGAAGCTTCCACCGTGATCTGCTGGCCTACTGGGAAATTTTCCTTGGTCCAGCCCGAGCGGCGCAGCACGTGAACGGATCTCATTTCACAGCGATGGTGGCTGACCTTGCCGTCTTTTTCGGGGACGTCGAAGTAGATCCACGAATGCGGGTTGATCATATCGACGTGCGTGAGCTTGCCGTGGAACACCACAGTCGTCTTCATGTCGTACTCGGCGCCGCCGTGATGTGCGAGCGCAAGCCGGGGCAATAGCAAAGCAGGAACGAGCAACAGAGCCCAACGCATGCTTTTGTATATCATGGATTCTGCTTCGCCATCTTACATCAAAGAAAGAATCCGCATGAAACCACCTACCTTGGTAAAACTTGGCTGCTTGACGCTGGGGATGATCGCGTCCCTTTGCGCCCAGGACCTCACGATCACCAATGCCCGCATCATCGGACCCGGCGGCACTGTGATCGAGCGCGGGTCGATTGTGGTGCGCGCGGGAAAAATCGCTTCGGTGACGCCCGGCGGCCCGTCCGCTGCGAGCGGCAAAATCATCGACGCCAAGGGCATGACTGCCATGCCCGGGTTCATCGATGGACACCGCCACATCAATACCAATCCCAACGAGAAGGAGCAGATGCAGGCGCTGCTCGAAGCCGGCTACACCACGATTCTGTCCGCGGGCGGACCGGCGGATGGAAATATCACGCTCCGCGATCACATCAACTCCGGCATGATCAATGGACCGCGTATCATTCCTTCAGGGTCGTTGCGCCTCGCCAATAACACTCCGGAAAAGGCTCGCGCTGAGATACGGAAGATGGCCGATCTGGGCGTCAAGTTTACGGGCGAGATCGCGCTGACTCCCATTCCTGGGCCGACAGAGCAGGAATTGGAAATCCTCCGGGCCGTGGTGGATGAATCCAAGAAGGTTGGCATCATGGTCCAGGTGCATGCCGTGAGTTCTACGGCGATGGTGGCTGCCGTAGACGCGGGTGTGCCGCTGCTGGTTCACCTTCCGAACAAAGATTGGGTGAGCAAGGAGGACGCGAAAAAAGTAGCTGCCGCGGGCGTGAAAGTTTTGGGGACGGTGAGCTTCGGCTCGCCCGTGTTCGGAGTGTTCGCGAACGACAATAAGCCGCGGTTTCGCGATGGGAAGCCGTGGCCTGATGGAATCATCAACGGCGTCCGGCTCGGCGAGGAGGCCGGATACATGCCGGTGAATGCGCGCACAATCTGGGATGCGGGCGTCACGCTCGGCTACTGCACCGATACAAACTACGATCCGAAGGCCGGACTGGACCACGAGCTGAAAATGCTGAACGTGATGTTTTCGATGCAGGACCTGATCAAGATGATGGGGCCCAATACGGCGTCGTACATTCAGATGGGTGACCAGGTGGGAACGCTGGAAGCGGGCAAGCTGGCCGACATCGTGCTTTTGGACGGCGATCCGCTGGAAGGCTATTGGAATTGGCTGAAAGCCAAAATGGTGGTGAAGGGCGGGGTGGTTGTGGTGGATAAGCGCTAGCGCCGAATTCGCCGCGCGATCGGGCCGGGTCCGATAGCTAACGGGCCAGCAAGGCCAGAATCTTCTCCTGGTTTGCGAGGATCTGTTGGAGCGTCTTCTGGTTGTCTTGAATCAGTAGTTGATTCGCGATTATCACCTTCTGGTTTTCGATGATGACCCGCTGATTGGAAAGAACGTCGCTTTCGGCCATTTATGCTCCTATCCGATGCATCTTCTCAAGATCGGCCGAGTGGCGTCAATAGTGCTTTCCGCTGACCCAACGCCTCTTCTGTTGTCGTTTCCCTGGACATTTGGACAGGGTAACCGCGTTCTCACAAACCGCATCAAACCAAACGTGGAGCCCGGACCAGAATGGAACCTAGCCACTCATCGGCGGATATTCTTCTCGTCGAAGACAACGCGGGCGACGCGGTGCTCATTCGCCAGATATTGACGGACACTTCATTCCCCTTGGGCTTCCCGTTGAAGCTGCACATAGCCAGAGATGGCGAGCAAGCGATATCAATGTTGAGCGCCGGGTATTTCCACCCGGTTCTCATCATTCTGGATCTGAACCTTCCGAAGATCCACGGCTCGGCTCTGCTCGAACGATGGCAAGGTGGTGAAACCCCAATAGTGGTGTTTAGCTCATCGTCAGACACCGCTGAGCAAGCTCGAGTCCTGGCACTCGGTGCGCGGGAGTTCGTCGGGAAGCCGAGCAGACTCGACGGATACACTAGCGCCGTGCGCGGGATCATCGAGCGGTGGGTCACTGGGTGAGTGCCCCCTCAATGACGTTGCCGCTCCCCATTCAAGGCCCCTCTGCAAACCTGGTCACTAAGAGTGCCAATATCCATAACGATCGTAGTAGCCGTAGCGGTAACCGTGCCGGCGCTCCCAACGCTCATGTTCGCGCCATTCGTGCCTTTCATGTCGTTCGTGGCGTTGCCAGGCGCGTCGGTCTCTGTCGTAGTCATGATCGCGCGCGGAAGCCACTGGCGGAGCGAAAGCCATCAGGAAGCTGAGCATCAAACCCGAAATTGCGAAAGTCCTCAACATAAGTGCCTCCTGATCACTTAGACGGTCCTCGCCAAAAGAAGAATTCAGAACGTCGTTCTTAATTTTCCGGTGATAGACGACTGTCACCGTAACGCCAAAGTTAAATCGCCTTCGCCATGAAACCGTGAAGTGGCGCTAGAGCGCCGCAGTTCGCGTCTAAGAGTTTGGAGGTGAACATGAAACAGCTTTTGGTTTCCAGTATTCTCGTTTCAAGTCCACTGTGTCTCGGCCCAAACTCTATCGCAGCGGCACAAGACAGGAATCCGCGCTACGACTACGGGTACGGTGCCTCCAGCGCTAGGGATTTTCGCAGCGGCCGGTCGTTGCTCGCCAGCGTGCGTTCTGATTTGGATCGCGCCGAGAATAGCATGCCCGAATATGCTGGCAGTCGATATCAGCTAGATAGAGTTCGGGGTGAGCTGAGCGAGCTTCAACGGCAGTGGGACGAAAGCGCATATGTGTCCAGCCAGGCTGATCACGTAATCAGAGCGCTCGACCGGGCTCTCAGTAGTACCGGCCTGCTGCCACGCGATAGAGACTTGCTCTCCGACGACTTGAGCCGTCTGCGTGATTTCCGTGACAGCCATCAGTAGTTAGTTGGGCTGGGTGTTTGTTGCTCCAGGCCAACCAGACTGCTCACAATCGCGCCACCGATTTGTGACCAGTTCTTGTGGTGGCACGGCACCCACGTCGGGAGCCGGGAACTGTACGAGTCCGAGGGTGGCGTCAAACCCTGGACTAACAACCCGGCTCCCACGCGGTCTTTCGCCTGGGTGTAATAAGAGATTTTCCGATATCGTGTTGCGTTCGACGGTAACCGGCTGGTGAACGTGAACTGGAATGGTAAAGAAGTTATGATGTTGACCCATGATTTCCGATCGCGCGCCGAACTGATCTTTGGCAAATAGCAACGCAGCGCGGTGCGGGTAGATGGCGAGTCCTGAAGAATCACGTGGCAGCGGCCACGCGACGTGTGGATAGATCCATCTCGATGAAGCGCGAGCGAAACGGATTGTCCGCCACTACGGTCGGCAGGGTGGCCCGCATTGTACCTAAGTACTGCATTTTATGGAGCTGGCGGAGGGGCTTGAACCCCCGACCCTCTGATTACAAATCAGATGCTCTACCAACTGAGCTACGCCAGCCTTGGAATTAACAATTTAACGGGAACAGGACCAATCTGGAGGTGCTGACAATGGACTTGTTTGACCGTTTTTCTCCAAGCGAGAACCTATCTGAAAGGCGTCTCCCCAGAAGCGCTCCGCTACTACAAATCTGTTCGAGGAGCATTCGCCCCAATTTTAGCAGAGCCAACGAAGCAAGGGATGCTGCAAAGCGTTCGTAGCGTAAAGATCACCGCAGCGCGAACGTGAATAGCGCGTTCCCCGCGCACACCGCCACATACTGCTTGCCATTCACCGAGTACGTCATTGGCCCGCTATTCACCTGTCCGCCCAGCGGCGCCTTCCACAGCAGCTCGCCTGTGCGGGCATTCAATGCAAAGAAGTACCCCTCGCGGCCGCCGCTGAACAGCAGATCCGACGCCGTGGTCAGCACACCGGCCCAAGTGATGTCGTTCATCTTGAACTCCCACTTGCGCTCGCCGGTCTTGGGATCGAAGGCCCGAACGGCCCCGTAGCCTTCTTCCTCGGTCTTGAGATTGGTGCCCAAAGTCGCCGCGCCCATCGGTGTGTTGCCGGTGGCCTTTGGCCTCCCGCCTTCCGTCGCGACTGTTCCCGTGTTCTGCCACGACGAAATGTAGAACAGGCCGGTCCGCGGACTATAGGACGGCGGATACCAGTTCGTCCCGCCGAGCACCGTCGGCTTGATGAGCGCGCCTTCCACCGACGGCACCTTGCCCGGAACACGCATCGGACGGCCCTTTTCGTCGAACCCATTCGTCCAGTTCACGTCGACGAACGGTTTGCCAAGCAGGAACTGGCCGGTGACGCGGTCCAGCACGTACATCAGGCCGTTGCGGTTGGCCCACAGCATCACTTTGCGCGGCTGGCCCTTCCACTCCATGTCGGCGAGCACGGCCACCTGCGTGGAATCGTAGTCCATCTCGTCGTGCGGCGTGAATTGGTAAAACCATTTCAGCTTGCCAGTGTCGGCGTCCAGTGCCAGCACCGAGTCGCTGTAAAGATTGTCGCCGATCCGATTGCGGCCGTCCCAGTCCGGCTGCGGATTTCCGGTGCCCCAGAAGGTCAGGTTTGTCTCGGCATCGTAGGAGCCGGTGTTCCAGATGGCGGCGCCGCCCTTCAGCCACGAATCGCCCGACCAGGTTTCATGACCCGGCTCGCCCGGCCCGGGAATGGTATGGAAGCGCCAAACCTCCTTGCCGGTCGCGGCATCGAACGCTGCGATGAACCCGCGGATTCCCATGTCGCCGCCCGCCGCCCCGACGATGACCTTGTCCTTCACGATCAGCGGCGCGTGCGTGATCGAGTAATTCTCGCCCGCGTTCGCCACTTTCACGTTCCAGATCGGCCGGCCGGTTTTCGCATCCAGCGCGATCAGGTGCGCATCGAGAGTGCCCATGTACAGCGTGTCGCCCAGGATCGCGAGGCCCCGATTCACTCGTCCGCAGCATGCGCGGGCCTCGGGGGCGGGAGTGTAGGGAAAGGTCCAATAAATCCGCCCCGTCACAGCATCCAGCGCCACTACATCGTTGGGCGCCTGCACCGTGTAAAGCACTCCGTCTACCACAATGGGCGTGGCTTCGAACTTTTCGAGCGAGCGCGCCTGGAACACCCATTGCAGCTCCAGGTTTTTCACGTTCGCCGGAGTGATTTGCGCAAGCGGGCTGTAGCGCTGGCCCAACACCGTGCCCGAATAGGTCAGCCAGTTCTGCGGTTCCTCGCGGGCATGCAGGATGCGGTCAAACGTGATGCCCTGGCCGAATAAACATCCGGCAGTTGCCAGCAGCAATAACAATGATCGATTCATTTGGTTCCCGTACCTCGCAACGTCAACATGTAACTGACTACGTCGGCCGATTCTTGCGCGCTGAGTTTGTCCTTATAGGACGGCATGCCGGAGTTCGTGATCACCGACAACTCCCGCAGTTCTGTTTTATAGAACGATCGCAAGCGCTCGCCGGAATCGAGCATCTGCACGGTGAACGTGTCCAAATTGAGGAGCCGGCCTTTGTACTCCTTGCCGTCCTTGGTGACCACGCGCACCGACCGGTATTCGGGCGACGGCACTCTCGCCGGATCCAGCAGCGCGCGCTCCAACTGGACGCCGCGGCGCAGACCTCCGATATCGGTAAGATCCGGTCCCAGCCGCGAACCGTGCATGCCGGCGCGATGACAGTTGAGGCACTCTCCCTTGCCTTCGAACACCAGCTTCCCGCGCGCCGCATCGCCATCGGGTAGCGTGCGCTGGCCGGGCATCGACATGGACCGCACATACGCCATCACGGGAAACGCCATGAACTGAGGAAATGTTGCGGCCGGCATCGGAGTGCCCGGAATTCCGTTAATAATGACGCGCTGCAAATCCTCGTCCGACTTCACGCTCAGAAATTTCCCGCGCGCGAAGTTCACGCCCGGCACCAGGTCGCCCTCCGGCCCATGACAGCCCGAACAATTCGCCTGATACGTGCGCGCGCCGTCCTCCAAGTCCGACGCCGTGTAGCTGTGCTGCGCCCAAAGCGCACCGGCAGCGAATAACATCACACCAGCCCCAGTTAAGTTGCGCATACGCACCGATCATCATACAGAAAGAGCGTACGATCCGGCACGCTTGTCAGCGACTCTTCAGATTCCACCGCAGGACGCGCTCTCCAAAGGACTCGCCCACATAGACGTTCCCTTTCGAGTCCGTCGCGATGCTGTGCAAATGGTAGAACTGCCCGGTTCCGTGTCCGCCGTGTCCGCCAAAGAAGCCGACCACCTCGAGCGTTTCCCGATTCAGGATCTGCACCTTCTTGTTGCTGCCATCCGACACGTACAGGAACTGCTGCCGCTGGGTCCTGCGAAAACGCGACATCGAACGCGGTGCCTTCCGGCGTGGACGTTTTCCGCTCGATGAACCCCTCCTTTACAAACTTGCCCTCAGGTGTGAACACCTGAATCCGGTTGTTCACGCGATCGCCCACGTAAACCAGTCCATCATTCGATATGCGAATCCCGTGAACCGTATTGAACTGCTGCGGACCCGGTCCATCGAAGCTTCGCGTCCGCGGAACGCCGTCGTCAGGCTTGTTCCCGTAGGCTCCCCAGTGGCGCTTGTATGCTCCGGTGTCGGCATCGAAGACGATCACCCGCCGGTTGCCGTAGCCATCCGCCACGAAAACTTCGTTGGTTTTCGGATACACATAGATTCCCGCCGGCCGGTTCAGGTTTTCCGTGTCGTTACTGCCGCCGGTTTTTCCGTGATGGCCAATCTGCAGCAGAAACTTCCCGGACTTGGTGAACTTCAGGATGTTCGTGTCCTTCTGCGCCGTTGCCGCCGATCCAGACGTTGTCTTTGTAATCGACGAACATCCCGTGCTCGTTGTCGGGCCATTCGTATTCGGCGGAAGGCCCGCCCCAGCGCTTGAATCAGGTTGCCCGCGGCGTCGAATTCCAGCACCGGCGGCGACGGGATGCAGCAATCGGCCTGCGGCGGCTTGAGCGCGCCGTACTTATCGTTGTTGTCCAGCGTTCGTGGGCCGGCTGTTCACCCAAATGTGATCGTGCGAGTCGACATAGATGCCGCCCACCTGGCCGAGCATCCAGTTATTCGGCAATTGCTTCGGCCAATATGGATCGGGCTCAAACTTCGGCACGCTCTGCGACGCGGCTGTTAAGGCGAGGGCGAAGAACGCGATCCCGGCTGGAATCCGTGAATTCATGCGCAACCTCCTCCGCACTACTTTACTTTGTTGGGGCCCAGAAGATAATTTGTAACCAGCCCGTCATGCAGCCACCGACAGCAGAACGCCCGGCCAGCCAGCGCCATTGGCCAATGTTGTTCCGAGGGATGCGCCCGTTCAATCGCGCCCGCGCCGCCCGCGATGCAGTGGCCGGAGTCGAGTTGGCCGCGATGAGCATCCCCCAGGCCCTCGGCTACACCAGCATCGCCGGCATGCCCGCGGTTACCGGATTTTACACGCTATTGCTGCCGCTTCTTGCGTTCGCAACGTTCGGCTCGTCGCAGTATCTGGTGGTGGCCGCCGATTCCGCCACTGCCGCCATTCTGGCGGGCGGAATCTCAACCATGGCGCCGCTGGCCAGCGCCAAGTATGTGATGCTGGCGGGAACGGTGGCGCTGCTCACCGCGGGGTTCTTGTTGATCGCGCGTCTCCTCAAGCTCGGATTCATTGCCGACTTCCTCTCCCAAACCGTGCTGGTGGGCTTTCTCACCGGAGTTGGGTTTCAAGTGGGAATCGCAGTGCTCGGCCAAATGCTCGGCTTGGAGGTTCACTCCCGGCGAACGATTCTACAACTGGCCGAAGTCGTCCGCGATCTGCCTCATATAAACCTACCGTCGTTGCTCCTCTCGGCAATAGCTGTAGCGGGCGTCCTCACGCTCGGCCGATTCGCTCCAAGATTCCCCGGTCCCCTAATCGCTGTAGCGGGCGCCATTGCGGCCAGCGCGGCTTGGGATTTTGCGGCGCACGGCATCGCGGTCATCGGACCGGTCGCCGGCGGCCTGCCCCATCTGGGCTTACCCGATGTGAGCTGGCACGAGTTCGAACTGCTGGTTCCCATAGCCGGATCGTGCTTTGTGATGATCGTTGCCCAGAGTGCCGCCACCGCCCGGATTTATGCTGCCCGCAACCATCAGCCTTTGGACGAAGACGCGGACCTGGTCGGCCTTGCCGCGGCGAATGCCACAGCGGCCCTGAGCGGCGCGTTCGTGGTGAACGGAAGCCCCACGCAAACGGCCATGATGGAAAGCTCCGGCGGCCGCAGCCAGGTGGCACACGTCGCAACCGCTGCTGTGGTCGCGCTCGTCCTGCTCTTCTTGACGCATCCACTGCAATACCTCCCGCGATGCGTGCTCGGCGCCATCGTGTTTATCGTTGCCATCCGGCTGGTGGACCTGCGCGGAATGCACGCGATTCGCCGTGAGAGCCCGGGTGAATTTCTGCTGGCCCTGACCACCGCGATCGTCGTGGTGGTGGTCGGCGTGGAGCAGGGAATCATCCTCGCCATGGTGTTGTCACTGCTCCGCATCGTGCGGCACAGCTATCATCCACACACCGCGGTGCTCACTCAGGACGATGCGGGAATGTGGCAGTTGAACCCTGTTGTTCCCGGCGCCATAACCGAGCCGGGCTTGGTGATCTACCGCTTCGGTGCGGCGCTGTTTTACGCCAATGCCGGCCGATTCGCGGAGGAGATCTGCCTCCTGGTGGGACCGGCGCCGTCGCCCCTGCGCTGGGTCCTGGTGGACGCGGGAGCGATCACTCAAGTGGATTACACCGCCGCGCGCGTGCTCCGCGAACTTCATAAGGACCTGCTCGACGTAGGCGTCGAGCTGGTGTTCGCGCACGTGCAATCGGACCTGAAGCCCGACCTGGACCGCCACCACCTGACCGAGGTCATCGGCCCGGATCGCATCTTCGATACCCTCCGCCAGGCGCTCGCCAGCTACCACAGCCTCGACGCGCATCGTGTATGATGACTGACCGATAGCTCTCATAAGAATGTTACCTGCGGGGAGGCCACGTTCATGCTCCATGCCAGAAGTTTTTGTGCCGCCGCCGGCGCGCTTGCCGGATCGCTGATGATCACAGCGGATCTCGGCTTCGGTCAATCGCAGCCGATGCCCGCCTGTCCTGAGCAATTATCAGCCAGTGACCGCCGAGCGCCTCCTGCAATCCCGAAGACGGCAACTGGCTCTCGATCCGCCGCACCTACGATGGCTGGGGCTACAGCCCGCTCGATCAGATCACGGCCGACAACGTCAAGAACCTGCGCCCAGTCTGGATTTTCTCCACCGGCGAAACCAAGGTCCACGAATCCGCGCCATTGGTCAACAACGGCGTCATGTTCGTATCCACGCCGAACAACCAGGTGATCGCGCTCGATGTCCGCACCGGCAACCTTCTGTGGCGATACAAAAGGACGCGTACCGGACGGGCGCCGTCGTCGCGCACGATACCAGCCGCGGCGTCGCGCTCTACGGCGACAAAGTCTACTTCGCCGCGGGCGAAGCCGTGCTTGATCGCGCTCGATGCCCGCACCGGCAAGGAAGTCTGGACCACCGAAGTCGCCGACAGCAAGGCCGCCTACTACATCACGCTCGCTCCGCTGATCGCCGGTGGCAAGGTCATGGTGGGCGCGTCGGGCGGCGAATTCGGTATCCGCGGCTTCGTCGCTGCGTTTGATCCCGACACCGGCAAGGAGCAGTGGCGAACGTACACCATCCCCGCGCCCGGTGAGCCTGGCAGCGAGACCTGGCCCAAAGGCGACCAATGGAAGACCGGCGGCGGCTCGGTCTGGGTTACCGGCAACTACGATCCCGTCACCAATCTCGCGTATTGGGGAGTCGGCAATGGCGGGCCCTGGATGGGCGACCAGCGCCCCGGCGACAATCTCTACACCGCCTCCACCATCGCTCTCGATGTCGCCACCGGCGCAATCAAGGGACACTTCCAGTACAATCCGAACGAGTCCTGGGACTGGGACGAAGTCTCGCCGCCCATCCTGGTCGATTTCCAGCGCAACGGGCGCACCTTCAAAGGACTGATCGACGTCGCGCGCGACGGCTACCTGTGGTTCCTCGATCGCGGCGATCCCACCACCGGCGGACGCATCAAATTCATCGAAGGTAAACCGTACGTCTATCAGAACGTGTTCAAGAGCCTCGATCCCGAGACCGGGCGCCCCGACGTCGATCCCGCGCACAAGCCGGGGACGGGCAAGCAGGCCGACTATTGCCCCGGATTGCACGGCGGCAAGAACTGGCCTCCCATCGCGTTCAGCCCGAAGACGCGCATGATCTACATTCCCGCCAACAACAACATGTGCGGCTTGTCGATGGGAACCGAAATTGAGTATTCGCCGGGCAAGGGATTCACGGGAGTGCAGTATCGGGCACGGTGCGATCGTACCGGGCGCCGATCACTTCGGCGAAGTTCAGGCCTGGAACGTGGACACCGGCAAGCAGGTCTGGAAGCACGATTATGCCAAGAGCCCGAACTGGGGCTCGCATGCTGGTAACGGCCGGAGGCGTGGTGTTCAGCGGCGGCACCAACGATCGCAAGATGCACGCGTTCGACGCGGCAACGGGCAAGCTTCTCTGGGAATTTCCCACCAACTCCGGCATTCTCGCGCCGCCGACTACCTTCACCGTCGATGGCAAACAGTACGTCGCGGTTCTTTCGGGCTGGGGCGGCGATTCGCGCGGCGTGCAAGCGAACCTGAATCGCGCTTTCCCTGGCGAGTATCCCGAGGTCCCCGAAGGCGGAGCGGTCTGGGTCTTCGCGCTGCCTTAACTGAGCGCCTTAAGGTCGACACCTGGATCGGCCGCTTGGTCTGGTGTGATCGGTGTCCCAGAGCCGATCAATTTTCTGCCGGCCAAGTGATCCCCGGGACGATTGACCGAATCGACCGCGGCTAATCGGCCCGCGCGGAAATAGAATAGCGAGAACTTGCGGCTTTCGATTTCGCCGCGCGTCACCACCTGGGCGCAACCGCCCGACAGCCCTGCCATTTGAAGCTTGATGTCGAATTGGTCGGTCCAGAACCACGGTACGGCGCGATAGTTTGCAGCGCGGCCCACGATAGCAGCCGCGACGCATTTGCCCTGATCCGCGGCATTCTGCACGGACTCGATTCGCGCGCGCCCGCCGCCGCTCGGGTCGGCGAATGGATTCGGGTGATCGGCACAGTCGCCAATCGCGAAAATGCTCTCGTCTTCCGTGCGCAGCCGTTCGTCAACAACGATGCCGTTCCCAACGCCAAGCCCCGCGTCTCGCGCCAGTTCGATATTCGGAACAACGCCGATACCAACCAGCACCAGATCGGCCGGATAAACCGACCCATCGCCGAGCACAACCTCGCTGACTTTTCCCTGATGACCCACGATCTCCGACAGCGCTGCGCCGAGCGCAATCTCTACGCCCTGGCCGCGTGTGAACGTCGCGATAGAAATCGGAAAGGATGGGCGCAATCACCCTCGGCATCAGCCTCGGCTGCACCTCCAGCACGCGAACCGATTTCCCCAGCGTGCTCGCAGCAGCCGCAAGTTCCAGGCCGATGAATCCTCCGCCGATCACGACGATATCGCGCGCCTGCTCCAGGCGTTGCCGTATCTCGACTGCCTCGGCATCGGTGCGCAGGTAACAAACACCATCCAACTCCGCGCCCTTCACCGGCAGCGTCCGATTGCGCGCTCCCACCGCAAGCACCAGCGCGTCGTAACGAAGACTGCGGGCCTGACCCGAGCCGCACCGATCGGTCCACGCGATCGATCCCCGTCACCCTCGCGCCCGTCACCAGTTCGATCCCATGGCTCTCATAAAACGCGAGAGGTCGCAACGCAGTGCTTTCGATCTCCTGCTTGCCCGCCATGAAGCCCTTGGAGAGCGGTGGGCGCTGGTACGGGAGACTCGGCTCATCGCCGATCAGCGTGATCGGTTCGTTATAACCTTCCGTGCGCAGCGAAGCGGCCACCTGAAAGCCGGCTTGTCCCGCTCCGGCGATCACCACGCCATCCGGCGTCATTGTTGTCTTTCAGGCGTCCTCACAACCAGCCCGTCCAGCTCCTTGGTGACAGGTATCTGGCAGCCCAACCGGCTATTGGGCCGCCGTGGGGAAGCCGTCGTGTTGAGCATCTCGTCTTCGTCTTCCTGGATGGGATTCAGCAGGCCGAGAAACGCCTCATCGACGTACACGTGGCACGTGGCGCATTGGCACGCGCCGCCGCACTCGGCGACAATGCCGTCGATTCCGTTCTTGATAGCGCCTTCCATGACGGAATCGCCAACGGGCACGGCCGCCTGATGGGTCTCGCCCGCAAACGAGATGTAGGTCACGGTCGCAGTTTCGGTTTGCTTTTTTCCAAAGAGGCTCATGATTGTCGATCGGGTTCCGCGCGCGTTACAGGCGATGGTTCTAATGTTCGCCCTTCAATTGAATCTCGGCCGTATCGCCGTTCACCACAACCGTCGTTCCGAAAGGCCGCGACAGGTCAGCCAACCGCTCCAGAATGTAATGCGCCTGCTCGCCCGTGGCCGGCGAGGGCAAGCCGCGTGTCTGCAGGAACAGATTGTTCGTGTGCTCATCTTGCGTATCAGCCTGACCCTGCCCAATCTTATTCTGCGCGACCGGCCGGAACTTGATCGATTGCAGATTCTTCCCCTGAAACTCGACATAGGCCACCACGCTTTCCCAGTCGATCGGTTCGTCCAGCAAAACATCGATCGGCGGCGCTTGAAAAATGAAATTGCCCAGATCGAAAAAGATCGGCCGGCCGTGATAAATCTCGATGCCGTGCAGCAGCGGCGCGCCGTGCATCACGATGATGTCCGCGCCCGCGTCCACTTCGGCGTGCGTCCATTTCTTGAGCCAATCGGGCGGCGCTAGCCGCTCCGGCAACTCCTCGATCATGATCGTCTGGAACGGCTTGTCGAACACATGATTGTGCTCGTATACGATGACGAGATCAGCCTTCTTCCTGGCTTCCCGGATGCTACCAAGAATGCGCTCGGAATCCTCCTCGTTCGGCTTGTTGCCTTCCACGCGAAGCTCGTTCACGCCCGGCCGCCTCGCCGCGGCCGATCCTCCCGGAGTCACCAGACCCGACGCCATCGCGACCAGCGCAACCGTGCCCTTCGGCGTGTGCAGGTAAGCGGGCGCGACAGCTTCGTCGATATTGTTCCCCGTACCGGCATGCGCCAGGTTCAGGCGGTTCGCTTCTTCGAGCGTGTTCTCAATGCCCGGCACCTTCAGATCGAACGAATGGTTGTTGGCCAGCGACACCAGGTTGAAGCCGAACGACTGCAACGCATCCAGCGCCTCGGGCGGCGAGACGAACCGGCCGTCCATGTGCGACTGGCCTTTTCTCTCGTCGACGATCGTCGTCTCGAAATTCGTGAACACCACGTCGCCCTTGAGCAGCGACTTGATCACCGGCACAGCCGCCGGCGCGTGCTCGCGGATATCCGACCGGATCATCGATTGTCCAGTCAGCGTGATGCTGAACGAGCCCGATTGCGCGTGCAGCGTCCCTCGGGTCGCACCCGCCATGACGACGCAGGCTGCCGCCAGTATTAGCCGGCGGCCTTTTTGTACACTTGCCATCTGCATTCCCTCCCAGCCCGATTGCAAACGGTCATCATACATCGCTTTCCCGCTCGCGCGATAATCGCAGCGCCATCTCGTCGCGTTTCCCAGGAATGATCGCGTCCAGGTAACGCCCGCACTGATGATTTCTGCTCGCGGCCTTCGATTTGTAACGCTACCGAAATACTCCGGGCTTGCTAACTTAGTCAACGCGCTGGAAGCTGAGTTTCACTCAACAGTCCTGTCACCAGATTCGTCTGTTTTAGGGAGGCGCTAAATGTGCCACTTGTGTCACGTCACATCGATATTGGTGTCGGCCCTGCTTTTGATGACCGGCTGCTCGCATAGCCCGTCAGACGCCGTTATCGCCACGCAGATCCAAGCTAAGTTCTTCTCGGATTCAATCGTGAAAACCGAGGATATCTCGGTCACCGTCGATAAAGGGGAGGTCACCCTCACTGGGACGGTCGACAGCGTGAACGCGCAACTGCGGGCGTTTAAGTTGGCGCTAGATACGCAAGGCGTCCGAAAACTGAACGACAAAATGTTGGTAGCCCCGCAGCCTGAGCAACACCGGCCGCTCGCGCAGCTCTCGTCGCCTCCCGTTCCAGACCGTACGCGTGCTGTCTCCACACCACCGGCGGAGGCGGTTCAAAATACACCGGCACGCGATCAAGCGCAGAACGTCCGCGAAATCGTACGGCCGCCCCTGCCGCCGCAAATTACAGTACAAATAGACGCCCCGCCACCTCCGTTGGCCGTTGTGCCAGCCCCGAGCGAGCCGGTTCCCGAAGACGCTGCCCTGGCCCCCAATCCACCTATCGAGATCATCGCGCCGCCCCTTGCCGAACCTTGGAAGGCGCCTTCCCACGCACCCGTTGCACTACTCGCCGCTGGAGCCACGGCTCCGGCTCCACTCTTGCAGCAATGGGCTAGCGCGTTTCAGCAGGCCGATCCTCAAACGCGGATCGATTATCAGGCAATTGGCTCGGGTGGCGGCATTCGGCTGTTGATCGAAGGAAACACGGACTTGGCCGCCGTCGAAATGCCTTTGACTGATGAACAGCTCTCAAGAATTCCGGACCGCCAGATTTTGCATTTTCCGGCCGCTCTCTGGGGTATTGTTCCGATATTCAACATCGGCGGAAGAGGTCAGCCGCTAAATTTCTCCGGCGAAGTGTTGGCTGCCATTTTCTCCGGAAAAATCACGCGCTGGGACCACCCTGCTATCCGGATTCTGAACCCGAACGCAATACTGCCGCCCGGCGAGATTACAGTGATTCACCGCTCCGATGGCGCGGGAACAACCTTCGTGTTCACCGATTATCTGTCCGCCGTCAGCCCTGACTGGAAGCAGCATATCGGAGCGGCGCCGTCCGTAAACTGGAGCGTCGGACTCGGCGGCAAAGGGAACGAGGGTGTGTCTGCGCTCGTTCAGCAGACGCCCAACTCCATTGGATACGTTGACCTTTCTTATGCCCTTCACAATGGGCTCGATCACAGCTGGATACAAAACCGTGGAGGCTATTTCGTAAAGGCAAACGCGGCTTCGTTGACTGCGGCCTGCGCGAATATGGTGAGGTCGATTCCTCCCGACCTTCGGGTCTCGATCGTCAATGCACCGGGTCGCGATGCGTATCCCATCGCCAGTCTTATGTGGCTCGCAGTCCCGGACCGCTTCTCAGACACAAGCAAGAGGGCCTCCGTGCAGTCTTTTCTCAGGTGGATGTTGACTCAAGGCCAATCCGACGTTCGCCAATTGGGCTATGCGCCGCTGCCACCAGCACTCGCTCTACGCGGACAAGCGCAAATGAGCAAGATTCATTGAGCGGCAACTTTTCGTACATTTGCCATCTGCATTCCCTCCCAGCCCAATTGCAAACGGTCATCATGCATCGCTTTCCCGCTGACGCGTAGACCGGCACTTGGTACCACAACGTCCGGCCCCAATTTTTTCGAAAGAAACTTTACGCGATCCTCATTCTCCACTAAGGGCCCCACTCACCGGGCACTGGGTCGGAGGATGAATGAACAGGTTTCTGCTATTAACGGGGGCACTCGCGTCTATTTTCGCCGCAGGTATGCCGGCGCAGGTCAGCTTGACCGGGGCGGTAAACGCCGCCAGCTATTTGAATGCGACGCTTCCGAACGGCAAGCTTGCACCAGGGGGCTTGTTCGTCGGGTTCGGGAAGGGAATGGGGCCGGCCAAGCTCGCCTCCATCACCAAATTTCCGCTCGAAACTTCTCTTGGGGGCACCTCCGTCAGCGCCACCGTCGGGTCAACCACTGTCGAGTGCCTCATGATCTACACCAGCGCCGGACAACTTGCGGCCGTTCTGCCCTCCAACACGCCAGTGGGAGCAGGCACGATGGCAGTCACCTACAATAACCAAACCAGCGCGCCCCTCAACATTACGGTAATCGCGCACGACTTCGGAATCTTTGCGCTCAACCAAGGGGGGAGTGGGCCAGGCATCTACACCAATGCCTTGACGTACGCCTTGAATGGGATCGGCGCATCGGCCAATCCCACCGATCTCGTGGACATCTGGGGTACCGGCCTCGGCGCGGTCGCGGGCAATGAGGCAGGCGGCCCTCTGCCGGGCGACATGCCCAACCTGGATGTCCAGGTTTTCGTCGGCTCTGAGTCTGCGCAGGTCCTCTATCGCGGGCGATCCGGCTGTTGCACGGCGCTCGATCAGATTCGCATTTCCATCCCCAAAGGGATCTCCGGGTGCTACGTGCCGCTTTACATCGTCGTCGCAGGGGTGGTCAGTAACTTCACCACGATTTCGATCGCCGACAGCGGTTCCTCGTGCCCCGACCCCGGCTACTCATCCGACCTCCTCGATATAGCCCGGAAAAATGGTGGCTTGCGCGTGGGATCGGCCGCGCTGAGCCGTTTGCAGGGGTACACCCAAACCACCAGCAACATCGGCGATTCGGCTAGCGTTTCGTTTGTGAAGGTCCCGCTTTCGTCGCTCCAATACAGTGGGCCGCTTCCCAAAGCAAATACGTGCTACGTGGTTCAATTTCCAGGTGGGGCGGGCGGCGGTGCGTCGTATCTGCGTGCCGGATCAGTCACCATGAGCGGACCCATTGGGACCTATCCACTGCCTCAAGCGCAAACCGGCGTTTACGAACTCACGTTCTCCCCAAGTAGCCCAACCTATCCCGGAATCATCAACGACGGCACGCTGCTGACTCCCGGCGATTACACATTCACGGGAACTGCCGGAACCGATATTGGAGCGTTCACCGTGAAGGTCCCGTTGCCTGCCGCGCTGGACTGGACAAACATCCCTGCCAGGCCGGTCAAGATCCCTCGCGCCCATTCCCTGACGATTAATTGGACCAATGGCTACTCCGGAGCGCTGGTGCAAATGATTGGGCAATCGCAAGCGACGCTGGGTGTCGGGGCGCAGTTTACTTGCTGGGCGGACGCCACGGCCGGCACCTTCACCATTCCCGAAGCGATATTATCGGCGATCCCGGCCACCTACTTCTCGAGCAAGGTTCCGCAAGGGTCGCTGTCCGTGATTCAGGTCTTCACCAGCTCAGACTTTTCCGCGCCGGGAATCGATTACGGCGGTATCCAGTTTGCGGACGGATTCGACATGGGCGCTGTCACGTACCAGTAAATGATCCGCGCGGCAAGAAATACTACGCTATCCCGGTGATGTAATATCATGTGTGACTACGACCTCTCAATCATTACGCTCTGCCGCGCTCATCACCGGTCTTAGCGCCGTCCTTGGCGCGCAAGCCGTCTCGGTCCCGAAAACAACTGGTCCAATTCCCGTCACGGCGGATTCCGTCCCATTCATGGCCGCCGCCAATAATTTGGAGCCTACCGACCTCTCCAAGTTTGGATACGTCGAAGAGGAATTCATCCTCAGCGGCAACTCCAACGTGTACGATTGGGCCGCGGACAGCACGCTGACCATCAAGACACCCAACGTCCCCTACGCCAACCGTATCGTGCTGCGCCGCCCCGCCGATCCAGCGCGTTTCAGCGGAACGGTCATCGTGGAGGTTACCAATGCGGCCCGGCGTTACGACTGGCCAATGATGTGGGGCTATGGCCATGATTACTTTCTGGAGCACGGCGACGCATGGGTGGGCCTGACAACGCCCGGCGCGCTCAATTCTCTCAAGAAGTTCAATCCCACTCGCTACGCAACGCTCTCCATGCAGAATCCAACGCCGGCCGTCGCATGCCCCGGTACGGAGAAGAATGGCGCATCCCCGATCGAGGAGGGCTTGCGATGGGACTATTACAGCCAGGTCGCCGCGGCCCTCAAGAGCGGGCAGTCTGGCCAACCGATGGCCGGATTCAACGTCAGACGGGTCTTCATGACTACGCAGACCGGTGACATTACCACCTACATCAATGCCTTCCACGATCGGTCCCGGCTGGCCAACGGAAACCCCGTTTACGACGGCTATCTGGTTCGCAACCCGCCGGCGCCCGCACGAATGAATCAGTGCGCTCCGGCAATTGCCGCCACGGATTCTCGACGGCAGATCAAGGGCGTCGATGTGCCGGTGATCTCAGTCGTCGCGCAGGGTGAAGTGCCCGACTCGATGAAGGCTCGCAAACCCGATAGCGACGATCCAAAAGGCCGCTATCGCCTGTACGAAATTGCCGGCGCAGCGCACATCGACACCTTCGCCTACACGGGGCTCCCATCGTTCAGCGAGCAGAACCTTATTGGACTCGCCCAAGGTACTCCGGATTGGCCGTTTAACTTGAAGTGCGATCCCCAGATCGCTCTCAGCCGTCAGCCGTTACTGATGTACGCTTTTCACGGGGCTTACAGGAACTTGGACGAATGGGTCGCGAAAGGCGTTGTCCCTCCCAAGGCGCCGAGGATTGAGACCAAAGACGGCGCGCTCGTGATGGATGAATTTGGTAACGCTGTTGGGGGAGTGCGGAACCCTTGGGTGGACGCGCCGCTCGAAACCATCGTGACTACAAGTCCCGGACCGGGGACTTGCCGCGAGTTGGGGCACACCATCCCATTTGACGCGGCTCGCATTGCAAGCCTCTACCCGTCGGCGAAGGATCGCGCTCGCAAGGTGAACGATTCCGTGGATAGAGCCGTCAGCGCGAGGTATTTCACCCAGACCGATGGCAAGAAAATGAAAGCCGGTCTTGCAAAAGAGAACTCCAAGTAGCCGCTCACTCCAGCACCGCTTCAATCAACATCGGGCCCGGTTGCCTAACTGCTTCGCGGAACTGAGCGGCGAACTCATCGCCGGTGACAGCACGGCATCCCGGAACCCCCTGTCCTTCGGCCAGCTTCACCCAATCCAGGTCCGGACGCCTGAGATCCATCATGTCGTTCGCCTTCGGACCGATCTCGCCTGCCCCCGTTCTGCGCGTCTCCATCTCGAGAATCCGGTAGCGGCGATTCGCCAGGATCACCGCCACCACATCCAGCCTCTCGCGCGCCATGGTCCACAGCGATTGCAGCGTGTACATCGCGCTACCGTCGGCTTGAAGCGCAATCACTTTGCGATCCGGACACGCCACCGCCGCTCCCACCGCCACCGGCAGACCCTGACCGATGGAACCGCCCGTGATCGGCACATGATCGTAGGGACGCGCCCCGGCAAGATTCTTCAAAACCGCTTCGGCCGATGAGATCATCTCATCGGACACGATGGACCCTTCGGGCATGTCCGCGGCCAATACCAATCCAATGGTCTCCGGTGTTAAAGCCGAGGCATGAGGTAATCCAGGCCGCACCACTCGCTCCACGGACAGCGAAACGGAACCCGCGCCGCATTCCTCAACCAGCGCCTGTAGCGCCTCGGTTCCGTTCTCTTCGATCGACGCCAGCACATGGATTTCGCAATCGTCAGGCGCCAGCGTGCTCCTGCGTCCCGGATAGCCGAAGAAGGACACCGGCGTCAGGCTCTCCACCAGAATCAGGCGCTTCAATCCAGCGAGCGTCGCCTCGGCCGCTTCGGGGAAATAGGGAATCCGCACAGGCGCGAACCGGCCCGCTCCGCGTTCCATGCGGCCTGCGTTGCGATCAGCAAATACGCGAACGCCCGTGCTCGCCGCTAGTCGACCGGCCGCCTCCAACCCCGGCGCAAGGAGAGTCGCGCCGCCCAGAAGCAATCCAACTGGCCCGCCCGATTTCACGATAGACGCCGCCCCGCTCACGCACTCGGCCCTCGGACTCCGCCTCGATGCTGGTTGCGCAAGACACGCCGGCTCGCCCGCCTCGCTCCACGAAAAGTCAGCCGGCACAATCAACGTCGCCACTTGCCCCGGCGGCTCGCACGCAGCCCGCACTGCCGCAGCCGTATCGGCGCCCGTGTCCTCCGATCGCTGCAGCGTCCGCACCCAACCCGACACCGGACGCGCGAACGCTTCGATATCCGCGGTCAGCGGCGCGTCGTAGCGCAGGTGTTGCGTGGTGTGCTGTCCAACGATGTTCACCACGGGCGACCGCGCCTTCCGCGCGTTATGAAGATTCGCCAGCGCATTGCCCAGGCCGGGACCCAGATGCAGCAGCGTCGCGGCCGGGCGCCGAAGCATCCGCGCATAACCGTCAGCGGCGCCCGAGCACACTCCTTCGAACAGGCCGAGCACGCTGCGCATTCCCCCGACGCGGTCGAGCATCGACACGAATTGCATCTCGGACGTGCCCGGGTTCATGAAACATGTGTCCACTCCGCACTGGAGCAGGGTTCGCAAGAGACATTCGGCCCCGTTCATGGTCGTCTCTCATCAAACCACAACGCAGCGCCTGGGTCGCGCTCTTACGATGCCCGTCCCCAAAGCTGCTTGCTCGCGAGCGCCGCCCCTGCTGACAATGCGCGCAGCTTCGCCCACGCCAACGTCGGATGCATGCGGCCGCCCATGCCGCAATCCGTGCTCGCGATCACGTTCTCCCGGCCCGCGGCCTCCGCGTACCGTAGGATCCGGTCGGCCACCACTTCAGGATGCTCCAGCACATTCGTCTTGTGCGTCACCACGCCCGGGATCACGGCCTTGCCCGCGGGCAGCTTCGCGTCTCTCCAGACTTTCCATTCGTGCTCGTGCTGCGGATTCGCCGCCTCCACGGAATATTGGCTGGCCTTCACCTTCAGCATCAGGTCCATCACATCGCGCAGCGGAAGGTCCGTGCTGTGCGGACCCTTCCAACTGCCCCAGCAGATGTGGTATCGAACCTTGTCCTCCGGAATGCCCGCCAGTGCATGGTTGACCAATTCTATATGCGACTCGGCCCATTTTCGAAAACCCGCCATGTCTCCGCTCATCGAATACTGCCATTCGTACACGTTCACCAGGATGGGATCGTCCAGTTGCACATTGATCCCGGCATCCGTGATCGCTTTGTACTCCTCGCGCATGGCCTCCGCGATGGCGATCGCTTGTTCCTCCGGGCTCTTGTAGTATTCACCCGGCAGCACCGACACTCCGGTCACAGCGGCCGTCATAAAAGCGTCTTCCACCTTCTGGCCCGCGAGCGCCGCTTTCAGATTCCTGATGTCGCGTTGAACCAGTTCGTGCCCCGCGTAGCGAATCGGGCCGACGTTCATCGAGAACCGGCGCGGACGCCATCGTGCGCCCACTCCGGCCTCGCCGCTCTCGTAGAACTCCGCGAAATCCACGCGATCTTTGCTGCCCCGCATGATCGTATTGATCGCGCTGAAATCCGTTGGCAGATCCCGCATTTCATACCCGCTCAGGCGCTGGTAGATATAGGTTGCCCATGCGCCGTAATCCACTTCATCCGACATGGGCTTTCCAAACTCCCCGTCGTTGACAATGTCGATTCCGGCCTCCACCTGCTTTCGCACCACTTCACCGACAGCGCTGGTCAGTCTCGGGTCGACCTTGTCCGCCGGCGCTTGGTCGCGGTACATCTCAATCAGATCCGCGGGCCGTGACAGGCTGCCCACGTGTGTCGTCAGTATTCGATCAATGCTTCGCTTCATTTTTCCTTGGCTGAGGGACTGGGATCGCGTTCCCCGCGTTTCACCGCGCGTCCGGAACAATGTGCTCTAGGTCCTGGTTGTTCTCCTCGCACTCCGCTTCCATGATGCGCTCATCGCGCGGCGGATGCCGCAGAACCAACCGGTATTGCCAGGGCTTAGTGAACACTTTAGGATCTTCCATGGTTGCTTCGTAGTGAATCGTGCCGTCCGGTTGCAGCGCGTAGCGCTCCACCACGTGCAGTTGAGCGCTGTGAAAATGTCCCGCGCCAGGGAGCCAGGTCTTGTCGTTGAATCCCGTTACATCCACCACCAACGTGTCGCCATCCCAGTGCCCGGCCGAATCGCCCATATAGGCCGAATCGAGTTCCTCCGGATGAGGCCGTCCATCCGACGGAATAATGCGGAAAATGTGATTCGATTCGTAGAGAATGTAGATCTTATTCGCCGTCTGCGCGATCTCAAACGGCACCGGAATCCCCGTAATTCGCGGCACGCCCGCCATCTTGCAATGCACCGTGGGATCGTTGCGGTCGTCCGACGCTAGCTGCTTCACCTTCGCCAAAGCCCAATCCTGATACGGCGGCGGCCCCACCGGCGGACCCCATGTGCTCGATCGCCCCTCGCCCGGACGCACCTCGCCCGTCTCACCAAACAGGCTCACGCCAATCGCTTGCCAGATTCCGGATAGATCGGGCCTTCCCGCTGCGTCGCGCCGAAGCTTCCCCGTTTGCTGCGCGAACGCGCAGGTGGATGCGGTCAAGACGAATACAATCACGAATCGCATCGGGGTTCCTAGTGTTGGGCCGGCGGACCCAGGAACAGCTTGGATCCATCCGGCAGCGTCACTTCGCGTCCAGCAATCCGATTGCTCCCGTCTTTCGACTGCCAGCCAGTCACCGTAATCGCATCGTTCTCCTTCAAGCTGCCCTGATGCCAGCCCGTGCGCCGCAGCGTGTTCGGTGGATGGCCCTCCAGTGCCCAGTTCACCACTTGACCATCATTGCCCTTCACCGCCAGGTAAATGTAGACGTGCGGATTGCTCCAGTCGATCTTGGTCACCACGCCGGAGAGCGTAATCGGCTTCGCCACGTCATATTCCGCCGCGAACGAGTGGTGCGCGAAAAGTGGCGCCGCCAACGCGCAGAGTCCCAGCAGCGATCCCCACAGGATTCGTGAACGCATAGCAACACAATACAGTGGTTACTCTCGCGATTCAACCCGTGCGCTACCCTGAATCGTGCGGAATCGGCGCGTCGTCATCACCAAGACCGGCGGCCCTGAGGTTCTCCGGCTCATCCAGGACGATGTGCCGGAACCGAAGCCTGGCGAAGTCCGCGTCAAGGTGCTCGCCACCGGAGTCTCATTCGCCGATATGCTCATGCGTCTCGGCCTGTACCGTCCCGTGCCGCCCATTCCGTTCTCGCCTGGCTACGACATCGTGGGCGAAGTGAATGGCAAGCTCTTCGCGGCCCTCACCGTCACTGGCGGCTATGCCGAGTACATCAATCTTCCCGAGTCCGAACTCGTGCCGGTGCCGGCCGGCGTCGATCCCGCCGAGGCGGTGTGCTTGGTCCTGAATTATGTCACTGCCTACCAGCTCATGTACCGGGCAGCGAACATTTCGCCGGGCGCGAAAGTCCTGGTCCGAGCCGCGGCCGGTGGCGTCGGAACCGCGGCCTTGCAGTTGGGAAAGATCGCCGGCTTTGCGATGTACGGCTCTGCTTCACCGCCAAAACACGGTATCGTGTCCAGCCTTGGCGGGACCCCTCTCGACCATTCAGCAAAACTTCCGCCCGTGGATTTGGCCCTCGATCCGATTGGCGGCTCCAGTTGGTGGCATTCCTATCAGGCCCTGCGGAAAGGCGGACAACTGGTGGTCTACGGAATCTCCAAAGCGATCGGTCCACAAGGTGCGAATCGCATCGCGGCCATCGCAAGCTTTCTCATGCTCGGCCTGTTCAAAGCGATTCCGGACGGCAAGCCGGCGCATTTCTACGCCATCACCACCATGAAGAAACAGCACCCCGATTGGTTTCGCGCAGACTTGTCAAAACTGCTCGACCTGCTCGCCGCCAAACAAATCGTGCCCATGATCGCCAAGCGTCTCCCATTAGCCGAAGCCAGCCGCGCTCATGAGTTATTGCAGAATGGCCAAACGATCGGGAAGTTGGTGCTGCTCCCCTAAGCGTCCCTACCCAAGTACAATTCCACTTTCGCTTTCACCGTTCGCCGGTCGATCCCCATCTTCCGCGCCGCTTCCTCATAGCTCCCCGTCAATCGATACACGCGCGCTGCGTAATTCGATAGCAGCTCGTCCGCGCTCAAGTCGCCCGAGCGAAAACGCGCGAAGAATTCGTCATCGCCCGATGCCGCCGATCCCGCCCCTTGCTCCAGCGGCCGATACGAACCGCGGATGATCACGTTCCGCACGCATTGCTCCAGTTCCCGATAGTTCCCCGGCCACGCATACCCGGCCGGCAGATTCTTCGTGATCCATTGCTCCACTTCCGGTAAGCACCGCTCGGCTTCGTCGCCCACCGTCCGCAGCGTCATGTAATGCACCAGCTCGTGCAGTACGCCCGGCGAATCCCGGATCTGATCGGCCAGCGGCGGCGTCTGAATCAGGTCCGCGCACAGCCGGTAGTAGAGGTCCTCGCGAAACCGGCCCGCGCGAATCTCCATCGGCAATTCGCGATTCGTGGCCGCGATCAGCTTCCCATGAAACTCGCGAGCCGCCGTATCTCCCACCGCTGAAAACCGGCGCGTCTCGATCACGCGCAGCAGCTTCACCTGGATCGCCAGATCCATCTCGCCCAGCTCATCCAGGAACACCGAGCCCACCGCCGGGCACGCCTCCAGCCATCCCTTACGATCCCCTATCGCTCCCGTGAACGATCCGCGCCGATGCCCGAACAACTCCGATTCGATCAGTGTCGGTGACAGCGCCGCGATATTGATCGGCAGAAAACTTTCGCCCGGCGCATCGGCAAACTCCATCCGCTCCGGATCGAACGGCACATACCGCGCCCCCGCGATCGCGCGCGCGATCAACTCTTTTCCGGTCCCCGAAGGTCCCGTGATCAGGGTCGGAAACTCACCCATCTTCAGGTACAAGCCGCGCCGGTACCGCCGCATGTCGTGCGTGAAGATCGATTGCCAGATGCTCGCGCGCAGCCGCGCCGCCGGCATCGAGTTGCCGATGATCGTGTCGTAGATCTGATGAAACGCCCGCTGGATCTGCCGGTAACTCGCGAACACGTGCGCCGGATCCAGCGCGCTCTCGAATCGCTTGCCCGGAATCCTGCACAGCCGGTTCCAATCCGCCAGAAATTCGCGATAGAACCGCCACTGCCCCTGCCCCGCAACGAACTGCGCGTGATAGCGTTGGTACAGCAGATAGTGGACGCTCTCTTCGTAAGCCACCCACTCGTCGTCGCGAATATCCGAAGCCGCTGCCAGCCGCGCGGGCAACACTTCCATCAGCGCCGACAGCTTTTTGTAAATCGCTGCCACGTTGGGAGGCTCCGCGTCCGGATCGCTCACGGATGCGCTCCACACCGGTCCGCCCGGAACAAATTCGCGCCCGAGCGCCGCCTTCTCGAACGTGATTCGCTCCGGAAGAAAGTGATTGCAATAACCGAGCTTGGCCACTGACGAAAGAAAGTGCCGATCTTGATTGGAGAACGCAGCCATACATGAAGTGTACATGTGATGTACATAAAATGTCCTATCTAAATTCGCAACCTCCAGCTAAGGCACTGAAAACAAACAGCCTCTCTGCCCGCGAGTTTGGTCTCGAAAATGCCGAATACAAGATATGGCGAACAAGGTCAAATTACCAAACGAACCCACCGGATACGCCGCGCTACTCGGCGACGGCGGCTTCCAATCCTTCCTCTGGACCCAGTTCCTCGCCGCGTTCAACGACAACGTATATAAGATGATCGTCTCGGTCGGCGCAGTCGAGCTCGCCGCGAATCAATTGCTCGGTTCGCGATACCTCGCGCTCGCGGGCGCCGTCTTCGTTCTGCCGTTCCTGCTCTTCGCCGGTTACGCCGGCCAACTGGCCGACCGCTTCAGCAAAACGCGCGTCCTGCAAATCACCAAGGCTTTCGAAATCGTGATCATGGGCGTCGGCATGATCGCGCTCTATCTGCGCAGCATCGACATGCTTCTGGTGGTCTTGTTCCTGCTCGCGATGCAGGCCAACTTCTTCAGCCCCGCCAAGTACGGCATCCTTCCCGAAATGCTGAGCGAAGCGCAGCTCACGCGCGCCAACGGATTGCTCGAGCTCACCACCTTCGCCGCCATCGTGCTCGGAACCAGCGTCGGATCGTTCCTGTTCGCTCGCTGGAAAGGCGAGCCGCTGGTGATGGGCGGAATGCTGCTCGCCATCGCAGTCGTTGGATCGCTCACCAGCCTGTTCATCCGCAAAGTCCCCGCGTCCGGCTCGCGCCTCGCGATGCAGTGGAATCCGTTCACCGAAATCTGGACCGGCGTCCAGCACATCTATCGCGACCGCCCTCTGTGGCTCACCGTCGCCGGCATCTCGTATTTCTGGTTCCTCGGCGCGCTCTTTCAAATGACCGTCATCCTGATCGGAACCGAGTCACTCCACCTCTCCGACACGCGCACCGGCCTCTTAGTCACAGCACTGGCCGTTGGCATTGGAATCGGCAGCATCACCGCCGGATGGCTCTCGGGCGACACTGTTGAAATCGGACTGGTTCCCTATGGCGCGGCTCTGCTCGGACTGTTCTCCATCCTGCTCGGTTTCGCGCATTCCTTCACATCCAGCATCCTCTGGCTTGCGGGCGCGGGCTTCGCCGGCGGACTCTTCATCGTCCCGTTGAACGCCTTCCTGCAAGAACACGCCGAGCCCCAGGAAAAAGGCCGCTTGCTCGCGACCAACAATTTCTTGAATATGATCGGAGTGGTGATTGCTTCAGGCGCGCTCTATCTCTTTCACGATCTCCTGCGCTGGACGCCGTCGCATATCCTCGCCGCTTTGGGCGTGCTGACGCTCGCTGCCACCATCTACATCGCGTGGCTGGTTCGCGCTCCCTTGCTTCGCCTGATCGTTTGGTCGCTCGCGAATCTCTTCTTCAAAATCCGCATCGTCGGCGCGAACAACATCCCCAAGAAGGGCGGCGCACTGATCGTTTCCAATCACGTCTCCTACGCCGACGCGATTCTGATCGGCTGCGCCACTCCGCGCTTCATTCGCTTCCTGATGTGGCAGCCGCTGTACGACATCAAATGGCTGAACCCGTTCTGCCGCCTGTTTTACGCCATTCCGATTCCGACGCATTCGAAAGAATCCCTGCGTGCGCTGCGCAATGCCCGCACCGAACTGGAAAAAGGCAGCTTGGTCGCGATCTTCCCCGAAGGCGAGATCACGCGCACATCGCACGTGAAGCCGTTCGAGCGCGGCGTGGATGTCATCACGCGCGGGCTTGACGCCACGCCCGTCATCCCGGTCTATCTCGATGGTCTGTGGGGCCACGCGCTCAGCCTGAAGGGCGGCCGCCCGTTCGCTTCGCGTCTGAAGCTGCGCCACGAAGTAACAGTGTATGTTGGCGAGCCGATAACCGGCGATGTCAGCTCCGAACGTCTGCATCAACGTGTCCTCGAGCTCGGCACGCAAGCCGCCGAATGCCGCAAGACGCCCGACGAGCACACTATCGCATCGCTTCGTCCAGGCCGCTAAACGCAACTGGTCCTCCATCGCAGTCGCCGATTCCACCGGCAAACAGCTTACCTTCGGCGAAACCCTGACCGCCGCGCTGCTCTTGAAAAAATGGGTGAATGCCAACTGCGCCGGATCGCGCTGCGTCGGCCTGCTGCTCCCGTCCTCGGTGGGCGGCGCGCTGGCGAACCTCGGCGTCACGCTTGGCCGGCAAGACCGCGGTCAATCTCAACTTCACCGCGGGCGAGGAAGCCATGGCGCACGCGATTTCCAAATGCGGCATCACCACCATCTTGTCCTCACGGACCTTCCTCGAAAAGGCCAAGCTGTCCGAACTGCCCGGCGCCGTGTTTCTGGAAGACTTGCTCGCGACGTTCACACCGGCCACGAAAGCACTCACGATGCTCTGCCGCGCGATTGCTTCCCGTCCACGTTCTCGCAGGCGCAGCGAAACCTGACGATCTCGCCGCCGTCATCTTCTCCAGCGGCAGCACCGGAACGCCGAAAGGCGTCATGCTCTCGCACTGGAACTTGATCGCGAATCTCGATGCCGTCGCGCAAGTCTTCTCGGTGGATCACACCGATTGCATGCTCGGCGTCCTCCCGTTCTTCCACTCTTTCGGCTTTAGCTACACGCTCTGGTTCCCGCTGCTGAACGGCTTCAAAGCGGTGTTTCACGCCAATCCCACCGACGCCAAAGTGATCGGCGAACTGGCGGGCGCGCATCACGCCACGCTCTTCGTTTCCACGCCGACCTTCTGCCTCGGCTATCTCCGCAAATGCACGCGCGAGCAATTCGCAAGCATTCGCTATCTTCTGGTGGGCGCCGAGAAGCTGCGGCCCGCGCTGGTGAAATCGTTCGAGGAAAAGTTCGGCTTCACGCCGCTCGAAGGCTACGGCTGCACGGAAATGGGCCCGGTGGTTTCGGTCAACGTCGTCAATCACGAGCGCTCGGCGTATAAGCCGGGTACGGCCGGCCGCCCTCTGCCGAACGTTTCGCTGCGCATCGTGGATCCGGAAACGCTCGCGCCCCTCGCAGCCGGCGAAACCGGACTCCTGCTCGTCTCTGGACCCAGCCGCATGATCGGCTACCTGGGAGAGCCCGAACGCACCGCGCAATCGCTGGTTGACGGCTACTATTCCACCGGCGATCTTGCCCGCGTCGATCCCGACGGCTTCTTGCAAATCGTCGATCGCCTCGCGCGCTTCAGCAAAATCGCCGGCGAAATGGTGCCGCACCTGAAGATCGAGGAAGTAATTCACGAAATCCTGAGCGACTCACCCTGCGTCGTCGTCGGCATCCCGGACGATCAGCGCGGCGAGCGTCTGGCGTTGCTCTACACGCAGCCCGAAACCACGCCCAGCGAAATATGGCAGCGCCTCACGGAATCCGAGCTCCCAAAGCTTTGGATTCCAAAGCGCGAGAACATCTACGTCGTCGACGCTATCCCAAGTCTGGGCACCGGCAAGCTCGATCTGCGCGGTGCGAAAGCCAAAGCCATCGAGTTGGCTGCGCGGGACACGGCGGAGAATGTCAATGCGAATTGAACTCGCCATCCTACCGCCGGCGCTCGTGCTCTCGGCAATGTTTCTCTTCGTTCCGCTCGCGCCGGGCGACGCCCGCTTGGTCTGGGATCGGTTGCCAATGACGCTAGTGTTCATTCCGCTGCTTGGATGCGTCGTCTCGGGCGAAAGCGATTCGCGGTCCAGTCGGCGGCTCCTCGCGTTTCTCGTGACGTGCGGCGTCTCCCGCGTGTCCACATTCACGTTCAGCTAACGGAGGAGATCCATGGGCGTTCTCTTTTTCCTCGCTGTAATCGTCGGTTGGGCGTATCTGTACAGCCGGTTGCGCCGCGCCGAAGACCGTCTGGAGCAGGATGCCGACGCGCGCGCTGAATTGACACGCCGCATCTGGGCGCTCGAACATTCGCAAGCCGCGCCGCCATCACCGGCGGTCCAACCCGACCCGATCGTAACGCCGCCGCCCGTCGTATTCGACCTTCCATCGGTGGTCGTTTCCACGCCGGAACCGACGCTGGAGCAAGCCCCCGTGTTCACTACCTCCGAACTCTTCCGTGAGCCCGCGCCGCCGCGGCGAACCTGGAGCGATCAGCTTCGCGAATCCATGGGTGGCCAGGAATGGGAAGCGGTGGTCGGCGGGAATTGGCTGAACAAACTCGGCGTGCTGGTGTTGGTCATCGGCATCGCGCTGCTGCTCGGTTACGAATTCACACACGTTGGCCCAGCCGGCCGTGTCGCCATTGGGATGGCCGTCGGACTCACGATGCTGATCGGCGGCGTATTCATCGAACGAAAGAGCGCCTACGCGATCTTTGCGCGCGGGCTCATCGGCGGCGGTTGGGCAGCGCTCTACTTCACCACCTACGCAATGCACGCGCTGCCCGCGGCGAAAGTGATCGACAACCCCTATATCGGCACCACGCTTCTTCTCGCCGTCGCCTGCGGAATGATTCTGCATTCGCTCCGCTACAAATCGCAGACCGTCAGCGGCCTGGCGTACTTCATTGCCTTCGCCACACTTGCGCTGAGTGAAAGCACACCGTTCTCGGTCCTCGCGCTATTGCCGATGGCTGCATCGCTGTTGTATCTGGCCCATAAGTTCGAATGGCATCGGATGGCCGTCTTTGGTCTCTTTGCCACCTATGCTACCTGCGCGTCGCGGCCCGACGTGAATGCATCACTTGCCTCCACGCAAGCCCTCTTCGCCGCATATTGGCTGCTCTTCGAAATCTTTGACGTCTTCCGCCTTCGCCGCAGCGCCGCGACCTGGACCATCGACTCGTTCATCCTCCCTGGCAACGCGCTCGGCTTCCTCGGCCTGTCTCTTGTTAAGTGGCAGCGCGCCGCGCCCGAACATGTCTACGCATTCTTGATCGGCGGCGCCACGCTCTACTTGGCAAGCGCACTGATTCGCACGTACCTCCGGCCTCCGTCGAGTTTCGATCCGGACTCCGGCACACTCGCGCGCATCGCGGGCGGAAGCTACGAAGGCCCATTCACCATCTCCGCTGTTCTGGGCGCGGCCGCCATTCTGGCCCGTGCGACGGGCGAATGGATCAACCTCGGCCTGCTGATCGAAGGCGAGGTCCTGTTCCTCGCTGGATTCCTATTCGGCCAGAAATATCTGCGACGCTTGGCCGGAGCTGCATTTGCCGTATCAGTGACCAAGGTTGTGTTGGTCGACCTGGCGGAAGCCGACACCATCGTCCTCGCCGGACGAAACTGGACCGCTTGGTCGCCCGTGGCCGTGCTGTCTGCTGCCATCTTCTATCTCAATCGCGCGCTCCGTGTCGCGGAGGGCGCGTTCTACAGTTCAGCCGCCGCGGGTTTGATCGCGCTGGTACTCGGTTACGAGACGCCGCACCAATATCTCTCGGTCGCGTGGCTGGCCTTTGCCGCAGTGCTGTTCGAGGCCGGCTTCCGTTTGCGGCAATCAGAATTCCGATACCAGGCGTACATTGCCGGCGTGCTCGGCACTGGTGCTGCCCTCGTAGTGAACTTGCTCGTGCCCTTCGAGTGGCTGCCGCTGGCCATTTGCGCCGCGATCCATTATGCCGCCACGCTACGGATCGTGCTGAGCAACGACGGCCGGCTCAGCGATACCGAAAAGAAAGTCTCATGGATCACCGCCGCTTCGGCCACTGCACTTTTGTTCGCGATCGCCTGGAAGCTCGCGCCCAACGGCTACCTCGGCGCAATTTGGCTGATCATGGGTGCGGTCCTGTTCGAGCTCGGCCTGCGAAATCTGCCCAAACATTTCCGCTGGCTTTCGTACCTGGTCTCGGCCGCCGGCTTTGTGAACATGTTGTGGGTCTCTTCCAGCGCGATCCCTCTTGCCATTGCCACTGTCGTTTGCTGGTCCGTCAGCGCGCGCGTCTTCCGCTCCATTCCCGATCGCATCGGCGACTGGGAGCGCGAATGGTGCCGCGACCTCTACGCAGCCGCCGGCTCTCTGTTCGCCATGCTGCTCATGTGGCTAAAGCTGCCGCCGCAAGCTATCGCGCCCGCGTGGACCGTTCTCGGCGTTGCGTTATTCGAGATCGGAGTCCGCTGCGCCCTCCCGCGGATTCGCGCGTTGGCTCACCTGATCGCCGCCGCGGTATTTGTTCGATTGTTCGCGTTCGACTTCACCAGCCTCGGCGACATGCTTCAAATCACGTACCGCACATTCACCGTCTCGCCGATCCTCGCGTCGCACTACTACGTCCGATGGCGCTATCAACGTACATCCACCCGGCTCTATCTCTACGCGCCCGCCCTCCTCTTCATCGTACTCGCGCGTTTCGAGCTCGGATCAACGCTGGCCGTCATCGCGTGGGCGCTGTTTGGCCTCGCCCTCTTTGAAATCGGCCAACTGCGCAACATCGGCGACCTGCGATGGCAGAGCTACGCCATCGCTCTGCTGTCGTTCTTTTCCGTCACCGCGGCTCTCGCCGCGAATCACGCCCGCGTCCTGACCGCTTCCATCGTGATCGCGAGCTTCTATTCCGCTCAGCTCCTTGCACCCCGCGCCGCCGAAGCCGGCATCGAGCGTCACGCGCGCGCCTTCTATTCGTTGCTCGCCTCACTGCTGTTGGCCATATTGCTCTATTACGAAGTCTCGGGCGGCATGCTGACCATGGTTTGGGCCGTGGAAGCTCTCGCGCTCTTGGGCGCCGGCTTCCCGCTCCGCGACCGCTTGCAGCGCCTCTCGGGCCTGGCGCTCTTCATGATCTGCGTGCTCAAGCTGTTCCTCTACGATCTGCGCGAGCTCGAAACCGTGAATCGCATCCTGTCCTTCATCGTGCTGGGCTTGATCCTGGTCGGCGTCTCCTGGATGTACACGCGTTTCCGCGACCGCATCCAGCGCTATCTGTGATCTTCAATGCGTCATCGAGTAGATCAAGTAATTGATGCCGTAGCGGTACGCGAGCGCCGTCATCGCCTCCGGATAAATCGGCGAATCGGCGTACTCCCAGGCATCGCCGACGTCGGTGTTGAAATTCACCGCCACCACCATGTGGCCCCGGTCGTCATACATTGCCCGCCACGCCGGCGCCGAGCCTTCCGGCTGATATACGCGCACGGTCCCGCCCGGCCCGCGCCGCAAATGCCGCGTCCCTGGAATAAACGTGCGGTCTTTGTCTTGAATATCGAAAAGAACGTGCATCACCGAATCTGTTTCGGCCAGGTCCGGGATCGCGTGCCCCGGAAGCACGCGCGCCATGGTCTCGCGGAAAACCTCCCACTGATCGGCGCCCCAGAAGTCGTCCACCACCAGGAAACCGCCGCGCAGCAAGTATTCGCGCAATCGCGCCGTTTCCGCGTCACTCAGATTCCACCAGCCGGTCTGCGTCGCATACACCCACGGATAATTGAACAACTCGTCATCGGTGAGCCGCATGTGTCTCGGATCGCCCGTCGCGATGCGCGTTAGCCTCTTGACGCCCTCGGAAAAGTGATCGTCCGCGTCCGGCCAATCCACCACCCACCAGCCTTCGCCCTGGGCTCCGCGGGATGCGAAGCCAAAGAACCGGTGATACTCGGGGAGATCCGTGTACTCCACTCGGACGAAATGAAACTCAGCCTGAAGGCCGAACGCCGGCCGCGGCCCTTCGTCTCCGGGTTGTTGAATTCGAAATCGCTGGCCGAGTCCCTCCATCGCCAGGAACAACGCGAGCAGGAGCGGAAGCACGATGAAACCAACTCGCCTTGCACTCCACGTCATCCCGAAGCCCCGGCTCAATTGTAGCCCGCGTTCCGAGCGCCGCGCGGTACTCTCAAGTGTGTCTAACGGTGACACTGAGAAAGGTGACGTGACAACAAACCTCTGGCCGCGCGTAGCACTCATCTCTCTCGGCGGCTTCTTCGAGTTCTACGACCTCTTCTTCACCGGCTACATCGCTCCCGGCCTGGTTCGTTCCGGCATCCTCTCAGCAACCACTCCCGGACTCTTCGGTTCAAGCGGAATCGCGGGCTTCGCCGCTGCGATGTTCTCCGGGCTCTTCGTCGGAACTGCGCTTGTCAGCTTTGTCGCCGACCGCTTCGGCCGCCGTGTCATCTTCACCTATTCGCTGCTTTGGTACACCGCCGCCAGCGTCATCATGGCGTTGCAGCACGATGTCTTCGGCCTCAACCTGTGGCGCTTCATCTCCGGCATCGGCGTCGGCGTCGAGCTGGTTACCATCGACACCTTTCTTGCCGAGCTTGTGCCACCCAACCTGCGCGGCCGCGCGTTCGCCGTCAATCAGGCGATCCAATTTTGCGCCGTCCCCACAGTGGCGCTGCTGGCCTGGCTGCTTGTCCCGCGCACGCCGTTTGGACTCGACGGCTGGCGCTGGGTGGTGCTGCTCGGCGCGACCGGCGCGATCCTGGTCTGGTGGATCCGACTACGCGTTCCCGAAAGTCCACGCTGGCTCTCCGAGCGTGCCAAACGCGGCAACTTCCCGGAAATGTGGCGTCCGCCTTACCGCACCCGCAGCGTGATGCTCATCATCTTTCATGTTTTCCAAACCGTCGGCTTCTACGGATTTTCCAACTGGGTGCCGACGCTTCTGATCAGGCGCGGCATCGCCATCACCAGCAGTTTGCGCTACACCTTTATCATTGCGATCGCAGCGCCGTTTGGGCCGCTGCTAGCCGCCGGCATCGCCGACCGGCTTGAGCGCAAGTGGCAGATCATCTGGTCCGCCTTCGCGATCGCGGTCTCCGGCCTGCTCTTCGGTCAAATGAACGCCGCTGCCCTCCTCATCTTTTTCGGCGTACTGCTCACGCTCGGAAACAATATCCTGTCGTTCTCCTGCCACGCCTACCAAGCCGAACTCTACCCGACGCGCATCCGCGCCCTCGCCGTCGGCTTCGTCTACTCCTGGAGCCGCATCTCGGTGGTCTTCAGCTCATTTGTGATCGGATTTGTTCTCGACCGCTTCGGTGTCCCGGGTGTCTTTACGCTGATCGCGGGCAGCATGCTGGTCGTGATGCTCGCCATCGGCCTGCTCGGCCCGCGCACGAACAACCTCGCGCTCGAGACCATCTCGCAGTAGTTCGGTTTTTTCCGACATGCAGCTCATCGCGCGATTGTACGATCCGGAAGAACTGAAGCGCCAATTGAAGGATTCCCACACATTCAGGTCTGGCCGCTCGAAATCGGCAAGCCCGTGAAGTGGCAATTCGCCGAACCACCGGGGACACTGTCGTCAGCAGCAGAAACAAGACGATGCTGTTCCAACGCGGTTCGGGAACCTGAGTGAAGTCGAGCTGCAAAGATAAACCGTCCGAGCTCCCAACATCGACGGCGACTGCCACGTTTTCGCTGGCGTCCGCTAACGCGGTGAAGGTATATACACCAGGTGCGAGGGAAAACGTATCGTCGAAATTCCCGGGGAGAATCGGGTAAAAGCAATTCCCTGGCTCACACGGAATGTAAACCGGAGAAGAAGGAGATGTGGAATCCAAATCGAAACCCGGCCCAGTCAATGAAAAGGCCACATTCCGAGAGAAGTTTGGGAATAGGCCGAATCCGAATTCGTCGTCGCCTGCGGACCCCGTAAGATGCACCAAAGAAGGCGCGCTGAGGTCGAACTGAAAAGAGTAATTGTTGGTCCCGTCCGCACTGCCACCGGCAACAGGCGACAAGAGGGGAAACCCCTGTTCGATTTCCGTGCTGGTTTCCATGGAAATCGAAATCGAATTGGCGGTTTCGTCTGAACTCTGGTCCGTGGTCACAGTCGATGTAACGGTGTGTGTACCGAAATCATCGGCGATCGATGCACTTGCTTGGTCGGACTTACTCACGCTGTAAGGCCCAACCGTAGAATTCGAGACGGAAAAGCTCGAACCATTCGATGAGCAGGTACCGATAAAGCCGCCTTCACAGATGATGGGTGAGTCTGTCCCGCTAACGGACTGGGAAAGAGAGATTGGGATCACGTCCCCGAGAGCAGTTCCTCCGGCCGGGGAAAGCACGCACGTGAGGAACACTATACCTGCCCTTGAGTAACTATTCCGCCCCATAAGCAACCTCCTGTGCGCGGTTTGCTAGGAAACACTGTCACTCTGGCTGCAGCAAGTCTAGATCAACAGCTGGGGCGTGTCAATGTATTGAGGGCGCGGCCGCACCCTTTGCGGGCTGGTTACTTGCTTCCCGTCACATCCCGCGCCCGGTCCGTCATCCCCTCTTCCCAACTGCTCCACCCCGACGTCATGCCATACGGCGAGCGGTCCAGCACCGCTTCGATCTGCCGCAGCTTGCCGTTCTCCACTTTGAACATCTCGGCGATCTCCCAGGTCCACGGCTGCGTCGGACCCGCTGCCACGGCCCGCCCGCCCGGCGTCTCGAAATGGCGTGTCTTTCCCGCTGAATGATCGAAAAAAGCGAAGCTGAACACCAGCCCGCGCTCCTGATCCACCGCCACGTACCGCCGGTCGCGAATGCGCGTCACAAAATGCAGCAGACCCGATTGGAACTGCTCCTTGCAACCCCACGCCGACGAATAATTCGTCGCGTTCGCCGGATCCGGCCGCGTCTGGCCCTCCTTCACCGGCACGTTCGTGGTCTGCATCCCGTTCTCGAGCCGATTGCAATCGTCGGTGAACGGATAATTTCCCTTGCCATCATTTTGCTGCATTCCCGAAAAATACATGTTGGCCGTTTTGATTAAATCCGCGCGCGACATGCGCTGCGCTTCCGGCACAGCTTCCAAGAACACATGATTCGGCGTGCCGATCTTGTCCAGCCGCTCGGCCGTCATCGGATTGCGCACCACGAACGTCTCCGCTTCCGCGATCTGCCGGTTCTCCAGCTTCAGGCGCAGTGCGATCACGCCTCCAATCGGCTCATCCGGTTTCCGCCCTTCTTCTTTAATGGTGCCAATGAACGCCACCGACCCCGCTCGCGGATCGTCGACAAACAATCGATACGTCCCCTTGCCCACCATGGAATTCCACAGGCCGTCGGGGAGCACAAGCTTCTGCCCGTTCTCGGTGAACTTGATATCCTTCGCCAGCGGCGCAAGCTTGGGATCGTGCGCGGTCATGGCGTCGAGATACTGGTCGACGACGCGCTCGAGACACGCCCGGTCACACGGTACGCTCATGCGGTTGTCCTGCGCCGGAAGAACACCGGACATCGCAAGCCCCAATGCGCCGATTACGATCCATGTTTTTGTCATAACGCTCCGCCAGCCATTGTATACCGGCGCGATGCCAAGGAAGGCTAGATCAAATCGGCGCGTCGTGCAGACTAGAGATGAATTTGATTCCAGGAACGTTCTTCCGATTGAGCCGGCCATCGTTCGTGATGAAGAGATCGACGTCGGCGGCCGCGGCGCACGCGAGTTGAATGGCATCGGCCGCATTAATCGTACGATCATTGCGAATGATCGCGTAGGCCTCGGCGGCACTCAGATCAAAGCTGGCGACGGCGACCTGAGGAGCAGTGAAGAATGCCCGATATTGCTCGGCGAGCGCCCGATTGCCACTGGCAACCGGCTTCACCAGGACTTCGCCGACCGTCATTGTGCTGGTGAAGAGCCGGTCATTCCGTTGCAGCATTCTGCGGCGCAGGTCTTTCACGGCTGGTCCAAATTGGGGATTGGCCTCCACCAAATATATGAATAGGTTTGTATCCCAGAAAATGTTGGCCACGAGTGTCTGCCGACGTTAGGAGTGGGTAGCTTTGGACGCATCCTCAGTTCCGTACCAATTCGAACGCAGATCCCGAACGTAGTCGTCAGCGTTGGTGTCGGCCCAAATTTCCTTTCCAACCCCCCACATCCGTAGGATCGGATCGTCTTCCTCGTTCACTACGCTCGGCTTGGCGCAATATTCGTGCTCATACCAGTCGAGCAGGTAATGATACTTTGCCGGAAGCTCGTCGCGCTTTGGAATCATTTTGCCCTTCCGGGCGGGATGCGCGGTATCGGTTGGGCGATACAGACGGTAGGTGTCGCCAGGTAACTTATAGAACATCCGGTACTTAGCAGGGTTCGGTTCGGCGTTCGCCACGTTATGCAGGTAAATGTGCGGTTGGACGCCAGCCCGAAGCTCGGGGCTGGCTTTTTCCGCCTTCACCCGATCGAGAATTTCCCTGGCTGAGAACGAATCCCGCTCTGGATGCTCGTTGAGCAACAGCGCCAGTCCCAGCCAAGCCTCATCGGCGACGCGTATTGACTTTTCTCCCCCTTGCATTGTTCTTACCTTCTAAAACTAAATTAACAGGTAAGGACAAAATTGTCAAGTAGTACTATTCCGTCCGCAGTGCCTCCACTGGATCCACTGCCGTCGCCCGCCGCGCCGGGAAGTAACTCGCGAGCGCCGCAGCCCCAATCAAGATCGCTGAGACGGCGGCGTACGTGATCGGATCGAGCGCGGCGGTCTTGAATAGCAGCGACGACATCAACCGGGTGAGGCCCGCCGCTGCCACCAGTCCCAGCCCAGCGCCCACGGCCGCCAGCAGCAGACCCTGTCGCACGAACATGCCTTGCAGTCCGCCGGCCTGCGCGCCGAGCGCCATGCGAATGCCGATCTCGCGAGTCCGCTGGGTGACGGCATACGCGATCACGCCGTAGATGCCCACGACGCCGAGCAACAGAGCCATGCCGCCCGCGATCGCGAGCAGCACCAGAGTGAACGAAGTCCGCGCCATCGACTCGTCGTAGACTGCCTTCAGCGTCCGAACCAGAAACACCGGCGCGTTTGCATCCACGGACCAGATGGCTTGCCGGGCGGCGGCGATGAAGCTCTCCGTCCCTGCGCGATCGGTCCGGATCACGAACACGCCGAAGCGAACGACGCGCAGGGGTTCGAGTTCGAAATTATCCATCATCGCTGGCCAATAGGCGGTGGCCGGCGCCGTCTGATCCACGCCTCGGTCATACACATCCGCGACCACACCGACGATTTCGCGCCAATCGTCTTTGAGCCCGGTTCGCACTTGCTTGCCCAACGCCGCGGCAGGCGCGCCCCACATCTCACGGGCCAGGTTTTCGGAAACCATCATCACATGGCGCTTCTGATAAACATCGATCCAGGTGAAATCGCGTCCCGCCATCAGGGCCGTCCCGTCCGTTTTCAAGAACCCGGGTGAAATGTATCTGAACGCCCGGATGGGAGGAATTTGCCCGGGCGAATACGTCTTATCTCGCGCATACAGCAGATCGTTCTGATTGTTGATGCGTTCCAGCGGAGCCTCGCTCGCCCATGCGACGGATGCCACGCCGGGAATCGCCCCGAGCTTGTCCCTCATCTCGTTTTCCATCCGCATCACCCGCTCGGGGTCCTTCACCTGCGTTTCTGGTATCGAAATGCGCACCAGTTGCACCTGCCCGGGCCGCGTGAATCCCGGCTGAACACTTCGCAACGCCTGGAACGTACGAATCATGAGGCCGGAGCAGATCAGCAGCACCAGCGCCAATGCCACTTGCGCCACTACCAACATATTGCGCGCCCGGTGCCGTTCCCGGCCGCTACTCATGGTGCGCCCGCCACCGCGCAGCGCAAAAGCCAACTGCGGACCTGCGTACTTGATCGCCGGAATCAGGCCGAAGAATAACCCGGCCAGCAGGGAAACCAGCAGCGTAAATCCCAACACCAGCGGATCGATCCCGATTTCGTCGAGCCGCGGCAGCGTCGCCGGCCCGTGCGCGATCAACAGGCGAAGTGCCGCATATGCCAGCGCCAGCCCCAGAGCTCCGCCTAACACCCCCAGCGTCAAGCTTTCCAGCAGCATTTCTCCCGCGATGCGTCGCCATCCGGCGCCCAGCGCGGCCCGGATGGCCAGTTCCTGTTGCCTGCTTTCGGCGCGCACCAATAGCAGATTGGCGACATTCGCGCAGGCGATTAGCAGCACCAGCCCGATGGTCCCCATCAGAACCCAGAGCGTTGCCCCGATGTCCCCCACCACTTCCTGCTTCAACGGCTGGACCTTCGGAGCGAAATGAGCGTTCTCAAAAAGTGCCCGGCTGAAACCGGGCGCCGGCGGCCACGCCTTCAGCCAGATCGAAATCATTCGCGCCACGTCTGTATTGGCCTGCTGTAGCGTGACTCCGGGCTTCAGCCGCGCGATGCCCTGATAACTGAAATTGCCCAGGAAGATTTTGCTTCGATCAAATTGCTCCGGCAAGATGACATCCGCGTGCGAGCCGAAGAACCGGAAGTTTTGTGGCATGATGCCGATGATGGTGCGCGGTTTTGAATCTGCGATCAAGCTCTGCCCAACTACCGACGAACTTCCGCCGAAGCGCCGCTGCCAATAGCCATAGGTCAATATCACGGTGTCGGGCGCGCCGGGCGTGTCGTCAGCCTGGGAGAACCAGCGTCCCATCGCCGGTTGTACGCCGAGCGCGTTGAGCGTGCCGTAGGTCACGTCGAGCGCCTGTACCTGCTCGGGCTCTCCGACGCCCGTCACGGTTACGCCGTCGTTCGACCACAGCCCGAAGTCTTGAAACGTGCGATTCTCGTCGCGATACGTGAAGTACATGGTCGGCGAGCAGTTGATGTTGCCCGAGATTCCAGCTACGCCCGGCGCCAGATGCCACACGCCCGCCAATTGCTGCGCTTCCCGATAGGGCAGCGGTTTGATCAAGACCCCGTTGACGACGCTGAAGATGGCCGTGTTGGCGCCGATGCCGAGCGCCAGCGTGATCAGCGCGATGGAGGTAAACATCGGAGCCCGTCCGAATCGCCGGAAGACGTGCCGTAGAGATCTCATGGAGATTAATACGTGGCAAAAGGATTTGGGTTCGCAAAGAATGCCGGTCACGGGCGCCAATTTTTCTATTTCCCCTTCTGCTGATGCACTTGGGGCGATCGGAAAGGTTCGAGAAGCACGTCAGGACCTACACTGGCGGCAGAAATGGCGCCCGAAGGAACCCCCGACGTAACCATTGATATCGCCGCCCGGATCGTGCCAGGCGCGCGGCGCGAACATCTGGAAACGAACCTGCCGTGCGTCATGAGTTCGCTGGAAGCAGCGCAGCTCGCCGACCAGCCGATGATCCTGATGGCGCTCGCCACCATTCGAGCGGAGACGGGATCGTTCGTGCCCATCAGCGAATTCGAAAGCCGCTTCAACACCTCGCCGGGCGGCCATCCGTTCGACCTGTACGACTCTCGCGCCGATCTCGGCAACCTGGGCGCGCCCGACGGCGAGCGTTTCAAGGGCCGTGGCTTCGTTCAGCTCACCGGCCGCGCCAACTACGCCCTGCACGGCGCTGGGATCGGATTGGGTGAGAAACTCATCGAAGATCCCGATCTTGCGAACGACCCGGACATCGCCGCGCGATTGCTTGCCAGCTTCCTCAAAGCTCGCGAAGAGCGAATCCGTGCCGCGCTCTCCGATGGCGATCTGCGCGAAGCCCGCCGCTTGGTGAACGGTGGCACCCATGGACTCGACGAATTCACCGCCGCATACAACACCGGACTTGAACTGCTTCCGAGCTGAGCCGCGGTATATACTGACCCGAGGACATGCGAACTCGGCTCATCGCGCTCATTTTTGTAATTATTCAACTTCACGCCCAAAGCTCGCGCCCAGAAGCCGGGCCCTTCGATGCTTCTCACATGGACATGCAGCCGCCTCCTGCGCAAGGAGTCGCGATCCGCGCCGGCCGTTTGTTTGATTCGAGATCGGGGGTGATGCTCAAGGATCAGGTCATCCTTATGAAAGGCGATCGCATCACCGCGGTCGGCTCCGCTGATCGCGTCTCGATTCCGCCAGGAGCCGAAGTGATCGATCTGAGCCGCGCTACCGTCCTGCCCGGCTTGATCGATCGGCACGTGCATCTGATGCAGGATCAGATGCCTAACGACGCGCGCGCCGTGCTCTCCGGCTTGCATTACGCGCTCAAGGATCTCAACGCCGGCTTCACAACCTTGCAGGACATGGGCTCGCCTTACACCTACGCAACCGTCGAGCTGCGCGACGCCATCAACAAAGGGCAAGTGCCCGGTCCCCGCTTGCAGGTGGCTGGTCCGCAATTGAATCCGCGCGCCGCCGGCTACTATCCCGCGCCATCGGTGGTTACTCCGTTCGGGCAAAGCCTCGGCCCCAACACGTGGCAGCTTTCAGGCGACGTCAATTCGCCGTGGCTCGCGCGCGCCGCCGTTCGCGAGCATTCGCACTACGGCGTCGATTGGATCAAGGTCTACGATACGGAAGACTACGAAGGCGGCGGTTATCCCGATCCCGCCGGCGCCGGCGCTTTCACTCCCGACGGCAAAATGATCAACGTTCCGTCGCTCACGCTCGAAGAAGATCAAGCCATCGTGGACGAAGCGCACCGCCGCGGCCTCCGCGTCGCTTGCCATGCCTATGGCGGCCAAGGTCTGCGCAATTGTCTCGAAGCGGGCGTCGACATGCCGATGCACGTGATCGTCGGCGTCACCGGCGCCGAGGGCCTGGACGACGAGACCATTCGCCTGTTCAAAAAGCCGCTGTGGGACGGCACTCAGCGTCCCGTGATGCAAACTCTTTGGGATCTCATCGGCGACCTGGAAGCGCGCGATCTCAAGGCGAGCGGCGGCCACACCACTCGGTTTCGTCTTACGGAAATGAGTTTCAAACGCCTGGTCGCTGCGGGCGTGAAAGAAGTTTTCGGAAGCGGCGCATACACGGGCGGCCACGGCGTGCAGGCGTTCCAATTCGCCTATTACGTCAAGTGGGGAATGACGCCCGCGCAGGCTCTGCAAATGGCTACCAGCTCCGCGGCCGAAAGCCTCAACTTTGGGCTAGGCAAGCAAGTCGGGAGCGTCGAAGCGGGCAAGTACGCCGACCTCGTCGCTGTCTCGGGCGATCCGCTGGCCGACATCACTGAAATGCAGCGCGTGAAATTCGTCATGAAAGGCGGAGTGATTTTTCGCAATGAGATCAAGTAGCGTAACCCGGCGAAGCGTTCTCCTGACTGCGGCCGCAGCCATCCCGCTGCGCGCGGCCGTGTCGTCCATCAGTCCGGCGATGGCCAGGCTGAGTTCTTATATGACGGAAGCCGGAACCGGTTCGCTGCCGGCGGAAGCTATCGAGAAAACGAAACAGCACATTCTCGACACTTTCGCCGCCATGGTTTCTGGCTCGGAACTCGCGCCCGGCCGCTTTGCGATCAATTTCGCGCGGTCCCATTCCGCTGAGAAAACCGCGACGGTCGCAGCGTCCAATGTAGTCTGCGGCGCGATCGAAGCCGCGTTTTCGAACGCCATGCTCGCGCACTCGGACGAAACCGACGATTCGCATGCTCCCTCGGAATCGCATCCGGGCTCTTCGGTCGTGCCGGCCGCATTCGCAACCGGCGAACAGTTCAACATTGATGGCCCTCGATTCTTGCGCGCCGTGGCGCTCGGTTATGACGTTGGAACCCGCGTCACAATGACCATCGGAGTCGGCGGATTCCAAACCGCAACCCACATCAGCACGCACGCGCTCTCGGGCACTTTCGGATCGGCCGCGGCCGCCGGATGCGCCGCTTCCTTGAACCAACAGCAGATGCGCTGGCTGATCGACTACGCATCGCAGCAGGCTTCGGGAATCAAAACCTGGCAGCGCGATACCGATCACATCGAAAAGGCGTTTCTGTTCGCCGGCATGCCCGCGCGCAACGGGGTCACGGCAGCCTTGCTGGTTCAATCCGGCGCCACCGGCGTGGACGATGTTCTTTCGGGCCAAGACAACTTCCTGCTCGATTACGCGCCGCAAGCCGATCCCGCGAAGCTGGCCGCGAGTTTGATCGATAAACTCGGCGAGCGCTACGAAATCACACGCACCAACATCAAGAAATGGACCGTCGGTTCGCCGATCCAAGCTCCGCTCGACGCGCTCGAACTCATTCTGAAGCGCCATCCGGTCGAGCCCGATCAAGTGCAATCGGTCACCGTGCGCGTCGCATCGAGTGAAGCATCGCTGGTAACCAACCGCGAGATGCCGGACATTTGTATGCAGCACATGATCGCGGTGATGCTGCTCGACAAAACCGCGTCGTTCAAAGCCGCGCACGACAAGGCGCGCATGCAGGATGCGGCGATCCTCAAGCAACGCGCCAAAGTGCAACTCATTCCCGACGCCGACCTCGAGCGCCAACTGCCCGCGCGCGTCGCGATGGTCGAAGTCACACTGACCGACGGAACACGACTCACTGAAACCGTAAAAGCGGTCCGCGGCACCGCTCAAAATCCCATGCCGCGAGAAGAAGTGGTCGGCAAATGCCGCGATCTGATGAACCCGGTCCTGGGCACGGATCGATGCTCGAAGCTGATTGAGACCGCGCTCAATCTCGAACGCCTGAAATCGGTTCGCGAACTGCGCCCCTTGCTGCAGCGAACTTGATATACTTTTCGCTTATGCGCAAAAGCTCCGTTGTTCGATTGGCCGCGGCCGTGTTCGGGTGCGGCGCATTGTTCACCGCCTACACGCAGTTTGGAAACCAGCCCTCGAAGTTGAACACCATCAAGCTCAAAGACGATCTGTACGTCATCCACAACGACTTCGTGCCCGGAAACACCACCGCGCTGATCACCAACGACGGCGTGCTGCTGGTGGACGACAAATTCGAAATCGATCACGACGGCATCATGGCCGAGCTGAAGAAGATCACCGAACAAGCCGGTGAAGTACGTCATCAACACGCATCACCACGGCGATCATAGCGGCGGAAACGTCAAGTTGCAGGCCATGGACGCGAAGGTAGTGGCGTCGCAGGAAGCTCGCGAGGCAATGGTGACCTATAACCAGCCCGGGCTGCCCGACATCGTGATCGAGCGTCACGCGCATATCTTCCTCGGCGGCAAAAACGTCGCGCTGTATCATTACGGCCGTTCGCATACCAACGGCGACGTGGTCGTTCTGTTCCCGGCGGATCGCGTTTTGGCCGCCGGCGATATGTACACCAAGGGCGACGATGTTCCCGAGCTGATCGATTATTCGGGCGGTGGCAGCGCCGTGGAATGGCCAGGCACGCTACGGTCGGCGCTGCAACTCGATTTCGACACTGTCGTTCCGGGTCACGGGCCGATCGCCACGAAGGCCGAAATGGAAGCGTACCGCCAGAGCACGATCAAACTGGTGCAACGCGTTCGCGAAATGAATCGAGCGAAGAAATCCAAGGATGACATCGCGATGATGCTCCGGACCGAGTTTCATTGGGCGGACCTGCATCTGGCGCGTGGCTTGAATGGCGTGATTGAAGAAGCGCAGTAATAGGAATCAGCATCCAGAATTCATTTCCCCACCAGGTGCTGCACGTCAAGATTGTTGCCGTGTTCGTCCTGATTCTCGTTGCAGACGTACTCCATGATCTCCCAGTCGACCGCAAGCTGTGACACTTCATGCACGCTCCAAGGCTTCGAGTAAGCGCCGGGATCATCGATCGTAATATCATCCACCACCTTCGCTAACTCGGGCCGCGTAAACCGCTCGATGATGTGCGCCTGCCTGGTGCGCGGATGGCCGTCGGCGTCGAGCCACGCGCGTTCGTTCAGGCCAACAGTATCCACTACCAGGGTGTCGCCCTCCCAGTGCCCGATCGAATCGCCCCACCAGGTTTCGGTGACGCGCTTATCGTGCGGGCGCCCGTCCAAAAAGACCTGCCGAAAGCTGTGAACGTTGCCTTCATAAAGGATGATGAACAGCTTGCCGGTTTGCACGATTTTCCACGGGTACGGATTCACGCGCGGCGTACCCATGGGCAAGCAAAAGCCCTCCGGGTCGTCCTTGCTCTCGTCGCCCATGCGCTGATTGAAAACCTTGGCGGCCCAAGGCAGCATGGGGACGCCGGCGGGATTCAAGTCGCGCGCGATGTTGTGCGCGTAGCCTTCGCCGGTCTTGCTGCGCGGATCACCAGGGCCGTAGCCGGGAGCGTGATAGACACCGGAGAAGTCGGGTTTGCCGTCCGCGGTGCGAGGCGTGGGTTGGCCCTGGGGGGCACGCGGGGCCCGGCTACTGGCGCCGAAGTCCTGACCGAAGAGCGCAAGACTGGCAGCCGCAGCCAAAAGTGCAAGGCGCATCAACATGGCGTCGGAATCTCCTGTGCGTAGCATACCAGTCTGCGCGCTCACTTTTGCCCCGTTTGCGCCGATAAAGTACATGTGGAAGTGTTCGTCGCACGGCAGCCGATTTTCGATCGCCAGCGTCAGCTTTACGGTTATGAGCTGTTGTATCGTTCCGATCGGGGGCGCAATCAATTCGACGGGACCGAAGCATCGGCTGCCACCAAACAAGTAATATCGAGCACGCTTCTTTCCATCGGGTTGGAGAACATTCTCTGCGGCAAGAAAGCCTTTCTGAATTTCAATCAACGCCTGTTGAGGGACGGATTCTATCTGAGCCTCCCGCGCCAGGCGACGGTGATTGAAATTCTCGAGACCGTGGAACCGAACGCCGATCTCATCGCGCTGTGCCAAAGCATTCATGAACAGGGCTACACGATCGCGCTGGACGACTTTGTCTCCAGCCCTCAATTTGAGCCGCTGACGCACCTGGCTCAATTGATTAAGGTGGATATGCGGAAGACCTCGGAGCTCGAGCAGGAACGCCTGCTACGCACCTACCGGCCGAGGGGCATTGCGATGCTCGCCGAGAAAGTGGAGACCTACGAAGAATTCGAGTGGGCGCGCGCCGCCGGCTACGATTATTTCCAAGGATATTTCTTCGCGCGGCCGAGCGTCATTCATAGCCATCATGTGCCTGCTTCGAAGCTGAACTGCCTTCGCCTGTTGAGCGAAGTGCAAAAGCCCGAGTTGGACTTCAAACGCCTGGAGACTCTGATTCGCGGCGATGTTGCGCTGACGTATAAGCTACTGCGGTACGTAAATTCCGCGCTCTTCGGCCGGCGCGGTGAAATTCAATCGATCGAGCGCGCAATCATGATCCTCGGCGCCGAGGATTTTCGCCGCTGGGTGGCGCTCGCGACCTTGCCGATGCTTGCGACGGACAAGCCGGGCGAGCTGGCGACTCTCTCCATCGTGCGGGCGCGGTTTTGCGAACGCTTGATCCAACTCGCGGGGGTCGCAATGCAAAATGAGGCGTTCCTCATGGGCATGTTTTCCTTATTAGACGCGCTGCTGGACCAGCCCCTGGACGAAGCGCTGGAGTCGGTGAGTCTGGAGCCCGGCGTCATACAAGCCTTGCTCGGGACCGCGTCCGAGCGAAACCTGTTGTCAAAGATCTACCGCCTGACGCGCCGCTACGAGCAGGGCGACTGGGACGAAGTGGAGCAGCTTTCGCAGGAATGCGGATTTCCGGGATCGGCCGCAGGAGACGCCTATGTCGAGGCAACGCTCTGGGCCGAGCAAATGCTCCAGGCCGCTGGCTAATCTAATTCTTCCTCCATTCGAGATAAGTGATTGCACTGGCAATACTTCCAGATCGTAAGTGTCGGGCGGGCTGTGCTCGGCTGCGCAAAGATCCCAGACAAAGATCATTTGGGCTTAGTACCCTAAACTCCCTCGGTCTAGGTGACGATGCTTAAGTTACCCCTTCTGGGTGTACTGGGAGGAAGGAAACGGCTGGTTATTAGTGAATCCAAAGAGCCGAACCGTCGTGACCATACCACGGCCCAAGGCGGCGATTCCGGCCGATGGCAACGCCGAGCAGCCGAGAGATTTTCGTTTTGCTGTGACGTGGGATACACTGCTGGCCCACCCGCAGCCGGTGGAAATAACCGAGGTAATGGAAACTGCTGTCGCTGTGGTCCCGGTGCCGGCGGTTGTTGTTGCTCCATTAGAGGTGGTGCCACGTGAAATACCGCCGCACGCGCTCCAGGTTGTCGAGCCTCCTCGGAGGCCGCAGTCAGACGAGGCGGCTTGGGAAATGGTGGTTCCGAAAATGGTAAGGCACTGAAGCGGCGCTGAGCCGCGCCAGATATGACAGACGCAACCCAAACCGAGTGGATGGACGCGGCGTGGAGCCAGTTCTCCGCCGTGATTGAAAACCGGGAAAACGCGGCCGCGCATTTCAATCTCGCGATTTGGCTGCAACACGCGGAACGGTGGGATGCGGCGGTGGAGGCATACGTGCGAGCGCTGAGACTGGATTCGCAATTGGAAGCGGCGCGCATTGGACTGGGAGCCTGCCTGCTGAAATTGAATCGCGTCGAAGAAGCGCTGGACGTGTTCACCGAAGCCGGCGACGGCACGCCGGGCCCGGCCTTGTTCGGCATGGCGGTGGCGCTGCAATTATTGCATCGCTTCCATGAGGCCGCGGGTGCGTACCAGCTATTGCTCGAATCCGATCCGAATTCCGCGGAGACGCTGGCCAATCTGATCGCCATGAGCGCCGAAACGCGCGACTTGGGACACATGCGCGAGTATTCACAAAAACTTTTGAGCATCGCGCCGCAATCCGAGGTGGCGCTGCAGGGGCTGGCGACTGTTGCGCTGGAGTCCCGCGACCACCACGCGGCGGCGCGATACTGCGACCGGATCGTGCAAGTGGCGCCGGATTGTCTGGAAGGCTGGCACAATCTGCGAATCGCTCTCGATCGTATTCTTTCCGCGTTCACGAAGCCGGCGGCTTCGATCCCGGAGGTAAGGTAGATGGCCCGTTTACGCGTTCGTCTGGAATTGAACCGGCGCAGTGCCGGGGTGCCTCTCGACAAACTGGCGAGCGTGGTGGAGGAGACGCGAAAGTTTTTCCATCTGCTGGCCGAGGACGTGCGTATCGAAGTGGAGCGCGGCGAGTGGATGGCGTCGGACTTCGACACTGAATCGCTCAACTTCACTGCGGAGTTTTCGGGTCCGGCGACAACCGAGCAGGTACGCGCGTTCAGCGCGGCGTTCGCGGGCGCCACTTCGCTGCGGCGGGCGACCATCGCGCAGTTCACGCGCATCGCCGATTTTCTGGGCGAGGACGAGCTGGTGGGTTTTGGGCTGTTCCAATCGGACATCGAAACCGAGCCATCGGAGTGGCGCTGCCTATCGAAGCGCGACGCGCAGCGCTTCGGGCAGGAGATCCACATGCTGGCGGAAGCGGCCGGCGAATCGCAAACCGCCGGGGCGGCTTTGCCCGCGGTGATGAATGGCAGCGTAGCTGGGCGGCGGCTGTTCAAAGACCGGCGCGAGCGGGATGCGTTGACGGCGGGGGATCCGGCGAAGTTGATCCGCGAAGTGGAATCGAACCTGTCGCGGCGGATCGGGCTACTGGAAGGCGAGGTGGCGGCGCAAACACGCAAGATGAAAGAGCTGCGCGAAATCGGCCCGGCGCCGGATGCAGCGGACGAGCGGTTCAAAAAATTGCTTTCGGCGATGGAAAAGTTTTGGGCGCAAGCGCCGAGGCAGATGCAGTTGTTGGCAGCGCCGGCCACGCCGGAAGCACCCGCAGCTCCGGCAGTTCCAGAATCCGTGGCGGCGACTGCTGTTGCAGAACCAGAGCCCGCGGCAGCGTCACCGAGCGTGGAGCCCGCTGAATCCGAGCCTGCTAAATATGAGGCTGCTAAGTGCGAGCCTGCGAAGCCCGAGCCTGCACCCGCGCCAGTGGAAGTGCCGACTCCTGAACCGCTGCCAGCATTTGCCAAAGAGGTTCCGGCGAAGAAATCGACATCCAAGCGCTGGTGGGTGATGGGGGTGGCGGCTGCCATGGCGGTGGCGCTCAGTTTTGCGATTCCGCAATTGCGGCACGCATGGTCGCAATACACGGCGGTGGAGACGATGCCAGTGACGCGGCCGAACGGTCCAGCCGCGCCGGCGCCGCCAGCGGTGAAGGTTGGGGACGTGCAACCCGAGGGGGGGAAACCCATCCAGGCGAAACCGGTGAAGCAGGCGATTGTGAAACAGAAAGCCGCGAAGTCCCCGCTGCGATTCGAAGGGCCGCAGATCGCGCTGGAGATTCCCGCGGACGTACGGGCCAAGGTGCCGGCGGAGGCGCGCGTGGAGGTGATTGTGGCGATCGACGAGCAGGGCAACGTAACGCGGGCGGAAGTGGCGTCAACCAAAGGCGCGGGCGCGCGGTTGCTGGCGAAAGAAGCTTTGGCGGCAGCGCGGCGTTCGCGGTTCCGTCCGGCGCGCGAGGGAGAGCGGGCGGTGCAGAGCCAGATGGTGTTGACCTATTTCGTTAAACCGGACAGCGCGGAATTTTGAGGCTCGCGGCCGGGTGGCGCAAGAGACCCTGTTTTGTGTTTGGCGGTGACTTTTGGGGATTGGCCCGTTCGGGATTGGGGATTGGCCGGATGGGATCGCGAATTTCGGCTGGTGGCTGGATGGCCGTGGGTCAACATGCTGATGGAAGGATAACTCGCGAGAGAATCGGCCGGCGCATGGGCACGTGCAAAGCGATGAGCCGGAAGGCGCGAAAAATGAAGTTGTGACGTGATCGTATGAGAGCGCTGGCGCTCCGGGGTAGTGCGCTGAATCCAACAAATGGGAAAACCACTTGGCCGCAGCCGTCGCGTGCTGGTTCGCGTTCTACAACCTCTGTCGTGTTCACAAGTCGCTCAGAGTTACGCCAGCAATGGCCGCTCGCATTGCCGATCACGCGCGGAACGTGCGGGAGCTGCTGGAAGCGGCGTAACAACTGTAGCCAGAATCATAGACTCATGGCTGGAAAGCCGACAGTGGTAGACGACCGAAGCATTGCGGTAAAAAAGGCCCAAACGCGGCGGGCAGAGGGACTCTGCATCGGCTGTGGAAAGAACCCGTGCGCGTGTAAGGGTGGCCGTAGAAAAATGAGGTACGCCACTGTTCTAACCCCGGACATTCCTAGAAAGCACAGAAAGGTGCTTCCCAAGTAATTCCGGGATTACAGATTTAAGCGCACTACCGCGCCCCGCCGACGCGCTGGAATTCTGGTACGATCAGTACAATGATACGAACTCGCTTCCCCATTGGGCGGAACCTCTAACCAAGCCGCCCCGCCTGTCAATGATTCCACCCAGAAACTACCCGCCCCGCCGTCCCAGGGTCCGGGAAAACGTAAATGAAGCGATCCGCGTGAGAGAAGTTCGCGCCGTGTTTCCCGGACGGGTCCGTCGAGATCATGCCGACGCTGGCCGCGGTTCGCAAAGCGCAGGACATGGGACTGGATCTGATCCTGATCGCGCCCACCGCCGAGCCTCCGGTTGCCAAGGCCATGGACTACGGCCAGTGGCAATACGAGAACAAGAAGAAGCAGCACGAGGCCAAGAAGAAGCAGCACGTGATCCAAGTGAAAGAGCTGAAGTTCCGGCCCAACACGGATGATCACGACTACGAATTCAAGAAGAACCACGCCATACGATTTCTAAACGAAGGGAATCGCGTGAAAGCGGTGGTGCAATTCCGCGGGCGCGAGATCGCGCACGTGGACCTCGGCAAGAAGCTGCTGATGCGCTTCGCTCAGGATCTGGCGGTGCACGGGCAGGTGGAAGGCCAGCCTCGGCTGGAAGGCCGCAATGCGCACGTGATCATCAGTCCGGTGAAGGCAGCGGCGCCCGCGAAGGAAAAGCCAAAGGGCCCGCCAGCAGCGCCGCCAGCGCAGTGATTCGCTAATAGAACAAATACTTCCGCCACTGATCGTCGCTCTTGGCGAGCAGGCGCATCAGATGACGGCTGGTGTGCAGGCTGAAGGGCCGCGGCGCGCGCGCCAGCTTCATGCCGGCTTCCTCGGGCGTGCGACTGCCCTTGCGGTTATTGCAGGGATGGCAGCAGGCCACCAGATTTTCCCAGGTGGTTTCGCCCGCGCGGGAGCGGGGAACCACGTGATCGAGCGTCAGCTCGCCGGACGGCATGGTGCGATGGCAATACTGGCAAGTGTAACGGTCGCGCATCAAAATGTTCTTGCGCGAAAGGGCGCGGGTTTGATGCGGGATGCGGCGGTATTCGAGCAATCGGATCACGGACGGCACGCGGATGGCAGTGGCGCGGCGAGTGGACGTGCGCCTGCGACTCTTCCTCCGCCGATGCCACGCCCTTCAGCACCAGCACCAGCGCACGGCGGGCGGCGCAGATGTTGATGGGCTCGTAGCTGGCATTCAAGACGAGTACGGGTCGGTGTAAACGATCGAGGCTAGGCATCTTCGGATCTCCCGGAGAAAGTCGAGTCGTGCAGCAGCGGATCCACCATCGGCCTGCGATCCGCGCGCGCTAAAGTCAGTAAAGTCACTTGGCTTGCGCCGGCCCGTTGCAGGGCTCGCGCGCAGGACGCGGCCGTGGCGCCCGTGGTCATCACATCGTCAATCAAAAGGACGCGGAGGCCGTCGAGGGCCGCGCTGCTTCTTGGCTCGAAATGCGCCGGACACGTTCTGGCGGCGTTTGGCGCTGGTTAATCCGGCTTGGGCTGATGTATTCTTCACGCGACGCAGCGCGTTCTTTACGGGCGTATGGGTGCGGCGGCCGATCTCGCGCGCCAGCAATTCCGATTGATTGAATCCGCGCTGCCAGCGTTTGCGCCAATGCAGCGGCATGGGGACGATTACGTCGAAAGCTTGTTCATGCGGCAGAGCGCGAACCAGGAGCCTGCCCAACGGCCCTGCCAGCGTGCGGATGCGGTTGTACTTGAACAGGTGAATCAGCTGGCGCAGTTCAGCTTCATAAAATCCGAATGAATAGGCGGCATCGAAGCCCCGCACCCCGCGGCGGCACAACGCGCAGCGGCCCTCGTCATCCAGCGGGAAGCGGCTCAGGAACGGCGAACGGCACTGGACGCAGAAATATTCAGCCGACAGCGGCTCGGGTTTGGCAAGGCAGGCGCGGCAGACGGGCACGCGGGAGATGTCCTGGAGCGGTTGCTCGCAGATGCGGCATTCGTCGGGAAACAGGAAGGAAAAAAGGGCAGAGGGGATCGTTCGAACACGAGAGGACGCCAGCTCACGAGAGGTACTTCGTGCGAGCCAACTACTGCTGAAGACGCACCCCCTTAAAACAACCAGTTTACACGATGTAGTGGCCGATTTGGGTGTGGCCTCTCTGCCCACAACCTGCAACCCACAACCCAGTACAATGGAATCGAAAGCTACCGAATGCAGACTTTCTACATCGAGACCTTCGGGTGCCAGATGAACGCGCACGATTCCGAAAAGGTTATCGGCACGCTGGTCGCGCGGGGCTACCGGCAAGTGGCTAAGGCGGACGAGGCCGACCTGGTTCTGTACAACACCTGCAGCATTCGCGATAAGGCCGAGCAAAAGGTGTTTCATCGCCTGGATGAGTTCAAGCGGGGCGGCAAGGGCAAGGTGTTCGGAGTTTTGGGTTGCGTGGCGCAGCAGGAAGGCGAGAAGATTTTCGACCGGGCGCCGCACGTCAGCCTGGTGGCCGGATCGGCCAGCTATGCCAAGCTGCCCGAGATGCTAGTGCAACTGGAAGCGGGCGGCCGCCGCGTGACGGGTTTGAGCCTGGACAACGATCAGGCGTTCGAGACGCCATTCACCAAGCGCGACAACCCGCACCGCGCTTACATCACGATCATCGAAGGCTGCGACAAATCGTGCGCATATTGCGTGGTGCCGTTCACGCGCGGTCCGGAGCGCAGCCGCACCAGCGAGAGCGTGTTGAACGAAGCTAGGGAACTGGCGCGCATGGGATATGCAGAGATCCAGCTTCTGGGACAGAACGTGAATAGTTATCGCGATCCCTCGCCGGCAGGGTGGGACTTCGCGCGTCTGCTGCGCGCGGTGGGTGAAGTGGATGGTATCCGGCGCGTGCGGTTCACGACGTCGCATCCGCGCGATTTCGTGAAAGACATCATTGATGCGATTGACGACAATCCGGTGCTATGCAATCACGTGCATCTTCCGGTGCAGTCCGGGTCTTCGAGCGTGCTGGAGCGCATGCAGCGCCTCTACACGCGCGACGAGTACATGCGCCGCATCGATTGGATGAAGAAGGCGCGGCGTAACATCGCGATCACGACAGACATCATCGTCGGATTCCCGGGCGAGACCGAGGCGGATTTTGAACAGACCTTGGCATTGCTGGATGAAGTGCAATACGATTCGTTGTTCAGCTTCAAGTACTCGCGCCGGCCCAATACGTCGGCGCTGGAGCTTGCCGATCACATTCCGGAAGAGGAAAAGAGCCGCCGCTTGGCGATCCTCCAGGAAAAGCAGCGCGCCATCCAGATCCGGCGCAATTCCGAGGCAGTGGGGACCGTCGAAGAAGCCTTCGTGGAAGGTTATAATCAGGCCACGGGCCAATGGATTGGACGCACTGCGCAAAATCGGACGCTCAACTTCGTTCATCCCGAGCATGGACTTGGCGCCGGCCCAACTTTGTCGGGTGCAAGCCTTTCGGGTACAAACCTGGCCGGCACGTGGTGGAATGTTCGTGTCACTCGCGCGGGGGCGAATTCTTTAGCGGGCGAGGTGGTGATTTGAGCGAGCAAAGGGGGGAGCGTATGGAAGTCGAAATGAAAATCCGCGGATTGATGATGGATCCCGTCACCAACATGCCAATCGTGGTGTTGAAGGATTTGAATGGGAACACCATTTTGCCAATCTGGGTGGGAATCTACGAGGCCAACGCGATCGCCTTGGAGATCGAAAAGGTTTCGACGCCGCGCCCCATGACGCACGATCTGATCAAGACTCTGCTGCTCGGCCTGGGGACCGGCATTCGCAAGGTGGTAGTGAGCGAGCTCAAGGACGATACATTCTACGCTGTGATCTGGCTCGACAAAGACGGCGAGTTGATCAGCGTGGATTCGCGGCCGAGCGACGCGCTGGCGCTGGCGCTGCGCCTGGATTGCCCGATCTATGTCGACGAGTCGGTGCTCAAAAACTCCAAGCGATCCAACGCGGCCGCCGACAAGGCGAGCGAGGAAGAGCAACGGCGGTGGCTCGAGAGCCTGGACGATGAGGATCTCGGCCGCTACAAGATGTGACTCCGGAACTGACTGGCGTCCTGGAGAAGTTGGCAGCGGCGGGGATTCAGATCATCCCGGCTGAGATTACTTCCCATTTCATTCTGGAGCGCGACGGCTTTGTCGCGTTCGTGGAGCGCCGGGAAGATTCGTTCGGCAACATTGGCGCGCCCGGTTTGATGACGGAAAAAGGGTTTGCGGCGCTTATTTGGCGCGGTGATCAAGCGTTCTTCATCGCCAAGGGCTTGGAGCAACTGGCATCGCCCGACGAGGTGCTGAAGATCCGGGCGTTCGCGGCGGATCTGGAAAACGCGTTACGACGCTAGTTGCTGGCGGACGCCTTCTTGTGAACCGGCGCGTGATGAACCGGGGTGGCGTTCTTGCCGGTCCAGCCGTGCAGCTTCTCGGGTTCGACATTGAACACCACCATATAAGGACTGGCGGTGTAGCTCGCCGGCACGCCTTCAAACGACAGCTCCGTGCCCGGGTCCACTTTGCCGGCCAGCGGCATTTCGAACTTCAATGTTGCATCGGCCGTGGTACCGTCTTCAAGCGCGAGCACGACCGTCTTGGGCTTGGCCTCGGGCGTCATGCTCACTACTTTGCCTTTGAGGGTCGGCAGCAGCGCGTCCTTCATGCTCATGGCGAAGTAGCTGGCGCCGTCCGTTCCGGTCAGTTGGCTCTTGATATCCTTCCATAGCTTCAACTGGGGATTCTTGGCATCCTCTTCCTCTTGCTTCTTCAGTTGTTCTTCCGCGATTTCCTTGGCGTTGCGAAGGTGATAGTCGCCCGGCGCGGGCTGGGCCTTTGCCATCGCCACCAGATCATTGAAGCCTTCGTCGCTTCCGTGATAACCCTTGTAGGCTTTCTTGACGAAGTCCAGAACCTGCTGGCGTCCGGCGGCCGGCAGCGCCGAGGGCCCGTCATAGCTTCCCGCTCGCGCGAAGTAGAATAGCTCCGCCGCCATCTTTTGCGGATTCTTCTCGCCGGCAATCACCGTGCCCATGAAATAATCCACCTGGGCGTTATTGGGATCGAGCGCCAGCGTCTTTTGGAACTCGCTCTCCGCCGTATCCCAGCTCTTGCGCTGCATCGCGACCCACCCGAGCGTCGAATGCGCCAGGATTTCGATGGGAGTGCGCGCCTCTTTCCATTTGTCGGCCGTCACGTTCGGCGGAGGCGTGTCGATGTTTGCCAAGAAAGCGGTGGACGCCTTTTCGCCCTGGTCCAGCACCTCGGGGGCCGGCTTATCGCCCGCCAGCGTGCGAGTATAAAACATCGTGTAGTACAGCGACGTGAAATCTTTGGGATCGTCGGCCAAAATCTGCTGTGCCGTTGCCACCACGTCCTTCGGCTGGTTCAGCTTGGCGTAGGTGTCCAGGTAGAGCTGTTTGCGCTGTTTCATGAACTCCGTGGATGGGTATTTGGTTTGCCACTCCTGCAGCTTATCCAGCTTGGTTTTTGGATTGTTATCCGCAAGAATCGCTGAGTAGAGCGTGTATTCGGCCGGATCCTTATATTGCGGTTCTTTAGCCGCGGCGGCGGGCTTATCTTGACCGGTCACCCATGCCGGCGCAAGCAGCCCAAGGACGCCAACGGCCATCAGCAGATGCTTTGAGGGTTGATTCCACATTTTGCGGCCTCCGTTCTCTATCTGTGCAGAGCCTATCGGTACACCTTCCGCTTCTTTATTTCTGGCGGAGAGGCTTTTTGGAATAGTACCAGAGTCCGCTCACGGACGCAGCGGTAGCAGCTTTGAACTAGTGGTTGGCGGGCACGGGCCGGTGATGGTGGACTCGGGCGGGCTCATTCTTGCCGGTCCATCCGTGTAACTTGTCTTTATCCACCGTGAAAACCACCATGAACGGATTCGCCGTGTAGCTTTCTGCAACGCCCTCAAACGAGAGCTCCGTGCCTGCGTCAACTTTGCCAGGGAGCGGCATCTCAAACTTCAGGGTTGCATCGGCGGTGGTTGTGTTATTCGTCTTGTCTTCCATCGCGAGCAATATGGTCTTCGGCTTGACCGCGGGTTCGAGCTTAATGACGCGGCCTTTCAGCGGCGTGGGGATTTCGGTTCCCTTCATGTTCATGTTGAAATACATTTCGCCGTCAGGACCCATCAGCGCCATCTTCAGGCTGGCCCACAGCGCCTCGGATGGATGGGCTTTGTTGTACTCTTCTTCGTTGGCCGCCTGGGCTTGAGCGATTTCGTTGGCGTTCTTGATGGTAAATCCGGCCGGCGGCGTGGCGCTGGCCTTCGCGGCCGCCAGCAGATCGTTGAAGCCTTCGTCACTGCCGTGGAAGTTCTTGTACTGCTTTTGGACGTAGGTGAGGGCGGTCTTCTGGGCCTCGGGAGTCAGCGCGCCTTGCCCTTGGTAGGCGGCCGCGCGCGCGAAATAGAACATGGCAGCCGGCAGCTTTTCCAACTTTTTCTCGGATGCGATCACAGTCCCCATCCAGTAATCCACTTGGGCATTGTTCGGATTCGCCATCAGGACCTTCTGGAACTCCGCCTCGGCCGCATCCCAGTTCTTCCTTTGCATGGCGATGAAGCCGAGATTCACATGGGCCAGTTGTTCGATGTCCGGCCGCAGCTTCGCCCACTGTTCCGCTGCGACGCCGGCCGGTGGTGTGTCGATGCCAGCCAGAATCGCTTGTGCCGCTTTCTCGCCTTGATCCAAAACATCGGGCGACTGATTCTGGGTGTACAGGGCCTGCGTGAAGAGCATGGTGTAGTACAGCGCCGTGAAGTTCTTAGGATCGGCGGCCAGGATCTGCTTGGCCGTTTCCACGGTGTCTTTGACGTCGTTGTTGGCTGCGTACGTGGTCAGGAACAGGGTCCGGCGTTCCGCGAGCCACTCGGTCATGGGATATTGCTTTTCCCACTGTTGCAGTTTCTCCAGCCTGGTTTTTGGATTCTGATCATTCCCGATCGCGACGTACAGATCATACTCCGCCCGGTCCTTCCAGTTCTTCTGCGGCGCGGTAGAGGTGGGCGCGGCAGCTTGCCCAAACATCCGTGAAGGAATCAGGCCGAGTACGCCAGTGAAAACGATCGCGAGCAAATATTTTTGTGATGGAAACATGGCCACAAGGTCCCTCAATGCTTAGATGCCGCCCGGCCCAATGTTGTTCCGTTGGGCGGATGGGTTCGTTTATAACTAAATTAAGCGCGATGAGTACGCAAAGGACCATGGCCGGGGGCTGGGCTGACCGGCGAAACCTTTCTAAAGGTCCGAACGGCCGCAATCTCTGCCGCTGGTGCAATCTGGAAGTCCCCAAGGGACGGGCAACCTTTTGCTCCGCCTGGTGCGTGGAGGAATGGCGGCTACGAACCGATCCCGGCTACCTGCGCGAAAAAGTGCTGGAACGAGATCGCGGTGTTTGCGCTGGATGCGGCGTCGATTGCCTGCAGGCAGAGCGGCAACTGAAGCGGCTGCGCGGCGCGGCGCGGCTCAAAGCTTTTCTCGAGTGGGGACTGCGGCCGGGATCACGAAAAAGCTTGTGGGATGCCGACCACATTGTTCCGGTGGTGGAGGGCGGCGGCGAATGCGATCTTACGAACATCCGCACGCTGTGCCTGAAGTGCCATCGAGCCGCCACTGCGGACTTGCGCAATCGGCGGCGCGGGCTGAGTGCTAATGCAGCAGCGGCTTCAGATAACGCATAACCGTTTTGGCCACGATCTCATTGCCAGGGGCCGTGGGATGGATGCCGTCCTGTTGCATCAAGCCCGGATGCAGCGCCACTCCTTCCAGAAGAAAGGGGATGCGCGTGATCTTGTATTTCGCGGCCAGGTCCAAGTAAATCTTCTGAAACGGCTGGATGTAATCCGGACCGTAGTTGGGCGGCAGCGTCATGCCCGCCAAAACAACCGCGGACCCGGCGTCACGCAGCGTGCGCACGATTTGATCCAGGTTCGCGCGCGTGGTTTCGATCGGAAGGCCGCGTAAACCATCGTTGCCGCCGAATTCGACGATCGTAATGCGCGGTTTGTAGGAAAGCACTTCGTTGATGCGATAGAGCCCATCCGAGGTTGTGTTGCCGCTGACGCCCGCGTTCACCACGCGCCAGTGGAGTCCGGCGGCGTCCAAGTCCTTTTGCAGGAAATCAGGGAAGCTCTTGCCGGGCGGTGCGCCGAAGCCGGCACTCAGGCTATCGCCGAACGCCACGATCACCGGACGCGTATCCACATGTGTGGGGGCTGGCGTGGCGCTACCCAATGGCGTTAAACCGAGAACTGCCGCGAGACATCCAACCCAGAGAAGCCGATCGACCGACATGAACACCACCCAATGCCATAATAAGGAATTGGAAGCCGATCCGACTCGAAGCGCCGTTCGCCAGCCCGCCATCCAGGTTTCCGGTCTCACCAAAAGTATTCCCACCGCCACGCATCGAGTGGATATCTTGCGCGGTATCGACCTGGAGATTCAAATGGGCGAGTTCGTGGCGATCATGGGGCCATCGGGCAGCGGCAAGAGCACGCTGCTGGGGCTGTTGGCAGGGCTCGATACGCCGACGTCGGGCCGGATCATTCTTGACGGCGAGGACATCACCGGTCTGGATGAAGACCGCATGGCGCTGCTGCGTGGCCGCAAGGTCGGCTTCGTGTTTCAGTCGTACCATTTGCTCCCGACGCTGACAGCGGAAGAGAATGTCCTGCTGCCGTACGAACTCACGGGCGGCAACGGTATTGACGGGCCCAAGCGGGCGCGCGAGCTGCTCACCAGTGTCGGCCTGCTCGATCGCCGCGATCATTATCCCATCCAGCTTTCCGGTGGCGAACAGCAACGCGTCGCACTGGCCCGCGCGTTCATGGTCCGGCCGCCGATTCTATTGGCCGACGAGCCGACCGGCAATCTCGACACGCAGAATGGCCAGCATGTGCTGGAATTGCTGATCTCGCTCAATCAGCGCGAAGGCACCACGCTGGTGCTGGTGACGCATGACCCGGCGCTGTCCAGCCGTGCGTCGCGGCGAATCACGCTGCGCGACGGGCGGATCGTGAGTGACGAACGAGCGTCATAAAGGAACGATCGTGAATTTTTCCTGGACCACAGCCTGCAAGATCGCCTGGCGCGAATCGCGCTCGTCCTCGTTCAAATTTTTGTTCGTGATTCTCGCCGTCGCGGTCGGCGTCGGATCGCTGACCGGCGTGCGCGGATTCAGCCGCGCGTTTCACGACATGCTCTTGAGCCAGGCGCGCACGCTGATGGCGGCCGACTTGTCGCTGCGCGCCTTCGAGCTGCCCACGCCGCAGCAGACCGCTGCGATGGACGCTCTGGCGAAATCCGGCGTCGACCGAACCTGGATCACCGAAACAGTCACCATGGCGTCCACGGGCGAGGCGAAACCGCCCATGCTGGTGTCGGTGAAGGCCGTGGATCCGAAGAAATATCCGTTCTATGGCGAGATTCGTTTGTCGCCGCCCGCTCCGCTCTCGCGCGCCTTGACCGCGGATACGGTCGCGGTTTCCGACGAAGTGCTGCTGCGACTGAATCTGAAGGTGGGCGATACGATTCGTCTCGGCGGGCAACCGTTCCGCATCGTCGGCGAGGTGACCTACGAGCCGGATCGCATGCTGGGCAGCCTCAACGTGGGTCCGCGCGTGATGATCACTCGCGACGGGCTGGAACGCACCGGTTTGATCCTGCCCGGCAGCCGCGCCGCCGAGCGCTTCCTGTTCCGGCTTGTCGCCCAATTCGCCCGACATCGAGCAAACTCGCACGCGCCTCAAAGCCGCCTTTCCGGACGCGCTCATCGCCGATTTTCGCGAGTCGCACCCCATCGTCACGCAAGCCCTCAATCGCGCGACTACGTTTCTGAGCCTGGTGAGCCTGATCACGCTGATCATCGGCGCTATTGGCGTCGGCACGGCTATGCGCGCGCACATCCAGCAGCGCATGGATTCCATCGCGATCATGAAGTGCATCGGAGCGCGATCCAGCCACGTGATGCGGATCTATTTGCTGCAAACCATCGCGCTCGGCTTGGGCGGCGGTCTGCTGGGCGTCGCGTTCGGACTGGTTGTCCAGCGCGCCTTCCCGTCGTTTCTCGCGCGCTATTTCGAGCTGGAACCGACCGCGCATTGGGATTTCTTGACCGCCGCGCAAGGCATCGCGATCGCCGTACTCGCGTCCTTGCTCTTCACGCTGCCGCCCTTGATCGGCATCCGGCGCATTCGCCCCAGCTTGATTTTGCGCCGCGAAATGGAGGAGACCAAGCCGGATTGGCGCACGCGATTGGCCCAGGCGCGCGCGTCTATCTTGGCGGGTACGATCATCCTGGCGGGAGTCGCGGGCATCGCGATGTCGTTCGCCACCGGCACGCCTCGGGACATTTGGAGAACCGGCGCGTACTTCGCCGGCGCGCTGGTGATCAGCTTCGCCGCGCTATCCGCTGTCGCCTGGCTGATGCTGCGCGGGCTGAAGATCGCGAGCCGCGGCAAGCTGCCTGCCTCGATCCGGCACGGTATCGCGAATTTGTATCGTCCGGGCGCTCATGCGCAGTCCGTGCTCGTGGCTCTCGGTATCGGCGTGATGTTCACGCTCACCGTGTATCTGGTGCAGCACGGCATGATCGCCGAAATGAATCGCACGTCGCCGCCCGGCATGCCCAACGTGTTCTTGATCGACATCGCGCCCAAGGATCGCGACGCTGTTCTCGATCTGATCAAGCACCAGCGCGGCATCGAAGGGACTCCGGAGCTGATCGGCACCGTCGCCGCGAAGATTTCGACCGTGGATGGACAGTCCGTGGACCAGATGGACCTGAAAGGTTTCGGCTCGCCGCTACCGCTCGCCGCGCTCCGTCACGTCAGCGGGCGCGATGCCGGACTATGTCGAATCTGGTGCGCGGCGCAATGGTGGAAAGCGGCCACGACGGCGCCGCAAGTTTGCGTGGACGAAGAGCCGCGAAGATTCTGCACATCCAACCGGGATCCGAGATTCGCTGGACCATCTCGGGCCGGGAAGTGCAAACGCGCGTGGCCTGCATCCAGAACATCGATTCCATCCATCTTTCCAGCCGCGTCGAATTTATCTTCAACACCAGCGCGCTGGCCGGCTTCCCGATCATCTACTACAGCAGCCTGCGCGCGCAGCCGTCCGACGTCCCTGCGCTGCAGGAAGCGCTGTACCAGCGCTTCCCCACCGTGACCGTGGTCAACGTGGCCGACGTGCTCCAGATCATTCAGGGCGTGGTGGATCGGATCTCGCAAGTGGTGCGCTTCATTTCGATGTTCGCGATTCTAGCGGGCGCGGTGATTCTATCGTCCAGCGTGGCCGGCACGCGCTTCCGCCGCATGCGCGAGGTGGTGATTCTCAAGACTCTGGGCGCCACCCGCTGGCGCGTGAGCCGCATCTTCTCGGTCGAGTTCCTGGTGCTGGGCGCAGTGGCCGGACTGATGGGCAGCCTGCTTGCCGGCGGATTCGCGAATCTGCTGCTCAAGCGCATGCTGGACGCGCGGACTTCAATTCCGGTGGTTCCGATCCTGCTGTCCATGGTCGCCACCGCGTCTCATCGCCAACGCCGCCGGATGGATGGCCAGCTTCCGGATTCTGGGCCAGAAGCCGCTCGAAATTCTGCGCGAAGAATAGCTCGTTGCTGTTACTTCTTCACGGTGACGTACGCATTGGGCGACGACGCCACTCCTCCCACCGTGATCACCAACGGCTGATTGCCATCGGCAATGCCGGCCGGCACACGCAGATTCACCTGGTAGAGACCCGCGAATTGTGAAACGCCGACGTACAGGATTTCGCTCTTCGGATCGAGCATGATGCCTCCGAATTGAATGCTGATGGCCGCGGTCACGTTGGCTGTGCCGCTGGGAAGGACGCCCGGCGCGAACGAAGGCTTGGTGGCGCCGAAGCCAGTGGCGAACAGCGTGATGTACTCGCCGGGTTTGGCTGGCGTGAACGTGGCTCCCGGAAGCAAGCCCGGTGCACCGATATAGGCGCCAGTTAACGAGTTGACGGCCGCGATCGGATTCACACCTGTCAGGTTCGTAATGAAATAGAAGAACTCGGGCGCCGTCGCTTGCGCTGGAACACTCACCGGCTCGCTCGCCACCGCCGCCGACGTATCGCACCCGGTGATCACTTGCACGGGAACATTTCCGGGCGACACCGCGGGCACCTGCACGTTGATCTGGCTGGAGAACACCGCGAAAATCGGCGCGCGTGTCACGCCGAAATCCACGCACACTCCCGCCAGATTCGTGGGAAGCTGACCGTGCACCAGCGTGGCTCCCGTCGCGGACCCGGCCGGAGCGAAATTCTGGCCGAAGATGGTGACGATCGCGTTCGGCGAGAGCACGTTCACCGGCGGGTTGCTCAAACCCGCGCTGGTTATGCCGCCGGTGAGAATCGAAGGCGCGTTGGAAGCAATCGCCGTAATCGAGAAAGTTATGTTGGGCACTGCATAGGAGACCGCCGTGATTGTAATTGGCCCCGGCGTATTGCCGAGCGTGACAGTAAGACTGACTGTGCCGTCGTTGAGCGTCAACGCGGGTGAAGGCGTGATGGTGGCCGCGCCCTCCGGACTCACCGTGAAACTCACAAACACGCCCGGAATGCCCGCGCCGGTGGTATCGGTCACTTTCAGCACCAGCGGATCTGTCAGAGCGCCTCCCACCGTTGCGCTTTGGCCGTTGCCGCTCACAATGGTCATGGCGGCGGACTTCACCACGAGCGGGGTCAACTGGCGCACACGGTCGTTGAACCAATCAGTGACGTAAACGTTGCCCGCCTTATCCACTTTGACGCCCCAGGAACTCAGAGTCGCTGCCGCGGCCGGACCGCCATCGCCGCTGCTGGGCGTCAACGTGCCGTTGCCTGCGATGGTCGTAATCAGCCCGCCGGAGGTGACTCGCCGCACCACCGAGTTGCCGAAATCAGCGATGTACAGGTTCCCGGTCTGATCCACCGCAATCCCCGTGGGGGCTCTCAGCGCCGCCGCAATTGCGGACCCGCCGTCACCTATGTATCCCGGAACTCCGCTTCCCGCAACGGTCGTGATGACGCCGTTTGCCGCAACTTCACGGATGCGGCTGTTCTTCGCATCAGCGATAAAGACGTCGCCGAGGCTGTCCACTGCGACATCCACGGGGTCCATGCCGGCCGCTGTCGCTTTGCCGCCGTCACCCGAAAACAATGCGCTGCCATTTCCCGCGACGGTGTGGATATTTCCTTGAGCGTCGATCATGCGGACGCGGTGGTTACCGGAGTCGGCGAAGTAGATGTTCCCAGTTTGGTCCACCGCGATTCCCTGCGGGAGATTGATGCCCGCGCCGGTCGCTGGTTCGCCATCGCCTCCGTACCCATCGGCTCCATTACCCGCGATGATGGACGTAGTGCCGTCCGGCTCGATCTTCAGGACGTGTGGATTTTCACTTGGATAAGCGGCTTCCTCCTCCGTCACGTAGAAGTTACCGGAATGGTCTGCCGCCACGCCGTAGGGCGTCCCAAGCAATTGTCCGAACGCATTAATGTTGCCTCCGCTCAGAAAGCGGCGTGCCTCGTAGTCACCGGTGTCGGCGACCACGATATCTCCGGTGCTGTCAATCGCCAAGCCTTCTGGAAGGTTGAGGAATGCGGCCGTTGCGGGTCCGTTGTTGCGAATGCTGGTGCCCGCGATGGTGTTAATCGTGCCATTGGCGACTTTGCGCACACGCGAATTGCCGGTATCGGCGAAGTAGAGCGTGCCATTGCTAAACACCAAGCCCCCGGGGTCGCTGAGTTCCGCCGCCATGGCGACGCCGCCATCGCCTTGAAACCCTACTTGGCCCGTCCCTGCGACGACGTAGATGATTCCGCTGGAGAGGTCTACCCGCCAAAGCACGGTGTTGTTCAAATCGGTGTCGGAGATGTATAGGCTGCCGGACCCGTCCAGCGCCACGCCGGAGGGAATCATGATAGCCGTGGTTGCAGGTACGCCGCCGTCAACGCTGCCGAAGGTGATTCCCCCGGCGATAGTGGTGATCATGCCCGTGGGGTCGATTTTTCGAACTGCGAAATTGTCATAATCCGCCAGATAGATGTTTCCAGCGTTGTCGACGGTCAAATCAGTAACGTAGCCGATCGTTGCGCTGGCAGCCGGTCCGTTATCCCCCGAGTAGCCAAACCTGCCGGTGCCCGCAATGGTGGTGATAATGCCATTTGAATCCACCTTGCGTATCCGATAGTTGTAGCCATCCGCGATGTAATAGTTTCCCTGCGTGTCTAAGGCAACGGCCGACGGGTCGATTTGGGCGGAAGCTGCCGGTCCATTGTCTCCGGCAGCGCTCGGATTTCCGTTACCTGCGATGGTATTGATGGTGCCATCGGCTGAAATGCGGCGGATTACAAAGTTGCCCTCATCCGCGACATACATGTTGCCTTTCGAATCCAGCGCGATGCCCATCGGCGTGTTGAGCTGGGCTGCGTTGGCTTGGCCAAGATCGCCGCTAAGTCCAGGGATTCCCGTGCCGGCGAACGTGCTGATGATGCCGTTCTTATCTACTTTTCGAATGCGATTGTCGGTGTCGTCGGCAATATAGATGTTTCCGCTGGAGTCGGCCGCGACCGCGATCGGGTCGCGTAATGGTGCGGCGGTAGCGCTGCTCCCGTTCAATAACCGGTCGGTTCCGGCAATCGTGCTAATTGTGTAAGGCTGAGACCAGGCATTCCAGGAAAAACAAATGCAGCCCAAGAGTAGATATGTTGTTCGCATGTAAATAGGAGCGATTCTATCACACGCGAAACTTGAGCGATCAGCAATGTCGGGCGATTACGTTTTCCACGCCCCCAATAAGCGGCGCAGAACCACCATTTGTCCGAGATGATATGAATTATGATCCGCTACTAACAAAGTCTCGCGCAGGATGGTTTGCCCGCTGCCGTGTGGAATCTTCGCAAATAGGTCAGTCTTGTTATCCGCAACCAGCTTCGCCATGGCCTTCAGATCGGCTCGGAAACTGCGCAGGCTATTGTTCCAGGATGCGGCGGCCGGCGGCGCTTCGGTTTTGGGCCAATAGCCTTCCGGCCAAGCCGGCGATTTATGTTTCGCGTCGCGGCTGAATTCCAAAATGTCCCACTGCGCGATGCGCATGTGTTCCAGCAGTTGCCAGCCGGTATGTGGAGCGCCGGGCGGCTTCACGCCGCGCAAACGCGAGGGAAAGTCGGCCATGACCGCGTCGAAGTCCGCGTGCGCGTTGCGTCCCCGCAAAAGATCCAGGAGATGTTGACGTAGAGCGTCAGATTCCGTCATTCAATCAGGGGAACACAGCCCGGAGGGAAATTCAACAAGCGGATCAGACGCAACCGGCTTGGATAGAATCAAGGCTCATGGCAAGGTCCGCGGACGTGATCATCATCGGCGCAGGTATTGTTGGCTCCAGCATCGCCTTCCATCTCACCGAAGCCGGGGTGCGGAATGTGGTTGTCATCGAACGCGAAACGCGCCAGGGCCTCGGGTCTACAGGCAAGAGCATGGGCGGTGTGCGCGCGCAATTTGCAACCGACGTGAACATACGCATGTCGGTCTACTCGATTCCATTCTTCGCGCGATTCGAAGAGGCCACCGGCCACCCCTCAGGTTATAGGCCGCGCGGCTATCTGTTCATGGCCACCAACGAATGGCACATGCAGTATCTGCGCAAGAACCTCGCGCGCCAGAAATCTCAGGGACTGAAGAACGTCCAACTGCTTTCTCCCGACGACATTCGCAAGGTTCTGCCGCAGCTCCGCTCGGACGACATCATCGGCGGCAGCTTCTGTCCCACCGACGGCTTTGTCGATCCCGAGAGCGTCATGAACGGCTTTATGGCGCGCGCCATTGAGCGCGGCGTGGAACTGTGGCGCGGAACCGAAGTCACGGGCATCTACGCCGATCGTGGCAGGGTGTCGGGCGTCCTCACCACCAAGGGCGGTGTTTCATCGCCGATCGTCGTCAACGCCGCCGGGCCCTGGGCTGCCGCGATCGCGCGCATGGCGGGCGTGGACTTACCGATTCAACCCTTGCGCCGCATGTTGGTTCTCAGCGAGCCTTTTCCCGGACTCCCCGAGCGGCTCCCCATGATGATCGACATGACCACCGGCTGGCATTTCCGGCAGGAAGGCCTCGGTGTATTGATGGCCTGGGCCGGCTCCGATCAGCAGCCGGGATTTCGGGCCGATTTCGATCCCGCGTTCATCGAGCAGATCCTGACGCACGCCGCCGCCCGCGTGCCGGACTTCGCGAATCTGTCCGTGAACCCGCGCCGGTGCTGGGCCGGGCTATATTCGATGTCGCCCGATCACCACGCCATTCTGGGGCCAGCGCCGGATGTCCGCGGATTCCATTTCGCCAATGGTTTTAGCGGCCACGGTGTGATGCATTCGCCCGCCACCGGCCGCATCATCGCCGACCTGATCGTACATGGCAAGACCGATATTATCGATGCCCAGGATCTGAACGTGCAACGGTTTGCCGAGGGGCGGGCCATTGAGGAAACGGCGATCTTGTAGGCCGGGACTTTTTCCGGAACAAATCCGAAATTGCTTCGTCTATCACCCCATGAAGCTGCTCATCCTTGCTTTATTGGCTGTGGTTGTGCTCGCCGCGGCAGGCAGTCATGCGGCCCGCCACGACTGTTTCTGGCAATGGCACGCCGAGGCCCGCGAAAGAGCGATCGAGGCCCGCGAACAAGCCCGGGAAGTTCGGGAACAAGCACGAGATCAGGCGCGCGAGTTTCGTCTCCAGCAGCGCGACCAGATGCGAGCTTTCCGCGAGCAGGCTCGCGAGGAGCGCGACCGCATTCGCCGCGAAATGCGCGACTGGCGCTACACCTATTAGTGCGTAAGCATTCCATGTTTTGCCGCTGACATGAAGGCGCCGGAGTTTGCGCTAAACTCCACCCTAGGAGGCAAAAACATGGATCGATTCTTGAGAGCTTGCCTGGTGCTGATCGTCCTGCTTCTAGGCGTGATAGCATTCCGCCCCATCCTTACTCCTCAGGCCGTCGAGGCTGCTCATCACTACAAATTCACTGTCGCTACCCTGCCCTTTGGAATTCCTGCAAATACCCCAGAACTGCCATATAAGGTGCAGAGCGTCATCGACAAATATACGGCCGACGGATGGGAATACGTCGGTCAGGTTTCGGTACAAAGAGACGGGCCAGTGCTGATCTTTCGCAAGTAGCGGCCGGAAGGCGCAAGTGCGGCTGTAGTTATCGAGCTGTGCGCTCGTACATGACTTTCCCGCCCACAATCGTATAGTCCACCTTCGCGGACCGGATCTCGTCCTCCGGCACCGTCAAAATGTCGCGTGATAGCACCGTCACATCCGCCAACTTTCCTACTTTGAGCGATCCCTTGTTACTTTCCTCAAACGCCGCGTACGCGTTGTTGATGGTGTACGAACGCAGCGCCTCCATGCGGCTCATTCGCTGATCCGGAAAGAACACGGTGCCGTCCTTCAGCCGCCGGCTCACGGAAGCGTAATAACACTGGATGGGGTCCACATCTTCCACCGGGGTGTCGGTCCCGTTTCCGACCATCGCGCCCGATTTCATGAGCTTCTGCCAGACGTAGGCGCCGGCCTCGGCCCGCTCGCGCCCGAGGCGTGCGATCACGAACGGCCCATCCGATGTGCAATGAATGCCTTGCATCGCCGCGATCACGCCCAGCTTGGCGAAGCGCGGAATATCGGCCGGGTCGAGATGCTGCGCATGCTCGATCCGCCACCGCAAGTCCGTATTGTCCGGATGCTCCCGGAAGACCCCTTCGTATAGATCCAGCACCTCGCGATTCGCCCGATCCCCGATCGCGTGCGTGCAAAGTTGAAAGCCGTTGTCGATGGCCAATTCGGCTGTCTTCCGGATGTACGGGAGTTCCTCCGTGTTGATCCCGCTTCGATTCGGCGCATCGGCCGAAAGATCCGAGTAGGGCGCCAGCAGCCACGCCCCGCGCGATCCCAACGCGCCATCCATGTACTCTTTGATCGCGCGTACTGTCAGATGTTCGCCGCCCACGCCGACCATATAATACTGGCGAAGCTTCGCCGCCAACTCGGACTGCGGCGCACGTAGCATCACCCACATCCGCAGCCCAAGCTCGCCTTGCTCGGCCATCTTCCGCAACAGATCCACCGTTGCAAACGGCGAGCCCGCGTCCTCAAAGGTCGTGATCCCCTTCGATAAACATTCGCGTTCTGCCAGCTTGATCTCGCGCCGGATCTGCGTCCTCGGAATTGAGAGACGAGCTCAGCACATGCTCCACCAACTCCTGCGCGCGCTCGTTGAGCAGCCCCGTGGGATTGCCCTGCGCATCGCGCAAAATTTCGCCGCCCGCCGGATCGGGCGTATCTCGATGATCCCCGCCCGCCGTAGCGCCTCGGCATTCGCGAAACCCGCGTGCCCGCTCGCGTGCGTCAGCCATACAGGATTATTGGGCGAAACGCGGCTCAGGCTGTCGTGCACAGGAAATCCTCGCACATTCGGCGCCGGCGGCCGATCCCACTTGGCCTGATGAAAGCCGCTCCCCAGAATCCAGGTTCCGGGCTTCGCCTCGCGCGCCGCCGCCGCCACCTTCGCGACAATATCGTCCCAGTTCTTTGCGCCGCGCAAATCCAGCGTCATCCTGGACGCACCCAGAGCGGTGAAATGGCCGTGGCCCTCGATGAATCCCGGAATGGCGAGCCGGCCCTTCAGATCGATCACGCGAGTCGAGGGCCCGATGAATGCGGCCACCGCCTGGTTGGCGCCGATCGCGACAATCTTTCCGCCCCGCGCCGCCAATGCCTGCGCCTCGGGCGAGCTTTGCTCCAGTGTGACCAACCGGCCGTTGCGCAAGACCAGATCGGCTGATTGAGATCGGGCAAGTTGAGCACCCGCGATTGCACCGCCGAGCAACAGCGCAATCCAGCAGCATTTGGCCTTGAATGCAACTACAATCATAGGAACGGACCTCCCCCGAGTTTCGCCCATCGATGGCTCAAGTTCCAAATGTCGTTCCACCGGAACGGGCCTTGCGCCCGCTCATGCGTGCTGTAGGCAGAGTCACCCTGACCGGCACATCGTGCCCCACGTGCGGCTCTTCTGAAGTTCGCCGTTCGATGCGGCAATGGTCTCTCGACTTTGTCCTGGCCTGTTTTTGTCTCGCGCCCTTCCGTTGCCGCGTGTGCCGCGCGCGCTTCTATCGGTTCTGGCGGCCAGTCCCGGTCCTGATCATGCCGCGCCACATCCTCGATTTGGAACTGACCGATCCCGCACTCGACGAGATCGCCGAGCCCGACAGCCCGATCCCGCTTCTGGTGGAGCTTGCGCCGCTCCCGGCTCATCCGGCGGGTCTAGCCCGCACGCGATCCATTCTCATTCTGGAAAGCGATCTTTCCATCCGCAAACTCCTGCGCCGTTTGCTCGAGCGCCGGGGCTACTTCATTCACGAAGTGATGCGGTCCGAAGATCTCGCGGCTGAGCTGCGCGAGCGGCGCGTGGATCTGCTCATCGTCGACGTCCCGCTGGTAGGCACCGGTGGTCTGGAGGCCGCTTTCGGGCTTGCCGGCGCTCACCCGAATCTCAAGATCCTCGCGCTCTCCTCGGAGTCTCTCAATGGAGCTAAAGTCTCCGAGAGATGTTCAACTCTCAGGAAGCCGTTTTCGCTGGAGAGCTTTCTCGAATGTGTCGAGCGTCTGCTCGAACCCGCGGCTCCGCCGGATAACGAATAGCTGCGCTACCCTGTGGTTGTGGGCGAATCTCGCACTATCGTCCCGCTGCTTCGCCGCGCGCTTCCGTTCCTAGCTGTCGCAATTATCATTGGCCTGGCCTATGATGGATCGATCTTCTACGGCCGCTGGCGCGACGCCCGCGATGCCGAAAAAACGCAGGCCAACAAAGAGGCGCAAGAGGACCGCCGCATTGTGGATGCGCTGGGAGGCGACCAATTGAAGATTCTTGACTTCTACGCCAGCGCTGGAAGCGTCCGCCGCGGGCAGCACGCCACGATTTGTTATGGAGTGAACGACGCCGAGAGCGTCCACATCGATCCGCCGGTGGAACAACTTCACCCCGCCGTCAGCCACTGCTTTCAAGTGGCGCCGCGCCGCGATACCGAATACAAGCTCACTGCCGCCGACCGTGCCGGCCACGCCCGGAGCGAGAGCCTGACGATCCGGATCACGCGGTAGCGCTACGCATGCCCGTGCTTGATCCGGTTCGACCGCTGCACCCGGCAGTTGAGGCAAAGATCGATCGTGACGGTTCCATCCGTATTCTCCACGCCGCCAGCGCCGATGGCCTTGGCCTCTTCTTTGGACACGGCCTGCATCGACAGCCGCGATCCCGGCGGCAATTTCTGCCCGCAGGAATCGCAATATCGTCCGTCGCTCTTGAGCACTCCTACTAAAATAGAACTTGATCTCCCCCGCGCGCCAGATCGCCTTCGATATTCTGCAGAAAGTCCAGCAAGGCGGATACGCATCCGACCTTCTGCTGCAGCGCTCAGCGCAACTCGACTCGCGCGACGCCGGGCTGGCATCCGAGATCGTCTTCGGATGCCTCCGCTTTCAAGCCCAGCTCGATTACCTGATCGCGCGCCGTGTTCCGCGGCAACCCGAGCTCGAAGTCATGATCGCGCTCCGCATGGGCATCTACCAACTGCGCTATCTCGATCGCATCCCGCCGCACGCCGCGGTTAGCGAAAGCGTCGAGTTGGTGAAGCGCGCGCACAAGGCATCGGCCGCCGGATTGGTCAACGCGATTCTGCGAAAAATTGACCGCCATCCCGTTGCGTGGCCCGATCGCGCCACTGAGCTGTCCATGCCGGCTTGGCTGCTCGAAAAATGGGATGGCCAATTCGGCCGCGAGACAACGGATCAAATTGCGGGCGCGTTCCTGAAACCTGCCGAGAGCTACGTCGCGAGCACCGGCCGCATTCAGGACATCGGCGCGCAGTCCATCGTGCCGCTGCTCGCTCTCCGTCCTGGACAGACATTTCTCGATCTGTGCGCCGCGCCCGGCAACAAAACGGCGCAAGCCATCGAACAGGGCGCCCGCGCCATCGCCTGCGATATCCACTGGCATCGCTTGAGACAGATGCGCGATCTCAATTGCCCACTGGTGGTCCTTGACGCCACGCGGCCGCTGCCGTTCCGCGCCAAATTCGACTGTATTTTGGTTGATGCGCCTTGCTCAGGCACCGGCACTCTTGGCCGCAATCCCGAAATCAAGTGGCGGCTCCAACCCCGCGACTTGATCGACCTGCACGCCAAACAAGTCGCGCTGGTCCGCCAAGCGCTTGAGCATTTGTGCCCCGGCGGCCGCCTGGTTTATTCCACCTGCTCGCTTGAGAGGGAAGAGAATGAGCTGGTGATCGAAGAGATTCCTGGCGCCTGGCAAACCACAGTGCGCCTCCCGGGCCTCAACGCGGGGGACGGCTTCTTCGCGGCCGTGCTCGCGAGTTAGCCCCGATTTCGGCTTTTCGCTTGATTCCGGCGTCTTATCTAGTGTCGTGTCAGGCCATAATGGAAGAGTCTCCCGAATGACATCGCAGAGCTCCTCGCTGAACCATACGGCAGCCCAACCGGCGGAGAGCCGCGCGGCCAAGACGGTTCGGGAAATCCTCGAATCCGGACGCCCGCTGACCTACATTCGCTCGGCCGAGGAACAGCGCGTAGTCCGAATCCTGGCCGAAGTGGCCAAGGGTCCGTTGGCCTCCACGCCGCTGCCCGTGTGGACCTGGAGCCTGACCGAGGGAATGAGCCGCGAAGGCGAGCCCGCACAGGCATCCACGGAGTCGCCTCGCGCCGCGTTGGATTTCATCCTGGCGCACGAGGGCGCGGCCATTTTCCACCTCAAGGACTTTCACGAACCACTTCGCGAATCACCCGAAATCCGCCGCCGCCTGCGTGATGTGCACGAAGCCGGGCTCGATCGGCGCAAGTTCGTCGTCGTCACTTCGGCCGTGAAGTTCATTCCCGAAGAGCTGGAACGGAGCATGATTTTCGTTGAGCTCCGGCCGCCCGACTCGGCCGAGCTGGTCGATTTCCTCCGCGACGAAACGTCGGGCGCCAGTCCCGACGTCCTGTACCCCGTGGCTCGCGCTCTTCAGGGACTCACGCTCGATGAAGCCCGCTATGCATTGCGCCGAGCCCTCACCGCGGGGCTGGGGCTCGGTCCGGAGGCGCTGCCGGTGCTGCTCGAGGAGAAACGGCTTCTGGTGAATCGTAGCGGCGTTGTCGAGTACATCGCCGATGGAACCGATCTCGGCGACGTGGGAGGCTTGGAGGGCCTGAAGACCTGGCTGGTCGAGCGCAGCAAGCTGTTCGAAATGCGCGATAGCCTCGACGCCGAGATCGTGCCCAAGGGCCTGCTCCTGATGGGCATTCCAGGCTGCGGCAAAAGCCTTTCGGTGAAAGCCATCGCCCATCAGTTCAAGCTGCCGCTCTATCGTGTCGACATGATCGAGATCTTCTCGGGACGCCATGGCAATCCGGAAGGCGCGTTTGTGGCAGCCTGCAAGATGATGGAGGACATGTCCCCCGCGGTGCTGTGGTTCGACGAAATCGAGATGGGCATCACGGCGAACGCGACCGGTGGCGAGTCGGGGCGCCTCTTCGGGTTTTTCCTGACCTGGATGCAGGAGAAGACGCGCGGGCTTTTCGTTGCCGCCACCTCTAATCGCATCGACCGCTTGCCCGCGGAAATGATCCGCAAGGGCCGTTTCGACGAGGTATTCTTCGTCGACCTGCCGACCGCGGAGGAGCAGATTGCAATCTTCAAGATCCATCTCACGCGGCGCGGCATCGACATCAGCAGCTTCAACATCGACCAGTTGACGGAGTTCACGGTCGGATGGACCGGCGCGGAAATCGAGCAATGCGTCGTGTCCGCCATCACTAAGGCGCGCCTCGCCGATCGCGAGCTAACCGAGCAGGATCTGATCCTGACCGCGGTGCGCATCGTGCCGCTCTCGCGCACCATGAAGGAGCAGATCAACCATATTCGTGGCTGGGCGTTCGAGCGCGCCGTCCGCGCGTCGGTGCCGGCCATACGCAAGTAAGTTGCTCTTGCGCGCTGAACGGCGAGAATAAATCCCGAGCGCAAACAGAGCGGTCGATAACAGCAATATAGTTGAAGGCTCCGGCGTGGCCACGGCACCCGAGGGACTCACGGTCGCAGTATAGGCTGCCGATTCCGATACCGTGTCGCCGCAATTGCTCAGGTCGGCCGAATCGCAGAACTGCGCATAGACGGTGAAATTACCGGTCTCCGTTGTTCCAACCGGCAGGCCCGAATTCCAGGTGAATTGGAAGAGGCCGACGAAGGCGATGGGGTCGTAATCCTCGGTGATCGTCTGAAGCGGCGCCAGAACCGGGAAATCGAAGATCGACGCGTCCGGAGTGCCATCCGTGGCGAGGAATAGATCGCTATCGACGCCGGTCAGGGTCAGATAATCCGTCGAACTATCGTTGGTAATGGAATAGCCCCAGCCGACCGTTGAGCCCGCAGGCCCCGAGACATCCCCGGGGTCTGGCTCTAGCGTGAACGTAAATGAGTCCGCTCGGACGCTGGCGGCCCCGGCCAAAAACAGAGCGCCGAGAGTCACCTGAAATAAGAAAACATTCCGTTGCATGGTATGGTCCTTTGTATCCGTTTTCTCTCAGCCCGCCGCTCATGGAACCATGGATTCCGCGATCGAGTAGCTATAGTTCGTGCCGAGAACATTTTGCACCGTGCCGTTCTCGGTGATAGACAGCCGCGCCACGGTGCTAGGAACATTCAGAAAGATCTGCGTGGTCACCGTGGCACCCACGTCCAAATTGCCGATCGTGATCGGCAAAGGCGGGGAGAGGGCTGTGTCGTATGTTACTGTTCCGGTTCCGGAAAGCGCGCGCAACGTAAGCGAATTGACTTTCAGATTTCGCCCGTCACCGGTTCCCGTGTTTGTGAGCACGATGTTCACGTAAGTCGCGCCCGAAGGGTCGGTTCCATGCCCGGCAACGGAGCCGGTGATTCGCGGAGTTCCAATAGAGACCGTGACAGTGGCGGTTGCGGTGCCGATATTCCCGCTGGCATCCTCGAAGCGGAACGTTACCGTTGTCGTTCCCACAGCGAAAAGCGTGCTGTTGTTGACGGAGACCCCTCCGACCTGCGGTGCCAGGGGAGTGACCGAACCAACGCTAGCCACCGCTGATCCCCCTGCCAGAAAGCCAGCGAGCGCGGGCGAAGCGCTCCCTCTGGCGCCACCCGCCTCGGTGGCTGGTATCGAAATATTGGCCGGCGGAGTAACGACTGGGGGCGTGGTGCTTTGCGACGTGCCCTGCCAGGTGTTGGTGACCGTGTTGCTTGTGATGCCAGCGGTGGTTGCGACGATGCTGTCCTGGCCTCCGTTGGTGCCCGAATAGCTAAACACAGCGGTCCCGGTTCCATCAGTCATCACGGTTCCGGTTGCCGTGTTGGCTCCCGACACGGAAAACGCAATGGGAGTCCCGCTGATGCCGCTTCCAAGAGCATCGCGCAATTGCGCCGAAACCGTATAGGGGCTACCGATGCTGCTCGTGCCAGATGCCGGCGACAGTAAAAGGGGATTGGTTGTGAACTGTGCGGGAACACACACCATGTAGGAAGTATTCACGGTGATTGCGCCCACGGAGAGAGCGAATATTTGGTGAGGGCCAGGAGCGGGGTTGCCCCAGGGAGCTAAGAGCGTCGCGGATCCGCCCGCCGGAATGGGCGCTGCGGTGATTGCCGACCCTACGACAACTCCTGCGCCGGATGGGTCGCCGTCGTAGAAATAGACGCGCACCGGAAGAGGCGTGGCCGCGCTGCCGGCATTTTGCACGGTGACGTTCAACTGCGGCGTGCCTGGACATGAATTCTGCGACACCGAGAGCTTCGAAAGAACCAGGCTCGGAGCCGCCGGCATATCCTTCGGAGTCACCGTGCGCATCGGTGGAACAACGTCCACCTTTAACAAACTCGCCGGAGTATTGGGCAGCGCAGTGACAATTCCTGCCGGAGTAAGGGTGAAAAGTGTACCGCTCAGTAGGCCTGCATAGTCAAATCCAACAGCTACGTAGTCACCGGCCGAGTTAACCGTTAGACCGTACAAGATCAGAGCTGGATTCCCTAGTGTGTGAGTGGACACCGGGAAGGTCTGCAAATTCAGGAGATCGTAAGGCGGTCCGGAGTTCGTAATCTGAGGCGGGATAAAAGTGTCTCCGAGCCGAACCGCAGGACCCGCGTCGTCTCCTGGGGAAGTTAGGTAGTTTCCGTACGGATCCACGACAAATTCCCCGGGCGCGGCTCCCCAGCTTCCGTAGAAGAGACTGCTGCCGCCGAATGCTAGATTTGTTTGGGTAAACGTGCCGTATGGTGCCTCAGTGACGTAATAGCCGCCATAGGCGCGCCCACCCGCTGGGATCACTTCGGTCATCGCGCCTGTATCGGGATCTACGGTCCAAGCCCCATTTCCACAGCGCGTCAGGTCGTTGGCGTCTATCCCGCCGACCACGATGTTGCCCTTGGGATCGAGTGAGACGGCCTGCGGAGCCCCCTCACAACTGTCCCGCGCGTCAGTCCAGGCGTACAGAACTCCGCTCACCGTTTGGTACAAGTAGTACGGTAAGTGTACGTCCGCAAGGAAGGATGCGCGGCTAGCGTCCTTAGCCAGCCGTATCACTTTTGTGTGGCCGGAAATGTCGCTCGGGTATTGGGCATAGAGCGTGGATCCAATGGCTATGTTTACGTATCCGACGCCTAGGTCTTCGACCGCCAGGATGATGATGTCGCCGCGGCCGTCCAGTACGAAGTCATCGAAGCTTCCGAGTGACAGCGATGTCAGCATCCCCACCTGGGCGGGCGTTATGGTGCCGAGCAGAGTTCCGTTGGAATTGTAGTGCTGGAGCATATTCGTGCTGAGCACCCATATGTCGCCGTTCACGTCTACATGCAGGTTTTTCAAGAGCGTGTCGGCGTAGCCAACCCCCGGCACTAACTGCGTATACGTTCCGTCCGGATGAATGTCGTAAATATTGGCGTTCCCCGCCACCGAGATCATGTCCTGTGAGCTCACATCGCCGATTTGTACCAGCCCATAAGCAACATTCGTGTTGCCGGCGGAATCAGTTGCCTTCACCGCGATGATTCGCGTTCCAGGCTGCGTGTAGGAGTACTGCGCTTGCGCCCCCGCGCCATCGGCGAAGGTACCGTTGCCATTCAGATCCCAGGCATAGGTGAGAGAAAGGCCATTGGGGTCAGTCGATTGGCTGGCATTGAAGGTGATCGTACGATTGGGCGGGGCCAGGTAGTTTCCTCCGGTGCTCGCCACGGGGTAGGGAAGCACAATGGGCGGAAGACCCTCCGAGGCGCGCTCCTGCGGAATTCCATAGAGCCCGACTAGGAGCAACCCAGGGTCTTGTCCCAAATATACATCTATGAAAGCCTGCAAGCCGTTCGGAACGACTTGTCGCGTGTTGTTGGCAAATGGATAAGTGAAAGTCAAGCCGAGAGGCGTTAGCAGCGATCCAAGCGTCTCCCGAATCTCGGGAATGAATGCGTGCAGGCTCTGCCCGTCTGCCGTAGCGCCCAGCGCATCTTGTACCAGTGCGGCGTCGAACGCTTCCAGCGCAGCGTAGAATCGAAGCGCGGCGCCACCCGAGCCGATGTACAAGTTGAGGTACTTGTTCATTTGCATGAGCTGCAGCATGGTCCACTCGTCATCGCTAGCCTGCTGCGCGCCCTGAAACTTCTCGGTTGACAGCAAAAGGGCATTGACGACGACCGCCTGGTCCGCGAGCGCTCCAGCGAGAATGCTAGCCGCGCGCTCCAGCGGCGTGGAGGTTGGAAACGATGCGTATCCGATATTCCCCAGTTCGACGAAAACCTTATAATTTGGATCCGGCGGGTCGGCCGCGATCCCGGCCTCGTGCGCGGCGAGGTTCGCACACGCATTCAAGGCAACTTGGGCCCAACTGGCCAGATTGCTCGCGGCGGGAATATCCTTTGTCAGCTTCCCATAAGCGCTGCAAAACCCCGGAGTATTCACTTGGCCCAACAACGGTACGTCTACCGAGATACCGGAAAGTCCGTTGCCGTACTCGGCCGCACTCGTTTTTATGGCACTGTAGGGGATCGGAGGTAGGGCGGATGGCAATTGAACGATGAAGCCGACATTTGGGCCGTCTCCCAAGACGAAGTCGCCGCCCGCGGGATCATAGATTCCGTTTTGGCATTGGTTCATCACAATGCGGTAGCTCCCGGAGCCAAGAGTACCAGCCGGCTTGGTGATCGCTACAATCTCGTCGACAAATGATCCGTCGGAAAGTCCGATGATTGTGTTCGGCGTTCCGCTTACATCTTTGAGAGTCATACCCTGAGTGAGGCTCGATCCGTCATCCGGGATCACGTAGAAATCCGCCGTCGGATAGAACAACAAAGGGCCTTCGGTCTTGCCACCGTACTGGCAGTAAGGAATGAATGGAATCGCGCCGTCGATGGCCACGGTCTGGCCCGCGCCGAAAATGAACGATCCGCCATCGGCCAGGTTGCTGAGCTGCATGAAGCCGCCCAGCCAACCCGATACCTGACCGCTCGCACTTGGCGCGAGCAAGCCACCGATCGATATCAGACCGCACACATAAATGAGCGGAAGTGCATTGCGGCTTATCACCGTTCCCTCCAGCGCCCGCGCGCTCAACCGCGCGGGACTCTCAAACTTCCCCGTCGTGCCCAGTAAGCGCGTAAAACCGCCGCGAAATAGCTCAGACTGAACGAGGTTTTTGTACCAGTACTCGCTTGAAAGCTGGATTCACGTGCCGGCGGGATGCATTACACTGTATGCAAATGCTCCCGCCCAAGGATGCGGAAGGTCCCGCCGGGCGCAGCCACGTCAACCAGCAGGCCTTGTCTGACTGGATGCTTTTCCTCTACTCCGAATTGCGGCGCTTGGCGCATTACTACCTGGAGCAGGAGCGCCCGAATCACACGCTGCAAGCCACCGCTTTAGTGCACGAGGCCTATCTTCGTTTAGCGGAGCAGCGCGATGTACACTGGCAAAGCCGGGCGCAGGTGATGGGTCTGGCGGCGCAAATGATGCGCCGGATCTTGCTGGATTATAGCCGCAGCCACGAGTCCGCCAAGCGCGGGGGCAACGTAAACCGCATCTTTCTCGAAGAATCCTCCCTGGTTTCCAAGGAGCGCGCTACGGATGTGATCGCGCTGGATGAATCTCTGCAACGGCTGGCCGAAGTTGACGCGCAGCATGCTCACCTGGTTGAATTGCGTTTCTTCGGCGGCTTAAGTATTGAGGAGACGGCCGAGGTTCTGGATATCTCGCCCGCCACCGTCAAGCGTAATTGGAACGTGGCCAAAGCCTGGCTGGCGCGGGATCTGCGAGGAAAGTAGCGTACATGCCGAACGGCTGGAATCGGCTGCTGGCATCAAGTACGCGAGATCCTGGCCACCGCTCTCGAGATGCGCCCCGAGGAGCGAACCGGTTTCATCCGCCAGGCCTGCGGGAGCGATCAAGCCCTGTATGCCGAAGTGGAATCGCTCTTGTTGCATCACGATCAAGCCGATAGCCTGCTCGAGAATTCTCCCGCCGCCCGCTTGCTTTCCTTCGAACCCGCCGCTTGGATTGGAAAAAGAGTCGGCGCTTACAAGATCGTCCGCGAACTCGGCGAAGGTGGAATGGCGGTCGTGTATCTGGGCGAGCGCGACGACGAGCAGTTTCGCAAGCGCGTGGCCATCAAGATGTTGAGGCCTGGCTTCTACACCGCCGAAATCGTTCATCGTTTTCGAAACGAGCGCCAGACGCTGGCGGCACTGGACCATCCCAATATCGTGAAGCTGCTGGATGGCGGCAGTACCGAGAGCGGGCTGCCCTATTTGGTGATGGATTATGTGGAGGGCGTGCCGATCGATCAGTACTGCGCCTTGCACCAGCTCCCGGCGCGCTCCCGCTTGCAGTTATTCCTGAGTGTTTGCGCCGCCGTTCAATACGCGCACCAGAATCGGGTGATTCATCGCGATCTCAAGCCTGGCAATATTCTGATTACCCGGGACGGGGTGCCCCGGCTCCTGGACTTCGGAATTGCGAAACTGCTGAATCCCGAATTCCTCCAAACACCGCTGGTCACGCGAACCGAATGGCGTCCGATGACGCTCGAGTACGCCAGCCCCGAGCAAGTGCGTGGAGAGGCCGTCACGGAAGCGTCGGACATCTATTCCCTGGGGGTCCTTCTATATGAGCTGCTCGCGGGCCGCCGGCCCTATGGCACCGCGGGACGCTCTCGCCTGGAAATCGAGCGGACGATTTGCGAACAGGAGCCGGAACGGCCAAGTGCGGGCGCTGAGCGATCCGCAAGCGCGCCGCGCTCTGGAAGGCGATCTCGACACCATCGTTCTCAAGGCGCTGCGCAAGGAGCCCCAGCAGCGGTATGCATCCGTGGCGGAGTTCGCCGGGGATATCCAACACCACCTGAACGGCATGCCGGTGCGGGCTCGCAACCCCACTTTGTCCTACCGTAGCGGCAGATTTCTGCGGAGGCACAAGGAATCGTTCGCCACGGCTGTGGTCGGCTCTGATTCTCGTTGCCGCGATCGGCGTATGGCTCTGGGATCAGTAAATCCTCGGCCCGCGGGAGCTGTTGCCGCGCCCGTCCGCCCGTCCCTGGCGGTTTTAGGCTTCAAGAATCTTTCTGGCAGCGCCGACGCTGCCTGGATCTCGACCGCGCTTTCCGAGATGCTGACCACTCAACTGGCCGCCGGCGAAGAGTTGCGCACCATCGCGGGCGATACCGTGGCGCAAACCAAGATCAATCTGAGTTTGTCGGACGCCGAGGGCGTACCGGCCGGCGCTTTGGCCCGAGTCCGCGAAAACTTGGGAAGCGGGTATGTAGTGGTCGGCTCTTATCAAGACGCCGGCGCAGACCAAGTCCGTCTCGACGCGCGGCTGGAAGACACCGCATCCGGGCAAACCGTGGCCGCAGCCTCGGAACTGGGCTCCCAAACCGATTTGCTGGATCTCGCTGCCAGGACCGGAACGCGTCTCCGGGAGCGTTTGGGGCTCTCGAAGATCTCCGGCCTCGAGTCCCAGGCAATCGCGGCATCGGTTCCTTCCAACGTGGCAGCGTTGCGGCTGTATTCGCAGGGCTTAGACAAACTACGGAGCTTCGATGCCTTGGCCGCGCAGGATCTGCTCACACGCGCCGTCGCGGCTGACGCCTCTTTTCCTCTGTCGCATTCCGCTCTGGCCACGGTCTGGCGCACGCTCGGCCACGATACCGACGCCCGCGAACAGGCCAAACAGGCCTTGGATGCCGCTGGCAAACTGTCCCGGGAGGATCACTTGCTGGTGGAAGCCCGCTATTACGAGACCGTCAAAAACTGGCCGAAGGCCATAGAGACCTATGAAGTTCTAGTTAGCTTTTTTCCCGATAGCCTGGAATACAGACTCGATCTGGCGAGTGCCAAGACTTCGGGCGGCCAGGGAAAGGATGCCCTGAACGATTTATCCGAACTAGCCCGATCCAACCCGCAGGCCCAGGGTGATCCACGCATCGACTTGGCGATTTCGCAAGTGGGCTCCGCCATCGGCGACAGTAAGCTGAGGCGCGACGCCGCCGAGCAAGCCGCAACCAAGGCAAATCGCCAGGGAGCACGCCTGCTCCTCGCGCGAGCCCGCAGCTTGGAATGCCGCGCTCTGGCGAACTTGGGCGAAAACGCCAAAGCTGGGGTGGTCTGCGAAGAAGCCCGGCGCATCTTCGCCGAAACCGGCGATCGCGGCGAAATGGCACGAACACTGCATTCCATGGCCGAGGTCCCGCTCAATCAAGGCGACTTGGCCACCGCGGGCAAACTCTACCGGCAGTCTTTGGCGATCCTGCGGGAAATCGGCGATGAGCAGGGCATGGGAAGCGAGCTGATCAACCTGGGTTTGATTGCGGTCAAGCAAGGGGATTTCGCCGCTGGACGAAAGATGTACGACGAATCCTTCCGCAGCTATCCAGCAAGCCGGCGACAAGCCTGGGATGGCGGCCGTAACCGGAAATACGGGAAATCTTCTCCGCGCGCAGGGAAAATTGGCCGATGCGCTGGCGCATTACCAGAAAGCTCTGGCCATTTCCAATGAAATGGGGCATCAAAGTTCCGCCGCCCAGGCCTTGGAGGCGATCGGACTTGCGCTTGCCGATCAGGGAGACCTGCAGGGCGCTTCCAAAATGTTCCAGCAGGCGCTCGCGACCCAGCGAGACATCGGTGAGAAAGTGAACTATGCCGACACCGAGCGCGACATGGGCCGTGTGTTGATGCAGCAGGACAATCTACAACAGGCCCGAAAGCTGTTCGACGAAGCCCTGTCGACACAACAACAACTGGGAGAAATGGAAAGCTCCGCCGAGACCCGTCTTGCTTTGGCCGAACTCGATTGTGATTCCGGCCGCCCCAGCGAAGCGGAACAGCTCGCTCGGGCTGCTTTGCAAGTATTTCAAGCGCAAAATGAAACCGACAGCGCGATCTTTGCCGCCGCGGTGTTGTCCAGGTCGCTCCTCCTCGAAGGAAAGGTGGAGGAGGCCGCCGCCAGCCTGGAAGCGCCGCTTAAGCTGGCGAAGAAGAGTTCCGACGTAACCACACAGCTATCTCTGGATCTGGCCCATGCCAACGTTTTGGCAGCTTCGAACCAGCTTGCCGTCGCCGAGCGAACTGCTCAACGCGTCCTCGCCGAAGCTCCAAAGGATCTTTTCCGGGTGCGTTTGGAAGCTTCTCTCACACTGGCGGAGATTCAGATGAAGGGGAAGGACGCGACGGGGGGCCGTGCGCGCCTTCAGGAAGTATCTCGAACAGCCCATGAGAAGGGCTTTGAATTGATTGCCCGCCAAGCTGCGGACATCCTCCCATCAGAGCACTAGCTCCAAGCCGAGTGGCCTGACATGGTTGAAGTTCAAAGCGTCGGCGCCCCGCCCTTGAAGGGCCAGTTGTAGATCGGTGTCCGCGGTGAGGACAAGAATTCCTCTTGAGCAGACGGTTGCGATGGCCGCGTCAGTCAATCCGAGTTGAGAGAACAGAGAATCGGCAACCAGCGACGTGCTGGGATCGTAAGATTCTTCCATTTGCTTAACAATATCGCTGAATAGGCTCCGAATCGTTCCCAAATCCTTACCAGGCAGATCCGTTAGGTCGCTGACCTGGCTGAGCACGTGCGGCGTCGTGAATAGCTTACCGAACCAGTCGACAAGTCGCGAAAGTGTGTCGAAGTCCTCGATTGTAAAATTCTGCGTCCGCTTGAACTGGCGGATACGACGCTTGTTCAGCAAGCCGACCAGCAGTAGAACCAGCAGATTTGTATCGATCAAAACACCCTTTGATCGATGTTTCTCGATCAGCGCGAGGGCGTCGAGCATTACGTCGCAGCCAGCTCCCGGATTTTCATGGATGTGACCTCGCCATTTTTCTTAAGTACGGTGAAGATCTTGTAGTCACGCTTTGGATCGGCGAGAGCGCTTATAGCGGCGATAGCACTGGCGTGTGACGAACCGAAGGGTCCTTGGGAAGGAGCTATCATGCTCAAGGTGATTAACCAAACATCATCGCCCCCGACATTGGCCGAATCTACTTCTTCGAGTTGGAGACCCCCTGTTCGCTCAGGGCCGAGGGTCTCTTTCGCAAATGCCGCGACGTTTTGAACGGCTTCTTTGAGGGTCGCCATGTCTCGAAGATAACATGGGCGATTTCTGTTACTGCGCCGGTTCGATCCGCAGCAGCGCCCCGTCGTCCTCTTCAGTCAACAGATACAAAAGCCCGTCCGGCCCTTGGCGCACATCGCGAATCCGCTGGTGCAATTCCGTCAGTAGCGACTCGCGCCGCAACTCCTCCATCTTGCCGTTGAACACGACGCGGTCCAACCGGCCGGTTCCCGGAATCTCCCCCTGCCGCATGCCACCGACGAACGCGTTGCCCTTCCATGCGGGGAAGCGGTCGCCCGAGTAGAACGTCATCCCCGACAGCGCAATCGACGGGATCCAGACCACCAGCGGCTGCTCGAAACCTTCACGCGTAGGAACGTCCGAAATCCGCGGACCGTCATACGCGCGTCCATAGCTCACGAGCGGCCAGCCGTAGTTGCGGCCGGGCAAGATCAGGTTGATCTCGTCGCCGCCGTTCGGGCCGTTTTCGTTCGAGTAGACCGCGCCCGACTCGGGATGAATCGCGAGCCCCAGTTGATCGCGATGCCCCAGCGTATAAATCTCAGGCTTATATCCGGCGCGCCCAACGAAGGGATTGTCGCTCGGTACCGTGCCGTCGTCTTTCAGATGCAGCACCTTTCCGTAATCGCTATTGGGATCTTGCGCGAGATCGCCGAATGCCGCGCCCGTAGTCATGAAGATTGTCCCGTCTTTGGCGAAAGCAATGCGCGAACCGCCGAGCACCGTTCCCCAGTCCGTGGAGAAGAGATCGTGAACGTCGGCAAGGCCTGTCGCCTCCAGCCGCCCCCGTGCCAGCGTGGTTGCGCTCTTTCCGTCCTCGCCCGGCTTGCTGTAGGTGAAGTAGAGCAGCTTGTTCTCGGCGAACTTCGGATGCAGCGCGATATCGAATAGCCCGGCGTTGCGAACCGCATTGACTTTCGGCACTCCGGCGAGCGGTTGCGGGTCCAGCACGCCGTCGCGAATGATGCGCAACCGGCCGGTACGTTCGGTCACCAGCATGTTGCCGCCGGGCAGAAACACAAGGCTCCAGGGGTGCGAAAGGCCCTTGGTCACCACCACGACCCGGATCTTGTGCTGCTCGGCGGTGTCGAAGATAAACGGGCCGTCGCCGAGCGCGACATGCGGCGCTCCAATGGGAGGCGGCGCTGTACGCTGCTGCTGTGCCGGGGCACCTACCGCGACAATCATCACCGTCAAGATCATGATCCAGCCAAATGGCAGGCGCTGCTTCATCGAGTAAATCTCCTTCTGACGTCTCCACTCAGTATGCCCTGATCAAAGCTGTCTCGTGATCGGCGAGGGAAAATCTGGCTGCGGCGGTTGTTGAAAGCGGCGCGATACGCAGGCGTGTGCCGGAGGGCGGATCGTAGACACCGATGCGCAGGCGGAGTGACGATGCATGTGCACCCGCCGGGAGGGTGAGGTAGATTTCCTGTTGTCCGGTGCCATCGGGGGCGCTCGCCGGGAGAGGCTGATCGAGCTGCGCGACGATCCGGCCAACGGGATCGACGAGGTGCGTGAAGCTCCAATATTGACGGCCTGTGAACGGCGTTGCGCGCCAGCGATATTGGATGGTGGCCGAATCCGGCGTCTTCACGATAACCGCGCCGGTGAGCGCCACGATGCCGCCGAAATCGATGACGAATTCCTCGTGCGCCGGTTGGGCGACGTTCAGCGGCGCCGTTGAGCGTTGGAATATCCGAACAATGCCGCCATCCGGCACGCGGCGGGCATATGCAATTTCAGTGAAGCGTCCGCCGCTGCGCACGCGGTGGATGAGGGCCGCACTGTAGGGATTGAATACGGGCGATTCGGGTTCTCCTCCATCCTCGTAAACGAAGAATTCCGCCTGCTGCACTCGGCCAATCAGGGCGTCCAGATTGTTTTCGTGAGCTGTGGTTTCCACGTCGAGCGGCAATTGAAGCGCGACCGCAGTGAGTTCAACGTTGTTCGAGTTGAGGTTGGCGCGGTCGGTTCCTACCAGCAGCAGCGGGCGGCGGTTAGATTGCCGCAGCGCGTGCCCGGCGATGGTCCGCAGCAGCTCATCGTGTGGCCAGACGCCGGGATTGTAGCGGCGCGCATACACCAAGTCCTTTGAGTGATATGGCACTCCGAAGGACACGGCGAACATCTGCATCATTGGATATCCCACCAGGAGCGCTCCAACTGCGGCGCCGGCCTTGCTGCGCGGTAGAACCGAGTCGAGCAACGCAGCAAGAAGCAGCGCGAATGCCGGTAGAATGGGCGCAATGTAACGGATGTCCTTGCTGCCACCGAATAGAAAGATCGCGAAAGGGAGGAGCCACAAGAAGAGCAACGGTGGAATTCTGGGACGAGCACTTCGTGTAACTGCGACCCACAGAACAAGCGCGGCGGCGAGAACAGCGTAGTGGATCGACACGGCGTTCGCTGCGACGCTCGCCAGATAGACGGCAAGGGTGTGCACGGAAAAGATAGGCCCACCTTGCACCGCGGCGGGCAGACCGTAGCCGTTGTAGAAGGCGAAGCCTAGTGTGCGTCGCCCGTGACCGAGATACCAGGGCAGCGCGAGGATGAGGCACGGCGTCGCGCACAGAACGAGCGATCGGGCGCGGCGGCGCGATCCGATCCAGGCGTAAATGAACGCGGGCAGAAGGAACAGCACGAAAGCAGCCTTGAGCAGAAGGCCGAATCCGCAGATCGTGCCAAAGAGCAGATCGTTCGCGCGGCGGCTCGGCGATTCAGGCTCCATCAGAATCCCGATTGCGACGGCAACCAGCGCTGCCAGCGGGCATTCGACCAAATACCAGCGGGCCAAGCCATACAACAGCGGCATGGTGCCGGCCATCGCCAGGGCCAGAACGGCAACGCGTGGATTCCATAATCGTTCCGCAATCCGGTACATGGCGGCAAACAGCACCGCCATGGCCGCGATGTTTACCAAATACGCGGCATGCCAGTGGCGACCGAGCAAGAGGTAGAAGGGTGTCGGCAGGCCGGCGATGAGAGGAGCCTTGAACCCGAATACCGAATTCAGCTTCGCGAAAAAGCCGGCTACCCCGTGCTGCGTCAGGGAATCGTAGACACCGAGACTGTTGGTGAGATACCAAGAGTCGTCGCAGTTCGGTGGGTTGCGGTTGAGAAAGACCCAGAGGATAGCGGAGCCGGCAAAGATCGCGAAGAGCGCGATGCAGAGAAGTTTGGGAGCATCAGGTCGTGGTATCCGGTTCACCAAGATCTCTAAGCCAATAGTGCGCTGCGACAGCCGGTGATATCTAGGATGGTTTTGCTTGTCAGGCCCTGGATTGTCAGCCTTTGAGTGCGTCGCTGGGGTCGATGAGGCTCAACGCCGGAAACAGCTGCCGGTAGAATCCGCGGTCCCGCGATAGCAGACGCGAAGCTTGCAACTGGGCGTGAGCGCCGATCAGGAAGTCCGCCAGTATTCGAGTCCGTTGCCCTCCTTGCTTCCGGTACGCCCGCCAGACTCGGCTTGCAAGAAAATGGGCTTCACTCGACAGCGCTTGCGCCCGGATATCATTTCCATGAAGGAAGCGATCGCATTCGCCTTGCGTGTTGAAATGGATACATAGCTCGGCGTAAACCAAGTCACAAATGACCAACGATCCTTCGGAGGCCGTACTTTCCAGCGCCTCGGCCGACGCGTCATAGAACTTCTCGTTCGGCACCAGAATGTCGAGTAAGATGTTCGTGTCGATCGCCGTGATCATCGGCCGCGTACGTCATCCAGGAAACTGTCGACGGAAGAAAACCCGAGCTCCGCGAATGTGTCTTTGCAGTGCCCTTTCCACTTCCGCAGGGCGAGCTTCTTCGGAGACTTCTTCAGGACGATCGAGCCGCTGACGATGCGAAACTCCACTTCGGTGTCAGGTCCCAGGCCGAAACGGTCACGGATCTCTTTGGGTATCGTTACCTGCCCGCGTTCCCCTATTTTCATACTCCAAAGTATGACTCACAATTCATACGGAGGCAAGATGAGAAGTAAGCTGGGCTACGCTTCTACTCCTTGACACTCGTCCTTCACATGAATTATCCTTAGCCTTCGCCCTGAGACTAGAGCCTGTTCTCTAGTTGGTATTCTCCGGCCTACGACCCGTCCGCGTCTGTTTCATTCTTAGCGGGCCGTGCCGAATCAATCTAAGGAGATCCATGCCACATCAGCCGTACTTTGTGGTTGTGCTCGCGCATTCCCTTCACGGGCGATTGCGCCGCATTCACATTCCTCACAAAGTCATTTACGCTGGTTTCATTCTCTCGATAGTTAGTTGCGTCGCCATGCTGGCCTTTCTTTCCAGCTATTTGCGAATGAGTTGGAAAGTGGCGCATTACAATTCGCTCCGCCAGGAAGTGGATTCGCTCCGCGTCAAATATCAGGAGTTGCAGCGCGTCACGAATCAAAAGAACGAGCAGTTGGCGACACTGGAAAACTTCGCCGGCGAAGTCTCGGTGGCCTACGGTTTGAAGCGCAAGCCCGGAACCTCCACGGACTTGGCCACCAGTTCCTCGCTAGCGCCCACCTTCCGCGAGTCGCTCAACAACTATAACTTCCTGCAAACCGCCACCATCTCCGCCATGTACCACAACTATCCGAAGCAATGGCAAACCCATATCCGGCCCAAGTCTCTGGCCGGTGGAAGGGCGACTGATGAGCGCCTTCGGTGGCCGAACCGATCCATTTTCGGGCGAAGGCGCCATCCATAAGGGCGTCGATCTCGAAGCTCCCATGGGAACGCCGGTTCGCGTGGCTGCCGACGGCATCATCGTGCATGCCGACTGGGAAGGCGGCTACGGCCGGTTGATCATTGTCGACCACGGCAACGGGGTCCAGACCTACTACGGCCATCTCTCGCGCTTCGACGTCGTGCCTGGCGAGGAAGTGCGGCGCGGCGATGTGATCGGGCGCTCTGGCGCAAGCGGCCGCGTTACTTCTCCACATCTGCATTACGAAGTGCGAATGGGCGGCACGCCAGTGAATCCGTATCCGTTCCTGGCGCGGTCAGGCGCGGCCAGTTCGGCGACGGCGCAGAAGGATCTGCCGTTCGACTGAGCGGATTCCTCTACTCGTACCTCAACGCCACATTCGGGTCGATCTTCGACGCACGCCGTGCTGGCAGATAGCAGCCCAGCATCGCTACGACTCCAAACACAATCGCGACCGTTATGAACGACGCGGGGTCGGTGGTCTTCACGCCGTAGAGAAGACTTCCGAGAGTGCGGCTCACAAGCAAAGCGCAGAGCAGCCCCATCACGAGACCGGCCGCGACCAGTCTGCCGCCATCCGATAAGACCAGCATCAGCACGTCCCCGCTTCCGGCGCCTAGCGTCATGCGAATCCCAAGTTCACTCGTACGGCGGTTCACTGTATAGGAGAGCAATCCGTAAATGCCTACCGCCGACAGCAACAGCGCGAAGCCGGCGAACAGGCTCAACAGGACGGTTTGGAAACGCTCGCGCGCGATGGTCCCGGCGATCACTTCGTCCATGCTTTGAAACTCGACCGGGGTATCGCGATTCAGGGATGTGAGGATTGCGCGGACGGCTGCTTGTTCGCCAATCGGACCTCGCACCACCAGCGTCGCATCCAGCGAAGCTTGGGCGTGCTGCATGAGATCGACGAACACTTCGGCATTGGCCAGCTGGTCGAGACCGAAGGCCCGCACATCGGCGACGATGCCAACTATGGTCATGAACTGCGGTTTGGCGTCAAAACCAAGAAAGCGAATCCGGTTCCCGATCACGTCTCCGTGCGGGAAGAACTTCGCCGCGAACGATTGATTCACGATCGCTACCTGTTCCTCGGATCGATCGTCGGCCTCGGTGAAACCGCGCCCTTTCAAAATTGGAATTCCGAACGCCTTGAAATACTGGCTGGTTGCCAGCCGATAATATGCGTCCGGGTCTTGATGGGGGTCCGCAGGCAACGGTATGCCTTCGATTTCGAAGCCACCATTCGATCCGCCTTGACGCACCGGTAAAACGTCGATCAATCCCGCCGCTTGTACGCCGGGCAGGGCACTCACCTGATCCAGCAGCCCTCTCGATATCCTCAAAACCTCCGCCGAGTCTGCGGAATTGCCATCGCTCGTTGGCCACGAGAGATCGGCCGTGAAAACTCCGGACGATCGCAGACCCGGATCGACGTGCGCGAGCTTCCAATAGCTCTTGACCAATAGCGCCGCTCCGGTGAGGAGCACAACTGCAAGCCCAATCTGGCCCACGACAAGTGCATTGCCCCAGCGTTTCATTCGCGGCCCGGCGCGTGCTTTTTCCCGATCCTTCTTTCAGCGCTTTGCTCACGTCCGTGCGGGAAGAAGCGATCGCCGGCAATGTTCCGAACAGCAGACCCGCGCCGATCGAGAGGACCGCGGTGAAACACAGAATGGTGTTGTCCATGCGAACGTTTTCAATGCGCGGAATGTTCGCTGGCGCCGCGTGCCGCAAGATAGCGGTACCTATCGTGGCCAGCGCGAGTCCCGCGCTTCCGCCCGCAATCGCGAGTAGCACAGCCTCGGTTAAAAGTTGCCGGATCAGGCGCGCCCGTCCCGCTCCCAAGGCCGTGCGCAGACCCAGTTCCTTAGCGCGCACGGTGGCTCGTGCCAGTTGCAGGCTCGAAATATTCACGCAGGCAATCAGCAGAACCAGTGTGACCGCCCCAAGCAAAATGAGAAACGCCGGACGAACCGGGCCGACAACTTCGTCATACAGCGGCACCACTTTGATGCCGTCGTCTTTGTCGTCGATGTACGATTTCCCGAGCCTCGCTGCAACGATGTTCATATCCTCTTGCGCCTGGCGAATCGATGTGCCTGGTATCAAGCGGCCGGCTACGCGATAGTTATGCGCCGATCTGGCTGAATTGTCCGGGAAGAATTCCTGGGGAAGCCAGGCTTGCGCCCGAGCCGGGAAATCGAATCCGGGCGGCATAACGCCGATCACGGTAAACGCCAGTCCGTCCATGCGGACAGTTTTTCCGATGGATTGCGCCGGCAGCCCGAAGATCGTTTGGGCCAAATCGTACCCGAGAACCACTGCGGGCGTTCCTCCGGGCTTCTGCTCTTCGCTGCCAAACGTCCGTCCAATAACCGCCTCAACTCGCATGGTCTCGAAAAAGCCGCTCGATACGCCACCTACGTGAATGCGTCGCGCGGAAAAGTCACCGGACAGGCTCACCTGCACGGCGTCGTATGCGGCCAGGTGCTCCATCGATCGATTCTGGTCGCGCCAGTCTTTGAAATCGAGCCAGGAGACACTCATGAACCTGCCGGCTTTGTTCGTCTGCCAGAGTTCTACTAATTGATCCGGCTCAGGATAGGGCACCGCGCTCAGCAGGACGGCCTTCGCGGCGCTGAACATGGCCGTGTTCATTCCAATGCCGAGCGCAAGCACGGCCACTGCGGTCACCGTGAATGCAGGGGCCTTCGCCAGGACACGGCAACCAAATCGGATGTCCTGGGCCAGTTGTTCGATCCCGTTCCAACCCCAGGTCTCGCGGCTCTTTTCTCGTAGCAAAGTCGGATTGCCGAATTGGCGCCGGGCTTGGATTCGTGCATCTCGTTCGCTCCAGGCCTTCATCCATCAACTGCTCGATTCGCTCTTCGATATGCGCAGACATTTCCTCAGCCAACTCGCGTTCCACACGTTTGCGCTCTAACCAACGTGATATCGGATTCATGACTCGGCCGGCCTGATCACGCGGGCGATCCCCGACAGCAAGCGCTCAAAGCCCGCGATCTCGCGCTCCAGTTGTTTGCGTCCGGCGGGCGTCAGCCGGTACTTGCGGACGCGCCGGTTTCGCTGCGACGTGCCCCACTCGGCCACCACCCAGCTTTCCCGGAGCAGGCGCTGCAAGGCGGGGTACAGGGAGCCTTCCTCGACTTGCAGCACATCCTGCGAGGTCTGCTGAATGCTTTGCGATATGGCGTAGCCATGCAGAGGCCCGCGCCGCAGGGTCTGCAGAATCAACATCTCCAAAGTGCCGGGAAGCAGGTCCCGTTGCTTGTACATAGAACCTCTATGCCAAGATTATCTATGTAACGTCGGGCCGAGTCAAGCGGCCATCCGGGGAACCTAGTTCGCGCCCGGCGTCCGCAACAGCGGATTCAGCCACGACTCTTCGCGCACGTTCGCCCGTGATTTGATCCGCCATCCCGCGGTGGTCTTCACGTAAACGTCTTCGTAGCCGCCGTGCCGTTCGATGCTGCCTGGTCCCTTGATCCCCATCTGCAGCAAATAAATCCTGCCTGTGGCGCCCTCGGGCGACGGCGTGATCACGTGGTTCGCCATGATGTGGCTCCAGCCGGTCCAGACCATTTTCGTCTTGCAGCCGCGCGATCCTCCGCCGATCAACGTGGCCAGCGCCTCGCGACCCTTGGCCAGCACGCGTCCGCCTTGTTTGACGCCGTCGTCGGTCATCTTGTCGATGAAGATGCCGTCGGGTGTGAACACGTCCGCGTAGTCGTACCCGTTGTTGGAGCAAGTGTCGATGCCGTAGGCGTATTTATTCGTGAGCTGAATGATTTCCTGGTAATCCGACGGCGTTAGCGAAGGCTCTTTGGCTGAGACGACGGCGGGCTTGTGTCCGATCCACATCGTGACCCAAGTGCCCAGGCAGGCGCCGAGGGCGGCGGTTGCTACGAATTTCCACTGGTTCATTACGGTCTCCTCGAATGAGTATAATTGTCGGCGAACCGGAGGGCGGAATGGGCCTGCTTCGAAACATGCTTGTGATCGCGATGATGGTGTGCGGTGGTGCGTGCGCGCAAGGTTTGGTTACGCAGCGCAACATGTCGCTCGAAATGGCCAAGACGATCGCGGAAGCGACCCTTGGCGAATGCAAGTCGAAAGGTTTTCATACCTCCGCCGTAGTGGTGGATCGCGGCGGCCAAGTGTTGGTGATGCTGCGCGACGAAATGGCCACGCCGCAAACCGCCGAAATGGCGCGGCGCAAAGCTTATACGGCGGTGATGTTCCGCAGCACCACGCTCGAGTTCCAGAAGCGCACGGAGGATCCCTCATTCGCGCCGCAACGGCAGGTGGAGGGCATTCTCGCGCTGGGCGGCGGCGTGCCCATCCGCGTGGACAAAGAAATCGTCGGTGGAGTCGCCAGCTCGGGGTCGAGTCAAGAGCAGGATGACGCGTGCGCGAAGGCGGGGGCCGCCAAGGTCGCGGATCTGTTGAAGTAAGTATGTGTCAAAAACTATAATGAATTGACACATGCCCACGAACACGCGTCAGCTCAACGTTTCCATCACCCCTCATTTTTCGAAGTTCATCCGGGACAAAGTGAAGAGCGGCAGGTACTCCAATGCGAGCGAAGTTGTGCGGGAAGCCCTTCGCAAATTGGAGCAAGAGGAGATGGTCGCCGAGCAATCGGTGATTGTTGATCCAGACAACGTCCAGGAAGCTGTCTTAGATGGATTGCGTTCGATTGAGCGCGGCGAAGGTACCGAAATTCGCACCCGCGAGGAACTTCGACTCTATTTCGAAGACATCGTTCATCGCGGCAAGAAACGCTTGGCGGCTAGCAGAAAAGCCGCACGCGGGTGAAGCCTTACGTCGCTGCTCCGCAAGCGACATCCGACCTGGATGGTATCTGGGATTTCATCGCGAGACGTGCCAGCGCGGAAATCGCAACAGAGTTCATTGGTAGATTTCACGAGACTTTCGGTTTGATTGCATCAAGCCCACGGGCTGGAGTGAACGTGCCCGAACTACCGGGCGATGTGCGAAAGTTTCCAATGGGGAATTACTTGATCTACTACCGCTCTTTGGCGACAAAAGTCCTTATCGTGCGAGTTCTGCATGGCAAACGCTTGCAGCGAAGAGCGTTTCGTCAGAAGATGTGATTCAGGCCCGCGTGTCGATTCCCGCCGGATGCGTCGCCTCAAATGCCGCGATGGCCGGCTCCTGCTGCAGGATGTAGCCCAGTTCGTCGATGCCTTCGAGCAGACAGTGCTTGGCGAAATCGTCGACGGGAAACTCCACCTTGCGGCCGCTCGCGAGTGTCAGCGTTTGCGACGCCAGATCGATTTTCACGGTTCCCGAAGGATTTTTCAGCAGCTCGGCGTGCACGTCCGGCGGCACCACGATCGGCAGCAGCGAATTCTTCAGCGAATTGTTCTTGAAAATATCCGCGAACGACGTGCTGATCACCGCGCGAAAACCGTACTGCGTCAGCGCCCACGGCGCATGCTCCCGCGAGCTGCCGCATCCGAAATTATCGCCTGCAAGCAAAACCTTGCACGCCTTTCGATTCCGGCTTGTTCAGCACGAAATCCGGCTTCGGCTTGCCCTCGGCGTCGTAGCGCCAGTCGCAAAAAAGCTGATCGCCCAACCCGACTTTTGAAATCGTCTTCAGGAATCGCGCCGGGATGATCTGATCCGTGTCGATGTTGTCGCGCGCGATCACCACCATCCGGCTCTCGAACGCAGTGAACTTTTCCATTACAGCAACTCCCTTACGTCGCTGACCTTGCCCGCGATCGCCGACGCCGCGGCAGTCATCGGACTCGCCAGGAACGTCCGCGCGCCTTTGCCTTGCCGCCCTTCGAAATTGCGATTGCTGGTCGACACGCTGTATTCGCCCGGCTGCAATTGATCGCCGTTCATCGCGATGCACATCGAACATCCGGCCTCGCGCCAATCGGCGCCCGCGTCGCGGAAAATTTGGTCCAGGCCCTCGGCTTGCGCTTGCTCTTTCACTTGTTGCGACCCGGGCACCACCAGCACGCGCACGTTCGGATTCACTTTGCGGCCCTTCAGGATGCTTGCCGCGGTGCGCAGATCGGAGATCCGCGAATTGGTGCAGCTTCCGATGAACACCACGTTGATCGCGATGCCCCAGCAGCGGTTGCCCCGCCGGCAGATCCATATAGGCCAGCGCCCGCGCCAGCGAATCGCGCTCCAGCGGATCGGTGATGTCGCTGGGATTCGGCACCGCGCCCCGGATCGGAATGCCCATGCCAGGATTTGTGCCGAACGTGATCATCGGCTCCAGCGACGCCGCGTCAATCACGATGCTTTTGTCGTACGTCGCGCCGTCATCGGTCGGCAATTGCCGCCAGCGCGCCACGGCTTCGTCCCACTTCGCGCCCTTGGGCGCATATTCGCGGCCGGCCAGATATTGATACGTCGTGTCGTCGGGCGCGACCAAGCCCGCGCGCGCGCCGCCTTCGATCGACATGTTGCACACCGTCATGCGCTCTTCCATGGAGAGCGAACGGATCGCCGATCCGCAATATTCGAAAACCGAACCCGTGCCTCCGCCGATCCCGATGCGCGCGATCAGCGCCAGAATAATGTCCTTGGCCGACACGCCCGGCTTAAGCGCGCCATCCACCGCACTTGATACGTCTTCGAACGCTTCTGCAGCAGGCACTGCGTCGCGAGCACGTGCTCCACTTCGCTGGTTCCGATGCCGAACGCCAGCGCGCCCATGGCTCCATGCGTCGCCGTGTGGCTGTCGCCGCAAACCACCGTCATTCCCGGCTGCGTCAATCCCAGCTCCGGCCCGATCACGTGCACGATGCCCTGTTTGTCGCTGCCCAGCGGATAACAGTGGATGCCGAAGTCCTTCGCAGTTTTGGACCATTGCTCCACTTGCGCCGCGGCGATCTTGTCGACGATCGGCAAGCCGCGCGGCGTGGTCGGAGTGCTGTGGTCGGTGGTCGCGATCGTCAGATCCGGCCGCCGCACTTTCAGCCCGCGCGCGCGCAATCCGTCGAAGGCCTGTGGCGACGTCACTTCGTGCACCAGATGCAAATCGATGTAGAGCAGCGCCGGCGCGTTCGGCCGTTCCGCAACCACATGGTTGTCCCAGATCTTTTCGATGATCGTCCGAGGTTTACTCATATTGCTTCCGCTACTGCGTCTCCTACTTCCGAAGTCGTTGCCGGTTTGCCCGAGGGCTTCAAGTCCGCCGTTACGCGGCCCGAATTGAGCACCGTCTCCACCGCGCGATTCACCGCCGCCGCTTCTTCCTTCAACCCGAAACTGTATTCGAGCATCGCGGCCACCGATCCGATCGCGCCAAACGGATTCGCCTTGCTCTGTCCCGCGATATCGGGCGCCGAGCCGTGCACCGGCTCATACAAACCCACCCACGCGCCGGACGGCTTCTTGTCGCCGATGGATGCCGACGGCAGCATGCCGATCGATCCGGCCAGCACTGCACCTTCATCACTCAGGATATCGCCGAACATGTTTTCGGTGACCAGAACGTCGAAGCGCCGCGGATTCAGGACCAATTGCATCGCGGCGGTGTCGACCAGCAAGTGATCCAGCGCGACGTCGGGGAACTCCTCGGCCACTTCGATGATCACCTTGCGCCATAGCTGCGATGTTTCGATCACGTTCGATTTGTCGACGCTGGTCACCTTCTTGCGGCGGTTGCGCGCCAGGTGAAACGCCATGCGCGACACACGTTCGATCTCGGGCCGCGTGTACGACAGCGTGTTCACCGCGTGTTCGTCTTTGCCGGTCCCGAAAATCCCGCGCGGCGTGCCGTAGTAAATGCCGCCGGTCAGCTCGCGCACGATGATCATGTCGACTCCGTCCACCAGCGAGTTCTTCAGCGGCGACGAATCGAGCAGCGCTTTGTACGATCGCACCGGCCGCAGGTTCGCGTACACGCCCAGCACCTTGCGGATGCCCAGCAGGCCCTTCTCGGGCCGCTTCTCCGGCGCGACATTGTCGAATTCCGGCAGACCCACCGCGCCCATCAACGTCGCGTCGGCCTTCAGCGCCAGATCGATGGTCTCCTGGGGCAGGGGACCGCCCGTCTTATGAATCGCGATGCCGCCGATCAGGCCCTCGGTCAGAACCGGCTCGTGATGAAACTTCTTCGCGACCTTGTGCAGTACTTTGACTGCTTCGCGCGTGACTTCGGTGCCGATTCCGTCACCGGGGAGTATCAATATGTTGAGTTGCATGTTCTAAACTGACTACCGGCTCCCCTTGGTCGCGGCTCAGTCTTGAGCAGCGGCTGCCTTCGCGCCCACCACATCGTGCAGCAGCGCCAGGATCTCGTCGTTGCGCACGCCCTTCTTGCGATCCGCCAGCGCCGTGAAGCGATGGTACAGCACGTCCAGCTCGTCTTTTCCGAGCTGGAACCCGAGATCCTCGGCGCGCTTGTTGCAGCGCATGCCGGCCGCTGTGCTTGCCAAGCACCAGCTTGCTCTCCGGCACGCCCACGCTATGCGGGTCCATGATCTCGTACGTCGTGCGCTCCTTCAGGAATCCGTCCTGGTGGATGCCGGCTTCGTGCGCGAACGCATTTTCGCCGACGATGGCTTTGTTCGGTTGCGGCCCAAACGTAATGGTCCGCGTGAGAAGCTGGCTCGTCGGAGTAAATATGCTCGGTGACGATCTTGGTTTCAAACGGCAGCTTGTCCGGGCGCGTCTTGAACGCCATCACGATCTCTTCGAGCGACGCGTTGCCCGCCCGCTCGCCGATACCATTGATCGTGCATTCGATCTGCCGCGCCCCCGCTTGTACCGCCGCAATCGAGTTCGCCACCGCGAGCCCCAGATCGTCGTGGCAATGCACGCTCACAATCGCGCTGTCGCCCAACGCCCGCACCATGCGGCCGATCAGCGCGCCGTATTCTTCCGGCACCGAATAGCCGACCGTGTCCGGCAGGTTCACCGTCCGCGCTCCGGCCGCGACCACTGCTCTTGAGACCTGCTCCAGATAATCCCAATCCGTTCGCGTGGCGTCTTCGGCGGAAAACTCGACATCATCGGTGTATTGCCGCGCCAGTTCCACGGCCGTCGCGGCTTCATCCAAAATCTGTTGCTGCGATTTTTTCAGCTTGTACTTGAGATGAATCTCGCTGGTCGCGAGGAAGGTGTGAATCCGCGGACGCTTGGCATGCTTCGAGCGATGCCGCTGCGCGTTCCACGTCTAACCGATTGGCACGCGCCAGCGCCGCCACTTGAACCCAGGAGAACTCACGGCTCACCGCGTCCACCGCTTCGAAATCGCCTTCAGAGGCGATCGGGAACCCGGCTTCGAGGATGTCGACGCCCAATTCCACCAATTTTCGCGCCAGTTGCAGCTTCTCGGGTACGGTCATGCTGCAGCCCGGCGATTGTTCACCATCCCGGAGGGTGGTGTCGAAGATGTAGACTCGATTGGCCATGTGTCCTCCTGTCTGTCTCGCTACCCATTATGGAGGCGATCGTAAGATTTGGCAAATTTATAATTCAAGCGATCAGAATAAGCTATAATCATAGCATAAGGGCCGCTTATGGAACTCTATCCCCTCAAGGTGTTCCTCACCGTAGCGTCCGAGAAAAGCTTTTCCCGCGCCGCTGAAAAGATGCTGCGGACCCAGCCGGCGATCTCGCTGGCGATCCAGAAGCTCGAAGCCGACCTGCAGGAAAAGCTGATCGATCGCTCCGGCAAGGAGCTGTTGCTTACCGACGCCGGCCGCATTGTGTACGATTACGCGCGGCGTTTCGAGAACCTGACGGCCGATCTGGAGAACGCGCTTTCGGAGCTGCGCGACAATTCCGCGGGGCGGCTGATTGTGGGCGCCAACGAATCCACGTCGCTTTATTTGCTCGGCCACATCGAGCGCTACCGGCGGCTTTATCCCAAAGTGAAAGTGCAGGTGCGGCGTTCGCTCTCGAGCAAAATTCCGTCGCAATTGATCGACGGCGATCTCGAGCTCGGCGTCATCAGCTACGATCCGGAGGATGAGCGCCTGCATTCGATGGTGATTTACACCGATCACCTGGCCTTCGTCGTTTCGCCGCAGCATCGCTTCGCCACGCGCGGGCAGGTGTCGATCAGCGAACTGGGCATGGAGACATTTATCGCGCACAATGTTCTTTCGCCCTATCGCGACGTGGTGCTCAAGGAGTTCCAGCGGCACAAAGTCCAGCTCAACATGGACGTCGAGATGCCCACGGTGGAAACGATCCGATTGATGGTTCAGCGCAACGAAGGCGTGGCGTTCCTCCCGCACATGTGCGTGGAGCAGGACGTCGCCCAGGACGCGTTGCGAGAGATCAAGGTGAAGGAACTCGACGTCGATCGCAAGATCCGGTTGGTGTGTCCGGCGAAGCGGAGTTTGAGCCATGCGGCGAAGGCGTTCTTGGAGTTGGTAAAGAACGGTTAAGTCTGCCGGGGAATTATCGAAGGGGCGCCTGAAACGAGCTATCAACCGGCTGACTTTTCCGGTGCACTACCGCCCTCTCACGCCACCCCGAACAATCCAATCGCCAGCCGGCTCTTCAATTACGTTCAATCCTGCCTCCAGGCCTCGCCTGCCCTCGAACGTCGCGAAAGTTTCACACCTTCCCACCCGATTCCGCCCGCCCAATCCCCAATCCCGAATTTTTCCAAAGCCCGGCGCCGCCCGGAACATGCCAACCTCCGCCCCGCCCACGACCAACAACCATGCGGCTGGAGTGCCACGTCAAATCGGCAGACCTTCCCCTGGGCTCAGGGTAAACTTGTGATATCCGAAATGATCAAGGCCCTGATCCGCAAGGTCCTCGGCCACGCAGGCCTGGCGATCATCAACACCAGCCGGCATTACGATGAAGACGGGCTATTCACCGTTCACAACGATCATTTCCGGCGGGACCCGTCGTTTCAAGCCGCCTATCAGCGGGGCGTCGTAGCGAACAACGGACTGGACCCGCACCTGCAATGGCGCCTGCACATGGCTCTCTGGGCCGCCACCAGCGCACTCGCGTTGCCAGGGGATTTTGTCGAGTGCGGTGTCAACACCGGATTCATGAGTTCGGCCATTATGGGAGGGCTGAACTGGCGCGCCGTTGCCAAACGATTCTATCTTTTTGACACATTCGCGGGCCCGGTCCTGTCGCAATTCTCCGCCGACGAGATCCAGCGCGGCCGGCGCACGGTAGCAGAGGGCCAGATGGCGGGGGGCGCGTATGAGACTGACATAGCCCGCGTGCGCGCCAATTTTTCCCAATGGCCGAATGCCGTGGTTATACCGGGAATCGTGCCGGATTGCCTGCCGGCGGTCAATATTGACCAGGTCGCGTTCCTGCATATCGACATGAATTGCGCTTACCCGGAACGCGGGGCGATCGAATATTTTTGGAATCGTCTCTCGCCCGGTGCGTTCGTCCTGCTGGACGACTATGCCTACCATGGTTACGAAAGCCAGGCCGAGTCCATGGACGCGGTCGGCCGAACGCTCGGGTTTAACGTGTTGAGCTTGCCAACCGGGCAGGGCTTAATCGTGAAGCGGTAAGGAACCGTCCTAACGCCCAATAGGCCGCGTGCTAATCCCTATCCCTTGTGAGCTATTTCACCCAGGATGGCTGTCTATTACCGCCGGGCGTGTTGAAAAATATGGCTCTTCCCCGCGACTTCACGTTTGGCGTTTCAGATGCATCCCAGCGGACGTGCCGCAGCCGGAACAATCCAGCCCGGGAGGAAAAAGGAACATGGAGAGACACGTCAAGGCTTTGCTGAGCGCCCTTCGGCAAGCCGTCAATGAAGCGATTCTGGGATCCCACGATGTCAACGCCGCGCTGGCGGCACTCGGCCGTACGGGCGCCTGCCCCAGCCTCTCGGTGGACGTGTCATTGCAGGACCCCGCTGGTGAGGGTCAGGCCCACGAGGGTGCCATCCAGCCCAACGGCGCCCAGCCGGGTGACTTGGTTCTGACGGAAGAAGACGAGGAATTCCTGCAGTCCCTGGGGATCACGCTAGAGCTCGGCGCGAGGATCGCCGCCCAAGCCCCCCTAAAGTAACTCCAGCCTCCGGGCGATAAGTGATTGATGGATCGCCGCTTCAACCAGCGCATCTCTGCTGATCTGCCCGTGCGGCTCACTCTGCTCGATTCCGAAGAAAACGCGGTCGGAAAGCTCCTCGACATCTCAGAATCGGGAGTCGGCGTGCTGCTTCCAAATGCAGCCGATCCCGGAGGGATGGTGAAAATGGACATTCTCGGGACCGTCTTCTATGGGCATGTGGCGCATTCCCGGCCGGAAGGCGCCGGATTTCGAACCGGCATCCTGGTTGAGCCCGCCTTGCTCGATTCTTCGAATCTCCTCGATCTGGTGAACACCTTCCTGGTCACTCACGTCGGCTAAGCTCTGCCGCAACTTTGCTCCTTTCCGAATTTGATAAGGTAAGTTTGTCTATTTGGGGTGTGAGGGGATGAAATCTATGTGGCGGGTGTTGCTTTTCGGATTAGCGGCGATTTCCATTGGCACAGCTCAGCAGTCACGGCCGGTGGATGACGAGGCGCTGAAGAACGCGGGTAAGACGGGAGAGGAGTGGATCAGCTATAACGTCAACTGGTCCGAGCAGCGCTATAGCCCGCTCGACCAAATCAACGCGAGCAACGTGAGCCGCCTCGGTCTCGCCTGGTACATGGACATTCCGGCCGCGCCGGGCCGTCCGCAGACCCACCAGGAAGGAACGCCGCTGGTGCACAATGGCGTCCTTTACAGCATCGCGCCTTGGAGCGTGGTATATGCCGTGGACGCACGCACCGGCAAAGAGCTGTGGCGATCGGACCCCGAGGTGAATCAGGAGGTCTGGCAATCGCGCATTTGCTGCGGCGTCGTCAATCGCGGGATCGCGCTCTACAAAGACACCATCATCGCTCCGGTGGTTGACGGACGGATGCGCGCGCTCGATCTGAAGACCGGCTCGAAAATTTGGGAGACGCGCGTGGCTCCGGCCAATATGCCGTACACCTTTACCATGGCGCCGCGCGTCATTGGCGGCGGGAAGGTGATCGTCGGCGCATCAGGCGGCGAGTATGCGGTGCGCGGTTTCTTTGCGGCGCTCGATGCCGACACAGGCATGATCGCCTGGAAGTTTTATACGGTGCCGGGCGATCCATCAAAACCGTTCGAGCAGCCCGAACTGGCCGAGGCAGCCAAAACATGGAGCGGCGAATGGTGGAAACTGGGCGGCGGCGCGCCGGTGTGGAACGGTATGGCGTACGATCCGGATGCTGATTTGGTCTATGTCGGAACGGGACAGCCTGGGCCATGGTCGGATCAAGCGCGTGGAAAGGGCGACAATCTGTTCACCGATTGCATCCTGGCCGTGCGCGGCGCCACTGGCAAATTGGTTTGGTACTACCAGGAAGTGCCGGGCGACAACTGGGATCTTGATTCGATCGCGGATCTGATGCTGGCGGATTTGCCGATCAACGGGAAAACGCGGCACGTGATCATGCATGCGCCGAAAGACGGATTCTTTTATGTGCTGGACCGCCGCACGGGCGAACTGCTGTCGGCGGATCCTTGGGTCACCGTGAATTGGGCATCGGGAGTGAATCTGAAGACCGGGCGGCCAGTGATCAATCCCGAAGCTAACTACGGAAAGAACGCTGTGGGCGTGATGCCAGGCCCCGGCGGAGGACATGTTTGGCCGCCGTGGTCGTACAATCCGGCCACGGGACTGGTCTACATCCCGAGCACGATTGGCGGCGGGATGAGTTATGCGGTGGACCCGAAATTTGTTCCCAACCCGACCGACGTTGGACCAAGCGGTCACGCGCAATTCAACATGGGGCTCTCATTTCAGATTCCTCCAACGCCTGCGGCGGGTGGCGCGCATGCCGCCGCGCCCGATAATGGTCCGACGTTTCCACCCATCGAGTCGTCGCTGCCGAAGATCGGCCCCGAAGGTCACGGAAACATTTTGGTCGCATGGGATCCAGTCGCCGGCAAAGAGCGCTGGCGAGGCGTATCGGCGGGATTCAATCAAGGCGGCACGCTTTCCGCGGGAAATTTGGTGTTCGTGAGCGTGAATACGCGCCTGATCGCGTATCGCGCCGAGAACGGCGATCAGCTCGCCGAGATACCAACTGGCCTCTCGATGATCGGTCCGCCGATGACGTTCATGATCGACGGCAAGCAGTATATTGCGCTCGCGGGCAGTCCAGCCAACGCGCCGAGCGGATTTGGTTCAGAGCCCGCCGAGACCAAGGTCCCCCTGCCGCCCTCGCGATTGCTGGTGTACGCGTTGGACGGCAAAGCGAAGCTGCCGGCGGCTCCCGTGGCGACCGCCTCCGGAGCGCCAGCGAATTAGTTCGAAGAGGCCGGGTGACGCGCGCGCTTCAGCTTGGAATCGAGCTTGCGTTCGATCTGGGCGATCTGCGAGCGCTCCGAACGCGTAGCGAATGTGGAAGCCACACCGGAAGCGCCGGCGCGGCCCGTCCGTCCCACGCGATGAATGAAGTCTTCGGGAACTTGCGGAAGATCGTAGTTCACCACGTGCGAGATTCCTTCCACATGAATGCCGCGAGCGGCGACATCGGTTGCTACCAGCACGCGATGTTTGCCTTCCTGGAAACCGCGCAACGCTTGCGCGCGCTGGCTCTGGCTGCGATTGCCGTGAATCACGGCAGTGTTCACGCCGCCCCGCGCCAGCTTCTTCGACAACTTGTCGGCCCCGTGCTTGGTGCGCGCGAAGACCAGGAACGAGCCTTCTTCCTGGCGCAGCATGTTTTCGAGCAGGCCGAGCTTGCAATCCTGCTCCACTTCGTAAAGATACAAATCGATCTTTGAAATCGGCTTGGTTGTCTCGCCGGCTTCGACGCGCACGGCATCGCGGACGTGGGTCTTCACCAGGTGCTGAACCGAGGTTTGAATGGTGGCGGAGAAAAGCAGCGTTTGGCGATCGGAGGGCATGGCCGCCATAATTTTGGTGACCGTGGGAAGGAAGCCCATGTCGAGCATGCGGTCTGCTTCGTCGAGAACCAGAGTGCGGACGCCGCCGAGATTGACGAGCTTGCGCCCGAGGAAATCGAATAAGCGGCCGGGAGTCGCAATGAGAACCTGCGCGCCCTTGCGAATGGCCTGGAGCTGGACCCGCTCGCTGAGTCCACCAACGGCGACCGAGGCGCGAACGCCGGTCCCCGCAGCCATTTTGGCGAACGTTTCGTGGATCTGGATGGCGAGCTCGCGCGTCGGGCTGAGGATGACAGCGCGAATGCCGGCTTGCGCGGGTTGAGTCGAGATCTGGTTCGAAATGTGATGAATGATGGGCAGGACAAACGCGAGCGTTTTGCCGGTGCCGGTTTGCGCGGTAGCGACCAGATCGCGGCCAGCCAGCGCGGGCTCAATGGCCAGCTCCTGGATGGGCGTCGGTTGCACGAAACCGTGCTTGGAAAGATTGCTCTTCAGAAGAGCAGACAGAGGGAAATCAGAGAAACTTTTCATTTGTATTTTGCGGAGGGAGAAGCGACAGGCCGACTACCGGTCAGGGGAGAGGGGGATTCGAATCAACTTCCAGTAGCCTTAAGTTTAGCACACGGGGGTTGGCATTAGGAATTGGGGACTAACCAGGGTCTCCAACTCAGCCCAGCGCGCATACAATTCCTCCACACGGCGCTGAGCGGCTTGCATTTTCTCGTAAGCGTCGTGAACGCGATTTGGGTCGGACGCGGAGGCTTGCAGTTCACGCTGGCACGTGGCGAGTTCCTGTTCGGCTTCGAGAATCTTCGCTTCCATGCTGTCCCATTCGCGCTGGTGCAGGTACGACAGCTTCCTTTTCGGTTCGTCGGCGGGTGCCGCGGGGCGGGGAAGTTTGGGCGCGGGCTTTTCGGAGCGCAGCTCTTCGCGGAACGCTTCCCATTGCGAGTAGTCGGCGAAAACGCCGGCGTCGCTGCCGTTGGGGCCACCATCGAGTCCGATCACGATGGTGGATACGCGGTCGAGCAAGTAGCGGTCGTGACTCACCAGCACGATGGCGCCGGGGAAATCGAGCAGGCTGTCTTCGAGGACTTCGAGCGTCGGGATATCGAGATCGTTGGTGGGTTCGTCAAGCAGCAGTACATCAGCCGTCGCGAGCATTAAGCGCGCGATCATCACCCGGGCGCGCTCGCCGCCGGAAAGCTTCGCGACCGGCATATCGAGCTGCTCTTCCAAAAAGAGAAAGCGCTTGGCCCAGCCCGCGACGTGGATCGGACGGTCGCGATAAATTACCATGTCGCCTTCCGGGCAGAGCGCTCGGCGCAGGCTGATGGCGGGGTCGAGATGCGCGCCACGGTCTTGCGCGAAGTTGACGATCCGCAGCCGATCGGCCCGGCGAATCTCGCCTTCGTCTGGTTCGAGCGAACCGGCGAGCAATTTGAGCAGCGTCGTCTTGCCGCTTCCGTTTGCGCCCACCAATCCGATGCGAACGCCGGGCGAAAGCGTGAGCGTCAGATTCTGGAACAGACGGCGCCCTCCGAGCGTTTTGCCGATGCCTTCGGCTTCGATTAGGTGCTTGGTCTTGCGATCAGACGCGGTGAAATCGATCTTGGCTGTCCCGCCCCGTGCGCGCGCCGTGGCGGCCGAGAACTCCTCGATCAGTCGGCCCGCGGAATCGATCCGTGCGCGGGATTTGCCCGTGCGCGCTTTTGGTCCACGGCGCAGCCACTCGATCTCGCGCCGCACCTTGGTGGCAAGAGCCTCAGTCTGCTTCTTCTGAGCTTCGAGAAAATCCTCGCGCCGTTCGAGAAACTCGCTGTAATTCCCTTTCACTTGAAAGGCGCTGCCCGGATAGATCCGATTGACCTCGATCATGTGCGTGGCGACGCGTTCCAGAAAATAGCGATCGTGCGTGACTACTAAACAGGCGCCAGCGGTTTCGATGGCTGATTCCAGCCAGAGAATGCCTTCGAGATCCAGGTGATTTGTCGGTTCGTCGAGCAGCAATACATCGGGCGAAGCGATCAGTGCCGCAGCGATGGAAAGGCGCTTCTTCCACCCGCCGGAGAGCGCGGGGGCGGGCGTCGAGCGATCGGCGAATTCGGCGCGGCCCAGCATCAGCTCGATGCGCGCGGTTTTTTCCTCATCATCCAATGGAAGATCGGCCAAGGCGGCCGTGAGTACGGAGATCACGGTATCGCCAGGAGCAAACACCGAGTCTTGCGGCACGTACGCGAGCCGGGTCTGCTTGCGCGGCGCGCGAGTTCCGGAATCGGGCGCTTCCTTGCCGGCCAGGATTTCGAGCAGCGTGGTTTTGCCGCTGCCATTCGGCCCGATGAGACCGGTGCGGTCGCCATCGGAGAGGCTGAGCGAAAGATTGTCGAACAGGGTCCGCGCGCCGAAGGTTTTGCTGAGAGCGGAGCCGCTGAGTAAAACTCCCATCTCCTCCAGCATGGCATGATGATTCGCATGGGCGTATCGCGCCGGGAAGTTTTGACCGCGCTGGCTAGTTCGGCGCTAGCAGTGCGCGTGGCCGCGGAGGAAAAGCCGCGCATCGCGATCACGATGGACGATCTCGCGTGGCAGGACATTCCGGTGGCATTGCGGGCGGAGGCGGGCCAAAGAATCCTTCGTGCCTTGGAACAGCACAAAGTCAAGGCTGCGCTGTTTGTGATCGGGCGAAACGGCGATACGCCGGAAGGCCGCGCCATCGTGCGGGAGTGGAGCACGCGCGGGCACATGATCGGCAATCACACCTGGTCGCATCGCTGGATTGACAAGCTCCCAACGGAGCAGTTCGGCGAGGATATGCTGCGCTGCGATGCCTTCGTGCGGCAGTTCCCGGCCTTTCGTCCGTATTTCCGTTTTCCGGCTCTCAAGGAAGGCGGCACGCGCGAGCGGCGCGATTGGATGCGCGCGTTTCTGAAGCAGCACGGATACAGGAACGGCGCAGTCACCATCGATGGGTCGGATTGGTATTACGACCAGCGCTTGCGGAAATGCATAAGCGAGCGGCCGCGATTCGATGTCAATCGTTTCCGCGAGCCGTACCTGGCGCACTTGTGGGATCGGGCGACCTACTATGACCGGCTGGCGCGCGAAGTTCTGGGGCGGGGAATTCCGCACACCATCCTGATCCATTACAACCTGCTGAATTCGTATTTCCTCAGCGATGTGCTGGGCATGTTTGAATCGCGAGGCTGGCAGTTGGTGGACGCCGAACGCGCGTTTCAAGACAACGTCTTCGCACGACAGCCGGACACCGTGCCCGCGGGCGAGAGTCTGGTCTGGGCGCTGGCCAAGGAGACCGGCCGCTACGACTCCACGCTCCGCTATCCCGGCGAGGACGACGTGTATGAAAAGCCGAAGGTGGATGCGCTGGGGTTGTAGCTAAGCCTTGTTCTTCTTGACCGTGGGCTTGGGCTTCAGAGACGCGACGTAGGCGTAGCTCATGTCGAAGTACTTCTTCAATTCGCGCGTGGAGGCGAACAGCGAGTCGGGAACCTCTACGTATTCGGGCTGAACCTTTCCGTATGCCTCGCACAACTTCGCTTTGTACTTCTTGAGAAACGCTTCGCGCTCACCGGCGGGCAGACGCAGCTCGAGCTTGCCCTCTTTGCTGAGGTAGCTGAACATGTGACCGTTCATCGAGGTGTAAGGCACGGTAGCGCCTTGCCGCTCCACCTTGGGATTGGTGCCGACCAGTTTTTCGTACAGCGCGAGTTTGTCCGGCGGGCCGGCTGCGGCGGGCTTAGCCATACCGGACAGTGTATCGAAAAGGTGGCGGCTATTTTACCGGAACAATCGTCGTGACGTCCTGGTCGTCGGTACGGAGCGTCGCGAAATCAATGCGGCTGTATGTTTTGCCGTCGAACCTAAAATAGGTTAAGCCCGCCTCGGCTGCGCTTATGTGCCACCCCACAACGATGTCGCGATATCCGTTACTAGTTGCCGGTTGGACGGAATGGATCCAGCCGTTGAAAGCGTCCTCTGGGCTGGCCAGAAGAATGGGCTTGGTGCCATCGAAACGGATGAGCCACATCGCTCCGTTGGCGCCCTGCCCGCTACGCGCACAACCTGAGCCGGCTTCAACGAGAAATACTCTCACTCGCGGCAAGAGCGGGATAGTCTCATAGATCAGATTCTTCAGCCAGGCATCGGTGTCGGATTCGCAGCCCCAGCCGTCGAGCGAGGCCCGGCCTTTCAGGAGTTGGACGATGGATTCTTGCCGAGATTGGGACAGCGTAACCTTTTCAATTCGAAGCGAGGGGGAAGTCTTGACATGGCTCCACAGATCCGACTGCGCACTGAGGCATTGAGCGCAGAGCGCTATGGCGAGCAGGATCGGAAGTTTCACAACAAGCAGCCCACTGAGCCTCAGGATACCAACGCTACGCGCGGTCCGAGGTGTGCAAACATGATTCATGAAACCAAGCGCGCTTCCGCTTCTCCTCTTCATCGCCTCATTGCTTCCGGCGGCCGATCACGTTTTGAAGGTTACTCCGCAGACCATCGCGTGGGGCTATTATTGGTCGGCCGCGAAGCCGGTGCTCACGGTTCGCTCAGGCGATACGGTCGAGATCCAAACGGTCTCGGGGAATCCCGAGCGGCTGGAGCAGGCCGGTGTGCCGGCAGCGGAAATCCCGCCCGCATTGCGGACCATTTATAAAGATATACCGCAGGATCAGCGCGGACCTGGCGGCCATTTGCTGACTGGTCCGGTCGCGATCGAAGGCGCTGAGCCTGGCGACGTCCTGGAAGTGCGCATTCGCGAAATCCGCATGGACGTTCCGTATGCCTACAACAACTTTCGCAAAGGCGCGGGCTTCTTAGCCGATGAGTTCGAGGGCGCCAGGATGAAAATCATCGCTTTGGACCGTGGGCGCAACGTGGGAACGTTCGCCCCGGGCATCGAACTTCCGCTGAAGCCGTTCTTCGGCAGCATGGGCGTTGCTCCGCCGGTAAGTGCTGGCAAGCTAAATAGCGCTCCGCCGGGGATTCACGCGGGCAATCTCGATAACAAAGAACTGGTGGCCGGAACTACGCTGTTCATTCCGGTGCACGCGCGTGGTGCGCTGTTCGAGGTTGGCGACGGCCACGCCGGCATGGGAAACGGCGAAGTGGACATCACGGCGATGGAGACGTCTCTCACCGGCGTGTTCCAGTTCATCCTGCACAAGGACATGCATCTGAAATGGCCGCGCGCGGAGACGCCCACACATTGGATCACGATGGGGCTGGATCCTGACTTGACTGAAGCGACCAAGATCGCCGTGCATGAGACGCTCGATTTTCTGATGAGCGAAAAGAAGCTGACGCGCGAAGACGCGTACATGCTCGCGAGCGTGGCCGTGGATTTCGACATCACGCAATTAGTCGACGGAACCAAGGGCGTGCATGGGATGATTCCGAAGAGTATTTTCAAGACTGGGAAGTAGTTTGGACGTGGACAGGTGGGTTATCCCGGCTGCCGGAGGAGGCAATTTGGCAACTAACGTGGAAAATGCGATCGCTATCGGGAAAAAGAACGCGGAAGCTAGGTTGGCTCGCAGAAAAGACGCGCGTGAGCGGCGGGCGCGCGCACTGGCACCTCATCCTGCGAAACTGGCGCTGGGAGTGACGGCGGCGGCCCCGGCTGCACCTGTGATGGCGCGAGAAACTGCCGGATTCCTTTTAGCGATGGGAGATTCGTGGTTCGACTATCCGTTCTACGACGTGCTGAAGCTGCTGGAGGACAACTACGGTTACGACGTGGAGTCCACCGCGCATCGCGGCGATCCTTTGGAGGCGATCGCCTACGGAGGGCAACTGGATAAGCTCGGGCGCTGCTTCGAAAAAGTGACGGAGCGTGGGGGAACGCCGAAAGCCGTGCTCGTCTCCGGCGGCGGGGATCAACGCGCTTTCCATGGTGTCGGATGCGAATTTCGGCAATGTGCAGATCGTGGATTTGAGAAACACGCTGTCTGTGGATCTGACCAACAATGCGTATCAGGACTGGTGGGGGAACGAACTGCATCCGACCGATAACGGCTTCGGCGCCGTTACGGACAAATTTGCTCAGGCGTTGAGCAGGTTGCCGTAGGAAATATGGCCATAGCATCCAGCCCGCGACATCGGATACGATCGCAGTATGCAAAAGTTCGCTGAATGCCCGCTCGGCCACAGGACGGTGCGATCCCGATGAGCAAAGGCCGTGAGATTCGTTGCTATGACTACGTGAATCATCCTTACGCGCAGGTGCGCGATGCGCTGAGCAAGGACGCGCCGGCGGTATTTCAGTCGGCCACCAAGGCCGCCACGTCGCGCGCGCAATCCATCGCCTCGGAGCTGCGCGTCGATATCAGCGGAATCGCGCTGGAGGCCGATATCGTCATCTCGGTGAAGGGGATGGAGGAGCAGACGCCGGAGATGGCCTCGCCCGTGACGCGCTTGCAGCTGGAATGGCAAGCGGCGAAGATGCCGGGACTGTTTCCGCTGATGAAGGCCGAGCTAGCGATCTATCCGTTGACCGCCAGCGAAACGCAACTGGATTTCTCGGGCCTGTACGAACCGCCCTTCGGAGCGGTGGGGAAGGCCATGGACGCGATTGTGGGGTATCGCATCGCGGAGGTGTCGGTGCATCGGTTTGTGAGCGACGTGGCGGGATACCTGCGGCGGGCGCTGGCGAAATAGCCGGCGATCGAGCGGACGGGCGTCAGTTCGGCCGCACCGCCTGGAACACCACCACAGACAGATCGTTGGTATTGAAGAGGCCACGGCCGGGGACGAGTTTCATGCTCCAACGGTCTTTTCCAATCACCACCGTGTAGACCCGCGAGGCCGGGTCGAAAGCGGTCCAAGTTCCTTTGTGGCCATCTGTCGTGATCACGGTTCCATCGGCTTGGAAGCGTGCCGCGAGAGTGCTCTGACAATCGAAGTCGGGAGGGCACACCATGACCGAGTAAGTGCCGACGATCTGTTCGGGACCGGCGGCGTGAGCCTTGGAAAAATTAACCGCCTCGCCGCTCACCGTAATACTGTAATCGCCTCCGTTGCGCACCAGATTGGAGCCGGAGGGCTTTATCTCAATGATCGTGGTTCCGGCCGCCCCAAAAGTTCCTGGCCAGTCTGTCTGTGCAACGCGCCCGTTCGAAGTCAGCGGACGCGATCCGAAGACCTTTCCATCCGGGTTATGAAGAACCACTTCGATGGTTGCCGGCGTGGGATTTCCGAATAAGCCCATGGAAGTGAAGCGCACCGAAATGTTGGCTTTGCCGGCCAGGTATTGGAACGACCAGTATTGCGATCCGACCTGGTTGTCGACCGTTCCGTGGTTTTCCCCGGGCGCCAGCGGAGTGGGAGCTTTGAAGTTGAGCGATTGCGCGGCGGCCGGTCCCTTGATCCCGGCAAGCAGCACTACGCCGGCAAACATCCAGGTGAGACGATTTCCCGCCATCTTAGGCCTCCTTGGGCGGCGAACGGCACGTGGGCGGGGCTCCCCGGATCGTGTTGACATTGTGAACAGGGTAGCTTGAGTTCGCGCCGTGTGTCTACCGGTCCGCCGCGTTGTGCGTCGGCTCGCGCGCCGCTCCGGACCCCAGGGAACAAGTTTGGCCGAGAATCCGTTTATTGCGGTAGAGATTATCTTCGGAAATGACGATCATCCCAGCAAATAGGAGGTTTTGTGGCGAAAGTCTCAAGGTGATTCTCGTTCTGGGGCTGCTCAGCTCTCTTACCACCGTGATGGCGCAGCAATTTCCGTTGTGGGAGCGGCTGCTTCGCTACTACGGCGGCAAAACCGATGACACGCCGGTACCCTCGATGAAGATGGGCAATCACATGCAGATGTCGCTCCGGGGCAAGCCGCAGCCGGGGGATAAACAATGCGCCCAGCGGATCGTGGCCGCTGCTCGTAGCGTGGTTGCACATTACGCCGATGTCAACACCGCGCTGCGCGACGGCTACAAGCCGTTTCATCCCAGCGGCAAAATGGGCGAAGAGGTCCACTACACGAACTATCGCTACAACCGGCTGGAGCAGCGTCACGTGGACTACGATCATCCCGGATCGATCCTGTACAAACGTACGCCGGCGGGCATGCAGGCCGTGGGCGTCATGTACACCGCTCCGCAAGATTCGACGCCGCAAGATCTCAGTACAGTCGCTCCGCTCAGCATCGCGACCTGGCACCGTCATGTCGACTTCTGCGGTGCATCGCGAAGCGTGCCTCTCGAAGAGCGATTCGGGCCGCATGCGCAGTTTGGCCCGCTAGGGAGTATCCACACCGAAGAGGCATGCAAAGAGGCGCACGGACTTTGGATTCCGGTGGTCTTCGGATGGATGACGCATGTCTACCCCAACGCAAAATCCCCCAACGAGGTGTGGGCCGGAATGGACATGCATATGGATGCCAACACCGATGACGAAGAGATGAACAAGTAGGTGGCCCGCCCCTGCGCTGCGGTAGTGGAGTTTGCGCGAAACGCGAAGCGCGGATTATCGATAACTGATAAGCTTGAGGCTCGGTTGTTTGCCCGCCTAGCCAAGATCGGAGTTCATAAATGTCCAAGGTGAGTAGTGATGCTGCTCGTTTCAACAGAATTAAGAAGCGCAGAAACGTGCATCGCGCTCGGATGCGGGTGTTGCGCGCAGAAATCGCCGCACGGAAGACCGCGCCAGATTCCGCGGTGGCGACACCAAAGACTTAAGCTGGCGCCTCCGCCGATTGGTGTGTGGATAGATGAAGCCGAAAAAACACGCGCACGGGCACCTGTACCGCGCCAAGATTACTCCGTTTAGCGGACCGACCGAGTACGGTGAGTGGTTCGCGAGCGAAGCATTGCTGCGTTCCGCGATGAGCGGAGTAGCTCACGACATCGGCAAGCGGTACTATTGCGAGGCGAAGCTGATCCACTGCGCGGAATGCGAAGCGGATGAAAACCCGAAGGTGATCGCGGTGCTTTGAGCGGGCAGCGATCGCAGCCATTTTGGGGCGGGCGGAGGGTACGCGAAACCTTCTCGAGGTATTATCGATTCGGCTGGTTGTTCAGGGTGCCTACAACGGCACAAAGCCAAGTTGGTTCCGCCACTCCTCGGCATCCGAGGCTGCCCAAATGATCAACAGATCCTCCATTGCAGAGCCCACGTCGAGTTCCTGCGAAACGATGATGACACCGGGACTGGAATTGCCTTCCAGGAAACGTGCCAGATGAGCGGGCATTGTTTTTCGATCATGCGAGATTTCGATCATGCGAGATTAGGATTCGTCCGGACTCGGCGGCGATACGCAGCACCTCTGAATCCGGCAAGCCGATGAGGCCGGCGTCACGTGCATCGCGAAAATCAATGGCAGTCTCTCGTCGGCGAAGGCCGAGAACAATCCTTTGATTGAAATCCGCGTCCGCCTGAAATCGCGGCGTCACACGCCCGAGCGATTGACCCGCTGCCGGGCATCTGCCAAGCGGGCATAAAGAGCCGGATTGTTTTGACGCGCTTGCTGACGAAGGCGCTCGAAGTCCTCTGATCCTTGATGCAGATACTGGTCGATCCTGTCGCGATTTGCCAGATAAAAGGCAAGTGACCCAAGAATCTGCTCAAGCGTTAGCACCGGGAAGGATTCGGCGATCCCCTCCGGCGACTCTCCCCGAAGAAACGCGAGTACGACCGAGTCCAGCGACACGCGAGTTCCGGCAACAAAATACGCGCCCGAACGCTCTTCGATGTAGTCCTTTGCCATGCGAGCTCCCTTTTCATTATAGGGTTCTGCATGCGGGATAGTAGCAATATGGTCAAGCCGATCGATCTTCGCGAACAAGGGATCGACGAGTCTCAAGCGGCCGATCTGCGCCGCCGATTGGCTTCGTTTATTGAGGATTGGGATCGGCCTGAAATGGCCGCGTACGATGAGCTACCGTTCTGAGGGCATCGCGGGCGGTCGCGGCAGCGCGCTTCCGAGCTCCGTGCGTACGTCGGCTAGGTTGGCATCGTGTTGGGCAAAGAAGTCGATATATTCGTCGTGGCTGAAGAAGGCGTGTACATAGTCCATATGCGTTAGAACGTAACCTCCCCACCCGTTCAACATTGCGATTTGCAGGAAGGACGCGAGGTCCTCCGCCTCCTGGTCCAGGAAGAGATGGCCCGGCGCCTCGTCAAGCAGCCGATAGTCGCCATAGGTTTGACGCAGCCTGTAATAGAGGTGGAGGTTTTCAGAGCTGGACCAGATGCCCCATTCAGTAATCCAGACCAACGCCGGCTGGCGGAACGTAATGGATGTAGCAATCCACCGGGCAAGGAAGAAAATTCGATGCGGCTCAGCGGGATAGCCAAAACGTTCCGTGTGCATATCCGAGATGGTATCCGGCTTCAGCTGTTCTCGGCCGCGCAGCCAGTCTTCGCACTCTTTCTCGGTATAGAAGCGCACTCCGCGTCCCCACAGTCATCATATCGCGATGAAACTTGACCACCAGCAACCAACAACCAGCCGCCAACAACCAGCCCCGTTTGACACCCCCTCCCCCAATCCGCTAATCTGAATTGACCAGCAGGTCTCGTTAAGAGCAGGTCTGTCTTTATGAAAACTCACATTCCGTCCCCGGGGGAAATCGTGCGCCAATGGCACGTTGTCGACGCCGCCGATCAAGTGCTCGGCCGGATTGCCAGCTCCGCGGCCATGATCCTGATGGGCAAGCACAAGCCCACTTACACCACCTTCCTGGACACGGGCGATCACGTGATCGTGATCAACGCAGCCAAAGTCAAGCTCACCGGCCGCAAGGAAGAGCAGAAACTGTATCGCCGCCACTCGGGATATCCGGGCGGCCTCACCGAAGTCGGCGCCGTGCAAATGCGCGCCACGCGCCCCCAACGAATGATCGAGCACGCAATCGCGGGAATGCTCCCGAAGACCAAGCTCGGAAAACAAATGTACCGCAAGTTGAAGGTTTATGCAGGGGACAAGCATCCCCACCAGGCGCAACAGCCGGTGGCGCTCGCCAAGTTTTAATGTTCAGAATGTTCTCCCTCCTGCGTCGACCTTCCACACAACACGAGAAAGGTATCTGAGTGGCAGGATTAGTACAGCATCTAGGAACCGGCCGCCGCAAAACCGCGGTCGCTCGCATCTTTTTGCGATCGGGCAAAGGCCAGATCACGGTCAACGGGCGGCCCTTCGAAAGCTATTTCGTCAACGAAGCAGCGCGCGCTTTGGTGCGCCAGCCGCTGCTGGCGGCCGAGATGGCCGACAAGTTCGACATCCTGATTTTGGCGGATGGCGGCGGACCCAACGGTCAGGCCGGCGCGGCGCGGCTGGGCATCGCCCGCGCGTTGCTCGAATTCAATGCCGAGCTGCGTCCGAAGTTGAAGCAGCTCGGGCTGCTGAGCCGCGACCCGCGCTCTCGCGAGCGCAAGAAGTACGGCCAAAAGGGCGCGCGCAAGCGGTTCCAGTTCTCGAAACGCTAACCGCGCGGCAGAGTTTACGGCGCACAGGCGTGCGCTACCAACGGCCGATTTCAGTCCAGCGCACACAAATTCCGCTTTGGGCCGTGTGCGCGGACCGCGATCGGGCGAAACCTGTAGCCAAGTAACAAAGGAGGCAGTTTTGCCATCAATTTCCATGAAGGAATTGCTCGAAGCAGGCGTTCACTTCGGGCACCAGACCAAGCGCTGGAATCCAAAGATGAAAGAGTACATCTTTGGCGAACGTAACGGCATCTACATCATCGATCTCCAAAAGACCCTGAAGCTGTTCAAGGACGCCATGCGCTATGTGGCCGAAGCCGCCGCGCAAGGCAAAACCGTCCTGTTCGTCGGAACCAAGCGGCAGGCGCAGGAGGCCATCGCCGAAGAGGCCACGCGCTGCAGCCAATATTACGTCAATCAGCGCTGGCTGGGCGGATTGCTCACCAACATGCTGACCGTGCAAAAGTCCATCAAGCGGCTGAAGGAGCTGGATGTCATGGCGGCCGAGGGCGCCGGTACGAAGGCCGCGTCAAGAAGGAAGCCAGCCGGCTGGAGCGCGAGCGCAAACACCTGCAGCAGAATCTGGCGGGCATCAAGGAAATGCAGGGCCTGCCGGACGTCATCTTCGTGGTGGATTCCAACAAGGAAGCCATCGCGGTGAAGGAAGCCCGCAGGCTGGGCATTCCGGTGGTCGCGGTGGTGGACACCAATTGCGATCCCGACGAAGTGGATCACGTGATTCCCGGCAACGACGACGCCCTGCGCGCCATCCGGCTGTTCACCACCAAGGTCGCCGACGCGGTGATCGAGGGCCGGGCGCTGGCCACCGAACAGGATTTCGCCGCCGAGAAGATCGTCACCGACGAAACGCCGGCCGAGGAGATTCCCGAGTACACGCAGTTCGATCCGCAGCAGCTCGATCAGCTCATGTCGGAAGGGCTGTCGGACGAGGATCTGCCGTCCATGTCCCTGCCTCGCAAGGGTCCCGGATCGGAAGCGGCCGAGGAAGTCGGCACCGGCTCGCACACGGTAGAATAGGCGGCGGCGATCGCGCCGTCCCCGGCGGAAGTCAGAAGAGTAGTGTGAACGAAATGAATGAAACCATGGAAATCAGTGCGAAATTAGTGAAGGAGCTCCGCGACCGGACCGGCGCGGGCATGATGGAGTGCAAGAAGGCCCTGATCGAGGCCAAGGGCAATCTGCCGGAAGCCGAGATCATTCTGCGCAAGGCCGGCATCACCAAGGCGTCGAGCAAGGCCACGCGCACCACGCGGCAGGGCATCATCGGCAGCTACATTCACCCCGGCTCGCAACTGGGCGTGCTGGTGGAGGTGAACTGCGAGTCCGATTTCGTCGCGCGCACCGATGACTTCCAGCAACTGGTGAAGGACCTGGCGATGCAGGTGGCCGCCGCCGATCCGCAATTCATCCGCAAGGAAGACGTCACCCCGAAGCGCTGGAGAAGGAGAAGCGACATCCAGCGCGCCCGCGCCTTGCAGGAAGGCAAGCCGGAGAAGATGGTGGACAAGATCGTCGAGGGACGCATGGCGAAGTTCTACGAGGAGATTTGCCTCTACGAACAGCCGTTCATCCGCGACAACGCCACACGGTCGGCGACCTGATCAAGGCCGAGATCGCCAAGCTGGGCGAGAACATTTCCGTTTCGCGCTTCGTGCGCTTCAAAGTGGGCGAAGCCGCGCTGATCGAAGAGACGGCGGAACACTCGGCGCCCAACAGCTTAGGCGCCGGACCGCCGCGCCCCCATGCCTAAATACCAGCGCATTGTTCTCAAGCTGAGCGGTGAGGTTCTGGCCGGCGGGAGCGCTTTCGGCATCGATCCGGCGCGCGTGAAAAGCCTGTCGGAGGAGATCGCCGAAGTGGCGCGCACCGGAGTGCAGATCGGCCTGGTGGTGGGCGGCGGCAATTTCTTCCGCGGCGTAGCAGCGGCGGCCATGAACATGGACCGCGTCGCGGCGGACCACATGGGAATGCTGGCCACCGTGATCAATGCCCTGGCGCTGCAGGACGCGCTCGAAAAAGCCGGCGTTCCCACTCGCGTGATGACCGCCATCCAGATCCATCAGGTGGCCGAGCCTTACATCCGCCGCCGCGCCATTCGCCATCTGGAGAAAGGCCGCATCGTGGTGTTCGCGGCCGGCACTTCGAACCCGTATTTTTCCACCGATACCGCGGCCACCCTGCGCGCGCTCGAGATTCACGCCGACGTCATCGCCAAGGGCACGCGCGTGGACGGCGTGTACGATAAGGATCCCTTGCGCCATGCCGACGCGGTGCTCTATCCCGAAGTCACGCTATCACGAAGTGCTGGCCAAGGCGCTCAAGGTGCTGGACGCGTCCGCGGTGGCCATGTGCCGCGACAACCAGCTCCCGATCCTGGTTTTCAACTTGAACGTGTTCGGCAATATAATGCGTATGAGCATGGGCGAGCCGATCGGAACTTTGATTCACTAGCTTCCACCCGGCTCCTTTAGGGCCCCTATGAAAAACGAACCCCAAACAACAACCGCTCACAATTTTCAGAGCGTCAAAGAAGTCGATTCCGCGGCCAGGTCACGGATGGACAAAGTGCTGTCGGATCTGCAACACGAAATGGCCGGAGTGCGTACCGGCCGCGCTTCGGTGAGCTTGCTCGACAACGTGCGGGCCGACTACTATGGAACGCTCACGCCGCTCAACCAGCTTGGCAACCTTGCACGTGCCCGAGCCGACCATGATCACCGTGCAGCCCTGGGACGTGTCGCAGATCGGCATCATCGAGAAGGCCATTCGCGGATCGGACCTGGGTCTGAACCCATCCAACGACGGCAAGCTGATTCGCGTGCCCATCCCCGCGCTCACCGAGGAGCGCCGCAAGGATCTGGTCAAGAAGGTGCACCATATAGCCGAGGATCATCGCGTGGCGCTGCGCAACATCCGGCGCGACAGCAACGAGCATGTCAAGAAGCTGCTCAAGGACAAGCTGATCAGCGAGGACGACGACCGCCGCGCGCACGATGAGATCCAGAAGCTGACCGACAGCTACATTGCGAAGCTGGATCAGGCCGTCAAGACCAAGGAAAAAGAAGTTCTGGAAATCAAGTAGCGCTCACGCGCTGGCCGAACCGGCCCGGCGCGGGAAGTTCGGATCGGCAATCACTTCCTCGGCTTGGCGAGCGTGCCGCTCCGCGTGTGCCGCGAGAAACAACAGCCACTGGTAGCAATCCAATTCGCCAAACTTGGGATGCGTGAAGGAATAGCTTCGCAATTCGGCCCGCGTGACGGCGGCGAAGCGTAAACTCCGCTCGCGAGCCGTCTCAAAGCGCCGCAGCAACTCGCCAAAATCCGTCCAGCGCCTGCGCGGATGGAGGTCCGGCGGCGATGCACAACGCGGCGTCCGGTTGGAAACCCTGGCCAGGACCGCGTCGTCCGCCATGCTCGCTTGCGCCCGGATTTCGGGCTGAAGCGGAGAGACCAGGACCTCCTGAACCTTCTTGAGGACGCCTTTCTCGGCCATGAATACGTGCTCCACGCAATCGGCTACCGACCAGCGGTCTGCGGCGGGGCGAAAGCGCTGCTGTTCTTTGTTCAATCCTTCGACGATGTCCAGCAGCCGTTCGCGGCTTTGGGCCAGGTACAGCAACAGAAACTCACGCTCCACCTTTTCCACGGTTCCCCTCGCTTTCCTCGTGAATACGCACCCCAGCCATCCGGCCGGAGGGGTACTGTAAAACAAGGGTTCCCGAGGGATCCGTTGCGATCTCCCGCATCTCTTCGTCGTCGGTTTCGATCAAGTAGGGTTGCCGCGGCTTCAATCCGATCACCAGCACTGTCCCGCCTTCCACTGAAAATTTTAGGGGAGCGCGTCCGAAAATCAGGCTGGTGTCGCCCAGGTTCACGGGCTTGGGAGCCGCTCCTGTCGCAGCCGGATTCACGGCCGTGATTTGGCCCGCGTGGAACAACTCCGCCTCCCCACCGTACAGCCCAAACCAATCGGCGTCTTCATCCCAAGCGGAGCGGACGAACAGCGTTCCAGAGTCCTGGTCATGAAGCAACAGCGGAAGCTGAAAATAGCTCAGGCCCGGTTGGTAGCGATTGGCCCACAGGTACTCGTAAGGAGCGCCGAAGGGAGTCTGCATTGAGAAACGATCCTGGATCAGCCAGCCTTGCAGGAATTGATTCTCCAATCCATTGGTGTCGTACGCCACCATGCTCAGGCCGGCCGCCCGGGCCAACGCGGCGCGGTTCAGATCGGGCGGGGCTTGGCTTGAACCTGCAGAGACATGGGGATCCGGAGTTCGTTTTCAGTTGCACGGTACGGCGCTGGATAGTTCCCGATGACGAGAAACTTCGGCAACTGCGCGAAGTATCCGGGCGCTGCATCGCGCAAGTCGATCTTCAGATTGTCGCGGATCGCGTGCAAGATTTCAAGCAACGAATACATGTCGGGGAGCGGCGGAGTGGCGCGTCCATCGGCCAAGGCCGGAGCAAACTCGCTGCGCCACCATTGCCGCACCAAATCCTGGAGCGGCCGTTCCTCGGAATGCTGGTTGTCGCCGGCGGTCGCGATCAGCGCCAGGACGCGATCACGGCGGGCCGAGATGCTATCGCCGATGTGATTTTGAGAAAGCTGCCGGAGCTTCGCGGCTAGCGCCGGCTCTTTGGCGCCGAGAATCGGCTGGCACCAATCGTAGACCAAGGCCAACTGCCGGAGGTCGCCGGCGGATTCTCCGAGCGCCCACTCGATGGCTCGCTTACCTGCCGCATCGTCGCCCGAAACTGCATAGTAGAGCGCCAGCGCGAAGCCGGGCTCGGGCAAGCTAACCGAACCCTTCACTAGCAAATCAAACTGCCGCCAGCGCGGGGATTCGCGCTCCCGCTCGCGCTTGAGGAGCCGCAGCCGTTGCGGAGTGAGGAGCAGCCGCGGGTGTTCAGTGTAGACGCGGAATTCCTCGTCTGTTTGGTCCAGGCGGGTTTGGCTGTGGAGGGGAAGAATCAGCAGGCTGGCAACAACGAGAACGCGCATCGGCCAATCCCCAATCCCCAAGCCCTACATTGTGTCACACTGACACAGCCCTAGCAGCTAGGAGCCCCAAAGAATGCCGCAACCAAGCTGAAAACAAAGGGAAAAACGATGGCGTGTCACGTGCCATCCTAGGTGCGAATTGATGAAGTGACCTTTGAAACCTGCCCTCTGCTTGCAACGCGTGGGACGGGGTCATGGGCGGGCTGGTGAACGGCGTGCTTGCGGGAACCAGGTGCTTAAGAGATTTGCAACCGCTCCGGGCTCTGATCGGCGAGTTGCAACAGAGGGATTTTTTTGGGTCGCTTCGACGATAGAAAACCGATCCGTCTCCCATTTCGGAATGGTTTCGGCGGCGTGTGGCACTCGTGGCGGGGATTAGCAGGACGCGGGCCTCGCCAGGATGGAGCTGAAAGTTAGTTTCCGGCCAGACGGGCCGACGCTAGATCCTGACCGCACCGGAGCCGGCGGCTTAGCTGAGTCCTCACCAGCCGGCCCCCGGTGCGGGTTTCTTCAAACGCTTACAGTGTAATCGAAGATCGTTAACGTTACAAGGCAGTTATAGATTCCCGGCGGGATTCTGGCCGGGATGACGCGCCGCGGCTTCTGCTCTATAATCAGAGCAAGGCAAATCATGTACCTGCGGTTCGCGCTTTTTCTTGGTATCGCTGTTTCCCTGTTCGGCCAATCCCCAACCCCCGCGACGCAGCAGCCGGACACGGCGGCGGCGAATCAGTCCCCAACCCCTGCTCCCATCCAGGTCCAGGTCAACGAAGTCATCGTTCCCATCACGGTCACCGATGAAAAGGGCCGCTTTGTTTCGGATCTGGATCAAAAGGATTTCACCATCTTCGAAGAGGGCAAGCAGCAGGAGATCCAGTTTTTCACCCGCGAGCGCAGCCAGCCCGTGGTGGTTGGATTCCTGGTGGATCTGAGCAATTCCAGCCGCCTGCATTGGAAAAACTATCAGGACGCGGCCGTCGAGCTGGTGCAAAACCTGATTCCGGGCGACAACCCGAAGTTCAGCGGCTATCTGATCGGCTATTCCAACAGCGCGGACCTGCTCATCGACACCGGCAGCGATCCCGAGCCGATGGTTCAGAAACTCCAGAAGCTGAAGCCCAGCGGCGGCTCGGCGCTCTACGACGCCATCTATATGGCTTGCACCAGCCGCAAACTGATTCAGGGCGAACCGATCGAGCCCCGCCGCATTCTGGTAATCGTCGGCGACGGGCACGACAATGCCAGCAAGAAGACACTCGACGAGGCGCTCGAAATCGCGCAGCGGAACCTGGTGACCATCTATGGCGTCAGCACCGTGTCCTTCGGTTTCGCCAACGATGACGCCAAGAACCTGGTGCGGCTGGCGGAGGAGACCGGCGGGCGCGTGGAGTATCCGCTGCAGGGTCTGTACAAGGACGTGGCCGGATACCTCTCGACCCCTTCTGACGAGGGCAACTACGCGCTCAAGGTGGGGACGGGCCAATACGCCGCCGAGCTGGCCAACGGCATGTACCACGCGGTGGAAGCCGTGGTGGGCGAAGTGACTACGCAGTACATTGTCCGTTATGTCCCGAATTCCTCCGATACCAAGAAGCAGTTCCGCGACATCGAAGTCCGGGTGAATCTGGCGAACGTTAAGGTGCGGGCCAGGAAGGGATATTATCCCTTTGCCCCCTGATCACCGATAAGTCCCTTAAGTCCCATGGAATCCCGGCTCGGCAGATACTCGGTGGTGCAGGCTGAGACGCCGGACCTCGTCAACATCGGCGTGCTGCTGGAAGATCCCCAGACCGATTCCTTGCGCCTGCGCTTTCGCCGCGATCTGGAGGCCATGGCGGACGAAGAGGAACTCGAAGTTCTTGCCGCGCTGCCGGACGATCTCGCGCGCAAGGCCGATGAAATGGGGGCGGGGAAGCTGTTCGAGTATTTGGAATCGAATGCGTCGAACGCGATCCGGGTCACCGATCGCGAGGAAGTAGTGATTGACGATTTCAGCCGCGCATTGGACCGGTTATATCGCAAGAACGTCCAGAGCAACGTCCTCGAATTCCGGACGCATTTGCCGCGCTACTCGCTGCGCGCGGCTGCCGGGAAAGCTCTCGAAAACCAGGAAATCGCCGAAGAGGGCTGGATCGAGGCGCCGGAGAACCTGCGGCTGACTCGCGACATGTTCGTCGCGCAAATTGCCGGCCACTCGATGGAGCCGCTGATCCCGGACAGCTCGTTATGCGTCTTTCGCCACGGAGTCGTTGGATCGCGCACGGCCGGCTGGTGCTTGCCGAAGAGCTGAGCGCGACGGGCGACAATCGATACGCCGTGAAGCGCTATCGCAGCGATACAACCAAGCCGCAAAAGTCGATCACTCTGGAATCACTGAACCCTGACTATCCAAACTGGGCCCTCGACGCCGACCCCGATTCCGACGGAGCCAAATACCGCATCCTCGCCGAGTTCGTCCGCGTACTGGATTAAGCCGTTCGCCGTTCGCAAGCTGCCGCACCACGTACGGCAAAATCCCGCCGTTGCGATAATACTCGGCTTCCTGCGGCGTGTCGATGCGAACGATCACGTCAAAAGTTTTGCCGCCTGCGTGAACATGGGCCTTCGTGCCGTTCGCGATCGCTTCGGCGACCGCCGGTAATCGAATATTCCTCGAAGCCCGTTAATCCCAGCGACTCGCGATTCTGCTCCGGCAGAAACTGCATCGGCAGCACGCCCATCCCGACCAGGTTCGAGCGATGGATGCGCTCGAAACTCTCGGCGATTACCGCGCGAACGCCCAGCAGCAGCGTGCCCTTTCGCCGCCCAGTCGCGCGACGAGCCCGAGCCGTACTCCTTGCCCGCGATGATCAGTAGCGGCGTGCTTTCGGCCTGATACTTCACCGACGCATCGTAGATGAACATCTTCTCGCCCGATGGCACGTGCGTGGTCCAGCCGCCCTCGGTTCCGGGGGCGAGCTGATTGCGCAAGCGAATATTGGCGAGGGTTCCGCGCACCATCACTTCGTGGTTGCCGCGGCGCGCGCCGTAGGAATTGAAATCGGCCGGCTTCACGCCGTGCGCGATCAGGAATTTTCCGGCCGGGCTGTCGGCGGGAATGTTGCCGGCCGGCGAAATGTGATCGGTGGTCACCGAATCGCCCAGCATCGCAAGCACGCGCAGTCCGGTGAAGTCCTTGACCGAAGTCTTGGGGTCCACCATGTTGTCGAAATACGGCGGTTTGCGGATGTAGGTGGACTTTTCAGACCAATCATATTGCTCGCCTGCGGGAACCTTCACCGAGTTCCAGCGCTCATCGCCCTCGAAAACTTCCGAATACTGCTTTGTGGAACATTTCAGCGCGGACGGATTTGCCTCACAGCAGCCTGCACTTCTTCGCTGGACGGCCAAATGTCTTTTAGAAAAACGCCTTTGCCGTTCTGGAATCCGAGCCGATGGGTTCGTTCTGCGAGATCGATATCCACGCGGCCGGCCAGCGCGTACGCTACCACCAGCGGCGGCGATGCGAGGTAATTCGCGCGCACCAGCGAATTGATGCGGCCTTCGAAGTTGCGATTGCCGCTGAGCACGGCTGCGACGGTCAGCTTTTCTTTTTGCACGGCGTCGGCCACCGGCTCGGGCAATGGCCCGCTGTTGCCGATGCAGGTGGTGCAGCCGTAGCCAACCAGATTGAATTTCAACTGTTCGAGATAGGGCGTCAGGCCGGCGTCGTTCAGATAGTCGGTGACAACTTTGGAACCCGGCGCGAGGCTCGACTTCACCCAGGGCTTGGTTTTCAGCCCTTTCTCGACGGCCTTCTTCGCGAGCAGGCCGGCGGCGATCATCACCGAGGGATTCGAGGTATTGGTGCAACTGGTGATGGCGGCGATGACTACCGAACCGTCTTGAATGGTGGATTTCGATCCGTTGGTCGCTACCTCGGCGCTCTTCTGAGCGGCATTGAGCGTATCGAGAAAGTTCTTCTTCACATCCGGCAGATTGATGCGATCCTGCGGACGTTTCGGCCCCGCCATCGACGGCACCACAGTGCCGAGATCGAGCTCCAGCGTGTCGGAATATTCGGGATCTGGCGACTCCGGCGCGAGGAACAGCCCCTGTGCCTTGGCATAGGCTTCGACCAGCGCGATTTGTTCCGGCGAGCGATTGGTGAGCCGCAGATAATCGAGCGTTTGATGATCGATGGGGAAGAACCCGATGGTCGCGCCATATTCGGGCGCCATGTTGCCGATGGTTGCGCGATCCGCGAGCGGCAGTGCGGCCACGCCGGGTCCATAGAACTCGACGAACTTGCCGACCACGCCCTTCTTGCGCAGCATCTGCGTGACGGTGAGGACCAGGTCGGTGGCGGTGCAGCCTTCGGCGAGCCGGCCCTTCAGTTTGAAGCCGACCACTTCGGGCAGCAGCATCGAGATGGGCTGGCCGAGCATGCACGCCTCGGCTTCGATTCCGCCCACGCCCCAGCCGACCACGCCCAGGCCGTTGATCATCGTGGTATGCGAATCGGTGCCGACCAGCGTGTCGGGATACGCGAGGACGGGCGACTGCTTGCGATCGGTAAAAACCACCGGCGCGAGATATTCGAGATTCACCTGGTGCACGATGCCGGTATCGGGCGGCACCACGCGAAAATCCTGGAACGCCTTCTGGCCCCAGCGCAGGAACGCGTAGCGCTCCTGATTGCGCTGAAATTCGAGCAGCGCGTTGACGCCGAATGCGCCCGGCGGTGCCGAACTCGTCCACCTGCACCGAGTGATCGATCACCAGATCGGCGGGGATGAGCGGATTGGCGCGCTTGGGATCGGAGCCCATGTCGCGCAGGGCGTCGCGCATGGCGGCCAGATCGACCACGCAGGGAACGCCGGTGAAATCCTGCAGCAGCACGCGCGCCGGGCTGAAGTTGATCTCCTGTGGCGGCGCGCCGATTTTCCATGCCGCGACGTAATCGATGTCGGACGCCTTCACGGTGGCGCCGTTCTCGGTGCGCAGCAGGTTTTCGAGCAGGATCTTGATGGAATAAGGAATGCGAGAGATGTTCGCGCCGCGCTTTTCCAGCGCTTCGAGCGCGTAGTACTTGTATTGGCTGCCTCCGACCTTCAGCGTCGAAGCAGCACCAAAGCTATTCGATTGTGGCATTTATTTTTATTGTAGACGCTGGAGGCAGGAGGGGCGGTTGTCAAACAGTTGAGTGTCAAACAGAAGTTCGACGAGGCGCAACAAACCGTCAACTTGATTTGCTTCCGAGTGGCCAAGCGATCAAAGATCAACCCAATCCGTGACGCCTGAGAATGTCGAACTGGGGCGGCTCCCGAAATCCTGACGGTTGGTTAGGCACACTGCCGCTGCCGTGGCAGTTGCATCCTTTTGAACAGCTCATTTTGAATCTCTGCGCTGAACGGATCGTACGATCCTGTACAGCAGCCACCCCGCTGGGCCGAACATGAACGTCAGCAGGAGACATGGAAGCACGATCAGATGAGGGATGCCGCGCTCGCGCGAGTCCTCCAATTCCCATGAGCCTATGAGAAGGTCAAATGCCAGGTAATGCACCCATCCAGCCAGCAGCAGCCAGGGATTGGAGAACAGGATCCCGAGACCTCCAAGAGTCGAGAAGCCGCCAGGCGAGCGCCAGAACAGGGAAACGGCAATCGCGGTGTAGAGAATAGCGAAGAGTCCTGGAACGAGCTTAGTCGTGACCACCTTGGTTACCCAAGGTCTCCTGGGCAGGATTGCGAGCAGGATCCAAGACACCAATGCGAGTGAGTTAGCGATGGAAAAGACCTGTTGCGGAGACATATTGCACCTCAGATGGTCTCCGGGGTCGTTGCCGCCGAAGCAAGATCGACGGACGTCCAGACACAGATCGCCGTGACGAGGGCCCATGCGGCGAATAGCCCGAATGTCAGCGCGTCTGGCCTTAGAATCGGCTGTCCCCGGAGCGCCTGTATGAGCAGCAGCACGACCAATGTGAAGTAGCTCCCTGCCGCAGTCAACGTCAGACGGACTCGTGTATCGTTGCTTAGCCGGCGGCGCCTCATCACGAAAGCAATCAGTGGAAGTACCTGCAGCGCATGCAGGCCTATGAAATGTGGGACCCGCAGGTCGCCGTGCTCAGTGCTCCAGCCAGTCCCAGAAAGTCCGGGGCCACCGTCCGGCGCACCCACGGTATGCGCCCCCATGATCGGCATGCCCTGTCCGGCGTCCGCTCCGGCCAGTTGAGCGGCGGTCGGGTGCGTCATGAAACCCGCACTAAAAGCGCCGACGATCGTGATAGTCATTCCGAGTCGAAGGGCCCATCCCATCGCTGGGTCTTCAAACCTCTGCCGCCAGAATGCTACAGCCACGGCTATGCTGATGAAGGTCTGCGCCACGATGGCCACGCCCATGATGACGAACAGAACCCCATTGAGGGGCGTGCTGAAGTTGAAGTGGCTGGTGGTGCCTCGGTACGCCTGGAGGGCGATGATCACGAACTCCAGCACCATCGCGATGGCCGTGGCCCACCCGACCACACTGCGCGTCCTCCGCCATCCGGGAATCAGCGTAAAGGCCCAGGCCAGCGTGAATACATAAATCGCAATCGATACAGCGAACTTCGCAGGCTTTAGCCATGCGGGTGCGTCGGTGATGATCCGAGGATCGATGAGCAGGCCGACGATTGCGATGGCCAGCGCAGGCAGCATCAGCAGACCGGTAAACGTTAACGGTGCGTTTGTTCTCCAGAGTTGTTTCAGCATATGTTCCTCTCTTCAATGTAAACACTGTCAACATAAGAATAGCAGCCCATGTGAACAGTGTCAACACTTGATGCTAGAATACTTGATATGCCTCGTTCCTCACACCCGAAAACGGGCAAGAAGCCCGCAAAGCCGTACCACCACGGGGACTTGCGCCGCGCGCTTCTCGATGAAGCCGTTCGCACCATCCAGACGCAAGGTGTCGAGCATCTGACGCTGAGAACCGTGGGCGCCAGGTTGGGCGTTTCCCAGAGCGCGCTATACCGGCATTTTGCCGATAAGCAATCACTGCTCGCGACGGTAGGCAAAGAAGGGTTCGGCAAGCTCCGGCAAGCCCTCGCCGATGCCTGGGAAGGGAACGGGCATGGCCGCATCGGCTTTGAAGCGATGCACAGGGCGTACGTGCAATTCGCCGTCGCGCATCCGTCCCACTACCGGGTGATGTTCGGCGGATTCATCGAGTCGGCCGCAAAAGATGACCACTTCATTGCCGAGGCCAGGGGCGCCTTCCAGGTGTTGGTGGATGCGCTGGTCGAGCAGCAGAACTCCGGCGACATACGTCGAGACGACCCCGTGCTGATGGCGCGCTTCGTGTGGGCGCTCGTACACGGTACTGCCATGCTATTCATCAATGGACAGTTGCCCGAGCCAGCTCAAAGAGAAGCATTGGAGACGTACGTCGTTGAGAGAATCTACGCATCCATCCGCCAGTCAACGTTACGGGCCGAGTAGTCGCCTACTGCTTACGGATCGCTCGGTTGCGGCAGAGTGCGGGCCGCGCGGACCACTTGGACGGCCAAGTCGTTGATATCACCCAATCGAGCGGGCCATCACGCAACGAGGTGAATTCCGGTGGGCGTCCAGACCGGAAGTGGAAGTTCTTCAGGGTCCGATGACTGTGATTAGGATTTGAGCAACCGCTTGAGAGCGCGCATACCGTGCAGGACAGGCAGAATCGCGAGCGGTCTTGTATGGGGATCATAAACAACCATGTAGTTTGGGTACCTGGGAAGGGTCCAAAAATGTTCAACCAGAGACGTCCACATCTTCAACCGCATCCCGGGTGAGGAAGGAGCCCATTAACGTCGCGCCCGGTGTTGGTCATGCCGCTGGCGCAGTTGTCGAAATGCTTCCTCGCCATCCACGATTTCACCGCGTTTTGCCTGGCCAAAAGGGATGCTCATCTTGGCGGCAATATCAGCGCGATTATCAGCCAGCCATCGTTCGTGTTCATGCAGGATCTGAACCGCCTGAGCGACGAATTCATCGGGCGGATTGGTAGGGGCCGCGTTCCATGTCTTCTTGGATCAGCGCTTCCAGTTCAGGCTTTAGATGAATCGTCATACCTGTAAGCGACCTACGAAGCAGCGGGCTGTCAACTTGGCTGGCGAGGCTAGGCGCCTCTACAGGTAGTCAGGCACCGTGACTCCCAGCACCGCGATAATGCCTTCGGAGGTAGTCGGTAATCCACAGAATAAAGAGACGCCTCTCACGATTCTCTCGCTCAGCACGCCCGAATGGGAAAGTCGGGTTCCCTTCCAGCAATGAAAACTGCTTGTCGGCGCCGGTGCGGATGTGCGGAGCGAGCGCGTGATAGTGCCGCCAGAATTCAGAAGTGGCGCGGTGTTCCGTCAAGCCGCGGGTCTAAAGCGGCTTGACGCGACCGATCGCGCGCTCGATCTCTTGAACAGTGTTCATAGCGTCTCCCCGTATTCTAGACCATCGTGCGCAAAGGGCCCTCTATGCAACATCGCTCCGTCCACGCGCCGCGCTTTTCCAGCGCCTCGAGCGCGTAGTACTTGTATTGGCTGCCTCCGACCTTCAGCGTCGAAGCAGCACCAAAGCTATTCGATTGTGGCATTTATTCTTATTGTAGACGCTGTGCAGGGGTTCGCCGCCGGCCGTATCGTTTCGCTTAAGGCTCGACTCGCACGACGTATGTCAGAGTCTGCGATCTATAGTGAGCGGAGAGCTCCCAACATCCAGCCGCCGGTATAGCGATTCCGGTCACCATGAACATACCCGACGGATCCTTGCCCTTGGCCATGCCGCCCGATGCGCCATCGGCAAAAACCAATGGTGCCGCGGCGTCCATGCGGCGGGCGACGACTGTTAAGAGCGGGGCCTGCTCCTTCATGTAGTCGTATCCTTGCCGGAAATACGGAAGCTTCGTACCGTCGCGGCCCAGTTTCCAGGCGCCAGGATTCATAACGACGGTCCACAGCGAATTGGTCCCGTACAAGAAGCTGTTCTCTCCCGCATATGAACTATAGCCAGCGCCTGGAATAAACCGGGGAATTGGCGCCGCTGTAACGGCACATTTCACCGGAATGTCCGCCGCGGTCAAACGCGTCAGGGCGCAGAAAACGAGGCCGGCCAGGCACGACGATATGAGATGCCGCATGAGGGTACTTCTTCCTTGAGATATGGACGCACCAACGGTGTGGAAAGTTGGTGGGCGAAGTTTTTACTTGCTGCAGCCCTTTTTGGTTTCCTCAAAACCGTCGAACAAGCGCCCGGCATTGGCGCCCGCCAGTGTTTCCATCCGGTGGGGCTGGCCCTTCTCGACGGTATAGCGGGCGAGGGTCCCTTTCGAGCGCAGCCATTCGGCTTCCTTCTTCATTTCGGGGTGCCACATGTATTCGTCGTTCTCGCCCACGTACATGAAGACGCACATCTTCGAAATAGCCTGAAGCTTGGCCGGGCTGGGCTCCCACATATATCCAGGGAAGGCGGTGACGGACAAGAAGTACTGAGGATTCGCGGCCGCCACGTGGAATGCGGCGATGCCGCCGTTGGACGGCCCAGCGATATGGAACTTGTTGTCCTGAATCTTATAATCCGCCAGAATCAACTTCAGAAACTCAGGGAAAATGCGAGCCCCGTCCTCGAAGAACAACTCGTCGTCCGGCGCGGCGGGCGCTACCACGATGTAGCCGCGTTTCTCAGCCTCGGCGCGGAAGTTGCGGTCGAGAACACTGTCCACAGTTTTCATGTTTTGCGGGCCTCCGCCGAACGCCAGGATCGCCGGATACGTCTTGGCTGGATCATAGCCGTCGGGAAGAACCACTTTATAGTGGACCGTGGCACCCGCCACCTTCTTGCTCTTCTCCAGCAGTTCCGCCCGGATGGGCTGGGATGCGAACATCGCCACAGCGATGGCCGCGGAAAGCAACAGCATCCGCTTCGAGCTCATTCGTTTCATATGCAACATCGATTTTACCCGGGATTTCGATTCCTGAGCGCATGGATGCGGTCCGCTACATGTAATCCGGGACGGCGATCCCGAGCACGCCGAGCGTGCGGTCGAGCTGCGCTCGGAAGTAAGTCGTCACCAAAGTAAAAAGGCTCCGCGCTTTTCTGGCGCCTCGAGCGCATAGCACTTGTTTTGGCTGCCCCCAACCGCCAGACACACGATTCTCTTCGCTCACCTGATAGCTTTGATTAAGCGATGAGGTGTTCGTAGGTCTCGTGGTTGCCGATCCAGAACCACAAGAAACCATAGGACCGTTTCACCGCAAGGGCGCGATAACTCAACGTCACCCGAGCGGAATAGATTTCCTCCCCGTGGCGTTCACCGATTTTCTTAAATTGCAATGAAGGATGCTGCGGGTTCCCTTCGAGCAAGGAAAACAGCTAGTCGGCGCGACCGTTTTTCTCGTCGTCCAAAGCGCCGGAGATCGCTTTATCAAGACGGCCCGCGGCAAGGTCGGACTGAATGCGGGTGTCGATGGGCTGCGGGCAATGCTGGTCGAGCCAGGAGTACAGTTCTTCCAGTTCACGGGGTGTGAGCGCCTGTATTGCGCGTTCGATCTCTTGAACCGTGTTCATAGCGTCTCCCCGTATTTTAAACCATCGTGCACAAAGGACCTTTGTGAAACGAAAGCCGGGAGCAACACCTTTTCGCCGGATACGCAGAATCACGAGCGAAGCGGCGGGCGGTCAACTTGCGCCGGCCAGGCCAAGGCACCTACATGTATTCAGGCACAGCGATCCCCAACACCCCAAGCGTCCGTTCAAGCTGTGCGCGGAAGTAGGCAGTCATCCAAAGAAGAAACACCCGCTTCTCGCGATTCTCTTCGGTTAGCACCTGGTAATCGTGATAGAAACTGTTGAACGCTTGCGCGAGCTGGAACGCGTACTTCGCCACGTGCGCGGGCTCGCCCGACGCGATCGCGCGCTCGATGGCCGAATCCGATTTCGACGCCATGAGCAGCAACTGCCAAAAGTCCTCTGAGCTTAATTGCCTCGCCAGCGCCTCTCGATCGAGCCCGCGCGCGAAATCAGGCAGCGCCTCCCCCCGCTCGGCCAGCTTCCGCAGAATGTTTCCCGCCCGCACTGCGGTATATTGCACATACGGCCCCGTATCGCCCTCGAAGCTCAACGCCTCCTGAAGATCGAACGCGATCACAGAATTGCGCGTGAACTTCAGCATGAAATAGCGCAGCGCGCCCACCGCGATTTGCTTGGCCACTTGCTTGCGTTCGCCCACCGGCGCCTCCGGATGCCGCGAGTCCACTTCTTCGAGCGCCTTCTCGATCAGCTTGTCGATTAAATCGTCCGCCTTGACGCCCAGCCCCTTGCGCCCCGACACTTCAACATACGTCCGCTTCTTGTCTTCCTCCGATAGCTCGATGCCCAGCTCGACGCACGTGCCCGGCGTAAGCGCCACCATCTCATAGGAGAAATGAATCGACCGGTCGGCCTGCTCGTTGTATCCGAGCGCGCGCAGCCCCGCGACGACGACGTCCTGCAAATACGATTGCCGCGAGTCGATCACGTTAAAGACCGAGTCGCCGTGCCCGAATTCGCGATCAATACGCGGCTGCGGTTCCGCGGTGCTCACGTACACGTCATGCTCGGGCCATCGAACGTAGTAAAAATCCTTCCCCGGCAGCAAACCAAACTTCCATAGCTGATACGCGATGTCCTTGCCGACATACGTCACCGTGTTGTTGGAGCGCACGATCACTTTGCTGTCGTCCGTATCTTCGCCCGTCTGCTCCTTGAACGCGCTGGCCGGCATCACCCAACAGCCTTTGTTCTTGCCTTCGGTCTCGAAGTAGATCGCCTTGCGTTCCTTCAATTGTTCGAAGGCCGTCTCCCAGAACTTGAGCCAGACGACGTCGCTTTCGCGCGGGAGCAGGTCGTAGCCGACGCCGAGCCTCGCCATCGTATTCAGGTGATACCCGACGATGACCTCGCTGACCTTCGACGCCAAGTGCACCAGTTCGCCTTCCCGATGCTCGATGGCGTGCAGCGTGTGCGCCCGCCATTCCTTCAACTCGGCGTGCGCGGAGACCTCGGCATACAGATCCCAACAGTAGTAATCGAATCGCGTGCTTTCGATCACCTTCTCCACGTCGTCATACGACATCTTCCGTAGAAAATGGAACCCCGCCACCACGTCCGCCACTTGCACGCCCGTATTGTCGATGTAATTCTGCACCTCTACCGTCCGCCCGTTCGCTCGCAGCATCCGCACGAACGTGTCGCCCAGCACCGCGTTGCGCAGATGTCCGATGTGCGCGGCCTTGTTGGGATTGATGTTGGTGTGCTCGACGATAATCTTTCCCGCGATCGGCTCGCGCGCCTCGTCAGCCCCCTGCAGCACGCCATAGCCATAGGCCCCCCGATCCAGCCGCACGTTGATGTAGCCGTTGCCGGCCACTTCGAGCGCCGCCACCCCTTCGATCGCGCCCAAGCCAGCCACCAACTCCGCCGCGATCGCCCTCGGCGCCTGCTTCAGTTGCCGGGCCAAATGAAACGCCACGGGAATCGCCAGTTCGCCGAACGACGATTGCTTCGGTTGTTCCAGGGCGCCGGCGCCTTCGACGCCATACTTGGCCTTAACGTAATCGGCCACCCGCGCGGAAATCTTCTTTTCGATGGGATGAAACACTTCTTATCAGTATGCATTACAAGCCTCGGTATGCATTACAAGCCTCGGTATGCATTACAAGCTCGGTATGCATTAAAGCTCGTATGCATTAATTATGCATTACAAGCCCTTGAATTCGCACACGATATAATGGGGTGTGCCTAAGGTGACCATTGACGGCAGAACCGTCGAGTTCGAGCCGGGAAAACTACCCTACCACGAGCATGGAAAACCCGAGTCGATCCTCGACGTCTGCCTGAATTTCGGGATCCACCTCGAGCACGCCTGCGGCGGAAACTGCGCTTGCACCACCTGCCACGTGATCGTGACGAAGGGCATGGAAAACCTCTCAGAGATGGACGAGGATGAAGAAGGCGACCGCCTCCAGATGGCCCCCGGCCTCACGCTAAAGTCGCGGCTTGGCTGCCAATGCGTGGTGGAAGGCGATGTGGAAGTGCAGATCCCCTCGTGGAACATCAATTACGTGAGCGAAGGCGGCGGTTCCATGAACCTGGGTGACGCAATCCCGGCGCCCGTCGGCAAGAAGTAGTACAAAGCCCCATCTGGTACTAAGGTAAACCCAGGCACAAGCGTGAGTTAAGGCACAAAATCCATTAAAACTTTGGCCCAAAAGCGCCGATCTTAAAGATGTAGACCTAGGATCGCGGGTCGGCGCAACTTGAACGGGAAAGCCAAATCGTACATCACGGCTGTCCTGCTGGCAGGGCTTTCTCTGCTGGCGTACGAACTCGCGGGCTTCCATACAGATAACGTAGTCCGGTTCCTGATCTTCTTCGCCGTTACGCTGGGCACCTCCAGCCTGAAGGTTCGGCTGCCGGGCGTGACGGGCGCCGTCTCGGTTCACTTCGTTTTCGTGCTGGCGGCCGTGGCGCAGCTTTCGCTGCCTGAGGTTCTGGTTTCGGGCGTGGCCGTGGCCCTCGCTCAATGCTATTGGAAGCCCGAAACGCGGCCCAATTGGATCCAAGCCGCCTTCAACGTCGCCGACTGCACCCTGGCCTTCTCGGCGTCCTACGCCACCTACCATCTGGGAGTGCTGAACAATCCCGCGGTCGGCGTAATCGGGCGCTTGATGCTGGCCTCCATCGTGCTTTTCTTAACCAACACGGGCGCGGTTGCGCTAGTGATCGGGCTGACCGAGAACAAGTCGCCGTACGCTCTGTGGAAGGAATGCTACTTCTGGTGTTTCCCCTATTACCTGGTGGCCGCGACTCTGGTGGCGGCCATGGGTTACGCCAGCCAGTGGCTCGGATGGTTCGCGGCGCTGAGCATTCTGCCGGTGGTGCAAGTGATGTACCGTTCCTACCGGCTTTACTTCGGCCGCCTGGAATCGGAGAAGAAACACGCCGAGCAAATGGCGGCTTTGCATTTGCGAACCATTGAGGCGCTGGCGCTGGCCATCGACGCCAAGGACCATACCACGCACGACCATCTGCAGCGCGTGCAAGTTTACGCGCTCGAAACCGGCAAGGAGCTGGGTCTCTCGCCGGAGGAAATGCAGGCGCTGCAGGCTGCCTCCCTGCTGCACGACATCGGCAAACTGGCCGTGCCCGAGCACATCATCTCCAAGCCCGGCAAACTGACGCCCGAGGAATTCGAGAAGATGAAGATCCATCCCGTGGTGGGCGCCGAAATCCTGGAGCGCGTGGAATTCCCGTACGCCGTCGCTCCGATTGTCCGCTCGCACCACGAGAAGTGGAACGGCACCGGCTATCCGGACGGGCTGAAGGGCGAAGCGATTCCCATCGGCGCACGTATACTCTCGGCCGTGGATTGCCTGGACGCGCTGGCATCGGACCGGCAGTACCGGCGCGCGCTGCCGCTCGACGAGGCCATGCAGGTGGTGGTCAAGGATTCCGGCAAAGCCTTCGATCCGCGGGTGGTGGAAGTGCTCGAACGGCGCTACCGCGAGTTCGAACAGATGGCCCATAAGAAAGGCGCCGTTACCGCGCTTGCAACTCTTTCCACCGGCATCAAGGTCGAACGCGGCGATGCGCCGGCCGCCGGCTTTGAAAAATTAGCCGCTTCGGCATCCGAAGGCCGGGCAACGCGCGCGAGCGATCCCTTGGGAGCCATCGCCTCCGCGCGTCACGAGGTTCAGTCGCTCTATGAGCTGGCGCAGGCGGTGGGCGATTCATTGCGTCTGAGCGACACGCTCTCTCTGCTGGCCGGGCGCATCAAGCTGCTGGCGCCATACGACTCGCTGGTGGTTTACCTGGTCCAGGGCAGAGTCCTGATGCCGGCCTATGTCACCGGCGAGGACTCGCGGCTGTTCTCGTCGTTGAGCATCCCCATGGGCGAAGGGCTCTCGGGCTGGGTGGCCGAAAGCCGGAAGCCGATTGTGAACGGAAACCCGTCCGTGGAACCGGGCTACTTGAAGAATCCCGGGGCGTTCAGCCGGCTCAATTCAGCACTAGCCGTTCCGCTGGAGGATTGCGATTCCGTCATCGGAGTGCTGGCGCTGTATCATTCCGACCGCGACGCCTATTCTCGCGATCAACTCCGCGTCTTGCAAGCCGTGAGCAGCAAGCTGACTGCCGCGATCGTCAGCTCGCTCAAACACGAACCCGATGCGAAGGCCTCCAATGCCGACGAACTGACGGCCCTGCCGAACGCGCGTGCGCTGTTCCTGCATCTGGACGCCGAGATCGCGCGCTGCACCCGCACCGATTCCACGCTCGGGATCGTGGTGTGCGACATCGACGCCTTCAAGCTGGTGAACGACCGTCACGGCCACCTGACCGGCGATCAGCTGCTCCTCCGCGTCGGTCCGCAGTTGCGGCAATCCTGCCGCGGGTCCGACTATGTCGCGCGAGTAGGCGGGGACGAGTTTGTGATCGTGATGCCGGACCTGAGCCACGCCGCGGCCGAGCAGCGCATGCGTGACTTCGATCGCATCGTGCGCGAAGCCGGGCGCAGTCTGTGCGGTGAAGACATCGTTTCGCTCAGTTGCGGCTGTGTCCATTTCCCCGCCGATGGCGCCACCGCCGAGCAGCTCCTGGCCGAAGGGGATCGCCGCATGTACAAACAGAAGCAGGAGCATCAGCGCACCGTTGCTCCGTTCTCCGCCGCGCCACTGCCGGCCGAAGCTGTGCCCACCGTTCCTTTACCAGCCGCGCCTTTACCGGCGGAAGTCGCCTAATAGCCGCCTGAACTTACTTCTTCAACCACAAGTCCAGAAACCGGTCCGCTAGCTCTTCGGGGACATTGGCGGTCACCTTGGCCTGTTGCTGCTGCTGCGTCACCTGAATGGCGTCGTAGAGCTTGAGCATCTCGGGCTGATTGTCGGGCGTGTTCAGCCGGCCGAAGCCGATCAGGCCGCGCAGCATATCGTGGATGAACCTGGCATCGCGCTCGGTGTTGCAGTTCACCTCCCCCAGCCCGTCGATGCCGTGGCTGAGGTTCAGTCCCAACGCGGCGCTGTTGACCGAGCGCAACGATTGCAAAACGCTTCCGAGGTTGCCTTCGCGCGGCAACGGAAGGTTCAATTGCTCGATGCCGCCGGTCAAAGCCGCGTAGATCTGGTCGCTCGGCGGGAGCGTGCGCAGAAGTTCGCGCAGGCCCGGCGGAAGGCCGCCTTTTCGCGAACCCTGATCGATGAGGGCGCGCAGTTCCGCCGGGGGCGCTGCCGCGGCCGTGGAATCGTTCAATAAAGTGATGGCGGCTCGCTCATCGCCGTACAAGGCATGCCCTTTATAGTTCGACGGTTTCACGCCGTTCGATTGAAAGCGCGCCTCCAAATCCGCCGCTCGGAACTTCCCGCGCACCAGCAGCAGCGCGCTCTTGCCGCTCGAACACAGCAGCACCTCGGCAAAATCCTTGCGAGGATCCAACCCGGTTTGTTTTTGGAACTCTTCGAGCTGCGGCAGCGGAACGCGCGACGACAACTTCTGATAGATCGCGGTGTCGCGCAGCCCGGCCAGGTCGATGCCCAAAATCACTACGGTGTCGGAGGGAACCAGGTCTTCGAGCGAGGGACTGATGTGCAGCGACGCGGACTGCTTGGGCTGGCAAGCTGCCAACGCCAGAATCGAAAGCCCCGCGCAAGCCAACCAGGCCCGCCGCCCCACTAGAAATCTCTCCGCTGGAAGATCCACAGCGCCGCCCCGAGCATGGCGGCTCCAAACAGCGCCGATGTCCAAATGGGCGTGAACCCCTCGAAGGTCCCGCTTTGGATGGCATCGAGCGTGATTTTGCCGAGCTCGTAGACTTTGGGCAACGTGTAATAGAGCGCGCGCCAGACGTCGCGCGACCATTCCGAAGACAGCAGGCGCATCATGGTCGAGGTTTGCGCGAGAATCGGGCTGATGATCATCAAAGCCACGGTGATCATCGTGGCGACCGCGGCGCTTTCGAAAACCACTCCAATCAGCACCACCACGGCCAACAGGACGGCGAAGATGAAAGTCGTGGTGGCGATGGCGATCAGGAAAGCGGGCGACCAGATGCCTGTCTTCACGCCCAGAATAGTCCACACCCCCAGCACCAGGTAGATGCTGTTGAGCGAGACCACCAGGACGTTGCCCAAGAAGCGGCCGAGCAGCAGGTGAGCGCGTGAGATGGGCTTCGAGAGCAGCAGCTCGATGCGGCCCGGTTCAAGCACGCTGGGAACCAGTCCGGAGGAAGCGAAGACTGCGAGAAACATTCCAAAGGTGTAGAGAAACGTCGCAATGCCGCCGTAGACTCCGCGCACCACTCGATTCACGTCCGGATTCGCCTGGGTTGCGCGGCCAAACAGCGAGACCGTCGCGGTGGCGCCCGCCACAATGTCGATTTTCAGTAGGAACAGGAAGAACAGGATCATCAGCGTGGACAGGCCAAACAGGACCCAAAAGATCTTGCGCGCGAGCGCCTCGCGGAACGTATCGCGAATCAGAGCCACGGTCACCATCGCTATTTGCTCTCCACGGTTCGAACGAAAACTTCTTCCAGCGTGCTGGTGGTCGGCGCGAGCGACTCGATCTCGCACTGTTGCGCGCGCAGCAGATCCACCGCGCCGTTGACCAGCTCGCGGCTCGAGAATTGAAAATCGACCAGGCCGTCGCGCGCCGCCATGGAGGTTGCTTTGGCGCGCAATTGGTCGGCCAGCGCATCGCCCGGCTTAGTGACGGTCAACCGGTAGCCTTTCCCGGCCGTGAGATCCCGCATCTTTCCGGTGAGCGCAACCTTTCCCTTATGCAGGATCGCGACCTCGCGGCATAAAGTCTCCACCTCGGCCAGCAAGTGCGAATTCACGAAGATGGTTACGCCTTGCGCCTCGAAACGCAACAGAAGCTCGCGAATCTCGCGGCGGCCCACCGGGTCGACTCCGTCGGTCGGCTCGTCGAGGATCAGGATCGTGGGCGAATGAATCAGCGCTTGCGCCAGCCCCAGGCGCTGCAGCATGCCTTTGGAGTATTTGCCGATGCGCACCCCGCCCCATTGGCTGAGACCGACCAGATCGAGATGTTCCGGAATCAGCTTCTTTCTTTTGGATGCGCTGACGCCTGAAAGGGAGGCGTAGAAATCCAGCATTCCCGCGCCGGTGAAATAGGTAGGGAAGCGATGGTTCTCAGGTAAATATCCGATCGGCTGGCGAGCCTCGGGATCGCTGGCATTGCGCCCGAAAACGAGCGCGCTGCCTCGGGTTTGCCGCACGGCCGACAGCAGCGTCTTCACGAAGGTCGTTTTTCCGGCGCCGTTTGGCCCCAACAGGCCGAAAATGATCCCTCGAGGCACACGCAGGGAAACGCCGTCAATAGCCCGAACCTCGCGTCCGGTCCATCGCGTTCGGTAGATCTTTGTGAGATCCTGGGTTTCGACGGCGTATTCTGAGTCCACTGGCACGGGGTTCACTCACGAGCTGGCCTGGAGGGGCCACTCACCATAGGATACGCGGGAACACAGGGATTTTGTTCCCCGGGACTGGAACTTTGGCTTGGGCGCGCCTTGGCGTAAAATTTTGCTTTTACAAACCTCGCGGCCGTCGTAAAATATGGATTAATACGAATGACATCTCCGACCATTAGCAACCCGCTGCTGAAAATTAAATTTGAAATCCCCTTCGACCAGATTCGCGCGGAAAATGTGGAGCCCGCCATCGCCGAATTGCTGGTTGATACGCGCGCCGAGCTGGACCGGCTGACGTCCGAGCCCGGTCCACGAACCTTCGCCAATACCATGCAGCGGCTGGATCATCTGACTGAGCGCCTGGAATATGCCATGCAGATTGTCCGCAACCTGGAATCCGTGGCAACCACGCCTGAGCTGCGCGCTGCTTACAACGCCGTCCAGCCCCAGGTCAGCGAGTTCTACTCATCACTACCTTTGAACGAAACGCTGTGGCGCGCCGTCCAGAGTTATTCGCAAACCGATGAGGGCCGGAATCTGGCGGGCATTCGGAAGCGATTCCTCGAAAAAACGATGGACAATTTCCGGCGCCACGGAGCCGAATTGGACGCGGCCGGCAAAAAGCGCATAGCGGAGATCGACGTCGAGCTGAGCAAGCAGACCATACGTTTTTCGGAGAACGTATTGGACTCGACCAATCATTATGAGTGGGTGATCACCGATGAATTCCAGTTGGCCGGCTTACCGGAGAGTGCGCGAGACATGGCTCGTTCCAGCGCGGCTTCCAAAGGTTTGGCCGAGCCCTCCTGGCGATTCACGTTGCAGGGTCCCAGCTATTTGGCGGTGATGACCTACTTGGACGATCCGGAGATGCGCCGGAAGGTGTATGAAGCGTTTGTCAATCGTGCCACCGAGGAGAAATATGACAACCGGCCCATTATGGCGCGTATTCTGGAACTCCGCCGGGAAAAGGCGCGGTTGCTGGGCTACCGGGATTTCGCGGATCTGGTGCTCGAAGACCGGATGGCGCATACCGGGGAACGGGCTCAGCTGTTCCTCGACGATCTGAAGCAAAAGACCGAGGCGCAATTTCACCGCGAAAATGCCGAGTTGTTGGCTTTCTCCGGGAAAGCAAAACTATATCCGTGGGATATCGCGTATTACGCCGAGAAGCAGCGCGCCGCTCTGTACGATTTCGATGAAGAGGCCCTGCGCCCCTATTTCCCTCTGGATCGGGTGATCGACGGGATGTTCGAGATTGTGCGCCGCCTGTACGGCATTCGTGTCGTGGAGAAGGATGGCGTACCGGCCTGGGACGCGCAAGTGAGGTTTTACGAAATCTACGACGGCCACGATCCGGCCGGAAGCCGCATGATCGGCGCGTTCTACGCTGACTGGTTTCCCCGCGAGAACAAGCGCGGAGGCGCGTGGATGGATGTGTTCATCACGGGGATCCCGCGCCCGGATCGCGAGGAACCGCACCTGGGACTGATTTGCGGCAACCTGACCCCGCCTACCGGGGATCGCCCGTCGCTGCTGACGCACCGGGAAGTGCAAACCATTTTCCACGAGTTCGGGCATCTGCTGCATCATTGCCTGAGCAACGTGGAAATGCGGGGACTGGCCGGAGTGAGCGTGGCTTGGGATTTCGTGGAGCTGCCGTCGCAGATCATGGAGAACTGGTGCTGGGAGCGCGACGCGCTGGACTTGTTTGCCAGGCATTATCAGACCGGCGAACCGATCCCGGCGGATTTGTTCGACAAGATGCGGAGCGCGCGCAATTTCCGGGCGGCCAATTTGCAAATGCGCCAACTCGGATTCGGTTTCGCGGACCTGGCGCTGCACCGCGAGGTAGATCCCAAATCCGGCGTCGATTTGCTGGCCTTCGTGCGCGGCATTCTGCAGGAGTTTTCGTCGGTAGAGCTGCCGGATAATTACGCCATGATCGTGAGCTTCACGCACCTCTTCGCCAGCCCGGTGGGCTATGGCGCCGGCTACTACTCCTACAAGTGGTCCGAGGTTTTGGACGCCGACGCTTTCACGCAATTTCGGCGCCAGGGCATTTTCAGCCGTGAAGTGGGCGGCCGGTTCCGCGAACAAATTCTGTCGCGCGGCGACAGCCAAGATCCGGCGGACCTGTATCGCAGCTTCATGGGCCGCGATCCCGATCCAAACGCGTTGCTCGAACGCTCCGGTCTATTGGTGCAATCGTAGCGTGATCGCTACGGGCAGCTGCATGGTTTGTCCACCACCGCGCGCCAAGCCGCCGCGGCACTGAGATTTCAGTGTGCCGGGCTAGCGTAAACTTTGGTAAAGTAGGCGCAGTGCGACACGTTTTCGTCGCAGCCCTGGCGCTGTGCTGCTTCGCTGCTTCCAAGGACGATCAGGAGTTTAACGGCCGCTGGGACATTACCGCCAACGGGCCGGCGGCGGCGCGCGGCTGGTGGCTGGAAGTGTCGGGCGCCGGCACGGATAATCTTAAGGGCAAGTTTCTCGGCTCTCCGGTGGGATTGCTGGACGAGATCCCCAAGCTCTCCACTTCCGAAGGTGAGCTTCGTTTCGCCTTGGAAGCCCGCTTCCGCAAAGATCATAACGTCGAGAAAGGCCTCTACTGGGCCCGGTTGGAAGAGGGCAAACTGAAAGGGACGTTTGAGATCGAGGGCGATCCGTCTTCCTATCTGGAGTGGACCGGCGTGCGCGCGCCGGCGCTGCCCGATCACGACGACGGCTCATGGAGGCGGGGCGATCCCGTGGTGCTGTTTGATGGGCGCGATCTGGCCGGCTGGGATTCCGCACCGTCCGGGCATGCATCGGCGTGGGTGGTGAAAGATGGAGCTCTCACCCCGCTTTTCGGAGCGCCCGATTTGATTTCAAGCAAGAAGTTCCTCAATTTTGTAGTAGACGCGGAGTACCGGCTGGACCCCCACACCAACAGCGGCATCGCACTGCGTGGGCGCTATGAAATTCAACTTGCAGACGACGCCGACCGTCCCCCATCCAATCGCACCAGCGGCTCGATTTTAGGCCGTCTCGCTCCCACCATCAACGCCGCGCGGCCGCCTGGGGAGTGGCAGATGCTGGTGGCCCGGCTGGTGGGGCGCGAAGTGACAGTGATCCTGAACGGCATCCGCGTGATCAACCGGCAAAGCATCGAGGGTCCCACCGCGATCGCGCTCGATTCCAACGAGGCCGATCTCGGGCCGATTCTATTGCAGGGCAATCGCGGCGCCGTGGAGTTCCGCCGCATTGTTGTTTATCCGCTCATCAAAAAGCCTTAAGCGTGAAGAGGCAAGCCCGGCGGTACCGAGTGCGAGGACAAGTGCAGGGCGTGGGATTCCGCTATTTTGTGGAACAGTCGGCGAACGCGCTCGGCATGCGAGGTTGGGTTCGCAATGACGATGACGGGAGTGTCGAGGTGCACGCCGAAGGAACCGCAGCCCAACTTTCCGAGTTGGCAGGTCTCCTGTGGAAAGGGCCGCGTTGGGCCAAAGTTCGCGGCGTCGAGGAAGCCGAAGCTCCGGTGGAGGACCACCCGGGATTTTTCGTGAGGCAGTAGCCAACTACGCGAGCAGCCGGGCGGCGTCTTTCGCGAAATAGGTCAAGATAAAGTCGGCGCCGGCGCGGCGGATCGCGGTCAGAGACTCGAGAATCGTCCGGTCGCGGTCGAGCCAGCCGTTGTTTATGGCCGCCATCATCATGCTGAACTCCCCGCTGACTTGATATGCACCGAGCGGCGTCGGGAAACGGCGGCGCGCTTCGTGAATAATGTCGAGATAGGCCATGGCCGGTTTCACCATGATCGCGTCCGCGCCTTCTTCGAGATCCAGTTCGATTTCGCGCATGGCTTCGCGCGCATTGGCCGGATCCATTTGGTAACTGCGCCGGTCGCCAAATTGCGGCGTGGACTCGGCCGCTTCGCGGAAGGGTCCGTAAAATACCGAAGCGTACTTCGCCGCATAGGAGACGATGGGCGTATTCGTGAAACCAGCCGCATCGAGCGCTCTGCGAATCGCGGCGACGCGCCCGTCCATCATGTCGCTGGGCGCGATGAGATCGGCGCCGGCGCGGGCATGCGACACCGCACCTTTCGCCAGCCAATCGAGCGTGGGATCGTTTTGAACTTCGCCATCGACCACCAATCCGCAGTGGCCATGGCTGGTGTATTCGCAATTGCAAACGTCGGTCATCACGAGCAACTTCGGCACTTCGCGCTTCAGCGCTCGCACCGCTTGCTGCACGATGCCGTCGTCGGCGTAGGCGCCCGAAGCGATCTCGTCTTTGGTTTCAGGAATGCCGAATAGAATCACGCCGCCGATTCCGAGCGAGTGCGCCTCGGCGCATTCGCCCACCAGCTTGTCGACCGAAAGCTGCGCGTGGCCCGGCATGGATTTGATCTCGCGCCGAACGCCTTCGCCCGGACAAATGAACAGCGGCAGAATGAAATCGCCCGGATCGAGCAGCGTTTCGCGAACCAGGTTCCGCAGCGCCTCGCTCGCTCGCAGGCGCCGCATGCGGTGAATCGGAAAGGCCACGGCTTCAGCCTTCCTGAATGGTGACGGACGTCAGCTTGTCACCTTGGGCGACCTTATTCACGACATCCTGGCCGCTCGTGACCTGGCCGAAAATGGTATGTTTGCCGTCCAGCCAATCGGTAGCGATGTGCGTGATGAAAAACTGGCTGCCGTTGGTGTTCGGACCGGCGTTGGCCATCGAGAGCGAACCGACCTTGTGCTTGTTCGGATTGCCCTTGGTTTCGTCTTCGAACTTGTAGCCGGGACCGCCGCGGCCGCTGGCCGTCGGGTCACCGCCTTGAATCATGAAATCGTTGATGACGCGATGAAAGACCGTTCCGTCATAGAAGCCCTCGCGCGCCAGGAAGACAAAATTGTTGACGGTCTTGGGAGCGTCCTTCGCGAAAAGCTCGCAAACAATTTTTCCCTTGGATGTTTCAAACGTGGCCGTGTACTTGCCGGCTGCATCAATCGCCATCGGAGGCGGTGCTGAATATTGTTTGGACATAGATCCTAGTGTAACCGCTCCCTTTGGTCGCGGCTCATAAACGCAGGTCGCGGCCGGTCATCTCCTTGGGCTGATTTTCGTCGAGGAAACTCAGCAGGGTCGGCGAGATGTCCTGGAGCGCGCCGCTGGAGCGTAATCGCGCGCCGGCCTCGTCGACCAGAATGAATGGCACCGGATTAGTGGTGTGGTAGGTGTGCGGACCCTTGGTGATCGGATCGATCATCATTTCGGCATTGCCATGATCGGCCGTGATGATCCACGATCCACCCGAACGGCGCAGAGCGGCGTAGATTTCACCGAGCCCAGCATCGACGGCTTCGACTGCGAGCACGGTGGGAGCCATTTTCCCCGAATGGCCCACCATATCGGCATTCGCGTAGTTCATCACGATGACGTCGAAGCTGCGCTGGTCGATGGCTTTGACCACGACTTCGGTAATTCCGGCAGCGCTCATTTCGGGCTTCAGATCGTAGGTCGCGACTTTCGGAGATGGCACCAACTCGCGGCTCTCGCCCGGATAGGGTTGTTCGTTGCCGCCGTTGAAAAAGTAAGTCACGTGCGCATATTTCTCGGTTTCGGCGACGCGCAGGTTTTTCCAATTCAGGCGCGCCATCACGTCGGCAAGAATGTTGTTGGGATGCTCGCGCGGGAGTACGAAAGGAACGCGAAAGCTTTTGTCGTACTCGGTCATGGTGGTGAAGTGCAGATTCTTCGGAGCAACGGAGCGCGAAGGTTGTTCGAGCGCGGAATCGGTGAGCGCCATGGTCATTTCGCGCCCCCGATCGGCGCGATAGTTGAAGAAGATGCAGGCGTCGTCGTCGCGAATCAGGCCAACGGGTTTCTTGTTGGCGTCGACAATCGTAACCGGCTCGATGAACTCATCGGTGACGCCGTGCTCGTAGGAGCGCTTCGCCGCCGCTATGGGATCGTCCGATTTCTCGCCCTTGCCGACAACCATGGCGTTGAATGCGCGCTCCACGCGATCCCACCGTTTGTCGCGATCCATCGCGTAATAGCGGCCAGAGACGGTCGCAATCTTGCCGATTCCGATTTGCCGGAGTTCCTTCTGCACTTGCTCCAGGAAACCCGCGCCGCTTTCCGGAGGCGTGTCGCGTCCATCCATGAAGCAGTGCACGAAGACCTGTTCGACGCCCTGCTGCTTGGCCATCTTCACCAGCGCGTAGAGGTGAGTGAGCAAGGAATGCACGCCGCCGTCGCTGCAGAGGCCCATCAGGTGCAAGCGATGGGTCTTGGCATGCTTCATTGCATTGAGCAACACTGCGTTGTTGAAGAACTCACCCGATGCGATCATACGATCGATGCGCGTGACATCCATATAAATGATGCGGCCCGCGCCAATGTTCAAATGGCCGACTTCGCTGTTGCCCATTTGGCCTTCCGGCAATCCCACAAATGGACCCGAGGTGTGCACGAGCGTGTTCGGATATTGGCGCAGGAGCAAATCGTAGGTAGGCTTTCGCGCGGCGGCGATCGCATTACCCTCCGTAGCGGAGGAAAATCCCCAACCGTCCAGGATGGTCAGGACGAGCGGCTTCTTTGTGCCGTGCATTATTGATGGAACGCCTTCCGGCCGGCGAATTTGGCGGCGTCGCCCAGTTCTTCCTCGATGCGGAGGAGCTGGTTATATTTTGCGATGCGGTCGGTTCGGCTGGCCGATCCGGTTTTGATTTGCCCGGCGCGCGTGGCCACCACGAAATCGGCGATGAAGGGGTCTTCGGTTTCGCCCGACCGGTGCGACACGATATTGGTATAGTTTGCCGCCGTCGCCATCTGCATGGCTTCGAGCGTTTCGGTGACCGTTCCGATCTGGTTCAGCTTGATCAGGATCGAATTGGCGATTCCTTTTTCGATACCTTTCGAAAGCAGCTCGGTATTGGTAACGAAGATGTCGTCACCTACAAGCTGGATCTTCGATCCGAGTGTTTCGGTGAGCGTGCGCCATCCGTCCCAATCGTCCTCGGCCATGCCGTCTTCGAGCGAAATGATCGGATACTGCTCCACCCACTTGGCCCAAAACTTCACCATCTCGTCGGAGGTGCGCTGGCTCTTGTCGGATTTCTTGAACACGTATTTGCCGCTCTCTTTGTCGTAGAACTCGCTGGCCGCGGGATCGAGCGCTATGCTGATTTGCTCGCCGGGCTTGTAGCCGGCCTTGGTAATGGCCTCCAGCACTGCCTCCAGCGCTTCTTCGTTGGATTTCAAATTCGGCGCGAAGCCGCCTTCATCGCCTACAGAAGTAGAGTAGCCGCGCTTCTTGAGTACGCCCTTCAGCGTGTGAAATACCTCGACGCCCATTCGCAATGCTTCGGCGAATTTGCTCGCGCCGTGCGGGACGATCATGAACTCCTGCGGGTCGACCGAATTGTCGGCGTGCGCGCCGCCGTTGAGAATGTTCATCTGCGGAACGGGGAGCAGGTTCGCTGCGACGCCGCCCAAATAGCGATATAAGGGCGTCATCTGCGATTCCGCAGCGGCACGCGCGGCGGCCATCGAGACGGCGAGGATTGCATTCGCGCCGAGTTTGGCCTTGTTCGGCGTGCCATCGAGATCGATCATCTTGCGATCGATGGCGGTTTGCTCCTCGGCCTCCATGCCGGTGACCTCGGGACCGATTTTCTTAAGGATGTTCTTGACGGCCTTTTGCGTGCCTTTGCCGAGGTAGCGGTCGGCATCGCCATCGCGGAACTCGACGGCTTCGTGCTCGCCCGTGGATGCGCCGGAAGGAACAGCGGCGCGCCCCACGGTTCCGTCGGCCAGATGAACATCGGCTTCGACGGTCGGATTGCCGCGCGAGTCGAGAATCTCGCGGCCTACAACCTTGACGATTTCCATATCATTCCATTCTGGGGGAGCGTCGCGCGATTTGTCCAACGGGTTGTTGTTGGTTGTTGGTGAGGGGTAATGATGGTAGCCCGGGTGGCGTCGAAATTTTGGGATTGGGGATCGGCCGGCAGCGAGGTGGCGCAAGAGGCCTAGTTTTGTGTTTGGCGGTGATTTTTTCTTCCTCTCCGGGGAGCGGGACGCACAGATCGCGCGGGGAGGAGAATGGAGTGCGGTTCAGCTTCAAGAACAGAATACATGCGAGCCGAAAGAGCGGTGGGCGGTCAAGGCGTAAGTGGTTGATAGGGATGAAGAACCGGATTGGCTTGGTCGGTCACCGTGTTCACCATCCCGGTGCCGATGGCCCTGGTCACCACGTTCATGACATCGCCTTTACTGGAATGGGGTTTATCCCACGAGACGAATGCTGGACGAGGATGATGGGGACGCGGCAGTGAGCTTGTGCCAAGCAAGTGGCGTAGGGCGTAGGTCGATCCTAAGATGGGCCCGTACGCGGGACGCTCATGCTTGCTTGTATTGGCTGGCAGTCGTTGCTTCCGCGGACAGCAGACATTCGAACCCATCAAAATCGGGGTTCTTGGAGCTGAACTACCGGTTCTAAGTGGGCTGGACGCGTAGTTGTCGAAGGGCCCAGCGGCCAAGTCCAGGAAGTCCGGCACGTGAACGCCGGCGAGTATCTCAAGCAGGATATTTTGAATCAGGCGGCCGTTAACTGCCTTTCCTTCGCCAACATCGGATAGCGCGGTAGCGAAGCCAGTACCGCCGCGCCCGTTAGCATGGCCACTGCAAGACCCAGCAGCGCAGTCGAATAAGAGTGAAAGCGGTCGAAGCTCCAGCCCATCAGCAGCGGCCCGAGTGCTCCAGCCAGCGCGTACGCGGTGAACGCATAGCCGTAGATTTCGGAAAACGAAGCGAGGCCGAAATAGCGAGAGATCAGATACGGCATCACGTCGGCCTCGGCGCCCATCCCCAATCCGATCAGCGCCGCACCGAGGAACGCCGTAGTGATTTCGTGCGCCTGGCTCAGGATCGCCACGCCGACTGCCGCGATTCCGAAGAAAATCCCAGCCACGCGCGAACCGAAGAAACGATCAAGCAGCACGCCTGTCAGCAACCGTCCGCAAAGCGTCAACACTCCCAGCGTGCTGGCCGCGAGAGCCGCCGTATCGCTCGCGATCCCGCGATCGGTCAGAATCGGGATCAAATGTGCGACGGAGCCGTTGACGCTCACGGAAAACAGGAAGAAGCCGGTCAGCAGAAGCCAAAACACCGGCATCCGCACGGCCTCCGCTCCACGCATTCCCGCCAGCGCCGGTGCCGTTTCCCGGTGCGCCCCTTCGGCGTCTGGGGGCGTCTCACGCAACCATAGCGCCGCGGGGATCATACCCAGCACGAAGACGCTTGCACCCAGCAGCAGATAGGCTTGGCGCCATCCGTAAGCTTCAATCAGCCATGTCGCCAGCGGTGGAATTCCGATCGCGCCCGCGCCCACTCCAGCCATCATTGTTGCCAGCGCAAGGCCGCGCCGCTGATCAAACCAGGCCGAGATCACGCGCGCGTAGCAAAGCTGCGTGGTTCCGTTGCCAACCACTCCCAGCAATACGTAGATGGCGTAGAGCCCGGCTAGAGTCTTTACCAGCGCCAGACAGCAAAACGCCGCGCCGTACACCGCCACGCACGGCAACAGCACCTTGCGCGCGCCCACCCGGTCCACCAGCCGGCCGATGAACGGCGAGAAAACCGCCACCATCAGCGCTGTCAAAGTGAACGCCAGTGAGACTTCCGCGCGGCTCCAGCCAAACTGGCCGCTCAGCGGCTTCAGGAAAACGCCGAACGTAAAAATGACCAGCGAGCCGAAACTCACGGTGATCCCAAGCACGGAGGTCATTACGATCACCCACCCGCGCGTAACTCGATCCGCGATCATGCGTTCTGTACATTATCCTGCCTCGGCGCGGGCCGCCAATAGTATTTTTCGATTATTGCCCGTGGTGGACGAAGGTCATAACATCACTGAGCACTCGACATCTTCATGACACGCCAGTTTCCAACAAGGACAGTCTTGCTCTTCTTGTCGCTGTGCGCCATTGCCAACGCGCAGGATCCCATCGGAACGCTGGAGGGACAGATCGAGGATCCCTCCGGCGCGCTGGTGTCCGGTGCGGAAGTGAGTGTTCACAACGCCCAGACCGGGCTCAGCCGAACAGAGCATTCCTCGCGCGAGGGGTCGTTCCACTTCTCGAATTTGCCCGTCGGGGAATATTCGCTGACTGTGAACGCGGAAGGATTCGCTCCATTCTCGGTGTCAGCCATCCGTATCGACATTGGCCAGGTTGTCGGATATCCGGTGGCGCTACAACTCGCCGGCGGCCACGCCGAAGTCAAAGTCACCGCACAAACGGTGATGGTGGACACCAGCCAGACCATCGGCAACGTCGTTTCGTCGGGCGAGGCAGCGGATCTTCCATTGAATGGCCGCGACCTCACGCAGCTCGGACTCCTTCAGCCCGGCGTGGCCCCCATGACGACTGGTCTTGCCGAAGCCGGGGGCATCGCGCGCGCTGGGCAGGCCTTCGCGGTTAACGGCCAGGCGCCGGAGTCGAACAACTATCTGCTCGACGGCGCCTCCAACGTGGACAGCGTCAACGGCGGTTACGCCATCCGCATCCCGGTGGATGCCGTCAGCGAATTCCGCATTCTCACCCTGAACGCTCCCGCCGAATATGGCCAAACCAGCGGCGCCACTACATCCGTGGTGACAAAATCCGGCGCCAACGCCTTCCACGGCGATCTTTACGACTTCTTCCGCAACAGCGCCTTCGACGCCAGAAACTTCTTCGCCGCGACCACCGAGCCGCTGCACCGCAACCAGTACGGCGCCACGCTTGGCGGACCTCTCCGCAAGGACAAGGATTTTTTCTTTGTCTATTACGAAGGCCAGCGCGACAGCGCGGGCGCTACACAGGGCGGCATTGTTCCCACCGTGGCTGAGCACTCGGGCGATTTCTCCGGTCAACCGCCGCTCATCAACGAGTTCACCGGACAGCAGTTTCCTAACAACATGATTCCTCCGTCCCTGATCAGCCCGCTTGCCCGAAATGCGGAGCAACTCTACCCGTTCCCCAACGCTCCCAATCAGGTTTATGAATCCACCCAGATCGGCGTCAACAATTACGATCAGGGCGGCTTCCGGCTGGATCACTACTTCAACGGCGGTAAGGATCAGCTTTTTCTGCGCTATTCCGCATCGAGGCTGCACGAGTTCGATCCGCTGCCCATCGCCGGCGCCGGCGTGCCGGGGTTCCCGGTGGCCGACGATATCTCGACCAACTCGGTCACCCTTTCGGACGTTCATCTTACCTCGTCGCAGACGGTGCAAACATTCCGCGTATCATTTTTCAGGAACGTCTTCTTGAACGGCCAAGCTCTCAATCACACTCCGGGCAGCAGCCTCGGTTTCGATTACCAACCCACTCTGGGACTCAACCAGGGCGTTCCGTATTTGATCGTCAGCGGCTACGCCGCGCTCGGAAATCCGATTACCGGCCCCCAGAACACGTACCAGAACGACTATCAGGGCTCTTACTCCATCGCCATGAGCCGCGGCCGCCACAATCTCAAATTCGGCGCCGAGCTCGACCGGCAGCAGATCAACGCCCTCTTCGGAATCGCCACTAACGGTTTCTTCGTATTTGCTCCATTCCCGGCCAGCGACTCCTTCGCCAGCTTCCTGCTGGGCCAGTCTGTACAGTTCTTCCAGGGCGGCGGCCAGTTCGACCGCGGCCTTCGTAAGTGGATCAGCGGCGGCTATGCGCAGGACGAATGGCGCATCACCTCGCATCTCACCTTGAACTTTGGTCTGCGGTATGAGGTCAACACTCCCTACACCGAGATTCGCAACCGGTTGAACGCTTGGGATCCTGGCCATCAGTCGGCAGTTTTCCCCACCGCGCCGGAGGGTCTGTTGTTCCCCGGCGATCCGGGCGTTCCGGCCGGCATCGCTCCCGTCGATTGGAAGGAGTTCATGCCGCGCGTGGGCGTCGCATGGGACCCCTTCGGGGACGCGAAGACAACGGTGCGCGCCGGCTACGGAATCTTCTACGACGGCTTCACCAATGGCACGGGAGGCCCTCTACAAGCCGCCATCAGCGCGCTGCCGTGGACGCAGGCCTACCAGCTTCCTGGACCCGGATTCAACGTCGCCAATCCGTATGGCACCGGGCCCACGCCTTTCGGTCTGAACAACTTTGTCGCTCCGGCCACCGTGCTGACCGTCGCCTCGGGGATGCGGCCGCCCTACTCGCAGAATTGGAATCTCTCCATCGAGCGCGTGATCGCGAAGAACTACCTCCTCGACGTCCGCTATGTCGGAGACAAAGGCACGCACCTGCCGCGTTTCATCGAGGCCAATCCCACCATCTTTGCCAATAATAACCAGCGCGAATATTCCACCTGCAACGCCGCGGGTCTCTGCAACTACGGTTCGGTTGGGCTTCTTACCGATATTGCCAACTCCACCTATCACGCGCTCCAGGTGGCTTTCTCAAGGCAATATTCGAACGGTCTGCGCTTTACGGCTTCGTATTGGTATTCGAAGAGTCTCGACGATATTTCCACGCTGAACGTGGCGGGTTCGGCGCCTACGCTGGTTGCCGGCGAGAACGATCTCGCGCAGAATCCTTTCGATCTAGCGGCCGAGCACGGCCCCTCGTTGTTCGACGCCACTCACCGCTTCGTTTTCAGCGGAACGTACGCCCTGCCGCAATGGAAAGACGCCTCGAAAGCCGCAGCCATCCTCGTGAACGGTTGGCAGGCCAATATCATCGCCAGCCTTTCCACCGGTACTCCGTTCACCGTTTACGACAGCGCCAACGTTTCCCAACAAGGCAGCGCACCGGAGATCACAGGTTTCTACTCCAGCAAGCCCAATCTGATCTCGAATCCCAACGTGGGGCAGCCCCACAACGCCAGCGAATGGGTAAGCCGCGGGCCGTTCCAGCAGTCAACCGTCACGCAGGCCGGCCAGTTCGGCAATGAAGGCCGTAACGTTGTGCGGGGGCCCGGCATTGAAGATGTAGATTTTTCGCTCTTCAAGAACTTCGACGTCACCGAGAGAGCGCGCCTGCAGTTCCGCGCTGAATTCTTCAACCTACTCAACCACGCCAATCTTGGATTGCCGGAGAACGATCTGGAATCGCCGGCTTTCGGACAAATTCTACAAGCCGGCTCACCCCGTTTGCTGCAGCTGGCCATCAAGGTAATGTTTTAGCTCGACTGTTCCACAACGTAGTAGGTTCTGTCATCGAACGCGAGTTGAACGAGCAGCTACGAGGATGATTTAGGAGTGGGACGATCCAGTCTCAGTGTTCTGCAACATCCATCATTTCGTGAGCAAGCAAGCCGATTTGGTCATCGGCGGAGTTCATGAGCACGATCGCGGTGAGACGCCTGGCAGGGATGCGGATGATGTAGCTGCGATACCCCGACCAGAATCCACCGTGTTCCAATTCTAATGTGCCGCTGGGGAATGAAATGAACCAGCCAAACCCGTACGAGGTTGGCCGCTTCAAGATGGCCGTCATATAGGTGTCGATGGGCTGGCCGTCGTTTGTGTGCCCGGGCTGAAATGCGGTGTCCATGGTGGAGCGGCGCACCAGCTTTTCGGTGTATAAGGCGTCGTCCCACTTCTGCAGATCATCGACCGTGCTGTAGATTCCGTCTTCGCCGTAGATATTGTTCTCTGGAGTGTACGCGATATCGCGCCACTCACCGTTGCGCTTGCCATACCCCATCGCAAGGCGCGGCACTCGTTGGTGGCGCTCATCGACGACAAGGGTGTCATGCATGCCGAGCGGATCGAAGATGGTTTGCTTTAGAAACTCCGCGTAGCGCATGCCGCTCAGGCGCTCGATGACCTGGGCGAGCACGACGTATCCGGAATTGCTGTATTCGAACTTCTCGCCCGGCGAGAAGCGCAGCATCTCCTGATGGCTCAGGACACGCAAGGCTTCGGCGTTGCTGAATTCATGGGCCGCGCGCGGGCCTTTCGAAGACTGAAATAGTTTGCCGTAATCAACCTTGCCCAGCAGAAGCTCTTCGTAGTCAGGCAAGCCCGACGTGTGGTTCAGCAGATGGCGGATCGTGATGGTGCCGGCATAAGGGGGGAACTCCGGGCAGAACTTCGACAAAGGATCTTCCAGGTGCAGTTTGCCGCGCTCCTGAAGAACCAGAATGGCCAGCGCCGTAAACTGTTTTGTTATCGACCCGAGAAGGAATTGCGTTTCCGGCGTGATGGGCGCATGCGCGTCGAGATCGGCGATGCCAAGCCCCTTGCGATAGAGGGCACGTCCACTGTGAATTACAATCGCCGCGAGTCCTGGGCCGTTGCTTTCGGTGTGGTGCGCGAGCAAGGCGTCCAAACGCGCGGATAGGTCCTGCGAATGGGCGCTAGCGCACACCAGTATGAGGGCGAGCCGGGCGTTCATATATCGCCTCTGGGATTTCCGTCTAATGTAACATGTCAGTTCTCCGGAAGAGAGCTATTTGGTGGAGGTCGCTGGTGGATGACTCGGCCCCTATCGTTCTGGCTCTGAGCAGCCGATAGAAAGCCGTGTCAATCCACTCAAGGCAATGTCCGAGGAGCTAACTCTATCCAACGCCACCCTCGCCCAGCTTGAGCGTGAGCGGCACGTCCTGGAGCTCATTGCGAGAGGTACGCCCTGCAAACGCGTACTAGCCGAACTGAGCGAGGGAATCGAGCAACTCACCGGCAACTGTTACTGCGCGATTTTCTTCGTCGATAACGAGGAGAAGTGCCTGGTGGAAGGTTCGCGCGGAGGGCTTCCGGCCGGGCCAAAGTTCAATACGAGCCGCCTCCCGTTGGAGCCCGACAACTGCCTCTCGAGCTGGTCGGCCGTCCAGAACAAACTTGTCATTGTTCCCGACATGCTCGCTCCATCGACGTCCGAACAGGTGCGGGAATTCGCGGCACTTTATGGCGTGCGATCGTGCTGGTGCCTGCCAATCCGCGATTCGGCCCAAGCTGCCGCTGGTGTCTTGGCTGTGTACCATCGCCTGCCCGGCAGTCCGTCCGAGGAACAACTGGAGATCGCCGAATCGGGAGCGCGCATCGCCGGTATCGCCATCGAGCGGATGTTCTCGGAGCAGAAGCTGCAGCGTTATCTGCATACCGTCAAACTAGCCGAGCAAGCCGCGACTTTTGGGATTTGGGAGATGGACCTCGTCACCGGCGTGGTGAAGGGTTCAGAGGCCTGGGCCGCGTTGGAACGCGTGGACGACGCGAGCGTTGGAACGCACGTCGACTTAGTCCGGCAAGTTGTACATCCGGACGACCGCGCTTTGCTCGCCGAAGGGTCCGACCGGGCATTCGCCACGGGCGAGCCTTACTGCGTTGATTTCCGCATCGTGCCGGAGCCGGGAGTCATTCGCTGGCGGCGCAGCACGGCTCAGGTGGAATTCGTGGACGGCAAGCCGCGGCGGCTGATCGGCGCGTCGCTCGACATCACCAATGAGAAGGAGATGGTCGCCGCCGCAGAAGCGGCAAATCGGGCAAAATCTGACTTTCTGGCTAATATGAGCCACGAAATCCGCACGCCCATGAACGGCATTCTGGGGATGACCGAACTTGCGCTTGACACAGAGCTCGATTTGGTTCAGCGAGAGTATTTGAACGCGGTGAAATATTCGGCGGATTCCTTGCTGACGATTCTCAACGACATCCTGGATTTTTCAAAGATCGAAGTCGGGAAACTCAGCCTGGACGTTGTGGAATTTAACGTGAGGGATCACCTGGGGCAAGCGATGAAGACGTTGGCAGCGCGCGCCTATGAAAAGAACCTCGAGCTCGCGTACTTTGTGCCGCCCGAAGTACCTGACTATGTCACCGGCGATCCCGTTCGTCTGCGGCAGGTGGTTCTCAACCTGGTAGGAAACGCGATCAAATTTACCGAGCAGGGCGAGGTTGTTCTGCGAGTGGAGCCGGAGAGCCAGGACGAAGACGGCTTCAGCCTGCACTACTCATTGCGAGACACCGGTATCGGTATCCCTGAAGAGAAGCAGAAGCTCATCTTTGAGCCATTCAGCCAGGCCGACGCTTCCACAACGCGAAAATACGGCGGCACGGGTTTGGGGCTTGCAATTTCCGCTCGATTGATAGAGATGATGGAGGGAAGAGTGTGGGTTGAGAGCGAACCGGGCCGCGGATCCACGTTTCACTTTACGGCTCGCTTCGGACACAGCTCCGCAACGAACTCCAGAGCGTTCACCGCCGATCCGGCAATACTCGATGACCTGCCGGTGCTAGTGGTAGATGACAATGCAACGAACCGTCAAATTCTCGAAACGATTCTAACGTTTTGGCGCATGCGCCCGACTGCCGTGCCAGGCGGAGAGAGTGCGCTTGTCGCTCTGAAGCAAGCTCATGCTGCGGGCAACCCGTTCCGTCTTATGATTGTCGACTGCCATATGCCCGGCATGGACGGTTTCATGTTGATCGAGGAGATTCAAAAAACGCCACAGCTCAATGTGCCTGCGACCGTGATGTTGACCTCCGGCGGGCAGCGAGGGGATGCCGCGCGGTGCAAGCACCTGGGGATTGCCGCCTATTTGATCAAACCCGTATCGCAATCCGACCTGCTCGAGACGCTGCTGAAAGTAACCGCGCCGCCTGCCGACGCCGGTCAGCCGGACGACCGAATTGTTCAGCCCACGTTGCCCGAGGCACGCCGGCCGCTGCGCGTGCTGCTCGCCGAGGACAATGCCGTAAATCAACGGCTGGCGACGCGGCTGTTGGAAAAGGCAGGGCATTCCGTAGTCGTTGTACCGGACGGTCTGAAGGCGATCCAAGCCCTGGATACCGACACTTTCGATGTGGTGCTAATGGATGTGCAGATGCCGTCCATGGACGGAGTGGAAGCAACCACCGTGATTCGCCATAAAGAGAAGATCACCGGGGCCCACGTTCCAATTATTGCGATGACGGCGCACGCCATGGCAGGCGACAGGCAGCGTTTCATGGCCAGCGGGATGGATAGCTACGTTTCTAAGCCGATTCACTCGCGTGAATTGTTCGATGCGATTGAAACAGTGGTTTCGGCCACGCAGGCTGCACCGAAGTAACTACGCGAGAAGGCTCAGGGGTTCAGCGCTACTTCTGGGCTGACGTTAAGGTGTCTAGCAATTTCATGTACCGCTCGTCATACGCGTTCAAAACGTCGGCGCTCGGATACTCGTTGACCTCGCCGAGGATGTGCGGCGGCATGTCGCGGTTTTTGAAGGCCGGCCATTCGGGGAGATCCTTGCCGTTCGGGTCGCCTGTCTTTGCAAAATTCACCCAGTAGGACGAGATCATGTCGGCGAGAGCACGGTCCTGCTCGGACGCAGCGGCCAAGCGGGGAGAACTCAGATCCGGGATCGAACGCGGGGCGGCGAGAGTTTCGAAAACATACGGGATCTCGGCGGCGTGCGTCGCCTTCAGATTCCGGACACCGGGCTCGACCGGCGGCTCATGCGTGAACAAGTACCAATAGGCGTGTTTGCCGATCGCGGTCTGGCGCTCGGCGAACAGGCGCATGGACCACGCGAGTGTATCGCGGAACGCAACGTTGCCGCCCATTGCGAGATGCTCGTCCTTGTTGGAGCCGACGATCACGTCCACGGCGTTCTGCTTGCCTTGGGCATAGGTGATCGAAAGATCTTCGGGGATAATCCAGCCGTCGATGATCATGCCGGAGCCGCGCAGCGTCTTCACCACGTCGTCGGTGGACAGGGCCCGCAGATCCGCTAAAGGCGGAAAATCTTTCGGCGTTTCCTCGGGCGCGGCCTTTTGGGCGCCGGGAGGGCCTCCGCGGAACCGCGGTGCTGGATGTTCGGCGCGCGCGAGCGGAGTCATGGGCGCCAGGCCGAGTCCCATCCATTGCCCACTCTCCGCGATGGCGCGATGGAACAGGCCCTTGACCACGGGAGATCCGACCAAACCGCCGACCATGGCTGCGCCGGCGGACTGACCGAAAATGGTGACGTTGTCCGGATCGCCGCCGAATGCAGCGATATTGCTCTGCACCCAGTGCAGCGCCGCGATGGTGTCCATTAGCGCCTGGTTGCCGGACGCGTTGTGGCCGGACTCCTTGGTCAATTCAGGATGCGAGAAGAAACCGAATGCCCCGAGCCGGTAGTTAAACGTGACCAGCACGACGCCCTTGTGGGCGAGCGCCTCGCCATCGTTATGCGGGCTGGACCCGGCGCCTTCGGTATATGCGCCGCCGTAAATCCAGAACAGCACGGGCAGCTTGGCGTTCGCGCGCGCCGCTTCCGTCCAGACGTTCAAGTAGAGACAGTCCTCATTCATCTTGGGCGAATCCGGCAGATCGACGGCGACGTTGTTCGGGACGCGCTTGGGCTGTGATGGCTGCACGCATACATTACCGAACGTGTCGGCTTTGCGCACACCTTTCCACGGCGTGGCGGGCTGTGGCTCTTTCCAGCGCAAGGCGCCCACCGGCGGCGCCGCGAACGGGATCCCTTTGAAGGCGTGAACGCCCGAACTCAAAGCGACACCTGATACTTTCCCATCCTTCGTTTTGACGGGATCCGAGATCGCGGCCAGCGTTCTCAGCGGAGAAACAACGGCAAGCGCCAGCGAAATGGCGGCCGCGATCCGGATGTTCATCAATGTTGTTCCTTCTGGTGTTGCGCCGCGGCCTTGGCAGCCTCCTGGGCACGCTCGGCTCGCGAGACGCTGACCCAATGAGGAATCATGTCGTTATTTTCCGTACACGCGTACTCCAGGATCTGGAAGCCGTTGTCGAGCTTCAGCGGAAAGCGTGCCGTCCACGAGCGCGTGAGCACCACGGGATCCTCGACGGTAATGCTGTAGATCAGAAAGTCGTTGTTGAGGCGAGTGAAGCGTTCCGTCATCTTCATTTGATCGCTGATGGGGAAACGGTTTCCCGCGGGCGAGCCGCCTACGCCAGTGTTGGTGGCGGACGCACCAGGCTTGAAGTTGGTGGTTTCCACGACGAGAGTATTTCCATCCCAGTGTCCTCGCGAAACGCCCAGCCACTCTTTGATGGCCGGAGACGGGGGCGGAGCGTTCATCGCAACGATGCGCGCTTCGTGAATCATTTCCATGCGGAGGACCACGTAACCGGGCGACTGGATGATCTGGAGTCCATTGTTATAGCGGAAGGGGAACATGGATGCCGGCAGCCCGCGCGTGATGCAGCGGTCCCAACTGTCGAAGTCGGTGTAGGAATCGAATGTCAGCTTCTCGCCGGGAAGCGGCCAGCTACTCTTCATGAGGCTGGAGAGACGCTTGCCTTCGGGTGTCATTTCGGGAAGTTTGCCGTCGGGCGGGTCCATGATCAGGGAGGTTTGACGCTGAGGAGTGAAATTGTCCATGATGCCGGCGAGGAACGCTCGGCCGGCTTCGCCATTCTTGACGTCTTCCTTGTAGCGGTCAGGCTGCTTGGCGACCCTGGTCTGGATAGCGTCGAATTCCGCCTGAGTTAGGAAGGCCTTGTGCGGATCGCAAGGCGGGCTACCGGCCGGTGGCCGAGCGCCGAAAGCCGGGACGCAACGCTGGAGCGACACCGTTCCCACGTAGGAGATCGGCCAGATTCCCTGCAGATCCGGATCGCCCCAGGGCGTCTTCGGCTGCACCCAGTTGGGCGGCGTGGCGATGAAGAAGTTCGATTCAGTCGGCGTGGGGCCGAGCTTCACGGGCGGCAACTGCGCGTTGGCGGCAGAGCCAAGCACGAACAGAGCGATATTGCCGCCGATCAGAGTACGGACTGCAGTGTCGAGGATTGAGCGCATGGGGATCACTCCTGCTACTTGCCGTCTCCGGTCTTCCCATCTTCCGGCGGGCCCTCGGGTCCGGATGAACCCAGGAAAATCTTCTTTCCGTCGGGGAACGTAATGTCGCGGCCGTTGGCGCGGTGCGACGCATCTTTGGCCTGAAAGCCTTCAAAAATGACTTCCGTTCCAATCGGAATGGAGTTCTTGGTAAAACCGTGGCGAACAAGCGCGTTGGGCGAGCCTCCTTCGATGGCCCATTCGGTGGTGGTCCCATCATCGTTCTTCACGAGAACGTGAAACCAGGCGTGGGGATTCACCATCTCTATTTTTACGACGGTGCCCTTCAATTTAACGGGCTTGTTGGTGTCGAATTCGGCGGCGAAGGCGTGATGTGCGAACAGCGGGAGTGCCGAGGCAAGCACTCCGATAGCGGCCAGCGTGAAACAGGTTGTCTTTTTCATGGCTCCTATGATTATATTGCGGGAATTAGCCGGTGTCTCGTGGTTTGGCCAGTTGGCGGACAGGGATTTTGGGATTTGGCCGGGGCGGAAATAGGGGTCAGATGCCGGCGTACCAGGCGTAACCGCCTTCCGGAGATGCCGAGCCCAAGCCCTGTCCAAACCGTTTGAGATCGTCGGTTACGGTCAGGCGCGTGATGTATTTGACGCTTTTGTAGCCAAGCTGGCGTGGAACACGCAGCCGGAGAGGGCCGCCGTTTCCGACGGGAAGCTCACCGCCATTCATTCCATAAGCGACGAGAGTCTGCGGATGCATGGCATCGGCCATATCAATGCTGTCCCACCAGTCGGTTTGAATGGAGCGGTAGACAACGTAGCGGGCTTGGGGGAGGGTCCCCACCAAATCCAAAACGTGGGAGAGCGGCACGCCGGTCCATTGAGCGATATAGGACCAGCCCTCTTCACAAGCCAGGTGAGTGATCTGGCTGCGCGAAGGAAATTTCCTAAGTTCGGCAAGCGAAAACGATACCGGGCGCGCGATCATGCCATCCACCGCGAGCCGCCAATCGGCAAACGCTGCCGCCTGAGAGCGCTTGAACTCGTCGCCCAATGGGGCGACTTCGTTGGCGAAGGGCGGGTTCGAAATCTCGCTGGGAGGGAATTCGCGGGCCAGGGAGTGGCGGGCCAAAATGCGCTGGGACGCGTAGTTAAGCGTTTCACCCGGGCCATAGAAACCGCCGCCGTCTGGCGGGATCAGTCCGTGACGTTCCGCAATGCTTTTCGCTGCTACGAGGCCCGATGCGCCCGCGACCGTCGCGATACCGGCGGTGATCAGTTTGCGGCGTGAGAGATCGTTCATGGGCGCTCCTTATCGATACTAGCGATCTGTACCAGGGTTACCTGTGATCATGGCTCGCATGCGGCGCCTAAATCCGGTTAGACAAATCATCATGACGTGAATCAACAGGAAAAGGACCAGGAGCACGGTGACGAAGAAATGAATGGTGCGCGCGGATTGTTGGCCGCCCAGGACGGAAACGGCAGACGGAAACACCGACGCGAAGGCGGGTGACATCGCTAAACCCGTCCAGATGACCAAGGGGAACAAAACGAAGATGACTCCGAGGTAAGTGAGGCGTTGAAGCACGTTATACGACCAGGATTCTTCCTCGGCCGATGGCTGGAAGCGCAAATGATCCGCGATGGTAGAGGAGAGGGCGTGCCACGAAAGATCGGCACCAGCCGGAAGCAAATTGTTCCGCAAATGTCCGCTAAAGAAACTGGAAATTACGTACAGCAGGCCGGTGAGCACCACCAGCCAGGCAGATTGAAAGTGGAGATACCGGCTCCATCCGTTCTGGTCCGGCAGCACGTAGCCGTAGCCAGTGGGCACGGTTTGCCGGGAGGCCGGGATCGGAATTTTGAACAGCGGAGCAGTGTTTATGTTACCGGCTTCGCCCCAATAGAAGCGCGGGTGAGAGATCAAGATTTCGATTCCTGTAACGAGCAGGGCGAGAAAGCATATGGTGGTGATCCAATGAGTGACTCGGACGAGGGCGGAGTGCCGTGGATGAGCAGTCGTGGCTGGGATGGCTGTGGCGGAATGTGCCACCCAAGCGGAATCGCGCATAGGCAATGCCGAATCGGGCATACGGAATGCTACCAGGGGCACGCCCGCTGCGCAAGCCGGGGAGGCGCCCACACGAGTCCCGGTGCCCGTCGACGAGCGCCGGCGGCGAGGATTCAGTTCATTTCTGGTTGCCGGGCGCCGGGCTGTTGGACGCAGGCCCCTGCCCTTGGCCCGGGCCAACTCGCGGAACCTGCCTGCCGGGCGGCACGTGCGTCAGTGTGTGCACGTAGCGGAGCTTGCCCTTTTCCAGCCGAAAGAGGTGGGTATCCGGCAGTCCACCGACACCGAAATTGCAAAACGCGACAACCGCTCCAATCGTTTCGTCGACGATGAAGCGCCGCGCGACGATGTTGACCCCGGCGGGCACCCCGACGGTGCAACTGTCGTCCGGCAAGCCCTTCCCGGTGCGGATGCCGCCTTCGGTCCGATTGCACGGGGTTCCCCACGGTACTAGGTCGAGCTTCTTCTCAAGGAAAGCGTCGAGGTAAGCATTCGCTGCTGAAACCAGGGTGTCGCGGGTATCGCGCTGGCCCGCCGGGATCACTCCCCAGTCCTCACCCGGCGACCACTTGAAATAGTTATCGGCGTTGAACAGCCAATCACCTGGCTGAGTCACCATGGATTCGATTTCGACGATCTTGTCGTGATTCACCCTCAGGCGCGTGCCGAGTACGTACGGATGGCTTTTGTCGGTAACGATCACCTCGGTAAACGTCTGACAAGTCGCCGGGTCAATCAGGGTTCGATGAAAATCGATCTTCAGCGGTTTTTGGATGACCCCCGATTGGATATCGGCCATCTGCTGGTTCTCCATATAAGCGAGTCCCTTCGCCAGCGGCATGCCGGAGGGATCGCCCTTCACTTGAGCCGCGATATAGAGATCGGTGGCAGCTTGCAAGCCGTCCCGCGTGCAGGCGACCTGCGCGAAACTCACCGCCGGCGCCAGTAGCGCGGCCGGCAGCACGATCCACTTAAGAGCAATACGATTCATCGAACTCCTCCTATTGATTGTCTTCCATCGAGTCCAGCCCTTGATTCAGATGTCCACAGGCACGCTGCTTATCAGCATTAGGATACACAAGGTCGCCGGCTGCCAGAGGCATTGGCTCGCGCTCGAATCGGGCGAGCATTTCCGGGATGGCCAGCCCCGGCTTTAGTGCGAATAGTTTTACCACCCCGCGCTGGTCTGTTTGCCCCTTCTGTTTTCATTTCGCGCATAGAGAGGTGAGCCCACGGTGGGCTTGAAAAAGGAGGAACCTATGAAAGCGTTACGACCCGTATTGTTTGGAACGATGCGCCGCTTTGCCGGAACCGCAGGGGGGAGGCGCGCCGCGCTGTTGCTGGTCATCAGCTGCATTACCGCAGCTACGATCCTCGCTGACAACTGGAGCTACTTCCTGCCCGTCGGAGACAATGTGTCGGTCAGCTTCGCGCCGGTCGACAATGCCACTTACACATGGAAGTTTCGGAACGACGGCTACAACCGGATCAAGTATCTGGAATTCAGTTACAGCTACATTGATGCCAACACCGGCCAATACCGCACCGATCAGGACGTTTTCCCGGGTTCGTTGGGACCGGGCCAAACCTTTGGCGGCTGGTCGGCGTTCACCGCGAATTCGCGCTCCCAGCCGATCATTCGAATCACGCGCATTGAACGGGAATGAGGTCCCGATTGACAGCGGCGCTTGGGCCCTCCCCGGTTCTGGCGCCGCTACCAAAATGCCAAGCGATGCATCACGTCAGGAAAGTTAAAGGCGGTCAATTTTCGAAAGGAGAAAACCATGAAAACGTTACGCTCAGTGCTGTATCTTAAGCGCGCCACAGTTTTGCTCATCCTCAGTTGCCTCAGCGCGGCTGCGGCGGAGCCGTTCCAGTACGGATACATCTCCACGAACGTGGATTGCAAAGAACCCGGCAAGCCCCCGCGGATGAAGTTTGTTTCCCAGACGTTTGCATTCTGCCCGGCGGAGGTTTCCGGCTCCCGGATTATTCAGGACACGAAGATCTTTTTGCATCAAGTGGTCAAGAGCAGTTGCGGCGAGAATTACTCGGTTTCTTTCTCGTACGTCGACGTCAGAGACACAGAATCGCAGGCCGAGCGGGATCGACAGCAGTCGTTAAGAGAGGCGGGTTATGGCGAGCACGTGGAATGGCACGCCTCGGTGGATTACTACTCGTCCAAGTGCCGTTAAAGGAGTCCAATATGAAAACAACACTTACTTTCATCCTGTTCCTCTTGGTCGTGAGCTCCGTCGCTTACGGCCAACAGAAGATTAACTGCACCGACTGTGCGTCGAGCCTGCTGATCTTTGTCGATCAACCTTGCACGCTACGCGTGGATGGCCAGAACCTAGGCGCTTTGGCTGCGGGCGACAGCAAACTGGTCAGGCTCGATCTCGGTGCTCATCTGATCGAGGCTAAGTCCGGCGACGTCAATTGGGAGAGCACCGTACGCACCGAGAAACCCGGCCAGGAAATTGTCAGGACCACCTTGTCTTCCCTGAAAGCCGCTTCAAAATGGGTGGGCGAGTGGGCCGGCGGCACGAGCTACGGCTCGGACAATGTCAATGGAAACTTCTCCTACTACTATGAGCTTTACACTTTTCGGATCGGAACAGGCGGCAACTGCAGCGTCATTAAGGAAACCAGCTTTACGAACGATTTCAAGCGCAACAATGAGTCCACGTATGACATGCACCAGCGCGTCATGTCCGAAGCGCGAACGCGAAACCCCGTCACAAATGGGTATTCGTGCCAGGTTACACCCGAGGGCCAGATACACAGCCCTTATGGCGACGTAACTAAAGATGGCGATTTCACGTTCAAGCAGACTTGGGCCAACGAAGAGCGCGTAACCGTTCGCCTTCAACGAACCAAGTAAGGCGTTTCGATCCGTGACTGTTTGCGTGGGCGCGTTTCAGTAGTTGTTCATTTGACACCGGCGCAGTCTATGATGAATGGGAAGCACTACAGGAGAATTCGATGAAGAGCCTTTACACAACCGCGATGGCGGTATCGGCCATGCTACTGCTCGCGAGCGCCGCACTTGCTCAAGTGACGCTGAACTCGGTGCGAATCGGCGCGAAAGACTCCGTTACGCTGGCGAAGTTCTATCAAACCGCGTTCGGCATGGAGGAGGTCAATCGGATCAATGCACCTGGAGGGCCGGAGGTCTTTGTGAACTTCGGTCCGACGGTCGACGCCGCAAAGGCCAACAAAAGCGAACCGATCGTGATCATGCATCGCGAGTCCGATGACGTAAAGGATCCGATCGCGCACGTGATCCTGAACGTGAAAGACATGACGGCGACAGTCGCGGCGATCAAGGCGGCCGGCGGCTCGATGACAGGCGATCCGCGTCCGTTCGGAAACACTGGCATCGTCATCGGCATCGCGATCGATCCGGCCGGCAACCGGGTGGAGCTGATTCAGCGGCCCTAAGGTCGCAAACAGCCCGTCTGCACCTGGTGTATGCTTTAGCCGATGAGAGCGCTCGCGATCGCTGCTGTCGTTATCCTGGGCATGCCCCCAGCGTCCCCGCGGTTGGCCGCTCAATGGCTGAAGTATCCGACCGCGGGAGTGCCACGCAAGACCGACGGCCACGTGGACATGTTTGCCGCGGCCCCTCGCATGCCAGACGGCAAGCCCGACTTTTCTGGAGTCTGGACCACCGGAGAGCCCTTTGATCGCCGCGCGCATGGCTTGTCGAGTCCCAAGGATCTGCCAAGTCCGAGGGATCCGAAAAGCTCGCCTGACGCGCAATCTCCTGGTGACCCGACCGCAATCGTTGGCTCGCGCCAAATGGCCAATATCGGTATCGATCTTCCCGGAGGGTTGCCTTATCAGCCTTGGCTTGCGGCACTCACCAAAGAGCGCACCGACAACCTGGCGAAAGACGACCCCCACATCCGGTGCTGGCCGGATAACTTTCTTCGCGCGTACGGGATGCCGCATTTGCTGAAGTTCGTCCACAAGCCAGGCCTTTTGGTTATGCTCAATGAACTGAACGCCGGCTACCGCCAGGTATTCACGGACGCTCGGCCGTTGCCCCAGGATCCGAACCCCTCGTTGCAAGGATATTCGTCGGGTAGATGGGCCGGCGACACGCTGGTGATCGATACGATCGGACTCCGCGACGACACTTGGATCGATTGGAACGGAAGCGTGTTGACCGAAGCGGCCAAAGTTCGCGAGCAAATCCGACGCCCGGATTACGGGCACATCGATATCGAGGTCACGGTCGACGATCCCAAGGCTTACACCAAGCCGTGGACTGTCAAACTTAAGCAGCGCATCATGGTCGATACCGACCTGATGGACGAAATGTGTTTGGAAAATGAGCAGTCCCTTAAGCATTTGAAGTGATTTCGTCCTCAGCGCGAAGGGACGTTTATCGGCGGTGATCTTCGGCAAGCCGGCTTCTGGACAAGCGCGGGCGGCAAACCGGACATCCTAGGTCCGCTTCAATTCTCCGAGGGGTGTCTCGACGTGATCGATAATCAACGTTCGTATCTCGTCTCTGGGCCCCCCGCGCAGTTTTGAGCCATCGAGTTACCGCGCGGAATTCAACCGTCAAGTCGCTCAAGGAGATCGATTGCGCGTTTTCCTCGCGTATGAAGAAGATCACCCCGAGGAGCATCGTTTCAGAACCTTGGGGCTGGCGGATAAAACGCGATAGCAGGGCGGCGTCATTTCCAGAAATCTGTAAGTTTTAATTCTGCAAACTCTTGGTTGAGTTCTTTAAGGTGACGCTGAGGAATATCAAGTTTGGCCGCGCCGAGGCGTGCCGCTGCTTCTACACGCTTTTTGACGGCTTCGGGATCGTTCTGAATCGCAGCAATCTGTTTATTCATAGCATCCAGATACATGATGGGGCCGATAACTTCCTCGTTGATCTGCGTGCATAGCTGCTCTAAGTAGGTCGGCAAGTTCACATGGTAACGCGCACTGTTGGCCTTGAGAAGGAGCGCCTTGAAGTCGTCGTCGCTTTTCTTGGTGTCGGGGAGGGCCGTCAGGAGTTCCCAAAAGGCGACATATATTGCGATCCTTCGGTCGTACAGATCGTGGCGTAGCTTTTGCTTCGCAAGGCGTTTTTGCCACCCGTTAAACGAGAGCGTCACGAACAAGACGGCTATGGAGACAACGACCGGGACCGAGTCTTTCAGCCATTCGTGAACGGTTACGGTCATCTGAGACGTTGACTAAACCAGTTCCAGCTTTTTCAGCTTTATGTGACTGCGCCGAACGTGGGCGAGATCGTATTGTGCCTGCTGCACAAGCCAGCCTTCCTCCGCACCGCCGAAAACTTTGGACAGCCTCACGGCCATTTCGGGAGATATGCCACGCTTCCCGTTGACCAGTTCCGAAAGCGTGTTGCGCGTTACGCCCAAGCGTTCGGCGGCCTCGGTGATGGTTAAACCTGACGGCTCGATGCACTGACGCAGAACGACGCCTCCAGGATGCGGTGGGTTTTTCATAGTCACGGCTTGCTTCCTTTCAGTGGTAATCGACATAATCAACGTCCTCCGCATCGCCATCAAAGCGGAAAATCACCCGCCAGTTGGCCCGCACGGTCACGGCCCAGAAGCCTTTCATCCGCCCTTTCAGCGCATGCAACCGAAACCCGGGCAAGTCCATATGAGGAACAGCAGGCGCGGCATGAAGCGTCGCCAGAATATCCCGCAGTTTCTCGACGTGTTCCGGGTTTACGCCGCGCGGGTCGTCGTCTTCGAAAAGTCGTTTCAGTCCCTTGTGGCGGATTGTCTTTATCATCCCGAACCGTAACCCGACACGTGGCGCATGTCAAGATTGATGTTAGCAAGATTGTTGCCTTCGTTGGGGGCCCGCGACACGGTTTTGAAACTGACCATGCGACAGCGGTCCACTGCGTCATGCCGGGAAATGGACGAAATCTGTCTGGAGCGGTCCCTCCAGCATTTGAAGTGACTCCCGCTCGCGTCGCAGCTTGGACCAGCCAATGTGGTAAGATTTGGATGGTTTGGCATGCTTCCGATTGGCCCACTGAATCCGCGGGATAAGACGCCTCTTTTCCGTCAACTCCACGATCAAATGAAGGGGTTGATTGAGACGGGCGCGGTTGCCAGGGGGAGCCGTTTGCCGGCCACTCGCGAATTGGCTGGCCAAATTGGACTGAACCGGACCACGGTTTCGGCGGCCTATGCGCTGCTCGAGTCCGAGGGCTTGATCACGGGGCACGTGGGGCGGGGAAGCTTCGTTTCTGGTGGTGTGGTTACGCCGGAACCTGCCGCGATTGGGCCTGCTACCGGGGCGGCCAGTTTCTCGCGATCGCGTCCTTCCGAGCTGCTATTTCCGCTGGAAGAATTTCGCAAGACGTGCGCCGAAGTGATTGCGAGCCCCGACGTGGCGTCGATCCTGCAGCTCGGGTCCCCCGCGGGCCATCCGCCGTTGCGGCGCTATTTGATGGAACAGGCGCGGGCCGAAGGCGTGGCGCGCGAGTCCGACGACATCCTGATCACGAGCGGCTGCCAGCAGGCGTTCGATTTGCTGCAAAGAACCGTCGGTCAGGGTGCAACCGTGCTGATCGAAGATCCCTCGTATCTCGGCGTGCGCAATGTTTTCGAACGCGCGGGAGCGCGGCTGATCGGTATTCCGGTTGGGAGGGATGGCATCGATCTGGAAATCTTGGAGCGAGTGATCGCGCGCGAGCGTCCGCTGCTTGCTTTGCGTGACGCCGAATTTTCAGAATCCGACTGGCGCGACGATGCCGCTGGCCGCGCGCAAGAACCTTCTACGAATCACGCAGGCCGCGGGCGTGATGGTGATCGAGAACGACATTTACAGCGCTCTGGCCTACGAAGGCGAGCCGATTGCCGCGATCAAACATCTTGACGAGGCGGGTGAAACGGTTCTGTTGCGCAGTTTTTCGAAAGTGGCGTTTCCGGGGTTGCGCGTGGGCTGGGTGATCGCGCCGCGTCCGCTCATCGAGAGGTTGACGGAAACGAAGCAGTGGAGCGATCTGCACACCGATCAGCTTTCGCAGGCCGTGCTGTTGCGGTTCGCGGAATCGGGGCGGCTGGAGCAGCATCGCGAGCGCATGCTGGTAGCCGGGCGGGAGCGATTGCGAGGCCGCACTCGACGCTTGCGGGGCGTATCTTCCGGCGGGAACGCGATTCACGCGGCCGCGCGGCGGGATGAGCTTGTGGATCGAACTGCCAGGCTCACTGGATGCCGCGGAATTGCTGCCACGCGCCGAGCGGGAAGGCGTGAACTATTTGCCCGGGAAGTTTTTCGCGGTATCGCGGCCGCAGCCGAATGGTCTGCGCATCAGTTTCGCCGGGATGACGCCGGAAGAGATCCGTTCGGGCCTCGCGATTCTGGGCCGGATATTCAAGGAAGAATTGGAGCGCGTGCGCGCGCATGCGCCGATGGCCGAATCGGCTGCGCTAGTGTAAGAGATTGGAAGGGAGGAGAACGTTATGTTTTTGGATGAGAGCTTCCGCCTGAAAGCCGGGCTGGCCGAGATGCTGAAGGGCGGCGTGATCATGGACGTCACCAACGCCGAGCAGGCTGTGATTGCCGAGAAGGCGGGCGCCACCGCGGTGATGGCGCTGGAGCGCGTGCCGGCCGACATTCGCAAAGAGGGCGGAGTGGCGCGCATGGCGCCGATCGCGAAGATCCGCGAGATCATGCAGCAGGTGAGCATTCCGGTGATGGCCAAGGCTCGCATCGGGCATTTCATGGAAGCGCGCATCCTGGAAGCGCTGGCGGTGGATTACATCGACGAAAGCGAAGTGCTGACGCCGGCCGATGAAGAGCACCACATCGATAAGCGAGCGTTCAAGGTGCCCTTCGTGTGCGGCGCGAGGAATCTGGGCGAAGCTCTGCGCCGGATTGCCGAGGGCGCGGCCATGATCCGCACCAAGGGCGAAGCGGGTTCGGGGAACATTGTGGAAGCAGTGCGTCACATCCGGACCATCGTGAAAGAGATGAAGCAGCTCACGGTGCTGGGGCATGAAGAGCTGGTGGCTGAATCGAAGAAGCATCAAGCGCCGCTGGAGCTGGTGGAATATGTAGCGCAACACGGCAAGCTGCCCGTCCCCAACTTCTCGGCCGGCGGAATCGCCACGCCCGCCGATGCTGCGTTGGTGATGCAATTGGGCGCGGAGGCGGTGTTCGTCGGCTCGGGCATTTTCAAATCGTCGGACCCGGAAGCGCGGGCGCGGGCGATCGTGAAGGCGGCCACTTACTACAACGATCCCGCCAAGCTGCTGGAAGCGAGTGAAGAGCTCGGTACGGCGATGTTCGGCATCGACATTGCGAAGTTGCCTGAATCGGAGCTATTGCAAACGCGAGGCTGGTGATGGGGGCGGGCAGTAGGAAGCGTGTCGGTGTGCTGGCGCTGCAAGGGGATTTCGAGGCGCACCAGCGGGCTCTGGAGCGGGCGGGCGCCGAAGCCGTGGAAGTTCGAACCGCCGCGGATCTGGAAAACGTCCAGGGACTTGTTATTCCGGGCGGCGAAAGCACCACGATGGTGAAGTTGCTGGAGCGAGAGAAGCTGCTCGATCCGCTGCGCGAGTTCGGGCGGCGGCGGCCGATCTTTGGAACCTGCGCGGGCGCGATTCTGCTCGCGACCGATGTTGCAAACTCGCCGCAGGCTTCGCTCGGGTTGATGGACATGCAGGTGGAGCGCAACGCCTACGGCCGGCAGATCGACAGCCGCATCGCGCATCTACATCCGCAGGGAATGGACGGCGGACTGGAAGCGGTGTTCATCCGCGCCCCCATCATTCGCCGCGTTGGCAAGGACGCCAAGGTGTTGGCTAGTTACGAGGGCGATCCGGTGTTAGTGGAACAAGGCCGGCATCTGGCTGCGACGTTTCATCCGGAGCTCACCAGCGACGCACGTGTTCACCTTATGTTCCTCGAGAAAATCCCTTAACGGCGCTGAGAAGTGAGCATCCTTCGCTAGACTAATAGCAGTGGCGATTACTCGGGTGTTATTCGTATGTCTTGGCAATGCTTGTCGAAGTCCAATGGCGGAGGGTTTCGCGAGAGCGTTCGGCTCGGACGTTATGGAAGCGCAGAGCGCTGGACTTGCGCCGGCGCTGGCTCTGGCTCCGCTCACACACGTCGTGATGCTCGAAAAGAACATTGACTTGGGCGATCTGTACCCCAAAGAAATGGATCGCGTCGCCGGCCTGGCCGAAGGCAGTGTCGACCTGATCATCAACATGTCGGGGTTCGAGCTGCAGTTGAGAAATCCCGTGCCGGTGGAAGAGTGGGATGTGTACGACCCGATCGGCGAGCCGGAGGAAGTCTTCCGCGAGGTGCGCGATGAAATCGAGCGGCGTGTGTTGGGCTTGATTGAGACGCTGCGCTCGTGCAAGCCGGTTACGCTGGAGACCGAATCCGACGGCACGCGGGTTGACAGTTTAAGGCGGCCTACTCGACAATAAGATCGTCCCACCCATCGAGCGGATGTGGCGGAATTGGCAGACGCGCTAGATTCAGGTTCTAGTTCTCGCAAGGGAGTGGAGGTTCAAGTCCTCTCATCCGCACCATCAAACGACGTTGTCCGAGAATCTTCGCCGAGCTTCCATTTTGGGGCCTTAGGACTTTATCTCTGTTGGGATCGCGTTGGAAAGAGCGAACACCCGGAAGCCCACGGATTTCTAAATACTTCGCCGTCAATCGCAGGTTTGAAGCGCGCACGCCGCAGTTTCCGGTATCGTCGTTCTCCGGGACGAACTTCCCGATCACCGGCCACTTCGTATAACGAGGGCTGCTGCTGATGCGAGCGTTGGAAAGAAGATAGCCGGAGCGAGCACACGCAATCTCAGCACCATCGCCTGCCGGAGGAGAATCTGTGCCTTTTCCCGGAGGGATGCCGGTGGCGCTCCAAGGCCATAATGAACTCCTACTTCAAAGCCCGCGAGAGCTCCGGCAAAGAGCAGATTAAAGAATTGAAGCAAGTCTATGGGGTGCCATGAGATGCCAGAGGCTCTGGGGTTTGAAGCCCTGGAGAATCTTATCAGGGGAAACTGACGAGATGCCCCGAAATGACTACGGTGAACGGAGCGCCACCCTGCGCTCCGGTGATTTGGACACCTCCCGCCAGACAATTACCTGCATCGGCGTAGGCCTGCAGCTTTATTGTGTTGGCGTAGGAGTTTCCTAGAAAAGCTGGGCTAGAACCGGTAAAGGTCAGGGGCATGAAGACGGCTGGCGGCGCGAACTCTTGGCGCAGGCATTAGATGTCGCCCCGACATAGAGGGTGAACGGGCTGGTGACTGTGGCGCTACCTAACGAAGAACCTGCCACCGCCAGGGTGTCGATCATAAGCCGATGTCCGGCAGGAACGGTGTACTGAAGATCCTGGTGAGCGTTTACTGAAACTCCGGAGACTGGCAGAGATATGGACCTGTTGATTTGAACAAAGTTGAGCGCGGGGTTGTCGATGTCGCGCACCAGCGCCGCTCGTGCTGCTTGTGCGAGCGCGGGAACCGCGTAGAATCGGCCGAGCACTGCGAGTAAAGACAGGACACCAACGAGTGTGAGCAGTTTGTTTTTCATAAATTGCCTCCGTGCGTTTTGATCCGGCGTATCCCGGCCGCCGCCAGTAGAGCCCCGCAGATCAGCCATCCGGCCGATGGCTCCGGAACCGCTGTGTGCGGCGACAGCATTACATCGAATGCGTAATGCAAATCTTCGCCGCCCGCGAGATTGCCGAGGCCGGTGAAACCGTCAGCCAATGTGCCCGACCCCAGGTTCTCGGCAAACGACATATTTTCGAACGCGGTGATTGCGACCTGATAGCTGCCCGGCGCCAAGGTTCCGCCGTCGAGCGAAACGTCAAAACATTCCCCACTGTTGGTGTTTATGTTGGCGCCTGGCGGGCACGTGGTCCCAAAGAACGTTGATGCCAAGAAGTCTCCGCTCGAGTCAAACAAGCTCAAATAGGGCTCGAATCCACCTTGCGCGATGGCCGTTCCAGCTCCATTGACCCCGCCACCATAGCCAAATGTGACGGCCTGCATGCCAGAGGCGGTGCTGACGGTGAATGAATCCACGACGGCCGCCCATTGCGCATAGTCGGCATCCGTGTTGGATGCGTCCAACGTGCAGCTACTGCCGCACGAGATGACGTTTGCGTCGTCGCGCAAATCTCCGACGAACGAAATTGTCCCCGCTTCGGCCGGGCAGATGGCTATAATTGCGAGAACAAGTAGATAGTATGCTTTCATGATTTCCTCTTTTAAGGCAGATTGATGTAATAACCGGATAGCGTTCCGCTGAGGCCAGTAGTTCCGCCCGCTGCGCTACAAAGCAGGACGGGCGTTTCGCCGGCATCGTAATATGCGACGACCGGCGAACTCATATAGGAAGAAGTGCTATCCGTGGCGAACGTCTGGAACCATTGGACGTGCTTGCTCGGGGTTTCCAAAATGACGAAGGGAGGTGGTGGGGCAAATGCGCTGTATCCGGTGCTCACAAATGTCACCACCAGGCGCTGTCCCGCAGGCACCGGCGAGAAAGTCAAGTTACAAGCTCCAGATACGCAAATGGAGTCACCCCGAGTTTCGAAATAAGGATTGCGTCCGGGCTCGTCCTGGTTGCGAACCAGCGCCGCTCTGACAACCTGAGCGATGGCCCGGCTTTCTGTTGCGAGGGTAATGACGATGGAGATGGCAGCCAAGCCCGCCGCAAACCATACCAAGCGTTTTAGGCTGTTCATAGGTCCTAGGGCAGCGCGATGAAGTAGCCGGACAGCGTCGATTCAAGGGCGATTTCGGCGCATTGACATGTCAATGTGGGTGTTTCCCCCGCGTCATAGTAAGCCACGACAGGCGAGTTCACAACGCTAAAAAAAGTGGCATCCGTCGTAGCCAAGTAGCGGGCGTCCTGGCCGTGTCCCGCCAGGACCAGAGGATCCCCCCCGCCACCGACGATGGCTGCGTTCACGAACGTCACCACCAGACGTTGGCCGGTGGGCACGGCCGCAAAGGTCAAGCTACAGCCAGTTCCATCGCAAGTGGTGTTTTGGCTGTACGGGTTTCGACCTGGCTCATCCTGATTTCTCACCAGGGCGGCCCTGACTACCTGCGCGATGGCGCGCCTCTCCGTGCCGACGGTAATTACCGTTGCCACCGCAGCCAACCCTGCCGCGAACCATACAAAGCGTTTGATCGTATTCATTTTGTCTCCTCCGAGGGGGCCGGTTATTGCTTCGCGGCCTTCACCTACATGAGGGGATGCGCAAAAGGAGACCGTCATAGCTCATCGCACTAGTACTATTTGCGAATCAAGCCTACGGGGATTGAGTTTGGGCCAGCGGCAGATCCGCCAAAATTCTATTTGCCATGGGCGGCGGCCTTGCTGCTCCGCGTTATCATTGACCACAGGTTCGGTAATGCAGCGAGAAGAATTCAGCGAACTCCGCGTCCAATTCGAGGCCCTTCTTGCGGAACCGGCCGAGCAGCGCACTACCCTGCTGGCGACGCTCTCGCAATCCAACCCGGTCCTCGCCGAAGAGCTTCGCCGCATGCTCGCCGCCTACGATCGCACCACAGGCTTAATGGATTCCCCCGCCGCAGACTCCATGATCGGCACGCTGATCGTCCCTGGAATGCAGTTGGGCGCTTACCGGTTGAAGAAGGAACTGGGCCGAGGAGGCATGGGAGTAGTTTTTGAAGCCACCCGAGCCGACGGCAGCTTCGAGAAGCGCGTCGCCATCAAAATCCTCCGCCACGATCACTTCGACGATCTCTTCGTGCGCCGCTTTGAGCATGAACGCCGCATTCTGGCCCAACTGGATCACCCCCACATCGCGTCGATCCTCGATGCCGGCACAACCGTGAACGGCGATCCTCACTTCGTCATGGAGTTCGTCGATGGTATTCCCGTCACCTCTTATTGCAAGCTCCACAAGCTCAGCATCCGCCGGCGCCTGGACCTCTTCCTCCAGATCTGCGACGCAGTGGAACACGCGCATCGCCATCTCACCGTTCATCGCGATCTCAAGCCCAGCAACATCCTGGTCACCGAAGCCGGAGCCGTGAAGCTGCTCGATTTCGGCATCGCGAAGCTTCTTGAGCCCGATCTAAGCGCCGAGGCGGAGACGATCTCCTTGCTCACCCCGGGATACAGCAGTCCGGAGCAGGTACGAAGACAGGCCATCACTACATCCACCGACATCTTCGCCCTTGGCATCCTGCTCTACGAAATCCTCACCGGTGAACACCCCTTCGCTAAGAAAGGCCGGCTCGCTCACGAAGTGATGCGGGCTATTGTCGAGGACGACCCGCCGCCCAGTGGCCTCGATAGCGAGCTCAACGCCATTGTCTTGACGGCGCTTCAGAAGCAGCCCGCTTGGCGCTATCCTTCCGTGGCCCAGCTTGCCGACGATATCGGCCGTTACAAACGCGGTTGGCCGGTGGTGGCGAAAGGGAATGGCGTTGCGTACCGGCTCGGCAAGTTCGTGCGCCGCCAGTGGATGCCTTTGGCCGCCGCCGCGCTCCTGATCGCTATTCTTCTGGCCGGCATTTTCGCCACGCGACGCCAAGCTCAAGCCGCCGAAGAGGCGCGCGCCCGTGCCGATCAGGAAAAATCCATCGCGGAGCAAAATCAAAAGACCGCCAACCAACAGCGGCATCTCGCCGAAGCCCGCACGCTCGAAGCGGAATCCGAGAGAACCAAGGCACAGGAGCGCTACCGGCAGGTCCGGACCCTTGCCGCCTCGCTCTTATTCGACCTCCACGACGGTATCCGCGATCTTGCGGGAGCGTCCACCGCGCGCCGTCTGGTGGTTACAAAAGCACAGCAGCAGCTTGAACTGCTCAGTGCCGGCTCTGAAAATGATCCTGAGATTCAGCGCGACCTGGCCGCAGCTTACGAACGCATGGGTGAGCTGCGCGTGGATCCCGCTCAGCCCGCAAAAGCCAATGCCGCCGCGGCACTGGACGCGTATCGGCGCGCCGTGGCAATTCGGCGCAAAATCGCCGCCCAGCCCCCGAACCACCCGGGAGACCGTCGCGACCTTGCCCTCAGCCTCTCGAAGTTAGGCGACGGTGAAGTTATGGCTGCCGATATGGACAAAGCTCTCGCGGCTTATCAGGAGTCTTGGATCATCGCGAAGTCCCACGGCGACGCACGGACGCTCGGCACCGTGGACGACCGCCGTTGCATCGCTTTTCTCACCGCCGGCAATACCGCCAAGGCTCTGGAATCCTGCCAGGAAGGCATCGCAATCCTGGGCCCGCTGGCGAAATCCGCGCCGGGGGACGCCGGGATCCAGCGGCTGATCGCCACGACCGAAGCCTCCTATGCCAACGCCCTCCGCCTCGCGCGCAAACCTCAGGAAGCCGCGCAACAGGCGCGCCTGGCCGTGGAATCGTTCGATCGTCTGGAAGCTCTGGCCCCCAGCAACGCCGAATACCGCCGCCTGGCCTCCTCCTCCGGAACCATTCTGGCTTTGAGCCTGGCCGCCACGGGCGACAACGCAGGCAGTCAAGCAGCGTTTCGAAAATCAGTCGAGTCCATGGAAGTTGCCATCGAGATTGACCCCGCCGACCTCGGCTCACCGCTGCGGCTTGCGGTGACCCTGCTGGCCTTCTCGAGACGTCTCCAGCAAACCGGCGATCCAGCCTCCGCACACCAGACCGCGCAGGACGCTCTCGCGCTCCTGGAACGGGCCACGCAAAAACCCTCCGCTGGCGCCGTGGAATGGAACGAATACGCCGACGCGCTTCTCAAAGTGGAGCAACCCGATCTCCGCCAGCCCGCCAAAGCGCTCCACCTGGCTCAGAACGCCGTCGCCGCCACCAACCGCACCAATCCCTTCTTTCTCGACACACTCGCGTGGGCCTATTTCCGCTCGGGCGAAGCGGCAAAGGCCGCTGAGACCGAGCGAGAAGCTCTTCGGCTGCTTCCCGCCGGCGCCACGGGCGGCCTGCGTGACGAGCTCCAAAGCGGCCTGGAAACTTTTACGAAATAGTTTGAGCTGGTTGCGCCTGCCGGGTTGCGCAATCTCAAACAGAGGGCATCATGGCCAACTTCTGTTCGAACTGCCGCTTTCCGCTCGCCGCCAGCGCCAGTTTCTGTCCGCAATGCGGAAGTCCCCAAACGGCGGGTCCCCCCGCAGCCCCCACGCTGCCCGCGGCTGCTAAAACTGGAGGCTCCGGCCTGAAGATCTTCGTCATCGTTCTCGTCTGTTTGGCCGCCGCCGGACTTGGAGCCATTGGAGTGGGATACTATGCTGTCCACAAAGTGAAGCAAGCAGTGTTCGCGAAAGCCGAAAGCTATGGTGTGGACCTGAAGTCCATTCCGTCGCCCATCCCGTCCTCCACTTCGTCCCAGCGCAAAGTGTTCAAGCCCTGCGAGGTCCTCTCCAAGAGCCGACGCGTCCGAACTGTTGGGCGAACCCATTGAGCGCACCGAAGTAATGGACCAAGCCTGCCTCTACTTCGGCCCACCCGGTCTGGCTGAAAAACTGGCCGCGCAGGGAACGTCGGAAATGATGGACAAAGCCAAAGCCGGCGTGCAGATGAACGGTGGCGACGTGGCCGACACCATGACCAAAATGTTGGGGGCAGCCGCCGCTAGTTCCGGCCAAAACGGGACCACGGGTGGGGACGCTCCGCTACTGACCTTTCTAATAGACCCAGATGGCCGCGCACAGATGACTGCCGTCGCAGCTTCGAAGAGCATCTTCGGCGGAATCGGGAAAGCGAGTGGAGGTGGTGGATTAGGCGCCGACATTCCCAACCTGGGCGACCGAGCGATTCGCCTCGGCCCACTGGGTCTGAACGTCCTGAAGGGCGACACGGTGATCCGTATCATCGTTGGGCCAGTGCCCGACGCGAATAACAAGTCGGTGGCCATCGCGCGCGCTGTTCTGCCACGCATCTAAGTTTGAAATCGCCGATGGCATAACGCCACCTGGGCAGAACACCACCTGGGCATGACACTATGAAGGGATGCGAGCGCCGGGCGATTCCCAGGATACAACCGATCTCACGCTGCTCCTGGATGAATGGCACGGTGGTGACGAGGAAGCCGGACGCAAGTTAATCGCCGCCGTTTATCGCGAATTGCGGACCCTCGCTTCCGTTTACTTGCACAAGGAACCCAACAACACACTGCAGCCGACCGCCCTGGTGAACGAGCTTTGCGTGGGAATGCTTTCCCGGCCGGCGGTGAGTTGTGAGAGCCGCCTTCACTTTCTCCATCTTGCCGCCCAGCAGATGCGCCGGTTGATTGTGGATCATGCGCGGCGCCGCAAGGGTCTGAAACGCGGCGGGGGACAAGTGCATGTCCCTCTCGAGGAAGCGCGCGACCACAAGATCCCCCTTGACGGCCGCATTACCGAAATCAACGACGCTCTCACACGCCTGGAACAGCTCGACCCCAGGCCCGCCGCTGTTGTCGAGATGCGTTACTTCGGCGGCCTTACCGAACAGGAGATCGCCGATGTTCTTGGCATCTCCGTCGCCACGGTCAAGCGCGATTGGGAATACGCCCGCTCCTGGCTTCTGGCGCAGCTCAACGTGAGCTAATCCTGCGTTGGTTTGCGCATTCCTTCTTGAGGTGACCTATGCACAAACTTGCTCTATTTCCACTCGGGGCTTTGCTGGCCGGAGCGCTCCCGGCTTGCGCTGCGTCCGGTTGCGATGCCGTCATCGCGGCCGCCCTGAAGAGTCTGCAAGTGCCCACGCACATTTACATGACGGAAACCGCAGGCTCCAACGGAGGCAAGACCAGAAACGCGGAGACCATTTATCTGAACGGGACCATGTACACCAGCCTCAACGGCGTATGGCGGAAGAGTCCGATGACGCTGCAGGAACTGGCGGATGCCCGGAAGGATTCGGGGAAGGACCTCGGCGCCTGCTCCATAGTGCATGACGAACTGGTGGGCGTGGAACCGGCCACGCTATACAAGGTCCACAAGCAAACGCCCGATGACACGGTGGACACCCAGATCTGGATATCGAAATTGAGGGGCCTGCCGCTGAAGCAGATCAACGACGTTGACGTGGGCGGGGCCCGCGGGAAGAGTCACGTCGAAATCCGTTTCGAGTACACGGGTGTGAGCGCACCAGCCGTCACGGAAACGACGCGCAAGTAGAAACGAGCGCGGATTCGGAACCGGCAACGCGCCGGCCTTGCCTAGATACAACCGAAGCATCTCTAACCACGACGCGAGCCAGTCCTGCTTCTGAAATTTGGCCCGTAAGGAAGTGGCCTGTATGTCCTTATGTTTTTGGATCTTATTTGGACCTTACGCTTTGGGCCGGAGAGGACCGCTCTGGACCGCCTATAATTAGGTTCGGGTTCTACTTCTCGCAAGGGAGTGGAGGTTCAAGTCCTCTCATCCGCACCACCTCAATAGAGGATAATTTCCAAGTTCATGACGATCGCGCGCAGCGTTCGGGTGCGGGGAATGGTGCAAGGCGTGGGCTTTCGCCCGTTTGTCTTCCGCCTGGCTCGCGCGAACTCGCTCGCCGGATGGGTGTTGAACGAGCCCCACGGCGTCGACATTCATCTCGAGGGCGCCGAACCGGCGGTCGAAACGTTTCTAAGCGATCTTGAAAAGCAAGCGCCTCCGGCCGCACGGATTACGGCGGTGGAGGTGAGTCCAGCGGAACGAGCTGGCTTCGAGGATTTCACGATTCGCGAGAGCCAGTCCACCGGCCATCCGTCGGTACGCATCTCGCCGGACCTTCCGGTTTGCGACGATTGTCTCGCGGAGTTGTTCGATCCCGCCGATCCGCGCTACCTCTATCCCTACATCAACTGCACCAACTGCGGCCCGCGCTACACCGTGATCGAGAGCCTGCCATACGATCGGCCGCACACTACGATGAAGCACTGGCCGATGGATGCGTTTTGCGCGGCTCAGTACGGCGATCCGCTGGACAGGCGCTTTCATGCGCAGCCAATTGCGTGTCCCGCTTGTGGGCCGCAATATCACCCGTCGATTGAGGCCACAGCTCAACTGCTTCGCGACGGACGTATCGTCGCGATCAAGGGCATTGGCGGTTATCACCTCGGCTGCGACGCCAAAAACGCCGTGGCCGTCGGAGCGCTACGCGAGCGCAAATACCGCAAAGAAAAACCGTTCGCAGTCATGGTGCGGACAATCGACATCGCGCGCAGGCTCGCTGAGATTTCGGCGGAATCTGAAGCGCTACTGACCTCGACGGCTCGCCCCATTGTTCTCGTGCCCGCGAAGGTCGAGCTTCCAGGAGTCGCGCCCGGCAATTCCGAATTGGGCGTGATGCTCCCCTACGCTCCCTTGCATCATTTGCTCTTCGCGGCCGGCGCGCCGGAAGTGCTCGTGATGACCAGCGCCAATCGGTCGAGCGAGCCGATCGCATATGAGGATGATGAGGCGCGGGAGCAACTCTCTGAGATCGCCGACGCGTTTCTCGTTGGTGAGCGGCCCATTGCGCGCCGGGTGGACGATTCCGTCGCGCGAGCGGGAGTTTTCGGGCCCGTGATTCTACGCCGGTCCCGCGGCTATGCGCCTGGAGTTGCGGCCAGGCTGCCGATTTCACATCCGTTGCTGGCCGTTGGCGCCGACTTGAAGAACACGATCACGCTGGTGGTGGATGGGCAGGCGTTCGTCAGCCAGCATATCGGAGACTTGGATCACTACGGATCGCTGGAGTCCTTTGATCAGACCATTCGCGATTTGGTGTCGATGTATGAAGTTGCCTGGGACGATCTGCTCGTGGTCCACGATCTGCATCCTGAATATGTTTCTACCGATCACGCGAGGGGATTGCCCGCAGTCAGGAAGGTCGCAGTGCAACACCATAGGGCGCACATCGCCTCGGTGCTGGCGGAAAAAGAAGCGTGGGACGAGCCCGTGATCGGCGTGAGTTTCGACGGGACGGGTTACGGCGATGATGGAACCATCTGGGGCGGGGAATTCTTCGCGGGCAGCATGGTCGAGGGCTTTCGGCGAGTGATGCACCTGCGCACTGCCGCGCTGCCAGGCGGCGACGCGTCCGCCCGCTATCCTGTGCAGTGCGCGGCCGGTTTTCTCTCGCAGATGGATGGGCTTCCCGCGCTGGACGGGCCGCCGTTTCATTTTTCGCGCCGGTACCAGGACGCCTTGCAACTGATCGACAGGAAAATCCGAACGTTCGAAACGACTTCGATCGGGCGGCTTTTCGACGCGGCTGCGGCGTTGCTCGGATTTACTCGCGAGATCAGCTTCGAGGGCCAGGCTGCCATGTGGCTGGAGCAACTCGCGCAGGCGGGCACCAGTTCCGAATCCTACCCGTTTCCGATCGATGGCGATACGCTCGACTTTCGTCCGCTGCTTTCGGCCGTTGTCGAGGATCGGCTTCGGGGAAGGGAGCCCGCGGAGATTGCGCGTTCATTTCAACGAGGGGTCGCATGGGGATTGTTCGCGGCTGCCAAGACGCTATGCGAGGGCCATGGCGCGCGGACCGCAGTGCTCTCCGGCGGAGTCTTCCAGAACGAGATGCTGCTCCGCGACGTAAAAGAAATGCTCGGTCCGGAGGGCATCCGGATTTGGACCAACGCCGCGGTGCCTCCCAACGACGGCGGCATCAGCCTGGGGCAAGCGGCGCTGGCCGCGTTCGAGCATTCGTAACGTCGGCATCCCGCCTTTTCTCGGCCGCGGCTTTAGCAGAGATCGGCGTTGAATTGTGCGCCGAACTTCCCACGAGTTTTGTGGGAATCGCGGAAGATTTCCGCTTATCCGGTTCGGAAGAGCGTACAATAGCGAACATCAGTTTACTGACTCTGATGGAAAGGCAGGCTGCCTATGCTCGCGTTGCTGCAAGTCAATGCGGTCGACACCCTCGCATTCCTGTGCGTCGCCGCCGGTTTCCTGGTCATCGTCGCCTCCGTCGTTTTCGTCGTCAAAGGAAAAGCAGTCCTGGGCGAATCCGGAGCTCCGAACCAAGTCACCTGGGGAAAGATAAAAGCGAACCTAACGTCGGCCGTTGCTCTGTTCGTACTGGGCGCTGTGATGATCGTGCTGCCGTACTGGCGCATCCAGGATGAAACCACCCAGGTGGCGCTGGAAATAGCGCGGCAGCCTCAAATGGCCGTTCTCAGCGGAAAGATCAGCGGCCCCGGCAGCCAAAACGTTCGGCTGCTTTTGGTGGAAAAACCCGACTACGACCAGACCTATGGCAGCGGAAGCATCGACTGGCAGATTCCCCTGGTCGCCAAGAGGAAAACCTACTCAGTGTTGTACATCGACGGCGCCACCATCCTTGCGCAACAATCGTTCGCGGTCGATAATGCTCCGGGCTCCAACAGTCCGTTGAAGATTACTCTGGCGGATATCGATTTGCAGACGGCGACTCCGGTAGCGCAGGAAATAACTCCAAAGTTGGAGGTGAGCGATGCAGTCCTTAAGAGCCACGGCATTAATTAGCGGCCTCCTGCTGGCCGCCGTACTCGCGGCCGCTGCCGACCTTTCGGGAAGGGTGACATTCCGCGGGTCACCGCTGGTAGGCGCCGTGGTCACCGCGAACTTGATCGGAGTAAACGCGCCGCCCACAGTAATCGTCACGCGGACGGACGCCCATGGCGATTATCTTCTGCGCAATCTCCGCAGCGGCGAGTACATTCTGCTGGTGGACATGAACGGCCGGCGCGTCTATCAGGGGCAGATCGCGCTTGCGGATTCGACCCTTGTCAAGAACATCGACTTGCAATGAGGCGACCTTCGCCCGCTTAGGAGGAAACCTGTCCTGCGATCCGCGAGTCAAAACTAAGTGATCGGTCAAAGCCTTCTTGTAGTGCTCGCTGTGTCGGTCGGCTTGAGGGCGCAGCAACCCGCGGGGCAGGAGACGAATCCCAAGAATCCAGGAGACGGCGCGCCGGGGTCCACTACTAGCGCCGCTTCGGGGCCTCAGTCGCCGCAGTGGAAAGGTCTCACCGTAAAGCAGAAGCTGGAATACGACGGCCGGCATCTGTTCGATGTCGAGAACCTTGTTTTTGCGGGCATCGGAGCGAGTCTTGACCAGTGGCGCGACCGGCCGGGCGAGTGGGGTCAGGGATGGGACGCTCTTGGCGAACGGTACGCCTCGCACGTGGGTCAGTATTTGATTCAGCGCAGCATCATGTTTCCCGTCCAAGCCATCGACCACGAGGACACGCGCTATTTCCGATCGACCAGAAAAACGTACGGGGGGCGACTGGGAGATGCATTTCTTCACACCATCTGGCGGCATAACGACAGCGGGGGCATGATGCCGGCCTACAGCGAATTCCTGGGCGATTATGGAGCCTCCGCGGTGTCCCGCTACTGGTGGCCTCGGCAATATCACAGGGGGTCGTCCATATTCATCGCCGGATCGGACACCATCCTGATTGATGCGGGCATCAACGTTCTCCACGAATTCACACCCGACATCAAGCGGTGGTTGCACCTGGGGCACTGAGGCCAGAAAATAGGCTAGACGATATGTGTCGCTTCGCTGCGGCCTGGCTCGCGATGATTGGCCTGATGAACGGGCAGTCTGGGCCCAAGTTTGAAGTCGCGACCATTAAACCCAGCCAGCCAGGGCAAACTCGTTCCGGAATACGCCCTGCGCCGGGCGGGGAGCGATATCTGGCATCCAATGTCACGCTGAAGATGATGATTACGGTGGCGTACCGTGTGAGGGCCGACCAAGTTTCAGGAGGGCCCACATGGATGGACATCGACGGCTTCGATATGAATGCCAAGGCGGAGCGGCCATCCACCGTGGAGGAACTTCACGCCATGCTGCGAGGATCTTCTCGATGACCGGTTCAAGCTCCGGTTCCATCGCGAGAGCAGGGAAATGCCCATGTATGCGCTCACGGTGGACAAGGATGGCCCGAAGTTGAAGCCGCACGATGCGCAAAGCGCGGGTGATCCGTGGATCGAACCCACTGTCGATGAGGAGCACAGGTGGGCGGGTCAAGACGACGTGGCACGCCAAATTTGCTCCGATGGACTTCTTTGCATGGCGCTTGTCGTTGTTTATGGATCGGCCCGTGGTCAACCAAACTAATCTCAGTGGAGGATATGACTTCGATCTGTCGTTCATTCAGGAGCTGCCACCGCCGCCACTGGGAACGCCGCCGGGCGCCGTGCTTCTCCGAGGTTTTCTCGATGGCTCCAATTCCACGATTGCCGAAGCGATGCGGCAGCAATTGGGACTAAAGCTGGAGCGTCAAAAAGGACCAGTGGATATCATGATCATCGACCATGCGGAAAAGCCGGTCGAGAACTGACGAGGAGGAGCGGGTGAATATAGCTAAAATCGCCGGAATAGCAGCCGTGATGCTGGCGAATACTCTTCAGCTCCGCGCTCAGCCAGCTTTCGAGGTGGCGTCGATCCGGGAACATAAAGGAACGTATACCAGGGTCGGCGTGTTTATTTCCGGACCGAGGGTGACGATCGAAGCGTACGGGCTGCTCGGGCTCATCATGGACGCATATCAGTTAAATGAGAGCGTTCAAATCTCCGGTGGGCCAAGCTGGATGAGCTCGGACTCGGACCGGTTCGACATCACCGCGATCGCGCCGGGTGAGGGCGCACCGACGAAAGACAACATCAGCTTGATGCTCCGGATGTTGCTGGCCGACCGGTTCCAATTGAAGGTTCATCGCGATACTCAGGAGCGGCCTGTGTACGCTCTGGTGGTCGGGAAGAACGGGCCGAAGCTGAAGGAGAGCGCCCCGAATAGGGAGTCATCAGTGACCGCGGGTGGCGGGCGGACCGCTCAGATAACGATGGCGAATGTGACCATGGAACGATTGGCCATTCAGCTCTCGAGCGGCCTGGATCGTCCGGTGGTGGACAAAACCGGACTCACGGGACACTACGACGTCAAGCTGAATTGGATTCCGGAGTTCGCCGGACCACCGCCGCCCGGCTCGGATGGCGTCAACATTTTCACCGCGGTTCAGGAGCAGCTTGGCCTGAAGCTGCAACCACAGAAGGTTCCTATCGAGATTCTCGTGATCGATCACGTGGAGAAGCCTTCCGGGAATTAGCGCGCGCTGACTATGCCGCGGTCAGTAAGATCGGCTCGCGCTTTGTAATCACGATCGTGTGTTCGTAGTGCGCGGAGAGGCTGCCGTCCGCGGTGCGAATTGTCCAGCGATCCGGTTGCAGAACGCCCCGGCCGTCGCCGGCCGAAATAATCGGCTCGATGGTGATCACCAGGCCCTCCGTCAGGCGCGCTCGCAGTCGAGGCTCGTGATAATTGGGGACGCTCGGCGGTTCGTGAATCGTGCGTCCAACGCCATGGCCGCAAAGTTCGCGGATCACGCGAAAACCCGAGCGCCGTGTCTCGCGATCGACCACACGTCCGATTTCATGCACGCGGTTTCCGGCGCGGGCGGATCCTAAGGCCTGGTAGAAGGCCCTTTCCGCGCAACGTGCCAGTGCGTCGGCGGCGCGGCTGACTTCGCCCACACGAATTGTGACCGCGGCGTCGGCATAAAACCCGTCCTTCTCTGCGACGAGATCGAGTTTGACCAAATCGCCGGACTGGATCACGCGCTCGCCAGGAATGCCGTGGATGGCTTCATCGTTCACGCTGATGCAGAGCGCTCCGGGGAAGCCGTACACTTTCGGCGGTGCGGATTCGGCCCCGTTTTGAGCGAGCACTGCGGCGCCGATTTCGTCCAGTTCGCCCGTGGTGATGCCTGGCCGGACGGCAGCGGCGGTTTTATCGAGCGCCTGGCGAACGATTTTTCCGATCACTCGCAGTTTTTCAAATTCGGACTGGGAGCGGATGGACATATGGGCCAATTATGCCACGCGCAGCGATAAAGCCATGCACGCGCGCCGCGATTCTCCCGTCATTGAGGTAATGACGCGAACCGTTGGCGCCGTCGGTTTACTAGCAATCGCATGCAGCCTCTTCGGCCAAGCGGCTCCAGCGCCGGCGGCGTTCACCGTCGCATCGATTAAGCCCAATAAATCGAGCGACGATCGCTTCATGATGCGACCCATGCCCGGCGGCGGACTGACTGCCACCGGCGTGACGCTCAAGATGCTGATCATGAACGCTTATAGTATTGCCGGCTATCAGATTTCCGGCGCGCCGAACTGGGTGCGCGCCGAGCGATGGGACATAGAAGCCAAGACCGAGGGCGTTCAAGGATTCCTTCCGCCCGCTCAGTTCAATGTGTTGCTCCGCCATTTGATCGAAGACAGGTTTCAGATGAAAGCGCGCCTGGAGCGGAAGAAATTGCCCGTCTACACGCTGGTAGCGATAAAGACCGGAACAACCCTAAAGCCGCACCCGGCTGACTCTGCCAGGCCATCCGATTTCTTCGGGCGCGGTTCCGCCAGTTTTACAAACGTGCCGGTTGCCGATCTTGCCAAGGATCTCTCGCTAGATTTGGGTAGGCCAGTGCTGGATCGAACAGGACTCACCGGCCGCTACGCTTTTTCGCTGCAATGGACTCCCGCGCCAAACGAAGGTGGTCCTGAGGCTTTCGGATTGGCTCCCCGTGCCGAGCCTCCGCGTCCTGACGACTCCAACGGCCCTTCTCTTTTCACGGCGCTCGAGGAACAGCTTGGCCTGAAACTGAAATCCGGCAAAGGCCCGGTCGAGATCCTCGTCATCGACCACGTGGAAAGGCCGTCCCAGAATTAGGCGCGAAGAATGGGCTTGACGCTCAGCGACGCCTATAGTAGCATCACATACAAGCATAGTAGATAAGGCCATGGCCCTTCCCAAGCTGACTAAATTGGAACTGCAAATCATGGAGGCGCTGTGGAGCCGGGGCGCGCTTTCCATTCGGGAAATTCAGGAAGCTTTTCCCGAGTCGCGCCGGCCTGCCTACACGACCATCCAAACGACGGTGTATCGCCTGGAAGACAAAAACGCCTTGCGGCGCGTCAAGAAGATCAGCAACGCGCATATTTTCGAAGCCGTGATCTCGCGGCAGGCGGCGCAGCGGAAATTGATCGACGAATTGCTGGCGCTCTTTGGCGGGCGGACCCAACCGGTCATGGCACACCTGATCGAATCGGGCAAGCTAACGATGGAGGATGTGCGGGAGGCCGAGAAAGCGCTCCGCAAGCTGTCCAAAAAGGAGAAGCCGGAATGATCACTGCGCTGACCAATCATCTTTGGCAGGCGACTCTGTTCGGAGCCGCGGCTGGGCTCTTCACCCTGGTTTTGCGAAACAACCACGCGCGAGTGCGCTATTGGCTGTGGCTTGCGGCATCGGTGAAGTTCTTCGTACCGTTCGCGCTATTGGTCCAACTTGGCAGCCACCTTGGATGGCACAAGACGTATGCGCATAGGGCTGCGCCGTTCGCAATCGAGCGGTTCGGTCCGGTGTTCGCACCGGTCATATCAGCGTCCGTTGTCGCGCCGGCCACGCCGCATCCGTTCAGCTTGATCCCTGTTTTACTCTTGGCGATTTGGTTCTGCGGCTGTGCTGCTGTTCTGACGGTCTGGTTGCTGCGCTGGCGTCGAGTTTCCGCCATCATTCGGAACGCGGAACCGCTGATGGCCGGTCGCGAAGTAGAAACACTGAGACGCTTGCAGGCGCCAATCCAGATCGTGTCCTCGAACGTGCCGCTCGAACCCGGCGTGTTCGGCATCTGGCGACCAGTTCTATTCTGGCCCGCCGGTATTTCCGAGCGGCTGGCGGACTCGCAGCTGGAGTCGATCCTCGCGCACGAAGTGAGTCATGTTCGGAGGCGCGACAATCTGGCATCCGCGATTCACATGCTGGTGGAGGCCGTCTTTTGGTTTCATCCGCTGGTTTGGTGGATCGGTGCGCGACTGGTGGAAGAACGGGAAAATGCGTGCGACCAGGCGGTGCTTCGCCTCCAGAGCCAACCCGAAGCCTACGCCGAGGGAATTCTCAAGGTCTGCGAGTACTGCCTGGAAGCGCCGCTACTCTGCGTTTCAGGCGTGAGCGGGGCGGATCTCAAGAAGCGGATTCAGGGGATCATGGCGCATCGCGTGGCGCATGATCTGGGCTTGTCAAGAAAACTGTTGTTAGCGATCGCGGGAATCGCGGCCATCGCCGCTCCGATCGGAATCGGCCTTGTGAATGCGCCGGCGAGCGAAGCCCAAACGCAATCCGCCGCCTCTCCCACTACGCCCTTGCCGCAATTTGAAGTGGCATCCATCAAACCGTCCGCGCCCGACCAACGCGGCATGTTCATTCGCCCCGGCGCAAACGGGGGTCTCGACATCACCAACATGCCGCTGAAGGAACTGATTGTCATTGCCTGGCGCATTCAGCCCTTCCAGCTCTCCGGCGGACCTTCCTGGATCGGGTCCGAGCACTTCGATATTTCCGCTAAGCCGGAACATAAGACCGAAGGGGACAAAATCCTTTTGATGCTCCAGTCGCTTCTCGAAGACCGCTTACAGCTCAAGGTGCATCACGAGACGAAAGAGCTACCGATCTATGCTCTGGTGCTGGCGAACAAGGATGGCAAACTCGGACCGCAACTCACCGAGTCGAAGGAGGGCAGCTGCACGGAGTTCGATCCGACCAAGCCCCTGCCTCCGCCCGATGCAGGCAAACCGCCCGCGATGGGATGCGGAGGCATGTGGATGGGAATCGGTAGTATTAACGGTACCAGCGTGGCGCTTGGCATGCTCACGCCCACGCTCGCGCGGATGCTCGAGCGCACCGTGGTTGACAAGACGGGATTGACAAGGAAATACGACATCAAAGCGCAATGGACCCCCGATCAGACGCAACTCGCGGCCATGCGCGGCGCCGGGCCTCCGCCACCTGGCGAGCCGGCGCCCCAATTCGACCCCAATGGTCCTTCCATCTTCACCGCGCTTCAGGAGCAGCTCGGGCTGAAATTGGAATCGCAGAAGGGTCCTGTTGATATCCTGGTCATCGATCACGTAGAAAGGCCGTCGGAAAACTAGTGGCGCCGAAGCAACAAGTGTTCGCGAAATGCACACGAGGCGCGCGGAATTGCTAACGAATCCAGCGCACAACCGTCTTTGTTGTTCGGACCTTGTCGTGCAAATGGGCGCGGTAATCGTGATTCGAGCCATCGTAGCCGCGAGTTTTCTGTGTGCGGGCAGCGTCGCTTTTGGACAGCAGGCCGCCGCTACACCCACGCCGCAATTCGATGTTGCGTCCATCAAACCGTCGGCGCCCGGCCAGCCTGGCACGTTCATCCGCACGGCCCCCGGCGGAAGGCTCACCATCACGAACATGCCCTTGAAGGAGATGATCGTTCTGGCGTGGCGCATCCAACCCTTCCAGATCTCCGGCGGACCGGGTTGGATCGAATCTGCGCATTACGATGTTTCCGCGAAGCCGGAAGGCAACTCCGGAAGAGACCAGGTACCGCTGATGCTCCAGGCGCTGCTCGGTGACCGGTTCCAGCTCAAATTTCATCGCGAGACCAAGGAGGCGCCCGTCTACGCGCTGGTCGTTGCGAACAAGGATGGAAAGCTCGGACCCAAACTCACGCCGGCGAAGGAAGGCAGTTGCACGCCGATCGATCCCAGCAAGCCTCCGCCGCCACCAGACCCAGCTAAGCCTTCAACGATGGGCTGCGGCGGAATGATGATGGGACCCGATCGAGTGGCTGCCTCGGGTGTCCCGATCGCCAACCTGATCCCGATGCTCTCGCGCGTCCTTGGGCGCACGGTAATCGACAAGACGGAGTTGAAGGGGAACTTCGACATCGGAATGCAGTGGACTCCAGACGATTCTCAGGCCGTCCAATTTCGTCCAGATGGGCCGAAGCCTCCACCGTCCGATCCGACTGGTCCCAGTATCTTTACCGCTATTCAGGAGCAGCTTGGTTTAAAATTGGAGTCACAAAAAGGCCCGGTTGAGATGTTTGTCATCGATCAAGTGGAACGGCCCTCCGAGAACTAACGTACTTGCCTTTATGACTCGCGGCTTCCTTCGGTCTCTCGTGGCTGTGGGGTTGGCCGTGGTCAATCTTATGGCTTCCGAGCAGCATGGCCAGGTCACTTTTGGGGGCTTGCCAGTTCCGGGAGCGACGGTTACGGCGACTCAGGGCGACAAGAAGATCACGGCGATCACCGACACCCAGGGCGCCTACTCATTTCCTGATTTAACGGACGGCGTCTGGACAATTCAAGTGGAAATGCTCGGATTTTCCCCTGTTAAAGGCGAGATTACAGCCGGACAAGCAGCAGGTAGCGCGGCTTGGGAGCTGAGAATGTTGCCGCTCGATCAGATTCATGCGGAGGCCCAGCCCACCTCGCCTGCGCCGAAACCCGCGCCACCGCCTCAGCCCGCCGCGCCGCCGGCAAAAGACGTGGGAAAGGCTCCAGCGAAGCCCGAATCCGGCCCGTCCGTCAGTGAAACCGAACCGCCCAGGGACGACCTGTCGGATCGCGCGGCAGATGGCGTTCTGATCAATGGCAGCGTGAACAACGGGGCGAGTTCGCCGTTTGCTTTGGGCCCGGCGTTCGGCAACAACCGCGGATCGCGGTCGCTCTACAACGGCTCCTTCGGCGTCTACGTGGATAATTCCGCGCTGGATGCGCGTTCGTTTTCCCTCACGGGTCAGGACACTCCTAAACCCGGCTACAACCATTTTACGGGCGTGGCATCTTTCGGCGGGCCGCTGAAAATTCCGCACTTGTTGAATAAAGGCCCGAACTTCTTTGTTGGCTATCAGTGGATGCGCAGCCGCAACGACAGTATCGGCACCGCGCTCATGCCGACCAAGGACGAGCGCATGGGCGACCTGTCTCAATTCGTGGGCGCGCCGTTTATCATTCCCAAGACCAAGCTCAATCAGCAGGCCCAGAACCTCTTGAACCTTCTCTACCCATTGCCCAATTTTGCGACGGCCGGCGGCTACAACTATCAGGTTCCTCTGCTCAGTGTTACTCATCAGGATAGTTTGCAATCTCGCTGGAACCAATCGATCGATCGCAAGAATCAGCTCTACGGCAACTTTGCGTTTCAGAGCACGCGGCAGGATAATCCCAACGTTTTCGGGTTCCTCGACACCACCGACACGCTGGGACTCACCACCAGCGCCAACTGGTTTCACCGGTTCGGGTCGGGTTTCTTTGCGACTTTCGGGTATCAGTTCAGCCGCCTATCCACGCGGGTGACTCCGTACTACCAGAATCGCGAGAATATTTCAGGCGAGGCCGGGATCCTGGGCAACGACCAAAGTCCCTTGGATTATGGACCGCCAAACCTTGTCTTCTCGGGCGGCATCGCTGGGGTTTCGGATGCGGAGCAATCTCTCAACCGCAATGAGACCAACGCCGTTTCCTCCTCGTTTTTCTGGAATCGTGGACGCCACAATTTACAGTTCGGAGGGGATTTCAAGAAACAACAATTCAACATCCTCGGGCAACAGGACGGGCGCGGAACCTTCACGTTTTCAGGCTTCGGCGGCTCGGATTTCGCCGATTTTCTGATGGGTTTCCCCGATGCGGCTGCCGTGGCATTCGGTAATGCCGATAAGTATCTTCGCGATTCGTTGTATGATGCCTTTTTCACCGATGATTGGCGCATTAATTCATCTCTCACGTTAAACGCCGGGATGCGCTGGGAATACGGCGCCCCCATTACCGAGCTGTATGGCCGCCTGGTGAATCTGGATGTAGTTCCCGGATTTGCAAACGAAATGCCCGTGGTGGCGAGCAATCCGATCGGCTCGGTCACTGGCCAGCGATATCCGGATTCGTTGATCCATCCCGATAAGCACGGGTTTGAACCGCGCGTCGCCATCGCCTGGCGGCCGCTTCCCGCATCGTCGCTAGTGATCCGCGCCGGCTACGGCGTTTACTACGACACGTCGGTGTACCAGACCATTGCGACTCAAATGGCGCAGCAGAACCCGCTGTCGAAAAGTCTCAGCGTGCAGAACGGTCCCCTCACTAAACTGACGCTTGCCGACGGATTCAACGCGACCCCGACCGGCACTCTCAACACCTTCGGCATCGATCCGAACTTTCGCCCCGGCTACGCGCAGAACTGGCAGCTCTCGATTCAACGCGATCTTCCCGGCTCATTACAGATGACGGCCACTTATCTTGGGATCAAGGGGACTCACGGAACACAGGAGTTCCTGCCAAACACTTATCCCACGGGATCAACAATTGTTCCGTGCGCTACTTGCCTGCCCGGTTACGCCTACATCACATCCAACGGAAATTCGACGCGCGAGGCTGGGCAAATCCAGTTGCGCCGGCGGCTGCACAGCGGATTTACCGCGAGTATCCAATACACCTTTGCGAAAGCCATCGATGACGACGCAGTGCTAGGAGGTCTGGGAGCTGCGGCGAGTACGCCGGGGAGCGGGGCGGCGCTCAACACGCGCAATCTCGTGATCGCGCAGAATTGGCTTGACCTGAGCGCGGAACGAAGCCTTTCCAGTTTCGATCAGCGGCATCTGCTGAACGTCCAGATTCAATACACCACCGGCATGGGGCTCGCCGGAGGGACCTTGCTCAACGGTTGGCGAGGTGCGCTGCTCAAGGAATGGACCTTCCTCTCAACCATTTCGGCCGGCAGCGGACTGCCGCTCACCCCTTCGTTATTGGCGCCAGTCGAAGGCACGGGATTCACTGGCACTCTCCGGCCGAACTCCACGGGCGCGTCCGTGTACAGCGCACCGCCGGGCTTGTCGCTGAATCCCGCGGCTTACAACGCGCCGCTCGCGGGCCAATGGGGAGATGCGGGAAGAAATTCGATCACCGGTCCCGCGCAGTTCACGTTGAACGCCTCCATGGGGCGAACATTTCGATTGAACGACCGCTTGAGCGGCGACCTTCGGATCGATGCCACCAACCCGATCAATCACGTCACGTTTCCAAGCTGGAACACCACGTTCGGCAGCGAGCAATTTGGGCTTCCGGCCAACGCCAACGCCATGCGAAGTCTGATCACAAGATTCGTCGTGAGGTTTTAGACATGATCCGCACCATGGTCTCACTTGTTTTGCTCGCATTCGCCGCCGCTGTGCCTTTTGATGCCCAACAGGTCGGCCAGAACGCTCCCTTGGGCGGCAACACACCGGCCACATTCTCCACCAGCAGCCAATTGGTGGTGGAGACGGTGAATGTGAAAGACAAGAGCGGCAAGCCGATCGAAGGACTGACGGCGAAAGACTTCACGGTGACCGAAGACGGGGCCGAACAAATGATTCGTTTGTTCGAATTTCAGAAGGTGCCCGAGGAAACCGATGCCGGCAATGCTAAACTTCCAGCCGCCGCCTTACCCCCGCCCCTGAAGCGCCTTCCCGAAACGCAGATTACGGCGGAGCGCCCAGGCGACATCCACTACCAAAACCGCCGCCTGCTGGTGCTCTACTTCGACATGACCGCCATGCCGCCACCCGATCAATTGCGCGCCATCACGGCGGCGGAAAAGTTCATCCGTACGCAAATGACGCTGGCGGACCGCGTGGCGCTGATGCGATTCGAAGGCGGCGCGGTGCGCGTGCTTTCGGATTTTACCGACGATCGCGATCGGCTGGACAGCATCCTGCAAACCTTGATTGTCGGCGAGGCGCAGGGGTTCGACGAAGTAACCAGCGACGACAGCACGCCCGACACCGGAGCCGCCTTCGGCCAGGATGATAGCGAGTTCAACATCTTCAATACCAACCGCCAGCTTTCCGCTCTGCAGACGGCGGCCAAAATGTTGGGCCAGCTCAGCGAGAAAAAGTCGGTTCTGTATTTCGCCAGCGGATTGCACCTCAACGGAGTCGATAACCAGGCGCAACTGCACGCGACCGTCAATGCCGCCATCCGCGCCGGAGTCTCGTTTTGGCCGATCGACGCGCGCGGATTGGTCGCGTCCGCGCCCTTGGGCGATGCTACGCAAGCGTCGCCAGGCGGCAAGGGCATGTATACCGGCGGCGCCGCGCTGGCCTTCACCAGCAATTTTCAGCAATCGCAGGACACGCTGTATGCCCTGGCTTCGGACACCGGAGGGAAGGCGCTGCTCGACAACAACGATCTCGCCATGGGAATCGTGCAAGCCGAGAAGAGCGTTTCGAGTTACTACATTATCGGTTACTACGCGACGAACACCGCTTTGGACGGCAAGTTCCGCCGCATCAAAATCTCGCTGACGAACGGCCTCGCGGCGTCGCTCGATTATCGTCAGGGCTACTTCGCCGGCAAAACATTCGGCAAGTTCACCGTTGCGGAAAAGGAAAGGCAACTCGAGGATGCGCTGATGTTGGGCGATCCCATCACCGAGCTCACCATCGCGATGGAGATAGATTACTTCCAGTTGAACCGCGCCGAATATTTCGTGCCGGTGGTGGTGAAGATCCCGGGCCGCGAATTGGCGCTGGCGCGGAAGGGAGGCGCGGAGCGCACGCTCATCGATTTCATCGGCGAGATTAAAGACGAGTACGGCAGCACCATCCAAAACGTGCGCGACAAAACCGACATCAAGCTAAGCGGCGAAACGGCGGCCAGGCTGGCCAAGCAGCCCATCGAATACGTCACCGGCTTCACTTTACTGCCCGGAAAATACAAGATCAAGCTTCTGGCGCGCGACGATGAGACCGGGCGGATCGGAACCTACGAAACCACATTCGTCATTCCGAATCTGAACAAAGAAGTACAGAGGATTCCCATCAGTTCCGTTGTGTTGAGCAGCCAGCGTGTGGAACAGAAAGAAGCCGTCTACAATGCCCTGAAGAGCAAAGCACAGGCGGAAACAACGAATCCGCTCGTTCAGGATGGACAGAAGCTGATCCCCAGCGTGACGCGCGTGTTCAGTAAGAGCCGCGCGATGTACGTTTATCTTCAAGCCTATGAGCCGGCCGCCGCGACAATTCAGCCGCTGGTGGCGTTCGTGACTTTCTACCGCGGGCAAACCAAGGTTCTCGAAACTCCGCCGCAGGCGATCAAGGACGGAATGAGCAATCGTCTGAAAACGATGCCCCTGCGTTTCGACCTTTCGCTCGATCCGCTCCCGCCCGGCGGGTACAACTGCCAGGTGACCGTGCTCGATCCGGCCGGACAAAAGGCCGCCTTCTGGCAGGCTCCGGTCATGGTTGTACAGTAGATTTTGTGCAGTAGATCGACGCCCTCCGCCAGATTGCATGCAACTTTAGTAGACTCGTTTTAGACATGCTGAGGCGGGACATCCTGGGGCAGTGCATCGTGATGAGTCTGTGGATGTTGGCGGCCACGGCTGCCTTTGGCGACCCCTCCTACCGCCCGGTCCTCGACAAATACTGCGTCACGTGTCACAACCAGCGCCTGAAGACTGGCGGACTCGCTCTGGACACGGCGGATCTCGGCAAGGTTCCGGCGCAGGCCGAGGTCTGGGAAAAGGTCATCCGCAAGTTGCGGTCGGGCACCATGCCTCCCGCGGGATTGCCGCGGCCGGATGCGGCCACGTACAACAGTTTCGCCGGCTGGCTGGAGACGCAGATCGATCAGGCTTCCGAACCCTACGCGGGCAGGATCACGCTGCACCGTTTGAATCGGTCGGAATATGCGAACGCGATCCGCGATCTGCTGGCCCTCGACATCGACGCAGCTTCCTTGCTCCCTCCCGATGACTCGGCCTTTGGATTCGACAATATCTCCGATGCCCTGGGCGTGTCGCCCTCGTTGCAGGAACATTACCTGGACGCCGCGCTGAAGATCGGGGCGCTTGCGGTGGGCGATCCGCACATTGCGCCGGGCAGCGAAACCTGGCGCATCCGGCAGGACCTTTCGCAGGACGAGCACGTCAACGGGCTGCCGCTCGGTACTGTGGGAGGAACCCGGGTCCAGTACAACTTTCCGCTGGACGGCGAGTATTCGTTCCAAGCCAAACTGTATCGAACCAATTTGAACATCATGCGCGGCCTTGAATCGCCGCATCAAGTGGAGCTCGCTCTGGACGGCCGGCGGATTCATCTGGCGTCTATCGGAGGCAAGGACGATCTGGCTTCGTTATTTCAAAAGCCGACCGACACCGGCGACGCGGTGGATGCGCGCCTGCGTGTCCGCGTTCCCGTGAAGGCCGGCCCTCACGTCGTGACGATCGCTTTCCTCGCCGATCCCGATGAGGTTGAGCCCGCGCGGCTAGCAGCCCTACATCCGCAGTTCGGTGGACAATTTCGACTGGTCAGGCTCGCCGCACCTGCAATCAGCTGACCATCGCTGGTCCGTTTCATCCGGCTGCTGCAAGCGACACGCCTAGCCGCCGGCGAATTTTCGTCTGTCACCCGGGCGCGCGCATCGACGAAGAGGCTTGCGCGCGCCAGATCCTTTCCGCGCTGGCGCGCCGCGCCTATCGCGAGCCGGTGAGCGATGCCGACCTGCGACACGCTGGTGAGCTTTTATCAGTCAGGAAAACGCGACGGCGGTTTCGACGGCGGCATCGAGCTGGCGCTCGAGCGCGATGCTGGCGAGTCCGAAGTTCCTGTTCCGCGTCGAGCGCGATCCCGCAGGTGCAACTCCCGGCACCAGCTATCCGGCTGAGCGATTTCGAATTGGCCTCGCGCCTCTCGTTCTTTTTGTGGAGCAGCATTCCCGACGACGAGCTGCTCCATCTGGCGAGCGAAGGCAAGCTGAGGAACCCTGCGGTTCTGGACCGCGAGGTGCGTCGCATGCTCGCCGATCCCAAGGCGCAAGCGCTAGTCGCCAATTTTGCCGGCCAGTGGCTGCAGCTTCGCAATCTGCGCAACGTGCAGCCCAACTCGGATCTGTTCCCCGATTTCGACGACAATCTGCGGCAGTCCTTCCGGCGCGAAACGGAGCTGTTGTTTGAAAGCATCGTGCAGGAAGACCGCAGCGTGCTCGATCTGCTGACGGCCGACTACACGCTTCGTCAACGAACGCCTCGCTCGGCATTACGGAATTCCCGACATCTACGGCAGCCGCTTCCGCCGCGTCGCTATAACGGATGACGCGCGCCGCGGCTTGCTGGGGCAGGGAAGCATACTGGCGCTGACATCGCACGCCGAGCGGACCTCGCCGGTGGTGCGCGGCAAGTGGATTCTCGAAAACATTTTGGGCACGCCTGTTCCGCCGCCTCCTCCCGACGTGCCGCCGCTCAAAGGAAATCAGGAAGGGCAGAAGCCGAAGACGATGCGCGAGCAGATGGCCGAGCATCGCGCCAACCCCGTGTGCGCGAGCTGCCACAAGGCGATGGATTCGATCGGTTTCGCGATGGAGAACTTCGATGCGGTCGGCGCATGGCGCAACCAGGACGCCGGCAATCCCATTGATGCTTCCGGCGAGTTGGCCGATGGCACGAAAATTGACGGCGTGGTCTCATTGCGCAACGCGCTGGTCAGCCGTCCGGACTTGTTTGCCGGCACGCTGACCCAGAAACTGATGACATACGCGCTGGGCCGCGGGCTCGATTATCGCGACATGCCGGCGGTCCGCGCGATTTTGCGCGACGCATCGCGCGACAACTACCGTTTCTCGGCATTAATTCTCGGCGTTGTGAACAGCACGCCTTTTCAGAATGCGGTCGGCGGCCAACGCCGATAACTCGCCCATCACTTCGGCGCAAAACCGGAAAGAAAGGTAGAGCATGTTTCTTAGCAAGAAATCGCTATCCCGCCGGACGATGTTGCGAGGAGCAGGCACGGCGATTGCACTCCCGCTGTTGGACGCCATGTTCCCAGCCTTCGTGCCGCTGGCCAAAGCGGCCGCGAAGCCCCGCATGCGATTTGGCGCGGTCTACATTCCCAATGGCGCCATCATGCAGCAGTTCACTCCAAAGACCGTGGGCGCCGGCTTCGAGTTCACCCCGATCCTCAAGCCTCTCGAGCCGTTCGCGGACTAGCTCATTGTCGTTACCAACCTCACACGCTCGCATCCTGGCAGCCAGTTCGGCGACCACGCGGTGAGCGCCGCCGGATTCTTGACCGGAGTTTGGCCGAAACGGACCGAAGCCGAGGATGTGCTCGCGAACACGACCATCGACCAAGTGGTGGCGCAACAGATCGGACAGGACACGCCGCTTCCGTCGCTCGAGGTGGCGACCGAAGATTTCACCGGCTACGTCGGAGGATGCTCGCCCGGCTTTAGCTGCGCATACTTGAACACGATTTCCTGGAGCACGCCGTCCACGCCGTTGCCCATGGAGATCAATCCGCGCGCCGTTTTCGAGAGGCTCTTCGGCGAGGCGGGAACGGCCTCCGAGCGCCAGGCGCGCATCGAAAAGGAACGCAGCATTCTCGACTCTGTCGCCGAGGAAGCGAACGGCATCGGCCATGGTTTGGGGGTGCGCGATCGTACTCGGCTCAGCGATTACTTGGACAATCTCCGCGAGATCGAGCGCCGCATCCAGCGGCAGGAAGCGCGCGGCGCAGTTCAAGTGGACACGCCCGACGCTCCCATCGGAGTTCCCGATTCGTTCGACGAACACGTGGCGCTGCTCTTCGATCTGCTCGCCGTGGCTTATCAGTCCGACACCACGCGCGTCTTCACGTTCATGATGTCGCGCGAGCTGAGCCAGCGCACCTATCCTCAGATCGGTGTCACCGAGCAGCACCATTCGGTTTCGCATCACCAGAACAATCCCGAGAAGATGGCGCAGGTGGTCAAGATCAATACGTACTACGCCGGAATGTACGCGAAATTCCTCGAGAAATTGCGATCCACTCCGGATGGCGACGGCTCGCTGCTCGATCATTCGTTCATCATCTACGGCGCCGGCATGGCCGATTCCAACGTGCATGCCACGGATCCGTTGCCGCTGGTGGCTATCGGCGGAGGCGTTGGCACGGGACATCGTCACATACAGGTGCCCACGCGGACGCCGGTAGGAAATTTCTGGATCGAACGTAGCGGAGAAATTTGGCAAGCCGATGGATCGCTTCGGCGACAGCACGGGAAGAACCGATGTTCTGGCGTAAGACCTCGGTTCTGGCGGTCATCCTAGCCGGTCTGCTGAAAGCCGGCGACGTCAATCTTCCCGATGCCGACGGAACTACGCCCCTCGCGTGGGCCGTTTACAACGACGATCTTCAAACCGCGCAGAGCTTGCTGCGTGCGGGCGCCAATCCCAAACTCGCCAATCGCTATGGCGTGACGCCGCTGTCTCTCGCAGCCACCAATCGAAACGCAACTATGACCGAGCGCTCTCCTGAAAGCCGGCGCCGATCGCTAACGCCAGGCTCCCCGGCGGCATCACCGTTTTGATGACCGCCGCCCGCACGGGCAATCCGGACATCGTCCGCCTGCTCATCGAACATGGCGCCGGCGTAAACGCGAAAGGCGATGAGTATGGCGAAACCGCGCTCGATTGGGCCGCCCAGGAGAATCATCCCGAAGCCGAGCAGGTCTTGATCGCGCACGGCGCAGACGTGAACGCGCGCTCCAATGAACTCAAGCGCGAAAAGGACCGCTTCGGCCTGGAGGGCGTGCTGACGATTCTTCCGCACGGAAGTTGGACTCCGCTGATGTACGCCGCGCGCCAGGGCTCGCTCGCCGCGGCCCGCACGCTCGTGGACGCGGGTGCCAGTCTCAATCTCACCGATCCGGACGGAACCACCGCGTTGATATTTGCCATCATCAACGGCCATTACGACACTGCCGCGATGCTCACCGAGAAAGGCGCTGACCCGAACCTCGCCGACGCCGCCGGAATGGCCGCGCTTTATGCCGCCGTTGACATGAACACGCTGGGCGAGGTGTTCGGTCATCCCGGCCGCGCGCCGTCGGACAAACTCACCGCGCTCGATCTGATGAAGGTCCTGCTTGACCACGGCGCCAATCCTAACGCCGCTCTCAAAACTCCAACCCTCCAGCGCGCCCACACGCCTGGCGAGCCGTCCTTGAACGAAGGTTCCACGCCGCTGATGCGCGCGGCCAAGAACGGAGACGCCGCGGCCATCCGCCTGCTCTTGGAGCATGGCGCCGACCCCAATGCCGTCCAGAAAAATCATGCCACCCCGCTGATGTTTGCCGCCGGGCTGGGCCGTGGCACCGGCGCTTTCACGAAAGACTACGCCACCGAGGCCGAGCTGCTCGAATCGGTGAAGTTGCTCGTCGCCGCCGGCGCGGACGTGAACGCGGTCAACGACACCGGCGAGACACCGCTGCATTTTGGCGCGCAAGCATCCGACGACATCGTGAAGTTCCTCGCCGCGAAAGGCGCGAAGCTCGATGCCAAAGACAAGCAGGGCCGCACGCCGGTGGAAATGGCGCTGGGCGTCGGACTGCATGGTCATGCCGGAGGTCCGCCAACGGTGCGCGAAGGCACTGCGAATCTTCTGCGGCAGTTAATTGCGTCCGAGAACAAGTAACATTTGAGTGTAGAGCCGCTCCATGTTCCGGGCGAAGCTTTGTGTATCGCAGACCGCGGAGTCACGGAGGCGCGATCGCATATTGCGCCGGAGGTCCACGAGACGTTCCGGAGAATTCGCCAAGCGGACGGCGAGCGACACGTAGTCTTCCAGGGTCCGGCCCACGAATTCATCGAGCGAAGCGGCCTTCAGAATCGATGCGCTGGTTCGCGAGACCCAGCGGTCTCCATGGAAGGTGACCACTGGAACACCCTGCCAGATGGCTTCCGTAGTGGTGGTGCCGCCGTTGTAGGGGAAAGTGTCGAGCGCGATATCAATTTCGCCGTATGTCTCCAGAAACTGATAATGATTCGCCGGGCCATCCAAACGGACTCTTTGCGGCCCGATGTCGTTCCTCGCAAAGAGCCCATGCACGAACTTCCGGACGCCCGCCGAGCCCAGCGCCGTGTTCCTCAAGATTAGTGAACTATCGGGAAGTTGGCGCAGAATCCCGCACCACGCCTCGATCACTTCGTTCGTGATCTTGTATTGCGACGCAAGGCATCCGAACGTGATCGCGCCTTTGGCCAGGCACGGCGTATCCGTTACCCGGGGCACTGAATAGGTGACTTCGAAAGTGAGATAGCTGCCGGGTACGCGCACAATTTTCTCGCAATAGTATTGCTCTTCTTCCGGCGGAATCACCACTTCGTCGCCAATCAAGTAGTCGTAGCAGGACAGGCCGGTGGTGGCATACATATTGAACCAGCCCACGATGACCGGGGCAGGCCGACGTGCAAACACCGGCAAGCGCTGCATCCGGCTATAGCCGTTGAGGTCGACCAGCACATCGATGCCCACGCGCTCGATCGCATCAGAAAACGCCTCGTTGGAAAGGCCGGAAGTATCGTGAAACCGGTCCTCCGAGCGGGCGCAATAGCCATGCTGAATCTGCGACGGGGGCGCATCCGAAAAAAGGTGTACTTCAAAGCGCCGCCGGTCATGATGATTGATCAGGCCCCAGACGGGTTTCATCCAGTTGTGATCCTGAAAGAAGGCCGAAATGTAGCCAACGCGCAGCGGCCGATCGCCGGTTTCCACGTGGCGCGACGAGCGTTCGGAGGTTCTTCGTGGAGCGAGCTGGCTCTCCGCCCAGACCCGCCGCGCATCGAGTACCGCTTGATTGTCGCTGGCCTGGCTTCCCGGAATGATCACTGCAATTGCCGCTTGTGGCATTCGAGGATCGCCCCCGGCGGCCGACTGCCGAAACAACTCCAGCGCTTCGTCCACCTGCCCTAACTTGAAGAGCGCTTGCGCGAGATTGTGTTGAGCCTCCGGCCAAGCCGGACACATCTCCAGTGCTCTCCGGAAACAGGCCACAGCATCCGCATAGTCTTTCCGGGAGCCCTCCGCGCAGCCGGCTGAGTACCATGCGCGCGCGAGACTTGGATCGATTTCGAGCGCCCGCTGGTATTCCGCCATCGCATCGCTAAGCCGCCCGAGTGTCTGCAAAGCGTCACCCCAATCGCAGCGCAACTCCGGGTCTTCGGGAGTTAGGACGAGGGCCCTCTTCAAAAACGGGACGGCGTCTTGGGCCCTCCCCGCCGTCTTCAATATTCTGCCAAGAGCGCTCAGCGCGCCCGCATGATTCGGCACGGCTTCGATAATCTGCTGGTAAAGCTTGGCTGCTTCGGCCAGACGGCCGGCGCCATGATAATCCAAAGCCTGACGGAACAGGTGGTCTTCTTGTTCGGTCAAGGCTTGAGTATAATCCCTTCAGTGTGAATCGGAGGCTCGGCAGACCCGCCGCAGCAGCGGCTGGATGCGGTCTGGGCGTGGTACGCTAGCCCGAAAGGAGATCGTGGTATGAGACGTGGCAATCGGACTGCTCTATTCGGCGCACTCTGTGCACTACTTTTAGCGAGCGCGGGTTGCGCAACGAAAAAATTCCTGCGCGAAGCGATTGCTCCCTTGCAAAATCAGGCGAACCAGACGCAAGACCAGACCAAAGCGGTCCAGAAGCAGGCCGATGCGAATCAAGCCGCCGTAAAGGAAGCGATCGGCGATTTGGATCGCTCGGTAGCTACCACCAGCGAAAAAGCGGAAGAGGCCGAGAGGAAAGCGGCGGAAGCGGCTGCCGCTGCGGCCAAAGCGAACGCTGCCGCGGCCGAAGCGGCCCGGCGTGCCGAAATAGCCAATGCTACGGCCCGCAAGGTATCGGGGGACTTGGACCGCTCCGTGCAAGCCATGGATACCTTCCGCCAGGTTGCCAATGAACAGATTTTTTTCGCCGTAAATCGAAGCGCCCTCAATAAAGGAGAATCTGAGAAGTTGGATGGAATGGTCCAGAAGCTCACTGCGCTAAAAGCATACATCGTGGAAGTTGAAGGGTTCGCCGATTCCACGGGCGATGTGGCGCGTAATTTGGAGTTAAGCCAGAAACGGGCGGATTCGGTTGTTCACTATCTGGCGGTGGAGCACAACATTCCGCCCCGCATGATCCGCCAGCTCGGAGTGGGAAGTGAGTTTGCGGGGGCAAATAATAAAACCGCCGCTGCTCGAAAGAACAATCGGCGAGTGGACATCAAGGTATATACGAGAGACCTGGGAAACCAGGGACAAGCCAGCGCACAGTAAGCGCGAGATTGGGGTGAAGCGTGCCAGTGAATTTAAGAGCACTTGTTGGCAGATTAGATGAGAAGATGCGGAGCGCGATGGAAGCGGCCGCCGGCCTTTGCCTCGCCCGGACGCACTACAACATCGAAATAGAGCATTTCCTGCTCAAGGCTTTGGATTCCACCGACAGCGACTTTTCTCGCATCCTGCGCCGCTTTGATGTCGAAAAGTCCAGGCTGACGTCGGAGCTCACACGAAGTCTGGATAAACTGAAGACCGGCAACGCGCGCACGCCGGCGTTTAGCCCTTCGGTGCTTCGGATGCTATCGGAGGCTTGGTCCATCGCATCTCTCGATTACGGCGCCAGCCAGATTCGAACCGGTTCCGCGGTTCTGGCTTTGGTGACGGACGATGAACTGGCGCGGCTGGTGCGCGAGGTCAGCAAAGAGTTTCAAAAGATCGATCCCGGCCTTCTGCAGAAGGAATTTAGTTCGATTGTCGCCGATTCGCCGGAGGAGACAGCTTCTGGCGGGCCAACGCCTGGCCACGACTCAGCCGACGGCGTCAAAATTCCTGGCGGCGGTAAAACGCCGAATTTAGACCAGTTCACCATCGATTTAACCGCAAACGCGCGGCAGGGCAAGATCGATCCCGTGCTGGGGCGCGATTTCGAGATACGTCAGTTGATCGACATATTGATGCGCCGCCGGCAGAATAATCCGATTCTCACGGGCGAAGCGGGCGTCGGCAAAACCGCCGTGGTCGAAGGATTCGCTCTGCGACTCGCCAAGGGAGAAGTGCCACCTGCATTGCGCAATGTCACGATCCGCACGCTGGACTTGGCCCTGCTGCAAGCCGGCGCCGGCGTCAAAGGAGAGTTCGAGAACCGGCTCAAGGGCCTGATCGAGGAAGTGAAGTCGTCGTCCACGCCGATTGTCTTGTTTATTGACGAAGCTCACACCATGATCGGCGCCGGCGGGCAGGCGGGGCAAGGTGACGCGGCGAATCTTCTTAAGCCCGCATTGGCTCGTGGCGAACTGCGCACCATCGCAGCCACCACATGGTCCGAGTACAAGAAGTACTTCGAAAAGGACGCAGCGCTGGCCCGGCGCTTTCAAGTAGTGAAAGTGGAAGAGCCCGAAGAAGAGCAGTGCGAGGTGATGATACGCGGCATCGTGGCGTCTCTGGAAAAGCATCACAACGTGCGGATTCTGGATGAGGCTGTTGCGTCCGCGGTGCGGCTTTCGAATCGATATCTTGCCGGGCGCCAGTTGCCGGACAAGGCAGTCAGCGTGCTGGACACGGCATGCGCTCGTCTCTCCCTGACTCACCATGCCACGCCGTCCTTGATCGAAGACATCACCCGCCAGATCGACGACTTCTGCGTTCAAGAGCGAATCCTGCGGCGGGAAGCAGCCGCTGGAGCGGACCACAGCGAGCGTCTGGAGCAGATTGCGAAGGAGCGGCAGGAGCTGGAGACCGACCTCGCGGAGTTGCGCGAGCAGTGGGAAAAGGCGCGCGCGCTCGTCGAACAGATCCGCGCCTTGCGGGAGCGCCTGGAGGCTTCGGCGGCCGCCGATCAACCGGTTCCTGACTTGGTCGAAATCCGCGCGGAATTGGACCAGCTTTCGGTTGAGCTATCCACGTTGCAGGGCGAGAGGCCGCTGATGCGGGTTTGCGTGGACAGCCACCTGGTTGGAGAAGTGATCTCGGGATGGACCGGCATTCCGGTGGGCAAAATGGTGCGGGATGAGATTGCGTTGGTGCTGGAGCTGGAATCGCACCTCGGACAAAGGGTCATCGGGCAAACCGGCGCATTGAAAGAGATCGCGCAGCGCATTTCAACATCGCGCGCCAACTTGGATGATCCAGGCAAGCCGGTCGGCGTATTCCTGCTGCTTGGACCTAGCGGCGTCGGCAAGACGGAAACCGCGCTGGCGCTCTCGGACCTGCTGTATGGCGGCGAGCGCAACCTGATCACGATCAACATGTCCGAATTCCAGGAAGCGCATACCGTTTCTACGCTCAAGGGATCGCCGCCCGGATACGTGGGCTACGGGGAAGGCGGCGTCTTAACGGAGGCGGTCCGGCGCCGGCCTTATTCTGTCGTGTTGCTGGATGAAGTAGAAAAAGCCCATCCTGACGTTCTCGAATTGTTCTACCAGGTGTTCGACAAGGGCGTCATGGAAGACGGAGAAGGGCGGCAGATCGATTTCAAGAATTCCATCATCCTTCTGACCAGCAACGCCTGCACCGATGAAATGATGCGTCTGTGCGGAGACTCAGGCAATCTCCCGCGTCCGCAGGAGTTGATCGCGGCGTTGAAGCCATCGCTCAACGAGATTTTCAAGCCCGCTTTTCTCGGACGTCTGGTCATCGTTCCGTATCACCCGATTCGCGACGAAGCCTTGAAGCGAATCATCCGGCTCAAGCTGGAGAAGATCAAGCGCCGGATCCAGGATAATCACAATCTCGAACTGAGCTACGACGAAGCCCTAGTGGACGCCATCGCCGACCGGTGTACGGAAGTGGAGAGCGGGGCCAGGAATGTCGACAACATCCTCACCAACACTTTGCTGCCGGACATCTCGCGGAAGTTGCTGGCGGGTATGGTGGATGGCGCCAAGCTGAGTTCGATCCAAATCGGCGTCGACCAGGTGGGTTCGTTCGTCTATTCCTAAGCGCCCGATCGCGTTTCAGTCGACCCCAAAATCGTAGCCTCGCCCGAGCAGCCCCTTCTTTTCGTCGCCGCTTCCGAGGATATAAAACAGGTACTCGCCGCCATCCAAAGCCGGTGCCGCGATGCGGTACAAGCCACCCGGTCCCACCTCTTTGGAGTCAAACTGATGGACGGATTTCGGAGGAAACACGGGAGTGCCGGCTTTGTTTCCGAAATCCAGCTCCCGGCGTTTTTTGGAAGGCTGGAAATTGATCAGGACCAGATCGTCGATCATGAACTTCGATCCGAGCCGGGCATAAAACACCAGCGGATCTTCTCCCACGCGAATCTTGGCAACCGGCCCGGCTTCCGATCCGACGATGTGACCGCCCATCATCTTCGAGAATTTGCCGGGCTCTTTCTCAGGGACGATTGGCTTGAGCTCCAAAGCCACCAGATCTTGTTTCTTCGTGACATAATACAGCCCAAGTTCAGGGGGAACCTTGTCCGCGATCGGATCGGGAGGGTATTTCACGGCGGGCTTATCCGGATCCACCGGTGCTGGAGGCGCCGGCGAGTAAGGCAGGGTGGGATCGAGCAAATATTTGATTACGTTGTTGCTTACGCCGTCTTTCTTCAGGGCGACGATCTCATCGCTGTTTAGATCAAACGGCTTCGCATTCCGTTTGACGGTGGCGATGATGAGTTCTTCCGCCACACCTGCCTTGGTGAGCCGGAGAACCTCTTCCATCGTGAGAGTCCCCGGCGCCGCCGCCTGAGGCTCTTGCCCGCAGAGCGATAGTACAGCCGCGAAAATCAACCCGGCAACGCGTAGACGAAGCATATTCGACGAAAAGCAGAACCGATTATCTCATGGGCCGCGGACCTTGGAGTTCTGGTAGTGGCTAGGGTGCTAAGGTCCTTGCGTTGGAGTGCCGGGAAAGTATAGGCTGGGGACTGCACTTTGGAGAGAACCCATGCCATCGGCTGACGCGCCTCCCATCACGTCCAGGTCCGACACGCTTGCGTTACTTTACCAAAATATTCTAACCGGAATCGTGCGAATTCAGTCGGGGCGTCAACCACTGAACGATGTCGAGACGTTCCGGCGGCGCATGAAGGCGGCGCTTCAGGAGTGCGAGCGGGAAGCGGGCGTGGCTGGCTACCCATCCGCCGATATCCGCGACGCGAGCTTCGCCACAGTGGCGTTCTTGGACGAAACCATCCTGTCATCGAGAGATCCGAAGGCCGATGAGTGGCGGAAAAAGCCCTTGAACATTGACCTGTTCGGACAGGCGGTCGCCGGAGACGTGTTCTTCGACAAGCTCCTCGACATCGAGCGGCGGCGCGATTCACCTGAGCTGGCCGATCTTCTCGAAGTCTATTTACTCTGCTTGCTCCTGGGCTTTGAAGGGCGTTTCGCACCCCCGCTGCGAGGCGAGGCTTTCCGCATTTCGGAGCGGTTGCGGCGCAGAATCGAAGCCATCCGAGGTTTGGACTACAAGCTTTCTCCGGAGATCCAGTTCGCCCAGGTAGCGCCGCCGGCGCCCTCCTCCGGAGCTTGGCGTTGGTGGGTTTTAGGGAGCCTTGCGGCTGCGTTGTTGCTTTTCCTGTTCTACCGGTGGAATCTGTCATTCCGGATGGACGAGCTGCAATCCGCAGTCGTCAATCTCCGGTGAACGGGTAGCCGGTCATGATTCGAAAACTGCTCTTCATCCTGTTTCTCTACACGCTTCTGGTATGGATCGTAGCGGCCTATTTGCATTTTGGCGACGCCCGGACGTTAGTGAGCGACGGTCTTCTCTGGACAGGAATCGGGGTAGCATTACTGCTGCTATGGCTGATCGTCGAGCGGGTTTTTCGCTGGTGGCAGATGCGGCGCGCCCAACGAGCCGCGGCGCCAGCCGCGCCAAAGCCTGGGCAACAACAACTCCATGAGGACGATCTGGCTTTGCTCGCTCTTCTGCGCGAGGCCGAGCAACGCCTGGCTCAAGCCCCGGCTCCACCAGGCGCACGGCCGCGACGCTTGTCGGAGCTGCCGTTCTACTTGGTGATCGGGCCCGAGCGAGCCGGCAAAACCAGCGTTCTTCAAAACTGCGGAATCGAGCCGACCCTTCTGGCCGGGCAGGTGGTGGGCAGCGGATCGGCGGTGATGAGCACCCGGATTGCGAATCTTTGGCTGGCCCAGCAATCGCTATTCATCGAAATCGGCGGCCGCGTCTTCGGCAGCGACGCCCAACGTTTCAAGGAGTTCCTGAGCCAATTGGTTCCGAACGCCCGCGAGCCGAAATGGCGCCGCTGGCTTCGGCCCTCGCCCGCTGCCACTCTACGAGGCGTTCTGCTGCTGTTCGACGCTCAAAAATTCGCCGGGACCCCCGAGCCGTCAGAGATGGACCGCAATGCGCAGCAAATCCGCGAGCGCCTGTTCGCCACCGCGGCAATCTTCGGCGCCAATCTTCCAGTCTACGCCCTGTTTACCAAGGCGGACGGCTTACGCTACTTCCCCGAATTCTTCGGGAGGTTGGCGGAGAGCGACAGTGGCCAGGTTTTCGGGGTGATGACGGCTGCGGGCTCGCAGGACTCGCGGCAAGACCGGATCTGGGCCGAGGCCGAAACCAAGCGGCTGAACCAGCAATTTTCTTCGCTTTTCCTCCGCTTGAGCGACCGGCGCTTGCTGGCGCTCTCTCAGGAAACGAAAGCCGAGGCGCGATCGACCATTTACGAATTCCCCAGGGAGTTCAAGCGCATTCGGACCCACCTGGTGCAATTCCTGATCGACGTCTTCAAGCCTGACCCCTTGACGCCCGGACCTCAACTGCGCGGCTTCTTTTTCTCTGGAATCCGCAAAGCGGAGCGTCAGGCGGCGCCGCCGGCGGATGCCTCGGGTGTCTTTCACATTTCGACTCAGGTTGCCGATGCCACGCAGATTTTCTCGCCCGAAATGCGGACCACCTACGGCAAGTCCCCTGCCGAGCAGGGCGCGGGGCGGCTGCTCGACCAGTGGATGTTCGTTACCGACGTTTTCAACAAGATCCTGAGATTTGACCAGCCGGTTGTGGTTCGCGCGGCCGCGCCGTTTGAGCGCTACGGAAAAATCGCGGTGGGCGTGGCCGCTGGTCTGGCCTTGCTGATCTCGCTGGTGTGGACCGTCTCCTGGTACGGCAATTCAACATTAATCACCCAGTTCCAGAATTCGATCGTTGCGATCCGGCGCGGCAACGATAGCATGACCCTTTCGAACTTGCGGCTGCTGGACGATCTGCGCCGCCAAATCCTGGATCTGGAGAAACGCTCTCCGTTCAGGCTGCACTGGGGGCTGTATACGGGCGACGTCTTGATGGACCGGGCCAGGAGAGCTTACTTCGGACAACTGCGGCGGATGAGTTTGGCTGAAATCAACGAGCAACTCGTTTCCCAGCTCCAACACGCCGCGGCCGGTGGCGGAGGTGGCGGCGCGGGACTAACCTACGATCGCCTGAAGACGCATCGGACCATCACGGCCCTGGGGTGCCCAGTGGACGATCAACTGGTGTCAAGAATTCTGAGAAACTCCGCCGGCGAGGTTTTTCCGGCGCTCACCGACGAGCAGAAGCTCCTGTTGAATACCCAACTCGACTATTACGCCTCCGAGCTCGGCAAGAGCGATAAGCCGCTGGTCAATTTGGCCGAAGATCCAGAAGCGGAAGGAGCAGCCCGGGCCTACCTCAGGCAGGCGGGAGGATTGGATCAGCAGCTCAATCTCTTGCTGGCGGCCATCGACCGCAAAACGAAAGCGCTGTCGGTCGCCGAGGCCGCCGACAATTACCAGACGGTTCTCACCGGACAAGCGGAAATCCGCGGCGCATTCACGAAGGCGGGATTAGCTCTCTTTCAAGAAATGGTCAAGAGCGGCAACTTTGGCGGCGGCGCTGAAGCCTGCGTGATGGGCGACGCGGCTGTTCTCGAACAGGGGCTCCAGAAAACGGAAGCCCAGCAACAATTGTTGTCCATGTACTTTCGCCAGTACGCCGATGCGTGGCGCGCCTTCCTGGCTTCGTACAAAGTCATCCGGTTTGCCAGCCCCGAGGACGCATCGCGCCGGCTGGGCATTCTTGCCGGTCCCACCTCTCCCATGCTCGCGATCGTAAGGATGGTGGCGACCAATACGAACTTCCAATTGGCTAAGCCCGGAGAACCGAGTTTTTGGGAGAAGGGCGCCAGAAAGTTTGGCCTAGGCAGTGTAGTGGACGACAAGGCCAAAGCCCAGAAGGCCGCCGGGCAGGTGGAACAGGCCATCAGCGGTGATGCGCCCCGCATGACAACAGCGGATCTGGCGCGGCTGTTTCAACCGGTCGCGTTCACCACGCCTCCCGAAGTCGATCGTCTCGTCAACGACAACGACGCCGAGTATGTGAAGGGGCTGAGAGGCTTGGGCGATAGCCTCGACGCCTTGGGGCGCGCTTCCTCAACCGAGCGGGCCGCCGCGATTCCCCAGGCACGAACGGCTTTGACACAAGCCAGAACCTCGCATGATGCGCTAGCCGACAAGTTCTTCGATGTAGGCAATGAGGGGCTCAACAAGCAGCTCTCGGACTTGCTCGATCAGCCCATCCGGCTCGCGGAAGGAGTGATTCCCTCCAACACGGAGGCATTCTCCGGCGGCAAGAAAAATGGCGAGCTCGCTCAATTCTGCCGCGTGATGGCGCCCATCCTCTCGAAGTACCCGTTCACCGCCACCAGCCAGATCGATGCAACCTTGATCGATATCGGCAAGGGGTTTTCCCCAACCGAAGGCCTGGTAGCCAAGTACCTTCAGCAATCCGGATCGGATCTGGTCGTTCGCAAAGGGGCTGACTGGCAGCCGAATCCGGCGTTGCAGGGCATGAAAGTTGCGCCTGAACTGCTGTTGTTCTTGAATCGAGCACAGGAACTGACGGACGTCCTGTTCTCCGAGGGCGGAATGATGCAGCCCAAGTTACGGTACGTCCTGCGTCCCGTACCGGGGCAGAACATCGTGGTCAAGCTGGTCTTAGATGGAAAGGAACTCAACTCGCAGGATCCATTGCAGAAAACGTTCTACTGGCCGGCGCCGGCCGGGAGCAACCCTGGCGCCGAGGGAACGGTGCAATCCGGGGCCTTCACAACCGGCTTCGGACGCTTCGAAGGGCTGTGGGGCGTGTTCCGGCTCTTCCAGAATGCCGACGACCGTACTTTTGGGGTTAAGGTCGTCCAGTGGAGCGAGATCCGAGGTCTCGGCAAGTCGGTGGTGGCTCAGCCTCTGAATCCTCCCGCGAAGGTTGAATTCGTCGAATTCCCAGGCGGGAAGGATTTGTTCAATCCGAACTTTTTTGAGGCTCTCCAGTGCCCTAGGAAGGCCGTTACTGTTAACTAGAAAATAGGAACTCCACGTTGTAAGATCTGTGATATATTTACGCTGATCCGCCGACCTGGTGTAACGGGAAGGGCTCGGTTGACACTCTAAAGTGGGTGGCAGGAGTTAGGAAAACGGGTAGGGAGGTAACGTAATGGCTAAAGAAAGTTTACAAAAGAAGATAAGTCGGGTACGCCCGCCAAGGGTGCACATTACCTATGACGTCGAAACCGGCGGCGCCATCGAAAAGCGCGACATTCCATTCGTCGTCGGAGTGCTGTCCGACCTCTCCGGGCTGCCTGACAAGCCTCTCCCCGCCATCAAAGAGCGTAAGTTTGTCGAGATCGACAAGGACAACTTCGACCGAGTGTTGTCGCAAGTCAACCCCCGGTTGGCGTTCAAAGTAGACAACCGGCTGAGCGAAGATGATACGCGCCTCGGCGTCGAGCTACGCTTTCAATCGATGGCCGATTTCGAGCCGGCCGCGGTAGCCAAGCAGGTGCCGGCGCTCCGGAAGCTGCTGGAACTCCGCAACTCGCTTCACAATCTCAGGACCAGCTTGATTGGAAATGACAAGTTGGAAACGCTGCTTCAGGAAGTCTTAACCAACCATGAAACGCTCCAGCGCATTGGAGCGGAGGCGGGAAGCCAATCTCTGAGCGACTCCGGTAAGGAGCAATAGCCATGGCCACTGAACCCAAAGCAAACCCGCAAGTCGCGTCCGCGCTACAGACCGAAGGTAGCTTGCTGGACGCTATTGTCGATAACGGGCGCCTGGGCCAAACCACCGAAGAGAAGGCCAAAGGCAAGGAGTGGGTGAAGGAGCTGGTGGATCAAGTCCTGGCCGGGCAAATCCAGGTCAACAAAGACACCGATGAAATGCTCGGCAACCGGATTAAGGAGCTGGACGAGCTGATCTCGACGCAGTTGAACGAGGTCATGCATTCTGCCGAATTCCAAAAGCTGGAAGGCTCGTGGCGCGGCCTCCAATACCTGGTGACCAACACCGAGACTTCGACGATGTTGAAGATCAAGGTTTTCAACATCAGCAAGAAGGACATCCTCAAGGACTTCACCAAGCAGAACGATTGGGAGCAGGCGGCCATCTTCAAGAAGATCTACGAGGAAGAATACGGAACCCTCGGCGGCCAGCCCTACGGTTGCCTGATCGGCGACTACGAGATCACGCGGCACCCGGAAGACATTCAGCTTCTAACCAACATGTCGAATGTGGCTGCCGCGGCGCATGCACCATTCTTGTCAGCCGCCAACCCGAGCCTGTTCAATTGGGAAAGCTTTACAGAGCTGGCAGGGCCCCGCGATGTGGCCAAGATTTTCGACAACGACGCTTACGTCGCATGGAAGGATTTCCGGAAGAGCGACGATTCTAAGTACGTTGGTCTCTGTTTGCCGCACATTCTAATGCGCCTCCCGTACGGCAAGGATACCTCGCCAGTGGAGGAGTTCGACTACGACGAAAAGGTCGACGGCAGGGATCATAAGAAGTACTTGTGGGGGAACGCGGCTTTCGCACTCGGCGCTCGTATTACCAACGCCTTCGCCCAACATGAATGGTGCGCGGCCATTCGAGGTGTGGAAGGCGGCGGGTTGGTGGAAGGCTTGCCGGCCCATACGTTCCAAACCGACGACGGCGACCAATCGGTGAAATGCCCTACCGAAATTGCCATTACCGACCGGCGTGAAGCGGAGCTTTCCAAGCTCGGATTTATTCCCCTCTGCTATTACAAAGGGACCACGAATGCCGTGTTCATGGCGACGCAATCGGCGAATCAAGCCACGCAATATCTAAACGCCGACGCCAACGCCAATGCGCGTCTGTCCTCGCAACTGCAATATATCTTCGCAGTCTCGCGTTTCGCGCACTTCTTGAAAGGCATGATGCGCGACAAGATCGGGAGCTTCATGAGCCGGGAGCAGTGCCAGAAGTTCCTGAACGAGTGGATTAAGAACTACGTGTTGCTGGACGATTTCGCCAGTCAGGACGCGAAAGCGAAGTTCCCGTTGCGCGACGCACAGATCGAGGTTTCCGAAGATCCGGCCAAGCCGGGCGTGTACACCGCGGTCGCTTTTCTACGTCCACACTTCCAGTTGGATGAATTAACAGTATCGCTGCGTTTGGTCGCTCGGCTGCCGCAGCCCAAAGGATAAAAGGTTCCGTCGTACCCAAGGCGCGCGGCGGTGTGCGGCCCGCTGTCGCAGCCTCGACTTAGGTTGGCCATGCGAGTGCCTTTACGGGTTCGCAAGGCTTGGGCCGCCAGTTATGTGATTCTTGTCAGGAGGATCAAGGATATGTTTGACTCTTTTCTCAATATCGATGGGGTTCCAGGCGAATCCACAGACGACAAGCACAAGGATTGGATCGAGGTCTTGTCGTTTAACCATGAAATGATACAGCCGGTCTCTTCCACCAAGAGTTCGGCGGGCGGCGCCACTTCGGGCCGTACCCAACACGGCGATTTCCAGATCAAGAAGTTTGTCGACAAGTCCTCGCCGAAGTTGTATGAGGCGGTCTCTAACGGCAAACACTTCGGCAAGGTGTCTATCGAGGTCTGCCGCGCCGGTGGCAGCCAGGTGAAATTCATGGAGATCAAGCTCGAACAAGTGTTGATTTCCAAGGTTGCCCTGGACTCAACCGGCGCCACCGACAATCCCAGCACGGACGAGAGCGATCGCCTGCCGAGCGAGACCGTCCATCTGAATTACGGCAAGATCGAATGGACCTACACCCAGCAGAAGCGCTCCGACGGATCCGGCGGCGGCAATGTCACCGCTAAACATGATTTGACGGCCGGCAAAGGATCCTAAGGCTCGGTATCACTTTCGCGCACAGCGTAGCGACCCATGGCGGACCGAGTTTACTTCAGTGAAGAGCTGCTCCAGCCAATTTCCCCGGAGAGTCCTGCCGGGCGAGATCTGCGCTACGAGCCGCTCTTCAACCAGATTCTGGAAGCGCGCCGGGCTGACGACCGTCTAGGTGTTGGAGCTTGGGAGAAAGAAGAAGGCCGCAAAGTCGCCGAATGGGACCGCGTGGCCGACCTGACGCTGGCCGCGCTCAAAGACAGCAGCAAAGACCTCCGCTTGGCCTGTTTCTTGACTGAGGCGGCTATTCATCTCGACGGTTTTCCGGGCATGCGGGATTGTCTGCGCCTGATCAAAGAGCTGCTCTATCGCTTCTGGGATAGCGGGCTCTTTCCGGCTGTTGAGGAGGGGGACCTGGATTACAGGGCGAGTTCGCTGACCTGGCTGAACGACCGGATGCCCGATGTGATGCATCTGGTTCCCATAACCGCTCGAGACGGAAAAGATGAAAATTACAGTTTTGCGCGGTACCTGCAGGCCCGCCGGATAGGAACCGAGGACTCGGCTCAGCGCGCCTCCCCGGAGCTTCGCGAGACGATCGCGGGCCTTCGCCAGCAGGGCTGGATCACCATGGACGCCTTTGACGCCGCCGTCAAGGCAACCAGGCGCAAGTCGTTCGAATCCGTTTACACTCCATTTGACGAGGCGCACGAGTACTTCAAGGCTCTGGAAGCGATCGTGGACGAGAAGTTCGCCCAGGCTGCTCCCGCGCTCACATCGGCCAAGGAAGCTTTCGAAGAGATGAAGCGCCTCCTGGGGCCTATTCTTCGAAAGAAGCGCGAAGAGGAGCCCGACGTCGTGGCCGGGCCCGATGGTTCAGCGGATGGTCCTGCCCAAGCCCAGACTGCTATCGTCGGCTTCTGGACAGCCGGGATGCCGTCGGACCAATCGGGATCGTGGCAGGAGGCTGAAGCTCTGGTTCGGGCAGGGAGCATCGACCAAGGCCTGCAACGAATGGCGGCCTTGGCGGCCCAGGAAACCTCCGGCCGAGCCAGGTTCCTGCGAAAGCTGATGCTGGTGGATGTTTGCAAGACCGCCGGCCGGGACCGGCTTGCGCGAACGGTTCTCGAGGAGCTGAACCAACAGATTAGCGATTATAAGCTAAATCAGTGGGAAAGCTCGGCTTTGGTCGGGGCCGTGTGGTCACGATTGTACCGCCTTTACAAGACCAGCGAAATGAGCTCGGAGCAGGAGCAAGCAGCCTCGCTCTACAGCCAACTTTGCCGCCTGGACCCCTGGCAAGCGTATATCGATTGCGAGGACTGATCCGAACCGTGGCTATCATTGGATCGCTCCTCGACCGTCTCACCGATTCCGAACCGCGCAATTCGCACGAAGTTGCGCCAGCGGAGTGGGAGCAGCTACGTGAATTCAAGAACAGCGTAGCCCGCGACCTGACCAACCTGCTCAACACCCGCCGCAGTGAGGTTGACATCCCAGAGGATTTCGAATGCACGCGGGAATCCGTGGCAGCCTACGGTATCCAGGACTTTACCACCGCGCCCATGGATCGCGAGGCCATCCGCCGCGCCATTGAGCGCTCGGTTCGCATCTTCGAACCGCGTTTAGCCCGAGTGCTTGTCACCCTGGTCGAAGGCGGGGACTTTAACTTCTCGTTTCGAATCTCGGGTTTCCTGCGAACGGACACTGGCGTGGAACCTGTGATCTATGATGCGGACTTGCCAAAGGAGTCGCGGCGCTTTCGGGTGCTGGCCGGCCGATGACCGATGAAACCTACCGTTATTACGAGCAGGAGCTAACTTTCCTTCGCCAGTTGGCCGGCGAATTCGCCGAAAAGTACCCCAAGGTCGCCTCCCGGCTGCAGTTGGATTCGGCCAAAGAGAGCCCGGACCCACACGTCGAGCGCCTGGTGGAAGCGTTCGCCTTGCTTGCAGCGCGCGTTCGCCGCAAGATCGACGACGAATTCCCGGAAGTTGTCGAGTCGCTTCTGAACATGCTGTATCCGCACTATTTGCAGCCCGTGCCGCCGGTGGGGATTGCGCAGTTCCAATACGAGCCGCAGCAGACGAGTCCGACCGAGGCAGCGCACGTTCCCTCCGGCGCAGTGCTTCATTCCAAGCCCGTCAACGGCCAGGAGTGCACCTTCCGGACCGTGTATCCCGTGGAACTCTGGCCATTGAAGCTCTCAGGCGCGTCGCTTCTTTCGGTGGCGGCATCCCAGGCCTCTGGAGCTCCGCCGGAGGCATCCAGCGTGCTGCGCCTGCAAATGGATACGCTCGGGAATCTGCCTTTGGCCGCGCTCAAGATTCCCTATCTCCGATTCTTTATCAACGGCGAAATAATTTTCCTGCGTTTCGGGTTTCCCCATCGCATGGAAGAACACAGCACGCCAAACCCACCGCCGGCTCGTGTCTCGGAGGCCAGGTTCAATCAGCGATCAGAAGAAATACCCGCGTTGCTTGAGTGCAAACATGTATTGCATGAGAGCGGCTACCACGTGCGTGTCATCGGCAGGTACCTTGCAGCCCAGCGGCACTTTCTGGCGTATCTTGCGCAACTCAACATATCGCCGCAAGTAGCCTGTGTATCCGATGTTGAGGGCTTTTTAAGATCCAGGCTGCGGGAGTACTGCACAAGACATGGCCATCAGCCTCGCGATATCGACCAATGGCGGACCCGATACACCGCTGCAGTTCATCGGTTGCTGCGAATAATTCAGGGGCAGTGGCCGCCGGATGAACACCCATTGACCGAGTCAGAGCGATTCCAACAAAAGCTGCTTGAAGGCTATGGACGGTGGCTTACAGATGTGTACGGTCTGTCTCCGGAAACGCTCTGCAAAAACAGCCGAGCTGCACGGATATTTCTACATTGGCTTGAGGATCGCGCGAGTCCCGAGTCTCTTACCCTACTGAACGTCGCCGACGTTGATGCTTACTTTTCATGGCGGATGTCAGGGCTGCGGCGTGCCACGCGGCACGGAGTATGCCAATGCTTGAGGAGCTTCTTGCGCTATCTGCACGCGTCAAATCGAATCCGCGCAGATCTCTCTGGCTTCGTATCAGGTCCCATTCTGTATGGCGACGCGGAAATTCCACGCGCACTTACTGAAGAACAAATAAAAGCCGTGCTCGATTGCACACGTAGCGATCGAAGTCCCAAGGGATTGCGAGATTACGCCATGCTCCTGATGTTGGCGACGTATGGGTTGCGCGCTGGCGAGGTGGTCTGGCTGTCCTTGCAAGACATTGGCTGGAAAGAGGAGAGGCTGCGGGTACGCAGATCGAAAACTCACGCTGAATCATTCCTTCCGCTGGTACGCCCCGTAGGGGACGCTCTCATCAAGTATCTGAAGCACGGTCGGCCGAAAACCGCGTTCCGGCAGGTGTTCTTAAGGAGCCGCGCTCCATTCCGCCCATTTTCAGGTACCAGTCCGCTGAACTATGTCATCCTCGCTCGCTTGAAAGAGGCTGGGATCGAGGTGAAGGGACGGCATGGACCACATGCGTTCCGTTATGCTCGCGCTATAAGCCTGCTTCGCGCCTCGGTTCCGCTGAAGTCCATCTCTGACCTTCTCGGGCATACATCCACTTCGTCTACACGCGTGTACTTGAAGCTGGAAACGGAAGATCTGCGAATGATTAGCCTGGAAGTGCCCAGAAAGGATTCTGATGCGGGCCTGGCCAGATAAGGATGAAGCACTTCTGAATGAATATATTCGACAGCTGCCACCATCTACCAAACAGCAGGCGTATCGCAGGGTGATCCGCTGGTTCCAGATCTTCGTCAGCCACAACTCGACATTCGATCAGGAGGCAGTTCAGACCTGGATACGTGCACGAAGCGCGCAGACTTGTGTGCAAACAGCGCTGGTGAACGCTCAATGGATCGATCGCTTTCTCGACTGGCTTGTCACCCGAAAAGCTGTTGCGGACAACCCGTTCGCAGAGCTACGTCGAAGATTTGGATGCCGGTTGACCGCACCTATCGCCAGGGCGCTGCTTAGCTCCAGTCCCACAGAAACGTTGGAGGCACTGCGGCCGCTGCCACGTTATGGCAGCCACTTGGGAGCGGCGATGCGTGACCATGTCGCACGCATGCGCACGCTCGGCTTCCGATACAGCCATGAATATCGGTTCTTGCAGTTCGACCGCTTCCTGCAACAACGTCCTGGTGCAGAGAACGAGTCGCTTTCAACGTTGGTGCACGAATACACAGCCGTTGCGCCGTCGGCGGCGGGTAAATTGCAGCGCATTCACCTCGGCAGGGTTCTGGCTAAGGCTCTTAACCGAACTGAAAGTGCCATCGAGCTACCGAAGCTGGACCGTGTCCTAGCGCGGGAGAGATCGCGCCAGCGATGCCGACCCTATATCTACAGCACGGCGCAGATTCTCCAACTGCTTGAAGCAGCGCTGAAGCTCCCGTCACCCTGCGCGCCGTTACGTCCAATGACGGTGTATACGATGCTGGTCCTTGCCTACTGTGCGGGGCTTCGTGTGAGAGAGATCGGTGGTCTTCGATGTGGAGATGTAGATTTCGATACGGGAACGATTGAGGTTCACGACACGAAGTTCTTCAAGTCACGCCGACTTCCTCTCGCTGCAAGCCCACTGTCTGTACTGAAGAATTACTTCAAGGCACGCCTTACAGCGGGCTTCCCTGCAACTCCAGAGGCCCCGCTGTTCTGGAACAAAAGGAGACCTTACAGCTACGTGACCACGAGAGATTTACTCAGCGCTGTTATTCGCCGAGCCGGACTCAACACGCACACCGGTCGTGGTGGACCCCGCGTTCACGATTTACGTCACACGTTTGTCGTTCACCGAATGACTGAGTGGTACCGTCAAGGAGTCAATCCACAGAGCCGACTGCCTTACCTTGCCACATACCTCGGGCACCGCGACATTCATTCAACGCTCGTCTACCTCACGATCACACAGGAATTGCTTCAGCACGCGAGTGCCCGCCTTCGATTGTCACGCGCCGATGTGGTAAAGGCTATTCTAGGAGGCGCCTAATGTTGAAGTTGACCTGTCCTTCCTTAGCACTACTTCTCCACAGATTCTTTCTTGAGTGGCTGGGGGAGCAACGGAGTGCATCCCCGAAGACCATTCACGCGTATCGTGACGCATGGAGACTCTTTCTGCGGTTCACGGCAAAGCGGCGGGGCAAGCAGGTAGCAAAACTGCAACTGGAAGACATGACGGAAGACGGGGTTCTCACTTTTTTGCAGCACATCGAACGTGATCGGCATGCGAGCGTTACGACGAGGAACTGCCGGCTGGCAGCCCTGCGAAGCTTCTTTTCTTTCGTCGCAGAACATGAGCCTACGGCCGCGCAGCAATGCCATGAGATTCTTCGCATACCGTTCAAGCGCGCATCCCGGCGATCGATGGTCTACTTGGAGGAATCCGAAGTGGTTGCAATCATCGCACAGACAGATCGGTCCACGCTCGAGGGCCAGAGAGATCACCTATTGCTTTCGCTCTTGTACAACACCGGTGCTCGCATCCAAGAGGCATTGAATCTCCGGCCTGAAGACTTCCACCTGGCATCACCTACCCACGTTCGGCTGCTGGGAAAAGGACGAAAGGAAAGGATTGCGCCCCTCTGGCCTGAAACAGCGCGCCTCGTGGCAGCCTTCGTAAAAAGGCAGTCGCACGGTTCTGAAGAGCATCTTTTTCGGAACCGGTATGGTGCCGGACTAACTGCTTCAGGCTTCCGATTCCGCTTGCGGAACTACGTAAAAGCCGCAGCCATGACACAACCCTCACTCTCGCGAAAGAAGGTCACGCCCCACACCTTTAGGCACACAATTGCAGTTCACCTGGTTGCGGCCGGCGTCGACGTTACAGTCATCCGAAGTTGGCTGGGCCATGCTCATCTTGACACGACGAACCTCTACGCTGAAGCAAACATCGAGACCCAGCGGAAAGCACTGGAGAAGGCTGACCCAAGATTGCGGAACGGCAAGCGCCCCCGATGGAAACGCGATGCCGATCTGCTGGCTTGGCTCGATTCTTTGTAGTTCACGTGCGCCTGGCAGTTGACGCGTCACACTTGCCAAAACCGCCTACATTTATGGGAAGGAAGATCAGAATACGGCGAGCTTTCACCGCGTTGTGTTGAGTCTGCTTCGCATATCA
>CAVOVR010000004.1:0-697500 GCA_963699905.1 Bryobacterales bacterium
TCGCCGTCGGTTCCTTGCTCGCCACGCGCGGCTCCGCTCAACAAATGCTGCTGCCTTTGCAATGCTCCGGCCTGGATCATTTGTCTTTAACTGTTCCCGATGCGCTCGAAGCGGCGAGGTTCTATGGTCGCATCTTCGACCCACAAGTATTCCATGAGCGCACCGGAGTCCAGCGTTATTACGTCCGTCTGGGTGCCGCTTACATCGCGTTCGTCCCACAAGCCAACGTGATCCCCTACATCGACCACATCGCCGCCGGAGTGATCGGCTTTGTTGAAGCCGACTTCGGCAATGTCGAGACCAAAGCGGAGATCACGGCCGCCGGTCTTGCTGCACCTCCGGGCGCGCTGCCAATGTTGTCTGATCCCGATAACCTCCGGCTGCAACTTGTCAATTCCACCCATGGCCTGTTCGACACCATCATGCCTGGCGGGCGAATAATTGCGGGGCCCGCGGCGCTGATCCCCATTGGCCTCGATCACATAATGCTGTCCGTGACCGATGTCGACAGATCGGTTGCATACTACCGCAAGCTGTTCGGTACGGAGGAGGCGCGTGATCGCGATCGGCCGAGTGTGTGGTTCAAACTTGCTGACACCAAGCTCGGCTTGGAAGCCGCGCCCGCCGGCCAGAAGCCTAGCTTTTCGCATTTCGCCGTCAAGGTTGCTGGGTTTCACCGCGGCTTGGTCACAGGTCGCCTTGAAAAACTCGGCGTTAGCGTTGAACCCGGTAGCGAAAAAGGCAGCCTTCGATTTCGCGACCTCCACAACCTTCCGGTCGAAGTCGTCGCTGGATGATGGATAATCATTTCGGATCATTGACAGGGCGTTAAGCAATGCAGATACTCGGTTAGCGAGGGGAGGCTTTCCCAATGACGCGTTTGTGTGTCCTCACTGTGGCGGCATGCGCACTGGCCGTTGCCGGTACGGCGGCTACACCATCGGTTACGTTCCAAAAGGACGTCCTGCCAATTTTGCAGAAAAACTGTCAGACCTGCCATCGTCCGGGGGAAGTCGCGCCGTTCTCACTGATGAGCTACTCTGAGGCCCGGCCTTGGGCCAAGGCCATCAAGGTCGCCGTTGTGAGCCAGCAGATGCCACCCTGGTTCGCCGATCCAAAGGTGGGTCATTTCTCCAACGAACGCCGTCTCAGCGAAGAGCAAATCGCCACGTTAGTCTCTTGGGCCAATAATGGCGCTCCGGAAGGCGACCCTAAGGATGCTCCAGCCCCTGTGAAATTCGTCGATGGCTGGAATATCAAGGCCGATCTGGAAATTGAGATGCCCGCCGAGTTCCATGTGCCCGCCACCGGCACCATCGACTATCAATACATGCTGGTGAAGACAAACTTTCCTGAGGACATGTGGGTGAGTGCGGCCGAAATGCGCCCAGGCAACTCGAAAGTGGTGCACCACGGAGAAGCATGGATTCGTCCTCCTGGCGCGAAGTGGATGGCCGATGCTACTCCCGGAGTTTCCTATCCGTCGCAAGAAATGAAAAGAGGGCCCGGCGACGGCCTCGAGATTCTAGGAAAGTTCAACCCGGGATTGGGTGACCAAACTTTCGACTTCGGGGGCTCCGCGAAGTTCGTCCCCAAGGGCTCCGACATCGTGTTTGAGATTCACTACACCGCTGTGGGGACACCGCAGACCAGCAAGTCTGTCGTAGGACTCGTGCTATCGAAAAATCCTCCGAAGCTCCGCTATGTCACCAGCTATGGACCCATTGGTAGCAATTTGGTGATAGAGCCCAACGATAACAACGGCGAAGTCGTGTCCGAGATGACTGCCCAGTTCGATTCCAAGCTTGTTTATATTCAGCCGCACATGCATGTGCGCGGCAAGGATTATGAAGTCCGGCTAGTGTATCCTACTGGGGAAACGCAGACGGTTTTTCGAGGCCGCTTCGATTTCAACTGGCAGTTGGGCTACGATCTTGAAAAACAGTTGACGATTCCGAAAGGAACCAAGGTCCAGGGCATCGCGCATTACGACAATTCGGCCAACAACAAGTGGAATCCGGACCCCGCCAAAGAAGTTGTCTGGGGACTTCAGAATTGGGAAGAGATGCAGAATTGTTTCATGGGATTTCTGATCGATTCTGGAGTGGACCCAGAGAAGCTGTTCAAACCCTCAGGCCCCAGCGTACTGAAACGCATGATCGGCAGGGGAGGACCCACGCAGGCGTCCCTCCAATAGCGCGATTCAAGTCTGGTAGGTTTGATCCGATGGCTGATGAATACGATTTAACTCGCCGCGACCTTCTGTTCGCTACCGCGTTCGTTCCTCTGGCCGCGCTCATCGCCACTGCGCAGACAGGGCCCGTTGCGCTTACCTCTGGACAAATGAAGATGCTCGAAGCGTTCATCGATCGGCTCATCCCGGCCGATGAACTTGGGCCAGGCGCCGTGGAAGCCCATGCGCAGGTCTATATCGATCGTGTGCTGGCGGGTCCGAACGCAAAGGAAAAGGCGCAGTTCCTGGAAGGGCTGGAAGCGGTGAATGCCTATGCTCAACGCACCCAGGGCGCTCCACTGGCCGACCTTCCTGCGGAGAAGCGCGATCTGGTTCTAAAAGCAATTGACGACAACACTGCCGAAGGATTGCCGCAAGGAAGGCAGTTCTTCAACCGCGCGCGGCGTTTGACCCTGGAAGGCATGTTCGGCGATCCCTACTACGGCGGCAATGGAGCCTTCGCCGGATGGGATCTAATCCGCTATCCCGGTCCGCGCCCCGCCGTCGACGCGGAGATGCAGCGCATGGACGCGGCGCCCGCTCCTTACCACCACTCGGCTTGGGGAACGCAGTATAAATAATGGCAACCACACTCAAACCAGTCGACGTTGCGGTGATTGGACTCGGCGCCACAGGCGGAGTCGCCGTATTGCCTTTGGCCCGCGCGGGCCTGAAAATCGCGGGGATCGAAGCCGGTACCTGGATGGATCCGCATCGTGATTTTCACGCCGACGAAATCTTCAATAACGTTCGGCGCCAGGTGACCACATCGCCAAAGGCACAGCGTGAGATTCCCACCGTGCGGACGGGGCCTGGACAGAAGGCTCGCCCACCGGCAGCGCATCCCATGATGAACGCCATTGGCGGGACATCTATCCACTACTGGGCCCAAAGCTGGCGGCTCAAGGCGTGGGATTTTAAGACACGCTCGGAAACACTTCAGCGATACGGAGCAGCTGCGATTCCGGCCGGCACAACCCTGGAAGACTGGCCGTTGACCTACGACGAACTGGCTCCGTTCTACGACCTTGTCGAAGATGAGGTCGGGGTCTCGGGCGCTGCGGGAAATATCGGCGGTAAACTCACGGGCCACGGGAATCCGTTTGAATCTCCGCGCGCGAAGGAATATCCCATGCCGCCTCTGCGAGGGGCCGGCTTCACCGATCATATGGCGGAGACGGCCAGAAAACTAGGATGGAAACCCTTTGCGCCGCCAGCTGCAATCAACTCCCAACCGCGGAAGGGGCGAAGTAGTTGTGTGTACCACGGTTACTGCGGTACCGGCGGTTGCCATGTGAGCGCGAAAGGCTCGACCGCGGTCACCACGATTCCCGAGGCGCAGAAGACGAAAAATCTCACGATCTTCGACAATGCCCACGTGACGCGCATTGAGACGGATGGAAATGGGCGCGTGACGGGTGTCCGTTATCTTCGCAATCGCGAGGAGTTTTTCCAACCTGCGAAGGTTGTGTTGCTGGCAGGATACACCTACGAGAACTCCCGCTTGCTGCTCCTTTCGAAATCGAAGCCGTATCCTAAAGGCTTGTCGAACAACCACGGACAAGTGGGCCGGCATTATTTCGGGCACTGGAACAGCTTCGTCACGGCATTGTTTCCACACGACATCAACACATGGTACGGGTTGCCCGCTCAGGGCACGACCTGCGATGAGTGGGCCGACGATAACTTCGATCACGGCGGCATGGGCTTCATCGGTGGGAGCAGTCTGCATGTAATGACCGAGCGTCATCCGATCGATGCCGCGGCTATGAACACTTTCGGGCGCGCGCCAGGCTGGGGTTCGGCCTGGAAGAAGTTCATCCACGATAACGCTGGCCGGCAATCGAATACCTACATACAGACCAACACGCTTCCTTACGAAACGATGTATCTCGATCTGGACGACGAAATAGCGGACCCGCTTGGCGATCCGGTGTGCCGCATCAACACTGGAGGGATGCGGGAGAATGAACGGCTCGCGACGCAGTACGCGAATAGCAAGATGGAGCAGTGGTTCCGGGCCGCCGGCGCGATTGAAGTGATCAAGACTCCGCCGTTCGTACCGGGAGTTTCAACTCACGCCTACGGCGGTACACGCATGGGTGACAACGCTGACACCAACGTTGTCAATCGCTGGGGATTTTCCCACGAGGCGCCGAATCTTGGCGTATTAGGCGCATCGGTCATGGGTACGAGTGGGGCGCGCAATCCTACGCTCACCGCACAAGCGCTCGCGTGGCGCACCGCCGAAAATCTCGTGAAGAATTGGAAATCTGTCGGCAGCTAACTATTCCAAAAAATTAGAGTACACCACCATGGCAAACTCTCCCACGCGTCGTTTGACCCGTCGCCAAGCTCTCGAAGCATTGGGAATCGGCATAGCATCCGCCGCAATTCCAGCGACCGGACTTGCACAGGATCCGACATTCCCGAAGGGCGCGATTATCAGAGCGATCCTCAAAGACTACGCTCCCGAGGATTTAGCAGGGGCGCCACACTTTTTCATGAGCATATGCAATTGGCGCCCGATTTCTTGACAAGGTTCGCAGCCGCGGCGGCAGCCGCCCGGGCCGCGAATGGTTTGCCGCCAGTTCCGGCGCGTCCTGGTGGTGGTGGACCTGGCCCCGCGCCCCCGGACATCATGCACGACGTCGACCTGATGTCCGACGAAGTCGTCAAGACTAAGAGCGCTGGCGTTGCCTGTATTGTCGACGCGGGACATGCGGACATGGGACGCGATATCAACTTCATCCGACAGGTGTCGATGAAATCCGGAGTCCCGATCGTTGCAGGCGGTGGCTTCTACTCGCAACCGTTTTATCCGAAAGAGATTTCGACCATGAGCGAAGAACAGATTGTCAAGGCCCTCATCAAGCAGGCCGACGACGATACGCTGGGTGTCTTCGGCGAAATCGGCTCCTGGGACGAGATCACCGCTGATAAACGCAAAGTTTTCCGCGCTGTCGGCAAGGCCCACGTTGCTACGAACCTGCCGATCTTTACCCACACTGGAATTCCCGGGAAGTCGGCGCTTGAACAGCTGGATATTCTCGAGGACGCTGGCGTAAAACCAAGTCGCGTTGTCATCGGACACTTGGGAAATCTCGTGGACCCCAACGTGTACGTGCAAAAAGCGATCTGCAGACGGGGCGCTTTTATCGGTTTCGATCGACAGGGCGGAAACAACGATGCGCAGCAGATTCCGATGGTCATGGCGCTCATTGAGGCCGGACTAGCCGACCATCTGATGTTCTCCGCCGACGCGTCAAGCGGCTACGCCAAGACATTGACGGTCTTTCTGCCGAAACTGAAGGCGGCTGGCGCGCGTGACCAAGTGCTGCACGGAATCATGGTGGACAATCCTCGCAGGTTTCTGGCGTTCGTTCCGAAACGGCCTCGAAAACGATGAACCACGCCCCGAGAGCGGAATTCCTAATCCTGGTAGAGGGATAATCAGATCATCCGCAGCACCTGACAGTGTACAGGCCGTTGCTTGGGGGCGCGTACATTGCCGATGGCCCCGACCCGCTTCTTCCGGCTTGAGTGTGTGGTCTATGATCGTAGTTTCGGTTTCTCCCTCGTGCCACGGGTGGGTTTCCGGTAAACCGTGTCAAAACTCTTCTCCTTGGAGCGATAGAGTTTAGCTCGGAGCGAAAAGCAGATTCCCCAAAATTGTTGAACACATTAAAAGTGCGGAGAATTTAAAGAACCGTTGGAGGCCGGATTGGGATGTTTCCAAGGCAGGGGAACCCCGGCGGGGCAACTGGCGTGACTGTCCGAACTATTGTCCCTCGCATTCGGGCAGGCCGAAGAGCATAAAACTACCCACCCAACTGCCCACCCACGAGTGTACTTTTGGTACTTAAAATGAAGATTCTTGCGAATATGTTCTCTTTGTACTCATGGAGATAGCAAAGGCCGCAAGCTTCGGGACCAGGCGGTCAATAATGAACGGCGGTACGCCCGGCGGTAGAATTCAAGATTCTACCCATCTGCTTTCTTTCTCTTTCGATTCCACTTGTTTGCTGTCTTTTCCTGTTGTCCATTGGCGCCTGAACGCTGGAATGTTTCAAGTTATGCTTACCTCCTGCGCAGCGGGAATCAGCATCGGCACCCGAACAATAACCGAACATCGACGGGCTGAAAACAGTCTCCCTCATCCTAAGTCATCCTAAATGGCTTCATACAAAAGGTTTTTGCTATCAGTCACATCCGCTGATTCCAGACCACTTGGCCAATTCGGTAGGAGGCCCTGAAAAGGCTGGCGTCGGCGGTTCGATTCCGTCCCTGGCCACGACATTCTAAAACACTTAGCAGCAGCCAAAGGGTTTCAGTCAACCGGACAATAACGGAACATCCTCAGCAGGCGTTCCCTTTGTCGGCGTTACTCGCTTCCAGCAGTTTCCAGATTTCCCGAGCAGTGCCACCAGTCTTCGCGATGTGCTGCCGGGCCAGCTGCGCATAGCGTTCGGTCATCCTGATATTCGAGTGGCCAAGGATTTTTGCGAGCTCGTAGAGATCGCCGCCGTTCATCATGAACCAGGACGCGAACGACGCTCGCGTGGCTCTCACATCCGGCCCATCAGATCAGGCGGACTCAGACATGGAAAGCGCTGTATCGGTCCCTTGATTCACTAGGTACGCCACATCTCCCACTTGGAGCAACCCTGACCTGGTCACGGTCGCGTAGACCCCCAGGCAGCCACGATGGTGCTGCGCGGTGGTCCGAAGTATACTCAAGTCGCGCGGGAGATCTTGTTGGGCGAGCGTCGAGGTCACGCACCACACCGTAGGCTGGAAATCCTCGACCCTGACGGCTCCACCTATGTTGAGCGCGCCGCCCAGCCAGGAGTCCTCAACAAAGCCACCGCATCCGGCCTCCGACTCGATGTAGATGTTCGGCCGGAACCGGCGCCGGTCAATCTGCGCCGTACCTCCCTGGAGCTTGCGCAGATGGCCTACTGAGCCGCTGGCTAGTAAATACACTGGTCCAATCTCAAAGAACGTTCCCGTCATCAGTTGGAAATAGTCGGGCATCGATTCGGGGGTCCACTCGGCTTTCATCGTGCTCACGGGTACATCGCCGAACACCGTGGCGCGATCGATGCCCGTTTTTTCGTCACTACCCGGTTGATTCTCCAGGAGCACGCTGTGTCCGAGGGAATCTGAGATGATCCGAGACGCGTCCGGATCGTCCGGGCTTATCGTTCGCCCGTCCGGCAAACTGATCTGGATGCGCCCAGGCGCGGCGAATGTCGGTTCCACCTCATACCGGGCATGGAATGCGAGCAACTGCGGGAACCTCTTTGCGCTGGCGATCCGTCCTGTCGCAGTCTCACGAAGAGCCCACGCCCGATCCCCCAGAGCCCCACGGGTCGTAATCGGCAGCTGGTTTCTCCGCTCTCCTAGCATCGACTTCACGGGATAGCGCCACAATTCGGCCACGCGGCCGACAAACTGTTCAACCATAGCAACCTCCAAAGCTCTATGATTCCGCTGAACGGGAAAAGTCGCTCTGCAATTTAGTCCAGTTCCCACCCCAGCTCTTATATAGGTCCGTCAGAAATTCCGTCCAGGCAACTGGAGAACGTGAGCCGGGATAGGGTTCCGGGCGGATTGGCTTTTCGGAGCTCCATACGATCTCGAACTGCCCACCCTCGACGATCCTCCCCAAGCGTATCGTCTTCCAGGTGTGTTGATTCTCTGCATCAATTCGAACACGCCCACCAGGAGCTTCAAAGCTCTGGTTCGGCAGCGCTCGGCGGATCGCCGCTACGTCATCAGGGTCGGCCGCGTCCGCGGCTTGCGCCCAGAGGTGCACTCCCAAATATCCGGCTTCCATCGTATCGGCAATGACGCGTTGGCGGCCATAGCGAGAACGAAACTTCTTTACAAATGCGTGGTTCTCCGGCCGGTCCAGGCTCTGAAAGTAGTTCCACGAGGCGTAGTCGCCCACGATTTCTCTTGCCGACAGACTCTGCAACTCGATTTCGCCGACACTGAAATAAACGGTCGGGATTTTCTCGGGTGTGATTCCCGCTGCACGCAGCAAGCGCGTGTAGAACAGGTTCATGTCGCCGACTAGCGAATTGAAAATGAGATCGGGCTCAGTTTGAGCGATCGTGCGAACGACTCGAGTTACCTCAGTGCTATCGGGGAGCACATATTCTTCTCCAACGATCTCGCCGCCGCAGGCTTCCACTTCGTCCCGGATGATCGCATTCGCTGCCCTCGAATAGACCGAGTTCCAGCCCACCAGAAAGAAGCGTTTTTTTCGAAGGAAGCCTACCGCCCAGCTAACTGCTGGAATGATTTGCTGATTGGGCGCGGCACCCATGTAGAAGATATTGGAACACTGTTCCATGCCTTCGTACTGCGTGGGATAAATCAGAAGATGATCGCACTGCTCCACGATCGGGAGCACCGCCTTGCGGCTGGCGGAAGTCCAGCAGCCAAATATCGCGCAAACCTTCGCCTCGGCGATCAGGGCTGCAGCCTGACGGGCGAACGCTCGTTCATCCGACGCGCCGTCGATCACCACGGGCTCAATTTCACGGCCTAGAATCCCGCCGCGCTCATTGATCTCCTCGATCGCTAGCAGAGTTGCGTCCACCACGGGGCTTTCTGTCAACGCCATGGTGCCAGTCAGGGAATGAAGGATCCCCACCCGCAACTCCGGTGGAGCTTTCGCAGGTTTAGGCCCCGAAGGTGGCGTTGGAACGGAGGACTCGTCGTTTACCCAAGGCAGGAAGCGATATCCACGCGTCGGAATCGTCTCGATGTAACGGGGCTTCTTGGCATCGTCGCCCAGCGCGTCGCGCAGTTCTCGAATGTATCCTCTAAGCAATTCGTCACTGACGCTGGTTCCTGCCCAGACGCTGTCCAGCAGTTCCCGTTTGGTAACCAACCGTTGGGCATTCTGCACGAGGTAGAGCAAAACCTCAAACGTCTTCGGTCGCAGGGCCACTAGGTTGGAATCGCGCCAAAGTTGTTCGTTCGCGCCGTCCAGCCGAAACGGTGGGAATACAAAAGTAGCCCTCGACGCCACTGTGTCTCCAATGGCCTTGGAGGGCCAGTCCTTATCCTAACGGAACTTCCACGGAACTTCCACGCTCTTTCTATGGATTGAAACGGACTTCGGCCCTATTCTGAGGAAGTGCCGAACGGCAAGAGCGACAAGGGATACAAAAAGAGACGGAAGGAGGAAATCGTGAACCTCGATCCGTCGCCGAGGAACTTGCCGGATCTGGTCTTCGTCGTTCAGTTTCGCGACCCCACGAGGCCAGGGTCAGCCCGTTTCGCCGGACGAGCAGAGCACATAATGTCCGGACAAAACACGAACTTCGAAGCGCCGGAAGAACTGGTCGACTTTTTCGGGCGAGTCATGAATCAACTCAAGCCGCGATCACAAAAGGGTGTAAGACAGTGAACACAAACATTCAGCTCGACGCCGGTACCCGCCGGCGCAGGCGCACGCCGGTTTTGATTCAGAGTAAGACGCGGAACAAATCTCACATTCATAAAGGAATAACGCTATGACTAGTTTAGATTTGATCGGGTCAAGTCCAAAATTCCGGGCTTCGCTCAAGCTTATAGACACGGTTGCGCCGGTGGACTGTACCGTGCTCGTTCAGGGTGAAACAGGCACCGGAAAGGAAGTGATTGCGAGAGCCATTCATGAGGCTAGTCCTCGCCGTAACCACCGTTTTGTGGCCCTGAACTGCGCAGCGATTCCGAGCGCGTTGTTGGAGAGCGAACTGTTCGGCCACGAAAGAGGCGCTTTCACGGGCGCGTGGGAGCAAACCAAGGGGCGATTTCAGATCGCGGATGGGGGTACGCTCTTTCTGGATGAGATTGGCGACATGCCGTTGGAACTCCAGCCCAAGCTCTTACGCGTCCTGCAAGAGCGGGAGTTCGAGCGTTTGGGTAGCGCCCAGACCGTTCGGGTCAACGTGCGGGTGGTGGCGGCGACCAACCAGGATCTCGGGCAGCTCGTGACCAATAAGCTGTTTCGTGCAGATTTGTTCTACCGGTTGAACGTAATCCCAATCTGCCTGCCTCCGTTGCGTGAGCGCGTTCAGGACATCCCGCTGCTGACGGACTTCTTCGTAGCAAAATTTGCTGCCCGCCTCAACAAGCCCATCGATGTGATTCCCGATGAAGTGGTGGAGGTCCTCAAAGCGCACGACTGGCCAGGCAATATTCGCGAACTACAGAATTTCATCGAGCGCGCGGTGCTCTTTTCGCCCGGGTCAGTGCTACGTCTGCCGCCGGACTTGAAGCAGACGGCGAAGCAGAGCTCGGAGAGCGCTGCACGCACGCTTGCCGATGCCAATCGCGAGCATATCCTGGAAACATTGGAGCAAACCGACTGGCTGATCGGAGGGCAGGGCGGAGCGGCTGATCGGCTTGGATTGCCGCGAACTACGCTGATTTACAAGATGCGAAAGCTTGGAATTGAGATACGCCGATCCCCGAGGCCGCGCCCCATTCGGCAGTTGGCGGATGAACAGTGCCATGCCGCCGCGGCGAGCTGCTAAATGAGAGCTAACCAGGCGTCATCATGATCGACTCTTCTGATTTTCGGACGAAAAGGATACCGCTAAGCCACGGAGCCGGCCATATACCCGTACTCGGCTTTGGCACCCTGATTCCCGATGCAGCCGCGACGATAAGTGCTACCAGGGACGCACTGGAAGCAGGATTTCGACACTTCGATTGTGCGGAACGATATCGGAACGAGCGTGAGGTGGGCAAGGCGTTGCAGGCAGGACTCGCCGCTGGAGGGATTGCGCGTGAAGACATCTTCGTTACCACAAAGTTGTGGAACACCAATCATCGGCCCGGGCGGGTCAAACCGGCTTTCGAGGCGAGTCTAGACAGACTCGGGCTCAACTATCTGGATCTCTATCTCATTCATACTCCATTTGCCTTTCAACCGGGGGACGAGCAGGATCCTCGGGACCAAAGCGGCAATATCCTTTACGACCGCGGCGTGACTCTGCTCGAGACCTGGGGTGCGATGGAGAGTCTAGTGGACCATGGCAAATGCCGGGCCATCGGACTGTCTGATATCGGCTTGAACGAACTGCTGCCCATTTACGAATCCGCGAGAATCAAGCCGGCCGTGGTCCAAGTGGAAGCACATCCGTATCTGCCGGAAACGGAGCTTCTGGAATTTTGCAAGGAGAAGGACATTGTATTTTTGGCTTTCGCGCCATTGGGTCACGGAATGAGACCGGGGCCGCTCGAAGATCCTGTCATTTCGGCAATTGCCGCGCGAGCCGGCAAGACGCCGGCACAGGTGCTGTTGGCTTGGGCGGTACAGCGTGGCACGGCTTTGCTTACAACGCCTAGAACTGCGGCCCGCGCTCGGGAGAATTTCGACATCGCCTCTCTTCCGGAAGACGCATTCGCTGAAATCAATCGAATTCAAATCAGACAAAGGTTCAACGAAGTAGTGAAGACCGGCAGCCCGGGTTTCATTCCACAAGGGAGATGATCATGCCAGACGAACAGCAGTATTCTGGAGTGCGAGATCAAGAGATCCGTGCGGCACTGGATCAGCATTGGGCGGCGTCCGATGCCAACGATTTTGAAACGGAGCACCGCATCTATCAGGAGGACGCGGTGCTGGAATACCCGCAGTCAGGCGAGCGAACCCGCGGTCGAAGCAACATACAAAACCAACGCGCTACCCAGCCGAGCAAGAAGAGATTTTCTATCCGGCGAATCATTGGCGGCGGTGATCTTTGGGTCACCGAATTCATCCTTACATATGACGGCAAGCCGTCCTACACCGTGAGCATCATGGAGTTCAAGGACGACAAGGTTGCGCGGGAAACACAGTACTTTGCGGATCCATTCGTGGCTCCCGCATGGCGCGCCCAATGGGTGGAACGGATGGCGTGACGATGCGCAACGACCTCGTACCCGGAAAGGTTTTTCCTGATTATCAGTTGCCCGATCACACGGGCACACCGCGCAGGCTCAGCGAACTCCAGGGCGATGATCCCCTGATCCTAACGCTCTCGCGCGGCCACTACTGCCCGAAGGAACACCAGCAGCATCTGGACCTGGCCGCGTTTTATCCGAAAATCGCTGTGGCGTACACCCAGATTGTCACGATCTCCACGGATGACCACCACACTCTCCAGGAGTTCCGAGCATCGGTGGGCGCGCAGTGGACCTTCCTCTCCGATCCCGACCGAACGGTTCAGAGGGACCTCGACATCGCCGAATACACCGACCCGGAGCACAATCCCATGATTCCGCACACGCTCGTGCTCAAGCCGGGACTCATCATTCACAGCGTCTATAACGGCTATTGGTTCTGGGGCCGGCCCTCCGTTGTCGACCTCTGGCATGACCTGCGGGCCGTAACGCGCGAAATCCGCCCAGATTGGGATCTGAAGACTCCTGGACTCCGCGAGGCTTGGAACGCGGGCGACTTGTCGGCCTTCCACGGATGGAACAAGGCCACTACTTAACGCCCGCGAGCGTGAGCGCATACCACTGTTGCGGATCCGTCCATGTCTGCTCGATCGTAAAGCCCGCATCATCCAACAAGGCGCTAAGCGCATTCCGGGTGAACTTGTAGCTGTTCTCGGTATGGATGGTTTCAAAGGCCGCGAATTGAACGCTAAGTTGCGCGGCCGGGATATCTACGCACTGATCGCGCGTGCTCTCCAGGTGCATCTCGATGCGCGACTCCACACGATTCCAACGCGCCCGATGCCGGAAGAAGCCGGTATCGAAGTTCGCACCGAGTTCTCTGTTGAGACGATGCAGAATATTCAAATTGAACGCCGCGGTGACGCCAGCTTTATCGTCATACGCCCGCACGAGAGTCGCTTCGTCTTTCACCATATCTGTACCTAACAGCAGCGCATCGCCGGGCCTGAGCTCAGACCTCAGATTGCGAAGAATGGTGCGAGCCTCCTCCGGCGAGAAGTTGCCGATGCTCGAACCGATGTACATCGCGAGCGTGGCCCCCTTGAACCGTTTCAGCTTCGGCGGGTGAGTGACGTAGTTCGCCACCATTGGCTGTAGCTGCACATCGGGCAACAGGCAACCAATGTTGTCGCACGCCGCATCGAGCGCATCCGACGAGACGTCAATCGGAAGGTAAGTTACTTCGTTTCGCAAGCGCGTTGCGGCTTCCAGCAGAATACCGGTCTTGGCGGCTGTCCCCGCTCCCAGCTCCACCAGGCGCAAGGGCCGAGAGTAGTCAGAACCAGTCGCGGTGATAATCGCCTCGGCATAGTTCGCCAAAATGTCGCGTTCCGTTCGCGCGGGATAGTATTCCGGCAGGGTTGTGATGCACTCGAAAAGACGTGAGCCCTCGGAATCGTAGAGCATCCATGGAACCAGGGATCGGGGACGTTTGAGCAGGCCGCGCCAAACCTCATCGATCAGTGCCTCGCGCGCGTCCAACGGGGTAAGGCTGGGGGCGAGGCTTTTCGGTTCGAACGTCTGAAACTCGGTTGTGATATTCATTGTCGTGATATTCATTTTTGACAGTCCTTAAGCGGCCAAACGTATTCCAGTGAATTGCCACCGCGTCGCCGGCTGAAAGAAATTGCGATAAGTTGCGCGTATGTGAGTCGCGGGCGTGACGCAGGATCCTCCACGCAGAATCATCTGGCCGGACATGAACTTGCCGTTGTATTCGCCCAGGGCGCCGGGAAGAGGCTCGTAACCCGGATAACCCGTGTAGGGGCTTGCCGTCCACTCCCAGCAGTCCCCGAAGAGTTGCTGGAGGCCATCGCCTGACGCGATTGCTGGATGTAGTCTTCCGGCGTCGAGCAAGTTCCCATGAATTGCGCTGCCACTCGCGGCAAGTTCCCATTCCGCTTCTGTCGGAAGGCGGCAGCCTCTCCAGCGCGCGAACGCATCGGCCTCAAAAAAGCTCACATGGCACACGGGCGTATCAAGCAAAGCGGAAAGCGGATTCCAACCTCGAAGTGTGAAGATGCGCCAGCCAGTGCTGTCGGTGGCATCACGTTCCCAATAGAGTGGCGCCCGCCATTCCTGGTTCCTCACCGCTTCCCAGCCCTCGGAAAGCCAAAGCTCGGGGCGCGCGTATGCGTCGTCAGATATAAACTCCAGATACTCGCGACACGTGACGCTGCGGTTTGCGATCCCAAAAGCTTCCAAGTACACCTTGTGGCGCGGAGCTTCGTTGTCAAAACAAAAATCCAGACAATCCGTGGGGTCTATGCGATAACCGATCTCGATGACACCGTCATCGAAGCGATGCCACCTGAACTCGGATGCTGAAACGTCGCGTGCTCCCGCTAAAGAGGCGGAGTCGTACGCCGGACGCAGTGGATTCGAGAACAAGGCGTGCTTTATGTCGGTCAGCATCAACTCTTGGTGTTGCTGCTCGTGGTTCAGGCCCAAAATGACGCGGCGCGCTGCCTCTTCATGGATCTGGCCGGCGACGAGCTTTTCCATGGCTTCGTCCACGTGCATGCGAAACGCGATCACCTCATCGAGCGACGGACGCGAAAACGCAGCGCGCAAGCGCTTCTCCGGGGCCCGCTCTCCGAGTGAGTTGTAGTAGCTGTTGAATAGCCAGCGAAACTCCTCGCGAAAAGGCTTGTAATCCGAAAGAAAGGGACGCAACACGAACGTCTCGAAAAACCAGGTTGTATGCGCCTGATGCCACTTCATCGGACTCGCCTCCGGGCAGGATTGCACCATCTGATCCTCGGCGGAGGTTCGTGCGGCAAGCGAGCGGGTCATCGACCGCACGGCTCTATATTCGATGCCGAGACAGCGATTTGTTCCTTTCAAGTCCGCGGCGTCCGATGTCAGCGCCCGGCGGAGTAATGTGGTTTCCGATGTCACAACGTTGTTAAATGCATTTCAAGAGCCAGCACGCACCTATCGTGCGGAAAAAAGGCAACGCTCTCGAAATCAAGGAGTTCGCGGTCCGTCGATGGGCTGACCATCGCGCGGAACGCCGGGAATGCCTGCCGCCTGACACCGATGGCCGACTGTTGACAGAGATGAACCAGAGCCGAAAGTGCTCACGGCCGAGCCCAGGAGCTTCTGGTGCGGTGGCCCCGCACGTGCAGTCGCTCTTTCAATGACTAAGGCCTACGACGCTATCATCATCGGAACCGGTCAGGCTGGTCCTTTCCTGGCGGGGCGCCTGGCGGGGGCGGGAATGAAAGTTGCGATCATTGAGCGCAAATTGTTTGGCGGCACGTGTGTCAACACCGGCTGCACACCCACGAAGACTATGATCGCAAGCGCGCATGCGGCCCACATGGTTCGTCGTGCAGCCGATTTCGGAGTAGTTAACAATGGCGCGGTGAGCGTCGACATGAAGCTCGTCAAATCGAGGAAGGATGCGATTTCGGGCCAGTCGAGAACCGGCACGGAGAGCTGGCTGAGAGGTATGAAAAACTGCACCGTGTACCAGGGACACGGTCGCTTCGAGTCCGCAAAGGAGGTAAGCGTCGGCCCGGAGAGGCTCACGGCGGATCGGATATTTATCAATGTAGGCGGTCGCGCAGTGGTGCCCCAGATGCCTGGTATCGAAGAGATGCCCGGTCTCGAGGGAGTTCCATACCTCACCAACAGCTCCATCATGGATCTCGACTTTCTTCCGCGCCACCTGATCATCATAGGGGGTGGCTACATCGGCCTGGAATTCGCGCAAATGTACCGCAGGTTTGGGAGTGAAGTCACCATTATCGAGACAGCGTCGCACCTGGCTCGGCACGAGGATAAGGATGTTTCGACCGCCATCCAGGAGATCCTGGGGTACGAAGGCATCAAGATTCGGCTAAACGCAACTTGTATTGGCTTCTCAAGGCGCGGCGAGGAGATTCTCGCTCAGGTTGACTGCGCCAATGGCGATCCCGAGGTAAGCGGGTCACACGTCCTGCTGGCGGTGGGACGCCGTCCAAATACCGATGACCTCGGCCTCACGGAGGCAGGCGTTGCGGTGGACGAACGCGGCTACATCGTCGTTGATGACCAGCTACACACCAGCGTCGGGGGAATCTGGGCGTTAGGGGATTGCAATGGGAAAGGCGCATTCACCCACACGGCGTTCAACGACTCTGAAATCGTTGGGGCGAATCTTCTGGACAATGACTCGCGCAAAGTCAGCGATCGCATTACGGCTTATGCTCTTTACATCGATCCGCCGCTCGGCCGTGCAGGTTTGACGGAGGCGGAAGTTCGCAAAAGCGGTCGCCGCGCGCTGATTGGACGGCGGCCTATGACAAAGGTCCGTCGTGCCGTTGAGAAGGGCGAGACGCAGGGTTTTATGAAAATCATCGTGGATGCCCAAACTCACGAGATCCTGGGAGCCGCCATCCTTGGAACCGGCGGCGACGAGGCCATTCACTCGATCCTCGACGTGATGTATTCCAGAGCGCCGTATACGGTCATTCAACGGGCCGTGCACATTCACCCAACCGTTTCGGAACTCATTCCCACAATGCTCGGCGAACTCCAGCCGCTTTCAGATGGAGCCGGCGCTCCGAAGTAGCGCAGAGACAGATGAAACGCGCAGGCAAGACAATTCCCCTTGGTCGTCTTCGGCGTCTCCGTCGAGCGGAACTCCCGGTGGATACTGTCGAGTTGGCGCGCTACCTGATTGGCAAAGTAGCGGTCCATGATACCGATGATGGCAGGCTCAGCGGGCGCATCGTCGAGACCGAGGCTTATCCGGTCGGTGATTCCGCCGGTCACGCATTTCGGGGAGAGACGCCGCACAATCGCTCGCTATTTCTTGGGCCCGGACATGCCCACGTGTATTTCACCTACGGGTCATCGTTCATGCTGAACGTGACGAGCGAGGCGGTCGGAGTCGGGGCAGGAGTCCTCTTGCGCGCCCTCGAGCCTCTCGAGGGAGTCGATCACATGCAACTCTTCCGCGGCGGGGCAGGCCTGCTCGATTTGGCCCGGGGGCCAGGCCGGCTAACCCAGGCAATGCAGATTGATTTCAAGCAAGACGGTCTGGATCTGTGCGCCGCTGGTCCGCTCTGGCTCACGACGAGCCCGCGGGAAACGGGCGCCATCGGCAGTAGTGTACGCATCGGTTTGACCCGTAACGTGGATCGCAAACTGCGCTTTTACGAGCGAGGCAATCCGTACGTGAGTGGTCCAAAGAGGTTACGCAGGTAGTTCGTCTCGCCAGTCGGTCTTACAATCACAGATCAACCTCGACATCGCCAGACGGCGTTGAACAACAGATCAACACATTCCCCGTAGCTGGTGGCTCGAGTGGATCAGGCTCATAGCGGACAGTTCCTCCGATCAATGCGCACTCGCAGGTATGGCAGACCCCTGTGCGGCACGACCACTGTGCGGGAACGTCGCAAGCTTCTGCAAGTTCCAGCAAACTGGAAAACCGTGAATCCCACCGAACCGTGAGCCCGCTTCGGGTAAACGAAATCTGTGGTCCGGTGCCGGGTTCCCCTGCGGGAGCGTGAACCGGCGGGTGGGAGGATGGCGCAATTCCTGGTGTGATCGGCGCTTCCGGCCCAAACACCTCCACGTGAATTCGTGTGGAATCGGCACCCCATGTCTTCAAGCCTTGGGTCAGTTGCTTAAGGAATGACGGTGGGCCACAAAGGTAGAAATCCACGTCGCGAGCCACACCGAGGCGGTCGAGCAAAGGTGTGTCCACATGCCCAACCGAGTCGTAATCCACGCCGAGTTCATCCCCTGAATCGGGCTTGCTGTACACAATGTGGCTTCGGCTGTTCACAAGGTTTTGTAAGAGTGCGCGCGACTCTTTTGCAAACGGGTGCTCGGCTCGGTTACGCGCTCCGTAGATCCACCAGACCTCACGACGCGACGCGGCGGAGGACAGCGAGTGCAACATGGCGAGTACGGGGGTTGCCCCGATCCCGGCACTGAGCAAGACGACTGGAGCATCGCCTGATCCCAGAATAAAACCGCCCCGAGGCGCGCTCACCTCCAAAATATCGCCCGCGTGTGCGCGATCGTAAAGATACGAGCTGACAACCCCGTTCATCTCTCGTTTGACGCTTACCCGATAAGTCCTTGCGCCGGGCATGCCTGACATCGAGTAATTCCGGAGCAGCATTGGGCCGTTGGGTGTTGTGCGCAACCGTAGGACGAGAAACTGTCCGGGTAGAGCTGCAGGCAGAGGCACCCCGTCCGTTTGTTCGATAGACAACGAGACCACATTGGCAGCTTCTCGATCCACTCTGGCGACGCGTAATGGCCGAAAACCTGGCCACGCTGGTGGAGGGCCGCTTGAGGCCTTGAGCCCCGGATTCCCTCCCTCCGAAGTCTTCTGCTCTGCAATTGCCTTTAAAGACGTTTTCCATCCCTGGCTGAGTGCCGGCACTCGCAGCGAGCGTTCAAGTTGTTCGTGCGAGGGGTTTGGCAAATACAGGAGCCCATCAATGTCTGCCACAGTGATGCGTTCGGGGCCGTCCGCGACCTTCACGATTTCGTCGCCAGCGCCGACTTCACCCTCCTCCAGCACGCGAAAGTAGAAGCCAGGCCGGTGATGTGACACGAGCAGAGCAGCCATTGCCGGCTCTGCCATTCTGATACCCACGCGATAGCACGTGACGCGCGGCTGAGTAACCTCGAAGAGCGCGCTCCCAATGCGGTATCGATCGCCGATGCAAACCTCATCATCGGGTAAGCCCATCTACTGTGAAGTTCTCACCAAACTGTCCAAACGAAAAATCTTTGCGGCCGAGCTGAGCCTCCCAGTAGCGATAAGCGTCCATTTGATAGACCATCACCGCGCGGTGCTCGCCTCCATGCCCAGCGAGATCCCCTTGTCCATCACCCTCCACATTCAGGCGACGGACTGCAATCCTGCCCTGGACTGGCTGCTTCCAAATCGCGGTGTGGACTTTCTGGCCCCTCCATGCGACGTCACGAGGAAGCCCGACATTGATTGATAGAAGCTGTCCCATCAGATTCCTTCTTGGAAACATATGTTGGCAGATCTGATTCCACTGCGTTCCGTGCGTAGTATCTCAAAGATACACGGAACATAAGCCGGAGATGACGGCAGTCAGTGTCGAGGCGTGGACGGAGGACAAAAGCCAGTCCCCGCTCTGTCTTTCGTTTCTATACCTTCGCCGTGGTGCGCGACTTGCGTGCACGACTGTGAGCAATCGCTGAACGTGCTCGCAGTCGAATGTAATACCAAAACGAAGGAGAACGAACATGAAAATACTGATGGTGCTAACGTCGCATGATCAATTGGGCAACACTGGCCGCAAGACTGGCTTCTGGCTGGAGGAATTCGCGGCCCCGTACTTTGTCTTCCGGGACGCTGGTGTCGAACTGACGCTGGCTTCGCCGAAAGGAGGACAGCCCCCGATCGATCCAAAGAGCGATTTGCCGGAGGAGCAAACTCCCGCGATGGCGCGGTTTAAGCAGGATACGTAAGCACAGAAGCAGCTATCTCAGACAGTGAAGCTCTCCGACATGAAATCGGAGGATTTCGACACCATATTTTACGTGGGAGGCCACGGTCCAATGTGGGATATCGTCGATAACCCCGACGCCATCGCGTTGATCGAGTCTTTCTACAACTCCGGCAAGCCCGTGGCTGCTGTCTGTCATTCGTCGGCTGTCCTCCATCGCGTAATGGTTAACGGCGAGCTTCTCGTCAAGGGCAAACGTGTAACCGGCTTTACCAATGGCGAAGAAGCCACAGTCAATTTGACTCACGTCGTGCCTTTCCTGGTTGAAGATGAGCTGAAGAGGATCGGCGGGCTCTACGAGAAGGCGGCCGACTGGGCGCCCTTCGCGCTAGTTGACGGTCGAGTCGTAACCGGCCAGAATCCGGCTTCGTCGACTGTTGCCGCCAAGGCACTGATGGAATTGCTCGCAGCTCGGAAGGCTGCTTAGCCGCTTGAACAAGGAGCCATTATGATCAGTCTCACCGACGCCGAGCGGAAGAGGGGCTGTATCCACTGGCGTATCGGTGCTTGTGTAGCCCTGTTCGCCGGTTCAGCACTTTTGGGACAGCAAGCTCAGTTTCAAGGCAGCGTTCCGACGGGGGTAGCTTCTCCCACTCCCCTCTCGCTGACACTCCGCGATGCGATCGATCGCGGCCTGAAAACTAACCTCGGTCTGCTACTCAGCGGACAGGCGAGCGAAACCGCGCGCGGTGAGCGGCTGCGGTCCCTGAGCGCGCTCCTGCCGCAAGTGACCGGGGAAGTAAGCGAGAACGTCCAGCAAATAGACCTGCCAACCCGCGGGATCGACTTTCATCTCCCCGGTGGCTTTTCTACTCCGACAGTCGTCGGCCCGTTCCACTATACCGATGCGCGCGCTTACGCCTCCTTTAGCGTCTTCGATTACAGCCTCCGCAAGAGCTACCGTGCTGCCCAAGAGGGCGAGCGCGCCGCTCAACTATCGTTCAAAGACGCTCGCGATTTAGTGGTGCAGTCGGTGGCCAACGCCTACCTGCTGGTGATTGCCGGTTCTTCCCGGGTGCAAGCCTTGCGGGCCCAGGTGGAAACCGACCAGGCCATCTACGACCGCACCGCCGACCAGAAACGCGCCGGGACGACGGCGGCGATTGATGTACTTCGCGCTCACGTCGAGCTACAGCAGGAACAACAGCAACTGATCGCGCAGGACAATCAGGTCGCCAAAGACAAGCTGGCTTTGGGACGAGTGATCGGCTTGCCGCCGGGCCAACAGTTTGCGATCGCCGACACCGAACCCTATTCGCCGCTGGCAGCGATGACCCCGGATCAGGCTCTGCGCACAGCTTACGAACAGCGCGCCGATTTCCAGAGCGCCAAGGCGTCCGTGCGCGCCGCCGAGGATTCCGTCAGTGCTGCTCGCGGGGAGCGTTACCCGAACCTGGGCGTTGCCGCGGATTACGGCGCTGTCGGAACGACGCTCAACAATTCCCATGGAACGTTTACGTTTCAAGTTGCCGCCAAATTCAATATTTTCGACGGTGGCCGAATCAGCGGCGATATCATTCAAGCTCGGGCGGCTCTGAAGCAGCGCCAGGATGAGCTAGCCGATCTTGGCGGCCAGATCGATTATCAAGTGCGGGCGGCTTTGCTTGACATCCAGTCGGCCGCCGAACAGGTGGCTGTCGCCAGGAGCAATCTCGACCTCGCCAACCAGACCCTGACGCAAGCCCAAGACCGCTTCGCGTCCGGAGTCGCCGACACCATTGAGGTGGTGCAAGCCCAGGGATCGGTTGCCGTCGCCAACGACAACTTGATTGCCGCCTTGTATGCCCACAACCTGTCGAAGGTCGAACTCGCGCGCGCGCTGGGGTCTACCGAGCAACAGATTCAGAAATTCATGGAGGTAAAGTAGCCATGCCTGATGTCATGTCAACCGAGAGCCCGGCCGCAAGCACGCGGCCAGCGGATTCCTTCCGCGCCGAAACGCCAGTAAGCCCCGAGGCGCCACGTAAAGGACGTAAAACGCTCGTTCGCGTGATTGTGCTCGCTGATCGCCTTGGCCGCAGTGGCCGCCGGCTCGTTTTACGCCTGGAAGTATTTCAGCGCGTACGAAGACACTGATGACGCTCAGGTCGACGGCCACATCAACGCGATCAGCGCGCGGATCAATGGCTACGTCTTGGATGTGCCTGTCGACAATGAGCGGTACGTGAAAGCCGGCGACGTGTTGGCCCGTATCGATCCCAAGGACTACACTGTCGCGCTCGATCAGGCCGACGCGGACCTGGCCGCCGCCGAGGCCAGCTACCAAGGCTATCGCACCGATGTACCCGTCACTTCGACCACCACCAGCAGCCAGTTGACCTCGACGCGTTCCGGCAAAGTGGACGCGGTAGCGGCGTTGCTGGGCGCCCAGCGCCAGTTGAGCGCGGCCCGGTCGCGTCTGATTACTGCCCAGGCCAATGTGCGCGAAGCCGAGGCAACACACAAGAGAATTGCGGACGATGTGGTTCGGTACAAAATGCTGGTGGACAAGGATGAAATTTCGCAGCAAATCTACGATACGGCGGTGAACAACGCCAACTCCGCGAACGCAGACCGTAGACGCACGCCGGGCAGCGGTCGCCGAAGCCGAGGACAATATCCGCGTCGCGCAGAGCGCCGTGGACCAGGCCAATGCCCGCATCGAGCAGGCGGATGCTTCCATCCAAGCCGCGTTAACCGCGCCGCAACAGGTTGCCATCAGCCAGGCTCGTGCCAAAACGTCCGAAGCCCAGGTGCGTCAAAAGCGCGCTGCTGTTGACCAGGCCCGGCTGAATCTCAGCTACTGCACGATTGTCGCTCCGGTAAGCGGCATCATCCAAAAGAAGAGCGTCGAGGTAGGTAGCAACGTCTCGCCGGGCCAGGAGTTGATGGCAGTTGTCCCTTTGGATGACATCTGGGTCACGGCGGATTTCAAGGAAGCCCAGTTACGCCATATGAAAGCCGGCCAGCGAGTCACGTTTAGTGTGGATGCTTACGGCCGTGAATACCAAGGTAGAGTCACCGGTATCGGTGGCGCCAGCGGTTCGCTGCTCAGCTTGCTACCGCCGGAAAATGCCACGGGAAATTTCGTGAAGGTCGTGCAGCGCCTCCCCGTCCGGATCGATATCGATCCCAACCAAAACGATGACCATCGGCTGAGACCCGGCATGTCGGTGGAGCCCAAAGTCTATGTCCAAGTAGCGCCGACGTTCTTTCGGCGCCGGAAATTCCCTGGCGGCCGAAATTCAATCCCTGGCTCATCGGCGTGGTGGTCGCGATGGCCGCGTTCATGGAGGTGCTCGACACCAGCATCGCCAATGTCGCTTTGCCATACATGGCGGGGGGCCTCGGTTCGAGCAACGACGAGAGCACCTGGGTGCTCACGTCGTATTTGGTGTCCAACGCCATCGTCCTTCCGATCAGCGGCTGGCTGGCCAGCCTGTTCGGCCGAAAACGCTTCTTCATCGTCTGCATTTTCATATTTACGGTGGCTTCGGTCCTCTGCGGCAGCGCCACTAGCCTGAGCATGCTGCTCCTTTTTCGCGTTATCCAGGGTGCCGGTGGCGGCGGACTCCAACCCATGGCGCAGGCCATCCTCGCCGATACGTTCCCGCCGCAGAAGCGGGGCCTCGCGTTTGCGCTCTACGGAATCACAGCAATCATGGCGCCCACCATCGGACCGACACTGGGCGGATGGATCACCGATAACTATTCGTGGCGTTGGATCTTCTTCATCAACTTGCCCGTCGGAATATCTGGCGACGTTCTTGGTCATGCGCCTGGTAGAAGATCCGCCGTTCCTGCGGCGAACGAAGAGGGCGGGCGTGAGCGTCGACTTTATTGGTATCTCGCTGCTTGCTTTGGGCGTGGGAGCGCTTCAAGTGGTGCTCGATAAGGGGCAGGAAGACGATTGGTTCGGCTCCCGGTTTATCACCCGCCTTGTGATCGTCTCGGTGGTCTGTCTGGTTGGTCTCGTTATTTGGGAGTGGCGTCATAAGACACCCATCATCGACGTGCATCTGTTCAAGAACTTCAACTTCGCCACCGCAAACCTCATGATGTTTATTTTCGGCGTTCTGCTATTCGGCGCGCTGGTGACGATGCCGCAATTTCTCCAGACCGTCTTGGGATACACGGCGGAAAATGCCGGGCTGGTTCTGTCGGGCGGCGGCGCGGTCGTACTGGCGCTGATGCCCATCGTGGGCATGCTGGCCGGAAAATATCCAGCCAAATACATCATCGCCGCGGGCTGGCTGGCACTGGCGATCGGGATGTATGTCTCCACAGTGCAGCTAGATACGTTGATCAGTTTCCAGTCGGCTACCGTGCTGCGTTTGATTCAATCCGTGGGCCTCGGCCTTCTGTTTGTTCCCGTAACAATGGCGGGCTACATCGGGATGCCCGCCGAAAAAGCCAATAGCGTGGCCGGCATCATCAACTTCATGCGCAATATCGGCAGCAGCGTGGGAACCTCCATGGTCACGACGCTGTTGGCGCGGCGCGCGCAAGTTCACCAGGTGGTGCTGTCGCAGCATACCACTCGGTTCGATCGGTCTGTTCAGAATCAGGTCAAAGCGTTGAGCTTGCGGCTGGTGCACTCCGGCTCGAGCGTTGCCGACGCGCCCAGGCGGGCCTACGGTCTGCTTTACCGAGCTATGGGACGACAAGTCGAGACACTCGCTTACATCGATATTTTCTGGGTGCTGACCATCGCGGCGAGCATAATGTTTGTGCTCGCCTTCATCGTTCGCAAGAACGATCCGAAGGCCGGCGGCGTGGCTGTGGGTTAGCAAATCTATTTAGAGAGGCGACTGAATGACGCACTTGATCCAGGACGTATTGACGATGCTCCGCGCCGGGGAATGGATGCCGGTGACCGCGGCCCGTGTCTTGATCGGCATCTTTTTTTGTATTTCCGGCGGGACCAAACTGTTCGTGCCAGCCCAGTTCGGCGTGCTCGAGAAGACCATGGTCCAAATACGCGTCCCGTTCCCGCACGCAACTGCACTCTTCGTCGCCGCGGTCGAATTCGCGTGCGGGGCGGGTCTGGCGTTAGGGCTACTAACGCCGCTGTGCGCCGCAATGCTCATGGGAGACATGATCGTCGCGGTTGCCACCACTTCGATCCACAACATCCAGGCGAGCGGTTTCCTCGCCTGGCTCGACGACTTCCTGTACCTCCCCGAGGTGCTGTACATCTTGATCCTCGTTTGGCTGATCTTCTCTGGGCCGGGTCGATACAGCATCGATGGCCTCATCGCTTTGAGAGCCGGCGTCTTCGGCGTCGAACGCTAGTGTCCCCGAGCGGTACCGTCGAACCACCGACTCAGATTGCGGACATGTGAGTATCGACCGTGGCGCGGACTGCGGGTTTTCAGTAATTTAGCGACGGCCACTCCATTGCCTCTTCGAAGTGCAAGCAGTTCTGCCGCAAAGCAAGAAAAGGATAGCAAAACATGCCGGAAGCGACTTGGAAACCTCACGAGAAACACGGACGGCTCACGATGCAGAGTGACCTACCGGATAGTGTCTACGCGTTTCCAAAGCAGCGCAAAGAACCACTGACCGACGCACAACATGTGCGTAACGCGGTCGCGCGGTTCGATCAAGTAATCGGCGTCTCCGATGCCGACCGTGCTTTGGCGTTCGCGAACATCGAGAAAGCTGCAAACTACTACGACGTCAACCTCGCGGAAACGTCATGGCACGACCTGGGCATTCATCCTCAAAGGAGCGGAAGGCAGGCTGCCACCAAAGGCGCTGTGACGCGTGAACGCCGAGTACAAAGCTAAGAATCCACTGGTCAGAGAGTCGACCGACACAAGAAGTAATGGCAAACGTGAAGTGGAATCTCAACCAAGCAAAATCAAACTTGAAAAGGAGACAGAACATGACGGACACAAACGCAGTAATCGCAGTCTATGACAGTCACTCGGCAGCGGAAGACGCCGTGAAGGAGCTTCAGAAGTCGGGCTTCGACATGAAAAAGCTGTCAGTTGTGGGGAAGGATTATCACACGGACGAGCAAGTCGTTGGCTACTACAACGCGGGAGACCGCATGAAGTATTGGGGGAAGTGGGGCGCTTTCTGGGGCGGCTTCTGGGGCTTACTGTTTGGCGCCGCATTCTTTTGGGTGCCCGCGATAGGCCCTGTACTGGTTGGCGGTCCACTGGCGGCCTGGATCGTCGCCGGTCTGGAGGACGCACTGGTAGTCGGCGGGGTGAGTGCCATCGGTGCCGGTCTGTACAGCATGGGTATACCAAAAGACAGCATCGTGACCTACGAGACCGCCATAAAGGCGGGCCAGTATCTGGTAGTTGCTCATGGAACCTCCGCTGAGGCGGCTAAGGCCAAAAATATTTTGAGCACATTGAAACCAACCGATCTGACTGATCATGTTCTCGAACCGGCCGCGCAAGCAGTGACCCGTTGAACGCATCGTGGGGTGGGGATCCGCTCGTTTGTGGAATCTCGCCTCACGCCACCTCGGACTGCAGAATCCTACAGATACTAGAGTCACACGGAATGCTACTGCAATCCAGCGGATAGGAAAGGACAATACTCATGCGAAAAACGTCATACTTTCCCGGCCAGTCGTTAGGGAATCAGGCGTTCGGGATCGCTTCTATCGCAACAGAGAACGCTCGGTTCATGAGCCGCGTCTACGGCTGGATGACCGCGGGGCTCTGCCTCACCGGCGTGGTGGCCTGGAACGTCGCGGGCAATCTGAAGCTAGTGCAAGCAATTCTCGGTAACCGGCTGCTCTTCTGGGGCCTAATCATCGCCCAGCTGGGAGCCGTCTTTCTGCTCTCCGGGCTCATCAACCGGATCAGCGGTCTGACCGCGACGCTCATCTATTTTCTATACGCTGGCTTAACCGGACTGACGCTATCCAGCATCTTCCTGGTCTTCACGGGATCCAGCATCGCGCAGGTGTTTGGCGTCACAGCATTTGGTTTCGCGGGCCTCAGCGGCGTCGGATACCTGACGAAGCGAGACCTCGGTCCGGTCGGCTCCTTCTGCATGATGGGGTTGTTCGGGTTGGTAGGCTTCGGTTTGCTCTCGATGTTCTTTCCGTCGCTGATGGGCCAGGGTGCCAGCTTCGTGTACTCCATTGTCGGCATCATCGTGTTCGCGGGACTCACCGCCTACGATACACAGAACATCAAGGGGATGAATGCCCCCGGTAGCGAGGGAACCGACGCCGGACGCAGGATAGCGATCTTCGGCGCTCTGCGGCTATATCTCGACTTTATCAACCTGTTTCTCAGCCTGCTGCGGATCGCGGGGCGCAGACAGTAGGCTCCGCCGAATCGGGCCTTAGCCGCTTTCTGGCGCTGGCGATCATGCCGCGTAAGCAGTGACCCGTTGAACGCATCGTGAGGTGGGGATGGGATCCCGTGGCGTCGGTGGGCAATTCTAGCTTCGTTCATCAAAGTTTAGTTAGTGACTAGGTGGGGTAGTGTACAAGGAGATGAAATATGAAAGCGATCGTTGTCCGCCAATATGGAGGTCCTGAAGTACTCAAGCTCGAGGAGTACCCTGATCCAGTGGCGGGGCCGGGCGAGGTGCTGGTGCGGGTCGCCGCCGCGAGCGTGAATCCAATCGACTACAAACGACGCGCCGGGTTAACGAAGGATTTTTATCCCCTCCATTTCCCGGGCCTCATAGGAGTCGATATGGCGGGGACTGTGCTCAAGATTGGGCCGGGGGTGGAAGGCTTTTCGGTCGGCGACCAGGTGTTCGCTATGGCGGACAATACTTACGCCGAACTTTGTGTCGTGAATGCTGCGGTCCTGGCGAAGATCCCCAAGGGGCTCGATTTGATCCAGGCGGCGGCGCTGCCGCTGGCGACGACGACCGGCAACCAGCTCCTTTCAGCTACGGAGATCGAAGCGGGCCAGACGGTCATGGTCGTAGGTGCAGTAGGAAATGTCGGGCGTTCGGCGATATTCACTGCGAAGGAACGCGGGGGGGCTGTGATCGCTGGGGTTTTGAAGAGACAGATGAATGAAGCGGAAACTGTGGGCGCGGATCAGGTGATCGCAACCGACGACGACACCGCGATTGCGAATCTTCCACCGCTCGACGCGGTGGCGGATACGGTGGGCGGAAGAACCGCCGAGAAGCTCATCGCCAAGGTCAAACCGGGAGGAGTGTTTGCTTCGGTTGTCGGGGCGCCGCAGAATGCCGCGGAATTCCCATCTGTCAAGGTTGCGTTTGTATTCTCGAAATTCGAGAGGAAAACGCTCGAGTTCATGGCCGAAGCCGTGCGAGATGGCAAGCTAGTAATCCCGATTAGCCGGAAACTGCCACTCAGTGAGGCGGCCGAGGCTCATGCAGCGGCAGAGAAGGGTGGTATCGGGAAGATCTTGCTGGTGGCTTGAACTCTTTGATGGACATGCAAGGTCTGAAGGAACAATCGTAATGAAGAAGGATCGCCGCGGACTTAATTCCCTTTTCCAAACCAAGCGGCGACGGGTGTGTGGAATGCCGGGCGTCACCGAAAGGTTGGTGGTTTCATCCTCGTCGGTGTGCGGAGTGTGGGCACATCGGATGCTGTGACAGTTCGCCGAGTCAGCATGCATCAAAGCATGCGGCGGAACAGGGCATCCGATCATAACCAGCTTTGAGCGGGCTTAGGACCGGATCTTTGATTACGAGAAGCGGAGTTGCTTCCGCCGCGCGCATCCTAATTTATCGACAACAGGAGGCACCGCATGAATCTACCTGACGCGCCAATTGCACACGAAGGCTTCTTCGCCACTTACTTCTTCACCGTGCGACCAGGACAAATCGAAAGACTTCTATGTCCGAATTCTTGGCGGGAAGGTGATCAAGCCGGACAAGCCCTGCTACATCAAGCTGGCTAATACCTGGAACATTCTCAATTCCGGCGGCGGCCCGACTCCCGATAAGCCAGCCGTCCTTCTTGAAACACCGTCAGATCTGAACAGAGTAAATGGCCTCCTTAAATTTGCGGGTCGCCGACATCTGGGCCTGTTACTTGGCAAGCGATAAACAGCGGGGCGTTCGCAGCTTCGACATCGCACGAAGCGATTCGCTCCCTGGTGAGGCGCGCAATCAAGAGCGGCTATATACGCAGGGACCTCGACGTAAATGATCTCCTGCGGGCTCTTGTCGGCGTTTCCAATGTGCCATCGGGTCCGCTTCTCCCGTCGAACCACCGACTCACATTGCGGACATGTGAGTATCGGCCGGCGCGCCGGACTGCGGGTTTTCAGTGATTTAGCGACGGCCACCCCATTGCTTCTGTCGTAGCGCAAGCAGTTCTGCTGGAACGATAAGGAGTCGCCGAATACAATGCAGACCAAACGCAAGACGATGATCGTAACCGGTGCGGCCAAAGGAATTGGTGCTGGCGCTACGAACGCCTTCATCGAGCGTGGCTATAACGTAGTCGCCAACTCGCTGAGCATCACGGTATCCACCTTCGCTGCGACGGATCGGCTGGCTGTGGTAGGAGGTGACATCGGCGACCCTTCGACCGCGCGCGAGATCGCTTCGACGGCAATAAAGACTTTTGGCTCGATAGATGGTGTCGTCAATAACGCGGGCATCTTCTTCACGAAACCATTTACGGAATACACGGCACAGGATTTCGAAAAGCTGTCCGGGACGAATCTGCAGGGCTATATCAATATCACGCAGCTTGCCGTCAAGCAAATGCTGATGCAAAACAGTGGTGGGAGCGTAACTTGTGTGACCAGCGCAATGGTGGAGCATCCTATCGCGGGCATTAATGCTTCGCTCGCCATGGTCACGAAGGGCGGGCTCGAAGCGATCACGCGGAGCCTCGCCATGGAATACGCGAAGGAAGGCATACGGTTCAACGCCGTCGCTCCGGGGGTCGTTAATACGCCGATGCACGCAAATGATTCCCGCGAGTTTCTGAAGAGCCTTTCGCCGATGGGCGAGATACAGGATATTGCCGACATTGTCGACGCGATCGTTTACCTGACGGAAGCTCGTCATGTAACAGGAGAGGTGCTGCACGTCGACGCAGGCGCTCACAACGGCAAGTGGTAGCGCGGCATGGGCAGGATGATGAACCTGACGAACATTTCGGCACCAACCCCGCCCCTGCCCCGGGCCTTTCTGGGCAGTACTGCTGGCTGGCGCCGACGGGATTCGGCTGCGAGACCGGACCGTCAGAATCGTGGGAGAGCATCGTCAGGGTGGCTCGAACCGGGGCTGGCTGTATCGCATTACCATCGGTAGCGCGGCTACTTTCCTCTAGTTGGTTTGTTCCGAGGTCCCCGATGTGGGTTCATTAGTCGAACAGACTCTTGGTGCTACGCGACTTTGGCTCACGCGCGGACTTGTGGCGAAGAACTGTTTGTTCGACGAAACCAGGTCGGCTGATTGACGTTTCGAACACTCGTGTGATAGCAGCAGAAATCCACGTCCGCGACGCGTTTCTCGCGGCTCTGATACTTACCGGCACCACTCGAAACGGGCGAACCAGGCGGTGTCGGAGGCAAACGTCATACCGGGATGCGGCGTCGCCGTGGACGAACTGCGCGATTCAACTCCGCAATGAGTGCTTGGCGCAGGCGGAGATACCTTCCAGTCTTCTCACCTTAACGTCTCATCCTGCACCAAAGAAGGCGAAAACGCGTCCAGGCCGTCCACCAGTCCGCGCAGGCTCATTTTGGCGGACGACCATATCTCCGATAAGAGCCTCACACAACGCGAGTTACCAGCACGAGTAACTTTGGTTAGCAATGCTCTGTTAACAACTGTTAGCCCGTTACTTTACGCAGTTGTAAGCAAAACCCCTGCGATCTAATATTGGGCTAGACGAGAACCGATTCAGGTAAATTCCCTAGCCGATCCGAAGATCAGAGACGGGAATAATACTGTTCCGGTACGGGGAGAAAGCGACAGAGATCCCGAGATGGCGGTAGCATGCCCACGGTCTCTGCCCTGACCCTCACACTAACAATCTGGTCGAACTCTCGCCAGGAGGAGACCAATGTTCCCATCCACTTCGCGATACCCGTGGTACGCGTTGACGGTCAAACACCATCACGAGAAAACGGTGTCGCGGGCATTGGAAGGACGCGAGATTGAGCACTATTTGCCGCTTTACCGGAGCTTCCATCGCTCGGGTGGACGAGTACAAGAGGTCATGTTACCCGTGCTTTCCGGTTTTGTGTTTTGTAGCCTCGATATTGCGCGCCGGCTGCCGGTTCTGACGATCCCCGGTGTCGGCGGCATAGTTTCCATCGGCCACGCTCCAGCGGCGATCCCGGAATCCGAACTGGAGAGTATTGAGACCATGGTCCGGTCCGATTTAATTGTCGCTCCGCACGAGACACTCTTTGCCGGCCAGGAAGTCAGCGTCGAGCGAGGTCCATTACAAGGCATTCACGGAATACTGGTCGCGAGCAAGGCGAACTATCGTCTGGTAATTTCCATCCCCCTGCTGCAGCGAGCCGTCTCCGCGGAGGTCGACCTGGAATGGGTGCGCCCAGTGAAAGCGATGGTAAGAGCTGCGTAGGAACAGACTCTTCAACTAAAGGAGCCACGATGAAAGTTTCCATGTATTTTGTTTTGTTGTTTTCGCTGGCGAATGCCGGGTTGGTTGCGCAATCGCCGGCCTCCCAACGGGGATACATCCTTGGTCCGCAAGACTCGATCAACGTACAGGTGGTCGATCTCGTGGAGTTCGACCCGAAGGTGCTCGGTGCGATTCGCATCGATGGACAAGGCAATATTCGTCTCCCGCTGGCAGGACGTATCCAGGCTGCCGGCTTGACGGTCGAGCAACTGGAAAAAGAAGTTGCCACCCGGCTTTCCAAGGTGATGAAGGACCCTGAGGTTACCGTCTCCATCGCGGATTTCCGGAATCACCCAGTGTCGGTGCTGGGAGCCGTCAAGAACCCTGGCGTGTATCAAGTAACAGGCCGCAAAACGCTGTTCGAAGTTCTTTCTCTGGCGGGCGGACTGAATCCCGACGCGAGTAACCGGATCAAGGTCACGCGGGTGGCATCGGAGGGCCAATTGCCATTGCCCAACGCCGCAAAGGACGCCAGCGGAGAGTTCTACATCGCCGAACTCAATGTTCGTGACGTCATGGAAGCCAAGAACCCGGACGTGAACATCGATGTCCGGCAGAACGACGTGATCACCGTACCCAAAGCCGAGCTAATCTACGTGGTCGGCGCGGTCAAACGATCCGGTGGTTTCCCGCTCAACGAAAAAGAACATCTTTCCATTCTCCAGGCGGTGTCGCTCGCCGAAGGTCTGGATAAAGTAGCCGGCTCGAAGCACGCCAGGATTCTGCGCGAGTCCACTCCCGGTGCGGAACGCATTGAAATTTCCGTGAACGTCGAGCGAATCTTGGACGGACGTGACGAGGATGTCTCGCTGCGGGCGAACGACATTCTGTTTATTCCAACCAACGTGGCCAAGAGCGTGACGCTACGCGCACTGGAAGCAGCGGTTCAAGCGGGAACCGGTATCGCCATTTGGGGCCGTTAGCAGAGGGCAAATGCAATGAACGACAAATCACTGATCACAACGCGAGATTGGACTAATCTGCCGGCTGTTCCGCCGGCTACCGTATATTCTTCTTCTGAATACTCGGCCCCACCTCAGCAGGCTGGCAGTTTGCTCGACTACTGGGGGCTGATCTGGCACGGCAAAGGGCTGTTTACAGGCTTCCTGATGGGCGGACTGGTTGTCGCGCTGGGAATCCTGTTCACGCAAACGCCGGTGTACCGGGCGCGCACCAGCCTGGAAGTACAAGACTTGAATCACGAGTTTGTGAACATGAAGCTGACCGGTCCAGTGGCCGATTCCTCCTCCACCGACGCGCTCACCGATATACAAACGCAGATCAAGATTCTGCAGAGCGACACTCTGATTGACAGCGCCTTGGTGAAAGCGGGCATCAACTCTCCCTCGGATCTGAACCCAAATCCGCGCGTCAGTTTTCAATGGGCCGGCATCCTCAATCCATCCGGCACGGGCGATGTTAAAGAAACCCTCGCCGAGGTGGCGGGAAAGAAACTGAAGGTCGGTGTGGCCGGCCAGACGCGGATCGTGGAGGTTTCTTTTGATGCACCGCGTCCCGAGCTCGCGGCCCGGTTTGCCAATGCGCTGACTTCCGAGTTCATCGACCAGAACAGCCAGGTTCGCTGGCGGACGAATCGGCAGACTTCGGCGTGGCTGGCTAGCCAGCTTGACGAACTGCGCGGCAAACTCGAAACGTCGGAAAACGCACTCCAGGCCTACGCTCGCAGGCAGAGTCTGATTTACACGGCGGATAAGCAGACCGTGTCGGAGGAAAAGCTGCGACAGGTGCAAGCGGAACTCTCCAGAGCGCAGGCCGACCGGGTGGAGAAACAGTCGCGCTTTGAAATGGCTCGTACGGCCAAGCCCGATACCCTCCCCGATGTTCTTAACGACTCTAACCTTCGGGCGCTCGAGACCAGCCTGACCGATTTGCGCCGGCAGGAAGCGCAGATGGAAGTGACTTTTACCGGCGACTATAGCAGGACGAAAAAGCTGCACGCCGAAATCTCCGCACTTGAGGATGCAATCGCGCAAAAGCGGTCGGAAATCGTCAGCCGCATCACCAACGAACTCACCGGGGCGCAGCGCCGCGAGCAACTGCTGACCGCCGCCTATGCCGACCAAACCGTGCGTGTGACCAACGATTCGCAGAAGTCGATTCAGTATGACCTCCTCAAACGTGAGGTGGACACCAATCAGCAGATCTATGAGGCTATGCTGCAACGCGTCAAGGAATCAACCATCGCTTCCGCGATCAAAGCCTCAAATGTGCGGGTGATCGATCCGGCACTGCCGCCCCTTCATCCTTACAAGCCCAACTGGCCGCTGGGCAGCGCCGCGGGATTATTGGGCGGCGGACTATTCGGTCTGTTAGCCATCGTCGTACGGGCCAGAACCGATGTCAGCGTACAACACCCCGGCGAAGCGGGCGCGCTGCTGGGTATACCGGAGCTGGGTGTGATCCCCAGAGCGGAGATTGCACCCAGAAACCCCACCGTGTTGACGTTGGCTCCTCAAGACGGGGGACTAAACGGTCCCAACACACGTCTGCTCACGTCCGGCAATTCTCTGGCAGTCGCCGATGGCTTTCGAGCGGTGCTTGCTTCCATCATCTTTGCCGGCGCGAACGAGCAGCAGCGGGTGCTGGTCATCACCAGCGCCAATTCCGGGGAGGGGAAGACAACGGCGGCGGCCAATCTTGCCATGACGCTTTCCAAAATGCAGCGCAAGGTTCTACTCATTGACGGCGACATTCGGAGCCCTCGCCTGCACCAGGTTTTCGGATTGGATAATTCCACGGGTGTGACCGATCTGCTGAACCACAGCGGCCCGAAGGAAAGTCTTTCGGAACCCGTCATCCAGGCGGTTGCGCCGAACCTATATGTGCTCACGGCCGGACCGGCCGTCGAAGCCGGGGCCAATCTTTTGTTCTCTAGCGCCATGCCGGCCCTGATCGCCCGCTACCGCGAGCGTTTCGACATGGTTTTGATCGACACGCCCCCGATGCTCTCCATGCCGGACGCGCGTGTGCTGGGCCGCATTTCGGACGGCGTGGTCCTGGTCGCCCGGTCTGGAAAGACCAGCCGCGCCGCGGTACAGGCCGCGTTCCGCCGTCTGGTCGACGATCACAGTAATGTCCTCGGCATCATCCTGAACGACTGGAATGTGAAAGCTTCCGCCTACAAATACTATGGCGGCTACAATTACGCGGCGGCGGCAAACAGCAACGCCAAGCTCACATCTCGTTCCCTCGCCACCACTACGGAGCCTCGAAACTAATGGCCAACCCACCGAAATTCATCAGCGTCATCACCACCTACCGATGCAACTACCGGTGCCACATGTGCAACATCTGGCAGTACCCATCCAAGCCGGTCGAGGAGATCACGGCTGCCCACCTTACCAAGCTGCCGCCGGTCAGCGTGGTGAATGTCACCGGTGGCGAGCCGTTTCTGCGCAACGACCTCAGCGAACTTCTGACGGTTCTGCACGAAAAGGCCGATCGCGTGGTCATCAGCACGAACGGCTATCTGACAGAGCGGATCGTCAAGATCGCGAAGCGGCACCCCTGGATCGGGGTCCGCGTTAGCGTGGAGGGCCTTCCCCAAGTCAATGATGAGCTGCGCGGAGTGAAAGCGGGCTTCGAACATGCGATACGAACTCTCACCGAGCTCTCGCACGTTGGGTTGAAGGATATAGGGTTCGGCATCACATTGTCGGACCGCAATGCCGAGAGCCTGATTCCGCTGTATCACCTGGCGAAAATGATGAAGCTCGAGTTTGCCACCGCCGCGGTGCATAATTCCTTCTATTTTCATAAGCAGGACAATCAGATTCATCGCCCGGAGGCGATTCTCGGCGCTCTCAACCAGCTAGTCGGCGAGCTGCTTCACAGTTCGCGGCCCAAGGATTGGTTTCGCGCCTATTTCAACCACGGCCTGATGGAATATGTTTCCGGCAAGCCGCGTCTGCTGCCCTGCAACATGGGTGAAGACGCCTGTTTTATCGATCCCTGTGGCGAGGTACTGCCGTGCAACGGAATGGATGAGCCCGTCAGCTTCGGCAACCTGACGCGCCAGAGCTGGGATGACATCTGGAATGGGCCGCACGCGGAAACTGTGCGTTCGACGGCTCGCAACTGCGGCAAGAATTGCTGGATGATCGGCAACGCTTCCGAGCCCATCAAATGCAATAAACTCGGAGCCATTCGCTGGATTGCCTCCGAACGCTGGAGGGCCAGTTCCGCTGCCGCGCGGCCCGTGCTTGGGGCAACCACGAACTCGCTTAACGAGAGCAGCGCCGCGGAGCCTGAGTATCTCGAACCCGGAAAACCTTCGTCGATCTTTCCAATCTGGTCCTGACCCGTGACTCAACTCTTCAGCCAACACGAGGTGTCTCAGCCAGAGGCCACCAGCACGCCTGACGGCTGGATGTTCGCCGGCGCGAATGCCCGCGGGCGCCAAAGCATGGTCCCAGACCCGCAGTTACGGGCCAACGTCGCCTGGATGTTGGTGGGCAACCTGTGGCAAGGCTTAAGCCAATGGACCTTAGTGGTGGCCTTGGCAAAAATGGGCACCATCGAGATGGTCGGGAGTTTTACGCTTGCCCTCGCGATTGGATTGCCCGTTCTGATGTTCGGCTCACTCAGTCTGCGTTCGATTCAGATCACCGATGGCAGCCGCGCCTACCGCTTCTTGGACTATTTGATACTGCGATTCGCCAGCGCGGCGGTGTCCTTGCTCTTGATCGCGAGCATCGCTTTTTCGGCGCGCTATTCGAGCACCGTGGTGGCCGCCGTGACCCTGATCGGCGCGGCAAAGGCGGTGGAATACATCAGCGATATTTTTTACGGCTTACTGCAGCGCGAGGAGCGCATGTCCGGCATTGCCGCCTCCATGGTTCTGCGGGGAACTCTCTCGGTATGTGCCTTGAGCGCGTGCCTATGGCTCACCGGATCGCTGGTATGGGGGGCTGCCGGACTACTGGCGTCATCGGTCCTGACTCTGCTGTTTTTCGATCTACCGAAAAGTCTCGCGCTTCTGAACCTCGGGCTCCCCACCGCTTTACGCGAGTGCGCCGGTTATGCGGGCTCGATCTTCAATGGGAGCGGATTTAGGAAGCTGAGAACGCTGGCATTTGCGGGCCTGCCGCTCGGCGCGGTCCTGATGCTGGTGTCGCTTAACTTGAATCTGCCCAGGTATTTCATCGAGCACAGTCTCGGTGTGCGGGAGCTAGGGATCTTCGCTTCGCTTGCCAACCTTCTGGCGGCGGGCAACGTGGTCACCAACGCCCTGGGCCAGGGCGCGGTTCCTCGCCTGGCGAAGTATTTCGAGGCCTCGAAAATGAAAGATTTCCGGATGCTGTTGACGGTGGTGATTGTTGCGAGTCTTGGCATAGGGGCCGCCGGCCTAGCCGGTTCGATGCTGTTTGGCCGTCAGGTACTGGCAATCGTCTACCGCCCCGAGTACAGCGCCCACCAGGGCATTTTGGTGTGGCTGATGGCGGCGTCGGGGTTCTTCTATTTGGGATCCACCCTCGGCTATGCCGTGACCGCGGTCAAATGCTTTACTCCGCAGCTACCGTTGTTCGCAATCGCTGCCGCTGCCACAACCGCGGCAAGCCTGATTCTGGTGCCGTCGCAAGGCTTGCGCGGCGCTGCTCTGGCCATCCTGATTTCAGCGGTGATCCAGTGTGCCGGAGGCGCGTACCTTCTCCGTAGGGCATGGAAGCGGGCCGGGTCCATACCCGCAGCCGTCTTAGCGACGAGCTCTTTCTGATCTTATGAGCGCAATGCAGAGCACGACAATATTGGCAGGCGAACGTCCCTGCTTTTCGACGCCTAACGGAGAAATTCTCTGGGGCTGGATCGGATGGGCGTTTGTGGCTTACTGGGCGCTGTTTGCTTCCAGTGCCCTAACTCGCCGGCAGGATCTGAACGCGGTTGGAGGAGTCTTGGTTCTGACCGTTCTCGGCTGGGCGGTCATCGAACGTCTCTGGGTGAAAGTGGACGCTGTCGTACTTGCCTGTCTCGCCGCCATGCTGCTTCCCTTGGTGCATGTGTTTGCCGGCGACGGGTTGCAAGACCACGAAGCGATTTTCAAGTGGGAATCGCTCTGTGCGGTGATGGCGATGTCGCGCCTGCTGCGTCTGCCGCCGGTTTCAAGTTCGAAATTACGCTGGCTGCTCGCTGTGCCGGTGCTGATCATACTCGTGCTCTCGATCGCCCTCCCCCCGGGAGCCGCTGGAGACGCCGGCAGACGCGCTGGCCTATTCGCGAATCCAAACAACCTCGCGCTAATTCCATTTCTCTTACTTTTTCTGATCGACGAGCGTCGTGATCGCCTGTCCGTCCGGCTGGGAGTTCACGCCATCGTCATCGCCGTCCTGGTGTTCTCCGGGACCAGTGGGGCGTTGATCGCCTACGCGATCGGCATGGCAATTCACATGCGAGATCGGGTATCACCCAGCTTGCGGCTGTTGGCTCTGACGATCGTGGTGGTGGGCGTTTCCGTGGCAGCGGCCTGGATCGCTGTGGAGGGAGACGAACTGCTTCCAGAGACCCGCCTGACGAAACAGTTGACGGTGATGGGCTCCGATTTCCAGATCGTGCTGCAGGGCGGGCAAATCCCATATTACGAGCAGGAGCGCACATTAGGAACAGGGGCTACCTCCGCTATCTGGAGGCTGGATCATTGGCGGCATACCGTTGTGACCTACCTCGACGGCACTCCCGCTCAACAGCTTTTTGGATTCGGAATCGGCTCGGCAACGCCGCGGCTAGGCAAGCTCCCGCACAACGAATATTTGCGCATTCTTTTCGAACAAGGGATCGCGGGTTTCATCCTGTTCCTGTTTGCATGGCGGCTCATCATCGTGACAGCTCCGGCGTCCGTCCGTTATATCGGCCTCATCGTAGCCATCTATTCGTTCAGCGAAAACAATCTCGACAACTTCCCATTTATGGCCCTCTTGATTCTGTTCTTGTCGGCGAAGGAATTCCATTCCTTGAGAAGACCAGCATGAAAGTTCTTATCGCAAACAACTATTTCTACCTGCGCGGCGGCTGTGAACGCGTGATGTTCAACGATATGGAGGCGCTGGCCGCCACGGGCGTCGAAGTGGTGCCGTTCTCCGCCGCGGATCCCGCGAATTCGCCTAGCGCGTATTCGGGACGCTTCACGCGCGGCGTGGATATCCACGCGACGAATCCTTTTCGCCAGATCCAAGCGGCCCGGGAGGCAATCGATTGCGAACGTACCGCCAGGGATTTCGCCGCGCTTATCGATGAAACACAGCCTGACATCCTGCACTTTCACAACATCTACGGCCGGCTCACCACGTCGATCTTATCCGTGGCGCGGCAACGGCGTTTGCCCGCTGTATTGACCGTTCACGACTACAAGTTAGTCTGCCCGTCGTATTTGATGTTGAGCAATGACGGAAAGCCTTGCACGGCATGCCTCGATGGCGGCTTTTATCGCTGCGCCCTTCGCCGCTGCCACAAGCACAGTCTCTCAACCTCGGCCGTCAATACAATCGAAGCCTATTTCGCCCGCTTCGCCGACCGCTACGGCGCCATCTCAACGTTCTTGTGTCCCAGCCGATTCATGGAAATTCTGCTCATGCGATCCGGCGTCGATGTGAACCGTGTGATGTACCACCCGAACTCGGTAGATCCTGAGGCGTACACGCCCCGCTACCAGGGCGACTACGTGTTATACGCCGGGCGCCTGTCACATGAAAAAGGGCTCCCGACGTTATTGCGCGCCATCGCCGGAACGAACATTCCGCTGAGAATCGCCGGCACGGGTCCGATGGAGCAAGCCGTGCGCGATATCGCCGCAACCGGCAGCGAGCCCATCTTTATGGAAGGATACTGCGATGGGGCGCGGCTCCAGAATCTCTATCGGAACGCAGCCTTCGTCGTGGTTCCATCGGAATGGTACGAGAATGCTCCAATGACCGTGCTCGAAGCATTCGCCTACGGGAAACCAGTGGTAGCAACTCGCATCGGTGGAATTCCGGAATTGGTCGTGGACGGCGAAACCGGTTCTCTGGTCGATTGCTCGGCTCCGGAGCAGCTTCGCGCGGCGATCGGTAATTTGTGGCAAGATCGGGCCGCGCAGCGCCGCATGGGATACCAGGCCCGCGCTCGTGTGGAAACGACCTTATCGCAGGCGATGCGGACTGAATCGCTGATCGGCATCTACGAGAGACTGTGTCGTTCGCGGAATCGGACGGAGAACTTTACCACCGATTTTACGCCCATCATGTCTTAACAGGTCCCTAACCCAACCTTGCATTTTACGTAGTCCACAGTTCGCTCGCGGTAGCATTCCCAGCTCACATAGAAGGTTGGCAAGCGCAGGCTGCTAGCTTCGCCAAGCCGCTTTCCACAGGAGAGGAAATTCCAATATCATGAATGTTCATTTTTTAGTGGCAAAGGATCTGTTCCGCGGCGGCGGAATCGAAACATATACGCGGGAAGTGGGACGCCGCCTCGCCGCGCGAGGCCATGACGTGACCGTGTACTCCACCCGCGGCGACGACGATTGTCCCAACGAGTGGCAAGGCATGCGAATCGTTTGGCTGCCTCGCATAAAGCCCTACTGGGCCGAAAAGAGCAGCGGCGCTCTGTTGGCGGCCTGCAAAGAGCTCGTCGCCGAACGGCCCGATATTATCCATCTGCACAGCGTCGCCGCCGGCGCAACCGCAGCCGTCTTGCGGCTCAAGCGAGTGCCTTGCATCCTGCAAATGCACGGCATCGAATGGATGCGTACGCGGTGGGGAGGCTTCGCGCGCAGCGTTCTGAAGGCCATGGAACGCGTGTCGGTAGCGTCCACGGATGCGATTACCGCGGTTTCCATTACGCAATGCGAATACTTCAAGAATCAATATGGCAGATACTGCGAGTACATCCCAACGGCAGCCGCTATTAAAGAACTCATGGGGCCGATGCAAATTTCCGACTTAGGCGTGCGAGCTCACGAGTATATTCTATTTGCCGCTCGCATGGTGCCCGAAAAAGGCGCTCATCACCTCCTCCGCGCATTCCGGCATCTTGCACCTCAACTCTCCCTGGTAATGGCGGGGGAACCACCGGCGCCGGGCCAATATCAGCAGGAACTGCTCGACCTGGCGGGTGGCGATCCGAAAATCACATTTGCCGGGCACGTCCGGGGGAGAATGCTCGAAGAACTGTTTTCCAATGCAGCTCTGTTCGTTCAGCCCTCCGAGCTCGAGGGCTGCTCCATCGGCCTGCTGGAGGCGATGAGTTACGGTATCCCTTGCCTGGCCAGCGACATTCCCGAGAACAAAGAAGTCATCGGAGACGCTGGCATGCTGTTCCACAACAAAGACGTGGACGATCTCGAACGGGCGCTGAACTGGAGCGTCGGCCATCAGGCGGATGGCCACGAGCTGGGCGTAAAAGCGAGGCATCGCGTTCAGGAGTTGTTTTCCTGGGACCACGTCGTGGATCAACTGGAAAGCCTCTACGAGCACGCAATCTGGCATTTTCGGGGCGGACACGCGGAATTGGTTGCGAAGCCGTCGCAGCCGGCATCCAGTTCGCTATTCGGGCATCTTTCCCATCACGCCTGACAATCGTCGGGTGTGAAGGACGCGAGTAATAAGCCGCAATTTTGTAATCGGAATCGAGTGAGATATGTTCACCACCGTTCTTATCCTCGTTGCAATCTCGTTGGCATTGTCGCTGACACTGACTCCGATGGTCAGGACTACGGCGCTCCGCTGGAAGGTAGTCGACTTGCCCGACAACAATCGCAAGGTCCACCCCAAACCGGTGGCGCGCATCGGCGGCGTGGCGATCTTTGTCGCATATTTCGGGGCCTTTCTTGCAATCGCCGCTATAACCGGGCACGGCGCACCGTCTACCTTCACCGTTGCGAAAAGCCTCGCACCCGCGGCCCTGCTGATCTTTCTGGTCGGCTTTCTGGATGACGTGATTGGCCTCAAGCCCTGGCACAAGCTTGCCGGCGAAATCGCGGCCGGTGGTTTGGTGATCTGGGCAGGCGTCTATCTCCGTGGTATTCCAACGTCGCCGAATCATCCCGTGCTGGGAGCGTTCTGCACCATCGCATGGTTAGTGCTCTCTATGAACGCGGTAAACCTGATTGACGGTCTGGATGGTCTGGCCGCAGGCATAGCTCTCCTGGCGACGATTACAATTCTCGTGGCCTCGCTGTTTCAGGGCAGTATTCAGCTCACGCTGATCGCGGCGCCGTTAGTTGGCGCACTCCTGGGATTCTTAGTGTTTAACTCCAATCCTGCCTCGATTTTTCTGGGCGACAGCGGCAGCCTCTTAATCGGATTCCTGCTGGGCTGTTACGGCATTCTTTGGTGCGGAAACGCGGCCACGCTTCCGAAGATGGCGATGCCCATGATCGCGCTCGCGGTTCCTTTGACGGACACCACTCTGGCTATTGTTCGCCGCCTTGTGCGGGCGCAGCCCATCTTTTCACCGGATCGTTCCCATATCCACCATCGTCTGCTGGCGCGTGGCTTCTCGCATCGGCGTGCGGTCCTGCTACTTTACGCCGCCGCCGGCGTCGCGGGAGTATTCGCGCTCTGGCTGATCGCCGCGGGAAAGCTTTGGGAGCCCTTCATCATTGTTGCCGTGGCCGTTGGAGCGTTCTTGGGGATTCGACAGTTGGGGTATGCGGAACTCGAATCGGCGCGCCGCATTCTTACGCGCCACGCCTTTCAGGAAGAAGTTAAGGCACAACTCGTCGTGCGCAGCTTTGAGGACCGGCTGGCCGCGGCAGTCACGCCCGATGATTGCTGGACGGTGATTCGGGAAACGTCGCAAGATTTCGGCTTTCGCCCCATCCACATGCGGCTTGAGGGGCAGTCGTTCATCGACGAACAGGATCCGGTTCCTGCTTCTTGTTGGACGCTCCGCATGCCAATCTCGCAAGATGATTGGATCGAGCTGTTTCACAAGCTAGGCCCAGTAGATCATGCCAGCACCGTGGTGTCCTTTGTCGAGACGATTCGCAGGGTATTGATCGAGAAGCATGCCGTACTGGCCCCACCCATCCGGCGAAGAGCCGCGTTCGCCGCATCCGCCGGCTTGCTGCATCACAAATGACTGGAGCGGTACTTAGAGGTTCAATTTATGAGCACGAATCAATTGGAAGTGAATTCTCTGCGCGAGCAGCTTTATGAAAGTGCGCCGATTCTGGATCTTCCGTTTGATCACCGGCGGGTCAGCAAGCCGTCTTACGAATATGGGCAGGCTCCGTTTCAAATTCCCGCCGATGTGGCACGGCCAATCGAGAAATTGGCCGAGCAGGAAGGCGCGGGCCTTTCCTCTGCTTTTCTGGCGGCATTCGCCATCCTGGTGAGCCGCTATGGCAACGCACAGGAGGTCCTCGTGGGCGTATCCGGCATTACCGGACACGGCTCGGAACTCCAATATGTAATTGGCGACGTCGCTCAATGTGACCTTGTCGTCCGGGTTAACTGCGCGCCCGAGCAGAGCTTTACGAAATTAGTGCATCAGGTCTCACGCCAAGGACAAACGTTGCAAGCGTTGGACGTCGCCCCGCATGCCGCCTACGACCTCGCGCTGAGAATTCGCACCCAAAGCGGCGGCATAGCCCCGTCGTTGCTTTATCGGAACGATTTATTCGATCTTCCAACCATCCAGCGCATGTCACGCCACTTCGTGCGGCTGTTGCAGTCCATTGCCAGCACTCCGGATACTCCCATCAGCGAGCTCGACATGATGCCGGACGAGGAACGTGCGCTGGTTTTGGGAGACTATTCCGGCAGCAGCGTCGAATATCCGCGCCGCTGCCTGCATGAGCTGTTTGCCGAACAGGCCGCTCTTCGTCCCGATGCTGAAGCCTTGGTATTCGGAGCCGAGCGGTTGACGTACCGCCAACTCGATCAGCGATCGAATCAAGTCGCCCAGTTCCTGCGGCAACAGGGACTTCAACACGAGGACCGGGTCGGAATCTTCATGGATCGCTCCATCGGCATGGTTGTGTCGATGCTGGGCATCCTGAAAGCGGGCGGCGCGTATGTTCCGATCGATCCGGACTATCCGGCGGAGAGGCTCAAATTCATTGCGGACGATACCGACGTGCGCTGCGTATTCACTGAGAAAACCGTGCGCTCGAAGCTTCCCACGTCCGCTCCCTTAGTTTACGTCGATGACCCAGATTCGGCTGTGGCTCGTTGTAGTAACGAACCCGTCCCCAATATATCCACGCCGGAATCGATCGCGGTTGCGATCTATACTTCAGGCTCCACTGGGAAACCGAAGGCAGCCTGCATTCCCCATCGTGCGGCGGTGCGCCTCGTGCGCAATACGAATTTCGTGCAAGCTACTTCCGCGGACCGCGTTTCGCAGGTTTCGAGTCCGTCATTTGATGCCGCAATCCTCGAAATATGGTCGGCGCTAACGAACGGCGCCACCTTGATCGGCATACGTAAGGAGGTTCTGCTGGACCCCTCGGAAGTGACCAAGCTCTTGCAGGCCGAGCGCGTCACGATCCTCTTTGTGAACACGGCCTATGTACACCGGATCGGCCGCGATGCGCCGGAGGTCTTGAAGGGTCCCCGCAAGATCATGTTCGGCGGTGAAGCGGCCGAGCCCGGGCCCCTCCGCAACATCCTGCGCCATGTGCCGCCTGGCACGTTGGTGAACCTTTATGGCCCCGCGGAAAACTCTGTTGTCAGCTCCGCTTACGAGATTCAAGCCGTTTCCGAGGATTGCGTCAGTATACCTATCGGCCGGCCAATTGCGAACACTCGCATGTACCTCCTCGATAAGTGCTTGCATCCGGTCCCGATCGGACTGCAAGGCGAGATTTACGTCGGTGGCGATGGCGTCGCCCGGGGGTATTGGAATCGCCCGGAATTGACGGCTCAGAGGTTCATCCCCGATCCCTTCTCGGACCGGCCGGGTGCGTTGCTTTATCGCACCGGCGACTTAGCGCGCCTGCGGGAAAACGGTGAGTTTGAGTTTAACGGACGGATCGACGATCAGATCAAAATACGCGGCCATCGGATCGAGCTTGCCGAGGTTCGCGAAGCTATCGCCTCCCACGCCGACGTCAAACAAGTTGCTCTCATGGTGCGCGAGGATAAGCCGGGAGACCGGCAACTGGTGGCTTATGTCACGTTGCGGCAGCCATTGCAGTCCGCTTCCGAGTTGCTGCGCCTACACGTAAAGCAGAAGCTGCCCGCGCATATGGTTCCAGCTGCCTTCGTCATTCTAGATTCCATTCCGCTGAACACAAACGGCAAGGTGGATCGGAAGGCCTTGCCTCCTCCATCGAGCCGGACGGAGGCGGCCGCCGGGTATAGCGCGCCCAAAACCAGCCTGGAGCGCATCCTGGCCAAAGTGTGGCACGAGTTGCTTGGAGTGGATCGCATCGGCGTGAATGACAACTTTTTCGATTTGGGCGGCCACTCGTTGTTAGCCGCGCGCCTGGTCGCGCACATAGAAAAAGAGACGGGCCAAAATATTCCCGTAGCAACTTTGTTTGAGGCTCCTACCATCGCCGAGCTTGCCCAAAAGCTCCAAGACCACACCTATACCAGCGCCTGGGCGCCTCTTGTCGAACTGCGCGCTCCGGCTGGCGCGCCTGCGGCAGAACCTTTCTTTTGCATTCACTCCATGGGAGCCAACCTGGTCAGTTTCCGTAAGCTCGCATCTCTGCTGCGAGCCGATCGAGCCGTTTACGGACTTCAGCCGCATGGCCTCGACGGGAAGCAGCGTCCCCTCGACACTGTCGACGCCATGGCGGCAGCTTACTTGGAAGAAATTCGCACCAAGCAGGCTCACGGACCTTACTACTTAGGCGGAATCTGCCTGGGAGGCATCGTTGCTTATGATGTCGCCCAGCGGCTGAAAGCGGCGGGTGAGGAAGTCCGCCTGCTCGCCTTAATAGACTCGTTCTTGCCAGGCGAACTACGCTATCTCCATACCCGATCCGAACTGGCGGAGTATCTGGACTTTCATCTCGGTGAGATCTGGCTTCAGTCCGGAACAAACCGGCTGAAGTACTTCGCCCGATGGTTTGGCAATGGGTTCATACGACTCGCCTGGGCGTTGGGTTTCCGCGCCCGTGATTCTGTCGCGCGCGCTACCCGGAACGTGGCCCATGCCAACACCAGGGCCATGCTCGCCTATACGCCCCGGCCTTACGCTGGAGCGATTACGCAATTGATGTGCAGCGACTGGGCGCAGCGCTCGTACGAAGACCGAAGACTGGCCTGGAGCTCACTGGCCGAGGGCGGCCTGGAGATCCACATCGTTCCGGGAAATCACTTGACCATGGTGGAGGAACCCCATGTCCGAGTGCTAGCTGAGCAGTTGCAGGCCTGTCTCGATCGGGCCGACGGCTTGGCTCTTCCGGCCCTGAATTCGCAGCATCGTCCGGAGGGCGAAGCTTCCAAACAGGGCGCACCGAATCCAAAACAACGCGCGGCAGACTTCTCTCCCGGGCTTCCCCTGTCCGTCTGATCTAACTGTCAGTAGTTCCACGTTTCCTGACTTTTGAGCCTATAAACCAGGCTCACTTACTAGAGGTGTTTATATGCGATTTCCAACTGCATTATTCATACTATTGATGTCTCTGTCCACGTCGCCGCTCGGTGCAACAATTCCAACCGTCCCGGGCGCTCCGCCTGTTGGGACGCAGGCGTTTTCGTCGAGACCGCTGGTCCCGATCCAGACTCCAGCCCCGCCGGCATCGACACGAAAAGCGCTGACCATGGCCACGGCGTCTCCTGCCGTGGTCATGAAGATCTTAGTTGTAGACGGCAACGCCGCCGAGACCAGCTACCAGGCCATCACGACATTCTTGAGTCAGATCGGCGTGCCTTATGATGCAGTGGTTTTAAGCGATATCACCCCAAATGCTTCAGGAAACCGCTTGGACGGGCTCACTCTGTCCAATCCAGGAACCGGCCAAGGGCAATACCAGGGCATCATTCTAACCGACAGCACCTTTGGCGTTTGTAATCCCACTTGCTCGAGCTTGCTGTCAACGTCGGATTGGTCCAAACTGGACACCTACGCCATCCAGTTCAGTGTCCGGGTGGTGAGCTATTTCACATGGCCGGAAGCCCGCTGGGGACTCGTAGCTCTCGACTCGGGTGCCAACTACACAACCGGCAACGCTTTAAAGGCGACGTTGACCAGTGCCGGATCTGCCGTATTCCCTTACTTGAATAGCGCCAATCCGATTGCCGTGGCCGGCGACAGCACCAGTGGAATTTGGGCCTACCGGGCGGCGACCACCGCCGGAACCGGCGAGACCACCACGCCGCTGTTGAACGTTGGCCCGTATACCCTAGGCGTGACGCACACTACGGCCGCCGGAGAGGAGTCTCTCGCGCTCACCTTCGACAATTTCCCCACTCTGCTGCACTCCCAGGCCTTTAATTACGGAATCATCAACTGGGTAACGAAGGGTGTCTTCCTTGGGTCGCGTAGGATCTACCTCACCCCGCAGCTCGACGATATGCTGATCGGCGACAGGTTATACGCGCCGACGCTTCCGCAGTGTCCACAATCCGAGGGTTGTCCTACCGTGCGGACGACAGAAGGAGATCTGCAAGCGCTGGACACTTGGCAGGCGGGTGTTCGGCTAAATTCCCAGTTCCAGAACTTTCGCGCGACATTCGCTTACGTTGGCATCGGAACCACCAGCGAGTATTCGCCCCCCGGCGATCCGCTGATTTCTGCCGTCACTGAACTCGGCCCCCAATTTGGTTGGTTGAGTCATACCTGGAGCCATAGCAACCTGGATTGCTACACCACCACGAATGGAGCCTGCAATCCCGCCACGGCGGCGCAATCTCTTTCCGAAATCCAGCAGAACATCGCGATCGCAAACACTCTGGGAATTACGATTGACCCGACGGGTATCGTCACCCCGTACAATTCCGGGCTTTCGAACCTAAATTTCCTCACGGTAGCAGCGCAGCATGGCATTCAGAGCGTAATCTATCCGGGATCTTCGCCAACTCCCAACACGGGAATCGCCGATCCAGCCATGCCCTCGATACTGGAGATTCCACGCTTGTATACCAACCTCTACGACGACGTGTCCAGCCCGGCACCAGGCGCTTACGGTTCCTGGCCCGACGAGTACAACGCGCAATACGGCCCCAACGGTACAAATTCGGCGTTCAGTCAAAATCAGACCTATAGTCAGATTCTGGACAACGAAAGCGACAACCTGCTGTTGCTCAATATGCTCCCCGGGCAACTCACTCCGCTCGGCTTTCATATCTGCGATATCTATACCTACGATGGAACCCACTCGTTGTACAGCGACCTCATGGACGCGGCCATCGCAAAATACAGAGCGACATTTAATCTGCCGGTGCTGACGCTCAAGATGAGCGACATGTACTCCTTGCTGAATCAGCGTGCCGGCTACAACGCCTCGGCTGTTGCTGGAGTTTATACGCCGGGCGTTAGTGTGGTCCTTACCACGAAAAACGCTGCAACAATTCCGATAACCGGCGCGTGCTCAGGCGGCACCTGTCCCACCTATGGCGGGCAGTTGCAGGACAGTGTCACCATGGCCGCTAATTCAAGCGTTACGTTGTCACTCAGCGCGGGGCAGGGGGTTACGTTGGCATCGGCTTCCGTTAGTCCAGCCTCCGTGCCGGGTGGGAGTCCATCCACGGGAACTGTGACCTTATCGGGTCCGGCGCCGGCCGGCGGCGTCTCAGTCGGATTGTCGAGCAATAGCTCGTCAACGTCCGTCCCGAGCAGTGTGTTGGTGAGCGCCGGAAGCTTCGCGGCGACCTTCACCGTGACCACAATGTTGGTGACTTCATCCACGGCTGCCACCATCACGGCCAACTATAACGGTGTCTACCAGACAGCGCTGCTCACCATCACGCCCGCAGTGGCGTTATCTTCAGTGACGTTGAATCCGACCAGTGTGGTCGGCGGGAGCCCGTCGACCGGAACGGTGACCTTAAGTGGCCCCGCGCCGGCCGGCGGCCTCTCGATCGGATTGTCGAGCAATAGCCCGTCGGCGACGGTCCCAGTCGCTGTTAGCGTGACCGCCGGAAATTCGACTGCAACCTTTACCGTGACGACCAAAGCGGTGACGTCTTCGACAGCCGCAGTCATTACGGCCAGCTATAACGGCGTGAACGCAACGGCGCCATTGACCATCACGCCCGCAGTGGCGTTATCTTCAGTGACGCTGAATCCGACGAGCGTGGTCGGCGGGGCACCGTCGACCGGAACCGTGACCCTGAACATTCCGGCGCCCTTGGGCGGCATCTCAGTCGCGTTGTCGAGCAACAGCCCGTCCGCGACCGTCGCAGCCACTTTAAGCGTGACCGCCGGAAATTCGACAGCAACCTTTACCGTGACGACCAAAGCAGTGACGTCTTCGACAGCCGCAATCATTACGGCCAGCTATAACGGCGTGAACGCAACCGCGCCATTGACCATCACGCCCGCGGTGGCGTTGTCCTCAGTAATGCTGAATCCGACGAGCGTGGTCGGCGGGGCGCCGTCGACCGGAACCGTGACCCTGAACATTCCGGCGCCCTTGGGCGGCATCTCAGTCGCGTTGTCGAGCAACAGCCCGTCCGCGACGGTCCCAGCCACTGTTAGCGTGACTGCGGGAAATTCCACGGCAACCTTTACCGTGACGACCAAGGCAGTGACCTCATCCACGACCGCTACGATTACGGCGAGCTATAACGGCGTGAACGCAACGGCGCCATTGACCATCACGGGGGGCGTGACGTTGTCTTCGTTGACGCTCGACCCGACCATCTTGACCGGCGGCAAAACGTCAGCCGGAAGGGTGGTTTTGAGCGCTCACGCGCCTGCTGGCGGCGCCTTGATTACATTATCAAGCAATACCCCGCAAGCGATTGTTCCGGCTAGTATCGGCGTGGCCGCCGGAAGGTCCGGCGCAGACTTTACTGTGACCACCAAGGTGGTGACTTCTGCCATCATCGCCACCATCACGGCTAGCTACAACGGCGTGAGCAAAACCGTGTCCCTCACCATCAGGCCCCGCCCCCATCCGTAAATCCCTGAGGGCCACCAGGGATCCCACCCAAACGAGAGCGAGGGCGCAGTTCTGAGGGCGTTGTCTGACCTCTCCCGACGTATTCCCAGGGGTTTAGAACGGTTTGGTACTTGCTTTTGGATCACTCTATGGTACACTCCCCCCATGGGTCCTGAGAGTAATGTTACTCCAGGCCTGCCAAATATACGGGGATATTTGATCCAGAGCGTACTGTAGTTTAAGAGTGGTCTACAGATGTTTCCAGAGGGGAATCGTAGTCTAAAGCTGTTCTACAGGTACTTCAAGAGCTGGTTCAATCCTTCCCAGAAGAGGAGATTCAGCCCTGAAGAAAGTAGTGCTCAGTTTACTTCTATGGACGCCTTCGCTTTGGTGTCACATCGCCATTTCGAAGGTTCAATCGGACGTGACTTCGTCCAGTGCGACCATCACTTGGACTACCAACGTTCCAGCTAACTCGATCGTTTACTATGGCTTAAGCGCGTCATACACGAATACGGCCGCCGACTCGGCTCTTACGCTGCAGCATTCGATCACGTTGAGCAATTTATCGGCTTCGACGATTTACAATTACGAAATCCAATCGCATAATTCACGATTTTCCACGATATCCAGCAATAGCACCCTCGAAACTTCGGCGGGGCTGCCTTCAAATCCGACGCCTTCAGTGCCTGCGGGCACGAGTTTGGGGTCGGAGATTGCGTCGGACATGACTGGCCAGAATGAGGGCGCGCCCCACGGCGTGCCGTCCAGTTGGGATTGGGCGCAAGGCCCCGTGCTGACCATGGGAAAGAACGCCAATGGCTGGCATGCCCTCACCGCTTGGGGGGTGGTGTACGAAGCTGCCGAAGGAAATCCGGCGACCAACACTCGGGTGAACATCCGGGATCTCCAACTCTTCTTCCTTCAAAAGAGCACCGGCAAATGGTTGTTGCTTCAAAACACAAGCCAGCCCGACGGGGCCGCTTACCTGGAAGACTTTTCGGGCGATGTCAGTAAGCCGGGTGATGTGAGGCAAGAACCCGATGGAACGATATCCGTCACCGCCGGAGGGGGATACAACTTCCATTTTTATCCCTCAGATCGCGCGAGTATCAATCCGAACGATATTGGCGGCATTCTGGCGCTTTTCCAGGCGCGCCTTATCGTCGGAGATCCCAATCTGCCAGACGACCGTTCCATTGCCCGGTACCTCTGCGGATCGGGTGCCGATTATTATCCAGCGCTTACCGGTGGTTGGCCGGGCAATCTGACCTACAACCCTGGCGTGGGGAACGGAAAGATGAAGTACGTCCAATCCGAGTGGCGTTTCTTTGCGTTAACCACTTTGACTGCGGCTCAGCTTACTAGTAATCTGCCACCAGTCAATCTCACCGGCGTCAGTCCGTAACCAGCTCAATTGCCGCCGGCGCGAGGGTTCAACTTGAGGTTGAAGCCTCGCGCCCGCGCCAAATCACGCAGATCCCGGTGGATTTTGACTCCCCGGTTGATGCTCAGTTCAACTGGTAGGAAACTTCCCTTGCAAAATCAGCCAATTAGGCGGGGCTGTCTTTGGCTTTGGATTTGCACCTTCCTATCCGGCTTGATGGGTTGCGAAGACATCGGACTTTTGGTTGGGGATGGACATCAGATCTGCTTGGCTGGTTTGTGCAAACTCCTCGCGGCCGATTTTCGGATCGTAGGCTCGGCTCAAGACGGCAGCGCCCTGCTCCAAGCCGCTGTCAAATCGCGCCCGGACATCATCGTCACTGATATCCTCGTGCGATTCCTGGACGGTGCTGATGCTGTTCGTCAGATCACAGAGCATTGCCCCGCGGCGAGGGTCGTCATCCTTACCGATCATCGCGACGCCTGGGGTGTCCGCCGGACTTTGGAAGCCGGTGCATCCGCTTATATCCTGAAGCAGGACGCACCTAGCGAGCTGATCTCAGCCATCCGCGCTGCCGCGCGCGGCGAATCCGGAATTGTTTCCGCGCTACTAGGCAGCCCGGCCGATCCTGTGGAAATCGAGAAAGTCGGAATCCTCACGCCACGCCAACAACAGGTGCTGCGTTTGCTCGCCGAGGGCCGAACGCAAAAAGAGATCGCTTCCATCATCGATGTTTCGTCAAGAACCGTCGAGTTTCACAAGTACGAATTGATGCGGCGGCTTGCGGTTCGAAGCACCTCGGAATTGATGGCCGTCGCGGCCCGTTACGGGCTCATCGAAATGAATGAGCCCGCGGGCGATCTGCTTCCTTGGAAGACCTGATCGCACGGTTACAGCGGGCCTAATTCGCCGGTCTTGTGAAGGCTCGTTTGCGGTTTGAGACCAGGGTCCCCGGTTTCCCCACTATCGACGTAGAGCGCGTGCAGTACGGCGCCGTTTGTGCCGCGGAACTGTTCATTATAGTCGACAGATTGCAGGTTCCGCATTACTAGGTTCGCCAGTTCAGTTCGATCCTTTGTGCCCACCTTCTCGAAGAGGTGCGAAAGATAAACCTTCACGGCTCCCTCGGTGATGGAGAGTCCCGTCGCGATCTCCTTATTCCTCTGTCCTTCGGCAACCATTTGCGCCAGTTGCGCCTGGCGTGGTGTCAAGGCCACCCTGCGGTAGGTCGAATGGCTGGCGGTGAGTTGCCGGTCAAACCACAGTTCCCCTTCGTGGACTTTGCGGAGGCATTTGAGAAGCAGCTCCGTCGAGCAGGTGCGCGCAAGAATCCCTCGGATGCCCAATTCCATGGCTTGATGAGCGATTTCGAGCCCGGGAAAGCGGGCCCAAAGCACCATCCTGCAGTCCGGGACGGTTTCGCGCAGTTGAACCAGTACGCCTAAGTGAAGCGTAGGGGTCAGACTCAGCAACAGTAGATCCGGTTTGCTTTGTTGAACTGCCGGAAGAATCTGATCACTGGCATCCAGAATTGTTTCCAGCACGATGTCGTCCGTGCCTGCGAAGATGAGCCGCATTGCCTCACAGACGATGGGTTCATCTGCGTATAAAAAAAAGCGCATTTTCTCTATCGGGTTCCAACGGGACGGATACTAGCGCTTTCGGTTGGATCCCCTTCGGATATCGATGATCTCAATTTGAATGTTACCAGGGAATAACGTCGTGAACGACGTACGCTCGTACTAGCTCTCGCTATGGAAGGACAATACTTGGCTCTGGAACCCGCACCGACCACGCACCATCGAAGAAGTGCTACGCTGCCTGTGACAACATGTGCCTCAGTACTACGGCACAAGCCACAACCAATTTGGAGGAATCCATGCCGAATCATTTCATTAAGACCGCCGCGGGCGGTGTGATTGCGATCTTCTGTTTGGCGAATGGCGCCAGTGCACAGGCTCCGCCGGCGCCGGCCCCGCTGGCGATCCCGAATCCGACCTACGTCTCGATTCCGCTGGAAATCACGGTAAACCGTCCGGCCGCCGAGGTGTGGAAGCGGGTCGGCAAGTATTGCGATATCGGCGAGTGGCTGCAGGTCCCGTGCACCATCATGTCGGGCAAGGACGGCGAATTCGGCGCGGTCCGGTCCATCGGAAACGAGATTCTGGTCGGGAAGACTGAACTCTCCTACACCTACACGCAGCCTGTGCGTGAGGGCCGGCCGTACAATCTCTATCACGGCACGCTGGAAGCGCGGCCAGTGACGGCCACCACGTCGAAGCTCGTCTATACCCTAATCTTCGATAACTCTCTGCTGCCCGACGACGCCGCGCGCGAAAAGGACAAGGCGCAAAGGGCCGCGCGGTTCACGCAGGCACTCGAAAATATGAAGATCCTGGCTGAAGGCGGCACGCTGCCTCCTCCCCCGTCTCGCGGGCGGTGAAACGAAGCGGCGCCGCGCTCATGCGAGGATGACGAGGAACGCGGTTGGGCTTGATTTCGGGACGACGAACAGCTCCATCGCGCGCGGCGTCGATTCGTCAGTAGAGATGGTTCGGTTTCCGCTGCTCGGCGGAACCACCGAATCTTACCGGTCACTGTTGTATCTGGAAAATGTTCGGCACGACGGGAAAAACAGACTTGTCTCCTGGACCGGGCCGGCCGGTATCGAACATTACCTTTCCAGGGAAACCGCGGGTCGGCTCATCCAGTCGCTCAAATCGTTCCTGACAAGCCGGGCGCTCCAGACCACGGAGGTATTTGGCCGGCGCGTCTCGATTGAGGATCTGATTTCCCGGATTCTGCGCGATCTGCGCGAAAAGGCCGAGCAGCAGTTCGGAGTTCCGATCACCTCGGCCGTCGCCGGACGTCCGGTGCGTTTTGTCGGTGCCGAAAGCGAAGACGATAACCAGTATGCCGAAAATCGCCTCCGGAAAGCTTACCAGCTCGCGGGGTTTGAAGAGATCGAATTCGAAATGGAACCAGTGGCGGCGGCCCACTACTACGAGTCGACGCTCGACCACGACGAACTCATTCTGATTGGAGACTTCGGAGGCGGCACCAGCGACTTTTCCTTGATTCACGTCGGCCCCACGATTCGCCGCGGAGGCCGGACCTCCCGCGATCTGCTCGGCAATGCGGGTGTCGGTATCGCGGGCGACGCGTTCGACGCGAAGATCGTGAGGAATCTGGTTTCGCCGCATCTCGGCGCGGGATCCCAGATGCGCTCGGTGAACAAGATTCTTCCGGTCCCGACCTGGGTTTACGCGAAGCTCGAACGCTGGCACCACCTTTCCTTTCTCAAAGCGAGGGAGACGATGAATATGCTGGCTAGCGTCAAGGCGCAGGCTCTGGAGCCGCATAAGATCGAGGCCTTGATTCATTTGGTCAACGAGGATCTTGGATACTACTTGCATCAGGCGGTGCAAAAGACGAAATGCGCGCTTTCGAAGGAAACGGCCGCGCCTTTCCACCTTTCCGACGGTTTCCTCGAAGTAGAAGCGGCCGCGGAGCGATCGTGCTTCGAAGGCTGGATCGCCGAAGAAGTTGCCGCAATCGAGGGCTGCGTCGATTCTTTGCTCCAGAATTCGGGAGTTCGGCCGGCGGATGTGAATATGGTCTTCCTGACCGGTGGCTCGTCGTTTGTTCCCGCGGTCCGCCGGATTTTTGAACGGCGCTTTGGCGCGGATCGAATCCGGACCGGAAATGAATTCACGTCCGTGGCCGCGGGACTGGCCCTCAAAGCAAATGAGCTCTTTTGCAAGTAAGATATGCGTATGCGAAAAGCAGTCCTGTTGCCGTTGTTGCTGGCCTCGATTCTCACCGGCCAACGCGCCCCGCGCGTGGATGATGACGTTCTGAAGAACGCTGCAAAAAGCGGGGACGAATGGCTGACCTATGGCCAGAATCCCGGGGAAACGCGCTACAGCCCGCTCAAGCAGATCGATACCACGAACGTGAGCCGCCTGGGACTGGCTTGGTCGTATGACGTTGGACAGGGCGGCGGCAATCAGGAAGCGACGCCGCTGGTCTGGAACGGCACGCTGTACGGCATCACGAACTGGAGCGTGGTTTTCGCCGTGGATGCCCGCACCGGCAAAGAGCGCTGGCGGTGGGATCCGGAAGTGAACCAGACGGCGACGTTCCCAAGCATCTGCTGCGGGGTTGTGAATCGCGGCCTGGCCGTTTATCAAAACCTGATCATCGCGCCCATCATCGATGGAAGGCTGCAGGCACTCGACGCGGAAACAGGCAAGCCGGTGTGGGAAGCGCGAGTCGCTTATCCGCAAGACAACTACAGCATTACGATGGCGCCGCGCATCGCGGCAGGAAAAGTGATCATCGGCGTCAGCGGCTCGGAGTATCCGGTGCGCGGATTCTTCGCCGCATTCGACGCGCTTACCGGCCATTTTGCGTGGAAGTTTTACACCGTGCCCGGCGATCCGTCCAAGCCTTTCGAGAACGAAGCCATGAAGAAAGCTGCCGCGACATGGTCCCCCGAGGCGTGGAAGATGGGCGGCGGCGGCTCGGTTTGGGACGGGATGGCGTACGATCCCGAGTCGGATTTGTTTTATGTCGGTACGGGCAATGCCGGACCGTGGCCCGAGCAGATTCGAAAATCGAAGGGCAAAGATGCCCTCTATGCCTGCTCGGTCATCGCCGTGAAGCCGGAGACCGGCGAATTGAAATGGTATTTCCAGATGGTGCCCGGCGATTCCTGGGACTACGACAGCGTGCAGCAGTTGATGCTGGCCGATCTCACCATCAAAGGGCGTCAGCGCAAAGTTCTGATGCAGGCCAATAAAGACGGCTTCTATTACGTGCTCGATCGCGTCACCGGACAGTTTATTTCTGGACAGCCATGGGTGCAGGTGACGTGGGCCAAGGGCCTGGATGAGGTGACCGGCAGGCCCATCGTGAACGAGGAAGCGCACTATGGCAGCGAGACAGTGATGCTGACGCCAGGACCCGGCGGCGGGCACAATTGGTCGCCCATGTCGTTCAATCCGAGCACGGGCCTGGTCTACATTCCCAGTTCCAGCGGCGGCGTGAACGGCTACACGGCCGATGAGAACTTTGTCTACAAGCCGGGCGAGAAAAATCTGGGGATCATCCGGCCGAAGGCGCAGACTGCAACAGGGGACGCGGCCGGCGCTACGGCATCACAGGCAGCTCCAAAGATGCGGCCCTCTCCACCGGCCATTGGACCAGCACCGCCGGAAGGGCAGCGCAACATCTTGGTGGCTTGGGATCCGGTAACGCAGACGGAGCGCTGGCATGCATCGGGAGGCGGGGCTCTCGGGGGCGGGACCGTTTCTACGGCGGGCAACCTGGTGTTGGAGGTGATTCCCGATGGGCGGCTGGTCGCCTATCGCGCCGATACGGGGGAGAAACTGCTGGATGTCAAGACCGGCCTTCACGGCGGCATGGGTCCACCGATCACCTACATGATCGATGGCAAGCAGTATGTCTCGCTGATGGGCGGTACGGGCAAAACCCTCCCGTCCCCGGGGCTGCCTCCGCCTCCGCCTTCGGCAACACCGCCTGGCTTGCCAAAGCTGTTGACGTTCGTTCTGGACGGCGCGCCGATACCGAGCGAGAGCAAGTAGCGGAGGTGTGAGCGATGGAACGAGCAAGCAAGTCTTTCGTGATCGCGGCCGCACTCGCCGCTTCCGCGATGGTCTGGGCGCAACCGCAGGGAATCGACTTCGGCAAGATCGAAATCCTGACTGAGAAAATCGCTCCGAACTTGTACATTCTCAGCGGTTCGGCCGGAGCCGATCCCGGCCATCAGGACGCAGCCGGCGGAAGAATCGGCGTGCTCGCGGGCCCGGATGGCATCTTCATGGTGGATGCTCAGTACGCGCAAATCACGGACAAGGTGGTCGCGGCGATCAGGAAAATCAGCCCCGAGCCGATTCGTTTTCTTGTCAACACGCACGTGCACGGCGACCACACGGGCGGCAATGCGAACTTCGTCAAGATGGGCGCGCTTGATATTTGCGCGGGAAGATCTGCGCGAGGAAATGTTGCGGCCACCGCCGACTTTACCCGGCAACGCGGCTCCCGTGCGTGATCCCGCGAGGCTTCCTGTCATGACCTACGGCATGGGCGATCCGGTGAAACTTCGGCTGAACGGCGAGACCGTGGATCTGATTCCGGTTCGCGCCGCGCACACCGGCGGCGACACCATGATCCGGTTTGAGAATGCGGACGCGATCATGATCGGCGACTTCTATCGCAATTACGGGTATCCTTTCATCGACACCAACAACGGCGGCACGTTGCAGGGCGCACTCGAAGCGCTCGACGCCACCATGAAGCTGGCCGGTCAGAACACGAGGCTCATCCCCGGCCACGGCACCATCATCAACCGAACGGACATCGTTCCTTATCGCGATATGATTCTCGGCGTGAAGGCAAAGGTCCAGCAGATGATCGACGAGGGCAAGAGCGAGCAGGAAGTCCTGGCCGCGAAGGTTACAGCCCCTTACGACGCGAAGGTACCTGGCGGATTGTTGCCTGCCGGCGCGGGAACGAGCGCCGACCGGTTCGTCAGCATGGTGTATTCACAACTGAAGAAATGACTCGATACAAAATCCTCGCTGCGGTTCTGATGATAGGCGCGACAGCCATGGCGCAAGCGCCCTCGAGCGGCGCGCCCAAATATCCTCCGGGACTCTATGCCATGATCACCACGTCGGTGGGCGTGATCACCGCGCAGTTATTCGAAAAAGAGACGCCAGTGACCGTGCGCACCTTTATCGGCTTGGCGCGCGGCACGCAGCCCTGGATCGATCCGAAAACCAAAAAGCCGGCCACGCATCCCCTTTACGAGAATTTGATTTTCCACCGCGTCATCCCGGAGTTCATGATCCAAACCGGAGATCCCACGGAGACCGGCGCGCATAACTGCGGGTTCACAATCCCCGATGAGTTTGTCGATAGCCTCAAGTTCGACCGCCCCGGCCGGTTGGCTATGGCGAATGCCGGACCGCACACAGCGGCCTGCCAGTTCTTCATCACGGAAGACAAATACGCCGCCGGGAACGGCCACTATGCAATCTTCGGCCAGGTGGTGGATGGCCAGCCTCTGGTGGCGAAGATCTCGCACGTGATCCGCGACGATCGTGACCGGCCCAGAGTACCCACCAAGCTGATCAAGATCACCTTCATGCGTGTGACTGCCGAAGCTGCCGCGGACAAAGGAGACAAATCCGAGGCGAAATAAGCTCGGCGCGATTCGCGATCAGCTACCGGGCACCGGCATCAGGAAGCGCGTCCCGTCGCCGGAAGTACTGGGCGACACGTCCCAGAACAGCAATGCTGCCGGCACCTTAAACAAGGGTTTCGGAACACCGGTCTGAAACACGGCGCCGGATTTTATCCCCAGGGCCGTGGCCATTCCGTCGGGACCAATGTAGAACAGCTCCTTGCCGTCGCCACTCCACAGCGGCGTTCTGCCGCCGCCACTGGTCACGATCACCGGGTTGCCCGGCCGATCCTGTGGCCGCGTCGAAGGGCCGCACCGAAATTTCGTTCTTGCCCGATTCATTCGAGCTGTAAGCGATCCAGCGCCCGTCCGGCGAGAATCGTCCGGTGACGCTTGCGAATTGCGGATCGACCAAAGGCGCCGGCTTGTCGATCCGCGGGTCCATCAACAGCCAGGAGCCGCAAGTGCGTCGGCTGCCCGAGGCTGTAGTAAATCAGAAATCGTCCCGTCGGGCGACCAACTGTTCGGGCCCTTGCCTTCGGTCGATTTGTAGAGCAGCTCCTCGGCGCGCGCTCCGTTCGCAGGCTTCTGATATAGGTCATAGACGCCGCTCCGGTTCGATGTGAAGATGATGCGGCTTCCATCGGGAGACCAGATGGGAAAGGCTTCCCAGCCGGGATCGGAAGTGAATCGAGTGGACGCGCCGCTCGCGGCAGTCCACCAGCCAGATGTCCTTGTTCTGCGTTTGCGGATCAGTGCGCTCCACGGCCACTCGCTTGCCATCCGGCGAAATGGAGAGTGTGCGGTACACACCTTGTTCTCCAATGGTGCCAAGCTTGTTGCCTTGCCGATCGAACCAGGCGAGACGGCCGTCAATGGCGCCTCGCGGTCCGGCAGGCGGTTGGGCGAATGAGGCCGCGAGGGCTGTAAGCAAAAACGCTGAAACAAGCTTCGGTGTCATCGAATACAATAGGTTAGCGTAGTGTAAGGTCGTTTTGGAGGCAAGTAAATGGGCCGGAAGACCGTGTTCATCGGGCTGTTGTGTTGCGTGAGCGCATGTTCCGCGATCGCCGCCGGCGCGCGCGTCGCCGACCCCGACGGCACCACAGCTTTGCACTGGGCGGTTCGGCACGACGATCTCGCGGCCGCCGAAGCGCTGATCAAAGCCGGCGCGGACGTGAAGGCCGCGAACCGATACGGCGTGACGCCGATCGCTCTCGCCGCGATGAATGGAAGCGCGGCCATGATCCGCAAGCTGCTGGACGCCGGCGTCGATCCGAACAGCGCCAATCCGGGCGGCGAAACTGCTCTGATGACCGCGGCGCGCACCGGCAAGGTGGATGCCGTCACGTTGCTTCTCGATCGCGGCGCGAACGTCAACGCGAAGGACACCGTGCATGGCGCAGACCGCGCTGATGTGGGCCGTGCTCGAAAATCACGCCGACGTAGTGGAACTGCTTCTCGCGCGCGGCGCCGACATCAATGCTCATACCAACGTCACGATCACGCAAGGGCGAGTACGTGCCGGCTCGCGCCGGCTGCGGCTTCGGGCAACGGAATCATCCGGCAGCGCGCGCTGCCAACGCCCAATGGCGGCATGACGCCGCTGCTGTTCGCGATTCGCGACGGCAATGCCCCGATGATGCGGCTGCTGCTGGATCGCGGCGCGCGATATCGACCAGTCATCCGGCAACCACACCACGCCGCTGCTGATCGCTCTGCTGAACGGGCAGGTCGGGATCGCGACGGAACTGGTCGACAAAGGCGCGGATGTGAATGCGGCCGACGACTACCATCGCGCGGCCCTCTTCGCGGCCATCGATCTGCGCAACTTCAATCACGAAAAATATGGCGATCTTCCCACCGACGGGCGCGATCCGTTGGATCTGATCAAGGCTCTGCTGCAAGAAGGGCGCCAATCCCAACCTCAGAACCGACACGGTTCCGGTCCACGGGCTGATGCAGTTCGACGCGTCCTGGGTGAATTTCGATGGCGAGACGCCGTTTGTGCGCGCCGCGCTTTCGGGCGACATCGAAGTGATGCGGCTGCTGCTCGAAAGCGGCGCCGATCCGAACATCGCGACCACGCAGGGCACGACCGCGCTGATGGCCGCGTCGGGCATCAACTGGATCCCCGGCCAAACCTACAGCCGCAGCGAAGCGGACTATGTGGAGGCGGTCAAGCTGTGCCTGGATCGCGGCGCGCCGGTCAACGCTTCGAATTCGCTGGGCCTGACGGCCATGCATGGGGCGGCGAATCGCGGATGGGTATCGGTGATGCAGATTCTGGCCGATCACGGCGCGAAGATGGACGCGAAAGACAAAGAAGGACGGACGCCGATGATGTTCGCGCAAGGGATTTTTCTCGCCGTGCGGCCTCCGGTGGCGAAGCCCGAAGCCATGGCGCTGTTGAAGAAGTTGTCCAATCCGCCACCCAATCAATGACGAGATTTCTCATTCTGGGCATCGCCGCCGTCGGCGTGGCGAGCGCGCAAGAGCTCGCAGGCTGTGCTCAATCAGTATTGCGTCACGTGCCACAACGCGAAGTTGAAGACCGGCGGCCTGGAGCTCGACAAGCTGGATCTTCAACACGTGAGCGCCAACGCGGAAACCTGGGAGAAAGTAGTTCGCAAGCTTCGCGCCGGAATGATGCCGCCCGCGGGCGCGCGCCGGCCGGACCGTCACACGCTGGACGCGCTCGCAGGCTCAGTGGAAGACGCGCTGGATCGCGCCGCTGCCGCGAATCCCAACCCCGGCCGCGACGCCGCTGCATCGCATGAATCGCGGCGAGTACGCCAATGCGATCCGCGATCTTCTCGCGGTGGACGTGGACGCCGCCACGCTGCTGCCGGCCGACGATTCCTCGCAACGGCTTCGACAACATCGCCGACGTTCTTGGCGTATCGCCCGCGCTGCTGGAACGCTACGTATCGGCGGCGGCCAAGATCAGCCGGCTCGCGGTGGGCGATCCCGAGACCGCTCCGCTGGACGTCACCTACACGGTGCAGAGGCGATCTCAGCCAAACCGAAACGCTCGATGGTCTGCCGCTTGGAACGCGCGGCGGCACGGTGATCCGGCACAACTTCCCGCTGGATGGCGAATATCTCATCAAGCTGTCCCTGCACGAAACTCAGCTTCGGCCAGGTATTCGGCGAGGGCGCCGAGGGCCAGGAGCTCGAAGTGACCCTCAATGGCGAGCGCGTGAAGTTGTACAAGCTGGACGCAGTGCCGATGTTCTTCATGAAGGCGAAACCGGGGGCGACGCCTCCTCAGCAGCCGCTCACCGATCCGGCTGCCGATCCACTTGCCGAGCGCGTGAAGATGACTCCGGACATTCACCTGGAATTCAGGTTGAATGCCAAGGCCGGTCCGCAGACCTGGGCGTTGCGTTCCTGCGAGAAGAGTTATGCGGCCAACGAGGATCTGGTTCATCGCCCCGGCGCCAGCACCTTCGATCCGAACATCGGCATGCAATACGGATACGACACCGTGCCGCACCTGGCGCGAGTGGACATCACCGGTCCCTACAATGCCACCGGCCCCGGCGACACGCCCAGCCGCCGCCGCATTTTTGTCTGTCATCCCAGCGCGCCCGCCGACGAGATTCCGTGCGCCCGCAAGATTCTCTCCAACCTGGTTCGCCGGGCTTTTCGTAGAGCGCCCGCGGACAGCGACCTCGAATCCTTGCTGAGCTTCTATCAGCAGGAACGAAACAAGGGCGCTACGTTTGAAGCGGGAATCGAAATGGCGCTGCGCCGCATCCTGGCCGATCCCGAATTCGTTTTCCGCTTCGAACCGCCGCCGGCCAACGTCGCGCCCAGGCGAGCCTTATCGAATCAGCGACACGGAACTGGCATCGCGCTTGTCGTTTTTCCTGTGGTCCAGCATTCCCGACGATGAGCTGTTGAACCTGGCGATTCAAGACAAGCTGCACGAACCGGCGGTGCTCGAGCGCGAGACGCGGCGCATGCTGGCCGATGCGCGCGCGCGCGCCCTGGTGACCAACTTCGCCGGCCAGTGGCTCTATCTCCGCGAATCTGAAGAGCTCCAATCCCGATGGCGCGCGAGTTTCCCGATTTCGACGACAACCTGCGCCAGGCGTTCCAGCGCGAGACGGAAATGCTGTTTGAAAGCATCGCTGCACGAGGACCGGTCGGTTCTGGACCTACTCAATGCCGACTACACTTTCGTGAACGAGCGTCTCGCGAAGCATTACGGCATTGCCGGACATCTACGGTCCCGACTTCCGCCGCGTTCCTGTTCCGAGCGATGCCCGCCGCGGCCTGCTGGGGCAAGGGAGCATGCTGCTGGTGACGTCCAACGCCAATCGCACTTCGCCGGTGCAGCGCGGCAAGTGGATTCTGGAGAACCTGCTCGGCAGCCCGCCGCCTCTGCCGCCGCCCAATGTTCCGCCGCTGAAGGAAAACTCGGAAGCAGCCCGGCGCCGACTTCGGTCCGCGAGCGCATGGAGGAACATCGCGCCAATCCGGTGTGCGCCGGTTGCCATAAGATCATGGACCCCATCGGGCTGGCGCTCGAGAATTTCGACGGCGTCGGGCCAATGGCGCGACGCGGATTCGGGATTCAAGATCGATGCGTCCGGCCAACTGGTGGATGGCACCAAAGTGGATGGGCCCGTCCAGCTTGCGCAAGGCCCTGCTGAACCGTCCGGAGGCCTTCGTCGGAGCCATGACGGAAAAATTGCTGATGTATGGAGTGGGCCGCGAAACGCAAGTATTACGACATGCCCGTGGTGCGCGCGATTATGCAGGATGCGGCCGGCGATCGCTACCGGTTCTCCGAGCTGGTGTTGGGAATTGTGAAGAGCGCGCCGTTTCAGATGAGAATGAAAGAAGCGGTTAACGCAGCAGCAGACGACGGACCGAAAGGCCGATTGAGAGGCACAATGACATTCATTACCAAGAAGACATTTGCCGCGGCGCACGTTTTTGCGCGGCATGGGAGTGACGCTCGCGTTGCCGCTGCTGGACTCGATGATTCCCGCGCAGACGCCGCTGGGCAAGACCGCCGCGGTATCCAAGAGCCGATTCTGCGGCATCTACGTCCCGCACGGCGCCACGATGGACAAATGGACTCCCGCGCAGGAAGGCTCGGGCTTCGAATTTACGGAAAGCCTGAAGCCGCTCGAAAAACTGCGCGACCGCGTGTGCGTCGTCAGCAATCTGGCACATCCGCAAGCCAGCGGCGTCGGGTCGGATGCCGGCGCGGATCACGCGCGTTCCGCCGCGGTGTTCCTAAGCGGCGCGCATCCGGAGAAGGGTTCCGTGCACGCCGGCATGACCATCGACCAGGTGCTGGCCCAGCACATCGGCCAGGACACGCCGCTGCCGTCGCATCGAACTGGGCATCGAAGAAGTCGGCTTGAATTGCGGCTCCGGCTACGGTTGCGCTTATTTCAACACCATCTCGTGGCGCACGCCGACGCTGCCGCTGCCGATGGAGAACAGTCCGCAGGTGGTGTTCGAGCGGCTGTTCGGCGACGGCACCAACTCGGCGCAGCGCCTCTCGCGAAAAATGCAGGACCGCAGCATTCTCGATTCGGTCACCGATAAGGTGGCGCGGCTCCAGGGCAAGCTCGATCCGAGCGACCGCGACGCGCCTCAGCGAATATCTCGACGACATCCGCGAAATCGAGCGCCGCATTCAAAAGGCGACCGAGCAGTCCGCGAACGACGTGAACGTCCCGGAAGCGCCCGTGGGAATTCCCGAAGCGTTCGAGGATCACATCAAGCTGATGTTCGATTTGCTGACGCTCGCCTATCGCGCGGAGATTACGCGCATTTCGACCATGATGTACGCGCGCGACACCAGCGGCGCCACTTATCCGGCCAGCGGCGTGCGCGACGGCTTCCACGGCGCGTCGCACCACTCCAACGTCCGCGCCAACATGGACCGCTTTGCGCTGATCAACAAATACCACGTGCAGATGCTCGGCGTATTTTCTGGAAAAGCTGCAAGGCGACGCCCGACGGCGACGGCAATCTGCTGGATCATTCGGTGGTCCTCTACGGCAGCAGCATGAGCAACGGCAACCAGCACGATCACGATCCGCTGCCCATCGTGGTGGCGGGCGGCGCTTCCGGCAACTTGAAGGGCGGCCGGCATCTGAGTTTCCGGCGCACACGCCGATGTCGAATTTGATGCTGGCGCTGCTCGACAAACATGGGCGTGCATCAGGACAGCTTCGGCGACAGCACCGGGAAGCTCGAGGTTTAAGGCGCGGGCGAGCCCGAGTTTTGCTTCTGCCGCTCCCACTCTTTGCGGAACGTGTCGTCACGCTCGGCGACGAAGGCTTTGTAGCCTTCGGGATCGATGAATGCATCCTTGGCGCCGGCCTTCATCTTCTCGTACTTCGCCTTCAACCCGAAATAGCCGCCGTGCGCGCCGAGGAAGATATCGCAGGGGAGGCTCTTCAGGACAGCGAAACCTTTTGCGTAATCGTCCGCGATCTGCGGATAATTCTTGTTGCCGACCAGAATGTAGCCTGGGTTCACGTTCGGGCTGCCGATGATCACAACGTTCAGCTTGCGAGTTCCATCTTGAACCTGCATGGTCCAAGTAGTGCAGCCTGGAGTGTGGCCGGCCGTGAGATGAGCGACCAGCTTTGAGCCGCCCAGTTCGACCGTTGCGCCATCATGCAGCACGCGATCCACATGCGCGCCCGGACGGCCCGAAGCGGTGCTCTGTTCCGCCGCCACGTCGGCATCCATCACCATCAACTTCGCGCCGGTTTCTTGCTTGATCACACCCGTACCTTCGTCATGATCGCCATGCGCGTGGCTGATGAGGATAATCTTCGTATCGCTGTACTTGAAGCCGAGCTGCTCGATGCTCTTCTTGATCACCGGCAGATCCTGCTTGAAATCGGAGTTGATCAGGATGTTGCCGCGCGGCGTATTGATCAGGTAGACAGCCAGATCAGCGGTGCCGACGTAATACAGGTTCCCGGCGATCCGAAACGCTGGAAACTCGGCGTGCCAGTCCGGATTGCCTTGCGCCAGCACAATGATCGCAGCAAGGAGGAACAGCAGGCACGTTCGCCGAATCATATGCCTACTTGCCCTCCGACAGTTCCGCATAGAACGCATCCACCTTCGGAACTCGCGGCGCCCATCCGATATCGTCGGTCTTGATCTTCGCGAGCAATTGATCCTGAGGCACGCCCATCCGCACCAGCTCCCGCGCCCTCGCCATCACGGTATCGAACTTCGTCTTGTATGCCTGGACGTCGGCTTTGGTGAGGACGTCTCCGTTGCCTGGAATGGCCGCGTCGAAATCCAGCGACAGGATGCCCGCCAGCACGTTGGTCCAATCAGTGGCGCTTCCGCCACCCGCATAATCGATCAGTGGACCGGTCTTCCCGGTCGTGACTACATCGCTCACCGCGACCACCTTCAGATCGGGAAAATACACGACGGTGTCGCCGCCGGTATGAGCGCGGCCGAAGTGGTGCAATTCCACCTTGACGTCGCCGAGGCTGAGCGTATACTCGGCGCCCGGATAAGTCATGCTGGGCGGCGCAGGTTTCGGATCGACCGTGTAGGTCGCGAGATACGTTTTGAGACCTTCGGACGCGACCACCTGCACGCCCGCATCCAGAAATCGCTGATTGTTGCCGGTGTGATCGGCATGGTGATGAGTCACAATCAGGTACTTGATCGGCTGATCCGAAACGCCCTTGATCAGCGCCATCAATGCGTCATAGTTCGCCTGGCCGGGAAGTTTTCCATCCACCACGATCAGTCCCTGGCTCGTCACGCGGACCGTCGTATTGCCGCCTGCGCCGGTGATCATGTAGAGCCCAGGCTTTACCTGCTGGATGGCCTGGGGTTGTGGAGCGCGTCCGCCAACTGGAGCGGCCGGTTGCTGCGGCTGTGCGAGGACGGCGGCCGCCAGAAAGGCGACGGCAATGAACATCGTAGTTCGCGGCATGGTTGTTTTCGATCTTAGCGCAAGTCAATCGATGCGGACTATTGGACCGCTACCGTAATCGCACTTGGACTCGCGTAACCACCGATCGTGACCACAACTTCATCGCTGGAAGCTTGAGCATTCAACGGTACCACTGCGTTGATTTGCATCACTCCAGCGACCAGCCCCGGAGCAGCTCCCGCATAGAGCAAGTGCGCGGATTGGCCGCCGATGGAGACCGCAACCGGGAGCACCGGCAAGGGATAGTCTTGAGATATCGGCGTGAGAAGGCCGTCGACACTCGCGGGTTTGGTGACTCCGCCGCCGGTGCCGTAGAGAACCACCACTGAACCGAGCCGGGCCGGATTGCTCTGCGAGTTCACGCTGCCATCTTCATTGAGGATGGCGCCCGCGCCGCCGCCACTCGCGTCGAGCGCAAACAACGCAGGCGACGCCGGTTGAACCGGCACCATCGCGGATGCCGTGGGCTGTCCTTGATAGAGCACCTGAACCAGCGTCGCCGAACCTGTAACACCGAATGGGACCACTGCATTGATCTGGGTGGATGATGCGAACAACAACGGTGCATTGGCTCCTCCGAAGGAAACTTGCGTGCCCTCGATCCTGTCGGCAATGTAGCTGCCGTCCCGGCCGGCCGCTTCCGTGGATGGCCCCAGGTTCGCGCCAAAAATGGTGACCAGCTCCCCGGGCGACACCGCGCGCTGCAGATAACTCGCGCTATTTACGACCGCGGAAATGCCCGGGCTGACTATCGACGGTCCGCCGTTAAATTGCCCGTAGACCGCCACCGCGTTCGAAAAGGTCGGGACGTAGACGCGCCCATTCACCACTGTCGGCGGGGCAAATTTCGCAAGCCCGCCCGGATTGTCCCGGCTGCTGTTCTGGCTACTGCTCCATAGCTCCTTGAGACTCGTGGCATCCAGCGCGTGAAGAGTGGCCGGCACGCCATCCACGGCATAGTTGCCCGTGGTCAACCAGACGATGCCATTCTTCCCTCCGTTGGCGGATAGCGAAAGGCCGCAATACGCCGAGGGAATTTCGGGCGCAAATTGGGAATAAATCGTCGAATTGATTTTGTTATTCACGATCTGGAAAGCCTTGAGCGACCCGAAGGGCTCGAATTCATACACCATGGCCGGCGATTCCGATGCCTGCGGATTGCTCCAAAGCGCCATCTCGAACATGCCCCAGGTATTCACTTGCACCCCTTGCACCGTGCTGGTCGTGTCGGGGCCCACGTGTCCCATGAAGTCGTCTTGCACCAGAAAAAGCATTCCCGACTTTCCGCCGGCCACCAGAAAATTGGAATTCGGAATCAATATCGCTCCAGTTGATCCCACGTCTTCGTCCAGACTGTCGAGCGCGCTCCATTCCTGCGGCGTGTACCAGTCGAGCAATGAGAGATCGCTGCCCGCCAGACGCAGCACGGATTCTCCGAAGTTGGCTACCCCGTCGAAATCCCCATTCCCGGTGACCGCGAAAATGTTGCCATTGCCGTCGGCAGCGGGCGCGCGGCCCGAGTGCCAAAACGCCGATTGCCGCCCGTTCGGCGAACTGTTGAAAACAGCCGTCTGCTGGAGCGTCGAGGCGTCGTAGCCTAACAACCACCCGTGGTAGTTGCCGGTGTCGGCGTGCGACCCGAAACCGATGTACACAGTTCCGTTCGCCAAGGTCAAACCCGGCCTTTGCAATTGTTGAAACGCGTCGAAAGCGACGGTCCCGTGGTTGTCCACGGCGCTGCTTCCAGCCCCGGTCCCCGGCACGGATGCCGCAATCTGCACGGGACCGCCCAACATCTCATGCCCATCCGCGAGCGACAGCGCGTGCAGTTGAAACACCGGGATACTGAAAGCCCCAGCCGGGAGCGTATCGGCCACCACGTACAGGACCTGCCGCTGCAGATCGATCACAGGCGTACCCAAAATTCCAATCTCGGGAAGAACATCGGTGAAATTGAACAGACCGGCGGGAACTGTAGGTCCCAGGTTCACCTGCCACAACGGCGCCGCCGATTTCGGATTGTCCGCATCGAACGCGAATACGCTGTTGCCCATGGTGGCGACATAAAGAACGTTGTACTTGGCGCCGCCGATGGCTACGCCCGTCACATAGAGAGGCTGCGCGTACACTTGCCCGTCCACGGGCAATGTGCCGAGCTTCCCGAAGGAGCTCCAGTTCATCTGCGGCGTCAGGCTGGTCTCCGCGAGGTTCGCGCCGGTCTGCTGTTGGTCGTAATTCACGTTCAGCACATTCACCTGCGCGAGCGTGAGCGCGGCGATGCACTGCCCCAGCAGAGCCAGGCGAGATAGGCTACTCAATGGTCCATTCCACTGAACCATTTTGGAAGAAGTTGAGGCGCGAATTCAATAAGCTCGAGCGATTATTGTTGCTGGTCCGCTGGTGGAGGCGCGATTGGCGAGCCGTCTTCATTCACCGCAACTCGGCGGCGGTGAACGGCAGGAGCGCTTGAATCCGTGGACGAATCGGATGGGGCTGCGGAACCGCTATCGCGCGGTGCACGGGTAATATGAACGGGCGCGGCATCGACATCGCCGCCGGGCTTGGAGGCCATGGACGTCCGGCGAAAGCGAACCTCAGCGTCGGAGTAGCGCCGGCGCGCTTGCGGACTGAGATCCACCACGATATTGCGTTCCTGGCCGGCCTCGACACCCTCGGGCAGATTGAAAAACAACGTATAGCGTTTACGAATGCGCGTGAGCGTGTCCTCGAGCGCTGCGCTGTCGTCGACGGACATGCTGTCGCCGCCCGAATCGCGTGCGATCTCCGCCGTGCCGGCCGGCTTGGTATTCGATCCGCCACCTCCTCCGCCGCCCGGATAGTTGCCACCGCCGCGCGGGCCGAAAATGACCCCGCCCAACCCTCCACCCAAGCCGCCGCCACCTCCGCCCCATCCTCCAGGATGCTGACCACCCCCGCTGCGTTGGCCGCCGTACGCCATGGCATCGGGAGCGATCAGCGCGCACATGACCGCATCGGCGCGCGCCAGGGCCCGTCCTACGGCCAGCTCGTCACGGTCGAATTCAGTCTGATCGTCCGTCAGGATGACAATCGCGCGTCGCGCATCGCGGCGGCCCTCGCGCCGGACATAGTCGGCGGCCTCAAGCATGGCGCGAGTGATATCGGTTCCACCATTGAAGCGCTCCTGGCGAAGCAAGCGGTCGAATTCGCGCTGCACCTCTTGAGTGCTGCTATTGAAAGGCAGCCGCACCCGCGTGTAGCGATCGAAGACCATGATGCCCATGCGGTCGTCCTTGCCAAGCACGGTCAGCGCTTGTCCGGACGCATCCGCGATGCGCTGCACATGTGGCCGCATGCTGGCGCTGACGTCCAGCAGGAACAGCACATCCACGGGCATGTTTTCGCTGGCGAAACTGCGAATCGGCGTCGCGTGGCCATCGACGGTCAGGATGAAGTCCCCTGCTTGCAGGTGGGTAATCGCGCGATTTCCCGAGTCGACCACCTGCGCGTCGACCCGAACCAGGGACACATCGCTGCGAAATACGAGATCGTCGCCGGCAGGCAGTGGTCCGGCAGCCAGAAAGCAGATCAGCGGCGGAAGAAGTGCAGCTCGACACATGAATCCCACTGGAATAATAACGTGCGGCCAACTGCCGGGGTTTCAGGAGAGAATATCGCTTTCCCACACAAAGGCATGAAACCGGCGGGTCTCGCGGAAGCCGCATCGAATATATAGCCGGATCGCTTCTGCATTGGCCGCGGTCACCGTAAGGCTGATGCGTTTGGCGCCCGCACCACCGAGCGCCGCAGCCGATTGGCGCAGCAGCTCGTATCCCAAGCCCGCCCCCTGGACGTCCGGCGTCACGCAAAGCTCAGCGATGTGCGCGACGCCCTCTGCAACGAAGGTCGCAAGCGAGATCCCGGCGACTTGCCCCGTGGCGGTGTCGAACGCAACGTACGAAGCCCCCGGGCAGAAAGCAGAGCAGCCGGGGAACTGCACCAGATCATGGAGGAAACGGCTTGCTCCGGCGAAAGTGCGGTACTGATCGCTGATCTGAGAATCGATATGCCCAACGTGGGCCAGCGATAGAACCGTGGCCGCAGCAGCCTGATGTTCATCGCTCCACGGTTCAATGCGGAATCGCGCGCTGTTTGCAGCCTTGCCCGGCGGCAATGAGGGGTCGATGTCCAGCATCATCAGAAGCCGTTCGAACAAACGCACGCGACACTCGGGTTCGATCGCCTTGACGGAAGCTTCGCCCAGCAGCATCAACTGGCTTTCGACGCGGCGGACCCCCGGCATTCCGATCAGCGTATCGAGCAGCACTCGAAACAGAACCGCCTCGGCATTTCCACCGCGCCAACCCCTCCGGACGTAAACGTCCCAGATCTGGCCTCTGTCTCCCGCCAGGCCGCAGTAACCATAGCCCGCAACTTCACCGCGATCGAGCAGCGCCGCACCACCCAGTTCCCGAGCATCGGCCAGCCTACGCACCAGTTCGGCCGACTTCGAAAGATCCCAATCCAGCTCCCGGCCCCACTCCCTTGTTTGCTCGCGTAGCAGCGGATCGAGGTCGCGCGCGCTTAGCTGTCGGATATCGACGATCTCGAAAGCGCGAGCCTCCGAATCCCCCTCAAGCTGCACTGGCAGTGCCATCTTGCTGTTGCATATCGGCAAGAAACGTCAAATATCTACCTCGCGAAGGAACTGGTACCGTGGAACTGGATGCCCTCGAACGCTGAGGAACACCCCGTTCCCTTGTGGCTTTGGCCGAACTTGCTGAGTCTGGACGCGCCCTTGATCGCGGTGCTCTGGCAGGGATTTCTGGCCTATCGCTTTGCGCTACCCCTGCGACCGCCGGCAAGACTCGTACTGGGTCTTACCGTTTGGGCGATTTATCTCCTGGACCGGCTGCTCGACGCGCGCAAGCCGCCGTCCCTCCCCGAGCCCGCTCGTCATCGGTTCTACCGTCGGCATTCGAAGACCATGTCAGTCTTATTCGCCGTGGTGGCCGCGGCGGACACCGCAATCGCGATCCAATGGCTGCGCCCCGCAGTTTTGCGCGCCGGATGGGTCGTGTTTGCGGGCGTGCTTGCTTATCTGGCGATCTTCCATGTGTCGTCCATCAAGATCCCGAAGGAAATCGCAGCCGCCGTTTTATTCACCGTCGGCACGTTTGTTACGGCTTGGGCCGTGCTGCCATGTCCGAGCCTGGCGTGGGCCGCCGTGGCCTTTTTCATTCTCTGTCTGGCGAACCTCATCGCCATCGAGTCCTGGGAATGCAGCAATCCTCCGCCGCACCGTCTGACGCGCTGGCTCGCACGAACCTATCTGGTTTGGGTTCCAGTCTCGGTGATCCTCTGCGCGCTCCTTGGACACAACGAGTGGTACGCGTCCATTGCCGTGAGTACGGCGGCCTGTGCGCTGCTGTATGGAATCGGCCGGCGGCTGTCGCTTGAAGCGCGGCGCGCGCTTGTGGACGGCGTTTTACTGAGCCCGCTTCTATTCTTCATCTTGCGATGAACGCGGACCCGATCGCCCGCGCCTACCGATGGCTCGAATATGCGGCGTTTGGATTCGCGCTGGAGGACGCCCGGTTCGAGTTCCTGTTTCACGCCGCCACTGCTCGCCGCGTGCTGATTCTGGGTGAAGGCGATGGCCGATTTCTCGCGCGGCTGCTCGAATGCAACCGGCGTGCGAGCATCACCGTGATCGACAGCAGCGCACGAATGATCGACTTGGCGCGACAACGAACGCCTGCGAGTGAACGTTCGCGCGTTCAATTCCTGAATAGCGATTTGAGCGTTCTGCCGGCCGCCTCGTTTGATCTGGTTGTGAGTCATTTCTTTCTTGACGCGCTCGATGGCTCCCAAGCCGAGGCCGCGATCGCCAACGTCAACGCCGTGCTCGCGCCTGGCTCCGCATGGCTGATCAGCGAATTCCAGGTGCCTCCCAACGGAATTCGGCGCCTGCACGCTCGCTTGTGGCTGCGCGTGATGTACGCTTTCTTTGCGGTAACCACCGGATTGCGCGCATCGAAGCTTCCGCCCTATCGCGATTACTTGGCGCGTTGCGGATTCACCGAGATCGATTGCAGGGAACGCCGATTCGGCCTGATCCGGTCGCAAGTGTGGCGCAAGACTATTTCCACACAAACCGCGCCAGCTCCCGATCCTTCCGCACCCGATCCACCAGAAACACCTGGTTGTGCATCACCACGTAAACGCCCGGCGTGAGGACGCGCGCCGCCAACAAGCTTTCGGTTAAGTTCTGCAATCCGTCGCTGCCTTCGAACCCCAACGGGGTCATCGCCCCGGTGAGCACGATCGGATATTTCAGGGTTTCAGTTAAGTTCGTCTGCAACAAGAGCCCTGTCTCCACCATGGTGTCGGTGCCGTGTGTGATCACTACCGGCGCCGGTTCTTGTGCCAGCTTTTCCCGCACCGCGCTGAGCACTCGCTCGCGATCCGCATCCGTCATCTCCAGGCTGTCTTTGTTCATCAACCGCGTGACGTCGATCGCGGTGTCCGGCAACCGCAGCATCGGGAAATACCGGCCGATCTTACCGTCCAGGTTCTGCACGTTGCCGGTCTGTTCGGAATAAACCTTCTCGATGGTGCCGCCGGTCGCGATGATATAAATCTTCTGCATGGATCAAACGGCTTGCCGCGTGAGCTGCTTCAGCGGAATTCGATGCGCGAGAATCAGGCTCCGCACTTCCTCGGGCGACAACTTGCGAATGCGCTCGATCCCACGGCGTTTCCCCAGCATGCGCGGCATGAGCCTTAGTGCCTGCCAATCACCCCTCACCAGCGCGACTGCGGCTTGCACTTTCCCGCGCACGCCTGGAAATTTCCCCACCTCGCCCTGTCCGGTGATAGCCGCCCACACGCCGGCGCCCAATCGCATCGCGTAGTACACCGCGTTCAACCCGAGCAGACTCCACGGGAACAGCTTCACCGCCAGCAGCACGCGATTCCGTTCGATCAGTTCGAGCCGGCGCGATGATCGCAAGCCCAACGTCGTCCCGCGATGATGCCGCACCACCGCCGTTGGAATGTACAAGCACTTCCATCCCGCGATTCTGGCGCGCAGTCCCAACTCGGCGTCATCGGCGTACGCAAAAAAGTCTTCGTCGAAGCCGCCAATCTCATCCAGCATCGCGCGCCGGTACATGGCCGCGCACCCATCCGGCCACAACACTTCTTCAACACGATCATATTGGCCTTGATCCAACTCGCCCGAGCCCCGCCCGCGATTCTGGCCGTCCGGATAAATCAAGTGCCCAACTTTGTCGATGCGCCGCGGATCTTGGTACACCAGGATTTTTGATGCAGCCATGCCCACGTCAGGGCGATTCTCGAACGCGCTCTTCAATGCCTCCAGCCAACCCGGCTCGGCCTCGGCATCATTATTCAGCAACGCGACAAACTCGGTATCGGCCGCCGCGAATCCTTGGTTATTTGCCGCACAGAACCCGCGATTCTCGCTGTTGCGGATGAGTTCCACGTGGAATAGGGCTTTGCCCTGCCACTCACTTAGTACCATCTCGGGCGAACCATCATCAGAACCATTGTCTACAACCACCACCTCAAACGGCTGGTTCACCTGCTGTCGCTTAAGTGATTGCAAGCACGCTCTCAAGAGATCGCGCCGATTCCAGTTCACCACTACTACCGAAATGGCCCCCGCGCGATATGTTCTCACCGGCTGTAGTATTATAACCGTAAGCTAGCAGGCAACTTATATGTTTTCTGTGGGTGAAACATTAAAACGCGCGCGCCTGGAGCAGAGCCTCGATCTCTGTGCAGTGGCAGCGTTGACAAAAATCAACGTCAAATACCTGGAAGCGATCGAATCCGATGATCGCAGCAGTCTGCCGAGCAGCTTTTTCTACAAAAGCTTCGTCGCTCAGTACGCCAGAGCTTTGTCGTTAGACACGCGGGAGATCGATGCTGAAGTCGATCGCGTGTTAAGCGCAGATGCCCCTCTGCCATTACCTGGTTACGAAAGTGTGGTGGCCCGCGATGTCGCGCCGTTGACATCGGCTCCTCGTTTTCATTCACGCCGCACGTACGCTTTGGCCGCCACTTTGGTGCTCGTGGTGGTGGGATGTTCGGGAGTTTATACGTTCTGGCGCAATTGGAGATTTGCATCACGGCCCTCGCATCTGGACGTGCAACAGCATAAGGCTCAGCATTCGGCCGCCAAGCCCACGCAACCCGCGGAGGCGCCGCCAGCTCAAGTGACGTTCGCCGCCGTGAACCAGGCCGCGGTGAATCGTTCGGAAGAGGCGATGCCGCCGGGGTACAAAGTCATGTTGGATCTGCTCGCGCACGAAGCGACGTGGCTGTCGGTGTCGTCCGATGGCAAGCCCGTGTTTTCGGGAATCCTGCAGGCCAACCAATCGAAGACCGTCGGAGGCAAGCAGTTCGCAAAGATGCGCGTCGGAAACGCGGCCGGAATTGAAGTCCGGCTGAATGGCAAGCCGCTCGGACCGCTGGGTGCTCGCGGCCAAGTCTTGGTGGTGTTGTTTACGCCCGATAATTTCCAGATTGTGGCGCCGCCGAAGGAAAGCGACTAACGCTCGAACTCTGCTTACTGCGCCTGGCCCATCTTTTCGGCCTCAGCCTCCGCTTGCGTGCGCAGCATGCGCTTGCGCTGCCGCTCGATCCGCAGCAGTTGTTGCCGGCGGCGATGCTTGATGGAATCGTCTACTTTGCGCCAGAACTTGCGGAAATACTGGATCGCGGATGCGATGCCAAAAATCACAACGCCCCACATCCACAGCATGGCGAATCCGCTCAGCGCTTCCCAGCGAATGCTCAACAGGATCATTGAAATCGCGGCCACCTGGAAAATCATCTTGGTCTTGCCGAGGTCGCTCGCCTGGATGGTATAGCCTTCCGCCGCCGCGATGCTGCGCAGCCCGGACACCGCGAACTCGCGCCCAATGATCAACACCACCATCCATGCCGGAACTCGCCGAATCTGCACCAGCGAAACGAGCGCGGCCGAGATCAGCAGTTTGTCGGCGATTGGATCGAGTAGCGTACCGACGGTGGTGATCTGCTTCCAGCGGCGCGCGAGATATCCATCCAGCAGATCAGTAGCTGCGGCGATCAGGAAGATTCCGAGCGCCAGGAACGCGTTAGTCACCAGAACGGCGCCCCGCCACTCGATCTGCATATCCTGCTCCACCAGCACGGCCACGAGAAATGGAACGAAGAAGATGCGGAGAATCGTGAGCGTGTTGGGCAGATTCATGTTAGGGCCGCGTCTCCGGTATCTGGGAACCTGATGACAAGAATATCACTCGACAAGGTAGGCGGAGAGCCGCCGCTTCACGGACTCCGGAACCTCCGCTTCCAGCTCGCAGACATCGCCGCGATACTGGCTGGAGAGCACCTTCGCGCGCTCGTGGAGCAGATGAATCAGCGAGCCTTCGCCAGCCGGAATGCGGAACGTCTCACGCGACACCGGATCCATCGGTAGCGCATGGTCGATGGCATCGAGCAGCGCGTCAAAACCCGCGCCCGTGCGCGCCGAAACCGGAACCGCTTCCGTGCGGGCGCCAGCTTTCACCTCACCCAAAATGCGCTGCGCGAGGCTTTCCACATCACCATCGCCGGAATCGACCTGATCCATTTTGTTCAGCACCAGAATCTGCCGGGTCTGATCCGCGCCAATGTCCGCCAGCACTTCGCTCACATGCGCGGTGTGCTGCGGCGCGCTGGGCGACGAAGCATCCACCACGTGCAACAGCAACGCGGCCTCGGTCACTTCTTCCAGCGTGGCGCGGAACGCCTTCACCAGCGTGGTGGGGAGATTCCGGATGAAGCCCACCGTGTCGCTCGCCAACACCTTGCGGCGGGATGGTAGCGTCAGATGCCGGACCGTGGGATCGAGCGTCGCGAACATGCGCGCATCCGCCATCACGCCGGCGCCGGTAAGCCGGTTGAAGAGCGTTGATTTTCCGGCGTTGGTATAACCAACCAACGCTACGGTCGCGAGGGGAACCGATTGGCGCTGGCGCCGCTGCGTGCCACGTCCGCCGCGCACGCTCTCCAGTTGATCGTTCAACTTCTTGATGCGCCGGTAAATTCCGCGGCGATCGGTTTCAAGCTGCGTTTCACCGGGACCTCGGGTGCCGATGCCGCCACCTAAACGCGACATCTCGGTGCCCCGCCCCGCCAGCCGCGGCAAAAGATAATTGAGCTGCGCGAGCTCGACCTGCAATTGGCCCTCGCGCGTGCGGGCGCGGCGCGCGAAAATGTCGAGGATTAACTGCGTTCGGTCGAGAATCTTGCAGTCCAGCGCACGCTCCAGATTGCGAAGCTGCGTGGGAGTCAGCTCCGCATCGAACAAAACCATGTTGGCATCGTGGAACGTCACCAAGCGGCGCAACTCTTCCAGTTTCCCGGAGCCGATCAGCGTGGCCGAATCGGGCGCCTGCCTGGATTGGACGATGGTTTCTTCTACGTGCGCGCCGGCGGTATCGGCCAGCGACTTCAGCTCGTCGAGCGACTCTTCGATATCGTGGGCGTTCGGGTCGGCGCTACTTCGCCGGTTAGAGCCCCGGTGCGAGCGGGACTTCAGGTCCAGCCCGACCAGAATCGCGCGTTCTTCGTTTGCTAACTCCAAACGGGGTGTCTAATCCTCGACGGGTTCCGGGTGCGTAGCGTGGCCGCCCGGGGTGGTCCCCGCGGGCGCAGCGGCTCCGGAGGAATGCCCGCCTGCTGACGAATGGAACGGTTTCGAAACCACGACGGTAGAGATGGCGTGCTTGAAGATTAACTGCTCCTGATTGTTGGTCTCGAGCACGACAGAGTACTTATCGAAACTCTTGATGCGGCCGGAAAGCTTCACGCCGCTCATCAAATAGATGGTAAGGAAGGTCTTATCCTTCCGCGCATTGTTTAGAAAAGCTTCCTGGATATTTTGCGCCAGCTTTTCCATAGGCGTCCTTTGGCCGGGTTTAGGCTCGTTTTCGTGAATTGTGGTCCCCCCCACCGTGAAACGGTGGTCCGACTTCATCATAGCGCAAAGGTCAAACCGGGCGGCGCGCGCGTGCCAGCGTACGATTACGCCGACCGAAAAGCGTCGGGGCAGTGGTCGGCGATTCTTGCCAAGTACTTGGCGATTCGGAGCGCCGTCTCTTGATCTTCATCCCGAGTTGGCACCCCTCGAATTTCGGCGTGGTCAACGGCGTCTTGGACGAGTTGGAGGGGATCCGGGCAATCAACGATATCCCGAACCATCAGGCGGCACATCCCGGCTGCCCCTGGATACCTCAGCAGCGTTCCAGCCGGGGAGAGTCCGACGGACAGTCCCCCTTCACCGGCCTTACGATAAAAGAGTTTGGGCATCGGCTTACCGGTGCGCTGACTATATGAGTCTGGAAAAGGATACGCGCGATAAACTTCCGCGTTTGGCTCGATTTCCGGATAGTCTACCTGGCCCGGAGTACCCATGCGAGAGCTTCCGAGAGAGCTTCCGGGGATGCCTCCAGCATCTCGGAATGAACCGCTCGCCTTCCAGCTAGCCGCTCCATGTAGATTTGCGCCGGCTTGGCGCTAGAGGCAGGACAAATCAGCACGACACTCTTGATCGAGGTGTCCCAATGGATCAGAAGATCGCCTTCAGATCCCTCGACGGCAGAAGGGATGACATAGATTGGGCGAACCATTTGGGCTTCAGACAGGAGCCTCTTCGCATTCTGTTGAGCGACCGTGGTGGGCATGTCTTCGTGGGCCAACTCGGCAGTCTCCAGCTTTTCGATTTCTCGGATCGTGCGAAAGAGAGAGTCCGGGCCGATGACAGCACTGCCCTCCATAGCAGGCCAAGCCGGCGATTCCCCGTAAACCGATCCGTTGCCACCGTAGAAGAAGCCCTGCTGAATCACCGGGCTATTGAGTGTGAGCACTGTCGACCTCTTTTTTCCCCTGGTCGAAAAGACCTCTCTGTTGGTCTCTCGCAACCTTAGCCTGTTCCAGCAGATTGATCAAGGGCTCGATCAGATCCGGCACCATGACTATCCGAATATTAAAATCCTGGAAATCGGCTTGCGAGCGATTATCTTGGCCGGCAAAAAAATTCCCAAATTCCAAGACGAGCTCGTGCGCGGAGACTCGATATGCGAGAAGGTTGGCATAATAGGATTCCACGACGCTCCCTCCAATTACCAATATCGGACGAACCAAGTGTATCAGTAGGTTAGGTAGTCATGCGAGGCTGGTCAAAACACGGACCGCTGATGCGCCCGCGCCTTAGTTTCCAGCGAAAATCGGTGCTCGGGCGCAACCAGCCCGTCGATGAGAGCGCACACATGTTCGCCCACCGCTGGCCCGTGTTTGAACCCATGCCCGGAGCCGCCGCCCACGAGCCATACATCCTCGATATCCGGATGCCGGTCGATCAGGAAATCGCCCGTCGACGTGTTCTCGTACTGGCACACGCGGCTCTCGACCAACGGCGCCGCGGCCAGGGCCGGAAACCGCTCGGCCAGGAAAGCGCGCGCCTCCGCCACTCCCCGGACCACGCGATCGCCCGAGTCGGGATCGAATTCCTCGCCATGCCGGTCAAACGCCAGTTTGAAGCCGCGGTTTTCGAGATCGGGAAGCGTGTATGCCCCGTGCTCGTCCGTAATGTCGGTCCAGGCCGGCATCTGAGGCGGAGCGAAGCTGCGATCGCCCGCAGGCGTCCCAAAGAAAAATATTTCCTGACGTGTGACTCGAATGCGCCCGCCCAAAACCTCGGGGAAGATCTTCGGTAACCAAGGCCCGCACGCGTAGACCACAATGCCCGACGAATCACGCGCGTCCGCTGCATCATTCCGGTACTCGACGCCTTCGCGAACCGCTTGTGCCACCACCGCCTGCACCGCTCGCCGCGCCAAAATCACGCCCGCCTGCGTTTCATACAGGCCTATGCGTTCCTCGCGAAAGCGCAACTGCGGGAACCTCTGCGCGAGTTCCGAAGGTGTCAACCGCTGAAACGCAACGCCGCAGTTCTCGAACGCCGCTTCTATCGCCGCAGCGCGCGGATCGCCGGGCGGAGGGGTCCATAGCACGCCGGTGTTGTGAAAAAGCTCGGGCTTTCCGATCTGCTCAAACAGTCCCAGCCACAACTCGCGGGACCGCAACGCCCACCGCGTATAAATCTCATCCGCGCCATAGCCCATACGCAGGATGCGCGACTCGCCGCCCGAGCTCGCTCGGCTATTTCCCGCGCCGTACGTATCCACTAGCGCCACCGTCCGGCCGGAACGGCACAAATGCAGCGCGGTCCAGGCCCCGAACACGCCCGCCCCAACCACCACCGCATCGAAAGTTTTCATGCGGCGCCCTTATGCAGCCCGGCGCAGATCGTTCAACACGGCCATCGGGATGTTCAGATTTCCGCTATGCCCGGTGCCGAGCGAAATCTGGGGCTTCACATCACCGTGAAAGTCCGACCCGCCGGTCACCAGTAGATTGTACTTCCGCGCGATTCCGCCGTAGCGCTGCATGTCCGCCGGCCGATGATCGGAGTGAAACACTTCAATGCCACGCAGTCCCGCGTCGCGCAACCCGCTGATGAAGTTTTCCTCGGCGGCGGGATCGCGGAGCCCCAACCGGATCGGGTGCGCCAGCACGGGCAGCCCTCCAGCAGCCGAGACGCGCTCAATCGCCTCGGCGACGTACGGCGCGTGGCGCTCTACATAGGTGGGCGCGGTCTCGCCCAGGTAGCGCCGGAATGCCTCATCGAAATTCGCCGCGTACCCCTTGTCGATCAAGATCCTCGCAAAATGAGGACGGCCGGTCAAGGTCCGGCCCAGGCGCTCCACTTCGCCCAACTCGATCTCCACCCCCTTCTCACGCAGACTCGCAATCAGCCGCCGATTGCGATCCCGGCGCCCCTCCAGCAACTCATCGAGCCAGGCGCGGAATTCCGCCGGCGGCTGCTGGCGGAGAAAATATCCGAGCAGATGAACCGTGAACGCTTTAGTACCGGGAACACGCGTGCTCAATTCGATTCCGCAAACTAAATCCAAGCCGCGCGATCGAGCCTCGGGCAGCGCTTGATCGTATCCGGCGAAAGTATCGTGATCGGAAATCGCGAGCGCCTCTACGCCGCGATCCACCGCCAGTTCCACCAACTCCAGTGGAGTGAAGGTGCCGTCGGACTCATTGGTGTGGCTGTGCAGATCGATCACAGCGCGAGCTTTCTCAGCCGCAGCGCATTGGTGATCACGGAAACCGAGCTGAAAGTCATGGCTGCGCTCGCGATGATGGGACTGAGCAGCAACCCGAAAAATGGATACAGGACGCCGGCGGCCAATGGAACACCGATCACGTTATAGATGAAGGCAAAAAATAGATTCTGCCGGATATTTCGCATAGTAGCTTTGCTGAGCGCGCGGGCGCGAACGATCCCTCGCAAATCTCCTTTTACCAGTGTAATCGCCGCGCTCTCCATCGCGACGTCGGTCCCCGAACCCATCGCGATTCCTACGTCTGCGCGCGCCAGAGCCGGAGCGTCGTTGATTCCGTCGCCGGCCATCGCCACGATGCGCCCTTGCGCCTGCAGCTTCGCGATCACGTCCGCCTTGCCGTCCGGCAGCACTTGCGCGTGTACCTCATCGATCCCAAGCGAGCGCGCTACTACGTCCGCGGCCGATTGGCTGTCTCCGGTGAGCATCACGATCCGCAGACCGTCGCTCTGCAACTGAGCGATCGCTTCGCGCGCGGTTGGCTTCACCGGGTCGGCCAATTCGAGCGAGCCTGCCGCCTGATCATCGATCACCACGTCGACCACGGTTCGTCCCGTACCGCCGCCATTCGGGCTCACCGGCCTTCCGACGAACACTCGATGTCCGTCCACCACGCCCATTACGCCGCGCCCCGTATCCGAGAAGAAATCCTGCGCCTTCGCCAAAACCAGATTGCGCCCGGCCGCTCCCGCCACAATCGCCGCCGCCAGCGGATGCTCGCTCAGCTTTTCAACACTGGCTGCCAGCCGCAGGACTTCGTCGTTGGGGGCCGAGACCAGCTGCGGCTTTCCCTCCGTCAGAGTGCCCGTCTTATCGACCACCAATGTGTCCACTTTTTCAAGCCCCTCGAGCGCCTCCGCGTTGCGGATCAACACGCCCGCAGTGGCTCCGCGCCCAGTCCCGACCATGATGGACATCGGCGTCGCCAACCCCAGCGCGCACGGACAAGCAATGATCAGAACCGCCACTGCGTTGACCAACCCGTATGCCAGCCGCGGTTCCGGCCCGAAGATCGCCCAGACGGCAAAAGTAACCACGGCGGCCACGATCACCGCGGGCACAAACCATGCCGACACTCGGTCGGCCAGCCGCTGGATCGGTGCGCGCGACCGCTGCGCTTCGCTCACCATCTTCACAATGCGCGCCAGCATGGTCTCGGCGCCGACGCGCTCCGCCCTCATCGCGAATGCGCCCGTGCCATTGATGGTCCCGCCGGTCACCCGAGCGCCCGCGCCCTTCTCCGCCGGGATCGGCTCGCCGGTGATCATGGATTCGTCCACGCTACTCAAGCCCTCGACCACCACTCCATCCACCGGAACTCGCTCGCCCGGCCGCACGCGCAGCACGTCGCCAACATGCACGCGATCGAGTGCGACGTCTTCCTCAACACCGCCAGGCCGGACCACCCGCGCCGTCTTCGGAGCCAACCCGAGCAATGCCTTGATCGCGCTGCTGGTCTGGCCTCGGGCTCGCAGCTCCAGCACCTGTCCGAGCAGCACCAGACACACGATCACCGCCGCCGGTTCGAAGTACAGAGCGACCTCGCCGTGATGCTTGAGCGACTCGGGGAAGATACCGGGCGCCACCGCCGCAATTAAGCTGTACAGATAGGCCGCACCAGAACCCGCGCCAATCAGCGTGAACATGTTCAGGCTGCGATTCAACAGCGACGCCCAGGCGCGCTCAAAGATCGGCCAACCCGCCCACACCACCACGGGACTGGCGAGCGCCAGCTCGATCCATCGCGAATGAACGCCCAGGAACATCAGGCCAAGCAGCACAGCCGACGGCGGAACGCTCCACCAGAATCGCCGCAGCATTCCCAAGTACTCCGGGTTGACCTCGTCCACCGTCGCCAGGCTGAAGCTTACCGGCTCCAGCGCCATACCACAAATAGGGCACGAACCGGGTCCGATCTGCCGAATCTCGGGATGCATCGGGCACGTGTATTCGACGCCCGCCGCCACGGGCTGGGGCGCGACTCCCATCGGCTCAGGCGCTGCCTGCGGGTGCAGATACTTCTCCGGATCGGCCTGAAACTTGGCCGCACAACCCTTCGAGCAGAAGTGATACGTGTGGCCTTGATACTCCGCCGACCCCGCCGCGTGCTGCGGATCCACCATCATCCCGCACACCGGATCGCGCGCCTTCGTCGACTGAAGAATTGGAAGCATCGCCGCTCCTACCAGAGTAACCTTGAATTGCGCACTGGCGGGCGTCTCCGCACCGCATGCACGCTGACAATTAGATGCATTCGGTACAATAAAGTCTTCACCTCCTCCTCTGATGATTCAAACCTTATTTGGCGCTACAGAACAAGAACCGAACCTGCTCGAGCGCCTGAAAGCCGGGATCCAAAAGACTCGCGCGGGCTTGATGGATCGCCTGGAAGACGCCGTCGCGGGCCGTAAGGAGATCGACGCAGATCTGCTTGACGAGCTGGAGTACGCGCTCATCACCGCCGACATCGGCGTAAACACGGCCACCGAAATACTCGAAAGCATCCGGCAGCGCGCCGATCGCAAGCAGCTGGCCGACGCCGCGCGAAATCAAGCAGCTCATCGCGCAGCACCTCCTCGAAGTATTGGAAGCATCCGACCGCCCAGTGCCCCACGTCGCCGAGCCTCCCGCCGTGGTGATCGTGGTGGGCGTCAATGGCGCGGGCAAAACCACCACCATCGGCAAGCTCGCTAACCGCTATAAATCCGAAGGACGAAGTGTTCTCCTGTGCGCCGCCGACACGTTCCGCGCCGCCGCGATCGAGCAGTTGCAGGTGTGGGGCACGCGCACGTCCACCGACGTGATCAAGCAATCTCCGGGCGCCGATCCGAGCGCGGTGGTGTTCGACGCGCTGCAAGCCGCCAAGGCCCGCAAAGTGGATTACGTGATCATCGACACCGCGGGACGCCTGCACACCAAGACAAACCTGATGTCGGAGCTCGAAAAAATGCGCCGCACGGCCGCCAAGGTGATCCCGTCCGCCCCGCATGAAGTGCTGCTGGTGCTGGATGCAACTACTGGCCAGAACGGCTTGGAACAGGCTCGCAAATTCACCGAGTCCAGCGGCGTCACGGGCCTCGTGCTCACAAAACTGGACGGAACAGCCAAGGGCGGCGTGGTGGTGGCGATCGCGCGCGAATTGAATCTGCCCATCCGCTATGTCGGCGTCGGCGAGCAAGCGGGCGACCTGCTGCCATTCGAGCCCGACAAATTCGTCGCGTCGCTCTTCGCTTCGTAAGCCGCAAATGACAAGAGACCCACTCATGGACGAGGCGCTGGAACTGGCGCGGCAAGGCTTGGGTCGCACCAGCCCGAATCCCACCGTGGGCGCCGTGCTCGCAAAGGACGGCCAGATCGTCGGGCGCGGCTTCCACACCTATGCGCAGGCGAAACACGCCGAGGTGATCGCGCTCGAAGAGGCCGGCGATCAAGCGCGCGGAGCCACGCTCTACATCACGCTCGAGCCCTGCTCCCATCACGGCCGCACTCCGCCATGCGCGGATGCATTGATTCGCGCGGGCGTTTCCCAGGTGATCGCCGCCATGGAAGATCCTAATCCGCAAGTCGCGGGGCAAGGATTCCGCCGCCTGCACGAGGCCGGCATCGCGGTGGAGGTTGCTTCCGAATACGCCGAGGAAGCCGCCCGCCTGAACGAAGCCTTCATTCACTCCATGCGCACCGGGCTTCCGCTAGTCACGTTGAAGGCCGCGGTCACCTTGGACGGAAAAATCGCCGCGCCGGAAGACAACACCGGATGGATCACCAGCGAGCGCGCTCGCGCCCACGTTCAGCAAATCCGGCACAACGCCGACGCCATTCTCACCGGCATCGGAACCGTGCTGGCCGACGATTGCCGGCTCACCGATCGCACCGGACTCGAACGCAGCCGTCCGCTCCTGCGCATCGTGGCCGACTCTACGCTGCGCCTGCCTCTGGATTCCCGCATGGTCACCAGCGCCAATGGCGACCTCGCCGTGATCACCACGTCGGCCGCTTCCGAAGAACGGCGCCGCGCGCTGGAATATCGAGGCGTGCGCGTGCTGGTGTTCGACGGTCCTGGCGGCCGCGCCGACTTGACCAAGCTTCCCGCCTTCCTGGCCGGTGAACAGTACCGATCGCTCATGATCGAATCCGGCAGCAAGTTGAACTGGGCGGCGCTGGAATCGCGCATCGTCGACAAGATCTTCTTCTATTACGCGCCGAAGATCCTGGGCGGTCTGCAATCCCTTCCCGTCGCCGGCGGCACGGGCCGATTGAAGCGCACCGACGCCATCCAGTTTCACAACGTACGGCTCCACTCCATCCCGCCCGACGAATTCGTCGTGGAAGCTTGGGTTAATAAGTAAAGTGTTCACGGGCATTATCGAAGAAGTTGGCAAGGTCGCGGCCGCGGGACACCGCATGCGGATTCAATGCAGCAAGGTGCTCGAAGACGCGAGCGAAGGCAGCAGCATCGCGGTGAACGGCGTCTGCCTCACTGCTGTCGACATTGATCCCCAAGGATTCTGGTGCGACTTGTCGCCCGAGACGCTTGCCCGCACTAACCTTGGGGCGTTAAGCGATGGCTCGCGCGTCAATCTCGAACGCCCCGCCGCCGTAGGTGACCGGTTGAGCGGCCACATCGTGCAAGGGCACGTGGACGGCACGGCCGAATTCCTGGCGTTGGAACCCCTGCCCGAAGGAAACTGGTGGCTAACCGTCCGCATTCCGCGCCATCTTGACCGCTACTTGATCCCCAAAGGTTCCGTCACGCTCGACGGCGTCAGCCTGACCATCGCGTCTCTGGAGGGCAATGTCGCCGGGGTGGCCATCATCCCGCATACCTACGAGAACACCGTGATGCGAGAGTATCGCGCCGGCGCGGCGATCAACTTGGAAGTGGACGTGATCGGCAAGTACGTGGAAAAGCTCCTCGAAGCTCGATAGAATGTAGCCGGGTAGAATTCGGTATCCGAAGGCTACCGAGCCGCGTCCAATAGTCGGAGAGCACTAGAGGAGTTCCACATGCGCGCCTTGCAGATCGCGTTCCTTTCCCTGGTTTTTGCTGTCGGTACTAGCTTTGCCCAACGAGGCGGCGGTGGACACGGTGGTGGCGGCGGTGGACATGCCATGGGTGGCGGCGGTGGATTCCGTGGAGGGTCGAGCGGCGGTGGCTTCCGAGGCGGCTCTGGTGGCGGCGGATTCCGCAGTGGATCTGTTGGAGGCTATCGCGGTGGCGGCGCGTATGGCGGCGGATATCGTGGTGGCTACGGAGGCGGTCGTGGCGGCTACGGCGGCTACCGGGGTGGTTACGGCGGCTACGGATATGGTGGTTACGGCCGCGGCTGGGGTGGCTGGGGATGGGGCGGCATAGGCTTCGGCTTTGGCTATCCGTGGTACGGCGGCTATTACGGCTATCCGTATTATCCGTACGCCTACGGATATCCGTCCTACGATCCGTACTATTATTCGGACCCCTCGTATTACGGCCCGGATCCTTCCTACTATCCTCCTCCTCAACAGCAACAACAGCAGTACCCGCAGCAGCAATACGTTCCGCCGCCGCAACAACAGCAACAGTATCGTCAAGGACCTCCGCCGCAGCAACAAAATGGGCCGCAGCAGAGCCCGGCGCCGACGAACGCTCCTCCACCACCGCAGGCCAGCTACAGCTACTCGGATGGCCAGTGGCACCGCTTTGGCGGAACCAATTCGCTCGTCAGCAGTTCTCAGTAATTCCGTTCACTCGATTAATTTCCTCCCATTTCCCTGAAACTCGTTCAGGGCTGCCGCCGTCTGTGTCGCCAGATCTCGCGTAAGCGAAAAATGCTGGCTCGAGCGCAGGGGTGACGCAGTAAGCGCCCGGCCATGGGGAGGTTAGTCGTGAGAATTCCAAAGCAGTACGTGTGCCTATTCCTGCTGCCGGTTTGCGCTCTCGCGCAAGGCAACACGTCATCCAACGGCAATACAACATCGGGTGGCGATTCACTTCCAGTAAAACGCGTCGTTCTCTACAAGACCGGCGTCGGCTACTTCGAACATCTAGGCCGCGTCCGCGAAAGCCAGGATGTCACCATTCCCTTTACATCCGGCCAATTGAATGATGTGCTCAAATCGCTCACCGTTCTCGATTTGAACGGCGGGCGCATCACCGGCGTCGAATATGGTTCGGCCGCTCCGGCTGATCGCCAACTTGGCGATCTCCGTTTGCCGGTCGGCGAGAAAGCCTCGCTGACCGAATTTCTGGGTGCCCTGCGCGGTGCGCGCCTGGAAGTCCGCAGCGGGACCAGCACCATCACCGGCCGGCTGCTCAGCGTCGAGCGCAAAACCCGCATCGCGGGCGGAACCACGCTCGAAGTCGACTATCTTTCCCTGATCACCGACAGCGGCGAGCTCCGCACCACCGAGCTCACCCCGGCGTTCTCCGTCAAGCTGCTGGATCGCGGTCTGCCCGGCAAAATGGATCGATTCCTCGACATTGTCTCCGCCGGCCGCGAAGCCGACGTGCGCCGCATGGTGATCTCGACCTCAGGCACCGGCGATCGTTCGCTGTTCGTCAGCTACATCAGCGAAGTGCCCGTTTGGAAGACCACCTACCGCATCGTGCTCGGCGCCAAAGCCAAGCCGCTGCTCCAGGGCTGGGCCATCGTCGACAACACCGTGGGCGAGGATTGGGACAAAGTGGAGCTATCGCTGGTAGCGGGCGCGCCTCACTCATTTGTGCAGAACCTGTCGCAACCCTATTACACGCGCCGTCCCGTCGTTCCCGTGCCCGAAGAAGTCTTGGTCTCACCGCAGACCTACGAAGCGACGCTGATCCCGAGCTTTAGCGCGCTATCGGGGATCGTTACTGACCCGTCGGGCGCGGTCATTCCCAACGCGCCGGTCAAAGCGTATTCGCCCACTGGCGCCCTACTGGGCCAAACGCAGACCAACGGAAACGGCGAATATGGATTTGAATCTTTGCCGGAGGGCCCTCTCCGCTTGGAAATCAGCTCGCTTGGATTCCGCACTTCGAATATCACCGGCTTGAATTTTTCGAACTCGCGGCCCGTTCAACAAAACGCGACGCTCCAGGTTGGAAGCCAAGCCGAGACGGTGATGGTAGAGGCCTCGGCGCCCGTTCTCCAGACGCAATCTTCCGAGCTGTCGGGTGGAGGCAGAAATCTCGGCAACGGAACCATGATGGGCATTGGCCGGTCGTCCGCCAAGAACGCGCCACCACCGCCCCCACCTGCTCCCGCCTCCGTCGCCGCCGCCCGCGCTCAAGCCGAATCCGCCGCTCAAGCCCAGGAACTCGGCGACCTTTTCGAATACAAACTCAAGGAGCCCATCACCATCCGCAAGAACCGCTCGGCCCTGGTCCCGATCGTTCAATCCGCCATCGCCGCCGAAAAGGTTTCCGTCTGGAATGAGCAGTCCGGATTGCCGCGGCCCCAGCGCGCCCTGTGGCTCACCAACTCCAGCGGCCTCACGCTCGACGGCGGCAGCTTCAGCGTCATGGAAGACGAGACCTTCGCGGGCGAAGGCATCTTCGATCCCATCCGCCCCGACGAAAAACGCCTGGTCTCCTACGCCACCGATCTCGCGCTCAACGTCAGCTCCCGCGACAATATCGAACGCCAACGAGTGGCGCGCGTGCGCATTAGTCATGGCACGATGATTCAGGAAAGCGAAATTCGCGAAAAGAAGACCTATACGTTCCGCAACGAGGACACCACCGCCCGCACCGTGATCGTAGAGCATCCGGTCCGCCCCGGCTACGAGTTATGCAGCGACATCCAGCCGGCCGAAACCACCGCGGCATGGAAGCGGTTCCGCGTGCCCGTGGAAGCCAAGCAAACCAACTCGCTGGTAGTGGAAGAAGCTCGCCGCGAAATGACTAATTTCGCCGTAACCAACATCGACAGCGATCGGGTTGCCCTCTTCGTCCGTGAGAAATCCATCGACAAGACCGTCCAGGACGCGCTCGAAAAGATCGTCGCGCAAAAGGCCGTCGTCGCCGATCTCGATTCCAAGAAGAACGATCTCGACGACGAGCAGATGCAGATCTTCGACGATCAACAGCGGCTGCGCGAAAACATGAAGTCGCTCAAGGGCAGCGCCGAAGAAAAAAAGCTCCTCGAACGCTATACCCAGCAACTCGACGGGCAGGAGACGCGCCTGGATGTGCTCCGCAGGGAAATCCAGCAGATCGACTCGCAAAAGCAAACCGCCCAATCGGCGCTGGACAAAATGATCGAAGACCTGTCGCTCGACGTCAAACTTTAGGGCGGCGTCCTAAGAGTGCTAATCGAACCAATATTTCGGGAGACCAGCCTTGGTCTCCCGTACAATCTCCAAGATTTCCCGGCGATCCTCGGTGGTCAACCGCTTGAACTCGGCGCTCGCATCGTTCCCGGTCAGGACATCGTAGATCCGCCGATAGACTTGCCTCTTCGCGATCTCCGGGAGCGCATCAAACACCGGACTGTAGATCATGTAGCTCAGCGGATGGCGGAACAGCCGCGTCTTCAAATCGAAATCCCGTAGCGACCGCCCTTGCTTATCGCGCGGCCCCCGCTCTGGAAACGTCTCGGCGAACGTGGAAACGCCCGCGATCGGCTCCAGAATGCGAGCTTCGTTGGCAAACAGCATGTAGGAAACCACCTCGCCCACCACGAAATCGAGGCGCTCCCGCGATTCCTCCAGCTTGCCCTCCTGGATCGCGATGCGCGTCTCCCAGCCGAGCCGCGTGAGCAAGTTGACGATCCGAGTCTGATGCTCCAGCGTCATCAGAGCGATCAGATCGCTCGAACCCTCCAAATAGCCGCTGGTATCGACTCGCCCCGCCAAGCTTGCCAGGTTTTGCTTGCCTACCGTGTCCAACACCGACGGCTGATCGGGATGCGGCGCGATCGCGTTTCCACGATGCACCAGGCTCCCCGAAGTCCCCGTCACATACCAACCGCCCCAGCGCTCATCCAGTGGCGTACGGCTATCCACCACGACGGCGGCGCCGGGAAATCGAGGCGAGCCGTCCGAGCTTGGAATCACGGAAGTGACCATCAGGCCGGGAACATTCAGCGTGTTGGGAATCAGGTGGCACGAAACGCACTGGTCGTTGCGCCGGAGAAAGCTCGGTTTGTCCGTCTTGTCCCTGTCGAGCGTGTAAAACATCACGCCCTGTCTGGGATCGATCGAAATCAGCTCCAGGACATCTCCGTCCGGAACAAAACCGACTGCCGCACTGTCGTTGAAATAGAGCGCCCGTGGTCGCTTCGGAGAGATCTTCGGCGCTTGGAAGCTCGTCTTTGAAAACACCAGCATCTGCGAGTCGGGATTGATGCCGAGGTGCTTCAACAAACTCGGAAGATAGCCATCCTTGGCCGAATAGTCGAGCTTGACCGTTCCCGCCTCCAACTGCTTTCCCAGCTTTGCCACCGGATCTTCCGCCGAAACCGAGCCATACTGGATTGCCGGATGATCCAGCGGTATATAAGGATAGTCGTACGCGTCGTCATGTGCCGCTCGGACGGCTTGAACCGCGACGGCGGCCAGTAACAGGACCAGCACTCCCGCCGCCTTGCTAGTTCTACACAAATCGCCCATTCTCATTCCACTCTATGAGACAGCCTCTTGCATGACAATGACCAAAGTCACACCCACTTCCCGCGCCCCGTCATGCTACTCCTGATAGACGGTGGACAAACCAGCCGTTCTCCGTCGAAGCGTGCTATTTGGCGAGCTTCCCTTGAAGGATTTGAGAGAGCTGAGCGTTTTCGCGCACGAGCGCAAACTAGCCCAGGGCGAAATGCTGTTCCTGGCGGGCGAAAAAGCCACCGGACTTTACGTCATCGTTTCCGGCGTCATCCGCGCGTTTCGAGTGAACTCCCAGGGCCGCGAGCAAACCATTCATACCGAACGCGAGGGCGCGACGCTGGCCGAAGTGCCGGTATTTGATGATGGAACCTACCCGGCCACAGCGGTGGCCGAGGAGCCGAGTACGGTCTTGTTCTTGGATAAAACGGACGTGCGCCAGTTCATGCTGCAGCATCCAGCCCTGGCGCTCACTGCGCTGAAGTTAATGGCCAAGCGCTTGCGTTCCCACGCCGATTTGGTGGATTCCCTCGCGCTCCAGCAAGTGAGCCAGCGGCTGGCGCGCGTCTTGCTTCTCGAGAGCCGGGCGCACGGCGCTCGCACCCCCGCCGGCGTTCAAATGGACCTGGCGCTCTCAAATGGAGAACTGGCCCGCCGGATCGGATCGGTGCGCGAAGTGGTATCCCGGACTCTGGCGCGCCTGGAACGCGAAGGGTTATTCACCGTGGCCCATGCCACTTCGCACGGCAAAAGCCGACGCATCATTATCCCCGACGAAGCCGCGCTCGCGACCTATGCAGGAGAATGAGGCGCCGTGGGCGATTCCTTGTAATGGCTGTGTTCCGGCGCCGCCAGCATTCAACGACCTAATGTCTGCCGGTCCACGAGCGCTGTTGCCTGCATTCACCTTTCGGCTCAGCGACGAAGTTGCCCAGAGGATCGGGCTCAAGAACCTTCCTTGCGCGCTGCCGTGATACCGCGCTTGGAAGAAATCCAAACCCACGGAGCTCGTGTCCGGGTCCCTTTTTTAGTCGGTTGTTCGCTGATTAGCGCGCTTGCGGCAGGCGGAAATCCAAGCCGCGCTCGTCATTCAAACGCTGCGACAGATCGCGATCCACGAGATCGATGCTGACCTGATTGAGCGTTTGCTCGGCGCTCACGTAGTGCAGGGTGTTGCCCTCCATCCAATAGCCGAGCGCCTGCACGATGGTGTGATCGCGAAAGGCAATGAGGTAAATGGTGGGTTGCCCGTTGTTCGCGCTGCGTTGAGCGGCCTGTGCATCGGCATACGGATGCGACGGAGGCGCCTGATACAGCTTCAGTCCAGATTGATCTTGTGTTTGCTGTTGCTGATCACCCGTATACTCGCGCACTTGGGGATTGGCCTGCGGCGGCACGAAATTCTGATTGATCACCACCGACGGCAGACCAGGGCCGTTGGACTGCGAACCGTCATCCCCGTAATTTGGCGGATATCCAGGACCGTAACCCGGCGCGTAGCCGGCAGCCGAAGGATCGTAGCCGTAATAGCCGCCGTAGTAAACCGGATAAGGAACGATGCCCGCAGCGCCATGTTGGCCGTGGTTCACCCGGTTCGGATTCGCGAAGCCTCGCGAGTAACCGCCGTAACCTGCCCCAAATTGGCCGATTGGAGGCGTGGCCGTAGGCGAGTGACCCAACCCAGGATGGACAACGCTGCCATACCCGCCGAGCGACCAGGAGCCCCCGCCACCGTGGGACTGGCCGTAGACGATTCCGGCGAAGCTGAAGATCAAGACCGCTGGGATGACGCAACGCATGCGCAACTCCTGAACCGATTGTATACCCAAAGCCGGCGTGCCAAAACGCGAAATCCACCTAGAAAGCGCCCCTTTGGTACCAGCCATATGATGACGGACGCAGCCCGAAGGAAGCGGGTTTCCCGGCGCTTATCAAGCTTAGAATCGTGGACGCTATAATCGTAAGACATGCCGCACGTCCGACACTCCGTCTGCGCGCTGGATTGTCCGGACGCCTGTTCCTTGCTCATTGATATAGATGACGGCAAAGGTAGCCGCTTGCGTGGAAATCCCGAGCATCCGGTGACGCGCGGGTTCTTGTGCGGGAAGGTGGCGCGGTATCTGGATCGCGAGTACTCGCCCGGCCGCCTGCTCTATCCACAAAAGCGCGCTGGCGCGAAGGGCGAGGGCAAGTTCCAGCGGATTTCATGGGACGAGGCGCTGGAGACCATCGCCACGCGCCTGCAGGGCGTCTCGGACGAATTCGGGCCCGAAGCGATCCTGCCCTACAGCTACGCCGGAACCATGGGATTGCTGAACGGCGGGGGGATGGATCGGCGGTTCTTTCATCGGCTGGGGGCGTCGCGGCTGGACCGGACGATTTGCTCGGCGGCGGGCGGCGCGGGGTTGACGCAAACGCTGGGCTTTCGGTACGGCACCGAGCCCGAGCAGTTCCGCCACTCCAAGCTGATCATCGCGTGGGGAGCGAACGTGCTCGCGACCAACGTGCACCTGTGGCCCTTCATTGTCGAAGCCCGCCGGAATGGCGCGCGGTTTTACACCATCGATCCGGTTTTGCAATCGCACGGGCAAGCTGGCGGATAAGCATTTCGCCATTTATCCCGGCAGCGATCTGGCGCTCGCACTGGGCCTGATGCACGTGATCATCGGCGAGAAACTGCACGATGCGGAGTACGTGGCGAACTACACCAACGGATTTGAGGCGCTGGCCGATCTGGCGCGCGAGTATCCGCCGGAGCGCGTGGAGTCGCTCACGGGCATCGCGCGAGAAGACGTTGTTTCGCTGGCGCGCGAATACGCAACCACGCGGCCGGCGGCCATCCGGCTGAACTATGGAATCCAGCGCAGCGATCGCGGCGGAGCGGCCACGCGGGCCATTGCGGCGCTGCCTGCACTGGTGGGCTCCTGGCGCGAAGTGGGCGGCGGGCTGCAGTTGTCGACCAGCCAGGCGTTTCAGTTCAATCGCGCGGGCCTGGAGATGCCGGAGTTGCAGCGGCGGTCGCCGCTCGGGCGCGAGGCGCGCATCGTCAATATGTCGGAGCTGGGCAAGGCTCTGACGCAACTGGATGCGCCGCCGGTGAAGGCGATGGTGGTTTACAACTCGAACCCGGCCTCAATCGCGCCAAATCAGAACCTGGTGCTCAAGGGAATGCGCCGCGAGGATCTGTTCACCGTAGTGCTGGAACAGTTCCAGAACGACACTGCGGATCACGCCGACATTCTGCTGCCCTCCACGACGTTCCTGGAACACACCGACCTTTATCTGGCGTACGGGCATTACCATTTGCAGCTCGCGCGCCCGGCGCTGTCCGCCGCCGGGCGAAACGAAATCGAACGTCGAAGTATTCCGGCTGCTGGCTCAGCGCATGGGATTCGACGACGCCTGCTTCCGCGATTCGGAAGACGACATGATCCGCACGCTGCTCGATTCCGCGCATCCGTTCTTGCGAGGGCATCACGCTGGAGCGCTTGGAGCGCGAACATTCCGTGCGATTGAACGTCGCGCCAGGGGGCCGAGCCGTTCTTGCCGTTCGACGCAGGCGGCTTCGGCACGAAATCCGGCAAATGCGAGTTTGGCGCGGAGATGCTGGATTATCAGCCGCCCGTCGAGTCGCGCTTGGGCGCCGCGGAGCTGCGCGCGCGCTTTCCGCTGGAGTTGATCTCGGCCAAGAGCCATGACAGTATGAACTCGACCTTCGGCAACGCCACTTCGGCGCAGCACGAAACGTCCACATTGTTCCTGCACGACGAGGACGCGCGCACGCGGGGGATCGGAAATGGCGATCTGGTCCGCGTTTTTAACGATCGCGGGAGTTGCACGCTGGTGGCGGCGGTCGATGGCGTGGTCCGGCCGGGCGTGGTTCTCGCGCCATCGGTCCGCTGGAACAAGCTCGCGCCCGACCATCGCAACATCAACGTGCTGACGTCCGACCGGCTGACCGACATCGGCGGCGGCCCCACGTTCTTACAGTTGCCTGGTGGACGTTGAGAAGTGCGGAGACTGAGCGCACTCGTCCGATGCGGCCCGTCACGGAATCCTAAAATGCGAACCATCTGTTTCACTCTTCTGCTTGTCTCTTTGCTGTTCGTGTCCGCAGGCTGCAAGCGCCGCCACAGACCGCCGGAAACGGCGAGCACGATCTTCGCCGGCGATCCGGATGTACGACAAATTCTTTATGGACGGCTTCTACTGCCCGAGGCGAACGCCTGGCGCTGGACGGCCAAGCAATTCACGGTGGCCCTCAACCCGCCGCCGCACTCAGCCGAACGCGGTGCGCGATTGGTGATGCATCTCGCGGTGCCCGATCCCGTGATTCAACATTCGCAGTTCGTGGAGCTATCGTGCGCCATGCAAGGATCGAAGCTCGATCCCCAAGTATTTGCGAAGACGGGCGCCTACACCTACGAACGCGACGTTCCGGCGGACAAGCTGCAGGCCAAGGAGGTGTACTTCGACTGCGGCGTGGATAAGGCGTTGCCGCCCGGGTGGGGCGGACATACGCGAGCTGGGAATTATCGTCAGCCAAGTTGGACTGGTTGCCAAATAGGCGAGTGAATCAATCATGAACTACTACGAGCAGCACCACGACAGTTACCTGGAAGGCCTGAAAACCTTCCTGCGCATTCCGAGCATCAGCACGCTGTCGGAGCACAAGCCGGATATCCAGCGCGCGGCCGATTTCGTCCGCCGGCGAATTGGAGAGGGCCGGGCTTGCAGCAGGCGCAGTTGATCGAGGGCGAGGGCAATCCGCTGGTGTACGCGGAATGGCTGGACGCCCCCGGTAAGCCCACGGTCCTGTTTTACGGGCACTACGACGTGCAGCCGCCCGATCCGCTGGACGAGTGGAAGTCGCCGCCATTCGAGCCCGACATCCGCAACAACAATATCTACGCTCGCGGTTCGGCGGACGACAAGGGGCAGACGTATATCCTGATCAAGGCCGTCGAGGGCCTGCTGAAACAGCACGGGAAGCTTCCGATCAACGTGAAGTTTCTGATCGAAGGCGAAGAAGAGGTCGGCGGCGAGCACATCGAAGCTTACGTAGCCAGCAAGCCAGCGCGGTTGAAAGCCGACGCGGCCGTGATTTGCGACACCGAGATGTTCGCGCCGGAGCTGCCCACCATCTGCGTGGGATTGCGCGGCATCATCTACGGCGAACTGGTGGTGGAAGGCGCGAATCACGATCTGCACTCGGGCGTGTATGGCGGGGCGGCGCCGAACCCTTTGCAGGCGGTCGCCGAGATTCTGACAGCGCTGAAGGATCGCGAAGGGCACATCCTCATTCCGGGATTTTACGATCGCGTGGTCCCTCCCAGCGCCAAGGAGCGGGAGGCCTGGGCGCGTCTGCCGTTCGACGAGCGCGAGTACAAGGACGAACGAAGTGGGCGTGAAGGAGTTGGTGGGCGAGCCTGAGATTCCGCTGTTCGAGCGATTGTGGGCGCGGCCGACGCTCGAAGTCCACGGCATCCGCGGCGGATTTATCGGCGAAGGCGCCAAGACCGTGATTCCGGCCCGTGCCGTGGCGAAAATCAGCATGCGGCTGGTGGCGGATCAGAAGCCCGATGAAGCTGTCGCGCAGTTGAAGAAGGCGGTCGCGGCTGCGTGTCCCAAGGGCGTGACGGCGGAGTACAAGACGATCCACAACGCGCCGCCCTCGCTGGTGAATCCGGACAATCGTTTTATCCATGCGGCCGCAGAGGCGATGAAGCAGGTGTTCGGCAAAGAGACGGTGTACATTCGATCGGGCGGATCGATTCCGATTGTAGCCGCGTTCGATGAGAACCTGGGGATTCCCAGTGTCATGATGGGCTTCGGGCTGCCGGACGACAATCTGCATGCGCCGAACGAAAAGCTGCATCTGCCGAATTTTTTCCGGGGGATCGAGGCGGTGGCGCGGTATATCGAGATTTTGGGGGCCTAGGGATTACGGCGCCAATTCGTAGCAGCCGATATCGTAACCCGCGCCCTGCGGACGCTTGACACCCAGGATGTCAGTAGGGACCGCGGTCAGCACCGTGCCCTTGTCGATAGCGGGCGAGCCGCTTTTCAACTGATAGTTGTTGTTCACCGGGTCCACGAACAACTCCGCGGGCGTGGCGATGATCGAATGCACATCGTACCCATGGGACTGCCATTTCTTCAGCGTGATCGTGCTGTTGTCGTCGTTGATTGAGAAAACGTTGACGACCACGTTAAAGTCGCTGTGGAATCCTGAGACGCCCGCTTTGGCCACCAACACGGAGCCATGTCCGGCATCGGGCGTGTAGAGGATATTGTTCTCGACGACGTTGCCCACGGGTTGCTTCTTGCCGCCGCCGTCGTTCGGAATATTGATCACGAAGCGCGAGTTGGGCGCCATGACGATCGTGTTGTTGTAAACCTTGTTGTAGCTGGAGCCATGCGCTCCGTCGATAGCGTAGAGCGAAATGCCGCTGGCATGGTTGTTGTACAGCAGGTTGTTCGCGATCAGGCTATCGTCCACGCCATCGCAGTTGATGCCCGAGCCGCCGGCCACTCCGTTGTTCCAGATGATATTGCCTTCCACGGTCGCATACTGCACCAGGCCAGTATGCTTCATGCCGCTGGGAGGAACCTCGCTAATATCGCCGTTCATGTGAATGCCCGCGGACGCGTTGTCGTGCGAATTATTGCCGCGAATGGTGGGATACACGGAGCTGTTGCTTTGATAGATCCCGTGCTCGTTGTTGTGATCGGTTTCGTTGTTTTGGATGACCACGTAATTCGAGAAGGCCGTGAAGATGCCCGTCAGTGCGCTGTTATGCACGTGGTTGCCCTGCACCGTGATGCGATCCGTCACGCGCACATCGATGCCGTATTTCGGCGAATTGGCGACTTCGAAACCGGCGATCACCCAATCGGTCATCGTGAGCGAGAAGTTTTCGACTTCGATGACACTGTTGTGTTTGTTCTCCGGACCGGGAGCGTTGATTAAGACCGCTGCGCTGGGCGCGGCCTCCAATGTTTTCGGCGACGACGGTCCGCCGGGAATCCCGATGCGGCAGCCGACATAGGTCCCCGATTCGACAAGAATGGTATCGCCGGGCGCGATGGTGTCCACAGCGTGTTGCAGCGTAGCCCAGGGTGCCTGAGACGTGCCGGGGTTGTTGTCGCTGCCTTGCGTCGAGACGTAATAGGTTGCCGCTGAACAAGCAGACGCAAGAAGAGCGAGAAGACAACCGAGTCTCAACATCGTTCGAGCATATGCTAAGGGTGCCCCCGAAATGCAATAGCGGAAGTACCTGAGGCGGGAAGGTACCATGGACAACGATGTACCTGATTCCAGCGGTTTTTCTGTTGGGAATTCTGGCGTTGCTCATGCCCGGCATTCAGCGGCGCTTACAGGAAGCGCTGAAACAGCGGCCCGGTATTGTTGTTTGCGATCCCGGCAATCTTATCCGCGGCATTTCTGGCAAACGCGGCTCAACTCGGGGCCTTCAGCGTTCCCTTAGCGTGCCTCATGCTTGCCTACACGTTCTTGCCCGCAGTCTGGCGCGTACCTGGCCTGGGCGGACTTCGTGATTATCGCGCTGTTGTGGTTGCCACTGGAGTTTTCGCTCGGCCAGCAATGGGTGCCGAAGCAAGCGCGCGGCCCACTGCATTAGCAGCCTACGGCGTGTCGATCTTTCTCGGGCTCTCGATTTTCCTGCTCTTTCGCCGGCTTCCGGGGATGAAATACAACGTACCCCGATCGGGCCGCGATCTCGTGAATCTACTGATCGGCTTCACTGCATGCGCGCCCGTGTTAATCGCGCTAGGGCGCGCGATCGGCTTTCTGCCGCCGTTTCATCTACCCGTGAACGGATCGCTCATGCGCATCGGATCGCAATATCTGATCATTCTTGGCCGCGACCGCGCTGCCCGAGGAAATTTTATTTCGCGCCCTGATCCAGAATTGCATCGCGCAGAAGTTCGGCACGAATACGGGCACGCTGCTGATGGCCGCCTTCATCTTCGGCTGCGCGCATCTCGACAACGGACCAGGACCGCTGCCCAACTGGCGCTACATGATTCTCGCGACCATCGCGGGCGTGGCGTACGGCAAGGTCTATGAGAAAAGCTCCAGCATCTTCGCATCGGCGGGCCTGCACGCGCTGGTCGACCTGATCAAGCACCTTTGCTTTTAACGATCGCCAACAAGCTTTCGAGATAGGACACAGCGCCGGAATCGCCCTCGCGCGGCGCCCAAGGCGCAAAGTCTTTGTCATTCGAAGCCAAATACGGCCCGGGCTTCACTTCATAACAGACCGCATGCGCCGACAGCGGCGTCAGCGTGTGCCAGACGCCAGGCGAAAGATCGATCCCGATGGGATCGCTGCCGACCACTTCCGTCCGCACCACATGGCCCGAGTCGTCGAAAATGAAGAACGCCACTTCGCCCTCCAAAACCACAAACGATTCGGCCTTGGGCGGGTCCAGATGGCGATGCGGCGCAACGTAGGTTCCACGGATCATCACGTTCAGAAAGCGATGCGGATTGTCCTCCATCGAGGCATGGAAGTTGTGATTGACGCGGAGCCGCGGCTGAGTTCTTAGCGCGCTCGATCAGATCGTCGAGCAAGGCACGGCTCAGCGTCTGAATGTTCAAACCCCGATATCCTCGTTCCACAGCGCCGGATTGGCCCGAATGAAATCCGTCATCATCTGAATGCACTCGTCGTCCTGCACCACATCCACCTGAATGCCTTGGCTCCGCATGTAATCCTCCGCCCCGAGAAACGTACGGTTCTCGCCAACCACCACGCGCGGGATCTTATATAGCACGATCGCGCCGCTGCACATCGGACAAGGGGAAAGCGTCGAATAGATCGTGCTGTTTCGGTAAATCTTCGCGGGCAGGCGTCCGGCATTGCGCAGACAATTCATCTCGCCGTGATCGATCGCGCTGCCGGTTTGCACCCGGCAGTTGTGGCCCCGCCCGATGATTTGCCCCTCATGCACCAGCACGGAGCCGATCGGAATACCGCCTTCCGACAAGCTCTTCCGGGCTTGTTCGATCGCCGCGCGCAAGTACGTGTCTGCTGTCCCCATCGAAGAAAGCCGCCGGGAAAAAGGATAACATTAGGAATGCCCGCCTCCGCCGTCGAGCCCAAGTTCCATACCTCAGGCCTGATCCGGCTCACGCGTCCGCAAATGTTTGCGACCATGACCGGGCTGCTGCTGGCGGTCCTGCTGGCCGCGCTGGATCAGACCATCGTTGGCACGGCCGAGCCGAGCATCATCGACCAACTATCCGGATTCGACCGGTATCCCTGGGTCTCGACGACGTATTTGCTCACCTCCACGCTCGCGGTTCCGATCTTCGCGAAGCTTTCCGACATGTATGGCCGAAAATGGTTTTTCCTGGGCGGGGCGGTGATGTTCGTACTTACGTCGGCGCTGTGCGGCGCGGCTGGCACGCTGAACTTCCTGCGGATCGACGGCATGAGCCAGCTCATCGTATTCCGCGGGCTGCAGGGCATCGGCGCGGGCATGATGATGGGGCTGGCGTTCACCATCATCGGCGACGTTTTCTCTCCCGCCGAACGCGGCAAGTACCAGGGCTTTTTCGCCGCCACCTGGGGACTCGCATCCATCTTCGGACCGACGCTCGGCGGCTGGCTCACCGATCACATCTCCTGGCGCGCGGCGTTCTACGTCAACCTGCCGGTGGGCCTGGTCGCGATCGCCGACCATCTATTTCCAGTTCCCCGAACTGCATCCCGAGGGCGTCCAGCGTAAGCTCGACTGGGCCGGCATCGACCTCACTGATCCTGTGCATCGTGCCGTTACTGCTCGCGCTCACTTGGGTGACCGATTACGGCTGGAGCTCCACTCGCGTCGAATCGCTGCTCGCGTTCTCCGCCGTGATGCTGGCGCGTATTCCTGCGCGCCGAGACGCAAGGCCATCGAACCGCTGATCCCGTTGTCTTTGTTTCGCAATCCGATCATCAGTCTCTGCTCCGTTGCCGTGTTCTTGTTGGGCATGGGGATGTTCGGCGTCATCATTTATCTGCCGCTGTTCATGCAGGGCGTGCTGGGCGTATCCGCAACGCAGTCCGGCAATCTGCTCACGCCGCTGATGATGGGTGCGGTCGCGGGTAGCATCATCACCGGTCAGTTGAATCTCCGCTTGCAGAGCTACAAGATGGCAGCCGTGGCGGGATCGATCCTGGTTGCGGCCGGCATGATCTTATTTGCCCGCATGGGCGAAGCGACGCAGCGCTTCGACGTCGTTCTCGCGATGATTATCGCCGGTACCGGCATGGGCCTGCTGCAGCCCGTCTACACCGTGGCAGTCCAAAACGTCGCGCCCCGGAAATACATGGGCGCGGCCACGGCGTCTACGGCGTTCTTTCGTTCCATCGGAAGCACCATGGGCGTGGCGATCTTCGGCAGCGTGCTGCTCACCAAATACCACCAAGATTTCGAGGCTGGAATTCCGCCCGGCACGCCACCCGAGGCTTTGAAACTGTTCTCCAATCCGCTGAAGCTGTCCCGGATGCAAGACAAGCTGGACGCAGCGTTCGGGCATTCGCCAGGCGGATTGCATCTTTTGCAGACGCTTCTCGCGAACGTCCGTACCGGCCTGCTGCACGGGCTGCAACGCGTCTTCTTCGCCAGCGCCGTGATCATGACGCTGGCCATCATATTGCACCTGGTCTTGCGCGACGTGCCGTTGCGCCGCCATCACGCGCCAGAGCCGGAAATCCCGGTGGCTTAGTGCCTCGTGGGGGCGACCCCTAGGCGGCGAGCAGCGAAGCTACGACGATATTGACGATATTATAGGTTCCGATGCGGATCATCCTCTTCCTCGCGCTGGCGGGCATCGCGCAGGCGCAAACTTTCACCACCGTGGCCAGCCTTGACGCAGCTGACGGTGGCCCGAATTGGCTGATTCAGGGTACCGACGGAAACTTCTACGGGACCACCAATAACGCTACGGCATTCAAGCTAACGCCGGCGGGCGCTGTCACCACGCTCTCCGCTTTCCCCGCCGGCTCTACGCCGAACGCATTGGTACAAGGCAACGATGGCAATTTTTATGGGACGATTTTGGGGTTCCAGACTGTCAATATTCCCAGCAGCGATCCCGGCAGCATCTTCAAGCTGACTTCGTCGGGCAAGCTCACTACGCTGCACGCCTTTGCGCAAGCCTCGGGCGACGGGTCCACTCCCATCGGAGGTCTGGTGCAAGGCCCAGACGGCAACTTCTACGGCACCACCTATGCCGGCGGAGTGAACACGAAAGCCAACGGCGGTGGCGCAGGTATCGTTTTCAAGTATCACGCCCTCTGCGAACTTTAGCGAAGTTGCATGACTTTGCCGGGCCCGATGGACTTGGTCCGAGCGGCCTAATTCTGGCGAGTGACGGAAACTTTTACGGGACTACCAAGCGCGGGGGAATCGGCTGCCCGGATGACCTCTTCGGCAATGGCTGCGGGACAGTCTTTAGGGTAACTTCCATGGGCACGCTCACAACGCTCTATATGTTCACCGGCATGTCCGACGGCGCGGCGCCCACCACGGGCGTGGTGCAAGGTTCGGACGGAAACTTTTACGGCACCACAACCATTGGCGGCCAGAATGGATTTGGAACGATTTTCAAGCTGACGCCGACCGGGTTGACAGCGCTCTATAGCTTCCCTGCCATCCCAGCCGCCAACAACTCTGGCCTGATACGACTGATTCAGGCGTCCGACGGAAATTTCTATGGCACGGTCAGCCAGGGGGGCGGGCCGGAGGGGCATGGAACGTTGTTTGAAATGACGCCCGCTGGAGTGGTAACGACGCTCCATACTTTTGGCGGAGCCGATGGCGTCGCGCCGGACTGGCTGGTTCAGGCTAAGGACGGGGACCTTTATGGTGCAACGCCGGTTGGGACGGGGCCGAGCCCGAATGGCACGGTTTTCAAGTTCTCTCTGGCTTCTCCCAATGCACCCACGATCGCAGCCAGCGGCGGCGTGTTGAACGGCGCGAGTTTTCAACCCGGGATTTCTCCTGGGTCCTGGATGACAATCGAAGGGACCAACCTGTCGTCGAAGACCGATAGCTGGATTAACGCGATTGTCAGCGGGGCGCTGCCCACCACGCTGGACGACGTCAAGGTCATGGTCGGCGATCAGCCGGCCTATGTCGGATACATCAGCCCCACGCAGATCAACGCCGTGGCTCCGAGCCTGCCTGCGGGAAGCGTATCGGTCACTGTGACCAATGCCAACGGGACCAGCCAGGCCGTGATGGCGGAAGTTCAAGCGCTGCAGCCGGCATTCTTCCAGTGGTTCGCCTACGCGGTCGCAACGCATCTGAATTACTCTCTGGCGGTCAAGAACGGAACGTTTGGAGAAGCGACCGTGCCGGCCAAACCGGGTGAGGTGATTGTGCTCTGGGGAACGGGTTTTGGCCCAACCAGTCCAGCGCCGCCGCCGGGCGCCGAGACGCCATCCACGCCAACCTACAACACGGCCAATACAGTCAGCGTCAAACTGGGAACAGCTCCGGCCACGGTGTATGGAGCGGCACTGGCGCCCGGATTCGCTGGGCTGTATCAAATCGCGATCCAGATTCCGGCGTCGCTCGCTAATGGGGATTATCCGGTGATCGCGACGATTTCCGGCGCTCAATCGCCTTCAACCACTTTGATTACGGTGCACCAGTGAGCTCCAGACTTTTGGCCAGCGCCGAACCGGAGATCCCAGTCGCCTAGCGCGATCCGCCCTGCTCGACGCGGCCGTGCGCTTCGTTCCAGACATATTCTTTTGCTCCGGCTACGGGCTGCATCTGAATTCTCGAGGCGGGCACGCCGCTGTTCATCTCGACGCACTGCGGAAAGCCATTCTGCAGGAACACGGCTCCGTTGCGAATCATCGGCAGGCCCTGGACGGCGACAGGCTCCGAACTGCCGGCGATACTGCGGCCGAAATCGATGCACACCGACTGGGCAAGCTTCGAGGTTTCGCGCCATATCGCGAGATTGTGCTCGAGCATCGTCGCCTGGAGCGCCACCAGGACGCAGGCGGAAGCAATGCGAACCGGCCGGGACATGCTCTCGAGCAGGAAAGCCCACAGCAGAGCCCATCCGACGCTTCCCAGATAAAGAGTCCGCGAACCGCCGAGATCGGGGCTGAGTAGCAACAGATGCTCCACAGGCAAGGCTGCAGCGAGGATAAACAAAACACAGCCGGCCAGCGCACGCCGTGGTGGTTTCGCCAGCCAGGCGTAGACCGCGAGAATAAATGGAATTACGGCCAGTACGGCGCGGAGAAGCGGCCCGGCGTTCGACCAGTTGAACGGAAAAAACAGTACTGCCCATTGGCGCAGGAACACGGCATTCACAGTGCGAAGCAGATTGAAGTGAAGGATGTCGACATTTCCACTGGCGCCTGCGTATCCTCCGATGCCTCCGAGCGCCCACCAGCGATAGGCGAACAAGACGATGGCCAACAGGCTCGAGAAAACGGCGGCTCGGCCGATTCCCTTCCAGTCCTTTCTTTCCCGGAAGAGCGCCAAGCTGACTACGAGAAGAGGGAGGCAGAACCCGGTTTCCTTGGATAACATCGCGCAGGCGCCGGATGCGAGCGCGCCAGCCAGCCAGCGCGCGTGGCCGGAAGCAGCATACCGGCACACACAGATCAAGCTGATCAGCACGAAGGCCGCCGCCAGCACGGCGAATCCCGCGTCGATCCAGCCTGCCGCTTCGGCCGTCACGCCGCCGAGGCCGAACAGGAGCGCGCCTGCGAAGCTGGCATCCCGGGAGAGACTTTGTTCGCGGTACAGGGCGAAAGCGAGGCCGCAGCAAATCGTGTGCAGGGCGAGATTGCCCGCATGCCATACGGTAGCGTGAGCCCCGGCCCAAAGGTAATTCAGCCAGTACAGCGCGAAGCCGGCCGGGCGGAAGAATACAACCTGGCCCGGGACGCGGCCGAAGAGTTGCGCGATGCTGCGCCAGGTGGCGTGCGATGCGTCGGTGATGTGCGCGTAATCGTCATAGAGGAACGGCGTGTGAAGAATCGGCGCAAAAGCTAACGCCACAACGAGCATCGCCGCGGCAAGAGGCAAGAGATCGGCTGTGTGTGACGCGCCGCCAGGCTCGGAACGGCGGCCTCGCATGAAGAGTACCGCGAGGAAGCTGAGCGCGATGATGCCCTCCACGTTCATCAGCGCGTGCTGCGCAGGCTGGCGATGCAAAGCATCCAGAGCCAGAAATCCGCCCGAAATCAGAAGCACCGCGGTGAAAATCCCGCTCGCGATTGTGACCAACCCCTTCTGCGCCAAACCCAATTGTACGAAACGCGTCTCTCGCGGAGGACGTTCGCTATAATCGTCAGCGATGCAACAAGTCAAGCTGGGTGGGTTCGGGCTGCAAGTCTCGCGCATGGGTTTGGGATGCATGGGCATGTCGGAGTTTTACGGCGCAACCGACGATGCCGAGTCCATCGCGACCATTCACCTGGCCCTCGATCGCGGGATGAATTTCCTGGACACCGCCGACATGTACGGCGTCTTCAAGAACGAAGTGCTGGTCGGCAAAGCCATCCAGGGCAGGCGCAGCGAGGTGGTGCTCGCCACCAAGTTTGGCAATCAGCGCTCGCCGGATGGAAAATTCCTGGGCGTGAACGGCCGTCCCGAATATGTTCGGGCCTGCTGCGACGCCTCGCTCCAGCGCTTGAACGTGGACGTAATCGATCTGTACTACCAGCATCGCGTGGATACAAAGACCCCGATTGAAGACACAGTTGGCGCCATGGCCGATCTCGTCAGGCAGGGCAAAGTGCGCTTTCTCGGCCTCTCGGAAGCCGCGCCCGCGACGATCCGGCGCGCTCATCGCGTGCATCCCATCAGCGCGCTGCAAACCGAGTATTCGTTGTGGACTCGCGATCCCGAGGGCGACATCCTGGCCACCGTTCGCGAACTGGGCATCGGCTTTGTAGCCTATAGCCCGCTCGGCCGCGGGTTTCTCACCGGCCAATTCAAGCGCCCCGAAGATATTCCCGCCGACGACTTCCGGCGCTATAATCCGCGCTTCCAGGGCGACAATTTCTACAAGAACCTCGATCTGGTTCGCCATATCGAATCGCTCGCGCATGCCAAGGGCGCCACGCCGGCGCAGATCGCGCTCGCCTGGGTGATGGCGCAGGGCGAAGACATCGTTCCAATTTTCGGCACGAAGAAGCGCCCACGGCTGGAAGAGAATCTTCACGCGCTCAACATCGTGTTGACTCCGGCCGAGCTCGAGGAAATCGATCGCGTGCTTCCTAAAGGCAGCACAGCCGGTACTCGCTATCCCGAGCAGCACATGAGCGCCGTGAACATCTGAGCCGGAAACTATGCGAACCATTCATCGCGTGGCCGTTCTCGGCGCTGGCACCATGGGTTCGCGCATCGCGGCGCATTTTGCCAATGCCGGCATCCCGGCGTTGTTGCTCGATGTCGCCGGCCGGCCGAATCGCAATGCGCCTGCACTGCAGGGCATCCAGAACGCGTTGAAACAGCGCCCCGGCGGACTTTTCACCGACGACCAAGCCGCGCTCGTGGAACCGGGCAACTTCGACGACGATCTCGCGAAGATTGCGGGCTGCGATTGGATCATCGAAGCCATCGTCGAAAATCTCGAAGCCAAGCGTGCACTATGGCGCAAGGTGGAAGCCGCTCGCAAGCCCGATGCGATTCTCTCCACCAACACCAGCGGCATCCCGCTCGGCACCATCTCGCAAGGTTTCTCGCCCGGCTTCCGCCGCCATTTCCTCGGCACGCATTTCTTCAATCCGCCGCGCTATCTGCATTTGATGGAGCTGATCCCGGGCCCCGAAACCGATGCCACGATTCTCGCCGACGTCGAACAGTTCGCCGACCGGCGCCTCGGCAAAGGCGTGGTACGCACCAAGGACACGCCCAACTTCATCGCCAACCGGATCGGCAGCTTCCTCGGCGGGACCGTCGGCAAGGTGATGGTGGAAGACGATCTCACCATCGAAGAAGTGGACGCGCTGACGGGCCCCCTCATCGGTGTTCCCAACAGCGCCAGCTTCCGTCTGCTCGATCTGGTGGGTCTCGACGTCTGGGGTTTTGTCGGAACAAATCTATACGAGCTTGTTCCCAACGATCCCTGGCGCGAGCGCTTCCTGCCGCTCGATTTCGAAAAGACAATGATCGAGCGGAAATGGCTGGGCGATAAGACCGGCCAAGGGTTTTACAAGAAGACAGGCAAAGCCGCCGCGCGCGAGATCCTAGTGCTCGATTGGAAGACGCTCGAGTATCAGCCGCTGCAGAAGCCGCGCTTCCCTTCCGTCGAAACGGCGCGCAACATCGAAGACCTGGGCGAGCGCGTGCGTACCTTGCTTCGTTCCGACGACCGGGCTGGGCGTTTTCTGTGGAAAGTGCTGAGCGATCTGTTCGTTTACTGCTCCGAGATGATTCCCGAAATATCCGACCGCATCGTCGAGATCGATCGGGCCATGCGTTGGGGCTACGGGCACAAGCTCGGCCCGTTTGAGCTTTGGGACGCCGTCGGCTTCTTGGAAGTGGTATCGCGCCTGGAGATGAACCGCCGCACCCTGCCGGCCCACATCAAGAGCGCGCTCGCCCGCGGCACCATCGCACTCTATCGTCCTCCCGAAGCGCGCCGCGCAGCGACCGAATACTTCGATTTCCGAGTCAACGATTACCGGCCCATCGAACCGCGGCCCGGCATCGTCACGCTGCGCGACCGCAAGCGCACGAACGGCGTCGTGTTCGAGAACGCGGGCGCGTCCTTGATCGACCTGGGCGATGGCGTGCTCTGCGTCGAGTTTCACAGCAAATTGAACACGCTCGGCGAAGACGCCATGGTCATGCTGCAGGCCGGGCTCGAGGAAACGAATCGCAACTTCGAAGCGATGATCATCGCCAACGAAGGCGAGGCATTTAGCGCGGGGGCGAATCTCATGCTGGTGCTGCTGGCCGCGCAAGAGGGCGAATGGGAGGATCTGAATCTCGGCGTCGAGCGATTTCAAAAGATGAACATGGCGCTGAAGTACGCGGCGAAGCCCGTGGTCGCGGCGCCATTCTCACGCGCGCTCGGAGGCGGATGCGAAATCGTCCTGCACTGCGCGCGCGCCCAGGCGTCGGCTGAAACCTACATGGGATTGGTGGAAACGGCGGTCGGCGTTATCCCAGCAGCGGGCGGCTGCAAGGAACTGCTTGCCCGCCTGAAAGATCCTCTGCGCATTTTCGAGCTGATCGGCTATGCCAAGGTTTCCAGCAGCGCCGAAGACGCCCGCAAACTCGGTCTGCTCCATCGCGCGGACGCGATCTCGATGAATCCCGAGCGACTGATCGGCGACGCCAAAGCGCTCGCGCTCGCGCTGGCTCCCGACTACTCGCCCCGGCGCCCGCGGCCATCTCCGTGGCCGGCGACAGCGCCTACGCCATGATGAAGCTCGGCGCATGGTCCGCGCGCCAGGGCAACTTCATCACCGAGTACGACGTGATCATCGCCGAAAAACTCGCGCACGTTTTGAGCGGCGGCCGGCCTCACCGGCCCTCAGACCGTCTCCGAGCAGTATTTGCTCGATCTCGAGCGCGAAGCTTTCCTGAGCCTGTGCGGCAACCCCAAGACGCAGGAACGCATGCAGTATATGCTGAAGACGGGCAAACCGCTCCGGAACTAACCGCCTATGGAAGCCGTTCTCCTCGATTGTCTGCGAACACCCGTCGGCAAAGCGCCCAAGGGCAGCTTGCGGAACACGCGACCCGACGATCTTGCGGCCATCGTTATCCGTCGCCTGCTAGAAAAACATCCGGCCATTGCGCCCGAAGAGATCGACGACGTGATCCTCGGCTGCGCCATGCCCGAGGCCGAGTCCGGAATGAATATGGCGCGCATCGCCGCTCTCCGCGCGGGCCTGCCCGATTCCGTCCCCGGCGTCACCATCAATCGGTTCTGCTCCTCGGGCCTGCAAGCCATCGCGATGGCGGCCGACCGCATCCGCTCGGGCGGCGCGCAAATCATTATCGCCGGCGGGGCCGAATCACTGAGCTTGATCCCGATGGCGGGCAATAAATTCGTGCCCAATCCCTGGATGGTGGATCATCTTCCGCAAATCTATATGGGCATGGGACTCACCGCCGAGCAGGTGCGCAAGAAGTACGGCGTTACGCGCGAGGATGCCGATCAGTTCGCTCTCCGCAGCCATCAGCATGCGTTGCGCGCGCAAGCCGAGGGCAAGTTCGACGAAGAGATTGTGCCCGTCGCGATCGAGTCCACCACGATCGCGAATGGCGCGCCCGAGCATCACACCATAACATTCACGAAGGACGAAGGCCCGCGCGCCGACACCTCGCTCGAAGCGCTGGCCAAGCTCAAGCCGGTGTTTCAATCCGACGGCACCGTCACCGCCGGCAATTCCTCGCAGACTAGCGACGGCGCGGCCGCGGCGATCGTCATGTCCGATAAGAAGGCCGAAGAGCTCGGCCTCAAGCCGATGGCCCGCTTCGTGAGCTTCGCGGTGGCGGGCGTGCCTCCGGAGATCATGGGAATCGGACCCGTTGTCGCGATTCCCAAAGCCCTCGCTTTGGCGGGTCTTAAGACAGAAGACATCGGCGTCATCGAACTCAACGAGGCCTTCGCGGCTCAGGCTCTGGCCGTGATCCGCAAAGCGGGCCTCGATCTCGACCGCGTGAATCCCAACGGCGGCGCGATCGCTCTTGGCCATCCGCTCGGCTGCACCGGCGCCAAACTAACCGCCACCATTCTGCGCGAAATGCATCGCAAGGACACGCGCTATGGCATGGTGACGATGTGCATCGGCGGCGGCCAAGGCGCGGCCGGCATTTTCGAAAACTTGATAAGGAACAATTCCGATGGCATCCTCGACAATCTCTCCCACCAAGCCTAAGGGCGGCTCGTTCCTCATCGAGCCCACGCCGCTCGAACAGTTCTACTCTCCTGAGGACTTCACCGAGGAACATCAAGCCATCGCCCGCACCACCGAAGAATTCTGGACTAAGGAAATCGCGCCTCACGTCGATGCCATCCAACGCCAGGAGCCCGGCGTCGCGGTAGCAGTGCTGCGGAAAGCCGGCGAACTCGGCCTCACCTCCGTGCATTTGCCTGAAAAATACGGCGGCATGGAGATGGATCTTACATCGGCCATGTTGGTGGCCGAGGGCATCGCAAAGGACGGCTCTTACGCCGCTTGGCACGGGGGACAAAGCGGCATTGGCGCGCTGCCGCTGTTGCTGTTCGGGACCGAAGACCAGAAGCAGCGCTATCTTCCCCGCGTCGCCACTGCGGAGCTGGTCGCCGCTTACGCCTTGAGCGAACCGCAGGCGGGATCCGATGCACTCGCCGCTCGCACCCGCGCTGACTTGAGCGCCGATGGCAAGCACTACATCCTCAACGGCCAGAAGATGTGGATCACCAACGGCGGCGCGGCCGATCTGTTCACCATCTTCGCGAAAGTCGATGGCGAGAAATTCACTGCGTTCCTGGTGGAGCGCAAATTTCCCGGCCTTTCCTCAGGCGCCGAAGAAAAGAAGATGGGAATCAAGGGCAGCTCCACCACTGCCATCTATCTCGACAACGTGCCCGTGCCGGTGGAGAATGTTCTCGGCGAAATCGGCCGTGGCCACATCATCGCTTTCAACATCCTCAATATCGGCAGGCTGAAGCTTGGCGCATTTGCTTGTGGAGGAGCGAAGGAAGTGCTGCGCCTCTCGCTCAAGTACGCCCAGGAGCGAAAGGCCTTCGGCAAATCCATCGCCGAGTTCGGACTCATCCAACACAAGCTGGCGGAAATGGCCATCCGCATTTTCGCCAATGAATCGGCGACGTATCGTACGGTCGGGCTGATCGATAGCCAGATGGAAGCCCAGGGCGAGCTGAAAGCTGTGGAGGAATTCGCGGCCGAATGCTCCTACATCAAGATTTTCGCGTCCGAGATGCTCGACTACGTCACCGATGAAGCGGTCCAGATTCACGGCGGCTACGGCTATCATCAGGACTATATCGTGGAGCGCGCCTATCGCGATTCGCGCATCAACCGGATCTTCGAAGGCACTAACGAAATCAATCGCCTGCTCGCCACTGGCATGCTGCTCAAGCGAGCCCAGCGCGGCCAGTTGCCGCTCGTGGATGCGGTGAAGAACCTGCAGAGCCGAGATCCTTTCTGGCCCGGCGTCCACGGGCCTGGTCGATAACGCGAAGAAGACCGCGCTTTTCGCCCTCGGCGTCGCCTATCAAAAATTCGGCACGGCGCTTGAAGACCAGCAAGAGGTTCTGGCCTCGATTACCGACATCGCGATGAACGCATTCGCCATGGAATCGGTTGAACTTCGCGCTCAGAAGCTGGCGCAACTGGGCCGCGGCGAGATTGCGGCAGACGTGGCAGCGGTCTTCCTGCGTGAAGCCATGGAGATTGTGGAGAGCGCCGCGCGTAACGTGCTGGCCGCTAGTTCCGAAGGCGATGCTTTGCGGACCAACCTCGCGGTGCTGAAGCGGTTCACCAAGTTCGAACCGGTGAACGCCATCGCGGCTCGCCGCCGGATCGCCGGGCGTCTTCTTGCCGCCGGCCGCTACATCGTTTAAGTGAAGCTGATCATCACCGTCGGACTTCCCGGCTCCGGCAAGTCAACCTATCTCGCGCGGCAGGGCATCAATGCGATCTCATCCGACGAAATCCGCCGCCTAATCGCGGACGACCCGCACGATCAATCTATCAACGCCCGCATCTTCGCCACGGTTCGCTATCTAGTTCGTCAGCGCATCGCCGCCGGGCGTCCCGTCACCTTTGTCGATGCCACTCATCTGACGCCGTGGGAACGCAAGCCGTACGTTCAACTCGCCCAGCGCTATGGCTGCAAACTTGAAGCTCTGTTCTTCGACGTTCCCGTCGAAACCTGCATCGCGCGCAATCAAGGCCGCAACCGCATCGTGCCCGAGGAAGCGATCCGCAAAATGGCGAGCCGCCTGGTGCCGCCGTCGAAGAAGGAAGGCTTCATACGCATATCGCGGCCCTTGAGTTAGCCCGGTTGGTGGGCTAAGATGAATACGTGGCGATCCTGGTGAACATGCACGACGCAAAGAGCAGCCTTTCGCGCCTCGTCAAACGTGCGGCCGCCGGCGAGGACATTCTGATTGCCAACCATGGCAAGCCCGTGGCGATGATCACGCGCCTTAGCAAAGAGAAGGCCAAGCTGCCATGGAACGTCTTCAAAGGCAAGATCGAAATCGCGAAGGATTTTGATGCGCCCCTCCCCGAGTTCAAAGACTATCTGTGAGCCGATTTCTCCTGGACACCAGCGTTGTCCTTTGGATCCTGTCATCCGGGGATAAAATTCCAGCTCGCGTCCGGAGAGCGCTCTCATCGCCCGATGCCGTGCCGTATGTCAGCGTGGTCTGTGCGTGGGAAATCGTCCTCAAACATCAAGCGGGCAAACTCGTACTCGGTATCCGCTTGGAAGAGATTTTGGATCAGATCCTGTATCGGTCGCCCTGGACTCTATTGCCGATCGCATCACAGCATTTGCCCTTGCTAGCTGCATTGCCGACCATCCACAAGGACCCGTTCGACCGAATCATGGTAGCCCAGGCCCAATTTGAAGGACTCACGCTAGTCACCCCAGATAAACAAATCCGGAAGTACAAAGTCCCAACGCTCTGGTGAGCTATTCTACAAACTCCACTCGGTACTCCTCGATCACCGGATTCGCCAACACGTCCCGCGCGATTTGCTCGATCTCCGCCCCCGCCTTCGCGCGATCCGTCCCCGGCTCGAGCGTGATCTCGAAATACTTACCCTGCCGCACCGCCGCTATCGACGTGTGACCGAGCCCCGCCAGCGCCGACCGGATGGTCTGCCCCTGCGGATCCAACACCGTCGGCTTCATCGAGACGTACACGCGCGCTTTCATGAACAACATTGTAGCCGGAAGGCGATCCTTGAAATATAATGATCGTCGCATCGCGAGAGGAGAAATTGGCGATGAAATGCATGCGCTTTGCGATCGCCGCGTTCAGCGTCGTGACACAGTTGATCGCGTCAGAGCCCGAATGGAGCCCCTCCCGCGTCAAGGATTGTGATCGCCAGTGCCTGGTCGGCGTCATGGATGGCTACCTAAACGCCATCTACAAACACGATCCAAAGGCCGTGCCCCCGCTCGCGATCGACTACCGCATGACGGAAAACACCGGACGCATGGATGTCGGCGAGGGCGTGCTGTGGCGCTCCAAAGTGGAGCCGACGCCTTTCATGATCTACGTCGCCGATCCGGTAACGGGCCAGGTTGCGATCCAGGCGCGTCTCATGATTCAGGGACGCAACGCGCTGGTGGCCGTGCGCCTCAAAGTGGATCGCGGCAAGATTTCAGAAATTGAGCAGCTCTACGATCGCAACATCAACGACGCCGCGATTCCGCTGCTGACAACACCGCGGCCTGGTCTGGCCACTAACATTCTCGAATCCGAACGCAGCCCCCGCGACGTCCTCGCTTACGCCGCCAACTCGTACTTCGACGCGTTGGAGGGCGACGACGGTAAGATCGCCGCGTTCGCCGACGATTGCGTGCGCCACGAGAACGGCTACCAGACCGTCAACAATCCGCCGCCAGGCGGCCGCATGATGCCCGCTCCACCGCTCCCGAATCCCGACACTGCGCAGGGCAAGGAGCAGCTCCGCTTCAGCATGTTGACGTGCGCCGAACAGATCGACAGCAAGATTTTCTCTTATATGAAGCACATCCGGCCGCGGCACGCGCTCATCATCGATCAGCAAAAAGGCGTGGCGACCATGTTCGTGCTTTTTGTCCACGATGGAACGCGCCGGGGCGCCGCTCCCGACGCGCCTCCGGGAATGCTGATGAACGCGATGATCGTGGAAAGCTTCGGCATCCGTGGCGGAAAGATCCACGAAGTGGAGGCAATGCCGTTCATCACCATTCCCTACGGACTTGGTGACGGCTGGACCCCAGGCTCGGGCCGGTAAGCCGGCTAGCTCACCATCGAAACCAGGCCGCGCTCCTTTAACCCGCTGATGGCCAAGCCATAGCGTCCGCGCACGCCTGTCTTCTCGAAGATATGCTTCATGTGGATCTTCACCGTACCGGGCCGGATTCCCAGTTCGAGAGCGATCTCTTTGTTCTTGAAGCCCTGCTCCATTTATTTCGAGCACGAACTCACTCGAATCGGTCGCAGATCGCGACGCGCGAACAATCGATAACCCGCTACGATCTGAAAAGCGCGCTTTGAAGCCAAGATTGCTGCAAGTGAACCGGGAGAAGACGAAACGCAAGTCGACAACACCTGCTCAACGGCTGTAATTCCCTGCGTACTCGCGGTGTGAAATCAAATACTCAAGATATTCCGCACACCGAGGATGACCCACCAACAATTCCTCCCCATTTCGCAGATGGTAGATGCGCAGTCCGCCGCCTCGCTCTTTCCGATTGCAAAACGCACACTGTTCTCCCCCAGACCGTAGCCCGTCTGTACGCCTCGCCCCATTCTGCACTGCACCCACCATTCGCCGTCTACGGTCGTTAGGGATGTTCTCCAGTCGTGCCAAAAGTTCCTGTTCGCTCATGACATTTCAAAGGTGTCGTTCCCCAACGATTCCTCAATCTAATAGCGGAAAGAGGATGCAAACTCCAAGGCGGAATCCTGCAGGAGAAGATTGAGCATCAATCCATCACAGGTGCCTGTGAGTAGAATGATGTCTCCTGGCTGCAAATGTGCAAGTTGCGGGACTGCGCTATCGGGGAAGAAGGCCTGTACGGAGCGAAACCCACTCCGGCTTCCTCCCTCCCGTGCTTTATCACGGAGAATGATATATGGTTTACCCAACAAATCCCGCCCCAGATTTTCGACCCTGGCCTCGACAAAGACTCGCTTGCCTTTATAGAGTTGGTCAGCCGAGATCGCGTTACTCTCATAAACGTTGAGTAGGTAAGAAGGAGTGAAAGCACGGCCATCCAGTTGCGTGAGGGACTTGGCAATGAGATTGGCTTCGGGCTTCCGCAGTCCCATATCGACATCCGCGGCTTCCTTGAACTTCTGATGGGACACCGCCGATGATTTAGGAGACTGGCGACCTACCGTAGTGAAGGCAACAATCAGGGCAAGAGCTAGCACAATTTCCCGCAGTGAAATGATCTTCTTCATTGCGTCTTGCCAGTCACTTCCTTCCTGTCCACACGCGCAGAACAGGTGAAACGATTCTACCGACACTTCAGCATCCGTTTAACGGGCGATCGAAGGCAGCCGTCGGATGTCTTGGATGCTATCGCTGCGCTGAGCAAGCGGGGGTTTAGCTCACCATCGAAACCAGGCCACGCTCCTTTAACCCGCTGATGGCCAAGCCATAGCGTCCGCGCACGCCTGTCTTCTCGAAGATATGCTTCATGTGGATCTTCACCGTGCCGGGCCGGATTCCCAGTTCGAGAGCGATCTCTTTGTTCTTGAAGCCCTGTTCCACCATTTGGAGCACCTGATGCTCGCGCGGCGTAAGCTCCGACCGCGGATAGCGGTCCTGCCTCGCTGAGTCGCGGAACACGCAATCCTCCATCCAGCTACGCCCGGAGGCCACGGTGCGGAGGCAGCTCAAGATCTGCTCCAGATCCGTCGTTTTGCGAACAATGCCCCGCGCACCCGCTTGGAGCAGCCGTAACGCTTCGGCCTCCGTCATGGAAACGCCCCACACGGTGACGCCGGGCGTCGCTTCGGTCAGCTTCAATTCGTGGATCCAATCCAGTACGGCTCGCATGCCGAAGCCCTTGTCCACGATCACGATATCGGGTGGCCTGGCGGTCACTAACTGCGTTGCGGCTTCCAGGCTATTCAGCGATGCCAGGAACTCCAGGTCTCCGGCCGAGGCCAGCAGGCTTCTCAGCCCTTCGGCCGTAATTGGTTGAGTGTCGCACACGACGACGGATTTCTTCGAGTGATCTTCGCTCATTTGCTTTTCTTACAGCCGACACGCCTTCTCGTGGAAGCCTCAGTTTGATTCAGAACCAAACTAAGCCTTATCGGTCAGTACGTTCGAATGTTTAGTTGATCAGGAAGAGGAAGGCTCTCATGGTATCATCAGCCTTAGCCGATTTGATTGTAGGACTCCCTTGCGGGAGATCTTCGTAAGCGCGCCGATGCCGCAGCCTGATACCCCGAAACTTACTGGAGCATGGAAGGCTCTGTTCATATGCCCTAACCCTAATATCGTTAGGGAGTTAGCACCTATTCTCAGCAAGCTTCTTCCCACCTTTTCGGGGCACGATCTGAACGCCTATCCCAACCGCCACCAGTTCGCCGAGGTGCTGGCTTCCGAGGGCCCCAACCTGTGCCTTCTGGAGATCTCGGACCCCGTCGAGCGTGGCCTTTCCCTGATTCCGGACATGCTGCGAACCGATGCCAAGTTGCCGATCATCGCCGTGCTTTCGAGCAACGATCCGGAACTGGTTCTGCGCTGTCTCCGGCAGGGCGCGAGCGACTTTTTGATTCAGCCCTTCACCGCGGAACAAGTGGAGGCGGCGCTGCAAAAGATCGCCCGGCAGCAGCCCAGCCGCTTGAAAGCTCCCGGACGCGTGTACTGCATCGTGCCGGCCAAGGGCGGCTGCGGCGCCAGCACCATCGCCAGCAACTTGGCGTATCAGATCAAGCGGGGCGACAAGCGGATACTGCTGGCCGATCTCGATCCCCTGGCGGGAACACTTTCCTTTCTGTTGAAAATCAAATCCAGTTACAGCTTCATGGACGTGCTGGCGCGCGCGCAGGATATCGACGGGGACCTGTGGAAGGCCGTGGTCACCAGCCGGCAAGGCGTGGACGTGCTGCTTTCGCCGGAGGTGATGACCGAAGGCATGAGCGATCTCAAGGACGCCCGCGGCATCATCGAATACGCCCGGCACACCTACGATCTGGTCATTCTCGATAGCGGCGGCGTCTATGGCGACTGGAACCTGAGCCAATTGCAGCTCGCCGACGAGATTCTGCTGGTGACCACCAACGAACTCACCTCGTTACAATCGGTCCAACGCGTCCTGGGATATCTGGACGCGAACAACATCCCCCGCTACAAGCTGCGGTTGATCGTGAACCGGTACGATCGACACACAGGCCTGAGCAAAGACGTCATCGGCACCGCCCTCCACACCGAGATCTTCCACATTCTGCCGGCCGATTTCGACGCCATCCAGAAATCGCTGATGGAAGGCAAGCAGCTCGCCCCTAATACCAGCTTCGGCAAGAGCATGATCGCGCTAGTGGATCGTCTGGGTGGCGGCTCGGATGCCCAAAACAAAAAAGGCAGCTCTCTCTCCGGGCTGCTGTCGCTGTTCTCGCGCACTTCGTAGGTTACACTGAAATCGGAGGCACTTCATGGCTGACCGGCAGGACCTCCGCCCGCCTACTCAAGTTCTTACCCGCGGCTTCGATCCCAGCCTTTCGGTTGGATCGGCGCGGCCCGCTGTCTTTCGCAGCTCCACTTACGTCTTCCCGAGCCCAGAGGCTGCCGAGCACGCCTTCGATTTGGTGGCCGGACGCGCCCAACCCGACTCAGGCGAGAAGCCCGACCTGATCTACTCGCGCTTCAATCACCCCAACGCGCAAATCCTCGAGGAACGCCTGGTTCCATTGGAAACGGGCGCGCACTCGGCGCTGGTGTTCAACTCCGGCATGGCCGCCATCATGACCGCGCTGCTGACGTTTGCGCGGCCCGGCCAAAGTATCCTCTACACTGTCCCGATTTACGGCGGCACCCAGCACCTGATCGAGGATTTTCTCAGCACCCTCGGCATCGCCGGCATCCCCGTCCAGGCCGGGCACACTGGCCGAGATGGACGCGGCGATTCGCGCGGCCCGTGATCTCGCGATCGTTCTGATTGAAACACCGGCCAACCCCACCATCGTGATGACGGACATCCGGCACGCGGCCAACTCCGTTGCGCACCTCAATCCTAAGCCCTTGGTCATGGTGGACAATACGCTGCTCGGGCCCACGTTTCAACATCCGCTCACTCTGGGCGCCGACCTTAGCCTCTATTCAGCCACCAAGTATCTCTCGGGTCTCAGCGATCTGATTGCCGGAGTGGCCATCGCGAGCGACCCAGGCCTCATCCGCCAGATGCGCTCGAAGCGCAACCTGTTCGGCAACATCCTGCAGCCCGACGAATGCTGGATGCTCGAAGGCCGCTTGCCCACCGTCACGCTCCGCATGAACCGTTCCAGCAAAAACGCCGAACGCATCGCCGTCCGCCTGGCCAAACATCCGAAAATCTCGCGAGTGCACTATCCGACCTTGTTCACGGACGAGGAACAGGTCAAGATCGCGCGCAATCAGTGCGATTTCCCCGGCGGCATGCTGTCCATCGATCTGCGCGGCGGCAAGAAAGCCGCGTTCGAGTTTCTCCGCAACCTGCGCATCGCGCGCAATGCCGTGTCGCTCGGCGGCGTGGAGACGCTGGTGTGTCATCCGAAGACCACCACGCACTCGGGCTTCACCGAGGAGGAGTTCGCAACGGCTGGTGTCACCGACGGCCTGGTTCGCATCTCCATCGGCATCGAGGACTGGCGTGATTTGATGGCCGACTTTGAGCAGGCGCTGGATTTGGTCTAGTTCACTTAATCTGAAACTTCACCACGGCCTTTCCCAGGTGAATCTCATCTCCCGGCAACAGCCGCGTCCCACGCGTGTCGCGATGCACTTCCTGCCCCATCCCGTCGCGAACGATCCACAGCCCGCAGTTGTTCTCGGCTTTATTGCCACGCTGATACCAGCGATCGTTGAACAAACGGTATTCTCCGGTCTTCTTGTCGTGCGTGATGTGCGCGTGCTCGCGCGAGACCGTGCGATTAACAGCATTGTCTTCGGCGAACGCCAGGTCGTTGCGGCGCGAAAGCCCCTCGGACTTGTAGACGTCGACCAGTCTGCCGATGTTGACGCGCGCTTTTTGCAGCGGAATCTCCGGCTTGTTGGCGTTTCCAGCGGAAACCACGAGCCTCGCGCCCCGGCGCACGCGCGGAGCTTCTTCGCTTGGCGGGGCCATTTCTTCGGCCACCGTTTCGATACGTAACCATTGCCCTTCCTCACTAGTGGCTCGAATCTCAACCCGCAAATCGTCGGGAAAGCGGCACGCCTCTTTCGCCAGGCCCTTGCGCAGTTCTTCATCGAAGAACTTGCGAAAAAAGTCACGCTCAAATACGGCGCCCTCTTCGCCTGCTGCGCGGATCACAATCCGCACGATATTGTACGGAAACAGTGCATGCCCGCCCGCGCGCTGGATCTTCTTCTTCACTTCATCCAACACAGCGATGCGAATCTCGGCGATCTCCGGCGAATCGCCCATCACCTGCGCGGCTGCGCCAAACGGGGCTTCGAACACCGTCCGGCCGAGCCGTTCAATGATCTCCGATATCTTCATTTGCCGCTCCCCACCAGCCCCAACTCGGCGGCGGCATCCACAATCTCGCGCGCTATCGGCGCCGCCGTTGTCCCGCCATATCCGCCATGCTCCACAACTACCGCGAACGCGATGCTCTTGGCCCGGTTTCCGTCATAGGGCGCAAAGCCCGCGAACCACGAATGCGGCGCGCCTTCGTCGAGCTGCGCCGTCCCGGTCTTTCCCGCCACGCTCACCGTCTCGTCCTTCATCGCTCGCCGCGCAGTCCCTTCCACCACCACGGATCGCATCGCGCTCGCAAGAAACGCCGCTAGATCCGGCCCAAGAATCTGCTTCGGCGCTTGGGTTCGCGCGTTGCTCGAATCGATCACCCAGCGGCCCTCGGGCATCTGACCATTGGCGGCAATCGTAGCCGCAACGCGCGCCATCTTGAACGGCGTCACCAACACCGGACCTTGTCCGTACGACGCAAAAGGCAGCGCGGCTTGTATATCGGGAACACTTCCCGCCGGAATATCCAGCAGTCTCGCCGTATCGCTCAATTGCTGCGCGCCTACCGAAAACACGCCCAACTGCGCGAAGTAAGCATTGCACGAGACCGCGATCGCCTGATGCATGGTCAAAGTGCCGTGCGCCGAATCGCCCACATCGTCGCGAATCGGCTTGCGCCATCCAGGAATTATCGCGCCCACGCGGCCATCCGGAAGCCGGCGGCAACTGAAGCTCTTGTTCTCGAGCGCCGGATCCAGGCGCAGCGCCGCCATCGCCGTCACCAGCTTGAACGTCGAACCTGGAGGATATTGGCCGTAGCGCGCGCGATCGAACAAGTCCCCCGAGGGCTCGCTCACCAGCGCCAGCACATCGCCCGACGCCGGATCCAGTACTATCGCCGCGCCGCTTTCCTTTCCCGATTTGATCAGCCGATCTTCCAGCGCCTTCGCCGCGCGCATTTGCAGACGAATATCGATCGACGCCGTCACATTGCGATCCCGCGCCATCAACTTCGCAATCCCCGAATTACCCGGGTGATGACGATAACGGATCAGCGGAGCCAGTTCGCGATAGTCGGTGAAGCCTTGCAGCTTCACGTTGGAATCGTGCTCAATCAGCGACGCATTCGTCGCGTGGAAATTCTCGCCGGTCCGCAGATCGCCCAAGACGTGCGCGGTTAGTGACCCAAACGGATAATGCCGGTTGTCGAGCCGCGAGCACGCCGCGTCAATCGAAACGCCCAGCTTCGAATATTGATCGCGCCGCTTTTCCAGTTCGCCCCAATCGCTCGTGGCCAGCAAGAGACCGTTGCGATCGAAGATGTTCCCGCGCAGGATCTCGTGCGCCAGCGAATTCAACCTCGGATTGCGTTGCGGACGCTTGACGCCGTCATCTTCAAAGACCTTCGCTTCGCGCGCCAGATACTCCTGATCCCGCGCCACTTGATAGTAAGCGGCGAACCCGAGAAGTGTCGCTGCAGCCGCCCCCAGCACATATTCCAATCGCAGGACCGGCCGCTGGAATGGTTCGGCGACGTCCACTCTGTCTCGCGCGTGATTGGAAATCGCCGCCAAAATCCCGAAGATCAGAAAATTCGCGAGCATCGCCGTATTGCCGAAGCTCAGAAACGGCGACACCACGCCCGACAGCGGAATCGCTCCCAGCACGCCGCCCGAGATCAGCAGCATCTCAAACGCAATCAGCGCAGACAACCCGAGCGCGAGAAACATCCCGTACTCATTCGGCGCTCGCAATCCGATCCGCATTCCGCGCCACACCAAAAACCCCAGCAACAACAGCACGGCGGCAACACCGCAAAATCCCCATTCTTCGCCGATCGCGGGCAAAACCAGATCGGTATGGCCCGCCGGAATAATTGCGGGATCGCCGTATCCCGGCCCCGATCCAAACGCGCCGCCCGTCGAAAACGCCCACAGAGAATGCGCCAATTGATTGCCGCCGTGTACGTCGTTGTCCCAGGGCGAAAGCCACATATCGATGCGATCGACGACTGTAGTTGGCTTTCCCAGGTGATAACCTACGGCAACGCCGCCCACCAGCAGCACAATGCCGAGCAGCGCCATCCCGGCTCGCCCGCGCGCGATCCAGAACATCGCGAGAAACAGAAATCCAGTGACCAGCGCCGGCCCCAGATCCTTTAGCAAGAAGAAGAACGCGAGCGACAGCGCCACCGCTACCATGACCGGCAGCACGTGCGAGAGCCTCGGCAACCCGATCCAGCGCAAGGACCGCGGCAGAAGGCGCTTCTCCCGCAGATCGCGCAGCCGCTCCCAATTCCGCGCGAAGTATCCGGCCAGGAAAAACACCAGCAGTATTTTGATCGCCTCCACCGGCTGGAATGGTCCGAGATTCACCTTCGCGTCGTTGCCTCCCGGCCCCGAGCCGAGTCGCAGCAGCAACACGAACAGCGCGAGCGCCCCAAATAAAGGCGTGTAGCACCAACTCGCGAAGCGCTGGTAATTCAAGGTACGCAGCAATGGCAACAGCATCACCGCGCAGCCCAGCGCCACGCCCCAGGCGAACTTGCTGAACTCGAGCGTATCGCGCAGAGGGTCGCGCAAGCTCACTGCAAGAACCAGACCCAGGCCCGTGAGCAGATGAATCGCGGGCAACATTGCGAAATCGCCTCGAAACGCGCTCCATCGCCAGATGAGGAACACAATATGGAACGCCGCCAGATAGAGCGCGATCCAGATCAGGAACTGCGTTTTAAATTCTTGAGGCGTGCGGACTGCGAACTCAGGTTTCAGTTTTGCGAACGGCAGCAAGGGAACTCGCGGCGCCGAACGTAGCCTCGCCAATGCTCCCACGTTCGGCAGCGGCCGGTGCGTTTGTAAATAGTCGAACACCTTGCCCGCAACTGCCTCGCGCTTCGCTTCATCCTGGAACACCTGTAAGAAGGGAAGCAATTGTTCCATCTTGCTCACCTGGTTCAAGTCGAGCAACTCGCCGTGTGCCAGCGCACGCGTCTCATCGGGAAACTCTCGCGTCTTTGCCGAGTAGACGATCCACAATGCAAGCGCGGCCATCACCGATGCGGTCGCAAGCCACGCGAACTCGCGCCATCCGATGCGTCCGGGCGCAGTGCCGGCCCTGGTCCCGGTCGCAAGAACTTTGGATTCCCAGCTCTTGGTTACTGCCAATGCGCCCTCCGCGTAGTCCGCCGCACCCGCTGGGCTGATTTCGACTTTGGCTTCGTCTTCTTGCCCAGCGCTTCGGCCATTCCTTGGCGCGCACGATCGTCATCATCCACCTGGCGGAGCGCAACACTCACGTTGGAAAAACCTTCGATCGGCTCGTAAAGCTCGCGAGCCCGATCGAAATCGCGCTGGGCCAGCCGCAGATAGCGCTCTTCCTCGGTCTTGCTAATCTCGTCCTTTCGCGCCTGATTTAACTCCGCTGTCGCGCGAAAGCGATAGCCATCGGCTTCCTCCTCCGCCTCGCGCGGCCCCGGCTCAAAACCCAGCCGCCGCGCTTCGTGCATCTCCGCCATCGCCTTTCCGATATTCTTCAGCGAATACACATAGATACGCGCGAGCCCCAAATGCGGATCGGGCGATTGTGGCATGAGCGAAACCGCGTCTTCAAAATCGGCCTCCGCCGCGTGTGCCGCTCCTTCATCCGATCGCGCGAGATTCTCGTATCCATGACACAGCGCCAGCTTGCCCTTGCACGGTGCGATCGTGGCGATCCATCTCCAGTGCGTGCGTGAAACACAAAGCCGCCTTCGGCCAATCGAAATCCTCGAATGCGCGGATCGGAGTTGTTGCGATAACGCTTCGATCACCTCATTGCCCGCTTCGAGCAGAGCCGCCCGGACCTTCGGCGCCAGACGATTCGCCGGCGAGGCCCCTCCCAGGAACGCATTCTGCCGCTCGACGTGCTGCAACAAATCCCAATCGCGATTGATTTCGGCCACACTGGCATGCGTCAAATCCAGATTGCCCCGCAGCGCGCTGCTCTCGCGCCAGAAGCGATAGTAGTAGCCCAGCGGAACGCACACCACCAGCCCCGCCAGCAGTCCCCAGCACAGCGCGACGAAAATGCTCATCACCGACGCCAGCTGCTGCAGTCGCGCGGGCTTCAACTTCAGCACGCTCCGCCGCACTGTCTCCGCCATGCTGCTCACACGCTCGGGCAAATGCAGCCGCTGCTTCTCCACCGTCGGATTGCTCTTCCAGGAAACCCGCCGCTCCATCTCCGCTACCGTGGGACGGCTCTGCAAGAACAGCATCACATCGTTCTCAAACGCAGCGGCGGATACATAGCGCTGGTGCAGATCGCCCGCCAACGCCTTGTGCAGGATCGCCGCCATGGCGTGTGGACAGCTCTCCGGCAACGCGCGCGGCGGACGTCGCGATTGAATCAGCGCTTCCAGCTTCCGCGTATCCTGCGCCTGATACGGAGGCACGCCCGCCACCATTTCGTATAACGTCACACCGACCGCCCACAAATCCGCATGCCGGTCCACTTGGCCCGCGGCTCAATCGCTCGGGCGAACAGTAACTCGGGCTCCCGAGGCCGAGATGCGTACGGCTATGCGTAAACGTCAGCGCCTTGGCGATTCCAAAATCCAGCAGCCGCACTTCGTCGTTGGTTCCAATCTGGATGTTCGACGGCTTGATGTCGCCATGCACCACGGACCGCCGCTGCCCGTCGATCACCGCCTGAAACGAGTGCAGCTTGTCGAGCTGGCTCAGGATCTCAACCGCGAATCGCGCCGCCCGCGCCGGCTCGATGCGTCCCTCTTCTTTCAGAATCTCTGCTACGGTCCGGCCCTCGATGTATTGCATCGAGACGAAGAAGAATCCGTCCAGATTCCCGTAGTCGTAGACCTCGATCACGCGCGCATCGGCATCGTGCAGTTGCCTCTGCAAATCGGCGCCGCGCCGCTCGGCTTCGAGAATCAATTGCGTCAGCGGATCGGGCGATTCCTCAACAATTTTTAATACCGCGTGGCGGTTGGCATTGGTATCGAAGGCCAGATACACGTCGGTCATGCCGCGCGCCAGCTTGCGGATCACCTCGTAGGCGCCAAATTGTCTGGTTCGAAGCACAAATCGATTGTTTGACCTGGGCGTCACACCCGATGTACACATTGACGCGTAGCCGCGCTCAGGGTTTCGGCCAACGCAGCGCCAGCGCCAACACCACTCCAAGTACGAACCCGTAAATCAGGAAGGCCACTCGCGTCGTCAACACGCGACCCACGCGCGCCATCGCTCCTGGACTCAATCCGGCGACCTCGCCGTCGCGCGCTCTGGTGATCGCATTCCGCGCCCGAGCGTCTGCCGCCGAGGGCGAAGCGCTGCCCAGGAATTCGCTGCCTGCCACGAAGATAGCGGTGATGTTGTCGGTCCCGCCCACCAGGTTCGCGGCTTCCACCAGCTCGCCCGCCACCTGCTCGGGATCGCCATCGTAGCGTTCCATCACCTGCAGCATCTCGGCCGATGTCAGCAGATCGCTCAGCCCGTCGCTGCACAGCAGAATCGCGGCGTCCGGCTTGAATAAAAACTCCTTCATCTCGATGAAGTCCTCTTCATCCGGCAGGCGCGGCCGCGAGCCAACGTCGCGGAATACCTCGTGCCGGCGGGGATGCGCCATAGCCTCGGCTTCGTTCAATTCGCCCGCGTCTTCGCGCTCTCCTACCGGCGAATGATCCGACGTCAACTTTCGAATTGCGCCATTCCAGGTGAGGTACAAGCGCGAGTCGCCCACGTGCCCCACGAAAACTTTGTCGCCGGAAATCAAAGCCAGCGTCAAAACACAGGCCATGCCGCGCAAAGTTTCGTTCGACGCCGCTTCTTCAAAGACTCGATTGTTGGCCGTCGTGATCGCGCGGCGAATCCGCTCCCTTGGATCGCCGTCTTTATTGGCCATCTCCTCAACGACCATCTCGACGGCCATCTCCGCCGCCTTTTCGCCGGCCGCGTGCCCGCCGAGCCCGTCCACCACAAGAAAAACTCCGAGCTCGTCGTCGGCGTACGCGCGATCCTGATTCTCCGAACGCACCCGCCCTGGATCGCTTGCTGCGCCCGAGGCCCACGCGGCAGTCTTGGTCATGCTTGCTGTCGCCTTGGTCATGACTGTGGCCGCGCCTCAAATTGCAGGGTGATCACTTCCGCCACGCCGATTTGCGCCTTCGCCGGCAAAGTCTCCTCCACGCCGCGCGCCAGACGCTTGCCGTTGAGCCAGGTCCCATTCATACTCTTGTCCACGATCACAAAGCGCTTCTGCGAGGGATCCAGCCGCACGCGCAGATGCTCGCGCGAAACCTCGTCATTGGTATACAGCGCCAGGCTGACCTGCGCCTCATCCCCGCCCCGCCCCACGCTGATCTCGTCCTGCGTCATCAGGAAAAGCTGCGGACCCGAATCGTCTTCATAGCGGATCTCGGCGTATACCCGATCGCCGGATTGCCGCGTTTCCGGCCTTACTCCCGCTCGCCCTGTGATTGCCCCTACGCTCGGTTCGCGATCGAGCAGTGTGGTTTTGGTCCCGTGATAGCCCGGCTGCGGCGTCTCATTCAGCTCAGAGTGAATCTCGACATCACCCAGCGGCACCACGCCTTCGGAATCCGGGAAGAACTCGAAGGCCCAATCCTTACCCGCGATTTTGTACGGCTTGCGATCCTTGGCGCCTCTGAACGCGCCAATGCCGAGCGGCTTGGCATTCCATTGCGCGAGGCGGGCAGTGAGCGCCTGCTTGGCGTCTTGCCGGATCAGGTCGAAGACTCCGGTGAGCCGCGCATAGTCGTCTGGATGCAAATACAGGCTAAAGATGCACGGCGCCAGGATGCTGTAGCCCATCTCGAACTGCCCCAGCTCCATGTTGCGGATGAGTTGCTCTATAATGATGCGCCCGCTGATCCTGCCCTGGACCTCCCCAACCGCTTTGGCCATTTTCCCCCGAACCTCCACGGGATTTCGACGCGCCGGGGGCGGTTGCAGGTTTCGCCTGGTTCATCGCAATGCCATAATGACTTACGATGACGAGATCGTCCTTGGCCGCTCTTTGCACGATGCTCTTCATTTGCGGCTCCGCAGCGCCGCAGGTCCCAAAGGCCCAGCTTCCAGATCTTGACCAAGTCATAATAGGACGTCACACATTCGTGGACTTCGGGCCACCGTTGGACTTTTAGAAATATTTTCGCTTCGATCAGTGGGCCGAGGCACATCAATTGAACGAATCAGAGTTACGCCTGCAGCAGACGTGTGTATCCGTCCTGCATCCGTTCAACTGACAACAGCATTGGATAACGAGACCCTCCCAAACCTGCTCGGAAAGATAAACCCTTGTAGTATTCCCGCAAAAGATCTTCGCCGGGAGCTAAAGCGTTGTAAGAAATGTTTGGTCTTCAGCGGCGCAGAGGTCGTCATGCAAGTCCAATGTGGCGATCACAGCCGCAACATTCGAATGGACGTGCTTGATCGAGACATGTTCGATCCCCATCCAATGACTCCCCAGCACACGTCGTGGACGATGGCCCTACTTCGCCGCCTGGACGCAGCGCTCGGAGATAGCGTTTTGGACCAGCCCGCGTTTACACTTTCCGAACCTGCGGAGCGGCCGGTTCCGGAATTGAAATCGGATGCGCTCCTCGATGATTTGGGCCAAGGGAAGTTCGACACTCTGTTCGACAAGGCGCCCGACAAGCTCTCCGAGCTGTTTCGTCAGGCTCGAAATCCCCCTCCACAGCCAACTGTGGAGCTAGTTAGTAGTTCCCCTTTTCGTCCAATTTCTCTTTCACCTGTTGGTTATCCCACGCTCGCGAAACTGACTCACACCGGTGGCCAAGTGACATTCACAGTCGAGGTGACTGCGGATGGAGGCGTGTCGAATTTCAAAATTCTCAGTGGTCATCCCCTGCTACAAAAGCAGGTTGAGGCCATTGTCGCCGGCTCGAGGTTTCCCACGGAGGCCGCTGGCCAGGAGATTCGGGCCACCATTGAGTTTAAGATGAATTGCCCATCAGTCCAACGATGAATCGTCCATGGCAATCCCTCCTAACTGTCCGAGCACTCGCTTCCGGGACTTATCCCGACAAAGGTAGCTTACGAACTCGCAGACGACCGTGCCGGAAAACAGCGACACATCCAGTCTCAAGCTCTGGTTCGAGCACGGGCAGAGTCGCAAGTAGCAAATTGACGTAATCGGCGGCAATCAGCAGATTCGGATCGCGGAAGAGAATGAACGACGGGCGTTCCGCCTCCTGAGTCGCGAGAATCGCGCCGAAATCGGAGTCCGCGGAGACGATGACCCGGTCCTCGTCCAGAGCTCGCCCGAGAATCTGCTCATCGCTTGCCGCCTGCATGCTCGTAGAGTCGAACATGAACCGCGTCATGCCCAGCTGCCGCAAGGAGGTCCGCTACGCGCGGGGGTAGCGCATTGTCGATCATGAACCTCAAGCTGAGTGCGGAAGAGGCAATTCCCGCTCCATCGCCGACGCTGCGGCGAAGCGCAAGCACTCGCGGATGTCTTCGGTCTCGAGATCCGGATATTCAGCGAGAATCTCTCGCTCGGCTAGTCCGCCGGCCAGCAGTCGTAGTACAGTCGCCACAGGAATTCGCAAATGGCGCACACATGGTACTCCGCCCATCTGTGCGGGATCAACCGTGATACGATCGAAGTTCTTCACCGCCGTCTCCTGAGCTCATTGTCGCAGTCGCGGCCGATTTCAGCAAACCAGAAGTAGCCTCGGCACCCTCCCGGCCACCTCAACCGCCGCACTCCATTTGCCCAGCCACCCGCCACCCACCAACAACCAAGAACCAAACACCAACCCACTGGTATACTGGGCGGGTACCCAACGATACGCCTGCCAGGAGCGAGATTTGACGACAAAAGCCTATTGGAGCGCCCTTACTCTCGGGGCGTGGCTGTTCGCCACATCCTCCCTGGCGCTTGCCCAGGATCCGCACCAGCTCCGCATCGATGACACCGGTAAAGTCGTGCCTGAGCACCAGCAGCACCACGCCAAGAAGGGCGACAAAATCTCCTGGGTACGTCAGACCGGGGCCGCAAAATCCTGGTATGTGAAGTTCGCGGGCGATAGCCCTTGCGCCGAAGGCAAGGAATTCCGCACCGGCCGCCGCACTTCCTGCACGGTGAATGCCGCCTGCGGCAAAGCGGGCGACGCCGGTTGCAAGGCGTATCATTATCAGAGCGCCACTGCGCGCCAAGCGCAGTTGAACGACCCGGAGATTGTGATCGACCCGTAGAGCGCCGCGGGGGAGCGCGCTCCTGCGCCCTTGCATCCCATGGTTGGCCAGACCATTTCTCATTTCGAAGTCCTGGAAAAGCTAGGCGAAGGAGGCATGGGCGTGGTTTACTGCGCCCGCGACGTCAAGCTCGACCGCCTGGTCGCGCTCAAGATTCTCCCGCCCGAGCAGATGGCCAATCCGCGGCGCCGCGCCCGCCTGGAGGGCGAAGCCAAATCCGCCTCCGCGCTCAACCATCCCAACATCGTCACCATTTACGAGATCGAGTCCGTGGATGGCGTAGAGTGCATCGCGATGGAATATATTCGCGGCGAAACGTTGCGTGAATTAATTCCTTCCACCGGCATGGAGCTATCGCTGGCTCTGGATTACGCCTCGCAAATCGCCTCGGCTTTGTCGGCTGCGCATGCCGCCGGAATCATTCATCGGGACGTGAAGCCGGCGAACATCATGGTCAACAAATCGGGCCTGGTCAAACTGCTGGATTTCGGCATCGCCATGTTTGAAGAGCCCGAGGTGGACCCGAATGCCAGCACCTCCACCATGGCATTCCTCACCCGGCCGGGGACGGTGGTGGGAACGCTGGCCTACATGTCGCCTGAACACGCGCAGGGCGGTGGCGTTGGCCCGCGCTCCGACATCTTTTCGCTGGGCGTCGTGATGTATCAAATGCTCACCGGCACGCTGCCGTTCCAGGCCGGCTCCCAAGTTGGACTGCTGTACGAGATCGTTCACACGCGCCCACCGGCCTTGAGCGGGATGCGTCCCGAATTGCCGCCGGCACTCGGACGGGTTTTGGATAAAGCCCTGGAAAAAGACCCGGAGGAACGCTACCAGAGCGCCGGCGAGCTTTTGAAGGATCTCAAGGACATTACGCGGCAAGTGGAGAGCGGCGTATCGTCCGGAAGGATCTTCGTGGGGACGGGCGCCGGGAGACTGGACCGGCGCAAGATCTTCGGGATCGCGGCACTGACCGTCAGCATGCTGCTGTTGCTCGCCGTCGTTGCGTGGCGTCTCGCGCCCCACTGGTTGAATCGCGTGCCCGCGGAAAAGAAAATCGCGGTGCTGCCCTTCCGGAACATTGGCGGCGATCGCGAGAACGAGGCCTTCTGCGACGGCGTAATGGAGTCCCTCACCAGCGAACTCACCGAGCTGTCGCAGTTTCACGGAGCGCTGTGGGTGGTGCCCGCCAGCGAGGTCCGGCGCGAGGGCCTGGCCAGTCCCGGGGAAGCGCGGAGAGCCTTGGGCGCGAATCTGGTGATCACCGGCAGCGTGCAGCGCGATCGCGATCACGTCCATCTCACCGCGAATCTGGTTGATGCGAACACCCTGCGGCAGCTTCGCTCGCGCGAGATCCGGCAGCCCGCCGGGCAAGAAGCCGCCTTGCAGGATGCCGTGGTGCAGGAAATCGCCGGCATGCTCGAACTCGAGCTCGGAACCCGCGAGCGTCAAGCGCTGGCGGCCGGCAAAACTGGCGCGTCCGGCGCGTACGATCTGTATTTGCAAGCGCGCGGGCATCTCGAACGCCGCGGCCGCGGCGACATCGACCAAGCCATTCAAATGTTCCAGCAGGCTATCGCGGTCGATTCGAAATACGCGCTTGCTTACGCCGGGTTGGGCGAAGCCTATTGGCGCAAGTACCGTGAGACCAGCGACACGCAGTGGGTGGAACCCGCGCGCAGGAATTGCCAGCTCGCACTCGCGCTCGACAGCCAGATTGCACCCGTGTACCTGACGCTCGGGATCATAGAGGATGGCGCCGGCCATCACGACCTGGCTCTCGATGCTCTTGAAAAAGCGCGCCGGTTGGAGCCCGCGAATCCGAATGTGTTCAGCGAACTCGGCGCCGTGCACGAAGCCATGGGTAAATTCGATTTGGCCGAGTCTTCCTTCCAGTCCGCGACAAGCCTGCGTCCCGGCGATTGGACCAGCTTGAACGCGCTGGGCGGTTTCTACTACCGGCGCGGCCGCTACCAGGACGCGATTCCGCTGTTTCGCGGAATTACGGAGCTCACGCCGGATAACAGCCAGGGCTACACCAACCTGGGAGCCGCCAATTACATGGCCGGCCAATACGACGCCGCCGCAGATAACTTCAAGAAGTCGCTCGCGCTGCGTCCCACCGCCTCTGCCTACACCAATCTCGGCACCACTTACTATTTCCTCGACCGCTGCGCCGAAGCGGTTCCTCTCATGGAGCGGGCCTCTGAGCTCGCACCGAAAAGCGAACAAATGTGGGGCAATCTTGGGGATGCGTACGCCTGCGCCGGCGGCCCGCAGGACGCCGCGACTAGCGCCTACCGGCGCGCGGTTCAACTAGGTGAACAGCGCCTGGCCGTGAATCCGAACGATGGCGAAACGCTCAGCGTGGTAGCGCTGTATCAGGCCAAGCTCGGCAACAAGGCGAAAGCCCTCGCCAATATTCAGAGGGCTCGCGCGATCGCGCCCGCGAGCAGAAAAGTCTCGTGGGAATCGGCCTTGGTGTATGAACTGACCGGCAATCGGAGGGAAGCTCTGGCTGCGCTCACTGGCGCCATCCACGGCGGCCAGCCTCTCGATGAAGTGCGCGGCGAGCCTGCGCTCGCGAAGCTTCGCGCCGATCCGCGATATGCCAAGCTGATGGCGGCGGCGAAATAGTGGACGCGACTCACGACCCGAATCTCAAAAGCTGGGTCGACTCGGCCAATGATCCCGCCTCCGGATTCCCGATCCAGAATCTTCCGTACGCCAGTTTTCGCAGGCGCGGCGAGGAGCAGGTCCGCGTTGGCGTGGCGATCGGCGATATGGTGTTGGATGCCGGCCAGGCACTCGCGATTTCGTCTCTCACTGCCGTGATGGCGATGACGCGCGCGGAACGCACTGGCCTGCGCCGGCGCTTGAGCGAGCTGCTGAGCAAGAATTCGCCTGGCACGGATCGGTGGCTCGTTCCAATGGACGAAATCGAACTGCTGCTCCCCTGCCCGATTCCCAATTACACAGATTTCTTCGCATCGATTCACCACGCCGCCAACACCAGCATCCTGTTCCGTGCCAGACAAACCGCTGCCGCCCAACTACAAATGGATCCCGATCGCATATCACGGCCGCGCTTCGTCGATCGTCGTCAGCGGCACTCCCTTACGGCGCCCGTTCGGGCAGCAGGCGGTGAATCGAGGCGACCCACCGGTTTATGCGCCAACAAAAATGCTCGACTACGAATTGGAAATCGGCGCATTCTTAGGGCCCGGAAATCCGATTGGGTGTCCCATCCCGATCGCACAAGCCGAGCATCACTTAGTTGGTGTTTGCTTGCTGAACGATTGGTCGGCGCGCGACATCCAGCTCTGGGAATCCCAACCGCTGGGCCCGTTTCTCGCGAAGAACTTCGCCACATCCATTTCGCCCTGGGTGGTGACACTCGACGCGCTGGAGCCATTTCGCTGCCCCGCCCCTCCCCGGCCTTCCGGCGATCCGCCGCCGCTCCCGTATCTTCAAACTTCGGGCGGCGCGTTCCGAATCACGCTCGAGGCGTGGCTGCGTTCCGCGAAGATGGATCAGCCGTTGCGCGTCAGCCAGAGCGATTTTGAGTCGTTATATTGGACCCTCAGCCAACTGATCGCCCATCACACCTCTAGCGGCTGCCCTCTGCTGCCCGGCGATCTGATTGGCAGCGGAACGGTCTCGGGACCCGAAAACCACAATCGAGGTTGTCTGCTCGAAATGACCCGCCGCGGCGCCGCGCCGCTGACCCTGCCGACCGGCGAGACGCGGGTCTTCTTGGAGGACGGCGACGAAGTGATCCTCCGGGGCTGGTGCGAAGCGTCGGGATTTCGTCGCATCAGCCTGGGCGAATGCCGCGGCGTGATTCAAGAAGCTTTACCGGCCTGAACGATCCCGAAACGGAACCCAAATGGGAAATGCGGGTGTCGATTTTTTGCCAGCTTTGCTGGAAGGCCTCTAAGCGACTCAATCACTTGCGATTGGACCGCCGAGTGCAACGTTGGTTTGCGGAGAATTGTATTGGCAACCACGCAAGCCGCTCTCAGTGAACACGCACGCGCGCAAACGGGGCAAGATAGCGCGCAACCCGGCCGCCGCATCGACCTGCTCTTCATCGCTGGCGTTGCGGTGGCGCTCGGCGCGGCCCTCGCCGGTATCCATGCCGCCGGCATCTCGGTCAGCTACTTCTTACAGCCCACCGGCGCTTTGATTGTCCTGGGAGGCACGCTGGGCGTCATGCTGGTGACTACGCCCAGGCATTCGCTGATTCATTCTCTGCGGCGCGTTCTCGATCTGGGCACAACCAGGGAAGTGAGCCGCGCGTCGTTGATCGAACAGATCATCTTTTATACGCGCGTCGCCCGGCGTGGCGGCGTCGCTGCCGTTGAGCCCCTGCTCGCGCGGGCTGAGCATCCGTTTTTGGCACAAGCGCTGCAACTCGCCATCGACATCGGCAATCGCGCCCAGTTGCAGATCGTGCTGGAAAACGAATTGCGAATGCGCGAACGCCAGGGAGAATCGGATGCCAAGGCCCTGGAAGTGGCCGGCGGATTCGCTCCCACCATCGGCATCCTGGGAACCGTCGTTGGTCTCATCGAAGTGCTGCGCCAGTTCTCAAACTTGCAGGCCGTCGGAGCCGGCATCGGCACGGCGTTCGTATCCACCATTTATGGGCTCGCGCTGGCAAATTTGCTGCTGCTTCCTGCCGCGCACCGCATTCGCGCCCGCGTGGCGGAGGACTTCGAAACGCAGGAAATGATCATCGAAGGCGTGCTCTCGTTCATGGATACCGAGCATCCGTCGCTGATCCGGATGCGGCTCGGTGCTTATTTGCGCCCGGCGGATGCCCGGTCCGAGGAGCCCCAGCCCGCGCATGAATCATAAGCCCCGGTATCTCCAAGCCGAGCAAGGGAACAAAGAACGCTGGCTGATCAGCTATACCGATTTCGTCACCATCCTGATGATCTTGTTCGTGGCCATCGCGGCTCAAGGCTACCATGGGGGTCGCGATCTCGCTTCTGCGCGGAATGTTCAGCCGTCCCAAACCGCTCCGAAACCGGCGCCTCCAAAACCGCAGCCCGAGCCGCGCCAGATTCTGAAAGACGCCAATCAAAAGCTGCAGCAACAAGGCCTGGACTCGCGGCTGGAAAAGCGCGGCCTCGTCATCACCCTGCCGCAAGCCATTCTCTTTCCCTCTGGCGAGGATCATATTGTGCCTTCAGCCTTACCCATGCTTTCGCAGGTCGCCGAGGTGCTGGCGAGTACGCCCAACAAAGTGGCGCTGGTGGGCCACGCCGATTCCGTCCCCATCCACAACAAGCGCTTCCAAAACAATTGGGAGCTGTCAGCCGCGCGCAGTCTCAGCCTGCTCCACCTGCTAAGCACGCGCTACGGCATCGAAGAATCACGGCTGTCGGTACAAAGCTACGGGTCCTACAACCCCAAGGACTCCAACGATACCGAAGCCGGCCGCGCTGAGAACCGGCGAGTCGAAATCCTTCTGCTGGACGAATCCGCCCAATAAAGCCGCCGTTCCGTCTGCTATCGTGAACTTTGAGCGGTCTGGACATTCCCCGCGAAGGCGCGTTTGGCTTACTGTCACTCGGCGCGCTCGTGTATCGTTTGGACCCCGGGGTGGTTCCGTTCCGTAAAGCGACCGAATGCAAGATCCACGTCAGCGGCGGCGAATTCAACGTCGCGGCGGATCTCGCGGATTGCTTCGGCATCCCCACCGGCATTGCAGCCGCCATGGTCGACTATCCCATCGGCGACCTCATCGCGGAACGCGTTCGCGCCATGGGCGTGCAGCCGTTTTACAAGTATTTTGAACACGACGGCGTTCATGGACCGAATATGGCGACGGTGTACAGCGATCGCGGATACGGCGTGCGGCCGCCGGTGGTTTTCTACAATCGCGCGAACGAAGCCGCGGCGCTGCTCAAGCCCGGAGATTTCGATTGGAAGAGCATCTTCGCCCGCGGCGTGCGCTGGTTTCACAGCGGCGGCATTTTTGCGGCGTTGTCGCCCTCCACGGCCGAGCTCATCATCGAAGGTATGCAAGCCGCCAAAGCCGCGGGCGCCGTCGTCTCGTTCGACTTCAACTTTCGCGAAAAACTGTGGAAAGCGTCGGTTGATGGCGAGCCCGGCGAAGACCGCGCCCTTGCCGTGCTCCACCGCATCGCGCAAAATATCGACGTTCTGGTGGGGGTCCCGAACATCGACGACGCGGTGAAGGCGTATCCACAAATCAAGATCGTCGCCACGACATTGCGCCAGGTGCATTCCGCCAACCGGCATTCCTGGAGCGCAGCCGCATGGATCAACGGCCGAACCTACACCGCGCCCACGTGCGAACTCGACGTTTACGATCGCGTCGGCAGCGGCGACGGATTTACCGCTGGATTCTTCTATGGTCTGCTAACGGGTGAAACCCCGGACAACGCCCTTCGGCTTGGATGGGCGCACGGCGCGCTGGTCTCCACTTTCCCCGGCGATACTACAATGGCGAAATTGGCCGATGTTCGCGCTTTCGCCCAAGGCGGTTCGGCGAACATCCAACGTTGACGATGGAAAACGTCCTGCAATCCGCGATCTTCTTCGAAACGCCCGAGGAAATGTTTGGGCGCGTTTTCCGCGAGTTCCGGCCGCGCACCGCGCTTCCGCCCGTCCACGTGAGGTTCTGCAAATTCGCCAACGCCAATAGTTTTGCGCGGTGGGACGAATCGGGGCCTCGAGTTCCGCATCACCGATGTGCTGGAGGGTGCGCCGGCTGACGATTCTGGAATCGCTTGCGAATATCCTGATGGCCAAGCTGTTGCGCCGTCCAGTGCCGCGCATCCACGCCGAGCGCTACCGCCGCTATCTCAATCGCAAGGAAATGCGCCGCAGCCTGCAATTGGTGAAGCAGACGCGCGGGCGCAAATTCGTATCCGGCCCCAAAGGCGACACATACGATCTTGAGCAGATTTTCGAGGAAATGAACCAGGCCTATTTTCACGGCTGGATGGCGCAGCCGCTGCTGGGCTGGAGCCGGCGGCCGTCGCGAGTAATGTTAGGGCACTACGATCCATCGCATAACGCCATCATCTTGAGCCGGCTGCTCGACAGCGCCCGCGTCCCGCGGCTAGCGGTGGAATATGTTCTCTTTCACGAAATGCTACACCTGCGGTTTCCGGTGGAGCATCGCGGCGCGCGCCGCTGCGTGCATACCCGTGAATTCAAGGATGCCGAACAGCAGTTTCCCAGGCTGAAGGAAGCTAAGCAACTACTCAAGGCGCTTTGAGGTTAGGCCGAAGTCAATTGCCCAACCTGGGTTCGCACGGCGCCTAGCGCTGCCAGCAGATCGCGGACATCCACCACCGTCCAACCCAGCGGATGCAGGCCCAGTTGAATATGCAGGGCACATACTTGAGCGTAAAATTTCACCTGCTGGCGCACCAAGCTGCGCGCGAATTCCTGCTGGTCCCGGCTGGAATAAACAACCATGAGCTTTCCGATCCGGATCAACTGATTGAAATCGCGCACCAGCAAGCGCAGATAGGCCCGAAAGATCTTCCGCCGTTCGGCCATCAAACGAGCGCCGATCTCGGGGCGATATCCGGGCTGAGATGCGAGAAAATCCAAATCGCTCTTTGCGAGGAGCCGCATCATGGGAGCGTACACTTCCAAGGAAAATCGGTCCAGCCATTCGGCTGTACAGTGCTGCGCATCAAAACGAGACGCGAGCCTCAAGAATAAGCCGGTAAACCCGGCCAGCAACGAGGCGATCACGATCACAATGAAGAGCATGAGCGACACTGGCCTCCGTGTCTTGCTAAATCATATCGGAACATTCCGAAAAAAGCAAACGGACTTTCGTCTTTTTTTGTGTAATTGCGAGCACATTTGCCAAGTCGCCGCAAAGCCAATCCCAAAGGGTTTTTGACCTGCTATTTTCCCCTGGCGCGCAGCAGGCTGGCGTTGATCGCGTCCAATTGGGCCCGCAGCTTTCGTTCGTCGGCTGGATTCCATTGGTGGCCGACGACCACGCTCTTAGTCTCGCCTTGACGGCTCAAAGCTATGATCCAGAAGATCAAACACAGCACGGAGACTGTCATGGCAATACTGCCGAGCTCACGGATCCAATAGTGGCGCAGGTTGATTACGAGTGGTACCACTGTATTCGTAACGAAGTACACTGCATATCCCATCAGGTAAACGGTTATGTTTCTCGCCAAAGGCACCGGATAGTAAACCAGAAAGGCGCTGATTAAGAGCACGAAGACCAGCAGGATCGACATGGCAATCCGCTCATAGGAGAGCAAATATCCGCCCGGGGTGGCCTGGGTACTTTCCAGAGGCAGGGGAAGCAGTGCAATCACGATCGCAAGGATTAACGTAGCCTTGATGTAGCGTTTGGCGACGCTGGCAATGCCGGTCAAGTCGCGCAGAACGTTGGAGTACAACTCCAAAACAACCAGAGCATAGAATGCCACGATGAGCGCCTGGCTCACCACGTACAAATCCCTGTACAAACGGCTGGCAAGCGGCACCGATAGAGGAATCAGTGTCTGTAGTAATTCCAACACTAAGTACCCGAAGAAGTAAATGTAAACCCTGTGTAAACCGGCCAGCCACATTCGAACGCACAAAGTCGCCAGGGCGGCGATTTCGACAACCAGCAAAATCTGCTGCTCGATCGGGAGTTGATGCATGGCCTGCTGGGTTTACAGTTCAGTCTAGCATCCCGACCCGATCGAGCCGCTGAGTCTCGCCAAGTGCTCTGTTTAGCGTCCCGGACCAGTCGCAACGACACAGAACGGAATGCACGGCGGAAAAGGGATATCCGCCGACATGCTCGCGGCTACCGCAAGCGCCACACCAGCCAACAACAATACTCTCTTCAACATGCTGAAATCTCCTCGTGTTTTCGAATTGAATTCGGGGAATTCTCGAATCCACGGCAAGAGTAAGAGCTAACGAACCTGCGCGGAGAAAACGGCCAGAGACTTTCGGAAAACAGAACACTTTCAGCGGCGAGTTGCGGAATACTCCTATGGAAAATCCGCCTTTCCTCCTGAAAGGATTCGGTGTATGATCTCAGGAGTGAAGGGCGAGAGAGGAGTGAAAGGCGAAAGATCGGCCGTGGTCTTCGACCGCAGCGCGTCGTCCGATCTGTGGCGCAACACCCTCTCCCAGATTCCAACCGTCTTTGGAAGGCTGGTGTACCTTGCCTCGCTCCGGAACCAGAACAACGGCACTTACGAGCATTACGGGCTGGCTCTGGTGTTCGGCGAAGACGAGGCGAACCGGGCTCTCAAGGACAGCCACAGTACGGTTTTCGCTGAGTGGCTGACTGTTCAACCTGGAACAGCAGAAGGCGGACTTGGATCTCTACCTGGCTGGCTTGTTCGAAGACAAGCGGCGGGTGGTTGAAACTTGGGTGCGTCTGGCGCCCTACCAGAACCTGATTCCGGCCTCCATTCGGGCCGTGGAGCGCCGTCTCTATATCAATGACTTGTCGGCCCTGATGGAGCTGTTTAGAAACGCGTACGGCGTCGCCGCCCCTGATCCAGACGCATAGCGATGCCGGAAACCTGCCCGATGAGATCGATCTCATCCGGATAGTTGTAGATTTGGGGGCTGCACAGGGAGGCGGGATGTGGCTGCAGAATCAGCTGGTCCCCATTCAAGCTGCACCATCCGCAGGCATAGCCGCTGCGATGCTCGAGAAAATAGATGGGGCGCTCGAATTCGTTGCTCCAGCCGGAGGTGGCGATCTTGCGCTGGGTGTCATCGATGCATACAAAGGTCCCGGGCTGCAGCAGCGGATACATGAACCAATCCTCGGTTCCGATGAGGGCATAGCGCTGTTCCTTTAAGTTTAGGGTTTCCAGAAACATGAGCGGCAACCTGCCCCAGCGCTGGATCATGCGGCTGAGATAGGTGGTGCGGCGCAGGTCGACGCCAGGGTCGAGCGACAAGGGCAAAAGGACTTCCGACCCGGCATTTCCGTGAATGGAAACCACGTGGGTTTGCGGGACGTCCACGAGCAACGGCATCCCGTGCCAGCGCGCCGAGGGAAATGCCATACCACTCGAGAACTTCCTGGAAATCCAGGCGATAGATCGCGCACAGCGAATACAGCTTGAAGAGAGTGGGAACCAAGCCCCGGTTCTCGATCTCAGAAACGCGGTTGATCAGGACCGCAAATTCGTCATTATGATATTTGTCGGCGATCTTCAGGCTGGCTTGTTCGACGTCGCGGACGCGCAAGTTGAGCCGTTCCCGGATTCGGCGCAGCTTTTGTCCAGCGTCCTCCATGCTATGATGCTTTCCCAGCGCCCCCAGAAACGCCAGGCGAAGGAACTCTGGCCGCGTCTAATGAGACGTTCCACAGGCTCGAATTATAGCGATGACAATAGCAAAGAGCAAGGCGCGAAACGGGTTTTGTTCGGTTTTCCGAACAGCCGTCAGATATAACAATGGTTTAGCGTGAGCGAACGGGACTCGCAGAAGCGGTTTCTGATCGGTTTATCAAACGTGACGACAGGGTTAGAAGAGCTGCGGATGAAGGTCGGATGAAACGGCAGCGTACCGGAATTCAGGGCGAGTTGGGAGCCTTCAGCCAGGAGGCGGTGCGCCAACTGCTGGGGAGTCACGCCGAGGTGGTGCCTTTCCCGACGTTCGAGGCGGTGTTCCGCGCCTTGCGCGCTGGCAAGATCGACGCGGCCGTAATCCCCATGGAAAACACGTTGGCCGGATCGGTGCACGAGAACTACGACCACCTTTTGCATTTCGACGTCCGCATCGCCGCGGAAACCAATGTTCGCATCGTCCACAACCTGATTGCGCCGCCCGGCGTCCGGTTCAAGGACATTCGCAAGGTCTACTCGCACCCGGTGGCCTTGAACCAGTGCCTGAAGTTCTTCGCCCGGCATCGGAAGCTGGAGCGGGTTCCTTTCTACGACACCGCCGGCAGCGTGAAGATGGTGATGGAGCAGCGGGCGCCGGATGCGGCCGCGATTGCATCGTCAGTGGCCGCCGGCATTTACGGAGGAACGATCCTCAAGCGATCCATCGAGGACGACCGGCGCAATTTCACGCGCTTCTTTCTGCTGTATCCATCCAAGAAATTGCCCGCGCCTCGGCCGGGCAAGGAGTGGAAGACTTCCCTGGTCTTTACCACGCGCAACATTCCGGGCGCTCTGTTCCGCGGCTTGGCTGCGTTTGCGCTGCGGGATTTGAACCTGACCAAGATCGAGTCGCGCCCGCTGCACGGCAAGCCTTGGGAGTATTTGTTTTACGTGGATTTCCTGGGCCGCGAAAACGATCCGCGGGTGCAGAACGCCCTGCGGCACCTCGCCGAGATCGCGGATTTCCTGCGCGTGCTGGGAAGCTATCCGCCGGGGCGCTAATAGACGCTCCCCTTATTGGAGTTGGAATGTGATCTCCACATCCGTCAGCACCTCGGCGGCTTGACCGTTCAATAAGGTCGGCTTGTAGACATATTGCTTCGCGGCATCCTTGGCGGCCTCTATCAGCAGTGGATGGCCGCTGAGCACAGTAACGTCTTTCACATGGCCATCCGCGCCGACGAGGATCTGGAGTTTCACCGTGCCTTGCACGCTTGCTGCTTTGGCCAAGGGAGGGTAAATCGGTGGTGATGATTCCTGAAGGTTCGCTGCGGCAACTCTCCCGCCAATGCGGATGGTCTGAGCGTCAATGGTCCCAACGGCGGCAGGCGCGTGCTCGGTGACCGTGGGAACAGGGCCCGCCGGTATCGCTTTCACTCCCTCCATAAGATCGGCCCAATCCCGGTTCTGTGGCTCTAGCGTCTGTGCGTGCGTCACAAGCTCCTTCGCGAGAGCGTAACGGTCCGAGGTGCTCAGGAGGGTAGACCCACCTTCGACCAGGTGCCGGGCCACCGATCCAACCAGTGCAATATCGTTCGAACTCTGCAACTCGTTTCGGACCTGCGCCGCGAGACCGGGTTCGTGGCCCGATAGCAGGATCGCGGAATAGAGCCCGGCGAGCGGCTCCGTCCCGAGCGCGGGATCGAGTTTCCGGGCGCGTTGCAGCAGATCGATCTGCTCTTGCCGTTGTAATCCCCGAGAATGCCGGAGGCGTTCAGCAATACGCGTGCGTCGTTGGGGTGCAGGTTTACCTGCGTCAACCAACGGTTCCTGGCATCTTCATAAACGTTGGGCCCATCGAGTTGCGGGAGAATCATTGCCATCTTGTTCAGGTCCGATTCTGGATGATGGTCAATTAACCAAAGAATAAGCTGAGTCCGGCGGCTAGCTGTCTGGACGTCGCGATCGCGGCATTCAGGCGCTGTAGGCAGACCACCGCGGATAGCCTGGGCGCAGAATTCATTGACGGTGTAATACACAAGCAGCCTCTCACGAACTGCCTCATTCTCAGGATTGGTTGCGAGTTCCTGTTCCAGGGCTGCAACTTGCTCGGCTGTCATCTGGAACGGAAACTCTTTGGCGCCCGCCGGGTCATTCGCCTGGCCAGCAACGAGGCGGGGAATATCGACGGCTGTTGAAATCCAAATCAGCACTATGCTCCAACAGCCACGAGCATCGCCCAGCCGATCTTGCCCAGCGGCTTGAGCCGCTCCATCGCACGCATGTCCAGCACGCGCCGGATGCGCTGTGCGACCACGGGTCCGCTCATCGCGGCAGAATGCCAGATCAATCGACCGCCTCGCGGTATCCACTCGGGCGGCAGTATCCAGGAGCAGACGCGCATAAGCCTGAGAATCAAATGAAACCGCCAATGCCGCGTCATCTGCCGCATGCTCGGCCAGTACGGGCAATCGGCGCTCCAGCCACCACGCGACGTGGATGGAACCAAAACACGCACTTGTTGATCGCGACGGCTAGACGACATGAGAGGATCGCGACGCCGCGCGTGTGCCAATTCGTGCGCCAGGAATGGCCTTCACGTTTTGCCTGCCGGCCACTCGCGCCAATCCGCCGGAAGAATATCACGCGCATGAGATTCGTATCCCATTGTCAGCGGGACTCGCACGAAATCCGACTCTTCCAGACTCAGGTCGACGTTTGCATTCGCGATGAGTTCGTAATACTCCCACAACTCCTCGATGGAATCGCGCGAGTCATTCGCAATGCCCGCCGCGTCAACAGCACGCCGCCCAGCAGGCGGGCACCGAATAACGCGACACGCCGGCGAGATACGCCGCCATGACGAATAGCGGCCAAAGTGGGGGCAAGAGTGTGAGCTGTTTCTTGCCGGCGCGGGAGGTATCGGTGCGGGCGTCCGAGCCGGATCCGCCGCTCAAACGAACAACGGCAGAACGCGCCGCGGCGTCAGCGCTTGCGGCAGATGCAGGTGCGTGGCCGGGACCACGGGCTGCAGGAAAGGCAACGCCAGCATTCCCGCTAGAACCAATGTCCACACCGTGTGCTGTGCGGTGGGGCTCCGCCGAATAAAGGGTAAGCAGCAAGAGCGCCAGCATGGCGAGCACCAGCGGCGCGTACGGAGGCGTCCGCCATCCGTGCCGCCAATTCACGAGTGATGTTGCTTAAACTCACCCAGTCCATTTGAGCTACCTCCTTTTCGGCTTCTTTTCAATCTCGGCTCTTTATCAATTTCTCCGCCAGACGCCGCAATTGGCCTGCATCCAGCACTTCGTGGTCCACCATGTCCAACCAGAAGCTGCTCCGCCGAGCCTGCGCAGAAGCGCTCGATCAACTGCCGGACGGCCCGGATCGCAAAACTCTGCGGCCCCTCGACGCTCGTGTACACGTAAGTTCGCCCGTCCACCGAGTGCTTGAGGTGCCCCTTTTTCTCCAGCCGCCCGAGCAAGGTCCGGATACTCGATTCTTTGAGCTTGTGCTGGGGGGCCAAGTCCCCCCGCACCTGTTCCGCAGTGGCGGAACCGCGCCGCCAGATGCTGGCCATGATGGCCTGCTCCAGATCGGTGAATGGATTACGTAAGATTGTTTTTAAGCGACTCATTGTAGCGCTACAATGTGTAGCATATAGAGACCGGCCTGTCAAGCCCGAATTCGCCACTATTTCTTGCGCGTATTGAGAAGCTATTGACTGGGCGTTAGCATGAGTCGCGCGTATCACCTACTCTAAGAGAGACCAGTCAGGAACCGCCCATGAACATCGAAATCCACGATACGGCTTTGGAGGCTCGAATCCAAAAGCAGATTCAAGCGACCGGCGCCGCCAGCGCGGAGGAAGCATTGCTCCACCTTCTCGAAACGCAGGAAGAACAGGATCGCTGGCTACTAGAAAACAAGAACACGATCAACGCGAAGATCAGGCGCGGCATCGATCAGCTTGACCGAGGCGAGGGTATCCCGGAAGACCAACTGGACGCCCACCTTGCCAAGCTAAAGGCCCAGCCTTGAATGAGGAGGCGCTACGTTCTTGCACCGGAGGCCGCCCTGGATCTGGTTCAAATTTGGCGCTACATCAAGAACAACGGAAGCCTTGAGATGGCCGACCGGGTTGAATCCGTCATCTGTGAGAAAATAGCATATCTTTCCGGAAGGCCTGGCGCCGGGCATTGGCGACTCGTACTTGATCGTTTACCGTCCCGAAACGAAGCCCTTACAGATTGTTGCCATTCTCCATGGCCGCCGCGATGTGGAGGAGCTTCTCAAGGACCGCCTGTAACCACACTTAGAGCCCGAAGCGAGTGTAGCATGGTGAGAATGAGTAAACGGCGCACCGTGATCGCTGGCGCTCTCTCACTATTGTCGAGAACCCTATTCGGGCAGAAAAGCAGTTCAGCAACTGCAACCGGCCCAGTCGCGTTCGGCTACAAGATGGCGTGGCTGGCCGTGAGGACGGTGAAAACGACGGATCTCGTTTCTTATCTCAAACTCGAGGATCGACGTCCGGCAACCTGGGTGCAGGGTTGCCGATGCAATTTTACGATCGCAAAGAGTTGGCACGATCGACCCTGGTTTTCGTGACGGCTCCAGTTCAAGGATGGACACTTGCCGTTGGAGCGTGGGCGTTTCCGGTGATCACCGCGCGCTCGAAGGCGTCGTGGGCCTCGTGAGGGATCTCAGTTCCGCTTTCGGCGAAGCGCAAGGATTTGCATCACACCGAGTGATCGAATACCATCACTGGATTCTTGCCAGGAACGGCCACATTGCAGGGTCCTTCGCCTACATTGGCGAGCAGGGAGACGTGTGGGCGAACACCGGACGCAGAACGGAAGCCGAGCGCAAACTGGCGTTCTCGAACCTACCCGCTGATAAATGGACTCCCAACGAGACTGATGTCATGACAGTCGTGGGAGGATGGAGTGTTGATCCGACTAAACTGACGGGGGAATCTGGACCTGCCGAGCTTGGTGTGATTGGGCGGCGTTAACCCACTATTCACGGAACCTTCCCTCCGAACCTAGTATCCTGAGATTGCGTGCTCCGCAGCCTGCTCTTGGTGCTTTCCCGCCAGCCGTGGCTTCGTCACTGGATGGAAACTTCACCGGTCGCCGATCGCCTGACGTCGCGCTTCGTCGCCGGCTCCACGCTCGAACGCGAACTCGCGGTTTGCCAAAAGCTGAACGCCGACGGATACCTCGCGACGCTGGATCACCTCGGAGAGAGCGTCACTTCGCTTCCGGAGGCCGAGCAATCGCGCGACGCGTATTTGACCGCGCTCGCGCAAATCGCGCGCCTTGAATTTGCAGGCCACGGTTTCGGTGAAGCTCACGCAGCTCGGTTTGGATTTTTCCGAGGCCGCCTGCCGTGCCGCGATAGAATGCCTGGTGGCGCAGGCTAAATCCATCGGCCGCATGGTGGAAGTGGACATGGAATCCAGCCAGTACACCGACCGCACGCTTGCGCTGGTCACGGAACTGCACGCCAAGTACGGAAGCGTTCGCGCCGTCATCCAAGCGTATCTGTATCGCAGCGAGAGCGACATCGAGAACCTGTGCCGGCAATCGGTCCCAGTGCGCCTTTGCAAGGGCGCGTATCGCGAGTCACACGACGTGGCTTTTCCGCGCAAGAAAGACGTGGATGCGAACTACATCCGCTTGATGCTGCAATTGCTCGATCACGGCACGTATCCAGCCATCGCGACGCACGATGAAAATATTTTGCGGAGGGCCACCGCCTACATTCGGGAACGAAAGATCGCCTCGGATCGTTTTGAATTTCAGATGCTTTACGGCGTCGGACGCGAGTTGCAGCGCCGGTTGGTGGCGGACGGATTTCGTCTGAGGCTCTATGTGCCGTATGGCGATGCGTGGTATCCCTATTTTATGAGGAGATTGGCGGAGCGTCCGGCCAACGTCTTATTCCTGGCGCGGAATCTCCTGAAAAACTGACGCCGGGCCGATTAGAATTGCAGGGACGCGGGAACTTGAAGATCGCGAGAGGAATCTAACATTCATGAAATACTGGGGGTACTTGCTACTGAAACTGGCGGCCGCCGGGATCGTCATGCGCGTGGTATGGGCAGCGATCGTGGTGAGCTTCCGCGGCACCATTGTCCCGGCCTTCGAACAGAAGCCCTTCGGACATGACCTGGGCTTTACCAGTGCGATGCTCCTGTATTTCCTGGCTTGCTTCGGCGTGGTGCACCTCATCATCTGGGATCAGCGCTATCGCTGCCGCACGTGTTTGCGCAAGCTGCGCATGCCCGTTGCCGCCGGCTCCTGGCCGAATATGTTCCTGATTGGCCAGCCGCGCATGGAATACATTTGTCTCTACGGCCACGGCACGCTGAAAGTGCCTGAAGTTCACTTCACTTCCAAGTCGCCCGACTGGGAGCGCCACGGCGACGACATCTGGAAGGAACTGGAAGCCCTGGAGGAAACGAAACGGTGACAGCGCGGGCGCCGCGAGTGATCGCAGGCGCAGCCGTGCTTCTGATCCTGATCGGCGTGGGCGTGGTTCTCTTACCGCCCTACGCCGGCAATTGGCAATTGCAATCCTACGTCAACAGCCTGGCCGAGGACCCTTCGACAGCCAAGCGGCCGGCGGAAGCCGTCCAGGCGCAAATACTGGCCAAAGCCGCCGCACTAGGCCTCCCCGTCAGCCATGACGACGTTCACGTCACAATATCGGAGGGCCGGGCGAAGATCGACGTTCTTTACATGATGCAAGTGAACGTCGCGGGATATACCGTTGACCTGCACTTTCGCCCAACAGCCGGGGGCTGAATCTACCGGGCCAAGACGCGGTCCCAGTTCACTTGAGCCGGTTCTGGCTCCATCACGGAAGTGGAAATCACGCGAACGCGCTGCCCTTCCCGTAATTCCTGCAGAAGAATCTGGCGGCAATTGCGGAACCGGACGGCATCGCGATATACGTTAACCTCGGCGGTGGTCTGAATGAATTCCACTTCCTCGGTCTGGCTCACACTCAGCTCGCGTTGCAGGTTCTTGGGAATGTCGCGCACAATGAGGCGCGCGCCAGGCGGCACACACACCGCCGGAATCCGACGTTGCGCCTCTAATCGCCAGCTTGGCCCCTGGAACCATTGCTTGATGCGGGACCACGACCAAGGCTTGGCGGAATTGGCGGCGGAGATCACCGGGCCGAGATCGGCTGGTGACGCCAAACCGAGTGAGCCGGCGGCGAACCTGTGAACGACCAGATCCTCACCGTCGGTAGCAAGGCGATTGGGAAACGTATGCAGCGAATAGTCACACATGGTAATCGACTCCCAAATGCTGAGACGTCTTCAACACGCACGGGGGAACGCAAGGTAACCGTGACTAGCGCAGCGCTTCGAATCCACTATCGAATGGATGATGTTTCTTTCGAACGGGCGCTGAGGTGGGCCATAAACATTAAACCCGCCCTATCCGCGGGGGACAAGGCGGGATTCGGATAGCCCTCGGAGGAGTGAGCTAGTTCCATACGTATTTTCGCTCTTCCTGGACGAAGTTGCAACCAAATTTATACAGTCGCCGGCCCAAAATTGTAAGGTGTTTCACTGAGCGGCTTTAGCGGCCGAACAGGGCTTCCACGGCGCCGATGATTATACAGATAGCCGCAAATGCGACGGTTCCGTACTGCACCCACGAGCGGGTGGCGCGGACAATTTCTATTCCCGTCCCGTCCCACCAACGGGGCGCAGCCTTGAGGGGAGCAGCTTCAACATGTTGATCGGCATTGGTTTGCTCGGCCGCGGCAGCGGTCTCGATTACGGCCAGGGCGGCGGGTTCGGATTGTGTCTCCAAGCGTTAACATCTTGAACGCGGCCTTAGAGATACCGAATAGGAAAGTCGAGCGTTTGGTACCAGGACCCGCCAATTCCAAGTACGGGACCTTAGTCGAAGTCTATTCGAAGACTTGGAAGTATTGGAAGGGCAGGAAACTAACCGTCTTCGTTATGCGAAAACCCGCGGCGGCGAATTCCTGGACGGCTTGGGCTTCCGAAAGCTTCGCTTCGGGCGGGTTCACGGATGGCGGGTCGCTGAAAAAATCGATGTTGACCACCCGGCCACCGGGCCGCAGCAGATGATGGAGCTTTGAGTAGAATTCGGCGCGATGTTGAACACCGTGGAGTGCGTCGTATAGAACGATGACATCCACTGTATGGGCTGATACGGCCGAATCGTTCACGTCCACGAGCACTCGCGCGCGGTCGGCAATGCGAGGCGCTAGGAAGCGCTCCGGTTCCAGCACCGCGACCATGTCGGATCGCTTCAGCTCAAGCGCGCGAACGAGTTGATCGGGTTTGCGCCAGCCGTCTTGAGCGAGAGCAAGCCACGCGGCGCAAAAAATGATGCTAAACCAAAACAGCGGTGCGTTTCTTCCCATAACCAAAGTAGATGAACAGGCCGATGATCAGCCAAACGAAAAAACGAAGCCAGGTTTCGAGCGGCAGGCTGAGCATCAGCACCAGGCAGCAGACGATCGAAATGCCCGGCAACAAGCGGGACCCAGGGTACGCGAAAGCCGCGCGGGCGCTCGGGCTGCTTCTTCCGCAGCACGATCACGCCGGCCGAAACCAGAATGAACGCGAACAATGTTCCGATGTTCGAGAGATCGGCGAACCAGCTCACGTCGAAGATGCCGGCGGGAATGCCGACCACGAAGCCGGCCACCCAGGTGCTGATGTGCGGCGTCTGGAAGCGCGGATGCACGCGCGAGAATATCCCGGGCAGCAAGCGGTCGCGCGACATGGCGAACCAGATGCGGGCTTGGCCGTATTGAAATACCAGCAGCGACGACAACATGCCCAGCAGAGCGCCGGCCGTAACGATCAGCCGCAGCCGGTTCATGCCGATCATCTTGAGCGCGTTGGCCACCGGCGCGTCGTTGTTCAGCGTGTCCCAGTGCGCGATGCCGGTGAGCACCAGCGCGACGGAGCCATAAAGCAGCGCGCAGACCGCGAGCGTCGCGAAGATTCCGATCGGCATGTCGCGCTGCGGACGGCCGCATTCCTCGGCGGCTGTCGATACCGAATCGAATCCGATATACGTAAAGAAGACGATCGCGCCGCCCGAAAGGACGCCCGAGTAACCGTTTGGCATGAACGGATGCCAGTTGCCGGTGTTCACGGCGTGCGCGGCTCCGAAGACGAACAGCAGGATCGCGACGATCTTGATCACCACCATGGTGTTGTTGGTCTGCGCGCTCTCGCGGACTCCGCGCACCAGCACATAGCTCAGCACCAGCAGCACGATGAAAGCCGTCAGATTGAACCAGGCGCCGGTGCGCTGGCCCTCTTCAAAAATGGGCTGCGAGAGCTGCGTTGGCAGATGGAAGTGGAACAGGTTGTCGAGCAGGTCGTTCACATAGGCCGAGAATCCGACCGCGACGCTCATGTTGGAGAAAGCGTATTCGAGAATCAGATCCCAGCCGATGATCCAGGCGAAGATTTCGCCCAGCGTCGCGTAGGAATAGGTGTACGCGCTGCCGGCGATCGGGATCATCGACGCCAGCTCGGCATAGCAGATGGCGGCGAATCCGCAAGCGATCGCGACCAAGCACGAAGGACAACGAGATAGCCGGGCCCGCGCCCAGCCGGCCGCTCAGCGTGGATGCGGCTCCGCCTTTCAGCAACAGGTCAAGCACCGGCGCTTTGAAAATCGACTTGGCCAGGAAATGCTCGCCCGCCGCCGCAGTGCCTGTGACGGTGAAAATGCCGGATCCGATGACCGCTCCCACACCCATCGCGATCAGGCTCCAAACGCCCAGCGATTTCTTCAGCCGCCGGTCGGGCTCTTCGGAAGCCGCGATGAGAGCGTCGATGCTTTTGGTGCGGAGGAGCTGGTTCATCGGGGGAAGCGCTCAGCTCACTAGCGCTTCCTCTGGCCCTTGGTCATGTGCTGCACTTTTTTCTTCATGGAGCCGCGAGCGACTCCGGATGCCCGCTTGGCTTTGGGGGCCGCTTTCTTGCGGGCTGCGCGCTTGACTTTCTTGCGCTCTGCTCTGTCTGTGATGGACTTGGTATTCATTCGTTTTGAGTGTTCAATCCTCTTGGATTCCTGCGTACTTTTCCACCAGCTTCTTCAAACCATAGCCGGGAAAGCTTACCGTGAGCTTAGCATCCTCGCCATCGCCTTCGCGACGCAGCACCGTTCCGCGGCCGTATTTGGGATGCCGGATCATGGCGCCAGCGCGGAAGCCACGACGCCCGGCAGGTGGCCGGGCCTGCGGGGTCGGGGGTTGGGGTTTAGGGATTTGGGGCGCGGCCTGTGGCTGGTGGCTGCTGGCTGGTGGCGCTGGTGCTTTTCCTCGCTCCTGAAAGAACTGTTGGATGTTTTCGACGGAGTTGTACGTTTTGCCGGTGTAGAGATTGCGCTTGGCCGATTCGCGTACTTCGTATTGTTCGGCGAAGAGATCGACCTGCGGCCTGCTTTGTGAGACGCGCTGGCGCGATTGGCCCAGGTCTTCCACCAGTGCCCGCGGGACTTCGCGCAAGAATCGCGATGGAATGGTGGCTTCCTGCTGGCCGCCGCCAAAGCGCCGGCGATAACGCGCCGACGTCAGGAACAGCCGCTTCTCGGAGCGCGTCATGCCAACGTAGCAGAGCCGCCGTTCTTCTTCCATGGCGGCCTTTGAATCGAGCGAACGCATGTGCGGGAACAGCCCTTCCTCCATGCCGGCCAGGAACACGATCGGAAACTCCAGGCCCTTGGCGTTGTGCAGCGTCAGCAGCGAGACGGGCGCGCGTTCGTCCAGGTTGTCGGTATCGGAGACTAGGGCCGCGTGATCCAGAAATTCGGCGATGGTCTCGCCGCGCTCGGCGGCTTCGGATGCTGCGTTCACCAATTCGTTCAGATTGCCCAGGCGCGATTCGGCTTCCGGATCGTTGTCGGCTTCAAGCATGCGGGCGTAACCGGTGCGATCCAGGATCTCGCGCAACAATTCATCTACTTTCCCTTCGGCGGCGGCCGTCGCCAGCTCTTCCATCATGCTTTTGAAAATGCGCAACGCCGATTCGGCGCGCGCCCGGGAACAGATTTTCTTCCAGCATGCGGCCGATGGCCGACCAAACGCTCAACTCGTTCTGCAATCCGTATTGCTCGATCTGCTCGATGGTGCTCTTGCCGATGCCGCGCGCGGGCGTGTTGATGATGCGCAGCAGGCTGACCGAATCCTGCGGGCTGATCACGGCTTTGAGATAGGCCAGCGCGTCCTTCACTTCGGCGCGCTGATAGAAGCTGAACCCGCCCAGCACCACGTAATCGCGGTTGTAGCGGCGCAGCGCTTCTTCGATCTGGCGCGACTGAAAGTTTGTTCGATACAGCACCGCCGCCCGTTGCGCGGGGTTCACCGAGAGCAGCTTGTCGATGGTGTCGGCGATGAACAGCGCCTCCTGCTCGCCATCGAAAGCTTCGAAGCGACCGATCTTTTCACCCGCGCCGGCTTCGGTCCACAGCCACTTGCCTTTGCGCTCGGTATTGTTGGCGACCACCGCGCTGGCGGCTTCGAGAATGTTCTTGGTCGACCGGTAATTCTGCTCCAGACGAATCACGGCGGCGTTCGGGAAATCGCGCTCGAAGTCGAGAATGTTGCGGATGTCGGCGCCGCGCCAGCCGTAAATGGACTGATCCTCATCGCCCACCACGCAGATGTTCTTATGCGCTTCGGTGAGCAAGCGCATCAGCTCATACTGGCTGCGATTGGTGTCCTGATATTCGTCGATCATGACGAATTCGAAGCGGCGATTCATCTGGAAGCGCAGATTGGCATCGTGAGCGAGCAGCTCGCACGGTTTCGAGCAGCAGGTCGTCGAAATCGAGCGCATTGGCTTGATGCAGGCGGCCTTCGTACTGTTCGTAAATGGAGGCGAGCTGCGAAGTTTTCTGATCGGTGGATGCGCCGTAGACGTCAGCGGGCGATTCCTTGCGGCTCTTCTTCTGGCTGATCCAGGAGCAGACGGCGCGGTACTGCATGAACTTTTCGTCCAGGCCGAGGCCTCGAAAGATGGATTTGATGACGGCCACCTGATCGTCGTCGTCGTAGATGGTGAACTGGCGCGTGAAGCCGTTGCGGATTTCAGCCAGGCTCGCGCCATCGCGCCGCAGCAGGCGCACGCAGAAGGAATGGAAGGTGGAGACCAGCGGGCCGTCTTTGCCGCCGGCGCCGATCAGATTGTTCACCCGCGAGCGCATTTCTTCGGCGGCTTTATTGGTGAACGTAACCGCCAGGATGCAAGGGCCGGGGACGCGGTGCGCTTCCATGAGGTGCGCCATGCGATGCGTGATCACGCGCGTTTTGCCGCTGCCGGCGCCGGCCAGCAATAGCAGCGGACCTTCGACGTGGGACACGGCGGCTTGTTGTTGCGGATTCAGGCCCTGAAGAAAATCCATCGTGCTTGCGGGGGGAGGGACAAAGTGATTTTAGCATGGCGCTTCCGATCACTTGAAGAAGTGTCACTAAGACGCTGGTGCGTTCTTCCCGGATGTTAGGCAGATTTTCAAGAAGGGATTTACCAACCAAGCGGTACCTCCAACGCACGGGCGAATCATATTGCGACTTGATCGAGCGTTCCAAATCGAAGTGCGGACCTTCTCCACTCGACACAACTAGCTATGTGCTTGTCCAGCTCACGACTAGAACTTCCATGGAACAACGGGACTGGGTGCGAAACGTCGAGCCGACGGGTGTTTCCCTGAACCGAGGTGGCTCCAGGTCCGGGCCAAGCGATTGATCCTACTAAGATTTCGATTCTTGCATGCAGAAAATCCCCGAAATTTGGCCTCTGGCTCCTTTGGGCTTTGCTTTCCTCCCCAAGCCCTTGTAACCTAGCAATTTGCTGGTACGCCTCATATGTCGAACGGGCGGCTAGCACTCTAGAGCCGCATGCTGGTTGAATTTGAGCTGATTCAGAGGGCCCAAAAGGGCGACGATGCCGCTTTCCACCAGGTTGTTGTTGCATACAGGAAGAGGATTTTAGGAACGATCGCGCGGCTGATCGGGCGGCCGGAAGATGTGGAGGATGTTGCTCAGGAAGTTTTTCTGAGGCTGTATTATTCGCTCGATCAACTGAGGACGCCGGAAGTATTTGAGCCCTGGCTGTACCGGCTCACGGTGAATGCTTCGTATGATTATCTGCGAAAGCAGCGCCGGCGAAATGAAGCTCGGATGTCGGATCTGAGCGAGCAGCAGGTGATGATGGCGGACGCGGCCGCCGGAGGAAAAGCTTCCGGCGAGGAGCAGCGTCTCAAGCAGGTCAAGGAATTGGTGGATTCGCTGCTGCAGTCAGTTTCCGAGCAGGATCGAATTCTTCTGACGCTGAAAGAAGTGGAAGGGCTCTCGTTAAAAGAGCTTGAAAAGATTTACTCAGTAAACGAAAATGCTTTAAAGGTTCGGCTTTTCCGGGCGCGGCAGAGGGTACTGAACGCCTACCAGGCTACCAAGCGGGGCAAGGGTGGCAAAACCGGAGAGCAATAGGGGTATAGAATAGTCGAGACGAGTTGAGGAGGCGCCGAGAACGCGCTATGGATCAGAATCAGGAACTGGACCATCTCTTCGAGCAATACCGGGCTGCCGTGCCGGATCCCGAGGGGACTGTGAACTTCATGCCGGAGCTGTGGCGCAAGATCGAAGGGCGGCAGTTCTTCCTCGTTCGGTTGAAGAAGCTGACGCAGGTTTTCGTGGTCGCGGCCGCCGCCATCTGCCTGCTCCTGGGGATCATGCTCCAGGCGCCGGTTTCCAAGACTGATCGTCAGGGAGTGAGCGGGAATTACGTAGACGTGCTGGCGGACGCCAATCCAACCGAGAATCTCGCCGCGGTAGGCATTCGAGTCGACTATACTGAACCAAACGGACGATGACGCGGAAGACCCTACCGATTGCCTTTTACCTCCTGCTCGTCTTTGTGAGCGGATCGGTAGTCGGCGCTCTCGGATACCGCACTTATAATCCACCCACGGCTCGGAGCAGCGGCAGCTCGTCACTGCCGCCCAACGAGTGGAGGCGCCGCTACATTGAAGAGACCCGATCGCGCCTGAGCATGACCGACGATCAGGTGGACAAACTGAGGGCCATGCTGGATCAAACCGAAATGCGCTTCCGGGAAGCCCGCGAGCGGGAAAATCAGGAGATCCGGCAGATCGGGGAAGATCACTACCAGCGGGTACGCACGATGTTGACGCCGGACCAGCTTCCGAAATACGAAAAGCTGCACGCAGAGCGCGAGGCGAAAGCGAAACAGCAGGAGAAGCGGTAACGAGCTTACCGCGTGGCCACAGGCTGCTTGGCGGCTTTCTTGACCTTCTGATCCTTCAAGTCTTTGGACTTCTGCATCATCTTCTGGAAACGGTCCACGCGGCCTTCGGTGTCCACCAGCTTCTGGCGACCGGTAAAGAACGGGTGACAGCTGGAGCAGATTTCCACGCGGATGTCGCCCTTGTGGGTGGAGCGTGTCTTGAAGGTGCTCCCGCAAGCACAGATCACATTGATCTCTTCGTAGGCGGGGTGAATGGCGGCTTTCATCGCAGTCCTTTCGAAATCTCAGTGTAGCGCACCCGTCAAGCGCTGTCCTGCTTCAAATCGAAGACCGGCAAAATACAAACCCCCGCACAGCCAGAGCAGGCCATACGGGGGTCAGGTAGCCTAGGCTAATCCCAGGTGTTACTTAAGAATCGCGCAGGGAAGCGGCCGGTCCACAGGAACAGCGGCTTCGTCCACTGAACGAAACCTGAACGTTTGACAGGTCGACTTTAACAGTCGGCCACCTCGCGCGTGGAATTAAAGCTACGGTTACAGTCACTACATATACCCATGTTAGACTGGACCACCTCCTTTCTCAGTGATGTCCTCATCATAAAACCAGAGATTGCAGCGTGTCAAACACTTTCTCCGGCTATACGACCTGTAGATTGGCTGCACTTGCGATCCACAATTTGTGGGGTGAGTAGCATAAAAAGAGCCCCGCAGCATGCGCGAGGCTCTTGACGAAGACCGGAGGCAACTCCCCTAAAAAGCCTCCTGAGATCAACCCTACATCCTCGGTGGGAGCAATTGAGAACCCAGCGCTAAATCCATAGAAGCGCAGGCACGCCAGTTCTCGAAATCCCGTTTGTGGAAGAGGGGCGGTCCTTGCGTCTACAGGATTTGGGACTTAGGGGTACAATAGCCACTGAATGTCGAGCGTCGCTCAGTTGCAGCTTGACCCCGAGGGAGCAAATCCCACAACTCCCGGCGCCTGGCGGTCGCTGGCCGCGTTCCTGGTCTCAGGCGTTCTGATGTCCTTCCTGGGGGCGATCCTCCCGGCCTGGGGCTATCACCTACATTCGGGTTTTTCCGAAGTTGGCGCCTATTTCTTCAGCTTGGCCTTGGGACTGCTGGTTTCGGTGGGCGCCGCACATCTTCTGCTGGCCAGCCGGGGGATCAAGTTCCTGATCCTTACGGCCAGCACGCTGGCCTGCGGCGCATTTCTGTTCCTGGCGATTTCGTCGCCCCCGGCGCCCGCCTCCTGGAGGCTGGTTGGCGTTTTCGGGATCGGGTTCAGCGCAGGATTGTTGAACGCGGGGGTATTCCATGCCATCTCGCCCATCTATCAGCGCGATCGCGCGGCTACGGTGAATCTGGCCGGGCTGCTGTTCGGCACCGGCAGTCTGCTCACCGCGCTGCTGGTTGCCGGAACGTATTACGTGTACACGGTAGCGAGCATCTTGATTCTGTTCGCGGCGCTCCCAGGGCTGTACGCCGTGGCGTGCTGGAACGCGGATCTGCCTGGCGCGTCCGCGATTCAAACGCTTCCGGTTTCCCAAGCGCTGCGCGATTTCAAGAATCCGGGCGCCGTGCTGTTCAGTCTCCTCCTCTTCTTTCAATTCGGAAACGAGTGGTCCATCGCCGGCTGGCTGCCGCTGTTTCTGATCCGCAGGCTGGGGATCAGTCCCGCGGCCTCACTACTGCTGCTGGCGTTTTACTGGGCGGCGCTGCTGGTGGGCCGGCTGGTTTCGCAACTAGTGATGAAGCGCTCAACCGCGCGGTGCTGCTGCTGGGCTCGGTCGCGTCGGCTTTGATGGGAACGGTGGTGCTGGCGTCCACCAACAATCTGTTCGGCGCGGTGATGGGTGTGTTGTTCGTGGGAGCCGGTTATGCTTCCATCTATCCGCTGGTGGTAGAAAAGATCGCGCACCGCTTTCCGTACTACCATCCCGGCTTCTACAATGGGTTGTTTTCGCTCGCGATGACGGGCGGCTTTCTCGCGCCCTGGGTGCTTGGCTACTTCGCGGAAGCGTGGGGCATTCAAGCGGTGATGATTCTTCCCATGCTCGGTACGTGTATGGTTTTTGTGCTGGTGCTGCTGATCATGCTGGAGTCGAAGCTGAGCAGCCTGGCGGAAGTCACACGAGCCGGATCGTGAGAGCTATTTTGATCTTTGGCTGTGCGGCCTTGCTGCTCCGCGCCGCTGATCCGGAACCCCGTTGGGTGGCACTGAATCGCGCGGCGGGCCAAGCCATCAAAGCGAAGGATTACGCCAAGCTCCGCGACGTCCTGCGAGAGTTGAAGCCGCTGATGCCGGGGAATCCGCGGGTCATCTATAATCTCGCTGCTTCGGACGCGGTGCTGGGAGATACGCAGTCTGCGCTGGCCGGGCTGCGGAACCTCGCTGGAATGGGCTTGATTTATGATTTTGCCGCCGACGAGGATTTCTCATCGCTGCGCAAGTCAAACGAGTTTGCTGCGATCGTCAAACAGATCGATGACAACAAGAAGCCGGTGAGCCATTCCGCTGCCGCCTTCACGCTCGCGGAGCGCGATCTGATTCCCGAGGACATCGCCTACGATCCCTCGACCCGGCATTTCTTCGTGAGCAGCGTTCGAAAGTCGAAGATCGTCACGGCGGATGGACGAGAGTTCGCGAAGGCGGATTGGCCGGTTCTCGCGCTGCGAGTGGACTCGAAACGCCGGATCCTGTGGGCTGCAACCGGCTGGGCGCCGCACTGCGAAGATTGTGACGCGGCTGATAAAGACAAAACGGCCTTGCTCGCCTTCGATCTGGATTCAGGCGCGCTCAAACAGCGGATCGAATCGCCGGTGAAGGGCCTGCTCGGAGACATGACCATCAGCCGCGCGGGCGAGATCTATGTGTCGGAAGGAATTAACGGTGCAGTGCTGCGGCTGCGGCTAGGAGCCAAGCAACTGGAGCGGCTGGATGTTCCGGGCGAGTTCCCATCGCCGCAAACCCCGGCTCTTTCCGCGGACGAGAAGACGCTGTATGTCCCCGATTACGTGCGAGGCATCGCAGCCATCACGCTGGCCACAGGCGCGGTGAAGTGGATGAAGCCAGCGGATGACGTCGCGCTGAACGGCATCGATGGGCTGTACGTTTATCACGACGCATTCATCGCAGTGCAAAACGGAACTACGCCCGCGCGCATCGTGCGCTTTTCGTTAGACCTTCAAAAACAACAAGTGCTGGAAGCCAACACGCCGGAGCTTGGCGAGCCGACGCACGGAACGATCGTGGGCGACACGTTCTACTTCCTCGCGAACACGGGCTGGGATCGAGTACGACAACGAGGGGAAGAAGAAGGCGGGGAGCGGGCCGGTGGAGTCGACGGTTCGCAAGATCGCACTAAAATAGCAGTGAATGCGCGCGCTCCTGGCACTGACGTTGGCCGTCCCGTCTGGCGAGTGCCGCTGATCTCGCGTCGCGGCTCGACCAGATCATTGCCGCTCCTGTTCTGTCGCACGCGTTCGTGGGCATTGAAGTTGTTCAGCTCAATGACGGACACGTGCTGTATGCGCGCAATTCCGAACGCCTCTTCGTCCCGGCGTCCAACATGAAGCTGTTTACCACTTCGCTGGCGCTTGCTAAGCTTGGCCCGGACTACCGGTTGACCACGCAAATTGCCGCGCAGGTTCTGATTGATCCCGAAGGCACGCTGCCGGGCAATCTGGAACTCGTCGGCGGCGGCGATCCGAGCCTGTCCGGGCGCGAGTATCCGTATCGCAACCACGCGGCGCCGGGCGCGGTCTACACATTCAGCGCCATCGAAGAGCTGGCCGATCAACTGATCGCGCGCGGGCTGAAGCGCATCGATGGCAACGTGGTTGGCGACGACACGCGCTATGTTTGGGAGCCGCAGCCCGGTCCGTGGTCTTCCGACAGTGCCACGCGTGAATATGGTGCGCCGGTGAGCGCTTTGATCCTTGATGACAACAGCTTCTCACTAACGCTGCGCCCGGCCGTCCATGCGGGTGGCTTGGCTCGCATCACGCTCGCGCCGCTGTTTGAAAACTTCGTGATCGATAATCGCGTGATTACTACTGAGCGCGGCGAACGGAAGATCGAGTTTTATCGCAGCGCATCGGGCCGCGAGTTGCACATTTGGGGCACGATTCCGAAAGGCGACGCCGGATATACGCAAGAGCTTGCAATCGGCGATCCGGCGCTCTACGCCGCCGAGGTATTGCGCGACGCGCTGCTGCGCCGGGGCGTCACGATCCGAGGCGAGGCTGCGGCAACCCATCGTCTCCCGGATGAGAGTACTGTTACCAGGCCCGAGCCGAAAATTGTGATCGCCGAGCACCGGTCTCCGCCCCTGATCGATCTGCTGCAGGTGGTGGACAAAGTCAGCCAGAACCTCCACGCCGAGATGCTGTTACGCGAAGTGGCCGTGGCGGCGGGGCGCACGGGCAGCCGCGAGGCAGGGCTTAAGGAAATGGACGATTTCCTGGCCGGCATCGGCGTCTCGAAGGCCGATCACCAGTTCACCGACGGGAGCGGCCTCTCGCGCGCGACGCTCGTGACACCGGCGGCAATCACGAAGCTCCTCGCGTATATGAACCAATCCAAATACCGCGAACAATGGCTGGCGCTGCTTCCCGTCGGCGGCGAGGATGGAACGTTGAGCGCTCGATTCGCGGAGCATCCGGAGGCCCGCGCTATTCACGCCAAGACCGGAACGCTCGATCACGTCCGCGCGCTCTCCGGTTACGCCGATACTGCCACGCACGGCCGCGTGGCGTTTTCGATTGTGGTGAACAATTTCGAAGAGCCTGGCGCGCCGGTGACCAAGATCATCGATCAACTCGCGCTGGCGTTGCTGCAGTAATCGTCGCGCAGGGCGTTGCAGAGTTCGCTACGCTAGTTCCAGAATCCCAGAATGGCGAACACCATTAAGAAGTTGACAATTGAAGGCTTCAAGTCCATCCGAAAGCTGGATGATTTTCAGCTCAGTGCTTTGAACGTCCTCATTGGGGCAAATGGTGCCGGCAAGAGCAACTTCGTTGGATTTTTCCGGTTGCTGAGGGAAATGATTGAGCAACGGCTCCAAGTCGCGCTGGCCACGTCTGAAGGTGGAGCGGACGGGTGCCTCTACCTGGGACCAAAGATCACCCCAAAATTCGTAGCAAAGCTCTATTTTGACAGGAATGGATACGAGTTCTCTCTCTTGCCAACCCCTGACAATCGACTGGTGTTTTCGGACGAAACAACTGTATTCTTTGGAAACTTTACGAAGGACCGTTTGCCTCTAGGTTCTGGGCATTTTGAAGCAAGGCTGAAAGATCACAAGGATGATCCAGGCAGATCGGGGACGACACGCGGCGTGCCGAGCTATGTGTTCGACGCGATCTCTAGTTGGGTCGTTTACCACTTTCACGATACAAGTCTAAATGCCGCTGTTCGTCGCCCGCGGGCCCTGAACGACAATGAAATGTTCCGTCAAAACGCCGAGAATCTTGCGCCGTTTTTGTACCGCATTCAGCAAACGTACCAGCGGCATTACTCAAGGATTCGCGACGTCATACGGCTCGCTGCTCCATTCTTCGACGATTTCAAGCTGCGGCCAATGCCCACGAGCCCTGACATGATTCAATTGGAATGGCTGCAAAAAGACTCTGATTACCCATTCCGAGCCAATCAACTTTCCGACGGCACGCTTCGTTTCATCTGCATGGCGACGGCACTGTTGCAGCCCAGCCCACCTCCGACGATGCTCTTCGATGAGCCCGAGCTAGGACTGCATCCCTACGCGTTGACGCTCCTCGGCAATCTATTCAAACAAGCGGCAGATTCGGCTGCACGCCAGGTCATCATCTCTACGCAGTCCGCACCACTGCTGAACGAGTTTGCCCCAGAGGATATCGTCGTTGTCGAGAGAACCAACGGAGAATCCACGTTCCGCAGGCTCGAACCCGCCGATCTATCGGAATGCTTGAGGACTACACACTGGGTGAGCTCTGGCTGAAGAATCTTCTAGGCGGCCGTCCCCGAGAGGATAAGCTACTGGAGTCTGTTCCGAAAGGCGACGAGCGTCCTTGAGCCGAGTCTACGTGATAGTCGAAGGGCCAACTGAAGAGTCCTTCGTCAGCGGACCTATGGCGGAGGCTTTATGGACGAGCCAGGTGTATGTCATCCCTATCGTTCTCGGCGGAAATACTAGCCAAAGATATTTGAAATTTTGACTCCACCGGTCGTCTGTCCGATGATCTTGTTGTCAAGACGAGAACACTAGGAGGCGACCGATGGAGACGTTCACAAGGCTGTTTGGCAGCCTGCTGCTCTTTGTATACCACTGTTTTGACCGGATCGTCATCAACGGTTATCTGAGCGGATTGTCCCGGCCCGAACAAGTGGTTCATTTCTTCCGCGAGTCCTTGGCGTTCCGGTGATCGAGCAAGGAAGTTCTGCGCAGCGCACCGAACGATTATCGGGCATTGGGTGGAGGCCTATGCCCGCAACCACAACATTGCCCATCGAATGGGCCGAGAAGGGCGTTCGCAAAGAGGATTACGTGCGGCCCCGCTGCGCCGCATGGAGAAGCGACGCCGTACGGCGTCTATTTCATCTTCAAAAGCATGGAGCAGGGCTCACACCTTCCGCTTCACGCGTCCCCAAGTTTCCCACGCACGATCCCAACTACCGCATCCTGGCACGCAGCGCAGCCGCTTCACGCATTACTATTTCTACATCCGGGACGAAATGCTGGGACCGATCGTGATGCGCGTGGCATCGTTCTTTCCTTTCCAGGCCACCTACTATCTCAACGGCCACTCTTCATCGAACAAGGACTTGAACCGCGACCAGGTCGGCTTCCGTAAGAACGACAACGCCTTCCTGGCCGTCGCCGATCCGTCAGGCTCTGCAAGCGGCCGCCGACCGACTCACCCGGAAGTCATCCGCAAGCGCCTGGACTACTGGACCTTGGTCCTGGGGCCCAAGTTCTCCAAGACGCGAACGCGCGGCGATGAATCTGCGCCGCTTCTACGCCATCAACCAGATCGAATACTGCCGCAACTTCATCTTCAAACGGCAATTTCCCCATTCACAGAATCTTCGAGCGCTCCTGCGAGATTCGGACTGTGGCGGCTGACCGCCAACAAGATCAGCCGAGATCTTCGGCAGCCCGCATCACCAAGAAGCTGAAGGGCAAACTGAACACCGTCTGGAACAGATCGAGCACGGCCATCACATCTTTCGCGCCTACTGGAAAAACGCCTTCGTCAAGCAGTACGAGAAGTTCTCCACTTTCCTGCGCAATGAGACTGTGCTCCAACAACCTGGCCGATTTCGGCCTGAAGAAGGGCTTGGACCATCTGGCCGCCGTGCGCGAGAAGTTCTCTGCCGATCACCGACCGGTTCGCCAGCTTCCAGGCCCAATGCCTGAACGTCCATGTGGACTTCCCACTGCTGCAGCGGCTGGCTCTGCCCATCATCCATCGGCTCCGTGCAGCTACCCCGGCATCAAGATCCACGACACCCGCATCATCCGCCTGATGGAGGTGCTGCTGCACGGCGGCACGTACTGTCGGCGGCTGGGCGCGCCAAAGCAGATCCACCAGGCCGTCCTCACCACCTTCAGCTCTCGCCAGAAACCTTATAGCCTTGAACCAACTCCGCTACGATCTGCGCAAGATCAAAGGGCCATGGCTCTGCTGGAACGCGACGGCAAACGCTACGCCTACCGGCTCACCGACAAAGGCCTCAAGGTGGCGCTCCTGTTCCTGCTCTTCCACAAGCGCCTCTGCGGCCCGTTAGCCAACAGCCTCTTCCACCATCAGCCTGACGCCGCTCATCGGCCCAAAAGCAAACTCGAAGCCGCCTATCACAAAGCCGATAACGCCATTCAAAACATCGTCGATCTGCTCGCCGCCTGAGCAAATGTTGCACTACTCTTGTTTAAGATCTCTGAGGTAAGAATCTAAATACGCCCGCGTCGAAAAGGACATCCTAAGCCAGCTCAAGCAAGATCAACGGTCGTACTGTACGACGATGATTGATTATTACGGCCTAGGCTCCGGTTTTCCCGGCGCTCCCGCCCCGATCCACCTCACGAACATTCAGAAGGTCGAGCATATCGAACGCGAGATGAAGGACGAAATCTGTCAGAAGATACCTGGTTTCCGGCCAGATGTTCGATTCATTCCTTACCTATCCCTCCACGAATATGAGGGCCTGCTTTTCAGCGATCCGGACGCTTTTGCGCAGTCAATCGGTCAGCCTAGCCTTGCCCACCGCTTTCATCACGTCCGTAACGATTTTCCTACACCGGAGGATATCAACAACGATCCGAACACCGCACCTTCGAAGCGCGTCATTCAAATCTACAATCCGTATAGGAAAGTCATTGAAGGAACCCAGGCGGCTCGTGCGGTGGGCATTCAAAGGATGCGAGCGGAATGTGCGCATTTTCGAGGTTGGCTCGAACGACTGGAGGCTCTGCCGGAACTATGAAGCCGGCTTCAATCCGCACCCCCGCCCCCGGCTGCGCTAGAATTAGAAAAACGAACCCACCGGGAGCCCGACGAAATGCCTATTTACGAATATATCTGTGACGATTGCGGAACGAAATTTGAAAAGCTGGTTCGCAATGGAGACGGCGTCGCCTGCCCCGACTGCGGCGAATCGCATCTGAGCCCCACGCTTTCAACGTTTGCCGCGCACTCGTCAGCGGAAAAGCGGGCGGCAAGGCTGCCGAGTTCCCCTCGTGCGCCGGAGGAATGTGTCAGACGCCGGATCTCTGCGGACGGAATTAGCAACCCTCCTAAGTGCGCCTGCGGGCGATGCTTGGTTACTTGATCGGTTGACTTCCGCCAACGGCTCCGCTATAGTGCTGAAGTGCTGATGTATCAACGGTTTGTCGCCTGATATTGGGCCTGTTGGGAACGTCTCGAGTCGAATCACCCTGTCGTTTTGAATTCTCGCGACTTACCCGTCTATGCCGTTGTAGTAGCATGAATCGGGAGTTTGGCCATGGCCAGCAGAGCAGATGAGCAAAATCTGAACCCGCCCGTATCCGGAAGAGCCGGACTACGAGCAGCTCATCGACGATTACACTCATTTCGCTCCGCCGCACGACGGCGAACTGCTGCAAGGCCGCGTCGTAAAACTCCACGAGACAGACGTCATCGTCGATTTCGGCTACAAGTCCGAAGGCCTGGTTCCGATCGAGCAGTTCGCGCAGCCGGACGGCAGCATCACGGTGCAAGCGGGCGACTTGATCGACGTGATGGTGGATCGCCAGGGAGTGCAGCCGGAAGGTTACATTCTGCTATCACACCAGAAGGCCAGCCGCCTGCGTTCCTGGGAAAATCTGGAGAAAGCGCATCACGATGGCCTGGTGGTGTCCGGCCGCGTTACGGGCCGCATCAAAGGCGGACTCTCGGTGGATGTCGGCGTGCCCGCATTCATGCCCGGCTCGCAGATCGACACCCGGCCGACGCACAATCTGGATTCGCTGCTCGGCCAGGACATTCCGGTCAAGATCGTCAAGCTGAACCGCCGCCGCGGCAACGTGGTGGTGTCGCGCAAGATGGCGGTGGAAGAAGAGCAGCACACCCGCAAGAGCGCGGCGCTGCAAGTGCTGGAAGAAGGCAGCGTGGTGACGGGAATCGTCAAGAACTTGACCGACTACGGCGCCTTCGTCGATCTGGGCGGAATCGACGGGCTGCTGCACGTCAGCGACATGTCGTACGGACGCGTGAACGCATCCCTCCGAAGTGGTCACGGCCGGCGACGAAATCACCGTGAAGGTGCTGAAGTTCGATCGCGAAAAGGAACGCATTTCGCTCGGGCTGCGGCAAATGGTGCCCGATCCGTGGGAGACCATTCAAGATCGCTATCCAGGCGGGTCGCGCGTGATCGGCCGCGTGGTCAGCGTCACCGATTACGGCGCATTCGTGGAACTGGAGCCGGGCGTCGAAGGCTTGATCCACATCTCCGAGATGACCTGGAGCCGCCGGATGAAGCATCCGAGCAAAGTGGTCAAAGTCGGCGACCAGGTGGAGTCCGTGGTGCTGGATGTGAAGCCCAAGGACCGCCGCGTTTCGCTCGGCATCAAGCAGCTCGAAGCGGATCCGTGGACCACAGTGGCCGACCGCTATTCGCCGGGTTCGGTGGTGGAAGGCCGCGTGCGCAAGCTGACCGATTTCGGCGCGTTCATCGAGATCGAAGAAGGCATCGACGGCCTGGTGCACATCTCGGATCTTTCCTGGACCAAGCGCGTGAAGCATCCCTCCGAAGTGGTGAAGAAGGGGCAGTTGGTGCAGGCCGTGATCTTGCAAATCGACGCGCCCAACCGCCGCCTGTCGCTGGGCGTGAAACAGCTTCAGCCGGATGCCTGGGAATCCTTCTTCCGCGCGCATCAGGTTGGCGACGTCGTGCGTGGACGCGTGTGCCGCGCCGCGAATTTCGGAGTTTTCGTGGAATTGGCGCCGGGCGTGGAAGGTTTGTGCCATCGCTCGGAAATTCCGGGCGTCGTCCGATCACCGGCAGTGACGAGTCGCCGCTGCCCGATCGGCGAGGAAATGGATTTCAAGGTCGTGCGGCTGAACGAGGCCGAAAAGAAGATCGGGTTGAGCATTCGCGCGCTGGCCGACGACGAGGAGAGAACCAGGCTGGAGGATTATCAGCGCCAAGCCGCCGCTGCCACGATGACCATCGAAGAAGTAATGAACATCAGAGTCAAGGGTGAAGGCCGGTAGAGCCGGACCTCAAAAGGGAGAGAAAGCAAACATGACGAAGGCTGAGTTGATCGAGGAAGTCTCCCGGGTCGTGGAAATGACCCGCAAGGATTCCGAGGTGATCGTGGAAGCCATCTTCGACAGCATCGTTCGGTCCCTGCGCGGGGGCGACAAGATCGAGATCCGGGGATTCGGCAGTTTTCGCACGCGGCAGCGCCAGCCGCGCGTCGGGCGCAATCCGAAGACCGGCACTCGCGTGGAAGTGCCTTCCAAGCGCATTCCCTACTTCAAGCCCAGCAAGGAATTGAAGGACCTGGTGAATACATCCGAGCGACGGCCAGCCCGCGGCGCCCGCCGCCGAGCCCGCTCCAGGCGGAGAAACCTCGCACAGCTAGCCTGAAGTTCCAAGTTTATGGACCACCTGTGGAGTCCGTGGCGCTACCAGTACGTTCAAAAAGAGAAAACTGGCAGCGGTTGCGTATTCTGCCTCGCCGCGGCGTCGGAGCGCGATGAAGAGAATCTGGTGGTCTATCGGGCGCGCAAGAACTTCATCATTCTGAACCTGTACCCCTACAGCACCGGGCATCTGATGGTGGTGCCCTATGAGCACGTGGATCATTGCAAGAGGCCGCGCGCGAAACGCTCGAAGAGATGATGCTGCTGGTGCAGCGATCGCAGCGGCACTTGCAGGAGATTTATCGGCCGCCGGGGTTCAATCTGGGGATGAATTTGGGCGAAAGCGCGGGCGCCGGAATCGCGGAACATATCCACATGCATGTGTTGCCGCGCTGGCCGGGCGATACGAATTTCATGACGACGGTGGCGGAGACGCGCGTGTTGCCGGAAGATTTGGCGAGCACGTGGCGGAAGCTGAGAGAAGCATTCGGGAAGAGCGATTAGCAGAGCATTATCCAAAGGAAGGGAGTGCGCGATCCCTTGGAAATGAAATCCGCCAGGCCGCTATCGCTGCGGTCACGGGCCTTTGCCCGGTGTTGCGGCCTTGCTGGACGAGGGTGCGGTAACCGCACTATAGTATGCGCTCTGGAGATCTTAGCCTCACCCTTGCGGAAGAACTCCGCCCTTCGCACTTCATCCACCGCCTTGTTGGCGTGTTGCATGATGTGGAACTTGTCATAGATGATCTGGCAGTTGGGCGCCCATTGCTCGATGCTCAACCGATAGGGCTTCCACATATCCAAACAGGCCGCCTGAATCCCGCGCCGCTGCTGGGCGCTGAGCTCGGTCTGAAAGAATCCATCCAAGGTCTCCTTCTTCCTTTCCTGGCCGAACCACAAGGGTTCGCCGGTTTCCAGGTTGCACACGACGCTGAGGAACTTCTGTTTCTTTCCCAGATAGATTTCATCGACGCCCATCTGACGTAAAACGGGTTTCCTTCGCGCCGCATTCCACCGCTCCAGATATCTCAGATCGATCGCCCGCACGGTGCTGGCGGGCAACCCGAACTGGCGTGCCACCTGTCTGGCCGAGGCCATTTCGCATGCTAATCCTACGGCGTCTTCAAACCTCTTAGAAAATGGCGCCTTGCTCGGCAGCAGTGGCGTATTTGCTATGAAGGTTACAGTTGTTCTCATGTTGCTTTCTTTGCCAATTCTAGCTGACAGGGCCGCAGCGGACCGGGCATTTGATTCCGGCGATTATGCAACAGCGCTGAGGGAGTATCTGCCACTGGCGAAGCAGGGAAACGCGTCGGCGCAAGCCCGCATTGGATTTATATATACAACCGACCAGGGCGTTCCGCATGACTACAAGGAGGCGCTGCGGTGGCTCCGCTCAGCCGCAGAGCAAGGAAACGCAGGTGCACAGTCCAGCCTTGGGATCATGTATACGCAAGGCAAGCTCGTGCCGCAGGACTACGAGGAGGCGGTGCACTGGCTCCGTCTGGGAGCGGAGCAGGGGCAGCCGAACGCGGAGGCCTTACTCGGCGCAATGTATTACCTCGGCCAGGGCGTCCCAAAGAACGAAAAGGAGGCAGTGCACTGGTACTTGTTGGCTGCGAACCAAGGAAATGCAACTGCGCAGCTCGGCCTGGGATATGTCTATGGGAACCCTCTGGGTAGCCTGACGGATTTAGTCCAGGCGCATATGTGGTTCAATCTGGCGGTTTCGAACGGTGAACCCGATGGCGAAAAAGAGCGCGACGCTATCGCCATCTTAATGACTTCCTCTCAAATCGCCGAGGCGCAGCGCCTAGCCCGGGAATGGAAACCGCAGAAGGAACGATCTCATGAAGCCTCACCACACTAGTAGCAGAATCCAATTACTGGAATCGGCCGCCAACACCTGAGTCTAGGTTCGCATTTGACATGCGCGCGCCACCGACGTATTTTGGGAGGCGTCTATGCCGACTCCGCTTTATTGGCGCCATTGTTTTCTCGTTGCAATCCTACTGATGGCCGCGATGCCCGCCGCACTCCTCGCTCAGTGGCCCAATTACCCGACCCCAGGCGTGCCGAGAACTGCCGATGGAAAACCGAACTTGACCGCGCCCACTCCCAAAACGCCCGACGGCAAGCCTGATCTCAGCGGCATCTGGGAAAACGACCGGCCCATCGGCAGCGCCTTGCGGACCGCCGCGCCAGAATGCGAAAGCCCCGCCGGCGAACGGCGATTTCTTTGCCGGCCTCAAGACCAACGACGATTTCCTGGCCCTCGCTAAGCGGAGCGCGTTCTGGAACCTCGGCTCTCAGTTCAAAGATGGTCTGCCGTTCACGCCATGGGGCGCGGAAATACACCGGCAACGCGTCGCCGACAACAGCAAAGACAATCCGGACGCGCATTGCCTGCCAATGGGAATGATGCAATTTCACAACCATGGGCAACCTCGCAAAATGATCCAGACTCCGCAGGTGATCGTGATCCTTTATGAAGCCAATGCCGGCATCCGGCAGCTCTTCACCGATGGGCGGCCCTTGCCCAAGGATCCAGAGCCGTGGTGGTACGGCTACTCGACAGGCCACTGGGAGGGCGACACGCTAGTGGTCCAATCGGCTGGATTCCGCGATCTGGGATGGCTGGATGTCGAAGGCAGCCCGTTGACCGAAGGCGCTCACGTCACAGAGCGTTACCGCCGCCCCGACTTCGGGCATTTGGAAATCGAGGTCACCATCGACGACCCCAAAGCATACACCAAACCCTGGACTGTCTCGGTTCGCCAGCACATTATGGTGGATACCGAATTAATCGAGTTCGTTTGCCAGGAAAACGAAGTCGACGCGCCGCACTTAACTGTAAAGTAACCCTCCGAGCCGTGCGCATGGGCAAGCGGTATATTGAATGTGCTTGCGAACGTTTTGCATATTCGGCGTCTCCTCTGAGCGGCGTCTGCGTTCGCCCAGAGCCCTGGACCGCGCGTAGTCGCGGTATCGATTGACGGAGAGATCAGCCCCGTCACGCCTGAGATCATCGGGCATGCGATTGAGCAGGCGCAGTCGGAAAACGCCGCGCTGCTCCTGATTCGCATCAACACTCCGGGCGGTTTGCTGGATGCTACGCGAGTGCTCATTCAAAAGCTGGATGCGTCGCCGGTTCCGGTAGTGACGTACGTGACTCCGAGCGGAGCGCGCGCGGCATCGGCGGGATTCTTCGTGCTCGAAGCGGGCGACATTGCGGCCATGGCGCCGGGAACCAACACGGGCGCGTCGTCGCCGGTCCTGATGGTCGGACAAATGGATCAGGTGATGCGCAGCAAAGTGGAGAACGACGCGGCGGCGATGCTGCGCAGCATGATGACGCGGCGCGGGCGCAATAGCGACGTTGGCGAGCAGACCATCCGGCAAGCGAAGTCGTTTACCGAGAAAGAGGCGCTGGATCAGAAACTGATCGACATGCTCGCGAACAGCGAGCAGCAGCTATTTCAGTCTCTCGATGGGCGCGAGATTACACGGTGGGACGGGCGCAAGCTGACGCTGCATCTGGCGGGCGCAACCGTCACGGATGCCCGCGAAACACTCCGCGAGCGCGTAGTCTCAGCGATTGCCGATCCAAACATCGGATTCATCCTGCTGGTGCTCGGAGTTCTGGGCATCTACGTCGAATTCACATCGCCGGGCTTGATATTTCCCGGAATCGCCGGCGCGATCCTGGCTCTGCTCGGGCTCTCGTCGCTCTCCATTCTTCCCATCAACTGGACCGGCGTCGCGCTGCTGGTGCTTGCGCTTGCGCTCTTCGTCTTGGAAGCGAAGTTCACGTCGCACGGCATGCTCGGCATCGGCGGAACCATCTCGATGGTTTTGGGCGCGCTGTTGCTGGTGAACGGGCCGCCTGAAATGCGCATTCATCTCTCCACGGCGCTCGCCGTCGCGCTGCCGTTCGCGGCCATCACGATGTTTCTAGTTTCCATCGTGATCAAGGCGCGGCACAATAAAGTGCTGACCGGCACGGAGGGAATGATCGGGGAACTAGGCGTCGCGGAGACGGCGCTGGAACCGGAAGGGCAAGTGCGGGTCCGTGGCGAATACTGGGACGCAATCGCTCAGTCCAATATTCCAGCCGGCGCGCATGTTCGCGTCACGGGTGTTGCCGGCCTGAAGGTGCAGGTCGAAAAGACCGTGGGAGCGCCGTGAGCGGAAGGTTCACTCGATAGGTGCCATAACCGCCTGCGTCGGTGATGATCGAACGTGCCTCCGATGCTGGGCGGACCATCCTGCCCGCCGAGAAATGTCACCGATCGCGCGGAGACGGTGCCACTCAGCAAGCGCTGGGGCCGCGACCAACGCCACGTACCCGACTCGAGCGTAGTCGGCGAGCCGATCGCGAAATGCAGGTCGAGCGTCAGGATCGACGAACTGTCGCTGATCAATACTTGAGCGGCCATACGATCGCCATCCCGCACGCCGTGAACCGACTGAATCGTGAAGCGGGAAAGATCCTCGTGGCCGGAGATATCCTCAAGCGGCCTACGGTCACGATTGGCGCAGCCAGCCAGCAAGAAGCAGAGAGTCAAAACGCAGCGCCGCATCGTGAGGCGCTCACTAATCATTTAATGTGCGACCGATCCTTTTCATTTTCGTTGCAGAAGTACTCGGTGACGTCGCTATCCGGAAGGAGAAGGTCAGTAAATTTGATTGTGAACGGCTTGGTGTACATCTTGGGATCGTCGACGGTGACCTGCACGTCCATGTGGCCGAAATCGCGCCGCCGGAAGCGTTCTACCACATGCAGGGCTTCGCTGTGCGGATGGCCGATGAGATCCAGCCAGCCTTTGTCATTGAACCCCACGGTGTCCACGACTAGCGTGTCGGCTTCCCACTTGCCCACCGAATATCCCAGCCACAAAGGTTCGGGATCAGCGGGAGGTTTGCGTCCATCCATGTATATCTGACGAAGGGTGTTCTCGTATTCATTCCGCATCAAGATTAATCCCGGCGTCTGAATCACCTTAGAAGGACTCGGGAACATGTCGTCTGCCGGCATTCCAATAGGCAAGCAGCGCAACAAGGGAGAGTCCTCTTTCGCCCGCTGGCGCATCAGGTCCGCGAACTCGGGCCTAAGCGGCGTCTTGTCGGGCTGGAAGTCAACCAGGACATCGATGAGGTACTTGGAGAAGGCAAGCAGGTCGTCTCCCGGCACGCTGAAGACGCTCAAATCTCCGAAGAGGCGCCTTAATTCTTCCGCCGGTGTCGGTTCCGCCTGCCAAACACCCGACAGGTCCGGCTTACCATTGGCCGCACGACGGGCTGGAGCGGTGAGGTTCGGCCTGCCGTCCCGCGTGCGAGGAGTCCCTGGAGCGGGGTGATTCAGCCACTGGGCGTGAGCGCCGAAACATGCTCCGGCCAGCACGATCAGCATGCAAACGGATCGCTTCGGCATTTGTTCAGACATTGTCCCATAGGCCAGGCCGGGCCGCGCGCCAAATCATTTACACTCGAAAGTGTGGCCTAAGGGCATTTTTGCCGTCCTGGCGCTCTGCGCGCTGACCAACTCGGCGTTCGCTCTGAATCCGAGCCGCGCGCTGTCGCAATACACTCGCACAGTCTGGACCCAGGAGCACGGACTGCCGCAGGACACGGTCCGCGCCATCGCGCAAACCAAGGACGGATACCTGTGGCTCGGCACCGACGAGGGCCTCGCGCAATTCGATGGCTACGATTTCGTAGTATTCAACAAGGAAAACGGCGCGCTGCCGAGCAACAGCGTCGGTGCGCTGTGGGCGGCGCAGGATGGCAGCCTGTGGATCGGAACGCTGGGCGGTCTCACGCGCTATCGCGACGGAAAGTTCACCACTTTCACGAAGAAAGACGGCCTGAGCGACCCGTCGATCAATTCAATCACGGAGGACCAGTCCGGCGCCATCTGGCTGGTCGCCGGCGTGTATCTCAATCGTTTCCAGAATGGGAAATTCACTAATTACAGCCCGCGGCAGGGGCTGCCCATCCAAGCCCTGCGCACCGTGTATTGCGGACGCGACGGAAGCATCTACGTCGCTGGTTTCGGCGGAGTGGTCCGCCTCGAAGGCAACCAGTTTGTTTCGGTGCTGGGTCCGCTCGGCGACATCGTGATCGGTCTGCTACAGGACCGCCACGGCAATCTCTGGGTGGGCGGCAGCTTCGGCCTGCTGACCCGGAGTCCCACCGGCGAGTTGCGGCGCTACACCGTTCAGGACGGCCTGCCGGATAACTACATCCGCGCGGTGTGGGAAGACCGCGACGGAAATCTGTGGGCCGGGACCGACGGCGGACTGGCGCGGCTGGAGAACGGGCGCTTTGTCAGCAGTCCACTCGGCAGCTCGCATGAGCGCGAGTGGGTGCGCTGCATCTACGAAGACACCGAGGGCAACCTCTGGGTGGGAATGAACAGCGGGCTCAACCGGCTGCGGAACGATCTGTTCAGCATGTACGGCGAGTCGGAGGGTCTGCCGAGCGATGAGCCAACCACCGTTTATCAGGACCATCGCGGCAGGATTTGGGTCGGCTTCCACGACCGCGGCCTGGTAGCAACTCGCGGATGGAAAACCGGCGCGCATATACACCACCAAGGATGGTCTGCCGAGCAACGAGATCTTTTCCATTCGGGAGGACCGCCAGGGCGACCTGCTGATAGCCGCGCGCGGCGGGCCCAGCCGTTTACACGACGGGTACTTCGTGAATCCGGTCTTGAACGATCCGCTCAACCGCCGCGTGGCGTTCGATTTTTTTGAGGACGGCAATGGCAAGCTGTGGGTGGCTTCTCCGGCCGGGGTGAGCGAACTCGAAGGCAGCCATTCGCGCAGCGTGATCCCGGGCGGATCCCAGCTCAACAACGACGCGGTGGTGTTGTGCGAAACACGCGATGGCGATCTGTGGGCCGGCACGTACGGCGAAGGCCTGTGGCGGCGCAAAAACGGGCAACTCCGCCTCTATACGGTCGCCGACGGCCTTTCGAGCAACCAGATTCGCTCATTGGTGGAAGGCAGCGATGGCACGCTGTGGATCGGCACGTTCGGAGGCGGCCTGGACGCGCTGCGCAACGGCAAGTTCATCCATGTGACGGCGCGCGATGGCCTGTTGAGCGACAACGTTTCGCACATCGAAGACGACGGCCGAGGGTGGCTGTGGCTGAGCACTACGCGCGGGATTTGCCGCATCCGCAAGCAAGAGATTTGGGATTTTTCGAATGGCAAGATCGCAAGAGTTCAACCAGCGAACTACGGCGTGGCGGACGGGCTTCGTAGCGCGCAATGCGCGCCAAGCTATCCCACCAGCCGCGGTGGAACCATGACCAGCGACGGACGCCTGTGGTTTCCCACCAGCCGCGGCCTGGCCGTGCTCGATCCAACGGACCGGCTGGCGGCTGTCGCGGCCCCGGTGGTGCATTTGCTCGAGGTCCAAGTGGACGGACGTCCGATCTCGTTGGCGGAAGGCGCGAAGCTCGCGCCCGGCAATGGACGCTTGCAGTTCAGGTACACGGGCATCTATCTGAGCGCTCCCGAGCGCGTCCGCTACTCGTACCGGCTAGATGGGTTGGATCGTGAATGGGTGAACTCGGTGGCGCGGCGCGTGACCAACTACAACAGCCTGCCGCACGGACAATACCGCTTCACGGTACGCGCCAGCGTTCCCAACGGGCCGTCGAGCGAAACTTCGTTCGCCTTCGAATTGTTGCCGCACTTTTACGAGACCGCCTGGTTCCGCTACTTCTGCGCCGCCCTGGCCGCCGCGGGCATTTGGGGTCTCTACAACTTGCGGCTTCGCCAGATTCGCCAGCGGTTTGCGTTGGTGCTGGAAGAGCGCGGGCGGCTGGCGCGCGAGATTCACGACACGCTGGCGCAGGGCTTTGTCGGGATTTCGTCGCAACTGGATGCCGTCGCCCTCACGCTGAACGGTCACGTGGACGTGGCGCGCAAGCATCTGGAGCTGGCGCGCAAAATGGTGCGGCATAGTTTGACAGAGGCCCGGCGGTCCGTGATGGACCTGCGTGCCTCGGCTCTGGAAGGTCACGATCTGCCGGCGGCGCTCTCGGAAGCGGCTCATCAATGGACGGCGGGTTCGCCCGTGCAGATTCGCGTGGATGTTGAGGGCGAGAACCGCCCGTTGCCGGAAGAAACCGAGCAGCACCTGCTGCGGATTGCGCAAGAAGCCGTCACCAATGCCGTGAAACACGCGCATGCGAGCCAGGTGCGGATCCATCTCGAAATGGCTGGCCGGGAGCTGAATCTGCGCGTGGCCGACAACGGCCAGGGCTTCGAGCAGGATGAAGCGTTTTCGGAGGTCGGCGGCCACTTCGGCCTGCTGGGGATGCGCGAGCGCGCCGAGCGATTGGGCGGCGAACTGCGGTTGCACAGCGAGCCCGGCCAGGGTACCGAAGTCGCCGTGACGGTGCCGCTCTCGTGATGCCGGCGCGAGCTTCGTAACCATGGACCAGCCGATTCGCATCCTCATCGCGGAGGATCATCTGATCGCGCGCGTAGGCGTAAAGGCGATCATCAACGCCCAACCCGACATGAAGGTGGTGGCCGAGGCCGTCAACGGAATGCAAGCCGTGGAGCTGTACCGCAAACATCGCCCGGACGTGACGCTGATGGACGTGCGCATGCCCGGTATGAGCGGAGTGGAGGCGACTATCGCGATTCGCGGCGAATTCGCGGACGCGCACATCATCGCGCTGAGCACGTATGGCGGCGACGAAGACATCCGCCGCGCGCTGCAAGCTGGAGCGCGGTCGTATCTTACGAAGGACGTGCTGGGCGAAGAGTTGATCCGGGCCATTCACGCAGTTCACGCCGGTGGGAAGTACTTGCCGGCGGGTGTTGCGGCGGCGCTTGAATCGAGCGCTCTGCCCGCTGGTTTGAGCGCGCGAGAGATGGAGGTGCTAGCGCTGATCGTGAAGGGCCAGGGGAATAAGCAGATCGCATTCCAGCTAGGGATCGCCGAACACACGGTGAAGAATCACGTGAAAAACATCCTGAGCAAATTGAGCGTGGATGATCGCACGCAAGCAGCGACGGCGGCGATCCAGCGCGGGATCATCCATCTGTAGACGGGCTAAACGTCCATGATCTCGATCGCTTGATTCAGCGTCTGAACCCCATCCCGGCCGGGGCTCAGCTTGTACTCGTGCGCGATGTAGCCGGTGAAGCCGAGCTCGGCGATGGTCTGCGCGACGAAATGGTAGTTCAGCTCCTGCGTGCCGTCGATTTCGTGGCGTCCCGGCACACCGCCGGTGTGAAAGTGCGCTATCCACTGGAAGTTGTCGCGGATGGTGCGGCAGATGTCGCCCTCCATGATCTGCATGTGATAAATGTCGTACAGCACTTTGACGCGGGGCGAATTCACGCGGCGGCACACCTCAACGCCCCACGCGGTGTGGTCGCACATCTGATCCTTGTGATCGATCTTGCTGTTCAGCAGCTCCAAACAAATGGTTACGCCTTTGTCTTCGGCCTGGGCCTTCACCCGATTCAGGAACGCAACAGAATTGTCGGCCCCCTCGGCATCGGACATCCCCCGCCGGCTGCCGGATACGGTGATCAGATTGGGGCAGCCGCCGTCCGCGCACTCGTCAATCGCGGGCCGCATCGATTTCACAAGTTCATCCTGAACCTCTTTGCGATTAATCCCGTCCGGTATGCTGACGCCGGTGTTAGGAAAGCGCATGGTGGGGATGAGGCCGTATTTCTTCAGGATCGGCCAGTTTTGGGCTGGAACCAGGTCAAAGCCCTTACACCCCAGGCGCGCGGCCTCGCGGCACGTGTCTTCAAACGGCGTTTTGGGATCGAAGACGCCTCGCGTGACACATTGCTTTAAGCGACCCTTGCGTTGAATTGGCGTCGTGGTTTGTGCGGAGGCCCCGGAGACTGCGGCGGTGGCGGCAGCGAGGCCGTTGACGAAATCTCTGCGTCGCATGAGCGGATTATACAAGAGGCCAGCAATGCCCCGGCGGCGTGGACTAGAATTACTCTGATCACGTATGAAGGTTGCTGGAGCGGTTGCCATCGTTACGGGTGCGGGAGGCGGAGGTCAGGGCCGCGCGGTCGCGTTGCGACTGGCCAAGGAAGGCGCGTCTGTGGTGGTCTCCGACATCGACGAAGCCGGCGGCAGGGAGACGTTACGCCGCATCGAGGCGGCGGGCGGCAAGGGCGCTTTCTTTCGCGCCGACGTCGGCGTTGAAGCGAACGTGCGCGCGCTTGTGGCTTTCGCCGAGAGCACGTTCGGCGGGCTCGATATTCTAGTGAACAACGCGGGACCCTACTTTCCAGTGGATCGGCTCACGCGCTGGGAAGAAACGCTTCGGACAAATCTGCTCAGCGCTGTGAACGCCACCCTCCTCGCCATTGAGCCAATGCGACGCCGGAGCGGCGGAGCAATCGTCTACTACGGCTCGACTTCGGCCGTCGGCCATGGCCACGAACACTGTCCGTCACCGGCATACGACGTGGCGAAAGCTGGGGTCGCCCGGCTCGCCACAACCATGGGTTGGCTCCGCGAGACATACGGCATCCGCGTGAACTGCATCGTGCCCGATTGGGTGGCCACCGACGAGATTCGCGAATACGTCGACGCGCTGAGTCCGGAACAGCGGCGGGCCGGGGGAGTGCCTGAAACGCTCACGACGCTCGATGAGATCGCGAGCGCGGTCCTTCGCCTGATCACGGATGAATCTCTGTCCGGCCGGGTTCTCGTTTGGTGGAGCGGGCAGCCGCCGGGCCTGATTCCGCTGGGCGATCCGGGGTACGCGGCGCTGGAGCCGTTCTGAGCGTCGCCTAGGCCGCACTGTTTCTTCCCATTTTCTTGCGTATGATGCTCCGCAAGGTTTCTTCGCATTTCGGCGTTTTTGATCGACAGACTCGCGCACGTCCCACGCCCGCTGACAGTGTCAACTCAACTCATTCGACGCCATCGAGCAATCCAGCGGCACGGTCGTTCAGTTTGACGACAACTGCAACCGCCTGCAGAACGGAATGCGCACCGCGGGCCCTCCTTCGCCAGGCGCGGCGCCCAGCCCCTTACTTCGTAGGGCAACCAGTGACCATGCCGATGCCGGAAGTCTTCAAGATTACGGACTTGGCCCCGGCTGGGAATAGAACTCCCCTTCTGGTCCAATCATAACAGCGGCAAACTATCGTCAAACTATAGTCAAATCTCCTTGACGCGCGTTGTTCACGCCGGTTTCTTGCGATAGACTTGGCCAGATTTGTCAGTTCGCTTATCGAGTCAGGGTCAAATCCAAGTAGATATTGGGGGTATCGCTATGAAGTCACTGATTGCCTCAGTTGGCATTTTTCTGTTCGTTTCAGCCGCGTTCGCTCAGACGGATCGCGGTACCATCACCGGAACCATCAGCGACCCGGCCGGAGCCGTGGTCCCCAACGCGCCGATCGAAGCTAGGAATGTGGGTACGGGCGCCGTATACCCTGGCGCTTCTTCGGCCACTGGCAATTACACTATCGCTCAACTGCCAGCCGGCACCTACGAGCTGTCCGTAACAGTTGCGGGATTCAAGAAGTACACCCGGACGGGCATCGTCGTCGAGGTGGCCGGCATTGATCGCATCGACCCAGTGCTTGAGGTGGGCGCGCCAACCGAGACGGTCGTCGTCAACGCCGAGACTCCGCTGCTCAAAACCGAAAGCACAGAGGTGAGCTACACGGTTCCCACCAATACCCTGGACGATCTTCCCATCCTCACGCTTCAAGGTGCGCCCGCCGGTTTCGGGAACACCAGCGGGTTGGGAAATATCAGAAACCCCTTGGCATCCGTCGAATTGCTACCGGGCGCCCATTTCGCCAGCGACAACACCATGCGAATTAATGGGCTGCCTTCCAGTTCGCAGACCATCAACATTGAAGGCCAGGATGCCAGCAATGGGTTTTGGAAGCAGATCACCCAAATTAATCAGGCCGGCGCTGATGCGATCCAAGAAGTCACTATCCAGACCAGCAATTACGCCGCCGAGTACGGCCAAGCGGGCGGCGGTTACTTCAACTACACCATGAAATCCGGCACGAACGCGCTGCACGGAAGCGGGTACGACTATTTCGTGAACACCTTCCTGAACGCAGGCTTGCCGTTCACCGACGCAGGCACCATCAACCCGGCGAAAGAAGGTCAGCTCATCCGCAACCCGATCCACCAGAATGACTATGGCTTCACGCTCGGCGGGCCCATCGACATCCCCAAGGTCTACAACGGTCACGACAAGACCTTCTTCTTCTTTAGTTTTGAGCAGTTCCGGCAAACCAACTTCACCACCAATACGCAGTCGTTCGTGCCAACAGATGCCGAACGCAGTGGAAATTTCGCCCCGGACTTCCCGTTCTTCCTACCTTGCCACGGCCCCGATACCGCTGGGCAAATGGTGTGTCCCAATGAGATCTTCGATCCCAGTTCCCGACACGTAGTGAATGGCAGCACAGTGGCGACTCCGTTCCAAGGCAACTCGATTCCGAAGAGCATGATCGATCCCACCGCGCTGCTCATCCAAAACATGTTCCCGGCGCCCAATACGGTTGGCGGCTTTTTCAACTACACCGCTCCAGGTTACTCGGATTACCGCCACACCACCATTCCTTCCATCAAGATCGACCAATTGATCAGCTCCAAGCTGAAATTGTCCGCCTACTACTCGGTGACTAAGACGTACTCGCCCCAGACCAACGGTTTCCCTCAGGCGTTTAGCGTCTTGCAAGTTCAGGATTCGCTGGCACAGACCGCCCGCGTTAACTTGGACGACACTGTCACGCCTACTTTATTGCTGCATTTCGGAGCGGGTTTTCTGCACACCTCCAATCCTTCCGTCACTCCCACGTTCGACCAATCGTCGCTGTACCCACAAGGCGTTCCCTTCCCTGGCAAGAACTTTCCGTATTTGTCGGGTCTAGACGCTTCCAGCTTCCTACCGGCAGGTTTCAGTGGAGGAGGAGGATTTCCATCCGGCAATACGGCCTCGTTCTATGAAGCGCCCAGCCAGTTCGACATCAAGCCGACTTTCAACGCCAGTGCAACATGGATCAAGGCCAATCACACATTCAAGCTGGGGGCGACGGCCCTGTTCGAGGGCATTCCCACCATAACCACCAGCCGCGCGAATGGAGAATTTGAATTCGCCCAGGCCGAGACGGCCGATCCCTGGCAGTATGGCCAAGCTTTTGCGAATACCGCCAGTAGCGGACTTGGCTATGCCAGCTTCCTTCTGGGCGCGGCCGATGGCCTCCAAGTGGCCCCTCCCTCGGAGGGTACCCGTTTGGGTATGCATTCGTATGCGCTGTATCTTCAAGACAGTTGGAAAGTCACCCGCACGTTGACGCTGGAGCTCGGACTGCGCTGGGATTATGCGACCCTTTGGTCGGAAGAACACGGCCGTATGCAGAACGCCGACTTTGCCGATCCGAACACGACCATTGGCGGGAGGATTGGGACAGTGGAATATGGGCAAACCTGCAACTGCAGCTTTGCCAAGCCCTACCCGTTTTCCATTGGACCTCACATTGGAGCGGCCTGGCAGATCACACCCAAGACTGTTTTCCGCGCGGGCGGCGCCATCAACTATGCGGCCGGATCAGATCAGGCGGGACTAAACGTAAGTGTCCCGGACTTCCTTTCCCTCCAACCTCCGGGATACGGATTGCCCGCCGCGGTTCTCAAGAGCGGAGATCCGTATGCCGCGGGTAACGTTTACGGGAATCCGGTACTCACGACCAGCACGTTTCTCCACACTCCCCTGTACCCAGCGCCCGCGGCGCCAGGCGTGATCCCTCCCAGCGCGCCGTTCATCTCGATCGCCCCAAACTCCGCGCGCCTTCCCCGAATCTTTCAATGGAGCATCGGCTTCCAGCGCGAGCTATCGAAAGACCTGGTTCTGGAAGCCTCCTACGTCGGCAATCGCGGCGCGTGGTTTACGGCGCCCCTCCTTTCCAGCCTGAATTACGACGCTGTGACGCCACAGCAGTTGCAATCGCAATATGGGCTCAACGTCGCAAACCCGGCTGACGCACAGCTTTTGACCACGCCGATTAGCTCCCCGAACGTAATCGCCCGCTTCCCGAATTTGGCCAATCCGAACAGCGTCTATCCGGGTTTCCCCTCCGGAGAACCCCTGATCGCGGCGCTGGTGCCCTATCCGCAGTGGTACAAGGGTATCCCGCCATTCCTCGGACCGCCGATGGGCGACACTTGGTACGATTCGCTCCAGGTGAGAGTGAACAAGCGTTTCTCGCATGGGCTGGCTGGACAGGTCTCCTACACCTATGAGAAGGAGCTCACCAACGGTGTCAACTCCAACACCTCCTATCTCACGCCCGATGCTCCGCTCATCAACGACGTGTTCAACCCCGGGCTAGACAAGCAGCTTTCCGGCTTCGATCTTCCACAGGTGTTGGTGATTTCGTTCACTTACACAACTCCTAAATTCGATGCCCAGAGCCAGGGAATGAAGGCACTGTCGTGGGCCGCCCGCGACTGGACGGTCAGCGGACTGCTGCGATACCAGAGCGGCGCGTTGCTCCGGACGCCCCCTTCCAACAATAATCTTCTTACCGACCTAGGCCGCGGAATAGAAAACAACCCAGCCTTCTGGGGCGGCGGCACGACATTCTACAACCGCGTGCCTGGCCAGCCCTTGTTCCTGGTGGATCCAAATTCCCATTTCGATCCCACCACGCAATTAGCGCTCAATCCAGCTGCGTGGACAGACGCTCCACTCGGGCAGTTCGGCTATTCGTCCCCCTACTATAACGACTTCCGCTGGCAGCGTCAGCCCGCCGAGTCGCTGGGCTTCGGCCGCATCTTCCGGATCCGGGAAGGCATGTCGATCCAGGTACGTGCGGAGTTCCAGAATATCTTTAACCGGCTGTTCTACTCCTTGCCGGCCGACTCAGCATCCTTCTTCGGCCTCCCGGCGAACAATCCCGCTACCCCCACATCGAAGATGGGCAGCCTCGGTCCCACTCAAGGTCTGTTGTCGGGTGGCTGGGGTTTCGTCGGATTTGCGAATGGCGTGGGCGCACAGCCCAGGAGCGGCCAGTTGATCGCCCGCTTCGTTTTCTAATCTTGGGCGGGCCAGGCTGACAACTTGGTCCGCTAAATCAGACTACTTAAGCGCGCTCTGCCAGTTGACCACGACAGTAACCGGCGACGCCGTCGCTTCTTCAAGCGAGGTGTTGATCAGGAAACGCTTGCCATCGGGAGATATATCCCAGCGCCACGCTTGCGTGGGCCCGCCGCCAGTGCCACCCAAAACCGCCGCTCGAAACAGCGGCTTCGGAACTCCAGGCTGAAAGGTTCCGCCCGAAGTGGAGACGTCCACCGCCATCAGCGTATTATCCGGCGCGAAGTAGAACAGCTCCTTGCCGTCGCGGCTCCAGCGCGGCTGGCTTCCGCCCCCGTTTGACACCGGCCATTTTCCGCCGGTTGACACCGGAAACGGCTGTACATACACCTGCTTGGCGCCCGATTCGTTGGACGTGTAAACTATCCAATGCCCGTCGGGCGAGAATTTCGCCTGTCCCTCATTGAACGCCGTCACTAGATAGGGAGCCGGCTTACGCTCGCCTTCCATGGGCAGCACCCATAAGTCGAAGCCTTTGGCTTTTCCCCTTTGCCCGAAGAGCAGGAAACGGCCATCGCGCGACCAGTCCATCGGCTGCTTGATTCCATCGGAGTGCACCAGAAGTTCGCCCTGGCCCGCGCCGTTGGCCGGCTTGAGATACAAATCGGCGGAACTGCCTCCACCCGGCGCGTAAACAATCTGGCTGCCATCGGGCGACCAAATACCATTGCCCGCGCCGGCGCTATCGAACGTGAGACGCGTATTCACTCCACGCGCCAGATCCAGCATCCAGACCACCCACGTTCCTCGCTCGTCCACCCGCCCTTCGGCCACGCGCAATCCGTCCGGCGAAAGCGACAGCTCGTCGCGCGAAGTGGGCTCTCCCACGTGCCCCAAGACCTTTCCCTGCCGGTCGTACCAGGTCAACTGGCGGCTGTCGCCTCCCGTCACGGCATAGCCGAGCAACCCGTTGTTTGAAACGGAATAGAGACCGTTGAATGTGTCCGTGCTCACGCGGTCGGCTACCTGCTCCGCTCGCCCGGTCAGTTCCATGCGCCTTGCGTCAAACGGCTGAACCATCAGCGCCTCGCCGCGCAGAAACAGCAAATAGCCGCCGGCGCCAACGGAGGAAGCCACGTAAATGGCTCCAGCCGGGCAATCGCACAACCGTTTCGGCACCTGCGCCGCGGGCTTGGCATCCAGCGAGCCGGTGTAAACGCCGCTGCCATCGGTATTCGCCATGAGCCGGTAATACAGGAAATGCTTCCCGTCCGGAAGGAAGAATGGACGGCCCTGCCCTTGTTCACTGCGTTTCGGATCCACAGCGGTGACCGCGGATGTCTCTCCTCCTGCCGCCGAAATACGATTGATGACGCCCGCGCTGCCGTACAGAATCACGTCCTCTCGGCTCCAGGAAATCCCCGTTGCAGGGTTGGTGTACGTGGCCAGCACTTGAGGCGTGCCTCCGGAGATATCGATCTTTTTAAGGCCGCCTCCCGCAAAAAACGCAATGGATTGGCTGTCGGGCGACCATGCCGGGTCCAGGGCCGCGCCCTCGGTTCCCGGTAGTTCCCGCATCTGAAACGAATCCATCTGGCGGAGCCACAAAGCACTACGGCCGTCCGTATTACGCGCGTTGAAGACGAGTTTGCGGCCGTCCGGCGAAATGGTGAAGGTGTTCAGCGTGTTCTTGGGCGGCGGATAAATTTCAAACCGCATGGGCGCGGCCACCGGGGGATGCTCGCGGAAATGCACGAAGGCCAGCGCGGCCGTGCTCAGCAGCAATAGCGCCGCCACCGATGGCCAAAACCATTGGACTTTGCGAGAGTGTTCGGGCCTAACCGCAGCGCCCGCGGGCGCCGACGCGCGATCCATCCAGCAGCCTCCAAACATCTCCGATATCGCGCAGCCGCTTGCGCGGATCTTTCTGCAGGCATTCTGACAGCAGACGCTGCACGCTGGACGGCGCGTCGCTCAAATCGGGCTCGTCGCGAATCACCTTCGCAAGTATCTCGCCGACATCCTCGCCGCCGAACAGGCGATGACCGGTGATCAGCTCATGCAGCACCACGCCGAACGCGAAAATATCCGCGCGTTTATCGGTAGCTTTGCCGCGCGCTTGCTCGGGCGCCATATACGAAGCAGTCCCGAGGATCATGCCGGCTTCGGTCATCTTGATCGTGAACGTGGGCGACTGCTCGCCGCTGCGAACTGGTGGTTGCCGCGACTTTAGCAAGTCCGAAGTCGAGCACCTTCACCGTGCCGTCCGGCTTGATCTTGATGTTCGCGGGCTTGAGATCGCGATGGGTGATGCCCCGTTCGTGCGCCGCCTCCAGCGCGTCGGCGATCTGCCGCCCGATGCGCAGCGCCTGGTCGAGCGGCATCGGTCCCTTCGGCGATTCACCTTCGATGTACTCCATCACCAGGTAATTCGGCCCGACGTCGTACAACGTACAAATGTTGGGATGATTCAGCGCGGCAACGGCCCGGGCCTCCTGCTCGAAGCGCTCGGTGAACCGCTCATTGGAGATTTTGATCGCGACGATCCGGTCCAGCCGCGTGTCGCGAGCCTTGTAGACCTGGCCCATGCCACCAGCGCCGATGGGCTCGATCAACTCGTAGGGTCCCAGGCGGTCGCCCGCGGAAAGAAGCTTAGTAGTCAATCGCGCATCCTGTAGCGGTCCTTATTGCGCAAGAAATTTGGCAGCCTCCTGGATCGCCTGCCGGCCTCCGGAGAGCACGCCGTGCATGGAAACGAAGCCGTGAATCATGCCGGGATAACGTTTGGCTGTGACCGGTACGCCGGCCTGCTTCAGGCGCTGTGCATAGGCTTCGCCTTCATCACGCAGTGGATCGAACTCGGCCGTAATGACGAGCGCGGGCGGAAGTCCGCTGAGATCCTTCGCAAGCAGCGGTGAAACTTCCGGATGGCGCTTCTGATCGGCGGACGCCAGGTAATGGCCGCTAAACCAATCCATCGCACCGCGGGTCAAGAAGTAGCCTTCCGCCAATTCGCGATGCGAATCGGTTTCGAACGAGCTCAAGTCAGTGACTGGATAAATCAATAGTTGCAGTGCCAGGACGGGACCGCCCGCATCGCGGCAGCGCATGGCGACCACAGTGGCGAGGTTTCCGCCGGCGCTATCTCCACCCACTGCGATTCGGCGGGCATCAATGCCCAGGCGCTCGGCGTTCTCGGCCACCCAGACCGTGGCGGCGTACGAATCTTCCACCGCGGCCGGGAACTTCACTTCGGGCGATAGCCGGTAATCCACCGAAATCACCACCGCGCCGGACTCCTTGGCCAAGGCGCGGCACACCGCGTCGTGCGTATCCAGATTGCCGAAAACCCAGCCGCCGCCATGGAAGTAGATCAGCGCCGGACGAAGGCCGCCGTGTTCCATCGCATAAAGCCGCACGGGTACGCTGCCGGCCGGACCCGAAATCGACAGATCCTCGACGCGGCCCACAAGCACTGGCTCACCCCCCAGCATCTTCATGCCTTCCACGCGATCCTTGCGGGCGACAATCGGGTCCTGGCTTTCCAGCGGAGGCGCGCCTTGCGCATCCATCATTTCCAGCAGCGCGCGCACTTCCGGGTGCAACCGTTCACTTCGGGTTATGACTTCGGGCATGGGCAATCCTCGGAACCATGATACAACTCGCCCCCGTGAAATCGGGCTGCGCGAAATTTGTGAAAGTAATCAGCGCCGAAGCTCATGACCTATTCAAAGGAAGGCCTCAATCGTAATGAAACCACTGTCGAAGGTCCTGGTTCGATCTTCTGCCCTGTTCCTGGGCGCTTGGATGTTGCTCGAACCGGCAGTCGCGTCCGTCTGCAGCAAGCCGATGTTCGCCGCGGCGCGGTCCTTCATCGCCGGCAACAGTCCCTGGTTCGTTGTCACGGGCGACTTCAATCGCGACGGCAAGCAGGACACCGCGATTGCCAACTTCACCTCCAACAATATTTCGATCATGCTGGGCAATGGCGACGGAACGCTGCAGCCCGCGGTCAACTATACGGTCGGATACGAGCCGAGTTTCATGGTCGCGGCCGATTTCAACGGCGACGGGAAGCTGGATCTGGCTGTGGCCAGCAGCGGCTGCTCGCCCTGCGCAGCCGGCGACCTTCCCGGTGGCATTTGGGTTTTGCTCGGCAACGGCGACGGAACCTTTCGCACCCCGGTGAATGCCGTTCCCGGCAACGCGTCGCAATTCGCCGTGGGCGACTTGAATGGCGACGGCAAGCTCGACCTGGTCGCGAACGGCGGTGGCTCGGTCGACTTTGAAGTGCTGCTGGGCAATGGCGACGGCTCTTTCCAATCGGCCAAGGACTTCCAGACCCTCCCGGTCGGCGGTGCATTTTACGTACTGGGGGATTTCAACGGCGACGGCAAACTCGACGTCGTCACCGCCGACGCCACTTCGGGCAATATCGCGATGATGCCGGGTAAGGGCGACGGCACTTTCGGAGCCGCCGTAGTCTCGGGAAATCAGATGGTCTTCGATAGCTTCATATTCCTGGCCGCAGGCGACTTCAATGGCGACCATAAACTCGATGTTGTCACCCTCGACACCGGCGCAAACGGCGTTCAAGTCTGGCTCGGCAATGGCGATGGAACTTTTCAGGCCCCCGCCAACTATCCCGCCGGCAAAGCTCCCACCGGTTTGGTGATCGCCGACTTCAATCATGATGGGAAGCCGGACTTGGCCGTGACCGGCACTCCACTGCCCTCCACCATCTCGATGCTGCTTGGAAAAGGCGATGGCACATTCCAGCCCGCCGTCAACTACATTCCGACAGGAAATGCGATCCGATCCTTGGCCAGCGCCGACTTCAATGGCGACGGCAAGCTGGATCTGGTGGTCACGTCGCAAGTGGTCAATGAGCCTACCGGAGTTTATGTCGTGCTCGGCAACGGCGACGGAACTTTACAGACCGCGCCCGTTTATAAGGCTGGAAACAACCCCCAGACCGCGGCGATTGCGGACCTCAACGGCGATGGCATCCCCGACATTGCTGCCGCGAGTAACGGCTCAAACACTGTGTCCGTTCTGCTCGGCAAAGGGAACGGGACGTTCCAACCCGCCGTGGACTATCCCGCTGGATCCGGCGCAACTGGTGTAGCGATTGCCGATTTCAACGGCGATGGCAAGCCCGATATTGCAGTCGCCGACGTGGGCCCCGGCACCGTTACGATACTGCTCGGCAATGGCAATGGGACGTTTCGAGCGGGAAAGGTCATAACTATAGAGTTTGGCGCCTTCTCCCTGGCCACCGGTGATTTCAACAAAGACGGAAAGCAGGATATTGCGGTGCTCAGTTTGCTTGGGGTCACCGTGCTGCTCGGCAACGGCGACGGCACGTTCAAGACCCCGGCGACGTATGGAACGCGATCCGGCTTGGGCAACATCGTGGTGGCCGATTTCAATGGCGACGGCAACGCCGATCTGGCAGTGGCGAATAGTGCATCGAACACCATCTCTGTTTTATTAGGCAATGGTAACGGAACATTCACGAGCAATACGGACTTCACCGCCGACACCAAGAGTTCAGTCCAATGGCTCGCTGTCGGCGATTTCAACGGCGATGGGAAGCCCGACATCGCAGTGGCGGCCTTGGGATGCAATCCCTGCGACCAACCGAATCCGCAAGGCGACGTCGCCGTGCTGTTGGGAAACGGAGACGGGACGTTCCGGAAATTCGTAACGTACCCGGGCGGCGATCCGGTGGTATCAGTGGCCGCGGGAGATTTCAACGGAGACGGGAAACCGGACCTCGCGATCGTCAATCTTACTTCGTTCCGCGTCGACATCCTTCTGAATAACGGGGATGGCACGTTTCAAGCCGCAGCCGGCTTCGGCGTCGACAATGGTCCCATGTTCGTGACCGTAGGCGACCTCAACCGCGATGGAAAGCCTGACCTGGTTGTGGTCAATGGCGGCGCGAGTGACATCTCAATTCTACTCAACAATTGCTCCTGCACCGGCAACAGTTGCGAGGGCATCACGTCGGTCGTCAATGGCGCGAGCTTCGCACCGGGCTTCGCGGCCGCACAATGGGTCACGATCTCGGGCAACAACCTCTACAGCGGCGCGCCCAAGTCCTTTGGTTTTGTGAACGGCGTCTATCCTACTTCATCGGATGGACTGTCGGTGACGATCGGAGGCAAACCTGCGTTCCTTAACTACGTCAGCCCGACCCAGTTGAACGTGATTTCGCCCGATCTTTCGGGCTCCGGGCCGGTGGAAGTCGTGGTGACGAACAACGAAGCTCCTGGCGAATCTTTTTCCGCGGTGTTAGAGCGGTTCGCGCCAGCGTTCTTTCTTTGGCCAGGCGAATATGCCGTGGCGACCGACATCAACTTCAGCTACAAGATCAAAGCCGGAACATTTCCGGGAGTCAGCACCACTCCCGCCGCGCCCGGTGAGGTGCTCGTGTTATGGGGCACGGGCTTTGGTCCCGCGAACCCCGCGGTGCAGGCCGGGCATCAGGTTCCGGGGAGTCCGACGTCCAATGTGACCAATTCGGTTCAAGTCACCGTCGGCGGACAGGCCGCGCACATCTACGGCGCAGCATTGGCGCCGGGGTTCGCATCGCTGGTGCAAGTGGCGATACAAGTTCCAAACTTGGCGGATGGCGATTATCCCGTAATCGTTTCCGAGGGCGGCATATCTTCGCCAACCACGACCATGCTCACGGTGAAGAAGTGAACGCCTACTTGCGGCTTACTGGCGGATCCGCGATCAGCGGCAACTGTGCTTTGAGCCACGCAACGATCATCGGTTCCAACTCGGGGTTTTTCGCAAACATCGGGACGCCGTGTTCGGTGCCGGCATAAATCTTGAGCACCGACTTCGGATCCTTTGATTCCGCCAGCGCCGCGCGGATGCCGTTGGCCGCGCCGGTATCGCCCTCGCTTGCCGCGCCGAAGACCGGGAACGACGGATCGCTCGCAATGTAAGCCTTGGCCGCATCGCTCGCATTGCCGGAAAGCAACAGAAGAGCGCGGATCTCGTGATGGCGAACGGCGAGGTCCGACGATTGCGTCACACCGCAGCTTGCACCGCCAACCGCGACGCGCGTTTGATCGACGCCCTTTTGGCTCGTCAAGTACGCGTACGCTGCGTCGATGTCTTCTGGCCATTTCTTCCTGTTGGCCGCGCGCGTATCCGGATCGGTGGATTTGCTCCCGCCGCTTTCGCCAAAGCCGCGATAATCGACCGCCAGGATATGGAATCCGTTAGCGGCGAGATCGGCGGCGAGACCATCCCACGCATGCCGGTCCATGTTGCATTGATGCAGGAGCAGCATGGCCGGGCCGGGTCGCTCGGATGAAAAATACGTTGCCTTCAGGTTGACGCCATCCGGCGCTTTGATGTCGACGTCTGTTTTCTGGACTTCGGCTGACAGGCCTGCCACGCAGGTCACCGCCGCCGCAATCAAAAGTGCTTTCATGGTGCCTCCTATTTACTTCCGAGCTGCTTCCAGCCTCGGAGCGGGCCTGCGTTCCGCAAGAAACTCGCGGCCTAACGAAGTAATCCGAACCAGCAAAGCTCCGCCCACGTTCTCGGTGGTGACGAGTCCGCGGTCAGTCGCATCTTCCCACACCGGAAGCCTTGGACACGAGGTACGCCAAGCGTCCATCACTTCGGTGTAGGTTCTCTCGCCGCCGGCGAGCCATTCGAGGAGATCGAGAATCAGTGCATCAACAGTGCTGCTCATGAATCAGTGCCTTTCGCGAAAACGAAATTCGGGCGAGGCGATCAATGTTGCGTAGGAGCCGAAGCGGTCGCCATCCCAAGTCGGTTCCGGTTCGATGGGCTCTTGGTCAAACACTCGCAGAGTTTTATAGCTTGTCGAGCGCTGAACAGGGATGCGGCCGGCCGCGCGAATCCATTTGCGAAGTTCCCGCGGGTGGAGGAATTGGCCGTGCGGCGCTCCGGCGGATGTCGAAATGCTTTCGTTCATCAGCGTGCCGCCAAAATCGTTGGCGCCGGCTTGGAGGCACTCCTGGGCAAGCTCGGGGCCTTGTTTCACCCAGGCAGCTTGAATATTCGGAATCCATGGGTCCAGCATCAGGCGCGCGACTGCGTACATGCGCAAAACATCTTCGCGCGCAATGTTTGGGCGGATGCCGGGCACAAGCGACTTCTTCACCATCGGCGCTTCGGCGGCAATGAAACTGAGCGGGACAAATTCGGTGATGCCTCCGGTTTCTTTCTGAATGCCGCGCAGCAGTTCCAGGTGCCGGGCGCGGTCCAAAGCCGTCTCGATGTGCCCATACATGATGGTGGACGTGGTCGGAATACCGGCTTTGTGCGCCGTGCGGATCACGGTGATCCAATCGCGAGTGGAAATGCGGCCGGGAGAAATGATGTCGCGGATGCGATCGTCCAGAATCTCGGCCGACGTTCCCGGCATCGACCCGAGTCCCACGTCTTTCAGAGCCTTGAGATAATCTTCGATGCTTCGATTCGAGAGCGTCGCGCCGTAGAGGATCTCCTCGGGCGAAAACGCGTGCACGTGAATATCGGGGACTTCTCTCTTGATAGCGGCGCAAAGATCGATGTAGAAAGATCCGTCGATGCGTGGCGGCAGTCCCGCTTGAATGCAGACTTCGGTGGCGCCGAGATCCCGGGCCTCGCGAACACGCCGCAGAATTTCCTCGGTGGGCAGGAAATAACCTTGCTCGGCGCGATGGCCGCGGCTGAAGGCGCAGAAGCCGCAGCGCTTGACGCAGACGTTGGTGAAATTGACGTTGCGGTTGATGACGTAGGCGACGCGATCGCCAACTCTGCGGCGGCGCAGTTCGTCAGCGGCGGTGAGCAACCGATGGAGATTGTCACCCTCCGCCGCGAAGAGCGCAGCGCCGTCTTCGGCCGACAGTTCGCGGCCTTCCAGCGCCTTATTGAGAGCTGCCTCAAAACTCATGCGACCAGTCCAACGCCTGTTGGCGCAACGGCTCCGCGACCCAGCGCGGATCGTCCAAGTATTCCGGATACACGGCCAGCCTTTCGCGCAGTTCGAATCCGGCTTCTTCTGTCACTGATCGGAGCGCGGCAATCTGCGGCCATGCCATTTCCGGATTGATGAAATCGCGCGTCACGGGTGAGATGCCGCCCCAATCGTTGATGCCGGCGAGCAAATAGAATCCGTACGCATCTTGGGAAAGATTGGGCGGGACTTGCAGGTTCACAGTGCCGCCGAGAATCAACCGCGCCACGGCGGCAGTGCGAGCAACATCCAGCTCCGTGGGTTCCGGCCGGCCGGCGAACAGCGTGTCTGGTTTCGCGCGGAAGTTCTGTACGATCACTTCTTGGATGTGCCCGTGCTTCTCATTCAACTCGCGGATCGCAAACAGCGCGTCCACTCGCTCGTCGAGCGTTTCGCCGATGCCGATCAGAATGCCGGTAGTGAACGGGATACACAACTCGCCAGCTGCTTCGAGACTTGCGAGCCGGACCTTAGGAACTTTATCGGGACAGCGATGATGCGCTTCGCCGAGCGTAAGCAAGCGTGAGCTCGTGCTCTCCAGCATCATCCCCATGCTTGCGTTGACAGGCCGGAGTTGTTCCATCTCTTCGCGCGAAAGAACGCCGGGGTTGGCGTGCGGCAGCAGACCGGTTTCCTCAAACACCAGTTGGCACATCGCGCGCAAGTACTCGAGGGTGGAGCGGAAGCCGCGCTGATCCAGCCAGTCGCGATATTCCGGATAACGCAGTTCCGGTTTGTCGCCCAGACTGAACAGCGCTTCCTTGCATCCAGCCCTCTGGCCCGCGCGCGCAACCGCCAGCACTTCATCCGGGGTCATGGTGTGAGCCTTGCTGTCGCCCGGCTCGCGCGCGAACGTGCAGTATCCGCAGCGATCGCGGCACAGGTTCGTCAGCGGGATGAAAACCTTGGGCGAGTACGTGATGACGCGACCGGTGCGCGCGTCGCGAACGGCGCTGGCTTGTTGCAGCAGGTCGAGGCAATCGCCGCCAGTGGCGCGGATCAGCCGGTTCGCGTCTGCTCGCGAGATTCCCGTCTCAATCTGCGAAGGCACGATCAGCCCATCGCATGCGTATGCTCGGGCTCGATTTTATAGAGCACGCGCACTTCGCCAGGCCCACGGTAGGGATACTTGTCCTGCCCCGTGTATTTCTTGGTGAGCTTGTCAATGTGCTCGTCGGCGCCCTTCTCGGTGATTTCGACCACGCGGCCGCGAATGGAGAGGTGGCGGTACGGATTGTCAGGGTCGAGAATGTCGATGCCGACGCGCGGATCGTGCCGGATGTTCTTGTCTTTCACGCGTCCCTTGGCGGAATTGATGAGAATGTGCTTGCCGTCGTACTCGAACCAGACGGGCGCCACATGCGGGCTGCCGTCCGGCATCAAGGTGGCCAATTGCGCAAACGCCTTCTTCTGGGTCAGGTCGAGATAATTTTCAGGAATCGCTGCCATCGGTGCTCTCCTCTTTTCGAATGTATCATCAAGTTACCGTGCAAATGATCGTCGCCATCGTTGGCGGTACCGGGGCGGAAGGCAGCGGACTCGCTGCTCGCTTCTCTCAAGCCGGCGTGTTCGTGCGCATCGGCTCGCGCAACCTGGAAAAGGCGCAGGAAACTGCGCGGCGAATTGGCGGTCAAGCAACCGGTCATTTGAATGCCGAGGCCGTGACTGACGCGGGTATAGTAGTTCTCACGGTTCCGTTATCAGCACAAGTGGAAACGCTGAAGTCGATTCGCGGCAGTCTCGCGGCGGGAGCGATCTTGGTTGATGCGACCGTTCCACTCGAGATCGCAATCGGCGGCCGGATTTCGCGCACCTTGACGTTGTGGGACGGCTCGGCGGCGCAGCAAGCAGCGCGGCTTGTTCCCGGAGTGCCGGTGGTTGCGGCGTTTCATGCACTGAGCGCGGAGGCGCTGGTGAAGCTCGATCATCCGTTGGATTGCGATACGTTGATTTGCGGCGATAGTGCGGAGGCCAAAGCCGCAGTCGCGAAGCTGGCCGCCATGATCCCGGGAGTTCGTGCGATTGATGCCGGTCCTTTGGATAATGCACGTCTGCTGGAAAGCGCGGCGGCGCTGCTGATTTCGCTCAATCTGCGCCACAAGGTGAAAGAGTCGGGAATGAGGATTACCGGATTGTGAAAAGAAATCGGGTAGTCGCATTGGCAGGTGGCGTGGGGGCCGCGCGATTCCTGGATGGATTGGCGCGGGTGATCGCGCCGGAGCGCGTCTTCATTATCGGCAACACAGCCGATGATGCCGAGATTCATGGACTGCACATCTCCCCGGATCTCGACACCGTCACGTATACTCTGGCGGGTTTGGCGAATCCGCAGCACGGCTGGGGGATTCGCGGTGACAGCTTTCGATGTTTGGAGGCGCTTGGGAAATTGGGCGCCGATACCTGGTTTCAAGTCGGTGATTTGGATCTAGCGACGCATCTCTATCGCACCCAGCGACTGCGTCAAGGCGCGACGCTTGCTGAAGTGACGTCCGAGATCAATCGGGCTCTCAAGGTTCGGTCCACGCTTGTGCCAATGTCCAATGAGCGCGTGCGGACGCGCATTTGCACGCCTTCGGGCGAGTTGGAGTTTCAGACTTATTTTGTGAAGCGGCGGGCGCGCGATCGAGTAACGGCGATGCGGTTCGAAGGCGCCGCGGATGCGAAGCCGGCTCCGGGTTTATTGGACGCGATCGCAAAGGCAGATGCAATTATCCTTTGTCCATCGAATCCGTTCATCAGTATTGGCCCGATTCTCGCGGTGCCTGGCATTCGTGAGGCTTTGCAGCGCAAGCGCGATCGAGTGGCTGCGATTTCGCCGATTGTAGGCGGCAAAGCGCTAAAAGGTCCCGCGGCGAAGATGATGAAGAGCATGCATCTGAAAGTATCGGCGGCCGAGGTCGCGAAGCTGTACGTGGATTTCGTTGGTGTGTTTGTGTTGGACGAAGTGGATCGCAAGCAAGCCGCGACAGTTGCGGTGCTGGATATGAAGCCAGTGGTTACGAACACGATCATGAAAGGTCTGCGCGAGAGAAAGGCGCTGGCGCGAGCAGTTGTTCGCGAACTGCGGATCGACACATGATCTTCGCGATCCTGCCGGTGAAGAATCCGCAAAATGCGAAGCAGCGGCTGACGGGATATCTCAGCGTCGAGGAGCGGAAAACGCTGGCTCGCATCCTCTATAAGCAGACATTGGCCGCGTTGTGCCAGGCCGACGGTATCGATCAAGTTGTTGTGGCGACCAGCGACGAAGAGGTCGCCGGGCACGCGCGAAGTTTGGGCGTGATCGTGTTCGAAGAAGATGAACAAGTGAGCCACAGTGTTTCGGCCGATGCGGCCTGTTTGCGGGCGATGGAAATGGGCGCGTCGACGGCGATGCTGGTTCCGATCGATGTGCCAACTGTGACGCCGGAGGACTTCAGCACGCTCGCAGCCTCGGCGCGGCCGGGGTTGATCGTCGTTCCGTCGTCCGATGGCACCGGGACCAATGCGCTGGTTCGCACGCCTCCCAATTGCATCGAGAGCCGCTTTGGTCCAGGAAGTTTTCGCGCGCATCTTCGATCAGGCGCTTTCGAAAGGATTGTACGCGGATGTTTTGCGGCTGCCTGGATTGATGTTCGACATCGACACGCCCGAGGATGTGGCCGAACTGTTGGCGCACGAGCGCGAGTGTGAAGTTTCCTCGTTCCTACGAACCGCATGCGCCTCGAAATAGAAGCGCTCACTTCCCTGCCCGAGATTCGGCGGGGCGATGATTTGGCGGCGTTTGATTCGCGCGGCCACCGACATCGACAAAACCGTTGTGCTGGCTGTGGCGCAGAAGATCGTATCGAAAGCAGAAGGCGCCATCGTTGATCTGCGCGAGATGCGGCCCTCGACGCTGGCGCGATCGTGGGCGGCCGAATGGAACAAAGATGCACGCTTGATCGAATTGATTCTGACGCAATCGCGGCGCATGGTGAGAATGGATCGCGGCGTCATCGTCTCGGAAACGCAACATGGTTTTGTTTGCGCGAATGCGGGCGTGGATCAATCGAATGTCGAGGGCGACTTCGCGACGGTGCTGCCGAAGGATCCCGATGCTTCGGCGAAAGCGCTGCTAGAAAACACCGGCGCGGGCGCTGTGATCATCACCGACACTTTTGGAAGACCGTGGCGCGAAGGGCTGGTGGATGTCGCCATCGGCGTGGCGGGTTTCGAAGCGTTGGATGATCATCGAGGACGAACAGACCGGCACGGACGAAAACTTGCGAGTACGATTATCGCGACCGCGGATCAACTGGCAGCGGCGGCCGGGCTGTTGATGAAAAAGGATGCCGGAACTCCCGTTGTGCTGATTCGCGGATTCGAATGGCAATCGGCGGAAGGCTCCGCGCAATCGCTGCTACGCAGACCGGATCAGGACCTCTTTCGCTAGTTCGCGCCACTCGCGCAACGGCAACGCCTTGGGATCGGCGGTCAGGACCTGGATGCAAACGTGGTCCGCGCCCGCAGAATGATGCGCGCGAATTCGTTCGCGGATTGCGTTCATGTCACCCCAAGCAATGATGGAGTCGATCAGCCGGTTGCTCCCGCCGTTCGCGAAATCAGTTTCTTCAAAACCCATTCGCAGAAAATTGTTCGCGTAGTTGGGGAGCGTGAGATAAAAGCCAAGGAACGCACGACCGATGGCACGCGCTTTGTCCGCATTGGTTTCGAGCACGACAGCTTGCTCGGGACAGAGGTAAGGCGACGGCCCCAGGATTTCGCGAGCATGCGCGGTGTGGTCCGGATTTGTGTTGTAGGGATGAGCGCCGTCAGCCAGGTCGCGCGAGAGCTCCAGCATCTTCGGACCGAGAGCGGCAAGAACGCGCGCGGGCTTGGTTGCCGGTGCAACGGAACTGTAAGGAGCCTTGTCCATCGCATCGAGGTAAGCGCGCATGGTGGCGACGGGCTTTTCATAGCGATGACCGCGCAATTGTTCGACCAGCGGAATATGGCTGACGCCGAGCCCGAGAAGGAATCGATTGGGATACGCCTCCGCCAGCGTTTTCTGACCTGAGGCCATAGCGACAGCGTCCCGCGCATAGATGTTCGCGATACCGGTAGCGATGACCATTCGCTTGGTGGCTGCGAGTAGAATACCGGCATTGGTGAGCACTTCGCGGCCGGCCGCTTCGCCGAACCAAAGAGCGCCGTAGCCTAGCTCTTCCAACTCGCGCGCGGCCTCTTGCGCTTTTGCGGCGGGTTGATCTTCGAACTGCCGCGTCCAGATTCCAATGGAGCCGAGTTGAATGGATGATTGAGCCATGATTAGGGTTTGATCCAAGGATAACGGTTGGTGTCCTGGCCCGCATAGTCGGGATCTAGATAAATGAAGCAGCGGTGAATGAGGCCGCCGCGAATTTCAAACACGTCGCACCAGCGGCCCGCGCCCCAATCGGGATCTCCAGCGCGCCAGGGTCCATCGATGTGCTCGCCGTGGCTGGTGCCTTCGCACACGATGGTGTCGCCGCCGGAGAAAATCCAGTTCAGGCCGGCGTAGTGATGGGTGATGGACTTGAGGGTGGCGCCCAAATCGAAGAACAGCTTCTCGATTTGAGGGCGGCCCTTCGCGACGCCCCATTTCGGGAAATAGACCTGGGCATCGGGCGCGAAGAGGTCGAAGACGGACCTGCCGGAGGGGGTGACGCCATCGTTGTCGAGCGCGTGAAGATATTCGAGGGCGACGGATTTGCGCTGTTCGTCAGTCATCGGATTTCAGGCATGCCACTCATCAGGATAAAACAGGCTGGACCGCGAAAATAGGCGCAATTTTATGAAGTCGAAGGCGTTAGGGGCGAGGGTGGCGCAAGAGGGCTAGTTTTGTGTTTGGAGGTGATTTTTTCTTCTCGCGCCGGTTTGTGGGGACGCACGACATGCTGATGGAAGAATAACCGGTGGGGAAGGCGCTGGCGCGTACGGGGCGCCGGAAAGCGCTGATGGCAAAGCGACGAAAGTGGGCATCGTGAAGTGAACGCCTAGTTTGCGACGGGCAGCCACACCGCGCTCGAGTGATCGGCTGAGTGGAACACGGTTTCGGTCGCCTTCACGTAGTCCGACGGCTTGGCTAAGAAAATATTGGGAACGAAAGTTTGCGGGTTGCGGTCGTACAAGCGGGAACCAGGTCGACTGGATCTGCACCATGATGCGATGGCCGGGCTGGAACACATGGTTGGTGGTGGGCAGCGTGAAGCGATAACGCTCGGGTTGGCCGGCGGGGATTGGCGAAGGATGCTCGAAGCTTTCGCGATAGCGGCCGCGGAAAATGTCCATGGAAACGGCGAGTTCGTATCCGCCGAGCTCGGGCTGGCTGGGAACTTCGTCTGGGAAGACGTCGATCAGTTTCACCACCCAATCGGCATCGGTCCCAGTAGTAGCGGCAAAGAGATCGGCAATGGGCGCGCCGCTGATGCGGACGGGCGCTGTGAGCACGGGCGTGGCGTATGTCAACACATCGGGGCGGTCGGCGACGGTGCGTTGATCGGTGACCAGCCACTGCCTCCAGCGGTCGCCGTCGGCGAAGCGAACGGGGCGCGGGATGTAGGGAATCGGCTTGGCGGGATCGGAGACGTAGGAATCCCCGGCAGCGGAACCATCGGTTGAGTTGGCGCCGGTTGGCTTGTCGAAACCGAGCGCGAAGTCCGGCTGCAGATAGAGCGGCTTCATCGGCGCGGCGCAGCCCTGGTCGCAGGCGAGCGGCCAGTTTTTCAAGCGATCCCAATGATTCTCGCCGGTGTTGTAGATGAATACGGGCGGCGTGTCCGCTTTGGGCGCATCGGTTTTCAGGTACTGATTGAAAAAGGGCAGCAGCACGTCGCGGCGGAATTGCGTGGCGGTGTCGCCGTCCCACTTGAAGGGGCCGAGATTATAGCCATCGTAATTCACCTGGCTGTGGCGCCACGGGCCCATGACTAAATAATTGTGATCGGCCTGGCCGCGCGCCTTGAGGGCGAGATAGCAATGAATGGCGCCCCACATGTCTTCCTGGTCCCACAGGCCCTGAATCCACATGGCCGGCACTTGCGAGGGGCGCTCGGCGACTAGCTTGTCGAGCGCCTGTCCTTGCCAGAACTCGTCGTAGGCGGGATGCTCGATCATCTTCTCGTTCCAGGGCAGCTGATCGATGCCAAATTCGCGGGCATAAGCGCCGGCCGATCCAGCGCGGAGGAAGGCTTCGTAATCGTCGTAGGCGGCGCGAGGAACGGGCTTGCCTTCGCCCTTCTGGGTGGTTTGCTGGCTGGTGTAATCGAAATTGGGTTGGCGGAAGGCGCCGTAGTGAAACCAGTCGTCGCCCATCCATCCGTCGACCATCGGGCTCTCGGGAGCGGCCACTTTCAAGGCCGGGTGCGGGCCGAGCAGCGCCATCACGACGGTGAAACCTTCATAGGACGAGCCGATCATTCCCACCCGGCCGTTTGACTCGGGCGTGTTCTTCACCAGCCAGTCGATGGTGTCGTAGGCGTCGGTGACGTTGTCGGTCGCGGTGTGGTTCAAGGGGCCGCGAACCGGCTTGGTCATGAAGTAGTCGCCTTCCGATTTGTATTTGCCGCGCACGTCCTGAAAGACGCGGATGTAGCCGGCCTGGACGAACACTTCGTCGCCTTGCGGCAAAACCGAGAGCATGTGGGTGCTGTTGTTGCGGGCAACGCGGGCTGTGGCGTTGTAAGGCGTGCGGGTCAGGAGAATCGGAGCGTTGCGCGCGCCTTTGGGCACGACGATGACGGTGTATAGTTTCACGCCGTCGCGCATGGGGATCATGACTTCGCGCTTGATGAAGTCCTGATCGGCGGTTGGCGAGGTGAAGGTTTTGGGGATGTCGCTATCGGCGGCGTGGGCGATGGAAACTGTGAAGGCGAGGGCCGCGATAACGGCTCCGGTCAGGCGTTTCGGGAGTACCATCCAACTATTTTATTGAAGTTTGATAGCTCAATGTTTCCACCCAGGCTCCGTCCCGCTTTATCCAGATGCGAGTCACGTGCAGCGGCTTACCGCGCACAGGCGTGTGCCGGGATGTCATCAAAACGGCGCCGCCGAAATCGAACATACGGGCAGAGTCGAGAGGCGTGGGGGCGACTCCCGCGTTTTTGGAATGGTCGAAATCTTCCATGCGCTCGCGCTTGCTGGAGAGCTTGTTGCTATTGGAGCTGGCGGCGACGAATTCGTCGGCGACGAGCGTGGCAAAGACCGCGGAATTGTGGGCCATGGCGGCAGTTTCGAGCCTGGAGTACGCCGTGATCACTTGTTGCTCAATTTCGTTTTTCGGTTCGTACGGGACGGTTTTGCACGGATTGTCGCAATCGGCGGCGGCGCTGGGAGCGAAAGTGGGAGGCGCGTCGAGGGATTGCACTTCCTGATAGACGATGAGCTTCCAACCGGCGGCGCGCTTGGCCCAGACGCGCAAGACGTGGGATCGGCCGAGGTTCGACTGGACGTCGCCGATTTCGCCGTACGTGTAGGTTTTGAGATCTGCGGCGGTCTCGTTTTGAATGGCGGGCTTCGGGGGATTTTCGAACACCTGGGCGCGCGTCAGGGTTTGGCCATCGGAGTTGGTCCAAGTGAGATCGGCGTCGAGGAGTTTTTCAAGCGCGGGCTTATCGGCGAGGGCGACGGCTTCAACGAAGGCGCGATCGGCCTGAAGCAGGTCTTGTGCTTGGGCTTGGGTTAACAATACGCAGATTGCAGCGAGCAAATGAAGAGAGTCCATAGTTTTCATTCGGGCAGTTTCACAAGGGAATCCAAACGATTCGACCGATCCATTCTTCGGCGGCGCTCGCGCTCCAGATCAGCACAAGTTCTTCGATTGCGGCCGCGATGGGAATTGCTTCGCGGAGTAGAACGACTCCGGGACTGGGGGAGACAGCCGTGTAGCGTGCGAGGTGGGCTGGCATGTTGCGGCGGTCCTGGCTTACTGGTATACGGCCGGTGTTCGCGACGATTTGCAACACGTCAGGATCCGCTAGTCCGGCGAGTCCCGCATCTACCGCCGATCGGATATCAATTTCTGGCGCTACACGCCGCAGGCCGCGCACAATGCGCCCGTCGAGGTCGGCGTCAGCCTGGAATCTGACTCGCATTGCGCGCACGCTGCAGCTTCGTGATCAACTGCGCGTTCGTTTGCCTCGATTCCTGATGCTGCAATTCAGCGGCAAGCTGCCCGTCGGCAAGGTACGCATCGATTTCTTCCTGATTCGCCAGATAGAACGCAAGTGCGCCATGCACTTGTTCGAGGGTCAAGGCCGGATAGCTCTCGACCATGCTTTCGACCGACATCCCCTCGCGGAACAAATACACGAGCGAATCAAGGGAGACCCGAGTATCTCCAACTCGATATACGCCTTCGATATTCTTCACGTATTCCTTTGGCATACCGCATTCTCATGCTCACATGTTGCGGCGCGCAGCGCAAGGCAGCCGGTAACCGGCGTCACCCGGCATGTTGAAGGGTTTTTTGACGGCTGGTGATTTCGCCATCCATCGGTTTCAGCTCGTTAAAGACGATGGTCGACAAAACGGTAATTCCGCCTAGCACGATAAGCCCATCGTGGATGCCGTGGATCATCTGGGGCGAGGTGGAATGAAAGCGATCGGGAATGAACAAAGCAGTGACGAGCGACGCGGTTGCCACGCCGAAACTCATCGACATCTGCTGCATCGTGCTGGCGATGGAACTTGCGGCGCTGGTCTGTTCAACGGTGACATCGGCGTAGACCAACGTGTTCATGCTGGTAAATTGCAGCGAGCTGAAGAAGCCGTAACAGAAGGCCTGCGCCACGATGATCCAGATCGGTGTGCCCACACCGATGGTTGCGAAGAGCAGAATCAGCAGGCCAAGGATCACGGTGTTCGAAATCAATACGGCTCGATAGCCGAAGCGGGCTAAAATTTTCGGCATGGTCATCTTCAGGCTCATGGCAGCGATGGCTTGCGGCATCATCAGCAAACCCGATTGTATGGGGCTGAATCCGAGGCCGACCTGATAGAGCAGCGGCAGAATGAACGGGATTCCGCCGATGCCGATTCGGGTGAAGAAGCTGCCGCTCACCGCGGCACGGAAAGTGCGGATGCGAAACAGGCCCAGTTGCAGCAATGGAAACGGGTTCCTAGTCGCATGGAGGCCGTAGCCGGCGAGCAGCATGAGGGAGATCGTCAGCAGGCCCAGGATTTCAACCACGCTCAGCGTATGCTCGCCGAACACCTCCAGCACATAGGACAGCAGCGCGATACCGGAGCCGAAGAGGATGAGGCCGACCAGATCGATCGGATCGGATTTTTCACGATAGTCCGGCAGATGCAGATAGACGAGGATCAATCCGGCGAGGCCGATGGGAAGGTTCACGAAGAAGATGACGCGCCAATGGAAATACGCGACGATCAGACCGCCGGCAATGGGTCCGAGCATGGGGCCGATGAGACCTGGGATGGCGACGAAGCTCATGGCGCGGATCAGCTCATACTTGGCGAACGTGCGCACGATAGTGAGGCGGCCTACGGGCACCATCATGGCTCCGCCGCAGCCCTGCAAGACTCGGCAGGCGACCAACACGTGGATGTTGGTGGATATCCCGCAGAGGAGCGAGCCCAAGGTGAAAAAGCCGATCGCGGACGCGAACACGCGGCGCGTTCCGAAGCGATCCGCCATCCAGCCGCTGATGGGGATGAAAACGGCGAGGCTCAGCGTGTAGCTGGAGAGCACGGCTTTCATGCTCAGCGGGAGCCACTTTGAGCGCTTCCGCGATGGCGGGCACGGCTGTGTTCAGAATCGTGGTGTCGAGCGACTCCATAAAGAACGCGACTGCGACGAGCCACGGCAAGAGTCGCTTGCTGGAGTCACCCGCTTCCATGAGGCCACGGTAGCAGACGGGCGGCGGGAAAGTTAAATATGATAGAGAGTTCGCGAAGTCGATGAAGGAGAACCTGTGAAGCAATTATTTGGCGTGTTCATGGCCGTGGGGTTCGTAGCGGTGGGGGCGAAAGCGCAGGTCCCCGCGGATATCGAAGCGGGCTTAGTGAAGATGGGGCACATCGTCGATCCGCCGTGCACGGCCAAGCTCTACCGGCCGCTCATGCCGGCCAACGACATCACGAGCAGTGCCACGTCCTTGTATCCCGGCATTACCGTGGTGCGCAACGCTTCGTTCGGGCCGAATCCGAAAGACGTCGTAGACATTTTCACCGCCGACAAGGGTGCGGCGTCGCGGCCGGTTTTGATTTACGTTCCGGGAGGCGGCGGCAACAAGATCGAGCTTCAGGACAAGGAAGCGAACGCGTTCTACGACAACATTATGCGGTGGGCGACCAAGAACGGAATGGTCGGCGTGAACATGCAACGGCACGGCGGGCAGGGTTGGGACGCCGGCGCGAAGGACATTTCGGCGATGATCCAGTGGGTGCAAACGAATATTGCGAAGTATCACGGCAATCCGGATCGCATGTTCATCTGGGCGCACTCGGCGGGCAACAATCCGCTGGGCACCTACATCGGCCGGCCGGAATTGTACGGACCGAAAGGTGTGGGCGTGAAGGGCGTGATCTTCATGTCTCCGGCGGCGTTCGATATCGCACCACTGGAGGTTCCGCCGCCGCCCGCAGGTGCAGGGAACCCGTTCGCGGCGCTGACTGACTCCGGAAAAACGTGCGGAGTACAAGGAGGGGCATTTTCCTCGTCGCGGCGCGCTTCCTGGAAAAACGCAGGGGCAGCCGGGTGGACCCGACGCGGCATTTACTCCTCCTCCTGGTGGTCCACCTCCGGGAGGTGCGGGTGGACGGCCGGGCGGAGGACCGCCGGCGGGCTTTGGTGGTCCTCCAGTGGATGCCGCGACGCGGTTGGCGCGATCGAGTCTTCCGGAATTGAAGAAGACATCGGTGAAAATCATTCTGGCCAGCGCCGAGTTGGATCCGGGAGTGGACGCGAACGGTATCATGCCTTTCAACCAGGTCTTGCACGATGAACTGTGCAAAGAGGGCAAGGATCATTGCCCCATGCTGCTGCACTTCAAGGGCGAGAGCCACATGTCGGAAGTTTTTTCGATCGATACTCCGGACAAGACGGTTTCAGGGCCGATTCTGGCGTGGATGAAGAAGATCAAGTAGCTCCGCTTCGAGCGGCCCGGCGAGGCTTGCGGCAAATCGGTTGGTCATGTGGCTGCGGTCCCGATAAACGACCAGGCCATTACGCCACGCCGGACAAGTCGTCTCGTCGCAGAATTGCGATGTGAGATCCACAAATCGAACTCCCGGAATCGCCGCCGCTAATTGGCTCTCGGCTCGAGTCAGCGCAGGGTCCACCGCCAACGATCGAGGGAGGTCGCAATCCTGAGATGCTCCCCGCCACCGAGCATTCTCGAGACAGATCCGCATATCCCCTAGTGGGGTCGGGCTGTCTCTGATCAAAACGATCGGGCTGCCCGCGCGGCTAAGTTCGCGCAGGGAACGTTGCATTCCGGCCGCCCAGTTTGCCATGGTGACGGAATCCCCGTGCCTGAAATGCGGTCCGGTGAAGTACTGGCTGGAGAATTCTCCGACAACAACAAAGGCCGGGTGGAGCCGGACGATCGCATCGATCGCATTTGCCCGCCAAGCCGCACATTCGTCCGAAATGCGGTGCAAGCGCGGGTTGTAGACTGGAACATTGGCCATGGCGCAGCCTCCTTTTAGGTAGGTCACGAGGCGCCACCGCTCGGCCCGGGCAATTTGTGCGAGAGGCCCTGACCATTGAGCTGCGTGCGAGTCTCCAATGAGCGCAACCGTGACGGAAGAGGAGACGGCTCCGAAGACGCAGGGAACGGGTTTGGTCACTTTGTCCGAATCCAAACAACCATGCTGAGCAGCCAATGAACCGGGCCGGGTAGCGGAGGCGATGGCCCTTTGTCCCGGCGATTCCTCAAAATGCCTGGCAAACGCCGCGGCGCCGATGGCGGCGGCGGCGCCAATCACCGTCAGACAGACCCCGAGGCAAACCGGCCGGATAGCGCGCATTGAAAGCCACGGATGACTTCGAATGGGAGCCTCCAGCCATTGATAACTTGCGGCCGCGAGGATCAATGTGAGAGCCGCGCACGCGAGGCGCGAGGCGGCAGACAGCGACGGATAAAGCGCGGAGACCAATGCAATGATGGGCCAATGCCAAAGGTAGATGGAATACGAACGGCGGCCGATCCATTGAAACGGCGCCGTCCCCAGAATTCTGGCCGGACCTTGCTCGCTCTGGGCTGCGCCGCTGATGAGCACGCATGCGGTGGCGGCTACCGGCAGCAGCGCGATCCATCCGGGGAAGCTGGATGCTTCAGTGATTAAAGCGAAAGACAGGAGAAGTGCTCCGGCTGCAATCCATCCCAGTACGGGCACGATTCTGGACCGGCGTGCCCAGCCCGTCACCCAAGCGAGCGCCCCCAATCCGCCGATGCCGAATTCCCATGCGCGGGCGGGTGACGCAAAGAAGGCCCAGGGCTGATCGAAGCGAGTAAGCCAGAGGCAAAGCGCGAATGAGACCAATGTGACGCTCGCGATGGTGGCCGCCAGCCGCGCGGGACGAAGCCGGCGCAGGCTGATGAGAAGCAGCAGGGCAGGCCAGACGAGGTAAAACTGTTCTTCCACGGCAAGAGACCAGGTATGCAGAAATGGGTTGGATGCGCTGAGCGGTGCAAAATAGTCCAGCGCTTGCCGCAGGAACAAAATATTGCTCGCGTACACTGACGTTGCGGCGGCGGCTTCGGCGAATTGGAACTGCTCGCTCGGGGCGAGAACGAAGGGAATAGCCGCCAACGTCCCAAGAGTCATCAGAAGCACGGCGGGTAAAAGCCGGCGGGCCCGGCGGCCGTAGAATGCGAGCAGGTCGATTTGACCGCTCGTTTCCAGTTCTCGGATGAGCAATCCGGTGATCAAATAGCCGGAAATAACGAAGAAGATGTCGACGCCGGTGAATCCGCCAGGAATCCCCGGGACACCGAAGTGAAATGCCACCACTGCGATGACGGCAACGGCCCTCAGACCTTCAATGTCGCGGCGAAAAGTCTTTGTCTCTGTCTTTCCATTTGAGAGGCGAGCTTGAGCGGCTTGCATAGAGTCCATTGCGACCCGAGAGCGCAATAGTGTTATCTTCGACTGTTTGGCCCCCCTATTACAAGGAGTCCGTGTCCTGGACCTGAGCAGCATCGTGGCCGGACCCACGGCCAGCATGATCCTGAGCGATCTGGGCGCGGAGATCATCAAAGTAGAGCGCATCGGCGGGCGAAGACGGGCGTAGCATGGGACCGTTTCGCGGAGAATGGGGCGCGTACTTTGTGGCGCTGAATCGCGGCAAGCGATCCATCACGCTGGATCTCGGGAAGGCGGAAGGGCGTGAAGTGGTGCTGCGCCTGGCAGCGAGCTGCGACGTGTTTCTCGAAAATTTTCGCGGCGGCAAGGCGGCGGACGCTAGGCCTGGATGAACCGGCGATTCGCGCGCGCAAGCCCGACATTATTTACGCGTCGCTTTCGGCGTATGGCGCCGAGCGGGCCGGATTACACCAAGCCGGGTTACGACGCCGTGCTGCAGGCGCGCACTGGGATCATGAGCGTCACGGGCACGGGGAAGGGACATCCGATGCGGACGGGCGTTTCGATCCTCGACGTGACCACCGGCACCTGGATGGCGCTCGGCATTTTGGCCGCGCTACTGGAGCGGCAGCGATCGGGCAAGGGCCAGCGCGTGGACGCGTCGCTGTTTCAAACCGGCATCCTGTTCATGTCGTACCATCTCGCGTACCGGCAATTCGCGGGGGTGGATCCGCAGCCGCAAGGCGCGCGGCACAAAGCGTTCGCACCTTATGGCGCGCTGCCGACGGGCGACGGGCAAATCATGCTGGGGATTTCGAGCGATCGCCAGTTTCATCGCTTGTGCGTCGGCGCTCGGCCATGAGGAATGGGCCAGCGATGCCCGGTTTCGCGCCAATCCGGATCGCGTGGCCAACGTCGACGAGCTAGAGAACTTGATTGCAGGAGTGCTGCGCACGCAGCCGACGCCGCATTGGGTGAAGCTCTTCGATGAACACGATATCGCGAACGATCCGATTCAAAGCCCGGGGCAGGTGCTGCAACGATCCGCAGGCGGCGGCGCTGGATCTGTTCGCTGCAGATCGACCTGACCGGCGAACAGCCCGTCGTGCTGCCCGCGTTTGCCGATCGGCCTTTCGCTCAACTCCGCCGACTCCGCAGGGACCGCCGCCTTGCACGGGCGAACACGGCCGCGCCATCCTGCACGAAGCCGGTTATAGCGACGGCGAAATCGAAGAATTGATCCGCATTGGCGCGTGCGTCGTGACAGAAGATCAGCAGGAGAGCAGGCGTGAAAGCACTCAACGAAGAGCAGGAGCTGATTCTGCGAGACCGTCCGGCAGTTTGTCGACAAAGAAGTGATCCCGGTGGCTTCCGCGATGGAGCATCGCGACGAATATCCGCACGCGCTGGTCGCGCAGATGAAGGAGATGGGGCTGTTCGGGCTGAACATTCCCGGAAGAGTACGGCGGCGCGGGCGTGGACACCACCACGTTCGCGATGATCTTCGAGGAGATCTCGCGCGGCTGGCTCGGCCTTGGCGGGCGTGATCGGGAGTAACTCGGTGATGTGCGATGTGGTGGCGCGGTTCGGCACCGAGGAGCAGAAGCGACGGTTCTTGCCCGGGATGGCGACCGGGGAAAAGCGCGGCGGGATTTGCCTGACCGAATCCAATGCCGGCACGGATCTGCAGGACATCACCACCACGGCAACGCGCGATGGCGCGCGTGTATCGCGTCAATGGCTCGAAGATGTGGATCACCAATGCGCGGCATGGGAACACGTTTCTGTTGTTCGCGAAGACCGATCCAGCGGCCCAACCAGCGCATCGCGGCATGAGCGCTTTCGTTATCGAAAAAGGCGCGCCGGGCATGACAGTGAGCCGCGATATCGAGAAGCTGGGTTACAAAGGCGTGGAGACGTGCGAGCTGCATTTCTCCGGATTTCCCGGTGCCCGCGGAGAATCTGATCGGCGGCGTGGAGGGCCAGGGCTTCAAGCAGGTGATGACGGGACTGGAAGCCGAGCGGCTGAACGTCGCGGCACGAGGCCTGGGCATTGCGCGCGCGGCTTTCGAAGAGGCGATCCGTTACGCGCAGCGCCGCACGACGTTTGGCAAGCCGATCGCGGAATATCAGACCATCCAAAACAAGCTGGCCGATATGGCGACGCATATCGAAGCGTCGCGGCTGCTGATTTATTCGGCGTGCGAAAAGCGCGATCGCGGCGAGCGCTGCGACCTGGAAGCCGGCATGGCCAAGCTGTTCGCCACCGAGACCGCCGCCGAGGTTTCGTTCGAAGCCATGCGCATCATGGGCGCCAACGGATACTCGAAGGATTTCCCGGTGGAACGCTACTATCGCGACGCGCCGCTGGTGGTGATCGGCGGCGGCACCAACGAACTGCAGCGACTGATCATCGCGCGGAATCTGCTGAAGAAGTACAAGGAGGACGCGTAGGCGATGGAATTCGGCCGTTATTACGAAGAGTTCGAAGTGGGCGCGGTGTACAAGCACTGGCCGGGCCGCACCATCACCGAATACGACAACACGCTGTTCGCGCTGCATGTCGATGAATCAGAATCCGCTGTTCATCGACGAGCACTATGCGCGCACGCAGCCGCTGGGACGCAGGCCGGTGCTCGATTCGCTGATCTTCAGCTTGACGGTCGGCATGAGCGTGTCCGACACCAGCGGCAAGACCATCGCGAATCTGGGCTACGAGAGCGTGGTGTTCGAACGGCCAATGTTTCCGGGCGATTCGCTGTACGCCGAGTCCGAGGTGTTGGAGAAGCGCGAATCGCAGAGCAAGCCGGACCGCGGCATCGTGGCCGATTGAGACGCGCGGCTACAATCAGAACAAGGAGCGGGTGATGGTGCTGCGCCGCCGATTCCTGGCGCCGAAGAAGGGAGCCTCAGAGACATCATGAAGGAATACACGCGCGAGTTGGTCGAATTTCTGCATGGCGCTCGAGCCGGAGAATCTGCCCGCCGAGGTTGCTGGATCGCGCGCGCTATTTCCTGCTGGATTATCTGGCGGTGGCGATTCGCGGCTCGCGCGAGGAATCGTCGCGGGCTGTGCAGCGCATGGTCCAGCGAATGGGCGCGAACGGATGTGCCACCGTGATCGGCACTCGGATGCGCACCATTCCGGGCCTCGCCGCGATGGCCAACGGCGCGGCGGCGCATGGCATCGAGCAGGACGACACGCATAGCGGCGGATCCATTCATCTGGGCGCGACCATGTACTCGGCCGCGCTCGCTCTCGCCGAAACGATGCCCGACACCTCGATCGGATGCATTGCTCGCCGCGGTTGTGGCCGGATTCGAAGCCGCCGCGCGCATCGCGATGGCAGTGCAGCCGAAGGAACATTACGCGCTCGGTTTTCATATGACGCCGACCTGCGGGGTTTTCGGCGCTGCCATCACGTCCGCGAAATTGTTGGGACTGACAGGCGGAGCAGACACTCGCCGCGGTTGGGATCGCCGGAAGCATGGCGGCTGGGTCGATGGAGTTTCTGGCGGAAGGCGCGTGGACCAAGCGAATTCATCCCGGCCTCGCAGCGCAGAACGGCATTCAAGCGGCGCTGCTGGCGGCGGAGGGATTCAGCGGTCCGCTGCATATTCTGGAAGGTCGCGACGGCTTCCTGCATGGCTATTCGCGGAACCCGGTTCGCAGAGCGGCTGACCGACGGCCTCGGCGAATCCTTCGAGATCCTGCACACCGCGGTCAAGCCGCACTCCTGCTGCCGCTACATGCAGGGGCCGATCGATGCGATTCTCGCCATGACGCGCGAGCACAATCTCGACGCCGGGCAGATCCAGCGGATCGAAATCGCGGTGCTGGAGGCCGGATGGGGGATCGTGGCCGAGCCGCGCGAGAAGAAATACAATCCCGAATCCGTGGTGGACGCGCAGTTCTCGATGCCGTTTGGCGCGGCGGTCGCAGTGATCGATGGCGCGGCGGGGCTGGATCAATTCACGGTCGAAAAGGCGCGGTCGCCCAAGATCCGCGAGCTGATGGGCAAAGTCGCCCTGGTGAAGGATCCGCGGATCGAAGAAACATTTCCGAAGGAATGGCCGGCGCGAGTTGCGATCGAGCTCGCAAACGGCCAGCGCCACGAAAAATTTGTTCGCTATCCCAAGGGCGATCCAGAGAATCCGCTGACGTGGGAAGAGATGACGGCGAAGTTCCGCACGCTCGCGGGCGCGGTGATTTCAGCCGAACAGTGCGACGCGATCATCGAGGCTGTGGCGAACGTAAGTACTAAGCCCGCGACGCTTCCGGCGCTTACTTCGCCCGGCACGTAAAGTTTCCGGCATCGTTCGTTGATCCGGAGCCGTTATAAACGGCGACCTGCGGATACGGGCACAGCGCGCGGGTCATGTCCACCTGCCCGTTGGTGACGTGCGACGCGACAATCTGCCCGGGAGCTTTGCCTTCCTCGCGCCATCGCTCCATGACCGCCATCTTGTTGAACTGATCGGTGCCCTGGCCCCCTGCGCAATGCTGCATACCGGGAATCATGTATAGCTTGAGCCAATCGCTTTGATCGGGCCCCATCTTCGCGAGCACCGCGCTGTAAAAGTTGACCGTGTTGCCGGGTGGGATCGCTTGATCGGCCCACCCGTGATAAAGCAGCAGCTTTCCACCGTGGGCTTTGAAGGCCGATAGATCGGACGTATGAGCGTCGATGCCGGACTTGTCGGCCAGCTCGACATCGGTATCCAGATCGAACTTGTGAAAATCGTAATCGGCATCCTGATGGCCCAAGATGCGGATGCTGTCCCAACCGCCCCCGGGTTGCGTTGGCGTGCTCTTCAGAGCGGCATATTGCAACTCGCCGCCGGGCTCAAAGCCGGTCCAGATGATCTCACCCTTTTTCGTCTTCACGTCCGCGAACACGATCTTGACCTGATCCACTTGCGCCTCGGTGAGGCAACCCTCGGATTCCTCGCCTTTGCACCGCAGCGCTGCCGGATCGAAATGGCACTTGGTGGGATCGCCGATGAGGCCATCCTTGACGCCGTCCAGCGCGTCGCATTTGGCGAGCACGGCTTTGTGCAGCATTTCCACGTTCGCTTGTGACAGCGCGCCGCCGGGATTCTTCATCAGTTCAATGGATCGTTCCACGCCGGCCGCGTGCAGATGGATATGCGGATTGGCGGGCGCTCCGGCGAGCACGCCGTCAAAGTCGTCCGGAAACTTGGTGACTTCCACCAGAGCCTGCCGGCCGCCCGTGGAACATCCGTTCCAATAGGAGTACTTCGAGCTTTGGCCGTAGTAGGCCTGGACGAGCGCCTTGGATTTGACGACGGTTTCGTGCACCGCGCGCCAGCCGAAATCGACGATTTTCTCCGGATGCCCGAGCGCGAACATGCCGTTGCCGCCTTCGTGTCCCGTGTCGGTGGATGCGGTGGCGTAGCCTTCGCGCAATGCCCCGGCCATTTGGGGAAAGCTGATGATGCCGGCCCATCCGCCATTGCCCACCATCTCGAATTTACCGTTCCAGTTCTCGGCGGGCAGCCACAATTCCATCTTGACGCCGGAGTCGGCTGAGGGCGCCAGCGTGGCGGCGACGCGGCAATGGGCAGGCAACATTTGGGGCGTCACAGCGGCTCCTGCTCCCAGGCCGGCGCGGGCGGGCGCTTGATACGGGCCGGCCGCAACCATATCCACGGCGGTGAATGTGACGCCGGGAAGCGCGAGCGATTTCAGATGATCGCAGGGCGTCTCCGCGAAAGTGAGGCAGGCGGCGCCGCAAACAGCAACGCATAAACGGGTGAGGAACGTCAGGGTTCGCATTATGGTGGACCTTCTTTCGAATCGGGTTTCGAAACCGGCGTGTCAGCCGATATTGTTGCATAAAACCCTGCGCGGCTATCGGAGATTTCCTTTCGCTCATTCGCACGTTAATGCCAGATGAGAAGTCGGGTTTCGAGAGACGCGGGGCGCGCGGTGTCATCGCGCCTCGCCGTGCCAGAAAATCGAGCAGCGGATTATCCCCGCGGGAAGCCACTTCCGGGCACTGCTCCAGGAACAGCCGCACGTCGAACAGCGGGTGCGGATTCCGTCCCTCTGCTGCGCCTGCCCGGGCGTAATGTTGCCACGGGTTCATGCCGCTCGCAGCGACGTCCGGATAACGCTCCAGGTAGTACGAAGTGTCAAACAGCGCCGGAGGATCGCTCTCTTCCGCCACTCCAGGGTGGTCTGGGGCTGGGACAGGCTCCCGCGATTGCGGCGTGTTTTCGCGATTGTAGCGGATCAATCCGAACAATTTCGCCCATTGCATTGTCTAATCCCTTGCCGAACATAAGCCCGGCTTTAGTCTCGCGAGCGAACGCCGTACGGCACCGCGGCGGCTCTCAAAGGCAATTATAGTGTCCAAGCGATAATGGCCGTCCGCCACTTCATCGCCGTCTAAACTCGTTGGAAAGGGGGCAGGCGGTTGTGGACTCGCCGGAGACGACAAATGCCCTGACGGTCCTTCCGCGTGGAAGGGAACCCTGGGCCGTCCAGCCCGTGTTCAATTCGGTAACGCGGGCAACTTGTTGCCGCACGTCGGGCCGAGGACGCGACACCCTGCCCGACCCCAGGATGGCGCCATCGTCTAAGACGAGAAGGATTCGCCGCGGGCGTTCCGCAGTCCACGCCCACCCGGCGGCATCTACCAATTCCGGCTTGCCAGGCACCAGCTTCACCCAATCCATATGGCCGATACATTGATCCGGCGGCAGCACTCGAAATCCGTTCACCTTCAACTGATCACTCGCCACCGGACTGATGGGCGCTAAGACCCCGGCCGGGACGAAGTCTCCATCCTGAAGGCCCAAGTGTTGGGATTGCAGGTAAGCGTGTGCTACCGCAAAGTTCGGATAGGGTGAAATGTTGGCGCGAGCCCCCGAATTCGAAGGGTCTTCAAGCACGGCCATATAGGATTGAGCAACGACCCGTTGATGGGCTTTCGCGACCTCCAGTGACGCGGCAATACGCGGAACGCCTGACAAAAACAATAGCAAAAGGGCAATTTGAATCTCCAGGAGGCGAGCTGGGCTGTCTGTCTTGTCCGTGCGCCATAGAAGAAGTGACGCGCCGAAACACGCCCAGAATGCCAGCGCGATGGTCTGATATCGTCCGGCGGTGGCTTGTTGAATCCCGAAGTTGATCCTGCCGAGGGCAACGACGAATGCGGTCATCAACAAAAAGACCGCGTTGGCCAACAGATACAACTGCAGCTTGTCCGGTTTGGAAACCGGCCGCGCCATTCGCAAGAAGGCGATCACAACCACAGCAACGGCGATCGTGGAACAAAGCTGCGCCAAAGTAGGCCACAGCGAGGCGGTCGGCGTCGCAGAATCCCAACTCCAGGCAAGAAGCGCACGAACGAACTTTCCAACCGCAATCGGATGCCGCAGACTGTCTAATGGATTGGCGGTGTTGCCGGGAGAATGAAAGCCCCACAAGAACGCTCCGGTGGCAATGGCGCCGGCAACTGCAATCAAAGACTTCGTCTTCGCAGGCATCCTGAGGATGAAACTGAGAAACAAAAGGAGCGGCCAGATGAGGATGCCGCTTGCCAGGCTGGTTTCCGCCAGCAAGGCGCACGCGAGCGATATCACCAGTGGCCAGGAGCACCACGGGGCGTGTTCACGCGAGGCGGCAAGATCCGAGTGCACGATGACCGCCCCGATCGAGACGGCGGCCGCGAAGGGCGCCGTAACAAATGCGATCTGGAAGCCCCAGTAGAAGTTCTCAATCTGGATGGGATAAAACATCGCGAACACGAACAAACCGGCTGCCGTCGTCACTGCCGCGGGATTTGAGCCCCTATACCGCCGGAATATCCAGATTAAGAACAAGGCTTCTAAGATCTGAACGACATAACTCTCGCAGAGTTGACTGATATTCCGGCCTCCGAACACTTTCAGGTCGATATAGCCCGCCAGCTTTCCCCAGGGAATCCGGTGCTCATTGTGGAGCTGCCACAACTGTGCCAACGTAAGGCGCCCATGCGATTCCATCATCTCGTTGACCACAGTCCACTGATCGAAGAAGAGGATGGGGCTGAAAGTTGTACAGACAATCCAGGCAGTGCTGAGCGCGGCCGCGATTCCGAACACGAGGAGCAGGCCACCCAATACAAGTTGAGTTCGTGGCAAAGCAGGGGCGAGGAATTCCGTGGGCGAAGTTTGAGACGCGGGGCGCGGCGATCTTTGCAAGGAGATCTCGAATAACCAGTATAGTGCAGGGGCGTAATCTAGCGAGAAGGAATGCGAGCATTTTCTCATTGAAGAATGAGCCTGAAGGCGGGAGCGAAGCGATCCGCCGCTAGGGTCTCCTTTCTTGGGTTTGATTTTGAGGTTTTGAGATACGAAAACCGTAGGGGCGGTGGAAATGTGGGAATCGCGCAGCGATTTCCAAGGGCCGTGGGAAACGCAGGGAAACCTGGGTTTGGTTTTCCTCGTTTTCCACGCGCAAGTCATTTCCACGGTCCTCCCCGGTTTCATTTAGGCGCTCCTCTTGTGCTGGAAGCGGGCGAATAACTTGCGCTTGGCTTCTCGCATTTCCGTGGCGGCCTGGGTATCGGATTTCGCCCCGGCTGTTTGCTGCAACCGATCCGCAGTGATCTCCGCGCGCAGGAATCCGGCCAAGCCGGGCAACTGCCACAAGATCTCCCACGGCGTCGCGTACCAGCGGTAGACCCGCTTCTGCTTGCCCTTCGCCGTCACCGTCAATTCCGGCACCCCGCACGGCCGGTGAAAGTTCAGATACGGATTGAAGTGCAGTCGATAGAACTCGTCGAAAGCCTCCGCATGGATCGAGGCGATGTGACCGTAACCGATGTGCTTGCGAATCACCCAGCCGTTCTTGGTTTCCGCCAGTCCGTTGTCGTTGCTATGGCGCGGCCGCGACTTGGTCTGTTCCACCAGCAGCTTGTTCAGCATCTGTGCCACGGTGTGATTGATGTACTCGCTGCCGTTGTCGGAATGAAAACCCCGGATGCGGAACGGGAACTGTTCCAGCATGGCCTCTAGCACCGGGATCAGCCAGGCTTCTGAGATCTGCGCGGTGGCGCCCACTACTTGCCATTGCGTCACTTCATCCACCGCGTTGATGTGATACAAACCCTTCACTCCGTCCAGGTCGCCTTGATGCACCGTGTCCACGCGTAGATATCCCGGACGCCCCCGCGGATCGGGTTTGCGTCGTTCTCCGATGGCCACCTGCGTAGGCCGGGTAGGTTGATAGGCGACCCGGCGGTGGCGGTACGTCCCGCTCTTTCGCAGCCGATAGAGTTGCGCCACCGATAGACACGCCAAACGCTCGCACTGCGCGTCGTGATACTCATGCCAGGCCCGCTGCAAAATCTTCTGCGTGGCCGGCCCGCTCAATGTTTCGTGGGCTTCATCCACCACGGCTAGCACTTCAATGTCGGCCCGCGTGTAGCGATTCGCAAATCGATGCCGCTGATACGCTCGCGGCTTCACTTCGCCACCTCCCTGATAACACCGAATCAAGCGTCCTGTCTGGGCCCGGCTCAATCCGGTCATCTTGGCAATGTAGCGCCGCACCAGTCCTTTGCCGCCCCGTTTCAGCCGCTCGTAATCCTGCTGCCGCAATGTCCGGTTCACCCATTCGTACAACTCTCTCCGGTCCTGGTAGTGGAACCGCACCTCTCCGCTGGCCTCCACCAACGCCCGGATCTGCTCCAGGCTCTGTTTCTCCCCGTCGTCCATGCTGATGATCAATCCCCAGCATGCGGAATCTCCCCTTCAGGCTCATCTTGTGTGAGAAACCAACTCCCGCTTCAGGCTCATCTTGCATGAGACAAGACTATGCGTTGACAGTGGTTTAGAACGCATGCTAGGATCAGTCTGCCTGTCTTCAGCAATGAGCACGATCGCCTCAGACAGCCGGCCAGTTGACATTATTGTTCCGTTTTACAAAAATGCGAATCTGGTTTCCACGCTATTTGCATCGCTGCGGCAAGCCCCCGTGCGCGGCGAGCTGTCACGCCTCCACAGTTCCCTTATCGTAATCAACGATTCTCCGGACGACGCGGAGTTAAACGAATGCCTTCGGCGGGAGGCGGCGGCCATCGGCGAAGTGCTTCCTTGTGAACTCCTGGAGAATGAGCAAAACGCCGGCTTCGTTCGGTCCGTTAATCGAGCGCTCGAACTCACAGTGGATCGAGAGCACGACGCGATCATTTTGAACTCGGACACGTTTGTGTATCCGGGCGCATTGTTGGAAATATGCGAGGTGGCGCATCTGGATCCGATGATCGGTTTTGTCAGTCCGCGCTCGAATAACGCGACTATTTGTTCGCTGCCACACCAGGAACAATATAGGAAGCTGCCGCCTGAAGAATCGCACGCAGTCTTCTCGGAACTGTCGAAGTACCTCCCACGCTTTCACTTTGTCCCGGTAGCCGTGGGGTTTTGTTTGTTCATCCGGTGGGAGGTGCTCATGGAATTCGGGCTGCTCGACGAATCGTACGGAGCCGGGTACAACGAAGAGAATGACTTGATGATGCGGGCGAACCGGTGTGGTTATCGTGCCGCTCTCGCGAATCGGGCGTGGGTATATCACATCGGAGAAGCATCTTTCTCGATCAGCGAGGTCCCCAAACAGCTTCAGGAAGAGAAGAATGCCGCGCTGCTCGATGAGCGGTATCCGGAGTGCCGGCCCAGCGTTCAACGATACTTCAACGGCGCGCACCTGGAGGCGGAGCTGCTTTTGACCGGCCTTCTTCCCAGCCGCGAGGGAAAGCTGGACTTGGTGTTTGACTTCTCGAGCTTCGGGCTGCACCACAATGGAACCTTTGTCGCGTCCAAGAGGGTCCTGGAGAGGGCCTCGAAGCTGTGGCCCCAGTTTAACCTTTACGTCATGGCCTCCAAGGCCGCGTTTCAATTTCATCAACTGGATCAAATCGAGCGGGTGCAATTCGTTCCCGTTCACGTCCGCAGAAAATTCGCCGTTGCCTTGCGGTTCTCTCAGCCTTTCTCCTTCGAACAGATGTATCGTTTGAGCCGGATGGCGCCGGTGAACGTGTATGGAATGTTCGATCCGATCGCATTCGATTGCCTTTACCTGAACAACAAGAACCCGGACGATCTGGAGACGCTCTGGGCAGGGGTTTTCGCACACGCCGACGGCGTGATCTACATCAGTGATTTCGTGGCCGAGCTTTTTCGCCGGCGCTTCCCGCGGCGGCCCGGCCTGCATGAGCTGGTGGCTTATCCTTCCCTGGATTTCGGAGACTACAGGAACGGCTCTGAACCCGCTGCGGCGCCGGGGCAGCACATCCTTGTCATAGGCAACCGATTCGAGCATAAGCGCGTCGCGATCACGACCGGCGCGCTGAGTAAGGCTTTCCCGCAAGATAAGATCGTGGCTCTGGGATTTCAGCACGAGGGCGGGCAGAACGTAGTCTCGTTGGACAGTGGGACTCTGGATGAAGCAGAGATGCACGAATTGTTATCGAGCGCGAAATTCGTGGTGTTTCCGTCCATGTACGAAGGCTTTGGCTTCCCGGTGCTGGAGAGTCTGGCTCGGGGGAAGCCGGTGCTGGCCCGATCCATACCGGTCTTTCGCGCCATCCGGGAGAAGGTCCGCGCAGAGGAAAACCTGATCCTCTATTCCTCAACCAGCGAACTGATCGAGCGCCTGAAGCAAGGTTTCCCCGAGTGGCAAAAGAGCAGCGCGAGCGATCGTGGCGACCCCAGCGGCAATTGGGACGCAACGGCATTGCAAATGGGGAATTTCATCAGCGAAGCTGTTCGTTCGATGGATTTCGAGAAGATCTTGTTGCCCCGCATCCGTCACATGCAGGTGTTAGGACAACACGCCGAGCGAACCGGAGGTCCGGCCCTCCGCCTGCGTGGATCCGATGAACTGGCGTGCGCGCTGGAGGAACGCGAAGCTCAGATACGGGAATTACGCGGATCCTGGTCCTGGAGGTTGACGTCTCCAATGCGCAAGCTTGCAGCAGCATATCTGCAACTGCGAAAGGGTGACTGATTCACCGTGCGGTGAGCGGCAAGTTACCTAAAGCGTGTTGCAAGGCGGAGCCGAGAAACGCCGCAATCTCCGACGCTTCCGTTCGCACGCGCATGACCGCTCGTACGGAAACGGCAACCGGCACGGCGCTAATTTTGGGCAACAGGAGCCGGGGATCGTGTCCGGTGCTGACGATAACGAGCGGTGTATCTTCGGACGGAACTCGAAGCGCGGTTCCCGTCACGGCAACCCGATCCGCGGACGAAGGATCAAGCGACCACAAAGTTTCAAAGTTGTCGCATCGTTCGATTACGAGCTCGGATATTTCAACGATGCCGGGCAAGTCCAGGGGATCGAGCCGCACTTGCCCGCCGAAAGTATCGGCTATCCTGAACCGCACGGGCTGCCAATCGCTCATCCGGATGTAAATCGACTGGCTTTGGCGCTCGGAATATTCGTGCGTTGCCGAGAAGAACAATTGAACTCTCGCGTGGTGGGCGTGACGCCCGGCATCCGCGGAGAGTTGCGCGCCGCATCGTGCGTAATAGCCGCGGAATTTTTCCTGCCGCTCCAGATCGGACTCCACCATTTCCGCGACGAGATCGCCGCCGCGATCGCCGTAGTTCCGAAGCACGCCAAGGCCATGGCCATGGGAAAAGGAGAACGTCGGAAAACGCCCTTGGAGCTCTTGCCAGAGCCGCCATACTCCAAAGTCGTGGCCCCGCTCAGCGATGTCATGGAACAGCACGATCCCGCCCGGCTGGACTTTAGGAAGCCAAAGATGAAAGTCATGCGAAACCGCTTCGTAGGTGTGGAGGCCGTCGATGTGGAGGAGGGATATCGTTGCGTCTTGAAACTGGCCGGCTGCGTCGTCGAAGCGGGCGCGGATCAATGAGGAGAATCGCCGGTACTGTTTCCGGTTGTGCGCATCCACTTCGGCGAATACATGGTCATCATATAAGCCTGAATGCGCATCCCCGCTCCAGGTGTCCACGGCCCTGCACTCGCAATCAATCTCCGCCTCCTCCACGGCTTGGCAAAAACCGAAATAAGACTCTCCGTAATACGTGCCCAACTCGACCAGGAGTTTCGGCCGGACACTCCGCACAAGATCGTAGGCGAACGGAAGGTGCTCCAGCCAAGTGTTGACGCCGTGTGGGTTGGTGTAACGAGGTTTGAAGTAAAAGGAGGCGGGGACGTCGGGAACCATTAGTCTCTCTGTCGGCGGAGCCAGGCGCAACAGCGCCGCTCCTTCAGCCGCACGCTCTTATGTTTGGATCTAACCTGTTATCTCACGGTCAGCCTTTTGGAGCAAGCCGGCGCGCCTAGGTTCAGAGTTTATGGTAGCCTCTTCAGCTTGGCGAGTTCGAGTCCCTCCGCTGCACATCCCGAAGAGCTCTATCTGGATTTGCTGAAGCGATGCCCGACGCGCACCCTGTTCTCTGATTCCAGCGTCATAGCCGGCTTCGCCCCGCGGCTGGCGGAATACGACGCCGCACTCCGGCAGGATGGCAGCGACTGGCCGTCCTACGCGGAAACAATGATCGGGATGGAGCGGCTGAACAATGTCCAACGGTGCGCCGTGGATGTGCCTTGGCGGTGCGTTCCAAGTGACTTCGTCGAATCCGGTGTGTCTGGAGGGGAGACACCGCGATCCTGTCGCGCGCGATCCTGGCACCCTACCGGGACCGCACGCGGCGAGTGTGGTTTGCGCGCTACGGACTGCTGGATGACCGCGGACCTATTCGATCCCGCAGTTAGCTAGCATGGTCTTCGTTTCGAGCAGCGCTTTCCCTTCGCTCTCCGCAATCGTGTTCCGCGAGTGTATGCGATAGGCCGTCAAGAATCGCCGTACGTAGGCTGCACGGCCGAGCCGCATAGCGCGCAGGGCAAAGTCCCAATCGTGCACGTAACGGTACGGACGAAACCCTCCGATACGGGCATGCACGCTCTTGCGGAAAACCATGTTGCTGGTGGTAATCACGTAGTTCTGCTGAGACATCAGTTCGGCAAAGCGGCGTTCCTCAACCATTCGCAGCAATTCCAAGGACGGACGGAATGGTGTCCACGAATCCAAAGGCCCGCGTTTCGCGCCGATCAGGGCCCCGCGTTCATTCATGAGCAATACGTTTCCGAAAACGAAGTCACAGGATGAGAACTCGGGATCCCGGACGATCGATTCGAACCGGCCGGACACAAAGGCATCGTCGGAGTTGAGTACCGCGACCCATTCGCATTGGGCCTGATCCACAAGTTCGTTCAGGCGCTGGTGAGCGCCGCGGTTGCTCCCGGAAGGAGAAGTTAGATCGCGCACGCGGCCGGAGTGCGCGGCAGCCATGCCGGCGGCAATCCTATCCGATCCGTCCCTGGAGCCATCATCCACCACCAAAATCTCTTGAACCAACGGGCAGCGCAAAGCCGACCAGATCGCCTGGCGAACGAATTTCGCGTGATTGTAAATCGGGATCACTACCGAGAACATACGCGATGATTCGACCATGCTTCCGTTTGATGCACCAAGGGGTTCAATCCAAATATAGCTACGTCGGGGTTTTGCTCCAGGTACTCGGAGGTGTCAAACCACGGGTTCGGGTCGCGGCCTTCCGCAATACCGGGCGCCAGATAATGCGCCAATGGGTTGAGGTGCGCTTCGCGGACATCGGGGTTCTGTTCCAGATAGAAGCCGCTGTCGAAATACGGATGCGGGTTGCGGCCCTCATAGGCGCCAGTCCTCAGATAATGAACCAGCGGATTAGCGCCTGAACGCGCCACCTCGGGATAAAGGCCCAGGTAATACTGGACATCGAACAGTTCGTTGGGGTTTTCCCCCTGGGTCGCGCCGCACACGAAGAAGTGAAGCAAAGGACTGGTCCGCGCCCACGCCACGCCGCGATGACTGTCGCGATAGTAGCGCTGGTCCAAAAGGCCACTCGTTCGAACTTGACGGCCGAACTGCATCCACTGCATCAATCCGCCAATGCGATCCTTGGGCGAGCCGTGGCGGAAGCTCGCGACTAATCCGTTGACGGCCTGCAGCGTCTCCATTCCCAATCGCAATGGCGCGGTGAGGCGCCAGGACCAGGAAGTGTGCAGCGCATCGATCGCATGCCGGGCCTCGGCGATCTCCCTCGAAGCGCGGCGCACATAGTCGTGCTGCTTCGCGATGGCGAATTCTTCCGCGGCATCCCGCCAGTCGCCGGAAGCCTGCATCGGTTGCTGCTTCACGGCCCAAGCTAGATGATCGACCTTCCCGAAGTCGCCATAAAATGGCGGCTCCAAGCCTTCCAATGAAGCGCTGTGTCCGACGACCATACCGCCCGATTTGACGAACGGCGACCAACGCGAGAAATCGCACTCTTCTCCAGCGTTCACGAAAAGAATGTCGATCTCAGATTTCCAATTCTCCTCGGCGGTGGCCACCATGTGCCCAAATCCGCAGCGCTGGAGATTACGCTGCAGCTTATGACGATCCCGGTCTCCGCGAGGATCGCCGTTGCGTTGAAAAGCGAACAACCTCGGCCGGATTTTGCCGCAGAGTCCAGCGGCCAGCAGTAACGAGGCTCTTCCGTGCCCTGCGCCCAGCTCGACAATCACCGGATGGTTGGAAGATGTTCGCGACCGCGCTAATTGGAAAAGCAGGTTTGCCTCGTTTTCGGTCAGCTGGCCTGGAATCAGGTGCGCGAGACTGATCCACCGCCAACAGTCGGGATAGATCCGCTGGAGGCGGGTCTTGTACGCGTTCGCGATGGCCACTATCAATCAATTATGAACATAGAAACCCGCGCGTGCTCGGCGCGGCTCAGATGGACTCGCCGACGGCGAAATAGACGCAATCCGGGTGGTGAAACACCAGGGCGCTGACGCTGGCTTCGGGCTCCATCATCATGCCCTCGGTCAGCTCGACACCGATCTCCTCGGGGTGGAGCAAGTTCCAGAGGCCCTGCTGGTCATCCAGGTTGGGGCAGGCCGGGTAGCCGAAGCTGTAGCGCTTTCCGCGATACTTTGAAGTGAACCGGTCGTGCATAGTGATCGCGGGTGGATCGGGAAATCCCCAATCTTCGCGGATGCGGCGATGCAACCACTCCGCGCATGCTTCGGCCGTTTCAATCGCCAGTGCTTGAATTCCGTGGGCCTTGAAAAAATCGCCAGATTGCTTCCATTGCTCGGACCGCTCGCGGATGCCGGCGCCGGCGGTGACCACGAACAGCGCCAGATGGTCGCGTTGGCCTTCCTTCGGATCGAGGATGTAGTCGCTAAGACAGAGCCCGGGGCCGGTCTGGCGGTTGAAGTTGAACGTGTGAATGGGCGCCGCATCACCGCCGCAGGGCGCGAACAGGTGGATCGCGTTTCCATCCCGCTCGGCATCGAAGAATTGCCAGACCGCGCGCACTGTCATGAACTGCGCGGCCTCCCGCTTCAACTCCTCCACCTGATCGTATAGGGCCAGCGCTTTGGCGTCGCGCTCCCGCAGCCCTTTTTCGAAATCGCCTTTGTAGCCCAAATGCCGTCCGTACAGCATATAGGGATTGATGCAGTCCCAGACTTCGGAAAGATTCGGCACGGTGCGCACCTTGCGGTCAAGATACGGCGCGCGCGGTATCGGAAGATCGAAACGCACTTTGGCGCTGCGCCGCGTGGGGGCGGGTGCTGACGTGGCGTCCGCAATGTCAATTTCCACGGTCGATTCAACTGCCCGTGCGCTGGCCAGCACCGCTTCACGTTCGGACGGATCCATGATCTGGTTCATCAGCATCAAACCGGCCATAGCGTCTTTCGCGTAGCAGGCTGCCTCGCCGTAGGCGCTCGCGATTTTGTTGCGGGTGAATTTTTCTGATAGAGCAGCACCACCCACCAGCAGCGGCACATGAATCCCAGCGGCTTTGAAATCCGCGGCGGTGGCGACCATTTGCTGGGTGCTCTTCACCAAAAGCCCCGAGAGCCCGATAGCATCGGGCCGGTGCTCGAAATAGGCGCTGATGAGCGTTTCGGGTGAGACTTTGATGCCCAAATTTACAACCTTGTACCCGTTGTTGGCCAGAATGATTTCGACAAGGTTCTTGCCGATGTCATGCACGTCGCCCTTGACGGTGGCGAGGATGATCTTGCCGCGTGCGGAGGTTTCGCTCTTGTCACTGCCTTGATCGAGGAATTGTTCCAGGTAGTTGACCGCGGCCTTCATCGCTTCCGCGGATTGCAGCACTTCGGCGACGATCAGCTCATTGTTGTTGAACAAGCGCCCAACTTCGCTCATGCCGTCCATCAGCGGACCGTTAATGATATCCAGAGGCGTCGCGCCATCCGCCAGCTTGAGGTCGAGCGCGGCGTTCAAACCGTCCTTGGTTCCTTCAATGATGTGGTTCGCCAAACGCTGATCGAGCGGGAGATCCCTCGCAAGCTCCTTAGTCCTGCTTGCCGCCTGCCGGAAATGGCTGGTCACCGCGGCGATGTGGAATTGATTTATCGCGGCGCGTTGTTCCGGGCTCTGCCGGCGGTAATCCACTGGAGCGCTACGGATCCATTCGTCTTCCGCCTCCGCCGGCGGCGTGTTGAAGAGCAAGCTTTCAGCCAGGCGCCGCTCGTGCTCGGGAATGGACGCAAAGCGTTCCAGCTTTTCGGCGTTGACGATCGCCAGATCCAAACCGGCCTTGGTGCAGTGATGGAGGAACACCGAATTCACCACCTCGCGCGCCGCGGCCGGCAGCCCGAATGAGACGTTGGAGATGCCCAGAATGGTCTTGGCGTAAGGCAGATTGGCCTTCACCAGGCGGATGGCCTCCATCGTCTCAACCGCGCCGCCGGCGTAGTTGGCGTCGCCTGTCGCGCACGGGAAAACCAGCGGATCGAGGATGATGTCCTCCGGAGCGATTCCATATTTCCCGGTGAGCAACCGGTAGGATCGCTTGGCGACTTCGAACTTACGCTCGCGCGTGAACGCTTGGGCCTGAAGCTTGTCTTCGTCAATGCAGCCCACTACCAACGCGGCGCCATAACGGGCGGCCAGCGGGCATACACGCTCAAATCTCTCTTCGCCATCTTCGAGGTTGATGGAGTTGATGATGCTCTTGCCCTGGCAGTAGGTCATCGCCAGTTCGATCGCCTTGGGATCGGTGGTGTCGATCATAAGCGGCGCGCGAATCTTGCGAATGAGCTCTTGGTAAAACAGCGTGATGTCGCGGGTCTCGTCCCGATCCGCGCTCTGCAGGCACACGTCGGCGATATGCGCGCCGTTCTTCATCTGGCGGCGGGCGATCTCAGTAGCTTCTTCCCAGTTTTCCGCGACAACCAATTGCTTGAACAGGCGCGAGCCGATCATGTTGGTGCGCTCGCCCACCACGAGCGGCCGATTGCTCTCTTCGGCCTCCACCAGGTCGATCCCTGAATAGTAGGAGCGGTGCGACCGTTCCGGCAAAATGCGCGGACGTTTGCTCGCGGCCATCTCCGCAATGGCTCGGATGTGCGCGTCGGTGGTGCCGCAGCATCCGCCGACCATGTTGAGCCAGCCGTGATCGAGGAAGCGCTCGAGTTGGCGCGCCAGCGATTCCGGCGTCTCTAGATACCGGCCTTCTTCGTCCGGCAGCCCGGCATTGGGGTAGCAGGAAACCGGGAAACGGGACATCTGGCTGAGGGTGCGCAGATGATCCGTCATGAACTCCGGACCGGTGGCGCAGTTGAGGCCGATGGAAAGCAGGTCGGCATGCGAGACGGAGGCATAAAACGCATCCGCGGTTTGTCCCGCGAGCATGGTGCCGGTGGCCTCGATAGTCCCCGAAAGCATGATCGGAATGCGCTCGCCGAACTCGCTCCGCAGACGATCGATAGCCACCAATGCGGCTTTGACATTGCGCGTGTCCTGGCAAGTTTCGAGCAGCAGCAGATCGGAGCCGCCCTCAATCAGCGCTTGGGCCTGCTCGTAGAAGTTGTCGACTAATTGCTGGAAAGTCACTCCCCCAGTCACGCTGATGGCCTTGGTGGTGGGGCCCATGGCCCCGGCGACGAAACGCGGTTTGGAGGCCGTAGAGAATTCGTCGGCGGCCTGGCGGGCCAGGCGGGCGGCTTGCATGTTCAGCGCGTGGGTGTCGTTCTCGAGTCCATATTCCGCGAGCACGATCCTCGCGCCGCCGAAAGAATTGGTTTCGAGGATGTCCACTCCGGCCGCGAGGTAGGCTCGATGGATGCCGAGCACGACGTCGGGCCGCGTGCGCACCAGGTTCTCATTGCAGCCTTCGAGCGCCGGGCCGCCGAAATCGTCAGCCGAGAGATGCTGCTGTTGCAGCATGGTGCCCATGGCGCCGTCCAAAATCAGGACGCGCTGTTCGAGAATCTCTTCGATCGCGCGGCGGCGCGCCGTAAACTCGGTCATGCTTCTCCCGTCATGCTTCCTCTAACGCTGGCCTATGGCCTCCGCGACCTCGATCGCCAGCTCGTAGCGGCCAAAAGGTGCGCTCAATTGCACGCCCTGAACCATGGCACGCACCCGCCGCACCATTTCCTGCGCAATTTTCACGCCTTCCCGCCGGGCTTCATCGGGCGTATCGGCAAGCCGCATGCGCTCCATGAATTCACCGGGCACGCGGACGCGCAGCTCATTCACCATGAATTCGGCATTGCGAAAGCTGGCCAGCGGCCAGATCCCGCAGATGACCGGAATCTTCACGCCATCAATGCGCTTCAGAAACTGCTCCAGAAGATCCAGGTCAAACACCGGCTGCGTGATCACGTATTCCGCGCCGCCCTGCACCTTCCACTCAAAGCGCCGGATCTCTTCGTCCAGGTTCAGGGCGCCCGGATCGGCGCCGACTCCGATGACCAGCGCGGTTTGCGATCCGAGCGGATTGCCGCCGATATCGAGACCCCGATTCAAATTCTTAACGATGTTCACCAGCCCTATGGAATCGATGTCGAACACCGCGGTGGCTTCCGGATAGATGCCCATGCGCGGTGGGTCGCCAGTGATGCAGAGCAGGTTACGTATGCCGATCATATGCGCGCCCAGCAGCTCGGATTGGATTCCCAAGATGTTCCGGTCGCGGCAGCAGAAGTGATTCACGGCCTCGATGCCGGCCTGTTGCTGGAACATCTGGCACGTGACTTGGGCACTGACTCGCGCGCTGGCGCGTGGACCGTCGGGGACGTTGATGCAATCGATACCGTGGTCGAAGCACAATCTCGCGCCGCCGATTTCACGCGAAGCATCCAATCCGCGCGGCGGCAGGATCTCGACCATCGCGACGAACTTTCCCGCCGCCAGTTTTGCACCGAGCTTGGATTTTTCGGCCAGAGGAACCGGCGGAAGCACCTGTGTCGTGGGCTCGGTCTCTTCCTCAATGACGCCCGCCCGGCTGCTTTCCCGTGGCTGCAGGGAACGGCTCTCGGATCGAATGAGTTTGATGTGCTCCGGGGTGGTGCCGCAGCAACCGCCTATAATCTTCACCCCGGCCCACAGCAGGCGCCGCGCGTACTGGGCCATGTATTCCGGCGAGCACAAATAGATGTTGCGACCCTCTACACGCGTGGGAATCCCGGCGTTGGGCATGGCGCTCAAAGGCTTCAAGGTGAGCCGCGCGACTTGTTCGATAACTTCGAGCGTGGTCTTGGGCCCCACCGAGCAATTCACGCCCAACACATCCGCCGGCCAGGAATTCATTTCGCGCGCGAATAGTTCAACCGATGCGCCGCCGGCGAGCCGTCCGAAATCGTCGACGGCCACTTGTGCGACGATCACCGGATCCGCCCCCGCTGTTTCGCGAGCCGCAAAGATGGCTTCGCGCAGTTCGTTCAAATCGCCAAAGCTTTCGAGCACCAGCAGGTCGGCGCCGGCGTCGATCAGGACCTCGGCCTGTTCGCGGAAAATGGCTCGTGCTTCGGCAAAAGATGTCGGCCCAAGCGGTTCCAGGTGCACCCCTAACGGACCGATGGCTCCGGCGACAAACGGCCCGCCGCGCGACGCTTCACGCGCCAAGCGAACACCGGCCGCATTGATCGCCTGTAGCTTTTCGGCCAACCCGAAGCCCGAGAGCCGCGCGCGATTGCCGCCATACGTGTTGGTTTCCAGAATCTCGGCGCCGGCGTCCGCGTAGTCGCGATGAACCTGGCGAACCAGATCGGGAGACGAGAGATTGAGCTCATCGAAGCAGCGGTTGATGAAGATGCCTCGGGAATACAGCATGGTCCCCATGGCGCCATCGGCCACCAGGATGCGATGCGACAGTTGTTCCCGAAACTCAAGTGCTCGATTGTTGGTCACAGCAGTAGTGATGCTCGGGAAGCGACGTTCTCGAACTAATAGGTCATTACTAGTTTGACAGGGTTGCTGGGAGGGCGCGTGGGGCACCTGAGAGCAAATCGTCCACGTCTTTGTGTCCAGGTCTTCGGTCCGAAGAGATCGCCGCATTGGTGCGAGGTTTTATCGGTTCTTCACATTGAGCGTTATCATCTTCAAGAGGAAGATCTCAAATGCGATCCGACATCGTTCCAGGGGCTATCTTCCCTGACTACGAGCTTTCCGACCACACCGCGAAACGCCGGAAGCTCTCCGAACTGCAAGGACAGCATCCCATGGTTCTGATGCTGAGCCGGGGCGGTTACTGCCCCAAGGACCGCCGGCAGGCCGAGGGTCTGGTTGAACTCCATCGCGAACTTGAGGTTGCCTATTGCCGGCTGGTCACGATCAGCACCGACAATATCACGGAGACGAATGAATATCGCAGCGGACTCGACGCCCACTGGCCATTCCTCTCCGACGCGGGACGGATGGTCCAGAAAGATCTCGATATCGCCGAATACACGGATCCTGTTCACAATCCCATGATCCCCCACGTGATCGTGCTCGAGCCCGGTCTCGTCGTTTATAAGATCTACAACGGCTACTGGTTCTACGGCCGGCCCACTCTCGAGGATCTTCGCCAGGACCTTCGCGCTGTTACCAGGAAGTGCCGGCCGGATTGGGACATCACAACGCCCGAAATGAAAGCGGCGTGGCAGCAAGGGCGCAAGGAACTCTTTTACCCGTACGGGAAAACGTACGCGCAAACTCTCGGCGAACAGGATTAGGGTGCTTTAGCGCATGATAACCGGCGGCCGCATGAAGCAGGATCAGAAATGATTGGTCGGCGTCGGGCCGCAATCAGCGCTGCCCTCGCGACGGAAGCTTTCAAGATACGCTCGTTGTGGTGGCAGGTCGCTGGTCTCGGCTTCGAAGTCCAGGCTGGAAATAACGACTCGGTATTTCACGGGCACGGTACTATCCTGAACAGCATCCCAGATTCCTGGCCGCCCAATCGCCTGATAGTATTCACTGTTAATGCAGTATCGGGTCCGCGCAACGTTGCGAATGACATAGTTAGGCGCCAAGTCAAATTGAAAGCGGTAGACCTGTCCTTCCAGATAGTGGGCGGCTCCGCCATAGCGAAGCACGTCATCGGTGTCCGCGGCGATGGTGGTAGGCCGTGGGCTCGCGGAGCCATCGAGGACCGTCAGCGTGAATTGCCGCCAGTCGGGATTCTCATATTGCGAAAAAAAGGTAGGCGTGACCGTGTAATCCCCTTCGGCCCCGAATCGAACCGCCAAGTGCAGCCGCAGCCCGATTTCGTGGCTAGCCGATGTGAACAGGGGCTCATACTCAGCTTCCAAGACTTCCGCCCGTGCAAGAACGATTATGCCGTCCGGGTGAGCCTGCCGTGCTGCCTCGAATCGATCTTGGACATCGTTGGCATATCTGTCCAGCAAGCGCCGCATGGCCGATGCCCTAGCGGGAGGCAGCTCCGGAGGCAATGTGGGCGGCGGCGCGTTCCCCTCGATGGGCGTGTACAACTGCTTGTCTACCCGCTGAAACGGTTGACCTCGAAAGTCCTCGCCTCTGATCCCGAAGCGGAATGGCTGCAAAGGAACGTCCAGACGAAGCCAATACTCGTTGGAATCGGCGCCGCTTCCAATGCGAAGCACATCCGGCGTGGCGATTCGGAGGCCGTTTTGGTCCACTAGTTCGAATTGGACGCTACGAATGGCATCCTGGCCGTACAACATTACTTCGACGATCGCCGGTTTCCCACGATACGGCGCATGCCGACCCGAGAAATAGCCTGGACCTTCGTGTCCGAACTGCAGTTCCTGGAAGTAAATGCTGAGGATCGAAATCGAGCCCGCTTTGGGTTGGGTCACGACCGGGCGAAGCGGTGTCATTTGTGCATGACAGATCGCACCCATGCCAGCGGCGAACCAACATAGGAGTCTCATGCTCCTTAAGATCGGCCCACTTCCGAGTCCACATTACGATCCGCGCTAGCGGCCGATCGACAAAGCCAGGGCATTGGCTGCCCAGCCGGTGGCCATGGTCGAGATCCACTGATCGTGCCCGTACGGAAAGCCGCTCTCGAAATACTCCTGAAATTTCGTGGCACGGCTGGCCACATGCCACGAGCCATCGGAGTTTTGTGTGCACAGCAGGAATTTCACAGCCTTCGCGATCCGGGCCGCATCACACCGGCTTCATTGAGAGCCCACACCGTCATGCCCGTGGCATACGCATCGCTCGGGAATCCCTGGCGCTGTGCCCAACCGCCGTCAGCGCGCTGCAGCGCTAGGATCGGCTCGGCTAATTTGCGAAGTTCCGCGGCGCTCGCACCCGCGGCCGCAACTCCCACCAGCCGCATGTCCAGATCTTCCAGGATCACGGGGTCGGCATGCAGCAGCCACTGCTTGCCATGTGCGATGCGCTCCTTCATTTCGACCGCGCGTCCGGGAGTGCCGTACATCTTCAATGCACGCATGGCCATCGCCGTGCGCGAAAAATCGCTGTCCTGCAGTGGCGAGCGCGAATATCCGGGAAGATGCCATCCGCCGTCGCCACCCTGCGACGCCGCAAGGTTCGCCGCAAATAAATCTGTGGTTCGATTCGACGGAGCACCGGCGCGCACCAGCGCTTCGACGACGTACAGATTATTGTCCGCACCGCCTAACGCGGCTGCCCCTTCCAATTGGACCGGGTTCATCTGGAACGTCATCTGCCACTGACGTTCGTGTGACACCTTCTCGTCCACGGGGATGCCCTTCGCGCGCGCAGCGGCCGCCGCGAACTCGGCCGGAGGCTGTTCATGGCACGCGAAACATCCACTCTTGTGAAAGAACTGATCGTTGGTGCGATCCAGCAGTTGAATACTGCGCGTGACGGCGGTGCGTGCGTCCCCTGTCTCTTCCGACAACTGGACCGGCTTGGCAAGGTCCCTCGGGCTGCCTCCCAAGGCTTGAATCACTTCGGGGTCGCCGAATTTGTGCGCCCAGTCGAGCGCGTTTTCTCCGGCATGATTTGTCGGGCGAAGATCGGCGCCATGAGCCAGCAACATGTTCACGATCCGCGGGTCGTAGCGGTCCGTACCCGCTGCCAGCATTAACGGCGTAAAGCCGCGATAATCCTGCGCATCGATTTTCGCGCCTGCATCCAGCAGCACCTTCACCGCTTCCGGCGGCCCGAATGCCGAGGCCATCAGCAGTGGAGTCCAGCCGCCGAATTCGACGGTGCCGGTCTGAATCTTCGGCAGGCCTTCCGTTTTCGATACGGCGTTCACCTTCGCGCCTTTGGCTAACAGCAGCTTCACTGCCTCGACGTTGCGGTTGCCTGCGGCGTTCATCAGCGGGGTCAATCCGATGAAGGTGTCTGGCGTGTCCATGTCGCCGCCGGCTTCGAGCAGCAGCCGGATTGTCGCGGTATCATTTCCAAACGTCGCTGCATTCAAGGGCGTGACGTGCCGCTTGTCCATTACGTCAACTTTCGCGCCTTTGGCAAGCAGGAGCCGCACAACTTCCGCGGACGGGTCGGTGAATGCCGCGATGATCAGCGCAGTCCTGCCACTCTTCGCTGCCATGTTCACTTGCGCGCCATGATCCAGCAGCAGGCGAACCTTGGCTGCATCCGCAACCGACCACATCAAGGCCGTGGAGCCGAATGCGTTCTGCGCATTGACATCCGCTCCGCGATCCAGCAACAAGCGCATCGCGTCCACGGAGCCGATCTCGGCGGCGATACATCAATGGAGTGATCCCGTGATCGTCGGCGACGTTCGCGCTCGCTCCCTGATCGCTCGCCTTCTGATCAAGCAAGGCCTTCAATTGGGTAAGGTTGTTGTCGCGGATCGCGGAGTAGAACTTCTCCGGGTCTCTCTCTGGGCTCTGGGCCATCGCCGCCACCGCAAGCATCGCCAATAGACACGCTTTGCGCATGGTGGGATTATATCCAAATCGTCCATCGCTCAGGCGATCAGCAGCGGGTAATCGGTTCCCAGCCGGAGGCAATTTCAGGCTTGCGGACGATCCAGGAGTTGAGCGGATGAACGCGCGTTTCTCGTTCCTGATCCCGTTCTGGGTCCTCAGCATCGGCTTTCTCCGGGTGGCGCGTTACGCGCCCGAAGGTCTCCTCGAAACCTCGATCTTGGATCTCTGAAGCAACTAAAGCGGTTGGATCGCTCTACACAACGCGACTTTTCTTGATGTTCGAGATCGTTGGCCGATGTTCGGGGATGACGAATCAGGTAGCCTGTCTAAATGCTTTCGCGCCGACCGATACTTGTGTTCGCGACAGCACTTTCCGGCGGTAAGCTTGGGCCAACCGAGCTTGTGGACGACCGGTCAACGTGCTGACTCCTGATTCCCAAGGATCGCTCGAATGCGCGAGGCCGCATCAACTGCTGCTTGATCGGTGGCCCCATCGCCCGGCACAGCCCACAACGGGATCTTCAGTTCGCCACAGACCCGCTCTGCGTGAGCACGCTCCTGTATCGCGAGGTCAGTAATGGTCGCGACCGGCGGGGCAGTCTTATCACGTTCCAGCAGCCGGGAATGGATGGTAACCGCATCCGCTTCCACTAGCAGGACCGCGACTGGAGCGATCGCCTCGTACACCGCCACAGGAATCTCGCCGATGGCTCCGTCCGGTTTGAGCAGCACGAAGTGCCCGTCCAGCAGCAACGGCCCTCTGTTCCTCGCCCGATACACGGCCAACCCGCGCAGCAGCAGCAGCTGGTTCGCATCGACGTTGGGCACGGCTTTCACGCCAACCGTCACCTCAGTCGTGGCGTTGGCGTTCGCCCGGATCAAGTCGCCCGCCGTCGCGTGGAAAGCGCCGAGTAGGCGGGCAAGCTCTCGGCAGATCGTGCTTTTCCCTGCACCGTGGATGCCAGCGACGAAAACAGTCACACTCATTCGCGCGACCCCAGCTCAAGAATCGAAGGCGAGCGTCTGTTGAGGGAACATTGTGCTGGGGAGAGGGGTTGAGAGGTTCGACAAGAGGTCGCCAAAGCGGCCTACCTCGCCACGTAGCCACATCAAGCCTTGTGGAGGGACGAATCCTGGAACTAGGCGCTCGATTGTCGTCAACGGGATCGGAGTGATCGCATGTACTTCGCCAACGTGAAGCCCAACAGCATCGCTCGCATCGCTGAAGTAAGCGAGGTAGTCTTCATGCGCGATTCCGAGGCGACTCGCGTACCGATCCCACATTTCGCCCACGCTCAACGCCTCAATCTTTTTGATGCGAAACCAAAAAGCAATTTGCTGTTCGGGAGCCGAAGAGTAGACCAGGACCACATCTCCAGCAGTCAAGCCCATGGCCGACTTGCGAAGCTCGATCGTTTTCGATCCCGCAAGGATCTGGTTTGCATACGTTGGCTTGATCGACAGAATCGCCGCAGCACTCATCGCTTCTAGCTTAACCCTTCTGAGCGGATTGCCTCGAACCCATCACGTTTCACGGGCGTCAGCCCTTGCATCGTCGCCTTGTTGGCGAGAATTTGCTGTATGCGCTTCAGGCGCAGGGGGCGCTTGAACGGTTCAAACAAAGTGAACTTGATTGCCATGGCCTTTCCAGCTGCGTTCACGTGGCCCTGGATGTCTGCTAGCGTGTAGATCCCCAAGTTCGAATAGTGGGAAAAGAGAGCTGCAGGCCGATCCGTCACAACTTCCTGAATGACCGACGAACCGAGCGCGGCTCCAGTTCCGCCGCCAGTCTTCGTCTCGTAGAAAATCGCTAAGTCGCCACTGGCCAGGTCCCCTAGTTTGGGATAGCAGTAGTACACGTTGTCCATGCGCAATTGGAGTTCCGTTCCGGGCCCGGTGGTCGAGAGCATAGCCTGGGCCCATTGAGGGTAGATCGGGATCACGATGTAGCGCTTGTCCTTGAGATGAATGCGCAACGGGTAGAAGTCTCGCATCAACGATTCGTCGTTATGCTGAAGCACAACCTTCTTCGCCGAGTCTGCCAGCACAACCCGAGGGCTGACCGAAGCCTCTTTCCTGTTTAGCTTTACCGATAGCGGGGAGAACGTTGCCGGCACCGCGAGATGATCTTGGTGTACGCCGAAGCGCGTGTCCTTGCCCCCAACGACTCCCCAAAAACGAGTGCAGAGTTCGGCAATCAATTGATCGAGTTCCGCTGAGGTGCGAACTACTTGCCGGATGAAATGCTTTGCCATGACCAACTCAGCCGCGGGTCTGGGATAGCGGTTCGGCGAGAACCCCTCCACGCGAAAACCAAAGCTGGCGAAGTATGCAATAAGGTCTGCTTTGCTGCTCGCGACGGTGACATGGACCCTTTCTCAGCTCGAGGTCATCAGCCCACGTGCGGATCTCGTGGTACAACAAGTGCTGCCCGATCGCTGTACCTCGAAACGATTGCCCCACAATGAACGTTTGCAACTTGACGTTGCGGTCGTCCTTTTTCTGCCACATCGAGAATGCGGCAATCACCCCTCCGATTTCAACGACCTTTTTGCTCGTCTTGGGATCATTCAGCTTGTGGGCCAGCCAGGTTGAGAACCCCGGATAGTCTGGGGCGATTGTGCTGAGTAGTGCTTGTGTCGGCTTGGTGTCCGAGACTTGCCACGGCCGGATTAAGAGGTTCGGGGCAACGTCAATGCTCGTGGATGCAGTAACGTTGCTCCCGAACCGACTGGCGAACGACGAGAAGCTGGCAACTGAGAATGGTTGTGTTGCCGGTGCTTCTATCGAGTAGGGCCCATGATCGACCGCCTCCTGATGGCTCCTCAGATGACGCGAGACATCGGCCCAGCGCGCTTCTTTGCTCGTGAGATCGCAGATGATAGCCACCACTGGAAGCCCATAACGTGCCCACGTTTCAAAGTGGGCCTTGTCCGCGTCGAGGAAAAAGCGTCCGTTGCGGATGTACGACGTGCCGGCCTTAATTTGAACAAGAACACAGTAGCCGCTTGGCTCCCGCTCGTCGTTGAGAAGCTCGATCAACCCATCAATGCCAAGGTCAGCGTTCTCGAAAGACCGGAATATCGCGCCGGCATCCGTAGTGATCTGGCGGACAAGTGCTACGCCGCGCTCACCGGTTTGCGTGGAGGAGGGATACTTGGTTGCCATCGAAGGGAGTGGCGGTGAGCCGCGTCGCAGTACGACGCGCGACTTCCCTGTTCTTTCGCGGATATTCGATTTTATCAGAGAAAGGCCAGATCGGAACGGAAGTGGCCCGACTGGCATTTTCTGGTATTAGGCGGATACGCGCGGTGCAAGGCGTGAGCCGGACAACATTGGCGAATAGAGAACGAAAAACGCCACTGCGTTGACCTATTCGGGCCGCAGCGTCCGGATTGTCAGAGACTCAGAGAGAGCTGCTTTCTACGGTAGGGACCGGCAAGTCGGCATCGCAACTCTGTGAACGTCACCACCGCGGCGCTCGCATCGGCTGTGCCATGCGCGTTTCTCATCTACCCATATGGCCCTATCCGCGACGGTCTTGAAGCGGAAGCATGGCTTCCGAGTGCGCCTGATTCAGGCACAAGCCATTTCGATCGAGTACACTGGGCACGGTCGAGATTGTGAATCCCAAGTTCCATCGTTACGCCGTTCTAGTGGCGATCAGCTCGCTGATCCTGATCGCGATTGGCGCCTACGTCACCAGTCAGGCGACTGGCCGCCAACCGGAGTCGCGCAGGATACTCGATGCGGTAGTTCATCGGAACGTGGCTGTTGCCGTGGGGATTTTGGTTCTCGGTCTTACGCTCTGGCAGCCATTCGAGCAGAAGGGATCCCTTCTGGTTTGGACCGCGGTGGGCGTCCTCGCACTCGAGGGTTGGGTTGGATCATTGGGAGGAGCGCTCCTTCATGCCAGCCTCGCACCGGTGGCGTTCGCGATCTTCGTTGCCATCGCTGTAGTCACATCGGCGGGCTGGAATGAAGCACCGGAAATGGTGGAAGACCGGGCCGCCCCGACATTGCGGCGCTTTGCGATTGCCACTCTGCCGCTGATTCTTCTGCAAATTATGCTGGGTGCGGCCTATCGTCATAAGCTGACCGGCCTGCTGCCTCACCTGGGTGGCGCGATGATCGTTTCGCTCGCGATCCTCGTATTGGCGATGCTGATTCTACAGCGGCATCCCGCTCATCGGAAGCTATGCGCGGCCGCGACTTGGTTGATCTCGATCTTGCTGGCGCAAGTGATGCTCGGTGTTACGGCGTTGGTCATGCCTCTGGTGACGTTAAGCCCAATCGCAATAATAGCCGCCACCGCGACACACGTAGTGGCCGGATCTCTGACCCTGGCTGCGAACCTGGTGCTGGTGATGCAGGTTCAACGCAGTGTGCGCCCCGCGCCAGCCGGACCGGCGGAAGAAACGCGCCAAATTACGGCCGCGTAACTCGCCTGCGGAGCGGGAGCAGCGCTCGAAGGCGCTCCTCGCGCAAATAGATTCCCGCCCATGCAATCAGGCTCGTTGACAGCGGGACAAGGACCGGATAAGGCTCTCCCATACGAACGTAGGTAGCGATGGCGCCGCCCAGGTAGCCGGTGAGCAGGACCGCGCCCAGAACCGCCGTCGGTGGAATCAGGTACAAGGCAAGACAGCACAACTGAAGCAGTGCGAGGCCCGTCAGCGCGCTCTCCGGCCACCCGATTCTTCCAAACTCATGGACGTACCACGGGTTTCGTGTCAGCTTCCACGTAGCGCTCGACACCACAACAAAGGCGGGCCAAAGAGAAAGAGCCCAGCCAGCCCACAGCAGCCAACGTTGTGCGTTCTTTTCACGTGGTTGAATATCGACAGCATTCATGTAACTTGTTCCCCTTTACTTCGACAGGTGAGAAATGTCCTTCTCGTTATCGGCGCAAACGAAATCCAGCAGATCCGCGTCGAGTTGGATGACCTGCGCTATCTTCACTGTCCACGGCTTGGTGTAGGCCTTCGGATCGTCCACGGTAATCTCGATCTCCATATGGCCATAATCGAGTCGCCGGAAACGTTCCGTGAGCTGGGCTGCGTCCGTCATTGGATTCCCCAGTGCGTCGAGCCACATGTGATCGCGGAAGCCGTTGGTGTGAACCACCAGTGTGTCGCCTTCCCATTTGCCGCTAGAGTAGCCGTTCCACGACGGATTCGGATCCGCCGGCAGAGGGCGGCCATCGGTAAAGATCTGCCGGAAGGTGGTGTCGAGCTCATTCATAATGACGAGAAGTCCATGGCTTTGCACTAGTTTCTGGGGTCCGTTCCAGGTGTGCAAGCGGACGGGGCCGATTGGGATACAGCGCGACATGGGATCGTTCACTCGCTGCTCGCTCCGCCGCTCTTTCACCAATTCGGCCGCCCAGGGCTGATAGGGCAAGCCGCCCTTGAGGTGCGCGGCGATATTGATGAACTCGTCCGCAACGGCCGCACAACCGGGAAAATTCGGGTTGGGTTCACGCTCGGTCGGCACGATCCACAGACCCGAAAGGTCCGGCTTGCCATCGGCGGTGCGCGGGCAAGCTGCTGCAAGATCCGGTTTCCCAGCCGGCGTCCGGGGAACACCCGCGGTGGGATAGTTTATCCATTGCCCGGTCAGGCACCCACTCAGGGGACCAAGCAGCAAAGAGAAAATCATTGCCGGCAGAGCCACGATCTGAAGCCGCATCCATTTACCTCATTAGGCAGTATACGCGTCAGAATATCGCGCCGCGAACGAGCACGAGAGGAAACCTTGCTTTGCAAAGGACCGTCTCGTTGTAAACTTAGCCGTTGGAGGGTACCCCGATGATGCGTAAAACAGCGCCGAGTTTCATGCTCCCGATATTCCTCTGGATCTGCGGAACGCTGGTATCGGCAGCCGACCGGTCTTTCGCCACCTGGAGCCAATACCTGGGCGGTGCGGATTCTTCGCAGTACTCGTCCCTCAAGCAGATCAACAAATCGAACGTCAAGCAACTCGAGGTCGCCTGGACGTACCAAACTGGACCAGGAACATATACCTTCGATCCGATTGTCGACGACGGGGTGATGTACGTGTTGGCGCAAAGCAATTCCGTGGTGGCGCTCGATGCCGCCACTGGAAAGCAGTTGTGGGTACATCCCAACACGGGCCCCGTCGGCAGCCGGGGTATGAACTATTGGGAAAACAAGGACCGGTCGGACCGGCGCCTTTTCTTCATCAACGCCGGATTCCTGACTGCCATCGATGCCCGCACGGGCCAGACGATCAATAGTTTCGGCGACAACGGCCGCACGGATCTGCGAATCGGGCTCGACCGCGATCCACCCCGTCCGCCGCAAACCAGCAATCCTGGCCGCGTCTTTGAGAACCTGATCATCACGCCGCTGCCCGCGGGTGGCGTCAGCTACGATTCCACGCCCGCCGACATTCACGCCTACGACGTTGTCACCGGGAAGCTGGTGTGGACGTTCCATGTGATTCCGCGTCCCGGCGAGTTTGGATACGACACCTGGCCTCCGGATGCCTGGAAGACGGTGGGCGGCGTTCACAACTGGAATGAGATGACCCTGGATGAGAAGCGCGGCATCGCTTACATCCCGCTGGGCACCGCTCGATACGATTTTTACGGCGCGAATCGCAAGGGCAACGACCTGTTCGGGAATTCGCTCCTCGCGTTGGACGCGCGTACTGGCAAGCGGCTGTGGCACTTTCAGTTGGTTCACCACGACCTGTGGGATTATGATCTTCCCGTCGCACCGAAACTGCTTACCGTCAAGCACAATGGAAAGAATGTGGACGCCGTGGCCCAGGCGACCAAGTTTGGCTTCCTGTTTGTCTTCGATCGTGTGACAGGCGAGCCATTGTGGCCCATTGAGGAGCGTCCGGTACCGCAATCCGACGTTCCCGGCGAATTTAGTTCGCCCACACAACCTTACCCGACGAAGCCCCCGGCATTCGCACGCCAGTCGTTCACCGAAAAGGACATCAATCCTTTCGCGACGGAAGCGGAGCAGGCGGCCATTCGGGAGCTGTTGGCTAATTCGCGTAACGAAGGGTTATTCACTCCGCCCAGCTTGCGCGGCTCGATTTCGGCGCCGGGTCACAATGGCGGCGCCAACTGGGGCATGGTCGCGGTAGATCCCACCAAAGGATTCTTGTACGTCATTTCGAAAGAACATCCCACGCTCGATAAGTTGCAACTGCCCGGGCAAGGCCGCGGGCCGGGAGGGCGGCCGGAAGGCCCAGAACCCGCGGCAGCTCCCGCCGCGCCCGCACCGGTGGCCCCTGGCGCCGCCACAACGGATGGTTTCATTCGATACACGTCACCGGTCAACTTCATAGCGCAGAGCGGCGGCCTTTCCGCGATGGGCCCGCCATGGTCAAATCTCACCGCCTACGATCTCAACTCCGGAACCATCCGATGGCAGGTTCCTAATGGGGGAGTCCTGGCGCTGGAGAATGAGGGTCATAACGGCACTGGCGCCAGGGATCCTCGTGGAGGACCCGTGGTGACGGCAGGTGGTCTGATCTTCGCCGCCACGGCGTCGGATCACAAGGTCCGGGCTTACGACGAGGACACGGGCAAGGTTCTGTGGGAGTACGAGCTGCCGACTGGTTCGGATGGCGTTCCGGCGGTCTACGAGGTTGGCGGGCGCGAGTATATCGCGTTCTGCGTGGCTGGTGGAAATGGCCTAAACTTGGGAGGCCGGCGAGACACACCAATCGTTCCATCACCGAATGCGTACGTCGTCTTCGCGCTGCCAAATAAATGAAGCTTCGGCGCGGTTCCGCCTTCAGAACCTTACCGCGGTGCCACTCCCGGATCAGCCAACGCCAGCAACGTCACGCTCTCCTGCTCATTGGGATCAGTGCGCGCTATCAGGCCCACGCAAGGTTCAGACTCGCTCGGATTGTAAGGTAGGTGCGGAGTGTTCGCCGGAATGTACAGGAAATCGCCCGCGTGCATCCACATGTGCTCGCGCAGCCCCTCGCCATACCACATACCTGCCTCACCGGAAAGAACGTACACCGCGCTTTCGTGATTCTCATGGAGGTGCGGCTTGGCGCGTCCAAGCGGCGGGATAGTCACGGTGTGGAGGCAGAGCCCGCGCGAACCGGCTGTTTCCGCTGCAACGCCGGCGAAGTAATCGAGACCTTGTTTGCCGTGGTAGTGAGTGCTTCGTTCGATCAGGACGCAGGTGGGTGCGGCTTTGGTCGTCATATATGTACCTCCAACAACCATGTTAACTGTGGCCCACGGCGCTCGGTTTCGGTTGTCACCGCCCATACCGTGTGATAACGTCGGATTCTTGCAAACATCTTGAAAGCGAGAGCGCGAACGATGACACGCAATACTTACGTTTCTTGTTGCCTCGTACTTGCTGTTAGCGGATTGGCCGGCTGTTCGAGCGCACCCCCGAAGCAATCCGCCCCGGCACCAGACAAGATCCAGGGGAAGGCCCAGGTGGTTCTCTCCGAAACGACCCAACTAGACGCCTCGATAAACGGGGGTGGACCTTCCGTCTATCTTGTCGATGGCCTGACTCGCTACCGCCTCTTTTTCGACAAAACCGCTCCGGTGGACGCGGGGAAGGAGTACATGGCCGAGGGCGTCTATGCGCAAAAGGCCATCGATGCGATTGGCGATCCCGATCAGGGCAAAAACGGCTATCCGCTGGGATCAAGCTGCGACAGTGTTGTCAGGGCGGCTTGGCCCGCGCTGTCCTTTGATGTGGTGGATTCATACTCCACCAGCCTGTGCGCCAAGGTGAAACGCTTTCCCGCCAGACCTGTATTCATGGTGACCCAGATCAAGCCCGTTACCGATTCTGCGAAACAGAAGCAGGACACCGGGGCTGAGGAGAAGGAAGCTCCGAACGTCTCCATTCCGGCGGAAAAGCAACGCGCTCTCCTGGTGGAGGGACCCACGGTCTTGCCCGCGCCCCTTTGGGAGCCCACCGGCGGAACCACTCGCTGCAAAGTGGTCATCGACGAGAAAGGCAAGATTGCGGAGCTCGACAGCGGCGCGCAACTCTGCGAGACCGTTCCGTGGTCCCAGTTCCGTTATCAGCCCACCCTCAAGGGCGGCCAACCGGCGAGAGTGATTACCGAGGTGGAAATACGCTTCGACCCGCGAAAGTAGCAAGTATCGAATCGATCGCGCACTTCTCGCGCCGCGCTTTTTTGGCGACGGCCGCGGGGCTCGGCGGATTCGCGATCTCGCGAAGGACATCCGCGCGTGCCGCCATCGTGCGCACGGATTTTTCGACGCTCCCGGCTTTCGGTAACGGCACCATCCCCGCCGGCATCCGCTCGCGCCAGATCGCAAACGTGAACGGCATGACCGTGCATATTCTGGAGGCCGGTTACGAAACACCGGGCCGGCCGGCAGTCTTGCTCCTGCATGGTTTCCCGGAGCTCGCTTATAGCTGGCGCAAGGTGATGCCATCCCTGGCGGCCGCCGGCTATCACGTGATCGCCCCCGATCAGCGCGGCTACGGCCGCACCATCGGCTGGGATGATTCCTACGACGCCGATCCGGATCCGTTTCGCATTCTCAATATGACGCGAGACGCTATTGGGCTCGTCTACGCGCTTGGACACCGCTCGGTAGCGATGGTGGTGGGACACGACGCCGGCGCGCCGATCGCTTCGTGGTCAGCGCTCATCCGGCCCGATATTTTCCGTTCGGTCACCATCATGAGCTCGCCATTTGAAGGCCCGCCCTCGCTGCCATTCGATACAGCGAACGGCGCTCCCCTGCCCCGCGCGGCAGTCACCGATGACGAGCTGGATGCCGAACTCGCGAAGCTCAATCCGCCGCGCAAATACTATCAGAACTATCAGCGCACCCGCGGCGCCAGCGACGACATGCTTCACGCGCCGCAAGGCCTGCACGCTTTCTTCCGCGCCTATTACTTCTACAAGAGCGCCGACTACAAAGGGAACAACCCTCATCCACTAAAGGCGCGCACCGCCGAGCAGATGGCGCAAATTCCAACTTATTACGTAATGGAGAAGGACAAAGGCATGGCCGCCACCGTTGCGCCCTTCATGCCGCCGGCGGAATACATCGCGAGTTGCAAATGGCTGACCGAGGCCGAGGTCGATGTGTACGCGACCGAATACGGCAGGACTGGTTTCACCGGCGCGCTGCAAGGCTATCGCGTGCGGCGGGGCTCCGATCCCAGAAGTATTGCCGAGATGCTGACCTTCTCGGGCCGCACCATAGACGTTCCTTCTCAGTACATCGCGGGAAAAAGCGATTGGGGCGTGTATCAAACGCCGGGTGCGGTTGACAGGATGCGCAATACCGCTTGCACGCACATGGTGGGATTCCATCTTGTCGATGGCGCGGGACATTGGGTGCAGCAGGAGCAGCCGGAATTGGTGAGCTCATTGCTCGTTCAATTTCTGCACCATTACGCAAAGCCCTAACCGGCTGCCGTCTAGGATGTCGAATCGGGGGCGGCGTCGCCCTGAGCGTCCCTTGGGACCTGCGATCACGCCGTTGGATTGCGCATTAGCGCGACGCGTCTTTCACGTGTCCTGGCCCGGTCGTGCGAGGTCCCTGCCTCCTGGACTGTCCAAGACTTCGCCGCCCCGTTGAGTTGTCCGGTTCTATTGAGCACCTCCTGAGACGAAGTTCCGGCCACGATTGGCCGGCGGCAATTTCATACCTCTTCTCGCGTAATGATTATGTTCCCGTGTGTGGAGGGTGTCAATGGGTGAGGCTTCGCACTGGGTGTCATAACGCCTGATCCAAACGTGAGCCGAGGAAGAAATGATTTAGAATACTGGAACCACCCGCCGGGATCGAACCGGCGACCTGCTGATTACGAAGTACGATCAGCGGCTCCAAAAGCTCCGCCAGCCCCATAGGATGTGCCTGTTATCAACAATATGGGGAAGCTGCTTTCGCTCAAAGAGCAACTCCCAAAGGCTGAATTCGATGAGGCTTTGTCACGGTTTTGCCACGGTCAGAACTGCGTCGGCGCTGCTCGATTGAATCTCGTCGAGCAGTCAGATCTTTTTGCCATGCGTCGCGGCTGGTTGTGTAGTCGCGAGTCCCGGATCTGTTCAATCGGAGAAAACGAGCCAGACCGTCGGCACCGAGCTCATGTCCGAGCACTTCGAGAGCATGACGTTCAAACTGCTCATCCGTCATTGTGTCTGGACTGCTCATGGCAAGTTTCCCTGGCTCCAGGACACTGGATTACGGACCGACTCACGAGGGTTACCATCGCGGCCGGCAGTGTTTGATCCACTTCAATGATCTGGTTGGCAAGCTTTAGGAGCGCCGCGTTCTCAAACTTCCGTCCAGGCGTCGGGTGGGCTCAGGAGTCATTCATGCTCTTGAGGTGTCATCAGCTTGACTCGTATTTCCAGAGCCGGGACCGCCGCTCAAAACAAGAGCTTCAGAGCCAATTGCACAGAGCGTGGTCCGCCGACTTGGTAGAGAGGATTCAAGCCACCGTTCGCGCCGCCGCTGCCGAGCGATGTACCCAACATCTCAGTCGATTGCCCGAATTGCGGAGAGCTGAGGTAGTTGATGGGGCTTCCGAAATTAGGGTGGCTAAAGATGTTGAAAAAGTCCGCTCTGGCCTGAAGTGCGAGCCGCTCGCGGAGCGTGAATTGTCTCCGCAGGGTTAAATCCACTTCTTCAGCATCGAATCCGCGCAGGGCATTGCGTCCCAGATCTCCCTGTACCGGCCCGCTCGGCTTGCTAAATGCTGCTGGATCGAGTTCCCGTTCACCGGCGACGTTCGGATCTGCAATCCACAGCGGCGCTCCAGGAACCAGATTCGGACGCTGAACGCTGGACGCTCCCGACAAAAAACCGGCGAAGGGATCGCTTCCGGTTACCACATTCACCGGTGGCGCGGTGCGAACGTAGATAATCGAATCGGTTGACCAGTCTCCAAAGATCGCTTTCCACATTCCATTGCCTGGCGCTGGAATGTTGTACGAAATGGCCCCCGAGAACGTCTGCCGGATATCGTAGTCGGACGAAGCACGCTCCGACGACGAATCGCCCGGGGGCACATTCAGGTAGTAGGCGTCGGACGATGCATCATCGATCGAGTGCCCCCAGGTATAAGAGAACAGCGTCTGGAGACCGTGCGTCACGCGATGGCGGAACTGCGCTTGCAGAGCGTTGTAGCTCGAATCGGCATCATTTCTCATCAAATCGAACTCGCCCGTGAAGGCCGGATTGGGCGCTTCGTAAACATCCTGCCGCATCAACTTTCTGCCCGCGGCGCCAACGTAGGTAACCGTCAGGACATCGGCCTTACCAAGAGTCCTCTCCAGCGCCGCGTTCCACTCATACGTTCTGGGCAAAACATGATTTGGGTCCACCACCGCGAGATACGAAACAGGTGGCGTGGTCGTAATGGGTGGTGGCGCGGCATTGGCTGCGGTGAGCGGAAAAGAAGTATTCGTGATCCGTTTTTCCTGAACGTAGGGGAATGCGCTCGCGCCATCCGCTACAGCCGAATATCCGAGATCGTAAAAGATTCCGGAGCCGGCACGAAAGACCCAATTAGGGGCAGGCTGCCATCCCAAGCCGAGCCGCGGAGCGAAATCGTGCTTTTGCGCATTCCACAAGGGAGTGCCGGCGGGAGCCAGGGTCATGGTTGCCAGATTGTCGACGCCTGTCACTGTATAGGGAAGAGTCCCATTCGGCGAGGAGGGTGCGGCGTCATATTCCCAGCGCAGACCGTATGTAATCGTCAACGTTCGTGCGGCCTTCCACGTATCCTGCGCGAACAGGCTCCAGTTGGAAAACGCCAACTGCACATCGGCATTTCTCGCAACGATGGCCGCCTCTGGCATTGTGCCGGTCAGAACATTGGCCAAAGAAAGGAAAAGAGCTTGCAACTGATACCGGGCAAATCCGTTCTCCGGATTCAGACGGCGATAATCAAGCCCGACCTTTATTTGGTGCGTGCCGATGCTCCTCGAAACGCTGTCCGTGACATTGAACTGTTGCTGCAAGTTGTTTCCCAAACGGCCCGTAAGAAATCGGAGGCCATAGGGATTCAGGTCGCCCAGGAATTCGAAACTGGCGCCTTGCGGCGATGCGAACGACGGATATAACACTGAGTCCGGAGGAGGCACCGCGCCCCCGAAATCGTCGAGAGTAGCGAAGCCGTGGGCCCGGCTGCGGCTGTAATTGAAGCGAACTTCGTTGGTCCATTGCGGATTGAGCGTCTGGCTGCTTCCAAGCGTGAGGGCCTGGGTGCGGAAGTCTGTCTGCCGAACGTTGCTGTAGTTGGACTCAAACGAGCCGGAGCCCCGCTGAGCAAGGTTGGACGGCGCGTCGCTGTACCTTCCAAAGACCGTCACCTTCTGGGATGGAAGATAATCGATCCGTATTCCAGACGAATTCAGCGTGGACGGATCTGAGTAGCTCGCGGCAAAAACGGCCGTTCCGTTGGCGAGCGCGGGCCCGTTCGGTAAGGGGAAAGCGTTGAGCAACGGCTGGACGGCTGCGGGCGCATTCTGGCGCGTCGCTAATGAAGGTTCATACGTGTCCGCAACGTGAGGCTGGCGAACTCTCAGCCCTTCATAGGAGCCAAAGAAGAACAGCTTGTTTTTGACAATCGGCCCGCCCAGGACGCCGCCGAAATCGTTTTGCCGCAGTTCAGACCTCGTCAGACCGTTGGCGTTGGCGAACCAATCGTTGGCGTCTAGTTTATCGTTTCGGAAGTATTCAAATGCCGTGCCGTGAAACGTGTTCGTGCCGGACTTTGTGACTACGGATATTTGAGCGCCTGGTGTCCGCCCATATTCCGGCGCAAAGGTCGACGTAAGAATACGGAATTCTTCCAGCGCGTCGAGCGATACCAGATTACTGGTTCCTCCAAACGCGCTAGTCGCGGGCAACTGGCCGGCGCCGCCCTGGCCCAAGTTAGTTCCCCCGCCGGCTGTTCCCAGATTGGCGCTGACTCCATCCACCATAAAGTAATTTGCATCCGGCCGCTGGCCATTCACACTGAACTGGCCCTGTTCGAAAAAGTTGGACGGCGTCAGCGCGACGCCCGGCGCCAAGTCGATCAGTGAACTGAAGCTCCGCCCATTCAATGGCATATTCTCCACGAACCGATTGCCGATGATTGTACTCACGGATGCATCTGAGGTAGTGAGCAGCACAGCGCCCCCCTGTACCGTGATGCTTTCTGCGTTGCTGCCGATCGTCAGGGCAAAATCCAATCGTGCGCGCTGGTCCACTTCGATAACGACGCCACTCTGGCGGATTGTTTTAAATCCGTTTGCATCTACCGTGACGTTATAAGCGCCGGGCGGCAGCGCGGGGACGCTGTACTCACCTTCCTGATTCGAAACAACGCTCCGTGTTGCGCCGTTGTCCGCGCTTTGAACTACCACCCGTGCGTTGGCAACCGCCAGGCTCGACGGATCGCTGATCAAGCCCGAGATTTCGGCGTTCTGGGCGAGCACTGGAGATGCAGCCAGCAGCCCCGCAACAATCAACGCTAGCCGGCCCGGCGGAAGACGTTCCTTGACACAGCGTGTGGGTAAAGTAATGAGTGCTGATGCATCCATCAATTTTCTCTTCCCCCCGAAATAAAACGGCTACCGAACAGTGAAGACGCCGCGAAGCATTCAAGGGCCCAATTCGCCGGAGGGGCGCCACAGCCTCCAAATAAAGGACTTACGCGCCGGGCGATCGGCGTGTAATACATTATCAGGACGGCTGGCCGCCATCCTTGTCGGCCGAGCGACACGGGCCGCGCCTCACTCCGTGGCGCGCAAACGAACGAGCCGTTTGGCGCATACATTTATTCTACGCGCAAGATCCGATGCCACGAGCCGTTGTTGTACGGGATAATTATGCACATGGCAAGACGGGCCAGCACGGTAGTTGGGGCGCTCCTGGCATGCTGTTGCAGTGCTTCGGCCTTGAACCCATCCCTCGACATCAATCAATACGCCCACACCGCCTGGACCGTTCGGGAAGGCTTTTTCAAAGGCGGGATCACGGCAATTGCGCAGACGCCTGACGGCTATCTGTGGCTGGGCTCGGAATTCGGCCTGCTCCGCTTCGACGGCATTCGAGTCGTCCCCTGGCAGCCGCCGACACCTCAGCAGCTTCCCGGCACGATTACGAGATTGCTCACCTCGCATGATGGAACCCTTTGGATCGGCACGCGCGGCGGCCTTGCGAGTTGGAGAGACGGCAAGCTGACGTCTTACCCGGTGCTAGCCAGTTTGAACATTCTCGCGCTGCTTGAGGATCGCGAGGGAACAGTGTGGGCCGGCACGTATGCGCGCCCCGCCGGCCTACTTTGCGCCATTCGGCAAGGGAACGTGCAGTGTTTTGGGCACGATGGTAGTTTCGGGCTGGGGGTCCTCTCCTTATATGAGGACGACGGCCATCTGTGGGCCGGTGCAGAAACGGGGTTGTGGCGATGGAAGCCTGGTCCTCCGAAGCGCTACCCGTTGTCCGGGGAGACTTTGCACGCAATGACCCGAAGCAATCACGGTGGTCTCTTGATCGCCACGCAAGGCAGACTGGAACAGCTTATCAGCGACAAGACGGAACCCTCCTCTATTTCAGGAGTCGGGCGGGATTTCAATCCCGAGGGGATGCTCCGAGACAGGAATGATGGTCTGTGGATCGGAACGGCAAACCACGGGCTCCTCCTTGTCCACCAGGAAAGGGCGGACCGGTTTGCGCGATCGGATGGCCTCTCGGGCGATGACGTCAGCGCTCTCTACGAAGATCGCGAGGGAAGTATGTGGATCGCAACCAGCGGAGGGCTCGATCGTTTTCGAGACTTTGCCATCCCTACCATTTCCACGACGCGGGGCTTCTCGCCGGGCGTAGCCGGGTCCGTCGTGGCGGCCATTGACGGAAGCATTTGGATGGGAACCTACAACGGTTTGATCCGCTGGAAGAACGCGCAAGTCGCGATCTACACCAAGAAAGACGGGCTGCCGGATGACTCCGTCGAATCTCTGTTTCAAGACGATCATGGTCGAATTTGGGTTGCCACATCGCGTGGTATTGTTCATTTCGAGAACGGCCGTTTTTTCAGCGTGCACGTTCCGTCCGGCGGATTCGTGCATGCGATCACCCAGGACAAGTTTGGCGGCCTATGGCTCAACCAGGATCAGAGTCTCGTTCGCCTGCCGGGCGAGAAGGCCGTGGAACAGATCCCGTGGCCGCACGACGGACGCGATCAAGATCCCTGGTCCCTAATCTCAGATCCCCAACGGGGTGGCCTCTGGTTCGGGTTTGTCGATCGCGTCGCGTATTTCAAGGACGGTCAAGTCCGCGCATTGTACACCAAGGCCGACGGGTTGGGCGCCGGCCGCGTCGCCGACCTGCATCTCGATGACGACGGCACGCTCTGGGCGGCAACCGACGGCGGCTTGAGCCGGTTGAAGGACGGCCGCATCACAACCCTTACCAGTAGGAACGGCTTACCCTGCGATTCCGTCCACTGGGCATTGGAGGACGACAATCATTCGGTCTGGCTGTACATGGCTTGCGGCCTGGCGCGCATCGGCCGGTCCGATTTGGATGCCTGGGCTGCCAATCCCATGCACTCTGTGGAGGCCACCGTTTTCGATAGTTCCGACGGAGTCAGAATCCATGAGGGCCCTGGTAGCGGCTACAATCCGCGAGTCGCCAAGGCAAAGGATGGACGACTGTGGTTCGTGGCGGCGGGTGATGTGAACATCATCGATCCCCATTACCTGGCCTACAACAAGCTCCGGCCGCCGGTGCATATCGAACAAATCACAGCCGATGGCAAGAAATACGATACGTCTTCGAACCAGCGCCTGCCCCCTTTGGTTCGCGATCTGGAGATCGACTATACCGCCCTCAGTCTCGTTGCACCGGAAAAGAATCGATTCAAGTACAAGCTGGAAGGTCACGATCGGGGTTGGGTCGATGCCGGTACGCGCCGCCAAGTCTTTTATAACGACCTTCCTCCGCGCAATTACCGCTTCCGCGTCATCGCTTCGAACAACAGCGGCGTATGGAACCAGACGGGCGACGCTCTCGATTTCTCCATCGCCCCGGCGTATTATCAGACCTCCTGGTTCCGGGCGTCGATTGCGGCGGCGACCGTTTCTGGCATTGTTCTGGGGGCTGTATCGATACCGCCTCCATCAGATCGCCCGGGAATTCAACGTGCGACTCGAAGAACGCGTCGGTGAGCGAACCCGCTTGGCTCGCGATCTGCATGACACGCTATTACAGGGCTTTCAAGGGTTGATGCTCCGGCTTCAAGCGCTCGATGATTTGCTTCCGCAGGGAGAAGCAAAGGATGAACTCGAACAAACCCTCGACCGCGCGGATCAGGTGGTCGCCGAGGGCCGCAAGGCCGTGCACGACTTGCGCTTGTCTACAGTGGTCACCAACGACCTGGCGCGGGCGGTGAGAGCTATGGGAGATGAACTGTCCAGCGAAAACTCCGCGACGTTCGGTTTCATGGTGGAAGGCCGAACGCAGGAACTGCACCCGATCGTCCGGGACGAGGTTTATCGCATTACTCGCGAGGCGCTCCGCAATGCTTTCAGCCACGCCCGGGCTCATCATATTGAAGCGGAGATTATCTATGCCGAACGCCTATTCCGGTTGCGAATTCGCGATGATGGAGAAGGCATCGCACCCGCAATCCTGGAAGAAGGTCGTCCCGGCCACTATGGTCTGCCAGGCATGCGTGAACGCGCCGCCGAGATCGGTGCGACCTTGGATATCTGGAGCGGCATCGGAGCCGGTACGGAGATCGATTTGAGCGTTCCGGGCTCGATTGCGTATGGTAAGCGGTCCGGTCGTTCCCGTTTGCGAGTATTCCGGGAAAAGGCAGAATGAAGTCGTGATCCGAGTTCTCTCAGTAGACGACCATCCCGTCGTCCGCGAAGGTATCGCCGCGCTGATTGGCAGGCAATCGGATATGGAATTGATCGCCGAAGCCTGCAATGGACGCGAGGCGGTCGACTTGTTCCGAAAGCATCGTCCGGATGTCACGCTGATGGACTTGCAAATGCCGGAGATGGGCGGCATCGACGCGTTAAGTGCGATTCGAGGCGAGTTCCCGGATGCGCGAATCATCGTACTGACAAGCTATGCCGGTGATGTTCAGGTTTCTCGGGCGCTAAGAAGCGGCGCACGCGGCTACTTGCTCAAGGACATGTTGCGAAAGGAACTGCTGGAGACGATTCGCGCTGTTCATGCCGGCCAGAAGCGCGTGTCCTCTGAGGTTGCGGCCGGAATCGCCGAGCATGCCACCGATGACACCCTGACTCCGCGCGAAACTGACGTGCTGCGGCTAATCGCTGCTGGGAATGCCAATAAGGAGATCGCCACGCAGTTAGGGCTCACTGAGGAAACCGTGAAGAGTCATGTCAAGAATATTCTGCCCAAACTTGGCGCGAACGACCGGACTCACGCGGTCACGATAGCACTGAAGCGCGGGATTATAGATCTATAGGCACGATATCCCCCGAAAGAGGGATGGGTTGGAACGCTTTGTAGGGTGTCCAGCGTTGCTGTTAATTCCATACCATTAAGCTGGGATTTACACTGCAACGTTTATTTTCGACCTTTCCTAACAGCTGGCCTGGATTCGGCCTCTTGCTGCTGCGGCTTGGCGTCGGTATCGCTCTAATCTATCTCGGCATCAGCCGTCTTTTTGGCGCGCCCGGAGCACCAATCACGGTGGCTCGGGATTTCATCGAGGCTGCCGGAGGCATCTTTCTGCTCGCCGGGCTGTGGACGCCTGTAATGGGAGCCCTCATCGCGCTGGATGAGTTATGGATTGCATTCTCGCTCTATTCTTTACAGCCGGACAGCCGCTTGATTCACATCTTCTTGGCCGTGCTAACCGCTGGTGTGGCGATGCTTGGCCCTGGTGCATGGTCCATCGACGCTCGCCTTTTCGGAAGAAGGCGCTTCAAAATGGGAGATCGCACTCGGGGTAGGAAGCCATCCCTCTAGAGAGGGACCAGACTCGCAACCATTGAGGGAGCCGATCGAGATCGATCTAGGGGCGATACGCGGCCGGATTACCGCCACAATCAGGGACAGAAGAAAGTGATCTGGCAAAATGTTCGGAAGTCATTTTTTATCCAAGTCCACGTCCGACGGGATTGTCACAGAGTTGCAGCGGAAGGAGCAGGCAACCTTTCGCGATGGGTCCAAACCGCTATTAGTCCAAACAAGGAGAAGACAATGGCTATCTTAGATTTGATCGGGTCAAGTCCGAAATTCCGGGCGTTGATGACACTAGTGGAGACGGTTGCGCCGGTGGACTCCGCGGTCCTGATCCAGGGCGAAACAGGCACCGGGAAAGAAGTGATTGCGAGAGCCATTCATGAGGCTAGTCCTCGCCGTAACCACCGTTTTGTGGCCCTGAACTGCGCAGCGATTCCGAGCGCGTTGTTGGAGAGCGAACTGTTCGGCCACGAAAGAGGCGCTTTCACGGGCGCGTGCACACAAACCAAGGGGCGATTTCAGATGGCGGATGGGGGCACGCTCTTTCTGGATGAGATTGGCGACATGCCGTTGGAACTTCAGCCCAAGCTCCTACGCGCCCTGCAAGAGCGAGAGTTCGAGCGTTTGGGTAGCACCCAAACCGTCCGGGTCAACGTGCGGGTGGTGGCGGCGACCAACCAGGATCTCGCGGAACTTGTGTCCAAGAAGCTGTTTCGTGCAGATTTGTTCTACCGGTTGAACGTAATCCCAATCTGTCTGCCTCCGCTGCGTGAGCGCGTTCAGGACATCCCGCCGTTGACGGAGTTCTTCGTAGCAAAATTTGCTGCCCGCCTCAACAAGCCCATCGATTCGATTCCCGATGAAGTGATGGCGGTTCTCCAAGCGCACGACTGGCCAGGTAATATTCGCGAGCTACAGAATTGCATCGAGCGCGCGGTACTCTACTCATCCGGGTCGGTGCTGCGTCTCCCGCTGGACTTGAAGCCGACGGTGAAGCAGAGCGCGGAGAGCGTTTCACGCACGCTTGCCGATGCCGATCGGGATCATATCCTGGAAACACTGGAGGAAGCCAACTGGCTGATCGGAGGGCAGAAGGGAGCGGCCAATCGGCTAGGATTGCCGCGTACTACGCTGATCTACAAGATGCGAAAGCTTGGAATTGAAACACGCCGGTCCCTGGGGGCGCGCCCCATCAGGCAGTTAGCGGATGAACAGTGCCATGCCGCCGCGACCTGTTGAGGAGATGCCGCGTATCCTGGTGCGTTGCTGGATGCGAGCTACTAACAAGGAGACTGCACTTGTGCCGTTTTATGTGAACCTTCCGGAAATCAACTTCAAAGGAGAAAAGGCACCATGACACAGACCACAGCCACACAACGAGGCACGCAGCAGGCCCCCGATAAGAACGCCCTCCGCCCGTTTCATGTGAATGTTCCGGAAGCGGAACTTACCGAATTGCGCGGGCGCATCAACGCGACAAAGTGGCCTGAGCGAGAAACGGTCGCCGATGCATCGCAAGGAGTACAGCTCGCGACGATGCAGGCGCTGGCGCGCTACTGGGCGACAGAGTATGACTGGCGCAAGATAGAGGCCAAACTGAACGCCCTGCCTCAGTTCATCACGGAGATTGATGGGCTCGACATCCATTTCATTCACGTGCGTTCGAAGCATGAAAATGCATTGCCGCTGATCGTCACGCACGGATGGCCCGGCTCGGTGGTCGAGCAGCTCAAAATTATCGAGCCGCTCACCAATCCCACGGCTCAAGGTGGAAGCGCATCAGACGCCTTCGATGTAGTGATCCCGTCGATACCGGGCTACGGATATTCCGGCAAGCCGACGGCCGCCGGCTGGGGCCCTGAGCGCATTGCGCGCGCCTGGGACGTGTTGATGAAACGGCTCGGGTACACGCGATACGTTGCGCAGGGCGGTGACTGGGGCGCTGTCGTCGTCGATCTCATGGGCGTGGAGGCGCCATCCGGGTTAGTCGGCATTCACACCAACATGCCGGGCATATTTCCGGCCGATATTGACGCGGCGGCTTTCTCCGGTAAGCCGGCGCCGTCGGACCTCTCGGCCGACGAAAAGGTCGCGTACGAGCGTCTGCAGTTCGTCTATCAAAAAGGAATCGCCTACGGCTACCAGATGGGGTTGCGGCCGCAGACACTCTATGGAATCGCGGATTCGCCCATCGGTCTGGCGGCTTACTTCCTGGATCACGACGCGCGCAGCTACGAGCTGATCGCACGCGTCTTCGAGGGGCAAGCCGAGGGCCTCACGCGCGATGACATCCTCGACAACATCACGATCACGTGGCTGACCAACACTGCGATTTCCGGCGCCCGTCTTTACTGGGAGTACTTTGGCAAAGGGTATTTCAATGCCAAAGGTGTCTCCATCCCGGTCGCCGTGAGCTCCTTTCCTGACGAACTCTATCCAGTCCCACGGAGCTGGGCGGAGCAGGCATATCCGAAACTCATCCACTTCAACAAGCTCGACAAGGGCGGGCACTTCGCGGCGTGGGAACAGCCAAAGCTCTTTTCTGAAGAGGTTCGCGCAGGTTTCCGATCGCTGCGGTAGGGTTCTGCCAATCGACACAGGAGATACGCCATGCCTAACCCTTCGCAATTCAATATTGACCGCACCTATCCGGGCCTGTGGACGATCACCTTCAGCAACCCGCCGATCAACATGTTTGTTCCCACAACGATCGTCGAATTGGGAGCGCTCATGACCGGCCTCGAGACGGACCCGTCCGTGAAGGTCGTAGTGTTCCAGTCGGCAAATCCCGATTTTTTCATCGCCCATCTCGACGTAGCCAAGGCAGCGGAACGGCCAGAGGCGCTGGGGCTTTGGCGCGACTTTGTGCTGCGCCTCTCGTCCACGCCAGTAGTGAGCATCGCCAAGATTCGCGGCCGCACGCGCGGCATTGGGAACGAGTTTGTGCTGGCCTGCGACATGCGCTTCGCCAGCCGGCAAAGCGCCCTATTCGGCAACCCCGAGGTCGGCGTCGGACTGGTCCCGGGCGGCGGAGCGCTGGAATGGCTCCCGCGTTTGGTCGGCCGCTCGCGCGCACTTGAGATCGTGCTCAGCGGCGACGATTTCGATGCCGATATCGCCGAGCGCTATGGGTGGGTAAACCGCACGCTGGACGATGACGCCCTCGACTCGTTTGTCGATACTCTCGTCCGGCGTCTGGCCTCGTTCGACCATGAAACGCTCGCCGCGGCGAAGGCCCAGATCAATCGGTTCGGGAGGCCGACAGCTACCGAGCTTCAGTCCAGCATCGATCTGTTCTTCCCACTGCTGGCCTTGCCCGGTGCGCAGGCGCGCCGTGCCAAGGTCCGTAATATCGGTTACGGCGTTCCGAGCGACTTCGAATTGAACTTCGGCCGGTACCTCCCTGCGTTCGGGCGGGCGGACGACGATGACACCAAGGCGCAGCCCGCCTGATCGTCGCCTGGATTTTCTGAACTGGATTTCTGCACTCGGCACCGACGTGCGCCAGCGGCCCCATTAGTAAATGCGCGCGATCCGCGCTGGGTTCGAACCTCACGTGGGCGATGTACCGGCGGCGGATTGGCGTTCCAGCGGTTTCGCGAACACGGATCTGGATTTACAGCTCAAGAAACACGGCATTCATAAACTCATCGTCATAGGACTGATCGCACATACCTGTGTGGAGGCCACCGTTCGCTCAGCCGCCGAGCTAGGCTATGGGTTCACGGTGATCAAAGACGCGACCACGAGCTACCCCGATGACCACATGCACGCTGCGCACCGGCGATTGAAATGCGAGAAGACGTTGGGTTGGGGCTGGTCACCACGATTAACTAGATTTATCTCTATCGTCCGCGCCGGAGTTCACCTGCACGAACCTGGCTATCACACGGCACGTTCTATGTGCAGCTTGGCCAGTTTGGCGGCTTCTTCGGGCGTCTTCCCGTCCTGTCGCGCGACAATGTAGGCGGCATACCACCCCGACCAATGGTGCTTCGGGCGGTTGGCTCGTACTCGCCATGATGCTGCTCCGTCTCAACCAAAAGGTCTGTCAGCGTCAAGACGTCCAAATTGCTGAGTCCGCGTCCGGGCAGGCGCGTTGTGATCTCTTGCAGCAGCCAGCCGTTGCCGTCGGGATCGCTGAAGGAGGCGAACGTGCGGTAGCTGCGATGCTCGGGATCCGGACCGCTGACCCGGAGCCGACCAAACAGGTAGGGCCGGTCCGGGCCGACGTACACCCCGCCGGCGTCGTGGAACGCGTCGCTGATCGCGACACCGCGGCCAAGCAGCTCTTCGCGGGCGGCCTCGATGTCGGTGACGATCAGGTACAGGCCTTGGGTAGAGCCGGGCGCCGCCGCGGTGACGTTCTTGCCGAAGATGACCGAGCACCCCGAGCCCGGCGGCGTGAACTGGATCACGCGGAAGTCTTTACCGTTGTCGTAGTCGGCGTCGAGCCGCCAACCGAGCCTTCCGTAGAACTCCTTCGCGCGGTCGACATCCAAGACGGGGATGACGATTACCTCAAACTTCATGTCCACTTTCGCGGCGCTCGCGCTGCTGAGCGGTTCATTGTTAGTTGCACTTAAGGTTGACATTTTTTCTCCCATGTATTCCCCTGAATCGAAAGTTAGAGTCTTTGAAGACTTAGACTAGGCGGTGACGAACTGCTGTCCGCCGTCGATGTCATAGGTTGCGCCCGTGAGGGCGGTGTTGGTCATAATGTGTACGGCGAGCGCGGCTACGTCCGCCGGTCCGACCACGCGTCCGATGGGAAGCGTGGTGCGAATCTGGTTGCGACGTTTTTCTAGCTGATCGCCCAGCAGTTCCGCGGACAAACCCGTGTCCACGAATCCCGGGGCGATGAGGTTGACTCGCACGGGCGCGATTTCAAGCGCCAGGTTAGCGGTGAGGGCGGGGAGCGCAGCGGTGACTGCGCCAGCGATGCTCATGCCGAGCGCTGGACGTCGACCACCAGTGCCGCCCATGAAGATCAGTATTCCTCCGGGTCGCACTTTGTTGGCCGCGTAGCGCGCGACGTAAAGCGCCAGCAAGAGGTGCTCGCCAATAAGATCGCGAATCTTCGCGAAATCCATATCGGCGAGCCGTCCGTAGTAAGGCCGCCCGGCTGTCACCATCACGTGATCAGTTGCCGGGAGGCCCTGGAAGAACCGATCGAGAGCAACAGGATCCGCGGCATCGAAGGCCGCCATACTAACGGCACCAACCTCGCTGGCAGCGCGCTGGAGGCGCCCGGTATCCCGGCCCGTGAGGATCACCTTGGCCCCTTCTGCGCGTGCACGACGCGCTGTTTCGAATCCGATGCCAGCGCTACCGCCGATCACAACAACGGTCTGCCCAAGGAGCTCCGGTTCACGGTGGATAGGAGAGGGGATATTTGCGGTGCTCATTATTCCTCCGATTCGACTAGCAGCGGCGAAAGATGCGCGTGCCGCCCTCATGATTGTTTATTGCGGCGGCTCTTCGCCTAATTGCTCGCGCACCATATACTCGGCGTACCAATCCGGCCAGTTCGCGTCGGATTGCCCCGTCCGTTTCTCGTGCTGCTCATGGGCCTTCGCGGCGCGGGTCGTCGCCTGGGCCAGATCATGCTCCGAGGCATACGTTGTGTTGCCTGCGACGCGTCCAGCAAGCCGCTTCGTCACTTCCTGCAGCAGCCAGCCATTGCCGTCCGGATCGCTGAAAGAAACATACGAATAGTAACTGAGACGCTCGGGGTGCGGCCCGGTCACTCGCGCGCCGACGCCGGAAAACCTGCAAGCCGTTCCCGTCTCACAGTGATACACCTGGCTCACATCGACGCCGCGGTCGGCATCCAGCCGCCATCCGAGCCTTGAGTAGAACTCTTTTGCGCGGTCGACGTCGGAAACGGGGATGACGACCACCTCAAGCTTCATATCGAGATCTCGGACGCTCGTACTTTTCGTCTCTTCGCTTTTGCTTACTTCTTGCGTGCTCATTGGCTTCCCGCCTGCTTCTTAGCCGGGCGCGGCATCGGCGTCACCCCGGCCTGCTCCTCCGCCGTATACGGCGCTCCATAATACGGGAAATCCTTGCGAATGCGCCCGCGGTCGGGAGCAAGTCCATCGACAATTGGCGTGTTGGCCGCCAGCGTCAACATCACATCCAGCACATCGTCGCCGAGCGCGCGTCCATTGAAGCCGGCCACCTCAAATGCGGCGGACGTTCCCAGCTCACAAGGCAACGTGTCGGGACAAAGCCGTCGAGCGATCAGCTTCCCGTATGCACCCGGGTCCGCCGACGAAGCGGCATAAGCCGTCATCTTCGACGCAACATCCGCGATCGACTTCCCGAAGCGCTCCAGGTCTTCAGACGGAACCGACGCATTGAATTGTTCTTTCGCCTCTGGATCGCTCGGGTCGCCCAGGAAGAGATGCGTAACCATAGGCAGGCCCCAACGCGAAACTTGTACCTCCGGCGCGTGGCCAAAGAGGGAGATGGTCGCCCATGCGTTGATTTTTCCCTTCCCAATCAGTTCGCTCGGCACCTCCAGCACAATCGCCGTAACATTCCGCCTCGCAAAGGGATTCTGCTGATCGAGAAAGGCGTCCCCATCGTAGCGCTGGTCCTGATAGAAAGCTGTCATAAATGTGCGGAATCCGGCATTTGCCGCAAACACATCTGGAGCAATCCCAACATACGCACGAACACCCGAATTAGTCGCGACCGAACCGGTTTCACCCGCAACCAGACTCTCTCCGGCGTCACCGCGAAGCGCATCGTCACCCGTCGCCTTCCGCACCACAAAAGGCTGAATGTGAGTATGCTCACTGCCATCTCCGTGCCGTGGTTCACCAAACCGGAACTTGAACGTAACCTCTTCCCTCGCATCTCCGTTCAGGTCGAACCGGAACGCATAGAGCCCTTCTGGATGAAGCGTGTCCGGAGCCGATAACCCCACATCCGGATTCACGGTCATCGCCATCACCGCCTTGCCCGGGGGGCCGTCAAATAAGTAAAAGTCGCAGAGGTTGAGGCTCGGATCTTCCCTTGCCAGTTTGGTGTCGAAATGATGCGACATACAGAATCTCCTTTTAACTTCCTCCAACCGGACGCGGAGAGAACCCAATTGGCGTTCATCTTTTGGCGTATGGCGTGAAAATGTAATCCTTTGACGCCGCGAGATTGTGGCAAGCAGCGCCGCACTTCGCGTCGTGCCCCTGCGGCGGCTTGCTGGCCTCGGTGGCAGGCGTAAACGTACCGGACGCGGCGTCATACTCGAACATGGCGTAGCCCCAGCCGTGCGTGTCCGCGAATCGCTTGCTGTCCTTCTCGATGACCTCGACCGCGGCAAGCTCACCAGGCACCGTGTCTGGCGAGCTCGCAGAAAACGGAGGATCGGTGACCTTTTTCGGCCGCCATTCAATTTTCGCAATCTTGGAGCCCTCGGGGAACGGCTTGCCATTGCCGGGAACACCTTGCTTGTAGGCGCTGATCATCACGGGATTCGCAACGATCAGTCTCATCACGTTTGTGGCGTCGGTGTGACTCGGGCCGACAGCCTGCCAGTCTTCATAGCCCCTGAAGTCAGCGAACGATAGCCCATTCGGGACTTTCACCGTGTACTTGTCCTGCCCGGCAATGGCCCAGCCGCCCATGACGGCGAGCGCTCCCGCAGCCGCCGTAATCGTTGCCATCCTTGTGTTTTTCATTGAGTACATCCTTCATAAGGTTCTAAGCCCTTGGTTTGACCGCCTCGGACTTCGTTGCTTTCGCATGCGGCACGCCAACTTGGCCTCACGCCGTTATCTGCTGAAGCAAAAGCCTTTCCGCACTCGGTTGGCGACCCTGTGATGTCGAACTGTCGAATCTGGAGCGCGGAAAAGACAGTTCGTGTCGGCCCAATGACGCCTCGGAGGCTGGGCTTCCGGCCAGCACGGCGGCTCATCACGAGCGGATACGTCCCGCCATTTCAGCCCGACAAGCATCGTTCAAAACTGGTCGAACAAATCGACCGTAGTGGTGAGATTCGTTTTAGGAAGCAGACCCATGTCAACACCTCAACGTTTGGTTCTGTTTCCGCTAACGGTTCGTAAGTTGTTGGTGAATAGGAACTGGAGCCACCCGCCGGGATCGAACCGGCGACCTGCTGATTACGAATTGTTGCTGGGCGCGTCCGTCATGTCAGGCTCCGTCCAAGGCCTTCTGCTCGTTAGCGGGCCGCAGTTCACGGAGTCCACTGTTTACAGCGGGGTCCGCCGGCGTGGCTACACCGGTCGGCTACACCGAGGGGGTTGGTTTATGAATATACTACTTTCCCGGCGGATCGGTATCCACCGCCTTCTTCCCGCTGACTCCTTCGAGGGCGGCGATCATTCCCCTATACTCGTTCTTGTCGGCCTGTATTACGAGACCGCCCTTGTTCCCCGCATCGTCCCACGTCAGGCCGATATAGTGTCTCTTGGACTTACTGAAGGCGACGAGCGCTCCGATGCCGAGCGATACCACCGCGAGTCCCGCGGCGGTGCCGATGCGCCGATGAACCTCCTGCCCATAGCTGATCTCCGTGATGGCAGCCGTGGGAATGTAAGTAAACCCGGACTTGCCCTCACGGAGCCGCACATTCTTACCATCGATGTAGAGCCGCATATCTTGACCGGCCTTCACGTTGGGCAGCGATCCGCCGGAGTATTTGACGTTGTAGCCGATGTCGGTTTCGGCCGCAACCGAAACGCACAACAGTGCGGCGCAGAGACCAAGGGACAGTATGGTGCGAAATTGTCGCATAATTTCCTCCAATAGTCCCGGATATCGGCGGAGTTGAATCTTTTCTTTAACCACGCGGGGTGACATTTACAGCGTCCGGAGCCGGTTCGCCAGATCCGTGCCGCCTTTGTTTGAGGCGGCGCCGCGCCGATCGAGGATCCTTAATCGTTGACCTGAAACTCGACGATCGTAACCTTGACCTGGTTGTTATTCACGCCCTGATGCTGGATCTCCGTGCCCGGCGGATCCTTCGCCGCCGGCGAGGCTTCTAATCCAAGCTGGCCCGCGCCAGGAAGGCGAACCGTGAGCGCGGAGAATAAGGCGCCAAGGGGAAACGGCCGTCTTATGGGCGGTTGCGCCTCATCGAGATGGATTCGATCGAGGCTCATCTCCGGAGGCGCGAAGAGCTGCGCCAGTGGGCCGGCGCGCGGTGGCGGGAAAGCGGCTATCTGTTTTGCTCGACGATCGGCACGGCGCTATTTGAGCGGAACGTGCTCCGCGAGCTGCGATCGGTTCTCAAACTTGCCGGCCTTCCTAAGTTGCGCATGCATGACCTGCGGCACTCCTGCGTAACGCTTCTCGGCGCCCTCGGCGTCCCGCCGCGCACGATCGCGGATCTCGTAGGCCACTCGGACATTCGCCTTACGCAGAACGTGTATCAGCACGCGTTCATGGGGATGAAGCGCGATGCGGTCGAAAGGATTGCTGAAGTGCTCCAAAAGCCCGCGGCTACACCGATGGCCACACCGACAGCCGATTCAAAGCCAAATTGATCTCCTAAGTGCCGTAGAATCCTGGAGCCACCCGCCGGGATCGAACCGGCGACCTGCTGATTACGAATCAGCCGCTCTACCAGCTGAGCTAGGGTGGCCCTCACTTCATTTTATACGTTCAGCACTCCACGCGCGCGCCATCTTGCCGCGCGGCTCGCTGATCCACAACGCGTGGCATGGTAGAACATGTGTTATGGCATTCGTGAAAGTCGGTTCACTCTCTTCTCTGCCGCCCGGCTCGGTGACCGAAGTAACTCTCGGAGAAGATTCCTACGCGATCTGCAACATCAGTGGCGAATTGCACGCGCTGGCGGGTACCTGCCCGCATGCCGGCGAGGCCCGATCGGGCAAGGCAACGTGCAGGACAACTTGGTGATCTGTCCCTGGCACGAATGGGCCTACGACTGCCGCACCGGCGAAAACGATTTCGATCCCACGGTGAAGCTGGATCGCTTCCCGGTAAAGGCCGAAGGCGACGATATTCTGATCGATCCGCAAGCACGTGCCTGAGCTTCCGGAAGTCGAAACCGTAGTTCGCACGCTCGCGCCCAAGCTCACTGGCCGCCGCATCGTCGACGCGCAGTTCTCCTCGCATCACGTAGTGCGCCAGAAATTTCCAGCGCTGCGCAAGCGACGTTCGCAATCAGCTGGTCGAAAGTCCGTAGAGCGGCACGGCAAGTTCATCGTCCTCACGCTGGATCGAGGGCGTGCTGGTGATTCACTTAGGGATGACCGGAAAACTGCTGCTGGATGCCGAGCCCGGCCCCTACGCGCGCGCCGTTTTCCAACTCGATCAAGGCCTGCTGGTCTACGACGACATCCGCCATTTCGGCCGCATCGAATGGAGCGCGCAACTCCCCGCACGCGCCGCCGCGCTTGGTCCCGACGCCCTGCACATTTCGCTAGACGATTTTCTGAAGCTTCTCAAGACCCGCCGGTCCGGAATCAAGCCGCTGCTGCTCAACCAGCGATTTCTGCGCGGCATGGGCAACATCTATACCGATGAGGCTTTGTTCGAAGCGCGCATTCATCCCCGCGCCATCGCCGCGAGCTTGAGCAAAGAGCGCGCCGGACGCCTGCATCGCGCGATGATCGATATTCTCGCAACAGCCATCCGCTTGAAAGGCTCGTCGATTTCCGACTACGTCGATGCCGATGGCCAGCGCGGCAGTTTTCAGCAACAACATCAGGTGTACGGACGCGCGGGCGACCCCTGCCCTACTTGCGGAACCCCGATCCGCCGGATCGTGGTGGGACAGCGCGGGACGCACTACTGTCCGAAGTGCCAGCGAAGCTGAGAGATTTGATCGGCCACCAGCGCCGCCGCCTTCATCTCGAGCACCTCGTGCACGCGAACTACATGCGCACCACCCAGAATGCAGGCCGTTACGGCAGCCGCGGTCGCGCATTGCAGAAAACCTTCCGAAGGTTTCTCTAGCTGCGGCAGAAACGATTTGCGCGATGGACCTACCACCAACGGAAACTCGAGCGCCGCAAACTCACCGAGCCGCGCCAGGATCTCCGAGTTCTGCTCTTTCCGCTTGCCGAAGCCGAGCCCTGGATCGACTGGCGATCCGCGCCACGATCCACGCCCGAACGCACGGCCCGATGCGCCGACGCTTCCAGATCCTGTCCGAATGGTCCCGAGCAGGATCCTTGAGCGGCGCCAGCTTGGCCCAGGTTTCCGGCGTGCCGCGCATGTGCGTGATGATCAGTCCTGCATCGTGATTCGCTACGATGCGCGCGAGCTGCGCGTCGAACGTTAGCCCGAAGGATCGTTGATCAATCGCGGCCCCATATTCCAGCGCCTTCTCCGCGACGGCCGATTTGTAGGTATCAACCGAGACGGGCGTGTCCAGTTTGCCATGCAGGCGCTTCAGCACCGGCACCAAACGGCGCAGTTCTTCTGCTTCCGACACGCGCTCGGAACCGGGCTTCGTGGATTCGGCGCCGATGTCGATGATGTCCGCGCCTTGCTCTTCCAGCTCAACGGCGCGAGCGAACGCGCGGTCGGGATCGGAATATTTGCCGCCATCGGAGAACGAATCGGGCGTCACGTTCAGCACGCCCATCAGCAGAGTGCGCTCGCCGAGCAGCAACTCGCGCCGTCGGCCAGTTTCCAGACAAAATGGCGCCGTCGGCGTGGCGATCATGGACACGATCCGCTTCCACTTTCTTGCCGACCTGTCACGACTATCGCCGGCTTTATTTCGGGAAGCAGGAAGCTTGGTGAACTTGACCCCATCGATCTCCACCGCGCCGGCCTTGATCTTCCGCTCGGCATCGGTGCGTGACTCCGCCATACTCGTGCCCAGCAAGATCTTTGGTAAGCTCAATCCGGCGTCCATCGGAAACCCGATGATTTCGATATCGTCCGGTTGCTGCCCCTCCCGCACTTCGCGATCGAAATCCGCCTGCGCCTGATCGGCCGCCTCAACCGAATGAAAATCCGCGACGATTTGCGCGCGCCAGCCGCATCTTCACCTGCATCGGCTCTTCCGGCTTTCATCGCCGCGATCTCGGCCAGGCTCTTGTCGGTCAGCAACTCCCAGTAGCGCCACATCAGCGTGTCGCTGATCCCCATCACTTTGCGGAACATCACCTTGGGCGGTTCCGTGATGCCGATGTAGTTGCCCTTGGACTTCGACATCTTCTCCACGCCGTCCGTGCCTTCGAGCAGCGGAACGGTTGCGACAATCTGCGGCGGCTGCCCCGCGTCGCGCTGCAATTCGCGCCCGACCAGAAGATTGAACCGCTGGTCGGTGCCGCCCATCTCCACGTCGCATTCCAGCATCACCGAATCGTAGCCTTGCGCCAGCGGATACAGCAGCTCATGCACCGAGATCGGCATGCCCTCCTTGAATCGTTTGCTGAAATCGTCGCGCTCCATGATCCGCGCCACGGTGTATTTCGAGCACAGCCGGATGATGTCGGCGAACTTCATCGGCTCCAGCCACTCGCTGTTGAACCGCACTTCGGTTTTTTCCGGATCGAGGATCTTGAACACTTGGGTCTTATAAGTCTCGGCGTTCTTGTCGATCTCTTCGCGCGTCATGGGAGGGCGCGTGGTGTTGCGGCCCGTAGGATCGCCGATCAGCCCGGTGTTGTCGCCGATCAGGAAAATCACGCGATGGCCCGAGATCCTGAAAGTGTTTCATCTTGCGCAGCAGCACGGTATGGCCCAGGTGGAGATCGGGCGCCGTCGGATCGAAGCCCGCCTTCACGCGCAACGGACGGCCGGTCTTCTCGGCCTGGATCAAACGCTCGCGCAAATCCTCCTCGCGGATCAGGTCGGCAAGCCCCTTCTTTAGGTACGTCAACTGTTCGTCGATGGACACTCTCGTCAATGACACCTTCTCTATTAGAGCAGGGCGAGCGCGTCCTCGATCATTTTCGCCACCAGTTCGGGCGATTCCATGGGGATAAAGTGCGAATGCTCCTGAAGAAGCGTGTCGGCGCCGCGTGCGAAGCTGGCCGCTAAATCCGGCGTGGTGGGCGACGATCCCATCACGTTGGCGGGATCTCGAAATTTGTCCGGCCCGAACCACGTGGACGGGGACCTCGATCGTGGCGATCTCGGGGTAAATGTTCGATTCCGGCGCCGTGCTGTTTTCGTAGATCGAAGCTTCGATTTCGGGCGGGCACGCGAGGATGTAGCCCCGCGCCAGCCGGCGACAGTCCGTATTGGCAATAATCCAGCAGCACGCTTGCGATCCCACGAATCGAATGGCGGCCGCTCTTTGAAGCGCTCGAACATTTCCTCGGGCGAGGCCCATCGGTTGCGCCGTTTTGCGACAAACCCCGTCTTGCCCCAGGGTCCCAGATACTGATCCTTCGCACGGATCACGGGATCGAAGAGCAAAAGCGCTGAAAAGGCGGCCAAGTTGAGCGCCGCCCCGAGCGTAACGGCGTGCCCGCCCATGGAATGCCCCACTCCGACCGCCCCCGACAAGCCCAAGGATTCCGCAACTGCCGCCACGTCGGCGCCGAAATCTCTCCAGGCGTAAGGCGGCGCAGGCTTGCTGCTGCGGCCGTGACCGCGCGCGTCAAATGTGAAGCAACGATGCCCCGGCAGGCGCGCGATCACCTGGTCCCAGATCCGTGCGTGAAAACTCGTCGCATGGCAAAACAGCACGGGTTGCCCCTGGCCCGGCCACTCCCAGATCGCGATCTCGACGCCGTTCACAAGGACATGGGACTCCACGGGCACGCGAGGCACTGCTCATTAGTCTAAGCCAGGAGTCTAAGCCAGGCGCGTGAAGAGTAAGCGTTAGCCGTGAACCGGCTGCGATGCTTGTTCATCAGCGCCCTTTTCCCCGCGCGCGAGCACCGTTTCGATGGTCTCGAACATCTCGTGCGGGTGAACAGGTTTCGCGATACGTACCCGTCCATGCCGGCTTCGAGGCAACGCTGCCGGTCGCCCACCATGGCGTGAGCCGTCATGGCGATGATCGGCAGATGCGCGCCCGTGCCTTCTTCCAAGCGCCGGATCGCGGCCGTGGCCTCGAACCCATCCATTTGCGGCATCTGCGCGTCCATCAAAATCAAATCGAAAGCTCTGGCGCTCCAAAGCTTCCAGCACCTGCACGCCGTTGTCCGCCACCACCACGATGTCGCCGTGGTTTTCGAGCAGCCGGCACGCCAGTTTCTGATTCACGATGTTATCTTCAGCCAGCAGAACCCGCAGCGGCACGCGGCCCTCGCGCAGCGTGTGGCGGGTGATCACAGCGGCGGATTTCGGCACTCCTTCACGAACCGACAGTACCTGCAACAGCGCTTGCAGCAAATCCGCTTGCAGCACGGGCTTGATCAAGTACGCAGCGATGCCGAGCTCTTTGCAGCGCAACCCATCGCCGCGCTGGCCTCCCGAAGTCAGCATGATGGTGATCAGGCCCGCCAAATCCGGCGAGCTTTGCACCTGCTCCACCAGCATGAATCCGTCCACTTCCGGCATATGACAGTCCGCCAGCATCAGGCGGAACGGTACACCGGCAGCCATGGCCTCCCGCAATGAAGCGAGCGCGGCGGCCGCATTGGACACCGACGTTGGCCGCACACCCCAGTAGCTGAGCGTCCTTTCGAGGATCTGGCGATTCGTCGCATTATCGTCTACCACCAACACTCGCAGGTTGTTGAGAACCGCCGGATCCTTCAGGATCGACCGCGATGGCGCGCCTTTCGCAATTCCAAAGTGCGCCGTGAAGTGGAACGTGGACCCCTGGCCGACTTCACTTTCCAGCCAGATCTTGCCGCCCATCATCTCGATCAGGCGCATCGGAAATCGAGAGCCCCAGCCCAGTTCCGCCATAGCGGCGCGTGGTGGATGTGTCCGCCTGCGTAAACGGCTCGAAGATCAGCTTCTGCTTCTCGTGCGGAATGCCGATCCCGGTGTCCGTCACTGTGAAGTGTAGAGAGAGGCTATCTGCGTCACTCGGTTCGGCTTCCACGCGCAGGACCACCTCGCCCCGATCGGTAAACTTCACCGCATTTCCCGACCAAGTTCAGCACCACCTGGCGCAACCGCACAGGATCGCCGACCACGAACTCCGGCAGTTCAGGCGGAACGAAGCAGGCCAGTTCCAAGTCTTTCTGATGAGCTCCTACCGCCAGCGATTTGATGGCGTTCCCCAGATGATCCCGCAGGTTGAATTCGATCGGATCCAGGCTCAGCCGCCCGACCTCGATCTTGGAGAAGTCCAGAATCTCGTTAATCACGCTCAGCAGCGCGTCGGAGGAATACTTCACCGCGTCCAGATATTCCCGCTGCGTCATATCGAGCTCGGTCTCGAGCGCCAACTCCGTCATGCCGATGATGCCGTTCATCGGCGTGCGGATCTCATGGCTCATATTCGCCAGGAACTCGGACTTGGCGCGATTAGCGGCGTCGGCGGCCGCGCGAGCCTGCTCCAGCCGCAGCAGCATTTCCTTTTCTTTCGTAATGTCGATCATCGCGCCCGTTACCAGCTTGGCCCGGCCATTCTCACCCTCGATGCGCGATTGAGACCGCATCCAACGCACCGATCCGTCCGCAAGCACCACGCGGAACTCCGCGTCGAACGACCCCAGCTCAGCCATCGCCCTCTCTGCTGTCGCGTTCAGCATCTCGCGGTCATCGGGATGAATCATCTCCCGCCATCGATCCAGATGCATGCGCAGCGGCTTGCCCGTCAGTCCTACCAACGCGGCAAATCCCTCCGAAATCGTCAGCATGTCCGTTGCAACCTCGGTCTGCCAGATCCCGAAGGCGGCGGCTTTCTCCGCCATCGCGATGCGCCCTGCATTCTCGCGCAGCTTGGCCTCCGACCGCAGCCGTTCGATGGCATTCCCGGCCAGGTGCGCGCCCGCTTCCACCACCCGCAGGTCACGATCCCGAGGCGCGGCCGGCTGCTTGTGATACATCGCGAACGTGCCGAGCACCTTCTGGTTGGAATCGCGAATGGGCACGCTCCAGCAAGCGCGCAGTCCGAAGCTCATGACGAAGCCCTTGGCGGCTCCAAAACGGTGATCGTTGGCGATGTCTTCGATAATGGTGGTTTCGTTACTGAAGGCGGCCGAACCGCACGCGCCCACTTCAGGCCCGATTTCCAGCCCGTTGACAGCCTGCATGTAAGCGGGCGGCAACCCTCCACCCGAGCCCTCCAACAGCCGCTTGCCCTCTTCATCCAGCAGCAGTACGGTGCAGAAGCAGCCGGAGGCCATGCGCTCAATCGCGGCCGTGAGCGCGTCCAGGACTTCCTTCAGGGACGCCCCTTTGGCGATCAGCTCCAATACTCGCCGTTCTTCCTCGATCACCCGCGAGGATCGCTCCAGCTTTTCCTGATCCCGCTGCCGCTCTGCCAAACGCCGGGTCTGGAGCCAAGCCACGGCAAACGCGAGGATTGCGAGGCACAACACCCCCACCTGGAACGGAGATCCCATCAATGGATCTATCGGCTGCTAACAATATGTTTCTTAGGACTCCCTCATTAGTTCCTCGAGGAAGGCGGCATCTTCCAGAGCGGCCGGGCCGCCCAGTAAATCTCTTGTTGTCTTGTCGTTACATCAAATCCCCGGCCGGCGACGAGACAAGGTTCCTACTGAATTTCCCAAGATTTTGCTGAAATCTTGGGGCTTGGCTGTTACTACTGAGCGCTTGCACCGACCAAGTCTTCCGGCTCCTGCCGGGATCGATACAATGTAAAATCCCCGACCGCAAATATCGCTTTCATGGTTCGTGGAATCTTAAGTAACCACTTATCATCACCGGGCGAGACCGCGATGCTCCTGAAGAAGCCATAGTCCTGCCCGCTCACGAGTACGCATCCCCGCCTCCGCTGCTGAAGCTGCGGCAACACCTCTCTCTGAATCTCATCCGGCCATAGAAACGGCCAGCTATTGAACCGCTTTTCCTCGAAGGGCGGGACCCCGCTCCACATCGAGAAACTGTACATACCGGGAACCGTTAACAGGGTCCGGCAATTTCGATCGATCGCCGCCGAAACGGCGGTCAGCGTGGCGACTCTTTCGGGCGGTAGCCTCAGCCACTCCGCTCCTGGAAGATTCACCGGCGTCGCGCTTCGCCACTCGTCTAAGGATTCCCACGTTGTTGCTCCGGCAAATGAACACAGAAGGACAATCAACAGGACCCGTAAAGCACCGGCAGCAAAGGCCGGGCGCGGTAATGGTACACGGAGGTCTGCGGCGGAAACACTATTGATACCGTCTGCCAGCAGCACGGCGGCGGCGGTCATCGGCAACAGCGCCGCCCAATCGACTTGTTCCCCGGCCATCGGAAACAATTGCAAGCTGAAGAGCGGGGCCAGTAACGCGAGCAGCAGCCGGTTCGAATACGCCGGACCGGACAGGGGCGCTACATCCACGATCAGCAGCCACAAGAACAGCAGCGAACCTGTGAGCGCCATACGGTGATCGCAAACGAATGCCACAAGCAGACCTGCGCCCGCCTCAAATTTGAGTAATCCCAGCAAAGGAGGATGAACCTCAAACAACTGCCTCCAGCAGAACACGCCCGCGGCAGTGCCGAGACCGATCGCGCAAATCGCGAGAGACCATTTACCGGTCGGTTCCAAGAAAGGGTAGTGATAGCTTCTTACCAGCAGAGCCGGGCTCGTCACCAGTGCTCCAAACAAACCTCGCAGCGTAGTTCCCAACCCCAGGGTCAGCGTCACTCCCAGGCAGAGGCACAAAGCAATTCCGGCGGCACACCGCTTGAGATTTGCGCTCGAGGGCTGCTCCAGAGCGGGCCGCGCAATCGCGACGCCGATGGTGATGGCCAGAGAAGCCAGGTACACCAGCGCGAAATATTTCTCCGACGGTGTCGAGTTCGCCGCAAGCAGCGCGATGCCTAATCCAGCAGCGGCCACCCCAAGCACGCCAAGAGCAGCGTTTCGAACTCGCCGCTTCAGATGTACACTCACCGCGAGCCCTGCTGCAATCGACACGAAGACCCCGATATTGATCTTGAGAAGAAACATCGATCCGATGACAACCCCGGTCCAGAAGGCCTGCCATCCGTGGCCCGGCAGAGTGACCCAATCCAAGCCCAGCCACAGCAGCGCCGCAGCCCCCAAAATAACCCAGAGTTGTGGATGCCCGACGCCGTTGGCGATTCCCTTGAGATGGAAGCCAATCAGAAGGAAGGTTGCCACCGAAACCATGAATCGTCCAGTCCGGCGCCACACGACTCGCGCCAGCAACACCGCAACCATGATCCAAATCGGCAAGGCAATCCAGCGGAGCGCGTCGTGAGTAACGTTCTCGGGATCGAAACCCGCCAGTAACGCTGCACTGAAGAAGGTCCAGGGGCCATACATCGCGAAGACCTGATCGTACAGGACATGGCCCGACAGGAAATCGCGGTACGCCTGAAGAAAGTAACCTTCATCGTCCCAGAACGGGAAGGTAGTGAATAGTTGTGTCCATGCAAAGACCCCAATCAGCCCGGTGGCAAGTAGCATCACTGCCCATCTGACGATCCAAACGGGACGGCCGCGTTGGACTTTCATACCGCTGTGCGCGGTTGGATTGGGGCTGATTTCAATACCCATGGACCTTTAAGCCTTAGGGTCAGGGATTAGGCATCACATCCACGGCGATTCTGGGGTTATCGAGAAAGAACAGCCGGAAGCGGCCGTGTCTGTAATGCAGGTTTTATATTAACGTACCCTCGCCGGGAATCAAACAAATTTCTGGATTCAATTTTCGTTGCCGCTACAACCGCGTGATCGGGCGGGCGATGACCAGCATCTGTTTCCCCAATGGTTTCACTGGCAAGCTGAGATAAAGCCGAATTAACCACTCCGATACCACCATCTTGCGATTCTTGATGGTGAGCGGCATGAACCGCGGGACGCATTCGATGACCTCGTATCCATTCGCGGCTAAGAAATCGCACAGCGTTTCGTGCGAGTAAACTGTGACGTGCGTATAGTCGTCAAAGTACTCCTTATACGCGTAGCGGTAGTTGGGCTGCAGGATGCCAAGTCTTCCGTTAACCGTTAGTTTTTCCCTCAACTGACCCAGCACCGTGCTCAGGGCCTCTTTGGTCAGGTGCTCGAAGAGATTGCTTGCAAAAGCGAAATCGATCGAGCCACCTTCGACCAAGGTGAGATCGGTGACATCAACGACGTGACCTTCCACGCCCTCGGACAGGTATTGCAGGAATCCGGGCCAACTATCGAGTGCGATTCTGCGTCGCGCGCGGACGTTGTTGATGAAGTCTGCGTAACCGCATCCTAACTCGAGAACGCAATCGGAGCTTGCGATGTGCTTGCGGAAGTAAAACTTCCACAACGCACGCCATAGAATCTCCCGCTTGCGGTCGTAGGGCAGGCGTGTCTGGTGATATGCTTCGTCGCTCATGAATCGGACTTGGTAACCGATGACTTTCCGCCCAAGCGTTATCCCTCCCGGGCAGCGAGACTGCCGCGAAACAAACCAGGCTCGAAATCCGTCTTAAAGAGTCGATTTATTTGTAACAATCGGCCGTCCACGTTACAACCGCGTTGAGTCGCGAGGACCTAGGCCGGACTGCTTGATTGTAGCCGAGTTTTGTTTCGCTCGATATGAATTACACCACGACAGAAGAACGTTCGAACGATGTCCTTGTCGTCACTCGCAAGGCTGCCAGTTCGCCAAACCCGAAGAACAACATACCTCTGTTCTTTTTTGGTGTTTTGTTCGGCATTCTCGCTGCTTCCATCTATTCCTTCTCGATATTGTTTTCCATCGTTCGAGTGATTTTGCATGCCGGTGAACCGTTCCGCACCTGGAATCAAACCATCCTGTGGTGCAGCGCCGTCCCGGCTTTCCTAGGCGTGCTGCTCGCGGCGGCCGACCTCGGCTTCCTTCTTCCCCGCAAGCGCCGCCTTTCAAGACACCAGCAAATGGAGCCGGTCTTACACCGGCAGGTGGTGGTCGCTCTGACCGCCTACAACGACGAGCCGAGCATCGCCGCGGCCGTCGCGGATTTTCGCAGTCATCCCTTGGTTCGCAGCGTCATCGTGGTTGACAACAACAGCCGCGATCACACCTTCAGCGTCGCGCAGAGCGCCGGTGCGGCCGTCGTTACGGAAACCCAACCCGGATATGGATCCTGCGTTTACCGCTGCTTCCAGGAAGCGCTAGCGGAGAAACTCGTGGATCTGATCGTCCTGTGTGAAGGCGACATGACTTTCCGCGCCAAGGACCTGGACAAACTGGTGGCCTATATCGATCACGCTGACATCGTCAACGGCACGCGGATCGTGGAGCAGTTGCGCGAGTACTCCACCCAACTTTCCACCTTCATGTATTATGGGAATTTCTTCGTCGGGAAATTGATAGAAGTGAAGCATCTCGGGCGAGGAACGTTTACCGACGCTGGCACTACTTACAAGCTATTAAGGCGTCGTAGCCTGGAACGGCTGCTTCCGCTGCTCAACCCCGCGGTGAATCTTGAGTTTAATGCTCACTTCCTCGACACGGCGCTCGCCAGCGGCGAACGAGTGGTGGAATGTCCGATTACATTTCATCCCAGGGTAGGCGTCAGTAAAGGTGGAAATGCGAATAATCTTCGAGCGTTCATTGTTGGTATCCGGATGATCCTGGGCCTTACATTTGGCTGGCGGCCGTAGGATAATCAAAAGTTACACCTGCATGGCGCCCCAACAGCAGACCATTCCCGAAACGAAGTCTGCCTGGAAGGTCGAGCCCCGGGCCGCGGCGCTCGAACGATTTCTCGAGCGGCACGAAATCTTGATTCTCGCGGCGTGGAGCCTGGTCTACTTCGCAGGCACCATGTTGCGCGCTCACGCCAAGCCGTTCTGGTACGACGAGATCCTCACGCTGCTGGAAGCCCGCCAGCCCAGCCTTTCCGCGGCAATGCGCGCGTTGGGCGACGTCGACTGGATGCCCCCTGCTCACCATCTCACCTTCTATCTCTGGAACAAACTCGCCGGCAGCGGAGAAGTGGCGTTTCGCATTCCCGTCATGGTCGCATTTTGGGTGTTCTGCATTTGCCTTTACTTCTTCGCGCGCCGGCGCGTAAGCATCTTCTTCGCACTAACGGCGATGCTCCTGCCGTATGCCAGCGCTTTCCAATCGTATTCCTATGAGGCGCGCAGCTACGCCTTCATGCTCGGTTTCTGTGGAATCGCTCTGGTCTCGTGGCAGGCAGCCGCGGAAGAAACCAAGCGCCCCTGGTCGCTGATCGGTCTGGCAGTGGGGATCGCCGGCGCAATCTTCTACCAATACTGGAGCGTTCTGATTTACCTGCCGCTGGCGGGCGCGGAAATATACCGTAGCATCCGGCTCCGGCGCATCGACTGGTCCATTTGGTTTGCTTTTGCGGCGGGCGGCCTGGCATTGGTGGCCTCTCTGTTCCTGATCCTGCACGGGCTCAGGAGCTGGTCTTCTTACGGGGGCATGAGGGTGAGCCCCATCGACTTCCTTTACTTCTACACAATCGCGTTTCGCGTTTGCTTTCACCGTCGCCATTCCAGCGGCGCTATCTGTTGGCCGTCTGGTTCGTTGCTGGAGGGCGTAAGGACAAACCGGAAGGTACGCGCCCCGCCGCCATCCCCGGCTACGAATGGGTAGCCGCGGTGATCCTGCTGTTAATAGTTCCCGTGGCGGTGGTCTCCATCGCTTTAATACTGCCGCCGCACGCCTTCTCGCCCCGGTATGCGCGCGGCGGCCGTGGCAGGGTATGCGCTTTTGGGGTCGTTTCTCGCGGCGCACTTTCGCCGGAAGGCGGTCCTCCATCGGGCTAGTCTGCGTCCTGGCGGCGCTTGCCCCGTTCCTCTATCTGATGACTCAACCCGGCCGTTTTCGAAATCCGTTTCAGGAGTCAACCCGGCCTGGAAGCAGCAACTGCAAACCGGTCCGGTGGTGGTGGAGGATCTCATCCTCTACCTCAAACTGTGGTATTACACTCCAGATACCTTGAAGCCGCGCCTTGTCTTCCTCACCGGGCGGCAGGCCGCCGGATACGGGGCCTCCCCCTTTGTCGAATTCCATAAGCTTGGCGTCCCCATCGTCCCTTACCGCGAGTTCGCCCAGCCGGGAACGGAGTTCGTATTCTATGCAGAACCCTACAGCAAATTACGGAGCAGAATCGTCGACAGCGGCGGAACCATAGAAACCTTAGGGCGATTTCGCCGCCGCGTGTTGTTGCGCGCGCACATCAATTGACGCCTCGCGCGGACCATCGCGGCTGACGTTGTATACTTCTTGGAGACCCCGACGCCATTGATCGGCGATCCGGAAATAACGCGCTTCCGGCAAGCTTGCAGCCTGTCCGGAATCCAGGAGACATCAACGAATGAGCGAAGTACTCAGTGGTGCTGAGTTTAAGAAACAACTGCGTGAAGGGCGGACCAAGCTCGGCTTGTTCCTGAATTCGGCCAGCCCGACGGTTGCCGAGCAGCTGGCCCATACCGGCTACGATTGGCTGCTCGTTGACACACAGCACGGACCGATGGGCAATTTGGAACTGTCCGGCATGTTGGCGGGAATTTCCAACGGCGGCGCGAAGTCCATGGTGCGCGTGGCCGGCTACCACGATCGTGGCGGCATCCAGCAATCTCTCGACATGGGCGCCGACGGCGTCCTGGTCCCGTACATCAATACCGCTGAAGAAGCCGTCCAAGCCGTCAGTTGTGCGCGCTATCCCACCGCCGGCACGCGATCGGTCTATTTCCCGCAGCGCAGTATGAACAAGGCAGGTCTGCTGGGTTACGCCGGCGCCGCCAACGACAACGTCATTCTCGCGCTGCAAGTGGAAACCGCCGACTGCATCAAGAACATCGACGAGATCGCAGCCGTGAAGGGCGTCGACATGCTCTTCCTCGGCCAGAACGATCTTTGCATGTCCATGGGCTTGTTCGAAAAATACAAATTCCCCGACATGTACTTCTCTGACGAGTTGAAAGCCGCCACCGACAAGCTGCGTGCCGCGGCGAGAAAGAACAACGTCATCCTCGGGCTGTTCCTGTTCGGAACTTCGCGCGTCGGCGAGTTTCTTGAGAAGGGCTTCCCCTTCATCAGCATCGGCAACGATCTGCATCATATCCTGACGCAAGCCGGAGCCTACGTGAAAGACGTCGAAGCCGTCTCGAAGGAAAAAGGCAAGCCCTGGGCCCGGCGGGACACCGCGCTGCTCTAACGCCGTGCCATTCCATCATCGAGAGTTCCCTACAAAGGTCGGGTAAATATCGTCTCCTTACCCTAAGTAACGCCCCCAAACTGTCAAAAATACCAAGGCAAAGCGATTTTCGGCTGGTCCGGGAAGGTTTACGCTGGTTTCAACGGTTGTCCGGAGGTAACTCATGGGCACTTCGCGAAAATTCGACCTCGACCGTCGTTTGGACGCCTATTTCGCCACCCTCGCCTCGTCCTCTGCAAAGGAGGCGTGGAAACGCAGAGTAAATCACTGGCAAATCTATGCCGCGGTTACGGGCTCGGCCATGGCCATGGTCACAAACGCCTCCGCGGCGATCATCGGCAGCGGCGGCCGGAACAGCGCTCCCGATCCCGACCCCATCGCAAGCGCCCGCACCAACAAGGCTTATTCCGCGCAGAGGAATGCATTCATGAACGCTGTTGGGCTTGCCATGACGGGGCCTCCGTTCATTTCGCACGGCGGCGTCGTTCCGATTGACAGCACCGCAACCATCATCCAGGCCGGCGAATGGGTATCGATTTACGGCAGCAACCTCGCCAGCCAAACCGCCAGCTGGAATGGCGATTTTCCCACGTCGCTCGCTGGTACGCGCGTCGAGATCAATGGAAAAGCCGCGTACATCATGTATGTCAGTCCCACGCAGATCGATCTGCAGGCGCCCGACGACACGGCGACCGGTACCGTATCGGTCGTCGTTACTACCGCCGCCGGCATCGCGACGTCATCGGTGACCCTCGATCATTTCGCTCCGTCGTTCAGCTTGCTTCCTTCCTCCCACATTGCGGGAATCATTCTCAGACCGGACCATTCGGGCGCCTACGGCGGCGGCGGTTACGACATCCTCGGTCCCAACGGTGTCTCCTTCGGGTACCGTACCGTGGCGGCGCAGCCGGGCGACACGGTGGTTCTTTACGGATTCGGCTTCGGACCGACCAATCCACCCGTAACGGCGGGACACACGTTCTCCGGCGCAGCGCCGCTGACCAGCTCCTTTAGCCTTTACGTCAATAACGTCTCCGTCCAACCAAGTTTCGTCGGATTATCAGCCGCCGGTCTCTATCAGATCAACTTGACCGTTCCCAATGGAATCGGCCAGGGAGACCTTCCGATCTACGCGGTTGTTGGCGGCATGCGAACCCAACTGGGTGTGTTGTTTTCGCTCCAACTTGTCCCCGTTGGCTCGAGTACCGGCGGTTTCAGCGGTACTGGCGGCACGGGCGGCGGTTCGTTCGGTGGTTCATTCGGCGGCTCAGGTGGCGGGGGCGGCGGGGGCGGCACAGGCGGTGGTGGCGGCACGGGCGGTGGTGGCGGCACGGGCGGCGGTGGAGGTACAGGCGGTGGCGGTGGGTCGGGCGGCGGGTCCGGCGGCGGATCGGGCGGGGGTTCGGTGGCATTTCCAATCGGCGGGAAGCCGTACCATCCCAGGCTGCGATTTGGGGAGGACTAATTCGATGGGCCAAAGCACACTGTTGTGGCTGATCGCGGCAGGAGGACTGTCGCTTCCGATTCTCGGCCAGGAACCTGCGGCGGTCGCGCCTATTCCAAGCGATCCTCTCGAAATGGTAACCGATCAGGTTCAGCACGCTGGAACGCCGGACAACCGGCAGGCCGCGCTCGAGCTTCTCAGCCGCGCGCGAAAGAATTACGCGCTGCGTAGCGTGGGCAAGGCTTACGATCTCAAGGCCACCTTCACCGTGAATTCGGGGGGCCAAACTCAATTCGACGGCGCCTGGCAGATGGAGGACAGGTTCGATCCCGCACGCGGCCTGCGCTGGACGGCGACGGCGGCGGCCGGATACACCGTTACCCGGATCTCGGCGAAAGGGAAGTCCTATATCGAAACGACCGGGAGCTATATCCCGCTACGCTTGCAGGAAGCGCGCGCGGCCTTGTTCGATCCAATTCCCTCCGCGGCTGCCCTGGTGCACGCAGTCATCCGGACGTCGGCTGCTACTTTCCATAGCACCGCAGTCACCTGCGTTTTGCTGTCCGGCTCGGAAAATGCCGCGGCGTCGCCCGGGCGGCGTTGGGATGAAACCGAGGAGTGTATCGATCCCCAATCCGGCTTGCTCATGGTGCACTCGCAAGTGCCCGGGCGCTACTTCGCGTACGACTATTCGAACTCCCCGCAGCTCGACGGCCACATCATGCCGCGAAAGGTGACCGTAACCGAAGCCGGCAAACCAGTATCAGAGATCTCAATAGAGAGCCTCACTGAGCTTCCAGCCGCTGATCCGAGCCTGTTTGTCCCTAGTCCGGAAATGGAAGAGCGGGGGAGGGCAATCGCGATGGGGGGAGCGCAAAAGATGGGGCAGGTTTTTCCCGCGGATTCTTCCGCCCGCGCGGCGGCGCCACACATCGTCTGCGTGTTTGGACTCGTTACGCCATCGGGCCAGCTGGTCGAGGCTCACTCCTTGCAGCCTTCCGATCCCTACAGCCAGGCCGCTCTCGCAAACGCAAAGCAGATGAATTTCGTCCCCCCGCCCGTTCCCGGACGGCTCCGGCCACCGTTGCAACAGCATTTTGTATTTATCGTTGAGCAGTTTGGTTCTCCCCAGTAGGGCCGCGGGACTTCGGATTCGTTTGCATGGCTTCGCGTAAAGTTCTCCTGATCGGCTGGGATGCCGCGGACTGGAAGGTCATCCATCCGCTCCTGGATGCGGGCAAGATGCCCAACGTGCAGCGCTTGGTCGAGAACGGCGCCCACGGCCAAATCGCCACGCTTCATCCACCGCTCTCGCCGATGCTGTGGACTTCCATCGCCACCGGCAAGCGCCCGTTCAAACACGGCATCCACGGCTTCTCCGAGCCCACACCCTCCGGCCGCGGCGTGCAGCCGGTCACGAATCTCTCACGAAAATCAAAAGCGCTGTGGAACATTCTGAATCAGAATGATCTGCGAAGCGTCGTGATCGGCTGGTGGCCCAGTCATCCCGCCGAACCAATCAACGGCGTAATGGTGTCCGATCATTACCATCGCGCCAGCCGGCCGATTGAAGAGGGCTGGCCGCTCGCGGCGAACGCGGTTCATCCGCCGGAATTAGCCGGGACGCTAGCCGATCGGCGCATGCATCCCGACCTTCTGACGCCACAGATGGTGGAATCGTTTATTCCACTGGCCAAGGAGATCGATCAGGACCGCGACAAGCGCCTGGCCCTCTTCCTCCGAATGCTCGCCGAATGCATGAGTATCCATTCGGCCGCCACCTGGCTGCTCGACAACCAGCCCTGGGATTTCTTCGCCGTCTATTATGACGCCATCGATCACTTCTGCCATGGCTTCATGCGCTACCATCCGCCGCGGCAGTCCTGGATCACGGAACGTGATTTCGAGCTCTACCACAACGTGGTCTCCATGGCGTACCAGCTCCACGATCAGATGTTGGGCACGCTGCTCGAAAAAGCCGGCCACGATGCGACGGCCATTCTTCTATCGGATCACGGCTTTCATCCCGATCATCTGCGTCCGGACTCCATCCCCGACATTCCCGCCGGTCCCGCGATCGAGCACCGCGACTTGGGTATCCTCGCCATCAGTGGCCCCGGCATAATGAAAAACGGATTGCTGCACGGGCCGTCGCTGCTCGATATCGCGCCGACCATCCTCACGCTTTACGGATTGCCTGTAGGCGAAGATATGGACGGCAAGGTGCTTTCCGAGGCCTTCGTTGCAGCGCCCCGCGCCAAATTCATTCCAAGCTGGGAAGACGTCGCGGGCAACGATGGAAGCCATCCGCCGCATACGCGTCTCGATCCAGTGGCGGCGCAAGAAGCGTTGGAGCAAATGATCGCGCTCGGCTACATCGAGCGGCCCGATGAGGATCGCCAGGTTGCAGTCGCGAAGACCATTCGCGAGCTCCGCTATAACCTGGGCGAAGCGTATCAGGATGCCGGCCGTCACCTGGAAGCGCATCAGATCTTCAGCGAGCTGTATGCCGCCGCCGAATCCAACGATCATCGCTTCGCCGTTCGCTTATTCGCCTCCTGCCAGGCGCTGGGAATGCTGGATGAGATGCGGCGCATTGTGGATAACCTCGAAGCGAGTTTCCCATCGCCCTTGGCTGGATTTCTGAAAGCTCAAGTGCTGATGGCGGAAAAGCGCTTTCCTGAAGCTCTGGCCGCGCTCGAACAAGTCGCGGAAGCGCACTTATTACGTCCGGGCCTGTTTCTTCAGATCGCCGATCTGTACTTGCGACTCCGGCGCTGGCGCGACGCGCAGCAGGTCTATGAGAAGGCGCTCGAAATCGACCCCGACAATGCTCAAGCGCATATCGGCTTGTGCCGGATGGCTCTGCGGCGCCGGAATTTCAACGTTGCAGCGGATTCGGCGCTAGCCGCGCTGGAAAGGGCTTATCACGATCCCCTCGCTCATTTCCTGCTGGGAGTTGCATTGGCGGGAATGAAAGAATTCGAGCGCGCAGCCGACACGTTCCGCGCGGCCCTTTCCTTTAACCCAAATTTTCCGCAAGCGCACCTCCGGCTCGCGTCACTACTCGACAAGCACCTCGGTGATCCAGAAGCCGCTCGCGAGCATCGCCGCCTTGCACGCTACATGAGATCGCGAACACCCGCGCCTGAGCCGATCCGTGAGCCTGTTATTCCCGCGGAGCCTGACGTACCAATCGTGGCCAAAAACACAAGCCGGCCGCCACGATCGGATTCCGTGGTCATCGTCACCGGTTTGCCGCGCTCCGGCACTTCCATGCTCATGCAAATGCTGTCCGCGGGCGGTGCGAGTGTTCTCTCGGACGGCCTGCGCGAACCCGACGAAGACAATCCGCGCGGCTATCTGGAATTCGAGCCGGTCAAAAATCTGTTCAATGATTCAAAGTGGCTGTTCCAGGCGCAGGGAAAGGCTGTCAAGATTGTCGCTCCCCTGCTCGCCGTTCTGCCGCCGGATCTGCCCTGCCGCGTGATCCTCTGCCAACGCGATCTCGACGAAGTGCTCGATTCCCAAGAACGCATGCTGGTCCACCGTAATCAGCCGACGGCCGCGACCCCGCTCCGCCGCCGCATGCTGAAAGATGAATACGCCCGCACGCTGGTTCGCGTGAAAACGATGTTGGCGCGGCGCCCCGCTACGCAACTGCTCGTGGTCGAACAGCGCGCCGCCATTTCCGATCCGCTCATCACCGCAGAAAAAATCAACGACTTTCTGGGCGGCGAACTGGACGTAGCGAAGATGGCGGCTGCTGTCGAGCCGGCACTTACTGGCCGGGCAAGTGCGCCACATCCCGGTTATTCTCGTTGCAAATGAACTCCAGCAGCTCCGTGTCCGGCAAAAGATGCACTTCCTGGTTGACCGTCCATGGCTTGGTGTACGCCTTCGGATCGTCGATCGTGATCTGAAGATTCATGTGCCCGAAATCCTTGCGGTGGAAGCGCTCAATCACATGCAACGCGTCTGTCGACGGCTTGCCTAACTGATCCAGCCACGCTTTGCCGTTGAACCCGCGCGTGTCCACCACCAGCGTGTCGCCATCCCATTTGCCGGTGGAATAGCCCATCCACGTGGGATTCACGTCCGCCTCGAGTTCGCGCCCATCCAGAAATACTTGCCGCCAAAGATTGAACGCTTCATAGACGATGACGATCGTCCCCGGCGTCTGGACGATCTTCCACGGCGCTGGCGCGGCGTTGATCTTAGGCACGCCCTGCGGCAGACAGTTCGCGTCGGGATCTTCCTTGGAATGCGAGCCGTCGGTGCGCTGGTCGTAGAGCGCCTTGGCCCACGGTTGAAACGGGACCTCGCCAGGTTTCAGGTCTAACGCGATATCGCGCACATAGCGATTGCCGTCCGGCTCCCAAATTCCCGAAAGGTCCGGATGGCCATCCTTGCCTCGGGGCGCGGGCGCCGAGAGATTTACCTTTCCGTCCGCGGTCTTCGGAACCCCCTTCGAAGGGAGATTCTTCCATTGCGCCGCGAGCGGCAAGCAAAACAACACTGCCCAGATTCGTAAATACATGGCCGCCTCGATTCGCGTTTGATTATATTCCTCTTCCGAATCGAGTGGCGCAGGCCGGCTACTGGCGACTATCGTCCTCCTTCGTCCGATCGCGCAGCTTGTCCCGCGCTTTCTCCGCATCCCGTTTCGACTGGCTCAACGCCTGGCGCAACTGGCCCCGCGCTTTATCCAGATCCTCGCGCGTCTGCTCATCGGCGCGCTTCAACTCCTCGCGCACTTTGCGGCTCGTTTCATCCAATTGCCGCTCCGCTTTCTCTCGCGCCTCGCGACCCTCGGACCGCGCCCGATCCGCATCCCGGCGGCTGCAACCTGGGGCGGCAACCAGCCCGATCACAATTCCGCTTACTCCGATCCACCTCTTCATGCGATTCCCCCGCCTGTAAGACGCTATCAAATTTGTTCTGTTCCACCAAGCTCCCAAAAGCCGCCTCAAATGTGGTCGCGATCATCGCCCACTTGAAGCCACCTCGATATGACCACTATGATTGAAAATAGCGTGTCCAGCGGGGAGAACCGATGAGAAAGAAGCCGCATGGCGCCGCCGCGCCGATGATCGCCGTCGATCGCAAAGGCGAAAAACCGCTCCACCGCCAGATCTACGACGCCCTCCGCGCCATGATCCTCGAACGCCGATTGCAGCCGGGCCAGCAGATTCCGTCGTCGCGAGCTTTAGCCGATGACCTCGGAATTTCGCGCATTCCAGTACTCGGCGCCTATGCGCAGCTCCTCGCCGAAGGCTACATCGAAAGCCGTACCGGCGCAGGCACGTTCGTGACAAGTTCGCTCTCCGACCAGTTTCCGAGCGCGCGTCCCGCCGCGACGAGTGTCACGAATGCTTCTGCGTCCGATGCCATCTCGCGCGTGTCCCGGCTTCTTCCCGTCCAGGGGACACCGTGGTTCCTGGGATCGGGCGCCTTTAGCGTCGGCCAGATCGCTTACGATCATTTTCCGTTTCGCGTCTGGTCCGACCTGGTCACTTACCATGCCCGCAGAGTGCGCGCCAGCTCGATGAACTACTCCGATCCCATGGGATCCCTCGAGTTTCGCGAGGTCGTCGCCGCTTATCTCCGGACTGCCAGAGCCGTCAATTGCGAGGCCTCTCAGATCATGGTGGTCAATGGCTCGCAGCACGCGCTCGATTTATCGGCCCGCGTTCTGCTCGATCCCGATAGCCCGGTGTGGATCGAGGAGCCCGGCTACGTGTTTCTGCGGCACGCTCTGACGCTCTCCGGTTGCCGGCTGGTTCCCGTTCCAGTGGACAGCGAGGGGTTGGATGTCGCGGCCGGCATTAAGCTGTGCCGGAACGCTCGCGTCGCCTATGTCACGCCCTCGCACCAGTATCCGCTGGGCGCCACTATGAGCGTCGCGCGCCGCCTGCAGTTGCTCGAATGGGCGCATAGCGCCGGCGCGTGGATCGTCGAGGACGACTATGACAGCGAGTACCGCTATGAAAGCATGCCCGTGGCGTCCATGCAGGGGCTCGATCCCGGCTCTCGCGTGATTTACATCGGCACCTTCAGCAAGGTGCTCTTTCCGTCGCTTCGTCTCGGATATATGGTCATTCCGCCCGCTCTGGTAGATCGATTTCTTACGGTCCGTCAGACCAATGATCTCTGCCCGTCGCATCTGTATCAGGCAGCGCTCGGTGATTTCATCAGTGCGGGCCATTTTACCCGGCATGTGAGAAAGACCCGGCAGTTGTACGCCGAGCGCCGCAACGCGCTCACGCAAGCGCTCCAGCGAGAATTCGCCGCCGAGATCGAGCGCTCCGAGATGGAAATTCTCGGCGCGGAAGCCGGCATGCACTTGGTCGTCACGCTCCCACCGGGTTTATCTGATCAAAAAATTTCGGCGCGCGCCGCGCAGGAAGGCCTTTGGCTGTGGCCCCTCTCCGCCGCGTACGCCGGAGCGAATGTCCGCCAAGGCTTCATCCTCGGTTTTGGCGGCACGAAAGCCGATGAGATGTTGCATCAAGTGCGACGCTTGCGCAAAGCCGTGCGTGCTGAAAGTGGCTATGGCGCGCGCGCCAAGAGTGGTCATTGAGTCCGTACCACTCCCACCGTAGGATTAGGAAATTAGCAATTCAGGCCGTTCCTGATATCGCTCACATCAGTTCGACGGGCGATTCTTGAGCCCACAGCTACGTCAGCTTGCCACGCGGCTCCCCGGCCCTCTTCACCGGCTCGCAATGTCTGCGAATTCCGTACGTCACGTTCAATTTGATCGAGGAGAACGATTATGGACTTTCGCCAGACACGTGTGTTTACGGTATGCTGCGCTCTTCTGGGCTGCCTGCTGCTGCCGGCACTTGGCAACGCGCAATCGACTTTCGGCGACATTCGCGGCACCGCCCGCGATCCGCAGGGCCTGGCCCTCCCGCAAGCCGTCGTCACGCTCCACAATCTGGACGACAATACAACGCGATCCGCGCTCACCGATGACAGCGGCGGCTACTTGTTTGAAAACCTCAAGCCCGGCCAGTACTCAGTATCGGCCTCTAAGGAGGGATTTGCCGCATCGTCCACAGCCACCCTAGACCTCACTGCTCGCCAAAGCGCCCGCGTGGACGTGACGCTGTCCATCGAGCGCCTGCAGCAAACCGTGAACGTGGAAAGCGCGGCGGACCAGATCAATACCGAGAACGCTACGGTCGGCGACACTCGAGGCACCAATCAACTGGTCCAGATGCCGCTCAATTTCAGAGCCCAGACCACCAGCCCGCTCGCTGCCTTAGCGCTGTCCCCGGCCGTCATCACCGATAGCCAGGGCAACATACAAGTGGGTGGCGCTACCTATTCGATGACCGGTTATTCCGTCGACGGAATTTCCACCGCCAACGTCACCAGCAACGGCTCTCTCCAGAACGCTTACCCATCCTCGGAAGGTCTTTCGGAGCTCAAAGTCACAGCCTTTAACAACAGCGCCGAGTTTTCACAGGTGGCCGACATCACCTTCATCACCAAGAGCGGAACTAACCAATTTCACGGCAGCCTGTTCGAATATCTGCAAAACGACGTTCTGGACGCGACCATTCTGAACTTCACCAGCAAGGCGCCCAAACGATTCAACACGTTTGGCGGCAGTTTCGGCGGTCCCGTGACCATCCCGCATCTCTATAGCGGCCGGGATAAGACATTCTTCTACGTTGATTACGAGGGCAATCGCCGAAGAACGGCAACCCCGGAGCAATATCTTGTCCCAACCCTGGCGGAACGCAACGGGAATTTGAGCGACCTCCCGATCATCGATCCAAAGAGCGGCCAGCCATCCAGCGTTCTGATCAATCCCTTAAACGGCTCGCCCTTCCCGAACAACACGATTCCCACATCGATGATCAATCCGGTGTCCCAAAGATTGCTTAATGGATATTACCCGTTGCCAAACGTCAATTCCTCGGGGAGCAGCTTCAACTATGAAACACTCCAGCCGATTCCTTCTAACACCAACGGCTTCGACGCCAGGCTGGATCACTACATCACTTCCAATCAGCAGATTTATGCCCGCTTCAGTTGGAAGAACTTGCTCTCGGACACCGGTCAATTAGGCCTCCCTGCGAATCCACTGTTGCCGAACGACCTGAATGTGGAACATGACCGGAGTTTCATCGTTTCCTATAACTACACCATCACTCCCAAGATGGTGAACGAGTTTCGCTTCGGTTTTACCAATAGCCTGGTTAACACTTCTTTTCCGATCCAGGGCGCAGTGGCCGACGGCCAGCTTGGTCTCACTGGCATAAGCTTCGCGAATCACCCGAATACCGGAGCGTTTCCCACCTTCAACTTCTCCGACGGCACCGGCTTTACACCGATCGGCCGCGACAAGGACGGGCCGGGCCAGTCAAAAACCATGCAGTTCACCGACAATCTCAGCCGCACCATGGGCAAGCACACCGTCCGCGTCGGTCTGGACGTACGCCGAGTGTTCTACGAAACCGTTGTCCGCTGGGGCCAGTCGGACGATTTCGGAGCGTTTACGTTTAACCAGGGCGTCTTCACCGGCAGTTCATTCGGCGACTTCTTGCTGGGCGCGCCGAATACGGATTTCATTGTCGGAAGCAGCCCCAACACCAACGAGCCGAGCACGCAATGGGGAGTTTACGCCCAGGATCAGTGGCAGATAAACGATCGCCTGACTCTGAACTACGGGTTGCGGTGGGAAGTGCTTCCAGAATTCACGGAAAACCAAGGCGATATCGCCAACTTCGATCCGCGCAACGGCGATATCGTGGTCCCTGACATTCTCCTGAACAAGACCGTACCCTCCAGCCCGCTGCTGCAGGCCAACTACAATGCGTTTCTGGTTTCGTTCAACGCCTGCCAGCTACCCACGAGAAACATGGCGCTGGCTTGCTCGAATGTTGTCACCGCGAGTCAGGATCATCTCTCGCAGAGCCTGCGCAACACCTATTGGCACGATTTCGATCCGCGGATCGGCATCGCTTTCCGTCCGTTTCGCGATAACAAGACTGTCTTTCGCGCCGGCTTCGGCATTTTCACACAAACCCCCTTGGGGCAGTTGGCATACGATTTTATTGGCATTCCGTTGGGCGCCCCTTACACCTACTCCAACAACAACGGCGGCGTGCCGCTCTTCACATTTCCGCAAACTTCTCCTGCGTCCACGACCGCGCAGTATGGAGGGACTGGATTCTACGATGGGATGAGTCCGAATTACCGGGATCCTCAGACCGCGCAATGGAACGTCACCATCGAACGCCAATTAACATCTTCTCTGGCGGCGCGAATCACCTATTCCGGAATGAATTCCTACCGGATGAACGTGAAGGAGGATTACAACGCGATCCCGCCGAGCAAGCAGCCCTACGTACCCAGTCCTTATGTCGATCCGCGCGCTCCTTACCAGAACTGGGACGAGATCAACTACAGCGCCAACGCAGGTTTTCAGAATTACCAGGGACTCACGCTGGAGGCAAACCAGAGGTTATCGCACGGGCTCTATTTTCAAGCGAACTACACCTGGGCGCATAACATCAGCGACGCGCAGGGCGACGCTCCCGGCGGCTTTGCCTCGGAAAACCTCCTGTTCACGCCGTCCTACGATCAATTCGATCTTCGCGCGGCTCGCGGAAATGTGGCGGGCATGCCGCGCCAACGGTTCTTGCTGACTGGCACGTACGAGTTGCCCTATGGCGCCGGCCGGACTTGGCAAAGCAAGAACAGGTTCCTTAACGGAGCGTTGGGCGGCTGGAATATTGACACGGTCACCCTCATACAGACTGGCCCCTGGCTCACCCCCACCATCAGCCCCACTGCCGATCAGTCCAACACCGGTATCATCGGACGAGGCGGCATAACAGCGCGGCCCGACGCAATCGGAAATCCAGCGTCCCCAGGCCCCGGCCTCCAGTGGAACCTCAATGCCTTCGCTCCGACACCGGCGGGCGCGGGGAGAATCGGAAACGCGGGCGTGGGCATCCTGGAAGGCCCTGGCACCATCGCGGTCTCGGCGGGTTTATCGAAGACCTTTGTAGTCCGGGAGCGGCTTCGATTCCGCTTTGAATCTACGTTCACCAACGCTTTGAATCACACCAACTTCGCGCCGCCGGCCGCGGACATCAGCAGCCCCTCGACGTTCGGCGTGTTGCAATCGGCGCAGACCGCGGGACAGGGCGGCAATCGGACCGGCCAACTGGCGCTGCGCATGGATTTCTAACGACTCATTATCATTTACCAAGGAGATCGAATGCCTATTTATCAGAGCATGCAGAGAGTACGTTTCTCGAGCCCGGACGGCTACGAGAAATTCAAGTTGCTCTTTGGAGAAACGCGCAATCAGCTAAAGACATTACCGGGGTTCCTGCACCTCACCTGGTGGGTCCATCCCAAGGATCCTTCCTGGTACAACGAGATCAGCCTCTGGACCAGCTTTGAAGCGCTGAGAGATTGGCACATGAACACCTACCACAAGGCAGCCAAGGAGTGGGCGGTGCGCAGCGGCGCCATCATGGAGGACATCATCACCAACTTCGAGCTGAAGAACACGCGGCTGATTCGGGTGTGCCCGTGTTGCGCCCTCATCACGGACAAGGCCTACGATCTTCATCACGAGCAACAGGCGCTAGCCGAGCGTTGTCCCAAGTGCGGCTTCCAGTTCCCGGTGATGGCGGAAACAACGGACAGCACAGCAGTGTTCAAGGACGTTGAGGCGCCGGTGCCGACGCCGTTGGCGAAGGCGGGCGATTAGTGCGCGATCTGAAATCTGCCTTCCTACAGGACGCGGAAGCCTATCAGCGTCTCCTCGACATTGCCGCCCGCGCCGACGCAGAGGAAGGCATTCGTCAGGGCCTGGAGGACTCGAAGCAAGGGAAGATGCGGCCAGCCAGGGAGTTCTTCGAGGACTTCGATGCCGTACATGGCATACCTCGCTAACTTCACTTCCCTAGCCCACGACACCTCGCCCAACTGTATCGAGAAATTAATGCTGAGGAATCCGGCGCGGCGTTGCAATGGTATCGCGGCTTCAAGGCGGCGATTGTCAGCCTGAAGCAACAGCCGCATCGATTCCCTCTGACACCCGAGAATAATCGGCTCAAGCATCTCCTATACTGCAACAAGCCTCACATTTATCGGGCTATTTACCGCGTGCTTGGAAAAGCAGAAACAGGTTGAAGTGCTCCACATCCGGCATGGCGCAAGGCGGAGGTTCAAGGCATCGGATTTCGCATAGACAGCCCTAGTCCGCGCAACTTATGGTTCCCAAGCGAAATGCGAAGCGGTTGGATCGTTTACTTAGGTAAAGGGAATGTGCTATGCCTTTCGCTATGCCTAGGATTTCGCTTGAACTCGGCCTGGCTATCGGCGGAATTATTCTTACAATCTTGCTGGTTGTACTCGACAAAGCCGGAAGATTGAAAGGCGGACTCCTTCTTTGGCTTTTGGTGGCGGCGGCGCTTCTGACCCTACCGCTTGCCCTAGGAAATAGTGTCGTGATTGACGGCGCATCCGCCTGGAACGGGAAGCTAGTCAACTTTGTCACGGGCACTCGGGAGGGCCAAACAATAGTCGTCGTAGGCGGTCAGATAACAAATCCACAGGGCCCTCCAAGCGGCACATGAGGTTGGTCGATGAATATAGAGTTTGGCGATGGGAGTGTAGTTCGCGGCATAGCTCCGTTGAATACGAGAGACGACATTCCTGTTAATGCTCCCCCTGGCAATCAGCCAATGGTGCTTCTAGCGGCAGACTATTGGCCCACCAAGACGAATCAGCCGATCCCAGCCGGTGGAGTCGTCACAGGGTGGTACTGGTCCGTTTTCAAAGACGTAACGATTGAGGAAATGCGCACCGGAAAGGGTACTGCGGTCGTCGAATTCAGCGAGGTGGCGAACGGTGCTAAACACGTGCTTAAGCGCGATATCAGCGGCGCGGGATTGTGGATAGCTCCTAACTTACCTTAGTCCCATCCGCGACCTGGATCATGTCTGCTGCTCCTGTCTTCACGACCTCATCGACCCTTTCTTCATCTCTTCGATCACGGTGCGCCAGTTCTCGGGCGGAGCGGAGCACGTTGCGCACGTGCATCGCACCGAATGACAGAAAAGAACATGCCCTTGATATTCGAGCAATTTTGGATCTGGTAGCCCGCTCGCTCCAATTTCACCGCTAGGAAGAACGTATTGGTGGCAAACTGCGATCTTGTGCCCCAAGAGGAAATAAGGAACGCTCTGACTTCGCGTTCCTGCAGGCTGGTGCGGCGGTCCCGGATCGTCTTTGTAGGGAACCCCGGCGCGCGCCCTCCCTTCCAAAATGGCCCGTTCATAGCCAACGTCCTTGAACATCCGTAGTAAAGTGGAAGTGTGTACCAGGCGTTTTTGGGATTGAGCCGCCATGCCGTCAGAACTTGAGTTTGCGATTCAGCAGCATGTGATGAAGTACTTGGCCGATAAGGAGTCTCTCGCCGAGTTTGAGAACTGGTTCGCGCCCATTCTTTGGGACATCGATCAGGAAGATCAACACACCCGGGAATTGGCCGGACGAGTGCACATCCTCATGTCCGAATTTTCTCGCGGAGACCGCCCGCTCCAGAATCTACGCGAAGGGCTGGCCGGTGCCGTCTCACCCTCTCTAGCCCGCGATTCCGGCTAATCACGCCGCTCGCTCCTCTCCTTTCCGCCCCGATCCAACAACTTACCCGCACCGATCCGGTTTACTGACCCCGTCCGCCTGCTATGCTCGATCGAAAGCCCACCCGCACGCATCCCCGTGTTTCCAAGCCGAAGGTCAAGAAAAAAATCACCTCCAAACACAAAACTAGGCCACTTGCGCCACCCAATCGCCGGACGCCAAAAAAATCGCCGCCGCACTTGCTCTGGTCGCTCCCTCCAGACATGCAGTGCTTTAATAGGTATAGAGCACCGCAGCGCCCAAGCTTATGAGAATACTGGTTGTCGAGGACGAAAAACGGATTCAGGACTTCTTGTCCCGCGGTTTGGAAAGCGCGGGCTACGCCGTCGATGTCGCGGGCAACGGCGCTACCGCCGTCGAGCTAGTGCACGGCGCCGAATACGACCTCATCATTCTCGACCTGATGCTCCCCGATATGGACGGCCTCGCGGTGCTGCAGAAGATTCGCAACCGCAAGTCCAGCCCGCCGGTCTTGATCCTGAGCGCTCGCGACGCCGTGGATGATCGCGTCAAGGGCTTGGAACTCGGCGCCGACGACTATCTCGTCAAGCCCTTCGCGTTCGTCGAACTCCTGGCCCGCGTGCGAGCGCGATTGCGCCGCGGCCAGCCCATGCCCGAGCGACTGCAGGTCGGCGATCTGCTGCTCGATTGCATCCGCCGCAAGGTCACGCGCTCCAACGAAAACATCGAGCTCGCTCCCAAGGAATTCAGCATCCTCGAATACCTGATGCGCAACCGCGGCCGCCCGCTGAGCCGCACCATGATCGTCGAACACGTCTGGGACATGGACTACGACGGGCTCACCAACATCGTCGACGTCTACATCCGGCACTTGCGCAGCAAGATCGACGACAAATTCCCCGCCAAGATGATCCACACCGTGCGCGGTATCGGTTATATGCTCGACACGCCCGAAAAAGCCGTGGAGACGCCCGTCGAACAGGTCACATGATCACCCCCGCACGAGCTTTCGGCTGGATTCGCGGACTCCGCTTCCGTCTGGCGCTAAGCTACGTTATCTTCTTCACGGTGCTGCTGGTCTTGCTCGGCCTGCTGTTTCGCCAAATCTTGAGCCGCACGTTTCAATCGCAAATGGAAAATGTGCTGGATGAGGAGTGGGGCGCGGCCAAAGGGTATTTGCGCACTGGCCCCGAGGGACCGGATTGGGTTTTTGACGAAAAGGACCCGGACGAAAGCTTCACCGTACGCCGCGTGCAGCGAGTCTACATGCTGGCCGACACGCAGGGCCACCCGCTGCAGCATTCCGAAATCTACGATTCGCTCGGCATCGATTCGCCCGCCGAGATTCGCGCCATCCTTCAGTCCGGCAAGCCGGCCATCCGCGAGCGCAAGGACCCCGGCGGCGTACCTTACTTGATCCGTTCCGGCCTGTGGGTGGATCACGATGGCCACAAATATTATCTGGCCATTGGCCGCGCCCTCGATTACAACGATCAGGTGATCAAAAATTTCACCTGGGATTACTTTGCCTGGGTGCCGCTCGTCATCGTCTTGAGCGGCGTCCTGGGCTGGTTCCTGGCCGGCCGCGCGCTCCAACCGGTGAATTCGGTGGCCGATGCCGCGCAGCGCATCACGCATTCCAATCTCGATGTGCAGATCCCCGCGCGCAACACAGGCGACGAACTGGACCGGTTGATCGAAGCGTTTAACCACATGATGACGCGGCTGAATCATTCCTTCGAGCAAATTCGCCAGTTTTCTACTGACGTATCGCACGAGTTGCGCACTCCGCTTACCGTGGTGCGCGGCCAGCTTGAAGTGGCTCTGTTCACCGCGCAGACCGTTGAGCAGCACCGTGAAGCCATGGCCGACGCGCTGGAAGGCGTGGAGCGATTGTCCAACATCGTGCGGGCCCTGTTAATGCTCTCGCAAGCCGAGTCCGGCCAGTTGGCGCTGCAAAAAGCCGAGATCGATCTTGCCGACCTGGTGCGCGACTTGGTGGATCAGCACCAGATTCCCGCCGAAGCGCAGGGCGTCCGGCTCTCGGCAACGCTGCCCTCGAATTGCGTTGTGAGCGCCGACCGGATTCAAATCGAACGGCTGGTGTCGAACCTTCTGGGCAACGCCATTAAATACACGCCGGCCGGCGGCTCAGTGAAAGCGAGCCTGATTCCGGGCTTCGATCGCGTGAAACTCATTGTGGAAGACACCGGCGTCGGAATTTCGCCCAGCCACCTGCCGCATATCTTCGATCGTTTCTATCGCGTCCCATCGGCGGATCCGGAAAAAGGCCTCGGCCTCGGACTCAGTTTCGTCGCGTGGATCGCGAAAGCGCATGGTGGAGAGGTGACAGTGGAAAGCACGTTGAACGAAGGCACGCGCTTTACCGTACTCCTTCCGCTGGGCCGCTGGACGGCTATTCCCCCTGAGACTCCGGCCGTGCCTGTCCCGGAGCGGGTACACTAAAAGGACACCAGTCATGGCCCAACTCGAGATCACGTTCCGCGAAAGGGAGGGCGTCAAAATTCTCGACCTGAACGGCAAGCTCACCGTCGGCGACGCCTCCGATTTGCGCGAGAAAGTCAATGAACACGTGGCTGCCGGATACTTGCAGCAGGTTCTGAATCTGAAGCACGTGGAGTACATCGATAGTACCGGCCTCGGCGCCATGGTGATTTGTTTCATGTCGCTGCAGAAAGCGGGCGGCGCGTTGAAACTTGTGAATCTCAATCGGCGGAATCTGGAGCTGGTGCTGCTCACCAAGCTGTCCACCGTTTTTCAGATCTTCAATGAGGAGCAGGAAGCCATCAACAGCTTTTTTCCCGATCGCGAGATCAAACACTTCGACATTCTTAGTTTCGTGCAGCAGCAAAAGGAAGGCGCGTAAGCCGATCCCGTGTTTGGCCGTCGCACCAAAACGCTGGTGGCAGCGGGCGCCAAAGCGCCGTCCTTCCGGCTGGCTTGTCTGGATGGCTCCACGCGATCGCTCCAGGAGATCCTGGCTGGCGGTCCCGCGCTCCTGGCTTTTTTCAAAATCAGTTGCCCGGTCTGCCAGCTTACGGCTCCGTATTTGGAGCGGCTTGCCGCAAATCGCGCAGTTCAGGTGATCGGGATCTCGCAGGACGATGCCGGCTCCACGCGCGATTTCGCTCAGCGCTTCGGCGTAACGTTCCCCACGCTGCTGGATTTGTCAGCTGAAAATTATCCCGCGAGCAATGCCTACGGCATTAGTTCGGTTCCGTCATTGTTTCTAATCGAACCGGACGGTGTCATCAGCCGCGCATTCAACGGATTCTCTAGGCGCGATTTCGAACAGATCGGCGCGCGCGTTGGCGTTTCGCCCTTTGGCCCCGACGATCACGTTCCGGAATGGAAAGCGGGTTGAGGCTCCAAGAATTAGATCCCAGTTCGGGACCTGCGATAATGAAAATCGACCATGGCCTCTAAGATCAGTGAAGCATTCGGGTCCGCCGCAGCTATTGCCAAGGGCATGTCCGTCACCTTCGGCGAGATGTTGAATCCCACCATCACCGAAGATTATCCCGACGTGCCGCCGAAGTTCCAGGAGCGCTTTCGCGGCGCGCACGTTTTGCAGCGCGACGAAAACGGTCTTGAGAAGTGCGTGGCCTGTTTTCTGTGCGCCGCGGCCTGTCCGGCCGACTGCATTTATATTGAAGCCGCGGAAAACACCGACAAACTGCGCATCAGCGGCGGCGAGCGTTATGCCCAGGTTTACAACATCGATTACTCGCGCTGCATCTTCTGCGGCTATTGCGTGGAAGCTTGCCCCACCGACGCCATCACGCACGGTCACGGTTTTGAAATCGCCAGCTACAATGTTTCGACGCTGATTTACCGCAAGGAAAATATGCTTGCGCCGATTCCGCAAGGCGCGCATTTTCCGCTGAAAGCCGAGCCCGAAGAAGCGCCGTCAGGACACTAGTTCTTCAAAATCTCGATCAGCCGCGCCCGGTCCGCCGCGGACATTCCGGAGTTTTTCGCGATGTCGGCGCGCGTTTCGAGCTTCCTTCGATAGCGTCCGAAGTATTCATCAATATCGCCGCCGAACTGGAAGCTGTACATGATGTCCGCGAACACGGCCGTATGCGATAAACCGAGCGCGTGCCCGGATTCGTGCAGGCAGGTGAGATACACGATTGCGTCGCGCAGCAAACGGTCGCCATTCACCGGCAGCGGCGACGGGCGCACATAAACTTCCGCGCCCAAATGTCCTTCGAACGCGACGGGCCGTGTTTCGCCATACAGGCCTTTCTCGGCGGAGGCCCAAAACAATCGGATGCGGGCATGTTCCGGGTTCTTCACGCGCGTGAACTCGATTTCGCCGCCTGAGGCCTTCTGCCAGGCTTCAAAAGCCCAGGCGGCCAGTTGCGGATCATCGGGCTGGCACATTGATGCCGGATCGCTGCAAGGCTCGACCCAATACGTGTATTTTTGAGGAGCGGCGAATAAAGCAGTGCCGGCGAGACCGATCGCAATAAGGCGGAGCGCGGTCATCGTCTTTCGGTCATCTTCTTTCGGCGAGGCGATCTTCGGCCAGCAACTTGATTTGTGCCTCGAGCTGCTCGATGCGCTTGGTGAGATCGTCGATCAATTGACCCTCGGGATCGGGCAGCGTTCCATGTTCCAAATAGTCGCCCGTGTCGACAAGCGATCGCACCACGCGGCCGGGCACGCCGACCACGGTGGAGTTGTCCGGTACGGAACGGATCACGACCGAGCCCGCGCCGATCTTAGTGTGACTTCCGATGGTAATGTTCCCGAGGATTTTGGCGCCCGTTCCGATCACCACGTTGTCGCCGATGGTGGGATGCCGCTTGCCTTTCTCCTTGCCGGTGCCGCCCAGGGTCACGCCTTGATACAACAACACGTCATCGCCGATTTCGGTGGTCTCCCCAATCACCACGCCCATGCCGTGATCGATGAAGCAGCGTCTTCCAATGGACGCGCCGGGATGGATCTCGATCCCGGTCAACATCCGGTTAAACTGCGACACGATGCGGGCCAGAAGCGGAAAACCCGCCGTGTACAGCCTATGCGCAACACGGTGCAGCAAAATAGCATGGAAGCCGGGATAACAAAAGAAGATCTCGACCGCGCTCTGGGCGGCAGGGTCGCCCCGAAAGACGGTATCGATCTGTTCCCGGACGGCTCGAAACATGCTGCCTTGGTTTGATTATCTCACTGCTTGGAGCGATGCAAGCAATTTCCCCGGCGGTCCATGCCGGCTGTGGCGCGTAAGCCGCTGTTGAATAGGTACTTTTGTGCTATTGCCAGGGCCTGCAAGCCAGATTCAAACTGTGGCCATGAGGTACTTACTGTTGGTTGCTTTGTTATCCACGGCAATCGGCTGGGCTCAGGAGACGGAAGTCTCCAAGCAGTCCATGCACGGCACGATCTCGAACTTGGATCCCGATCCTGCGATCTACAAGCCGGACAACTCGCTACGCTACGCCGCTACACCGACCCCGACACTGAGACAAGAGCGACAGGCTTCGGCGCCAGGCGCCACTCTGGGAGAAATTACCGATTTTCAGGAGACCTACGGATTACCGGTCTTTGGACAGGGCAACTTGTACGCTCCTGGTCTCTACGCAAACGATTATGGCGATGGCATCGTCCCTGGTCCGATGGCACGGCGCGGTGCGCGCCAGGGGGTTCTCAGAGGCGGTAATAAAGCGGCAAAGCCAACGCAAGCGGCACACGCCGCAACCCGTTCCAGCGGGCGCGCAGCCAGGTAGATGGCGCGGGAAGCGCCCTGCATGTTCGCTCGAGGTCGCGGCTAAGCGCACGTCAGGTCCCCAGTCGACTCTGCCGCGCCAAAAGAGCGCTGCTATGATAAGTTCGATGCGGCTCGGTTGGCTCTTCCTGGCGCTGTTTCTCGCCGGCTGTTCTTCTTCCTCTTCACCCGACAAACAAGGCAAGGCGGCAGCACCGGCTATTCCGCCGCACTTTACCGCGACCAACACTTCGAACCCGATCGCGAAATACATCGAGCTGGTTGGATTGCGAGTGACGGAGCGGAGTCCGGGGCATCTGGTGGTTCAGTTTGGCGTGGTCAATCATTCGGAGGCGGATGTCGGCGATGTAAAGATGAGCGTGAACCTTGGAACGACGGCCGCGAAACCCGGTGATCCGCCGTTGATCACTTTTCCCGCTCAGGTTTCCCGTCTTGGACCGAACGAACTAAAAGACGTGACGGTAGAGGTTCCCACCAAGCTGCGCGTCTACGAACTGCCCGACTGGCAATTCCTGAAAGCGGACTTCGAAATCATCGAACCGAAACAATAGCAGCATTGCCACATGTCTCCAATTGCCTCATGCGCTGTGGCGAAACACATCCCGCTCTGTTTTGAGCGTGACGGCAGCGCCATGATTTGCGACAATGGTACGCGGCTTGCATCGCCCGGCTGCACCACCCGCGTCCCAAGCATCTGGATTTGATCGTTTACCCAAGCAAGGAGCTTCCGTTGATTCTCAAGAACACTCTCAGCGTGCGAGTTGCGCCGTTTCTCATCATTCTGTTTGCCGCGAGCCTGAGCGCCACGCCGCGGCTGAACCTGGCCGCGACGTCGGTCACCGCGCCCGTGGTCCAAGGATCCAACGGACCAACGCAATACATTGACGCGTTTAACCTTGGCGATGGCAAGTTGAACCTCACGGCCACCTCGAATGTCACTTGGCTGGTCCCCACGGTCGGATCGTTGACGGTGTGCGGTCTGCGGCCGAGTTGCTATCCGATTACGATCGCGCTCCAGACTTCGTCGCTCGCAGCCGGCTCCTACACCGGAATCCTGACGTTCACGGATTCCAACGCGCTCGATTCGCCGCAGACCATTTCCGTGACGGCGGAGATCGGCGGCGATGTCCCAGGCAACCTGGTGTTCTACCTGGCTCCGGGCGGTTCCACCTCCAGCAGCTTTACCACGGGCAGCACCGTCACAGCCAAGTTGAGCGCCAACACGCCGTGGCTCACCGTCGCGACTTCCACAACAGCGGGCGTCACTACCGTGGCTGTTCAAGCCAAGGCATCCTCCAGCATGGCGGCGAACGATTACAACGGAACGATTACCATCTCCGGCTCGAAATTCTCGCCGGATAACAAGCAGGTTGCGGTGCTGCTGCACGTCACCACCGAACCAATTGCGCAGCTCAGCAGCGCTTCGCTTTCGTTCACCATCGCCCAGAGCGCCAAGAAGCAAGCGGTGCCCGTCGCGATCACGAACGCCGGGCAAGGCACGTTGACGGTTTCGAGCGTTACCGCAGCCGCGGCCAGCAGCGGAACCTGGCTCAGCGCGGCCACCGTCAGTGGCGGCATGACGATCACGGCCGATCCAACCGGTCTTGCGGCCGGCTCCTACCAAGGCACAGTGACGGTCGCGAGCAACGCGCTAAACAACAGTGTGGTGGTCCCGGTGTCGCTTACGGTTGAGGCACAAGCGCCTCCGCTGGCCTTTGCCGGAGGCGTCGTTAACAACGGAACGTTCGGAAACGGAGAGCCGGTGGCGCAGGGCGATATCGTGGCGCTTTTCGGCGATCAATTCACTTACGACGATCCGGTAGGAGCGAGCGCCTTGCCGCTCGAGACCAAGCTGAATGGCGTGCAGGTTTTGGTGAACGGCATAGCCGCGCCACTCTTTTTCGTCTCTTCCGGCCAAATCAATTTCGAAGTACCGATTGATGCCTCCACCGCCAGTGGAGGGGGTGGAACGGTCCAGGTGGTCCGCAACAGCCAACCGGGGAACAAGGTGTATGTCGATATCAATGCGCGCGTTCCGCGGTTCATTTTGTTTGGCGGCGTCGGCCCCTATGCCGTCATGACCACGCCCGGCGGTGTGCTGACCGGCATACCGACCCATCCGGTGAAGGTTGGGGACACGATCGTGATTTACGCGATCGGCCTGGGGCCCACATCGCCGCCGGTTCCCTCGGGAACGGCATCGCCCGGCGGCAATTCGCTGGCCAACGTGCCGGGCACGACCCAGGTGTGCTTTGGCGCGGAAACACCCTTCCAGAAGGTGCCTTGCGCTACGCCCATCTTCACGGGGCTGACGCCCGGTTTCGTGGGGCTATATCAAATCAACGTGACTGTTCCGAGCGGTGTGAAGAGCGGAAACGGCCAGATGTCGCTGTTCCTGGTGGACAACATTTCGAGCGACATCGTCCAGCTTGCGGTGCAATGACGGAGCGTCTTTATTATCACGACTCCTACTTGACCGAATTCCGGGCTCGCGTCGTCGATGTTTCTCCCGATGCCGTGAGTCCGGGCCGGCGGCGCGTCTATCTGGACCGCACCGCCTTTTATCCGACGTCCGGCGGCCAGCCCTTCGATACCGGGGAACTGGGCGGTTGGCAGGTGATTGATGTGAGCGATGAAGGGGACCGGATTGCGCACGTGCTAGCCGGCGCGATCACGGAGACAGAAGTCGCCGGCCGGATCGATCGCAATCGACGTTTCGATCACATGCAGCAGCACACCGGCCAGCATCTGCTCTCGGCGGTGCTGGTGGAGTTGTTCGACGCGCCGACAGTCAGTTTTCATCTGGGCGCGGAGGCGTGCACCATCGATGTCGCGAGCACGCTCTCGCCGGAACAGCTTCGCGAGGCCGAACGGCGTGCGAATGAAATCGTCTTTGAAAATCGGCCGGTGACAATCAGCTTTCGGGATTCGTCCCAGGACCTGGGGCTGCGCAAACCGACCGAGCGCGAAGGGCCGGTTCGCATTGTTGCCATCGAGAATCTGGATCGCAGCGCTTGCGGCGGGACGCACGTGCGGGCGACGGGCGAAATCGGACCGATCCTGCTGCGCAAGTTGGATCGTACTCGGGGAAACCTGCGGATCGAGTTTTTATGCGGCGCACGGGCCGTGGCGCGCGCCCACGCCGATTTTGAAGCGCTGTCGCAGATCGCGCGCGTGTTTTCCTCACCGCTGGATGAAGCGCCGGGGCTGGTGGACGGGCAGCGGGAGAAGTTGCAGGAATCGGAACGGGCGCGCCGGAAGCTATCGATGGAACTGGCGCAAGCTAGCGGGCGGGCGCTTTACGCGGAAGCGGCCCCCGGCTCGGATGGTGTTCGCAGAATAATGCGCCGCGTGGAATCGATCAGCGAAGAATCGCGGGCGGAGGCACAAGCCGCAACGGGCTCAGGGCCGGCGATTTTCGCGGCGGTCGCCGAGAAGCCTCCCGCGATTCTGCTGGCCGCTTCCAAAGACAGTCAAGTCAATTGCGGCGAAGTCCTCAAGCGGCTGCTGAGCGAAAAAGGCGGACGGGGCGGTGGCAGCGCGGCCATGGCTCAGGGAAGTCTGCCATCGAGTGCAGCGCTCGAAGAATTGACCGAATCCCTCTCCCGAGAGCTGAATTTCCCGGCGTAAGCGCGGCTCGTACAGCCTTCGGGTACGCGACTGAGCGGTACCTAAGTTCTAGGTATGAACGCTAAAGTTCGGCCGGAAAGGGTCCGACTTTCCTCTATAGGACTACATTCTGCGGTAACCAGGAGGAGATTCATGAAGATCTCTGTTCCCGCGCTCGCCCTACTGCTGGCCCAGCTGTTGCTAGCAGGCGAGGCGCTGGGAGCGGACCGGCACAAGCCCGATGTCGATCCTGAAAGCCAGGACGGCATTCTGTTGCAGAGGATCCAACAGGAACCCACGCAACCGCGCAAGCTGGCGCTGCTCGAGAAGTACGCCGCCGAATATCCCCAGACGACTTCCATCGCCTGGGTCTACGAGCAATTGCTGGAGATCTATAAAGCCGCGATGCAGTGGGACCGCGTGCTGGCCACCGCTGAGGGATTGCTGGCCGTGGACCCCAACGATCTCGACTCTGCTCACGATGCGCTGAAGGCCGCCGAGGTACAGAACAATCCCGAGCTGATTGAAAAGTACGCCGAACTGGCTTGGGACCTGGCGGCGCGCACACTCAAAACGCCGAAGCCGGCGGATCCCGAAGATGTTCCCGACTGGCAAAAGCAAATGGATTTTGCGCGCGAGAATCTGGCTTACACGGAATACACTCTCGCGCAGATGGCCGCGGCACAACCGGACGATCAGAAGCGAGCTGAGCTGACGCAAGCTTTGCAGCAACGCAATCCGCAGAGCCAGTTCCTGTTTCTGACCAAGAAGCCGACGGTGATTGAACTGGCGTCGCTGAATCCCGCGAAAGCTCTGCAACTGGCCGAGCAAGGTTTGATCGAGAATCCCAATAATATCGACTTCCTGATGACGGTGGCCGATCACGACATGAATCTGGAAAAGAACTTGCCGCAGACGCTTGACTACGCGCTGCGCATTCTGGAACTGGTGCATGGCGAGCCGCAGCCCGCCGATATTACGCCGGAGGAATGGGCCAAGAAGCAGGCCAAGTTCAGCGGCTGGGCCAACTGGATCGCCGGCGTCATTTATGGGAAGCAGGCTCGCTACGGCCTCTCGGACAAGCATCTCAGAGCCGCGCTGGGTTACATCCGGGACGACGCAAGGCTGACCGCGGCCGCTTATTTCTACCTCGGGTACGACAATTACGCGCTGGCGGGAGAGCTGGTGGATAAGGGCCGCGCCATCGAAGCGGTGAAATTCAGCAAGCTCTGCGCCGAGATGGATTCGCCTTTCCGTTCACTGGCGCTGAAGAATCTGCAAGCGCTCAGGAACGAATACAATCTCGAATAGGCGCGAACTACTTACAGACCGGCTTGCGTTTACGCTCTCACTTTTTACCCCTCACTTGCTTTTGCACCCCCAAATGAGGCAAGCTGGATAGTTTTCCACCTTCTAAGGATCTCGCGCAACCGGACGGACATGAATTCATGCGGGTAAGAATTCTCTACCACGATCACTGCTTCGACGGTGCGGCGTCGGCGGCCTATTTCAGCCGCTTTTATGGCGATAAGTACTCGCCCGAAGCCGATTTCGAATTCACCGGCCTGGCGCACAAGGCCTCGCAGCTGTTTGAGGACGTGCTGTTCGACGGCGACGTCAACGCCATCGTGGATTTCAAGTATTCGCCGCATCCGCGCCTGACCTGGTGGTTCGATCACCACCAAAGCGCGTTCCTGAGCCTGGAAGACGCTGAACATTTCCGCCGCGATCACAGCGGCCAGAAGCTCTACGATCCGTCCTACAGCTCGTGCACCATGTTCATCGCGGATGTCGCGCGGCAGCGCTTCGGGTACGACGCGCCGGATCTGGCGGAGCTGGTGAAGTGGGCCGACATCATCGACGGCGCGCGTTACACCAGCGCCCAGGAGGCCGTGGAACTGAAGGCGCCGGCGATGAAACTGACGCTGGTGATTGAAGGCGCGAAGGGGTCAGAAATCATCCACAAGATCATCGGCTGGATGCGGCACTGCAAGCTGGCCGAAATCGTGCAGCAGCCCGAAATCCAGCAGCTTTACACCCCGCTGTACGAGCGGCACGTGCGTTCCATCGACATCATCAGGAAGCGCGCCGAGACCGGCGACGGCGTGGTGTTTTTCGATTTAGTCGGCGATCATATCGAGGGCTACAACAAGTTCATTCCCTATTACCTGTTCCCGGATTCCACTTACACGGTGTCGGTGAGCACCTCCAGCTTCCGGACCAAAGTTTCGGTGGGTTCGAATCCGTGGGCGCGCGGTGAGCTGAAGCACAACCTGGCGACCATCTGCGAGCGCTATGGCGGAGGTGGCCACCCGCGGGTCGGCGCAATTAGTTTCGAGATCGGAGCGGTGGAACGGGCGCGCGCCGCGGCCGAGGAAATCCGGCAGGAACTGGGGACCTAGGATCGCTTACGAACGTGCGCCGCTCGGTAAGGCGAGTTGAGTCGCGTTCTGGAATTGCGCGGTGTCGGTGTATTGCTGAAAGCTCGCGACCTTGCCGTTCTTGAACCGGAAGACGTGCACGAATTGAGCGTCGATTTTGACGCCTGTAGCTTTGTAAGTGCCGCCGTAGCGTCCTAGAGCGACGACGGTTTCGCCGCCGTCGATAATCTCGCCGGGCACCGCCGAAAATCCATTCCACTCGCCGCCGAGCCGGGCGAAAAGACCGCTCAGCAAGGCGTCGACTCCGATGTACGGACTCTTGTCGGCGTAGACGAAACCTTCGGCTTCGCTCCAGACCACGTCTGCATGCAGCGTTCCGATCACGAAGGGAATGTCACCGCGCCCCATGGCTGCGTAGAATGCTTCCACCGTCTTAGCGTTTTGTCCCATGCGCTCCTCTGGCTTCCGAAAGGATTATGTCACAGAGCGAGGCACCGGGGCAGCCGGTACCGGGCGTAAGGTGAACCCCCTAGGCACCGGGACGGATGGCCCAGCGATTCCAGGTCTCCCGCTGATGCCGCTGGAGATGCGGGAAATGTTATACTCGATTTCCTCCGATAGAAGGATTGGAATGCTGGCGCGTCTTCGCTATATCCTCCCGGTAGTGGTGCTCCTCTGCTTTGCGGGGTGGGTGTATAGCGACGACATTCCAAAACCCGACTTGGCGGGCGCCGTCCAGAATCTGCAACAGACGCTCCTGCAGCTCCAGAAGGAAATCAAGGATCTGCAATCGTCGGTCAAGGAGTTGGCGAAGGACGCGAAAGACGCACAGAAGCAGAAAACCGCTCATACGAGCCAAACGCCGGCTGCTCCCGCGCCGACTTCGGCGACACCACCGGCTGGACCGACGCCAAGCTGGCAGAGAGCGCAGGAAGCGTTCGAACGCGGCCGCCGCGCGGAAGATCTGAAGTCCTACGGGCCGGCCATCGAGGCGTTCACCGAAACCATCGAGCTGGATCCGAAGAGCGACTCGGCGTTTCTGCATCGCGGATACTCGCACTACTATCTGGGCGACTACGCAAGCGCGGTTTCGGATCTGACGCAGTCGCTGGCGCTGCAGCCCCACAATTCCCGAGCGTACGCGATGCGAGCTTCGGCTTTGGCGGCGAGCGGCAAGGCGGCGGAGGCGCTGGAGGACGTGGAACAGGCGATCCAGAGGGATCCCCACAATCCCGAGCATCTCCTGCTGCGCGCGAACCTGCACAATCAACTGGGACGTGCCGGAGAGGCGCTCAACGATTACGCACAGGCCATCCAGGTCGAGCCCGAATTAGAACGAGCCTATCTGGGGCGCGCCGCTGTTCTGCGCACGCACGGCCAGGTGCAAGAATCGCTGGCCGATTGTTACAAGGCGATCCAGCTCAGTCCGGCGGACACGGCCGCGTATTTGTGCCGGGCCCAGTTTTACCTTTCCACCGGGGCGGCGCAGCCGGCGCTGGAAGACATCAATCGCGCGATGCTGATTGGCCAGAATCCCAAAGATGCCGTGGCTTTGCTGAGCCAGGCGCAGAAGATGGTCGACACGGCTCCGCGGCAGGTAGCACAAGTGCAGACGCCGGCTCCGGCACCGGCCATTCCGGCACCCTCGGTTCCGGCACCCGCTCCGGCGGCACCGCCTCCCGCACCGGCACCCGCTCCGGTTGTGGCTCCTCCGGTGGCAGCGCCACAGTTGTCGTCGAACACCAAGCCGCCGCAGCTTGCGCCCGTGGCGCGCCGCGTGCCGGTGGCTCCGCAAGTTCTTCCGCCGACGGTGAACGCGATTGCCACTAAGGAAGTGCGCAGTTCGCGCGACGGCAATCGCGACGCCAATCGATTCTACCGGCAGGGCCGCTATTTGTCCGAGCAGGAGAGTTTCGAAGAAGCGGCGCAAGCTTTCACGCAGGCGATCCAGATGGATCCGACGCTCGCGCTGGCGCTGAACGCGCGTGGTTATGCGCATCTGCGCTTGCACCGTTATCAGGACGCTATCGACGACTGCAGCCAGGCGATCCGGTTGAATCCGGCGTACGCCAATGCGTACTTGAATCGCTCGGTGGCCAAGCGTGCGATGGGCGACATTTCTGGCGCTCGCGAGGATCAGCGGCACGCGGCCGAGTTGGATGGCGTGGCGCAAGCTCAGGCCACGCTCGCGAAACCGCCGGCGCGGCCGTAAGCAACCCCGTTACTGGAGCGGTAGATCGTTCTGCCCGTTGCCGTTGGCGGGTTCAGCTTCCTCCGGAATCACCGAAGCGGCGGCCACCTGATCGCCTTCTTCCATGCGCACCAGCCGGACGCCTTGCGTGGACCGGCCGGCTTGGCGGATCTCGCCCGATTCCAGGCGAATGATCTTGCCGTCGCGCGTGATGATCATCAGGTCGGTGTCTTCCTTGACCGAAAGGATCGCGACCACCTTGCCGATGCGGGGCGTGATCTTCATATTGATCACGCCCTTGCCGCCGCGCGCGGTGAGCCGGTAATCTTCGAGCGGAGTGCGCTTGCCGTAGCCGTTTTCGGAAATCGAAAGGATGAGTCCTTCTTTCTCCACCACCTCGGCGCCGATGATGGAATCGCCCTCGGCCAGATCCATGGCGCGAACACCGCGGGCCGGCCGGCCCATGGCGCGAACGTCGCTTTCGTGGAAGCGGATGGCTTTGCCTTCGCGCGTGCCGAGGAAAATGTAATTATCGCCGTTGAGTGAGGCGCGCGCGCCGAGCAGTTCATCGCCCTCGTCGAGCGAGACCGCGATGATCCCGCGCGCCATCGGATTGTCGAACTCGGTGAGCTCGCACTTCTTGATGACGCCCTGTTTGGTGACCATCACGATGTACTGGTCGGCGAACGAAATCCTTCACGGCCAGGAACGTCTTCACGGCTTCGTCCGGCTGGAGATTAATCAGCCCGGAGACGTGCTTGCCCTTGCCAGTGGTTCCGGCATCGGGGATCTCGTAAATTTTGAGCCAGAAGACACGGCCCTTGGTGGTGAAGACCAATAAATAGGCGTGCGTGGAGGCGACCACCAGGTGCTCGACCACGTCCTCGGTACGCGTTCCCATTCCGATGCGACCCTTGCCGCCGCGCGATTGCCGCCGGTAGGTGTCGACCGCGGTTCGCTTCAAATATCCGCCGTGGGTGACGGTGACCGCGACATCTTCCACCTGGATCAGATCTTCGAGATGGATCTCGCCCGTGTCTTCGATGATCTGCGGTGCGGCGCTCGTCGCCGAATTCCTTTTGGACTTCCTTCAACTCCTGCACGATGATGCCGCGCAGCTTTTTGTCGGAGGCGAGGATTTCGAGGTACTCGGCGATCTCGACTTGAATATCGGCCAGCTCCTTCAGGATCTTCTCGATCTCCATGCCGGTGAGGCGCTGCAACTGCAGCTCGATGATGGCCTGGGCCTGGCGTTCGGTGAATTCGAATTGTGTGATCAGGCCATCGCGCGCTTCCCGTGGGGTCTTGGCCGCGCGGATCAGTTTGATGACGGCGTCCAGATTCTCTATGGCTTTCTTGAAGCCGAGCAAGATGTGCTCGCGCTCGCGCGCTTTGCGCAGCAGGTAATCCGTGCGGCGGCGGACAACATCGATGCGGTGATCGATAAAGCGCTTCAGCACATCCGCGAGACCGAGCTCGCGCGGCTGCCCGTTGACGATGGACAGCATGATCACGCCGAAGTTGATCTGGAGCTGGGTGTGCTTGTAGAGATTGTTGAGAATGATTTCGGCCTGCTCGCCGCGCTTCAGCTCGAACACGATGCGCATGCCGTCGCGATCGCTCTCATCGCGAATTTCGGAGATGCCCTCGATCTTTTTTTCGTTGACCAGGCCCGCGGTAGTTTCAATGAGACGCGCCTTGTTGACCTGATACGGGATCTCGGTGACGATGATGGCTTCGCGATCCTTGCCGATCTTTTCGGTGGCAGCTTTGGCGCGCAGCTTGAGGGTGCCGCGGCCTTTGGTGAAGTAATCAAGGATGCCTTGGCGTCCGAGAATGAATCCTCCGGTCGGGAAATCCGGGCCCTGCACCAGGTTCACGATCTCGCTCAAATGCGTTTCGGGCTTTTGGACCAGCAGAATGGTGGCGTTGATGATCTCGGTGAGATTGTGCGGCGGGAATGTTGGTGGCCATGCCGACGGCGATGCCGGACGAGCCGTTGATCAGCAGGTTGGGAACGCGCGTGGGCAGGACTTCGGGCTCAACGCGCCGCTCGTCGAAATTCGGGCGGAAATCGACGGTTTCCTTGTCGAGATCCTCCAGCAGCGCGGTGTCGATGCGCGAGAGCCGCGCTTCGGTGTACCGGTAAGCCGCGGGCGGATCGCCATCCACCGAACCAAAATTGCCCTGGCCGTCGACCAGCGGATAACGCAGCGAGAAATCCTGCGCCATGCGAACCAATGCGTCATAAACAGGCGCGTCGCCGTGCGGATGGAAGTTGCCCAGCACTTCGCCGACGATGCCCGCGCACTTGCGATAGGGCCGGTTGAACGCGAGACCCATCTCCGACATCGCGTACAGAATGCGGCGATGCACCGGCTTCAAGCCGTCGCGGACATCGGGCAACGCGCGCCCGATGATCACGCTCATCGCGTAGTCGAGATACGACCGCCGCATCTCGTCTTCGATGTTGATGGGGATCAGGTTCTGCTTGCCGTCGCCACCGAGCGGCATTTGGGTAGCGTCGCGGGGCGGAGGCGGAGGGTTATTCGGGTCTTGAGGGTCTGCCAACTAGTTAACTCCTAGAAAATACAGGAGCGAAGCGCCCGGAAACAGGTGCGTTTCGCAAGCTCTATTTTACCAGTCCCAGACCCTCCTTCACCACTCGAATTTAGTGCTTCAACGCATCGAGAATTTGCTGGGCGCCGCCGTTGGCAGGGTCTAATTCAAGCGCCTTCCGCGCGAGCGCCTGGGCCGCTTGTATCTCGCCAGCAGCCACGGAACTGAGGGCTAAATCGACGTAGATTGGCGCGGCTGGCGGACCGATCGACAGGGCTTTCTGAAACTCCGCTCGCGCATCGGCGGGGCGGCCGGCGCGCGCGTACAGTACGCCCAAGTTGCAATGCGCGTCGCGATAGGAAGGATCGATGCGAATGGCCTTTTCGAGCTTCGCGATGGCTTTGGCGGTGTTGTGCGCGTTCGAGAACTGCTGTGCTTCGTAGGCGGCGCGGAGCGCTTTTTCGGGAATCGGGTGCTCCAGATCGTGCAGGGAAACGACGCCAGAAATCGGCTGCGCCGCCTGAGACTGAGGCCAGTCCGGCACCAGGGGCATGAAGCCAGACTCGGGATCGCGATAGATCTGGGAATGAGACGGATCTTGTGGACGGTATTCTCCGCCGACTGAAAGACAGCCGCCAGTCGATGGCCGGCAGTCTCCATTGAGATCGAGGTCTGGGTTAGACGGCAATTGAGCGTACAGCGACGCCGAAAAAATGAGGATTCCAAAGAATCTGGTGGTAGACACACTTCCTCCGGAAAGCTGAATTCAAGTGAAAGTAACGAACGAGGCTTGTGGGTTTACAGACGAGGAAAGGCGCGAGCCAACATTGACTCTACTGACAGTTTAGTGCGCCCTGGGGGGAGAATACCAATCCAAAGTTTCTATGCGGGCGATTTGAAAAACACGAAGGGATGCTAATGTTTCAGCCGCCGATTTGCACAGTCTTCGTATTGTCATCAGGAACGCGGTCGATCAGCAGGAGAAACGGATCGATGCCGGCCTTGTCGGGCGCTTCATCTACGGTGAACGTATAAGTCCCGGCGCCGCTTTTCATCAGAACGCGGTCCCGGTATAGGGTTTTGCCGTATTTCCTGCCCTTGGGCGGCTTGGCGAAAGCCCCAATTTCGATCCAGTCGTTCACAGCCACTTCGTGCTCTTCGCCCTTTTCGTCCGCCTTGAACTTTTTGGCGTTCACGGCAATGGTCACGTCATACTTGCCGTCGGCGCGCTTCTTAGCGGTAGCTGACAGGGTGCGATTTGAAAACAGCGTGATGTCGTAGAACAAATCCTGGATCAGGTATTGATACTGCGGCGGGGTTTCCTCGCGCAGCGCATCCACCAGCGCGTACGACGTCGGATAGGGCGGCTGGGCGTAGCCGTATTGATGCAAAACCTTGCGCAGCGCGCGATTCACCGCTTCTTCTCCGATCATTTCTTTCAGGTAGTACATCACCACGCTGCCCTTGCGATAGTGCACGTAGCCCTGGTTGGCATCCACCCGGAGCAGCGGACGCTCCTTCAGCAATTCCCGGCCGCGCGAGCGGAGATAGTTGTCCATCTCGTACTTCAGGAATTTCCGCATGATGTCGCGCCCGTATTCTTTCTCCATCACCATGAGCGCCGAATACTGCGCGAGCGTTTCAGACAGCAGCGTCGCGCCCTGCATGTTCGCCCCCACCACCTGATGCGCCCACCACTGATGTCCCATTTCGTGGGCCACGACATAATAGACCATGTCGATGTCTTCGGGGTCCTTCAGATTCGCGATGAACCCGATGCTTTCTGAGTACGGCATAGTGCCGGGGAATGCCTGCGCGAAAGTGGCGATGCGCGGGAATTCCATAATGCGCGCTTCCTTTTGCGGATACGGTCCGAAATTCTTGGTGTAGTATTCGAAGGACTTCTCCACCGACCGCAACATCTTCGGCACGTTCCAAGGTTGCTCCTTGAGATAGTAAACCTCGATCTTGATTCCGTTCCATTCAGTGCGCGCCACTGCGTAATCGGCCGAGAGGAATGAGTAGAAATTGAGCGCGAAATGATCGAGCTTGTATTGGAAGTAGCACCTGCCGTTTTGCGTCCACTGGCGCTCGAGCGATCCGGGCGCGACGGCAATCTGGCCGGGGGATGTGGAGATCACGGTTTCCACGTTCACCCAATCGGAATTGTTGCTGAGGTAGGTGTTCATGCAATCGGCGGTGCAATTGCGCTCCAGAGCCGGCATCAGATCTTTTTCCTTGAGGCCGAATTTCTTGCGGCGGTTTTTGTTCGTGAGCTCGCGCTGGGGCTGATAACCGATCTCGGGAGACACATCGGCGTTATTGAAGAACGTTCCGTTCTGCACCACTTGCAGGACGCCGACGGTATTTTCAAAGCCGCGAGGCTCTCGCGTGACGGTAAACCGGAAGTGCCGCTGTTCGCCGGGCTGCATGGGCGGATCGAAGTCGTAGATCCGGTATTGCAGCCGTTGGTCGTCTTGCTTCAGCCTGGTCCCATCGATCTGGATTTGAGTCTGAAAGTCGGGCCCCGCGTAATTCACATGCAATACGGAAATGGGCTTATCGGTCTTGTTCTGAATGATGGTATCGGCCCGAGCCGCCGCGGCGCGCCTCTCCGGATAAAGATCGATGGCGTATTTCACGTCGACAAACCGCGGCTGCGGCAGACTCTCGTATTTCTTGTAGGTCTTTTCGTAGTCGGCCGACATCCGGTCGCGATCATCCTCGCTGAGGATCGTATTCAGGACCTTGGTGTTGTAATAGATCCATGCGCCGGTTCCGAGGAAAGCGGCCAGCAGCATCAAACTCAGCACGCGCAGAGGCGCCGAGAAACGCAGGCCCGCTTCGTGCCAGCGCATTTTCCATCCCCGCTCGCGTCCGCGCTGCCAGAACAGAATGCTGGCGATGGCCAGCAAGCCACAAAAAGCCAGCCAGTACGCCGTGAACCACAGCCAGCTTTTCCAATAAGGCGCGAAACCGAAGAAATCGGAGTAAGTGGTGTCGGGCTGCGAGCCGAATTGCACCAGCCGCGTCGCCACATGCAGCGGGCGCCAGACAAAGACGTTCGCGATCGCGAAAGCGATAAAGGCGAAATATCCAATATATTTGTTGGGCGAAATCACGTGAATGAAGTACGCCAGTACCGTGAAGAACACGAAGAGCGTGAAATCCATCCCTAGCAGTTCAGTACCCCACAAACCAAACTGGTAGCGATGATATCCGCTGAACACCTGCGTCAGAAAGCCGCTCGCCATGGCCAGGCAGACAATCAGAAAGATGGTCGCGAGCAAGGCAAGCAGCTTCGAGGCGTAGGAGGGCCAGTCGCGATGCGGGAGAGCGTCCTCGATTTCGTCCATATTGGCGTCGCGTTCCTTCCACACCAGAACGCCAGCGTAGTAAGTCACCATGCCGAGCAGGAAAAGATACAGCGAACCCTGAATGATCTCGATGAGCCGGTACGTGACGGGGAACGATGTGTTGCCGTAGCCTTCCGACGCGTTCAGAATCAGGCTCGGAATTGTGTTCAGCAGCGCGGCGCAGGTGATGACGATGAAGGAAGTGGATTTGACCAGTCCGAAGAACTCCACGCGGAAATCTCCCCAGAACTGCGCCCATTGCGCGCCGAATCCGAATGCGGGATGCAGGACAGGGAGCGCTACTGCGACCACCGCAGCCGTTTCCTCGTCGCCAGCAACTGTCTTCTTGCGTCCCGCCCGTTCCTCGAACCGAAACCTCGAATAGGCAAAGGCGAAGATCCCCGCTCCCACCGCCAGCCAGATCAGCCGGTTCCACAGCAAAAGGCCGGTGTATCCGATGGCGAGCTGAATTCTTCTCGGCGACGGTCAAATATTTCGTCGCGAGCGCGAATGTCCGGACAGCAAAAGGATCGAGCAGCGCCGCCCAGGTTTCATGCTGGACGTCGGTCGTCAGGGCCTGGCCGACTCCATAGCCGGTCAACAACACCAGCCCGCCCAGGAACGAAGTCACGGTGCTGCGCGTCAGAACGGCGATGGCGAAGATGATGGCGGCGATGAGGAACGTGTTCGGAATCGCGAAGACCAGAATGCCGTAGAGATGCGCCGTCCAGTTCACGGGCCCCCAACGCTCCGCATCCACCCACGGCATCCACTTGCCGACAAGAATCCCAAGAGAGACACCCAGCATCGGTATGACGGCGATCAGGGCGGAGCCGAGGTAGCGCCCGGTGAGATAATCGAATTTCTTCAGCGGAGTCGAGAACAGCATCTGATGCGTGTTGGAGGCGAAATCGCGAGATGCCGACGAGTTCACGAAGGCCACAATCATCAGCAGATTCAGCAGGAAGGTGAAGGAATAGTAGTTCTCGATGACGAAGGGTGCGTTGCGGTAAGTATTTTCAAGCGCCCCGCCCACCTGGATCTGGTCGGTTGCGGTCGCTCCAAAGATCAAGAGCGCGATGATCAGGCAAAAGACCCAAAGCATCCACGAACGCAGCCAATAGCGGATTTCGAAGCTAACGAAATGGGTCAGCATGCGGCCTCCCTGGTTTCCAACTATTGCAACCCGGCGATGCGGGTGAAAAATACATCTTCCAGGTCCGCCGGCACGGGCTGGAATCCATCTCCCGGAGGCTCGGCGCTATAGACATGAACCAGCGGCCGGCCGGCAATAAGCTTGCTCGATATCACCCGGTAGCGCTCGGCGCACTCTTTCATTTCGGGCTTTTGAATAGATTTTTGCCAGATTTTGCCGGATAATTCGCTGACGGCATCCTCGGGAACTCCGGCGAACAGCACGCGGCCTTCGTGGATGATCGCCATGTTGGTACACAGCTCCATCACGTCCTCCACGATGTGCGTGGAGAGAATGACAATGACGTTCTCGCCGATTTCGGAGAGCAGGTTGTAGAAGCGGTTGCGCTCGCCGGGATCGAGGCCCGCGGTCGGCTCATCGACGATCAGCAATTGCGGATTCCCGATCAGCGCCTGCGCGATGCCGAAGCGCTGCCGCATGCCGCCGGAAAATCCCGACAGTGCCTTCTTGCGAACCTGATGCAGGTTGGTGCGGACCAGCAGGGACTCCACCAGTTCGTGGCGTTCCTTGCGATGGATGAAACCTTTGAGTAGCGCCAGGTGATCCAGCATGTCCTGGACCGAGATTCTGGCGTACACGCCGAAGTCCTGCGGCAGATAACCCAGCCGTTTACGGACCTCGTCTTTCTGACGCAAAACGTCGATGTCGCCGAGCCAAGCTTGGCCGCTGTCCGGCTCCTGAAGCGTGGCGATGGTGCGCATCAACGTGGACTTACCCGCGCCGTTCGGACCCAGCAGCCCGTACATGCCGCGAGGAATGGTCAATGAAACGTCGTCTAAAGCCCGAACGCCGTTTGGGTAAGTCTTGGAAAGATGCTCGATACGAAGGTCCATGGCTACAGTCTAGATACGGCCGACTTCGCTGCTGGGTTCCAGCATAGCGCGCTTACGGCTGCCTGGGCGGGCTATCCGGAAGCGACGAACGGCGCGCGATTTTGCCGCTCTTCACCTCATCGATGCTGACGTGGTTGCGATCGAGCGTGGCGCCTAATGTTTGATCGAGCGAGACGCGGGCTGTGGAATACGCCACCAATGCCGCCACCGCGGAGGATTGCGCTGCCACCAGGTCGCGCTGTTGGACCGCGACGTTGTACGGCGTGGATGCACCGAGCTGGAATCTTTTCTGCTCGGCATCGAGCAGCTGCTGCTGGAGTACGCGGTTCTGGACCGCGGCGTTGTAGCGGGCTCGGGCCTGTCCCAATGTGACCAGGCTGTTTCTCAGGTCGACCTCCACCTGGTTCAGATCCTTGCGATTGCCGAGCTGGGTTTGCCGGAGCGTCAACTGATCGATAGCATAGTCGGCTTGCGCCTGCCGGTTGCGAATCGGCTCCTGGAAGAAGACACCCGCGATCTCGGTGGCAAAATCGCGCTGGAATACCTGGCTCAGCGCCGTCCCCAGACCGCCGTGAAATCGCGGGTCCGCCTGTTCCACGAATCCATTGAAGATGACCGTTTTGGGCGTACCGGCCAGGCCAGACTGGTTCTCAACGGCGACTCCCTGCAGTGTGGGCAGAAGGCCGTTCTTGGTTCCAAGGGCGCTCACTTCGTTGGCCTTTTCGCCGGCTAGTTCGGCCGCAAGATCGGCGCGATTGACAAGCGCCTGCTGGACCATTTGGCTGACCGGGGGAAGATCGTCATTGGCCGGAATGTTGATGGAATCGATCGGCACAATGCGGACGTTGGCCAGCACCGGATCGAGGGGCCCGGTGCGGCTGATCAGATTTTTCAGCGACAGTTCCTGCTGGCGCAGCGTGGTCTCGGAATCCACCACGGCCTGCGCGGTGGTGGCCACCTGCGCTTGCGCGGTGATCGCGTCGGTAGGAGGCAGCGATCCGATTTCCACCTGGCGGTTCACATCGCGGAGGAACGTTTGCGCAGTTTCGGAAGCAGAACGCTTCGCCCGGAGATCCTCGTAATCGCCGGCCAAACTGTAGTAAAGATTCAAAACCTGCGCAACGATCCCGGCCACCTGCGACTTGAAATTCAGCTCCGTGGTATTCAGGTTCATGCGCGACACTGTGATGTTGCGCGCGTTCGCGGCCACGCCGAAGCCCTGCAGGAAGTTGTGCTGGATGGAAAAGCTGACGCTGGGCGCGACCGTCGGATTCAGGACGTCGCTGGGTGCATTTTCGTTCAAGTAGTGCTCGCTGTAGCTCAATGTGGCGATGCCGCCGCTGAGAAGGCCTTGCTGATAACTACCGGTGTAAACATGCGTGCTGGAGATCAGGCTGAGAACCTGGCTTTGCGCCGGGTCGGGCTGGGGCGAGGTAGTGTGGCTGAAGGTGGTGTTTTCTTGCAAGATGGGGTCCAGGTTCTGAGTTACCGGACCGATTTGCGAGATGGTCGCGTTTGTGTTCTTTCCGCTGCTGGAACTCGCGCCCGGCACGCTGACTCCGGCGGCGGCCTGGCTTCCCGCGACGCCTTGGCCGCTGGCGACCGATCCGGCTTGCGAGGCGCCGCTCGGAACTCCCGGCAACGCTCCGCCCGCTTGAGCGCGCTCGAGATTCCAGGCGCTGATGAACGGATTGTAGCGGCTGACTTCGATGTCAATGTTGTTTTCGAGAGCCAGTGCGATGGCGTCCTGGGCCGTCAGATACAAGGTCCCGGCGCGCACCAGTTCTTGAAGACGCGGTGAATTCGCGAGACGTGCGGGTGGAACGGTGACCGGCAAGTAGGGACGAAAAATCACCGGCGCCTGCGGGCGGACCGGTTCGATGGTTGCGGCATCCTGCGCCCAGGTCAGCGATGCGAAGCAAAGTGCCATCGCGAGGAACTTCCGGGGCGTCATCGTTGGCCTCCCGGAAGATTGGCAGGCAGCGCCGATTCGCGCGCGAGCTGGCCTCGCAGCGCCTCATCCAGCGATATGTGGTTCACTTCCAGCGTGGTCCCCAACGCTGAATCGAGCGAGATACGGGCGTGCGTGTAGTTGGCCATGGCTTGCGTCTCGCTGCTCTCGCTCGAGGCCAAGTCGCGCTGGTCCTGGACGACCTGGAAAACCGTGGTGGCGCCGAGCGAGTAGCGGCGTTGATCGGCCGCCAGGGTCTCTTGCTGCAACTCGCGCGACTTTCTTGCGGCGTCGTACCGCACGCGGGCCTGCTGCAGCCCAATCGTGGCATTCTGCACGTCCACGGTCACCTGGTTCATGTTCTTACGCAAGTTGAGCTGATTCTGGCGCAGCTCGAGCTGGCTGGTGGCGTAGTCGGATTGAGCCGCGCGATTGCGCAGTGGAATGTTTAGCGAAAGGCCCGCGGAGTAATTGGGGAAGTTGCGCCGCGCGATCTCGCCCAGCAGGTTTCCGTAGCCGCCGGCCAGATAGCTGACGCCGGGTTGCAGCGCACCCAAGGCCGTGAGTTCACCCGTGAGGCCGTTGTTCGTCAGTTCGGCGAAAGCCTGCAGAGTCGGCTTCAACGAGTTCTTGATGCCCACCAGGTTCATCTCATTGCTCTCGATATTGAGCCGCGCTTGCGCGATCTCGGCGCGGTTCGCCAATGCCTGGTTGACCAACTCCTGCGCGGAACGGACTTCGTCAGTGGCGGGGACCTCAATCTTGTCGAGCGGCACGATGCGAATATTCTCGAGGCCCGCGGCCGAGATGCCATTGCGGCACAATGCGTTCTTCAACACGATCTCCTGCTGCTGCAGATTGGTTTGCGAGACCACCAGGTCCTGCTGGCTGGAGTAAAGCTGCGCTTCGGCGCGCGTGATTTCAATCTCCGCCAAAGCGCCGATCTGCACCTGCCTCTTGTTGTCTTCGAGCAACTGCTGCGCCGTGGACACCTCTTGCTGCCGGGCCCGCAGATCTTCTCCGAAGGCCACCAGATCCCAGTACAAATTCAGGGCGGCGGAAACGGTGGTGATCACCTGCTGCTTGAATTGCAGGTCGGTAACCTTCACGTTATTCCGCTGCACCCGAATATTGCGGCCGTTCACCGCGCTTCCGAATCCTTGCAGCAGGTTTTGCGTAATCTGAAGATCGAGATCGCCCGTGGTATACGGATTCAAACTGAACAGATTGCTGTTGACGTGAAAGTGGCTGTTGGCGTATGTCATTTGCGCCGTCAATCCGAAATCCCACGTCTGCGAATACTGCGCGGTGAAAGCTGCGCGTATTTTGGATCAAAGCATCCGTTCCGGTGAGGAAGGTATTGCTTTGCGGAATGCTGGAATGTTGGAAACTGGCAAAGGCGAACAGCGACGGATCAAGTGACGGAATGTTGGGACCCAACTGCGTGACGATGCCTCCGCCCGAACTGACGCCGGTGCCTGAGGAGAGCCCGACTGAGCCCGAATTGTTCACGCTGACGCCCTCAAGGCTGACGCTTTGCGGTCCCGCGGCCACGGCAGCTCCGACACTGCGCAAGGCTCCGCCGCCCTCGGCGCGCCGCAACACCTCTTGGGCGAGCAGCGGTCCATAGCGCTGCACTTCGACGTCGATGTTGTTTTCAATCGCTAGCGCGACCACGTCCTGCGCGGTCAGATACAGGTTGCCTGCGCGGAGAAGCGACTCCAGGCGCGGCGAATTGGTCAGGCGGATCGGCGGAATGTTGCGCGCCTGATAGGGCCGGGTGAGCCAACCGAGACCTCCGGTGGCCGGCTGCACGCTGATCTCCGATTGTGCGGAGGCGTGGGCCCCAAAACATAAGACAAACATCGTGGTTAAGACTGCGATTTGCAATCGAGGCATAAGTCTCATATCAGTATCGCGGAAGCGCCCAGGAAGAAGGTTGGTGCATTGGAAGGATACGTTGCCCGAGCCGCGCATGTTCCCTGTTTTTCGCAACTGTTATACAATACGCGCTGGAACACATGATCCACGCCGCTTCCCGCATTGTTTTGCTCGCCACCATGGCCGCGCTCACGGGCGCTTCATTGTTCGCGCAGGGCGGCATGGGTTTCAACCCCACCGGCGTCTGGACCGCGATGTACCACGAAGACGAGCTGGAGCGCACCGACCCCGGCTCGCCCGCGGGCGATTACCTGGGCATCCCAATTAACGACGACGATCGTCTGAGGGCCGATACATGGGATGGCGATCTTGTTTCGGTGCTCCAGCACCAGTGCATCCCGCATTCAGCGATCTATGCCATGCGGGCGCCCACGGGCCTGAAGATCTCAACCATGAACGATCCGGAATCGGGGCGAATCGTCGCGTTCATCATCGATGGCACCTACACCGGTCCGCGAACCATCTGGATGGATGGCCGCCCGCATCCGTCGCAATTCGCGCCGCATACCTGGGCCGGTTTTTCCACCGGCGCGTGGGAAGGGGACACGCTGCGGGTGGAGACGACGCACATCAAATCGGGCTACCTGCGCCGTAACGGCGTCGCGTTCTCCGATGAAGCGACGTTGACCGAATTTTTCGATCTGCACGACAAGTACCTGACGCTGATGAGCATCGCCGAAGATCCAGTGTATTTGACCGAGCCCCTGGTGCGGACCGAGAGTTGGGTCTGGAATCCGTACCAGGTCTTCACGCCGATCGCCGGCTACGGCTCCTGCCTGCCGAGTCCCGAAATTCCGCGCCCGTATGGATGGGTGCCGCATCACTTGCCGGGAACGAACACCGTAATCCGCGAGTTTTCCCAGGAATATGGCGTTCCCTTTGAAGCCAGCCGCGGCGGCGCCGAGACCATGTATCCGGAATACAGGCAGAAGTTGAAGCAGATGGTGATCCCGCACGCCAGAGTCTTTGAAGTGCAGTTTGAGCAGGAGCATCAGAAAAAGGCCGAGGCCAAGCAATGAAGGCCCTCGCGATTTTTGCCGCGCTCACGGTCGCGCTGGCGTGGGCCGAAGATGTCCCCCATGAGGTGCGGCACGTGCAGGGCAACGTGTACATGTTCGCCAGCACGCTCGGAAACATCGCGATTCAAGTGGGAAAAGATCCTGGCCACGACGGGGTGCTGCTGGTGGACACCGGGCCGGCGCAATTGCGCGACACGATTCTCACCGAGATTCGCAAGCTATCCAGCGAACCGGTTCGTTTCGTGATCGTCACCGGCCCCGATGCGGATCACAACAGCTCCAACGCCGTGCTGCTGAAACCTGGGTCGTCGCCCCGAGGCTTTCAGACACAGGCTGAAGTCGCATTATTCGCGCAGGACAACGTTCTGCAACGCTTCAGCCGAAATGGCTCGGGGGTGTCGGGCGATGCCTGGCCGACGCTCACGTTTTTGGATGAGAAGAGTTTCGCGTTCAACGGAGAAGCGGTCCAGATCTTCGGCGAAAAGAATGCCCACACCGACGGCGATAGCATCGTGTTGTTCCGTGGCTCGAACGTAATCGCGGCAGGCGACATCTTTCTCACCACGGGCTATCCGGTGATCGATTTGCAGCGCGGCGGGAGCATTCAGGGAGAAATCAAGGCGCTGAATCACATCCTGGATTTGACCGTGCCGCGCTCCATGCAGGAAGGCGGCACCATGGTGATTCCCGGCCACGGCCGCCTGTGCGATCAAGCCGACGTGACCGACTACCGGGACATGCTCACCATCATTCGCGACCGCGTGCAGGACATGCTGCACAAGGGCAAGACGCTCGAAGAGGTGAAGGCAGCGCGGTTGAGCCGCGACTATGACCGGCGCTACAGCACGCGCGCGTGGACCGGAGAAATGTTCGTCGACGCCGTCTACCGGAGCCTCGCGAAATGACCAAACGGCTTCTCCTTGCGAGCCTCGCATTCTTGCCGGCGTGCGCCTTCGCGCAAACGCAGCAACCAAACGCTCCGATCGATCTCACCGGCTACTGGGTCGCGCTGGTGACCGAGGACTGGCGCTATCGGATGCTGAACGCGCCGAAGGGCGATTATTACAGCATCCCGCTCAATGCCGAAGGCAAGCGCGTGGCCGATACCTGGGATCCCGCCAAAGACATCGCGGAGGGCAAGCAGTGCCTGAGCTACGGTGCGCCGAACATCATGCGGGAGCCGGCGCGGCTGCACATTTCTTGGGCGAATGACCAAACGCTGAAAGTCGAGATCGACGCCGGAAAACAGACGCGTGCATTCCGATTTGGCCCTGTGGAGCCCTCGGGCGAGCCCGCGATGCAGGGCTTCTCCATCGCGCAATGGCAAACGCCGCAATCGATGCGAGCCTACACGTCGAAGATCTCGGCGCAGGATCCGAATACGCCCGGGTTCCGCGATGCCAGCATGGCATCACCGCCGCCCCCGCCCGACACGCGCCGCCTGGGAGGAACGTTGAAAGTGGTGACCACTCGGATCAAGCCCGGGTACATCCGCAACAATGGAGTGCCGTTCAGCGCGAACGCGGTGCTGACCGAGTATTACGACGTTCACAAACGAGGCGACAGCGAGTATCTGGTGCAGACGCAGATTCTCGAGGACCCGCGCTACTTGGCTGCGCCCTGGGTGGTCAGCAGCCATTTTCGCCGCGAACCGGACGGATCGAAGTGGAACCCGCAACCTTGCGAACTGATTTTGCCGTCGCAATAGTACCCCGCGGCTGCACGGGCCAGTTAAACCGAAACTACCCAGAAATGTTTGAAACAAAAGGTCTAATGCCGTAAGCCGCCACAGACGATAGAAATTCACAGGCTTACGTATGCAGAGGTCCGCCGCGACCATTTCGGACAGTTTGAAGAAAGTGCCGCCGTTCCCGCCGGTGGCGGCCAAGCTGTTGGAGATGCTTGCCGACCCCGCCGTGGATGCGAACGATGTAGCCGACCTGATCAGTAGCGACGCTACGTTCATGGCGCGCTTGATGCAACGCGCCAACTCGGCTCAATTCGGATTTATCGCGAATGTCACCAGCGCGCGCCGCGCGGTGGCTCTGTTAGGCCTGGACCTGACGCGGCAAATCACGCTCTCCCACGCCGCGGCCGCCTACGTCGGAGGCGCGCCTAAGACCGAGGCTCTGCGGCGCTCCTGGCAGCACACCGTGGCCACCGCTGTACTGGCCGAAGAAATCGCGATCGCCTGCGAAATGTTCACCAGCGTAGCGTTCACCGCCGGCATCATGCACGATATCGGCCGGCTGGGCCTTCTAGTGGCGTATCCGGACGAATACGAGGAAATGATCCGCCACTCCGCGGAGCGCTGCCTGGACCTTCTGGATTTTGAGCAGGAAACTTTCGGCGTGCATCACGCGGAGGCGGGACGAATGCTGGCCGAGCGCTGGGGTTTGCCCGCGGACCTAGCCGTGATCGCAGGACGCCATCATGACGCCTGCGAGGGAAACCAACTCGATGTTCTGCGCATTGTACACGTCGCCTGCCGCCTGGCCGACGTTCTGGGCTACGATGTCGTGAAGCCGCTGGCGCCACGCAGCGCGCAAGAGGTGCTCGCGGAATTGCCGCCACACGTCCGTCAGCGTCTGACGCAGGCCCCGGAAGAACTGCTCAAGCGCATCGAAGAGAAAATTCGCGAGTTTAGCGGAGAGACATCGGAGATACAGCCCGAGGAAGCTCTCGCGATGCTGGCAACCGCCGCGGATGCGCGCGAGTCCGGCGCACCTCTCAACACCGGCGCGCCCGCAGCGGACCCGATTCAGGAGCCCGAGCCCGGCGCCAGCCAACCTGAACCGGTGGAACGCACAAGCCGAATCAACTGGACACAAGCTATCGTGGCTGGAATTGTGATGGGGCTGGCAGCCACAGCCGCGCTCGCGTATTGGTTGTGGCGCTAAGCACGCGCTTCCACGGCCCTCAGTTCGGAGGGAATGCGACACTGGAAGAGCCGGATCATGCTGGGCTCTATCCAAGACCATATTCAGTTCCTGCTGCTCGCCTTCAGCTCGGTGTTTTTCATCGTCGATCCCATCGCTTGCATCCCGTCGTTCCTGGTCCTCACGGCCGCGGCCGAACTGAAGCAACGCCGGCACATGGCAAAACGCGCCGCCTGGACCTGCTTTCTCGTATTGTCGGGCTTCGCCCTGGGCGGAACGCTGATTTTCAAGATGTTCGGAATCACTCTGCCGGCGTTTCGCATCGCCGGAGGATTGATCATGATTCTCATCGGGCTGGATATGGTGCAAGCGCGCCGTTCGCAGACGAAAGAAACTCCTTCGGAAACCCAGCAGGCCATGGAGAAAGACGATGTTGGGATCGTCCCCCTCGGCGTCCCGATGCTCGCCGGGCCAGGGTCGATTTCCACCGTGATGGCGCTGATGGCCCAGTCGGCTAGCTGGCAACATAGCGTGTCGATCATCGTCGTGGTCGCTCTGACGGCCGTCATTTCCTACTGGACGCTGGCAGCCGCGGACCGAGTCGGCCGGCGCATGGGTGACACGGGTATCCACATCCTTACGCGCTTCATGGGACTGCTGCTGATGGCAATTGCCGTGCAGTTCATTCTCAGCGGCTTGACCGCCGCGGGATTTGGAGTGAATCGCCCGGGGTAAATCATCAATGAAAGCCATCCGGCTGCACGCACGCGGAGGTCCCGAGCAACTGGTCTACGAAGACGCGCCGCAAGCCGGTGCCCGGGCCGGAGGACGCTCTGGTGAAGGTGTACGCGACTAGCATCACTCGCACCGAACTGACGTGGGATCAGACTTATCAGAATCCCGACGGCTCGCCGAGGCTGCCCACAATTCCCGGCCATGAAATGTCGGGCGTCATAGAAACCGTGCCACGCGGAGTGTGGGATCTCGGACCCGGCGATGCGGTGTATGCTCTCACCGATTTTCCTCGCGACGGGGCGGCCGCGGAGTACGTCGCCGTGCGCGCCACGAATCTCGCTTTGAAACCGCGCACGATCGATCACGCTCACGCGGCGTCGGTGACGCTATCGGGCCTGACGGCCTGGCAGGCGTTGTTCACGCATGGCGGATTGCAGCGGGGTCAGAAGGTCCTGATCCACGGCGGCGCGGGCGGCGTGGGCACGCTGGCGGTGCAGTTGGCGCGCTGGAAAGGCGCGCACGTAATCACTACCAGTTCGGAGGCGAACCTGGATTTTCTCCGTGGCCTGGGCGCCGGCGAGACCATCGATTACACCAAAACCCGCTTCGAAGACGTGGTTCGCGACATCGATGTCGTCCTGGATGCCGTGGGCGGTGACGTGGTGGAGCGCTCATGGAAGGTCCTGCGGCCGGGAGGGGTCATCGTATCGGTGGTCCAACCGATCCAGGAGAACGAGCCGCCCAAACACGGCGCCCGCGGCATCTTCTTCATCGTTGAGCCGGACCGCGGCCAATTGACAGAAATGGCGGAGCTCATTGACGCAGGCCTGCTGAAGCCCATCGTTGCGAGCATTCTGCCGTTGGCCCGCGCGCGCGACGCCTTCCAATTGGCGGTCGAAGGACATACCCGAGGCAAGATCGTACTTGAGGTCCGAGACGACGCGACACGATAGACGGGTCGGCCATTCGACACGCCTGCCCCACCACGCTCCTCAAATCAATAAGTTACGCGCGGAAGCAAAGTTGCACTCTCCATCGCGCCATGCCGAACCAACAAGAATTCAACCAACTGCTTGAACCTAATCTGCTCCCGCTCAGCCGCTTCGTCTTCGGAATGGTCGGCAACCAATTTGACGCCGAAGACATCGTGCAGGAGACAGTCGTAAAGGCTTTTACTCACTTCGCCGACTTCCGCGCCGAGTCCAAGTTCAAGACCTGGCTGATGAGCATCGCGGTGAACGAGGTGCGCAGTAAACGCCGGAAGGACTTCCGCTCACGCGTGTTTTACTTCGATTTCGACCGGCTGGAGGATCTCGCCAGTGCAACATCGAGCGATTCACCCTTCCGCAAGTGTCAGGAAAATGAGACGGCGCGCGTGGTGCAGAACGCGTTGGTGTCGCTGCATCCGGCGTACAAAGAGATGATCCGGCTGCGGGCCATCGACGGCATGAACATCGCGGACACGGCGCGGCATCTGTCGATTTCGGTGGCTGCGGCGAAAGCGCGCTATTATCGGGCCATCCAGCGGCTGTCTCGCACCCTGGTCCGCCAGACACGGCGGCCGATCCGGCCAAGCAGCATGCCGTCGGCAAACGCCGCTTAGCGCGCCGGAGTATTCTGGTTGGCCGTGTTTACGGCGGTTGTCGCCGGAGCAGGGCCCATCAGCTTGCGCAGCAGGTCCGCCGTGCTTTGGTGAACCTCCACGCCCACGGCATCGGCCTTGAGACCCAGCGCGACATCCATCGGCGTGCGTCCCTTGTTGTCCTTGAGGTCGAGCTTGGCGCCATGATCGGCCAGGAACTGCACGATGTCATCGGTCCCTTGCCCAGCGGCGGCGTGCAGCGCGGTGTTAAGGGTCTTGTCGGTGGCCGCGTTGATATCCACGCCTTTCTCCAGACAGATCTTCATCGCTTCGATGGGCTGCTCCCCGCGCCGGATGGTGTTCGGAGTGACCCATCCCGGCCGCGACCATCAGAGCCGTGACGCCCGCTTTGGTCACAACCTTAGGATCGGCGCCTTTTTCGAGCAGCAGATTCATCAACGGAACGTCGGCGGACTTGGCGGCGCGCAGAAACGGCGTGGCGCCTTCACCCATCATCATGTCGGGAAAATCGAGAACGGCGCGCGGCGGGATGAGCTTGGTCAGCTTGGCGTTCGGATCGGCGCCCTTGTCGAGCAGCATTTTGATCAGATCCATCGGCTCGATTTTGTTCGTGTCTTTCGGCGCCGGCCGATTGCTTCCGTAGAGATCGCGCATATCGATCGCGGCGAAAAGCGGGGCGCGCCCCATGGAGTCGGCGGCATTGGGATCGGCCTTGAGATTCAGCAGGAACGCGGCCGTATCGTAGTGGCCGTTGATTATCGCGAGCAACAGGGCACTGGTGCCGTCGGGATCGGCGGCCTTAATATCGGCGCCGTGATCGAGCAGGATCTTCGCGCATTCGGTGAACCCGCCTCGAGCGGCAAACAGCAGCGCCGTGAATCCGCCGCGCGGGAAGTGCATCGGCACGTCGCCCGGCTTGGGCTTCATGCCGCTGAAGTCGAATACGGATGAAACGAGATTCACGTCAGCGCCATGGTCCACCAAAACCTGGACAACGGCGGGATGATTCTCGGCAGTGGCCCACATGAGGGCGGTCTGCCCGCGCCAGCTTTCCTTGGTGTTCACTTCGGCGCCATGATCCAGCAGAATCTTCACCGTTTCGGCGCTGCCCGCGCGGGCCGCGCTCATCAGCGCTGTCTGACCCTCGGCCTGGAAAGTATTTGCGTCCGCGCCGGCTTTCAGCAGCGCTTCCACGATTTGCGGATTCCCGTTCGTCGAGGCCTGCGAAAGCGGCGTGACCCCATAGCGATTCGCCGTGTCCACGTTCGCGCCCGCGGCCAGCAGCGCCTTCACCGCGCCGTCATCGTTCCAGTACGCCGCCCAGAGCAACGCCGTGCCGCCATCCGGCAGAGTGGCGTTCACGTCGCCAGGATGCTGCTTGACAAGCGTGCGGAGCGAATCCATGTCGCCCTTCATGGCGACGTCGGCCATCTGCGTGCTGCGCCGCGCCGAACGCGGCGGCGGCGAACAAGGCTCCCGCGAGTAGAGAACGCATGTTAGTCTCCTTGGCTGCTTAAACGTCCGCGATGCCGCTGGTGCTATCGCCGACCTTGTCCGTCGGCACGCCCATCTTGTTCAGCACGGACAGCAGGAGGTTGGCCATCGGAGTGTTCTCCGGATACTTCACATGGCGTCCGCCCTTCAGCGTACCCGCGCCACCGCCCGCCAACAGCGTCGGCAGCGGATTGTGATTATGAATATTGCTGTTGCTCAGGCAGCTTCCGTAGAGCAACGTGGTGTGATCCAGCAGATTGCCGTCGCCATCGGGCGTGGACTTGAGCTTGTCCAGGAATTTCGCGAACAAAGTCAGGTGATAATTCTGGATCTTGACCAGTTTCGCCAGTTTCTCGGGATTGTCCTGATGATGCGACGTGGCATGATGCGGATCGGGCACACCCACTTGCGGGTAACTGCGCTGGCTCAATTCGCGCGCCATCATGAAGGTAAACACGCGCGTGGCATCGGATTGATAAGCCAGGGCCATCATGTCGTACATCAGACCGACGTGTTCTTCGTAGGAATCCGGCACGCCCACCGGCGCGTTCGGCATGGTTACTTGCGAACCCGCGCTCTTCTCCGCGATTTGCAGACGCCGCTCGATCTCGCGGATGTTCTCCAGGTACTCGTTCATGCGCGTGCGGTCCTTCGCGCCCAGGCCTTTTTGCAAGCGCGGAACCGCTCCCGTGATCTGATCCAGGATGCTCCTGTCTTCTTCCATGCGCGCTTGGCGCTCGGTCGAGCGTGCCGCCTTCGCCGAACAGGCGCTCAAAGACCACACGCGGGTTGATCTCCATCGGCAACGGCGTGGTGGGAGTGCTCCAGGAAATCGTGTTCATGTAGGCGCAACTGTAGCCGACATCGCAGGCGCCAATCAGCCCAGTCATGTCCTCGGTGGCGAGTTCGAGCGAAGGGAAGCGCGTGCTCTGGCCGATCTTCTGGGCGATCATCTGATCGATGGTGGTGCCGGCGCGCACATCCTCGCCCTCGGTCTTCTTGGCGTGGGTACCGTTCAACCACGTGGCGGTGGCGCGCGAATGGTCCGCGCCTCCGTCGCCCAGCGCCTCGGCCATGTGATGGGATAGGTTGCTGACCACGATGACGTTTTCGCGATGCCGCTGGAGCGCGCTCAGGATGGGGCCGAACTCGAAGTCCGAGCCGCGTGCCGACGGGCGTCCACTTGTCCATCACCGCGCCGTGCGGGACGTAGACGCATCCCAGGCGCGGGAGTTACATTGGCCGCGGTCTTGGTTTGCGCCGTCAGCGCCGGGATCATGGAATCGAGCAGCGGAAGCGAAATCGCCGCGCCCCCTATGCCTCGCAGCATCGTCCGGCGAGACAGGTGCTTCTTGGTCACGATCATCATGGTCGACGGCTCCTTAATTAATTATGACTTACGTTTTCCCGCGACAGTGACGCGGTCTTCACCGCCGGGCTCGCGGCGTCCGGCGCAGTCTTCACTTTCATTCGGAACTCGGGGCTTTTCACGATACCCGAAACCAGGTCCGAAAAACGGTAATTGTCGGCAGAGGCTTTGGCGACGATGGCACGAATGGATGGCTTCGTCGGTAAAGTCCACGCCGCGGCCAAGAGCGTAGGTCATCAGCTTCTCGGTCAGAGTGGTCACAAAAATATCGGGCCGCGCCATCAAAGCCGCCCGCAGGGTGGTGGGCCCATCGACTTTGGACCCATCGAGCAGAACTCCGGAGGCGTCGATGGGCGCACCGTCTTCACTCTTGGCCCGCCACTGGCCAATCGCGTCGAAATTCTCGAGCGCGAATCCCAGCGGATCCATGATCTTGTGGCAGCTGGCGCAGGCCGGGTTCTTGCGATGTTCCTCCAGCCGCTGGCGAACCGACAGCAGCTTTGCCGCCTTCGTTGTTTTCCTTCAGCGCGGGAACATTGGGCGGCGGCGCCGGCGGAGGCGTGCCGAGAATATTGGTCAAAATCCACTTACCGCGCAGCACGGGCGAAGTGCGGGTGGCATACGACGTGACGGTCAGGACGCTTCCCTGCCCCAATAACCCGCGGCGAGCGATCGTCAGTCAGCGTCACGCGGCGGAAGCGCGGACCGTAGACGTCGGGAATGCCGTAATGGCGCGCCAGCCGCTCGTTGACGAACGTATAGTCGCCGTTCAGCAGGTCCAGAACGTTGCGGTCTTCATTGACGACGCTGCCGAAAAACATCTCCGTCTCGGTGAGCAGAGATTGGCGGAGGTTGTCGTCGAAATCGGGAAACTCGTTCGGATCGGGTGCGAAGTTCTTCAGGTTGCGCAGATACAGCCATTGGGCGGCGAAATTGGTGGCGAGCGCCTGCGCGCGCGGATCGGCCAGCATGCGGCGCACCTGGCTGTCGAGCGTGGCCGGATTGCTCAGCTTGTCCGGCGGCTGCCAGATCCAGCAACTCGTCATCGGGAATGCTGCTCCACAGGAAAAACGAAAGCCGCGACGCCAGTTCGAGATCGTCGATCTTATAGGACGAGCCCGCGGCCACCGTCGCCGGATCGCGCTCGAAACGGAAGACAAACTCGGGGCTCGACAGAATCAACCGCAGCGCCCGCTCGATGCCCGCGTCAAAATTTCCACCCTGATTCCGACCGGATTGGTAGAAGCTGAGCAGCGTCTCCATGTCGGTGGGCGTGATCGGCCGGCGATACGCGTGCCTGCGCGAGCGCCGAAAGAATCTTCTTGGCGCAGCCCACCTCCTCGCTTGCATTGGCTGGACGGCAGACAAAAATTTTGCGCCGGCTGGGCGTATCGCCCGGACCGCTGGCATTGTAGGGCCCCGAAATCACCACTTGATCCACATGCGGGAGACCCGCTTCATTTACCGGGTCAAGAGTAGTCCGGATAAAAGGCTCCAGGATATAGTCGTCTTCGGCCTGGTCCTTCTGCAAGAACGTCACGCCGATGGTCCGCGGACCGGCCTTCACCGGAACACGCGCCTGCAACCGCGACTCGATCATCATGCGGGCTTCAGCCGGGTTCTTTACCAGCGCCTCGGTGTCGGAGGTGCCGCCGACGGATGCCAGAAACACCCGCGCTCCGTCCACCAGCACTTCAATCTGGTGCGCCTCTTCCAAACCGCGGATCACATCCACCGTGTTGCGAGCCAGAACGATCTTGATAGTGTACTTGCCGTCCAGCGGGAAGTTGTAATGCATCAGGAGGCCGCCGCGGGTGCCGAGCGGCATGCCTTCCACACGCGTGCCCTGGGACAAATCGGGGCGGGTCCGGAAGGTTTGCGCCACCGCGCCCTGCGTGGGATCGCCCACCGCCAGCCGGCTCACCTTACGCGACGCCGAAACATAGCGTTCCAGCAGCACGGGAGAGACGCCAAGCACGTCGGCATTATTGTCAAAGCCGTAGCTTTCGTCATCCGGCGGCAGAAGCGACGAAGCGTCAACATCCAGCGCGAGCAGATCGCGAATCGAGTTGGCGTACTCCGTCCGGTTCAGCCGATGCAGCGTCGCGTGCCCGGGATTCGGATTCGCCGCGTACTCTTTGTCCAGCGAGGCTTCTAAATAGGTCACGAGAGAGGCGACGTCCGCCGGGCTCGGCTTCGGCATGCCGGACGGCGGCATGGCGCCCACGCCCAGCTTGCGAATCACCTTTTCCCACGTCTCGGCATTGGCGGAGACATTCGACACGTCGATCTTTTCAAGCGTTAAGCCACCGGTCTTGGCGCGGTCGCTGTGGCAGCCAATGCAATATTTATCGAGCAGCGCCCGATGAGGTGAAGCCAAAGGACCAGGAGTGCTCTGGGCGTACGCCAGGGACGATCCCATCAAGGCCGCGTAAGCTATAGCAAAACAAATGTTCTTCTGGATTGTCCGCACCGTAGGCCCGTAAGAATTCTACCCCAAATCCGTCTTGCATGCAAGGCTCCCAAAGCCGGCATCCCAAGCTGATTCGGGTATTCGCTACTCAGGTATTCTGCCATCACCAACTGAGGCTCGCGATGGATAGTACGCTGACACACCAAGGGCTATGCTTGCGTCAGTAGCTTATGCTCAGTTTCAAGCAACGCTGGTTCGAGGTGGTTGCCGGCGCTTTTCTGGCGTTCCCGTCAGCGCTTTCGGCCCAGACCGGCGTTCTTACATGGCACAATGACGCTGCCCGGACTGGTCAGAACCTGACCGAGACCATCCTCACGCCTGTGAATGTGAGTTTTTCGACTTTCGGCAAGCTCTTTACGCTGTCCGTGGACGGCTTGGTGGATGCGCAGCCGCTGTATGTTCCCTCCGTGACGATTCCTTCCCAGGGCACTCACAACGTACTCTATGTCGTCACCGAGAACGATAGCCTCTACGCCTTCGACGCTGACTCGGGCACGCAGCTCTATAAACAGCCGCTCGTGATCGGGGAACAGGCCTCCGACGACCGTGGCTGCGGTCAAGTGACGCCGCAAATTGGCATAACCTCAACGCCGGCGATTGATTTGACCAGCGGCCCGCACGGGACCATCTATTTGGTGACGATGTCGATCGATAACTCCAATCAATATCATCAGCGCCTGCATGCCCTCGATCTGACCACGGGCGGCGAGGAGTTCGGGGGGCCCGTGGAAATCGAGGCAAGCTATCCCAGCACGGGGCCCCAAAGCTCGGGTCGGCATAACAACGTTCGATCCGAAACAATATAAGGATCGCGCAGCGTTGCTCATTTCCAACGGAATTGTGTATACATCCTTCGCCTCCCACTGCGACGACGGGCCCTATTCGGCCTGGATCATGGGATACAACAAGTCCACGCTGGCGCGGGTGAGCGTGTTGGACCTGACGCCGAACGGCAATGAGGGCTCGGTGTGGCAAGCCGGCGCGGGGCCCGCGGCCGACTCCGGCGGCAATCTGTTCTTCCTGATTGCCAACGGAACTTTCGACACGAAATTGAACGCCGGCGGATTTCCTTCCAAAGGCGACTACGGCAACGCGTTCATGAATCTTTCCACCGCAACCGGACTGGCTGTGGCGGACTACTTCACCATGGAGAATACCGTGAGTGAATCGAACGGTGACGTTGATCTGGGATCGGGCGGCGCGATGGTTCTGCCAACGCTGAATGACGCGCTCGGCGAACCACGCTCGCTCGCTGTCGGCGCCGGGAAAGATGGCACTGGCTACGTTGTGGACCGCACCAATATGGGCAAGTTCCACTCCAAGAAGAATGCCGTGTTCCAACAACTCGGGCTGGGAGGAAGCGTATTTTCAAGCCCCGCGTGGTTCGACAACACCCTGTACTACGGTCCAGTCGGTCAATCGCTCCAAGCGTTCTCCTGGTCCGGCGGTTCGTTTGGCGGGTCGCCCTCATCCCAAAGTCCCACCAGTTTTGGGTATCCAGGCACGACGCCGTCGATCTCGGCCAACGGAACGGCGAACGGGATCGTGTGGGCGGCGGAGAATAGTTCGCCGGCCGTGTTGCACGCCTACGATGCCTCGAATCTCGCGAATGAGCTTTACAACAGCAATCAGGCGCCGAGTTCCCGAGACCACTTCGGCGACGGAAATAAGTTCATCACTCCGATGGTGGCAAACGGCAAGGTCTACGTGGGCACCACCAACGGAGTCGGCGTGTTTGGCCTGCTGAATTGCACTTACAGCGTTGGCCTCACTTCGAATGGAGCAACCTCAGAGGATTTCACCTCCAGCCCGGGAGGCGACCAAGTCACCGTGACCGCGGCCAACGGTTGCCCTTGGACGGTGGTCAATAGCTCGGGCTTCATTGCGGTCACGGGCGGAGCTTCGGGAACCGGTAACGGCATCGTGACGTTCACCGTTCCCGCCAATCCTGGGGTCGCAAGGATCGGCACCCTGGTAATCGCCGGGCACTCTTTTACAGTGAACCAAGCCGGCGAGACCGCAACCACGGGCATGGCATTCTTCCCGCTGACACCCTGCCGGATCGCCGATACCCGGACGGGCTTTGGTTTTAGCGGCTCCTTTGGCCCACCGTCGCTGGTGCGAGGAGTTACCCGCAGTTTCCCAATTCAGAGCGCTTGCAACGTTCCAGCAACGGCGCAGGCCTATTCGCTCAACATTGCCGTGGTGCCGCCGGGCGCCTTGCAATCCTTGACCGCTTGGCCAGCCGGGATGGCGACTCCGGTGGCCACGACGCTGAATTCGCCTCAAGGGAGCCATTGTGGGCAACGCCGCCATCGTATCGGCCGGAACGAATGGCTCGATTAGCCTCTTGGCCAGCGACGCGACCGACGTAGTCATCGATATCAACGGCTATTTCGCGCCGCCCACCTCGCAGGGCCTGGCGTTCTATCCAGTCACCCCGTGCCGGGTAGCGGACACACGCTCGGGATTTGGGTTTAAGGGAGTGTTCGGCCCACCCGCTCTGGCGAGCGGAGCGACGCGAACCTTTCCGGTGCAAAAAAGCTCGTGCGGCATTCCTTCGACGGCGCAAGCCTATGCAGTCCGCATGACGGTGGTGCCGCCCGGACCGTTAGATTATCTGACAACTTGGCCGGCTGGAAATCCCCTTCCAAACGTGGCGACACTGAACGACTTGAACGGAGGCGTGGTCGGCAATGAGGCCATAGTTCCGGCTGGAACGGCCACCAGCGGGCCAATCAGTGTTTTCGTCAGCAACAAAACCAACTTGGTAATTGACATCAACGGCTACTTCGCGCCAACGGGCAGTCCTGGCGCACTATTCTTCTATCCTTTGACGCCGTGCCGGGCCGCCGATACGCGAGCCGCCAGCGGATTTCCCGCAGGATTCGGCACGCCCTCTTTGGTAGGCGGCGCGAGCCGCGACTTCCAGATGCCGGCCAGCTCTTGTGGCATTCCTGATTCCGCACAGGCGTACTCGTTGAATATGACGGTGGTTACCTCAAATCCGGGCGGCTACCTGACGGCCTACCCGGCCGGACAGACGTTACCAAATGCAGCGTCGGTAAACTTCGAGAATACCGGGGTGGTTGGAAGCGCGGCCATCATTCCCGCGGGAAGCGGTGGCGCGATCAGCGTGTTCGTGAGCAATCCAACCGATCTGCTCATCGACATCAGCGGGTACTTTGGACCCTAGTATCCGAGCTTTAGCATCCCATCTTGCACGCCGTTCACGGCGCCCTTGGTCAACCACTCGACCGACGCTTGGAACAAGAGCAGGTGATTCTTCTCCCACATGGCGTTGTGCGAGGAGCAAGCCAGATCGACAAAGACTTTGTGCTCGGCGCCCAGATCGGCGTACAAGTCGCGCACGCGCTCGGAAGGCACTTGCTTGTCGAAGGCGCCAGTCACCATGAGCGTCGGCGTTTGCGTCTTCGCGACTACGGCCGAATTCCAGCCCCAAGCCGTGACCTGCGGGGCGCGCCGCACGCCGGTTCCCCAGGTGGCTCCCACCGGATCGGAAGCGATCATCTGTTCCCACACCGAATCGCTCGCGGCCGGGTCCACTTGATCGGCGCACCCGGTTTGACGCGCCCAATTCGCAGTGAATTCGTCGCGGGACTGCGTGGTCATCGTGGTTCCATCGGCCGGCAACTGCGCGGGTGGATCGGCCGCGCCGGCACGATTGTACGCGGGAGCAAGCAACACTAATTGGCTGATTTGTTCCTGATGCCGTGCCGTATAGCCCGCGGCCCGCGGCCCCCCGAGCGACCAGGCAAGCAGGCTCACCTTTTCGACATGACGCAGCGCGCGCACGTAGTCGATCACGGCGCCCAGATCGTTCCAGTCCGACGCAATGGTGGTGAGCGGGTGCGGATAGCTGGGCGAACATGGCGCTGCGATGAGCGCGGGGATGAAGCCGGCTTGCTGCTCGCGCGAGAGATTGCACGGATCGTTCATGGCAGCAGGCCGCGTGGAGCGCCCATAGCCCGTCATGTCCATGGAAAACGCGTCGAACCCCGCGTGCGCCAGGTAGGCCATCCAACTGTAGTCCTGAAAAGGAACGTCGAAAGCCACTTCGGCGGGCGTGCCCGCGCCGTGCACGAAGAGCGCCACCCGATTTGCCGCCGGTCCACGCAGCGCGATTCCAGCCTGCACCACTTCGCGCACATAGATCTGCGCCGTCTGTCCGGCGATGGCCGGCACCGTGGAATGCACGCGGACATAATGATCCACGCGCAGTAAACGAGCGCTATCGTCGGCCGAAGCGAGGGCAGCGGCCAGCGTCAACCCGCTAACAGCCGCTATCAATCGAGCAGTAATCGACATGGAAGCCTCATTCCCAGACTCGGCGCACCGCCCGCCGAGAGTATCTCATTTCTTATGTGTGAGTGTGATGACCGTCACATCCCGAACGTCTTCAGGTTCGAGTTTCGGCCCCATCGACCCGATGAAGGGCCGCTGAACTTGGCCCCAACTCTTGGACGTAGACAGGTCACTCGCCCCGTCGAAAATGAAAAAGGTCTGTTTCAATTCCTGGCCGCTCGGTAGTTTGCGGTTTTTGGGCATGCCCGGTATCGTGTATTCCTTCCCGGCGCCCTTGTAGTAGGCCGCGACCTTTTCGAACGGGTCGTTGCTGAGATAAATGTCAGCTTCCGTGCCGGGAGGCATGGACTTCAACGCCTCGCGCGTTTCCTTGGTGTCGGGAGGAGTGTACTTGGTTGCACCTGGATAAACACTCTGTGCTGCGGCAGACAGTGTCGCCACCCACACCAGACATGCCGCGAATATCGGTCGAACGCGACGCGCAGGAAAAGTCATAGACCTCGGCCTCTCATTCTCCTACGCCGGGAAGCCCATGTACAGCGCGATGCCAACAAAATGTTTTGGTGCGGTCGAGAGGACTTGAACCTCCACGAGATTGCTCCCGCTAGCACCTCAAGCTAGTGCGTCTGCCAATTCCGCCACGACCGCATTCGTGAAAAACCGCTACTTCTTGTTGGCTGGCGCCGGCTGCTGCTGCACCGGCGGAACCGTCACCGGCACGCTCTTCTGCGGCGCCGCTGGATTCGCGGGTACAGTCTTGGTCACCGGAGCCTTTACTTTTTCCAGGATACTGCCCGTCGATGAAGCGCCGCGATTGGCCAGGATCGTCAGCGCCAGCGACGTCACCATGAACAACGCCGCCGCCAGCGTGGTCGCTTTGGAAAGCAAGGTCGCCGAGCCGCGCGGACCGAACGCCGTCTGCGAACCCATGCCCCCGAAAGCGCCGGCCAAGTCCGCGGCCTTCCCGCTTTGCAACAGCACCACCACGATCAGGAAGAAACAGACGATCACGTGGATGATGGTCAAAATAATGGTCATACGAATCCTTGAAAGCGGTTCGATTCCTGATGTGGGATGAAACCGTACGCGACTTCGCCTTCAAGTATAAACTAAAGGCTGTGGTGCTTGCTGGATTGAAAGCGGCGCTGCGGAAAAGCGGCCCGTTCCTGGCGTTTTCCTTGGGCTTCGCGTCCCCTCCCACGGCGCCCGCTCCAGACGCCCTGCAGACCCTCCGCTCGGGCAGCTACTCGCGCGACGTTGCTCCTCGCGCCCGCGCCACGATTCTCGATTGGAACATCGATCGCGGTAAACACCTGGATGACATTGAAGACCAGATGCGCCAATTTCAATCCCGATCTATGCATCTTTCAGGAAGTGGACCTCGGCGCGCGCCGCAGCGGCCGAATCGATGTCGCTCAGAAGCTCGCCGAAACATTCCAGATGAATTACGTGTTTGCGCCCGAATTTGAGGAACTCAGCCAAGGCACGCCGGAGAATCCCGCCTATCACGGCCAGGCGCTGCTCACGAAACTGCCCATCCGTTCCTCGCGCATGCTGCGGTTCGCCCATCAATCGGGATTCTGGAAACCGCGCCCGCTGCTGAGTTCATCCACTGCCGCTGCTGCAACGGCGCGAGGGCGGCCGCGTCGCCCTGATCACCGAACTCGATAACGGCGGCAAGCCGCTGGTGGTCTACAACCTTCACCTGGAGAGCCGCGGCAACGACCACTTGCGCCTCGAGCAACTCGAGGAAGTGTTGGAGGACGCGCAACGCTATCCGCCGGAAACTTCCGTGATCATCGCGGGCGATCTCAATACCAAGCCCCCTCGCTCGGCTTTGGTCCCACGGCTTCGCCAGGCTGGATATCGCAACGCTTTCGGCGACCGGCACGTCCGGACGCACCTCATCATCGGCGCGCTGGATTGGGTTTTCGTACGAGGCCCCATTGAGCTTGGGGATGCAAACGTGCTCCGGGGCGTGGATGGCTCGGACCATTTTCCGATTACTCTCGAAGTACGTCTGTAAGGAGTTGTGCGACTCTAAGCGGCCGCGCGTCTAATTGGCAGAGGTGCCCAATGCGAGGTGAATTGTTTCTCGCGGTAGCCACTGCCGTTGCGCTTGAAGCAGCGACTCCGGATACGGACCAGATTATCCGCCGTTCTGTCGATGCCATCCAATCGGACTGGGCGCAGGCTCCCAAATATTCCTTCCTGGAACGCGACGTTGTGAGCAAGCGGCACTCTCCGCTTACGGCCAAGACCTATCGCGTGCTGATGATCGACGGATCACCTTATAACCTTGTTACCGCCATTAACGACCAATCGCTCGCAGCCGACGAAAAGGCCGCCGAGCAGCGCAAGCTTCAGAAAGAGATCGAAAGACGGCGCAACGAATCCGATCGCGAACGGAAACGGCGCATCGCCAAGTTCGACAAGGAGCGCTCCCACGATCATGAAATGCTCCAGGAAATGGTGGATGCGTTTCAATTTCGTCTGACGGGCGAGGCTCAAGTGGACGGGCGCGCCTGCTTCGTCCTCAACGCGGAACCCAAGCCAGGATACGAGGCGCCGAATCGCGAGGCGCGGATACTCAAAGGGATGAAGGGCCAGCTTTGGATCGACAAGGCCTCCAACCAATGGGTGAAGGTGCACGCTGAGGTCGTCAAACCTGTGAGCTTTTTCGGATTTCTGGCCAAAGTCGGTCCGGGAACCGAATTCGATCTGGAACAGGCGCCCGTCATGGACAACGTTTGGATGCCCGTGCGTTTTGCGGTTCGCGTGAATTCGACCGCGCTCGGATTCTTCAACGAGAACTCGACCGAAAACGACACCTATCGCGACTACCAGCCGATGCCCCAGGCCTCCGCACTGCTACAATCCACCAAGTAGGAGCAATCCACGAAGGACTACCATGTCAACAGCCACTGAAACAGCCCCCGTCATCAGCCCGGTCTCCAAGGAGAGCGCGGCGCCCGAAGTCCAACCCATTCTCGACAAGCTGACGCACAACTTCGGCAAGGTGCCATCGTTCTTCGGCACCATGGCGCGAGTTCCCGAAGCGTTCGCTGCCTTCATGCCGTTCTACAGTGCCGTCATCGATCACGGGACGGTGGAGCGGAAATACAAAGAGCTCGCTTACCTGAAAGCATCGCTCATCAACGGCTGCGAATATTGCTACCGCGCGCACGCGGCCTCAGGAAAGAAGAACGGCGTCACGGATGCGCAAATCCAGGCCCTCGCCTTTTTTCACCGCAGCCCGGCGTTCGATGCCAAGGAAAAGGCGGTGCTGCTTTACGCCGAACGCGTGACACGCGGCGCATCGGCCCTCCGTCCCGCCGCACTTGCCGAACTGAAGCAGTATTTCAATGACGATCAGATCGTCGAACTGACGCTTGCATCGTGCATGCCGAATTTCACGAATCGCTTCAACGACGCCATGCAGAACATCCCCGACATTGGCTGATTGTCGCGGCAAGACAGTACCACGGTTGCGCCAAACCTTAGTACGAAAGTTCGTAAGAGATACTAAGACTACAGATAGGTTGTCCACCCGATTGGGGCTGAGTGTGCCTGCCTATTAGAATGCAATAGGATCATGAACGTCGGCACCCTCCTTACTAAATCGAACCAGACGCAATACTCCGAGGTGGAAGCAGCTCAGGAGTTAGGCGTGACGGTCGATCAACTGCGCACTTTGATCCGCAGCCACATCGCGCAAACCGACGAAGACCTGAACCACATCGCCGTGGCGAGTTTTCATCCCTCGGATCTCCTGGTCCTCAAGATCCTGGCCGGCAAGAACGGACCTTCCGCGGCCGCGGATTAGGGCGAGTAGCCCGTTCCCTCATCCCCCAAGATTGAAAGAAGTACGCCATTGGCGTATAATTGGCCCACGTGGACGAGGGTCGAGTTCCGATGACGATCGCTGAAACGCCAACATTTTCAAAGGAAGCAGACCGGATTCTTGGAGAACGATCGCGTCTGCAGCTAGTTGACTTTCTGGGCTTGAATCCGGAAGCGGGAGTAATCGTTGCGGGCACCGGCGGTGTTCGCAAACTGAGATGGGCATTCCGGGTAGAGGGAAACGTGGAGGCGCGCGAGTCATTTACTATTTTCACAGTGAAGCGCTTCCGTTGCTCGCTCTGGATGTCTATGCGAAGAGCGAGAAGACCGATCTTGGTCTCGACGAAAAGAAACGCCTGAAAGCAGAAGTGCAGGAGTACATTAGAAATCTCACAGGAGGCAAACGATGAGCAAAGCCAAGAAATCGCTAGGTGAGCGCCTGATTGAATCCATGCAGCAAGCAAATGCCTGGGCTCGCGGAGAGGACGTTCCCGGCATGCGCGTCCACATCCCAGAGGCCTACGATGTACGAAAGATGCGCACCCGCATGAAACTCAGCCAGAAAGAATTCGCCGCGCGGTTCGGATTTTCGCTCGATTCGATTCAGAACTGGGAACAGGGCCGCCGAATCCCGGACGGCCCCGCCAGGACGCTGCTTGCCGTGATCGCGCACGAGCCCAAAGCGGTGGAGCGGGCGCTCCGCGCGGTCAGTTGATGGCATCAGCTCCGCAGGTCCGGTAGTGGGTCAGTTTGAAATCATTCTTGAACGTGGACGACAGCGCGATCAGAGAGAACCGCCGTAGCGACTTCCCTCTGGGAAGAACAGCAAATAAGCGACCACCACCAGCAAGACAAAGACTATGCCGATGACTATCACGATGTTCATTTCGGACGTCGACTTCGGATCATCGTCATACACCTTGGCTTGATCATAGTCGATGCTGATTCAGAATCCCAGGCATCGCGAATTTCCCAGAGTCAACCCGTCATGCCAGGCGACACTCGGTGCGCGATCACGTTCAAACTGACCCCACCACCCCGCCCCCACACTGCTACCATTTCCTGGTATGGCAAAGCTTGGATTTCTTGGACTCGGTCTCATGGGTTATCCGATGGCGCGCAACCTCGCGAAAGCCGGACATCAGGTAGCCGTTTGGTCGAACACCGCGAGCAAAGCAAAACAGCTCGCTTCGGAAGAAAAAGCCGTCGCCTGCGACACGCCCGCGCAAGTCGCCGAGCAGGCCGACTATATTTTCGCCTGCGTTGGCAACACGCAGATGTCGGAGCAGGTGCTGACCGGCGAGAGCGGCGTCATCGATGGCGCAAAGCCCGGGACCATCGTTGCCGATGCCAGCACCATCTCGCCCTCAGCCAGCCGCGCGATTGGCAAGCGGCTCTCCGCCAAAGGCATTCATTTTCTCGACGCGCCCTGCACCGGTTCCACACCCGGCGCCATCAATGCGACGCTCACCTTCATGATCGGCGGCGATCACGGCGTCTTCGAAAAAACGAAGCCATATCTGGAAGCCATGGGCAAGCAGTTCTACTATTGCGGCGGCCCGGGACTTGGCCTCCAAGCCAAGCTCACGCAGAACCTGATCCTCGCCAACTTGATGCAAGCATTCAATGAAGGCATGGTGCTGAGCACCAAGGGCGGCATCGCGCCCGACTTGATGCTCGATATCCTGGACCACAGCGCCGCCAAATCCGGACTCATCGCCTTCAAAGCTCCTTTCGTTTTCCGGAGGGACTTCACGACCAACTTTTCCACAAAGTGGATGCACAAGGACATCGGGCTGGCGCTGGAATCGGCCCAGGAAATGGGCCTGCCCATGCCCATGACCAGCCTCACCGAGCAGGTCTTTCAAGCAGCAATTGCAGAGGGTTACGGCGAGGACGACCTGTGCGCAACCATCCGCGTCATGGAGCGCTGGGCCGGCGTCGAGGTCAAGGGTAAGTAAGAAAAATACAGAAAACTGTTGCGTTCCGCAAAATCATATACTACTATTGGAATCAAGCCGGGGAGGCAACTCCCACCAAAGCGAGACTAACCTCATTAAAGACCCCTGAAGCAACCCTCCCCGGCGCCCGAAAGGGTTTGGTCTTCCAAAGAAAACCCACGATCAAACAATGGTTTGACGTATCGACCCTGCAGCCGGATTCCACTTTTTTGGCTTCGTTTTTCCAATCTCTCAAGATGCTGGCCAGAACTAGTTTGACGTTATAATGGGGCGATTGAAGACTCTCACCCTCCTTGGGTCCACCGGGTCCATTGGTGTCAGCACATTGGACGTGGTTGGACGCCACCCCGAACTCTATCGCGTCCACGCCTTGGTTGCTGGCTCGAATGTTGACCTCTTAGTCCAACAAATCCACCGCTTTCGGCCACAGATCGTGGTTACGGCAACCCAGGAGTCTCACGAGAGTCTAATTAGTGGGCTCCGTAATTCTGGCATGTCCCGCGGGGTCTGGCCCGACTTGAGCTGGGGCCCGAAAGCGCGCGTCGATGCCGCGATCGATTCTGAAGTCGATTTCGTCATGTCGGCCATCGTGGGCGTGGCTGGTCTGGAAGCCACATATGAGGCGATCCGGCGCGGTAAACGCGTTGGTTTGGCCAACAAGGAGGTGCTGGTGGCCAGCGGCCAACTGGTGATCGAAGCGGCGAAACAGTCTGGCACCGAGCTGATCCCGGTGGATAGCGAGCACAACGGCGCGCACCAATGCCTCAGGGCCGGCAAGCGCAGTGAAGTGGCGCGGCTGATCCTGACGGCCTCGGGTGGGCCCTTTCGCGAGACGCCAGCCGACAAGTTAGCGGCAGTTACACCTGCCGATGCCCTGAACCATCCCACCTGGAAGATGGGCCGGCGCATCACCATCGATTCGGCCACGCTCATGAACAAAGGTTTTGAGGTAATCGAGGCCTGTTGGTTGTTCGGGCTTTCTGCCGATGAAGTAGATGTCGTGGTCCATCCACAGTCCTCGGTGCATGCCATGGTCGAATATACCGACGGCAGCGTGATCGCTCAGATCTCCGCCACCGACATGCGCATGCCTATTCAGTATGCGCTCACCTACCCGGCAAGAGATCCGGCGCCCGTACCGCGCATCGACTGGACGGAATCTCGCAGTTGGACTTTCTCGGCGCCCGACACGAAAAAATTCCCCGCGCTGCGGCTCGCTTACGAAGCGCTACGTGCCGGTGGATCGGCCGCGTGCACACTCAATGCCGCCGACGAGATCGCGGTCGAAGCTTTTCTCTCGGAGAAGATTTCCTTCCCTTCCATCGCGGCAGTGCTGGAAGAGACGCTGGCCCGCATACCGGTGCGGCAAGCCGCGTCGGTTCAAGAGATACTGGAAATAGATGAACAATCGCGTTCCGCGGCTCGTAACATCGTTCGGGAGCGCACGGGTAACGTCCGCCCACAGCGACAGCCGGTAGGGGCCTAGATCATATGAGCTTCGTCATTTTACAGAACATTTTTTGGTTCCTGATCATGATCGGGGTCATGATCCTGATTCATGAGCTGGGCCATTATTGGGCCGCGCGCTTCTTCGACGTCAAGGTGGACACGTTTAGCTTCGGGTTCGGGCCGCGCCTGTTCGGCTTCAAGAAGGGCGAGACCGATTTTCGCTTTTCCGCCATCCTGCTGGGCGGTTACGTCAAGATGGTGGGCGAGCAACCCGGGGACGAACACGCCACAGACGCACGCAGTTTCCTGAATAAGCCTCGCTGGCAGCGTTTGATCATCTTGTTCGCCGGCCCCGCCATGAACATGATTCTGGCTGTGTCGGTGCTCACCGGACTCTTTATGGTCCGGTTCCCCAAGGTTCCTTCTCACCCGTCGCCCGAGATTGGTTACGTTGTGCCCAATAGCGCAGCCGCCAAAGCTGGCCTGTCCGAAGGCGACCGCATCGTGCAAATCGGTGACACCGCCAACCCGACCTGGGAAGACATCTACCTGAAAGAAGCGGCCAGCGCGGGCCATCCTTTGAGCGTCTGGATTGAGCGCAATGGAGAACGCAAGCTGGTCACGGTGACTCCGGTGCTCGATCCTAAAACGGGCTATGGATTCGCGGGCTGGGGCGAGCAGAGCGAAATTGAAATCGCGAGCGCGCTCTCCAACTCACCCGCGGCCAAAGCCGGTTTGCAGCCGGGCGACATTATCGTCAGCGTGGATGGCCAGGCAGTTCATTCCACTCCCAAGGTTCACGACATTATCAATCAGCAATGCCGGCAAGCCCGTGGACGTGGTTTACTCACGCAACGGAAAACCCGCGACGGCTCATCTGACTCCCATGGTGTCGGAAAACAACGGCACTAAGGAATGGATGATTGGCGTGAGCCTGGAGCGCCGCGTGGTTTTCGTCAGTCTGCCGTTCCCGCAGGCGCTCGCCGAGTCCATCCACGAAAACGCCAAGAATGCCACCTTCATTTATCAATTCCTGCGCGGTGTAGCCGAGCGGCGCATGTCGCCGAAGTCCGTGGCCGGGCCCATCGGAATCGTGCAGATGTCCGGTGAGCAAGCGCGCGAAGGACCCATCGCCTACCTTGGTCTGATGGCCGGACTCAGCCTGAACCTGGCGATCGTCAATCTGCTGCCCATCCCGATGCTGGATGGCGCCGCGATCTTCATGCTCCTTGTGGAAATGTTCATGCGTCGCGATCTCAGCCTGCGAGTGAAGGAAGCGGCCTTTCGCCTCGGGTTCGTTTTCCTGATGGCAGTGATCGCGTTCGTAATCTACAACGACATTTCTAAACTAGCGGGTTGACGCGGGCGCGATCTCGTCCGCGCTTACAAACACCGGCTGGATGTCGACCGGAATTCCAGTTAATCCATCGAGCGACTTTTTCATCGCCGGACGAATCACTCCCAACGTGTCCAGCATTTGTTTGGTGCGCGCATAGTCGCCGGTAGCTTCCAAGGTCAGCAGTTCGTGATCCAGATCGCGAACCGCCCCTCGGATCTTGTCGAAGTTCACTTCGAAGGTTCCGTCGGGATGCGCGACGAATCCGCCTTTGTCCGTGATGTAATTCACCTGCATCGCCATCCCCTTGCCGTGCGCATCGTTCAAGCCGAAGCGCAACGTGCGGAACGTGGACGCAAGAAACGTCGTGTACAACTGGCGCTCTTTTTCCGGGCCGCCTTCGATCAGCTTCTTGTCGTAAAGATGCTGCAGCATGAAGAGGCCCGTGACGTCCGCCTTGGCCTCTTCGATCGCGCTGTACAGCTCCTTCAGTTCCTGGCGCGGCGTGGTGGCGCGCCCCGCGACCGTGATCTGATGCGGCCCGATGCCATGGCTCATCTCGTGCGCCAGGATATGCGTGAAAAACGAATCGAAGCTTAGATCCTTTTGGCTCGCCGGCGACAGCACGCGCTTCGCGATCGGTTCCAACGTGGAATGAAACTTCGCCTCCTGTACATTCTTCAACATCACGCGCTTGCTGCCCTTCAGCGGCTACTACGCGCTCGTCGTTCGGCAGGTTGTAAGCCGCGGTCTGGACGCCATGCGCTCCGTCGCCGGCGGCAAAGACTTCGTTCACCACGCGAATGGGCGAGCTCGCGCCGAGCTTCGGATTGCGATACTTCGGATCGATCGGCAGGTTGTTCTCCACTTCCTGCATATGATCGGCGAAGAACTTCAGCTTGGCTGTCTCGGCGTCGTCGCGCAAATTGACATAAGCTTCGTACGCCGCCTTGTAGCCGAAGATATCGTCGTTGTAGGTTTCGTAGGGCCCAATCGTGATGTCGATCGGGGCGTCTAGATCCATCCATGCGATGTCGCTCTCGTAATAGTCGTTGGAGCGGAACGCGGCCGCGCGAGCGGTCAAGAACTTTCTTCAGCGTCGCGTTGTCCGTGAGCCCGGCTGCCTGTTCCAGCAGCTTCGCCGATTTCTCAAGATCGGCGCGATACTCCTGACTGTAAGGAACGGCGTGCAGCTTGCGATTCGCGTCGCGATGAATCACCGTAAAGAAGCCTTCAGCCTGTTCCCGCTCGGGCTTTGCAAGCGTCTTTACCCAGGCCTCGAATTCTTCGCGCGTCATGTCTTCAGGATAGAAATTCGCGCCCGGAAGCTTCTTCGGCGGGCACGTCCGGAAGAAACGCCTCATGGTCATCGATTTCGGACCAGGGCGATTTGTTCAGCCAGAAGTAGTCCAGCCGCGCCTTGCCCAACGGCGTGGTATCGCGGCGAAGCTTCGCATATAGCGCTTGATTGCCGCTCCACATTTGCGTGAGAAAGATGTCGTTCAACACGCGAGCGGCATCAATCAGCTTGGGCAGCGCCTGGCGGTCGCCCCGCGAAAGCTTGGACACGTCTACGCGCAGCTCCGTCGGCTGGAAACGCGCGATCATTTTGTGAAGTTGCGCGAGATCGGGAATAGCGGCAGCGGCGGCGAGCATAGGAATAAGAAACAGCAATTTTCTTCATTGCTGTCCGTCATCCTAGCACGACTTCAGATACAATTGCGGCATGCGTGGAAACGAAAAAGTTCTCGAACATTTGAGCATCGCCCTCAAGGCCGAATTGACGGCCATCAATCAATACTTCCTGCACTCAAAGATGTGCGAGAACTGGGGCTACTTCCGGTTGGCGGCGGATTACCGCAAGGAATCGATCGAAGAGATGGTGCACGCCGAAAAGCTGATGAACCGGATCCTGTTCCTGGACGGAACGCCGAACATGAACGACCTGGGCCCGATTCACGTCGGCAAGAACGTCAAGGCGCAATACGAAAGCGACTTGAAACTGGAGTTGGATGCGGTCCACCATCTGAACTCCGCCATCAAGCTGGCGGTCGAAGTGGGCGACAACGCGTCGCGCGCGCTGTTCGAGGAGATTCTCAAGGACGAAGAAGAGCACGTCGATCACCTGGAGGGACAACTCCACGCGATTGCGGAAATGGGTTTCGAGAATTATCTGGCGCAGCAGCTTCACAAGGGCGAGGAAGAGAAAGACTAAATCGGCAACATATCCAGCGCGGCTTGCAGCTCGCTGCGCGCGTGCTGATCGCCCGTGCGGCGCGTCACTTCAATGCCTTTCTCATAGAGCTCGCGCGCCTGTTCGACGTCGCCCAGTTTCTCTAGCGCCTGCCCGCCGTGAAAATAGGCTGCCGCGTAATTGGGATTGTGTTCCAGCAGAGCGCGGAACTCCTCCACGCCGCTTCGCCAGTTCACCGCTGTTGATCAATTCCATCGCCAAGCCGTAACGCGCGAACGCGTCAGCAGGATTTTGCGCCACCATTGCCTTGAGAGCTTCGATTCGATTTCATGTCCCTACGTGCTACTATACCGGGCAATGGCGTGCCCGTATTTTTACCCCGTGGCGCGATTCGAAACCAGCCCGTGGAGTGTGCCGCCGCGCCTGCCGCTCGGCGACGCTTTTTCGGGCGAGTGCCGCGCGCCAGACAATCACATTCAACCGGACGAAACGCACGTGCGCGAGATCTGCAATTTCGGCTACGGGCGCGGGCGATGCGAGCAATTCCCGGCGCAGGCCGGCCGCGGACGCGATTCGCTTTCACATCATGGCAGAGAAGTCGGCGAATTGATAAGGATTCAATACGTGTTCGAGAAAGACTGCTGGCCCGGCGAGCACGGAGAAGTGGACCTGGCGAGCGCCTCACGAACCACACTAGTCGCGCCAAGCGGGCGCGGTTTCCTCGAAAGTTACTTGCGCAGGCGATCGAAGCATGAGTCCGGAGTTGCCTGGGCGTTTCGTGCGCGAATCCATCTCCGAGTATTCCGAGTTCGCGCTGCCCACCGACGCCAATACGCTGGGCAATGTGCTCGGCGGAAAGGTGATGCACCTGGTGGATCTCGCGGCTGCGCTGGCCGCGGTGCGTCACGCCCGCTGCGCAGTGGTGACGGCCTCCATCGATCAAATGAGTTTCCTGCATCCCGTGCACATCGGACAACTCATCATCCTGCGATCCAGCGTCAATCGCGTGTTTCGAACCTCGATGGAAGTCGGCGTGCGCGTGCAGGTGGAAAACCTGCTCACGGGACACGTCAAGCACACTTCGTCCGCTTATCTCACGTTCGTCGCGATTGACAAGAGCGGGCAGCGCGATACCGATTCCGCCGGTGATTCCCGAGACTGACGACGAGAAGCGACGGTTCGCGGAGGCCGAAGAACGCAGGGAATATCGCCTCGCGATGCGCGACAAAGCTTTACGCGAAGCTCTAGTCGCCGGTATCCCCGCTTTGTACATGTACTTAATATTCGGTTTGAAGATCAGCAGGTTCGGATGGCCGTCGCGATTTACTTTCAGACAGGTCTTGTCGTACCACTCGATCACGCCTTCGAGTGTTTCCCCATCTTTCATCACAAATACCATCGGCGTCTTGGCCTGCATTTGCTTCATGTAGTAAAAATTCTCGGCGTTGGTTTGATCCGGAGGAGCGGTTTTCTTCTGGTGATTGTTGGGGGGCGGCGATTCATTTGGTCTTTCACTTCGTTCAAAGACGGACGGATTAACTTACGGTTCCCGGACTCCACGGCACGCTCCATAGTTCGAGATGATCCAGTCAGGCCCGAAACGCAGTAGAAACCGGCCGGGGCCATTCGGAGGATTCTAGAAGCTCAACTAAGAACATTGAACCATACTGACGGGAGCCTCTGCAAGGAAGCGAGCCCTGGACCAGACTCTCGTGCATCGCGACGGTTACACCGCCAGACGCGCGCAGTTCCACAACCAGCGCGTCCAGCGCAATGCTCTTCTGAATATTGCGCCGCACCAGCTCCGATAACTCATCGGCTCGTTGCACCGCGGCGCGGATCCAGCGGAACGAAACGCGGCGCGCGAGCGCCTCCAAATCGCGGCGGATATCGGCATTGCGGATCTCTCGCCGCGCGCCCTCGGCCAGCAGCAGCACATCTTCCAGCAAGACGTACAGAATGCTCAAGAGCGCGTCCAACTTTTCCAGCTTGCGCGGCGCCATGGCTTCGGCGTACTTCGCCCACTCGGCGAACGGCGCGCTGCCCGGCGGCTACTTCCAGCAGCTTCAGCATCGCGGTCCGGCGCTCGTCGTACACTTCCAGATCCATCGACACGGCGAGGCCCGGGCTGCCCGCCGCAAGCGCGATCCGCCGCTCCGCATCCTGGAAGGCCGCGCGACGCAGCAAAAGCCTGCATCTCCGCGTTCGACAGCGGCGCCAAATGGAACGACACGGCGCGCGAGCGGATGGTCGGCAGCAGATCGTAGGGATTCTCGGCCGCCAGCAGCAGGATCAGATGCTCCGGCGGCTCTTCCAGTATCTTGAGCAGCGAATTGGCGGCCTGCTCGTTGGCGCGGTCAATGTGGTCGATCAGAAAAACACGGCGCGGTCCGTGCAGCGGTTTGAATTGCGCGCGTTCCTTGAGCAGGCGCATCTGCTCGATGGTGATCTGGCGCAGCGGCCCGTCGGGCGGAAAAGTCAGGAAGTCGGGATGCGTGGCGAAGAGCAGCGGATCTTCGTTGCGCTTGTCGGCCGGCCATTTTTCGCGCTCCGCGATCGTCTCGGCGTTGGCTTCCAGGCTGAGATCGTCGTGTTCGATCTTGCTCCGCGTCGCCGATCATCGCCGCCGCAAAGCGCCGCGCCGAGCGTGGCTTTGCCCACGCCTTCGGGACCGTCCAGCAGAATGGTTTGCGGGATGCGCTCCTGCCGCGTCATGGCGAACAGAGTTTGCGCGACCTTCGCGTTGCCGTGGAAATTCTCGAACATCGGCAATCCTCCAGTGTCCCACAGCGGCTGAGTCATTTCAGGTGAGCACAATCGCGATGGCAGGCTACAATCGGCGAATGAAACGGCCAACGGTGAGACTAGGAATCGATTTCGGCACCACGCGCACGGTTGTTGCGGCGGTGGATCGCGGAAATTATCCGCTGCTTTCGTTTGAGAGCCCCGATGGCGCGCACGTGGACTGGTTTCCTTCGCTGGTTGCCGTGCGCGGCGGCGAGCGCCTGTACGGATGGCAGGCTTGGGCGTGCCAGCAGGATCCCGACTGGACCATCATCCGGTCGCTCAAGCGCGTGCTGCAGGATGCCGGGTCCCAACACAATTCTGGAGCTGGCCGATCAGCAAGTGCCGCTGATTCAAGTGCTGCGCGAAATGGCGGCGGCGCTGCGGGCGTTGCTGCCGCAGGAAAAGCTCGAAGTGATGCTCGGCGTTCCCGCCAATGCCAACAGCAACCAGCGCTTTCTCACGGTGGAGGCTTTTCGATCCGCCGGATGCGACGTGATCGGCTTGTTGAACGAGCCTTCGGCCGCCAGCATCGAATTCGGCCACAAGAACAAAATGAACGGCGTCATTCTGGTGTACGATTTGGGTGGCGGAACCTTCGACGCATCGCTGGTGGAGGTGGGCGAGAAAACTCACCGGCCGCTCGCCACCGAAGGCATCGCGACTTTGGGCGGCGACGATTTCGACGAAATCCTGGCGGAGATGGCCACCTCCAACGACGAGCGCCATGCGCTCTCGCAGGCCGAGCATTTTCGATTGCTGGAAGAGTGCCGCCTTCGCAAAGAAGCGCTGAATCCGAATACGCGGCGCATCGTGATCGATCTGGGCAACGTGCGGGAAGGATGGGGCACCGTGACGGTCCCGGTGGCCGATTATTACGAGCGCTGCCGGCCGCTGGTGGAGGAGACGCTTGCACGTGGTGGAGGACTTGCTCGAAGCGCACGGCGGACAAAGGCATCGAAGCGCTGTACGTCACTGGCGGCGGAAGCGAGCTGCCGATCGTCAGCCGCGTTCTGCGGGAGCAATTCGGCAGACGCGTCCAGCGCTCCGTGCACGCGCGATCGGCCACGGCGCTCGGTCTCGCCATTCAAGCCGATGCGCAGGCCGGGTACGTTTTGCGCGAGAAGTTCACGCGCTATTTCGGCGTGTGGCGCGAAGGCGATGCCGGGCAACGCATTATTTTCGATCCGCTGTTCCAAAAGGGCGCCGCTTTGCCCGGCCCCGGCGAACGGCCGCTCGAAATCCGGCGGCGCTACCATCCGGTTCACAACATCGGCCACTTCCGCTATCTGGAATGCAGCCATCTGGACGAGAGACGGCCAGCCGCGCGGCGACGTGACGGTCTGGGACGACGATTCAATTTCCGTTCGATCCCGGCGCTGCGCGACGCGGACAACGTCCCGGTGCGCACTCGGCAGCGGCGCCGTCGCAGGAGATCGAAGAGAAGTACTCCATCGACGCCAGCGGAACCGTGACGATCACGATCTCGAACCTCACGGCCGGCTATACAGCGCAGCTATCGCCTGGGCCGCTGGGCTTCGAAAGACGCGCTGGTCACTCCCGCCAAACCGCGTATGCGACACGCCACCCGAAAGCAGGCCGAGGGCCGCCGCCGGTGAAGGAGCTGCTCGACTGCACTCCAACAGCACACGATTTACGATCTGGCGCAACCCTACTTCCCGGCATGCCGCATTTTCCAACGCATCCGCCCTATCTGTTCGGGCTCACGCGCAAACACGGCGACATGCTGCTGGAAGGCAATGTCAGCTCTTCGGCGGAATCCATCGCTTTCGGTGGACACGTAGGCACGCACATCGATGCGTTGTGCCACTTCTCTTGCGACGGCAAACTACACGGTGGAGTTCAAGCAGCCGCGGTGCAAAGCCACTTTGGCGGATTCAGCGAGCTCAGTATCGACACGGTCGATCCTATCCTGCGGCGCGGCGTGCTGCTGGACATCGCCGCCGAAGATGAACCGCGAGACGAGTGACGCGCTGCCGGCTGATTTTGCGATCATGCCGCATCACCTCGAATAGCGGCTCTACAGGCCGCGAAGACCACCATTGAACCCGGCGACGTGGTTCTGCTGCGCACCGGTTGGGCGCGCTTTTTCCCGACTGCCGCGCGATATCGTCTGCGGCGGCGGGCACGCGGCGACTGGCCCCGGTCCCGAGCTGGAAGCCGCGCGCTGGTTGAGCGAGCGCGGAGTTTTCGCGGCAGGTTCCGACACCATCGCGTTCGAGAAGGTGCCGGCGGCCAGCATGCCGGTGCATGTGCATCTGCTGGTGGAGAGCGGAATCCACATTATCGAGGCACTGAATCTGGAAGAGCTGTCGCGCAAGCGGATTCACGAATTCGTTTTCGTCGCCGCGCCGCTCAAATTTCGAGGTGGCACGGGCTCGCCGATCCGCCCGCTGGCGTTGGCCTAGAGCCGAATTCCTCACGGTACGTGGATCTCAAGCACCATCCAGAAACTGTCAACTCGGGCGCCAGCGTCTTGCGCGCCGCGATGCAAAGGTCGATTCCCTCCAGCGTCTGCGCCAGTGCGCGCGGGCCCCCGGTGTAATCCTTCACGCGATCGCGCAAAGAACGAATTCAATTCATCGCGGCGCTTGGCATCGCAAAAGCTTCCTCCCACGGTAGGGAGAGCGGCGGCATAGTCTTCGCCGACTTCGCGCGGGAGGCGCTTCAGCAGCGAATCCAGGTGTTGCTTTCACAAATTCGAACGGAACGTCGCGAGTCTCCGCATAAGACAAAGGACCGAACAGCAGGGGGAAGAAGGATTCGCGCGGATCGAAATCCTTGGACAGCAGCAGATCCAGCGACGCAGCGGCCAGCTCTGGATTGCGAAATGAGCCCAGCGCGTCCAGCAATTCCTCGCGCAGCGTATGATCGCGCTCCTGGACGGCCGCTGTTCGAAGCAAGTTGAACAGGTCGCGGTCTCCGAATTCCGCGGCAACGTCGCAGCAGCGGTCCCAACATTTCGGGCGTAATTGTTTGCCCGTTCTGCAACCAGCCGTCGCGCCAGCTTTTCAGCTTCTTCGATCAGCTCCTTCTGCTCTCCGACGCTCGCCACGAACGGAACCAGTTTCTGGCGCAGCAATCGAGTGTCATCGCTATCGCCGGGCTTTGCCAGCCACCCCAGCGCGATCGCCTGCTCGCCAAACTCCCGGCGGATGAAGCGCGCGCCTTTTTCGCGCAGGTCGCCGGGCACGCTGCCGCTCTTGAGCAGGCGGGCGATGTTTGCCGCGGCCTGCACCACCTGCGGCGCGGGGTCTTGGCTAAATTCCGGCACCAGCGCCAGCGCAACTCCCGCCGCGGATTTCGCCTGCGCCCAGCGGACAAATCCACGTCGCCGAGCACACCCACACGTTCGGCGACGCTCAAGTGGCTTGCGCCGGTCGGCCAAGACCTTCTTCAGGAGATCGCCGCGATAAGCGACCTGATAATACCCGGCTTCGCCGTCGTTGGGCAGAAGCCATGCCGGACACGCTGAGCCTCAGCCAGCTCCATATCCGCCGTCTCATCCGACAAAACTGGCATTGATGATGCACGACGCCGCCCGATTCATACGCGACACAGAACGGAATCTTCCAGGTCTGCGGCTTGGCCCTGCGATCCGATGGGCAGCGATCGTTTCTGCGTCCAGCTCTAACGCCGGCTTTGCGCCACATTTCAGCGCAACGGAAACCTCCGGCACGCCTGGTTGATCCAGAAAGCTGCTGAATACCGGGGCAAGGTCCTGGCCGGCGACGCTGCTCATGGCTGTCTCGAAATCGCCGGCCGTCGCGTTCCCCCAGGCATGCTGCTTCAGATAGAGCTGCACGCCTTCGCGAAACTTCTCCGGGCCGATCCAGTGCTCGAACATCTCGATCACCGCGGCGCCTTTTTCATAGGTAATGTCGTCGAACGCGTTCGCGATATCGTCATTGGTCTCGATCGGCTGCCGGATTTCGCGTGCCGACGCGAGCTCGTCCTGGCGCATGGCGCCCAGCCGCGCATTCACTGCCGCCACATCCAAATGCCACTCTGGCTGCCACTCGCCGGGGATCTTGCGTTCCATCCAGGTGGCGAAGGCTTCGTTCAGCCAGGTGTCGTTCCACCAGGCCGTGGTCACCAGGTCGCCGAACCATTGGTGCGCCATTTCGTGCGCGCAGATGCCGGCCAGCTCGCGCTTGTGATCGATGGTTTCCGTGGCCGGGTTCGCAAGCAGCGAGCTTTCTGCGTAGGTGATCAGTCCGGCGTTCTCCATGGCGAAATCGCTGATGGGCATGACCACCGAATCCAGCTTCTCGTAGGGAAACGGAATACCGAAATAGTCTTCCAGCAATTTCAGCAACTGCGGAATCGCTGTCGCGGCATAGGCGGCTTCGGCGCTTTTGCCCCGGGGAACGATCACGCGCACCGGCGTCGCGCCGACGCGTCCGGCATCCACGGCGTCGAAATGACCGACAGCTAATGCAACCAGATAGCTCGGCAGCGGCGGCGAGGCTTTGAATCGCACCATCTTCATGCCATTCGGCTCGCTGGATTCCGATTGCACCGGCGTGTTCGACAGCGCCAGGTCGATCCTTGGGCACATGCAGCGTCATTTGCCACGGCACCTTGAAGCTAGGCTCATCGAAACAGGGAAAGGCGCGTCGGGCATCGGTAGGCTCGAATTGGCTGTAGACGTACCAGTCGCGATCTTCCTTCAGCTGAAAGATTCCGGCGCTGCTGTTGCGGCTGATCTTGCCCTGATAGGCGATGTGCAGAACGCCCTTTGCCCGAGATCGGGCGATCGAAAGAAAAGCCGATGAACTCGTCGCCGCCCGGTACGGTTTTCGCCGCCAGGACCGCGCCGGATTCGGGCGAAAGCTCGCTTCATGAATGGCGAGACCGATTGCGTTCAGCCAAATCGTCTGCTGAAGGCGTGCGAACATCGACGTTAATATCGACGCTGCCTTGAAAAGTGTCGCGATCGGGAACGATGGTGAGGTCAACGGCATAGCGGAAGGGCCGAGCCGAACCGTCGAGACGCAGCTTAGGCGGATCCAAGGACGGCGCCGCCAGAAGCGGCCAGCCGAACAAGCAGAAAATGGCGGGGACAACCGCGAATTTCATAGACGAACTTCAGCCGCTATTTCGGCGGCGACTGGAACCGCTCTGCTTCGTCAGCGACACAACTGCCAGCGCGGCCAGATACAACAGCGCGCCGACCAGCACCGTGGCGCGCAGTCCGATGTAGATCGCAAGGCAGATCGCCGACGACGGAGCCCAGCACGCTGGCCGCCGCATTCAATGCCCAGGCCCAGCGGACAGCGTGCGGGAACTGCTGCTCCAGTCGCGTAAGACCGGTGGGAAACGGAATACCCATCAGGAAACCCGCCGGCGCGATCAGGCACACCGTAACCAGCGCTTTCCAGGGAAGCGGCCATCCGACGCCAAATTCGCTGATGGGAGCCGCCACAAAGGCCAGCACGGTTACAGCGGCGGCAATCCCGATCAGCACGCAAGCTGCACTTCCAGCTTCGCGTATCAGGCGGCGGCTGAAGTAGCTGCCCAAGCCCGCTCGAAATGAGCATGGAAAAAATAATCACTGTAAGTGCATACGTGGGATGGCCCAGAAACAGAACGAATTTTTGGATCAAGGCCACTTGGATCAAGATGTAACCTGCGCCGATGCAGACGAAATACAGCAGAAAGCCGCCGCACGCCTCTCTCCACTGGCAGGCGCGCGCCCAGCAATAGCGGCGGGAAGGCCAGCACGACGATGATCGCGAGCACGCTGATTCCGAGCACTTCGAAAAGCAGCGGCAGCGCGCGATTGATTTTGTAGTCCGCCGATTGCCCGCCCTGCTTCAAGAAACTCAGAATATCGCGGGGCTGAACGGTGTAAAAGAAAAATGGCCGGTCATCATCCACCGGCGCGACGTTATAGCGGATAATTTCGCCAGAACGTTTCTGGATCGGCGCTCTTCAACAGTTCGCCAAATTCGTTCGCAGGCGCGTCGCCCGGTATATAGAGCGAGCTGCAGATTGGTCTGGCTCAATGCCGCCTTCACGCCGCGCGACATCCGCATCGCCGAGCGGCTTGCGGAAGATGAGCACAGTGTCCAGAGCGCCAAACGCATCGACATTTTGCGCGCGATCGCGCAGCACTACCACGTGCTTCCAAGGCTCGGTCTCGTGCAATTCTCCGAGCGCTTCAATGGCAAGCGAAAGCAATCGCAAAGATTCCCGCGGCGGCTCGAAACCCCAGCGCGTGAATACCATCAAACCGTCATCGGTGAGGTGATTCAGGTAATCGCGAAATGCGTCGGTGGTGTAGAGATTGTTTTCCGAAAGCGCGAATGCGCCGGCGGCCGTGGAGGCCCAGGTGTCCACCAGAGTCGCCTGCAGCACTTGATACTTTTCCGTGACTGCGCCGCACAAAACTGCGGCCATCTTCGACGAAGAGGTGCACTTCGGGCCGGAAGTAGAGACGGCGGCTCAAATCCGGAAAGCGCTGCTGCATGATGGTGCGCGCGATGATCGGGTTGATTTCCACCGCGGTCACGTCCTTGCTGCCGCCGGTGATGCGAGCGCGCGACGTCCCAGCCTCCGCCCGGACCTATCACCAGCGTTTTCGCGCCCGGCCGAAGCATGTACGGAAACCCCGGGCCTTCGTGCAGCAGGTTGGCTCGCTCGGCATCGGTCAGATGGTCCAGATCGAATTCGGGAATGCCAGTGGACGCGTCGGCATCAATGACGATTTCCGGATCGTGCGTGCCCTTCGGATTCACCAGCGCGATGCGGGAAATCGGATTCCAGCGCACGAACGCTTCCTGTCCGATGCGATGGCCCTTGGCGTAGCGGACATCGATCCAGTGGGCCTTTCCGTTGCAGCGCCATCAGCGCAACGAATCCAGCGCCAGCGTGACAGCTCCAGCGCGTCCGCGCAGAGTGCCCGCCAGGTTATACCAGATGGCGGCCGACACGGCGAACAAAACCGAAACTGCAATCACCGTGTTCGGACCGCCAAAATAGTTCAGAGAACGGAACCAGCGCGAGGCAACCGCCGGCCGCCCCGAGCAGATCGAAGAAATATACGCGATCCACGCGCTGGATCGCTTCTCCGACGGCGATGGAAACCACCGCGCCCGAGAAGAAAAATGGAAGGGCGCTGGCAAAATAAACCCCCGCCAGGGTGAGATTGCCGAACTCCCCGCTGCGCGTAAGAATGAAGACGAGCGACGCCAGCACGGCAAGGCTGTTCACCACCGCCAGGACGCCGAGTTGGTAGAAGATGTTACCGCCGCGATCGGCGACGACATAGGAAAACAGGCCGCCCGCGCCCAGTCCGAACAGTGCGATCGAGATGGCGAGGAACGCGAAGTGGTAGTAGAAGACGACCGAGAAAATCCGCGTGAGCGACAGCTCCAGGATCAAAGTGGCGAGCGTGGTGAACGCGACGCCCAGATAGAGCTGCGGCCACCTGGTCTTGCCGGACTCGGCGGATGAACTAATGCGAGGCAATATTTAATGTTAAAGGATCGAGCCCGTCGTGCCGCACATAACCGGCCACCGGGCGCGTGCATGAGGCCCGCGTTACACCGGCGGCCGATCCTTCTTCCCTACAGGTTCTGACGGAGGACGCGGGGGCGGGGTTGCGCGGCGTTGCGCCTTACATCATCGCCGCGGGCGGCGCGGGCTCGTCCGGACTGCCGGCCTTAGAGAGCGGCAGCCGGACCAGCAGCGTTCCCAACATCAGGATCACCAGGCAGCCAACCAAGTACGAAGGATCGGTGAAGATCTTCGGCAGCGGCCATTCCATAAAGCGGAAGGTCGCGATCACCAGCCCCATCAGCGCCTCGCCGGCGATCAGGCCGGAGGCCGTGAGGACCCCCACGTTCTCAATGCGCGCCTGCTGCGCCTCGTTGTAGCCGGCGCGCTTGCCGCATGGAATCGGTCACCCAGCGAAAAACGCCGCCGAGGAAAATCGCGAACGTGGTGTTAATCGGAAGATACATCCCCACGGCAACCAGCATCGGGCTCTTCACCCGGCTCATGATCATCACGACGCCGAACAAAACGCCCACGACAACCAGCGGCCACGGCATGTCGCCGCCCACGATTCCTTGCGCTAGAGTGGCCATCAGTCCGGCTTGCGGCGCGGAAAGCTTGGGATCGCCAAATCCGATTCCGCCGCTCTTTGATGTTCGCAGCTTGCAGAATATACAGCGGCCAGTACATGGCGGCGCTCGCCACCACCACCGCGATCAGCTCGGCCATTTGAATCCGGCGCGGCGTCCCGCCCAGGAACCAGCCGACTTTGAAATCCTGCAGCAGCTCGCCGGCGACGGCCGAAGAGACGCAGCCGACGGCCGCGACGCCCAGCACCACCGCCACGCCGCCCGGTCCGGACACGCCGAGAGAAACCATGAGCAGAGCGGCGATAATCAGCGTGGTCAGCGTCAACCCGGAAATCGGATTGTTGGTGGATCCGATGGTGCCGACCAGATAGCCGGATACGGCCGCGAAGAAGAACGCGATGATCAGCATCACGATCGCGGCCACGATGCCGCCCAGCACCTGATGCGACAGGTAAATATACAGCGCGATCATGAAGCCAAACATGATGGCGATCAAGCCAAACACGACCTTCGAACTCATGTACTGCTCGGTGCGGCTGGTTTCCTCGGGTGCCGGGGCGGAACCGAGGTCGGATACGGCTCGACGCAATCCATCAAAAAGCCCTTTGCGCATGCGGAACAACGTGTACGCGGCGCCCGTCATCATTCCGCCCACCGCGATGGGACGCACGATGTAGCGCCACACGGCGTTGATCAAGCTCGGTCCAGGATCCATCGTTGGAACCCGCCGGGCAGAAAGTTCTGCAATTGCGGGCCGAGGAAGAAGATCAGCAGCGGGACCATGAATCCCCAGGCCAGCACGCCGCCCGCGAAATTCAAGGACGCCAGTTCCGGCCCGATGATGTAGCCGACGCCAATGTACGCCGGGCTCACGGTGGGCCCGGACGCCAGCGTCACGCCTCCGGCGCTCAACGCCTGCTGCGGCGATCCCAATCTCACCACGCTCTTTCCCATCTGGCCGACGTGAATGAGAAAGTCCTTGTCGGCGGCGAAGAGCTGAATCTCGGCCAGGAATTGAATCAGCGCCCCGAGGCCCAGGTTGTAGAACAAAAACTTCGCCGCTTCCGCGCCGCGCCGTCCGGCTTTGTGAATCTCCGACGCCGCCACGGATTCGGGAAACGGCAGGTCCGGATCTTCCACCATCACGCGCCGCACCAGCGAAACAAACAACACGCCGAGGATGCTGCCCACCACCATCAGCGCGGTCGATTTCCAATAGGCGTCCTTGGGGCTGAAGGAAGGCCACGCGCCCGAAATGAGGAACGCGGGCAGCGTAAAGATAGCTCCGGCCGCCACGGATTCGCCGATCGACCCGCCGTTCGCGCGATGTTCTCTTCCAGGACCGAGCCGTTGACCGTGCGCAACACCGCCATGCCGATCACCGCCGCCGGATATGTTGCGGCGATCGTGATGCCGGCGTGCAGGCCCAAGTACGCGTTGGCCGCGCCGAGAATTACAGTCATCACGAGGCCCAGCAGCAGCGCGCGCAACGTGAACTCGCGCATCTGCATGCTCTGCGGAACGAATGGGCGGAAGCGTGGTTGTTCCTTCATCGGTTCACAATGATAGCAGGTGAGATTGCGATCGCGAGGAGCTACTTCAAGGAAACCGTGACGGCGCTCGGGCTGGAGTAGTTGCCAATTGTTACCACCACTTGTTCGAAGGGCTCGGGGTCGGCGCCCTCGGGCGTAACAACGTTGATCTGCATCACGCCAGCAACCAAACCCGGCGCTGCTCCCGCGTAAATGACTTTCGCAGGAAGGCCGTCAATCGTAACAGACACTGGAAGCTCGGGCGCCGGATACGGAGCTGTCGTAAGAAAACCGTCCTGGCTCGCGGGCGTGGTGACGCCGCCGCCTGTGGCAAACAAAACCACCACCGATCCGCGAGCAGCGGGGTTATCACTGGTGTTCACGCTGCCGTCTGCATTCAGAATCGCGCCCTGCCCACCCCCACTGCCATCCAGCGCGAAGACCGCAGGCGACGCCGCTTGCACCGGCACGGTGGTGGAGGCCACCGCGGTTCCCTGGTACGTGACTTGAACCTTGGTTGTGGGGCCTGCCACCCCGAATGGAACCACTGCGTTGATCTGACTGGAAGACGTGAAAAGCAGAGGCGCTGGGATTCCGCTGAACGTAACGCCGGTACCTTGTACGTTATCGGATATGTGGTCGCCGTCGAGCTCCAGACCGTGATCCACATCGGGACCCAAATTGGCGCCAAAGATGGTCACCAGCTCTCCGGGAGAGAGCGGGCCATCCAGGAAGCTGGCCCCATTGAGCACCGAGCTAATGGTTCCCGAACCCGGCGCCACGCCGGAGCCGAGCACGCCGTACACTGCCACCGTGTTTGAAAAGGTCGGAACATAAACGCGGCCATTGGCTACGGTCGGCGGAGCAAACTTCGCCAGCCCGCCCAAGGTGTCGTGGCCGGTAAGATCGCTGTTCCAAAACTCCTTGGCCAAGTTCGTCGCATCCAAGGCGTGCAAGGTACCAGGGACGCCGTTCGCATTGAAATCGCCCGTGGTGAGCCACACGATGCCGCTCTGTGTGCCATTCGCCGAGAGCGACACGCCGGAGTACAGGGACGGCATGGCGGGAGTCTGCGACAGAATCGTGGAATTGATCTGGTTGTTTACGATCTGGAACGCCTTCAAACTGCCAAAGGGATCGAACTCATAGACGATGGGAGTGGCTTGGGGCCACAGCGCCATGTCGAAGACACCCCACGAATTCACTTGGATGCTCTGGACGGTACTGGTGGTGTCGGGCCCGAGGTGACCCATGGAGTTCGCATGAACCAGATACAACCTTCCCGCTTTTCCAGCCGACAAGAGAAGGTTCGTATTCGGGATCAAGATTGCGCCAGTGGATCCCATGTCCTGATCCTGGTCGTTTAAACTGCTCCATTCTTCCGGCGCATACCAATCCTTCAGCGAGAGATCGGCGCCCGCAAAGATGCAGCACCGATTCGCCGAAATTCACTTGCCCGTCAAAATCGCCATTTCCGGTGACGGCATAAACGTCGCCGTTGCCGCCGATGGCCGGCGCCCGGCCAGTCTGCCAAATCGCCGACTGCCGCCCATTGGGCGAACTGTTGAAAACAGCTTTCAACTTGAGCGTCGCGGCCTCGTAGGCCATCAGCCACCCGTGATAGTTGCCCGCATCGGCGTGCGAACCAAAGCCGACGTACACCATCCCGTTCGCAAGCATCAGGCCCGGCCGCTGCAATTGCTGCGTGGCATCGAACGGGACCGATCCATTGTTGCTGCCCGCACCAGTGCCCGGCACAGTGGCGGCGATGAGTACCGGGGCTCCGACCAGTTCGTGACCGTCTGTCCTGAGCAGTTCATGACCGTCCACCAAAGATATGGCGTGCAATTGAAAGATCGGCTCGCTCGATTCACCTGGCGAAAGCGTATTCGATACGACGTAGAGCACCTGATCAACGGCGTCGATGACCGGAGTGCCTAGAACGCCAATTTCCGGAAGAATATCATTGAAGTTATACTGGCCGGACGGAACGGACGGGCCGAAGTTTACCTGCCAAAGAGGAGTGGCCACTTGGGGCGTGTCCGCATCGAACGCGTACACGCTGTTGTGCATGGTGGCGACATACACCACATTGTACGAGTGTCCGGCAATCGTGACGCCAGGGACGTACAGAGGCTGCGCGTAAACCTGCCCATCAACGGCGTACGTACCGACTTTGCCGAAATTGGTCCAAGTGATGCCCGGCTGGAGAACCGTCTCTTGCAAATTGGCGCCGGTCTGATCCTTGTCGTAATTCACGTTCAGGACGCTCACTTGAGCGAGCGCGCAGACAGCGGCAACGAGCGCGAGCACGCTGAGCCGAACCAGGTATGAGGGCTTCCATACAGACGCCATCCTCTAACTTTACACGACCGTAGTCAAGAAGTTGTTAGCCGATACAAATTTTTGCACCTACAATGCAAGTTGTTCAGCTAGCCGACCAAGTTGTGGATCGCGCGCAGCATCTGCAACAATTCTGCCAGCCGGTCGAGCCGCAAAGCGTTCGGGCCGTCCGACAATGCTCGCTCGGGCTCCTCGTGGACTTCGACGAAAACGCCATCCACACCTGCCGCTACTGCCGCGCGGGCGAGCGTCGGAATGAACTGCGGCTGCCCGCCGGAAGCGTTGCCCAGGCCACCTGGGATCTGGACGCTATGCGTCGCGTCGAAGATCACCGGCCATCCGAAGTCGCGCATGATCTGGAGGCCGCGCATGTCGACGACGAGGTTGTTGTAGCCGAACGAAGAGCCGCGCTCGGTCAGCAGGATATTGTTGTTCCCGGTGGATGCAACTTTGTCGGCAGCGTGGCGGATGTCGTAGGGCGAAACAAACTGGCCTTTTTTGATGTTTACGGCCCGGCCGGTACGCCCGGCGGCAATCAGCAGATCGGTTTGGCGGCAGAGGAATGCCGGAATCTGCAGAATGTCCACGGCCTCGGCGGCGGGTTCGGCTTGGGACGGATCATGGATGTCCGTGAGCACGGCATAACCATCGCGCCGCAGATCGGCGAGGATGCGAAGACCCTCTTTCGGTCCGGGCCCTCGATAGGATTCCACGCTGCTCCGGTTCGCTTTATCGAAGGAGGCCTTGAAGATAAACGGGCCCGCGATCTTGTGGATTTCGGCAGCAAGAAAGCGCACGTGTACTTCGCTTTCGATCACACAGGGACCGGCGATTAACGCGAGCGGTTTTCCGCGGCCGATAGCAGGAAGCGTGCTCAATCGGCGTGAGTGAATTGCTCGGAACGGGCGCGCTGCGCCGACTTTGGCCGGCTCTTGCGGTACTTGTGCGCGGCGCCGATAAAGGCGGAGAACAATGGGTGCGGCTCCATCGGCTTCGATTTAAATTCGGGATGAAACTGGCAGCCAAGGAACCAGGGATGGTCGGGGATTTCGCAAATCTCGACGTACACCGAATCCGGCGTCTGGCCGGCGATGCGGAGTCCGTTGGAGGTAAGAATTTTCTCGTACTCGCGGTTGAATTCGTAGCGGTGGCGATGGCGCTCGCTGATCTCGGGCGCGCCGTAGGCCTGACGCGCGAAGCTGCCTTCGGCCAGCAGACACGGGTAGGCGCCCAGGCGCATGGTGCCGCCCAGTTCGTCCACGCCTTTCAATTCGCGCAACTTGTAAATCACGCGGTCGGGCGCGGCGGGATCGAACTCCGTCGAATTGGCGTGCTCGAGTCCGCACACGTTGCGCGCAAACTCGATCACCATGGTTTGCATCCCGAGACAGATCCCAAAATACGGCACTTTGCTTTCGCGCGCGTAGCGAATGGCCGCGATCATGCCTTCCACGCCGCGCTTTCCGAATCCGCCGGGCACCAGGATTCCGTCGTATTGCTCCAACTCACGCGCGCAATCGGGCCAAGTCATGTTGTCGGACTCGATCCAATGGATGTTGACCTTCAGCCGGTGCGCCAGCGCGCCGTGCAGCAATGCTTCCTTCAGGCTCTTGTAGGAATCCTCATACTCGACGTACTTGCCGACCAGCCCGATGTCCACCTGATCCTCAGGATTCTGCATGCGTTCGAGCATTCCGGTCCAGCGGCTCAGATCGCGTTGTTTGGCGTCCATGCGCAGCAGCCGCAGGATGATCTCGTCCACGCCCTGCTCGGCGAACACCAGCGGCACTTCGTACACCGAATGCACGTCGCTCGCGGTGATAACCGCCTCCACGTCCACGTCGCAGAACAGCGCGATTTTTTCCTTCATATCGTGGGGCAGATCGCGCTCGGAGCGGCACAACAGCATGTCCGGCTGGATACCGAGCGCCCGCAGTTCCTTGACGCTGTGTTGCGTTGGCTTGGTCTTCAACTCTTGCGCCGCCGCAATCCAGGGAACCAGCGTCACGTGCACGAACGCGGTGTTATCGCGACCCATCTCGTGCCGCAATTGGCGGATTGCTTCCAGAAACGGCAGCGATTCGATGTCGCCTACCGTGCCGCCGATTTCGACGATGACCACGTCCACGTCCGCGGCCACTTTGCGCGCCGCCGCCTTGATTTCGTTGGTAACGTGCGGAATCACCTGCACCGTTTTACCGAGATAATCGCCGCGCCGCTCGCGATGGATGATCTGCTCGTAGATCCTGCCGGAGGTGAGATTATTGCTCTGGGTCAGCTTGGCGTGCGTGAACCGCTCGTAATGGCCCAGATCGAGATCGGTCTCGGCGCCATCGTCGGTCACGAAAACCTCGCCGTGCTGGAACGGGCTCATGGTCCCAGGATCGACGTTCAGGTACGGATCGAATTTCTGCAGCGAAACACGCAACCCGCGGCTTTCGAGCAAACACCCGATGGACGCCGCCGCGATGCCTTTTCCAAGCGATGAAACCACGCCGCCCGTTACGAAGATGTATTTGGCCATGGACATTCCCCTCAGTGCATTTTCAAAGCCGGTTCAAACAGCGCCGACACCCGCTCCAGATCTTCCGGCGTGTCGACACCTAGCGATTCGTATTCGGTTTCCACCACGCGGACGCGATGACCGTTCTCGATCGCCCGCAATTGTTCCAGCCGTTCCATGCGCTCGAGGGGACCCACCGGAAGACCGGAGTAGGCGAGCAGGAAATCGCGCCGGTACACATACAGCCCCAAATGTTTGTAATGCAAGCCCGCCGCCCTCGCGCGAGAATGGAATCGGGCAGCGGGAAAAATAGATGGCGTCGCCGGCGAGATTGGTGACTACTTTGACGACGTTCGGATCGTCGATCTCGCGCGGATCTTCGATGCGCTTCATGAGCGTGGCCATGGGAACATCAGGATCGTCGAGAAGCGCGAGCGTTGCGGCATCGATTGCCGCGGGATCGATCAGCGGCTCGTCGCCCTGGATGTTGACGATGACCGTGCGCCTCCTCGCCCGAGGCGGCTTCGGCTACACGGTCGGTGCCGGAAAGATGATCGTCGCGCGTCATCGATTACGCGCGCGCCAAACGCACGCGCGGCTTTGTAAATGCGCTCGTCGTCGGTAGCGACAATCAGCTTGGAAAGATAGCGTGCCTGGCTGGCCCGCTCGTAGACGTGCTGCAGCATGGGCTTACCGGCGATGGTGGCGAGGGACTTTACCAGGGAAACGAGAGGAGGCAAACCGGGCTGGTATTACGCCCAGAATTCTCGTTGGCACAATAGATCATAGCACAGGCGGAGCGGCGGTGCGACGGCCTATTGTGCCGCCGGTTGTGCGGGCGGCTGCTCAGCCTTTGCTTCCGGCATGCCCGTCAATTTGCGCAACAGCGCGGCGGTGCTTTCGTGAACGTCGCGGCGGCTGCCATCAAATCCGCCGTTGCCCATCAAACCGTTGGCGGCGTCCAGCGGCGTGTGGCCCTTCTTGTCCTGGATATCCAGCTTCGCGCCGTGATCGGCGAGAAACTGCACCACTTGATCGAAGCCTTTTTGCGCCGCGCCGTGCAGGGCCGTATCGCCCTGATTGTTAAGTGCGTTCACGTCCGCACCCGCGTCCAGGCAAAGTTTGATCGACGCAATGGCGTCGGCTTCCGTTTTCTTGCGCCCGGTGGTGTCCTCTTCCTTGGCGCCGAGCCCGGCCGCCGCCATCAACGGCGTCATGCCGAACTTAGTGGTGAGTTTTACATCGGCGCCTTTGGCGAGCAGAACCTGGATGGCCTCGGCATCGCCGGCTTTGGCGGCGCGCAATAGCGGCGTGGCTCCAGTGGTCAGCATGGTGTCGGCGCCGCGATCTACCTTGGTGCGGTAAGGAATCTGCTTCTTCAATTGCGCGTTGACGTCGGCCCCGTGAGCGAGCAGCGACTGTATGACATCCATGCTGGTCAGTTTGTTGTCGATTTCGCGCGGCGAAGGAAGATTCGACTCGGGCATCGTGTGGTCGTCCACAGCGGCGTACAGCGGGGTTCTCCCAGTTTCGTCGGCGATGTTCGGGTCGGCGCCCTGGTCGATTAAGAACGCGGCGAAATCGTAATGCCCGTTGATCAGGGCCATCACCATGGGCGTCATGTTGTTCGGGTCGACAGCATTGATGCCGGCGCCCGCTTTGAGCAGAACCCGCGCGCAATCCACGCAACCCTGCCGCGCGGCGAAATGCAGCGGCGTCAGGCCGCCCAGCGGCATCCATTTTTCGCGGGGCTCTTTGGTCACCTGGCGCTCCCAGTGCCACTCCACCTGCCGCGCGTTCACGTCTGCGCCGTGCGCGACGAGTTCCTGCGCCATTTCAGGATGCGATTCGGCGACGGCCCACATGAGGGGCGTTTGCTGCCGCCATTGCTCTTTCGAATTGACGTCCGCGCCGTGTGCGAGCAGGACTTTCGCAGCCTCCACGTTGCCGCTTCGCGCGACGGTCATCAGGGCCGTTTCACCTTCCGTGGTGGCGGAGTTTGCATCGGCGCCCGCATCCAGCAACTTCGCGATCACGAGCGCGCTTCCGTTGACGCAAGCCAGATAGAGCGGCGTCACGCCATAGCGATTGGCGGCCTTCACATTCGCGCCCGCTTTGATCAAACGATCCACCATGTCGCGATCGTCCTGCCGAACCGCCCAGTGCAAGGCTGTCGTGCCGTCCGGCTCGGGTGCGTTCACATCGGCGTGTTGCTTGAGAAGCGCGAGGGCTTCGGCGCGGTCGCCGTTCTTGACAGAGTCGACGACAGTGGCTGCCCACGCCGACGCGCAGGCGAGCGGCCAGTAGAAGACAAAAGCGCATGGCTAGATGTTGACGAGATCGCCCGTGCTGTCGCCGATGCTTTCCATCGGCATGCCGCCCTTTTCGAGCAGAGTCAGCAGCAGATTCGCGATCGGCGTGTGATCTTCGTACCGCAGATGACGGCCGCCTTGCAGCTTGCCGCACGCGCCACCGGCCACCAGATTCGGCAGCGGGAAATGATTGTGCAGATTGCTGTTGCTCATGTTGCTGCCAAACAGAATGATCGAATTGTCCAGCAAATTGCCGTCGCCATCCGGCGTGCTCTTCAGCTTGCCGAGGAATCGCGCGAAAAGCGTCGCGTGATAATTCTGGATCTTCACCAGCTTCTCGATCTTCTCCGGCAGGTTCTGGTGGTGCGACGTGGCGTGATGTCCGTCATGCACGCCCACTTGCGGATAGGTCTTGTTGCTTTCCTCGCGCGCCACCATGTACGTGAACACGCGCGTGATGTTGGCCTGATACGCCAGCACCAGCAGGTCGTACATGATGTTGATGTGCTCTTCGAAATTGTATGGGATGCCGACCGGCTCGACGGGCAGCTCGAGCGAGGCGCTGGAATCGAAATTGGCGCGCTGGATGCGGCGCTCGATCTCGCGCACGCTATCCAGATAATCGTTCACGGTGGCCTGATCGCGCGCGCCCCAGCTTCACTTTCAACGCGCCCGCTTCGGCCGTGATTTCGTCCAAAATGCTGCGATCCTGCTGGTTGCCGCAACGCGCGTTCGGCCGCGGTTCCGCCTTGCCCGAACATCCGCTCGAAAGCTTTCCGCGGATTGATCTCCATCGGCATCGGCGTGGTGTGCGTGCGCCAGGACAGTGTGTTCATGTAGATGCAGCCGTAGTCGCGATCGCAAGCGCCCAGCAGCGCCGAATGATCTTCGGTGGCGAGTTCAATGGACGGCAGCGGCGTGTCCTGTCCGATATGCTGCGCCGCGATCTGATCGGCCGTAATGCCCGCATACGCGTCCACGCCCTGCGTGGGCTTGGGCCGCACGCCGCTCAGCCACGTTGTCGGACTCAGCGAATGCACCGCCGTGCTATCGGCAGCGCGATTGCCGAGACCGCTGACCACGTTGATGCGATCCCGGTACGGCTCCAGCGGCTTCAAGATTCGTGAGAACTCGAAACCCGTGCCCTCCGCCGCCGGCGTCCACTCATTCATGATCGCGCCGTGAGGGACATAAACAAATCCGATGCGCGGCGAACCAGCCGCTGCCGTCTTCTTCAGCAAGGTCTGCGCCGGAAGCATCGCGTCGAGCAGAGGTAACGCCAACGTCACGCCCATCCCGCGCAAAAAGGTCCGCCGTGGAAGATGCTTTTTCGAGATGAACACTTTATTTGCCCTCTTTAACAGACCGCTGAATATCAGACTGCCGAAGACTCGCCGTGGTTACTCCGGAGCCTTCCCCTTCCAGCGCCTTCTTCATTTCAAAAGGCTCGCTCTTGACGATTCCCATAATCAGCGAAGAAAAACGATAATCGCTGCGCGCCGCGCTCTGCACGATCCCGCGCACCACCGGCATATCATAGTACTCCAGCGGACGCCCCAGCGCGTATGTCAGCATCTTCTCCGTCAGCGTCCCGACGAAATATTCCGGATGCTTCAGCAGCGCTTCGCGCAGCCCAATTACGCCGTCGATCTTGGTCCCATCGGCCAGTTGGCCGGAAGCGTCGATCGGCCCCGACGCGTCCTTGGTCCGATATTCGCCGACTGCGTTGAAATTCTCGAGCGCGAATCCCAGCGGGTCCATCACCTTGTGACAGGTCGAGCAGGGAGCGTTCTTGCGATGCTCCTCCATCAATTGCCGGATCGAAAGCACCTTCCCGCCCTGCGCCTGATCCTTCAGCGCGGGCACGTTGGGCGGCGGCGCGGGCGGCGGCGTGCCCATCACGTTTTCCATGATCCACTTGCCGCGCAGCACCGGCGACGTTCGCGTGGGATACGACGTCACGCTCAAGATGCTGCCCTGCCCCAGCAGGCCGCGCCGCGCGTCGTTCGTTAGAGTCACGCGGCGGAACTGGCTGCCATACACATTCGGGATATCGTAATGCTTCGCCAGCCGCTCGTTGACGAACGTGTAGTTCGCCGTCAGCAGATCCATTACGTCGCGATCTTCGCGCATGATGCTCTCAAAGAACAGCTCGGTTTCGCGCCGGAAGCTTTGCCGCAGATTGTCGTCGAAATTCGGGAACGTGGCTTCGTCCGGCAGCACGCTTTGCACGTTGCGCAGGAACAGCCACTGCTCGGCGAAATTGTTCACCAGCGCTTCGGCCTTCGGATCGGCCAGCATGCGCCGCACTTCGCGATCCAGAACCGGCCGGATCTTTCAGCTTTCCCTGCGCGGCGACGTTCAACAACTCATCGTCGGGAATGCTGCTCCACAGGAAGAACGAGAGCCGCGACGCCAGGTCCAGATCGCTCACGTGGTAAACGCTGCCCAGCCGCGACGCGCGCCGGATCGGGCTCGGACCGGAACAGGAACTTCGGACTCGCCAGCATCAGCCGCAGTGCGTTCTCGATCCCGGATTCGAAATCGCCCTGATTCCTGCCGGCCTGGTAGAAGCTCAGCAGCGTCTCCATGTCGCCGTCGGTGACCGGCCGCCGGTAGGCCCGTCGCGCCAGCGTCCCCAGGATTCTTCTTGGCGCACGGAACTTCGTCGGCGGCATTCGCCGGCGTGCACACAAAAATCCGCCGGCGGCTCGGCGTGTCGCCGGGCCCGGTGGCATTCAACGGCCCGGTGATCTGCACGTGATCGATCAGCGGAATGCCGTTCATGTTCTGCAGATCCAAGTCGCGCGTGAACGGCTGCAGCGGCTCGTCGGATTCGGCCGAATCGCGCCGCAGGAACGCCACCGCGACATCGTGCGGCCCCGCCTTCACGTGCACCTTGGTCTTCAGCCGCGCGTCCAGCGTGTCGCCCGCCAGCGCCAGATTGGTGTCCACCAGCTTGAGATCTTCTTCGCCGCCCACCGGCGCGAGGAACACGCGCTCGGCCATCGATGCTGACTTCAAGCTGATGCGGAAACTCCATGCCGGTCAAATATCCGACGATGTTCCGCAGCAGGACGACGCTGAATTCGTAGTCGGCGTCGAGCGGGAAATTGTGATGGATCAGGATTCCGCCGCGCGTGCCCGAGCGGCAGCCCTTCGATGTGCTCGCTCTGCGCCAGGTCCGGCGGCACCTGGATGCTCTGGCTGACCGGTCCGAGTCTTGGGATCGCCCACCGCCAGGCTGCTCACTTCGCGCGACGCGGCCAGGTAGGCCTCCAGCAGCGACGGCGACACCCGCAGCACTTCGGCGATGTTGTCGAACCCGTTGCTCTCGTCGTCGGCCGGCAGCAGCGCCGTCACGTCTACCTTCAGCCCCAGCAAATCGCGGATGGCGTTGGCATACTCGGTCCGATTCAGCCGATGCAACGGCGCGCGCCCCGGATCAGGATGCGCGGCTTGCGCCTGATCGAGCGATGCCTCCAGCCACGTGATCAACCCGTCGATCTTGGCCTGTTCCGGCCTCGGCATGCCTTGCGGTGGCATCATGCCGCCGCGCAGCTTGCGCACCACTTTCTCCCACGCCTCGGCATGGTCGCCAGCATGGTCGATGTCCATCTTGTCGAGCATCAACCCGGCGGTTTTGGCTTTTTCGTTATGACAGGTGACGCAATACTGATTTATCAGTGCGTGTTGCGGTGAAGGAGACTGTGCGAACAGGCATCCGGCCAAAACGAACCCACCGGCACCCAACCAACTGGCAAAACTACTTGGTCCGCGCAACCCAGCTCCCCCTCTGTAAGGTATATCGCATCCGACACGAAGCGTCAACCCGAAGGCCAATGTTTCGTGTCGGTTATGAGGCGAAGAACGGAGCCGCTATGTTACTCAAAAAACGTACTTGACGGCGAACTGCATGATGCGGGGCGCCACATCGGACTGAATCTTGCCGAACGTGCTGCTGTTCAGGGCTGAATTGGCGCTACCACCCGCGATGCCGACGGTACCCGGGTTCAGGTAATTGGCACGATTCTCGATATTGAACGTCTCGGCGCGAATCTCGAAATACTGGTGCTCCCTGATCGCAAATTGTCGGGATAGGGACAAGTCAACATCGAAATAGCCCGGGCCCTCAATGTTGTTGATGCCGAAGTCACCCAACGTACCGGTCGCGGGTGAAGCGAAGGCCTTGGCGTTCAAGTAGCAATTGATGGTCCGGTTTGTGCAGTACGGGCTGGCGAGTATCTGGTTGGGACGCTGGGCGCCGATGCCGGTTAAGGCGTTATCCACGCCCGTGGTTACTCCGAAATAGCTGCCCGAGTGCGCCCCTACGATGGGCGCAAGCTGCCAGTCTCCGGCGATCCACTGCAGCATCCGCGAAGAGTAATGGGGCGACTGAAGAACGGCCGACAGATTAAAGTTCTGATGAACGTCGATGGCCGTGCAGTTTCCCCGATCGAATCGCCGATTGGACGGATTGGTATAAACCGGTCCGGAAAGCTCCGTGGTTACCAGATCGCCGATGCAGTGCGAAAACGTATAGTTCGCCAGCATCGAGAAGTGGCTGGACAGGCGGTGCTCAGCCGATACGATCAGGGCGTTGTAGCTTGCTGTTCCACCGTCGTCCAAGTACTCGGTAGTACCGTAGAAGGGTCCCTGGCTCGGATTCAAGAGCGTCAGCCGCCGCCGCGCCTGGGTGTTGGAGGTGGTTGAGCACGGTCCCGCCTTCGCGAGCCCATATTGACCCGCCACGCAGGTTCCAGGGATATAGACCGCGGGATTCAATTCCTGGTCCGTCCACAAGTGAGCCGTCTCGTTTCCAAGATAACTGGCTTTCAACAGCCAACTGGAACCCAACTGTTTCTGGAGCGTGAGGTTCCACTGTTCGACATAAGTGTTGTGCACGTTCAAGGGAACAGACTCGTAATACCCGCCAGTAGGGTAATGAGTGGTCCTGTTTTGCGAAGTTGGAAACGGGCTGCCTCCCGGATAATTCAGCCACGGATTGCCAAAGCCGCCGACGGGATTGATGATCGTGATCCCTTCTCCCCATAACGGTTCCGCCGAGTAGTTATAGTAGAACAGCGTCTGGGGCATGTCGTAGAAAATTCCAAAGGACGCACGAATGAGCATTTTGCCGTCGCCTTTGGGGTCCCATGCCAATCCCAGGCGCGGAGCCCAATTGTTCCAGGTGGTCTTGTTGGGCCGGCCACCGGTGTTGAAGCCGGTATCTCCGGGATAAAGCGTCCCGGCAGGCGCGTTGGGATAGACCGTGGAATGAGTGTTGGCCAGAAAATCCGCCATATTGAAATGGCTGACTTGGCCGTTGAGGAGGCGTCCATTCAGGTAAGGCTCCCACCGCAGGCCATAATTCAGCGTCAGCCGCGAGGTGACCTTCCAGTTGTCTTGCGCATAGAGCCCCATGTACTGCCACTTCTCGTTGTCATGCGAGATATTCAACTGCGTGAACGAATCCAGGGAGCCCGAGACGAAATCCGCAAGCGCGCTACCAGTATCCTGACCCGAAAAAGTGAACAGGCCGTTGCAGTACACGCAGAACGTGGTCGCTTGCATGGGCCGGATGTAGTTGACTCCGAATTGCATCTGATGCGAGCCCTTGATCAGGCTGAAGTCATCGCTGAACTGGTAAGTGGTGGTATTTACGAGGCCTGGGGTGGCAAATCCGCCCGCACTCATGAAGTCGCCGGTGATGTTGATATTGGAGTAATTCGGGCAGGGCTTCGTAAATGCCCTGCACTCCGATGCTGGTCGGAGAAATAATCGGCACTTGGAACTTCGTGATGCCATCCCGATCGAGCGTCGCGTGAAATGTATTGAGCGCATTCGGACTGAATATGTACGTGTGACCCAGCACCAGCGAATTGACTTCATCATCCGTGCCGGCGTTTTGAACCGATAGCTCGGTCCCGGTGAAGCTGGACGGCTGCAAGCTATGGGTCCCGAAATAGCGCGCGAAAAACGATTGCTTGGGGCTGATCTGATAATCGATTTTCGCCAACCCCATGTGCTCGTCTTGGTTCGCGAGTTGCCCGAAGGTAACATTGCCGCACGGCCCTGGACCGACCGGAAAGTGGCTTGCCATGGAGAGCGCCTGAGGGCTGATCAGATAGGAGGGCAGCACGTTCCCAACGAATGGCGCCGCCAGCGTTCTTGGAGTCGAGAAGCACTGAGACTCGTAGGCGCGAAAGTCGCCCAGCAGCTCCGCGGCGGTGGGAACCACGGCCGGCGTTGCCGCGGGCGCTGACCGGATCAACGTCCCCTGATAACCCAAGAAGAAGAACAGCTTGTTCTTCTTGATCGGCCCTCCCAACGTCCCGCCAAACTGATTGCGCTTCAGGTTGTCATTTACCGGCGCGAAAGTATCCCGCGCGTTGAAATACCCATTGCGAACGAACTCGAACGCGTCGCCGTGAAATTCATTGCTGCCGGACTTGCTGACGACGTTCACCGCGCCCGCCGAATGCTGTCCATACTCCGCCGGCAAGGCGCTGGTCTCGACTTTGAACTCTTGTATCGCATCGGGGAACGGCAGTGGCAGGTTCAGATTGTTGAACGGATCGTTGTGCGTTCCGCCGTCCAGCAGGTACGTGGTTCCGTTGAGCATTCCGCCCGCCACGCTGACTAGCGCTTCATTCGGATAATTCTTGCTGGAGACCAGATTTCCGGAAGACGGCTGTTGGCCAAAACCGTACTGCACCGTATTGGAACCGCCGGCCAGCGTGATGAGCTGAGTGATCTCGCGCCCATTCAGCGGCAGCTCCACGACGTCCTGCGAGTTGACCACTTGGCCGACGCCGGTGCTGTGAGTTTCCACCATCGCCGCCGAAGCCTCCACCTGGACTGATTCGCTGATGGCGCCCACCTTCAACACTGGATCGATGGTGGGAGCCGTGTCGACCTGCAGAACGATGCCGGATTGAACGTATGTGGAAAAGCCCTCTTTCTTGACTTCCATGCGGTATGGCCCGAGAGGCAAGGCTAGGCAGCGAGTAGACGCCATTAGCATCCGCTTCCGCCGTGCGCGTGACGCCTGTGTCAGTTTGCGTGACGGTAACCTGAGCTCCCGGGATGGCCGATCCGCTTGCGTCCTTCACCGTCCCAGAAATCTGAGACACGGCTTGCGCAAAGAGCGCCAAGCCCACTCCCAACAACAAACACATCGGCACGAACAACCTGGTCGAGATCCGTTTCATATTTCCTTTGATTCCCGCGCGGCGGGTAATATACTCAGCAGCCCCTGTAGTCCAACATTCGAGTTGCTCGCACTACGCGCGGGGACAACTCGAATGCATGCGTTCCCTTAAAACTTTATATCCCGCCCAACGACATCTGTCAATAGAAATGTTTGCTTCATTCCCTCGATTTTGCCCGGCCTCGCTTCCATTTCTAAATCGACAAGGTCAATGTTGAGTGTCAGTTCCGCGAGCGGCGCGCCGGATCCAACAGAATCGGTTTCCTTCTTTTTCGTTGAACCTCCGACCGCTCGACTGCGTTCATCCTTGCATGGCGCCTGCATTACCCAAACCCATAAAGATCGCGGCATGGAAGGCATGGTCGCGAAATGGTACACCACAAACACCGGCAAGATCGCTGGATGAATTCGTCAAGCTCGCGCGGCAGATCGCGCCCCAGCTCCCGCGTGGCGAGCAGGTGCTTGAAGTTGCCCCCGGCCCTGGCTATTTCTGCGTCGAGCTGGCGAAACTTGGCGACTACGCCATCACCGGCCTCGACATCAGCCACACCTTCGTCGAAATCGCGAGCCAGAAGGCCGCCGAAGCGGGCGTCCACGTGGACTTCCGGCAAGGCAATGCGTCTAGCATGCCCTTCGCTGATAACACGTTCGACTTCCTGCTGTGCCGCGCGGCCTTCAAAAATTTCGGCCAGCCCGTTCGCGCCTTGCAGGAAATGTGCCGCGTACTGAAGCCGGGCGGGCGCGGCCTCATCATCGATCTCAGCAAAGACGCTTCGATGGAATCGATCAATCACCAAGTCGACGGGATGGGCTTGAACGCGATGAACCAGAGTGATGACAAAACTAGCCTTCCGTACCATGCTGCTCAAGAGCGCTTATACCAGAGCGCAATTTCAGCAGATGCTGGCGCAGGCGAATTTTCGAAGCGTCAATATCCTGGAAGCCGACATCGGCTTCGAAATATCAATGACGAAGTAGCCGCATCAACAATCGGCGTCCCTCCGGCGCAAATCTCGCGCCAACCAGCAAGTAGATCGCGCCGAACGGCCCCAGAGTCGCGATCGCGCCGTAGATCGGATGTGCGGCGAACGGCGTCAGTCTTCCCGCGCTTCCCACCGCCACTGCGAGCGCCGCCGCGAGCCAGAGCTTCGCGACAAAACCAGAAATCGATGGGCCGCCGCCCAGACGCTGATGCATTCCGCGCCGCAACAAGCGCAAATTCCACCCATCCCGCGATTCCCGCGGACGCCGTCAATCCCGCAACGCCCCAGCGCGGATCGATCCCGATCCAAACGGCAGCGGCTTCGCGCAGATATATCCAAGAACGGTGGTCAGCGCGACGCGCAAAACCGCGAACTTCAACGGCGTGCGCGTATCGCGCAAGGCGTAATAGGCCGACGAATACAACCGCCCCATCGTGGACGCGAGCAGTCCAACCGATGATCCCGCGAGAATGCCCCACACGTATTGTGCGTCGGTGTGCGTGAAGCGGCCTGTCTGCAGCAGCGCGCCCGCGATCAGATCGCCGAATGCGAGGAACGCCGCTGCCGACGGAACGATAAAGAAAGCAATGTGGCGTAATCCCGAATCGATGCGCCCGCGCAGCGCGGCTTGAATTTCCTCCGTGCTCCCGGTCGCGCTCGACATCACTGGCAGCTCGGCCGCCGAAACCGACATTCCGAAGAGACTTACCGGCAGCACATAGATCAATTGCGCGTTGATCAATCCCGTCACAGCGCCCGTGGGCAGCAAGCTCGCGAGCAATGCGTCGATATACGCGCTGATCTGCACGACTCCGCGGCTGATGAACACCGGCACAAAGTTGCGGATCACTTCGCGGACATGTCCCGAATCCAGATCCATCCGCATTCGCAAGTGCCGCGCGAGCTTGAGCACCACCGGCAATTGGATGCCGAACTGAAGCGCGCTGCCCAGCACCGATCCCCAGGCGAGATCCATGGCGAGTTGAGTGAGCGTGCGCCGCCCGCCGAATATCAGCAGCGTCGCGATCATCGCCGCGCTCCACATCACGGGCGCCGCGTACGACAGAAACAGTTTGCGATGGCTATTGAGAATGCCCAGGCACCACGCCGAAAACACCAGCAGCCCCGCGCCGGGAAAGAGAATCCGGACCAGCGAAATGGTGAGATCGCGCTTCGCGCCCGAAAATCCCGGCGCGATGAGATCGATCAGCCACGGCGTCGCCAGCACGCCTAAGCAGACACAGCACTGCGACCGCGAGCGCAAGCGTCGCACCCACCGCACCGGCCACTTGGCCCGATTCTTCTTCCTCACCCTCGGCCAGCAAGCGCGCGTACACGGGGATGAAGGATGCCGATAGCACGCCTTCGCCAAACAGGTTCTGCAGGAAGTTCGGAATCCGAAACGCGGCATTGAACGCGTCCGCCGCGTCCGAGCGCAGCCCGAAATAGTGCGAGAACACGCGCAGCCGCACCAGCCCTATGATGCGGCTGAGCAAAATGCCGGCGGCCACCAGAAACGCGAGCTTGCCGGTGCTCTCCCGTTCGCGCGGACCCTTCACTGTGACATCACGATTCGATCCGCCTACCATTCCAACTCGATCTCGTAATCGTCCGTGCCGGGTTCCGGGTCGTCGATCTCAAAGACCAGCTGGTAATTGTTCTTCTCGGATGGTGACTCGACGATCGCCACTTGTCCTCGGCCGTGTAGTTTCCGGATCACAGGCATCACGCCGGACCGGGCGGGCAGCGGCCGGAATATTTCGGCATGCTCGCCCGCCACGCGGGCACCTTCCAGCGCCCCGGAAAAGCTGGCGCCGCCTTGCACCGTAACTCGGACGCGGCCGTCCACCGTCCCCTTCCAGAGCATCCCGCGTCCGGAGGGCTCCGAAATCGGCCCAGCCTGCTTATCGCCGGCGCGATTCCACGCAAGGGTGAAGGAGTAGTCCCCAGCGCCTGGTCCAGGATCGCGAATCGAAACCCGGGCGGTGTAATGGTTGCTCTCGCGCGGCTGATCGATCAGCCGGATCTCGCCACGGCCCTCGGGAGACTCCAGACGGACTTCGCTATCGCGGTCCTGCAGCGGTTTAGAAAATTTGAAATGTTCGTCCGCCACCGGCGGCGCGCCATGTTCCACGCTCGACGTGCAGATTTTCGCCGCGCAGCCTACAACGGCGGCACGGTCCACGCGGCCGCTCCAGGTGAGCCGGTCCGTTTTCCCCGCGCCGCGCTCGAAGGTATTGTCCGAAGCGTCCCAATACAGCGCGATCGAGTAAAACGCGCTGCCCGGTTGCCGGTCTTCAATTGCGACGGCTAGCCTGTAATGATTCTCAATATTGGGCTGATCGATGATACGCACAGCCCCGCGGCCTTCCAGAACCTCCACGCGCACGTCCTGCCGGATGTCGGGAAGCGGATCGGAGAAGTGAAACTTCTGACGCTGGACCGGCCCGCCTTCCTGGATCTGCACGGCGAACTGCTTCCCCTGCAAATGTAGGATCGCGATGCCGTCCACCTGCCCCTGCCACACAAATTGCGGCGGAACCTTGGGCGCACAGGGCGCAAAAAATAGGGGAGACCAAGGCCAGAAGTCGCACGGCATTCTTATTGTAGCGGCATGCGCTAGAATACCTAGGTATGTAACGCCGCCCGGTCCACGGCGTCTAACCCTGTTCGTTGCAGGACCTTATGGTTATAACGATAGCTCCACCAGCCTTACTTCTTGCAACATCGGCGGCCAACCAATTGGTGCGCTGCGCTGTTCGACGATACCTTTGCGGGCATTCATCGTCTGGAGTTTTTCGATTGGGCGCTGTTGATTCCCTATTTCGCGGTCCTGGTTGTTCTTTCTTTTTACGGCTGCCACCGCTTCGAGATGATCCGGAAGTATTTCAAGCACCAGGGCGATCGCTCGCCCGAGCCCGCCGCGCGCTTCACCGAGCTTCCGCACGTGACCATCCAGCTTCCGCTGTATAACGAGCGCTACGTGGTGGAGCGGCTGCTCGAAGAAGTCAGCAAGATGGAGTACCCGCGCGAGTTGCTGCAGATCCAGGTGCTGGACGATTCCACCGACGATACCCATCCGTTCACCGAAGCGCTGGTTCGGGAATACCAGGCCGCCGGATTGCCCATCGAATATCTGCATCGGGACAATCGCGCCGGGATTCAAAGCGGGCGCCTTGCAGGAAGGCATGAAAACGGCCACCGGCGAGCTGATCGCGATTTTCGATGCCGACTTTATTCCGCCGCGCGATTTCCTGGCGCGCACGGTTCATTATTTCACCGATCCCAGCGTTGGCGTCGTGCAGACCCGCTGGAGCTATCTCAATCGCCATTTCAACCTGCTGACCGAAGTAGAAGCGATGCTGCTGGACGGCCATTTCGTGATCGAGCATGGCGCGCGCTTCGGCAGCGGACTGTTCTTCAACTTCAACGGAACGGCCGGCGTCCTGCGCGCGAAGATGATCGAGGACGCGGGCGGCTGGCAGCACGATACCCTCACCGAAGATTCGGATCTGAGTTATCGCGCGCAATTGAAGGGCTGGCGGTTCGTTTATGTCCCTTCTGTGGATTGCCCTTCGGAACTGCCCGTCGACACGTACGGGTTCCAGGTGCAGCAGTCGCGCTGGGCCAAGGGCCTGACGCAGGTGGCCATCAAGCTGCTTGCCCCGGATTCTGCGCTCGAAGGAACCGTGGCGCGTGAAGCTGGAAGCGTTCTGCCATCTGACGCCGAACATATCTTATCCCCTGATGCTGATCATGTCGGCGCTGATGCTGCCGGTGATGATCGTGCGGTTTTACATGGGCGTCTTCCAGATGCTGACCGTCGATCTGCCGCTGATCATCGCATCGTTTTGCTCGATCTGGGCGTTTTATTTGATGGCGCAGCGCGAGCTGTATCCGCGGAATTGGAAGCGCGCGATCGTGCTTGATGCCGGCGCTGATGGCGGCGGGATCGCGCTGACGTTAATCAATACCAAGGCGGTGATCGAAGCGCTGCTCGGGATCAAATCGGCATTCGCGCGCACGCCCAAGTATGCGGTGGGCGACCGCAAGGTGAAAATCCAGAACGCGGGTTACCGGCGGCGCAGCGGCTGGATGCCCTACGCCGAGCTGGCCGTGGGCGGTTACTTCGCGTACATGGTCGCGTACGCGATCGAGACCTGGAATTTCCTGGCCGTTCCGTTCCTGCTGCTGTTTCGTGGTGGGCTACTGGTGGGCGGGCTTCACGACGCTGTATCAGGAATACCAGGGCAAGCTGCAATGGCAGCGTGAGCAGGCGCTCGCACTTAGAGGCGCGCCACAGGCTGAGTTTCCAGAGTAAAGTTTGCGGCGCGGGCGTCATCCACGAACATTTTCACGGTGTCGAGCGAATACTCGGTGAGGTCGCGGCCGAGCAGCGGGAGTTTCTTCAGCAGATCGTGCGTGACCGTGATGATGTGGCAGCCGATTTCGTCGGCCTGCACGATGTTGAACAGCTCGCGCGGGCTGGCCCAGATCAGCTCGATCTGCGGATAGGCGCGAATGCGTGCGAGCGCGCCGCACAGGATCGGGAGCGGGTCGCAACCCGTGTCGGCGATGCGGCCGGCGAAGATCGAGATGCAGCTCGGCGGCCCATGGCGCAAACACGGAACAACCGCGTCGACCTGTTCGAGCGTCATCAGCGCGGTGACGTTGATTTTCACGCCCTGCTCAGCCAGACGCCGGACCAAAGCCTGCGAACTGCGGCCGCGCGTATCGGTGATGGGGATCTTCACGTAGACGTTTTCGCCCCAAGAGGCGATGCGCAGCGCCTGCTGTTCCATCTCGTCGAAATCGTCCGAAAGCACTTCGAAGGAGAACGGACGCTCCGGGATCGCGTGGGCGAGCGACCTGCCGAACGCCTCGTAGTCGGTGATGCCGGCCTTGCGCATCAGCGTGGGATTGGTGGTGAATCCCCGGATCCACGGATTGTCCGCGAGTTCCAGGATGGACGCGCGATCGGCGCCATCGGCGAAGATCTTGACGCGGAGCGAAGCGACGTCAGGCATAGCGGGGAATCCCCATCGGAGCGCGCAAATGAGTGGCCCGTAAAATCCATTGCGACGCTTCACGCAGCGAGCGAACCCGGACGAATGGCCCGTCCGGACGCTGTTCGGCGTAGCCATAGTCGACGAAGATGGCGCTGCAACCGGCGCGATGGCCGGCTTCGATGTCGCGCCAGCGGTCGCCGACGATGAAGCTCGATTCCAGATCGATGTCCCAGACGCGAGCCGCTTCGAGCAGCAATCCAGGCTGAGGTTTGCGGCAGGAGCAGCGCGCCGAATCGTCGTGCGGGCAGACGCCCACGCCGTCAAGCTGAAGGAAGCGCTGCAAGCGCCGGTTCATTTCGGAAACTTGCTCGGCGGTAACCAGGCCGCGCGCGATGTCGGGCTGATTGGTGATCAGGATAAGCGCGAATCCGGCCTCGCGCAGTTTGCCGCAGGCTTCTCGCACGCCGGGCAATAACCGCAGATCGGAAAGCGTGGCGGGCGGATATGGTTTGCCTTGCCGCAGCACGGCGCGATTGACGACGCCGTCGCGGTCCAGAAACACGGCCCGGCGCATCGCTATATCCTCCCCAGCCGAGCGTCGGCTACTAGCGCGTGCATCGAGACGCATAGCGCTTGCACGCGTGTTGCGTTTGCAGGTCCAGCCCAGACGAACGGATGCGATCGGTATTCAGGCGGACCACCGGCACGTCGCCCTTCCAGCCGCGATCGCCGCCGGTGTATTCGAGCTGGACTTGATCGGCAGCAAGACCCGCGACTTCGATGGCCAACTCGGCGATTTCGGTGACAGTGATGTAGTCGCCGGTGGCAACGTTGTAGACTTCGAAATTCTTGTTCGATACGCGATGCGCGAGCAGCACGGCTTCGATCACGTCCTCGACGTGAATGTAGGACTTGCTCTGCTGGCCGTCGCCCAGGATGCGCAACCGATCGGGCTGGGCCCGCAAGCGGCGGATGAAGTCGAAACCGACGCCATGCGTCTGACGCGCGCCGACCACATTGCCGAAGCGGAACGCGCAGGCGCGCAGATCGAACATGGCGCAGTAGGAGGCGATCAGCGCCTCACCGGCCAGCTTGCTCGCGCCGTAGGTGGAGACAGGCACCAGCGGCCCGTAGTCTTCGTGCGCTTCGAAATCCTTGAGATCGCCATAAACGCCGCTGCCCGAAGCGTAGAGCAGATGCGGCGTGCCGGTGCGGCGCATGGCTTCGACGACATTGCTGCGTCAGGACGGTGCCTTCGCGAAAATCGATGTCCGGCTCCACGGCGGCGCGCGCGATGTCGGGATTGGATGCCAGGTGGATGACGGTATCGTGGCCGTCCATGCTGCGTTCAAGCGCAGGCGAGATCCTTGAGGTCGCCGTGGATCACGCGCAGCCGCCGGTCCTGTTCGTGATGCGCGTAATGCCACTCGCGGCCGCTCGAGAAATTGTCGTAGATGGTGACGGCTTCCGTGGATTTGTCGCACAGCAGGCGGTCGGTAAAGTGGCTGCCGATGAATCCGGCGCCGCCGGCGATGAAGAAACGTCCCGAACTCATCGCACCGGATTCCCATTTCGTTGCGGCGCGCTGCAACAGCGGATGGCTGACCAGCAAGTGCCACAGCACCGCGCAGAGCCCTTCGGTGTGCGGCGTGACGCGATCGGGAGCAAGCGCGGGAATGACGATGCACTCCTCGGAAACCTGGCGCGTGAATCCGCCGTTGCGTCCGACGATGCCGAAGATGTGAGCGCCGGCCGCGGACGCGGTTTCGAGCGCGCGAACGATGTTCACCGAGACGTTTTTCTCGCGGCTGCCGCCTCCGACTGAAAAGACCAGGACGCCGTCGCGCGGGCCGATGCGAGAGCCTTGCAGCCAGCCGGCGAAGCAGGTGTCCCAGCCTTCGTCGTTGGCGCGGGCGGTGAGTTCGGAGACGTTGTCGGTGGGCGCGTAGGCTTCAAAGCCGCATAGCTTGCGAAAGTCGTTGACGGCGTGACCGGCGTGTCCGGCTGATCCGCCCACTCCCAGGATGAACAGGCGTCCGCCCAGTTCACGAACCCGCGCGAGGCCCGCGGCCATCCGCTCGATGGCGGCAGTATCAACTTGCTCCAAAATTGCGATCGACTCGGCGATGAAAGCGGCGGCAAAGCCGGTGGACGGAGGCGCAGGGCGTTGCTCGAAGGGCTTCCTGAAGGACCGTTAAGACTGGTCACGCGCGCACCGAACTCCTGTTCTTTGGCTTCGGCAGAACGAGGCGCTGCGTTCGTTTAGGATGCAAGAAGCGGAGAAGGCCAGGCGAAAGATGCGGCGGAACGTCCAGAGCTGTGGAAGACCAGCGCTGGAGGGTGGTTTCGCCGATGCGCTCGCCATAGGGGATAAAGACTTCGAGGATGCGGAAGCCCTGGAGGGCCGGTTTCAGCAGCAATTCCACGGGGAGCGCGGGGCCGTTGGGATCGACTTCCACCTGCTGGATCAACTGGCGGCTGTAGGCGCGCATGCCGGAGTGGAGGTCGGTGGACTTGACGCCAACCAGCAGCCAGCCGGTGAAGGCGAACAGCCAGTTGGCGAGATAGTTGGCCAGCGGCATGGTGGACGGGCGGTGTTCCAGGCGGGAGGCGTTGACCAGATCATATTGACCGGAAAGGACCATTTCGGCCAGAACCGGGATTTCCGAGGCTGGGTATGTACCGTCGCAGTCGAGGGTTACAACCACATCGCCCGACGATTCCCGGAGTACCCGGGCCATGGCGCGGCCGTAGCCCTGGGGCGGAAATTGCCGTATGACTCGAGCCCCCAGGCCGGCGGCGATGGTGGGAGTGGCGTCGCGGCTGCTGTCGACGATGACAATTTCGTGCGGGCGGGAGCCGAGGGCGTCGCGAATGTCTTCAATGACTCGCGCGACGGCCTTTTCCTCGTTCATCGTAATCATCGCGACTGAGATCATTTGGGGATCACCTGGTGGAAAATGTTTTTTCGAGTGCGGCGAGATCGGCGTTCGGCTGGTGCGGAGAGATGCTTTTGACTTTCACGGAAACCTGAAAGCGCGCGTATCCCAGGTACTCGTATTCCATGTGGCAACGCGCCACCAGCTCCTGAAAAGCGCGGAACTCGTGCTCTTGCCAGTTCGGGTAATTGAAATACTCGTCGAACACAATGACGGTGCCGGGGACGATGCGGTCCTGAAGCAGTTCAAAGACGCAGCGGGCGGATTCGTAGAGGTCGGAGTCAATGTGAATGAAGGCCGCGGAGCCGGGATTTTGTTCCAGCCAACCAGGCAGCGTGTCAGCAAAAAAGCCTTGGTGCAGAAGGACATTGTGGGGCACTTTGGGGAGGCTGCCGTGGGCATCGAACGAAAATCGGTCGCCACTCCAGGCCTCCTGCAAGCCACGAAAACTATCGAAGCCGTGGATCACTTGGGCTGAGCCCGCGTGGTTCGCGATGAATCGTATGGTGCCGCCTTTGTAAACGCCGAATTCCAGATAGTGTCCGGCGACCGTCACCTGCCGGAGAGCCGACTCCAGTACCTCTCGAGAGCTTTCCATTCCGACGGCGGTGCGCATGTACTTCCTCGCGTATTGCACACTTTCCTCGAGCGCCAAGCGCTTCATCTCGCGAGCCGGATGCAGGCGAGGGAAATCCCAAAAATCCTGCAAAGTGAACAGCCACTTTTGAATCGAGGTTTTAAGACCGAAGCTCGGGATAAACATTTTCTTAGACCGCGATCTCCACGGCTGGCTGGCCGCGCAGAGCCTGGCGATTCAGGCGATCGGCGACTTTGCGCGCGCGCTCGATGCAGACATCCATGTTGATGTATTCGAATTCGGCGACGCGTCCGCACAGCGGGATGCCGATTTGTTCGAAGTATTCTTTGGCGCGTTTCAGATAACGGCGGCAATCGTCATTCTGGACCACGTAGCCGTATTTGGTTCGGAGCACGCGGGAGTAGCAGACTTCGGAGCGTCGAACCAGATCCATGTCCTGCATGTCGTTGATCACATCGGCCAGCAGCTCATCATCCGACATTTCGTGCGTGCCGTCGCCAGGATTGGTGGTGATTTCGGCTTGGATGATCGATTGGCCGGGAGGCGCGTTATGCGGGCTGAATACCGCCGGGAACGACAAACGATGAAAGCGAACTTGCGGGTCGGGAACGTAGATGGCCGTGTAGTCGGGAATTCGCGCGCAGTCCAGGCCGACCGTGACCGTAACCAGCGAGTTGTAGCGCAGCGCGTCCACGGCGGCGAGGATCTCGGGCGGCGTGCCGTCGAGCGCGGCTGCGAGTTCTTGGATGGGAATGGTGCAGACCAGCGCGTCATAGCGGCGAGTGAAAAGACCGTTACTGATGCACCACTGCTGGCCTTCTTTCCAAATGCGCTCCACGGTGAAGTTGGACACGATATTCGGCACGCGCTCGGCCATCGCGCGCGGGAGCGATTCGATGCCGCCATGCGCCGGGTAATGGAAATAGAGCTGGTGTGTGTAGCCCTCGGTCTCGACGCCGACGGCGGCTTTGATCACATCCTCGATGGGCGGCTTGGGGACGCGGCCCTCCACCCATTCCAGGCCGAGCTCTTCGGCCGGAACGTTCCAGATTTTCTCGTTATAGGGGATCAGATATTTTTCGGCGAGGCCTTTGCCGAAGTGGTGGTAGATCCATTCCTTGAAATTGGTCTGGGGCGGCGGATAGTCGTTCTTGATGTAGTGATAGAGGCACTCGAAGCGATCCTGCGGCTCGAGATCGAACAGGCCATTCTCGAACGGATACTTGACGTACCGGCCTTTGTAGAAAATCTTGTTGTTGCGGCGCGCGCGGTGGACGTTATCGCCGAGGAGCGACACCATGTAATCCACCATCTCCTGGTTGCGCGAGAAGATGATGTGCGGCCCGCCGGCGTCGTAGGTGAAGCCGCACTCCTGCACCGTCTGGCAGTGGCCGCCGCCACGGCTCTCTTTTTCGAGGACCTCGCAGTCGTGTTCCAGGTGGGCTGCAATGGTGAGGCCCGCCAAGCCGCCGCCCAAAATGCCAATCGCCAATCCGGTTCCCCCTTTGGTCTCAGGCCTTTCCACATACTTAATCGGACGTTTGCCTGAGGTTCTATAGAGCGCGGGGCGCGCTCGAAATCCGTCGAAATCTGTCGCCGCGGCCACGGATTTGATAGCCTAAAGTGAAATCAGCTCGCACTTTCCGCAGGGTCGAGTCGTACTTATCCAGAGGAGATCGTTCATGGGTAACTTGAAACCGCACGGGATCATTGTCGGCGCGCTTACAGCGCTGATGGTCCTGGTGCCGCTTAGCGCGCAGCAAGCCGTGAAGGTAGACGCCAAGGTTTTGAAAAACGTCGGCACGCCGCAGGATTCGCTCGTAGGGTCCTGGCTGAGCTATGGGCGGTCGCAGGGCGAAACGCGCTACAGTCCCCTGAAGCAGATCGACGCTTCCAACGTCAACCGGCTCGGTCTCGGGTGGACCTATTCGCTCGGCGCGGGCGGTGGCAATCAGGAAGCGACGCCGCTGGTGTGGAACAACACCATCTACGGCATCACCACCTGGAGCGTCGTTTTCGCCGTCGATGCACGCACCGGCAAGGAACTTTGGCGATGGGATCCTGAGGTGAATCAACTGGCGGTCCGGCCCAAGATCTGCTGCGGCATCGTCAACCGTGGCTTGGCGATTTACAACGGCATGATCTTCGCGCCGATCATTGACGGGCGCCTCGAAGCTTTGAACGCGCTCACTGGCAAAGTGGTTTGGGAAGCGCGTGTGGCATATCCGCAGGACTGGTACTCGGTCACAATGGCCCCGCGCGTCGCCAATGGGAAGGTTCTGATCGGCGTCTCGGGCGGAGATCATCCGATCCGCGGCTTCTTCGACGCGTATGACGCCGAAACGGGCCATCGCGCCTGGCGATTCTACACCGTGCCGGGCAACCCTGCCGATCCTTACGAAAACGAAGCCCTGCGGAAAGCGGCGAAGACCTGGGGCGGCGATTTCTACAAGCGGGGCGGCGGCGGATCGGTGTGGGACGGCATGGCTTACGATCCCGAGGCCGACCTGGTTTACGTGGGAACCGGAAACGCCGAACCGTGGGTACAAAAGTTCCGCGGCGCGAAGAACGTGGACAATCTCTATACTGCGTCCATTCTTGCGGTCAAAGTTTCGACCGGCGAGCTCAAGTGGCATTACCAGGCCGTGCCGAACGACAACTGGGATTACGATACGGTCCAGCAGTTGATGTTGGTAGATCTTACGATCAAGGGCCGCCCGCGCAAAGTATTGATGCAGGCGTCGAAGAACGGCATCTTTTATGTGCTGGATCGGATCACGGGCGAATTCATCTCTGGGCAAGCCTATTCGCAGGTGAACTGGATGCACGGTTTTGACGAATCCGGGCGCCCCATGATCAACAAAGAAGCGTTCTACGATAAGGAGCCGATCACTCTTTATCCGACCGCGGGCGGCGCGCACAATTGGTCGCCGATGTCCTTCAATCCGGCGACCGGCCTGGTTTACATTCCCACGACGTACGCAAACTGGACCTACGCGGCCGGCGATGAGGTAATTCCCGCGCCCTATGGCCACACAGGACTGGCGCCCGGTTTTCTCATGGAACGGCCGAACTCCTTACCCATGCTCGGCCCTGAGCCGTTGGGGAAGGAACGGGGAGTGCTGCAAGCCTGGGATCCCGTGAATCAGAAGCTGGTTTGGCGGACTCCGGGCGGCGGCGGGATCGGTGGCGGGACGGTGACAACCGCGGGCAATCTGGTTTTCCAGGTGACCAACGAAGGCCGACTGCTGGCATATAGCGCCGACAAAGGCGAGAAGCTATTTGATATTCAGACCGGCCGCACGGGCATGGCGCCGCCGATCACATATGAAGTCGAAGGAAAGCAGTATGTCGCGTTGATGGGAGGGCTGGGCCGCTCGGTGATGGTGGCGTCAGGGCCGACGGATGCCAAGGTGGACAATCCGCCGCTGCTCTTCGTCTTCGAGTTAGACGGGAAGGCTCCGATGCCGGCGGCCGCCGCGCCGCCACCTCCATTCGAGCTGCCACCACCTCCGCCTACCGAGCTTCATAAATAGCGGCGAGTAGCGGCGCCACAAAAGTTTCGGCAACTGGCTACCGATCATATAGATGTGCAGGCCATGCCAGTGCGCCGGAGCCTCTTCGCCATTCTGCTGGGCACATTGCTTTGCCTGCTGAACCATGTCGGGGTTATCGCGGGGATTGTTGCCCCTCCGCCGGGGTATCAGCCGGCGTATTACCTGCGGAACCTGGATGTCCCGCAATATCTGACTTGGATGGAGCTCGCCCGAACACACTGGCTGCTGCCGAACCTTCATGCGCCTTGGCAGACCGAGCCGGCGTTGTTTCAGCCGATGATCACGATTGCGGCACGCAGCGGATTGCCGACTGCGGTTGCGTACTACGGCTTGCAATTGCTGATGTACTGGGTGGCGGCGTACGCGCTGATTCTGGCTGCCGAAACGTTCATGAAGACGCGGCGCGCGATGATGTATGCGGCCTTGGTGGTGTTGGCGGCGCTGCCGTTGCGGTTGCTGGGCTGGACGGCTGCAAAGGCGCTGGGATTGCCGGCCGTGGCGCAGCTAGTGCTGAGTTACGGGCTGGTGGAATATGGCTACGACACCGCTGACGGGCTGGTGCGCGGCGGGTTGTCGAACTCCTTTCTGCTGACATTCGGAACGGCGATGGCGCTGTTCGCGTTCGCCAACCTCGCGAAGTTCGTCGCCGAAGGCCGGCGCCGGTACTATTATTGGCTGCTGCTGTGCGTGTTCCTGGATGGCTTGTTTCATCCCTTCGAAATCTTCGTGATCACCGTGGCGGCCGTCTGGCCTCTTTGGAGGGCCTCCCGAAAGCGGGAATGCTGCTGGCTATTCGTAGCGGCGGGGCTCGGGATGCTGCCCTATGTGGTCGAGACGCTGCGAGTCCCATGGGTGCGAGACCTTTCGCAAATGTCGCCTTGGAGAATGGGGTCGCCCGCCTGGGTGCTGCTGGTTTACGGCATTCCAGCGATGCTGATCTGCTGGCTGATGTTGATCCGTTTCCGCGTGGAGCGGCCGGAAGACGAAGTCCTGCAAAGCTGGTTTCTGTGCGCGGCAGTGTTGCCGATGATTCCAGGACTGCCGAGCGCGATGCACACCTTCGACGGGTACGTGTACGCGATCGGCTTTCTGCTGGTGAGGAAGGCGCAATCCGACAAGCTGATCTCGCGGCTTTTCACGGAGCATCGGGGCGCGATGCGGTTGGCGCTGGCGGGCTGGGGAGTGGTATCGGCGCTGGCACTCGCAACCGGGTACGTGCAGATGTGGAAGGATGGCAAATCCGCCGACCCCGAGTTCATTTCCGCAGTCGCGCCGTCCGACGAAGTGGCCATGCTCGCGTGGATGAAGGCCAACTTGCCGCGCGACGGGCTGGTGCTTTCGCCTGAGGCCATGGCCCCCTGGGTGGCGGCCATTCCGATGCACAGCATGGGCAGCCACGATTTATTCAGCGTGACGTACCAGGCACAACGGGACTTGGCCAACCACTTGTATCAAGGACAGCCGCAGCGGAGCGAATTGATCGACGGGTTCGGCGTGAGTTATGTCATCGCGCCGGCCAATGCACCGATCGTTCTCGAAGGCGGCAAACTTCTGCACCAGGAGGCATCGCTGCGGCTGTACGAAATTCCAGGCGAGCAAATGAAACCATATCCGGGGATCGAGCACATCGCGGGTGCTCCGCCGGCGAGCGCGTTCCGCCACTGGATGGCCCGTGTGCTTAGCATTTTCCGCCGATCGGCGGCCTAATAGCGCGGGCCGCGAGGCCGATATTTGCCGCCAGGATTCAACGCATCTTCCCTTTCGGCCAGCCGCAGGCGGCAGGCTTCGCACTGCCCAAGATGCTCGCGGATATCGATGACCTCCGCAACCGAGAGGCCCTTGCCGACCGCGTAGAGGGAGAGCGGATCATCGGCGATGTGCTCATTTTGGCGGCCGGCAGGGCGTACCAGGTCCTGTATCTTGAGTCCAACTTGGAATCCATCCGGAACAGCCCGGCAGTAGCGCACCTCGCCGAAGATAACATTGCGATGGAGCTTCACTTTTACGTGCTCGCCTCGGCTGATGCGCTTGTGCAGAGCAACGCGCATGCCGGAGCGCGAGACGTCGACGATCGTGCCATACAACGGTTCGCCGGGTCCCGGGAGGATCTCGATCTCGGCGGGATCATGGGTCTGATAGCGGGCTTCCGAGCGCCTTTCGATGACCTGTGGCGCGGAAAGGTCCGGGATGTCCGCAACAAAGCGCAGGCTAGAACGTTGGGTCAAACAGTTTGTATTCCCTGCACATTATGACTCATGAAGCCCGGCAAAGTTACCAGAATGGAGCGCCCTAAGTACGTTTTTTGGAATCGTACTAAGAACGAGACCTGAGGAAGTAACTCGGTGGAGCACCTGATTAGACGCCAGCGTCGCCGGTGAGCCAAGCTTGAGCACGCCGTTCGAGTGCGATGCGGACAAGTTGAGCGCGCGTGCGTACGCCGGTCTTGTCGAACAACTGCTGCAACACAGCTTTGACGGAACCTTCGGAAATCTGTAACTGCGCGGCGATCTCTTTGTTGGTAAGCCCTTCAAAAACACCTTGCAGGACGAAGCGCTCGCGCGAGGTGAGGGCCTGCGAGGCGCGCTGTTCTTCGGACTTTCCGGTGGCGCCCGCGATTAGCGACCGCATGGCGCGTGGATCGAGCCATGGTTCGCCCGCCACCAGCTTACGAATCGCCTCAACTAACTGCGCGGGAGAACTGTGCTTCAGGAAGATGCCTTCCGATCCGCTTTCGAGCACACGCACCGTGGCTGCATCGCTCATTCCCGCGGTCACCATCAGGATGCGGCCTTGGAACCCGCTCTTGCGGATTTCCTGGAGCGCAACGGCGCCCTGTTCTTCGCCAAGATCATAATCGAGCAGGATGATGTCGGGCTGCTCGCGGGTGCAAATGGCCAAAGTTTCCGAGACCGAGGCGCAGGCGCCGACGATGCGAAAGCCCGGTTCAGTCTGCAACAACCGGCTGAGGCTGTCGCGGAACAGGCTGTGATCGTCCACCAGCAGAATCCGGATTTCCTGTGCCATGGGCCTCTTTCAGGTTACCTGTTAGAACCGGAGAGAGTTCGACGATAAAGGTTGCGCCGCCGGGCACACCGGAGCCAAGGTCGGGCTCATAACGCAGATCGCCGCGGAAGGATCGCATGAAAGCGCGCGACAGATAGACGCCCAGGCCGGTGGCTTGCGCGCCGGGCTGGAATGGGCGGAACAGACGTTCGGGATGCGAGACGCCGCCGCCGGTGTCCTGGACGCGAACTACCACACGCTGGCCTTCGGCGCGGGCGGTAATTTTGAGCGCGCGAACGGGCTGATCGAGCATGGCGCGCTGGCTATTCTTGGTGAGATTGAGGAAGACCTGCATCAGGCTCTGGCGGTCGGCCCAGACGGCGGGCAGTCCGGCCTCGACGTCCCATGCGAACTGCGATATCCTCTTCGCGCAGGGCCGGCTCGATGACGATGCGCAGTTCTTCGAGCAGCGCGGGAAGGTCGACGCGGGAGGGTTGATACGCGGTCTGGCGCAGCTCGAGCGCGGCGATCTTCTCCAACGCCTGGATCAGCGTGCCCAGCGCTTCAAAATCCTTGTTATTGGCCAGAACGCTGTTGCGCGCGAGATTCTCATGAACCACGGCGATGGCGCCGCAGACGTTGCGAACCTCGTGCGAGACCGCGCCCACCAGGATACGAGACGCCGCCAGGAGCTGGTGAAGGCTGTATTCCTCGCGATTGCGAAGATCCTCGGAGGTGTCGACGACCATGGCGGCGAGGCGCGAGCCGCGGCTGGTACGGTAGGTGGAAAACCACATGTCCGCGAGAAAAACTTCGCCGTCCTGGCGGCAACCGCGGCACTGCATGACGGTACGGAATACCGGACCATTCTGTTCGGGCGCCGGCACGTTCACGAGCGATGGAAGATATCGGCGAATGGACCCGCCGGGCAGTGAGCCGGGCGAGAGACCGAACAGACGATGTGCTGCGTCGTTGGCTTGCAGCACGGAGCCGTCGGAATCGGCCGTGAAGATAGCGACGGGACTGCTATCCACCAGAACCTTGAGCTGTTCCTCAGCGGCTCGCCGGGCCTCGCTTTCGGCTTCGATCTCTTTCAAATGGAGGAGGGCAGCCTGGCGGCTGCGCACAACTTCGTAGACGAACAGTCCCATGCCAAGGAACGCGGAAAAGATCAAAATGTCGCGCGGAATTCCGGCGGCCGGGCGCCACTCGAAAGAATCGAAAATTTCGGCGAGGAAAGTACACAGCGCTGCAACGATGGCGATCTGCCAGCGCTTCAGCACGCTTCCGACCATCAGCATGGGAAACAGGTAGAGGAAGCCGAGGGTGACTTCCTTATCCGCGCGCCAGTCAGCCGCCGCGATGATAGCGATCAGTAATCCCGCTTTGAGCAAGACGGACTTTGTGCCGCCACGAAGGAAGAAAGACAACATTGGTATGCGCGCCGGTGTTGTCATATTCTAGACATGCCTTTAGCGCCCTTCGCAAGACTCGGGCGCACTGATAGCAGAAAGACTCCGGATCTTGGCCAAAAGATAGGCCCGCAAATTGGCCGAACGATAGTGGACTCGCGTTTATCCACGCGGCTACCTTTAGTTTAGATCTAGATCCGCCGCCAGTGCCGAGCTGCGAAACCGCTTACTCACGTGCGCGGCTCAAAATCGGAATTGGCTTGAATGCAGCATTTGAAGAAATGGTTGTGGTTGGTGGTTACGGTTGGGTCGAATGCCTTCGCACAATCCCACAGCTTCACCTGGCAGGAAGTTCGGGACCGGTTTCAAACCAACAATCCGACCCTGCGGGCGGCCGCGATCAGCATCGATGAATCGCGCGCGCAGGAGATCACTGCGTACTTGCGTCCCAATCCCGATTTCAGCGAGCTGGTGGACGGAACCCAGATCGCACCGCATGAAGGAATATGGCAGCCGCTTTCCGGCACGCTATTTCAGAGCACCTTGAGCTATCTGCACGAACGGCAGCATAAGCGGGAACTACGGCGGGAGAGCGCTAAAAACGGGACTGCAATCGCCGTGTCGCAGTATGCCGATCAGGAGCGGACGCTGTTGTTCAATTTGCGGAGCGCGTTTGTGCAAACGTTGCAACAGAAAGCAGTGCTGGATTTGGCGCGGGAGAATCTGGCGTATTACAACCGGCTGCTGGCAGTGAGCAACGACCGTCTGAAGGCCGGCGATATCGCCAAAGTGGACTACCAGCGCCTGGAGTTACAGCGGGTGCAGTACGAAACGGACGTACAGACGGCCACCGTGAATCTCCGAACAGCGAAGATCCAGCTATTGACGCTGCTGAACGATCGCACTCCGGTGGACCAGTTTGATGTGACGGGGACGTTCGATTTCTCCGAGCAGATCCAGGGCCTGGAAGACCTGCGCCGGCTGGCGTTGGACAACCGTCCCGATTTGAAGGCGGCGATGCAGGCGGTGGACAAGGCGCAGACCGATCACTTGCTGGCTATCGCCAATGGGTCGACCGATCCGACATTCAGCGGGTGGTGGACTCATAATCCTTCGTTCAGCAACCCGTTTGCGTATGAAACGGTCGGCGCCAGTGTCAGCATCCCGCTCCGCATCTTCGACAAGAATCAAGGCGAGAAGCTTCGAACCCAACAGGACATCACACGCAACGAGCGGCTGCGCGACGCGGCCACGGCACAAGTGTTTAGCGATGTCGATTCGGCTTACGCCACCATCGAGAGCAACCTGGCCTTGCTGCGGCCATACAGGGATACCTATTTGAAGGAGGCCGTGGAAGTGCGCGATACGGTGTCGTTCGCCTATACGCGCGGCGGCGCGTCGCTGCTCGATTTTCTGCAAGCCCAGCAGGATTATCGCAGCACGGAATTGAATTATTTGAACCTGCTTGGTTCGTACCTGACGGCGGCGGCCCAAGTGAATCTGGCCGTGGGCCAGGAGGTGATTCCATGAATCGTGCGACGTTTGCGGTGCTGGCCTCGGCGGGCCTGGCGGCGAGTCTCGTGCTGGTGAACTGCGGCGATAAGGTGGAAGCGAATCCCAAGGCAGGAGCACCTCCGGCGGCCGACGTGATTCACGAATCCGACGGCAGCGTATTCCAGGTGGATCATCCCGAACAGTTTCCGCTGGTGACCGCGGGCAAATATAGCGCGGCGCCGGAGCTGAGGGCCACGGGCACGGTGAGCGCGGACGTCTCGCGAAGTATTCCGGTAATCTCGCTCGCCTCGGGCCGCATCGTGGAGATCGACGCGCGGCTGGGCGACACAGTGACCAAGGGCCAGTTGCTGCTCAAGGTGCAAAGCCAGGACATCGCGCAGGCTTTCTCCGATTACCGCCAGGCGGTGGCCGACGAAACCTTGGCCAAGGCGCAACTGGAGCGATCGAAGGAACTGCTGGAGAAGGGCGCAATCCCAAAGAAGGACCAGGAAGTGGCCGAGGACGCCGACATCAAGGCCAGGGTCACGGTAGAGACTGCAATCGAGCATCTGAAGGTGCTGGGCGCCGATATCGAGCACCCGAGTTCGATTATCGAGATTCACGCGCCGGTTTCGGGCGTGATTACCGATCAACAAGTGACAGCCGCGGCGGGCGTGAAGACATTGGACAATTCGCCGAATCTGTTCACGATCTCGGACCTATCGCACGTCTGGATCATTTGCGACGTGTACGAGAACGATATGCCGTTCGTGCACGTGGGCGAGTACGCCGACATTCACTTGGCTGCGTATCCGAACGTGGTGCTCAAGGCGCGCATCGCCAACATCGCTCCCGCGCTGGACCCCAACATCCGGACCGCAAAGGTGCGGCTGGAAGTGGAGAATTCCGGCATGTTGCGCTTCGGGATGTTCGTAACCGCGACGTTCCACGGAATGCAGCAGGAGGAGCACGCGACCGTGCCGGCCACCGCGATTCTGCACCTGCACGACCGCGACTGGGTGTATGCACCGGACGGCGGCAAGCAATTCCAGCGCATCGAAGTGGTGGGCGGAAAGATGCTGCCGGGCAATTTGCAGGAAGTCATTTCGGGAATCCAGCCCGGACAACAGGTGGTGGCTAACGCCTTGGTGCTTCAGTCCACCGTGGAGCAGTAAAAGGATGATCCGCAAAGTAGTCGACTTCGCGCTGAATAACCGCTTTGTGGTGCTGGCCATCGCGCTGTTGCTGCTGGCCTGGGGCGCGATCTCGTTCCACAACCTTCCCGTGGAGGCGTATCCCGACGTAGCGAACAACTATGTCGATGTCATAACGCAGTGGCCGGGGATTTCAGCCGAGCAGATCGAACAGCAGGTGACCATTCCGCTCGAAATCGCGATGAACGGGATTCCGGACGTGGTGCATCTGCGCTCATTCTCGTTGTTCGGCTTGTCGGATGTGAAGCTGATCTTCGAGGATGGATCGGAGAACGCCTGGAACCGCGAGCGCGTGCTGGAGCGCCTGGCGCAGGTGACATTGCCGACGGGCGTCACTCCGCAAATGGGCACGGACTGGAGCCCCGTGGGACAGATCTATTTCTTCACATTGCGAAGCACCAATCCAAAGTATGACGTGATGGAGCTGAAATCGCTGGAAGACTGGGTGGTGGAGAAGAACTTCAAGTCGGTGCCGGATGTGGTGGACGTGGCAAGCTTCGGCGGCCCGACGCGCGAGTATCAGGTGCGCATCGATCCGGAAAAGCTGATCGCTTACGGGCTGAGCATCGGCCAGGTGGAACAGCAACTGGCGAATAATAACGCCAACGCCGGCGGGAGCTTCATCGAAGCCGGCTTGCAGCAGGTGGATGTGCGCGAAGTCGGCATGGTGAACACGGTGGGCGACATCGCCGGCACGGTGATCAAGACGCAGAACGGAACGCCACTGCATATCAGCGACATCGCGGCCGTGGCGCAAGGTCCCAAGATACGGCTGGGGCAATTCGGGCGCGCGATCCGGCGCGAAGACGGAAGGATCGTCGACAACCCAGACGTGGTCTCGGGGATTGTTCTGATGCGCAAGGGCGCGGATTCCGACACCACGCTCAAGGGAATTCACGCCAAGGTGGATGAACTCAACGACTTCATTCTGCCTGCCGGGGTGAAGATCGCCCCGTTCATCGATCGCAGCGAACTGGTGGAGTTTACGACGCACACCGTGCTGCACAATCTGACCGAGGGCATCATCCTGGTCATCATTATTTTGTTCCTGTTTCTCGGCAACACGCGCGCGGCTCTCATTGTAGCGGTAACAATCCCATTTTCACTTTTATTTGCGTCCATTTGTCTCAGTCTGCGGCATATTCCCGCCAATTTATTGTCTTTGGGCGCGCTTGACTTCGGGATGGTAGTGGATGGCGCGGTGGTCATGATCGAGAACATCGTGCGCCACCTGCACACGCAGCAATCGGGCAACGGCGAGCGCCTGTCGGTGGGCGCCCAGATTCGCGCGGCGGCGCATGAAGTCCAGCGGCCGGTGTTCTACGCCATCACCATCATCATCACTGCCTACATCCCGATCTTTACCCTACAGCGCGTGGAGGGCCGGCTATTCAAACCGATGGCATGGACCGTGGCCTTCGCGCTCTTGGGCGCGCTGTTGTTCTCGATTGTCGTTTCGCCCGTTCTAGCCAGTTTTTTGTTCCGGCGCGGAGCAAAGGAGTGGCACAATCCGCTGATGCGGATCCTGACGGTGCGCTATCGCCACGCTGTTCGTTGGGCCATTCGCGAGCGCTGGGCCGTAGTGACTGTAGCCGTGCTGGCGCTGGGGGCGACCGCATACTTGGCGGCCAGCGGGATTATCGGCTCCGAGTTTCTCCCGCACTTGGACGAAGGCGCCCTGTGGGTGCGCGGAACGCTGGCGCCCAGCACCGGCCAGACCGAGGGTGTGCGCGTGGCGAATCTCGCGCGCGTGACGCTGGCTGCATTTCCGGAGGCGACCATCGTGACCAGCCAGGTGGGACGTCCCGACGATGGCACGGACACAACCGGATTCTTCAACACAGAATACTGCGTGGACCTGAGGCCGAAGGAGCAGTGGCGCCCGATATTTCACCAGAACAAGGACGCGCTGATCGCAGCCATGAATGAAGAGCTCGAGAAGATCCCAGGGGCCATCTGGAATTTTTCGCAACCCATCGCCGACAACATGGAAGAGGCCGTCAGCGGCGTGAAGGGCCAGCTCGCCACCAAGATTTATGGAGATGATCTGCGGACGCTCGAAGACAAGGCGGACGAGGTGGTAAGAGTGATGCATCTGGTTCCCGGCGTCGAGGATCTGGGCGTGTTCCGGCTGCTCGGCCAGCCCAATCTAAACGTTGCGGTGGATCGGCAGCAAGCGGCGCGTTTTCAAATCAATGTCGCCGATATTCAGGACGCCATTCAGACCGCCGTGGGTGGCAACGCTCTGACTCAAGTCCTTCAGGGCGAGCAGCGCTACGATCTGGTGGCGCGCTATCAGGCGCCCTACCGCGACACACGGGAAGCCATCGCGAATATCCGCCTGCTTTCGCCCTCCGGCGAGCGCGTGTCGCTCGCGCAATTGTGCAAGATCGAAATGAAGGACGGCGGCTCCGAGATTTATCGCGAGGGCAACCAGCGCTATGTCGCGGTGAAGTACAGCGTGCGGGGGCGCGACCTGGGCAGCACGGTGGAAGAGGCCATCGACAAAGTCGGCAAGCAGGTGCAATTGCCGCGGGGCTATCACATCAACTGGGAAGGCGAATACGAAAGCGAGAAACGCGCGGCGGCGCGCCTGTTTATCATCGTGCCGCTCACCGTGCTTATCATTTTCGTCATCCTCTACACCATGTTTCAATCCATGAAATGGGCGTCTCTGATCATCGTCAACGTCATGATGACGCCGCTGGGCGGGATGCTCGCGCTATTGCTGACGCATACACACTTCAGCGTGTCTTCGGGTATCGGCTTTCTGGCGCTGTTCGGAGTTTCGGTGCAGACCGGCGTGATCATGCTGGAGTACATCAATCAACGCCGCGCGCGCGGCCATTCCATCGAAGAGGCAGCAGTGGAAGGAGCGGTTCTAAGACTGCGGCCGATTATCGTAACTAGCATGGTGGCGACGTTGGGCCTGCTGCCCGCTGCGTTGTCACACGCGATCGGTTCCGATTCGCAGCGGCCGTTCGCCATCGTAATCGTGGGCGGCTTGATTTCGGGCTTGCTACTGAGCATCTTTCTTCTGCCCACCTTGTACGCGTGGGTGGCACGCGAGGGCGACGTACTGCCCGCGCCGGAGCTTCAGATAGAAGAATCCCAATGAGGCGAAGATTTTCACCAATCTGATAAGCTTGGAGCGACAAAGATGCTGTTGCTGGCGCTCCAAGTGGCATGATTCGTCGCCTCGTTGATTTCGCCCTGGACAATCGCATTCTGATTGTCGCTTTCGCAATTCTCTTGCTGATCTGGGGCGCGATTGCCTTCCATAATCTACCGGTGGAAGCCTATCCGGACGTAGCGAACAACTACGTCCAGATCATCACCCAGTGGCCGGGGCGCGCGGCCGAGGAAGTGGAGCAGCAGGTGACCACTCCCATCGAAATCGTGATGAACGGCATTCCGCACCTGGAGCATTTGCGTTCATTTTCGGTTTTTGGGCTTTCGAGCGTCATGCTGATCTTCGACGACCAATCGGCCAATGACTGGAACCGGCAGAAGGTGCTGGAGCGGCTGGCGCAAATCAATCTGCCGGAAAACTTGCAGCCGCAGATCGGAACCGATTACAGCCCTGTGGGCCAGATTTATTGGTACACGCTGCGCAGCACCAACCCGAAGTACGATCTGATGGAGCTGAAGACCATCGAGGATTGGGTACTGGAGAAGCAATTCAAATCGGTGCCGAACGTCGTGGATGTGGTGAGTTTCGGAGGCGTGACGCGCGAGTATCAGGTGCGGGTGGATCCTGAAAAACTCGTAGCCTACGGTCTGAGCGTCGGGCAAGTGGAGCAGCAACTTGCCGCGAACAACGTAAACGCGGGCGGCAGCTTCGTGGAAGCCGGACTACAGCAGATCAACGTGCGCGCGCTGGGGCTGATGAAGAGCGTCCCCGACATCGAGAAAACGATGTTGAAGGCGCAGAACGGGGCCTCGCTACGCGTTCGCGACGTAGCCGTTGTAACACAAGGCCCGAAAATCCGGCTGGGGCAGATCGGCCGGGCGATTCACCGCGTGGATGGAAAGATCGTCGATAACAGCGACGTGGTGGAGGGCATCGTACTGCTGCGCAAAGGCGCGGACTCGGATTCAACCCTGGTGTCGATCCACGAGAAAGTGGACGAGCTGAACAGGCACATCTTGCCGGCGGGCGTCCAGATCGTTCCGTTTCTCGACCGCAGCAACCTGGTGCATTACACCACTCACACGGTGCTGCACAATCTGACCGAGGGCATCGTTCTGGTGGCCCTGATTCTGTTCGTCTTTCTCGGCAACATCCGCGGTGCGTTCATTGTGGCGCTGACGATTCCTTTCTCGCTGCTGTTTGCATCCATTTGCCTGAACCTGAACGGCATTCCGGCGAATCTGCTTTCGCTCGGCGCGCTGGACTTCGGCATGGTAGTGGAGGGCGCGGTGGTGATGGTGGAGAACATCATCCGCTATCTGGCGCATCGCGACCAAACAGCTTTGCCGATCGAGCGCATCCGCGACGCGGCGCACGAAGTGCAGCGTCCAGTGTTCTATTCCATCGGCATCATTATTACCGCGTACGTGCCGATTTTCACTCTGCAGCGGGTGGAGGGGCGGCTGTTTAAGCCGATGGCGTGGACGGTGGCGTTCGCGCTGCTGGGATCGCTGATCTTCTCGATGCTGATCGCGCCGGTGATTTCCAGCCTCACTTTCGGAAGGCATGTGACCGAGTGGCGAAATCCGCTGATGACCGCGATGACGAACGGGTATCGCGCGAGTTTAAAGAAGGCGATTCAGTTTCGGTGGATCACGGTTGCAGTTTCGGCGGCGGCGCTCGGGGCCTCGGCGTATTTGCTCTTCAGCGGAGTGATCGGGTCAGAATTTCTGCCGCACTTGGACGAAGGCGCGATTTGGGTGCGCGGGACCCTCGCGCCGAGTACGGGCCCCACCGAAGGCGCGCGGGTGATGGATCAAGCCCGCCTGCTGCTGGCATCCTTTCCCGAAGTCACGCAGGTGATCTCGCAAGTGGGGCGCCCCGACGACGGCACCGACATCGCGGGCTTCTTCAACACCGAATACTTTGTGGATCTCAAGCCGAAAGAGCAATGGCGGCCGGTGTTCCGCCAGAACAAGGAGGCCCTGATCGCGTCCATGGATGGGGAGCTGGAGAAAATTCCCGGAGCTCTGTGGAACTTCTCGCAGCCCATCGCCGACAACATGGAAGAGGCCGTGAGCGGAGTGAAGGGGCAGCTTGCGATCAAAATCTACGGCGACGACTTACGGACTCTGGAGTCCAAGGGCGACCAGATCGTCAATGTGATGAGAAGCGTTCCCGGAGTCGCGGATCTCGGGCTATTCCGCGTGATCGGCCAGCCGAATCTGGAGTTCACGGTGGATCGCGACCAGGCGGCGCGGTACGGGCTGAATGTGGCCGATGTTCAGGACGCGATCGAAACCGCGGTGGGAGGTAAAGCCGTCAGCCAGGTGTTGCAGGGCGAGCAACGCTACGACGTGGTGGTGCGCTATCAAACGAGCTACCGGAACACGCGGGAAGCCATCGAGAATATCCGCCTGCTTGCGCCCTCGGGCGAGCGGGTGTCGCTGGCGCAGTTGTGCCAGGTTCGAACGCTGGACGGTGCGTCGGAGATTTATCGCGAAGGCAACTCCCGTTACGTTGCCATTAAGTACAGCGTGCCAGTGCGCGACTTGGGCAGCACAGTGGAAGAAGCCATCGACAAGGTAGACAAGCAGGTGAAGCTGCCGGAGGGCTATCACATCGATTGGGCGGGCGAGTACGAAAGCCAAAAGCGATCGCAGCGGCGGCTGCTGATCGTGCTGCCGCTCACGATTCTGGTGATCTGCATGATCCTGTACACCATGTTCAAGTCGTTCAAGTGGGTGCTGCTCATTTTGGGAAACGTCGCGATGGCGCCGATCGGCGGACTGCTCGCGTTGTGGATGACGGGCACGCACTTCAGTGTTTCATCGGGGGTCGGATTCCTGGCGCTGTTCGGCGTGGCGGTGCAGACCGGTGTGATCATGCTGGAGTACATCAATCAATTGCGCGCGCGCGGGCATACCATTCGCGACGCAGCGGTGGAAGGATCGGTGTTGCGGCTGCGGCCCATCATGATGACGATGCTGGTGGCGAGCGTGGGGCTTCTGCCGGCGGCGCTGTCGCGCGGTATCGGATCGGATTCCCAGCGGCCGTTTGCGATCGTGATCGTGGGTGGATTGATCGCGGCGTTAATCCTGGGCATCTATCTTTTGCCGACGCTCTACGTTTGGGCCGCGGGCGACAACGATGTGCTCGCGCCACCCGACGCACACACCGACTCCGCAACGTAACTGCAACGAACACGTGATAAATTTGATCGGACGATGAACAAAGAAGAGGTTTGCGCGAAGATCCGGAGTGTGGGCCTGATCCCGGCTGTTCGTGTGTCGACGCCGGAGGACGCCTGGTTCGCGGCCGAGGCAGTATCGCACGGCGGCATTCCGATTGTGGAACTCACCATGACGGTTCCCAAGGCAGCAGAGCTGATAACGCATCTGGTGAAGAGACATCCGCATATCGTGGTGGGCGCGGGCACGGTTCTGGATGTCGAAACTGCGCGCGCGTGCCTGGACGCCGGAGCGAATTTCATCACCAGTCCTGGATTGGACCTTGCAACGGTGGAATTCGTGGCGCGGCAAGGGGTGGCGGTGCTGCCCGGCGCGTTAACTGCGAGCGAAGTAATGGCAGCCGTAAAGGCCGGCGCCGATTTCGTCAAGATTTTCCCATGCGCGCAGGTTGGCGGCGCGGAGTATATTCGCGCGCTGAGAGCTCCCTTTCCCAACGTATCCTTTATTGCAGCCGGAGGAGTAAACCAACAGAATGTGAGCGAGTACATCCACGCGGGCGCCGCTGCGGTAGGCATCGGAGCCCATCTGATCCCGCCGCGGGCCATCAATGCCAAGGAACCGGGGTGGATTGTGGAATTGGCGCGCAGGTTTTCCCACATTGTGAGCCAAACGCGCGCAGAATTAGCTCCAACTGATTGATTTACGGTAGCCGGGCTCACACAGCCGGCACTGGTGCTCGGATTGCCAGCTTAAATGGATGATGGCCGTAAAGACCGTCCAAGTCGCTCTCCGCGATTCCGAGCAGGCGCAATGGCTGCACGATCTTCTGATCGGTGACGGTCTGCATCAAGTTCACTTGATGGAGCAGCCGGACATGACGATCGAGGGCGTCATTGTCACGGATATAGACCATCTGGAGGGATCCCGCGCCCTAGCCGGGGACCGGGAGCGCCTGGTGGTGGTGACATCGAGAGCGAACGCTGATCTGTACAAAGTCTGGAGCGCCGGCATAAGACACGTCGTCTTCCAAGGAGACGCACCGCAGACGGTTCGAGTGGCTGTCCTAGCTACCGAACTGACACTGGCGGCGCCGGAATTGTAGCTCCTCGCGGGTTGATTAGGTCACGTTCGACGGAAGCCTCCGGTACACGAAAATTGAATAAACGGCGGCGAGCAACATACCGGGGATCCACCAGACCAAACCGATATAGAGCCCATAAGGCGCTGCTGCGGCATTGAAGATCGTCAGACCGGCGTTAGGCGAGACGTTGGAGGGCAGCACGTACGGAAAAACGCCGAACGCCGCGCTCGTGAGCATTCCGATTAAGTAAAGACAGGAGCCCAGAAAGGCCGCTGTATCGCGGCGCTGCGCGCTGAAGAATCGCATGCCGGCCAAACCCAACAATCCGAGGAGAGGGAAGACGTATCCCCAGGGATGCGAGGAGAACTGGGTCTCCAGATGAGGCTGCAGGCGGAAACTGAAGAAGGTGATCAATGCCGTGAACGCAAGCACGGCCCACCAGGCTTTCGCGCCCAAGGCCCGCGCTCTTTGCCGCAAATCGCCTTCGGTTCTGGATGCCACCCAAGAGCAACCATGCACCGTTAGCGCGAGGAATGCCGCGACACCGGTGAGCAAGGTGAACCAATCCACGATGCCGGCCTCGGTCCCGGGCTGAAAGTTGGTCCATAGCGGAAGAAAGAAAAACCCGTCTGCGTCCAAGGGAACTCCGCGTACGACGTTGCCGAGCGCGGCGCCGAATAGAACGGCGAGCAGCGCGCTGGAACCGCCGAAGACCAGATCCCAGAAGGGCTGCCAAAGGCGGCTCTCGATGTGGTTGCGCAGTTCGATGGAGATGCCCCGTAAAATCAGCAGCCACAGCACCATCATCAACGCGAGATAGAAGCCGCTGAATGCCGCCGCATAGAGAGCGGGAAACGCAAAATACAAGGTGCCCCCGCCCGCCAGAAGCCAGACCTCATTTCCATCCCAGACCGGACCGATGGACTGCAGAACCTGCCTCCGCTCGCGATCGGTGTGGGCGACGAATAGATGGACAATACCGGCCCCAAGATCAAATCCGTCCAGCACAACGTAGCCGGCGATCATGATCGCAACCAGGCAAAACCACACGGCGGCGATCATTGGGCTACTCCCGTCATAGCCGCCGGCTCCGGCCCATGTTCAATCTCGCGATGAACCAGAAAGAGAAACAAAATGCCCAACACGAAATACAATCCCATGAATCCCATCAGCGTGAACAAGGTATTGGAAGCAGAGACGCGGGGAGAGACTCCGGCGGCGGTTCGCATCACTCCATAGATCAGCCACGGTTGCCGGCCCAACTCCGCGGTCATCCATCCGGCGGTGGTGGCGATGTAGGGAAAAGGCAATGCCAGCAGCAGAGCCCAGAGGATCGGCCGGCTGGTGTACAGGCGGCCGCGCCACAAGGACCAAATCGCGAGTAGCATCAGCGCAATCAACAAAGTTCCAAGCCCGACCATGATGTGGTAGCTGTAGTAGAGCAAAGGGATGTTGTCGGGCCAGAGATCGCGCGGAAAATCCTTCAGTCCCTTTACCTCGGCGCCCCAACGGCGATAGGTCAAGAAGCTCAGAGCGTTCGGCACTAGAAGCGGATTGTCGAGCCTCAAGGCGTCGGTGTCCGGCTGGCCCAGGATTGCGATCGGCGCGCCCTCGCTGGTATCGAAAAGCCCCTCCATGGCAGCCAGCGTCACCGGCTGATGGTTCGCGATATTGCGGCCCTGGCCGTCGCCGGTTGGAAATACCAGCGCGACCACGGCAATCGCACCCGCGATCACTCCGGTTCGCAAGAAGATGCGGGCATGTTCCGCGCACCGGTCAGCGAGCTGGTAGTACGCGCCAATCGAGGCCATCACGAAGCTGGCCGTCACCACCGGACGCAATCATGTTGTGCAGATATTGCCAAAACACCCAAGGGTTGAGTACTAAGCCCCAGAAACTGTCGAGAAGGATTTGATTGTTGGCGCCGATCTTGTAGCCGGCGGGATGCTGCATCCAGGCGTCCGTGGCAATGATGAAGAAGCCGGAGAGCCAGGAGCCAAGAAACACAAGGAATGCGGTCACCCAGTGCATTTTAGGACTCAGGTGCTTCTCGCCGTAGATGAATAGGCCGAGAAAGGTGGATTCCAAGAAGAACGAGAACACCCCTTCCATAGCCAGTGTCTGCCCGATAACACCGCCGGCGTCTCGGGAGAACCGCGCCCAGTTGGTTCCGAACTGAAACTCCATGGGAATGCCCGTGACCACGCCCATGGCGAAGTTGACCGCGAAGATCTTTGCCCAGAATCGGGCTGCCTGATCGTAAGCCGGCTTGCCGGTTCGCAGCGCAATAGTCTTCAGGATGACGATCAGCAGCGCGAGCCCCATGGTGAGCTGCGGGAACAGATAGTGGAATGTGACCGTGAACGCAAAGTGCAGGCGGTGTACCGCTAGGGCGGAGTCCATGGGTTTTCCCTTAGCAGGAATGCTGCCATATTACAGCCTGCTCCGACGCAGAAACTCGATAGTGCTCGAACCGTACGCGGAATTACTCTTGTGCGACTCGCTGCAACTAGGCAACGGCCCGCTGTTCGGGAAGATAGGGAGCGAACAACGCTTCCTGGACGGGAATCTCCGAGCGGAAATCGGCCAACTCTCCGGGATACCGTTCGAGAAGTGACGCGGGCGCGAGACGCCGGTCATCCCCAAGCATCTGGCCGAGCTCGAGCGCGTTGACCACCGATTTGCCGGCGGCGTCATTGTTGGCAAACACGAACGTTGAAGCGGCGTATTGCTGGATCTGATCGATGCGCTTCTTCCATTCGAGGAGCTCTTTGCGCGTGTAGAGATAGTCGTGCGCTGCCGTCGCCCGATGCCGCCGGCCGAATTCACGCTCCCAATGTTGCGGATTGCGCCCGTGCAGCCGCACATACCCGATGCGCGAGGTGAGGATCGCGGATGGCGGCATGGCCTTGGTGTAGGGCGCTTGATCGATATTCGCGAACCCAACATGATAGTCGATCAGCGTCCCCAGCGCTTCCTCGTGTTGCCAACTCGAGTGCCGCATCTCAGCCACGAGCGGAAACTCATGAAACGCACGGCGTAGCGCAATCAGGAACTGGCGATTCTCCTCGGTATAGCGAAACGTCCAAGGAAATTGCATGAGCACACAGCCCAGCTTGCGGGCGCGGTGAAGTGGCCAGAGGCCATCTTTGAAGTGCGCGACCTCCGCTGCATTGAGCGACCGTTCATGAGTGAATCGGCGCCCCAGCTTCACGGTGAAAACAAATTTTGGGTTGCGCTCGGCCTTCCTGGCCCAAATGCTGGTAAGCTCGGGACGAAGCGGCTGATAGAAGCTGGTATTGATCTCGACTGCGTCGAAATATTTTGAAGATCTCTTCCAGAGCGTGAAAACCTCGCGGCTTCAGTTTGGGATAAACGATGCCATTCCAGTGTGGATACGACCATCCGGAAGGGCCACAATAGAGCGTTCGGGGGAGGGGCATAGGGGCACTCCTTGTTTCTCCTTTTCTTCGCTAATTAGTATACGGGAATAAAAGGCGAAAATCAAGGGCGTCTTGACGTGTCTTTACACAGGGCGGGTCTTGTTCGAAAGAACTCGCCTCAAGAGTCGGTTTCCATCAGAAAATTTGCAGTGAACAGTAACTTCGAGGAACTGGGCGAGCGTTATCTATGCAAATCCCCGTTACGACGGCGGACGCTTCACCCTATCACCCCAAGAGCGTCCGCCATTCTAAATCAGTTCAAGGTCTGTTATTCCCCGGAGATCCCTTCAAAGAGCGGCGTGCTCAGATAACGTTCGCCGGAGTCGGGCAACACAACCACGAGCGTCTTCCCCTTCATTTCCGGCTCGCGTGCGATGCGCACCGCAGCAGCCACGGCAGCGCCACTGGACATTCCCGATAGAATTCCCTCTTCGCGAGCCAATCGCCGCGCCATCTCCATGGACTCGTCGTTCGTTACAAGTTCCACGCGATCCACCACGGCCAAGTCCAGGTTCCCCGGGATGAATCCCGCGCCAATTCCTTGGATCTTGTGCGGCCCCGGCTGCAGCGCTTGCCCCCGCAAGGTCTGAGAGATCACTGGGCTCCCTACTGGCTCCACGGCCACCGAGACGATTTTCTTGTTCTTCTGAACGGTCCTCAAGTAACGTGTCACGCCTGTAATGGTTCCACCTGTCCCTACGCCACTCACCAACACATCGATTGCGCCTTGGCTGTCTTCCCAGATCTCGGGGCCCGTAGTCTTGAAGTGGATTTCAGGGTTCGCTGGATTCTGGAACTGCTGCAGCAAGACGTAATGATTCGGATCGGAAGCTACCATCTCTTCCGCTTTCGCGATGGATGCTTGCATGCCAGCCGCGCCTTCGGTCAAGATCAAATTGGCTCCGAACGCTCGCAGAACCTTACGACGCTCCACCGACATCGTTTCGGGCATGATGAGCGTGATGGGATAGCCGCGGGCGGCGGCGACGAAGGCCAGCGCGATACCGGTGTTGCCGCTGGTGGGCTCGATCAATTCCTTGCCGGGCGTGAGCAAGCCGCGCTTCTCCGCGTCCCAGATCATGGATGCGCCGATGCGGTCCTTCACCGAATATGCCGGATTCCGCCCTTCGATCTTGGCGAGAATAGTGGCCGGGGCGCCCTCGACTACACGATTGAGCTTGACGAGCGGGGTTCGTCCAATGCTTAGCGAATTGTCCTGATAGAACATCAAATCTCCCAGTTCGGTACGTAGTGAGCTTGCCGGTCGCGCCAGTTCCGGACCAGCTCGGCGAAACTAGTCTGGTCGATGACGTCGGAGACGGATTGATCGACGCGCTTCCATGTTTCCGTGAAAGGATCGGCGGCATTCTTCTTGCGGGCAGGCTTACTGCTTTTCGAGCCTTCCACGAAGCGCACCACTTGTCCGACAGTGATTGCATCGGGCGTTCGCGAAAGCAGATATCCGCCTTCAGCGCCGCGGCGCGATTCCACGAAACCGCCCTGTTTCAATCCAGCCAGGATCAGCTCCAGGAATTTTTGCGGGATCTTTTGCCGCCGGGCGATGTCGGCGATTTTGATGGGTTCGCCGGCTTTCTGTAGAGCTAGATCGAAGATCGCGTGCAAGGCGTACTCGCCCTTGACGGAGATGTTCATGGGGCCGGTTTCAATCTCCCATATCCTACTAGAGATTGTACCGAGTGCCCGCCACTGCGCGCCAGGGCCTGCGCAGCGCAATGGGTCTGTTGACTTTCCAAACGTTCTCGAATAGTCTGAGGCCCATGCGCAGTAGCACGGGCGCGATCTATGCAGCTGAAATCAAGGATTGGCGCGTGCAGAAATTTGCAAAATAAGGGAGCAATCAATGAAAAAGATGATCGGTCTATTACTGACCCTGCCGCTGCTTTTGTTCACGATGAGCGGAGCTGAGCCCGCTGGATACAAATATTGGAGCGCGGCGGAATTGAAGAGCATGTCCAAGCCGCTTTCGAACAAGAACGACGCGCACACCTCGAACGAGGCGCTGGCGAACTTTGGCCCCGATCACGCCATGATGATCCATCGCGACGCTTCCGGAATGGCGGAACTGCATGAGAACGAAGCGGACGTGATCGTCGTTATTTCGGGCGCGGGCACGCTCATCTTGGGCGGGTCCATGCCGGGATCGAAGTCCACTGCGCCGGGCGAGGTGCGTGCACCCGCGGTGGAGGGCGGCGACAAGCAAAAGATCGGCCCGGGCGATATTCTGCACATTCCGCCCAAGGTGCCGCACCAGGTGTTGGTGGATGGCCCACAAATCACGTATTTCGTGTTGAAGGTGAAAGAGTAGGGGTCTAGTTTAGTCTTTCCAAAACAGCTCGGCGTCCGAGCGCCGCACATAATTCGCGTCAATCTCGGCGGGATCGCTCGAACGGCCGAGCGTGAATTCGTCCCACGCGATGTGGCCGATCGCCGCGGCGAGCGCGCGGGGAGCGTCCAAGGTGGAGATCAATTCGCAGTTGTGTGCTGGTACCGTGGGAAGCCAATCATCGAACTTCACTACTGCTTCCGGCATCACCAGCTCAAGTTCGCTGTTGTAGACCGCGGCGTAAACTTCGCCGCGCCGGGCATCGATCACGGTCGCGCGCAGAGGCGCAGTCCCAAATGAGGCGAGCGCCCGCAAATTCGACACCGCGACCATGCGCTTTCCCGTAGCCTCCGCGAGCCCCTTGGCCGCCGCAAGCCCCACACGCACGCCTGTGAACGAACCCGGGCCCGAGGCCGCGGCGAAGCATTCCATCTGGTGAACGGTGGTCCCGTTCCTTTCAAGCAATTCCTTGATGTGCCCGAACAGCACGTGGCCGAAACCTTCCGGCGCGTGCAGCGCGAGCTCTTCGACCACAACATTAGCCTCCGTCAGCGCGATACTACCGAACTCGGACGTCGTGTCGATGGAAAGAATCACGGGGAAGGAATCATTTCGTCAATTGATATACGCGATCCACCGCGTACGCCTTGCCGAGCGCGTTCAAAGCGGTCAGGTGGACGCTCAGAACGGCTGGGAAATCGTCCGCTAGCGACGCCGGAACGACGAATGTACCGGGCGACCCTGTGCCCAACACGCGAAACCCGCGGCCATCCGGCACCACTTCTCCGGTCCAAAGAAACAGCATGCTGCGCGTGGCGCGAGTTGTGCGCGTCAGCTTCACGGAGAATTGCGCCGGCTTCCCCGCCTCGATCGTATTCCCGGCCGGCGCAACAATTACGAACGGAAGTTTGTTCGAATCGGTTTCGATCTCCTGCACCGGCACCGGACGCGAATCGAATCGGTACGACTTCGCCATGGATTCCTTGTGCCCTTCGCGCGCGATATACAGCACCCATGGATGGCTGGCATCTGGCACCTGCCCGGTGAAGTGCTCGCCCTTGTACTTTTTCTGGTCGACGGTTTCGCCCGTGGCGGGATTGAGCCATTGAACGTCGTAGCCGTGGTTCTCCACCGTAACTTCCACGGGAGGTCCGGGATGCTCAATGTAGTTCACATACTCCACGTCTTCGAGTGCGATTGCGCGCGCACCGTCCACATCGAAATAGGGCTCCAGCTCCCAGTGGCGGTTATCCGCCATGAAATCGAACCAGTATTTCGCGACGTTCGCATCGCCCCCGCGGAATTCCGGATACTCGCCGGCCATTGTGGCGTTCCATAAGTGCGTCGCATCGGTAATGCCGACGAACGGCACCGGATAGAACTGGTGTTCCACCGATCCAATCGTGTCGTCCGTGGAACCCTCGATGACATAGTCCATCCAGCCATCGCCGAGCAGTGGCGCGGATGTCACTTTGGCGTTCGACGACCGCGGATGCTGGTACGGATCCAGCTTCTTCAGATCCAGGCCCAGTTCCTTCAGCAGCGCGCGCCCATTCGCGTAGTCCTCGAACTCCTCGAACCCCTGCCATGTGATGTTGAATGCGGCATAGCGCGCCACAACGTAGCGAATGAAGCGCTCGCGACCCTGCGTATCCGGGAACAGCTCGGTGATGCATTCGGGGTTCGACGCCAGCATCAAGTCCGTGGTGATACCGCGCTTGTGAAGCTCGGCGATCCGCCGGTCGAGCTGATCGAAATAGGCCGGATTAGGCCGGTCCGGCCCGGAATACACCAGCGCGCGATCGTTCATCCCGCCCAAAATCGATCCACGAAAATGGTTGAATTTGTTTTGGGCCGAATCGCTCAATTCCTGCTGGAACCCGGCTTCGTTGTCAAACGCGAAGCGATCCGCGATGGTGCCCATCCACAGGTGCGGCTTAATGTTGCCGATGACGAGCTGCTGGTTGTCGGTCGCCCAATGATGCACGTTAGCGACGACGACGAAACCGGGCGCATCGGACGCCGCAGCGCTGAACATACCTTGCCGGCCGTCGAAAGACGGAACGTTGCTCGTGACCTTGTAAGTCCACGGTCCAGCTTCGGGGGGCGTGAAGCGCACGATCATCTTGCCGCCGCCGTCCCAGAACGCGGGCATTGCATAGGTGCGGAAGCGCGGCGAGCGAAACTCGATGCGCAGCGTCACGCTCGCGTAAGGATTGGGATGAGCCATGAGATCGGCCGGCGACAATTCGAAAGCCATTTCGCAGGGCGAATAGGCGGGCGTTCCCTCGCAAGGCTCTTGGGCGAAGGCGGCGGTGGCAACAGCAACGAAGAGCAGCGGCAACAGCGCCAGCATCAATCTTCAGCGTAACGCAAGTGCGCACCCTCGGAGCTGGAATTGGCATCTAATGGGCTTCAGGAGGTCGCCAATGGACGGTACGCATCGTGTCGTGATCTTGGGCGGCGGATTCGGGGGCCTGTACGCAGCCAAAGCCCTCAAAAAGACGCCGGTACAACTAACTGTGCTGGACCGCCGCAACTTCCACCTGTTCCAGCCGCTGCTTTATCAAGTGGCGACCGGCTCGTTGTCGCCTGGTGAAATCGCCTCGCCGCTTCGTTCCGTGTTGCGCCGCCAGAAGAACACTCGGGTGCTGTTGGGCGAGGCCATCGACCTGGATGCTGGACGCCGACACTTAATCCTGGATGACGGACAAACCGTCGAATATGATTCGCTGATCGTCGCAACGGGCTCCGCCGATTCGTATTTCGGACACGATGACTGGCACCGGATCGCGCCCGGCTTGAAAAGCATTGAAGAAGCCACCGAGATCCGCCACAAAATTCTGTACGCCTTCGAGGCGGCCGAACGCGAGCCCGATCCCGAGAAACAGCGCGACTGGCTGACGTTCGTGATCGTCGGGGCCGGGACTACCGGCGTAGAGGTCGCGGGCGCGCTGGCTGAGATCGCGCACGACACCGTCCGGCACGACTTTCGGTCCATCCGTCCGCAAGATGCACGCATCTTCCTGTTAGAGGGCGCGCCGCGCGTTCTGCCGACGTATCCCGAGGATCTCTCGGCTAAAGCTGAAGCATCGCTCGTCCGGCTCAAGGTGACGCCGCGAACTGGCGTGTTTGTAACGGAAATCGACGAGAGCGGTGTAACCGTGAAAACCCCCGACGGCAGCGAGCGCATTTCCGCTCGCACGGTCATCTGGGCAGCGGGCGTAAAGCCATCGCCCTTCGGCGAGATCTTGGAACGACGCGCTAATGCGCCGCTCGACAAGAGGGGACACGTCATCGTGAACGGCGATTGCAGCGTGCCGGGGCATCCGGAGATCTTCGTGATTGGCGACCTCGCACACTTCGAGCGAGATGGAAAGCCGCTGCCCGGCGTCGCGCAGGTGGCTATGCAGCAGGGCGCATACGTCGCGAAACTGATTGGCGAACGATTGCGCGGCCGGGCCCTTCCGCCCTTCCGTTATTTCGACAAAGGCAACTTGGCGGTGATTGGCCGCGCCTCCGCGGTCGCACAGATCGGACCGCTCCACATGTCAGGTCTGCTGGCCTGGCTCACCTGGCTATTGGTCCACTTGATGTATCTGGTGGAGTTCTCCAATCGAGTGCTGGTGTTCGTCCAGTGGGGCTTTCTTTATTTGACCTTCAATCGCGGGGCGCGGTTGATCACGGGGCCCGATCCAGCGCATGAGCGATCAACTAGTCAAACTGCGCAATCAGTGCTGAAGTGAGTCGCTATACTAGATTGCTTGGCGGATCTCGCCTCAAACACCCGGCCCGCCGTGTCACCGCACACCCTGTTCGGCATGGCCATGGTCGCCGGCGTGTTCGCAGTAAACATCTACCGCGCCACTCATCAATCCATCACTGCCGACGAGGCATTTACGTACGATTTGTATATCCGGAATCCGTTTCAGCGGATTCTCACTACGTATGATGCGAATAATCACGTTCTTTACACGCTGTTGTGCCGCCTCAGCGTGCGGGCGCTGGGCCTCTCCGAACTGACCATGCGTCTGCCCAGCCTCGCTGGCGGCCTCCTATATCTGGTGTTTGTCTACAAGCTGTGCCGGCGCTTATTCGGCAACTTATGGACATTCTTCCTAGCGTTGGCCGCTTTGACGCTGAACCCTTTCATCATGGATTATCTTTCCGCCGCTCGCGGATATGGCATGGCGCTCGCGTTCTTCACGGTGGCGCTGTATTTTGTCATTCGGTTCTTCGATGACGACGCCGGGACGAATGGAGCACGCCGCGTAACGCCGGCCTGCATCTCGCTGGGCTTGTCGATTTCCGCAAATCTGGTCTTCGTGTTTCCGGCGATGGCCCTCGCGGGAACGCTCACGCTGCTGCGGCTTGTCGAGCAAGAGCCTGCCGACGGTGCGCGCAGAACATTGGGGTGGATCATCGGCAGGGTCTGGCTGCCGCTCGCCTGTCCCGCCGCTCTGTTCCTGGCTGTACCCTTGGCCCATGCCACGAAAGACGCTTTCTACTACGGCAAGCATTCGCTGCTTGAAACCACGCTGAGCGTAGTAGCGCCATCGTTCTTTCACCAGCAGGATCTTGGGAATGTAAGCGCAATTCCGGCGTATGTCGTGTGGTCCATCGAGAATATCGCACGCTGGGCTGTCCCGGCGCTGTTCGTGCTCCTGTCGGGGATGCTGATACCGATGTGGTTGCGTTGGCGGAAAGCCGGCGACTTCCGGCGCGTGAGCACCCTGGATCGCGCTTATGTCTTGATCGCGGCTGTTCTAGCGATGTCTCTTGGAATGTTGATTGCCGCCCACTACCTGTGGGGAATGCTTTATCCGATCGACCGAACGGCGATCTATCTGGCGGCGTTGTTGACGCTCGAATCCATGCTGGTGATCGAGTACGTCTTAAACGCACCCCGTCTTCATTGGGCGATTGGGATGCTAGCGACTGCCCCCGCCGTACTAACGCTCTTCTTTTTTCTGCGCGGATTTACGACTTCCTATTACTACGAGTGGCGCTTTGATGCAGGCACAAAACGTGTCTTCCATATTCTGGAGGGACAAATCCCGTTCAACAGCGGCAAACCGATGAGAGTAGGCGTGGATTGGAGATTAGACTTCAGCCTGAACTTTTATCGTCAGATGTATCACGCGGACTGGCTTGCAGAAGTGACGAGAGATCCTCCTCCCGAAGCCGGCGGCTTTGACTATTACGTACTGCTTCCCGACGACGGCCAACCAACCCGCAAACTCGCACTGCGTGTGATCTATCGCGATCCGATTTCGACGCAGGAAGTCGTCGTTCCAGACCGCTATACTAGATTGTTTGGCGGCACATTCCCCGACAGATCTCGCTTCGAACCCTCCCGCCTCAAACATTGACCAGGCGCCGATCGCCGCTGCGCGAACTCGCAGGGTTTGGCCTCGGATTCTCGCGGCGATTCTATGGTTCGGCGCGCTCGAAGGCATCCTTTTTCACACCGGCCTGTATCCCTCCGTCATCGAGCCCGATTCGACCACTGGATACATGGAGGTGCAGTTGCGAAATGAGATTCGCCGCCCCAAGCCCAATCGAAATCAAGTGCTCGCAGTCGGCCATTCGCGCATGTCGCTTCTCCCGCGGGTCGTGAACGAAGGGAAACCTGGCACAGGTTACACGTTCGCCAGCATCGGATTAGGCGGAGCGACGCCGCGCGATTGGTATTACGAGCTGCGCGCCGTCGATCCCACCGCCCGCGCCTACGCCGCGATCCTGCTTCCATCCGACGATTACAACGAGACCGACACATACGACTATCATTCGGAGCGTGAAGCTGACCTGCACTATGTGCTGGCCCGGCTCGAATTGCGGGATTTATTGGAATTTCCGTGGACCTATCACGGCCCGAAACTCCGATGGATCACATTTCGTGGAATTATCCTGAAGGGTTTGGTGTATAAGCGCGATTTTCAGGAGTTTCTGGATCACCCGCTGCAGCGTATCGCCAAGGCGCGCTATGTACGCCTCCGACTCGGCTGGCTGGTATTACGGCTACGGCGGCGTTGACGAGAGCCTCGCCGGATTGCAGATCGACTGGCAGCATAAAACCATAAAGTATCCGGCGCGTGTTCCCGAAGATCGACGCCAGAGCATCGAGGGAGAACTGTTTCCCACGCTTCCTCCCGATCAGGGCATCGAAACAGCTTATCTGCGCTACTGGTACGGCAAAATCGTCGATTACTATCGAGGATCCGGAACCAAACTCATTTTCATGCGAGTGCCGCGCGCTCCCGTTTCGCCGCCCGATCCTGCGCCCAAGTTGAACAGCGCCATCCGGCAAATCGCGTCCGAGCCAAACGTCATTGTTCTCGACGAGCGCTTGTTCGATCAACTCGAACATGCCGACTTGTTCTGGGATGGATGGCACATGAACCGGCCGGGGATGGAAGCCTTCTCCCGCCTTCTCGGCGCGGAAGTGCGACGCATCCTGGGGCCGGCCAAATCATAGCTCATGCTGTTCAACACCCCGCAGTTCTTCGCTTTCCTGGCCATCGTTCTACTGCTGTTCTACACCGGGCCGCGCGGCGTTGCGGAAATACATTCTCCTCGCTGCCAGCTATTTCTTCTACATGAGCTTCATACCGAAGTTCATCCTGCTGCTGCTCTCGCTCACGGCGATTGACTACACCGCGGCGCGCTGGATCGCCCGAACGCGCTCGCCGCATTCGCGCAAAACCGCGCTGGTGATCAGCCTATGCGCGAATCTGGGGCTGCTCGGTTTCTTCAAGTACTACAATTTTTTCGCCGCCAACATCGCACACCTGCTCCACAAGCCTTCCGGCGCGTTCGCGCTCAGTATCATTCTTCCTCTGGGCATCAGCTTCCACACTTTCCAGAGCATGTCCTACGTGATCGATGTTTATCGCAAGGAGCAGGAACCGATCACGAATCCGATCGACTACGCGCTGTTCATTTCGTTCTTCCCGCAACTGGTGGCCGGACCGATCGTCCGCGCACGCGAATTCTTCGGCGATCTCTATCATTGGAAGCGGCCCACGTCCGATGACGTTTTGCGCGGGCTGCTGCTGCTCTTGCTCGGCCTCGCCAAGAAAATGGTGATGGCGGACCAGTTCGCTCAAATCGCCAACAGCTACTTTCAGGACGCCTCCAAACTTCCCGGCATGGTGCCGGCCTGGTCTGCCGTGATCGCCTTCGGGATCCAGATCTATTTTGATTTTTCCGGCTACACGGACATGGCCATCGGCATGGCGAAGCTGCTGGGCTTCCATTTCCCGGTGAATTTCCGGCGTCCGTATCTCGCCTCCAGCATCACCGACTTCTGGCATCGCTGGCATATCTCGCTGTCGCGCTGGCTGCGCGATTACCTCTACATCCCGCTGGGCGGCAACCGCAACGGCAGGTTCCAGACGTATCGCAATCTAATGCTCACCATGCTGCTCGGCGGCTTGTGGCACGGAGCGAGTTGGAATTTCGTGGTGTGGGGCGGCTATCACGGGGCCCTACTCAGCATGGAACGCGTGTTCCGCCGCAAGCACGCAACCGAAGGAAGCCACTGGACCGCCTGGTATCCGCTAAAAGCGGTAATCACTTTTGGGCTGGTGATGATCGGCTGGGTTTTCTTCCGCGCGGCCACGTTTCACGACAGCCTCTACGTCCTGAACCAGATGTTTTTCGTGCCGCAGGGACACTCGCTGATCCCGGCTTGGCTAGCGGATCTGGCCCTCATGACGCTGCTGCTGGCGCTGTTCGAGGAAAAACGCGAGTGGTTCGAGAAAGTCGCGCTTGGTCCGGCTTGGGCCTATGGCGCTGTTTGCGCCGTGCTATTGCTCGCGGTGGAGCTCATCGGATACACCGAGGCTGCCGTGCCGTTCGTCTACTTTCAGTTCTAGCCGGACGGAGGCGATCCCGCTCTAGAGCTTGATGGCTTCCTCGATTTGAAACCCGCGTTTGTGTCCGGCGTCCACGATGCGACCGGCGAACTTGTCTTTGCCGTTGATGCTCAGGTCAATCCGCCGGTCAACGCCATAATCCAATGTGAGCAGATCGTCTTCCTTCAACTCCATCAGGTCCGCAACGCTCATGGTTGGGCCCTTCAGGCGGCTGTCCAGCCACATGCGCGAGGTCCGGATCAAGTGGAGAATGCGCGACTGTTCCTGTTCAGTGGACTGGCTCTTGCGCACCGACCATTGCTGGTCGAACTTGTTGCGCAACATCTTGACCACGATGGAGGGAATTCCGATATTCATCATCCCCGCGTTGTCGCCGATCCGCACTTCCATGCTGACCGCTACCACCGCTTCGTTCGGCGCCAGGATGTGCAGCAACTGCGGCTCGGTCTCGTGCGATTCGATTTCGAACTCGAGCGGGGTAACCGCGTGCCACGACGTCTTCAGATCGTTGAGCGTGATGCGAAACAGTCCGTCCAAAACGCTCTGCTCGATCTCCGAGATTTCACGGTTGATCTTCAGCAGCGTCTTCGCGCTGCCGCCAAGCAGCATCTCGAAGATCGGGAACACCAGCGCCGGGTTCATCTCTAGCACCGCGTTTCCTTCATACGGCTTCATCCCGAGCGAAACCAGGCAGGTGGGCGACGGCAGGGCCTGCGAAAACTCCTGGAACGAGAGCTGTTCCACCGAAACCAGATTCACCATTACGTAGGCGCGCAAGTACGCCGAGAGACTCGACGCCAGGCTCCGCGCGAAGTTCTCGTGCAGCATGTGGATGGCACGCAGTTGATCCTTGGCGATGCGGTCCGGCCGCCGGAAATCGTAAGGTTCCGCTTTGAGCGCCGGGTCTTCATCGAGCGGCGCATCGCGGAGATTCCGGAATACATCGTCGATCTCCTCTTGCGAAAGAACGCGGTCCACCATCGCACTTCCATCGGCAAATACCGGCCGACCAAGAAGCCCCTCCTGCTAAAATCGGAACAGTGTCAAGTTTTCACGTCCACAATTTCGGTTGCCGGGCTTCACAGGCGGATGGAGCGGCGCTCGAATCAGCCTTGCTCGGACAGGGGCTGGCGCGCGCCGACGATGTCTCCGGCGCTGGATTAGTCGTGCTAAATTCTTGCACCGTAACGGCGACTGCCGATGAAGATGTGAGAAAAGCGATCCATCGGGTGCATCGCCAGAATCCGGGCGCGCGTATTCTCGTGACGGGGTGCTATGCCCAACGTGCACCGGAAGAGTTAGCGGTATTGCCTGGGGTGTACTGGGTGGTAGGGAATTCGCACAAGGTTCGGATTCCGGAGATTGTTGCGGCATCCGAAACTCCGTATCACGGAGAAATTCATGTCGGCGATATTTTCGCCCAGCACGACTTCCTTTCCGCCCCGGTCGAAGATGCCGCGGGCGATCGCACGCGCCCCAACCTCAAAATCCAGGACGGCTGCAACAACCGCTGCTCGTTTTGCATCATTCCGTTCGTGCGCGGACGCAGCCGCAGCGCGCCGGCCGATCAAGTTGTCGAACAAGTGCGCAATCTTGCCGCCCGCTATCGCGAAGTGGTGCTGAGCGGGATCAATCTCGGGCGTTGGGGCCGCGAACCGAGCAGTAATATGCGGCTCGTTGATCTCATCCAGCAGCTGCTGGATGAAACTCCGATCGAACGCCTGCGCCTCAGTTCGGTGGAGCCAATGGACTGGAGCGACGATCTGCTCGATCTGGCCGCAACGTCAGCACGCATCGCCAAACACGTTCACGCGCCGTTGCAGTCGGGATCGGATCGCGTGTTGCGTCGGATGCATCGCAAATACCGGCCGAAGCATTATGAAGACCGCATCCGGAAGGCGCGGGCGTGGATGCCCGACGCGGCAATCGGCGCCGATGTCATGACCGGCTTCCCGGGCGAAACCGACGCCGAATTCGAAGAGAGCCGGGCGTTCATCGCGAGCCTGCCGTTCACCTACCTGCATGTCTTCACCTACTCGGAGCGGCCTGGAACACCGGCGGCTACGGCCGATCAAGTCCCCATGGAACTGCGCCGCGAACGCAATCGAATCCTGCGGGAGTTGGCCGCGGCGAAGAATCTCGAATTCCGCCAGCGCATGCTCGGCCGGACGCTTTCCGTCGTCACGCTCACCGAGGACGCGCTCTCGGACAATTTTCTGAAGGTGGAACTCGCGACACCGCGCCCGCCGAATCAGTTGGTGGATGTGAAGATCGGCTCCGTCACCGCAACTGGCCTGCGCGAGTTTAGTGCGCTGACCGTGCTGTAGCCTTATTTGCGCCGTCCCGGCTTGCTGCGTTTTGCAATCTCTACAAGTGCTCGCAGAGTATTCGCGCGCTGATCAGACGAATCGCTTCGCCTCTCTCAGTATGAACCACCACAAGCAGTCGGCCAAGCGCAGATTCGCCAATCGTCACGAACCTCGCCTCGGCGGCATGGTCCGGATCCGGAACGGTCAGGGATAGGGGATCGGCAAAAACAAGGCACGCCTCTTCAAACCGAACTCGATGCTTCCTGAGATTGCGCTCAGCTTTTCGCCGGTCCCATTCAAAGCTCGGGAAGCCACGAGTCTAGGGATGCACGTTCAACTCGAACAGTTGCTGCGGGTCGATGGTGGCATCTTGAAAGTGGGCCTGGAAATCCAGCTTCAAAACGAGAATGGTGGCGAGATTGCCTCCGTCATTGATCCCCAGAATCTTCTGCCGAGAATGTTAGCAGCCGCAGACGATGAGCGGCATCCGATGCTGAGTTCGATCGATCTTTACGGCGATACAGCCTTCAATCGGCTCCAAATGCCAAGGTTCTTGGCAGAGTGGTCTAAAATCTCGCTGTTGGCGTGCACTTCCGACGAGAAGGTCCTTCTAACGGCAATCGAGAATTTGGCACGCCAATGTATGGGAGAAGTTCACCGTTACCTCATTGTTCATCGGAGACTAATCCCCAAAACCTGCCCGACACCTACATCTCCCGCCGATTCTCCAGCGACTTCCCCATCGTCACTTCGTCCGCGAATTCCAAATCGCTTCCCACCGGAATCCCCATCGCGATGCGCGTCACCTTCACGCCCAGCGGTTTCATCAGCCGCGAAAGATACACCGCCGTCGCTTCGCCTTCCACTGTCGGATTGGTCGCGACGATCAACTCCTTCACCTCGCCCGATTGCATCCGCTCCAGCAGATTCGCAATGCGCAATTGCTCCGGCCCGATCCCCCGCAGCGGCGAAATCGCGCCATGCAGCACGTGATACACTCCGTTGAACTGGCGCGTGGTCTCGATGGGCAGAACATTGTGCGGCTCCTCCACCACGCAAATGACGGAATGATCGCGATGCGGATCGCGGCAGTAGTTGCAGATCTCGCCATCGCTGATGTTGTTGCAGACGGCGCAGATCCCGAGCTTGTCTTTCACATCCAGCAGCGCCTGCGCCAGCCGCTCGGCCGCTTCCGCGATCATTGCGCAGCACGTGAAAGGCCAGCCGCTGCGCCGACTTTTGCCCGATGCCGGGCAGGCGCTTGAACTCCTGAATCAGACGCGCGAGCGGTTCGGCGAAATCGGGCATCGGGTCGTGTCTTGAGAACCCGGCGGCTAAAACATTCCCGGCGGCAAGCCCAGGCCGCCCAGCAAGCCCGCCCATTTTTTCTTGCGTCGCTTCGTCCACTTTCTTCGAAGCTTCGTTGAACGCCGCCATCACCATGTCCTGCAGCATCTCGACGTCGCCAGCCACTTCCGGATCGATCTTGACGGCCGTCACGTTCTTCTTGCCGTCCATATGCACGGTCACCATGCCGCCGCCGGCCGATGCGTCCACGCGAATCAGCGCGATCTCCTCCTGCATCTTCTTCTGCATCTGCTCGGCCTGCTTCATCATGGCCTGCATATTTCCGGGAAGTTTCATAGGGCCTGCCTTATTCTTTTAGATTACGCACCGCGCGAACCTGCGCGTCCGGAAACGTCTCCTGGAACCGCTGCACTTCCGGATGAGAGAGCGCGCGTTCCGACACATCGTCCTTCGGTTTGGCCAGCGGAGCCGCTGCGGTCTCCGGATTTCCCAGTGCGATCTTGACTCGCATGGGCCGGCCGGCGATCTTCTGCACGACCTTCAGAATATCCTTTTCGTTCATCGCAAGCGAAAACTCGTCGGGTGTGACGAACTGCAGTTCGCCGTTCGCTTCGGTCACTTGCGAGTGCTCCACCGCGTCGGCGGTGAACTGCATGCCCGCCTCGAGCAGCGCGGTGTGCAGACGGTCGCGCCAAGGGCCCGAAGACTGCGCGCTCGCCGCAGGCGGCGCATTGGCCGTTGCTGGTGGCTGGTTCTTGGTTGCTGGTGGGCGGAGTCGGCTTCCGAGACGGCGCCGGCGTCGAGCCGCTGCTGCCCAAATCCGCCAGCGCTTCTTCGATCGCCACCAGTTTGCCCGCCTGGATCAAGCGCAGCAGTCCGATCTCCAGATGCAGCCGGGGCTGCAACGAAAACTGAAGATCTTTGAACAGATCCAGCGTGAGCTGCAAGTACCGCGTCAGATCGTCCTCGGAAAAACCGCGCGCGACTTCGGCCAGCCGCTCCTGTTCCCGCTCCGACGCGGCGACCAGCCGCGTATTCGCTCCCGCTACTTTCACCACCAGCAGATTCCGGAAATAGCGCGCCAGTTCGCGGCAAAAGTGCTGCAGGCTGCGACCGTTGCGCTCCAGCTCCATCACCAGATCGAGCATGCTGCGCGAATCTCCACTCGCCAGCGCATCGGTCACCTCGCCCAGCGAATCGAGCGAGAACAAGCCCAGCATGCCCGCGCACTTCCGCCGCATCCAGCTTCGTACCGCAGCACGCGATGGCCTGATCCAGCGCCGACAACGAATCGCGCACGCTGCCCTCGCCCGCCTGCGCCAGCACGCTCAGCACCTCGGGATCCGCCTCGATGCCTTCCTTCCCGCAAATCTCCTCCATGCGCTTCACCACTTCGGCGAAATCCACGGACCGGAAGCTGAACTGCTGGCAGCGCGACGCGATGGTGGTCGGGATCTTGTGAACTTCGGTGGTGCACAGGATGAACACGGCCCACTCGGGCGGCTCCTCCAGCGTCTTCAGCAGCGCGTTGAACGCTTCATTGGTGATCTGATGCGCTTCGTCGACGATGAACACCTTGTAGCGGTCGCGCGCGGGACGGTAGCGCACGTTCTCGCGCAGTTCGCGCATTTCGTTGATGCCGCGATTGGACGCCGCGTCGATCTCGATCACGTCCGGCGAATTTCCGCCCGCGATTTCGAGACAGCTCGCGCACACCCCGCAGGGCGTCGCCGTCGGCCCGTTGATGCAGTTGAGACACCGCGCCAAAATGCGAGCGACCGTGGTCTTGCCCGTCCCGCGCTGGCCCGAAAAAATGTAGCCGTGCGCGATGCGCCGCTGCGCGATGGCGTTTTCAAGCGTGGTGCGGACGTGCTCCTGGCCGATCAGTTCCGCAAACGCTTGCGGCCTGTATTTTCTGGCGATGACCTGGTACATGGAAGAATGAGCGGAGTATGCCAGACCCCGGGTGATCCGCGGCACACGAATTAAACCGTTACCGTTGCTTCCTTCCGGACCTGGCGGGGTTCACAGCCATCCGTTGCACGAAGCCCGGAGCCTGACAACTTCTCATGCTAGCATGTGGGGTCGACGTCTCAATACCCTACGTGCTCCGCCGAGCCGCGATCCGCCGCAGCGCCGCGCTGATCGGCAGACACAAACGACGCACCTCGCCGGGCAAGAGGGTAAATCCGTGGTGCTCGTAGAAACGCCGCGCCGGCTCGTCCTTGGCGTCAACCAGCATGGCAAACACGCCGAGTTCAGCGCGCCCCGTGCGCGCCAACGCATCAGCCAGTAGAACTCCGCCGAGGCCCTGCCCTCGGTAACGACGGGTAACGGCAAGCCGGCCCAGCAACGCAGCGGGCACCACCGGGTACTTCGGCAGTTTCTTGGCGATCTCTGCCGACAGCGCACTCAGGGCAACGCCTGTGGCTGTAAGCGTGTAGTAGCCAGCCACATCCCCGGAAGCGACGTTCACCGCAACAAAACACGTGGCAATGCGACGCTTGATGTCCTGCGAGGCTTGTTCACGAAAGTACCGGTCGAGCGCATCCGAGCCACTGAGAAATTGGGAGCGGTCATGCTCCCCCGACAAGGGTTCAATCCGAAACGACCCGGCCACTCTTATTCCACGATCAACTTGCGGCGACGTGCAAAAGCCTTCTTCAGGGCTGGCGACGGCGCGGCCGGATGCAACAGCAGCGCCGCAAATTTCTCTTGTGCCTGACGTGAAAGCCGAATCACTTCGATGTCAGTGACGGTCTTTTCCGCAGCCTCCTGAGCTGCGGAAACAACGAAATCGCTGACCGAACGCCCCTGGATTTCGGCCGCGCGGCGGACAACCGCGAGAGCCTCAGGCGTGATCCGGGCCTCCAGGCGGGCGGTTCGAGTCGTGGTTTGTTGAGGCATCGCAGGAACACCTTCAATGTACGTCAGAATCCCGTACAAGTCAACTTGCCTGGCAACGCTTCATGCTAGCGGGCAAAGCGAGGACGCTCCTCCCCGGAAACTTTTCAGCGACATGTTTTCTGGTTTTTCGACATAGCAGTAGTGAGGGGGCCGCGCTCAAGCGCCGATAACGAATGGCATCACGTCTCTACAAAAGTTTAAGTTGTATAATTGCCTCCATCGGAGGAGACATGCGGTATCGACTTCCCAGGGGTCGCGCCGTCCGCCTGGCGTCCCTTGATGTTTCCAGGCTGGCTTTCTGCGTCACCTGCCTGTGCGCGTTCCTGAGTCCAGCCTTCGCCCAACTCCCGCTCATCTATAGCCGCTCAACTTTCAATGCCGCGAGCTTTATGCCGGCCGGCATCCCGGCGGGAGCCATCGCGCAAGGGTCAATCTTTTCGGTCTTCGGAGCCAATCTCGGACCTGCGACTCCCGCTGGTCCCCCCGGCTTTCCCCTCCAAGACACGTTAGCCGGTGTCACACTCAATGTGATCCAGGGCGCTACCACGGTGCAGGCCATTCCTTTATTCGTAAGCGCAACCCAAATCAATGCGATCATGCCATCGAATGCCCCCATCGGCATGGCCTCGCTTCAAGTAGTGGTGAATAACGCCCACAGCAACAAATCGCCCGTTCGAATCGTCAACAACGCCTTGGGAATTTTCACCGCTCTCGGAACCGGCCTGGGCCCTGGGGCCATCGAAAACTTTGTGTCAGCCAGCAGCCAGCCCATCAATACCCCCACGGTCACCGCCAAGAACGGGCAGGCGGTAACGTTGTACGGAACAGGCCTTGGGCCGGTCACCGGGGGCGACAACGTGCAGCCCCCCCAGGGCAATCTGCCGACTAAAGTGGAAGTATTTGTCGGCGGAATGTCTGCCAATGTTCTCTACAGCGGACGCAGCCCCTGTTGCGCCGGCCTGGATCAAGTCACTTTCACAGTCCCACCCAATGCCCCACAGGGTTGCTGGGTGCCGGTTTACGTTCGCACTGGCGGCACCACGATCAGCAATGTCGTCACCATGGCGATCGCACCGTCCAACACCTGCACTACTGACATCCTGCCGCAAGTGAGTTCCGTGATGCTGAAGGGCGGAAGATTTGGCGGCGCCATTCTTTTGCGCGCCACCACGCACCAAGACGTCGGCGTGTTGGCTCCCATCGACCTGACCGCTGATTATCACGTCTCCACCGGCCTCAAAGGGACGGCCAGCCCATTTCCCTTTATGCCGCAGACGGCCTTCCCGCCTTCAGGAACATGCACGTTTTACACCTTGCAAGGCGACATGTTAGACGGCCAACCCCTTCCGAGTATGATCCCGACTGGATCCGCGCTCGATCTGGGAGCGCCACTGTCGGTCACGGGACCAAACGGCCAAAAGGTACTCAGCTTCTTCACGTTTTCCGGTGTTCGCGCAGGCTACCTCGGCGGCATGATTTCGAACAACATTTTGCCCAGTTCCCTCTACCTCGATCCAGGAGCCTACTCCGTGACCGGCTTCGGCGGTCTGGACGTCGGACCGTTCACCGCATCCTTCACCGCGCCCCAGCCCGTCGCGTGGACCAATCGAAGCCAACTGAATGCCATCGATCGAACGCAGCCCCTGACACTCAACTGGACCGGCGGCGCCGGACAGATCATCGCGATCGTCGGATTTGGCGAGGATCTGCCGACCAATTCAAGCGCAGGTTTCGCCTGCATCGCGCCGGCCGGCGCATCCAGCTTTACGGTTCCAACCGACATGCTCGCTAATCTGCCGGCCACCCGGCCAAACCCACTGCAATCCAAGGACGTCATTTATCTTTTGAGCCTGCCCAACGCCACCTTGCAGAACCTGAACGCCAGCGGCCTCGACCTGGGCTTGTCGGCCTTCGTCGATATCAACGGAAAAATGGTGGTGTGGCAGTGACATTGCGTTTCACCACTAAATTGATGGCAGCGACTGCCGCGCTGAGCCTGGGCTGGCTACTTGTGGCAGCCTGTGATGAATGCGAACCCGAGTCAGGCACCAAAGAGTACAACTTCCCTGGATTTTGGGTGACCTGTGTCGGCAACCAGCCGACCCTCATGGAGTACAACGGCAACACCCCCACGGCTACGATTTTCAGCGGCTTCGACCCCTCACAATGGGATTGTACGACTCCCGGTTCGCCTCCTCGCCCGAAACCCAACGCCCCTGCTCTGAAGACAGGCACCACCAAGGGCCCGAGCATTGCTCACCCACATGCGGCGGTAAGTACGCAAACCGGCTATCTGCCGCAACGGCTTCGCAACTTACCGTTCACCCCGATTCTGCCGAATCCTGGCTCACCGGCAGCGTGCGATTCTACTTACCCGGACGTCTTCCAGGTCGATCACGCAGAGGCGCTGGTTACTCGCGCTTCAACTTGCCCATTCAAGGTCGTGACTACCATTCCGGTTCAAACGCGCCCGCTGCAGGTCGAGATCACGCCCGACGGCTCCACAGCCATCGTCACCAGCTTTGATAACGTAGTGAATTTTATCGATACGACCTCGAACAAGGTCACCTTCCAGCTCCAGACCGATCTGTCCGTCAATCCCGACGGGATCGCCATTTCGAACGATGGCACGACCGCCTACGTCACCAGTTTCACCAACTTCAACCCGGTGATCCTCGTGATCAACATCCCCACCAGAACCGTCGTTACAAGCTTTCCGACCTTCGCCTATGCGCAGGGAGCGACGCTCACACCGGACGGATCGCAGCTCTGGATCACATCACCTCTCGGCAACGAAACTGACGTGATCGATACGCTCACCAACACCACGATCTATCGGCTCAACATACCGGCAAGTACCGGTGTGGCCTTCAACTCCACGGGCACGACCGCTTACGTCACCAGTGGCGCCAATCAGGTCGTCGCCGTCAACACAGCAACGTTCCTGACGGTGAACACGTACACGGTAGGCCGCGGACCCACGGATATTCAGATGTCCTACGCCGACCGTTTTCTGGTTGTCAATAACTACACCGATGGTTCGGTATCGGTCATCGACTTAGCGCAAAATGCGGTGAATACAATTTCGCTCGGGGGTTCAAGTGCGCCGAGCGGCATCGCCTTCGTCCATTAAGGTTAGGCGTATGCTTCCGTATTACCCTCAGCCCTCACTCCGCCTCGGCCCCTTCGAGATCCATGCCTATGGTGTGACGGCATTGCTCGCCGTGCTGACCAGCGCCTGGATCATCGTCCGGCGCGGCAAGAGGTTCAACTTCTCTGGCGAGGATCTGTTTCGCTTGTGGTTTTGGATGTACCTCAGCGCCGCGATCGGTGCTCATTTGTTCAGTACAGTGATAAACGATTTTTCCGGATTCTTAGCCGACCCTTCGCGCGTGCTTCAATTTCGCGGGATTAGCTCGATCGGGGCGGGCAGCGCTGCATTCGTAGCCGGCATTTTCTGCTGCCGGGTGCGTCGTCTTTCCTTACTCGACAGTTTGCGCATGCTGGACATCGTCGCGTTCGCGATGCCATTTGCATGGATGCTTGGCCGCTTGGGGTGCGCGTTCGCACACGATCATCGCGGGCTGCCATCGACCAGCTGGATCGCGGTGAATTTCCCCGATGGCCCGCGCTTCGATCTCGGCCTAGTCGAATTCCTGTTGTTAATCGGAATGTCGGCTGTCTTCGTGATCGTCGATCGCCGGCCGCGCCCAGTCGGTTTCTTCACCGGTTTCGTGGGAGTCATGTACGGCGTGATCCGCCTCTGCGTCGGCGCGTTCCATCTTCAGCCCATGCGATTCTTGGGCGGCGGCGTCAGCGTCCTGATCGGCCTTCTCGTCTGGGCCGCGATGTTGGTTTTCCAGCGGCAAGGCAGCCAGCCGTTCAGCCGGCTTTCCCCAGCAAAAAACGGATAATCGCCGGCCCCCAATAATCGTGAACGATATTGTAGGTCCCAACGATCACCACAAGATTAGCCGCATTCAAAACGATCACCGTTGCGATCCGGAAAACACGATGGTCCAGCATTTTGCCCGCGCGAAGGAACAGTTCCGCCACAGCCATGTTCGGCAAGTAGAACAAGAAGGACATTACGATGTCGAACGGGCCGCGGTAGTTCGCCAGGTGACCAATGGGAGCTGGGGCGAGAGCATTGAGCCAGAGTCCGTATTCCATCCGGTAGAGCCAGGAACCAATCGCCAGCGCGAAAAGACGAATTGCCCAAGCTCGATGCTCCTCCCAGCGGCGGCTGCGCGCATTTAGATAAGTCTTGACCGCCGCGAGCAGAATGAGCACGCCGTACAGGCCGAATCCGATATTCATCACAGCGCGGCCAATCGTGCCTTTGCTCACGATAAAGCCCAGCCCGCCCAGCCCGGCCGCTGCGGCAGTGAACACATAGGTTCGGCCGATCCAACGATGCATCCCAGGCCAGCGCTTTCGCAGTCCGGCGATCAATTGCACGGGCCCCAGCAATAAAATGATGGCGCCGGCGGCAAAGTGAACGGCGATCGCCAGCAAGGCCGCTAGATTGCGCTTGTCGTACAATCCCGGGACAAAAATGTTCCACTGGTCCATGTGCCCGGAGGGAATCGCACCAAAGTAGAAGGCCAAAGTGTACAGTCCGAAAAACGCCGCGCTCACCCAGCTTGCCGCAGCTAAGCCGATCCCCGACCAGCGCAAAGGCAATGAATAACGGGGCGAGGGTGATTTGGAGTCCCTCTCTAGTTGCTTGATAATGCCCGTTTTTGCCACCGTACCCGCCACCGCCCTATGCTATCATCGCGTCAGTTACTCCCATCTGGCTAAAGCAGTGCAGCGCGACGCTCGAAAGGCCTTGATAGCGTTGGAGTTTAAGCGCATTTTGGTCGATCTATTTCCTGTGGATATCTGGGGCAAGACCCGTTTCTCCGCGTTGGTCCTGGCCGTTCCCTGCCTGCTGTCATTCTTAGTATTTTCCTCCTCCGCCCAAACTCGCCTGACCCTCCAGCAAGTGGGAACGCGCTCCGGACACGACTTCCTCCCTGCTGATGTGGGCCAGCAAGCCCTTGTCAGCGGCCAAGTCTCCGCGCGCCCCATCTGGATCACCGATTCTTACTACTTGCCTATCCAGGACGACGCTCGCTACGGACTGCTCCTGCGAACTTCGTCGACCCTGTTCCAGAGTCTCTCCCCGGGGGATTGGGTGGAAGCGCAGGGCGTCGTCGCCAATCGTGCGGGATTGCCTATCCTCGTGCCTCAAACAGTCCGACAGTTGCGCCACGCGCCGCCACCCGCGCCTACGCTCGTAACCACAGCCGGCATCGCATCCTTCCGCTACATGGGCGTGTTGATCAGCACGGAAAGCATCGTCACCGGCGAAGATCAAAACGGCGGCGGGGACTTGCTCCTGATCGGCGCCAAAAACCTGGGTCTCCATGTGTTCCTGCCGAGGGCGCGGCGGGACTCCGGTCCGCAGTTGAGCGGCTTTCGCGTGGGGGATCGCATCCGCGTCACCGGCATCGCCAGCCAATACTGCACTCTTCCGCCGTACGACCGCTTCTTTCAGGTGCTCATACCCAACCCGGGCTCCATCGCGGTGATCGAGCGCGGATGGGTAATTCAGCCGCCATTCCTGTTGGCCGCGCTGATTCTGGCCGGGGGAATGGCAATCATCTGGTGGTTTCGCGAACGCCGCATGGCCAGCCTCCGCAAACAGATGCGGCTGCTCAATTCGCTAGGCGAACAGGTGATCAGCGCAACCTCATCGGCCGAGATCCTGCGCCGCCTAACGGTGAGTCTCACAGCGCTTTCCAACGCTTCCAGCGTCGGTCTCTACATCCACAATCGTGGAAGCAAATTCCTGGAGGGCCTTTATACCGGGAGTTCGGCGGTGGACGTCATCGATCCCGAGGCGCCGGGCAGTTCCATCGCCTCCGCTGTCGCGGCCTGCTTCCGTGGCAATGCCATGCTGGCGATTCCGGATACCCGCCGCAGTCCGCACTTCCGCCGGGAAGAAGCCGCGGTATCGCCGCGCTCGGTGCTCTTGGTTCCCATGTTCGCGCAAGCCGAATTGATGGGCGTGCTGGCGATCCTGCACTCCAAACGGTTCCACTATTTCAGCCAGGGCGAGCAGGCCGCCATGCAACATCTGGCCAATCAGATCGCCACCGCGCTCAAGCTGCAGGAGCAGCATTCCATGCGCGAACAGTTGTTCCGCAGCGAAAAGCTGGCGGCCGCGGGACAGCTGATTTCCGACGTCGCCAACGAACTCCGCTCGCCATTGCAATCCATCTCCATGCTGGCTTCCGCTCTGCGTTCGCAAAACGGCGAAACACCGCATCCCGAGCTGGAATCCATCACTACCGAGGCGCGCCGTGCCAATGAAATCGTCGGCCGCCTGGTCTCCTTCGCCAACGTGGAACAGTCATCGGCCGAGCCGCTGGATCTCAACGCCATCCTATCCGGCCTGCTCAAGTTCCGCGCGCCGGAATGGAAGGTGAAGGGTGTCGAAATCAAGTCCCAGCTCGCCGTGAAGCGCGCCATCGTGCTCGGTTCGCCGGGACAGATGGAACAGGTGCTGCTCAATCTGCTGGTGGACGCCGAAAAATCCGCCGCCGAGGCGCGCGACAAAGTCATCACCGTCTCCAGCAGCCTGCTCGCCAAGCGCGTTCTGGTCGAGATCTCGTATCCCACCCGTGGACCCGACAACCGCGGCGATTCCACCGACGGCGATCATACCGGCTCGGGCGCTCTCGGCCTGGGTGTCTGCCGCGGCATCATCGAAAGCCATGGCGGCGAGTTTCGCGTGGTTCGTACCGCTCCTGGGCAGGCGCGCTTTGACATCGAGCTGCCGGTTATCGAAGCGCGTCAGGCTGCATCCGGCGCTTCGCAACTCTCCGAGGCCATCCGACAGCTCACGGTTCTGGTGGTCGAACCCGATGGTAAAGTCCAACGCCTGCTGGTGGAGATGCTCGGCAATCGCGGCGATCGCGTGGTTCCGGTCTCCAGCGCCGAGGAGGGCCTGGATATCGTCGATCGGCTGCGGTTCGATATGGTGATCTGCGCGGTCCGCTTGCCCAGCCTCAATTGGGTGGAGTTCTGCGAACGCGTACGTCTTCGCGTCGGCGGATTTGTTTTGCTGACCGACGCCTTCAACAGCGATGTCGGCCGCGCGTTTCGCAACAGCGAAGGCTACGTGCTCACCAAGCCGGTGGATGAGACCGAACTGCACCGGATTTGCCGCGCCGTGGAAGACAAGACCAGCCTGTCTGATCCGGGAGTGAGCCATGACGTTCTCTGCGTCCTACGACCGCTTCACCAAGATCCTTTCGGCAGTCGTTTGTCTCGGAATGCTCGCCGTCATCCTAGCCACGCACAACATCGTGATCGCCACGCTCGCTGTCGCCGTGATTCTGGTGTCCTTCGCTTACTCGCCCCGAGGCTACATCCTGAAGGGCCGCTCAATTTTGGTGCGGCGGCTGGCTGGTCAGGCCAAAATCGCGCTGGACGACGTTCGCGAAATTCGGCAGGTCGCACCCGACGACTGCCGCGGCTGCATCCGTCTGTGGGGCAGCGGCGGACTCTTCGGATACTACGGCCTGTTCAGTTCCACCAACCTCGGCAGATTCACCGAGTACGTGACGAACCGCAAGAACAGCGTGGTTGTGATCACCGGATCCAAAACAGTGCTCTTCAGCCCCGACGACGTAGGCGGATTCCTGGATGCGATTCGCGCCATGGCGCCAGTCACCGCATCGGCTCCCGTACCCGCGCCGGCATTCGCTGCCACACGCCGATTTCGCGCGCTCGGCACTACCGCCGGAATCGCGCTGGGAATGGCCGCCATCGGCCTCGGCGTGGCCGCGAGTGTCTACGCGCCCGGCCCGCCCAGCTACACCCTCACGGCTGCCGCGCTTACCATCAACGATCGCTTCTATCCGGTGACGTTGCGGCCGGACGCGGTCGACGTAAGCCAGATCCGCACCGTCGATCTCCAAAACGACGCGGACTGGAGACCCGTCGCCCGCACCAACGGCTTCGCTAACTCGCATTATCAATCCGGCTGGTTCCGTGTGGCCAATGGCCAGAAAGTGCGGCTGTACCGGGCCGGCGGAAAGCAGGTTGTGCTCTTGCCACCCAAGGTTGACGGTACTGTGGTTCTCTATGAGCCGCCGGATCCGGACAGCTTCGTCGCCGATGTCCGCGCCGCATGGAGCAAGTAAAATAAGAGACACGATGTCCTCGAAAATCGCCTTCGTCTCCGCCTTGATCGCCGCGGCCCTATTCGGAGCCGAGAAATACACTGGCCCCGTGCCGTCCAAACCCGACGTTCTCTATTTGCTGCACGCCTCCACTCTCATCGAAACAGAAGGTGCGGACGCGCGCGAAGAGGGCAAGAACAACGAGAAATTCGTCATTTCCGGCGCAGCGTCGCCGGCGCGCACTCCGCTTGCCGAGCCGATCTTCCTCATCGACGCCCGCCAGCTGTCGCCCCAGAGTTTCGAGCTGTATCGCCTGGATGTGAAAGGCGGCAATCGCGAGGTCATACTGGGTTCGTCCCGCCGCGGCGCGCGCGCGCTTCATCTGGCGGTGAGGCAACTCTCCGGCCATCTCTATCGCGTGGAGGTGGACCAGCCGCTCGAGAACGGCGAATACGTGCTCTCGCCCAATGGCGACAACCACGCCTTCTGCTTCGAGATCTACTGAAGCCCGTGCCGTCTACTGAACGTATTCCGTACCTGGCGACGCAAGCCGCCGTGCCCTACGAGGGACTGCGTCCGATTCCCGTTTCGGTCCTGCTCCACAACGTCCGCAGCCTGTACAATGTCGGCGCGTTTTTCCGCACCCTGGATGCCGCCGGATGCGAGCAAGCTCTATTTATCGGGAATCACCGGCCGGCCTCCGCACGCCGGTCTCGCGAAAACCGCCCTCGGCGCCGAGGAAACCGTCGAGTGGGAACATCACCCGGAACCCAGCGCCCTCATCCGCCAACTGCGCGAGCAAGGCAGCGGAAATCGCCGCCATCGAAACCAGCGTTCACGCCACCGATCTCTACGATTGGCAGCCGCGCTTTCCGGTTTGCGTCCTATTTGGCCACGAAGTCGACGGCTTGGCCGAGCCCCTTTCGTCGCTCTGCGACACCCACGTACGCATTCCGATGCTCGGCCGCAAGCACTCGCTCAATGTCGCCACCGCAGGCGGCGTCGTCATCTACGAGCTCCTGCGAAAATACCGGTGCCTGCTCGACAGTGACAGAATAAGGCGATGAAGTTTCTGGCATCTTTTTGCTTCGCGCTGGCCGTGCTCTCCGCGCAATCCCCCACCACCATGGCTCCGCCCGTGCGCTCAACGCACGATATGATCGCCGCGGCCAACAATTTCGAAGTCGAAGCCGGATACCGCATCCTGACCCAAGGCGGCAATGCCGTGGATGCGGGCGTAGCCAGCGTTCTGGCAGCGAGCGTTACCGAACTCAGCCGTTTCGGACTCGGGGGCGAGATGCCGCTGCTGATCAAGATGGCCGGCCAGCCCACCATCGCCATCAGCGGCGTGGGAGTGGCGCCCGCCAAAGCCACAGTCGATTTCTACATGCATCGTCCGCCCGAGCTGTGGGAAGAGGCCAGTAACATGCCGCCCGTGCCGGTGCAGGGCATCCTCTCCGCCATCACGCCCGGTGTCTTCGACGGACTCATTCTGGCGCTCGAAACCTACGGAACGAAGTCGTTCGCCCAAGTGGCCGAGCCCGCCATCGAGTACGCCGAGGAGGGCTTCCCCATGCCCGAAGAGTTCGGCGGCATGCTCCGCAGCTACCAGCGCATCATCGCTCTGTGGCCCGATTCGGTCAAATTCTTCTATCCTAACGGCCAGCCGACGCCGCGCGGCGAAATTTTTCGGGAGCCAATGCTGGCTCGAACCTTCCGCGAGCTCGCCGCCGCTGAAAAAAAAGCGCACGGGAATCGCCAGGCCAAGCTGCGCGCCGTTCGCGATCTTTTCTATAAAGGCGATATCGCGCGCCGCATCGCGGCGTTCTCCGAACAGAACCACGGACTCATTGCCTATAGCGATCTCGCCAACTATCACGCCGAAATCGACCAGCCGAAAATGGGGACCTATCGCGGCTACGAGATCTATAAGCCCGGCTTCTGGACCCAAGGTCCAGTCATGATCGAAACCCTGAACATTCTGGAAGGCTTCGATCTGAAAGCCATGGGCCACAATAGCCCGCAATATCTGCACACCGTGGTGGAAGCCGTGAAACTTGCGTTCGCCGATCGCGACGCCTACTATGGCGACCCGAAATTCAGCAAGATCCCCGAGCAGATTCTGCTCTCGAAAGAATATGCCGCGCAGCGCCGCGAGCCTGATCGATCCCGAGCATGCCTCCATCGAGCACCGGCCCGGCGCCGTCGGCCTGCTCTTCGCGCTTCCCACGGCATCCGCGTCGACGACCGGCCCGGTAAACGACACTACCTGCGTCAACGTGATCGATCGCGAGGGCAACGCATTCTCGGCGACGCCCAGCGGCGCCTGGCTGCCTTCGGTGATCGCGGGCGATACCGGCATTCCATTCACCACCCGCTTGCAATCCTTCGTGATGACCGCCGGGCACCCCAACCAATTGCAGCCCGGCAAGCGCCCGCGCGTCACGCTGAGCCCCACGCTCGTGACGCGAGGTGGAAAACTGGAAATGATTTTGTCCACGCCCGGCGGGGACAATCAGGATCAGGCGCTGCTGCAGGTTCTGTTGAACATCATCGAATTCAATATGACGCCGCAGGAGGCCGTGGAGGCCCCGCGCTTCCAAAGCGAGCATCTCTACAGCTCGTTCGCGAACCACGAATTCACGCCCGGACGACTAAACCTGGAAAGCCGCATTCCGGCTGCAACCGCGGACAATTTGCGCGCGCTCGGACACCGCATCGCGGTCACCGGCGACTGGAGCAATTCGTCGGCGCCCACTGTCATCTGGGTGCATGACGGCGTGCTCAATGGCGGTGCGGACCCTCGGCGCGCCCGCTTCGTTTTCGGCCGTTGAGTCTTCTTACTGCGCCGGCGGCGCCGCCGCGACGATCGGAATCGTCACGATGTTGCTGGTGAACACGTTCTGCGCGATCCACAGCTGCGTAAACAGATTGGTCGGCAGGCTATCGAGAAGCTGCAACTGAACTTGATACACGCCCATCAGTCCAGGCACCAGTCCCGCGAACAGTACGTTCGCCGTCGTCCCGCCGACTTGCGCGTTGTCCACGTTGGTTTGCGGAATGTTTAAGGGCTGCCCCTGGTAGAGTTGTCCGGTGATGGAGGCCGCCGTCACATGATCCTCCAGCGTCGTGGGCCCGATGCCGGTGGCGTAAATCCATATCACTTCGCCGGGGACCGCCGGATTGGAGGGTGAAACTGGCGCACCCGCGATGTTCGCGCAGCACGTCTGAGAGCTATCGAGAGGCGATAGCACGATGCTGGCGCCGGAGCTTACCGAGGCTTTCACTACAATTCCGTTTCCCGCCGGCCCACCCACCTTCGCCGTCAAGATAATGCGCGTGAACTCGCCGGCCGGCGAAGCCGTCACTCGCTCGTTTGCATTGGCATTCACCAGCGTGATGATCGCATCGCGAACGCTTTGCAGGGTATCGATTTCCTGGACCGTGTAGCTGTAGCTGTTATTGTTGATAATCAGCGTCGCAACGTTCCCCGCTGTAGTTGATCCATCGACGTCCACCAGCGCGATCGCATTTCCGCCGCTGTGAAAAGCGATCGCCGGCCGCGGATCGGCTCCTCCGCCGGCCAGGATCCCCGGGTTTGCGAACACCACTGGAACGCCAATCGCATTGGTCGCGGTAACGGAACCATCCTGATGCTGAGTCCGCACCACTGCGCTGACGCCATTCGAGCCGGCTACTTCATACGGAAGCTGAGCGTTGATTTGCGTGGGCGAGACGTAAACGATTGGCGAGCGGATGCCGTCAAAGTACACTTGCACGCCATTGAAGGTGGTGGGGTAATTGCCAGCTTCACTTGGAACCGCGGCAGCCGATGAGTCAGCCAAATTTGTCCCGAAGATACTCACCAGGGTTCCCGGCGCCAATTCCACGGCAGCCGCGCCGCCCGTGAGACTGGCTCCTGCCGCCGTGGCGGACTCCGTCGGCGTCCCCCCGCTGGAGGCCGGCGTAACGGCAACCGAATACCCGATATTATTGCCGCTCAACCCGGCCACGCGCGCCGCCAGATTTACGTCAAAAAGAGTTCCGGCCACAATGTTGGCGGTTGCAATCACATCGGGATCCGGCGTACCCCCCTTGGTCCCATCGATCAGTGCCGCGATATTCTGCGTGATCGAAATCAGCGTGTCGGAACTAACAACCTTATATGGGTAAGTCGTGCCGGCGGAGGCCCCGGGAGGCGTAATCGTGACGGTGATCGTGTCATCGGCCGTAATCGTACCCGTTATGCTGATCGTTCCGACTGCGTAGGTATTTAAACTGTAGGCGTTCGTAATTCCGTTGATCGGAATGTTGGGTGTCGCCGGGGTAAACACCAGCACCCGCAGATCGAACGGATCCGATACGTAGAGATTCGTGCCATCCCATGCGAGCGCCAAGGGCGTGCGCACTGTGTTCGGCGCCGACTCTAGAATATTGGCGTCCGGCCGGAAGGTGTTCGAACTGCTAGTCACTACATCCGAGAACTCGTCGGGCTGGCCCAGATAGACGTCCGCGTGGGCGCCGTCCGTAACCGGAATGCTGTCGTACACCAACACCCGGTCGTTTCCTCCGTCGGCGACGAAGAGACGCTTCCCGTCCGCCAAGGCGAATCGAGGATAGCTCAGAGTGACTCCACAGCGCGATGGATAGATGGGAGTGCCGGCGCTATCTTTGCTGGTGGATGGGCAAATGGTGGGGGTGCAGCCGGAGTAAGTGAAGTAGCCGTCCGAGTCCGTGCTGGTCGACATACAGGTAGTGATGGCCCCGTTATCGCCTTCGGTGGTCATGTTCGGCTGGCCCACAACAACGTCAGCCGCTTGCCCGTTCTGCGTTGGGATCGAGTTCCAGATCAACACGCGGTTGTGCCCCAGGTCCGTGACAAAAACGCGCTGGCCGTCCGAAGTTACAGAGACCGGGGAAAAGAGGTTGCTGGAAGTGGGCGGAAGATCGCTGGTGGTGGAGGGCGGCGCAGTAGTGAAGTTCGGCTCGCCCAATACCAAGTCGGCCGCTTGGTTGTTGGACGTTGGGATGGTATTCCAGATCAAAACGCGATGGTTAAACGTGTCCGCCACGAACAGTTGCGTTCCTTGCAACCAGACGCCTTGCGGGCCTCGCAGTGAGGAGCTATTGAGACGCGGGGGCTGAGTTACGGTAACAAAATCCGGTTGCCCGAGCACGATGTCGGCCGGCTTATTGTTCGTGGTTGGAACGCTGTTCCAGATGAGCACCCGGTTATTGTCAGTATCGGCCACTGCCACGACGGTGCCGTTGGAAGCGACCGCAGTTGGACTGCGGAATCCGCTCTGGGTGGTGTACAGACCTGTCGTCGTTATAAAATCCGGCTGGCCGAGGACGGAGCTGGCCTGCCCCACGCCTGGGCTGCCAACACAGACATTACAGCGCCCGCCTTGCGGAACCTGGGCGGTCGGGTCGTAGATATACTTCGAAATATCGGTGAAGACCAGAACGCGATTGTTGATCGGGGATATCTGTTGGTGATTGGAATCCACCACGAACAGCATGTTGTTGGCGTACGCCACGCCACTCACCGCGCCCACTTGATAGGCGGATGGGTTGCCACCTGACTGAGAGGTAAAGGTTGACTGGCCGATGACCTCCCGCGCACCTTGGCCGGTGACAAATACGGCTTGCGAATGAACTAGAGACGCCGTCGACAGAGACAAAAATAGTAAACCGAGATGCTTCATGATATTGGACTTATAAAGTATCGCCCCAGTATAACAATCACGGACGAACGCGCGGCCCGCCAGGTTTCCAGCTTTCCTTAGCAATCAAGAGGCCTTCACCTTCTCACGCACATTAAATTCAAGTTTCCAACGGCGGCCATCGCGCGCAACCGACCACAGCTGTAGCATTCCGGTCTCAGTGACGACGGTTTCTAGCGTCACTGGGACGAACTGGCCCGCGTCACCATCCGCGGCCAGCGTGATTTCCACCGGAGACAGCTCTTCCAGTTCTTCTCCCGTATCATCCAGCAGCGTGCCCGCCGCATCGTTTTTGCGCACAGCAGACTGGAAAAAGCGGAACTCGGCGGGTTCTCCGACGATCAGGCCAAATTCGCGCCCGCGCAAGTCGACGGACGTGCCTTCTTCCATGCCGAAAGGCGCGACGGTAAGCGCCTTGAGCGGAGTACGCATGCCCGGAACCGCGGGCATGGAGCTCTCGATGCCGACATAATAGGTGCGCGGCACTCCCCCGCGAATGCGAACACCACGGCCTGTGCGAGCCAGTCCGTAGTAGGCCGCGCCACGGGCCACGGCATGCATCAAGTCCTCGCCCATCAGCGGAAAGGCGGGCCCGAGGCCTTCCTCTTTGAGCCAGCCGTTCAAAACGTCCAGAATCCGCTTGCGCACGACGTCAGCGCGCAGCACGCCCCCGTTGAACAGAACGTGCGTGGGCGCCGCCATTCCACTGGCGCCACGGCGCACCGATCCGTGTTCGGATTGCGCCGCCTGCTGCCGCAAAAAGCGGGCCAGATGACGCGTGATGGCCGCGTCGGCCGCATAGGGCAGCCCGATCTCCGCGAGTCCCATCTTGCGCCGCTGCGGCATGTCCAGGCTCGAAACGGCGGGCAAAAAGCCTTCATCCAATATACGCTCGACGTCCTCGGCCGCGAGCTTGGTTTTGATCGTTCCGCCAACCAGACCGGTGCCCCGCCCGAGAATGGTGACGGCCTCTTCGCGCTTCTTGCTTTCGCCGGCGAGCAGCCGCTCCTTGGCGAGCCTGCATTGCTGCCACAGCGCGTGCAACTGCATCGAGTCGAGCTTGGTCCCTTTAGCGGCCAGTTGCTGTTCAAGATGGCGCGCCAGCGCGAGATCGATGTTATCGCCGCCGAGCAAGATGTGCTCGCCCACCGCGACGCGCTCGAGCGCGAGTTCGCCCGCCTGCTCCGTTACGGCGATCAACGTGAAATCCGTGGTGCCGCCGCCGATGTCCACCACCAGGATCAGATCGCCCACCGCGACGCGCTCGCGCCAATCGGGGTGCCGCTCGATCCAGGCATAGAACGCAGCTTGTGGTTCTTCGAGAAGCAGCAAGTTTTCGTAGCCGGCCTGTTCCGCGGCCTTCAACGTAAGCTCGCGCGCCACCGCGTCGAACGAAGCGGGCACGGTCACCAACACTTGCTGCTGGGTGAACGGAGCGTCCGGTATTTTCGAATCCCAGGCTGCGCGCAGATGATCCAGGTAGCGGCGCGAGGCCTCGACGGGCGAGATCCGGGCGATGCCCTCGGGCGCGGTGAACGGAAGAATGGGCGCGGTGCGATCCACGCCGGCGTGCGAGAGCCACGATTTCGCGGATGCCACCAGCCGGTTGGCCACTTCGGCGCCGCGTTTCTGTGCCAGCGCGCCGACGACGAACTGCGGCGATTCTTCCCACGGAAGAGCGATGGATCCAGCGGGAAAATCGGCCGGGCCCGGCAGATACAGGAACGACGGCAACAGCGGCTCGTCGCGCACTTCACCCGGGTTCACCAACTGCGGCACTTCAAACAGCGCGACTTTGGGCTGCTTCACGCGCATCGCCGCCCCGCGGCGCAAAGGCCAGCGCGCAGTTGGTTGTTCCCAGATCGATTCCGATGACGTATTGGTTTGGCAAGGCAGGTGGTCGCCGCGACTCCAGTGTAACGCGCAAGCGCGCAGAAGCGCGGATGCTACAATAACCTTCTTTGTCACCGACCGACACCTTGATTCATGCGGCCGGCCGCTGGTTCCTGCACTCGGGAATTCAAGAAGCAAGCGGCGGCGTAGCGCGTTATTACCGCTCGGACCTTGGGCCAAAACGCGCGCGTCTCCACCGAAATCACCGGCTACGCCGTGAGCGCTCTGCTGTTCCTCCACGAGCGAACTGAAGAAGCAGCATATCAGGAGGCGGGCCTCCGCGCGGCGCGTTTTCTAACGCGTGTGGCATGGGATGCGAAGCTGGGCGCGTTTCCGTTTGAGCTTGCCGGAACGGCCCGCGGTTCGCGTATTTCTTCGATTGCGGGATCATCGTGCGCGGCCTGCTGTCAGCCTGGCGTGCAACCGGGGATGCCGAATTCCGCGATATCGCCATCGCTGCCGGGCGCGCGATGCTGGCCGACTTTCCGTCGGAGCGGGGCATCCATCCGATTCTCGCGTTGCCGGACAAGCGTCCGCTCGCGTGGGAAGCCGCGTTGGTCGCGAAGCCCGGGCTGCTATCAACTGAAGTCGGCGATGGCATGGCACGAGCTTTTCGAAGTCACCGGCGATCGCGGAATTCCAGTGCGGCTACGAAGCGGCGCTCGCAGCCGCGCTCGAAAATGATCCGGCGTTCCTGCCTGGCGATTCGGACCAGCAGCGCAGTATGGACCGGCTTCACGCCTACGCGATATTTCCTGGAAGGGCTGCTGCCGGTGCTCGACCGCGCCGGAGTGCGCTCGAAGCATTTCGCGACGGCGTCGATCCGCATGGCCGTGCTGCTTCGCGAGATCGCGCCTCGTTTTCGCGCGCTCCGATGTGTACGCGCAATTGCTGCGGGCGCGGCTGCTCGGCGAAGCCCATGCTGTGCTGCCGCTCGATGAAGCAGCCTCCGCGCATGAGGCGGAACAGGCCGCGAGTTTTCAAATCGCTTCCGGCGGATTCCTGTTCGGCCGCAAGCAAGGGGAAGACGCTGCCGTTCGTGAATCCGGTGTCGACTGCATTTTGCGTGCAGGCGCTCGCGCTGGTGGCAGGATCGCGGATCAACCCAGCTTGATTGCCAAACGCGGCGTAATCTAAGCTGCCGAAGAACTCTTTGCGGAATCCCTCGGGCAGCTCGGCAACGCTCGGCATGCTCTCGATCGCCGGCGAAAGCCGCTCGATCTCGATGCGTCCAAAACCGGCTTCTTCCAGATAAAAACTGGTAAGAGCCGGCGGAATCGGATGCCGGTGCGTGGGATCGATGTAGAAGTGCGTCGCAAAAATCGCCAGGCACTCCGGATTGGGCGTTTCGAGCGCGATCAAACCACCCACGCGCAGCTTGGCGTGCGCCAGTTGGATCATCTCGGGCAGCCGCTGCCGGAGGCAGATGCTCGACCACCTGGCAGCAAATCACGCCGCCCAGCGATGCATCCGGCAAATCGCTCAAGTAGGCGAACAGAGTCGGCTTTCTCGGCGTCCAGTCCTTTGGCCAGCGCACAGGGCGATCGAATCGTCGTTCGAATCGACACCGCGCGCCGCTGATACCCGCGTCCCGGAACACCTGGATCATTTCGCCGCGCCCGCAGCCCAGGTCGAGCACCGGCGCATGCTCGCGAAAACGCGACGCATACATGTTCCTGGCGCGCGCGAATGTCTTCTTCGGATCCGCGGAATCGGTCCGCGAACTTCAGCCAATCGACATTCAGGAACTCCGGCGGCGCGCTCTGCGCCACCTGGCCCGCCGCCTGCGCCAGCATCGACTCGTTGCCGCATCAAGCGCAGCTCGGAATGAATCATGCGCTCGTATTCCTCGCGCGCACGGGCCAGCTCATCCCAAAACCGCTGTTGCATCTCTTCGTTCTGCTGCGATCATGGAGCGGTCGAATTCGGTGTGCTGCGCCTTGGCCTCCAGCGCGACGCGATGGTGGAAGGACGCCTGCAGGTCGGAAATGCTGCGCAAAAAGTGAATTTCGTTGTTCGCGAGCTTTTGTTCCCACCCCGCGCGCCACTCGATCCAGTGCGACCGGATGTCTTTCAGCTCGCGCGCTTCCCCGCGCAATTCGTCAGCGTCGTCCCGCAGCGCCAAGACGTCCCGATTCAGCTTGGCGGTCAGCAGCGACAGCGCCTGCTTGCATTCGTTCAGACTCTCGATGGTGGCTTGCACGCACTCCATGACGCCGCGATTGAATTCCACCTGTTCGCGCACGTGCCAGTCCAGCGCGCGTGCCACCATGCGCTTGCACGCTTTGGATGATCGCTGTTCTTCAGCCCGCCGCGAGCGCGGATTCACGCGTCCCGATGCTGGCCACCTTGGATTCAGCGGCATCGCGGGCGTGCAGCAGCGGCGTCATATCGGGCAGCGGAATCTCAGCGGGCTGGATGCCGTTCGGATTGCGCGCGCGCACGCGCTCGCGGATTTCCGCGATCACCGCCGCGAGTTCTTCACCCTTTTTCGTCCATGCTTGTTCTTGCTCCAACTCGCAGTGATCTTGGTGTAGACGCCGCCGCGCGGCGTGAACTCGCCCGTGAGCGTTGCTTCCATCGGCTTGCACGCCTTCACCACGTCGCGCCAGAAACCGATTGACAACGTTCTCCTGAAAAATGCCGAGATTCCGATACGCCAGCATGTACATCTTCAGCGACTTCAGCTCCAGGCACAGCTTGTCCGGCACGTAGCGCAGCGTCAGCTCGCCGTGATCGGGCAGGCCGGTCTTGGGACAAACCGAAGTGAACTCAGGCAGAACGATCTCGATTTCGTAGCCCGGATACTGGTTCGGCCACGTTTCGATTTCGGGCAGCGGCGCGCGCACGCCGGCCGAGGCGTGTTCATCGCGTGTACTGTCTTTTCATTTCGCCGGAATCAGAGTGCGCGACAGCAGATCCAGAAACAGCCCGACGTCGGTGACCACGCCGACCGCCTGCCCCGTGCCGCGGTCGCTCACCTTCGTAGCGACGGCCGGATTGATGTCGATGCAAACGATCTTCACCCAGCTCGGCAGCATGTTCCCAACGGCGATGGAATGCAGCATCGAGCCCAGGCAGAGCACCAGTCCCGCGCCTTTCAAATGCTCCGCATAGGCGTCTTGTGCGCGGTTCATATCGGTGATGGTCTCAGGCAGCGGGCCATCGTCGCGCAGGCTTCCAGCCAGGACAAACGGCACGTTGTGCTTGACGCATTCGTACATGATTCCGCTGCGCAGCCGCCCGCTCTCCACCGCGCCGCGAATGCCGCCGCAATTGTAGATCGCGTTGATCGCGCGCATATGATTGCGATGTCCGTGCTCTTCCTGCCGGCCGTCGCTCTGCCGGATGCCGAGCGAAGTCCCGAGCAACGCCGATTCGATATCATGCACGCCCAGCGCATTCCCGCTCAGCAGCGCTGTGATATAGCCTTCGCGGATCAAGCGCGACAGCGGCCCGGCGCCGCCGGTGTGCACCACCACCGGTCCGGCCACGGCAACGATTCCCTGCCCCGCAGCGCGCGCCTGCTCGATCAACGCCGCGGTCTGTTTCACGGCCGTCTCCACCTGGCGCTCGGACGAAATGCCGTTGCTCATGAACGCGAAGGCCAGCCGGTCGCGCTCCTTGGACTCGGGCACGACGCGAATGCCGCGCATCCCGGTAACCACTTGATCGCCGGCTTTGATATCGCGCAGGCGCCGGCACGAAAGCCCGATCGCCCTCGACAATGATGAGCGCGTCCATGCGCTGGTTCTGGACTTCCACCCAATGTCCGCCGCGCCGCACGTAGGTTTTGTGATTGGTGGTGGAGTAGAAATCTTCGGGCGCGCAGCAGTCGCGTTCAACGGTGAACAGCTCGGCTTCACCCGAATCCACCATCGAGCAGCCCAGTCCGAGCAGCTGCGAGAGGATCTTCTCCATCGACTCGGCGTCGTCGGTGTCGATCTTCAGCCGTAGCGTGGAGACGTCGTCGTTGGTACGGCCGAAGTTGAAATGCTCCACTTCGTACCGGCCGCCGAACTCGACTACGGTGTCGCAAGATTTGCTCCATGATGCGGGAGTCGACAAGATGGCCCTGGGCCTCCACGCGCTCCTGGAGTGGACGCGGCTTGGTTTGCGCGGGTATGGTTGCGGACTTGGTTTCCAAACTACTAGGATACCCGCTATTGGAGCGGAAACTCGACCTTGAGGCCGGGAAACCGCAGGAAGTCGCGATCGTTGGTGCAGAGCGTGGCGCCGTGCTCGATGGCGAGCGCGGCAAGGTGCGCGTCCATGATCAGCGAACCGCGCGCCCGAGCCCCTGGAAGCAGCCCGTTGAGGATCTGCCAATGCCGTTCATGCGGACCGATCATCACCACGTTATCGAGAGCAAGCCAGATTCCTACTAGCCTGACAGCTTCGTCCAACTCAAGGGGCCTCACAAAAAGCCTGGGTGCAGTCGCCAAGCGAAGAAAGCCGAGTATGGTTTCCCACGAAAACGCGACGGTTTCCTGGCCAGAAAACGTTGTCCTCAGCCACGGAGCAGCGCGTGCATGTTCGCGCGCACTCGCATTGTGTGCATATAGAAGCAGATTTACGTCGAGAAGGATCACTTATAGTAGGGGCCTTCGATCTCTTCGATCAAGTCCCAGGTCTTGTCGAGGTTGTAACCAGGTTTCAGCCCCATATCCCATGCTTTGATTTTGAACGGCTTCGACTTGGGGGACTTTTTGCGGGGCTCTAGACCTAGCCGTAAGGTCTCATTCACGGTTTCCTTGAACGACTTGCCGGATTTCCGCATCTCCGCTTCGAGCTTCGCGCGAACGTCCTCGTCCAATGTGATGGTGGTTCGAGTCGGCACATCTTGATGCTAGTCCGCAAGCATCATGATGTCAATGTCGGCCTATCCCGGTAGTGTCCCAAATCCGCCTTCACTTGCCCCCCGGAGGATGCAACACTCTATGCTACTTTGCTAAGGGTTTCAGTGCAGCGATAGCGTCTTCGGTATACTCGATTTCGCCATCCCAATATTTGATGATTACGTCCTGATTCAGTGCAAGCCATTTTCTAAGAAGGGCTAGATCATGTGCGCTCATTCCCCCGCCGCCAACAACGTGAACGTCCGGTCTGATCGCCACGGATATCAATTCCGCAGGATTCACCTTCGGGCCTTTTGACACTTTCACTCGAACGTCGTGCGGAGCACCAGCTTTTGGAGAAATCCAGACCACAAACGGCAGTCCTGTGCGCTTGGGTGAAAGATTCGCCATCTCAAAGAGACCTTCGCTTTCCGGTGTGACAAACTCGTCGAATGTCTTCATAGGTCCGCTTCCCATAATTGCTTATCCTTTGTTGCCCTTCGCCTTCGCCCAGTGTGCCTGAATAGCCTTGCGATTCGCTTCACTAAGTTGTTCTGGCGATACGCTTTCTTTTGCCGATCTTGCCGCCCTGCCGTCCCGCCTTAACAAAAAATGCCGGAGCCTTGGGCGGGATTTTAGATTTTCGCCACTATTCATTGTGCCAAACCCGGTCTTGAATTGTAAGTTTCACCTCTTGACGATGGAAGCGTCAACTTCCGCCCAATCGTACTGAGCTTAGATAGCGTCTTCGGCTTCGGATGGCATTCTTCCAGTGTGACATCAGCGCACTTTTAGTACACTGCCGATATCCCTACCGCTCCGCCAGCCAGGCCAGGAACAACCCGTCCGGCGCGACGTCTTCCCAATAGGAAATCTCGCGGCTGGAAACCTTGGCGCAATGCCGCGCCAGCATCTTCTCCAGTTCTTTCCGGCCGAACCACTTCTCCCACTCGGGAGTCTTCAGCCGCCCCCACTGCTTCGAGTTCTTGTCGATGATCACGATGCGCCCGCCGGGCCGGACCACGCGGCACAACTCCGCCACTGCGCCCTCAATGTCAACAGCGTGCTCCAGCGATTCAGTCGCATAGGCGCAGTCGAAGACGCCGTCGGGAAACGGAAGCGCCGTCATGGACCCCGCGCAGGCGCCGACTCCCTCGGGCACGTGCCGCAGCATGGCTTCCGCCAGATCGAACCCGACGATAGACGCCCGCGGATAACGTTCGGCCAGCACGCGCGCGAACCGCCCCTTGCCGCATCCGGCATCCAAGCACGCGCTTGCCATTCAGATCGCCAAAGTATTCGAGAATCAATTGAACGTGATAGATGCGCGGATCGATGGTGGATGGAAAATTCTCTTCATCGGCGGCCGCCTGCATTGAAGTGCTGGACGATTTCGCGCAACGGCACGGAAGGCGCCGGAGCCTTCGCGAAAAGCTTCTTCCAGAACATCAGCCCCGCGTCAGGAAGATCGGGAGGCCGGTCTTGTTGGCGTAATTTGGACGGTATCGCTCGGTGTTGTACATGGTGGCGACATCCACGTGCCGCGGGCCCAGCGCTGGATCGGGAATGGCCGCCATGGCGTAACTTGCCGTCCACCAGCGCCGCCATCAAGCCGCTCTGATTGTCGAGCACTGCTTCCAGCGCCATGGTGCCGAATGTGGAGGCCACCAGTTTGTCCACGAAATCCGGAACGCCGCTGCGCAGGTCGTAGGTCAAGTCGCTGACGATGGTTTCTTCCGACGAGCGCGCATGGATCTCGCTGGCCAGCGCCTCCGCCACGTTCTCCTTCTTGCGATGGCCGTAAGCGTCGGGCTCGCCATATTCCTTCACCTGGTAGCCTTCCCACTCCGCGCCTTCCGACAGAATCACCAAACAATAGTTGCTGGGATTGTGTTTCTTGTCCGTCATCAGAAGTTCGATCAGCTTATCCAGATTGACCTTGTATTCGGGGATGCAGCAGCGAATGGACGCACACGTACGCCGTGTAGAGCGAAGTGAAGCCGGCATCGCGACCGAACACGCGAAAAATGCCAATGCGTTCGTGCGAGCCGACCGTGGTTCTCTGCCGCGCGATGGCGTCGGTGGCGCGCGTGATCGCGGTCGAAAAGCCGATGCAGTATTCGGTGTTGCGGACGTCGTTGTCCATGGTCTTCGGGACCGCAATCACCTTGACGCCCAAGCCGTGCAATTTCGCCGCATAGCTCAACGTGTCGTCGCCGCCGATCGCGATCAGCGAAGTAAGTCCCAGGGCTTCGATATTCTTCAATACCTGTGGGCTGATGTCGTAAACGATCGACGTCTTGCCACCCTTCGTGACTTCCTTCTGCGGGAAATCTCTGTCTCTTGAGGAAGTCGGGAACAGCTTCGTCATTTTTGCTGGATTGGTGCGGCTGCTGTGCAGGACTGTGCCGCCATAGCGATCGATGGTCCGCGTATTTTCGCGCGTTAACGGAAGGATATAGCGCGCTCTTGCTCGCCGGAGCCGTCCAGTTCAACATGCGTGAGCCCTTCCCATCCGCGCCGCATGCCCACCACTTCACAGCAGTTCTCGGTGGCTCGGTAGGTAACTTCTTTGATAACGGAATTCAGGCCGGGGACATCGCCGCCGCCCGTCAGGATGCCAATGCGCTGAGTCGCCATGGCCTATTTTACTCTGGACGGCATGGGCCCCCGCTCCAGGTTCGCCAGCAAGCCCGAAACGGGAGCGAGAGCAGCGATGTTATCCCGATTAGCGGTGTCCACCGCCGTGACCACCACCACCGCCATGGAATCCGCCACCGCCGCCACGGAATCCACCACCGCCACGGAATCCACCGCCGCCACGGTATCCACGACCGCCACGGTATCCGCCGCCGCCGTAGTAGCCGCGACCGCCGTACCCATAGTGCCCACCCCAGCCGCCACCCCAATAGCCGCCATAGAATCCGCCACCGTAGTAGGGATAACCATAGCCGTAGCCATACGGGTATGCGTAGGGATAGGCAGGGTAACCGTAGGGGTAAGAGTATGCGTAGGGGTAATACGCAGGACCGCCAAGGTACATGCCGAAGTGAACTGCCGCGTCAGCTTTGGGTACCCCAACAAACATCATCACGCCCGCCAACGCAAGGATCGGGAGACCGAGTTTTTTCAATGTTTTCTTTAGCATATCAACCTTCCTGGAGGCTAACTCCCATCGCCTCTCTACTGAGTTAGATGCAATGGCGGAGACCCGTTCCATCGTGACCAAACATTAACTTGACATTTCGCCAATTGTTCGCCTATGATTGCCAAAGCAGTTCATTCTCCCTAACAAGGAACCCTAATGAAAATCAGCGAAACCCTACTCCCTGAATTCGACCAAGAGATGGCCAACACGCGCAAGGTGCTGGAGCGCGTGCCGGAAGGCAAAGGCGATTGGAAGCCGCACCCCAAGTCGATGACATTCGCCGCGCCTGACGGCGCACATCGCCAACATGGCCGATTGGGCTGGTCTCACTTGTACAGACGACTCGTTCGACTATGCTCCTCCCGGCGCGCCACCGTACGAAACTCCGAAGTTTGCATCGAACAAAGATCTGCTGGCGGCCTTCGACAAGAGCGTCGCTGAAGCCCGTGCGGCGTTGGCCACCGCCGAGGATGGCAAAATGCTGGCGCCCTGGACGCTGATGGCCGGAGGAAAAACGATCATGACGATGCCGCGGGTCGGCGTAATTCGCACCTTCGTGATGAACCACACCATCCATCATCGCGCGCAGCTCGGCGTTTATCTGCGATTGAACGATGTCCCGCTACCCGCAGCTCTACGGGCCAACCGCCGACGAACAATAGCACTCTACAACACGTCCGCGAAACCGCGCTTCAGATGCCGGAAGAACAGTCCGCCAGCGACGAACGCGGTGATTGCGTAGGCCGTGATGATCGCGAAATCGTGCAGGCTGGGCACGCGGTAGGACAGCAGGCGGTCGCGATACGCGCGCACCACGAACGCCAGCGGGTTTAGGTGCAGGATAAAGCGGAAGCGCTCCGGCATCTGCTGCTCGGTGATGAAGATCGGCGTCACCCAAAACCAGAAGACCAGGACTCACGGTAAGCACTTGCGCCGTGTCGCGCAGATACACCTGCAAGCTGGCGACGATCCAGCCAACGCCGATCGCAAACAGCCCGACCAGTAGCATGTAGAACGGCAGCATCAGCATCCACAGGCTGAAGTGGCCCGTCACGACGCCGATTCCCGCGATCAGCAGGGCCACCACCATCAAGTGGCTCGCAAGCGAAGACAGAAAGATGGAAACCGGCACGATCTCGGCCGGAAACACCGTCTTGGTGATCAGGTTCGCGTTGTCCAGCATCGAATTTGCCGAGCGCGTCACTGTGTCCTGGAACAGCAGCCACGGAAGGAATCCGCAGAACAGAAACAGCGGATAGCTCTGCGTCGATTCGTTCGGCGGGACCGTCTGGTGGAGGCATACCTGAAACACAAAGACCCAGCTCACCAATTGCACCAGCGGCAAGATGAGCCCCCACATCCATCCGGCCGTGGATCCGATGAAGCGCTGCTCGAAATCGCGCCGCACCATCGCAAGCAGCAGTGTGCGGCGGTGAATCAGGTTGCGCGCGAAGTGGTGTCCGGGAAGCGGCATCGATTCTCAGGTTACTATGGGGCTGGAAGCGATGAAAGCCTGCGTCCTTCCGTCTCCCGCGCCCGATCGAGAGCAACCCGCTCCAATACATGGATGTGCCGAAGCCCGCGCCTTCCGGAAATCAAGTTCTGGTGCGCGTGAACGCGTGCGGAATTTGCCGGACCGATCTGCACGTGATCGAAGGCGAGCTGCCGCCGCGCAAGTCGCCGATCACGCCCGGGCATCAGGTGGTCGGCGTGATCGAAGCTGCTGGGCGAGCGAGCCAAGCAGCACGCGATTGGAACGCGCGTTGGAATCGCGTGGCTGCATTCCACCGACGGCACGTGCGAATACTGCCGCGCGGGCAAGGAAAATCTGTGCAACAATCCATCGTTCACCGGCTGGACCGTGGACGGTGGCTACGCCGAGTACGCGCTGGCGAATGAAAGCTTCGTTTACCCGATTCCCGAGGGCTTCGACGATCTCAAGGCCGCGCCGCTGCTGTGCGCGGGCATCATCGGATTCCGGTCGCTGCGGCTCTCCGCGCATCCAACGCGGCGGACGCCTGGGATTGTACGGATTCGGAGCCGCGGCCCATGTGGCGATTCAAGTGGCGCGGCATTGGGGCGCCGAAGTCTATGCCTGCACGCGCGATGAGCGGCATCAGAAACTCGCGCTGGAATTGGGCGCGGTGTGGGCTGGCGGCACGGTGGCTGAACCTCCGGAGAAGCTCGATAGCGCGATCATTTTCGCGCCGGCCGGCGAGATCGTGCCCGCGGCGTTGAAGGCGCTGCGAAAGGGCGGGACGCTGGCGCTCGGGCGGAATTCACATGAGCACCATTCCGCCGCTCGACTACGATCTGCTGTATGGGGAGCGCGTGGTTCGCAGCGTCGCCAACAATACGCGGCAGGACGGGCACGATTTCCTGAAGGTGGCCGCCGAGATTCCGGTGCATATCTCGACCGAGATCTTTCCGCTCGAAGAAGCCAACCGGGCGCTGAATGCGCTGAAGAACGACGCGATTCGCGGCGCGGCGGTTTTGAAGGTTCGTTAGTTCTTCACTGCCAGCTTCTGGCCGTAGAGCTTGCGATAAACTTCGGCGTTGCGCAAAACGCTCTGGACGTACACGCGCGTTTCGTTGAATGGAATGCTCTCGACGAATTCGGCGGGCTCGCGGTAATTGGCCGACGCCATCCATGTCGTCACGTGCGACTTGCCCGCGTTGTACGACGCCAGCGCCGCTTCCCACTTGCCCTGCAGCTCATCGGAAAGCTGCTTCAAATAGTAGGTGCCCATCTTCAGATTCGTGTCGGGAGTGAACAGCATCGCGGTGCGATAGCGCGGGATCTTCAGTTTCCTGCTGAGCTGGCGGCCCGTAGCGGGCATCACCTGCGCGAGGCCGCGAGCATTGGCCGGCGAGACCGCCTTCGGATTGAACTCCGATTCCTGCCGAATCAGCGCGGCCATCAAATATGGATCCAGCATCTGCGCGCGGCAGTATTCCTCGAGCGATTTGCGATACGGCAGTGGAAAAGCCAGGCGCCAGAACTTGCTCGGGCGCGGCATCCAGCGACATCGACAGATATCCGGGCGCGTAGTGCTTGATGTAGCGGATGCGCTTGATCGGGAGCATCGCGCTCGCTTGCCAGTTCGGCCAGCTCCAGCGCCATGATCTGCGGCTGTCCGTCGACTCTTGGCGCCGAAGCGAAGTTCGCCTTCCGCCAAATCGTCCAGACCGGCCGTGTCGAGCAAGTGAGCGCGCGCGATGCGCTGCTTGGTGACGCGGCGTCGCATCGAAGCTTTCCGGGGCGTGCCGGTTGACGATTTGAATCCGCGCCGAGTAACTGCGCAGTGGCGGGAGATGCCGCTGCGCTCGCAATGGACGGAGTCTCCAGGCGCTCCCGCGCGAGAATCGCGTAGTAGTAGTTCGGATACGCGTTGTTGATGGTGTCGTAGTAGGCGCGCGCCGCGGCCCAATCCGATTTCGACTCCGCGATGCGGCCCAGATAGTAGAGCGCCGGGCTCACCTGATCGGAAGCCGGATAGCGCGCCAGATGCTCGCGGAGCATGCCCTCGGCCTGCCGCGGGATCGTGCAGGTAGGTGAACCAGGTGACCTTCCAGTGGCACACCGCCGACTTGCGGATCGTTGGTGAATGTTTCGGAGCAGCGTGCGATACAGCGGCTGCGCGGTCTCAGGCTGGTCGTGCGCCGCGTAGTAGTTTGCCAACGGAGATCAGCGCTTCCAATCGCCAGTGCGATTGCGGATACGATTGCGCCAGCTTTTCGAGCGTGGCGTTCATCTCGTCCAGCCGGTTCAAGCGGCGCTGGGCATTCGAGCAAATAGTAGAGGCGCTCGGCCTCCGGCTCGGGCGCGTCGCCTGGAACGAGGTCAAATACTTGTACGCCGACTCGTTCTCCCGCGCCGAGATACGCGGCAGCGCCAATGCGGACGCGCGCCAAATCGTAGATTCTCGCCGCTCAGACGCGGCAGAAGCGCCGTGAGCTCTTTTCCCGCTCGCGTGTAATCGCCGCCGGCTCTCGAGCTTCACGCCGCGAGCGAAAAGAGCTTCGGCGGGGATGCCCGGATAACGCGTAAGCGCCGCTTCGGCGTCCGCGGCTTCCTTCGACAGCGGATACTCGACGTAGATCTTCTGATAATGCTGCGCGGCGGCATCAGCATTATTCTGCGCCTCATAGGCACGGGCCAGCAACAGGTCGGCTTGCGGCGCTGGTAAGATCAGACAAATGCTGCTGGACCAACGTGACGGCGCCCGCCGGATTGCCACCCTGCAAGAACGACTCGGCCTGCAACAGAACCGCTTTCGTCACCAGCGGCGAGGCGGGCGTGGATTGCCACACCGGCTGCAACGTTGACTCGGTATCTGAGAACTGGCGCAGCCCGGATTCGGCCACGGCGCTCAGGTAGGCCGACATAGTCGGCCAGCTCCGGCAGGCGTTTTCCCAGGCCGCCTTCAGGTGAGTGAGCGCGTCTCCGAACTGGCGCTGATCGTCTTCGGTCGCGCCCAAGAGCAGCAGGGCCAGTGCGCCGTTCTTGTCGGTGCGATGCGCTTGGGCGTAACGCAGCACAGCCGCGCGAGCGCTCGGCGGTGGGAGTTTTGCGATACCGGTCCGCCAGCGCGTCGAGAGATTGCGCGGACACAGCTACGGCGCAGACTGCCGCGAGTGTCACCCCGCAAGCCAGCCTAGACCATCGGGCCCGGATATTCATGACCCAACAATTCAACATCATCGTTTGCCAGCGTTCTCACCAGCTCCAGATGGAGATAATCCACCATGGAGTCCGATGCATTCAAAAACTCACCGCGAAAAGCGTCGCGCGCGGAATCGATCTCTGCCTTAAGAGACGTATATAGATCGTGCGCGGTACGCCCATTCTTCACACTTTCTGATTGATAAAGCCTAATCCCGGCCACTTTGACGCGCGCGAAGCGCTGGGCGCGTAGGTGAAGTTCCCTATCTTCGCGGCTCAGGGTAAACCATGAAAGAATCTCCGGTTTTTGCTTAGGCTCGCCTACGGTGGCCGAGACGATGGTCACCAATGCTTCCGCTGGAGGCGGCACCGCTTTGACCTTTGGAGCGGCCAGTGCCGGACGAGCCTCGACAACCGCGCCCGCCGTGGCCGCTAGAAGCTCCAGTGCATCCACGTCGATCTCGCCCGAATCCGCGTAGAGCACGGCTGCGACGCCCTGCCGCGTGACAATGGGAAATAGACAGCACTTTTCGCTCGATTCGCCTAAGAAATCCGCCAGCGGCCCGGACAATTCGCCGCGCGTGCGCATGGCAACCAGGGTGTCGCGAGTTTCAACGGCAGTGCCAAACGCGGGCGCGGCATCCAGGGCGACGTCTTCCGCCGGCGACACTCCATCGATATTTCGCCCGGCCTCGAAGTGCAGCTTGCGGTCGTGAACCAGGAACAGCGCCGCACGTCCGCAAAAATCGCGCGTAGCGTCCACCAGCGTGTGACTCCACTGGCCCTCGTTCTCGAAGTGCCGCAACCGGCGGGCGGTTTGATTCAACTTCTGGATCAGATCGCGGCGCGCGGCCCGGGCGGATTGCGCCGCTTCGCGCAACCGGGCTTCGAGAGCATCCTGGTATTCGGCTTCCAGACGCGCCGCCAAGCCTGCGATGGTTTCCTCCAGCACGCGCTCCATGCGCTCGGGCCATTGCGCTTCGAGCACATCGCGGACGCGTTCAACATGTTCGCGCCAGGCGAGCGCCAACTGCTCCCGAACGATGTCGTTCGCATCGGCCAGTAGCTCGCTGGTAGCTTCATTCATGGAGGAAACAGGGGCCACTACTATTGTATCGGAGGTGTCTGGCACCGCTAGCTAGGAAACTAGCGATAGGTCGTTGTCGGCCGGCGGGCAATCTCCAAGATGTCGATGCGATGCTGCTCGGGATGCACATCGAAGAAGATTCGGTAGTCTCCGACCCGGCGACGCCAGGTGGAACGCTCCGACGTCAAACGACGAATGTCTCCGCTATCCTGCATTTCGCCCAGCGCGGCCAGGAGCAGACGACGGCTCCTAGCGGGGGCTTTTGCGAGCTGTTTTTCTGCCCGTTTTGCGAGGTTGAGTGTCCAGGTCAAGGAGGAGTTCCTGGAGTGTTCTGAATTGGCCTCTGCTAATTTCGGCGCGGCCTTTACGGATTGCCGCGAGCTCCGCTTTCGTCGGACTGAAGCTGCCGTAGTGGCTCTCAAAATACTGTCGCCAGGCTTCGCGCAATAATTCCGAGCGGGTGCGGTTTTCCTTCTTTTGAACCTTCTTCATCTGCTCGGCCATAGCCACGGGCAAAGAGATGGTCAGAGTATCGGTGGCTCTCATGGCAGGTCTTGATCTCAGCTTTTGTTGCTTAATCAGCGGACCCTTCCAGCTTATCAACATCTAGCCAGACCGACCGCTACCGCGCGGGCGCGGGCTCCGGATGAACCGGCAGCAGCATTCCCGTCAGCCTCACTTGCTTCCGTCCGCTCATCAGCTCCAACACCAGATGGCCATCGGGCTGGCTGGATCCTTGGCCGACCAATGTATCCGCGCCTTGTGAAACCTGGAGGTTCGAAAGCAGCAAACGCGGAATGCCGCTTGCGGCGGCCACCCGATAGGATCCCGAAACCACGCGCATCTCGGCATCCGGCCCGAGCACGATTCCGCGGCCTTCGAACGTGCCTTTGGAGCGGAGATTAAGCAGCAGATCCGGGCCAATCCCGCTCGTCATGAATTCGCCATCCACGTCAAGCTGGCCGTTTCGGTAGTCGAAATTCTCCACCGCGCCGTTCAATTGATAGGCGGGCTCCGCCTTGGCAAGATTCACCGTCATCTTTCCCGCCGCGTGCGTGCTCTCCTGGCGCCATTCCAAACTAGAAACATTGATCGAGGCGCCGCGCCAAACCGCATGGGCACGAAACTCGCCCACCGGCGATTCGCCGTTCATCAGACCCGGCACTTGCAGCGTAATGTCGGCGTCGCGGTCCTCCAACCACTTGGGAAGCGGCTGAGCGCGCAAGCGGAACGTCCGTGCGAGGAAGCCCTCCGTGCGGCGGAGCGACGGCAGCATCAATCGCTCGACCTCGGCGATTTGCAGCTCGGGGATGGTGACGCGCAGACGGTGCGGATGTACCGCCGCAGCCTGATATCGATAGTCGCCGTCGAACTTCACAGTACCCGCGCGTCCGTGCATGCGGGCGATCTGAATTCCGTCCGCGTTCATTTGCACCGAAGCCGACCCGATGCGCACCGGCGATGCGAGACCCGGAATCTCGATCACCGCATTTTGCAAATCGTATTGACCCGACCAAGCGCCGGGACCTTCGGCGGTCTTCTCGTACGAAATCCAGCCCTTCCACGATCCTTGACGGAGCTGCTCAAGGAGGGGAACCGCGGCGGAATCAAATAAGTGATCGGAGCCGATCGCTAATTGTCGCGTAGTGATCCGCATCGAAGCGTGGCTATTGTCGAAGGCGTACTCGCCTTCCACTTGCGCGGATTGTCCGTTCTCCATCGCAATGTCGGAGGGCGCCAGGACGACCTTGCCATCGGCAATTTGCACTTGCGCCGAATCGAATTTCGCCGAACCACCTTGCACCGAACCGGCTTGCGGAAACTTCACGGCGGCGCCGGCGAGCGTCAACTGGCCTCCCACGCCCGACTGGCTCGAATATCCGATGGCTCCTTCCACTTTGCCTTCCACCTGCACACCCGGCGGCAGCGGAGCGCCAAGATGCCGCGCGGTTTCGGCTAACGATGCTGCGGGAAGATCGCGAAATTGCAGATTGCCGGACCATTTTGGCGCCACCAGATATTCGTCCAACCGAAACTCGGCAGATACCGGATCGGGCTGTGCCGCGGCGGCCGGAGCATCAATCGTAGCGAGCTCGAGATGATGGCCGTCGAGATTGAGCAACCCGCGATAGTTCAGCGTCCAGCCTTCGCCGGGCGACGGCATCAGGTCCCAACGGTGCACGTCGCTGATGTTGAGATCGCCCGTGATGCCGATTTTCGACAGCGGCCCGTCCAGCTTGGCGTTGGCGAGCACGAAGCCGTGTACGCCGATGTCGCTGCCGTGGAACAGGCGCGTGATCTCGGAAATCGCGGTCCGGTCCAGATGAACGCCCATGCTGAGCTGGGCTTCGCCGTTCGGCCCGGGCTGCAGAAGGCCGCGGGCAGTGAGTTCGCCGAAACGTTGGCGACGCCTGGTCCGTGCGAGCCGGCGAGCCCGAGAAACGGATCACCACATCCCCGTTTTCATTGGCGTAAACGTCCACGTCGGCGTCGCTGATATAAAAGACCGACTTGGTGTCGCCAAACTTGAAGTCGATGCGCCCGCCGCGAATTTGAATGTCGGGAATCGCATGGCGGCGCGGAGCGCTTGGCTGCGGACGACGATCGAGCAGCGGCTGAATATTCCAGGGCCCGGACGGCATCCGGACCACATTGACGCTGGGCGTATCCAGCCGCAGACTGGAGAACGCGAGATTGCCGGCAAACAGGCTGGTCCAGCGGATGCGCGCCTGCATGGATTCGACGTGCGCGAACGGCTCGATGCCGGCGGCGGGATCGTCGTCGATCAGAACGTCGTCCACGGTGAAGCCGGGACCGGTGAAGAGATTCAAATGGACCGCACCGAGATGCACGGGGCGATTGAGCGCGGCTTCGAGAGCTGCCTCGATGCGCGGGCGGAAGCGATCGGCCCGCAGAAAAGGCGCGGCCAAGCCAAACGACCACTACAACGATCAGCGCAATGAGAAGCGACCGCCGGAGTGTCTTCATTGGTGCCGCGCTAATAGATCGGCGTACGCCGCGGGATCGTCGACGTCGGTGACTACGGCCGGATCGGAGACTTCGACGTACACCGTCTGCGGAACGTGGCGATGAATCACGTCGCTCGGTTTGGCGTCGGGCGGCAGAGCCAGCAACTCGGCGATCAACGGACGCGCGATGCAGACCGGATGGCCGTGCTCGCCGGCATACGTCGGCACAGTAACCGGCGCGCGATCGGCCCGAAATCGGGCGGCCAGCGTTTCGATTGTCGAGACTGCCAGATGCGGATGATCGACGGGCAGAAACATTGCCGCATCCGCCTCCGCCGGAACCAGTGCAAGCCCGCATTGCAGCGAACTCAGCATCCCGCGATCGGGATCGGGATTCACTGCAAACAGAACTTCGCTCCCTCGTTCGATGCCGGATCGAATCTGACCGGCGTGCTCGCCCACCACGACGATCACCGGATCGCACACGGCTGAGAAGACGCGGATCAATCGGTCAAGGAATGTTTCGTTTTGAAATCGGAGCAGCGCTTTGGGAGTGCCCATGCGGCGGGACGCGCCGCCGGAAAGAATGATACCGGCGATCTTCACATGGCTCGTAGCTACAGCAGGGGTCACTTTAAAACGGCTCGCGACGCCTCGCTCGCGAAAATGGACTTGGCCGCGGTGCGCCACTCAGAATCCGGCGCGCGGCGGACAGCAATCATCTCGGCAACCACGGAAACCGCAATCTCTTCGGGAGTGATGGCGCCGATCTCGAGCCCCATGGGCGCGAAAACGCGCTCGAAGGCGGCCCGCGCGATGCCTTCTTTCTCCAACTCCTTCACTACACCAATCACCTTGCGTTTGCTGCCGATCATGGCGATGTATTTGGCGTTAGTTTCTACCGCCCAACGCAGCACGCGCATATCATCGCGATGGCCGCGCGTTACGATCACCAAATAGCTGGTGTCGCGGATGGCAAGTTTGGGGAAGACTTCCTCGTATTCCTCAGCGTAGACTTCGTCGGCTTCCGGGAAACGCTCACGATTGGCGAACGCCTCGCGATTATCCACCACCACCGAGGCGAAACCGGCCAGCACCGCCACCTTGGAAATGCTCTTCGAGATGTGGCCGGCCCCGAAGATGAACACGCGGGGCTGGGGAACTACGGGCTCGACGAACACGCTAAGTTGTCCTCCGCAGATGAGGCCGTTGTCGTAGGCGGCGTCCTGTCCCAGGCTGAAATTCATCTGGCGCGGGCGCTCGGTTTCCATCACTTCGCGCGCGGCGTTCCAAACTTCCGCCTCCACGCATCCGCCGCCGACCGTGCCGAGCATGGAGCCATCCTCGCGCACCAGCAGTTTGGCGCTTTCGTAGCTGGGAATGGAGCCGTTCACCTGCACAATCGTGGCGAGGGCGCACTTCTGGCCGAGACGGCGCAGCCGGACGACTTCCTCGTAAATGTCCATTCGTTTGAATTATAGCTTGTGCATTAAAGCAAAGGGCGGGATGGTGCTTTAACCCCCGTAAAAGGCCCCTACTGCTTGAGCCGGTCCTGCACGTGATCCTTGATCCAGTGCGCGTCCCACCATTCCACTGGATTCACTTCCACACCACCTACTTGCATCGAGTAGTGGAGGTGGTCGCCGCCCGCAAGGCCCGTCGACCCGCTCTTACCCATCTCCTGGCCGCGCTTCACCATGTCGCCCTCCTTCACGGCGATCGAGCTCAGATGTCCATAGATGGACTGCAAGCCGTAGCCGTGATCCACCACGATGCAGTTGCCGTAGATGCCCAACGGCGCGGCCCAGATCACCTTGCCATCGTTGGACGCCAGCACCGGCGTATGCGCCGTAACCGCGAGATCGAAGCCCAGATGCACTTGCTGGTCGACCTTCTTGCCTTTGTAAATGTAGCTGCGCACGTCGGCGAATTCCGATTCCACCTTCGAGTTCGCCAGTTGCAGGAACGGCTCCGTCCAGAGGAATTTCTCCGCCGTCTTCAGCCGCAGGTCGGCCAGCGTCTTGTTGTTGGCTCGGCGCATCTCGCCGTTGATTTTGAGGAAACGCGTGAGCAGATCGCCCGAGCCGCTGGAATCGATCTGATTGACTACCTTGTCCAGGAATTGATCGTCGATCGCGAGATCGCGCATCCGGAACTTCTTCGGAAACACCTTGAACCAGAATCGCGCAGTGGCTTCCGTGCCCCCCGAGTTCTTCGCGTAAACGATAGGAACGGTGTTGAGCGGCGTGTCCCACGGGTACGCGAACAGCGCCAGCCGCTGGGTGGTGTTGCCAGCGATCGGAAAACTTGCATAGGTGTCGTTTGCCTACGCGCACGCCCGCTTCGCTCCAGGAACCCGACGCCGTGATCAGCACCATTTCCGACCCGCCCTGATTGATGTAATGTTGAAAACCATCCGTAGTCACTGTCGGCGGCCGCAGTACAACATCGACATCGGCCGAAACCGTATCCGTAGACGCGCGCAGATCGTTCGATTCGGCTTCCACAATGAGCCGCGCCTTGCCCTCCTTCAGATTCGGCGCTTGCTTGGAGCCCGCGGTAAAGTGAACGTCCTGATCGGGAACCTGCGCGAGCCAAAACTTCGTGCGATCCGCCGGGTTTCTGGTCTCGAAAACTGTGGTTCTCGCGCCGTTTTGCTCGATAATGGCGGTGAATCGTCGCAGCCCGTGCGGGTTCGCCACATGTACCGTCACAGGCGTGGCCGCGCCGATCGCCGTGGGCGGCGGGGCAAATGCGACTTTGGTATGCGACGACAAAAGGTACAGCGTGCCGATCGGTGTCGCGATCAGCGCCACCAGCATGATGAGAGCGATAACTTTGCCCATTGCTCCTCGGATCATAACAGGGTGCAGCAGCTCAGTTTGAGCGTGCCCAGCCGTCCCAAGGCCACACATCCATCAACGGGCAACTATTTTTTGCATCCAGCGCGTGATCCACACACTGAATGGCTGCACACGCGTATTCTGAAAGGATCGAATCAGCCATTCGGCATCCGATTTCACCAGAACATAAGTCTGATAGGACGTCTTCCGTCCAGTACCCACCGTATGAACCAGCGCGACGTTGTTGGATAGCAATTCGACGCTCTCAATTTCAGCCGACAGTTTGGTGCCCTTGAGGACACCGTTGAAAAGCGCGCTATGCAGTTGCGCGTTCTCGGCCCGACTGCGGAGATGTACGCCATTAAAGGTGACGTAGTCGGATTTTTCGGCAAAACACGCTGCATAGGCATCGCCGTCGCCACGCGCCCAAGCATCGTACAAACGAGCTAGAAGCAAACGAATGGAGCTATCATCGTCGACTGTAAACATCGCCGCTTACCCATGTCGTACGTGAATCCTCGCTGATCGTTCCCTTCAACTGACCCACTACCAAACAGGGAACCCGCAGTCGAGATAACATACAATCGTGCTGCCCCGGGTGCTTCTCGTTTTGTCCCTGCCCGTGCTGCTGCCCACAGTCATGCCGGCCGAGGACCACTGGATCGCCCTCAAATACGGCCCTTTCGAAGTGTTCAGCAACGTGGGAGACAAGCCCGTCCGCGAAAAGCTCATGTTCCTGGAGCAATTCCGCGAAACGCTGCGGATCATCACAGGTAAGCAGGAGATGCAGCTCGTCTGGCCAGTCCACGTGATCATTTCCAAGACGGCGCCCGTGGGCATCAAGCCTTTCAAGTTGGGGCGCGACGCTCGGATGCTGTCGCTCGCGGAATCTGACGCGCTTTCTCGCGACACTCTGAAGGAGCTCGCCCGCCTCCTCCTCTACGAAAACACCAATCGCCTGCCGCCCGACCTGGAAAAAGGCATTATCGAACTCGTTTCCACTTTGCAGGTGGACGGCCAGCGCATAACGCTCGGTGCGCCCGTCCCTGAAGCGGAGCGTGCGCGCGGTTGGGCTCTGATGCACCTGGTCACCACCAATCCCGACTACGCGGGCCGCGCGAGCGTGCTCATTTCCAATCTCGGGCAGAGCGACGACTTCGAGGCCGCCTGCCACAACGCGTTTGAAAAAACCGCCGCGCAAATCAATCAGCAGACCGACGCCTATTTGAAAGCGGGAAATTTCGCGCCCATCACGTTTTCAGGCCGCGCGCTCAGCCCGACCCGCGATTTCAAGCCGGTCCAATTGGGATCGGACGACGTTCGCATCGCGCAAGCCGACCTGCTGATGGCGGAAGGCCGCACCGAGGAGGCCGCCGCCGCTTACAAAGCGCTGCAAGGGCCGGTTGCGTCGGAAGGGCTCGCATTGTTGGACCTCGATAGCGACAAGGACAAGCAAGCGCGTGCCGAGTTGCAGGATGCGATCGACGGCAACAGCACCAGCGCCCGCGCCTGGCTCGAATTGGGCCGTTTGAACTCGGACGAAATCGATCTCAAGAAGGCCACCGAACTCAATCCGCGCTGGGCCGAGCCATATTTTCAAAGAGCGGATATCGATCCGGCCATCGACAAAGAACATCTCGAGAAGCGCGCCGTGCTGCTGAAGAAGGCCACGAGCCTGGAGCCGCGTAATATCGATTATTGGACGGCGCTCGCCAAGAACGACGTTGCCGCGAAGGATTTCGCCGAGGCGCAGAAAGCCTGGGGCGGCGCCGAGCACGCCGCTTCGAGCGATGAAGAACGCGAGCGCATCCACCAATTGCGGCTGTCGTTCCAGGAAAAGCGCTTCGATGAAGAGGCGGCGGAGCGCAAGCGTATCGCTGACGAGAAGCAGGCCGACCTCGATGCGAGTGAAGGCGCAAAGCGAAGCAGCCATTCATGCCGCCGAAGATGCCGCGCGCAAGAAGATGAATCCCAATGGCGCGGCGCCCCCCAAACCGGAAGCGTGGTATCAGGCCTCCGACCTCCGGCCCGAGCGTGCAGGGTGTATTCCAGCGTCTGGATTGCCTGGACGGGAAACAGGCACGGCTCGTGATTCAAGCCTCAGACGGAAACACCGTGCAACTATTGGTGGCGGATCCTTCCCAGATCGATTTAGGCGGCGGAGGCGAACAAGCCCTCAGTTGTGGCGCGCAGAAAGCATCCCCGTCAGGTGGTGGTTCACTACACTGCGAAGCCGGACGCGAAGCTCCATACCGCCGGCGTTGCCACCGCGATCGAATTTCATTGAGGCTCTTCTCTTAAGGTGAGGCCAGCCCTAAGGAATTTCATCTTCCGGTCTGCTCGGAAAAGATCCGGAAGCGATTGTGGTTTCCTTTGCCTCGGGAGATCCGGAACTCGCGCGGCACATGTTCTCGGAGATCCAGCGCCTGGTGCCCGATCGGCGCCATTTCCTGGTGAAGCCCGGCGACTTCAGCGCGCAATCGACGCTCGAAATCTACCGGCAGCTCCGCAAACGTTTTCGCGCCTATCGCATCGGCCAAGCGCCGCTGTTGCTGGATCGCGATCCGAAATTCAAAGCCTTCCGCCGCGCGGCATTTCTTCTCGCGCCAACCAAGATCCTGGCCTACAACGCAACGTTTGGAGCGTCACCATTTAAGACTCCGCACTCCGATCGCTTCATTGCTGTTCGTGAAAGGCGTTCCGCTCGATCGGATCTTTCTACGTCCAAAGTGGCTTGTTCCTTGGAAGAACGATCGGTCCGTTTATCCATCTGGGGTCCAGGAGATCCCAGGAAGGGTGCCGTCCCCGCGCCGCCGCCGTATCGCGGTCGTGAGCCCCTATTTTCCCTTCCCGCTCGCGCACGGAGGAGCCGTGCGGATCTTCAATTTGTTGCGCGAAATGTCGGGCGAGTTCGACATCTTTCTCTTTGCGTTTCGCGACTCGGAAAAATCCGAGGACCTTCAGCCCGTATTGGATCTTTGTGCGCGCGTCATTCTCGTCGATAAGCCGCGCTATCGCGAGCCGCGCTGGTCCACGCTCGCTCCGCCCGAGGTGCACGAATTCCGTTCACCCGCCATGTCAGCGCGCGCTCGCCCGCATCCGAGCCGAATACAAGATCGAAGCCGTGCAAATCGAATACACCATGCTCGCGCCCGTATTCGGGCGACGTGCTTGTGGAACACGACGTCACGTTCGCACTGTATCGCCAAATCCGCGACCGCTCGCCCGGCATTGCGCAACGCTGGGACTATTGGCGCTGGCAGCGCTTCGAGAAGAAATGTATCCGCCGCTATCGCAAAGTGGTGGTCATGTCGGAACAGGATCGCGCTCTGCTCGCGCGGCCAAACGTTACCGATCATCCCCAACGGCGTGGATCTCGACCGATTCATTCCTGAAATCGAGCGCACCGGCGAGCGGCTGCTCTTCATCGGGTCGTTCCGGCATTTTCCCAACATCGTGGCGTATCGATTCTTCGTCGAACAGGTCTGGCCTATCGTGCGCGAGAAATCCCCCGCGATCACTCTGACGGTGGTCGCCGGCCCCGACCCGTTGCTCTATTGGCGCGCGCACACCGCCCTTCCCGCGATCCCGCACGACGATCGCATCAGCCTGCTCGAATTCGTCGCCGATGTCCGTCCTTTATATGTCGAAGCGAACCTCGCCATCGTCCCCACGCTCGAATCCGCCGGCACCAACCTCAAGGTCCTGGAAGCGATGGCCATGGATCGGGCCGTGGTCTCCACGTCGTCCGGGTGCGCGGGATTGGGTCTGGAACACGGCGTGAATGTGTGGATCGCCGACCAACCCGGCGACTTTGCCGGGGCCATCCAGCGCCTGCTCGCGGACGGGGATCTGCGCCGGAGAATCGCAGCAGGCGGACGCGCCCACGCGGAGCGAAACTTCGGCTGGTCACAAATCGGCGGACGGCAACGTGCGCTGCTTCGCGACTTGATGCCATCGCGCGGCCAAATCCGCCCAGCGGCTGAAAACGACATCCCCGAAATTACTGCCATCCAACAGACCGCGCCGGAATCCTCGCAATGGCTCGCTAGGGACTACCTGGCATTCGATTCCTGGGTGGCGCTCGTCGACGGCCGGATCGCCGGATTCTTGGTTTCCCGTTCCGTCGCCGATAACGAACGTGAGATTCTGAACATTGCCGTCCATCCCGATTTTCGGCGGCTCCACATTGCCACGGAGCTTCTGGAAACCGAACTTTCTCGCCATCCGGGAGTCCATTTCCTGGAAGTTCGGGAGTCCAATGCCGCCGCCCGGCGCCTTTATGACGGCCTCGGTTTCCAGGCGGTCGGCGAGCGCCCACAGTACTATGAGAATCCCACCGAAACAGGGATTGTCATGAGGATTCTTTCATGATACTGTCACATATGCGGAGGCCATCGGTGACCTCCGCGCGAGATGAATGTGACCACTCACTCACTACCCACCGAGCAAATCAATCCTACCGACTCGGCGTGGCAGCTTCACAAAGGAGACAGAACCCTGATGGAGAACACGCAAGAAGAATTGAAGACGCACTTGATGCAAACCGATGAGGAGTTCCGGCGTTTGGCCGAGCAGCATTCCAGTTTTCACCAGCAACTGGAAGCGCTCGAAGCCAAGTCGCACCTCAGCACCGAGGAGGAAGTGGAGGAACACCGGCTGAAGAAAGTGAAGCTCCAGTTGAAAGATCAGATGAATGCGATCATCAGCCGCTATCGCGCCCAGCACGTAGCCTGACATCAAGTGCGTGAGTAGTCCCAGACCCGATCCGGAGCCTCCGGGTCGGGTTTTTAGTTTTGGCCCGAGGAAGGGGGAAACCGCGCGGGTGGGGAAACCGTCTTAATCGAGTTTCTTATGAAAGCGATCCTCTCGCGTAGAAGCCTGCTCCTCGCGACTCTCGTTCCGGCGGCCGTGCGGGCGGCTGCGCAAGAGGTAACGTTTTCCACATCCGTCAATGTCGTTACTCTGTTGGCGACCGTTCGCAACCGCGACGGCGGCATCATCAAGGATTTGAATCTGGACGATTTCGCTCTGGAAGAGGACGGCGGCCCCCAAACGATCCGTTACTTCTCGCGCGAGTCCAATGTTCCGCTCACGCTGGGTCTTCTGGTGGATACCAGCCGCAGCCAGTTGAATGTGCTGGAACCGGAACGTAAGGCGAGCTATTCTTTTCTCGATCATATGCTGCGGGAAGGCGATCAGGCGTTCGTTGCCAGCTTCGATATCGGGGTCCACTCGCTGCAGGGCCTTACCAACTCGCGCGAATTGCTTTCGGCCGCACTGGATCAGCTACAGATACCCGGGCGTATTGCCACGGTCTTGTACGATGCCATTCAACTAACGTCCGACAATCTGATGCGCGAACAGCAAGGCCGGAAGGCGTTCATCCTGCTTTCCGATGGCGTCGACGTCGGCAGCAAGACCACACTTGACGCGGCCATCGAATACGCGCAGCGCGCCGACACCTTAATTTATTCCATCTGGTTTCACGGGAAGTGGAAGCAATGGTGGGTAGCTGGCGGTCCGGCAGCTATTGCATCGCACGCTGTGTATCGAGCGAAGGGAAAATCCGCGATGCAGCGGCTCGCCGGTGAAACGGGAGGGCGTTTCTTTGAAGTGACCAAAGACCAATCCATCGAGAGCATCTACAGCCAGATCGAAGAGGAACTGCGGAATCAATACAGCTTCGGCTACACATCCGACCATCAGGGCGACGATATGCAATACCGGAAAATCAAGCTCGCCACAAAGCGGCCAGGCTTGATCGTGCAGACGCGCGCTGGCTATTATCCCCGCTGACCTCCGGAGCGTGTTTTGGCCCTGTTACCAGTGCACCATGACCGATTGGCGTCACTATTTGAACACCGACCCAGATATCTGTGCGAGACAATTATGCGCCAAGGGCACCCGTGTATTGGTAACCAACATCCTGGATAGCTTGGCTGAAGGGGCCACACAAACGGAAATCCTGCGCAGCTATCCGTCCCTCAAACCTGAACACGTCCAAGCTGCTTTGGCCTATGCGGCTGAGCTTGCGCACGAAGAGTCCCTTTTGCGCTTGCGCGGAGAATGAAGTTCAAGTTAGACGAGAATCTTCCGCTTGAAATCGCGGATGCATTTCGAGGAGCAGGGCACGAGATCGATTCGGTCCCGATGAGGGGTTGACCGGTACCAGCGATCTCACAATCCTGGACCGAATTCAAACGGAAAATCGCATCGTGCTGACCATGGACAAGGGCATCGCCGACATTCGACGCTTCCCGCCATCTGAATATCCGGGAATCGTTCTCTTCCGCCCTTTAACTTCTGGTCGCGGAGAAATACTCCGATTCGTCCAGGTGTCCTGGCGGATCTCTTATCGACAGATATTGTGGGGCGATTGGTGATCGTTTCAGCCAGAGGCATCAGAACGCGTTGAACAGTCGAAAGGTCAGTTATCCAGTAGCCAATGAAACAGTTTGTTTGGTTTTAGCCATAGATGGACACGGATAGACACCGATAACGAAATCTTCCACTATCTGTGTCCATCTGTGTTGATCTGTGGCTAGGCTTTTAGAAACTTCCGGATCCGCTCCACCGCGTCCATCAGCTTCTCATACGAATTCGCGATGCTGAACCGCAGATAGCCATCGCCGTAAGCGCCGAACGCCGTCCCGCTCAAGCAAGCCACGCCCGCTTTCTGCAGCAGCGCATCGGCCAGATCTTTCGATTTCCACCCTGTCCCTTGAATGTTCGGGAACGCGTAAAACGCCCCGCCCGGGATAGCGCAGCGGAATCCCGGCAGCGTGTTCAAGGCCGCGCAGAAGGCGTCGCGGCGGCGCCGGAACTCCTCCACCATCTTGGTGACGTCGTCCTGCGGCCCGTTCAGCGCCGCGATCCCCGCCCGCTGCGTGAAACTCGCGGTGCACGAGTTCGAATTCACCATCAGCTTGTTCACCGGATCCACCAGCCACGTCGGCATCACGCCGTAACCCATGCGCCAGCCGGTCATCGCGTAGGTCTTCGAGAAGCCATCCAGAATAATCGTCTTCTCCAGCATGCCCGGCAGCGTGCTGATCGAGAGTGGCGCCTCTTCGTCAAAATAAATCCGCGTGTAGATCTCGTCCGAAAGAACCATCAGATCGCGATCGCGCACCATATCCGCGATGGCGCGCACATCGGCCGCCGGAATCACGCCGCCCGTCGGATTGTGCGGCGAATTCAGGATCAGCATCTTGGTCTTCGGCGACAGGCTGTCCTTCAAGCACGTTCAAATCGAACGAAAACCCGCGATCCTCCACCAGCGGAATCGGCACCGGCTTCGCGCCTAGGAAATTGATCATCGATTCGTAAATCGGGAAGCCCGGATTCGGATAGATCACTTCATCGCCCGGCTCCAGCAGCGCCATCATGGGGAAAAAGATGATCGGCTTGCCGCCCGGCACCACGCACACGTGCTCCGCGCCCACCCGAATCCCGCGCGTCCGGCAGATGTACGATGCGATCGCCTCGCGCAGCTCCGGCAGGCCTTGCGTCGGGCCGTAATGCGTCCAGCCTTGATCCAGCGCCTGCTTGCCCGCCTCCACGATGTGGCGCGGCGTATCGAAATCGGGCTCGCCGATTTCCAGGTGAATGATGTCGCGCCCTTGCGCTTCCAGAGCCCGCGCGCGCACCAGAACTTCGAAGGCGGTTTCCACGCCTATGCGGTTCATCCGCTCAGCTAGTTTCATGATTGTTTTTTGAAAGAACGGAACGTTGTTGCGGAATTCGGCGAAGCTGCACGCGATCGCCGATGCGCACGCGCTCGCCGTCGATGCGGCCCGTCATGCGCCGGCCCCGGTCGAGTTCGACGATCGCCAATTGATACGGCACATCGTTGACGTACGCTTCCGGCGGCGAGTAGACCACGGTTTCAGTATAAATTGTGCCCGAACCTGGGTTGTTCAACGTGTCGCTCATGCGGCCCCCAGAATGGTGACCACGCTGGTGGCGCCCGATCCGCCCAGATTCTGCGCCAGCCCAAGCGAGTTTCGCTTCACCTGCCGCTCGCCCGCTTCCCCGCGAATCTGCTGCACCACATCGCAAATCTGCCCGACGCCCGTCGCGCCCACCGGATGCCCTTTCGATTTCAAACCGCCGCTGGCGTTCACCGGCCGCTCGCCATTGCAGGCATGTGCCGCCCGCCAAACTATACGGGCCGCCTTGGCCCTTCGGCACGAATCCCAGGTCTTCGATCGCGATGATCTCGGCGATGGTGAAGCAGTCGTGCACTTCGGCAAACTGGATATCGGCCGCTTTCACGCCGGCCATCCGGTAAGCTTTCTCCGCCGATGTCTTCACCGCGCGGAACGTCGTGATGTCGTCCTTCTCATCCAGCGCCACGTTGTCCGACGTCTGCGCGATGCCCAGCACGCGCACCGGCTTGTCGGTGAAATCGCGCGCGCGATCGAACGGCATGATCAGCACCGCCGCCGCGCCATCGCTGATGAGCGAGCAATCGTAAACGGTCAGCGGCTCGGCGATCGGCTTCCCGGCCAGCGCCTGCTCCATGGTGATCACTTTGCGCATGTGCGCCAGCGGATTCTTCGCGCCGTTCTGATGGTTCTTCACGGCCACCGCCGCCAGTTGCTCGCGCGTGGTTCCGTACTGATACATGTGCCGCCGCGCGATCATCGCGAACAACGCCGGAAACGTCGCGCCCGCACGCACTTCGCCGCACAGATCGCCCGCGCCCGCCAGAATTTCGGTCACTTTCGGCGTCGGCTTGCGAGGTCATCTTCTCCACGCCCGCCACCAGCACGACATCGTACAGCCCCGCCGCAACCGCCGACACCGCATGAAAGAAAGCTGACCCACTGGACGCGCAGGCCGCTTCAAAACGCGTGGCCGGTACGCCTGTGATGCCCATGGCCGACGCAACGTACGGCGCCAGATGATTCTGTCCCGTAAACGAAGGCCCGGCGAAATTGCCGAGATAGAACGCCTCCACTTGCGACGCACTGGCGTGCCCGTTCTCCAACGCTTTTTGTCCGGCCTCTACCGCGAGCGAACGGAGATCGCGATCCGGGAACGCGCCAAACGCGGTCTTCCCGATGCCGGCCACGGCTACTGGTCTCATACTTTCAGGATAGCTCGGTGTGCGCCGATGATCGCAGCGCCGGAAGCACCTTCGCTCGACTTAGCCCGCCACGCCACAAATCCATCCGGCCGAACCAACACCGCGCCCGACGCCATAATCCCGTAAGCATCCGCGAATGCCGGCTCTTCGATGCGATGAACATCCACATCGATCTTCGATTCCTTGGCCGCGTCGCAGCCAGGCTTGCCCCTCCGGCCCCGCCAACAAGACGAAGTTGCGCCCAAACAAATCCAGCGTCGAAATCTTCCGCCCTGCGTGTTCCAGGTAAAGATGCGGCGCGCGCGTGCCAGGCCGGCCCTTGGAATCACGAGGATTTTCGTGCTCCGCGGCCGATCGTCGCCGCTTTCTTCGATCACTGCCGCCGAGTGATAGCAGTAGCCCAGTTCGATATTCAGATCGTTCTCCGCCTTCTGCATTCCGCTGCTGCCCAGATATTGCGCCGCTCGCGTGACGTAGCGTGTGTACGCTTGTTCCACGGTAAATGCCGCCGCCGGGCAGCCGCTCCGGTTCATAGCGTCGAAAGCAACTCCGGGCCTGCTTTCCCCTGCACCACCAGTGCGAGCTTCCATGCCAGATTGTGCGCGTCGGCGATTCCGGTGTTGCCGCCAAAGCCCCCGTAGGGCGGCATCACGTGCGCCGCATCGCCCGCCAGGAACACGCGCCCCTCCTGGAAACGTTCCGCGACATCCGCGGTCGATTGCCACGGCATCACATCCTCGATCATGACCGGCACGTCCTTCGTGCCCAGCGCCGCATGCACCAGCTCGCGGCTCCGCTCCTCGTCCAGATCCTTGGTCACGTCGGTATCGGGATGATCCGGGTCGCCTAGCGTGTTCACCGCCAGAAATCCCGATTGATAAGGCTTCTCGATGCGAAAGAATCCACGCAGCGTCGGATTCACCACCATGATGATGCTCAGGTTCCGTCCCGCGCAGCAGCGGCGCCACATCGGCGCGGAAATAGATCGTCGCGCTGTTCGAAAACACGCCGCGCCCGCGCATGCCAATGCCCAAGCTCTCGCGAATCCGGCTCCGGCTGCCATCCGCCGCCACCAGGTAACGCGCCCGCACGGTGGACGTTTTGCCGCTGTCGCGATCGCGAATCAGCGCCGTCACTCCGTCCTCGTCCTGCTCGAACGACATCATCTCGGTGCTGTAAACGCAATTGCGCGCCCAGTTTCTGCGCGCGCGATTTGAGCAGCGGTTCCAGCAGTCTTTGTGTGATGAATACGCGCACCGTCGGGCTGACATCGCGCACGCCTTCATTCAAATTCGGGATGAAGTAGGCGATCTCCTTGCCGGCCAGCGTCTCTACCGCCATCACGGCGCCGTCCTGGTCGAACTGCTCGCCGGACTTCTGCATCACGATCTGCTCGACGCCGACCGTGCGGAAAATCTCCATGGTGCGCTGGTTGATCAGCGCCGCGCGCGGATGGATGGCCGTTCCGCGATGGTGTTCCACGGTAAGTGCGCTGACGCCGTGATGGGCCAGCAGCATCGCGGTGGACATTCCCACCAGGCTGCCTCCAACAATAAGAACGGGAACTTCAATGTCAAACGTGGACATTTTCTCCTCTGGGCCGCACGCGCAAGCCAGCGGCCTCTCCCTATCTCCGATTGAACGGAACTACGGTCGGGCCTGGCCGCAGATGCCCCTGATCGCGATCCAGATTATTTTCGTCGCACGAATACTCCATCAAGTGATCGCCCGGCTTCAGCCGATCCAGCACACGATGATTGCTCCAAGGCTTGGTGTACATCTTGGGATCGTCCACCGTCACGTCGTACGCGATGTGATTCGCATCCATCAACTGGTACCGCTCCGTCACATGCAGCGCGTCGCTGTGCGGATGCCCCGCCGTATCCAGCCACGTCCGATCGTTGAACCCCACCGTGTCGACCACCAGCGCATCTCCATCCCATTTGCCGATCGACTCGCCCATGAACGTTGGATCCGGTTTCTTCGAATGCTCCTTCACATCCAGCGGCACCGCGCGGAACATTGTCATGTACTCGTACAGGAACACCACCGACGCCGGCGTCTCGACGATTCGCATCGGAAACGGCGAGTTGTTGATTCGCGGCACGCCGGGAAAAAGGCAGAAGCCCGTGGGATCATACGCCGTGTTGATCTTGCTGTACGCGGCTTTGCCCTCCGGCGTGAACGGAAGGTCGCCGATGTCTTTCGCCATGTTCGGCGCGTACGGAAGATTCCACGACCCGTTGAGATCGGGCTTACCGTCCGCCGTGCGCGGCGTCTCGGCCAACGCACAGGCTCCTAGCAGCGCGACCATCAGAACCGCACGCATATCGTACCTCCGCAATCATATACTGTATACCGATGGCGACAGATCTCACCGCGGCCCAGCAGCACTCTCGTGATCTGGCGCCACCCGAGCCCGGCCTCCCCGTCGAAGAACTTCTTCGCCGCGCCGATGCCCTGCGCCCTCTGCTGCGCGAGCGCCAATCCGAATGCGAAGCCCTTGGCGAACTGCCTGTCGACACCAACAATCGTTTCCTCGCCGCCGGCTTTTATCGCATCCTCCAACCGCGCTGCTTCGGCGGCTACGAACTCACGCTGCCGGATTTCATTCGCGTCATGATCGCAGTCGCGCGCGGATGTTCCGAAAGTGCCTGGGTGCTCGCCCTCACCGCCGGCCACGCGGTTCTCGCGGCGCAACTCGCCGAGTCAGCCCAGCGCGAAGTCTTCGGCGACACCGGCGATTTCCGTGCCCCCGGCGTCGGCATGCCCAATGGCGTTGGCGTTCCGTCCGATGGCGGCCTGCGCGTCAAAGGCGCCTGGGACTACGCCTCCGGCTGCGATCTCGCTACGCACTTCTTCGGCTCCACCATGGTTCGCGATCCCGCAACCAACGCCTCGCTCGGCAACGCCTGGATCCTGTTCGATCGCCATCAATTCAAAATCGTCGACAACTGGAACGTCATCGGGATGCAAGGCACCGGTTCGCGGCGCGTCGTCATCGAAGATGCGTTGGTGCCCGCCGATCGCGCGCTCTGGATGTCCGACGGCCAGGGCCGCCCGGTGCGCGATCAGCCCGGCCACGCGCTGCATCCCAATCCGATGTACCACGGCTGGCTCGCTCCGTTGCTCATCTCGGAAGTCGCCGCGGTTTCAGTAGGCGCGGCACGCGGCGCGCTCGATATCTACGCGGAGATCCTCAGCAACAAAAAGACGAATTTCCCGCCGTTCCACGCACGCTCGCACGAGTCCGAGTTCCAGCAGCATTTTGGCGAGGCGCAGGCGCTGATCGACACCGCCGAAGCCGCACTGCTCAAGCTGACCGCCGACTACATGGACCTCACGCGGCAACATGTCGAAACCGGCGCGCCACTCGACGAAGAAATGGAGCGGCGTCTGATCCTGATGGAGCAGCATGTCATCCGCCTGGCCTGGGACGCCGTGGAATTGATGTTCCGCACCTCCGGCACATCCGCCGCCGCTAAATCCTCGCCGCTCGGCCGCGCGCTCCGCAATCTTGCCGTGGTTCGGACTCACGTCACGCTGCAGCTCGACCACACCGCTGGCAACGCCGGCCGCCTGCACTTCGGCCTTCCGCCGATTAGCCGGTTCTAGTGACGGGAGTGCGATTTTTTTCTTGCTCCAATCACCAACCACTTAGCCCAACAGCGACCTTCCAACTCACACCCTCGCGCGCTAATCTTCCATGAAGGTCACGCGGTCGAGGCGTGCCGATCATCGCCAAACTTTCGCCTGAATTTACGAAACCATACACACTCGCACACAAAAAACTATGCCACTTGCGCCACCTTCTTGCGGGAATTACCCCTCGGCCAGCCTACAGTGCGCCCCTCTCCCGCAGTTCCCGCTCCAGTTGTTCCGCCGAGAGAAATTGGACCGCGTCCATCCCGTGCGCCCGCGCCGCCTCGACATTCACCGCCAAATCGTCCGTGAAGAAGCACTCAGCGGGATCGCATTGCGCCCGCGCGATCGCCTCCCGGTAAATCTTCGACTCCGGCTTCGCCGCCCCCACTTCGTAGGAAAGCACGTAGCCATCGAAGTGCCGTAGCAGCGGATATGCCTCCTTCACCATCGCGAAATGAATCACGTTTGTGTTCGACAGCGCCAGCACCCGATGCCGGCTTCGAAGACCCTCAAGCAACGCCTCCGGCACCAGAGTCGGCTCCAGAAAAACGCTGCTCCACCACTCGCAAAACTCCGCGTACGAGATGTTCAATCCGAGCGCTGCCGAAAGTTCGCGGACAAACGGTTCGGCTTCGATCTCACCCTTCTCGAACGGCGTCACCAGCCCGGTCGCTCGGATCCGCACCGGCACATCCTCCGGTCGGCAGCCACAAAGCTCGGCCATCCGCGCGTAGGCCCGCTTGAAATCGAACGGTATAACAACGTTACCTAGGTCAAATAAGACGGTTTTGATCACTGCTCCGATTGTAGCCAGCACTCGCTTTTCGGCTGACTGAGGTTCGGCCCCAGGTGTTTTGCCTAAGGGAAAGTTTTCGCCATCGCGCTATATTTTTGCTTCTCCCCCCGGCCCCTCTTTTGCCGAGGGCTTTATTGTGCACAAAGGACCAATCACTAGAACGAATCGCTGGCTTGTTCTGGCTGTAACCGCCATTCTCGTTCCTCTGGCATACGCCGACCAGGGCAGCTTCACAAATTCGGGCGGATCGGGATCCGCGAGTGGTGGCGTTACGATCACCGCGTCCTCAACCACTCCAGCGGGCACTTTGAGCCTCAGCTGCCCCGGCAGCACCGTCGCCGGTTGCGCGGGCGGCAGCGTTAGCTATTCTTCCACTGACGGAACCACCACCATCAGTGCGAGCTTCACAAGCGGTAAGTTTACCGAAAGCTGTTCCGGCGGTGGCCGGGGCGGGCACGTCACTTGCGGCTACAGCTTCAGCGGCACTTTCAGCGGTGTTTTAACCGTGAACGGCTCAGCGCAGGCGATCAATGGGTCTACGTCTCAGGCGTTCGGAGCCAATGGCGTCGTGTACCCGGGAACGACAGCCTACAATTCCGCCTACACGCCTTTCTACTACTCGGATAGCGGGCAGATTCTGCGTTCCGACGACTTGCTAGGCACCAATCAAATTACATTCGGCATCCAAGGCAGCGACGTCGGCCAGTTCTATGGAGCCTTTGGCATTGCGCTCGATTCAGCCGGCCGAATCTACATCGCCGACACGTACAACTGCCGCATCGTCCGCATCGACGACATGAATGGCACGAATTGGACCTCGTATGGTGGCACGTGCGGGCCCGATCAAGGAGAGTTTTACGACCCCTCCGGCATTGCCGTTGACTCCACCGGCAGAATCTACATCATGGACACGGGCAACTCCCGCTTTGTCCGCATCGACGATATGAACGGAACCAACTGGATTACCTACGGCACTGTCGGATCGGGTGTTGGCCAGTTCACCGGGTTCACTTCGGTGGCGCTTGACTCGAGCGGGCGCATCTATATTGCGGATACCGGCAACCTGCGGATCGTACGTATCGACGACATGTACGGCACCAACTGGACCACATTGACCCAGTCGCAGCCCGTGAACGGCGTAAGCTACTCCTTCGCGTCTCCCGTTGCCGTCGCCGTCGATTCAGCCGGCAAGATTTATGTGGCAGACGATGAGTACTTCGCGGGAGCGCTGATTCGAGTCGATGACATGACGGGCGCTAACTGGACTTCCATCTACTTCGGTCCGCAAGGCGCCTCGGGGCCGAACAGCATAGGGGTGGATCAGAGCGGAACCGTATTCGCTGGAGGCGGAGTGGGCGGCGGCGCAAAGCTTGTCGCCAACATGGCGGGGGTTCTCAACTCCTCGGGCAGCGTCATCGCCCCCTATGGCCCGTATTACGTTTTCGGCATCACTCCCATTCCTGTACCGAGTCCGCGTCCTTCCGCGGTCAGCCTTTCGCCATCCAACTTGAATTTCACCGGGAACATCGGAACCAGCTCCGCTCTGCCTGTTACGATTTCTAACTTCGGCGGCAGCCCGCTGAATCTGGGAAGTATTCTGGCGGATGGCGGATTCACTGCTACACCCAATTGCCCCGCCACATTGGCTGTGGGATCAAACTGCACGGTTTCGGTAACCTTCGCTCCGTCTGTCACCGGTCCGGCGAACGGGCTGCTTACCGTGAACGATGACTCCGGTAATGCAGGCGCGGTGCAGACTGTAACGCTCACTGGTCTGGGGACAGCGCCCATCGCTTCCCTAACGCCAACCAGTCTGGCCTTCTCTTCACAGCTCGAAGGAACAACCAGCATGGCCAGAAGCATCGTTCTGCAAAATACCGGCACGGGGCCCATGCAAGTCGCGAGTATGATCGCGACTCCGCCCTTTAGTGAGAGCAACACCTGCACGGCCGCCATTGCACCGAACGCCTCATGTACCATCTCAGTCACGTTTACGCCAACTACGGTCGGCGCGATCGCCGGGTCACTCACCATCGGCGATGATGCCGGGACACAGATTGTCCCTCTCACCGGTACAGGCAGTGCACCCGTCACGCTTTCCGCCAGCACCTTGAATTTGGGCACAGTCGCGGTCGGCAACACCAGCACCGCCAGAACCGTCACGCTGAGGAATCGTCAAAACGTTCCCTTAAACTTTGCGGGCATCGCGACCAGCGCAGGCTTCGCTTTGGCGAGCAACACCTGCGGGACGAGCATCGCGGCCGGGGCCTCCTGCACCGTCGGCATCACATTCTCCCCAATAGCGACCGGCGCCACTACCGGCACCCTGACGTTCAGCGACGATGCCCTCAACAGCCCGCAGATCGTGACGCTCACCGGGACCGGGAGCACGCCGGTGACTCTCTCCACCGGCACTTTGAATCTAGGCACGGTGACGGTCGGCAGCACCAGTGCGGCCAAATCCGTTACTTTGACGAATCACGAAAACGTGCCGCTCAACTTTTCGAGCATCGTGGCGAGCACAGACTTCTCCGTGGCCGGCAACACCTGCGGCGCGAGTATCGCTGCCGGCGCCCACTGCACGGTCGGGGTGAAGTTCTCTCCAACGGCGTCCGGCGTCGCCACTGGCGCCCTGACATTCACCGACGATGCCGCGAACAGTCCGCAGACCGTGAATCTCACGGGGACCGGCAAATAGCGGAGCGCGACGGCGGTGCTATATTTTTCGCGCCGCCGCGCACCCTCTAAGATCGAGTGCCAATGCGCCTGTGGCCATTGCTCGTGATAGGACTGGGAGGACTGGGGGTTCCCGCTGCGGCGCAGATCTCTCCAGGAACGCTCTCGCACGCGCACTCGGAGCTCGGCAGCCCCACTAAGTGCGGCTCCTGTCACATCTTTGGTGCCGGCGCCCCGCGATTCCGCTGCCTCAGTTGTCATACCGAGATTCGTAAGCGGATCTCGGAAAAACGGGGCTTTCATGCCCGCGTGGTCAAGAATGCCGGTGGCCTGGAGGATTGCGCGCGCTGCCACACCGAGCACTACGGCAAGGAATTCAACATCGTCAAGTGGGAGACCTCGGCCAGCGAATTCGATCATCGCCAAGCGGGATATCCTCTCGTCGGCAAACATGCCGGCCTGCCCTGCAATCGCTGCCACAACCAGCAGAATGTTTTAAAGGGCGAGCGTTCCGGCATCTTAGCAAAAGATCTGAGCCATACCTACCTCGGCCTTTCACAAACCTGCACCACGTGTCACACCGATGAGCATCGCGGACAACTCGGCGCCGATTGCGCGCGCTGCCACTCGATGGAAGCTTGGAAGCCCGCCGGCGGGTTCGATCACAGCGCCACAAAATACCCGCTGACGGGTTTGCACGAACGCGTGGCCTGCGCGCAGTGCCATAAGCCACGCCCGGAAAACGCCAAGGTGTTCGTGCCTTACACCGGCGTTGCATTCGGCGCCTGTAGCGACTGCCACAACGATCCGCACCGTGGATCGTTCACCGCGCCCTGCCAAAGTTGCCACGTAACGGCAGGCTGGAAGCTGGTGCGGACATCAACTTCCACGTTCGATCACGACAAAACCAAATTCCCGCTGCACGGGGCACATGCGAAACTCGCCTGCGACGGCTGCCATAAAACCAGCAACTTCGCGCAACCGGTCGCGCATGAGCAGTGCGCCGATTGCCATAATCCCGACCCACACAAGGGCCAGTTTCCTGGCAAAGACTGCGGACTTTGTCATAACGATGACGCCTTCAAACCCGCTCTGTACACGGTGACCATGCATCAGAAGAGCGATTATCCGCTGATGGGCAAGCACGCCGCCGTGGAATGTACCAAGTGCCATACTCCCGCCGGCAAAGACACGCTGTACAAAGTGGCCCATGCGGCTTGCATCGATTGCCATAAAGATGCGCATGGCGGGCAATTCCAGAACGCGCTCTACGCCAACAAGTGCGAATCGTGCCACACTCTTGATGCGTTCCGGCCCTCCACGTTCACGCTGGCGAAGCATCAGGACACGCGCTTCCCGTTGTCCGGCGGGCACGCCGCTACGGCCTGCGGCGAGTGTCACAAAGCGGATCTCGTCGCGAACTCGGCTCCCGCCGCAACCTATCACTTTGCATCCCTCGCCTGCATCACCTGTCACGAAGACCCGCATCGAGGCGATGCCGCGGCTAATTCGCAGCGCGGTTGCGAAGTCTGCCACAACGTTCGCTCCTGGAAAGATACAGCGGCGTTCGACCATTCCACGACAAAATTCGGGCTGCTCGGAGCGCACCGGTCCGTCGGATGCCTGGAATGCCATCGTCCGGTGACCACCCAAGGACCGAAGACCCTGCCGTTCAAAGGCGCGCCGTCCACGTGCTCAGGATGCCATGAAGATATTCACGGCGGTCAGTTCAGCCGCGAGGGAGTTCCGCTCGATTGCGCCACTTGCCATACGCTCGTCGCCTGGAAGCCAACCACCTTCGATCACGAGAAGCAGTCCAGCTTCTCTCTGAAGGGCGCGCATGAGCGGGTTCCATGCGGAGATTGCCACACGCAGAAAGCAATGCTGGCCGGGCACGCAACCATTGTTTACAAAAACGCACTCAAGCGTTGCGTCGATTGCCATACGGCTCAGTAATAAACCTTAAGTCGGGCTAATCCTCACCTCAAATCGCACAGTTTGTCACGGTGAGGTGGCGCGGGACTATATTTCGCGGCGTACTGTCGCCCCCTCTACTCGTGATAGACCATCGTGTCTCCAAGTACTAGGCGATGGCACATGCAACAAACGGCAGGAGAACGAAGCTGATTCAGCGCGGAACATGGACGGCGGTGTTGCTTTTGGCAGGCGCAGCGCTGCTTTGCGCCCAGACGCCCAAGGAGCAGACCAAAAACCCGCACGGGCCGCTCGCGATCCCTTGCGAGGGCTGCCATACCACGGTGAGTTGGAAGCCGATCCGAGCCAAGCCGGAATTCAATCACAACACCGACACGAAATATCCGCTGCGGGCCATGCACGCCAACGTGGCCTGCAGCCAATGCCATATCAGCAAAGTCTTCGCGCAAGTGGGGAAACAGTGCGCGGATTGTCATGCCGACATTCACCGCCGTCAAATGGGCGCCGCCTGCCAGGATTGCCATACGGTCCGTGGCTGGCGCGTCGCGGTGAACGACGTGAAAAACCACTTCAACCGGTTCCCGCTATTCGGCGCGCACGCGGCGGTTCCGTGCGATTCCTGCCATCGCCAGGCTGCGGCCGGAATTTTCAACGGGCTGAGTACGGATTGCGTGACCTGCCACCTGGCCGACTATCAGAAGTCGACATCGCCCCCGCACGTGGCGGCCAATCTCCCCACCGACTGCGCGAGCTGCCATGGCTTCGACCGTTGGCAGGGCGCCAAATTCAATCACGCGCAATTCACGAATTTCGCGCTGGTGGGCGCGCACGCGACGCTGGAATGCGCGCAGTGCCACGTCGGCGGGCGTTACGCTGGTACGCCGGTGGATTGCTATGGCTGCCACATCAACGACTTTAACTCGGCGCATAATCCCAACCACGTCACGGCTGGGTTCCCGCACGATTGCTTGCTTTGCCACAGTTTCGTGACCTGGCAGGGCGCGACGTTCAATCACAACAACACGCCGTTTCCACTCACCGGCGCGCACACTACCGTGCAATGTTCCGCCTGTCATAAGAACGAACAATTCGCGGCGACCCCGACCGACTGCTATAGTTGCCATCTCGCCGACTTCCAGAACACCAACAATCCGAACCACGCACAGGCTGGCTTCCCCACCAAGTGCGACACCTGCCACACGACATCCAGCTGGCAAGGCGCGACGTTCAATCACAACAACACGCCGTTTCCCCTCACCGGCGCTCACACTACCGTGGCGTGTTCCGCCTGTCACATCAACGGCAAATTCGCGGGCACGCCCACCGATTGCTATAGCTGCCATCTCACCGATTATCAGAACGCCAAGAGTCCCAACCACCTGCAGCAAGGCTATCCGCAGAACTGCACCATCTGCCACACGACAACCAACTGGCAGGGCGCTTCGTTCAATCACAACAACACGCCGTTTCCGCTAACCGGCGCGCATGTCAGCGTGACGTGCGTACAATGCCACGCGGGCGGGAAGTTCGCTGGAACGCCCACCGATTGCGCGTCGTGCCATATCACCGACTTCAACAATTCGGCGAATCCGAATCATGAGCTCGCGGGATTCGCTACCAACTGCGCCGCATGCCACGACACGGTGCAATGGAAGGACGGCGTCTTCAATCATTCGAGCACCAAGTTCCCGCTGACCGGAGCGCATGCCGGCGTGACCTGCAATCTGTGCCATGTTTCGGGCCCATACTCGGCCACGCCGACGGATTGCGCGAGCTGCCACCTGAAGGATTTCAACGCCACCAACAGTCCGAGTCACAAGGCCAATGGCTTCCCGACGAACTGCGCGCTCTGCCATAGCACCACGAACTGGCAGGGAGCGTCGTTCGATCACACCAAGACCGGCTTCCCGCTCACCGGCGCGCACACCTCGGTGGAATGCGCCCTCTGCCATGTGAACGGCAACTTCAATCTGACTTCCACCGCGTGCTCCTCGTGCCACCTGACGGACTTCAATAAGACAACCAATCCGAACCATGCCGCGGCCGGCTTCCCAACCAACTGCACGTTTTGTCACACCACCACGAGCTGGGCCGGAGCGACATTCGATCACAGCAAGACCACGTTTCCGCTCACCGGCGCGCACACATCCGTGCAATGCTCGCAGTGCCATACCAACGGCAACTTCACTTCGATCCCGACCGCTTGCGCCTCATGCCATCTCACGGACTTCCAAAAGACAACCAATCCGAATCACGCGCAAGCCGGATTCCCCACCAACTGCACGTTCTGCCATACCACGACGGCGTGGCAACCGTCGACGTTCGATCACAGCAAGACCACCTTCCCGCTCACTGGCGCTCACACGTCTTTGCAATGTTCGCAGTGCCACACCAACGGCAACTTCACCACCGTTCCGACCGATTGCGGTTCCTGCCATCTAGCCGATTTCAAAGGCACCAACAATCCGAATCACCCCGCCGCCGGGTTCCCCACCAACTGCGGCCTTTGCCACACCACCACGAATTGGGCGGGAGCGACATTCGATCACAGCAAGACCGGGTTCCCGCTGACCGGCGCGCACACTGCGCTGCAATGCTCCCAGTGCCACGCCAACAATAACTTCACCACCGTTCCGACCGACTGCTACTCCTGTCACACGACGGACTATAAGTCGACGAACAATCCGAGCCATATCGCGGCCGGCTTCCCGACCAGTTGCGCGTTCTGTCACACCACGTCGACCTGGGCCGGTGCGACATTCGATCACAGCAAGACCGGGTTCCCGCTGACCGGCGCGCACACGTCCGTCCAATGTTCGCTGTGCCACACCAACGGCAACTTCACCACAGTTCCTACCGATTGCTACTCCTGCCACACCGCGGATTACAAGGGCACGAACAATCCCAGTCACACGGCAGCGGGATTCCCGACTTCTTGCGCGACGTGTCACACCACGTCGTCCTGGGCCGGTGCGACGTTCAATCACAGCACCACCGGGTTCCCACTTACGGGCGCGCATACGTCCTTGCAGTGCTCGCAGTGCCACGCCAATGGCAACTTCACCACGGTTCCCACCGATTGCTACTCCTGCCACACGAACGACTACAAATCGACGAACAATCCGAGTCACACGGCAGCCGGGTTCCCCACAACGTGTGCGACGTGCCACACCACGTCGTCCTGGGCCGGCGCGACGTTCGATCACAGCACCACCGGATTCCCGCTCACCGGCGCCCATACGACCGTACAGTGCTCGCAGTGCCACACCAATGGAAACTTCACGACGGTTCCCACCGATTGCTACTCGTGCCACAAGACCGACTACAACTCCACGACCAACCCGAGTCACACAGCGGCCGGATTCCCGACGACGTGCGCGATGTGCCATACCACGACGTCCTGGGCTGGTGCGACGTTCAATCACAGCACCACCGGGTTCCCGCTCACCGGCGCGCACGCCAGCGTGGCCTGTGCAACGTGCCATGTCGGCGGAAACTTCACGACCATCCCCACGGCCTGCTACTCGTGCCATGTCAAGGATTATCAAGGCACCACGAATCCCAACCACGCGGCGGCCGGATTCCCGCAAGACTGCTCGCTGTGTCACACCACCACCGACTGGTCCGGCGCGACGTTCAATCACAGCACCACCGGGTTCCCGCTCACCGGCGCGCACACCAGCGTGGCTTGCGCCACTTGCCACGTCAACAACAATTTCACGAATTTGAGCGCAGCCTGCTACTCGTGCCACGCCAAGGACTATCAGGGCACCACGAATCCCAACCACGCGGCAGCCGGATTCCCGCAAGATTGCTCCCTCTGCCATAGCACCACCAACTGGTCAGGAGCCACCTTCAATCACAACAACACGGCATTCCCGCTGACTGGCGCGCACACCAGCGTCGCTTGCGCGAGCTGCCACGTGAACAACAACTTCACCACTACGCCGACGGATTGCTATAGCTGCCACAAGACCGACTACAACTCCACAACCAATCCGAACCACAGCGCCGCGGGCTTCCCCACCACCTGCGCCACATGTCACACCACCACGGCCTGGACCGGCGCGACGTTCAATCACACCTACTTCCCGATGAATCACGGCGGCGCGAACGGGGTGTGCGCAACCTGCCACACAAACTCCACCGACTACAGCGTGTTCCAGTGCACCGGTTGTCACACGCAGGCCAAGACCAACAACGAACATCAGGGCATCAAGGGGTACGTCTGGAACAGCTCGAACTGCTACCAGTGCCATCAGAGCGGAGGCGGCAACTGATCCATGCATCACTGCGCCTCTTTCGCTCTCATCATGCTGGCGGCAGGAGCCGTTGTCGCGTCCGGGCAGGACACGGAGCCGCGCACCGTCTTTCAAGTTCGCTACGTTGCCGAAGGCGCTGTGTATATCGATGGCGGCCGCGAGGCGGGACTGGCCGAGGGATTTCACCTCATCATTAAGCGCAAAAGCCCGGGTCAGGCGGAAATGGAGGCGCGGCCTCTGGGTGAAGTCACGGTGACTTCGATCGCGAGCACGTCCGCTGTCTGCGAAATCAAAACCAAGAACGCCGATTTCGCGGTCGGCGATCTCGCTTATCTCTCGCCGGAGGATGCCGAGACGGTGCGAATGCTCGCGACCTCCAAGGACTCGCACAAATACGCGCAAGTGGTGAGTTTCTCCGAAGGCGATCCGCTTGACGAAGAAGCCAGGAAATACGTGCCCCGCCCGCCTCTGCCGGAAATCAACCGGCTCCGTGGAATGTTTGCCGTCGAATTCACGCTGACCGACAGTCACACGGTTCCCGCGGCGAGTTCCACCACGGAGGGCGTGGTTCTGCGCGCCGACATGACACGGATTGGCGGCAGCTACTGGAATCTCACCGGCTTTTATCGCGGCCGGCTCACTACATTCGGCGCGGGTCCCAATATACCGACGCTCATGGATCTGATTAATCGCACATACACGATCGGGCCTGTATTACAACAATCCCGAGTCCAAGTATGCGATCGGCATCGGGAGGCTCTACATTCCGTGGGCCCCGAGCCTGGACACGATTGATGGAGCGTATGCCGCGCGCAAGTTGTCTCAGCACGTGCTGGCCGGCATATTCGGAGGTACCACGCCCGATCCTACAGCTTGGAATTACGATCCGAATCGTCAAATGGCGGGTGGCTTCGTGAATTGGGATTACGGCAGCTACGATTCGCTTAAATACACGGTTACGGCGGGTGCGGCGCTCTCGCGCATTCACTGGAATCCCGACCGGCAGTTCGTCTTTCTTGAAACGTCCATCGTGTTCAAGCGCGCGTTTTCGCTCTATTACAACATGGAGGCCGACAAGTTCAACCGCGATCCGGTGACAAGTGAACCCGGCCGGATCGGCTTGAGCCGGAGCTTTCTCACGCTGCGTTATCAGCCGTATTCCTGGATTGCCCTGGAGGCGAGCGACAACTATTTCCAATACCTGCCGACTTTCGACACGCAACTGCTCGCCACCGGGCTCCTGCAGAAATATTTGTTTCAGGGCTTGAGCGGCGGTCTCACTCTGAACCTGCCCATGCGCGTGAGCCTGTACACCGATCTGGGCCGCAGCAAAAACAACACGGACCCGCGATCGTCGTTGAATGCGATGTACGGCGTCTCGTGGGCGAACATTCTCGGAACAGGTTTGCGCGCCGATGCGCGCTACACGCGTTTCGACAGCTCGTTCGGTAAAGGCGACTATCAGATGATCGGGCTTTCGCGCGACATTTCGGACCGGTTGCGGCTGGAGGCCCAAGTGGGCCAGCAAAGTTTCCTGTCGCCGCTGAGCACAGCGACGCGCTCGCGTTTTGGCACGCTGAATCTCGATTGGTTTTTTCATCTCCACTATTGGCTCGGCGCCGGCTGGACCTTGTATCGCGGGGGACCGCTAGACTATGACCAGATCTTTCTTACTCTTGGCTATCGGTTTTGAGCTGGCCGCGCGCGCGGTTGCGGCGGAGGCTCCGGAAGCGGGCGCGTTCGACGCGTTACTTGCGCGGACGGAGCATCGCGTGGAGCAATTCTGGGATCAGTTCTCGGCTGTCACCTGCATTGAGACCGTGGAGCAGAACAAGCTGGGCGACGACGGAAAGGTCCTCATCCAGAAGAGCAGCGCATACGACTACCTGGTGCTTCTCCAACTATCCGGAGACGACTTGATGGTGCAGGAATCGCGGTTGCTGAAAGGCAAGCCCGGCCAAGGAAAGTGACCGGCCCTTGCTGTCGACGGGCGGCTTCTCAACCTGTTCCTGATCTTCCATCCGCATTTCCGGCCGAGTTTTCGTTTCAGCGACAAGGGCGAAGATACGCCGAGCCTGGGCTGCATCGCATTCACTTCGAGCACATCCATGGCCAGCGCTCGCCGGCCGTGCTCCAATTGCGCTCCCGCGAATATCCGATCGAGTGGCAAGGGACGGCGTGGATCGACGGCGCCAGCGGGAACATCGCCCGAGTACGAGCGCCAGTTCATGACTCTCTGGAGGACGTCGGGTCTGAAGCGGCTGGAGACCGAGGTTCGGTATGCCCCGGTTGTTCTGTTGGGCCGAGCCAGGCGCCTTCGTGGATGCCCGTGGCAGCGCAGATTGAAGCGGACACCGCGCATCAGCATTGGCGCAACACGCACAAGTTTTTGTCCTACAAGGAATTTTCCGTGAGCACGGACTCCAAGACCCAGACCATTCAGGAGGAGCCGAAACAATAACCATGGCGACTGTTCCAACGACAGCAACACAATCCTCGGGATTTCGCTTCGACGCCGAGTGGCGCCATCAGGCGCGCTTGTGGCTCGCGTGGATCGCCGTAGTGGTTGTGATCGGCGCCGCGTTTTGGTTTGCCTGCCCTACTATCGGCTCTCGGAAGGTGATCGCGCATATTCGGCGTTGCGTCCTTTGTTTCTGCCCAGCGGCTCGGTGGGCCTGAAGCTTGGATTCTTCGGTCTGGGGTTGTTCCTGTGCCTCTTTCTTTATCCGGTCCGCAAGCGCTGGCCGTGGCTTGGGCGGATCGGCAAGACCAAACATTGGCTCGATTTTCACGTTCTGCTGGGAATCACGGCGCCTGTTGTCATCACGCTGCATTCGTCGTTTAAGATCGGCGGTCTCGCGGGAGTTGCCTATTGGATCATGATGGCGGTGGCATTGAGCGGCTTCGTGGGCCGCTATCTATACGCGCAGATCCCGCGCAGTTTGAACACGGCGGAGCTCTCGCTGCAGGAGATGCAGAATCTCGCGGCCCGGCTGGCGCAGGAGTTGGAGCGCCAGGCTTTTGTGCGCCCGGAAGAGGTGGCGCCTCTGCTGCGGCTCCCCGATCCGGAGGCCGTGGAGCAGCTCTCTATCGCCCGAGTTCTCTGGCTGATGTTCTGCCTGGATGTGGCGCGGCCATTTCAAGTGAGCCGGCTGAGGCGCAGAGCGCTTTCGAGCGCGGGCATTATCCTTACTTTGGGAGGGTTGCTGCCTTCGCGCCACAAGGAACTCGAGAGCGTGATCCGAGCTGTTCGGAAGCAATCCTGGCTCTCGACCAAGATGCTTTTCTTGAAGCGCATCCACGAGGTGTTTCACCTGTGGCATGTGGTGCACCGGCCGTTCAGTTACTCGTTCGCCGTGCTGGTGGTTGCTCACATCACCGTGGCGCTGCTGCTGGGCTATTACTAGGCGTCGATATGGAAACCTTTCTTTCATTCCTGATCGCATCGGTGGTGACGCTCTTCTTCGTGCGGCACTACTTGAAAAACTTGACGGCCAATAAACGCGGGGCTTCGGGATCCGCGGCGCCCGCCCCGGCGCTGGCAACCTCGCCCTGCCCGCGCTGCGGAAAACCGGTGCTCGACGGCTCGTCATTCTGCGGCAGTTGCGGCGCGGCGCTTGCGATGTGGAACGTTCATCGCGCGGCGATCCAGGTCTCCGATGGAGAACCAGCGGAAAAGGGCAAGCCGCGGCCCGTAATCAATGCGTCGTTGTGCATCGGCTGCGGCAGTTGCGTGGATGTGTGCCCGGAGGCCGGCACTTTGGCGTTATCCGGCGGCAAAGCCATCCTGGCTCATCCGGAACGTTGCGTCGGCCATGCGCAGTGCATCACGGCTTGCCCCACGTCCGCCATCACGCTGGCTTTCGGCAATGCGCTCCAGACCATCCGGGTTCCGAACGTCAACGAGAACTTCGAGACCAATGTGCCGGGAGTGTTCATCGTGGGCGAACTGGGCGGCATGGGATTGATCAAGACCGCAATTAACGAGGGGAAGCTGGTGATCGATCGTTTGCGGCAGCGCCTGGCTGCGAGCGGCGAATGGAATCCGCAGCGCGATGAACACGGCGCGATTGTCCCGTGCGAGCAAGACCAAGCCGAACCGTATGATGTACTGATCGCCGGCGCGGGCCCGGCCGGTTTGAGCGCTTCGCTCGCCGCGCATCAGAGCGGCTTGCACTATTTGACGGTCGACCAGGGCGAGGTGGCGTCCACTATTCGAAACTACCCGCGCCACAAGTTTTTGATGGCGGAACCGATCGAGATGCCGTTGTATGGCACGCTCTACATCGGCGACGGCACCAAGGAGACGCTGCTCACGGTGTGGGAAAGCATTCTGGCGAATACGGGTGTGCGGGTGCGCACCGGCGAAGGCGTACGGGCCATCCGGCGCGATCAGGAAGTGCTTGTCGTGGAGACCGCGCAGGCATCGTACGTGGCACGGAACGTGGTACTGGCGCTCGGAAAGAGAGGCACTCCGCGGCGGCTGAATGTTCCAGGCGAAGAACTGGCCAAGGTCGCTTACCGCCTGATTGAGGCTGAAACTTATTCGGGCAACGACATTCTGATCGTAGGCGGCGGCGACTCGGCGGTCGAAGCGGCACTCGCGGTTTCCAAAGGCGGACGCAATCGCGTGACGCTCTCCTATCGCGGCGGCGAATTCAAGCGCCTGCGCGAACGCAACCAGGCGCAGCTTCGAGACGCCGAAGCGCAGGGACGCATTCAGGTGCTCCGAAAGTCTCAGGTTCAATCCGTCCGCCCGGATTCTGTGGTGCTCGATCACGACGGCCAGACTATGGAGCTGCCCAATGATTTTGTTTTCGTTTTGATCGGCGGCGTATCTCCCGAAGAATTCCTTCGCAAGACGGGAGTCGAAATCGTCGAAAAGGTGATCTCTGCATGAGTCGCTTGTACAACGGGACGCGGTACTACAAATGGATCGCTGGTGCGGGCGCCGCAGTTCTGGTCGCGGCGTCGCTTATGTTTCTCGGGCAACAGCACCAAACGAAACCGGCGCCGGCAGTGACAGCGCCGAGCAGTAATCCGAATGCCGATCGCGTCCACGAGCTGAAGGCTCTTGAAGAGGATTTGCAGAAGAAGCCGGAGCATCCGCCAATTCTGTTCCGCATGGCGCAGCTGTCCACCGAGATGGGCAAGACAGCCGACGCCATTTCTTACTTACAGCGGCTGCTGAAAGTGGATGCGGGCAACACCGAAGCGCGGCTGGAACTCGGACGGCTGCTCTATGAGACCAACGACGTGCAGGGCGCGATGCGTGAGACGTCGAAGATCCTGGAGAGCAATCCGAAGCAGGTTGACGCTCTTTACAACCTCGGGGCGATTTACGCCAACTCGAACCAACCAGCCGAGGCGCGCACGTTCTGGAATCGCGCGGTGGCGAGCGCTCCGGCGTCCGACAGCGGAAAGCGCGCACGAGACGGTTTGCAGAAACTGGGGACGCCGGGCGCCATCCATCCGTGAGCTATTCGTCGGTGCTGTACTGTGGCGGCGATTGCAGGCAGTACTGCAGGGCGGGCACTAAATCCAAACGAGCGCGCCCTACGCTCTGGTTGAGATGAGGGCCCTGATCGAGAGCGTGCATGGCGTATCCGGAATTCGCCGACGGCGCCAGATCGGCGACCAACGACGATGCGCCGGACACCAGCGCCGCGCTGAACGACGTGCCCCACACAGCAGCGTAATTGTTGCCGGGATAGGTAGTGACCAGCGCTTCGCCCGGGGCCGCCATGCTGATGGACTCGGTTCCAAAATTGCTGAAGAGGCTGCGCAGGTCGGCGTGGTTCGTGGATCCGACACTGATCACGCCTTCATAGCCCGCCGGATACACCGTCATCCGCCGTCCTTCGTTTCCAGCGGCCGCGATGGCGATGACGCCATGTTCGGCTGCGTAGTTGATGGCTTGTTGCAGCGTGGACGGAGGCGTTGTGGTGTCGAAGCTCATGTTGATCACCTTGGCGCCGTGATCCACCGCGTAATAGATCGCGCTAATGATGTCGGAGAGGTTGGCCGTGCCGTTGGCCTTGAAGGCTTTCAACGGCATGATCTGGGCGGTGGGCGCCACCAGGTGCACCAGCCCGGACACCATTGTTCCGTGGCCGAACTCTGTGGGCAGCTTGTGGCCATGGCGATCCAGGATCGCGACCGTGGATTGGTCCAGAATCGCCACGGTCGATTGACTGAGCACCAGCGGATAGTTCTTCTGATCGAGAATCGCGACCGTGGATTGATCGAGAATCGCCACGGTGGACTGATTGAGGTCGGCCAATTCCGATGCAAAGCCTGCGGCGTTATGAATGAAGTCGTACCCAGGCACCAACACATTCGCGAACGCGGGATGAGTTGGATCGATGCCGGTATCGATGACCGCAACGATGCCGGTGCCCGTTGGAAACTGCTGTTGCGCCTGCTGCAGTTGAATAAGCGCCGCGGCACTCTGCTGGACGTAACCAGAGCGCACCAAGCTCCCAAAGTACGTCACGGTGCTATGCGAGACAAGATCGGGAGCCAGCGGATCGAGCGAGGTTGCACCCGGGAGCGGCGAGTCGTCCGTCTCTGGGAGCTCGACTTCTGAATCATCCGAGAGGTCTTGAATGGAAGGGTCCGACTGGATCTTGCTGACATCGTACTTGGAAGTTCCGTTGGGAACCGAGACGACGTAGATGTTCCGCTCCGCTTGGCGAATCGTGTGGACAACCTTGACCTTGTACTGGCTGCTGATCCGATCGATGTCGCCGGAAGCCTTGGTCTCAATGATGTAGCGGCTTTGAGCGAAGACCGGAACGGCCCAGCACGCCAGCGTCGCCCAGAACCCAAAGAGAAGAACCCGTTCAATACTGGCAATGTGTCGTTTCAATGCTCCTCCAACGGCTGTTTCAAAGGAACTTCCAGTTGAAAACCCGCCTGGGTCACCTGGACGCACAGACGCAAACTTTGGCGAGGCACAAACTCGAGGGAAAACTCACCGAACTGGTTGCTGGCGGTTTCAGAGACGATCTTCTTGCCGTCCAGTACAAACACGGGCAGGCGAGCGAGCTGAAGCAACGGGTCTTTCTGATTAGCCACTTGTCCCACCAGGATCACCTTCATGGAGTCGCGTTCGCGATCCAGACGCAAGTCGATGCAATAATCGCCCGCCTGGTACAGCATCTGGCGGCTGGAGGCGCGATCGCCTCGAATCCCGGCCGCGGGCAATTCGGCGGCGCTATCGAAGGTCAGGCTGGCCAGCAGAGTCTGCAGCGCCACAGCTGCACGCTCACGCAACGGGGGCTGCGCGGGGCCGCGAAAAATGCTACGAGCAGCCGCGGACAGTCTTGCACTGGACAGCTCGTACGCGGCTTCCGCCTGGGCAGTGTTGGTGACTTGCCGCAAGAATCCGGCGATGGCCTGGCATTCGCCGCATCCGCTCTCCAAGTGCTGGTCCATTTCGCTGCGACGATCCTCCGCAAGCAGACCGCGGACAAAATCTACCCACTCACCGATGTTGTAATGCCCCATGTGCCCTTCCTCAGCGCGCCTCTCGCACGCTCCCAAAGCCGATCACACACATGGGACGTTGGCGGTCCGTAAAATATACCCTCTCGTTCACCTTTCGTACGGGGGCGGCTGTGGGACGGCCTACTCTGCCGCTTGAACGCACCCTCTCTAGCCATAAGAGAAAGCTCGATCCTCGAAAAATATAGGTTGGAGCAAGTTTTTTTTCAGGGTGCATATTTGCCCACCAAAATGAAAGGCGCCCAGTAGTACGGATGCGGGTACTCCTGCCGCAGCTCACACATCGCGCGGCGCAGCGCCTCGGCTTTGTTGGGATGACTGGGCAGGCCGCCATAGAAGGTGGTCATGAACTGCGCGGTGCTGCGGTCATGGACGTCCCACAGGCTGACTAGAATGCCTTGTGCTCCGGCATAGAACAAGCCGCGCAGCAGCCCCACCAATTCATCGCCGCCCAAAACGACGTTGCGGCCCGTGCTGCATCCGCTCAAGGTCACCAGCTCAGAGGATAGCGGCATCTGATACAGATCGAAGAGGCTGAGATCCGAATCGCCCATCCGAATGGAGGAGAACATGGGATTTTCACGCCGGAACAAACCGTGGGTAGCGATGTGAATGAAGCGGCTGGAGGACCCGAACGTGCGCAAGGCGGCCTCAGTGGCCTCCGGCCCGATCAACAGACGCGCGTTTGGCAAGGCCGCGGCGGCCAGGCATGCTTCGGTTGCGATGTCGGGGGCAGCATCATCGGGAATCCCCATCACCAGCGAACTGTTGTTGAGACGGGCCTCGCGGCGGGAGCAAAGTGCATAGACACTGGCGCTGGGCGCGTACGAAATGCTGAAGTCGTCACAAAGGTACCGGCCGCCCGAGTGCAGCGCGTGAAACGGAAGGTTATGCAGAAAGCCGTGCGGAGCAATAATCAGGTGTTGGGCCTGCAGAAAAGGGCGCAACGGTTCGAGCAGCAAACCATGCAACTCCTCCAGGTGCGCCAGTGTGGCGGCGAGCATCGGCTCACGGAAGGTTCTCTGGTAGCCGCTCCCAAGGCGAAATTTGTCGAACTGGAACTGTAGATGCAGTAGACGGTCGCGAACTTGCGCCGCCGGCGCCAGGGGAAGAATCCGCAAACCGTCGCGGCTGACCAAGCCGACGTAGAAGGCGCCGCGCGCTTCATAATATTCGAGCAGCATAGCGCCGGGCGCGATCGAACTCTGGATTTGCTCCAAGCTCACCGGCAACGCAGCATCGAGCACGGATGCTCCAGCCCCTGAGGCGCGGAGTTCACTCAAACCGCGAACCAGGCGGTCCTCTTGCTCGCGAGCGCGTATTCGCAGGTTATCCACTTGGGCTGGAAGTCCGGACTTCGCCAGTACCGTCGAGATTTCGATTTGCCGGTAGTGCCAGTTGAGATCGCGGCGGATTTCAAGGACGCGCGCCTCGATTTCGCGTGTGCTCTCGGAAGGCGCAATCCAGGGGAAGGCCAACCGATCCGCGAGGCTGCGAGACTTGGCCTGTTCGATGAGCAGAAACGCATCTTCGTTGGACCGTTCGCCTTGCGCGCGCCGCCACAACGACAGCCAGACCAGGGCTTCGTAGATCGCCAGCTTGTCTTTCAAAATGGAGATCTTCAACTCGTCGCCCCACAAACGGCTGCGCAACGCTTCGATCTCCTGGCGCGCATTCTGGTAAGCGCTCCAGGCTCCGTCCCAGTCCGCCAAGTCTTCTTCCACTTGACCGAGCACGAAATTCACGTGGAATCGAAGGGAAGGGGCCGCTTCCGGATCCAGGTTCTCAAGAAGCTGCAGACAGGCCGAGCGCGCCGGGGCCAGGTTTCCTTGTTTCCACATGAGCTGTGCCTGGAGCAGATCGCATAAGGCAGCCTTGGCGGTCAGCAACGATCCGGACAGGAAGGCAGCAGCTTTGCGGGCCAGACGTCCGGCGTCGGCGTAACGCCCGCGCTGATACCGCAGGAAAGCCTGGTAGAGATCGATCACCGCGGGCCAAGCTTGGTTTTGCTCCTTTTCAAACAATTGGCGTGCTTCACGGAGCAGCCGGATAGCGCGGTCGTGATCGCCGCTTTGGCTCGCGGCCATGGCCTGGTTGACGATAGCTTTCGCGCGCTCGTAGTTCATACCGAACTGCTCGAAACGGGCCGCGGCGTTGCGCGCGAGCTGCGCGGCCTCGTCGGTGAGGTTCAACTCCAGGTACATCTCCGACTCGTCCAGGTCGCAAAGCGCGGCATGGTAAGAATCGCCGGCCTGCTCGGCGTCGGTGCGGGAAACCCGATACAACTGCATGGCGCGGACGTAGTCGCCCCGCAGGTAGTGCAGATAGGCGATGTTGTAGTCGGCCGCCGCCACCAGCAGCGGCAGGTTGTGACACACGCAGTGCTCGCGCGCGGCAGCATAGTGTTCTAGGGCGCCGGCGAATTGGCCCAAGCTGGTGCAACAAACTGCCATGTTGCTCAGAACGGCCGCCAGATCGCGCGGTTCACCCAAGCGGCGAAGCGGTTCCAGCGCGGCCTGATAATATTCCAGTGCTTCGCAGTGCCGGTCCTGGCGGAACAAGATGTTTCCGATATTGCTGGAGAGCCTTGCCAGCCGCAATTCGTCGCCATGGCGCTCGAAAATTGTTCGCGCGCGTCCGGCCCAATCCAAAGCCCGTTCGTACCGGCCCAGATAGATCAGCGCCTGCAATCCGCTGCTCAAGGTACGCGCGACGCTCAGCTCGTCGTTGCAGCGCTCCAGCAGTTCGAGGGTTGCCTCATAGCACTCGAGAGCCTCGGCATGCTGGCCGCGCGCGAAGAACATGTGGCCGCGGCATCGAACCGCCAGCGCCCGCGCCGCGTCGTCATCGAGCAGTTCGGCGAGCCAACCCGCGGCTTGCGCCAATCGCGCGGCCCGGTCGAGATCGACATATGCCAGGCGCAGAACCTCGGCGTGAAACTGCTCGGCCACGCGGAGATTGTGAGAATCCGGCGCGCTCAGGAAAAGCTCGCGGCGGCGCTCTTCCGTTTCGATTTCAGCGAGCTGGGCGATCCAGGCCGGGATATCGAACGGCGCCTCGGGTGTCGTTGCAAGGGATGCAGGCATCGCTCAATATCTCATTTGCTCCAGCACCGATCGAAGCTTCTTCAGGCAGCGCCCGCGAATGAAACCGATGGAGCCTTCCGCCAGACCCAGCCGTTGAGCAACTTCTTTGTAAGGCAGCGCCGGCTGCTCATAAAACAAAAGATGCACCATTTCGCGGCAGCGCGGCGGCAGTTGGAACAGTGCGTCGCGCAGCATCTGTTCCCGCTCCACTGCTTGGCGCCACTCCGGATAGAACTGTTGAGGATCCACCAACTCGAGCGCCGCATCCGGCGCTTGATCCTGTGCGCGCTGCTGGCGTTTCCACTGATAACATTTGTGGCCCGCGACGGTGATCAACCACGACCGCAAAGCCCCGGGGCTGCGCAGCCGCGGCAACTCCGCGAACAGCTCGGTCCAGACGGCTTGAAACACGTCGGCGGCATCCTGGTGCGGCATGCGGTACTTGACGGGAACTGAATACACGAGATTGCGATATTTCTCGACCATCGCTTCCCACGCCCGCTGGTTCCCCTGCAGACATTCTGCGACCAATTGTTCGTCGGTCCACTCAGTGCGCGCGGCGGCCCTCCGCGGCTTAGTCTCTGTTTCGGGGATCAATGCACACCGCCTTGTGCTTTAGCATCGCCCGGGGCGCGCCGCCAATAGAGCTGTTCGACATTCCACAGCGTGTAGTGGTCCAAAATGGCAGGCTGGAAATTCCCCAGGTTCTTGCGGGCGGCCACCAGGATGTTGGGGCTAGCCAGACAGATCAACGGCAAGTTCTCGGCGGCGATTTGCTGCACGCCGATCGTAGAGGCGCTTACGCTCCGCTCGGTCGAGCGCCGTCATCTGCTGCCGCATCAATCCGTCGATCTCCGTTTCCCACTGCGTCATCGGCTTTTCTTGATTGGGATTCCATAGGTGAGAACCCCCGCTGGATAGCCAGACGTTCATCTCAGGGTTGGGGTCGGCATCCCCGCTGACCAGACCGAGGATGCAAGCCTCATATTGCCGGCTGTTGAGCAGGCGGTCGATCAGAGCGCGGAATTCGAGCGAAACCACCTGCACATGGATGCCAAGCTTTCTTAAATCGTCCTGAATGATGGTGGCCATCTGGACGCGCTCCGGACTGCTCGAGCTGACGACAATGGAGAACTCAACCGGCTTACCCGCCGCATCCACGAGAGTTGCGTCGTCGGTCCAATGAAATCCGCGATCCTGGAGCAATCGGCGAGCTCTTTCGACTGACTGCGGAGGCGCCGGCAAGCTCGCGTTGCGCCAAAGCCGATTGGCGGGAGTGACGTGTCCCCACAACGGCGCCGCGCGTCCTCCATAGACCAGGCGAACGATCGATTCCCGATCCAAAGCCGCGGAGATGGCTTGGCGGAACCCAACATCGCGAAACCAGGACTGGCGGCTCGCGATTTCCGGAAACCGCTGCGCGTCCACGGGGCCGAGATTGAAGAACAGGAAGTTGTATTCCAGACCGGGCCCGGCGTCGGCGAGTTGATCGCCTTTGGTGCGCGCGTCCTGGCGCAGCAGTTCAAAATTGCGGGCCCCAACGCGATTCAAAATGTCTGCTTCGCCGCCGATGAATCGGAGTACCTGAGCGTCTTCGGACGGCACGAATCGGAATTCGAGCTGATTCAGGTAAGGCAACCGGTTTCCGTTTCGATCGGTCTTCCAATAATAGGGATTCTTCTCCAATACGATCTTTTCGCCCGGAACGTATTCCTTCAGCCGGAACGGCCCCATACCGGCGATCGCGGTGGGTGCGACGTTCAGGCTCCACGCTTCGGCGAGTTTTCCCTCGTGCCAGGGTTTCTCCAACAGGTGACGGGGAAGGATCGCAAGACTGTCGAAGATGCGCTCCGCGGCGGCGTAGGGTTGGGCAAGACGAAAGCGGACGCGCACCGAATCGAGCTTCTCCACCGTGATGGGCTGTCCTCCGACGACCAACAGATCGCGCTGTGGCGAATGAACGGCCTCATCAAGGTACACCTGGAAGGTGAACACAACATCGTCGGCGTCCATCGGCTGGCCATCGGAGAACCGCAGCCCGCGGCGAAGCTGGACCACGAACTCTCGGCCATCATTGGAAACAGTCCAAACCTTCGCGAGGCTCGGCTCGGTCTCGAGCGTGTGCCGGTTGATGGTCACGAGATCGGCCATCATGCGGCGGATCACGTCGCGGGAGGGTGCATCAAGGGCGGTCACCGGGTTCAACGTCTTGGGTTCTGCACGTTCTAGTACCACGAGCGAACCTCCAAAAATACCTGACGGCGCGTTGGCGCGCAACGCCTCTTCTGCGGGGTCGGCAGCCGTGGCGCCGCTCACCGTGAGAAGGAAGGCGACTGTCGCTATGCAATAGAAGTTATGGGACTTCACGCCCGTACCCAAGTAACCTTAGGGTAACGCTTTTAGCTGGATTTCGCTCGGCTGCGGCTGGCCAGCGTATCTTCCAGGGCTGAGAACCCCCAGGCGAGAGCGGCGATCAGTAAGAGGGGCAGCGCCATCCACCAGTATCCGCTGACGATTGAGATTTGCCGGAGAGGCGCCAATAAGCCGCCCCAACTGACCGCCGGTTCGGCGACTCCGAGCCCGAGAAACGAGAGGGTAACCTCCGCCAGGATGAACTGCGGCAAGAGAATTGCGGCCTGAGCAAGGAGCACGCCATAGGTTTCCGGCAGGCAGTGCCTGGTGATCAGCCACCAGGACGACGCCCCAAAGCCGCGGGCGGCATACACGAAATCGCGCTCTTTGGCGCTCAGCACGACTCCACGGATCAGGCGGGCGGGGCGCGTCCAGCCAACCGTTCCGATGATCGCGGCCATCGTCAGGGCAACGGTCCAAGGACTGAGGGAAAGCGGAAGGAATGCCCGAACGGCGAGCAATAGATACAGCCACGGCAACGCGAGAAAGAGCTCCGCTCCACGCATCAGCAGCACGTCCGTCCAGCCACCCCAAAAACCGGCGATGACTCCCAGGGTCAGGCCGATCGCGAGGGCGAGCAGCGTCGCAACCCATCCTGTGGCAAGCGAGATTTGGCCGCCGTATAGCACGCGCGAGAACTGATCGCGGCCGAATTCGTCGGTTCCAAGGAAGAAGATGCGCGACGGAGGTGCGAGTGCGGAGGCTCGATTCTGCTGGGCGGGATCGTGGGGCGCTAGAAACCGGGCCCCGAGCACGGCGAGATGCAGGCAGATCAAAACGCCAATCGCGAACTTGTGCAGGAGCGGGAGGTGATTCATGGCGCGGTGCGGATGCGAGGGTCCAGAAGGTACAAAAGCAGGTCGCCAATCAAGACGCCGGTGACCAGGAAGACGGCCGCCAGGACGACCGCTCCGATGATCAGGTAGAGGTCGCGAGCGGCGATCGCTTCCAGGAAGAGCGGACCAAGGCCGGGCCAGCCAAGAATGGTCTCGACAAGAAGCGACGAGCTGATCAAGCCGGCGATCGATAATCCAAAGAGCGAAGCCAGTGGGTTAGCCGCGGCGGGCAGCATCCAGCGAAACCAAAGTTGCGAGCCGTGAATCCCGTGGGCGCGCGCGGCGCGGACGTGCGGAGCGCCGGCAACATCGAGCAGCGCGGAACGAATGTGCCGGACGAGCAGGGGCAGCGCGGCAAGAACCAGAACGATGACAGGCAGGATCGGGGCGCCTGCGCGAAACCATCCTGTTCGCACGGCGAGAAACAGGATCAGGCATGCCAGCACCAGATCGGGCAGGCCGAGCAGGAGCGCGATGATGAAGCTGACTGTCCCGTCCAGCCATCCACCGCGGCCGCGCGCGCTCCACACGCCGAGAGGAAGAGCGATCAGCCAGGCAAGGAGTAAGGAAGCGACGGTCAACTCCAGCGTTTTGCGGGCCCTGGGCCAAAGCAGCGTCGAGACCGGAAGATTGTAGGAGAAAGATACACCGAACGTGCCGTGAGCAACCGAGCCGAGCCAATGGAAATACTTCTGAGGCAGGCTCCTGTTGAGTCCATATTGTTCGCGGAGTGCGGCGACTGTGGCGGCGCTGAGCTGCGGATTGATTTGGGCTTCGCCGAGAAAATCTCCCGGCGCCAATTCAAATGAGACGAAGGAGAGGACTGACACACCTGCAAGGAGGAACGCCGCGTGCAAGAATCGCCGCAGAAAGTAGCGCCTAAACATTTGGCGGCGCGCCTCGCTCCACAATCTCTCCCTGATCCATCACCACGATTTCGCCGGACCAGCGCTGCGCCAGGTCCAGGTCGTGCGTGATCAGGATGTACGCCAACTGGCGAGGCTGCTGCAGATTCAGCAGAAGATTCACCATCTGCGCTCGCACTGAAAGATCCAAGCCGGCCAGGGACTCATCCAGGATCAGGATATTCGGCTGGGCCTCGCTCAAAGCCGCGAGGGCGCGAGCCAGAGCGAGCCGCGCTTTTTCTCCGCCGCTGAGTTGGGATGTGCGCCTCCCGGCCATGCTTTCGGCAAGGCCGACTTGCAGCAGACGCTCGATGACCTCCTCCCGCGAGAATCGCATGCCTCGGACGCGGAGGGGCTCTTCCAGGGCTTCGGACACGGTGAATCTCGGATTCAGACTGGCGCCTGGATCCTGAAAGATCATCTGGATGCGCCTGCGATCCGCACAAAAGATCCCGCCGGAGGTCGGTTGTTCCAGTCCCGCAATGCATCGCGCCAGCGTGGATTTCCCCGCACCGGAGGCGCCCACGATGGCTAAACGTTGGTTGGCCAGCAGCTCCAGATCCACGCCCCGCAGCGCACGGACATCCGGTTGCTTCCTCCCGATCCAGCTTCTACGAGCGTAGGTCTTGGTGAGACGCTCCACGCGCAGGACAGGCAACGCGTCACTGTGCATGGAGAATACAGCGGACCTCGCGCGAGCCCAGCGCCGCCAGCAGCGGCTCTGCCTCTGTGCATACGGGCGTGCGTTGCAGGCAGCGTGGAGCGAAGGTGCACCCTGGAGGCAGCGCCTGAAAATCCGGAGCTGCACCTTCGATGGCCACATGGCTCAGCAACGCTCGCGTGTAGGGGTGCAAGGGCGCATCCAACACTTCCGAAGCCGGCCCGGACTCGACGATCGTTCCGGCGTACATGACAAGAACACGATCCGCGATTGCGAGCAACGTGCGCGGGTCGTGCGTGATGAGCAGCAGCGAGGCGTTCAAGCGCCGCACCTGATCGCGGAGCAATGTGAAGACCTGGAGCGACGCGATCGCGTCGAGCGAGTTGGCGGGCTCGTCAGCGATGATCAGCGACGGGCCGCAAACGATGGCCTGAGCAATCAAGACCCGCTGCCTCTGCCCTCCGCTGAGTTGATGCGGATACGATTCCTGCAAGCGGTCCGTGGCGAGGCCCACCTGTTCAAGCGAGGCGCGAGCTTTGCGACGCCGTTCGGGCGCGCTCAATCGTTCATGCGCCTTCAAGACCTGCTCAACTTGATCGATCACTCGCAGCACTGGATTGAGGCTAAGCGACGGCTCCTGAAAGATCAACGATATTCGCGCGCCGCGTAGTTCATGCAGCGTTTCTTCGGCGGCGCCTACGAGCTCCGTTTCGCGGAAGCGCACCGACCCATGAACTACGGCATCGCCGGTCTGCAAGCCCAGGATGGCGAGCGCGGTAGTCGTTTTTCCGCAACCGGATTCTCCCAGCAGTCCGACAATTTCACCGCGCTGGATCGACAAACTCAGATTGCGCACCACGGGCGTCATGCCGAACTTCGTGGGGAAAGAAACGGTCAGCCTGTCGATCCGCAACAGCGCGTCGCCGGAAGGAAGCGGCATCACACCTGCACCGCCACAAACCATCGGCCCGCCTGCAGCGTCCGGCCGGAGCCAATCTCGTCGATCAGGCGTTGAGGCGTGAAGTAGCGTTTGTAGACCACATGCCGCGATCCATCGCTGAGCACCCGCTCCTGATGTTCCTCGGCGGGGACATCTTCGCGCTCCGCCGCGTCAATGAAGACCATCGATTTCGAGACGCGCCGGGCCTCGGTCAGAAAAATCCGCCGGGCGGTCTCGTCGAGATGCCCGTAGAAATGCGCGCACATCAAGCACTCGAATTCTTGGGACCGGAAGGGCAACCGGAGTGCGTCGCCCTGAACAAACGCGGCGCTGGGAACACGCGCGCGGGCAAACGCTAGCATGGACGCGCTCTGATCCAGTCCGACGACGCTTCCGCGCAGACTGGCCGTCAGAAATCCGGTGCCGCACGCGATATCCAAGACGGAGCGAAACGGAAGCGATGCCACGACGCCTCGCAGCGCTTCCACTTCCTCGCTCCAGCCGGGACGTACTCGCTGCGCGAAGAGCCCCGTCCCGCGGTACCAGTCATCGTATTCCGGAGCCCTCCGGTCGTAGTAGAACCGCTCCGCTTCGGTCATCAGGATAATCGCGCGCGCACCTTTTCGCTCAGCGCCTTTCCGTCCACGCGCTTGCCGGCCAGCTTGGCTTGCGCCGCTTTCATCACCAGTCCCATCTGCTTGGCGGACGTGGCGCCGGTCTCCGACATCGCGGCCGCGATCGCATCGTCGATCTCCTGATCGCTCGGCGCGGAAGGCATGTAGGACTCGATCAGCTTCAGCTCGGCTTCTTCCTTGTCGGCCAATTCGGCGCGATTGCCCTTGCGAAACATGTCGGCCGCCTCGCGCCGCTGCTTGATCAACGTGCTAAGCATTTGCAGCTCGGTGGCTTCATCCAGCGGCTTCATGGAATCCACTTCGTGCTTCTTCAGCGCCGATTTGATCATGCGGATCGCGTTGAGCTTGGCCTCTTCTTTGGCGCGCATGGCCGCCACCATGTCGGTCTGGATCTGGTCGAGTAGAGCCATCGTTTGTTATCCTGAGCTTTTAGCTTAATACCCTACACACAAACATGCGAATTCTGATTGCCGAGTCGCTGGCTCCGGGAGCGGTGAAGCTGCTGCAGCAACAGCCGGGATGGGAAGTCATTGTTTCCAATCCAAAAGAATACATGCAGCACCTGGCCGGGGCCGACGCGCTTATCGTGCGCAGCGCCGTCACGGTGGATAAAGCCGTGCTGGCGGCCGCGCCAAATCTGCGCGTGATCGGGCGGGCGGGCGTGGGCGTCGACAATGTCGATCTGCCGTCGGCCACCGCCGCGGGCGTCCTGGTGATGAACACGCCGGGCGGCAACGCGGTGTCGGTGGCCGAGCACGCACTGGCGTTGATGTTGTCGCTGGCGCGTTCCATCCCCAACGCCAGCGCGTCGGTGAAATCCGGCAAATGGGAGAAGACGCAAGTTCATGGGGAACGAACTGCGCGCCAAAACACTGGGAGTGATCGGCCTGGGCAGCATCGGGCGCGAGGTGGTGAAGCGCGCGGCGGCGTTCGAGATGCGGATCATCGCTCACGATCCGTATGTTCATTCGCAAACCGCGAAAGACGTCGGGGTCGCGCTGGTGGACCTGCCGACACTCTATCGCCGAGAGCGATTACATCACGCTTCACACCGCGCTCACGCCCGAATCCGTTCCGGCTGCTCTCGCGCGACGCGTTCTCGAAAATGAAGAAAGGCGCGCGGATCATCAATTGCGCGCGCGGCGAGCTGATCGATCAAGACGCGCTGCGTGGAGGCGCTGGCTTCCGGACAGGTGGGCGGCGCCGCGCTGGATGTTTTCGAGACCGAACCGCCATCGCCCAACGATCCGCTGTTCGCGATTGAGAGCCTGGTGGCCACGCCGCATATCGGCGGTTCCACCGAAGAAGCGCAGGAAACAGTGGGCATGCGCATCGCACAGCAAATCGTTGAATACCTGCAGAACGGCGCGGCGCTGCACGCCGTAAATCTGCCCGCCCTCACTCCCGAGCAGTACAAAACGCTGGGGCCCTACGGCAAGCTGGCCGAGCGGTTGGGCAGCTTTGCGTCCTACATCTCCACTGGTAATCCGAAGGCCGTGCGGCTGGTCTACTTCGGCAAGATCGCCGAGTTCAACACGCACCTGGTTCGCAACGCGGGCCTGGCCGGGCGTGCTGCAGCGATCGCTCGCTCGCAAGGCAAATTCGATCAACGCCATGCAGATCGCGGGCGACCGCGGCCTAACCGTCGCCGAGCGGCACGAAAAACGCGTCGCGCACATCGATTCGGTTCGCCTGGATCTGGAGACCGACACCGGCGTTACCTCCGTGGAAGGCGCGGTTGTGATGGACCAGCCGCGGCTGATGCAAATCGACGGCACGCATTGCGAAGCCACGCTGGAAGGCAATCTCACGTTCGTCAAAAGCGAAGATGTGCCGGGCGTGATCGGGTACATCGGCGACGTATTCGGAAAGAACGGAGTCAACATCGCGACGTTCTCGCTGGGCCGCAAGGAGGCCGGGACCGAAGCGATCTCGGTGATCCAGACCGATCAGCCGGTGGCGGACAACGTGTTGGCGGAGTTGCTGAAGAATTCGGCCGTAAAGGTCGCGCGGCCGGTGAAGTTCAACGGAGCCTAGACTTCGGAGGTGCTGGGGGCCTCTTCGGCCTCCTCGGGTTCCGGATTGCGTACAAATTCCGTGGCGGCCACCGAGTTCCGCATCACCGCTTCGAGCAATGCGCGCGTGTCCACGGTGTGCGGATCGCGGAACATTTGTCCGGTGGGGCCGCTTTCGATGATTTCGCCGCGCTGTAGAATCGCGATTCGCGAGCAGAGCGACGCCACCGCCAGTAGGTCATGCGAGATGAAGAGCATGGCCATGTTCATTTCGCGATTCAGGCTGCGGAACAGCTCCAGGATTTCGCTTTGCGTTACGGCATCCAGCGCACTGGTGGGCTCGTCGGCAATGAGCAGCCGCGGTTTGTGCAGCACGGCCATCGCGATCAGCACGCGCTGGGCTTGACCCACGCTCAACTGCCGCGGATAACGGCTCAAGAACGATTCTTCGGCGGGCAGGCTCACGCGCTCGAACAGCCGCAACGTCTCGTTCTTCCATTGCTTCGATGTTTCGCGGGAAGCGTGCGCGCGCCAGGCTTCGGCCATTTGAGTGCCAATGCGCAGCGCCGGATTCAGCGACGCGAGCGGGCTTTGCAACACCAGCGCGATGTCGCGGCCGCGAATCTGCCGCATCTCCTTCGCGCGCAGTTGCAGCAAATCCCGGCCCTTGAAAAGAATTTCGACCTGTGATCGAAGCGCCCTTGTGTTCCAGCAGCCGCAGCAAAGCCAGCGCGATGGTGCTTTTGCCCGATCCGCTTTCGCCGACCAGCCCAACCATCTCGCCTTCGCGAACTTCCAGGCGCACATCGCGCAGCACCCCAGGTTTATTGGGATAATTCACCGACAAGCGCGCTTCGAGAAGACTGGTCATCGTTGCTTTGTCATCTGCGGCTGACGAGCGTACCTCCGATCTGCAAACGGTCGGCATTCCAATAGATCTGCGGGCTGAGCGCGGCCGGGGTGACGTTCTTCACGCTCGGCGAGACCGCCGACGAGCGCGTTCGGATTCACCAGAAACACCATGGGCGCTTTGTCGGCGACAATCTGCTGCACCTGGTCGAAATACAGCTTTGCGCTTGGCCCGGTCCTGCGATCCGTATCTGCGCCGTCATCAGCTTGTCGATCTCGGCTTCCCAAGGCGTCGCGGGCGTCTTTTCGTTGGGATTCCACTGGTGATTCGCCGCCGAGCTGACCCAAATGTTCATCTGGCCGCTGGGGTCGAGATCCAGGTTGGTGAAGGCCATGAGAACCGCTTCGTAATTGAAGCTGCGGCTGATGCGTTCGATAAGCGACGGGAAATCCAGCGTTACGACATTGAGTTGGATGCCGAACCGCGCGAGATCCTGCTGGATCAGCGCCAGCATGCGCTCGTGGAGCTTTGTTGCCCGCGTTGGTGATCATCGAGAACTCCACCTTGTTGCCATCGCGATCGAGCAGCGCGCTCCCTGCTCGTCGAAACCCGGCGTGTTGCAAAAGTGCCATGCGCTGCAGCTTTCCGAGCCGGACGGCGGTTTGATCGCGGGATTCAACCAGAAGCGGTTTGCAACCGAAACCGGTCCGGCTGCCGGCGCGCGCGTGGCCGCGATAGACGATCCGGACGATGTCATCGCGCCGGATGGCCTGCGAGATGGCACGCCGGAAATCGTCGGAGCGGAACCAGCGGCGCTTGTACTCGGGCAGCGGCGCGCTTTCCACCTGGTTGAAAAATACGACTTCCCAATCGAGCGACGGGCCCGACGTCCACAACCGAGTGCGGCATCTCCGCGGACAGCCGGTCGTACATTTCCGGATCGAGCTTGTTGACGATGTCGAGTTCGCCGCGCCGGAATCGCAGCAGCTCCAGTTCGCGATTCTGCTGGATCTCGAGCCGGATCGAGTCGAGATAGGGCAGCGCGCTGTCCGTTCGCATCGTGCTTCCAATAGTTGGGATTGCGCCGCAACAGCACGTACGCGCCCGGCTTGTACTCGCCCACTGCAAAGGGGCCGAGCACGGCGGACTCTTTGGCGGCGGAATGCGCGGACAAGATCGCCACTTGATCGAATTGCGCCGCGAGCGCCGCTACCGGGCCGGGAAAGCGCACCGTCACCGCCGAAGTTCCCGTGCAACGCGATTCCACCGCGTCCGGGCGCCGAGCGGAACGCGTCGCCGGATGGCGAATGCAGCTCCGGGTCCATCAATTCGCGCATGGTGTAGACTACGTCTTCGCAAGTGAACGGAGTGCCATCGGAAAAGCGCACGCCGGGGCGCAGATCAAAGTCGATGCGGCGGCCGTTTTCGGAAACCTTCCACTTGGTGGCCAGTTCGCCTTCCAGCTCCTGCGTGTAGCGATTCAAGCGGATCAGCACGCCGCCGGTCAAGTAGCGGACGGTATCGGAAGCCTCGTCCTCGACTAGCAGCGGATGGAACGTTTTGGGATCGGCGCGCAAACAGAAACGCAGCTCGCTCGCCCAGGTTGCTCCCGCCGCCCCCAACAGCGCGAGCACGGCTATCCATCGTTTCAAGATGCGGCGTTTCAACATGCGGCGTTTCAACATGCGGCGTTTCAACATGCGGGCGCCTCCTCGGTACGCAACAGAAGCTGCAGGCAACCGACCACCGCCACCAGCAGCACAGCCGGGCGCCAGCATCCAGGGGTTCTGCAGCACGGCCGAGTAGTTTTCGAGATCCCGCAGCATAGCGCCCCAGGATGGCAGCGGTTCGGAGACGCCCAATCCGAGCAGCCCGAGATTGGCTTCGCTCAAGATGAAGAGCGGAATCGAAATCCAGAATTGGGCCAGAAGAATCGGCCGCAGATTCGGGAGCAGGTGGCGCCAGAATAGCGCGCCATCGCGAGATTCCGCTGGCGCTGGCTTGCACCAGAAAGTCCGAGTTCACCAGCGTTCGTGTCCCGGCGCGAATCATGCGCGCGGGCGCGGCCCATCCCAGGCAGCCGAGCAGCAGAAACGTGATCATCACGGACGTCACCGGCGACGTGTTGAGCGGCAGCAAGGCCCGGACGGCCAGCAGCAGGAACAGCCAGGGCAGCGAAAGAAACAGATCGACGCCCGCGGTGACGCAGCCGCTCCCAGCGTCCGCCCAGGTAGCCAGCGGCGCCGCCGATCAACGCGGCGATGAGGGTGGAAAGCAACGCCGCCGCCGGCGCGAGCAGCAGCGAAACGCGGGTGCCATAGAGCAGCCGCGCGAAGCGGTCGCGTCCCAATTCGTCGGTGCCCAGCCAAAAGTGCGCCGACGGAGGAGCGCTGATGAATTCCCGGGATTGCTCGGCATACGAGTGCGGGGTGAACAATCCGGCTCCGAGTGAGGCCGCCACAGCCGCGGCCAGTACCGCGAGCGCGATCTTTTGCTTCAGGCTCATGCGGCAGTACTCCCAGATTCGGGCTTCCAGGCAGCGAGCGCTAAATCGGCCAGACTGTTGACGACCAGCGTCATCAAAGCCACCAGAACGGTAATGGTGACCAGCAGCGGCAAGTCGCGATCCATGGCCGCGCGCCAAGCCAGTTGCCCGACGCCCGGACTGTCGCAGATCACTTCGATGGGGATGGACGCGCCAAAGGCCAGGCTCACCGAAATCCCCGCCAAGGCTGCGAGCTGCGGCGCGGCAGGAGTGAAAACGTGCGCCCACAACACGCGCCAACGGCTCAAACCCTTGGCCTGCGGCGGCTACCACGTGAGGCGATTGCGAGGTAGCGATGAGTTGGTTTTTGGCGTAGCGATACACATGCGGAAACACCACCAGCGGCAATGGCCCAGCGGACGGCTGCCCCGATCCAGGGACCCATCCAAAGAAACACCAGCGCGATCGACCGCCGCCGGTGCGGCCAGGCATAATCCGCTGAGCAACGCCGGCACAAAGTCGGCGCCAGGTGCGCGCCACCAGACGGTCAGCAACGCGAGCGCAAGGCCCAAGACTCGCCCCCGCAGCACGCCGGTGCCCAAGCGACTCCAGCGTCAGCGGCAGCCGCTCGTTTCAGCAGCTCCGCCACGGGCCGGTTGAGCGATCGCGAGAATCCGAAATCGCCGCGGACAAAGCCTTCGAGGTAGCGGACATAAAACAACGCGATGTTGTTGTCGTTGGCGCGCTCCGCTCGGATGGCCTGCTGGCTATCGGCGCTCGAGACGACTATCGAGTTCGCGCTCATCCACGCCAAAGCCCGGCCCCAGCCGGACCAGCGTCGCGCCGAGCAGACCGCCGACGAGCACAGTCAGCAGGATTCGCCGGGCTTGGCGCAGAGCAGGACGGAAAGCATCGGGCGCCTACCAGGTGCCCGTGGGTTCAAATTCGAATCCGCGCGCGTCCCACCACGCTCAGCTTTTCTTTCTGCTTGGCGATATACATGCGCCGGTCCGCTTCGCTCAGCAGCTGGTCGGCATCCGCGCCGTCTTCGGGGAACATGGAGTGGCCGATGCTCAGCGACAGCGTCTCCTGGGCGCAGATGTCCTGGCCCGCCTCAGCCGTGATGGCCTTCAAGCGCTGGATCTTTTGCTGCAGCTGGTCCGGCCGCAGACCCGGCAGCACCAGCACGAACTCATCGCCGCCCATGCGCGCCACATAGTCGTACTCGCGGCAGGATTCCTTCAGCTTCTTGGCCACCGAATGCAGCACGCGGTTGCCTTCCAGGTGTCCGTACTTGTCGTTCACCTGTTTGAAGCCGTTCATGTCGCACACCAGGACCACCAGCGGCGAATTCAGGCGGCGGCAGCGCGCCAGTTCTCCGTCCAGGTGCAGGAACAGCGAGCGGGCATTGGGCAGCCCGGTCATGTAATCGGTGGACGCCGAGCTTTCCGCCTGCTGGAAGCGCAGGGCGTTTTCGATGGAAAGCGCGAGCTTCGGCACGATCGCGAGCAGAATGCGCAAATGGTCGTTGGTGAACGCGTCGCGCTCGCGTGTGATAGAGCGTCAGCACGCTCACCGTGCCGTTCAATCCGATGAGCGGAACCGCCAGCGCGCTGCGCATGGTGGTGAACTTGGTTTCGTCGTCCAGATAGCCGGGCTCCACCGACGGATTGCCGTTGACGATCGGCTTGCGTTTCTCCGCCACCCAGCCCGACAGGCCTTGGCCCAGCGGAATCTCGAGCGAGGAGAACAGCCGGAAGTTTTCGCCGTTGACATATTCGGCCCGCAGGCGGTCTTCGCGCAGAACATAGATGGCCAGCGAATCGTAGGGGATCATGCGCTTCAGCCGCATGCGCCAGCAGCGACAAGCGTTTCGTTCAGGCTGAGAGAATTGCCCAGGTCCTGCGCCAGTTCGAACAGATGTTGCACTTCCTGCCGCGCCGCGGCGATGGAGGCGAGGAAATTCTCGGACACGCTCGCCGGACCGCCGGCTGGCGGGTGCTTTCGAATCCGGCGGCCGGCTCCAGGCCACGCTCCACTTTGACGCCGGTGGAAAGCTTGGCCCGGCTCCAGCTTCCCCGGCCTGCGCCAAGGCTTCCAGCTCCACATAGCGCCGCTGCAGAACCTCCACCACCTTCGGATCGAAGCCGATTCCGGCTTCCGCGGCCACCTTCTCCATGGCTTCGTCCAGCGGCAGCGCCCGGCGATATTGCCGGTCCGATGCCAGCGCGTCCAGACAATCCACCGCCGCCAGAATCCGCGCGCCGATCGGAATCTGCTCGCCCTTCAGTCCATCCGGATATCCCGTGCCATCCCAGCGTTCATGGTGCGAGCGGACGATGGGCGTCACCGGATAGGGGAAGCGCACGCGCTCCAGAATTTCGGCGCCCACCACCGGATGGATCTTCATCTTCTCGAACTCTTCGCGCGTCAGCTTGCCGGGTTTCGAGATGATGTGCTCCGGCACCGCCAGCTTGCCGATGTCGTGCAGCACCGCGGCGGCGCGCAGGGCCTCCAGTTGCGTGTCGATTCAGGCCCAGCTCTTTGCCGATCTCGACGGCGTAGACTTGCACGCGCTGCAGATGATCGTGCGTGGTGTGATCCTTGGCTTCGATGGCCAGCGCCAGCGCCTCGATGGTGCGCAGGTGCAGCGAAGCCATTTCCTCGGCGTGCTTCTTCTCGTCCTCCATGCGGCCCAGATGCAAGGTAGTAGGAGCGATAGATCAGATACACCACGGGGATGGCCAGCAGCGCGGTTTGCCAGCCGAAATGGCGGTTCACGGCGCTGGCCACGCCCGCGATGACCGCGCCCAGCAGGTAATACGGAAAGGACCAGTTATAGCATTCCCGCCAAATCTGCAGCAGCGATTTGCGTTCCGTGAGCGCGATGGCGCCGGCCACCGGGAAGGTGTTCATTCCGAAGAACACCGTGGCCGTCACGAACAGCTTCAGCGCGGGCTCCAGATGGCCCCGCTGCAACGCCGCCGGAATGATAAACCGCGCCGGCGGTGGCGATCGTAATCGCCATGCTGCCTAGATTGAACAGCACTTGATGCCACTTGGGCCGCTGTTGGTTATTCCACAGACACTGGACAGAACGTCGCCGTAGCACCCGATCACGAGCGCTTCCGGCACCGTGAGTTCCACGATCCCGAAAATGATGAAGATGAACAGCACCGAAAGCGCGCCGCTGATTCCAGGCAGCGCCACTTTCAAACGCGAAGCGCCAGACCGACAGGATCAAATAGCAAACGAAGCCGAAGCAGATCCTGCGGATTGCCATTGGGTTAACTGCGTCACCGTGACCGCCGCGCCGATCAGGACGATCGCCGCAACGTAGATCTTCGCAATGGAGGACATTCGTTTCCCGATCGTCAACCCAAGCATGTGTGATGGTGACATTGCAGATTCGCTTCCAAAGGTTGACGGCGCTATCCAGTTGATTCATCGGCACGAATCAGCGCCAGCCGATAGGAGACTAGGCCAATTTGTCGTGTGCCGGGCTAGAGTGCCTGCGACATTCTGTCGTCTTAATCCGGTGCGGCTCTAGTGTGGTACTCCCTTGGTGATTCCACTGAAGCGAACGGAACTGAAGTACCATGCTGGCGTCCCCTGAATCGGTCGAAATGCAGGATAGTGCCGATATACCCTCAGGCGAAGCTGTACTTAGGCATGCCGGCGATCATTTCGAGCCCGGGGATGCAGCAGCTCATCGAGCTGGTGGAACGGATCGCGCAAACCAATGCAGCTGTTCTGATTACAGGCGAAAGCGGGTCCGGCAAAGAGCTGATCGCGCGGGCCGTCCATCATTATTCGCTGCGTTGCTCCAAGCCTTGGGTGGATGTCAGTTGCGCGGCGCTGCCGGAGCATCTGGTGGAAAGCGAGCTGTTCGGCTACGAAAGGGGCGCCTTCAGCGGAGCCGACTCGCCTAAACCGGGGCTGTTCGAGCTGGCCAACCACGGAACGCTGTTCCTGGACGAAGTGGGCGAGTTGGAGCCGCGCATGCAAGTGAAGCTTCTGCGAGTTCTGGACGGCGTCGCTTACTACCGGTTGGGCGGAACCCGGAAAGTGACCATCGACGTTCGCATCGTGGCCGCCACCAATCAGGATCTGGAGCAGATGGTGGAGACTGGACAGTTCCGCGAGCGATCTGTACCATCGTTTGGGGCAGATCTGTCTGCGCGTGCCGCCCTTGCGCGAGCGCCCCGAGGATATTGTGCCGCTGGCCGAACATTTCCTCAAACAATCCAACCTGAACCGGCACTTTTCCGCTGAGGCTCTTCAAGCATTGCAGCGGCATCGCTGGCCCGGCAACGTGCGCGAACTGCGCAACGTGGTGACGAAGGCCGCGGTATTGGCCCGCGGAGAGGAGATCGGCGACGAAGATCTTAGTGCTCGCATCCATCGCGTATCCTCGCTGAATCCGGCGCCCGTGCTCACGGTCCCCACGGCGAACCTGGATGGCATGGAACGCAACACCATCCTGCGAGTGCTGGCACAGACCAATGGCCATCAGCAGAGGGCCGCGGAACTGCTGGGCATCTCGCGGCGGACGCTCAGCCGCAAGTTGAAACTTTACGGAAGGGAGGCCGTGCGGCAGTCCTGCGCCTCCTAGCGCGGCTGCCCGCCCGATTCATATGTCAGCCGACGATCGCCGCTCCGAACGACGCTATAAAGCGGCCAAGGTCCGCTCAAGCTTTCCTTCGAAGATCCCTCGCGGCAAGAGATCACCGGCCAACTGATGGACTACAGCACGCACGGATTCCGCGCCATGCACGCCTATGCCGCGTTGCACACCGGACAAGTGGTCGATTTCCAGCACGCCGTCGCGGATGGCAAAGCTCGCGTGATGTGGAACCGGATCGCGGGCGATCGCGTCGAGACGGGCTTTTTCGTGATCGGGTAGCTGCTAGCGAGCTTCCAGGAAATCTGAGGTTGGAGCTTCGATGATCTCCACTTGAGGAACGTCCGGCGTCGGCTTGGCCTGGTCTTCGCTGATTACGCTGAGACAGAGTCTGATCGCGTCATGGATGTTCGCGAGCGCTTCATCGGGTGTGGCACCTTCAGAGATGCAGCCGGGAATGTCCAAGCACTTGGCGATGTAGGTCCCGTCTTCCTCCCAGATCAGGATATGAACCCTGGGTTGATTAAGACATTCGCCAGAGAAAATGGCATCTTATGTTTTTGTCCTTCAACGCTTCCAGGCCTGATTGTATATCGGTTCGGGTTGCTGGGCTGACTGACGAAGAGTATCGCAGAATCTTTGATGCGTGTTGAGTCCGCGAAGCCTACCTAAGCGATCTCAAATCGTCGAGCGAGATCGCCGGAAAAAACAGCCCGCGCGGCTCACGCTTCCACCAATCGCCCGTCGCGCGGCGCGTGGCGAAATCGGTGAACGAATAGTCGAACAATAGAGCCCGCACGTACTTGGGAGGCGCTTGGGGAAATGGATTGGTGGCGAGCAAGCCCAGCGCCGCGGGCGAACCCTGCAGCAAACGCAGCATGAAATTCGTGAACCAGGGCGAGCTTCGATGATCGGATAGCGCGGCGAACCACATCTGCCAATCGAGACGCGGCTGATAGGGCGCCACCCAATGCGGCGGCTGGCGCAAATCGCCGGGCTTGTAGGGGAACGCGAAGTCGATCCAAGTGATGCCGTCGTTCGAGCCTTGCACGATGATTTCCGGGCGTGTGATGGTCATCGAAGCGAACAGGCCGTAGGTGTTCGCGATCTGCAACGGCGCTGCAACGCGCACCACGGTGTTCACCAGCTCGGGCGACGCATCGAGGAACATCTCGTGGAGTTCGGATAGGCTCAGCACAACAATGACGACGGCGATCGCCGCCACTGCGACAGCGCTGGTCCGCGCCGTCCGCGCTCGGAGGCGCAATTTCTGAAGCGCCCGGTCGTCGAACAGAAACACGCACAGCGACATAGTGAGCAAATTGAAAAACGTGTAGTTCCCAGTGAGGAAGATCAGAGCTTGCAGAGAGAGCGCGAGGCTCGCCCCGCAAAATCGCCAAAGCCGCGGCGCAAAAAACAAGAACGGAACTCCGAGCTCGATGAACAAAACGCTGGCGGTGGAAAACCGCTGGAACCCGATCGGGAGTTGATACATGTACCAGGCGAGCGGCGTAGGCAGCGGTTGCGTCATGTAATGGAACGCGAGGGCCGTCCAATCGCGCCACACTGGATCGTGGCTGGTCAGCTTCACCGCGCCCGAGAGAAACATCAGCCGGAACAGGAGCCAGCGGAACAGCAGCACCACAGTTTTCGAATTGCCCAGGAAGATGGCGAGAAAGCCGGCCTCGAGCAGCAGCGCGTCCCACTGGAACGAAAGGAAATCCTGACCGGCGGTGCACAGCGAGAGATAGAGGACATAGAGACAGATCAGCGCAATTCGTCTCCAGGTAGCCCGCGAGCAATGCGGAGAAAAGCAGCACGGAAATCGCAGCGCCCGCCCAGCACGCGGCTTCGAGCAACCTGTCGCCGTGCGCCAGCCAAAAGATGGTGGGCGTTTCCCAGTAGGCGCGGACTCCAAGATTGCGCGAGACAACACGCAAGGTAGCCGGGAAGCCGGCAGAATGCCGCGATCGCCGATCAATCCCGTGATCTGGACCGCAAGCGAGGCAAAGGCCGACAAATAGATTGCCGCGAGCAACCGCACAAAAAGCCATTCGGTTTTTGCCGATTCCAGCGGCCGGATGCTGCTTCCCGAACGTGAGCCGCGTGAGGTGGTAAAAGAACGTGCGATGCGCGGCAACTCAGCCGATAGGCCGCCTCGGTGAGAGCCGCAAACCCGGGCAGATGCTCGTACGCCCATAGCAGCCAAGCCATTCCAGGAGCGTAGGTTAGCGTCACGAATACGGCTCGGGCGCCGCGCAGCACTTGCCCGCCCGGCATCACCAGTTGTACGGATTGCGCGAATTCGTCGGGTGGAATCTGCGGATATCGGCTGCCAGCTTCCTGCGACGGAGCGCAGGCTATGCGGCCGCGTGTGATAGCCTGCCAGTATTCAATCCAGATCCGGCAGAACCCGCACCGCCCGTCGAATAGCAGGAGAGGTTCGTCTGGCATGGCTTACTTTCCAGTGTAGGTGGTTAAGTGTCTTCTATTTCTCATAACTGTAGTTGACAGATTCACGGAAATGGTAGAATTGGGCGTAGGTTTCGAATGCAACCTTTACGGGGCGTTGAAACGTCTACCAACTGAGCGTAATTCGAGGCGCAGTAGAAGATATGTCTGCTCATCACGATCCGATGGCGTATCCGGGCGGGAACCCCGCAGACAAACCGGACGACGAGCTCAATCTGTTATTGAATAGCGACGTCGATGAGCCCTTCTTTCGCTCTCTGGCTCGCAGTATCAAGGAACTGATTCACCCTCCCAAGCTTCCTCCCTTGGAGGTGACGTCAAAACCTGTACCAGTTAAGGAAATATGGGGGTTTTACGGAGGGCAGGAGAAGCGCGCCGGGCTGACCTCGATGTCTGATTCATGGGGCTGCCATCGCGTTGTTGCTCTTTTTGGGAACCAACAAAGCGGTGCAACAAGCAGTGAAGCAGCAGATCGATCTTATTGCTCCCGACCTCGCGCCATACAAGCCGACCGTCAAGAAAGATGCGATGCATGGCGGCGGCGGCGGCGGCGATCGTTCTCCGACGCCAGTCAGCAAGGGAAAACTGCCGAAGCTCGCGAACAAGCAGTTCGTACCTCCCACGGTCAAGCCGCCGGACAATCCCAAGCTCGTCATGGATCCAACCCTGATCATTCAGCCGGACGCGAACATCCCTAAGGTGGACACACCCAATCTCGGTGATCCCCTGGCGAAGTCGGGGCTAGCATCGAATGGTTTTGGTGCGGGCGGCGGAATGGGCAGCGGACGCGGCGGCGGCGTTGGGCCGGGCTCGGGACCGGGATTTGGCCCAGGTTCGGGCGGCAATATGGGCGGCGGCGCTTACCGGATTGGTGGCGGCGTCTCTCCGCCGAGCATCCTTTATAAGGTGGAGCCGGAGTATTCGGAAGAAGCGCGCAAGGCCAAGTTCCAGGGCACCGTGCTGCTCTACGTGGTGGTGGATGAAAACGGGAAACCGCGCGACATCAAGATCCTGCGCCCGCTCGGCCTGGGTCTGGACCAAAAAGCGGTGGAAGCGGTCGAGAAGTGGAAGTTCAGCCCGGGCAAGAAAGACGGCAAGCCCGTGCCGGTGCAAGCGCAGATCGAAGTGAATTTCCGGCTGCTCTAGACGCTATTTCTTCGGCGTATCGCACATTTCGCCGGTCGGTTCCCAGTCTGTCACATCAATCGAGATTCCCTGTTTGCATGCGCTGCGCCCTTCGTGCGCCTTGCCCGTGATAGTGATCACGCTGCCGAGCTCGGGCTGAGGCGAAGCGAGGAACGTGTACGTGGTGGCGCCATCCAGCGTTTGAAGCAACAAGCAGTGGCTTCCCTCGGCTTGCCGCACGCAGCCGGTCGCTCTCATTTCGCTGATCTCGGCCTTGGGTTTCTGCTGCGCTATCACAGTGACGGCCAGGAGGACAAGAACAAATCGCATATGCACCTGCCTCCAGTCTCGCACTAAACTAATCAGATGCCAGTTGCAATGGTCACGGGCGCGAGCCGGGGAGTGGGACGCGGCGTGGCGATCGCGCTGGCCAAGGCTGGATTCGACGTTTTCGCCACTGGTCGTAGCATAGCCTCCGCGGATCTCCCACTCGCGATCAACAGAATTACCTGCGATCACCTGGATGATTCGCAAACGCGAGCCGCCTTCGAGCAACTCCCGGGAGCTGGACGTGCTCGTCAATTCGGCCTGGGGCGGCTACGAGCGCATGCTGGAGGACGGCCGGTTTACTTGGACACTCCCGTTTTGGGAGCAGCCCACACATCGCTGGGCCAGCATGCTGGACGGCGGAGTTCGTGCCGCGTGGGTTGCTGCATCGCTAGCGGCCAAAATGATGATCCCGCAACGTCAAGGACTCATCGTGAACATCAGTTATTGGGCCGCGCGCAAATACGTGGGCAATGTGATCTATGGCGTTTCGAAAGCCGCGACCGATAAGATGACTAGCGACATGGCAGTCGAACTGCGCCCGCACGGCATCGCTGCGATTTCGCTGTATCCCGGACTCGTACGGACAGAGGCTGTGCTGGCTTCGGGCTGGTTTGATCTCTCCAACAGCGAGAGCCCCGAGTTTATCGGACGCGTGATCGCGGCTTTGTGGCGCGATCCAGAGCTTCCCAAACGCTCCGGAAGCGTGTTGGTTGCGGCGGCGGTAGCGGCCGAGCTCGGCATCGAAGATATAGACGGCAAACAACCGCAGCCGCTGACCATCGAAACAGCTTAGTCCAAATTCTCGCGTCATTAAAGAATCCGGCCACCGAAGCGATAACGATAGAGAGGCTCCGCGAATTGGGGGACAACGTAACGATCGCTGTTGTGGCACCCATCCAACCGGAGGACTTCTTCGATTTGCTGTGGCAAGGAGTTTGGGAAGCGACATTCGATTTGTCGAGCTTCGGCGTGGAAGTGCAGGACCTGACGACGGAGCGGCGCGACGTAAGCGGGCAACGCAAGATTCTGGAGACGCTGCTCGCAAATCCGGTGGACGCCATCGCGCTGATGCCGGCGCACAGCAGCGCCCTCGACGATCTCATTGACCGGCACGCGCGCAACGGCACGCCTGTGGTAACGTTGCATGCCGATGCCCCGGGGAGCCGGCGGGCGGCGTATGTGAGTCCGGATTTGCACCAGGCCGGGGCGCTGGCCGGCGAAGCGCTCGCCAAGTTGATGGGAGGGCGTGGGCGAATTCTTTCCTTTCCCGGTTCTCTTGATGAGTTTCATCTGGCGCGGCGCTATGCCGGATTCCGGGCAGCATTGTCGCTCTATGCGGGCCGGATCGAAGAAGCGCCTTGCTGGTTGAAATCCGCGGCGCCGGACGCAATTACGCCGGAACTGCTGGAGTCCTTCGGCCCGGTGAACGGATACTACATCGGGAGCGAGGATCTGGTGGCCATCGCGGGCGCGATCGAACAATTGGGCGTCCGGAGGCCCTGCGTCGGTTTCACCAACAGCGACCCAGTGCGGCCCTTGCTGGAACAGGGTGTCGTCTCGGCGGTCATCGACGAGAATCGGTACCAACTCGGATACTTCGCGCTCCAGAAAGCGTACGAAGCAGTCCTGAAACAACAGGCACAGGAAGCCGTCAGCGGTGTACAAATCCCGTCGGCTGTGGTCTTCGCGGCGAACGCTGACGGAGACGGAGATTCACTTCACAACGCCTTCGAACTGCTGGTCCGGCAGCGCACCGAGGTCCTGTTGTCGTACAAGCAGCGTCTCGAGGAAGCCAACGCCAAGCTGCTGGATCTGGCGGTCACCGATCCTCTCACCGGTCTCTATAACCGGCGCAAATTTGAAGAGGTGATCAACATGGAAGTGGCGCGCGCACGCCGCTGGGGGCCACTGTCGTTGCTGATGATCGACCTGAACTACTTCAAAGAGGTCAACGATCGCTATGGACACCAGACCGGCGACGAGGTACTCAAGGCCGTGGCGCGCGTGCTGGTTTCCTGTTGCCGGACCACCGACACGTGCGCCCGGCTGGGCGGCGACGAATTCGCCATGATCCTCCCGCATGCCGATCCCGCGGCCGCCGAAGTCGTTCGCAATCGAGTCCTCGAACGGATCGCCGTCACCACGGTGGCGTCGTACGGCAGCGAGGCGCCTATCAGCCTCAGCATCGGAATCGCAGCCATGCCCGATCATGCCGCCAGCGCGCCAGCGTTGATCGCCGCCGCCGACGCAGCGATGTATCAGGCCAAACAAGGCTCCCGATCCGCTCCTGCTCCCGTGCCAGCAGAATTCCGCCACGTATAATCACAGAAGGCCGCGTTGTGCGAATCTGCATTCTGGTCTTGATCGTTTTCGCCGCTCTAACTCCCACGCTCCACGCCCAGAACACCAAAACGCTGGATCTTCGTACCCAACGCACCCGCAAATCCTTTTATGTCATTCTGGCCGCTCGCGGCGGCAGCGCCACCGGCCACGCCTTCGTGCTCTGGGGGATTGAGGACAGCGTTCACCGGCGCAGCACTATTCGAGCTTTCGGGCTCTATCCGGAGGGGAGCACGGGGAATCGCAGCACTCTGGTCCGGACGGTTCCCGGCCGCACATTGGATGAGATGAAGACTCACAGCTTCCAGGCGATTACCGAGGAGCTGATTGTGCGGGTGGATGAGGCGGATTACAGACGATCGTGGAAAGTGGCTCGGCAGTGGGATTGCAGACATCAATTCTCGCTGCTCGACCGCGATTGCGTGGAGTTCCTGCGGGCCGTGGGCGAGTCGCTCGGTCTCGACATGCCGCGGCGGACAGTTACGCGCTGGACTCCGCAAGCTTACGTGCGGGCGTTGCTCGTAAAGACTAACACGCTGCCAGCAGCTTGTCCTTAAGCGTCGCTTGCAGCTCGGGCGACAACTTCTGCCCGTCGTGCGCGACATAGAAAACGTCAATGGCGCGATGGCCCTTGGTGTCGATCAGCACGACATCGATGTTGCAAGCGGTGGAAGAGAACACGGTCGCGAGGTTGTAGAGCAATCCCGGCCGGTCTTCCGCCACGATCTCTACCAGCGTCGCCGTCTCGCAGGCGTCGGAATCAAAGTGCACCTGTGGAGGGGTGCCGCGCTTCTTGGGATCCGCCTGAGCGCGGCTGCGTAACAAGCGCTGGCCGTCCGTTTTGCCCAGCGCCACGCGCCGGATTAAATCGAGCAATCGCTCGGATTCGGACGGATTCAGATCCAGCGTCCGTTGCGGGTCCCCGAATACGAACGTATCCAGAATGATGCCGCGCGCGTTGGAGAATGCCTCGGCTTTCAAAATGTCCAGGCCGAAACTCGAAATCGCGCCCGCGAAGGAAGCGAACAACGCCGGCATGTCGCGCGCGATCACGGTCAAGCGGTAGGCGCCTTCGATGCGATCGAGTTGCACCGCGACGCCCGTGGGCCGGCTCTCCTCGTAGAGCCGCATGTGCTCTTCGATATCGTTCGCGGAATGCGCGCGGAGGTAGCGCACAGGGAAGCCCTTCAGGAAGCCGGGACGGCCAGGGACATCGCTCGGGACTTCCTTGATGCGCTCCGTTTCCAACTCGCGCGTGAGTTCATGCTGCATCATTTCGTAAACACGCCACAGACGCTCCAGCCGCCAGGACGTCATGGCGTCGGAGCTGAGCGCGGCTGGGCCGGCGTAGGTCAGAATCGTGAGCAGCTTCAAACGCTCGATAGTTCCGACACGCTCGGCGAGCTGGCGGGCCGTGGCGGGATCATCAATGTCGCGGCCGCTCATCACCTCCGCCAGATCCAGTTGGTGCTCAATCAGGAAATCGACGTTGCGTTGTTCCTCGGCCGGCACACGGATGCGTTCCATGGCCTGCCGGGCCAAAGCGATTGAGGACTGCACGGGATCGGCCCCGGGTGTCGCCGCGCCCCAGCCGGTATTGTGAAACAGCAGGGCGAGCGCCAACAAAGCCCGATTTTCGATCTCGGAAGAAAGCTGGGAGAATCTCTGACGCGCGGGGTCCGCAGTGGAGCGCAGTTCGCCGGCGCGTTCCAGCGCCATCAAGGTTTGTTCGTCGGCCGTGTAACGATCCTCGGGCGCGGGCTGCACGAGATCGATGATGGGCGCCATTTCGGGAAACAGCGCGGTCAACAGTCCAGTGTATTGGAGAGCGCGAATCGCCATCGCGGCGTGCGGAAGAGAAAGGATGCTTTCGATGGTGGCCCACATGGGGCGAGGTTGGGCGCAATATGCGGCGAATACGCCCCGGGCTGCTTCGAGCCGCCGCTCGGTATCGGGAGCGGGCCGAATCCCGTGCCGTGCCATAAATTCCAGAAGGCGGAGCAGCACTGCCGGATCGCTATCGAGCTGCGCGGGATTGCGCAGGAGCACGTGCTCGCGCGAGACGGTGAATTCGCTGTTGGACAAGCGCGACCGCCAATCGCGAAAATTTCCCACCAGCGAGCTTTGGGTCTTTTCGGACGAATCCAACGCGCGGCGCGCTTCGTTGAAGACCACCCAGGTACGCTGAAAATATTCGCGCATGAATTCCGTGATTGACGCGGCGCGGGCAAAGGGCTGCGCAAGGAGTTTCTCCTGGGCTTCGACGTCCAGAAGGTTGCGATCGCTGTTGGCCTGGTAGTGCAGAAAGCAGCGGATGGAAGAAAGCAGCGCTCCCGCCTCCGTTAACGGCTGGCCGAGCTGCGTTCGTTCCGGCCCCAGATGCGACAGCGATCCCAGCAGATGAAGATCCCGCAGGCCTCCCGGACATTCCTTGACGTCAGGCTCGCGGTGGTGCAGGGTGTTCTGATACTTGGCATGGCGGACGCGCGTGAGTTGAACCAGGTGCTGGCTCAGCTTGGCCCCGTATTTTTCCAGAAACGCCGGCCACTTGCCGGCGAACCGGGCATGCAGCGCCGCGTCCCCGGCCAGAAAGCGCAGGTCCAAAAGATTGATGGCGAAATCGAGGTTCTGCTCGCGAAACTCGAGGCACTCCGGCAGTGTGCGAACGGTGTGATTTAGCCGCAGGCCGGCGTCCCACAATAATCGCACGCACTCCGCCAGAGGCTCGCGCAAAGAAATCCAAGGCGACTCGCCTTCGAGCAACACCAGAATGTCGACCGCGGCGTACGGAAACGATTCGTGCCGCCCGTAGCCTCCGGCCGCCAGCATCACGGCACCCTGTGGAAGTACCGGCTGGATGGATGCGCGATAGGCTTCAACCGCGATCGCGTCGATCCTTTCGCTCAGGCCGGCCTGGACGGAAGCTCCGTTCCCGGTCTTGAAAAACTCCGCTTCAATTCCACGCCATGCCGCGCTCGACTGAAGCTTTTCCAAACTAGGCACGGCGCTGTGCGCTGCGGAATCCATTCGATCCATCCACCTTAGTATCACGCAGCAGACTAGGCGCGCCAAGCACGTTATGAACTCAATCCAAATTATCTATTGGTGAATAGCACAACTGGCTCGAAGCAAGCGCCCCCGCTGTCTGAATCACAAACGCTGCAAAGGCGACAAGGCTGCCTTTAATGCGGGAGCACCCGAAAGCTGGGAGGCGGAACAAAGCTGTTCCGCCCTTTCCTGTAAGGCGAGGTTACTATTTCTTCGCGATATTGTCGCCAAAAATGAAGCCGATCTCAGCCACTGCACGAGCCTGGTTCGCGTCCGTACCGCTGGACCCGAAGGCTAGCCCCGGCGTATAGCTGCCGAGATGAACCCAGGAAATATCCCCGCGAAGGAAGAACCCTCCGTATTGAAAAGTGGGCGTCACGGTGATTGACGTGCCCGTACTGCCCGGGCCGTACATCAGATTAACGGCGTTCTCAGCGGCGTTCCCGGAGCTCGCAATATATTCCCAGCGCACCGGGAGTGAAAACCCATGTTTGAAGGCGTAACTCGCCAATATCGCGCCGCCCGTGGTGGACGCGCCTTTCACGATGCCGATCTGGGCGTCCGTCGGGATATTGCTGTATTGGAAGTACGGCTGAACGATCCAAGACCCCTTCGTGTACGTGTAAATGACGTTGTAGATGCTGCCGTTGTTCTGTACCGGCGTGGCAAACGTTTGAAAGCCAGTATGCCCGTAGTTACCACCAGCCACGAAGGATATGGCATGGGGCCCATTGGTGTAGGCTAAAGAGCCCGACAACCAGGTGTAGCGGTTGGAATAGAACCCGTCGGTCCAAGCCAAAGACGCCGAGAATTTCCCCATGGTCTGGTTCACCTGGATTCCCTTGGTCACCGCGTTTTCCTGGTTCCACAAGAGGCCACGCTCGATATTCATGTTCTCAAAGGAGAATGTGTACTCCGCGCCGATCAAGGTGGGAAGCTCGCCGATGAGGAAGGAGGTATTCTTGCCTGCCTGAAGTTTCGCAAAGGCCACAGGCAACGGCCCATAGAGACCATGGATCGTTCTGTCAGCGTCGACGAACGGCAACCCCAAGGAAAGAATGTCGTAACCGCCCGCCTGGAGGTAGAACTGGAACCAGCCGTCGGTCTTCTGAATCCAAACCTGTCCGTTGCTTAGCGCGGCCTGCGAATTGCTGTCACCCGGGACATGATTCCCTTGCCACATGCCAAAACCACTGATCATGCCGTTCACCGAGAGCTTGCCGAAAGGTGAGGCATCGAACACGAATGGCGGAAGGTTCGATATTGGGCCGGTTACGGAAGGCGTCGAAAGTGGCGCCGGGGCGACTGGGGCCGCGGGTGCAGCAGGGGCCGCCGCAGGTGCCTGCGCGGCGGGTGGCGTTGCTTGGGCCACCTCCGTCTGCGTTGCCGGCGTGTCCTGTGCGGCGCAAGCCGAGGCTAACCCAAGGCAGAAAGCAACTGCGCCGAGACTCTTTAGATACTCGAATTTCATAGATTCTCCTGAGATAGACTTGTGTTTTTCGATCCGGCTCAAAGCGCCGGAACCCGGTACACGGCGGGGTGCACAGAAGGTTGCAAGTTCTTACTGCTCCGGTACTAACAAAGCGAACTGCTTGTAAAATAGTGCGCGGCTAATGAATCGGCTTCCCCTGAGTACACGAATAGCGAGGCACGTCCAACGACCTGACAGCAATCGCGAGCACGAACGGTGGCTCCATGCTGGCCGCCGCGGACGACGCATTGGAGCTGTTTACTTTTCGGAATGGTAACGACAAATGCCGCCTAATGCCAATAGAAAATTTGGATCGGTATGATTTACAGCGCAGACGGCACGCGCCCAGTCCGTGACCGTAAACACCAACTAAGATTGTGAATCTACGTCCAGGTGACCTTGCTCATCGCACGAAACGCCGATTCTCACCCTGGCCCCTCCCAGTGTGTGCCTTTCCAATTGGTGAGGAGGGCGCGAGCAGATCCATCGGTTTACAGGTCTCTTTCTTGCTACAAACACGCCCCGGAAGTCCAGTTATCATGTCAATCCAAATTATCTATTGGCCAAGTTAACACGCAGCAAATAGAATAGCCCTTACAGTTTTGGGCCTAGGCGCGTGGTGTGACTTTGCGGGGACCAAAGCGAGCGGTAAGTTTGTTCTATCGATCCGCATAAGTTATTTCGATTGGACCGAAGCCCTCGGAGAGTGTAAGGTCAGTTAAAACGGAAAATCAGCTCCAGGTCGAGCCACACAAACCAAATCTTTGGAAGGGATAGATAATAATGGCCGAAAACGACGCACCTCAAATGCAAGCCACGTTAGGCTTAACCGGGCTGACAATGAACGCGATGGCGCTGATTGCCCCTGGCGCCTTCCTGTGGATCACTTTCTTAACTCAGGCAACAGCCGGTAATACATCGCCCGCGATGTGGATCGGCATCCTCTTCGCGACCGCGCTGTGCTTGGCTACGGCCGTCTGCTACGCGGAGATGGCGAAACTGTACCCGGGAACTGGTAGTTCCTATTACTTCGCCGAACAGTCCTTCCTCAACCACGAAAAAGCGTGGCCCTACGCGCGCTTGGCGAAGTTCATCATCGGTTGGGGCTCGCACCTGTACTATTGGATTTACCCGGGGGTGATGGTGGCCACAATGGGAATTATCGCCGGTTACATTGTCGGCACTCTGTGGCCCAGCTTCATGAGCGCCTCCAATCCCGGCCCCATGTTCATGATGCTGGTCGCAGTGGTGTTCGCTTTCGGGGTGGCCTACATCGCCGCGCGCGGTGTGAACGGATCGACCTCGGTAAACATCGCGATCAATGTGATCCAAATCAGCGCGCTGATTGTCTTCTCGGTGATGGCTCTCAGCTACCGCATGAACCATCCTCCGGGAAGCGTGGCCATGCAGTTCGACTCGATGTCCGGCGACGCTTACAACTACCAGTTCGCCACCGAGAAGCAGACCGTGAACGGTACCGCAACCGATGTGGTTGTGCGTGACGCGAACGGTGTTCCCAAACCGATGCTCGATGCCGCTGGCAAACCGGTTCCCTACACGGTCAGCTATCCGGAGCACGACGACAAAGGCGTCTTCCAGACGCACCCGACCGCGGGCTCGGTGGTTGGCATTCACAGCTTCGGGTCGATGTTTGTTCAAGCGACCATCGCGATCCTGATCCTAGTGGGCTTCGAATCGGTCACCTCCATGGGAGGCGAGGCCAAGAACGCCAAACGCGACATACCGATTGCCGTCATCGTCTCGCTTTTGGTTCAGGGCTGCTTCTGTTATTTGTTTGAGTACTTTGCCGCGAACTATGTCTTGAACAGTGGATACACCATGCAAACCGCGACGGGCTCGGCGGCGCCCATCGGCGATCTGATGATCATGGTCGGCGATGCCATCTTCGGCCCCGGCAATGGGCGGACCTTTATGCTGATCGAGGCATTCACGGTTTTCCTGGCGCTGATCGGCACCACACTATCGTGCATGAACACGGGCGCTCGCGTCACCTATGCTATGGGCAAAGACGACGAATTGTCTGGCGGCCTGGGCGTGCTGCACCCCAAGAATCTGACGCCGCACCGCGCCATCTGGACCTTGGCGGTGATTTCAGCAGTTATTGGTTGCGCTACGGTCTTCATGATCTTTGGTGACGCGGGCGCTCTGTCTGACGCAACGGTCAAAGCACTTCCACAGGGCTTCTGGTCGAGTTTCGGTTATTTGAGTCACGACGCCATGGCAGCGTTCCCGAACACCCTGCTCACCATCACCCTTGCATCTAACTTCGGCACGTTCTTGCTCTACATGCTGAGTTGCATAACGTGTATCGTCGCCTTTCACAATCACCCAGCTTATAGCTTCGTCAAACATATGGCGATCCCGGTGTTTGGTTTGCTGGCGAACTTGGCTTGCATGGCGTTCTATCTCATCGGGCCCTTCATGGGTTTCGGCACTAAGATGGAACCGCTGTGTGCTTTGGGAATCGCGGCCGTGTGGGCCATCTACGGTAGCATCTATTTCATGCGTTCCAGCAAGTCCAAGGGACGAACGACACTCGTCAATAAGCGCTTCATGGCTGCGCAATAGCTGCGCCTCGGAGGGGGCACAGCATGAGTTCCGGGCGGGCTCCCAAGTCCGCCCGTCTTTTTGTTTTCATTTCCGTGATGACTCGTCATGAGCAATTTGAGCGCCTTGCCTGGAGATAGCGGCGCCCCATCCGCGGGGCGTCCATCCAATGCGATTTTGGACATCGAGTTCGCGCAGCGTTCCGACCCGGGGCGCCAACGCGAACACAATGAAGACTACCTCGGCCATGTCGCGCCGGCCTCACCCGCGAGGGCTCGATCGCATGGATGGCTCTTTGTCCTGGCGGACGGAGTAGGCGGCACCGAGAAGGGCGAGGTTGCATCGCACGCGGCCGTGGAGCACCTGACCGCGGGATTTCGCGAAGCGTCCGCCTCGGAATCGCTCAGCGCCTTGCTGATGCGCCTGGCGCAAGAAGCCAATGTCCAGATCTATCAAACCGGCCGGGCCCACAGTCCGGGCGGAACGTCGATGGCGACTACGCTGGTCGCTTGTGCATTCCGCTACGATCGCGTGGTGGTGGCCCACGCGGGCGATTCGCGTTGTTACCTCATCCGCCAGGGCCAGACCAGGCTTCTGACGCGCGATCATACCGTGGCTCAAGATCAGGCCCGCATCGGGTTAATCTCCGAGAAGGAGGCGTCTGAGTCCGAGAAGAGCCACGTGTTGAGCAGGTCGCTCGGGACGGATTTATTCGTCAACATTGAGACCAGCGATATCCAGGTCTATCCCGGCGATGTCCTTCTGTTGTGCTGCGATGGGCTGTATCACTCCATCCCGCCCTCGGAAATGGCCGCGGTCGCGGGGCACGGCGGCAACCTGAACACGGCGTCGCAACGGCTGGTGGACATTGCGAACGATCGGGACGGCAGCGATAATATAAGCGTTCAGTTAATCCGAGTTCGAAGCGTGGAACGCGTGGGGATGTATCGAGGACGGCCGTATAAGCTACGCTAGCTTACTGGCGGGGTTCTCGCGCGCACACCCGCGCAGCGCATGACACTCCATCCCGGCGACCAACTCGATCATTACCGCATTGAAGGCTTGGTCGCCCGCAGCGGCATGGCCTCCATCTTTCGAGCCACCGATTTGCGCGACGGACGCCAGGTCGCCATCAAGATCCCGCATCCGGAGATGGAAGCCGACCCGGTGCTTTTCGACCGTTTTCATCGCGAGGGCGAAATCGGCGAGAAGCTCGATCACCCGGGTGTCATGAAGGTGCTTCCCAACGGCGATCGCAGCACGCTTTACATGGTGATGGAGTGGGTGGAGGGCCGCCTCCTCCGGCAGATTCTGAACGAGCAGGGGAAAAAACTTCCGATCGAGCGCGCGGTGAAAATCGCGATCCATATCGCCGATGCACTCGACTACATCCATCGCAACGGCGTGGTACACCGCGATTTGAAACCCGAGAACATCATGGTCGACGACGAGGATCATATCAAGCTGATCGATTTCGGAATCGCGGGCAAGGAAGGCTCGCAAGCGGCTGACGTTCGCCAAGCTGTCGCAAGTGATGGGCACGCCCGATTACATCTCGCCCGAGCAGGTGAAGGGCAAACGCGGCGACGGGCGCAGCGACATTTATGCGCTGGGCGTGATGCTGTACGAGATGCTGACCGGCAAAACGCCGTTCCAGGGGCCGAATCCATTCGCGATCATGAACGACCGGCTGATGAACAACCCCATCCCGCCGCGCGAGTTGAATCCCGAGATTTCACCCGAGCTGCAAGAGGTGATTTATCGTGCGATGGAACGCGAGCCGCAGAACCGTTATTCGACGGCCAACGAGTTCGCCTGGGACTTGGAGCATCTGGATCAAGTGGGCGTCGCAGACCGCGCCGAGTTGCGCGATTGGAAGGTTCGCAAAACACCGCTCGCGAGGCAGATTCTGTTTTATGTGGCGATGGCGCTGATTCCGGTGGTGATTTTCGGGCTGCTGCTATTAATCGCTAAGCACTGACGCACGCAGCCTAGCGCTGCCAAAAATCTTCGTTGTGCGTGAGGAAATCCGGATACGCGCCCGCGCCGAGCTCATACAGATCCAAGCCCTGGCGCTCTCCTTCAATGGCCACGCGCTGCGGCGACATCCGGTTGAGCAGCCAATTCAATCCGTAGGTGAGCGGCAAAACACATCCGATCAAAGTCGCGATGCCCACTAATTGTGCCAGCCATTGCCCGGGGGCGCCGCCGGGAGGCAAGGCCGCCAATGGACCAACGGCGATCAGGCCCCACAAGCCAGCGACAGCATGGACAGAAACCGATCCTCCCGGATCATCCACGCCCAGGTGCAATTCCAGCCACTCCACCGAATAGACCACCAAGGCGCCGGCGATCAAGCCGATGATCACGGCAGCCGCCGGACGAATCACGGCGCAACCGGCGCTCGCAGCTACCAATCCCGCCACCCAGCCATTCGCGCACAATGACGCGTCGGTCTTCCCGAAGCGCGCGCGCGTGATCGCTGCCGCGGCCAGTGCGGCGGCGGATGCGGACAGGGTGGTGTTCACCGCAACCAGGGCAGCGCGAGTCACTTCAACGCCTGTAAACAAGATCGCGCCTGCGCCGTTCAATCCCAGCCATCCGAGCCACGCCAGAAAACATCCAAGCAGAACGAGAACCGCGTTGTGACCGGGCAGCGCGGCCGGCATGCCTTCCGAGCTGAATTTGCCCCGGCGTGGAGCAAGGATCCAGGTGATGGAAAGAGCTGTAAGGCCACCCACGGCCTGAATCGCACTCGCACCGCCCGAATCGAGAAAGCCGATCTGCGCGAGCCATCCGCCGCCCCAACCCCAATGCGCGAACAGTGGATACGTCACCGCGGTTAGCAAGGCCGTGGAAGCGCAGCTCGATCCCAGGCGCCAGCGGTCGGCGCCGCTACCTAGGGGAATGATGGCGGTGACTCCAGCGCCCAAGAGTCCGAATAGCGCGGCCAGGGACGAAGGACCGGCCGGACTCCACTCCGCGCAGGAAGAAGCGCTCGGCACCAATCCAATTCCAATCGCGGCCCGCGGCGTGCAACGCGTAAGCCGGCTGGCCCGCGTAACCTTGCCAAGCCGCGCCCACGAAAAAGTAAACGCCCGCCGCCACGGCGATGACGCACAGAGCACTGGTCATCGAATGCGCCGCATTACGGAATCGCCCCAAGCCGGCGTTGATCAACGCTAGACCAGCGGACGCACAAGGAATCAGCAGGATCAGGAAGAAGCAGACGGCGAAGCTCGATTCGGAAAATTCCGGAGCATGCAGCGGCGTCACTTGCGGTCCCTGCCCGGAATCAAATGCGAGCGGAACACGAACGCCAATCCTAGACCTTCCACACCCAAAGCAACCAGAACGAAGCTGGCTTGCGACGACCCATACGGCAGTAGCGCCAGAGCCGTCAGGACCAATATCCACCCGGCGGCGAGCAACGAAAAACCCATGAGCTTCATTGAAAAATTTGGTTCATTATAGCAATGCCGGTGCGTTCATGGAGCGCGAGCTCCAAGGCAGGTGTGAGTGATGCGAGCGACGAGCGGCGCACGAAGGCGCTCCGGCTCGCGTCGATCCGGTCGCTGACGGCACTCAGATGAGCAGGGCTATTCTATTTCGATATTCGCCGACCGCTGGAACTCTTTCCCGGCATTGTCCCGGGCCTTGATCTCGAGCACGTATGGGCCGGGAGTAAGCGACGTAGTGGGTATCCTGCCCGCCACCGGCAGTATAGGACCTCCGGGCTTGGCCGGAACGTCCACCCGCATCAAACCGGTGTCTTCTTTCGGCTGTCCCATCTTGTCCAATATCCGAAGTTGAAACGCGACTACGGGAAGGTTCGGCGGCTGGGCGGTGACCAGCAGAGGTTCGTAAATCTCCATGTAGAACGCCGCGAAGCCAGCCTTCTGGAAGTGATCCGAACCCGTGGGCACGAGCTGCATGCCCTGCGCGATCAGCGGTACGCGATCTTCCAGCAACAGCGCATCCAGACCCGTTCCCAAATCGGACGCCTTGCGCGCCTCCTTGCTCAGGGCAAGGGCGCTCATGCTGAACTGCTTCCCATCGTATGGATCGACCACCAGCGGCATCTCCATTTTTCCAAAACTCTGGCCCCCGGCGGCGAAGACAACTTTCAGATTGTATTTTCCAGACGCGACGTCGAACTGATTCTCGTAGTGCAGCGGTTGTTCTTTGAACGCTTCCATCAGCTTTTTGTCCGTCGAAATCCAGGTTCAGGGTATCGCTGAAACGGGCTCCCACGGAGCCATCCGGAAGATAAGCCAAACCAAGGATGTTAATCGCCGCGTGATACTTGCCCTTCTGCTTTTCGAATTTCACATCGCCGGTCGCGATCTCCATCGCGACGTTGACACGCGCCTCGTTCGGCGAAGTATAGAAGAACGGGAGCTCCATCGACGCAGTCACATTGCCCGGCTGCGCCATGGCGGCGAGAGTCTCCAAACTCTTCTCGGTGGGGTTGCCCGCAAGCAGATCCTGCGGCTTCGAGTCGCAGTAGCCGGTGCGAGCGCGCACTTCCGTGCCTCCGCGATCCACCTTGACCTTGAGCGTATGACAGCTTCCCTCTTCCGAATCGGGCGGTGTGTAGCCGAGAACGTAGTATTCGTCTTGCTCCTTACCGATTTTCTGCATTCCTCCCATCAGATCGTTGGTTTCATGAATGACGAAGCCGCCAGTGCCCGACGCCAGCATGAACATGATGTTCTGGTTGTCGACGGTGCTGCCGGGGAGTTGGGGAATGATCATCCGGGACATGGTATACGGGTTTTGCAAGGGCGAGTTCATGCCATAAGGATTCATTCCGGGTCCTCCTCCCATGGCGCCTCCTGGCGCCCCACCTGCTCCCGACGTCCCACCACGACCTCCGCCCGGCGAACCGCCGCCCGTACGCCCGCCACCACCGCCTGGCGCTCCACCGCCGCCACCTGGTGCTCCGCCGCCTCCACCGCCGCCATGACCACCACCGCCTCCGCCACCACCGCCGCCATGACCACCACCGCCTCCGCCGCCTCCGTGCTGGGGCAGGAAGAAAGCCATTCCGCCTGGACTATACGATGCCGGCACAAAACGAACCTGGGGGTCAGGCACGCTCAATCTAGCAGTTGGCGCGCCGGACACCAGCCCGCGCACGTCGATGGGATAAATGGCCACATTCGCTTTGTTGCAGGCGCTGATTGTCGCGGTGGCTTCGGACAAAAGCTCAGACGTCAGGGGAAAGCCGCCCGTGATCATGATCACGGTCTTGCGTCCGGGAATCGAACTGAGGCTCTTGGCGAGGTCCGTCAACGCATATAGCACATCGCGCGATCCAAAGCTGGCCATGTGTCCGCTGAGCTGGGGTACACTCGCATTGGAGGCATTGGGATCCACCGCAGAAAATCCGATCCCATTCACCACATTCTTCAGCCGCTTGGTATCCGCGGTGAAATTCTGCGCGATTTGAAGCGCGCCTCCGAAATTGGCAATCGCCATCAAGCGGTTGGGGCCGCCGTTGGTATCGATAAACGTCGACGCCGCCTGCCGTGCGCGCGCTTGATCGCCAAAATCCATGGTCGAATTGTCGAAGAACAACACCAGATAATGGCTTTGCGGATTGGACGGCGAGGCCGATCCGGCTTCGAACGAGAAACTCTTGACGTGCTGCTCTTTGTTGTCTTCGTAGACGCGGAAATCCTTGGCCTCCAGATCGTGGATGTAGTTCCCCTTTTTGTCGGTGACCACCGCGTCCACCAGAACCAGTTTGGTTTCGGTGCGGATCACGGCCCCCGAGTCGGCGGGAGCCTGTGCTCGACCCACCGGATAAGCAATCGCCAGCGCGAGCAGCGCGGCGGAACAAATCATGCGCCGAAAGTTCACGATTCCACCTCCATCAATCAGCCATCAAGGAATTTCGACGACGCCGTTACGCGCCGCCATAGTCTGTCCTTCCGAGTCCCGCACCACCAGCCGGATTACATAGCTTCCCGGCGCCACGTCAAAGTTCGTTCTCACCGTAATACCCGAACTCAGCAACTTCTCCAGCGTTGGATCCAGCAGCCGCAACTCCACTATCTTCTGCATGCCGGTAATGTAGTTTCCGTTGCGGTCGAATAACCCCGAAAGGATCGTCAGGTTGTCGTTATTGCGCCCATCCGCCTTTCGAAATCGCAAATTCCGCACATTCACGCGCGCCAGCACGGCGACCTTGGCCGCGATGTCGCTGGACTTGAAGAACTGCATGTGCAACTCCACGGGAATGTCCTGTAGTTCGTCGCGCGAAAACAGCGCCTCTTGGATTTCGCGCTTGGCGTCCTCCTCCGGATCGGGCAGGTGCTTGGGCGCATAATATCCACGCCGCGCCTGCACATCCAAACCGCGCGGGCTCACAAGCTTGACCTTGAGCGCATGATAGGCCCCGTCCAACTTCAGGTTTTGCGGCGAAAATCCCAGCACGTAGACAAATTCAGGCGACGCGGCGACCTGTGTAAACCCGGCCTTCAGATCGTTATTGTTATGAAAGTACCGGCCGCCTGTGGCGTCCGCGAGTTCCTCCAGGATTCCTTCTTCGGCCAGCGCGCTCTGGTCGGCATACTGCGACGTGCGGGTCAGCACGACCGCCCCCCCTACCGGACCGCTGGTGCTCGCGTCGCCCCCGGGAATCATGGTGTATAGCCCGCGTGCATTGAGCGAACTGATCCGCACGTTGGCGCGAATTGCGCGGTCCATGATGCCGGCCTCCTCCTGACGCAAATCTTCGGCGAAGAAGAATCCGGCGGACACGAAGATCAGGTTACGATCGCCCGGCGCCGCGGCTCAGCCGGCGGATCGCATTCTCCAGTACCGTAAATGCCAGGCGCGTGTCGCGTTCTCCCAGCTCCAAAACGCGATTGGCCGTGCTCTGCGCCAGGTTGGTGGCTATTTGCACGACGCTCTGCATGGCTGCCGGGCTATTGCCTGGCGGCGGCGGAACACAACTGGCCATGGCCTCCGCGACCGCCGTCTGCAGCGCCGTCGGGTCGTTCTTATTCACGATCAAGTCGGCCATGAAGTAGGTGAGATCGGGGCACTCGTCGCCCGGAGAGCCCAGGGTGGGACGCGGCATCAGCCTCATGAGCGCTTCGTGCAGTTTCCCGCGATCGTCGGTGAAATCCACGTTGCCCTGGCCGGAAGTAGTGAAGATGGCAGCCCGCGTTGTGGCGTCCAGCGACTCGGACAACTGTTGATCGGCTGCGTTACGAGCCTGCATCAAATCCGCCGCGGCAGTATGAACATCATCAAACAGGTAGATGACAAATCGCTGCGTGATCGGAGCAGCGGGTTTGGCCGAAGGGGTAGCCCCAGCGGAATTCTCGAGTGCGGCGTCATCCGCCACTTCCGCCGGAATTGCTGCCTCGCCGGCCCTTTCCACGGAGAACCGCGAGATCACCTGCGGTTTACTTTTGTCGAAGAGTTGGAAGTCGTCCTTCTGCAAAGTTCCAACAGCTTTTCCGTTGGAATCGCGCACCACTACCGGCACCATTACCAGGTTTACTTTCGTGCGGAATGTGGCCGGGGCGTCGCGCGAAGCCATTTCGGGCGCATTCGATTCATTCTGCTTGGCGGGCTGGCCACGGGAATCGAGCGCGGAAATGGCGCCAAGCAACAGCAAACCCGCGGCTGCACCACTCGCTCGCATTTGGGACTAGCTCCTCTACTGGTGGACAATTTTACTGCATTTCGCGGAGCGCCGTGTTAAAAGCCACAGCTAATCGAAGCGCGGCAACAGTTCTAAATCTTCCTTGGGCACCGCTTCCAACGGATATCCCGCCCTGCGCCAGGCGCGCAATCCACCGGCGATGACGTACGCGTCGAATCCCTTTTCGCGCAATATGTGCGCCACACGGGCGCTGGTGGCTTCGCGCAGTCAAGTGCAATACAGATAGATGGGAGCGGTTTTGGGCAGCGTTTCGATAAATGCGTCGAGATTGTTCGGCTCGATGCGAATGGAACCGCGTACGCGCTGCTCGCCTTGGTCGTAATAGCCGTGGCTGCGGACGTCGGCGACGATGATATCCGGCGCACCTTCCAGGTTCTGGCGAGCGGCAACATCGCTCACTGGAACCCGGCGCACGAATCGAGTGAGGCGGTACCTTCCGAATAACCACACGCGGTAACACACAAAACCAATAACGCCAACGAAAATCACCCAAGCCACGGCACGGCTGAAGGTCTGCAGGCCTCCGGCAACCAGACGGAACACGTCGCGAAATAGATAACCCAGCCCACCATAAACCAGGGTGTAGAAGAGCGCTCCGGCGAGATCGAATCGCAAGAATTGCGCGGCGCGCATGTTCATGCTGCCGGCCAACGGCGGCGCCATCGAATTTACACCGGGAAGAAATTTCGCGAAGAGTAGCGTGACGCGCCCGCGTTTGTAGAACCACTTGGCGGCTTTCAGGATGCATACCTCCGGACTGAGCGAGAGGCCGCACAGAAAGGCCAGCAGGCTCCAGCCCGTGTAACGCCCAGTGACAAAGAGGGTGATATCGCCCACGAGCATGGCACTTCCAGCCACCGCCAACGCGAGGGCCGGGTGCAGCACCCCAGCGGCCGACGCAGCGCCAGCCGCCAGCAAAGCCAGCGCGCCAGGCACCGGCAATCCAAGCGCTTCCATGAACATCGCGGCAAACAGGCTCTGGTAGCCGTACTTCGCGATCATGCTCAAGATGTCGGGCATGTCCTATTATGCGCGATGCGGCGCGGGCATCACGCCGCTGGGTGCTGCAATGATCATTTCGTCGAATTAGGAGGAAGGCCGGATTTGCGCCAGCAGCGCCCCGGCCTGCTTCTCCAGACCGCCGTGTTGCGCGATCAAGCTCTCCAATTGCGCTTGTGCGCGCGGGATGTCGCGTTCCGCGATGAGCCCCTTGGCAAGGTAGAACCGCGCTCGTTCCAAGTAGGGAGTGTCACCCGCCTCCGTAACTGCCCGCAGCTCCTGGATGCCTGAAATGCGGTCGCCCGTCAGCAGCAAGCAGATACCAAGATAGAACCGCGCCCCGGCGAAACTGGGCGTGGCGTTTGCGGCGGCGCGCAGTTCGGGTAGGGCGCCGGCGAAATCCCCGTTCGCGTAGCGCTTCATGGCGTTCCGAAAATCCTGCGGCGAGCGCGATTCGGGGACATATTCCGGTGCGTGAAAAGCGGCCAGTAACTCGTAACGCTCGTCGGGAATGGAGCTGGCGGGAGCTTGCACGCGCCCTCCGGCAACATGCCCCGAACTCCCTTCCTGATGCGAAGTCCACGCGAGCCAGCTGAACACGCCCATCGCCACCAGCATGATGAACGCGGTGAAGCTATAGATACCAATCCAGAATCGATTTTCGGGTTTGATGCTCATTGTCAACCGGGCAAAGGGCGCCAGCAGGATTACCTTCAGGATAGCAATCCGGCTTGCTCAGGCAGGCCCACGGTTTCCGTCCGCCTTTTAAGCAGCAGTCTGAAAGCTAGAGCGTGCGCAACCGCGAGCATGGGGGCAATAACGGTGGGGTTATACCACAGGACCCCGGGGCGGTAATTCCAGCCATGCAAGACCAGCCCCAGAAAGTAAGCACTTCCCAAATCGAGAGCCCCGACAATATTGACAACCCATACGACTACGATCGCTCCGTCAATGCGATTCCTGAGGAAGACAAGCGCAATGAAGGCAAGGATGGCCGTCGCGAAATCGCCATACCCCGCTGGAACGGCCAAGTCGAGCGGAATCGGACCGTTCGGAACGCCGGGCACAAGGTAGATCAGACCTAAGGAACGAAAAGCGTGAACGAAACAAAGCACGGTAAGCGCTTCACGTAGCGGAAGGCGTGCCAAGCGGGGATAGATGTAGACGCTTGAGATCCAGCCTAGAACGGCAAGCGTCAGAAAAAATTGAGCGACAAAAATAGAGAAGACGTTCATCATGTTTTCGCCATGCAGTCGTCGCGGGTTGAAGAGAGATCTGAGGGGGTATCCGGGCTACACCTCACACACTCCGGCTAGCATGGGCGATCCTCCGATAGCTTCAGACTTTACCACATCATGAGGTTCTAGCCTCGCGGCCGCTACCCTCAGTGAATGCCCGGATCTCCTCTCCTGCCCGGAAGTCCACGTGAGCCAGCGAAACACACCTATCGCCACCAGCGCATGATCAACGCGATGAGGCTGTAGAGAGCAATCCAGAATCGATTTTCGGGTTTGATGCTCAGCGTGTATTTCGAGCGCCGAATCCAGCTATGCCGGCAACACCCGCACGTTGCGCAGCGCGCACGAAGGACGGATCGAACGAGACGAAAGAAGCGCGGGAGGGCCGGCCACTCGGGTGGAGCGCGTCCGCGAATTCAATTCCATGCGCCGAGATTGCCAGCGCGGCTGCTACGCCGGTTGGATCCTCGGCGTGGATAAGGTGAGTCACGGACGCGACCGGGGTCCTTCTCCTTCCAGACGAGCGGCTTAGCAAAAGCCGTGAGTTTACCGCGATGCGTCTGCTGTGATACGATAGGTTAGCTTTGCATGGATCGCATCCGCGAAGCAGTTCCGCCAAATCCCCAACAACGGAGTTAACGATAGACCTCGAATGAGCTTTACAGTATTCCTCGGAAATTTGCCTGTCTGGGTTACGAAGGACGACATCAAGTCCTGGCTTAACGCAGAAAACCTCGTCTACGACGACGTTAAGGTGATCCGCAATCCCGAGACGCAAGAGTCGAAGGGATTCGCCTTCATCGACACGCCCAACTCAGAAGAAATGAACCTGATCATTCGCCGCTTCGACCGCGCGCCTCTCGAAGACCGGTTGCTGCGCGCCAACCAGGCCCAGCCGCCGCGATCGAAGGGTCCGGGCCCGGGAACCAGCCGGTCAGATCAGCCGCACTGCCGCTCCAGCGCCACGTCGCGAGCGGGGCGGGAAGAAAGCACAAGCGTCCGCAGCAGAGTGGTCCGCAAGGGCCGCCCAGCGCTTTCGCAGAAGAACTCGCCAAGGCTCTCTAAAGCTCTTGCGAACCGCGCTTGCCGCGGCTTCGCCTGCTTCTCTCCTCAGCCCATCCTGTAACAAGTCCCGTTCCCTCTCCACATCATCTCTGTTATCAGTGCTATACTCAATGGCACCTGTGTAACCCACAGGGGCGCCGCTATAATCCACAATCCGCACGCGCCGGGGGGTGGCTTCGTGAACAGTCTGCTATTGATTCGCTTCTTCTTCGTAGTGTTGCTCTCAGCAGCAGCCTGGTTCCTGCGTCCCTTCGATCTTTCCGCTCCCTATAGCGCTGCCGCCGGCCTGGTGGTTGGGCTGATCATCGTTCTGTTCGAAGTCCAAGTCCGGAAAACAACGCTGAAACGGCTGATTGGCGCGGCTTTCGGATCGCTGCTGGGAATCATTGGAGCCTATCTCATCGCCCTCATCCTCGGCCATGCTTTTCCGGCTGGCTCCGCTACGCTTTCTTTTCTCGAGATTTTGCTTCTGCTGTGGATGGCCTATGTCGGGCTTGATGGTGGGCGCCAGCAAAGGCGAGATGTTGAACCTGGGAGCGCTCGGCGGACTGTTCGGCGGCGAGCAGGTCTCGAGCCAGTCGTTCAAGATCCTGGACACCAGCGTCATCATCGACGGCCGCATCGCCGACATCGTCGAGACCGGATTCCTGGATGGCACGCTGGTGATCCCGCAATTCGTGCTGCGGGAACTGCAGCTGGTCGCCGACTCGGCCGATTCGCTCAAGCGCAATCGCGGCCGGCGCGGCCTGGACGTTCTGCAGCGCGTTCAGAAGATGACGCAGCTGAACGTGCAGATTCTGGAAGACGATTTTCCCAACGTCCCCGAAGTGGACATGAAACTGATCGAGCTGGCCAAGGTCTACAACTGCAAGATCGTCACCAACGATTTCAACCTCAACAAAGTGGCGCAACTGCACGGCGTGGAGGTTTTGAACATCAATGAGCTGGCCAACGCGCTGAAGCCGATTGTACTCCCGGGCGAGATCATGCGCGTCTTTATCCTGAAGGAAGGCAAAGAGTACAACCAGGGCGTTGCGTATTTGGACGACGGTACCATGGTGGTGGTGGACAACGCCAAGAAGATGATCTCGCGAACCATCGACATCTCCGTGACCAGCGTCTTGCAGACTACCGCGGGTAAAATGATTTTTGGCCGTTTCGACGATCGCGTGCACACCGTTCACGACAAGAGCCAGAGCCACCCCGAACGTACGCCGAGCCGCCTCGCGCGAGCAGCACTCGCCGCCCACCGGCGCCCAGACGGCCGAAGCGCGCGGATCGAGCATCGGTGCGGCAACCAGCTAAACGGAATTTCGCATGAAAGTTTCTGTTATTCTTCCAGCCGCGGGGCTGGGAACACGCATGGGGCGAGCCGTCCCCGAAAAGGCCGGCACCAGCCGCAAGCAGTTTATGCTGCTGGACGGGTCGCCTATTCTGCTGCACACGATTCGGAAATTTGTTTCCTCGCCGGCGGTGGCCGAAATCGTGGTCGCGCTGCGGGCCGACGACATGGAGTGGGTGCGCGAGCTGCTGAAAGCCGAGAAGTTCGGCAAACCCGTGCGGCTGGTGGAGGGTGGCGACAGCCGGCAGGAATCCGTTGAGAATGCGCTTGCGACATTGGGCGCCGGCACCGAGCTGGTCGCGGTGCACGACGCCGTACGGCCTTTCATCGAGCACAGCGTTCTGGAGAAAGTTTTCGCCGAGGCCGAAGAAACCGGCGCGGCGATCGTCGGCATCGTGCCCGTGGACACCGTGAAGCAGGTGCATCGCAACAAAATCCGCCAGACCATCCCGCGCGACCGCCTGATCCTGGCGCAAACGCCGCAGGTGTTCCGTTTCGATCTGCTCAAAGGCGCTTTCGCCAAGGCCCGCGAGGACGGCTTCGCGGGTACGGACGAATCCAGCTTGGTGGAGCGCCTGGATCAAGTGGAAGTGAGCGTGGTGCCCGGCAGCGATCGCAATCTGAAAATCACAAAGCCGTCCGACATGGACCTGGCGCGGCTGTTTCTGGCCGAGGAAATGACGGCACGAGTCGGATCTTGAGCGGTTTCCGGATTGGCCAGGGTTGGGACGTTCATCGCATCGCGCGCGGGCGTCCGATGATTCTGGGCGGCGTGACGATCCCTTCCGATTTTGGACTCGAGGGACATTCCGACGCGGATATTCTTTCGCACGCCATCACCGATGCCCTGCTGGGCGCTGCTGGGTTAGGCGATATCGGCATGCACTTTCCCGACACCGATCCGCGCTGGAAGGATGGCGATAGCTTGCTGTTCCTGCGGCACGCGCGCGACCTGGTGAGGGCGCATGGCTATCAAATCGCGAACGTGGATTCGACAGTGATTCTCGAGCGGCCGAAGTTGAAAGATCATCGCGAGGCGATTCGCGGGAAGCTGGCGGAGACGCTGGGCCTCGCAATCGAGCAAGTATCGGTGAAATTCAAAACCGCCGAGCGGCTCGGGCCGGTGGGCGAAGGGCTTTCGGCTGAAGCGCAGGCTGTGGTGTTGCTGTGCCGCGAGTAATCTCTCGTCCGCCAGGGCCAAGGAATGCTCCGATCGTCGGAAATCTGCGGCCGTTTCGCGCCAACACGCTCGACTTCCTGATCAAGGCGGCTCGCAAGTACGGCGACGTGGTGTATTTCAAGGTGGTTCGGCAGCATCTGTATTTGGTGAGCCATCCCGACTACGTGCGCGAAATTTTGGTTAGCAATCAGAACAACTTCGTCAAGAGCCGCGCCCTGCAGCGCGCGAAGATATTGCTCGGCGAGGGATTGCTCACCAGCGAAGGGCCGTACCATCTTCGACAACGAAGGTTGGTGCAGCCCGCGTTTCATCGCGAGCGGCTGGCTGGTTATGCGTCCGCAATGACCGAATGCGCCGTGCGATGGCGCGAGCGTGTGAAGGCCGGCAGCACACTGGATATTTCGACGGAAATGCCGCATCTGACGCTGTCCATTGTCGCCAAAACGTTGTTCAGCGCCGACATCGAATCGGAAGCGCCGGAAATCGGCGCGGCGATGACCAGCATTTTGGAAATGTTTCGCGTACTGTTGATGCCGTTCTCCGAGTATCTGGACAAGTTGCCGCTGCCCTCCATGCGCCGCTTCGAGAAGGCGCGGGCTCGCCTGGACGCCACCATTTATGGACTGATTCGCCAGCGCCGCCAAAGCGGAGGGGACACCGGCGATCTGCTCTCGATGTTGCTGCTGGCGCAGGATGAAGAGAAAGACGGTGGCCGGATGACCGACCAGCAGGTGCGCGACGAAGCGCTTACGTTATTCCTGGCCGGCCACGAAACCACAGCCAACGCGCTGACGTGGACTTGGTACCTGCTGTCGCAGCATCCTGAAGTGGAGCGCCGCTTGCACCAGGAGATCGACGCGGTTTTGGGAAATCGGCCGCCGGAACTCGCCGACCTGCCCGAGCTGCGCTACGCCGAAATGATTCTGGCGGAAGCTTTGCGATTGTATCCGCCGGCTTGGGCGATCGGCCGGAAAGCGAAGGGCGAATTCACGCTCGGTGAGTTCGAGATTCCGGCGTCGTCTATCTGTATCGTCAGCCCTTTCGTGGTGCAGCGCGATGCGCGGTGGTTTCCGGAGCCCGATAAATTCGATCCCGAGCGCTGGACGCCGGAAGCCCGCGAGGCGCGGCCTAAGTTCTCCTATTTTCCATTCGGCGGCGGCGCGCGAGTTTGCATCGGCGAACGATTCGCATGGATGGAAGGCGTGATCGTGCTGGCCGCAATCGCTCAGAAGTGGCGATTCCGTCTTGAGCCGGACCAGCGCGCGGAGCCCTTGCCGCTGATCACGCTACGCGTCAAAGGCGGACTGCGTATGATCGCCGAGCCGCGCTAGACCGCCGGTTTGCGCAGAACAGCGCGCGCGGGCGCACCGTCGCTCCCGATAATCTTGAGCGGCAGGCAAACCAACTCATATTCGCCCGGCGCGACGTTTTCCAACTGCAAGCCTTCGATGATCCAAATGCCTGCTTCAAGCAGGATGCGGTGCGTCTCCGGGCCGCCTTCCTCGAATGCGCCCACGGAAAGATAATCGACGCCGACGGTTTGGACGCCGCGCGCAACCAGGTAGCGGGCCGCTTCGGGATCGATGTAAATGTATCTCTCTTGGAAGTGATCGGTGTTCCAGCAGCGCTCGGAATTCCTGGTTTTGAACAATATACGTTCACCTTTGCCAAGTTGGTGAGGTTCCAGTTCCGAAGTTCGGATCGCCTCGGGATCGTTGATTTCGATCACACGGGCGAGCCCGATTGAGGCGGAGATCGGCATAGTCTCGATTCCGGCGGCGCCCGGAAGATAATGCAGCGGAGCATCCATATGCGTTCCGATGTGCGTGGTGGTTAAGATTTGCGACAAGTTACAGGCCCCGCCCGTTGCCATCCGAAGCGTGGGCGATCGCACAAACGGTGCATCGCCCGGCCAGGCGACCATGCCGTTGCGCAACGGCACGGAGATGTCGATCCAGTCACCCGGCATGGTTACGACGCGACGGCCACGACGTTCTTGACGCCGCCCGGCTGGCTTTTCAGTGCATCGATCGCGCGCTCGAGCGGGAAACGCGCCGTAATCACGGAGCGCAGAGTCTCGGGCCAGCGCTGAGCGAAGACGCCTAGGTGCTGGATGGCGGATTGAAAGGCTTGCGGAGGAGCGTTCACGCTGCCTAAGATCAGCTGATTGTTCAGCACCATGTTGCGCATGATTTCGTCGGTATCCACTGGGATCGGCCCTTTGCGGCCGGGCACACCGGTGAACACAAAAACCGCATTCGGGCCCAGATGTTTCAGCACATCAAACGCGACGCTGGACGCCCCGGTAGCTTCGTACACCACGTCGATAGGGCCGACCAGTTTGGCCATCTCCTCGGTGGAGTGGGTTTCGGCGGCTATGTATTGCGCGCCGATCGCGCTCAGAATGGCATTCTTTTCCTCGTGGTTGCCCGATCGCGAATAAACAGTGACGTCGAAGCCCTCCACTGTGAGAGCCATCGCGCCAAGAATTCCAACCGGGCCCGCACCAAGCACTACCGCGCGGCGGTGGCTGGTCCCAGGGCAGCCGTTGTTGCACGGTCCAGAGTTGTTCGAGCGACTTCTCGGCGATGGTCAGCGGCTCCACGAGCACGGCGACCTCACGCAACTCCCGTGGGACCGGATTCAGATACTGCTCGTCTTCCACCACGAACTCGGTCATGTAGCCATGGTTTTGTTTGATGCCACGCTCGGTGAAGTCGCCCGTGTAGCAGAAATCCTGGCGGCCAGCGCGGCAAGCGACACACGATGCGTGTGGGCATGGACGGCGGACCGTCATGATGACAAGATCGCCCGGCTTCACTTTTGAAACCTGCGGGCCGGCTTCGACCACTTCGCTCAGCGATTCGTGGCCGATGATCAGATAATCGAAACCTTCCGGCGGCGTACCGTACTGGAACGAGACGATTTCGCGATCGGTTCCGCAAACGCCGACATCCAGTACTCGCATCCTGGCCTGTGAGCCCGAGGTCAGCTCCGGCTCGGGATGATCGACGACACGGACTTCGCGTTGCGCGGGGTAGACGGCGACGGCTCGCATAAGACAAGAATACGGAATTCAGAATTCAGAAGTCAGAATTTTCACCGCGATCTGGCCGTTGCCCCAGGTGCAGTGGCGGCCGACACCGGTCCAGGAGGCTGCTTCGAGATAGGGCACGGATTCCGCGAGATCGCCTTCGTATTCCGCGCTGCCGATGAAACCTCCAATGTCATGGCGCTGCCCGGTGCGGCTGCTCTTGCGTTCGATCGCGACCCGGCGCAATCCGCCACGCACGGTCTCGACGGATCGCGCGCGTTCGGCCAATCCACGAAAATCGATTGCGAAGCGGACCCGCTCCGTATAGACTGCGTAGCGTGCTGACACGATCCCGGATTCGCGCTAGCAACACACCGAAGTCAATCCCCTCAGCGTTCTTCAACGATGTTGGCGTCTGAAAATCGACCCGGATTCGCGAGACGGGGTGGCAGCGAGGGCCCAAATCAACCGAGACGTGCGAGTGTTCGACAGATACGAGATCAGCCCACTTCGCAAACGCACTGGTGATCAAATCCAGCGTGGAGTGGCGGGTCTCGAACAGATTGATGCTGAAGCAAAACGACTCACCCGGCTGCACGCAGCATCCATCCAGTTCCGCTCCGCGAATCACGAAGGGGCGAGGCCAATTCGACAATCCGCTGGGTCCCGTCCCGTTGGCCGCCGGCTCGAAGATTCTCCCGTAATCTTCCGCGCTCGCGATCTCACGCAAGGCGTGCCCCAGAGCGCCGCGCAAAACGTTCCCTGGCATCCCGGCTGGAAATTGAATGGCCCGCCGGGCCGAGAGGCGAAACAAGCAGGCCAGCAAATCGAAAGTCACTTGAGCATTTCGCGGACCTTGTTGGCCAGTTCATCGGTCGAAAACGGCTTCTGCAAAAAGTGTGCGTCGCTTTGGGAAATGCTCGCATCGCCGTAGCCGGAAACATACAGGACCTTCATGTTCGGCCGGCGCTCGACCAGGCACTCGGCCATCTTTCGGCCGCTCATGCCCGGCATCACCATGTCCGTAATCAACAGGTGAATCACGCCGGCATGCTGATCGGCCGCCGCCAATGCCTCTTGAGAAGAGGCGGACGAGAGAACGTGGTAGCCATGACGTTTCAGCATCGCTTCCACCACGCGCCGAACCCCATCTTCGTCTTCCACTAGCAGTATCGTTTCGGTGCCGCGAGCGACTCCGTTCTTGGATGGCGTCTCCAGTAGCTCGGCGGTTTGAGCCGCTACCGGCAATTCAATGCGGAAAGTGGTTCCTTTTCCCGGGGCCGACTCCACGCGGAGATCTCCGCCGTTTTCCTTGATGATCCCGTAGCTGGTTGCGAGGCCGAGTCCAGTGCCGTGTTCCTTGGTGGTGAAGAACGGCTCAAAGATGCGAGAGAGCACCTGCGCATCCATGCCGACACCCGTATCGCTGATGGAAAGAGTCACGCAGTCTCGCCCAGGCGTGCTGGAGTTTCTCGTTTCAAGAAGCAGTCTGCCTCCGGAGGGCATGGCATCGCGGGCATTCACCACCATGTTCAGGATCACTTGCTCAATCTGGCCGGGATCGGCGCGCACGGTCTTTAATTGGGGCGCCAGCAGGGTGGTGAAGTCAATCTCTTCGCCCAGCACGCGGCGTAGCATACGATCCATTTCGCGCACCAGAGCATTGAGATCGACAAGCGATGCGCGGACGCCTTGCCGCCGGCTGAATGCAAGCAACTGCCGGGTGAGATCGGTGGCGCGTTCGGAGGCCTTCACCACCTGTTCCAGATCCTGGCGCGCCGGATCGCTCACGTGCATGGCGTCCAGCAGCATGTGCGAATAGCCGGTGATGACCATGAGCAGGTTGTTGAAATCGTGGGCCACCCCGCCCGCCAAGCGCCCCACGGCTTCCAATCGCTGCGAATGGTGGAGTTGCTCCTCCAGGCGTTTGCGCTCGGTAATGTCGCGCGAGTTCACTACCAGCCCGTTTACTCCGGCGAGGTGCGTCAGATCGCGCGAAAACGATTCCAGCACGCGCACCGATCCGTCGCGATGATAAGCGCGGCACTCCACCGCGCGGCCGTTATTGCCGTTGACCAATGCCGATTGAACCCGGGCCGCGTCGTCCGGGTGAACAAACGACAGAACGTTGCCGCCCACCAGCTCTTCCGCCGGATAGCCGAGCAGCCGCTCGTGCGATGGGCTGGCATAGCGGATGGTTCCGTCCTGGCTCAGGATGCTGATCAGGTCGAGCGAGTTTTCGATCAGGGAACGGTAGTGCTCCTCGCGGCGTTCGAGAGCCTCCAGAGCGCGGCCGCGCTCGGAAGCGTACCGGATGGACCGGACCAGCAGCTCGCCGTCGACATGCCCCTTGACCAGGTAGTCCTGTGCGCCGGCGCGAACCGCTCGCACGGCCAGAGCTTCATCGTCATGGCCGGTGAGAACGACGATGGGAACCTTAGGCGCTTCAGCGTGGGCGCGCACCAGGGTATCGAGTCCGTCGGCGTCGGGGAGCGTAAGATCGAGGAGCATGACGTCGAACGAGTCGCGTTTCAGACGATCGAGCGCGGCGGCGAGACGATCCACCTGAACGAGCTTCAAGTGACCGGCGCCAGCGTCGCGCAGCAACTCGGTGAACAGGCGCGCATCTCCGGGGTTGTCCTCTACCAGCAAGACGGAAATGCCGTCGAGATTCATTGGGCGCGACGGGATATCGGAGGGGAATGCTCCGGATCCTCCGATCCACCCCAGATTCTACACCAACGCGGCCACTGTCTGCGGGAATTCGCTGGAGCATTGCACGAGTTGCTGGGCGCATTTGCAGAAACAGCGCAGCGTGCTGTATTATAAAGGTTTGCGGCTCCAGGGTGAGAATCCTGCTGTGTCTGCCTGACGAATCCACATTCTAACGTTGACGAAGGATAGTTATGTACGCAGTAATTGAAACTGGCGGGAAACAATACCGCGTCGCCCCGGGCGATGTCGTGCGGGTGGAAACGCTGCCCGGCGAGGTCGGCTCCGAGGTGGAACTCGGGCGTGTGCTGGCGGTTGTGAACGACGCGAACGAAGTAGCGGCGGGTGCGGCTGTGGCCGATGCTCGCGTGAAGGGCACCATCGCGGAACACGGGCGCGGCGACAAGGTGATCGTGTTCAAGTTCAAACGCAAGAAACAGTACAAGCGCACCATCGGGCACCGGCAAAACTACACGCAGGTGAGGGTGAGCGAAATTCTGGCATAGGTTCTGTATGGCGCATAAAAAAGGTTTAGGCAGTTCCAAAAACGGGCGCGATTCCAATGCCCAACGTCTGGGCGTGAAGGCCTTCGGCGGAGAAACGGTGACAGGCGGGTCCATTCTGGTCCGGCAGCGGGGCACCACCTTCAAGCCGGGCGAGAATGTCGGCCGAGGCAAGGATGACACGCTGTTTGCGAAGGTCCCGGGCATCGTGGTGTTTCGCGATCGCGGGCGCTTCGGCAAGTTCATCAGCATCAATCCGGCCGAGTAATCCTCCGGCGCAGCCTCCGGGCTCAGTCACTTCAATTCAACTCGGCCCGAATCCATGTTTATTGATGAAGTACGAATCCGCGTGAAGGCGGGCGACGGCGGCAATGGCTGTCTGGCGTTCCGGCGCGAGAAGTATGTCCCCCGCGGAGGACCCAGCGGCGGCGATGGCGGACACGGCGGCGATGTCGTTTTTGTAGCCAGCGAGCACCACAACACGCTGCTGCATTTCCGTTTTAATCCCGAGCATACGGCCGAGCGCGGCAGGCACGGCGAAGGCAGCAATCGTACGGGCCGCGACGGCGCTTCCATCGACGTTCCAGTTCCGGTGGGCACCATTGTTTACGACGACGAGACCGGTGAGCTGCTGCACGATTTTACGCGCCGCGGCGACCGGTTTGTGGTGGCGCGCGGCGGCAAGGGCGGGCGCGGCAATCAGCACTTTGCGACGTCCACCCATCAAGCTCCCACGGAGCACGAGCCCGGGCATCCGGGCGAAGAAAAGCGGCTGCGGCTGGAGTTGAAGCTGCTGGCGGACGTCGGGCTGGTGGGTTTCCCGAACGCCGGCAAATCGACGCTGATCTCGCGGATCTCGGCGGCGCGGCCCAAGATCGCGGACTATCCGTTCACCACGCTCGAGCCGAACCTGGGCGTTGTCAGCGTGGGGGACGAGAGCTTCGTGGTGGCCGATATTCCGGGGCTGATTGAGGGCGCTCATCTGGGACACGGCCTGGGCGTCCAGTTTCTGAAACACATCGAGCGTACGCGTTTGCTGGTGCACCTGGTGGACGTTTCGGAAGCCACCGGGCGCGACCCCGCCGACGACTTTCGTATCGTGATGGGGGAGCTGGAAGGCTTCAGTCCCGATTTGGTCCGGAAGCCGATGTTTGTGGTGGCTTCTAAGGTGGATGTGGCGCAGGATTCCAGGACGAATCGAGGAGCTCCGGCGTTTGGCGGCCCGCGAGGATCTGCCGTTTTATGAAATATCTAGCGTGACTGGACAAGGGATCGAGGGCCTTAAGTACAGTTTGGCTCAATTTCTCGCCAAGCCTGTCGAAGAGGAAGTTAGGGGAAAAAGCATTTAGTCAGGGAGGTTTCCCATGACAATCCGGCAGACACAAGCCATACAAGGGCTGCAAAGTTCGGAAGCGCAGTTTAACAAGGCGGCCTCCGCCATCGCGCAGTCGCCATTCTCGTCCTCGGCGCCGCAAGGCGATCTAGTGACTTTGAGCACACAGGCCGTTAACTTGCTGCAATCGAAGAACAGCTTCGAGGCCAACATCAAAGTGCTGAAGGTGGACGATCAGATGACGCAGACGCTGCTGAACGTGATCGGTTAAGCGGGGACTACTTCACTAGCGCGCTCGAAGCAGTAGCGAAATTCAATACAACGGACGGGAAGATACCGAGCACCAGTGTTCCCACCGCCGCAACCCACAGCGTGGCACCGATACCTACACCGACCGGCGGCAAGGAAAGCGTCGCCTCGCCGGGCTCCTTCATATACATCACAACCAGAATGCGCAAGTAGTAGTAAGCCGCAACGGCGCTATTCAGCAGGCCGAGCACGGCAAGCCACACCAGGTTTGCATCGAGCGCAGCTTTGAAGATGTAGAACTTGCCGAAGAATCCGCCGGTAAGCGGCACCCCGATCAGCGACAGCAGGAAGATCGCGAACAACCCCGCGGTCACCGGCTGTTTCCATCCGAGGCCAGCGAGATCTTCCACGCTAACGAACTTCTCGCCTTGCCGCGAGAAGTGGGTGATCACGGCGAAGGCGCCAATGTTCATGAACGCGTAGGCCGCCAGATAGAACATGGCGGCGGCGATGCCAATTTGATTGTGCGCCGCGATGGCCACCATCACGTATCCGGCGTGCGCGATGGAGCTGTAGGCCAGCAGGCGCTTGATGTTGGTCTGCATCAGCGCCGCGAAGTTTCCGATGATCATCGTCAGCAGAGCCGACGACCATACGAAAGGCTCCCAGCGGTTCGTAATCGGTCCAAACGACAGTCATGAAGACGCGCAGGAAAACGGCGAAGGCCGCGGCCTTGGGGCCGGCCGACATGAACAGCGTCACCGGCGCGGGCGCACCCTGGTAAACATCGGGCGCCCAAATCTGGAATGGCGCGGCCGAAACTTTAAACGCGAATCCGACGAACATCAGAGCCGCGGCGGTACCGGCCAGAATCACGTTGCGCTCCGACCCCGGCGTCAGCAGCGCGATGCGGATCGTAGCGAGATTGGTGCTGCCGGTAGTACCGTAAATCCAAGCGATGCCATAGAGCAGGAAGGCCGTGGCGAACGATCCAAGCAGGAAATATTTGAGCGCGGCTTCGTTGTTGCGTTTGTCGTCGCGAAGGTACCCGGCGAGAACGTACGTGGCGATGGAGGAAATCTCCAGGCCGATGAAGATCATGATCAGCTCGTTGGCGGTGGCCATGATGCACTGGCCGGTGACGGAGAAAAGCAACAACGCGTAGTATTCGGACGACTCGGCGTGCTCGCGCTTCAGATATTGCGTGGCGGAAAACAGGCTGAGGATGCCGACCGCGATCACCAGCACGCGGAAGAACGTCGCGAAGCCGTCCACGATCAGCATGTTCGAAAACGAGAGGCCTGGATTGGCGTTGGCGGCAACGGCGGCGACCAGAGCAGCAGCGAAAGCCACGAAGGTGAGCAGCGAAAGGTTTCTCTTCTTGTTCTCGCCCAGCCAGCCTTCCAGCAGCATGATCAACGTGCCCGCGATGGTCATGATGATTTCGGGCAGAACGCGCAAATAGTCGGCGCCCGACGGCATGAAGTTAACGGGCATTGGCGAACTCCCCTTGGGCGGCGAGCGCTGGGCGTGCGGTCAGCGGCGCAGCCTTCGCATGAATCTCGCGGCTCGCGTCAAGCGGTCCCAGCAGCACGGCGTTGGACGCGGAAATCGGCGGAATGAAGCTCTGCGTGTAGGTGCCCATCCAGACCATGAGAAGAATCAGCGGAACGATGATGGCGTACTCGCGGAATTTGAGATCGGGCATGTGGTGCGTCAAATCCTCGGAAGCCTTGCCGAAGAAGACGCGCTGGTACAGCCACAGCATGTAGCAAGCCGAAAGAATCACGCCCAGCGCCGCGAACACAGTCCAGCGGAAGTGGACCAACGAAGCGCCCTGCAGCACCAGATACTCGCCGATGAAATTGCTGAGCATGGGCAAGCCGATGCTGGCGAGCATCGTGATCATGAAGGCCGTGGAAAGCCAGGGAGCGGGCGTGGCGACACCGCCATAGGACGCGATTTCGAGCGAATGCCGGCGCTCATACAGGAAGCCGACCAGGATGAAAAGAGCGCCGGTGGAAATGCCGTGCGCCAGCATCTGATACACCGCGCCGTCGAAACCCTGCTGCGTGAAGCTGAAGATGCCGAGCACGACAAATCCCAGATGGCTCACCGACGAGTACGCCACCAGCTTCTTCATGTTGGGCTGCACCATCGCCACCAGCGCGCCATAGACGATGCCGATGATGGCCAGCGTGACAATCCATCCGGCGCACTCGCGAGCAGCGTTCGGGAACAATGGAACCGCAGAAACGCAGCAGACCGTACGTGCCCATCTTCAGCATCACGGAAGCCAGCATCACGGAGCCGGCGGTGGGCGCCTCCACGTGCGCGTCGGGCAGCCAGGTGTGCAGCGGGAAAATTGGAACTTTGATGGCGAAGGCGATGAAGAAGCCCAGGAACAGCCAGAGCTGCTCGGTGGGGCTGAGCGAGATGGCGCCGCTCTGCAGTCCGGCGAGGATCTTGGTGTAGTCGAACGTGCCGGCCTGATTGTAGAGGTAGATCATCGCCACCAGCATCAACGCCGATCCGGCCATGGTGTACAGGAAAAACTTGAGAGCCGAATAGATGCGGCGCTCGTGGCCCCAGACTGCCAATCAGAAAGTACATCGGGACCAGCGAGACTTCCCAGAACACGAAGAACAGGAAGAAATCGAGCGCGCAGAACACGCCGACAAGCCCGAATTCGAGCAACAACAGGAACGCGAAAAACTGTTTGATGTGCTTGTCGATGGACCGCCAGGAGACCAGCACGCAAAGCGGCGTCAGCAAACGTGGAAAGGATCACCAGCCACAGGCTGATGCCGTCCAGGCCGACGTGATAGTTGATGGCGGGCATCGGGATCCAAGGCTCGTTCCGTCTCGAATGCGAACTTGCCCGGCGCGCACTGGACCAGGACCGGGCCGATCAGCCCGAGCGACAGCACAAAAATCGCCAGCGACGCGATCAGGCTGAACATCCGGATCAGCGTTGTGGTTATTCTTGGGCAACAGCGAGCGCGATGATGAACGCGATCAGCGGCAGGAGAATCGATGACGTCGAGCAGCGTCATCGCAGGCCTCCCGCGAATCCGATGGCGAGCAGCAAGACGATGGAGCCCAGCACCACCCATGCCGCGTAGCTACGAATATTGCCCGATTGGATCAGGCGCAAGATGGAGCCGATCCCGCGCGACCGGGTGCCGACGCCGTTGACCGTGCCGTCGATCAACCCGGCGTCCACCCCGCGCCACAGCACGGTTCGCGAGCCTTCGATCAGCGGCTCGACGACGGTTGCGTCGTACGCTTCGTCGACGAAGTATTTGTTGTAGACCAGCGTGTAGAGGCCGCCGGCGCCCTTGGCGAACGAATCGGGCAAGCTGGGCTTCAGCGACATAGAACACGTACGCGATGAAGATGCCAAGCAGTCCGACGCCCGCCGAAAGCCATGCCAAGACTTGATTCTCGGCCTTCTCAGCGAACATCGGCTCCAGAAAATGCGGGACGTTGATGAAGCCGCCGGCCAGCGACAGAACCGCGAGGATCATCAGGGGACCCGGTCATCACCAGCGGCGATTCGTGCGGATGCGCGTGGCCGCGATATTCGCCGGTGAACGCCAGGAACCAGGCGCGGAAGACGTAGAACGCCGTCATGCCGGCGGTGAGCACGCCCACCCAGTACATCCATGGCGCGCGTTCGTAAGCGGCCACCAGAATCGCGTCTTTGCTGAAGAAGCCCGATGTAAACGGGAAGCCCGAGATCGCAAGCGACGCGCACAACAGCGTGATCGCCGTGATCTTCATGTGCTTGAACAGGCCGCCCATCTGCCGCAAATCCTGTTCGCCATGCAGACCGTGAATCACCGCGCCCGCGCCAAGGAACAGCAGGGCCTTGAAGAACGCGTGCGTCATCAAGTGGAAGATGCCGGCCGAAAACGCGCCCACGCCGACGCCCAGGAACATGTAGCCGAGCTGCGAGACGGTGGAGTACGCGAAAACTTTCTTGATATCGGTCTGCGCGAGCCGATGGTGGCGGCAAAGAACGCAGTCGCAAGACCGATCACTGCCACGGTGTCCATGCTGATGGGAGCTTTCGGTAAAGAGCGCCGCGGAGCGCGCGGTCATGTAGACGCCCGCGGTGACCATGGTGGCCGCGTGGATGAGAGCGGACACGGGCGTAGGACCGGCCATGGCGTCCGGCAGCCAGACATACAGCGGAATCTGCGCCGATTTTCCGGTCGCGCCGACCAACAGCAGCAGCGTAATGATCGTGAGGATTCCGACGCTCGCTTCCGCCGGCAGGCCCTTGGCGGCATCAAACACTTTCGAGAAATCGAGCGTGCCAAATTGCCGACGATCAGAAACACCGCGAGCGAAAATCCGAAGTCGCCGATGCGGTTCACGATGAACGCTTTGTTGCCGGCGGTGGTGGCGAACTGCTCCGTGAAATAGAATCCGATCAGCAAATAGCTGCACAGCCCCACGCCTTCCCAGCCGACGAACAGCAGCAGGTAATTCTGCGCCAGCACCAGCACCAGCATGAAAAACATGAACAGGTTCAGGTAGGCGAAGAAGCGGTAGTAACCGCCTTCGTGTTCCATGTAGCCGACGGCGTAGATGTGAATCAGAGTGCCGACGCCCGTCACCACCATGAGCATGATGGCAGTGAGCCGGTCCACCGCGAAATCGACGCCGATGTTCAGCGTGCCGCTTTGAATCCAGGTGAAGTAGTGCTCGATGTACTTGGTTTCGAGCGGGCTCAAGCCGAGCAGCGTCTTCACCACCCAGGCGAACGAGAGCAGCACCGAACCCACCGCGAAGGTGTTGATCAAGGCTTTCGGAATGCGCCTGCCGAAGAGGCCGTTCGCGAGAAACCCGAGCAGCGGAAAGATTGGAATCAGCCAGAGGTTCATTCAGAGTGACTCATTTTCAAATGGCTCATCATCAGTACTTCATCGAATTGACGTCGTCGATCATCAGCGTGGCGCGGTTCTTGAAAACGGTGAGAATGATGGCCAATCCCACGGCGGCTTCGGCGGCGGCCACCACCATGACGAAGAAGCTGTAGATATGCCCGTCCACCTGTTTGAACTGGTAGGAGAACGTGACGAAGGTCAAGTTCACCGCGTTGAGCATCAGCTCAATGGACATGAACACGGTGATGATGTTGCGCCGGAAGATGAAGCCGGCCACACCGAGCCAAAGAGAATGGCGCTCAGGATCAGGTACCAGCTCAGTGGGACCGGCGTTCTGGCATGGTCAGATTTCCTTTCTGGCAAGCACGATCGCGCCAACCATCGCGATCAGAATCAGGACCGAGGTGACTTCAAACGGCAGAAGGTAACTGGTGAACAACTTGCGGCCGACGTCAGCGCCGTGCCCTGGAAGGCGCCGAAGACCACGCCCTCGGTTTTCGGCAGCGTGGCTTGAATGATGAAGCTGATCAGGCCAAGAAAGGCGGCGAGCAGAACGATGCCGAGATACTTCACGAAACTGCGAGGCCTGAAATGTCGTCGCTTCCGCTCCCGCGTTCAGCAGCATGATGACAAAAACAAACAGCACCATGATGGCGCCCGCATACACGATGATCTGGGCCATGGCGATGAATTCGCCGCCGAGCTGCAGGTAGAGAATCGCGAGCGATCCCATGACGCCGATGAGCGAAAGCGCGCTGGCGATCGGGTGAGTCTGCACCACCAGACTGATACCGCAGAAAACCGCGATGCCGGCGAAGATGAGGAAGATCAGCGCAGTCATAGCTTTGTTCGTCGTGAAAGCCACGACAGGCTGGTGGCCAGCAGGTTGATCATCGCGAGCGGGAACAGGAAAATCCAGGCGAAGCGCATCAACTGATCGTATCGGAAACGCGGCAGCGTGGCGCGCACCCAGATGAACACGAACAGCAGCACCAGGACTTTGCCGCAGAACCAGAACAGCGCCATCAGAATCGGCTTCAGAAACGGCAACGAAGAACGAGAGGCCGAAGATGGCGGCGATGCCGAGAAAGACCAGCGCGGTGGCCGGCAGGGTGAATTTGTCCATGCGCCGCGCCGGATTCAAGCCGTGATAGAGCGCGATCAAGCCGGCGATCGCGAAAACCAGGATCGGGCACAAAATCGGAATAGGGCGCCGGGAACGGCGGCTGCCATCCGCCCAGAAACAGCAGCGTCGCTACTGCCGTGACCGTCACCATGTTGGCGTATTCGGCCATGAAAAACGCTGCGAAATTCATGCTGCTGTATTCGGTGTGGAAGCCGGCCACCAGCTCGTTCTCCGCCTCGGGAAGATCGAACGGAACGCGATTGGTTTCGGCGAACGAAGCGATCATGAAAACGATGAAACCCAGAATCTCCGGAAACAGCGTTCCAGCGCGGGATGAAGCCCAGCCAGTAGCCGCTCTGATAGTTCACCATCTCGCGGAAGCTGAGCGTATTCGCCAGCAGCAGCGGCGCGGCCACCGCGAGCGCCAGCGGCAGTTCATAGCTGATCATCTGCGCCGAGCTGCGCAGCCCGCCCAGCAGCGAATACTTGTTGTTCGAAGCCCAGCCGCCCAGCGCCACACCATAGACGCCGATGGAGGAGATGGCCAGCACGAACAGGATACCGATGCGCAGATCGGTGAGCTGCATCCAGGTAGTCACCGGGCCAATCGTGATCTCGGCCCGAACGGAATGACGGCGATGGAAATCAGCGCCAGCGCCACCGCCACAAACGGCGCCATCAGGTAGAAGAGCTTGTTGACGTGCGATGGAATCAGGCCTTCCTTGGTGATCAGTTTCACCACGTCGGCCAGCGGCTGCAGCAATCCGTGCGGGCCCACGCGGTACGGCCCCACGCGAAGCTGGACGTGCGCGATCACTTTGCGCTCGATCCATTGCAAATACGCGAGCGTGGTCAGAAGCACGAAGGCCACCAGCGCCACCTTGATGAGGCTGAAAATATAGAAATTCGGATAAAATCATGGAGACTTTACGTCCGCGGTTCGGAATACAACGCGCCCGGCGCCTCGAGTGTCGAACTCAGTTTCTTGCAATACCGTCCCAAGGTCCCGGACGTGAACAAGGTGTCGCGCGCGGACTGAATCAGCTCCGGCCGCGAACTCACCGGCACACGGCCATTCACCGGCGTCGGTTTGCGCTGCTCCCCCTGTTGCGATTACGGGCAAAGGAATATTATAACCATGCACGTTCTTGCGAATCTCTTCCAAAACCTTGTCGGCGGACCACATGCCGAGGTTCACTCCGATCTCTTTCGAAAGCAGCCCGAGAATTTCGAGATCGGGCTTGGTTCCCATCACCTGCACGCCGCCTTTCAGACGCTGCACTTCGCCGCAGACGTTGGTGACGGTTCCGTGTTTCTCGTAAGCCGACGCGGCCGGAAATAAGATGTCGGCGCGCTCTGCGGTTTCGGTGAGGAACAAATCCTGCACGATGACGAATGCGCTTCGGGACGCCAGGGCGCCCTGTTTCAACGGATTGGCGCCTACCACCCAGAGAACGTCGAGATTGGTGGCCGCTAAGAATTTCGTCGTACGCCAAGCCGGGCGCGCTCACCGGCTGATAGCCGGGGCCGAAATCGGGACTCAAGCCCATGTCGGACGCGCCGCGCGAATTCGAGTAATCCACCAGGCAAACGTATTTCACCGGGATGCCGAGCGAATCGCCGAATGCCACCAGCTGGCGGATCTCGTCGCCCTTGATCGCGTCGCCGAACAGAATCACCAGCTCCGGTTCGCTCTTGAGCTGCGCGCGCAGCGATTCCACATCGGCCAACTCATGGCCTGGCACGGTAGATGATGCTGCGCACTGCGAGGTCTTGTTCGCGGACCGGGCCCGGCGTCACGGTGTAAACGTGCGGCGTCATGATGACGATAATTGGCGCGGATCTGGAATGCAAGGAACGGATGCTGCTGCGACAGATCGCTCGAGATCACCAGAATCGCCTTGCGATCGTAGAGATCGGCGGTCGTCGCCAGCGCGTCCTTCTTGCCGCTCAGGGCATCCAGCAAGGTTGGCACGTCGCCGGTGCGATGGTGATCGATGTTGTTGGTCCCGAGCGCCTCGCGCGCGAACTTCTGCAGATAGTAATTCTCTTCGTTGGTGGTATGGTTCGACCCGATCACCGCGAACTTGCCGTCGCGCGCCTTCACTTCCTTGAGCTTGCGAGCCGCGGCCGTTAACGCTTCCGACCAGGAAACCGGCTCCAGACGGCCGTTCTTGCGCACCATCGGCGATTGCAGACGCTCCGGGCTATTCACGAAGTCGGCCGCATAACGACCCTTGATGCACAGGAACTCGCCGTTGATGCCGGACCGGTCGCGATTGTTGCCGCGAATGATTTCGTTGTTGCGCACGCCGAGCGTAGTCTTGCAGCCATCGGCGCAATGCGTGCAGATGGTCCCGACGTGCTTCATCTCCCAGGGCCGCGTCTTATAACGATATGTGCCGCTGGTGAGCGCGCCCACCGGGCAAATGTCGATGCACATGCCGCATTCGTCGCATTCCAGATGATCGAAATGATTCGGCTCGATCACCGAAAGCGAGCCGCGATTGCCGACGCCCAGCGCCTTCACGCCCATGCCTTCGTCGCAGATGCGCACGCAGCGATAGCACAAAATACAGCGCGGCTTGTCGTAAAACACAACCGGCGACCATTGTTGCTCGTCGCTATGCTGCTTCTGCTCCAGGAACCGGCTCTCGCCCATCCCGTAGCGGAACGTCATGTCCTGCAGCTCGCATTCGCCGCCTTTGTCGCACACCGGGCAATCCAGCGGATGGTTGGTGAGCAGAAATTCGAGCGTGCCCTTGCGCGCCTCATGCACCTGAGGCGAATCGGTGTGAACCACCATGCCCTCGGCGACCGGCAGCGTGCAGCCCACCTGCAGCTTCGGGGTCTTTTCTACTTCCACCAGACACATGCGGCAGGCGGCCTGCAGCGTCAAACCGTCGTAATAACAGAATGACGGAACCTCGATCCCGACCGCCTTGGCCGCGTTGATCACCAGCGTTCCGGGCGCGGCCGTCACCGCCCGGCCGTCGATTGTGAGATGAATTAGATCGCTCATTGTCGTCGGATCGCTACGCCATCGCCAATTCCGCCGAGTGCTGGTAGGGGCACGGCTTGCCGTTTAAGTGCGCTTCAAAATCTTCGGGGAACTTTTCCACGATGGAGATGGTTGGCATCGCGGCCGCGTCGCCCAGCGCGCAGAAAGTGCGACCCAGCATGTTCTTCGATAACTCGCCGATCAGCGGAATGTCGCTCTTCAACCCCGCGCCGCTATGGAAACGGTCCAGCATGCGTTTCAACCACGTGGTGCCTTCGCGGCACGGGATGCACCATCCGCAGCTTTCGTGCGCGTAAAACTTCATGATCCGTTGCGCGAACTTCACCATGCAGGTCTCTTCGTCCAGAACCACCGTGCCGCCCGAACCGAGCATGCTCTTGGCCTTGGCCAGCGAATCGAAATCCATGGAGATATCGCACTCGTCGGCTTTTAAGATCGGGCACGACGATCCGCCGGGCACCACCGCCTTCAGCTTCTTCCCGTTGCGCATTCCGCCGCCGACTTCATAAATCATCCGGAGCAGATTGAAGCCCACGGGCAATTCGTACACGCCCGGTTTGTTGATGTGGCCCGACAGGCAGACCAGGCGCGTGCCGCCGTTCTTCGGTGGCCCCAGCGCTGCGAACGCCGCGCCGCCATCGCGAATGATGGCCGGAATTGCCGAAAACGTCTCGACATTATTCAACAGCGTGGGCGATTGCCACGCGCCAACCACGGCCGGAAAGGGCGGCTTCATGCGAGGCACACCGCGTTTGCCTTCGATGGAATCGAGCAGCGCCGTCTCTTCACCGCATTCGTATGCGCCCGCGCCGGTATGCGTGTAAAGATCGAAATCGAAGCCCGTACCCTGGATATTCTTGCCCAGGTAGCCGCGCGAATACGCCTCGCCAATGGCGCGATCCATGGCTTCGATCAGGTAGCGGTACTCGCCGCGAATGTAGATGTAGCCTTTGTGAGAATCGACCGCGCGCCCGGCGATCAGAATGCCCTCGATCAACTGATGCGGATCGTTCTCCATCAGCAACCGGTCCTTGCACGTGCCCGGCTCGCTCTCGTCGGCGTTAATGATGATGTACTTGGGCTTCGGCGACGTGCGCGGAACGAAGCTCCACTTCATTCCGGCCGGGAATCCCGCGCCGCCGCGCCCGCGCAGCGCTGACGCCTTCACTTCCTCGATGATCTGCTCGGGCGTCATCTCCATGGCTTTTATGAAAGCCTTGTAGCCGTCGGTGGCAAGATAAGTGTCGAGCGATTCCGAATTCCGCGAGACCAAAGCGCTTGGTCAGGATTTTCACTTCGAGCGGGCTGGGTTCGTTATAAAGCATCGGGTTAATTCTCAGGTTCCCGGCGGGCTTCCAGATTCAGGACTCGTTCCTCTAGCGACATCCAGGCGCCGTTCGACAGCTCCCTATCTCGCGGCCTCAGGTGCATGCCATACGCTCCGATCGTCGCCTCTTCCGTAGCCGTGAAAGGCGCAGCAAATTGGTAAGCTGAACCTCCTGACCTCGGTCGATGTCCCAGATCAACGAGATCCTTCTTGGTGACGGGATCGGAATCCGCCATAACCTATTGCGCCCTCCTCACGTCCGCGAGCAGCTGATCCAATTTCTCCGGCGTCACATGATGATGGAAGTCGTAGTTCAACTGAACCGCCGGCGCCCAACTGCACGCGCCCATGCACTCCACTTCCTCTAACGAAAACTGCCCGTCCGGCGTTACTTCCTTGTGCCCAATACCCAAGGTCTTCGAAGCGTGCTCGTACAACTCTTCGCCCCCCAAGATCAGGCAACTGATGTTGGTGCACACCTGCACGTGGCACTTGCCGAGCGGCTTGCGGTGGAGCATCGAGTAGTAGCCCACCACTTCGTCCACTTGCAGCGGCTTCACCTGGCAGCGGCGCGCTACTTCCTCGATCAGTTCGTTCGAAATATGCCCGACTTCATCCTGCGCGTACAGCAGCATCGGCACCACCGCCGACCGCGTCCGTCCGGGCGGATAGCTTTCCAGCAGTTTCGCGAATCTGGCTTCCAGTTCCGGCGAAAAGGTCATCAGCAGGTCACCTAGCGATCAACGTCTCCCAACACGAAGTCCATGCTGCCAAGCGACGCGATGGAATCCGCCAACAGCCGGCCTTCCAGCAGCGGCGCGAGCGCTTGCAGATTCCCGAAACTCGGCGTCCGCATGTACACACGATACGGCTTCGATGTCCCGTTGCTCACCACGTAGTAAGCGATTTCCCCGCGCGGCGATTCCACGGCCTGATACACCTCGCCGGCCGGAACGCGGAAGCCTTCCGTCACGATCTTGAAGTGATAGATCAAGCGCTTCCATCTGCGTCTTCATCTTCTCGCGCTCAGGCAGCACGATCTTGGGCGCGGCCGCTTGCCACGCACCTTCCGGCATTCCTTCCAGCGCCTGTTTGATGATCCGCGCGCTCTGGCGCATCTCTTCCAACCGCACGCGGTACCGCGCAAACACGTCGTTTTCCGTGTGCACCGGCACCTCAAATTCGAACTGATCGTAGCTCGAATACGGCTCGTCCTTGCGGACATCCCATTTCATGACCCGCCGCCCGAATCATGGGACCGGTGACGCCCAGATCCAGCAGATCTTCCAGCGGCACAAAACCCACGCCCTGCGTGCGGCGCTTCCAGATGGGATTGTTGTTCAACAGCTCTTCGTACTCGTCTACCTTGCTGGGAAACGCATTGATGAACTTTCCCACTACATGTTGCCAGCCGCGCGGAGGCTCCAGCGCCAGGCCGCCAATGCGAATGTAGCTGGTCATCATGCGTTGTCCAGAGAACATCTCGAAGATTCGCAGTATGTCCTCGCGCTCGCGGAAGCAGTAGAAGAACATAGTCATCGCGCCGATGTCCAGGGCGTGCGTCCCCAGCCACACCAGGTGGCTATTCAGCCGCTGAAATTCCGCCAGCATCACGCGCATCCACTGCGCCTTGGGCGGGATTTCGATATCGCCGATCAGTTTTTCCACCGAAAGCGCGTAGACCAGGTTATTCGACAAGTTCGAAAGATAATCCACGCGGTCCGTCAGCGTTACCGCTTGCTGCCAGGTTTTTACTTCGCATTCCTTCTCGATGCCGGTGTGCAGAAACCCAATGTCGGGTACGGCTTTGATGATGGTCTCGCCGTCCAGCTCCAGCACGATGCGCAGCACGCCGTGCGTGGAAGGATGCTGCGGCCCCATGTTCAGGATCATCCGCTTGTTGCCAGCTGGAGCGGCGATCAAATCGACGGCTTCACGGGTCGCGTCAGTCGCGGTGATCGAGTCGGTATGAAGTGTGGATTCGCGCATGGCAAGCTCTATCTACTGCTCATCCTGATAACTGTACTTGTATCCGTGTACCGGATAATCCTTGCGCAGCGGGTGCCCTTCCCAATCGCTCGGCATCAGGATCCGATTTAGGTCAGGGTGATTGCGGAAGCGTACGCCGAACATGTCGAACACCTCGCGTTCATACCAATCCGCCGTGCGCCAGACGCCGGTGACGGAATCGATCTCGCATTCAGCCTCCGAAAGCCAGCACTTCAGCCTTAGACGCTGGTTTCGTTCCAGCGAATGCAGCAGGTACACAACTTCGAAGCGCGGGTCGGCCGGAAGCCAATCCACCGCGGTGATCGCGCTCAAGCGAACGAAGCGTTGCTGCTCTTTCAGGAACCGGCAGACTTCTACGATGCTCGCCGGGCGCTACCCAAAGCGTCGGCTCGTTGCGCTCGGCGTGGCCTCCCGTGATCGCCTCAGGAAATGCAGCGTCCAAGCGCCGCGGCCACTGCGTGATCTTTCAATACCTCAGGCAGCATTCTTGTTCACCGTCTTCGCAGCGGAGCGCTGCAAGTCATAAGGACTCGCTTCGGTGCGTCTCGCGCGACCAATCCAGCGCGCCCTTCCTCCAGATGTAGAAAAATCCGGCCAGAATCAAAACCACGAACACCAGCATCTCGCCAAACCCAAACAGCTTCAGCTCGCGATACACCACGGCCCAGGGATACAGAAACACCGCTTCAATGTCGAACAGGATGAAAACGATGGCCACCAGATAGAACTTCACAGCTGAAGCGCTCGCGCGCCGAGCCGGTGGGCGCAATCCCCGATTCGTAGGGCGTATCCTTCACCCGGTTCTTCACGTGCTTGCCCAGCAAAAAGGAAATCGCCACCAGCGCCGCGGCCACCACTACGGCGATCGCGATTTGCACCAGGACGGGGAAATAGGTATCAGGATATGAGGTCGGCATTCGATGGTATGGATTGTGGACTCAACGCCCTAACATTCGACTATAATGAGATCCGGCCTCGGGCCGCAAGTTTGGTTTCGAGAAACAGAAAGGGCGCAATGGCGGCGTCCACAACAAATCAGATTGAAATTGTTGTTAACGGGCAAGTTCGGCTCGCGCCCCAGGGGTGCACGCTGCGGGAATTGCTGGTGTGGCTGGAAGTGGATCCCGCGCGCGTGGCCGTGGAGCTCAACCGGTCCATCGTGCAGCGCCAGGCCTGGGATTACGCCATCGTTGGCCCGGGCGCAACGTTAGAAATCGTACAGTTTGTTGGCGGCGGATAGGCCGGTATCCGCTGGCGTGAGGGCGGAAATCAAATCGCTTCCACTTGCCTATTGACACCCGCGTTGGCTCAGGTAAAATTTAGAGGCGCTCTTGTTGCAAACGTTAGCGGGGGAACATGTTCAAAACAAAGAAAAGTCGTTCTGAATCAGAAGACAGCATACGCACGTTTGCCTCAAGCGACGTCTCGCGCATCGCTCAGGTCAGCCTGCGGCAGTTGCAATGGTGGGATGAACGTAAAGTGGTGTCCCCGCGCCATGAGGGCCACAAGCGTGTCTATCAGCCGGAGGAAGTAATCGAAATTACGGTGATCGCCGAGCTGCGGCGCAAGGGTTTTTCACTACAGAAGATCCGCCGCGTCCTGCGATTCCTGCAGCGCGAAATGGGCAAGCGGCTCAGCGACGTGATGCAATCGAACTCCGATCTGCACCTGGTCACCGACGGCAAGTCCATTTACCTGGAAGACCAGCAGGACCGGATCATCGATATCCTGAAGAACGCCAAGCAGCCCATGTTTCTGGTGTGCGTCAGCGACCAGGTCCGGCGCCTCGACGACACTGCCCAGCGCAAGCCGGTGAAGGCCGAGGCGGCTACCGCGGGATCGCGCCGCTCCGTCCGAAGCGCTTAATCTCCGAGTCACGGCCATAACCGAGCCGCGACCGTCAGGGAGTTGGTCCGGCTGCCCGGGGAAAACTCCGCTATACTGAAAAAGCGAGGTACTGATGCCGCGTTGGGTAAAGTCCGTCCTTCTTTCGGCTTTTGTCGTGGTTCTCGGCTCCGTCATCGGGGGCGTCTTTGGACCCGGCGTGACTGGTGTTTCCGCGGCCTCCAGCGGCCCCGAGGAAGACCTCAAGACCAATATCAAGAGTTTCACCAAGGTGTACGAATTGGTGGAGGACAACTTCGCCGACAAGGTCACCTCCGACAAAGGCATCTATAAGGGCGCGATCCCCGGCATGCTGCGGACGCTCGATCCGCACTCCAATTTCTTCGATCCCAAGGATTTTCAGTCACTCCGCGACGATCAGAGCGGCCACTATTACGGCGTGGGAATGCAAGTTGCCCCGCGCAATGGCAAGACCATCGTGGTAGCGCCCTTCGGCGGATCGCCCGCGTACAAAGCGGGACTTCGCCCGGGCGACGTGATTCTCGAAGTCAACGACAAGAAGACCGATTCCCTCAATACCACTGAGGTCGCCGACCTATTGAAAGGGCCGCGCGGAACGCACGTCCAGGTGACCGTGGGGCGTGAGGGCGCCGAAAAGCCGCTGACCTTCGACATCGTGCGCGACGAAATTTCCCGCTCCAGCGTGGAAGACGCCTTCTGGGTTCGCCCCGGAATCGCCTACATGAAGATCACGCAGTTCAACGAGAATACCAGCGAGGAGATGGAAGACAACTTCAAGCGTCTGGGTGAGGCCAACATCAAGGGCTTGGTTCTCGACCTGCGAGAGAATCCCGGCGGGCTTCTGAACGAAGGCGTGGCAGTGGCCGGACACTACCTGCGCAAAGGCGAAGTTGTCGTATCGCATCGCGGCCGGGCATCCGCCGAAAAACCATATCTGGCACGCGGCAGCGCCGCTGGACAAAATTATCCGATCGTGGTTTTGGTGAATCGCTACTCGGCTTCGGCCGCGGAGATTGTCGCCGGAGCTCTGCAGGATCACGACCGCGCTTGGATTCTCGGCGAAACAACCTTCGGCAAGGGATTGGTTCAGACCGTTTATCCGCTCGAAGATAACACCGGGCTGGCGTTGACGACCGCCCACTACTACACCCCCAGCGGCCGTTTGATCCAGCGCGACTATTCCAACATTTCGTTCCTCGACTACTACTACGGCAAGCGCACCGAAACCAAGAACCTGCAGGACGTCAAGAGCACCGATAGCGGTAGAACGGTTTACGGTGGCGGCGGCATCACACCCGACCAGAAGTACGAGCCCCCGAAGTACAACAAGTTTCAAACCGATCTGCTGACGAAATACGAGTTCTTCAATTTCACGGCGAAGTGGTTTGGTTCGCACCCTCAAGCGCACCTGGCGAAGGGCTGGGAGCCGGATGCCGGTGTGGTCAACGAATTTCACGAATTCCTGTTGAAGCAGGGTCTGGCTTTCACCGAGGCCGAGTGGACCGACAACCACACTTGGATCCAGCAGCAACTCAAGCGCGAGATGTACGCGACCGCCTTCAGCTATGAGGATTCTCAGAAGGTCGCGATCGAGACCGATCCCGAGGTTCTCAAGGCGATCGACGCGATGCCCGACGCCCATGCGCTGCTCGACAAATCGAAGAAGTTGATCGTTGAGCGCATCCAAAGAGATCCGCTGCGCTAGGGCGAGATCCGCTGCGCTAATCTCGATATTTGAACACACCACAAATCACCGTCCTCGATGCGGGCGGTCAATATTGCCATCTCATCGCCCGCAAAGTTCGCGATCTGGGCGTTTATGCCGACGTCCAACCTAGCGAAACGCCGGCTTCTGAGCTGACCGGCCGGAAGGGCATCATCATCTCGGGCGGTCCCGACAGCGTTTACGAAGCCGGCAGCCCGCAAATCGATCCGAAAATTCTCTCTACCGGAAGCGCCGTGCTCGGCATCTGCTACGGGCAGCAGCTCATGACGCATGTGCTGGGCGGACACGTCCGCAAAGGCGAAAAGGGCGAGTATGGTTTCGCGCGATTTCATACGGCGCATCCGCACGCGCTGTTCGCCGGCCTCAACGGCGAACTGCAGGTCTGGATGAATCATCGCGATCAGGTGGAGTCGGCTCCCGAAGGTTTCGATGTTCTCGGCGGAACATCAACGTGCGCCGTGGCTGCAATCGCGCATCGCACACGTCCGCTGATGGCCGTGCAGTTCCATCCGGAAGTCGCGCACACGGCGCAAGGGCATCAGATTCTCGCAAATTTCGTGTTTGGCGTCTGTGGCTGCATTAAGGATTGGGATCCCAAGGATCGCATCGGACCGCTCGAAAAAGAAATTCGCGCTGTTGCCGCGGACCGCAACGTATTCTTCTTCGTCAGCGGCGGCGTGGATTCTACGGTAGCCTACACGCTGTGCCTGCGGGCGCTCGGACCCGAGCGCGTCTTCGGAATCTATGTGGACACCGGGCTGATGCGCGAGGGCGAGACCGCCTACGTGCGGCGGCTGTTCCAGCAACTCGGCGCGACCGCATTTCGGGTCGAAGAAGCGGAAGCCGAATTCTTGAAGGCGCTCGAGGGCGTCACCGATCCCGAAACCAAGCGCCACATCATTGGCGAGCAATTTGTGGTGGTGCAAGAACGCATCTTGAGCACCGGCCACTTTCTCGACGGGCACTGGATTCTGGGGCAGGGAACCATCTATCCGGACACCATCGAATCCGGCGGCACCGCGAAGGCCGACGTGATCAAGACCCATCACAATCGCGTCGCGGGAATTCAGAAGCTGATTGAAACGGGCCGGATCATCGAGCCGCTGGCTGTCGTTCTACAAAGATGAAGTCCGCGAGATCGGCGAAGAGCTAGGCATTCCGGCGAGTTCCTGCATCGCCATCCGTTTCCTGGCCCCGGTCTTGGCGATTCGCTGCTTGTGTTCGGACACGTCCGCGCCGGTGACGCGCTGCGATCCAGGCTGGCTGTCTGCCCATCCGATCGGTCGGCGTTAAAGGCGATTCGCGCAGTTATCATTCGGTGCTTGCGCTCGATGGCTTGCCCGAAGACGATGATCGGCTACCGAGCTGGTGAATCGGATGATGGATATCAATCGCGTGGTCGGGTTGGTGCATGCGCGGGTTGGAATCGCGGAAATGCGATCGAGCCAAGCCACGCTCACTCATGAACGCCTGAAGCGTTTGCGCCAGGCGGACGCGATCGTGCGGCAACTGTCGGAAGAGAGCGGATTCGAGCGCGAAGTCTGGCAGTTTCCAGTGGTGCTGATTCCGATCGGTGCGGGGAGCAAGCCGGATTCCGTGGTGCTGCGGCCCATCCATTCGGTCGACGGCATGACCGCGCAAGTGGTGCGCATGCCGCATGAGCTCTTGCATCGCATGACCCACGAACTTCTTTCAGTCGAACGGCGTCTGCGGCGTGTTCTACGATCTGACGCACAAGCCGCCCGGCACCATCGAGTGGGAATAAATCAGATTCGGTGGAAGCTCTTCAAAATATCTTTCGTTGAATAGCGCAACGCGATCGGACGGCCATGCGGGCAGCTCATCGGGCAATCGGTTGCAGCAAGTTCGCGCAGCAGCCATTCCATCTTGGTATGATCCAGCCGCATGTTGATCTTGATGGCGGCGCGGCAGGCGATGCTCGCGGCCATCGCCCGGCGCAAATCGTCCAGCGAAACTTTGCGCAGCTCGCTCTCGGCGATCTCCAGAATCTCAAACACCAGTTTTTCGATATCGGCCGGACCGACGCCCGCCGGCGCGCCTTTCACCGCGATGGTGCGATTGCCGAAAGGCTCGGAATCGAAGCCCGCGCGCTCGAGTTCATCGGCGATGCGCGCATATTCGATCTGCTGCCCCGCCGTCAGTTCCAGCAGAATCGGCATCAGAAGCTGCTGCCGCTCCACGCGGCCCTCGGCCTGCTGTCGCAGCACTTTCTCGAACAGAATGCGCTCGTGCGCGACATGTTGATCGATGATCCACAAGCCCGTCGCGTCCGGCCGCGATGATGAAGCTGTCGTGAATCTGGCCGAGCGGGCGAAGATCCGAAAGCGCGGTCAAGCTTTGCGGCGCTTCAGAATTATCGCTGCAGAAGCGGACCATGCGTATCGGGAACTGAAGTGGACCGCACGGGTTCAGAGACTCGAAGTCGAATCGCGGCTCCGGCGCCGCAGTTGTGTTCAGCGTGAACACCGGCAGGTCTTCCATTCGTTCAGGCCCAGCCTCGGCGCTGGGCATCGGCTCGAAGCGCTGATTTTCGATGCGCTGCGTGAAATCGGAGAACGGCAAATCCGCGGCGGCCTGCGGCTGCATGGGAACCGGGATGCTGGACGCCGGACGCGAGGCGATCAGGCGCTCGCGAATGGCGTCGCGCACAAAATCGTGCACCACAGCTGCCATGCCGGAATCGGACCTCGGTTTTGGACGGGTGAACGTTCACGTCCACTTCTTCGCAATCGCAATCCACGAACAGCAGCGCGAATGGATAACAGGCCGGCGGCATCAGGTTGTGATAGGCCGAGGAGAGCGCGTGCAGCAGCAGGCGATCGCGAATGAGCCGGCCATTGACGAACAGGAAGATCGAATTCCGATTCGTCTTCTGCACTTGCGGGCCGGACACGAAGCCGCGCAGGGCAAAGACGCGCGTCGTGCGGTCTTCGGCATCGACAACTTCGAGCTCGCGCTCCACGTAATCCAGATCGATCAGTTCTTCGAGCGTCTGGTTGCCGAACACCTGATACACGCGCTCCTGCAGCGTCTCCACCGGCGTGACGTCCAGCAAGTCCGTCGATGCCATGACGCAGTTGGAACGATTTCTTGGGATGCGCCAGGCTGTAGTGCGTCGCAAGCGAAGCGATGTGCGCGAGTTCGGTTTGATCGGACCGAAGAAACTTCTTGCGCGCCGGAACGTTGTAGAACAGATCGCGAACCGTGATGGTCGTTCCGGTAGGCCGCGAGAATTCGTCGCAGCGCAGGATCTTGCCGCCCGCGATTTCGACTGCCGCTCCGGTGGTCTCTTCCGCCGCCCGCGTTTCCAGCAGCAGCCGCGAGACGGAAGCGATGGACGGCAGCGCTTCGCCACGAAACCCGAGCGTCGCGATGGAAAGCAGATCTTTGACGTCGCTCAGCTTGCTGGTAGCGTGGCGCTCGAAGGCCAGCAGCGCATCGTCGCGCAACATGCCGCTGCCATTGTCGGCCACGCGGATCAAACGGCGCCCGCCGCTGTCGACTTCGATGCGAAGATCGGTGGCGCCGGCGTCGAGCGAGTTTTCGATCAGCTCCTTGACCACCGAGGCCGGGCGTTCCACCACTTCTCCAGCCGCGATTTTGTTGGCGACGGTGTCGGAGAGGACGCGGATTCTGCCCATTAGCGCACGCACTCCTGCGTGGCGCGTTCACATCGGTGACGCCGGTCTAGGTGCTCATGGACGCCAGGAATTCGCCGTTGCTCTTGCTCTTGCCGAGACGATCGAGCAGCAGCTCCATGCTTTCCACCGGCGACAGCGGATTCAGAACGCGGCGCAGGACGAAGATGCGATTCAGCTCTTCGCGCGGCACCAGCAGCTCTTCCTTGCGCGTGCCGCTCTTGGTGATATCGATGGCGGGGAAAACGCGCTTGTCCATCAGCTTGCGGTCCAGATGGATTTCCATGTTGCCGGTGCCTTTGAATTCTTCAAAGATCACGTCATCCATGCGGCTGCCGGTATCGATCAACGCGGACGCCACGATGGTCAGCGATCCGCCCTCTTCGATGTTGCGCGCCGCGCCGAAAAAGCGCTTGGGCCGCTGCAGAGCGTTCGAATCCACGCCGCCCGAAAGAACTTTGCCCGACGGCGGAACCACGGTGTTATATGCGCGCGCCAGTCGCGTGATGGAATCGAGCAGGATCACGACGTCGCGCTTGTGCTCCACCAGCCGCTTGGCCTTTTCGATCACCATTTCGGCCACTTGCACGTGGCGCGAGGCTGGCTCGTCGAAAGTCGAACTGATGACCTCGCCCTTCACCGAACGCTGCATGTCGGTTACTTCTTCGGGACGCTCGTCGATCAGCAGCACGATCAGCGAAACTTCGGGATGATTGGCCGTGATCGAATTGGCGATGGACTGCAGCAGCATCGTCTTGCCGGTGCGCGGCGCGGCGACAATCAACCCGCGTTGCCCTTTGCCGATGGGCGTGAGCAGATCCATCACGCGGCCTGAGATAGTTGTCGCGCGTGGTTTCGAGCTTCAGCCGCTCATCGGGATAGAGCGGCGTCAGGTTGTCGAAGAAGATCTTGTTGCGCGCTTCCTCCGGCGGCTCGAAGTTGATCGCGTCCACTTTGATGAGCGCGAAGTATCGCTCGCCTTCTTTGGGCGGCCGGATCTGGCCGGAGATGGTGTCGCCGGTGCGCAGATCGAAGCGGCGGATCTGCGACGGCGAAACGTACACGTCGTCCGGCCCGGGCAGATAGTTGTACTCGGGCGCGCGCAGGAATCCGAATCCATCCGGCAGGCATTCCAGCACGCCCTCGGAAAAGATCAGGCCGCTCTTCTCGGCCTGCGTCTGCAGGATTTTGAAGATCAGCTCCTGTTTGCGGAGACCCGCGACTCCGGCGACGCTCAGGTCCTTGGCAATCTGGTTGAGCTTTTGGATGCTCATGTCCTTGAGCTCCACCAAGTCCAGCGTGTGCCGTTCTTCTGGTTGGCTTGTGGCGCCGCTGCGCCATGGCGCTTGCGCCCGCCCGGCTGTCCGGTGGACGGTTCCGCCTTGCCGTTGGCGTCTCCTGCCTTTATGTCTGTTTTATCGGCCGAGGGTTGCGAGTCACCTGATTTCGGATCGGCAGACTTGGCGTCCGCCGCTTTGCCTTCGCCTTTCGGTTCGCTCTTGGCGCCGGCCTTTCCGTCCGTCTTGGTCTCGGATTCCTCGGGGGTGGGAGCGGCTACTGCCGCTGGGTCTTGATTGTCGAAATCGCTTGCCAAATTTCCCTCACTCCTCGGCAACTTACGGCCGAGAACGGCAGAGGCTCGGTCTCCGGAGACTGGCTCCGGATGGCTGCCATGCCTTGCCGCTGATCATTTTGACTTTTCAGCTTGTCTGTCTTCGTGGCGATCACCAGGTATCGCCGGTTATGGAACTCCAACCACTGTTTGAGTTCCAGGTCCTTGTCCATCCAGCCTCGACGCGCGTCGAGGATCATGAAGCACAGCTGCAACGAGCTTCGCTGCAGCAGGTATTGTTCGATGAGCTCTTTCCACTGGGATGCATGTCCTTGGGGACACGAGCGTAACCATATCCAGGCAGATCGACAAAGTGGAATTGGCTTCCCGACCCGATAGAAATTGATCAACTGCGTGCATCCGGGCTTTGCGCTTGTAAACGCCAACCCCTTCTGGCCCGTCAGGCAATTCAACAAACTCGACTTGCCGACGTTGCTTCGCCCGAGAAATGCGATCTCCGGCAGCGTCTCGGCCGGAAACTGATCCGGCCGGGCAGCACTGGTCACAAATTCAGCGTCCAACCGGCCCTGGTCCATGTGGCCCTGAAGCCTTAGCCCGGTCCGCCACAGGAAGCAACCTGTTCCAGCGGAACTCGCCTATAACGCTTAGACAGAAATCCGTTCTTCTGATGTTCCGCGCACCAACTCCACTGGAGGCGTAGTTGCGGCCAGCGGCAGCGCGACCAGTTCCCGTTCCAGTGCAATCTTCAGCACCTGATCCATCGAGGTCACAAACTGGAGCTTCATCTCCTTGCGAATGTTTTCCGGGATATCGGGAAGATCCTTTTCGTTATCCTTCGGCAGAACCAGTTCGCGAATTCCCTGCCGATGCGCCGCCAGAACCTTTTCCTTCAAGCCGCCGATGGGCAGTACGCGCCCGCGGACCGTAATTTCGCCGGTCATGGCAAGGTCACAGCGCACCGGAATGTTCGTCAGTGCGCTGCAGATGCTGGTGGCGATGGTGATGCCGGCGGAAGGTCCGTCCTTCGGAATGGCGCCTTCCGGGACATGCACGTGAATGTCGACGTTGCGGTAAAAGTCGCGCGGCAGGCCAAGCAGGTGCGCTCGCGATCGCACATAGCTCATGGCCGCATGGGCCGATTCCTGCATGACATCGCCGAGCTTTCCGGTAGTTTGCAGCTTGCCCTTGCCTTCCATCACGGCTGCTTCCGTGGTCAGGATAGACCCGCCCACTTCGGTCCACGCCAGTCCGACGGTCGCGCCGACTTCGTTCTTCTTGTCGGCTTGCAGGTCGCGGAATTTCTGCGGGCCCAGGAATTCGGAAACGGTCGCGTCGCTGAGTACGCGCCTGTTCAAGCTTCTTCGAATCGGCGCGTTTGCCCGCGCCTTGCGCGTTGACCACGCTGCGAGCCACTTTGCGGCAGACATTGCCAATCTCGCGCTCCAGGTTCCGCACGCCGGCCTCGCGCGTATACGACTGGATCAAGCTTTGCAGGCCGTCATCGGTGAAATCCAGGTCGCCGGCTTTGAGTCCGGTCTGCTTCATTTGCTTGGGAACCAGGAAGCGCTTGGCGATTTCCAGTTTTTCGAGTTCGGTGTAACCGGAAAGCCGAATCACTTCCATGCGGTCTTGCAGGGCGGGAGGAACGGTGTGCAGCACGTTCGCGGTGGCGATGAAAAATACCTGGCTCAAGTCGTACTCGACGTCCAGATAATGATCCATGAACATGTAGTTTTGTTCCGGATCGAGCACTTCGAGCAACGCCGCCGACGGATCGCCGCGGAAGTCCATCGACATCTTGTCGACTTCATCCAGCATGAACACCGGATTCTGGTGCCGGCTTTCTTCATCATCTGCAGAACTTGGCCGGGCAGCGCGCCGATGTAGGTGCGCCGATGCCCGCGAATCTCGGCTTCATCGCGCACGCCGCCGAGTGAAAGACGAACGAACTTGCGGCCGGTGGCCTTGGCGATCGACATTCCCGAGCGAGGTTTTGCCCACACCGGGAGGCCCGACAAAGCACAGGATGGATCCCTTCGGGCTCTGTACCAGACGCCGGACGGCGAGGAATTCGAGAATGCGTTCCTTGATCTTCTCCAGGCCGTAATGGTCGGATTCGAGAACTTCCTGCGCGTGATTCAGATCGCGGATTTCTTTGGATTTCTTCTTCCACGGCACTGCCAGCAGCCAATCCAGATAATTGCGCGAGACGGTGGATTCGGCCGACATGGGCGGCATGTTTTCCAAACGCCGCAGCTCCGCGATGGCCTTCTCATGCGCGTCCTTGGTCATGCCCGCGGTATCGATCTTGCGCTTCAGCTCGTCGAACTCGCTCTTTTCGCCGCGGCCGAGTTCCTTCTGAATGGCTTTGATTTTTTCGTTGAGGTAATACTCTTTTTGCGCCTTTTCCATCTGGCGCTTCACGCGGCCCTGGATGGTGCGGTCGACATTGAGCTTCTCAATCTCGATGTCCAGCATTTCGGCTACGCGCGTCAGCCGGTCCACGGGATCGAAGATTTCCAGCAGCTCCTGCTTTTCTTCGATGGTCAACTGCAGATTCGCGCCCACGGTATCGGCCAGCTTGCCCGGCTCGTCCACGCGAATGGCGGCGATCATGGTCTCGTAGTTCAGGTTCTGGCTGAGCTTGACGTACTGCTCGAACAGGCCGGTGACGCGGCTCACCAAAGATTCCAACTGCGGCCCGGCGTCCACCTTAAAATTGAACGTCTTCACCGAAGCGCGGAAATAACCTTCGTCTTCGCTCACGGAAATGATCTTGCCGCGTTCCACGCCCTCCACCAGCACCTTGATATTGCCATCGGGCAGTTTCAGGCTCTGAACGATATTGGCTACTGTGCCCGACGTTGTAGATTTCGTCGGGCCGCGGCTCATCGACCGAAGCGTCATGCTGGGTGGCCAGAAAAATCTTCTTGTCCGACGCCAGCGCTTCTTCGAAGCGCCCGCACACTGGAATCGCGCCCCACCACGAAGGGGGTCATCATGTACGGGAAGATGACCACATCCCGGATGGGCATCATTGGCAGGCGTCGTGTATCGGATTTTTCTTTGGAGGTAAGCATGGGGATTTGTTGTCAGGTTACTTGGTTCCCGCGCTCCGTGCTACTTCAGAACCAACAACCGAAACTGTCAGCGGCGAAACGGGGACTAGCCGGCCTTTTCCAGCAGGGCCATGTTGATCTTCTGCGTCATGACCATCTCCTTGGTCACCAGGAACTCGCGGACTTTTTTGTAAGACGGGAGATAATACATGAGGTCCAACATCAGGTCCTCAAGAATCATCCGCAGACCTCGCGCGCCAACCTTCCGCTCCATCGCCAAAGCAGCGATGGCTTCGAGCGCGTCGTCGCTAAACTTCAGTCTAACATTTTCGAATTCGAAAAGCTTCTGGTACTGCCGGACGATGGCGTTCTTGGGCTTGGTCAGGATCTGGACCAGAGCTTCCTTGCTCAGGTCTTCGAGAACCGCCACCACGGGCATGCGGCCGATGAATTCCGGAATGAATCCGAACTTGATGAGATCCACGGGCTGAACGTTCTCCAGCAGATCCACGTCACGCCGGTTGGACGCCGTGCGAGGCGGCGCCCCTTCCGGCGCGATGCTCTTCCTGCTGGACGAAACCCATGGACTTGGTGCCCACGCGCTTGGAAATCACCTTTTCCAGGCCCACGAAAGCGCCGCCGCAGATGAAGAGAATGTTGGTGGTGTCCACCGGCGTGAATTCCTGATGCGGATGCTTGCGGCCGCCCTGCGGCGGAACGTTGGCTACCGTACCTTCCAGGATTTTGAGCAGCGCCTGCTGGACGCCCTCGCCGGAAACGTCGCGCGTGATGGACGGGATTTTCGTCCTTGCGCCCGATTTTATCGATCTCGTCGATATAAATGATGCCTTGCTGGCAGCGCTGCACATCCCAATCGGAATTCTGCAGCAGCCGCAGGATGATGTTTTCGACGTCTTCGCCGACATAGCCGGCTTCGGTCAATGTGGTGGCATCGACGATGGCGAACGGGAACATCCAGGATGCGCGCCAGGGTTTGCGCCAGCAGCGTTTTGCCGGTTCCGGTGGGGCCGATCAGCAGGATGTTCGATTTCGAGAGCTCCACTTCGGCGCCGCGCTGCTTATTCATCTGGATGCGCTTGTAGTGGTTGTAGACCGCGACCGCGAGCTTCTTCTTGGTGCCGTCCTGACCGATCACGTATTGATCAAGATATTCCTTCAATTCCAATGGCTTGGGGAGCTTGTGCGGCGCCCCATAGGGTTGATCGTGACGATCGTCCTCTAAAATCGAATTGCATACGGCGATGCATTCGTCACAGATGTAAGCTCGGGGGTAATCGTTGGGGGAGGAGATTAGTTTCCCGACTACGTCCTGACTTTTGTGGCAAAACGAACAACGCAGTGCGTCATCAGCACCAGCACGTTTCACAGGGGAATCTCCCGTCGACTAAGACTGTACACTACCAGCTTTCTGGCCCTACCTGAAACACCATTATAACAGAACGGTCTCAATATGCACGCTCGGAAAATGCGGCGGGGCCGGGGAGGGTACTGGGGGTCCTCGGACGTGACTAACGCTCCAAGGCTACCGAATGAAGGCAAAGGCACATATACTCCGTGCGGCAAGGGGGTCAAACTCATGGTGATCCGAGGTGAGCACCGTTCCGCCAAGCGCCCGAGCCAGGGTGACGGCGAAGCAGTCCGCCAGAGAAATGCGGCGTACCGTTGCTTTGAGCGCTCCTGCCGTCTGCCAGAAGTCGACCGAGAGATCGTTGCGAAGCTGAACTCCCAGTGAGAATATGTCACGCATGGCATCCCGAGCCGCCGCCTCGCCATTCGCTCGATAGAAATCGTAGTAGACCTCGCAGAGGTTTAACGCGTGGACCAGGCATTCGTCAGTCGGATCGACTAGCACGGCGGAAACGGCGTCCGCCCCTGGCTCTCCGCGCAGGTACGCGATAATCGCGCTAGCGTCGAGGATGTAAATCACCGCCTCTTGCCATCGTGCTTGTCTTCGAGATCAATCTCCTCTTGCTTTCGGGCAGCAAAGGCTTCACTCGATGTTGCGACAAACGAATACTTCCCTTTGATCTCGTTGACTAACTGAGCAGTCGGCCGGGAAGCGGAAGTCGGGTTTTGGCCCAACAGCTTCCGGATCTCTTGTTGCTCGGCGGGAGCGAGGGAGTTTATCTCCGCAAGTATTTTCTCGACGGCATAGCTCATGGCAACATCCTCACGGCTTACATTTTACAACGTTGGGCTTCGCTACTTTGCGGATTCTGCGCCCTCGATCATAGCCAAGAGCACGGACTGGTAATCGTCCTTCTTTGGATCGTCGACTCGGTAGGTAAGTTCTAGCAGCGCTGGCGTGCGACCCACCTGAAAAAAGTAGCTTGCATATCGCCCACCAGGTCCGGCGGGCGCACTGAAGCGAGTGACAATCTGCCCCGTGATTTCGCGGTTGATCACCCTTAACCTGTCCTCTACTGCTTTAGGCGCGGTCTTTCTCGCTGCGAAGAGCCATTCGGCCAAGTCCTTATAGCTCGTTGGAATCGTCATAAAGCTGAGAAACGCCTTGCCGGGCTGACCGAAGACGTGCTCTGGCGTGTCCGGGGACCGAACGTAGTTGCCAATTATCGTTTCTCTAGCAGATTCTTCTATGACGTTCCAACCGGGAGGACAGTGAATGCGAACGTCGGCCCGTGATAAGGTACACGGCACTTTACCGCTGTCCGATTGCGATTGTGCCTTCAGGGCAAATCCCGACATCAGAGCGCAGAGAAGCCCCAGCAATGACGAATGTCTCATCAGGAAAATTCTAACGGGGGGGCTATACAAGCCCCTAGACAAAAAGCCGGTCCCTTGACGAGACCGGCTTCGACTATTCCAACTGAAACTACTTAGTACCGATAATGATCCGGCTTGTACGGACCCTCCACCGGCACGCCGAGATATTCGGCCTGCTTCTTGCTCAGCGTCGTCAGCTTCACGCCGATCTTCTCCAGATGCAGCCGGGCCACTTCCTCGTCCAGCTTCTTCGGCAGCGTGTAGACGCCCACTTTGTAGGTGTCCTTGTTCTTCCACAGGTCGAGCTGCGCCAGCGTCTGGTTCGAGAAGCTGTTCGACATCACGAAGCTCGGATGGCCGGTCGCGCATCCCAGGTTCACCAGGCGCCCTTCGGCCAGCATGAAGATCGCGTGGCCATCGGGGAACGTGTACATGTCCACCTGCGGCTTGATGTTGGTCCGCTTCACGCCCTTGGCCGTGTTCAAGGCATCGATCTGGATCTCGTTATCGAAGTGACCGATGTTGCAGACGATGGCCTGGTCCTTCATGTGCGCCATGTGATCCAGCGTGATGATGTCCAGGTTGCCGGTGGTGGTGACATAGATGTCGCCGCGCCCGAGCGTGTCTTCCACGGTGGTAACTTCGAAGCCTTCCATCGCGGCCTGCAGCGCGTTGATGGGATCGATTTCGGTGACGACCACACGCGCGCCCATGCCGCGCAGCGAATGCGCCGAACCCTTGCCGACGTCGCCATAACCGCAGATCACAGCGATTTTGCCCGCGACCATCACGTCGGTCGCGCGCTTGATGCCGTCGGCCAGCGACTCGCGGCAGCCATACAGATTGTCGAACTTCGACTTGGTCACCGAATCGTTCACGTTGATCGCGGGAACCAGCAGCTTGCCCTGTTCCTGCATTTTGTAGAGGCGATGCACGCCCGTGGTGGTCTCTTCGGAGACGCCGCGCCAGTCGTTCACCAGGTCGCGCCAGAAGCGCGGATGCTCCTTGTTGACGCGCTTCAGCAGGTTCTTGATGACCGTCTCTTCGTGGCTGTCGGACGGCGTATTCACCCAGTCGCTGCCCATTCTCGAGTTCGTGGCCTTTGTGGATCAGCAGCGTGACGTCGCCGCCGTCGTCGACCACCAGCTCAGGACCCTTGCCGCCCGGATGGCTGATCGCCTTCATCGTGCATTCCCAATACTCTTCGAGCGTTTCGCCCTTCCAGGCGAACACCGGCACTCCGGCGGCGGCGATGGCGGCCGCGGCGTGATCCTGCGTCGAGAAAATGTTGCAGCTCGCCCAGCGCACGCTGGCGCCCAGGTCGACCAGGGTCTCGATCAGCACCGCGGTCTGGATGGTCATGTGCAGCGATCCGGTGACGCGCACGCCCTTCAGCGGCTTGCCGGGCGCGTACTTCTTGCGGATCGACATCAGGCCGGGCATCTCAAACTCGGCGATGGAAATTTCCTTGCGGCCCCATTCGGCCAGGCTCATGTCCGCCACTTTGTATTCGGTGGCGGTGTTCGTGGATGGTTGCTGTGCTCATGCAGTCTCCGTGCGAAGAATTTTATATCTACGAATCTAGATATGTTGATATAATATCCCAAGAAGCACGATGGCGTCAATCCTCAAAAACCTGCGGCTGCTGGCCGATCCCAGCCGCCTCCGTATCTTGTTGCTGGTAGAGCGCGAAGAGCTTTCCGTAGCGGAACTGCAGGAGATCCTGGGCATGGGGCAGAGCCGCATCTCGACCCATCTCGCCCAACTCAAGCAAGCCGGTTTAGTGGAGGATCGGCGCAATGGAAAGAGCATTCTGTACCGCCTGAATCAGAGTGCGCGCTCCAACGGCTTTTCTCAGATGCTCGGTGTTCTTCGCCAAGCCGCCGCTGAAATTCCGGAAGCCGGGCAGGATTCTGAAGCTCTGCGGTTGGCGCTGCGCCGCCGGCAAGACAAGATGCGCGCCTATTTCGACGAACTGGCCGGCAAGTTCGGCCGCAATTACGTACCCGGCCGATCCTGGCAAGGCTTGGCCGAAACGCTGCTCACGTTGATGCCGCCCATGGTCATCGCCGACCTGGGCGCAGGCGAGGGCACCTTCTCGCAATTGCTCGCGCGGCGCTCGAAGAAAGTGATCGCGGTCGACAATTCGGAGAAGATGGTGGAGTACGGGCGCGAGTTGGCGGCGCAAGCACGGCGTCAAGAATCTCGAATACCGCAAAGGCGATTTCGAAGACGTGCCGATCAAGGACGCAGCGGTGGACCTCGCTTTTTTCAGCCAGGCCCTGCATCACGCGCAGCATCCGGAGCGTGCCGTCGCCGAGGCATACCGGATCTTAAAGCCCGGCGGCCGAATCGTGGTGCTGGATCTGTTGCGGCACAACTACGAAGAAGCGCGCGAACTATACGCCGACCTGTGGCTCGGCTTCACCGAAGTGGAAGTCACGCGCTTCCTGCGGCAGGCCGGCTTCAAAAACATCGAGACGTCGGTAGTCCATAGCGAAGAAGGCGCACCGCACTTTGAGACGCTACTGGCTGTCGGCGACAAGTAGCGCGCCCCGGGTTTTGTAACTGCGCGCGAACACGAGCAGGGCGATCGCAAGAACGGCAATGCCGAAGGCACAAACCGCCGTCCAGCCCTCGCGCTCCCAGCAGATGGCACCAAGCCAGGAGCCGAGCGAGCCGCCGCTGAAGTAACAGAACATGTACACCGTATTCAGCCGGCTGCGCGCGCTAGCATCCAGGCCATAGATCCTCGTCTGATTTGCGACGTGGCCGGATTGCACGCCGATATCGAGCAGAACCACGCCCGCGATGAGTCCGGCCATCACTTTTCCCAGAACGTCAAGAAGCAAAAACGAAGCCAACGTGGTCAAGAGCGCCAGGAGGATGGTGAACCGGGGGCCACGCCGATCGGCGAATCGCCCAACGATGGGTGCGCACAATGCGCCGGCGGCGCCCACCAAACCGAACAAGCCTGCTACCGACGGTCCATAATGATAGGGCGGCGTCTGAAGCAGGAATACAAGCGTGGTCCAGAAAGCGCTGAACACGCAGAGTAGTGCCGCGCCCAAGAACGCCGACTCACGCAGCGCCGGATGATCGCGTACCAAGTCCACCAACGATCGCATGAGGGCCGGCCAAAGAAGATCGCTCTGCGGCGGGACTTTGGGCAATCGCGCGCGCAGCAACGCCATCAAACACAGCATGCCGAGCGCCGCGATCCAATACACCGCGCGCCATCCGAAGAACGACGCAAGCACACCGCTGAACGTGCGCGCCAGCAGGATTCCGATCAACAATCCGCTGAACACCGTTCCGAGCACACGCCCGCGGCTGTCCTCGGGAGCAAGCTGCGCGGCGAAAGGAACGATCACGTGCACGGCAGCGCCACACGCGCCCACCGCGAAACTCGCGATCGAGATCCAGATCAGATTCCGAGCCGTGGCCACGCCGCATAAGGCCAAACACGCCCCGCACAGCAGCATGGTGAGAAGCGATCGCCGGTCGTGACTATCGCCCAGCGGCACGAAGACCAGCATGCCTATGGCGGTACCAACTTGTGTGAGCATGGCGACCAACCCGATCATGCTGACGCTGACCGAAAACGTGCGTGCCATCGACGCCAGCAACGGCTGCACGTAATAAATATTCGCGACGATGACGCCGACACTCAGCGCCATAAGACGAACAGGTACTTTTTTCTGCAAGACCGCTCTCGGAAAGTTAGATGAACGGTCTGATTATTCGGCTGCTTTTTCCTCAGGTGGCTCGGGTACACCCGCTTCCTTGCGCGCGTGTTCGAACAGGAAATTCAGCGTCTTGTTACTGCGAATCTGATAGGCGATGCGGCTCAGAACGCCGTCCTTCTGCAGCTTTTTGCGAACAGCGGCCACCGGCTCGCGCTGCTGTTTGGCGATGCGCTGGACCTCGGCATCCACTTCGTCGTTGGTCGGCGCGATGGCTTCACGCTCCGCGATCTTATCCACCAACAGCGACGCCTTCACGTCGTGCAAGGCCTTGGGACGCTGGGCGTCCTTGAGCTTCGTCCAATCGATCTTCAGCTTCGTCGGATCGATGCCGCGTTCGGCCAACTCGCGGAACTGATTCTCAAGTTGCGATTCAATCTGCCGCTCGATGTACGCTTCGGGCACGGGAAAATCATGCGCGTCGATCAACTTATCGATCAGCTGATCTTTCGCCTTCTGCTGCGAAGCGTATTCGCGCTCCGCAAAGATCGCCTTGCGCACCGCCTCGCGCAAATCATTCAGAGACTGATAATCGCCCAGATCCTGCGCGAATTCGTCGTTCAGCTCCGGCAATTCCTTGGTGCGAATGGTTGTCAGCTTCGCGCGGAAGCGTACCGTTTTGCCCGCCAGCCGCTCCTGCCCGAAGTCCTCCGGATAAGTGACTTCGAACTCTTTCTCTTCCTCCGGCGACATGCCGCGCAATGCCTCGGAAAAGCCCGGCATCGTATCGGGATCGCCCACGTGCAGCACAACTTCGTCCTGATGGATCGCCTGATCGACGCCCGACAGGCTATCGAGGGTAACCACCGCGTAATCGCCGTCCACAAGCGCGCGCGGCTCGGCGTTCACGAACTGCGCCTTCTGCTCGCGGATCTCTTCCAGGCGCTTGGCGATGTCTTCATCGCTCACTTGCGGTTCGTTATAGTGAACCGTGACGCCGCGATATTCTCCTAATTCGATCTCGGGCGCCACTTCGAACTCAGCTTTGAACCGCAGCGGCTCGCCCTCGTGGAAATGAACGTCCTTTACGTTCGGACGCCCCACCACTTCCAGGTGCTCTTCCTCCACCTTCTGCTTGAAGTATTTCGGCAGCAGATTTTCGAGAACGTCGTCGCGCACCTGCTTGGAGAACTTGGTGCGGATCAGGCTGGCCGGCGCTTTTCCGGGACGGAAGCCCGGCAGCTTGGCCTTTTGCTGGATGTCCGCGACAACGCGATCGGTCTCGCGGGCGATCTCGTCCAACGGAACGGTGATTTCGATTTCGTGTTTGCAGCCTTCAACTAGCATGTGGGAGTAAGAAAACGGGGGCGCAATAAAGAGGGCCCCGCTCCTAGTATAGAAGCCCCGGGCCCCGTTTGGAGAGCGAAGTTACTTCGCGACGGCGGCTGAGCTTCGCGCCTTCTTTGAGCGCTTCGGCCTTATCGGTGGCTTCCCAAGTGAAGGTTTCTTCCGTGCGGCCGAAGTGGCCATAAAACGACGTCTTGCGATAGATCGGGCGGCGCAGCTTCAGGGTCTCGATCATGCCCTTCGGCGTGAGATTGAAGTTCTGGCGAACCAGTTCCACCAGACGCTCTTGGTCCACCTTGCCGGTTCCGAACGTATCCACCATCACTGACACCGGCTCGGCCACGCCGATCGCGTACGCCAACTGCACTTCGCAGCGCGACGCCAGGCCCGATGCCACGATGTTCTTCGCAACGTAGCGCGCCATGTAGCAAGCCGAACGATCCACCTTCGTCGGATCTTTACCCGAGAATGCGCCGCCGCCGTGCCGGCCCATGCCGCCGTAGGTGTCAACGATGATCTTGCGGCCCGTCAGACCGGTGTCGCCGTGCGGTCCGCCGATGACGAAACGGCCGGTTGGGTTCACGTGATATTTGGTCTGCGAATCCACCAGATTCCCGCCCACGACCGGGTCGATGATGAACTTCTTCACATCGGCGCGGAGTTGCTCGGTGGTCACATCGTCGTCATGCTGCGTGGAGAGAACCACGGCATCGATGCGGACCGGCTTATTGCCGACGTACTCGACCGATACCTGGCTCTTGGCGTCCGGGCGCAGGTAGGTGAGCTTGCCGGTCCGGCGGATCTCGCTCTGCTGGCGAACCAGCTTGTGCGCGAGCATGATCGGAAGGGGCATCAACTCGGGCGTTTCATCGGTCGCAAAACCGAACATCAAACCCTGGTCGCCGGCGCCGCCCGTGTCCACACCCATCGCGATATCGGGCGATTGAGTCTGGATGGCGTTCAGGATGCCGCAGGTTTTGGAATCGAAGCCCATCTTGGCGTCCGTGAAGCCGATGTCCGCGATCACTTCGCGAGCCAGCTTGGGAACGTCGAGGATAGCTTTGGTGGTGATTTCGCCCGCCACAACGCAAATGCCCGTGGTGACCAGCGTTTCGCAAGCCACGCGGCTCATTGGATCGACCGCTAAACATGCGTCCAGCACCGCATCGGAAATCTGATCTGCCATCTTATCGGGATGTCCTTCGCTGACGGATTCCGAAGTAAAAATATGCCGTATCTTCTCTGACACTGAATAAACCTCCTGAGTGCTCAACTATGGAAGGTCGTGATATTCCGACCAAGAACCAAGAGGAAAGTCTAGCGCTTTGAGACATCCCGGTCAATGGAACCGGGGGGCCATCTCTGAAGCCCCTTCGTAACTTTGGTTCTAGTCCCCCATTGTAATGGGGCTGCATGCAATGCAAATCAAGCGATCGCGATGCACGGTATTCGGGTCAAAGCCGCGAGGCACACCGCGATGTACTCGGCGCCCTCCGGACCCGGGTGCTGTAGCGCACCCATTCGCCGCGCGGCGCGATAACGGCTTGTCCAGGCTTTCACTTCAAGCACGCCGCTCTTCGATTCCACCGCAGCGTGCCCTTCAAAACGACGGTATATTCGTCGAATTCGGGTGCTGGCCGGGCTCGCTCCAGCCCGAGGGCTGTGCATGTGAGCGATGCTGACCGCCGAATCCTTCGTATTCACGCGGCCGATATATTCTTCGATCTGCTTGTTGCCGGGACGGGAATCGTGTGCGCTTGAGCGAGTCGCGGCATGTCCGTGTATTAGTGATCGCGATCGGTGACCAACTCGGTAACGCGGACAACGCGCGTTGATACGGCGAATCAGGAAACTCGCCGATGATGGCGCGGGCCCGCTCGGTGAAGGACTGCGCCCGTTCCCGCACGCGATCGAAGCCGTGGCGTTGCTGGATCATGCGAAGAATCTGCTGGAACGGCGCGTTATCGTAATTGCCGTCTTTCAGCACCGTGGCCACCAGTTGCCGCTCTTCCGGCGTCGCCTCTTCCAGCGCATAGATCAGCGGCAGCGTGACCTTGCCCTCGCGCAGATCGCTGCCCACGGGCTTGCCGAGCACCTTCTCGTGCGAGGTGAAGTCGAGCATGTCGTCCACAAGCTGGAACGCGATGCCAAGGTTCCAGGCGAATTCGCCGAGGCGCGTTTCGGTAGCCTCGCTCGCGCCCCCCATCATCGATCCAAGACGCGCGCAGGCCGAAAACAGGCTGGCGGTTTTGCGATCCACCAGTTCCATGTAGTCGGCTTCGGAAATGTCGATCTTGCCGATGCGCTCGAGTTGCAGCAGTTCGCCTTCCACCATCATTTGCGTGAGGGCGATCAGCAGGTCCAGTACATGAAAATTGCGCTCGCGCAGCGCGACCTGAAAAGCTTGCATGTACAGCCAGTCGCCCGCCAGCACGCAGGTGTGATTGCCCCAGATGGCGTTCGATGACGGACGGCCGCGCCGCGTCTTCGCGATGTCGATAACGTCGTCGTGCACCAGCGTGGCCGCGTGGATCATCTCCACGACCGCGGCCATGCGGATGGAGCCATCGCTCACTCCGCCTACGAGTTGCGACGCTAGCAGCACCAGAATGGGCCGCAGCCGCTTGCCGCCGCCGTCCTGGAGGTAGCGGGAAATGGTGGTGACTGCATCAACGCTGGCCACCGATTCCAGGCTGATCTCGCGCTCCACTCGCTCGAGATCCTTCTTGACCAGATCGAAGATTTCCTTCGCGGTCAGAGTTTGGCCAAGCCTGCCGAGTCCCATGGGATTCCCTCAGTTTAGCAGCAGCAGCCTGCGGAAGTTTTCCGTGGTGGCGTTGCAAAGCTCTTCGTACGATTCGCCGCGCAGTTCGGCCAGCTTGCGCGCGGTGTGGACCATCAGCGCCGGCTCGTTGCGTTTGCCGCGCTTCGGTACCGGTGCGAGATAAGGCGCGTCCGTTTCAATCAAGATGCGATCGCGCGGCGCCGACTTGGCGGCTTCCTGTACCGTGAGCGCTTTGGGAAACGTCACGATGCCGCCGAAACTCAGATAAAAGCCGAGATCGATCGCGCGGCCCGCTTCCTCTGGGCCGCCCGAAAAGCAATGCATGATGCCGCCAATCGACGTGCGGTGTCCAATGCTGCTCGATCAGCGCCAGCGTGTCTTCCCAGGCCTCGCGCGTGTGAATCACGATCGGCTTTTTCGCCTGAGCCGCGATCGCCATCTGCTCGATGAAGGCCGATTTCTGCACTTCGCGCGGCGAAAAATCGTAGTGATAGTCGAGGCCGATTTCGCCCACCGCGAGCACCTTGGGATGCGCGAGCAAATCGGCGAGACGCTTGAAATCGTCCGGGCCCGCCTTGGCGGCATCATGCGGGTGAACGCCGACAGTCGCGTAAAATGCCGGGTACTTCTCGGCCAGCCGGAGACCCGCTTCGAGATCGGGCGGACCGTTGCCCGTTCCGATCGCCATCATGTGCTCGACGCCGGCGGCGAGAGCGCGCTCGATCACCGCGTCGCGATCGTCGTCAAACTCCGCGCTGTCGAGATGGCAATGGGAGTCGATGAGACTCACTTCAGTCTGGCTCCAACCGGCACATCTTCGAGAAAACCAGCCAGCACGGGCTTGCCGCCTTCGAGCGACGCCGCGACGATCATGCCGTTCGATTCGATGCCGCGCAATTTGCGCGGCTGCAGATTGGCGACGATCACCACCTTGCGGCCGAGCATCTGCTCGGGCGGATACGATTCGGCGATGCCGGCGACGATGGTCCGCGGATGCAGGCTCGCCGATATCCACCTTCATGTGCAGAAGCTTGTCGGCGCCCTTCACGCGCTCGGCGCTGACCACCTGGCCGACGCGCAGGTCCACTTTCACGAAATCGTCGATGCTGATTTTGGCGCCATCGGCGGCAGCGGCAGGGCTCGCGGCCGCTTTCGCAGGCGCCGAACAGCTCCGCCTGCCGCGCCTTCTCCTGCACCTCGAGATTCTCCATCTTGACGATGGCGCTTGCATCCAAACGCGGAAACACGGCAGCCACCGAGCCGATCTTTTGTCCGGCCGGCAATTTGCCCCAGTGCAGATCCGCGAACGTTGACGGATTCAATTGGAGCGCCTCATGCCGAGTTGGATCCAAATGTTGCGAGCCGAGTTCGGCATCACCGGATAAACCCACGCGCAGATGATTCGCAGCGCCTCGGCGGCGGTGTAGAGCGTCTCGTCCAGCAGGTTCTGCGAGAACGCGGAGGAGTCCTTGCCGAGTTTCCAGGGCGCGCGTTCCACGATGAATTTGTCGATCACCGAGATAAAGCTCCAAAGCGTCTCCAGGCCTCGCGAAAAATTGAACTCGCAGAATGCGTCCATCGCCTCTTCGGTGGTTCGGCGCGCCGCTTCGGCGATGTCGGGCGATCCGGGCGAATCAGGAATCACGCCGCTGCGATATTGCTGGATCAGGGTCAGCGTGCGGCTGGCGAGATTGCCAAGCCCATTCGCGAGATCGGCGTTATAGCGCTGGATCAAGGCGTCGTAGCTGAAGCTGCCATCCTGTCCGAAGGTGATCTCGCGCAGCAGAAAATAGCGCAGCGCGTCGGCGCCCACCACGTCCACGATGGGGCCGGGCCGCACCACGTTGCCGCGCGACTTGCTCATCTTGTTTTCTTCGTGCAGAATCCAGCCGTGCGCGAAGACTTGCTTGGGCAGCGGCAGATCGGCCGCCATCAGGAAAGCCGGCCAGTAGACGGCGTGGAAACGCAGAATATCCTTGCCGATCAGGTGCAGGTCGGCCGGCCACAGATCTTGATCCTTCACCGCGCTCATATAGGAGATCAGCGCGTCGAACCAAACGTAGAAGACATGATGGCCTTCCACGGGAGCGGGAATGCCCCATTGAATGTTGGTTCGCGTGATGGAAAGATCGTTCAGGCCCTGCTGGACGAACGCGATCATTTCGTTGCGCCGGTGATCGGGTTTCACGAAGCTCCGGATTCTTTTCGTATAGCTCGAGCAGGGGTTTCTGAAACGCCGAGAGCTTGAAGAAGTAGTTCTCTTCCGTGACGGTCTCGCGTGGGCGGCCGCACGTCGGGCAAGGCTCGCCCGGCTGGACATCGTTGACGTAGGCTTCCTCGCTGACACAATATGCGCCGGTGTACGAGCCCTTGTAGATGTAGCCGTTCTTTTCGCAGCGCTCGAACAGCCAGCGCACCGTTTCGTGATGCTTCGGATCGGAGGTGCGAATGAAATGGTCGTAGTCGATGCCGAGCTTGGCCCATTGGCTGATGAACTCGGCCGCCATCTTCGTGGTGTACGCCAGCGGATTGACATTCGCGGCCTGCGCGGCGCGCTCCACTTTGAGGCTGTGTTCGTCTGAGCCGGTGGTGAGGACCACCGGATCGTAGCCCTCCATTTTCTTGAAGCGCTTGATCAGGTCCGCGACGAACGTGGAGTAAGCGGTGCCCAGATGCGGCGCCGCGTTGACGTAATAGATGGGAGTGGTCAGGTAATATTTCATCGAATAGTTCTTCAGATACGCGAAGTTTGCTTCGGCCAGGATCTGTTTGAGCGGCACGCCGGATTCGCGCGCCAGCTTGCGGCAATCCTCGTATTCGGGCGCGAACGATCCGTCTTCGGCGATTTTCATTCGTACTGTGCCGTGCGGCGTCGCGACCTCGACCGAATGACGTTCTTTCACGCGCCGCTCAGCCGAATAGATTCGCAGCCCGAGCGTCGAGGTTTCCTCAAAGATCAAACGCGCCAGGGCTTCGCGATCTTCGGGCCGCGCGATCACGCGCAGCAGCGTGCCGGGCCGCGTCTTCTTCATCAGCACGGACGTCGAGGGTCACGTCGAGCGCGCCGGCTTCGAGCAAGCGCTCCATGGCGTAGCCGAGCACTTGCGGGCTGGAATCGTCGATGTTGGCTTCGAGCACGGTCACGGTTGTGGATTCTTCCGCGCCGCTGGTCTCACCGATCAGCACGCGCAGCACGTTGGCGTGCTCGGGAAAATCGTAGTCGCCCGCGCCGTATCCGGTCGTGATCACACGCATGGGCGGCAGTGGGCCGAACTCGGTGGCGAGCGTAGTGGCGATCGCCGCGCCTGTCGGCGTAGTCAATTCAAGGCTCGGGCCGCGCGCGTAGATGGGCTTGCCGGCGAGCAGTTCGGACGTGGCCGGCGCCGGCACTGGCAACACGCCGTGCTCGGTCTTCACCGTTCCGCTGCCGACGTTGATCGGCCGAACTGTACACCGCGCCGACGTCGAGCAAGTCGAAGCCTACGCACGCGCCAACGATATCGCAAATAGAATCCACCGCGCCCACCTCGTGGAAGTGGACCTTGTCAATGGAAACGTCGTGGACCTTGGCTTCGGCCTCTCCCAAACGTTGAAACACCGCCGAGGCATTCTGTTTCGCGCGTTCCGGGATGCCGGACTTCGCGACGATTTCGAGAATGTGCTTCAGATGCCGGTGGTTCTTGCCATCGCCCCCGATCACGCGAAACTTCGAAGCCGCGATGCCGCGCCGCTTGGTTTTCTCCACTTCGAACTTGGCGCCCGTGCCGAGCGCTTCGAGCGATTGCACAAGCGTCCTCGCTGTCGGCGCCTGCATCGATCAACGCGCCAACCGTCATATCTCCGCTGATGCCGGAGAACGCATCTAGATAGCAGATTTTCATGCGATCAATTGGGGTAACAGCTCGCCCGACGGCCCTTGCAGGAATTCATCGATCGAATCGGAGAGCCCGGTTTCGGCGATGTTGATCTCCACCACCCGCGCTCCGGAAGACTTTGCGATCATCGCCAAGCCCGCCGCGGGATAAACCACCGCGGAGGTTCCGATCAGCAGAAACAGGTCGGCCTCGCGTGCGGCCTTCTCCGCGTCCTGCCAGACTTGCGCCGGCAATGCCTCGCCGAACCAGACCACACCGGGGCGCAACATGCCGCCGCATTCGCAGCGCGGAGGAAGTTCGGGAAGGGGCGTTCGACGATCCTCGCGCTCCCGCCCGCACTCCAGGCATCGCACCATCCAAATGCTTCCGTGCAAACGAAGAACGTTGCGGCTGCCGGCCAACTCATGCAGTCCGTCAACATTCTGCGTGATCAGGGTGAACTGCCGCGCGCGCGCTTCAGCCGCCGCCAGCGCATAGTGCCCAGGATTAGGCTTCGCTTCCGCGATCAGCGACCGCCGCCAGTCATACCATTCCCAAACCAGTTTCGGATCGCGCGCGAACGCGCCGGGCGTGGCGAGCTCCTCGGCGCGATACTGCTTCCACAGTCCCTGCTGGCCCAAAGTGCCGCCGCGAAACGTGGGCACACCGCTCTCGGCCGATACTCCCGCGCCCGTGAGCACGGCGATCGATGAAGCGTCGCGCAGCCATTCGCGAACAGCGTGCATTAACTTCAGAGTAACCCACCGTGGCGCGCGCATTGATATTATCGGCCGCAGATGCGAGCGGTTTGTATCGCAATAGTTGGCGCCACGGTCCTGGCTGCGCAGGACACGAACGCGACGCTGAGCGGCGAAATCCGTCCGTTTCCCGATGGCATTTTTCCCGGCTTGAACGTGGAGCTGACCCTGGAGCAAGGTCCCAGCACGATTTTTTCGGTTCGAGCCGATGATGACGGAAGATTCAAGTTTACCCTTCTACTGCTGGGTTCGTACACGTTGACCGTAGCGCAACTGGGCTTCGGAACGGTGACAGTGAAATCAATTCACGTGGCACGCGGAGAGCAGAAGGTTCTGCCGCTGCTTCGGCTGTATGTGACTCCGACCGAGGTGACAACGCCGGTGCCCAAATTTCTGAAGCTACGTTCGACAGACCAGCACGCCGGCAATCTCAGTGGACGCGTCATGCGGGACGAACGAACTGCCATCGCTCGGGCAAAGGTGCAGCTGATCTGCGACGAGATGCTTTGTGGTGAGACAAGCACGGTCCGGAACGGAGAGTTCATCTTCTTCAATCTTTCACCCAGAGAAGATTACGTCATTCGTGCGACTCATTCCGGTTATTATCCGTGGCAGTGTACCGATTACAAGGTTCTGGCGGGCTACGACGCGACCTACGGAGCGATTGTGCTCCCGCGACGCACCAAACTGTCCCGCGCGGCGAGCACCGTGCGGTAAGCTTCCTCTGGATCGTGATTCAACGCCGTCAAATGCCCCATCTTCCGCCCAGGCCGCGGCTCCAGCTTCCCGTACAGATGCAGCTTCACGCCGGGAAACGCACATGCCGCGCGCCAATCGGGCTCGCCATCAGCCCACAGATCGCCAAGGAGATTCGCCATCGCCGCCGGCCGATGCATCTCAGTCGACCCGAGCGGCAGCCCGCACACCGCGCGCAATTGCTGCTCGAACTGGCTGGTGACGCACGCGTCCACGGTCAGGTGCCCGGAGTTGTGCGGACGCGGCGCAAGCTCGTTGATCATGAGCGACCCATCGCGCGCCACGAAAAACTCGACGCACAGCACGCCCACCACGTCCAGCTTTTCGAGAACGCAGCGCGCCAGTTCGACCGCCTCTTGAGCGACCTTGGGCTCGACGCCGCGCTGGCGCGATCGATACGTCCAAGATGTGCCGGCTGTGCTGATTCTCGATCGCACCGTAGTGCACGAACTCGCCGTCCTCGCCGCGCGCCGCGACCACCGAGATCTCGCGTTCGAAATCGATGAACGCTTCGAGCACCGCTTTCTGCTTGCCGATCGCGCTCCAGGCCTCGGCCGTGCGATCAGGCGCCTCGACCCGAACCTGTCCCTTGCCGTCGTAGCCGAATGCGGCGGTCTTCAGCACTGCCGGGCAGCCCAAATCGGCGACCGCGCGATCCAGATCCTTCGAGCGATCGCACCTCGCGATAGGGAGTGGTCGGCAACCCCGCGTTCGTCAGGAACGATTTCTCGCGGATGCGCTGCTGCGTGGTGTGCAGAACCGATCCGCTGGGCCGCACGGGCGCGCAACGGGCCGCAGCCTCCGCGGTGGGCGCCGGAACATTTTCGAACTCGAACGTTACAACGCTGACGTCCCGCGCGAACTCGGAAACCGCGTCCAGATCGTCGTACGCGGCCTTTACTTCTAAATCCGCCACCTGACCGGTCGGCGTGTCTTCGTCCGGCGACAAGGTATGGACGCGATAACCCATGCGCCGCGCCGCAATGGCGAACATGCGCCCCAACTGCCCGCTTCCCAGCACGCCGATGGCAGCGCCAGGGAGTATCAGGCTTGATCACGCCAGTTCTTCCGCGCGGACTTTACCGGCCTGTTCTTCACGAAAAACACGCAGCTTCTCGCGCAGCGCCGGATCGTGATTCGCCAGAATCGCCACTGCAAGCAGCGCCGCGTTCTGCGCCCCGGCTTTGCCGATCGCCAGCGTGCCCACGGGAACTCCGCCCGGCATCTGGACGATGGACAGCAGCGAGTCCATGCCTTTCAGCGCGTGGCTCTCCACCGGCACGCCCAACACGGGCAGCAGCGTATTCGCCGCCACCATCCCAGGAAGATGCGCCGCGCCGCCCGCTCCGGCGATGATCACTTGCAGCCCGCGCGCTTCAGCAGTCGATGCGTACTCCACCATCCACGCGGGCGTGCGATGCGCCGACACAACCTTCGCCTCATGCGCCACGCCGAAGCGCGTCAATGTTTCAGCCGCCGCGCGCATCGTCTCCCAGTCGGACTTGCTTCCCATAATGATGCCGACCAGCGGCTGCGTCACACTACTGTCCATCCGGCTATTGCCCCTGCGATAGCGAGTAACCGGCGGCGCCGTAGTACGTGCGAAGCGTTTCCATAATCTCGGGGCCGATTCCGTCGCCATGGGCGACCGTGATGGGGACATTGGTGGACATAATTGAGAACCCACCAAAATACCACGCGCGGACGCTTGGCGCGCACGGAAAAGTCTCCGGCCGGACCCGGCCTGATTTGCGGGGCGCTACTTCGCCTGTGCCAGCAGGTTGCGAAGCGCAGTTGCCATTTCGGCCGGTGGCTTTTTCGACAGAGCGGTTTCGGCCTGAAGCTTGGCCTCGGACCGATGGCCGCTGTCGATGAGCGCCACCGCGTAGTGATAGTGGTACGTCGGGTTGTCTGGGTACCTGGTTGTCAAAGCCGTCAGGCTCTGAAGAGGCATGGCGTAGTTGTGCTGCTTGATTTGCACCCACGCCAGCGTATCTCTTAACTGTGGAACTTCGGGCTTCTTGCGGATCGCCGCGGTGATCATCTGTTGCGCTTCGGTAAGATTGCCGCCTGTCTCCGCCAGCAAAAATGCCAGATTGTTCAGCAGCAGCGGATCGTCCGGCGTCTTTGCCAACGCCTTCCGGTAGCTCGCAATCGCCTCGGGTTTATTGCCCATTTGATCCAGCACGTTTCCGATGGTGGCATCCAAGCCCTTGGCTTCGGGAGCGATCTGCTGCGCGCGCCGCAGCGCTTCGAGAGACTCCTCCAAATGGCCGTGCCTCAGTTGCAACTGGGCGATACGGAGTTGGACGTCCGCCGATTTGGGATACCGTGCGGCCTGCTTGTTCAGTTCCGCCAGCGCCAGATCCGCTTTGCCCGCGGCTTCGGCGGTGGCCACCAGGAGCGCGGCCTTCTCGGGGGAGTCCGGAGCCTTCTGGGCTTCCGCTTCCATCAACTGCAACGCACGGTCCGGCTGATGTTCGGCCTCGTAGGTGTTCACCAATCCCGTCAGTGGTTCAAGATCCGTGGAGCTTGCCTTGTACAGCTTCCTGAAATACTCCTCGGCCTGGGAATAATGACCTTGGCCGAGCGCGATAACCCCTAATTGCATCTCGACCTGCCGCGCATCTTTGGTGTCACTGGCCAACTGTTCTGCCTCCTCTTTCGCCTGCACGTAAGAGTGCGTCCCAGTGAGACCAATCACACGAAACAAGCGCGCGGTGGCATCATTTGGACGGATCGCTAGAGCGGCGTTGGCGCGTTGCAGAACACCGGGATAATTCTTTCGCAGCAGTTCCATGCGAGCCAGCGCGAGTAATGGGCCGGAAGCCCGCGGGTCCGCTTTGGCCGCTTGCTGGAAATAGGAAAAGGCCGCGTCCGGATTGCCTTTCGCCAGGGAAGCTTGTCCGGCCAACATCTGTGCGCTGGCGTTCGCGGGCTCTTGCTTGGCCAGATCGTCGGCCAGAGCCGAAGCGGCGGCAATATTCTTGGCGCCGCCCATCTGATCGAGCAACCGAACTTTAAGACTTCGCGCGAACAGGTTCTTGGGATTCTTGGCAATCATCGCATCGGCTGCTTTGAACGCTTCGTCCCTCCGTCCCAAACTGTAAAGCATGCTCGCCGCACGCTCTTGATAGATCTCTTGACGCTGGCGATCCCTGGACTCGCCGCGCCGGTAATCCTCCAGAGCCTGCTCTGGTTTGCGTGCTAGAGCATGGAAATCCCCCACCTGCAAATCAGCTTGAGGAAAATCGGACCGCCGGTCCAGCATGGATCTTAAGATCTGCTCGGCGTCCTCGGGCTTCCTGCGCGTGTAATAGAATGCCGCTAGACGAAGCAGCGGCCCCGAATCCTTCGGATTCTTCGCCACCCACAACTTCAGCAGATCCTCGGCCTTGTCCCAGCTTTGTTGCGCGCCGTAGTAGCTGTACAGGATCTCGTATGCGGAAGCCAATTGCGGATGCCGCTCCACCGCTTCCCGCGCCGTCCGCTCTCCTTCTTCCGGCTGATTGTCGCGAAACAGAGCTTGTGCCAGACCCACGGCGGCATCGGCGCTGTTGGGCGCCAACCCCAAGGCCTGCCGGAACAAATCAACCGCCGCTCCGGGATGGTTGTCGATCAGCGCGATCGCCCCTTTCACGCGCAGCCCCTCGGCGCGGTCGCCGCCCGGCGCTGTCAATTGATCGGCCAGCGTTTGCGCCTGATTGTAAAGCGCCGCCGGATGCTTGGGATCGCGTACGTATCCAGCCAAAGACAGATTCGCTAATTCGACTTTGGCGGGATTGTTCTTCGGATTCAGCGCCACAGCGTGGGTCAGTGACTGATAGGCATCCGCCGCGTTGCCCTGCCGCAGCAGCGCAAGCCCTAAACGGTAATAGGCCTCACCCGAGACGGGATCCTTTTTGATAGCGTTCCGGTAGTTGAGCGTGGCGTCGGCGTATTTTCCGGATGCAAAAAGCTGATTCCCGCGATCCACATATTGCGTCGCACTTTTCCCGCAGCCGAAAAGGCAAACGGCGGCGAGTAGGACAGCCGCAACGTAGGCATCTTGGCGAGCAAGCTGGCGATTGTAGATCGAAAAGATGGATTCCGGGGCCACCTGAAACTAAGTTAACATGCCCGGAAATGCGCCCGTTTGAACCTTTAGTACCATGCGTAACATTTGCCTCTCAATCCCTCGCCGCACGGTAGGATATTCAAATTGAGATCGGCCTGGAGGCCCGGGAGCCACAAACGACGATTCCTCGTCAGCTTATGAATAAGCCTTTCTTCTGAGCGCTTTCGAGATCTGCTGCCGCTCCCCGCCTGGACAAAAGCGCATTGGTACAAAAACTGCCCCTGGAACCGTACGCGAAGGGAGGTCCTTCAAAAATGTTGTTGCTGTTAATTCTCCTGATCATTCTATTGATCGGAGCGACCCCGGCATGGCCGTACAGCCGAAACTGGGGCTATTATCCGAGCGGCGCCCTCGGAACCGTTCTCTTGATCTTTTTGGTCCTGCTTCTGTTGGGCCAAGTGACCCTATAATGATCAACAAGCTCAGATGAAATTTGCAATCGGTTTGGCCCTATTTTCCTGCCTGCCAGTATTGTCCCTGGCCGACTCCGATAACGCCGCTCGGAAGCGCGTCGCGGAGTCCGGCGCCGTGCTCGCCGAAATTCTAGGCGCAAAGGACAAGGGCATTCCCGAGGATCTGCTGCGAAAGGCGCGCTGCGTCGGCGTTGTGCCCAGTCTCAAACGCGCCGGATTCATCGTGGGAGCCAAGTACGGAAAAGGCGTGGTGGTGTGCCGCACCGCCAGTGGATGGAGCGCACCCTCGACCATTCGCATTGAAGGAGGAAGCTTCGGCTTCCAGATCGGCGCAGGGGAAACCGACGTCATTTTCGTGGTGATGAACCAGCGCGGGATGAACGACCTGTTGAAGGACAAGTTCACCCTGGGCGGAGACGCGTCCGCAATGGCGGGTCCGCTCGGCCGCACGGCGCAAGCGCAGACCGATGCCATGATGCGCGCCGAGATCCTGGCTTATTCACGTTCCCGGGGCGTATTCGCCGGCGTCTCCTTGGAAGGCGCAACCTTGCGGCCCGATCACGGCGACAACCGGGATTTGTATGGACGCGGACGTGACTCCGCGTCTGATACTCAGCGGCCATATCCATCGCCCCGCCGAAGCCCGCGCGCTTTATGCCGAGTTGAACCGCTTTCCACCCGCCAGAAGCTAGTCGCAATTCGCTGGCAGCCAGCCTCAGTTTGCTTGAGGTGCTATTCTCGCACTAGGCTGTTCGATGACTCTCCGAAATGTGCTGTGGCTGGGAGTGGGAATTGCGTTTGCCGCCGCCCTGTGGGGATTTCAGCGGCCATTCCGCGTTTATCGCAGCATGGAGCCCTACGACAACGTGGAACTGCCGCCGGACTGGCAAGACAAAACCGAATGGGTGTTTGCGCGCCTGATGTATCCTCAACATCCGCGCGCGCGGTTCGGCCGCTACTTCGGGTACGGCGCCGCCAGCACCTGGCTGGAGGGCGGCACGAGCTGGACCCAGGACTATCCGCGGGCCGACCGCCATTTTTCTCTGGCGCTGCGGCGGCTGACTCGCATCCAGGTCCGCTCCGTCGAGCAACCCATCAACCTGGATGACGGCGACGACGTGTTTAACTGGCCGTGGCTGTGCGCCGGTGAAATGGGCGATTGGAAGCTGACCCAGGCCCAAATCGAAAAACTCCGCGACTACCTGCTACGCGGCGGATTCCTGATGCTGGACGACTTTTGGGGATACGAAGAATGGGACCGCTTTTACGAAAGCATGCGGCTGGTGTTTCCCGATCGTCCCATCGTTGAACTTCCAGACGACAACTCAATCTTCCACACCGTCTACGATCTTGACGACCGTTATCAGGTCCCCGGCCAATGGGCCATCCGCCGCGGGACCACCTATCGCAACGAAGGCGGCGAAACTCCCCACTGGCGCGGCATCCTGGACGATCATGGACGCATCATGGTGGCCATGACGTTCAACTCCGACGTGGGCGATTCCTGGGAGTGGGCCGACGACCCGGACTATCCGGAAAAATATTCGGCGCTCGGCATTCGCATTGGCGTCAACTACGTCGTCTATGCGATGACGCATTGAGCCCACCGCCTGGCGCTTGCGATCTTTAACGTAAATTGAACTTCTTCATCTTGTAGCGCAGCGTGTCCCGCGTGATGCCGAGGAGCACGGCGGCGCGCGTCTGATTGCCGCCCGACTTTTCAAGCGCCCGCGTAAGCAGACTCTTCTCCGCTTCTTCCAAACTGGTCTGAAAGGGCGCTTCAGTGTCTCCCACCGTCGCATGCAGCGCCTCCGCGATTCCACCGCCGCTGGAGCTGATCTGCAAGCTTGCGCTTTGAATCCGGTCGGCATCCTCGAGCACCATGGCGCGCTCTACCACGTTGCGCAATTCGCGCACGTTTCCGGGCCAGCCATGCGCGAGCAGCAACGCTCCAGCCGGGTGCGAAATGCCCTGGATGTCCCGTTTGAACTTGGTGTTGTACAACCGCACGAAGTGCTCAGCTAGTGGCAGGATGTCCTCCTTGCGCTCGCGCAGTGCGGGCAAAGACACCTGAATCACGTTCAAGCGATAGTAGAGATCCAGCCGGAACTTGCCTTCGTGAATCGCTTCGGTCAGCTTCCGGTTGGTGGCCGCCATCACACGCACATCCACTTGAATGTCGCGGACGCCGCCCAGACGCCGGAAGGTTTGCTCTTCCAGAACGCGCAGTAACTTGGCCTGGACCGTGAGCGGCATCTCGCCGATCTCGTCCAAGAAGATCGACCCGCTGGAGGCGACCTCCAATATTCCCGCCTTGGCCGCTCGCGCATCCGTGAAGGCGCCTTTCTCATAGCCGAACAGCTCGCTTTCCAGCAACGTCTCCGGAATCGCCGCGCAATTCAGCGCCACGAACGGTCCTTCATGGCGCCGGCCGTGGTAGTGGAGGAACTGCGCCAGCACGTCCTTCCCGGTTCCGCTTTCGCCTTCCAGCAAGATGGTGGAGACCTCGCTTTGGGCGATTCGCCGCGCGAACTTCAGAACCTGACGCATCGCCGGCGACGCCGCGATCATCGTAAAACCGCCCATCCCGATGCCCTGTTCGTCCAGGGCGGAGTCCAAGGTCTCGCGCGTATCCGCGGCGCCGCGCTGTTCCGCTGCTTCGCTGGCGCGCCCAAATACGAGCACCGCGCCGGAGACCGCTCCGTTGTGATCGCGTATCGGGGCGACACTCCCACTGATGGGCCACTTCTCGCCGGCTCGCGAAACCAGCACGGAGTTAGCGGGCATCTCGCGCAGCGTCCCGCCCGAGAATACCGACGCCCAGGGCGGCGCCAGCGGCTCTCCGGTTGCGGCCGAAACCACCTGGAACACGTCGTTCACCGGCCGTCCCAAGGCTTCCCGCGCCAGGCCGCCCAGTCCAAGCCTCGGCCGCCGGATTGAACAAGGTGATCGTTTCAGCTGTATCGAGCGAAATCACGCCCTCGGTGATGGCTCGCAGGGTGGACGCCAACAGCTCTCCCTTTTCGCGCGACTTCAGCTCTTCGCCGTGCTTGTGCAGCGCGATCTCGATGCTGGCGTGAAGCGCGGCTTCCTGGAACGGTTTTGTGAGGTAGCCCAGAGGCTCGGCGTCCCTGGCTCGCATTACCGTGGAACTGTCGGCGTGGGCCGTCAAGTAGATTACCGGGACGTTGAAACGCTCCCGAAGAATCCGGGCCGTCTCTGTTCCGTCGATATCGCCCTGGATTCGTACGTCCATCAGTGCCAGATCGGGCGCGCTTTCTTCGGTCTGTGCGATGGCGTCCGCACCATTCGAAACCGTGGCAGTCACCATATAACCAAGGTCCATGAGGGTCTCACGCAGATCTTCTGCGGTGATCCTCTCGTCTTCAACGATCAAAATTCGTGCCGACATACTGATCATCAGTCCAATTCCTTGGGCATCCGAAACACGATTACAGGTGGTTGGGCGCCCGGCGGCGTGGTCCAGGCCGGGGCGTAATGCCGGAGATTCTCAGGCAAGACCGATTCGATCAACTCGCACGCTGGAAAAGCGCCGATCCCTTGCCGGCGCAACAGCGGCAGGTGCGGTCGAATCGCGTGCCTCTAGTTTAAATCATTTGTCCGCCAGCCGGTCCGGTCAGAGCGCAATCTGTATTACGCTCTAGGTGATTTTTCTTCCTGGGAGCGTCACTCCTCGGGTTGTGGAAGTGTTATTACTAGTACCTAGTACCTCAAGACATGTTATTACTAGTACCTAGTACACGAAAGTGAGACTGTGGTGAGTACCGGACTTGGGTTGGGCCGGTGTGAGCCGACGCGGAGGGGTGAAGTAAGGCGGAACTTGCATGAAATCAGCCCTAAGTCACAATGAAGTAGAGCTGCTCGACCGCCAGGTGGCAGTTCTCAGCTACCAGCTTTCGGAGATCGCTGGCTCGCTCGAATCGCGCCTGGGGCATGCCAACGAGTTGGCCACCTCCGCTCGCAACGCACAGCAGGAGTTCGCGAAATTCGCGCAACGGGTCCGCCGGCGTGTCGCGCTGGAGGACTCCATCCGCCCGGCGTCCGATTCCCAGACGGCCTAGCGGGTCCGTGAGACGCAGCTTAGCGCGGAATCTGATCGCGGCGGACGAGTGGGGATACCGAAAGATCCCGCCATCGCCTCCAAAACCGTTCTTTACTCCGAATCCTATCCGTCTTACGGCATCGCATGCACATTACTTGGGCCGGAAGCCGTAGACGACGAGATTCCCAGCTCGCACTGGTATCGGCGTTTGAAGAAGGCGAGTCTTCTTGACCAGCGAAATAGCTGAACCTTTCGCTGCGGGCGGGAATGGGAGGAGCTTGATCCAGTAATGAAGTGGATAACGATTCCAGATCGGCGTCGCCCGGACGCCTGACAATCCTGCGAGTTCAAACAATCGGCGGCTGCTCCTGATTGAGAACAGTTGTAAGTGCTCGATATCGAAAATCGGAGACTTGCGGCCCAGCAGCCGCGCCGACATGGCATGACGGTTGTGCACCACGGCCACCAGCGCTCCTCCCTTCTTCAGGAGACTGTGAGCCCCACGGCAGACGGCGAGCGGATCCCAAACGTGTTCCATGGTCTGAAAACAAGTGATCAGGCTGAGACTGCCGGGCTCAAATGCGGTGGGGTCGAATAACCCACGCCGGATGGACCCGCGGATGTGGGGTTTGGCCGCCGCGATGGGCGCAGCCGAGGGTTCGACGCCGTACACGCGAGTGAATCCGCTTTCGATCAGCCTTTCGAGAAACGCGCCGTCGCCCGCACCAATATCCAGCGCCGCGTCGCGGTCGGGCAAATGCGGCACAATGCGTTCGATCAGCCGCTGATAAGTCCGGCTCGCGCAACCGGCCTCCTCTCCGCTATCGAAGGCCGCCATTTCGTAGCCGGCGGCAATCGAATCCAGAGGCAAAACCGGGTTGGCGTACAGAACTCCGCAACTATTGCATTCACACAGCCGCGGGTGCATGTACTCGGGCGATTTGCGAGACGCAAACGCGAACTCGGTCAACCGGCCGAGATCGATGTTACTCTCCGCGAAAACGCGTGCGCCTGCGCCTGGACCACAGAGTGGGCAACATCGCTCAACCCACTCGACCGTCGAACTCGTCATGGCAGCGTCCGACGTCAAGGCCGCACCACCTGCCATACCGCGGTGACCCCATCGCGCGCTGTCCATAGGCGCCGCAAACAAGGCATATTGGGCATTAACCGGTTTGAGGACTCCTCGAGAACGTGGGTGATTGGTGTGCCGGTGATCACCGAGCAAAACGCCGCCGGATTTTTCGCCGCATCCATCTCCTTCAGCATATGAGACCGGTCGTCTCTCGGATTCAGCCGGAACGCCTGATCGCTCACGGGGTTCGGTGGGTAGTCCAAATACGCGCTGCGCGCGCCCAGACCCGGTACGGTAACGATTTTGCGATCCAGCGGACTGCTGGAGAGGACAATCGCATTCGCCGGCGTACGTTCCTTCAGATATTGAAGGGCGTCCCAACTGGACGCCGTGATCACATCCAGCGGAGCCATCAGCTCCGAAAAAACCGAGCGCTGGGTAATTACGGATGTAATCCCGAGAGGCAGCGCGATCATCGCGAGAACCGTCGACGCATGCTTCCAATGTAGTTGCAGACTTGAAATGAGCCACGCCAGACACACGCCGCCGACCGGAAGCGTGTACCAGCCGAGATGATAAAGTAGCTGGCCCGGAACGGAATACTGATCGTACCCGGCGTTCAAGACCAGGGCCAGGAACATGGAAACCCCGACGGTCCCCAGCGTAAACAAGTAGTACCCGGTTGTTTGGCTTCCCTTCATGATCGTCCAGCCAAGGACGAGCGCGGCGCATAAAGGAATCCCGAGAATGTCCCAGATCGTAAAGCCGGCGACGCAAGCGATCTGCCAGCTCCAATTGAGCGCTCGCCCGTGGAGCAAGACTCCTAGGATCTGCTTTGTGGCCGATGCGAAGGGCCACACGTTGTAAAAAGAAATTTGCGACAGGTTGTTAAATCCAAGATGGATTTCGGCCGTGCCCCGCATATATGCCGGGAGTAACATTTCGGCGTACAGCAAGCCGCTGACAACAATCGCAACGGCAGCCGCGAGAAGCCAGACGGAGCGTTTCGTGCGATACCACATCACGAATACAAAGAGCAGGAACACCGGCATCGCGGCGAGCCAGCAGTGCACGCGGAATCGGAGCAGCGCAGCAACCATCAGACCGGTGACGACGGGGAGCGCGGCGGTTCGAGGCGTGCGGACTAGAACTGCAATGCCGAGCAGGACTCCATACATGACCGCGATGCCACTATACATCTGTGGAGATGTGAAGAGCGTGGGGTAAACCGAACTGGAGGCGTGAGGCAATATCGTAAAGAAGAAGTAGCCTAAGCGATTGGGCATGAGCGGCGGAGTCGCGATCGCGAGTAAGAAGGGAAGAAATGCACAAACGTATCCTCCAGTGCTGCTGGCCGTCAAGAGAAAGCCGATGCCGTACATAGCGAGGCAGATCAGAACAGTGATCGCAGCATAGTGATAGACCGAATGCGCGCGGAGCATCTCGCTTTGTCGCGTGAATTTCGCTAACAAAACAACCGTGAGATGGGAAAACATGTGGTAGGCGCGCTCAGGCGTACCGCCCCGGATCGTGGCCTGAGAAGGGGGCACACCGCGGCTTAGTTCGTATTCGAGTCCAATATGATAGAGCTGATCCACTCCTCCTCTTAGGATCCGGTCTCCGGAGGGTTGCAAGGTGAGTACAGCGCTGTATGGAATTGTGGTAACCAGGCTGCCGGCCATAATCGCGAGCAGGCCGGCATCCAGCCGGGGAAGGCTGATTGGTGATCTGCCCGGGCGGCCGACAAGCCAGACGGCCGTGGCCCCTGCTGCGATCAAGCCGGCATAGAAGAGCCAGCCCAAGCGCGGGACCGCGACTGCAAAGTACAGGAGCGTAGTTAACGTATAACTACCCACGCAGCTAAAAGACAGGCGGACCGTTGGATCGACGATGGCCCGTTCCAGCGATAGGTACAAAAGGGCTCCGATGGGTCCCCAGAGCAATGCCATGCCCACCAGGCAATACGCAAATTCCTGGATCGACCAATGCAATGCGATGCCGTAGTAGCCAAGAAGCAAACATGTAACAAGCAGAGGGATGTCCCGCTTCAGCGTCATTACACAATTCCCTCATTCTTGTCTTCAGCGAGAACGGCCGGCCGAACCTCGCCATCGCGAATGATACTTCGGCGCAGAAAGTGCGGACGCCGTTTCACTTCTTCAAAGACCTTGGCAATGTACTCACCGACAATGCCGAGAGCAAGCAGGTTTAGCGACCCGAATAACAGGATGGCCAGCAGTACCGTCGTAATGCCCTTGGGGATGGCTGAGGGGAAAACCAGCCGCGCAATTACCTGGATGAACATCACCGCGGCTGTGATAGTGAACAGGAGCGAGCCAACCACGCTGAGCATGGTGAGAGGCACATAGCTGAAAGAGAGGATGCCCTTCTTGGCCCAGCCAATATTCTTCCAGAAGCTGTTGGTGGTCGTTCCGAACATACGCTCGGGACGCACGTAGTCAACGCCAATCTGCTTGAAACCCGCGTAAGCCCTGATGCCCCGTATAAAAAGATCGCGTTCTGGAAAACCCAGCAGAGCCTCCACGACGCGGCGGTCGAGCAAAGAGAAATCTCCGGCATCGTGGGGGATGTCGACATAGGAAAACTTGTCAAAGACCCGGTAGAAGAGCTTATATGCCGCTTGCATCAACAGTGTTGCTTCGCGCTTGACGCGGCGGCCGTACACAACGTCATATCCCTGGCGCCACTGAGCCACGAACTCCGCGATCAGTTCCGGCGGATCCTGGAGGTCGCCATCCAGTAGTACGCTCGCATTTTTCGAGGCGATTGCCATCCCGCTACGAAACGCGGCTTGGGAGCCGAAGTTGCGCGAATGGGAAATGCCCCGCACGCGGCGGTCGTCACGCGTGATCTGACGGATGATTTCTTCAGAGTCGTCGGGACTGCAGTCGTTCACGAAAATGATCTCGTAATCGATGTTCAGGTCCGTGAACGTCCTCTTCAGGCGCTGGTACATGATGGGGATCGCGCGGTTATCTTTGTAACAGGCAATAATGGCGGAAACACTGTGCTTGGTGTCCAGACCGAATTTCTTGGAAGCCTGGCGGTACTTGGTTTTGTCCGGCAATGAGGAATACCACGCGGCAGTGCGCCGAAGGCCTTCGCGAAAATCGATGCGGGAGTGCCACCGGACGACGCGAGCCGCTTTGCTCGCATCGGCGTACCAGTCGCTCACGTCCCACTCGCGGCTCTGCATGGAGAAGTGCGGGGGGGCAGAGATTTCGAAGATCTCGCTTGCGATTTGGGCGATCTCTCGGATGGTCGTCTTTTTTCCTGTCCCGATATTGAAAGATTCACCGTAGGCCTCGGGCCGCAGGTGGAGCGCTGTGTCGAGGAAGGCTTCGCACGCGTCGTCGATGTACAGGAAATCGCGCGAGGTTTCCGGATGGACGAACTCTGGGTAGGATAGTTCCAGCCCACATCGAACCACTGTGGGAATCAGCCTGGACCAATCCTCCATGGCGCCGAAGACGGAGTAAAGGCGGAGATTCGCGCAAGGGAAGTGCAGCTTCTTGCCGTAATAGTAGAGAAGATTGGCCGTTGCCACTTTCGACACCGCGTAGTGACTGTTCGGAGCGGTGAAACTGTCTTCGCTGGGACCACCCGCGTTATCGCCGTACTCCGACGAACTGCCGGCATGAACGTACATGGCGATATTTCGGCCGCTCAACCGTGCCAGAAGCCTCGAAGCCAGGTTGAAATTGGTTTGATAAATCAGGGCAGAGTCCGTTTCAAACGAGTAGGCGCCGTAGGCGACACAGTCGAAAATGGTCCGCGGCTTGATCGAATCGAGGAGTTGGTCCAGGTTGGAATCGACCAGCAGGTCCACCACTTTCACCTGATCCTGCGGCAGGTCTTCTAACCGCCAAGCCGGCACCCGGGTGGTTGTCCCGTAGACATCCGGGCGCGTTGCCACCAGCAACCGCATGAGGTTGGCTCCAATGAAGCCGCTGGCGCCGAGGATAAGAATGGGGCCTTGCAGGGCGCGCACTTTATCGTCAACCGTGGAAGACGAAAACTCATCCGAGAAACTAGAGCTGATCATGCAAGGGATTGGCGTTCGTTTCGCCGTCTGCCGCTGTCATGCCCGATGGGCGAGGGAGGAAGGCGATTCGGAAGAGGCAATGTCCCGCATCGCAGGTCTGAAGCGTGATCTGGCCACCCATGCGCTGAAACGTTTTGGCCTGCGAAGCTAATTTGTTCTGTCTGCCGTAGACGAAAAAAGTGCGGTGTGTAGCTAGAAACGCCGCTCTCACAGATATCGTTCCGGGTGCACCACAGCAGCGTTGAAGTCTCAAGTAGCCTTCTCCATTGACCTCGGGAATCAGGAAAACGAACCGCGAGCGGATCGAGGGGGGCGCGTAATGGAACATGGGAGCAAATTCCAGGTCGTCCATAAGTACAATAGGATCGCTACCTGGTGCCGAAGTGCTTATCAATTTGAATAAAAGGCTCTCCGCTGCGCGCCGCGTCCTGACCTCCAGCCTCGTGCTAGGTTCGGTCACAGATCGTCCGCGATAGAAGACAGCGAATTCGCCTGTAATGAAAAGTACGCTGATCGCCAGAACCGAGAGGCCGATGATGCGGGACCGTGTGCAGGCAGCGCTAACCAGACAGGCAACTCCTGCGATCACAATCAGCGAGTATCTTCCGTAATCGGGCACACGGGCAATCCAGGCCGAGATGAGAGCGAAGGCGGGGGTGCAGAGGGTTCCAGCGAGAGTCGCGATCTCGTATCCGGCGAAGCGACTATCCGCGCCCGGGCTCTTCTGTGTGCGGAGGAACGGCGAGGCGCGCAGCGAAATAGCCTGGGCCGAAAGCAGGAGTATCAGCGCCAGGGCGAACTGAGGCTGAAAAGAAAGATCCCAACTGCTCAACACCTGCGCCGGCGCGATGTGAATCGCGTCATGCACTTTGGCGCCGTTGGCCGCCTGCAGCAGAGGAACGACGGTGACAACCGACACTACCGCGGGCAGCAAAAGGGCGCACCACACCCAGGGATCGATGCGTCTGCGCAGGATAACACGCGTCAGTTCACCCAGACCGAGAGGAATGAACAGCAGGAAAGCGTAGCAATGGGATAGCGCAGCGCCAGTCAAGGATGCAGCAAGTCCAGCCAGAGGCGCCCAGTGACGCGACTTCCCATCCGATGCCGCCTGCCAGCATATCAATGCGAGCCCGAAGAAGCCGAGGACCAAGCCGTAGGCTCGTGCTTCAGATGCGTACCAATACCCGCCCGCCGTGAGCGGAAATAATAACGCGATAAACCCGCCCACGGCCCCGGCGCGAATCGAAACGAAACGGTACAAACATAAGCAGAATACCCAGAATCCAAGGATTTGCGGCATCCTAGTGCCAAGTTCCGTCGCCCCGAGCAGAACTTGCGACCAGCGCGTGATCACGTAGAGCAGGGGCGGATTGAAATCGGCGCCGTGCTTGCAGGCGGTCCAGATTGAGTCTAAGTCGGGTAGCTGTGCGATATAAAAGGTGAAAATTTCATCGAACCAGAATAGCCTGCGGTGAGCTCTATAAATCGTGATTGAGAGATAGGCGAGCGTTGCAAAAGCCAGCAAAGCGCGCGAATGACGGGCGAGTATCCCTTCCAAATAGTCGCCGCCCAAGCGGAACCGCTCCGCGTTACGTTGACCTATCGACAAACGCGTTACGGTTTTCACGGGCATTGGGTGCAGCATATTAAGGCCGAATCTAATGATCACTCCTGGACGATGACCGGCGCAAGGTAGACGTTGGTTCCCATTGATGTCCTGTTCTCAAAAAAAGGCTGCGCCAATTTAGTTCAGTTTGCCAAGCACACCTCACTCTGGCAATCTGAAGGCATGCCCACCCCGAGTGCAACCCTTCCGGATCTTGTGAGGCGAGCAAAGCTAAGGCTGCTTCAGATGCATTTTGAGAGTGGCGTGGGTCATATAGGCGGTAACCTGTCGGCGCTCGATTTACTCATATGCCTGCATCATCAGGTCCAGAAAGCCGATGACGTCTTCATCCTTTCCAAGGGTCATGCGGCAGGTGCTCTGTACGTGACGCTGTGGTCCATGGGTGTCCTCAGCGATGACGACCTTCGCACCTTTCACAAGGACGGAACCAGGCTGAGCGGTCATCCGCCGCCGACTGGCATCCCAGGAATTCCGTTTGCCACGGGCAGCCTGGGGCATGGGCTCGGACTCGCAGCCGGGGTCGCGCTCGGAAAGAAATTGCTGGGCCTCCCCGGGCGGGTGTTTTGTCTCACCTCGGACGGTGAATGGAACGAGGGTTCATCCTGGGAGGCGTTAATCTTCATCGCTCATCATGGCCTGGAGAATCTCGTCATCATGGTGGACGCTAACGGGCTTCAAGGCTTCGGCGCCACGACCGAGGTAGCGGATCTGACTCCGATGCTCGGGAAGTTCCAGGCGTTCGGATTGCAGGCCGAGGAGATCGATGGTCACGATTGCGCCGAAATCTGCCGTGCGCTCGGCCAAACTACCGGACCTCGTGCAGTCGTAGCCCGGACCATCAAGGGTTGTGGCGTATCGTTCATGGAAAACAAGTTGGAGTGGCATTACCTCCCGATGAGCCCGACCCAGTTCCGGCAGGCAGAAAGCGAGCTGGCATAGGCATGCGCGAGGCGTTCTGCCGCGAGTTGATGGTTCACAGCGCCCGATCCGATTTCGTGTTTGTCACCGGCGATCTCGGGTTCAACGCTCTAGAGCCGCTGCGCAAGGCAATACCGCGGAGGTTCATCAACGCCGGAGTGGCCGAGCAGAACATGATATGCGTCGCCGCGGGTTTGGCCAAAACCGGGATTCGTCCCTGGGTGTACAGCATTGCGCCGTTCGTGTATGCCCGGCCGTTCGAACAGATCCGAAATGACATCGCGCTGCCGGGATTACCCGTGACTCTGGTCGGAAACGGCGGGGGCTATGGATATGGAGTCATGGGCAGCACGCACCACGCTCTGGAAGACTACGGCGTGCTGCTCACCCTTGCGAACATGCATGTGTTCGTTCCGGCATTCGATTCCGACCTTGCGCCGATCATCGATATTCAGATGGCCCGTACACTTCCCTCTTACTTACGGTTAGGCGTAGCGGAACAGCCCAAAGATTTTCAGCCCCCCGCGTACGCACCCTGGCGACATCTCGTCACAGGCGATAGCGCCACTTTGCTGGTCGCGGGCCCACTCGTCGGTGGGATTGTCCGAGAGGCCCAAAAAATGGCATACGCAGAGCGACCCTCGGTCTGGTTGGTCAGTGAACTGCCGTTCGGTCAAGTGCCATCCGAGTTCCTAGTGGACCTACAGCGCTCCGGCCATCTTTTCGTGGTCGAAGAGCACGTTAAGAACGGAGGGCTTGGGCAGATGATAAGCCATCACTTGATGTCGATGTCAGTGGCCGTACGCCGCTTTACGCACCACTATGCCCGAGGATACGTCTCTGGGTTCTACGGTTCACAAACCTATCATCGGCGGGAATCCCTACTGGATCCCGATAGCGTACTCGCGGCACTGGTCGCGGTTACAGTCTGAGTTCTGGATTCGCCGGGCGCTTTCACGCTTTCGAGGCGGTCTTTGGCCTTGGTCGCCAGGATGGTATATCCAAGACAATCGTCACCACCCTGGCCCAGGAGCGATACTTGCCCTACGACCGCCAATATCAGGAAAAGCGGAAGAAAGGGCACGCTTAGAAGGCGCAGAGCAAACGCGGCAAGCGGTCGCTTGGCTTGCGGCATCAACAACAGCAGGATCAGCGCCATCGTTTTGTAGCTGGCAATTGTGACAGCGTTCCCGCGAGCGTAGACCGCGATATCAGTGAAACCTGCTGAGTCAAGTAATTTACTAAGTGAACTAGGCGTAAATCTCCAATAATCATACGGAATATAGTGCCATCGTGCAGAAAAAGGAACTGTCGCAAGAATTCTCCCGCCTGGGGTCAGACATCGCGCTGCTTCATTAAGGAACGCCGGAACGTCTAGGACGTGTTCAAGAGTCTCGGTACAGAGCACGTAGTTGACCGAACAGTCACCAAGGGGCCACGTGGAACCTTCGAAATACTTTGTTCCGGGTACCGAATAGCCGAAACGCGACTCCGCATCCGCAGTATCGATGCCGATGTACTCGACATCCCCACGAAGCAGGGCCCGGTACGGCTGGGCTCCGCAACCGACGTCAACAACGATGCCTCGGGCCTCGGGCAATTCCGCAGCAAGGTCCTGCCAGATGGAAGACGTCTGCAAATCAAAAGATCGCCGAAGGGCGAATATCAATCGGGAAGAAAGACTTTTGGAAGCACGGAACGATGGTGGCCGCCACGTCTCCCGCTGCCGGTTCACCATATTGAGCCGCCTTATGTTACTCATTCACCCCTAACGATACAACACCGATCCTGGCTTCGCTCACGATGCTTCACAGGTCTGTTGATGGTGGTCATGTTCGAGGTTACGTGAGTGCGGGATCCAATTGGAACCGATCTTTCAACGACGAGAACGGGATGTTGCCTTCTTTTTAGTTACACGAGGTGCACGCGTAGACTCTGATCCCCCCTCAACGACTACGATCTTGCCCATGGAGGCAGATGAAACTAACCGCAAGCACGAAGCTCCCCTGATCGTCAACGTGTTCGAGAACGCACAGAAAGATGAGGTCAAGGCGATTCTCGTATTCAGGGCCTTCGGGCTATGAGCAGATCCCTCGCCGCCCGGCCCCAACATGCAAAACTGGATCGATGGATCTAACACTGGACGCCGTGGAGATCCGGGTTCTGGGATCGCTTCTTGAAAAAGAGATCACCACGCCGGAATACTATCCGCTTTCCGTCAACGCCCTGCTGAATGCCTGCAATCAAAAATCGAATCGCGATCCGGTGGTCCATTGGGACGACGATACGCTCGAGCGCGCCCTGTATACGCTCCGCGAGAAAGGTCTGCTGTTGAACATCACGGGCGCCGGCAGCCGCGTCCCGAAGTATGGCCATCGCATTTCAGAAAGGTTGAATCTGGGCCGGCGAGAGCTCGCTATACTCTGCGAGTTGATGCTGCGCGGCCCGCAAACGCTCGGTGAGCTGCGCACGCGCGCCGAACGCATGCACCCCTTCGGCGACCTCGCGGAGGTGGAATCGGTACTGGATCATATGCCGGGCCTGGTCACCAAGCTTCCGCGCCGGCCAGGCGAAAAGGAAGCTCGCTACGCGCATCTGCTCTCCGGCGAGCCTGTGGTTTGCGCTGCTCCGCCCGTCCCTGCCATCCAAGCGCCCGAGCCGGCACATTCGGGCCGCCTGAGCGCTGTCGAAGCTGAACTCGCCCAATTGCGCGCCGAGCTCGAGGACTTAAAGCAGCAGTTCGCCGGATTCCGAAAGCAGTTTGAATGAAAAGCTCGAGGGTGGCCGCGGACACCTCTCGTGCCCCGGCCACTCAACCTAACTCGATCGATTACGCCGTGCGCTGCGCCGGAATACGGGCTCCCTGGCTCCGGTCCGGCCGGATCGGAACTACGTTTTCTTCCAAGCAACTGGAAACGCCCTTCGCCGGCCCGTGGAAGTACTCGTTGACCGGAAACAGAGCATACGGCTCCAGTTCGCGAAACACGCGGCCCAGCTTTTGTTCAATCCGGTACACCGCATGGAAGAAATTGCCACGATCCATCTGCAACCGGTGGCAGCACAATTTCCAATCCGCCCCCATCAGAAAGTGATAGCGGAAAATGCGGTGTTCCAGTTCCGTCAGAGTCCGTTTGCTTACCAGACAAAAGTCGGCCGAATATTCCTCGTCCTTGCGTCCCCAGGTTCCTCTTCGCTCTTTGCCCGGCAACGGGTCCAGCGTTACCCGGCTCATGTATTTCTCCCGGCTCACACAGTCGCGAAAGCGATCAAAACATGCCCGGAATATGGCTCGTAGCACGCAGTTGCACGGATGCGTCGCCCCACTCCGGCCGATACGCAATCCTAACCCCAGGCAGATGTTGCACGCCGGCGCCGCCAGCGCCAACGTTTCCGATCGTGTCCATTCCATTTCGTCCTCTTCCTTATTGATTACTTCCGAAACCCGGGATAGCAGCCGAGTCATTCTTGCGTGATTTCCAGTCTCACGGCCTGCGTAAGTCACGTCAACGCAAAAGGGGGCTACGGCTAGGAAAGAATTCCTTCCGCAGCTAAGGAGAGAGTCCGACAAGGCTAAGGCGGTCATTGGTTTACGTTCGTTCGCCGGAAGCACACACCTATTAGGGATAGGCTGCCCGGCTCCTGTCTTTCTTCTTATTCCCGCAGAGCCTATTTCAAACTGAAATACGAGGAGACGCCATTTTGACCTTCCAGGACGCGCAGCTCAGGTTGCTGACGTACGTCCGGAGTCAAATTCGGAACGGCGAGTTGACGGAGAGAGGATTCGCCCGACTCATTGGCATCTCGCAGCCTCACGTGCATAATGTGCTCAAAGGCGTCAGAAATCTCTCACCCGAGTTTTTCGACCTGGCATTAAAGTACTTTCACCTATCGTTGCTCGACCTGATTCCCTTGGACGAACTCGAAGCGCACCTCCGTAACCGCCGCACGCCATACCGCTCTGTCGAAGTTCCCTTCCTCAACGGCCCGATCGGTCCAGGCATGCCATGGCCCACAGGCCTGAATCCACGCAAGAATTTCCCACTGCCCTTCCCCGCCATCGAGGCGCCGGCCAACCTGGTAATGGCCAGCCTCATCGACGATCCCAGCATGCCTTCCACCGCCGCCTGCGACGTCGCTCTTCTGGACACATCTCCCACCAGCCCATTCAAACTTGCCCCGCAAAGCCTGTTCGTCGTGGAGCGTGGCAATGAAGCCGTCCTGCGTTACATCCGGCCTGGCTCGCATCACTATTACCTGGCAACCGACGTTACTTTGGATACTCCCGCCGATTGGGAGCCTCTGCGGCTTTCCGATTCCGAGCTTGCCGCAGCCGTGAAAGCTCGCGTCCGCTGGATTGGCCGTGGCTGGACCGGCAGTGAGCGCGACCGGGGCCAGTTGAGTCAGCGCGGCCGCTTCTTGTACGACCCGATCTCTTCGTAAGCGTCCAGCACCTGCTGCGCAGTCCGTTCCCAACTGAATCGCCGCGCCTGCTCGAAACCACGCTGCACCATGGTTCTGCGCCGCTCGGAGTTGAGCAGCACCTCCCGCATCCCGCGCGCGATGTCGAAAACATTCTCCGGATTCACAACCTCCGCCGCGTCGCCCACTACCTCCGGCAGTGAACTGACGTGCGAGCAAACCACCGGAGTCCCGCACGCCATCGCCTCCAGCGGCGGCAGGCCGAAGCCCTCATATAGCGACGGAAAAACGAAAGCCGAAGCCGCCTGATAAAAGGACCGCAGCGTCTCGATCGGCACGAACCCCAGGAACCGCACAGCGTCTTCTACGCGGCTTTGGATCACGGCATGCCGCAAGGCCGGATAGCGCGAGATCTCGTCGCCGATGATCAGCAGCCGCAGATCCCGGTACAGCGGGTGATCCTGGATTTCGCCGCGCAGCACGGCAAAGGCTTCCACCAGCCGGGGAATGTTCTTTTGCGGATTGGTGCGTCCCACGTACAGAAGGAATGGATAGTGGATGCGATAGCGATCCAGCACGCGCTGAATCTCAGGCGGATAACCAAACTCCTCGCCCTCAACAGCCGCCAGCGGCGTTGCGCTGGGCGCATGAAAGATGGGATCCGGCGCATTGTAAATCACGCGGATGCGGCTGGCCGGGATCCCGAGCAGCGCTTCCACATCGCGGCAAGTCGACATGGAGACCGCCATCACGCGGTCGGCCCGCAACAGCCCGCGCCGCAGATAAAAGTGCCGTAATCGATTGCGATACCCGGACTGGCTGGCAAACAGCAGCGTGCTCATGTCATGGATGGTCACCAGATACGGCTTCGGCATCATGAGCGGAACCGCGTTCAGCGGAATATGGAAGAGGTCGGCGCCCAGCTTGCGTAGAAACATCCCATAGCCCAACTGCGCCAAGTCGGTTTGGTTTTTTCCCGGGAAGATGGCCGTCCGGAAATTGGACGGCAGATCGGAAAAATCCGGCACTGGGCGTTCTGTAGTGATCAGCGTGTATTGATTCGTCGAATCAACCCGCGCCAGCGCGCGCACCAGGTTGCGGATGTACGTACCAATGCCGAAATCCGCAACGCGGCGGGTATCGAGCGCGATCTCAAGGGGCATGTACTAAACGGACGCTGCGTGTTACGCCGTCGTCCGCGCCAGCTTCCACGAGTAGAGCGGGAAGCGGTCCGCCAATTCGGTCACACGACGGCGCACCGCGGCGAGCGTTTCCCGCGACTGCACGTCATTCAACGCCTCGGCAATCAGCGCCGCCACTTGCCGCATCTCGGGCTCGCGGAATCCGCGCGTGGTCACCGCCGGACTGCCCAAGCGGATGCCGCTCGGATTCAACGGCGGATTCACATCGAACGGAATCGCGTTCTTGTTCACGGTGATGTAAGCTTCGTCCAGCGCCGTCTCGGCTTCCTTGCCGCGCACGCCTTTCGCGAACACGTCCACCAGCATCAGATGTGTATCCGTTCCGCCCGAGACCACACGATAACCCTGTTGCTGCAAGCCTTCGGCCAGCGCCTTCGCGTTGGCGATCACTTGCTGGGAGTATGTTTTGAACTCGGGGGTCATCGCCTCGAGGAAACATACCGCCTTGGCCGCGATCACGTGCACCAGCGGTCCTCCCTGGATCCCCGGGAACAAAGCCTTATCGATTGCCGCACCGTACTTCGCCTTCGCGAGGATCATTCCCGATCGCGGGCCCCGCAAAGTCTTATGCGTCGTTGATGTCACAATGTCCGCGTACTCCACCGGATTCGGATGCAGACCCGCGGCCACCAGACCCGAGAAGTGCGCCATGTCCACCAGGAAAATCGCGCCCACGGAATCGGCGATCTTGCGGAACCGGGCGAAATCGATAATCCGTGGATACGCGCTGCCGCCGGCGATAATGAGCTTCGGCTTATGCTCCTCGGCTAGCCGCGCCAACTCCGCGTAATCGATGCGCTCGTCCTCGCGCGTGACGCCATACGCGATTACATGATACGTCTTGCCCGAGAAATTCAGTGGATGCCCATGCGTCAAATGTCCGCCATGCGCCAGGTTCATGCCGAGAATCACGTCGCCCGGCTGGATCACCGCCGAGTACGCCGCCTGATTGGCCTGCGATCCTGAGTGCGGCTGCACGTTTACGTACTCGGCGCCAAACAGCTTCTTTGCGCGCTCGCGCGCCAGTGTCTCAACGGTATCGGTGAACTCGCAACCGCCGTAATAGCGTTTACCCGGATAGCCTTCGGCGTATTTGTTCGTGAACACGCTGCCGGTCGCTTGCAGGACGGCTTCGGACGTGAAGTTTTCGCTGGCGATCAGCTCCAGGCGGCTATGCTGGCGCTCCGCCTCATGCTGGATCGCTTCGTAGATCTCCGGGTCGACGGCGGAAAGCGGCCGCGACATGCGCTCGGAATCGGTCATACGCTTTAGTGTAGCGGAGCCGGCGCCAGCCGCGATCCTGTCCCAAAGCTATCCCGCGACAGGCGCGGCTTGTTCGTAGTAGTAAAACAAGATGTCCGTCGCGGGCGGCTTCATGCCAAGCTGACGCAGCATGCCGACGATCTGGCCGCGGTGTAGCGTGGCGTGATTCACCACGTGCATCACGATCTGCCACGCAGGTAGGCCGGCGTTGCCGACAAAGCGTGATTTGAAGGAAACCTGACGGGCGAGGTCTGAGTCGGTAACCGAATTTGCCCAGGCTTCCCACTTGGCCTGCAGTCGAGGCCATTCTTCGATAACGAAATCGAGCGACGGGAGCGCATCATGGGGCGGCACCGGATAGCTGGGGTCGGCAATTCGCGAAAACCAGATTGCGTCTCCGAAATAGATGTGAGCGAGCGTGTTCGCGATGCTTTCGTGCGAGACGCTCATCGGCTTGGCGCGGTCCTCGGGCGGCAGGGCGAGCGCGGCCTCTAGCACCTTGCGCGAGGCCCAGCCTGAATATCCAATGTGTGTGCGAGCTTCTTGAGCGGTCATTTGTGTTTACTTTATATGGTACGCCTGAGTTCGCCGGCATCTTCCCACGCCGCAGGCCGCCCGCCCGGATGGTGGAAGCTGATGTTTCCGCGAACGCCGTTTCGGGCCAATTGCGAGGTCGCTGGGGGGGCGTGTGATCAACCTGAGCTTCGTACGAGTAGCCGACGACTCACCCGCAGAGAGCTCTTCGACACAAGTCGTTGGTGCCTCCGTGCTTCGTTAACCAGCTGTTAGACCGGTTCGCTTGGAGTGTCAATGATAGATCGAGATCGAACGTTTCATCGTTTGATGGCCGCCACGCGCAAGAGAAAGGCCGAAGACCGTCACGCTAGGGAAGCGCTCGCCCAGGACAATCTCTATCCCCGCATTGCCGCTCTCAGTCAGCTGGCTCTACAAGACACGCCAGATCGTGACTGGAAGGAATAAGCACCCGGCGCGTTGGGTGCTCTGGCGTCCGAACCGCCGTGCCCAGATCCCTTCAGCCCTGCGCTCCGCAAAACCCATCCGCTGGCGAATACGTTGAAACCAGAGGATATTGTCCGGCCGATAATAGGTGTAAAATTGTCCCTTGCTACACGTCCTTCGATCCTCGCGGGAGAAAGTAGCGTAACATGATCGATCACGGAGATTTAACGATGCGAAAACGTTCTCTCTTGTTCCTTTCGTTGCTGGTTCCAGCCTTTTTAGTCCTCGGCGGATATGCCGTCGTTCAAGGCTCAGCAAAAGACTTCGACGGCTAGCGCGAAGCGCTGGTCTGATCCAGCCACCTGGCCTGACAAGAAGGTGCCGGCCAAAGATGCCGTGGTCACCATTGAAAAGGATATGAACGTCGTCCTCGACGTCTCTCCGCCGCCGCTGCGCAGTTTGACGATCAACGGCAAACTGAGCTTCGCGGACAATAAAGATCTGGAACTGACCACCGAGTGGGTCATGGTGCACGGGGAGTTGGAGATCGGCACGGAAGCCAAGCCCCATACGCGCAAGGCCACAATTACCCTCACCGACAACGTCAAAGACGAAGATATGAGTGGAATCGGTGGAACGAATGACCGCAGTGACCGCGGGATCATGATGATGGGTGGAACCCTGAACCTGCACGGTAACCGGACGAACTCCTGGACGAAGCTGTCCAAGACCGCCGAAGCAGGCAGCAACTCGATTGAAGTCCTGAACGCCGCTGGATGGCGGGCCGGCGACGCGATTGTCCTCGCGTCCACGGATTTCGATCCCCATCAGGCAGAGCGGCGAACCATTGCCGCCATCCGTGGCAATACGATCACGCTCGACAAGAAACTGGACTACATGCACTTCGGCAAGATCACCTTCGACGTGGATGAACGCGGCGAAGTCGGCATGCTGTCGCGCAATATCGTGATCCAGGCTTCGCCTGACGCAGACCAGACGCTCTTTGGCGGCCACATCATGGCGATGAACGGGAGCAAGATGTTTGTCGATGGCGTCGAGCTCAATCGCATGGGTCAGAACATGCATCTGGCCCGGTATCCGATCCACTGGCATCTGATCGGCGATGCGCAGGGGCAGTACATCAAGAACTCGGCGATTCACGACACCTACAGCCGCTGCGTGACCGTGCATGGCACAAATTACTTGGACGTTGAAAACAACGTGACCTACAACAACATTGGTCACTGCTTCTTCCTGGAGGACGCCGTGGAGCACGGCAACCAGTTCGTGCACAACCTGGGGATCCTGACCAAGTGTCATCCGGACGCGCCGTGCGTCCCGACAAACCTCGCCGCATCCGGAGAGAGCCGAGCGGCGAACGAATGGCCAGAATGCCAAGGACATCCTGATTCCCTCGGACAACACGGCGTCGACTTTCTGGATCACCAACCCGGACAACATCTACCGGGATAACGTGGCCGCGGGTTCCGACTCGAACGGCTTCTGGATGTCATTGCCGGAGCACCCGACGGGTAAGTTCGAAGGCACGGAGATCAGTGCGAAGACCTGGCCGCGTCGAACGCCATTCCGCGAGTTCAAGGGCAACGTCGCCCACTCCAACTACGACTCGTTCATGTTCGACCGAAACGTTGGGCCCGATGGCCATTTCGGTGTTACCGGCAGCTCGCAGACCGGCCATGAAAATCCCGCTGACGCGAACAGCAAGGCGGTGGAATCGGTCTTCGAGGATCTCACCGCCTACAAGAACCGGAATGGCGCCATCTGGGGCCGCGGTGAGCTGCACGTATTCAGGAACGTGAAGCTGGCCGACAACGCTATCGGCTTTACGCACGCGTCTGGCGAATTCGGTCGTTACGCCTTTACGTCAAAGGTCGTTGACTCGCTGTTCGTGGGCGAAACCGAGAACATCGGCAACCCCAGGACTGACGCGGAAAAGGCTTACGGCCGCAGCTTGCCGAAGCCCGAAATGCCGGATTACCCGATCCGCGGCTACGAGTACTACGATTACCGTCATGACGTGGTGAATGACACCTTCGTGAATTTCGAGGACAACGCCACTCGCAAGACGGGAGCGATCTCTTACCTGATGTATACCAGCTTCGGGGTCAGCTCCAACAACTCCGTCGAGCACGTGAAATTCGTCAACGCCAAGCCGGTGTATTTCCCGCCGATGGAGCGTAAGTGGGGCAGCGATAATTTCGGCAGTACGGCCTATAAGACCGCGGTGATCCGCGACAAGGACGGCTCGTTCGGCGGTGGTCCCAATTCCTACGTTCTCATCAATGACGGCGTCAACGACAGCATCGCAGCCGACGCAGGAGCTTGTGAGATCAAGCCCACTTGGAACGCTGCTGTGTGCAAGGGCGATGTTGGGCGCCTGAATGTTGGCGGCCCAGGAGGAGGAGGTGGATTCGGCGGTTCGGAGGACGTGGATTCGGCGGCGGCGCTCGTGGCGCAGGTGCCGGTCCTGGCGGTGGTCAAGGCGGGGCCGCGCTAGCTGGCGGTCCTGGCGCGGGTAATGGGGGCCCCGGTGGTCCTGGCGCAGCCTATGGCGGTCCTGGTGGCGCTGGCGGCAGAGGCCCTGGTGGACCTCCTCAGCCGCCAGTCATTCTCAGCCGCAATGGCAAGGAGTACAACCTAACGGGCACCAACGTACGAGCCGGTACCGAGATCAAGGTGACCACCGAAAGGCCGACCGTGTCCCTCTCCCTGACGGAACTGGATGCCGGCTCGTGGGTGATCTTTGAGCTGCCGGGATTCACCACCGCAGCCTCGGGTGCGCCGCAGGACAGCCTGGATGCGCTGCGCAAGGCCAGCGCCACCTCGTACTACAAGGGCAAGGATGCACTCTGGGTCAAGGTTGTCTCCACCGGTGAAGGCGCCCACGGCGCCGGCCCTTTCGTCGGTGGAACCAGCGTCCAGGTCAGCCGGTAAGCTGAACCCTGCTACATGAGCAAAAGGCCTCGGCGCGTTGGATGCTCTGGCGTCCGAACCGCCGAGCCCAGTGTCCGGCCGACGATAGGTGTAAAATTGTTCCTTGCTATCACATTTCTTGATCCTCGCGGGAGAAAGTAGCGTAACATGATCGATCACGGAGATTTAACGATGCGAAAACGTTCTCTCTTGTTCCTTTCGTTGCTGGTTCCAGCCTTTTTAGGCCTCGGCGGATATGCCGTCGTTCAGGCTCAGCAAAAGCTTCTTCGACGGCTAGCGCGAAGCGCTGGTCGGATGCAGCCACCTGGCCTGACAAAAAGGTGCCGGCCAAAGATGCTGTGGTCACCATTGAAAAGGATATGAACGTCGTCCTCGACGTCACTCCGCCGGCGCTGCGCAGTTTGACGATCAACGGCAAACTGAGCTTCGCGGACAATAAAGATCTGGAACTGACCACCGAGTGGGTCATGGTGCACGGGGAGCTGGAAATCGGCACCGAAGCCAAGCCCCACACGCGCAAGGCCACAATTACCCTCACCGACAACGTCAAAGACGAAGATATGAGTGGAACCGGTGGAACGAATGACCGCAGTGACCGCGGGATCATGATGATGGGTGGAACCCTGAACCTGCACGGTAACCGGACGAACTCCTGGACGAAGCTGTCCAAGACCGCCGAAGCAGGCAGCAACTCGATTGAAGTCCTGAATGCCGCTGACTGGCGGGCCGGCGACGTGATTGTCCTCGCGTCCACGGATTTCGATCCCCATCAGGCAGAGCGGCGAACCATTGCCGCCATCCGTGGCAATACGATCACGCTCGACAAGAAACTGGACTACATGCACTTCGGCAAGATCACCTTCGACGTGGATGAACGCGGCGAAGTCGGCATGCTGTCGCGCAATATCGTCATCCAGGCTTCGCCTGACGCAGACCAGACGCTCTTTGGCGGCCACATTATGGCGATGAACGGGAGCAAGATGTTTGTCGATGGCGTCGAGCTCAATCGCATGGGTCAGAACATGCATCTGGCCCGGTATCCGATCCACTGGCATCTGATCGGCGATGCGCAGGGGCAGTACATCAAGAACTCGGCGATTCACGACACCTACAGCCGCTGCGTGACCGTGCATGGCACAAATTACTTGGACGTTGAAAACAACGTGACCTACAACAACATTGGTCACTGCTTCTTCCTGGAGGATGCCGTGGAGCACGGCAACCAGTTCGTGCACAACCTGGGGATCCTGACCAAGTGTCATCCGGACGCGCCGTGCGTCGGGACAGACCTCGGCCCGTTCGGAGCGGAGGGCGGCAAGAACTTCGATCCGGCCGGCCAGAACGCCAAGGATATCCTGATCCCTTCCGACAACACGGCGTCGACTTTTTGGATCACCAATCCGGACAATATTTACCGGGACAACGTGGCCGCGGGGTCCGATGCGACAGGTTTCTGGTTCGCCTTGCCGGAGCATCCGACGGGTAAGTTCGAAGGCACGGAGATCAGTGCGAAGACCTGGCCGCGTCGAACTCCGGGTGCGGGAGTTCAAGGGCAACACCGCCCATTCGAACTTTGACGGTTTCATGTTCGACCGCGGCCCGAGGGCCGATGGCCATTTCGCCGTCGGCGGGCATATTGCCCTTGCCAATCCCGCTGACGCGAACAGCCCTCATCGTGGAGACGGTCATCGAGGATTTCACCGGCTACAAGAACCGCAATAGCGGCATGTGGACCCGCGGTGAGATGGACCTGTTCAAGAACTTGAAGCTGGCCGACAACGCAATTGGCTACACGCATGCGTCCGGCAACTTCGGTCGTTCCGCCTTTACGTCACGGGTGGTTGACTCGCTGTTCGTGGGCGAAACCGAGAACATCGGCAACCCCAGGACGCCGGCGGAAATGGCTTACGGCCGCAGCTTGCCGGAGCCCAAACTCGCGGATTTCCCGATCCGCGGCTACGAGTTCTACGACTACCGTCATGAAGTGGATGAATGACACCTTCGTGAATTTCCAGGACAACGCCACTCGCAAGACGGGAGCGATCTCTTACCTGCTGTATACCAGCTTCGGAATGAGCTCCAACAACACCGTACAGCGCGCGAAATTCATCAACGCCAAGCCGGTGTATTTCCCGCCTATGGAGTTTAAGTGGAGCAACGATGATTACGGCAATGGGAGCTACCAGACTTCGGTATTCAACGACAAGGACGGCTCGGTCAGCGGTGTCCCCAATTCCTACATTCTCATCAACGACGCAAACGACGGAATCGCAATCGACGACGCCTGCGAGATCAAGCCGACCTGGAACGCAGCCGTGTGCAAGGGCGACGTCGGGCGTATGACGGTTGGCGCTCCCGCCGTCGGTGGTGGTCGTGGCCCAGGCGGTGGTCGTGGCCCAGGCGCCGGTCCCGGCGGTAGAGGCGGCGCTGCGGCAGCTGGCGGTCCTGGCGCTGGCAGGGGTGGCCCCGGTGGTCCTGGCGGGCGGCCGGTGCCGGCGCGTATGGCGGTCCTGGCGGACCTGGTGGTCGAGGCGGAGGTGGCGGTCCTCTCGTTGGCCCCAGAAACGGGGTCCTGGGCGCCGCTGCACCTGCGGGGCCGCCAATCGTTCTCAGCCGCAATGGCAAGGATTTTCACGTCACCGGAGAAACCAACGTACGAGCGGGTACCGAGATCAAGGTGACCACCGAAAGGCCATCCCTGTCCCTCAGCGTGAAGGAACTGGATAGCGGCTCGTGGGTGATCTTCCAGCTGCCGGGATTCACCACTGCAGCGTCGGGTACGGAGCAGAGCAGCCTGGATGCACTTCGCAAGGCCAGTGCCACCTCGTACTACAAAGGCGACGGTTCGCTTTGGGTCAAGCTTGTCTCCAGCGGTGACGTCCTTGGCAGCGGCCCTGACAGCGGCCCAAGTGGCGGAGCCAGCCTCCAGGTCAACCGGTAAGCTGAACCCTGCTATATGAGCATGAGCCCCCGGCGCAGGCCGGGGGCTTTTTGTTTCGTACCGCAATGCTGCGCGTTCCCGGAACAATGCGCATTGAAGGATCCAACGGTCGCCTGTCCCTGCACTGGACGTCACTTGCTGAAGGAAATGCGAACTTCTCCAATCGACGAATCCGTGGATTGGTATTGCTCGGAGCCGCGGTTGTCGTTCAGCAAGACCGTGGTTGTCCGGTACCGGATGCATTTGGAGTCTCGCAACCTCGCCCCAGGCACCATCAATCTTCGACTCGGAGCAGTCCGGCGTCTCGCATACGAAGCTGCGGATTGCGGGCTGATCAGCGCAGACTTGGCAGCCGGAATACGGCGAGTTAAAGGCGTTAAGAAGCTCGGAGTGAGGCTTGGCAACTGGTTAACGGCCGACCAAAGCCAAGCTCTCTGGCAGGCACCAGATCGCGACCGGATCAAGGGCAAACGAGATCGGGCCTTACTTGCCGTCCTTCTGGCCTGCGGACTTCGTCGTCACGAACTTGCTGCTCTGACAGTCGATCACCTCCAGTAGCGTGAAGGGCATTGGGCAATCGTGGACCTGCGTGGGAAGGCTGGTCACGTTCGGACCGTGCCCGTCCCCGATTGGGTGCGCGGTCTCCTGGACGACTGGATGAAATCTGCTGGAATTACCAGTGGCAGCCTCTTCCGCCGCGTGAGTAGCGCTGGCAGGGTTTGGGCGAAAGAGTGACGGAGAAGCTCGTCTGGCACGTCGTCAAGGAGTTCGCGGCCAAAATTGGCGTGAGCAAACTCGCGCCGCACGATCTCCGGCGGAGTTACGCTCGCCTCTGTCGTGCCGCTGGCGGCGAGCTGGAGCAGATCCAATTTCTCCTCGGCCACGTCTCGGTACAGACGACCGAGCGCTACCTCGGCTTCCCCCAACGAACTTCATCCGCCGTCAACGACCGCATCGGCATAGAGCCGAATCCCTGAGTGGTTATTCTGGAAGGGTTGCCGATCCACTCGGAGGGCAGATTTCGCATGAATGGCGTCGTTGGTGTAAAGAGCTGTTATCAACAGCTGGCGCTTCCTACGGGAACACACAAGTCATACGGTCATTTCCGGGATTCTTCAACATTTGCCGTCGCAAGCTCGCGGAGCACAACGGGTTGTCGGGGGAGCTTACTGTTCGAAATGCCGCCAAATCTCCCCGTTGCCGGCCTCAAGGGCGGTGGCCTGGTCTGCGGCGCCGGCGCGACGCAGGCATCACCGCCAAGGTCGTGTCGAGTGCGGTAAGAGAGACGGCGTTCAGCAAGTCGCTCCGCGGGTCGATGTTCGACGCCAGCAGGCTGCGGCGCAGCTCCCGATAGCTCCGAATCGCCTGGTTAAGGCGGCCTGTTTCAGCATCATGGTCGGCGAGAGCGCGCACGGCGATGTCTACCTCGCTTCCAGGCTTGAGGACCAGGGACGGATAATCGCCAACGGCGCAGCAGACGGAAGGCCGCCTCCATCCGTGCCTTGGCGTCTTTCTCGCGATGCATCCAGCGGGCGGGATAGGAGGAGCCGGCCAACAGGCACACTTCCAGCTGGCGTGCAGCCACATCGTCAGGAGACTCCTCATCAGCGAGTAATCGTAGACTTCCAAGCGTAACCCGACAGTTTACCGAAACGCCTGTTTTTCACGAAACCCACACTGCGTGATTTCTGTCAGATTCCTGCTCAGAGCCACTCATAGAGTTACTCTCAGATATATCCGCCCAGATTATTGTGAATGTCTATCCCGCCCCCATGGTGTAGACCCGTTTTCCTTCTTCTGCGCCGTTTGGTGCTTGGTTCTTACGGCGCGGAAGAAGCGTTTACGGAAAATGCGATTTAGAAAAAGTGCAGGCAAGTCGAAGACTTGACGCTGCGACCAACTCATCATGGCTCAAACTCCCAGGGTGATATCACGGTCATCCGATGCCGCTGCACGGGCAGTCTTACGGCTGCAAAGAGGGCACCGAAACGCAAACGGCTCATGGGTGACGACGAAGACGCGTTGCAACTAAGGCCGCAGTGGCAAGTATGAGAAAGCTCGCCGTTGTCGGCTCGGGTACGGCGTTGACCGCATTCGCGACGCCCGGACTCAGCACGATGCTATAGAGCCCGGCATTTGCGAACGTGGGATTCACCTCGATAAGGGGGTCAGCGGAAGCGTCGGCCGAATTCGTTTGAAGGTATCCCACGGACGCCTCGGCGAACAGGGCCAAGCTATCTACATCACCGGATCTGGCCGACGTTGCCAAATTTCCATAAAACATGGCCCCTCCCGCGCAGCTTGCGCTGCCGCTACAGGCTAGGGCCTGGGTCAAGCCGGCGAAGGTGCTGATTGTGATCATGGCCTCACTTCCGGCCAGAGTAGATGAGGCGTCGGTCAGTAAGTCAGTAGTGATTATCAAAGGGACCATATCGCCTGGGCTCCCTCCTACGACCTCAAAACTGTAGTTCAGCGCGGCAGTCGCGCTGCCAGCATAGACGTCGGTGGCAGTCGCATGGGTGACCACCGCAGGATAGGGGGCCTCACTCACCGAGGCAGCGGCGCCCAATACCGAACAAAGCAAGGGGTTGGTTGTTGGGTTAGGGTCGGTGCTTGAATTGCACTGGGTGCCGGACGTTGCCACCGGCAATACAGAAGTCGACCAAGCCGGAGTGGAAAGTAGCAATGCGGCCATACCGGCCGCGATCAAGATAGAGCGTGACAGAAACACTTGCTGTCCTCCTTTTCAGTCAAGCCGCAACCGGCGGCTCCAGGCTATCTTTGGTATCTAACGAACAATGACAGCGCGCACCCGATCAGGTCAATGGAGGTTAGGTGAAGGTGCCGTGGAATCTTGGTGAAGGTTTAAACAACTCATTTCAGGTAAGTTATAGTTGTTCTTCGGCATCTCGTCGGGTAGAATAATAATTTATCCGACAGTGAAAAACCGTGTCTATGGAGACCAGAACGTACCGCTTCGGCCCGTACGAATTGAATCCCAGGACACGGGAACTGTTCAAGCACGGAATTCGTGTCAAGCTGCGCCCGCAGCCGTTCCGGGTTCTGGAGGTGCTATTGGAACGGCCCGGGGACGTGGTGACGCGCGAAGAGCTGAGGCAACGGCTGTGGCCCGGGGACGCTTTTGTAGACGATGAGCATGGCCTGAACACTTCGATCAAAGAACTGCGGCAAGCCCTTCGCGACTCGCCCAGCGAGCCTAGGTATATCGAGACACTGCCGAAGGTGGGATATCGGATGGTGGCGTCAGCGGTCAGTACCGAGGTGGAGGCGGCATCGGCTGAGCTTGAAACACAACCGCTTCCGGCAGAATCCGGGCCCGACAATCCCCCGCCGGGACGAATGACGGGCCAGCGGAGGGGCCTGGTTGCGGCAGCGGTAGCTTTGGTTCTGCTGATCGCGGCGCTGGGCGTCTGGAAATGGCAACATTTGTGGCGGCGGGCTCAGCCGGCAGCTACGCGGCTTATGTTGGCCGTGCTGCCGTTCGAGAATCTCACCGGAGATCCTGGTCAGGAATATCTGAGCGATGGGCTAACCGAAGAGATGATCACGCAGCTGGGACGGCTAAATCCAGAGCGGTTCGGGTTAATCGCGCGCACCTCGGCGATGCACTACAAGCGCAACACGGAGCGCGTCGAGCAGATCGGCCGGGAGTTGAATGTGCAATACGTGCTGGAAGGCAGTCTCCGAAAGGACGCCAGCAGAATTCGGGTCACTGCGCAGTTGATCCGGGTGAACGATGAGACGCGCACCTGGGCTCGACAATACGACCGGGAGTGGACGGGACTGCTGGCGATGCAGGGCGAGATCGCGCGCGAAATTTCGGATGAGATCCAGGTGGCTCTCGGGGAGCGTCCCGCCAAGCGCGCCGCGGTACCCGCGCAGCAATCCGAGGCGTACGATTTTTATCTCAAGGGCCTTTATTTCTTGAATAAGAGGACCGGGCAGGATTTTCGACGGGCCATCGATTATTTCCACCAGGCGATCGTAAAGGACCCGAATCACGGGCCATCCTATGCCGGCATGGCGGACTGCTATGCCCTGCTGGAGGGTTATAGCGGAGAGGTGCGGCCAGAGTACATGATTAAGGCACGGTCGGCCGCATTGCGCGCGTTGGAGATAGATCCAAACCTTCCCGAAGCGCACACCGCCTTGGCCGTCATTGTGCAAAATTATGATCGCGACTGGCAAACCGCGGGAAACGAATACAGGCGGGCGATTAACCTAAATCCCAGCTACGCCATGGGTCACCATTGGTACGCCGAGCATCTCGGATATCTGGGACGTTTCGAAGAAGCGTTCCGGGAGAGCGAACTGGCCCGTCAACTCGATCCGCTTTCCCTGATCATCAGCGCCGATAACGCGATGCTTTTGTATTACTCACGGCAGTATGATCGCGCGATCGAAAAGTTTCGCGCGGTAAAAGATTTGGATCCGAATTTTCCGCGCGCGGGCGAGCTATTCCTGCCGTACCTGGGAAAAGGAATGTTGGCGGAGGCGCTTGAGCAACTGAAACGGGCGGAGAGTCTTTACGGGGACCAGCCGTTCATTTTGTCGGATCTGGCCTACACCTATGGCCGCTCAGGCCGGCGGCAACAGGCTCTACGCGCTGTGGAGAATCTGAAGCAGCGTTACCGGCCGCAGGAGACCGATCCAGCCCTGCTTGTCACGGCATACCTTGGCTTGGGGGACAAGGAGCAGGCCTTCGCGTGGCTGGAGAAGGCCTTCGCCCAACATTCCAATATGATGACCACTTTGAAGGTTGACCCCCTATTCGACCCGTTGCGCGGAGATTCCCGATTTCAGGATCTGCTGCGCAGGGTGGACTTAGCACCCCAATAAGTAGATTCAAGTGCGAACAGCATTCCAGTGTTCCCGACCGAATTACGGGCCACTCGGAGAAAGATCGACTTTGGGTGTCACGATCCAAAAGTCCGATTCGAGGAAGTGAGCCGCGCTGGTAGTGGCGCCCGGGCACATTTCTCGAACGCCGTTCTTGGCCACGTGACTCCTGGTGGTCTATTGGTCTATCGGTCCCCCACGCCCCATCCCGCTCAATCCCTCGTTATACTCTCTCTCGAATGGATGCAGATTCATCGTGGGGCGCATCGTGACGGGGCAGCCGTTTGGTCCGGCGCCGTTTCAGGCAAACGTTGAGCTGCTGCGACTGTTTCTGACGCATCGCGAAGCTATCGTCGAGAGCATAGAGGCCGTTCTGAACGCCCAGCGAAAACCAATCGGGTACATCCAGGACCAGTCTCTTTTGTCCCGCCATTTCGAGGATTGCTTCTTTGCACGTACTGCGGCCACCGCCGGTCAAGCGCGTCTCAGAGGCCAACTGCTCAGAGGCCAGTTGGAAGCCGCGCATTGGGCCTCCGGATTCAGACCTCGTCAGGTTCAAGATCTGCATAACGACCTGATCCATCCCGCCGAGATGATGATTCGGGGCTTCTATTGCTGGCAGCAGACGCGGTGGCCGGGTCGCAACGGTCGCATGCACTACGCGCACACGCTGTTCAACTTGTATGTACTCCGGTGTCTCCAGTTCCTGAGCATGCGCCTTTGGGATGAGGACCCGAGCAGCGCGGGCGGCCGCCTCGCGGAAATTCAAGGCGTGCTCGATGAGCTCTGGAGATGCGCACCAGCCGATCAGCCCGTGATGGTGCGCGATGCGCGCTGGCTGATTCCATTGGCGCAGAGCCTCATTACCGATGAGCTGGCGCCATATTTCGAGGTCGCCCGGCAGGTCACCGAGACGCTTCCGAAAGCGGACGCACTCGAAATCCAGAAGGCCCATGTTCGAATGCTTGGCGGGCATCTGACCTCACAGATTCGTTACTACTGCACGAAGGATGGCGTGTCCATCAACGAGCCTAGCGTCGTTCTTCGCGCGCGCACCTCCAATGCGCTCGACTTTGCATTGCTGGTGCAAGGCCTCGTGGCGCTACTCAAGGCCTATGATTGCGCATTGCAGAGCGGCGATGAGCGAATGCGGCTCGACATGGCGGGAGCTATCTTTCAGGGAATATCCGTCGATCCCGAACTGTTTCTGAATCGCGTCCACCTGTTGAGCGCTTACAGCATGATCGAGCACGTTTTCATCGCCACCGATCGGGAAGGCCGTGTCGTTTATTCGCCCGCGGGGCATCGACATGTGCAACTGCTAAGAGAGTTCGGCGCACTGATTGACCGATTGATCAAGTCGTTGCGTGACGATTTCCCGCGTTTCAGACCGGTTGACGGCGGCTGTTCTCCATACGGAGTGATATTCGGGTTGCCATCCCATCTCATCGAGCACATGGCGCTCAAAGCCTTGGAGCACGATGCTGAAACGCGATTCAGCATGGAAGATGTCTTTCTGGATGATATCTGGGACGATCGGGACACCAGCGCTGCAAAGCTCGCCTGGGTGAACGGCTGGCGGAAATTACCCCACATCGACCGTGAAGTACAACAGTTGTACGACTACCCCCAACAGTTCGCCGAAGATATTTACGACCGCATCGAGCGCGAGCTCAGGCGGCGCGATTCCAATGCCGAGGCATGCAATGGATCAAGAACTGGGCGCCTGTATATCGTGTCCGGGGACGAACCTGAGACTGATTCGAAGGCGTCGGCGATTCCGGAACTGCCGGCCCGGTACTTCGGCTCTTCGGACAGGCACTTTGTGGCGGCGCACAAGGCTGAGCCTTATGACCTGGCGCAACTGCTGGCGGGGCGGCAGGAAGGGCATTTCCTGGTCAGTTACGAAACGCCCGACGGATGGATTGCCCTCAAGAAGGACCTGCTCACGGAGGTCCTTGGTGCGGGCCGCGATGCCAGGATTGTCGGCCTGCCGCTCGACGCGGCTCAGGTGTTGCGGCTCATGTGCACCGAAGTCTTGTCCCCCTAACTTCACCCTCCAGCACTATCCCCCCTCGCGTTGCAGGCACTAAGCGCATTATTCGATATTCCCCCTCTGCATTGTGCCGATGGAAGTGCAACGGAGGTACACAGCTATTACGCCGCTCACGTCCACGCCCCCGATTTTGGCGCCCTCAGTTCTGACTCCCAAAGTCCTGTGCATCACGGAACAGGCCGAGGAGTTTTTCGGCGGAATTCTCGGCGCGTCCACCACGGCGGTGAATCGCGCCGAGGACGGCTTAGCGCTTCTTCTCCAGCAGGATTTCGACGTTGTATTGGTGGGCTTGCCCGTAGCGGATGGTGCTTGCCCCATTAGTTTGCTAGCCGAACTGCAGCAAGCGCAACCTGGCACGCCAATCGTGCTGCGGGCGCCTCTGGCATCCGCCACCGAGGTGGTTCGCTTGTTGCGGCTGGGCGCCTTCCATGTCTACGCGCATGGGGATGCGACCAGCCTGCTGTATTGCGCCGCGAATTCCAAGTGGGCACAGGAGGCCGCAGCTGCTCCCGTCGAATCCGATGCTCTGCTGATCGGCGAAAGCCATCCCATGCGGCAAGTCGCGCAACAGATCCGCTTGGTGGCTCCACGACGCGCCACGGTCCTCATTACGGGTGAAACCGGAACCGGCAAGGAAGTAGCCGCCCGTTCCATCCACGCCGCGAGCGGGCGCGATCGTTTCTCTCTAGTGGCTGTCAATTGCAGCGCCCTTCCTGAAGCTCTACTGGAAGCCGAACTTTTCGGACACGTCAAGGGTGCATTCACCGGTGCCATCGGCCAGCGCATCGGGCGCTTCGAAGAGGCCAATCACGGCACCATTTTCCTGGATGAAATCGGCGACCTTCCGTTCGGTCTGCAAGCTAAGCTGCTGCGCGTGCTCCAGGAGCGCGAGTTCCAGCGGCTCGGCAGCTCGGAAACCATCCGTGTGGACGCGCGGGTCATCGTCGCAACGAACGCCGACCTGGCGGAATTGATCGAACAAGGCAAGTTCCGCGAAGACTTGTACTACCGGCTCAATGTCGTCCCCATCGCCATGCCGCCGCTGCGCCAGCACGCCTCCGATATTCCGGTTCTGGTGCGGCACTTCATCGAGAAAATTTGCCGCGGGGAGAATCTGCCAATTAAGCAAGTATCTCCAGAAACGCTCGGCCGCCTGGCCGCGCATGATTGGCCCGGCAATGTCCGTCAACTGGAAAACGCGGTGGAAAAGGCCGTCGTGCTTAGCGGGGAACGCTCAGTGCTTTACCCGGGCGATTTCCCACTTCCGCCACGCCGCCATCCTGCCGTATATCCGGCGGGAGCACAGCCCATGATCGCCGTTCCCGACCAGGGCCTCGACTTCGAGCGCACAGTGGGAAACATCGAGTTGAATATTCTGGAGCAAGCGCTACGGAAGACACGCGGCAACAAGAAACTCGCTGCAGAAATGCTGGGTTTAAAGCGCACCACGCTCACCGCCAAGCTTAAGAGCCTGGCTGCGGTTGGTGCAGGGGGATAGCCGCCGCAAGCGCGGCGTGCACGATGAAACGCTTCGGCGCCGAGCCGACATAGTAGAACGGATAGCAGGTCACCAGAGTCAGGTTCTGGCCGCCTGAAGCCGCCAGCACGCTGACGTCGCGCGGCGTCACAATCTTCGTGGATCTCACAATATAGCGGTAGGTGCCGCCCGTGGTCTCAATCTCGATGGCGTCATCCTCGCGAATATCCCGCAGCGCGCGGAAAAACGTGTCACGATGCCCCGCCAATCCCACATTGCCGATTTTGCCGGGCAGCGCAGTACCGGGAATGTGCCCCACGGCCCGCCGCAACGTTCCCTCGTCGGCGCCTTCCCGCACCATCACGGATAGATTCAGCCGGGGGATCTCCAGCCGGCCGATCACCGAGCGCGGCGCTGGCGTTCGCCTCCTCGCGTGGAGTCTCTTTCGGCAACTCGGCGACCGCCGGCGGTGTTTCTGCTTTCCGGCTCTCCGGCTCGACAACCAGCGGGCTGCTTCGTCGTGCACAAACCCGCTCACGCTCGGCGTCAATCCCCGCAACGTCTGATCAAACGCCCAATCCTCGATACGCCTGATACAGCACGCTGCTGGTGTTCATCCACACAAAACAGTCCAGCGCAACAAGTCCGACCAGAAGGAAAATCCATTCCAGTGCTCGCAGCCCGCGCCTATCGGCCACGCGAATTCTCATTGGGACTCCGCTACCTGATCCGGAAACACGTAGCTGGTCCGCGTTCGCACGATCAACTTCGGATGATCCGGCGACGCCGCCACCACCTTGACATGACGAACCATCTTGCCCTCGATCGACGGTACGTATCCGATCGTGTAACGCGAGCGAATGTCCTTGGCGATCTGCCGGCAGATCGGAACGATCTGGTCGAGCTCAACAGGGTGGTAAAACACGCCACCGCTCACGTGCGCGAGTTTTCGCAGAACGCCTTCATTCTTCTCTGGATCGTCCTCGTCATAGATCCCGACCGTATAAATCGTCGCCTCCGACGCGAGCACGTCGTTCATCACTTCGTCTAGCGTGTGCTTGCTGATGTTGTCGCCGCCGTCGCTGATCACTACCAGCGTCTTCTTGGCCTGCCTTCCAAATTCAAGCTGACGCAGCGACATCTCGATCGCGTCATAGAGCGCTGTCCGACCCTCCGGATGGCCCTGCCACAGCGCGGCGCGCAGCTGTTGCACGTTGTCGGAAAACAGAACATCATCCGGCAGGCCCCGCCGTGGTTTTTCATTGAAGTTAACGATGAACATCTCGTCCATCGGATTGCTGGCCTGGTTAAACGCCAGCGCGGCCGTGATCACCTCCGCCCGCTTCGGCCGCATGCTCCCGCTCTCATCCACCGCAATGCCGACCGTCACGGGAATGTCGGCATCGGCAAACTGTGTGATCTGTTCCGGCTTGCCGTTCTCGTAAACTTTGAAATTGTCCTTGGAAAGTCCGGAGACGAACCCGCCTGATCGCATCCTTCACGCTGACGTCTAAAAGAACCAGCCGCGAAGTCGTCCGGATAGTGAAATCGCCTGGTTGTTCAGCTTTCGCAATGGTTGGGCCATTTGTTTGACCGTATGCCACCACGCTCGCGACAACCAGCGACGTTCACCAACGACACCACTTCGCGGCCACGGGTCATAAAACTTCCCCGGTGTTATGTTACGACAAACGGAAAGCCCGCACCAGGGCAAACAAGCCCAGCGAAAATATGCCGGCCAGACCAATCAACGGATATGGGCTGGCGGTCTTCGGCAGTTCTTGCGGAGCGGGCGCGGGAGCCGGTTCGGGAGCCGGTGCAGCCTCAGGCTGCGGAGGCGGCGTGTTTTGCGCCACTTCCATTGCTGCGGTCGGCGCGCGTCTGCGTTACTTCTGCTTTCGGAAGTTCCGCCGGCTGGGTCGCCTCGGTGGTCGGAACGGGTTGGTGCGTCACCGCCGCGATCTGCGCCGCGGCCGACTTCGGATAAGCGAACTCCTGCCCGAAATTGTCGCCCGGGTAGAACCACGCTCTCAGTGCTTTGGGTTGTCCGGGAGGCGTCTCCCAGAATGTGAAAACCGTCTTGCCCGTCGGCTGGATCCGATAGTTCGGGATCGCCAGGATCGTCGTGTACAAGTGGTTTTCGTCGGCGTTGAATATCTGCACGATGTGACGGTCCGAAGGCGAATCCAGCAGCTTCATTACGTACGTCCCTGGCGGCAAGACTTGGTTAGGAACTTGGATCGGTTCAGTCACCGTCAGAATTGTCTTCTTGTTCCACTCATCCGCCGGTGCATTCGGCGCAAACGCGACTCCCAGCAATCCGATGGATGCAACTGCGAGTATTAGATGCTTCATATTGACTCCTTCTTTTGCAAACTCCGCGATCGCTTCAAGCAACCGCACGGATAGTTCAGACTGCGAGCCACACGGCTGCAACCTGTTATTACCTCACACATCTGACCTATCGCAGCTTGCTTGCCAAAGAAGGAAATCGTTGCAATTCATGCGGATCGCTCGAATCCGCGCTCCCGTAACCTGGAAACTTTTACCTTCAGTGTTGAATTGTGAACTGCGAGTGTCCACCTATGGACTCAGGTCCTCACTGGATTGACTTAGCTGCATCCGCAGTGATCAATCACTTGCGTGAAATCAACCATCAGCCTGCTCCACTAGACTCAGGTACTCGTAGTCACCTTTGGAGGGGATCTTCCATCCAGGGAGGCGTCGCATCCATGAGCCGTCCCAATTCGGGCTCCAGCGCACTCATCTTTTGCTTCATTTCCCACGCAATTTTGCGATAGCTGAAGTGCCCTTTCACGCCCGACCGCAGCCGCGCGATGTATTCGGCCTCCGCAAAATCCATCTTGAAGAGAAAGCGCGATCGCGTCGCAAACGGCAACAGATACTGCGCGCCAGGATCGGGCAGAACACCCGCGACATTCCGCGCTTCTGTAATCAACGCTTCGTATCTTGAGCTCAATCCAGCCTCCGCAATCGCCGCTGGAGTCTCGAAACCCAAGCCCGCCGAGTAACTCTGACGAAACTGCTGGCAGCGCCGGTGCCGGTGTAAGTCGCGATAGGCGCCGATGTCCATCACTATGTCGTACACATACGGCGCGCTCCGGAAATTCCGCAATAGCTCATCGCGGCGGCTTCGCGATCGCAGTGCTACATCCAGGACTTCGTTGTTGCGCGCGGCGCTCCACGACCGCGCCGCCTCATACAGCTCGCGATACGGCCAATCGGTCGCCGGATAGAGCAGCGTCGCTACAATATCGGACATTGTGTCCGCGGGCTTCATCAAATCCACGTCTGTTGTCGCGTGGCCTTCATGCGGCGCCAGATTCTGCCGCGCCCACGTCCGCAAGTCATCGCGGCTCCGCTGCACATGTTCATCGGCGTCCAGATGCCGCGCGAGCGTCGGCGCCACCGCTTCAGCCGGAGCACTCTCGTCCCATCGCAAACAAGGCTCCGACGCGCAGGCCTCCGCGATTTCCGCCGCCAGACTGCGCAGCTCTTCATACTCCGACGCTTTCAACCGCCGCACCTGGCGTTCCAATGTGCGGATGCTGGTCACTTGCCCGACTCCCGTTGGAATGCCGAAGCACAACAGATACCGCGCAACGTCGAACGCCCGCGCCTTCAAGTTGCGCTGATACGCTTCCGGCTTCATCTCGTCCGGCCGCGGCAATTTTCCAGCGAGATGCTCGAACACCTTGGCGTGGACTTCGTTGTATCCCGCGAGCAGCGCACCCGCCGCTTCTTGATATGCGGCCGCCTGCGCGGCGTCGAACTCCGGCGGCGTAACGAATCCCGATTTCGAAAAATCCTGGTAGCGCGACGATCGCGCCTGCCCGTCCCAAAGCTGCTCATCTTCAATCTCGGTCGCGGCCAGCTCCGAGATGCCTTCAAAGCACAGCACCACGTGCCCCAGGTCCGCGATCGACGCATGCCCGTATTGGAAATAGAAGCTCTCGAGAAACTTGGTGGAATCGTGCGTGCGTACCCACTCGATCGAATCGCGGATCGAATCGGGCGACCGGCTGTAGCGTGCCAGAGCAAAGGCGCATTTCTCCGGCGGGATCGGCGCAAGCGTAATTACGCGCCGGGGCATCGCGTCCTTCATCAACCCTTGAATTCGCCCGCCAGACGGCTCGCGAACGGATGCGTCTGACCGGTGTACTTGCTGCCGGCCTTCTTGTTATACGGCATCGACGATGGCGTCGAGAGTTGTTCGAACGTGAACGAACAGATACGCATCCCCGGATATAGCGCCACCGGCATGCGTCCCAGATTGCTCAACTCAAGCGTCGCTTTGCCCGCCCAGCCCGGATCGAACAGCCCCGCCGTGCCATGCACGATGATCCCGATGCGTCCCAGGCTGGATCGGCCTTCCAATCGTCCCAGCACATCGTCAGCCAGCTCGAGCGTTTCCTCGGTGATCGCCAGCACGAACTCGCGCGGCTGCAGAATGAACGGCTCACCGGCCGGCACGTCCACGCTCCGCATGATTCCTTCGATGCCCTTGCTCTCGCGCAGATCGATGTAGGCGTTGCGGCTGTGCTCGAAGACATTGAACTCGTTGCCCAGCCGGAAATCCACCGAGCAGCTTCCGAATTGTTCCGGCGGCAACTCGGGCGAAATTTTGATCTTCCCCTGCGCCAGGTAGCGCCGGATGTCCACGTCGGACAAAACCATAGAGATTCAACTTACCACAGCCGACGATCGTCCCACGTTAGTTCCATGAGCGTGCCGTCGAGCGCAAGAAGATCTGGCCTAGCTGGCGGATTATCATAAATTCAGACGTCGTGCCTCAAGATTTATCCTCGCCTCTCGACTTTCGGACCTTGTTCGAGTCGGCGCCGGGACTCTACCTGGTGCTGACGCCGCAACTGGATATTGTTGCGGTCAGCGACGCCTATCTTCGCGCCACCATGACCACGCGCGAACAGATCCTGGGCCGTGGGCTCTTCGAAATTTTCCCCGACAACCCGGCTGATCCAGACGCCACTGGTGTTCGCAATCTGAAAGCTTCGCTCGATCGCGTGCTGCAACATCGCAGGCCGGACGTCATGGCCGTGCAGCGCTACGATGTCCGGCGGCCCGATGACCCGCACGGCCCTTTTGAGCACCGCTACTGGAGCCCCTTCAACTCGCCCGTGCTGAGTAGCGGTGGTAGCGTCCAATTCATCATCCACCGTGTGGAAGACGTCACCGAGTTTGTCCAGCTGCAGCAGGCCCGCGAGCAGTGGCAAGAGGAGACTGCGGCTCTCCAAACGCGCGCCGCGCAGATCGAGACCGAGGTTTATCTGCGCTCGCAAGAAGTGGCCGAGAGCAATCGGCGACTGCGCGAGGCCAACGATCAACTTGGAAAACTCTATCAACAAATCGGCCACCTCATGCACCGCGCGGACCACGAACTCGCGCCCGGAGAGCAGTTGAGCCCGCCACCCCAGGAATTAGGTCCGGAAGACATGCTCGCCAGGATCGAGCACCTCATCACGGAACATAAGCGGCTCGAAGAAAGCCTGCGTCAATCCCAGAAGATGGAAGCGGTGGGGCAACTGGCGGGTGGCGTGGCGCACGATTTCAACAATCTGCTCACGGTTATCACCGGCCACAGCGTCATGTTGCAACAGGAAGTGGCCGGCCAGCGCGCGGCATCGAAACTCAAGGAGATTGAAGCGGCGGCGCACCGCGCGGCGGCACTGACGGGCCAGTTGCTCGCGTTCAGCCGCAAGCAGGTGTTGCAGCCGCGCATTGTCTCCGCGAACAGCGTGGTGGCCGGCGTGGAGGAGTTGTTGCGCCGCCTCATCGGAGAACACATCGCGATCATTACCGTCTCCGGCAGCGGGCTTGGGCCGGTCCGAGTGGATCCAATGCAATTGGAGCTGGTCATCATGAATCTCGCCATCAACGCCCGCGACGCCATGCCCGATGGCGGCCGGCTGACCATCGAAACCAGCAGCGTGCAACTAAGTTCCGGACAGGTGCCGCCGCTCGATCCCGGACCGTACGTCACGATCAGTGTCGCCGACACGGGCCATGGCATGGACTCCGCTACTGCGGCCCGCATTTTCGAGCCCTTCTTCACCACGAAACCGGCGGGCAAAGGCACCGGACTTGGTTTGTCCACTGCGCGCGGCATCACCGAACAAAGCGGAGGAACGCTGACGGTGGAATCCACGTTAGGCAAAGGCACAACGTTTCGCGTGTATCTTCCGGTCGCCGCCGCCGCTGTAGCCGAATCCGAGGAAGCTACTGCGCACCAAGCCGCGCCGTCGAACGACAAGACCACCGGTCGAGTGTTGATCGTGGAAGATCACCCTCCCCTGCGCGAATTGATCGCCACGATTCTAGGCGACGCCGGCTATCATGTGCTGGCGGCCGCCAACGGCGCGGAAGCCATCCGTCTTGCGGAAGGAAATCCGGTGGACGTGGTGCTCACCGATGTCATGATGCCGGGCATGAGTGGTCTCGCTTTGATTCAGCAGCTTCGGACACAGTCGCACCACCCCCGGGTCGTGTTTATGTCGGGACACGATCAGGGCCTTCTCAAAGCACACGGCGAAGGAACATTGTTCCTGCAAAAGCCCTTCACACCGAAGGCGCTGACGCGCATGATTTCCACGGCATTCGAGACGCCGCGGGAACAGAGAGACGCAATCTCGTGATGTCGGTGGAACAGTACGAATTGGTGGACGGCGGGGGGATCGAACCCCCGACCTCTGCATTGCGAACGCAGCGCTCTCCCAGCTGAGCTAGCCGCCCTTGATCGACTGCACCACCATTTTACTCTATCTCCCCGCCGCTTTTATGCTACTCCGAAGCGCCTGAAGATCGCGATCTTCAGGTAGTCGACCACGAATAGATAGACCAGGACCAGGACCAGCAGGCCGGCGACGAGCGAAAGCGGAAGGGGAGTCATCAAGATACCTAGCGTCGCAAGAGCGCTCACGATCGCAAGATCCGCGGCGGAACTCAGCACCATCCAGCGGCTGGGGCGCGAGTGCCAGAGATGACCGCGCTCACGCACCAGGTAAACGGTTCCTTGGCCGCCGAAAACCAGCGTCAGGAAGGCTAATGTCTGGATCTGTGGAGTAGACAAACCGAGAATATTTCGCCCAGCCAAGAGCACTGCAAGCGAGAACAACACCAGCAGCGCGGCGAGAGGCGCCGCAGTCAGAACCAGGGTTTTGATGCGCCAGCGATCCGGCCGCTTGGAGAATGAAACATGGTCGGTCGCGATCGACATAGTGACGAAATCGTTGGTAAACAGTAGCAGCACGATTAGCAACGGCGTCACCACAAGCGTACGCATGAGCACCACGCCAAGAGAGAGGAACAGAGCGATTTCGAAAGTCTTGATGATCTTGTTGAGCGTGTAGGTCAACATGCGCTGATAGATCCGGCGGCTGGTCTCGACCGCCGATACCACATCGCTGAGGCCTGGGTTCGTCAGAACGATACTGGCGGCGGCTTTCGCGACATCGGTAGCGTTCGCCACTGCAACCCCGACCTCCGCCTGCTTCAGCGCAGGCGCGTCATTGACTCCGTCGCCGGTCATGCCCACGATATGGCCGGAATGCTGCAACGCCTGGACGAGGCGGAACTTGTCCTCCGGAAACACGCCCGCAAACACATCGCACTCGGCTGCGGCCCGTTCCGGTTCGGCCCGCAACCGATCGGGAGCGCAGGACGCGCCAGTGATTCCAACTTGCGCAGCGACTGTGCGAGCGGTGGCCAAGCCGTCGCCAGTGATCATCAGGATTCGGACGCCTAGCTGCTTGAGATTGGCAACCAGGCGCGCGGAATCGTCCCGCGGAGGGTCCAGTAGCGCGAGAAAACCGGCAGTGGCTAGATGCCCGTCCGAACCTGCGGCTACAGCCAACACGCGATATCCGTCGCCCGCCAAATTCTCGGCCTCCGGAAACGCGGACGCGCCCACAAAAGCGGCGATTGTGGAGGGCGCTCCTTTGATGATGCGCAGTTGGTCCGTCCCGTGTTGTACCAGAGCCTCGGAGCATTTCGTGGACGGCTCAAATGGAACAAATTTGCGAACCGTAAAGCCCGCGGTGTTCACTTCGCGGCTGCGTGCGGCCGCAAGGATCGCGAGGTCAATCGGGTCCTGCGTCGCGTCGTCGGAGGCCAGCACTGCAAACCGCAATAGATCCTCCTCCGAGTAAGGCGCCACCGGCTCGATGCTTGCCACAGACAACTCATTCTTGGTCAGCGTACCGGTTTTGTCGGTTGCGAGCACGTCCATGGCAGCGGCTTCCTCGATCGCAGACAGACGGCTGACCAGTACTCCGCTCCGCGCCAGTTCCTGCGTCCCGAGCGCGGACGCCAGCGTGAACGTGGCCGGCAGTGCAACCGGAATCGAAGCCACCAGAAGCATGAGGCAGAAGGGCAGGATGTCGCCGAGTCCCATGCCGGCGCTCAGGGCGTACGCGAGGACCAAGCCGGCGAGAACTACATCAAACGCCACCAGGTATTTCACGATCGTGAAGATCATCTGCTGGAGGTGTCCGGCCGCATTCGCCTGGCGTACCAACTCCGCGGTCTTCCCAAAATACGTGTGACTACCGGTTGCAGTCACCACTGCGTTCGCCTCGCCGCGTTTGATGAGGCCCCCCGCATACGTCTTGTAGCCGGCGCCGGCTTCGATGGGAGTTGATTCGCCCGTGACGGCGGAATGATCGATCAGCACGTTGCCGTCGGAGAGTCGCGCATCTGCCGGAACCATGTCGCCCACGCGCAGGTGAATCAGATCGCCCGGCACAAGGCGCTCGGCCGGCAGACGTTGCCAGGCGCCATCGCGCCGCACACGTACCTGGATGGACAGGCGGCGGCGCAGAAGCGCTAGCGCCCCTTGCGCATGGCTCTCTTGCAAGAAGCTGAGAGCGGCGTTGAATACTACAAGCCCAGCGATCACGCCGGCCTCGATGTTTTTGTGCAGCAGGATTTCGAGAACGACGGCCGCCTCGAGCATCCAGGGAACCGGCGCCCAAAACTTGCTCCACAGCATGCGCAGCGGATGCTGGCGCTCTTCTGCCACCGCGTTCGGCCCGAACTTCCCAAGCAGTTCCGCGGCTTCCTGCGCTGTCAGTCCGGAAGGCGGAGGCGAAGCTGCTGGAGTTGCATCAGCTCCCATGAAGCGTCCCTGGGGACTATTGTCGCCGATCTGGCTTGACTTCCCCTTTTCTTCGCCCGACAATGAAGGCATGGCTCTCACCAAGCGGCAAAAAGAGGTTCTCGACTTCATCGCGGACTTCGTCGAAGAGAACGGCTACAGCCCGAGCTATGAGGAACTGGCAAACGGCCTGAAACTGGCATCGCTCGCCACGGTGCACAAGCATATTCAGGCGCTCGAGTCGCGCAATTACCTGCGCCGCCTGTTCAACCAAAGCCGGTCGCTCGAGGTCTCGCCGAAATATATCCAGGAACGGCGTAAGAGCCGCGCCACCGGCCGATCGGCCGAGATTCCGCTGGCCGGCCGTATCGCCGCTGGCTCGCCCGTGGAAGCCATCGAAGGACAAGACACATTGCAGTTCGCCGATTTCGCCGGTAAAGGCGACACCTTCGCTCTGCAGGTGAGCGGCGAATCCATGATCGACGATCACATCATGAGTGGCGATTACGTTTTGGTGGAACGAACCCAGCAAGCGCAGGATGGCGAGATCGTGGTGGCCCTCGTGGACGGGCGTGACGCCACGCTCAAGCGCTTGTATCATGAGCCTGCCGGCCGCATCCGCTTGCAGCCCGCTAATGCGGCGATGCAGCCCATCATCGTCGATGCGGCATCGGTCGAGATTCAGGGCCGCGTGCTCGCCGTACTCCGAAAGTACAAATAAAGTCCCACCGTACATTCACTTACATTCCTGCCTGCATTCGTTCATCGGGCGCGCTCGGAGCGCATGATAAACTGGAGCTTGCATGAGTAGCCCAATGAGCGGCGTCAAGCGCTTTCTGTTTTGGGATTATCCGCGCGCTGGATGGCAGTACGACGTCATGGTCGGGCTCATCCTGGCCTTCATTTTCCTGACACCCAGGGAGTGGTTCCGCGATCAACCCCGCGCCAACAGCATCGTGATGCTCCCCGCCGAACACGGCGAGACGGTCTTCTGGATGAACGCCGAGCAACTTTCGAACACCCCGGAAGCTGCGCGGACGACCGAGGCCAGCACGCTGCTGCAGGCGCGAACCGGCAAGAAGTATCATGTGGTCCGTTTGGAACCCATCGTGGATTCCGAACAGGAAATCAAGGGGTTCATGGCGTTCACCACGCCGTAGCCGCAGGCTTTTTCTGAAATTCAATAACTTGATGCGAACGCGACTGCGCGGATTTCTTGTGTGTCTCACTCTGGCCGGGTCCAGTACGCTTGCCACCGGGAGCGACAACCTGCAGCAGGTGCTGGCGCGCATGGACAAGGCCGCCGGGGATTTCAAGGCCATGACCGCTCAGGTTACATGGGTGACGCACGTCGACGTTCTGAACGAGGACAGCACCGACATAGGCGCCGTGATCATGAAAAAAGTGCAGCCGGATGAAGTGCAGGGCAGGTTCGATTTTACCGGGCCCGATGCCCGGACCGTCACCATCGCCAAACGCCGCGTCCAAGAATATCTTCCCAAGCTGAACACTCTGCAAATATTTGACTTGGATAAGCACGGCGCTCAACTGGACAAGTTCTTAATGATCGGCTTTGGCACATCCGGCACGGAACTTGCAGCGAGTTACGATGTGAAGATCGCGGGATCCGAGCAACTGAAAGGGCAAATGGCTACCCGGCTGCAATTGGTTCCCAAAAACAGCGAAGTGAAGCATTACATTGTGAAGCTTGAGTTATGGATCCCCGATCAGGGCGATCCCTATCCGCTGCGCGAGAAAATTTTCGAGCCATCCGGCGACCAGATCACGGTGACATTCAGTGATCTCAAGATCAATCCCGCGCTGCAACCCAATGCGTTGCAGCTCAAGCTGCCGCCCGGCGTGAAGACCGAGCATCCAGGTCAGTAAAACCAGTCAATAAAACCAGTCAACGAACGAGGAAATGACACCACAGTCCAACAATCGCGATTCGAACAGCCGCCTTACTTTTCTGGATTGGGCGCGCGGGGGCGCCGTGGTCGTGATGCTGCAAGGCCACGTGTTTCACTCCTTCAATCGAGCGGAGCTCAGAACCGACGGACCGTTCATGCTTTCGCAATTCTTTGGAGGGATCGGACCCGCAATCTTCCTGGTCCTCACCGGCATCACGCTGGCGTTCTTAATGGACCGGCGGGAACGACAAGGCGTCAACGCAGTGGGCCGCTGGAAAGCCGCTCTGCGGCGCGCAGGTTATCTGTTCACGCTGGCGTTTTTGTTCCGCCTCCAGCTTTGGATGTTCGCGTTTGGCCAGAGCCCGTGGACCGACCTGTTCAAAGTCGACATTCTCAATTGCATGGGATTCGCGATTGCCCTGATGTCCGTGATGGCCATCTTCACCACCGTCCAGCGCGTGCGATTGTGCGCTGGATTGGGTACGGCAATCGCCGTGGCCTCGCCGCTGGTTTCCGCGATCGATTGGCGCTGGCTTCCGCCGGGGGTTTCCGCGTACTTCGTGCCCAGCTATCAATACTTCGCGTTCTTCCCGTGGGCGTCGTTTATCGCTTTTGGACTTAGCATCGGGAGCGCGCTGCGACTGGTCAAGCCCGATCACATGAACCGCGTGATGCAGTGGGGAGGCCTGCTCGGCTTTGGCCTGATTGCGGCCGGCGAATATTTCTCCAACCTTCCGTACTCGCTCTATCCCAAGTCGGAATTCTGGCTGGACAGCCCGGGGCTGATCGTGATCAAGCTAGGCGTGGTCCTGCTGGTGATGGCCTTCGCATATCTGTGGACGGAATTTCCGCTCGGTGCGTCCTGGAGTTGGATACGGCAGCTCGGCACCACATCGCTGCTGGTGTATTGGGTGCACATCGAATTGGTTTACGGCCGCTGGTTCGGCGCGTTCAAGGGATCGCTGACCAATGTGCAGTGCGGCGTCGCCGCCGTGATCGTGATCTTGCTGATGATCGGACTTTCGGTGCTGCGCACACGCTGGGATGCCGTGCGGACGGGCCTGGCTTCCTTTTTCTTTTTCGATCCTCCGGAACGCGCGTCGGGCGACTAGGCCGCCTGCGCGAGCAACGCGCCCCAGTGAAATCCGGCTCCGAACGCCGCGAAACAGATTAGATCGTCTTTGTTTGGACCCGGATCGCGCCACCATTCCGCGGCAGCGATGAGCATGGATGCGGACGAGGTATTCCCATAGCGCCGGATGTTGGAGTAAAAGCGGGCGGGGTCTACCGCCAGTGCTTTGGCTACGCGATCCATCAGGTTTTGATTGGCCTGGTGCATCAGAAACACATTCACCGCCGGTGCGGACTTGCCGTTTCTCTCGAGCAACTCGCCGATCGCGGATGGGATTTTGCGCGAGGCCTGCAAAATAACCGAGCGGCCGTTCATCGCGAGCGGCGCGTCGAAATCCAGACGCAGATCCTCGGCGAACGCGCCGTCGGAATGCAGGACGGAATCGACAATCTTCACCGGCCCGTCTTCGGGACCAATCAGGCATGCGCCCGCGCCATCGCCAAAAAGCGGCGCAACGCCTCGTTCCATGGGCTCGCGCATCGCGATGGCCGACATTTTTTCGGAGGCGATCACTAAGATATTTCCGTAAATCGCGGAGAGCTGGGCGGCTAACGCCATTCCAAACAGGCCGCCGGCGCTGGCGATCGGAAGATCGATGGCCGGAACACCCTCGAGGCCCAAAGCGTGAGCGATCGCCGGCCGCGGGCCCTGGAAAACGCCGTTCCGCCGATCCGGAAGAGACCAGAATCATCCCGACGTCCTCGCTATTCATAGCCGCACGGGCCGCCGCCACGCCCATTGCCGCCACAGTTTCTTCAGGAGACGCATAACGCCGCTCTTCGATCCCGGAAACATCCAGAATCCAGCCGGGTTCGCAATCCAAGCGCGCGCGCAAGTTCGGCGTTGGTTACGATGCGCGACGGCAAATAGGCTCCGAAGCCCTTGATCGCCGCCACCAGTTACATCCTGCTCTCGATATAGGATTGGATGCGCGCGATGGATTCGAACTTGCGCGGATTCAAATCCGAATCGGGAATCTTGATGCCGAACTCGAGCTCCAGCTCGCTGACCATGTCTGGCAGCGCGAACGAATCCAGGAACCCGGAATCGAACAGCGATTCATCCGCGCCGGGAACAGCCGTTTGATCGGAAACCTTTCGCACGATGGCGAGGATGCGCTCTCTATTGTCCATTTTATTGACTGTGACTGCCTTCGGCGCGGATCGTGACAAAGCGGTCGTACTGGGCCATCAGTTCGGCGAACAGCATGCCGCCCGCCGTCCGATAGCCCGCGCCGGTGAGATGCGTGTAGTCGCCTTGCCCGAGACCGGCCTGCACCCATTGACGTACCGAGCCGGGCCCGCCCATTGCAGCGCGCCAATCCCAAAAGGCGCAGCCGCTGGCGTGCGCAACGTCGCGCTGGATTTCGATCACTTCGTCCAAATGGGGAAATGGGAGACGGCGGCCGCGCGTTCGATACTCGCAGTCGGGCGGACCGATAAGAAGAATGCTCGCCGTGGGAGACGCGGCCCGGAGGCGCTGGAGGATCTCGGTGAGTGCGGCGCGATATTCCTCCGCAGTCCATTTGGCGCTCAAAGCTTCGTTGGTTCCGTAGGCCAGCACGATGAGCGCGGGATCACGATTCATCAGTTCCTGACCGAGAATGGCGGAGTTCCAATCGAGAATGAGGCTCGCCTGGGCGCCGTTGATGCCAAGCGTCTCGTACGTAACGCCGGCGTGATTCTGCGCCACCCATCCGAACAGCCGCACTGGCGCGGAGCTGAGCGTCCGACAGTGTACTGGTGCGGGCCGGGCGCGGCCGCCTATTGGTAGACTCCTGGTCCCATGTCGCCATCGGTATCGATGGTTGCGACGGGAGATGCCGTCCACGGAAAATGCGAGCTGGCCGCCGCCGGGCTGGCGCAAATAATGCAGCTCGAGCTGCTCGCATTCAACGGTCAGGGTCACGGTCTCGCCCGCCGATTGCGCTGTCAGGCTGATTCCGCCTAGCCCATCGATGCCGTCGTCTTTGCGCGTGACGATGCCGCCGGTGTACCAGCCCCGCGAATTACTGCCGTGGCTATCGAAGCGGCGATAGCCAAGAAATGGATGACCGGGCAGTGTGTATCCGGGACCGCCCGCGCCGAACTTCGCCTGAAAATCCTGACGCAGTTGGTTGACCCAGTCATCGGAAGCGGTGTGCGAGTCGCCGTACTGCAAGATGTGCAGCGACATGTTTTCCGGGGGGTGCGAGAGCTGCTCAAAGAACGGCACCAATGCTCCGGCGCCTTCGAGTACGCTGGCAGGCTTGGCGGTTCGTTCGTTGATGGCGCGCAGGGCCGCGCCTCGAACCACGGGCGAAACGTGAACTACCGGCACCCGAGCGCGCTTTTTATGGGACTTCTTCTTGGTGGTTTTCGTTGTCGTGGTAGCCGCGGGAGCAGGACCGGCGCGTCAACAGCAGATTGAGCAACCCAGCGACAATGAGAGCGAGCTTGGTCACTCGTGCGCCCTCAGCTGCTGCTCTCGCGCTTTAAATTTCCGGTAGCCGGATTCGAGCGCCTGATCGAGCAGCACTCCCACTTTGCGAGCGCCCGCCGGCAAAGGATGTGTAAAATCGGCGCTCACGAGCCTCGGCGTGGCATCATACCAACGCGCCATGGTTCCTTCGCCACCCATGGCCTGAAACGTGTTGAAGAATGCGCAGTTCGTTTCTAACGCCATTTGACGCTGGATCTCCACCAGGTGCGGGAGCGTTGGAACCGTGGTAATACGGGAATTGGAATCGCGCTGTCCGCGATCCATGGGACTCATGATCAGAACCGATGCGCGGGGCACAGCGGCTTTCACGCGCTCGATCACTTGGCGCAACTCGCCGGGATAGGAACGCTCGATGTAATCGGCATAGATGCTTTCGTTGGTGCCGTAATTGATCACCACCAGATCGGGATGCTGGTGCTGCAGCTCTTCGGTCCACTGGGGCTTGTCGAAATAGCGGACCACAACTTGAACCTGGCCGCCATTGAGCCCAAGACTATTGTAAATCACGCCCGGCGTGTTCCTTTCGAAACTGACGCCGAACAGACGCACGGGTCCGCTTTGGACGGAAAGACGTATTTCGCGGGCGCCGGCCGCCAGCGGGAAGGTTTGATAGGCGGGTTCCGTTGTGGGACCGCTGGTTTCGACGCTGCCGAGCGTCTGCCCCGCCGCTTCCACCGTGAGCACGCCGCCGCCCGGCTGGCGCAGAAAGTGAATTTCCATTTGGGCGTGATCCTCGACGAGTTCGAAGCGCGAGAAAGCACCGGTGTCGCCCTCAAAGCTCACGCCGCCGAGGCCGTGGAATCCATCGCGGGCGCGGGTTTGCGTGGCCGCATTGATGCGCCAGCCTTTCCCCTCGACCTCGACGCCTCGATGGCCGTACCAGGCCCAGGGCTTGGCGATAAGAACGAACCCATGGCCGGCATCGCCGAAGTGTTGCTGCAAGAGAGAGCGCACATCGGCGGTGATGGAATCGGCCGTGACCGGAGAATCGCCGTAATGCAGCACGCGCGTGATTGCGCCCGGCGCGCCCAATTCAGTGCGCCACAAAGCGAGGTAAAACGCACGGAGATTGTCATGCGGATCGATGAGATTGGGCTCGAGAATCGGGCGTTTCGATGCAGCAGCGGGCGTGGTGAATGCCGGGATTGGCGAAATCGGTTCCATCGCGGGCGTGTTTCGCGGCCGGAAATCCAGAGCCTCGGAAAGACGCAAAGGGGCGCGCGAGTTTCGCCGCTTCGAGCAGCAGGATCATCGCGCAGATGCTGGCAATTGCGAGCGAGGTTTTCTTCGGGATGCATCGTCAAAATCGCGAATAGATGAATGGCGCGGAGCTCGCCCCTGCGACGTATCGAATGGCGACCACCAAAGCCGCGATGGCAGCGGCCTGGGCGTAGTAGGGCGATTGGCAGTACAGCCGGAGTCCGGTGTCATACCAGCGTCGCGGCACGTAATGTGCAGCCAAGGCGAAGACGGCGACGAGCGCGAAAGCGGGCGTGATGTTGGCGAATGAGATGGTGCCCGAGGTGATCTGCCAGAAGATGTCGCGCGCGGTGGAGAGGTTGGCCGCGCGGAAGAAGATCCAGCCAATCAGGACGAAGTGAAACGTCAGGAGCCCACGGCCGAAGCGGGCCATGGGGGCCGGCGACGGTTTCCGTTTACCCCGCAGCGTCTGCCACCAGCGATGCGCCGGCCAAGCCCACGCCGTGCCATGCGCCCCAAACAAGGAACGTCCAACCCGCGCCGTGCCACAGGCCGCCGATCATCATGGTGATGACGAGATTCAGATACGCGAAGATCTTCCAGCGCGAGCGCAGCCCCGGCAGCGAGAAATACAAATAATCGCGCAGCCAGTTGGAGAAGGAAATGTGCCAGCGGCGCCAGAAGTCGGAAATGTTTTGGGCGGCGTAGGGGCGATTGAAGTTGGGCGGCAACGTGATGCCGAGCAGCAAGGCCGAGCCGATGGCGATGTCGGTGTAGCCCGAGAAATCGTAGTAAAGCTGGAGCGCATAGCCGTAAGCGCCCGCCAGAACTTCGGCGCCCGAGTACAGTTTGGGCAAATCGAAGACGCGATTCACCAGAGACTCGGCCAGAAAATCGGCGATCAGGAGCTTCTTCACCAGGCCCATGCCGATCAGGAAGAGCGCCTTGCCACCGTTTTCCGCGCTGAGCAATTCGCGCTTGGACCACTGCGGCCAGAGCGTGGACAGGCGGGTGATGGGTCCCGCGACCGTGGTGGGGAAAAAGCTCGCGGAGGCGAGGTAGGCGAGATAGCTTTCGGACGGCTGTGCGTCGCGGCGATAGATATCGATGGTGTAGGTGAGCGATTGGAATCCGTAGAAGGAAAGCGCGAGAGGCAGCACCCAGGGAAGCACCGGCAGGTATTTCACCGACGCGATCAGCCCAACATTGAGCGCGATGCTGAGCGCGACGAGCAGGCGTCGAAGGCCGGTACGCGATGAACTGTGGAGCGCGCGGCCGATGAAAAAATCACACGTTGACGCCGCGGGAATGATAGCGAGGTAAACGAGATCCCAACGCGCGTAGAAGAAATAGTTGGCGAAGAGCACGACGGCGAGCGCGCCCAGGCGGTATCGCGCGGCGAGCCAGTAGGCGAAGTAGACGGCTATGAGAAAGGTGAAATAAGCCGCGGTGGTCAACAACATGGGGAGACGCCCCAAGTATAGCGGAGGGGCCGGGATTGGGGGTTGGGGATGGAGGTGAATAGCGGTCAATTCTACGAGCGGCCCGCCAACCAGGGAAGTGCGTTCCGTGAGCGGAGTTTATCAGGAGGAATGCCTTGCCGTTTCAAGCGGCGGCTTGCAGTGATCGACACCGAGCATTCTCCGAGCAGCGCGTGATCCGCTCAAACCCGCACCGCTCTTCAAATCAACAAATCGGCGACTATATCGAAGCCGGCGGTGTAGTGTTGTCCTTCAGTAGACGAATGGCGAGCGACATCGCCTTCCTTGCATTATGCTAGGTAGTAACTAATAGTAAGCATTTCATAATGATTCGTTTCATTTTCCCTATCTTTCTGCTCCCGCTCTGTTCTCTGGCGAACGGAGAACTGACCGTCATAAATACAATCGCCGGGATAGGGGCAGCTGGCTCCTCTGGCGATAACGGGCCTGCAATCAGCGCCGAACTCTATACCCCAAGCGGTGTCTCGCTCGATTCTTTCGGTAACGTCTACATTGCTGACACCCAGAACAACCGCATAAGGAAAGTAGACACAAGTGGGACGATCACCACCGTCGCGGGCGGAGGTTGCTGTGGCTCCGGCTACGGTGGTGACGGCGGCCCCGCAACCTTGGCTTTGCTGTATGGACCCAGTTCTGTCGCCGTCGACGCCTCCGGCAACATCTATATCGCCGATATGTGGAACCAAGTCGTTCGCAAGGTCGCGGACGGAAATATTACAACGTTTGCCGGTACTCCCCTCCGCGGTGGTTACTCGGGTGACGGCGGTCCGGCGGTAAACGCTCTCCTCCTTCTTCCTCAGGCCGTTTCCGTGGATCTCGCCGGGAACGTCTTCGTCGCTGACCAGAATCACGTGATTCGTCGGATTGACGCTTCAACCGGAAATATCTCAAGATTTGCTGGGAACGGTCAATCGGGTTACGCGGGAGACGGCGGCCCCGCCACTCAGGCACCCTTCTGTCAAATACTCGGCCTTGCCGTAGATTCTTCTGACAACGTGTTCATTGTCGATTCCTGCAATCAGCGCGTTCGCGAAGTGTCCTCGGCTACCGGGAATATTACATCCATTGCAGGTAATGGCACAGCCGGATATACGGGTGACGGCGGGCCAGCAACAGCCGCTCAGCTCTACAACCCGACGGGGATAGCAGTCACCTCTTCAGGCGATATCTTCATCGATGACACTTATCACAGCGTCATTCGTAAGATCTCGGCAGGTATCATCACCACAGCCGCCGGAACCGGAGGAGCAGGCTACTTTGGGGACGGTGGCGTTTCTACCTTTGCTGCTCTCTACAAACCCACGGGCGTGGCGGCAAATGACTCCGGCGAGTTTTTTATCGCTGATACCGGCAATAACCGAATTCGCAAGGCTTCCCCCACCGCATCGATCCCTACTGAAATCGCTCCTGGAGGCGTTGTTCCGGTCTGTAGCAAACGCTCTTCCATCCAGCGTGGCGAGTGGATATCGATATATGGCGTAGGCCTCGGCCCGACTACTCCCGTGACGTGGAACGGGGACTTTCCAACCCAGCTCGCGAACACCAGCGTGACAGTCGACGGAATTCCTGCTTATCTCTGGTATGTTAGCTCGTCCCAGATCAACCTTCAGGTTCCGGATATTCCGACCGCTTACCAACCAGTCCCTGTCACGGTCTTTGTCGGATCAAAAAGCTCCACAACGTTCGTTCCAGTGGTTTCCGTCGCGCCCTCATTCAGTCTGCTCGACGCCACTCACGTTGCCGGCATCATCGTTCATTCCGACGGCACCTACGACGTCATCGGTCCCACCGGCAACTCTCTCGGCTACGCCACTGTTGCCGCCAAGGACGGAGACAATATCGCACTCTTCGGTGTCGGCTTCGGTCCGACGACGCCCACGGTACCCTCGGGTCAGCCATTTTCCGGCGCCGCCGCGACCACGAACTCAGTAACGCTATCGATCAATGGCAACAACGTAATCCCCACCTTCGCAGGGCTTTCCAGCGCGGGGCTTTACCAGATCAACCTCACCGTGCCTGCAGGTGTCGGCACGGGCGATGTTCCCCTCGTCGCCACTGTCGCCGGCGTCTCGACTCAGACCGGCGTCGTGATCTCGCTTCAATAATTGCAACCGTAGGCATCTCATCATCTGATGGGGGCGGGCCGTTCAGGGCTGCGCAACATCCAGGGTTTGGCATCGCACAGCGTTCCAAGAGGTTTCATACGGTCGCTCGCGCAGCCTGCCTGTGTCAACTCCCCGCATGACGGGCGAATCGGGCGGAAGTGCTGTGGTCCGCTCCGGGCGTATGGTCAGACACTCGGAGAATCCACGAGCGGCGGAAGGATCGGTCCTGGTAAGTCGCCGTCACGTCCGCTGGATGCGAACGATCGTGTTCTGGTCCGCTATGAACCAAGTGCGCCACCTTGCCAATAGTAGACTGGGCAGCCGTGGATGACGAATCGGGAAAGCCTTCCGGCGAAGGAAGGTATCACGACAGAACTCGCAATTACTGATGTAACTGCTCGTTTAGCAGCGCGACTTACGCAACTGCTCCACGCGCCGGGATCACCCGCACAGAGGTGGTGAGAGGCTGGGAGAATTGAAAATCACCCAAAGAAGTGTAATCTTGGGCCGCCGATCGGCATCATATCAGCGAGGAGACGGTGTCTTGAGACTAGCCAAACTGGTATCGCTCTTATTTACAATATCTTTCCTGGCCGTGGTAGGAACCGCTAAGATCAACCCGGACAGCTTCTCCGGCAAGTGGGTCTTGGACAAGCACAGTCCGCGGCCCGGCGATGCGCCGAATAGCCTGGAGACGAAGATCAAGGAGGACGGTTCCGGGTTGACCATCGAGTCCACCTTTAAGGAGCCTGACAATGGCGTGGTGCCGTTACTGTATTTGGGCGTGATGACGGAGAAGATCCAACTGAGCACGGACGGCCATGAAGCGCAAAACCAGATTGGGCCGTTTATGGCCGTGTTCAAGTCCAACCGGGACGGCAACAAGCTGACGACAGAGTGGGCCGCGCAAATTAAGGGCGATCAGGTGCAGGGGCATTGGGTTCACACTCTCTCGGACGAAGGCAAGCACATGACGCTCGAGATCCAAGAGAGCTCGACTCACGGCCAGCACGCCGAAGCGACGCTACAATTCGTCCGCAAGTAGCCTGCGCTAGCATGGTGAGAATGAAGCGGCTGCCGCTCCTTCTCATCGCCATCTCGTTCGCATTCCAAGCCTATCCCGCCGGGAAGTTTGCGCTCACCATCGACAACATCATGCGCGGGCCCGGGCTTTACGGCTACGAGCCTTCGGGCGTGCGTTGGTCGGGCGATGGCGAGCGGATCTATTTTCAATGGAAGCAGGCGAGCGATCCGCGGCTCAAACCGGCCGACACATATGTCGTCGGGCGCGATGGCTCGGGGCTGCGGAAGTTGTCCGACGCCGAAGCGAAACTAGCGCCACCGGCCGCGGGCGATTCCACGCGAGACAGGAAACGGACCGTCTACTCGCGAGACGGCGACATCTGGCTTTACGATGCCGGCGCGGGTACGACGCGTCAAGTCACCAATACGGAGGAAATCGAAAGCAATCCGCATTTCACGCACGATGAGAAGCGTGTCGCATTCACACGCGCGAACAATCTGTATGTGGTCGCACTTGATAGTGGCGCGATCGAGGAGATGACCGATATTCGGCCTGCTGGGAGTCCGCCACCGCCGGAAGAAGAAAAGGGAACGGCGAGCCAGGAGACGCTCAAGACGGGACGAGAAGGATCTGCTCGAAGTGATCCGCGAGCGCGCGGCCGAGAGGGAGGAGCAGGAAGCCAAGCGCAAGCGCGAGCATCCGCGCAAGCCTTTCATCTTGCAAGCCGGGCAGACGCGTGGCATCGTTGCAGCTTACCCCGGACGAGAAATACGTGATCGCGAGCATTCGTGAACCTGGCGCGGGCGCGAAGCGTACCGTTGTGCCGAACTTCGTGACGGAGTCGGGTTACACGGAGGACATAGCGTCGTACGAAAAGGTGGGCGACAAGCAGAGCCTGGTGCGTCTCGCGATCCTCAGCGTTGAAACCGGCGAAGTGAAGTGGGTGGATCACGGGCAGAAGGCGGTAGTGCAGACTGCCGATGCAAAAACGCCGGCGGATCGCGAGGTCCGGTTGTCGGTGCCGTTATGGTCGGACGACGGGACGAAAGCGGTGGTGGTCGGACGTGCGATGGACAACAAGGACCGCTGGATTCTGGCACTGGATGAAAACACCGGCAAGACACGCGTAGTCGGCGCACGATCATGACGACGCGTGGATCGATGGACCAGGAATCGGCGATCCGGACGAGCCGGGCAGCGAGACCCTGGGCTGGATGAAGAGCGATCAGGAGATCTATTTTCAATCTGAGCGTACGGGATACTCGCATCTCTACACGCGTTTCGTTCGCGGGCGGCGAGCCGAAGGCGCTGACTTCTGGTAAGTGGGAAGTGGACGGCGCGGTTCTATCGAAAGACAAGAGCCGGTTCTTCCTGGTGACCAACGAAGCCGACCCGGGCGAGCAGAACGTTTATGAAATGAGCGCGGATGGCGGCGCGCGGACGAAGCTAACCACGCTTGCCGGGCGGCCATTCGTGCGTGCCGTCGCCGGATGATCAGCTGGTTCGCGGATGTTTATTCGTACACCAACAAGCCGCCGGAGCTGTATGTGCAGGAGGCGCGCGCGGATGCGCCGGCGAAGAAGCTGACGTCATCGCCGGCGCCGGAGTTTTTGGGAGTACCCGTGGCTGGACACGCCGATCGTCACGTTTCCGGCGCGCGATGGCGCGATGGTGCGGGCGCACGTCTACAAGCCGGCGAATTATCCGCAGAGGCGGGCCGGCGGTTTTGTTCGTGCATGGCGCAGGCTATTTACAGAATGTGGATCGCAGGTGGTCGTATTACGCGCGCGAGTACATGTTCCATCAATTGCTGATGGAGCGCGGCTATTTGGTGGTTGATGTGGACTATCGTGGCTCGGCCGGCTACGGTCGCGATTGGCGGACGGCGATTTACGAGCACATGGGCGGCAAGGATCTGGACGATAACATCGACGCCGCGCGTTGGCTGGTGTCGCAGTACGGCGCCGACCCGAAGCGGCTCGGGCATTTACGGCGGCAGCTACGGCGGGTTCATCACGCTGATGGCGATGTTCACCCAGCCGGATGTGTTCGCGGCCGGCGCGGCGCTGCGGCCGGTGACCAATTGGGCGCAATTACAACCATGAATACACGTCGGACATTTTGAATCTGCCGCAGACGGATGCCGAGGCGTACAAGCAAATCGTCTCCGATTTACTTCGCGCAAGGTCTGAAAGGCGCGTTGCTGATCTGCCACGGCATGGCGGACACCAACGTGCATTTTCAGGACACGGTGCGAGCTGGTGCAGAAGCTGATCGAGCTGCGCAAGGAGAATTGGGAGCTGGCGGTTTATCCGGTGGAGAACCACGGGTTCGTGGAGCCGTCGAGCTGGGCGGACGAGTACAAGCGGATTTTCGATCTGTTCGAGAGAACCCTAAAGCCCCGCTGATTTTGATATAGTGTCCGGCAATGAGCCGAACACTCCTTGTGCGAATTTCCGCTGCCGCATTGTTCGTGACGCTGGGCTGGATCGCGTACACGCAGCTCGCTTTTACCCAGAATCCCGCGCCCGCGAAACTCACTCTCAACAAAGTGAAGGACGATCTGTACGAGATCGAAGGCGACGGCGGCAACGTCGCCGTGTACATCACCGACGAGGGCGTCATTCTGATCGACGACAAATTTGACCAGGACCATCAAGACATCGTGGACCAGGTGAAGAGCGTCACCAATCAGCCGATCAAGTACGTCATCAACACGCACTATCACCAGGATCACAGCGGCGGGAACGCGCAAGTTTCTGCCGACGGCCGAGATCATCTCGACCGCAATGGCGCGGACCAACATCGTGGAGCACAAACAGTCGCAATGTCAGCCTCCGCGGCGTGAGCCCGGCGCGCATCACGTTTCACGACTGAGGCGGCGGTGAATCTGGGCGGCAAGGAAGTGCGCGCGATCTATATGGGCCGCGGCCACACCAACGGCGACGCGGTGATCTACTTCCCGGCGCTGCGCGTGCTGCACACCGGCGATCTGATGGCGGGCACCAGTCCGCTGATCGATTACAACGGCGGCGGCAGCGTGGTGGAGTGGACCAAGACGCTGGACAATGCGCATGAAGCTGGATTTCGACACCGTGATTCCGGGCCACGGCGCGGTCACGAACAAGGCCGGGCTGATGACGTATCGCAACAACGTGGAGAAGCTGCGGAATCGCGTGAGCGGGCTGATTCACGAAGGCAAGAGCCAGGACGACGTGGCGAAGTTCATGGAGGCCGAGTACAAATGGGCGCCGAACAGCTTGCAGCAGCAGTGGAGCGTGCCGGGGATGTATCAGGAGTTGAAGTAGGCCGCGGAAAGAACTTAACAAACATCGCACGCGGCCATCGAGAGGCCGACGAGGATCACGATGCGCCGCACGGCAGGGCCTCCGATACGCCGCGCGATGAGTGCGCCACCGTATCCGCCGATAATCGCGCCGATCACCATGACCACGAACTCGGGCCAGTAAACCATGCGCGCCCAAATGAAGTAGAGGGCCGCGACGCCGTTGACGCTGGCGCCGAGCAGCGCTTTCAGTCCGTTCATCTGATGAATGTCGGTGAGGCCGAGCACGCTGAGCGCGGCCAGCATCAGAATGCCGATGCCCGCGCCGAAGTAGCCGCCGTAGAGCGCCACGAAGAGCTGGAACAGCATCGCGCCGATGAGCCAGCGTGTGGATTTGTGCGACTCCGGATGCGAGAGCTTCAGCCGCCGTCTGGACGGGCTCCTGGATCATGAACAGCAGCGTGGCGAAGAGGATCAGAAAGGGCACCAGCGCATCGAATACGGCCGGCGGAGTGCGATTGAGCAGCAGCGCGCCGGCAATGCCGCCGATCACGCTGGGAAGAACCAGCGCGAGCATGCGCGGGCTGCAGGTACGTAGATCCTGGCGATAGCCCCAGATGGTTCCGACCGTGCCTGGCCAGATGGCGACTGTGCTGGTGGCGTTCGCATTGATGGAAGGCAGCCCAAGCCAGATCAATGTGGGAAAGGTGAGCAGCGTGCCGCCACCGGCGACCGAGTTGATGGCTCCCGGCAATGAACGCCGCGCCGAAGGCCACTAGCGCCTGCCAGGGATGGATGCCAAATGCTATAAGGGAGAACATGCGTCAGAAATTCAGCCTAACATCCACGGAAGCACACGCCATCGTAACGGCGGCAAAATTGGAAGCGGCCAAGAACAATTGGAAGGTCAGCATCGCGGTGGTGGATGAAGGCGGGTATTTGTTGCATCTCGAGCGCATGGACGGCGCGACGCTGCCGAGCCCGGAGATCGCGACGATGAAAGCGCGGACCGCGGCGCTGTCGCGCGTTCCGACTAAGTTCTTGGAAGACGTGACCAAAGAGCGCTCGGCCACACTGATGTTTCCAGGCAGGCTGCCGGTGCAAGGCGGGCTTCCGATTCTGTATGAAGGCGAATGCGTGGGCGCAGTGGGCGTTTCGGGCGTAAAATCGCCGGAAGACGAGCAGATCGCGAGTGCCGGACTGGCGGCGCTGGCATAGCTCGCGAAGCCCCTCAAATTCACTTTTCCCGCGCCGATGAGAATAACCGTGGGAAAAAGTCTCTCGCGCTTAGGCCTCTCAACGAAAATTCTGCTGATGGGAGCGGCGCTGAGTATCGCGTTTCCGATACCGCTGCTCACCTGGTTGTTGCCGGAGTTGAGGTCGAACAGTTACGCGATGCAGGCCGACGCTACGAAGCACGTCGTGGAGGCTGCGTGGGGCGTGTTGAACTACTACGGCCAGCAGGCAGCCAGCGGCGCCATGACGGTGTCCCAAGCGCAGTCAGCCGCGCGAGAGACGTTACGGCGGTCCCGCTATGACGGCGCAAACTATGTCTGGATCAACGATCTTCATCCGACGATGATCATGCATCCGGCGAATCCCGCGTTGGAAGGCAAGGACGTCTCAGATTATCGCGATCCAAACGGGCTTGCGATTTTCATTGAGGCGGTACGCATTGTCCAGAGCCACGGCGAAGGGATGATGCGGTACATGTGGCCGAAACCCGGGCAAACGAAGCCTGCGCCGAAGATCTCCTACCTCAAGTTATATGCACCCTGGGGATGGATTGTCGGCACGGGCATCTATGTCGACACAACGGAAGCGATGGTGGCCCGTATGCGCAACTTCATCTTTCTGATGACAGCCATTGGACTGGCCGGCTCGATTCTGGTCTGTTATTTCATGACGCGATCCATCGTGGTTCCGATTAGCGAGCGCGGCCAGCGATTTGGATCAAGTGGCGGAGGAAAGCAACAGCGCGGCAAATCAGGTGGCCGCGGCCAGTCAAGAAATTGCGTCGCGTATTTCCGAGCAGGCCGCTTCAGTGGAACAAACCAGCGCCTCCCTCGAAGAACTAAGTTCAAACTGCCGGCGCAGCGCGGCTAGCGCCAAGCGGATTCACGAGTTGGTAAACGAAGTCAATCAGGTTGTGGGCGAAGGAAATCGCCAAATGGTAGACATGAACGGCGTGATGGAGAAGATCAACAGGGCGGCGCTGGATGTGCGCAAAATCGTCAAATCCATTGAGGAAATCGCCTTTCAAACCAACATTCTGGCCTTGAATGCGGCAGTGGAGGCGGCACGCGCGGGAGAAGCTGGAGCCGGGTTCAGCGTGGTCGCCGACGAGGTGCGAAACCTGGCACAACGGGCTTCGCAAGCGGCTCAGGAGACGGCTGAGCTGATCGGCAATTCCATTAGCAAGAGTGCACAAGGCGCCGCAGGCAGCGCGAAGCTGGCCGATGTGCTCTCCACTGTTTTGAGCAAGGTCTCGGAGGTTCGCACTTTTGTGGGAGAGATCACCACGTCGCTTGAAACCCAGACCGATGGGATCTCCGAGATCAACTCCACGGTGGCGCAGCTCAGCAACACCACGCAATCGCAGGCCGCGAGTTCAGAGGAAACCGCGAGTGCGGCCGAGGAACTGCACGTGCAATCCGGTTCCCTACGGAGCCTCGCCGCCGGGCTGCAAAAGATCGTGGAAGGGGCGGCGGCCAGGGGCTAGTGCTGCAAATCCTTCAACAGCGGGATATCCTTCGCCGGCTTGGCCTTGGGCAAAGATTGCAAATAGGCCCAGATATCGGTCAGTTCTTGATCGGAGATCACTTTAGCGGTGTAGGCGGGCATCTGGCCCGCGGGAGCGCGGACATAGCGGATCAGGCCTGCCGCATTCAACCCGATAGCCGCAATGCGGGCGCCTGCAGCGCCGCCTTGTCCGGCATAGCCATGGCATTCGTAGCAGCCGTCGCGCGTGAACAGTGCTTTACCGTTGGAGGCGTCGCCTGCCGGAGTCTGCGCCAGTAGCGTTGTCGTCGCGATGGCTGCGGCTAAGAGAAGTAGCTTCATGTGTTACCTCGGCTGGGTCACTACGTCGATCAGAGCCGGTTCGCCCTTCTTGACTACTTCGATGGCTCGCTTGATGGCCGGCACCAACATCGTTGGGATTGTCGATCGGCCCTTCGCTGTACATACCGTAGGCCTTCGCCATGAGCTGATAGTTGATGTTCGGATCGGTGATGGCGGTTCCGATCTTGCGCCTTATCCACGGCGCGCTGCGCCCGTGCAGCCATGTCCTCCAGGTACATCATTTCCTGATGATAGGCGCGGTTGTTGTGCATGATGCTCAGCAACGGAATGCGATGATGGGCGGCCGTCCATAAAACGCCGGGGGCGTAGTTGAGATCGCCGTCGCATTGGATGTTGACGCTCAAGCGGCCGTGCTTCTTGTTCGCCAGGGCCGCGCCGACTGCTGCCGGAGCGCCGTAGCCCACGCCATAGGCGCCGTGCCCGCCGATGTAGTGATAGGGCTTCTCGAAGTCCCAGAGCCGGGTGGGCCAGTTACTGAAGAAGGTGACGTCGGAAACCAGCGACCAGTCTTCGTTCTTGATTTGATTCCACAACTCGGCGGAAACGCGGGCGGTGGAGACGGGGCTGGCATCCCAAGCCCAGGCCGCTTGCTCGATGTCGCGCTGCTTGTTGCGTTGATGCGCTTCGGCCAGCTTGGCTCCGCGGGCTTGCAGGGCGCTCTTGCGTTCGGGAGTAATCAGCTTGCGGCACTCCTCGATTAGCAGCGGTAGCGTTGCTTGTGCGTCCGCCGCGATGGACAGATCTACGTCGTCGTATCGTCCGAAGTCCTGATAGTTGCTCTTGGCAAACAGATCGCCCGCGAAAATCGTGATCACCTTCGCGCCGGGCTTGGTGATGGGCCGATCTTCCATTCCCATCCGGTTGACGGGGGTCTGCGTGTGGGTGGTGCTCCACATATCGGGAACTTCCAAGCCCAAAATCACGTCGGCGGAAGCGACGCTGCCGGAGCCGTACATCGGGTTGGCGGAGGGGAAGTTCATGCGGAAGCGGCGGTCAATGACGGGAGCTTGCAAAGTCTCGGCCAGTTCGACCAGCAGCTTGATTCCTTCCGGCGTTCGGGCGACGCGCCCGGCGACGATCAGAGGATTCTCCGCGTTGACCAGCATCTTGGCCGCCTCCCGCACAGCGCCGTAGTCGCCGGCGGGCGGGTGCGATAAAGCCAGCCCCGGAATCTTCAGCTTGCCCCGGTCCTCCGGCGCCACGGGTTCTTCCTGCAGCACCGCGTCTGCCACAATCACGACCGGTTCCATGGGCGGAGTCATCGCGATCTTATACGCGCGCACGGCGGATTCGGCGAACTGGCCGAGCGAGACCGGCGAGTCGTCCCACTTGGTATAGTCGCGAACCATCGAGGCCGCGTCCTGGACGCTGTGGGCCCATTCCACGTCGCCGCGGCGCCAACGGCCATCCAGAATATTGCCCAGAATAATGTAGACCGGAACACGATCGGCGTAGGCGTTGTAGATGGCCATGGAGGCGTGCTGCAATCCCACCGTGCCGTGCGCCAAGCTCAGGATCGGCTTGCCTTCGATCTTGTAATACCCATGAGCCATTCCAACCGCGGATTCCTCGTGGCAGCAGGTGATCCATTCAGGGGCCTTATTGCCGCCATAGTTGGTGAAGGACTCTTGCAGGCCGCGGAAGCTAGAACCGGGGTTGGCGAAGACGTAATCGAAGTTTAGCGTCTTGAGCACGTCGACCATGAAATCGGATCCGGGGCGGTCAGTGGTGTAGACGTCCACACGGGGCGGCGGCGGAGCAGTTTCAGCGGCGGTCTGTTTTGTGCCCGGCAGCGGTGCGGCGGGGCGATGAACTTCAGCAGCTTCCTGGGCTTTGGCAGCTTCTGGTTTCACGACCAGCGCGGCAGCACCCGCGGCTGCTCCAGCAGCGGCGCCCTTCAAGAAGCCGCGCCGGTCAACTGAAATCTTCTTGGATCTCGCCATGGTGAATCCTCCCTAAGGTTCGAAACACTCCATACTTTATCATGTTGGCATGCAGACGGATGAAATGTTCTTCCGCATCCTATCGTTGGGGAGGAACGCGATATAGTGTTGCGGCTATACTGCGGCAAGGAGGAAGAATGACGGCCTGGCAACAATGGCTGCAACATCCGGAAAGGTCGCGCGTGCGCCACGCTTTGTTCCAGATTCATCTTTGGGTGGGGGCGGGAATTAGCGCGTATATTCTCTTGATCAGCCTCTCCGGTAGCGTCATTGTTTACCGGAACGAGCTCTCGAGGAGGTTGCCCATCGAGTGGCTGGTCAACATTCACACCAATCTCTCGTTTGGACCGGCCGGCCGGCTTGTGAATGGCATCGGAGCAATTGCCGTGACATCGCTTTGTTTTACCGGAGCCGTTATATGGTGGCCCGGAATCAAGCATTGGCGCCGCAGCCTTACGGTGAACTGGGCCGGGAATTTTCCGAGGATTAGCTGGGACCTCCACAGCGCGCTCGGATTCTGGTGCTTCCTCCTTGTTCTGGTGTGGGGCGTCTCGGCGATCTATTTTTCTTTTCCGCAGGCATTTAACGGCCTGTACGCACTCGACCCCGCGGACCGCTTCACCGACCAAGGCCTGTTCTGGCTGTCGGAACTGCATTTCGGAAGGTTCGGCTGGTTTACAGAAATCCTGTGGAGCCTGGCCGGACTTGTGCCCGCAGTCCTCGCATTCACCGGCGTTTTCATCTGCTGCCGCCGCGTGATGTACAAGAAGCCCTGCAATCCGAAAGCACAGCAGGATTAGCCGCACAGTGGCGACCAACCCTGCTGCACCAAATCAGAATGTGAACCGCGCGACGATCTGCCCCGATCTGGGCAGGGCGCCGCCGAATTGGGTCAATCCGCCATTCACCCAGTTCACGTAGCCGAAGCCTTGCGACAGGGTGCCTCCCGGGTTGCCGTGAAGCGTGGGCGTTTTGACCGAAGTGAACGGGAAGCCAAAGGGTGCGCCGTCGGCGGGCGCCTGATAGAACAGACGGTTAAAGATGTTCTGGAACTCGGCTCGAAGCTCGAGCTGGGTTCTTTCCGTAATGCGGAACTTCCGTCCAAAAGCCAAGCTCTCAGCGGGCTGCCGCTGCCATCGGAAGTCGTTAAAGTATGGCGCCGAGGCACCGAACGTGCCATACGGAGGTTCCGCCCAAGCCTTCGGATTCAGCACCAGTTGCGTGGTGGGATCGAACTTGGAGTTGGGATCCACCAGGAACAGAGGCTGTCCGGGCACACGATTCAAAAACGTGTAGCCACCACCCCACAGGGCCGGATTATTCCCCGGTCCTCGCGCCAGGTTCGAGAGGAGATTGTTGTTGGAGAATGGGCTTTGAAGGATCGTGCCGCTCTGATAGCGGAGCACTCCGCCTATAGTCCAGTCGCGGACTAGCCATGACAGCGCGCCGACTCCCTTCCCACTACCTTCCAGCTTGGGCGTGGTGTAATTGAACGCGATAATCAGCTCCTGGGGAATGCTGAACCCGGAAATCTGCTTATCCAGAGCTTTGTTGTAGACGTCGTTGATGAGCGGTGGAGACGGCGTGACATAGCTCGTATTGGAGTTGGTGCCGTTGGTGAGTTCCTTCTGCCAGGTGTAGGCCACCTGCCCGCTCAAGCCGTGCGAAAAGCGCTTGGTCACCTTTACCTGAAGCGAGTCGTACCACGTGTTCCCGTCTGGAGGTCCGAGGAAAGGCGGAATGCCGTTCCACTGCGGATAGGGTCGCAGGGCTTGCAGCAGGGTCTGGGTGTTGGGAAATCCCGGGTAGACGCTATTCGGATTGGCCAGCCACGGGAACCGGGCGATCACCTTGGGCGAATTAATTTGTGTGTTGAGGAGGGTCGTGTCGGCAGGGTTGGTCACGTCGATGCCGTCCGCCTTCAATTGCTGTGGCGTGAGCGCGTTGTAATTCAGGCTGCCCAACAGGGGCGACACCCACCATGCACCGCGGTTGCCTACATACGCGGCATCCACGACTAGGTTGCTGGTAATCTCTCGCTGGAAGCCGACGCTCCACTGAAAGGTGCGCGGTAAGCGGCCGGTGTTCGGGGCGATCGAAATAAACGGCGAGGAGGGTGGAATGACGCCGGGCGCTGCAGCAACCGGATACTGGGGACTGAAATTCGGCCAGTGAACCACCGGATTGCCGAACTGGTTACCGGGTCCCAGAGGGTCGCCGTTCTTCAGAAATCCAGCGGACGCGCCATAGGCAGCGGCCGGGATCGTGTAGAAATCACCGGCACTGCTATTGAGTCCGGCTTGATCCGACTCGGCGGCATATGAAATGGCGCCGCCCGCGCGAAATACAGTCTTGGGTGTGATCTGGTAAGCCACCCCCAGATGCGGCCCGAACGCAAACGGGTAGGCATTGGCGTAGTTGCAATGGCAGGTGGCTTGGTATTCCACCGTGCCCAGCCGTCCTCCAATTAGTGAGTTTGGCTGGTCGAACGCGGCATTCTGCATGCGTCCATATTGTTCTTTCCACAAAATTGCGTAATCCCAGCGCAGGCCATAATCGAAAGTCAGCTTGCGCGTGATCTTCCAACTGTCCTGGATATAGATTGCGTACGAATGGGTACCCAACCGGACATCGGCGGGCGCGGCTGTGGACACGGTGTTGGCCGCACCAAGAAAGAAGCTTGCATATCCGAACCCACTACTCGCAACGTTTGCGAAGGGCTGGCCGTTCTGCCAGGGGTCGGCGGTCTGCTGTTGGGCGAAGCCGAATTGTCCGTCCGCGCGGCTGCTATTCACGCTTTGTATGCCTTCGAACAGCGCCGTCGCCCCCAGCTTGTAGGTATGGTTCCCATGAACCCATGTCAAGTTGGTGTTAAACGTCGGCTTATAATCGTTGGCTACCGGCGTGAGAGTGAAAGCGACTCCCGTGTTGGAGCCGGGGAATCCGGTGCCCCCGGTCCATCCGCCGCCATTCGTGCTGTACATACCCGCCATGTAGGGGAAGAAATTGCCGGCAGTGAACGGAATGCCTTGTGGAAACAGCTGCTTCTGATCGTAATTGGGCGCAGTCTGAGGATTGGACGTGTGCAGATAACCAGCGCCGATGTGCAAAAGCAAGGTCGGAGAGAGCGTCACATCCAGATTAAGACGAATGGTCTGCGCCAAAGCATTCTGCGGTTGCAAGGCAGTATATGGCTCCGCGAAACCATTCGTCTGAGGCGAGAAAGTCTTGGTCGCGGAATAGTATCCAGACAGTTTGATCTTTTCGCTGATCAGTTCGTCGACCTTGATGGAGGGAATGGTTGTGTGGCGGAAATTCGAGTACCCGGGCGCCGTGTAATTGAAAACGCCAGCGGTATTCGGCTCCGGAATCATGTTCTGGATGATCGAAGCTGTCGGATCGATCATGCTCTTCGGAATCGTGTTGTTCTGAAAGGGCGTCCGGACCACGGAGCCGCCAACCACGCGATTGCTGCCGGGATCGAATATCTCATTCAAGCAGACCATCTGACCGGACGTATCGGGGCCATTGCACGTCGGCCTGAGCGCCGCGCTGAAATCGCCATTACGCTGTGCGTCCGTGGGCACGATGCCGTAGGTGTTGCTAATGAAAGAGCTCTGACGGAATTGCTCGAAGCTAAAGAAAAAGAAAGTCTTGTCGTGACCGTTGTAGAGCTTGGGAATGGTGACCGGCCCCCCCAAGGTAAAGCCGTAATCGTTCTGCCGGAGCGGATTGCGGATATGCTGCCCTTCTTTGGCCGGGTTGCTGACGCCGGCGTCGGTGAAAGGCGTTCCGGCGTTCAAGACTTCATTCACGAAATAGTCGTAGCCGCTCCCGTGAAGTTGATTGGAGCCCGATTTCATCGTGTAGTTGAAATAACCGCCACCTGCCTGGCCGTATTCCGCGGCGAAATTACTGGTTTGGATGGCGACTTCCTGGATGGCTTCCATGCCGGCCTGGTTCACCTGGTTCTGCTGTTTAAAGAACCCGTTGGTGGCGTCCTGGCCTTCGATATTGATGGACTGCGAATTGGAGGGCATCCCGTTCACGCGCAGGATGGCGTCGGTTGAGATGCGCGCGCCGGGCAGTAGCTGGACCGCCGACAGCGGGTTCCGGATATTGCCCAAGCTGTTAGCGGCTCCGATGCTGGCCGCGGCGCCCGTGAGCGTGAGAATCGGCAGCGAGTCCAAGGTCTCAGTGGCGACGTTGTGGCTCACCTCACCGCCTTCCGTCTTCAGCAAAGGAGCGGCAGCTTCCACGGTGACAGATTCGCTCGCCGAGCCAACTTCCAGTCCGACGTCGATACGAACATTGCTGGCCACCTCAACCTGGAGCCCTTCGCGCACATATTTCTTGAAGCCCGCCACAACCACGGAGAGATCGTAAGTACCGGCGGGCAACTGGGCAATGGTGTAATTGCCCGTCCCCGAACTCACCGTTGGATATACCGCGCCAGTCGCGACATTCCTGGCCTCAATTGTGGCGCTGGCGATCACAGCTCCCGCAGGATCGGAAACCGTGCCAGTGATGGTGCCGCGATCAGATTGAGCAAAGGCGGCTGAAACGAGAAAAAACAGGCCGATTGAGCAGACTAATCCCTTCACAACGAGACCCCCGTCCACGTAGATTTAGATTCGAGATTCTTGAGCTCGAATTTTGTTTTAAAACTGTCAGGAAGTCTATCCCAAGTATTGGAGCGGTACAATGTCAGTCAACAAGAATTGACGCGAAATTGACGGAGCAGACTAAAAGCAAATTTGGAGCAATTCAAACTCTGGATTCGCATCACTGGGATCTAGGCCCGGAGGGTCCGGAACTCACGGCTGATCCGCTAGATTACGCGTGCGCGTGACGTAAGAGTTAGCGAGGCGAAGCACAGGTGAAATTCGCGGCGTCGTCCGTGCTGCCCGATCCTTTGTATGTCGCGACCTTCGGATAAACGCACAGCGGGCGCGTGCGGTCCACGGTCCCCGATCTGTCGGCGTGCGAGGCGATCATCGTTTCGGGCGCCTTGCCGTGTTCCACCCAATCCTGGATGGCCGTTATTTTGTCGAAGTCGTTCGGGCCATCGCCGCCGCCGCAATGCCCCATGCCCGGGACCATGAAGAGGCGGATGTCGCCGGAAGCTTTCTTTTCGCCGCCGAGATTCTTGACCACGCTTTCGTAGTAGTTGATGCTGTTGCCGGGCGCGATCGCGGTGTCGCTCCAGCCGTGATACATCAGCAGCTTTCCGTTGTGCCCGAAGAAGGGCTTGAGATTGGGATCGGTGGCGTCGATCAAGTTGCCGTACGATTTTTCGATTGCGGCGACATCGCTCTCGAGGTTCATGGTGCGCCAGTCCCAGTTTGGATTCTGATAAACGACGTACGTGAAGCTGTCGGTGGCCACCGGGTTGCCCTGTTCCCCCGCCAGCAAGCTCCAGCCCAGTTCGCTGCCGGGCTGATAACTCGGGAAGATCTTCTTTCCGGCGGCGTTCTCGGGCCCGGCATATATAGCCTGGACTGCAGTAACCTGCGCCAGGCGTCAGACAGGTGGCTGAGTCCCCGCCCTTGCACTCGAGGGTTTTCGGATCGAAGTGGCAGCGTGACGGATCGTTGATCAGGCCGTCCTTCACGCCGTCGCCCGCATCGCACGCGGCGAGCACGGCTTTGTGAAGCACGCCGAGCTTTTCGGGCAGACAGGAAGCTATCCGGAGTTTTGTTCACCTGCTGTGCAAGCCAAACGGACCAGACGTGCAGATGGGTCTGGAAATTGGCGGGAGCGCCGTCGACGATGCCGTCGAAATCGGCCGGGAACTTCTGCGCTTCCTTCAACCCCTGACGGCCGCCGGTGGAGCAGCCATTCCAATACGAATAGCGCGGACCGGCGCCATAGAACTCCTTGGTGATGGCTTTCGCCGTGACGGTCATGTCATGCACGGCGCGGTAGGCGAAATCGGTGAGCTTTTCCGGATGACCCATCGCGAAGCTCGCGCTGCCGCCAACGTGGCCTGTGTCGGTGCCCGCTGTGGCGAATCTCCGTTTGATGCCGTCGGCGAGCGCACCGTAGCCCATGGTGCCGTTCCAACCGCCGTTGCCGATGGCCTGGAAATCGTTGTTCCAGCCGGATGCCGGAAGCCAAACTTCGATCTTGATGTCGGAGTCCGAGGATGGCTTCAAGGTCGCCATCACGCGGCAGAACTCAGGCAAGGTTTTGAACGGCGTCAGGTTGACCGGAAATCCTCCCGGAGGCGCGGGCGGTGGTGTGAAGGCGCCCGCCGCAACGCTCTGCGGCCGAGGTGATGGTGACGTTGGGTAAGTTGAGCTTGGAAAGGCTCTCGCAGGTGGATCCACCGGTGGGCGCGGCAAGCAGAGCCGTGGGGATCAGCAACATGCCTGGCAAGCGAGAACTTAATCATGGACGATCTCCTTTTCAAGCGTCTCCGGCAATTTTACACTGGGGCATGGTTCGCGCGCGGGCATGCTATTCTGAAATCGCATCCGAGCGCCGCACATGCGTTTTAGCGTCACATTCGCCTTTTGTTTTGTGGCGATCTTTTCCGCGTGGGGCGTGCTTCACGCGCAACGTCCCTTCAAGGAATATCCCGCGATCGAGTACGAGAACTTTCCGAAGCCACCGGATTGGGATCGAAAGGCCGAGTGGGTGCGCGCGAGGTTGCGTTATCCCGACATTTACGGCTATCCCAACCGCCTGGTGATGTTGCGGGACGGCCGCGAGTTTCCGGGGTATTGGACCATGGACTATCCGCGCTCGGATCGTCACTTGCTGGCCGGCATGCGGCGCCTCACCCGTATCGATGTGCGATCCGTGGAGCAGGTGGTGACGCTCGACGGCACTGACGATGTCTACAACTGGCCGGTGATGTATGGCGTGGAAGTGGGGCATTGGGATCTGGGCGAGGCTGAGGCCAAGCAGATGCGCGAGTATCTGCTGCGCGGCGGGTTCTTCATGTGCGACGACTTTCACGGCACCGAACCTTACCATGGCGTCCCGGAGTGGGAGACGTTCACGCGCAGCATGAGCAGGGTTTTTCCGGACCGCCAGATTGAGGATATTCCCGATAACGATCCGATTTTTCACACACTGTTCGACTTGCAGGACCGCTTCCAGGTGCCGGGTGCGCAATATTTCGACAGCCACATCACGTACGAGGACGGTGAAACCGGGAAGGTGCCGCATTGGCGCTGCATCCGCGACGACAAAGGCCGCATTATGGTCGCCATCTGCCACAACATGGATTTGGGCGACGCTTGGGAATGGGCTGACGATCCGCGCTACGCGGAAAAGTGGGCGTCGCTCGCGTATCGGATCGCGGCTAATTATTTCGTTTACGACCTGACCCACTAACTAGAAGCCGGTCGGGTGAATCCAGAAACTCTCGGTCCAGGTGACGCCCGGCGGGATGCTCTGCAGATGCTTGAAAAGCCCCTGATACGCCAGGTTGAAACCGTTGGTGAGGCCGGTCATAGGCTCGAAGCACACTATATCGCGGGTTTCGGGCGCGTAGACGATGGCGACCGGGAATTTCTCACCGTAGCGGACCGAGATTTTGCGGCCTTGCGCTTCGAGCGAGAATTCGCCATTCGGATCCACGCCCCCGAACACATCGTCCAACTGCCGCCCGGCCAGCGGCATGGGATTGGGCAGATCGAGCAGCTTCGCTTCGCCCGTCGGAATCAACTTCGGCGAAAGCACGTAGTGCTCACGCACCGGCAGGCGCACCGACCACTGGCTGCGCGGCGTTTCGGGAATCTGATACCAGGGGTGAAAACCGATGACCAGCGGCATGGGGTCCATCGAGTGATTCTCGATGGCCGTACGGACCTCGAGAACTCCTCCGTACAGCTTGTGGGTAATCTCAACAGTGTGTGCGAAAGGAAACTGCGCCATCCATTCCGGATGCTTCCAAAACTCGAGGCGGCTGGTGACCTCTGCGCCGTGACTGCCGGCCTGCAAACGTGTCACTTGCCAGGCGGAAGCGAATAGCAACAGGCCGTGAATCGGCAAGCCGTTGGGATCGCGCCGGATCTCGACCGCATCTGGGTTCAGAAGATAGCGCTTGCCGTTGGCCCAGTACGCGTCGGCTTCCAGGCGGTTCGCCCATGGCGCGAGGAAAGGAATGCCGGCCTGCGAGGGCTTTTGCTTCCATTCGGGAAGCGCGGCCGGCGGCGTCAAGAGAATGGGCTGGCCATTCACTCGCATGTCATACGCGATATTGCCGATCGAGGGGCAGATGGAAACTTCGATGCGATGCGCGGCATCGCCCAATCGAACGATTTCGGTCGAATCGGCGGTCAGCTTCCGTGCGGAGTAGGTTTCAGCCAAGGCGCCTGTCTCGTTACGATTGCTCCGGTTCGCGGAGATCGAGCTGCGTGTAGTTCCGGCAACAAACGCAATTGCCGGGAGTGTAATGCCGTCGGTCAGGAAATGATCCGGTTGACGGAAGTCCCCGATCACTTCGAAATAGGAGATCGCGCAAGCGGGCAAGGTGGCGGAGGGAGATCCCAGGCGCCGCTGCGTAACAGTGCATGCCTGCCCACGCGGTGCCAGCGGCCAGAAAAAGACGCCCGCGAGTCACACCCCATTATATTCCTTCACCGCTCCCTCAACTACCTAACCCGCCGTGTAGGTCGCATCCGTACGTGACTCCGGAATTCCGACTTCAGGCTGACGGCGCTACGAAGGTCCCCGAGCCCCCGAGCGCCACGAACTGCGCGAGCGTAGCGAGCCCGAACGCCAGGCTGCCCGCAGCGGACACGAGCGCGTGGAAGAATATCGCCGTTAACGCGCCCTGCGGCCGAAGGAACGTGGACCTGCCATCGCAAGAAGGAGAGTTCCTTGCCGATAAGCAAAGCGGGCTCACGTGATGAAAAAGGAACCTAGTGTACTGGAGAGCATTATTGCGGATATCTCGAAGGCCGTGGACGCCTTTTCGGAGCAGGACTCCGGCCCGAAGCAGATGCTCGACCAGCTTTCGGGAGCCGATGCAGCGAGGTTTTTCGCGGCTGGAATCCATGTGGTGGCAACGGGAAAGCCCTCGGCTGGAGTAAGCTATCTGGTTCTTCTGCTGGCCAAAGACAAGCGCTTGAGCAATTGGCTGCTGGATGCAAAGGGATGCACTCTGAAAGAAGCCACGTCGGTGGCGCGCGCCGCCGCGGACCAGGGCGTACAAATGCAAGCCGCGTTCGAAATGGCTTTAAACAAAGCCCTCCAAGGCCAGGCCAGCGCTGCCAATACTAACCGGGTACTGCGAATTCTGAATCTGCTGGAGGCGATCGCCAGCCAAAGCTGCTGGAATTCCTTTCAAGTGGAGTTGATGGCCTATCCCGACAAAGTGGTGCGTTCTAAAGCGGCGCTGCTGATTGGTCGCAGCGGCGGAAATGCGGCTTGGATCGTGCGCCGCTTACTGGATCGAGACCCGCGTGTTCAAGCCAATGCAGTGGAGGCGCTGTGGGGGCTGGACGCGGCTGAATCCAAGCCTCATTTGTTGGCGGCCTTGAAATCCAAGAACAACCGAGTGTTTGCAAATGCCGCTCTGGGTTTGTACCGCGTGGGGGATTCCAACATGATCCGTGCGCTGCTGGAAGCGACCCAACACCCGGATCCGCTCTTCCGCGTGTCGGCGTTATGGGCCATCGGGCAGACCCAGGATCCGCGCTTCCTGCCCGCGCTCTCGCTGCAATTCAAAACGGCGGAAGGAAAAATGCGACTGGCTCTGGCGGGCGCCATCGCGCGAATCCGGCAGCGCCAAAAATTGAGTTCCAACGTGGCCGCGCTGGACATACACTTCCTGCGAGCCGCGATCCAACCGGACGGAAAACGGCAGGTGGCGTTCACGCTGTCGAGCCGCCCGGCCAAGAACCTCAGCGGCGTCAAGGCGACTGAATTCCTTATCTGGGAAAACGGGGCGTTAGTGGAAGACTACCAAGCCCGCTCGATTACACCTAGCGGACTCGTCGTTGCGGGCTTCATCGCGCCCTGGTTTGAGTCCGCCGGCGAGCCGTTTGAGAAAGGCGTCCAGGATGGCCTCAACCAGTGCCTCTCGATAAAACGCTCCGAGGACCAATGGAGGATAGATCGCTATGCCGCAGCCGCGCCTGCCGAGAGCGCTGACAATCCCCCTGGCGCCAAGCCCACTGACGAGGCCGTACTGCCGTACGACGATCCGCTCGTCACGCCGCCGATGAAGACGGCCCAGTGTTGCGCTTCCGATCCGGAACAACTGCGAAAGATATTGGAGGCGGCCGTCCCGCGCGAGCGCGCTGCCACGGATGCCACCGGGGCGATCCAACGGCAATGCAAAGCCATCAGCCAGCGCCCTGGGAGGCGGCACCTGTTTGTCCTCCTGCACGAACTGGCCGGCGCGGACCTGAAGCCGGAAGCCGCCGCGCTGCTGCGAGGCATTGCAAAGGATCACGCCTTGATCTTCCATGCGATCTCGGCTGCCGGACCGGAGCGCTGGCCCCAGTTTCGGGACCTTTGTCTGTCCAATCCGGAAGGAAGCTTCATTGAAGCCAGCGAAGCGGGAATCGGGGACGGATTGGTCCGGGCGTACGCCGGCATCTCGAACAAATTCGAGATCAGCTACTTGCTTCCCGCGACGCCGGAAACATACGTGGTAAAGCTGAAGGTCGCGGGCGATCACGGAAGTGGGCAAGCGGAGGTCACGCTGGAGTCTCCGCCGGTGCAGCCGGAGGCAGCGGTTCCCATTGGGGCGGAGCCGTCGGCGGCGTAGACAAGAGCGGCGTCCTTGCGGGGTATACTGAGCCGACGATGCTGCCGCAGTGGATCAAACCTCTGGTTCCGGCTTTTCTTGTCGCCCAAGCAATGCTGGTGCACATTTCCGCGGGAAGCGAGCATCCTCCAACTCCTCCGTCCCTCTCGCTTTTTCCATCCCATTTCAACGAATGGGGCGAGCTGCGCGAAAACCCCATCAATGCGGATGTGGCCAACACGCTGGGAGCGGACCGCCTGTTGAACCGGACTTATCAGAGTGGCGCGCGTGCATGGCCGGTGGAGCTGTTCGTCGCTTGGTTTCAATCGCAGCGCGGGGGCGCCAGCCAGCCTCATTCGCCCAAAGTGTGTTTGCCAGCGAGCGGTTGGGAACCGGTGGCCACAGGGGAGATGAGCCTGAACACTGCGGCTGGTCCAATCACGGTGAACCGCTATGTAGTCTCAAATCGAGGCGAGCGCGCCGTGGTTTTGTACTGGTATCAGAACTCGCGCGGCGCGGTGGCGGGAGAGTGGGCGTCCAAATTCTGGGTGGTGGCGAGCGCACTGCTGGACCGCAGAACGGACACGGCCCTGGTGCGTCTGGTAGTGCGAAGCAGTTCCGAGGACAGCGCGGCGCAAGACCGGCTGGCAACCACCACGGCGGCCGATTTTGCCCGCGGCGTTTATCCTTTGTTGCGCGCGCAGCTACCGTAAGCGCGAGTGGGTCAGCTTGCGCGGGCGGCCATCCAGCGCTCGATGGCGTGTAGGACTTTGGCCGCGCTTTCTTCCAGTGTTTCGCGATCCGTCCGGCACTCCACGTCCGGCGCCACCGGATGCTCGTAGGGATCATCCAGTCCGGTGACGTGCTGAATCTCGCCGGCCCGCGCGCGCCGGTAGATGCCTTTGATGTCGCGCTGCTCGCAAACGGCCAATGGAGCATGAACCCAGACTTCCAGGAACGCACCGATGCGCTGGCGCATCTCATCGCGCATGGCGCGGTACGGAGAGATTGCAGAGACCAGGACGATTGCGCCGCTCTCGGTCAATTGCCCAGCCAGCGCGCCAATGCGGCGGATATTCTCATCGCGGTCCTGCTTGCTAAAGCCAAGGTCCTTGCTCAGGCGCTGCCGTACCACATCGCCGTCCAGCCACTCCACTTTGTAACCGCGGTTCTGTAACGTCTCATGCAATGCTTGGGTGATCGTGGTCTTTCCCGCGGAACTCAAACCCGTAAACCAAACCGTGAGCCCGCCGTGTGTTCCTTGGCCGTTCATCGACATCGCTACTATTCTCGCCGGTTGGCGGGCGTTTTGCAGCTATGCCTGAGCACCGAATCTCAAAATATCGATTTCGATCCGATAAGGACAGCGGAGGGTTCATGCGAGGATCAAACCCCGAGGGCGACGACCCGGTTGTGCAACACGCCCTGCGGGACCAGACGCTGCACAAGGCGCTGCTCGATCAACTCGATCAGGGCGTTTGCATTGTGAATCGCGACTACCGGATTCTCTACTGGAACCCAGCCGCGGAACGGATCAGCGGGTATTTGGCGCACGAGGTGGCCGGCCAGTCCAACCACGGCGACCTGTTCCTGCATTGCGAGGATTATGACGCGCTGCTGGGCGGGCAAGTTGGCCGGCGGCCGGACGCTCCGCTGGACGGCAAGGCGCAAGAAAATGTCCTTCTGCTGCTCAACCGGGAAGGCTATCGCGTCTTGGTCTACGTTCAGTCGCGCGCCATCCGCGATTGGAACGGCGCAACCATCGGCTCGGTAGAAGTATTCGAGGAGGTCATGTCCGTTTCGCGCCGCGGCGTCCGCGAATATGAAGCGCTCGGCTGTGCGGACGCATCGACGCGCGCAGCCAATCGGAAATACGGCGAGATGATAGTCCGGCATGCACTGGAAGCCCTGAATGCCTTTGAAATACCGTTTGGGTGGCTGCGCGTCGGGTTAGATGCTCGCGAGGATTTGGATCGCAGCTTCGGACACGGAATGGTGGAGGCGGCGGTCAAGATGGTGGCCGTGGCGCTGGACCGGAATTTGGGCTCCCAGGATATGCTGGCGCGCTGGGATGGCGTCGAGCTGCGAGTGCTGGTCAATCGCTGTGCGCGTTCCGAGCTTGCGGCGGCGGCGGAACGGCTGTGCCTGTTGGTTCGCGCGTCCAGCCTGGAATGGTGGGGGGACCGGTTGCACGTGACTGTTTCCGTGGGCGGCGCGACCGCCGAACCAGGCGACACGCTGGAGTCGCTCGACGCTCGCGCGAGCGAAGTCTTCGACGGCTGCCGGGCCAGCGGCGGTGACCGCGCGGCGGTGGCGCAGAACAGCAGAAGCGGAGGTGCACGATGCTTGCCATAGCTGGGATTATCGTGGTTTTCGCCGCCGTGGTGGGCGGCTACCTCATGGAGCATGGGAACTTGAAGGTTCTCATGCAGCCCGCCGAATTGTTGATTATCGGCGGCGCTGGCCTCGGAACCATCCTCACAGCCAATCCGCTTTCGATTCTGAAATCCATCCTGGCGGGCTTCTCCGGCGTGTTCGGCAATTCCAAATACGACAAGGCGGCCTATCAAGGCACGCTGAAGCAGATGTATGACGTGATGCAGAAGGCGCGCAAAAAGGGGCTCACGGAGCTCGAAAAGGACGTAGAAGAGCCCGACAAGAGCGAACTATTTTCCAAATGGGATCACCACCTGCGCGATTTCGTATGCGACACCTTGCGCATGGCCATGACCGGCGGGCCCACGCCGTTCGACTTGGATCAGTTGATGGAGTTGGACATGGAGGTCCACCATCACTATGCGCATATGCCCGCCAAGGCGCTGAGCACCGTCGCCGACTCGCTTCCAGGGCTGGGCATCGTTGCGGCGGTGCTCGGTGTCGTGATCACCATGGGCTCCCTGGGCGGCCCGCCCGAAGAGATCGGCCACAAAGTGGGGGCGGCCCTGGTGGGAACATTCCTCGGCATCTTGCTGTGTTACGGCCTGCTGGGCCCCATGGCCGACAAAATGGGGAAGTCCGCCGAAGAAGAAGGCTACTTTTATCACGTGGTTCGGGTTGCACTGATTTCGTTTCTCAAAGGGAGTTCGCCCTCGATGGCGGTGGAATTTGGACGCCGCGCCGTTCCAGGCCACGTGCGCCCGAGCTTCCTGGAACTGGAGACCGCCTGCCGCGGCAAGTAGGTTCGATCCATGTCCCAGAATTCCGATCCCCTCGTAGTACAACCCATCATCATCAAGAAGAAGATCGTGCACGACGGGCCATCACGGCGGAGCCTGGAAGGTGGCTTACGCCGATTTCGTCACGGCCATGATGGCTCTGTTCATCGTCTTGTGGCTGATGGGCTCAAGCGAGCCGGTGAAGAAGGCCGTAGCCGGGTATTTCCGCGACCCTTCCGGCCACAGCAGCCAAAACGGCACCGGACAAAGCGGCATCACGATCAAAGAAGATGTCGGAATCGGCAAAGACGATATGGCCAAGCTCAAGGAGAAACTGGAATCGGCCATCCGGCAGTCTCCCGATGTGGCCAAGCTGAAGGACCAAGTCCAAATGACAGTCACGGGCGAAGGGCTGCGGATCGAGTTGCTCGAAAAAGATACGAGCACGTTCTTCGAGACGGGGAATGCGCAACCGACGGATTCGGGCACCGAAATGCTTCAGCTGCTTAGCATCGCAACTCGGCAAGCTCCCCAACCGGCTTTCGGTCGAGGGCCACACCGACGCGCAGCCCTATGTTTCGCGGGCCGGATACTCCAATTGGGAACTCTCGTCCGACCGGGCGAACGCGGCCCGGAAGCTGATCCAAACGAATGGCGTGCGCGTGAACCAGGTGGCCGATGTTCGCGGGTACGCCGATCAGCGGCTGAGGAAGCCGGACGATCCCAATAGCGCGTCCAACCGGCGAGTTTCCATTGTAGTCAAATACCAAACTCCGGAAGATACACCTTTGCCCGGCAGCGCGGTTCCGGAAACCAAGGTCCCTGTCAAGACAGCGTCCTCGCAAGCCCCAGCGGCTAAACACCCCTAGCCAGCCCTTTTCTTGGCGAATTTCAGGCCCTCTGATAAAATCAGTTTTAGAGCGACAACATGGCCGCGGCGGAGCCGGCAACGGCCCGCCTGCTGTGCGGTAAGAACCGCTTGCTTCGATCCCCGGCCCTGTTTATACTGGCTTTTTTCGCCGATGTGAACTTGAGCATGATGAATTTGAGCATGACCAACCCGAGCATGACCCCGCGGGACGATCTGGATCCACTGGCTCCACAACGTGAGGCAGCCATGTTCTACGGTCTTTTCCTGCGCGGCCATTCGGCGGAAACCTTGCGGCGCGATATCGACGTTCCCAAGCCGGTGCTGGAGAAATGGCTCAATCGCCGGCGCTATGAAACCGGTTTTCGCGACGCGCTGCGGCGCGTGTATCAGTACCGCAAGCAAGTGCTGGCGATCTTCGACGAGCTGGTCCTGAACGAGAAAAACCGGCCGCCCTTCGTCCAGTAACCGGCTACGAACAGCAGTAACCGGTTGTTCATTTCCGGTTCGCCCGCTTCCCCTTACACTAGGAAAAGATGAAACACACGCATACGCCATCCCTCCCGAGGAAGCTGACATGTCCGAAGACGCCAAGTCGCGATTGCTCGTCGACGCCCACGCGCCCGTTCGATCCGGTGGGCGCATCCAGCGCCACCGAAATTCTGACCCGCATGCAAGGCACCGCATTTCAGGGCAAGCAGCTCGGGCTGGCGTTCGAAGTGTGGAAGCGGATGCTGGGCGACCGCTGCACCATCATGATGGGCATGTCGGGCGCCATGGTTCCGGCGGGAATGCGGCGGCTGGTGGTGCGCATGATCGAGATACCGGCTGATCGATTGCCTGGTTTCCACCGGCGCCAATTTTTTCCACGATCTGCACGAGACGCTCGGGAATTTTCATTATCAGGGGTCGCCCGCGATCGACGACGTGCTGCTGGCCGAAAACCTGGTGGACCGCATGTACGACGTGCTGGCCGACGAAGAGAAATTTCGCGAGCACGATCAGTGGATCGGCCGGTTCGCCGCCTCGCTCGATCAATCGCGGCCCTACACCACGCGCGAGTTTCTGTATCTGCTGGGCCTCGAACTCGGCAAGCACTGCAAAGAAGACGGGATCGTTTCGGCTGCGGCCAAGGCCGGCATCCCGCTGTATTGCCCCGCCATCGCCGACAGCTCCATCGGCATCGGCATCGCCGCGAATCGCTATGAGGGCGGCAATCGGTTCACGTTCGACGTGATTGGCGACGTGGTGGAGACCGCGCGCATCGTCGCCGAATCGGAAGCCACCGGCGTGATCTATTTCGGCGGCGGCACGCCCAAGAATTTCGTGCAGCAGACCGAAGTGACCGCCATCATCATGAACACCGGCGTCACGGGCCACAAGTACGCCGATTCAATGCGTCACCGACTCCCCGCATTGGGGCGGCCTCTCCGGCTGCACGTTCGAAGAAGCGCAGAGCTGGGGCAAGATCGCGAAGGACGCGTCGATGGTGACGTGCCATTCCGATTCCACCATCGCCATGCCGATTCTGGTTTCGGCGCTGCTGGAGCATCGGCGAACTGATTGCCAAACGCCATCGTCCGAGCTTCACGCAGGGCCGGGAATTGGGGGTCACGTCATGAGCGCGCTCAAGATCCCGATGTACCAGGTGGACGCGTTTGCCGGGCGCGTCTTCTCCGGCAATCCCGCCGCGATCTGCCCGCTCGAAACCTGGCTTCCGGACGCCCAAATGCAGGCCATCGCCGCCGAGAACAATCTGGCCGAGACGGCGTTCTTCGTGCGCAACGGCAACGGGTACAAACTGCGCTGGTTCACGCCGATGGTGGAAGTGGATCTCTGCGGCCACGCCACGCTGGCCTCGGCGTTCGTCATCCTGAACGACCTGACGCCGCGGCGAGCGTCGGTTTCGTTTGAAACCAAGAGCGGCACGCTCGACAGTGACGCGCGACGGCGATCTGTATTCGATGGATTTCCCGTCGCGGCCGCCCGAGCCGTGCGGCGACGTTTATCCGGAGCTTGCTTCCTGCGCTGGGTGGCAACCCGGAAGCGGTGCTGGCTGCGCGCGATTACTTCGTGGTGTATGGCTCGGAAGAGGAACTGCGCGCGCTGAAGCCCGACTATGCAGCGCTGATGAAGATCGATCGCTTCGCCGTGATCGCCACCGCGCCCGGCCGCGAAGCTCGATTTTGTGTCGCGATTCTTCGCGCCGGCCAAAGGCGTTCCCGAAGATCCGGTCACCGGCTCGGCGCATTGCACCTGATCCCTTATTGGTCCAAGCGCCTCGGCAAAAAGAAGCTGCACGCCTATCAGGTTTCGCCGCGCGGGGGCGAGCTATGGTGCGAAGATCGCGGCGAGCGCGTGACCATCAGCGGCAAGGCCGTGCGCTTTTTCGAAGGAACCATTTTCCTCGTAATTCGTCGCGGCTTGTCCGGGGAATTGTTGGCTTTCAGCAGGTTCAGCTTTTTCAGGATCTCGGTAACGTAATCGGTGGTTTCGGGAATCGGGGGAACGCCGCCCGCTTCATCGACACGCGTCGGCCCCGCATTGTAAGCGCTCAACGCCAGCGAAGCATCGTTGTTATAGCGATTCAACAGCGACTTCAGCAGCCTGGCCCCGGCCTCGACGTTCTGCTTCGGATCGAAGGGATCGTCCACTTCAAAATCGTCGGCCGTATCGGGCATGAGCTGCATCAAACCTTGAGCGCCGCTCGCCGAAAGGGCGCACGGCCGTCCGGCGGATTCCTTTTCGATGACGGCGCGGACCAATTGTGCGTCCACACCGGACTTCTGCGCGGCAGACTCGATCAGCGGATTCAGCTCGGACTTGGGCAGCGGATCGCAGTCGGCCGGCTCCGCTTGCCCCCGCCTTCTCGAACGGAACCGTGAAGAACGAATTACCAATCGCCGCCGAGTTCGTCTTGCTCACCGTCGCGGCCTGCGTTTGCACGGACGCGCGCTGTTGGGCGATAGCGGGCGCCATGGAAGCGCGCACGGATTCTTCAAAGTTCGCGGGAGTCTGCGCGTAACCGAACGCAGCCCCCACGACAAAGACAATCGCGAACTCTTTGATCATTTCTAAACCGAAGCGGAACTGGGCGGAACCGCGATGGAACCCGGCGGCGGATTCTTTGGATCGTATGCGGCAAGATTGCCGATCGAACCCAGCCCTGGAGCCGTTTCGACGGGATTCTGCAGACCCGAGGGCACCCAGGTATAGCCATCCGCCTGGCGCATGCTGGTGACGAGCGAAGGATCCCAACCCCAAACCATGATCGGAACATCAATCTTGTAGCCTTCCGACGCAAGCTGCTGGGCGTAGGCCGAGCGCTCCGAGTCCGGCATGGTCCGCAAGGGTTGCACGGCGGCGGGCTGTTGAGCCCAATACGCATTGTCGAAGGCCAGGGTTGGATCCGCTGCCGCAGTGGGCGTGGCCCAATTGTTCGCCACTGCGTTCGCCGGACTCCTGGAGCTGGAAACCGCGGGAACGTTAGTCCCGGCCCAACTTTCGTGGGTGGCTTGCGCGAAGGGATTGTAGTTAGTGTTGTCGGCGGAATCCGGCGGCGCGCTCGGGCTCGAGGTGGATGGGGTGCTACTGGTGCTCGATGGGGTGCCAGTTGCCGGAGTGACGGACACTTGCACCTGGTTCGGGTCGATGCCGAATCGCTCCAGCGTGGAGGACACGGCGTCCGAGAGCGCGTTCCTGAAGCTATCCAATTTTGCCTGCGATACCGGGGGTTTAGTGATTCCGGCTGTGGACGGATCCAATCCGGACGTTAACGTGTTGTGCATGTGAATCATGGTCTTTGCCTCCTGAATGTCATAAAGATGCTCTTGCGCCCATCAAACGGTAGATGTAGGCGAGGATCTCGGCCACCGCCCGATACAGATGCGGCGGAATACTCTGTCCAACTTCAACGGACTTGTACAATGCCTGTGCCAAGGGCGGATTCTCGATTAGCGGCACGTCGAATTCCAGGGCTCGCGCGCGAATGCGCAGAGCCAGGTAGTTCTTCCCTTTTGCAACCACCAGCGGCGCGGCCATGCTGTCGTGGTGATAGCGGATCGCGACCGCGTAGTGGGTCGGGTTCACGATCACGGCAGTCGCCGTCTTCACTTCGTCCATCATGCGGCGGCGGCGCACGTCGCGCTGCAACCTCCGGATGCGCATCTTGGTCTGCGGATTGCCTTCGGATTCCTTCAATTCATCGCGGATATCCTGCTTGCTCATCCGCATCTGCTTGGCGAACTTTCGTTTCTGCCGGAAGAAATCGATGAAGCCGAAAAACAGGAAGAGAGCGGCGGCTTTCCAAAGCAAGTCCATCGCGAGAGATCGCAAGGTTTCCAGGCCCACTTGAAAGCTGCTCAGTGGAACCATCAGCAGCCGCTCGCCGCTCTTGGTGACGATCCAATAGAGTGGTTGCGCCAAAAACCAGCACCACCGCAACTGCCTGAATCGCCGATGCGATGCCTTTTTGCGGCGCGGATTTCAGCTTCTCGAAGACGTCGAAGTTCGCCGGCTTCGGCGTCATGCGCGTCCAGGCTGAACGAAAAACCGGTGGAGCTGAGCTGAAACGCGCAGCCTGTGAGAACCAGGATGCCGCTCGCATACATCAGAGGAGTAAGTCCGCGCGATAGCGCCTCGTGCAGGATGCCGATCAGCGTGGCCTGGCTGAGATCGGCGCGGAAGGCCTCGATGAAAAAGGCCGCGCGTCACTTCCCTAAGGCTCAGCAGGAGTTGCCCGCCGCTCTGCGCGATCAGCATAACGAAAACGGTAAATTGCAGCCCGCTGACGAAATCGCGCGAAGCCGCGAATTGGCCTTCCCGGCGCGCTTTGATGCAGCCGCCGCGGTGTTGCCTTTTCTGACTTTTCGCCCGAGTGGCATGTCATTACGAATTAGAGTCCCAAGCAACCGGCCCAGTGCGCTGAACGCTGCCGCGCCGAGTTGCTGGTACAGCTTGGGAATCAATAAAACCAGGAAGCTCAACGCCGCCAGCGCCGCGAGCATTTTGGCCGGAAATGCCAGAGCGATGAGCTGCAGTTGCGAATTCAAGATGCCCCAGAAGCCCGATGGACAGGTCGATCAGGAACAGCAGCGTCATCAGGGGAAGCGCCAGGTGAAGGCCGGTGGTGAAGATGCTGGAGCCGAGCATCACCAGCGCTTCCACGCTCGCGCGCGACGCCATGAAAGCGCCCGGCGGATGCGTCTCCAGGCTGCGCGCCAGAATCGTCAGCAGCACGCGATCGAATCCCATCGCGAAGAACAGCAGCCCGGCGGTCAATTGCGCCAGGATCAGAAGAACGGTGGAGTCGGCTTCCGTATTGGGATCGATGGTCGACGCGTAGGCGAATCCCGCCTGCGTGCTGATGGCCTGCGCGGCGAAACGTCATGGCCTCGATGATGAACGCGACCGCCAGCCCGGTGGCCACTCCGATGGCCGCTTCCGCCAGCATCCAGCCCGCCACTTGCATCATGCTGTCCGGCACGGGATCCAGCACCGGCCAGCGCGAATACATGCCGAACGTCAGAATCATGGCCAGCGTGATCTTGGCCGCGCTCGGGCCGGCTTGCAAGCCCGGCAGCGGAAGAAACACGAACACACCGGAAATACGCGCCAGCACGAGCAGGAACCCGTACAGCACCGATGCCGGAATGGCTGGATTAACGTGCATGGAAGCTAGCGTGCATAACGCGACAAATCGCCGAAAACTCCGATCGAGTAAGCCGAAAGCTGCTTCAGCATCCAGGGCATCAGCAGCAGAAAGCCAAACAGGAACGCAGCCAGGCGCGGGATGGTGCTGAACGCGGAATCCTGCATCGACGTCGCGATCTGGATAATGTTGACGACGATACCGACCGCAAAGCCGATCAGCAGCAACGGCGCGCACAGCAGAACGGTAGTCCAAAGAGCTTGACTGATAATATGAACCGCGGTTTCAGGAGTCATGAGTCCTCAATAAAACGTTTTTAGTAGCGAACCGATCACCAGATTCCATCCGTCCACCAGAACGAACAGCAGAATCTTGAACGGGGCGGAGATCATCACCGGCGGCAATTGCACCATGCCGATCGAAAGCGTGATGGAAGCCACGGCGAGATCGATGATCAGGAACGGCAGATACAGCACCGCTCCAATTTGGAAGCCCGCCTTCAGCTCGGAAAGGATGTAGGCCGGGATGAGAACTTTCAGATCCAGATCGGCCGCGTTCCTGCGGAGGCGCGGACTTGGTCATTTCCACGCAGGTCTGGATATCTTTCTCGCGCGCGAACTTCAGCAGAAAAGTCTTGAGCGGTTTGGCGCCGTCGTCGAAGCCTTGCTCCCAGGTCACTTGCCCGTTCTCCACCGGCTCCCAGCCGCGATGATAGATGTCCATCACCACCGGTTGCATGATGAGAAACGCCAGGAACAGCGACAGCCCCACCAGAACCTGGTTGGACGGAGCCGACTGCGTTCCGAGGGCCTGCCGCAGGAAATGCAGCACGATCACGATTCGCAGGAACGGGCTCACCGACATCACCACGGCCGGCAGCAGCGTCAGCAGCGTCAATAAAATGACGATCTGCGTGGGAGTGCTGAGCGTCAGGCCGCCCTTGGGATTGGCCGAGCCGAATACCGGGATCGCCGGGTTCGCCGCCGGAGCGGCCAGCGCTGAGCCTGCCAACATGAACAGGAAGCAAGATGGAGCGGAGTTTGATCATTGGTTCGAACGGAGCAAATCGCGCGGCAGCGCTGAGCTTGCAGTCCAACGGAACCGGAGCGTCGAGCAGAGTGCATGATGACGGCGCGGTCGCGATCAATACGGTCCGGTCGGCAACTCGGACCAGATGCAAAGCGTGCTGCGGCGTCAGCGGAACCCGCTCCAATACTTCCAGGCGCCGCCCGTTTCCGCCCCGCCGCGTACGCATGCGGAAACGAAGCCAGCCCGCGCCTCTTGGCGAACCAAAGTAGCCCGCCCGAGAGCGCGAAGACCAGCAGCACCATGCCGATCTGTTCAGTCAGTTGCATTTCCGCCGCCTGCGCTGCTCTTCTGCAGCATCTTTTGAACTCGAACCGAGACCGTGTCGTCGATCACGATCACTTCGGCCTCGGCCAACTTGACGTTGCTGGCGAACAGAGGGAAAGGCGCGCCGGCTGGATGATCCGTCCGCAGCACCGCGCCCTCTTGCAGCTCGAAAATCTCTCCGATGCTCATCGAGAGAGTCCCGAGCTCGAGTTCCACGACGAAAGGCAACTCCCCGAAGCGCTGTAAGACGTCGGAGGCGTTCATCGCTATTGCTTCAGCGCGAGGAGAGCCTGGGTCAGTTGATCCAGAGTCGAGATGACTTTCGAGTTAGCCTGATACGAGTTCTGATACACGATAAGGTTGGTAAATTCGGTCGCGATGTCCACCGTGGACGCTTCCAGCGCTCCGCCTTCCACCGTTCCCAGCGTGCCGGTGCTTGGAACGCCAACCACCGGTGTGGCGGTATTGGCTCCTGCTTCGTAGTTGTTTTGGCCGACTGCAATCAATGAATCCGGATTGCTGACGGAAGCCAAGGCAAGCTGGCCGATCACTTCTTGGTTGCCGTTGGAAAATTGGGCCGTGATGGCGCCGCCGTTGGCGATGGATACCTGCGTCACCTGGGATGCGGCGACTCCATCCTGATTGCTGGCAGAAACGGCCGACGCGGCGGAGTACTGCGTAATCAGAGGAGTTCCGGCGCCTTTTCAGGTCGCCAGATTCCAGTTGATGTTCATGTCGCTGGCGCGTATCGGCTAGAGCCCGTGATCGCAATGGGCACCTGCGCGGGAGCGGCGGGTGAGGTCAGGTTTCCGTTGCTGTCGAACGTGAGGGTGCCGGTCGCCACCGGGCTCGGAGTGCCTGGCGTTCCAGCCGCAAGGTCCGCGCCGGGGATATCCACTTCGTAATTCCAATTGCCCGGAGCCGTTTCGGTGAAATTGACCGTCAGCGTGTGCTGCACGCCTAGGGAGTCGACCACCTGAATCGGCGTCGAGAAACTTCCACTGGGCTGTCCGACCACCCCGGCAGCATTCAAGTTCACGCTGAGCGAGAAATTCTGAGTCGCGCTCGGTGTCTGCAGAGCGTTCGAGGGAATGGTGATGGTCCGGTCGGGCCGCTGGTGTTGACAACGCCGTTCTGCGCCGACCAGCCTTGCACAAACTGGCCCGTCGCGGTGATGAGATTGCCGTTGGCATCGAGGTTGAAATTTCCAGCGCGCGTATACAAAGTGTTCCCGGATGGGTCTTGCACCACGAAGAATCCGTTGCCCTTGATCGCCGCGTCGTAGTTTCCGCCGGTGAGTCTGAATGGATCCTTGGTTAAAAATTCGCTCGGTCTGCGGGGCTGACACGCCGCCGCCGATCTGTGTCGAGCCGCCCGCGACCGATTGCTGAAGTAAGTCGTAGAAGGACACGTTGCTGTTCTTGTAACCCGTGGTGTTCAAGTTGGCTAAGTTGTTCCCGACAACGTCGAGGGCGGCCGAATCCGCGGTAAGTCCGCTAAGTGCGATGGAAAATGATGACATTCTGATTGCTCCTTTGTGGGTTGTTGATATAGTTGGGTTCCGCTACAAGGAAGAGTTCCCGTTTGTCGAATTGAGCTGGTGTACTGTTTGTTGGCGTGGTTGGCGTGACGGCTCCGGTCAGAGTTTGCACGCCCTGATTGATTCCCATGAGTTGCTCCAATTCGCTGTATTGCACCAGCTGACCGACAAACTGGATGCTGTCGGTGGGATTGAGCGGGTCTTGGTTCTTGAATTTGGGCGATCAGCAACTGCAGGAACGTGCTTTCGCTGGTGAGCGAGCGCGGTTGGGTTGGTGCGTCGAGCTGGATGAGCTGGTAGCTGGTGCCACTGGCTGCTTGTGGCTGAGCTTGTGCTTGCGCTTGGGCTCGCAAGTGCGCCAGCGCCAGCGCTGTGTCCGTTGAGGCAGATGTGCCAAATAGCTGCATTATCCGTTTCCTCCTGGATGAGCGTCTCCGCTCGAAATCTGTTGTTCAAATTCTTGCTGCCAATGGCCGCCCGGCGCGCGGCGGTCGCGTTGCGGCTGCCGGTCGCCGCCAGAAGACTGCTGTTGTTGAGAGAATCGTTGTCCGCCCGCGTGTGAGTCCTGCTGGCTGTCGGACTGAGCGGCGATCGCGGCCGGCTTCAGCATTTCCGCCTTCCAGCCTTGATCGCTCAATTGGTTCGACAGTTCTCCGAGGTTGGACCGCAGCGACTCCCGCAACACCGGGTCGGACGCGTGGACTGAAACGTTCACCGATGCCCGCGCGATCGGCGACTCGGATCGCCGCGGATGATTCGTCATTGGCTGTGAGATGCAAGAGGATCTCGGTACTAGTGGAAGTCTTCGGAAGATCCGGCGCCATCAGATGCGTCTCTTGCGCCGCGAGAGCTGGATTAGTATGGACCGGCTCGGCTAGCTCGGACGAAGCGAGCGAACCCGAGTCGATCTCGGATGGTTGTGACGCATTTACCTCGCTCCATCGGGTGATCGTCCCCATCATCTCTTCGGTTCGTGGCGCGTCGGGCGCCTTGGCGGCGTGTGTTACGTCGGCTTTTGCAGGGGCGGACGCAGGTGTTTGCGTCTCTCGTTTCGGGTTACTGGAAGGTTGACTTTGCGGTTGCTGGAGTTGGGCCGCTGGAACAGGTTTCGGCTGACTAACTGGCGCCTTCGCCTGCGCCACGGATGGCTCCGCGAGAGTGGCTACCGGTTTCGTCTGCGTGTGCTCCATGTAATTCGGCGCGTTGTCGGGCGCCAACATGCGAACGGCGAAGGCAAGGTTTTCCGCCCGGGGAGTAAGCTGGGTCCTGGGTGCTGCACCTGCGGCTACGGTAGCGTCATTGATTTCTTGGCGCGGTGCAATAAGTGGCTCCGGTGTCTCAGGCATCGAAGGCTTACTCTCGGCAGGAACTGGAACCGGCGCAACGAGCGTGACGGTTTGAGCAACCGCGGCGTCGATGTTGCTGGCGGCCGGCCTCGGCTCGTCGGGCTGAACTTGCGCTCCGCGGGGATTTGACGCTGCCTCAGTTGCGGTCGAATCTGAAGCGCCAATGCGACGCGGGCTCGTCACCTTCGGTTTCGGTGACTCCGACTGCGGCGGCGTGATGACGGGCGTCGCGGGTTCCGCGATCTGCGTCCGCGCGACTGCTGGTCGACTTGCCCGTAGTTCGGTTTGCTGGTCCGGTTGCACTTGAGCAGCAGGAGCCGGCAGCGCCTGTTGCGGCTGGGCGGGCTTATTATTCCGAAGCTCCGGCATGCTCTGAGATTTCGGAAGGATCATCGTACGCGGCTTTGTTTCGGCGGCGTGAGACTTCACTTCAAAACCCACCGTCCGAATGGGCTCAGTTGGAGTCGTGCGCATCTCATCAACCGCAGATCCAGTTACTGATCCTCTTGCATCGCGTGGTGTCACGGGCGCCAGATTCGCTGCGGCAGCCTTCGCCGAAGGCGTGACCAAGAGATGAGGCGAAGCCATCGAGGTGGATTTCGCCTGCCGCGGCGTGACTACGGCGGGCGCCGTGACGACTGATGTCTCTGTTTCGGGACCTGCCGAAACTGGCGTTGCGGCCGGAGCGTTCTCGCTCATCGAGACAGCTTTTGCCGTCGGAGCTTGCACGGCCTGAACCGCGTTTGATGTAGCTGGGGCGGACTTCGGCAGTGCTGGCACGATGGACGGCAATGACGTTGCGTGCGATGGAGCGGCGGGGCGGGCCTCGTGCAAGTCCGGCGTGGCGGAACCAGGCTCGGGGATCGTCTCGGGCGGCAGTTCGGGAACCGCCTTATTTGCGCTCGAGGCTCCTGTTGCGATAACAGCCGGTACGGCGATGACTTTGGATTCGGTCACCCCGGACTTCGCCGGCGCGGAAGTTGCTGGAGCCATCGGAGCCTGAACGCTCGCGCCAAATCGTGGCGTCGAGAGCGCTGTCGGTTTGCTTAAACTCGGCAAAGTCGAGCTAGGAACTGTTTCTGTTGACGATCGCAAGCTCGTTAATGTGGAGCCGTAGGGCCCCGGCCGCGGTGCGTTCTCTGCAAGGGTCGAATCGGGATGATCCTGCTCGTTTGCTTTGCTCGACTGCGGTGCAATCGTCTCGCCTGCCGGTGATTTCTGCGGCGCTCCCTCGGTTTCCGGGGCTGGGGCCGCCAACACGGCCGCTAACTTCAGCAGGTCTTGAGCGGGAAACGGAATCTGGAGTACGCCCTGCTGTGGTGCGGCCAAAGGCTGTGACGCGGGTGTTGCTTCGGGCACGGCTTTCTTGGATGTCGTGGTCTGAGAATCTACCCGCTGCTCTACCGGAACATTCTCATCAATGGCTGTCTCCAAAGCATCCAAGACATTCTTGAAAGGGATTGTTGTAGCGCCAGCCAGGCCCTTTGGCTCGATGAGAGCGGCGAGAGAAACAACCGGCGCATTCGAACGGACATGCGCCGGAGCGAAAACAGTCATTGCGCCGGGTTATGCAGGTTCAAGACCACATGTGCCGCATCCGATTATCAGCGCGTTAGCGAATGCACGCCGTCGAGAACTCGGCGGTTACCGACTTAGATTCGGCGAAGAGGCGCGGGCTCTTCGCTCCTCTTATCGCGATTGCGAAACAAAGTTCTACGTTTTTTTGATCTCGCCGTTTTGGCCGTGTACTTGCAATGGCGGCATCGCTCTATGGATCAGATTAGCGTGCTTGCGGCTGGCGGCATGCGTTCGCGCATGCAGTCACTCGACGTGGTCGCCAACAATCTCGCGAACTCCTCCACCAACGGCTACAAGAGCGACGGCGAGTTCTATTCGATCTTCGCGTCCGAGGCCGCCAGCGACGATGGTTCGGGCCCAACCGCGGTTCCCAACCTCGGCCGCCAGTGGACCGATTTTGCGCCAGGGTCTGCTCGAACCGACCAACAATCCGCTGGACTTCGGCATTGCTGGAAAGGCTTTCTTCGCCGTGCAGGGACCGTCAGGACCGCTTTACACACGCAACGGAAATTTCCGGTTCGATCCCAAGGGCCAACTGGTGACCGGCGAAGGTTACCCGCTGCTTCAGCAGAATGGCCAGCCGTTCCAAGCGAACCCGGCGCTGCCGGTCGAAGTCTCGCGCGAGGGCGAAATCACACAGAACGGCAATTCCATTGGGCGGATCAAGTTGGCCGAGTTCGCCAGCACCACCGGACTTACTAAGCAAGGCAATAACTATTTTCGGAACAACACGGCTCAGGATCCGGCGGACGCCACCGGCGCCCAGGTGTATCAAGGCAAGATCGAAGCGTCCAACGTCAGCGCGTCGCATGGAGCGGTGCGGATTGTGGGTTTAACACGCCAATTCGAAATGATGCAGAAGGCGATTTCGATTTCCAACGACATGGGAAAACAGGCCATCGAACAAGTGGCGAAGGTGTAATCGACGGAAGGATGACCAAATAATGATACGAGCACTGTTTAGCGCGGCTAGCGGCATGAATGCGCAACAGACCAACGTGGAGAATATCGCGAACAACATCGCGAATGCCAACACGGCTGGATTCAAATCCAGGCGCGCGCAGTTTCAGGATCTGCTGTATCAGAATATGATCCAGCCCGGCGCGGCCGCCAGCCAGCAAAGCGTTGTTCCCACCGGCCTGCAGTTGGGCTTGGGCACGCGAGCCGTCTCGAACGAGGTCATCTTCACGCAAGGCGACTTTTCCGAGACCGACAATCCGTTGGACTTAGTAATTCAGGGCAACGGCTTCTTCCAGGTCCTGCAACCATCCGGTCAGATCGCTTACACCAAGGCCGGCACTTTCCACCTGAATAATACGGGACAGATCGTGGATCCTAATGGCAACTTACTCGACCCGCCCATCACGGTTCCTCAGAACGCTCTCTCCCTCACAATCGCCGCCGATGGAACCGTCAGCTACACGCTTCCTGGACAGTCCGCGGCACAGCAAGCCGGCCAGATTCAACTCGCGAACTTCGCCAATCCTTCGGGCCTGAACAGCCTCGGCCAGAGCCTCTTCCAGCAGACCGACGCCTCCGGCGCTCCTGTCATCGGCCCGCCGGGCGGTCAGGACGGACTGGGCACGCTTGATGCAAGGATACGTTGAGCAATCCAACGTCAGCATCGTTCAGGAATTCGTGAACCTCATCGTCAGCCAACGCGCGTATGAAGCGAATTCGAAGGTCGTCAAAGCCGCCGACGACATGTATCAACAAGTGAACAACCTCAGGCAATGAGCATATGGCTTCTTTTTCTCAGCATGATCGCTACACTCCCGGGCCTTGTGAAATGATCGCGAACGACCGCATTTACGGCGAGGATCTGGCAAGAGCGGTGCCCGCCTTCCTGGATAAGATACCCGGCGACGCAGTAATCGGCTACTCTCCGGCGCCCGGCGCTCGCCGTGTTTTCAAGTCTCTTGAACTGCAACGCATCGGCGCTCCCTATGGCGTCGCTGTCGCTCCGGATGCAGAAGCGTGTTTCGAATGGAGCCTTCAGACGCTCACAGACGACGTAGTTCGCGCCGCGATTCGCGAGTCGCTGCAATCGACGGACGCCCGCATTGACGTCCTCGCCATCAGCAGGAACCAGGCGCCCGTGGGCAAAATCAGCTTTCCCATCTCGGGCCTCCTGGCCTCCACACTCACCGGTCCCGACACGCCCGTCACGTGGCGCGGCGAAGTGATCTATCATGGCTCGCGCAAGTTCTCCGTGTGGGCCCGAGTGAAGATCTCCGCCACCATGACGCGGGTGGTGGCCACTCAGTTGATCCTGCCGGGGCAGACCGTCGCGCCCGATCAGGTACGCATCGAGACCTACGACGATTTTCCGTTGCGCAACGACATCGCCCGCAATCTCGACGAAGTCATCGGACGCATGCCGCGGCGCGCCATCCGCGTGGGACTGCCCGTGTTCCGGGCCGACCTGATTGAGCCGCTCCAAGTGCAGCGCGGCGATCTGGTGGACGTGACCGCTATCTCAGGCGCCGCTCAACTGCGCATGCCCGCAGTCGCCGAGAGTCCAGGCAGACAAGGCGACATGATCACGCTCAAGAACGCGCACAGCGGAAAGACCTTTCGGGCGCGAATCGAAGGAAAAGATAAAGCTCTGGTAATGGCTTGGCCATCCACGGAACAAAACACGCCCTGGCCGACGAGGGTCCAATGAACCTTCGCATCGCTGAGCCTTCTATTGCTCTGCGCGGCCCTTGGCAGCGCCGCTGGACCGAAGGACAAGAAGAAAAATCAAACGCCGCCCGAGCCGTCGCCATTGGATAAGTACATCAGCCGACGCTTATCGGGACTCCAAGCTGCCCGAAGCCGCGCCTCCGCCCGGGTCCACCTGGTCGCCGAATGCGCTTTTCTCCAATTTGGGCATGGATCTGAGGGCCAGCCGCGTGGACGACTTAGTAACCATCGTCGTAAGTGAGACATTCTCAGCTGTCGCGACGGGAGATGTAAAGACCCAGCGGCAATCCACGGCCAAAAGCAGCATCACCGCGCTGGCCGGGGTGACGAAAGCCGCTGGACCGTGGGCCAATCTCGCCAACAACAACACGCAAACCCAGCTGCAGGGAACCGGCGAGACCAGCCGGGGAGCTGTCCTCACAGCGAATCTGAGCGCTCGCGTGACTCACGTGTTGCCTAACGGCTATCTGGTGATTGAAGGGACCAAACGCGTGCAAGTCAGTTCGGAGAACCAAGTGGTCACGGTGCGCGGCGTCATCCGGCCAGTGGATCTCGATCCGACCAACAGCATCCCCTCCAACCGTATCGCGCAAATGGAAATCCAGGTGAGCGGCAAAGGAGTCATCGGCGACTCCATTCATCGCCCCAATATTCTGTATCGAATTTTGCTCGGCATCTTGCCGTTCTAGCTTTCAGGAATCATGCGTCTCTTATTCGTTACATTCATCGCCGGACTTCTATTGCGAATTCCAGTGGCCGCGGATTCGCCCGCGACACGCCTCAAGGAGCTGGTCTCGCTGGAAGGAGTCCGCGACAATCAGTTGATTGGCTACGGCATCGTCGTCGGATTGAAAGGCACTGGTGACCGGCAACTAACGCATCTTCACCGCGCAGAGCCTTGCCAACATGCTGCAGGAGATGGGCGTCACCGTGAATCCGACCCTCATCCTGGTAAAGAACACGGCATCGGTGATGGTCACCGCGACGCTTCCGCCCTTCGCGCAATCGGGGATGCAGATCGACGCTACGGTAGCGGCTATGGGCGACGCCGCCAGTTTGCAAGGCGGCCTGCTCCTGATGACCAGCCTGCGCGGCATCGACGGCCAGGTGTATTCCGTTGCGCAAGGCCCTGTTGTGACAGGCGGCTTCATTGCCGGCGGCGCGGGCAACTACCCAGATCGTGAATCATCCAACCGTGGGCCGCATGCCGGAACGGCGCGATCGTGGAACGACCATCGCCCGCCATCGAACCGACCAAGCAGGTGCGCCTCCAGCTCCATGATGCCGATTTCACTACCGCGGCCCGCATCGCCGAAGTCGTCAATCACCACTTCACGCCGGATGCGCAGGCCATCGCTCACGCCGACAACTCCGGCATGGTCAGCGTCGCGATCCCGGCCACCTTCTCCACACGCACCGCGGAGTTCATCGCGCAGCTCGAAGCATTGACCGTGCAAACCGACCGTCCCGCCAAGGTCGTAATCAACGAACGCACCGGAACCATCGTGATGGGCAAGGAGGTCCGCGTGTCGCCCGTCGCCATCATGCACGGCGATTTGACGGTGGAGATTCAGACCACGTATCGACGTCTCCCAGCCGGGACCGTTCTCCAACGGAACAACCCAGGTGACTCCGCAAGTGACCGTCGGAGTGAAGGAAGAAAAGGCGCGCAACGTGGTGCTGAAGGAAGGCGCCACGGTGGAAGAACTGGTGCGCGCTCTCAGCTCCATCGGTTCCACGCCCCGCGACATCATCGCGATTTTACAAAGCTTGCGAGCTGCCGGCGCACTGGAATCGGAGATCGAAGTCATCTAACCCGGCGTACCTGCTATGGGCATTCCTCTTCTCAATCCCGCGGCGCTCCTCACTAGTCAGCCGTTGCAACCCTCCGCGAGCAAAGCATTGCAGCCAATGAGAACCGCGCTATCGGCGGATGGGCGAGACCTTCCACCAGGTGCTGGACGCACAGTCGGCCAAGAAACCCGACAAAATCGCCGAGGTTTCCAAACAATTCGAAGCCCTCATGGTCGGCCAGATGTTGAAGACGGCGCGCGAATCCTCGGGCGGCGGATGGCTCGGAAACGAGGACGATCAGGACGATCAGACCGGATCGCTAGTCATGGAAATGGCCGAACAAGGTTTCTCGCAGGCCATTGCGGCCCGCGGTGGACTTGGCATCGCGAAAATGGTGACGGAAAATCTAGAACGCGGGCACTCTAAAACTGCCAGCTCCGATTCTGAGATTCACCCTGTTCCGGCGAATACGGATTCGAAGCGCTAGCCGCGGACGCGTTAGCCGGTTCCGCCGCTGCAGGCCCCGCATCCCGCTCTGCATCCTGCTTTCCCGAGAGATTGTTCATCGCGCCAATCCAGCCCTCCAGCAGCGTCTGGATCAGGGCTCCCACCTCGCGCAGCATGCTCTCCGATTTTTCGGCATGCGCCTGAATCAATCGGCGCTGCAGATAGCCATACAGCCCCGCCAAAGTGTCGCAGTACTGCGGAGTTCACTTCCCGCCGCAGCGAGAAGCGCAGCTCTCCCAGAATCTCCACCGCTTTGGTCACCGCGTTTCCGCGCTTTAGGATGTCGCCCGCGCCGATGCGCCGCAACCGCCTCCTGCACCGATTCAATCGCGCCTTCGTACAGCATCCGGGTGAGTTCCACCGGCGTGGCCGCCGACACGCGGCTCGAAATGTACTCTTTCCGGATGTCTGAAGGCGTCATCGCAAGTTCCTGCCGACGCTACTATATCGCAGCATGTCTTAGGGTTTTTCACATATTTTTTCACCCCTCATTTGCGGGTAACAGTCGCTACCCCACAAAAGAAATGTTAAACATTGGCCGGGAAACATCAACGAAAGAGACCGCCGCGTCTCAAGTCTTCGCTTTGAACCTCCGATCTTGTAACCACAAGGCTAAGTTAGATGCGTTACCTCACTTTGGGAGCGGAGCGTTTAGTGTGAACACTGTACTTTGGATTGACGAAAGCGCCACTGGCACTCAGCACGTTTTCGTCAAGGACGGCCCTGAAAAACTCCAGGTGCTGTTTGCAGCCAGCCTCGAGGATGCTTTCGATTCGCTCAAGGCAAGCCCCATCGACGCCGTGCTGGTTCGCCTGCCGATGGCGGGATCTTCCGGCTCGGAGGTGCTGCGACAGATCCACGACAAGGCTGCAGGGTCCCCATCGTCATTTACGAACCCGCGGGCTCCGTTTGCAAGAGCACTCGACCTGACGCAGCGCGGCGCTTTTCAGTACGTCTCGCACCCCGTTAAACCCGAAGAACTGTGCGAACTGCTGGCTGTGGCCATCCGCCACTACTACGGAAAATCGCTTGGCGGACAATCGAATGCCGCTTCGCAACCCGCGCGGAGTTGGCGCGATCTACTGGTCGGCTCCAGCGGCGCCATGCGTGAGGTAGTCGAGATCATCGAACTGGTCGGCAACCGGCGCTCCACCGTTCTGATCACCGGCGAAACCGGCACCGGCAAGGAAGTGGCCGCGCGCGCGCTGCATATGGCCAGCAGCCGGTCCGCTTCCAGAATGGTTGCCGTGAATTGCGCCGCGCTTCCCGATCATCTGCTCGAAGCCGAACTCTTCGGCCACACCAAGGGAGCCTTCACCGGAGCCGTCAATGCGCGCGTCGGATTGTTCGAGCAGGCCCACCGCGGCACTATTTTTCTGGACGAGATCGGCGAGATGCCGCTGCCGCTGCAAGCCAAGCTTTTGCGCGTTCTGCAGGAACGCGAGATTCAGCGCATCGGCAGTTCGGAACCGCGTCTCCATCGACGTCCGCGTCATCGCGGCCTCCAACGTCAATCTGCTCGAAGCGGTCGCCAACCGGCGCTTCCGCGAGGATCTGTACTACCGCCTGAACGTCGTCGCGCTCCGCATGCCCGCTCTTCGCGAGCGTCCTTCCGACATCCCCGAACTCGCCGCGCACTTCGTCAACAAGATCGCGGAGCACGAACCGGCTTGGGGAAAACACGTTTCGCCGCAAGCCATGGAAATGTTCCTGAAGTATTCCTGGCCCGGCAACGTGCGGCAACTGGAACATGCCCTGGAATCGGCGGCCGCGTTGAGCGGCGCTCGCGCCATTCTTTATCCTGGCGACTTCGATCTTCCCGCCGAGGTCCAGACATCCGAATTCGGCTCGCTCTCTTCGCTCGACGTGCCGGAGTCCGGAATCAATTTTGAAGAGCTGATGAACGGCATCGAGCGGCGGCTGCTCGAACGGGCGCTCGCGAAATCGGGCGGCAACAAGGCGCGCGCCGCCAGCATGCTCCATATGAAGCGCACCACTCTGCTCTCAAAATTCAAATCACTGGAAGTGTGCGCCTAGCAGTCCATGGCTCAAGCGCGTGCCATCAGTAGTCCGGCGCCGGCCCCCAATCCCCTAAGCGCGGTCGGCCTTTCAAACGTGGGCGAACTCGCGGTCCCCATCGCGGTTCTGCTCATCGTGGTCGCGCTCATCACGCCCCTTCCCAGCTTTCTGTTGGACATTCTGATCGTATTGGATCTGATGATGTCGGTCATCGTCATGATGGTGGCGATGTACATCGGCCGTCCCGTCGAGTTCAGCGTTTTCCCCACGGTCCTGTTGCTGCTGACGCTTTTCCGTCTCGCGCTCAACGTCTCTTCCTCGCGCCTGATCTCTGCTGAATGGAAATACCGGAACGTCCGCGGCGGGCCACGTCATCGAAGCCTTCGGGAGCTTTGTCGTGGGCGGCAACTACATTATCGGCGCGGTCATTTTTTGCGTGCTCATCGCCATTCAATACGTCGTCATCAACCACGGTTCGGTGCGCATTTCCGAAGTCACCGCGCGCTTCACCTTGGATGCTCTGCCCGGAAAGCAAATGTCCATCGACGCCGATCTGAACGGCGGGTTGATTGACGAGACCGAGGCGCGCCGCCGCCGCCGCGAACTATCGAGCGAAGCCGAATTCTACGGAGCCATGGACGGCGCGTCGCGATTCACCCAGCGCGATGCCATCGCCAGCATTATCATCACCGGCGTGAACATCATCGCCGGATTCCTGATCGGCGTCCTGCAGCACAAAATGGATCTCGGGGCTGCGATTCAAACCTATACGGTGCTCACCATCGGCGACGGTTTGGTCACCGTAATTCCCGCGCTCATGATCTCCATCTCGGGGGGCTTGATTGTCACTCGTGCCAGTTCCGACGCCAGGCTCGGCGCGCAGTTCCAAAGCCAGGTCTTCGGCAAATCGGAACCGCTGCTGCTGGCCGCCGGCGTGCTCGTCGCGCTTTCTCTGTTCCCCGGCTTGCCCACCATTCCGTTCCTGGCCTTGGGCGGCGGGCTCGGCGTCATCGGCTGGCGCATGCGTCGGAAAAACGACGCTTCAGTCAAAACCTCGACGGAGGCCGCCGAAAAACCGGCCAAGGAAAACATCGAAGCTCTCCTTCAGGTGGACCCGCTGACGGTGGAAGTTGGTCTCGGTCTGGTGAAGCTGGTCGAGGGCGGCGCAAACTCGCGGCTCTTGCAGCGCATCTCCGGCATCCGCAAAAACCTGGCCTCGCAACTCGGCTACTTCTTGCCGCCCGTGAAGGTGAACGACAACGTTGCGCTCAAAGCCCGCGAATACACGATATTCATCAAAGGCGTGGAAATGGGGCGCTACGAGCTCCCCGCGGGCCAGGAACTCGCCATTCCAGCGGTTGGAGTGGATGGCAGCGTGGAAGGCACTCCCACCAAGGATCCGGCTTTCCAGCTCGCCGCGCTTTGGATTCCCGCCGAACGCTCAGCCTTCGCGCGCAGCCGCGGTTACACGGTAGTCGACGACGTAAGCGTCATGGGAACCCACCTTTCCGAGGTTGTGCGGCGGCACGCTCATGAACTGTTCAGCCGCCAGGACACCAAGAACTTCTGCGACCGGGTGGCTCAATCCAATCCCAAAGTGGTCGAGGATTTGGTGCCAAAAATGCTATCGCTTTCTGTGATCCAGAGAGTGCTTCAGAATCTTCTGCGGGAGCGGGTCCCGATCCGCGACTCAGTAACCATCCTGGAGGCCCTGAGCGAAGGAGCGCAAATGACGAAGAACCCGGTGCTGCTCACCGAATATGTGCGGCAAGCGATTCGCCGGGCCATCATCAGCTCGCATGTGAACCACCACAGTGAGCTCGCCGCGTATCTGGTGGAGCCGTCCGCGGAGCACGCCGTCGAAGCGGTAGTGGAGCACAGCGAGCACAACAGCGTGCTTGGTCTCGCGCCGCAGGCCGCGCGCGATCTGGTGGGCCGCATCACGCGCAAGCTAGAACGCCCCGATTCTTCAGCCGTCGTTCTGGTGAACCCGTCCATTCGCTACTTCGTCAAGCAACTGCTCGAGACTGCGTTCCCCGAAGTCACCGTGCTTTCGCACAGCGAAGTGCCGCCGGAAATCAAAGTGAAATCGCTGGGGTGGATTGGATAAGAAATGGAACAACCGACAGCTTCCATGCGAATCAAATCGTTTTTCGCGGGCTCGGTCGAACAGGCCATTCAAGAGGCCCGTCAGGAACTGGGCCCGGACGCCATGCTGATCACCTCGCGCCGCGCGACGCCCGAGGCGCGCAGTCTCGGCGCGTATGAGGTCGTGTTCGGTCTTCAGGCACAAGGTGCGCGGCCTCGCGCGGCCGCACCCGCTGCCGATCTTTCCAGCGAACTGCAGAACCTGCGCGCTCAGTTGCAGGAAATCAAGAGTACGCTGCAAGGCGCCCGATCGCCGGAGCACGCTTCTTCCGATGCCGAGGAGTTGTTCGGCCAACTGGTTTCATCGGACCTGTCCAGTAGCGTGGCGCGCGATCTGGTCTCGGCCGCTGCCCGTCTGCGCGATCAACTGTCGCTCGATCAACCGTCGTCCCTGCTTCCGCTGTCAGCGTACGCCGCGGAGCTGGCGTCGAAAAGACTCCGCATCGCGCCGCCGTTCCACTCGGAAACAACGCAGGAACCGGGCAAGGTGACCGTATTCGTCGGCCCCGCCGGCGGGGGCAAAACCACCAGCCTGATCAAAGTCGCGGTTCGCGAAGGCTTGGCCAGGCGACTGTCGGTCCGCATCCTATCAGTGGACCCCTATCGCGTCGCCGCGCACGAAAAGCTCCGCAGCTTCGCCGCAATCATCGGCGTCGGATTCGCCGCCGTCAATTCCATGCTGGAGTTCACCGCGGCGGTGGAGGAATCCCGCAACAAGAGCGTCGTGTTAGTGGACACGCCCGGTTACAGCCCGTCGGAAATCGACCACCTGAAAGAAATCGCCGACTGTCTCAAGCGGATGCCGAACAAACGCGTTCACCTGGTGCTGCCCGCCTCCATGAAGCGCGAAAGCTTGGCGCGCTGCGTGCGCGATTACGCCGCCCTGGAGCCCGACTATCTGTTGTTCACCAAGCTCGACGAGACGGACTCGCAGGGAGCGATCCTCTCCACCACGCTCGAAGCGGACAAGCCGCTTTCATTTTTTTCGAGCGGCCAGAATATCCCGGAAGACATGGAACCGGCCAGCGCACCCGTGCTGCTCGCGTCCGTGTTCCGCCGGGAAGCTGCGGAGGCGGTTTCGGCGGCATAACATGGCTTCTAATCTCTTAGCGAACGCGGCCTACTACGCCTCCACACCGGCCCTGGAGCCGGATGAGCGCGAGCGGCTGATCCTGGAAAATCTGGCCCACGTGCGCTGGGTGGCGATGCGCATTCACGAGAAGATCGGCGGCGCGGTCGGCCTGGACGATCTGGTCTCGGCAGGCGTCATCGGATTGATCAACGCCGTGGATAGCTACGACGCCAAGTACAACGTGAAGCTCAAGACCTATGCCGAGCATCGCATACGCGGCGCAATTCTCGATAGCATTCGAGGCCTGGATGGCGTCCCCGTGCACAAGCGGAAACGGCTGAAGGAAATTGAAGCCGCCATTGGCGCCGCCGAGCAGCGCCTGCAGCGCGTCCCGGGCGAGGAAGAGATTGCGGGCGAGTTGAACATGCCCCTGGGCGAATATCAGGAGCTGCTGGCCGAGTTGCGCGGCATCACCCTGGGCAGCCTCGACGAAATCGCCGACGGGTTTAGCGAAAGCAAGCTGCTCCGTTATATCGCGCACGATGAAGAAAACCTCCCCGCGCGCATTCTCGAACGCGCTGAGCTTGAAAAACTGCTGGCCGACGCAGTGAGCAAGATGCCGCGCCTGGAGCGGACCATCCTGACCTTGTACTTCATGGAAGAACAGAATCTGCACGAAATCGCTGAGATCCTGGGCATGCACACCACGCGCGTTTGCCAGCTCAAATCGCAGGCGGTTCTGCGGCTGCGAGCCTACGTCATCAAGAAGTGGCCCTCCACGCGAGGAATCCTCTAATGGCCGATCAGGAAGAAAGCACGCAGGCCCCACCAGCGTCGGGCGAAGAGCAAGCCAGCGCCGGGGCGCCCGCGCCGGGTTCGCCTCCCGAATCGCCGCGAACCGCCGAGCCATCCCGCGCCGCGCCTTTGCTCATGGGCGTTAAGCTGCCCATCCGCGTGCTGCTGGGCCGCACGCAGCTCCGTTTGCGCGACATCTCGGAGCTCGGAAGCGGAGCCGTGGTGGAACTGGACTGCTCGCCGGACGACCCGGTGGAGATCATCGTGAACGACCGCGTCATCGCGCACGGCGAAGTCGTGGTGGTCTCGGGAAATTATGGCGTGCGCATCACCAAGATCGCATCGCGCGGCGAAAACCCGGAGGCGGAAGGCGGAGCGGCGGATCTGTTGACGCTCTCCGAGAAATTGAGGTGACCCCATGTTCTTGACGCTCCTTCCTTATCTCACCGTCGCCGGCAATCTGATTCTCGTCCTGGGAGTCATGCTCACGGTCAGCCAGCGCGTGCGCGACCTCCGCAGCCGCGCCGGAAAGCACGAGTCCGCTCTCCAGACGGAAACGGCCCGGTTATCCGCCGAAATCGCCCAACTGAAATCCAAGTTGGAGGAGATCGAAGAACCCGGTAATTCTCTACTGCCTGCCTCGCCGGCGGCCGGGACCAGCGGCGTGAACAACACCCTCCGGAGCAAGGTATTGAAAATGCATCGCCTGGGCCAGTCACCCGAGCGCATTGCTGGATCTCTCCGCCTGCCGCAGGGCGAGGTGGATCTGCTGGTGAAAGTCCACCGCATCGTCATGCGGCCATATCAGGATGTTGTCTTGGCGGCCCCAACCGCCACCGATTCGCTGGAGAAAGCTTAAATATGCCGGAAAAATCTTCGATACGAAAGCTTTCGATGAGGATAGCGGGTTAGGGGAGGAACCGATGACCGTGAACAACATCAACAACAATGAGACCCCCGGCACGTCGCGGCTGAACCTGGAGCAGACATCCGGCTCATCTCGTACTACGGAAGCCTCGGCGGCGAACGCTTCCGCCGGCGCCGCCGGCACGACAAGCGATTCTATTTCGCTCACAAATTCGTTGAATCTCGTCCAACAGGCGCTCACCGCGGGCTCTTCCGCGCGCGCGGCCCGCGTCCAGCAGTTGAAGGCGCTGGTCCAAAACAATCAGTACAATCCATCCGCCCAGGAAATCAGCAGCGCGCTGATCAGCGCCCACCTCGCCGGAGACTAGCACGCCGGCTCCCGGAAACAGCTATGGAGACGACCACCGAATATGGCGATGCGCGCGAGTGCCTCCAGACCGCCCGGGAACGCATGCGCCAGGTCAAGCAGCTGCTCTCCCGGCCATCGGCGGAAGCGGCCGATGAATCCGCCGCCCTGTTGCGGGACGTTGAAGTTCAGTTGGGTTGCGTGGCTGCTATCCTGCGGCAAAACGGCTCCAAGCCGGACTTGGAATTTCGCTCGGGCGTGGTAGCGCTGCAAGACGAAGTAGCCGTGCTTGCGCGCTATTTCTCGCAGGCGGACAAGATGTTTTCCGGCTGGTTGCAGGCGGTTCGCGCCCGCCGGGGCGGATATACCAAGAGCGGTCAAGCCGCTCCGCTGGTATTGGTGAAGAAGCTGAGCGTGGAAGGCTGAGCATGAAGGGAATCAAACGCCATGGGTAGTCTCTTTTCGGCCCTCACGTCGGCCGGCCAATCGCTCCAGGCGTTCGAGCGCGCCATCGACGTCACGCAGAACAACGTCGCCAACGCCAACAGCCCGGGGTACGCCGAACAGGTGCCCCAGTTGATCTCGCAGCCCTTTCAGCCCAATACCGGTCTCTCCGGCGGCGTGCAGGAATCAACTCAAGATACGCGCAGTTCCTATGCCGATACCGCGGTGCAGGAACAACTATCGCTGCAAGGGATGTATCAACAGCTCCAGACCACTCTGGCGCCCCTGCAAAACGTCTTCGATGTCTCCTCCACTAGCGCGATCCCTTCTGCCTTGAATCAGTTGTTCCAAAGTTTTTCGCAGTGGAGTACCCAACCCGGTAACGCAAACTATCAGAATGCGGTTCTCAACGCGGCCCAGCAGGCGTCCACCGCATTCCAGCAAGCCGCCGACCAGCTCGGCACTATTCAGATCAACGTCACCAACGATATTCAGACCACCGTTACTCAAATCAATCAGGACGCCGCCGACCATCCAGTCCTATAATGCCGCCATCGCTCAGGAATCGACGCCCGACGCCGGCTTGAGCGCGCAAGTGGAAAGCAGTCTCGAGAATCTCTCCAGCCTGGCGAATGTGCAGGTGTTCAAGGGCATTTCTGGAACCGTCACCGTGCTCCTGGGCGGCCAGACACCGCTGGTAGTGGGCACCCAGATCAACCCGATTTCAGAGGGAAACAATACTACATCCAACAGCGGGAATCCGGGCGCTCCCGCAACCATCAGTATCTTCGACAGTAGCGGTAAAGACATCACCGGCCAGATCACATCCGGAAGCCTCGCCGGTTTGCTCAACGTTCGGAACAGCTTGCTGCCTTCCCTCATCGGCGGCGGGCAGCAGGTGGGCGGACTAAACACGCTGGCAAAAGGCCTCGCAGACAGCGTCAATACCGTGCTGGCGCAAGGTTCCACTACCACAACGCCGCCGTATCAATCCGGTGGCCCGTTGTTCACGTATAACCCCGTTTCACCCGCCGGCATCGCCTCCACTCTGTCTGTCACCGCGGGCATCACCGGCAGTCAGCTTGCCGCGGCGAATCCCGGACCGCCGTTCACCGCCAACGGCACTGCGCTTACGCTCGCGGGCTTGGACTCCAGCACCCCCGGGCCCATCGACGGGGCAAGGATTCACGCAGTATTTCGGTTCGCTGGTATCCACAGTCGGAAATGCGGTCAACAACGCGAACACCGCGGCTTCCGCGCAAGCGCAATTGGTGGCGCAAGCCAAAAGCTTGCAGCAGCAGGTTTCGGGAGTGTCTCTCAATGAGGAGGCGGTCCGGCTGGTCCAGTTGCAGAGTTCCTACCAGGCAGCCAGCAAAGTCGTGACGGTGATCGACCAACTCACGCAGTCACTCATGAGCATGGTTCAGTAATGCGCGCATGACGAAGGAGACTTTATGATCAGCGGCCTCAATCCCGGCAACGAGCAATTCCTCGCGTCGTTGAGTATTCTTCAGAACAATCTCAGCCAGGCCGACGAGCAGCTCTCCAGCGGCCTGCGCGTCAATCAAGCCTCGGATGCGCCGCAATCGGTGCAGGATATCTTCGTCGCTCGCGCCGAGTTGGGTCAGAACAATCAAACCATCCAGAACCTGACCTCCATTCAGGGCCAAGTTCAAGCGGCGGACTCGGGCGTTCAAAGCGCGATTCAGTTGCTCAATTCCGCTGTTTCGCTCGGCACTCAAGGCGCCAGCAATATCGTGTCTAGCACATCGCAGCAGACTTTGGCCGCCCAGGTTCAGGCCATCGAGGCGCAGTTGGTCGCCATCGCCAACACCAACGTTGGCGGCGTGTACGTCTTCAGCGGCGACGCCAGCAGTTCTCCGCCCTATCAAGTGGACACCGCCAGCCCTACCGGCGTCGATCGCCTCATCACGCCGCAACAGTCTACGCTGCAAGTAGCCGGTCCGTCGGGCGTGAAATTTCCAGTCTCGATGACCGCGCAAGACCTGTTCGATCAGCGCGACGCCGGCGACAATCCCACCGCCAACAACGCTTTCGCGGCCCTCAATGGATTAGTGACAGCGCTCAAGAGCGGAAGCAGCCCCAACATCACGGCGGCAGTGAACACACTGCAAGGCGCGGCCAACTATGTGGACGCTCAGACCAGCTTCTACGGCGCGGCGGAAAACCAAATCACTTCTGCCCTCAGTCTGGCGCAGAAGTTTCAGACTCAGGACCAGACGCAGCTCAGCAGCCTTCAGGACGCCGACACCGCCTCTCTCGCGGTCGAAGTGACGCAGGCTTCCACATCCCTCAACGCCGCGATGTCTGCTCAGGCGCATAAGCCCACCAGCACGTTGTTCGACTATTTGCCGATTGGCTAATGCTGCTGAGCCGCGCGCGTCGACACGCACGCCAAACTCACTTAGCGCTGCCTGGGGGCCTCATACTGCTTACCCGCATTCGCGCCGCTGCTTGCCCCGGTACGTTCGCCGCGCTAGTGCCATTTGTGGACGAACTCTTAAAAAAACGTTCAATATTCGGCCCGAAATCCCGATAGAAGAACGTACCCAAACGGATAATCGCCAGCAGCGTGGGTATCGAAGCCGTACACACGATTTTGGAAAGGATTCAGTCCATGTTAAAGTTTTCTGCTAACAAGATTCTCGTCGCCGCGTCCGCGCTCCTGTTCTGCGCGGGCTTCGCGCAAGCGGCCACTCCGGCCTCGCCGCTCACGGCCTCGCCGACCTTCGTATCGATCAGCTATCAGTTACCGTCCACCCCTGGAGCGGCGGTCCCAGTGACCTTGACGATCGCTTCGGGCGCCGACCTGTTCGTGATTGACCCGACCACGGTGCCCTCTTGGCTGACCTACACCGAAACCGGCAATACCGCCGTGCCTGCAAGTCCGGGACCGGCCGTTTCGGTCAGTTTCGTGGCGAGCGCCGCCGCCGGTTCGTTGACCGCGGGCGTCTATAGCGCCCCTGTTCACGTGCGAGTCAGCGGCTATCAGGACCTGGTCATACCGGTCAGCCTGGCGGTAGCCGACGTCGCCTCCACCGTGAGCGTCCAGTACAACGGCGCGGCTGAAGCGGACAATAGCACCATCACCATTCCCTGGGTTTACGGTTCCACTCCATATCCCAGCGCAGCCCTGACGGTCCTTTCGAGCGATTCACCGGTGTCGTTCAGCACCGGGTCGAGCGTAACCACTCCTGCCAACACGGTGGACTGGATACAACTCGGCGCGACCAGCGCCATCGCCTACAACTACGGAACTCCAGTCAGCCTCAACTTCCTGACCGACGTCCTCCAAAACTCGAAGGTGGGTGACAGCCTGCAAGGGCAAGTGACCATTACCTACGGTTCCGGCCCCACCGTCATTCACATTAACATCGTGATCAACGTCACTGAGCCGAACGCGACCCTCAGCGCCACCAACCCGATCTTCCCCGCCTACACGCCCAAGCACGGCTCCGGCAGTCTGACGGTCGTGGTCACGGGTTCGGGCTTTGGTACGCTCGCCCAGGGCTACACGTCTGCGACGACGGTTTCCGTCGCGTACGGCGCTGTCACATTAACTGACCTCACGACCATTATCTCATCGGTTGGAGCTGTTCACGGCGCAGTGAGCGTGGTGAACCCCACTACCATGATCCTTACGATTCCTTGGGAAGATGCTACTCCTGTGAGCATCCTAAACACGGTGCAGCCCGTTACGATCAGCATCACGAACGGCTTGGGTGGTGAAACGCCGGTAACCGCGACACTGAACGTGACCACCGACCCCATTATCTATACGGTCACGGATGGCGCGGCACTGGAAGTTCCCGCGTCCGGCGCTACGCCGAAGTTCGCACCCTATGAGATGGTCACCATCTTTGGGGACAACTTTGGACCCGTGGCCGGAACCCCGGTCATCGGCACGCTCGACGGCGTCTCCCGCTTTCCCACCACCGTCACGGCCGGCGGAGTCGCGCTGACGGTTGAGGTCAATAAGCAGGATGGCACATTGATCGCCGACGCCAACATATTGTTCGTCAGCAACAATCAGATCAACCTGATGGTTCCCTCGGGAGCCATCCCCACCGCAGCGATTACCGGCTTGCAATTCGTTGTCACCTCCGGCATCCATTCCAGCCAGCCATTTCTTGCGGCCCCAGCAACCGTGAATCCTGGGATCTTTACAACGTCCTCTACCGGCCAAGGTCAGGGCGCGATCCTGCTGTCCAACTTTACGGTGAATTCCGACACTAACAAGGCCGCCCCAGGGAGCACGGTGGTGATTTATGCCACCGGCCTTGGCATACCCAACAGCAGTGCGCCCGATACCGCCTCCACGACAGCGGCTAAGTTCCCGAGCTCATGTATTTCGGTAGCTAGCTACGTAACTGCCGAGGGGATCACAGCGCCCGCTACGGCCGACGGCGCGGTGCTGGTCGGGACCGAAATCCAAACCAATAAGCTGCCTCCTTGCTTCGCCAGCGCCAACCAGGTAACGGTGAGCATCGGCGGGTTGGGAGCTACCGTCACCTATGCGGGCTGGGTATCCGGTTCGGTTACCGGCCTGTATCAAATTAATGCCACCGTCCCGACCAAAGCCGCAGCGGGCGACCTCCCGGTTGCGGTTACGATCGGCGGGGTAACCAGCCAGGCCGGTGTAACAGTGGCTGTCAACTAACCAGGCTCCGGCCAGAATTGGCCTGGTTCCAGCCGGCGGCGGGAGGGTGCGGTTTGACCCCCGCCGCCGTTTTTGTTTAGTACTGAGTAAGTACTTTTTCCCGACAAGTTTCTTTCAATCCTGCCGCTGGATCTTCGATACGAGGATCACCATGCCGCAACCGAAGCTAGCCCCACAGGAAGGCGTCTCGCAATTGGCGGGGCGCATTTTAGTCGCTTGGAAAAGCGGCCATTGCGCCAGTCTCGAATACGAGCTGGAACACGCCCGCCGCCTCACCTCACGCGCGGATCACGCCAGCACTTTCGAGATGGAGCGGATGGAAGCGTTGCACGGGGCCGTTGAATCGCTCCAGAGCCAAAGCAGGGGAGCGGTGCGGCTCTTGGAACATCTCGCCCAGGCCCGCGGCGTTTGAATCAGCCGATAAACTCTTCCACCTGGAAGGCCCGCTTCTGTCCCGTGCTCACGATTTGCCCGCTAAAGCTGGTTTGGCCGTTGAGCGCGCACACCGCTCGGCGCTCCACCGGGTGGTCCAGCCGGACGATTTGCCCTTCTTGCAGGCGTAGAAGATCTCCTAATCGCATTTGCGCGCCGTCCAGCCATACGCTAATCGCCACTTGCCCGCCCATGAGCATCTCCAGGGTGGACTCCACGGTAGCCGGCTCGGGCTTCTCGCGATGTGCCGGATCTTCATCTTTCTCGATCACGGTTGCGAACAGCTCCGGCGGCGTCAGCAGCGTAAGCTGTCCGGTTTGCTCTCCCACGGTAATCTCGAAACGCGCCGCGAAAACCGGCTCAGTGGGCGGTAGAGTGCGCGCCGGCGCGGGCTCGAATTCCAGCGCCACCGTCTCGAGCGGCGCCTGCATCAACGTCGCCCAAGCCCGGTACGCATCCGACAAGATCAACCGGTATAACAGGCTTACCACTTGCAGCTCGATTTCAGTCGGCTTCCGTTCCTCGGAACCGAAGGTCCCGGCCTTCGCCCCCAATGCGATCCCGACCAGGGGCAGCAGCACCGAATGCTGCATCACGAGGATCAGCTTGCGGTCGTCCGGGCGGGCCAGCGCTGAGCCAAAACACTGGATGTCGTTGACCGGAAATTCGCCGTACGGCATCTCCCCGCCGCCCGTGTACGTGGCGGCGATCGACGTTCGCAAGAAAGCCGACAGGCTGATAGTGAGCTCGCGCGCCAAGGTCTCGTTGGCCAAACGCACCAGCTCCCCGGGCACGCCGCCCTGCAGCTTACCGGCGGTCCTGAACTCGGCCTTGGTCCAATTCGATTCCATGCTTGAAGGTGAAGCCTGCTTCTAGCATCGGCGGACGCCCCCAAATACTTTATTGTCCGGAACTTAACGCGCCACAAGGCCCCCAAATAAGTCGTAAACGTTTGGGCCGGAATAGACGATAGAAGAGCGAGCCGCCATATCTTGAAAGGACCGCCCCGGGGAGTGAGCTATATGATCAGGCTGACCAGGCTGAACCGCGTACCACTCATCGTCAATGCGGATCTGATTGAGCACGTCGAGGTCACGCCGGACACCGTGGTCGCTCTCACCAATGGGCAGAAGTTCCTGGTCCTGGAGTCAGCCGAAGAGATCGTGGACAAGGTGATTGAATTCCGTAAAGCGATCATGGCCTCCGCGGCCTGTCCCATCAAGTCCGATGGGGGCGCGGAAAACTTGGGGGCCGTTCAGCGAATGGCGGTATCGCCGGCCAAATGAAAGCGCGCCACGTGAAGGAAGTGCATGGCAAATAACAAGCCATCCAGCCGGCCCGATATCGCGACCCTCGGAGGGTTGTTGCTGGCCGGCGGCTGCATTCTGGGCGGTCTGGTGATCGAGGGCGGCAAGCTCACCGACATCGCCCAAGTCACCGCGCTGATGATCGTGCTGGGCGGCACCATCGGCGCCGTCATGGTAACCACTCCATTGAAGACCCTGCTCCGCGCCGCGAAATATCTCGGGAACGTCTTCTTCGAAAAAAAGGAAGATCCCCAGGAGGTCATCGAAGAAATCATCGGGTACGCCACCAAGGCGCGCAAGAACAGCATCATCTCGCTCGAAAACGATCTTGCAGAACATGACCGACCCGTTCTTGCGCAAGGCCATCTCGTTGAGCGTCGACGGCACGGATTTGCAGGAACTGCGAAGCCATGATGGAGCTCGATCTGGCGCTGCAGCAGCGCAGCGGCGAGGCCATTGCCAAGGTGTACGAAGCCGCCGGCGGATACGCGCCCACCATCGGGATCATCGGCGCCGTGCTGGGCTTGATTCAGGTGATGAAACACCTGGAGAACATCGAAGAGGTCGGCCGCGGAATCGCCGTGGCCTTTGTCGCTACGGTATACGGAGTGGCTTCCGCGAATCTGTTCTTCTTGCCCGCCGCCAATAAGATCAAAGCGCGGCTGCGGGACACCCTGCACGTCAAAGAGCTCATGCTGGAAGGCGTCTGCAGCATCGTCGAGGGCCTCAACCCCAAACTGATTCGCGTGAAGCTGGACGCCTTTGCCGATGGCGAAGCCGGCGCGCCCGCCAGGACCTCCGACAAGGCCAGCGCCCCGCGTGGAGCTGCACGGGCGGCGGCCGAAGGCTAGAACCATGCCCAAGAAGCACGACTCGCACGAGCCTGAAAACCATGAACGCTGGCTGGTCTCTTACGCCGACTTCATCACGCTGCTGTTTGCGTTCTTCGTGGTGATGTTCGCTTCGTCGCAAACGGATAAGGCGCGCGCCAAGCAGGTTTCTGAAGCCGTGGAGAAGGCGCTCGACGACGGCCGCTCCTTCAGCGTCCCGCCGGCCGTGGCGAAAGTTCTGGGCGGCACCGTGGACGACAAGGGACAGGGCAATGCGATGATGAAAGGCCCGGGCGGCGCGAAACGCGCGGCCAAGGAGGCGCCGCCCGAAGAAGTCATCGAACTCATGCCCTCGCTCGACCGCTTGAATAAGGACCTGGAAAGAGAAATCCGCGAAGGCAAGCTCGAGATTCGACTCGAGCCGCGCGGCCTCGTCATCAGCTTGCGCCAGTCCGCCTTCTTTCCGTCCGGCGGAGACGCGCTCGATCCATCCACGCTCCCCGCCATGCAAAAGACTGGCCGAAGTCATCGGCGCTCTTCCCAATTCCATCCAGCTCGAGGGACACACCGATTCGATCCCCATCCACAACGTTCGATTCAAGAGCAATTGGGAATTATCGTGCGCGCGCTCCATCGCGGTACTCGAAACGCTGACGGGCGCCTTTCATTTGCCGCTCGAGCGCTTCTCGGTGGTCGGCCGCGCCGATACCTTTCCCATCGATTCCAACGATACGCCGGAGGGCCGCGCACGCAACCGCCGCGTGGACATCGTCATCATGAACGCGCTGAAAGTGCGTCCGGAAGAAACCGCTCAGAAGGACAAACGCCGGTGACAGGGAACTCGAGCCAAAGCCCGCTTTCCCTCGACGCCGAGGAGCGTCGATCTTTCGACAGTGTTTGGCTTGCAGCCAAAAAATCCAAAAAAACTTTGAAAAAACGGACCGCATCATCGAAAAGAGTACTGCACGCTCGACAATGGCGTGATTCGGCGAAAGCCGAGTAAAGGACGAAAGAGGACAAATATGATCTCACTTCAAACTAACGTCACGTCGCTGTTCGCGCAACAACAACTCAATGTCAACGCCAACTTTGAAAGCAACACGATTCAGCAATTGACGTCCGGCTACCGCATCAACAATGCGGGAGACGACGCCGCCGGTCTCGCGGTTGCCAATCAATTGCAGGCCAACGTTGCCGAGCTGCAGCAGGGCGTGATCAACGCCGCCAACGGAACCAGCATCCTCCAGATTATCGATGGCGGGTTGAGCAACATTTCCAACCTTCTGGACCGGCTGCAGACGCTGGCCACCGAATCGGCCAGCGGAACGTTCTCCGGTAACCGCACCACGCTGGATAACGAGTTCCAGTCGGTCTTGGGCGAAATCACGCGCCAGGCCGGCAACATCGGTATGGCCACCGGCGGAACCACGTCGACCACCGGCACCATCGGTTCGTCGCAGTACAACACCGCCGCGCTCGCGATCTTCATCGGCGGCGGCGACACCGGCGCTCCTACCGACAACCAGGTGACCGTGGATTTGACCAACGGCGGTAACGGTGTTGACGCTACTGGCTTGGGTCTGGTTGCCGGTACCACCATCACCGGCGCCACCGAGGCGGCTGCCGTTACGGCCGCAACTGCCGCGCTGGGGCTCATCCAGACCGCGATCAGCAACCTCGGCGTCGTGCAGGGCGCCGTGGGTTCGGGCGAGAACCTGCTCAATTACGCCACCAACCTCGCCAATTCCCAGATCACGAACTTGACGGCGTCGGAATCCTCCATCAAGGATGCCAATGTCGCCGCCGAAGCATCGAACCTGGCCAAGGCGCAGACCCTCCAGCAGTCCTCCATCGCCGCGCTGGCGCAGGCCAACTCCATGCCGCAGGCGCTCCTGAAGTTGCTGGCATAACCCCAGTCTAAAGCTAAGGACGACGCGGGCCGATCTTCCGGGAAAGGCCCGTTTCGTCAGTAGTAGTTGGAGGAATCTTCATGAGCAGCAGTTCGGCCGGTCTGAACAACGCCCTGGCGCTTCTGGCTCCCCAGACCAGCACTACGGGCACCAGCACCTTTTCGGCCGACCTGCAAACCGCGGTCAATCGGGCGCTCGCGATCGCCTCCCTTCCGATGCAGACTCTGCAGGCCGATCAAAGCACCATCAGCAGCAAGACCTCCGAACTCAGCTCCCTTGGCTCCCTGTTTAACAGTCTACAAACCTCCCTCCAGTCCATTTCCTCGGCAACCGGCACGAATGCGCTACAGGCCGCGGTCGGTGATTCCTCCATCGTTTCGGCAAGCCTCACTGGCAGCGCCCTGGCCGGTACCTACACCATCGACGTTCTCAATCCGGGCTCTTCTTCCAGCGCGGAAAGCAACGCCACTACTCCCGCGGTTACGGACCCCACCAGCCAAAACATCAGCTCCAGCAGCTCCTTCACTTTGACGGTGGGAACGTCCACGTACACCATTTCCCCCTCCGCGAATAATCTGAACACACTGGCATCGGCTATCAATGCCAGCGGCGCCCCGGTCCAGGCCGTGGTCGTGAATCTGGGCTCACCAGGCTCACCCGACTACCGGCTGGCGCTCCAGAGCACCGCGCTCGGCAACGTAGCGCTGCAATTGAACGACGGCACGAATAATCTTTTGAGCAGCTTGACCACCGGCACCGACGGATCCTACACCGTAAACGGACAGCCGTCCGGAGGCATCACGACCAATTCTTCGACGGTCACGGTCGCACCGGGCCTCAACGTCACGCTCGAGGCAGCGGGCACCACCACCGTTACGGTTTCGTCCAGCCTGAATTCCGTCTCAACCGAGATTTCATCGTTCGTCAACGCCTATAACTCGGCGTTCGCGGAAGTAGAGAAAAACTTCGGCCAGAACGGCGGCGCGCTCAACGGTGACAGCACGGTGCTCGAAATGCAACAGGCGCTGACGCAAATGATCAGCTATGCCGGATCCAGCGGCTCCATCACGTCGCTGGCGCAGTTAGGAGTGGAATTTACCCAACAAGGCACGCTGACGTTCAACTCCTCGGCGCTCTCGAGTTTGAGTCAAACACAAATCAGCGACGCGCTGACGTTTCTCGGCGACCCCAACAGCAGCGGATTCCTGCAATACGCCAACAATGCGTTGAACGGCATAACCGATCCCATCTCGGGCGCGGTAGCGACCGAAACGCAGTCGCTGCAGAACCAGAACCAAAACGATCAGACGCAAATAACCAACGATCAGGCGCAACTGACCCTGATGCAGACGAATCTGCAGAAGGAGATGGCGCAAGCCAACGCCCTGATCGCGACCCTCCAAAACCAAACCTCGTTCTTGCAAGGCCTCTTCCAATACAGCACGAGTAATAATCCGAATGCCGCAACCGCTGGATAATCTGGCGCGCGAATTCCGCGCCGCCGTGCTCGGCAGCGACCACAACCGCGCCACTCGTCTGGCGGAGCAATACGCGCAGGAAGTGAGCCGCCAATGGACCCACATGTCCGCGGCCGAGCGCGCGTCTTCCGGCCTTCCGAAGCAGTCCAGCGAACTGCTCACTTGGGCGCGCGATGTCGCGATTATGCAGCATGCCATGGCCGCGACCCATCTTTCGGCGATCGATAAAGCAAACCGCTACCTGGCCGCCCGGGCCAACTACCTCCAGTCCGCGTCGCTGTAGGTCCCGGCCGGAAGCTCCTCCACGTTTGCTGCGAGAAAGTAGCCGCCTCCGGGTACCCGGCTCGCTGATAAACTAAGACTGGAGAAGATGGCGACGCCCACGCGTGTACAAGTTCCCGCCGAAGTTACACCCGCCCGGGAGCAATTGATTCAGGCGTATCGCGCGATGTACATGGCGCGCCGGCTGGATGACCGGGAAGTTCTGCTCAAGCGCCAAAACCGCATCTTTTTCCAGATCAGCGGCGCTGGACATGAAGCGGTCCAGGTAGCCGCCGGCCTGGTGTTCCGCCCCGCGTACGACTGGTTCTATCTTTACTACCGCGACCGTGCGCTGGCGTTGATGCTGGGCGTCACAGCCGAGCAGATGCTACTGGGAGCCGTAGGAGCCGCGGATGATCCGGCCTCGGGCGGCCGGCAGATGCCCTCGCATTGGACCAATCGCAAGCTGCACATCGCCTCCCGTTCCTCGGCAACCGGAACGCAGTTCCTGCAAGCGGCGGGATGCGCCCAGGCCTACCGCTATCTCAACCCGGAGTCGGATGAAGTAACCCTGGTAACCAGCGGTGAAGGCGCCACGAGCGAAGGCGAGTTCTGGGAGGCCATGAATGCCGCTTGTCTCGAGAATCTGCCGGTGGTGTTCCTGATCGAGGATAACGGCTACGCCATCTCGGTGCCCGTGGAAAAGCAAACCGCGGGTGGTAACGTCGCGCAGTTGCTGGCCGGATTTCCGAATCTGAAGCGTCTGGAAGTGGATGGCACGGACGTGGTGGGGTCCTACGGCGCGCTCTTGGAAGCAGCCGCGTACGCGCGCGAGCGCAAAGGTCCGGCGCTGGTACATGCCAGGGTGACCCGGCCGTACTCGCACTCGCTCTCGGACGACGAGCGATCCTATAAGACCAGGGCCGAGCGAGAGGCCGAGGAAGCGCGCGATCCGGTGCTGCGGTTCCCGGAGTGGCTGATCTCCGAGGGCGTTTTGGACCGCCAGGGGCTGCAGGTGATCGTGCACGAAGTGGATCAGGAGATACAAAAGGCCACCGATCATGTGTTGCGCGCCGATCCGCCGCCCAAGGGCTCCGCTCTCCAGTTTCTTTATTCCGACACGATCGACCCGGCTTCGGCCGAATTCGAAGCGGAGCCGCGCTTTGCCGGTGAAGCGCGAACCATGGTGGACGAGATCAATCTCACGTTACACGAGGAGATGCGCCGCGATTCGCGCATCATCGTGTTCGGCGAGGACGTGGCCGACTGCAGCCGCGAGGCGAATCTCGCCGAGGTGAAGGGCAAAGGCGGCGTCTTTAAAACCACGGCGGGCCTTCAAATCGAGTTCGGCAGCGAGCGCTGCTTCAATAGTCCATTAGCGGAAGCCGCGATCATCGGCCGCGCGATTGGGCTCGCCGAGCGCGGGCTGAAGCCGGTGGTGGAGATCCAGTTCTTCGACTATATTTGGCCCGCCATGATGCAATTGCGCGCCGAACTTGCCACCCTGCGCTGGCGCTCGCATAACGGATTCAGCGCGCCGGTGGTGGTGCGTGTCGCGATCGGCGGCTATTTGAACGGCGGCGCCATCTACCATAGCCAGTGCGGCGAAGTGATCTTCACGCACCTTCCGGGATTGCGCGTGGTGATGCCATCCAACGCGCTCGACGCCTGCGGCCTGCTGCGGACGGCGATTCGCTGCGACGATCCCGTGCTTTTCCTCGAACACAAGCGCCTGTATCGCGAGCCGTACAACCGCTCCCAGCATCCGGGGCCGGATTACACCATTCCATTCGGCAAAGCGAGCGTGGTGAAGAGCGGACAAAATCTGACGGTGGTGACCTACGGCGCGGTGGTGCAAAAGATGTTGCAGGCCGCGCTTCAGGTGGAGCAGCGCAATCCCGACAAAACGATCGAAGTGATCGATCTGCGGACGCTTTCGCCGTACGATTGGGACACCATCCGCGCCTCGGTGGAGAAAACCAGCCGGGTGATGATCGCGCATGAGGACTGCCTGTCGTGGGGCTATGGCGCTGAGATCGCCGCCCGCATTGCGAGCGAGCTGTTCGAGCATCTGGATGCGCCCGTGGGACGAGTGGGCGCGCTGGATACCTGGGTCGGCTACAATCCGCAGCTTGAAAACGAGATCCTGCCGCAAGTGGAGAATCTGGCGGCGGAAGCCGAGCGGCTGCTGCAGTTCTAAGTCGGCGTTGAGCTGTGTCGATCTGCGGCTCAGAATGAATCGCCACTGGTGAACACCGATTAGAGCAGATTGCTACGCCAAGGCGCCGCTGACAAACTGCGGCTGTTGCTGTTAGCTGCTTGGCTCTTAATAGATGATCATTAAGTCCGCATGCGAGTAAGCCGGCTTGCCATTAGTCGCCTTCGCCTACCCAGTCGCCAATCAAGAAGGCGAGCGGCGCCCATCGAGCGGCCTCCTGCTCTGTTGCGCGAGTAGCGGCACAAGCCCGAGAAACAGAATGCCGGCGGCCCGCATATCTTTAAACATACGCCGTCAAGCGTCGGCGGGGAGCAGCGTGAACGGCTTCCCGTCAGCGGCGCGAACGACGCGAAAATGCCTGTGGTCGACCGTGAGTATTCGCCGAGTCCCAAGGCGTTCAGCGGCGGCGATGACTGATGCATCGGCCAAACCGATGTCGAGACTCTTGTACTGATCAATCAACTCGCGCGATCGGCGCAGGTCAGCCACGGTGAAAGGTTCCAAAGTGAATGCACCCGCGAGAATATCATCCAGAAGATCAAGCTCCGCTTGTACGCCGAGCTTCGCGCCAATCAAATAATCCACTTCACTGAGAATGGCGGTGGGAACTAAGATCGCTCCAGGCTCGTGCAGGATCGCGGCACGAAGTGCACGGTGATGACGATCGCGCCGGTTATAAAGTCCATAGAGCGCGCCCGAATCCGCTACCGCCGCCATCGGCCCTTCTTGGCGGCCGAACGAAGAAAGTCTTTGGCGCGTTCAGCGCCACGGGTCTCGCCGCTGTCATACTTACCCAGTCCGCGCGGGAGAGGACGTTTGGCGCTGGACGTATAGGCCTGCAACGCATCGCGGATGAGTTCGGCTTGGCTGCGCTTCTGCGCTTCGGCCATCTGGCGGAGCGTGAGCGCTGTATCGGAGTCCAGGTAAACCGTGGTCTTCGTCACGCCATATAGGGTACCATATATGGCATCGTCGAACCCGCCCGAACGTTACGCCTGCGGCAGACTAAAACTCGCGATGGCCGCCGCTTCGTCCTCGAACATCTGCAGCACCGAATCGATCTTGGTCACGCTCAACACGCGCCGCACCGGCGCATCGGCGTTCAACAGCTTCAGCGCGCCGGCGTTCTTCACCGCGTGGCAGTAGCAATTCATGAGCACGCCCAAGCCGGTGCTGTCGATCCGGCTCACCTTGCTCAAATCGATCAGCACCTTGGTATCATTCTGCAGCCGAATGACGTTGGAAAGCTCGGTGAGTTCCAGAGACGAGGCCAGCAACTGCGCGCTCTGCGCGAACCGGAGCACGGTGACATCGTTGACGCGCCGGCGCTCCACTACCGGATCTCCCAAGCCGCGGATCAATAGCTCGGTGGCCCGGATCTCCTCGAAACAGTCGTCGCACGCCAGATAATGGCTCTCCCACTGCTCGGTGAGATCGGCGCTCAGCCGGCGCCGCAGATACGCGGTGATGAACTCTTCCCGACGCGACCGGGTCATCGTGGAAGTTCATGCTCATACTATCTGAGTGATGCGAGCCGCCCGGATGTTGCGTCAGCTCCAAATAAATTCCGCGAAATCTTTCTTTGGCCCGGCACAGCACCACGCGGAAGTTCTCGTCCGTCATCCCGGTCTGCCTCAGGATCTCATCTTTCGATTTTTCTTCCAGATAGAACGCCCGCAAGACCCGGCGGTCGCGTTCGGAAAGCTGCTCCAGGCCCTGCGTGATGGCTTGGCGCAACTCAAACAGCTCGGATTCCGGGATCGATTTGCCGGGAGGCTCGGGCACCACCTCCGGCATCGGCTCGTCGCGCATGTTCCTGCGGCGGTATTCCGAAACCACGTTGCGGCAGATGCCGTTCAGGAAGGCGCCCACCGCCGCCTGGTTGTGGATCTTATCGTCCCGGGCCGCCACCATGAACCGCATCAGGGCTTCTTGAACGATGTCATCGACGTCGGGGCAATAAAAGCCGACGTCGTAGCACACCTTGAACCGCACCTTCGGCCGAAGCTTTTCTAGATCCTCACCCGAGAAATTCATTCACGCCCAGGATCGTCGGGCTTCCAGGCCCAGCAATGTGGGCTATCGTAACATGATCTAACATGCTGACCCCATCAGCGTTTACCGCGCGTTGCGCCCGTGCGCTCCGTCTTCTGTAAGCTGGAACAGCGCTTCACCGCATCCTCACGCCATGATCACTGAACGACATGAATATTGAAGCCAGCGGAACTCGAAAAGGCAGTCCTGCTGAAAGTCAGCGGCCGGATGGATGCCGAAAACGCCCACGAGTTCGAGCAGGCCTGCGAACAATGGATCACCCGCGGCACAAAGCATCTGATCGCGGATCTGGACGGCTTACAATATGTCAGCAGCATGGGCCTGCGGTCGTTTCTATCGGTGGCGCAGAAGCTGCAATCGGCCTCCGGATCGCTGATTCTGTGCCGCCTGAACGGATTGCCCCGCCAGGTATTTGAGCTGACGCGGCTCATCGGCCTGTTTCCGGTCTTCGACACCGCTCAGCAAGCCCTCGCCACACTGTAATGGATCGCAGCGGCTCGACGGCTTACTTTGCCCGCCCGCGTGGAATCCATGGCGGCGTTTCGAGACTTTGTGCGTTCCGGGGCAGTCGCGGCTGAAGTGCCGGCCGAGGAGCTGGAGAAGCTGGATCTGGTGCTGGAAGAGATCCTTATGAATATCGCGCGCTATGCCTATGTTCCGGACACTGGGAAAGCAGAGGTAGCGTTCGCCCCCGACGGCCCCGGCAAGCTCTTGCTCGAGATCTCCGATTGGGGCAATGCTTTCAATCCCTTAGCCGTTGATCCGCCGGACTTTTCGCGCGGTCTGGTCGAGCGCCAGATCGGCGGTTTGGGCGTGTTCCTGGTGCGGAGTCTGGTTAGCTCGATCGCCTACCGGCGTGAGGCGGGCCGGAATATCCTGTCTTTTGGATTCCCGGGCCCTGCCTTCCCTGAGCCCAACGCTTAGTACTAACAAGAGTCGAAACTATTTTTGTAACTATGCAACATCCGGTGGAACTGTGTCACTCTATAACAACCGAAGCGAGACATTAAGCGCACGGGACGCCACGGTGCCTGGAGGAGTGAGAGTAGCCGGCATGCGTGTCATCCGCTAGCATTCGGTTGCGAAGGGACGAAAGGATTCCAATGACCACACTACGCAAATGGAGATTCCCCATTCTGATCGGCAGCGGACTCATCGCCGCCGGCGGCTTGGTCTATTTCTCGAACCGGCACGTCAGCAACGAGAAAGTCCAAGGCGCGATCGGCCAGCGCGAAGTTTATCGCGACGGCCAGGTCAACTCCGCCGATGTCGCCACGCCGGGCTCAGCCCCGGTAGCCACCCAAGCGATTCTCCAAGACAGCGAGTTCAAGTCGCTGGCCAAAAATCCGGCATTTCAGGAACTGCTGAAGTCGGATGCGTTCAACGAGGCCGGCCACAGAAAGGCGATCGCGGACTTGATGGTGCGCTCGGAGTTCCAGGCAGCGGCGCAAGACGTGCGCTTTGCCATCCTCGTTAGATCGGAAGCCTTCCAGTTGGCTCTGAGGAGCCACGCCGATCTAGCCCTGGCTTTGCGAAACGATGCGCAATTCAGGGCGCTGGACAGCAGCGGTCTGAGGATGCTGTTGAAGAACGAATCGTTCACACAGTTGGCGCGGGAAGCGTCGTTCCAGGGGCTTCTCGCGTCCTCCGCGCTCCGGCAGTCCTTGCGGGCTCCGGAGTTCGCCCTTCTGGCTTCGCATGCGGAGTTCCAAAAGGCGCTGGAGTCCGGCAGCGCCGCACGAGCAATGGCGGATGCCCGTGCACAATTGCGCGACGAGTCGGCCAAAAAGTAACCAACAATTTGGCTTTGATTCGCATTCTCTCGACGGGTCCCGCGTTTCATCGCGGGACTCGTTTTGCTTTTGGTCCTCGCCTGCGCGCCCGCCTTCCCGGCGCACCCGAAAATCTTCATCCAGTCCTCGGCGCACGTCGAGGTTCTCTATTACAGCCCCGCGCACGAATACCTGGTCACCCATCTCATCCGCTCCTACGAAAACGCGCTCAATTTCGAACACAATCTATTTCACTTACACCCCCTCGCAGAAGCTGACCGTTCTGCTGGAGGATTTTGGCGACTACGGCCACGGCGCCGCCGGCACTGTGCCATCCAATTTCATCGACGTCGGCCTCGCGCCCTTCAGCTACACCTACGAAACGCTGCCCGCCAACGAGCGCATGACGTGGATCATGAATCATGAATCGATCCACATCGTGATGGGCGACAATTCGAATTCGCTCGATCGGCGTTTTCGGTCGCTGTTCTTCGGCAAGGTGGTGCCGACCGACGAAGATCCGGTCTCCATTGTCTACAGTTCCATGACCAGCCCCCGGCACTATGCGACTCGCTGGTTTCACGAAGGGATCGCGACATTCATGGAAACCTGGATGGCGGGCGGGCTGGGCCGCGCCATGGGCGGCTGGGACGAAATGGTGTTTCGCACCATGGTTCGCGACGACGCCTACATCTACGACGTGGTGGGGCTGGAATCGGAAGGAACCGCCGCCGACTTTCAAACCGGCGCCAATTCGTATCTCTACGGCACGCGCTTCATGACCTGGCTCGCTTACACCTACGGCCCGGACAAACTGCTCCAATGGATCACGCGCGGCGAAAATACCAAGCGCTACTTCGGATCGCGCTTCAAGCAGGTTTACGGAATCGGGATGAACGACGCCTGGAAAATGTGGATCGCCGATGAACGCAAGTTTCAAGAGGCTAACCTCGCCGAAATCCGCAAGTATCCGGTGACCATGCCGCAAAGGCTGACCTCAGGGACACTCGGCTCGGTCTCGCGCGCGTATTTCGATGCAAAGGACAACGTGATTTACGCTGGCATTCGCTACCCCGCGCACATGGCCAGCGTCGCGGCGATTCACGTGGACAACGGGCAAGATCGACGAGTTGAAGGAGATCAAAGGCCCCGCGCTGTATTACGTCGACATCGCTGGCATGGGATCCGCGGGGGCGAAAACTGTACTACACCACCGATAACAATGATTTGCGCGACTTGAATGTTTACGACGTCGGAGACGCAGCGCACAGCGAGCGATTGACCAAGGACATCCGCACCGGCGATCTGGCGTTCGACGCGGCCGACGGCTCGCTCTGGGGCGTGCGGCACAACAACGGATTGTCGAGCGCTGGTGGAATTTCGCGCCGCCGTACACAGGAGATCAAGACCAGCCGCGATTTCGAGTACGGCACCGATATTTTCGACATCGACGTTTCGCCCGACGGCCAGTATCTGACGGGCGCCATCACCGACGTCAGCGGCAAGCAGAAGCTGGTGCGCTTTCGGATCGAGGATTTGCGCAAGGGCGAGCGCGACGTTCGAGACGCTGTACGATTTCGAGTACAACTCGCCCGGCAATTTCGTCTATTCGCCCGATGGACGTTACTTGTACGGTTCGTCTTACTATACCGGCGCGTCGAATCTGTTCCGCTACGATTTCGAGACCAAGAAGATGGACGTAATCAGCAACGCCGAGACGGGGCTGTTCCGTCCGTTGCCGCTGGCCGACGGATCGCTGATCGCGTTCGAATACACCAGCAAGGGATTCGTTCCGGCGCGCGTGCCCACCAAGCCGCTCGAAGACGTGAGCGCGGTGAAATATTTCGGCCAGGCGACGCTCAATAAATATCCGGAGCTGCGTTCGTGGAAGCTGCCGCCGCCGGCGTCGGTCAATTCCGAGAATCTGGTCACACGCGCGGGCGCTTACAATCCGCTGCAGAATGTCGCAACTGATTTCGGCCTATCCGATCGTGCAAGGCTATAAGTCGACGGCCGCGCGTCGGAATGCGCGCCGAGTTCGCCGACCGACTGCGCCTGGTGGGCGTCAATGTGGATGCGCAGCTTCTCGCCCGATCCAAGTCTGCCGGCCAATGAACGTGCGCACGTTTCGTTCGACGCTCACCTGTGGGACTGGAAGCTGACCGGTGCATACAATTACGCCGATTTCTACGATTTGTTCGGCCCCACCAAAATAAGCCGCAAGGGCGAATCGCTGAAGCTGTCGCATTCGCAATTCTTGATCTATGACACGCCGCGGACGCTTTCGCTGGAATGGAACGTGGGCGGTTATTCGGATCTCGACCGCCTGCCGGAATATCAAAACGTCCCCACTAACGTCCGCGACCTGGGGGAAGCGAACGTGATGCTGAAGTATTCCGATCTTCAGAGAGCGCAAGGCGCGGTGGATGACGAAAAAGGCATGCAGTGGGGCATTGTATTCGCGCATGTATTACTCGCACACCGCGTTTCCGCAGCGTGTGGGGGAATTACGATCGCGGGTTCCTGCTGCCGCGATAACAGCGCGTTCTGGCTGCGCGCTTCAGCCGGCAAATCGCTCGGCGATTTCACCAGCCCCTTCGCGAGCTTTTACTTGGGCGCATTCGGCAACAATTACATCGATCACGGCACCATCGACCGCTATCGCGAGTACTACAGCTTCCCCGGCGTCGGCATCGATGCCATCAGCGCGCGCAGCTTCGGCAAGCTGCTGGGCGAATACAATCTGCCGCCGAAGCGTTTTCGCGAGCTCGGGACCACCTGGGCCTACGTAAACTGGGCGCGGCTGACGCTATTTTCCTCCGGCCTGGTGACGAACTTCACCAGCACTCCGAGCCGCGATTATTTTGTCAATCTCGGCACGCAACTGGATTTTCGCGTGGTGTTGTTCACTTACTTGAACGCGACGCTATCCGGCGGCTACGCCGCGGCAGCCGACCGCAACGGCCATCTTCAGCGGCGAGTACATGGTCTCGCTGCGGATTCTCTGATGTTTTCGCCAGCGCATCCGGCTGTTACTCGCGCAAGTCAGCGTGAGCGCTCTTCCCGTACTGGTATTTCTTGTTCGCACTGGAGTTAATCGACACTTACAAGCTTGCTGACGCTGGGCCGCGTGCTGCGGTCGGTGGTCGTCGGGTGCGGAGTGGCAGTGGTTTGTTACGGGCTGAATACCGGAGTTTACGCGACGGGAATTGCGTCGCCGGACGTGTGGGCGCGATCGGGCGCGCCGGTGATGGAAGAGATCGCCAAAGCTCTGTTTGTGGTCTGGCTGCTGCGAACCGAATCGCGTGGGCTTCATGGTGGACACCGCGATCTCCGGGTTCGCCGTGGGCGCGGGATTCGCGGTGCTGGAAAATTTGACTTACATTCCGGATCTTTCGGCCAGCGGCTTGGCCGCGAGCGCGGTGCGCGGGCTCGGAACAGCAATGATGCACGGAGGCGCGACTGCGATCTTCGGAACGGTGTCGGCGAGCGTGAGCGAAATCCGCGAATCGCGGTCGGCTGCGGTGTTTCTGCCGGGGCTGGCGATGGCGATCGTGATCCACGAACTCTACAATCAGCCGTGGTGGCAGCCGGTGATCGCGGCTGCGGTGGTGCTGGTGAGTTTGCCGGCGGTGATCGCGTTCATTTTCTGGCGCAGCGAACAAGTGCTGGCGAAATGGCTGGGAACGAAGCTCGACAAAGACATCGACTTACTCCAAATGATCGCGACGGGGACATTTAGCAAGTCGCACGTGGGTTCGTATCTGCGGTCGCTCGAAAATACGTTCACGCGCGAGATTTTGGGCGACATGCTGTCGTATTTGCATTTGTCGCTGGAGCTGAGCGCGCGCGCCAAGGGCGACTTACTGCGCCGCGAGATGGGCTTTCCGGTGCCGCCCGATCCGGAGCTGCCGGGGGAATTGAAGGAGCTGAAGTTTCTGGAGTCGCAAATCGGCCGCGCCGGGAAGATGGCGCTGGGTCCGCTGCTGGGGCAAAGCCGGCGGGACATTTGGGAGTTGCAGCAGATGGCGGAGAAGGCGGAGCTAGGCTAGCTGGGGGTCGAACGCGGGCTTTGAGAGCTGGAGGGAATTCGTGGGAGTCCCACGCCGAGCGGACCAGCCTGGTAAATCTCATAGTCTGAGAAGAGTCTTCGTTTCTGCATCTTCGAGTCCGCTGTGTCGCCGAAGATTTGGCACGAAAAAGCCCCGGACTCGGTTCGCACCGGCCGGGGCTTCGGTTTGTCGCGCACAACGCATTCGCTGTGCGCTCGTTTTAATTCGGGCAACGTCCTACTCTCCCACACACTCGCGCGTGCAGTACCATCGGGGCTGCAGGGCTTAACTGCCGTGTTCGGGATGGGAACGGGTGGGACCCCTGCGCTACAATCACCCAAAAGTGATTTGCTCGGGGAACCGCGAATGATGAGCCGCGATTCTCAGCGAGCGAAGATTTCAAATATTGATGGGCAGCACTTACTGCTGAGCTAGTAACTTGTGTTTGTATCTACAGTACATTTTATGGTCAAGCCGAACGGGCTATTAGTAACGGTCAGCTCAACGTATTACTACGCTTACACATCCGTCCTATCAACGTGGTAGTCTTCCACGGCCCTTCGTAGGGTATTATCCCTTGGGAGATCTCATCTCGAGGAAGGTTTCGCGCTTATATGCATTCAGCGCTTATCCTGACCCAACTTCGCTACCCAGCTATGCCACTGGCGTGACAACTGGATCACAAGAGGTTGGTTCATCCCGGTCCTCTCGTACTAAGGACAAGCCCTCTCAAATCTCCTGCGCCCACAACAGATAGGGACCGAACTGTCTCGCGACGTTCTGAACCCAGTTCACGTACCGCTTTAATAGGCGAACAGCCTAACCCTTGGGAGCTTCTACACCCCCAGGATGCGATGAACCGACATCGAGGTGCCAAACCGGAGCGTCGATGTGAACTCTTGACTCCGATCAGCCTGTTATCCCCGGCGTACCTTTTATCCGTTGAGCGATGGCCCTTCCATACAGAACCACCGGATCACTAAGTCCTGCTTTCGCACCTGCTTGACTTGTAGGTCTCGCAGTTAACCTGGTTTATGCCTTTGCACTCGACCTCTGATTTCCAAACAGAGTGAACCAAGCTTCGAGCGCCTCCGTTACAATTTAGGAGGCGACCGCCCCAGTCAAACTACCCGCCTACCAATGTCCTTCTCCCGGATTACGGGAGTAAGTTAGAATCACAGAATGCTCAGGGTGGTATCTCACCGTTGGCTCCCTCGAAACCAAGATTCCGAGTTCAAAGCCTCCCACCTAT
>CAVOVR010000004.1:702500-1366256 GCA_963699905.1 Bryobacterales bacterium
TCCAAACCGACCCTGGAATCGAAGTCGTCGGTGAAGCCTCCGATGGCCGCGAGGCCGTCCGCCTCACCGAACAACTCTCCCCCGACGTCGTTGTCATGGACATTACCATGCCCCAGCTCAATGGCATCGACGCCGCCTCGCAAATCGTCAAACGCGATCCCAACATCGGCATCATTATGCTGAGCATGCATTGCGACGAAACTTTTCTCGTCCGCGCCCTCGCCGCCGGCGCTCAGGGCTATCTATTAAAGGATTGCGCCGAGGCCGATCTGCTCCAGGCCGTCCGGTCCGTCGCCAACAAGAAGCTCTTCTTCAGCCCGTCCATCACCCAAACTCTGCTCGAGGATTACATGCGCCAGATGCAGAGCGAAGGCCTCGAAGATTCCTACGACCTCCTCACCGACCGCGAAAAGGAAGTCCTGCAATTGCTGGCCGAAGGCAAGTCCAACAAAGAAGCCGCTGCGCTCCTCAACGTCAGCCTCTACACCATTGAAACTCACCGCAGCCGGCTGATGCAGAAGTTGAATCTCCACTCCACCGCCGACATCGTTCTCTACGCCGTCCGCAAACGAATCATTCAGTAACCAGTAACTGCGTAACATCCCGGGCCAGTTGCGGATCACAATCACTGCGTGCGCTGGTTCTCTCTCTTCCCGATCCTCTGCTTCATTCTGCGTCCGGCGCCCGCCGCGGCCTATTCCGTCCTGACCCACGAAGCCATCATCGACTCCACCTGGCCCACCGAGCTTCGTCCCCTGCTTCTCAAGCGCTTCCCTAACGCCACGGACGATCAATTGCGCGAAGCCCACGCCTACGCCTACGGCGGCGCCATCATCCAGGACATGGGCTATTATCCCTTCGGGAGCAAGTTCTTCAGCGATCTGGTCCACTACACCCGAAGCGGCGACTTTGTCCTCGCACTGCTCAAGGACGCCAAGGACTCCGGCGACTCAATGATTACGCCTTCGCTCTCGGAGCGCTCGCCCATTATGCCGCCGACAATCTCGGGCACCCCGTCGCGATCAATCGAACCGTCCCCCTGGTCTATCCGAAACTCCGAGCCAAGTTCGGTTCCGAGGTCACCTACGAAGACGATCCCGCCGCGCATCTGAAAACCGAGTTCGGCTTCGACGTCATCGAAGTGGCTCGCGGCCAATATGCCAACGAAGCCTATCACGACTTCATCGGCTTCAAAGTCGCCAAGCCGCTCCTCGAGCGCGCTTTCGAAGAGACTTACTGTATTCGGCTCAAGAGACCTGTTCACCAGCCTGGATCTCGCGCTGGGCACCTATCGATTCTCGGTCAGTCAGGCCATCCCGGAAATGACCAAGGCGGCCTGGGCAGCCAAGAAGAAGGACATTCAAAACCTGCAGGCGGGCATGACTCGCCGCCGCTATATCTATCGCATCAGAATCGCCGCTTATCAAAAGGAATGGGACAATCAATACCAGCGGCCCGGACTTCGGCGCCCGCTTCCTGGCGTTTCTCTTCCGCCTGCTTCCCAAAGTCGGCCCATTCAAAGCATTCGCCTTCAAAGTTCCGCCGCCCGCTGCCGAGAAGATGTTCCTTGCGAGCTTCGATGACACGGTCCGCCGCTACACGCGAGTTGCTTGCAGTGCCGAACGAGAATCGCCTCCAGCTCCCCAATGAAAATTTCGACACCGGAAAGCCCACGCGCCTAGGTGACTACCATCTTGCGGACGAGACTTACGCCAAACTCGTCGAGCGGCTCAACCAGGCTAAGGTGCAAGTGTCCGCTCCGTTGCAGGCCAACATCGACGCGCTTTACCGAGCCGCGCCCGCTGAACCCTGTTCAAGGGCCGAGGGAGCCGGTTCCCTAGGAACTCCGCTCGCTACAGTTTCCCGCGCGAACGGCAGCACCACCGCGATCCGCGTCCCTTTGCCCGGCTCTGAGTGGATCGACACTTGACCGCACAGCTCCCGCACGCGTTCCGTGATTCCGAGCAAGCCCAGCCCATACGTCACGCCGCCATCTTGATCGAATCCCACGCCGTCGTCCTCCACCACCACCGCGAGAGTTGCCGCTGGAATCTTCCAGCTTCACATGGATGTTCTTGGCTTGCGCGTGACGCGCGCAATTGGTCGAGCCCTTCCTGCACGATCCGATACAAATACGTGCGGTGCGGATCCGGCACATCGCGCAAATCCCCGTCCACTTCCAGCTGGATGGGCGTGTTGTAGCGCCGCGAATACTCCCGCGCCTGCCATTCCAGCGCCGGCCCCAGGCCCAGCACGTCCAGCATCGCCGGCCGCAGCCCCATCGCGATATCGCGCGTCGTCCGCAAAGTGCTTTCGGCCAGTTTCTTGGCCTGTTCCAGATGCGGATCGCTCTCCGGCCCCCGCGCGCCCTGCGCTCGCTCCAGATTGCCCAGCTCCATGCGCAGCGCCGTCAGCAAGCTGCCCGATCTCATCGTGCAATTCCCGCGATAGCGCCTTGCGCTCCTGCTCCTGCGACGATACCAGTTGCTGCGAAAGATGCCGCAAGCGCACTTCTGCCTGCTGGCTGGCCTTCTGATGCGCCGCCGATTCCTTCTCAAGCGACGAAATGCGAAACACGCTCGTGCCCGCGATAATCGTCCCCAATACCAACGCGGTCAACATCGTCTCCCAGATATCGCTCTGCAGACTTTGCACCGACCGGCTCAGGTCCCGCCGCCGCGACTCGAAGTTCTCATCGTTCAGCTTCCCAAGTTCTTCGGCGATCGCAAAGATCGGCATGGTCTCCCATCCGAATCCATCGTCCATGAACTCGGCCTCCGCGTCCTCCGGAGCTTTTTGAAACTCCATCCCCACCGCATCCAAATACACGCGCAAAGCATTATCCAGCCGATCCACCGCCAGGCTGCTCTGCTTGCGGCTGCAGCGATTTCAGTTGCGCCAGGTTGAATTCGGTCTTGGCGCGCAGCGCGGCCAATTGCACGTTGTACGCTCGCGCCGCCACGTTTCTCTCCAGCAGCCGGTCTCGCCGCAGCACCGCCACTCGGGATGTGTCGGAACGAATCCCCTCCACCAGATTCTCAATGTGACGGTAGTTGTCCTCCACCGCCAAAATCTGCTGATGGATCCGCCGCGTCTCCTGGATGCTCGCCACACCCGACAATCCCATGATCAGCAGCAGGAAACCCAGCCCGAATACCGATACCGGCCAAATGCTTTGCGGCGCATGTTTCACTTCAGTACGAACCTCATTCCGGTACTCCCGACCAGGGTTTGTTACTAGCTCCCCCTAATCTATCGGCGGGATTGTTCAACTTCGTTAACAGGCGCAAAATCAAAACACGGTAAAAATAATGCGGCGCGGATCCGCCTAAACACTGGAGGAGAGGAATATGATTGGTACTCAAGCTTTGCTTTTTCTGGTTCGTGCCTGGCGGGATCGCCGCGGCCAGGATCTTATTGAATATGCCCTGATGGCCGGCTTTGTCGCGGTCGCCGCCGGAGCTATCATGCCCAGCGTCGCCAGCAGCATCAGCGTCATATTCAGCCAGATTTCGTCGGTGATGAGCGCGGCTTCCACTCAAAGCTAAGACGCGACCGTCCCGCCGCCACTTTATTCGAACTTCGAGAAGGGTTGCTCGTACCATATGGGTATGAGCAGCCTTTTCTCCGACCTGCGCCACTCGCTCCGCGTCCTCACCACCAACCCCGGTTTCACTACCGTCGCCGTCGCGGCCCTGGCGCTTGGCATGGGCGCCAATACCGCCATCTTCTCCGTCGTCAATGCAGTCCTGCTCGCTCCACTGCCTTACCCGCAATCGGATCGCATTATGCGCATCCAGCGCAGCTTTCCGGGCACCGGCGGCGGAGGCGCGGTCTCCATCCCCAAGTACATGGCCTGGAAAAAGACCAATCAGACCTTCCAGGCCATGGCTCTCTATGATTTCTCGGGGCCCGGCTTGAACCTCGGCTCCGGCGACCGTCCCCAGCAAATCAGGGGCATCCACGTCTCCTCAGAATATTTCCAGGTCTTCGGCATCGCGCCCTCCGTCGGCCGTGTATTTCTGTCACAGGAAGATCTGCCCAATGGCCCGAAAGCAGCCGTCCTAAGCAACGATGTTTGGCGAACCCGCTTCGGTAGCGACCCCTCCCTCATCGGCAAGGCTATCCTGCTCGGCGGCGATCCCTACACCGTGGTCGGAGTCCTCCCCGCCGCCTTCCACTCCGATCCCCCCGCCGACGTCTTTCTTCCCATACAGGCCGATCCCAACAGCACCAACCAAGGTCACTATCTGCTCGTAGCCGGCCGCCTCAAGCCCGGAGCCACTGTGGAATCCGCTAAGGCCAACATGATCGCCGCTGGTGAACAGTTTCGCGCCGCTAATCCCAAGTGGATGGACAAGAGCGAAACCGTCACTGTCCTACCCCTGCGCGATGCTTTGGTCGGCAACGTTCGTCCCGCTCTCTTGATCCTGGTGGGCGCCGTCGGCTTCGTTCTTCTGATTGCCTGCGCCAACGTAGCCAATCTTTTGCTAGCCCGTGCCGCCGGACGCCAGCGCGAAATCGCTATCCGGACCGCTGTCGGCGCCAGCCGCAGCCATCTGATCCGCCAGTTGCTTACCGAAAGCGTGCTGCTTTCCTCCATCGGCGGTGTTCTCGGCTTGTTGATCGGAACTTGGAGCGTGCCGTTGCTCCTTGCCGTCAGCCCTGGCAATCTTCCGCGCATCAATGACGAGGATCACGTGGCTTCCGCGGTCTCCGCGCTCGACTGGCACGTGCTTGCCTTCACCTTCGCGATAGCGCTCCTTACCGGCGTCCTGTTCGGACTGCTTCCCGCCTTGCGAATTTCGAAGCTGGATGTGAACTCCATCCTCAAGGAAGCTAGCGGACGCTCCGGCACCGGACTGCGCCACAACCGCGTGCGCAGCATCCTGGTCGCCGCAGAAATGGCCCTGGCCGTCATCTTAGTGGCCGGCGCCGGCCTCATGATCCGCACTTTCGTCGGATTGCAGTCCGTTCAGCCCGGCTTCGATCCGCACAACGTCATCACCATGCAAGACATCGTTAAGCGGTGGCCGGTACGACACCACTGCCAAGGCCTCAAACATGACTCGCCAAGTAGTGGATCGCATCGAAGCGCTGCCAGGCGTGCGCGCCGCAGCGGCCACCGTCATGCTGCCCGTCGATGGCCTCGGGCTCGACCTGCCCTTTAACATCGAAGGCCGCCCACCCGCCAAGGGTGATCAGTACAACGGCGACGAACTATGGCGTTTTGGCACTCCCCATTATTTCGAAGCGCTTCGCGTTCCCCTTTTGAAGGGACGCGTTTTCGACCAGCGCGACACCGGAAACTCAGCCCGCGTCCTTCTCATTAACGAAGCGTTCGCCAAGAAATACTGGCCCAAAGGCGACCCCATCGGCCAACGCATCACTGTCGGCAAAGGACTCGGCCCGGAGTTCGAAGATCCCACCCGCGAGATCGTAGGGATTGTCGGAAATATCCGGGAAATGGGACTCGGCCAGAGCGAAGTGCCGGTGATGTACGTGCCGCAGAGCCAAGTCAGCGACGGCCTCACCAAGCTAGCCAATAACGTCATCCCGCTTAGTTGGATCATTCAAACCGCGGCGGACCCCGCTTCACTCAGCGCCGCCATCCAGCACGAAATCCAGTCCGTCGACAGCCAACTGGCCCCCTCGAAGATCCGCACCATGGACCAGGTCATCTCCGAATCCACCGCGCGCCAGAATTTCAATATGCTGCTGCTCACTATCTTCGCCGGCCTCGCCTTGTTGCTCGCCGCCATCGGAATCTACGGCCTGATGTCTTACACCGTCGAGCAGCGCACTCAGGAACTCGGCATTCGTATGGCGCTCGGCGCCGGCCGCGGCGACATGCTCAAATTAGTCGTCCGCCAGGGCATGCTCCTCGCCGGAATCGGCGTCGCGATCGGCCTCGCCGCATCCTTCGGACTCAACCGCCTTCTGGCCAACTTGCTGTTCGGAGTCAAAGCCACCGACCCGATCACTTACGCGGCGGTCACGGTCATCTTGATTTCCGTCGCGCTCCTCGCCACCTACGTTCCCGCCCGCCGCGCCACGAAAATCGACCCCCTGGTTGCGCTACGCTACGAGTGAAGCACATGGGCTATACCGTAATTCTCGAGCAAGAGCCAGACGGGGAATTTGTAGCGACCGTTCCTGCCCTGCCGGGCTGCGTATCGCAAGGAGCCACCCGGCAGGAGGTGATGGCAAATATCCGTGAAGCAATCGAGCTTTACGTCGAGGGCTGTGTTGGGGCGGGCAATGTCGTGCGAGTCAACTGAGCCGCGCACGTCAGCAAGCGGTGCCATGAATTCTGCGAGGCACTGCTATCTGTTAGCCACGGATAAACACAGTTCAACACCGATGAAGCATTTGTTCCCACGATCCGTGTTCATCTGTGTTTATCTGTGGCTTGTAATCGCGTGCTTCGCGCATGGAGCACCGAACTTCGCCCACGATATCGCCCCCATCATCTACGAAAAATGCGCGCCGTGCCATCATCCCGGCGACGCCGCGCCCTTCTCTCTGCTCACCTATCAAGACGTCCACAAACGCGCTGCCCAAATCGCCGCCGCAACCTCGGCGCACTACATGCCGCCCTGGCTTCCTGAACCCGGTCACGGCGACTTCCAGGACGACCGCAGCCTCAACCCGGATCAAATCAAAACAATTCAAGATTGGGTTCGAGACGGAGCACAGGAAGGTCCCACCGCCGACATTTCACCGCCCTCGTTGCCAAGCAACTGGCAGCTCGGCGCACCAGACCTCGTGCTAGAAGCGAAGAGCCCGGTCGCGCTGCCCGCTTCCGGCCGCGACATCTACTGGAACGTCATCTTCACTCCCAACCTGACCGCCCGCCGCTGGGTGCGCGCCATCGAAATCCGCCCCGGTCTGCCGCGCGTCGTCCATCACGCCAATCTGCTGATCGACCGCGCTGGAAGTGCCCACCTCCAGGAGCGCACACCGGGCAAAGGTTTCCCCGGCATGGACCTTGAGATCACGCGCAGCCCTTTCGACCCCGATGGCAATTTCCTGTTCTGGAAACCCGGCAACACGCCGCACGTCGAGCCTGCCACCCAGTCCGATAGTCTCGCATGGCGCCTCGACCCCGGCAACGAGCTCGTTCTTAACATGCACCTCCAGCCCTCCGGTAAGCCCGAGCAAGTGCGGCCTTCCGTCGGCCTGTACTTCACTGACCGGCCCCAAACCAAGTTCCCACTGTTAGTGGAGCTTGAGAACGATCAAGCCCTCGACATCCCCGCGGGCACGCGCGATTTCCCCATCTCCGACGATTTCCGCTTGCCTCTCGACGCCGGTATCCTGGCTGTCTATCCGCACGCCCATTATCTTGGGCATCTTCTCGAAGCTTACGCCACGCTCCCGGACGATTCGAAAAAATGGCTGATCCGCATCCCGGCCTGGGATCAAAACTGGCAAGCGGTCTTCTATTACCGCGAGCCCATCACTCTTCCCAAGGACTCCGTTATCCACATGCGCTACCACTACGACAACTCCGCCGCCAACCCACACAATCCGAATCATCCTCCCAAGCGCGTGCGTCGCGGGCAATCAGGCCACCGATGAAATGGGTCACTTGTGGCTCCAGATCTTACCGCACGCACCCGGCGACCATCGGCGCGAGCTCCAGGAAGCGGTGATCCGCCATCGCCTGGAAAAGAACCCCAACGATGCCGTCGCGCACATGAACCTGGGCGCGATCCTGCTTTCCCGCCTAGACCCGCAAGCGGCCGTCACCGAACTGCGCACCGCGGCGCGCCTCCAACCGAACCGGCCGGAAGTCCGCAATATGCTCGGCCTGGCCTTGTCCACGCTGAACCGCAACGCGGAAGCTATCCCGCAATTCGAACTGGCTCTCAAAGCCCGCCCGGACTACGCCAGCGCCCGCTTCAACCTTGCCACCGCCCTGGCCAAGATGGGAAGGATCGACGACGCCGTCGCGAATCTTCGCCAGATCCTGGCCGCCAATCCCGACGACGTCTACGCCAAACAGCGCCTCGCCGACTATGCTCCAGCCCATCCGGATAAGGCAAATCCCTGATTCCCCAACCCCTAGTCCCTAATCCCCTTATGAACCGGGAACAAAGTTCCCGATTCTGCCGTATACTCGGGTACAAGCGTATGAGTTTCCTTTCCAAGCAGTTCATCGATGTAATCCAATGGACCGAACCGGAAGACGGAATCCTGGCCTACCGCTATCCCATGGAAGACATGGAGATCCAGAACGGCGGCAAGCTCACCGTGCGTGATTCCCAGATGGCCGTCTTCGTCAACGAGGGCCGCATCGCCGACGTTTTCGTGCCCGGCCTCTACACGCTGAACACGCACACGCTGCCGATTCTGACGTACCTGATGAATTGGGACAAAGCGTTCAAGTCCCCGTTCAAATCGGACGTCTATTACTTCTCCACGCGCCTGCAGACCGACCAGCGCTGGGGCACCGCCACGCCGATCACCATCCGCGACAAGGAATTCGGCGCCATCCGCATGCGCGGCTATGGAATCTACGCGTACAAGATCGCCGATCCCAAGCTGTTCTACCAAAAGGTCAGCGGTACGCGCGATCTCTATCGGGTGCCCGATCTCGAAGGCCAGCTGCGCAACACCATCGTCGCGCGCATGACCGATAGCTTCGCGCAAAGCTCCGTGCCGTTCCTCGACATGGCGGCCAACCAGGCCGCGCTCGGCCAGAAGATCGTTGAAACGCTGAAGCCGTCTTTCGCCGAACTCGGCCTGTCGCTCGAAAATTTCGTGGTCGAAAACATTTCGCTGCCCGACGAGTTGCAGAAGATGCTCGATCAGCGCATCAGCATGAACATGCTCGGCGACATGGGCAAGTACACGCAGTTCCAAGTCGCGCAGTCGCTGCCGATCGCGGCCGGCGAACGAAGGCGGAGGCGCCGCGGGCATCGGCGTGGGATTGGGCGCGGGCCTCGCAATGGCGAACAGCATGATGAACGCGATGAAGCCGGGCGAACAGCCGCCGCCGCCAGCTGGCCGCCGAGTGCTGGTCCGGTCGCGCCGGCTGCGCCTGCTGCGCCGGCCGCCGACACCAAGTTCTGCACCAACTGCGGCAACAAGATTCCGCGGCATCGCAAAGTTCTGCCCGGAGTGCGGCACCGCCCAACAAGTAAAATATGAACGGCCTCGAGTGGATCGTCGAGGCGCACGGCTGCGACTCCGCCGCGCTGGCCGATACAGGACCGCCTGGAAGAATTGTTCCATGCGCTGATCGTCGCGCGCTCGATCTTCACCCACTCGGCAAGACAAACTGGCATCAGTTCCCCGGACACCGGCGGCATCACCGGCGTGACGCTGCTCACCGAATCGCACCTGGCCTGCCATACGTTTCCTGAATACGGCTCGCTCTGCCTGAACATTTTCTGCTGCCGCCCGCGCCCCGCGACGGATTTTGATGCGCTGCTCAAGAAAGAATTCGGCGCCGCGCGTGTCGTCGTGCGCCAAGTGGAGCGGCCCTATCAGATATGAGCTCTCCCGCCGCGAACTGCCCCAACTGCGGCGCGCCGGTGAAGTTTCTTTGGTCCAGCGCCGTCCAGACTACCTGCGAATTCTGCCATTCGATTCTGGTGCGCACCGATGTCGATTTGAAAAAAGTGGGTGAGGTGGCCGACCTGCCCGCCGACGCCTCGCCCATCCAAATCGGAACCGAAGGCGCATTATCAGAACAAAAGCTTCGTCGTGGTCGGCCGCATCATCTACGAATACGAGCAAGGCGGCTGGAACGAATGGCACATCGTCTTCAACGACGGATCGAGCGGCTGGCTCGCCGACGCCCAGCTTGAATACGATCTGTCATGGTTGAGCAACGCCCCCGCAACCACTTCCGCCCGAGCACCGACAAGGGCCAAACGTTCCAATGGCAAAGCAGGAACTACCAAGTGACGTCGGTCACCAAGGCCCACTACAAAGGCGTGCAAGGGCGAACTGCCGTTCGAATATTGGGACAAGTCGGACTTGCTTTTCGCCGACCTCAGAACCACCACGGCGATTTCGCGACCATCGACTACAGCGAAAAACCGCCGCTTGCTGTTTCTCGGCCGCGCCGTCGAGTTCGACGATCTGCACTCTGAAAAATCTTCGCGAATTCGAGGGCTGGACCTGATGCCGGCGGTTCAAGCCAAATCGATCTCGTGCCCCAATTGCGGCGGCCCGGTGCAGATTCGCGGCTTCGCCCACACTCTGAGTGTCGTTTGCCCAGCGGTGCCTAAGCGTTCTCGACGCATCTACGCCAGAAGTCGAAATCCTTCAGAAGTTCCAGGGGAAAACGCAGATCAAGCCGACCATCCCGCTCGGCACGCGCGGCAAAATCGGCGGCACGCAATACGAAGTGATCGGATTCCAGGTCCGCCAGGTCGCCGACGGCGACGACACGTATGCTTGGGACGAATACCTGCTCTTCAACCCCTACCAAGGCTTTCGCTATCTCACCGAGTACAACGGCCACTGGAATTTCGTCCACGTGGAAACCGCACTGCCCGAAGCATACCCGCTCGCGCGGCAAAGATCGCGGTGCGCTACGAGGGCAAGACGTATCTGGCCTTCGACTCCATGACAGCCAGCACCGTTTATGTTTTGGGCGAATTTCCCTGGCGAGTTCAAACAGGCGATCCGGTGGCATGCCAGGATTTCGTCGCGCCGCCCTCGATGCTGTCTTCTGAATCCACCGGCGGCGAAGTTACCTGGTCGCTCGCCGAGTACATGACCGGCGCCCAAATCTGGCAGGCCTTCAAGCTCCCTGGAGCTCCGCCGACGACGTATGGAGTATTCGCCAACCAGCCATCGCCGTACGGAGGAAGCATCGGTTCGTCCTGGCGCACCTGGCTCTGGCTGAATGTCGCGCTCGCGGCGCTCGTTTTTTTCTTCATGATTTTTTCTCCGGGCCGCGTCGCGTTCAGCGATCACTACGCTTACTCTCAAGGCGTCAAAAGCGACAGCGCATTCGTAACGCCCACCTTCAAATTGGACGGCCGCGATTCCAACGTCGAGCTCAAGATCCATACCGACCTCGACAACAATTGGGCTTATTTCAACTTCGCGTTGATCAACGACCAAACCGGCCAGGCCTTCGACTTCGCCCGCGAAGTGAGTTACTATCATGACTCCGATGGCAGCGAAGGGAGCCGCAATAATAGCGTGATCGTTCCAGGCGTGCCGTCGGGCCAATATTACTTGCGCGTCGAGCCGGAGATGGACGCCGGCTCGCCATTTATGCGCTACGAACTGGAGTTGCGGCGCAATGTGCCCAACTACGGGTTCTTCGGCATAGCGGCGCTGCTGCTTCTGATTCCACCCGTCTTCGACCACATTTCGCAGAGGCAGTTTTGAAGCTGCGCGCTGGCGCGAAAGCGATTACGCGCCCGCCATTTCAACGGATCAGCGCAGCGAGCGGAGGTGACGATTGAATACTCCTTTGTTCTTGATTTATGGCGTTCTGCTGCTCGGGGCCACCGGCGTGGCCGAATACCGCGGCTGGAGCTGGAACAGTATCAACCAGCAGCGCGTCCTACCCAAATCGATTCGCGATAATCCTGGCGCGTATCGCTCATCGTATGGCGGTTATTCCCGATACATCGGAGGTAAGTGAACGTGGACACTCACGCTCTCGCGAACGCAGTGATTTACTCGGTGCTCGGCATCCTAATCTTCGCCATCGCGTTCGTACTGATCGATAAACTGACGCCGTATCATCTCTGGAAAGAGATTGTCGAGGACAAGAACGTCGCGCTCGCGATTCTGATCGGGGCACTGTCCATCGGCATGTGCATCATCATCGCCGCCGCGGTGCACTAGAAGTGTCCATCGCGCTTTTCCTTTCTGTTTTTCTGATCGCCGCCTGCGGTCTGATCTACGAATTGATCGCCGGAACGCTGGCAAGTTACTTGCTGGGCGATACGGTTTTTCAATTCTCAACAATCATTGGTTGTTACTTGTTCGCGATGGGCATCGGCAGTTACTTGTCGCGATTTCTGCACCGCGGATTAGTGGCTCGTTTTGTCTCGATCGAATTGATGGTCGGAATGGTCGGCGGATTTTCGTCCTCGATGCTGTTTCTCGCCTTCGCCTATACGGAGGCGTTTCGATTCATCCTCTATGTGGTCGTGATTTTGGTCGGAACTTTGGTCGGCCTCGAGATTCCGCTGCTGATGCGGATCTTGAAAGAGCGCTTTCAATTTCGCGAACTGGTTTCGCACGTCCTGACCTTCGACTACCTGGGCGCGCTGGGTGCGTCGCTGCTGTTTCCGATTTTGCTGGTACCGAAACTCGGTTTGGTTCGATCGGCATTGGTCTTCGGAATCTTCAATGTTGGCGTCGCGCTTTGGTCGACTTATTTGTTTCGCGAACAGATCGGCCGCCCACAATCGCTTCGCGTTGGCTGCGTTGTAGTGCTGGCGCTTCTCGGAGTCGGAACTGCTTTCGCCGATCGGATTTCGAACGCCGCCGACAACAGCCTGTACGCCGACGAAGTGATCTTCAGCCGCACCACTCCATATCAGCGCATCGTACTTACTAAGTGGAAAGATGATCTGCGGCTGTTCCTGAATTCGCATCTGCAATTCAGCTCGCGCGACGAATATCGTTATCACGAAGCTTTGGTGCATCCGGGACTCGCCGCGCTTCCCGGAGCGCGCCGCGTTCTGGTGCTGGGCGGCGGCGATGGATTGGCGGTCCGCGAGATTCTGAAGTATCCATCGGTGGAAAACATCACTTTGGTGGATCTCGATCCGCGAGATGACACACCTGTTCACCACGCATCCCGTGATGTCGGCCTTGAACCAACATTCCTTCTCCAACCCGCGCGTGCACGTGATCAACGCCGACGCGATGCAGTGGCTGGATAACAACACCGAACAATACGATTTCATCGTGGCCGATTTTCCCGACCCCACCAGCTACGCGCTCGGCAAGCTGTTCACCACCGCGTTCTATCGGCTGGCGGCGAAGCATCTGGCAAGCGGCGGATTGATCGTGGTGCAAAGCACATCGCCGCTGTTCGCGCGGCAATCGTATTGGTGCATCGTGGAATCGGTGAAACAGGCCGGCCTGCGCGTCTATCCGTATCACGTCTACGTGCCGTCGTTCGGCGAATGGGGCTACGTGATCGGCAGCTTCGGGCCGTACGAACCGCCGCAGCAATTGCCCTCCGGGCTTCGATTCCTTTCGACCAGCAACGTCGGCGAGCTGTTCGTTTTTCCGGTTGACATGCAGCCAGTGCCCGCCGAACCGAACCGGCTGAACGACCAAGTTCTGGTTCGCTATTACGAGCAGGAATGGAAGGACGTCGCGCACTAGTGGACGGCCCTTCGCGTCGCGAGTTTTTCGGCGCGCCCGCATTGATCGGCTTGTGGCGCAAGACCGATCGCAAAATCACCGGTGGATTCGTCAACGATTCGTTTCCACTGGGCCATCGCCTGCGCGATCGTGCGGCGTTTCGCGCGCCGGCGCAGCAGCTCCGCGTGCCCATCGTGATCGTCGGCGGCGGCATGGCCGGACTCAACGCCGCCTGGCATCTCGACAAGCGCGGCTTCCACGATTTCGTACTGCTTGAAATGGAGCAGCAGGCCGGCGGGAATTCGCGCTGGGGCGAGAATGAAATCTCGAAATTTCCCTGGGCGGCGCACTATGTTCCGGTGCCCGCGAAAGGCGAATCGCTGGCGCGCGAACTGTTCGAAGAACTCGGCGTCTTCCGCGATGGCAAATGGGACGAGCGCGTGTTGTGCTTCGATCCCGCAGGAGCGCCTGTTCATCAACGGCCATTGGCAGGAAGGCATCGAACCAGAAGACGGCGCGACGCCGCGGGATCGCGCGCAGTATCGCCGCTTCATGGAAAAGATCAACGAGTTTCGTGCGACGGGCCAATTCACGGTTCCCATGGAGCGAGGCGCGAAGCCATCGCCACTCGACCGGATGTCGATGGCCGATTGGATGGCGCAACAAAGCTTCGATTCGGCGCCGCTGCGCTGGTACATCAACTACGCTTGTCGCGACGATTATGGCGCGTTGGCCAAAGACACGTCGGCTTGGGCGGGCGTGCAATACTTCGCGTCGCGCGAGCCGGAGGAGAAAGGCCCGCTGACCTGGCCCGAGGGGAACGGCTGGATCGCGGCGCGGCTGATCGAAAAACTGAAACGCTATATGCGGATGGGTGGGGTGGTGTACCGTATTGTGCGCGGTGGCAACAAATTGCGAGTTTTGACCGAACGAACCGAATATATCGCGGACGCCGTGATCTGGGCCGCTCCCACATTTCTCGCGTCCTACATCATCGAGGGCGCGCCGCGCGCCGAAGGATTTCAATATTCGCCGTGGCTCACCGCCAACCTGACGCTCGATCGCATTCCCGATCAGAAGAATGCCGAGCCGGCGTGGGACAACGTGATCTATGAGTCGCCGACGCTCGGGTATGTGAACGCGACACACATGAGTCTGGCGACGCACGTGGACCGAACGGTTTGGACGTTTTATTGGTCGCTGGCCGAATACGCGCCGGCCGACGCGCGGCGGTTGTTGCTCGCGAAAGATTGGAGTTACTGGAAAGAAGCGATCCTGAATGACCTGGCGCGGGCGCATCCCGACATCCGGCAGTGCGTGGCGCACATGGACATCATGCGCATCGGTCACGCGATGGCGCGGCCGTCGCCCGGCTTCCTGTTTTCAGAAGAGAGGCAGCGATGGTTGAAGCCTCTGGGCAACATCTTTTTCGCGAACTCGGATCTGAGCGGATTTTCGATTTTTGAAGAGGCGCAATACCGTGGGGTGGAGGCGGCGAGGGGCGCCCTGCGTGTTGTGAGCCGGGCGTGAGCGGCGGAGAAGGTGGCGCATCTCGGGTAGTTTTGTGTCTGGTGGTGATTTTTTTCACTCCAGCCACTATCTGAGGGGTCGACGCGCGCGCGGCATTCATCGAGAACAATGTACATGAGGCGCGGCGGCGCTACGCTGATGGAGTTTCGTAACGTGCTGCTGGAGTAGCCGAAAGAATTTTGAAGAACAGGGGATTCAGCGGCGAGGCATCTCATCGCCTTCGCGAGGCGGCTTGCCACCGCGCCGTTTCATGATGCGGTCGAAGGCTTTGAAATCGGCTCTAGCCTTGCGGTCTTGGAAGAAACTGGCTGTTTGCAGCGCCGAGACCTTTTCCGCGACGGCGGTGGCAACGAACTGGTTGATGCTGGTTCCCTCTTCCTTGCTGATTCGCTCGACGGCGTCCTTGAGGGACCGCGGGAGGCGTAATGGGTAAGTCTTGGTTTCGCTCATGATCTCATCCTCGTTATGACTTCGCGCGGGAACAGCAGATCTACGCCGAAGTGCCCGGGCGCGTCTCCGTAGTCCTTAGCGTTGAACGTCACAAGTGCGTCAGCCTCGCCATTGATAGCTGCTTCCAGTACCATTTCGTCGCAGGGATCGCGAAGCTGGGGCCGCCATAGAAAATGCATTGTGACCGGCTCCGCCAAAGCAATAATCGCATCGACAAACACATTCACCTCATCTTCGCTCAGGCCGGCAGATAGCCGATGTTCCACTCTGCGACACACTGCCTCGTATTCCAGCGCCAGAGCAACGTTCGCCAACAATGTCACGCGACTCTGCCGGGCCAGCCTGAACGATCGCGGCGGACGCTCCGGCCGGGCTTCGCATCGCCGCCACGACTACGTCCGTATCCAAGACCAGTCTCACATCACTGGTCATATGATATCACAGGCGATGTGATGGAGATTAGGAAGCGGCGGTGATTGGCGGGCGGCGCTTATGCCAATCCGTGCGATCCTGAAATGATTTGCCGATCGCGAGCAGCATGATTTTCCGAAAACGGCGCGCCGACCAGTTGCAGGCCCATCGGCATGCCATTCGCGAAACCACAAGGAAGCGACAGCGCCGGCAGGCCTGCCAGATTGCCGGCGGGAATCAGTGCGGTAAGGCCGGAGTGCTGGCGCTGGACGGTCGCTCGCACGGCGATCGAGCGGCTGGGTGATTTTCGGAGCCGGATCGAAACGCGTAGGAGCGATGAGCACATCGACCTTGGAGAGCATGTCGCGAAACGCCTCCTGAATGAGCGAGCGGATGCGCATGGCCTTGAGATAGTCCTTGGCGGAATCTCCAAGCCCGCCTTGAGACCGGCGATCTGGTGCTGGTCGGCGAGCTGATCGACACCTCCGCTCTTGATGAGCGGCTCGAAGATCGCCGAGCCTTCCGAAGAAATGATGGTGCCGATGACGGCGCCGTACGGGAACTCAGGCAGCTTGGTTTCGACCACTCTGGACGCCCAAGGACCGGATGGTTTCGAGAGCCTTGGCGTAGTCGGCGCGCGCGGCTGGGTCGAGCGCCTCGTCGAAATCCGACGGGCGCGAAGCCGACGCGAACTTCCTTAAGATCGCGCGCGAACTGCGGCCGGTAGTAAAAGCTCTTGTTGGCCGAGGACAGAATCGTCAGTCGTCGCCGCCTGCGATGGCTTCCAGCACCAGGCCGCAATCTTCGGCCGAGCGGCAGAGCGGACCGATTTTATCGAGCGTCCAGGAGAGCGCCATCGCCCCATGCGCGCGAGACCAAGCCGTAGGTGGGGCGCAGTCCGGTGACGCCGCAAAAGGCGCTGGGCGTGAGGATGGAACCGGACGTTTCCGATCCGAGCGCGTAGGTGACCAGGCCCGCTGCAACCGCGATCGCCGAGCCGCTGGAAGAACCGCCGGACCAGCGCGTGTTATCCCAGGGATTCAAGCCGGGGCCGGTGAGCGAGGCGCTCGCGATAGCGATAACTCGGGCCGCCCGCAAGTTCCACCATCGCGAGCTTGCCCGTCAGCAAGCCGCCGTGCTTCTGAAGATGTTTGAGGACGCTGGCGGTGTAATTGAAAACCTGATCGGCGTACGGCTTTGCGCCCCAGGTGGTGGGATGCTTGGCGAACGACAGCAGATCCTTGGCGCCAAACGGAATGCCTTGCAAGGGCCCGCGCAAGACGCTCGCGCTTGATATCGCCATCGACTTCTTTGGCGTCGCGCGAGAGCCACTTTGCGGAGCGAAAGCGCGAGCGCGTTGTAGCGCGGACCGACGGATTCCAGGCGGTCGCAAAAAGCGCGCGCCAGTTCGACGGCGGAAAACTCCTTCTTCACCAGCTTCTGATTGATTTCGGTGATGCTCGCGAAGAAAATGTCGTCCGAGATCGGAGTCATAGATTCGCCTAGGCCTTGAAGATTGTGGCGGGCTCGGTGGCCATGGGCAGCGGAAATTTGTCGAGCTGATCGGCATTGTCGCGGAGCTGGGCGCGCGACGGCTTTCAATTCGTCGTCGGGATTCGCGGGAAGGGCGCGGGGTTGGGACTGCGGCCGCGCCAGCAAAACCGCGGACGTGGAGACCGCGGCGGCGAGTTCACGGCGAGTGAACTTGTTCATAGATTCTAGTGTAGTGCAGCGGCACTCGGAGCGGACTAGCAGGAGGCAGACAGGGCCTCGATGGCGGCCTTTTCCATAACGGAGCGCGGCGCCGACGCGCCGGTCCAGATTTCGAATTGGCGGCGTGGCTTGTTCGAGAAACATCTGGAGCCCGGAGATGACCGTTAAGCCTTGCGAGGCGGCGTGGCGCAGCAGCGTGGTTTCGAGCGGATTGTAGACCATATCGAAGACCAGCGCGGCGGGGAGCGCGTCCGGGGAAAAAGCAGGCGTCGGGATGCGGGAACATCCCGAGCGGCGTGGCGTGGACCAAGGCGTCGAACTTGCGGCCGTTCACCTGATCGCGCAGCAGGGACTCTGCGCCGCAAGCGCGGGCGAGGGATCGCACGCGGTCGGGATTGCGCCCGACGATGGAAACTTTGGCTCCGCTGCCCACCAGCGCATACGCCGCGCTGCGAGCCGCACCGCCGTTGCCGACCACCAGACACCGACGATTTGGACAGGCGCAGCTTGCGCGACAGACGGAACCGTGACGGCATCGGCGTCGGTATTGGTGCCGCGCCATTTTCCGGCTTTTTTCCAGACCGTGTTGACCGCGCCGATGCGGCGGGCGAGGGGGTCGACCACGTCGAGATAGCGCAGGATCTTCTGCTTGTGCGGAATGGTGACGCTGAATCCGGCGATGGGCAAGCGATTCGGCCAGGGTGAAAAAATCCTTCAGTTGCGCGGACTGGACCAGAAACGGCAGATAAACCGCGTCCAGACGATGGGACTGAAACGCGCGATTGTGCACGGCCGGCGAGATGGAGTGGCGCACGGGATCGGCGATGACGCCATAGATCTTGGCGGCGCGCGAGAATTTTTCGACGCGGTAAAGATGCCGCAACACGCGAGCGCTCACTTGACCGGATGCGGTGCCTTCGGACGCATTGGGCGCGGCGTAGGTGAACATCCCGCCCCAGGCGGTGGCCAGCACGCGGGTCGGGAAACCGGTCTCGCCCATCGCCAGGACCACCAGCGGCGTGCGCGGCGTGGGATTTGGTGAGCGCGAGAATGCGCGAGTTGTCGGACGGCTTGCGCGCGGTGGTGACGATCTTGTAGCCGTCGGCGGGGATGCGCAGCATGCGGCGCACAATAGATTCGGGCGACGGCGTGCCGTCGTAGTTGTGATACGAAAGCATCAGCTGGCCTTTTCCGCGCAGCGCTTCCAGACGCGGGACGGCATTTTCGGCGCTCTCGATTTCGACGTCCACGGCGCGGGCGCCGGCGTCAAACGCGGCGTCGAGAATGCGGATCTGGTCTTCCACGCTGCCGTTGAATTTTCCGTGATTCTGATGGCGGCGGCAGGTGGCCAGAATGGAGCACTCGGGATGCGCGGCTAAGAAACTTGCGGATGACGGCGACGCCTTGTTCGGGCGCGGGCAGATAGTCGAGGCGGAACTCGAAGAAGGATTCGCCCGCGTTGGCTTCGCGGCGCGCGTGTTCCAGCAACTTCTGCGGGTCGGGAAAGCCCATGGCGATGCAGATCCGAGGTAGCGAGGTTGGATGCGGCATGAGCGCGAGCGGCGGAAACAGCATAGCACAGCGACCTGGGGGCTGGGATTGGTGGCTGGTTGTTGGTTGCTGGTTGTTGGTTGCTGGTTATTGGTGGCTGGTGGCGTGCCACTGGGGATCAGCCAAGCGGGAGTGGAAGGCGGCGAGCAGAGGGGCGGGGTCGGGCAATTGGAATCGGGTGCAGCCGGAGGCATGCAGCGACTGGACCTCGTCGAGAGAAGTGGAAGATGGAACCGTACACTTGATTTTGATTCGATCGCGTGAGTGGCTTTGGAGCAGTGGAACATCCGAGGCGCGGTTGGACCCGAGGTAATCAGCCGTGGCGCGGCGGGCGATGCGGCACGCGACGATTTTCAGCTCTTCGTTGAGATACTCGCTTTCGAGATTCACGGCCAGCGGAGCGCCGGATTGATCGCGCGCGAGAGATCGTCTTCGGTGAGATCGGGGCGCGTCAGCGCAGCTTCGAGGGCGGCGCGAGGCCGGCAATCGCGGAGGCTACCGGCGCGGGCTGTGCTTCAGGAAGGCTCACTGTGCCGCTGATCTGCGCCGTTTCGCTGTGGTTCCCACGGAGAGGCCCAGTTCGCGCAAGCGGGCTTTGGCTTTGGCGGCGATATCGGGCTTGCTCTCGGAATAGCGCGCGTAGACGTCGCGGAAGTCGCGGGCAGCGGCGTCATTGCGGCCGAGATTCATCTCACACATGCCCTTCAAATAATGCGCGTCGGCGGTTTTGGCGTTGTCCTGATACTTTTCGAGCACGGCGTCGAAGCCAGTCATCGCGTTGGCGTAGTCCTGCTTCTTGTAATAGATGTCGGCGAGGTAATACTGGGCGTTGGGAGCAAACTGCGTGTTGCCGAAGTATTTCAAATAGTCGCTGAACTCCTGGAACGCGATATCGTACTTACCGGCCGTATAATCGCCGAACGCGTTGGTGTAAGTGCTCTCGGCCTGCATTCCGGCAGGCGGACCACTGGGCACGGCGCTCGAATTCGGATCGCCAGGAGCGACGGTTCCGGTAGCGGGCGGGGGCGGCGCGGCGGGCGCGGTGCGCATGGTGTTGATGAGGTTTTGAAGATCGGCCATCTTCGCGTCCAGCTTACCCATGCGGGTGTTCATGTCGAGCACGGATTCGCGAACGGCGCGGAAATCTTCCGACATTTGATCCAGCTTCTGTCCGACGTTGGCGACCGGGCCGGTGAGGCTCTGCTGCTGCTGCTTCATGGTTTCGTTGAAGCGATTCTGCATGACGGCGACCGCGGTGTTGGTGCGGTTGACGCTATCGAGCGTCTGCTGCGTCAGCGTCTGGATGGCGGCGACCTTTTGATCGATGCGCGCTTTGCAGAGTACGCACCTGGTCCTGCAGCATGGAGACGTCGCGCTGCAGCTCCATGCATCTCTTTGCTCGCGCCGAAGGCAAAAGGCGACAGCGCGAAAAAGACAATAGCGACACGAGACAAACTCATAGAAACTCCTGTAAGCCGCGAGGCGCACTGCAGAGCGCCCCGCGGTTCATTAAACTCCAACCTACACTTACTGGCCGGGCGACAAATGCGCGCGGCGGTTCTTCTGCCAGCAATCTTCGCTCGCCTCGGTGCATTGCGGGCGCTCCTTGCCGTAGCTGATGGTCTTCAGGCGATCGGCCGGGACGCCCAACTGCACCAGGAAATCCTTGGCGGCGGTGGCGCGGCGGTCGCCCAGCGCGAGGTTGTACTCGGCCGATCCGCGCTCATCGCAATGGCCTTCCACGACCACGGAGAAATTCGGGTCCTGCTGGAAGATCTGCTTCAGCAGCGCGGCGTCCTTGGTCAGAGCGTCGCGGCCATCGGCACGGATCTCGCTCATGTCGAAATCGAAGAACGCATCCTGCCCCTGTTGCTGCAACAGCGTCGGTGCTCGATAGACTGCGGCGGCCGAGGCGGCAGGCGGTGGCGGCGGTGGCGGACTGCTCACTTGCACGGTAACGGAGCGCGAATCCATTCCACCGGGCCCGCGCGCGGTCAGCGTATAGCTGGTGCTGGTGCTGGGGAAAACCTGACGCTGTCCCTGGCTCTGCACCGCGCCGACGCCATGATCGATGGACATGTCGGTGGCGTTGCTGATGGACCAACGCAACGTGGAGGACTGTCCCGGCTCGATGGTGGATGGCTCGGCGGTGAAGCTGTTGATCACGGGCGCAGCCGGCGGCGGTGGCGGCGCGGGCGTGGCCGTCGGTGGCGGCGGCGGGGGCGGAGGCGGCGGAACTTTCTTCGCGCAACCCGCCGCGAACAACACCAGCGCCGACCAACAGCACCGCGCCGAGCTTTGGAACGCGTGCAATCTCGAACTATCGCTCATCCTGAGAATCTCCTCTTCGTGGTCTCTCTCTTCGTTTATTGTGTTGCTTTACTCCAAACAGGTTTTTCGTTATTGCCTTGCGTAGTGAGTTGCTGCACCGGGCTGCCGTCGGCGAGCAGGTGTAAATCTGCGTTTTTCCTCCGCGCGTGGACGAGAACACCAGATGAACGCCATCGGGAGCCCAGCTCGGATTTTCGTTTCGTCCCGCGCCATGGGTTAGTTGCACAACTTCGCGGCTGGCGACATCCATGACAAAGATATTGAAGTTTCCCGGTTCAAATCCACGCGTCCACGCAAACGCGATGTGCTGGCCATCGGGGCTCCACGCTGGATTCACGGCGTCGCCCTCGCCGGTGGTCAGACGCGACACATCCGTTCCATCAATATTCATTCTATATATTTGCGGAGTGCCGCCGCGCCCGGAGACAAAGACGATATCCTGGCCGGTCTTGGGATTTACTTTCGGCTCCACTTCGAGCGAACCGGAATGAGTGATGCGCTTGCAGGTCGCCGCCGTCCAGATCGGTCTCGTAAATCTGCGAGAACCCGCCGTTAGCGGTGGAGTAAATGAGTAAGTGGCGGCTATCGGGCATGAAATCGGAAGCCGCGTTCATGGAAGCTTGTTGGTTATAGTAAACCAGCTTGCGTCCGGTTTCCAGCGAGTGAACGTAAATTTGTGGCTGTCCGAGATTCTGGCGTCGCTTGCCGAATTGCGAGGCCGCGGCGCTTCGCGAGGAAGCGAGAACGGGGTAAGTGGTGAAGGCGATCTTGGTTCCGTCGGGGGAGACGGCAGGGAACGTAGTGATGGAGCGGTAGTTGGTGAACTGCTTCTGATCGGAACCGTCGTAGTTCATGGACCAGATTTCCTTGTGGCCGCTGCGGTCGGAGACGAAGTAGATCCGGGTGCCGATCAGGCTGGTGGCGCCGAACTGTTTCAGGATGTCGGCGGCGAATTCCTGCGCGACCTTGCGCGAGCCGGCTTCGTCGAGCGAGCCGAGATAGACTTTGCCGATGCATTTGCGCGGAGCTCGGAGTTGGATTGGCGGACGTCGAACGAGCCATCCGTAAAGCACGATCTGGTTGTTCTGCACGGCGGTGTAGCCGAAAGCGAGGTAGTTGGCGTTGGGCGGCGGGCCGGACCAATCGGTGAGCCAGGGACCCTGGCTTTGGCCGTTCACTGGCGGGCGGAAGTCGGACGGCTGTTGGGGGACCTGGACGCGGATAGAGAGTTTTTGGGATCATCTTCAACTGGCCGGAGGTATCGAGATCGTTGAAGAGCGTGCTGTTGAAGACGCCCATGAACTTCTGCGCGTCGCCGGAGCCGCGGAAATCGGGGACGGCGATGGAGGGCTTTTCGCCGGCCTTACCGATATCGGCCTTGATCTGCTGCGTGGCAGCGAAAGCCGGAAGAGCGAGTAGCGATGCAGCCGAGAATGATAGTTCGTTTCATTGCTGTAATTGAAATCTGAGTTCGACATTGGTTGAGCTTCCGCTGTAATTGGGCGGAAGCGGGGGAAATGGCGCTGCGTCCGTAACGGCGCGAAGAGCGGAATAATCCAGCGTGCTGTTGCCGCTGCGCTGCGCGATTTGAGGATTCTTGACGGAGCCGTCGCGCTGAAATATCGAAAGTGATCACTACGATCGGGAAGATGCATGCCCGCGAAGCCGCTGGTCTGCCATTTTTCGGTGACGCGCTGCACGACCAAGATCGGCATAGCCGCCGAACTGGTTTCCGAACGTGCTGTTGGGGCCGACACCGACGCCGCCGGAACCGGGTTTTTCGAACATCGGCGAAACCGCGGCCGGCGCTTCACTGGCTGAACACTTGGTTCTGGGCGGGCGGCTGCGGACGATAGCGTTGCGAGCGCTTCGGGCGGGGCTGCTTCTTGGCGTAGCGGCTCTTGAGCGGGATGGCGTTTCTCGGGACCTTGACCTGCTTCTTCGGCTCGGGCTTGGGAGCCTGAGGCACCTGGGATTCGGTATCGTTCGCGACCGGATTCACTGATGCCCGCGCGCGCGGGAAGCGGAATGCTCTTCACCGAATTGATTGCGACAGCCGTGCCCGCGCTGGTGCTGCGCCGATCCCCAGACTTCGCGCGAATGCTGAAAGCTGATGCTGGAGAGGATCAACGCGCCCGGCCAGCGCGCCATGCAGCAACACGGATTGCACAAGCGGACCGCGCAGTGATTCTTGCTGATCGAGAATGTCGGCGTGCTGCGTCATAATGCGCTATCGGCGCTTGTCGGATGATCTTCCGGCTGCGTCACCATGTTGACCGCCAGCTTGGCCTCGCCGAGGGTCGGCGATGACTTGCGCGATAGGATCCAACGGTGTGCGGCGGTCGGCACGCACATAAACCGCGGTCGCGTTGTGATAGCGCTTATGAATCTCGTCGGCCAGCAGATGGATGTTCACCGGCTTGTCGTTCAGATACGACGTCGCCTTCTTTGTAATGGAGACCACCGGCAGATCCTGGACGTTTTCCTTGACCGGCTTCACTTTGGGAACTTCCACCTGCAGGCCGAACTCCATCACGTGCGCGGTGAGCATGAAGATGATCAGCAGCACGAGCACGACGTCGACCAAGCGGAACGATGTTGATCTCGGCGAGCGGAGCGCTGGCGCGCGGAATCGCCCGCGCCGGAGTCCACTGGAACTGTTGAATTGAGAATGCCATTTTATCCTCTAGAGCTCCGTTCTGTGAGATTCAGGAACTCGAGCTGGAAGTCTTCCATGCGCGCGGCAAATTCCTTGATGGCGCTGCCGAAGATGTTGTAGAAGATGTACGCGGGAATGGCGGCAAACAATCCCATGGCGGTGGTGATGAGCGCTTCCGAAATGCCCGGAGCAACAGCCCGCAGGCTGGCCGCGCCAGCCGTGCCCAATTGCTGAAACGCGTCGATGATGCCCCAGACCGTTCCGAACAGTCCGATGAAGGGCGAAACGCTGGCGGTGGTTGCCAGCACGCTCATGTTGCGCTCCAGGCGCGTGATCTCTTCGCTCATCCCGAGTTGCAGAGTGCGCTCGAGCGAAAGCGGATTGGTGACGCTGCCGCGCGATTTCATCTGGCGCGCCACTTCGCTGTAGCCGAAATCGAAGACCACGACCAGCGGGGACCGATTGAACTGCTCGCTGGCAGCCGCGATGGTGTCGAGCGCGGGGGCTTTGCGGAAGGCCCGCAGGAAGCTGCGGTTGGCGGAACGGGCGCGGCGGAACGACGCCCACTTGGAAAAGATCACGGCCCAGGAGACCAGCGAGAACAACAGCAGAATCACCATCACCGCCTTCGGCAAGGGACCGGATGCTTTGCACCAGGTCCCAAAGATCCAGTTGCAGGAACAGGCCGCCCACGCGCGAAAGTATCAACCAAGCTCCTTCCGGCTCACGCAACCCACTACACCTCATGATATCGCGCCGCCGCCGGTCCTTCCGGCTCAAAAAACAGAATTGGCATGCGTTCTGTTTTTATAGTATGACGCAAATCCGCCGCGGGTGGACAAGTCCACCGATCTTTAGACGGAGCGAAAACCTCGTATAATTTCATCGAGTGTTGCTGGAACTGGTGGTGGAAAACTACGCCGTGGTGGAGCGCGTCCGGGTGCAGTTTCACGCCGGATTGAATCTGCTGACGGGCGAGACCGGGAGCGGCAAATCCATTGTGGTGGATGCACTTGGACTGGTTTTGGGCGGACGGGCGTCGGCCGATATGGTGCGTTCGGATACAGAGCGCGCGCGGGTGGCGGCCATCTTTGAAGCGCCGCGGGAGCCGGTTCTGCAGGAACTGTTGGAGCAGGCGGGCGCGCCGGTGGAAGATGGCGAGCTGATTATCGAGCGCGAGGTTCTGGCTGGCGGCAAGTCGCGGGCGTTTCTTGGAAATCGTCCTGTAACAGTGGCGCTGCTGCGGGAGATCGCGCCGTTTCCTGGGCGACATTCACGGGCAGCACGAGCAGCAGCAGCTTTTTTCGAGCGAGGCGCAGTTGCAGTCGCTGGACGAATTCGCGGGGCTGGATCGCGAGCGCGAGGAAGTGGCGGGTTTGTTTCGGCGGTGGAAAAGCATCGAGAGCGAACTCGAGGAGCTGAACCGGAGCGAACAAGAGAAGCTGCGGATGGCGGATCTGTGGAGCTTCCAGCGCAAGGAGATCGACGCGGCGGCGCTGAAACCGGGCGAAGATGCGCAACTGGAGCAGGAGCGCGTGGTGCTGCGGAACGTCGCGAAGCTGCAGGAGAATGCGAGCGCGGCGTACACGGCATCTTATGAGCGCAGGAGAGCGTTCATCGCAAATCCGAATGGCCTGAAGAAGGTGGAGGACCTGGCGAAGATTGATGCCAGTATGCAGCGCGTGGCGGAGACGCTGCGGGGCGCGGCGATCGGCGTAGACGAGGCATCGGATTCGATTCGCGATTACCTGGAGAGGCTGGAGGCGGATCCGAAGCGGCTGGATGAAATCGAGTCGCGGCTGGCGCTGATCGAGCGCCTGAAGCGGAAGTACGGGTCGACTTTGGACGAGGTGCTGGCCTTTGTGCGAAGATGTTCGCGTGAAGATGGAAGCGATCGAAACGGCCGGCGAGCGGAAAGCGAAGTTGGAGCAGGAGCTGGCGCAGGCGAGCGCGGAATATGCCAAGTGCGCGGCGGCGCTGACCAAGGCGCGCAAGGCGGGCGCTGAAAAGCTGGCGAAGAAAGTGGAGACGGAGCTGGATTCGCTGGCGCTGGAAAACGCGGTGTTTCGCGTCGAGGTGCGGGAGGCAAGCTGGTCGGAGGACGGCGCGGATCGCGTGGAGTTTCTGATTTCGGCGAACGCGGGCGAGGAGCCGAGGGCGCTGGACAAAGTGGCGTCGGGCGGCGAGCTTTCGCGAATCGCGCTGGCGCTGAAAACGTCGCTGGGGCGTGCCGGTGGGGCGCGCGCGAACGGCGTGCCGCGAACGCTGGTGTTCGATGAGATCGATAGCGGGATCGGCGGCGGCGTGGCGGAAGCGGTGGGGCGGCGTTTGAAGAAGCTGTCGGCGGCGAACCAGGTGCTGTGCGTGACGCATCTGGCGCAAGTGGCCGGATTCGCGGACCATCATTATTCGGTGGAGAAGCGCGAGGTGAAGGGACGCACGATCGCGGAGATCGAGGAGCTGACCGGCGAAGCGCGGACTCGTGAGATCGGGCGCATGCTGTCGGGCCAAAAAGTGACGGCGGAAGCGCTGAAGCACGCCGAGCAGCTGATCCGGTTGGGCGCGGCGCGGCCGTGAAGACTGCGGAGTCGCCGAGTGGCTGCTGATTGTCTATTTCGGCTATGTCGCACTGATATCGCCAGCCTTTCCACTGCCGTCCAATGTCTGCGGCCGTTCGTGGTAGCGATACTCGTCCCGGCCTTGTTCGTCGCAATGGCACTGCGGGAACGCGGTATCTGGTTTTCAGCATGATGCGCGATTGGGTCGCGGTGGCGATGGTCCTGGTTGCGTATCGCGAGATGGATTGGTTCTCCGCGCTCGCGCGCAACTTCCGCTTGGAGCTGCGCTGGGAGGAGTGGGACCGGGCAATTCTATACCACGGCGGATTGCAGCGCGCGATCGAAGCGTTGGGCGCCATCGGCCCGTTGTATCTGGAGTTCTGTTACCCGCTGGTGTATGCGGTGGCTCCGTTCGTGGTGGCGATTCTGTATTTCGAACACCGGCGGGAGCGCGTGAACGGCGCTTTGTTCCTGTACTTGCTGGGAACACTGCTGGCGTACGCGCTGTTTCCGTATTTTCCTTCGGATCCGCCGCGAGTCGCATTCGGCGGAACGGATTTGCCGAACATTTTCACGGCAGTGCGGCGGCTGAACCTATGGCTGGTGGGAGATTACGGGATTCATTCCAGCGTATTTCCGAGCGCGCACGTATCGTCGGCATTTTCGGCGGCATGGGCGCTGCTGGCGTATCTGCCGGAGCGCAGGCGAATCGGCTGGGGAATGTTGGTTTACGCCGTGAGCGTAGCGGTAGCGACGGTGTATGGCCGCTATCACTACGCAGCGGATGCGGTGGCAGGGCTGGCGATCAGCTTGGTCGCCAGCGGCTATGATTCTTCTTGCTCGCCGCCTTCCTCGTGTTCACGGCCTTCTTGCACTGCCTTGAGGCGTTCTTCGCGGCGCTTGGCGCGTTCGGCGGCGCGTTTGACCAGCTCGGTGCCCATCAGTTCGATCTTGGCGAGTTCAGCGCCGTCGCCCTTGCGCCATCCAAGGCGCACGATGCGGGTGTAGCCGCCGTTGCGCTGCCCGAACTTGGTTCCGAGCTTATCGAACAGCTTCTGCACCGAGGCAGGCGTGCGGAGGAAAGCGGCAGCCTGGCGGCGCGAATGCAGCGTGTCGTCCTTGGCGAGGGTGATCATCTTCTCGACCAAGGGCCTAACGGCTTTGGCCTTGGGAACGGTAGTGATGGCGAAATCGTTTTCGATCACGCTGGTGACCAGGCCGCGCAGCAGCGAATTGCGCGCGGCGACGTTGCGTTTGAGTTTATAGCCGGACACTCCGTGACGCATGGCTTACTCCGTTACCTCATCCAGGTCGCCGAGCTCATCGCCCGCACCGCCAAAGTGCGGCAGCGAAGCCGGCGGAGCAACCAAACGGCCCTGCGCGTCGAACTTCATTCCGAAGGTCAGGCCCAGGTTCGAGAGGATTTCCTTGATCTCGTTCAGCGATTTGCGCCCGAAGTTCTTGGTGCGCAGCATTTCGGCTTCGGTCTTCTGCACCAGATCGCCGATGGTTTGGATGTTGGCGTTCTTCAGGCAGTTGTAGGAACGAACGCTCAACTCCAGCTCCTCGACGGAACGGTTGAGCACTTCGTTCATCTGGCCGGCGCCGCGCTCGGCGGGCTCTTCGGCGGTTTCGGGCAGCTCTTCGAAGTTGATGAAGATCGCCATGTGATCCTTGAGCAGCTTGGCGGCCTGGCCGATGGCGTCCTGCGGGGAGATGGCGCCGTTGGTCCAGACTTCGAGCGTGAGCTTGTCGTAATCGGTCATCTGGCCCAGGCGGGCGGCTTCCACCGAGAAGTTGACCTTGCGGACGGGCGAATGAACCGAGTCGATCGGGATGTAGCCGAGGGCCAGATCTTCGTCGTAGTTGCGGTCGGCGGCGACGTAACCGCGGCCGGTCTTGAGGCGCATTTCGATGTTGAGCTTGCCGCCTTCGCCGACGGTGGCGATGGGCAGGTTGCGATCGAGCACTTCGACGTCGGCGTCGGTCTCGATCTGGCCGCTCAGCACCTGGCCGGGATTGTCCACACGGAGACGCGCGATGCGGATTCCTTCGCCGCTCATCTTGAAGGGAACCTGCTTGAGGTTGAGGATGATGTCGGTGGCGTCTTCCACGACGCCCGGGATGGGGCTGAACTCGTGGGCCACGCCTTCGATGCGGATGGAGGTGATGGCGGCGCCCTCGATGGAGCTGAGCAGCACGCGGCGCAGGCCGGTGCCGATGGTGGCGCCGAAGCCGCGCTCGAACGGCTGGGCGGTGAACATGCCGTAGCGCTCGGTGAGCGTTTCGGTGTTGGCGATCAGCCTTTTCGGCTTTTGAAAACCTTTAAACATAATTCAGTTTCCTCAATTCTTCTCTTACTTCGAGTACAGTTCGGCTACTTCGAGTACAATTCTACGATCAACTGTTCGTTGAGCTGGATCTGTACGAGTTCTTCTCTTTTTGGCTGTGCGAGCACCCGGCCCTTGAGATTATCGCGGTCGACTTCGAGCCAGTTGGGCGACGGCGCGTGCGCGGTGGCGTCGCGGGCAGCCAGAATGGTGGGATTGTTCTTGCTCTATTCGCGGACTTCGATGACGTCGTTCACCCTGACTTCAAACGAGGGGATGTTGACTTTGCGGCCGTTCACCAGCAAGATGGCCGTGGCGGACCAGCTGGCGCGCCTGGCTGCGGCTGGTTCCGAAGCCCATGCGATAGACCACGTTGTCCAGACGCCGCTCGAGGGAGTTGAGCATGTTGTCGCCGGTGACGCCTTTGGTGCGGAAGGCGCGCTCAAACAGATTGCGGAACTGGCCTTCCATCAGGCCGTAGTAGCGGCGGGCCTTCTGCTTTTCGCGCAACTGGAGGCCATATCCGACGATTTTCGGCTTGCGATCCTTGCCGTGCTGGCCGGGAGCGAAGTTGCGCTTTTCGATGGCGCACTTTTCGGTGTGGCAGCGCTCCCCTTTCAGGAATAATTTCATGCCCTCGCGCCGGCATAGCCGGCAAACGGGGCCATTGTATCTTGCCATTCGTTTCTTTTCGCGCACATCGCTGAGAACCGCTGTGCGCTTTCTAACCTTTCTCCGCGCGGGCGCGGAATTCTTTTAAAGGTGCAGTTTACGGCGCGATGGCGCTTTCGTCCTGCTTTACCTGCTGTGTTACATCAAACGCGGCGCTTCTTGGGCGGCCGGCAGCCGTTATGCGGGATCGGCGTACGATCCTTGATCGACTTCACTTCAATTCCCACCGTGGCCAGAGCGCGGACGGCCGATTCGCGGCCTGCGCCCGGCCCACTGACGCGCACTTCCACCGAGCGGAGCCCATATTCCTTGGCTTTATTGGCGGCCGTCAGCGACGCCTGCTGAGCGGCGAAGGGAGTGCCCTTGCGCGACCCCCGGAATCCGAGCGACCCGGAACTCGACCAAGCCAGCACATTGCCGACCAGATCGGTAAAGGTCACGATGGTGTTGTTGAACGAGGCCTGGACATGCACCAAGCCATTGGACACGACCTTCTTTTCCTTCTTCTTGAAGGTCTTCTTTTTCGCGGTTTTTGCCGGAGCTTTTGCCATTGATGGTTGTCCTTAGGTCTTGCCGGTCGCTTTCTTCTTGTTGGCGACGGTTCCGCGGCGCGGTCCCTTGCGCGTGCGGGCGTTGGTATGAGTGCGCTGGCCGCGTACCGGCAGGCCGCGGCGATGGCGCAGGCCGCGATAGGAACCCATTTCGATGAGGCGCTTGATGTTCAGCGAAAGTTCCTTGCGGAGATCGCCTTCCACCGATCCTTCGTTTTCGATCAGGGTACGGACGCGGTTGATTTCGTCCTCGGTCAGGTCGGCGACCTTCTTGGTTGCGTCCACGTTCGCCCGATGAAGCAGCGAAAGCGCACGGGTCCGGCCGATGCCGTAGATATACGTGAGACCGATCTCAGCCCGCTTCTTGTTTGGTAAATCCACGCCTGCAATACGCGCCATTGTTGTTCCTTTATCCCTGCCGCTGCTTATGCTTCGGATTGGTGCAGATGACCCGCACCACGCCTTCGCGGTGGATCACCTTGCATTTGTCGCACATCTTTTTGACGGACGCTCGAACTTTCATGTTTTCTCCAGTAACCGAACAATTCTTCCGCGGCCCGGATCGTGCGGCGATAACTCCACCTGGACCCGATCGCCTGGCCGGACTCTCACAAAATTCGTCTTCGCCGCGCCCGCCGCATGGGCCAGAACCACGGCTTCGTTCTCCAACTTCACTTTCACGATCGCGCTCGGCATCAATTCCACCACGATCGCGTCTACCGTCATCACTCATCACGGCCGCGTCAAAACCCACGGCCCGTCGGCTGTCACGGCCACGCAATGCTCAAAGTGGGCCGACAGCGAATGATCTTTCGTCACCGCCGTCCACTTGTCGGACAAAACGCGCATGTCGGCGAGCCCCGGCGTTCACCATCGGCTCGATCGCGAGCACCATGCCTTCTTTCAGCCGCGGGTTCTCGTTGCGGCGATCCACGTAATTGGGCACCTGCGGCTCCTCGTGCAGCTTGGTGCCGATGCCATGCCCCACCATCTCGCGAACCACCGAAAATCCGTTCCCCACGACGTGCTGCTCGACCGTGCCGCAAATATCGAACAGCCGGTTGCCAGGCCGCGCTTTATCGATGGCCAGTTCGAGCGACTCCTTGGTCACTTCCAAAAGCTTCTTGGCCGACTCGTTAATCTCGCCCACCGGAACGGTGATGGCCGAATCGCCGTAATAGCCGTTCAACTGGACGCCGGTATCGATAGAAACGATGTCGCCCTTCTTCAATTTCGTCTTCGCCGACGGCATGCCATGCACGATCTGATCGTTCACCGATGTGCACAGCACATACGGGTATTTGCTGCCCGCCGACGGCGTGTAATAACCCTTGAAGGCCGGCTTGGCGCCTGCGTCCTTCATCATCTTTTCGGCCGCAACTTCCAGATCCTGGGTAGTGACGCCCTCCTGGACCATTCCCGAGAGGTCCTGCAGGATCTTCCAGACCAGCATGCCGCTTTTGCGCATCTGATCCAACTCATTGCGGTTCTTACGGATAATCATCTCCAGCGACTAACGTTCCGCGCAGGCAGGCACACAACAGCCCCGCGCGCGGAAGAGGTTGATAACTCTATTATAATGCAAAATCATCGGTTTAGGAAACGCTGCTCCGGCGTCCCCGGATGCGGCCGGAACGCGGTGTGAAACCCTCATAGTGCCGCATGATCAATTGCGCTTCCACTTGGTTGACGGTGTCCATGGCCACGCCGACGACGATCAGCAGCGAGGTGCCGCCGAAGAAAAAGTTCACGTTCAGTCCATCCAGGAGCCAGCGCGGGAAATAGTTATCGATAAAATTGCCGATCAACGGCAGGCGTTGCAACTTGATGCCGGCGATCATGATCTGCGGAATCAGCGAGAGCACCGAAAGGTACAAGCCGCCAACCACGGTGATCTTGGTGAGGATCTTGTTCATGTAGTCGGCAGTGTTCTTGCCGGGGCGAATGCCGGGGATGAATCCGCCGTACTTGCGCATGTTGTCCGCCGCTTCATTGGGATTGAAAATGATGGAGACGTAGAAGAAGCAGAAGAAGATGATCAGCGCACAGAACAACAGGTAATACAGCGGCTGGTTGCCTCCGATGGAATCGAGCATGCCGCTCAGAATCGGGCTGTTCTTCACCACCTGCCAACTGGTGAGCGTTTGCGGGAAGGCCAGCAGCGAAGAAGCGAAAATGACCGGGATCACGCCGCCCGCGTTGACTTTGAGCGGCAGGTGCGTGGACTGGCCGCCCATCATGCGGCGGCCCTGGATGCGCTTGGCGTACTGCACGGGAATGCGGCGCTCGCCGCGCTCAACCAGGACGATGAACGCGACCACGGCGATCATGACAGCCAGAATGATGATCAAGTGGATGGGCGTCCAGTCGCGGACTTTGAATACGTGATCGTAGATATTTTCGATGGCGCGCGGCAGACCGACCACGATCCCGGTGAAGATCAGCAGCGACATGCCATTGCCGATGCCGCGCTCGGTGATCTGCTCGCCCAGCCACATGATGAACGTGGTTCCGGCGGTGAGCGTGATGATGGTCATCAGGATAAAGCCGAAGCCCGGATTCAGGACGAATCCGCCGCCTGATTTCTCGAGTGTCAAGGCGATACCGAAGGATTGGACCACGGCCAGGATGATGGTGAGATAGCGGGTCCACTGGGTGATTTTGCGGCGGCCGAGCTCGCCTTCTTTCTGCAGCTTTTCGAGCGTGGGAACAACGACCGTGAGCAACTGCAAGATGATGGACGCCGTGATGTAGGGCATGATGCCCAGGGCGAAGACGGTGAGCCGGCGGAACATGCCGCCGCTAAACAGATCGATGAAGCCGAATAGCGAACCGGAGTTTTGCTGGAAGAACTCCGACAGGCGGTTGCCGTCGATGCCCGGCGTCGGAATGTGCCCGCCGAACCGGTACACGGCCAATAATCCCAGCGTGAAGAAGATGCGCTTCCGCAGGTCCGGAATCCGGAACATATTGGCGATGGTGTCGAAGAACTTCATCGTGGCCTACCTCGCTCGTGCTACGATTCGCTTCCGATGACTTGTCCCGTGCCGCCGGCCTTCTGGATCTTCTCCAGAGCCGATTTGAAAATCACGTGCGCCCGAACATCGATTTTGCGGGTGAGGTCGCCGGTACCGAGGATTTTCAGCCCGGCGCCCAGCTTCTTGATGACGCCGAGTTCGAGCAGCCGGCCCGGATCGAACGCATTGCCTTCCAACTGCTCCAGGCGGCCCACATTTACGATGGCATACTCTTCGCGGAAAATGTTGGTGAAGCCGCGCTTGGGGAGACGGCGATGCAGCGGCATCTGGCCGCCCTCGAAACCGCGCATGATGCTGTAGCCGGAAATGGAGCGCGCACCCTTGGCGCCACGGCCGGAATACTTGCCGCGGCCGGTGCCCATGCCCTGTCCGATGCGCTGCCTCTTTTGCTTTTGCCCTTTCGGCGGGCGAAGATCGCTGAGATTCATGGCTATTTCGCTCCCTTTGGTCGCGGCTCGGTAACGGGCGGCTCGGTAACGATGGCCAGCAGGTGCGGGATTTTGGCCACCATGCCACGAAACACGGCATCATCCGGCCGCACCACGGTCCGATTCATTTTCTTCAGTCCGAGCGAACGCACGATCGCTTTATGTTTTTCGGGGCAGCAGATCGGGCTGCCGATCAGCTTGATCTTAATCGTTCCCGCAGCCATACCTAGACCACCTTGTCCTGCACCAGGCCGCGCATATCCGCGACTTGCGTCCGGTCGCGCAACTGCTCGAGCGCGTTGATGGTGGCTTTGACGACGTTGTGCGGATTGCGGGAGCCGATCGATTTGGTGAGCACGTTCGGAATGCCAACCGCTTGAATGACCGCGCGCACCGGACCGCCCGCGATGACGCCGGTTCCTTCCGGGGCCGGCTTCAGAAGCACCAGGCCGCTGCCGAAGCGCCCGAGCACCATATGCAGAATGGTGGTTTCGAGCACGTTGACCTTGCGGAGATTCTTCTTGGCCGCTTCGATGCCCTTCTTGATCGCGGCCGGGACTTCTTTAGCCTTACCGGTACCGAAGCCGACGATCTTCGCGCCGGGATCGCCGATGACAACCAGAGCGGAGAAGCTCAGGTTCTTGCCGCCCTTGACGACTTTGGTGACGCGATTGATCGACACCACCTGCTCCTTGAGGTTCAGGGTGTTGGCGTCGATGCGTTTTTGCGTAGGTGTTGCCGCCATGTAGTTAGAACTCCAATCCTGCTTCTCGCGCGGCGTCGGCCAGGGCTTTGACGCGCCCATGATAAAGATACCCGCCGCGATCGAATACAACTTTGCTGATGCCCTTGGATTTGGCGCGCTCGGCGATCAGCTTGCCGATCTGCTTGGCGCCCGCCAGATTGCCACCCGAGCCCACGCCCGATTTCTTTTCGCCGCCCGATTTTTTCTCGCTGGACGACGCGGCCACCAGAGTGCGGCCCTCGCGATCGTCGATCACCTGGGCGTAGATATGTTTCAGGCTGCGGAACACCGCCAGACGCGGACGCTCCTGGCTGCCGCGCAGCTTGAGGCGTATGCGCGAGTGAACTCGAACACGAACGTCGTTCTTGGAAGATTTCGCCATATTACTTCGCTCCCGCTCCCGCGGTCTTGCCGGCCTTCTTGCGGAGCACTTCGCCGGTGTATCGCACGCCCTTGTTCTTGTACGGATCGGGCGGGCGCAATGAACGGATATTGGCCGCAACCTGCCCCACCATCTGCTTGTCGTAGCCGGACAGAACCAGGTGCGTCTGTTTGTCGATTTTCAAATCCACGCCTTCGGGCAGCAGCAATTCGATAGGGTGCGAATAGCCCAGAGTGAACGTCGCGACCTTGCCCTTGACGTCGGCGCGATAACCGGTGCCGGTGATGTCGAGCTCGCGCGTGAAGCCGGTGGACACGCCCTGGACCGCGGCCGCCGCAAGAGCACGGGTGAGACCATGCAGGGCGGCGCGCTGATCGGAATCGCGCAGAAACTCGAGCGTCCCGTCAGCCTGGCGGACCGAGATGCCATCCGGAATCGGGACATGCAGCTTGCCCTTCGGGCCTTCCACCAACATCTCTGGGCCGATGTTGACCTTGACACCCTTGGGCAGAGGAATGGGTTTCTTACCTACTCGCGACATAGTTTAGCCTCACTACCACAACTGGCACAGGACCTCTCCGCCGACGCGTTCCTTGCGCGCCGTGCTGCCGGTCATGACGCCACGCGGCGTGGTCAAAATATTGATGCCGAGCCCGCCTAAGACTTTGGGGACTTCCTGGCTGCCGACATACACGCGGCACCCGGGGCGCGAGACGCGCTCGATCCGGGAGATCACGGGCACGTTGCCGGGCGTGTACTTCAGATAGATTCGAATGCTGCGCTTGTTGCCTTCGTCGGCCAGCTTGAAGTTAACGATGAAGCCTTCTTCCTTCAAGATGCGCGCGATCTCCATTTTGAGCTTGGAGGACGGCACGTCCACCTTGGGATGGCGCGCCGACTGCGCATTGCGGATGCGCGTCAGCATGTCGGCGATAGGGTCGGTAATAGCCATGTTCTACTCCGGGGCTCCTTTCCTTACCAGCTCGCTTTAATGACGCCGGGGATCTCGCCCGCGACCGCGAGCTGGCGGAAGCAGATGCGGCACAAGTTGAATTTGCGAATGTAGCCGCGCGGCCGGCCGCAACGGAAGCATCGGTTGCGCAGCCGGATTTTCACCCGGGGCGGAGTGGCCTTGTTCGCGGCCTTGTCGGCGGCCATCACGGCCCTGGTCTTGTCTTCTTTGGCGATCTTCGCTGTGGTTGCCATTCGTATTCCTTGGATTCCTACTGCCTGAACGGCATCCCCATGTGCCGCAGCAGCGCCAGGCCCTCGGCGTCGGTCTTCGCGCTGGTAGTGATGGAAATATTCATACCCTTGACCTTCTCCACTTTGTTGTAGTCGATCTCGGGAAAAATCAATTGATCGCGGACGCCCAGCGTGTAGTTGCCGCGCCCATCGAAGGATTTGCTCGACACGCCGCGAAAATCGCGGACGCGCGGAAGCGCTACGTTCATCAGGCGGTCCAGGAATTCGTACATGCGGTCGCCGCGCAGGGTTACCATGGCGCCGATCGACATGCCCTCGCGCAGCTTAAAAGCTGCGATGGACTTCTTGGCTTTGGTGACCACCGGCTTTTGTCCGGCAATCTGGCCGAGTTCGTTCACCGCTCCGTCCATCAGCTTGGCGTTCTGCGTGGCTTCGCCCAATCCGATGTTGACCGATACCTTTTGGATCTTGGGAACAGCCATCACGTTCTTATAGCCGAACTCCTTCACCAGCGCCGGTACCACGCTCTTTTGATAATGTGCCCTGAGTCTTGCCGCCATCTCGATCCTCTATCCTTTGGTGTCGAGCGTCTCGCCGCTCTTCCTGGCGATGCGCGTACGCCGCATACCGGCGCCGGCGGGCTCGATTTTGTAACCCACGCGGGTGGGCACGCCGCCCGAGGTCAGAACCATGACGTTCGAAATCGCGATCGCGCTTTCCTTCTCCGCGATTCCGCCTTTGATCTGCCGCTGCGGATTGGGGCGCGTATGACGCTTGATCATGGACACGCCTTCGACAAGCAGCTTGCCCTGCCAGCGATCCACCGAAATCACCCGGCCGGTTTTCCCTTTGTCGCGCCCGGCGATCACCTTCACCTGGTCGTTTTTCTTAATTCTGGTTTTATGAAACACCTTGGGCTCTGGACGCTTCGGCATCAGATCACCTCCGGTGCAAGCGAAACAATTTTCATGAAGCGCTTGTCGCGCAGCTCGCGAGCCACGGGACCGAACACGCGCGTGCCCACCGGCTCGCCCACTTCATTAATGAGAACGGCGGCATTGGAATCGAAGCGGATGTAGGTGCCGTCCTTGCGCCGCGACTCCTTGCGCATCCGGACGATCACGCAGCGCACCACCTTGCCCTTCTTGATGGGCGACTCCGGCGTAGCTTCCTTGACGCTGGCGGTGATGACGTCACCCAATCCGGCGCGCAATCCCAGATCGCCGCCGCGCGGCAAAATGCACATCAGCTTGCGGGCGCCGCTGTTGTCGGCCACCTCGAGGATGGTGCGCATCCCAATCATGATTTCCTCCCGGAGCTTCTTGCTCTTTAGGCGATGACGACTTGGCCTTCAGCGATTTCGAGCCGGCGGTGGATTGTATGGTTGCCAAATCGACCGCCGCAGGCTCGACGGCCACCTGCACCGCCTTGCGAAGCACTTCACCCAGCCGCCAGCGCTTGAGCTTGCTCATGGGACGGCATTCGATGATGCGAACCGTGTCGCCCATCTGCGCCCGCTGCTCTTCGTCGTGGGCGTAAAACTTGCTGCGCTTATTGATGATGCGCTTATACACCGGATGCGGAACGCGCCGCGTGACTTCCACCACGATGGTCTTGGTCATCTTGGCGGAAACCACTTGTCCGACCTTTTCGTTCTTATTGCCGATCTTCTTTGTTGCCGTGTCCGAAGTAGCCATGGCTTACTTACCCTTCTTCTTTTTCTTGGCCACCGGCTCGGGCGCGGTTTCCGGATGCAGTTCGCGGTCGCGCAGGATGGTGAGAATGCGCGCGTGATCCTTCTTGATATTCCGCAGCTTCTTCAGCCCTTCGCTCTGGCCCATGGTCAACTGGAAACGGATGCGGAAGCTTTGCTCGCGAATCTCGGCGGCCTGCCGGCGCAACTCCTCGCTATCCAGTTCCCGAATTTTGTCTGCTTTCATTGGTTTTCTCCAATACCGCTTCCTTACGGTCGCGGCCCGGTCCTATTCTCCGGTGTTGTCCTCGCGGCTCACCACCTTGGTCGGCAGCGGCAGCTTTCCGGCGGCGAGACGAAATGCCTCTTGCGCGGTGGCTTTGGGAACACCTTCCATTTCGAACAAAATCTTACCCGGCCGGATCACAGCGACCCACTGCTCGGGAGCGCCCTTGCCTTTGCCCATGCGGGTTTCAGCCGGCTTCTTGGTGATGGGCTTGTCGGGGAACAGGCGGATCCACACTTTGCCGCCGCGCTTGATAAAGCGCGTCATGGCGACGCGGGCCGCTTCAATCTGGCGGTCGGTGATCCAACCGCAGCGCATGGCTTTCAGTCCGAAGTCGCCAAACGCGAGACTGGAGCCGCGCCAGGCTTTGCCGGTCATGCGCCCGCGCTGCTGTTTCCTGTACTTGACCTTCTTTGGCATCAACATGGCGTTATTCCTTGGGCGGCTCTGAAGTGCCGCCCGCCGCCGGACCCGACGAAGACGGACCCGATCCGGCCGGCGTATCCTGCTTCAATTCCTGTTTCCAATTGGGTTGCGGAGGTGCGAGAGGCGGCAGAATCGGCGCAGTCCGGGGCGCCGTGCCTTCAGGCGGCGGGGCTTGGATGGCAGGGCCTCCGGCTTCGACAGGCGCAGGTGCGAGCGCTTTGTGGACGGCGCTCGCGGCGATCGCGCAATGGCTGGCGGCGCGGCTCGGGTTCGTTGCGCATGGAATCGCGGCGGCCGCCGTCCAGAATCTCGCCCTTATAGGTCCAGCACTTCACGCCGATCACGCCGTAGGTAGTGTAGGCCTGCGCGAATCCATAATCCACGTCGGCGCGCAAGGTGTGGAGGGGAAGCTGGCCTTGCAGATACCATTCGCTGCGCGCGATTTCAGCGCCGTTCAACCGGCCCGAGACACGAACCTTGATACCCTTGCATCCGAAGCGCAGCGCTGAATCGACGGCTTTTCTCATCGCTCTTCGGAAGGCCACCCGTTTTTCAAGCTGCAGAGCGATCGACTCGGCGACCAGTTGCGCATCCAGCTCCGGCTTGTGCACTTCCTGAATGTCGATGAAGACTTCGCGCTTGGTTTTCTTCGCCAGGTCGCCCTTCAGTTTTTCGATTTCGGCGCCCTTGCGCCCGATGATGATTCCGGGGCGCGAGGTGCGAATGGTGACGCGCAGCTTGTTGCCGGGCCGGTCGACTTCCACCGAACTGACGCCCGCGGCCTTCAGTCGCTCGCGCAACGAATTCTTCAGCTCCAGGTCTTCGCGCAGCAGCTTGGCGTAATCGGCCTTGGCGAACCAGCGCGAACGCCAGGTTTTGGTAACGCCCAACCGAAAGCCGTACGGATGTACTTTCTGTCCCACTATGCGTTCTCCTCGGTAGCCGGCGCGGCTTCCGTGTTCTTGTCGCTCACCTTCACGACGATGTGCGACGTCCGCCGCTGGTAGCGATAAGCGCGTCCCATCGGCGCTGGGCGGATGCGCTTCTGGCGCGGCCCTTCGTTCACGTAGGCTTCGCTCACCACCAGCTCGTCGACATCCACGTCGTTGTTGCGATTTTCCGCATTCGCGATCGCGGAATCCAAAACCTTCAGCACGGTCGGCGCCATGCGCTTGTTGGTTTGGCGCAAAATAATGCGCGCTTCGTTGGCCGACCGGCCGCGGATCAAATCCACCACCAGCCGGGCTTTTTGCGGCGACGATCGAATATATCGGGCTTCTGCTTTGGCTTGCATGCTTGTTCCTTAGGAGGCCGGCTTGGCGCTCTTCTCCGTAGTCGTGGCAGCCTTCACGGAATGGCCTTTGAACTGGCGCGTCGGCGAAAACTCGCCCAGCTTGTGGCCCACCATGTTTTCGGTGACGTACACCGGAATGAATTTCTTGCCGTTGTGGACGCCCAGGGTGTGGCCAATGAAATCGGGAATAATGGTGGAGCGGCGCGACCAGGTCCGCACCACTTTCTTTTCGTTCTTGGCGTTCATATCCGCCACCTTCTTGGCGAGGTGGTCGTCGGTGAACGGCCCTTTTTTGAGTGATCTGCTCATCGCTTGCGTCCCCTACTTCTTGGCCTTCCGGCTCACGATCCACTTATTCGTTCGCTTGTTGTTGCGGGTCTTGAAGCCGCGGGTGGGCTGGCCCCAGGGAGTCACCGGATGCCGGCCGCCCGAGGTTTTGCCTTCACCGCCGCCGTGCGGGTGATCCACCGGATTCATCGACACGCCGCGATTGTGCGGGCGCTTGCCGAGCCAGCGCGTCTTGCCCGCTTTGCCGTGCGATTCGTTTTCGTGCTCTACGTTGCCCACTTGTCCGATGGTGGCCATGCATTCCACTTGCACGCGGCGGATTTCGCCGGAGGGCAGCTTGAGCAGCGCGATGCCGCCTTCGCGTGAAACCAACTGGGCCTGCGTGCCGGCCGACCGCGCCATCTGCGCGCCCTTGCCGGGCCGCAGCTCGATATTGTGAACCACCGTACCGGCGGGAATGTTCTTGAGCGGCAGCGCGTTTCCAATCAGGATGTCGGCTTCGGGGCCCGAGTTCACCGTGCGCCCGACCACCAAACCCACCGGACAAACGATGTAGCGTTTCTCGCCGTCGGCGTAATTGAGCAGCGCGATGCGTGCCGTACGGTTGGGATCGTACTCGATGGCGGCAACCTTGGCCGGAATGCCGAACTTGTCGCGCTTGAAATCGATGGCGCGGTACGCCTTCTTGGCCCCGCCGCCGCGGAAGCGCGACGACACCAGGCCCTCGCTGTTGCGGCCACCCGTACGCTTCTTTCCAACAACGAGCGACTTCTCGGGAGTCTGCTTGGTAATCTCGTCGCGAGAAACAACGCTCATGAAGCGGCGTGACGGCGTGGTCGGATTGTAGCTCTTCATCGGCATGACGTTATTTCTCCACCTTAAATATCTGTGTACTCGGGAAGCTTTTCGCCCGCTTTGAGCCGGACGTAGGCCTTCTTCCAATCCGAACGGTAGCCGGAAAACTTGCCGCGGCGCCGCAGCTTGCCCACGTTATTGGACGGTGCGCACGTCGGCCACCTTTACTTTGAACAACTGTTCCACGGCCGCCTTCACCAGCACCTTGTTGGCGTTCGGGGCGACTTCAAAACACAACGTGCGCTCGCTGTCTTTCTTGGCGACGCCCTTTTCAGTGACGATCGGCCGTTTGATCACTTCGTAGATGGTCATTTTGCGAGCGCCTCCGACAGTTTTTGCGCCGCCGCCTGCGACATCAGTACGCCGGCGTGGCCGAGCAGCGAGTAAACGTCCACCTCTTGGGTGGAAACCAGCGTGACGCCGGCCAGATTGCGCGCGCTCAACGCGAGATTACGGTTCTCGCCGTTGTCCACCAGCAGCACGGTCTTAGGAGCTCCCAATACGTCGAGCACCGCGCGCATTGCCTTGGTCTTATGTTCGGCGAGCGAAAATTCATTCACCACGCGTAATTCGCCGTCGCGCAATTTGGCCGATAGCGCCGACCGCAGCGCGCCCAGCAGCATTTTGCGCGGTAGCTTATAGCTGTAATCGCGCGGTTGCGGCCCATGCACCGTTCCGCCGTGCCGCCACAGCGGAGACCGGATGGAGCCCATACGCGCGCGGCCGGTTCCTTTTTGACGCCAAAGTTTCTTGCCTGAGCCCGAGACTTCGTGGCGCGTCTTGGTCTTCGCGTTTCCGCCGCGGCGCGCGGCTTGGGAATGCCGCACGGCCTCGTACAGAAGGTCCTTGTTCAACGGCGCGCCGAACACTTCGTCGGACAGATTCGAGCGAGCCGACCACCGCGTTGTTTAAATCGACAACTTCTACACTCGGCATACCTGCGTCTCCGCTTACCTTTTGGCCCTTCTCACCAGCACGTATCCGCCGTTCGGGACCCGGCACCGCGCCCTTGATCACCAGCACGTTGTCCTCGGCCACCACGTCCACGACTTCCAGATTGCGAATGGTCACCTGCTGGTCGCCACTGTGGCCGGCCATGCGGGTTCCCGGAAAAACACGGGACGGGAAACTTGACGCGCCGATGGAACCGGGGGCGCGATTGAACATCGATCCATGGCTGCCGGGGCCGCCCTTGAAATGATGCCGCTTGATGATGCTGGTGAAGCCGCGGCCCTTGCTCACGCCGATCACATCCACTTTGTCGGCGGGCTTGAACTGATCCACCAGCACGCGGTCGCCTTGTTTCAGATCGTCGTCACCGGGACGCATGCGAACTTCGCGCAAAAACTTCACGCCGTCCGCGCCGGCCTTCTTGAGATGACCGGAGATCGGCTTGGTGGTGCGCGAAGCCTTCGCGAACTCCACCAATCCAAGCTGAACGGCGTCGTAACCATCGGAGGTGGGGGTCTTGCGCTGCACCACTACGCACGGTCCGGCCTTCAACAACGTGACAGGAACAACCTGCCCGTCGGCGCGGAACACCTGGCTCATCCCGATCTTTTTGCCTAAAATTCCTGGGCTCATGAGTACCTCTCAGAATTCTGAATTCAGAATTCCTCGAATTCTACTTCCCTCTCCCAAACGCCTTAATTTCCACATCCACACCAGCCGGCAGATCAAGCTTCATTAAGGCATCCACTGTTTCCTGCTGCGGCGAGATGATATCCAGCAGACGCTTATGCGTCCGGATTTCGAACTGCTCGCGCGATTTCTTATCCACGTGCGGCGACCGCAACACGGTATAGCGATTCTTGATGGTCGGCAGGGGAATCGGACCAGCCACCATCGCTCCGCTCCTTTTAACGGTGTCGACGATTTCCGCCGTCGATTGATCCAGGATGCGGTGATCGTACGCCTTGAGGCGGATCCGAATGCGTTCTTTTAAGCTGCTCATGGTGTCGCTCGAGTGTCTACTCGATGATCTCCGTCACGGTTCCCGCGCCCACCGTCCGGCCGCCCTCGCGGATCGCAAACCGCAATCCCTTGTCCATCGCCACCGGCGTGATCAGCTCCACAATCAGGCTGATGTTGTCGCCCGGCATCACCATCTCGGTCCCCGCCGGCAATTCCGCCACTCCCGTCACGTCCGTGGTCCGGAAGTAAAACTGCGGCCGGTAGCCCTTGAAAAACGGCGTGTGCCGCCCGCCTTCTTCCTTGCTCAGCACGTAGATCTCGCCCCTGAACTTCTTGTGCGGCGTAATCGATCCCGGCTTCGCGATCACCTGCCCGCGCTCCACGTCGTCCTTTTCAATACCGCGCAGCAGCAACCCGACGTTGTCCCCCGCCCGGCCTTCGTCCAGCAGCTTCTTGAACATTTCCACGCCCGTCACCACCGTCTTGCGCGTGTCCTTGAAGCCCACGATCTCCATTTCCTCGCCGACTTTGCAGATTCCCTTCTCGATACGACCGGTGACCACCGTTCCACGGCCCTGGATGGAGAAAATGTCTTCAATCGGCATCAGGAACGGCTTTTCGATGTCGCGCGCCGGCATCGGCACGTACTCGTCCACCTTCGCCATCAGCTCGTCCACCGTCTTTTCCCACTTCTCTTCGCCGTTCAACGCTCCCAGCGCGCTCACCCGCACCACGGGGAGATCGTCGCCCGGGAACTGATACTTCGACAGCAGCTCGCGTACTTCCAGCTCCACCAGCTCGAGCAGCTCCGGATCGTCCACCATATCCACTTTGTTCAGCGCCACCACGATATAAGGCACGCCCACCTGGCGGGCCAGCAGCACGTGCTCGCGCGTTTGCGGCATCGGACCGTCGGTGGCCGCGACCACCAGGATCGCGCCATCCATCTGCGCGGCGCCGGTGATCATGTTCTTGATGTAGTCGGCGTGGCCCGGGCAATCCACGTGCGCATAGTGCCGGTTGGCCGTTTCATACTCGATGTGCGCCACCGCGATCGTGATACCGCGCGCCTTTTCTTCCGGCGCGTTGTCGATGGAATCGAACGAGCGGAACTTCACCTTCGGATTGTGCTTGGCCAGTACCTTGGTGATGGCCGCCGTGAGCGTCGTCTTGCCGTGATCGATGTGCCCGATCGTCCCGATGTTCACGTGCGGTTTGCTGCGGTCAAATTTTTCCTTCGCCATGGATGTTGAACTCTCCTACGTACCTGATTCTGAATTCTGACTTCTGAATCCTTACTTAATTACTTTCCCCTGCACCTTCGCCACGATCTCTTCCGACAGATTCCGCGGAACTTCTTCGTACTGCCCGAAGTGCATGGTAAAACTGCCGCGGCCCTGCGTGCGCGAGCGTAGCTCGGTCGCATAGCCGAACATTTCCGACAGCGGCACCATGGCTTTGATGAGCTGCGTGGTGCCACGAACTTCCGTGCCTTCCAGCCGGCCGCGCCGCGAATTGAGATCGCCGTTCACAGTGCCCATGTACTCTTCCGGCACCACCACCTCGACGCGCATCACGGGTTCCAGCAGCACCGGTTTGGCCTTCCTGCAGGCTTCCTTAAAACAGATGGAGCTGCAGATCTTGAACGCCATTTCCGACGAATCCACTTCGTGATAGTCGCCGTCGAAAACCGTCACCTTAATGTCCACCATCGGGTAGCCGGCCAAGATGCCGCCTTCGAGCGCCTCGTGCGCGCCCTTCTCAACGGCCGAAATGAATTCCTTCGGAATCGCGCCGCCCTTGACATCGTTCTCGAACTCGAAGCTCTTGCCCGGATTCGGCTGCACTCTTAGCTTGACGCGCGCATACTGGCCGCTGCCGCCGGTCTGCTTCTTATGCGTGTAGTCGTACTCGGCGGTCGTGCGGATGGTCTCGCGATAAGCCACCTGCGGCTTGCCGACGTTCGCGCCGACATTAAACTCGCGCTGCATGCGATCCACGATGATCTCGAGATGCAACTCGCCCATACCGGCCAAGATGGTCTGCCCGGTGTCGGGATCGGTGTTTACGCGCAGGGTCGGATCTTCCTGCACCAGTTTCTGGATTGCCATGCCGAGCTTTTCCTGATCGGCCTTGGTCTTGGGCTCGATGGCGAGCTGGATCACGGGCTCGGGGAAGTCGATGTTTTCGAGCAGGATCGGCTTCTTTTCGTCGCAGATCGTATCGCCGGTCGAGACGTTCTTTAGCACCGCCGCGCAGATGTCGCCCGCCAGGATTTCCTGAATGTCCTCGCGCTTGTTGGCGTGCATCTTCACCAGACGCCCCACGCGCTCCCGGCGGTTTTTCGCGACGTTGAATACGGATTCGCCCGAGCCCAGGCGGCCCGAGTACACGCGGATGAAAGCGAGCTGGCCGACAAACGGGTCGGTCATGATCTTGAACACCAGCGCCGAAAATGGCGCGTCATCGGCGGGGGGCAGCTCTTCTTTTATCTCGGGATCACTGGGAAGCACACCCTGCACCGGGGGAATATCTACTGGCGACGGCAGGTAGTCGACCACTGAATCCAGCAGGTTCTGCACGCCCTTGTTCTTGAACGCCGAGCCGCAGATGACCGGGAAAATCTTCTGCGAGATGGTGGCTTTGCGAATGCCCTGCATGATCTCTTTCTCGGAGATCGGCGAGCCTTCCACAAACTTAGCGAACAGGTGATCGTCCGATTCGGCGATGGCTTCGATCATTTGCTCGCGATAGGATTTGGCCTTTTCGAGCAGATCGGCCGGGATCTCGACTTCGTCAAACTCAGCGCCGAGCGTCTCGTCGCGCCAGATGCGGGCTTTCATCGTCACCAGGTCCACGGTGCCCTTGAACTGGTCTTCGGCGCCAACCGGGAGTTGAATCGCCACCGGACGGCACTTCAGCCGGTCGACGATGGTATCGATGGCATGGTAATAATCCGCTCCCACGCGATCCATTTTGTTGATGAAGCAAATGCGCGGAACACCGTACTTGTCGGCCTGGCGCCACACGGTTTCCGATTGCGGCTGCACTCCGGCGACCGCATCAAACACCGCGACCGCGCCGTCCAGCACGCGCAGGCTGCGCTCCACCTCGGCGGTGAAATCCACGTGGCCGGGAGTATCGATAATGTTGATGGTGATGTCGCGCCACTGGCACGTGGTGGCGGCGGACGTAATGGTGATGCCCCGCTCCTGCTCCTGCTCCATCCAGTCCATGATGGCTGTGCCTTCATGAACCTCACCGATCTTATGAGTGCGCCCCGTGTAATAGAGCACACGTTCAGTGGTAGTGGTTTTACCGGCATCAATGTGGGCCATGATGCCGATGTTCCTCATTTTTTCGATCGGTACAGTACGTGCCATAACAAAACCTTGCTTCGCTAAAACTACAACCTGGTTACCAGCGGTAATGCGCGAAAGCCTTGTTCGCTTCCGCCATGCGGTGAACGTCGTCCTTCTTCTTGATCGCCCCGCCGCGCATGTTGGCGGCATCCGTCAATTCGTTTGCCAGCTTGTCGGGCATTCCCTTCTCCGGCCGGCTGCGGGCGTTCTGCAAAATCCAGCGGATCGCCAGGCTGACCCGGCGGTTCTGGGGAACCTCCACCGGCACCTGATAGTTGGCGCCGCCCACGCGTCGCGTCTTCACTTCGAGCAGCGGCTTGGCGTTCTCGACCGCTTTCTTGAAAAGCTTCAAAGGATCGTCGGCGGTTTTCTCTTTGATCTTGTCCATTGCGCCGTAGAAGATTCGTTGCGAGGTATTCTTCTTGCCGTCCCACATCATGGAGTTGATGAACTTCTCCGCCAGCGTGGAGTTGTAAATCGGATCCGGCAGAATCTCGCGAGGCTCAGGTCGTCGTCTGCGTGGCATATGCTATTTCGCGGGCCCTTTCGGCCGTTTGGCTCCGTATTTCGATCGCCCTTGTTTACGGTCGGAGACTCCGGCCGCGTCGAGCGTACCGCGCACCACGTGATAGCGCACGCCCGGCAGATCCTTCACACGCCCGCCGCGGATCAGGACGATGGAGTGCTCCTGCAAATTGTGGCCGACGCCGGGGATGTAAGTTGTGACCTCGATCCCGTTGGTCAGGCGCACGCGCGCCACTTTCCGCAGCGCCGAGTTCGGTTTCTTAGGTGTGGTGGTGTACACGCGAGTACACACGCCGCGCTTTTGCGGACATGCCTGCAGCGCCGGACTGGCGGTCTTGTAGCGTGGCGGTCTCCGCCCTTTTCGCACGAGTTGATTAAACGTCGGCACGAATCTTCCCTTCAGACGTTGTCTTGTTCGTTGACACTGAACGGCGGGCACGAAGCCACACCGCGAAAAATTGCAAACTGCGAAACTGCAAAAGCTGCGAGGGTACTTGCTCTGGACTAGCCCATATCCCAGTGGCTGAAAAACCCTCAGGACCTCGGGGCCGGCCCCCGGCCGGGCTCTCTAACTAGAGAACGGTAGCACGGGAGCAGAAGACACAACTCGCCAAACCCTTACAAGAATACAGAAAAGGTCAGCGGATTGTCAAATCTACCGCGGATGCAGGCGGAGCCGAGGTTCTATTTCGCCTTTGGCACGGGCTTAGCGAACTTCGATTCGTCCACCGCCGCGTTCGGCTGCACTTCCGTGATGGTGTAGTCCTCCCGTCCGCTCACCCACCCGAAAGTGTACTTGAACGGCATCATCACGCCTGCCACCGGACGATAATCCGAGTAATCGATTTGGGTCGGAACGCGGCCAACCGTTGAATTGGCGTAGCGAACCATGCGCCGCAGCAGGCCTGTCTTTTGGTCAAAATAGAACGTCGCGACCAGACCGGGCGAGCGACTTCCTTGGACGACGTAGATGTCGCGGCCGTCGATCGTGGTGGGATAACTGACGCGCCAGTTATTCAAGAATTGCTTGATCCTGCCTGGAAAGGCCATTTGCCCATCCAGTTTGGCGCCTTCGAGCGCGCTCGATGTCCACGCGTATTCCTGAACCACCGTGAGCGGCAGCAGAACCCACGCGTTGCGGCCATCAGTGACTCGGGCCAAATCGCCCTCCCGCTGATGAACGATGGTGGTCAGTTGATTCGGCGCCTTCGCGTAAATCTCGGCCGCGTCGGCCTTTTCGTTGCCGAACAGAAGGCTGGTTCCCTTGGCGGTATAGCTGGTGAGCTTGGCCAGATTGTCGGCTCCGCCGAGCGCTTGAATATATTTGTCGAAGATCTGATCTGCCGAGGGCACCGCAGTGCCGGAAGTCGCCTGGGTCAGTACGTCGGGCGGCGTCGAAACCGGGTCGCTGTAAATGGCATCGATGGGAGGCGTGGTTGCAGGGCCGCCACTGCCGCGGTGGCAGGTCCAGCAGGTCACCATCTGGGCGCCTCCGAAGCTGGTCTTATTGATCCCTTGCATCATCGAGATCATTTTGCGCGCGACCTGTTTTCTGGGAACATCTTTATCCCACTGGGGGTCGGAGCCGCCGGCACCGACATGGCAGTCGCCGCAGCACACATTCAAAGCAGCCGAAAACAGGCCCATGGTTCCCATGAATTCGTCGACTGTCAGGCCTTTCAGCACCTGGATGTTCTTGAAGACGTCGTCCGCCATCTGCGGCTTGGCTTGAGCGAAGGCGACGCCCCCGAACGGCACCGCTGCGGACAGCAACGCGACCGCGCCTCTAAACATCAATCGGTTCGCCTTCATCGATAACTCCTTATAGTTCGAAGCGTCATTGGAAATTGAATGATATAAAGCGATCCAAGCAATGTCAAACGATTCCTGCATGCAAGAATTTGACATACAGACTCTAACCTTGATATGTCTAGACATATGAGAACCACCGTGAGGCTTGAAGATGCATTGATCACTCAAGCCAAGCGCGAAGCCGAGCGGCGCGGCGAGACATTGACGGCTCTTATCGAACAAGGGCTGAGGATGGTCCTCGCGCAGTCGCGCCTGCAATACAACCGTGAACGGGTGAGGCTTCCGGTCTCTGAAGCCGGGGGCGGCGTGCTCCCTGGAGTCGACCTCAATGACAGTTCGGCCCTACTGGACATCATGGAGCTCAACATCAAGGACGCCCGCCGGTGATTCTGCCGGATGTGAACGTGCTGCTTTACGCGTTCCGTACCGACGCTGAGAATCACTCTTCGTATCGAACCTGGTTGGAAGAAGTGGTCAACGGCGAGACGGCCTATGGAATCTCGCCGCAAGTCCTTGCCAGCGTGATCCGGCTTGCAACTCACCCTCGCATATTCGCGCGCCCCAGCCGATTAGCGGATGCACTGGCCTTCGCCTCCGTGCTCCTGGAGCAGCCCCACTGCCAGATCATTCAGCCGGGACCTCGCCACTGGGGCATCTTCACAGCGTTGTGCAGAAAAGCGAACACCAACGGAAATCTAGTGCAAGATGCCTGGCTAGCCGCTCTCGCCATCGAATGGGGCTGCGAATGGATCACCACCGATCGGGACTTCTCCAGGTTCGACGGATTACGCTGGCGCGCGCCAATTTGACTAGGCCACTACCGGGTTGACGTGTGGTTCTCAGCCAGCAGGCTTTCCACCTGCGAGTAAAACTCATGCGCCGCCTGGCGATACAGCTCGCCGCTGGCCGGTCCCGGGAATCCGGCATGGACGAAGCGCACTCGTCCGTCGCGGCCCAGGAAAAACGTCGTCGGCCAGGAGTTCAAATTGACGGGCTGCGTCAGCTTGGCATCGCGATCGTCCGGCACGCCGCCGAGCAACACCGTGTAGTCGATTCCATACTCCTTCATAAAGGCCCGCAAGCGCACGGGATTCTTGAGCTGATCGTCTTCCTCAAAGGAAAGCGCCACAACTTCGAGGCCCTTGTTGTGATACTTGCGATACAACTCGGCCAGAAACGGAGCCTCGTCGTGGCAGTTGGGGCACCAGCTCCCGGTGACGTTCACCAGGACCACCTTGCCCTGGAAGCGCGCATCGGTGTTCGAAACGATCTTGCCGTTGAGATCGGGGAAGCTGAACTTGAACGGCTCGGAAGCGTCCTTGACGGTGGTGTGATGATCGGGATCGGTGGGCGGAGGCAGTCCTTTAGCGCGCGCGACATCGGGCCGCGTGGCGGTGAGCTGGCTCTTGCCGTGGAGATCGGTCATATCGACTGCGAGCGTTCCGTCGCTGGTGGGCGTCAGGATCAGGAGCGATGGACGGCCGCCCGAAAAATGGCTGAGCACGAACTTGCCATCCTTATAGCCGCCGGTCAGCGCGCCCGTATCGCCGTCAACCCGCAGGATCGCCGCCTCGACGTTGGAGGCGCTCTTCTGTTGAACGATCAGACGCCAAGCCTTTTCACCTTTGGCACTCTTCACGGCGACTTCCCACAGGCCGTTGATCGATGGAGCGGAAGCGTTGGAGTTCGGCTCGGCTTTATGGCGGTGAGCCGTTACCGGATAGGTCTTCTTCAACATCGGCCCATATTGGCCGACCAGCTCGCCATCTTGCAGCTTGGCCTCGAGCTTAGCGGCGTAAGAATCGAAGTCGAGAACCAGCATTCCGCCTTGATAGCTCGCACGGGCCGCAACGACTTTGTCTTCCCCGTTGAAGAGCCAACCCTGAATGTTCGATCCGTCGCCTGCGATCTGCAGCCGGAACGGGATGTCCGCGCCGTTGAAGGTGATGGTGGCGTCCCACAAGCCGGCCAGGGATTGTGCTGTAGCTGTTTGAACCAAAGCGGCGGGCGCGATGGCGAAAAGGAGAGCAGCCAAGAACTTGGTTTTCACGTTCGCTCCTTTCGTGAACCAGTGATTGGGTAGCTCTTAAGTATACAATTTGACAGATGAGGAAGCGCGCAATTGGAGGCGTCGGAGTCCTGCTTTTGGTTGCGTTGGGCGTTGGACGCCAAGCTCAAGCCGCCGAACCGTGCGATCGCGCCTGCCTGGAAGGATTCGTCAATCAATACCTGGACGCGCTGGCCGCGCACGATTCGTCCAAGTTGCCGCTGACCGAAAACGCGCGCTACACCGAAAACGGCCAGACCCTGAAGCTCAACGACGGTATGTGGGGCCCCAGGGTCACGCTCGCGAAGCAAGCTGTCGAATTGGACTTGTGCTGGCGCAACTATGGACAGAAATACCGCGGTAATGACGCCGCTCAGGGCGACCCTTTTCCACATGCGTAGGAACCAATTATAAGCGAGCGGGCTGCTCGGCGAGCAATTGGTCCACGTCGGCCCGAAAAACAGACTCCTTCACGGCGCCCACGTACGATTTGGCCGCGAGGCCGCTTCGGTCGATCAGCACGGTCGTCGGCAGAGCATCGACCGCGGGCGCGGATGGCAAGGCCAGATCGGGCATGAGCACCGGATACGGCAGGTGGAATTCGCTCAAGAACGATTGCACGGCGCGCTTGCCGCCCTCGTCCATGGACACACCGACGATCGTGAGGCCTTTGTAGCGATAGTCGCGCGCCAGGTCGATCAATCCGGGCGTTTCTTGGCGGCAGGGAGCGCACCAACTGGCCCAGTAGTTAATGAGCACCACTTCGCCGCGATGACTGGAGAGCCGCCAGGAGCTGCCGTCGAACTGCGGCATCACTAGGTCGGCCACTGGATGCCGGTCCTTGACCGCTTTGACACCGGCCGATTGATCGGTCCAGCTCTGCGAGGCCAACGCGATCCACAGCACCGCGACCGCGAAGAGCAGGTACTGGACAAATTTTCGGTAGTTGGCTTTGATTTCGAACAACTATCTCCATTATACGGCCTGTGCCGCTTGGGCTAAACTGAACAAAGACCGCAGAGACGGAACATCGGGCTTGTCTGCTGAGCAGTTGGGAGCACGCATTGGGAGCACAAGACGAGGGCGGATCCAGTAACGAAGCTTCACCCCGCGCCGAGGACTTCGAAACCCCGTTTCTTCCCCGCACGGCTGGATCTAGCCGCACCATCGCCGGAACTGTCATCGGATACTATCGCCTGATCCAACTCTTGGGCCACGGCGGGATGGGCGAGGTCTGGCTCGCGAATCAGAGGCAGCCGGTTCGCCGGAACGTAGCGGTCAAGCTGATCAAGCTCGGGATGGACACGCGCGAAGTGGTGGCGCGTTTCGAATCCGAACGGCAGGCGCTGGCGCTGATGGATCACCCAGCCATTGCCAAAGTTTTCGACGCCGGGTCGACCGCGGAAGGCCGGCCGTACTTCGTGATGGAGTATGTCACCGGCATTCCCATCACGGCATATTGCGACCAGCATCAACTCACCACACGGCAGCGGCTGGAGTTGTTCGTTCGCGTCTGCGAAGGCGTGCAACACGCGCACCAAAAAGCGGTCCTGCATCGCGATCTGAAGCCTTCCAACATCCTGGTAGGTGAGATTGACGGCAAGCCGGCGCCGCGAATCATCGATTTTGGAGTTGCCAAGGCAACCGCACAGGGCCTTACCGCTGATGCTATGGTCACGCGGGTGGGGATGATTATCGGAACGCCCGGCTACATGAGTCCGGAGCAAGCCGACTCGGGCGGCGCGGACGTAGACACCCGCACGGATGTATATTCGCTGGGCGTGCTGCTGTATGAGCTGCTGGTGGGCGCGCTGCCCTTGGATTTCGGCACGACGCCCATGGAGGAGTTCCGGCGCCGGCTGCGCGAGGAGGACGCGCCGCGGCCCAGCACCAAGCTGCGGACGCTCATCGCAAAATCGAGCCTCGCAGCCGAAACCCGTCGCACCGAAGGTCCCACACTGGAGCGGCAATTGCGCGGTGACCTGGACGCAATCACGCTGAAGGCTCTGGAAAAGGATCGCTCGCGGCGGTACGCAACGCCCGCCGAATTTGCGGCCGATATCGAAAGACATCTGCGCAATGAGCCGGTCCTGGCGCGTCCCGCGGGGGCGGGATACCGGGCCGTCAAATACGTCCGCCGCCACCGGGTGGGGGTCGGAGTGACGGTGACTGCCGTGGCGCTGCTGATTGTTTTTGCCTTGATGCAGACCTTGGAACTGCGGCGGGTCCGGCGCGAGCGCGACCGCGCCGACCGCGTGACCGCGTTCATGACCGGCATGTTCAAGGTTTCCGATCCGAGCGAAGCGCGCGGCAACGATATCCGGGCCCGCGAGATTCTCGACAAAGCGTCGAAGGATATCGACACCGGTCTGGCCAAAGATCCCGAGCTTCAGGCCCAAATGATGAACGTGATGGGCAACGTGTATCAGAGCCTGGGCCTCTACGCCAAGAGCGAATCGCTGCTGCATCGCGCCGTGGACATTCGGCGGCGTACGCTCGGCGCCGAGAGCCCGGAAACCTTGAAATCAATGTCCGATCTCGCCAGCGTTCTAAATGAGAAGAGCCAATATGCAGAGGCGGAGAAGCTGGCCCGCGAGACGATAGAGATTCGCCGCCGCGTGCTTGGCGCCCAGAATCACGACACCGTAGCGGCGATGCAAAAATTGGCCGCGATCATCCAAAACGAGGGCCGTTACCCGGAAGCGGAGAAGCTGGATCGCGACATTCTCGCCATCACGACGCGGGCGTTCGGAAGCCAGGATCAACTATACAGAGACGCCCTCGCCGATTTAGGAATTGTGTCCGCTTATGAAGGAAAGTATTCCGATGCAGAGAACAATTTTCGCGAGGTTCTGAGTATCGAGCGGCACACCATAGCCCCCGACGATCCGAGGGCATTGGCCGACACCGGTAATCTCGCCAACGTGCTGCTCGAGGAGGGCCGTTACGCGGAGGCGGAACCGTTATATCGGGGAGAGCTCGCCAGCCTACGCCGCGTCGTGGGCCCGGAACATCCTCGCACGCTGCTGACAGCCGGAAACCTGGCGTTGGACTTGTACAACGAAAAACGCTACGAGGAGTCCGAGAAACTATTCCGCGAGACCCTGGAAGTCAAACGCGGGAAACTGGGTCCGGAACATCGTTCCACGCTCGTCACCATGGGGAATCTGGCCGATGTGCTCACGGCGGAAGGCAAATACTCCGAAGCCGAGCAACTGGTTCGCGCGACCCTTCAAACCGAGAAGCGAACCTTAGGACCAGATCACAGCGATACGCTGGCTACCACGATGGGTTTGGCCGATGTTCTGAGAAACGAGAAGCGTTATCCCGAATCCGAGGTGACTTATGAACAAGCGCTCAGCGGAATGCGGCGCGCCCTCGGTCCCGACCATCCCGACACTGCCGGCGCGGCTTATGAATTAGCTGAAGTTCTCGCGATGGAGGGCAAGCGCGATGCAGCGTTCGCAAATCTGCGCTTCGCCGTGGATCACGGGCTCCGGGCGAACATACGGCAGGATCTCGAAAAGGATGACGATCTGAAGTCGCTGCACGCGGATCCGCGTTTTGCCGCGCTAGTGGCGTCCGCGATCGGCTCAAGAGATGGTACCGCGCGCCGATAAGTACTCCAGAACATGGGAAAGGCCGAAATGGCAATCATCCTTGTCGCCGAAGACGATGTTGGCATGCGAGCGTGGCTCGCCGAAATCCTGGAGAGTGCATGTTATCAGGTATTAACAGCGGCGGACGGTTTGCAAGCTCAGTCCCTTGCCAAGCGCCATGATCTTGACTTAGTGATTACCGATATCTCGATGCCTCTGGAAGAAGGGCTGGGACTGATTCGCGCCATGCGAAGGACCCATCCCGACACCAAGATCATTGCCCTCTCCGGCAAAGATCCCGAGGTACTGCTCGATGCAAGGCTCCTCGGCGCGCATGCGACTCTCCGGAAGCCGGTGACTGCGAAAACAGTCTTGCAGTGCGTTCTCGAACTGACGCCGCATCGAAACCGAACGAGTGCCTAGAGCGCCCGGAGGTCCATCACCGTGATGTCGTCGGCCTGGTGCTCCAATGAGGCCGCCTTTGACGCAAGCGCGCCTGCCAACCCGCTTCCGTGCGACCTCGCCAGCGATGTAATGGCTTCCACCGCCCATCCCTCATCATCCAGATTCGCTTCCGAGAAACCGTCCGAAAACAGCACCAGGCGGTCACCGGCGCGAAGAGTGGCCCAGCCCTCTTCAAACCCTCGGTCCTTGAAAGCCCCCAACACAATCGCGGTAGCTTCCAAGAGTTCGGAATCTCCATTGGCGCGCACCAGCACTGGGGAGGGATGGCCGCAGTTCACATATCGGACGGTGCGCGTGTCCGACTCGTAAACGCCGTAGAAGAGCGTGGCGAAGTGTTCGGGCCGCGTCGATTCGAAGAACAGGGAATTCACGCGCTGCATCAATTTCGCTGGGTATCGCGCCAATTCCTGCTGCGCGCGAATGGTCGCCTGCAAATTCGCCATCAGCAGCGCGGCCCCGATGCCCTTCCCGCTGACGTCTCCCAACAGGAATGCAGTGGTTCCTCGATCGATCTCGAAGAAATCGTACAAGTCTCCGCCGATCTCGCCGGCCGGCAGCGATGCGCATTCGCAGCTCAGCCCATCGGCGGTGAAATGCGGTTGAGGCAGCAACTTTCGCTGAACCTTGCGGGCGATTGCCAGCTCCGCATCGAACCGGCGGGAGGGTTCCGGTGTGGCGGCCAAATGCTTCCGAATCACCGAAAGCAAATTGCGATTGTCCCACGGCTTCGGAACAAAGTCGCAAGCTCCGTGATGCACGGCCTCCACGGCGAGTTCGATGGTGCTCCAGCCCGTCATCGCGATGATACGCACATCCCGCCGCTGGGCACGCAACTGATCGAGCAGCCGCAAGCCTTCCTCACCGGACGTCGTGTCCCAGGTGAAGTTCATGTCCACAACAATGAGGTCAAAATCGCAATACGCGGCCGCAGCCAGCGCATCGTTCGGCGATGCAGCCGTTTCGATGGCATAGCCAGCGCCCTTCAGCAAGATTCGCAATGCTTCGCGAACGTCCGGCTGATCGTCCACGACCAGCACTTTTTGTAAACCAATGTTCTCTTCGACGGCTTCGAGGATCATATGGTGCGCCTCGGCTCACGCTAGTGCAATCCCGCTGCCAGCCGGACCGCAGTTTTACCTCGCGTGATTTCAACCACTTGGGCGACCGGTCGCGAAATATCCTGTTCGTTTGTGAACACTAGCGTGGCGTTTTCGTAGACGGCCAGTGTCGCGTATGATCGGAAGATCTCATGAGCGATCTTCAGCGCCAATTCGGACACATCGACATCTATCTCTTCGATCAACTGTTGCGCGGCAGGATCGCGCCGGGGATGCGGATTTTCGACGCCGGCTGCGGGCACGGACGCAATTTGGTCTACCTGCTCCGGGAAGGATATGAGGTTTGTGGCGTGGATCCGGATCCGCGGGCCATCGAGGCCGTGCGCCACTTGGCTGCATCTCTCGCGCCAACGCTCCCCGTGAGCAACTTTCGCGAGGAAGCCATTGAGGCTAATTCCTTCAGCGACGCCTCCGCAGACGTCACGATCAGCAGCGCGGTCCTGCATTTTGCGCGCGACGACGAGCACTTCCTCGCTATGCTGCGCGGTTCCTGGCGCGTGTTGAAGCCGGGTGGGCTGTTCTTCTGCCGGCTCGCGTCGTCCATCGGAATCGAGAGCCAGGTGAAGCATATCGCGGGCCGCCGTTTCCTATTGCCCGACGGCTCGGAGCGCTATCTGGTCGACGAAGCGATGCTGGTGTCGCTCACGAATGAACTCGGCGGGCAGCTGGCCGATCCTTTGAAGACGACCGTGGTACAGAATCAGCGCTCGATGACCACGTGGGTGGTCCGAAAGGATTGATCAAATCGGCTAATTCAAACCCTTCTTGCCGAGAAAATCGATCAGGTCCACAACACGCATCGAGTAGCCCCACTCGTTGTCGTACCAGGAGATGACGTGCACCAGATTTCCATCCAGCACCTTCGTCATACCCGCGTCGACGATCGAGCTATTGGGATTGTGCAGCATGTCGGTGGAAACTACCGGGTCCTCGGTATACGCGAGGATTCCCTTGAGCGGGCCGTTGGCCGCCGTCTCCAGCGCTTTGTTCACTTCTTCGGCGGTGGTGTTCTTGGACGTCAGCACCACCAGATCCACCACCGAAACATCGGGCGTGGGAACTCGCATCGCATAGCCGTCCAACTTGCCCTTTAGCTCGGGCATCACGAGCGCGATCGCTTTGGCCGCGCCGGTTGTAGTCGGGATCATGTTCAACGCCGCGGCTCGCGCACGCCGCAGATCCTTGTGTGGAAAATCGAGCACGTTCTGATCGTTGGTGTAGCTATGGATCGTGGTCATCGACCCCTTCTGGATACCGAACTTCTCGTGCAGCACCTTGACCACGGGCGCCAGGCAGTTGGTGGTGCACGACGCGTTTGAAATGACGTTGTGCTTTGCGGGATCGTACATGTTCTCGTTAACACCGAGAACGATGGTGATGTCTTCGTCTTTGGCCGGCGCCGTGATGATGACCTTTTTCACCGTGCCGCGTAGGTGCTTGGCCGCGTCTTTCTTGTCGGTGAACTTGCCGGTGGATTCCACCACCACTTGCGCGCCGAGCGAAGTCCAATCCAACTCAGCTGGATCCTTCACCGCGAAAATCTTGATCCGCTTCCCGGCCGACGCTGATCGAATCGCCATCGGCCTTCACCTCTTCGTGCAGGGGGCCAAGGATGGAATCGTACTTCAGCAGATGCGCCAGCGTCTTGGTGTCCGTAAGATCGTTCGCGGCGACAAACTCGATATTGGGATGGTGCAATCCGGCGCGCACCACATTGCGGCCGATCCGGCCAAAACCGTTGATACCTACTTTAATGGACATTCGCCTCCAGACGATTAGTGCTTGTCAGTTTGATTTGTCGCACGCGATCTTGGGCGCGCAAGGTAATGGGCTTCAATGGACAGCCCCGTTTTCGCTGCTTCACTTGGCCACGAGGGGCGGCGCGGTGGACCCGCCGATATCAGCGTAAGCTTCTTTTACCACGGTCACCTTCGATCCGGTGAAGGTCACAAATGTAATCTTACCGGGAGGATCGCCATAGATCCAGTCTTCGGTTTCGGTGCCATCGTTCGTGACATTGCGTTCCTTGTGGCGTGGCTTGCCGACCGCGAGCAAAACCTGATCGCGATCCATGCCGACGATCACCTTGTGCGCCTTGATAGCTTCCTGAATAGGAACGGGCAGTTTGTCGAAGTAGTTGTCGGCGGCACTTTGTACGTCGAAGTCGAGAACCGGCGCGAGGATCTTCTTGATATCGGCAGCCTGGATGGAAGGAAGCGGCTGGCCGAACAACAGAACGATGGAAGTACCGCTGGGAGCGTTGGAGTTCTGCTGCGTATTGATGGGCGAGACCGTACCCCCTACGCCGATCTGCACGTGATCCTTCCAGTTCGACTTGCCCTTGGCGCCATTGTTGATCTCGAGAACGATTCTGTCGTTCTCGATGTTGAGATGAGTCACCTGCACCAGGTCGCCCACGCGCGCCGCCGGGCCAAACTCGCGGGCCGCTTGCTCCCAGATCTCCTTGTTCCAGTCGCCGTCGCTTTGAAACGGCAAGGGCTTCTTGGAACGCGGCAGGAGGACCTTCACGGTGGCGTATTCGGAAAGGATCCCGCGCAGAATATCGACCTTATCGTCCTCCGTCAGCTTCAGTTGAGCAGAAGCGCTGGCCGGCCACAGCATGGCCCCGAGAACGCAGACGGAAGGAAAAAGGCAGCTCGCTCGGGTCATACTTCCTCCGCCGGGAACGATTCCTGATGCTGGATGGGGGCCTTTCCGAGATAAAAGAACAACCCTACCGCCACAGCCGTGGTGAGCAAGCCGCCTTCCGGGCCATAGGCGCCGCCGCTCAAGAGTCCTCCGGCCTTCCAATGCATCGCGTACCCCGTCACATTCATTGTAAACCCGCTGAGATTGACGCCCAGCAGCGGCAGGGTCCAGTTCCAGCCGAAATGCAGCCCGATGGGCAGCCAAAGATCGCCGCTGCGAAGAAACGAGTACCCGAGCACCACGCCCCACAGGATGGTGTTCGCAAGCGGCAGCGGGCCGAAGTTCAGGTTCGCCGAGTGCGCCAAACCGAATAGAACGGCCATCGGAAGAATGGTTGCAAATGGGCCAATGCCCTTCACCAACACTTGAAAAGCGTAGCCGCGGAAGAGCATCTCCTCGCCCACCGCGCCGAACAGAAGCAAAATGGACACGAATAGCATCGACGGCCAGCGGAAGTGTTCGCTCGGAATCGCTTCCATGTTGGCCGCGCGCACCATGAGCGGAACAATAATAACTGCGATGGCAGCGCCCATGCCGCCCAGCACGCCGAGCGAAAGATTGCGGCGCGAGGCCACGGTCCAGCCGAGACCGATGCTAGCCAGATTTCCCCGTTCGTAGATGCGTAGCACCACAGCGTTGGCGACGGCGGCCGCCGCGAAGGTGCCGAGCGTGGACACGACGAAAATCGGGGCTCCGATGAACGCGATGATGATCGGAAAGATAAAGAAGTATCCGAGCGACGCGATCAAGGCGAACGCGCCCACGCGCAGCGCGAGACCGACCCAGTTTCTGGCGCTGGGCTTCGGCGGAGACTGGCGAAGAGGGTTGCAACCCTCTCATGTTACGTGAAGAGCGATATACCCGCGACACCCGAGGCGCCGGCGGCGATGCATGCCGTCGCGTTTTCGGCCGTGACGCCGCCGAGTGCGTAGACCGGCAATCGCACGCTCGCTACTGCTTCGCGGAAAGCGTCGATGCCGATCGGCGTGAGCGATTTGGTGACGCTCGGGAAAACCGGGCCGTAGACCGCGAAATCCGCGCCCTCGCGTTCGGCCGCGCGCAGCTCATCGATGGTGTGGCAGGACACGCCGATCAGGAAACCCGCGGGCGCGATCCGGCGAATCGTCTCCGGCGCCATCGATCCGGCGGGCAAATGCACGCCGTGCGCGCCGCAGACCAATGCGACATCGGCGCGTGTGTTCACCAGAATCTTGCTCTGCGAGCTCTCTTGCGACGGCCCCCCGCACCAGCCCGGCCAGCGCCCGGGCGGAAAGCTCTTTGGCGCGAATCTGAATCATCTCGACGCCATCGCGGGCGGCGCGCGCGGCCACGTCCAAAGAATCGGTGATGCAGTAACGTCTCACACCTTGGGTCACTTCACAGGACCCGCAGGCCGGCGCTGGGGAACTCGACCAGCCACTCCTTGACGCTCGCCGAGGTTCTCGACCGTGCCGGGCGGCACCTCCACCGCAATGTCGCCCGAAAATTCCAGACGGAGCCGCTCGGGTTTTTCGACCGTGCGAAGCAACGTTGCTGGGATCTGGTTGAACGCCGGGCGGCCATTGCGCGGCGCCACGGAAAGCTGATCCGGCCGAACATACAGCCACACCTGATCGCCGATCAAGCGGCCGGGAAAATAGGGACCGGCCAATTCGAAATCCTGATAACGCAGACGGCTGGTGTTGCGGCCAGGATCGAGCGACCGGATTTCCACCGGCAAGACGTTGTAGAGCCCCAGTAAGCGCGCCACGTCCACGTTGGCGGGCTGTTCGAAAATCTTGCGTGGCGTTCCACTTTGCACCGCGCGGCCTTCGCGCAGCACCACCATTTCGTCGGCCAGCTCGAAGCATTCTTCGGTGTCGTGCGTGACCAGCAAGATAGGCGTTCCAAACTCCTGCCGGACTTGGCGAAGGACTGAGTAGAGCTCTACTCGGAGCGGGGCATCAAGACCGCGGGCAGGTTCATCGAGCAACAAGACGCGCGGCGCGCCGATCAATGCGCGCGCGATGGAACACCGCTGCTTCTGTCCGCCCGAAAGCTGATAGGGCCGGCGTCCGGCGACGTCGGTCAGGTGGAATTTCTCGAGCATCTCGGTCACTTTGCGATGCCGGCCCAGCCGGGGCGCGCGCTCCACCGCGAACTCCAGATTCTGCCGCAGGGTCATGTGTGGAAACAGCGCGTAGTTCTGGAAAACGTATCCACAGTGGCGCGATTTCGGGGCGCAGATGCACACCCGCCGCGCCATCGAACAGGATCTGGTCATCCAGCAGAATGCGGCCTTCATCGGGGCGGACGAATCCGGCGATGGAGTCGAGGGTCAGCGTTTTGCCGGAGCCGCTCGATCCAAACAGAACCGTCACTCCGGCGGCGGCACTGAAATTCGAGATCCAGCGAGAAACCCGGCGGAATCCGGCCCGGCGGCGTACTGCTTACGAATCTTCGCTTGAATCATTTGGGCCTGGATCATAATGCACGTTTGGCGAGGTCCGAAGGGGTTGGACGTGAGGCGATCCGCGAGCGTAGGATAAGCAGAGCGAGCGCCGAGACAATCAGCACCAGCACGCGAGCCGTTGCACCATTGCCGGCTTCCACAGCATCATAGATCGCGAGCGACACCGTTTGCGTGCGGCCCGGAATATTGCCCGCGATCATCAGCGTGACGCCGAAATCGCCGAGCGATCGGGCAAAGGCCAGCGCACCAGCGGCAAGAATCGAGCGTCGCACCAGCGGCAAGCGTCACGCGCCAGAACAGCCGCAGTTCGGTGGCGCCGAGATTGCGCGCGGCCCGTTCATAGGAGCGATCGACGCTTTCGAACGCGGCCCGGGCGGACTTCACCAGCAGCGGCGTGGAATGAAACAGCGACGCCACCACGGCCGCCTGCCAGGTGAAAACCAGCGGCCCGCCGAAGAGCCACTCATACAGGTGACCGACTGGGCTGGCGCGACCGAGCAAAACCAGCAGATAGTAGCCCAACACGGTCGGCGGCAAGCACCAACGGCAGCGTAATGGCCGCATCCAAAATCTCTTTGCCGCGAAACGGCCGGTTCGCAAGAATCCACGCCAGCCATAGCCCGATCGCCAGCGCGATTGCGGTGGAAATGGAGGCCACGCGCAAGCTCAGCCACAGCGGGAACCAATCAATGACCTGGCCGGGGGGCATGAAGATATTTCATGTTAGCGCAGGGCGCGCTGAAACATCCCGCCGGGTTTACGTTTGTAATTCCTGATCAGGCTTTGGCGGCTTTCATGCGGCGTTCCAGCTCGTCGGAGGACACATCCTCAACGTGCGTCGAGATCCACCACTGATTGCCAAAGGCGTCCTCGACGCCGCCCGAGCGGTCGCCATACGGTTGGTCGGCCGGCTCGCGAAGCGACTTTGCGCCCGCCTGGATGGCCCGCTGGTAAACCGCGTCCACGTCTTCCATGTAGAGGTGCAGCATGCCCGGGAAATTCTTGCTGTCGGCGCCTTCGCCCATCATCACGATGGAATCGCCGATCTTGACCTCGGCGTGCATGACGCTGCCATCGGGCCGTCGGGAAATGTGCACCTCCTTCGCGCCGAACGCTTGTTTAGCGAAATTCGATCAGGTTCGCCACGCCGGGGACGACGAGATACGGGCATACCGTGTGGTAGCCCTCGGGAACGGGTTTTACTTGAGTTAGCATTATTGAGATCCTTTGGCAGCCATTGTGCCCTGAATCGCCGCCGCCCGTATTGTAAAAAATTGGACTGGCGGCATCAATCCATCAGCGGCACGTGATTGCGGTGCGGCGTCTGGTGCAGCAAGTATGTGGACGGATTGATGCCTGAAAACGCGCGGAAATCGTGGATGAAGTGCGCTTGGTCGAAGTAGCCGCAATCGAGCGCGACCTTGGCCCATTCCACGCTACGGCGGCCTTCCATCCGGTCCAGCGCCTGCTGGAAGCGGCGGATACGGCAAAACACTTTGGGCGTGAATCCGGTCTCATCGCGAAACACTTGGATGAAGCGTTTCGGGCTCAGGCCGATCCGCTCGGTCACCGCTGCGATGGAAGTTACGTGCGGCGCGGCTAGGAACTGGCGCAGTGCGAATCCCACGGCGGCGTGGTGATCGAAGCCGCGCGTGAGCTCTTGCAACAGGACTCGCTCCAGAATCTCGAAACGAGCCTCGTGCGTGGCGGCCTCCAGCAGCTGATCGCGCAGATCGATCGCGGCCCGGCCCCACAGCGCGTCCAGCGGCACGCTCATGTCGCGCAACTCGCCCGCCGGCATCCGCAGGAACGGAAACCCGCCGCCCGGCCGGAAATGCACGCCGATAACGAACGCCTGCGCCGCGGTGCTGATCACCTGGTATTGCGAATGCGCGCCCGAAAGCAGCGGTCCCCGAAATGTTTGGCAGCGATCCGTGTCGTCCCGATCGTAGATGCACGACTGCTCGTCCACCAGATTGATCACCATCTGCATTTCGCCGGTTGGCAGAACTCGCTCCTTGGCGTGCGGCTGCGTGTAGCCTTCGTACAGCCACAGCAAGTTCACGAACTCGGAAAGCGGCGGCCGCGGAACGTGCTTGAGGAAGAGCATTGCCGGCCCCTCCAGTTTCCCAGATCTGGATAAATCCGAGTGCGGACCCAGGTTGGACGCCGCGCGCGCCGTGTGCAATACAAAGACAGTGCTGAACTACCAAGAGCTGGATGACCTGTCGCTCGATTTTGCAAAGGCCGTATTCTCAGCATTTCCGGACTGGGAGCGCGGCGCGAGGGTCATGCGAAACGATGAAACCGGCTTTTCCAGCTTGGAGGTCGACGTGGTACAGGAAATCACTGGCCGCGTCCTTCACCTGAGCAGCATCGGTGACGAGATCACAATCGCTTTTGAACACTGGCATACACACGTAGGACCATTTCTCGGAATCGACGTAGCCGAATCGATAGCCGCTGCAATGGGCATCATCAAGGATTTCATCTCCGAGGAAACGGTGGTGACGATTACCGATCGCGGGGGTCTTTGGATTGGATCGAGCCTCCAATACCGCGCCGCGCCAGGTGAACCGGAGCCAAATTCCACAACCAGGATCTACTCATGGCGGGGGACGTACGACAAAGTTGTCGAGAACCCGTCGTAAATAGCGTCCCTAAAGTCAGCACCCGGGGCTCGCGGCCTCTGGTATAATAATCGCTAGATGTTTGCTTTTCCTCCGCGCTCGCGGATGAAAGTTCCCGCTTTTCGTCCCAGCTTGTTTCGCACTCAAGCGTCTCCCGCTGTTCCCGCATGCAACTAATCCACATTTTGGAATGAAACTCAGCGTTCAGATCACTCGCGGCATCGAGTCCTTGTTTGGCACTCGCGACGAGAACATCCGCGTTATCGAGAACGGACTGCATGTCACCGCGAGCCTGTTGAACGATTCGCTCGAAATCGAAGGCGCCGAGCCGGACGTCATTCGCGCCGCCAGCATTCTCGAGGATTATGTCAGTTTAGTGAAAGAAGGCCAGAGTTTCGCGAACGGCGACCTGAACAGTTATCTCCGCGTCGTCACGGCCGATCCCGAGGTCACCCTGCGCAGCCTGGTCCACAGCGGACGCCAGCGCAATTTCGGAAAGAAAACGCTTGCTCCTAAGACCGTCAATCAGCGCCGCTACGTCGAAGCCATCGAGCGGCACGATCTGGTGTTTGGCGTCGGACCCGCGGGCACCGGAAAAACGTATCTCGCCGTGGCCATGGCCGTTTCAGCGCTGTTGAGCAAGCGCGTTTCGCGCATCGTGCTGACGCGTCCGGCCGTGGAAGCAGGCGAGCGCCTGGGATTCCTCCCCGGCAATCTCCAGGAAAAAGTGGACCCGTATCTCCGCCCACTGTACGATGCCCTGTATGACATGCTGGACGCCGACCGCGTCGAGAAGCTGCTCGAGCGCGCGGTGATCGAAGTGGCGCCCATCGCGTTCATGCGCGGCCGCACGCTGAACGACAGCTTCATCATTCTGGATGAAGCGCAGAACAGCACCGCCGAGCAGATGAAGATGGTGCTGACGCGCCAGGGGTTCAACTCGAAGATGGTGGTGACGGGCGACCTCACGCAGATCGACTTGCCCTCGGGAAAGCGGAGCGGCCTGACCGACGCCTGCGAAGTGCTGCGCGGCATCGAAGGAATCAGCTTTGTGTATTTCGACGAACGCGACGTCGTTCGCCACAGCCTGGTGCAGAAGATCGTAAAAGCTTACGAGCGGCATCAGGAGGCCATCGGCGCCGGACGCCAGCTTGCATTGAGACTCAACGAACCCGCCGAGAATGCGCTCCCGGCCGCCGAAGGCGCGCTTCCGGGGACTGAAGCCCCGCTGGCTGTTGCGCCCGTGGAAAGCCGCGAGATCCCCCTGGTTTAAATCGCTGCCATGCTTCTCGAGCAGACCACTCTGCTATTTCATTCCGCGACTCCGGGTCTCGCGCGGCGTCAGGCGCGCACGTTTGCCATACGACTGGAGACGGAAGTAACCGGCGGGCGTCCATTCACCTGTCTGATCACCAGCGACTCCGAACTGCGGCGGCTGAATCGCGATTTCCGCAAGAAGGATTACGCCACCGACGTATTGTCGTTTCCGTCCCGAAAAGCACTTGGCTTCCTCGGCGACATCGCGATTTCGTTCGAGCAAGCCCAACGTCAGGCGGCCGAATATGGCCACGCCGTTGCCACAGAGATCGAGATTCTAATGCTGCATGGCGTACTTCATCTGCTGGGCATGGATCACGAGAAAGACGGCGGCAGGATGGCGCGTGCGGAAAACAAGTGGCGCGCGGCGTTGGGATTGCCTCGCGGCCTGATCGAGCGGGTGGGCGCATGACTTGGTTTGCGGTGGGCGCGATCGTGATTTGGGTCGTGCTGTTGTGCCTGGTGACCGTGGTTCAAACCCTGTACATGGAGTCGCTGCGCCTCCGCGCCCGCGATCTCCCCGCGCTGCAATTCTTCAAGGAAACCCTGGAGGACCGTCTGGGCGTGAGCGGCGATGACGGGCTACTGGCCTTTTCCCTCATCAAGCACACACTGGTTTTGTTGTTGGGCGTCTGCTTCCTCGCCACTCGGCAGGGGGAACCCACGCCATGGCAGAATCTTTTCGAAGCAGCGCTCTTCGCCTGGCTCACCATGCTGCTCTCCACCTATGTTCTGGCGCAGGTTCTGTATCGCAAAACGAACGGACGTTGGCTGCTCCCGCTCGCTCCCGTACTGCGGCTCTTTGCGCTTTTGGTGCGGCCGCTGACCGCGGCGCTTGGCTTCTTCCAATCCTTGGTGGAACTCTCCGAGCCCGCCGCCGCGCATGAAGAAAGCCCGAGCCCGGCTGGGGACATCGAGGCGCTCATCTCGGCCGGGGAAGAGGAAGGGCTGATCGAGAAAGACGACCGCAGACTCATCGAGTCCGTGGTGGCCTTCGGCGATAAAACCGTCCGCGAAGTGATGACACCGCGTCCCAAAATGGTCGCGATCGATGCCAACCGTTCGCTCGAAGATCTGCGGGAGCTGGTGATTCACGAGCAGTATTCGCGCATACCGGTATACGAAGGGTCGATCGACAACATCGTCGGGTTCGTGCATGTGCGCGACATGTTCGAGCTGGACGAGGCCGATCGCCAGGGTCGCCGTGTGAAGGAGCTCGCGCGCCCCATCCGGCTGGTTCCCGAAACCAAGCCGGTGAACGATCTGCTGCGCGAGATGCAGCAGGACGGCGCGCATATGGCCATCGTCATCGATGAATACGGCAACACCGCCGGCCTCGCAACCATGGAAGACATGGTGGAAGAGATTCTGGGCGAGATTCACGACGAGCACGAGCCCGAGCGCGACGTACAGAAGCAGCCCGACGGCAGCTTCGTTGTGGCGGGAAGCCTGGATCTGGACCGCCTGCACGATCTGCTGGAATTCCGTCCGCCCGAGGAGACCGAGTCCACAACCATCGGCGGCCTGGTGACGGAATGGCTGGGACACGTGCCGCATATCGGCGAGGTCATCGAGCGCGATGGAATCCGGCTGGAGGTGCTGGCTGGCAATGAGCTCAAAGTGGAGCAGGTGCGCGTATCGAAAGTGGCGCCGGCAACCGTGCCCGAGACGCACTCGTGAGCGTATTCCGGTCTGGTTTTGCATCGCTGGCCGGCCGCCCGAACGCAGGCAAATCCACGCTGCTGAACGCGCTCATTGGCGAGAAGCTGGCCATCGTCTCCGACAAACCCCAAACTACGCGCACCACGATTCAAGGTGTGGTTAATTTGCCGGGCGCTCAAATTGTATTTGTCGACACCCCCGGCATTCACAGATCCACCACGTTGTTTAACAGGCGCATGATGCAAACAGTGCGAACGGCCCTGGCGGATCGCGATGTGCTCCTCTATGTTGCCGACGCATCGATTCCCTTTTCCACCGAAGACAGCGAGGCCGTAGCTGTGCTGAAGGACCTGTCCACGCCCGCGCTGTTGCTGGCCAACAAGATCGACCGGGTGCAAGACAAGCGCAAGCTGCTCCCCTACATCGAGCAATTCAAAATGGTCCGTGAATTCGACGAATACATCCCGGTGTCGGCAACCACCGGCGAAGGCTTGGACCGCGTTCGCGAAGCCATCGTATCCCGGCTCCCGGAGGGTCCGGCGTACTTTCCAACCAGCCATTTGACCGACCAGCCGGAGCGATTCTTGGCGGCCGAAATGATCCGTGAGCAGATCCTCCGCCACACCCGGCAGGAAGTCCCGCACTCCGTCGCCGTGCTGATTGATCGCTGGGAGGAATCCTCAAAGATCACCAAAATCGCCGCCACCATCTATGTCGAACGCGATGGCCAAAAGGCGATCGTTATCGGCGCCGGAGGAGCCGCGCTCAAGAAGATTGGGACACTCGCGCGCTATGAAATCGAAAAGATGGTGGGGCACAAAGTCTTCTTGGAATTGTTCGTCAAGGTTCAAAAAGACTGGCGCGAGAATCCCGAGTTTCTCAATGCCATTGACTGGCGCTCCATGCGGGGGGAGAATTGGATTCGGACGAAGGTCCCGCGTAAAAAACATGCGACTCCTCTCTCTCATTATTTTGTTTGCCATGGTCCTGACGCCGCTGCTCGCGGAAAAGGACAAGGACAAGTCCCCAGTCTCGGACGACGTCATCGTGGATCAGGTTCGGGTAAAGCTGGCGGACGATTCCGAAGTGGGCGGGCAGCCCATCCAAGTGGACGCGCACGCCGGCATGGTGGTGCTCACCGGAAAAGTAACCAGCGACAAGCTAAAGATCAAGGCAGAGAAGATCGCCAAGAAGGTCAAAGGCGTAACCGGCGTTGACAACAAGATCGTGATCAGCCCCAACTAACCGGGCTTCTAAGTAACAACCCGCAAAACGGAGCGCGGCGGCCTCGTTGCTCGGGCGTATTGAGGGTGCCACCGCACCCTTTGCGGGCTAGCAAGCCGCGCTGACACCGCGTTTACGTTTCTTGACACTTCGTGAGTAACCGCCCTAAGTTCCTCATCGCCCAGTATTAGTGATGAAAGTTTGCGCCGCCTTGGCCGCTATATGGATCGCTCTCTCGATGGGCTTTGCGCAAGCTCCGGCCGCGCTGAAGTCGATCGTCGGCGAGATCACTGCCATTGATGGCGCAAACAAGCAGATCAAGCTCAAGGGCGACGACGGAGCCGCTTATACCATCCTTCTCAACGAGACCACGTCTTTCTTGCGCGTTGCGCCCGGCGAGAAAGATCTCAAAAAAGCCGCCAAAATCCCATTCTCCGAAGTGATGGTGGGCGACCGGGCGCTGGCCCTGGAGAAGGACAGCGATGTTCCGGCTCGCGCGGTCGTCATTATGACCAAGGCTGATCTGGCACAAAAGCATGAGCAGGATCGTGCGGATTGGCAGAAGCGCGGGATCGTCGGCGTAGTCACCGCCCTAGACCCGGCGAGTAAGCAAGTCACGATTACGACACGCGGGCGCGAGTCGAAAACTGTGATCATCGATGTGTCCGCCGCCAGCTTCCGGCGCTATTCTCCCGATTCCACCAAGTTCGCCGACGCCAAGTCCGGTTCGTTCGCCGATTTGCAAACCGGCGATACTCTCCGCGCTCTTGGCAACAAAAACGAGGACGGGACACAGTTGAAGGCCGAAGAGGTGGTTTCCGGCGCCTTCGAAACCATGGCGGGCACCGTGGATTCTGTCGACCCGGCAAGCAACCAGGTTCGCATCACCAACCTCCAGACCAAAAAGGCCGTAGTGGTGCGAATCAATCAGGACTCACTGCTGCGGCGCCTCGATCCAATGGTCGCGGCCATGTTAGCGCGGCGGCTGCGTCCTGCGTCCGGCGGCGACGCGACGGTCGCGGCTCCGGGTGCGCGCCCACCTTCGGATGGAAATGCTCCGCCCCAAAACGGACCGGCCGGCCAAGCCGGACAGGGCGGCGGATTTGGCCGCGGATTTGGCGGACCCGGTGGTGGAGCAGGCGGCCCCGGCGGCGGCGATCTCCAGCAAATCCTCGAGCGGATGCCCCAGCTATCGCTCGCGGAACTGAAAAAAGGCGACGCGGTGATCGTCTCCAGCTCGAAAGGCGCCGACGATTCGGCCGTAACGGCCTTCGCTTTTGTAGCTGGCGTGGAACCGTTCCTCGCGGCTGCTCCCCGCACCGCCGGACAAGTGAATCTAGGATCTTGGAATCTCGATCTCGGCGGCGGCGGACCGGAGCAATAGCGGTCATTCATCGCTCAACCCAAAGGCACAAGAACATGAAATCCCTACTGCTCCTCCTGTTGCTGCTGCTGACTCTTTTGCCGGCGATGTACGCACAACCCACCGCGACCGTGCATGGCGCGGTTACAGACGAATCCGGCGCCGTGATTCCAGGCGCTAAGGTCACGGTGTCCAATACCGCGGGGCCGGTCAAATCGGTGACTGCCACCGACGACGGCAGCTACTCCGTCAGCGGTCTCCAGCCCGGCAAGTACACCGTACAAGCGGCCTCGCCCGGACTGCAACAGATCCAGCCCTCGGCTGTCGATCTCTCGGCGTCGCCCAACGCGACGGCGAACTTGCAGTTGCAGGTCGCGGCCGAAAAGCAGGAAGTCACGGTGCAGGAGAACTCCGGCCCAGCCGTGAGTGTCGACCCGTCCGCAGAACGCCGGCGCTTTGGTGTTGCGCGGCGCGGATTTGCAGGCCTTGTCGGACGATCCGGATGATTTGCAGGCTGATTTGCAAGCGCTCGCCGGCCCTTCGGCCGGACCCAGCGGCGGCCAGATCTACATCGACGGCTTTACCGGCGGCACGCTTCCGAGTAAGGATTCCATTCGCGAGATCCGCATCAATCAGAATCCGTTTTCGCCCGAATACGACAAGCTCGGCTACGGACGCATCGAGATCCTCACCAAGCCCGGGACCGACAAGTTGCACGGCAACGTTTTTGCCGATTTTGGCGACGACATCTTCGACGCCCGCAATCCCTACGCGGCCGAGAAAGCGCCGTTCCTGCAACGAAACTTCGGCGGCTCGGTCAGCGGCGCCCTGGGCAAAAAGGCGTCCTTCTTTCTGGATGTTCAGGACCGCGACATTAACAACGGAAACATCATCAACGGCGTCAACGTGGACCCAAATACATTCGCGATCGCCCCATTCAACAGCGTCTTCTCGGCTCCGCAGAACCGTTTTCGCATCAGCCCGCGCATTGATTATCAGCTCAGCCAGAACAACACGCTGACCGTGCGCTATGGTTACACGCGCAACGATCTTCAGGATCAGGGCGTGGGAAATCTCAGTCTTCTAACCAACGCCTATCACTCTCTGGACACCGATCACACGCTGCAGATCATTGAAACAGCCGTCCTCAGCACCAAGGTCATCAACGAGACGCACTTCCAGCTGTATCACACCGAAAACGATGAGATCGCCAACAATAATTTGCCCGCCGTTACCGTGCCCGGAGCGTTTAACGGCGGCGGCGCGCAGATAGGACATTCCACCGATACGGAAAATCATTACGAACTCCAGAACTACACCACCATTTCCGGCGGCGCGCACACCTGGAAGTTCGGCGTGCGTACCCGCGCTGTCACGATCAACAACTTTTCGGCTCAGAACTTCGGTGGATCGTACTTCTTCAATGGCAGCGGATCAGGAGGCTTGCAATGCGAGGTGGGTACTCCGGATCCCGCGGATTGTGCGCAGCTTTCGGGCATCCAACTGTATAGCGATACGCTGCAATTCATTCAGGGATCGTCTCTCACTGGGCTGGCGCTCGCCCAAGCCCTGCAGCAACACGGTCTCGGACCATCGCAGTTCAGCATTACCCAGGGAAATGTTCTGGCCAACGTCAACCTGGTGGATATCGGCGCATTCGTGGGCGACGATTGGCGCGTCAAACCCAACCTCACGCTGAGCCTGGGTCTGCGCTTCGAAACGCAGACCAACATCCACGATTGGCACGATTGGGCGCCACGCATCGGCTTCGCCTGGGCGCCAGGCCAGAGCAAGAACAATCCGCGGCCGAAAACCGTGTTCCGCGGCGGCTTCGGCATGTTCTACGACCGCGTGAGCGAACAAAACATCGAGAACGCCGAGCGATTCGGGGGTCTGCAGCGGCAATATGTGATCCCACAAAGCGCCGCCAATCCGATCCCCTATCTTCCCCAAGGCGCCGCTGGATTCCCGGCTCCAGGAATTCCTACAGACCTGTTGTTGCCGGCGGACTCCCCGCAGACCATCCAACTGCTCGATTCGCGCCTGCACGCACCTTACATCCTGCAAGAAGCGTTCACCGTAGAGCGCCAGTTGCCCAAGAACACTACCTTATCGGAGTCCTACGTGAACTCGCACGGCTTGCATGAGCTGCGATCGGCGGACATCAACGCGCCGCTGCTTGGCGCGTACCCTCTTTCTGGTGTTATGAACCCCTTTACGGGCCAGTCTTACGGGACCGATCCCGTGCTGCTGATGCAATCGTCGGGACTGTTCAACCAGTGGCAGTTGATCACCAACGTTCGCTCGCAACTGAGCAAGAGAGTCTCGCTCAACGGCTTCTACATGTACGGGCGGGCCTACAGCAATACCGATGGCGTAAACACGTTGTCCGCAAATCCTTACAGCATGCAGGGCGAATATGGGCCATCCTCGCTCGACGAGCGCAACCGCGTGTTCGTCGGCGGCACGATTAACGCGTGGTGGGGAATCCTGGCGGCGCCGTTTTTTACCGCCAATTCGGGTGCTCCATTTAATATCATCACCGGCACCGACCTCTTTGGTACGGGGCTCTCGGGCAACCAGTTCACGGCGCGCCCCGGTATCTCGCCCACTCCGACGCAGTTTATGATCAACGGGCTCTATTTGGATCCCTATCCTTTCACGGCGAACGGCACTCTGAAGGCTGGTGAGACGCTTCTGCCACGCAACTTCGCCCGGAGCCCCGGCAGCATCAGTCTCAACTTCCGCCTCGCAAAGACGTTCGGTTTTGGGGGATCGCGTGAGTCTTCGGCCAGGAACAATCGCAACAATGGCGACTTCGGCGGTGGCGGCCCCGGCGGCGGACCGGGGGCGGTGGGCGCGGCCCCGGCGGCGGTGGGCCGGGTGGCGGTTTCGGGGGCGGACCAGGTGGCGGTCCCGGCGGATTCTTTCGTGGGCTCGGCGGCGGCGGATCCACCGGTCAGCGTTATAACCTGACTATCTCCATCCAGGCGCGCAACCTGCTGAATCACGTCAACCCCGGGCCGATCAACGGCCTCGTCACGTCTCCGCTGTTTGGTGAATCGAATAACCTGGCGGGCGGCGTCGGCGCTTTCGCGCAAAGTGGCCTGAACCGCCGCATCGATCTACAGGCGCGGTTCACGTTTTAGGCGTCGCGGTCCAGGCGACCGGGGGCAACCCTCCCGCAACCCTGTTAAACTGAATCGAAGCTAAACTGAACTAAACTCATGGCGATCAGCAAGGATTTGCTCGACATTCTGGTCTGTCCTTTGTGCAAGGCGGAGTTGGAGATGAAGCCCGACCAGAGCGGCTTGAAATGCGTCCAATGCAAGCGCGTTTACCCGATTCGGGAAGACATTCCCGTCATGCTGATCGACGAAGCCAAGGTCGAAGAGTAAGCTGGCCTGTTTTCAATGACCAATGTGCTTGACCGCTTGCCCGACGGCGCTCGGGTGGCTGTAATCCGTTTGCGGTCGCTGGGCGATTGCGTGTTGACGACACCCGCGCTCGCTCTCGCGAAACAATTCCGTCCCGACTTGAAGCTCAGCGTAGTGGTGGAAGACAGCTTTCGCGCCGTCTTCACCGGCAATCCCGATGTGGATCATATCCTCGCCCCGAACGCCGCCAACCTCGCCCGCTTGCGGCCGCACCTCGCGCTCAATCTGCATGGAGGCGCCACCAGCGTGCGCTTGATGCTGGCTGCGGCGTCGGGCCTGCGCGCCGGATTCGGCCATTTCCGCTTCCAGCCGATGTATAACATCCGCATTCCGCGCGCGCAGGAGATTTTGGGCCCAGAGATTCTGAAAATGGATCGTAAGGTTCATACCGCCGAACACCTCGCTTCGGCGATGTTTTATCTGGGAGTGCCGCCTGCCGCAGATCCCGCGCGCGCGATTGTTTGCCACTGCGGATTCCCGGAGCGGCCCTTACGCTGTGCTGCATCCCTTTGCATCGACGCCGGATAAAACGTGGCCCGCGGAAAACTTCCTCGCCGTCGCCGCGCATTTCCAGGAATCTGGGACTCGAACCCATCTTCATCGCCGGCCCGGACGAAGATCTCTCGGCCTTTTCCGCATATCCGTGCTTGCAAGGCGCGCCGCTCGAAGAAGTGAAGTCGCTGCTCGCGGGCGCCGCGCTATTCGTTGGAAATGACAGCGGGCCGGCCCACATCGCCGCGGCGTTCGGCCGCCCCGTGATCGTACTATTCGGTTCGTCGGACATCGAGATCTGGCGGCCCTGGCGCACCGAAAACGTCGTGCTGGCCAGCCCCGCAGGAATTAAGTCCATCGCGGCAACGGAAGTCGTCGACGCTGTTGCCAACCTCATCCCACACCCCGCACCCCACCTCCTACAACCCAGATGACCGAACTCCGCCGTCTCCTCCGCTACGTCCGGCCCTACATCGCACCGTTGCTTCTGTCGGTGATCTTGATGGCGGTGGTGGGCGCCGCGCAAGGATTCACGGCCATCCTGGTGGGCCCGGTCTTCGACCGCGTCTTGAATCCTCGATTCGCCTGATTCGCCGGTCGCGCTTTTCACCATCCCGCTCTTTCGGCACACCGTCTATCTGCAGGACTTCATGCCCGCCGCCATCCACAACATCTGGACCATGGTGTTCGTGGCCATCGTCGCCACGTTCTTCATCAAGGGACTGTGCGATTACTTCGGTAACTACTTCATCAACTACGTCGGTTTCTCGGCCGTCACGGACCTGCGCCAGACCGTGTTCGATCGCGTGTTGCGGCAGGACGCCCACTTCTTCGAATCCAACTCCACCGGCCGCGTGATGTCGTCCATCATGAACGATATCGAAAAGATCCAGGTGGCCACCTCGCACATGCTTGCCGATTGGATGCGGCAGACGTTCACCGTGGTCTTCCTGTTATGTGTCGTAATCCAAAAGGACTGGCGCCTCGCGCTGGTGAGCCTCACGGTGCTGCCGTTCGTGCTGGTGCCGACGCTGCGCATCGGGCGGCGCATCCGCCGGACAACTCGGAGAGCGCAGGATGACGCGGCCGAGCTGAATCAGATCCTGCAGGAAACCATCAGCGGCCATCAGGTCGTGAAGTCGTTTGGAGCCGAGGACGTCGAATCCAACCGCTTCGCCATGGCGGCAGCGCGGTTTAAATCGAGCAATCTGCGCTACGTCGCCCAGCAGGCGCTCTCTTCGCCGCTCATCGAATGCTTCGGAGCTCTCACCATCGTCGGCCTGATCACCTACGCTCGCATCCAAATCAAGAGCGGCGCATTGACCGCGGGCGAGTTCACCAGCTTCGTGATCGCACTGCTGATGCTCTACGAGCCCGTGAAGCGGCTCACCGGAATTCACAACATCTTTCAACAGGCCCTGGGTGCGTCGCAGAAAGTGTTCGAATATCTGGATCGCGATCAGCAGGTCGTCGAGAAGCCCAATGCGGCGAAGCTTGGCAAATTCCAGCACGCCATCCTGCTGGACAATATCGATTTCTTCTATCAGAACGCGCCCAATGGATTCCATTTGAGCGGCGTTGCGTTTGGAAGTCCGCGCCGGCGAAGTGGTCGCGCTGGTGGGCCCGAGCGGCGGCGGAAAAACGACGCTGGCCAATCTGGTGCCGCGTTTTTACGACGTAACCGGCGGCGCGATTCGTATCGACGGCAAGGACGTGCGCGACCTGCAGATCGCCTCCCTGCGCAGCCAGATCGGCATCGTGGCGCAGGAGACTTTTCTGTTCAACGACACCGTCGCGAACAACATCCGCTATGGCCGCCCCAAGGCCAAGGACGACGAGGTTCGCGAAGCCGCCCGCAACGCGCTGGCCGAAGAGTTCATCGAGCGGATGACCGAAGGATACCAGACCATGATCGGCGAGCGCGGGTACGAAACTCAGCGGCGGCCAGCGACAGCGTCTGGCCATTGCACGCGCCTTGCTCAAGAACGCGCCAATCCTGATTCTGGATGAAGCCACATCGCATCTGGATACCGAATCGGAGATCCTGGTGCAGCGCGCCTTGCAGACCCTGATGAGCAACCGGACCGTGATCGTGATCGCCCACCGCCTCTCCACCATCCGGCGCGCCGACAAGATCGTGGTGCTGGATCGAGGGCGGATTTCCGAGATCGGCACGCACGAGGAATTGCTCAGCCATGGCGGCATTTATCAGCGGCTGCACGAGCTGCAGTTCCTGCCGGCCGATCCTCTACTCAATCCATGAGCGCGCCCATCCGCAGCATGACCGGTTTTGCCCGCGTCCAGAAGAGCACCGAGCATGGCGACATCGTCGTCAGCCTGAAGAGCGTCAATCATCGCGGCCTGGATCTGCATTTCCACTTGGGTCCGGAAATGGACGCCCTGGAGAACGCCATGCGCGCCGTGATTAAGCGATCCGTGTTGCGCGGCCACATCGACGTGCGGTGCTCGGCGCTGCATACCGACCAACGGAGCCGGGGGATTGAACCTGCCGCTCCTGCGCTCCTATCTCGCGGCCTTCCGCAAAGCGGCGTCCGAGGAAGGCATCGACAATGCTCAGCCGGATTTGAACCGGATTCTCATGCTGCCGGGCATGTTGGGCGCGGCAGCCCAGGGCGAGCCCGATCCATCGGTCGGAGAGCGTGATCCTGGCGGCCATCGAAGAAGCGGCGGAAAAACTCAACCAGTTTCGCGCGCGCGAGGGCGCCGAACTGGCCGGCTTCATCCGTGAGCAGAACGCCGCGATTCAACCGAAGCGCCGCGGAAATGGCGCAAATCCGCGACAAAGCCGTACCCGCGTTCCAGAAGCGCCTGCTTGAAAAGCTGCGGGAACTGCTGGGCAACTCGAGCATCGATCCGCAGCGCCTGGCGCAGGAAGCCGCCCTGCTGGCCGACCGCAGCGACATCGGCGAGGAGATCTCGCGCCTCCAGATCCACTCCCGCCAACTGGAGGAGATCCTGAATGCGGGCGGCGAAGTGGGCAAGCGCCTCGATTTCCTGTTGCAGGAGATGAATCGCGAAACCAACACGATTCTGTCGAAGACCAGCGGCATCGGCGATCTGGGCCTGCGCATCACCGAACTGGCGCTGGCGTCCAAAGCCGCCATCGAAAAGATCCGCGAGCAGGCTTTGAACCTGGAATGACCCTCAACCTCGAATGACAACCGTCTTCATCATTTCGGCGCCCTCGGGATCGGGCAAGTCGACGCTGGTCCACCGGCTGCTCGAGAGCGATCCCCGGGCTGCTGTTTTCCATTTCCTACACCACCCGGCCGCCGCGGCCCACCGAGACCAACGGAGTCGACTATAACTTCATCTCCCGCAAGGACTTCGAGGAGCGCCTGGCACGCGGCGAGTTTCTGGAATATGCCGAGGTTTTCGGCAATTACTATGGCACCAACCGCGAGACTTTCGAGTCGGCCATCCACCAGGGCAAGGACCTGGTACTCGACATCGACGTCCAGGGTGCGAGACAATTGAAAGTAGCGATCCCGGAGGCCATCAGTATTTTTGTGCTTCCGCCGTCCCGGGAGGTTCTCGAGCAGCGGCTTCGCTCGCGGTCGCAGGATTGCGAAGAAGTGATCCAGCGGCGCTTGCGGGGAGCGGCCGAAGAAGTTCGGAACTACACGCAGTACGATTATGTTCTGATCAACCGGGAGATCGAGGAAGCATCGGCGCGGCTGGCTTCTATCGTCGAGGCCGAGCGGCTGCGCAAAGCCCGGATGGAAGAGGAAGTGCGGCCGATCCTCGAAAGCTTTGAAAGCGACAGCGTAGAAAAAATAAGTGAGGTAACCATCCGCATGGCTGAGAGAATGAGAAACAACGCGATGTACGCGATTCCCGACGACGGCGAGCAGAGCACCTATCGCTTCATCATCGTGGCCGCCAAGCGCGCGCGGCAGTTGCAGAATGGCGCTCGCCCGTTTCTCCCCACCACATCGAAGAAGCCGACCGTGACTTCCATGGAGGAAGTCCGCCGCGGGCTGGTGAAGTATACCGACCGCATGCGGATGTCCCACCGAGGAAATCGCCGCAAGAGTAAGCGCATGAACGTGTGCTTGGGCGTGGGCGGCGGAATCGCCGCCTACAAATCCGCGGAATTGGCTCGGGCCCTGATGGAGCGCGGCATGCGCGTCCAGGTGGTCATGACGCAGGCGGCCCGCGAGTTCATCACGCCGCTCACGTTCGCAAGCCTCACCGGGCGCAAAGTGATCACCGGCCTGTTTTCCTCGGAAAGCCCGGAAGAGACTCTATCGAGCGCGGTCGAACACATCGCCGTCGCGCAGGACAACGAGGTTCTGGTGATCGCGCCCGCTACCGCCGATCTGCTGGCGCGCTTGGCGCACGGGCTAGCCGACGATTTCCTCACCACGATGTATCTCGCGTTCACCGGCCCCGTGGTTCTCGCGCCCGCGATGAACAACAACATGTGGATGCATCCGGCGACGCAGGAAAATCTGGCGGTGCTGCGCAAGCGCGGGCACATCATCGATCGAGCCGGAAGAAGGGCTTGCTGGCCTGCGGGACCACCGGTCCGGGTCGGCTGGCCGAGCCCGAACGAATCGCCGACGTGGTCGCGGGCTTGAGCTTTCCACGCGCGCGATCTGGAAGGCGAGACCGTTCTCATCACCGCCGGTCCGACGCAGGAACCGCTCGATCCGGTGCGCTACATTTCCAACCGTTCCAGCGGCAAGATGGGCTACGCGCTGGCCGACGCTGCCGCCCAACGAGGCGCGCAAGTGATCCTGGTTTCCGGACCCGTGCAGCTTGCCTGAGCCGCGTGGCGTGCGCGTGGTGCATGTCCGGACTGCTCTCGAAATGCACGACGCCGTGCTGGAGCATTTGCCCGAGGCCGGCATCATCGTCAAGGCCGCCGCTGTGGCCGACTATCATCTTGTCGCAAGTGCCGCGCAACAAGATGAAGAAGACCGCCATGCGAATGTCGCTGGATCTCGATCCCACGCCCGACATTCTGGCGGAACTGGGGCAGAAGAAAGGCGATCGGCTGCTGATCGGATTCGCCGCCGAAACCGAGAATCTCATCGAGAGCGCCCGCCAGAAGCTGGAATCGAAGAACTGCGACATGGTGGTGGCGAATCTGGTGAACCAGGAAGCCACCGGCTTTGAATCCGACGAAAACGAAGTGGTGCTGGTGCTGCGCACCGGAGAAACCATTCCGCTGTCGCGCGCGCCCAAACGCGAAATCGCCGACCGCATCTTCGACCAGGTGCTGAAACTTCGCCTGGCTCTGCACGCCGCGCAATGACGAAGGACGAGATTCGCCAGCGCCTGGAGTTTTACCAGGACCTCGGCATCAAAACGATCTACCGCCGGTCCGTCACCAGCCATCCAGCCACCAACCCACCGTCCCCGTGCCACTCCCCGACCCTCTGAACCCAGCGCAGTGACTCACTGCTTAACGATCCTCGCCGATATCGGCGATTGCAAGCGCTGCCGCTTGCACGAAGGCGCGCAACAAGATCGTCTTCGGATCGGGCAACGAGCAAGCGAAGCTGGTGTTCGTCGGCGAAGGCCCGGGCGCCGATGAGGATGCACAGGGCCTGCCGTTCGTCGGCCGCGCGGGACAACTGCTCACGCAGATGATCGAGGGCACGGCGGCGAAGGAAGGCATCCCGATCAAGCGCTCCGACGTTTACATCTGCAACGTGGTGAAGTGCCGGCCGCCCGAGAATCGCACGCCGCAGCCCGACGAAATGGAGATCTGCGGCCAGTTCTTGTACCGCCAATTGCTGGCCATTCGTCCCAAGGCGATTTGCGTGCTGGGCGGCACGGCTGCCAAGGCTCTGCTCGGCACAAGGACGGCGTCACGCGGCTGCGCGGAAAATGGCATCAATGGCGCGACATTCAGGTGATGGTCACCTATCATCCGTCCTATTTGCTGCGGCCCTACAATCAGAACGCGAAGAAAGAAGCATGGGAGGATCTGAAGAAGGTCCTGCACTATGTCTACGATTAGCCCGGATCTACTATTGCGCGGCGTCTTCATCACTTTCGAAGGGCCCGACGGCAGCGGCAAAAGCACGCAGGCCCGCATGCTTGCGCAACGTTTGCGCGGCGAAGGGCGGCAGGTGCTCGAATCCGTGGAACCCGGCGGCACGCCGATCGGCCAACAGATCCGGCGCATTCTTCTCGATCCGGCCAACAAAGAATTGACCCCGACCGCCGAGCTGTTATTGATGTTCGCCGCGCGCGCGCAAAATGTCGATCAGTGGATTCTTCCCGCGCTCGCACAAGGCAAAATCGTGATCTCGGACCGCTTCACCGATTCTTCCATCGCCTACCAGGGCGCGGGCCGCGGCCTCGGTTGGAAGAAGGTGCTCGAACTCGATCGAATCGCGTGCCACGGCTTGGTTCCGGATTTGACGATTTGCGTGGACATCGACACTGAAACTGGACTCGCGCGGGCGGCGGGACGCGGAAGCTCCGAGACAAGGCTCGAAGAACAGGCAATCGAGTTTCATCGCAAGGCCCGCGAGGCGTATCACGAATTGGCGCGGCGCGAACCGCAACGTTTCCGTTTGATCGACGGCCGCGGCACGCCGGACGCGATCGCGGTCAAAGTTTGGGACCAAGTGACTCCGCTGATCACATGAACCCGAAGATTTACATAAAGGTGATGCGTTCGTTGCGCGCCGAAAACTCGATTAGCTTCTCCAGGCGTTTCGTCTGCGTCTCTTCCTTCTTCGCGCTCGCCACCCATCCCGCCGTCACTCGCCGGTAGCCGGGCGGGAACTTCTCGTAATTCGCCCACGCCACGCGCTGCTTGCGAAAGCGGTCTTCGCAGATCTCTCGGCATCTCGGTTGGCATCGGCGCAACTTCGCGTCGATCGCCCGAGTTGTACAGCTTCAGTCCCGCCGGCATCATCTTTCCCGCGGCAATTAACCGTTCCACGCGCACCAGGTTCGATTTCGACCACTGGCTGTTCGGCTTCCTGGGCGTGAATCGGAACGCGTAGCATTCTTCGTCCAGCTTCTTTTTCTGGCCGTCGATCCAGCCGAAGCACAGCGCCTCTTCCACGGCATGGTCGTACGAAACCGATGGTTTGCCAGCGGCCTTCCTATAGAACACCAGCCAAATCTCTTCGGAGCGCGAGAAGTTTTTCGCCAGCCAGCGCCGCCACTCGGCCCGATCCTTGGCGAACACGGTCTCCATCGGCGTCAGCCCACCAACTTCATCTCATTGAGGCGATCCACTTCCACCACCAAGTCGCCCTTGTGATCCACCTTGAAAGCCGGAATGAATTTGGCGCCCCACACGATCTCGTCGTGCCGGTAGGAATAGCGCGAGTGCACCTCCTGGCTGAACGTATCGTCGAATCCCTGAATCAGAATCAGCAGCTCCGCCGACTGCTTCGCAAGATCCTCGCGAGTCTTTCCGAAGAGCGGGCTATCTGAATCGATGGGATGCACGATGGTCCAGGTCAACGCGAAGAAATAAACGCTTGAACGTTCGAGCGGCAAGTCGACGAAACTGCGCTGCAACTCTCCGTCGCTGCTCTCTACCGTCATCAACAGGACGTGGGCATCCATGTTCATCAGGACATTCTTGCGAGCATTGGTAACGCGGAATTGCAAACTGGTTCCGTCCTGGTAGGGAGCGACGAGCGCGTTCTTGCTGTAGAGGATGCGTGCCGAGGGCCTGGAAAAGCGCCCGTAGAGAAGTCCGGTGGCGATGGCGAACAGCATTAGTCCGGTGGCGGCTTCCATCGACGAGATCACGTTGGCCCAGGGGCCTTGCGGATAAACATTGCCGTACCCGACGGTAGTCAGAGTGTGAACGCTGAAGAAGAACGCGTTCGCAAAGGCCCCCATGTCGGATTCGAGCCCCTTGAGATTTTCGATGCCGATCATCAGATAAAGGAGAGCAAAGATCACGTTGACGGTCAAGAAGCCGGCCAGCACAATGAGAAGGAAACGCGTCCAGGTGGTATCGATCAGCATGAGATACGGATTGGCGTCGCGCCACCGCAGGCCCTCGCGCTTGACGTTGAACGAGCCGTCGCCGTTGATGGTCCGGCGCAACTCGCCGCTGAACTGGGTTGTTAATCCGGGATCGAAGGATTCCTTCTTCATAATGGAATAGACTCAGAATAACCCAGCCGGGCCGAGTTCGATGGCGCGCGGAAGACTCCGCGGACCGCCGTTGCCGCGGCTCCAATAAAGTTAGGACATTCAAAAAGGAGCAGTCGCATGAGTTCGAAACGGCACAAAGGCGACACAAAGACCTTCGAAGAACTGACATTTCAAGAACAGGCCAAGACCATGAATATGACAGCGCTCCAATTCAGGAAGCAACTGAAGGCACACCTAAGGCGGGCCCACGCTGATGGTATGTCCTCGCAGCGCATTCTCCATACGCGCCTACAATTGCTGGAACGGATACTGCGGGATTTCACTGCGCCTTAAGCAACGGCGGAGCAAGCAAGTGAAAGAGGCACTCGGTCGGGCGCGCTAGCGCAGCAAACCCATCTTGTCCAGCGGCCAGTAGATGAACACGGCCTTGCCGTAAATATACCGGCGCGGCACCATCCCCCACGCCCGGCTGTCGTTGGACGAACTGCGGTGATCGCCCAGCACGAAAAACTCGTCTTCCGGCACCATGCGCTCGGACATTGCGCTCTGATCGCGAAACTCGGGCGGCACGTAATTCTCCACCAGCGCCTGCCCGTTCACGATCACCTTGCCGTCCACCACTTCCACGCGATCGCCCGGCATTCCGATCACGCGCTTGATGTAGCTCTTGGTGGGATCGCCAGGAAACCAGAAGACCACCGTGTCGCCGCGATCGATGTTGCCGAAGTGGAAACGGTAGACGAACTTGTTGATAAAGATGCGCTCCTGGTCGTCGAGGGTCGGCATCATGCTGGTGCCTTCTACCTTCACCGGCTGGTAGATGAACAGGATGACGAAGATGGCGAGGACAATCGAGATCATCAGGTCCCGCGCCCAATGCGCCACGGCGCCGATAAACGACCGCTTGGTAGGCGCAGCGTTCGCTTCGGTGGCCGCGCTAACTGCGGGAGGCGTGTCTTGCTGGTCCATTTCTTATATAATTTCGAAGTGGATTCCCAGTACCATTTTCACACCAGCAGGGCTATGAAGCAAGCGCTTAGCGTAATGGGCCTCGCTCTCATCGCATTCGTTACGCCCGGATCCGCCGCCGATGCGAGTAAATTGCCCGGCGGCACGTGGGACGCGATCGCAAAATTGCCCGATATGAGCGGCGTTTGGGAAATGACCTTTGGCCGTGGAGGATTTGCGCCGCCTACGCAACCCACGTTCACTCCCAAGTACGCGGCGATGCTCAAGGAGTTTCAAGCCCGAACCGCTCTCAGGAGTCGCCCATGGCGAACTGCGTGCCCCCCGGGATGCCGGGAATCATGGGCCAGCCGTATCCCATTGAGATCCTGTTCACGCCGGGAATGGTGACGGTGATCGCCGAAGCGTTCATGCAAGTGCGGCACATTTACACCGACGGCCGCAGCCATCCCGCTGATCCCGATCTGACCTTCAACGGCAACTCGATCGGCCACTGGGAGGGCGATACGCTGGTGGTGGATTCGGTCGGCTTCTCGCCGGACACGCCGCTCGCAATGAACATGGGCCAGCGTCACAGCGACAAGATGCACATCGTCGAGCGCTTCCACCTGAAGGATCCCAAGACCCTCGAGATCACAACCACAATCGATGACCCCGAAGCGCTGGCGAAGCCGTGGGTCCGGACCATCAGCTACGCCCGCCATCCCGATTGGACTCTGGCCGAATACATCTGCCAGCAGAACAATCGCAACTCCATGGACGCGTCGGGCAAAGCCGGAATCAATCTCAAGCAACCGGAGCAATAAGAGCAATCATATGAGAATTCGTTCGATCCTGATTACCAGTGCCGCCCTGGCCGCGGCCGTTTTTTTCTGCCGTGCCACCGGCCGCGGCGCATCATTCGTTCGAGATGTTCGACTCCACGAAGACCATCACCTTGACCGGGACCATCAAGGATTTTCAGTGGACCAATCCTCACACCTGGACCTGGATCGATGTTCCCAACGATAAGGGTGGCGTCGACACCTGGGGCATCGAAGGCATGAGCCCGAACTTTCTGGGCCGCCGCGGTTGGACTAAGCACACCTTGAACCCAGGCGACAAAGTGACCATCACAATTTTCCCGCTCAAGGACGGTCAAAAGGGCGGAACGTTTCTGCACTGCACGCTGGCCGACGGCAAGGAGATGGTGATGTTCGATACTCCGCCGCGGGCGGCAGCCAACGGCAAAGTAGAGGAGGCAATATGGAATTCGACCGGCGGGCATTTATTGCGACTCTCGGCGGCGCCTCAGCCGTCGCGCTCATGAGTTCGGAAGCGAAAGCCGATGCATTGGAACACCACCTGGCGTTTCAGTTGAATGCGGCCGTTGCCAAGAAGTTTCCCACCGCGGCGGAGATCGAGGCGCAAATCGACACCAGGGCCACGCGGCGCGGCGTCGGGAATCTATTCGCGTCGAATGCGGGCAATGTGAAACTGCTTCCGAAGATGCCGGAGAAGCCAACGCTACTCGATTATTTCCAACTGCGGTTCAACGCGACCTCGAATCACGTGCTCCAGAGCGCGAATCGGGCCATGAACAATGGCATGTCGGAGGAGATCATCCTGGCTTGCCTGCTGCATGACGTGGTGCAGGAATTGATCAAGGTTGACCACGGCTGGTGGGGCGCGCAGATGTTTGAGCCGTACGTCTCGGAGAAGACCTCGTTCGCGATCCGCTACCATCAGGCGCTGCGCTTCTATGAAGACAAAGAGCACGGATACGAATATCCCGATCTGTATCGCAGGATGTTTGGCGAAGACTACAAGCCGGAGCCGTACATCGACGCGACGTACAAGATGGTGCGGAATCACAAGTGGTACCTGGAGCCGCGCATGGTGACGGTGAACGATCTGTACGCTTTCGATCCGAATGTGAAACCGAAGATCGATCAGTTCATCGACATCATCGGCCGCAATTTCAAGCAGCCGAAAGAAGGGCTGGGATACGACAACAGCCCGTCGGCGCACATGTGGCGCTCGATCGCGATGCCCGATCATCCGCTGTAGGAGCAATTTCTACTTCGCGGAGTTGCGGGCGAGCAGCAGCGAGCCGAGCCCAAGGATGGCGAACGCCATTCCCAAGATCCAATACATGCTGTCGTAGATGCGCGGCTTCACTTCCTGGACTTGCGGCTGGCCGGTGTCGTCGCCGGAACCTTCCGACTGGGCGCCCGCGAGTACACCGGTGCCTTGCACTTCCACTTTGAAGCTCGCGTTCTTGATGCGATAAATGCTGGCCTGCGTCTTCGGCTCCATGCCCGCCAGTTCGAGATCGTCGCTCTTCGCCGTGACGCCGTTCGGCACTACCAGGTTGGATGAGGCCTCGGGGTGGATTTCCTTGTCGGTGAAAACCATGGGACTCGCGGTGGGCACCGTGTAGTTGATGTCGAAGCGCGTTTCGCCGGGACGAACCGGATAGTCGACTTTGTAGACGTTGGGCTCTTTCGTCTTCACAGCCGGCCGCTGGATGGGCATTCCGCCTGCGGGATTCACCGTGACAGTGGTGAGCCCTTGGGCCTCGGGCGGAACGTAGAATCGGACGGAACCATTGACCGGGATCGTTGTAAGTGAGATTGGGATCGCCCACGTACAGCAGGCCTTCACTCACCGTCATATCTTTGTCGCCCGGCTGGAGCACGATGAAGTGCTGAGTCACCTTGGCGGTGCCGGCTTTGTTGGTGGACGCAAATACCGGGATCTGCAAGCCGCTGGACGGCATGCCAGGCGGCACCATCTGGTTATACTGGACGCCCTGGAAGATCGCTTGAACCAGGCGCGGGCCCTGCGCGTCGTTGTTGTCGAAACTGAATTTGCCTTGCGCGTCGGTCTTCGTGGTGCCGAGCGTTTTCATGCCGGCTTGCGTGGGCTGGATCAGCATGACCAGCGTGTTCGGCTCGGGTTTGCCGGTGGTTCCGTTGATGATGACGCCATCGACGGCTGCGAAGGCGGGGGCGATCGCGAGCAAGAAAGCTAAGGCGAAACGCATTACGACATCGCCTTTCCACATTCGCCGCAGAATTTCATCGGCTTGTCGAACGTCGCGTTGCAGTGCGGGCAGGTTCTTCCATCGGGGATGGGCTTCGGCGAAACAGCCGCTGCCGCGGCCTTGCGTTGAACCGGCGCCACCGGCTGCACGGCGTCGATCTCCGCCAGCACTTTGGCGAGCTCGCGCTGCAAATCCACTTTGGTCTTTTGATAATCGGCGTCCGAGAGCTTGCCCAGGCGGAACTCGAATTGAAGATCGCGCAGGTTTTCGTAGATCTGAGCTTTGCGCTCCTCCAGATGCGCCGTGGGCGACTCGGGCGGAGTTTCCGGAACGTCCTTGCAACGCACGAACAGGGTGAACAGAATGGTCCCCATGGCGAGGACGACGGCTGCGGAAAGGACCATCAATCGAGCTTATCCACTTCCTTTTCGATTTGGTCGTGATAGCGGGTCAGCAAAGGGTCGTCGGGCACGCCGGCGGCGCCAACTGCAACCGCGGGCCCCTTGCGGCTGTATCTGCGGATCAACAACAGGACGGCGACCAAACCAAGCGCGGCGGCGGCATAGAAGGAAAGCGATCCCAGGATGCCGGGCGGGACCACGACCACATCCGGGCCCATTTCCTGCGCGAAGGAGGCCAGAATTGGCCTCATCCGACATGCCGGCCTGTTGCATTTGAGAGAATCTTTTTCTTGTTGTCCCAGCAGGTGCGGCAAGGATACGGATCCATGCGGCAAGCCATGTTGGTTTTGCATCCGCACGGACAGTTCAGCCGCGTGGCGATGCGATTGACCGCCGGACTCTCCAGTTCTTCGGCCGACTGGGCGAAGCAAAGGCCCGCGAACAGATCCTGAAGACGAAGAGACTCTTTGTGACCTTACTTCTCAACCGGCGCATGTTTCTCGTGCAACTCCAATTACTTGCGTCCGGGCGTAAGACAGACGAACTTTGTTGGGGATCAGGCAAACGATGGTCCCGAACGCCAGCACCCAGAATCCAATCCAGATCCACGACACTAGCGGGAATACATACGCCTGGATGACTGCGCGCTGGTTGTCCGCCGAGAGGCCGGCGAAGTTGACGTAGAGATCCTCGTTTAGCCTTCTACGAATCGACACTTCCGAAGTCGGCTGCTGGCTGGCCTTGTACAAGCGCCGCTCCGGGAAGAGCGTTCCAAGGGACTTCCCATTGCGCGAGGGACTTCGACCGCCAGCCGCTGCCAAGCGTAGGTGTCGTTCTCGCCTTGCTCGATGTTCGCGATGCGCAGATTATAGTGGCCTAGATCGAAGCTGCCGCCGGGCTGCACTTCCTTGGTGACGTCCACGTTGAACGCCGAGCCCGTATAGCCGATGAACATGAACACGATGCCCATGTGCACCAGATATCCGCCGTAGCGGCGCGTGTTGCGATGCGTCAGCGCGATGGCGGCCGGGATCAGCCCGACGCCGTCCTTGGCGCGAATAGCCGAGGCGCCTTTCCAGAACTCGATGAAGATGGTCGCCGTGACGAACATGCACAAGTCCGAACGAGACCAGCGCGAAGGGATGCTCATAGGCGCCCAAGACCGCCGAGCACCACCATCAGCGCCACACCGGCAATGGTCGGCACACAGGAACGCGCGCTTCAGGCTTTCGAGCGAACTTCTCCGCCACGCGATCAGCGGGCCGATGCCGGTCAGGAACATCAGCGCGAGCCCAATCGGAATGTTAATGCGATTGAAAAACGGCGCGTCCACGCTGATCTTTTCGCCCGTCACGGCTTCCGAGATCACCGGGAACATGGTGCCCCACAGCACCGCGAAGCAACTCGCCACCAGAATCAGGTTGTTGAACATGAAGCTGGATTCGCGCGAAACCACGCTCTCCAGGCGCGCTTCGACTCTTCAGATACTTCAAGCGCTCCAGAATCAGAATCACCGTGGCCGCGATGCCGACGGCCAGGAAGATCACGAAATACTTGCCAATGGGCGATTGCGCGAAGGCATGCACCGAACTGACGACGCCCGAGCGCGTCAGGAACGTTCCGAAGATGCACAGGAAGAAGGTCCCGGAAATCAGGACCATGTTCCAGACCTTCATCATGCCCTTCTTTTCCTGCATCATCACCGAGTGCAGGAACGCGGTGGCGGTGATCCAGGGCAGCAGCGATGCGTTCTCCACCGGGTCCCAGGCCCAGTAACCGCCCCAGCCGAGCACTGCGTACGCCCAGCCTTGGCCGAGCAGGATGCCCGCGCTTTGGAACAGCCACGTCACGATGGTCCAGCGCCGCGTGGTGTGAATCCAGGCGTCGCCCGGCTGCTTGGTGATCAGCGATCCCATCGCAAACGCGAACGGCACGGTGAATCCGACGTAGCCCAGATACAGCATCGGCGGATGGATCACCATGGTCCAATACTGGAGCAGCGGGTTCAGGCCTTGGCCGACGCCCTCGACGATGTTGCCGCGCCCGGCTTCCAGAACTCCAAAGGGGCTGAGCACGAAGCTGATCAGCATCAGGAAGAACGCTTCGGTGGTCATGAGCACCGAAGTGACCCACGGCATCATGTCGCGGAATTTGCGCCGGTTCATGAAGACCACGACGGCCGAATAGGTGGCCAACAGCCACGACCACAACAGCAGCGAGCCTTCCTGCCCGCCCCACCATGCCGTGAACTTGTAGATCGTCTTCATCGACGAATCGGTGTGCGCGGCGACGTAGGCCAGCCGGAAATCGCCCGTCAGGAGGGAATAGATCAAGAAGCCCGGCCGCAACGGTCACCAGCACCCAAACGGAGTAGACCGCGCGTTCAGCGCTTACGATGAGGAAGGAGTTCTTCTTGAGCTTGCCGACCACCGACGCGATGACCGCATAAACGGTGAAGCAGAAGGCAAGCAGAATCGAGAGAGCGCCGATATTTTCCATTTCGAGTTTTTCTTAGTCCTCCTGGCGGCCTCGGACGCCGGGCTTTATATGGCCGGGAGCGCGAGTGAAACTAGCTTCTGGCCTGGTTTACGGCAGGCTGCGCGTCCGTCTTCATTTGCGGCTTGGCTTCGTACTTGGACGCGCATTTCGCCTGAATTTTGCTGGCATGAAAGACGCCGTCCTGTCCTAACTTCCCGTCTGCGAGAGCCTGGGCGTTATCCTTAAACGTGTCGGGCAGCGGATCGATCCCGTTGTACACAACTGCCATCCGCACCGGGTCGTTGCGCAGCACACCGGGCGTCTGATGCATGATGAAGCTGACCTGCGCGCCGTTGCGAACGATGGAGCCTTGCTCGACGTACCCGTTCACGCGAAGCCGCTCGTTCTGGGCGCGATCGCCCATGCTGGCTGACTTCCTTGATTTCTTTGTAGTACGTCTTGCTTTCGGTGACTCCGCCCATCGCGAGCCATGCCAGCACGCCGATGATGACCGCCACGATGGCGCCGAACTTCCAGTACGTATTCATGATCCGCTCCTGAAACTACTAGTATAGCGCCGCTGGGCCATCGCGGAACTAAGACGCGCGGGCAGCGGCATTTCATCCCGGTTTTAGCAATCGCTCAGCCAAATCCGGTCTACACTGGATTCAATACCCGGACCAATCAGCGTGAGCGGATTCCGAAGTACGATCGGCAATGTTGTCTATCACTTTGAGGACTTGAAGACTCTGCTGGCTAAGGCCTCGCCGGCGCGGTCGGGTGACGAACTAGCCGGGATCGCGGCCTCCAGCGCCGAAGAACGCGTGGCAGCCCAGATAGCCCTGGGTGATATCCCCCTAAAAACCTTCCTCAAAGAGCCAGTGATCTCCTATGAATCGGATGAAGTTACGCGGCTGATCGCCGATGGGCACGATCCTGCCGCGTTCGCCTCCGTAGTTCATCTTACAGTTGGCGACTTTCGCGACTGGCTGCTCAGCGATCAGGCCACTGGCGAGATTTTGGCGGCGCTGGCGCCGGGGCTGACGCCCGAAATGGCCGCAGCCGTCTCGAAAATCATGCGGCTCCAGGATTTGGTCACGGTGGCGGCCAAGATTCGGGTGGTCACGCGGTTTCGCAATACGCTCGGGTTGGCGGGGCGGCTTTCGACGCGATTGCAGCCGAATCATCCGACCGACGATCCGAAGGGGATCGCGGCGAGCATGATCGATGGCTTGTCGTATGGCAGCGGCGATGCGGTGATCGGGATCAATCCGGTGTCGGACAATTTGGAAAGCGTCGAGACCCTTCTGCGGTTGCTGGACCACGTGCGCCAGTCTTATCGAATCCCTACGCAGAGCTGTGTGCTCTCGCACGTTACGACAACCATGGACGCGATGCGGCGCGGCGCGCCCGTGGATCTGGTGTTTCAGTCCATCGCGGGCACGGAGGCGGCTAACGCGTCGTTCGGAGTGAATATCGCGATGCTGCGGGAAGCCCGAGAGCAGGCGCTAGAGTTGCGGCGCGGCACGGTCGGCGACAACGTCATGTATTTCGAGACCGGCCAGGGCAGCGCGCTATCGGCAAACGCGCATCACGGCGTGGATCAGCAGACCTGCGAGGCCCGCGCTTATGGATTGGCGCGGCATTTTCAGCCTCTGCTGGTGAACACGGTGGTCGGATTCATCGGCCCCGAGTATCTGTACAACGGCAAGCAGATTCTGCGCGCGGGCCTGGAAGATCATTTCTGCGGCAAGCTGCTGGGGCTTCCGATGGGCTGCGACATCTGCTACACAAATCACGCCGAAGCCGATCAAGACGATATGGATGCGCTGCTGACCATGCTGGGCGCGGCGGGCGTCAACTACATCATGGGCGTGCCGGGCGCCGACGACGTGATGCTGAATTATCAGAGCACGTCGTTTCATGACGCGCTGTATTTGCGGTCACTGTTTGGATTGCGGCCCGCGCCGGAGTTTGAAGCTTGGTTCGAGAGTATCCGGCCGGAGCTGCCGCGGATGGCCGGGTTGCTGCTGGGGGCATGAAGCGCGATGACGGTCACGCCACGAAGGCTGTAACGCTGTCACGTCCCGTGCATCTCATTCTGTAGGGAGAAGGATTATGCGAACAATAGTTGGACCTGCCATGGTCGCAGCTTTGCTTGCAGCTTCTGGCTTCGCTGCGAGTTCCGACAATCCGAACAAAGACCACAATGACGCGTTCGTTCCGGGGCCGGAGGGCGAAGCTCAAATTGCCAAGCAGGTTCGTCACAATCTATTGATGCTGCCGTACTACAGCATTTTCGACGATCTCGCCTTCAAGCTGAACGGGGGAGTCGTTACCTTGGAGGGTGCGTGCCCCCCGGAGCCGCCCTGGAATATCAAGAAAGCCGCGGAACAGGCGGTGAAGAAGGTGCCCGGAGTTACCCAGATTGTCAACAACATCAAGGAGCTTCCGTTATCGCCGATGGATTGGCAGATTCGCCGTGCGGTGGCTCGAGCCATTTATGGGTCTGCCGATATTGGCATGCGCTACGGATACCAAGCGCTGCCGTCGATTCATATCATCGTCGAGAATGGACATGTCACGCTAGAGGGCGTTGTGGACAATCAGTTCGACGATACGCTGATCCGCACCAAAGCGAACTCGGTGCCCTACGTTTTCTCCGTGACCGATAATCTGCGGATTGTGAACGAGAGCGAAAACAAGAAAGAAAAGAAGAAGGCCTCCTAGCCTGTGACACGGCTTCGCGATTATACTTCGGCTCGCGTGGAATTGGGCCGGGCGGGTTCGAGCTTGCCCACGCGTGCGCTGCTCGAATTTCAGCTGGCGCACGCCAAGGCGCGCGATGCGGTGCATTTGCCGCTGGCAGTGAATTCGCTGGTGCTCGAGCTGAAGCAAAAGGGCATTGAATCGATCTTGTTGAGCAGCGCCGCGCGCGATCGCGACGAGTATCTGAAGCGTCCCGATTTGGGGCGGCGGCTCAGCGACGATTCGCGCGAACGACTTGGGTGCGCTGCGCGCCGAGTACGATGCCGCATTCGTGATCGCCGACGGGCTTTCGGCCCTGGCAGTGCATCGGCATGCCGTGCCTTTGCTGGATTTGGTGCTCCGCGATCTGGATTGGCGGATCGCGCCGGTGGCGATCGTCGAACAGGGGCGGGTCGCGATCGGAGATGAGATCGGCGAATTGCTGGGAGCGCGGCTCGTTGTCGTCCTGATCGGCGAGCGCCCGGGCTTAAGTTCGCCGGACAGCCTGGGCGCGTATCTCACCTGGGAGCCTCGCCCCGGCCGAACCGACGCGGAGCGCAATTGCATTTCGAATATTCGCGCGGAGGGATTGAGCTACGCGGCCGCCGCGCACAAGCTGCTATTTCTGATGAACGAATCGCGGCGGTTGAAATTGTCGGGCGTGCGGCTGAAGGAAAGCGCCTCGCTAATTGGGGACTCGATAGTCAACACCAAATTCGCCGGCGATCACTGACAAACGGGGATCGGCTGTCCACAACCTCAAATGGCTCACTATCGCGGAAGCCAAAAGATGAACATCGATCCAGCCGACGCCACGCCCATGCAAGTTCCGGCATCTCGACAAAATCCACAACATCACCGTGAGGGACGGTCGCGGCGTGAAACAATTTGCTCGTAATCGTCGAGAAGCTTCTTGCGGCCGCCGAGATCGCCGATCAACAACTCGCCGTAAACCAGATCGTGGCCGGCGACTTCATCCACGATCGAGCAGCCGTTTGAGTTCGCTCGACGAACGGCGCGCGCCCCATGAGGAAGCCCGAATCCAAACAGAAGTATCCACCAGGACCATTACGCGATCTGATGTTTCACTGCGGGCTCTTCCCGCCGGCGAGGCACATCCTGCGCGTCCGGCTCGGTCCCGAGCGAGGGCCCGCATGCGCTGATAAGCCGCATGCCGCACCAGCGCCTCCAGGCCCAACCGAACGGTCTCTGTGTCGGTGGTGGCGCCACAAGCCGCCTTAGCCTCGTCGAGGAGCGCTTGGTCGATGTGAGCGTCTTCTTCATATGTACGATTATGCCATATTAGTATGGCAAAAATCAAGAGCCCTAAGGAAGCGGCGCTCCCGCCGCCCGGCCAGAGCCTCGAAGATGCTGATAATAAGCCAGATCCTCTCCCGTCAGCATCTTGGTCAGAAGAATGATCTGGCCGGTATGCATCGAGAAATGCTCCACCACATGCGCGATCGCTTCGAGCACCGTGACGTCGTAGCCCTGCGGCAGTGATGCGCTCGGTCAGGCGGGCAGGTGGAACCGCCGGATGATGCCCGCGGCCTCGGCGACCCTCGTCTTCAGAAGCTCGACCAGTTCCGCGGGCGCCATGCCGCCGCGCGCGTCAAATTCGGCGTCGCGCTGGCGATGGTCGGGCAATCCGGCAACGCCCGAACCGATCCACTGCCGCACATTCCCCGAAAGATGCAGCACCAGATTGCCGACCGCGTTCTCGTTTTCGGAATTGCGCGTCCAGACCTGCTCGGGCGTCAGCCGCGCGAGGCAATCCTGGATGCGGCCGTGCAACTGTTCCAGCTTGTCGGCCGAGAACTTCAGGAAGATTTCGTCCGCACGTCACAAAACTTCTTCGGACCAGTTCTCGAGAATCGATTTGACCTTGCCGGTGAACTGATCGGCCAGCGCGCCGTCGATCAGGCGATGATCGAACGTGAGCGCGAGATAGGCGATGGAGCGAATCGCGATGGCGTCGTCCACCACCACCGGCATTTTTTCCACCGCGCCCACGCCCAGGATCGCCACCTGCGGCTGATTGATCACGCGGCGTCGCGAAAACGCTGCCGAAGCTGCCGAAATTGGTGATGGAGAACGTGCCGCCCTGCACTTCGTCCGGCTTGAGCTGGCGCGAGCGGGCGCGCGTGGACAAATCCACGATGGAGCGCTGCAGTCCCGACGACGTTCTTCTCGTCGGCATTGCGGATCACCGGCACGATCAGTCCGTTTTCGAGCGCCACCGCGATCCCGATATTGATTTCGTTGTGATAGATGATGTTGGTGCCTTCGATGGACGCGTTCAAGATCGGGAAATGGCGGATCGCTTCCGCGGCCGCTTTGGCCACGAACGGCAGGAAGGTGAGCGAGTAGCCGTAGCGCGCCTGGAATTCGGCCTTGTTGCGCTCGCGCATCTTCGCGATCTTGGTCATGTCGGTCTTGTGAACCGTGGTGACGTGCGCCGAAATGCGTTTGCTCATCACCATGTGCTCGGCGATGCGCTGCCGCATGACGCTCATCGGCTCCACGCGGGCGCGCGGAGCTTCGGCGCGCGGCATGGGTGCTGGGAGGCTGTGCAGCGGGAACCGGGGGCGTGTACACGGTTGGAGCAGCGGAAGCGTGGCCGTGAGCGGCGGTGGCGCTGGATTGCGCCATGGTGCGAGCGCCCTGCGCTGACATATACGCTTCCAGATCCTGCTTCGTGATGCGTCCGCCCGCGCCGCTGCCTCTCACCTGGCGCAGATCGATGCCGTATTCGCGCGCCATCTTGCGAACCAGCGGCGATAGCGGACCCGCGGGCGATTCGGCTTCCACGGCCGGCGCCGGCTCTTCCACGGGAATCGGATATGGACCAGCGGAGTGCGACACGGGTTCGGGCAGAGGCTCGGGAGCTTTGGCTATCGGCGGCTGGTGGTGCCGGAGCGGGCTTCGGCGGTGGAGGCGCTGACGGCTGCGGGTGCAGGTTTCGCAGCGGATGCTGGAGCGGACGCCCCATTTCCCGCGCCTTCTTCGATCCGGCCCACCACCGTGCTGATGGCGACCGTCTTGCCTTCTTCCACCAGCACTTCTTTCAGCACCCCGGCAGCGGGCGAAGGAATTTCGGTGTCCACTTTATCGGTGGAAATCTCGAACAACGGCTCATCGCGATCCACGTGCTCGCCGGGCTTCTTCAGCCACTTGGTCAGCGTGCCTTCGACGATGCTTTCGCCCATTTGAGGCATTACTACGTCAGTCATGAATATGTCTCCGTATATGAAACGCCGCTTCCTCACGGTCGCGGCTCGGCTGCCGCCGCGGCTCGACTGAAATTGGTTCGCGAAGTGAGTCGACAACGCGGCGAGCACTTGTTCGCGGCTCGCGTCCGATCCCAGTTCCTGCATGGAAGTGACCGGCTTCGTTAGCCCACAGGGAACGATGTACTGAAAGTAGCGTAAATCGGTGGTATGATTCAACGCAAAACCATGCGAAGTGACCCAGCGGCTGATGTGCACGCCGATCGCGGCCACTTTCTTGCCATCCACCCAGACGCCGGTGCAGCCTGGAACCCGCCCGGCCTGCAATCTTGAATTCCGCGAGCGCATCGATGATCACCTGTTCGATCGCCCGAACATAGGCGCCCACGTCGCGCTTCCATTCTCGCAGATCCAAGATCGGATAGCCGACAATCTGGCCCGGGCCGTGATAGGTGATGTCGCCGCCGCGGTCGGTGGGATGAAACTCGATACCGGCGCTGCGCAGCGCGTCTTCGCTGGCCAGCAGATTTTCGGCGTGGCCGTTGCGGCCCTGCGTGATCACGTGCGGATGCTCGACGAACAGAAGCTGATCGGGAATCAGCCCGCGCTTGCGCTGCTCGACCAGATCCTGCTGAATGGCCAGCGCTTCGGCGTAGCGCATGCGGCCCGAGGAATCGCCGCGAATCTCAGGCATTAATCGTGAGCCCGTAGACGTTGTTGAACGCCTCGCCCATCGCTTCGTACAGCGTCGGATGCGCGTGGATGGTGCCCATCAGCGTCTCGACGGTGGCTTCGGCTTCCATCGCCAGCACCGCTTCGGCGACCAGTTCGTACGCCTCCGGCCCGATGATGTGGACGCCCAGGATCTCGCCGTATTTTTCTTCCGCGACCACCTTGACGAAGCCATCGTGGCTTCCGAGAATAGTCGCCTTGCTGTTGGCCACGAACGGGAACTTGCCGACCTTCACCGCGTATCCCTGCGCGCGCGCCTGCGCTTCGGTGAGTCCCACGCTGCCGATTCCCGGCTCCGTGTAGGTGCATCCCGGAATGCGGTTGCGATTGATCGGCTTGGCCGGCTTGCCCGCCATGTGCGCCACCGCCACCATGCCTTCCATGGTCGCGACGTGCGCCAGTTGCGGCGTTCCAGCCACGACGTCGCCGATCGCGTAGACGCCCGGCTCGCCGGTGAGCTGATGCCCGTCCACCTTGATGAAGCCGCGATCCAGCTCCACCTTCAGCTTGTCGAGGCCGATGTTCTCGGTGTTCGGCTTGCGGCCCACGGCCACCAGCAGCGTTTCGGCTTCCATGTCCTCGCGCTTTCCGTTCGCGAGCGCGGCGCACAGCCTCACGCCGTTTTCGGTGCGCGTGATGTTCTCCGCCTTCGCGCCCGTTTCGCAGCGGATGCCGGTCTTCTTGAAGTAGCGCTCCAGTTCCTTGGAAATCTCTTCGTCTTCCACCGGCACCAATCGCGGCAGCATTTCGAGCACCGTGACCTTGGTTCCGAAGCGATTGAAGATCGATGCGAACTCCACGCCCACCGCGCCCGCGCCGATGATCAGCATGGTTTTGGGAATGACCGGAAGATCCAGAATCTCGATATTGGTCAGGATCGTCTTCGCGTCCGGCTCCAGGCCGGGAAGCATGCGCGCTTCCGATCCGGTGGCGATGATCACGTTCTTGGTCTCGAGCGTCTGGGACGCTCGTTTCCGATTTCACTTCGACTTTGAATCGGTCCGTTACCCGAGCGCGGCAGGACATTCCCGTAACCCTTCACCCAGTCGACCTTGTTCTTCTTCATCAGGAACTCGACGCCTTTGGCGTGCTTCGAGACGATCTTGTTCTTGCGGTCCAGCACCTTGGCGTAATCGAGGCGCGGATTTTCGCACGCGATGCCTTCGTCGCCGGGATTCACGAAGTGCTCCCAGAGGTCGGCGGTGTGCAGCAGCGCCTTGGTCGGGATGCAGCCCACATGCAGGCAGGTGCCGCCCAGCTTGGGGTCTTTTTCGATGATCGCGGTCTTCAGGCCGTACTGGCCGGCGCGAACCGCCGCAGAGTAGCCACCGGGGCCGCTCCCAATCACAATCAGGTCGTAAGTCATTTTATTTTCAGGATAACATCCGAGGGTCGCCGGACCCTCGGGCGTTAGCTCTTGCCGGCCCGCCAGCGTCGCCCCAGCGCGGGAATTATGGCGCCACCAACATTAGCGAGGTTTGCGTCGGGCAATGGCGGGCGTTCAGCGCGCGGATGGACAGAGCGGATCAGAGTACCTATCAATCGAGCCGACGCGCGCAGCTTTTCGCCAAACGAGTAGCGCAGCTTGCGGCCATTGGCCCGGACCACCAATACCGTGACATCGTCCTCGGCCAGACCCTCCGGATAGCGAGCCTCGATTTCCGCGAGCAGACTTTCGGTCAGTTTGTCGGGCGGCAGGTCCCCAAGCGCTCGAACGATGCGCAGCACTCCATTCTCACCCAACATTTCGCCATCGCCCACGCGGGCCTCGATGAGGGCATCGGTATACGTAAGCAGGCAGTCGCCGGCCTCCAGTTCGACATCGAACTGCTCGTATTCGGCGGCCTCGAAAAGCCCGAGAGGGATGTTGCTGGGCGTGGCGCGCTGGATCGCCGCATTGTCTCCCAGAAAATCCCACTGGCGCTGTGCCACGCGATAGAGCAGAGGCCGGGGGTGTCCGGCGTTGCACACGGTGAGGCGGCGGCTGGGCTCGAAAAAGGTGGTCACAATCGCGGTGGCGAACGCGCCGGTACGCGGCAGAGCCGAGAACTGCTGATTGAGCAAGCGCACGAACTCGCTTTGATCCAGGCGATTGACGAAACGGCGCATCAACGTGCGCAGATCGGCGGCGGTGGCGGCCACGGCATTTCCATGTCCCGCAACGTCGGCTAACAGTAAGCGGCTGATGCGGCCTGTGGCGCAACTCGATGCGTAGTACACGTCGCCGCCGGCGTGCGCCTTGCCGTAGGGTTTGCTGTAAACCCAGGCATCCAGCCCGCCGAATTCAACGCCCTGAGCGGTGAGTTGGCTGCCGCCCCAAACCTCCATGCACTGCATTTGTTGTGGCTGATCATTCATATACGCCGAGCATGCACGCCGAGGACGATTTTGACATATAATCGCCCCGGTGGTCAGGGATCAATGGGGAGGCGCGTTTGAAGATTGCTCTCGTGAGCTTGTTGCTTTCGTATGTGGCTGCGGCGCCCTTGCCGGCACAGTGGTTGAAACTTCCAGACAAATCCATTCCCCGAACCGCGGATGGGAAACCGAATCTGACGGCGCCGGCGCCCCGCAAACCGGATGGCAAACCCGACCTGGCGGGCATTTGGATCGTGCCGGGGCCGAAGTATTTGCAGAACCTGGCGGCGGATCTAAAACCGGACGGCGTGCCGATGCAGCCTTGGGCGGCAGCGCTCACGAAAGACCGCATGACCGGCGCGCACGCCGCCGAGGAATCCGATGCGAACTGTTTGCCGCAGGGCGTACCCAAGATCAACGTGACTCCGGTGCCATTTAAGATCGTTCAAAACCCGGACGAGGTCATCATTCTCTACGAAGCGTTCGGGATCTACCGTCAGGTTTTCATGGACGGCCGGGAGCTTCCGAAGGATCCGAATCCCACGTGGATGGGTTACTCGGTGGGTAAGTGGGATGGAGATGCATTAGTCGTCGAGACGTCGGGTTTTAATGGCAAAACGTGGCTGGATCAAGCGGGCCATCCGGCCACCGAGTCGCTGCATGTGACCGAACGCTTCCGCCGCCCCGACTTTGGCCATCTGCAAATTCAGGTCACCATCGACGATCCAAAAGCTTATACTAAACCGTGGACCGTGACCGAAGGAATGCGACTCTTACCGGACACCGACTTACTGGAATTCGTTTGCAGCGAAAACAATCGCGATCTTCCACACTTAGTAACTCAAAAGTAACATTGCGGACCGCGCCGGGGGCGACACGATGAGAACGCGCTTTGCAGAAGAATTAGAAGCGGTTCGCCAGAACCTGATTGAGATGGGCGAGAACACGATCGCGCTGCTGGACGAGGCCGACCGGGCCATCGCAGGTGCGAACGGCAACACCGCTGAGCACGCCAGCGAACTGGAAGCGCAAACCGATCATCAGCACCGGCTGATACGCGATCAATGCTTGAGTCTGATCACGCTGCAGGCGCCGGTGGCGCGAGACGCCCGGCTGGTGACCGGTATCCTGGACGCGATCGTCGACCTGGAGCTGATTGGAGACTACGCCTACGAAATCGTGACGCTGAGCAATGCGACCAACGGGCGGCCGCCATCGCAGGCCGTAAGCCAGCTCTCAGAAGCCGGGGGAAAGATCAAAAGCCTGCTGTCGGCGGCGATTGATGCGTGGCGTAGTGAGAGCTCCGCCTCGGCGGCCCTGTCTTTGAAGCCCCAGGCGGAGGCAATTCGCAGAGAGTGCGAACTTCTGTACGAGAGATTTTCCAAGCTGGTTCCGGGGCCGGGCGATGCGACGCTCTATGTCAACCTGTTGCTGGTTTGCAAGCATCTGGAGCGCATTCTGCGGCACGCCGTGTGCGTGGCCGACCAGGCCGCCGAGGCAGCAGACACAGCGACGGAATAACGAATCGCGTCAACGCGCGGAGCAGGGAGTTGGATTCCAGCTCGACCCATCCGGGAGCTTGCGGAAATTCGTGTTCAACAGAATGGACTGCGTCAGGTACTGCGGGTCCTCAATGATGGTGGTGAGAAGGATGGACTGCCAGCCGTTGGGTTCGGTTGTGACGTCGAAATATTCCGTCAGCACGGCGCTGGCGCTGTAAGGCACGCCGTTCTTGCGCAGGTAACCGGGGCGCATGCGCGTGGTGACTACCTTCAAACTCCCACCGTGAATCGGGCCGGGCATGTGCGGCGGGATTTTGGTGCGCACAAATTGCCACTGAGCGGCGGAAGTCCCTTGCCACTGCGGATCCCTCTCGATCTTTGCATCGCGAAAATGGAACAAGCGGGTTTGCGTGCCGGCGTCGGCGTCGATGCGCAGCGTGTTGTCGTCCTGCCAGGCAATATGCAACCGCGTAGGCATGCGCATGAGGCCGGGTGCACCGTAGGCCTTGCATTGATCGCCGTTGGCTTCATCCTTGGCCGGATCCCAGGCGTTCGCGAGCTTCTTGCCCTCCGCGTTGAGAGGAATGCCAGGAAAGTCGCCTTTCTTGGGAGTCACCATGCGCCAGCGCCAATCTTGCGTGACGACGGCGGTCCAGTAGCCGGTGAGATCGATGGGCGCCTCTTCGCGCGCGGTTTTCTGCGGAGTGGGTTTGGCGACGGGCGCAGGAGCTTCTTCTTCCTGGGCGCAGAGGCACGCAGTTGTGATGAGCGCCGCGAGAACAAGTTGTTGCGTCATTTGCTGAGGCTCCGGCTCAGACTCAAAAAGACCGCTTCGACGAAGTTGTCGCTCGATCCATACCGCGGATCGTAATCCTCCGTCGGGCGTGCGGCTTTCACTTGATCGAGTGTCATGCCGCGCTTCTGCATCTCCGCGATGCGATCGCGAATGATGGTCACCATGTCGCGATACTCCACCACGTCGGCTTCATCGCAGATGCGGCCATGGCCGGGAACAACCAGCGTGCCGCCTTCTTGCAAGGCCGCCGGCACGGTGAGTTCGATGATGCGGTTGAGCGAGTCGATGATGCCCTGGATGCTACCGCCGCGATCGAGATCGATGACCGGATAGCCCGTGGTTGTGAAAATGTCACCGGTCGAGATGACGTCCGAACCGCGGAAGAAGACCAGGCTGTCGCCATCGGTATGCGCGGCTGGCTGATGCAGCATCACGACAGGTTCGCCGTCGAAGTACAGGTCTTTCTGCTTGCCGCCATAAACATCCGTCGGTAGAGCGCCGAACGCAGCGGCCGTGCTCATACGATCCAGCACTTTCTGGTGCGCGATGATGGCCGCGCCCTTGTCGAGACCCTTGATGTCGTCGGCGACGTCGCCGCCGGTGATGGTGTTGCCGGCTTTGCCGAAAGCTTCGTTGCCGCCGATGTGGTCGGGATCGACTGCGGTGTTCAGAATGTAGTGAATCGGCTTGTCAGTGAACTTGCGGATGGCCGCGAGCGCTTGATCGCTCAACTCCGCCAAGCCAGTATCCACCACCAAAACGCCGTCCTTACCGATCTGCAACGTAATGTTCGCGCCATCGCCGGCAAGCATATAGATGTTCTTTTGGACCGGCAGGATTTCGAGACCGCTCGTGGTTTCACCCGGCACGCGAACTTGCTTCGGACCCGCAGGGATCGAGTAACCCGGATACATTGTCTCCGCGCCGCCCATCGCCGTTGCCGCGGGCAGTCCGTACTTGGCCGGGAATTCATCGATGTCTTTGTTGGTTCCAGGCAAATGGTGCGGGACGGCGCCTTCCGGCCGGACTACTTCTTCTACCGGCTCACACGGGAAAGGCTCAAGCTGTTGCTGCGGATCCAAGACATAGCCGGAAGTTCTGAGCAGCGGTTCGGTGAGATAGACGGGATCGTCGATGTAGGTGAGCAGCGTGAGATAGTCGCCATGACGCGCAAAATGTTCGGTCACGGTAGCCTCATCGCTGCGCGGAACACCATTGCGCCGTATGTAATTCCACTTGAGATGCGTTGTGGTGACCGTAAGAACGTTGCCGTTCCATTGCCCAGTGGAAAAGCCTTGCCAGGTGTGGCGCGCGTACTTCGATGGATGCGGGCGGCCGTCCATCCAGATGGTGCGCTCAACGCTCCAGGCGTAACTTCGAATGCGAATCGCCATTACCTTCTCGGTTACGGGATCCTCTTCGGTCCAGATGCGCATCGGAAATCCGGCGCGGCTGAAGAGATAATCGGCGCCGTGAGGAATGCACTGGCGTTCGGGAATGGTCTGCGCGGACGCTTCCCAGCTATTGGCTTTCAGGCGAGCGGCGTTGTTGATGGGAAGACCGAGATAATCGCCGAGCTCGGGGCCGGGAAGGCGTTCGAGATAATCCCAGGTGTAGCGGCTGCCCCATTCGCCGGAGAGATCCACCTGAGCGAACACGGGCGTACAGGCGAGAGCGAGAAGAATTGCGAGGGGTGAGCGCATGTTATTGAGCGGCGCTTCGGCCCCACAGATGGGTTGATGCAATGTCCGCGCCCTGCCGGAGCGCTTTGAGTTTCAGCCACACTACCGGCTCGATCACGTATTCGCGATTGGTAAAAGTGCCGAACCCGCAGTCGGCGCTGGCGATGATGCGCTCACGATCGCCGACAGCGGCCACTGCTTCTTCGAGGCGCCGCGCGACCACTTCCGGATGCTCGACGATATTGCTGTTGCTTTCGACGACTCCGGGCAGCAGCAGCATGTGATCGGGGAGCTTGTGGCGGCGCAAGGCTTCCAATTCGTGTTGGTGCCGCGGATTGCCGAACTCGATGCTGAGCGCGCCGGCGTTGGCCTGATAGAGCACCGGCAGAATGAGATCGAGCGGAACGTCGTACAGGTGCGGTCCGTTCCAATTCCCCCAGCAGCAGTGCAGGCGCACGCGATCGCGCGGGATGCCTTCGATGGCTTGATTCAGCGCGGCAACGTGCATCTCGCCGGCTTTCACGAATTCCGAGTCGGAGAGATCGCGATAGAACATGGAGCGATCCATGGCAAGGTCGGGCGCGTCGATCTGGAGCAGCAGACCCGCCCGGTGGATGGCCAGATATTCGTTGCGCATCGCCCCTGCGAGCGCCGTCAAGTAGGATTGCTGCGAATCGTAATAGGCGTTGAGCATCGTCGTCGAGATGATGCCGGGCGAGGGAGCGGTCATGAATGATTCCGCGAACGCACCTGAATCTTTGGCGGCGCGCTGAAAGCGATCGATCTCCGCCGTGATGGCTGCCGAACCGAGGTAATGCAGCTCGGCCTGCGCTTCGGGTGCGTTCTGCATCCGGCTGCGCTTGGGGAAACGGCGGAAGAGATCGTCGACGAGGGCAGGAAATTCTTCGAACTCGCGGCCGCGGCGCCTTTTCGATTGGCCGGCGAAGCCTGACATGCGGCTTGGAATGTAGGTTTGGAAGCCGACGCGCTGTTGCTCGCCGTCGTTGCCGATGTCGATGCCGGCTTCGGCCTGCTTCGCAATGACATGACGCACAGCGCGGTCCATCTCATCGGCGAGCTGTTGCGGGTCGAGAGGTTTGCCCTCCTCGCGATCGATGAGCATCTCGGAAAGTGCCTCGCTGCGCGGGAGGCTGCCGACGTGGGTCGTGAGAATGCGGGCTCGGCTCAGAGTCATGCGCTATTCATCATGACAAAGTTCAGGCGGGCTATTGACAGGCGGAGGCGCTTATGTTAATTTCTACGCAGGCTGTTAAGAAATGCGCACACCGAAGAGCACACCCAAGGCTGATCCCGACTTGAGCCGGCGCGAGCGGCAGATCATGGACATTCTGTTTGCCCGCGGGCGCGCTACCGGACCGGAGATTCAGGAAGGGTTGCCCGACAAACCGAACTATTCTTCCGTGCGTACGATTCTACGCGTGCTGGAACGCAAGGGCTACGTGCGGCATGTCGAAGAAGGGCTTCGATACGTGTACGAGCCTACCGTCCCTCGCGAGGCCGCCAGCCGATCGGCCTTGCAGCGCATCATCCGAACATTTTTCGACGGATCTGCAAAGGAAGCTGTGGCAGCGCTGCTGGACCCTGCCGCATTTCATCTGAGCGAGAAGGAATTGAGTGAGCTGGCGCGAATCATTGAAAAGGCAAAGGGGAAATAACCATGTTGGAATCCTATCTGATTTCCGTTGCGATGAAATCCACGGTCCTGTTGACGGCCGGGACGATTTGTTTGCGGCTGTTACGTCGGCGGGATGCGGCGATGCGGCATTTGATCTGCCTGGCAACGCTCATGAGTGCCGCTGCGACGACGTTGCTGGCCCTCTGGTCGCCGCAATGGGGCTTGCTCATTTCCGTGCCGGGGGGACCCGGCCCCGCGGTGGCGGCCAACAACGTAGGGACAGGACTGCCGGGCTGGCCGATGGTGGCCGCTGCGATCTGGGCGCTGGGCGCATTCGCAATGTTGGTTCGCGCGGCCGGCGGATGGATCGTATTGTCGCGGATTCGCCGACGCTCGGCGCATTTTACAAACGGCGACGGCGCCGAAGTGCGGATTGCCGATGTGAACACTCCTCTCACTTGTGGCGTCATGCAGCCGCTGATTCTTCTTCCCGCAAAGGCCCGCGATTGGGATCAATTGCGATTGCGCGCCGTGTTGTTGCACGAATCGGCGCACGTCGCTTCGGCGCGACTGCCTGGCGAAGTATGCGGCACAAGTGTCGCGGGCACTATTGTGGTGGAATCCTTTGGCTTGGATGATGGCGGCGCGCCTGAATCGCGAACAGGAATTGGCCTGTGATGACGCCGTTTTGTCCGCGGGCGTTCCGGCCGACACCTACGCAACGGTGCTCCTGGATGTGGCACGAGAGTGTTCCAGTTCCCTGATCCTCGGCTGCGCAATGACCGGCTCCGCCCCGTTGCGCGAACGCCTGGTTCATCTATTCGAATGGCGAAGCGAAGCGACTCACGCGCGGCGCAGAACCGCGATAGCGATTCCACTTCTTCTTGTGATTGATGACTACGGTTTCCTTTGCGGAAAAGATCTACAAGATTGGACCGGGCATCGTTCCTCCGAAGGTTCTGGTGAAGACGAGCGAGCCGCAATACACCCCCGAAGCGAAGGCCGCCAAGCTGGAAGGCACCGTGGGATTGACGATCGTAGTTGGCACGGATCAACGCGCGCACGATATCAAAGTGGTCAAGTCGCTCGATAAAGGACTGGACGCCAGCGCCGTTGCGAGTATCAAAACCTGGAAGTTTCAGCCGGGCACCAAGAACGGGAAGCCGGTGCCAGTGAAGGCGAAAATTGAAGTAAACTTCCACCTACAATAGTGCGCTGGTGAGCGCTTCGGCGGCATCTTTCAAGAACGCCGCGGCTTGCGCTCCATCCACCACGCGATGATCGCTCGATAACGTCATCGTCAAAATAGGACGGATGCCGATCAGGCCATTCACCGGCACGACGCGCTCCGCGATGCGGCCGACGGCGAGAATCGCAGCCTGCGGCGGCGTGATGATCGCGCTGAAAGCATCCACGCCGAACATCCCGAGATTGCTGATGGTGAACGTGCCCCCGGTTACGTCGGGCGGATGAAGGCGGCCCGCGCGAGCACGTTCGGCTAGATCCTGCCGCTTGGCGCTGATGGCCGCGAGCGTCGCTGTGTCTGCGTTCGGAATCACGGCCCCGACAACACCGTCCTTCACGGCAATCGCGATGCTGATATTCACGTTGGAATTGAATTGAATCGCGCTGCCGGTCCAACTCGCGTTCATCTTGGGATGTTTCGCGAGTACACGGGCGACAATCGCGACCAACAGGTCGGTGTGCGTAATTGCCTTGCCATGTTTTTCGCGCGCGGCGATCAAAGCGCTGGCATCGATCTCGCGAACCAGGAAGAAATGCGGTGCGGTGGTCCAGCTTTGCGTGGTGCGTTCGGCCATCAGGCGAGCGATCGAACTGAGCGCTGCGGGTGCAGTGGGCACGGTGGCTGCAGGTTGAGGCGCCTTCGCTGCGGCCTCCACATCTTCACCACTAATCACTCCGCCCGGGCCTGTTCCGCGAACCTTCGCTAGGTCCACTCCCAGCTCTTTCGCCATTCGGCGCGCCTTCGGAGAGGCCTTGACTTCTGAAGCTTCGGCGGGAGGGGCCGGGGCTGTCGGCGCGGTTGACGCGGGTGGCGGCGTTCCAGTCATGGTCCGGGCAGCGGGCGCCGCGGACTGCGCTTCCACCGGAGGTTTTTCACCCGGTGCAACCAACCAGGCGATCGTTTTTCCCACTTGCACCACGTCTCCGGCGGACGCAGTGACTCCGGCCAGCACACCATCGCCCGGCGCTTCTAGCTCCAGCACAACTTTATCCGTCTCGATCTCCGCCAGCGGCTCGCCTTTCGCGATCGCGTCGCCTTCCTTCTTAAGCCACGAGATGATTTTGCCGGTTTCCTGCGCCATCTCGAGCGCGGGCATGACGATGCTAACCGCCATCTAGCGAGTAACCACCTGTTCGGTTCGCGCGCTGGCTTCCACCATTTCGACGATGCGTTCGCTGGGCGCCGGATCGTGCTCGCGCGTGGTGGGCAGCGGGCCATCCACGGTGAAGTAGTGCGCGCCGGCAACCAGCAGCTTTTCGGCCGGGAAGCGCGTGATCACTTCGTGCCCCGTCTCGGTGACGACGATCTCTTCTTCGATGCGCGCGGCGCTCCAACCATCTTTCGACGGCCAGAAAGTTTCCAGCGCGAACACCATGCCGGGCTTGATCTCGTGGGAGTGCTCGAGCGAAACCAGGCGGCTGATCACCGGCTTCTCCCAAATCGCGAGGCCAATGCCGTGGCCGAATTGCAGTGCGAAGGCCGCTTCTTCGTTGGGGAAGCCGAACTCCTGCGCCTTGGGCCAGACTGACGCGATTTCGCCGGTGGTGCGTCCGGGACGAATCAGCGAAATGGCAGCGTCCAAATAATCGCGGCAGCGCCCATAGGCATCGATCAGCGCATGCGATGCGTAGCCGATGCTGAAGCAGCGGTAGTAGCAAGTGCGGTAGCCCATGAACGAATGCAGAATGTCGTAATACACGGGATCGCCGGGGCGAAGGATGCGATCCGAGAACACGTGCGGGTGCGGATTGCAGCGCTCGCCCGAAATCGCATTGACCCCTTCCACATATTCCGAGCCCATGTCATACAGGATCTTGTTCACCAACCCCACGGCCTGGTTCTCGCTCATGCCCGGCTTCATCGCGCAATACAGATCGTGGTAGGCGGCGTCCACCATCATCGCGGACGTATTGAGCAGCGAGATCTCGTCTTGCGTTTTGATGACGCGCGCATCCGACATGAGCTGCTGGCCATCCACGACGTTGATGCCCTCGCGCTGGAGAGCGAATAGAATGGGCGGTTCCACCACGTCGATGCCGACCGGCTCTTTGTGCAGGCCGCGCATCTCGAGCTCGATCTTGATCTTCTTCGCGACGTCTTCGGCGCGGCCCATTTCCGGCGACATCGCACCGCGCAACAGAGAAATGCCCGGGCGTGAGCGCTCGCCGAGCCAGGGGCAATTGAGCTGATGATGCTTGGCTGCGGAGCCGAAGTCCCACAGGATAGGCTCGTCATTCTGCGGCAGCAGGGTGAAGCGGCTGATCTTGTCTTGCGCCCACGTGCCAATGTGCGTGGCGGTGATGTAGCGCACGTTGTTCATGTCGAAGCACAGCAATGCGCCGAGCTCGGACTTCGCAAGCAACCCCTTGATGCGCGCCAGACGCTCGCGCCGCAATCGATCCATGTCGACGCGCTGCTCCCAATCCACTGCCATGGTTCCGTGAGTTTTTAGTGCCACTTGTATGTCTCCCAATTCTGGACGATTAACTCGTCTGTGATCTTGCCAGCTCGACTGGCTTTCCGTGCGGCGTGTGCCGATACGCGTCAGCCCAAGCGTCCCTGCGATCGCGTAGCGCCTCCGGGTCAGTCAAGCCCTTGGCAGTCACTAAGCGTTCCAATGTTGTCAACCAATGTTCGTAGTAGCTGCGGCCGTCCGCGGTCTTCAACTCATCCGCGAGCGCGGCAGTCCATTCTTTCCACGTGAAATAGTCTTGTTCGGACAACTTTACTGCGAGTGCGAAAGCCTGAGCCTCCCAGGGTTCGTCAAAAACTCGTTCGGTTTGATAAGTGGTTTCAGGCTGGCTCAAGGTAGTCGTCCCAAAGGTCAAGATATACGGCATCGCGCGGCGAGGCTTGTTCGCCCCAAAGCTCGCGCGCGGTGAAGCGAACCGAATAGACGTGCTGCGGCTTCTCGCCGAGTGAATGCGCGATCGTGTCGGGAAAAACGTAAACGCCATGGTCCCGCTCCACCGTTCCTTGCTTATCGCGGGCGTAGCGGGGCAGGCGCGTGTGCCCGGTCGGATTGATGTTGCGCGTGCGAACAGATTGGCCGGCATGAAATCGCGGCGCAACCGCTACGTCGCGTCTGGCGTGCGCGCCACTGCGGAGCATGGAGGGGACTTGCCCGGCGGTGAGCGGCGGAGTGGCTTTCTTCGAGCCGGGTGCGGGCTGGCCGCTTTCGAATTCGGCGCGAGTGATCAAGCCGCTCTCCATTAAACGCTCCGCCGACTGCTGCGAGCCATTTTTCGTAATAACTCATCCGCAGATAGTCCGCGGGCGGAAGCGCTTCGATTTGGTGCCGCAATGCGTCGAGGCTCCACTTGCGCCAAGCGCCAGCCGCTTGATTCAGCGCGAACGTCCGGCCTTCCCAGGGCGCGTGAAACGCGGGTTCGTTCGGCTCGGCGACAACCGGCCCAAAGTCCTGCATCCCGCCCATGTCGTGTACGCCGTTCACGCGATTGCAACTCCGATCATGGCATCGCGCGTCACCAGGGCGGCCAGCGCCGGTTCGTCGAGCCCGTCGCTTCCGGCAGGCCGCTCAGGCAGGACCAGGTACCGCAATTCGGCTGTGCTGTCCCAAACGCGTATTTCCTTTTCGTCCGCCAGCTCGATCCCAAACTCTCGCAGCACTCCGCGAGGATCGATCACCGCGCGAGAGCGATACGGCGCCGATTTGTACCACACGGGCGGAAGCCCCAGAACCGACCACGGATAGCAAGAGCACAGCGTACACACGATGAGATTGTGTACCTGAGGCGTGTTCTCCACTACCACCATATGCTCGCCTTGCGCACCGCCGTAGCCTAGCTCCGCGATCGCGGACGTGGCGTCCTTGAGCAAGCGCTGTCTTGTAAGGCTGGATCCACCCAGGCGCGGGCAACCACGCGCGCGCCGTTGCGCGGCCCTACCTTATTCTCATAAGTGTCAATCAGAGCGTCGAGCGCTTTCGGATCCACCAGCCCCTTTTCCACCAGCAGCGATTCGAGCGCCTTGACGCGCAACGCCATATCGGAAGGGACCGTCTGATGATCGTGGCCGCTCATGAGTAACGGCCCGTCTAATTGGCTCCGCACATAACGCGAGCGGCCTCGGCAACGGTCTTCTCGGTGGGAACCGTCACGTCTTCGAGCGGCGGCGAGAATGGAATCGGAACGTGCATCGCGCCCATGCGCTTCACCGGCGCTTCGAGATCGAAGAAGCAGTTTTCCTGAATCACCGAAGCGATTTCGGCCGTCACGCCGTAACGCCCATACCCTTCGTCCACCACGATCACGCGCGAAGTCTTCTTCGCCGATTCAATCAGCGTCTTTTCATCCAACGGCCAAAGCGTGCGTGGATCCACCACTTCGGCGCTGACGCCAGTCTTCTTCCAGCAGGCTCGCCGCGCCCAGCGCCACTTGCACCATGCTGCTGGTGGCGATGATCGTGATGTCGCTACCTTCGCGCTTGATGTCGGCGACGCCCAGCGGAATGGTGTAGTCTTCCTCGGGCACAGCGCCCTTCAGCCGGTACATCATTTTGTCTTCAAAAAACACCACCGGATTGTCGTCGCGAATCGCCGATTTCAGCAGGCCCTTGGCATCATACGGCGTCGACGGCATCACGACCTTCAAACCGGGAATATGGCAGAACCAGGCGTGCAGCGATTGCGAATGCTGCGCGGCCGATCGCCGCGTGGCCCCCAGGGTGGTTCGCATCACCAGCGGCGCTTTCCATTTGCCGCCCGACATGTAGTGGATCTTGGCGGCCTGGTTCACCATTTGATCCATGGTGAGCCCGATGAAATCGCCGAACATGATGTCGATCACGGGCCGCATGCCGGTCATCGCGGCGCCCACGGCAATGCCGGTGAAACCTGCTTCGGAAATCGGCGTATCCAGCACGCGCTTGGGGCCGAATTCGTCTACTAAACCTGTCAACACCTTAAACGGATGTCCCGCTTCGGCGATGTCTTCGCCAAGGATAAACACACGCGGATCGCGGCGCATCTCTTCTGCCAGCGCCTCGCGGATCGCCTGCGCGAGCGTCAATTCACGAACCGCGATATCAAGCGTAGACATCTTGATCCACCTTGTCTGCACTGGGATAAGGAGCGGCTAGCGCAAACTGCACTCCGCTGTCGATCTCGGCCTTCACTTCGGCATGTATCTTGTCGAGCGCCGCGCGATCGGCCAGCCCTTGCGACGTGAGCCATTCACCCATCAACCGAAGCGGATCCCGCTCCGTCTTCCACTGTTGCTCTTCTTGCTTGGAGCGATAGTATTCGCGGCTGACGTCGCCGACGTGGTGCCCATGGTAGCGATAGGTGTTCACCAGCAGCAGTGACGGACCTTCGCCCGCGCGTGCGCGCTCCACCAGATTCTTCGCGGCCGTATACACGCCAATCACGTCCTGTCCGTCCACCTGCTTCGGAATGCACTCCGAACGCCGGACCTCGCGACAGAATGTCGCCCGCGGTGGTTTCCGAATAATGCGTGTACTCGTTGTACATGTTGTTTTCGCAAACGTACACCACCGGCAGCTTCCACAAGGCGGCCATGTTCATCACTTCATACAGCACGCCCTGGCCGAGCGCGCCCTCGCCGAAAAAGCACACTGCCACCTGGCCGGTTCCCAAACGCTGCGCCGCAAACGCCGCTCCGGTAGCGATGCCGGTGCTTCCTCCCACAATCGCGTTGGCTCCGAGATTGCCGGTGGCCGGATCGGCGATATGCATCGATCCGCCCTTTCCTTTGCAGTAGCCCACTTCCTTGCCCAGCAGCTCGGCGAACATCAGATCCACCGACGCGCCCTTCGCCAGGCAGTGGCCGTGGCCGCGATGCGTGCTGGTGATGTAATCGTCCCTGCGCAACGCCTCGCAGACGCCAACTGCGACGGCTTCCTCGCCTATATAGAGGTGCGCCAGGCCGGGCATCAGCGCGCGGGTGTACAGATCGTTCACCTGCTCTTCGAACAGCCGGATCATCATCATGCGCCGGTACATGTGCAGATACAGGTCGGCGCCGGTTCGCAAGTCGGGATTAGACGGGTTAACGGCGGTGGTCATTTTTGAACTCCAGACATTCTTGCCAGCACCTCAAATACTACTGCGAAATCCTGCTCCACGTAGCCCATGGCGCGCGCGGCGGTCAGGAACTCGTTGGCCGTGGCGGTAGTCGGTAGAGGGACATCGGTTTTGCGGCCCAGTTCCAGGGCGAGCAGCATATCCTTCTGCATCATGTTGACGTTGAACCACGCCTCCTCAGGCATTTTAAGCACAAACGGTCCGCGATACTGCACCATGGGCGATGCGATGGCGCTATGTGTCAGGACGTCGACAGCAGTCTCGCGCGCGATGCCGCTCTTCTCGGCGAGCAGCACGGCTTCCGAAAACGCCAGCATCTGTACCGCAAGGCTGAGATTGGTCGCGATCTTCATCACCAGCGCCAGGCCGTTTTCGCCGACGTGCGTCACTTTGGGACCCGAGGTCGAGCAGGATCGGCTTGACGCGTTCGAAGCTTTCCGCGCGGCCGCCCACCATGACGGAGAGCTTGCCTTGTTCGAGCGTGATCACGCTCCCCGAGACCGGCGCATCCAGAAGATCCGCGCCTTTTTCCCGAACGCGAGCGGCCAGCGCTTTGCTGATCTCAGGGCCAACCGTGCTCATGTCGATCCAGATCTTGCCGCTGCCGAGGCCTGCGACAATTCCATCGCCGCCACCGGCAATTTCTTCCAGCGCCGCGGAATTGGTCACCATTGATAACGTAACTTCGGCTGCCGACGGCGACGGCGCGTGGCGAATCGGCCCATTTCATCCCGCGATCGATCAGCCACTGGGCTTTGGAACGCGTGCGATTGTAGCCGGTAACAGTGTGCCCTTTGGCGAGCAGCCGATCGACCATGCGGCTGCCCATCACGCCCAAACCTACAAATCCTAAATTGGCCATTCTCTACAGTTTACGAATTGCTGGACCGACTCTGTATGCCGGATTTCGAACAGCATGAACAGATTCGTGTCCCGCCCGAACACACCCGTTGGCTGACGGACACGGCGACCGTCTGGAAATCGTTGCGGCTCAATGCCAAGGGGATGGCACGGTAGTTGCATTGCTTTCAGCGATGACGCGTGCAAGGTTCCTGCTTCTCGCGATTGGTTTCGGCACGACGTTGGCCGCGCAGACGGTTGGCTTACTGCGGTCCGGGCCGCTGCCTTCGCCGCTCGATATGGCGAACCTGGAGTCTCATGTGTTGCAGAATCCGGAGGACATCAATGCGCGCCTAGAGCTGTTGCAGGTTTATCTCGACTCCGCTCCGCTCACGCCCGATCCGGGCAAGCGTTCCGTCCGGCTCCAACATATCCTTTATCTGGTGGAACATCATCCGGAAGCAGCGGCGAGCGCATCCAAAGCCGCATACGTTTATAGTGCCAACGGCCCCTATGCGAACGCCGAAGATCACGACGCAGTGCGCGATGCGTGGCTTGCGGCGGTGCAGGCGCATCCCAGGAGCAACGCCGTAACCATGAATGCGGTGAGATTCTTGGAGATGGAGGATAAAGAGGACGCCGAGCGGGTACTGCGGCGTGCCGTGGACGCGGAGCCCGCGAACCGGGAGATCGCTGCAAATCTGGGATTTCTGTACGCGATGGAGATTCTCGGAAAAGCGCCCTATCTCGCCGGTCACGCCAGCGCTGAGCTGGAACAGAGTTCCAACGCAATTGTGCTGGCCGCGGCCGGTACGGCCCTGCCGAACCTGGCGGTGCGCGTAAGCGGAGTGCGCGTCGTCGATCAGAAAATCTTCGATCTGGCACGCGACCTTTCCGCGCGAGCCGGGCAGCTCGCTCCGGACGATCCCGACATCCAGGGCCCCATGCCATTGATCAAGTATTTCGCGGCCGCGCAGGAAACGCCTGAAGTCAAGCGCATCCGCGTCGGGGAGAACGTTCAGGCTGCGAACCTGATACACAAAGCGGAACCGCAACGCCCCACCGATGCACAGGCGTCGGGCGAAGTGAAGTTCACCGCGATCATCGGCCGCGACGGAACCATTCAAAAGCTCGAACTCATCAGCGGCGATCCGGTGTTGATCGACGCCGCAAGAGAAGCCGCGGAAACCTGGGTGTACAAGCCAACGCTGTTGAACGGCGCTCCCGTGGAGGTCGTCACCACTGTCACGGTTTCGTTCCCCGCGAACTAAAGTGGTGCGCGCCGTCATCCACGCTCCGCGCCGCGTCCAAGCAATGCACTATTCTGATCAAAGGTGTCGCGGATCACTCGCAGAGCCGTTCTTGAAGCACTACCCGCGTCCCTTTTTGCGCAGGGCATGGCAACGCGCAACATCCGCCCCCAACCGCGCGGCAAGCGCTCCGGGCTGCCCTTCGATGCCAAATTCACCGACATCGCTCACCAAGCTGGTCTAACAGCACCCAGCATTTACGGCAGTGTCGAGAGCAAGAAACACATCCTTGAAGCCGTCGGCTGCGGCATCGCATTCTTCGATTACGATCACGATGGCTGGCTCGACATTCTGGTTCTGGGAGGGACGCGCTTTGGCGCCACGCCCGCCGGCGCCGGCAACCGGCTCTACAAGAACAATCGGGATGGAACATTCCTCGACGTCACCGCGAAATCTGGCCTCGCACGCCCCGGCTGGGTTTCGGGCGTCACTATCGGCGACTACAACAACGATGGCCTCGATGATCTGTTCCTCACTTATTACAGTCAAAATGTCCTGTTCCGTAACAACGGCGATGGCACGTTCACTGACGTGACTCGCGACGCGGGCCTCACACTGCCCAGGCCGCAATGGAGCACTGGCTGCACTTTTGTCGACTATGATCGCGATGGGCATCTTGACCTGTTCATCAGCACCTACGTCGACTTGGACACAGGCACGACCATCCCGGCCCACTGCGATTGGAAGGGAATCAGCGTGCATTGCGGCCCTCGAGGGCTTCCCAAGGGCCGATGCTATTTGTTTCACAACGATGGCCGCGGCCGTTTCACCGACGTCAGCAAGGAAGCCGGCCTGGACGCGTGCCGGGCCTACGGACTCACGGCCGTCGCCGCCGATTTCGATAACGATGGCTGGCCCGACATTTATGTCGCCTGTGATTCCACTCCTAGCTTCTATTTCCGCAACCGCCACGACGGAACCTTCGCGGAAGAAGGCTTGGCGCGCGGCGTAGCGCTGAGCGAAGATGGCGCCGAGCAAGCCGGGATGGGCGTCGGCGTCGGAGATTACAAGCTGAATGGAACGCTCGGCATTCTCAAGACGCATTTCGCCGACGACACCAGCGTGCTCTACGAAAACGATGGCAAAGGCCAATTCACGGACGTAACATCGAGGGCCGGCCTGGGCGTCGAAACCCGCTTCGTCTGCTGGGGCGCGGGCATCGCCGATCTCGATAATGACGGCTGGCCCGATCTGTTCATCGCCGCAGGCCAGGTTTATCCTGAGCTCGAAAAGCGCGCGCCCCTGTTCCCTTACAAAAATCCGCGAATTGTTTTTCGCAATCTGGGCGGAGGCCGCTTCGAAGAGCTCTTCGACGAGGCCGGACCCGCGATTGCCGCGCCGCACTCCAGCCGCGGATGTGCATTTGGCGATTTCGATAACGACGGCGACGTCGACATCCTGATCATGAACATGAACGAGCCGCCGTCGCTTTTGCGCAACGATTGTTCCGGCCGCAATCATTGGCTGAAGGTCCAATTGGAGGCGGTCACTTCCAATCGAAGCGCGATCGGCGCACGCGTCACCGCTCGCTATGGCGGACACGTGCAGGTGCAGGAATTGCTAAGCCAGTCGAGTTTTCTTTCGGTGAACGACAAACGCTTGCACTTCGGCCTGGGCGCTGCAACGTCAGCGGCCCTCGAAATCCGCTGGCCGAATGGGATGAAACAGTCGCTCCCGAACGTCCCAGCAAATCACTTGGTTCTCATCCGCGAAGGCGTTGGGATTGTGGCGGCGCGAAAGCCTCCATTCACCGAGTGACAACGCTTCGGCAATTATTTTTCGGACCGCATCGCTCGCAACCCGGCGTCTAGAATGCGAAATTACCAAACGAACCGAATCCCACGTCCGGACGTTTGTGAGACCCTAAGTTGCAGGCGCTCCCGTCCGCAAAACCATGAGCCGTTCCTCGCAATTTCCACGGCGTAGTTTCCTGCTGCGCAGTCTGGCTCTTCCGCTGCTTCCAAGGTTAAGCGCGCAGGACGCACCGCCGGTGGATGCGGAACTCCACCTCCATCCTCACTACCCCGCCCAGACCGCGCTCGACGCCGCGCTGCTCAAGACGAATGCCGGGCTCGATGACTTCATCACGGAGAAATATCACGATCAAATTGCCGCGATTCTCTCGGCATGGCGTGCGAACCTGCTCCAATCCATCGAAAAGGTTCTTGCACCGGATTTTCGTGGAGCCTCTCCGCAGCCCTCTGAATCACGAATCGTACGCCCTGGCCCAGCGCTCGAAGTTCGGCGCGTAACATTCTCTCAGCAAGCAACTCTCGAGCGCGAGGCTTTCCTCCGTGAGTTGCGATCCTCACTCAGCTCTCTCGCCACCATCCACACCGCGGAATTTCAGATCACCCGGATCGACATCCAGCCCGGCGGCGTCCTGAAGACCCGCGTGCGCTATGAACTGGTGGGCGAGGGCCCGGGTTTTCATCGCGAGCAGCGCGTCGGATCATGGGATCTCGATTGGGACCCGGCACCAGCCGATCAATTTCGGATCCGCCGCTGGCAATGGAGTGAAGAGACGCGGGCCCGGTCAGCCAAGCCGTGGTATCAGGACATTGCTCCGAATGCATTTGGCCGCGCCTCGTCTTACTCCCAGCAATTGCTGCGCGGCGTCGACGATTGGCGCACGCTTCTCGACGGAGCCTGCGGCATCGATATCTACGGCCACAACGGCGTCTCGATTGGCGACGTGGATGGCGATGGGTACGACGACCTTTACGTTTGCCAGCCCGCGGGTCTCCCAAATCGGCTCTATCGAAACCGCGGCGATGGAACCTTCGAGGACATTACCGAGCCTTCCGGAGTCGGGCTTCTCGAAAACACGGCCTGCGCGATTTTCGCAGACTTCAACAACCATGGCCGCCAAGACCTGGTCGTCGTGCGCGCCGCCGGTCCGCTCCTGTTCTTGAACCAAGGCGGCGGCAGGTTTCGTCTCAAGCCGGATGCGTTTCAGTTCGCCAATCCTCCGCGGGGAACGTTCACTGGCGCGGCCGCGGCCGACTACGATCGCGACGGCTGGCTCGATATTTATTTCTGCCTTTACGCGTATTATCAGGGTACCGATCAATACCGCTACCCCACGCCTTATTACGCCGCTGAAAATGGTCCGCCCAATTTCATGTTTCGCAACAATCGCGACGGAACCTTTCGCGACGTCACCGCGCAATCGGGTCTCAACCAAAACAACACCCGCTTCAGCTTTTGCTGCGGTTGGGGCGACTACAATCGGGACGGCGGGCCCGACCTGTACGTCGTCAACGATTTCGGACGCAAGAATCTTTACCGCAACAATGGCGACGGCACGTTTACCGACGTCGCCCCTTCAGCGGGCGTCGAGGATGTCGGCGCGGGCATGAGTGTCTGCTGGCTTGACTACAACAACGACGGTCTCGAAGACCTGTACGTTGCCGATATGTGGACCGCCGCCGGCGAGCGAATCTCAACGCAGGACATTTTCCAGCCAGAATCGCCCCCTGAAATCCGCGATTTGTATCGCAAGCATGCGATGGGCAACTCGCTATTTCGAAATCGCGGTGACGGTACTTTCGAAGACATGACCATCCACAGCCGCGCCGGAATGGGCCGCTGGTCCTGGTCGAGCGATCCTTGGGATTTCGATCACGATGGCTTTCCTGATTTATACATCGCCACCGGAATGATCTCCGGCCCAATTCGAGAGGACCTCAACAGCTTTTTCTGGCGTCAGGTGGTTGCCAATTCACCCGTCACCGCGAAGCCCTCCCCGGATTACGAACGCGGCTGGAACGCCGTGAATGAGTTGATCCGCTCCGATTACACCTGGAGCGGCTATGAGCGCAACGTCTGCTACGTGAACAATCGCGATGGCACCTTTTCCGATGTCTCGGGCGTTGTTGATCTCGACTTCTTGCAGGACGGCCGGTCCTTCGCCTTCGCCGATTTCGATCATGACGGCCGCCAGGAAGTGTTTCTCAAGAACCGGACCGCTCCGCAGTTGCGCGTGCTGAAAAATGTTGCCCAGGATCTTCCGCCCTCGATTTCCTTCCGGCTTCGCGGTACAAAGAGCAATCCCGACGCTATCGGAGCAGTCGTTACCGTGGGCCGGCAAACCAAAACGTTACAGGCCGGATCGGGATTTCTTTCGCAACATAGCAAAGATATTTTCTTCGGCCTCGGCGACGTCAAAGGCCCGGTGAATGCTACGATCCGCTGGCCCAGCGGATTGCTGCAGCAACTCCACGATCTTCCGATCGATCATCGGATATCGGTGGAAGAAGGCGCAGACCCGTCACGCATCGAACCGTTCCGCAAGCAGACAGCTCCAACCGCGGCATTCCAAGACGGCGTTGAGAGCACAACGATCGAAACCTGGCTGCTCTCGCCGGTACCAGCGCCGAATTTCTCTCCAACTGGTAAGCCTGCGCTCGTTCAATCATCGGACGACCATACAGGTGTCTACAACGTTTTGTACCGCTATCTTTTCGACCGTCACCGCGATCTAACCGCTCCCACTTCGTTCTTAATCGACTCTCAGGGCGACATCGTCAAGGTCTATCAAGGCCCCGTGGATTCGAAGCGATTCGAGGACGATGTAAGGAACATTCCGCGGACCATCGAACAGCGCCTCGCCAAAGCGCTGCCCTTCCCCGGCAACGCCGCAACTTATGAATTCGGCCGCAACCATCTTTCGCTCGGTTCGGCGTTCTTTCAGCGGGGCTACTACGATCAAGCCGAAGCGTCCTTTGCGCGCGCGCTCCGCGACGACCCGTCCAGCGCCGAAGCTCAATACGGCCTCGGCAGCGTGTATCTGAATCAGAACAAGAACACAGATGCTCGCGATAGTTTCGAAAGAACCCTGAAACTCACCGCGAGTTATCCCGATACCGTGCCGAATGCCTGGAACAATCTCGGGCTCATCGCCACCCGCGAAGGGCGCACCGGCGATGCCGTCGGGCACTTTCAAGAGGCTCTCCGCGTCAGCCCTGATTATTGGATCGCACTCGAGAACCTGGGCAACGCTTATCGCCAGCAAAAGCGCTGGGACGACGCACGCGCCACGCTAGAACGGGCCGCCGCCGCCAGACCGAAAGACGCGGAGGCGAACTATAGCTTGGCAATGGTCTATGCGCAGACAGACGACACCGGGCGCGCCTATGAGTATTTGCAAAAAGCACTGACGTTGCGCCCGGCCTATCCCGAGGCTTTGAACAATCTCGGCATCCTGTATTTGCGCACCCGCCGCCAGGACGATGCAGTGGCTAAATTCGAAGAATGCATCCGCGTCGCACCCGGCTTCGATCAGTCCTATTTGAATCTGGCCCGCGTCTACAGCCTGGAAGGCGATCGCAACAAAGCTCGCCTGGTATTGCTCGATTTGCTCAAACAACATCCCGGGCATCCGCTCGCTCAGAAGGCTCTTGAGGACTTACGTTAGCTTAAGCACCATGCCTCGTCCCATCATCATCGACACCGATCCGTCGCCCGACGACGCGGTTGCCTTCCTCACGGCACTGGCTTCTCCGGAAGAATTAGAGGTGCTCGCGATAACGACCGTCGCCGGAAATGTTCCGGTGCATCTCACGTCCAAGAACGCCCGCAAAGCTTTAGAACTTGCCCGCAAGAGTGACACGCCGGTTTACGCCGGCGCCACGGCGCCGCTGCTGCGCCCGCTGGTTACAGCCGAGGAAGTGCATGGTAAGACCGGCTTCGACGGATACGACCTGCCGGATCCCGTCACGCCACTCGCGGCGGGATTCGCGCCGGACGCTATCGTCGATCTAGTGATGCGCAGGCCGCCGGGCGAAGTGACGTTGTGCTGCATCGCCCCGCTCACCAATATCGCGCTCGCGATGATCAAAGAGCCGCGCCTGGCCAGACATCTGCGCGAGATCGTCATCATGGGCGGTGCATTTTCTGAGGGTGGAAATATCACGCCGGCCGCCGAGTTTAACATTTACGTGGATCCGGAGGCCGCAGCCCGCGTGCTCGGATGTGGAGCGCCCATCACCATGATCCCGCTGGATTGCACTCATCAGGCCCTCACCACCGCGCCCCGTCTTGAAAAGCTTCGGGGCATCGGGACGCCGGTGGCCGAAGCCTTCTACCATCTTCTGAAGTTCAACAAGCTTTTTGACGAGCGCAAATACGGATGGGAGGGAGGGCCATTGCACGACGCCACCGTGATCGCTTATCTTCTGCAGCCGGAGATCTTCTCGGGCCGCAAAGTAAACATCGAAGTGGAATGTTCAAGCGCGCTGACTTTAGGAATGACAGTTGTAGACTGGTGGGCGGTGACCGGCAAGAAGCCCAACGTGCTCTTGCTGCGCGATTTGAATGCCAACGCCTATTTCGATCTGGTGATCGGCCGTCTCGCCCGCTTATAATTCCTGTATGAAGGCCGTGCTTGCGATATGCGCTGCGCTCCCGCTGCTCGGCCAGGATCAGAACTCCCAGTCGCAACCCGGCTATTTCGACGAGCCGAACTTCATCGTGGCAGGAGTCGCCGATCCCTCCCAACGCGGAGGCCACGGCTCCGATCCGGTGTTGCGCTCGGCTGAAAGCCTCGCCAAGGCAACCGCCGCCCTTCGCACCGGCAATGCCGCCGATACCAACCCTCTAGAGGCCGTACGGCAGTATCAGCAAGCTGCGGAACTCGATCCTAGCGAAACCAATCTTTTCAATTGGGGCGCCGAACTTTTGACGCATCGCGCCGCGGATCAGGCGGTCGAAGTCTTTTCGAGCGGCCATCGTTTGTTCCCCCGCTCCACCCGCATTTTGCTGGGCCTGGCCGTGGCGTTGTACTCACGGGGCTCCTACGATGACGCTGCGCAACGATTCTTCGATGCCGCCGATATTGATCCGGCCGACCCAGCACCATATTTGTTCCTGGGTAAGGTGTCGAGCGGCGCCATTGCAGGCGCCCATGGGTACGCCGAACGAATGGAACGATTCGCCCGCATTCATCCCGACAACGCCTGGGCGAACTACTATTACGCGGCCACGCTTAAGCGAACATCGCCCAAAGCTCAGGCGCTCCTGGAGAAAGCTGTCCGTCTCGATCCGAAGCTCGGCGAGGCCTTGCTGCTGCTCGGGACTGTTTACGCCGACGAAGGAAACTTGTCGAAGGCGATCGCAGCCTACCGGAACGCCGTCGCTTCCAGCCCTCAGCTCGAGGAGACGCATTACCGATTGGCCATGGCGTATCGAAAAACCGGTGAAACCGGCAAGGCCCAAAAAGAGCTTGCCCTGTACCAGCAGTTACAGAAACAATCGGCGGAAGCTCAGGAGCGTGAACGCGCCGAAATTCAGCAATTTGTGTTTGCACTAAAGCCTCAATGAGCAGCACCGGGTGTCGGCGCGGACATCAATCTCACAAACATTTCGTAGAAGTTCTCTTTATCCAGATCCACTTGAACGGTAACTGGCTGGATGGCGCTCTTCGGTTTGTCGCGATCGGTCCAGGTGAGCGTGTTTCCATAGCCGGCCCCGTGGCCGATGTCGACGCTCAGGTAGCGGGTCTCTTGCTTCGTAATCAAGGACGGATCGAGCCAGGCCGCGGCGGCGAGTTCGTCCCACATATAATCGTTGCCGTCGCCCGTTTGATAAAACTGTGCGATGTAGCGCGCCAGCGGCGTGCCGCTCTCCTCGATTCGCTTGACCATGGCCGACGAGAACCGCGTCTTGAGCGAGATGTCTGCCGGCGTAGCTGTAATCTTGCGCCAAGGCGCCCGGAGCACGATGTAGGCCGCTTCGGGATCGAACCAGAAATTGAATTCGTGACGCGGATTGTTCGCAAACTCCGGATCGTCTGTCTGCGGATTCAGGCTGCCCCCCATGAAAACCAGCTCCTGCGCGAGCGAAGCGAACTCCGGATCCAAGGAAATTGCCAGCGCCAGGTTCGTCATCGGACCGCCTTCGTAGATGGTCACCTCACGCGGATATTGGTGCACCATCCGCGCCAGAAAATGCGCGGCGTCTTCGCTCGCGGGCTTGGCCGACGGTGCTCCTTCAGCGAGCGCGGGCACAACAGACGGCTCGTGCCACCATCGCTCGTCCCAGGCGCCCGCATACGACACTTTGCCGTATCGCTCCTGCCATTCGAGCGCTTCTTCGCGAGTACGCACCAAGGGGAATGCCGCGCCCCTCATCACCGGAATGTCCGTGCGGCCCATGATCTCGAGCAACCGCAGGGTGTGCGCGACTTCTTCATCGCGCCACTGATCGCCGCTGACCACGGTGATCCCGAGCACCTCCACTTGCGGCGACTGGATCAGCAACGCCAGCGTCTGCATGTTGCTGCCACCCGGACCGGAACAATCTTCGTTGATAATGATTTTGCGGCGCGGCTGGCACCACGCGAGTGCACCAGCGAGCAGCAACGCGATGGCGAGCCGCGTCACCTCAGAAAGACAACTTCAGAGCGAACTGAACCAGGCGTGGATTGTTCACCGTGTAGTTAACCACGGCAAACGTGGAAGTATTGATGTCGGCACCGGTTCCGTTGCCACCGGGCGAGCCAAACTGCGGATGATTGAACAGATTAAAGAACTCCGTCCGGAAATCGATCTGCATTCCTTCACGCGGGACAAAGTGTTTGATGATGGAGAAGTCTGTATTCACGAAATCCGGCCCCGAAAGCGGCGTCCGGTTCGCGTTTCCGAGTTCTCCCGTCGCGGGCGCAGCGAAGCAGGCAGGGTTAAACCACTCGGCGAGCGTCGGATTACTCAGCACGGGATTGCAGGTTTGATTGGGGCGGTTGAAGCTATTGCCGTTGTTGTTCAAGAGATTCGCGCCGGATCCGTTGATGCTGTCAACGATAAAAACTGGAAACCCGGAAGTGGCGTGTTCGATCACGGTCGCTTCCCAGCCGCCGAGAATGGCGTTGGCCGCACCGTTCCAGTTGCTTCCCCATTTTCGGCCTTTGCCGAACGGCAAGTCATAGATGATGCTGGCCGTGAAATTTTGATTCAAGTTGATCTGCGAGAGTCCCCAATCCAACGTTTGCCAATTGGGGAGAGGAAAGTAGTTGGCTCCGGTTATGCTTCCCAGACCGTCAATCAACCCGGTGTCATACGATCGCGAGTAGGTATACGAGATGAGCCCATAAATTCCGTATCGGGCACTCTTAGTCTCCGCTTTGATCTGCAGAGAATTGTAGTGGGCCAGGCCGCTGTCGTAAATGTTGGAAATCGTCGCACCAGGGAAGGCGGCAGCATAAGGAGAAGCGAACGCCGCTCCATTGGGACCGCAACCAAGCGTATAGCCCGAAACCGTGCCGCACGCGGTGGGAGATCCAATGTTGATGTTGTTTCCGGAGTCCAACAGGTGCGAACTACGCGCACCGGCATATCCGGCCGTTAACACGATGTCGCCCGGTATCTGCTGCTCCACATTGAAATTGAACTGCTGAATCCGGCCTTGCTTAAAATTCGTATCCTGCGCCCAGATGGTCCCTTGGAAACTAGCCGGATTAGGGGGGGAGGTTAAGGTCTGAAACCCAGCCGACATGGGAGTTCCGAACGGCTGGTGCGTCTCGGCGTAGTAGGGCGGATTTTGCCATAGCCCCTGCGCACCCTGGTTCCAGGAGGAATCGTGAAAGATCGCATATCCGCCGCGGAACACGGTGCGGTTGCCAAACGGCTTCCACGCAGCGCCTATACGCGGCTCCAGAGCCGTCCAATCCATCTGAATACCTGCGTTCGAACCCGCATTCACACCAGCGACCAGAAACTGGCCATTCGCGGGATTGAAGTCCGACATGCGATTGGCAACTTCACTTATCGGCGTCACCATGGCCCACGCCAAGCCTAGGTTCAAGGTCAGGCTTTTGCTGACCTTCCAGTTGTCCTCAATGAAGGGGCGGTACAGTTTCCAGCGGCGGCCGGTATTTCCGCCATCGAACTCCTGGTCGTGAGCCGCGTAGACCGTCTGGCCGGTAAGAAGGTCCGCCGCGGCGTCGCCGGTGAGCCCGACAACCACCCAAAAACCATTCGGGAACCCGACGGCCACCGTATTCAATTGATTTGCGCGAAAGCCGAAACCCGCGCGTATGTCGTGGCTGCCACGAACCATGTCCAGCGAATCGGAGTACGTCCAAACGTTCGTCCCTCCCACGAACGGCGTATACCCGCGGTCTCCCAGGGACCAATAGTTACTCATCAATACCGATGTCAGACCGCAACTATTCCCTCCCAGATTCGCGCCCGGAATCCCGAGCGCGGCCGAAATGCAAGTCCCGGTCCCTTGCGAGGTGATGTAGTCGAAGATTCGGTTAAAGCCGAAGCTCATTTGGTTGACTGTGGTGGGTGAAAAAACGTGGGTCTCGGATATGGCCGCGTTGCGGGCATGATTGGCGACGCCTTGATTGCTGGCGAAAGCGCCTTGTTCAGCGAATCCTGGAGCGCCGCCGGGCACGTACGACGTCGCCTGGTCGTAGCTGAAGCGCGCGAACAGTGTGTCCTTGGCCGAAATATTTTCATCCAGGCGGATGTCGAACTTTCCTTCGTTGAGCGATCTCACCGGCTCGCTCACGTAGTTGTAGCCCAGCGCGGCGTTGTTCGCATTCGGCAGGGGATATAGATTAATCAGTTGCTGGCCGACCCGGTCGAAACTAGTGGAAGGGATGATGTTGTTCGGGAAGCCCGCGAGTTGAATTGTGTTCGGCTGGCCGAAGGCGTTGTCGGTAAAGTTGCCCTCGCGCATCGCGGCGGTTGGGACCAGACCGGTGAACGGAATCCCGTGCCGCTGATATTTTTCCTCGTAATCGACAAAGAAGAACGTCTTATCTTTCTTGATGGGCCCGCCGAATGATGCGCCGAATTGATTCAGATTGAATTTCTCCGTGTTTGCGGCGAAGAAGCTGCGAGCGTCCAAATCTGTGTTGCGGAAGAACTCGAAGAGGCTGCCGTGGAATTGATCGCTTCCCGATTTTGTGGTGACCAGAACGGTGGGGCCCCCGCGCGTTCCCCATTCGGCCGAGTAGTTGTAGGTGAGGACCTTAAACTCTTGGATCGAATCGATCGAAGAAAGGATGGATATGGCGCCGGAGGTCAGCTCGTTGTTATCGTTGCCATCCAACAGCCAATCGGTGCTGTTGGCTCGTGAACCACCGACTGACAGCGAATAGGACCCGCGCGCGGAAGCTTCGCTGCTTGGGCCGCCGTTAAAAAAGCTGTTCGGATTGGTTTCCTGTGCAGTACCCGGCGTCAGGGTGGCAAGCTGTACGAAGTCGCGGCCGTTCAGAGGGAGGTCGGCCACCTGCTGGCTGGTGATTACTTGACCTAGCGTGGCATCGGCGGTTTGAATCTGCACCGCGCTGGCGCTGACTTCGACGCTGGTCTGTACCGACGCGGGAGACAGCTTGAAATCCAACTCGCGATGCTCGTCCACCTGCAGGCGGATATCGTTGGCCGTCGCGGTCTGGAAGCCCTGCAGTTCCACCTGGATGTTGTAATTAGCGACGCCCAGCAGAGGAACGGTGTATTCGCCGTTGTCGTTGGTGTTGGACGAGCGGGACAAACCCGTGGCGGGAGCCGTTACCGTGACCTTCGCACCGGGAACAGCCGAGCCGGAGACATCCGTTACGGTACCCGAGATGCTTCCCGTGGCTTGTCCGAAAGCGAAAGGCGCCAACAGGAATGTAAGTGAACCGACGATAACAGCACTGGATAACAGTTTGATGAGCATTCAATCCTTTGTGGCTGAACGCACACAGTTCAGTCTTCAATCCGGAAGCTACAGACGGAGCGGAATAAGCCAGTTTTGCCTGTTTTCATAAGTTTGTCAAGGAAAAACAAGGCGAGGGAGTAGCGAAACGGAGCGCGGCTACGTCGATCGCGCATCGGCGAGCGAACTGGAAGTTCGCTCGAGTTCCGCTGGGCTCCGCAGGCCTCCCGAGTTGCGCATGGATATCCAATACGTCAACGACGCAACCAGGAATCCGACAAACCACGCGTAGTCGTAGAGCCAACGCAACGGAGGAATCAGCAGGCCGAGACGCGCGGGATTAGGCGAATTGAAGATGGCTACCGAATCGTCGATATGGTTGTAGGACCTGCATGTTGCATTGGCGACCACTTGATAGGCGACAGTCCGAAACGTTAGCCCCGAAGCTGTGGCAACACAGAAGGAAATGCTCATTGGTCCATGGAAAAAGCCGCGTCCGTTTGCCGACGCTAGTCGAATCGCAGTACAATCAGGTTCTGTCCTCCCCCGTAGTGGTAAAACATTCAGTAGGTGGTCTGTTTTTATGAGAGGGAAGGGCAAACAAACGTTCAACAGATTGGAAGGTGCCCGAGAACATCGGGTCATCGATCTGTTTTGCGGAGCCGGCGGCCTCTCTGAAGGTTTTCGACAGGCTGGCTTTCACGTCGCTTTGGGGAACGACGTGGATCGGCTGGCTGGAGAAACGTTCGCGCGTACTCATACGGACGCGGATTTCTTCCCGGGTCCTATCGAGGAGATCAAGTCAAAGGACCTGCTCGATGCCGCCGGAGTGCGCAAGGGCGAGCTAAGCTGCCTCATCGGCGGCCCTCCATGTCAAGCCTTTAGCGTCTACAACCATCAGCGCGGGCTTCACGACCCCCGGAGCAGACTGTTTAGGGAGTACCTTCGCGTTGTCGAAGACTTGCGACCGAAGTGGATTGTCATGGAGAACGTTACAGGCATAACGTCGGTTGGGAGGGGAAAGCCGGTGAGGGAGATCACTTCGAGCCTTGGCAAGCTTGGGTACGAAGTAGATCTGCTAGTCTTGCGGGCCGAGGAATATGGCGTGCCCCAGGAGCGCCGGAGGATCTTTTTCATTGCGAACTGTACGGGAGAGACGATCGCATGGCCTGAACCGACGCACGGGCCCGGTTTGGAGCGCTTCGTAACAGTGTGGGATGCCATCGGTGACTTGCCACAATTGGTGAATGGTGAGGACCCGGGCGGCCCCGTTCCATACCGGACTGCGCCGAAATGCGAATATCAAGCCCTTATGCGCGGCACCGCCAAAAGGGTGGCTAATCACGCAGCTCCGAGGCTATCTAAGATCAATCTCGAACGGATGAAATACATTCCGGAAGGTGGCAGTTGGCGCGATCTTCCGTTCGAGCTATTGCCGGCCGGAATGAAACTGGCTCGGCGCTGCGATCACACGAAGCGCTATGGGCGTTTGCGAAAGACGGGCCTGTCATGCACTGTGCTGACCAAGTGTGATTTGCATTGGGGATCGTTTATTCACCCAGAACAAGATCGTGTACTTACTGTGCGCGAAGCTGCCCGTCTTCAGTCCTTCCCTGACTGGTTCGAGTTTTCCGGGCCGCGGACCGAACAATATATTCAGGTCGGCAACGCCGTGCCGCCCATTCTCGGAAAACGGATTGCCGAAGCTATCCTAACAGGAAAGGGCTTTCGACACTTTAAGCAGGAGGAACTGCCCCTCGCCGGGAACCACGCGATTGCCGTTTAATCCCGAGAATGCGGTCGGGGAGGTTCTTGGCCTCCCAGCGCAAAAAGGAATCGACCTGGCCGGAGGTTTGGTCTGCCCCTTCATCAAGACGACTTGTATTAAACGCAGCACGCTCCTGCCAGGCCAAGCTTACCCAGTTTGTAGCATACGGATGCCACGCGACGGGTATGTCTGCGTATGCCCGAAGCGGTTTTATGCAGTAGATTTTCTGCGCGATGTATTAGATCATTGTTGGCCGGGAGATTCGCCACCAACGAATCCGCAGATCGCGGCAGAAGTCACGATGAAAGGATTTGGCCACGTCGATTTCGTAATCGCCGATATCCAACCAAACGGAGACGTGGACCACTTCCTCTCGGTAGAACTTCAGGCGATAGATATCACTGGTTCAGTCATGAAGGCGTATGCTGCGCTCTTGAAATCCGAGGATCTTGCACGAAAGCCCACCTATGGACTCAATTGGGACAATGTGTACAAACGGTTCGTCACCCAGATCATACGCAAAGGCTATTTCCATCATCACTGGGGAACTAAGATCGTCGCCGTAGTGCAGGATGTCGTCTATAAGTACATCTGCGAGCGATTTGAGTTTATGCGTTCTACCGATGTGAAGAGTAACACGACGAACATCATCTTCATGACGTATCGGTACGAACCAGATTCGGAAAATCCTCCTGGACAAAGACTTGTACTGGACAAGGTTGAGGGCACGAGTCATTCCAATCTGCAGCAGGCCGTCCTCTACAAGGAGGCCCCCTCAAAGTCGGCGTTTTGCGCTCAGATAAAACGCTCGCTCACGCGGCGATAAGCGCGATGGATACGGTAACGCGACAAGTACGCAGCCGGATGATGCGCGCGATCCGGAGCAAGGACATGAAGCCCGAAATGGCAGTCCGCCGCTTGGTCTACCGACTGGGCTACCGCTACAGACTACACAACCACAAATTGCCTGGACGTCCGGACATGGTCTTTTCGGGTCGCCGCAAGGTGATCTTCGTGCATGGATGCTTCTGGCATCAACATGATGTGGGCTGCGCGCTTGCCCACGTGCCGCGCTCGAATCTCGGCTATTGGCGCCCCAAACTCGAGCGCAACAAAGCTAGAGATATCGCCAACTGCGATGCGCTGCGCTCGGCAGGATGGAGGGTCCTAGTTATCTGGGAGTGCGAGGTAAGAACCGCTCGGTCACTTGCTACAACGATAAAGCGATTCCTGCGGTGACTGGCATTGGGCTGCCGCGATGAGGCGATGGCATTGGCGATAATCCAGGAATCCGAGACCTACGCCCGCTCGCTGGTAGTCTCAGCCAGACGCCGCGTTGGCTGACGTGCCTTCCCCGAGTTGCGCATCGATATCCAATACGTCAACGACGCCACTAGGAATCCTACAAACCAGGCATAGTCGTAGAGCCAGCGCAACGGAGGAATCAGCAGGCCGATCAACGCGACCACGACGCCGGCCGCGAGCGAGACGATGGCTCGATAATTCACGCCGCTACCATATCGATAAATGCCGGTAGGATTATAAAGCTCGCTGACATCGAGATAGGTATTGCGGAGCAGAAAATAGTCAGTGATCATGATCCCGGCGACGGGTCCCAGCAAACCCGAATATCCGACCAGCCAGCCGAAAATGTAGCTTTGAAAATCCGTCAGCAGTTTCCAAGGCATCATCATCACACCCACGATGCCCGTAATGATTCCGCCGGTGCGAAACGAAATCAGTCGCGGATTCAGGTTCGAGAAATCGTTCGACGGCGAGACCACGTTGGCCGCGACGTTGGTGTTCAGTGTGGCCACCAGCAGCGCAACCAGGGCGATGGATGCGATCACCGGCTCGTGAAAGCGGGCGAGTAGAACGACGGGGTCCCAGATAGCCTGCCCAAAAAGAATGACCGACGCCGACGTCACTGCGACACCGATGAACGAATAAATGGTCATCGCGGGCGGAAGCCCTAGCGCCTGGCCGATCATCTGCGCCTTCTGCGATCGCGCGTAGCGCGTGAAGTCAGGAATGTTCAACGCCACCGTTGCCCAAAAGCCCACCATGCCGGTCAAGGACGGAACGAAGAAGCGGAGGAACTCGCCGGTAGTTTGGAACTTACTTGGGCTGTGCAGCACGGGCCCAAGGCCGCCGGCCTTGCGCGAGATCCACCACAGCAGAAGCAGACCTACTGCCAACATGAAGGGCGCGCCGATGCCTTCCAGGAACTTGATGGTATCGATGCCGCGCCAGATCACTGCCATGGTAAGAAGCCAAAACGAATAAAAGCAGATCCAGGGTGTCCACGCGCTCGAAGCCGCCGCCGGCCACAGCACTTGGAGCATCGAATAGATGGCCTGACCGCCGATCCAGGATTGAATGCCGAACCATCCGCAGGCCACCAGCGCGCGTAACACGGCGGGCACGTTCGCTCCGCGTGTTCCGAACGAAGCCCGCACCAGGACCGGAAACGGAATTCCGTACTTGGCGCCCGCGTGCGCATTGAGAATCATGGGAATGAGCACGATAACATTGCCGAGCAAAATTGTTCCGATGGCCTGCTTCCAACTCATGCCGCCCGCGATCAGACCCGACGCCAGCATGTACGTGGGAATGCACACGCTCATGGCGACCCACAGCGACGCGTAGTTGTAGATGCCCCAGGTGCGCCTTTCCGAAGGCACCGGAGCAAGGTCTTTGTTGTAGAGAGACGATTCGCGCGGGTCCCCTAGGTCCATGCTCCTCCTTTCGCCGCACGGCGCAGGTATTGTCCGCGGCCCGTTCGACCAATGTATCGCCCGTTCTCGACAATGAGTTCGCCGCGCGAGAATACCTGCCTGACGTTGCCAGTGACTTGGAAGCCTTCGAACATCGAGTAATCGACGCGCATGTGGTGCGTCTTCGCGCTGATCACGTGCTCGGCTTTGGGGTCCCACACCACGATGTCGGCGTCGCTACCCGGAGCGATCGCGCCTTTCTTGGGATACATGCCGAAGATGCGCGCGGGCGCGGTGGAAACGATCTCGACAAAGCGGTTGAGCGTGATCTTGCCGGTATTCACGCCGTGATGATGCAAAAGCTGCAGGCGATTCTCGATGCCCGGCCCGCCGTTGGGGATCTTGGTGAAATCGTCTTTGCCGAGCGCCTTCTGGTCTTCGAAACAAAACGGGCAGTGATCGGTGGAGACGACTTGCAGGTGGTCGGTTTTCAGCCCGTCCCACAGCTTCGGGAGATTCTGCTTCTCGCGCAGCGGCGGAGTGAAGACGTACTTCGCGCCTTCGAACCCCGGCAGCGCGTTCATATCTTCGATAGACAGCAGAAGATACTGCGGGCACGTTTCGGCAAAGGCGGGCAAGCCACGATCGCGCGCTTCGCGGACTTGATTCAGGGCATCCTCGGAAGACAGATGCACGATGTAAACGGGAACGCCCGCCATCTCGGCTAGCGCGATGGCGCGATGAACGGCTTCCGCCTCGGCCAGCGTGGGGCGAGTGAGAGCGTGATAAATAGGCGCGGTCTTGCCTTGGGCCAAGGCCTGGCGCACGATCACATCGATCACGCTGCCGTTCTCGGCGTGCATACAGATAAGCGCGCCGTTCTTTGAGGTCTGCTGCAACGCGCGAAAAATCGTGGCGTCATCCACCATCAGAACGTTCGGGTACGCCATGAAAAGCTTGAAGCTGGCCACGCCCTCGCGCACCATGCCGTCCATGTCTTCGAGGCCCGCTTCGGGAAGGTCGGTGACGATCATGTGCAGCCCATAATCGATGCACGCCTTGGATTCCGCCTTCTTCCACCAGGTGTCGAGCGCGTCGCGCATCTTGGTGCCGCGCGCTTGGATGGCGAAGTCGACGATGGTGGTGGTGCCGCCGATGGCCGCCGCGCGCGTCCCGGTTTCGAAATCATCGCTCGATGTGGTGCCGCCGAACGGCATGTCGAGATGCGTGTGAGGGTCAATGCCGCCGGGCAGCAGCAGCATGCCGGTGGCGTACAACACTTCGTGCGCGGGATCGGCGGGAATGCCGGGACGCACTTCTTTGATCGTGCTGCCCTCAATCAACACATCCGCGGCCGTAGTCTTGTCCGCGGACACCACCGTGCCGTTCTTAATGAGGATTCCCATGCACCAAATCTTCCCAGGTCTCGCGAGGCAAGTGATTTTCCACGCGCTCCATCGTAATGCAACCCTCCACCGGACACACCAGCGCACAAAGATTGCAACCCACGCACTCCTGTTCGTCGACGCGCGGCACTCGAGCGAGCGGCGCATCGGACCCGGCACCACGGTCCAACTTAGGAATCGGCGTGACCGAGATACGAGCGCGGCTAACGGCTTCAATCGCCGGCGGCGCGGAGTGCGCGGGATCCAAATGAATGCACTGATGCGCGCCATCCCAGCAGGCGATATAGCACAGCTCGCAGCCAATGCACTGCTCTGCATGAATGCGCGCCACGATCTTGAAATTCAAATTCAGATGATTCCAGTCCGTGACCTTGGGCGCGCTCAGGCCGCGAAAATCCTCGATGCCGGTGAAACCTTTTTCGCGCATCCAGTTCTGAAGTCCGTCGATCATGTCCTCAACGATGCGATAGCCGTAAGTGCATCGCAGCGGTGCAGACTTGCACCGTGCCACATCCCAACAGAATAAACTCGGCCGCGTCGCGCCAGGTGCCGATGCCGCCAATGCCCGAAATCGGAAGCCGCGAAGCATCGTCGTTCTGAATCTGATGCACCATGTTGAGCGCGATCGGCTTCACCGCGGGCCCGCAGTAACCGCCGTGCGAAGAAAGCCCGTCCACATTCGGACGCGGCTCCAAAGTGTCAAGATCAATTCCCGTGATCGAGTTGAGGGTGTTGATCGCCGATAACCCATCGGCTCCCCCGCGTTTGGCCGCGCGTGCGATCTGCCGAATGTCAGTGATATTGGGCGTCAGCTTCACCAGAACGGGTGTGCGGGCCTTCTCCTTCACCCAGCCCGTGATCATTTCCGTATACTCGGGCACCTGACCAACGGCGCTTCCCATCCCGCGCTCGGACATTCCGTGCGGACAACCGAAGTTCAGCTCCAAGCCGTCGGCGCCGGCGTCTTCGGATCGTTGCACTATATCGTGCCAGGCTTCGCGCGTGGATTCCACCATCAACGATGCGATTACCGCGTGCTTCGGGTAGCGCTTCTTTACTTCCGCGATCTCGCGCAAATTGGTTTCGATCGGCCGGTCCGAAATCAGCTCGATATTGTTCAGGCCCATCATGCGCTGGCCGTTCCAATCGATGGACGAATAGCGCGACGACACGTTGGTAATGGGCTCGCCGATGGTCTTCCACACCGCACCGCCCCAGCCGGCATCGAATGCGCGCATCACCTGTTCGCCGCAGTTCGTCGGCGGCGCGGAAGCCAGCCAGAACGGATTGGGGCAGCGGATGCCCGCGAATGTCGTCACAAGATCAGGCATGGACTACCTCGAAGGATCGCGCGATCGCCGCCCCGGCCCGCTTCCCGTCGGCGACTGCATCCACCACTTCGCGGCCTCCGTTCACACAGTCGCCGCCTGCATAGTATTTTGGATGGCTGGTACGCCCAGTGGCGCGATCCACATTCACCCGGCCCATCGTCATTTGAACTCCCCGGCATTGCTCCAGCAACGACACCAGCGGCGCTTGCCCGATGGCCGGGATCACCATGTCGCACGGCAGATCAAAATTGGAGCCGGAGACCGGCGTGGGCAAAGCGCCGGTGTCGTTATTCATGCGGACGAATTCCACGGATGCAATGCGGCCGGTGGCCTCATCGATGTGAATGGCCACGGGCTGAGCGAGCCACTCAAAACTCACGCCCTCCTGCTTGGCGTGCTCGTACTCGAAGCCGAAAGCCGGCAGATCGCGCTCGGTCCGGCGGTAAACAATGGTGACATGCGCCGCCCCTAGCCGCCGCGCCGCGTTAGCCGCGTCAATGGCCGTGTTGCCCGCGCCGACGACGATCACTTGGTTTCCCACATTGAGATTGCCGGCCGTCTTGTATCTCGCGATGAACTCGAGCGCGTCCACGACGTCGGGATGATCGCCGCCGGGAATGCGCAACTCGTGCATCGCGCCCAGCCCGATTCCAAGAAAGATCGCGTCGAATTCCTTTTCTAACTTCGCGAGGTCGTCGTTCATGGTCGATGGCAACCCCGAAGCGGAACTCGACGCCCAGTTCGGCGATCATTGCCACCTCGCGCAGACTGTCGGGCGCCCGCAGTTTGTACTCCGCGACGCCGTACGTGTTCAAACCACCCGGCAAGGCGCGGCGCTCGATGACTGTAACCGAGAATCCCCGCTGCGCCAGTTCGGCTGCGCAGGCGAGCGATCGCCGGACCCGCTCCGATACACACAATCCTCTGGCTGTGCTTCTGGCTCGATTTCCGAGGCAAGCGCGCGCCTTGCTCGAAAAAATGGTCCATCGCGTGCCGCTGCAGCCGGCCGATCGCGATGGGCTGTTTGTTGTAGCGCATGCATCACGCAAGCGCCTTCGCACAGCACTTCCACGGGACAAACACGCGAACAGCTTGCGCCCAGAACGTTCGCGTCCAGGATGGTCAGCGCCGAACCCAGCAGGTTCTGCGTCGCGATTTTCTTGATGAAGCGCGGCACGTCGATATGCGTGGGACAGGCCGCCGCGCAAGGCGCGTCAAAGCAATTCAGGCAGCGGTTGGCTTCGGTCAGAGCTTCGTTGGGATTGAAGGCCGGATGCAGTTCCGGAAATCGGCGGGCGACCTCCGCGCTGTCCTGAAAAGCAAAAGGAACCGTGCCGCCCATCCTCTAGGTCTACCAGACGAATGGCCGCGCCGTCCATTTTGAGCGGAGAACCGCCGCGCTAACCGGTACAATGGCCACACGGCAATCATGAGCCTCGATCCACAACGAACCGTCGCGGAGCTGATGGAATTGCGCGAGCTGACTGGCGATGAAAATGGCGCGCAGCGTGTTGCGTGGACTGAGACGTGGCTCAAAGCGCGCGAATGGTTTCAGTCGAAGATCAAGGGCCTCCCGGTGCAGCACCACTACGATGCAGCAGGCAATAGCTGGACGACATTGCCGGGCGCTTCGGAGAAGATGCTTGATCATCGGCGGCCATCTCGACTCCGTGCCGAACGGCGGATGGCTGGATGGATCGCCTCGGTGTCACGGCCGGACTCGAGGTGCTGCGGCGCTTTGCGGAGGAATTCGATGGGCGCCCACCGGTGACCGTGCGCCTGGTGGATTGGGCGGACGAAGAAGGTGCGCGTTTTGGACGGAGTCTGCTGGGATCGTCGGCGTTCGCGGGCACTTCATCCATCGAAGCCGATCGTGGCCGCACCGACAAGGACGGCATCCGGCTGGAAGATGCAGTGGCACGCTGCGGTTTCCCGATCGATCGCTTTCCCGATGCGGCGCGCGAACAGAAGAATGCCGAGGCTTACCTTGAATTGCACATCGAGCAAGGGCCAGTGCTGGAGGGTATGGGACTTCCGCTCGGAGTTGTGTTGGGGACCAAAGGCGTGGAACGGCACGCGGTCACGTTCTTCGGCCAGGAGGCGCACTCGGGATCCACTCCCATGCAGGCGCGCCACGATGCCCTTGCCGCCGCCGCAAAGCTCGCCCTCGAAATCCGCTCCATCGCGGGCAAACATAAGGACGCCGTTTGCACGATGGGCAGCGTCAAAACATTTCCGGGGATCGTGACAGCGGTAGTAGGGCGATGCGAAACCACGCTCGATCAGCGTGACCTGGATGTTCAGATTCTGGCCGGCATGTACCGGGAGGCGCAAGAAGCGAGCCAGCGCTTCGCACGCGAGGAAAAGTGCACGGTGGAATGGTCGCGCATCTGGAGCATAGAGCCGATTGCGTTTCACCCCGCTCTGCTTCGTTTTTGCGAAGAAGCGGTGCGCGAAGTTTCGGGCTCAGCGCATCGTCTTCCGTCTGGTCCGCTGCACGACGCCGCGGAAGTGGCACGCTCGGGCATCCCGGCAGTGATGATGTTTGTGCAATCCTTGCGTGGCATCAGCCACAACAAGATCGAAGACACCAAGGAACAGCATCTGGAAATGTCCGTGAGAGCTTTGGACCGGTTGGCCGCCAAAGCGGCGCACTGGATTCTCCATTCGCAGACCGAAGGCGCGTGATATATTACTAAAAAGAATTGGGTTTCCAGGGATGGTTCCCTTGAGCAGGACTTCGTCGCCCGCCCGTTTGCCGCAGGACGAAATGAAGACCGATAGCTGCTCGCATTCTCCGGAGTTTTTGCTCAACAATCGCGTTGTCTCCACGCGAGGCGTGAGCGTCCACACCACGCTTCTCGATTACATTCGTGCGCAAGGCCTGACAGGCGCGAAGGAAGGCTGCGCGGAAGGCGAATGCGGGGCGTGCACCGTGGTGATGGTCGGCACTCGCACTGGCCGAGCCGAGTACCACGCGGTGAATAGCTGTTTAATATTGGCGCCGATGGCCGCGGGCCACGAAATATATACCGTCGAAGCCTTGGCCGCCGAGGGAAAACTGGCTGAAGTTCAGCAGGCCATGGCTGCCGGGGGAGGCTCCCAATGCGGTTACTGCACACCGGGCTTCGTCATGAGTTTGTTCGCCGAGCAGCATAGGACGGGACGTGTTGGTCCTTGCGATCCGCAGGAACTAGGCGGCAATCTGTGCCGCTGCACGGGCTATCGGCCGATCCGCGATGCCGCGCTGTCGCTCGGCCCGCCGCCTGAGGGAACTTTTCTGGATCGGTTATCGCGGCCGGCGCCGCAGCTCGGAGCCATCGAATACGAAACCGCAAACGCACGATTCTCGCGCCCAGCGAACATCGAGGAATGCCTGTCGATCCTGGCCGGCGATCCTGATGCCCGCATAATTTCGGGCGGCACGGACCTGGTGGTGGAATCCAATTTGCGTTCGCGGCGTTGGCCTCACTTAGTCAGCCTGGAAGCGATCGCCGAACTGCGCGAATTTTCTGAAAGCGCGAACTCGATCACGATTGGCGCTGCGCTCCCGTTGAACGAAATCGCAATTCGCTGGAGCACGGCGCCCGAGGTATTCTCCCAATGGCTGCGACTTTTCGCCTCGCCTCCGCTACGCAACCGGGCGACTCTCGGCGGAAATCTTGCCACCGCGTCGCCTGTTGGCGATGGCGCGCCTTTCTTACTGGCGCTGGATGCTCAAGTGCACCTCGCGAGCGTGCGAGGGCGGCGTATGATTCCGCTGGCTTCTTTCTTTACCAGCTACCGCCGCACAGCGCTCGATCCCGGCGAGCTCATCACGGCGATCGAAATCCCCAAGCCGTTCCCCGAGTTCGTGCGTTTCTACAAAGTCGCGAAACGGCGCATGGACGATATCAGCACTGTTGCCGCAGCGCTGTCGATGGATTGGGATACTTCCGGCAGAATATCGCGGGTCCGGTTTGCGTTTGGCGGCGTGGCGGCGGTTCCTTTGCGGGTGTCTGCCGCCGAAGAAGCGGTCTTTGAGCAGCGCTGGACCGATTCCACGGTTGAACGCGCGCAAGCCGCGCTCGACAAGACGCTCGCACCTATTAGCGATCACCGGGGCTCGGCTGAATACCGGCTCGAAGTTGCCAAGAGCCTTATCGCGAAATTCTTATGGGAGCGGCGGGAGGCGGCTGCTTGAGGATCGCCGGACAAACCGTCCCGCACGAGAGCGCGCGCGAGCACGTGACGGGCGAAGCTCTCTACACCGACGATTTGCTTCTGCGATTTCCCCGCGCGCTGCACGCTTGGCCGGTGTTGGCGCCGCATGCGCACGCATATGTCAAAGGCTTGGATGCTTCCGCGGCCTTGTCGGAACCGGGCGTTGCGACGGTTCTAACGGCGCACGATGTTCCAGGCGAGGGCGACTCGGGGGCCAATCGGCACGACGAACCGCTCTTTCCGGCCGAGGTCATGTATCACAGCCAACCCGTGGCCTGGGTTCTCGGCGAGACTCTGGATGCGGCGCAGCTTGGCGCAGGCCGCGTGGTGGCGGAATATGAACCGCTGCCCGCGATTCTCACCATCGAAGACGCGATCCTGCGCAGGGAGTTTTCACTCCGCTCCGCTGCGGCTGGCTCGGGGCGACGCGTCCGCGATCGAGTCCAGCGCGCTACGCATTGAAGGCGAACTGCGCATCGGCGGCCAGGAGCACTTTTATCTCGAAACACAATGCGCCATTGCCTGGCTGGATGAAACCGGCGGCGTCGCGGCGCACTCCTCCACGCAGCACCCTACCGAAACGCAGGAAGTGATCGCGCGCGTGTTGGGAATTCCGCGCAACAGAGTAACAGTGGAGTGTTTGCGCATGGGCGGCGCGTTCGGAGGCAAGGAAGTACAGGCGAATCCATGGGCGGCGATCGCCGCGTTGGGCGCATGGAAAACCCGGCGGCCTGTGCGGGTCCGTCTCACACGCGCTTTGGATTTCGCACTCACCGGGAAGCGCCATCCATTCCTCGCGCGTTACGTCGCGGGTTTCACGAAGGATGGTCGGCTGGAAGGCGTACGCATCGCGCTCTATTCGGATGGTGGCTGGAGCCTAGATCTGTCCGAGCCCGTTCTCTCCCGTGCGTTATTCCATTGCGACAACGCCTACCTGCTGCCTGCCGCGGAGCTGACCGGCCTGATCTGCCGCACGCACAAAACGTCGCAGACCGCCTTTCGCGGCTTCGGTGGACCCCAGGGCATGCTGGTCATCGAAGAGATTCTTGATCAGGCCGCGCGCCGGCTCGGCTTACCGCCGGAGATCGTCCGCGAAAGCAATTTCTATCGCGAGGGCGACACGACGCATTATGGCCAGCCGGTGAAGGATGCGGGCAGGATCGAAATCATCTGGCGGCGCCTCGCGGAATCGAGCGGCTTTGTTCAGCGCCGCGAAGAGATCGGCCATTGGAACGCGCGCCATCCGCACCTCAAGCGCGGGCTCGCCATCACTCCAGTGAAGTTCGGCATTTCGTTCACCGCCACATTTTTCAATCAGGGCGGGGCGCTGGTGCTGATTTATCGCGATGGCAGCGTGCAAGTGAATCACGGCGGCGCGGAGATGGGACAAGGGCTGCACACGAAGATTCAGCAGATCGCCGCCGAGAGCCTTGGGCTGGATCTCGAAAGCGTGCGAGTGATGTCCACGCGCACCGACAAGGTTCCGAATACTTCCGCGACCGCGGCCTCGGCGGGTACAGACCTGAATGGTGCTGCCGTGGCCGACGCCTGCTCTGAACTCCGGGGCCGCTTGCGGGAAGTTGCGGCGGGGCTGCTCGGCTGCGATGTTGGCACAGTCCATTTTTCCAATGGCTTCGTTTTTTCGGATGACGCGGAACATCGGGCGATTTCTTTCGCGCGCATTTGCGAAGCGGCCTATCGGCAGCGAGTTCCGCTATTCGCGCAAGGTTACTACAGCACGCCCGGTATTCACTACGATCCAAAAACTGGCCGGGGCGAGCCATTCCATTATTTCGTCTATGCCGCCGCTGTCTCTGAAGTTGAAGTGAACGGTTTTACCGGAGACTATCGTCTCTTGCGAACCGACATTCTCGAAGACGTGGGCGATTCCGTTTCACCCCTAATCGATCGCGGGCAGATCGAAGGCGGATTCATTCAGGGCGTGGGCTGGTTGACGCTGGAAGAGCTCGTGTGGGATGTGCAGGGCCGTTTGGCGACCGCGGGCGCATCCACCTATAAACTGCCGTCGTGGACCGAAGTGCCCGATGTATTTGAAGTCAGCTTGCTCGAACGCGCCCCCGAACCCGGCGTTATCTTCGGCAGCAAGGCCGTTGGCGAACCGCCGTTAATGCTGGCCATTTCGGTTCGCGAGGCAATCCGCGATGCGATTGCTGCCTTCGGAGCGGGTGGGCCCGTATCGCTCGAAAGCCCGGCCACGCCCGAGCGTGTGTTCTTTGCGGTACAACGAGCGCGAGCGGAGCGCGAAGCCGCTGTAAGTCCGGTTGGTGCCACTCAGTGATCCCCGCCTCACGGGGCGAACTGCTGCGCGCGCCCCTGTTTCACACGCCGCGCAATCCGTTTCGGGATGGCAATGCGCTCGAAAGCTACCCGGACGGCGGCTTGTTGGTCCGCGGAGGACGCGTGGCCGGGTGCGGCGATTACGCTAGTCTCCGTAAGGCGGATCCCGAGGCGAAAACGATCGACCTGCGCGGCGGTTTTCTTCTGCCTGGCTTCGTCGACACGCATACTCATTTCCCCCAACTGCGCGTTCTCGGCGGATTAGGCCGGTCGCTGCTGGACTGGCTGGAGCATTGCGCGTTGCCCGAAGAGGCGCGGATGGCGGATCATTCTCACGCCTGCCGCGTCGCTCGCGGATTTGTGCAAGCGCTGGCTTCTCACGGAACCACCACCGCTCTCGTGTTTGGCGCGCATTTTGCTCCCGCAACCGCGGCACTTTTTGAAGCTGCGGAATCCGCGGGGCTGCGGATTGCAGCGGGCCAGGTCCTCTCCGACCGCCGCCTGCGTCCGGAATTACATCAGACGCCGGAGCGCGCGTATCGCGAGAGTAGCTTGCTGATCGAGCGATTCCATCGGAGCGGCCGCTTGACCTACGCGGTAACTCCGCGCTTTGCGCTCTCGACGTCCGAGGCCATGCTGGAAGTTTGCCAGACGCTGTTGCGCGAGCACGAGGGGCTTCTGTTTCAAACGCACCTCAACGAAAACGTTCAGGAGATCGCGGAAGTCGCGCGCTTGTTCCCGTGGGCCTCCGACTATCTGGCCGTGTACGAACGGTTCGGACTCAACCGCGCCGAATGCGGTGATGGCGCATAACGTTCATCCCACCGATTCCGAACTGGATCGCTTGGCTGCGAGCGGCGCCGCGATCGCGCATTGCCCGTCGAGCAACGCCGCTCTCGGCAGCGGCCTGTTTCCCTTGAAGCGGCACGTAAACGCGGGCGTGCGATGCGCGCTCGGAACCGATGTCGGTGGAGGCACCGGCTTCGGCATGCTCAAAGAAGGACTGCAGGCGTATTTGCTGCAGCGCATCGCGCCCGATGGGATGCTTCTGGACGCCGGCCATCTGCTTTACCTCGCGACTTCGGCCGGAGCCGACGCCCTCGGGCTCAGCAACGAAATCGGCGACTTTCGTCCGGGAAAATCCGCCGACTTCGTGTATCTTCGTCCGCCCTCCGAGAGTCCGCTCGCTGCCGTCCTCGAGCGCGAGCAAAATCCGGAACGCGTGCTTGCTGCCATCTTCACGCTCGCGGGCGCTGAGAGTGTCCGCGAAGTCCGTGTCGAAGGCTCCGTTGTCTATCGTTCCGCCGGCGTGGAGGAGCGATGACGATCGCCGAGCTGAATGCGCTGGACCGCGCGGGTTTTGTCGACGCCGTCGGCTGGGTCTTCGAGCATTCTCCGTGGGTCGCCGAGCGCGCCTTCGATGCCCGTCCGTTCGCCAGCCTGGACGCTCTCCATGCCGCGATGACGGAGCAGGTGGAGCGCGCGACCTTCAGCGAAATGCTCGCTCTTTTGCAAGCTCATCCCGATCTCGGCCTACGTGCCCGCTTGAGCTCGGCGTCGACCGCGGAGCAGGCCGGCGCGGGCTTGGATAGCTTGACGCCGGGCGAATTCGAGCAGCTTCATCGTTTGAATACCGCCTACCGCAGCCGATACGGATTTCCTTTTCTGCTGGCGGTGAAGGGCTGCACAAAGCACGATATTTTGCGCGCGCTTCAAGCGAGAATGGAATCTACGCCGGAAGATGAATATCGCGAGGCGCTGCGGCAGGTGTATCGCATCGCGCGCTTTCGACTGGAGGGGATCATCACATCGTGATCGGACAGTTTGCCAGCGGGTGGAAGCGAAATTATTACGGTAAAGCCGATGTGATCGTCTATCGCTTGAACCGCGACGGCAAGACTGCGGCAGGAGCGAGTCCTGTCTTCGGCGCCAGCGTTACGATCTTGGTCTACGGCGATGCGTTCTGGCCAACCTACACCACGGGCGACAACACCGGTTTGGTCGCCACGGATTCGATGAAGAATTTCGTGCAGCGAGAAATGCTCAATTACGAGGGCGCGGACCTGGAAGATTGTTGCCGCTTCCTGGCGACAAAGTTCCTTGCAACGTATCCGCAGGTGGAAGGCGTGCAATTGTCCGCCGTCGAGATTCCATACGCAGCTCTTCCAAATAGTACTGTTTCGTTCGCGCCGGCGGGACCCGATCGCGCAACGGCACGCTTGGAGCTCACTCGCGCTGGAGTTGTGGAGATCGCTTCAGGCATCTCCGGCTTCAAGCTTCTGCGGCTGGGCGGCAGCGCATTTCACGGCTTCGTGCGCGACCGAATATACCACCCTGCCCGACATTGCGAACCGCCCCTTGCACATGTGGCTCGATCTGGAGTGGCAGTATACCGAACCTTCCGCTGCGTTCAGCTCAGGCGCCGTCACCGCTGCCGTGCGGCGTATCGTGCGCGAAGTTTTCCACGGGTTCGAATCCGGAAGCATCCAGCAGGTGATTTATCAAATCGGGACAAAGATGCTGGCCGATCTCCCGAGCATCGCCGAGGTGCACCTGGAAGCGAACAATCGGACTTGGGACACCATAGCCGAGCATGGTGACGAACTCGGCGTTTACACGGAAGCGCGCCCTCCCTTCGGCGTTCTTGGCTTACGCTTGAAGAGATAAGATGGCCCGGATATCAACGCACGTGCTCGATACGTCGCGGGGAGAGCCCGCGCGGGGGCTGGCGATCGACCTGCACTTTGGCGCCAAGCTTCTAGAATCGGACGTTACCAATATGGATGGCCGGACGGACCAACCGCTGGTCACGGCCGATCGTCTCGAAACCGGCGTCTACGAGTTGACGTTTCACGCCGGCGATTATTTTCGGCGTGCCGGCATCCAGCTCGCCGATCCGCCTTTTCTCGGTGACGTGGTTATTCGTTTCGGCGTGGCCGACCCGGCGGGCAACTATCATGTGCCGCTCTTGCTGAGCCCGTACGGCTACAGCACGTATCGAGGATCCTGATGAACGACGTCATCGGCCGGTGCCGCCTGCTGGCGGAGGCTACGGAAGAGCCTGGTTTCATCACGCGGACTTTCTTATCCAAGCCGATGCATCAGGTGCACGCTCACGTGCGGAGTTGGATGGAGCACGCCGGCATGAGCGTGTGCATTGATCATGTGGGCAACGTTCGGGGGGTTTACCCATCTTATCGAGATAATGCCCCGCGCCTCTTCATCGGTTCGCATCTGGACACAGTTCCTCACGCTGGTGCATTCGACGGCATCCTGGGCGTCGTGCTCGGAGTCGCTCTGGTCGAGCAGCTCAACGGGCGCCCGCTTCCGTTTGCGATTGAAGTGATCGGCTTCTCGGAAGAAGAAGGCGTGCGTTTTGGCGTGCCGTTCATCGGAAGCCGCGCTCTGATCGGAGACGTCGACGATGAGCTGCTTGCCACTATCTCCGGTGCAATCACCGCGTTTGGATTAGATCCCAACCGCATCGGCGAGGCGCGAGCAAGCGACGACGCCCTCGGATATCTCGAGTTTCATATCGAACAGGGTCCGGAGCTGGAAGACCTCGATATGTCTGTGGGTATCGTAGAATCGATCTCCGGACAGAGCCGAATTGACGTTACTTTTGAAGGCCAAGCTCGCCATGCCGGCACCACGCCGATGCATCTTCGGCGCGACGCGCTCGCTGGTGCGGCGGAATGGATTAGCGCGGTGGAGAGCGAAGGACGCGCACTTCCTGCAGCAGTGGCCAGCGTCGGCCGCTTAACTGTGTCTCCTGGGGCAAGTAACGTTATCGCGGGCGCCGTCATGACCACTCTAGATGTAAGACACCCGATTGACTCTGCGCGTCACAATTTAGTTGCGCGACTTTTGCATCGCGCGCGGCAGATCGCAGCCAGCCGGAGTCTTACGGTTTCATGCGAGCAGCGCTTGAATCAAGCTGCAGTCGCGATGGATACGGATCTCGTGCGGATGTTGGAGCGCACTATCGACTACCCGGCTCACCACATGGCCAGCGGCGCCGGGCATGATGCGATGATTGTCGCCCGCCGCATGCCGGCGGCAATGCTGTTTCTGCGCAGCCCGGGAGGAATCAGCCATCATCCGGATGAAACAGTTCTTGCTGGAGACGTCGCCGATGCACTGCAAGCCGGAACGCGATTTCTCGAAGAGTTGGAGCAGCGCCATGCCTGACCTGGTTGTGCGAGGCGATACGCAGGACATCGCGATCGAGGACGGCAAGATCGTTGCGGTCGGACCCGAGCTTCCTGGAGCCGCCGAAGAAATCGACGCACGCGGATTGCATGTTTTCCCCGGCCTGATCGACGTGCATCTCCACTTTAACGAGCCGGGCCGCACCGAATGGGAAGGCGCCGCTTCCGGAAGCCGCGCACTAGCGGCCGGGGGTGGCACGCTCTTTTTCGACATGCCGTTGAACTCGACGCCGTGCACCGTGAATGCCGATGCGTTCGATCGCAAGCATGCGGCGCTGGCCGAATCCTCCATCACCGACTTCGCTCTTTGGGGAGGGCTGATCCCCGGCAACGTCCCTGCGATGGCGGAACTGGCCGATCGAGGCGTCGTCGGATTCAAGGCGTTCCTGTGCGATTCCGGTCTGCCCGAGTTTCCACGCGCCGACGATCTCACCTTGTACAACGGCCTGCGTGAAGCAGCGCGGCTCGACCTTCCTGTCGCAGTCCATGCGGAAAACCAGGAGCTGACTCGCGCGCCGCAGGATCTCACGAGCGTCCGCGACTTCCTCAATTCCCGTCCCATGATCGCCGAACTCGAAGCCATCCAACGCGCTACTTTGCTCGCACGCGAGGCAGGCGCCAAACTGCATATTGTTCACGTCAGCTCCGGACGCGGTGTCGCGCTCGCGGCCGAGGCCCGCGCGCAAGGCACGGATGTCTCCATCGAGACTTGCCCTCACTATCTCTTCTTCACCGAAGATGACGTCGAGCGGCTGGGGGCCATCGCAAAATGCGCGCCACCGTTGCGCGCCGCCGCCGAGCAGGACGCTCTATGGAAGCAATTGCTCGCCGGATCGGTCGATATCGTTGCATCGGATCATTCCCCCGCCCCGCAAAGTATGAAGTCCGGTGACTTTGGAAAAGCTTGGGGCGGCATCGCCGGAGTGCAGTCAACTTTTTCTGTGCTGCTAGATCGTGGCTATCATTGTCGTCAACTGTCGCTGGATCGGATCGCGTCGCTGATCGCGGCCGAACCGGCGCGTCGATTTCGAATCCAGGCCAAAGGCAGCATCGCGATCGGCATGGACGCGGATCTCGCCCTGGTAGATCTGACGAAATCGACGCAATTGCAACCCAAACATCTTATGCAGCGGCACGCGTTGAGTCCCTACCTCGGCTCCACATTTCGAGGTTCTGTCGTGCGCACCATACGCCGCGGTGAGACCATGTTTGCATCCGGCGAAATCGTCGCAGAGACCCCCGGCAGATTCGTCCGGCCCGACCTATGCACCATTTAGGACAAACCCGCAGCGCTCACCGAGCCGACCATCTTTTGCAAACACCCGATACGTTCGTACGCGCGCCTCTGCCTGGAATGCAAAAGGCAACCGCGATAGTTCACATCGGACCCGCGATGGGCGCGCAATTCACTCAATACACCGCTGAGTTCGAGGCCGGCGGTTCGGTCGCACCAGCTTCGGCGCAGCGATTCATCTACGTGCTCGAAGGAGAGGTGCAACTTAATGGCGTCTGCCTGACGCCCGGCGATTATGCGTATCTTCCGCCCGACCAAGCGGCGTCTGTCTCCGCTAAAGCCGCCGCGCGGGCTACGATTATCGAAAAACCGTATCGTCCCTTGCCCGGCATTCCGGCGCCGGCCTGCTTCACCGGCCGTGAACGCGACATTGCCGCCGCGCCTCTGATGGGCGATGACGCACTTGAAGTGCGTGCGTTGGTGCCGGACCATCCGTCCTTTGATTTCGCGGTTAACACGATGACGTACTTACCCGGCGCAACGCTTCCCATGGTTGAGATCCATGTCATGGAGCACGGGCTATTGATGCTTTCGGGTGGCGGAATCTACCGCCTTGGCGACCACTGGTATCCGGTGACCGAAGGCGACTTCATCTGGATGGCTCCGTTCTGTCCGCAGTGGTTCGGAGCGCTCGGAAAGACTCCCGCAAAATATCTTATTTACAAGGATTGGAATCGCGGGCCGCTGAACGCCGAGCGATGAAATTCGAAATCGATCAGAAGCGCTTGACGACGGAACTCGACGCGCTGGGCGCAATCTCTCAGGAGGCGCCGCCCGTCGTAACTCGCGTAGCCTTCACGGAAGCGGATGTGCGCGGGCGCGAGTTCGTGAAAACACTTTACCGGGAAGCTGGACTCGCCATTCGCGAAGACGCGGTCGGAAACACGTTCGCGCGTTGGATTGGCGACGACCCTAGCCTTGCACCGGTTGGAACCGGATCTCACATCGACGCGATTCCCAACGCCGGCCGCTTCGATGGAACGGTTGGCGTGCTCGGCGGACTGGAAGCAATTCGCGCACTCGCACGCGCCGGCTACCGGCCTCGCCGATCCATAGAGCTCGTGATCTTTACATCAGAAGAGCCCACGCGATTTGGAATCGGATGCCTCGGAAGCCGCCTCCTCTCGGGTCTGCTGGATCCGGCTGTCGCAGCTCGATACAAAGATCGCGAAGGCGTTTCGGTCGATCAAGCTCGATCCATCGCTGGTTTCGAAGGCCCGCTGTCAACAGTGCGGCTGCCGCCTGGATATTATTCCGCGTTCGTTGAAATGCACATCGAACAAGGACCAATTCTTGAGCGGCACAACGTGCCCCTCGGCGTCGTCACCGCGATCGCCGCGCCGGCCAGTCTCAAGATCACCATCGAGGGTGAAGGCGGCCATGCTGGCGCAGTGCTGATGGCGGATCGGCACGACGCATTTCTCGCCGCAGCCGAGATCGCACTGGCTGTTGAATGGAACGCAAGATGCAGCGGTTCGCCCGACACGGTGGGGACCGTTGGCGTATGCGACGTGTTTCCAGGCGCCGTCAACAGCATCCCCAGCCGGGTGCGGATGGAGATCGACGTGCGCGATATTGATGAAGCTCGGCGCGATTCCGTGTTGCGGAAAATCGAACAGGCTTGCGACGATGTCGCGCGCCACCGCGGCGTCAAAGCAACGCTCGAAGTTGTCAATGCCGATCCGCCCGCACAGTGCGCTCCGCATGTAGTCGACACGCTAATCCAAGCTTGTGAAACGCATCATGCTGCGATTCGAACGCATGATCAGCCGCGCCTATCATGATTCGCTTTTCATGTCGCGGATCGCGCCCACCGCGATGCTGTTTATTCCCTGCCGCGCCGGCGTGAGCCACCGCCCGGATGAATACGCGTCGCCCGAATCGATCGCACAAGGCACGCTCGTCCTGGCCGAAACTCTCGCGCGGTTGTCCGAGAAGTAGCGGTCTACTTCAGGTCCGGTTGATTGGGCGTAGCAGTCATTACCGGCGAAGCGAGAACGTAGTTGTGATAGCTCTCCATCATCTGCCACACGCCGGCCGCGTTCTTCGCCAGCACCCGGCTCGACCAATAAGCCTTGTCGCCGTAGGTCGGTTGTATCGAGACCATGACCACTGCGTCATCAAAATCCCAGGTACGGATCCACAGCGCGGGAGCAGCGCCCACCTTCGGCGCGCTCGCGTTCTCTGCCTTGCGCCGGTTCATTCCCGCGATGCGATCGGCTTTGGAAGGCGAAGACCCACCATAGGTGCTCACCACGCGCTGGTCCATGTCGTCGGCAACATGTTTTTCCCAATTCGCCTGGCTGGATTCCTGCTCTTGCCACTCATCCAGCGCCGCCTTTTCTCCCGCGCTTAACGGCTTGTAGGGAACCGCCTTGCACGGGTTGTTGCAGGGGATGTCATAGGCCGGCGCAACCGTCTGAAAATCGCGCTTCGGAACCGCAGCGATCTCCGTGGTGTGCAGAAGTTTCCAACCCGACGGGCGCTTCACCCAGAACCGGGCCGAGTACTTGTTGCCCTGATTCCACTGGATCCACACCACGCGCCTGCCATACTTGTGTTCGAGAACCTTAACGTCTTCCCCCGCGGCAACCAGCGGCTTCAGCCCCGCGCGAAACGCGTCGTCTTTCGACCACATGATCCCTTCGGAATCGATCCAGCTAAAATCCTGATCCAACCATTTGTTCGCTGCTGCTTTATCGCCTTTCACGAGTGCGGCGACGACAGCTCTGTCTGCCGTCACGACGGCATCATCGGCGGGCCCCGTGGCGAAACCAAGCGTTCCGGTGAATGCGATGGACGCAATCGCGATGGTGAGAGAATTGCCGAACGAGCGATTCATAAGTTCCCCCCTCGAATGATCCGAACGACCCTGGCCGCTCAACCTCTCGGAGTATACATCAACGTAGGAAATATGATTAGCTATGCACCAGGCACCGCGCGTCGATTGGAGGACGAGTATGAGTGAGACAACCCGGCGTGGATTCATGAAGGAGGCGGCAGCACTAGCTCCACTGGCCTTCGCTCAGTCCAGCAAAGCCCAATCGAGCGCCACAGGCGAGCGCTTCGATTTTGTAGTGGCCGGCGCGGGACACAACAGCCTGGTCTGCTCGGCGTATCTGGCAAAAGCAGGCTACAAGGTGTTGGTGTTGGAAGGCCGGCCCACCATCGGAGGAGGCTGCAAAACCGCCGAAGTGTGCCTGCCGGGATTCAAGGAAGATCTTTGCTCCAGCGTCCACTCAGGTTTCCAGAGTAATCCGGCGCTCAAAGAGTTGAGCCTCGCCGAGTACGGACTGGAGTACATCGATCCGGAACTCGTGATGCACATTCCGTTCCTGGATGGCGCGTCGATCACGGTGTGGCGCGATCTCGACCGTACCTGCGAGACCATCGCGAAAATTTCGAAGAAGGACGCCGAAACGTTTCGCAAGCTGGTTCCCGAATACAAGGCGTACACAGAGAGCGGGTCGGCCGGCAGAGGATCAATGCGCCGCGCAAAATTCTGGCAGCAGCTTAATGCCATGTCCGGCTACGATGCCACTGGTGTGCTCTTTGAGAGCCGCCATCTCCGGGCGGGATGCCTGGCCTGCGGTCATTTCGGCGGAGTAGCAGGCGGCGATATAGGAACAGGCGGTCAGGCGTTTTCCTTAATGACCCAGGTCCTCAACGGACGGCCGATCCCCAAGGGCGGTTCGGGAATGTTGAGCGTGTCACTGGGGCGATTTATCGAAGCGCACAACGGCGTGATCCTGACCAACAAGCCGGTAGTGCAGTTGATCGTCGAGAACGGAAAATGTTTGGGCGTGGAATGCGCCGACGGAAGCAAATACCGCGCTGACAAAGCGGTGGTTTCCACCATCCACCTGAAACACATCGTGAACATGGCGCCGCGCGAGTTGTGGGGCGACGAGTTCAACACCATGCTGGATGCATTCCAGCCCGAGCACGCCATGATTCAATTCCACTACGCCACCACCGAGGCCCCACAGTATCCGTTGGCGGGTGGCGGAACCATATCAAGCACGGAAGCTGTACTGATGGATCGGCCCGAAAGTGTTCTGCTCCTGAATTCCTACAACGCGCGCGGTGAAGCCTGGGTGGAAGACACGCCACTTCAAATCGTGAGTCCCTCGGTGGGCGATCCCACGCGGGCTCCGGCCGGGCACCACACCGTGAAGATCGAAGGCACCATGGCATACGATCTTGCCGACGGCGGTCCCAAACATTGGGACAAGATCAAGGAGCAGGTCGCCGAAGCGTGCTTTAACCGGCTTCGCCGCGTGGCACCCAATCTGACACCGGACAAGGTGCTCGCGAAATTCCTCGAAAGCCCCGCCGACATCGAACGCATGAATCCCGCCATGTGGCGCGGAAGCGTGCATGCGGGCGACCGCCGCCTGCCGCAGATGGCGTCCTACAAAATGCCGATCCCGGGTCTCTACCAGACCGGCGCATGCACACCGCCCGGCGGCTCCATCACCGGCTTCCCGGGACGCAATGCCGCAGCCGCCATATTCAAGGATTTGGGCACGAGTATTGAAGAGGTGGGGAGCAAGAAGTCATGATCCGGCCCGTCGGCCTCACTGCCCTGCTGTTGCTCGCATTCTGCGCCGGAGGGCAACAACCCGCGGCCAAGCAAGAAGTACCTGACAATCTCGCAGCGCATCCAGCGCCGCAGCAGCCCATTCCATTCAGCCATAAGGCGCACATCGCAATGGGGCTCTATTGCCAGCAATGCCACACGAATCCGGATCCGGGCGCTCAGATGACGTTGCCCGCCACTGCCACATGCATGGTGTGCCACCAGGAAATCGCGCAGACGATTGCGTGGGTGCGCGTTTATCAGCTGACGCCCGGAGTGACCTGGACGCACCGCAAACATTTGCAGGCCGGCATGCAGTGCATCATGTGTCACGGTAATGTTGCCCAACTGGATGCGATGGCTCAGACCACCAGCGTATTAGCCATGGCGAGCTGCATCAGTTGCCATCAGGCGCACAATGCGAGTACAGCGTGCGCACTGTGTCACGCGTGGCCGCGACCTTAAGCAGCCGCGCTTCATCTCTCAGCCGGATTCTTGTACACTTGAGAGCCGAGGTGAGCATGGAACATCCGTTGCGTTCGTTGTGGTGGTTGGTTTTCCCCCTCTGTCTCGCGGCAGTTCCCTTAATCGCGCATCATTCGTTCGGCGCGGAATATGACGCAGACAAGCCTGTCACCGTAACTGGCGTCATCACGAAAATCGAATGGACCAACCCGCACAGCCACTTGTTCATGGATGTCAAAGATGACCAGGGCAACGTCGCGAATTGGAAATTTGAAGGGTATCCGCCGGTTGTTCTTTCCCGGACTGGCTGGAGGAAGGACGTCACTATGAAAGTTGGCGACACAGTAACGGTCTTCGGCTGGCGCGCGCGAGACGGAACCAACTGGGGGCATTCGCGGGAAATAACGTTTTCGGATGGGAAGAAGCTGTTCTTTGGGCCACCGGCGGGTACTGGAGACGGCGGAAACGCGCCAGCAGTGAAAGTGCCCCAATGAGACCACGTTTTCTTCTGGCGACGATTCTAGCCGCGGGCATTCCGTCGTGTCTTTCCGCGCAAAGCGCCGTTCCGCGAATGCCGGATGGCAAACCGAATCTGACGGGAGTCTGGCAAGGTGGCAGCACTCGAAAAGGATCCTGGGAGGAAGCTAATTCAGGACTCGGCGTGGGCGGCACGGGCCGCGATCCCACGGCGCCCGCGAGTCCGGCGTCGCAACAAGTGGTAAACACTCCCGCGCCTTATCAGCCATGGGCCGCCAAGAAGGTTCTCGAGTCTTTTAACAAGCGAGGCATCGACGATCCGTCGGCTTTGTGCTTGCCGCCGGGCGTGCCGCGCCTCACGATTACCGGGCTTTTTCCGGTGCAAATCGTCCAGACTCCAGAGCAGGTGATTATTCTCTACGAGTACATGAACGTCTTCCGTGTGATTCCGTTGAATGCAAAACATCCTGATGATATGGTTCCAACGTACATGGGCGACTCGGTGGGGCACTGGGAGGGAGACACGCTGGTGGTGGACGTGACCAGTTTCAACGACAAAACCTGGCTCACCGGCACTGGGACATTTCACACTGAAGCACTGCACGTCACGGAGCGCTATACGCGCGTGGACAAAGACCGCATCAACTATGACGTCACCATGGAAGACCCCAAGGTTCTGACCAATCCTTGGACCATCCATACCAGTCTCATGTTGCGCGAGGGAACTCGTGTCCAGGAATATGTCTGTGCCGAAAACAACCTGGACCCGGCGCGTTACGAAGAGCTGCTGAAAAATGGAGTGAAGTTTAGTCGCCAGTAGCGGCTACTTCTTGAGCGCTGCCTTTTCCTTGGCGCGCGCACCGGAGAGAATATCGGCCAACCCGTAGTTGCCTTCGTGGCACGCGTATTCGAATATCGCGCTTTTCGTCTTTTCCATGGGAAACTCCACCGTCCACGGCTGCGTATACACGGTGGGATCGACAATCGTCGCACGATAGGTAATGGTATGCGGACCAGTGCGCATCAAGCGCTCGGTCACCCGCAAGTTTTCGTCGCTCATGCCGTCGTATTGAACGCCGAAGCGGCTCTGATCGCTGGCGCGGAAGTTGGTGGTTTCAATCACCAGCGTTTCTCCCTCCCAGTGGCCCAGCGAAACGCCTTCCCATTGCCTCAAGTTTTGCGGGAGGCGCGGCGCGGCTGCCGGTCGATTAACCAGCGGAATCGTGCGCGCCTGATGCCCCATTTCCGAGAAAATCGCGACCACGCCGGGAGCCTGAACGATTTGATAGAAGTTGTTGTAATTTCCAGGCAGGAATGGCGGCCCGGATTGCGAGAACACAAGGCACCGGTCGGGCAGCGTTCGGTTTTCGGCGCTGTCGTCGGCGTGCTCGGCGAGCCACGCGTGCATTTCCGCGTACTTTTTCGCGGCCTCGGGCGTCATCGCCGGGAACCTGCCATTGGGCGGATCGATCAGGCGGGACGTGCGCCGGTCGCTGGCTAAATGCGCGCCGCGGTCAAACCAGCCGTCGTTGTAGGCGCGGCCGAGATCGGTTTCAGCCGACCCATCGCGGCGGTCCCCGTTGAGGTCATGCGTACGTTTCTTCTCATACGCCGCCACTTCATCGGGCGTATAGAACTCCTTGTTGCCCAGCTCCGAGGGACGCACTAACGGAGTCAGGCTGGCTGCGTCCCAGACGCCTTCGAGATCCGGTTGGCCATCGGGCGTGCGGCCCACGCTCCACTTCTGCGCGCAAACCGGACCAGCCCACCCCACAACCAGCGCGGCTGGCAGTACAAAGGAAAACAAATGGCGACGAGTCAATCGGCACCTCCCCGTTTCACTGGATATTCTACTGCCGTGCGCGTTCAGATATCCGCGCCAACTGTGTGAATAGAACATCGGGGACCTCAATGGCATTCTCGGACAGCCGCCTGTTCCGCTCCTGGCGCGAACGATCGAACGGCATGCGGACCGACGAGCCGCCCTCAACAGGCCGCGCCGACCGCACCGACTGCGCAAACGCCGATACATTCTCGTGAAATGCTTCCGCGGGGCCCATCAGATCAGGACGCATCGCCACGATGATATAACCGAAGCCTTCGAGTTCAGGCGGAATCGCCGGCGAGCCTGCCAGGATGCCGAGAAGCTGCACCACGATGGCGAGGCCGGATCCCTTATGGCCGCCCCACGTTGCGAAGGCGCCCGCAAGAGCCGCCGCGGGATCGCGCGTCGGATGGCCGTCGCGGTCGAAGGCGACGTTCTTCGGCAATTGGTCGCCCAAGCGGCGCGCGAGTGTCACTTCGGCGTGAATTATCGCCGACGTACCTATGTCAAGAATGATCGGATCGTCTGCGCTCGGGAATCCGAAACAGATTGGATTGGTGCCGAGCCGACCCTCTGTGGCTCCATATGGCGCGACCCAAGGTGACGCGTTGGACGCGATCACGCTCACCAGGCCCTGAGCGGCCGCCATCTCGGCGTAATAAGACAGCATGCCCGTGTACCAGGTGTCATTAGCGCCAACCACCGCAATCCCGGCGGCCTGTGCCTTCTCGATTGCCAGAGTCGTTGCACGGTGCGCGACGATGTAGCCGATGTGATCGCCACCATCGAGCCGGGCAGAGACCGGCGTCTCATGAAGAATACTGATGGGACGGCGACAGTCACCATGTCGCTCGATCCGCTCGGCGATACTGATCGCTCGCGCCAGTCCGCCGTATTGGAGCCCGCGCAGCTCGCAATCCATCAGGTGATCGGCGATTAATTCGGCGTCGGGGGCATCGTGGCCCAGCGTCGCCATGACGCGCCCGACTAAGTGATGCGCCTCTTGAATCGTTAAACGCATGAGCTACACGGCCACCAACCCTACCATAATTGTGATATCCCGCGATAACTTGGTACGATCGCAGAAACCTCCATGAATCAGCCCGGGGCCGCGGCAGTCTCAGAACCGGACACTTCGAGCGGTCTCCAGCAGAGCCTCGGCTTGTTCGACTCCACCATGATCGTCGCCGGCTCTATGATCGGCGCCGGAATCTTCATCGTCTCAGCCGACATGGCGCGGCAGGTGGGCAGCGTCGGATGGCTGCTCGCGTCCTGGGTCATTACCGGATTGTTAACTATCGCCGCTGCCCTGTCCTATGGCGAGCTGGCGGCGATGATGCCGCGAGCTGGAGGCCAGTACGTCTATCTGCGCGAGGCGTGGTCGCCACTGTGCGGATTTTTGTACGGCTGGACCTTGTTCATGGTGATCCAGACCGGAACTGTCGCGGCAGTGGGCGTGGGCTTCGCTCGATACCTGGGCATTCTGTGGCCGCGAATCTCGGAGAGCGCGTATATCGTTCCGCCCATCCATGTGACGAGAACCTACGCTATTTCGCTTTCCACTGCACAACTCGTCGGTGTTTTGCTGATCGCGCTGTTGACTTGGAGTAACGTACGCGGGATCAATTATGGGAAGGCGATTCAGAATACGTTCACCTCCGCGAAGCTCGCCGCGTTGCTGGGCGTGATTGTTGTGGGAGCGGTGGGATGGGGCCTCGCGCACCGATCGAATTTCACGAATCTGTGGAAGCCGCAAGGGTACACGCCGGTTGCGCCAGGAGTCACGCCAGAGACTTTGTTTGGCCTGGTGGCCGCCTTATGCATCGCCCAAGTCGGCTCGCTGTTTTCGGCCGATGGCTGGAACAGCATCACATTCACCGCGGGTGAAGTCAGGAACCCGCGCCGCAACGTACCGCTTTCGCTCGCTTTGGGCACAGGCATCGTCATCGCTTTGTATGTCGGCGCTAACTTCGCCTACGCTGCCGTCCTGCCATTGGAGAAAATTCAACACGCGCCAGCGGATCGCGTCGCTGCTGCTATGGTCGAAGCGGTATTCCCGACCGCGGGCGCGGCGCTGATGGCAATTGTCATCATGATTTCCGGTGTCGGTTGCATAAATGGCATGCTCCTATCGGGGGCCCGTGCTTACTTCGCCATGGCGCGCCACGGTCTGTTTTTCCGGCGCGCTGGGACGATCAATCAAGCCCGCGTTCCCGGCGCGTCACTCGCGATGCAAGGCGCATGGGCCGGCTTCTTGGTTTTAGTCCGCACCTACAATCCATCCACTGGCGCCTTCGGCAGTCTCTACAGCAATCTGCTCGACTACGTCGTGTCGGCCGACTTGTTGTTCTACATCCTCACCATCGCGGCAGTGTTCCGCCTGCGGCGGCTTCGCCCGGAAGCCGACCGGCCCTATCGCACTTGGGGTTATCCCGTGGTGCCGGTGCTGTACATCTTGTGCGCTGCTGTGATCCTGGCGATGCTGTTTGTTTATCGTCCATCGACGACTTTCCCAGGCGTCGTAATCGTTCTAATCGGAGTGCCGATATATTTTGCTTTTCGCCGTTCTTCGCCCATATGAGACGCATAATCTTCCTTGCCGTCGCTGGTGTCGCACTATTGTTCGTATTTGTGTATGCAGCAAGCCCGGACGCGCGGCTCGGCTTTTCCAGTCGCTCCATGGTTCAAGAACGTGTTGCGGAGGCGAAGTACACGGCCCAGCTTTCCACTGAGTCGATTTCCCGGTTCCATCGAACGATCACCAAGCGGCCGCATATGGCGGGCACGCCCGCATCCATGGCCGTTGCCGAGACCATTCGCCAAGGCTTGCAGAGCGCCGGCCTTCAGACTGAGGTTCACGAGTTTCAGGTTTATCTCTCGACTCCGCGATCCATCAGCATCGAACTTGTCGAGCCCACTAAGGAGCCTATCAATGTCCGGGAGCCCGCCAATCCGCTGGATCCGGACTCGGCAAATCCAGAATTGGTCCCGGCGTTCGTGGCGTATTCCGCCTCGGGTGAAGTTCGAGCGCCGGTGGTGTATGTGAATTATGGATTGCCGCCCGACTATGCCAAGGTCGAAGCCGCCGGAGTCGACGTGCGAGGCAAAATCGTGATGGCTCGCTATGCCAAGAGCCACCGAGCGGTAAAGATCCACACCGCGCAGGAACACGGCGCCGCGGCCATCATTATCTACAGCGATCCCGCCGACGATGGCTACGCCAAGGGACTGACGTGGCCCGAAGGTCCATGGCGCGCGGATTTTCAATCCCAGGACGGCAACGGGAAATACAGTTGGTTTTGGCATGGCGATCCGTTGTCGCCAGGCGTGGGAGCACGCGCCGATTCGAAGGTGCTCGACCCCGCCACCGCGCCCACGCTTCCCCGCATTCCCGCGATTGTTCTTTCCTACCGGGAGGCAACCAAAATTCTCAGCCAATTGCGCGGTCCCGGCGTGCCGGCCGGTTTCCAGGGCGGTTTGCCGTTCGCGTATCGCTTAGGCGCTGGACCCTCGGTGGTCCACATGAACGTGCAGATGGATGCGAGCCGGCGTCCCATTCGCGACATCATCGCGCGCCTGCCCGGACGAAATCCCGACCGCTGGGTTGTGCTCGGCACGCATCACGACGCGTGGACGTTCGGCGGGATGGACCCCGGCAGCGGAACATCGGGCGTCTACGAAACGGCGCGATCTCTTGCCGTGTTGGCGAAGCAGGGGTGGACGCCCGAGCGCTCCATCGTCTTCGCCTTCTGGGATGCCGAAGAGCCGGGACTGGTTGGTTCCACCGAATACGCCGAGGCGTTCGAACGTGAACTGCGTCAGAAAGCGGTCGCCTACATCAATACCGATCTGTTCATGCAAGGCCACTTTTCCGGTGGTGGAACGCCGTCCTTGCGCGACTTTATGATCCAGGTGACGCAGGATGTGCCGGCACTCAGCGGGCGCGGCACGATGTACGACGAGTGGCGGAGCGAAAGCGTGGGCACGAAGAATCATGAAGTCGAACTGGCCGCTCTAGGTAGCGGGGCCGATTTCGTAGCGTTCCAAGATTACCTCGGGCTTCCTACTCTATCTCTGCAATACGATTTCGAAGGCAGTTACGGCACTTATCACTCCAATTACGACTCCCGATATTACGTCGAGCACTTCAGCGATCCCGGTTTCCACGTCGCACGGAATCTGGCACAAGTCTTTGGCGTCACCGTCATGCGGCTGGCCGACGCGGCCGTGCTTCCCTATCGCTACTCGCATTACGCCCACAAGATCTCCGCATTTCTCGACGATGCGGGTACATGGGGCGATGTAAAACTCAATTTGGATACCGCGAAGGCGCTCGCTGCGGAAATCGAGACTCGATTCGCGGCGCTGGAACAGAGCATCGACGAAAATGTCGAGAGCGGACGCTGGCCGGACGCGTCCACGGCATCGTTGAACGATCACCTGACGCATCTGGAACAAGATTTATTAGATGAGAGCGGCAGTCCGGCCGAACACTGGTACCGGCACGTGATCTATGGCTGGAACATTTATTCGCTGTATGATGGCCAGCCGCTGCCCGGATTGGCGGAAGCTATCCGGTTGAAAGATCCGTCGCGAGTGGCGCAAGAAACGGCGCGGATTGAGAACGCGCTTCGCCGCATGCTGGCGGAGCTGCGCCAAGCGGGAGGTTGAGTGCTTTCGTTGAAGAAATACCGCAAGCCCGATGCTTTGTCGCGCCAACTCTACGAGCGCGCATCCCGGGTGATGCCCGGCGGCAACACGCGGCACTCCGTCGCGCTTCATCCCTACCCGATCTACGCACGCAGCGGCAGCGGTTGCCGCATCACCGACGTCGAGGGCGAAGAGCGCGTCGACTTCCTGAATAACTACACGTCGCTGATTCTCGGGCATGCGCATCCCCGGGTAACTGAAGCGGTGCAACGCCGCGCCGCGCTGGGAACTGCGTTCACCATGCCGACCCCTGAAGAAGTGGAGCTGGCGGAGTTGCTCGCGGCGCGCGTCGCATACGTGGAACAGATCCGCTTCTGTAATTCCGGCAGCGAAGCAGTGATGCTCGCCATCAAGGCTGCGCGAGCCTTCACCGGCAGATCAAAAATCGCGAAGTTCGAAGGCGCCTATCACGGGCTCTACGACTACGCGGAAGTGAGCGAAGGTCCAACGCCCGGCGCGTGGGGCGACGCTGACGCTCCCGTTTCAATCACCGAACCCGGTACGCCAGAGAGCGTCGCGCGCGATGTCGTCGTGTTACCGTGGAATCGGCCGGAAGCCTGCCGCAACCTAATCGAGCAAAACAAGGACGATCTGGCTGCCGTGCTGGTGGATCCGATGCCCCTGGGAATCGGCATGATTGCGCCGCGTCCGGGATTTCTTTCTCTCCTGCGCGAGGAAACCGCCCGTCACCGAATTGTTCTGATCGCCGACGAGGTCCTGAATTTTCGTCTCGACTATCATGGCGCGTGTCACGCTCACGGGGTCACGCCGGATCTTGCGACCTTCGGAAAGATTATCGGCGGCGGATTTCCGGTTGGCGCTGTGGCGGGGTCGCGGCGCGTGATGTCGGTCTTCGATCACACCAGCGCGCTCAAGGTGCATCACGGCGGAACCTTTAATGCGAATCCAGTAACCATCGCGGCTGGTCTCGAAACCATGCGCTGCATGACGCCCGAAGCGTTCGACCGGCTGAATCATTTAGGTGAATATGTTCGCGATCGGCTGCGGCGCCTTTTCCGCGATACCCGGAGATCCGCGCAAGTCTGCGGCGGCGGGTCGATGTTTCTCGCGCATCTTACGGCCGACGAACTCATCGACTTCCGATCGCTTAGCGGCTTTTCGCGAACCAACCCGATCTACGGCGGCCTGTGTCATAAGATGCTGGAGTGCGGCTTCATCCTCTCGCCACGCGGAATTTTCGGTTGTTTATCGACGCCCATGAGCGAAGCCGAGTTGGATGGATTCGTTGAAGCCCTGGGCCGCGCGTTGAGCGAGTTGAACGGGAGCGAGAATGCCACGTCGTGAAGCGGTTGCAGGATGCCTGGCGCGGTTAGATGATGAACGTGGGCCGGCTCGGCGGCGACGCCACAGTGCTGCGCGCCGGTCATGCGTTCGAGCAACTCGGCTGAGCGGGTCAAGGCGTAATGCAATAATGTGTTAGTTTCCCACCGAGAGGAGGCGGAGCATGCGCCTAGTGGCGTTGTTCTTGTTGGCTTCGGCGGCGTTCGCGCAAAGCGGCGGCATCAGCGGTATCGTCTCCGATGCGTACCGCGCGCCCATCGCCAAGACAGCGATTCAGGCAAAGAATTCGGCCACCGGCGTAACCTACCGGGCAGAAAGCGCCGCGGACGGCCGCTACACTCTTTCGCAATTGCCCGCCGGCACTTACGAACTCACGGCGGGCGCACCTGGCCTGGTGCCATTCCGTCAGCAGAAACTCGCCGTGGAGTCCGGAAAAACGTCGCGCGTGGACATCCATCTCGATGACGTCCAGGTGAACACCTTGGGCGAAGATCGCGACTTTTACACGAAGCTCGCTGGTGCGCATGACGTTCCCTCGGGACCAACACCGCGCATGCCCGACGGCAAACCCGACCTCTCGGGAATGTGGCTTGCCAGCTTTCCTAAAGACCCAGGGAATCCTGAGCCACTGCCGTGGGCCGCGGCGCTCATCAAGGAGCGGCAGGCCACCCAGAACAAAGATATTCCGTCATCGCGCTGCTTACCTCTCGGCGTGGTCATGTCCACCTTCCTTTTTCCTTACAAGTTCGTTCAGACTCCCCGGCTCCTGGTGATGCTCTATGAGGGCGAATTCCCGCGGCAAGTCTATCTGGACGGACGCCCCCATCCGCAGGATCCGAATCCTTCGTGGCTCGGGCACTCCATCGGCCACTGGGACGGAGACACGCTGGTGGTCGATACCGTTGGGTTCAACGGCAAGGCTTGGGTAGGTTTCGGCGGCCTTCCGGCAACCGAGAAGCTACACGTCACCGAGCGCTACCGGCGCCCCGACCTGGGGCACCTCGAATACGAGATCACCGTCGACGATCCAGGCGCTTACGCCAAGCCCTGGACGATGAAGAAGGTCTCTGAGCTTTCTCGCGACGACAACCTGATGGAGTACATCTGCAACGAGAACGAACGCGATCTCCCGCACCTCGGGAAATGATCGTTCCGCGTGCCGCCGGGCTCAGGACGCGCCGGACTCTACTGTTCGCGCAGCTTCGGCTCCGCACACCGGCAGTGATGGATCGGCGAGCAATCCGATTTGTTTGAGCACCGAAGCTTGATCCCAAGAGATGTGTTCGTGCGCGAGTTTGCCGTCGCGGAAGCGCACAATCGCTACCAACGCGACCCTCACAGGGCGATGGGTCGGAGGAACACCCGGCAACATCCACGGCATCTCTTGGGTGTGGGTGAAAGAGAAAATCATCTCGTCCACCAGTTGGTCCTCGCCGACGGTGCGCGAGATCGGAGTGAGCGTCGTATCGGGCGGCATGCTAGGAATAAACTGCCGCGAATAAAACTCGCGCAGCGCGGCTTTGCCGCTTCCTCCCGTCATCACCGGAATGTGATTGACGTACGCATCTTCCAACATTGTGGCCAGAGTGGCCTCGGTATCGCGAGTCGTGAACTCGTGATTGGTGTGCTCTTCCCAGAGTTTGGAGAGGTCTGCGTTTGGCATCGTCTACTTCGCCTTGGCCACAGTCTGTATCGCCGCGCCGTCTCTCGTTTCGTCGGTCGCGCGCCGCAATATCATATCGCCCGGCTTCAGATTCCCGAATGCTTCCACCAAGTCACCTTCCGCTACGCCTTTCTTCACGTCAACCCACTCAGCGCGGCCATCGTGATTCCGAATTACAAAGATGCGCTCCGTAGTGGTCACGACGCTGGTCTTCGGCACCCACAACTCAGCGCCTTGGCTCCGCACGGGCCATTTCACACTGGGGTACATGCCGGGAGCGAGCGAGCCGTCGCGATTCATGACGTCCAGTTCCACGGGCATGGTACGGGTCTTCTGATCCAGGGCTTCAGCGACGCGGGCGATCTTGGCCGAGTAAACGCGGCCAGGATACGCAGGAACCGTGAATTCGACATTCGCTCCACGTACGATTCCGCCTACGCTCTCCTCCGGGACGGGAACGACCACGCGCAAGTGCGAAACCTGCTGGATGACGAGCAGCGCCGGATCCGAAGGCGGACCCACCAGCGCGCCCGGATGCACTAGACGGTCGGTGACCACGCCATCGAAGGGCGCGGTGATCTTCAGATACGCCAGCATCACCTTCAACGCGTTGGTTGCCGATTGCGCCGCGGCGCTCGCACGCTGCCTGGAGTTGACCAGCGCCTGAGCCGCCTCCACTTGCTTTTGCGCTTGAACCAGATCGTTTCCGGCGATGGCTCCGGGCGTCTTGGCGGCCTCCTGAGTGCGCTCGTAGGTGCTTTGGGCGCCCGCCAACTGCGCTTCCGCCTGCAGCCGGTCCGCCTCCGCCGCCTGGAACTTGGACTCCGCCTCGGCAATTTGTGCGTCCATTTCGGGAGCGGTCAGATTGATGAGAAGCTCGCCTTCTTTCACTCCGCTACCCCGATCCACCAGCACGCGCTCGACATAGCCGGGCACCTTGGCATGCAGCGACACGGTCAAGTAGGGCCAGATCTCAGCGGGCAGATCGACGGTCCGGGAGACTGGCTTTGAGATGACCGGCGCAAGATCGCTGGACTGTGCAAACGCGCCGGAGGCCAGCAAAAGGCTCGTCGCAATGAGTGTCTTAGGTCGCATCATAATATCGGCTCGTCGGATCCGTTGGATTGAGAGATGGCGAAGTAACGGATGCTCTGCGTTGCAGGATCGCGTAGATCAAAGGAAGGATGGTCAACGTGGCGAATGTGGCTACAATCAGCCCGCCGATGACGGCACGGCCCAGCGGCGCTGCCTGCGAACCTCCCTCACCGAACCCGATCGCCAGTGGGACCATTCCGAAAATCATCGCGGCGGCGGTCATCAAAATCGCACGCAAACGGCTGGTCGCGCCCTCGCGAGTAGCGTCCAGCAGCGGCCGGCCTTCGTGCCGCGCTCGCTCCGCGAAGGTGACCAGCAAAATTGAGTTGGCGACTGCGATGCCGACTGCCATGATGGCGCCCATGAACGACTGAATGTTAAGCGTGGTGTGGGTCGCAAGCAACATCAGCACCACACCGCAGAGTACTGCCGGCAGCGTCAGGATGATGGCGAGCGCCAAGCGCATCGATTGGAAGTTGGCGGACAGCAGGAGAAAAATCACCAGCACGGCCAGCAACAAACCCACACGCAATCCGGAAATCGTCTGATCGAGCGGTGGAATCTGGCCGCGGTACTGTACCGAAATGCCGCGAGGAGGCGCCCCTGCCGCCGACACGGCCTGGTGGATTGGAAGGACTGCCTGGCCCAGGGTCGCATTGTGCAGGTTCGCTGTGATGCTGATGACGTGCTGGCCGTTGTAACGATCGATTTCGCCCGGCATCGTGCCCAGCTTGAGGCCCGCGATATCGTCCAGAAGTGGCTTGGTATAGCCACTGGGCATCACTGGAACGTTGGCGATCTGTTCGACACTTTGCAACTGGTTTTGTGGCAGCTCCACCTGGATCTGGAACGCGTTGCCCGAGTTCGGATCGCGCCAGTAGTTGGGATCGGTGAATCGTGAGGAGGAAGTCGCCGGCACCACCGAGTGCACGACGTCAGCCATGCTGAGACCGAATTGGCCCGCGCGGTCGCGATTGATGTCGATATCCAACGTCGGATAGTTCTCCTCCTGCTGGAACTGGAGATCGCGCAGGAAGCTCAGCTTGGCCATTTGTGCCCGCACCTTCTGCGCATAGGCGTACGAGTCTTGCAGATTAATCCCTTGGACGTCTACCAGCACAGGCGTGGGCGAACCGAAGCCCATCACCTGCGTGACGATGTCTCCAGCTTCAAAGGAAACGTGGCAGTCGGGTAGCTTCGTTTGCAGGTTCTGGCGCAGCTGTTCACGCAGCTCTTCGCCACGAGGTGCGTCCGGCTTCAACGCAACCTGGATAATGGCGTCCTGAGGTCCGCTGGTGAACAGATGGATCAAGTCGACGGGATAACTCGACGGAATGAGTCCTTCGAAATCGCTCGTAATAATAACGTTGTCCTGGCCCGCAGTGTGCTGAATCACGTCGAGGGCACGGAGGACGATGCGCTCGGTTTCCTCGATGCGAGTACCAGCTGGTGCGCGCAAGCGGATGCGAAGCAGAGGGGCGTTGGCGTCGGGGAACAATTCGGTCCCGAGGCGTGGTACCAGGACGTACAACAAGCCAATCGACGCGACGATGTAAAACAAGGCGAGCGGCCAGCGGAATCGCAGGACCCCGTTCAAGTAGCTTCCATAGAACGAACGCAAGTGGCCGAATAGGCCCTCTCCTTCCTCGCCGCGGTGTGCTTCGCGCATCAGCCAGGTCGAGAATACCGGCACCAACGTGCTGGACAGCAAGTAGGACGCGATCATCGAGAATGCAACTGCCAGCGACAGCGGCACGAACAACTGACGGCTCACACCCACCATGAAGAACGAGGGAACAAACACCGCGAGGATGCAGAACATGGAAAGCAGCCGCGCGATCGCGGTACGGCTGCACGCCTCCACGACAGCGCGGGCTCGCGAGACGCCGGGCAGCATGCGGGTGTGAATATTCTCGATCTCGACCGTCGCCTCATCCACCAGGACACCGACTGCCAGCGCCAAGCCTCCCAAGGTCATGATGTTGATGGTCTGCCCGGTGGCCCACAGCAAAATTACGGCGCTCAGCAGCGCGAACGGGATGTTCATGATGACGATCAGCGCACTGCGCCAATCGCGGAGGAAAATCAAAACCATCAAACCCGTGAGCGCCGCACCCAGCAAGCCTTCGGTAACCAGGCCCTTGAGCGAATTGGTCACGTAAGGCGACTGATCGAATTGCAGGCTCACGTCCACGTCCTCCGGCACCACCTTTTTGAAAGCCGGGATGGCTGCTCTCACCGCATCAATCACTTCTAGTGTTGATGCATCGGCGCGCTTGGTGACTGGAATATAGACAGTCCGCTTGCCATCTACATGAGCGTAGGCGGAAATGATATCCGTGCCGTTCTCCACCGTCCCGATGTCCCGCAGATAAATCGAAGTCCCCGAAGCGGGCCGGATGGGCGTGCTCAGCAACTCGGAAAGGTTCCCGCCAAGCGACGCGTTGGTTCGCGCGATCCGCTCCACTTCGCCGGTCCACATGTTTCCCGACGGCATCACGAGAGTGGATTTGCTGACGGCGGCGATGGCCTCTTGCGGAGAAATCTGATACTGGCGGAGCTTGTCGGGATCCAACGTCACGACGATGGTCCGCTGGTTTCCTCCGAACGGCGGAGGCGCGGAGACGCCGGGCAACGTAGCAAAAAGCGGACGGACGCGGTTGATGGCGTAATCCTGCAGTTCGCCCAGAGTGTGGCTGGCGCTACTGAACACAAGCTGGCCGACCGCAACGCTGCCCGCGTCAAAGCGCGTGATGAACGGTGGGACCGTTCCAGGCGGCATGAACGATCGGGCGCGATTGACGTAGCCCACGGTCTCCGACATGGCCTGGCTCATGTTAGTGCCTTCGTGAAACACGAGTTTCATGAGGGTGGCGCCCTGGATACTCTTGCTCTCGACGTGATCGATGCCAGTGATGTAGAGGAAGTGATACTCGTAGTAGTAAGTCAGATATCCTTCCATTTGTGCCGGATCCATGCCGCTGTAAGGCTGCGAGACGTAAATGGCTGGATCGCCCACCTGCGGAAAGATATCAACATGCATTCGCTGAACCGCGAGGATGGCTGAGAGCGCAATCGCGACCAGGGCCACTACCACGGTGATGGGTCTGCTAAGAGCGGCTAAAACTAAACGCATCTTTCACCCTCCCGCGAAATCATTGGCTTGCTTCTGCAACGAACGGTTGAATATTTCCGCGAGCGGTCTCTACTTGGAGCCGCGCGCGCCACACATTTAAGCGAGCCAAGGCGTCATCGATTTGCGCCTGAACCAGCAGCCGTTGGGCTTGCGCAACATCGTCGATCGGGGCCAGTCCGGACTGGTAGCGGGCAGTGGCTTGTTGAAGAGCGACGCGGGCCGACGAAACTTCCACGGGAGTATTCGCTGCAATACGTCGTGCGCCGGTCAGCGTCGCCACTGCGGTGTCGAACCGGGCCTGCAGATTAGTCGCGATCAAAGAATATTGCGCCTGGCCGGCGCGAATATTGGCCGACTGCATGGTTTCCTGCTCACGAATTGCGAACTTATCCATCACCGGGAACAGAACGGTAAGTCCAATGCCGTAGTTTTGGGTAGTGGGCGCCAAACCATTCAATCCGCCGAGGCGTGCGCCATCCGTCAACATGCCGGTTCCGCGTGCAGCCGCCAGACCCTGTACAAAGAACTGCGGATAGTACGTCTTTTCGAGCGTCGTGAGTTGGGATTGCGCTTGCGCGATCGCGGTATTCTGCTCCATGGCGAGCGGATTGGCAGCCGTTTGCAACGGCGGCTCGGCGTGTTCCTGCGGCAATTCGCTTACTAGCTTGCCCGCATTGAGATTGATTTGGGATGGCGCGATACCCACGAACTGAGCCAGCGTCGCGCGGGCGATGTCGATGGCCTGCTCGGCCTGTGCCAATTGCGTCTGCGCGAGCGCCAACTCGGCCTCCACTCTCGACTCGTCGGCGCCGGGCCGCAGTTCCGCGGTCACCAGTGCGTGAATGCTCTTCTGGAGCACTTGCCAGCTTTCGACAGACGCGCGCGCAGATTGCGCCGTCTGTTGCGCGGCGATCACCGTCAGGAACGCATCCGCGGTAGCGACCGATACGTCGTATTGCGTCCGGTTCACAGCCGCCTGGGCACGTTCGCGGCCAGCGGTCGCGGCAGCGATGTTTGCCGCGCGCAATCCGAAATCGAAAGGCTGCCACGTGACCAGGATGCCGGCGCCGCTATCCCACACTGAACCCAGATTGTTGGCTGGAACGCCGTCAACGCCGGGGATAACGCCTTGCGGAAGCAACAATCCGTAAAAGGTGTTCCGCGTTGCGCGATTCAACTGCGCCAGAGTATCCACACGCGGAAGGTACGCAGTCTGAGCCAGGCGAATCCCGGCTGCCGCCGCTGTCATCTCCTCCTGAGTCACGCGAATCGATGGATAGTTGTGCAGCGCATTATCCAAGGCCTGTGCGATTGTCAGGCCATTCGTCGCAGTGGGTGGCTGAGCTGCGCAGGCCAGACTCGCTGCAAGCAGAATTGCTAATGTCCTCGGCACGCTACACCACATTGAAGAGAAGCTTGAACCCGTAATCCATGTGGAGCTGCTGGTGGCAATGAAACAGCGTGAGGCCCTCCATGGCCGGTACAAAGTCCGCCTCGATCTTCCGGAATCCTTTCACCAGCACTACGTCTTTGAGGATGCCCGCGGTCGCTTTGCCGTAAACGTTCGTCAACTCAAAGCTGTTGCGATGGAGATGCACGGGATGTGCGTCGTCGGTGTGATTGTCGAACACCAGCCGATAGCGTTTGCCCTTCTGCAGCGGGCGCGGCTGCTCATTTTCGTCGAACGCTTTGCCGTTGATGGTCCAGTGATTGAACTGACCGGTACCGCCGTTCATTTTCCCGAATGCGAGGGCGATCACTTCGTCGGGCTTCGGCACGTCGCGCGCTTCACCGAAGATTGTGTAGTCCCAGGCCTTCTTGGGCGGTGCGATCCATTTGGGAGCGCCGGTCTTGTTGGCATATTCGACAACGATGCCCATACCATTTTTTCGGTCATCATCCATCGGGGTGCCGAGAATCCAAACTCCGGGATTCTTCATTTCGACCATCGCGTCGATGCGCTCCGCCGTCCCCAGTTCGAGCACCTCGACGAGCTGCGGGCGCGGCACGGGATTGCCATCGAGCCCGACTACTTGGAATTGGTGCGCCGGTAAAGCCAGCTTGATATTTTCGGTCGCGCTGGCGTTGAGAAAGTGGAACAAGACGCGCTGCCCTTCCTTGACGCGGATCGGTTCCCCGAATCCCAGGCACTTTCCATTGATCGTGAACCTTTGATATCCGATCTCCCAGCCATTGGGCTTTTCGTCCTTTTGACTTGGATTCTGAGGTGGCGGCAAGCCGGGATCTTCTTCTTCGTCTTCTTCGGCGCCGAAAAATGGCTCCCATTCATGCGTGGCGAGAAAGATCTCCTGATCATAGCGGCCGGGATTAGTCTTAGGCTCGATGTAGACGAACGCAAACTGGCCGGTGTACGTTCCGCGGCTTACATCGGACATCGGCATCACATGGCTATGGACAAACCTCGCTCCAACGGGACTGGGCGTAAGGCGGTAGCGGATCTGGCCGTGAGCCGGTACCTGCAAGCTTTTCTCCTCGGCCGCGCCATCAACGTCCGCGGGAATGATCTGCCCGTGCCAATGAACCAGTTCCGGAGCATCCGTGTCATTGAACAGGTCCACTGTGACCGGCACACCTTCCTTGAGCCGTATGAGCGGACCGGGAACAGCGCCGTTGTATCCGATGGTGCTGATGGTGTGATCCTTCGCGATGTCCACCAGGACCGGCCCGATGCGAAGCGTCACGTCCGCCTTCCCGCCTGCAGGTACCGATTCCGCGGAGTTCGATGGCTGCGGCTTCGATCCGTCGTGGCAACCAGCTAACAACAAACCGGCTGCCCCGGTTGAAAGAAACGCGCGCCGTGTGGGCGAAGCTGTCACTTATCCATAGATAATTGGACTCGAGCAAAGCAGTCCACTGAAGAATTCCTGAATCTTTCCTGAAGATCCGTTCAGACAGTGAGCGCCTGTGGACGGACATCGGCCGTTTGATCTACCGCAGAGTGCGGGTCTGCCGGCAACGTGACTCGGAAGATACAGCCTCCATTCGATGGACACGCAAGTTCCAAGCGGCCGCCGTGCGCTTCGGCGCCCCATTTCGCAATTGCCAAACCAAGACCAGCGCCTCCCGCGTCGCGCGAGCGGCCCTCGTCAACGCGATAGAACCGGTCGAAGACGCGATCGCGATGCTCCAAAGAAATGCCAGGACCGCTATCTTCCACCTCAATCGATACGGTTTGGCCGCCGGTGGCCAGCACGCGAACCGATATCCGTCCGCCGGCCGGCGAATACTTGATGGCGTTGTCCAACAAATTGATCAGAATCTGGCGCAGGATCGCGGGATCGGCCCGCACCCGCGCGGTCTCGTTTCCCTCGATCGAGAGATGCTGGCCCTTTTCTTCAGCCAGCACGTCGAGCAACGAGACTACCTCGCGCACAAACGGAAGCACGCTGATCCCGGTTCGCGCCAGTTGGATTTGACCGGCATCGGCGCGGGCGATTGCAAGCAAACTCTCGACCAGACGTGTAAGCCGTCCGGACTCCTCGAGCATGCTGCCGATGACCTCGCGATAATGCTCCGCGGTTCCTTGCGTGCGCAGGCCGACTTCACCAACGCTGCGGATCGCGGTCAGTGGTGTTCTGAGCTCGTGCGAGGCGTCTGACGTGAATCGCCGGAGCTGCTCGAACGAGCGCTCTAGCCGCGCCAAGGTTTCGTTAAAGGCGCTGGCAAGGCGCCCAAGCTCATCAAGCGGATTCTCTACGTCCAGACGCGCACTCAGATCCTCGGCGTTGATTTCGTGAGCGCGGCGAGCCATCCGCTCGACTGGACTCAGCGCGCGCCTCGCCAAAAAATATCCTCCCAGCGCAGCCAGGCCAAGGGCCAGTGGCAAGCCGGCGATCAGCCCGATCACAACTTGCCAGAACCGCTCCCACAAAGGTTGCTCGCTGAATCCCACGCGAATGATGGTCGGACGCCCTTCGAGCAAGTGCCGCTTACTCACCAGACGCACCGGTGTGCGGTCCGCGAGATGAATGGACCGCTGCGAGTAAGAATCGACGCCTTCCACCGGCCCCGGCGGACCACCCAGGGCGCGACTGCCCAGCAGCTCATTGCGATACAGAAGAGCGCCATCGGCCGCCCAAACTTCCAGCAGCCGTTCCTGCATGGACGTCGGATAGGGGTGATCGTGATAATCGTTCCGGAGGAAGACTTTTCCATTGGGGCCAAAACTCAGGAAGCCTTCGACAGTCTCCAGATCCTCAATGGCGCGATGATCCAGTTGGCTGCGCAACTCAAAGAACAGGACGGCGGAAGTGCCGCCACCGTAGATCAATAGCGCGGCGGCCAGCATCGCCACGTACCAAACGGTCAGCCGTGTGCGCACATGTTGTGGTCTCAGGCGTTCGATCATTTCTCCGCCTTCAATACGAGTCACCTTTCAGTACAAACCCTACGCCTCGCACCGTGTGCACCAGTTTCGTGGCAAACCCCTCATCCACTTTACGGCGGATGCGCACCATATGCACATCAATGACATTGTCGAGCGGAGAATGGCGCACCATTTCCTTCCACACATCGCGCGCGAGCATTTCCCGGGAAACAACCTGTCCACCATGCCTGAGCAAGTATTCCAGGACCTCGTACTCCCTGGTTGTCAGGTCGAGCAGTTTGGTTCCGCGCTTTACCGTGCGGCTGATCAGATCCATGTGGAGGTCTTCGAGCTGCAGGCTCACTGCCGCCTCGGGCTTACCCCTCCGAAGTAACGCACGGATGCGCGCCGAGAGTTCGGGAAAGGCAAAGGGCTTCACCAAATAGTCGTCGGCGCCGGCGTCTAAGCCCAGCACGCGATCTTCGACCGCGTCCTTTGCGGTGAGCACCAGGACAGGGATTCGTAGTCCCCGTTTTCGCATTGCCGAGAGCACCTCGATGCCGTTGCGGCTCGGCAGCATGACGTCCAGGACAACCAGATCGAATGGCTCGGAGCTCGCCAGGAAGAATCCGTCTTCGCCGGTATGGGCCACGACGACGGAATAGGACTCGCCTTCCAGGCCTTCTCTCAGCGCCTGAGCCACCTTACGTTCGTCTTCCACCACAAGGATTCGCAATCGTCTTGTTCTTTTATACTCCTACGGCCTGGCCTGCCACGAGACGCCCAGGGAGACTAAATGCGGCCACGGGTGTCGACAGGGAGTCAGGCGTTTGCAGCTGGCAGAGCCGAATCTCATTGGAAACCCAAGCCCTTGGAGCCCGGTCCAACTGGTTGCGGGATTGCATTTCTCGAACCGGATTCTGTATGTGGATTGTCCACCTCGCGCTCCGCAGGCCGTACACCTTCATCGTGATGGCGATCCTGATCGCGATTCTTGGCGCGGTGTCCATCGTTACGATGCCGACCGACATCTTTCCGTATATCAACATACCGGTGGTCGGGGTGATCTGGTCCTACCAAGGCATGAGCCCGGACGACATGGCCAAACGCGTTCTGGTGGTTTCCGAACGAGCGATGACGACTACCGTGAACGACATCGAACGCATCGAATCCACGGCCTACAACGGCGTGGGGTTGATTCGCGTTTACATGCAGCCGGGGACAAATGTGGATCTTTCCGTCGCGCAGGTTACCGCCGTTTGCCAGACCCTGCTTCGCACCTTGCCACCCGGTATCTTCCCGCCGCTCATCGTGCAATACGACGCGTCGAGCGTTCCGATCTTGCAACTCGGCCTGAGCAGCAATACTCTCACCGAGCAAGAACTCTACGATTTAGGCCAAAACTTCGTTCGGACTCGGCTCGCCACCGTGCCTGGGATCTCCGTGCCGCTGCCATATGGAGGAAAAGTGCGGACTGTGATGGTGGATCTGGACCCCGATGCGCTGTACGGGAAAGGGCTGTCTGCTACCGACATTTCGAGCGCGCTCAATCTGCAAAATCTGATATTGCCCACCGGCACGGCGAAGATCGGGACGCGTGAATATCTGATCCAACTCAACAGCAGCCCGGAGCTGGTTTCGGCGATCAACGACATGCCTATTCGAACCGTGAACGGCGCACCGGTTTATATGCGGGACGTGGCGCAAGTGCGCGACGGCTATCAAGTGCAGACCAACATCGTGCGCTCCAATGGCAGCCGCTCGGCTCTGCTCACCGTGTTGCGGCATGGCGGCGCCTCCACGTTATCCGTGGTGAAAGGCGTCCAGCAGTTGCTGCCGAAGATCGAGGCGACGTTGCCGCCAAGCCTGAAGATTACGCAGCTTTTCGATCAATCGCTGTTTGTGCGCGCCTCGGTGAGCGGCGTGATTCGCGAGGCGACGATCGCGGCAGGGCTCACCGCGTTGATGATTCTCCTGTTCCTGGGAAGCTGGCGCAGTACGCTGATCGTTTGTCTTTCGATTCCGCTATCGATTCTTACGTCCCTCATCGTGCTGGGACTTCTCGGACAAACCATCAATGTGATGACGCTAGGCGGAATGGCTCTGGCGGTGGGCATTTTAGTGGACGACGCGACGGTGGAAATCGAGAACGTACATCGCAACATGGGCATCCGGGGGAAGACGCTTGTCAGAGCGATCTTGGACGGCGCGCAGCAGATCGCAGTGCCGGCGTTTGTATCCACGCTCTCCATTTGCATCGTCTTTGTTCCGGTCCTCATGCTCTCGGGCGCCGCGAAATATCTGTTCACGCCGCTGGCGATGGCGGTGGTGTTCGCGATGCTGACGTCGTACTTATTGACCCGCACCGTGGTTCCGACTTTGGTTCATTATCTTTTGGAATCGGAGATCGCTCTTTACCAGGAGGAAGGCGAAGCCAGCGCGGCAGCGGCGAAAGCGGCCGGGCCTATCTGGCGCGTACACCAGGCGTTCGACCGGAAGTTTGAACGGCTTCGCGATGGGTATCACGGATTGCTCGCCTGGGTTCTCGAGCATCGCGCGGTTACCGCGACCGCCTTCCTGGTCTTCGCATTCGGATCACTCGGACTAGTTGCCATGATTGGACAGGATTTCTTCCCGTTTGTCGACTCGGGGCAGATGAGGCTCCACGTCCGTTGTCCCACCGGCACGCGCATTGAGCACGCTGAACAGGTGTTCGCGGGAGTGGAAGCGGAGGTGCGCCGCCTGATTCCGCCCAGCGAGTTGAATTCGATTTTGGACAACATCGGTCTGCCGAACTCCGGCATCAATCTGGCCTTCAGCGATAGCGCGACTAACGGCGATGGTGACGGGGAGATCCTGATCTCGCTCAACGAGGGACACCGGCCCACGCCGGCGTACACGAGGGAGTTGCGTCAAGACCTGGCCGTGAAATTTCCAGCCGAGACATTCTTCTTTCAGGCTGCCAATATTACGAGTCAGATCCTGAACTTTGGTTTGCCCGCGCCAGTGGACGTTCAGGTCACGGGCAATAATGCGGAGCAGAACTATCGGATCGCCGCCCAGCTGAGGAATCAGATCGCCGCGCTGCCTGGCGCGGTGGATGTGTTTATTCGCCAGCAGATGGATTACCCAACCGTGAACGTGAACGTCGATCGCGTGCGCGCGGATGAAGCGGGCCTCACGCAGCGCGACGTCGCCAGCAGCTTACTGATCTCGCTTTCCTCCAGCGGCCAGGTGGCCCCCAACCAGTGGCTCAATCCGGCCAACGGCGTCAACTACCAGGTGGCGGTGCAGACGCCGACCTACAAAATCGAAACGTTCGACGCTATGCAGCGTACGCCCGTTACCACGGCAAGCGGCGGGTCCGGCTCGAAGCAGTTGCTGGACAATCTGGCAACGCTGAAGCGAACTACCTCGCCGGCGATTGAGAGCCACTACGACGTGCAACCGGTGATCGATCTATACGCGTCGCCGGACCGGCGCGATCTGGGTGGATTTGCCGCGGATGTGACGAAGATCATCGACCAGGCTCAAGCGACGCTTCCTCGCGGGAGCACCATTGATCTGCGCGGACAGGTAGACACCATGCGGACATCGTTCACGCGTCTTGGTCTCGGGATGGTTTTCGCGGTGGTTCTGGTGTACCTGCTGATGGCGGTGAATTTCCAATCGTGGCTGGATCCGTTCATTATTCTGACGGCGCTGCCGGGCGCGATGGCCGGAATGTTGTGGATGCTGTATCTGACGCGTACTACGCTCAGCGTGCCCAGCTTGATGGGCGCCATCATGGGAATCGGCGTAGCGACGGCGAATAGCATTTTGCTGGTCACGTTTGCCAACGACGAGCGGGCGGAGGGCAAGAGCGCGGTGGAAGCGGCGCTGTCGGCGGGCTTCACACGCATCCGGCCCGTGATGATGACGGCTCTCGCCATGATCATCGGTATGGTGCCGATGGCGCTGGCGTTGGGGGAAGGCGGCGAACAAAACGCACCGCTCGGACGCGCCGTCATCGGCGGACTGCTGCTTGCAACGCCGACGACGCTGTTCTTCGTCCCGCTGATCTATAGCCTGTTACGAACCAAGCCGCCGGTGAATCTGGATGAGATGATCGCTCGAGAGGCCGGTGGGACGCCTCCGGCCGAGGTGCGAAGCTAATGGCCGCCAACTCTAATCGCCGCTTTCTTCGAATCGGGGTCGTGTCGGCTGCGTTGATCCTGGTGGCATTCCTGGCTGGCTACATGCCACGCAAGTGGACAACGGAGCAGTTGAGCGCCGCGGCAGCTCAGCGGCGCATTTCTCCTCCCATCGTGAACTCGGAAAAGGTGAAGCGAGCGCCTTCCACCAGCGACCTCTTGTTACCGGGCAACGTCACGCCGATCACGGAAGCGTACGTGTATGCGCGAGCCGCGGGATATCTGAAGCGTCGCTACGTGGATATTGGCGATCGCGTGCGGGCGGGCCAGCTACTGGCGGAGATCGATGCGCCCGATCTGGATCAACAGGTATCGCAGGCGGAAGCCGCCGTCGCACAGGCCGAGGGTCAGCTTGGCCAGGCGCAGGCGACATTGCAGCAACTGATCGCCACTCGCGATCTTGCGGACGTTACGTGGCAGCGCTACAAGGTGCTGACTGCGTCGGGTGCGGTGTCGCGGCAGGATGGCGACACGCAGTCCACCGCGGCCAAAACCTCCGAGGCGAATGTGTCGGCTGGCGAGAAGACAGTTCGCGCCGCGCAAGAGAACGTTCGAGCAAGCAAAGCGACCTTGCAAAGACTAATGACATTGCAAGGCTACGAGGGCGTGACGGCGCCGTTCGCTGGTATCATCACGGCCCGCAACGTCGACGTGGGCGCGCTGATTTCGATGACCGGCTCGAGCTTGGGACCGGCGCGTTCCTCGAGCGCTGCACCGTCGGACTTACCCAGCAGTGGAGAGATCTTTCGACTGGCAGAAATCAGCCGGCTGCGGGTTCTAGTCTCAGTTCCGCAAACCAACACGCCCGGGATCCGCATTGGAGGACCAGCCACCGTCACGGTGCAGGAGCTGCCCAACTTAACCTTCCCGGGCGTGGTGACGCGCACCTCGAGTTCTTTGGATGCGGGATCGCGCACGCTGCTCACCGAGGTGCAGGTGGATAACAAGGGCGGCGATTTATTGCCCGGCATGTATGCTCTGGTTCAATTCGCCACCAAGCGAACAGATCCGCCATTCCTGGTTCCCGATGCCGCCCTGGTGGTGCGATCGGACGGCAACTGGCTGGCTATTCTGGAGCCGCTGACTCAACAGGAGCTGGACCAGGCCAAAGCGGAGGGCGCGGATTCGGCGACGCTGGCTCGGGCCAGACGCGTACATTTCCAGCGCGTGGAGCCGGGCCGCGACTACGGAATCGAACTTGAGGTGCTTGACCACTTGCAAGTCGGGCAAGACGTGGCGGTAGATCCAACGGATGCCGTCCAGGAAGGCGCGATCGTGCAACTGGCCGCGCCATCGTCAGGGGCGAAGTAGTCCTGTGCGGTTTCGATTCGCAGCAGCAATTCTGCTAACGGCTCGGTTGCTCTTCGGCCAGGCGCAAGTCCCCGCTGCATCCGCTCTCAGGGGCCCTTCGATCTCGACACCGGACTCGCACTGGCTGGGACCTATTGGCCGTCCCTATGAGGCACGACACGTTTCCAGGATGAGTACGCAGAACTCGGATCGCATATTTGAATTGCTGCGCGCGGGCCTGCTCTACTTGTCCCTCCAGGACGCCATTGCTCTTGCGCTCGAGAACAATTTGGACGTCGAGTTGGAGCGGTACTTGCCTGCGATCGCCGCCACGGACGTGGACCGTGCAAGCGGTGGCGGACTGCCTCGCGGACTCAGCCTGCTGGTGAACGAGCCAGCGCCCGGCATTGGCGGCCCGAATGGCCCCTTGCTCACGAATCTCACGGCAGGATCGACGCCGACGGCGCTCGTGAACACGAACTTTTCCGACATCGCGCTGATCAGCGAGCAACAAAACGATCTGTCCGTGGCCGGAGCGCTTCAGATGTCGAATGGATCGCCGATCCCGCAGTACGATCCCACGGTCACGGGGCTTCTCAACTGGACACACCAACCGACGCCGGAATACGACACGCTTCTCACTGGCGGATCGAATTGGCTCACAACCAACACTCTGAACGGAAACCTCGGATACTCCCAAGGCTTTACGCCAGGCACACAGCTCAACGTCAATTTCGACAACACGCGATTCAACTCCAATGCCACTCGCTACACGTACGATCCAACGTACGCGTCGAGCCTTGGATTCACCGTGACGCAGCCGCTCCTGCGAGGCTTCGGAATCAGCCTCAACCGCCGATACATTCAAATCGCCAAGAATGGCGAGCGGATCGCGAACCTGGTATTCCAGCAGCAAGTGATTGAGACGGTGGCCGGCGTAGCGCGGCTATACACGGATCTGGTGAGCCTGAATGAAGACGTCCGAGTGAAGGAAGAAGCGCTTCGGCTGGCGCAGCGGCTGTTTGACGACAACAAGAACAAAGTAGATCAAGGTACATTGGCGCCGATTGAAGTAACGCGTGCGCAAGCGCAGGTGGCGGCCAGCCAACAGGCGCTCATCGTGGCTCAGGGGCTGGTTCGGCAACAAGAGCTGATTGTCATGACCGCGATCACACGCAATGGGCTCGCGAATCCGGCGCTGCGCGAAGCGCATATCGTTCCGACCGACCCCGTGACCGAGCCGAAGCAGGAGTCCGCCGAGCCAATTGAGGAATTGACTGCGGAAGCGCTAAAGAATCGGCCGGACCTGAATCAGGCGGGCATCCAGGTGGAGGATTCGCAGATCGGTCTGAAGGGCTCGCTGAATGCGTTGCGGCCGGAGCTGGATCTGGTTGGCATCGCCCAGAATGGAGGTCTGTCGGGGGCTCTTAGTCCTGGGGCTGGGCCGTTCAGCTCCAGTGCTGTGGTCAATGCGGGCGCGTATGGCTCCGCGCTTGGCCAGATTGTGCACGGCAATTATCCGACCTACGGCGTTGGATTGCAGTTGAGCCTGCCGCTGCGCAACCGGGTGGCCCAAGCCGACGCTGTGCGGGACCAGTTACAGGTCCGGCAGGCCGAAGTGCGCCGCCAGCAGTTGGAAGATCAGGTGCGCCTTGAGGTGGCTGACGCCGAAGTATCGTTACAACAGGCCCGTGCGTCTTACGACGCGGCGGTGCAAACTCGCGTACTCCAGGAACAGTCGGTGAAAGTGGAGCAGCTAAAATTCGATGTAGGCTTGTCGACGAATTACATGGTCATCGAATACCAAAGCTATTTGGCCCAGGCCCGATCAACAGAGGTAGCAGCCAAGGGCGCATATGCCAAAGCGACGATCGCCCTGGAGCGCGCGGTCGGAACCATCTTGGATACGGATCACGTTACGATCGATGACGCTTATCGCGGTTACGTTGCGAGCACTCCGGCCCGGCTTCCGCGGCCGTGAAATGACTCGATTTTAGAATCTGTGTTGGAGGCCTATGATTTATCGAGCGCTGGGAAAAACGGGCGAAACAGTTTCCGCCATCGGGCTGGGCGGCTATCACCTTGGTTTTCCGCCGGACCCGGCTATTGCGATCCAGATCGTTCGCGGCGCGATTGACCGCGGCGTCACGTTCATGGACAACTGCTGGGACTATCATCTGGGCGAGAGCGAGCGCCGCATGGGGATCGCGCTGCGCGACGGAAACCGGCAGAAGGTGTTTTTGATGACGAAGTTTGACGGGCGCACCAGGGACGCCACGGCCCGGCAGATCGACGAATCATTGCAGCGCCTCCAAACGGACCACATCGATCTCATCCAATATCACGAAAACATTCGCCTGGAAGATCCGGACCGGTTCTTCGCCGCGGGAGGTCCCCTCGAAGCCTTGATGGAGGCCAAACAGGCTGGAAAGATTCGCTACATCGGCTTCACTGGGCACAAAGATCCACTCGTGCATCTGCGGATGTTAGAGGAAGCCGATCATCACAACTTCCAGTTCGACACCTGTCAGATGCCGCTCAACGTAATGGACGCGCACTTCCGCAGCTTCGAACGCATGGTGCTTCCGAAACTGGTGGAGCAAGGCATCGGCGTGTTGGGCATGAAATCGATGGGCGACGGAAACGTACTGAGGAGCGGGAGCGTCACCCCGGTGGAGTGTCTCCATTACGCGTTGAATCTGCCGGCGTCGGTTGTCATCACCGGTTGTGAGAGCATCGCGATTCTCGATCAGGCGATCGAAGCGGCGGACACATTCCGGCCTATGAAGCCGGCTGAGGTCTCAGCCCTCCTCGCCAGGACCAAAGATGCGGCGATGAGTGGACAGTTTGAGCCATTCAAAACCACTCCCCAGTTCGACGGCACAGCACAGAATCCGCAATGGATGACATAAAGGAGCAAAATGGACACAAACATAACTTCAGATACGCGTGCGGGGTTCAGTGGACCCCGATTGGGCTTTATCGGGCTTGGATACCTCGGCTCACGCATCGCGCACCGCCTGGCCGCGGCTGGGTTTCCGATGGTTGTTTACGATCGCGATTACGAAAAGACCAAGGATCTGGCCGCTGTAGGCGCGGCGGTTGCACCAACCACGGAAAAACTGGCTGCGGATGCTGAAGTCGTGCTGTCGTGCCTTCCGAACGACGTGGTGGTGGAAGCCGTGTATCTGGGGACCGGCAAAGTTCTTGCGAGCGCGAAACCCGGCACGCGGATGATTGAGCTGAGCACCATCGCGCCGGAGACTTCCCGCCGGTTACACCATGCCGGCCGCGAGCGGCGCATTTCGGTGCTCGACGTCGCGGTTTCCGGGAGCACGCCGGCTGCTGAAGCGGGCGCTCTAACGCTTTTCGGCGGCGGCGAGCGCGAAGTCTTCGATTCGGTCCAGCCGGTTTTTGCTCCCATCGCGAAGCAGTGGTTCTTCATGGGCCCGAGCGGCTCCGGTGTATCCATGAAGCTGGTTGTGAACACGCTCCTGGGACTGGGCATGCAGGCCGTCGCCGAAGCGGTGGCATTGGGCGCCGGGCTCGGTCTGCCGCGCGGTTTGCTTCTCGATACGCTGGCCAAGACCGCTGTGGTCGCTCCGGCCCACGCCGGAAAACTGGCCAGCGCAAAACGCAACGACTATACGCCGCAATTTCCGATTCGGCTGATGTCCAAAGATTTCGCACTGGTTTTGGCCGCAGCCGCGCACTTTGGTCTTTCGATGCCGGCCACGGAGGCGGCAGCGGTGGTGAACTCCGCCGAGGCATCGAGCGCCGGCGAGGAAGATTTCTCCGCGGTCATCCGGCACATGGAGCAGCAGGTTGCCGCGATGGGAGCGGCATGATCCGCAAAAATCTCCGGCGCGGCAACGCTGGGTGGTCTTTATCTATTCATCTGACTTAAGGAGGTCCGACGATGAACTTACGAACGCTGGGACAGAGTGATTTGCGCATCACGCCGATTGGTATTGGAGCCTGGGCGATCGGCGGGGGAAAGTGGGAGTTCGCCTGGGGCCCGCAGGATGACCAGGAATCCATCGCTGCGATTCACGCCGGATTGGACCATGGCATCAATTGGATCGATACGGCAGCCGCGTACGGACTGGGACATTCCGAAACTATTGTTGGCCGCGCTGTCAAAAAGCGCAGCACGCGCCCCTACATCTTCACCAAGTGCAGTCTGGTCTGGGACGAATCGAGAAGAATCTCGCATAATCTCCAAGCTGCCTCGATTCGCCGAGAAGCCGAGGCCAGTCTGAAGCGGTTGGACGTTGACACGATCGATCTGTATCAGATCCACTGGCCGGCTTGGGCCGGAAATCCGGAGGGTGCTTCGCCCGGATCCATCGAGGAGGCCGTGGGCGAGATGGCGAAGCTCAAAGCGGAAGGAAAGATCCGTTACATCGGGGTCTCGAACTTCAATGGGCAACAGATGCAGCGCGCACTGCGAGTAGCCCCGATCGCTTCGCTCCAGCCAGCGTATTCGCTTCTGGCCACGGAGGTAGAGACGTCGATTCTTCCCTTCGCGCGCAACCACCAGATCGGTGTCATTGTGTATTCGCCGATGGCCTCCGGACTGCTCACCGGCGCCATGACGCGGGAACGCATCGCGGGACTTCCAGAGGACGACTGGCGGAAGCAAAGCCCCAACTTCCAGGAGCCGCTGCTTTCACGCAATCTGCGGCTGGTGGAAACCTTGCGCGCCATCGGCAAACGCTACAACGCGACGCCCGGCGAGGTTGCCATCGCGTGGACTCTTGAGAATCCGGCGGTCACGGGCGCGATCGTGGGAGTTCGCAGCGCGCAACAAGTGAACGGCATCGTGGGCGCTGCCGCGATAAAACTCAGCTCCGCTGATATGGTCGATATCGAGCAGGCACTTACGTTACAAACAGCATGAGTTCGAGCAATGACCAACCTACTTGGCGGGCGGCGCGTAGCCGTCCGTCAGGGTTCTTAAGAAGGCCACAATCTGGTTTTCCTGCCGGGTGCTGAGCCTCAGATTGCCCAACTGCTTCCGGTTCATGGTCTGTGGATGCTCCGGAGCAGGCCAACAAGAGACCTTCTCGCCGGGTGTGCCTGCTTTGCAGGTCGGCAGCGCGTCGCGCGTGTTATAGAAGTGAACCACCTCCTGAAGCGATTTCAGATAGCCGTTGTGCATGTAGGCCTTCACGAAATCTGCTCGCGGGCGTTTGTCAACGTTGCGCAGCGTGGGCGTTTTGTATTTGCCGGCAAATGAATTGGCAAGACGCGCCCACTGGCCATCCGGATCCAAGCGGCCTTGTAGAAAGCCGCCCACACCCGGATCTAGAAAGTTGTGGCCGCGCTCATTGGCGGTGAATCCGAACCGGTCCGGCGCGTTCTCTTCATAAAACGGAACGGCTGGATTGGGCGGCAGTCCAAGATTTGAAGCGGTGAAATCGGTGAACAAGGGCTCCTCGCCGGGACCACCGTCGCGATGGCACTCGTTGCAATGCGTGGTTTTGCCGCGGAACAATGCATATCCTGCCTTCTCGTCTGGAGTGAACTGGGCTTTGCCGGCCATGACGTAGTCGTACTTCGAAGAGAAGGCATTTACTTCTATGGATGCCTCATAAGCAGCGATGCCCTGCGCGATTCGGTCGAACGTGGCTTGGGCAATGCCGCGGTCCACGGGCGAAAGATGCACTGGCATGGGGTCGGAATCCAACGCCGGGCCGGGCTGGCCGCAAACCGCCTCTACGTCGCGAGGCCATTGAATAGCGAACGCCTGAGCGCCCCACTCCCGCTCCGCAATGCGCCGGTAAGGACGCTCCGACGCGCGATACACGACGCAGGCCGCGTCAATCATTCCCATCTCCACGGGATCGAGCGGGGGGCCTTGCGCCTGTTCGGCAAGAGGGCTATTCAGACGGAGACCGGTTGCGCGCATGTCCCAAAATGCTCCACCCACCAGATCGCCTTGGAGTGCATTGTAATGGAGCACCGGCGAGAAGCTGGCATAGGTGTGAGATTGCGGGTTCCTTCCGCCGAAGCGCGTGCGAATTGAGCCGGGGTAGGATACCGTTGTTTGGTTCAGCGCGCTGACCGGCCCGGAGAATCCCGTCTCCGGCATATGGCAGAAGGCGCAAGCCTCATTCCGCCGAACCGATAGCTCCTGATCGTAGAAAAGGAGCTTGCCAAGCAGAACGATTTGCTGCAATGGATCAAGGGATGCTTGGCCGGCGTCGGCCAGCGTGTCCGACTCAATCCGGTTGATTTCCGCTTCCACGGATGCGATGTCGCGTTGAACGGTAGCCGGAAGCGTTACCGTTGGAAGCGGTGGATTCTTGGGCTCTGAGCGCAATCCTACGGCCGCCACGCCGGCGGCGACGATCCCGGCAAAATACGCGAATCTTTGTTTCATCATGCCCCCATGGCATCGATTGCACCCCGGCTGCCATCGGTAACGTCACATTTTTTCGCGAAGGAACGTAACCATGTTTGGAGAGGTGACGACGGAACGACACGTGCGACCGCCACAGGTCCGGTTACGCCTCGCCCGGCGCCAGCTAGCCTGATTTCCTAGAACGAAACCGGGACGTCACCTGCGACGGCCCAGTTCGCCATCTCAGCTTCTCGGATTCTATCCGGCGGTGCTGGCCGTCCGCCCGTTTCGCGCGTAATTCCGAGTCTTTGCATCCTGGCGATCAACGTTGTCCTGGGTAACCCAAGCCTTGCGGCAGCACCATTCTGGCCGCCGACCACCCAGTTGGTTTCACGCAGGGTCGCCATGATGTGCGCCCGTTCGGCATCGGCGAGAGTCCGCGATGGAAGCGGCCCGCCGGCGTATTGCATCTTAAGCTCTGCGATCGGCGGGCTCAACGCAGCATCGTCGTTCATAATGACCGCGCGTTCAATGAGGTTTTGCAGCTCCCGTATATTACCCGGCCACTGGTAGCTCTTGAGTGCTTCCATGACCTGTGCTGGAATGTAGCCAATCGATTTGCCGTGGCGCTCGGCGAACTTTTGAACGAAGTGATCCACCAGGAGCGGGATATCGCCCTTTCGTTCCCGCAAGGGCGGGAGCGCGATCGGAAAGACGTTTAACCGGTAATAAAGATCCGCGCGAAACGTGCGCTCCTGCACCATGCGCCACAAATCCTGATTGGTGGCGGCGATGACGCGCACATCCACTTGCACGGTGCGGCTGCCGCCCAGGCGCTCGAACTGTTGTTCCTGGAGAACGCGAAGGAGCTTCGGCTGGAGTTCGAGAGGAAGGTCGCCAATCTCGTCGAGAAACAGAGTGCCGCGATCAGCCGCTTGAAAGCGCCCCATGGCCTGAGCGACGGCTCCGGTGAAGGCGCCTCGCTCGTGCCCGAATAGTTCGCTCTCGAGCAACGGCGCCGGGATCGCCGCGCAATTGATGGCCACAAAACGGTTCTGCCGGCGCGGGCTGGCGTCGTGGATGGCTTGTGCGATCAGCTCCTTGCCCGTGCCCGTCTCCCCGCGAACCAGGACCGCGCAGTCTACCGGTGCAACCAGCTTTATATTGTTCAGAACAGCCCGGAACTTAGGGCTCGATCCAATCAATTCGGAAATGGCCATAGCTCTGTACTCCTTGCCCAACCACTTTGGAAAAGTTGCCTCAATCGTTCGCGGGCTTGTCCAGCGCTGGCTGGATTGTGCGCAACAGGTCCGCGGCGTCGAAGGGTTTGTATAGGAAACCGGCGGCTCCCTGGTCGAGAGCGCGCTGTCGAAGTTCGTCGTCGTAATGAGCCGAAATGAAAATAATCGGCAAGTTCGGGCGTTCGAGCCTAACGCGGCGCTGCAGCTCGAGTCCATCCATTCCCGGCATGCGCACGTCGGTGATGAGACATAAGGTTACCGCGAGAGTTCCCGACTGCAAAAACTCTTCCGCCGAAGCGAACACGAACGGGGTGTACCCGGCTGATTCCACCAGACTCTCGATTGACTCTCGAACTCTGAAGTCGTCGTCGACCGCCGCTACGATATGTTTCCCGGCGCCATTCATCGTACGCTTCGATCATATACGGCAAGCGCTCAAACGCGCCATTATATGTTTATTTATGCCGGCTTGGTACCGCGCGCGATGCCCAGCTTGTCGGCCATTCGCACCAGCTCCGCGAGCGATCGGGCTCCCATCTTGCGCATGACCTGGCCCCGATGCACCCCGATGGTGATCTCGCTCGTGCCGAGTTCGGCTGCGGTCTGCTTGTTTGCGAGGCCTGCCACGACGAAAGGAAGAACCTCCCGTTCGCGGGGCGTGAGAAATGCGTAGTGCTTCTGCAAATCGGCCAATTCGGATCTTTTTTGGCGCGCTTCCCGATCCACAACAATTGCTGCGTCGATCGCCTGCAGCAGCTCCCGTTCACCGAACGGTTTTGGCAAGAACTCGATTGCGCCGGCCTTCATCGCGCGAACGGAGGACGGCACGTCGCCATGACCTGTGATGAAGACGATCGGCGGGCCATCTCCGCCGGCCAACTCCCGCTGCAGTTCCAAGCCGCTTGCGCCGGGAAGCTCCAGATCCAGGACCAGGCAAGCGGGCGAGTCGGGTTTGTCGGATTCCAGGAATTCCGCAGCGGAGCCGAAGGTCGCTACCCGGAGCCCGACCGATGAAATGAGGCTGGACAAGGCCTCGCGCACACGGTAGTCGTCATCCACCACGAAAACGATGGGCGTGATATCGGAGACGGACCGGTCCGAATTCATTGCAGCGAACTCACGAGCAGCGGAAGCGTGAAGCTGAACATTGTGCCAGAGGCTTCCCCGCTTACGGCCCACAGGCGCCCGTCGTGTGCGTCAACGATGGAGCGGCAGATCGCCAGCCCCATGCCCATGCCGTTCTCTTTGGTGGTGAAGAATGCTTCGAAGACCTTTTCGGGATCGTCCAGCCCGACCCCGCAGTCCCGGATCTCCACCAGGGCCGTATCCGCGCTTTTCCGGAGCGACCGGATGAAGAGTCTCTTGGGGCGGTTCACCACTGGATCCATTGCCTCGATGCCGTTGATCAGCAGGTTGAGGATCAGTTGCTGCAGTTGGACTCGATCGCCCACTACCGGCTCCAGGTCTCTTTCCAGTTCGGTCTCCACCGCAATACGCTTTCTCGCAATCTCGCCACGCAAGAGATCGATTACTTCACCGATCACATCGTTCAAATCGAGCGCGACTTTCTTGAGAGGCTCCCGCTTAAACAGCGCCCGGATGCGCCGCACCACCTCTCCGGCTTCTTTACCGTCGCGGACGATCCGCTCGGCGGCCTGGTGCGCCTTGGCCAGGTTCGGCGGCTCAGCCGAAAGCCAGCGAAGACAGGCGTGAGCGTTCGCAACTACGGCACTCAGCGGCTGGTTCACTTCGTGTGCAATCGAGGCAGCGAGCTCGCCGACCGTCGCAATCTGCGACGCTCTTGAAAGCCGCGTCTGGGTGCGGCGCAGCGCTTCCTCGATATTTTTCCGGTCGTCGATGTCGACCAGCAGCCCGTACCAGCCCGTTATGCGGCCATCGCCGTCACGCACCGGCTGCCCCAGCACGTGAAACCAGCGGTACGCGCCGTCCCCGCGTCGAAGCCGGTACTGGATTTCGTGCGGCCGGCCTGTTGCCACGGCGTGCGACCAGGCGCGCAAGGTCTGGTCCACATCGTCCTCATGAAGGAAATCGATCCAACCCGACTGCGCCAGGGCCTCCCGATTTGTGCCGGTGTAATCCAGTACTCGCCGATTCACGTAGGTGAGCTCGCCGCCCGGAGCCGCGCACCACACCAGAGCAGGTATGGTCTCGATAATCAGGCTGAGCTCTTGCTCGCGCGTCCGGAGGGCTTCTTCTGCATTGATCCGATCTTCGATATCGGTCAGCAGGTTGTACCAACGGACAATGCGACCGTCGTTGTCGCGTAGGGGAAGGCCACGGCAGTGAAACCAGCGGTAGGCGCCGTCAGCGCGGCGGACACGAACGTCAACGTCGAACGGATGCCCGGTCTTCACGGAATGAGTCCACAGGCTTGCCACGGCCGGGAGGTCGCCCGGATGCACAACCGCTGGCCAGCCCTTCAATTCCTCAAGCGCCTTGCCCGTGTAGTTCAGAAGCGTTTGGTTGACGAGTTCAACCTCGCCGGCCGCCGTATTGGTGCACAGAAGGCCGGGAATGCTGTGCGCCATCAGGCGAAAATTGAGTTCGCTCGCGCGGAGAGCTTCCTCAGCATGCTTCCGGTCTTCGATATCCGTAAGCAAGACATACCAGCGGATGATATGGCCTTCGGCATCACGCAGCGGCAAGCCACGCGCGTGGAACCAGCGGTACACGCCATCGGCGCGCTGGATGCGCTCCTCAACATCGTATGGATTCCCAGTTTCCACCGATCGCCGCCAGCGCTCAGCCACCAGCGTGCGATCCTCCGGATGGATCGTTGGTAGCCAATCCCTCATTTCCTCCAGAGTTTTGCCGGTATAACTCATCACCCGCTCATTGACTAGTTCCGCGTCACCGCCCGCGGTCATGGTAGACACGAGGCCGGGAATGCTATCCACGATCAAACGTAGATTGTGTTCGCTCGCGCGCAATGCCTCCTCGGCGCGCTTGTGATCTTCAATATCGGTGTTCGTTCCGTACCATTTGACGACCTTTCCCGATTCGTCGCGCAAAGGGTTGGCGCGGAAAAGGAACCACCGGTATTCCCCGTCGAAGCGGCGCAGGCGCGCTTCTATCTCGGCCGGTTCGCCCAAAGCCAGAACGGATTGCCAGTAGCCCGTCAGGCGACTCTCATCGTCCGGATGAGTCACAGCCAGCCAGCCCCAATCCAGAGCTTGTTCCGCCGAGAGGCCCGTATAGTCCAGCCAGCGCTGGTTGAAAAAGTCGGCGGAGCCGTCGGGACGAGTGGACCACGCAAGTGTAGGAATCGTGTTGATGATCACTCGCAGCCGGTCTTCCGACTTTTGCAGTTCGGCGAAGGCCTTCTGCAGGGCTGCTCTCGCTCGATAGTGCTCAGTAACGTCGATGGTTGTACCGGCCAATTGGACAACTGCGCCCGCCTCATTCAGAACGGGATGACCCACAATGCGTATGTTCTTATGCGATCCATCCGGAAAAGCGAAGCGGGAGTCGTACTCGAAGCCGCTTTTGCTCCGAACCGCCTGGCCCGAGGCTTCGATTAATCCGGCCCAATCCTCGGGCGGATGGAGCATCCGGTCTTCTTCGATCGAAGGCGGACCAAGCGCTGGATCGCGCCCGGCAATTCGATAGAGTTCCGTCGACCAGTAGGCAGGGCCCGGAGGATCTACATTCCAAACCCAGCTTCCCGTGTGGCTGAGTCTCTGGGCCTCCTCAAGGTATTCCTCGTTACGCCGGAGCTCGATTTCGATGCGTTTCCTCGCCGTAATATCCATCACGGCGCCGACGTATTCGGTGGCGCCGGAATCCGTCGCAACTGGCGCCGAAGAAACATGGATGTGTTTGACGGACCCGTCCGGCATAAGCAAACGATGTTCGAAGGCCAAGACTTCCTTGTTTTGAAATGCGGCGTCGAGGGTGCCCTGTACGCGAGCAGCGTCGTCTGGATGAATTCGCTGGAACACGAGATCCAACGTCGGAATCAGCGGTGGATCGTACCCCAGAATGCGATAGGTCTCCTGGGACCAATGGAGCATTCCGGTCGACAGATTCAACCCGAAACTTCCGCTGTGACTCAATTCTTGGGCGGAGGCTAAGTAGGACTCGCTCTTCTGTAACGCAGCTTCCGCTTTCTTGCGCTTGCTGATGTCGCGGACGAAGCCGGTGAAGGTACTCTGGCCGCGTCCCGCAATTTCCCCGAAGGCGACATCGGCCGGGAACTCGTCCCCATCTTTTCGGCGCCCGGTCCATTCGGTACTGGATGTACGCTCCTCGATTTGGAACCCCGGCAGGAGCACGGATAAGGGTTGTCCGATCAATTCCGGCCCTGTCCATCCGAAGATTTTGGTCGTGGCTGGGTTGATGAAGCGAATTCGACTGTCTGCGCCAATCGAGATGATTGCGGCCGGCGCTGTGTCGGCGATAACGCGGTAGTGAGCTTGGATGTCGCGCCGGGATTCCTCCATCCGCCGCCTGGTTTCGATCAGGGCCGCGATCAAGAAAGTAGCTCCTAGGAATACAGCGAACCGCAGATAGGAGCTGGGCTCGACATAGAAATGGAACCGAGGCGGGAGAAAAAAGTAATCGAACGCCAGAGCGGAAAGAAGGATCGAGAAAATACCCGGTCCCTTGCCGCCGTACAGGCTGCTCACCATCACGGCCAGAAAGAAACAGGACGAAGGCGCATCGAGCGGCCACGCCACAGCCAGCGCGAGGCCGCAAGAAACCGCCGCCAGACCGTAGCGTCGAACTGTGGAGATGTTCATGGGCGACCCGCTCCTTGCGATCGATGGCTTGCTCGTCAACTGCAGGGCTTTCGGTTCCTGAACTGCTTCTACCTTTGATGGTGCCAGATTTCCTGAAGTTGCGAGTCTAAAGGAATATTTCGTGAGTCGGCCTGGGTGTGGACGGGCCATCGCCTGAACCACAGCCACTCGTAGGTCTATGCGAACGGGTCTGGCTGCGCTTTGCCCGTTGTGATCGGCTTGCTCAGATTACCGTAGACGAGCGTGCTCCATCAATAAGGTTGCGGAGCGGTATCGGAACAATTTGGGCAGCTTTGACATCGGCCTGGATTCATTCAGGCACGGAACGTCCCCGGACGACCCATCCATAAAGCACGGGTAACGGAAACAGGGTAAGCATTGTCGAACTCACCAGTCCCCCGATCACCACGCTCGCCTGTGGGTCTGAACCTCAGCCCTCGCGCAGTTGTTTGATGGAACTCACAAGTAGCACACCCATGTTCTGAGGTGTCGCATCGCTTTCCACGAACCGCCCCCAACTCCAACTGGTGGCGTCGTCGATCATCTGCACCAGATAGCGCACCGATCCTCTTCCTTCCAGCCAGTCATACTCGGAAGTGTCCCATTGGACCAACTCGCCAAAACCGCTGCGCCGCGGACGCCATTCATGTACCTCCAGTCTTCCCCGCGACTTGCTCTTCCACATTCCGGCTTCGATCATCCACCCGCGCAGGGTTTCTTTCCCCACCTGCATCTGATGCCGTTTGGCCAGTTGCTCGGCGGCGAACGCCGGCCCGAAATCGTGCTATTCCGGCTGCTTCAGAATTGCCGGCGCCTGTCTCTGCGCGACGGCTGAAAGCCTGCGATTGGAGGGCCGTCCCCGCAAACCATGCACCACCACGGCGTCTCCGCGCTTGGCCATGCGCTTCAGCAGCTTCCGTATCCATCGCTCACTGACGCCGATCCTCTCGGCCGCCTCTCGCTGCGTGATCCTTCGGTCCCGGGCCTGTTTCAACCAATTCAACTCATCTCGTTCCTCTTGGCTCATCGCGATTCGTTCCACCCTTCAGCCTTACGGCTGTCAAGAGGAACTTTCTACTTGGCCGCGACACCCACGACTGAGTGTGCTGACCGTGGCCCCGCGGTTCGATAAAATGTGCCGAGCAGTCACATGACGCACAGAAGGAGGCGCTATGTTCCGATGGAAAGTGGCGGTGGCGGCTCTTAGCCTCGCCCTGATCGTGATGGTATGGATGCTGGTGCAGCAGCAACGCGCCAGCGCGGCAGCGAAGACCCCAGTTCTCACGGCTCTAGACTACGCAGAGATCGGACAATTGGTCAATCGATATGGTCAAGCCATCGACACCTGTTCGAACAACGGGTACGATTACGCGGACTTGTACACGACGGATGGCGTCTTCATCGACAAGATCACGCCGAACGGTTTTGCAAAAGGCGGCGTAGTGCTCGCCAAGGGCCGCGAGCAACTCGCGGAAGTAGTGGGTGGCGGATCGTTCGGCTGCAAGCGCCCCAGTAAGGGCCCCACCGCGACTCCTGGTGACGGGCCGGTCGCGTGGAATGGCTGGAGCCACGTCATGGTGAACCATGTGATCACGGCCACCCTCGACGGCGCTACCGGCCGGGTCTACTTGTTGATGCTCGGAATGGCCGGGCCCGGCTCGCTTCAGCGCGATGGAGGGTATGAGGACGTGTACGTGAAGACACCAAACGGCTGGCGAATCAAATCGCGAACGCACGTCCGGCTGCGCGCCTGGCATAATCCCCTGCTTCAAACGCCGGATCTTCAGTGAAAAATCGCGGAGACGTATTCGCGGGCCAGCGCGGCCTCGGACCTCGCCGGCGCCCAGCAGATCGGGAGACTTGCCGAAATACCAGGCAAACTCCTCGACGGCGTGAATATAACCACAAAATCTCCTTTCTGTGACCTCGCAATGTACCGCTTCTTTCAAACCACCACGCTCCTGCGTCCGCCGCGCCAGCGGCCCGGCGCTCACTCGCTATCCGGAAGCTGGAACACGGCCAGTACGCCCGCCCGCGTGAAGCACAAAGGCGATATCGTGTAGACTTGGCGACCAGGAGTATTCATGAAACGTTTATTGAACGGAGTCGGGCTAACGATTCTGCTGTTCGTGCCGGCCGTTGCCGGTGCGCAGATTCTGGTTGCTGGAGAAGGTCCGGTGGTGTACGGACACCACCATCTGAACACCACGAACATGGACGCACAGAAGAAGTTCTATGCCGATACGCTCGGCGGCAGTGTGGCCAAGATCGGTAGCGGTGACCGGCAGCAGGAGATCATCAAGTTCCCGAATGTTCTGATCTTTTTCCGTCCGATGCAGGCGCCGACGGGCGGCTCGATCGGCACGACGGTGAATCACATCGGCTTTTCCGTTCCCGATCTCATGCCGGTCGTGGCGAAGATCAAGGCGAACGGCTTCAAGATGATCACCACCGATTCGGTTGCCGCGAACGTGAAGGTGACCGATGACATCGCGGCCGCCAGTCCGACGACGAACATCGCGTTTGTGCTCGGTCCGGAGGACGTCAAAGTAGAGCTCGTCGAAGTCAAATCGCAGAAGGCCCCCATTCAGCTTCATCACATCCACTTCTTCGGGCAGATGAACACCGAGATGCAGGCCTGGTACGCAAAGACGTTCGGCGCGACGATGCTTCCGGCCAATCCGGGGTCCGCGTTCGTGCAGGATCAACTGCCCGGCGTGTTCCTGAACTTCACGCCGTCGCCGACGCCGACCGTCGGCACGACCGGCCGATCGATCGATCACATCGGCTTCGAGATCAAAAACCTCGAGGCGTTCACCAAGAAGCTCGAAGCCCAGGGCATCAAACTGGATCGTCCCTACACCAAGGTGCCCCAGCTTGGCATCGCGATCGCGTTCATCAAAGATCCCTGGGGAACGAATATCGAAATGACGGAAGGACTCGCGGATCTCGTCAAATGAAAATAGCTACTCTTCCTCTAGCGCTGATGTCATGCGCAGCGCTGCCCGCTTTCGCACAACTCGTCAGTCATCCGGACGCACCGGTCCGCATCGGCCACTATCACCTCAACGTCACGAGCGTCGAAGCCCATAAGAAGTTTTGGGCCGACACGCTCGGCGGCAGAGTCAATGAAGTTCGGCGGCATCGATGTAATTGAGTTTCCCGACGCGTTCATCTTCCTGCGCGTGCAGAAGCCGACCGGCCCGACCCGCGGCACCGCCTTCGATCACATCGGCTTCGCAGTGCCGGACGTGCCGGCGATGGCGGCGAAGCTGGCAGCCGCGGGATATCAGGAAACCACCGGCCGGGAGCCGAAGCCGGGTGACCCACCCCCGGCGAAATCGGGCACGTCGGCAGTGTATGGACGCTTTGCGTATTTTCTCGGCCCTGACGGGGCGAAAATCGAGCTCGTGACCAGCGCTGAAAAAGACGCGCCGCCTATCGTGGCGCATCATATCCACTTCATCAACAAGCAGTACGTCGAGATGCAGCAGTGGTACATGAAGGCGTTCGATGCGACTTTGCGTCCAGGGCAAACCGACTTCTTCATTGGCGCCGACCTACCGGGCGTCGGATACAGCCTCAACTTCTTCCGCTGGGAAGGCGACCAGTCCATCACTCACGTCCCCACCGCCGGCCGCGTTGTCGATCACGTGGGATTTGAAGTGAAGAACCTGGACGCGTTCTCGAAGGCGCTCGAAGCGAAGGGCATCAAGCTCGTTCGGCCTTACAACAAAAGAGACGCAGCCATGAACAACATCGCCACTGCGACGATCGTCGACCCTTGGGGAGTCTCAATCGAGCTGACCGAGGGCCTGGACAAGATCAAATGACTTCCGTTTTGAATCCACACTCCAGCTCGGGCCGGCACGGACGCGCCAAAGCCACTACATTCGGTCTATGATTGCGTTCAGCGTAACGCTGGGCCGCATCGCTGCGGCGCACTTAGCGTCGTCCGGGAAATAATACCCGCCGATGTCCACCGGCTTGCCCTGCGCCGCCAGCAACTCCTGAGTAATCTTGCCCGCGTTCGCCGCTAGCGCGGCGGCCACCGGAGTGAAGCGTTGCTTCAGCTCCCCGTCCTCGTCCTGGGCGGCGAGTGCCTTTGCCCACGCCAACGCGAGATAGAATGTCGAGCCGCGGTTGTCGATCTCGTTCACCTTGCGCGAAGGCTCGCGGGCGTCTTCGAGGTACTGGCCGATGGCCTGGTCGAGCGTTTTCGAAAGCAGCGCCGCCCGCGGGTTGCCGGTCTTCGTAGCCATTAGCTCCAGCGAGGGCACCAGCGCACAGTATTCACCGAGCGAGTCCCAGCGCAGATGCCCTTCTTTCACGAACTGCTGCACGTGCTTGGGCGCCGAACCGCCGGCCCCGGTTTCTAACATTGCGCCGCCTCTGGAGCAGCGGCACGATCGAGAGCATGCGGGCGCTTGTCCCCAACTCGAGAATCGGGAACAGGTCGGTGAGATAGTCACGAAGCACGTTCCCCGTGACGGAGATGGTGTCCTCGCCGCGGCGAATTCGCTCCAGCGAGAATTTCATCGCGTCTACCGGCTTCATGATCTTGATTTCCAGTCCCGAGAGGTCGTGTTCGGGCAAGTAGGCTTTCACCTTCTGAATGATTTGCGCATCGTGGCCACGATCCGGATCGAGCCAGAACACCGCCGGTGCGCCGGTTGCCCGCGCGCGTGTCACGGCCAGTTTTACCCAATCGCGGATGGCCTCGTCTTTCGTCTGGCAGGCGCGGAAGATATCGCCGCGCTCGACGCTCTGTTCGAGCAGCGTTCTGCCGCCGGCATCAACGATGCGAATCGTGCCGTTGCCGGGTGCGGCAAACGTCTTGTCGTGCGAACCGTACTCTTCGGCCTTCTGCGCCATGAGCCCGACATTGGACACGCTGCCCATGGTCGCCGGATCGAACTGCCCGTGCTTCTTGCAGTCCTCGATCACGGCCTGATATATGGTGGCGTAGCAGCGGTCCGGGATCATGGCGACGGTGTCTTCGAGCGCGTCCTCTTTGTTCCACATCTTGCCGCCGTCCCGGATCACGACCGGCATCGATGCGTCGACGATCACGTCGTTGGGAACGTGCAGGTTGGTCTTGCCCAACCGCGAATCGACCATCGCCAGACCGGGACCCTTGTCGTAACAGGCTGCGATATCGGCCTCGATCTCGGCCTTCTTCCCGGCCGGAAGCTGGTCGAGTTTGCCGAGGACGTCGGCCAGTCCGTTGTTGACGTTGGCGCCGATTTTTTGGATCGCGCCGGCATGCTTCTCCAGGGCATCGGCGAAATACACCGCCACACAGTGCCCGAACATGATCGGATCGGAGATCTTCATCATGGTGCACTTCAGATGCAGCGACAACAGACGCGTTGTCAGCTTTGGCGGCGGCCATCTGCTCCGCATAGAATCTCCGCAGCGCCGCCACGTTCATCACCGCGCAGTCGATGACTTCGCCCTCGAGCAGCGGGATACTTTGCTTCAGCACCTTCACCGCGCCGGCTGAGTCCACGAATTCGATGCGCACGTTGGTTGCGGCGCCCACCGTCGTGGATTTCTCGCTGCCGTAGAAGTCCTTGTCACTCATGTGGGCGACACGCGTCACGGAGCCGGACTTCGGCCAGTTTTTCATCATCTTGTGTGGATGCTTCTGCGCGAACGCTTTCACCGACCTCGAAGCACGACGGTCCGAATTGCCTTCGCGCAATACGGGGTTCACCGCCGAGCCCAGGACCACGGCAAAGCGGGCCTGCAGCGCACGCTCCTCTTCCGTCGACGGCTCCTCGGGATAGTCGGGGATGTTGTAGCCCTTTCCGCGGAGTTCCGCAATCGCTTCCCGGAGTTGCGGAATCGAGGCGCTGATGTTGGGGAGCTTAATGATGTTGGCCTCCGGTGTCTGCGCCAGCTCCCCCAGGCGGGTCAACTCGTCGGGAATCTTCTGGTCGTTCCGAAGACACTCAGGGAAGTTGGCGATAATACGTCCAGCGAGCGAGATGTCAGCCGTTTCGATCTCCACCCCTGTCCCCTTGAAGTACGCTCGTAGGATGGGCAGCAGCGCGTACGACGCGAGTGCGGGTGCCTCGTCGGTCTTGGTCCAAGTGAGCTTCATGTATTGGTCTCAGTGTGAATGAGTGTAGAGAGAACGCGGTCGCAAAGCGGGGCGGTCCCAAACTGAAAGCGTAGGATAGCATGACTAACCGGCCAGGGTGGGCGCAGTTTTGGGCGCAATTCCAAGGCGCCAATCGAGAGCCCGGCGATCCTGAAGGCCGTATCTTAATGAAAAAAGGAAAGTTTGTTTGGTCGGGGCGAGTGGATTCGAACCACCGACCTCCTGGTCCCGAACCAGGCGCTCTAGCCAGGCTGAGCCACGCCCCGAAGCCTATACATGCGCGATTGCGGCAGCCAATCGCCGCACTCACAAGTATAACATCTGACGGCCGCGCTTACTGCTTGACTGCGGCGACTTGGAAGTTCAGAATTACTTCCTTGCGCGTATCGTAGACGCTGACCTTCTTCACCGGCGTCGTCAACTCGCCGTGCTTGGCTAGAAGTTCGTAGTTGATGTCCATGGGCAAATCGCGGAAGGCAAACTTGCCATCCTCCTTCGTTGCGAAATCGACGATCTTGGAAGTCTTCAGATCCTTCAACTGCACGATGGCGCCGGACAGCGGATTGTCCGATGAATCCTTCACCGTCCCTTGGATGATCCTGGTGCGCGAGTCCTTTTCGTTCTTTGGCCGATTATTCTGGAGAATGACGTTCGGGTCCTGTTGAGGCCTGCTGTCGTGTTGCGCCGGCGCCAGCAACGTCAAGCCCAGCAAGAAACTCAGGAGCAGAATCCAATTGGTTTGTCTCACGGCCGTTTCCATCTTCACGATACAACACGTCGAGAGGCCTTCGCCGGTGCGCCACCAGCGCAACCAGCAGTAAGCCGGCAAAGCAAAAGACAAATCCGACTGGCTCCGGCGTTGCTATGGTCCCTGGGCCGTTGAGGTGGTCGAATCCAGATTCGCTCGCCAGAGTCACGCCCGTCAGCGGTTGCTTGGTGTCTGCGTCCAGAAGCGTGGCAGGTCCGAAGATGCCAATGTGGCTAAAATCGCCCTCGGCTCTCGCTGTGGGGGATCGAATCAGGGCTCCTAACCAAAAGCTGAACTCGTATGCAGTGGGACCTATCGCGTTGATCGGGAATCCTTCTCCATGGCCGCCGCTTCGATGCAACACTCGATCAAATGGAGCCGGCCAGGTCGGGCGCAATGCTCGACATCAACGGATATGTGCTGGCACGATCGGGACGGCCGGACGACGCGCGCCAACTCGTGCAAGAACTGATCCGCCAGGGCAACACGCCGCTCTTTACGTTCGTGGGGCTCATCCCGTTCGGACCGGAGAATCGGGACAAGACGCTGCAGTCCATCGAAATGGCACGTCGCGAACGGTCCATTTCTATTACCTCTCTGAAGGTGGCGCCGGAATTGGATCCCTTCGAAAGGAACCTCGCTTTGTGAACGTTTTGCGAGAAGTTAGCCTGAGCAGGCGCTAGCGAAGGCGCTTAGAACTTATTGAGCTCGGCAACCAAGGCGTTGAGGCCCTTCTTGCGATAGATCTGAGCCAGCCGCTGCTCTTCATCCGATGGCGCCATGACGCGCTGAAGTTGCGGCGAGCCCAAGTCGTTCCGCGTGGGGATCCAGAGAGTGCCGTCGGCGAACTCGACGCTGCTGACAAAGCCGGTCATGCCCTCGATTGCCAACGGCTGCGCCCCGAGTTGCGGAAACTTCAGCGTGGCGTTCTCGAAAATCCGGCTCTGCTGGCCAGGCGCCAGATTCAGCTCGGCCGGAACGGAGCCGGCCAGAAACTCACGGCCGCTTCTGATCGTGCAATATCCAGCCGACTTCCAGATACCGGATAGCGCGGTCCGAGCGGTTTTTTACTTCCAGACGCGGCGCTCGCGCTTCATTTCCGGCGATGCGCGCCATTCCGTCCACCGGTTCGACGGGTGAATCGGGCAAATGCAGGAACGCAAACTGCACTTGCTTTTCGGGCTCAAAATTGGTGGCTCGCCCGCCACGCACCACTTGCACATCCAGACTGGGACGGTCGGCCTGATGCGTCAGGCTTTCGAGCATTTCCTGCCGCAGCCGCTCCGGCCCGCCAGCCGCCAGCACGGATTTGAAATAGCGCCGGTCGCGGCGCGCTTCCCATTCCGACAGCGTCATGGTTCGCCGCGAACTCAGCTTGTCGGGGCCGTAGAAACTCAGATCGTCGAACAGCACGCCGTCCAGGCCAATTTGCACCGGCACGCTCGAGGATGCCTGCAACGGCCGCAGCAAACGCAAATCGATGCGCACCGGGAAAGGTATCCTGCGGGCCCAACATCCAGGCTGGTGATGGTCACCGACCCCTTGCCGCCGGGCGTGACATCTTGCGCGGTCACCAGAAGAGTAATGCCTCGAATCTTGCGCTGGCTGGCATTGCGCAACGACAGCGCGGCGTGAAAATCGAGCAACAGCGCGCCGCCCCGCGCGGTTTCATTCGACTCGCCGTAGTCCGCCGACAGCAAATCGACCGGCGAATCCGCGGGAAAATCGATCTTGGGAAGCGCCGCGGCTGACAAGACGCCGTTCAAAGGCACCAATGCAAGCACGGAGGCCAGCAGAACGCTACTGCTCCGCATAGTACACCTTGTTGGTGGTCACTTGGCCGGTATCGGCATCCACAAAGCGCACGCCGGCCGAGCCTTGCATGCTAACTGAAACCGTCGCGCCATCTGATCGCGGCTGCATGAGCGATAGCGTGCGGCCGTTTTCCTTGACCTGGATTCCCGATGAAGAGGCCTCCACCACGACTTCTTCGGGAGCGCCGGCGCGGAGTGCACCAAAGTTCCGATTCGCTCGGCTGCGAATGCGCTTCAACGAAGCCATCAGATGCTCGGCCTGCTGCTGCGGAAGACTGGTCCAGAAAGCGATCGCCGAAAATCGCGGTAGCGCCCAGCATCACGAGCGCCGCGTTCCATCCCAGCCGGGGCTTGATCCGCGCCGGCTTGTCGAAAAGAGCAATCGCCTCACCCGCCGCCAATCCCACGCGAATGTTTCCGTTGATTTCCTGAGCCAGACGATTCCAGCCCAAGCCGTTCGGCAAGTCGGGCATGCCCGCCGCGAGTTCCCGCAGCTCGCCGGACGCCAGGCAGAACCCGGCTAGTTCAGCACGGCACTCGGCGCAACGTGCGATGTGACGTTGCGCGATCCAGCTTTCCAGCGTCCGAGTTCGCCGCCCGCCAGCAATGCGATCCGCGACTGCTCCAAATGCTTCATGACGGTTTCCGCCGCGGCCGCGCGGCGGCTGCGCTCCATGTAGCGCTTCATCTTGATCCGGGCGTTGGCGATGTGGGATCGCACGGTCGCCTTGGAGCAATTCATCTGCTCGGCCACCAGTTCGGCGGGCAATTCCTCGACGTCGCGGAGCAGCAGGGCGGTTCGTTCGCGGTCCGTAAGCACCGACAAGCCCTCTTCCAGATAAGCCCGATGCTCGGAGCGGAGCACGGCCTGCTCAGGCGTTTCCGAAGGCTCGCTCAGCGGTTCCACCAGGGTGTCGATCTCGCAGAAGTTCACTTTGCCGTTGCGCCGCAGAAAATCGATGGCGGTATTGCTGGCGATGCGCGAGAGCCAATGCGCCGCCTTGTCGAGTTCCTTGAGCTGATCCTGCCGCTGGAGCGCCTTGATAAAGGCTTCCTGCGTGAGATCCTGGGCATCGTCCACGTTCCGCACGATCCGGTAGATCAACAGGAAAATCCGGCGTAAGTTATCGGAAATAAAGCGGTTCTGTAGTTCTTGTGCCGCCAGGTGGGCAGTGTCGATTGGAGACGGAGCGCCGCGGTCGCTCATGAATGCGTCATCCCTGATTAATGCCCCGAGTGTGCCAAATGCCGACGGCATGCCTATAACAGGCTGACGCGAAAACCTTCCAAACGTGCAAGGCTTTTCCGGGCACTAGGTATTCAATCGGCTCCTTAAAGTCAATTGTATATGGGAAGAAGAACCTAAGGAATACGAGGAATCTAAGGAATGCGGGGAATGCTAAGAAGTCGCGAGAAGGCGTCGGCCGGCAGGTCGGTTAGGGAGGCTACCGCAAGGTCGGCGGGGAGCGTGGGCCCTTTGCGAGCGGACGCCGATGCTCGGCATGCCGGCGCGGCGGGCCGCTTCAATCGCCGGCGGGCGCATCTTCCACGACAATGGACTGCGCGGGAGCCGATCCCAGCCGCGATGCCGCTGTCAGGAAGACCTGCGGATCCGGTTTGCCGAGTGTCACATCTTCCGCCGAAACAACGGCCTGAAAAACAGAGGCAAGGCCGATGACTGCGAGCACGGCGTCAATATTCTCGCGCGGAGCCGACGAGGCGATGGCTTGGCGCCAGCCGCTGGCGGCCAGTCGTTGGGTCCATTCGGCCGCGCCCGGCAGCGGAGCAAGACCGCCTTCACGCACTAGGCGGCGATAGAGGTGCTCCTTGGCGCTGGCGATTCGCTCGACCTCGGTGGGCGTAGCGCCCGGGATCCACTGCGGGATGATCGCATCGTTGCGCAGACCGAAGGTCTTCAGAAATTGCGCGTGCGTGAGCGGCACGCCCTCGGCGGCCATGGTGTCGCGCCAGGCAAGCCAATGGTATTGTTCCGAATCGATCAGTGTGCCGTCAAGATCCCAAAGGACGGCTCCGGTAGAAAGCATCATCACCAGAATACGGGGACGTCAGGCGTAAATGTTGACGCCCGAGGCGGTATCGCTGGCGCCCGCGATGCCACCGCCGCCGTGATGACCATGATGATGGTGATGTCCCTGGACAGCCGTCTTCAGTGCTTGTGCGAGGCCCCGAGCTTGCGATGCCGCCGATTGTTGCGCTGTTTGAACGTCGCTTTGCAGTTGGGCGAACGCGCTCTGCGCTTGAGACAGATTCCCGGACTGAAGGGCCTGACCGAGCGTATTGAAGTCGTTCAAGATTGGATCAGAACTGTTGGCGCCGGTGGCCGTGGTGGTGGAAGCGGTGGTCGCGCCGGTCTGCGTCTGGAGCGCTTGTTGTAACGCCGCAAATGCCGACTGCGCATTCGTCAGGTTACCGGTTTGAAGAGCGTCGGCTAGCTGGGCGTAATCCTGCTGAACTTGTTGCGCGGGACTGAGAGTCTGCGGCGTGCTGGAGACATATTGATCCTGAACCTGCGGCGTTTGGGTTGCGCCGCTATCCCGCAACTGGCGCGCACTCTGAACGTCACTCTGCAGTTGCGAAAAAGCGCTCTGTGCCTGCGTAAGATCGCCAGATTGCAGAGCTTGGCCGAGGGCCGCGAAATCGTTCTGGATCGGGCTCGAAGTACTCGAATTCGTGCCGCCATTGGAAGAGCCCTCATAGTTCGCGAGCAATTGCTGGATGCTCGAATAGGCGGACTGAGCGTCCGTCAGATTGCCAGACTGTAGCGCGCCGGCAAGCTGGCTGAAATCTTGCTTGATTTCCTGAAACGGATTCTGCCGGTGCTGTGGCGAAAGATCCGAAAGCAGGCTAGTGGACAGGGGCGAAATCGACATTGACATTCATCTCCACCTCCCCTATATCGTCAACCTCCGGCGGGGCAAGATATCTCCCGCCGTTCCGCCTTAGCGCTTCGTATCGCCTGAAGGGATGGAAACCAATCCAACCAACAGGCACACACTCAACAACGACAGCAATGCGCCGGTCATCCGCCCCGGCGTGTGATAGCTGAGCCGAACCAGATGATCGCCGGCCGGCACGGCAACGTCCATGCCGAGAGGTTTCGCCTCAAGAACCGGCGAGGGTGCGCCGTCGACATCCGCGGTCCAGCCGGGATCGTAAGCTTCGAGCACATGAACAACTCCGGATCGCGGCATGGAGCTCTGGACCACGATGTGATCGGAATCCGGACGGCTGTAGGCACGCGGAGCGAAGTTTGGGACGCGATACATTTCGAGTCCCGCAGCGGACTTCACGAGTTCGAGATCTCTCCTCGCGGGCCAAGGGATGACGTATTCCACACCCGCTGCTTGTAGAGCGGAGACGGGCCACGCGGAGGCGTCGAGAACTTCTTCGTTCGAGCGCGGCGGGGCACCGGTGAGAGCCAGCAAGGCGCGATAGGTGTGTGCGAGGAAGATGGCGTCGAATCCGCCGGCGTCGTCGTGATCGCGGCTGAGTTGGAGATCGAGAACGCGGCTGACTGCGATGCGGCCGTTTCCCATCTCGTTGGCGAACTCGGGGATGGCCAGCGGATGCACTGGCCCCGGCGTGATGAACAGCCGCGAGGTGCTGCCGAGATCCCAGGCGTGGAAGATGAGGACGGCGGCGACGGCTACCCAACCGATTGGCTTCGAGCGCAGCAGAGTATCGACGCCCAGGCCGAACGCGATCGCGAGCGCGAAGGTGCAGAGGTAGAGCAGACGCGCGGGGCTGCGAAAGATCGTGATATGAAGCATGTCGCGGAGGGGATCGAGCAGGGGCAGAGCTGCCACTAGCGCCACGACACCGATAATCGCAAGGAACAACCAGCGCGACGAGGGCAGCCGGCGTTGCGCGATGCATCGAACCGCCAGAATCACCGCAGCCGCAATCGGCAGTATGCCAACGTAAGCGAACGTGTCCCAGAAGTACGGCGAATAGCCACTGAACAAATGCTGCGCGGAATGGCCGACACCGGCCGGCCAGCCGTCGATTCCGGGAACGACAAGACCGAGCAGGCGATGATACGGCAGCGTGACATCGTTGGAGGCGCGATCGAGCGGCAAGGTGCGCGAACTGTGCCGGATCAGCAGAAGCATGGGCCACCAGGCGATCATGGTCGAGCCGATGCCGAGCGTGATCACCCCGGCGAGTCTCGGGCGTATCGAGCCCCGCGCGCGCCAAAAAACGTAGAGCAAGGCTGTTGCGACCGCGTAGGCGGGTAGTTGCGGATGGCCGGCGAGAACCACGCACGCTGTCCCAATGGCGAACACGATCGCATCGCGGCGTCGGCCGGCGATCGCACGATCGGCGAGCCACAGCAGGAGCGGCAGCGCCGGGTAGCCTTCGAGATTCACCAGATGTCCGACCATCACGTTCGACGCGAAGAAGCCAGAGCATGCGAACGTCCAGCCCGCAGCAGCGGCGCCGATGGGGGACAATCCGGCGCGTCTGCAAAACAGATAGGTGAATAGAGCGGCCAGGGCCGCGGCGATCGCGATGCCGGAGGCATAAGCTTTGTCGGGATTGAAGAGCAGCAGCGGCCAATGCGTGGGAATCCACGGAAAATCCTGGAGATTCGCGCTGAACGGCGTGCCCAGCATCTCGCGCGGATACCAGCCGGGCAGTTGGTGGCGCGGGCCGAGCAGCGCATCGCGAGCGAACGCCAGGCGTCGCGCGTGGAGCATCATATAGTCCCAGCCGTACAGCGTGTTTGTACCGCGCAGCACGAACCAAGGAAGGTACAGCGCCTCGGTCGCGAGCAGCATGAAGACGAGCGCGAGGCGGCGCTGCATCAACTATTCCGGGAAAATGTTGGCGACTGGCGCGGACCAACCAGGAAAAAGCCCGGAGTGTAGTTCCGTAGCGAGCGTTTCGCTGTGGCCGTCGAGGAAATGCGCGCGGACGCGGCGGGTTTGCGGAAAGACCATCCAGACTTCTTCAGCGCCGTGGGCGAAGTTGAGCTCCATCGTGAGATCGAGCTGTGCAGCGGTGTTCGGTTCGGAAGCGACCTCGATGGCGAGAGCGGGAGCACCTTCGCCAGCCGCAATATAGACCTCGCCAAGTTGATGCTCGCGGACGTAGGGCCTGAGAGCGTCGTGCAGTTTGTGCCGAACCAGGGATCGGAGAATGTTTACCGGCGGCGTCACGGCTTGCTCGCCCTGAATGAGCTCGCGGATCATGCCGTCGTCTTCGTATTGCTCGAACTGCGCGAAGGCGAGTAACGTTCGGGTGGCCATACCTCAGTTCACAGGTTGATTTCAGTGTACCCGTTCCGTTCGACCCAAAACCGCCTGTCATTCCGCTAATCGGTTCGGCATCTCGCGAGATAAACTTGTTCTTAGCGCCATGGTTTTCACGAAACGTCTTCGGGAAGGGGTGCGCCGGGGGTTTATAACTTGCAGCATCCGCATTTGGAAACGCCCGCACGTTAAAGTGGGAGGGCGCTATCGGATGGATGAAGGCGAAATCCTGATCGAGTCCATTGAACTGATCTCCCTGCAGGACGTCACTCACGATTTGGCCATCGAATCAGGTTTCCAAAGCCGGGCGGATTTGCTGAAGGTGGCAAAGCATGGCTCTGGGGACAACGTGTATCTGGTACGCTTTCGCTTTTTTTCTCTCATCTGAAACGCATCCACCCACACAGGGCAGGCGTTCTTCTTTTCTAAAAGCTTTCTCTGGCACCCGACTCTAAACGAGCTCTCCCTGATGCTGTATAATCCCAAACAATTCCAACGGAAGCTATGAGGACAATACCAGAGCAGGAGAAACCCTCATGAAAACAATCGCGATTGGGGCGGCTCTGCTGCTGCTCCCGGCTTCACTATGTGCTCAGTGGCTCCACTTCCCTACGCCAGGGATTCCGCGGACTGCCGACGGCAAGCCGAACCTGACGGCCCCTGCGCCGCGCACCTCCGATAGCAAGCCCGACTTCACGGGTCTGTGGGCCATTCCGCTGGATACTGCGATCGGCAATATCGCAGTGCGCAATGCCGGGGATCTCAAGCCCGCCGACATCCAGCCTTGGGCGCAAGCGTTGGTTCGCCAGCGCGCTGCCAGCTTCTCCAAGGACAACCCGCGTTACCGATGTCTGCCCGAGGGTCCGGGCTACAGCACCGGCGCGGGAGGGATGAAGAAATTCCTCCAAACGCCCACGATGATTATCATCCTGAACGAAGATCTCACTTACCGTCAGATCTTCATGGATGGCCGCGCCTTGGAGACGAATCCCAACCCGAGCTGGATGGGATACGCGGTAGGCCGCTGGGACGGAGATACGCTGGTGGTTGAGAGTTCGGGATTCAATGACCGGACATGGCTCCTCGACGGCTATCCGCATACAGAGGCGCTGCGCATGACGGAGCGCTACCGGCGCACCGATTTCGGCCACCTGGAACTAGCAGTGACGTTTCAGGACCCCGGAGCTTACTCCAAGGCTTGGACGGTGCCAGTACACGCGCATTTGGCTCCCGACACGGAGCTGCTCGAATCCGTCTGCAATGAAAATGCCGACAGCGGACAAGAGCACTGGGTCGGAAAGCTCACCGATGACGAGAAATCGGCGGTGGCAGTCGCTCCCGAAATCATGGCGAAATATGTGGGCATCTATAGGGGGCCGTACATCCAGGGCGCCCGCATGATTGAGGTTAGTTTCTCCGATGGTGCGCTGTTCATCAGCGTGAACGGAGGGCCGAAGCAGCGTATTTTCCCGCAATCGGAAACCAGCTTTTCCGGCACCGGACTGCTATATCGGTTCATCCGGGACGACCGTGGCGTCGCAACCCACATCATAGAGGGGCATGTGTCTGGCGACTACAGCTACGAACGCCAGAAGTAGCGTCGGTAGCGCGCCTGGGTCAACATTTAAAAGGCGCCCGGGCACTCATCCCTGGTCACGGAGCGCGGGTTGAATCATCTGATTCGTGACGAGTGCTGCGCGAGGCCGTTCCGGTTTGAACGAGCTCGAACCGGTGCCTCAGTCCGCGAAAATCACCGAGAGCGGGGCGGACCATCCGGGGAAGAGTGCCGACCGCAATTCAGTTGCGAGCGTTTCGCTGTGGCCATCGGGGAAGTGCGCGCGGACGCGGCGAGTTTTCGGGTAGACAGTCCAGACTTCCTCGGCGCCGTGCGCAAAGTAAAGTTCCATCTTGAGATCGAGCTGAGCGGCGGTGTTGGATTCGGACGCAACTTCGATGGCGAGGGCAGGCGATCCTTCGTAGTATTCGTTCGGATCGCCGCGCTGCATCTGCTCGGATCTCACAAAACTGACATCCGGCCGCAGCCAGGTGCGGGACGACAACTTGAAGCCTGCTTCGAGGTGCACCTCGCCGAGCTGATGCTCCCGCACGTAGGGCCGAAGAGCATCTTGCAGATTTTGCTGGACGCGAGTATGGGGACGCTTGGGCGGAGGCATAGTGATGTGCTCTCCTTCTAGAAGTTCGTGCTTCAAGCCATCGTCCTGGTATTTTTCGAAGTCCTCGAAGGTCAGTAATGTTCGGGTGGCCATACTGCAGTCCGGGAATAGTTGATTTCAGTGTACCTGACGCAACGCCAGGCGAGGCCCACGTGTAAGAGGCTTAAGATAGAAGCAAGCGGCAACATGGAAGTACCGCACAAATCTAGAGCGGAACAAGTGGCCCAAGCGGTCAGGCTGTTCAACGCTGCCGATGCCGGAAGTCTCGATGCCCTTGAATGCCCACGCTGCCACAAGGATTCCGTATCAGTTTGGTTCACGCATCCGGGAGACGGAATCTATCGAACGTGGTTTATCTGCGCCGAGTGCTCCTTCCAGCTCCGTGCACAGAACGTGGGCGTTCCACTGCACTACTCCGAAGACAGAGTCTCTGAGCGTCTGGAAAACTACGACGAGGGCCTACTCGCGCGGGCCCGCTTTAAGAGACCCATCGACAAGACTTGAAAAAGGCGGCTCAAACGAGCCGCCCCAAGGAAACGGAGGAATGACACCTCCCACCAAATCGTGATTGATCGCACCGACCCGCGCGACTAGCTACAACCGCTCGTCCCGCCGCAGTTCTCGCACTTGTAGCAACTGCCGTTGCGCGTCATGAACCCGCCGCATTCCGAGCACAGCGGCGCATCGCTCACTGCCGGCGCGAACGCGAGCGATTGCTGCGGCTCGGGCTCGGTAGGACGCAGCACCGGCGCGTCGCCCGCTTCAGTGACCCCGTACTCCGGCCCCAGGAACTTGGCGCCCAGCCAGCGGAAAATATAATCCATGATCGACTTGGCGTACGGCACCTGCGGATTGCCCGTCCAGCCGCTCGGCTCAAACCGCACGTGGCTGAATTTGTCGACAAAGAACTTCAGCGGCACGCCGTATTGCAGCGCGTAGCTGATACTTGTCGCAAAACTATCCATGAGCCCGCTGATGGTCGACCCTTCCTTGGCCATCGAGATGAACACTTCGCCGGGCGTTCCGTCTTCATACATGCCCACCGTGATGTAGCCTTCGTGGCCGCCGATGGAAAACTTGTGCGTGATCGATTGCCGCTCGTCCGGCAGCTTGCGCCGCACCGGCCGATACACGATCTTTTCCACCGTCGTGGCCGGGACCACCGCAGTCGACGTCGCCTTCTTCTCGCCCTTGCCCGTGCCCGAACTCAGCGGCTGCGCGCGCTTGGAATTATCGCGATAAATCGCCACCGCTTTCAGCCCAAGCTTCCAGCTCTCCATGTAGGCGTCCATCACATCTTCCACGGTGGATTCTTCCGGCATGTTGATGGTCTTCGAAATCGCGCCGGAAATAAACGGCTGCGTCGCGGCCATCATACGCACGTGGCCCATGTAATGAATCGACCGCTTGCCGTTCTGCGGCCGGAAGCTGCAATCGAACACCGGCAGGTGCTCGTCCTTGAGCGCGGGCGCCCCTTCGATTGTCCCCGTCGCATCGATGTGCGTGACAATCATCTCCACCTGCTCCGGCGTGTAGCCCAGTTTGATCAACGCCTGCGGCACGGTGTTGTTGACGATCTTGATGATCCCGCCGCCCACCAGCTTCTTGTATTTCACCAGCGCGAGATCGGGCTCGATGCCGGTAGTGTCGCAATCCATCATGAAGCCGATGGTGCCCGTGGGCGCGATCACCGTGGTCTGCGCGTTGCGGAATCCGGCGCGCTCGCCGAGCGTATACGCATCGTTCCAGCAATCCACGGCGGCCTTGAACAGATCGTCCGGCACGCGCTTGCTGTCGATGCCGCTGACCGCCTTGCCGTGCATCAGAATCACATCCAGGAACGAATCTTCGTTGACGGCGTAGCCGGGGCACGGGCCGACGGCTTCGGCGATGCGCGCGCTCGTAAGATACGCCTGGCCGCACATGACGGCGGTGATGGCGGCGGCCCAATCGCGACCCGCCGGGCTGTCGTAAGGAATGCCCATCGACATCAGCAGCGCGCCCAGATTCGCGTAGCCTAAACCGAGCGGCCGGAAATCATGCGAGTTCTTCGCGATTCGCTCCGTGGGATAGCTGGCGCTATCGACGATGATCTCCTGCGCGAGCGTCACCGTATCGCACGCATGCCGGAAAGCCTCGACGTCGAATTCGCCGCCCGGCCCGACGAACTTCATCAGGTTCAGCGACGCCAGATTGCAGGCCGAATCATCCAGGAACATGTACTCCGAACACGGGTTCGACGCGTTGATGCGCGCCGTGGTCTTCGACGTGTGCCAGCGATTGATCGTCGTATCGAACTGCATGCCGGGATCGCCGCATTGATGCGTGGCTTCGGAAATCGATCGCAGCAGATCCTTGGCGCTGTAGCGCTTCTTGGGCTGGCCGTTGGCCACCGAACGCGTCCACCAATCGCCGCCCGCCGCGGCCGCTTCCATGAATTCGTCGGTCACGCGCACGGAATTGTTGGCGTTCTGGAAGAAGATAGACCCATACGCATCGCCATCAATCGCGGCATCGTAGCCCGCATCGATCAGCGTGTGCGCCTTCTTCTCTTCCTTCGCTTTGCACCACACGAAGTTTTCGATATCGGGGTGATCCACGTTCAGGATCACCATCTTCGCCGCGCGCCGCGTCTTGCCGCCCGATTTGATGACGCCCGCGAATGCATCGAAGCCCTTCATGAAGCTGAGCGGACCGGATGCGCTTCCGCCACCGGCCAGACTGCCGCCCTCTTCGCGCAACGGCGACAGATTCGTCCCGGTGCCCGACCCCCACTTGAACAACATGCCCTCGGTCTTTGCCAAATCGAGAATCGACTCGAGCGAATCCTTCACCGAATTGATGAAGCACGCCGAGCACTGCGGGCGCGACTCGCCCTTTTTCAGCTTCACGATGTTGTCGCTGGCTTCGTCATAGTAATAGCCGTAGCCGCGCGCCTCTTGCACGCCGACGTTGAACCACACCGGCGAATTGAAGCAGGCCTTCTGCGTCAGCATCAGGTGCGCCAGCTCGTTGCGGAAGTTCTCGCCGTCCTCACGAGTCTTGAAGTAATGCCCGTGCGGCGCCCCAATCCGCGATGGTGTCCACCACGCGATGCACCAACTGGCGAACGCTACGCTCGCGCTCGGGCGAGCCCATTTTGCCGTAGAAATACTTGCTCACCACAATGTTGGTGGCCGTTTGGGACCAGTCGGCCGGCACCTCCACCTCGTCCTGCTCAAAGATGATGGCGCCTTTGTCGTTGGCAATCGCGGCGGTGCGCAACTCCCAGGCGATTTCGTCGTACGGGGTCATTTGGGATTGAGGCCCCGGACCCGCTTCGAGCTTTTGAGTGAAGTATTTAGGAAAGCTGACGCCCTTGCGTTCGGTGGAGGGGAGAGCTTTTTTGCTGGTTGGCTGCAAGTCGGAAATCCTGCTGCTGAGATCGACGGTGAGTAGTCCCATTTCTATTTTCCCTCTTTTATTTCAGCCTGGCGGTCCAAGTCAGGCAGTTGCGGCACGTCTGCAATGATGACCCAACATATAGTATGTCGTCAAGGATTATATCTATATGCCGTACAGTACCTTACGAGCGGACTGAAACAGGAATGCAATGAGCGACACCATCCACGTGTCCAGCAACAGATTGAAAAGAAAGAGGTGCTTCACGTTGTCCCACGCGTCGCCGCAAATGCCCACCACGAACGCGATCAGGCAGGAAATCCCGAGCAATCCCAACAACTCGACCGCCCGGCGTTGGGATTGCCAGCGCAGCCACGCCGCGATGCATGCAAACGGACAGAGCAAGAGCGCGATCAGGATGAGCTTGCCGATCGGTGCGAGCCAGTGCTCGTGAAATCCGCTCCACATATTTAGTGCCTGGCTCTTGGCGCCTGCGGGCAGACCCGCGGATCGTTCGAAGTTGCCGCACCACTCCGGCCGTAGCGAAAACGCAACGGGCAACATGCGTTTGGCATGACGCCAGATGCGCCCGGGCCGCGCCAGATAAAAGCGGGCGATGGTGCCGTGATTGATCTTTTGGCCGATTACTCCGCTCACAACCGCGTCGTGCAGATCAGTGCCCTGCGTCCAGGCGCCGGTGCCCGAGTATTTCAAATACTGGGGGGGCAGGCCCAGCGCCCGCGCATCGCGCGCGGGATCGTTCGACTCGGGGAGTATCGCCATGAAGACTTGATCGTAGGTGCTCGACCACATGTTCGGGACCGGGGAGGTTTTCAAGATGAAAACCGAGGCCGCTACAATCAGCACCGAGCTAACTACCGCGATGGGTAAAGCGGCTCGCAGGCGGAGCGCGAACAACGCCAGCAGAATCCCAAGCGGCGCGTTTTGCGGCTTGGCCATTACAAAGAGGATGGCCCAGACGGCCCATCGAACGGCCTGGGCGTTGGAGACTTCGCCGGTGCGACAGATCGGGATGGTTTCGCCCAACAGAAGGAGGAAGAAGATGCAGGTGGCCGGCTCGGCGTAAAACGAATTCCAGTAAGCCGCGTACCCGACGTCGGTGAGATCCAGGAGCGCCAGTATCCAAATGACGGGGCTCGCTCGAAACAGAGCCGTACGCCAATAACAGGCGATGAAACGCGTACAGAAACGCCAGCATGTGCACCAGCCCCATGATGGTGATGTCCAAACTGCCGTCCTTGGACAGGACCTTGTTCAGCAGCACCGCGGCGCCGGCGAAGATGTATTCGGAGCTCACCTGCTCGTACATGCGAAGCCTGGCGTTGGAATCGGGGACGTACTTTCGGGCCACGAACGCGTATTCGGCGGCTTTATCTTCAGCGCGAAAGCCGAACAATCCGACGATACGGGTGAAATCTCCTTGATCCGCCAGGCCAACAATCGGCGGCAGAAAAAGCTGCCACGAGAGAATAACCGCCGCTGCGGCGACGAATCCGGCCCTGGCCCTCGCTCCTAACATGATGTCAGCGGCACGGCCAGCGAAGCGGCGCGGGCCGACGCGAATCTTCAGCGCATGCGGCCCCTTTGCGAGGCCCGGCGGCATCTGAATATCCAGATTATGCCGCGGCGGGCGCGGATCGATCCGGAAGATCGAAACGGGTACCGGTAGATCGTCGATCGTCGCGCTGATCGAATCCGGCGAGAGTACTTCTTCAATTTGCACCTTCACCAGCCCCGTGTTCGTGGCGTTCTTGAGCACAAGATTCACGCCGTCGGTAACGGAAATGATGCGGGGCACCAGCGGTCCGGGAGGAATCACGCGAGCAAACGCGACCGGGCACAGCGGCTGGCCGTTCACGCGTAACTCGATCGGAACCAAACCGGTGCGAGTGCCCTCGGGAAGCCAGGCGTTCACCTGCTGCAAGCCTTGCGAATCAGGCGGGCCGATGTAAATCGGGACACCCGGTACGCCTTCCACAAGTATCTCGATGTTGTTGAGATCGCAATCCGCGGGCAGATCGTTGATCCACATCGAAAGCGCCGCTTGCCTTCCGCTCTGTGGGATCAGCGAATCGCCGGTGTAGGCGTTGGTGATTCTTCGGATCACGGCTGTCGGGTTTTCTGACTGGCGCGCGGTTAGCGCCATTTGCCGCGCGGTTAGCGCCCAGGTCGTCCACATGTATTGCGTGTGGTCGCCTTCCAGGTTGAGAAGCTGGAGGCCATTCTCGCGCGTGAACGATTGGATATCTTCGCGTGTAAAGCCGACTCCGCTCCACGTGTCGGCTTCTCGGCCCGGCGCAAGGCCGTTGAACTGGCCGTGAAATATGCCGCCAGGCTTGAGCAGGCGGCGGATCTCGCGCATGTATTCGAGGACCACCTCGCGCGACGGGATGTGCTGGAAAACCGCGTAGGAATAAATGAATTCGAATGACTCGTCGGCGAACTGAGGGAGCGTCGCGCCGTCGGTGGTGTGGAAGTGGGCATGGGGAATGTCGCGCAAGCGCTCGCGTCCGAGACGGATCATCTCATCCGAAACGTCGACACCATGAATCTCCCCAAAATGCCGGCTGAGCGGCCTCATCAATCGCCCCGGCCCGCAACCGATTTCGAGCGCGCGCCAAGCTCGCCGATTCGCTTTCGCCGGAAGCCGCTTGAGTTGGCCTTCGATGGATCGCAGGACGTCGGCCGCCGTCGAGAGAAATTCTTCTTCTGTCTGATCGCGTCCGCCGAAGGCGACGAAGAAATGCACGTCCTTGCGGGCGCGTTCATTCCAGTCCTCGCGCATGCGCTCGCTGACCGAGTCTGCCATTGCTTTAGAGTCTAGCAGCGGACAGGAGACCTGGACATGAGACAATAATCGGCTTGCCCAAGCGCACCGATGTTACCATCGCCGCCGCTCTCTTCGCGGGCTCGCTCGCGCTGCTCGGCCCCTGGTCGATCACCGATTTTTCCAACCAGCCCTGGAACAACGGCTTCATCTACACCGCGATCGCCCGCATGTTTCGCGATCGCGCGTCCATGTGGAACGCGCTTCAATATGGCGGCTCGCCGTTTCATTTTCTTTACCCGCCACTGTTTCCCACTCTGGTCGCGCTGCTGCGCTTTCTCTCCATCGGGCGGGCGTTTCATGTGGTAAGCGCAATCGCATATGCGCTTGGTCCGGTGTGCTTGTACATTCTCGGGCGGCAGTTGTTCCAGACACGTTTTCCGGCCGTGTTTGCCGCGCTGGCGTACGCCGTCTTTCCGTCGATCCTGTACGCGCTGCCTCTCATGCGCGTGCTGGTGCACCCGTACGCCTTGGCGCCCTGGAGTTTCGTCGCGCTGGTCGGATATGACGAAGCGCCGCACGCGTTCGCGCTGCCATTTTTGTTACTCGCGGTGGCGGCGGCATGGCGCGAGCGTTGGGGATTGGCGTCGATGCTCGCCGGTGCGGTATTACTCACAAGCTGGCCCGGATTGATCGGGCTCGCTTTTCCTTTAGCTGGCCTCGCCATCGCTCGCCGGCGCGCGGTCGGTCACGTCATTGGATTCGCCGGCGCCGCCTACGGAATCGCCGCGTTTTGGATGTCGCCGGCATATGTGGTGGCGTCGCAGTTGTACAACCGCATCGTGTGGCGGCACACGATCGTAACGGCGCCGTGGAATCGCACCACGTGGATCCTTCTTGCGGTCACCATTGCGGTCTCGGTGCTCGCTCTTTGGAAGAAGGTCCCGGGGCACCTCGCGCTCACTCTGGTCTGGAGCGCGCTTGCGGGATTTATCGTGTTGAGCTTCCTGATGGCCGGGAATTATTTGCTTCCGTTGCCGCATCGCTACCTGCTCGAACTGAGTGCCGGGCTCGCGCTGTTGGTGGCCGCGCTGATTTCTCTGGTACCGAAAAAAGCGATGTGCTTCATTGGCGCGGTTTTGATCGCGGCGGGCGTTGCGTTTTCTTATCGCTTCATTACGCACGCCTGGAAATTTGAGCCGCCGTCCCAAGATCCGCGCAACGAGGTGGTCTATCCGATTGCAATGTGGCTCAAGGATCATGTGGTCGATGCCCGCGTGATGGCCTCCGGCGAACTCGATAGTTCGCTGAACCTTTGGACCAACGTCGCGCAGGTGGGCGGGCCCGGCCAAGATCCCAGAAACTTCCTCTTCATGGCCGTGGAACGTCAAATCGCGTTTGGATGCGGATCGGATTCCGAACGCATCGCCGAGCTGTGGCTGCGCGCCTTGAATGCGCCCTGGTTGGTGGTCCACGGTGCGGCATCGCGGGAGTATTTTCATTGGTACTCGCAGCCGGACAAATTTGCGAAGTTGCCGGTGGCGTGGGATAACGGCGGCGGTGATCGCATTTTCCGCCTTCCCGATTACGATCCGCACGAAGCGGTCGTTGTCGATCTCATCCAGGTGCCCCGGCTCACCAGCACCGGCGACGCTCGGTTCCTCGAAGCCTACGTGAAATGGTCCGCCGGAAAGCGCCCGGTGCCGCTGCAGTGGCGATCCTCGGGGCAAGCGATATTCGACGTCAACCTCGCCCCGAACGAAGCGGTGCTGCTCAAGGTCAATCAAGATCCCGGCTGGCGCTCTTCTGGAGCAACCATCGACCGCGATCCCATCGGCTTCCAACTCATCCGTCTTCCGCCCGGACCTCGCCATGTGGACCTGCGATTCGGCGCTTCCTGGGACGTCTGGTTCGGCCGCGCGATTACGCTCATCACCGTCCTCTTATTAATCGCGCGCGTGAAGCCGATCTGGATCGCAGCGTTCGCGGTGATTCCCGCAGTCATCGTCTGGGCAGTGCTTTATTCCAGCGTCCCGCCCACTGCGCTGGTGGCCGAGGAGGCCTTCATCCGATTGCATCCGCCGATGATCAACCTGAACGGCATCGTTGACAATGCGACATCCCAGCAGCCTCCTCTCGCGCGCGGAAGCCTGGTTTCCATTTATGGCGTGAATCTTGCCGGAACCAGTGCGAGCGAACCCGTTCGCGTTTGGATCGGCGATCGCGCGGTCCCCGCCGAATTCGCCAGCCCAACCCAGGTCAACCTGCACTGGCCGCAAGACGCGCCCGCATCCGCGCCAATCAGCATCGAGGTCAACGGCTGCATCGGAAATGCATTCACCGTCTCGACGCGGTAGCATGAGGCGACATGTCCCAGGCGCGCAATGAAGCCATCACGCAGGAGACCAAGCAGCAGATTGCGGAATTACAGACCCTGGGTTTTTACCACACCATCGAATTGCCGAACGGCGAGATCATTCCCGGCCTGCTGCCCGTCGATCGCCTGCGAAACCGCCTGGCTCAATACGAAATTCCCGCGGATCTCAGCGGCAAGCGCGTGCTCGACATCGGCGCGTGGGACGGATTCTACACCTTCGAGATGGAGCGCCGCGGCGCCCATGTGGTGGCTCTCGATCTCTTTCGCAACGAAAAGTTTCTTCTCGCGCGCGACCTGGTGAAATCCAAAGCCGAATACGTCGTCGGCGACATCTGCCGGCTGTCGTCGAAGGATCTCGGCCGCTTCGATATCGTGCTTTTCTTCGGCGTTCTCTATCACGTGAAGCATCCGCTCCTGGCGCTGGAGAACGTGTGCTCCATGACGATCGACACAGCGTACGTGGAATCGTACGTCATCGACGATCCTGTGGACTTGAACGCCGTTCCGATCCTGGAGTTCTACGAGCACACCGAATTGCGCGGCCAATTCGACAACTGGTGCGGACCGAATGTGACTTGTCTGATGGGGATGGCTCGCACGGCGGGCTTCGCTGAAGTTGAATTCGAGAGCGTGCTCTCGAACCGCGGCCACATCACGTGCCGCCGTAAATGGTCGATAACGCCCGGCAACGACGGCGCTCCCGAAATCCTCTGCGTCGAGAACAGCATTACGCGCGATCACGATTTCTCCACCACGCGCGACGACTACGTCTCCATCTATTTCCGCAGCGCGATACCGGATCTACGCTGCGATGACGTTTTCATCGAGATCGGCCCCTACGCCGTGCGCCCCGGCGAAGTTGTCGATTCCGGCGGCGACGGCTGGCTGGCCGTTTGCAAGCTGCCGCCAGGCATCGATGCGCAGTGGCATGAGCTTCACCTCCGCGTTCGGCGCAGCCAATGGAGCAATTCGCTTCGCATTCCCGTGGACGTGGCGGCGGACGACCCAACCAGCGCGAGCATATCGCCAGACCTTCATGTCACCTTAGTAACCGATGGCAAAACCTGGGATCGCTGGCGCATCAAAACCGGCCCGAATAGCTCGCTGTCGCTGTGGGCCGCGGGCATTCCCGATAGCTGCACCATAAAAGACGCACTGGTGCTGTTGAACGGCATGAATCTGCCGGCGGTCTATGTTTCCACAACCGATGCCGACAGCCTGAAACAAGTAAACGCGACATTGCCCGCGGGATTGCCGCCGGGAAAATACAAACTGCGCCTGGAGTGCGCCGGACAAACATCAACACCGGTAGACGTCGAGCTGTTCCAATAGCGCTTACTGATCCGTGCACCTATTCTTGCCGATGGTGTTGTCCGACAGCTTCACCCCCGGCGCCGCCTGAATGCACCGCGTCTTCATCTTCCATCCCGAAATTGTGTTGCCCTCGATCAAATTGCCGCGCGCCGGCGCGGGATGCTCCGCGTGGCTTCCCAGGTAGATGCCCGTCTCCAAAACCTCCTCCTCGCCCAACACCGCGCAGCCGAACTTCGCGCGATTCTCGTTGCAGTGCGCGGTATTGATATGAAGCAATCGATTGCGCATGACCTTGTGCCCTGCCCCGATCACGAAGATCCCGCCGAACTTCATGCCGTCGAGCGTGTTGCCCTCCACCACGATGTTCTGCGATCGCATCTCGATGCTGGCGTTGTTGAATACGATTCCGTAGTGTCCAAAGGGATAATCCTCAGGCCGGCGCCGATTGATGCAAGTATTCCCGCGCACCGCGCCGTCGTGGAAGCCATCCAGGTCGATGCATTTTCCGTCGATCTCATCGAACTGGTTGTACTCATACGTGGATTGATCGACATTGCCCGCGGTATCGATGCCGACCGGCGTCCCCCCGTTTTCAACATCGACTAAGTCCACCGCGAGTCCAATGCGGCTTCCGCTGTTGCCCACCACGTCCACGTGACTCGCGTGGCCGACTTGAATTGCGTCGCGTCCGATGTCGGAGAATTTGTTGTTCGCGATCTTCCCTCCGATGTTCCGCGGCGACATGTATCGCGAGTGCGTCCAAACGCCGTTGCCCCGGACGTTGCGAAAGATCGAATCGGCGACGGTGAAATGATCCGGTGCCTTCTTCGAGCAGAACGCCGCCCGTAGCGTTGTTGCGCCCCTTCGGCATTCAGCGATCCGCTGCCGGCGACGGAGATATGATCCAACAGAACATCGCTCGAATGATTCACCAAAATCGCGAAGCCCGCGATCGCGACAAAATCCAAATGATCGGCCGAGAAACCGTTCGTATCTTCAATCAGAATCCCGTTATCCGGGACGAAACTTGCGAAGCTCTTGTCTGTCGGCGGGAGCGGTAGCGGTTTTGCAACGGCGTCGCGATTCCCGTCAATCGCGAAGTTGCGAAATTCGATCTGACTGCATCCGTGACAGCTCAGGATCGCGCGCCCGTGAAAATTCGCCGCCGCCCGCAAGGTACTGCCGTCTCCAATAATGGTCAGGCCGTGCGCGCCATCGGGCAACCGGATTTCCGACGAAATTTCCGTGACGCCAACGGGCAAGTGGAATGTGCCAGTGGCGGGGATCGTCAAGGCAAGAAGCGCGGCAAGTATCAAGCGTTATTCTATCTAGCATGGCAATCGAGTTTCGCGGCGTGCGATTTCCGCCGTTGCGCGATCTGACGGTGTCGGCTCCGAGCGGGGCAGTCATCGGCATCATTGGTGAGAAAGGCGCGGGCAAGTCTGCGCTGCTGCGCCTGGCGTCCGGAGCGGCCAAGCCGGAGGCCGGTGAAGTGATTGCGAAAGGCGAGCGGCGCTATGTAGGACCTCTTGATGCCCTGCAGCTTTCACCAGTAGATATTTTGTTGATGGAACATTCGCTCGCGCAACACGATGCGTTGGTGCGGGCCCGCGCCCTCGCCGGCATCGACCGGTTGCGCAGCTCAGGCACAACCGTGTTGCTCGTTTCTCACGAATTGGATCTGCTGCAATCGCTATGCGACGAAGTCTGGTGGCTGGACGCTGGGTCTCTCGCGCGCCGCGGCGCCCCACGTGAAGTGCTGGACGCCTATCGAGAGACCATCGCGGAGAAAGTGCGGACCTGGGGCGCCACTCTGACCAGCCCATTGCGACCGGCCATGCGCCGGGGCGATGGACGCGCGGAGATCCTGTCGCTCGAGACGTTGGACGGCGAGGGCCATCCCACCGCTGTATTGCGAAGCGGCGAGAACGCGGCCGTGCGCGTCACGGTGCGATACCACGATCGGGTGGAAGAGCCGGTGATCGGCATTATGATTCGCACCCGCATCGGACTGGAAGTGTACGGAACCAACACCGAGCTGGAGAAAATCAGCACCGGAATATTTGGCGCGGGCGGTCGCATGCGGATCGAATTCAGCTTCCGCTGCGATTTGTGCCCGGGCGAATACACGGTGACGGCGGCATCGCACGATGCGGACGGCACGACGCACGATTGGGTGGACGACGCAGTGGCGTTCGCAGTGACCGATTCGCGCTACACCGCCGGCGTGGCGAATCTGCGCGCCAAAGTTAGATTGGTTTCAGAGCCACGCTGACCGAGCCGCGACCGCAGGGAGCGTTTACTTCTGTTCCAGTATGAACGTCGGCGCCACGCCCGACAGCGTTGAAAACCCGGCCGGCCCCACCGCGGTCAGCCAACTCGAGCAGCCCTGCACTTTGCCAAGGTACGAGTGCGGATGCACGTCGATGCGCATCTTCTGCATCTCGAGATGCCCGTATTGCAGCACCGGAAATACATCCACCACCGGATCCATGGCTTCCTGCACCACGTACGGATTGCGGAGAGCGGAGCGGAGCGCCTTCTCCCAGGCGGCTTCGTCCACGTCAGCGCCGCGGAAAGTTTGTTGGTCTGCTCCGTCGTCATTCGGTTGCAGCACCAGCTTGCTGCGATTGTGCAGAATGAAATCCGGCAAATCGACGGTCCGGTTGCGATATTTGGTTTTGGCTTCCTGAACCACGCGGGTCCAGGGCACGAATTCCTTGATGGCTTTGCGCTCGGCCGCGGGAAAATCGGCCGTGATCTCTTCGTCGGTGAGCAGATCGAAGATGGCCTTCTTTTGCGCCAGCTCCGAACGGAAGCTGTTCACCACGCACACCGCGCGATCGCGATAGGCGCGCAGCAAGGGATGCGATAAGTCGAACCGCACCAGAAATTCCTGCACCTTCACGCGGCGAAAAATGATGTCGATGTTGAAATCGCCGCGGCGCAAAACACCGTCGCGATATTCGAGCTGCTCGGGCGACACCACTTCCACCGTGCAACCTTCCCGGCGCAGAAACTCCGCGAGAATCGCGCTTTCACCCGACTCGCCGGCCTGGAACGGCTGGCGCAATTCGAGAATCGCGATATTCGGCTTCTTGTTCTTGCCGCCCCATTCCTTGTACGCCTTGAGAATGGCGTTCAAAAGGTGCTTGGTGCCCGGCAATTTCTCCAGGCGATAGCGCTTGCGGAATTCCTTCACCGGCGCGGCGTCGTAAAAGATATCGGACAATGCCTCGCCATACGCGACACCGGTCGGTGTATCGGGGATGTAGCGCGCAAAGCGCAGCGTGCCGTTATTGATGTGCGTGTCGAGCAGCGAGGTGACCGCCGGGAACGAATAACCGGGATCCACCGCCGCGAGCATCTTCTCGGCCGGCAGCAATTCCATGCGCGCAAGCAGCGCGGGACTGTTCAGCGCCTTGGTCTGTACGCGCTGCAGCGAACTCGAGAACGACTCCACCGCTTTGACCAACCCAGCGTACTGTCGCCGCGTGATAAAATGCGGACGCAGAACCGGAGACACGGGCTTTCCACCGGCGACTAAATTGTGCGCCTTCATGCGTTCCTGGAGTTCGTGTGCCCAGGAAAGATTTTTGTAGTGGTCGCCTTCCAGGATTTTGTGATAGCGAGTAACGGCCTCGCTTAACTGGTTCATTTGTCCGACGTCTCTCTGGACTTCAGTATCGCACGGCAAAGTGGAAAAAGTGAAGCAAGCACGCGCTTATTAGGAGAATTAGTGCTTTATTTTCTACGGTTTGCAGGAGATTTTCGTAATGGCCCAGAGAGCCCCTTTAGGACTCTTAGAACCAAACAAATTCACTTTTGAACGTTCTGGCCGGATTCCAGCGCGAGCAGTTTTTTCTTGCGATTCACGCCCCAACGATAACCGCCCATCGCGCCATCTTCGCGCACCACGCGATGGCACGGAATCGCAATCGCAACCGGATTTGTCGCGCACGCTCGTGCCACGGCGCGCGCCGCTTTGGGATGTCCGATGTCCGCGGCGATCTTGCTGTACGATTTCGTCGTTCCTCGCGGTATGGCTTGCAGCTCTTCCCACACGCGCCGCTGGAACGCGGTGGCTTGAATGTCGAGCGGCAGACCGGCGGACGATTCGCCCTGCATGATCTCGCGAAGTGCTTTCACGTGACCGCCGAGTTTCCGATCCGAACGAACGATCTCTGCCTTCGGATACTCGACGCTTAGTTCGCGCTCCAAACTCGCCGCCGAATCGCCAAAACGAACCGCGCAAACTCCGCGCTCGGTCGCCGCCAGCAGCATCCGGCCGATGGGCGTCGGCGCGATGGTATAGTGCATGGTCACACCCGCGCCTTGTTTGCGATAGCGCGAAGGCGTCATTCCCAATTGCGCGGTGGCGCGTTCGTACAGCCTGCTCGACGACCCGTACCCGGCATCGTAGAGCGATCGCGTCACCGAATGCCCTTCCCTCAGCCCGGCCTTGAGTGAATTCAGGCGGCGGGAATCGGCATAAGCGCGCGGCGTAATTCCGGTTCGAGCCTTGAAGGTGCGCTGCAAATGAAACGGACTGATCCCGAGCGCCCGGCTCAAAACTTCCAGCGTCACGGGTTCATCCGGATGCGTATCGATATACCGGCAAACTTTCTCCACCAGCTGCCCACTGGGATCGGATGCGGCCGCGGTATCCGGCTTGCAGCGCTTGCAGGGGCGGAATCCGGCGTGTTCGGCCGCTTCGCGCGCGCGAAAGAAAACCACATTTTCGCGGAGTGGGCGCTTGGACGGGCACCATGGCCGGCAATAAATGCCGGTGGACAGGACGGCATAGTAGAACACGCCATCCATGGATCTGTCGCGCGCTGCGACGGCGTCCATCATTGTTTGTGACATGACTAATGGTATTCCGGCTCGCGAGTGAGAACTATCCGATTCTTGCTCTCAAACCATCGCGTTCATCTGCGTTTATCTGCGGCTATTGTTCTCTACGGATGCTCGTCCTTGGTCAGCTCGAACGTGATATTGCCCACCGGAAAACTCATCCGGGCGCGGATCTGCACCGGAAGCCGGTGCGCATCGTCCGTCAACCACACGAAGAGGTCGGCTTTGCGCTGATAAAGCACGCCGTTGAAAATGAAAACCTCATACCGGATCGTGTCGAAAGTCCCGGCTTTGATTTTGAGCTGCTCGCGAGCCTGAGCTTCCACGCGCACGTTGACGCTCTTCTTTCCGTCGCTCATCGGAACCTGAGCGCCTTGACCGGGCTCAATGCGATCCATGCGCAACTTGTAGAGGCCCGCCAGGAAATCGACGGTGCAGGCGGGAATCTCCACTTCCGACGTCTTGATAACCGCGTTCTTTTCCAGATCGCGCTCTACGTAGTTGGCCCTTCCGCGCGTGCGATCGTAGGCAACCTTGATATCGCGATGGCGCTTCCCCTCGATCGTGTCGAGATGCGTCAGCGCCGTGCAAAATCCGCCTTCCATGCCCGACTTGTAGGTGTCTTCCAGCCGGAAGAGCTTGGAAACCAGGCCGCCGGATTCCACGCGCAGTTGGGAATTCCAGTTGCGCGCATCGCCCGGCTTCGGTTCCAGGCTCAATAGGGCGCTCCCGGCGTAAATCAGCCGCCACTCGATGTCGTAGGAGAGCTTTTCGGCTGAAGGGAACGGGGCCAGCGAGCCCTGGAAAGCCTTGGCGGTCAGCCCGTCGGCTAGCGCGAGGGACTGCGGGTGGGACTCGGAGGGGGCCAGCAACAGGGCTAAGCACGCGCCGATCAGACGTGGGGGAAGACGTCCTGGCATCAAGCTAGAGTTTGACAGACTTGGGAGTAAGGCGCAAACCGCCCATTTTGGGTTCCCGTACCAGGTACCGCCGGGCCTGAGTTTAAGCGAAATGCCCGAGTGCCGCGTCCCCCATCGTCCGTTTCCGGCCGGGCTAAGGCAATTTGGACGTGGGTACGGCCGCCCGACAAGCCTCTGCTCCAAAGTTCGGCTAGCTAAAGAGGTTGGGCACTTTCCGCATGATGAAGTGACGGCGACTTACCAGGACCGATCTTCGGGCGGCGATTGGGGAAAGCGGTGCCCAAAATAAGGGAGTCCTGCAAGATTGGGGCGAATCCACCCGACTAGAGCTTCTTGGCTAGGTATTCTAAAGAGGTGCTGATGTAGAGTGGGTAAGCTAAGAGATCGTGAACCCGATAAACTCGGTCTCCATCGGTGAACGACTGTTCATCGCTCATGTATCTAGGTCTATACAGCGTGTCGACTGGTCGTCGATCAACAATGACGCCGCCGACGGATCTCAGTTTGTCAGTCGGGTGCATGATGCTCCGACGTCCGAACGGCTCATCCCAGTCGGTGGTCAAAAAAGGCTTCCCCGTAACGAGGTTGGAAATTACTTGCAGTGCGGAGCAGCCGGAATAGAAGGTGTCCAACTGGCAGTCATCATACAGCGGCGTGACGAGGTACAGAAACGTTCCACCAAAATCATACCCGTCTTCTTTGCGAACTTTTAATACTTCCGCGCTGGGATCGGCAATCCATACGGCCAACTCCCTAAGGCCTGGAACCGTGGATTTCAGCGTCGCGTGTGGAATGAGAACTTTGGTCGCGGAAACTGTCTCTAAGATGAACTGGTCGGGCCTGTATTCCCCAATGGTCTCCGGGCGCCGCTTGCTCAACTTGCCTGCTCGCTCCAGACCAGTCGTGAGCCGATCGAGCATATATGGCCCAAATTCCCACAATATCGACGCCAACCATTGCTCCTGCAACTCGTGCGAGTGCCGCGTTAGAGTACAGCCGGCCCAGGTCTTCAAACCGCGCCTCCTTCGGCGCATTTTGGGCCTCGGCAGCGACTTCGAGACTATTGCGTTCAGCGCGTGATCTCACTGCCGCTGCACACTCCGTTTCCCACCTTCGCTTGAATTCTGTTACCTCCGCAGGCGAGTATCTGCGTCCCAGCCCTTCGTCACTGGTTATCCTTCCGTGGCAGTTTCGGCAGACCACCGCGAGGTTCTCCGGAGCATTGTTGCCCGCATCGCCGTCGATGTGGTGAATCTCGATCGGAAGGCCGGGCATGTGACAAATGCAGCAGGTGTGGAGGTTGTCCACCAGCACAGGTACGTCGACGGACCGTGGTATGGGACGCCGCTTCGCCACCGGCAACGAGTGTAGCATCCGCTGGCTCTCCCGAAACTCTGCGTCCATTCCATTTAGGTGGTCTGATTAATCCCGGTAAACGCCGCTCAAGGAAACCACCCAAGTCGTTACTCCCAGCTAGGCGAACGCTTCCTGCCCCCGCGCCACTAGGCCTCGCCACCGTTGCTCGGAGCGCCCCAATGTTACGCTGGAATTACACGCATGCCGCTTTCCGATTCCTTCTTCGGCCAGAAATTTGCCATTACTGAGCATGATCTCGAATCCTATCTGTCCGAGGCCCTGAGCGCCGGGGGCGATTACGCGGATCTGTACTTCGAATACGTCGCCAACTGCCAGCTCAGTATCGACGAATCCATCGTCAAAAGCGCCATCCAGGGCGTTTCCCTCGGCGTGGGCGTCCGCGTGATTTCGGGCGAGCGAACCGGTTACGCCTACAGCGACGATCTGAGCCCGGAGAAGATTCGCAAAGCCGCTCGCGTGGCGGCCTGTATCGCAAATGGGCCGTCTAAGGTAGACAAAACCGGATTCACGGAAGTGCGCCGGCGCGATTTATATCCGGTGGTCACCGCGCCGAATGAAGCAAGTTTGGCGGAACGCGTGGAACTGGTGAAGCGTGCGGATCGGGCGGCGCGGGCGGCGGACCGGCGCGTGTTTCAAGTGCAGGCCAGTTATGTCGACACCCTGCGCCAGGTCCTGGTGGCAACCAGCGATGGCGTTCTGAGTACTGACCGTCAGCCCCTTACCCGGCTGGACGTGTCCGTACTGGCGCGCGAGGGCGCTGGCGTCCCCCAGCGCGGTTACTCTGGTGGCGGTGGACGCGTTGGCCTGGAGTTTTTCGAGACGGAAAAGCCCCCTGAAGATTTTGCGCGCGAGGCTGTACGCCAGGCCATCGTACAGTTGAATGCTGCACCAGCCCCCGCTGGCGAGATGACGGTGGTGCTGGGACCGGGATGGCCGGGCGTGCTGCTGCACGAAGCGGTTGGCCATGGCCTGGAGGCCGACTTCAACCGCAAGAAGGTCTCGGCGTTCAGCGGCCGGATCGGCCAACAGGTGGCGAGTCCCCTGTGCACGGTGGTCGACGACGGCACCATCCGGAACCGCCGCGGATCGCTCAACGTGGATGACGAGGGCGCTCCCACGCAGGAAAACGTGCTGATTGAGAAGGGCGTGCTCCGCGGCTACTTATACGACAAGCTGTCTAGCCGGCTGCTGCGCTCGCAAACCACCGGCAGCGGCCGCCGCGAGAGCTATCAGGACATTCCCATGCCGCGCATGACCAACACCTTCATGCTGGCCGGTGACAGCGATCCCGAGGAAATTATCCGCTCCACGCCGCGCGGGCTGTACTGCGCGAATTTCGGCGGGGGCGAAGTGGACATCACCAGCGGCAATTTCGTGTTCAGCGCGTCGGAGAGTTATTTGATCGAGGACGGCCACATCACACGGCCGGTGCGCGGCGCCATGCTCACCGGCAATGGACCCGAGGCGCTAAAGTACGTGAGCATGGTGGGACACGATCTGAAGCTGGACCAAGGCGTCGGCATCTGCGGCAAGGAAGGGCAGCGGGTTCCCGTAGGCGTCGGGATTCCCACCGTCAAGATCGATCGCATGACTGTTGGTGGCACCGCCGGCTGATGTCCAAGGCTGATGTCCAATATGATTGACCCAGAACTTGCTAGCCAAGCCGTGCGTATGGCGCTGGAGCGCGGCGCCACCGGCGCCGAGTGTACCTTCGCGGAAGGCGAGCAATTTTCGGCGCACGTGCGCATGCGCGAGCTCGATAAGCTGAAGGACGCCGGATCTCGAGGCGCTGGATTGCGCGTGTTGATCGGCCAGCGCGTGGGCTCGGCGCACACTTCGGACCTTTCCAGCGCGGGAGTACTTCAAATGGTGGAATCGGCGCTAGCGCTGGCGGCGATCTCCACGGAAGATCCATACGCCGGCCTGCCCGAGTCCTCCGAGCTCGGATCGCTCGCGGGCGATTTGCAGCTCTATTCCGCCGACATTCTCCAGTTTGATACCGCGGCCCGAATTCAAGCGGCCATCGAGACTGAGGAAGCCGCGCTTTCCTGGGACCCGCGCATCACCAATTCCGAAGGCGCGTCGTTCAAGGCGCACTCGGGCAGCCGCGTGTTCGCGAATTCCCGGGGCTTCCTGGGAAGCTATCGCACCAGCAGTTGCTCACTGAGCACTACGCCGGTGGCGCGCCAAGGCGATTCGATGGAGCGCGATTTTTGGTTTTCGCAGGCGCGCAGCCACTCGAATCTCGACAGTCCTGCTTCGGTGGGACGGCGCGCCGCGGAACGGACCGTACGTCGCTTGGGCGCGCGCAAAGTTCCCACGCAGAAAGTGCCCGTAATCTTCGATTCCGTCACTGCGCGATCGCTGATCGGCAATATCTTCGAGGCCGTGGAAGGCAACGGGATCTATCGCAAGGCCTCCTTCCTGGAGGGTAAGCTCAGCGAGCGAGTGGCGTCTGAAAACGTCACCGTCATCGACGATGGAACGCTGCCGGGGCTGTTTGGCACATCGCCGTTTGACGACGAAGGCGTCCCGTCGCGCCGGACCGTGATCATCGATCGCGGAGTGCTGCGGAATTATTTGCTGAACACCTACACCGCACGCAAGTTGGGGCTCCGCACCACCGGCAACGCCGCGCGCGGTATCACGGGGAACGCGGGGGTCGGGCACGGGAATCTTTTCATGGAAAAAGGCCAGCGCCCGCCCGAGGAGATCATCCGCGGCATCCGCCGGGGACTGTATGTCACGGAGCTGATCGGCCAGGACGTCAATATCGTGACCGGCGATTATTCGCGAGGCGCCGCCGGCCTCTGGATTGAGAACGGCGAGTTCGCGTATCCTGTGTCTGAGATCACCGTCGCGGCCACGCTGCAGCAGATGCTGATGGACGTGGAAGCCGTGGGCTCCGATCTGGAATTTCGAGGATCGGTGGCGTCGCCTACGTTGCTGATCCGGGAGATGACCGTCAGTGGGCAGTAAAGTCGCCGTCGTTGTTCTTGCGATCGCAGCAGCCCTGGCTGGAGGATTGCTGTGGTTTGTGAATCGTCCAAAACCGGTGGAAGCCACCGCGCCGCTGTCGGCCGACGCTAAAGCGTACGTTCGCAATTTGCAGCTCAGCGAAGTCAGCATGAAGGCTACCGAAAACTACATGAAGCAGATGGTGACGGAAATTGAAGGTAAGATCACTAACGCCGGCGCCCGCACCGTGCAGCATGCCGATGTGTATTGCGTGTTTTACAACTCTTACGGCGAAGTGATTTTGCGGGAGCGCGTGCCGATTGTCGTGACAAATTTGAAGCCGGGCGAGACGCGAACGTTCCGGTTGCCCTTTGACGACATTCCGGGAGGCTGGAACAACCAGATGCCCCAGTTGGTGATCGCACGCATTGAGCTTACTTGATGGCGCGCATTCTGGTCGTGGAAGACGACCCCATCCAATTGGAAATGCGCCAGCAGATTCTGGAGAACGCGGGTTACGAAGTAGTGACCGCGCAGAACGCGCAGGAAGCCCTGAAACGTTTCGCCGGTTGCCCCGTGGTTGTGATGGACATGCGGATTCCGGAGCCGGAAGACGGAGTCCGATTGATTCAGGCCATCGCGGGCCAGGCGCGGATCATCGTGCTCTCCGGCGGACAAGTGGATTCCGCGCTGCCGGTGGATGAGTTCCTGACGAAACCCTGCCCATCGAAGAGACTTCTCGCGAGCATTGACCGATGGATATCCGAGTCAAAGTGATTCCGAAAAGCTCCAAGACAGAGCTTGCGGGCTACTTGCCGGATGGAACTTGGAAGATCAAAATCGCCGCGGCGCCTGAAAAAGGAAAAGCCAATCGCGAGCTGATCGAGTTTCTCGCGGCGCATTTCGGAGTTGCGAAAAGCCGCGTTCGAATTATGTCCGGGGAGACGTCGCAACTGAAACGGATTCACGTAGATGCGTGAACGGATTGCGCCGCAGAATTAGCAACGCGACTCCGGCCGCCAGCGTCGCGAGCGAAATCCATTGCGTGTAAGAAAGGCCGAAGTGCAGTCCCTGTTCGTGAAAACGGAAGAACTCGATCGCGAATCGCGCTGTGGAATAGAGCGCAAGATACCAGCCCAAAATGGCGCCGGCGGTGTGAGTTTTGCCGATCCGGAAATAGAGGAATCCGAAAATAAGCGCATCGGCGACAGACTCGTAAAGCTGCGTGGGATGCAGCGGGATGCCGAGCGGGACACCGGTCAACTCCGAGGCTTGAGGATTGCGGAACGTCACCGCCCAGTGCACATGCGTCGCGATGCCATAGCAGCAGCCCGCTGAAAAACAACCGATGCGGCCAATGGCTTGGCCAAGCGCAATGCCCGGCGCGAAAACGTCGCAAGTCGCAAGGATCGGCAGGTTCTGGCTGCGCATGTACAAAAGAGCAACAACGAAAGCCACGACAAAACCGCCCTGGTAAACTCCGGCGGCCTGCAGAGTGGCGAGCGAAAAGAGCTGCTGGCGGCCGCTCCAATAGTCGCTGAAATCGAACAGGATCATGAACAGCTTCGCGCCCGCGAGTCCGGCGAGCGCGCAATAGATGGCGAGATTGGTCACGCGCTCGGACGGAAGCTTGGCGCGCTTTGCAAGCCGGATGACGACCCACAACGCCGCGAGAAACCCGATGGCCACGAGAGTGCCATAGGTGGGGATGAAGAAATTACCGATCGATATTAACTTCGGAAACATGGCTGACTTTCCGCTCCCTGGCCCGCCACATGTCCAGCAGCAGCAGGCACGCGCCAACGGTAATGGCGCTATCGGCAACGTTGAACGCCGGAAAGTAATGCTGCCCGGCGTGGGCTTCGACGAAATCGGTCACGGTGCCGTTGACAATTCGATCATACAAGTTTCCGAAGGCGCCGCCCAAGATCAACCCGAGCGCGGCCCGAAGCCACACATTGATCTGGCCGCTCGGCCGAAGAAGAACAGCGGAGATCGCAATCAGCACAGCCGCCGAGAATCCGATGAGCAACACATCGCGCCAAGGCCCCGAGGCGTTGGAAAGCATGCCAAAAGCGATGCCGGGGTTTTCCGTGTGCACGATGTTCAAGAATCCGGGAATGACGGTCGACGAATCAAAGGCCGAGAAATGCGACTTGATGGCGGCTTTGGTAATGCGATCGAGAATGACGACGGCTACAGCAATCAGAAAAGGAAACAGCCGCTGGCGCATTTACTTGATCGCGTCGCCGCAGGCCGCGCAGAGCGTCGGGAATTCCGGACTACTTCCGACATCGAGCGTATATTTCCAACAGCGCTCGCATTTCGTTCCGTCGGCGCGTTGAATTTCCACAGACACGCCGTTCTCGGTTCCCTGCTCCAATTCAACTTGGGAGACGATGAACAGCGCCGGCAGATCGGCCGCATATTGACTGAGTAAAGGATGCAGGTCGAAACCGGCCTTCAAGATCACTTTCGCTTCGAGCGATTTTCCGATCCGCTTCTCTACTTGCCGCGCGACTTCGAGTGCTTTCAAAACCTGATCGCGCACCAGCATCAAGTCGTCCCAATGGACCAGGCGTTCACGCTCAATATTGGTAATCCCCTGGGTCACTTCACTTGGTTCCGGCAACAATGCCAGGTGAACGCTGTCGGGGCTTCCGGCCGGCTTGCATAAGTAACCCCAGACTTCCTCGGCCGTGAACGAAAGCAGCGGCGCGAGCAGGCGAACCAGCGCGTAGACGATCCGATACATGGCGGTTTGCGCGGAGCGACGCGAATGAGAGCGGGCACCCGCCGTGTATAGACGATCTTTGACAATGTCGACCCAAACCGCGCTCAGATCGGTGGTCGCGAAGTCGTAAACCGCGCGATAGACTTTATGGAACGCATATTCGTCGTACCACGTGCGGCATTGTGCAACTAATTCCTCGGTTTTCAGAAGAATCCACTGATCAATTTCCGGCATTGCTTGCGCGGGAACGGCGTCCGTCTCGGGATTGAAGTCGTACAGGTTGCCCAGCAGGTTCTTGAAGATGTTATTGCGAAATTTGACGTAGGCTTCGCCGAGCCTTTTCAGGATGGTATCGGAAAGCCGGACATCTTCGACGAAATCAACCGATGACACCCACAAGCGCAGCACGTCGGCGCCGTATTTTTTGATCACTTCCTCCGGCTCGACGCCGATGCCCAGCGACTTCGACATCGCGCGGCCTTGTTCATCGAGAGTCCAGCCATTGGTGGCGCACTCACGATACGGCGCGGCGCCTTTCAAAGCAACGCCGACCAGCAACGAACTGTGGAACCAGCCGCGATATTGATCGCCGCCTTCGAGATACATGTTGGACGGCCAGGGCATCCCGCTCTCCGGTGTCAATACAGCGAGGTGACTAGAGCCGGAATCGAACCAGACGTCGAGAATGTCCGTCTCTTTGCGGAATTCGTGTCCACCGCACTTGGCGCAGGCGACTTCCGACCCAACCAGCTCGGCGGCGGAGCGATCGTACCAAACGTCGGCGGTGTGTTGGCCGAACAGCTCGACGACGCGATCCAAAACCTTGCGCTCGGTCATCGGCTCCTGGCAGTTTTCGCAATAGAACGCGATGATCGGCACACCCCACACGCGCTGGCGCGAGATACACCAGTCGGGCCGTGTCGCGATCATGTTGGACATGCGCTCCTGGCCCCACGCGGGCATCCACTTCACATCCTGGATGGCTTTGAGAGTGCGAGCGCGAAGATCGTTGCGCTCCATTCCGACGAACCACTGTTCGGTGGCGCGGAAGATGGTGGAGTTGTGGCAGCGCCAGCAATGCGGGTAGCTATGCGAGATCTTCTCTTCGGCGAGCAGCGCGCCGTGCGATTTCAAAATCCCGGTGACGATGGGATTCGCTTGCCAGACCGTTTTGCCGATGATCTCCTCCGGCAAGCGGCCAGCCGCACCTTCGGCGTGATAGAACTTTCCGGCGGGATCGACGGGGCAATACACCGGCAGTCCGTACTTGACGCCGACCTCGAAGTCTTCCTGGCCATGCCCAGGCGCCGTGTGAACAGCGCCGGTGCCCTGCTCGAGCGTCACGTGATCGGCCAGGATACCGAGTGAATCGCGATCGAGAAACGGGTGGCGGAAGATGGCGCCTTCGAGCCTCGCGCCTGGAAAAGCGGCAATGGCTTTCGTGTTCTCCCAGCCGAGCTTCTCCGCAGTGACCTTCAACAATTCGAGCGCGACGATGTAAACCGCATCGCCAACTTCAACCGCGACGTATTCGAACTTCGGATGATAGGCGATGGCGACGTTGGCCGGGATGGTCCAGGGCGTAGTGGTCCAGATGAGCCCGTAGACCTTGCGCCCGGAGAGCGCCGGATCGATCGACGCCGCATCGGACGTCAGCGCAAAACGCACCCAGATGGACGGGCTGATGTGATCTTCATACTCGATCTCGGCTTCGGCCAGCGCGGTGCGATCGTGAATGCACCAGTTGACGGTCTTCAGTCCTTTATATACGTAGCCGCGATCCAGGAATTCGACGAACGCGCCCGCGATCACCGCCTCATACTGCGGGCTCATGGTGAGGTAGGGGTCCTGCCACTGGCCCAGGATGCCGAGGCGGATGAAATCGGCGCGCTGCAGATCGACGTACTTGGCGGCGTATTTGCGGCAGGCGGCGCGGATCTGCGCGGTGGTCATATGCGCTTTGCGCGGGCCGAGCTCGCCATCAACTTTGATCTCGATGGGCAGGCCATGGCAATCCCAGCCGGGGATGTAGGGCGAATCGTAGCCCTCCATGGTCTTGAGCTTGACGATGAAATCCTTCAGGATTTTGTTGAGCGCGTGGCCGAGATGGATGTTGCCGTTGGCGTAGGGCGGGCCGTCATGCAGCACGTACATGGGGCGGCCGGCACGCGCGGCGCGAATCTTCCCGTACAGGTCCTCGGAGTCCCAACGGGCGAGCATCTTCGGCTCCATCTGAGCCAAGTTCGCCTTCATCGGGAAGTCGGTTTTCGGGAGATTGACGGATTTCTTAAAGTCCACGCTCGCGGCACCCATGGGGATACTTTCATCGTACTAGATGGTTGCTGGTGGCTGGTTGTTGGTGGCTGGTTGTTGGTGGCTGGAGTTTCTCGGGTGGCGCAAGTGGGGGTGTTTCTTGTGTGCGGTGGTGGTTTTTTCGCAAATTTGAAAAACGAAGCCAAGAAGACCGGGCGGATGGCGAATTCAGGCATCGGCTCCAGCGTAACGCCGAGATGCGTGGCCGTAGCCTGGCTCAAAAGGAAGTGATTGAGTAAGAGGAGAAAGTTAGCTTGCGCGGACGGTGATTCAGCGCGCGCCTGTCTAGAAGGCGCACTCTCTTCGTCCTATCCCCTACTTCACCCTGTTATCTCAATGGGAGCTGTTACCTGGGCCTGCACGGGCGTGTATATGTCGATCGCCCCATTCACTGCGCGAATAGAAACTATAAGGGCATACCGAATATTCCTATCGTACCTTTCGCGGGCAGGGTTTTCCTTCCACCAACCGCCCACCGGGTAAACGCCGACGGCGGATCGTTGGGCAAGTTCGGCCGCGGTACCCCGCCAGTAGTCGGAGTGAATCGACCCGACGTCCCGGATTCGGCCCAGGTACCAATTGTCTGGGCCAGCATTGATCGGTGCTAGTCCTTCCTCTTCAGCAACCACAGCAGCGTTGATCCGGGTGCGAAACGCATCCACCGACTCAAGCGCCCGCTTAACCGCAAACCGAAGCGAGTGCGATGGGTAGCGGTGCCGACGCAGCCAGCCACGTTCGCCGGGGTTCGGCTCAACATAGTACGAGAGGGTGAGTCGAAGCTCCACTTCGGTTCCATCGAGCTGTTCAAGCTCTGCGCGAGGCCAAGGGAACCGATGAAGATTCATGTGGCGAGTTTTTATAACACCGTCATCCCTCCAAAAGGGCCGCAGCTCGTCCTCTGCAATTAGCGTTAGGTCGTTGGCGGCGCTAAGTACGGCACGCTCGTAGTTGGGCACACCGTACCCGTATTCTCGCAGGAGGATGCGCTTCTGTTGCTCAGAGGTGGCTGCGTCGAACCTTTCCCTCATTGGGGCAGTCCACTCGGCTGAGTGCACCATGATCGCCCGTATCGTTTCGGGCCAACGTTGAGGCATGACAGCTAGGATCTTGCCCGCCAGGTTCCCGGCTGTAGCTGTTGCGGCGCTCGTGTCTCGGAAAATGTCGAAGTGCCGAATTGTTGGGTCCCGGTAGGTAGTCAGTATGCCTAAATCATCCGGGCAGTCGCACTGATCCTCCAGAGCAGCCCAGTTTCCGCCTTCGAGAACGATGTCGGGCTTGATCGGCCACTGGCGCTCCCAGACCACGGAAGTACGGCTACTAGGACACAAGTCGCCTGCGGGTGCGACAGGTTCCCAGCTGGCATAGGTTGGATCTGAGATTGTCGTCTTTTCGGTGTAGGCCCCGACGGTGATGGCGTTCCACGCTTGAGCAGGATTTTCGATGGATTCGATTTCGTTCCGGGCTCGATATGCGGTTTTTGATATGCCCTCGCGAATGTTCCCCGCCGAGATGAGGATTAGCCTGCTCCCTGTTTGATCACCAAAGCAGAGCTGATCGATCGCAGACGACCACGAGGATGGCCGACCGCGGTTCGTTCCGATATCGCTGGTTATCGCCATGCAAACGGCTCGCCTCCGGAAAGGAGCACTTATTTCAGCGCGAGCAATGGATTCGCCCGTGATGGCTCCGTAGAGTCTCGGCTCGTTCTCGCCCTGGTCTGGTAACATCTTCACGGATTCGAGGCAATGCGTGATGGAGATAGGTTCGTTGCCGGTAAATAATGGCATTAGATCTCCGTACAGAATCGTCCCCGCCATATTCGTTCCATGTCCGCGCTCGTCTCCACTAGCCCAAGTCGGATCGTAGCTATGTACGTCCCCTGGCTCGAGAGCGGGCGTGAGCAACGGATGCGCCTGGGTCACTCCTGTATCGAGCAAGCATACGGCGACATCGCGACCCTCCCGCACAACAAGTCGGCCAGCCAAATCCGCTGCCCATTCGGCCTGCTCGACGTTGGTCCAGTCGACCAAGAGGGCCGGCGTATCGTGTGCGCGACGGATCTCGGCGATGGCGTCGCTGTTAACGAAAAGACGTGCAATCGTAAGCTCATCGCCGTATACAAGTCGCACTTCGCGGTCCGGGAAGACGAGTCTTTGCAGCTGGGCAGGAACCCCCAGTCGGCGGGCGACCGCCTCAAACGTCTCAGCGTGGCCTTGCCGTATCCAGACTTCCCACCAGATGTGCTCGCCGGTATGGGGAAACGACGCCGCATCATCTGTGTAAAGAGAGCGAACCGCCGCGAGCGCGATGTTCTGAATACGCGCGATTAGCTCCTGGTTCTTCGGTTTACCGGTTTTCGTTTCTTCGGTATCGTAGGCCTCGATTTTGGTAAGAAAGTGATCTGCCGTCGTGTCGGGCACGAAGACTGTCGCCCAAGCCGACGTCGTTTCGGATTCCTGGCGGAAGGAAACGAGTTCGATATGTTTTGGACGGTTCTCGAGTAGCTCGGCGGCTCTTTCCGATCCTGGCGGTATCTCGAAGTCGAGATAGAATCCTGGCACCCCGCTGGTAATTCCAGGCTCGCGCGCCGTCCGCCGAACTTCAGCGGCTGCGAGTGCGGAATTCATAGCTGCGCGCAAGGTTTCTGCGTGGGAGGTGCGATCACGCTGGGGCAGCGGATTCGGTGATGGCCTGCGCTTACTCGTGTATGTTTCAGGTCTCCCGCTCCCTCGCAGATAGAGGTGTGGCAGATCACGGGGAAGCTTGGGCATTTTGCTGCGATGAGACCTTTCGCTCGCGAAGGGCTGCTAACAGCGCCTCGGAAGTGATTCGAGTCGAACCGCCCAAAACCGCACGTTTCGCGGCTTCCTCGCTCGCGCGAGCGAGGTCGGCTTGGCTGAGGCCCTGAGCTTCGGGCAGAACTCGGGACCAGTCGAGATCCACCGTTTGGAACATCGCCAACTTGCGCTTGAGGATTTGCTCGGCGAGGGCAGCGTCCGGTAGCCGGTATTCAATGACATCGTCGAATCGCCGGAAGAGGGCGCGATCCAGCATCTCTGGATGATTCGTGGCCGCAACGATTATGCTTTGTGAGGCATCCTTTTCAAGAAGCTGCAGAAAAGAGTTCAGGACGCGCCGAATTTCGCCAACATCATTCGATTGAGTTCGATGCGCGCCGAGAGCGTCGAATTCGTCGAAGAGATATACTCCTTGGGTTTGTCGAATTGCGTCAAAGACTAGTCGGAGCTTTGCCGCCGTCTCACCCATGAACTTTGTAATCAGACCTTCGAGCATGATTGTGAACAAAGGCAGGTGCAACTCGCCCGCAAGCGCGGAGGCGGTCATCGTCTTGCCAGAGCCTGGCGGTCCTATAAACAAAAGTTTTCGGCGAGGGCTGAGACTATGTTCGCGAAGCTTCCTTTGCTGTCGCTGTTCCAGAAGAACACGCTTTAACCGTTCGGCCAAAACCTCGGGGAGAGCCATATCAGTTAGCCGGATGCTGGGCGTTTGAACCAGCAGTAGGTTGGCGAGCTCGCCTCGCGGCTCCAGAACGATTAGCTGGCCCGGACGGCTCTGGACCGCCGCCGATCGGCGCTTCGTTTCATCGATCAAATCACGCAGTTGCTGGGCGATGCTCGCATGGCCGAGCCGCGCTTCGTGAGCCGCAGCTTGCATGGCAACCGACAAGAATTCTTTGTCATCACCCTCGAGGTGGCTCTTGAGCAGTGCGATCATATGACGGGCAGCGCTCATGTCAAGCGACCCGTATCGTCCAGAAGACCGATTTCTGGGATCAACACAACTCTAGGTCCGTTCAACTCATGTCCATCTTACGTCAGTTTCCCTCGCAGCCGTTTCGCTTCGTAATATTTTGAAGAGTATCGTCGCCGGGAGAAACCTTCTGTCAAGCCTTAAGAACAGCCAGCGTGGTGGCCGTTGCCGCTGGGCCTGAAGGTCAGGCTCGACGTTGCCCTGAGAACGCAAGCCCTTAGAGCGGTGATATACCCCACCTACAGTACTCCCCAGGGTCTGCCGATCAATGGAAGGCAAGCTAAACATCAGTCAGCATTCAGGAGACTCGGCACGTGTTTCCCATCATCGGCATTCTAGTAGTTCTCGGCTGCATCGCCGGTGGCTATCTCATGGAAAAAGGGAACTTTATGGTTCTCATGCAGCCGGCCGAGCTCATCATCATTCTTGGCGCGGCGCTGGGAACCGTTCTGATCGGTAATCCGCCCTACATCCTAAAATCCATCATCTCGAGCCTGATCCAGATACTCAAGGGTAGCCGGTACACAGCCGCCATCTACCTGGACACGCTGAAATTCCTGAACGACTTTTTCAGCACCTCGCGGAAAAACGGCATCACCGCGCTCGAGCAGGATCTGGACGAGCCGGAAAAAAGCGCTCTTTTCAAACGGCATCCCAACTTCGCCGCCGACCACGAAGCGCTGCACTTCTTCTGCGACACCATGCGGACGCTGCTGGCAGGCGGCGTGGAAGTGCACGATCTGGATCAAATCATGGAGACGGACCTGGAGGTCCTGCACAAACAGGCGCTGCTTCCCGCGGCCGCGCTTTCCACCATGGCCGATAGCTTGCCGGGTCTCGGGATCGTCGCGGCGGTGTTGGGCGTGGTCATCACGATGAGCGCTCTGGGCGGTCCGCCGGAAGAAATCGGACACAAAGTGGCGTCCGCATTGGTGGGAACTTTCCTCGGAATTCTGCTGTGCTACGGCTTTCTAGGACCGATGGCGGCGAACATCAAGAAGATCACCAACGCCGAGAGCGAATATTTTCTCGCGCTGCGCATGGGCCTGCTGGCGTTCATGAAAGGCGTGCCGCCGATTCTGGCGCTGGAAGCGGCTCGCCGCGCCATCCCTCACCACGTTCGACCGACATTCCAGGAAATGGATAAGGCGTGCCGGAAACCCGCCGGCGCTCCCGCGTCCGAGGCGGCGGCTTGAGCGCGAAGAAAAACGTTCACCCCATCATCATCATTCACAAGAAAGTCGCCCACCATGACGACGAGCATGGCGGCGCCTGGAAGGTCGCCTATGCCGATTTCGTCACGGCCATGATGGCGCTGTTCATCGTTCTTTGGCTGTTGAGCGCGAGCGAAAAAGTTCAGAAGGCGGTGGGCGGCTATTTTCAGGATCCAACGGGGCAGGGCAAGCAGACCGGCACCACCAACTCCGGCATCGGCGAAACACTTTCGCTGAGCGAAAACCAGCTGAAGCAGATCAAAGACAAGATGGAAGAAGCGATGAAGCAGATCCCGACCTTTAAGGACATGCAGAATCAGATCAAGATGACCATCACGGCCGAAGGTCTGCGCATCGATCTGCTGGAAACCAAGCGCGGGATGTTCTTCGAAACTGGCAATCCCAAGCCCACCAGGCCGGCGGCGAACTGCTGAAGGTTCTGGCCGCGGAACTGGCGAAACTCCCCAACAAGATCGTCATCGAGGGCCACACGGATTCCACTCCATACGGCCGCCCCGACTATTCCAACTGGGAGTTATCGGCGGATCGCGCCAACGCGGCCCGGCGCATCCTGAACGATTCCGGACTGGACGACAGCCGCATCAGCCAGGTGCGCGGATTCGCCGATCAGCGGCTTGCTTCTGAAGAACGACCCCACCAATCCATCCAACCGCCGCATCTCGATCATCGTGCGCAATCAGGGAATGGATGAGCACGAAGAGGCCCTCGCCTCGTCGAAGGCAGCGGTAACAGCGGCCGCGCCAGTCAAAGCCGAAAAACCGGCGTCCGCCGTGATGCTTCCGCCCACTCCCGCCAAGAAGTAACCGCAATTCGGTTTCACGCGCCATTATAGATCTGTTGTTGTATACTTCTGCTTGAAATCCAATTGTCCAAGGAGACGAACGTGAATCGCATCTCGACCCTGACTCTGATGGGAGCTTTGTTCGGCGCAGTTGCCCTCAACGCGCAGAATCCCCTCTCCAGTGATCTCAAGAACAGCTACAACGGCATTAAGAGCACCATCACCAAAGCCGCCGACGAGATGTCGGAGGCTGACTACTCGTTCAAAGCCAGCCCGGCGGAGCGGACCTACGGCGCAATCGTCGGCCACATCGCCGACGTCCAAATGGCATTGTGCGGCAATGCGAACGGTGAGCAAAAGATGGGTGACGCCGAAAAGACAAAAACCACCAAGGCTGATCTGGTGGCCGCGCTGAAAGCGTCCTTCGACTATTGCGATGGCGTTTATGATTCGATGACGGACGCCGACGCCGCCAAGATGGTCACCATGTTCGGCCCCAGAAAGGCCACCAAGCTTGCGGTGCTCAATTTCAATATCACGCACGACAACGAAATGTACGGCCAAATGGTGGTGTATCTGCGGCTGAAAGGCTTAGTGCCGCCGTCCAGCCAGCGCCGTCAGCCGTAAGCCGCCAGTACCCGTAGTACCGTCACACGTTTTTTTGCACTCTATTCGCTTGTGCCGCACGCGAACCAAAGCTACCATAAAAAACTCAATCAGAACTAGTACGGTTTGCGTCGGAGGCGACATGAACTCATTGATGCGGGCTCAGCGATTTATTGCCCAGAAAGCAACTCGTCTTGCAACGGTTGTTGTTCCTCTAGCTGCATTGGCGGCTGCGGCGATTCCGGCGCATGCCAACGTGACGTTTAGTTCGGGGAGTTGCTCCGTTACTGGTTCCGATCCTGGCCCCTTTTGCATTACTCTAGTGAACAGCCCAACGGGCGGGAATCCCGAGGCCAATCAGATTCTGATCTCGGAGGCAGCGAATAGCACAGCTGGCGGGACCATCGTATCCTCGGCCAGCGGGAGCGCGACGGGTAGTCTTGATCCAGGAGTCATTCCGGTCTCATGGGATTTCGTAGTAACGGCCTCCGGGGGCAATAGCGGCGATACTTTTAATTGGACATTGGCGTTTACCGCATCGGGTTCGGGCACAACGGTGGTGAATGTCAACGAAAGCGCCAACTCGATAGCAGATGGCACGGAGGTCATCGGTAGTGCCGCTATCGGCGTTCCGGCCGGTGGCTCGATTTCCAGTTGGACGGAGAGTCTGACGATAACATCGGCCAAGGGCTATTTCCTGTCCGGCACCGAACTTCTGAATGCGCCCGCCACGGCGGTGCCAGAGCCGGTGAGCGCTTACCTGCTTCCGGTAGGCGGGATGATGTTGCTCCTGCGTCGCAAGAAGAAGCGATAAGCTTTCTGACGTGAGCCTGGCCGGCGCGCGTCTTCTTCTCGTTCTGCCGCAATTGCCGCAGGACCCAGCGAGCGGAGCAGCGCGATCCACGCGAACCATGTGTGAGATGCTGGCAGCGGCCGGGGCGGAAGTTCGCGCCGTAGCTACCACGGCCAGCGAGCGGCACGGCCGGGCCGATTCCAGCGCTTTCCTTCGCGAACTTGGAATTGAGCCGGAAGTACATCGGGCGCGGGAAGCCGGGCGTGTGCGGCCGGAGATCGAGTTCGTCGATCGCGGAATCCACTATCATCTTCTGGATGTCGGCCAACGCGACATGCACGGCTGGCAGAAGATCATCGGAACCCAATTCGATCATGTTTTCGATCGCGAACTGCACAATTTCCGCCCGGACCTCCTGCTGGCCTTCGGAGGGCTTCCTGGAGATATCCGCCGCTTCGAGCGAGCCCGCCGGCAAGGCGCCCGGATTGTCTTCTCGTTGCGGAATGAAGGGTATCTGAATGCGCGCGGGCTCGAGTTGCTGGAGACGATGGCAGGCATTCTCACGCCAAGCCAATACCTGACGGATTCCTACCGCGCGGCCATCGGCATTGAGAGCACGCCGCTCCCGCTGCCCATGGAGCTGGATGACGTTCTGGCGCCGGGGCGCGACCCCATCTTCTTCACCATGATCAATCCCTCACCGGAAAAAGGTCTCATGGTCCTCGCGCGGCTAGCCGAGGAGCTGAGCCTGCAGCGGCCCGACATACCGTTGCTCATCATCGAATCGCGCGGGTCGGCGGGCAAGCTGGTGGCCGCGGGACTTAGCGGAGGATTCGATCTGCGCCGGCACGAGAACCTCATGATGTCACCCGCGCTGGCGCAACCTAAAGAGATTTACGTCGCCACCCGCGCCCTGCTAGCGCCGTCGTTGTGGCGTGAACCAGCCGGCCGAGTCGCGGCGGAGGCGATCCTGAACGGCATTCCTCCGCTGGTGAGCGATCGCGGGGGACTGCGCGAAGTCTGTAGCGGCGCGGGATTCTGCCTGCCGATTCCGGCGGAGATCACACCTCGGCAACGCGTGCCGGTGAGCAAAGAGATCGTCGAGCCATGGATCGATCTGATGATCCGGCTCGAAGGCGACGACGAATTCTATCGTGAGCAATCGCAGCGGGCGCGGGAAGCGAGTACTATCTACCGGCCAGAGAATCTGGCGCCACGCTATGTCGAATACTTCCGGAATATTCTGGATGCGCCTTAGCGCTTGAACATTGCCACGTGCAGGTGGGCAGGCATCTGTGCGTGGCTGAGATCCAGATCGTCGCGGACGATCGGAACTGTCAACGAGACGGTCGCCGGAGCGGATGGATAGTTCTGGCTGATCGCGATCTTCAAAGCCCGCGCGGGACTTTCCACCAGCGTTACGGTACGGCCGGCATCGGCAAACGATCGCAGGTCCTGCGCCTGCTTGGGATCGTCGCTCGTAATCAGCGCCTCTCGCATCACGCGCTCCGGCGATGCATACGTGAGCACCGCCACTACGTGCGGGTCCCTCAAACGCGGGTCTTTCACATCGTCCTCGGGGACATCGAGGCCGGCGTAGCGCATGGTCTGAATGTCGCGCCGGATGGAAAATCCAAGCAGCGGGACGTCGGTATCGAAGAGACGTTCACCCGATCCCAGCTTGTAAACCGACCACCACTCCGTGTCCTCGAGACCGCGCAGGATTACAATAAGCGCGCCGTCCACTGCCCTGGCATCCACGCCCGCGACCTTCAGCGAATAGAGCGGCTTCTGTTTTGGATCCATGCCCAGCGGCCAGGCCTCCACCGTGGTGGATGCGTCGGTTCCAATTTCGTCCACCACCTGCCTGGTGCGCGTGGTGGTTCGCAACAACAATCGCTCGTCTTGCGGACGGCCCGGCACGGCGGTGCTGGTCACTTCGTACGCGATATTCGTGATCTCGACGGTCTGCTGGCCGTCCTTGTTGACGCCGTACGTGACGCTCGCCGGCGACTGCGTTTGAAAGGGCTTGTGGGTCTGCGCGATCGCGAGGCCTGCGCTCAGGAGCGATATCGCGATGCTTGCCCGCATATTCCTTATTCGTAGAATTGCGGAGCTTTCTTTAGCTTGGAATTGGCGATGTAGTCGTGCTGGATCCAAAGCTGGGCGCCGCTCTCTTTCAGAAAGGCCTCCACCTTCTCGCGCGTCACGACGGTCTGTTGCTGATCGAATTCGAACGTCGGCACGCGCTTTAGTTTGCGCTCCTCGGGATAGTGATACAGATCGCCGCTCAGCACGATCGGACCGGTCTTCTTCAGTTTCAGGAACAAGACCTGATGGGCCGGCGTGTGGCCGGGCGCGAGTTTAATGACCACCGTTCCATCGCCGAAGACATCGTAATCGTCGGTGGGAATCAGGATCGTTTTGCTGTCTTTGAGCGCCGAGTAATTGGCCGGATTGACCTTATCCGGGGGCTTGGGCCCGAAAAGCACGTCGCGTTCCACTTTGCGTGCCAGCCAGGTCGCGCTCGCGAATTGATTGGCGTTGGCGATGTGATCGTAGTGATAATGCGAGAACGCCAAATACTCGATGTCCGAGGGCTCGTAACCCGTCTTTTCCAATTGCGAGCGAAGCGTCTGGGTGATGGTGGCGTATCCTTCGAGCGCCGATTTCTCGCCCGGCTTCAGTGCGCTATCTGGAACGGCGCCCACATCCCACATCAGCGTGCCTTTGGGGTGCACGATCAGATAGCAGCCCACCGAGAGATTCGTGGTCGCCAGCTCTTGCTTGGTGAAGCGGAACCGCTCGGGATCGGAGATGTCCAAACTGCCGCAGTTGAACACGTACAATCGCAGCGATTTCGGCGGAGGCGGCGCCTGGTGTTGGGCGTGCGCGGCGAGGGGGGCGATGAGAGCGGCGAGAACGAGCGCAATCTTTTCTGAACATGTGCTTCGGTCAATCATACTATTTCGATGCCGGCTACTGTAACGCCGCGCTTGCGCCGAGCAGCGTAACGGTTCCAAAATGGTTCCATGAACATCACGCTCAAGAACGTGCCGGACAAGGTCTACCGGACGTGAAGCGAGCCGCGAAGGAGCAGGGCCGGAGCCTGAACGCGCAGATTATCATACGCTGGAGATGGAGGCCGCCGAATTGGAGCGGCGGCGGAGGCTGCCCGAGCGAATTAAGAAGATGGACGGGTTCGCCAAGTCGCTCCCTCCGATGGACGATAGCGCGCCCCTCATTCGCCAAGAAAGGCAGCGTCGCTGAATCTTGCCGGAAACGCTGGTTGTGGACTGCAGCGTCGCGGCGAAATGGGTGCTGCATGAAGCGGGCCACGCCGAGGCCTTGCGTCTGTTACAAGAGGAGAAAGCGGGCGAGGTGACCCTCATCGCGCCCGATCTGCTCCTGACCGGAATTCGCCAGCCTCATTTCGAAACGCGTTCGCCGCAAGCAAATGGTGCCCACCGAAGCTAGGGATGCTTTCGGTCTCCTGGAAGAGTACGCAACCGTTCTATTCGAGACGCGGCCACTCCTAGGCGCGGCATTGCAGTTGGCGCTCGACCGCCACGCTTCGCTATGGGATTGCGTATACCTGGCGCTGGCGATCGCGCACGATTGTCCGTTGATTACGGCGGATCGCAGGCTCTTCAGAAGCAGTAGTGGCCGGCATCCAGCTATCCGGTTGCTGGGTTAGCTTTCCAGCGACGACACTTTCTCCGCCGCCTCCGGCCACGCCCCGTCTAGAAATGTTTTGATCGCACCGAAAACCAGATCGGGAGCCTCAATCCAGGGCCCATGCGCGGCGTTTTCCACGGTCACCAGCCGCGCGTTCGGCAAGCCGTCAGCGCCCAATCCCTGCTCCCGCCAAGGGCGCGGTGCGGTCTTTGTCCCCGTGCACGACCAACACTGGCGCAACGGCCTTCGCCAATCTCGTCCGGCGTCAGGTGCGAGGCTCGAATCGATGGCATGATCCTGCTCGCGAATACCGCATGAAAGTGCAGTTCGTTGGCCAGATCGCAGCGACCCCAGTCGACGCGATGCGCATCCTTCGGATCGACGACGTAGAACTGTCGCAGCACTGCCCAAAACTTCTGGCACACTTCCTCTGCGATCGCCGGCCGGCGGCTGCTTTCACCATCGCGCCGATCTTGAGCCATCACCTGTGCGCCGAGCCGCATCCGAATAAGACAAAGGCGGAGGATATTGTTTCGTGGCATCGGGCTGCGCGGGACCAATCTGCACCACGCGGTCTGACGTGCCCGGCGTACTTCATCGCGTACAGCGCGACCATCAATCCGATGTAGGAATGGCCGATCAGATCCAGCCTGCTCAATCCCAAAATGCCGCCGCACCACATCAAGATCGTCCACGTCTTGCTGGATGCCCCGCGCCAGCTTCGCTGGTTCGGTCACCGTGTCCGACCGCCCGCGATTGCGCACGTCATAGAAGATCAGCGTGCGCCAATCGCCCAGATGCCGGAAATCGTCGCGAAAGCAAAGTCCGTTCGGGATGACGACCACTTCCGCGCCGCGCCCTATTTTTTGGAAGTACAAACGAACTCCGTCTTGCATCGTTACGTAACCGTCGCTAGTTTGCATGTGGCTGGTATACCAGCGCCGGTCCCGTGGCTGCATCCCCTGCTATTATGAAAGCGGAGGTTTCAGCATGGGTCCCGTGGGTGTTCAGGAAATGTTGGTGATCTTTCTGGTCGCCCTTGTCCTGTTCGGTCCGAAGAAGCTGCCCGAACTCGGCAGGACGATCGGAAAGGCGATCACGGAGTTCCGCCGCGCACAAAGCGAACTCAAAGCCACGTTTGAAGGCCACATGCGAGAGTTGGAGAAGGAAGGCGAGTCCATCAAGGAAGTTACTCGCAGCTACACCAACGAGATTTACAACCACTACACCGGATACGACTCCCCTTCTTTTAGCGATTCGATCACCTACCCAGGCGCCGAACCGCAATCCATCGCAGCCAATCCATCCACCGTAAGCGTACCCGCACCTCAGGGCGCCGAATCCAGCGTGTCTCCGAACGAGGCGCCAGTGAGTGGAACCGTACCGCGGAGTGCCAACGGCCAGGACCATCCTGCCGAGCACGAACCATCCGCGCCGGAGTCCATCAATACCTGAAATACGACGCCTGAAGCGGACACGCAAAGAAACGTAACGAAGCATGGAAGACGACAAGCAGGGAGTTCCTCCTCCCGAGGGGGAAGGCTCGCCCGAGTCCGGGCAACCGGGCTCCAACGCCGAAGTTGTCTCTACACCTCACGTCGAAGTGGTGGCGGAGACCAGCCTGATCCGCCGCCCGCCTCCCCCTCCGCCTCCTCCGCCGGCGGTTAGCCCGGAAGACGAAGAAGAGGAAGGCATGCTGCGCATGTCCTTCATGGAGCACCTGGAGGAACTGCGGAGCCGTATTATCAAAGCTCTCTATGGTCTCGGCATCGCGTTCGTTTTCGCACTGGTGTTCGCCGGCAAACTATGGGACATCATCAGCGATCCCGCAGTCGACGCTCTCAAACATCTGCACGTGGAGCCTCCACAATTGGCGCAGCTCACGCCCATGGAAGCTTTCTCGGTAATCTGGGTGCAGCTTCCGTTGCTTTGCTCCGTTTTCATCGCCTCGCCCTGGATCGTGTACCAAGTCTGGGCTTTCATCTCCCCAGGCTTGTATAAGAAAGAGAAGCGCCTGGCTCTGCCCTTCGTGCTGCTGACTGCCGGCCTTTTCATCGGCGGCGGATGCTTCGCCTATTTCCTGGCTTTTCGCTACGGTCTGGAGTTCTTGCTCGGCATCGGGATGAGCAATAACGTTCGGCCGGTGGTTTCCATCACTGAATATTTCGATCTGTTCGTCAATGTCACGCTGGGCGTCGGCTTAGTGTTCGAGATGCCGATGGTGATATTCCTGCTGACGCTGCTGCGGCTCCTCTCACCGCGATTCTTACTCCGGCACTCCCGTTACGCCATCCTGATCATCGTCATCATCGCCGCCATCATCACGCCCACGCCCGATGTCTTCAACCTGATGTTGTTCGCCGTGCCCATGTGTTTGCTGTATTTCGTCGGCGTATTCGCGGGCCTGGCCCTGGTGATGCGCCGCGAAGGCCGCAAACTGCCATGGCGCAAGGTGCTGCTGGTCGCCGCCGTCATCTTACTAACTGGAGCGGCAATCGCGTTCGTAATGATCCACTACCACGTGCATTTAATCCCTAAGTGGCCGTATCTGTCCCGGTAACTTACGGCAAGGGTTGGGACTAGTTCAGTAAGACGATCGGACTGAAACTGCATTGAAACGGCGGAAATATTTCTGGATTTTTTTCGCGGACTCGTCTACGATAGAGGAACCCCGAAGTCGAACCTGCGATGGATATCATAAAAGCGCTGCGCGAGCTACATGCGGAGAGAAAGCGTCTGGACTCCGTGATCGCTTCCCTGGAAGCCGCAATTGGCGGCGCGCAAGAAAGCCGCCACCAGAAAGCCCCCCGCGCGCCGGGGCCGAAAAAGTATGAGCGCAGCGGAGCGTCTCGCGGTTTCCAAGCGCATGACTCTGTACTGGGAAGCCCGCCGAGCTCAGCTCCGCACGCCGGAAAATCCGCTTCCGCAATCTAATTCGACCTCGGCTCCGTGAAGGCTCAGAACGCAGTGCTCGGCGAGCACGGCTTCATCGCTTGAAAAACCACAGCCAGAAATACTGCTGGCCCGCTCCGTGCCGGTAGCGTGGATCGAAACCGCCACGGTACGCCATCTCTGCCGCTTGGCGCTCGGAAAACGGAACGCCCAGCCACGTGTCGTCGGGCTTGGTCTCCAGGGTAGAATCGCCTTGCACCTGGAATTTGAATAACGCTCCCGGGCGCAGCAAGCGATGCACCTCGCGCACATAGTTCTCTATGACTTCGCGGCTAGGAATATGCTGAAAGACGATCGAAGAAAATGCGAAGTCGAACTCCAGGGCCGGGACCACAGTCAGGTCTTTGCCATTGTTCTGGTAGACGAACGCATTCGATCGGTCGGCCAGCGCCAGGGCCGCTTGACGCACCATTTCACCGCTGACATCCACGGCGTGCACCTCGCCGAATAAATTAGCTAACGCTCTTGTCACCCGTCCTGCCCCGCAGCCTATCTCGAGCACCCGCATATCGGCAGGCTCTCTTCCCTGGCAGATGTTCTCCATATCCGTCAGAATGTCATTCGCCACGGTTCTCTCGCCCGACGCGAAAAATTCTTCATCGGTCCACTCTTTTGTCCCCGTGGCGACATAGTAACGGGCGTTCTCACGGGCGCGCTGATCCCAATCGTCCCGCATCTTTCTTAAGTTGTTCTTCAGGGCTGATCTCGCTCATGTCGTCCAAGCTATCCCATTCTCCCATAGCCCCTTGGAGCCGCTCGCCGCCGGACCAAACCATCGCAAAAAGTACTGGGCCAGAACCGGCCCGAAGCATTACTGAAACGCCTGAAAACGAGCCCCCGCCTATTGACCCAACGTGTAGGATCAGATTAGAGTCTTATAGATAGCGAACAAAATGGAACAGCGTAAGGCGCAACGATTTGAATTGAAACTGCCGCTGGAGTTAATCCGCAAGGGTTCTCAGCCGCTTTCCGAATACGGTGAGACCCGTAATCTCAGCTCCGTCGGCGTTCTGTTTGAAGCCGGCGCGGCCCTGCGAATCGGCGAGCCAGTGGAATACATGATCACTCTTCCGGGAACTCCGGAGAACGGCGAATCGGTGCGTTTGCACTGCCTCGGAAAAGTGGTGCGCTTTGCCCACCAGACCGCCATCGCAGCCACGCTCGAACGCTACGAATTCGTGCGCTGAGCGGCAAGCAATTCCCGTAATACGCGGCGCGTGGCGTGCTTTCCGGTTTCGCCCACTTCTCCTACCGGACCCACGCACGCCGGACATCCCAGCTCGCACGCGCAGGCTTCCAGGACTTCCAGTGCGCCCGCCAGTAGCTTGTCTCGCAATTGGAACAACGGCTGGCTCTGCCCGATGCCGCCCGGATAGTTGTCGAAAAGAAAAACGTCGGGCTCAAAACTGCGCGTCGCTTTCGAAATATCTTCGGCGATGGCGACACCCAAATCCCGCGGATCGCACATCAGCAACAACGCCGCCACCGTCCGTAGCACTTGCGCCAGTCCCGTCAGCCCGCTCTGCTTCTCGGCCGGTGTCAGATCCGGGAAGCGCGCTAAGAAACCCTCGGGGAAATGCAGCCAGAACGCCGTTGTGTGCAACTCCTGCTCCGGCATGGAAAGATTGCCGGCGCCGATATTCTCCATGGTGTAAAACTTCAGCTTCTTGAAACCCACCACTTGCGTGTTCACCCGTACATCGCCGTGCGCCGCCCGCGCGCCATTTACTTCCGCCGATTCGAACTCTTCAAGCTCCTTCACCTGCGTATAATCGATGGCGTCCGTGAAATAATCGCTGTCCACTCGGCGCACATAGGCCTTGCGCCCGTCGTAATCGAGCTTCTCCACTTGAAATTGCCGCGCCTCGTGCAGGTAAATCGCCTTCTCGTGCAAGCGTCGTCAGCGCAGCCGTGAAGGAGACCTCCGCGATCACTTTGTGCTCGCCCGTGATGTCCACCACGATGAAGTTGTCGCTCGATACCGCCCGCAAGCTGACTGCGTCCGCCGGATACGTGTCCGAGGTCCAATGCCAGCAGCCGCCCGAGTGATTGAGCAACCCCGCGTCATCGGCCAAAAACCCGCACAGTTCCGCCGGATCGTGCGGCCCAAACTTCTCGCCGTCGCGAATGGGCAGCTCGAACGCCGCGCACTTCAAATGATTCAGCAGGATTTCGAGATTATCGGCGTTAACATGCGCGTGCTCGGGCGACCCTTCGAAGAAATATTCCGGATGCTCCACGACATATTGATCCAGTGGCGCGCTCGAGGCCACCATCACAGCCAACGACGCGCTCTGCCGACGCCCCGCGCGCCCGGCCCGCTGCCACGACGAGGCAATCGAACCCGGATATCCCGCCATCACCACCGCGTCCAGCGACCCGATGTCTACGCCCAGCTCCAGCGCGTTGGTCGCCACAACGGCCCGTATATCGCCGTCCCGCAGTTTGCGCTCGATCTCGCGCCGCTCGCGCGGCAAATAGCCTCCCCGGTATCCGCGCACCGCATCGCCCGGCAGCGGCCCGCGCTCCACCGCATCGCGTAAATACTTCACCAGAATTTCGGTCGCGAGCCGGCTATTGGCGAACACCAGCGTTTGCTGATGCCGCTCGATAAACTCCACCGCGATGCGCCGCGTTTCCTGCAAATACCCGCGCCGGATGCCGAGTTGTTTGTTCACCACCGGCGGATTGTAGAACACGAAGTATTTCTCGCCGCTCGGCGCGCCGTTGCGATCGACGAGTTGGAAGGGCGCTTCCGTCAGCGCTTCTGCCAGCTCCTTCGGGTTCGCGATGGTCGCCGAACAACAAATGAATTGCGGCGCCGATCCATAGAATTCGCAAATCCGCCGCAGCCTTCGCAGCAGGTTCGCCAGATGGCTGCCGTACACGCCGCGATAGTAGTGCAGCTCGTCGATCACCACATAGCGCAGATTCTCAAAACATTTCGCCCACTTGGTGTGATGCGGCAAAATCCCGCTGTGCAGCATGTCGGGATTCGTCAACACCACGTTCGCCCGCTCGCGAATCGCGCGCCGCGCGTCCTGCGGAGTGTCGCCGTCGTAGGTGAAGGCGCGAATTTGAGATCCCATCGCGTCCACGGCCGCTTGGAATTCGTGCAACTGATCCTCGGCCAGCGCCTTGGTCGGGAACAGATACATCGCCCGCGCATTCGGATCTTCAATCAGCCGCTGCAACACCGGCAGGTTGTAACACAGCGTTTTGCCGCTCGCCGTGGGCGTCACCACCACCACGTTCGTTCCCGCGGCGCACTGCTCGAACGCCTCCGCTTGATGTACGTAGAGCCGGGGAATGCCCCGCGCGACCAGCGCATCACGAAGCGCCGAAGCCACGTTGGCCGGGATGTCGGCAAACTCGCCCTCCCGCGCCGGTTGATGACGAATCGCCCGAATCGGCGAATCCGGATCGGCCATCCATTGCTGGAACCTCGCAACCGAACTCTCGATTCCGCCGGTCCGCCGCGCCACGCCAAGCGGATCAGAGGCTTCCGTAAGTCCGAGAGTCAAATTCATAATGATTCGCCTTTTCTTTGCCTAGCCTACTTGATCCGAGCTCAATTGTCCAGGGTGGAAATGGAACGGGCTGGCAGCGGCGCGCGTACCTCAAAATGATTGCGTCGACTTGTCATTTTGCTTTTTCCGGGGGTTGCTGCCACGCTGCTCGCCCAAGCGCCCGAAGGCTGCGCCATTCCGGACATCCCGATACTGATGCAACAGGTTCACGATCACCAGCGCCAGGTAGACATGATCCGCGAGGACTACACTTACCTCGAGCGCACTGAGACCGATGAACTCGACTCCAGCGGCCACGTGAAGAAGACCGAATCGGAGGAGCACGAGGTCTTTTTTGTCCATAACCACGAAATCCGGCACCAGACCAAAAAGAATGGACGGGATCTCAGTGCCGGCGAGCAAAAGAAGGAGCACGACCGGGTCGACAAAGAGGTGGCGAAAGCGCTCAAGACGCCGCCCGATCAAACCTTGAACGGCAACACGGTCTCTATTACCCACATTCTCGCCATCATGAAGGTCTTTAATCCGCGCTGCATCGCGCTCAATGACCGCGCTACCATCACCTTCGATTTTGCCGGCGATCCGCACGCGCGAACCCACGGCCTGGCGGAAGACTTGTCCAAAAAGATCTCCGGCACCCTATGGGTCGACGAGAAAGACCGCGAGGTGGCGCGCCTGGAAGCCCGCTTCGACGACAACTTTCGCATTGGCGGAGGCGTCCTCGCTACAGTGCAGAAGGGCAGCGCGTTCACCTTTGAACAGGCGCCGGTGGAAGCCGGCCTCTGGCTACCCACTGGAGGCCAGGTACACGTCGGCGGGCGAGCGCTGCTCCTGGTAGGATTCCACGAGAACCTCCGCATGCAGGATAGCGACTTCAAGAAATTCCGCGCCGAAGCCGTCATGAAGCCCGGTGCAACGGAAGCCGCACCGCCACAGCGATAGGCCGCAGCCGTAGCGAGGGACAGATCGAAATCTACATCATGATGCCTCATTCAGTGATGCTATGATGTCTTCATGAGGACCACGGTCAGTCTCGACCCCGATACCGAGCGACTGGTCCGGACATTGATGCGGGAGCGCGGCGTCTCCTTCAAACATGCGCTGAACGACGCCATCCGCGTGGGATTGGCCCCTACCAAGGCAGCCACCGCCCGGCGGTTTGCTCAAAAAACCTTCCCGCTCGGCGCTGAACAGAACTTCCGCTGGGACAAAGCGCTCGCGGTCGCAGAATCGATTGAAGACGAAGAACTGAGCCGCAAACTCGCGCTCCGCCAGTGATCCTTCTTGATCCTTCCCGACGTCAATATTCTCATCTAACGCGGCCCGGTCTGTTCCGCAATCCAACGCTAATCGATGCGGGGCTCGATCTGATTGACTCGTGGCTCGAGCAGCCGTCGGTGATCATCGTTGACCCGGGTTTGAAATGGCGCAATCCACTGGCTTAGATGTTCGCCTCGACCGGCAGAATCCCTACCTGCGCATTGACGCAGTCAACGTTTATGTTCGCGACCTGGATCGCAGCCTGGACTTCTATCGCAAACAGCTCGGCTTCAATCTGGCTTTGGACCTGAAACTCCCGTCCGGCTACCGTCTGGTCGCGGTTGCGCCTCCCGACGGAACCACGACGCTCCGGCTGATCGTCCCGAATCCGGATTCGGAAGAGTACAAGCTGATCGGGCGCAACACTCCCATCGTCTTCCTCACCGAAGACGTCGTCGCCAAGTTTCGCGAGTGGACGCAGCGCGGAGTACAGTTCGTTTTCACCCCGCGGCTGCGGCGCGTGCAGCACGACCCGCGGACGCCCTCCGGGGAACAGCCGGTCTGGGGTGGCATATTCACGCGCTTCAAGGACCCGGACGGCAATTCGTTCTCTCTGGTCGGCTTCGATGAAGTCAGCCACTCGCTCGAGGCGCAGCGCCGCGCCATCGCGGACAAGATCGAGTCCGAACGCCGCGTAGCGCAGGAGCTCGAAATCGCGCGCATGGTCCAGGCCAGGCTGTTCCCGCAAACGCTGCCGGCTTTTGGCGCGCTCGAATATGCGGGCGTTTGCGTGCAGGCGCGCCAGGTGGGCGGCGATTATTACGACTTTCTGAATCTCGGACAGGAGCGCCTCGGACTCGTGGTGGGCGACATCGCCGGTAAAGGAATCGCGGCTGCTCTCTTGATGGCCAATCTGCAGGCCAATCTGCGCAGCCAGTGCGCCATCGCGCTCGATCATCCACAGCAATTTTTGCAATCGGTGAATCAGCTCTTCTTCGAAAACACCATCGAGAGCGCCTACGCCACGCTGTTCTTCGCTGAATACGACGGCCGCACACGTCGCGTGCGCTACGCAAATTGCGGCCATTTGCCCGGTCTTCTTTTCCGCAGCGACGACACAGTGGAGCGGCTCACATCCACCGCCACTGTCCTCGGCCTGTTCCCCGATTGGGATTGCGAGATCGGCGAAAGCGCGCTCTCCCCGGGCGACACGCTGGTTCTCTACACCGACGGCGTCACCGAAGCCTTCAACGATCGCGGTGAAGAATTCGGGGAACAAAGGTTAGTGGAAAGCGTGCGGCGACACCGCGGGCAGCGGCCACGGGCGCTGCTCGACTCGATTCTCGGCGACGTCAAGCAATTCAGCCCGCAGGAGCAGCACGACGACATCACGCTGTTGGTGGCGAAGTGCGGCGCACCGTAATACGAGTCTCACCGCGCCGAAAGAAACCGCAGAATCTCGCGCATCACCCGCGGTCCTTGATCCGTCTCGAACAGGAACTGCGCGTGCGCCGAGCCGTCGACGACGATCAGCTCTTTGGGCTCGGGCGCTTTCTGATAACTCGCGCGGATCTCTGGCAACCGCGGTCCATCTCCGCTCACGTCGTCGCGCGCCACAATGAAGAGCTTGCGGCCCTTCAACTTTTCCGGTGCGTCGGCCGGCGCCGCCAATATTACAATGCGATCGATTTCACCTGGCTTGGACTCAATCGACGCCTCCGCCGCCGCGCTCCCGCCGAAGCTCGCGCCAACCACCGCCACGGCCTTCGCACCTCGGCGCCTCAGGTAGCGGACCGCAGCCAACACATCGAGATCGGTTGCGTCGTCGCCAGATCGACCTGCGCGCGATTTCCCGTATCCGCGAAAGTCGATCGCAAGCACGCGAAATCCCGCCGCTTCCAACGCCCGCGCCTGCTTCACCCAACTCTCCTTATTGAACCGCCCACCGTGCGCCAGCACGACGCCACGCTCGCCTTTCCCGTACAAATCGGCGTTAACCATTCCGCCGTCGTCAGTCGCGAACGAAACGAGCTCCTGCGCCGAGGCCAAGGCAGCCAGCACGGCCACTATGAGAATCGCTCGCACAATACGCATAGCGCTAGTTTACCGTCGATCCCCGAGTCAGGAGATTATGCTCTGTGACGCCAATTCTCGCCGCGAGCCTCTTGCGAGTCGAGTAAGACCGCCGCCGTCTCTTGCCCTGTTATAATCGTTTCCAGGGCGCTAAGCATGCATGCCCACGATTGCTCGTCTCGGACCCTATCGTGTGTTTTTTTTCAGCAACGAACGCTTGGAGCCTCCGCACGTCCACGTCCAGCGCGAGAGATTTCTTGCCAAGTATTGGCTAGAGCCGATATCCCTGGCATCCGCAACCGGCTTTTCCGCTCGGGAACTGCGGAGGCTGGAGCAGCTAGCAACCGAAAACCAGCAAGCGTGGCTGGAGGCATGGCATGAGTTCTTCGGTCGTCGAAATTCGCCCGAGAGCTCGTGAAGTCTCTATCAGTGAAGACGAGCTAACCGTGCTGCTTGCTGATGGCCGCAAAATTCCCGTTCCGCTCGCTTGGTTCCCCCGACTCCTGCACGCCACGGCTGATCAACGCCAAAATTTCGAACTCCTCGGCGAAGGCGAAGGCATCCACTGGCCTGATGTCGACGAAGACCTGAGCGTCGCGGGCCTATTGCGCGGGCACGGGCGTAAGTCAGCCTCGCCGTCGGCTTCTATTACGGGTCTCGCAGTGACACTGAGGTCTTGAATCGTGATAGATCGACAATTCAGGGCCGCATGGCCGCCACCTGCCGAAATGATACGATCGGAATAAATCTGCGCGCGTCGGAAAAATGCACGGGTGCGACAAAATGGATCTCAGTAAGGACGAAAAGAACCTCACGATCGCCGAACGAGATGATGTAGAACGTCAAATCTTGGAAGCAATCTATTCCTCCGCGAAAGAAGTTGCGCATGGCCAACCCACGGGGTTAGTCCAACCCCGAACGATTGCCGACACGACGCCTTACTTCGCGCATGCTGTGTACAGGAAAGCCACGATCACCGACTGGCTTGAGATTTTGAAGACCAAGGGAATGGTGGCGCAGGTGGCAAGTCTAGTCGGGAGACTACATGGTAAGACTGACGGGCGCGGCATAAAGCGAATCAAAGTGCGCGAAGAAGATTAATCAGGCGCGAAACCGCCCCGCAATAAATCAGCTATCGGATACGTCGAAACCTCCCTGGCATCGGCACGGTCCACATCAACAGGCGAATGAGGCCGACTTTATTTCTAAAGAACACAAGGGCACCTGGCGTATCGAGAAGACCGTTTTTCTAAGCTATCGCCGCACGAATGCGACGTGGGCATTGGCTATATTCCAGGATCTAACCCAGAACGGCTTTGACGTATTCTTTGATTTCAAGGGTATTGCCAGCGGCGACTTCGAGAGCATAATACTCGAAAACATCAAATCACGGGCGCATTTCATCGTCCTCCTCACCCCCTCGGCGCTGGAGCGATGCGACGATTCACAAGACTGGCTGCGCCGGGAGATCGAGACTGCCCTCGACACCCGGCGCAACATCGTTCCTCTGTTTCTAGATGGGTTCGATTTCGGAGCGAGTGATCAGCTCATTGGTCGTCTCGCGGACCTTCGACGCTACAACGGACTACCAGTGCCTGTCGACTATTTCTCCGAAGCCATGGCTCGCCTTCGTGATAAATTTCTGAATGTGCCGCTGGACGCAGTGTTGCACCCCGCCTCGACGTCCGCACAACAGGCAGCAGAACAACAGCGTGCTGCGGCCATCATTGCTCCGACCGTTACACAAAAAGAACTCAAGGAAGCAGAACTGACACGCTACGTCTTTACCGTGAAGATTAAATACCAAGACGAGCTCCACAAAGTTGAAGGGACGCGTGCTGAAGAGCCATACGGCCCTGGAAGCCTCATCATCTACGATGGAACTCCAGTCGTGGCGAGATATCCCGACGTTGAATACTGGTCACGCCAACAACAAGCCAAAGCGAATTGAAAACTCGCCCCTTCGACCTAGCACGGTGATCGGTCGAAACGATCGGCAGTCAACCGATCCCCTCAGCTAAGGGCCAATCACAACCCTCCACCTCCTTTCCCACCAACCACTTCCCGCCTCCTTACCGCCCAAATCCCTTGACACCGCCCGCTACACTCAAATCGACGAGTGATCTCGCTCCGCGCGGGTCCGAAATGGAAGATTAAGAAGAAAATCATCACCAAACACAAAACTAGGCCTGATGCGCCACCTGGCCGGGCACCAGCCGCCAGCCACCAACAACCAAGAACCAACAACCTCCCCCCGCCCCGCTACAATTCATTTGTGCAACTCACCCCCGTCGACTGGCTCGTCGTCGCCCTCTACTTCCTCTTCAACCTCGCCATCGGCTTCTACTACAAATCGCGCGCCGGAAAAAACGTCAACGAATTTTTCCTCTCCGGCCGCAACGTCCCCTGGTGGCTCGCCGGGCACCTCGATGGTCGCCACCACCTTCGCCGCCGACACCCCCCTCGCCGTCACCGGCATGGTCGCGATGGGCGGCATCGCGGGCAACTGGCTGTGGTGGAACTTCATCGCCAGCGGCATGCTCACCGTTTTCTTCTACGCCCGCCTGTGGCGCCGCTCCGGCGTCATGACCGACATCGAATTCTCCGAAATCCGCTACTCCGGCCGACCCGCCGCCTTCCTGCGCGGCTTCCGCGCCCTCTACCTCGGCATCCCCATCAACTGCATCATCCTCGGATGGGTCAACCTCGCGATGGTCAAAATCCTCCAGCTCGTCCTCGGCGTCACGAAGCCGCAAGCCCTCGCCATCGTCATCGGAATGATCGCGCTCACCTCCTTCATCTCCACCCTCTCCGGACTGTGGGGCGTCCTGGTCACCGACCTTTTTCAATTCGTCATCAAGATGGGCATGGTCACCGTGCTCGCGGTCTTCGCGGTGCGCGCCGTCGGCGGCATCGATAGCATGAAGGCGAAGCTCGCGCTCGTCGATCACGCGCGCGGCGCCGTCCAAGGGCTCCGTCCTCAACTTCGTCCCCGACCTCCACTCCGCCTGGATGCCGATGATCACGTTCCTGGTCTACATCTCAATGAACTGGTGGTCCACCTGGTATCCCGGCGCCGAGCCCGGCGGCGGCGGCTACGTCGCGCAGCGCATGTTCAGCGCGAAGGACGAAAAGAATTCGCTGCTCGCGACGCTCTGGTTCAACATCGCGCATTACGCCGTGCGTCCGTGGCCGTGGGTGCTGGTCGCGCTCGCGTCGCTGATTCTTTTCCCCGGCCTCGCCGATCCCGAAACCGGCTACATCCGCGTGATGATCGCCTACCTTCCGCCCTCATTGCGTGGACTCATGATCGCCGCCTTCGCCGCCGCCTACATGTCCACCATCGCGACGCAGCTCAACTGGGGCGCCAGCTACCTGGTCAACGATTTCTACCGCCGCTTCTTAAAGAAGACCGAAACCGAGCGTCATTATGTAACGGCATCGCAGTGGGCCACCGTGCTTCTCACCATCGTCTCGGCCGTCGTGACGTTTTATCTCGACTCCATCGCCGGCGCATGGAAGCTCCTGCTCGTCACCGGCGCGGGCACCGGCGGCGTCCTCCTGCTGCGCTGGTATTGGTGGCGCATCAACGCCTGGAGCGAAGTCTCGGCCATGATCTCGGGCTTCGTCGTTTCGCTCGCGCATGCAAACCGCCTTCGGCCTCGACAAAGATCAGCCGCGCGATTTCGCCTGGATCATGATCGTCACCGTCTCCATCACCACCGTCGTCTGGCTGGCCGTCACATTCCTCACGCGCCCCGAATCCAAGGACACCCTCGTCGCCTTCTATCGCCGCACGCATCCATCGAAGGCCGGCTGGCGTCCCATCGCGCAACTCGCTCCCGACGTTCGCCCCTCCACTGGCGGTCTTTCGAATCTGCTCGATTGGATCTGCGGCTGCCTCCTTATTTATGGCATCTTGTTTGGCACCGGCAAATTGCTCCTCAAAGAATTCACCACCGGCTCTCTTCTACTCGCCATGGGCCTCGCCGCCGGCGCCGTCATCTATTGGGACCTTTCGCGCCGCGGCTGGAGTACAGTGGTGGAATAAGCGATGAAATCGCTAACTGCAATTTTGTTCCTTGCTGGCGCCTGCCTCGCGATCGCAGCCGACAAACCGCTCGCCATCGTCAACGCCGCATTCGCGACCAGCGAAGACGGTCCGCCGGAAGCCTCCGATCAGGATTTCGTCCCCGGCGAAACCATCTACTTCAGTTGTCAGGCGGAGGGCTTCCACAAAGTCGACAAACCCAACGACTACGGCAAGCAAAATATTTCGCTGACATTCGAGATCCGCGTGAGCGACAAAAGCGGAGCACTGCTCAAACCGGTGCAGGATGGCAAAATCGAAACCAGCGTCACGCAAGAAGACAAGGACTGGATGCCTAAGCTGCGCGAGTCTATCGTTGTTCCGCCGCTCGCCGACACGGGCGAGTATTCCGTGGTCGTGAAATTGTCCGATGAACTCGCCAAGGCCTCTGTCGAGAAAACCGCCGTCTTTCACATCAAAGGCCGCGACGTCGAGCCCAGCGCCACACTCACCGTTCGCAACTTCCGATTCCTTCGCAATGAAGATGACGAAAAGCCCTTGCCCGTCGCCGCCTATCGTCCTGGCGATGCCGTCTGGGCGCGCTTCGATATGACCGGCTACAAGCTCGGCGACAAAAACCAGGTCGACATCGAGTACGGCCTCACCGTGCTTCGCGAAGACGGTTCCGTCGCTTACACCGAACCGCAGGCCGCGAATCAAAAGACTCCAGAGCTTTTATCCGCAGCGCTATCAGCCTGGCGTGCTCAACCTGAATCTCGCCAAAGACCAGCCGCTCGGAAAATATACCATCGTGCTCGCCGTCCGCGATAATCTCGGCCACCAAATGTACGAAACTCGCGAGACATTTTCCGTCGAATAGCCACTCCTCTGATCAATGGCCCTTTTCCGGACCCGCAGTGCGGCTGTCTTCGGAATCGAAGCGCACCTGATCGACGTCGAGGTCGACATGTACCCCGGCGGCAGCGCGCGCGATTTCATCACGGTCGGTATGCCCGACACCGCGGTGCGCGAGAGCCGCGAGCGCATCAAGTCGGCGCTGCTCAATTCGGGTTTCGGATATCCCAACAAATCCGTCACCATCAATCTGGCGCCCGCCAATGTCCGCAAGGAAGGCGCGGGTTTCGATCTGCCAATGGCGCTCGGCATTTTAGGTGCGATGGGAACCGTCGGCAAGACCGACGAGCATATGCTGGTCGGTGAACTCTCGCTGGATGGCACGCTGCGTCCCGTCCGCGGCGTCCTTTCCATCGCGGTCTGCGCGCGCAAGCAGGGCATCCCGAATCTCCTCGTCCCCGCCGACAATGCCGCCGAAGCCGCGGTCACGGAGGGCGTGCGAGTCTTCGGCATGCGGCATCTGGCCGAAGTAGTGGCGTATCTCAATCAACCCGATCGGTTCCAGCCCGCGTCGTCCGTAAACGCCTCCGCGCAATCTTCCGAAGAGCCGCTCCCCGATTTTCGCGACGTCCGTGGCCAAACCACCGCCAAGCGCGCGCTCGAAGTTGCAGCAGCCGGCGGCCACAATGTCTTGATGATCGGTCCGCCCGGCTCCGGCAAGACGATGCTTGCCAAACGATTCGCCGGTATCCTTCCACCGCTCACGTTCCAGGAATCCATCGAGACCACACAAATTCACAGCGTGGCTGGACTCCTTCCGCGCGGCGTCGGATTGCTAGCCCGCCGGCCCTTCCGCGCCCCGCACCACACGGTTTCCGATGCCGGCCTCATCGGCGGAGGATCGGGAACACCACGTCCCGGCGAAGTCAGCCTCGCGCATAATGGTGTCCTGTTTCTCGACGAGCTGCCCGAATTCCCGCGCAATGTTCTCGAAATGTTGCGCCAGCCGCTCGAAGATTCTTCCGTCACGCTCGCCCGCACCAACATGACGCTTTCGTTTCCTGCCGACTTCATCCTGATCGGTGCGATGAACCCATGCCCTTGCGGTTACTTCTCCGATCCGGGGCGCGAATGCCGCTGCACCGGCGCGATCATCCAACGCTACTTGAGCAAAGTCAGCGGCCCGCTGCTCGACCGCATTGATCTGCATGTCGAGGTTCCCGCTGTCGCGTACAAAGAGCTGCGCGGCAAGGATCACGGAATAACTTCCGAAGAGATGCGCGCTCGAGTGGAAGCTGCCCGCGCGATCCAGCGCCGCCGCGGATTCTATAACGCCCGGATCCCGGTCGCGTCTCCTTAGAACATTTTGTGCCCTCGATGAAGCGGGTGAACGAACGCTCGAAATGGCCGTGCGCCGCATGGGACTGAGCGCTCGCGCTCACGACCGCATCTTGAAAGCCGCGCGCACCATCGCCGATCTCGACAATTCTGAAACCGTCTCCGCCAAACATCTCGCCGAGGCCGTGCAATACCGCAGCCTGGACCGAAGTTACTGGAGCTAACTTCCTAACAAACGGCTAACCCCAGTTGCGCAACCTTGAGCGTGAGCGCGGCGTCAAATTCGCAAGGGGTTAGTTATTCAATGAAAATCTTTACACTTACTTTTTTCTCCAGCATTTTCTTGATGGGCGCCTTGAACGCACAGGAGGTGTCCCGTTTTTCCTTCGATCTTGGAGCCGGCTTCACGCAACCAGTAGGCAACACTGGAAGGTATCTGAATGATGGATGGAACCTCCAGGGCGGCGTGGGTTACAACTTCTCGTCTTACCTCGGCGTGATGGGCCATCTCGATTACAATTCGTTGGGCATGAGCGGCGCGGCGTTAGGCACGAGCGGGTTTCCGGGTGGCGATATTCACGTGTTTTCCGCCACCATCGATCCAATCGTGCATCTGATGCCCCGCAGCCGCTTCGACGTTTATGCCACCGGCGGCGGCGGCCTTTATCATTGGGACCAGCAGTTTTCCGCGCCTACAGGCGCAGTCAGTAATTCCTTCGCCGGCTCTTTCCCACTCGTGATTCCAAACGCCGGCGACCAGTATTCGGTGAATAAGCCCGGATGGAACGCCGGTATGGGCGTGGCGTTGGGGACCAAGTGGCATGGCAAGGTTTTCGCCGAAGCTCGCTACGTGCACGTGTTCCTGAATAACGGCGAGCGCGGCGATTACGTGCCTGTCACTTTCGGATTTCGCTGGTAACTGCCGGTCACAATCCCGGTGAATAATACCCGTGGCGATGATAGACACGTAAGTCGGGTATTTTCACCTGCGGAGTTACTCGAACATTAATCGTTCGGTACTTTCCATCGCGCTCGGCCTTGAGTGGCGAGTATCCTAGCAGATATTGGGTGCGAAGTTGCCTGCCAATCCTGGCGCTGATGGAAGGTAACTCGTCGAGGCTGGCGACTGGATATTCACGGCCGCCGGTCTCCGCGGCAAGTTCTTCGAGGAGCTTGGGACCGTTTTGTTCTTCGATCGAATGCTTGGCGTCTTCAAGGTCGAAGATGCCCATCGCGTAGACTTGCAGGTCTGATTCGAGCATGGCTCTCTTGATTTCGCGCTCCGAATGGCGGCTGCGATTGTCCCCGCCGTCGGAAACAATCACCAGGGCCTTTCGCGTGTTTCGCGCGTGCTTCATTTCGGCCATGGCCATGTGGATGGCATCCAGCAGCGCGGTGCGTCCAAAAGGCTTGGTGTGCGCGATCCGGTCGTAGACCTCGTCCGGATCGGGCGTGAAGGGCACTGTCAATTTCGGCCGGTCGCTAAACTCGACGAGGAAGAATTCGTCTTGCGGGTTCGAAGTCTTGAAAAAAGCCGCGCTTGCTTCCGTGGCCTTCTTGATCTTGTTCCGCATGCTGCCGCTGTTGTCGAACAGCAAGCCGATGGACAGTGGAGCATCGTCCATGGAGAAATTCGTGATGGGCTGCTCCACGCCGTCTTCGAAGATCTTGAAGTCGTCCTTGTGCAAACCCGTTATGGGAGCGCCGAGGAAATTGGTTACTTGAGCCGGCACCAGGACCAGCGCGGTGTCAATGCGAATGTCCGCCTTAGGAAAAACGGTTGGGCCAGTGGAAACCGCTGGCCGGAAATGGGGCAGAATGGAAACCGCGGTGTCGGCGCCGGACGCCTGGAACGCCCAACAGGGGGAGCACGCAATCAAGCTAGCTGAGAAGCAGGCAACAGCGAGGCACGCCGCGTACCGATGAGTTTGACCCATGCGATGTGTGCGAGCCATTGGGAGATTGTATACCAACGGGCGGCGTGTGGCGCAATTCCCCGTCTACTGTATTCGTACTAGCCTGGCTAGAGAACTTGCCGGAGCCTGCTTTGGTAATCTTGTCGTTACGTGAGGCTGTTTTTCGCGATTCTATTGCTGGCCTGGAGCGCTGCCGCTCAGGACTTCGCCGATATCAAGATTGACAAGGTGGCCGTGGGCTACACGTTTGCGGAGGGTCCTGCCTGGTCGCCAGCGGGCTTTCTTATTTTCAGCGACATTCCCGAGAACAAGTTGCTCAAATTCGTCGCGGGCGAGCCGGTCAGTGTGTTCCGCGAGAATTCAAATGGAGCCAACGGGAATCGCTTCGACGCGCAGGGCCGCTTGTACAGTTGTGAAAGCCATTCCCGCCGCGTGACGCGCACCGACAAGAAGGGCAAGGTGGAGGTAGTGGCCGAGCGCTGGCAGGGCAAGCGGTTGAATGCGCCGAACGACATCGCGATTCGCAAGGAGGGCGACGTTTACTTTACCGATCCGGCGTTTGGAAATCAGCAGGACACGCGCGAGCTGGATTTCTTCGGCGTTTATCACATCTCGCGCAAAGGCGAATTGGAGTTGATCGCGAAACCCAAGGGCCGCCCCAACGGCATCGCGCTTGCGCCGGATGGCCGCACGCTTTATGTGAGCAACTCCGATGAGCGCAACGTCAGGGCGTACGATTTGGACAAGAGCGGCGCGGCGTCCAATGAGCGTACGCTGATCTCTGGAATCGAAGGAGTGCCCGACGGTGTGTGCGTCGACGAGAAGGGGAATCTGTACGTCGCGGCCAACAAGATTGAGGTGTTCACATCGGCCGGAAAGCCGCTCGGCGGTATTGTAGTGGAGGAGACGCCTTCCAATTGCGCTTTCGGCGATCCGGATCTCGGATCGTTATACATCACGGCGCGGACTTCGGTGTATCGCGTACGCCTCAACGTAAAGGGGATTTCGTATTAACCAGGAGAGCCGAAGATATCCGTTGCGCCCGTTCCTGGGAGTTGGCGCGTTGATTTTCGAGGATGGAAAGATCTTGCTGGTTGAGCGTGGCAAGGAGCCGCTAAAAGGCTATTGGTCGATCCCGGGCGGCATTGTCGAAACCGGCGAGAAGCTGGAGGAGGGAATCCGGCGTGAAGTCGCGGAGGAGACCGGCCTGGATGTGGAGCCGTACTCGATGTTCGAGATTTTCGAGCGGATCATTCCCGACGCAGAAGGGAAGCCGGAGTATCACTACGTGTTGATCGATTATTTGTGCCGCCGCCTGAGCGGCGAGCCGGTGGCCGCGAGCGACGTGAGCCGCGTGGCGTGGGCTTCAGAATTTGAGCTGCGGGATTATCGTCTTACCGAAGGCACGCTGGCCGTGATCGAGAGAGCCTTTGCAAAGCTTCAGCGCTGACTTACTGGAATTCGAGCCGTTGCGCGAGTTGGTGGGGCGCTACGTCGGCAGCCCGCTGGGGCGAGCCGAGTTGGAGAAGCTGGCTCCGCATTCCGCTCGCGCGGTGTTGGAAAACGCACTGGCGGATGTGGCCGAAGCAATTGCCTACCACGGCGCTTCGCGGCAGCCGCAAGCGGCGGCCCGGGGCTCCGCAATTCGCCTGCGGTTTAATTCCATTCCAGATGTGGGCGCGGCGCTCGCGGTGTTGCGCATCGAAGGAGCAATGCTGGAGCCGAAGCAAATTTTGGAGCTGGCGTCGGCTGATCGAAGAGGCTGGCGAGATTCGCGCCGCATTGAATCTGGCAGCGGAGAAATACCCGCGGCTGGCGGCTTACGCGGCTGCAACGGCCGATCCGCGGCCGATCCTGCGCGATGTGCGCGGCAAGATTCTCGCGGATGGAACGCTGGCCGATGATGCCAGTGTTGCTCTCGCAGCGTTTGCGCCGCGATATCGAACGGCAGCAGCGGCAGATTCAAACCTCGCTCGAGCGATTCCTGCGGGCTCATCGCGACGATGGAACGCTGCAGGAGGAATTCATCACTCTGCGCAACGATCGATTCGTTGTGCCGGTGGTCGCGGGGCAGCAGCGCAAAGTTTATGGCGTGATCCATGGCGCGAGCAGTAGCGGACATACATTGTTCGTCGAACCTTTGGAGACCATCGACCTCAACAATGAACTAGTCCGGCTCCGCGAAGAAGAGCAGCGCGAGATATTGCGGATTCTGCGCGAGCTGACGGAACTGTTGCGAAGCAGCGGGCCGCAAATCCAGGTGCTGGTGGAGACGATCGGCCGCTTGGATTTGTTGTTCGCCAAGGCTGCGTTCGCGTCGGATTTCGATTGCGTCATTCCGCGATTCAGTGCGGACAAAGATCGCCGGTTGGTGCTTGAAGGACGCGCGTCATCCTTTGCTTGAGGATGTACTTCGGCGGCAGAAGAAGCCGATTCTGCCAATCTCGTTAACGCTAGATGAAAAGCAGCGAACGCTGCTGATCAGCGGGCCGAATACCGGCGGCAAAACGGTTTCGATGAAGACCGTCGGGTCTGCTGGCCTTGATGGCGCAAGCGGCGCTGCCGGTGCCGGCGGCGGAAGCCGAGTTTCCGTTGTTCGAGCAGGTGCTGGCTGAGATGGGCGATCAGCAGTCCATCCAAGAGAGCCTGAGCAGCTTTTCGGCGCACATCGCACGCGTGCGCGAGATGCTGGAAACGGTGACGCCGCAATCGCTGGTGCTGCTGGACGAATTGGGCCGCGCGACGGATCCGGAAGAAGGCGGTGCACTGGGGGTCGCGATTCTGGAGTCGTTTCGCGCGCACGGCGCTTTCACGTTCGCATCCACGCATTTGCTCGCGCTCAAGATCTATGGCGCTACAACCGAGGGCGTTCTGAACGCGTCGATGGGCTTCAACGAACAAACATTGCAACCGACTTATGTTTTGCAGTTGGGGGCTCCGGGGAAATCGGCGGGATTAGAGATTGCCAGCAGGCTGGGACTTTCCGAAGACTTAATTGCCCGGGCACGCCAACGGATGTCGACCAGCGAACGCGATATCGCGGTGTTTCTGAACGAACTGCACCAGCGGCTGCGCCGGACCGCGATCGAAGAGCAGGATTTGCGGGAACAGCGGCAGGCGTTGGAAGCCCGCGAGCAGACACTCTCCAAGGAATTCGAGCAACGCGAAGCGGCGAAGTTCAAGGAGCTGGATGAGCGCTTGCGATCGGCGCTGGCCGAATTCGAAGCGCAGACTCATGAGACGATTCAAAAGCTGCTGAGCAGGCGGAGAACAGCGCAAAGCCGCCGAGCAGGCCGAGCGTCGCGTGGCGAAAACAAAGCGCGAATTCGAGGAGAAGGCGCGAGTCGCGGTGTTTGGGGAAGCGCCCGTTCCGGAGCAGCGTGTCATTACGATCGCGGAAGGCGATCGGGTCCGGCTGAAGGGAGTGCGCGAACCGGCGCGAGTGCGGCGCAAACTTTCGGGAGGATTGCTCGAAGTGGAAGCGGGCCTGATGAGGATGCAGAGTGACCACCGACGACGTCGAAGAGGTTTTGCCTGCAACGCCCGAAACCACGCGATTGCCTAAGAATGTTTCTTACGAGCCGGGGCCGCGCTGGGATGTTTCGTATCGAGAGATCAACGTGATCGGCAAACGCGCGGAAGAGGCGCGCGAGGAAGTGGACAAGTTTCTGGATACCGCATCCATGGCGTCGGTGGACCGCGTGCGCATCGTGCACGGCCATGGTATGGGTGTTTTGAAACGGGTAATCGGCGAATTGCTGGCAACCAATCCGCATGTTGAAAAGTATTATCCAGCCACGCCTGCCGAAGGCGGAACGGGCGCTACGGTCGTGGAGCTAAAATAGAGATACATGACCGCGCCGGTGAGTCCGCTCACTATTGACGATTTCGAACGCCTTCCTGACGAACTTGCACGCAATCACGAGCTGGTGGATGGAGAACTGGTAGAGGTGTCTGGAAACACGCTGATTCACAATCGGCTTCGTGACGCTTTCATATCGCTGTTACGCGATTATGTTCGGAAAAACAGTCTCGGCGAGATCGTTTCGGAGCAGGAATTTGACTTCGGAGGAAACGCTCATGGGCCGGACGTGAGTTTCTACGGTCCCGACAAGCTGCGGTTGTGCCAGGCAGAACGGCGCGTCCAGCGTTTCGTTCCCGACCTGGCGATTGAAATCGTTTCGGAGAACGATACGTTCAAAAGGCTCGTGAAGAAAGCGGACCGGTATCGAAAATGCGGCACGAACGAAGTATGGATTATAGATCCTGATTCCCGGATAGCCTTTCGGTATTCCGATGCCCTCGACGCCATTCTCCGTGAAGACGGCATGTTCGAATCCAGCTTGATTCCCGGCTTCTCCATCCGCTTCGGCGACCTTTTTGACCAGATATGACGGTGGCGCAGCAACAGGAGTTTGACGCGCTCGTCCAGCACGCGAAACTCGCGGGGCAAGCGCGCGATTGGCACGGAGCGCGGCAAGCCTGGGTGAGAGCGCTCGATCTGCTGCCTCCGGACTCGGAAGAATATCGTCTCACCAAAACCCGCATCGAAAACATCGACCTCCAGCTTTCGGAGGGCAATGTTTGGAAGAAGCGCCTTGCAAGGCTCGGGCCGATCGGAACGTTTCTGCTGGTAGCGCTTTCGAAAGGCAAGCTGTTGCTGCTCGGTCTCACGAAGCTCAGCACCTTCGCCAGCATGCTGGCGTTCTTCGCGGTGTACTGGTCGATCTTCGGATGGCGGTTCGCGCTCGGCTTCGTGATGTCGATCTACATCCACGAAATGGGCCACGTGATGGCGCTGCGCAAGTACAACATCGCTGCTAGCGCCCCGATGTTCATCCCATTTTTTGGCGCATTCGTGCGGATGCGGCAGTACCCCGGTAACGTGGGTGAAGACGCGCGCGTCGGTTTGGCCGGTCCGATCTGGGGATTGGGTTCGGCGGTGGCGGCATGGCTGGCGGCAATCGCCACCGGGCTCCCAATCTGGTATGCGATCGCGCACACGGCCGCGTGGCTGAACCTGTTCAATCTTCTTCCCATCTGGCAATTGGATGGGGGGCGCGGATTTCGCGCGCTCACGCGGATGCAGCGCGGCATTGCGGCGGGCGCGGCGATTGCCATGTGGGCTCTGACTCACCAAACGATCCTCCTGCTGATCGCACTGGGCGCCGGATATCGCTTGTTTAGCCGCGATTACCCGGCCGAGGACGACAACATCATCCTGATGCAGTATGTCGGCTTGATTGTCTTGCTGTCGATGTTGATGGTGATGACCGATCGCACTCTCAGCGCGTCCTTCTAGTCTTTTTTCTCAAGATAATAGTGCACCGCGGGCGTCACGATAAGCGAGAGAATCATCGAAGCCGCAATTCCGCCGATCACCGCGATGGCCAGGGGCTTCAACATCTGCGATCCGGCGCCGAATGCGAGCGCGAGTGGAATCATACCGGCCGCGGTTGCGAGAGCGGTCATAAGAATGGGGCGGAGACGGCGCTCGCCCGCGAGGATCATTGCTTCCTCCGGCCTGGCTCCTTCGGCGCGGAATTTCTGATCGGCATCCAATAGCAAAATGCCGTTCTTTGCGACGATGCCGACCACCATGATCAGGCCCATGAAGGAAGAAATGTTGAACGTGGTTCCGGTGACCAGTAGCGCGAGGAACACGCCGGACGTGGAGAGCAGCGCCGACGCAAGGATGGCTAGCGGCGCGCCGAAGTTGCCGAATTCGAACAGCAGCACAGTGAACACCAGCACCACCGCCAACAGCAATACCACGCCCAAATCACGAAATGACTTCTGCTGCTCCTCGTAGCCGCCGCCATACACGATACGAATACTGGGAGGAATGTTGAGATCGGCCAGCGCTTTCTTCACCGCTGCGATGCCGGCGCCGAGGTTGACATTTTCGAGCCGGGCCGTGACTGAGACCATGCGTTGGAGGTTTTCGCGGAGGATTTCGGTTTGACCCGGAATTTCCTGCAGCGTGGCGAGCGAACCGAGCGTGGCACGGCTGCCGGTTTGGCTGGAGAGCAGCGTGTTCCGGATGGAGTCGAGCGATGCGCGCGTGTAGGGCGGGAAGCGAACGCGGATGGTGTAAGAACGATCGTTGAGAACAACCGGGGCCGAGGCCGGCTCGCCTTGCAGAATGGCGCTGGCGTCGAGCTCCACTTCATCGGGGCTGAACCCGGCGCGCGCCACTACGGTGGGGTCGACATGAAACTCCATGGCCGGACCGCTGATGGTGTTTTCGACGCCGTTAAGAACGTCCACTACGCCGTGGGTTTTCTTGAGAGCATCGCCGACGCGCGGAGCCCATTGCCGCAGCAGGTCGGGATTTTCGGAAAACATTTTGATGACGATCGGTTCGGGCGCGCTGGTCAGGTCGCCGATCATGTCCTGCAAAAGCTGCGGAAACTCGACGTCGAGAGTGGGTACCTGTTTGTTCACCTTCTCGCGCACGTCCGCGATTACTTCCTCCACGCCCCGGTCCCGATTGCGTTTCAACTTTACCGTGAAGTCGCCGCGATTGGCTTCCGTGACCGTGGCGAGCCCGAGCTGGAGACCGGTGCGGCGCGATGTAGTCTCCACTTCCGGAGTTTCACGGAGGATTTTCTCCACCTTGGCCACCAGCTGATCGGTGTCGGCGAGGGACGCACCGGCGGGCGAAAGATAATCCAGGATGAAGCCGCCTTCGTCCATTGCAGGGAGCAAGTCGGAACCGAGCGCGTCGTAGCAGAAATAGGAAGCTCCGATCAGCAAAACGCAAAAAATGGCCGTCGCCCAACGCTGCTCCAGAGCCACGCGCAACACGCGCCCATAGATGCGGATGACGCCGCCCAGCAAACCGCGCTGCTCCACGCCATGGTCAACCGATGCCTGTTCGCGCGGCTTCCTCAAGAAATAGTGGCTCAGCGTCGGCGTCCAAGTGAGGGCCAGTGCGAGCGATGTGAGCAAAGCCATTCCAACCGTGATGGCCAGGGCGCGGAAGAATGTTCCCGTGACACCGGTAATGGAGATGAGCGGCAAGAAGACGACGATGGGTGTCAGCGTAGATCCGACCAAGGGTACGCGGAGCTCGCGCATGGCGCTGCGAATCGCTTCGGCGCGGCTTTGGCCGGCGTCGCGATGCATGACGATGTTTTCCACGACGACGATGGCGTCGTCGATCACCAATCCGACGGCGGCGGCGAGACCGCCGAGCGTCATCAAGTTGAAGCTCTGATTTAACACGCGCAGCGCGATGAACGTCACGGCGATGGTGGCGGGAATCACGAGGCCCGCGACGATGGAGCTGCCCCAGTCGCGCAGGAACAGCACGAGGATGATGGCGGCCAGGATCAATCCGATTAAAATGGCGTCGCGAACGCTCTTGATGGAGTCCTGCACTAACACGGACTGATCGTAGAACGGCGTAAGGACGACACCTTTGGGGAGCGTTTTGCGAATGCTTTCGATTTCGGAGTGAACTTCGTCGGCCACTTGCACCGTGTTGCTATCAGGCTGCCGGTTGATGTTGAGCAGAACGGCCGGCTTTCCTTCCGCTCGCACGATGGTGTAGACGGGCTTCACGGAAGATTGCACCGGACCGAGGTCGCCGATGCGCACGGGAAGGCCCGCCGGCGTGGTTTTCACCACGATGTTGGCGATGTCGGATGCGGTGTGGACCTGTCCGCTGACGAGGCCCAGCACCAACTGATGATTGGTCTCGACCAGCCCCGGTGAATCGATCATGTTGCTGCGGCGAACAGCATCGAGCAGTCCGGGAACGGTGATCGAAGTTTGCAGGAGCTTCGCTGGATCGGGCTGGATTTCGAATTCCGGTTCCTGGCCGCCTTGGACAATGACGGTGGATACGCCGAGCAAGCGATTCAGGCGCGGCTTGAGCTGATAGGTGGCCATCTCCCACAAGCGCGTCTGCGGAATGGTATCGGACGTTAGGCTGTAGCCCAGGATCGGGAAGGCCGCGAAGGTGAGGCGATTGGAAGTGACGGCGGCTGTAGGCGGCAATGAAGACTGCACGCGGGCGAGGGCGGCGTTGACAAGCTCCAGCGTCTGGAACATGTCGCCCTTCCAGGAGAAGAACAGATCGACCTCAACGGAGCCGCGGCTGGTGATGGATTGCACGCGTTCCAGGCCGGGCACGCTGTTGAGGGCGAGCTCGATGGGCCGCGTGACGGTGACCAGCATCTGGTCGATGGGCGCGACGCCGTTATCGACACCGACTACGATCCGGGGAAAGTTGGTTTCCGGAAAGACGGCGATCGGAATATTGAAGGCGAGATAGACTCCGACCGCGACCATCGTCAGAATCACGAAGATGATGGATTTGCCGTAGCGCGCGCTCCAGTGGTCCGCGCCAGCGCGTTCAGCTTCCCGCGGCTCGAGTCTTGGCGGCTGTTGGATCATTTTTTGTCGTCCGCCTCGGGCTTGTCGTCTTTGTCGGCGGCCGGCGCGGCAGCGATGCGAACCTTGGCGCCGTCTTCCAGACCGACGCCGCCACCGGTGATGACTTTTTCTCCGGCATCCAGGCCTTTCACCACCTGAACCTTGTCGGGCTCGCGCGCTCCGAGCTCGATCTTCTTTTCGTGCGCGGCGGAGTCGGCGCCCACCACCATCACTTGCACGCCGCCTTCATCGGAAGGGAGCAGGGCGGATGTGGGCATGACAATTGCGTTGGGAATTGTTTCGGCGAGGATAGAGACGCGCACGGTAGCGCCGGGCTTGAGCTTTTCACCCGGGTTCGCGGCTTCCACCCAGACCTGAACGGTGGTGCTGTTCGGGTCAACAGCCGGACTGATGACGGTAACCTTGCCATCGAGTTCAATCCCGGCCTCGGTTTGCGCGATCTTCGCCGAGTCACCGACCCGGACGATTGCGGCTTGCGCGACTGGAATATTGGCGCGGGCGATGAGGCGCGAAACGTCCATGATAGTCAGGAGCGGGCTTCCGGCGGCCGCCATTTCGCCGGGGTATAGCGGGCGATCGGCAACGACGCCGGCGATGGGGCTGCGAATGACCGAATAGGAAAGTTGCGCTTCGGCTGCGCTGTAGCGAGCCTGGGCGGCCTGGGTCTGGGCTTCGGCGCCCTTGGTTTGCTCGGTCCGGCTGACGCTTTCGAGAGCATGCAGGTGCTGCTGGGCAACATCGTATTGGCTGCGAGTTTGCACGTAGGCGACATTGGCTTCGTCCACCAGGCGCCGCGCGAGAGCGCCCTGCTCAAAGAGCTGCTTGCGGCTTTCGTAGACCTTCTGCGCCGCGTCGAGAGCTTCTTTGGTGGCAGCGACGTCCTGCTGCGCCTTCGTGGCGTCTTCGGGAATTTGTGCGCCGGTAGTGGCGCGCTGGCTGGCCTGCGCCTGCGCGACGAGCTGTGTGTTTTCGGCGACCGCCGCTTCGAGATCGCGGTTCTCAAGCGTGGCCAGCACTTGGTCCTTGGCCACGTGATCGCCGCGATTCACGGTGAAGGTACGGATTGGCGCACTGATCTTCGGTACGACGCTGGCTTGGTCGACGGGATAGAGAATGCCGTCGCCGGAGACGATGCGCTGGATTGAGTCGCGCGCGACTTCGGTGACCTGAACGGGCGCGACGGGTTCGGTTTCGGCCTCTTTGGGTTTGGAGCAGCCGGCGAGGGCGGCCAGCGCGATCAATGTGAAGAGCGTGCGCATGAATCAGAAGTTTCCCGTGAGAGTTTGAATGGCGGCGAGCGCCAGGCGGTAGCGCGAAAGTCCGTCGTCGAGCGCGTTGCGGGCCGCGGCAAGCGTGGTTTGCGCGTCCACAACTTCAAGTGCGGACGCTTCGCCGGCCTGGTAGCGCAGGCTAGTGAGGCGCAGGCTTTCTTGCGACAGATCGAGCGAGTTGCGAAGAGAACTGAGCTGCGCTTGCGCGAGCTGCGCTTCGCGATACGACGAGTTCAAGTTTGCCAGCAACTCGCGTTGCGCGAAGCTGAGTTCGAGTTTGGCTTGCTGCTGGCGCAGTTCCGCCTGGCGGACTTTACTTTGGGTGGCGCCCCAGTTCCAGATCGGTATGGTCATGCCCGCCTGAACGACCGATCCCACGTTGTTCTGATGATCGTGATTGTAGAGCGCGAGCTGATTGGCTTCCAGGCCGTAGAAATAATCGAACGAGAGCACCGGGAGATACGCGGCGCGCGCGGCGGATACTCCAGCCTCTTCCTGGCGAATCGAGGCTTGGGCGGCGCGCAGCTCAGGGCTCTTGGCGAGAGCTTGCGATTGCACTTCATCCAGGGACGCGAGAGGAGGCATCTGCTCCAGGTCGTCCACGACGCCGAAGTTCTGCTGGAAGTCCGGGAAGAGCAGCACTGCCAAAGTGAGGCGCGCTTTGTCGATGGCGAGTTGCGCGTCGGAGAGGTCGCGTTCGCGCTGCTGGGTCTGCAACTCTGCTTTGACTACGTCCGCGTGAGCTGCTTCGCCACCGCGTTCCTGTTTTTGCGTGATGTCCTGAAAGACCTGGGCATCGCGACGGCTTTGCACGGCGTTGGCCAGTTTGCGCTGTGCGATGGTGAGACCGTAGTAATCCTGGACGAAGGTGGCGAACAAACCGCGCGCGGCCATGTCGGCTTTGGCTTGCGCGAGAGCCTCGGCCGCGAGAGTGCGATGATACTCGGCGCGCTTGGCAGGCGACCAATCTTCGTGCGCCTGGGCGTAGACGTAGTAAATATGCGGCCCGTCGTTGGGCACAAAGACGCCGGACGGCGTACCGTTGGGCTGCGTGTAGATGAACGTGTCCACTTGCTGGGTCTGCGGCAAGAAGGCGGCCTTGGCCTGGATGCGGTCCTCACGCGCGAGGAGTGCGGCGATGTTGGCCGTCTGGAGTTCGATTCCGTATTGGCGGGCGCGCTGGAGAGCGTCGGAAAACGTCAGGGTGAGGGGCTGGCCCGGCGCTGGTTGTGCGGAAGCCGCGGGTTGCGCAGGGGATTGCTGCTGGGCAAACAGACTCAGGGCAACGGACAGGGTCAATGCCAACGTTCGCATCTCGCCCAGCATACCGCGAATCATCTGAAAATCCACTGAACCCTGGGGGAGCGGGGCTGGGGATCAGGGGTTGGGTACGCGGAAAGAGACTACGAGCCAGCGATCGCCGCGCTTCTCGACGTCGAATTGAAGGCCTGTATCGCCGAGTTCCACAGTCTTCTTGGATGGACTAATGCGCTTAATGTCGAGACGTGGCGTGCTAAACACAAAGGGCGGAATGTCCCGGATCAACTTGCGGGCCACCGCGGGCGTTGCACAATAGGCGAGGACGGCCGGGTAGTCGCGGGTCTGAGCATATTCGATGGCTTTGGCGATCGGCAGAAGATCCGGGCGATTGTAAACGGTACTCACAAAGCGGACTCGATCGCCGGAGATGTCGTAGGCGTTCGCGGCGCACAGGCTTGGATTGCGGTAGGTGTCGATGGCGGAGAACCAGCAATAAGGAAGGGTGACCTGAGGGCCCTCCGTTTTGAGTTCACCGACCGGCATGAAGGAGTGGTCTCGATCGACGGGCGAGTAAACGGACTCGCCGATGGCTTCCAGTTGGCTTGCAGCGCCTTCGAGTTTGATGATCTCATCGAGGTCTCCAACGGTGGCTTGCGGATTCCATGCGTAGGCGTAGTAAGCGACGCTGACACCGCTCCCGCAGCCTGCGTCGTTAAATCGCGCGAGAAAGCGGGGGTTGTGGGAGGGGCCGGGTGCGAGCGGGAATAAATCAAGCGACTCGTAGCCACCCGTCGGCATGGTTCGGTGGTTATGCGATGCGCCGGCCACGCGCCACGTATGAGTGGGGGTGCTGGCGAAGAAGGAGAATGTCGCGCGATTGCGATACGTCATTTTCACCAGCACGGCTGGCGAAATGTCGAGTATCTGGAAATGAAATTGGCGCTCGTCGGACCACTTCTTGTTGATTTCGGCGCTGAGGTGCTCGAGCTTTTCAAGCGTCACGGCGGCGCTGGATTTTTCGTTCAGCCCTTGCGCGATGGCATCTTGTCCGCTTCCTGGAAGAGCTGGTATTCGAGATCGCTGAAGGCGATGCCTTGCGGTCCTTGTCGGGAAAGTCGCAGGCGTCGCCAGGCGCGGCGGAGAGCTGTTTTAGAAGATCTTCAAACGTGGGCGGCGGTTCCGGCTGTTGGGCGCGGGCGCCGAGAGCCGAAGAGCAGGGCCAGAGCGACGATCGGCAGCCGAAGGCGGAGTGCGAGCGGCTGTCGAAACGGTGCATGATCCAAATGTATCAGGCGGGGCGAGCGCGTGGCCGCGGAGAGTCGATGGTATAGATGTATAGTCGTCGTAATGGCTCTGTTTTGGACGGATTCAATCGCGTTATGCTGCACGGACGTTGCGGCGTGCAAGAAATGGTGGATAGACTGCTTTGATTGTAAGCAAGCCAAGGTGCCGGAAGATTGGGAATGCATTCTTCCCTCGGACGTGGCCTTGGTTTTGCCGGGAGACGACGTGCCTACGATCTTGCTCAGCGATTGGGCGGAGGTACGCGAAGCTGGATACGAACGATCAAATGATCACGTAGTCATTTTCTGCAGCAGGCTTACGAAGGCGCACGAGTACCTTCGAGACAGGGCAACAGGAGCGGGTCCCATACAGGAAGTCGCGGGCACGGAGTTTTTTGAAGTGCACGATCCCGAAGGTAATCTAATTGAGATCTGCAAAGAGCCTTGAGCCGCCATTTACAGCAAAACTTCAGGTCCCGGCGGTAGCATGAAAACAAGATCATGCAGGTGCTGGTTGTCGAAGATGAGCGTCGCATGGCGGAACTGCTGCAGCAGGGCCTGGAGGAAGAGGGCCACTCCGTGGTGCTGGCGGGCAACGGGCGCGATGGGCTCGCGATGGCCGAGTCGCATCCGTTCGATGCCATCGTGCTCGACGTAATGCTGCCGGGCCTGGACGGCTTTTCCGTCGCCAAGAAGCTGCGCGCGGCGCGGAACCAGACGCCGATCCTGATGCTGACGGCGCGCGACGCCACGCACGACATGGTCGAGGGCTTGAACCTGGGCGCCGACGATTATCTGGTGAAGCCGTTTTCGTTCGAAGTGCTGCTGGCGCGCTTGCGGGCGGTGTCGCGGCGGGGCGTGATCGCGCAGCCGCCGATCCTGCAAGTGGCGGATTTAACGCTGAATCCGTCGGCGCACGAGGTGACGCGCGGCGGCCGGAAGATCGCGCTGACGCGTACCGAATACGGGCTGCTCGAGCTGCTGATGAAGCGCGCCGGACGCGTGGTGACGCGCGAGAACCTGATCGAATCGGTATGGGGATTCGATTCCGAAGTCCGCAGCAACACGCTGGACGCGTTCATCCGGCTGCTGCGCGACAAAGTGGATACCGAAGGCGAGATGAAGCTGATCCAGACGGTGCGGGGCGTGGGCTACTGCCTGCGGGCGGAGGGAGCGTAATGCGGCATTGGTCCATCGGCGCCCGGCTCACGCTGTGGTATTCGCTGATCCTGCTGGCCGGGCTCGCGACTTTTCGGCGGAGGAATCTGGATCGTCGTCACGCACAGTTTGAACGCCACCATTGATGAGACGCTGGCCGCCCAGGCCAAGGGCGTGGCCACGGTTCTGCAGACCGAATACAAGCCGTTGAAGCCGGAACATTTGCAAGAGGAATTGTCGGAGTACGCCGAGGCCACTCCGGAAGGCCGGTTGATCGAGGTGCGAGACCCGCGCGGCGACGTGATGATTGGCGGTGGTTGCGCTGCGGTCGAGTCACTACCGGACGCTCGAGACCGAGGTGACGGTGCAGGGACCGGAAATATCGAGTCGTTGTCGCGGCGCCGCTCGAAGGAGCCGAGCTGATGCTGCGGCGTCTGCGCGACGTGCTGCTGTGGGCGGCGCCGTTCGTGTTGCTGATCGGATCGCTGGGCGGCTATTGGATGAGCCGGCGGGCGCTGGCGCCGGTGGATGAGATCACGCGCGCGGCGCAGTCGATCGGGATCGAGAATCTGTCGGAGCGGCTGGCGGTTCCGGGAGCGGGCGACGAGCTGCAGCGGCTTTCCGAAACCTGGAACAATATGCTGGCGCGTTTGGAAGGGGCGGTGAAGCGGCTCTCGCAGTTCACGGCCGACGCGTCGCACGAATTGCGCACGCCGATCACGCTGATCCGGGCCACGGCCGAGCTGACGCTGCGGCGGGAGCGGTCGGCCGAGACGTATCGCGAGGCGCTGCGGCACATCATCGACGAGTCCGACCGCACCGCGCGGCTGATCGATGATCTGCTGTTGCTGGCGCGGGCCGATGCGGGATTGCCGGGGCTACCCCTGGATCGAGTGGAGCTGACGCCGCTGGTGCGCGATGTGTGCGAGCAAGGTCAGATTCTGGCGCAGGAACGTCAGCTTGAAATTTCGGCCGAGGCTCCCGAGCAGCCCGTGTTCGTGGACGCGAACGATCCAGCGCTGCGGCGGCTCTTGCTGCTGCTGGTGGATAATGCCGTGAAGTATACGCCGGCGGGCGGGCGCATCACGGTGTCGGTGGGGATGGAACCGTCGGGCGCGACGGTGACGGTGCGCGATACGGGCATCGGAATCCCGGGTTCGGCGCTGCCGCATGTGTTCGAGCGATTTTATCGCGTGGATGAGTCGCGCAACCGGGAGGCGGGCGGCGCGGGGCTGGGGCTTTCGATCGCGCAATGGATCGCCGAGCGGCACCATGCGCGCTTGGAGGCGGAGAGCGTGGTGGGGCAGGGGTCGGCGTTCCGGGTGCGGTTTCCGCAAACGTAAGGTAACTGCCGTACTCAAGTTGACGGCCCGAAAGGCCGATTAGACTATGTGGTGCGTTCGCGGGCGTTTCTCTTTTCCTTCCTTTGTCTCGGCTCCTCGGCTGGGGCGCTTACGGTGCAGGAGAGCCGCACGGCCTCATCCGTGAGCGAACAATCGTGCGTGGCGCCGAAAGCCGTTTCGGTGTTTCAGCCCGTGGACCGGCAGGCCTTCGTGTGGTTTGCCGCGTTGCAGGTGCGCGCGGGGGAACAATTGCGCGTGGAATGGCTGGACCCGGCGGGCACGGTGGCGACCACGGCGGAGTATGGCGAGTTGCCGAGTGCCGGCGAGCTGTGCTTCACTTCACAACTGCCGATCGCTGGATTTGCGCCGGCGTCGCAGCCGGGAAACTGGACGGTGCGGGCGATCGCGAATGGCACAGTGGCGTTCTCGCGGACGTTCGCCATCGCGCCTGCTAACGACGGAGGCGGTCCAATCGTAACTAGTGTCACGTGGTCCGGGGAGCGCACGCAAGAGATCGATTTCACGGTGCGCGGTAAGAATTTTCAGCCGGGCTCGCTGGTTTTGATCGCGGAATACAAACCGGCGGGCGGCTGGAAGTATCTCGCGAGCTTGCAGCCGCACAGCGAAGATCCGAATCAACTGACGGTTCACTACGCGGGGCTGCCTGCGAACGAATACTGGGTGATCGTTGAGAGTCCGGACCAGCGCATGAGCCGGCCGGCGCAATTTGTGATCGCGACCGACGGATACAAACTGCCGACGCCGGCGGGCGTGCCATGGATCGTCACGCAGGGGCCGTATGGAACGTTTTCGCATTGGGGCAACAGCCTGCACGCGTTCGATATCGCACCGGGCTCTTCAAAAAAGAGCTACGGAAGCTGCGTGGTGGCGATGAAGGCGGGGACTGCCTACACGCACGATCTGGGCTTGCAGCAGGACCATCGGCATCATTCGTTCGGGAACTACATCAGTATCGATCATGGCAACGGTGAGTACAGCCACTACGCGCATCTGGCCAGCGGCACGTTCGTGGTGAAGAACGGTGAGCACGTGGAGCAGGGACAAGCACTCGCGACCGCCGGCAACAGCGGCTACACACTGGGAGAGGGCGGCGGTTACCACGTGCACGTGAGCGTGACGCGCGCGCTTCCGATATCGTCATCGAGCATCCCGTTTCAGTTCGAGGATCTGCCCGACTGGAAGCGCGGCGGCGGCTACCGGACCGTGATGTCGACCAATGAATCAGCGTTGTGCGATTGCCGGGCGCGACGGGTGATCGCGGCGGGAGGCGGTTCATCGGAGGGGCAATTTTCGGGTGCGGTTTCGGTGGAGCAATGGTGGAGCGATATCGTCGCGGTATCGCGAGGATCGCGGATGTTGGAGGTTACGCTAACGTGGGCGGGCACTCCCGCCGATCTCGACCTGCACTTGATGAGTCCGAGCGGGCGGCACTACAGTTCCTATGCCGACACCACCGGATACTCGGGAGAAACCAATCCGAAGTCTTTCCGCGTGCCAGACCCGGAGCCGGGCTTGTGGCGGATATCGGTGCAAGGCATGCGCGGGGCCGGACTGATCAATTTTGGCGTGGAGACTTCCGGGTCGCATGGCACCCCAAAGGGCCGCCTGCGGGCCGCACGGTAGCCCTTTCACCAAATCTTCAGAACGCCGTAGTACAATGCCCACCATGCACAAAAGCGCCAGGTTGAGCTTACTTTCGCTGCTTGTTTTGGCCGCTGCGTTCGCGCAAAGCGGTTACCATCAGATCAAAAAGATCAGCATCCCAGGAGACGGATTTTGGGATTACCTGACCACCGATGCTGCGACTGGCCGCATTTTCGTCTCACACGGCACGGAAGTGGCGGTGGTGGACAGCAAGAAGGGTGAAGTGGACAGGCAAGATTACTGGGTTGAAGTTGGTGCATGGAATCGCGCTGGCGCCCGAGTTCAATCGCGGCTTCATCAGCGACGGCGCGGCGAATGAAGTGGTCATGTTCGACATGAAGACTCTAGCGAAGATCGGCTCGGTTCCCGCCGGGACCAATCCGGACGGGATCATCTACGATCCGGCATCCAAGCGCGTGTTCGCCTTCAATGGCCGCAGCGCCAATGCGACCGCCGTGGACGCCGAGAAGGGAACGCTGGCCGGCACCGTAACTCTAGAAGGGAAGCCGGAGTTTCCCGCTCCGGATGGAAAAGGCCACGTTTTCGTGAACATCGAAGACAAGAGTGAAGTGATGGACATCGATGCCAAGACGCTGATGGTGGTGCACAAATGGCCGCTTGCTCCGTGCCAAGAGCCGTCCGGAATGGCCATGGACACCAAGACCCGGCGCATCTTCTCCGGTTGCGACAACAAGATGATGGCCGTGATGGACGCCGATACCGGGAAGGTTGTGGCGACGCCCGCCATTGGAGACGGAGTGGATGCCACGTGGTTCGATCCGGGAACGAAATACGTTTTGAATTCCTGCGGGCAAGACGGCGTGCTGACCGTCATTCACGAAGATTCGCCCGACAAATATACCGTGGTTGAAAATGTGACGACGGCCAAGGGCGCCCGGACGATGGCGCTGGATCCTAAGACGCACACGGTCTACCTGGCGCTGGCGGAAGTCGAAATGCTGCCTCCAGCCGAAGGGGACGCAAAAGGAAGGCCTCGCCGCAAAGTTACTCCCGGCACGTTCGGCTTGCTAGAATTTGGGAGGTAATGACAGGGCTTGCCGCGGATCCAGTTTGCAAAGAGCATGTAACGGGTCCGCAGCATCCTGAGCAGCCCGCGCGATTCGACGCGGCGGTGGGCGCGTTGCGCGATCTGAAGCTGGTTCCGATTCCAGCGCGCGCTCGCGAATCACGACGAGATCGCGCTGTGCCATACGCCGGCAATACATTCGACTGGCCGAGCGCGAGATCTTCGAAGGATTTCACGAACTCAGCACCGGCGACACGATCATTTCGCCCAAGTCGCTGGATGCGGCGTTGCGCTCGACGGGCGGGGCGCTGAACGCGATCGACGCGATCGTCGATAAGCGCGTTTCCAATGCCATTTAGCATCGGGCGGCCGCCGGGCCATCATGCCAACGCCGGTGCGCGGCATGGGCTTTTGCATCTTCAACACGATCGCGATCGCGGCGCGCTACGCTCAACGCAAGCACGGCGATCGGTCGCGTTTTGATCGCCGATTGGGACGTCCATCACGGCAACGGGACCCAGGATATTTTCTACACCGACGGCTCCGTGTTCGTCTTCAACACGCATCAATCGCCGTGGTATCCGGGAACAGGCGCGCGCAGCGAACGCGGGGAGGGCAAGGGTGAAGGCATGACGCTGAATTGTCCGTTTCCCGCGGGCGTCAGGGCGCAAGGAAATTCTGGGCGCGTTCCAGGAGCAGTTGATTCCGGCGGCTGACCAAGTGAAGCCGGAGCTGGTGCTGATTTCGGCGGGCTTCGATTCCAGGGCGGGCGATCCGCTAGGGCATTTCCTGCTTACCGACGATGACTTCGCGGATTTGACGGGCGTGATGCGCGAGATCGCGGACAAACATGCCGGCGGGCGTTTGCTTTCGGTGCTGGAAGGCGGTTATAGTTTGACGGGCCTGGCGTCGGGCGTTCGAGCGCACGTGGAGGCGCTGCTTTGATTTCCATCGCGCCGGCCAGCGAGCGCGATGTACCCATCATCCTGAATTTCATTCGCAAGCTGGCCGAGTACGAGAAGCTGTCGCATCTGGTGGTGGCGACGGAAGAAAACATTCGCGAGCATGTTTTCGGCGAAAATCCTGTGGCTGAGGTGCTGCTGGCCTACTGGAACGAAGAGCCGGTGGGATTCGCGCTGTACTTTCGCAATTTCTCGACGTTCCTAGGGCAGGTGGGCATTTACCTGGAAGACCTTTTCGTAGAGCCGGAGCATCGCGGTAAGGACATCGGCAAAGCTCTGCTCATCCGTCTGGCGCAGATCGCCATCGAACGCGGGTACGGGCGATTGGACTGGGCGGTGCTGGATTGGAACGCGCCGTCGATCGATTTCTATCGCAGCCTGGGGGCGGAGCCGTTGGATGCGTGGACGGCGATACCGATTGACGGGCGACGCGTTAACGCGGCTCGCTCTCATCGGGGCTCGCTCTCAGTGACCGGCGCGGGACGTAGCTGCGCTTCTTCCAGACGCTTGGCTTCCTGATAGGTGAAGACCATGCGGTGAATCACGGTGATGTTGGAAAGCACCGCGATCACCCACAGCACGGGCGCCATGCGATCGAACAATGCGCCGATAATCAGCAGCACCACGCGCTCGGGGCGTTCCATGAATCCGACCTTGCAACGCGGGATGGTGTTTTCGGCGCGCGCGCGCGTGTAGCTCACCATCACCGATCCGGTCATCACAATCGCGGTCAGCACCACGTAGAACGGCCGGTTGATGATGCCGTAGTAAACCAGCAGGCCCATCAAGCAGCGCGAGATCGGAATAACGATCGAGGACCGAATCAAAAAATCCGCCGAAGCGCGTGACCTGGTTGGTTTCGCGAGCCACGCGGCCATCCACCATGTCGAACAATCCGGCGCCGATGATCACGAAGCCGGCCGAGCGGAACTGCCCCGCGGCCAGCAGGACGGCGGCCACGATGTTGATGACGAGTCCGAAAAAGGTGAGGACGTTGGGGTGGATTTTCGAGAGGGCGAGACCGTGGACGATTAAGCGAATTACTTTGTTGCACGCGATGCCGATCGCGCGGGTGTATGTCATCTGGGACGGCCCCCTCCGATTCTAGCTCGAAACCGGGTCATTCCGTGACATCGTGGATGGTAATCAATTGTATGATTTCCATCTCGCGGATTCCTCCGGGAATCTGGACTTTGACCGTATCGCCCACCTGTTTGCCGATCAGGCCGCGGCCAATGGGCGAGGTAGTGGAGATGCGGCCGTGCGGCGACGTCGGCCTCTTCGCTCGTAACCAGACTGTAAGTAATCTCCTCTTCCTTGGTGAGATCGAGAACGGTGACTTTGGAGCCGAGGCCTACTTTGTCACGCGGGATTCGCGCCATATCGACCATGGAGAGTTCGCGCAGACGGGCACGAAGCTGGCCAAGACGCATGTTGACAATGCCTTGGCGTTCCTTGGCGGCGTGGTACTCGGCGTTCTCGCTCAAATCGCCATGCGCGCGCGCTTTGGAGATCTCGCGGGGAAGGTCGATGCGCAATTCGATGTCGAGGGCCGCTATTTCCTCTTCAAGCTTCTTCTTTAAATCGAGCATGCGGGCAACTGCCTCTATTATACGGAGGGCCGAAGGGATCTGGCGGGGGGCGGATGGGGTTTCTCGAACAGTTCTACCAACCATGTCGCCGAACGGACCCAATCGTTCGCGATGCCAGGTGGAAAACTGCGGCTGTTTGGTTGAAGCGGCGCATGGACAGGCAGGCAAAGACCGCAAACCACGCGGCTGCCGGGGCAAGGAGGCGGGTCGCCAAGTGTTTTCAAGGGTCTTCGCGAGGGCTAGCATTTTCTCATTGAAGAATGAGCCTGAAGGCGGGAGCGAAGCGATCCGCCGCTAGGGTCTCCTTTCTTGGGTTTGATTTTGAGGTTTTGAGATACGAAAACCGTAGGGGCGGTGGAAATGTGGGAATCGCGCAGCGATTTCCAAGGGCCGTGGGAAACGCAGGGAAACCTGGGTTTGGTTTTCCTCGTTTTCCACGCGCAAGTCATTTCCACGGTCCTCCCCGGTTTCATTTAGGCGCTCCTCTTGTGCTGGAAGCGGGCGAATAACTTGCGCTTGGCTTCTCGCATTTCCGTGGCGGCCTGGGTATCGGATTTCGCCCCGGCTGTTTGCTGCAACCGATCCGCAGTGATCTCCGCGCGCAGGAATCCGGCCAAGCCGGGCAACTGCCACAAGATCTCCCACGGCGTCGCGTACCAGCGGTAGACCCGCTTCTGCTTGCCCTTCGCCGTCACTGTCAATTCCGGCACCCCGCACGGCCGGTGAAAGTTCAGATACGGATTGAAGTGCAGTCGATAGAACTCGTCGAAAGCCTCCGCATGGATCGAGGCGATGTGACCGTAACCGATGTGCTTGCGAATCACCCAGCCGTTCTTGGTTTCCGCCAGTCCGTTGTCGTTGCTATGGCGCGGCCGCGACTTGGTCTGTTCCACCAGCAGCTTGTTCAGCATCTGTGCCACGGTGTGATTGATGTACTCGCTGCCGTTGTCGGAATGAAAACCCCGGATGCGGAACGGGAACTGTTCGAGCATGGCCTCTAGCACCGGGATCAGCCAGGCTTCTGAGATCTGCGCGGTGGCGCCCACTACTTGCCATTGCGTCACTTCATCCACCGCGTTGATGTGATACAAACCCTTCACTCCGTCCAGGTCGCCTTGATGCACCGTGTCCACGCGTAGATATCCCGGACGCCCCCGCGGATCGGGTTTGCGTCGTTCTCCGATGGCCACCTGCGTAGGCCGGGTAGGTTGATAGGCGACCCGGCGGTGGCGGTACGTCCCGCTCTTTCGCAGCCGATAGAGTTGCGCCACCGATAGACACGCCAAACGCTCGCACTGCGCGTCGTGATACTCATGCCAGGCCCGCTGCAAAATCTTCTGCGTGGCCGGCCCGCTCAATGTTTCGTGGGCTTCATCCACCACGGCTAGCACTTCAATGTCGGCCCGCGTGTAGCGATTCGCAAATCGATGCCGCTGATACGCTCGCGGCTTCACTTCGCCACCTCCCTGATAACACCGAATCAAGCGTCCTGTCTGGGCCCGGCTCAATCCGGTCATCTTGGCAACGTAGCGCCGCACCAGTCCTTTGCCGCCCCGTTTCAGCCGCTCGTAATCCTGCTGCCGCAATGTCCGGTTCACCCATTCGTACAACTCTCTCCGGTCCTGGTAGTGGAACCGCACCTCTCCGCTGGCCTCCACCAACGCCCGGATCTGCTCCAGGCTCTGTTTCTCCCCGTCGTCCATGCTGATGATCAATCCCGAGCATGCGGAATCTCCCCTTCAGGCTCATCTTGTGTGAGAAGGCTTTGGGGAGAATCGCGCCTTAATGTTACAATGGTGGCGAGGCAGCAAGCAAATCCCACCTATGGCATTCAAACCAGCGTTTGCGCAAGGCGCACAGATCGAACATACGAAGTACGGTCTTGGTTCGGTGAGTTCTTGCACGGAAGAATACATCGTGATCAAATTCGACGATCACGGGGAAAAGAAGTTCGTGCTGGCTATCGCATTGTCGGCGTTGAAGAAAAGCGATCGGCAGCCGCCAGTGGAAAAGCGCAGGGCAGCACGCAAGAAAGCCGCGCCAGCCGCGGCAGCGAAGTAAGTTTGAGGTAGGGATTATGTCCCTACCCACAAACCTCACAAACTATTTGACGGCGAGTTTCTCCCGCTGCTCACGCAGTACGGCCTTCCGGCTCAGCTTGATCTTGTTGCCCTCGAGCGCCAGAACCTTCACCAGGATCTGATCGCCCTCCTTGAGCTCGTCGCGCACGGCTTTGACGCGGCTTTCCGAAATCTCACTGATATGCAACAGGCCATCAGTGCCGGGGAAGATTTCGACGAACGCGCCGAACTCCGCCAGCCGCACCACTTTCCCGAGATAGGTCTTGCCGACTTCGGCGACCGCGCAGATATCGGTGACGCGCTGGATGGCCTTCTGGGCCGATTCGCCGTCGGAGGCGAAAATCTTGACCGAGCCGTCGTCTTCGACATCGATCTTGACGCCTGTTTCGTCGACGATGCTGCGGATCATCTTGCCGCCCGGCCCGATCAGATCGCGGATCTTATCGGTCGGAATCGTGAGCGTGTAAATGCGCGGCGCGTACTGCGACATCTCGCCGCGCGGCTTGTCGATCACCGCCACCATTTTGTCCAGGATGAACAGGCGGGCGCGTTGTGCTTGAGCCAGCGCCTCCTTCATGATCTTGGTGGTGACGTTGGGGACCTTGATGTCCATTTGCAGGCCGGTGATGCCCCGGCGCGATCCGGCCACTTTGAAATCCATATCGCCGTAGTGATCCTCGGCGCCGGCGATGTCGGTCAGGATGGCGTAGTCCTTGCCTTCCAGCACCAGACCCATCGCGATGCCCGCAATGGGTTCGGCGACCGGCACACCCGCGTCCATCAATGCGAGCGCGCCGCCGCACACGCTGGCCATGGAACTGGAACCGTTCGATTCCAGAATGTCACTCACCACACGAATCGTGTAGGGGAACTTCTTCTCGTCGGGGATGACGGCCGAGAGGGATCGTTCCGCGAGCGCGCCATGCCCAATTTCGCGGCGCCCGGCTCCGCGCATGAATCCCACTTCGCCGACGCTGAACGGCGGAAAGTTGTAATGCAGCATGAAGCGCTTGGACGTTTCAGTGAGATCGAACATCTCGATGCGCTGCTCGTCGTCCTTGGTGCCGAGCGTGACGGTGACCAGAGCCTGGGTCTCGCCGCGCGTGAAGAGCGCCGAGCCGTGCGTGCGGGGCAGCACACCCACTTCGCAATCGATGTTGCGGATCTCATCGAAGGCCCGGCCATCGGGACGGCGGCGCGCCTTGAGCATTTCGTCGCGGAAGATGCGCTCCTTCAAGGTGTCGAACAGTTCCTTCGCTTCGGCCTGTTCTTCTTCGGGAAGCGCCTCCACCACCTTCTTCTTGGCTTCGTGAACGCGATGATAGCTTTCGAGCTTGGGGTATTTCTTGGTATCGAGCGCGTCGGTCAGCTCCGTTCGGATCTGCTTTTCGATGCGCGCGTACAGGTCTTTGTTGAGGGCGGGAGGCGCTACTTCCCACTTCTTCTTGCCTACTTTAGCGGCCAATTCGCGGATCCCGGCGGCGATCTTCTTGCAACAGAGGTGTCCGTACTCGATGGCCTCCAGCACTTCCTCTTCGGAGGCATGCTGCGCGCCCGCTTCCACCATCACGATGCCGTGTTCGGTGCCCGCCACCACGATGTTGACCTTGGATTCGCGGGTTTCGTCGTAGCTGGGGTTCGCCACGAGCTTGCCATTCACCGAGCCGACGCGCACCCCACCCAACACATGCTGGAAGGGAATGTCGGAGATCGCAAGCGAAGCCCCGGCGCCAATAATGGCCAGCGTGCTGGGATCGCGCTTGGGATCGGCCGAAAGCACCATGGCGATCACTTGCGATTCGTTCATGAAGCCTTCGGGAAATAGCGGCCGGATGGGCCGGTCAATCAAGCGGCTGGTGAGGATCTCCTTCTCGGAAGGGCGTCCCTCGCGTTTGATAAAGCCGCCCGGAAACTTGCCGGCGGCGTAGGTGTATTCGCGATAATCGACGGTGAGCGGGAAAAACGCGGCGCCCGGCTTGGGCTCCTCATTCGCGCAGGCGCTCACTAAAACAACGGTGTCCCCGGAGCGGACCACGACGGCGCCATTGGCCTGTTTCGCGATCTTGCCCGTTTCCAGGGTAATCTTTTGACCATCCAGGTCAATCTCTACGGTATGTAGCATCTAAATTCCTTTTAATCCAGACGAAGCTGTCCGCCCCGCCTGCTTTTACGATTAAGAGGAGACTTTGGAGTGAATGAAACTGTGGGAGCGCCGCCCACCGGGGCGGTTTACCTGTACCCGAGCACCTAACGGCGGATGCCCAGGCTTAGAATCAGGTTCTTGTACCTTTCCGGGTTACGGCTTTTCAGGTATTTCAAAAGACGACGGCGCCGCGCGACCATCGACAACAATCCCCGGCGGGAATGATGATCTTTGAGGTGCGTCTTGAAATGATCCTGGAGTTGCAGAATTCGCTGACTCAGGATTGCTACCTGTACTTCTGGCGAACCGGTGTCGGTTTTGTGAACGCGGTACGATGCAACTACTTGCTGTTTTGAGTCGGTCGCCAAAGCCATGCTCGAATCGATACTCCTCGTCTTAACTTAATCTTTTTTGTCCCTCATAGCATAGCACAAATCGCGGCAGTGTTATTATCTAGACATGAAGGGCAAGACCGAGAAGGCCGTGGAGAAGATCGACGCCATCCTCGATGGCTATTTCTCGTCACTACCACCTGCGGAGCGCGCACAGAAAGAGGGCGCTTTCATTAAAGCTGCTAAGAAGATCGATACTCGCGCCAAGCAGCCAGCGCAGCCAAAAAACGCGGGTCGCTTGGGTCAAGTCCGGCGGCACGCATAGCCTCCATAAACGCCTCCTCTGTTCCTAACTCTAAGTACGTCCGAATCGCCTTCTTTCGCTCGTGGGAGAGATCAGGCGGACGCCTTCCGCGCCGCGATTCCAAGCGTCGAACTTTTTCGATATCAGAAGCCAAGTGGACTTAGACTTTCTCGGCAACGAAATCGAGCGCCGAACATGAATTCATTCTAAACCGGTATCCAGTTCTATTGCCGTGGAACCAAATCATATGTGAAGACCCGACGTTCGCCGGATCCGTGTGGATCATGAAATCCGCGCTTGGGTCCGGTGGCAGCTTGGTGAAAACGCCGACCACTTTGGAAGGCATGTTGGATGGGTCCAGGCTTTCCACGCGTAGCTCGACCTGGGCCGGGAATGACTCGCTGCCCACCTGAACCAGCACCTCCTCCCTGATTGGCAAGTCGAACTCCTTTTGCAACACCGCCAAGGCTTGTTCAGCCGTCTCATAATTGCCGTTCCACTCATCCTGCACGTCGTCCTCAATACGTAGAATCTTCCAATGGTTGCCCTGATGCGCGCCAAAATTCGCGATGAGAGCTTGGCAGCCCGGCGGCATATTTGCCACTCGATATTGATAAACGATTCCCGTTCCAAACGTCGGGCCGTCGCCGACCCAGCCAATTGGATGGATGGTCAACTTCCATCGGATTTGTGGGAGTATCTCGCCGTCGACTTGAAACCCAAGACGCTTGAGAATACGATAGGCGTCAGTTGCTATAAATACGGCCGCCGGTTGTCCAGATGCTGCCGAGACGGCCTGCTTAATTGGGTAGCGGACACCCCGGATCAAAACGCTGTATTTCTTGATCGGGCCCGGTTTGATATGCCGGACCGCTTGCTCCACCGCGCTCTTATTCAATGTGACTACCTTCCCGCCGACGGTAAATGTCTGTTCATCTCCAACCACAACTACTACTCCTCCTACTACTACCAGAGCAGCCGGAGACCAATGTCAAGCCCCGCGGCAGTGCCCTGCAAGAGCTCAACAACCAATGATCGAAATCGCTGTCGAAACTCGAAGCGCCGTTGACGGGATCGTCGTACACCACACTCGAACAATTCCGTCGGTGCTTTTGGCAGGGTCCGCCCGCATCAAACCCCCAGCTTTTGTATCACAATTGGGTGTCTTCGGCTTTGTGTCAGTCTGTTTTTCCCAAACCTCTCAAACCGAGCGACAGGAGACAAGTTTATCAACCTTCGTCTGCTCCATGATCCGTGCTCGTTCAAGCTGCTTGTACCTCTCGCGAACCCGGTTGCAACTCCTGCTGTTTTGTGTCGGTCGCCAAAGCCATGCTCGAATCGAACTCCTCGTCTTAACCTAATCTTTTTTGTCCTTCACAGGACTGCAGCAAATGCGGCATCCATTACACCGCTCTCGCGGGATCAGCGGCGCGGCTATACTGAAGGGCACATCGTTTAGGAGAGACCGATGCGAAAGCCACTGCTAGTTTCGTTTCTCTGGCCCGCGATGGCGATTTGCCAAACCGCCCCCGCCCCGGCGCCAGCCGCGCCGCCCAGCCGCGATCAGCAATGCCGGGACATTCTCGAGAAGGCGCTGACGGACAAGAACCCCGATACACGCAAGCAGGCGGCTATCGCGCTGAGCCTGGTAGGTTCGACGGAGCCTTATCCTTCACGATTGGAATCTCTGCTGGACGACAAGGATGTGGAAGTGCGGCTGGCAACGATCGCGAGTTTCGCGGATGTAAAGAATGATCGGACCATTCCGGCGCTGCACAAAGCCTTGAACGACGACGTTCCGGAGGTGAGCTTCGCCGCCGCACGATCGCTGTGGGCGCTGAACGATCCGGACGGAAAGAAGGCTCTGCTCTCGATCGTCAGCGGCGAATCGAAGGCGTCGTCCGGATACTTCGCCAAGCAGAAGCGCGACGCCTTGCGCATGATGCACATCCCCAAAACGATGTTCCTGTTTGCGGTGCGGACTGGGGCGGGCTTTGCGCCAGTGCCGGGGCTTGGCGCGGGCATCGCTTCCATGCAGGCGCTGCTGTCCGACCCATCGGTATCAGGCCGCGCCACCGCCGTGCTGCTTCTTGAAAAAGACCAGGACCCTCAAACGCTGATCGCCGAAAAGGACGCGCTGCTGGACAAAGACTGGTCGGTGAGAGCCGCCGCCGTACATGCCCTGGTGTTGCGAGACGATCCCGCGTTCCAGGCCGATATTTTGCCTTTGATCGATGACAAGAACGAGGCCGTGAGGCTGCGCGTCGCGGCCGGATACTTACGACTGGAGACCATCAAGAACAGGCCAGTCCGAAGACGGCGGCCGGTGAAGAAGGCCCCGCCTCCCAAGCCGCGGGCGTAGACAAGAACGCTATTTCGCTGATGCCGCCTTGGTTCGCGCGGGAGTGCTCAGAATAGGCGCGAGCACCGACAATTTTCCGTCGATACCGGAAGGTTCGGTTAGTCCCAAAATGTGTGCGATCAGCGGGTAAATGTGGATGTTCTGGAAGTCGTCGATGGTGAGCCCGGCTTTCAGATCGGGGCCGGCGGCGAAGAAGATGCCGCGCATCTCCGCCATTTTTGCGGCGTCGTAGCCATGCATCCCCTTGGGCTCAGTCTGTCCCGGCCTGGCGGCCAGGTGCAGAACCACTGGCGCCGTCGCGAACGCCACCAGATCGCCGATTCGCGGATTGCCTGAGTAGTGCAGATGCTCCGGGATCTCGCCGCGCCGGTAGACTTCGATGCGCGCGTCCTTGGCGTGAAGATCCGAATAAAGGCGATCGATTCTTTTGGGATCATCCGAGTAAAACTTGAAATCCGTGGCATTCGCCGCGACCTCAACGCCGCTGAGATCGGCCAATTTTGATATGTCGACATCGCCGGTGACCGCCGCCATGCCATGGTCGGACACGACAAAGATGTCGAGCGGAAGGTTCAAGGCGCGAATTTCATCGAATAGCTTGCCAAGCAGCCCGTCGATTACGTGTATGGCCTCGCGCGTCTCCGGCGCATCGGGGCCGAACGTGTGGCCCTCATGATCGACATCGGAGAAGTACAAGGTGATGAAGTGCGGACGCTCCGGCTTCGGCAGTTGCAGCCATTGGACAACCTGTGCGACGCGGCGCTCATTCGGAATTTTACTGTCGTATTTGTAGAAATAGGTCGGGCGCGTGTGCTGAATCTCCGCGTCGCTGCCCACCCAGAAGAACGACGCAGCGCGCATCCCCTGCTGCTCGGCCAGTACCCACAGCGGTGTTCCGCCCCACCAACCGGCTTCGGTGGTCGCCGCCGAGTCGCTGGACTTAAACCCGGCGCGCCGTTCCGGATCCCAAAACGAGTTGTCGACAATACCATGGTGCGCCGGGTAGAGGCCGGTGACGATGGTGTAGTGATTCGGGAACGTAGTCGTGGGAAACGACGGAATCAGCGCTTTCGCCCTGACGCCCGCCTGCCCGAGAGCCAGCAGATTCGTGGCGTGATCGCGTTCGGCGTAATCGTAGCGGAACCCGTCGATCGAGATGAGCAGGACGTAGGGTTTGTCCTGCTGCGCGGGAGCATTCGCCGGATGCGCGGGCTGGCCGAAGCACGGCCCGAGCAACAAAAACAGGAGTATCGGGAGCGCGGACAGGCGCTTACTGCTTGTCTTCGAATTGAGCATAAGGCGCGGCGGCATAGACAATCTTACCGCCCATCATGGTCAATAACGACTCAATTGCGCCGATCTGCTCCGATGGCGCATTCATGTAATCCTTCGACAGCACGGCCAGATCGGCGAGCTTTCCGGGCTCGAGAGAGCCACGCACATCCTCATCGCGCGAAAACCAGGCGCTGCCCATCGTGTAGAGCCGGAGCGCGTCGGCACGCCCCACCTTGCCATCCAGAAACTGCTCCAGTGCGGTGAATGGGTTGTAGGATGCGACGCGATGAGCGTCGGTGCCGGCGCCCACGACGACACCGATTTCCTTGGCCGTATCGACGGGCGGCACATTGCGATTAGGCTGCGCGGTCCAGCCGATGCCGAGCGCTTTCATGCGCCGTAGATTCTCGATCGAAGCGTCATTCAAGTGCGCGATGGACCAACGTAGGTCCGCGATCGGGACGTCGCGGTTCACGCGCTCGAAGATATCCAGCAGGATGCCGGCCGAGTCGTTGCGCGGCCAGTGCATGGTGACGGCCATGCCGCGTTGGGCGGCCCATCGAACGATTTCGTAGTAACTCTCGCGCTCGGCCTGGGTCGGGTTGTTGTTGTTATTCATCGCCCAGGTGATTCGCTCGCCGATCCCGTTGAAGCGCAGCATCCGGTCGCCAAAGCCCATCGGCAGCAGTTGCGTCAGATCCTTCAGTTCCTCGAACTCCTTGCCGGGCGTGATGCCGTTCAGGCTGTAGGCGACGCGCACAGTCAGTTGGCCTTGCCGCCATACTTTGAACAGCGCCTGATACGATTCCGCGGTCATATTGTTGCCGCCGGGGTCGACCACGCCGGTGAGGCCCAGACGATTCAGCTCGCGAAAAAACTTCCTGGTGCCCTCCACTTGCTGCTCGGGCGTGGGAGTGGGGAGCCAGTCGAACAAAGCGATGATGGCATTCTGCGCCCCGCTGATTCCGCCAGTTAGCTTGCCGTTCGAATCGCGCTCCAGCTTGCCACCCGGCGGCAGATCCGCGTCGCTTGCGATATGCAGCATGTCGAGCGCCCTCGGCGTCATCATCACCCAGCCATAACCGAGCTGAATGTACACCGGATTCTCCGGCGCGGCCGCCACCAGCTCCGCCTGCGTGGGCCGGCGATTCTCGGAGAATTGTTGCGCGTTCCAGCCGCCCGCCACGATGAGCCAGGCGCCCGGGGCCATGCTGTGCGATGCCGCGCGAATGCGATCCAGTGCTTCGCTGAGCGATCGCGTGCCGATCCAATTGACCTCGGTGCTGAAACTGAGCGCGGCGCGAATGGCATGCATGTGCGAATCGATCAGGCCCGGGATCACGGTCCGGCCTTGCAGGTCGATCACTCGCGCTTCCCGACCCGCCATTGTGCGCAGCTCGGCGGACGTTCCGGTGCCGGCGATCCTGCCGTCGCGGATCAGGACGGCTTCGGCCGTCGAGAACTTGGGGTCCAGGGTGAGGATTTTGCCGTTGAGCAAAACGGTCGTCCCGGTTTGCGCGAGCGCTCCTCCGGCCTCCAGCAGAGCGCCTAATAGTACTAAAAGGCGAAGCAACACCACCGCCAAATTATACTAGTTCAGCCTAACCGATCACTTTCTTGAAGGATCTCGATAAACACAATTGATGGGCGCAGGTATTGCGCACCGGCGTCCGGCTAATTGAAAATGGGGGATCGACTTCCTATGAGGTGAGCGCGCCCCGCGGGGCCTCCAAAATCCTATGACAAAATACAAACTCGAATATATCTGGCTTGACGGTAAAACGCCCGTTCCCGGCCTGCGCGGCAAGACTTTGATCAAGCAATTTGACAAGCCGCCCGCCCTGGCTGATTTGCCCAATTGGGGGTTTGACGGCAGTTCTACCATGCAGGCCGAGGGCAAGAGCTCAGACTGCGTGTTGAAGCCGGTGGCTCTGTATCCGGACGCCGCCCGCAAGGACGCTTATATCGTTCTCAGCGAAGTTCTGCACCCGGATGGCACGCCGCACTCCACCAACATGCGCGCCACCATCGAGAACGATCCAGACCTGTGGATCGGTTTCGAGCAGGAATACTTTCTCTTTCAAGGCGGGCGCCCTCTCGGTTTCCCGGAGCAGGGCCACCCGAGCACGCCCCAGGGTCCGTACTACTGCGGCGTCGGCTACAAATACATGGGCAACCTGGCCCGCACCATCGTCGAGGAACACTTGGACCTGTGTCATTCCGCTGGCATCAATCATGAAGGCATCAATGCTGAAGTGGCGAAGGGCCAGTGGGAATTCCAGATTTTCGCCAAAGGCTCCGCCAAAGCCGCCGATGACATGTGGACCGCGCGCTATTTGATGATGCGTCTGTGTGAGAAGTACGAAGTCGACGTTGAATTGCACTGCAAGCCCATTAAGGGTGACTGGAATGGATCGGGCATGCATACTAACTTCTCAACGAAATTCATGCGCGAAGTGGGCGGCAAGGAATACTTCGAAGACCTGATGAAGGCATTCGCGTCCCATGTGTCGGAGCATATCGCCGTGTACGGGCCGGATAACCACTTGCGTTTGACGGGTCTGCACGAAACGCAAGCCATCGACAAGTTCACCTACGGGCTTTCCGATCGCGGCGCTTCCGTCCGGATGCCCGTGAACTTCATCAAGAACGGTTACAAGGGCTATTTGGAAGATCGCCGGCCGAATTCGGAAGGCGACCCGTACCAGATCGTCTCGCGGATTCTGAAGACGATCAATGGCGTGCCCAAACCAATAGCAGTCGGCGCATAGCCCGCACCGTTCCGCTTCCTAAGCTCACCTGAGTAGCGCCCTGCTCCGAAAAACGGGGCAGGGCAACCCCTCCACCGCTCCCCAGCACGCCCCGCCAATGATCCGCAAAGCTCCGTTTTGACGCTGCGAGACGCTACAATGAAGGCGCTGGCCGCCTGAACTCTCAGGCGATTCTTGCCGATGGATAAGTGGAGCGTTCGCATGGGAACGGGTAAACTTCTGTGAAATTGGCCGAATTGCTGGGCTTCGCGCCCCGGCCGGTCCCGGCACTCACGCGCGGCTCGACCCGTTCGGCGCGCAAGACGGTCGCCTTGTGCCATAGCCTTCTCTCTGAACGCGGCGAGGTTTCCGGAGGCCGTCTGGCGGCTGAGGCCTTGGATTCCTACCAATCGCTGGACGATCGAGGGCGCCTGGCGTTCTTCGATCTGCTGGTGAAGGAGTTCTCGCCGGATCCCGAGGAGGTGGGCCGCGCCGGCGACATGTACCGCCGCGACCCTTCCCCCGAGAATCTGGCTCGCCTGCAAAAGGTAGTGGAACCGCCCCGCCAGGAGCTGTTTCGCCGGCTCAACCTAGCCCCCAACGGCACGCGAATCCTGGTGGAAATGCGGAGTGAGGTCCTGCGGGAGGCGGATCGGATTCCGCGCGTGAAGCCCATCTCGGCGGACCTGGCGCACCTGTTTACTTCCTGGTTTAATCGCGGCTTTCTGGTGTTGCGGCGGATCGACTGGCGGACCTCGGCCGTAATTCTCGAAAAGCTGATCCACTATGAGGCCGTGCATCAGATCCACGGCTGGCACGATTTAAGGCGGCGTCTGGAAGCGGACCGCCGTTGTTACGCCTTTTTCCATCCAGCCTTGCCGGACGAGCCGATCATCTTCATTGAGGTGGCGCTCACACCTGAACTGAGCGACCATGTGCAGGAGCTGCTTGATCCCGACGCGCCGGTGCTAAGCACGGAATCGGCCGAGTGGGCTATCTTTTACTCCATCACCAATTGCCAGGAGGGCCTGCGGGGCGTCCCGTTCGGCAGTTTCCTGATCAAACAGGTTGTGGAGGATCTCAGCAGGGACTTTCCGCGCATCCGGAAATTCGCCACTGTTTCGCCGGTGCCGGGCTTCCGCCGCTGGCTGGCGGAGAAAGCGGAACAGCTCAGCCGGTCGCCAAAACTCGCGCCGTTCGCAAACGCGGTGGCCAAACTCGATCAGCCGGACTGGATTCATGACGCGTCGCTGCAAACCGAACTGGAGCGGCATCTGGCGCCGCTCTGCGCGTACTATCTGCTGCGCGCCAAGCTGGTGCATGAGCCGCTGGATGCGGTGGCGCGTTTCCATCTCAAGAACGGAGCTCGCCTGGAACGCATCAACTGGCTGGGAGACACTTCCGCCACCGGCCTGCAGCGCTCCGCCGGGTTTTCCGCCAATTACGTTTACCGGCTTCCGGACGTGGAGCGCAATCACGAGCTGTACGTGCGCGAGCACAAGGTCCGGGCTTCGCGCGAAATCGAATCGCTCGCCAAACGGTTCGTCCCGCCGTCCCGCTTCTAACCCGCGTTTCCACGCCCGAGCGATACGTGTCCCCACGCCTCGGTGACTCTCTTGAACTACATTGTCGTGTATACTGGTCAATCGAACATGACAAACCTTCGCTGGATGGCCTGCTTCGCTCTGCTTTGTGCGTCTTCTCTTGTGGCGCAAGTCTCGGGAGTGGTTTCCGGAACTGTTGTCGATCAATCGGGCGCGATCGTCCCCAATGCGACGGTCACCGCCACTAACACGGAAACGGGCGCCGTCCGGGAAACAACGGCCGATGGCGCGGGCCGCTATGATTTTTCCCGGCTCCCCGTGGGACCATACGACATTCACGCAAAGAAGACCGGATTTCAGGAAGCGGTTCGCACCGGCATCCAGTTAGCCGTGAACCAGACCGCCACGGTGGATCTGACGCTGCAGGTTGGCGAATCCAACCAGCAAGTCACGGTGAAGGGAGATGCTCCGGTGGTGGGTGTGGCAACCAGTGACGCATCGGGCGTCATCGGCCAGGTCCAGATCCGCGATCTTCCGCTCAATGGACGAAGCTTCGACCAGTTGCTGACGCTGAATCCCGGCATCGTCAATTTCACCTGGGAAAAGACCGGTGGCATCGGCGTGTCGAATTCAACCAACGGGAACAACTTCGCGGTGGATGGCAATCGTCCGCAACAGAATCTGTTCTTGCTGAACGGCGTTGAATTTACCGGCGCGGCGGAAAACAACATGCAGCCGGGCGGAACCAGCCAGCAACTCCTCGGCATGGACGCGGTGCTGGAGTTCAACGTGCTGCGCGATTCCTACGGCGCCGAGTATGGCAAGCGGCCGGGCGCGCAAGTTCTGATCGTGACGCAAACGGGGACCAACCAGTTCCACGGATCGCTGTACGAATACCTTCGGAACAGCGCTCTTGACGCCCGCAATTTCTTCGATCCCGCTTCAGTTCCGGGCTTTCAACGGAACCAATTCGGCGTCGCGCTGGGCGGGCCCATTCAGAAAAACAAAACATTCATCTTCGGGAATTTCGAGGGATTCCAACAGCACCTGCACCAGACCGGCGTCGATCTGGTTCCAGACAATAACGCCCGGAATGGATATCTGCCTTGCAAGCTCGTCTCTCCGGCGCCGAGTCCATGTCCCGCCGATGGGTTGGCATTTGCCGGCATCTCGCCCTACATTAACGCGTGGCCGGCGCCGACTCCCGGTGCGCCCGATTTCGGCGGAATTTCGGAAGCGTTCAACAATCCTTTGCAGACCATTCGCGACGACTTCGGCACGGTACGTTTGGACCACATTTTCTCCCAAAAGGACAATCTCAGCGCGATCTACACCATCGACGATAGCGCGGATTTCACGCCCACCAGCACCAATGCCTATAGCACCGACGTCGAGACTCTGCGCGAGCAGGTGGCTAGCCTGGACTACACTCATGTGTTTTCGCCGGCGCTGGTGAACACCGCGCGGGTTGGATTTTCCCGTGCCGGCTACTTCTTCACGGGCGAACCAACGCCGGGCACGCCCGCGGCGGATTTGCCGGGCTTCTTAGCGGGACATCAGCTCGGCGCTCTGGTGGTCGGCGGCAGCGCGGCCTCAAATCCGGCGGCCCAGTTGAGTCTCGCCGGGAGCAACAATGGCAGCAATCTCTATGTCGCTCGCAATCTGTTCACGTATGAAGACCAGCTATCGTTTACCCATGGCCGCAATCAATTCTCTTTCGGCGCATGGGTTCAACGCGAGCAGTCGAACGAAGAGCTCGCGCTCAGCCAGTTCGGGCAAGCCACGTTCACCAGCCTGGGAACGTTTCTCCAAGGCACGATTGGCAGTCTGCTCTTCGATCCCGCGCCGACTCCTCTCGGATGGCGATCGGTGTTGGGCGCGCTGTACGCGCAAGATGTCATTCGACTGACGCCGCGCTTGACGCTCTCGCTTGGATTCCGCACCGAATTCTCCAACGGCTGGAACGAAGTCGAAGGTCGCGCATCCACCTACACTTTCACCAACGGCGTGATCAACACGCAGCCGCATATCGGCTCTTCGGCTTTCACACAAAATAATGCGACGTATCTGCCCGAGCCACGCGCGGGCATTGCGTGGAGCCCGTTCAAAAATACGAATCGAACGGTGATTCGCGCCGGATTCGGCATGTACAACGATTTACAGGACGCCCTCGGCTATCGCACGGACCAGAACGCGCCTTTCAATCCAACCTACAGCCTTCCAAATCTGGCCGTGTCCAAACTCCCCGTCTTGTCTGTTCCCGCAACGGCCAAACTATCGCCGGGCGGCGTGCAGCCGGATTTGCAGACGCCGACGCTGATCTCGTGGTCCTTCCGCATCGAGCAAGAGATCACGCCCAACACCGTCCTGCGGGCGGGCTACGTGGGATCGCACGGATATCACGAGATCATCGGCATCGACGCCAACGAACCGTTTCCGGTAGTCTGTCCGGCATCGCCCTGCCCGGCAGCTTATCCCGCGAATTTCCCGGCGGGCATTGCCGGCACGCCGGTTCCGGCCGGGACTTACTATGTGCCCACGGCGGTAAAGGCGAACCCCGCGCTGGTAAATACGTGGACCTATTTTTCAGAAGGCGACAGCTCGTACAACTCGCTGCAGATCGACGTGAATCACCGCTTCAGCGGCGGCCTTTCGTTGCGCGGCGTCTACACTTGGGCCAAAAACCTCGATGATGGCGACTCTTTGAACTCAACCACGTCGGGCAATGAGCCGGCGCTCGCTTCGAATCCGTTCAATCTCCGCGCGGACAAGGGCCTCGCGAACTTCAACGTGACGAGCGCGGCCGCGATTAACGGCGTCTATGAGCTGCCATTCGGCCGTGGCAAATCCTTGCTCGGTAACGCCACCGGGTTTGGCGGCGCGATGGCGAGCGGCTGGAGCATCAACTCGATCCTCACGCTGCAGAGCGGCTTTCCGTTCACGCCGCAGCTAAGCTACAATCCGTCGAACAACGGCGACACCAAGAATCCAGTACGGCCGTTCGTGAATCCGGCGTTCACCGGTCCGGTGATTATCGGATCGCCGAATGAATGGTTCAATCCAGCGGCTTTTCTGGCGCCGCCCAACGGCAGCGGCTTCTATGGGAATCTCGGCAGGGATACCTTGATTGGGCCGGGTCTCGCGACCTGGGATCTGTCGGTTTTGAAAGACACGCGCATTCACGAGAGTCTGAATCTGCAATTTCGCGCGGAGTTCTTCAACATCCTGAACCATGCGAATTTCAACACGCCGAACCTGGTCACATTTACTCCGACAGGCGTCTCGCCGACGGCAGGCGTCATAACCGGAACGTCCACGACGTCGAGGCAAATTCAATTCGCGCTGAAGCTCCGCTGGTAGAGCACGCGAGCGTCGGCCTACTTGGCCAATCGGACGACGTGAAGCGTTTCGAGCATGCGGACCGACCGCGCGCCTTCCCTATCGTTCGGGCACACTAGCCGAAACGGCCCCTGTTTGTCGGGCAGCGGTTTGCCATCGCGCGTGTCCGCTATCAGTATCGATTGATTGCCGAATTGCGGGTCAAGTTCGCCCAATGCGAAGGCCACTTGGTAGCCGTCGCGCGCCATCGCCAGCACATAAGTCGCGAGAGCCTTGCCTCGTAATTTCTCGCCGAGCGGCGCACCGGCCTTTTGCAACACCTCCAGCAGCGTGACCCCTTCGTACACGATCTTGCTTCCATCCGGGCCCGGCACGGAGACGGTCTCCCGAGGCATTTTTGCGAGATCGCCGGCGGTGAGCGACAAGGGCGATGCAATGTCGCCTTGTACAGCCAGGACGGCCGCGGGCGGAGCCTGCGCGAACACCAGAGCGGAAAACAAAAGGAACGCGGGCAGAAAGCGTGTATATTTCATAATTGTCAATGTTCCTTGTATCCGTAGCGAGCCAGCACTGCGCGGCCTGAGGATCCGAGCACGAAACGCGTGAACTGTTGCGCTTCCTCGCGATGCGCAGACTGCGCCACGATCCCTAATTTCTGGATGATCGGCTGATGTAGGGTTTCGGCTACCGGAAGTACCTTGCCGGCTTCCTTAAAAACCAATGAATAGGCGGTGAAGACGGCATCGGCGTTCTTCGACGCGCCGTACTGTTTCGCCATGCTGATGTTTTCCGCATAAACGATCTTGTCTCGCACCGCTTCCCAGATTCCCGCGCGTTGCAACGATTCCACGGCGGCAGCCCCATACGGCGCCAGCTTCGGATTTGCGAGCGCGATCACCCGGACGTCCGCGGATTTTAGATCTTCCAGTTTGCTCACGTGCAGGATGCTACTCGGGGGAATCCAGAGCGCAAGGACGCCGACCGCGTACACGGCACTGCCTGGCTCTAGGAGGCCCTCGTGGTCGAGTTTGTCGACGTGTTCGGCGTCCGCCGCGAGGAATACATCGAACGGCCCCGAGTTTTCGATCTGGCTGGTCAACTGCGCCGTGGATCCAAAACTGAACACCGGATGAATCTTGGTTCGCGCCTCGAATTCCGAGCCCAGTGCCTGCGCCACTTCAGTAAGATTTGCGGCCGCCGCGACCGTGATTTCGGATTTGCGCTGGCCCCCCGCGGCGCAAAACGCTACGATAATCAGCAGAGCTATGAACCAGGGCTTCATCCAGAGTATGAACCAAGCGTATGAACGATGTTACTGTAACACGACAGAGTTGCGTATAACAGCATGGCGGAAATCGAGAATCACTTAGGTACGCTCCGGCAGAAGCGCGGCATCTCAGCGGCCCAGCTCGCTAAAACCGCCGGAGTCACGCGACAGACCATCTACGCCATGGAAGCGGGCAGCTACGTCCCGAACACCGCCGTCGCACTGCGGCTGGCACAAGCTCTCGAAGTGAAGGTGGAGGATTTATTCGCCCTTCCACACGCCGAACCCACCGGTCTGCGCTCGGAAGAAGTCACGCTGCTGCCCGGCTCGGAGGCGCTGCATCCCGGCCAGCCGGTCCAGCTCTGCCGTGTGAACAAGCGACTGGTCGCTTCGCCGCCCTCCCCCGTTCCCTGGTATTTTCCCGTGAGCGATGCCGTGGTCGCGGCCAAGGCTCCGAAGAACGGCCGCACCGATGTTCAGGTTTTCGACGCCGCCGACGATTTTCGCAATCGCGTTCTCATCGCCGGATGCGATCCTGGAATTTCGGTGCTGGCGCACCATTTGCAGGCCTCCGGAATCGAGCTGGTTCTCGCGCATCGCAACAGTTCGCAATCGCTGAAGCTACTGAAGGAAGGCTGCGTCCATATCGCGGGAACACACCTGCGCGATGAATCGAGCGGCGAGTCGAACCTTCCAGAAATCGGCCGCTTGTTCCCCAAGAATGCCGTGGCCGTCATCTCGTTCGCGGTTTGGGAGGAAGGGATTGTGACCGCAACCGGCAACCCTAAGGGCATCAAGACCATCGAGGACTTGGCACGCCGCGATGTCACCATCGTCAATCGCGAAAAGGGGGCTGGCAGCCGGGCGTTGCTTGACTCTTACCTGAAGCGTCTCAAGATCGACTCGAAGAGCGTTCGCGGCTACGACCGAGTAGCCCCCGGACACTTGCCCGCGGCCTGGCAAGTGCAGTCAGGCCAAGCGGACTGCTGCATCGCAACGCGAGCCGCTGCACGCGTCTTTGGCCTCGGCTTCATCCCGCTGGTGAGCGAACGTTATGACCTGGCGGTCCGGCGGCAGCACCTTGACATGCCCAGCATCCAGGCAGTCTTGGACACACTGAGCCGCTCAAATTACCGGCGAGAACTCGAAAGCCTGGGCGGGTACGACACCCGCGCTGCCGGCCAGCGTCTGCTGTGACTAACGTCGATTGGGAGGCCGTGCGCCGCGAGTTTCCCGCGCTGGCGCATTGGACGTACCTCAACACCGCCACGTTCGGTCAATTGCCGCGGCGTGCAACCGAAGCCGTCGCCAGGCATTTCGCGCATCGTGATGAGCTGGCGTGCGCGGACTTTCTCGCGTGGTACGACGATGCGGATCGCCTGCGCGCGAAGCTTGGCCGGCTGATCAACTGCTCACCCGCCGATATTGCGTTCGTTCCAAACGCCTCCACCGCGCTAGGCCTGGTGCTAGCGGGGCTCGATTGGCAACCGGGTGATCGCGTGCTAACGCTCGAGCACGAATTCCCGAATAATCTCTATGCGCCCGGTCTACTTGAGCGCTTTGAAGTGGAGACGATCGCTGCCGCATGGCAGCGCCTCTACGAATCGGTGAGCGCGAGGACGCGCCTCGTGATCGTGAGCTCGGTGAATTACAACACGGGCTTTGCGCCGCCACTCGACGAATTGGCGGATTTCCTGCATTCCCGCGGCATCCTGCTCTACATCGACGGCACGCAGAGCGTCGGCGCCTTGCGTTTCGACGCCGGGCGGGTTCAGCCGGACATGTTCGCAGTTCACGGCTACAAGTGGCTGCTTTCGCCGAACGGCGCGGGCTTCTTCTATATTGCGCCGGAATTGCGGGAGAGGCTGCAGCCCAACGTGGTCGGCTGGCGCAGCCATCGCGACTGGCGCAATGTCGATAACCTGCATCACGGAACTCCGGAGCTCCCGGCCACGGCGGAGAAATACGAAGGCGGCTCGGTCTCGTTCGCGTTGCTCTACGCCATGGAAGCTTCCGTGGATTTGTTGCTCGAGATCGGATCCGAGGCAATCGAGCGGCGGGTTCTCGGATTAGCTGCCGCGGCGCGCGGGATCCTGCGCAATCTTGGTGGCAGCGTCGCCGACGGCGCTTCTCCCATCGTCGCCGCTCGATTCGAAAGCCGCGACGTATCCGCATTGGCGCGCGCACTCAAGGAACAGCGCGTGCTGGTGGCCGCGCGGCGGGGCCATCTGCGCGTATCGCCGCACCTGTACAACAACGAACAAGATCTGGAAATCTTCGAGTGGGCTCTGCGGAAGTTACTTTAGCGATCAGCCCGGCAAACTGAACGCCACATTGCGCTCGCGATTCAAGCGCTCACTGAGGGCCCGGTCAATCGAGCTCAACGGCGCTTGCTTCTGCTCGTGATCCATGGTGACGTAATGCACTTGGACACCGTTGACCCAATACGCCAGCACGGCGCGGATGGTTCCGTCTCTCATCGCGAGCAGGTACAGCGGTTCTTCGTATTTTTGCGCTTGCGGCGCTTGCGTCGCAGGCGTAGTGGGGCCCGGATACTCACGCAGGGCCGGTGCGGGCGGCGCCTCAACAACCACGGGCTGCGGCGGAGGACTGTTGGAGATGACCATTACCGAAGGCCCACCGTAGCCGTTACCATACCCCGAGTCTCCATACCCAGACGGCGGATAGCTGTTCACGTACGGGTACCCATACCCATAGTCCGAGTCCCAAAAACCGGTGTCCCAGAGAAAAGGATCGTACCAGCCCAAGCCGCCATAGAATCCCGGATAAAAGCCATTGCCGTAGCCGCCAAAACCGCCACGGAATCCGCCCCGAAATCCACCTCGGAACCCGCCGCCACGCATGCCCCCGCCACCACGGAATCCCGCGCCGCCACGAAATCCTCCACCTCCGCGAAAGCCTCCGCCGCCGCCACCTCCGTGGAAACCCCCGCCACCACCGCCATGGAAGCCTCCACCGCCACCATGCGCCCCGCCACCGCCACCGTGCCCACCTGCCGCAAGCACGGGAATCGCAACCAGCGCGCAACCAACCACGCAACTTAGTAGCACCGGCAAAAAACGTCGCATAATGCCCTCAGCCACCAATATAGCGCGCATATAAACTGCGCGCGACGCCCACGTCCGTCGTGCCTTTGATAATGGCGCGGCCGTCGGGAAAGATCGTCATCAAGTACGGAGGCGTCTCAAAACGGACGGCGAATTCGTTGCTGCGAACCGTGCCCAGCGGCGACAGCCGGGCCGCGAGATCGCGCAATTCCACGGGCCGTGCCCGCTCGTGGATCTGCACCGCGTTTTGGCCGCACAGGCTCACCGGCGCACGCCGCTCGCCGGTCAAATATGGGAACTCTCGCCTCCCGCAGGCGGGACAATCAGCCACGGGCCCCGGCTGCGTCACCTGACGGATCTCTCCGCTCCAAACATCTACTGTCGTAATCTTGCGCGCGGGCTTCGCACCGCACAGAATCTTGATCGCCCCGGCCACTTGCAGACTCGCGATCACCGCCGTTACCGCGCCCAATACACCCGCTGTCTCGCAGGTCGGTTGAGCGCCCGCCGGCGGATCGGGATAGATGCACCGCAAGCACGCGCTTTCACCCGGCACGACGGCCATTACGATTCCATAGCTGCCCACCGCCGCGCCATGCATCCAGGGAAGACGCCGCTCCACGGCAAAATCATTGATCAGGTATCTTGTTTCGAAGTTATCGGTGCCGTCCAGAACCAAATCAACGTCGGCGAACAAATCCTCAACGTTAGAAGCAGTTAGATCCGCGACCAGGGGCTCCACAGCGATGCCGGAATTCAGGCCTGCGATCTTGCGCGCCGCCGCCACGGCCTTTGGCAAGCTTTGCTCCACGTCCTGCTCATCGAACAGCCACTGCCGCTGAAGATTGCTGAGTTCCACGTAGTCGCGATCGATGATGCGCAGGAAACCAAGGCCGGCGCGAGCCAGTGCGCCCGCCTGGAAGCTCCCCAGCGCGCCGCAACCAACCACTGCCACGCGCGCGTCCAACAGTTGTTGCTGGCCTTGTTCTCCAATGCCCGCAAACAGGATCTGCCGCGAATAGCGCTCGCGATCGCGTGGGCTCATAGAATTGGACTCCTACACCCAGATGGTATCAGCCGATGCGCTAAGATGGTCGCTTGTGTCGACCCGGCTGGGCTGGTGGATTAGTGTGTCCATGCTTGCCGCCCTCTGCACGGTGTCCCGAGCGTCGGCGGCCGATCCCTATGAGGGCAAGCCGATCGCCAGCATAAAATTCGATCCCGAACGGCAGCCGCTGACCTCCGATCAGCTGCTGGCCATGATCCCGCTTCGCGTTGGCCAACCCCTGCGCGGATCCGATCTGCGGGATTCCATCCAACGTTTGTACCAGACCGGCGAATACGCCGACATCGCCGTGGACGCCACACTCGACGGCGGCGGCGTCGCCCTGAAATTTCTCACTCAGCCGTCGTTCTTCATCGGCTACGTCGCGGTGGATGGCGTTCCTGAGCCCCCTAACGAAGGCCAACTTCTGGTAGCCACCAAGCTCGCGCTAGGCGCCCCGTACGCGCCGGACGATACCACCGCGGCGGCCAGCCGTATTGTCGATCTACTGAAGCGCAATGGTTTTTATAGCCCGGTAATCGAGCCCGCCACCGCCACCCGGCAAGCCACCCAACAGGTGCAGATCGATTTTCATACCGATGCGAAGCAGCGCGCGAAATTCGACGGACTGGTAGTGAACGGCAACACCTTGCGTCCGGAGCAAAGTATTCTCCGCTCCAGTGGATGGAAGAGGCGCCCCGGCTGGTTGGGGTGGCATCCGGTCACCGAGACACGCTTGCAGAACGGCGTGGACAACATCCGTTCCTGGTATCCCAAGCACGATCGTTTGCTGGCGCAAGTGACGCTGGCCAAGCTCGACTATCATCCTGCCACCAACACGGCTACACCGGTGCTCGACATCGACACCGGGCCCCCCGTTCTCGTGCGTCTGCGTGGCGCCAAGCTCTCCGCCGGCAAACTCCGCAGCCTCCTGCCAATCTTTGAGGAGCGCGCCATCGACCGCGATCTGCTCGAGGAAGGCTCGCGCGACCTGGCGTCGTATTTCCAAAGCCAGGGATATTTCGATGCCACAGCCGACTACCGCACCGCATCGCCTCCCAACGGCGAGCAGCTCATCGACTACTACATCAATCCAGGCATCCGCCACAAGATCGCGAAGCTCGAAGTGCAGGGTAACCGCTACTTCGACGACGCCACCATTCGCGAGCGCATGTCAGTCATGCCCGCAACTTTCATTCGCTACCGCCACGGCCGCTATAGCCGCAATGACATGGACCGCGATCTGGAGGCTATCCGCGACCTGTATCGCAGCAACGGGTTTCGCGACGTCATGGTCACCTCGCGGGTGCTGGACGACTACAACGGGCAGGCGGCTCACATCGCCATCTTTATCGACATCGCCGAAGGCCCGCAGTGGTTTGTCTCGAAGCTCACGTTCGAGGGCGTTTCCAGCAATTTTCGCGCCCCGCTCAGGCTGCTGCTGCATTCCACGGAAGGCCAGCCTTACAGTGATTTCAACATCGCTACCGATCGCGACAACATCCTCGATTACTATTTCAATAGCGGTTACCCGGCCGCAAAATTCGAGTTCACGTCCATGCCCGCGGCCGAACCCAACCATGTGGACCTCACGTTTATCGTCACGCCCGGGCCGCGCGTGTACGTGCGCGACGTTCTCGTGGCTGGGCTGAAGCGCACGCAACCCGATCTGGTCCGCGACCGTATCAGCTTGTCGGCGGGCGACCCGCTTTCGGAAGGCCAGATCAACGCCAGCCAGCGCCGGCTTTACGATCTCGGCATTTTTTCGCGCGTGGACGCCGCCATCCAAAATCCAGAGGGCGACGAGCCCGACAAATATGTCCTCTATTCCATCGAGGAGGCGGGACGCTATTCCATGAATGTCGGCGTCGGCGCCGAGATTGGACGGATCGGCGGCGGCACCACCTCGCTCGATTCTCCGGCCGGCACCACCGGCTTCAGCCCGCGCCTTTCTTTCGGGGTCAGCCGTTTGAATTTCTTCGGATTGGGGCACACCATGAGCCTGCAAACGCTGGTTTCCACGCTCGAACAGCGCGCCCTGCTCACCTACGTTGCGCCGCAGTTCCTTGGCAATCCCAAACTGAGCCTGCAATTCTCCGGATTGTTCGACATCTCGCACGACATCCGTACCTTCTCGGCCCGGCGCGAGGAAGGTTCGGTGCAATTGGGACAAAAATTGTCACGCGCCAATACGCTGCAATACCGCTACACCTATCGCAAGGTCGATATTCTGGGGACCCCGCTCATCACTTCCGATCTCATTCCGCTACTCTCGCAACCCGTCAACGTCGGATTCTTTTCGATGAGCTTCATCCAGGACAAGCGCGACGATCCGATCGACTCGCACCGCGGCACCTACACCAGCATCGATTTGGCGCTGGCCTCAAGCGCCTTTGGCTCGCAAACCGGTTTCGGCCGCGTGGTGGCGCGCAATTCCACCTACTACTCGCTCACTAAGAACCTGGTGCTGGCGCGGACCACGGATTTCGGCTTGATCGAGCGATATGCGGGTCTGCCGGAGATTCCACTGGCCGAGCGATTTTTCGCCGGCGGCGCGTTCTCCAACCGCGCTTTCCCGGATTTTCAGGCCGGTCCGCGCGACCCCAATACCGGTTTCCCCATCGGCGGCAGCGCACTGCTCGTGAACACCATCGAGTTGCGATTCCCGCTCATCGGCGACAACATCGGCGGCGTACTGTTCAACGACATGGGCAATGTTTACTCCGCAGTGAATAAGATTAGTTTGCAATTCCGGCAGCCCAATCTGCAGGACTTCGATTACGGCGTGCAGGCCTTCGGCTTCGGGATTCGTTATCGCACGCCGCTCGGTCCGGTTCGCGCAGATTTTTCGCTCAGCCCCAACTCACCCCGCTTTTTCGGCTGCGAGGGCTCCATCAACCAGCTGTACTCGTGTGGCGTGGCCCCGAACGTGCCGCGGACGAACCAGCGCATCAATGTTTTCCAATTCCACTTTTCGCTCGGGCAGGCCTTCTGATGAACATGACTTGCCTGTTGCTGGCCGCCGCTTGCTTCGCTCCGCTTTCCGCCGATATCATCGACCGCATTGCAATCACCGTGGGCAACCAAGTGATCACCGAGTCTCAAATCGACGAAGAGATCCGGATCACCGCCTTCTTGAATCGCGAAAAGCTGGATACCAACCCCGGCGCCCGAAAGCAGGCGGCCGGCAGGTTGATCGAGCAGGCGCTGGTGAAGCGCGAAATGGATTTGAGCCACTACCCGCTGCCTAAGGCGGAAGACGCCACCGCCGCCCTCACCAGCCTACGGGGCACCTATGCGAACGAAGCCGAATTCGACGCAGCGCTCGAGTCTTACGGTATCAGCGAGGCGGATCTGGCGCGGCGATTGCTTTGGCAATTTACGCTGCTGCGTTTCATCGATTACCGCTTCCGGCCCGGCATCCAGATTCCCAGCGCCGATGTGCAAACATACTATAAGCAGCAGGTTTCCGCCTGGGAACAACAAGGAGTCAAGCCCATCCCGAGCCTGGAAGAATCGCGTGACCAGATTGAGGAGATTCTCACGCAAAAACGCATCGATCAAGCTCTGGACGAGTGGATGGCCGACGTCCGCAAACAGGTGCCGGTCAGCTACCACGACGCGACTCTCGAATGAGCCGTCGCGTCAAAATCATCGCGTTCGGCTTCTTTGGCGCCGCGGGCCTGGCCATCGCAGTTCTGGCCGCGGGCGCCCTCCTGCTGCGGTCCGACTGGTTTAAAAACAAGATCCGGGAAAAGATCGTGTCGGTGACGGAGCACGCCACGGGCGGCCGCGTCGAAATCGGCAGTTTCTCCTACGACTGGCGCGGTCTGACCGCCGAGGTCTCCCCTTTCGTCCTGCATGGCTCTGAGCCGGCCTCCGCTCCACCACTGCTGCGCGTGGACAAGATCAGAATCCGCTTGCGAATTATCTCGCTGCTCGAGAAAAAGGTGGACATCGCGTCGCTTATTTTCGACCGCCCGCGGCTCTATATCACGGCCGCTCCGGACGGATCGACGAACGTCCCGCGGCCAAAGATCGCGTTACAAGCCAACGGCCTTACGGAACAGCTTCTCGATCTCAAAGTGCAGCACATCGAGCTTCGCCACGGACAGGCGAACTACAATTCCTGGAAGGTTCCCCTCGAGGCGGCGGGCGACGGCCTGCAAGTGGCTCTTCGATACGAAGCCTCGGGCGCGAGTAACAGCAGCCCGCGCTACATTTGCGTCATTTCCTCCACCGATGCACGGATTTCTTCTCCGAAATTGCAGGCTCCCGCCGAGTTTGGCGTGGATGCCCAGATCGTGCTCGGCAAGGATGCGATCCAGGTGGTGTCCGCAAATCTCTCCTCCGGCGCCATGAGGCTGCACGCGGCGGGCGCGATCAGCGGCTTCTCCGCGCCGCATGGGGAGTTCGATCTTACCGCGGCGCTCCCGATCCAGGAGTTGAACAAAATGTTCCGGCTGCCGGTTGAGCCGCGAGGCGCGCTCGGCTTCCAAGGCCATGCCAGCGCTGGAATCGGCGAGCCATATCTGCTCGCCGGGAAACTTACCGGACAAGGGCTTGGCTACGCTCACCAGGGCGTGGAGATTGCCGCTGTTTCTTTTTCCACTCAGGCCAACGTGAACCCCAGCGGCATCACGCTGCGGGACTTGGAACTTTCAACTGCTCAGGGCCGCTTTCATGGAAACGCCCAGATCGCCGCATTCCGGCGCCTGAGCGTGAAAGGCGCGATTGACGGAATCTCCATCGGAGAACTGGGGCGCGTGGCGGGCAGGCAAACCGGCGATCTCAGCGGAACTCTGAGAGGTCCAGTGCAAGTGGACGGATTGCTGACCGCGTCGGGTCTGGCCGGCGCTGCGGCGAGCGCCGATCTGGTTCTGATACCTGGCGCCGGTGGTCTGCCGGTGCAAGGCGCGATTGCGGTGAACTACGATCAGCGCAGCGGCAAAATCGCGCTCGGCAACTCACAGGTCACGGTCGGAGCGTCTCAGGCCAGCGTCTCCGGAACGCTTGGCCAGAGTTTGGCGGTGCACCTCGTTTCCAGAAATCTGCACGACGCGATTCCCGTGCTGCGCGCCTTGGGAGCTTCGCCACCAGACCGCTGGCCAGTGGAACTGCACAATGGCGTCGCGCACGTGGACGCGTCGGTAACGGGACCGCTGGAAAACCCCAAAGTCGCTGGAAAAGCCGATTTTGAGAAGTTGAAGCTGGACGGCCACGAGATAGATCTTCTGCTCACGACATTCAACCTCGATCGATCCGCTGCCAATCTGTTGACCGTGAGTGTCCAACAAGGCAAGATGCGCTTGGAGGGCCAGGGGCGCGCTGGTCTGCACAATTGGAAGCTTGACGGCAGCAGTCCAATTTCCGCGCTGGCAACTCTGCGGTCGGCCGACCTCCAGACCTTGGCTGCCGAAGCGGGAATGTCGCCGCTCCCCGCGGCGGGCACGATCTCGGGGACCGCTCGCATCACTGGTTCGCTGGAATCGCCGCTGGTGGTTGGCAACGTCACTCTAGACAATCTCACCGCATACGACGAACATTTTTCGGACGTGCGCGCAGGGGTCACCTTCACCCCTACGGCGCTGGAGCTATCGAATGGTGAGGCCCGCCACGGCCCGGCTCGCGTGACGCTGAGCGGGAGCTACAATCATCCGGCGAGCGATTGGAAAGATGGTTCGCTACGCTTCGACCTGGGAACCAGCGGCGTCGATCTGGCCCAGCTCAGGCACGTGCAGGAATTCGAAGGCGGCTTCGGCGGCCGGTTGGACTTGAAAGCCAGCGCAGCGGCAAAAATCGTGAACGGCCTGTTCGATCTCACATCGCTCAATGGTCAGCTGTCGGTGCGCAACGCGACTCTGGACGGCCGCTCGTACGGCAATCTCGAAGTTACGGCTGCCACGAAATTGCCAGTCCTCACGCTCGCCGCTACTGCCACCGTACAGGGCTACGAGATCCACGGGAACGGCGAATGGCGCATGGAGGGCGACTACCGCGGCCAAGCTCATGTTCAAATCCCGCGGATCTCGTTCGCCACACTCCACGATCTTTCACCGGGCAAGCATCTTCGCAAGGATCTTCCCTTCGGCGGCTTCCTGGAGGGTGAAGCTGACGTCAGGGGTCCGCTCAATCAGCCGTCCCTGATGAAGGCGGACATCACGCTTTCTACGGTTCAGTTCAACGCCAGCTCCAACGCCCAGCCCATCGCCGGCGTCCAGCCGCAGGATCTGGTGTTGAGGAACGCGCAGCCCATGCACCTGGAAGCCACCACCAACGGCATCGACATCGGCCACGCTAACTTCATCGCCAAGGACACCACACTCGATGCCTCCGGGCGTCTGGCGTTCGACTCGAAAAACCCCTGGGATTTGAAAATCCAGGGCCGCATCAATTTCTCCATTCTCGAGATCTTCAATCCGGACCTGCTTGGTTCCGGCGCGTCGGTGGTGAACGTGGCCATCCGCGGACCCCTCCTGGAGCCCCAGGTGGACGGCCGTCTGGAGCTGCGCAATGCCTCATTGTTTCTGCGGGATGTCCCGAACGGCATCGATCAAGCCAACGGCCTGATCCTGTTCGATCGGAATCGCGCGACCGTGCAGAACCTCACCGCCCAGACCGGCGGCGGCGATATCAAGTTTGAAACGGGCAGCTTCGTCGGATTCCGGGGAACCGCGCTGGTGTATCGCCTGCAAGCCGCGGCTCACAATGTTCGCTACCGCTCGGGAGATGGAGTAAGCGTGACGATGGATGGCTCTGTCGCGTTAGTGGGAACGTCCGAGAACAGCGTGCTATCAGGTTCGGTGTCCGTGACGCGCGCCGCTTTCAATCCCCAGGCCGATCTCGGAGCCATGCTGGCGTCCACCGCCAAGCCAGTAGCCCAAGCTGCTCCGAACGACTACCTGAACGGCGTCCAGTTCGATGTTCACATTGTCACCAACCGCGCCCTGGAAGTGGAAACTTCGCTCACGCGCAATATTCAGGCGGAAGCCGACGTGCGATTGCGCGGCACGCCCGACCGTCCGGTGTTATTGGGTCAGATCACGGTCGATTCCGGCCAGGTGGAGTTCTTCGGCAACAAGTACAGCATCAATCGCGGTGTGATCAATTTCGACAATCCCGCCAAAATCGAGCCCAATATCAACATGGACCTCTCGACGAAAGTGCGCGGCATCACGGTCGACATCAGTTTCTCGGGCTCTCTCAACAAACTGAACTTCTCCTATCGTTCCGACCCGCCGCTAGAGGCTTCCGATATCATCGCCCTGCTGGCGGTAGGCCGGACTCCCGCCGCCGCCGGCCCGTTGGCATCCCCACAGGGCCCGAATAACGCGAACAACAGCTTTCTAGGAACCAGCACCAATTCGCTCCTATCCCAGGCCATCGCGCCCAGCTCGGGACGCTTGCAGAAATTCTTCGGCGTCAGCCATATCAAGATCGATCCGCAGCTGACCGACATCACCATCGTTCCGCAGGCCCGCCTCACCATGGAGCAACAGGTCTCTTCCAACATCACCCTCACCTACATCACCAATCTCGCGGTCACCAACCAGCAGATCGTGCGCGTGGAGTGGGACTTCAGCAGTAAGTGGTCCGCCGTGGCCCTGCGCGACGAAAACGGCGCCTTCAGCATCGACATCCAGTACCGCAAGCGTTTTAAGTAGGCCGCCGTGCGACTCCGCAAGATACAGGGAAAGCTGAAAGTGGAGCACAGCATTCTGGACGGCGTGCGGGATGTGTTGGAGCGCCTGCTTGCGGGCAACGCCGCGATCCGATCCGTCATTCCCGGAGTGATTCGCCCCGTGCGCGACGCCAAAGGCGAAGTCAGAATCCGGGTAACCGTCCCGACGACCAATGGTTGGAAAGCCATTGCTTTCAGCGCCGGGGCGCGCCAGGAGTTGTTTATCAGCACCGCCCTTGCCAAGGATCAGCTGGAACAGGCTATTCGCACTGCTTCTGAGACGCGTGCCTGAGCACCTGGTAGCCCCCGGGCGGGCAAGGTACTAGAGCGATCCATCTCAGGTTCTCATCGACGTTCAGTGGATGGCGACCCGGCAGACCTTAGTCCCCCTACCGCGCTAACGTTACACGCTCCTCCAGCCGATGAGAAATTAGAATTGCCGTAAAGCTATAACTCGGCGGTCGTGGATATTCGGTGAAAATTCTAATTGCGGATGATAGCATCGTATCGCGGCATTTGCTGGAAGCCACGCTGCGCAAGTGGGGCTATGAGGTCATGGTGGCTTGCGACGGGGCCGAAGCGTTGCAGATTCTGGAGCGCGAGGACGCACCGGCGCTCATCATTCTGGATTGGATGATGCCGGGTATGACCGGCCTTGAGGTTTGCCAGAAGATCCGGCAACGCGGCACCGAGCCGTACATCTACATTCTGCTGCTCACTTCCAAAAGCCAGAAGGAAGACTTGATTGAAGGAATGGATGCGGGCGCGGACGACTATATCACCAAGCCGTTCGACCAAAACGAGCTGCAAGTGCGGCTGCGGGCCGGCACCCGCCTGGTGGACTTGCAAGCCCAGTTGCTTTCGGCGCGCGAAGCCCTGCGCGAACAAGCGACACGGGACTCGCTGACCCATCTGTGGAACCGCAGTTCGATCCTGGAAGCGCTATCACGCGAACTGGCCCGCGCGGAACGGGAAGCCTCTCCGGTAGGCGTCGTCATCGTGGATCTGGACCACTTCAAATACATCAACGACAATCACGGACACCCGGCCGGCGACGCGGTGCTGCGCGAAGCCGCCCGGCGCATGCAAGCCAGCGTTCGCCAATATGACTCGGTTGGCCGTTATGGCGGCGAGGAGTTCCTCATTCTGCTGCCCAACTGCGGCGAATCCGACAGCTATTCCCAGGCCGAGCGTTTGCGCAAGCAGCTCACTCAGACCGATATCTGCTACAACGACACTTCGCTCCGGATCACGGCCAGTTTTGGCGTCACAGCCGCTGTCCCGGGCGAGCCTTGGACCGCGGAAGGTCTCATCCGCAAGGCCGACGAAGCCCTTTATGTCGCGAAAAACTCCGGACGCAACCGCGTAGAGGTTTTAGCTTATAGCTCAGAGCCCGTGCCAGTTGTGACAAAAGCCGAAACGGCCGACGTTTCCTAAGCCTGCTAATGCCGCTGCGCGACCTGGAAATGGCTCAGCGAGCTGGCATAGCTCGATAGCCCTTTATACAGCGCCTCGGCCGTACGCTGGCGATACTCCTCGCGCCGCATGATGCTCTCATCGTGCGCGTTGCTGATGAACCCGATCTCAGCCAGCACCGAGGGCATGGAAGCTCCAATCAACACCACGAAGGGAGCCTTCTTGACGCCCCGATCCTTGGACCGTGCGTCGGCCGGCCGCGCCGACAAGGTATAGAGCGCGGACTGCACGCGCGTGGCAAATTCGCGCGACTCTTCCACCTTGTCCTTCAGCGCGATCTTCTGCAGCAAATCCTGCAGGTCATAGATACTCAGCTGCGAGCCGGCGTTTTCCCGCGCAGCCAGGTCCAGCGCGCTCCGCGACGTGGTGAAGTTCAAGTAGAACGTTTCCACGCCGGCGGCCGAGCGCATGGGCGACGAATTCGCGTGGATCGACAGGAACAGGTCGGCCTTGGCTTCGTTCGCGATTTCGGTGCGCCGCTCCAACGGGATGAACGTGTCGTCGTTGCGCGTGTAGATCACCTCGCTCCCCATCCGATCCTCGATCAAACGGCCCAGGCGCTGCGTCACATCCAGCACCAGGTCCTTTTCGCGCAAACCATCTGGCCCAACCGTTCCGGTATCGTGGCCGCCATGTCCCGGGTCCAGAACCACGCGGCCGACCTTGAGCCCTAACGCGCGAATCATCGAGCGGTCGCCGGAAGCATTCCGTTTCGCCGGAAGTGCGATCTCAGGGCGGCCGGCAGGTGCGCTCGGAGTCAGAGCGGCGGGTGCCGGAATCGTCGCTGTCGCCACCAGCGGCGTGGCATTGATTACATTCGGCAGGGCCGCAGGCGTTCGTGCAGGCTTCAGCGCCAATGCGGGTGGCGGATCGAGGGCCGCTTCTTGGGCCCGCACCTGAGCCGCCGCCGGTTGCGCTGCGGGAGGAGGCGTGAATTGCCGGCGCTCCACTGGTTTCGGCGCGGGGGTGGGCGCGGGAACAGGCTCAACAAGCGCGGGGGGCGTTCTCACCGGCGCTTTGGTGGTAGTTTCTGGAACCTTGACGGGTTCCGGCGTTTTGCCGCCAGGAGCCCTGAGCTCGATAATCAGCCGGTCGGGATTTTCCAGGCGCGACGTCGATGTCTCCACGGTGGTTTCCAGGTCCAAAACCACGCGCGTAACGTTGTGCTGCGGCTCAGCCACTCGGATTTGTTTGACGAAATGATCTGAGACCGGAATCACCGTCAACGCTTTGTGGGTCAAGACAGGCTTGGTGCCCGTGAGATCGAAAAAGATCCGGTCTGGATTGTCCAGATGATCCGACTTCACCTGGAAATCCCCGTCGGTTTCAATCGCGATGCGCGTCACCCCGCCCAGGGACCAAAAGCGGACAGCCGTGACGTGATGCGGTTCATCGACATCGGCCGCGATCGCGCCGCTCACGGTGAATAGCAAGACGGCGCCGGCCAGCCGCCAAGCGCGCGAGCGTAACTCAGGCCGCTGCTTCCGGGGGAGGTGTAGCATGGGCGCCTTAACGGGTTGCGATGTGCAGCTTGCCCTCTGGATCGACATACGCAAGAATGTGCCGCGGCTCCTCTTCAGATGCCTTGGGTTCCTCGTCATTCTTCGCTTCGTTTTTGGCCTGACTGTCCTTCACTTGACTCACTTGGCCGGCCGCACGTTTGGCTTGGCCGTATTTCTTGCCCACCTTCGCGACGTAGTTGATGGTTTCGGGATACGGCGGCACGTCTCCATACTTCGCCACGGCCTTTTCGCCCGCATTGTAGGCCGCAATCGCCAGCCGATCGTCCTGGAACGTGTCCTGCAGAAACTTGAGGTAGCGGACGCCCGCTTCTATATTTTGCTTCGGATCGAAGCTGTCCGTCACGCCGAAGCGCTGCGCGGTCCCGGGCATCAGTTGCATCAGCCCCTGCGCGCCCTTGGGTGACACCGCGAACGGATTGTAATTGCTCTCCACCTGAATCACAGACTCCACCAACAACGGATTCACATCGAAACTCTTGGCTGCCTCATCAATCAATCCGCGAACGTCGGGAGCAGTTCCCGCGCTTGAGCCGGGGGTAACCACCAGGCTCCTTACCAGCCTGCCGGTGTGCGTGTCCACTTTCACCACCCACAGCTCGCGGCGTTCTGCGGCTTTCAATCCAGCCGTTGCGAGAGTTCCCAAAACCGCCCCTGCTAGAACAAGATCCAAACAAAATCGCATCCTTTTGTTCTATCCGATTATACCCGGATTCCCTCCCTCTGCAAATTTTTCTTTCCTGCCTGTATCGGAAGGGTGCATGGCGAAGCTAATGCTATTATTCTCTCATGCAAGCCTCCGGGTTTGTGCTGGCGGGCGGCGGAAGCACGCGCATGGGCCGGAACAAGGCCCTGCTGCCCTTCCACGGAACGACGCTGGTGGAGCATATCGCCGGGATCGTCCGCGAAACAGTTGGCTCGGCGACGCTGATCGGCAACCGCGACCAACTCGGTCACCTGGGCTTGCGCGTGGTTCCTGATATTCTGCCGGGTTACGGTCCGGCGAGCGGGATTTACACCGCTTTGACGATGAGTTCGACCAGCTGGAACGTGATCGTAGGCTGCGATATGCCTGGCATCACGTCCAGCATTCTGCTCGACCTGCTGCACCGCGCCACAGTGGCGCCGATTGCAAGCAATTGTGTAGCGGCCGCGGGACCGGACGACGAGCCTGAGCCTTTGTGCGCCGTCTACCATCGGCGATGCCTGCCCGCCGTAGCTCGGGCAATTCGTGAGAAACGATTGAAAATGAAGAGCTTACTGATAGAATTGGGTATCGAGATGCTGCCGGTTGACCCCTCCGCCCTAGCCAACGTCAACACGCCCGCCGAATGGGCAGAATTCGAGACGAAGCTCTGATGGCGGGCGAAGCTCTCGCGGGTGACAAGCTCCATTACATCGAGTTTCGTCATGTGTATAAGACGTTCGACCACCCCGTTTTAGTCGACGCCAGCTTCTATGCCACCGCAGGCGAGACGCTGGCCATCATCGGACGCAGCGGCGTGGGCAAATCGGTCAGCCTCGGCCACATCATGGGCTTTCTCAAGCCCGACCAGGGCCAGGTCTTCGTCGCGTATCAGGACATTACCAACTACACCGAAGCCGAGCTACGCGAGATCCGCAAGAAGGTAACGATGGTGTTTCAGAGCGGCGCGCTGTTTGACTCGCTGACCGTCGGCGAGAATATTCTCTTCTCGCTCGAGCTGCGCAGCGACTACGACGAGCGCAATAAGGAAGACGTTGTGGACGGGTTGCTCTCCATGGTGGACATGCTGCAATTCAAGGACGCCTATCCGGCCGATCTCTCCACCGGCTACAAGCGCGCCGTGGCGATTGCCCGGGCCTTGGCCGCGCAGCCAGAGTGCATTCTCTATGATGAGCCCACAACCATGGTGGATCCCATCATGTCGAACATCCTGAGCGAGCTGATGCTCAAATTGAAGCGCGAACTTAGGCTGACGGCGGTGGTAGTGACCCACGACCTGGATCTGATGCGCAAGGTGGCCGACAGTGTGGTGGTCCTGTATCAAGGACGCGCGATTTACTTTGGACCGGTGAAAGATCTGGAGAAATCGGAACACCCGCACATCCGCGCGTTTCTTGCGATGGATCGGGTGGAGCTGGTTCCGGGCGGCGGCGTCGAGTAGGCTATTTGGTCTTCTCGAAATCGAGCGACGCCGAATTCATGCAGTAGCGCTGGCGGGTCGGCTTCGGCCCGTCGTCGAACAGGTGGCCCAAGTGCGCGTCGCACTTCGCGCATAGCACTTCCACGCGACGCATACCGTAGCTGCTGTCGGTCTCGGTCTTGACGTTTGTCTGGTCGATGGGGGCGGTGAAGCTCGGCCATCCCGAGCCGGAATCGTATTTGGTCTCTGAGTCGAACAGCGGCGCACCGCAGCAGACGCACTTGTACGTCCCGGGGGCGTGATTATCCCAATACTTGCCGGTGAAGGCGGGTTCGGTGCCTTTGCGCCGGGTAACTGCGTATTGATCGGGCGTCAGCTGCTCGCGCCATTCTTGATCGGTTTTCTTGATTTCAGCCATGTTCTGCTCGAAGCTATTCTGAATCTGACCCGCGATCGTCAGAGGGCGAGTCGAGGTTCTTCAGCTCGGTCCATTCGCTGGACCAATCCATGTGAACGAAGTCGTCCGAATCGCCGACAATGTAGTCGCGCTTCTTCAATTTGCTGAGCTTGTCGTGGACTCGGGAGTGGTCCGGAGGTAGATTTGGTGGGGTCAAGCTCATGCCGTGATTTTACCAAGTGGAGCGACGCAGCGTTCACTGAGATCAGCCGTGGCGATGGAGTCGCTCATCCGCCTCGATCTTGTCGAACGCTCGCTTACTGTACCAGAGCACGTAGGTGAATCCGGCCAAGAAAAGGAGCAGCAAGAACATGCAGAGGCAAAGGAACAGTACGTACTTTCCGATGGTGTCCACGTACTGGTTCCACGGATTCCCTTTTAGAAACGGAACTGACAAGCAGAGGCTAACGATGAACGCGACCGAAGCGAGAATCGTCCGCCTCACGAACCTGCGAATGATCGCAGCGGAGTCGGTCCGCCTGTTCGGATGCGTGGATAGCAGGTCGAGGCGACGCGGAAGTATTTCAAACAGCGGCCCCCTAGCCTTAAGTGACAAACCCCACAACGGTATCTTCGAGGTTGCTGTGACGAGAACGAGAGTCTTTTCCTCTATAAGATGCGTGACGTCACGCATCGGCGTTCGCTTTGTGTAAAACGGCAAATAGCGCACGCGAATCTCCGAAGGATCAACCTCAGCTTTGTACGACAGAATGGCGGCGGATAAGCAGAGAGCGCCGACTGCAACGATGATCGTTCGGGTACTGGCCTGGCCTCGTGCAATGCCCACAGCAAACAATAAACACACCATCACCATGCCGCAGCGAATGGTGATCGGGTATCTGGTTACGACTTTGTTCATCTAGGTGCGGGCATGCCGCCGCGCTGAACGGCTACCGCCGCAGCTAGTGCTGTATGGTCACGATCGGCTGCGACGCCGCCAGCACCGCTTCCGCTTCCTCCACCGTGAATTTCTCGGTCTTGGCCGAGTGGTTCATCGAGCAGAATTTCGGGCCGCACATCGAACAGAACGCCGCGTCCTTGAAGCCTTCCTCGGGCAGCGTTTCATCGTGCATCGCTTCGGCGGTTTCGGGATCGAGCGACAACTCGAACTGCCGACGCCAGTCGAATTTGTAGCGTGCGCGCGATAGTTCGTCGTCGCGATCGCGGGCGCCCGGCCGGTGCCGCGCGATGTCAGCCGCATGCGCCGCAATCTTGTACGCGATGATGCCCTGCTTCACGTCCTCGCGATTCGGCAGCCCCAGATGCTCCTTGGGCGTCACGTAGCACAGCATCGACGCGCCGTACCAGCCGATCATGGCCGCCCCGATAGCCGACGTGATGTGATCGTAGCCCGGCGCGAAATCCGTGACCAAGGGGCCGAGCGTGTAGAACGGCGCCTCGTTGCACATCTCCACTTCCTTCTCCACCTGCATCTGGATCTGATCCATCGGAATGTGGCCGGGACCTTCGATCATCACCTGGACATCGTATTCCCAGGCCTTCCGCGTCAACTCGCCCAGCGTTTTCAGTTCAGCGAACTGCGCCGCATCACTCGCATCGGCCACACAACCCGGCCGCAATCCATCGCCGAGCGAAAAACTCACGTCGTGCTTCTGGAAGATTTTGCAGATCTCATCAAAGTGCTCGTAAAGGAAATTCTGTTTGTGATTCTTGACCATCCATTCGGCCAAGAATCGCCCCGCCGCGGCTCACGATTCCGGTGATCCGCTTGGTAGTGAGCGGAACATACTGCACCAGGACGCCGGCATGAATGGTCATGTAATCCACGCCCTGCTCCGCCTGCTCCTCGATCACTTCCAGCATGACGTTGATGTTCAGATCTTCCACGCGGCGCACGCGCCCGAGCGCTTCATAGATCGGCACCGTGCCCACTGGAATCGGCGACGCGTTGATGATGGCTTGCCGGATGCGCGGGATATCGCCGCCGGTGGAAAGATCCATGATTGTGTCGGCGCCGTACTTCACCGCGTAATGGAGCTTCTCCACCTCTTCGTCGATATTCGACGTGGTGGCCGAGTTGCCGATGTTGGCGTTGATCTTGCAAGCTGGACTGCACGCCGATGCACATCGGCTCCAGATTGGTGTGGTGGATATTGGCCGGAATGATCATGCGGCCGCGCGCAACCTCGGATCGGATCAGCTCGCCGGTCACGTGCTCGCGCTTGGCGATATATTCCATTTCTTGGGTGATGACGCCCTGGCGCGCGTAATGCATTTGCGTGCGGATCGGATCTTTCATTCGGGGGGAAATCCACGGGGTGCGCATACCGGCCATTTTAGCGCAGTGTTACAAAAGGGGCTTCGACCGGCCGCTATCATGAAGGTGCGCAATGGCTGTCCTGATCGTCAACAACTACGATTCGTTCACTTACAACCTGGTCGACGCCGTCGCCAAGGTCAGCGGGTGCGCCCCACTTGTGATCCGGAATGATGAGATGACGTGGGACCAGATCCAGCGCCTGGATTTCGACAGCGTCATCATCTCGCCTGGACCGGGCCGCCCCGAGAATCCACGCGATTTCGGCATTTCGGCGCGATTGATCGCCGAAGCGGCCGAGGGCGCGTTTCCTCTACTCGGCGTGTGCCTGGGACACCAGGGGATCGCTCATCACTTTGGTGGGCGCGTGATTCGGGCGCCCGAGCCGGTGCACGGACGCGCCGCCGAGATTCTGCACGATGGCGACGAACTATTCGCCGGGAATCCCCGAGCGATTCAGCGCCATTCGCTATCACTCGCTGATCGTCGCCGAACCACTGCCGCCTGAGTTGCGGAAAATCGCATGGACACGGGACGGCGTTGTGATGGCTCTACGGCACCGCGAACTGCCGATCTGGGGCGTGCAGTTTCATCCGGAATCGATCTGCACACAGTATGGCGAAACGATTCTGCGCAATTTTCTTTCGCTCAGCCGACGGAAAATCTGTGTTCATGCTCGGGAGATCGCGCTCACCGTGCGGCCTGAGACCCTCTTCCGTGAGTTGTTCTCGCACCAGCGCTACGCGTTTTGGCTCGACAGTTCGCTGATCTCAGACAATAGCCGCTTCTCATACATGGGAACCGGCACTGAACTTCTCCGCGAGCCTTTCCTCGATTCCCTGGATCGCGCGCTGCCCAATATTCAAGTGGACGCGCCTCCTCTGCCCTTCGCTTTCACCGGCGGTTACGTCGGCTATCTCGGCTACGAGCTCAAAGCCGAGTGCGGCGCGCCAGGAAAACATCGCTCACCGTTTCCCGACGCCTGCCTGCTGCGGGTCGATCGGTTTCTCGCCATCGATCACGTCGAAGAACACGGTTTGGATCGTGTCGTGCGGCGAGCCAGACCTGGAAACTGCCGGCCGGATTGCCGCGCTAAAAGATCCCTCGCCGGCTTCGCCGCCGACCGCTCCACCTCCATTCACGCCCTCCACGGAACGCGATGAATATCTACGCCTGATCGAAGCCTGCCGGGATCGCATCGCCTCGGGCGAAAGCTACGAGATCTGCCTCACGAATCAACTGCGCGTCACGACGGACGCCGATCCGCTCGCCTACTACGAAGCGCTACGCCAGCAGAATCCCGCGCCCTTCTCGGCTTATTTGCATTTGGACGATATCGACATCGCCTGCTCCTCGCCCGAGCGATTCCTGCGCATCGACCGCGCGGGTCACGTGGAATCGCGGCCCATCAAGGGAACAAGCCGGCGAGACAGCAATCCACAAGAAGACGCCGCTCTCCGCGCCGCGCTGGCTTCGAGCGAAAAGAACCGCGCCGAAAATCTCATGATTGTCGACCTCGCGCGCAATGATCTCTCCCGCGTTTGCCGCCCTGGCAGCGTTCACGTCCCACAAATGATGCAAGTGGAAACCTACGCCACCGTGCATCAGCTTGTGAGCACCGTCTCTGGCGTGCTCGCCCCCGGCAAAACCGCTGATCGATTGCATCCGCGCGGCATTCCCCGGCGGCTCCATGACCGGCGCTCCCAAGCTGCGCACCCTCGAAATCCTGGACGAACTGGAACCGGAAGCGCGCGGCATTTACTCCGGCAGCATCGGCTACTTCGGTTACGACGGCGCTGCCGACCTCAACATCGTGATCCGCACTGCCGTGTTTCACCATGGCGTGGCTAGCATCGGAGTGGGTGGCGCCATCGTCTATCAGTCCAAGCCTGAAGACGAGTGGGACGAAATGCTGCTCAAGGCGCAAGCGCTGCTGAGGGCTTTTCCCGAGAAGTTACCGTGAGTGTCAAGTTATCATGATGCTATGTCCACAGCTTTACCCGCGGTCCACGAAGAGAGCGCCCTAGACCGCGTCCGCGCGCTCGAAAGCGAATACCTGCTCCAGAACTACGCCCGCTATCCGCTGGTGCTCGACCGCGGCAAGGGCTGCTACGTTTACGATCCTTCCGGCAAGCGCTATCTGGATTTCATCACCGGCATTGGCGTGAACGCGCTGGGCCACGCGCACCCGCGCCTGGTGAAGGTGATCCGCGAGCAGGCCGCGCCGCCTGCTGCACACCTCCAATCTTTACTACCACGCCTATCAAGGCCCGCTCGCCGAACGCCTGGCGAAGGCCAGCGGCTTGCAACGCACGTTCTTCTGCAACTCCGGCGCCGAATCCATGGAAGGCGCGCTGAAGATGGTCCGCGCTCACGGCCACAAGATCAATCCCGAAAAGTACGAAATCGTCGCCCTGCACAATTCCTTTCACGGCCGAACGTTCGGGGCGCTGTCCATCACCGGACAGGAAAAATACCGCCAAGATTTCGAGCCGCTGCTTCCCGGCGCACGATTCGTTCCGCCCAACGACGAAGTGGCGCTCGAACAAGTGGTCAGCGATCGCACGGCCGGCATCGTTATCGAGTGGATCCAAGGCGAAGGCGGCATCTTCCCGATGTCCACCGAATACTTGCGCAAAGCGCGCGAGCTGGCCGACCGCTACGATGCTCTCCTGGTGTTCGACGAAATCCAGTGCGGCGTGGGCCGCGTGGGCAAGCACTTCGCGTATCAACTCGCCGACCCCGTCGTGCTTCCCGATGTCATGGTGGCTGCCAAGCCGCTGGCCTGCGGCATTCCGATGGGCGTGATCGTCGCCAACGAACGCGCCGCGAAATCCATCGGCTCCGGCATGCACGGCTCAACCTTTGGAGGCGGCCCCCTCGCTTGCCGCGTCGCCCTCGAGTTCATGGATCTTCTCGACGGGCTGCTCCCGCACATCGACCAAGCCGGCCGCTATTTTCGCGCGCAGCTCCAGGATCTCCAGCAGAAGTTCCCATTCATTCGCGAGGTCCGCGGCCAGGGCCTCATGATCGGCGTGGAACTGAGCTTCTCCGGAAAGCAGCTGGTCCTGGACGCCATGGAACAGGGGCTGCTCATGAACTGCACGCACGATACCGTGCTGCGCTTCCTGCCGCCGTACATCGTGACCGAGAAGGAGATCGACCGCGCGATCGGGATTCTCAAGCGCGTCTTCAAGCTCGCGGCCAAACGTGGCGATGCCCACGCGGGTGATGTCCACCAGAATTGAAGAATGGGACCAGCGTTATCGCGCCGGTGAACAAGTTTTCGAGACGCCCGCGCCTCTGGTAGTTCAGTTCGCCGGGACCCTCGCTCCAGGTTCAGCACTTGACCTTGCCTGCGGCCCCGGCCGCAATGCCCGCTATCTCGCCGAGCACGGCTGGCGCGTTACTGCCGTGGACGGTTCGTCGGTCGCCATCGGACTACTGCGCGCCAATGACCTGGCTATCGACGCGCAAGTCGTGGATCTTGAAGCCGGCGCATTCGAAATCCCGCCGGAGTCCTTCGACCTGGTGCTGTCCTGTTACTACCTGCAACGCAGTCTGATCCCGCGGATGCAGTCGGCCCTCCGCCCTGGCGGCCTGCTGATCATGATTGTCCACCTCGCCGATGTCGATCGGCCGCAAGGCACACCGACGCGCGCTTACCCCAATGAATTACGCGAGTTCTTTAACGGCTGGCGCATCTTGCATTACCGCGAGGGCCAACCCGGAGAGTCCGGCCATCGGCACGGCGTAGCCGAGCTCGTGGCACAAAAGCCGGCGTAGCTACAAAGGCGGGCGTGATAAAACGCCCCGGTGCGACATCAGTATTGTAAGTGCTGGGAGCGCGGTCGGTGGTGGGGCACTCGATGGCACGGGGCCCCGGGGTTGGAACCGAGGTCGCCTCCCAGCGCCGGAGTACTGGCAGTTCTGTCGCCAAGCCAAAATGTTACCTAACCTTATGACTTACTGTGAACTCGACCACCGTCGGGCAGAGTATCGTCTATCCGAAAAGATAGTGGACCCACTGCTCGGATAGCTTTCAAATTGATTGCTCCAGCTTCCCGCCGTCCATCGCGGCTTGGATTTGTTCCAACAACTCATCAACCTTGAACGAACGCCCTTCTGAGAGAAAGTAGCCGAACTGCATGGCTTGCTTGTGGGCCGCGATCAATTGGTCAGGCGGCAGGCCCTGCAGCCCATCGGGAGGCGCCGATAGCTTGAGCGTCTTCGCATCAATGTCAAAATCAATTGAGGACGGCACAAGCCGCTCCACCAATGCGCGTTCGGAATCGTTCTGAGGCCCGAACTGGTCTTCCAAAAGGTAAAGGGCCAATCGCAATCCTGGACCGGAGTAATTGCCGGTTTGCCCGGGCTCGGTGAAGACCACGTGGATATGCGTGAGCCAGCCATTCATCAATAATGAGTCCCGGTATTTCACTCTGCTGACGTTGTCCAGCCATATCGATCTCATTCAGCCTGCCTCCTCGGAACCAAAGTGCATCGTCGGGAACGCTGCCACACTGAGCAAGTTGGATGCTATTTGCGCGCTGGCGGTTGTGGTAATTCGGCGGAGCCAACACAACCTGACCCACCAAGCTGCCACGATGTTATAATTATTCAGAGCGATGAATAAATATACTGCGGGCATCGTCGGCTTCACCGGCTACAGCGGCGCCGAACTTGTCCGCCTCCTCAGCCACCACCCCCACGCCGAACCCGTCCTCCTCGAACACCGCCAGGACTCCACCGTCCGCCCCCAACCCATCAACCAGCCGCAGCCCCGCCGGATTCCCTGCACCCCCGACGCTGTCCGCGCGGAAGGATTGGCCGTTGTCTTCCTCGCCACACCCCCCGCCGTTTCCATGGAACTTGCACCCGCCCTGCTCGACGCCGGCGCCAAGGTGATCGATCTGAGCGGAGCGTTTCGACTGGGTGACGCAGCCACCTATCAGCGCTGGTATAAGGAAGAGCACACCGCGCCCAGTCTCTTCAAGGAAGCGGTTTATGGCTTGCCCGAATTCTGCCGGGACCAGATTCGCGGCGCGCGCCTGATCTCAAATCCCGGCTGCTATCCGACCGCTGCAAACCTCGCGATTCGCCCGCTCGTTGCGGCCTCGGCGATCGATGGTGCCGCCGGAATCATCTGCGACGCCAAATCGGGTGTCAGCGGCGCAGGACGCAAACCAACGCTCAAGACTAGCTTCTGCGAAGTAACCGACAATTTTTCGATCTACTCGGTCTTCGATCACCGCCATGTTCCCGAAGTCCTCCTGGTCTCGGGTCTCGAGGAACCGGAGTTCAGCTTCACCGCTCACCTGCTTCCCATCGATCGCGGAATTCTCGAGACCATTTACGTTCGCACCCGCAATATCAAAACCGGCGACGATTTGCTCGACATTTACCGCCATCAATATCAATCCGAAAAATTCGTGCGGCTCTACCCGCTCGGCGCACTGCCCGATGTCGCCGCGGTCAACCGCACCAACTTCTGCGATATCGGGCTCCAGTTCGATGCCGCCACCGGCCGCGCCATCGTCGTCAGCGCCATCGATAATCTGGTGAAGGGCGCCGCGGGACAAGCCATCCAGAATATGAATCTGATCCTCGGCTGCGAGGAAACGGCGGGCCTGTTGTGAGGGCGCTGTGACGGTCCTCATCAAGCTCGGCGGTACTTTGCTCGATGCTCCCGAATCGCGCAGCCGTCTCGCCAAGGAAATTGCACAAGCCGTCCAGGATGGCCTCGAAGCGGCGATCGTGCACGGTGGCGGCAAGCAGATGACACGCTTCCTAGCCGAGCGCGGAGTCGAGAGCCGATTCGTGAACGGCCTGCGTGTCACCACGCCCGAAGTTTTGGATGCGGTGCTGAAAGTGTTGGCCGGTTCCGTAAATCAGGAATTGGTCGCGGCGTTGATCGCGTGCGGCGCCCCCGCCGTTGGGCTGAGTGGAATGGATGCGCTCCTCACGGAAGCGCGGCCCATCAGCGAGGAGCTGGGCCTGGTGGGAAAGCCCGTGCGCTCCGATCCCCGGTTACTGCACACCCTAATCGAGTTTAAATATTTGCCGGTAGTGGCCTGCGTGGCGGGCGATCGCCAAGGGCATTTCTTCAACGTAAATGCCGATCAAATGGCCGTATCGGTTGCATCCGCTCTTGGAGTGGACAAGCTCCTGTTCCTGACCGATGTCGACGGCGTCCGCGGCGAGGATAATCAAATCCATTCGAAATTGACCTTGGATCAATGCCGCCAGCTCATCGAGAGTGGCGTCGCCACGGGCGGCATGCGAGCCAAACTCGAATCCGCGGCTGAAGCTTTGCAGGCAGGCATCACCGAAGTCGTCATCGCACCTGGCGCCTCGCCCGGCATTGTGGCGCGGCTAGTGGCTTCGGAAGAATCAGACAAAAGTACGATCGGGACGCGCCTCGTGACTCACCTCGGAGTTTCACGGCATGCTTGATTCCGCGCCAGGTATAGAAGTACTGGAAGATCTAGAACGCCCCATCGTCCGCAAGGCTACGTTGCGGGACATCCCCGCATTGCTGGAGTTAATTAACGGTTATGCGGCTCAAGGCGTCATGCTGCCTCGAACCGAATTCGAAATGTCCGAAAACATTCGCGATTTCACGGTGGTGTATGACGGCTCGCAACTGCTCGGGTGCGGCGCGCTTCACTTTTACACTCCTGTCTCGGGCGAGATCAGGTCACTGGCAGTGTCGCCAGATCGCAAGCGAAGCGGCATCGGACGTCTTCTGGTTGAAGCACTCGAGAACGAAGCTAATCACAACGATCTGCACGCAATATTCGCGTTCACTTACGTATCGGATTTCTTTCGCAAGCTGGGATTCCGCCAGGTGGATCGCGGCCTGCTTCCCCTCAAAGTCTGGAAGGACTGCATTTCTTGCCCGAAGTTCGATTGCTGTGATGAAATCGCGGTGGTAAAAGCCCTTAGGCCTGATCCGTTACTTACATTATCACTTGATTTCCCCTCAGAGCTAGTTCAACTCCCTCATCCGAAGCGCGACTGACTTGATTTGATCGCGCGTCTACTATTTCTCTAAAAAAACACGTTTGAATGAGATTTTTTCCTGGATTTCTCACTTGGGCTGTGTATAATTTGAAGGCATACTTGACAGAACTGGGGAGGGATCAACAGTCGTATGAAGGCGCAGACCATCGACGTCAAGCAAGCTACTGGAAGAATTCTTTGTTGCACCATCTTTCGCGCCGGCGGTAAGAAATTGCTCGCCAAGGGCCACATGATCAGCGAAGAAGACGCCCGCATGCTCGAGACCGAAGGAATGAATGAAGTCTGGGTCACGGAGCTAGAAGACGGAGAAGTGGGAGAGGACGACGCCGTCATGCGGGTCGCGAGCGAAATTGGCTGTGGAACGCTCGAAATTCGTCTCGCCGCTGGAGGAAGAGCCAATCTATTTACCACTGAGGCGAGTTGCGTCTTAGTGGACGATGAGCTGTTAAAGCAAATCAATTGCACGGTCAGCATGGCCATCGCCACCGCTCCCAATTTTTCCTTCGCGCGCACCGGCAATCGCGTCGCAACGGTGAAGAGCGCTCCGTTCGCCGTGGCCAAGCCGGAACTCGAGGCCGTCATTTCTATCGTGAAGGAACGCGGCCCGATCCTACAGTCTCGCCCCATTCGCACTCCTTCAGTAGCGGTCCTCTATACGGACCCCGCGAATGGAGAACGCGCGCGCCAGCTCTTTGAAAACATCATGCGCCAGCGTCTGGACCGGTTGGGGGCCGCCGCCAGCTTCGTGCTCTCTTCGATCGAGGAGGAAGGCGCGGTCGCACGTTCACTCCAGCACCTGTTGCGCGCCAAGCCGACCGTAGTGTTGATCGCTTCCACCACCGCCCCTGCGGGTCCGGAAGACGTGATCGGCCGCGCCATGATCCGCGCCGGCTGCCAGGTGGAGCGCTTCCTTGCGCCCGTCGAACCCGGCAATCTGTTTCTGCTGAGCTACAAGGACGATGTTCCGGTCATGTCCGCGCCGGGCTGTTTCCGCTCCGCCAAACCCAATGTAGTCGACTTGATGCTGCCCCCCATGCTGGCCCGCTATCGCGTCTCCGGGTGGGAAGTCGCCTGCCTCGGACATGGCGGTTTGCTCGCCTAACTAAGCTCCTTCAACTGCAACCCCGGGCGGTGAACCTCCGACCCGCCCGCGGTGTTCCTCCGCCGGACGCCTCATCGGCGTCCGGGCCCTTTTCCGGGTGGTGGGGTCGTAGCTGGAAATTGCACCCGACACAGTAAAAAGCTTGCGCGTTTGGCAAAAGGGTATCTCTTGTGTGAAGCCCATCTACGTATTGACGGACGGCTGGCCAAAGCACGAGATCTTCGGGCTGACGAGTCAGGCCAGGCGAGCATCCGTCTCTATTCCCGCCAACATTGCCGAAGGCAAGGGGGCGCGGCAGCAACGCCGAGCTTGTTCGATTTACCAGAATCGCGCTCGGATCCGCATAAGAGCTGGACACTTTGCTCGAAATCGCGACCGAACTTAGGTTTCCAGGTCGCGAGCAAATCCCGGACCTACGCGAGCGCCTCACGTCCTTGGCTCGTCAGCTGTCAGCCCTTATCCAATTAAAACGCGTCTAGTCTTTCCTACACCCCACGCCCCACATCCCACATTCCCACCTCCTCCCCACCTGCTACCCTAGTGCCCGACGACCCATGTCGCATTGGCCGGCCCTCCTCGAAACTGCACTCGGAGCGACCACGGTTTCCGCGGGCGTGCTCACCTACGCCGCTCGAGTCCCCTCCTGCTCGTTGCTCGCCCCCTCCGTTCATCGCGGCCCCGGCACGCGGCCGGCCATCGCGCTCACCTTCGATGACGGGCCCAGTGAATCAACTCCGCAGCTCCTTGAAATCCTCGCTCGCCATCGCGCCCCCGCCACATTTTTTCAAATCGGTGCGAACGTTCGCCGGCTACCCGAAGTCGCGCGCGAGATCGTTGCGGCCGGACACGAAATCGGCAACCATACCGAAACGCATCCAATCCTGGCCCTCAAATCGCCCGCCTTCATCGATCGCGAGCTCTCCCAAGCGCAAGAAACGATCCAGCAGACTACCGGCCAGCGCCCGCGCTACTTCCGCGCTCCCTACGGCGTGCGCTGGTTCGGCCTGCGTCAAGCCCAACAGCGTCTCGGCCTCACCGGAGTGATGTGGAGCACCATTGCGCTAGACTGGAAACGGCAGACGTCTAGTGTGGTCTCCCGGCTCATCGACGGTGCGGTCCCAGGCGCGATTCTCTGCTTGCATGATGGCCGGGTCCTCGAGCACCGCCCCGACATCGGTGTCACGCTCCAAGCCGTCCGCGAACTTTTGCCAAAATTAATGGAGCTAGGCTTTCATTTTGAAAAGGTGACGGATATTCTATGTCCCACGAAGAACTGACCGCGCGAGTGAGAAGCATTATTGCCGCCGCCCAGCATCTCCCGCAGGAGAAAATTACCGCCGACAGCACCTTTCAGGAGCTCGGCATCGACTCGCTGGATGGGATCAATATCCTCTTCGCCGTTGAAAGCGAATTCAACATCAATATCCCCGACGATGCCGCACAAAGTCTGCGCTCGGTGCGCGATGTGATCGACGGAATCGCTAAGCTGCTGGAGAGCGGCCAAGGTAATAAGGCTGCGGCCAGCGCCTGAGCCACTCCCATCCATGCCCCGCCGCGTTGCCGTTACAGGTATCGGCGTCATCTCGGCGATCGGCCACAACGTCCAGGAATTCTGGAAAGCTCTACACGCCGGTTGCTGTGGAATCGCGCCCCTCGAAGCAGTCGACCGCACGCTGCTCCGCTTCGCTAATGGCGCGGAGGTTCGCAACTACGCACCCGCGCAACACTTCGATGAGAAGGAGCTCGGGCTACTCGACCGCTTTGCTCAGTTTGGCGTGATTGCCGCTCGCGAAGCCATTACCTCCGCCGGCATCGATTGGACGCCGCAGTTGCGCGAGTCAACCGCCATCATCACCGGCTCCTGCGTCGGCGGCCAAACCACAGAGGATGAAGGCTTCGTCAATTTGTATCGCAACAATAGCCCGCGCGTGAATCCCTTCACCATTCCGCGCACCATGGAGAACGCCGCAGCCAGCCGGATCTCACTCGAGACCGGCGTAGTGGGACCAACTTATACCGTCTCCACCGCCTGCTCGTCTTCGAATCACGCTATCGGCCAAGCCGTCTGGATGGTACGAAACGGCGCTGTCGAAATGGCCATCACCGGCGGCAGCGAAGCCGTCTTCAGCCTGGGATTCCTCAAGGCCTGGGAAGCGATGCGCGTGGTCTCGCCCGACACCTGCCGGCCATTTTCAAAGGATCGCCGCGGTCTCATCCTAGGCGAAGGCGCGGCCATGCTGGTGCTGGAGCCGCTGGAAGCCGCTGTTGCGCGTGGCGCCGCGATCGTTGGCGAAATCGTTGGCTTCGGCATGTCGTCCGACGCGTTCCACATCACGCAACCCTCGCCCGACGGCGCTGCCCGAGCGATGCTCGCCGCGCTTTCCGACGCAGACCTCGATCCCGCGCAAATCGGCTACATCAACGCGCACGGCACCGCGACGCTCGCCAACGATGCCGCCGAAACTACGGCCATCCGCAAGGTTTTTGGCGATCACGCCGATCGGCTCGCGGTGAGCTCGACGAAATCGATGCACGGCCATACGCTCGGCGCGGCCGGCGCCCTTGAGGCGGCCGCAACTTTGCTCGCATTGCGCCACGGAATCCTGCCGCCCACCGCCAATTTCAACGAACCCGATCCAGCCTGCGGCCTCGATGTGATCCCGAACGTCGCCCGCGCGGCCGAAATCGAATTTGCGCTGTCCAATTCATTCGCCTTCGGCGGCCTCAACGCTGTGCTGGCGTTTCGTGGCGCACGCTAAACTGAAATCACGTGGAAGAAGAGGTCTTAGGAAAAGCCTACGACGGGCGCCTGATGCGACGCCTGCTCAGGTACGTCGCGCCCTATAAACTGCCCATCGTTGTTGCTTTGGCCCTGTTGGTGGTGAACGCGCTGTTACAAGTAGTGGGGCCGCTGCTCACCGCTCTGGCAGTCGACCGCTACCTCACGCCCACCGGCAAAGTAACTCGCACCGTTCTCGATCCCTTCTTGTCCCACAACCCCTGGACCGGTCTCGGGCAAGTTTCGTTCCTCTATTTGCTCGCGCTGATCTTTGGCATGGTTTGCGATTTCGGCGAGCAGTACATCATGCAGTGGGTCGGCCAAAAAGCCATGTTCGATCTGCGGCGCGAGATCATGGCCAAGCTACAGAAGCTCGATCTGGCCTACTACGATCACAACCCCGTCGGCCGCATGGTGACGCGCATCACTACCGACGTCGACGCGCTCAACGAGCTATTCTCATCCGGCCTGCTCATGATTCTCGGCGACCTGCTGATGCTCACTTTCGTCGTGATTGCGATGCTCGAACTGAGCCCGGGCATGACCGCTTTTCTGCTGGCCGTGATGCCGCTGGTCGTGGTGGTCACCATGCAATTCCGGCGCGCCGTGCAAAAGAGCTACCGCAAAATTCGCGTGGCCATAGCGCGCATTAATTCCTATTTACAGGAGCACATCAGCGGCATCGCCGTCCTCCAGCTCTTCAATGGCGAGGCGCGCAGCCGCCGCGAGTTTGCAAGCATCAATCGCGACCACATGGAAGCATACAAGGACGCCATCACTGCCTACGGCTGGTTCTATCCGATCGCGGAATTTCTCGGGATGCTGGCGCTCGCGCTGCTGCTCGCCTACGGCGGATTTCGAGTGCGCGGCGGCGCCCTGCAGATCGGCGTAGTCGTTGCATTCTTCCAATACGGCCTTCGCTTCTTCCGGCCCATCCAGGATCTGAGCGAAAAGTACAACATCATGCAATCGGCCATGGCCGCCGCCGAGCGCGTCTTCAAACTTCTCGACACTTCCGCGCAAATCCAATCGGCTGCTGATCCAGTGGCTTTTCCGCAATCGGCCGCCATCGAATTCGACCATGTCTGGTTCGCGTATAAAGATGACGACTGGGTGCTCAGCGACGTCAGCTTCCGCATCGAGCCCGGCGAAACCATCGCGGTCGTGGGCCACACCGGCGCCGGAAAGACCACCATCGCCAGCCTCCTGCTCCGCTTTTATGAAGTCCAGCGCGGCGCGATCCGCATTGGCGGCATCGACATTCGCGAATTCAATCTCGAAAATCTGCGGCGCAATTTCGGAATCGTACTTCAGGACCCGCACCTGTTCACCGGAACCATCGCCGAAAATATCCGCCTCGGAACGCCCGGCATCTCCGATGACCAATTGTCCGATGCCGCCGCACGCGTGAACCTGCTGGATTTTGTCGAAAGCTTACCGGATGGCTTCGCCCAGTCCGTGCGCGAACGCGGCGCCGGGTATTCCACCGGCCAAAAGCAGCTCATCAATTTCGCCCGCGCTCTCGCTCACAATCCGCGCTTCCTCATTCTCGATGAAGCCACGTCCAGCGTCGACACGGAAACTGAGCTGCGCATTCGCGAGGCGCTCCAAAACCTCGTCGTCGGTCGAACATCGATCGTGATCGCGCATCGGCTCTCCACCATCCAGCGCGCCGACCGCATCATCGTCATGCACAAAGGCAGGCTGCGCGAGATCGGCACGCATCAGGAGTTGCTCGCGATCCGCGGCATCTATTGGAAGCTGTATCAGCTGCAGTACAAGGATCAGGAGGCCGGAAGCGCGCGCCTGGCCGAAGAACCTGTTACCGGCGATTGAGCAGAGTTAGCTCCTGATGCGCTTCGATTAACATCGCAGCAGAATCACCGCCCAGGGTTCCGCGCCGGTTCGCTTCCTCGATCGTCGGGATCGCGCGCTCGAACCAGACTTTGGCTTCGCGCCAGTTTTGCAGCTTCTCGTGGACTTTGGCGAGACGGAACTGATCCTCCGCCCTCAGCTCCACCGTATCCAGGTCGGCGCGCGACGTACCAATCTCGGCGAGCGAACGTTCGAGCTCTGATTGAGCGGCGCCGGCATCGCCCAGCGCCAAGTGCGCCGCGCCCATTCGCGATAACACGGCTGCAACGTCAAAATGAAATTGGACGCTCTTCGGATCCGCGGCTGATAGCCCCTCCATCCCATTCAAGGCCTGCTTGTACTTCTCCAGCGCTTTGCGGTCGTCGTTTTGCTCCTCACCTGTGCGCATGGTGTCCCAGGCGGCCATGCGCCGGAGATCAGTGTTTTGCGGATCTTGTGCGAGCAGATCCTGCTCGACAACCAGCGCCTTCTGATGCATCGCCAGCGACTCGGCGTGCTGTTTCTCGTAGACCGAAAGCAGCTCTCCCACGCGCCCGTACGCCAATGCCAGCACTCGCCTGGTCCGCTTGTCGCCGGGGTCACGCTCCGCGACCGATTCCAACATTCCCACCGCTTTGCGGCAACCCTCCAGCCCGCCTTTCGAATCCCCCAGCCCCGAGCTCTTCCATCCATAGTCCAGATACGCCAGCGCCAGATTCCGCCGGTCCGTCAGATTGCCCGGATTTGCGCCAGAAAGTTTCTCTGCGATCGGCAGCAATTGTTTCAATTGATCCACCGACCCGCGCAAATCGCCCGCGCCCATCAACGCGTCACTCAACCTTCCATGGGTCCGGAGCAACTCGCGCTGTGCCTGAGCATCCTTCGGCGAGCCGCGCAGTACCGCCTCCCGAATCGCCAGGGCTTTCCGATAACTAGCGAAAAATCCAGCCGTGTCCCCGAGATTCGACGATCGAAAACCGCCCTGGACATCGCCGACTTTTTCGTAGGCCGTGGCCAACTCGCGCTGCAGTGAAAGATCACCCTTAGCCTCCGCCGCCAGCTTGTCGAGGTATTCCAATGCGCGATCCACCAGAACCTTTCGCGCCGGCGTCGAGCCCGGCAGATTTTCGATCGCGTCGTACACTTCAAACAACAGCGAATTGGCCAGCTTTCGCACATCATTAAATCGCTGCTCGGCCCTCTGCCGCTGGTCGCGCGCGATGTATGCCTCGCGCATCGTCGCCGCCATGCCGCCCAACAACGCCACAACCGCCAGCCCAGCCGCGATCACCGCGATCCTGTGCCGCCGCGCGAACTTCGAGCCACGATAGAGCAGCGTGTCGGGCCGCGCCGTCACCGGCAAGCCTTCCAGGTGCCGGCGGATGTCGTCCGAAAATTGCTCCACCGATGCGTAGCGCCGCTCCGGCTCCTTGCGCAGCGCCTTCATGACGATATTGTCCAAATCGCCGCGCACCCGCCGCGCTTCCGCGCCATTCACCACCGCGCTCGGCCTCTCCGGCTCCGCCTCCAGTACGGCCTGCGCCATCTGGTGCGGCGTCTTGCTCGCGGCGGGATACGGCCGGCGGCCTGTCAGCAACCCATACAACACCACGCCGAGTGAATAAACATCCGTTGCCGTGGTCACCGGCGTCCCACGCACTTGCTCAGGGCTCGCGTATTCCGGTGTCATCAACCGCACCAGTGTGACCGTCGCCTCGCCGCCCTCGCCGGACTGCTCGTCCAGAATCTTAGCGATCCCGAAATCCAGCAGCTTCGGTTCGCCTTCCTCCGTCACGAGAATGTTGCCGGGTTTGATGTCGCGATGAATCACCAGGCGCTGATGCGCGAACGCCACCGCCGAGCAGACCGTTCGAAACAGCTTCAGTCGCGCCTGCATCGAAAGCTTGTGCCCATCGCAATATTCATCGATCGGCCGTCCCTCGACGTACTCCATCACTACATAGGGCCGTCCGTCTTCCGTGGAGCCGCCGTCCAGCAAACGAGCGATGTTGGCGTGATCCAGGTTCGCCAGAATCTGCCGCTCCGCTTTGAAGCGCTGAATGGCGACGTTGTCGCCCAGTCCCCCGCGCACAACTTTGATCGCCACTTGCTTGCTGTACTGATCGTCCGCGCGAACCGCGCGATACACGGTCCCCATTCCGCCGTGCCCGATCTCTTCCAGCACCAGGTAGGAGCCGATCTTGCGGCCCTGCAGCGAATCGCCTCCATCGCGCAATCCTCCAGCGACGGCAGCAACAACATGATCGATCGCTTTACCCGTCAGGAATTCGCCGGACGCCTGCTCGCCCGCCGCGAGCAGCGAATCCACTTCAGCGCGCAACCCCGCGTCGCCGGCGCAAGCTTCATCCAAATACCTTCCGCGTTCGCCCGGCTCGGTCTCGAGCGCCCGATCCAGAATCTTTCGCACCTGCAGCCACTGTTCGCGCGTCATAACGCTTCACGACCGGCTGATCTCGCGATACAGCCAGGCCCGCGCCGTGGCCCATTCGCGCTTCACCGTTGGCGCCGAGACGCCCAGCACTTCCGAGGTTTCTTCAATCGATAATCCGCCGAAGAATCGCAGCTCCACCATCCGGCTTTGCCGCTCATCCAGTTTCGCCAAACTCTTCAGCGCGTCATCCAGCGCAACCAGATCGATCTCGCGCGGCTTTTCAGCGGCAACCGTGTCATCCAGCGCCAGCGTCATCGCTCCCCCGCCTCGCTTGGCGTAACCATACCGCCGCGCATGATCCACCAGAATCCGCCGCATCATCCGCGACGCCACGCCGAAAAAGTGCGCCCGGTTTTGCCACGTCACTTCTTTCTGCGTCACCAGCCGGAGGTAAGCTTCGTGCACCAAAGCCGTCGACGACAGAGTATGCCCCGGCTTTTCGCGGCTTAAGTAGTGTTGCGCCAGCCGCCGGAGCTCCTCGTAGACCAGCGGCATCAAGGCATCCAATGCCGTTGCGTCGCCATTACTCCACTGGATCAACAAATGTGTAACGTTCTGATCCAAAAACTCACTCACGCGATGAGGTCCCCGTCTTGTTGTCTCAAGTATATCTTGCGGGCCGTGATCCCTTTGGCCCCGGATTCTCGCGTAACACAAGGAAGGGCCGAGATCGTCGCACGGCTTCGTTGCCGGCTCTGAGGAGGAGGAAGTATGTTCAAGCTGTTCTTTCGGAATGCTTTAGCCCTGTCGGTTCTCGCCGTACCCACCACCATCCTGGCCCAACCGGTGGTCAACGCAGTAATCAACAACTTTAGTGGCATCACGCCCGGCTTACCCAGCTATGGCATTGCGCCCGCCAGTCTGTTCGTCATTTACGGCAGCGCCATGTGCGACAACAATCCTCTCGTCACGCAAGACGCCAGTAAGGGTCTGCCGACGACTCTAAACAACATGAGCATCTCCGTGACCGTCGCCGGCGTCACTACGACCCCAGCGATTTATTACGCCGTTCCAACCCAGATCGCCGCTGTACTTCCGTCCAAAACTCCCGCCGGCACAGGAACCATCACCGTAACCTACAAAGCGCAATCCACAACGATCCCCCTGCTGGTGACGAAGAGCGCTTTTGGAATGCTGACATTAAATGCGACCGGCAGCGGCGGGGTGAAAGCGCTTGACCTCAACTACAAGACCATTACGCCCACCGCCTCGGCTGCTCCCGGCCAGACGATCATACTCTGGGGCTCAGGCCTCGGCGCCGATACCGCCAACGATGACAAAACGTATCCGCTGAAGCAGGACAATCTTAATAACGCGACTGTCTACATCGGCGGCGTCAAAGCCAAGGTCGTGTATGCCGGGCGATCCCAGTTTCCGGGCGTCGATCAGATCGACGTGACTGTACCGGAGATCGGCGCCGCCCTCGCATCAGCCATGCCCGGCCACGACGCCGCGACATGCAGCTTCTGGGTTTCAGGGCGGCTGTGGCATTGGCGTGGCCGTGGTAGGTGCGGGTAGCGTTGTAAGCAACTTTGGAACACTCCCGGTCAACGCGGGTAATGGGGTTTGCAGCGATCCCGGGTTGGGAACCAGCGGTGGTTCCGGGTCAGGCGGCTCGGGCACCAGGAAAGGCGGTTACGTAGAGATATCCAAGGACACCATACCGAGTAGCGACCTATCCGCTTTAAGACCCGAGGCGCAGTCGTTGACGACGGTCTACGCTGCGAGCGGTGGCTTTACCAAGACCACTGGCACTTCCAGCGTGGGGTCCATCCTTTCGCTCGGAAACTGCCTCGTATTCTACCCCGGCGCCCTGACTGGGAACGAGACTGTTACCGGATTGGATGCAGGATCGCAAATTGGACTTGCCGGAGGGGGCTTTACGGCTGAATTGACCGAAATTCCGCAGGTGGTCGGTTCGTACTACACCAAGTTGAGCACCGCTCTGCAAGGCGGCACTGCATACACTTTCACCGGACACGGCGGAAAAGACGTCGGAACGTTCACTGTAACAATCACCTTCCCAACGCCGCTTGTCTGGGGCAATATAAACTCAATCACGGACGTCACCGAGGCTCAAGGCCAGCTAGTCACTTGGACTGGCGGCGCCACGGGTACTTACGTCATCATCGGCGGAACCTCTTCGACCAACCCGCCGCTGCCGGCACTCCCCGTGAACATGACCTTTGCATGTTGGGTTCCGGTGAGCGATCTGCAATTCACCATTCCTTCTTATGTGTTGCTCTCGATGCCCACGGGGAAAGGAACTCTCGGGATGACCAACAGCGCCACCCCGGTAGCCTTCACGGCAACCGGCCTAGACTCCGGTGTTGCGATGGCGGGCGACACCATTGACATTAACGTTACGTACAAATGATTCGAGTTTCGGAGGAGTAGGGGTCGGGGCGCGAGCCTCGGCCCTTTGCTTATTCCATCACTGGAAACGAATAGGTCGGAAACACGTCCACCGGCAGTTTCGCCGCCGCCTTCATGGCTTCGGTGAGTTCTGCGGGCATCTTGTCATAGCGATTGAACCAGGCTTCGGCGCGTGCGCGGTCGCCCGTCGCTTCGATTGCAAGCAACTCCTTCGCTAATGACGCGATCGCCGCGGGAATCCGCGCAAAATCCACTGCGTACTTGCCCGCCGTGCGATTCACAGCTTTCTGCTCCACCAGGTAGTTAAACTCCATCATCTCGGCGCGCCCGTGCGCTTCCGCTACTCCATAGCGAACGGACCGGAAAATTCCGGCCACATACGACGAATAGTATTCCTCCGCGCGATTCTTCGGCAGCGCTCCGTGATCCATCAGCCAAGCGAGCCCGTACATCCCAACCACATCGGCCTTCGCTTCTTCGAGCGGCGAATACACCGGCCCGATCGCCTCGGTAATCGGCACTTGCTTGCCGTTCACGCGTGAATACGCCGGCCCCAGCCCGTGCGAAATCTCGTGCAGCACCACCGCCGCGAGATAGCCTTCGCCCGAAGCCTTCGCCGCCTGCGCTTCCGGCATCAGATACTTCGCCAGCGGCAGCACCATGTAATTCACTCGCGCGTCCATGAAATTCTTGAAGAAGATTTTCTTGGTTCCCTTCGTGTCGTGAACGCGCGGATCGTTCGGCAGGTTGTCCGCCACCGCCTGATATCCGTGCAGAAAATCGCCCGTGCGGAACGGCGCGTCCATCACTTCCATGGGCGTCGGCTGACCGCGCTTCGACGGCCGGTCCGCCGCGGCGAGGGGCAGCGCGTCTTGAATATCGGGGACGTATTTCTGATACAGCTCGAGCTTCGCGCTCTCCGGCTCGTTGCGGATCAGCAGCGAGGCTTCGTAGGAAGTCTTCACGCCCAGCACGTCGTCCAGATACGTTTCATAGGGCGCAAAGATCACGTCGATCTTGGGATTCTTCAAGTCCAGCCATGCCAGATCGCTCGGATAGTAATCGTCCGAGAGCAGCGCATCGGCGCGCAGGCGCAGGAATTTCGCAAGATCTTTGTCGTCGCTCAGGTCCGCCGCTTCGCGCAGCGATTTCGCGGCCGGCTCCAGCCACCGCTTGTATTCGACGTGATAGGGGATTACGACAAGTTTTGTGCCCGGCTTTCCGCCCTCCCAGCGCAGCACCGTGTACGGATTGTAGATCGCGTCTTTCTCGCCCGGATGCACCTTCACGTAGGCTTCAAGCTGCGCGCTGGTCAGCCCCTCGGGATACAGCTTGCGCCCGGGCGCGATCGGCATCGTTCCCACGAATGGCTTGTTTTCGTCGATCAGATCGAACCGCGCCCCGTTGATGAACAGCAGGCGCTTGAGGTTGGCATCTTTCGTCGTCTTATATAATTCCAGCGCTTCCGGATCGCTCTGTTGCCAGTAGATGGCCTCCATCTCGCGCGACGCCGCCACCAGTTTCTCCACTTCTTGCTGCTCGCGCGCGTTCAGTGTTTCCGCGTGATACGGCATGTCGACCGTCTTCCACCGCGCGAGCCTTTGTGCGATATCGGTCGCCGCTGGAGCGGCCAGGAGCAGGAACAAAACGAAGAGTTTCATCTGCTTTTATTCTATTCGCCGCCCTAATTTTCCGTCGGCGCCTTCTCGCAATGATCGATCACCAGAACGTCCACCGGCGCCTTGCGCGATTCCAGCTTCAGCCCCAGCTTTTCCACCGCATTGATGAGCGAGTCCCCCGAAGCCGCCTCCGCCATCTGGAGCGCCTGCGGTGGAAGCGTGACGCCCGCCGCAATGGCCGCGCGGATCCCCATGGCGCGAAAATCTTCTGGCGTTAGTTCGAGCAAGAAATCGAAGTTGCCTTTGAGATTCGTCATATCGACCACCGGCCGGTCCGTGAACCGCGCCATCACGTCCGCCATCGCGGACGCCGGCAGCTTCTTGCCTTCGAATCGGTTGTCGGCAAACGTGAAATAGGCGCCGTTGCCATAGTTCACCGTCACGCCTCCGGGACGGCTGACGGCCGCCACGCTAGCGCTTCCTCCGCCGTTCTGCGTCTCGGGCGCGGGATCCGGCGCCGACTCTTGCATCTTCAGCCCGCTCTTCCCCACCACCAAGCCGTACACCGCAAGCTCCTTGTTCTCGCGGTGCGTCTTTAGTTGGAACCGCTCCTCCAGCAGCCGCTGCAGCATTTCCGCAATATCTTTGCGCGCCGCGCCCTCCGGTAATTTCGCGTTGATGTCGAATCGCGCCGACGCCATCCAATCCGGCCCGGAAATCTGGTAGCTTCTGATGCGATATGCGGAGTCAATATAGTCGTTCAATGACAGAAACGTCCAGCTCACCTGCGCGCCATCCACGTGCATCCCGCCGAGAACCCGGTTCGCCCCGGTCCCTGGCGGTGCCGACGTCTTGATGGACGCTACCTCGAATTCCGCCGGCCTGGCAGGAGTTGGGGCCGCCGGCGCCTGGCCGAATACCACGCCAGACGCCAGAACGAGAAGACCGAGCCCTTGGATTATCATATGGTGAATAATACGCCCTTTTGCCGGGGAAGTTCGATGAGACCGGGGAAATTTCAGTGAGAATAGACAAATGGCTGTGGGCCGCTCGATTCTTCAAGACGCGCTCCCTCGCCGCCCGCGCCTGCGAACTCAGCCGGATTCACGCCAACGGACAGCCCGTCAAACCCGCGCGCGAGGTCCGCGCCGGCGACCTGCTGCAAGTGAAAAACGATAGCGGCGAATTTCAGTTAGAGGTCCTGGCCTTGAGCGACATGCGCGGCCCGGCCCCCGTTGCGCGAACCCTCTACCGCGAGACCCAGACCAGTATCGAATCGCGCCTCAAGCTGGCCGAAGAGCGCAAAGCCATGCCCCGCATCGAAGCCCTGCACGAAGGCAAACCATCCAAACGCGATCGCCGCCGCATCGACCGGCTTCGGGGTAGAGTGTAACGTGGACCAGAGTCAAACTCGCCCCCGGGCGGACACCGTCCCATTGCTCGCAATTGCCGCAGCCGTCACGCTCGCCCACCTCGCCACCAACAACCGCTACGGCTTCCATCGCGATGAACTCCAGTTCCTGAGCGACGCACTGCATCTAGACTGGGGATTCGTCCCCTACCCGCCGCTCACGCCATTCGTCGAGCGCATCAGCCTCGCCATCTTCGGCCTCTCGATGGTGGGGCTGCGCCTCTTCTCCGTCGTCGCTCAGGCCGTGGCCATCGTCGTCACAGGCCTGATGGCGCGCGAACTCGGCGGCGGACGGGTGGCCCAGATCACCGCGGCTCTAGCAATTGCCATTGCGCCCTTCCCTCTGTTCCAAGGAACCGAGTTCCAATACAGCTCTTTCGCTTATCTGTGGTGGGTGCTGATCGCCTACTTCGTGATTTGTCTCTTGAAAACCGAAAATCCGCGCTGGTGGCTCGCGATCGGAATGACCGTAGGCGTGGGTCTCCAGACCAAATACGACATCGCATTCTTCGTCGCCGGAATCTTGGGCGGACTCCTGCTCACGCCCTCGCGCCGCTACTTTGCCGGCCGCTGGTTCTGGGCGGGCGCCGCGCTGGCCGTGCTGATTTTTCTCCCCAATCTCGTCTGGCAATTACGCCACGACTTCATCTCGCTCACTTTCCTCCGTCATATCCACACGCGCGACGTCGGCGAAGGCCGCGCCAATGGCTTCCTGCGCGATCAGTTCTTACTCTGCACCAATCTGTTCACGGCCCCTTTGTGGATCGCCGGCTTGATCTTCTTTCTGCGCGATCGCCGCTATCGTCTCCTCGCGTGGATGTACCTGATCCCTCTCGCGCTATTCATCGCTGGCAATGGACGTGGCTATTACATGGCTGCGGCGTATCCGATGCTTATCGCGATGGGTGCGGTCGCGGGCCAGCGCTGGATCGCGTCACTCTCGCCGTTGCGGCGCCGCACGATCGAAATCACTTATCTTCACTGTACTCGCCGTCTCTGGACTCCTTGCCTCCGCGGCGCTCCTTCCGATCGCCCCGAGCGGCCCGCTCATGAAATTCGCGCTCGCGAGAAATGGCGAACTGCGCGAGGAGACCGGCTGGGATCAAATCGTCCAAACCGTAGCCGCCATCCGCGATTCCCTGCCTCCCGAGCAGCGAGCGCAAGTCGGCGTGTTGGTGGGCAATTACGGTGAGCAGGGCGCAATCGAACTGCTCGGCCCCGCGTACCACTTGCCTGCGCCCATCAGCCTGACCAATTCAGCTTGGCTCCGCGGATACCCCACGCCGCCGCCGGCGATCCTGATCGTGCTCGGGGTTTCGCGCCAGGACGCCGACACCGTGTTCGCCTCGTGCCGCGTGGCCGGCCACGTCGTCAATCCATACGGCGTCAAAAACGAAGAGAGCCAGGATCACCCCGACATTTTTGTCTGCTCCGCCCCGCGCATATCCTGGCCCGAGTTCTGGAAGAAATACCAGAACTTCGGTTGATGACCATCCACGGCCGATCGCATAACTGGAGCCCGCCTTTCGGCCTAAACCGATACAATCGAAAAGATTCGCCTTCATGTTTGAACAAGCCTTCAAGAACATCGACGACGTTCTGCGGAAAGAAGCGGGCTGCACCACCGAACTCGACTACACCGAGCAGACCTCCTGGCTCCTCTTCCTGAAATACCTGGACGGGCTGGAGCAGGACAAAGCCGACGAAGCCGCGCTGGAAGGCAAGAAGTACACCTTCATCCTCGACAAGCCCTACCGCTGGGAAGAATGGGCCGCGCCCAAGGGCAAGGACGGCCAGATCGACCACAACAAGGCGATGACCGGCGACGACCTCCGCGACTTCGTCAACCAGAAGCTCTTTCCCTACCTCCACGGCTTCAAGCAGAAGGCCAGCGGACCGAACACCATCGAATACAAAATCGGTGAAATCTTCGGCGAGATCAAAAACAAGATCTCCGAGCGGCTACAACCTGCGCGAGATCATCGACCACATCGACGAGCTGCGCTTCCGCTCGCAAACCGAAAAGCACGAGCTGTCGCATCTCTACGAAGCCAAGATCCGGAACATGGGCAACGCCGGGCGCAACGGCGGCGAGTATTACACCCCGCGCCCGCTCATCCGCGCCATGGTGCAGGTGGTCAAGCCCAAGATCGGCGAGCGCATCTACGACGGCGCCTGCGGCTCGGCGGGCTTCTTGTGCGAATCGTTCGATTACCTGAAGGCAAAGCCAGGACCTGACCACCAAGGAATTCAACACGCTTCAGAACCGCACGTTCTTCGGCAAGGAGAAGAAGTCGCTCGCCTACGTCATCGCGATCATGAACATGATCCTGCATGGCATCGAAGCGCCCAACATCATCCACACCAACACCCTCACCGAGAACCTCGCCGACATTCAGGAAAAGGACCGCTTCGACGTGGTGCTGGCCAATCCGCCCTTCGGCGGCAAGGAGCGCAAGGAAGTGCAGCAGAACTTCCCCATCCGCACCGGCGAGACGGCGTTCCTCTTCCTCCAGCACTTCATCAAGATGCTCAAGGCCGGCGGGCGCGGCGGCGTGGTCATCAAGAATACCTTCCTCTCCAATACCGACAACGCCTCCGTGAGCCTGCGCAAGACTGCTGCTCGAAAGCTGCAACCTGCACACCGTGCTCGATTGCCCCGGCGGCACTTTCCAGGGCGCGGGCGTGAAGACCGTGGTGCTGTTCTTCGAAAAGGGCACCAAGACCCGCAAGGTCTGGTATTACCAGCTCGACCCCGGCCGCAACCTCGGCAAGACCAACCCGCTGAACGACGCCGACCTCGCCGAGTTCGTCGAAGCTGCAAAAGACGTTCGCCGACTCGCCCAAGTCCTGGACCGTGGACGCCAAGACCATCGACCCGGCGACCTTCGATCTCTCCGTGAAGAATCCGAACGGCGGCGAGGCGGTGGTGCACCGCAGCCCGCAGGAGATCATGGACGAAATCGCCGCGCTGGACGCCGAAAGCGCGGAGGTGCTGCGAAACCATCCGGGGGCTGTTGTGAAGATCGACCCCGCGTTTGTCGACGGTATTCGCGAGCTGATCGCCGGGGCGCACGCGACCGTGGCGCGTGGCGTGGACCTGGTTCAAGTCCACACGAATTTTGAGATCGGCAGGCGCATCGTCCAGGAGGAGCAGCGCGGCAAAGACCGGGCCGCATATGGAAAAGAGGTCATCAAGGCATTGGCGGACCGACTGACCGGCGAATTTGGCAAAGGGTTCTCGCTCTCCAACCTAAAGTTCATGCGGCTGTTCTACTTACAGAACCAAGAATCGAATTCGCCAGTCAATGACTGACCAATTCAAGGCCCGCGCAAAAAGTCAGTCACTGACTGACCAATTGGCAATTCCCAGACGCCGCGAGCCATCCGGTCCCTTCACCCTAAGCTGGACTCATTACGTCTTCCTCCTCGGCGTCAAGAACCCGAACGAGCGCAGTTTCTATGAGATAGAAGCCACCGAACAGAACTGGACGGTGCGTGAACTCAAGCGCCAGTTCGATTCCGGCCTGTACGAGCGCCTCGCCCTCAGCCGCGACAAAGAGGCATCCGCAGGCTCGCGCGGGAAGGCCAAACCGTCGGGCGATCGAGCGACCTGCTCAAGGAACCCCTGGTCCTGGAGTTCCTCGGCCTGGACGAGCGCAGCCGCTATTCGGAGTCCGACCTGGAATCCGCCATCATCGGCCAGATCGAGCGCTTCCTGCTGGAAATGGGCAAAGGCTTCCTCTTCGAGGCGCGCCAAAAGCGCTTCACCTTCGACGAAGAGCACTTCTTCGTCGATCTGGTCTTCTACAACCGCCTGCTGCGCTGCTATGTCCTGCTCGATCTGAAAATCGGCAAGATCGCCCACCAGGACCTCGGCCAGATGCAGATGTACGTGAACTACTTCGACCGCTTCGTGAAAACCGCCGAGGAGAATCCCACCATCGGCATCTTGCTCTGCAAGCAGAAGAACAAGGCGCTGGTGGAAATCACCCTGCCCAAGGACGCCAACATCCACGCCCGCGAGTATCAGCTCTACCTGCCCAGCAAAGACGAGCTGCAACAAAAGCTCATGGAGTGGATTGGGGAGCGGGCAGGCGCCAATGATTAACGTTGTATCGAGAGCACGACCGCAAGCCGCGCTGGATACTGTGAGGGCGGACTGGCCAAGCAAGAGACTGGGCGATCTGTCCGAACTAATCACAAAGGGGACGACGCCCACTTCGGTCGGCCACGCGTTTGTGCCGGAAGGGATCAACTTCATTAAGGTTGAGTCTATTTCCGAGGCCGGGTTATTTATCGACAGTAAGCTAGCGAGGATCACGCCCTCATGTCACAATTCACTCAGAAGATCTCAACTGAAGCCCGGCGACATTCTCTTCTCGATCGCTGGCGCCCTGGGGCGAACCGCCATTGTCAACGACGCGATCCTCCCCGCGAATACCAATCAGGCCCTCGCCATCATTAGGCTTCGCAAGACCAATGACGTATTTCCGGAATTTGTCCTAAAGGCGCTAGCGACGGGAATCGTGCTCGATCAGATCGACAAGGTCAAAGGTGGCGTTGCTCAGCAGAATCTCTCGTTGGCTCAGGTTCAGGCATTCACGATTCCACTTCCCCCCATCTCCGAGCAACAGCGCATCGTTGGCGTCCTCGACGAAGCCTTTTGCGCCATCGCGACCGCGAAGGCCAACGCCGAAAAGAACCTCCAAAACGCTCGCGCTGCGTTTGTTAGCTACCTGCAATCCGCCTTCACGCCGCGCGGAACGGCCTGGCAGGAGAAGCCTCTGGGCAGCCTTGCCACCTTTCGAAACGGAATTAACTACACAAAAGACAGCAGCGGCGACACCATCAAGATTGTCGGAGTGAGAAATTTTCAGAATCACTTCTCCGCGCCTCTCGATGACCTCGACACGGTGACGATTGATGGACAACTCAGCGAACTGGATTCATTAAGAAGGGACGACATTCTTTCCGTTCGCTCAAACGGTAATGTTGAACTCATCGGCCGCTGTATCCTGGTCGGCGATGTGACGGAAAAGATCTCACACTCGGGCTTTACGATTCGTATAAGATTGGCGGACGATGAAATACTGCCAAAGTATATTTGTCATTTCATGAAGTCTGCCGGCATCAGAAAGCTGCTTACCGAAGGTGGCACGGGTACGAACATCAAGAGCTTGAACCAGGGAATGCTTTCGGCGTTAGCCATTCCGTTCCCGTCAATTCCTGCCCAGAAGGCTATCGTGGACAAGATTGAGAGCGTCGCGAAAGAAACCCAGCGCCTCGAATCCATCTACCGCCAAAAACTCGCCGCCCTCGACGCCCTCAAACAATCCCTCCTCCACCAAGCCTTCTCCGGAGCCCTGTAACGCCATGAACGAAGCCGAAACCCGCGCCGAGCACATCGACCCCGCTCTCAAAGCGGCCGGTTGGGGCGTGGTCGAAGGCAGCCGCATCCGCCGCGAGTATGAAATCACCCTGGGGCGGCTCGAAGGCCTCGGACGGCGCGGCAAGGCCCTCGCTGCGGATTACGTCCTCGAATATCGCAACCACAAGCTCGCCGTCGTCGAAGCCAAAGCCTGGGACCAAGAGCCGTCCGAAGGCCTCGGGCAGGCCAAGAACTACGCCGAAAAACTCGCCGTTCGCTACGCCTACTCCACCAACGGCCAAAGCATCTACGGGATCGATATGGCCGCAGGCATCGAAGGCGAGGCGCTCCGATATCCCACCCCGGACGAGCTCTGGAACCTGACCTTCGCCGAAACCAACGCCTGGCGCGACCGCTTCGCCGCCGTGCCGTTTGAAGATCGCGGCGGATATTTCCAGAGCCGCTATTATCAGGACATCGCCGTCCAGCGCGTGCTCGAAGCCATCGCCGGCGAACGCAACCGCATTCTCCTCACGCTCGCCACCGGCACCGGCAAAACATTCATCGCGTTTCAAATCGCCTGGAAGCTCTTCCACAGCCGCTGGAATTTGAGCCGCGAACCCACGCGCCGCCCGCGTATTCTCTTCCTCGCCGACCGCAACATTCTCGCCGACCAGGCTTACAACGCCTTCTCCGCCTTCCCCGAAGACGCGCTGGTCCGCATCGAGCCGCAGGATATCCGCAAGAAAGGCCGCGTGCCCAAGAACGGCAGCCTGTTCTTCACCATCTTCCAAACCTTCATGAGCGGCCCGCCCAAGGACGGCCAACCCTCGCCCTACTTCGGCGAGTACCCGCCCGATTTTTTCGATTTCATCGTCATTGATGAATGCCACCGCGGCGGCGCCAACGACGAAAGCAACTGGCGCGGCATCCTCGAATACTTCAAGCCCGCCGTGCAACTCGGACTCACCGCCACCCCAAAGCGCAAAGACAACGTCGATACCTATGCTTACTTCGGCGACCCTGTCTACATCTACTCGCTCAAGGACGGGATTAACGACGGCTTCCTCACGCCCTTCAAGGTCAAGCAAATCTCCACCACGCTCGACGAGTACATCTACACACCCGACGACAATCTGATCGAGGGCGAGATCGAAACCGGCAAGCTCTACACCGAATCCGATTTCAACAAGATCATCGAGATCAAGGAACGCGAGGCGCACCGGGTGAAGCTCTTCCTGGAGCAAATCAACCAGAACGAAAAGACGCTGGTCTTCTGCGCCACGCAGGATCACGCGCTCGCCGTGCGCGACCTCATCAACCAACTGAAAACCAGTCGAGACCCCAATTACTGCCAGCGCGTCACGGCCAACGATGGCGCACTGGGCGAGCAGCACCTGCGCGATTTTCAGGACAACGAGAAGAGCATCCCCACCATCCTCACAACCTCGCAAAAGCTCTCCACCGGCGTCGACGCCAGGAACATTCGCAACATCGTCCTGATGCGCCCCATCAATTCGATGATCGAGTTCAAACAAATCATCGGACGCGGAACTCGCCTCTACGACGGCAAAGATTACTTCACCATTTACGATTTCGTGAAGGCCTACCATCACTTCAGCGATCCCGAGTGGGATGGCGAACCAATCGAGCCAGAGCCCAAGCCGGAAACGAAACCCAAGCTGCCGCCCCCGGAACCGGATGGGCCGAAACCCGAGCCCGGCCCTCGCCCTCAAAGGATCAAGGTCAAGCTCGCCGACGGCAAGGCCCGCACCATCCAGCACATGATGGCGACCAGCTTCTGGCACCCCGATGGCACACCGATGTCCGCGCAGCAGTTCATGGAAATGCTGTTCGGCAAATTGCCGGAGTTCTTTAAGGATGAAGATGAGCTTCGCGCCATCTGGAGCGCGCCCGATACGCGCGTGAAATTGCTCCAGGGTCTGGCAGAGAGAGGCTTCGCCAGGGAACAGCTAACGGAGATGCAAAAAATCATCGGCGCCGAAAAAAGCGACCTCTTTGACGTTCTCGCCTATGTCGCCTACGCGTTCGAACCGCTGACCCGCGAAGAACGAGCCACCAGCGCCAAAGTCGCAATCAGCACCCGGTTCAACGGCAAGCAGCAGGCGTTCCTCGATTTCGTGCTCTCCCAATACGTCAGGGTCGGTGTCGAAGAGTTGGATCAAGAAAAACTCTCGCCGCTATTGAAGCTCAAATACAACAACGCCATCGCCGACGCCGTCGCCGACTTGGGCCGGCCGGAAGAGATCGGAACCGTCTTCGCGGGCTTCCAAAAGTATCTTTATCAAGAAGCGAGTGCATAATCACCGCGCCCGAAAGTTTTTCTTCCCCACATCTTCCTCCACTTACCAGCCCCTCCCCATCCAACGCCCGTCCTACGCCCCTACTCTGAACTCGAATGTTCCATCGCGCCCAACACCGCGTTTCTTGGGTTCGTTTTGCAAAATTTGAAAAAAGCGCCACTCGCTTACACCAGACACCCCCACTTGCGCCACCAGCCACCAGCAACCAGCGTAGAATCATATTGAAGCAGGTACGCGCCCTTGTCCCGAACTCACACTCTCACCGTTCCGGCGCACATGCGATCGCCGAAACGTGTCACCCGCCTGTTCGGCGATCTCAAGGTCCGCCTCAAGCTGATGGTGCTCCACAACGTCTTCTTTCTGATTCTCGCCCTGGGCGTCTACTTCGCGCTTTACCCCTACCTCTCCACGCCCGCGAAAACCAACCTGTTCATCGTGCTCGGCGGCATCTACATCCTGGCTGTGCTGGTGTTGGAAACCACCATCATGCCGCTCTACGTCTACCGCCCTTTGCAGCTCATGCTCGAAGCCGATCAAGCCACCCAGCATGGCGACCGCGACCGCGAGCTCATCAGCGAAACGTTCATTCCCGCCGACGAAATCGGCCAGATCATGCGCTCCCGCAACGCCACCGTCATGGAGCTTCGCAAGCGCGAAGAGGATTTGGAGGAAGCGCTCCGCAAACTCGAAGCGCAGGATCGCCTGGTCAGCCTCGGGCCTGCTCAGCGCCAGCGTCGCGCATGAGCTCAACACCCCGCTCACGGTGCTGCAAGGTTCCATCGAGAAGCTCACCGAAAATACCGACGACGCGGCTACTCTCGAGCGCCTGGCCCGCATGCTGCGCGTCACCCAGCGCATCCGCAAGATCAGCGAAAGCCTGGTGGATTTTTCGCGCGTCCGCAAGCAGCATATGGAGCCCGTGCCGCTGCGCCACCTGATCGACGAAGCCTGGGCGCTGGTGGCCATCGACAAGAAGGCCGCCGCTTCGCGCTTCGCCAATCATGTGGACGCCGGCGATGTGGTCAACGGCAACTCCGATCGGCTGGTGCAGGTGTTCGTCAATCTGTTGCGCAACGCGCTGTATGCGATCCCGGCGTCGGGCGACATCACCGTTCATTCGCGCCGCCTGAACCGCAACCCGCAGCCTTGGATCTCCGTCGCCGTCGAAGACAACGGCCCGGGCATTCCGCCCGACGTGCTGCCCGATATCTTCGAAGCGTTCGTATCCACCCGCCTGGACGCCAAGGGCACCGGCCTCGGGCTCACCGTCGCCGAGGGCATCATTCACCAGCACGGCGGGACCATCACAGCCTCCAACCGCGCGGAAGGCGGCGCGTGCCTCGAAGTGACCTTGCCGGCGTCCGGCGCGCGGCGTGCTGAAGGGGCCGGCTTGGCAATGAAACCCGCGTCCGAACGAGCGCCCGATCCGCCGCCCGATCAATCTCAGGGAAAACCAGGAAGCAACAGCGGCCTGGTGGATCTCGCCATTTTGGATGACGATCCCGATTTCTGCAATTACCTGGAAGACGCGCTCAAGGACGACGGCCTATACTCCATCCGCGCCTTCGGGCATCCCGACGAACTGTTTGCCGCCTGTGAACAGCGCGTTCCCGACATCGTTCTGCTCGACATGAAGATGGGCGAGTTCAAAGGCGACAAGGTGCTGGAGCAGTTGCTCGCCGCTTATCCCGGGCTGTGCGTCATCATCGTCACCGGCTACCCGTCGCTCGAAGACATGCGCGCCACCTTCAAGATGAAGGTGTTCGACTACATCTCGAAGCCGTTCTCGCTCGCGCAGCTCCGGCAAACGCTGCACAACGCCATCGACAAATACGGCTTCGGCCGCACCGCGCAGGACCGCCTGCGCGAACGCCTGGGCCATCAGATCAAGATGCTGCGCGTGGAGCGCGATTGGTCGCTCAAGGATCTGGCCGGCGCCACCAAGCTCAGCATCTCGCAGATCAGCTCCATCGAGCGCGGCGCCAATCTGCCCAGTATTGAAAGCTTGCTCGCCATCTGCCGCGCGTTCGAGAAACGGCCGTCGGAAGTTCTGTCCGCCATCGAGTTTTGACTATTGATGCCTTCTGATCCATGCGATCCACTATTGAAGCTCTCGCGCTGGTGCGCGCGTTTGTTGCATCACCCGAAGAAGAAAAGAGCCGCGAGCTGATTCTCGCACTGCTCGAATGTTCCGCCACGCCGTTCTCGCGCGATCAGTTCGATCCCGGCCACATCACCTGCACCGCGGTGGTGCTGCATCCGGATGGCCGGCGCGCGTTGCTGATGCATCATCATCGGCATCGGCGCTGGCTGTTGCCTGGCGGCCATGTCGAAGAAGAGCGACGTAACGCTCGGCGACGCTGCAAAGCGCGAAGCAATCGAAGAGACGGCGGCGGTCATTGCGCGCTTCAAGTGCTGGAATCCTCGCCGGCATGGACGTTCACGGCATTCCCGCCCGCAAGCGCGAGCCGTTCCATTTGCATCACGATCTGATCTTTTCGTTCAACGCAAATTCCGAGGAATTTGCTGTTACGGATGAGGCGCCCCAAGTCGCCTGGTGCGGGCTGGACGAATTCGCGCGCTACAACTTGCCGCCGAGCATCGCGCGCGCGGTGGAGCGGGCCGTCGCAAACAAAAACCGGTGAGTACTCGGAGGAAGATACTCACCGGGCCGGCAACCGAGCTGCTCGCGCTGATCAGACTGCCTAAATCAAATAGACGCATCCACCGCACCCCAGGTTTCTTGGCGCTGCCTGTTACAGTGGTCTCGTGGACGGGGTGATTGTTGTCGACAAACCGGAAGGCATGACGTCGCATGACGTTGTGAATCGCATGCGCCGGATTGCGAACACTCGCAAGATCGGCCACTTGGGCACGTTAGATCCCATGGCGACTGGCGTGCTTCCCCTGGTGCTGGGCCGCGCTACTCGCCTGGCGCAGTTTTTCTCCGGCGGTGAAAAGACCTACGACGCCCGCGTTCAATTCGGCTGGTCCACCGACACCTACGATCGCGAGGGCGAGCCTACTTCGCAGCCAGTGGAACCCTGCTTCACGCGCGAGGAATTGGAAGCTGTGCTGTCCCGATTTCGAGGGACGTTTCTGCAAACCCCGCCGCCATTCTCGGCCAAGAAAATTGCCGGGACACCGGCTTATCGCCTGGCGCGCAAAGGAACCCCGGTGGATCTTCAGCCCGTCCAGGTGCAAGTGTTCGAGCTGAATCTTGTGGAGTTCGAGGGCGCCACTTCCCGCATCCGCGTGCGCTGCTCGGCGGGAACTTATTTACGCGGAATCGCGCACGATGTCGGCCGCGAGTTGGGTTGCGGCGCGTTTCTGACTGCTCTTCGCCGCACTGCGTCGGGTGAGTTTGCCGAAGATCAGGCGTTCACGTTAGACGCACTGGGCGAGCTCGCCCGCGCCGGCAGACTCGAAGAGGCCCTGATTCCGGCCGCTCGCGTGTTACCCGAGCTACCGAACGCACTGGTTGACACGGTGACTGCGGGACAAATCCGGCAGGGCAAGGATTTCCGGCTATCGCCGTTTGTGGAACGGTCCAGCTCCAAGTACGTAAAGGCGGTTAGTCCGGAGGGCGAGCTGATTGCCATCGGCGAGGCCCGTTTGCCGCATGTTTATCATCCAATTCTCGTGTTGTGGGCAACGTGAATGAAGCAAGCTTAATATCTGTTCCGTCTGCGTTGGTTTATGATTCAAGTGTGCGGCCTCGTCTCGCGATTCTGTTGATCGTTGGCGGGGCGCTGTTTACGAACGGTGTCTGGCCGCAAGAGACTGCCAAGCCGGACGCCGGGCCACGAGCGAGCCCAAGTACGACGAAACATTTTCCGGTCCGATCGTGGAACTGTCGTCCGGAAAAATCACCGTGTCGCGCAGTATTCTTGGCAAGCCCGCGGAGAAACACACTTTCCTGCTCAAGCCCGATACGCGCATTGAGGGCAAGCTGCGGGTTCGCGCCAAAGTTACGGTGGGTTTCGTGACCACCGATGAAGGCGATGTTGCGCGGCTGGTGGTGGTTCGAACGTCGCAAAAACAGCCCGAGAAAAAATAGCTATGTCTTTCTCTTCTTTTTCCTTTTGGCCGCCCAATCTTCCTTGATCACCTGGCGGGCGCGCCCGAGCGCCAAAGCGTCCGCGGGCACTGGATCGGTGATGACGGAACCCGCGGCGATGTAGCTGCCGTCGCCGATTTCAAGCGGCGCCACCAGCGTTGAATTGCTGCCGACGAAAGCATCCTTGCCAATTTGCGTGGGATGCTTGTTCGCGCCATCGTAGTTGCAGGTGATGGTGCCCGCGCCAATGTTGGTGTTTTCGCCGATCTCCGCATCGCCCAGATACGCCAGATGATTAGCCTTGGCTTGGGCGCCGAGGCGCGTGTTTTTCAGCTCCACGAAATTTCCGATGCGGGCGTTCGCGCCGATCCGCGCATTACCACGCAGCCGGGCGAAGGGTCCCACGTGAGCGCCGGTTTCGATGCGCGAATCCACGATGTGTGTGAACGGCGCGATCTCAACTCGGGCGGCGAGCGTCGAGTCCTGGACGATGGCGCAGGCGCCGATGCGGGATTCTTCCCCGATGTCCGTCTGGCCCAGGATTTGCGCGAAGGGTTCCACGATGGAATCCGCACCAATTTGGACCGTGGCGTCGATGGTCACGGTTTCGGGCTTCTCGATGGTCACACCCGCCAGCATCAGCTCGCGGACTTTGCGCTCGCGGAAAATACGGTCGACTTCGGCCAATTCGACGCGCGTGTTGATGCCCAGCAGCTCGCCCGGGTTCTCCACTTCCATCGCAGCGACGCTGTGCCCGGTGCGATTCAGGATCTCGACGATATCGGTCAAATAGTATTCGTGCGCCGGATTGTCGGGCCGGATCTCAAGCAAGTGCCGCCACAGCAGCTCGGCCTGAAAACAATAAATCCCCGAGTTGATGAATGGAATGGTGAGTTGCTCGGGCGTGGCTGCTTTCTGCTCCACGATGGCGCGAACTTCATGCTGTTCGCCGAAGATGATTCTGCCGTAACCGGTTGGGTCGTCCAGGCGCGTGGTAATAAGCGTGGCGGCGGAGTTGCCGGAGCTTTGGCGGTGGACCAATTCGCAGAGAGTGGCCGTGGAAAGCAGCGGGCAATCGCCATAGAGTACAACCACCAAGCCGGGTTCAGAGGCGAGCGATTCGCGGCAGGCCAGTAATGCATGGCCGGTGCCCATTTGCTCCGTTTGCTCGACAAAACGGACGCCGGAAGGGGCGAGCAGGGCGCGAACTTGTTCGCTCTGATGACCGATGACTACCGTGGCATGGTCGGCGGGAGCGATGGCGCAGGACGCTGCGACGACGTGCTCAATCAAAGACAGGCCGCCTGCGCGATGCAGAACCTTGGCACGTTTGGACTTCATGCGCGTTCCGAGGCCGGCGGCCAGGATGACCACGTTAATCTGAGATTTCATTCCGTCCGGCTAGCGCTCTCCGAGAACGCGGATCTTGCCGCGTCCCGCACGTCCCCGCTTTGCCAATTGTAGTGCAACCTCGGCAGAGGCGCGCGGATCGTGACGCACTCTGTCGCCGGTAGCAAGCAGATCGGCGGGCATGACCTGCAGGCCCATCTCAACCAGGCGGTCAACGTCGTTGAGTACGGACCGGACGTTTTGGGCAGCATACTTCCGCCGCTGGCGGGCGGTGATGGAGCGCGTATTCACCACGGCCACATCGATCAATGGCAGGCCGGCATGGCGGTGGATAGCCTCCACGTGGTCGGAAGCGCGGAACCCGATGGTTTCGCCGGGCTGCCACATGAGGTTCACGAAGCAGGCTTTCAGCGCGCGGCTACGGTGGATAGCCGGCGCAATGCCCTTCACCAGAACGTTGGGAATCAGGCTTGTAAACAGCGAACCCGGCCCGAGTGTGATGAGGTCCGCATCTTGAATGGCGGCCAGGGTTTCAGGGAGCGGTTTGCACACGCGCGGGACCAGATGGATGCGGCGGATGCGCGAGCGGCTCTTGCCAATCCGGGTTTCGCCCTTGACGATCTTCCCGTTTTCCAGTTCCGCTTCCAAAACCACGTTGGCGTTGGTGGAGGGGTAGATCCGGCCCAGGCTGGCCAAGATCTCGGAGGAAAGCTTGACGGCCTTCGAGAAGTCGCCTGTCAGATCGGTGAGGGCGGTGAGGAAGAGATTGCCGAAGCTGTGGCCTTTCAGCCCGCGGCCCCCGGAAAAACGGTACTGGAAGAGCTTAGAGAGCAGCGCCTCATCTTCTGAAAGGGCGACCATACAGTTGCGAATGTCGCCAGGCGGAAGGACATCGAAGTCGCGGCGGAGACGGCCGGAACTTCCGCCATCATCGGTGACGGTGACTATAGCGGTGATCTCAACTTCTCGCGGCTCCAGGGCAAACCGTTTCAGGCCGTGCAGAAGCGACGACAGGCCGGTTCCCCCACCGATGGCGACGATGCGCAGCGGATCCATTTCCATATCTAGGATGTCAGGTTCCGGGCTTGGATTACATGAATCTTTGGCGTCAAAGCGAGAGGAACCTTCGGATAGAACTGTGGTACTGAAAAAAGGCGAAAAATCTCAAGCGGGAAAGGGAACGGGCAGGCTAGGCTGCGGGCTGATCGTCTTCGTCGTAGGCCGAGATGATGGCTTCCAGGTCCTCGGCTTCAAATACCTGGTCGCAATCGAGGCACCGTACATAGTCCACACCATCACGACGTGCCAGGATTTCCGTGCGGGTGTGATTGCAGGGCTGCATAGAGAGAATTACGAGATTATCCCTATTCTAAGCATGTAGGGTCGGTTGTCAAGCCCCCAAAAGTGCCGGTGGGACCCTCATTTTGGGCATTTTTTACACCCAAGGGAGGGCTGAGGCTCCAGGGCGCGCAGAAGACTCTGTTCCCGATTGGCCCGCTCACCGATAATGAGGCCATGGGGCGTACCCTCCCGACGAGTGCTTCCGGACCCAATTTGAGTCCTGAGACGCTGCGCCGCGTAGACATCCTGTTTAGGCCCGAGGATCGCGAACGAGCAAAGGCTCTCCTGTACGAGCAGTGCGGGAACAACCTGCCCTTCTGCGAAAAAGCCGGCAAGTATGAAATGGAGCGCTTCCGCTTTGCCGCGCTCAAATCCAGCGATGGCAAGCTCTCGCAGCTCGAAAGCGCGGTGAAGCTGGAGCAGGTGGATTGGCGCGATTTGCTGATGGCCACGGGCTTCGCTAGCGATGTAGAGGCGCACCGGAGATGGGTACCCAAACTGGCGGGCGAGGCCTCGAAGATCGACGTTGCGGCGCTGGTTACCGGAATCCACGATCGAGTGTCGGCAGTGCTGATCCCTCTGGGCTTCGAGCGGGAAGACGACGAGTGGCGCCGCGGCGGCGAAGTGCCCCAGGTATTGCGTGTGCTGACGGGTTTGACCAGCCGCGTCGAAACACGATTCTTTCTGCAAATCAGGATCGAGGCCAAGCCGCTGGGAGTGATCCTGCCTTTGCCCCGGCTTCCGGCTGGCTTGGGCAGGCTTTCCGCTGAACAAGGTTACGTCTTCCGGGCCGGAGAGAGCGAGGAGGCTTTCTACGGACCCGTGGAGCGAGACATCAATGGCTACGTCCAGCCCTGGTTTGCGCGCTTCATCTCACTCGGTGAGGTGCAGCGGGGCTTTGAGGATGGAACGTTCAAGCCGCACGCGCCGGTGGGCGATCATATCCTCGTGTTTTGATGGGGCGGGCGCGAGCCGCTAGTCTTCGCGCAGGGTGCGAGCGGGATCGATGCGGATGGCTCGTACGGCGGGATTCCAGCAGGCGAGCAGGCCGACGGTGGCCAAAACGAGAACGGCGGTGATGTAGGTTGCTGGATCGCGCGGGCTCACGCCGTAGAGGATGACAGAGAGCAGTCGGGCGGCGGCGAAGGCGACCAGCGTTCCGATCGCGATGCCCGCGGCGCAGATGATGAGAGTGCGGGCGAGCACCGAAGAAAGCACTTGAGCCGGCCGCGCGCCGAGAGCCATGCGAATGCCGATCTCCTGCGTTCGCAGGGAAACCGCGTAGGCCACCAACGCGAATAGCCCGGTGGCTGCCAGTACCGTGGCCAGCATGCCAAAAATACCCAGCACTATGGCTGCCGCGCGAGCGGGAAAAAGCGGTATCGCCAATTGATCTTTGAGGCTGCCGGTTGCGAAGAGGGTGAGATCCGGGTTCAGATCCAACACGCTCTTCCGCAACAGTTCCGTTGCTTGTTCGGCCGGTAAGGAAGTGCGGGCTACCAGCGTCGTCCATCCGGTTCCAGTCTGGGCGATCGGCAAGAAAACGGCCGGTTTTGGATCCTCGCCGATGTATTCATACTTTCCGGTTTCTACCACTCCCACGATCTCGATCCCCTGGTCCGATGGATTCGTGGTTAAGCGAACGCGCTTGCCCAAGGGATTCTCACGCTCAAAAAACATATGGACCACGGCCTGGTTGACCATGCCGACCAGCGGCGCACCTTCGCGATCGTAATCGTTCACATTGCGGCCAGAGAGAAGTCGCGTACCCGCGGCCTGGAGATACTCCGGAGAGACGTCGTAGATAATGGCTGCTCGTCTTTGAGAAGGTTGAGGCACCGGCCGATCGCCCCTGGAGACGATGTCGTAGCGGGTGCCACCCGTACGCAGCGGCAAATTGTTGATGATGCCGACCGACTGGAAGCCGGGGAGCGCGGATGCTTTTCGGATCAGCTCTCGATCGAAGCGCCGGCTGTCTTCGGCGGTGTAGCCTTGCAGCCCGAGCTCGAAAGATACGGAGACGGCATTCGATGGGTTGAAGCCGAGGTTGAGAGTGAGGGCATGCTGCAGACTCCTGACCACCAGCACGGAACAAATCACGAGAATCACTGAAAGCGCGATCTGGCCGCCCACCAAAAAATCACGGACGCTCCATCGGCGGAAGCGGCTTGAGACCGGCTCGTTCTTCAAGCTGGGTATCACGTCCACCCGAATTGCCTGCAGCGCGGGCGCTAAACCGAAAAGAAGTGTTGTCGCCAGAGCCACTGCCGCCGCAAACCACAACACGAGACCATCCGGGTGAAGAGCCGTCACCAACGGAATATCGAAATCCAGGCGCCACGAGCTGAAGAGGTGGCATGCGCCATAGGCAATAGCAACCCCCAACAAACCGCCGGCGGCCGAAAGAAACAGGCTTTCGGTCATGAGCTGACGCAGCAACTGGAATCGGCTGGCGCCGAGAGCCAGTCGAATGCCGATTTCGCGATGGCGATCAGAAGCGCGAGCTAACAGCATACTCGCAAGATTCATGCACGCGAGCAGTAGTCCCGTTGCGGCGATGCCTGTGAGCACCACTCCGAAGGCGGTGATCGGTCTGCGAAGACCCTGGCCGATGAGACCCGGGCGCGTTAAGTGGAATCTGGTTCCTGGTCCGAGTATGTTCGGGTAGGTCCTGGCGAGTTGCCGAGCAATCTGATCCAGATTTGCTTCGGCCTGAGCGGTGGGAATGCCGGGCTTCAGACGGCCCATGGTCCAAACCTGTTGGGAACCTCGTGAGCGGAGCCAGTTGTTGCCGGGCTCAATCTGGGACTCCATACTCAGGGGAACCCAATAGTCGCCGGACACAATCAGCTCAGTTCCCGAGAAGGACCGGGGCGCCACTCCGATGATTGAGAACGGATAGCCGTTGATCTTTATAACTCTTCCAACCACGCCCGGGTCCGCGGCGAACCGGCTCATCCAGTAGCGATAGCTGATGACGACTACGGGGTTGGCGCCGGGCTTGTCATCTTCGGCGGGTCCGAAGAATCGGCCGAGCAGCGGCTGGATGCCCAGGGTTTCAAAGTAGTTGCCGCTGGCCTCGAAGCCCCACACGCGAAAATTCTCGCGCGCTTGTATGCTCATGTTCGCGGCATTGAAGCAGTACGCGGCCAAGCTCGAGAAGACCGTGTTCCGATCCCGGAAATCAACGTAGTTGGGATAGGAAAGATTTAACATCTCGCCCCAGTTCAGGACTACCAGTTGTTGGGGATCGCTCACCGGCAGGGAGCGCAAAAGGATGTTGTCTACGAACGTGAATACGGTGGTGTTTGCGCCAATACCGAGCGCCAGCATGGTGATCGCCGCCACTGTAAAAAGCGGCGCTCGCCGAAGCATCCGCGCCGCGTGCCGCAGATCGCGCAGCAGCGTGTCGATGAAGCCGGCGCCCCAGGCGTCGCGGCACTGTTCCTTATAAAGAGAAGCCGGCCCGATGAGGCGCTGGGCTGCCAGCCGTGCTTCTCCGGGTGACAGGCCGGCTCGGATGCCCGACTGTATTTCCTGCTCCAGGTGATACCGGAGTTCGGCGTCGAGATCGCCTTCGTTTTGGCGGCGGCGGAACAATGATCGGAAACTCGTTCGGAATTTTGCGAGCCAGCGCATGATGTCCTCCGTTAGACAGCCTCAATGACCAGACCGATCGCGTTGGAGAGCCGGCGCCACTGCTCGAGCTCCGACTTGAGGCGTTTGCGTCCGGCGGCCGTAAGCGAATAGAACTTGGCGCGGCGGTTGTTCTCGGAATCCTTCCACTCGGCGCGAATCCAGCCCTGGTGTTCGAGACGATGCAGAGCGGGATAGAGCGAGCCCTGCTGGACCTGAAGGACGCTTCCGGAGATTTGAACGATGCGTTTCGCGACGGCCCAGCCGTTCATGGGCTCGAGCGAGAGCGTTTTCAGAATCAGCAGGTCCAGCGTGCCCTGGACCAGATCGGTCGGTTTGCCCATTCGGGGACTCCTCTCGACTATCTACATTAGTCCAGGTGATTGTAGATAGTCAAGAGGTCATGAGAACATGATCTTGTTTCGAACAAACTCATGATAGAATGTTCGTGGTGTTGCAGGACCCTGATCGAGCGCGCATGGAACGCTTCAAGCAATTCACCCGGGAAAAGCTGCGCGGGGTTCGCTGTCCGGAACATCATCAGCCCCCGCGGCTGCAGTTCCATGGGGTAACGCTGCGCGAGATCACGATTTCACTCAGCGGTTGCTGCGCGCGTTTGATGGAACTAGCTAATGCCCGCATCGCGGCGGCCTCGCCGGTTACCCTCGCGCCAGAATCCGGCTCACTCCTTCACGAAACGTCCCCTCGGGCGTCAGCAGGCTGAGCACCAGAAACGCCTCCCGTTCAAAATCGAAAAAGAAACCGGGTTGAACCAGCACGCCGTCGTTCGCCAGCAGACTCAGCACCCACTCTTCCTCGGTTTGGATGCGCGGCGCTTCGAGGATGGCGTACCAGCCACCTTCGGTTTCGAGAAGCCGCCAGGGCGAATCTGGGCCGATTTGGCTCGCGAGGAAGGCCCGATTGGCGCGAACGCGCGCAAGAATCTGATCCTGTAGTTGCGTCCGAAGGCCTAGCAGCACGGGTGCCGCCCATTGCACTGGAGCGCTGACAGAAAGATACGTATCGGCGATCAGTTCGAGGCGTTCGAAGGCCGCTGGCCCGCTCGTAACGATCCAACCGAGTTTCAACTGCGGCAAGGCGGCGACTTTCGAGAGGCCGCTCAGGCAGAATGTCAGGACTTCATCGACTGACGTAAGCGAGCGCAACAGGCGCGGATCGGGATGGAGTGCGTAGTCGGAAAAAACTTCGTCGGAGATGATAGCCAGGGAATGATCGCGGCAGAGAGCGATAAGCGGGGCCAGCTCGGCTTGTTTCAGGAACGAACCGGTCGGATTGTTGGGATTCACCACTACGATGGCGCGGGTGCGAGGAGTGATGGATTGGGCGAGCGCGTCGAAATCGATGGTCCAGGCGCTGTGGTAAACGAGCGGGTATTGGACAACGCGCACGGCCTCGAGAGCGGCGAGGAAATCGAACAACGGGTAAGAGGGACGAGGGACGAGAACTTCGTCGCCGGGATCGGCCAGCAGCTTGAAGACGAACGCATAGGCTTCGCTGGTGCTGGCGGTGAGGAGAATACGATCGGGCGGCACGCGGCCGGCATAATATTCGGAGACCGCGGCGCGGGCGGACGGCATTCCAGCAGGAGCGGGCTGATAGCGAAGCGCGCGCGCATCGGCGAGGGCGGCGAGAATCCGATCGGACGGATACGCGAATCCGGCGGCGGTGGGATTCGACTCAGTGAGGTCGAGAATAGCGGCCCCGTCGGATCTTTTCTCATCCAACAGCCGCGTGAGGCGATTGGGCGCGAGATCCCAGCGAAGCCGCGAAGAGCCGCGAAACTGTGAAGAATGGGGCGCGGGCAAGGAGACAAGTTAGCACGGCAGCGGGGAGGTTCGCCGCGCGCACCGGCTAGTTCGACGGAATGTTGCTGCGAGTCCTCGATCCGGAGTTGGTGCCGTGGTGCGATCCGCCACTGCCGTGATGCGTGGAACTGCGCGAGTGATGGCCGCCGCTGGCATGTCTAGCGCTATTGTTGCTGTTTTCTTTTTGCCGGGGACTGCCAAAGGCCAACGAGGTTGCGCCCAGGATGAGGGCGCCGGTCAGGATGAGAGAGAGGGAAGCTTTCATGCCATAGCAGTGGGTGGCGCGGGGGAATAATCGCAAGTAAGTTGCGGGATTCGCTAGACTCAGACAGGAGGCTCGAAATTCCCGTTATGTCGACTGTTACGAACGCCCCTCCGGAAACTGCCGCCGCGCCTCTGCCCGCCGTTCCGCTCACGCTGGAAGGCGCCAGCATGCTGCACCAGATGCTGCGCGTGCGATGGACCGCCTGGAAACAGCTGGCCGCCGAGAAGCGCGCGGAGATTGCCTTGGAAGCGTCGAGTGTACTCGGAGAGATGGAACGCGAAGCGAGCGGGCAAAGCGCGATCTACTCGCTGCTGGGGCACAAGGGCGATTTGATCCTGGTGCACTTCCGCCGCTCCTTCGATGAACTGAATCAAGCGGAGCGGCAGTTGGCGGGGCTCAGGCTCTGGGATTACCTGGAGCCGACCTCGTCGTACTTGTCGGTGGTGGAGTTGGGGCTGTACGAATCGAGTCTGAAGACGTACGGAGCGTTGGCGGCGCGGGGGATTGCACCGTTTTCGCCGGAATGGAATGCCGAGATCGAAGAGCTAATGGCTCGACAGCGCGAAGCCATGGCGCCGCGGTTGTTCCCCGACATGCCGCCGCACAAGTACCTGTGCTTTTATCCGATGGATCGCAAGCGCGGCGAGTTGAAGAACTGGTACCGGCTTCCGATGGCCGAGCGGCAGCGGCAGATGCACGAGCACGGCATGGTGGGCCGCAGATACGCGGGCGAAGTGAAGCAGATCATTTCCGGATCGATCGGATTCGACGACTGGGAGTGGGGTGTGGATTTGTTTGCCGACGATCCGTTGGTCTTCAAGAAGCTAATCTACGAAATGCGGTTCGACGAAGTCAGCGCGGATTATGCGCTGTTCGGAACGTTTTACGTAGGGATCCGGTGTCCGGCGGCCGAGCTTGGTAAGTGGTTGGGGAGTTAGCGCGTGGCCTTGCCTAAAGCTTTCTGCGCGACGTCGCGGTTCTGTTGCGCGTTGGCGTAGGCGGGGTTCACGCGGATGGCATCATTGAAATCCGCGAGCGCATGCTGATAGTCGCGCTGGAGCATATACGCATAGCCCCGGGCATTGTAAGCCGTGGCGAGATCGGGCTTGCTCTGAATAGCTTCCGTTAGCTCCGCGATTGCTTCCGCATATTTTCCAGATTGAGTGAATGCACGTCCGCGTGCTTCGTGGGCTTGAGCCGAGACGGAGGTGGTTTTGGGCGGAACCGGCGCAGCAGGCTTTGGCGCGGGGGGCGCAGGAGCGGCGGGCTTCGGCTGCGGCACTGGAACCACCACCGGCTGGGACGCGGATACGACTGGCGCAATTTTGGCCGGCGCTGATTCTTGTTGCGTGGGTGGAGCAGGCTGCGGGGCGATGTTCTTGGCTTCCGTGTTCTTGGCTTCAGCACGTTTGGCTTCATCCAAACGCATTTGAGCTTTGGCGAAAACGTCGGCGGCTTCCTGATAGTCCGGACGCAAGCGTAGCGCCTGTGCGATGTCGGCCTGGGCCTTGAGGTAATCGCCAAGCAGATAGTAAGCGCTGCCGCGCGCGAACCAGGCTTCGGGCAGCTGGGGATTCAGCTCGATGGCTTTGCTGCGATCCGCCAGCCCTTTTTCGTGCATGCCGAGCTGGTGATACGACCCGCCGCGGGCGAGATAGACTTCGGCCGAGTTCGGAGCCAAGCGCACGGCTTCCTCGCGATCCTGAAGCGCCTCGGCGTGGCGCTCGAGCTTCACAAAAGCGGAGGCGCGCGCCAGGTACAGGTACACGGCCCCGGGCGTGATTTTCATAGCCGATGTGAAGTCGGCAATGGCAAGTTCGTTTTCGCCCAGGCGGAAGCGGGCCGCGCCACGCAGCGTGAGGGCCTTGGCGTCCTGGGGGCGAACGGCGAGCACCTGATCGAAGTCGCGAATGGCGCGCCCAAAGTCGCCGACTTGTCCCCAGCAGAAGCCGCGTCCGATAAACGCTTCGGGATTGTCGGGCTTCAGGCTGATGCTTTGGTCGTAATCGTCGATGGCCTCGTTATAGCGGCCCATGGCGTTGTAAACGTCGCCGCGCAGCCGGATCGGCTCGGGATTATCCAGACGCAGCTTGATTCCTGTGGTGTAGTCGGCGAGGGCGGAAGCGAATTCGCTCAGGGCCGTATAGCGCCGCGGCGCGGGAGTTGTAAACAGCGGCGCTGGTCACGCCGAGTTCGATGGCGCGGGTGTAATCGGTGACCGCCTGGCGCTGGTAACTGAGCTTTCCATCGATGTCACCCAGAAGCTGGAAGGCCTCGCCGTTGGTAGGCTCCAGGCGCGTTGCGGCGGTGGCGTCTTCCAGCGCGTGCGAGTAATCGCTACTGGAAAAGCGGACGCGCGCGCGGTGGAGGTGATAGAGAACGCTGGAGGGGTTCAGCTGAATGGCTTCCGAATACGCCGCTTCGGCTTCTTTCCACTGGCTGTCCTGTTCGAAACGAAGACCGTCCTTGAACGGTTTTTCAGCCTGTTTAGGGTCGGTCGCCATGGCCGCTGCCAGGCCGGCGAAGACAAGCAACAACAAACGACAAGTGCGCATTCAGAACTTCCCGATCACTGCACTTCTATATCTACACTAGCTGACACGGAGGTGATGCGTTATTTTGCGGGTGTGACCGCGGTGGGGAAAGTGATCAGCGAGAAATGCGAGGCCAGACGCGCGAGGAAGCTGTCGCGCTCCGATACGCTGACCCATTTGAGCACGGACGGACTCGCCATCCTCGGAGAAGAAGCCGACTCCTCCACGGCTGATCCGGCTGTCCATCCACGAGCTGATCAACTGGCCGTTGACGGAAGTGAGGAAACGATTGCCGCGCACGCTGACGCGCACCCGGTAGTCGACGCCCGATTCAAGTGTGAGGGGCAGCGGCAGCTCCACCCGCTCGCGCTCGCGCCCATCCAGCACAATGAAAGCGAACCAACCCGGCATTCGGCAGCGGGCCGGGATGGGTGATGACCAGCTTGGTGGCGTAGTAATTGTGAAGGTCGGCGGCGCGAAACGCCCAGTCCATGCTCTTGTGGTTGATCTGCCCCATGAACTCCAGCTCGTAGTTGGAAAGCGAAGTGGAAGGCTTCCACAGCTGCAAGGATGCCGGACGGACTTGGCCGCCTTGCAAGGCTCCAGTCCGAGCCTGCCGATTTGAGACCTTCCCAATTCGAGAAACCAGAATGGAAATCCTCGCGCAAGGTTCCAGAAGTCTGGCTCTGGATCAGATTGCTGATGGTTTGCCCGATCCCTCCACTGTTGTTCCGTGGGTTATCGGGCAACGGGGAGACTGCTTTGGCGCGCGGGCGAGCCCATTGGCATTTGCGAGAGCGCCAGCAGCAGAACCACAATAGTTACGCCAACAAAGATGGTGGCGCCGAATCCGGCCCGCCGCTCTGATTTATCCTCCGGCTTCGGCCCGATGACCGCTCGCCACGTTGGGAGCTGCGTATCATCAACGCCATACAGATCCTCGGCTTCCCGCAATGCACGCGCCGACTTTGAGGCATATTTCTTGCGGTGTTCGTCACAGCAAAAATGCTGGTCCTTCAGCCTGCGCAGAGGACTGATGTTCTTCCGGCAATATAGGCAGCCCATGGGACTGGCACTCACGATGATTCAGTGTAGCAATCAGTCGGCCACATGGATATGTACTAAGGCAAAGAATGCCGTTGGGATGGGAGAACTGATGGACGAGGACTAGGAGAAGGGCCTTAGTGGCCGTAATCGGCCTCGAAAATTGACGGAACTTGGCTCCCGCCGAGCCTCGTATCCTGGATTAAGGTATTCACTTGATGCTGCCATTCTCCCGAGGTTCGTGCGCCCTGCTCCTGCCAGGTCTGCTGTTGCCGAGCTTAGTGCTGCTGAGCGGATGTGCGCCCGACTGGGGTCCTCCCGGGCCCGAGCGGACCGAGACCCGCAAGCGTGGAACTGGACGATTCCGAAGAGGTCCGGGCGGAGTTGCGAATGGGAGCGGGAGAGCTGCATGTTCACGGCGGCGCCGCCAAACTGATGGAAGCAAGGTTTCTCTACAACCGGCTGCGGCTTCGGCCGGAGGTTTCCTATCGCGGCGGCGGGTTCCGCGGGCACCTGGTAGTGGAAGAGCCTCACGGAGTGCAAGGGGGACCCAACCGGTATCACTGGGACTTGGCTTTCAACAACGGGAAGCCACTGGACCTGGAGGTGAAATGCGGCGCAGGCCAAACTCACCTGGATCTGGCCGATCTGTCGCTGCGGCGGGTGGATGTTGAAATGGGGGTTGGGGAGCTGCGCATGGATTTGCGAGGCACGCCAAAGAACGACTACTCGGTTTCGATCCGGGGCGGCGTAGGCGAGGCAACTGTGTATCTTCCGTCGAACGTTGGGATTGAAGCCGAGGCGGAGGGCGGTATCGGCGGTATTCACACCAGCGGCCTGGAGAAGAGGGACGGCCGCTACGTGAATGACGCCCTGGGACGGTCGAAAACCACTGTTCGCCTGGACATCCACGGCGGCATCGGGGGCATCCGTCTGATCGCAGACTAATCTTTCCTCGGACCAGGGGCTGGAGAATCGGGCGAAGATTCTACAACTAAAGGATTTAATTCCTGCCTCCGATAGCTGGACTATGGCTCTCTTGCCGGTCGTGCTGTGTCTGGCCGTCCTGGTGTGGCTATGGATGCGCTGGCGCAAGCGCGGCTCCGAGGTGAACATCCAGTTGGCAGGCGCTGCGTTCGACTGAAGAGGTGGCCGGCGATTTGTTTGAGACGGCGCCGATCGGATATCTGGAAATCGATCGCGAGGGCACGGTGCGGCGAGTCAACCGCGCGGAATGCAAGCTGCGTGGTCGCGAGGAGAGCGAGTTAGCTGGGCTTGCATTGCGCCGACTTTATTCCGGAGACCGGAGCGCGCCCGGTATCGCGAGCAGATCCAGCGAAAGATGGACGGGCAAGATGGTGCCGGTGCCGTATCAGCGCGAGTATGAGCGTGCAGGACGGCGGCAGGGTGTCCGTGGAAGTGCACGAGCAATTGCTGCGCAACACCTACGGCGTGGTGATCGGGATGCGCATGGCGTCCATCGATGTCACGGATCGCAAGCAAAGCGAAGCCGTCGCCTATCAAAACGCCACGGAACTTCGCGCGTTATTTCAGGCCTTCCCGGATTTGTTTTTGCGCGTGGACCGGCACGGCGCGGTGTTGGATGCCCAAGCCGGGCAGAGCTCCGATTCGCTTCTGAGCGCGGAAAAGTTTGCCGGCGGGAATCTGCAGGACATGCTGCCGGCGGGTGTTTTGGAACGCGTCCGCGGCGCCCAAGAAAAAGTGCGCAAAACCGGCGGCGTGCAAGTGGTGGAGTTCCCGATTGAGGACCGGCTAGGCCAGCAAACCTATGAGATGCGGTTGCTGCCCCTGAACTGGGACGAATGGATCGCGATCGTTCGCAACATCACGGCGAGCAAAGTCGGCCGAGCAGCGGCTCAAGGACGCCGCGCAGGAGCTGGAGCAAAAGAATCAAGAGCTGGAAACAGCGCTGGCCGCGGCCCGGGAAGCCACGCGTACCAAGAGCCGTTTTCTCGCGAACATGAGCCACGAGATCCGCACTCCAATCAACGGCGTGCTGGGGATGTCCGATTTTCTGTTGGGTACGGAACTCAACCCAGAGCAGCGGGAGTACGCCGAGGCAATCCAAAGATCCGCCGGCTCGCTGACGTCGCTGATCAACGACATTCTGGATTTCTCCTGCATCGAAGCCGGAACTCTGCGTCTGGATCGCGTGGCATTTTCGTTGCGCGCGGCATTCGAGCAGTCTACCGCGGAGTTCGCGGCGCGGGCGAGTGGTAAAGGCCTGGAGTTTGTTTCCTCGATCGCTTCGAGCGTGCCCGATGCGGTGGTAGGTGATCCGGCGCGGCTGCGCCAGGTCCTCACGAATCTGTTGGGCAACGCGGTGAAGTTTACCGAGCGTGGACGCATCGCGATCCTGGCCGAGCTGGTGAGCCAGACGCGCGAGGAATCGCGATTGCGGTTTACGGTGCGCGACACGGGGATCGGGATTTCCGCCAGCGATCGGGAGCGCCTGTTCGAGACCTTCACGCAGGCCGATGACTCGAACACGCGGAAATACGGCGGGACGGGACTGGGTCTCGCGATCTCGAAGCAACTAGTGGAATTGCTGGGCGGGGAGATCGGCGTGGACAGCGAGCCGGGCCGCGGCAGCCGTTTCTGGTTCACAGTCAGCTTTGGAAACGCGGCGAAGGCCGCAACGACGCCGCCCGTACAGCCGCAGAATCGCGCGCGTCCAGCGTCGGCGCCGCAAGTGAAAGCCGCCGAATCGCAGACGGCCACAGCCAGCGCGCGAGTCACAGAAGTTCCGAAGGCCGCGCCGAAGGAAGCGCCGAGCAAGAGCCCGGCCCGGCCATCGACGCGGATTCTCTTGGCGGAGGACAACGAGATTAACCAGCGGATCACCCTGCGCTTGCTGCAGAAGCTTGGTTTGTCGGCCGACGCGGTAGTGAACGGGCGCGAGGCGGTGGAAGCGCTCGAAAAGCAAAGATACGATCTGGTGCTGATGGATTGCCAGATGCCGGACATGGACGGCTTCGAGGCCACGGCGGTGATCCGGAGCCGCGAGGGGAAGAGCCGTCACCAGACCATCTGCGCGCTCACGGCCAACGCCATGGCGGGCGATCGTGAGCGATGCCTGGCCGCGGGCATGGACGACTACATCAGCAAGCCGGTGGGATTAGAGAAGCTGCGTGACGCGCTGGTGCGTTGGATTCCGGGCGTGGGCGAAACGGTGGAGCAGTGACGGTGCTAAGGCTCCTTGCAGTCGCCGGTGTTTGTCTCGGCAGCGGTGCGATCGCTTTCGCGCAACCCTCGCTCCCTGCGCCTCACAATGGTACGTTTGAGCTGGAGAAATGGCTCTTCGTGCAGGATCCACATCTGGGTCGCATGAAGGGTGGCATACCGGTGTTGTGGATTCCGGAGCCGCTACAAAAATATTGCGTCGGAAAAACCGGCCAGCAGTGTAGCACGATCGACTTTTGCATTCGCACCACCACCAAGAGCGTGGCAATGTGCCAAAACTTGAGTGTGGACGTAACGCGGTTGCCAGCCTATCCGGTCGACATGCGCCCGAGGCGCGTGCTGAGCGTAGTCTACTTTCCGCTGGCGCCGGCCAAGGGTTTGGCGACCTTCTCCAGTTTTTCCAAAGCGCGCCCAAGGATATACTCGATCGACTATCTACGAGCGCGCGAATTAAAGCCAGAATTAAGTTGACTAGCACGGCCCGACGACGATAAGTTTGACCTGCTGGAAGTTTTGGCCGTGCCCTCGTTCTAGGGCGTTCCAGCGCCGATCCGCGCCCAAACCGTGGGACATTACGCGGTATTGTGTGCCAGTATGAGTGTCGGAGCACAATGAGAACGTAATGCGATTCGTCCGCATCCTTCTGAAGGCGCTGGGCGCGTTGGTCGCCATTATCGCTTTGGCAATTGCGGCGTTGAACTTTTATCCGCTGCTCCGACCGGCGCCGAAAGCCGTGCGCCCGGTCGCAACCATTTCCATCCCTGCTCCGATCCAGATTGGCCGTTCCTTTATCGACTATCTAACCGTGGACGGCTCCCGGCTCTATGCAGGCTATGCCAGCCACGGAATGGTTGGCGTGATCGATACCGCGGCGAACCGCACCATCGCTACGATCGGCGATCTCGGCCGCGTGCATGGCATCGCCCTCGTGCCGGAGCGCAATCTCGGTTTCGCCAGTTCCAGCGGCGATAACAACGTCAACGTGTTCGATCTCGCCGACAACAAACTGCTGAAGAAAATCCCCGCCGGTGATGGACCAGATGCCATCATCTACGATGCGAAGGTGCACCTGGTTTATGTCGGCGACCACGCCGGCAAAACCGGTACTCTGATCGATCCGTCGACACAGACGGTGGTGGCTACGATCCCGCTCGGAGGCGAGCCTGAATATGCGCAGGCCGATGCCGAGACCGGCTTGATCTACCAAAACCTGGAGGACACCAGCGAACTTGTCGTCGTGGATCTGCAAAAGCGTGCGGTGATGAAGCGCTATCCCCTAGCTCCTGGCGAAGGTCCAACCGGACTAGCCTTCGATGTTGGCAATCGCCGGCTGTTCAGCACCTGCAACGGCAAGCTGATCGTGCTGAACGCGGATACGGGAGCCGTCGTCACGGTGCTGCCGATCGGCGCGGGTACAGACGGGGCGGACTACGATGCCGGATTGCGTCGGGTTTATACCGCGAACGGCATCGGCAGCATGACGGTGATCCAGCAGGAATCTGCCGATCGATATCGTGTCTTGGAAAACGCTCCGACGCGCTTCGGCGGCCACTCGCTCGCAGTGGACCCCGCCACCCATCGCATCTTCGTTGCTTACTTCGGATCGGTCGCTGTGTACGAACCAATTTCGTCACCTTAAGAAAACCTACAATAGCGGGTGATTCGTTAGTCTAAAGAGTGCGTCGAGCAACTGCCGCTTCTGCCATGTTCGCCGAAACGATCCTCATTGGGATGGCGGCTTGGGCACAGCCGGCGCAATCTACTGGGCCGCCGGTATTTGAAGTCGCCGCTATTAAAGCGAACCACTCGGGCGAGCGAATCCAATCGTTTAATCCTGCGCGCGGCGGGCGATTCACTGCGGCCAACTGTTCTCTGCGGCTTCTCATTGAGTACGCGTTCCAACTGAGGCGGTATCAGATCTCGGGCGCACCGGACTGGGTCAGTTCAGAACGCTACGACTTCGCCGCAAAGGCGGAAGGCAATCCGCAAAGCCTCAATATTCCCGGAATGGTTCAGCGGTTGCTGGAGGATCGCTTTCAGCTCAGGATGCACTGGGAGACGAGAGAGGCCGCGGGCTACAATCTCGTCGTCAGCAAGCCTGGCAAACTTCGGGAATCTGAGCCTGGCGATTGCCCGTCCAACGTCGCGTGCGGGTATCTGCCGAACACGCCTGGCCACACCGGCGGCCACCAGGTGAGTTCCGCCAATCTGGCCGATGCACTCGCATTTTTCATCCAGGCATTTGTGGTAGATAAGACGAGTTTGACCGGCAGGTACGATATAGAACTTCAATGGACGCCGGAGCCAGCTCTGATCGCGCTCCCACTGGATGAACCGGCCAGCCCTTCCATCTTCACAGCGCTCCAGGAGCGACTGGGGCTGAAATTGGAGTCTTCCAAGGCCCAAATCAAGACCCTGATCATCGACCACGTCGAAAGACCTTCCGAAAACTAACCACACCTTGGCCGGGCATTTGACGTTAAACCTCCAGCCCCACCGAGCGCATCAGATCCAACGCGTTGCTTCGCTCCACCACTCCGGGCTGCAGCCGGTAGTCGAAATGCAGCTCGCCGTTTTCGAGCGTGTCGGCGAAATGAACGTTGGCGGCGCGGCCGGGAAGCGCTTCGGCGATGTGGGCCAGCGCGAGATCGTGCGTGGTGATCAGACCTAAGGCCCCGTGGTCGATGAGCGCTTTCACGATGCCTCCGGCGCCGATCTGGCGGTCGTGCGAGTTGGTGCCGCTCAATAGCTCGTCGAGCAGGAACAAGACGGGGAGAGGGCCCCTGGTAAGCGCGACGATTTCGCGCAGACGCGTGATCTCGGCGTAGAAGCGCGAGCGGCCGTCTTGCAGCGAATCTTGGACGCGGATGGAAGCGCCCAGCCTGAGCGGCGAGATCTTGAGGCGGCGCGCGCGCACCGGAGCGCCGGCCCACGCCAGCACGGTGTTGATCCCGACGGTCCGCAACAGAGTGCTCTTGCCGGACATGTTCGAGCCGCTGACGATCCAGAGGCGTGTTTCATCGCCGAGTTTCACGTCGTTGCGAACGGAGAGGGATTCCCTCATGAGCGGATGCGCGATGGCTTCAGCTTCAAAGCAGCCGCCGGAAATGTCGGCCAACTCAGGCAGAACATCTGTGGGATGCTCGTAACTATAACCCGCGAGCGCGCACAGCGCTTCAAACTCGCCGGCCGTGTCGATCCATTCGCGAATGTGGCGCCCGGAAATTTTGCGCCAGCGCTCGATGGCCATGGCCACTTGCGGGCTCCACAGCAGCGCGATGGCAAGCGGCGCAAAGACCAGGTTGCGCTGCCAATCCAAGCGGGCGACGAGCCGGCCCAACTGGGCGATTTCGGCGGAAGCTAGAAGCTGGTGCCCGGCCGTCAACCGAGCCCGAAGTTGGTGAAGCAAAGGGGCGCGGAAGGCCTCCTTTTCCAAGCGCTGAAGCAGTTTTGCGAACAAGGCCAGGTCGTGGGAGGGCGAGCTGACCGCGGTGGTCACGCGCTCGGTGTGAGAGCCAAGAAAGAAGCCGTAGCCCAGTTCCAGGAAGATTGCGGCGAGGACGGGTGTGCGGGTCAGCACACCAGCCATGTAGAGCGCGAACGAGATGACGAGCGCGGCGGCGAACAGCGGCGCAAGATAGCGCGCTCCAGGTGGAAATTCGACCTCGGGCGCCTCGCCCCAGCGCGCCACGGCATCGGGATCGAGGCTGGAGCGAACCGTGGCGCCCAGCACCGCAAGATCCTCGCGCAAATCGAGCATGGGTTGAAGCTCCTGCACAGCCTGGTGACGAGCGGAGACGTCAGCCTGGGATGCGGGAGCGAGCAGCCATCGCGCAAGTGTATCCTCGCCGGCGCGGGTTCGCGCAGTGGAGAGCAGCTCGAACAGCGAGCCCTTACCGAACAGATCGAGATCCTCGGCATAGACGTGCGCGGGATCGCGAAAGCGCTCGCCCGTTTCGCCCATCCCCATCCAGCGGTCTTCTAGACGCGCCAGGCCGCGGTCATAAAACTGAGCGGCGCGAATCGATCGCTCCAGCCGCTCCACCACGCGCGCATGAACGATCACCAGGGCGGCGAAAACCGCCAGAGGAATCAAGAGCCACCACACTGAGATCCAGACCTCGCCAAAAACGAAGAAGGCGAGCACAACTCCCGCAAAGCCGGCCGCGAGACGAGCGTTCCCGATGCGGCGGAATTGCTTCTGCTCGAGCTCAGATACGCGGCGGCGGGCTTCCAGGCGCGCCAGGTACTCTGCCAAAGGACTCACAATGCTAGGCTAACAGCAGTTGTGTGCGACGAAGAGCCCATCCGCATTCCCGTCACCGATGTTTTCGATCTGCACACCGTCCCGGCGCGCGAAGTAAAGCCGGTGGTAGAAAATTACCTGGAAGAGGCGCATCGCATGGGCTTCCGCGCTTTGCGGATCATTCACGGGCGGGGAATCGGGGTGCAGCGGGAGATGGTGCGGTCCATTCTGGCGAAAACGCCTTTTGTTGCAAGCTTTTCCGATGCTCCAGCGGAGGCCGGCGGATGGGGCGCGACGGTGGTAACGCTTGCGTGATTCCTGATATGTCCGCAAATATTTGGAACCTTTCCGGGCGCCGGGCGGAATCCTTATCAAAGGCCGATGCAGATCGCCGCAATCAACTAATGCTGGAATCCCCGTCCCATAGTGATGGCGATCTGCTTCGGCTGCTGTCAGGCGGCGACGAAACGGCGTTTATCGAGTTTTATCGCAGGCATCAGGGCTTGGTGTACCGATTTGCGCTGCAGATGAGCGGCAAAACGGAGATCGCCGAGGAAGTGACGCAGGACGTTTTCATGGTGGTGATGGGGTCGGCGGGCACGGTATGACAGCGAACGCGGCTCGGTGGCGGCGTTTCTGTATGGAATCGCACGGAATATCGTGCTGCGAGGCCTTGGAGCGCGAGAGGCCTTATATAACTGTGCTGGACGACGCGGACGGCGACTATGCGGGCCAGTTGACGGGCGAGCACAGGATGTTCTGAGCGATCTGGCGCGGAACGAGCGCGTGGAAACGCTGCGGAATGCGGTGCTGGCGCTGCCGCCCGCGTATCGCGAAGTGGTGGTGCTGTGCGATTTGCACGAGCGGGATTACGCCGAGGCGGCGAGCGCGCTGGGATGCGCGATTGGAACGGTGCGGTCGCGCTTGCATCGGGCTCGGGCGCTGCTGATGGAGAAGATGCGCGCGAGCGAAAGGGATGCGGTATGGAAGACAACCGGGAGCTTTTAGAAAATCTTGCGGGCGCTGGCGGCGGATGGGCCGCAAGAAGCGCCCGAGTCGCGTGGAGGGGCAGCTACGGGCCGAGTTTCGGAAGCGGAAACGGCGGCGGCGCGCTGCGGGTCTGGGTATCTTTCGGTAGGCGTGGCGGCAATCGCGGCTGGAATCGCGCTTTTGGCGTGGATTCGGGAGGCGCCGAAACCGGCTCGCACCTGCCGCTGCTGCGATGATCGCGGCTGGCCCGTGGCCGCTGAGGAAGATTCCGATGCGAGTTTTTATCCATTGCCCGAAGCCGAAGCGATTGCCGGCGGTGGAGAACGCGATGGTGGTTCGCGTTCAGTTGCCGGTTTCGTCCTTGCGGCTGATGGGATTTCCCGTGGATGAAGAGCGCGCCGATGCCGCAGTGCAAGCGGAGTTATTGCTGGGCCAGGACGGCTTGGCGCGCGGCGTGCGGCTGGTGGAGTAGAAGAGGAAATCATGCTGATAGAACTATTGATCATTATCTCTGCTTGGACTGGTAGCTAGCAGTCTGTTTGCCCAGGGGCCGGGCCGGCACATGGGTGAGCGGGGCGATTTCGCGCTGGTGCGCGCGGAGTTTGGCATGGCCAATAAGGTGGTGCAAGGCTCGCCGTATTCGGCGCAGGCGACGACGCAGTTCACGCAAACGCTGGCGAATGGCGATCATATTCAGCGGACGAGCACTGGTTCCATTGCACGCGACAGCCAGGGGCGGACGCGCACAGAACGGTCGTTCGGAGCGATCGGTGCTTTATCGGCGGGACGCGGCGCGGGCCGGACGGTGATGATTTTCGATCCGGTGGCGAGCAAGAGCTACGTGCTCGATCCGGAGAACAAAGCCGCTCGCTCAACGGCGATTCCACCGGCGCGGCCAAGCGAATGCGCGCGACACGTCCAGAGCGAAATCTCGCATCGGCGAAGACCGAGGACCTGGGTACGCAGGTGATGCAAGGCGTCAATGCGGAAGGCAAGCGCGTGACGCGCGCGATTCCGGCGGGTGCAGGAAGGAAATGAGAAGGAGATCGACATCGTAACCGAGACCTGGTTTTCGGCGGACCTCCAAGTGGTCGTAATGAGCAAGACCAGCGATCCGCGATACGGCGAGTCGGTGTATCAGTTGACCGGCATCACGCGGACGGAGCCTGATCCGGCGCTGTTCACGGTGCCTTCCGATTACACGGTGAAAGAAGGCCGGCCGCTATCAGAAGGCAAGAGGGCGCCGAGGGCCGGCTCCAGCGCAATAAACGCACGCTATAATACGTGTTAGTTGCGCTCTAACATTTTCCCGACACTTGCAGTTTTCGCCTGCCTCCCGCTGGTTGCTGCGCCAGCCGCACCGGACGCCGCGCTGAATTCGCTTTTCGCGCTGCATGAATTTCGCGAAGTAGCGATTTCGCCGGACGGCGCGAAGGTGGCTTGGATCGAGTCTTCCCCGGGCAAGAACGAAGGCGAGCCGGCGACCGTGTCTGTTTACATAAAGGATTTACATGAGGCCGGCGCCGCGGCCAAGCGCATCGGCGATCCAGCGCACGATGGCGCAAGGTTTAGCGTGGTCGCAGGATGGCAGGCTCGCGTTTCTCTCCGATGCCGATTCGCACGGCCAGATGCAGCTCTACGTCGTGGAGAAGCCGGGACGTGGAAAACCTCGAAAGATCGGCGAATTTAAGGGCTACGTCGAACTGCCGCAATGGTCGCCCGATGGCAAGAGCATCGCGTTGCTCGAGATCGAAGGCAACAGCCGCGTGCCGGGTCCCACGGAAGCGACGGCGCCGGCCACGGGCGTGATCGCCTCTGAGATCGTCGGAGAAGCGCCTCGCGATCGTGAACGTGGCCACGGAGTGGCGCGCGCGATTTCGCCGGCGGATATGTACGTATATGAGTTCGACTGGTCGCCGGACAGCAAGAAACTGGCGTATCTGGCAGCGCCAGGCGATGGCGACAACAACTGGTACATCGCGGAGTTGTACGCGATCAACGCGGAGTCGGGCGCGGTGCGGCACATTCTGAAGCCACCGCATGCAAGCTGCCAACGTGCGGTGGTCGCCGGATGGCAAGACGATCGCATTTATCGGCGGGTTGATGAGCGATGAAGGCGTGACCGGCGGCGACATTTATGCGCTGCCGGCCGAAGGCGGCGCGCCGCGCGATCTGACGCCGGATCGAAAGGCGTCGCCCAATTGGTTCCGCTGGTCGCCATCGTCGAAGCAGATCGTCATGACGGAAGATATTCGGCGGGGAATCGGCGGTCTCGACGCTGGATCTCGCGTCCGGAAGCGTGGAAACGTCGTGGAAGGGCGCGGAGAGCGGCTTATTTTCGGGCGACGCGGCGACGAGCGCGGTGGTGCGAAGCTCATTCGGTCACCCGCCGGAGGTCTGGGCGGGCGCAACGGGGAAATGGCAGCAGCTCACGCATTCCAACGACGGGCAACAACGCGGCGTGGGGCGAAGCGAAGAGCATCGAGTGGAAGAGCGGCGGCTTCGACGTGCAAGGCTGGCTGATTTTCCCGCAGCCGTACGATCCGGCGAAGCGCTATCCGATGGTGGTGGACGTTCACGGCGGGCCGGCGGCGGGAGTTCGCGCGAATTGGCCGCGATCCGGATTGCCGCTGCAGCTTCTTTCCGCGCAAGGCTACTTTGTGTTCCTGCCGAATCCGCGCGGCAGTTATGGCGAGGGCGAAGATTTCACGCGCGCCAATGTCCACGATTTCGGGCACGGCGATCTGGACGATATTCTGGCCGGCGTGGACATGGTGGTGAAGAATTATCCGGTGGACAACGATCGCGTGGGCATCGCGGGTTGGAGCTACGGCGGCTTCATGACGATGTGGGCCGTGACGCAGACCAATCGGTTTCGCGCGGCGTTCGCGGGCGCGGGCATCGCCAACTGGCAAAGCTATTACGGAGAGAACGGAATCGATCAGTGGATGATTCCGTATTTCGGCGCGTCGGTGTATGACGATCCGGCGGTGTATGCGAAGAGCTCGCCGATCAATTTCATCAAGAACGTGAAGACGCCGACGCTGGTGATCGTGGGCGATCGCGACGCGGAGTGCCCGCCGCCGCAATCGTACGAATTCTGGCACGCGTCTGAAAACGTTCGGGGTGAAGACGGAGCTTGTGGTGTATCCGGGCGAGGGGCACGGGTTCCACGATCCGGAGCACATCCGCGACCGGTTCGAGCGGGTAGCGAAATGGTTTAGCGAGAACATGCCGGCAGCGGCCAAGTAAGCGGGTTCGGGATCAAAAGGAGGTTTCCGATGCGCGCGTTATGGATTACAGCAGTTTTCGCCGCCGTCCTGCTCACGGGTTGCGGCGATTTGCCTTCCGTTCAGGGCTTAGCCAACAAGGGGAATACCGTCTTCGATGCGAGTCTTGCTGGCGCCTGGAACTCTGGCGACGCCGTCGTCATCGTTCAAGCGGGCGACGAGCAGAGTTATCGCATTGACTGGTTGGGAGCGGAGGGCACGGAAACTCCGCAGATCGTGCGAATGGAGGGACGGCTTTTCAAGATCGGCGATCAGAGGATGCTCGACCTGACCACGCCCGACCCAGGCGCCTTCGCGATTCCCTGCCACGTCTTTCTTCGCATTCGCCCGGTGAACGAGGGGCTGAAAGTTCAGTTCGTGGATTCGAAATGGATTCGCGAGCAAGTGCCGAGCTCGCTCGCAAGTTTCATCGAGGACAATCATCCCGTGCTCACTGCTCCGGCGCCGCAGGTTGAGGCGTTCTTCTTCAAATTCGGCTTGGATGAGCGGGCCCTGGACGATCCGATCCTGTTTCGGCGCTTGAAGCAGAACTCACGGGAATAGATAACGAACCTGGGTTAGAGCAGATGGTGGTGCTGCTTTTCTAATTCCTTGACGATATCACCGACTTCCTGGGCGCGCGAGCGGTCGGCGATCAGGAGCGCATCCGGAGTATCGACCACCACCAAATCGTTTACGCCAAGCAGCGCCACCAGTTTGCCGTCGGCATGAACGTAGTTGCCCGAGCTGGATTGCACGACGGTTTCGGAGCGGAGGACGTTGCCGTTAGTGTCGCGCGCGAGCAATTCATATACCGCGTTCCAGCTTCCAACATCGTTCCAGCCGAAGTCGTCCGTGGCGAAACCCACAACGTGCGGTGATTTTTCGAGCACGGCGTAGTCGATTGAGATGTTCTCGCAGTGCGGGAATGCTTCCTTTAGTTTCGAAGCGAAGCGGCGGTTGGAGAACTCGGGCAAGCTTGCGAGCAGGGCCGCGGTTTTGGGCAGATACTCGCGCAGCGCATCGAGCAGCACCGAAGTCTTCCAAAAGAACATGCCCGCGTTCCAATAAAAATTGCCGGCCTTCACGTAGCGGCGCGCGGTTTTCAGATCCGGCTTTTCTCGAAAGCGTCGAACCTCGGCGGCCTGGCGTGATCCAGCCCGTACGTTTTTCGGAAACTCGATATAGCCGTAGCCGGTTTCGGGCCAGCGCGCTTGAACGCCCAGCACGACAATCTTTCCATCCGCGGCGGCGCGCAAGGCGGGACGAACGAATTGAAGATAGCGCACGGGGTTCGCGATCACGTGGTCCGACGGGAAGACGCCCATGACGGCTTTGGGATTGATGGATTGCAGGATGTGCGCGGCAAGTCCTATGGCTGGGGCAGTATTCCTTTGGGCAGGTTCGGCCAGAATCTGGCTTCTTCGGAACCTCGGGCAATTGCCGGACGATTTCGGCGCGCAGGTGCTCGTTGGAAAGAACCCAAAGGCGCTCGGGCGGGATGACCGCGCTTAGGCGATCGACGGTCTGCTGGATCAGTGATCGATCGCCACCGAAACGCAGGACCTGCTTGGAATGCGAGCGGCGGCTGCGTGGCCAGAAGCGCGTGCCTCGGCCGCCGGCCAGAATCAGGCCGTAGTAATTGGCTGAGCGAGACATCAATTTAGCGAATAGCCGTGATAGCCGTGCACCAATTTCAAGGTGCGGTTCCAGCGGGTCTTGGTGAAGAAGTGCGTCGCGAGATCGAACATGTGGTGCAAGTTGTAGCCCTCAAGATCGTCCGTCGGCGCGTCGTAGGACCAGAAGATGACCAGCGGCTTTCCGACGATATTGTCGCGCGGCACTAATCCCCAGTAGCGGCTGTCGAGCGAATTGTCGCGGTTATCGCCCATGGCGAAGTAATTGCCCGGGGGCACCACCAACTCGCCATTCACGACGTCGTCGTGCAGCATCTGATAAGCGCGCTGGGCCATCTTTGGATCCTGGATGTATTCGGGCTCGCCCCGCGGAAAATTATCGCGATAGAACAAAGAATCGTTTTGATGGATGACGTAAGGCTCGTCCAGCGGCTTGCCGTTGATAAAGACTTGTTTGTCGACCAGCTTAATATGATCGCCCGGCAGACCGATGCAGCGCTTCACGTAATCGACGGTAATGAGCGTGGGATGGCGGAAGACGATGATGTCGCCGCGCTGTACGTCCTCATAGGGCAGCACGTGTTTGCTAAAGGCGTCCGCCGCCGAGTAGGCCAGCTTGTCGACAATCAGGTGATCGCCGGTGAGCAAGGTGTTGTGCATCGAAGAGGTGGGGATCACAAACGGCTGCGCGATGGTGGAGGTTCCGAAAAGCAGAATCAGGATGGTGATGGTCCACTCGGCGATGGAATGGCGAGTTGCAGGTGCAGCGGGCGAAGCCGGTTGAGCGGGCTTAGTAGTTGTAGTAGCCATGAATCAACCGGAATGTGCGATCCCAGCGGGTCTTGGTGAAGAAGTGCTCCGCCAGATCCAGGAAATGGCTCGCGAGATTGTTTACGGAAGAACTGGCCAGGCTTTCGGTGCTGGCATTGTACGACCAATAGATGATCAGCGGCTTGCCGATGATGTTTCCGCGCGGCACGAAGCCCCAATAACGGCTGTCGAGCGAGTTATCGCGGTTATCGCCCATGGCGAAAAAGGATTCGGGCGGCACCACGACTTCGCCATTGACGACGTTTCCGGCCAGCATGTCCTTGGCGCGGTCGAGCAAGTTGAGGTTGGGTTCGCTATTCGGGAAGTTATCGCGGAACGAATCACCGTAGGTGCTCTTGTGAACGACGTAGGGCTCGGTGAGCTTCTTCCCGTTGCGATAGACCTGCTGGTCAATGATCTTGATGTGATCGCCGGGAACCCCGATCACGCGTTTCACGAAGGTCTGCGTGATGTCGACGGGATAGCGGAACACGATGATGTCGCCGTCCTTGGGCTCCTCATAGGGCAGAACGTATTTGCTGAAGCTTCCCGACGGTGCGTACGCGAGTTTGTCCACCAGCAGATGATCGCCAATGAGCAGCGTGTCTTCCATGGAACCAGTGGGGATGACGAACGCCTGCACCAGGGTGGTGGTGCCGAACAGCAAGAGCAGGATGGTGATGGTCCATTCGGCGATCGTTCCGCGGGGAGGCTCGGGCCTGGCAACTGCCGCGGACGCGCCCGGTTCGGCTGCCGCTGCCGTTTTTCCACGATCCAGGGTGGGTTTCATAGCGTCGATATCTTCAGTCTATCAGGCGGCCAGTCGATCAGCAGGCGGCGGGCCGTGCGTGGGACGGCGCAAGCGCAGCAGCTCGCCAATCGAAATGGAAATGTTCAGCACGCCAAGGCCGCTCAAGGCGCCGCGAAAGTAGGAACTGGTCCAGTAGCCGCGTGGCAAATGGAGCAAGCTGGGCAGCAAGCTCGCGATCGAGTTGCCTTCCCACTGCTGCGTCCACGGAAAAATCAGGAGGAATACTCCGACTTCGAAGCAGACGATGACAAAAAGAAAAATGCCGAGTTTGTGGACCCAGGTATGCCTGGCGCGCTCGGGAGTCATGCCGGAAGCCTCCAGGCCGGGCATCCGGGGTTCTACGGGATGCATGTGACTTCCTCGGACTCATCGGCTACTTCGGGGAACAAGCCGGCTTGCGTTGGGTAGCCGGTCCAGAGCGCGTGCGGTGCGTGTTCGCGCACGGGCCAGAAGCTGAAGCGATGCAACGGGGTGGGGCCATGGGTTTCGAGCGCTTTCCAATGTTCGTCGGTCGAATAGCCTTTGTGATTCTTGAAACCGTACTGCGGGAAGACCAGATCCCACTCGCGCATGCAGGCGTCGCGTTCCACCTTCGCAAGAATAGACGCTGCGGCGATGCATTGCGATAGGGCGTCGCCGTGGATGAGGGCGCGCTGGGCAACGGGAAGGTCGACCGTCACGGCGTCAACGAGCAGGTAATCGGGCGCGGGAGTGAGGCGCTGGACGGCGCGGCGCATGGCCAGGCGGGAAGCCTGGAGGATGTTGATGCGGTCGATTTCGTAGGCGTCCACGGCGGCAACGGACCAGGCGATGGCGCGCTCGCGAATCCGAGGGGCCAAAGTTTCGCGGCGCTCGGCGTCCAGAAGCTTGCTGTCGCGCAGGCCGCGAATGGGGCGATCGGGCGACAGGATTACCGCTGCGGCGAAGACCGGGCCAAATAAAGCGCCACGCCCGACCTCATCGACACCAGCGATGTGCTGGAAGCCCTGCGCACGGGCGTCGCGCTCGTATTTTCCCTGGCACTTCATTACTACTCAGGACCGCGCGCCGAAGAGCGCGGATTAGTCGCGCTCGCGGAGACGAGCCGCTTTGCCCTTGAGCTCACGTAGATAGTAGAGCTTCGCGCGGCGCACGCGGCCGGTACGCACCACGTCGATGTGGTCAATCACCGGCGCGTGGATCGGGAAAATGCGCTCCACACCCTGCCCAAAGCTGATCTTTCTCACCGTGACAGTTTCGCCGACCCCCGAATTCTTGCGAGCGATCACGGTTCCTTCAAAAGCCTGAAGACGCTCTTTGTCGCCTTCCTTGATCTTGACGTGGACACGGATGGTGTCGCCAGGGCGGAATTCGGGCACCTGGCGCATTTGTTTGGCGACGACTTTGGTCAGTAAGAGGTTCGGCATGTGACAAATCCTTGAATTTCTATTGTAGTAGATCCGGGCGCTGTCTCGCAGTTTTGTCCCGGGCGGCTTCGCGGCGCCAGTTTCGGATCTCTTCGTGATTGCCGCTCAATCAGTACCTCCGGGACCTTCCAGCCGCGGAAATCGGCGGGGCGCGTGTATTGCGGGCAATCGAGGAGGTCGGGGGCGGTGAAGGATTCCTGGACCGAGGAGTCAACGTTCCCGAGTACGCCGGGGAGCAGCCGGGCGACGCAATCGATGACCAGGGCCGCGCCGAGTTCGCCGCCGCTAAGGACGAAGTCGCCGATGGATAGCTCTTCGTCGGCCAGGTGCTCGGCCACGCGTTCGTCCACGCCCTCGTATCGGCCGCAGATGAGGAAGATTTCCTGGTATTGGGTGAGGCGGCGGGCGGTTTCTTGATCGAAGCGCGGCCTTGGGCCGAAAGCAGGATCAAGCGCTGGTTGGGCTGGCGTTCGGGCCAGATGCTTTCAACAGCCTCGAAGATGGGCGCTGGTTTGAGCAGCATGCCTTCGCCGCCGCCGAAGGGACGATCGTCGACGGTGCGATGGCGGTCGTGCGTCCAGTCGCGGAGATCGTGGATGTGGATCTGGATCAGGCCGGACTCGGCGGCTTTGGCGACGACGCCGTATTGGAGCGGGCCTTGGAAGAAGTCGGGGAAGATGGTGAGGATGCGGAAGACCATGGGTGTTTAGCCACAGATGAACACAGATGGACGCGGATAAAACATTTTTTCTGATCTGTGTTAATCAGTGTTCATCTGTGGCTAGTTTAGATCAAGTAATCCGTCCGGCAGGGCGACGATGATTCGTTTGCGATCGAGGTCGATGCTTGGTGCAGATCGATTTCGCGAAGGGGATGAGCAGATTCTCGCCGACCTGGAGCAGCGGTGTGCCGCCGGTTTCTTCGAAATCGGTGACCACGCCCGAGCGAGCGGCCGGTGGCGTCGAAAACTTCGCAGCCGATCAGGTCCGATTGATAGACTTCGTCCTCGTCGAGCTCGGCGCGCTGCTCGAACGGGATCGCAACTTCGGCGCCGGCCAGCTTCTCGGCGTCGGAAATCGTGTCGACGCCCTTGAACTTGAAGATGAGGTGATCGCCGTGCATCCAGGTGTTTTCCACGTCCATGGGTACGCCGTTGACGAACACACTTCCAGTGCGATCCGGCTGGCCGGTGAGCGGGAGTGCGGCCAGCTCTCCTTTGTTTCCGCGCGCGCGCAGCAGGCGGGCGATGGTGACGAGCTTCAGAGTTATTCCAGAATTTCCAGCGTGAACCGGCGGTTCAGCTTCATTCCAGCGGCGCCCAGGAGCGTGCGAATGGATCGCGCGGTGCGGCCCTGTTTGCCGATGACTTTCCCCAAGTCGCTGGCCGCGACCTTGAGCTCCAGCACGGTGACCTGTTCGCCCTGCACTTCGCTGACGCTGACCTCGTCGGGCAAATCCACAAGAGCCTTCGCGATGTCTTCGATGAGTTGTTTCATTTCCAGGTGCCTGTTTGTAGTTTACCGCTATGCGTGCGCTTGTCTTCGCCAGGGGTTTTTCCGGGGAGCCCGGCGGGGTTCTCGTGGACGCGTTCGCGGAAGCGGCCCTTGAGTCCCATGGCGAGCGAGACGCTGTCCTCGCCGAACTTGTCGCGCATGCGGTCGACGGCGGTCATCGCCTTGCGCCAGCGATTGGTGTTCGGTTCGTCGAGCATGTTGAGCTGGCCTTCCATGCGCTTGAGTCCGGAGGCGTGGACGCCGAGCAGCCGGATGGTGGAGTTGGGTTTGCGATTGGCGCGGAAGAGGGCGCGGATCTCGCGGAAGATTTCGGTGTCGAGCTGCGTGCCGTGATCGAAGGAATGCGCGCGGGTGATGGTGGAGAAATCGGTGTAGCGGAGCTTCAACTGAATGGTGCGGGCGTGGAGATCGTGCTCGCGCAGGCGGCGGGCGACCATTTCCGAAAGCCGGGCGAGCGTGGATTCGAGCGCGTCGGAATCGGCGGTGTCCTCGTTGAACGTGAACTCGTGGCTGATGGATTTGGGCGCGTTGTCGTCGCCCACTTCGTGATCGAACCAGCCGCCGGCGTCCATGCCGCGCGATTTACCGGCGAGCGCCAGGCCCCATTGGCCGAGATGCTGGCGCAGGAAATCTTCGTCGAGAGCGGCGAGGTCGCCGACCTTGCGAACGCCCCAGGCCGCGAGATTCTTTTCGGTGACTTTACCGACACCGGGAATTTTGCGGACGTCGAGCGGCGCGAGGAAGCGGGCCTCTTCGCCCGGCAGCACCCAGAGAACGCCGTTGGGCTTGGCTTGGTCGGACGCGACTTTGGCGACCATGCGCGAAGTGGAAATGCCGATGGAGCAGTTGAGCGCGGTGTCGCGCTTGACGGCGGCGTGCAGGCGATGGGCGGCCGAGAGCGGCGGACCGTGCAGGCGCTCGGTGCCGGTGAGATCCATGTAGGCTTCGTCAACCGAGGCCATGTCGACTTGCGGCGAGAAGCTCTTGAGGATTTCAAAGATCTTGCCGGAGTATTCGCGATAGCGCGTGGGGTGGCCGTCGACGAAGATGGCGTGCGGGCAGAGGCGGGCAGCAGTGCGGAGCGGCATGGCGGAATGGACGCCGAATTTGCGGGCGGCGTACGAGGCGGCGGAGACGACGCCGCGCTGATTGGCCTGGCCTCCAACGACGACGGGCTTGCCGATGAGGGACGGGTCGAAGAGCTCTTCGACGGAGACGAAGAAGGCGTCCATGTCGACGTGGAAGTAGGTCTTCACTTGGTCGCTCCGACGCTAGAAGTGTAACGCGACTAAGTAGGAACGGAAGTCCTGCAATTCGCCCCGGTCAACAGCACCTGCATTGTCGTATCAATACAAATGTCGAAACGATGCAATAGTGGTGTCTAAGATCACATGAACCTTAGACATCTCGCAGTCCCCTTGATCGCCTTCGTATCGGGCTTGGCTGGCGCCTGGACCCTTCATTTCTTCAGCGGAATGGGACCTGAGTCGATTTATGGCCATGGTACTCTTCGCACAACGCGACTCGAGCTGGTCGACAACTTGGGCCGGGTCAGAGCATTCATCGGCCCCAACCAGGAGAACGACACGGCGCTTGTTTTCTTGGACGGTCAGAACCGCGAACGTGTCATATTGGGCGTCTGGCCTAGGTCCTACACACCCAAAATGGTGATGAGGGGCGGTGATGGCAACGACCGGGTGGTGTTGTATCTCTCCCGCGTCGATGAGAGACCAATGATTCTGTTGGGTGACCACGAGCGGACTAGGGTCCACTTTGGATTTTTTCAGAACGATGCGCCAAGCGAGAAGGACGAGGACTGGGGACTCAGATTCTACGAGCCCCACAGCAACCGCACTATGGCGACCCTTGGAATGCGCCGGGATTGGAACGACGATAAGCTGACGGGTTTTGTCTACGTGAAGGGTAAAGACGACCAGCAATGGAGCGAGCCAAGTCAATAGCTGCTCGATCGAGCACTCAACCGGGGTCGGGGAGGACTCGTGCCGCGAGGACGCGCGGGAAGCCGGCCAGATCGGGGATTACGGTGATGTCGGTCCATCCGCTTTGAAGCATCGCGCGCACCGGGTCTAGCGAATTGTAGCCGAGTTCGAGCAGCAGCCAACCGCCGGGGCGGAGGACGCGCGTGGCGTCGGCAATGAGCCGTTCATAAATCTCAAGGCCGGTCGGACCGCCGAACAGGGCGACGTGCGGTTCATAGTCGCGGACCTCGCGCTGGAGGCCGGGCTCGTCGGTGCGCGGAACGTAGGGAGGGTTCGAGACTAGTACGTCGATGCTGTGATCGCGAAAGGCGTCTACGAGATTGCCGACCAAGAAATGGACGCCGGTTGAGAACGGTTGAGCGCGTGCGACGCCCAATGCGGCGCCGGAAATGTCGGTCGCGAAGACACGCGCCTTGGTTTCGAGCGCGAGAGTGATGGCGATCGCGCCTGAGCCTGTGCCGACGTCCACGACAAGATCGCCCGATTTGATGCGTGCCGTGGCCGCTTCCACCAGATGCTCGGTCTCAGGGCGCGGGATCAGGACATCGCGCGTCACGCGGAAATCGCGGCCGTAAAACTCCTGGTGGCCGGTGATGTATTGGGTCGGCTTGCCCTTCAGACGCTCGTGAAGATAGCGGCCATAGTGAATCCAGGCGAGCTCGGTGAGCTCGTCATCGGAATGCGCGTAGAGATACGCGCGGTCGCGCTGGAGCGCGTGCATCAGAAGAACTTCGGCGGTGAGGCGCGGCGCGCTGATCTTGCCCTCTTCCAGAAGCTTGGTGCCCTGGCGGAGAGCCTGTCTGGAGGTCATCGCAGCCCTAGGCCGCTTCGCCTTGCTCTTTCAACTTCTCGGTCTGATAGTAATTGGTGAGCGCGGAGATCAGCGGGTCCAGGCGGCCCTCCATCACCAGGTCGAGCTGGTGCAGGGTCAGGCCGATGCGATGATCGGTGACGCGGTTCTGCGGGAAGTTGTAGGTGCGGATCTTTTCGCTGCGGTCGCCCGAGCCCACCATGCTGCGCCGCTCGGCGCCGATCGCCTCGCGCTGCTTCTCCAGCTCGATTTCGTACAAGCCGCGATCGGAGCACGCGTTCGGCCTTGGCGCGATTCTTGATCTGCGATTTCTCGTCCTGGCAGGAGACGATCAAGCCGGTCGGCAGGTGCGTGAGGCGCACCGCGGAGTAAGTGGTGTTGACCGATTGGCCGCCGGGTCCGGAGGAACAGAACGTATCGATGCGGACGTCCTTGGCTTCGAGCTTGATTTCGACATCGTCGGCTTCGGGCAGCACCGCGACCGTGATGGCCGAGGTATGCACGCGGCCTTGCTGCTCGGTGGCGGGCACGCGCTGCACGCGATGCACGCCGCTCTCGTATTTGAGATGGCTGTAGACCTTGTTGCCGCTGACCAGCGCGATCACTTCCTTGAGGCCGCCCACGGCCGATTCGCTCGACGGACGTCACTTCCACGCGCCAGCGCTGCGATTCGGCGTAGCGCGTGTACATGCGGAAGATTTCGGCCGCGAACAGCGTGGCTTCGTCGCCACCCGTGCCGGCGCGGATTTCGAGCACGATGTTCTTGTCGTCGAGCGGGTCTTTCGGAAGCAGCAGCACCTTCAGCTCTTCTTCGATGCGCACCAGTTCCGGTTCCAACCGCGCGATTTCATCGGCGGCCATCTGGCGGAGTTCCGGATCGGGATCCTCAACCATGGAGCGCGCTTCGTCGTAATTATTCTTGGCGAGCTTGTAGTCGCGGTATTTGCCGACCACTTCTTCCAGCTCCGAACGCGTCTTGGCGATTTTGCGATAGGCGTCGCCATCGGCAATGACAGCCGGGTCCGCCATCTGGCGGGTCACCTCGTCAAACCGTGCCTCGATATCGTTGAGCCTTTGCGAAAATTGCATGGCGGATTCCAGCGCGCGTCGAATGCGCGTTAAGCGATCACCAACTCGCCGCCTTGCGCCTCTTCGAGCTGCATGGCGCCGTCGAGCGCTTGGATCGCAACACTGGCTTGCTCGTCGGAGGGCGGCTGCGTTGTGATGCGCTGCAACCAGAGGCCGGGCGCGGTGAGCGTGGCCATCAAGCCCTGCTGATGCCGCGCGGCGTATCGGATCAATTCATAGCTGACGCCGACGATCAATGGAAGCAGCGCGATGCGGGCGATCAGCTTGGCGGCAAATCCGTCGAAGGGCAGCAGCGGGTAGACCAGAATCGCCAGCACCATCACCAGCAGCAGGAAACTGGTCCCGCAGCGCGGATGGAAGGTGACGAACTTCTGCGCGTTTTCCACCGTCACCGGCTGGCCTGATTCAAAATTGAAAACCACTTTGTGTTCGGCGCCGTGATATTGGAACATGCGGCGAATGTCCTTCATGCGCGAAAGAATGTAGAGGAACGCCAGGAAGATGACGAGGCGGATGCCGCCGTCCATCATGTTCACCGCGAAGCGGCCATGCAGCGACGGAACGGCTTTGCCGAGCTCGGTGGCCAGGAACAGCGGCACGAACTTGTACATGAACAGGAAAAACAGCAGCGAAAACGCCAGGGGCAGCGGCCAGCATCCAGCCGTTGAGCTCCGGGCGCCTTCTCGCCATCCTTGGCGGCTTCCTCGCCGATGGCCACCATGGCCGAAAACTGCAGCGCCTTCACTCCCAGGTACATGGCATGTCCGAGCGTTCCCAGGCCGCGCAAAATCGGCAGCTTGAAGATCGGATATTTCTCTGAGACACGCGCGAGCGGGGCCTGTTCGGTCACGATCTCGCCATTCGGCTTGCGCACGGCCACGCAATAGCTGTGCGGGGCGCGCATCATGACGCCTTCCATGACGGCTTGTCCGCCCACCAGCGTCTCTTCGCCGCTTTCGAGCACGGGCAGCATTTGGATGTGGGCGCTCAAGCGCAGAAAGCTTCGGATGGACAAATGGATAAACTCCTTTGTCATTATATCGCGAACGCTGGAACACGCCCCGGCGATACAATAGGTCCTATGCAGGTCCTGCTGGCCGGCGAGCATAAGTTCCTCCTGCTCGAACTGGATCCCGACTTCGTGGCGAATATCGCCAAGCAAGCGGGCTTCGAGTATCGCATCGAAGAAAGCCAGCGATCCATGAACCTGCACCTGTCGGCCGTCGACCGCCAAGCGCCGCTGCTGTTGTTTGACGCCGCCGATCCGGGCAATCTGGGCTGGTTTTCGCGCTGCCAGTTTTATGTGGATGGCAAAACCGGGGCGGTGTTGCAGACACCGATGTCGCTCGCGAACCAAAAGGACCGGTCGGGGCGCATGCTCCCGGGCGCGGTCCGGCTGCAAATTGCCAAAGAGCTTCCTGCGTCGTTCCGCATGCCGGGCAAGCAGCCGGTGAATGAACAGTTGGTGTACGCGGTCCTCTACAACTTGCTCAACGCGCTGCTGAACACGGGAGTCGGCGTATGCGGCGGATCGATCGTGAAACCGCTGGCGGGGCGCACCGAAAGCATCGGGACGCGGAATTAGTTGTCAGCCAGCGCGGCGTTCAGCGAGCCCTGCCGGTAGCCTTCCAGATCGATGGTCACGTAGTGGAAGCCCAGCGGCTTGAAGATTTCAACGAATCTCTGGGCCATTTCGGGCGTAAGCGCGGTCGCGAGTTCATCCTTCGCGATTTCTATGCGGACCAGTTTGCCGTGGAACCGCACGCGGAACTGGCGGAAGCCGAGTTGACGGAGGGCTTCTTCGCCGCGTTCGACAGTTTTGACGTTTTCTATGGTCACAGGTGTTCCGTACGGGATGCGCGAGCTGAGACAAGCGGCCGCGGGCCGGTCCCACGTGGAGAGGCCAGTCAGGCGCGACAACTCGCGAATTTCTGCTTTGGTCAAGCCGGCGTCAACGAGCGGCGCTTTGGCTTGGTGCATTTTGGCGGCCGACTGCCCGGGCCGGTAATCGCCCAGGTCGTCCACATTCACACCGTAAGCGATGTGCTCGATGCCGCGTGCGCGCGCCACGACTTCCAAGCGCGTAAAAAGTTCGTCCTTGCAGTGGAAGCAGCGATTCGGGTCGTTCTTGGTGTAATCCGGATTGTCGAACTCGCGGGTCTCGATGTATTCGTGGCGGAAGCCGCACTCGCGCGCGAAGGCCTCGGCGTCGCTCTTGTGTGACTCGGGGATTGAGGCGGAATCCGCGGTAACGGCCACGGCATTTTCGCCGAGCACGCGATGCGCCGCCCATGCCAAATACGCCGAGTCCGCGCCGCCCGAGTACGCCACGATAACGCGCCGCATCGGCTTCAGAATCGAGAACAGTCGATCTTGCTTGGCTTTCAGGATCCCTAAGTCGAGCTTCGGCGCGGCTGCCAATTTGACCAAACCCGCCATAACTTCAGTATAACGGCCCGCTGCGCGGCCCACTCTCGATCAAACATTTCTTGCGGCTTGTGAGAACGCCCCTCGTTCTGCTTTCATAGAATGCTAGGCTCACCCATTGAAGTTCGAAATCGAAATCAAACTCCGTCTTCCTGGCAACTTGGGTAAGATCCGGCGCGCCCTGCGCGATCTGGGTTTCCGAGTCTGCAAAAGCCGCTTGCACGAATACAACGTACTGCTGGACACCTCCAATCGCTCGCTGCGCAGCCATGGCAAGCTGATCCGCGTGCGCCGCGTCGGGACTCACAATCTGCTTACTTACAAAGGTCCATCCGAGCAGGGCCGCTACAAGAAGCGCCACGAGATCGAAGTTTTGTTGCCGGATGCCTTCAAAGTGGAGCAGATCTTCAACGAGATCGGCTACCACCCGATTTTTCGGTACGAGAAGTTCCGCACCGAGTATGCGAAGGCTCCCAGCACCGGCAAGGTGCTGCTGGATGAAACGCCGATCGGCAACTATCTGGAGATCGAAGGCAGCCCTCGATGGATCGACAACACGGCGCGGTTGCTTGGATTCTCGGCGGGCGACTACATCACGCGCAGTTACGGCTATCTGTATCTGGCGTATTGCCGGGAGCGGAGAATCGCTCCAAGTGACATGTTGTTCACGGGGAAAGAGATGAGACAGCTCCGCAAGAACATCACCCATGCTTGACGCCGGTGCAGTACCCGAGCAACGCCCCATTCGTTCGCATGAGACGCGCTTACGCGTGCGCTACGCCGAGACCGACAAGATGGGCGTGGTTTACTACGCCAACTACCTGATCTGGATGGAAGTGGGCCGCGCGGAATACTGCCGCACCGCAGGAATCCGTTATCGCGATATGGAAGTGGACGACGGAATCTTGCTGGCGGTGGTGGAGGCGCATTGCCGGTACCTTCGTCCCGCGCGTTACGACGACGAGATCGTAGTGAAAACGTGGATCGCCAGCGCGAGCCGGCGCGCGGTTGAATTTGGCTACCAAATTTGCGACGCATCGAGCGGCCGGCCGCTCGCAGCCGGCGGAACCAAGCACGTGTTTCTGGGAGCCGACCTGAAGCCGGTAAAGCTACCCGACAAGTACTTGACGCTGTTTGGAATCGAACCCGCTACTTAAACTCGATGTTCGATTCGCCGGTGAATTTATGATAGTTGCGGAACTCGATCACGTTCCGCTGGCACTGATTGGAGCTCCGCATGCAGCTCAGCACCTCTGAATGCACCGGCAGAAGGAACTGCTCGGGCGAGCCCAAGCGGATGGAATCGTAGTCAACGGCCGTTTCAATTGAGACCTCGGGAAACGCCTCGGGAATCTCCTTGGCTTGCATCTCCAGCCGCAGCACCTCTCCGGTCGTGTTTGTCGATCCAGACCGAGCCCCGGTACGCCGGCAGAACGTATTGTCCGGGAACCCAGATTCGCCAATTGGAGCGCACGCGCAGCACCTTGAAGTCGAATACGGAGGCGGCTCGATGGGAAATGGTGTCGTCTTGCGCGTACTTGAACTGGGCGTCTGTGTAGGGAGAAAACAGACTCGCGAGGATGGTTCCAAATTCACCGGTGGACCAGGCGCCCGACTCCTCCGGCGGTTTCTTGGACGGCTTGCCGTTGATCTGGATATTGCGGTAGCTCTCCTTGTGCTCATCGAAGACCACCTCGGCGGAAACGAGATCGATGACATTCCAACTCGGCTGGCGCGTTTCGCTGTAATAGCGCGTGGCGGTTTCCTGGACGACATAGTTTGGCAATCCTTCCAGGAAAGTCGCCGCCACCTCGCGGGCCTTTTCTACAAGAGCCATACGCGGATTGCCGGACGACCGCGCTTGGTCGGACGCCAGACTACCTCGCGACGGAGTTGCCGGGGCGTCTTCAGGAATCGGAGCGGAGGCACGCGCGGCCGGTTTTCCGTGCTTCAGCACTGGAGGGCCCGAGTCGTCACCGTCACTCGAGGAAGAGTCCGGCCGGACCAGGATGGTCGGCGGCGGTCCGGTCCTTCCTTCTTCCTGCTGGACGGCGATGGCGTCGTTCTCGTTGATCGTTTTTGCAATCTCGCGGTCAAACTCGATGCTGGCGGCGTGAAACATCCCATCTTTGTCGGAGGAGGCGGCGATGTTCACGCCATCCCCAACTCTGAGGTCGGGCGGCTTGGGATTGGCCATGGAGAAATCGACAATCAGAAACCGGGTGTCCTCAATTTCCAGATCGAGCGTTGTGCCTTCGATCTTTCGCACCACGCCACGGTAGCTCTGTGACGACTCGCTGGTGACCTGCCGGGTGTCGGTTGGCGTATTCCTCCCGGAGCCTCGCGGACTTCCGGCCGGGCTACCTCCTCCCGGAAAGGGGCCCGACGGATACTGACCCGGAAACTGGCCCGGCGGATACGGGCCGATCTGAGCAGCGAGGGTGAACGAGGCGATCATGAGCAAAAGCGCGGGTTTCATTAGGTCCTCCTCTTCCCGAGTTCGTCGCTCTCTTCGAATTCTCCTATAGACGGAATACCACGCCGGACGGGTACAGCGGGGAGCCTTCGCATGTGGATCAACCCTGGACCCTTTTCGCTTTGCCCTGCCAAAACTGCTCGCGCAGCACCAACTTCCGGATCTTGCCGGTTCCCGTCTTGGGCAAGGGCTCGCCGCTAAACACGATGATTCGCGGCAATTTGAACTTGCCGAGGCGCGCCTGCAGGAAGGCGAGCAGGTCATCGGAGGTCAGGGCCGACTCCGGCTTGCGCACCACGATCGCGGCCGGAACTTCTCCCCAGGTATCGTCGGGAGCTGCGACCACGGCGCATTCGAACACTTCCGGATGGGCGGAAATCGCCTTTTCCACTTCAATGGAAGAGATATTCTCGCCGCCGCTGATGATGATCTCCTTCTTGCGGTCCACGATTTGGATGAACGATTCCTCGTCCCAAACCGCCATATCGCCCGTGTGGAACCAGGGCCCGGTCATTACTGACGCGGTCATGGCGGGCTCGCGGTAGTAGCCTTCCATCACATGGTCGCCACGCGTCACGATTTCGCCCGAGGTTTGCATGTCGCGCGGGACATCGTTCATCTCGGCGTCTACGACGCGTACCTCCATGCCCCAGACCGGCCATCCGGCCATGGCTCGGCGGCGATAACGGTCGGCGTCGGAAGCGTAACTCAATCCCGGCTTGGAGCAGGCGGTAGTGAGCAACGGAGCGGTTTCCGTCAGGCCATAGCCCGCGTAGACTTCGCATTGGAACGCTTTCTCCATGCGCTCGATCAGCTCGGGCGAGGATGCCGCGCCGCCCAGCACGATGTAGCGGAGGCTGGAGAGATTAAAGGCCGCCAGATCGGGGCAGTTTAGCAGAGCGTTGGCCATCGTAGGGACCAGTGCCATGTCGGTTGCCCCATGTTCCTGGATCAACTGCAACACCGTGGGCGGATCGAAGCGGCGGATCATGATTTGCTTGGTTCCGAGCATGGTGGACGCTTGCGGCCGGCCCCATCCATTGGCGTGGAACAGCGGGATGGTGTGCAGATCGACGATGGTTTCAGGCTCACGGTACACGCCCGCCACCGCCATCGCATGCAGATAAAGCGTGCGATGGGCCAGCATGACTCCCTTGGGATCGCCCGTGCTGCCGCTGGTGTAAAACAACTCCGCGATCGAGTTTTCGTCGAAGCTTGCAACGTCGGCGCGCTCGGCGCGTCCTTGATCGAGCAGGTCTTCATAAGTAAGATCGGCGGCCGGGATCTTGGCGTCGAGCGTGACAAAGCGCTCGATTTGCGGGCAGGCGGGCTTAAGCTGTTCCACCAGAGGCGCGAAATCATTTTCGAACAGCAGCATCCGCGCGCCGGAATGATTCAGGATGTTTTTCAGCTCAAGCGGCGACAGCCGGACATTCAGCGGCATCACGATGGCGTGTGCCAAAACCACTCCGTAATAGCCTTCCAGCAACTGATGCGTGTTGAAGCTCAGATAAGCGACGCGGTCGCCGGGCTGGATGCCATGCTTCAAAAGCGCGCTGGCCAGCCGTTCGCAGCGCTCGCCGAATTCACGATAGGTAAATTGGCGCGCGCCCGAGACGATCCCGATTTTGTTCGGGAACAGATCCACGGCGCGGTGGAGACACCGGATGGGTGTCAGTGGGACAAACATGGGGGCATTGTACCCCTAAGCGGCTCAGTTCGTTTCCAACACGGCAGTCATGACAACGTCTTTATACGAGGCGGCATCTTCAAACAACGCCCAGAAGATCTCGCCGCTGAATTCGTCGATCTCGCCGTTGGTGGAAACCACCTTGCCGGGCGGCTGCACGATGAACATCAGGGGCGTGAGCCCGGAGCTAGTCCCGGAAGCTGCCGCGGCGACGGCCGGATCTGGTTGCGTCAATTTACTGGCGCTGAACGTTTCTTGAATCAGCTGCCGGGCCACCTCGCGGCGTTCCGCGGGTTGCATCTTGTCGCCGAACTGCTGCTCCATCGCTTTCACCATCACCGAACCGATCCGTTGGTTCAGGCGGTAGAGCGCCAGGTCCGGATGCAACATGCCCATGGCGAGCAACGGGTCGCCGGGCCCGAACAGCACAGGGACCGAGAGTTCCGCCGCTTTGTCAACCAGCGCGCGGGCATTGGCGTCGGTGGCCAGCGGCTTGGGAAGATGCGATTTCAAGAGAGCCAGGTCGTCCGAGCTGGATGTCGCCTAAGAACTTGCTAGGCGCGCCCGTCCAGTGCAGCGTCTCGCGGTACTCCAATTGGTGTGGACCAGCGGCTTTGATGGTTACCAGATTTACGAGCCGCAGTTTGCCAGGTTCGGAATTCTTGATGGACACGTCGCCTTGCAGCGTGGCGCCCGCAGGGAAGGACCGTTCCAGCGTCACGCTGCGATTGCTGTCCTTGGTCTCTTCGGTGGATTTCCACCCGGGGCCGGTTGGAATTACGAAGGTGTCCTCGAGCGTGGGTTTGGCCTGGACGCCTTCCGGTTTCCGTTGCCCCGTCAGCGCCACGGTTCGCGTCCAGGAACCATCGGATTGAATGTGCGTGGTTACCCTGGCGCGCGCACAGGCGCTTAGGAGGAAAGCAGCCGCCAGAGCGCTCAAGATGGCGAGAGATCGCATGTCCTTATATCGGCAGACGGGCTGAGCGGCCTTAGCGCCTGCTACCATCGGATTTCCTTGCGCATCGGGATCCACACGTCCATCGCTAAATCGCTTGAAAATGCAGCGATCAAAGCAGCGGAGCTTGGTGCGAACACGTTCCAGATCTTCTCGGCCAGTCCGCGGATGTGGCGTGCGTCGCCGCCCGCGCCGAGCGCGGTGAAACTGCTACGAACGCGCCCGGGAGCGATACGATCTTAAGCCGCTCGTCATCCACGACAACTACCTGATCAACCTGGCGTCGTGCAGCGAGCCTCTGCGAGTGCAATCGACGGCGGCGTTTCGCGGCGAGATCGAGCGGGCGCTGGCCATCGGCGCGGAGTATCTGGTCGCGCACCCCGGCAATTGCAAGGGGCATTCCGTAGAGCAGGGCATCTATGCGGTGATCCGGTCACTGGCCGAAGCGGCGCAGGGGCTCGATACGGCGAATCTCACGGTATTGCTCGAAAATACCGCGGGAGCCGGCGCGGCCTTGGGCAGCCGCTTCGAGGAGCTGGGCGTGATGCGGCAGTTCGCGGCCGAGTTGACCGATCTCAAGATTGGCTTTTGCATCGACACCTGCCATTGCCTGGCATCCGGCTACGATGTCAGCTCCGCAGCCGGATTGAAGCAGACGGTGGCCGAGATGGATCGCGTGCTGGGCATCGAGAATGTGCGCGTGATCCACGCCAACGATTCCAAAGGTGCGCTCGGATCGCACGTGGACCGGCACGAACATATCGGACGAGGGCATATTGGAGAGGACGGGTTTCGCCGCATCCTCAACCACCCGAAGCTCCGCACTAAGGCCTTTATTCTGGAGACTCCCGTCGATGAAGAAGGCGACGAGTTGAGGAATATGGAAGCGTTGAAGAAGCTTTGCCGGAAAAGCAGCAGGAAGCAGGTTGCTCGCTAAAATGTGCCGCGACGTCAATGCTCGCATTCGGAAATCGAAGTGCGTGCTAGCGGCAGTCGCGGTTTTGGCGCTGCTCGGTTCCTGCGCGGGTCATCCTCTGACCGATGACATGTTGATCGCGATCTTAGACAGAACAAGACGGTCTTTCGCGATGTCGCCCAGGATTCCTTCTCCAGCAAACCCGACTGCCCGCATCCCCAAGATCCCTACATCTGCGAACCTAAAGGCTCCGGTGAGCTGATAGCGAAGTTGAAGGGAGAGCTCCACCTGCCGATCAAAGAGATTTACTTACATTGATCGTAGACGTTACGACTCACTTTGGATTCCTGTTGAGACATATGGCTACTTGTCGATAAGCTCCTCGACGCGGGGATACGTGTTTTGCCGCCAACAACTGACCCCGGTGACTAACGATACACTCGCAGTGGCGACAAACGGATACTCGTTCCGGCCGATCGGCGACGGGTGGATGCTGTACGTCGCGAACTAACGATTTGATTTCGGCTTATGCGGGCCGCGCTTTTGTATGATTCCCGCTAGAGCTCGCAGGGCGTCGTTGGCTTCTTTGGAACTTCCGAACGTAGCGGCGACATCGGGATCGAGCACCACCACCACACTGCCGGGAACATAACTGGATGCGTATTTGTTGCGTCGGGCGTTACTGAAGTCATACTCTGGTAGTATCTCGTCAATGGCGCTCTGCTTTGATGCTGGTCGCTTAGTTAAGGCCTTCTTCATAGTTTTTTCGTTCCGAGCGCGTTACTCGTCGCGCACTAAAAATCCGAATTGCTTCCCGGCGATCCGTGAACATGACCGCCAACAAGCGCAGTCTACTTGAGAGCCCGAGAAGGACAAGCCTTGCTTCATCTTCAGATGTCGCGGGTCCTTCATAATGCGTCCTAGCGGATCGCCAAAGACCGTCGCAGCTTCCTCGAACGACACGCCGTGCTTTGCGATGTTGGCCGCGTCGTTCGCGCGGATCCCGTGCTAGTTAGCTCGCAGTCGCCAAGCATTGCGATGATCGACAGGCCTGCCGATGGAAGTGCCGCGGTATCCGCGCACGGACCATATCCGACACGGCTATATTGAAGAGACGGGCTTCGCCGCATCCCCAACAACCGAAGCTCTGCCACCAGCCTCAGAAAGCTATGCCGGAAAAGCAGTACGACCATAACCAGATCGAGTTGAAGTGGAGCGAGCGCTGGGCCAACGCGTCGCTCTTCCAGGCTGAAGAGAATTCGAGCAAGCCCAAGTTCTACGTGCTTGAAATGCTGCCGTATCCGAGCGGCACGCTGCACATCGGGCACATTCGCAACTACACCATCGGCGACGCACTGGCGCGCTACAAGCGCATGCGCGGCTTCAACGTGCTGCATCCCATGGGTTGGGATGCGTTCGGTCTTCCGGCCGAAAACGCCGCCATCGCCAACAAGCGTGATCCCTACGAATGGACCATGCACAACATCGAGAACATGAAGCGGCAGCATCGGCGCATGGGCTTCAGTTACGACTGGTCGCGTGAAATCGCTACCTGCGATCCCGAATATTATCGCTGGAACCAGTGGTTCTTTTTGAAGATGCTGGAGCGCGGCCTGGCCTATCGCAAGAACGCGCTGGTGAATTGGTGCAACGAGTGCGGGACCGTGCTCGCGAACGAACAAGTGGTGGATGGCTGCTGCTGGCGCCACGAGTCGACGCCCGTGGAGCAGCGCGCAATCGAGCAATGGTTCCTCCGCATCACCGATTACGCAGACGAATTGCTCTCGGCGATCGACGAGTTAGAAGACGGGCTGGCCGGAGCGCGTGCTGCTGATGCAGCGCAACTGGATCGGGCGGTCGGAAGGCGCCGAAGATCGATTTCCATCTCGAAGGCAGCGGGAAGCCGATCCGCGTCTTCACTACGCGTGTCGACACAATTTACGGCGCGACGTGCGTGATTCTAGCGCCCGAGCATCCGCTGGTTGCCGAACTCGCTTCACCGGAATTGAAAGCGCTGGTCAAGCAAATGATCGACAAGCGCGCCGCCAAAGGTCCGGGCGACATCGAGAAGGAAGGCCTGTTTACTGGCAGCTACGCGATCAATCCATTCAGCGGCGAGAAGGTTCCCATCTGGATCGGCAACTTCGTGCTCATGGGCTACGGCACCGGCGCGATCATGGCCGTGCCCGCGCACGATCAGCGCGACTTCGAATTTTGCAAGCAATACGGAATCCCGATTCGTCCCGTGATCAGGCCGCAAGACGGTCCACTGGCCGACGTCGCCACGATGAAGGAAGCCTTCGGCGACGACGGGCATCGTCGAAAATTCTGGACTCGTACACCGGCCTTGCCCAGCGCAGAAGCGCGCCGCGTGATGACAGCCAAAGCCGAGTCCGAAGGATTCGGCAAAGCCGCGGTCACGTTCCGCATCAAGGACTGGGGCATCTCGCGCCAGCGCTACTGGGGCACTCCGATCCCCGTCATCTATTGCCCGAAGTGCGGTATGGTTCCGGTGCCCGAGAGCGATCTGCCGGTAGTTCTGCCGCTCAAAGTTCCGATCGGCGGCAAAGGCCGTTCGCCGCTCGAAAACGTGCCCGAATTCGTGAACGTGAAGTGTCCCAAGTGCGGAGAGCCCGCGCAGCCGGGAGACCGACACGATGGATACGTTCATCGATTCGTCCTGGTATTTTTATCGCTACTGCGATCCGCACAATTCAACTGCGCCGTTCGATTCGAAAAAGATCGCGTATTGGTTTCCGATCGACCAGTACATCGGCGGCGTGGAGCATGCCATTCTGCACCTGATCTACTCCCGGTTCTGGACAAAGATGATGCGCGATCTCGGGCTGATCACCAACTAGCGAGCCTGTCGAGCGCCTGTTCACGCAGGGCATGGTGATCAAAGACGGCGCGAAGATGTCGAAGTCGCAAGGGCAACGTGGTAAGCGCGGATGAAATGATGGAGCGCTTCGGCGCCGATACCGGCCGTGTGTTCGAGCTCTTCGCCACTTCGCCCGAAAAGGAAATGGACTGGACCGACTCGGGCGCGAACGGCGCGTACGGATTCTTGAGCCGCGTTTACCGCTTCGTCACGCGAAATATCGGTCAAGGCGCGGCCGAGCCGACGGAGTCCGATCGGAAGGCGCTGCGTAAGCTGCATCAGACACTGAAGCTGATCACCGACGATTTCGAAGGGCGCTGGCATTTCAATACGTCCATCGCCGCGTTGATGGGTCTGATGAACGTGCTGACCGATCTGGAGAAGGACTTGTCCGCGTCCGGTGATCGCCGAAGTGATCGAAAAGCTCACGCTCATGCTCGAGCCTTTCGCGCCTTACTTGGCCGAAGAACTTTGGGAAGAGCAGGGCCGGCCAAGGTCCGGTGTTCCATCACGCCTGGCCCGCAGTACGATCCCGATCTCGCCCGCGAAGAAGAGGCCGAAGTCGTGATCCAGGTGAACGGCAAGCTGCGCGGGCGCATCAACGTCGCGTTCGGAACGCCGCGCGAGGCGCTTGAGAAGCTGGCCCTCGGCGACGCGAAGGTCCAGCCATTGCTGGATGGCAAACAAGTGGTGAAAGTGATCGTCGTTCCGGATAAGCTAGTCAATATTGTCGTCAAGTAGATGTGGCGAAAGCTCACGATCTTCTTGCTGATCCCCGCGGCCTGCGCTGCTGGCGCAACCCGAAAAGACCGCTTGGGATGTGCTGAAGCCTGGCCTCGCCGACACCAATCCGCTCATCCGCCGCCAGGCCGTAACAGCCACGGGATCCATCGGGCTCGAATCCGGAGGCGGTCCGGCTGGTGGAAGCGGCGCTCAAGGATAACGATTCGCTGATTCGCGCCACCGCTGCGGCGGAGTTGGGCGAGATGAAATCCCGGCAATCGTTTCCCGCGCTGAAGGCGGCGCTCGACGATCCGGCGGGCGAAGTTGGTTTTGCCGCAGCGAAGGCCCTGTGGGACATGGGGGACAAAACTGGCCGTGGCTTCATCGAAGATGTAGTCGCCGGCCAGCAGAAAGCCACCGATGGCGGAGTCAAAGGCGCGCATGCACCGCGCCGACCGGCTGCGTCACGATCCGAAGGCGATGGCCGTGCTCGGTCGCCAAGTCGGCATCCGGCGCGCTGCTGGGGCCTTTTAACATCGGCGTACTCGCTGCCGAGCAGGTCTTCAAGAACGGTGCCGTAGCGGCCCGCATGCAGGCTCTGAACCTCCTGGCTGAGGATTGCGATGCACAGACGTTCAAGATGCTGCGAGGCCGCCACTACCGACGACAAGACCTGGGCGGAGAGAGCCGCGGCAGCCAAGGCGTTGGGACGATGCGGCAACCCCGATGCGATTCCGAAGCTGGAACAGAACCTGTCCGATTCCAATACCGCGGTGAAGTTCATGTCCGCGGCGGCGATCATCCGGCTCAGCGAAAAGGCCGCGGCGGTTTCAGCGGCGCGCTAGGTATGCTCTCCGGCTCTCAGCGATCACGTTGCGCGCTTCAATCGGATCTCCCCATCCCAGCGTGCTGGTCTCGCGCCCTTCCAGTTCCTTGTAAATGTTGAAGAAGTGCTCGATCTCGCGCCGCAGGTGCGGAAAGATCTGATCCAGCGTGTGGATCTGTTGATAGCGCGGGTCCCGATTCAGAACTGCAACTATCTTCTGGTCCTTTTGCTCCTGATCCACCATGTTGAGCACCCCAACGGGCCGAATCTCCACCACGCAGCCGGTGAAGGTGGGCTCTTCGACCAGTGCGAGCACATCCATCGGGTCGCCGTCGGATGCCAACGTTCCGGGGATAAAGCCGTAATCACCTGGGTAGTGTACGGGGGAATACAGAACTCGGTCCAGCCGGAAAGCGCCCAGGCCACGATCATATTCGTACTTGTTGCTCGATCCTTTCGGGATCTCCACCACCATTCGGACGACGTCCGGGAAGGCGCTGCCGGGATCGAGATCGTACAGGGAGGGGCTCATTGTAACATCGCCCCAAGGATTAGTGGTGGCATCGCCAAACTGTTAGCGTGACGAGAGTAAACAGAAATAGTTCTTGCCTTCTGATTTTGACTCGTGGCACAATCCATTAAGGCCGAAAGTGGCCAAAAGTGGACAAAAGTGGAAGAGCAGCCTCAAACAACGCCCGTGGAGCCCCCTCGCGGCTTCTTTTCGGCCCACGTGGACGACAAGGGCAGGCTGAAGCTTCCCGTAGATTTGCAGCAATACCTGGCGGCCATTGGGGATGAGAAGTTCTTCGTGACTAGCGTGGACGACCGCATAGCTCGAATCTACCCCATTTCCGTGTGGAAGGGAAACGAAAAAATTTTGGAGGCGCTGGCTACGGAAGATCCCGATGCCGCCGACGCGCTTGTCTTTGTGACGAACGATTATGGTGCCGAGGCCAAAGTGGATCCGCAGGGGCGCGTGACGTTGCCCACCGACTTGCGGCGGGCGCTGGCTCTGGAGAATCAGGAAGTGCGGCTGGATTGGTCGCAGGGCGCGATCAATGTGTATTCGAAGGCCGAGTACGAAGCGCGCAAGCGGCAAGGCCAAGGACAACTTGGCGGAGAAACTGAAGATGGCGAAGCTGAAAGGCTTCAAGTAAGCAATGTCGAAAGGGTTCAAGTAGCGGCCATGTATGCACGTGCCGGTCATGCTCGCCGAATGCCTGGAGTACCTGGCGGTGCGGCCGGACGGCGTGTACTTGGATACGACAGCGGGATTGGGCGGACATTCGGGCGCAATCGCGCAGAGCTTGGAACGGGATTTGTGATTGCAAACGATCGCGACGCGGAATCGTTGGAGCAGGCGAAACTGAACACTTCGCGGTGGGCGGATCGAATCCGCTTTCACCACGGAGCGTTTTCGGAATTGCGCTCCGCGCTGGCGGAACTGGGCGTCGAGCGAGTGGACGGATTGCTGGCCGACCTGGGTGTGAGCCGCTATCAACTGACCGAGCCCGAGCGCGGGTTCTCGTTGATGGCCGACGGTCCCCTGGATATGCGGCAGGATCGCGGCCAGGAGCTGACCGCGGATCGAGATTGTGAATTTTACTCCAGAAAAGGAACTGGCCGACTTGATTTATCGACTCGGCGAGGAAAGGAGGTCGCGGAGAATCAGCAGAGCAATCGTTCGGGCGCGGCCCATTCACACGACACTGCGTTTGTCGCGGGTGATCGAGCAGGCCGTGCCCCGTACGAGCAGAATCCATCCGGCCACGCAAACGTTCCAGGCGTTGCGTATGGCGGTGAACGACGAGCAAGGGGAGTTGGATCAATTGCTCGCATGCCGCGCCGGAGTTAGTGAAGAGCGGCGGACGGATTGTGGTGCTTTCGTTCATGTCGCTCGAAGATCGAAAAGTGAAGCAGTGCTTTCAGACGCTGGCGCGTGCGGGACGAGCGAGGATACTCACCAAGCACGTGGTCAGGCCGTCATCCGAGGAAACGAAAAATAACCCTCCGTCGCGGAGCGCCAAGCTCCGGGCAGTGGAGATGAAGTAACCGGGAAGAAAATGGCAACTCTCGCAACGATAATGGATCGATTCACGACGCCGAACGGCGCCTCCGGCGACTCGTCGCGCGCGCGGGTGCTGGACAACGAGCAGCCCTTCGAGGTTCCCCAATTTCCGAACGAAGATGTGTACCTCTACGTGAAACACATCGACAACTCGCGCGTGCTGCGCGAAGCGGACCCAGCGGCGCGGAAGGTGTGCTGGCGCGTGATCGGTTCCTCCTTTGCGTTCGCGGTGCTGGTGATCGGATTATTGCTTCCGTCGCTCAATCAGCTGATGGCCGGTTACAAAATGGAAGCCCTGCGCCAGGAGCGGCAGCGCCTGGAACTGGATCGGGCGGCGCTGGAACTGGCGGAGACCAAGCTGTTGAGCCCGGCGCGTTTGGAAGAGCTGGCGCGCATGCAGCGTTTTGTCGATCCCGCGCCCGAAGCCGTAGTCTATCTGGACGGCAGCAAGAGCGACGCGATCCTGGCGAAGAAGTAACGATTCCGAGGGGCAATGTATGGATCCGCTGGCGATACGACGCGTGCACGTGTTGGTTCGCGTGACCTTTATCTGGGCCGCGCTGATCGCCGCTCGCCTGATTCAATTGCAGGTGGTCCAACATCGCCAATACGCGGAGTTGGCGCGCGACCAGCAGCAGAAGTTGGAAGAGATCAAGGCGCCGCGCGGCGCGATCCTGGATCGCTACGGCCAGCGCCTGGCGATGAGCCTGCCGTCGGAGTCGGTCTGCGTGGACCCCTTGCGCGTGCCCGACCTCGCCGTCGCCTCCGACATTCTGGCGAAAGTCTTGAACCTGGACGCGAACGACCTGCTGGCGAGGCTGAAATTCGCCGCCGACGAGCCGCCGCGGATTCCTGTGGGTGAAACGCAAGATCACGCGGGAAGAGGCCAAGCGGTTGCGCGACTTGAACTTGGAATGGATCGAGTTCCGCACCGAAAGCCAGCGCTTTTATCCGAACCGGACGCTCGCGGCGCATGTCATCGGCAGCGTCGATTTCGAAGAAGACGGCAACGGCGGGGTGGAGCAAAGCCTGAACGAGGAACTGCAAGGCCACGCCGGGCGAGGTGCTGGTGACCGAAGACGTCCAGAAGCGGGGCTTCGCATCCAGCATGCAGCAACAGGCCCAGCCCGGCCAGGATGTCCGGCTGACAATCGATTCACGGATTCAATTCGTCGCCGAGCAGGAACTGGCGAAAATGGTGGCGCAGCATCACGCCAAGTCCGGCAGCCTGGTGGCGATGGACCCGCGCACCGGCGATATTCTCGCGATGGCGAACGTGCCGACCTTCGATCCGAATGAGCCGCCCAAGCCCGGCGAGGTCGCAGCGCATGAGAACCTGGCCATCTCGGCTCCCTTTGAGCCTGGCTCGGTCTATAAGGTGATCACGCTTTCCTCGGCGCTCGAGACCACACACTTGCGCCCGGAGTCGATGATCAACTGCGGCAACGGAAGCATCAACCTTTTTGGCCGCATCATTCACGATCACAGCCGCTATGCTTCGTTATCGATGGCCGACGTACTGGCGCGATCCAGCAATATCGGCGCCATCAACATCGGGTTGCAGGTGGGCGATAAGAATCTGTACCAGTACATCCGCCGGTTTGGGTTCGGAAAGAAGACCGGCGTGCCGCTTCCGGGAGAATCTTCCGGGATGGTCCGGCCGCTGCGCGTTTGGAGCAAGAGTTCCATCGGTTCCGTCGCGATGGGCCACGAAATCGGCGTTACTGCGCTGCAATTGGCGCAGGCCTGCGCGGTGATCGCGAGCGGCGGATTCCTGTTGAAACCCCGGCTGCGGATGGACGCGCCAAGGTAACGCCGCCCGTGCGCGTGCTTCGGCCCGAGACCGCCATCACGATGCGCAGCATGATGGAAGGCGTGGTCATCAAGCCGTATGGAACGGGCCACAAATATGCTCGCCTGCTGGGCTACACCTCGGCCGGCAAAACAGGCACGGCCCAGATCTACGACTACCGGCTGCAGCAGTACACGCATCTGTATAACGCATCGTTCATGGGATTCGCGCCGGTAACCAATCCGCGGATCGTGATTGTGGTGACCATCAACGGAACCGAAGGCACGGCCGGCTACGGCGGACCGACCTCCGCTCCGGTGTTTCGCGAAGTGGCCGCGGCCGGGCTTGCGCGTCATGGACGTGCCGAAAGATTTGCCCGAAATGCTTCCTCCCGAGGGTGGCGATCAGGCCGACGAAAACGACGTGGCGATCGCCGATCTTGGTTCTTCCATCCCTCCCCCGCTGGTCCAAGCGGGCGATGCCGTTGCCGCCGACGACCGACCGGTGGCTTCCGCAAACAATGCTTTGGACCAGCGGGTTCTTTTAGCCCGGAATGGAAGCTCGACGCAGGATTTTGCCGGGCCGCGCGTACCGGACTTTCAAGGGAAGACCGTGCGCAGCGTGATTCAGCAAGCAGCCGCGCTGGGCATCCCGGTGGAGTTTACCGGAAGCGGAGTCGCGCGCGCGCAGGCTCCCGGGCCAGGCGCGATTTTGCCTTCGGGGAGCTAGGGTTCGCGTGCAATTTGGCCGTTAGCGGGGCCCATGACAATCGAGCAGATCCTCCAGGGCGTGCGGCTCCGGAAGGAGCTGCCGAGTGATTTGGCGAAGCTGCCGGTGTCGGGATTGGAGTACGATTCGCGCCGGGTCCAGCCTGGGTTTTTGTTCTTCGCGTTTCGCGGGGGCGCGAGCGGATGGCCGCGAATTCGCGCAGCAGGCCATCGACAAGGGGGCGGTCGCGGCAGTGAGCGAGCTTCCTTCGCCGGAGGGATTTCCGCGGAGCATGGATCGAAGTGGAGCATGGCAGGCAAGCGCTGGCGTTGGCGTCGCGCAATTTTTACGGCAAGCCGGATGAGAGGCTGAAACTGACGGGCGTCACGGGGACTAACGGCAAAACGACGACAACCTTTCTGATCGACGCAGTGCTGCGCGCCGCCGGGATCACCACTGCGATGGTGGGGACCATCGAGTATCGGATGGCAGGCGAGGTGCGCCCGGCGGTGAATACAACACCCGAGTCGCTCGATCTCTATCGTATGTTCCACGAGCTGGAACAGGCCGGTGGAACGCATGTCACAATGGAGGTTTCATCCCACGCGCTCGCGCTGGGACGGGTCTACGGCATTACGTTTCACACCGCTGTATTTACGAACCTCACGCGCGATCACCTGGATTTCCACCACACCATGGAAGAGTATTTCGCGGCCAAGCAGTTGCTGTTCGCTCCAAAGAGTGATTCTGCCGCGCCAGGCTGGGCCGTGATCAATTTCGACGATCCCTACGGCCGCCAGATTCCGCCCGCGCCTCATACCCTGCGTTACGGCTTCGAAGACGGCGCGGATCTGCGCGCGCTCGTCGCTCGAAATGAACTTCGACGGACTGCGATTCACGGTGCAACATGGCGCCGAGCGAGTGCAGTTGACTTCGCCGCTGGTGGGCAAATTCAACGCCTATAACATCCTGGCGGCGTGCGGCGCGGCTCTGAGTTATGGCCTGGATTGGAAGACCATCGCCCGAGCCATCGCCGACGTCGCCGCGCGTGCCGGGCCGGTTTGAAAGCGTTCAGCAGGGCCAGCCGTTTCTGATCGTCGTGGATTATGCGCATACCGACGACGCGTTGCGCAACGTGATTTCCGTCGCGCGCGAGCTGCATCCCAAGCGCGTGATCACGCTGTTCGGCTGCGGAGGCGACCGGGATCGATCCAAGCGCCCATTGATGGCCCAGGCGGCTGTCGCAAGCCAGCGATTTTGTGGTGCTGACGTCGGACAATCCGCGCTCGGAAGATCCCATCGCGATCATGAACGACGCACTGGTGGGGCTTCGCCGTTTTGACACACCGCACATCATCGAGCCGGACCGCGCCAAGGCGATCCGGGCCGCGCTCCGGGAGGCTCGGCCCGGCGACATCGTGATTTTGGCGGGGAAAGGGCACGAAACGTATCAGGTGTTGAAGGATCGCGTCATACATTTCGACGATCGCGAAGTGGCGCGCGGCGTGCTAGAGGAGATGGGGTGGAGTTCGAAGTGAGATTAGACGTTGCGCAAGCGATCGGGTCTGGTCCGTTGAGAGCGATGCCCGGATTACGGGCTGGAGCATCGACTCGCGGACCGTCGCGCCAGGGGATTTGTTCTTTGCGCTGCGCGGCCCAAATCACGACGGCAACGCCTATGTCGACGAGGTACTGCGCAAAGGCGCAGTAGCGGCAGTCGCGAATGAGATGCGGCCGGGCACGGTGTTAGTAGTTCCGGACACCCTTGTCGCGCTGCAGCAGGCGGCGGTCTGGGCCTTGCAGCAATGGGGCGGGGAAGTGATTGGGGTGACCGGCAGCGCGGGCAAAACATCGACGAAGGACGTCATCGCCGCAATGCTCGCAGCCGGTATGCCCGTGGGAAAGACCATCGGGAACCTGAACAACCACGTCGGTGTGCCGTTGTCGATTCTGCGTTTGCCGGGCGAGGCGCGCGTCGCCGTGCTCGAGATGGGGATGAACCATGCGGGCGAGATCCGGCGATCTGTGCGCGATCGCGAAGCCGCGCATCGGCGTGGTCACGAACGTGGGCTACGCGCACATGGAGGCTTTCGATTCCATCGAAGGCGTGGCCGCAGCCAAGCGCGAGTTGATCGAATCGTTGCCGCCCGATGGCGTGGCGGTGCTGAATGCGGACGATCCGCTGGTCAGCCGGTTCCGCGAGGTCGCATCGCGGACTACACCATCACTTTCGGGATCGACGCGCCCGCCGACATTCGCGCCGAGGATGTACAGCTCACCGATCACGGCGTGAGTTTCACCGTAGGCGGCGTAGCATTTGAGAGCGCTTTGATCGGCCGCCACAGCGTATCGAACATTCTGGCGGGCATCTGCGGTGGCCTCGCTCTACGGCATCCGTCCCGCGCAGCTTACCGACGTAGTCAGGAATCTTGCACCGCCCCCGATGCGCGGCGAGCGTATGGTCCACGGACGGCGTGGTGATTTTGAACGATTGCTATAACTCCAATCCCGATGCGGCGCGCGCGATGATCGACGTGCTCCGTGATACGCCAGCCAAACGGCGCATCGCCGTGCTGGGGGAGATGCTCGAGCTCGGCCGCTGGTCCGAGTCCCTCCATCGCGACGTAGGTCGCTACGCCGCGGCGAGTGGAATTGATGTGCTTGTAGGGATACGCGGCGAGGCCTGTCACCTTGTCGACGCAGCGAGGCAGTCAGGCCTGGCAGTTGACGCCGCGTTTTTTTTCCCCGACGCCGCCGACGGCAGGCGAACACCTGCGGCGGATCGCGCGTCCGGGGGACGTGATTTTGTTTAAGGGTTCGCGAGGCACCCACGTCGAGCATGCCCTGGAGAGGTTCCTCGCGCGGCCCAATTAGATGCTTTATTGGCTGTTCTACGAAAAGCTGTTTCGCCACTTCACGCCGTTTCGCGTGTTCGGGTACGCCACGTTTCGCACCGCGTTTGCGGCCTTGACAGCGTTGTTCCTGTGCCTCGCGTTGGGACCTTGGCTGATCGCCAAACTGCGCGAGTTTCAGATCGGCCAGTACATTCGCGAAGACGGGCCGAAATCGCACATGAAGAAAGCCGGGACGCCGACCATGGGCGGTATCCTCATCATCATCTCGATTGTGGTCCCGACGCTATTGTGGGCCAACCTAACGAATCCTTACGTGTGGATCGCGATGTTCGGATTGGTGAGTTTTGGGTTGATTGGCTTTTGGGACGACTACGCCAAGATCCGGCGCAAGCAGAACCTCGGCTTGACAGTGCGGCAGAAGCTCGCGCTGCAACTGGTGGCAGCGCTGTTGGTGGGTTTCATGCTGCTGGCGCTGCATACGCAAAAAGCCTATTCCACCAGCATGAACGTGCCGTTCTTCAAATCCTTCAAGCCGGATCTGCTGATCGATTCCATGCTGCGCAACTGGTACACCTACCCGCTCGCGTTCGTCTTCTTTTTCGCGTTCATGGTGCTGGTGATTGTCGGGTCGTCGGATGCGGTGAATCTCACGGACGGCTTGGATGGCTTAGCGATCGGCTTGATGCTGATCGCGTCGTTCGCCATGACGGCGCTGACCTATGTCACCGGCCACGCGCAGTTTGCCGAGTATCTCGATCTGGCGCGGCTGCCGGGCGCATCCGAGTTGACCATTTTTTGCAGCTCGATGGTCGGGGCGTCGCTCGGGTTTCTCTGGTACAACGCGCATCCGGCCGAAATCTTCATGGGCGACGTTGGATCGCTCGCGCTGGGCGGAGCGCTGGGCGTGGTTGCGGTGCTGATCAAGCAGGAGAGTTTTGCTGATCTTCATCGGCGGCGTTTATGTGATCGAAGCGCTGTCGGTGATTTTGCAAGTGGGCAGCTACAAGCTCCGCAAGAAGCGGATTTTCAAGATGGCGCCGATCCATCATCATTTCGAGCAACTGGGGTGGGAGGAGTCGAAAATCATCACCCGGTTCTGGATCGCGGGATTGGTGATGGCGTTGTTCGCGCTGACGACGTTGAAGCTGAGATGACGCGATGCGAAGCTGGCGGGCACGAAGGTTGTCGTGGTGGGCATGGCGCGTTCTGGCGTGGCCGCGATGAAGCTGCTGCAGCCAGAACGGGGCCATGGTTCGAGCGGTGGATGAAAAGCCGATGGGAGAGATTGAAGGCGTGACGGTGGAGCCTCAAACGGAAGCCGCGTTTCGGGACGCCGAGCTGGTGGTGATTTCGCCTGGCGTGCCGGCGGATCTGGATTTGCTCGCGCCGGTGCGCGCGCGCGGCGTTCCGGTGATCGGTGAGCTGGAACTGGCCGCGCCGTGTCTCGAAGGGCCGAACATCGGAATCACGGGCACCAACGGAAAGACCACCACCACCGCGCTGACCGGGCACATCCTGCGTGAGATCGGGATCGCTTGCCAGGTGGGCGGCAATATCGGAACCGCGCCGGCCGAAATGGTGGCAACCTCGCAGCCCGGATCAATGGAACGTGCTGGAGCTTTCCAGCTTTCAACTGGAAACCATCGAAACGTTTCGACGCGCCCATCGCGGCTTGCCTCAACGTGACGCAGAACCATCTGGACCGGCATCACACGTTCGAAAACTACGTCAATGCCAAGGCGCGCCTGTTCGAGACGCAAGGCGCGCGACGATCTCGCGGTGCTGAACGCCGACGATCCGGTCACTGTGACGCTTCGCAAAACGAACGAAGGCGAAGACCGTTTGGTTCAGCGGCACGCACGAGTAACCGGGGCGTGGCTCGAAGGCGACGTGATTCAGCTGGAGGGCGAAGCGCTTCTGAACGTTCACGACCTGCGGCTGCGCGGCCGGCACAACTACGAAAACGTGATGGCGGCGGCGTTGATGGCGCGATCGCGCCGGCGCCAGTCTGTCGCAAATCGCAAGCGCGGCAGCCACCTTCGCTCCCGTCGAGCATCGCCTCGAATTTGTCCGCGACATCGCCGGCGTCGCTTATTACAACGATTCCAAAGCTACCAGCGTGGACGCCACGCTCAAAGCGATCGATGCGTTTCGACGGCGGTCTCTGGATCATTCTCGGCGGCAAGGACAAAGACAGCGATTACACCGTGCTGCGCGAGCCACTGCGAGCCAAGGCGCGCGCGGCACTGTTGATCGGCGCCGCAGCGCCAAAAATTGCCAGGCACCTAGGCGACGCAGTCCCCGTCATTCCCTGCGGCACCCTGGCCGGCCGCCATTCGATCAGGCATCACGCTCGGCCGCTCCCGGCGATACGGTGCTGCTTGCACCCGCCTGCGCGAGTTTCGATCAGTTCCAGAGCTTCGAGCATCGCGGCCGCGTCTTCAAGGATCTGGTGAACGCTTTAGCGGAGGGAGGCCGGTAGTGGCGCAGCGACTGAAATCCGATTGGCTGTTGTTCGGGACCATCGTCGCGATGGTGGGCTTCGGCCTGGTGATGGTCTACAGCGCGTCATCGGTCATCGGCGCAGCTCAACCCCCGCATCAACTCGAGCTTCTACTACGCCGAACATCAACTGGTCTGGGCCGTGGTGTCATTCGTCGCCCTCATGTTTTTCAAGCGGCGCGACTACCGAATGCTGCAAAGCCCGGCCTGGGCCTTCGGCTCGCTTGGCATGGTTCTGTTTCTGCAGATCCTGGTGTTCTTCCTGGATAGCAAGACGCACCGCTGGTTCCGTCTGCAAGGCGTTGGTACGTTGCAGCCCTCCGAGTTCGCCAAGCCCGCGTTAATCATCTTCTTCGCGTACTTCGTCACGCAAAAGCGAGAGGCGATCAACACGCCGCCGGACGATTCTGGCGGCCTCGCTCGCGCTGGCGGTGTTGGCGGCGACCGTTGGATTGGGCGACCTCGGCACGGCGGTCGTGCTCATTGTTCCCGCGGCGGTTGTGTTCTACGTCGCCGGCCTGGAGCGCAAGTTCGTAGCGGCGGCGCTCGTGGTCGGCGCACTGGTCGCCGTGGGATTCGTCGCCTCCAAACCCTACCGCATGGCGCGCATCGTCGGATTTTTCGATCCGGACTACAAGATCATCGGCATGCTGGATCACGAGGGCAAAATCAAGAAATACGTCAGCCAGTCCGTGACCACGCGCGACGCGGGCTATCAGGTTCGCCAATCGAAAATCGCGGTAGGAAGCGGCGGATTGCTGGGCCTCGGCCTCATGCAAGGCAGGCAGAAAATCCTTTATCTGCCCGAAGCGCACACGGACTTCATTTACGCGGTGGTCGGCGAAGAGCTTGGACTGTGGGGCTGCGGCGCGATCCTGGCGGGATTCCTGGTCATCCTGTGGCGCGGCTTCCAACTGTATTGGGTGGCGAACGACGACTTCGGACGATATCTGGCGCTCGGCGTGACGTCGTCCATCGTGATCCAGGCCCTGATCAATATGAGCGTGGTATTGGGCATGGGGCCTACCAAAGGAATCCCGCTGCCGATGATCAGCGCGGGCGGAAGTTCCCTGATGAGCACGCTGATTTGCCTGGGAATGTTGCTCAGTGTAAGCGAACACTCTGGATATTGACGATGGAATGGGATGGCGACGATCGTGATGGCCGGTGGAGGGACGGGAGGGCACGTGATGCCGCTGCTGGCGGTGGCGCGCGAACTTGCAAGTCGAGCGGTCATCAATCGGTCTTCATCGGAACGCGCACTGGATTTGAAGCCAAGCTGGTGCCGCCGGCCGGCTTTCCGATCGAGTTCATCGAGATTGGCGGCTTGAACCGGGTTGGCGTGATGCGGAAACTCCGGACTCTCGCGCAGCTTCCCTTCAGCGTGCGCCGTTCGGCGCAATTGCTCGCGAAGTATCAGGCCTCGGCCGTCTTCAGCCTCGGCGGTTATGCGGCCGGACCCGTGGTGATGGCCGCGCTGTGGAAACATGTGCCGCTCGTGGTGATGGAGCCGAACGCGATGCCGGGGCTCACCAATCGTCAAGATCGGCCGCTTCGTGAATCGGGCACTGCTGAGTTTTCCCGAGGCGGCACGCTTCTTCCCGCCGGGGAAATCGGAGATCACCGGCCTGCCGGTCCGGCCCGAGTTCTTCCGCATTGCTCCGAAACAGCGCGAAACGAAGCTCACCATCTTGATCACCGGCGGCAGCCAGGGATCGCGCACGTTGAACAACGCCGCGACCGGAAGTTGGAGCTATTTTCGCGAGGCTCGCATTCCGGTGCGCTTCATCCATCAGACCGGGACCGCGGCGTTCCAGGCAGTCGCTGCCAGAAATCGAATCGAGAGCGAAGTGGAGGGCGAGGTGGCGCCGTTCATCGACGACATGCCGGGGGCGTTCGCCCGCGCCGACCTGGTGATTTGCCGCGTCTGGAGCCGGAGCCGTGGCCGAACTGGCGGCGGCTGGAAAGCCGTCCATCCTGGTTCCCTTCCCCATTCAACTGATCAGCACCAGTTGCGAAACGCCGAAGCGTTTCAAAAGGCCGGCGCAGCGCTACTGGTGCTGGATCACGAGATGGACGGCGGACGATTGTTTGAAGAAGTGGAGAAACTGCGCGCCCGTCCGGAATTGTTACAGCGCATGGGCGAGCGCGCCCGCACCTTTGCGCATCCCGATGCGGCGCGCCGCGCGGCCAGCGTGCTGGAAGAAGTGATCGTCCATTGACATTCCACTTGAAAGCCGAAACAATACAAGATTAAAATGTTTTTTAAGCCGCAACACCTGCACTTCGTCGGAATCGGCGGCATTGGCATGAGCGGCATCGCCGAGGTGTTGTTGAATTTGGGGTACGAAATCAGCGGCTCGGACTTGAAGCTCAGCCCGACCACCGATCGATTGGCTGTCTCTCGGCGCCCGGATCTACGAAGGTCACGCGGCCGCCAACGTTGCGGGCGCGAAGGCGATGGTGGTGAGCTCGGCCGTCGATGCCGCCAATCCGGAAGTTCAAGAAGCGCGCCGTGCTGCAGATCCCGGTCATCCCGCGCGGCGAGCTGCTCGCCGAGTTGATGCGGCTGAAGTACGGCATCGCAATCGCGGGAAGCCATGGCAAAACCACCACGACGTCGATGACCGCCACAGTGCTGAATGCCGGCGGGCTCGATCCAACGGTAGTCGTCGGCGGGAAGGCCGCTTCCATGGGCGGCTCGAACGCGCGCGTGGGCCAGAGCGACTTCCTGGTGGTGGAATCGGACGAAAGCGACGGATCGTTTCTCAAGCTCAGCCCGATTCTCGCCGTGGTCACGAACATTGATCGCGAGCATCTGGACCACTACCCTTCCATCGCAGAGATTCGCGCGGCATTCCTCGAGTTCATCCAGAAGGTGCCCTTCTACGGCGCTGCCATCCTGTGCCTGGACGACGAAAACATCCAGCAGCTTCTTCCCGCGGTGAATCGCCGGGTCATCACGTACGGGACGAAGCCAGCAGGCCGGCCTGCAAATCGCGGACGTCGATTGCGGCGCCTTCGAAAGCCGCTTCTCTGTTCGGACGCGTGGGCGCGACTTGGGAACATTTCACCTCCGCGTGCCCGGCGTTCACAACGTGCTCAACGCCACGGCGGCTATCGCGGTCGGCTTGGAACTCGACGTCCAGTTGGAATCGATCCGCGCGGCCATCGCCGGCTACGCGGGCGTCGATCGCCGTTTTCAAATGCGCGGCCAAGCTCGCGGCGTGACCGTCATCGACGACTACGGCCATCATCCCACCGAGATCCGCGCCACGCTCGCCGCCGCGCAGCTCTGCAAATTTCAACGCGTCCTCGCCGTCTTCCAACCGCATCGTTACACGCGCACGCAGCACTTGATGGATGAATTCGCAAAGAGCTTTCATCAGGCCGACATCGTGTTCGTACTCGACATCTACGCCGCGTCGGAAGCTCCGATCGAGGGCGTTTACCGGCCAGCTCGCTGGCCGATCGGATCCGGGATTTCGGGCACCGCTCGTGCAGTACACCGGGACCATCGATCAGACCGTGGACGCAGTGGTCGAAAAGGTGCGCGATAAAGATGTTGTCCTGACGCTCGGCGCCGGCAACGTTTGGCAGGCGGGCGATCGCATTCTGGCGAAGCTCAGGGAGGCGGCCTAAATGGCGTCGGAATCGAGCGGGAAGTCCAAGAATCGAGGCGCGCTCCGGCCACGCGTCTCCTCCTGCGCTTTGGCGGCATAGCAATCGCGGTGGGCGTAGTGCTGAGCGGCGGCATTTATGCCTCCGACCGTTTTGCGCAGTTTCTGATTCGCGATACGCGCTTCTTTTTGCCCGGCCCCGCCGACTACGGGCTGGAGAGCCCGAACCTCGAACTGCACGGAATCCGGTATGCGTCGCGCCAGCAAGTGCTGCGGCTCTTCGAACCGGATTATGGCCGCAGCCTCTACCTGTTTCCGCTCGCCGCGCGCCGCAGTGAACTGCTTCGGCGTCCGATGGGTGCATGACGCCGTCCATTTGCCGGATCTGGCCCAACCGCGTCGATCGTGCAGATCACCGAGCGCAAGCCCGCGGCATTCATCAAGCTGCCCGCCGAGGCCATGCTGCGATGGGCGCTGATTGACGAAGAGGGCGTCATTCTGGATCCTCCACCCAAGGCCGCGTTCCAACTGCCCGTTCTGGCGGGCGTGATCGGGTGGTGAGAGCCAGGAGAAGCGCGGTATTCGCGTGCGGCGCATGCAGCGTCTGATGAAGGAGCTGGGGTCGCTGGCCGATAACGTGTCCGAAGTGGATGCCGGCGATCTGGATGATTTGAAGATCACCGAACAAGCGGGCGGCGGCGCCGTGTACGCTGATGCTGGGCGATCGTAACTTCTCGTCGCGGCTCAGCAACTTCCTGGAACACTATCCGGAGATCCACCGCAACATGCCGCAGGCCACGTCGTTTGATCTGCGGCTGGACGATCGAATCACCGGTTTGGAGGCTCCGCACGATGTCCGATAAGCCGCAGATCGCCGTTGGTCTCGATCTCGGAAGCTCTCGCACGCGCTGTCTTGATCCTGATTCTGGAAGGCGGGCGCTTGCGCTACGCCGGACACAGCGAGGTCCCTTCCGACGGTTGGAGCTAAGGGCCGGCTGGCCGACCAGCAGGCCGTCACAACCTGCGTGCGCGCCGCTGTGCGCGAAGCCGAGGAGCAGGCCCGCGTCTCGGTGGATGCGCTGGTGGTGGGCATAGGCGGATCGAGCGTGGATGGTTCGCAATAGCCGCGGCATTTACGAATTCGCGCCGGCCGCGCCCGGTGACCATCGACGACATGGCCTACGCGGTGGAGCGCAGCGAGCAAGTGCGCCTGGAAGAAGATCGCATGATCCTGCACTTGTTCCCGCAGGATTTTACGCTGGACGGCCGCTCGGGCAAGCGCTACCCGCGCGGCTCCATCTGTTCGCGCCTGGAAGCCAACGTTCACATCGTCACTTGCTCGGAGCAGGAGCACCACGCGATTCTGCACGCGGTGCAACAGGCCTCCTACGCCATCGAGGAATCGATGTTTGAGCCGGTGGCGACGGCTTACGCCTCGGTGAATCGTGACGATCGTAATCGCGGCGTGGCAGTGGTGGACATCGGGAAGCATTCGACGGACTTGGTGGTTTACGACGGCGAAGCGGTGTTGCTGGCGCGCAGTCTCGCGATTTCAGCCGATCACTTCACGCGCGATGTCGCCGTGGGGCTCACCGTGCAATACAACGACGCCGAGCGTCTCAAGATGGAATACGGATGCGCCATGCTCGGCCTCACGTCCGATAACAGTTACATCGAGGTGCCGTCCAACGAAGGGCGCCTGCCGCGCGAAGCCCCGCGCAAGCAGCTCAACGAGATTCTGGAGGCGCGCGCCGAGGAGCTTTTCATCCACGTCGGATCCGAACTGGTGACCATCGGGATGGATCAAAAGCTTCTGGAAGGCGTCATTTTGGCCGGCGGCGGCGCCATGCTGAACGGCATGTGCGATATGGCCGAGCGGGTTTTGAATTGCCCCGCGCGCAACGCCATTCCCGAAGGCATCCAGGATTTACCGGAGGATCTTTGTAACGCCAGCGTGGGCCACCGCGTCCGGGATTGGCGCGATATTCGGCGCGGTTGAAGACTAATCGGGAGACCAAGCGCAGAGCTCCCGGTTTAATAGGGATGTTGTTTCGGTAATTCCGTAAGACGATCACAGGAGGCTCCGAATGGACGCATTGAAGTTCGCCATACAAGAAGAAGCTCTCGCAGGCACCAAGATCAAAGTGGTGGGCGTGGGCGGCGGGGGATCGAACGCGGTCGCCCGAATGATGAACGAGGGCCTCAGCGGCGTCGAGTTTCACATTCTCAACACCGATGTGCAGGCGCTCAACGCCTCGCAGGTGCCCAACAAGCTTGCCATCGGCTCCAAGGTCACCAATGGTCTGGGCGCGGGCTCCGATCCTTCACTGGGACGACAGGCCGCGCTCGAGGACACCGAGCGCATCATCGAAGTGCTGGAAGGCGCCGACATGGTGTTCGTTACCGCGGGCCTGGGTGGCGGCACGGGCACCGGAGCCGCGCCCGTGGTGGCTTCGCTCGCCAAGGAATTAAATGCGCTCACCGTCGCGGTGGTCACCAAGCCGTTCGCGTTCGAAGGGCCGCGCCGGATGAAACAGGCCGACCGCGGGCTTGTCGGAACTTGGCGGCACCGTCGACACCGTGATCACGGTACCGAACGATCGTCTGCTCGAACTGGTCCCGCGCGGCACCAGCTTCTTCGAAGCGTTCCGCATCGCCGACGATATTCTGCGTCAGGCCGTCCAGGGCATCAGCGACATCATCACCACTCCCGGCCTGATCAACCGCGACTTCTCCGACATCCGCGCCATCATGCTCGGCATGGGCTACGCGATGATGGGCACGGCTTCTGCTTCCGGCGAGAACGCGTCCATCGAAGCGGCCCGCCAGGCCATCAGCTCGCCGCTGATGGAAGAGGGCGGCGTGAAAGGCGCGCGCGGCGTCCTGATCAACATCACCGGTTCCAGCAAACTCAGCCTGCACGATGTGAACGAAGCCTGCTCGCTGATTCGCGGGGCCACGGCCAACGAAGACGCGCAGATCAATTTTGGCGTCGTGATGAACGAATCGCTCAAGGACACGGTGAAGATCACCGTGATCGCCACCGGATTCCAGCGTGATAATCTTCCGCAACTGGCGCGCCGCGCGAGTGCGTCGGCGTCTTCCATACCCGAGCCGATTGTGTTTGAGAACTTACCGCCAACGCCTCCGCCCGCTCCGCCGCCCAGTCCGGTGACTGAGCCCCTCTTCGCCACCGGACTAAACAGCGCCTCCTCGTTCTTCCGTGATCTGCCGCCGGCGCCTGAACCCGTTCCCGAGCCCGAGGTTTCAGATCCCGTGACCGTGGACGACCTGGAAGTTCCGGCGTTCATGCGCCGCGATCGCCGGTTGTACCAATAAGCCCGGCTTGAGCGACTCGACGCGCGATCGTTCGAACGGCGGTGGTATCTCTGCACCCCTGTGATAGACTCCTTTGGAGAAGGAGCTCCAATGAGCCTCTGGCGACCCGATCCGACCTTTTATCCCTCTCCCAAAATGGCCATGGCAGCGCCTCCGGAGAAGCTGGCGTACGTCGCCATGCTGAATGCGAACGGCCACAAGAAACCGGACGCCCTGGGTGTGGTTGACGTAGATCCCCAGTCCTCCGCCTACGGGCGCTTCGTCGGCCAGTTGGACATGCCGAACATCGGCGATGAGCTGCACCATTTCGGATGGAACGCGTGCAGCGCGAGCCTCTGCCCCTATGCGCCGCATCCGCATATCGAGCGGCGCTACCTGGTGGTGCCCGGCATCAACTCCTCGCGCATCCACATCGTCGATACCAAGCCTGATCCGAAAAAGCCGCAGATCGTGAAAGTGATCGAGCCGGAAACTCTGGCATCGCGCGACCGGCTATGCGTCCCCGCACACTATCCACTGCGGTCCCGAAGGAATCTATTCGAGCGCCCTGGGCGCGACCAATGGCGATGGTCCCGGCGGCATTTTCGTGATGGATCACGACAGCTTCGACATCCTGGGCAAGTGGGAACTCGACCGCGGCCCGCAATATTTGGCCTACGATTTCTGGTGGCACCTGGGCCTGGACACCGTCATTACCAGCGAATGGGGCACGCCCAACATGGTGCGGCACGGAATCAATCCGGAGATTCTGCTGAAGGGCGGATACGGGCACAAGCTGCATGTATGGGATTTGCGGAAGCGGCGGCATGTGCAAGAGATTGATCTCGGTCCCGAGTATCAGATGGCGCTTGAACTTCGCCCCGCGCACGATCCCACGCGCGCCTACGGTTTCCTGGGCGTGGTGGTTTCGCTCAAGGATCTTTCCGGCGTCCATCTGGGTGTGGCATCGCGAGGACGGCAAATGGGGCGCGAAGAAGATCATCGAGATTCCCGCCGAGCCGGCCGATGCTGAAAAACTCCCGCCCCTGCTGCAGGGTTTCAAGGCCGTGCCGCCGCTGATCACCGACATCAACCTCTCGCTCGACGACCGCTTTCTCTATGTTTCCTGCTGGGGCACTGGCGAGTTTCTGCAGTACGACGTGTCCGATCCATTTCATCCCAAGAAAACGGGGTCCATACACCTTGGTGGCATCGTTCGCAAAGCAGCGCATCCGCGCGATCCCAAAACGCAGCTGAACGGCGGCCCGCAGATGGTGGAACTGAGCCGCGATGGCAAGCGCATCTATTTCACCAACTCGCTCTATTCGCCATGGGACGCGCAGTTTTATCCCGAGGGCGTTCGAAGCTGGATGGTGAAGATCGACGCGAAACCGGAAGGCGGAATGGAGCTGGATCCGAAGTTCTTCGTGGAGTCCGGCGATTTGCGCTTGCATCAGGTGCGGCTGGAAGGCGGCGATACGTCGTCCGACTCGTACTGCTATTCATGACCTCGATCGCGCCGCTCGGCTGGACTTGGGGCTGGCCGGCGCTGTTTCTTGCTCGGCGCCTATCACGGCATCAATCCCGGCATGGGATGGCTATTCGCGGTCGCCCGCGGGATGCAGGAGCACGCTACCAAAGCGGTCGCTCGCGCGTTGGTGCCGATCACACTCGGTCACGCCCTGTCCATAGGATTGGTCGTCGCGCTCGCGGGGCTCATCCAGATCGTGTTGCCTCTCGGCTACGTTCAGATGGTGGTGGCCGGTGCGCTTATTTCGCTCGGCATCCTGCGCATTGTGCGGCGGCGGCATTTTGCCTGGGGCGGAATGCAGGTGGGCTTTCGCGACCTGACGCTTTGGTCGTTCCTGATGGCCAGCGCGCATGGCGCCGGACTCATGGTGCTCCCCATCGTGCTGCATACCGCATCGGCAAATGCAATGCCGGCGGGACACGAACACATGCACATGTCCAGTGGCGCCAGCCCCTGGACCGGGATTGCAGCGACACTCATTCACACGCTGGGCTATCTCAGCGTCACGGCCGTCGTAGCGCTGCTGGTCTATCGAAAGTTCGGGCTATCGCTGTTGCGGAAAGCCTGGTTCAATCTCGATCTCGTGTGGGCTGCCGCGCTGATTGTCACGGGCTGCGTAGCTCTAGTTGCATAAGCACCGTATCCAGCCAGCGATCGAACTTGAATCCCACCGAGCGAAGCACGCCCGCGTGTCGAAATCCAAAGCGCTCGTGCAGCCGGATGGACGCGATGTTTCCACTGTCGCCAATCACCGCGATCATTTGTCGACGGCCGGCATCATCGCAAACCTGGATCAAAGCTGGCAACAGCAGTTTCCCTACGCCGCGACCGATCTCGGCGGGATCAACGTAAATCGAGTCTTCTACCGTGTGTCTATACGCTGGACGAGGACGGTACGGGCCAGCATAAGCATAGCCCACGATGCGATCATCCACCGACGCCACTAAATAAGGAAGGCCGTGCCGTTCGATCTCCGATCGCCGCCGGTTGATCTCGTCGCAATCCGGCGGTTCAATTTCAAACGTCCCAGTGCCGTGCAGCACGTAGTGCGAATAGATGGCCGCAATTTGCGTCGCGTCATCCGCCGTCGCAGGACGGACTATCGGGTCAGGCATGCTTCAAAACACCGCTCGAAATAACCATCGGTCATGCCGGCGATGTAATCGCAAACCACGCGGTGGACCGGCGAACTCGCCAGCGATTCGACGTAGTGCTCGGGCAGCTTCTCGGGATGCGCCACCCAAAACTCGAACAATTCGGCGATCTGCGCGGCCGTGCGGCGGCGCGCTTCCACCATCGGCTCGGAGAAGTACACGGCGTGGTGCAGGAACTGTTTCAGTGCGCGGTTGGTGGACTGCACCGGAAGCGTGAGCGAAGCGAGACGCCGGGGATGCGCGCGAACATCGTCGACACTCTGGACTGAAGCCGCTTCCGCCGCTTCGATGGTCCCCTGCAGCAATCCAGACACCAGCCAGTCCACCAGCCCCCGCAGCACTTCTTGAAACCGCTCGCGCTCGGACGCGCCGGGAAACTGCGATTCCATCTCCTCCAGCCGCCGCCCGAATTCGGGAACCCATTGGCAGACGTCCTCGATTTTGAACAAACCCGCCGAGAACCCGTCGTCCAGGTCGGCTGTGTTGTACGCAATTTCGTCGGCCAGGTCGATTAACTGCGCTTCCAGCGGCGGGCGCAATCCCGGCAGATACTCGTCGAGCGCCGGATTCTCGCCTTTCTCGAAATCGTGAGAATGCTTCACGATTCCCTCCCGCACCTCGAACGTCAGGTTCAGCCCCGGAAAGCGCACGTAACGATGCTCGAAGGACTCGACGATGCGCAGCGCGTGCAGATTGTGGTCGAAGCGGTCGCCGAATCGCCGCATTTGGCGGTCGAGCTCCTCCTCGCCCGCGTGCGCGAACGGCGGATGGCCGATGTCATGAGCGAGAGCGAGCGCCTCAGTGAATTCCTCGTTCAGACCCAGCGCCGCGGCAGCCGTGCGGGCGATCTGCGAGACCTCGATGGTGTGCGTCAGCCGGTTGCGAAAATGATCGGAAATACCGGCGGGAAAAACTTGCGTTTTGTTTTCCAGCCTGCGAAAAGCCCGCGAATGGATTACGCGATCGCGATCCCGTTGGAATTCGCTGCGATAGGGATGCGGAAGTTCCGGATAGACGCGGCCGCGGCTCTGCTCAACCGGAAAGTGCAGGCGCCCGAGGCGGTTCACTGCAGCAGGGACAATTCGCTATCCAGGCTGATCGCGGCTCTGCTCACGGCGCTGCGAGTGCTGGTGCGCAGAGGTTCTACCAGCTTCCGGGCGCGCTTCACATCCGTAGTCCTCAGAAGGTCCGCCAGCGCGAGCGTCGCCGCGTCTTTGGAGACTAGCACGGTGGGGTGATCGATCAAGGACTGGAGGAGCGCGGCGCCCTCATTCACCTTGCCCTCGCCGCCGTACACTTGCGCGAGAGCCAACTTTGCCAACGACTCATACGGTCCATTGCCGGAATCGATGGCTGCCTTGAAATGCTTCTCGGCATCCGGCAGATTGCCGGCGTCGGCGGCGTTGGTGCCTAGAAAATACTCGCCAATCCGGCCTTCTTCGGTTCCTGGATACTTCGCGGCCAAGTCTCCCCAAGCCTTCAACACGGCCTTCTTCCGCGACTCGACGGTGGGGAACGAAACCACGTATTCGCTCTGGGACGGCCCCACGTTGGAGTTTTGGACCCGCATCGCCTGATGCAGCGCCTCCTGACGGGCGTTGTGTTGGTAATTCCGATAGTAGAAAACGCCTGCGACAATCAGCACCAAGGCCAGCGCCGGCGCGCCCCATCGGATCATCTGCTGGCGATGGCCAGAGACGAATTCAACGGAGTGCTGTACTTCCAGAGCGAATTTGTCGCTCTTCAATTCCTTGCGGGTATGCTTGTCCACCGATCTGATTTTAGCAAAGCCGCTTGCTCACGCGCGCGGCTCCGTAAAGCACCACGTTACCGCGCGACGACCGTGAGGGAGTGGATGTTAAGCGAAGCTGCGAACCGCCGACGCCTCGTCCTCGAACACCTCGAAGACGGTGTAGAGTTTGGTGATTTGCAGCAGATCCTTCACCCGCTTGGTCAAGCTCAGCAACTTCAGCTGCCCGCCATGGTTGGTTACGGTGGTGAAGCTGGATACCATTTCGCCAATTCCCGAGCTGTCGATGTAGGAAACATCGGCCAGGTTCACCAGAATCTTCTTATTTCCCTTGGCGGCCAAGTCGCGAATCACATCCCGGAAAACGCTGGCTCCCTCGCCCAGGGTGATGCGACCGTTCGCATCCACCACCGTCACATCGCCGACTTGCCGGCTCGACATTTTAACGCTCACGTATTTGGACCCTCCTCACGTATCTTTATCGTTCTTGTTAACTGGCCTTCGCCAGGTACTTCACCATCCGAACTTCCGTCCCCCTCGGTTGCCCGGGAAGCACCTGGAATTCGTCCACGAACGCGCGAATCAAAAGCAGCCCGCGTCCGGACTGGCGCAGCAAATTAGTCTCGGCCAAAGGATCCGGCACCGTGTTCAAATCGAAGCCGTCCCCCTCGTCCGCAATCACGATCGTCAGCCGGTCAGGCTCCTCGGTCACGGACAAATGCACCTTCTTGCGTGCATTGTAGCGGTTGCCATGCACCACGGCATTCACCATGCTCTCCCGCACCGCCATTCCGAGCTGATGTAAATCGTCTTCATGGAAGCCAATGTCCCGCGCGGCCTTCAAAACCGCCGTTTCCGCCACTTCCACACTGTCTAGAGTCGAATCGAGCAGCAATTTGCGTTCTGCCATAGTTTCAGCGCGGGGGCTCGCAGCGCGGCCAAGATGAATGCTTACAGTAAAATACTTAACGCCCTGATGTCAAGAAGACCAGGTCTGTCAGTACTGTGCTCCGCCAGGCCTCGAAGACAATATCTTGGCTTGATCCGCATCTCCATTTAGGGTAGCTTGCCATATGCATCCACACCTCCGGTTCTTGATTCTCTTTGCGCTCCTATCGGCCTGCGCTCATGCGCAATGGCTGAACTATCCCACGCCAGGAACGCCCCGCACGCCCAACGGCAGACCCAACCTTACCGCTCCGGCGCCTCGCACAGCCGTCGGCAAACCAGATCTTTCCGGGGTCTGGCGCGTTCAGCCCGACTCCCGCGAAGATCTGAAACGGATCTTCGGCGGCTTGGTGGATGCGGTCGACGCATTGAGCGTGCCCGGCATGGAGTTGGAGTACATCAATAAGTACTTCGTCAGTGTCTTGGCCGACTTCAAACCCAATGAAGCGCCCATGCGGCCGGAGGCCCTAGCCTTCATGCGCCAACGCGCTGCCGCTGGTAATCCGGAGAAGGTCTGCATGCCGGCCGGGCCGTTAGCACCGTACATCCCCGATCCTCACAAGATCGTGCAGACGCCTACGCAGCTCGTCATCCTGTATGAAGCCGATAACTCCCACCGCCAGATCTACACCGATGGGCGCCAGCTCCCCAAAGAAATCGCCCAGCCGGCCTGGCAGGGCTACTCCGTCGGCAGATGGACAGGCGACACACTGGTAGTCGAAACCGCCGGCTTCAACGACAAAACGCGCCTCGATATCCTGGGCCATCCACACAGTGAAGACCTCCGTGTCACCGAACGCTTTCACCGCCGGGACTTCGGCCACATGGACGTCGAGATGGCCTTCGACGATCCGCAGTTCTACACCAAGCCTTTTACGATAAAGTACACCGAAATCCTGATGCCTGATACCGACGTCCTGGAATTCGTTTGCGGCGAAAATGAAAGGGACACTGTTCACTCCGCGAAGCAGTAGAATGGGGCTCGATATGACCCCACTTTGGCGGTGGTTGATTCTGTGCTCGCTCCTTTCGACAGTTGCGCAGGCGCAGTGGTTGAACTATCCGGCTCCAGGAACACCGCTCACTCGCGATGGCAAATCCAACCTTACCGCACCAGCTCCTCGCGCCCTTGATAGCAAACCGGACCTCTCCGGCGTCTGGATGCACCAGCTTATACCGCTCGCGGAAATGAAGCGCCTCTTCGGCGATCACGCCGGCGATGTCAATGTGCCTGGCATGGAAATTGAGACCCTCTCCAAGTACGCCGTCAATATTCTCGTGGACTTCAAGCCCGAGGAATCTCCGATCCGGCCGGAAGCGGCGAAGATTTACCGCCAGCGCCTGACGGGCGGCGACTCCCGCGGCACCTGCCTGCCCGTTGGCATCCCTCTCGCTAGTCTCCTCTCCGAGCCCTTCAAGATTGTTCAGTCGCCCCGGCTGATCGCCGTGCTGTACGAAGACACGCATCGGCAGATCTACACCGATGGCCGCGGCTTTCCCAAGGAATTCGCGCAACCGTCCTGGCTCGGCTACTCAATTGGCCACTGGGAAGGCGACACTCTCATGGTGGAAAACGCGGGCTTCAACGACAAGACATGGCTCGATGTAACTGGCCATCCTCACAGCGAAGCACTCCGCATCACGGAACGCTATCACCGCCGCGACTTCGGACACATGGACGCTGAAATGACCTTCGACGACCCTCGGATGTACACCAAGCCATTTACGATCAAGGTCACCTACGAGCTTCAGCCCGCCTCCGACATCTTCGAGTACTTCTGCGACGAAAACGAAAAAGACAGCGCGCACTCCGCGCCAAAATAGTAGCCTTTACTTGCCTTCAGCGATGCACTTGAAGTTGGCGGCATCGTCCGTGCTGCCGGATCCCGAATAACGCGCAACCTCAGGATAGGGGCACAGAGGACGCGAGCGCACCGCATTGCCTGACGCGTACTTCGTCGCGACGATGCTGCCCGGCGCAGTGCCCTTCTCCACCCAGCCTTCCAGCGCCGCCGTCATGCTGTGCTGGGGATCGTTCCGAGGACCGCCGGGCGTCGCTCCGAAGCTATCCGGGCCCGGACCGCCTCCGCAATGCTGCATGCCTGGAACCATGTAGAGGCGAACGAAATCGGCGGTCTGCTTCTGGCCCAGCTTCGACACGACGTTTTGGTAGTAATTCACGGTGGCCATCGGAGCGAGCGCTGAATCGCTCCAGCCGTGATAGAGGATCAGCTTGCCTCCGCGATCTTTCAGCGGCTTCAGGTTCGGATCGACCGCGTTCAGCCGGACACCCATGGTATCGTCGCCGACCTTCACGTCGTGATCGAAATTGTAGGCGCGATAATCCCAGGCGGCGTTTTGGTAGATCAGGTACGCCCCGCCCTGCGTCGCAAAGGCGTACTGCAAGCTCTTGCCGGGCGCGCCGCCCGAGACCCAGAGCCCCCAGCCCGCCGGACCAGATTGGCCACCAGGCAAAAATCCCGGATACACTTGCTCGCCATGCGAGTTTCGCGGACCGGAATAGATTTTCTCGAGCGCAGTCACCTGCGGTTGCGTGAGACAGGCAGCCGACTCCGCGCCGCTGCAAAGCAGCGTGGCCGGCTTGAAGCCGCACTTGGCTGGATCGTCGATCACGCCGTCTTTCACGCCGTCGCGCGCATCGCAGGCGGCCACGACCGCGGCTTCTATGGCTGGATATTTGCTCGCCGGGATGTAGCTGGCGGGGTTCACCTCGTCAGCCTGCAAATCCCAAGTGAACGAGGCAACAATGTGGGTGAAAGAACCGGCAGGCGCGCCCGCGATGATGCCGTCGTAGTCGGCTGGGTACCGTTGCGCTTCCATCAGCGCCTGGCGACCGCCGTTTGAGCAACTACTGAAGTAGGAACGCTTGACGTCCTCGCCATAGAACGCGTGAATGATGGCCTTGGATCGCGCGGTGGTCTCGTGAACGGCGCGGTACCCGAAATCCACGATCTTCTCTGGATGGCCAAGCGCCCAACGGGCATCCGTTGCATCGCCTTTGTGGCCCGTGTCGGTGGAAGAGCTCGCGTAGCCGCTCATGACCGAGTCGGCGAGCGCGGAGTAGCTGATGGAACCCGCGAATCCGCCGTTGCCCTCGCCATGATATCTGCCGTTCCAGCCGAACGAGGGCAGCCAGACCTCGAATTCAATGTGCGAATCGCTGGATGGCTGGATCACTCCTTCGACGCGGCAGAAATCCGGCAGTTTCTTGAAAGAACCCGCAGCAAAAGGATTCGGAGGCACATTCGCCGGCAAGGTGAAAGTGCCCGCAGCAACGGTCTTGGCTGAGGTGATCGTAGTGTCATCAGCTAGTTTCAAGCCGGCCAGGCTGTCGCAGGTGGCGGCGGCGAGAGGGGCGGCCAGGAACGAGATCAAGAGCAGAACGCGGCGAGTGATCATGGGGCCTCTGGGAGGGAGGATATCATGAAGAGGATTAGGGCCACAGATCAACACAGATGAACACGGATAACAAATGAAATTCCTATCTGTGTTTATCTGTGTCCATCTGTGGCTGATATGCCTTGTTGCTCTCTGCCAGACGTCAGCGCCTCGCTTTAGCGACTACCCGGCCATCGGCAAGTACAACGGAAGAAACTCAGCAGTCGTGCTAAGAAGCAAAGATGACCGGGAGTTTCGCACACAGCTCCGATCCGCGGCACGGCAGACCCCGAACTTCGCCGGCCATTACATCGTCGCAGCCTGGGGTTGTGGCTCGGCGTGTTTAATGGGGGCAGTGATCGACGCCAACTCAGGCAATGTGCAATGGCTCCCGCATACCATCTGTTGCTGGGAAGATACGAGCGATAAATTCCGGCCGATCGATTACCAGCTCAGCAGCAGGCTGATTGTTTTTTCGGGTGAGCGAAACGAAAAGGAAGGCGATGACGGCAAGCACTTCTACGAATTCAAGGACGGCACATTCGTACCCATCCGATCCATTATGAAGCCTGGTAAATAAAAAAGGCCGGGTTATGAGCCCGGCCTTTCACACGGAGGAAGGAGCCGCTTTACCTGGCAGCGAGTAAAGCTCTCAAATGGCGCGCCCAATCTCTTCCAGCGAAACCGGATCGCGGAAAATTACCCGGGTTCGAGTGCCTCGGAATGTTCTCTCAGCCATCCTGCGAAGTCGGCCTCGCTCATGCTACCGCTGGCCAACGCCAACATCGCCCGCACCGCCTCGCGCTCGTTAGCAGTAACGTACCAGCGATTATATCGAAGGAACGTATAGGCGCTGAGGTAGCCCACGCGCTTATTTCCGTCGACGAAGGGATGATTCTTAACGATTCAGAACGCATATGCGGCAGCGAAGCGGTGCATGTCTGCTTCGGCATCAAACTCGTAAAGCCATTGCGAGCGAGCCAAGGCGGAATCGAGTAACCCCGAATCGCGAAGGCCCGAAGCGCCGCCGAATCGGACCAAGTTCCTTTGATGGATTTTGAGGACGATATCAAGATCGAGCCACTCCGGCTCGGGCACTTACTTTGCGAGCTCCTTGAGAGCTTCTTCGTACCGATCCATGCCCTCTTCTGCAAATTCCAACATCTTCGCCCTGATCTGATCTCGAATAGAAAGGGCGTTCTCAACACACCGCTCGACTTGCGGGAGCATTTCCGCCGCCCTTCTTGAGAGCCTCTGGGAGTTGGCTTCGTCAGTATCTTGCAACGCACAGGCCTTTTCCACTAACTGCGAGAACTCAGCAAACCCATCCGGATGAAGACGAGGGCCAAGGCGAGTGGCCAGCTCTTCCTTCTTTCGCGCGAGTTCTTGACAGGACACCGTCGTCATTTTCTTCATGATCAGCCGTCTTTGTCTGAAAAGTCAAACCACCCAATAAAAAAGGCCGGGTTATGAGCCCGGCCTTTCACACGGAGGAGGAGCCGCTTTACCTGGCAGCGAGTAAAGCTCTCAAATGGCGCGCCCGTTCCGGGGATCGAAGCTGGCGCAACGCCTTCGCTTCAATCTGACGGATGCGCTCTCGGGTGACGTCAAACTCTTGCCCGATCTCTTCGAGCGTGTGCTCGCGCTCGCAGCCGATGCCGAAGCGCAGCCGGATCACTTTCTCTTCTTTGGGAGACAGGGTCTTCAAAATGTTGGCGGTCTCGTCGCGGACGTTCGAATCGATCACGGCGTCCACGGGCGAACCCACCCAGCGGTCTTCGATCAGATCGCCCAGCGCCGATTCGCCATCGCGGCCCACCGGCGTTTCCAGCGACACCGGATCGCGCGAGATGGTCTTCAGCTTCTGGACCTTCTCCACCGGAATATCCATCCGGCGGCTGATTTCATCGTTGGTCGGAGCGCGGCCCAGTTCCTTTTCGAGCTCGCGCGTCGCGCGCAGGAACTTGTTCATGCTCTCGTTCATGTGCACCGGAATGCGGATGGTGCGCGATTGGTCGGCGATGGCGCGCGTGATGGCCTGGCGAATCCACCAGGTGGCGTAGGTCGAAAACTTGTAGCCGCGCCGGTATTCGAACTTATCGGCGGCGCGCATCAGGCCGATATTGCCCTCCTGGATCAAGATCCAGCAGGTGCAATCCACGATTGACGTATTTCTTGGCGACCGAGACCACCAGCCGAAGGTTGGCTTCCACCAGATCCTTCTTGGCCCGCTCGGCTTCGATTTCTCCATGCCGGATCACCGACATGCTATGCTTCAGATCGCCCAGCGACGCGCCCGCTGCCGTTTCCAGCTTCCGGACTTCGCGGCGCAACTCGCGCACGCGCGCTTGAGCCGTTAAGCCCGAACGCCCTTCCAGCTTCCGCAATTCGGCTTCGAGATGCGCCAACTGTTCGACGGCATGCTCGATTTCCTTCGCGAACTGCTTCCAGCGCGAAGGCAGCCAAGGAAGGCGGCGGATCGCTTGCGACATTTCCACCTTGGCGCGATTCAGCTTGCCCTGCCAACTGCCGGCGCAGCTTCTTGTTGCTGAGCGGCACATCTTCCAGCTTTGTCCGACAACTGGGTCTGTTTCTTGTGCAGCGCGATCAGCTCGGCGAACTGGCCGCGCATCTCGGCTTGCTTCTTGGTATCGGCGGGGCTGCCCTCTTCCACATCGCCGAAATCGACGAAATTATCCAGTTCGTCGTCGCCGCGCTTCAGCAGTTCGGCAATTTCAAAAACTCGCAGTTGCACCAAAGCCGACCGGCTGATCGACTTCTGCATGCGCAACTTCCCGCGCTCCATGCGCCGCGCCAGGTTGACTTCGCCTTCGCGGGTCAGCAGCGGGACGGCACCCATTTCGCGCAGATACACGCGTACCGGGTCGTCGGTGTAAATCGACTCTTCGGCCTGTTGAGCCGGAAACTCCTCTTCCTGGACTTCCTCCGGATGGAAGAAATTGGCTTCTTCGTCGAACGGAAGCCCGAGAGGTTCGTGTCCCTCTGCCAAAAACTGATCTTCGAATTGATCCACTTGGATGCTCACCTCCCCATCCGGGCACAAAACTTCGTTCGGATGTCCCTCAGGCGGGGTATGTTAAACTGTTTACAAACCACTACTTTAGGCGCGCGCGCAGCCACCGGTCCGGCCTTGAATATTAGCAACCGATTATAGCATCGAACCGATTCCGAAGTTAAGTCCTAAATAGAAGATGTTTTCATTCTGGATTGGTTACACTAAACTTAGCCGCGCCAGACTAGTACTAAATTGGCAAGTGTACTAGGATCGCTTCTGCATTACTAACGTCTTCAATTCATTGAGGAACGCCTCCACATCCTGAAAATCGCGATACACGGACGCGAACCGCACATACGCTATCTTATCGAGCCCACGGAGCCTCTCCATGAGCATCTCCCCAATCTCGGTTGTAGTGATTTCCCGGTCCGGATTGTCGCCGAGTTTCGCCTCCACGGCGTCCACCACCTCGGCCAACTTTGCCATCGGGACTGGCCGTTTTTCGCAGGCCTTGAGGAGCCCGTTCAGCACCTTCTGGCGGTCAAACTTCTCCCGCCGCCCATCCTTTTTGACGACCATGTAGGGGATTTCGTCACTGCGTTCGTACGTGGTAAAGCGGCGCTCACACCCCAGGCATTGGCGCCTTCGGCGGATAACGTCGCCTTCCTTACTCTCGCGTGAGTCGATCACGCGATCTTCCTTATGGCCGCAGAAGGGGCAGGTCATGGTCTGGGCTCCTGGGCCTCGGGATCTTCCAGTATCTGCTTTGCTGACAACAGCTTGAGTTTACTCCAATTGAGGCCCTCATGGAAGGCGCAAGCCAGTCCAAACGGCACAATCGCCAGCGAACTGACCACCCAGAACAGAACGGCCACCCCGGACGCCGCTTCGAGAGGAACGTCATAGATCTTCGTAAGTGCAACCATCGTAGCTACTTGTGTGCCTCCTCCCAGGCCCGGAACCTGAACCACGCTCCCCAGGCTGGCGAACCCCAGCAGCACCAGCACATCCATCGCGCCAAGTTGCTGGGTCACGGGGAAGCCACGCAACAAAGCGCCGCAACTCGCTACAATGATGGCCCATTCCAGGCCGGTATAGCCGAGGAGCAGCGTCAACGATCGAGCGTCGCGAGTGCAATCCACGCCGCGGGAAAATGCTTCCAAAACGTGTTCCGCCCGGGCATATTGCTGCTGCGGCAAAAAGGTAAGAGCGCTCAGGATACGACGCTGCGCGTGCCGCCCGGGGTGGCGAAAGGCGAACAAAAGTAGCAGGCAAATCGCTCCTGTGATGCCGAACACATAGCCCCCCGCTGCGAGCACGGTCTGAATTTGAAAATCGAAGCCACGGCTGTGCCGCGGAACCCAAAGGAGCGCCGCGCCGAAGAACAGCAGGACTGCCAGCAAGTCCAGCGTACGCTCCAGCAGCCAGGCCGCCGCCTGCGAGGAGAGCGGCAATCCCGTCTGAATGGCTACCAGATAAGGCCGCACCACCTCGCCCACCCGCCCTAGAAGAACCACCGCAGTTAAGCCGATAGCCGTATCGGAAGTGAGTTTCCAGACGCCCAGCTTTCTTCCAAACGGCCGCAGCATAACCTGCCAGCGCAACGCTCGCGCAATATTGCTGAGTAGTATTAAGCAGATAGAGACGATCAGCCATTTCCATTCCACCTGATCCATGGTGTTCCAAAACAGATCCCATCGAAAATGGGCGCCCCTTGTCCGGTAAGCTAGAATGATCAGGATCAGTGCGCTGGCCACGATAGCCAGAATTATCGTGCGCGAAGGGGTGCGGGCTTCCTTGGACACGCGTTAGGGAGCCGCCGGGCCGCTGGTATCGAGCCTGGGTGCTCTATAGAATGTAAAGCTTGGATTCAAGTGAACTTCTTATCATAGATCCTCGTTTCTTTAGTTGGAAGCGGGAGATAGGAAGCATCATGGCAACGGTGGCGATTCCCTCGGCAAAATGGAGCTGGGAATCTCCTTATTCAAAAGTCCGGACGACCGATAGTTTGGATGCCGACCTCCAACTCGTGGAGCGCTGCCTGGGGGGCCAGGAAGCCGCTTGGGAAGACCTGGTGAGGGTGCATACCCGGCGCGTGTACTCTATTTGTTATCGCTTCACCAATAGCGACCACGAAGCGCAGGATTTGACCCAGGACGTCTTCCTGCGAGTGTTCAAGAATTTGAAAAGTTTCCGCGCCGGCGAGGGTCTGTTTATCGTGTGGCTCACGCGGCTGACGCGAAACCTGCTGATCGATCATTACCGCAGGACGCGCATGGACCGCGCCACCGAGTCGATCGAGGATCAAACCGCGGCGCTCGAAGAGAACACCGCGGCCATCGCCAGGACCGAAGGAATGCTGGCCGGGCGCGAAGCGAGCGAGCTGCTGCAGGCCGCGTTGCAAAAACTTTCCCCTGAATTGCGCGAGACGGTGATCCTGCGGGATCTGGAGGAATTAGAATATCGGGAGATCGCGCAAATTTTGAATGTTCCCGAAGGGACAGTGAAGTCGCGATTGAATCGCGGGCGCGCCGAGCTGGCTCGGGTGCTTCGCAGGCAGAAGATTAGCATATGAGGCTTTGGTAAGCGAGGTTTGGGTAAGAAGATGACGTGCGCAGAGCTTGAAATCCTGCTTGCCGACTACGTGGATGGAACACTCCGCGCGGCGGAGAGGACTGCGCTCGAGAGTCATCTGTCGGAATGCGCCGCTTGCAAGCAATTGGCTCAGGACGTGGCGGGCGTGACGGCTTTTATCGAGCGCGTTCCCGAAGCCCAGCCGCCTGCCGAGCTGATGACGCGCATTCTGCATCACGCGCCCGCCGGACGGCGAGCAGGCCGAGGAGGCGCCCGCCAGTGCATCTACTTCGTGGCTCAAGCGCATGCTCGGCGGATTTGCGCACTCCGTGCTCCAGCCCCGTTACGTGATGGGCATGGCCATGACGATTCTCTCGTTCTCCATGCTCGCGCGCTTCGCCCACATCGAGCCGCGGCAATTGCGTCCCGCGGATTTGGACCCAGTGAAGGTCTGGCAAAGCATCGACGACCGCTCGCACCGGATTTGGGACCGCAGCATGAAGTATTACGACAACCTGAGGCTGGTGATCGAGATTCAATCGCGTCTCAGGGAATGGACAGATCAGGATCCGGGCGCTCCCGCATCGGGCGCCGCGGCCGGCAGCCAGCCGGCGGCGAGTGAAAGAAGGAATTAACAATGAACTGCGCAAATCATCCAGAGGCTCCAGCCATCGGATATTGCCGCGAATGCGGAAAGCCGCTCTGTGAAGCGTGCCGCCGCGACGCCGATGGAACTATTTATTGCGATGAGCATTCGCCTCACGCGGCCTATGCGCCCCCGCCGCCACCCGCGCCCGAGCCCCCTCCGCCAGCCTCGCCCTATACCGCGCCAGAGCCAACTCCGTACTCTGCACCCTACACGTCGCCGCAACCCGCACGGCCGCAATACACCGATACGGGAGCATCGCCTGGATTGGCGTTCCTGCTCGGCTTCATTCCAGGCGTCGGAGCCATTTACAACGGCCAGTATGTGAAGGGCCTGATTCATGTGGTCATCCTGGGATTGCTGATCGGCATCGTGAGCAGCGAGGAAACCGGTAATCTGCAGCCCTTGTTCGGAATGATGATCGCGGTTTGGGTCTTCTACATGGCATTTGAGGCGTATCACACCGCCAAGAGACGGCAGCGAGGCGAACCAGTGGATGAGTTTTCGAGCATCGTTCCCCGGCATGGCCAGCACTCCAGATTCCCGCTGGCCCCCACGGTTCTGATTGCCGTCGGTCTCATTTTCTTGCTGCACAATCTGGATATCGTGCGCTTCGGGCAAATGCTTCGTTACTGGCCGATCGCGCTAATCGCCCTGGGAGTGTATATGCTCTACGAGCGCATATCGCGACCCACCGACGCCGACGCGAAGGGCCATGGCGCGCCGCACCAGGAGGTCATCAATGAACGGCGGTAGCTTCGTCCAAGCCATTCGCGGGCCAGTCATGCTGATCACGCTCGGCAGCCTGGTGGCGATCGATTATGCGGGCATCTACGGATTTTGGCGGACTTGGCCGATTCTCATCATCGTGTTCGGCATTCTGAAGCTGCGGAACGCGCCGGTGCGAAACCGCCCGAGACCTACCACGGTAGCCAGCCGCCCGGAGGCAATGCAATATGAGGCGCGGCTCAGTCATCGGCCCGTTGATCCTGATCGGATTCGGCATTCTGTTTTTGTTTCGCAACCTGTGGCCTGAAATTCCCCTGGTGGATTACATCTCGCGCTATTGGCCGTTCCTGTTGATCGTGTGGGGCGGAATCCGGTTGATCGAGGTTTGCCTTTGGTCCATCACCGAACGGCCGCTGCCGCGCAACGGCGTCTCGGGCGGAGAATGGATGCTCATCTTTCTGATCTGCATCATCGGCGGCACCATGTACACCGCGCACAATTATTCGTCCTGGTTTCCAACCGGCCATATGCTGCGGCGGATCACGCTCAACATGGGGGAACCGTACGACTATACGCTCGCGCCGGTGGAAAAACCCTGCGCCAGAAATTGCCGCATTGTGATCGAGAGCTTTCGTGGCAACGCCAAGGTCACCGGCAGCGCGGACGCCACCACGGTAAAAGCCAGCGGACAGGAAACCGTTCGCTCGTTTCAGCAGTCCGACGCCGACAGCGCCAATAAACAGACCCCGCTTGAGCTGATCGCGCAGGACGGCCAGATCATCGTTCGCACCAATCAGGACAAGGTCGGCGATCGCGTCCAGCCCACCGCCGACCTGGACATTACGGTTCCGCCCGGTTCGTCGATTGAAGCGCATGGCCGTTACGGCGATTTCGACATCTCGAACATCCAAGGCAACGTGGACATCAACAGCGACAACGCTGGCGTGCGCCTGGAAAACATCGGCGGCAACGTACACGTGGAGACGGGCAAGAGCGACACCATCCGCGCGGTCGACGTCAAAGGCAGCGTCGAACTGAAGGGCCGCGGCGGCGACGTGGAGTTGCAGAACATCGCCGGACCAGTGACCGCGACATGGGACATACGTCGGCGAAATCCAATTGCGTAATTTGGAGAAGCCCCTGCGCTGGGACGATCCGCTGAACTCGGGAGGCTTTGAGAAGCTGCCGGGAGAGATTCGCATCAGCCGGGGCGAGTATACCGGCAACAACATCGTTGGCCCGATCCATTTCAAAGCCCGGTCGAGCGATGTGCAACTTTCGAATTTCACGCAATCCCTGGATTTGACGCTGGACCGCGGCGATATCGAACTGAAGCCCGGCAAGGATGTGCCGAAGATGGATGTCCACACGCGTTCCGGCGACATTACTCTAGCGCTGGTACCCGGCTCTAAATTCGATTTGAGAGCAACCACCGGCCGCGGCGACGCGAGCAACGACTACGGCGACCCGCTGCGCGAAGAGGAATCCGGCCGCGGAGCGACTATCGCGGGAAGCACCGGGGGCGGACCCGAAGTGCGCCTGGAAACGGGCCGCGGATCGCTGACCATCCGCAAAGCCAGCGCCGAGGACAATGCATTGCCCAGCATCCCGAGCGCGCCCCTTCCACCGAAGCCGCCTCGACCTCCGAATCCGCCTGAGTTGAAGGTGGAACACCAGTAGCGGCCGTTGAGCGCGGCCTGTGTTGTAACGTAGACAGCGTGGATGAGATCGTCTTTCAAGTCGAAGTAGACGAGGAATCTGGAACCCTGATCGCTTCCTGGGATCAACAAGCCGATGGAGGCGGGATATCCACTCAGGGAAAAGACTTGCGCGAGCTTCAGGAGCAGGTGACGGACGCCGTTCGCTGCCACTTTGACCCGGGCGCCGTCCCGCGGAAGGTCCGGCTCCACTTTGGCTCGGATCCCGTTCTAGTTGAACTTTGAAACTTCCCCGTGACCTGTCGGGAAGCGACGCCATCAAACCTTTGGGATGCTTGGGCTTCCTCAAGGTCAGGCAGACAGGCTCCTACGTTCGGCTCGTTGTGGAAGATCGTCATGTTACCGTACCGGCGCATGGTTCTCTTGCGCCCGGTACATTGCGCAACATTCTGCGACAGGCCGGAATCGACTTGGCGCAATTCCTGGAGCATCTCAGCTAGGGTGGCCGCTACGGAACCAAGATCACCTGCACATCGGCGACGTTGGTTCCGGTCGGGCCGGTCTTGATTAAACCTCCGTTCTTTGCGAAGAATCCGTACGAGTCATTGTTCACGAGAAACCTCATGGCATCGGGATTCGGCGTTCCATCCGCAATTGCACCCGCCGCGCCGGTAGGGCCATCAATGCCATCGGTGCCGGCACTCAGCACGATGACATCGCGCATTCCCGAAATCGCAATTGACGCAGCCAGCACAAACTCCTGATTTCGTCCGCCGCGTCCCGAGCCACGAACCGTTACAGTGGTTTCGCCGCCGGAGATTATGCAAGCCGGCGGCTTTACCGGTCTGCCGGTGGACCGAATCTCTTTGGCGATCGCGGCGTGAACGCGTGCCACTTCGCGCGCTTCACCCTCCAGGAATGTCGAGAGCACCAGCGTGTTGAAGCCGAACCGCTTTGCTTCGTAGGCCGCCGCCTCTATCGCCAATGCATTGCTGCCTACCAGAATGTTTAGTGCTTTCGCGAAGATCGGGTCTTTCGGTTTCGGAGTCTCTTCGAGCAATTCGATTCCAATGCCATACTTTGAGCAGATGGCCCGGGCATCGGCGGTCGTGGTGAGATCGGGCACGGTTGGCCCTGATCCGATCGCGTCCAAGTTGTCGCCGATGACGTCCGAGAGAATCAGCGTGAGCAGCGTAGCCGGGTACGCCATGCGCGCAAGCCGGCCCCCTTTGATGGCTGATAGATGTTTCCGCACGCAGTTGATTTCGTGGATGGTGGCGCCACATTCGAGCAACCTTCGAGTGATCTTTTGTTTTGCGGCGAGCGTGAGCCCCGAAGCCGGCAGTGGAAGTAGCGCCGATGCGCCACCCGAAATCAAGCATATGATCAAATCATCCGCGCCGGCTTCGCTCGCGATCTGCGCAATACGCCGTGCACCCGCGACGCCCCGCCGATCCGGAATTGGATGGCCAGCCTCATTGATTTCGATCCACCTGGTCTTAAGGGCTTGAGGAGCGTTGATCAGGCCGGCGGTGATTCGCGCCCCGAGAAGCCGCTCAATAGCTAGAGCCATCCGCGCGCTGGCCTTCCCCGCTCCGATCACGTAAATATTGCGGAACCGCTCCAGGCGATAACGCTTGCCGCCTGCGATCAGGATTTCTTTTTCGCGGCGAACATGACGCGACACGGCTTCCACTGGATCAGCCGCTCGCAATGCGGCCTGGAAGATCCTGAGGGCTTGGCGGCGCAGAGATGCAGCCATCAGAGCTAAAAAATCGGCAGCTTCAAAATCTCAGCCACCACGGCGGCCGGATCGTCGGTGTCGGCTTCGATCCGGTATTCGGCTTTGCTGTACGTGTCGCGCCGGTCATCGTACAACTGCCGGAACTTGTCCTGGTCGCGCGCCAGCGGCCGATGCGTCTGGCCCTCCAGCCGCGTGCAGATCCTCGGGAACGAACAATCCAGCCACATGGTGACGCCGCGTTCCTCGAGCATCTTCCGATTTTCGGGATCGACAAATGCGCCGCCGCCCAGCGCCAGCACCAGCGGCCTGCCGCACTCCACTTCCCGCACGCGCTTGCGCAACGCCTCGTGCTCCATCTTGCGAAATTCCGCTTCACCGCGCTGGTCGAAGATTTCGGCGATGGATACGCCCTGCGCTTTCTCGATGTCCTCGTCGATATCAGCGAAGGGCCAGCCCAGTTCCTCCGCCAGCAGCTTGCCCACCTCCGATTTGCCCGACCCCATAAAGCCGACCAAATACAGGCCAGGCGTGCGCTTGAGCTTCAGAAGCATTCGTCGAAGGAATGGTCCCACAGCTCCAGATGGATCGTGCAACTGTTTCCATCAAGCCGCATAATGGTACACATGCAGGAAGAGCTCTTGCCGCTTTTTCCGCTCCAAGTGGTGCTGTTTCCGCGGACGCAACTGCCGCTGCACATCTTCGAGGAGCGCTACAAGCAGATGATCGCCGACGTGTCGCGCGCTCACTCGGAGTTCGGTGTCGTGCTGGCCGGAGAAAAAGGCATCGTGAATACCGGCTGCACCGCGACGGTGGAGAAGGTCCTGAAGAAGTATCCCGATGGCCGCATGGATCTGATCAGCATCGGCCGGAGGCGGTTTGAAATCATCCTGCTGAATGACGAAAAGCCGTACCTGCGCGGCGCGGTGGAATATTTCGACGATGAAGGCACCGACCCGATCCCTCCCGAGGTCCGCGAGCGCGTCTTCAATTCCTATAACGATCTGTGCTCGATCCAGGAGACCGAGCCCCTGCACGAGCCCGAATTGAGCGATCCGCAGCTCAGCTTTCAATTGGCGCAGAGTCGTGCCCGACCTCGACTTCCGCCAGATGCTGTTGGCCACGCGATCGGAAGCGGATCGCATGCGGCGGCTGGCCGAGTTCTTCCCCAACTACAGCTCGCGCCAGCGCCAGATCCAGCACGCGCGCGCGGTGGCGCCTACCAATGGACACGCCAAGAGGCCGCCAGGCGTGTGACGATCCAGCGTTTACAGATTACCCAGCGCCAAAACCTGATTGTCGACGCCGACGACACGCTTTGGGAAAATAACATCTACTTCGAGCGCGCGTTCGACGACTTCTGCGATTTTCTGGCGCACTCCGCGCTTTCGCCTAGCCAGGTGCGCGCCGTGCTCGACGAAATCGAGATCGTCAACAGCAAGACGCACGGCTATGGAACGGCGAATTTCACGCGCAATCTCACCGAGTGTTATCACAAACTGGTGGAGCGGGACGTAACTCCACACGATTTGCCGCGCATCATGAGCTTCACCGAGCAGATTCTGCATCACCCCATCGAGATCATCGCGGGCGTGGAGGAGACGCTGGAGTATCTCTCCGAGCGCCACAGCCTGACGCTGTTCACCAAAGGCGATCCCGAGGAGCAGAAGCTGAAGGTGGACCGCTCCGGCCTGGGCATCTATTTCGGCCACACCGCCATCGTGAAGGAGAAGGACGTCGCGTCCTACGCAGCGCTGATTCGGGAGCGCCAGCTCGATCCCGCGGAGACCTGGATGATCGGCAACTCGCCGAAGTCGGATGTCAATCCCGCGCTTGAAGCGGGCATCCACGCGGTCTTCGTGCCGCACGACCGGACCTGGACGCTGGAACGCGCCGAGCTGCGCGATGGCCCGGGGCGATTATTGCGCGTCGAGCGTTTTGAGGATTTGCGCGAGTACTTCTAAACGCGCTAATACGCTTGCTGCGAGATGAGTGCCGCCGGCGAAATCTGCGGAACCACCTGCGCGAAGTAATTCTGGTCCGACAGGTTCTTGTAAACCGCGCCCGCGATTCCCGAGGCGACCGGCCCGCTCACCGAGTGCCCACCAGTCAGCAGAACGACCACTACCAGCTTGCGTCCGGCGATCTCGTTGTAGGAACCGAACCAACCCAAGTGCGTGGGCGTCCGGTTGTCGGTGCAGGTTCCGGTCTTGCCGAAGATCGGATCGCTGGCGCTGAACCCAATCCGCCGCGCCGTACCGTATTCCACCGCGCCCTCCATGCCGGGCTTGATGTCCTCCAGCCATTGGGCGATGTTGAGTTGCCGCTTCACGGTGGGAACAAATTGGTCGATGTCCTGTTGCGAGCCCGGGTGTTGCAGGTAGTAAAGCGTTCCGCCGTTAGCCACGGCCGAGACCATCGCTGTGAGCTCCAACGGAGTCATCGAAAAGCCTTCGCCGAAACTGGTCATCATCCCGAGGCCGTCGGCCGGAGGCGCATCGGCAATCAAGCCCGGCTGCTCGCCTTCAATATTGAGCCCGGCCTTCTCGCCCAGCCCGAACATCTGGCCGTACTGCACAATCCTGTCGTATCCCAGCTTCTCGCCGATTGAAGCGAAATAGATGTTGATGGAGCGCGCCAGCGCTTCCGTCAAATCCACCGAATGCCGCTTGGTCAGCCGCAGCGCGGTCTCTTGATTAATGATGCCTTCGCTCAATCCTGCCAGCGACGCCATAATCTTGATGGTGGAGCACGGCTCATAGGCGCCCTGCAACGCCAACTTTTGGTTCACGATCGTCAGAATCCGCCCAGTGTTGGGATCGGCCACAACCACCGTGCCGTTGTATGGGCCCAACGCCTGCACGGCAGCCCGCCGGACCATCAAATCCTCGCCATTCACCGAATCGCCGACAGTGGAATCCGCGTACGTGGGCGACGTCCACGGGCTTGCGACCTTCCGCCTTCGCGCAAGGCTGGTGATTGGCCTGGCAGTAGTATAGGCTACCCGCTGCACCGCTTTCGCGGTAGTTGTTGTCGCCCGGACAATCCGGCGATGTTTCTTGTGGGTGGTGATGCCAAAGGCTGAACTGGCCAGAAGGGAAAAAGTCAGAAATACAATTAGAAGACGCTGGTGCATGATGAATATGAATCCTAGTTCATTTGCAATCCGGTCCCGTCCACAATCCGACACTTGAACAACGGATCGCAAACCGTTCCCACATTATGAGTTATCGGCGGACTTTCGTCAAGACAGTAGTACGTATGCCAACAGTCAGTGGTTTCCGTTATTCAGTGTACCCCAACCGACAGAGTTCTCAATGGGATACAAGGGAGCCCTGCGGTTCCAAGCGTGATATACAATGGGAGCCATCGAGACTTACCGCACCCCATGTCGGGAGTGATGCTGTGATCGTACCACCGAGTTCAATCTTTACCGCCCGCGAAACTCACGGCCGCGTGCTTCGCTCCGGCAACCGCCTGATTGCCCATAGCCAGGACGCGGGCTGGCGCTCGCTCCACGCAGCAATCTTAGAAGAAGCGCCGTTCCAGGCCAATGAGCGCCCCATCCGCCACCCGTCATTGATCTATCATCTGAGCCGGCCCACGCAGGTGACGCGCAAAATCGAAGGAGCCGCGCGCGAAACCGCCCTCATCGGACCGCGCCGCATCTGCCTCACGCCCGGCGAGGCCAGCACGCTTTGGGGCCATTCCGGACACCCCGAGATCCTGCAGGTGTATCTGCGCCAATCGATTTATGAAGCTGCTGTGACTGAGATCTATGGCTGCGATAGCTCGGGCGCGGAGCTGGTGCCCCGCTTTGCGATGCTGGACCCGCTGCTCGAACAGCTCGCCATCGCCATCACCAACGCCCTGCGCGACGGAGCGGCAGAGGACGGTTTATACATCGACACCATCGCTCAAATGATGGCCGTGCACTTGGCGCGTTCGCATTCCTCGCGTTCGCGGCCCGTGCGCCTTCTGCCCGCCAAACCGCTGGCCGGTTGGAAAATGCGCCGCGTGATCGAGTATATCGAGGACAATCTCGAAGGCGATCTCAGCCTGCAAGCCATGGCCGCCGAAGTGGACATCAGCCCGCTGTATCTGGCGCGCGCGTTCAAATCGGCTGTGGGCCAATCGCCGCATCAGTACGTGCTGGCCCGCCGCATCGAGCGCGCCAAGGAACTGCTGCGCAATACGGATTTGCCGGTGGTCGACGTGGCGCTGTCGTCGGGATTTTCGTCGCAGAGCCACTTGTCGCACTGGTTTATCCGGCAGGTGGGCGTTTCGCCGGCGGTGTATCGAAGGCAAGCGACGTCGTAGATCTCAGCCCCCTGAGCGACATCAGCGACAAGCCCACGCAACACAAAGGGGGCCTATCTTGCGCCATATATGACAAAAGCTTGTAGCTTCAGCGCCTAAGAGGAGAAAGGTCGAAATGGACCAGAAATTTTCGCGGGACAGACCAGTCAAGGAAATTTGGAACCGCCCTTCCGATCCGAATTTTACCGCCGCGTGCTCTACGTTGGGTAACAAACCCGAAATTGCATGCTTGACAAACCTATCTGACAGTTTGGACGTGGGTCAGTTCGGGTCCGGAGGTATAGACGCTTCCACCAGGATGCGGTCTCCTGCCTTGACGTGCGACCTGATCTGAGCTCCGTATATTTCTGGTCCTGACATCATAGGCTTGATAACGCTGAATGAGCTGCCCGACGGCGTATGTATCCACAGCTGGATCTTATCTCTGTCTTCTGTTAGGTCCAAAGCCTCATACGCCTTGGCCGGGACAACGAATCGGTCGCCGCTCGTGTGAACGGTAGCGGCGAAGGTCACGGATATGATCTGAGGCGGCATTGTATTGGCTCCGTTCGTTTATGTCTCGGTTCGATCCTATCACGTCATCTGCGCGAACACTGTCCACTGTAGGACCGCTCGACCGCAGGCTCATTCTTCAATGAAAAAATGCTGCCCCACAAAGCGGACACTACCACCGTGCTGGAGAAACTTCCAATGGGTGCTGGAGAAAGTCATGAAGTCCCCTCCATTGCGAAAATCTGGCGGGGTACGCACCTGAGGAAATTGTCTTCCACCCACAATTCAAGGTGCAGTTCCTGCGGCGGACAATTTCTCGCTGTAACCCTAATAGTCAGACGATATCGAGCGTCTGGGATTTTGGCGACATTGACGATGCCCCTGTCGCCATCCATAATGCATGGAATTACCATTCCTTGGGCGGTTGTATTGTGATCTGGGCCGGTTGCTATATCGAACCCCTCAGATGAGCCAGGATTAATTGAAGTCTCTACGGTTCGCCAGTCCTTATGTCTGATATGCAACGGGAGCGGAAGGACCTTTACCTCATCCGGTTCCATCGAAACCAGGTGAGCGCTGACTGATTCCAGCGATTTGGCATCGCTCAGGTTGAAAACTTGAAAATAGTAGCCCATCCCTGAAGAACCCCGTCTCTCTTCCAGTCCCCAGAACTGTTGTTGTGGGTGGTCTATTCGCATGCGCGGGACTAGCACCGCCTCAGCCTTCTCGGCGCGGATACGCTCCTTCCTCCACACGTCGTATTGAGCAACTAGAAGCAACCAGATCGCGCCCGCGCCGGTAAGCCTTGCAGACCACTTAACCACCATCGCGGATTTGCTCGGATCGTCCACAAAAAACGCCGCTGCGACATTCAGACAGATAGCGACAATCGCAAGGAGCCAGCCGGAGACGTGAGTCTTGTAAAACTGAACGACCACTATAATGTACCCAAACGCCCGCTTAACCATGCCAACAGCATATTACCCCAGGTGAGCCAAGTGATTCGTCGCTCAAAATAGTCCGAACGAAACTCCAATTCGCACGTCATATCTGAACAACAGGCCAATGCTCCGCCAGGATCTCACTTTCGCCTTTCGCCAATTCCGCAAGAGCCCCGTATTTGCCTTCACCGCAATCGTGTCGCTCATGCTCGGGATCGGCGCCACCACTGCCGTATTCAGCGTCGTTTACGCGATCCTGATGAATCCCTATCCCTATCGCGACGCCAATCGGCTGGTTTACGTGAATGTCACCGACAAAGCGGGCAACAATCGCGGCATCGGATTGTCGGCGAATCAGATCCGGCAGCTTCGCGAGGTAAGTTCTATCGAGAGCATCGTGGCGATGCAGGGCTGGAGCCTGACTACCACCGACACGGATCTGCCCGAAAATGTGGAAGGTCAATACATGACGCCGAATGCCACCACTCAGCTTGGCGTACCGGCTCTGATTGGCCGCCCGCTGATTCCATCGGATGCGCCCGAGGGACAGGACCCCCAGCCCGTGGTGGTGCTGGGCTACAAATTTTGGCAGCGATATTACAACGGCCGCACGGACATCCTGGGACACACGCTGCGACTGGTCCACAAAACATACACGGTGGTGGGCGTGATGCCGCCGCGGTTCACTTGGCAGGGCGGCGAAGTCTATTTGCCGTTGAAGCTGCAAGAATCGCGCGGTTTGAACTATTGGTGCTCTCTCAAGCTGAAGCCGGGTGTCAGCAAGGAGGCGGCCAACGCTCAACTACAACCGATCCTCGAACAATTTGCCAGGGAAGCGCCGGATCGCTTTCCGCCAAGCTTTCGAGTGCAACTCCGCGATCTCAACGATTGGGTGCAGAGGCGAATGGGCCCAACCCTGGGATTGCTCTTTGGCGGCGTAGCGCTGATGCTGCTGATCGGATGCGCCAACGTCTCCATTCTGCTGCTCGCGCGAGGCGCCAATCGCCGGCAGGAGCTAGCGGTCCGGGCATCGGTGGGAGCTACCCGAGGCCGAATCGCGCGCCTGTTGCTGACCGAGTCATTGGCCTTGTCCGTCTGCGGCGCGATGACAGGCGTGCTGTTGGCCGGCCTGCTGGTGAAGTTGATCGCCCAATGGCTTTCCCCAAACACCTTCCCGAGCGAAGCTGCAATTGGGATCAATATCGCGGTTCTCGTCTTCAGCACCGCAGTTGCGCTCCTCACCGGCGTCCTGTTCGGACTCTCGCCTGCCCTTCAGCTTTCGCGTCCGGATCTGGCGCCCGCGATGGCGGGATCGCGGCGGACAACCGGCGGCATGCGGAGCAAGCGGACTCACGGAATTCTGGTGGCGTCTCAAGTGGCGCTGACGTTGATCCTGCTGACGGGCGCGGGCGAAGCGATCCTGGGTTTTATCCGTCTCATGCAGGCCGATCTCGGCTACGATCCGCATCATACGATGTCCGTCGGCATCCCCGTACATGACAATACACACATGGAATGGGCGAACCGGATGCAGTATTTCGAACAACTCCGCGAAAAGATTGGGTCGCTCGGCGAAGTGGTGTCGGCGGGCATTTCCACTAACGCGACGCCGCCTTCCAATGGATGGGACACGCGATTCGAGATCTTCGGCCAATCCCAGTTGCAGGAACAACAGGCCCGCACCAATTTTGTTAACTCGGAATATTTTTCGGTTTTACATATTCCTTTGGCCAGCGGTAGATTCTGGACCCACGACGAAATCGTACGCGGCGCCCGCATGGCGGTGGTGAATCAGACCCTTGCCCAACGCTACTGGCCGCGCGGAAATGCCGTTGGGCAGCAGATCCGCGTCCCTCAGCTAAAGCCGCAACCGCCCTACCAGCTCGATGTCCCTGGGAGCGACGGCTGGCTGCAGATCGTGGGCGTGGTGCCCGACGTACGCGACGATGGAATCGGAAAACCCGTGAAGCCTGGGATCTATGTGCCCTATTCAATACAAATGGGAATGTGGACCCAGATCCTGGTGCGCACAACCGGAGAGCCGCTCGCCATTCTACGGGCGGTCCGCGCGAAAGTGCATGAGGTGGACCCCGATCAACAGGTGGAAGGACAGACACGCAATCTGGACCAGTGGATCAGAAACCAGCCGGAGTTCGTGGGCGCACGGCTGACCATGATCCTCCTTGCATCGTTTGCGGTTCTGGCGCTCGCGCTTTCCGCGTTCGGTCTCTATAGTGTCGTGTCGCATGTCGTGGCGCAGCGAACGAATGAATTCGGCATCCGAATGGCGCTCGGCGCGCGGCCGGGCGATGTGCTGCGTCTAGTCCTCGGTTCCACTTACGTCACTGTCGGATGCGGGCTGGCTGTGGGCGTGGCGTTGAGTTTCGCCCTATCGCGCGTGATGTCGAATTTGACGCCGCAAGCAGCCAGCGACCCATGGATCTTAGCGGGAGTGATGGTGGTGCTTGCCGTAACTGCCACGGCGGCCTGCTTGCTACCCGCGCTGCGCGCATCGACGATCGATCCGATGAAGGCTTTACGCTTTGAATGATTAGTGGGCAGACACCCGCGCCCGCGACAATACAAAATCCGTCTGTAGTTTGCGCCACGGCGTGTCCATCCTTTTGCCATCCGGCGCAACGCCCGGCGCCTCGCGCGTGAAATCGCGAATCAGCGAATTCTTCACCGCAAACACCGCGTCGCTATCCAAATACTGATCGCCACTCACGAACACGTGCGTCACCAGCGTCTCATGCCCCTGGGCGATGATCATGAAATGCACGTGCGCCGGGCGATACGGATGCCGCGCGCAGGCCTTCAGCATTTCGCCCACCGTGCCGTCATACGGGATCGGATAATAGCGCGGCATGATGGTCCAAAACCGGTAGCGCCCCTGCGCATCGGTGTGGAAGCGCGCCCGGAGCGTCGGCTCTTCGAGCTCCGGCAACTGCACGTCATAGAAACCTTCGGCGTCCGAATGCCATACATCCACAATCGCGTTCGCCACCGGCTTGCCGTCATCGGAGCGAATGGTCCCGTCCATATAAAGCGGCTCGCCCTTCGCGCCGCCGCGAATGTCCGCGCCAAACGCGGCTTCCGGCGGATTCTGCACGTAGAACGGACCCATCACCGTGCTCTCGGTGGTGCCGGGCGCAAAGCGATGATTGATCGCGTCCACCAGCATGGAAACGCCCAGTGTGTCCGACAGCAGAATGAACTCCTGCCGTTTGTCGGTGCACAGCTTGCCGGTGCGAGTCAGATAATCGATGGCCTGCGCCCACTCGGCCTCGGTCGGTTCCACATCGCGCACGAAATCGTGCAGGTGCTGCACCAGGCTGGTCATGATCTGCTTCAGCCGCGGATCGGGCGTGTTCTTGTAGCGGTCAATCACCGCGGCAGTTATGTTGTTCTCGTCGAAATCGCGCATAGGAAATGTCCACTGCGATCATATCGAACGTGGAACCTCCCGCTCCGATGCGGTGTCCAAGAGATCATGCGGATGTTGCGGCTCGCCTCGCTCGGCGCCGTGTTGTGCTTGCGATTACCGGCGCCACTGTTGCCTGGCCCGAACCTGGCGCAAAGGATCGAACAGGCCGACACGATCGTGGTTGCGAAGCTGAACAGCGCAGCCATCCGGGTTTCAGGCAACCAGCTCTCGATCAACATCACGCTGCACGTGGATCGCGTTCTCAAAGGGGACGCGATCCCGGGAGCCGACCTTGCGGCGCATCTGGAAGGCCGCAGCTATTTTGCAGCGCCCAATCCCGGGCAATCCAGCGTTACGGAGAAACTGTACGGCATCTGGTTTCTTAGTTCCGCTACACGCATCTCCACCGTCATTTCGCGAGACGGATCATCCGGCGAGCTCTACTTCGCGCCAGTGATTCTACCAGAAGGCGCTCCCGCGGGGAATTTGGGCGCGACGCCGGCTGCATCGGTCGCCGATGAATTGGCATCCGCGTTCCGGTGGACAGCGGAGACGCACGGGACTCAATTGCATTCCCTGATCGAGGACTCCCGAAGTCTCGAATCATCCATCACTCTCCCCATCTATAAGCAGTTCGCCGCCGATAAATCCGCCACGCTTCGAGTGGTTGGCATTGATGGACTCATCGCCGCCAACGATCCCGAGGGAGTGAAGCGCGCCGCAGCGGATTGGTCCGCGCTCAGCGCCGCGGCCGATGTGAATCCGATCATCAACAGCTTGATGGCGTACTCCAACTCCAGCGATGCCGAAGCGGTGCGCGCGCTTGGCGCCCTGGCCATGCGCGATCATCCCGAGCCGGGTCTTCGCGAGAATGCAGCCTACGCACTGCACGCGATCCATACCAAGGAGGCGTTGCCCGCTTTGGTCGCGCTACTCGACGACACGAGCGATCGAGTTCGCCCCCAAGCCTTATCTGGCCTGTGCCTGTTCGTTCGCAACGCATCGGCTTTGACCTCGGACTCCGTACCCTCCATGTCTTGGATGCAGATCCATCCTCCCACGCCTTTTCTCAATCCGGAGACGGAGCATTGGTGTCTACTCGGCGGAACAACCGGTCCCGCGGGGGATCTGGATGCATACGCGAGCTTTTGGAAATCCTGGTGGAACGAACACCAACTAGAGATCCAGGGCCGCTGAACAGTTGTGGTACGGACTGGAGTCGGGAGTGCCTGATTGCGATCCATGCAACTTTCCATGTATATTCAGTCCGATCATGCGCCGCCCGCCCGATCCCCAACTGCTCGGTTTCCTCGAAGCGTACGACCGGCACATTTCAGATCTCGCGCTGGCGTTGCGCGATGTCGTGTTGGAGCAGGCGCCCGACGCGTCGGAGTCGGTTTACCGGGTCTACACAGTAGCCATTTGGTTCGGATTCAGCGGAAAGATGAAGGATATGTTCTGCTACATCGCCACCAACGCGAAGCACGTGAACCTAGGGTTCCCTCGCGGCACCTCGCTCGCCGATCCGAATCGCGTGCTGGAAGGCGATGGCAAGACCATGCGCCACATTAAATTCGCCAGCTTGGACGAAGTGGAGCGGCCTTTCGTGCGCCGTTACATTCAGGCAGCGATGGAGCAAGCGGCGCCAGCGGGCGCGCGTGGGACCGGCAGAAGCGTGATAAAAACCAGCAGCGCCGTGGCCAGGAACCGCACGGGCCGGAGGAAACCGGCGGTCATGGGGGGCGCAGCGCCCGCGAAGAAGCGTCGCCGTTCAACGCAAGCCCGTTCATAAAGGCAGACGGCTATGAAGATCTTCCTCATGATGGGGCTTCTTTCTGGCGCGCTCGCTCCGCTGGCGCCCGCCGCCGATCCTTTTTACATCGGAACCTGGAAGATTACATCGGCCACCGTCGCGCCCTGGCAAGTGGACCGCCCGTATGGGTCGGATGTCGCGGAAATGAAAACGCTGGTTGGCAAAACCATCGTGATCCAGCCCGCGGCAATCCTCGGACCGCGCCAGGCCGCGTGCAAGGGGCCGAATTATCAGGTGAAGGATTATCCCGCCGACATGATGTTTCAGGGCGAGTTCGGCGAGATGCACAGGCGCGACGCTTCGGCCGATCCCGTGAAGATCGCCGCCCAAGTTGGTTTCCGTGGCTCGTCCAAGGCCGCGACCTGGAAGACCCTCGAAACCGGCTGCGGCAACGAGCTCGATTACCATTTCATCGATCCATCCACTGCCGCGTTCGCCCTCAACAATTACGTCTACACACTGAAAAAGCAATGAACGAATCGCTCGATCGCCAGCTCGCCTACCTGGTGTTTCGACTCACGCTAGGCATCAACATTCTCGTGCACGGCGCGGGGCGCATTTTCGGCCCCGGCGCTGAGGTCTTCGCGTCCACCACGGCCGCTGAATTCACTAAGACGGCTCTGCCCGCCGGCATGGTTCACGCGTTCCTGGTCGTTGTGCCTTTCGCCGAACTGGTGCTGGGCGCGCTGACGACGCTCGGACTTTTCACCCGCTGGGCCCTCGCGCTGGGCGGCTTGCTGATTACCGCTCTCGTCTTCGGGACTGCCATGCGGGGCGATTGGACCACGGTTGGTGTTCAGATGATCTACGCGATCACGTATTACTTGCTGCTGGTGAATCGCGCCCAAAATCGCTTCTCGCTCGACGCGCTATTTTTCGTCAAGCGTAGTTAGGCTTGGCCAACCTCTCCGCCAGAAGCACCTTCAGCAATGACTGGTAAGGTACGTCGTGCTGATTCGCAAGCAACTTGAGATCTTCGATCATCGCCACCGGCAGACGCAGCGATATCGTCCGCAGCGAGGGCTTCAAACCAACCAGCTTCTTGCGTTTTCCTTGCGACCAGTCGACGTACTTTGTCGAGTCAGCAGTTACCCAGAATGGGCGTGCCGCAAAGAGTAGCCTTCCGGAGTTCGTGCTTCCAGCGGCAGGACCGACGATGCCTCGAATTTCACCTGTAAGAAGCCTTAGCGAGTCGCTCCCGCAACGCGAGTTTTGTAGAATCGTCGACGAACGCCGCATCGAGCGCCGCCTCGTTGCAAGCCGCAAGATCCGCGGCCGTCCAGCCAAAATGTTCTTCGAGGTTCCGATACTCTTCGGTCAGCGTGATGTTCGTGATGGTGCGGGTGTCCGTGCTGATGCTCAACGGCACGCCCGCGCGATAAAGCTCATCTACCGCGTGCTCGGCGAAATCCCGCGAAACGCCGGTCTGCAAATTGCTCGTTGGACAAACCTCCAGATGAATTCGCTCGCGCTTCAGATGCTCGATCAAAGCCGGATCTTCAACGCTCCGCACGCCATGCCCGATCCTCGACGGTTGAAACTCGCGCAACGTTTCCCAAACACTGTCGGGGCCGCGCGCCTCGCCGGCATGGGCCGTGCGATGCAGTCCATGCTCGATCGCGTAGCGAAACGCGGGAATATGCGCATCAATCGCGAATCCGGCTTCATCGCCCGCGATATCGAGAGCCGCTACCCGGCTTCCGCGGAACTGCTCCACCAGCTGCGCGGTCACGAGGCTCTGTTCTTGATCGTAATGGCGCAACGTGCAAAGAATCAGCCGCGCTTCGATTCCGCTCGATCGAATGCAAGCTTCCGTGGCGCGATCCACGGCAGCCACCACTTGTTCCGGCGTCAAACCGCGCTCGATGTGCAGCAAAGGCGCAAAGCGAATCTCGGAGTAAATAACGCCGTCGGAGGCGAGTTGCTCGAACACGTCCTCCACAACCAACGCGAGGGCAGCTTCATCCTGCATCAATTGAAACCCGCGCGGCGCGCGTGTCAGAAAGTCCGCGAGACTGGTGCAGCGCGGCGGACCGATGAACTCGCGCTTATATTCTTCGTGCGATATGGACGCATCGAGCTGCGCCACCGCGGCATAACTCAGCGAGCAGTCGAGATGCAGATGCAACTCGGCTTTCGGAACTTCTTTCACCAGTTATTCGATGCCGAAGGCCAGCAAAACGTTGCCGGTGGGGCCGCCGATGACACCGTAGCCCGATCCAATGAACAGCATGCCGTTCGCGATGGTGGGCCCAATGGACGCAATCGATCCGCCCTTGGCTTCCACTTTGTTCACTGTGTCGAACGGCCGGTTCGTTTCGTACGACCAAATCTCGGAGCCATCGGCCGACTTCAGCGCGTGCAGCTTTCCGTCGCTTCCGGCGATGAACACCACGCCTTCCATCGCAGTTGCCGCCGCGCCGTTGTTCACGCGCTGTCCCGGTTCGGCCAGCGGTTTATGCCACAGCTTCTCGCCAGTGGTCAGTTGAATCGCGGTAATGCCTCCGCCGGTCTGGCCATAGTAAGCCGCCTTGTCGTCGAAAGCGCCGCCCCAAACGATGCCGCTCAGGCGGAACAGAGGAGTTCCGGGCGGATTGTCCACCACCTTCGTTTGCCACACCACCGCGCCCTTCTTGTCCGGATCCAGCGCAAACAACTTGCCGTCTTTTGTTCCGGCCACGACAATGCTTCTGCCGTCCGGCAGCGAGTGCAGAACCGGGGAGTTCCCGATATCCAGATCCGGCCCGTTCTCGTTCGGACAATTGTCGGTCTTTTCCGGACCTGTGCAGCCGCCCAGAAACGCGTCGCCGGCCTGCGCCTGGTAATGCCACAGCACTTTGCCGCTTTTCATATCCACAGCCATCACGGAATCGGACATGGCCGCCGCCGGCTCGGTCTCCGAATCGCCCGTTCCGAAATAGATCGCGTGGCGCTTGGCATCGATCGTCGGCGAATTCCACACCGAGGCTCCCGCCGGCGCGTACTGCTGCACGCCCTTCGAATTCTTGCGGGTGGGCTTGGGCGTCTCCGGCACCACGTAGGTCTTCCACTCCTGCTCGCCGGTGCTGGCATTCAACTTCACCACGCTGCCGCGCGAAGTGCAGCACGGATAGTCGAGATTCGCAGCGGCGAATTCTTCCGACGACGATACCGGAACATAAAGAGAGCCTTCGAACAGTTTCGGCGACGCTGTGATGCGCGCCACGAAGTGATCGTCCACCTTCCTGGTCCACAGTTCCTGGCCCGTCTGCGCGTCAACCGCATAAACATTGGCGTGCGCATCTCCGAAGAACACTGCGTATTTCGTCGCGCCGTGGCCCTTCACCGGCCCGACGCTAGGGCCTCCGCGCACATTGCCCTTCGCTTGATAAGACCAATATACGCACCCGGTTTTCGCATTCAGCGAGTACACATAGCCGATGTCGCTTCCAACGAACACGCGGCCCGACGCCACCGCCGGCTGCCCGAACGCCGAAACTCCGGTCGGATAACCAAACGCCCACTTCAGCTTCAACTGCGGCACTTGATCGGCCGCCAATCCCGCACCCTTGGCTGTTTGATAGCGCGTATTGGTGACATCGGCGCTCCATCCGTTCCAGGACGGGCTGGCCGAAGGATCGCTCATCGGCGGATTCGCTTCACACCGGTTGGGCATATTTTTCGCGTCGCCCTGTTCGCCGCTGCCGAAGGTCCGGCCACTCATGAAAACGGCGAGCATCCGCTTCTGGTCGTCGGAAAGACTGGCGCCTTGCGTCTTCATGGCTCCGGTGGTGAGCGCCTCATAAATCTTCTCCGGCGAGAACTGCCGCAGCGTCGCGGGATCGGGCACGCGTCCGGCCATCGTCGGGTTACCGTGGCAGCCCATGCACTTGGTCTGGAAAGTGGCGAATCCAGTTTCAGTTCCCGAGAAACGCGCTGCCTGGCTCGCCGGTTGCCCTTGCGCGGCGGTCAGGCCGAGCGACAGACTCGCGCTCACGAACACAACGAGGTGAAGATGTCTTTTCATGTGGTTTCCTTACGATCCCACAGCATATCGAACGTTGCATGCAACCCGCAAGGCCGATCTATCATTAAGACACACATGCGATACCTGGTCCTTATAGCCGCAATTTCATCGTCAGCGGCAGCCGCATCGCCCTGCGAGAGCCTGGCCAAGCTCGCCCTCCCGCACACTATCATCACCCTTGCGCAGAGCGTGCCAGCCGGACAACTCGCGTTGCCGCCCGGAGCCGTGCCAACTTTTCCTGGCGCCCCGCCGCCCAACTTCGGAAATCTCCCGGCGTTTTGCCGGGTGGCCGCCACACTCAAGCCCACCGCGCGATTCCAACATCAAGATCGAAGTCTGGATGCCGGCGGCACGGGGCACTGCCCAGGGATGGAACTGGAAGCTCGAATCGGTGGGCAACGGTGCGTGGGCCGGAAGCATCAGCTACCGCGATCTCGCCACCGCCATCACCGCGGGCTACGCCGCTGCCAGCACCGACACCGGCCACACGGAGACCACCGCCGCGTTCGTCGTCGGACATCCCGAGCGATTGATCGACTTCGCCTATCGCGCCGTCCATGAAATGACCGTGGCCGCCAAAGACATCGTTGTCGCGTACTACGGCAAGCGGCGCCGTGCGCGCGTATTTCAACGGCTGCTCCACCGGCGGCCGCCAGGCGCTGGCCGAAGCGCAGCGCTACCCGGCGGATTACGACGGCATCATCGCGGGCGCCGCCGCCAATTATCCCACGCACCTGCAAGGCGCGCAGGTATGGACCACCAAGATCACCAATCAGGACGATGGCTATATTCCGCCCGCGAAATATCCGCTCATTCACAGCGCGGTGCTGGAAGTGTGCGATGCGCTCGACGGCGTGAAGGACCGCGTGCTGGAAGATCCGCGCCGCTGTCACTTCGATCCGCAGGCGATCGCCTGCCAAGGTCCGGATGCGCCCACGTGCCTGACCGCCCCGCAAGTGGAAGTGGTGCGAAACATCTACACCGGACCCGGCCCGTCGCTCTTTCCGGGTCTCGAACGCGGCAGCGAACTCGGCTGGGCCACGCTCTCCGGTCCGAAGCCCATGGCACTGGCGGCCGAAACCTATCAATATCTGGTGTTCAAGAATCCCAAGTGGGATTACCTGCACGTTCGATCCAGCGCGCGACATGGCGACCGCCGACAAAGTGATCGGCCCCGTGATGAACGCGATTGATCCGAATTTGAAGCCATTTTTCCAGCGCGGCGGAAAGCTGCTGATGTATCACGGCTGGGCCGATCCAGGCATCGCTCCGCAAAACAGCGTCAATTATTTCACCAGCGTCGAAGATGCGGCCGGCGGAAAGGCCGCGGCGTCCAATTCCATTCGCCTGTTCATGGTTCCTGGCATGGGACATTGCGCCGGCGGCGATGGTACCGACGATTTCGATAAGATCGGAACACTTGCGCGCTGGGTGGAATCGAATCAAGCGCCCAAAAGCATACTGGCCGCGCACAAGACCAAGGGCGTCGCCGATCGCACGCGTCCCCTGTGCCCGTATCCCGAGACTGCGCACTATAAAGGATCGGGCAGCACCGATGACTCGGCGAATTTCGTGTGCGCAGCACCGTAGCTCAGGACCATTCCAGAATCACTTTGCCCGCGTTGCCGGAGCGCATCACCTCAAACGCCTGCTCGTAGTCGCGATAAGAGAACCTGTGCGTGATCAACGGCCGAATATCCAAACCGCACTCCAGCATCACGCTCATCTTGTACCAGGTTTCGTACATCTCGCGTCCGTAGATTCCCTTGATCGTGAGCATGTTGAATACGACCGTGGTCCAATCGATGGCGATTTCCTGCGAGGGAATTCCGAGCATCGCGATTTTCGCGCCATGGCTCATATTGGAGATCATCTCGCGCAACGCCGAGGCGTGGCCGGACATCTCGAGCCCAACGTCGAAACCCTCTTGCATTCCCAGATCTTTCTGCACCTGCGGGAGCGGAGTTTGAGCCGTGTCCACAGCGCGTGTAACGCCCATCTTGCGCGCCAAAGCCAGGCGATACGCATTTTTGTCAGTGATCACCACATGACGCGCGGCCGCATGGCGCACCACGGCGGCAGCCATGATTCCAATCGGCCCGGCGCCTGTAATCAGAACGTCTTCGCCCAACACTGGAAACGAAAGCGCGGTGTGAACGGCATTACCAAACGGATCGAAAATCGCCGCGACATCTAGGTCGATGTCTTCCTTGTGGCGCCACAGGTTCGTCACGGGCATCGCGATGAACTCGGCGAACGCTCCCGGCCGGTTTACGCCGACACCCAGGATGTGCGCGCACAGATGCCGCCGGCCGGCCAGACAATTGCGGCAGCGTCCGCACACCACGTGGCCTTCACCGCTCACCAGATTGCCGGGGTGAAAGTCGGTGACGTTGGAACCCACTTCCACGATCTCTCCAACGAACTCATGCCCGATCGCCATCGGCACGGGAATGGTGCGCTGCGCCCATTCGTCCCAGTTGTAGATGTGAACGTCGGTGCCGCAAATGCCGGCGCGGCGCACACGGATCAAAACATCGTTGATGCCGATCGCCGGTTCGGGAATCTCTTCGAGCCACAAGCCCGGCTCGCGCTTGCTCTTCACAAGGGCTTTCATCAGGGTTGAATGGCGGCCGGAGAATCAGGGCCGCTCTCTCATTGCACCACGAACCGGCCCGCCCGCGCTGATTTGACGGCTTACGGAACGTACCCCAATGCGCATATCGCATAGTGTGATCGCCGTATTGATGGGCCTCGAGAAGCGTGGTAGCTTGCTTCAAAGCCCAAATGGGCCTGAGCAGTGACCCCACGGGGACGGGGCTCATTTCAGTGCGGGAAAGTCAGCCGCGCTCAAGCAGCGCGATAGCAAAAAGGAGTGTCTTATGCGGTCATTGGGGATTTCCAAAACCGGATATGCTAGCCGATGCGTCTCCGGTTTCTTAGTAGCCATGGCGTTTGGATTCAGCCAAACTACACCAACTCTACAATCGAGAGCGTCCGATCCCGGTCCGCGCAGCGGAACGCCAGGCGCGGGAGGAACGTTCGCGGTTCTCGACAACACCAACCCGGCAGCAAACACCGCTGACCTCGACTTCTTTGCGCAAGCACTGTTGCGGTTCCAGGAAGTCGACTCAGTATCCGGAACCATCGAAGACGGCTCCGGGCTGGGGCCGGCCTTCAACAACAATAGCTGTGCGGCGTGCCATGCTCAGCCGGCGATCGGAGGCAGCAGCCCGGCGGCGAATCCGCAAGTGGCGAACAACTTCGGGCATCTCGATGGCGCGTCCAATCCGGCCGACACATCGAAATTCCTGCGAGCAAGCGGTCCGGTTCGCGAGGTCCGCTTCGTGCTGAATCCGGATGGCTCGTTGGATGGCGGTGTTCACGATGTCTTTACCATCGCGGGCCGCACCGATGCACCGGGCTGCAACTTGCAGCAGCCGAATTTCGACCAGGCGATCGCCAACAGCAACGCGATTTTTCGCATTCCAACGCCGTTGTTCGGCGCGGGACTGGTGGAAATGACATCCGATGAAACGTTGCAACTCAATCTCAACGCAACCGCGTCGCGGCGAGCCGCGTTTGGAATCGGCGGCAGGTTCAATACCAGCGGCAACGACGGCACCATGACCCGCTTTGGTTGGAAAGCGCAGAACAAATCGCTGCTACTCTTCGCCGGTGAGGCGTACAACGTGGAGCAAGGCGTTACCAACGAGATCTTTGCCAGCGACCGCTTCCCGGCGGGAACTCCCGCCAGCGTGATTGCCAACTGCACCTTCAACGGCGCGCCGGAAGACGCCACCAACACGATCAATCAGCAGGCGACCACGGTCGGTGGCGTCCCCAATCCGAATGTCGGGACGATGTACGGCACGGCGTCCGAACTCGCGTCCGATCTCGTCAATTTCGCGGCATTCGCGCGCCTGCTGGCGCCTCCGGCAGCGACTACGTCCAGCACATCTCAATTGAACGGCCAAAAGTTGTTCTCCACGGTTGGCTGCGCGTTGTGCCACTCTCCGACGCTAGTGACGCAGAGTCCGGCCGGTGGATCAAACGGGCCGTTCCCTGCGCTACAAGGCGTCACATTCCACCCTTACTCCGACTTTGCCATTCATCACATGGGCTCAACGCTCGCGGACGGCGTCAACCAGGGCGCAGCCGGACCGGATGAGTTTCGTACGGCGCCGCTGTGGGGCGTCGGCCAGCGCCTCTTCTTCCTGCACGATGGCCGCACGTCCGACCTAATGGCGGCCATTCAAAACCACGCCAGTCCCGGGCATGTTTGTGTGGTGTCGCAAAGCTTCGAGCAATTCACGGTGGATGGCACCGAAGATCAACCGTCTTCTCATAGCCAGACTTGCGGGTCGGAAGCCAACCAAGTGATCCAAGCGTTCGATAATCTGTCGCCGTCGCAACAGCAGGACGTCTTGAATTTCCTGCGCTCGCTATAGCGTTCGTGCGCTTTTTTCTACTCGTTGTATTCTGCCTAAGGTGCCAGGCGGTTTGCGAACCAGCGCCGGAGATTCAAGCTGAGTTCCAGCAAGCCTCCGAGCTCGCTGCCGCCGTCACCAATCCTTTTGGCGCGTTGGATAGAGCAGCGCCGTTTCTCGCCGTGCGCGACCGGCATCCGGACAATCTTTTCGTGCACGAACGGTATCAGGACGCCATCAACGAATACGGCATCGAAGGCCATTTGCGGCTCCTCAATAAGGAATATCAAGAACTGGATTTCAAACATTCCGGCGATCCCATGTACCACTACCTGTATCTGCGGACGCTGGCCGGCCGGGGCACCTCGGGAGCGATTCAGGGACTCAACGATCTGCTCGCGGAGCATCCCAATTTCGCGCCGGCACATCGAACCTTAGCCGAAATCTACGCCGCCGCGGCGTTTCGTGATGTGGAGAAGGAAGAACTGGAACGAGAGCGCTATCTCGCCGTCTGCCCCGGCGGCAAGTTCAGGCATTGGCCGCCTCCGATTCCCGATCGCACTTCGCTCATCGACCAAGCCGAGCGGGCGCTTGCCGACGGTCTCGAGCATGCAGATCCAGCCCGCGTGATCGCGATGACCATCCAAGGTCTCAGGGAGCTCGAGTGGCGCAGCCAGCGCATTCGGGCCTTCGATTGGTACACGCTCGATTACAAACGCCAGGACGCCCGCGAGCTCCGCGCGCATTACTGGGAGGCATGGGCCATCCAGGTGCGCTGCTATCGCCAAGCCGGTCAGCCCGAAAGCGCCGGCCAACTCCTGCGCGAGATGAACCGCCGCGCTGCACTGCTGGCAAAAACGCCCGGTCCGGAATATCAAACCGCGCTCGAAACGCTGGCGGATTTGTCTGCCGAAGATCCAGCGCCGAAGATCCCGCTAGAATAGGAACACTGCGCTTCCTCGGAATTGACGCCGGCGGGGAGAGCAAGCCGAGCGGTCTCGCCACGCTGGAATGGGATGGCCGCACGCTGCGTTTGCTGCAGCTCGATTGCCTCACCGAGCCGGACGACATTATCCAATGGGCCGACGCCACCGCCGGCGAGCATGCGGTGATCGGGATCGACGCGCCAACCGTCGTCCCAAGCGTTGTTCCGCCCGACGCCCCCAGCGCCTTAGCCATGCGCCCGGCGGACCGGCTTGCTTACTCGCTCTATGGCAAGTACCGCGCTGGACCTTCGCCCACCAACCTATCGCCTGCGGTCTGGCAACGGACCACGCGGCTTTCGTCTACGCTGGCAAATCTTCGTTTCCTGCACGGCGATCAACTCGCGCCGCAGAGCGAGGGGCGGCATCAGATTGAAGTGCATCCTCCGGCGGCCGCGGTGCAACTCTTCCTGCTGGCGCGCGTAATCCGTTATCGCGGAGGAACGCTCGGGGAACGCAGGGAAGGGCTGCGCCTGTTGCGCGGGCTCATGCTGGATCACTTTCCGCGCCTGATTCCCAAACTCGATTTGACGGATCTGCCCGAGATCCCAGCGCTCAATGCGGATTTGAGGATCATGGAGGATCACCTGGATTCGCTGATGAGCGCGTACGTAGCCGCGCACTGGTGGTATTGGGGGCGGGAGCGCAACGATGTTCTGGGCGATGCCGCGGGTGGATACATCGTGGTGCCGCGCCGCCGCACTGCCGATCTGAAATTGGCGGATCTGCGCGAAGAACTGAAGAACCGCGAGCTGCTAGAAAGGGGAGCCGCGCGCGAGCCGATCGTGCAGTTCCGTGCGTGGCTGTATGAAGCCTGCTGCGCCGGGCTGGCCGAACCCAATGCCATGACGCTCGCGACGGTTGGGCCGGATGGACAGCCGTCGGCCCGCATCGTATCGCTGAGCCAGGTGACGAGCGAGGGCTTTACGTTTTTCACCAACTACCGGAGCAGCAAGGGGCGCGAGCTGGCCGAAAATCCCCAGCGCGGCGCTGGTGTTTCATTGGCCCGAGATCGGGCGGCAGGTGCGAATCAGCGGCCTGGTGGAAAAGACCGCCCGCGCCGACGCCGAAGCGTACTTTGAGATGCACCCCCGCGACGCGCAGTTGAGCGCATTGGCTTCCTGGCAAAGCTCGCAAATCGCCGATCACGAGTTCCTGGACGCGCGAGTTGCCAAGTTAGAGCGGAAGTACGAGGATCAGGAAATCCCGGCGCCGTCGGCTTGGGGCGGGTACCGGTTGCGGCCCGAAACCCTGGAGTTCTGGCAGAGCCGCGCCAACCACCTGCACGACCGTTTGCGATATGTGCGCCATCCTGATGGCCGATGGGTGATTGACCGCCTGGCCCCGTGATGCGTCCGCCGGTCACGGTTCTGGGGGCCCCGCCATTCGCCGATTCCCAGCCGCTACTCGCCGATCTAAGCTCGAATGGCCAAGGACCCGCTGGTAGGCTCGAAGCATGGATACGGATCGTTGGGAAGAACGCCGGCAGCGCTGGGAACAGCGGATGGAGGCGAAGCGGGCGCGCTGGGAAGACCGCATGGCGCGGCGGCCATATCGCTCGGGCAGCCACGGGATTTTCTTCGGCGCTATCGTGGTCGCGATCGGCTGCCTGCTGTTGCTGGACAATCTCGGAATCGTCCGGTTTCATGATGTCTGGCAGTACTGGCCCGTGCTGCTGGTGGCATTCGGCGTCTCGCGGATCGTCGATAGCCATTCGCCCTCCGGGTGGGTTTGGGGCGGCATCGTCGCCCTGGTCGGCGCTTTCCTGCTGCTGGACACGTTGGACATCATCGTCTTCAACTTCGCGGTGATCTGGCCGCTGTTGTTGATCGCATTCGGATTGAGCGTGCTGGTGCGTGCGCTCGAGGGAAATCGATTCCGGGGTGGTGCGCCAGTCGCGGGCGCCGCGCCTTACGCCTCGTCCGCGGTGGTGGATGCGACTGCCGTCTTCAGCGAAAACAGAACCGGTAGCGACGTCAAGGATTTCCAGGGAGGGCAAGCAAACGCGGTCTTCGGCGCGGCGCGGTTCGACCTTACGAAATGCTTCCATGACCGCGGATGAGGCGCGCATCGACGCCAACGTCGTCTTTGGTGAAGTGGAGATCCGCGTTCCTGAAACTTGGAGCGTCATCAACCGGGCGAGTGTGCTCTTTGCGGGCGTGAGCGATAAAACCATTCACCCGCGGCCCGATCCCAACGTGAAGATCCCGCGCTTAGTCGTCACCGGTTCGGTCCTATTCGGCGGCATCACGCTGCGCAACTAACGCCGGATAATCGGACAATTCCACCATGCATCCGCTCATCGCAGCGCAGGGGAGGCTATCGCTCTACCTGCTGGCGTGGACTCCGTTGGCGTTGCTGCTGGCTTATCTGCTCGTGATCATGGGCGGGCTCCTGTGGCTGGAGGCCGCGGCGCTAAGCTTTCCGTTGGCGCTATTCTATGCCCTCATTTGCCTGTCGCCGTGGTCCATGTGCCGCGTGTTGCCCTCGGGTCAGACACCGGCTTTAAAGATTGTCGGCAATCATCTGGCGGCCGCCCTGGCCGCGGGCTTCATGTGGATCGTGCTGGCGAAAGGGCTGGCCCTGTTGCTCGGCCACTACTTCTTCGCGCGGCTCAACGAACGCTTTAGCGCGCAGCTTCCATTGCTGTTCGGCATCGGCGTGCTCTTGTATTTGCTTTCGGTGGCGCTGCACTACGTGCTGTTGTCGATGGAATCGTCGAAAGAGGCCGAGACCCGCGAGCAGGAGGCGCTGACACTGGCGCGCGAATCGGAGCTGAAGGCCCTGAAGGCGCAGATTAATCCGCATTTCCTGTTCAACAGCCTGAACTCCATCAGCGCGCTTGCCACGGTGGACGGCCAACGCGCTCGAGAGATGTGCATCAAGTTGTCCGACTTCCTGCGCACCACGCTGAAACTCGGCGAGAAGGAGAGCATCACGCTGGCCGACGAGCTGGCGCTGGCCAGGGCCTACTTGGAAGTGGAGCAGGTGCGCTTTGGAGCGCGGTTGCGGGTGGAAATCGACGCAGATCAGGCGTGCGACCACTGCGTGGTGCCGTCGTTGCTCCTACAGCCGCTGGTGGAGAACGCCGTGAAGCATGGGATCGCCGGGTTAGTGGAAGGCGGCACCATCCGCCTGGAAGCGCATTGCGGCGAGGGACGGCTGCAACTGAAGATTGGCAACGAATTCGATCCGGATGCGCCGGCCGCCACGCGGCACGGCCTGGGATTGAGGAATGTTCGCGACCGGCTGCGCACTCTGTATGAGAATCGCGCCCGCGTGGACACCACGTCCGCCGGCGACCGCTTTGTCGTCGAGATCGAACTGCCTTGTGCGGAGCATCTGCAATGATGATTGCATGGCCGGCCCTTTGACTCCGGGATCCAGCATTGGGCATTACCGCATCGTCTCGCGCCTGGGCGAAGGCGGCATGGGCGCGGTCTATCTCGCCGACGATATGCGCTGGGGCGGCGAGTCGCGCTGAAGGTCTTGCCCGCGAGTATGGCCGCCGACCCGGAGCGCATGCATCGCTTTGTCCAGGAAGCCGACTGGCATCGGCGCTCACACATCCGAATGTCGCGTATATCTACGAGATCGGGCAGGAACCAGGAAACGATGCCGGTCTGCGGTTTCTCGCGATGGAGTACGTGGAGGGCGAGCCGCTGAGCGCTCGCCTGGCGCGTGGCCCGTTGCCGCTATCCGAGCTGCTCTCCATCGGCATCCAGGTGGCCGACGCACTGGACGACGCGCATTCCAAGGGCATCGTGCATCGCGATATCAAGCCGTCGAATTTGATGCTGACGCCGCGCGGCTACGTGAAAGTGCTGGATTTCGGGCTCGCGAAACTGGAAGCCGTCAAAACTCGCGATGAGACGCAGTTGATGACCAGCACCGGCGTAGTGATGGGCACCGTGGCGTACATGAGTCCCGAGCAGGCGCTGGGCCGCGACGTGGATCATCGCACCGATCTCTTCAGTCTGGGCGTGGTGCTGTACGAAATGGCCACCGCGCGGCTTCCGTTCTCGGGCGCCACCGTGTCTGAAACCATGGCGCGCATTCTCAGTTCGCAACCCGAGGCGCTGGCGCGCTTCAACTACGACATTCCCGAGGGGCTCGAGCGCGTGGTGCGCAAGTGCCTGGAGAAGGATCGCGAGCGGCGCTATCAAACGGCGCGCGAGCTGATGGTGGATCTGAAGAACATCGGAGCGCGATACTTCGGCAGCGGCCGTCGCCCCCGCGCCGCGCAATCTGACAGCCGTCATCGTTGACGACGAGGAATTGGCCCGCGCGCTGCTGCACGAGTATGTTGCTTCCAGCACCGGCGTTGAGATCGTGGCCGAATGCTCCAACGGATTCGAAGCGGTGAAGGCCATCGCGGAGAAGAAACCCGACCTCGTGTTCCTCGACGTCCAGATGCCGAAGCTGGATGGCTTTGAAGTGCTGGAGCTGATCGGCCAGGATGTCGCGGTCATCTTCGTCACGGCGTTCGATCAATACGCCATGCGGGCTTTCGACGAGCACGCCGTGGATTATCTGCTCAAGCCGTTCAGCCTGGACCGATTCCAGAAGGCGCTCGAACGTGCGCGGGCTGCGCTTGGGCGAGAAAGCCCCCCGGACATTGCCGGCAGCTGAACTGGCGCGGGCCGCTCGTCCGCCGCGCGACTACTTGCAGCGCATCGTGGTGAAGGAAGGCGCGCGAGTCCACATCATTCCCGTCGAACGCCTGGATTACGCGGAAGCGCAGGACGATTATGTCTCGCTGCACAGCCAAGGCAAATCGTATCTGAAGGAGCAAACCATTTCGAGTTTGGAGGCGGCGCTGGATCCCGAGCGGTTCGTGCGCATTCACCGGTCGATCATCGTGAATTTGGAACGCGTCGCAAAAATCGAGCCGTACGCCAAGGACAGCCGCGTCGCCGTGCTATCGGACGGTTCGCAACTCCCGGTCAGCCGGGCTGGATATGAAAGGCTGCGGGCGCTCTTGGGGAGCTAGCTTAGTCATTAGTGGCGGGCTGCAAACGGCGGGTCTGCAGAAGATGACGGCCACTCGAGACCCGCGTCGCGCAGCGCGTTGCTGCCCGCGGCGATAATCAACTTGCCGCGCGGCGGACCGTTCGGCGTGCGAATGGGCGCGGTCCAAATGGCGCATTCGATCAGACGCCCGTTCTTGCTTTGAATGGGACCGCCGGGATCGAAAGGAAGTTCGTGGCCCACCAGCTCGCTGCGAGTCCAGCCTGCCAGCATTTCCGCTGCCGGATTGCAATAGGTGACGGCCCCGTGCTGATCGATGGCGAACATGGCGAGCGGCGACGAATCCACTAGCGGGTGGCCCAACTCGGGCACCGCGGCGATTGCCGAATTGGCCAGGTCCTTCGGTTTTTCGTCGGCCTCCACTAACCGCAGATGAACCCGGGTAGCGGAGCGATCCACGCTGGACGTTTTCAAAATCAAGGCCGCCAGCAGGTAGAGGCAGGCGCTGATCAAATCCACCCAAGTATCCAGGGTGCGGAAGCGCGCGAGCGCGGAGAAGCCCGAGTCTTTCAGGATGCGCAGCGATTCATAAATCGCTATGAGACCGAGCAGGCCCGTCAGAACCTTGTCGAGCCCGTTGCGTTGCCGGCGCGTCAGAAGAATGCACCAAAGAATGGTGGCGATGCAAATCAATAAGGAGAGCGCCAAAAGCGGATTGGCGCGGAAGAGTTGAGCGAAGTACAAACGATAGCTCCCGGGCAGTCCCTGCCGTAAGGGATTGGATCGGCCAGCGGCGAGGCGTCGATTAGGCGGCAAGAGCCTAGTCGAGGGAGTGGTTACGCTTAGGAAGCCGGGACGATCCGCCCTAGAGGGTAAGTGGTTTGGAAACACTGGAGTCGGTGGATCGCCTGTGGTGCCGTAGGCGGGATGCGCAATAATTCACACTGGAGGCGAATCAGCATGGTAGGCTCAATCGCTGCTAACCTGCACGAGGGCAGCCGCTCGGAGTACCTCGCCCAGTTTGTATTCTCATCGTTTGGCACGGCGATCCCTGTCCCGCACCAGGAGGATTCAGGGCTAGACATCTATTGCACGCTTCTTGAGCGGGACGGACAGCGGGCATGGCCCAAAGCGTATTACGCGGTTCAAGTGAAGAGTGACATGAAGCCGTGGAAGTTCGACGGCGCGAAGTCAGTAAAGTGGATCATCGAGCATCCCTTGCCGATCTTTCTCTGTATCGTCGAAAAAACTGAAGCACGACGTACACTTGCACAATCGACTAAACAGACTCCTTGGTTTCGAACCACCGAAGTACGTTTTCGAGGCCTGCGACTCGCTGCTGAAGCTGGTGAAGGATGAAGTTGCGCGGCACTCGGGAAGTGAATAGTGCGGCGGACTCATTCCAGTGTGGAAGCAAGATCGAGCGCGAAGACTAAGACACTCTTTATCTTTGCCAGCACGGGGGCGGGCAGTTTGCCGAGCTTTCGTTCGAGGCGCACGACGGGTATTGAACCTAGCCCTTGCACATTCGCCACGGAGTCTTGATCGTGGCACGTATATGACGAGTGATCTTGGTGGATTGGGATCGTGCCGAGAAACCACCACGACGGGACGCGTCTTCGCGGCGAGACCCAAATCCGCTAACCACACTTCACCCGGCTGTGGACTCATCGAGCAAGTCGAGAACTTCCTGTTCGGCCGCGCGGGACCGCATCAGATCGAGAACGTCGTGATCGGCGAGATTGATGACCTCCTCCACGCGCTGTCTGACCTGAGCAGCGGTTTCCGGCTTCCATTCACGCAGCCTTGCATCCAGCTCCTCCGCCAAGGCGTCCACGATGGTTCTCCTTGTTATTCAGTTTAGCTCTGATGATTCCCCTGCGATAGAATGAGGGCATGCCGGACGTCCTTCGCATCGCAGACCGCGAGTTTCATTCGCGCCTGTTCGTCGGGACGGGGAAATATCGGAGCCTTCAGGAAATGGCGCGCTGCCACGCGGCGTCGGGCGCCGAAGTGGTCACGGTCGCGGTGCGGCGCGTGAATCTCACGGACAAATCCAAGGAATCGCTGATCGATTACATCGACCGCTCGAAGCTCTTCATCCTTCCCAACACGGCCGGCTGCTACAACGCCGACGAAGCCATTCGCACGGCGCGGCTAGGACGCGAAGTGGGGCTTTCGAACTGGGTGAAGCTGGAAGTGATCGGCGATCAGAAGACGCTGTTCCCCGATAACGAAGGCTTGGTGGAGGCCACGCGCGTGCTGGCTCGAGAAGGTTTCGTCGTGCTTCCCTACACCAACGACGATCTGGTGAACGCGCGCAAACTGATCGACGCGGGCGCCGCCGCGGTTATGCCGTTGGGTGCACCCATCGGGTCGGGCCTCGGCATTCAGAACACCACCAATTTGCGGATTCTGCGCGAAACCATCTCCGAGGTGCCGCTCATTGTGGACGCGGGCGTCGGAACGGCATCGGACGCCGCCATCGCAATGGAACTTGGCTTCGAAGGCGTGTTGATGAACACCGCCATCGCCGAAGCCGACGATGCGGAGAAGATGGCGGAAGCGATGAAGCTCGCGGTCCAGGCCGGGCGGCTGGCGTATCTGGCGGGCCGGATGCCGAAGAAGCTGTACGCGAGCGCAAGCAGTCCGCTGGCCGGCGTGGTACGGTAGGGCGCGAGGCAACGCATGAGTCCGGAAGGCGACTTGAAGCTCACACCTGAAATCATGCGTGCGCGCGCAGCCAATCGACCGTTGGTGCCCTTTCTTCTGCTATCTCTCGTAGTAGCGGGTTGCGGATTTGCAGCGCCTTGGCGTTTCGATTTGCATAAGGCAATCCCTTTCTTTCTGTGGGTGCAGGCTACCTGGGGAGTACTTCTTATTGTCTCCATCTTCGCGCTCCACCTCCGTGCGCTTTGGCTTTTGATCGGTCTGCCATTCGTGTTGTACTGGATGCCAACGGTTCTTCCGTTCGGATGTGCCTGGGGACCTTACGCCTGCGTGTGATTGAGTTCCACAGGTCAATTGTTGCCCAAATCAGAGACTCGGGTCTCTTCTCGCCGCGTGCCAAAAATGCAAGATCTCTACCAGCCTGCGATCTTCGTGCAATCGGTAGTAAACGCGCACGGGCGAATGAAGAATCTTGCGGACGCCCGATTTCCTTGGGACCGGAACGCCAATCCGAGGCAGGCTTTCGAGCAACGCGACGTGGTTCAGAAGGGCTGTACCAAATCGCTCGGCGGCGCTCGGGTTATCCGCGCTGATGTGGTCAAGAACGACTTCTAGATCGCTCAGCGCGTCTTCGGTGAAGAGGATTTTGTAAGCCACCGGCTCATTCGCTGGCGGACTTCTTCCAGGGGCACGACGCGGCCCTCGTCCGCGGATTGGATGCCCCGGTCGATGGCGGCTAGGGTCGCTTCATCTTCCTCATCGAGGATCGAAGCCGATTCATTGGCGGCGTCATTCTTCAGCTCGGCCATACCCCACAGTAGCCCCGCGAAGCCTGCGGCGCAAGCTACATCGTCCTCGTAACTTTGCTCACCGCCCGCGGCTGATCGGGATTCAAACCCTTTTCCTCGGCCAGCGAGACTGCGAATAACTGGGCGGGAACGATATACGGGATCGCCGTGAACAGCTCGTCCAAAGCAACCGGCAGCACGATGGCGCGGCGATCGCGAGCGGCTTCCACGTTGTTTGTGTCGGTGATGATCAGGGTCTCCGCCTGCAGCTCGGTGAGCTTGGCGATCATCTCGCGCAAGCCCGGCCAAGTGACGCCCGCGGGCGCGAAGAGGAATGCCGGGAACGACGCTTCGAGCATCGCGATGGGGCCGTGCAGCAGGTCGGCGCTGGAAAACCGTTCGGCTACCACGTAGCACGTCTCCATCAATTTCAGCGCGAATTCGAACGCATTGGCGTAATTGAGGCCGCGGCCCAGCACGACGGCATGCTCCATGAAGCGATACCGTTCGGCGCGCCGTGCGATTTCGAGTTCCAGCGTCAGGGCGCGGCTGGTCCATTCCGGCAAGCGCGCCAGATCGTCCAGCTCGATCTCGCCTCCCAGCGCATACGCCAGCAGATAGAGCAGCAGCAACTGGCCGGTGTAGGTCTTGGTGGCTCCTATCGCGTGTTCGCGTCCGGCATGCACCAGAAACACGTGTTCCGCGACGCGCGCCAGCGTACTCGAAGCCTCATTAGTGATGCCGATGGTGCGGGCGCCCTGCTCGCGCGCGCATTGAAGCACCAGGTTGGTGTCGGTGGATTCGCCGGATTGCGAAATCGCGATCACCAGCACGCCCTCGAAGTGGAACCGGGCCCGATAGAGCGTGAAGATGGACGGGGCGGCCAAAGTCACCGGAATGCCCGCCGTGATTTCGAGCAAATAGCGGCCGAATTGCGCCGCGTTGTCGGACGTCCCGCGCGCCGTCAGCATGATGAACCGCGGCGGATCGCGCCGCAATATGGCGCGCAATTCCTCGATCGGTCCGCGATTGGACTGCAATGTCCGTTCGAGCACGGCCGGCTGCTCGTGGATCTCGTCTAACATTTTCGACATGAGAATTGAAAGGCCGCTTCGGCTGTTTCACAGCTCCGGCGGCATGCGCGTTTCGCTTCCGGACCACGCCCTCCATGCTGGAGTGTCCGATGGCGGCGCGATTGTTACATGCGGCTTCAGCACAATCAGCGTCTCGCGCTGGTCCTTGGTGATGGTGTTGTTCCGCAAGCAGCGGAATGTAGCTGATAATCGGAATCCCGGTGATGACCTTCGCTTCCTGCGCCGACATCAGGCCCGCCAGCACGGCCCACTCGCCGGTCCCAACGTCCACCTTGGATTGATATTGGGTATTCGCCACCACCGGAATGCCGTTGGCGCTGGCCGCTCCCAGCAGCTTGAACTCGGCATCCAGGTCGAGCGTCACCCGGTCCACCGAGGTTACATGCGGCGTCACCTTAATCGACAGCCCCAGGTCCTCGAACTCGATGGTCGGCGGCGGCGTATATACAGTGCCGCTGCCTGCTGTGTTTCCGAAATAGCCGCTGGTCATGATCGGGTACTTCTCGCCGACATGCAGGCTCGCCGGCTGGCCATCCACCGCGACAACTTGCGCTTTGAAGACGCTCTCGGACTTGGAATTGGTAGCCGTGGCGAAAAGCTGCGCGTTGGTGACTCCCAGTCCTAGCAGACTGGCGCCGCCGCCGAACGCGAGGAACGTGGAAAAGCCGGAGGGAAGGTAGGGGATCAAATTGGTCCGGCTGATGAAACTCGCGATAGGGAACGAGGTCGGCAGCGCAAGCCCGTAATTCAGCGACGACGAAACATCCGTGTTCAGGATCTCCACTTCGATGGAGACCTGCGCGCGGGGTTGCAGCAGGTCGTGGAGCAGCTTTTGCGCGAGCCGCACCTTGCTCACTCGATCGCGAATCAGAATGATGTGCCGCGTGGTATCCACCGTCAGCTTCTGCGAATCCAGCACGCCGCGGATCGCGGTGCCGATCTCCTGCAACTCCTGCACGGTGATGGTTTCCGGGAACGGCACTGCCACAGCCGCCGTTCGTTCGAATTCCGTGCGTTTCTGCTGGCTGTCGTTGGCGATAAAGATCAGGCGCGGGCTGATGGGAACCAGGAAGGAGTCGGTGGCGGCCTGAAGCGCGCGCAGCGCGTCGCGATAATCGGCGGCGGTCAATTCAAAGCGGAAGGCGCGGGTGGGCTGGTACGGCGGTGTCGAACAAGACTTGCAAGTGCAAGCGCGGCGGCCACCTGTTCCCAAAGCTGCTTGGAATCGCCGTGCAGATCGTAGTCGCGGCGGCCCGGTTCGGCCGCGAGTTTGGGGGGCGGCAGCGGCATCGCGTGCGGCTTCCAGATCCGCGTCGGGAATTCTTCCAAACAGCGTTCGATCGATCTTGTCGCTCGGGAACTCCAGTCTTGGGTGGCGAGGCATCCACCAGACTGGCGGCGGGACGCAAGGCCTGGGCGCGCGCCCAGTAAGTCGGCGTTGGTCGGGTCGGCTGCGGCGGCTTCCGCATAAAGAAGATAAGCCTTGACGACTTGGCCGTCGTGCTCGGCCTTCTGGGCCTGGCGGAACAACTGTTCGGCGGGCGTGGCACCGGCCAATGGGAAGCAAGCCAAGCTGAAGCAGCCAAAGAGCAAACAAGCGGCCAAACTCCTCATGACGCACACGGCAAACCTTCACAAGAGGATAGACGGCCATCGTCCCGCAAACGTGTAGAGCTGTATAAACAATTGACGCCCTTCGGCCGATGAGGAGACTGAGGCCCAGCATCTTTCATGGCAGCTACTCTCGCTCCAGCAAGCACCGCGTTCAACCCAGCGATCCCGCAAACCTTTGAAGACTTAGGCATTTCCCAGTCGCTCGTGCTCGATCTGGTGGTGCGCCGGCTGCATGCTGGAAGGGTTCAGCAACCTGCAGAGCCTGAGCAACACCCTGAAGCTGTCGGTTCCCGTCTTGAACATCGTGTTCAATCACATGCGGCCAACTGCAACTGGTGGAAGTGAAGGGGATGCTCGGCAACGACTATAACTTTACGTTGTCCCAGGCGGGCAAGCAACTGGCGGGCGAACGGTTTCAGATCTCCCAGTATGCGGGCGCCGCTCCGGTGTCCCTGAAGGACTACCACAGCGCCACCAAAGCGCAGGCCGCGCAGGTCCGCATCGATCGCAAAATCTTGCGCTCGGCTTTTTCCGATCTGGTGGTCAACGATCAGCTTCTCGATCAGCTCGGTCCGGCGCTGATTTCGCAAAACTCCATCTTCGTGTACGGACCCACCGGAAACGGCAAAACCAGTCTGGCGGAACGAATGCTGCGCGTCTATCAGGACGCCGTGCTGATGCCCTACGCAGTGGAAGTGGACAACCAGATCATCAGCTTGTACGACCCGGTGGTGCACCAGAAGCTGGACATCGACGATCCGGACGTGGATCCGCGCTGGGTGCTGTGCCGCCGGCCCTGCATCGTGGTGGGTGGCGAGCTGATCCCCAGCATGCTGGAATTGCGCCTGGACGAATCGTCGGGTATCTACGCCGCGCCGCTGCAGATGAAGGCCAACAACGGCATCTTCATCATCGACGACTTCGGCCGCCAGCTCATGTCGCCGCGCGACCTGCTGAACCGCTGGATCGTGCCGCTGGATCGCCGCGTGGATTACCTGATGCTGCGCTACGGCGTGAAGTTCCAGATCCCCTTCGAGCTGATGGTGGTGTTCTCCACCAACCTGGAGCCGAGCGATCTGGCCGACGAAGCCTTCCTGCGCCGCATCCACAACAAGATCTTCGTCGACGCCGTGGACGACAAGTCTTTCGATCAGATTTTCCATCGCGTCGTCACCAGCTTCAACATCCCCTGCGAGCCCGACAGCGCCGAGTACCTGCGCAAGCTGTGCCTGCGCGAGGGCCGCACCGAGCTGCGCGCCTGCTATCCGGCCGATATCTGCAACATTCTGACGTCCATCGGCAAATACGAAGGCCGTCCGCCGTTCATGAGCAAGTCGGAGCTGGAACGCGCCACCGCGTTGTATTTCGCCAAAGGCTAACCCGCGCTCGCAGCGGCGATAATGAAATCGTCGCTCGATGCACATCCTGCTCGTCTCCACCTACGAACTTGGCCATCAGCCGTTCGGCCTCGCTTCGCCCGCGGCTTGGCTTGCGAAGTCGGGCCACGAGGTCGCATGCGCCGACCTCTGCATTGAGGCGCTCGACGGCGAGGCGGTGCGGCAAGCCGGTCTGATCGCGTTCTACCTGCCGATGCACACGGCCACGCGCCTGGCTGCGAAGGCCATCGAGAAGGTCCGCGGACTGAATCCGGCCGCGCACATCTGCTGTTACGGACTGTACGCGCCTTTGAATGAAGAATATCTGCGGAGCCTGGGCGTCGGACGCATTCTGGGCGGCGAGTTCGAGCCGGGTCTGGTAGCGCTGGCCGAGGGCTTGAAACCTGCAGTCGTTGATCTCGCTCGATCGCCTGCAATTCCAGGTCCCGCTGCGCTCCGGCCTCCCGCCCATCGAAAAATACGCCGCGGCTGCGAATCGACGGCCAAACCAAGCGCGCCGGCTACACCGAAGCCAGCCGGGGCTGCAAACATCTGTGCCGCCATTGCCCGGTGGTGCCGGTGTATCAAGGCAATTTTCGAGTGGTCCAGCCGGAGATCGTGCTCGCCGACATTCGCCAGCAGGTCGCCGCCGGAGCCCAGCACATCACCTTCGGCGATCCCGATTTCTTCAACGGCCCCACGCACGCGATGCGGATCGTGAACGCGCTGCACCGCGAGTTTCCGAACCTCACCTACGACGCGACCATCAAGATCGAACATCTGCTGAAGCATCGCGAGTTGCTGCCGCGCCTGCGCGAGACTGGCTGCCTGTTCGTGACCAGCGCGGTGGAGTCGGTGGACGACGCCGTACTCGCGAAGCTCGACAAGGGCCACACGCGCGCCGGACTTCATCGATGTGGCCCGCGAGTTTTGCTCACGTTGGCCTCACGCTCGCGCCGACCTTTATCCCGTTCACGCCCTGGACCACGCGCGAGCAGTATCGCGAAATGCTTGCGCTGTTGATGGAGCTCGACCTGATCGAGCACGTCGCGCCCATCCAGTTGGCGCTGCGCCTGCTGATCCCGAGCGGGTCGCGTCTGCTCGAACTCGCGGACGTGCAGGCCGTGATCGGCGAATTCGACGAGCGTGCACTCCTCTATCGTTGGCGCCATCCCGATCCGCCGTGGACGCGCTGGCCGAGCAGGCGCTGCGCATCGCGGCGTCGCGTGGGTCCCGGCGCGAAATCTTCGGCTACCTGTGGAACCTGGTGAACGATCATCCGTTCGAAGATCTTGACCTGCTCCCGCGCGCCGCGATCCCCTATCTCGACGAACCGTGGTTTTGTTGAGCGGAGCCAACTGAAGAGCAGGTTGCTCTTGTATGAACTTTCTTTTTCCTTCCGCTGTCGCCACTTACAACCCCACGCCATCCTCACGCCCAATCCCTCATGCTATTTCTCACTTGAAGGCACCGCGCCGCGCGGCCCGGAAATTCGAGCGAATTTACAAAACGTAACGCACCTCCGCACAAAAAACTACCCATCTTGCGCCACCCGCCGGCCACGCCACCAAGAACCAACAACCAGCCACCAGCAGCCGCCTTCTGCTAGAAATGGAACGGTGCACGAAATTCTGGAAAACTTCGGCCCCGGCCGGCGCATCCTCGACCTCGGATCGGGCGCCGGAAGCTTCGACGCCAATTTCGGCCCATTTATCGCCATCCGCGCCGACCTCGACGCACCCCCCACACACGCCCTCAATTTCGCGCAGGCCGACGCCGCGTGCCTTCCCTTCCCCGGCCGCGCATTCGATGCCGTCATCTCCAATCACAGCCTGGAGCATTTTCACGATCTCGCCGGCTCGCTCGCCGAAATCGGACGCGTCTTGAAACCAACTGGCGCGCTCTACATCGCCGTGCCCGACGCTTCTACCTTCTGCGATCGCCTTTACCGCTGGCTGGCTCGCGGAGGCGGTCACGTCAATCCGTTCACTTCCGCACAGGAACTCGCCGCCACCATCGAACGCGCCACTCACCTCCCGCACGTCCAGACCCGCACGCTCTTCACTTCGCTCTCGTACCTCAATCGCAGGAACTTTCGAGCGCGCAGTCCCAGGCGCCTCCTGCTTGCCGGCAACGGAACCGAAATTTCGCTGCATCTGTTCAACTATGTCGCACGCTTGTCGGACCGTCTCTTCGGCACGCGTCTGGGCGTATATGGCTGGGCGCTCTATTTCGGGAGCTTCCCAGTTCCGGTCGAGACCGATGTCTGGACCAACGTCTGTATTCGCTGCGGCTCGGGCGCGCAATCGGAGTGGCTGCGACACATGAAGGCGGTTCGCAGACGTTTTTTCATCCCTGTCTATCGCTGCCTAAACTGCGGCGCGACCAATCTTTTCTCGGAAGACAGCCGTTACCGGCGGTTCCTCGGTTCTCGGGCAAAACAGCCGGTGGAGCTAAAATAGTTCCATGCCGCTCGCGAGTCCTCTCACGATCGAAGATTTTGAAAGGCTCCCCGACGCGCTTGCGTTGAATCACGAGTTGGTGGACGGGGAGTTAGTCGACGTGTCCGGAAACACACCCATTCACAACCGGCTCCGCGATCACTTGATCTCGCTGCTATGCGACTACGTCAAGAAAAATGGACTCGGAGAAATCATTTCGGAGCAGGAATTCGACTTTGGCGGGGACGCTTATGGTCCCGACGTGTCGTTTTTTGGAAAGGACAAGATCGCACTGGTCGACGAAAGGCGCCGCGTGCAACGTTTTGTGCCAGACCTGGCGATCGAGATCGTATCGCAGAACGACACGTTCGCAAGACTCCTCAAGAAGGCGGACACGTATCGCAAGTGTGGAACCAAGGAAGCCTGGATTCTCGATATCGAATCGCGAAGAGCCCTTGTGTTTTCCGGCGATCGAAACGAGATTCTGAGCGCAGACCAGCGGTTCGAATCCAAGCTGATTCCTGGTTTCTCCATCGGCATCGGTGACCTTTTCGATCGCCGCTGACATCTATGCTCCGTGCAGCGCTGGTTCTGTTGCTGATCGGCGGCGTCCTTCCGTCAGAAGGCAAGGCCCGGTCACTTCCGCCCTCGGCATTTCCTGAGCTGCCGTCGAATGTTGCCGCCGAGCTTGAGCGTCGAGCTTGCCAGATTCCTCAGGCAGGGAGGCATAAACGGATCAACGTCATTCAGGGGGAGTTCTTGAAATCTGGACAAACGGATTGGGCGGTCCTCTGTATCACAAAGCAAGACACGCGACTTCTCGTTTTTGAGAATGGGCTGGAGCAATCTCCCATGGAAATCGAGAGGAACGGGAACGGCTCTGCGGCGAGATGGTCTATCACGCCAGTCAACGAACAAACCCTGGCTGAGTATCTAAGTGCCTGGAAGCCCTCGCATCCCCGACCGGAGCTGGACCACCAGGGGATTTCATCCGGCATCGGTCCCCGAGATCCAAGTTCTGGCCGATTCTCTGATGCCGCCGCGGAGACTACCATCTTTTTCTTTGACGGCAGAAAGTGGACCAAGCTGGTCAACATAATAGTCAATTGACCAGGCGAGGCTTCGGCCAATCCCCCGCCCGAATCCCCAACCCCCAATCCCAAAGTTATAATTAGGTTAGCCTTATGAAGCACAAAGTGGCCCTCCCGCTTTCCCTCCTGCTTTGCGTATCCGCCGCGTTCGCGCAGCGCAAGGATTTCGAAATCCCCACCATGCACGCCGCGCGCGGCACCCGAGGAGCGCTGGCTTCCGGCAGCGAATATGCCGACGAGGCCGGAATGCGGATCTTCTTTCACGGCGGAAACGCCGTGGATGCGGGCGTGGCCGCGATGTTCGCCGCCTCCGTCTCCGAGTTCTCGCACTTCGGCATGGGCGGCGAAGCGCCGATCCTGATTCGCACCAAAGCCGGCAAGATCTACGCCATCGCGGGCGTCGGCCCCATGCCCAAGCTCGCCACCGCCAAATTCTTCATGGAGCACCGGCCCAGGCCGGGTGAAATCCTCACGCTCGATCCGGGCGGATTGAAAGGCATCATTCCCGTTGCTGGCATTCTTCCAGCCTTGGTGCCCAGCATGGTGGAGTCCGGATTAGTCGCTCTGCGCGATTTCGGAACCAAATCGTTCTCTGAAGACCATCGAGCCCGCCATCGAACTGGCCGACGGCATGGCCATCGACGAAATGCGCTCCGGATCCATCGCACGCTCGCGCCGCTTCTTCGATCTGTGGCCCGATTCCAAGAAGACCTTCCTCCCCGATGGCCGCGTTCCGCTGCCGGGCGAAATCTTCCACCAGCCGAATCTCGCGCGCACCCTGCGATCCATGGCCGCCGCCGAAAAGAAGGCGCTGGCCGCCGGAGCTTCCCGCGCCGCCGCGATCGACGCTGTGGCCGACTACTTTTATCGCGGCGACATCGCCCATCGCATCGATGCGTTCATGCAAGCCAACGGCGGGCCTGCTCCGCTACGACGACATGGCCGCATTCAAGCTGCAGCCCGAAGAGCCGGTTTCCACCGAGTATCACAACTTCAAGGTCTACAAGCCCGGATTCTGGAGCCAGGGCCCGGCCATGCTCGAAGCTCTGAACATTCTGGAAGGCTACGATCTGCGCTCCATGGGTTTCAATTCGGCTGAGTATATTCACACCATCACGGAAGCGCTCAAGCTGGCCTACGCCGACCGCGACACCTATTACGGCGATCCGAAATTCAGTGAATGTTCCCGAAGCCACACTGCTCTCGAAGGCCTATGCCGCGGAGCGCCGCAAGGAAATCGGAAAAACGGCGTCCATGGATTTCCTGCCGGGCTTGATCAACGGCAAGCGCGGCAAGCATCCCACCGAGATGGACATCGCCCGAACGAAAATCTCCGATGAACTGATGGCCAGCGACACCACCTGCGTCGACGCCGTCGATAAGGACGGCGTCGTGTTCTCCGCCACGCCCTCCGGCGCCTGGCTGCCTTCGGTGATCGCGGGAGACACCGGGATTCCTCTCACCGAGCGCGCCCAGCAATTCATTCTGGTGCCCGGATCGCCCAACGAATTGGCAGGCGGCAAGCGCCCGCGCGTCACACTGAGCCCCACCATTGTCACCGAAGGCGGCAAGCCGTTCCTCGCGCTGTCCACTCCCGGCGGCGACAATCAGGAACAGAGCTTGATCCAATTGTTCTTCAATGTGATCGATTTCGACGACAACGCGCAGGCGGCGGTGGAAGCGCCGCGCTTCCAGACCCGCCATCTGGTATCGAGCTTTGACAACCACGCCTGGAATCGTGGCGACTTGCTGCTCGACGAGCGCATCCCGCCCAGCGTCGGCGCCGAATTGGCTGCGCGCGGCCACAAGGTCGGCACGCGCTCGCGATGGGCCAGCGGCGCGGCTCCGGTCATGATTCGCGTTACACCCGACGGCGTCATTGAAGCGGGCGCCGATCCGTACGGATATCGCGTCGCGCACGCGTATTAAACTTGCAGACTGGCTCGCTCTTTGAAGAGCCGCAGGAGTTCGACAAGCGGCGCGCTGAGTGCGCCGACTGTCCGCGCTCGCGTCTGAAAACATTTTCATCGGAACCAGTTCCTGGAAATATGAAGGCTGGCTCGGGCAAATCTATTCGCGCAATCGCTACCTGACGCGCGGCCGGTTTTCGCAAAAACGTTTTCAAGACGAATGCCTGAGCGAATACGCCGAAACATTTCCGGTCGTCTGTGGCGATTTCTCCTTCTATCAATTTCCTTCTGAACAGTACTGGCGCAAGCTGTTCGGATCGGCGCCCCCGACGCTGCAATTCGCCTTCAAAGTGCCCGAAGATGTCACGGTGAAGCAGTTCCCGCGTCATCCGCGCTACGGCCCGCGCGCCGGGGATGACAATTCGTCATTCCTGGACGCCCCGCTGTTTCAAACCGCGTTTCTCGATCTCCTGGCTCCGTATCAGCCGCGCGTCGCCGCGCTCATTCTCGAATTCGGCAGCTTTCCCGAAGCAGTGCTTATGCGGACATCGGCGCGTTTCTCCGGGAACTCGATCCGTTCCTGGCCGCATTCGCCCGGCAATTTCCGCTACGCCGTCGAAATCCGCAATCCGGAGTTCCTTTCGCCCGAGTATTTCGCCTGCCTGCGCAGCCACCGCGTGGCCCACGTTTTGAATGCCTGGACCCGGATGCCCGAAATCGGCGCCCAAATGCACCTGCGCGATGCCTATACGGCCGATTTCACCGTGGCCCGGGCTCTGCTCCGGCGCGGCCGGGCGTATGAGGAAGCGGTCGCGAAATTCACGCCTTATTCGCATGTCCAGGACCCGAATCCGGAGACCCGCGACGCCCTGCGGCTGCTGATCGCCCGGGCCCGCGACCGCCACGAACCGTCCTATATCTTCGTGAATAACCGCCTGGAGGGCAATGCTCCCGAAACCATCGAGGCAATCACGGATTGACGGGGTCTACTCCGGCTCAGGCTTCCGCCGATGAGATAAGCTGAGGACGGATGACTCAAGGATGCTAGCGCGCTTCTGGGGAACTCGAGGCTCCATCGCCGCGCCTGGACCAGGCACTATTCGCTTCGGCGGCAACACGTCGTGCGTCGAGCTGGCCACGCCGTCGGGCGGGGTCTTGGTGCTGGACTGCGGTACTGGCGCCCGCCCGTTGGGCAACCGTTTGGCGGCCTGCACCTCGGGGCCGGTCTCCGCTACCATCCTGCTCTCCCACACCCATTGGGATCACATTCAGGGCTTTCCCTTTTTCGCGCCGCTGTTTCAGCCGAACAATCGCTTTAAGGTCTATGGACCCGAAGGCGCGCACCTTTCCTTGCGGGACGTGCTGGCCGGCCAGATGGAGCATCATTATTTCCCCGTGGAGCTGGACCAGTTGGCGGCGCGCATCTCCTATCAGGATCTTTGCGAAGGCGTGCACCAGATCGACGGAGTGACGGTGCGGGCGCAGCAGATGAATCATCCATCGCCGACACTCGGGTATCGCATCGAGGCGGGCGGGCGGTCGATATGTTACTTGTCCGATCACGAGGCGTACTTTGAGAACATTTGGCGCGAGGGCGCGCCGGCAGGACGGCTGGAGTCGATTCTCGAAGAAGGCGACCGGCGGCACGCCGAGTTCATGCAACGCGCAGACGTCGTCATTCACGAGGCGCAATACACGCCGGACGAGTATCGTTCCAAACGGCACTGGGGCCACAGCACCTACCCGTATGTCGTGGAGCTGGCAGCGGCGGCGGGCGTTGGCCGGCTGTTTCTGACGCATCATGACCCGTCGCACGACGACGAGTTCATAGCGGACCTCGAGCGCAAGGCGCAGGAGCTCGCCCGGCATCTCGATTCGCCGCTCGAAGTGTCGTGCGCTTATGAAGGCTGCGAGATCACTGTCTAGCTTAAAGTCGACGTGCAGTTCGGGCAGCGCGTGGCCGCCAGAGGGATGGACGTGTGGCAGAACGCGCATTCCTTGGTGGTCGGCGCAGCCGGCGCGGGAGCTTTTTTCAGCTTGTTGGCTTGACGGACCACCAGAAAGATCACGAAGGCGACAATCAGGAAATCGATCACGTTGTTCAGAAACACGCCGTAGCCCAGAGTTGCGTCGCCCGCAGCCTTCGCTTCGGCCAGGGTGGCGTGATGGCCGCCGGATAGATCCAGAAACAGGTTGGTGAAGTCGACATTCTTGAGCGCGAGCCCGAGCGGCGGCATCAGAATGTCGTTGACCAGTGACGTCACAATTTTCCCGAATGCCGCGCCGATGATTACGGCAACAGCGAGGTCCAGGACGTTGCCGCGCATGATGAATTCCCGAAACTCTTTGAACATCGAATCCTCCTTAAAGGCCTGATCATAGCACTGGGGCTCGGAAGCGGGGCTACACTGGGTGATTGAAAACCCCCGAGTCGAAAACCTGGAAGCTCACGCTCGAATACGACGGAACCAAGTACAGCGGATGGCAGGAGCAGCGCAATGCGCGCACGGTGCAAGGCCAGCTTCGCAAAGCCGCGGAGGATTTCCTGGGAGCCGAGGTGGATATTCAGGGCTCGGGCCGCACGGACGCCGGTGTGCATGCCCGGGCCCAAGTGGCGCATCTTCGGGTGCGTCCGCCGAAGGAAAGTGCGAGGCGGAACTGGCCGCGGCCGGATGAGATCCTGCGCGCGATCAATAGCCGGTTGCCTTCCGACGTGTGTCTGCTGGACGTGGCCGAGGCGCCGCGGAACTTTCACGCCCGGCACGACGCCGTTGCGCGGACGTATATGTATCAGATCTCGACGCGGCGGACGGCGTTTTTCAAGAAATACGTTTGGTGGGTGAGGGAACCTCTGGACGTTGCGGCGATGGCACAGGCCGCGCGTTTGTTGATTGGCCGCCACGACTTCCGCGCATTCCGCGCCGAGGATCCCGCGCGCCCGGATGAATCGCCCATCGTCGTGGTGGAGGATGCCGGGATTGAAGTGGATGGAGACTTGATCGTTTTCCGCATCACAGCCTCGCATTTTCTGTGGCGGATGGTCCGCAGAATCGTCGGAGTGCTGGCGAGGCTGGGGCGCGCCGAAATCACACGAGGCCGATTTTGCCGCTTTGTTAGAAGGCAAAACAAAAGCCACGCTGGATGTTGCGGCGTGGACCGCGCCCGCGTCGGGGCTTTTTCTCGAGCGGGTGATCTATCCCGAGTAGTTGCTATTCGTGCGTTGGGGGCGGCGTTGATGGTGTCGGGGTCGGCGCGGGTGGAGCGCCATCTTCGGCCGAGCCGCTGAAAACTTTCTTGCCGTCGGGCAAATTGACCATGCGTGCGTTACCGGTATTCGTGCCGTCCTTGGCGCGAAAACCCTGAACCGTCACTTCATCGCCGACCTTCAGATCGTTCTTTCTCCATCCGCGCCGCGCCAGTTCGATCGGCGCGCCGGTTTCCAACTGCCAGTGCTCCACGGCGCCCGAATCGGTTTTCACGTCGATGTAGAACCAGGCGTGCGGATTCATCCACTCAATCTTGGTCACCACGCCTTTGAGCGTGATCGGCTTGGCAGTATCGAATTCCGCCGAGAAAGCGTGATGCGCGAGGGCGGGAATAGCCGCGGTTCCGAGGAAGGCGAGCAGCGAGAACACCAGTTTCTTCATGAAAACCTCTCACGCGCATTATACTCGAAGCGTGGAGTCTCCGGTCACTACTAGCCGTGTCACCATCAGCCGGACATCGCCGGATGACATCCAGCAGCGCCAGATCATCGTGAAGCTGGATGGGAAGCGGTTGGGCGAGCTCATGTCTGGCGAGGAAATGTCTCGCGAGGTGGAACCAGGGCGGCATCGGTTGCAAGTGGACAACACGTGGAATTGGAAGAACGTCGATTTCACCGTCGCGCCTGGCGAGCACGCGCGGTTTCTCACAGTGAATCGCGGAGGACGCTTCACGTGGTTTCTGGTGGGCACGCTCGGTGTGGGCCCAATGTATGTGCACATCGAGCGCGTGCACGAACCCGCAAATCAGGCGCTCTGAGACGCGAGCTGCCGGTCGCCTAATTCCTGGCGGACGATTCCGGCGCCGGCGGTCATGGCTTTAAGTTTTCCGAAAGCCACGTCGCGCGGAAGATACTTCATGCCGCAATCGGGAGCAATCACCAGGCGCTCGGCATTGATGTAGGGCAGCGCGCGGCGGATGCGGGCGGCGACGATCTCGGGAGTTTCGACGTCGTTGGTCCCCAGATTCAGCACGCCGAGAATGATTTTCTTGCCGGGGAGCTTCGCGAGCACGGAGCAATCGAGCGACGACTGCGCGGTTTCGATGGAGATGCGTTCATGCGCCCATCGGCCAGCTCGGTGAGGAACTGATACTCCGACGGACGATTCGCAACCATGGCGGCGTAGCCGAAGCAAAGATGCACGGCAGTTTCGCCCGGCACTCCTTCGAGCGCGCGATTGAGCGCCTGGAGCCCGAACTGACGGGCCTTGTCGGGAACAGCTTGCATGTACGGCTCGTCGATTTGCACGATGTCGGCGCCCGCGGCGAACAGGTCCTTGATCTCTTCGTTGACGGCGGCGGCGTAATCCATCGCCATCTCTTCTTCGGATTTGTAGAAATCGTTGTGCGCCTGCTGCGACATGGTGTAGGGGCCGGGTACGGTCACCTTCGCAAGCGGCGGTCCGTGTTGGCGCGCAGGAATTGCATGTCGCGAACTTCGACGGCGTGCTTGCGGCGGATTTTCGAGACCACGCGCGGCACGTAGTTCAGCTTGCCGGAGCGGGCAACCACTTGCGCGGGATTCTCCAGATCGATCCCTTCGAGCGCGGTGGCGAATCGGTTCGAGTAGCTCTCGCGGCGAATTTCACCGTCGGTGATGATGTCGAGGCCGGCACGCTCCTGCGCGCGGATAGCGAGGATGGTTGCGTCGTCCTGGGCCTCTTCGAGGAACTCAGGCGCGACGCGCCAAAGATCGGTGGCGCGGACACGCGGCGGAAGGCGGTGCGAAAGTTGGGCGCGATCGATCAGCCAATCGGGTTGCGGGTAGGAACCTACCAGTGAGGTCGGGAACAGAGGCAATTTCATGAACGCCTGCATTGTAGCATGCGAGTCGCGATTTCCAGTTCATGCATTATGATAGGGACCATGCGATTTTCGTTGATTTTGCTGGCGCTGGCGGGGTACGCGCAGGGTCCGGCCCAATCGGATTGGCCGCATCACGGCGGATCGCAGTTCGCCTGGCGCTACACTGCGCTGGATCAGATCAATACAACAAACGTGAAGAATCTGGCCGTTGCGTGGGCTTTTCAGACCGGCGACTATGGCGACAGTTTGCAATCGACTCCAATCGTGATCGATGGAGTGATGTATGTTTCCACGTCGTATGCGCAGGTGTTCGCGCTGGATGCGGCGACGGGGCGAATGATCTGGCGCTACAAATATCCGCTATCGGCGAGCGCGGGGCGATCGGGCGGCGAGGCATTCCGCATTAATCGCGGGCTGGCGGTGAGCGACGGCAAGAGTTTACTTGGGAACACCGGACAGTTTTCTCGTGGCCATCGATCAGAAGACCGGGCACGAGTTGTGGCGCGTGAATGTCGACGATTCGAACCAATGCGGATGCAGCATCACGTCCGCGCCGCTGGTGGTGAAGGACAAGGTGATTGTCGGCGGCTCGGGCGGCGACAACGCGCATCGCGGCTATTTGACGGCGTTCTATGCGAAAACGGGCCGGCTGGCATGGCGCTGGTACGTGATCCCGGGGCCAGGCGAAAAAGGGCATGAGACGTGGAAGGGCGATAGCTGGAAAATCGGCGGAGGGTCGCCGTGGCTGACCGGGTCGTTCGATCCGGAGTTGAACTTGCTGTATTGGGGCACGGGTAACGCCGCGGGTGATTTTTATGCGGGTGACCGGAATGTAGGCGCGAGAAAGGACGTGAATCTTTATACGGCGAGCGTGGTGGCGCTCGATCCCGAAACCGGAAAGCTGCGTTGGCATTTCCAGGAGATTCCGAACGACGTTTGGGATTTTGATTCTGCTTACGAGTGCATCCTGATGGATCGCGTGGTGCAAGGGCGCATGCGAAAACTGTTGGTTCACATGAACAAGAGCGGCGTGACGTTCGTGCTGGATCGCACGAATGGCGAATTCGTCGGCGTGTTTACGGTGCCGGAATTGCAGACCTGGATTTCAGGCGTGACGGAAGATGGAAAGCTGGTGGGGCGGCGCGAGCCGGAGCTCGGCAAGACCATAAACTTCTGTCCCACACCCGCGGGCGCCAAGAGTTGGAACGAGATGGCCTACTCGCCGCGCACCGGATTGATTTACACGCCAACGCTCGAAATTTGCGTCGACATTACGGCCGAGCATCAGGCGCCGGACGAAGGCCGGTTTTTTATGAGCGGCGCTTGGAATCTGAAGCTGCCGCCGAATCGCAAGACGTACAGTCATGTGGATGCGTGGGATCCCGTCACGGGCAAGCGGGTGTGGAGTTATCCGTACAAATACGTGCTGCTGGCGTCGATGCTGGCGACGGCGGGCGATCTTGTTTTCACCGGCAATCCGGAGGGCGAGTTCTTCGCGCTGGATGCGCGCAGCGGTGCGAAACTGTGGAGCTTTCAGACCGGCGCGGGGCATCGTGGATCGTCAGTGAGCTACGCGGTGAACGGCAGGCAATACATTGCCACGCCGACAGGCTGGCCGGTGACGAACATCGGCGCGGCCACTCAGGCGCTGTTTCCAGATCAGGTGTGGCGCAATGGATCCACCGTAATGGTATTCGCGCTGCCCGAAGGATCGAAAGCGGGCGGGGCGCAGTAGTGCGGCTGAGCGTTCTAGATCAATCGCCGATCGCGGAGGGCTCCACCGCGGGCGATGCGTTGCGAAACACGATCGATTTGGCGCGGTGGGTTGAGCAGCTTGGCTATCACCGCTATTGGCTGGCCGAGCATCATGGCACGCCTGGATTGGCGGACGCGAGTCCGGAAGTGATGGTGGGGCCAGTGGCGTCGGCGACGTCGCGATTGCACGTCGGAACGGGCGGCGTCATGCTGCCGCATTACAGCCCGCTGAAAGTGGCTGAAACATTCAGCATGCTGAGTGCTCTATTTCCCGGACGCATCGATTTGGGGCTGGGGCGTGCAGCGGGGACCAGTGCGGGCATCGCGTATGCACTGCAGCGCGACCGAAGGCAGCCCGCGCCGGACGATTTTCGCGAGCAGCTAGAGGAACTGCTGGGATATCTGGAGAATCGCGGACCGGCGTCGGGCCCATTTCGTCAGACGGCGTCCATTCATTTTGATAGCCCGGAGCCATGGCTGCTCGGGTCATCGGCCCAAAGCGGGATTTGGGCGGCGGAGCTGGGATTGCCGTACGTGTTCGCGGATTTCATCCATCCCAATGGTGAAGCGATCGCGGCGCACTATCGCGAGCACTTCCAGCCGTCGGCGCGATTGCAGGCTCCGCGCGTGGGCGTCGCAACGTGGGCGATCTGCGCGGACACAGAGGAAGAAGCACAGCGACTGGCGTCGAGCATGCGCATGCTGATGCTGATGTTGTATCGCGGGCGGCTGATTCCAGTGCCATCGCCCGAGCGCGCGCTGGAGTTTCTGGCGAAGGAAGGCGTGGCGGCGGAGACGCTGCCGGTGGGGCGCAGGATCATTGTTGGGGCACCGGAAAAGGTGCGATCGATGATCGAGGAAGTCGCGCATGGCTACGGGGCCGAGGAAGTTTTCGTGGTCAACATCATGCATAGCCATGCGGCGCGCAAGCGGAGCTACGAGCTAATTGCGCGGGCGTTCGGGGTGTCCTAGGCTGTTCTTCTTTCGAATCGTCTTTACAACACAAAGTACATTGTGATACGGTGTACTTATGACTGAAACCGATTGGCTGCGGTATTTCCGCGCGAACTCGGCGGAGCCTCGATTGCCTTGGGACGACGGCTACCGGCTCAGCGGCGCGGAACGAACGGTGGTGATCGAATCGATCCAGCAATTTCAGCTCGGGGAAAACGCGCAAGGCCGGCGGTTGCTCGATCGCGCCGCCCAGGCGTTGGACGCACGATATGAGGCTGCGTTGCGGCTGTTTATTCAGGAAGAGCAGCGGCACAGCTATTTTCTTGGGCGGTTTCTCGAACTGCATGGCGCGGAATGTCTTTCCAGGCACTGGGTACACGCGTGGTTCCGCAGGCTGCGGGGCTTCGCGGGGCTGGAAGCGCGGATGCGTGTTCTGGCGACTGCGGAGGTGCTCGCGATTCCTTACTACACGGCGTTGCGGGAAGCGACGGGATCGACGCTGCTGAAATCGATTTGCACGCGCATACTCGAGGAAGAAAGAGAGCACTTGCGGTTTCAGGCGTTTACTTTTGAGCGCTTGGGTTGCGAACGCCTGGCGGTGTCGCGAAGCTTCGTGCGCGCCGCGCATCGATGGTTTCTAAAGGCGACCACGCTGCTGGTTTGGACAGAACACAGGCTCGTATTTCGAGCCGGGGGATATTCTCTTCGGCTGCTGTGGATCCACAGCCTGTCGGAAGGCGAGAGGCTATGGCGTCAGTGACGCAAGTGTTTGGCGCACTTCTTTACGCGGATCGTCGACGACTTCGGTTTTATCGTCGAACACCATGGTGGCGCGCTTGGCAGTGCTGTAAGCCGGCCACGCCAAGCCCTTCTGGCTGGGATTGCCTGTGCGCGCGAACGCGACCCATGCCCCGCTGATTTTGGATGCCAGCGCGTAGCGATCCTGGCCCGAGCCGGTCATCGGTTGGCCACCGTCCACATTGTCGAAGACAAAGGGAATTTCCATGCAGTGCATGGCCTTCAACTTGCCGTCGCGCACGGGCGAGCGCCACTTGAAGTAGTACATGTACGCGGGCGCTTTCGCGAGGGCGAGTTTGCGCTCGGCGGCAGTGATGGCGTTGGTCCAGGCGAAAGAATCGGAAGCGGATTCGAGAGCGATGTCGATGTTGCTGATGGCTGGATCGACCTGCTTGTAAGCGGCGATGATTTTGTCGGTGCCGGCATCGCTCGATCGGAAGGTTTGTTTTACGCGCGCGCGCAGCGCGGCTTCGTCGATGGGATCCAATTGTTGGCCGGGGAAGAAAGTAACCTCGGTTTGCGTGGTGCCGATGAGGAGCGGAACATTGGCGGAGATTTCGGGAGCGGTTGGATCGAAGGGATTTGCCGGGAGCGTTTTGCCGTCGACGACTGGACCGAATCGGCCTGCTGCAAGTGCTTGCACGATCCGATCAACCGGAAGCTCTTGCAGTTTGCCGGCTTGATCCGGCTTCAAGCCTAATTTGGCGAAGAATTCTTCGGTGGATTTGTTGGCGGCATCGCGCGGAATTCCCCGGAGTGCAGCTCCGCTTTCGATGACGGCGCGATGAAAGAGCCCTTTCGCGGAAGGCATAGCGAGCAGCGTGGAGACTTTGGCACCGCCGCCGGATTGGCCGAAGATAGTGACATTCGCGGGATCGCCGCCGAAATTCGAGATGTTGTCACGTACCCATTGGAGAGCGGCGACGATGTCGAGCATCCCAACGTTGCTCGCGCCTGCGAACTCAGCGCCACCAAGGTCGGCGAGGTACAGATAGCCGAAAGCGTTTAAACGATGATTGATCGTGACAACGACGACATCGTGTCTGCCGGCGAGATTGACGCCGTCATAGATCTTGAATCCGCCGGAGCCGGAGGTGAATCCTCCGCCATGCAACCAAACCATAACCGGGCGCTTTTGTCTCGGCGTGGCGCTAGGGGTCCAGACGTTGAGGACCAGGCAGTCCTCGCCATCGGGCTCTTTCGCGTCAACGGCCGCGACCTCGGGAATCAGGCCGGAGGGACCCTGGGGGGAGCGGTGGCCGAGTTCGAGAGTGTCTTTGAGGCCGGTCCAGGGTTGAGGCTTTTGGGGCGGCAGGAAGCGCGCCGAGCCGGCGGTGGATGCGCCGTAAGGAACGCCGCGGAAGGCGGTGGCTTTGCCATCGAGGGCGCCGCGGATCTTTCCGGATGTGGTTTCAACGATGGGACCCGAGGAATCGCTCTTGGCGGCCGCGGCAAGAGCAGGTGCTGTTCGCAGAAGGAGACCGGAGCCGAGGCCCGCGCCAAGAAAAGAACGACGATGGATCAAAAATGTCTTGTTGTTTCGCTGCATAGCCGTCGAGAATTATACACCCTTGGTCGCTTATGCTGAGCTATGGAAATTTCCGCGGTAATTCTTGATATGGACGGGCTGATGCTGGATACCGAGCGCCTGTACAAGGTCGCATGGCAGGAGGCGGCCCTCCAATTGGGATTCCTTCTTGATGACAGCTTCTACTTCACTCTGGTAGGACGAACCAATGCCGATGGCGAGACCGCGCTAATAGAACGCTTCGGAATGGACTTTCCTCTAGGACCTTTTCGGGAACGGTGGGCAGACTTGTGGCGCGAGGAAGTTGAAGCTTTCGGGATTCCGCTCAAGCCAGGGCTTACGGAATTGCTGGAGTATCTTGCGGCGCTGGGAGTTCCAACGGCGGTGGCTACATCAAGCGACCAGGAACACGCGGCTTTCAGCTTGCAAGCGGCAGGATTGGACGCACGAAGGTTCGCTCATATCGTGACCGGAGAACAAGTCGAAACGGGCAAGCCCGCGCCCGACATCTATCTGGAAGCTGCGCGCCGGCTTGGTGTCGAGCCCGCGCGGACTCTCGCTGTTGAGGACTCCGATGCCGGAATCTTATCGGCGAGCGCGGCTGGGATGATTTCCGTAATGGTGCCGGATCTGAAACCGCCGTCGCCGGTAGCGCGCGCCGTAGCATTCCGCGTTATAACGTCGTTGCACGAGGTTGTTCCGCTGATGGCCGCTTCCTAGCCAAGGAATCCGATGGCGCGCCCGGCCAGGCCGACACCGAACCACAGGCACAGCACAACCGCGGCAGCGATCTTGCCACCGAGAGGAGCGGACGCGCCTTCGTTCTTGACGGTGCGGTTGTAGATGGTGAACTGAAACAGCAGCGCGGCGAAGAGGAAGATCATTTTCACGCGAAACGAAGTGTTGCCGTAGCATTTCATCGCTTCGGACAAGAAGAGCAGAATGCCGGAGGTGAGCATCACGGCGAGACTCCACAGGTTCCAGGGACGGAGCGCGGCGGCGATTTCGGAGATGGACTGTTCCTTGTAGACCAGGCCGAATTGGCGCAAGCAGAGAAGAACGATGGAGCCAAGCAGGACCGTGAGCGCGAAGAGGTGAAAGTTCTCGATGATAGGAAACGCCACGCGCGAGTTGCGCACGGCCTGGGCGAGGAAGCTGTCGTCGCACCACTGAAAGAAGGGCATGATAGCAGACATGCTTAGAAAGTGTAGGCCATGGTGCGGCCGCACGTGATGATAGCGGCCCACAGGATGAGAGAAGCCCAGCCGGCTACGCGGGCTTCCATGGGAGGAACCAGCGCGTTGTCCCATTCGCTGACCTTGCGATAAATGCCGCGTTCAAAATAGATCGCATTCAGGGCCGCGACAATCAGGAGGATAATCTTAGTTTTGAAAAAGATGCTGTTATAGGCTTTCACGGCCTGGCACCAGAACAGAAAGATTCCGGTGATGGTCATGATGGCAAAGCCAGTAAACATCCAGGGTTTGATTTGTTCGTAGACTTCCGAGGCGGGCCGGCGCTTCATGATGACGCCCATGAGCCGCAGATCGGACACCAGCAACAAGCCGACGGAGATGGAGAGAGCCAGGACGTGAGTGCCTTCAATAATCGGGAACACCCAGATGGACTCGCGGATGGACGTGCCGATGTTGGTGTCCTGAATCCACTGGCACACGCTCAAAATGGACATCTAGCTGGAAGCCTCCCTGGCGATCTCGCGCTATTATGATATGCAATTGAACGACGTAGCCGCTCAGGCTAGAGGTTACCAAGGGATGACGCACTCGATGTTTATTGGTTTCCGCATGGCCGCGGGATGCGTGCTCTGCTTGTGTTTGTTGCGCGCGCAAACGGGACAGACGCAGGCGGATGCGGCCGATTGGCCGATGTACAATCGCGATCTTGCAGGCACGCGGTTCTCGCCTTTGCGTCAGATCGATGCGGCGAATGCGGGCAAGCTGAGGCAGGCGTGGTCGCATAACCTGGGCCCGGCAAGCGGAAGCGCCTCGGGTTCGGAATTTACGCCGATTGTGGTGAAAGGCGTGCTCTATCTGGCAGCGTTTCATCACGTAACGGCGCTCGATGCGGAGACCGGCAAGGAAATCTGGCGTTACGAGCTGAAGGACGGAGCGCCGTCCAAGCGCGGCGTGGCGTATTGGCCGGGCGATCGAAGCAATCCAGCGCGGATCGTCTTCACCAGCGGGAGCAAGATGATCGCGCTCAACGCAAGCACCGGGAAAATCGATCCGGGTTTCGGGGACGAAGGCACGGTGGAGATGACGGTGCCATATAATTCAGCGCCGGTGGTGTACAAGAATCTACTGATCGTGGGCGCTAACACACCGGAGGCTCCCGCGACAGGTCCGGCCGGGGACACGCGGGCGTTCGACGCGCGGACGGGCAAGAAGGTCTGGGATTTTCATTCAGCGCCGAGGCCGGGCGAATTGGGGAGCGGGACCTGGGAAGGCGACAGCGCCAAAAGCCGGTCCGGCGTCAACAACTGGGGATTTTCGCTGACAGTGGACGCCGAGCGCGGCATCGTCTACACCGTGTTCGGCGGGCCGAATACGAATTTCTGGGGCGGCGACCGTAAGGGCAACGATCTTTTTGCGAATTGCGTGGTGGCGATCGACGCCGAGACCGGGAAAATGAAATGGTATTTCCAGGTTGTCCATCACGATTTGTGGGATTTCGATCTGCCCGCGCCGCCGACCCTGCTGGACGTGACGGTGAAGGGCGAGAGGATTCCGGTTCTGGCGCAAGCGGCGAAGACCGGCTACATGTACATTCTCAATCGTGTCACTGGGAAGCCGGTGTTCGGCATCGAGGAGAAGCCGGTACTTGCGAGCAAGGCGCCGGGTGAACAAAGTTCGCCGACGCAGCCAGTGCCGGTGAAGCCGCCGCCGCTGGCGCGGATGAGTTACGGGCCGAAAGATATGGTGACTGCCGAGGATACAGACGCCGAGCACGCGAAATTCTGCCGCGAGCTGGAGGAGCGGAGTGGGGGCTTCTATAACCACGGGCCCTTCACACCGTACGTTTATCGGGAGCCGGGAGCGAAACCGTATTCGAGCATCATCTTTCCGGGCGCGATCGGCGGAGTGAATTGGGGAGGAGCGGCGGCCGATCCTCTGTTGGGTTATTTGTTCGTGAACTCGAACGACGAAGCGAGCATCGGGTGGATCGAGAAAAAGCCCGAAGGATCGCCTGTGATGTTTGACAGGAACAGCATTGTGGGGCCGATGTCGCGCTTTCATTGGAGCGAGGGTGATCCACGCATCGGGAACATCCCGCGCTCCGGCGAGCATGCATGGCCGTGCCAAAAGCCACCCTGGGGCCGATTGATCGCAGTGAATGCGCGGACGGGAGATTTCGCGTGGCAAGTACCGCTGGGCGTTACGGAAGAATTACCCGAGGGCAAGAGGAACACGGGGCGCCTGAATCTTGGCGGACCGATCGCAACGGCGGGAGGGCTGGTGTTTATCGGAGCGACGAATGATCGCCGCTTTCGCGCGTTTGATTCGAAGACCGGCAAGGAACTATGGTCAGCCAAACTGGACGCGAGCGCGCACGCAGTCCCGATTACATTTGCCGGCAAAACGGGGAAGCAATACGTGGCTATCGTGGCCGGTGGGAATGGAACGCTGGATGATGCAACGCCGGGAGCAGAAGCGCTGGTAGTTTTTGCGTTACCTTAGCCCCCGCCCCCGGCGCGAGTTACTTACTTGGTCTAGTTAGCGCGTGCCGGCCTCAATGGCGGATGCATCGGTCAGCACAATCTTCGATTTCGTGCCGCCCAAGTCCAGCTCCTGGAGCTTCGCTTGCCCGTTAATGGTTTTGACATCCATCTGGGTGTCGGAATACTTCGAGGCGCTGGTCTCAACTTTCGCTGAGACGGCAATCACATTCTTGCCCTGCTTGAATGTAACCTTGTCGCCATCCACTTTAACTTCGTACTCCCCGGGCTTGAGCTCCGTGCCGCCAACCCAGGTAGGATCAGCGATCCTTACGTGATAGCTGGAGGCTGCGGCGGCGATGCCAAGCGTAAACACACAAGCGCCGAGCATGAGTTTGTTCATCTTCATGTAATTTACTCCTTAGATTTTTAATGCGTGTGGTACAGCTCTACGAGGAGTGTGGTTGTCTCTTGCATACAGGCCACACTAGTAACAACGTCAACTGGGCGTCAAAGGTTACCGCCTTCGCGATTAAACTTAGCAAAGACTTAGTAATCTTTCACTTAGCCCATCTTGCGTATTGGATGAAAGTTTGTGGCCATTGGTTGCAACATAAAAGACGTCAATTGCTTTACGTCCTTCCGTGTCGATGAGGACGACATCTATGTTACAACCCGCCGACGAGATAGCCGAGGACAGATCATAGAGCAGGCCGGGGCGATCCTCGGCGATAATTTCGATCAACGTGGCGGTATCGCAGGCATCGGGATCGAAGTGCACGCTTGGCTCAACCGTGCGCTTATGGTGGCGGGGCGGGGCAACGCGTCCATTCAGAAGCTGCCGTGGATCGAGCTGGCCCAAGACGATGTCCTCGAGAGTTTGGCGCAGCCGATCGTTTTCGGTGGGATTGAGTTCCAGCGTTCGCTTTGGATCGGCAAACACGAACGTATCGAGGACCAGCCCTTGCGCATCGGAGAATGCCTCGGCTTTGAGGATGTCCATCCCAAAGCTGGAAAGGCCGCCGGCGAGGGAGGCGAAGAGAGCCGGGCGGTCGCGCGCGATGATGGTGGCGCGATAGACACCGCCCATCGCCTCGAGTTGCACGGCGACGCCTGTGTTGCGGCTGAATTCGTGGAGCTGGAGGTGTGCGCGAATGTCGGCGGGCGTGTGGGTGCGAAGGTAGCGCGAGGGGAAGCCCTTGAGGAAGCCGTCGGGATCGGGAACATCGGCCGGGAGATCCTGTATGCGCTCGGTTTCGAGATCGCGCAACAACTGCTGGTGAGTGACGCGATAGGTTTGCCAGAGCTGTTCGATGCGCCAGGGAGTCATGGCGGCAGGATTCACGGCGGAGATGTCGGCATAGGTTAACAGGGTCAGCAGCTTTAGGCGCTCCAACGTGCCAATGCCATCGGCGAGCATGGCCGCGGTGGCGGGGTCGTACAGATCGCGGGAATTCATGATGGCCGAAAGATCGAGATGATGTTCGATTAGAAATTCAGCCGCGCTTTGTTCCTCAGGCTGCATTTGAATGCGCTGCATGGCCGACTGCGCGAGTTCCACCGAGAGACGCGCGTGGTTGCCGCTTTGGGCGCCCTTGCCGGAGTCGTGGAAGAGCAGGGCAAAGCGCAGCAATGCGAGGTCCTGGATCTCGGAGTAGATACCGGCGAAACGGCCGAGCGCGGGATCTTTGGTGGAGGCAAGGCCAGCGAGCTTTTCGATGGCGACCAATGTATGTTCGTCGACCGTGTAGCGATGATAGAAGTCGGGAACCACCAGGCAGGAGATGGTTTTCCACTCTGGGAACATGATGAGCAGCAGACCGGTGTCATGCATGGCCCGGAGCGCGGCGGCGGCATGGGGCAGGGAGAGGATGCTGTGCAGCGCGGGCCACAACGGTTGCGTGCGGGCGCAATGCGCGGCGAAAGCGTCGTTGGCTTGTTCCACGCGGCGCTCGGACTCGGCGGCCAAGGGGATGCCGTGACGCGCGATGAACTCCAGCAGCCGGAGAACGATGGCTGGATCGTTGGTCAATTGCGCGGGCGATCGGAGGTAGATGCGCTCGTTGGAAACCGTGAATTCCGAGTTGGAGAGCCGCGAGCGCCAGTCACGGAACTGCGAGGCTAGAGAGCTTTCGCTCTTTTCGTGCCAGTCCAAAGCCCGGCGCGCCTCACTCGCGATGACACGCGCGTTGTGGAAATACTCGCGCATCAAATCGGCCGGTTCACGAAACTCAAGATACGCTTGTGCGGTGAGCGATTCTTGCGCATCGAAGCTCAACAGATTTTGATCGCGCCGCGCCTGATAATGCAGAAAGCAGCGCAGCGAATGCACGAACGCAGCGGGCGCGCGTAAGCGAGCGTTCACCTCGTCGTCCGGTTTCCGCAGTTTGCCCAGCCAGTGGATCAAGTGCAGGTCGCGCAGGCCGCCCGGGGTCTCTTTTACGTTGGGCTCGAGATGATAGAACGTATTCTGAAACTTCTCGTGCCGTTCGCGCGCAAGCTGACATAGATGGCGTGTGAGTGCACGGCCCTGGCGCTCGAAAAATCCTGCAAGCTTGCTTTCCAGCTTGGCGTAAAGATCGGGGGAGCCGGCCAGCAGGCGGCGATCCAGCAGACTGATGCTCAGCTCGATGTTGCCTTCGTGAATCTCGGCGCATTCGGCGACGGTGCGCACCGAGTGGCTGAGGCGCAGCCCGGCGTCCCAAAGCAGTCGGACAAATTCGGAGAGCGCGTTCTTGATGGCGGCGGCCTGGGACTCGCGATCAATCAGGATGAGCACGTCCACATCGGAGAACGGAAACAGCTCGCGGCGCCCGAAACCACCCACCGCAAGCATGGCGACGCCGGGCTCGGGAAGGGTTGCGAGCGATGTTTCAAAAGCGCCGAGGGTCATCTGCTGGATCAACTCGGAAAGCCCAGCCAGCACGGGAGCCGCATCGCCCGAGGCGAAGAATTGCTGTTGGAGTTCGTGCCAGGCGGGCTGTGAGTGCAGCTTCTGCATGCGAGGGAATTTTCTATGATTGTAGCGTTGTGTTCTTGTCGTCGCGATTCTTCGTATTCCTGAGCGCGGCGCTGGTGCTGGCCATCACGCCCGGGCCGGGAATTTTCTATGTTCTGGCGCGCAGCCTGCGCGGAGGGCGCCGGGAAGGCGTGCTCTCAGCGGCGGGGACTTTTCTAGGGGGGCTGGTGCATGTAACTGCAGCGGCGTTCGGATTGTCGGCGATTCTCGCGGCCTCGGCCATCGCATTTGAAACCGTTCGCTATGCGGGCGCCGCCTATCTGATCTTCCTGGGATACCGAATGATCCGGAACCGGCATGAGCGCGCGGATTTGGACGCCGCGAGTCCGTCGCACAACACGTTCCTTCAAGGCATGCTGACGGAAGTGCTGAACCCGAAGACGGCGCTGTTTTTTCTTTCGCTCATCCCGCAGTTTGTTTTCCGTACGGCAAGGCAACGTGGCCGCGCAGTTTTTGATTTTGGGCGCGATCTCGGTGACGTTGAACACGTGCGCCGACCTCGTTGTCGCATGTTTCGCGGGGCCGCTAGGATCGGCGATGAAGCGCAACGCGAAGTTTCGGAGCGGGCAACGCGCGGCATCGGGCGCCGCAATGATCGGCCTGGGCGTTTATGTTGCCGCGGCGCGGGGACGAAGCTAGCGCTTAGTAATACGACAGGGACTCCACTCCGGCCCCACCCTTGAAGCTGGATACGACCTTGTTCAGCGCGAGATCGATGACCGACACTGTGCCGTCGCCATGGTTGGCCACCAGCACCGTTTTGCCGTCGGGTGCAAAAGCGAAGCCCATGGGGTCCTTGCCGACGGTAAGCACTTGCTGTTTGCCGTGCGGGTCTGCCACGTCGATCACGTTCACCAACCGTTCGGCGAGATTACAGACCAGGAGTTTCGAACCGTCCGGCGAGAAGCGCGGCTTGAATGCAGCCTTGGTGTTTCCTTCCAGAGGGATTGTGACGGCGACTTGATCGATCTCCGGATTGATTACAAGAATTTTCGGCTCCGCGTGATCCACCGCCACCACGTACATTCCGTCGGGCGAAGCAGTAATGCCTTCGGTACCGTTCGGCGCCGGGATGCGAGCGACAATTTTGCTCTTCTTCAGATCGATGACGCTGACAAACAGCCGGTCGTTCTTATTCGCGACGTACGCTTTGCTCGCGTCGGGCAGAACAGCGGACCAATGGCCAGTGCCGTCCGTATCGATAGCGGCTTCGATAGCGCGATTCGCCGGATCGATCACCAGCAGCTTGCGGCTCAAATCGCAAGTGACAGTCTTGTCTAATGCAGGATGAGCCTGAAGGGCGCTCGGTTTCTAACACAGAATGAGCCTGAAGGAAGGGGAGCGCATGCTAGGGATTGATCATCAGCATGCAGGATGGGGAAAAGCTGAGCCTGGAACAGATCCGGGCGTTGTTAGAAGCCAGTGAAGAGGTGCGGTTTCAGGGCAAGCGGCGGCAGGAGGTCTACGAATGGATCACGCTGCTGTTGCGACAGCAGAGCTACCGAACGCAAGGCAAGGTGGCGCGGGGGTTGCTGAGGCGCTATGTGGCGAAGATGACGGGACGGAGCCGGGCCCAGATGACGCGGTTGATCGGCCGCTATCTGGAACACAGCGAGGTGAAGGAATCCAGCCACCGGCGCCACCGGTTTGAGAGCCACTTCACGCCAGGCGATCTGGAACTGCTGGCGAAAGTGGATGAAGCGCATGAGACGATGAGCGGACCGGCGACGAAGAAAATTCTGGAACGGGAATGGAAGCTGTACCGACACGCCGAGTACCAGCGGCTGGCAACGATCTCGGTGGCACACATTTACAATTTACGAAAGCGCCGGCGTTACCGCGAGTGCCGCCTGGACTACACCAAAACATGCGCCGTACAGGTTGCTATCGGCGAACGACGCAAGCCGCAACCGGGAGGCCAGCCGGGATATCTGCGGGTCGACACGGTGCATCAGGGAGACCGGGACGGAGTCAAGGGCGTGTATCACATAAACGCCGTGGACGAAGTCACGCAGTGGCAAGTGGTGGGAGCTGTTGCGGCCATTACCCAAACGCATTTGGAGCCCGTTTTACGGGCGATTCTGAGCCAGTTTCCCTTTCCCATTCGGGGTTTTCATTCCGACAACGGTTCGGAGTTTATCAACGAATCGGTGTCCGAGCTGCTCAAGCGATTGTTGATCGAGCAGACCAAATCGCGTCCGCGCAAGAGCAACGACAACGGCCTGGTGGAATCTAAGAACGGGGCCGTGATTCGTAAGCACATGGGCTACGGCTACATCGCCGCGGCGCACGCCCAAGACATTGGCCGGTTCTACCAACGTCACTTCAATCCCTATCTGAACTTTCATCGTCCATGTGGACAACCGGAACGGATAGTGGACCAGCGTGGCAAGGAGAAATATGTGTACCGGCGATACGCCACGCCATGGGAAATTTTGCGGGATTTATCTCGCGCCAACAAGGGCGCACCAGGCTATCTCAAACCGGAATTCAGCATCCAGGGTTTAGACCGGAATGCGGAACTGGTAAGCGACACCGAATGTGCAAGGCAAATGCAAGAAGCCAAGCGCCAACTCTTCCTCGGCTTCCGGCTCGAGCGCAAGAGCGCATGAAACCGGGGAGCGCCGAGGAAATGACGGGCGCGTGGAAAACGAGGAAAAACCAAACCCAGGTTTCCCTTCGTTTCCCCCAGCCCTTGGAAATCGCTGCGCGATTCCCACATTCCCACCGCGCCGTCGATGGCTATCTTTCTAACAGAAAAACAAGATCCGAAAAACCCAAGAAAGGAGCCCGGCAGAGCGTCGGCCTTAACTTCACCCCTTCAGGCTCATCCTTGGATTAGAAAATGCTGTACCAGGCGTCCAGTGACCGGACAAGTCTGAAACTAGTGGGCCCTGAAGGATTTGAACCTTCGACCAACGGATTATGAGTCCGCTGCTCTAACCGCTGAGCTAAGGGCCCGGCCCTCGACTTTCCTCAATATTAACAGCCGGCCTGGGCTAGCTATTGAACGTCCGTCACCTTGCCGTTGACTAGCGTCACCTTGAGATCCTTGAAAAACAGCATCTGCTTGGTTCCTAGATTGACGATTTTCTGCGGCTGGCCAAACGCGGCGATCACTTCGTCCTTGGTTTGGCCCAAGCTCACCGTAGGCGGAGGGGCCACAGGCTGATCCGGAGGAGGCGGTGGGGGCGCGATGGGAGCGGGAGGCGGATCGACGGGCGCTGGAGGAGGCGCGGGGGCGGCTGTTGCGGCTGGAGTCGTTGCTGCCGCCGGTTGAGGTTGAGAGCCACCGTCCGTGCCGATCACTTCCGCCACCACGGCCGCCATTTCATCGGGAGTAGGCTGGCTGCCCTTCGCAAACGGAAATTTCAAACTGCCGGAGTAGCGCGTGTCGGGAAGCGCGTCGCTCAAGAATTGGAGCATCAGGCCATCTTCCTTGACGTCCACTTGAATGAGCCAAAACTTCTCGCCCTTGACAAACGTCCGGCAAGAGCCATCCTGCGCGTTTTTGCAGAGCGCGCCAAAGAATCCCGCAGACAGTTTCCCGCCTTTATAGGTATTTGCGTTGGATAGCGCCGTACTTTGGTGCATCACCAGAGAATTTTTCTTCAGGATAATCACAGCGCCCGCCGTGACAATGTCGGTTTTGTCGCCGGTCGGCTGCGTTAAGGGATAATCGGCCTCGATTCTCTGTTGAATCGCGGCGCGCCAGTCGCCAGTCACCGGCTTAATGCGCGGTGGGGCGGTCTGAGCCATCGCCAGGGCGCCCGCGAAGGTAATTGCTGCTGCCAGCACGACAAGGCTTTTCTGCATTGGTTCCTCCGGTTCCAATCTTTAAAATGAATGTATCACGGCGGCCTCCTTATGGTTTGCGGAGGCGTCTGATTTTGAGGCTTCCCGACTTGTCTGTTGAGAAACTCCAGGCGGGCGGCACGAGCGTTGTGGAGCCGTAGTCGAGGATAAGGGCGGGCCCAGGGACGGGGTTCGCGCTGAGGCTGGAACGTGAGAAGACGGGAGTATCGCGCCACGCGCCTGCGGTGTGGACGCGCCGGAAGGCCGGTTTTGCCGCCCGCCGGGGCGGACTTCGCTTCGAGATCAGGCGGGCTTTCTCAACCGCCAGCTTGGCGCGCACGCGAATAGTGACAATCTCAATAGCGCGTTTGGGATTCGAGTAGCCGTATACGCGATTGTGCTCCTGATGGAAAGGCGCGGCGGGATCGGCGGCGTGCCAAGGCACCGTGAGTTCGTAGCTTTGGCCGGCGTAGCGAATGTCGGCGGAACGGATGAGCTCGGCGCCCGGTAAGTCCCTCCGCGCGCTGCGCTCCAGGCGCTGATATTCGTGCTCGAGATCGAAGCGGTTCAGCACGCCCGCGGCATGATCTCGGGTGCGATCGGCCAGCAGCATGCCGAGCGCCGATAGCGCGCCCGCGTGCTCGGGAACCAGAACTGTCTGGATGCCCAACTCCTGCGCGATTTCGCAAGCGTGCAATCCGCCACAGCCGCCGAAGGCGACGAGCGCGAAGTCGCGCGGATCGTGACCGCGTTCCACCGAGACCAAGCGGATGGCCCGTTCCATGTTGGCGTTGGCCACGCGCAGGATGCCTTGGGCCGCCGCCACCTGGCTGATACCGAGCTGGTGCGCGATGGAATCCACCGCCGCGGCGGCTCGCGAGGTATCCAGGTGCATCTCGCCGCCGATGAGCTGATCCGCCGCGATGCGCCCAAGCACAACGTGTGCGTCGGTCACCGTAGGACGGGTGCCCGTGCCGTAGCAGGCGGGTCCAGGATCGGCGCCCGCGCTCTCGGGACCCACGCGCAGCAAGCCACCTTCATCCACGCGCGCGATGGAGCCGCCGCCCGCGCCGACCGTGTGAATGTCGAGCATGGGCACGCGCACCGGAAAGCCGTCGATGGAAGCCTCCAATGTTTCGCGCGGCTGGCCGTCGCACAGGCTCACATCGGTGGAGGTGCCGCCCATGTCGAACCCGAGAATACGCCTGAAACCCGAGAGTTTGGCTACTTCGAGCGCTCCCACCACGCCGCCCGCGGGCCCGGAAAGCACGGTGCGGACGGAGTGCTTGCGCGCTTCTTTGGTCGACATGAAACCGCCGTTCGATTGCATGATCGAGATGCGATGACGGCTCGCGCGCTCGAGTTCGCCCAGGTACTTGTCCATCAACGGGCCAACGTAGGCGTTGATGAGCGTTGTCGAGGTACGCTCGTACTCACGGAATTCGGGGCAGACGTCGTGAGACGTGCACAGATAACCGAGCCCTTCGAGTGCGACCGCGACGCGCTTCTCGTTGGCAGGATTCCGATAGGCGTGCAGGAAGCAGATAGCGATGGATTGAACCTTCGCCCGGCGCAGGCGTGTTTTCAAGCGCGCGATTTCCGTGGCCGATGGCGTCTGGGCGATTGTCCCGTCGAAATATGCACGCTCACGCACACCGAAACACATGGCGCGAGGTATGATCGGCGATCGCAACAGAGGCGTAAGGTTGTAAAGCTCCGCGCGGTTTTGGCGGCCAATGTGGATCACGTCTTCAAAGCCGGACGTAGTTACCAGGGCGGTTCGGGCTCCTTTGCGCTCGAGCAGGGCGTTGGTGGCGACAGTAGAGCCGTGGATCACTTCCGCGCGGCGCGCGCCTTCCACTTGAGCCAGACCCGCGAGGATGACGCTGGCGGGCGACCGGGGATCCGATCGCAGCTTGAAGGTCTCGATCGCGCCGTTGTCGCGATAAATGACGAAATCGGTGAAGGTGCCGCCGGCGTCGATTCCGATGCGCATGGATTTTCGGTCATGATAGCAGTAGGGTGCTGGGCTAAGTTGATTGATCTCGCGAACGTCAGCAAAGTTTTTCAGGGCAAGCGCACGGTTACGGCTCTAGAGAATGTCGATCTTTCGATCGGGCGCGGTGAGATGGTGTCCATCGTGGGGCCGTCGGGCTCGGGCAAATCGACTCTGCTGAACTTGATCGGCGGCTTGGACACGGCTTCGTCGGGGGAAATCGAAATCGACGGGAGCCGGCTGAGCGGCCTTTCTGACGACGAGCTGACCCGCCTGCGCCGCGACAAAATCGGATTCATCTTCCAGTTCTTCAATCTGTTGCCCACGCTGACGTGCGCCGAAAATGTAGCCATCCCTCTGCATCTGCGCGGATGGCCGAAGAAGAAAATCGAGGAGCGCGCGAGCGAACTGCTGAGTCTGGTAGGGCTGTCCGCTCGCCGCGAGCACTTGCCCGACGAGCTTTCCGGAGGTGAACGGCAGCGATGCGCGATCGCGCGGGCGCTTTCGGTGTATCCGCCCGTGTTGCTGGCCGATGAGCCCACCGGCAACCTCGACACGCACACTGGCGCGGAGATTCTCGCTCTGATTCGTGATTTGCACGAGCGGTTGGGATCGACCGTTCTGATCGTCACGCACGATATTCACGTGGCCGAGAGCTGTGCGCGTTTAGTCGCATTGCGCGATGGGCGAATCGAAGAAGATCGCGCGGGCCGTCATCTGAAGAAAGAGCCGGCCGCAATCCTTCATGATCCTGCTGAAACTCATTAGCTGGCCGTATGTCCGGCAGCATCTGCCGCGATGGCTACTGACCATCGCCGGAATCGTGCTGGGCGTCGCGGTGTTTGTCGGCATCCACACCGCGAATCAATCGGTAGTCTACGCGTTTCGTCAGACCGTGGATCGCATCGCGGGATCGACGCAATTGCAAATCTCGGCAGGCGAAACGGGCTTCGACGAAAACGTTCTCGATCGCGTGCAGGCCGTGCCGGAAGTGCGCGTCGCGGTGCCGGTGATCGAAGCTGTCGTGAGCACCGATGTTCGAGGACAAGGGAATCTTCTCATCTTGGGTGTAGATATGACCGGCGATCGTAGCCTGCGCGACTACGATCTGGAATCCACGGGCCAAGACGGTGACGAGTCCATCGACGATCCGCTGGTGTTCCTCGCACAGCCCGATTCTCTGATGGTGACCGACGCCTACGCCCGCGAGAATCGTCTGAGCATCGGCGCCCGGGTCCCGATGAGCACCATGGACGGCCAGAAACTGTTCACCATTCGCGGTGTCATGAAATCGGGCGGGCTGACCAGCGCGTTCGGCGGGAATCTGGCGGTGATGGACGTGTACGCCGCGCAGAAGGTTTTCGGGCGCGGGCGCAAGTTCGATCGCATCGATCTTGCTGTAAAGGACGGAGCAAGCGTGCCCGAGGTGAGGGCGAAGCTCGAAAGGCTGCTGGGCGAGGGATTCCAGGTGCAAGAGCCGTCGGCGCGGGCGCAGCAATTCGATTCCATCTCGCGCGTTTACACGTTGACCGCGAACGTGACCAGCGTCTTCGCGTTGTTCATTGGAATGTTCATCATCTACAACACATTTCAGATTGCGGTGGCGCAGCGCCGCGCGGAGATCGGGATTTTGCGCGCGCTCGGTGCAACGCGCCGTCAGATCCGCACGCTGTTTTTGGGCGAGAGCGTGGTGGCGGGATTGTTCGGATCGATACTCGGGCTGCTGGCGGGGATCGCGATCGCGCGCGGGATGACCGGCTATATTGGGTCGCTGCTGGGCGAGATTTATGGCATTGCGCAAAAGGCAGACGAGGTCTCGGCCAATCCAACGTTGATGACGTTCGCGGTGGTGCTAGGCGTAATCACGAGCGTGGTGGCTGCGGTGATTCCCGCACGGAGCGCGGCGCGCGTCGATCCTGTGCAGGCGTTGCAGAAGGGCAAATACCAGCAGTTGAGCGCGGGTGAGAATCGGACGCGCAGAATCGCGGCTCTGGTGGTCGCTACCGCGGCGGCGGCCTGTCTGCTGTTCGAACGGTATCGCATCTTCTTCTATGCCGGCGACGCTCTGGCGGTTCTGGCAGCGCTGTTACTAACGCCAACGTTCGCGCTTTGGCTAGCGCGCGTGCTGCGTCCTCTGTTGCGATGGCTGCGGCCGGTGGAAGGAACACTCGCGGCAGATAGCCTGCTGCAAGCGCCTCGGCGGACGTCGGGAGCGGTGGCGGCGTTGATGTTGTCGCTCGCGCTAGTGGTGGCGCTGGGCGGGCTGGCGCGCGCGAGTTACGATTCGATCTTCGGCTGGCTCACCGTCGCTCTGAATCCGGATCTGTTCGTCTCACCCTCGCAGAATCTCACGCAGCGCGATTTTCGATTCCCCGAAGCCATGGGAGCGCAATTGCAAGCGATCCCCGGCGTTGGCGAAGTGCAGCTGGTGCGCGACGCCCGCGTCGAAATTCAAGGCAGGCCGACCATGTTGGTGGCGGCCGATGTCGTGAACCTGCGCCGCCATGCAACTCTGCCGCCGGTCGCCGGGAAAACCGGAGAGATGTTCCGTCTGGCCGCCCAAGGCAAAGGCGTGCTGGCCTCGGAAAACTTCGCGGTGCTGCGTGGATTCAAACTGGGCGACTTGGTGGACATTCCGAGCCCGAGCGGTGCGCTACGCCTCCCGATCGTGGGCATTGTCACCGACTATTCCGACCAGCAAGGCAGCTTGCTGGTGGATCGCGCCCTGTACAAGCGCTATTGGAACGACAGTACGGTGAACATCTTCCGCATTTATCTCGCGCGCGGCGCAGTGGAAGCCGACGTGAAGCGTCGCATTCTGGAACAATTCGGCAATCAGCGCCGTCTGTTCGTGCTCACCAATCGCGACGTGCGCCGCTACATTCTGCGACTGACCGATCAATGGTTCGGAATCACGTACGTACAGATCGCGGTCGCGGTTTTGGTGGCCGTGCTCGGCATCGTGAACACATTGACGGTGTCCATCACGGATCGCCGGCGCGAACTGGGCGTGCTGCAGGCGGTGGGCGGCCTGCGCAATCAGATCCGCGGAACCATTTGGCTGGAGGCGCTGGCGGTGGGAACCGTGGGATTGATTCTGGGGCTCGCGCTGGGCGCCCTGCAGCTCTACTACAGCCTGCACATTTCGGCCGAAGACATGGCGGGCTTGCGCCTGGCCTACGAATATCCGTATCCCATCGTGCTCTGGCTGCTGCCGGGGATCTTACTGGTTGCGTTCTTGTCGGCGATCGCGCCCGCGGAAACGGCGGTGCGAGGATCGTTAGTCGAGGCTCTTGAATATGAATAGACTTATCATCACCCTCTTCCTGCTCTGCGGCCTGGCCTCCGCCCAATACGATTTCGGGTTGCAAATCATGGACGAGTCCGAAAGCCGCTTGCGAGCCGGAACGCAACAGTACGAAGGGACGCTCGAAGTGATCAGCGCTTCGAACAAAGTCAGCGTCAAGCATTGGAAGTACCGGCGCATCGGGTCCAACGGCGCCAGCAAGGCCATCTTGCGCTTCACGGCGCCGGCTGAGGTGAAAGGCGTCGCGCTGTTGATCGTTAACCACGCCGACCGCTCATCGGATCAGTGGATGTGGACGCCCGCCATAGAACGCGACCGGCGGATCGCGGCGCAGGATCGTTCCACGCGCTTCTTCGGTACCGACTTCAGCTTCGAAGACCTGGAAGAGCGTGACGTGGATCAATTCGATTACAAGTTCCAGGCCGAGGACACCATCGGCGGCGTGGTCTGCTGGAAAATCGAATCGAAACCGAGGCCGTCGGTGTCGTCGCAATACACGTCGTCCATGCTCTGGGTTCGCAAGGATAACTACGTGGCGGCGCAGATTGAAAACTTTCTCGAAAGACAAACTCATCCGCCGCATTCGCTACAGCGACATTCAAAACGTCAGCAACATCTGGACGCCACGAACGGTGGAGGTGTACGACGCTATCCGCAAAAGCCGGACCGTGCTGAAGCTCGAAAAGCTGGAATACAACGTGCCGATGAAGGACGAAGACTTCACGCTTGAGGCGCTACGGAGAGGATAAGCTAGCGCCTCGATTACCCTTCCACTACGCCGATGCCAGCGCTTCGTAGACCTGCTCGGCATGCCCATCTGGCTTCACCTTGCGGAAAATCTTCTTGATCTTCCCGTCGGCGCCGATCAGAAACGTGCTGCGTTCGATGCCCATGTACTTGCGCCCGTACATGCTCTTTTCCACCCAAGTCCCGTACGCCGTGGCGACCTTGTGATCCACATCGGCCAACAACGTGAACGGCAGATCGAACTTGTCCTTGAACTTGGATTGCGCGGCGGCCTTGTCGGGCGACACGCCGACGATCACCGTGTCCGCCTTGGTGAACTTCTTCGAGTGATCGCGAAACTCGCAGGATTCGCGCGTGCAGCCGGGCGTGTCCGCCTTGGGATAAAAATACAGCACCACGTTCTTACCTTTAAGACTGGCGAGGTCGAACGGCTGTCCCTTATCGTCCTCGACGTGAATTGCAGGCGCGGAGTCGCCTTCCTTGAGAGCCTTGGCCATAGGAACATTCTAACGGCGCGGATGACGAGCCGGTGCGCCGAGTGTCCCCACGGCCGGCTCAGCCTTGGCGCGCGTCTGCCTGTTTCCCAGGTGAGCACGCGCCATCCTCTCCTCCTCAAACTTGTTTTCGCTACTTCGCCTGATGAGCCGCGTTGTGCTTGTCGCGATAAATGTTCCGGCTCAACCGGTTCTGCTGGCGATTCACTTGAGCCTTTTCCTTATTCGTCAAGTTGCCGCCATTTTGGGCGCGATCCCGGCGCGTCTCACGGTTGATTGCACCTTCTTTGCGCTCCAGGTTCGCGGTTTCATGCGGGGTCAGAGACCCGTTGGCCACTCCATTGGCAATGCGGTCCTGCTGGTTCTCCTTGCGGTCCTTAATCTCCTGGGCGCTCAGCATCATCCCGGTTACGGCAAATACTACTAGCATCCTCTTCATGATTCGATCCTCCTACCCTGTAAACGCAGTTCGAGAGGATAACTCTCGCAGCGGACTCGTTAAAATTACTGAATGAGACTGGTACTGGCATCCGAATCGCAATCTCGCCGGCGCGCGCTGGATATCCTTGGCCTCGCCTACGAAGTGTGTCCCAGCGCGATCGACGAAAAGTCGATTCGGGATACCGACCCAACCGCTCTGACCAGGAAGCTCGCAGAAGCCAAAGCATGGAAAGTGGCGGAGACCGTCGATGACGGTGTTGTAGTGGCCGGCGACGCCGTGGTAGCAAAAGGCGCTAAGATTTTCGAGAAGCCTCGCGATATCGACGAGGCGGTGGAAATCCTCAGCGAGCTTTCCGGGAGCAGCTTCCGATTCGTCACATCGATGGCCGTCCTGCGGGCGGACACGCGAAAAATGCTGTCGGCTGCGGATGTTTCGGAGATCAAGTTTCGCCCGCTGCTAGAGCGCGAAATTCGCGATTATGTCCGCCGGCATCCAGTGTTGCAATATGCGGGAGCTTTCGATGGTGACGGCGTTCTGCGCTTCGCCGAATCCATTTCCGGCAGCTGCAACATCTTCACCGCGATGCCCGTGAGCAAACTGGCGGTGTTCCTTAGAGAGCAAGGCGTCGACGTCTAGCGGGATTCCGCAAGGAAGCGCCGGACCTCCTGCTCCAGCCCGGGCGCGCAGCCGATCGCATTGCCCGCGTAGATCGACGAACCGCCATCGATGTTGAGATAACATGCGCCGGCCTCTTCCAGGATCACCTTGAGCGGCGCGAAGTCCCATGGCGAGGCGACTGGCTCAATCCAGATTTCGGCTTGCCCCGATGCCACCATCATCGCGTCCGCTGCGCCACCCAGCCCGCGCACGGCCCAAAACCGCTCCATCCAATCGAGTAAGCGCTCGCGGAACGCCAATTTGGCCATCTTGTCGTAGCCGTTCACGCAGAGAACAGATTCCTCGACGGATGTTTTGGATGAAGGACGGAACCCGAGCGCCGTTGCAATGCGCTCCGCCGCCCCGGCTCGCGCTGCAGAGTTTGCCCAGCATCGGCAAGTTCACGACACCGACGGCCACGTCGCCCTCGGCTTCCAACGCGATGAGATTGGCCCACAGTGGATTGCCCCGCACATAATCGCGCGTTCCATCGATCGGATCGATGATCCATCGGCGTCCGCTGCGGGAGTCGGCGCGCGCGCCCTCTTCGCCCAGGATGCCGTCCTCGGGAAACGCTTCGCTCAACATGACGGGCGATCATCTGCTCGCACTCGCGATCGGCCTGTGTCACGGGCGAGTTGATCGGGCTTGGTCTCCGCGATGATGTTGGGCTGCCACTCGCAAGGCCAGGTCCGCCGCTTCTTCGCGGCCGCCATCGCAATTTCGAGCTCTTTAGACCAGTGATTCGCCATCGCAGTCCACACCGTAGCACGTCTACAATAGGCGCATGGGTGCTCGCACCGTGTACGCGGTCCTCGAAGAAACGGCACAAACCTATGGCGAAGCCCCCGCTTTGCATCAGCCCACGGGCAAGGGCAACTACCAGACCTACAGTTGGATCGAGTATCAGCGCGCCGCCGAAGAGATCGCCTGCGGGCTCCGCCGGATTGGAATCCGGAAGGGCGACACGGTCGCGTTGCATTCCGAAACCCGCGCGGAATTCTATCTGGCCGATCTCGGAGTCCTCGCGAACGGCTCCATCGCCGCCGCGCTTTATACCAGCTATCCAGCGGCCGATCAGGTAAGCAATCTTGCGCGCCAGCCACGCCAAAGCCGTGTTCGTCGAGGATCCCAAGAGCATGCAGGCGCTCATTGCGGCCGGCAGTTCAGCGCTTGCGGGGTTGCACTGGATCCTTGCTGACTGGCGAGGCTGAGGGCGCGCTCACGCTCGATCAACTGCGAGCCGAAGGCCGCCGGGCATTGGATGAGGACACGCGCGCGTTCGAGAAAATCCGCGCGGAAGTGCGCGCGGAAGATCCTGCCGTTCTTTATCTCACCTCCGGCGCCACCGGCGAACCCAAAATGGGTCTCGTGACGCATGCCGCTCTCACCGCCAACATCGACATGGGACCGAGAGTGCTCCAACTCTCGCCGAGCGATTCCACCATCGCGTTTCTTCCCTCGGCGCACATCGCGCAGCGTGTAGTAATCGAGTTGCTTCCCATCCGCATGGGCGTTCCGGTCTGGTTTTCAGAGAGTCTCGCCAAACTGCCCAGCGAAATGAAAACCATTCGTCCAACCTTCCTGCTCGCGCCGCCGCGGGTTTGGGAGCGCATCTTCTCGAGCATCACGGCCGAGGTCAAGAAGCGCAGCGCTGTCGCTAGGAAAGTGTTCTACGGCGCGGTTGGATTGGGCGCCGAGGTGGCGCGCCTGCGTGAAGAAGGCAGGCCCGTTCCCAAAGCAATGCTGGCCCTGCTCAAAGTCGCCGATCGCGTGGTGTTTTCGAAGATCCGCACGCGCCTGGGTGGCCGCATACGGCTCGCGGCTTCGGGCGCCGCGCCGCTGGGCAAGGACCTGGCGCGATTTTATGCCGCTATCGGAATGCCGCTGATTGAAGGCTATGGGCTCACCGAAGGCGGCGTGGTTTGCTTGAACCCTCTCGATCGCCCCAAGTCCGGCAGCATCGGCGTGAGGCTGCCCGGAGTGGAGCTGCGTCTGGCGGAAGATGGCGAACTTCTGATCCAGAGTCCAACCCTGTTCTCCGGATATTTCGGCGATCCCGACGCCACCGAAGCGGTGCTCCGCGACGGCTGGCTCTACACCGGCGACATCGCCGAGTTCGATCCCGATGGATACGTCTACATCACCGGCCGAAAGAAAGAGCTGATCGTTTCCTCGAACGGAAAGAAGATTTACCCTGCGCGAATCGAGATGCTCTTCAAGACCGAGCCTATTATCAATCAAGTCGTTCTGATCGGCGACCGCCTGCCCTATGTCACGGCTCTCGTTACCGTGAATGCGGCGGAAACAGCGCATTCCACCGAAGCCGAGGTGAAGAAGGCCGTCGCCCGCGTGAACCGGCGGCTCGCGCCGTTCGAGCAGATCCGGAAGTTCCGGATTATCGAGCGCGAATTCTCCATCGAGAAGGGCGAGCTCACGCCCACCATGAAAGTACGGCGAAACCGCGTGCTTGAGAACCATCGCGAGCTGGTCAGTGAGCTATACATGGGCAAAGAAGAGAGTCAATGATTGCCCCGCGCGCCAAGGTTCTTCCCAAACAAATCACGTCTCCACGGCGACACTCGCGCCGACGATTACTTGTGGCTGCGCGACCGATCGGATCCTGACGTCATTCCCTACCTCGACGCCGAGAATCGCTACACCGATGAAGTGATGGCTCCCACAAAGTCGCTTCAAGCCGGCCTGTATCACGAGATCCTCGGCCGGATTCAGGAGACGGATATGTCGGTGCCGGTGAAGCGCGACGACTATTTCTACTACACGCGCACCGAGGAGGGCAAAGCGTACTCCATCCAGTGCCGTAAGCGCGGCACTCTGGACGCGCCCGAAGAGATTCTGCTCGATTCGAATGCGCTCGCCGAAGGTCAGCAATATTTCCGCCTGGGAAATTTCGCCGTGAGTCCGGATCATCGTTTGCTTGCGTATTCCACCGATCTCGAAGGCGACGAAGCGTACACGATTTATGTCAAGGATCTCCCAACCGGCGAACTCTTGCCGGATCGCATCGCCAACACCTACTACTCGCTCGAGTGGGCCAACGACAATCGCACCTTCTTCTATACAGTCCTCGATGCAGCAAAACGTCCCTACCGGGCGTTTCGACACGAACTCGGCGCGGCATCCGACACGCTGGTGTATCAGGAGGACGATGGCCGATTCAACTTAGGCTTGGGAAAGACGCGCAGCAGGCGATTTATCTTCATCGAGCTTGCCAGCTCGATCACTTCCGAGCTGCACTATCTGGAAGCTGGCGATCCTCGCGGCGAATTGCGCATGCTGTTTCCGCGGCGGCAGGGCGTCGAATACGACGCGTCGCATCACGGCGAGTATTTCTACATCCGTACCAACGACCAAGCCAAGAATTTCCGGTTGATTCGTTGTCCGATCGGCAATCCCTCAGTCTCCGAGGAAATCATCCCTGGACGCGGGGGCATAACGATCGAGGGTGTCGATTCGTTTGAAAGCCATCTCGTTATTTACGAGCGCGATCGCGGTCTGGAGAAGATCGCGATTCATGATAGCTCCGGTGCTTTCTCGCACTACATCGATTTTCCGGAACCGGTCTACAGCGTCGGCGCGGGGGGCAACGCCGAGTACAAGACCGATGTCTTGCGATTCAACTATACGTCGCTGGTTACCCCGGCCTCGGTATTTGACTACAACGTTCACACCCGCGCCCGCGAATTGAAGAAACAATACGAAGTGCGCGGCGGCTACGATGCGTCGCAATACCAATCCGAGCGCATTTTCGCAAAGGCCCCCGATGGCGTCGAAGTGCCGATTTCATTGGTGTATCGCAAGGGTTTTGAACGGAACGGCGCCAGTCCGATGCTGCTTTATGGCTACGGCGCATACGGTCACAGTATTGATCCGCGGTTTTCGTCCGATCGCCTTAGCCTGCTCGATCGTGGCTTCGTCTTTGCGATCGCCCACATCCGTGGCGGGACCGAACTAGGTGAAGAATGGCATGATCAGGGCAAGCTGCTTCAAAAGAAAAACACCTTCACTGATTTCATCGCGTGCGCCGAACATCTGCTCGCCGAGCGCTATACCTCAACCGATCGTCTCGCGATCATGGGCGGAAGCGCGGGCGGTTTGCTCGTGGGCGCCGTCTTGAATCTGCGCCCGGAATTGTTTCATGCCGCGATCGCCAAGGTGCCCTTCGTCGATACGCTCAACACCATGCTCGATCCAACGCTGCCGCTGACTATCGCTGAATACGAGGAGTGGGGCAACCCGGAGCAAGAGGAGTTTTACCGCTACATACGATCCTATTCGCCCTACGACAACGTCGCCCCGCGCAAGTATCCTGCGATGCTCGTCACAGCGGGGCTTAACGATCCGCGCGTCTCCTATTGGGAGCCCGCGAAGTGGGTAGCCAAGCTGCGAGCGCTGAACACCCATTCCAATGTTTTACTGCTGAAGACCGATATGGGCAGCGGGCACTTCGGCCCATCCGGCCGCTATGAGGGAATCAAGGAAGTGGCTTTCGACTACGCTTTTCTGCTCTCCAGAATCGCCACAAACGATCGTCCGCGCAGCTCTTCTACAGTGAGTCCAGACGTCGCTGCTTGCTCGGCCGTGAACGCCCCGCAGTTGACGCCACGCAGCAAAAAGTTGAGCAGTCCTTGACCAGTTGCCGCGTCATCGAACACGTCGCCCACGAGCGTCGCATGCGCGGCTTTGTCGATGAAATTCCTCAGTCGCGCTGCGGCCGGTTCCAGGCTCTTCAGGAAAAACGCGTACACCGCGGCATAGCGCGTCGGAAGCTGGCCGGGGTGCAGATCCCAACCCTGGTAATAGCCGTTCGCAAGCGACCGCTGCACCAGATCGAAGTGATGCCGCATGGCCCGATGAACGATCGCGCGATTCTCGCTCCGCTCCTGATCCGTCGATGGATTTCGATGCCGCGGGATCGGCAGGATCGTGCTCGGACCATCCGAAAGACTCACTCCGCGTCCCGCCGCGCTCACTTGTAATATGTTCCGCGCGAAGTCGCACGCCGGATGATCCAGCCGCTGTTCTGCCGCCGCGATATCGCAGCTCGCCGAGTAATCGTACGGGCCGAAGTGGAGCCCGCGGCAACGGCCGCTCGCGGCAACAATCAGCTTCGGAATCGCCACGGACCCGGACGAATCGAAGATTGCCTCGGCCGTTTCGATCATCAGCTCGATCTTGACCGAACCAATCGCGAACCCGCGCGCCGCTTCTAGCCGATCAAGCGTGGCCGCTAATTCCGCGGCCTGGTCCGGCGAGGTCACTTTTGGCAGCGTAACGGCGAAATTGTCTGGTAGCTCGCTTACTTCCGCGAAGAACAATGCCAGGGTCCGATGCGCACGGGCGCGGGACAGCTCGGTCAGCGGCTTGATGCGAATGCCAATGAAAGGCGGCAATTTCGACGCTTGTTGCAGCGCCAGCGCGGCAGACCGCGCATGGCCGTCTTCTTCGGTATCGGAACGATACCCGTAGCCGTCTTCGAAGTCGATCCGAAAGTCCTCGACAGGCTCGCGCTCCAGCTTGGCGACCGTTCGCTCAAAAACGGAACTCGCCAGCTTACGATCGAGCCCCAGGCACTGAGCGAACGCCTCCGCGTTCGGCGTGTAGTTGCGAATCAGGTCGAGCGCGAGCGTTCCCAAGCGCGCGGGAGTCTCGGCCTTGAAAAGCTGTGCGCCGCCATAAACTACATGGACTGGCTGCCTGTCCAGAGAATCGCCGGCCGTCAGAACCACCGCGTCATGAGCACTTTTTGCTCGGTATAGAACATCACGGCGTCTTTGCCGTGCGCGTGCAGATCGCCAAAAAACGAATTCTTCCAGCCCGCGAACGGGAAAAACGCCATGGGCGCGGCCACGCCGACGTTGATCCCAACCATGCCGGCTTCCACGCGCGACGAATATTCGCGCGCCGCCTTGCCGCTGCTGGTGAAAATCGATGTCGCATTGCCAAATGGCGAGCTGTTCACCAGCTCGATGGCGTCGTCCAGCGTCTTCACGCGAATCATGGAGAGTACCGGCCCGAAGATCTCATCGCGCGCAATCGTCATTCCCGGCTGCACGTTGTCAAAAATCGTCGGCCCGAGGAAAAAGCCGTCGCCCCCATCGAACGAGCGCCCATCCAAAACCGGCTTCGCTCCCTCGTCCACGCCTGTCTTGATGTAGCCGGCTACGCGATCGCGGTGCTCCTTCGTCACCAGCGGCCCCATGCCGACGCCTTCTTCGATGCCGTCGCCGATGCGCATCGCGTTCGTCTTGTCGACCAGAAGCTTCAGCAGCGGCTCGGCCGCATCGCCCACCGCCACCAGCACGCTTCCCGCCAGGCAACGCTCGCCCGCCGCGCCAAACGCGGAGCTGATGATGTTCTCCACCGTCTTCGGCATGTGCGCGTCCGGCATCACCACCAGATGATTCTTCGCGCCGCCCAGCGCCTGCACCCGCTTGCCCTCGGCCGCCGCCGTTTTGTAGATGTATTTGGCAATCGGCGTCGACCCGACGAACGAAACAGCCCGCACCAGCGGATGATGTAGCAGCGCGTCCACCGCCACCTTGTCGCCGTGAATCAAATTGAACACGCCCGCGGGAATGCCGGCGTCATGCAGCAACTGCGCGGCCATGGTGGGAGTCATCGGAACTTTCTCCGATGGCTTCAGGATGAACGCATTCCCCGCCGCGATCGCGAAAGGCCACATCCACATCGGCACCATCGACGGAAAATTGAACGGCGTGATTCCCGCACAAACACCAATAGGCTGCCGGATTGTATGGCTGTCGATGCCGCTCGAGACATCATTCAGCGAATCGCCCATCATCAGACTCGGCATGCCGCACGCCACTTCCACCATCTGGATGGAGCGGCGCACTTCAGCCCGCGCGTCGTCGATAGTCTTGCCGTTTTCTGTGGTCAGCGTGGCCGCCAGCTCGTTGGCGTGCTTTTCGAGCAGCGTCTTGTAGCGATACAGCGGCTGCATCCGTTCCACCACTGGCACGTCGCGCCAGTTCAAGAACGCGGCGTGTGCGGCATGTACGACGCGATCAACATCCTCGGCGGTCGCATAGGCTACTTGCGCGATTTCCGCGCCGGTAGCGGGATTGGTCACCGGCATGAGCCGCCGGTTGCCGGCGTCCTCCCATTGGCCGTTGATGTAGAAGGAGACAGTTTGGACGGACGGTTGGCTTGCGATCATTGGATTTCTCTCTACTAGGTTACTATTGCGCCGGCTTCTATTGTGGCCTCGCGCCCCGCTGGAACAACTCCAGGAATAAATTGTTCGGATCGCGCACCATGCAAAATTTCGATGTGCCGTTCATCACCGGCTTCGCCATTCTTCGAAATCACGGTTACGCCAGCGGCCTTCAACGCCTTCACCGTGGCATCAATGTCGCGCACACCTACCTGCAGAATCGCCGTCCCAGGATCTTGTACGCGCGTGTGCAGCGGCTTGCGGTCGATATCTTTAAACTCCATGAACGCCATCATTACGGACGTGCCCGGAATCAGCGCCGAGCTTCTGCGGAACTGCGCTCCCGGTGTGCCGGCCGTGTCCATCATGAGCTTGGTTCCGTCCCAGGCCGTCGGCGGCTGCGTCTGAAATCCCAACACGTCGCGATACAAGTGCAAGGTCTGATCCAAATCCCCGACGATGATCTCGAAAGCTCCGCCGATGATATTGCTCGAATCGGGTGCAGTTGTCGCCGGAGCCGGATCACGCTGTGAAATCTCGATGAAAAATCCGTCGGGATCCTGCACGAACACCACGTGTCCTACGCTGCCATTCGCACCTTTCAGAGTCGCCGGTTCGCCGCCCTTGCTATTAATATGGGCGTGCGCCGCTTTCAGCTTGGCCATCATGGCATCCATGTCGCGCACCGTGAGAATCAGGCTCGCCGCGCCGGGATCTTGAAACCGGGGATGCGCGGCTTGGCGATCGATGTCCTTGTAATCGATCAACTCGACGCCCAGCTTCGATCCGGGAATATGCAGAAGCGCGGGCCGCGACTGCGCGCCAGGTGTGTTGCCCATGTCGATGATCCACGGCGTAGTGTCGAACGGACGCGGCGGGTTCGGCATCTCGAGCCCCAGGACTTCGCGATAAAACTCCACGGATTTCTCCACATTCGCGACGATGTGGCTGAATCCGCCGACGCCGACCACAACGCCAGGCTCGGCGGGCGTTTGCGCCCAGCCTCTGGCAATCATCAGGCACACAGCGCCTGCTAAGAATACGGTCTGCCTCTGCATAGCTTCGTCATGATACCGTAGCCTGGAGCTACGCGTTCGCTCGTCCGCGTGCCCCGCCCAGCGAGATCAGCGCGTGAATCTTCGCGAGCAGATCCTTGGCGTGGATCGGCTTCGAAAGATAATCGTCCATTCCAGCATCGATACAGCGCTCGCGATCCCCGTCCATGGCATGCGCCGTTAAAGCCAGGATCGGCGTATGCCGGCCGCTCGCTTGCTCCAGCTTCCGAATCGCGGCGGAAGCTTCCAGACCGTTCATATTCGGCATCTGCACATCCATCAGGATCAGGTCGAACGATTCTCCCGAACACATCGCAACCGCCTCCGCGCCGTCCTTCGCGATCGCTATCGAGTAGCCGTTCCGCTTCAATATGTTGCTTGCGAGAACGCGATTGGTAGCGTCGTCTTCCACCACCAAAATCTTTAGCCCGGGGCTTGGCGCCGGGTGGGCGGCCGCCGGCGGAGCGGGAGCGGCCAACGCCGCGCTGTCCGAACTCAATACCTTGACGATCGCGTCAAACAGCGTGGACGTGGTTACCGGCTTCGTCAGATACACTGAGATTCCCAAGTCCTCGCACTGATCCGAGCTCACCTGCCAGCCCACTGAACTCAGCATCATGATGGGCGGCGGCGCGGGCGAAGATTGCGACAACATCCGGCGCACTAATTCCAAGCCATCCATCCCGGGCATTTGAAAATCCACCAGGATCAGTTTGAACGGCTGATGATCGCGATCCGCCTCCCGCGCGATCTTCAACGCCTGTGCGCCGCTGGAGGCAGCAATCGCGTGCATGCCCCACCGCTTGAGATTCTCCACCAGAATCCTGCGATTGGTCGCGTTGTCATCCACGATCAACACCGGCAGTCCAGCCAGAACGTGCGCCATGCCGTTGGACTCTTCGGCTCGCGGCTCGGTCACTTGTCCAAACCGCGCCGTGAAATGGAACAGGCTTCCTTTTCCGGGCTCGCTGTTCACCCAGATTTTGCCCTCCATCAGATTCACCAGACTCGCGCAGATCGCAAGGCCTAGTCCGGTTCCGCCGTGCCGGCGGGTGCTGGACCCATCCACCTGTACGAACGCATCGAAGATGTTCACCTGCTTCCCCGCTGGTATGCCGGATCCCGTATCCGCCACTACGAAATGAACTACCGTCCCATCTTCGTCCGTCGCCTCCAGCCGTACCACTACGGTTACCTCGCCATCGTCGGTAAACTTGATGCCGTTGCCGATCAGGTTGACCAGGATCTGGCGCAAGGCCGTGGGATCGCCCAACAACCGCGCTGGCAGATCGCGCTGCACCTGATACGTCAGCTCCAAACCTTTTTCGTGGGCGGGCAGCGCCAAGGCGCGCACGGTCTCTCCCACCACGCTCTCCAGGTCGAACTCGACCCGCTCCAAAATCACCTTGCGGGCTTCGAGCTTCGAGAAATCGAGAATATCATTAATGATGTTCAAGAGTGAATTCGCGGAACCCTGCACGATTTCCAGGAATTCGCGCTGTTCGGTTTTCAGATCCGTGTCCAATACCAGCGCTGTCATTCCGATGATTCCGTTCATCGGCGTGCGAATCTCGTGACTCATGTTGGCCAGGAATTCGCTTTTGAGGCGAGCAACCTCCTCGGCCTTCTCCTTGGCTCGCTGCAGCTCATCGTTCGCCGACTTGAGCTCCGCCGTCCTCTTGGCCACTTCCTGCTCTAACTCGTCGCGATGCTGCTGGAGCTTGAGATCGCGCTCCGCCAAGCGCGCGTTCTCTTCCTCAAGCAGGCTCTTCGAGATCGCGCTTCCCATCTGCTCGCCGATAAATCGGATGGAACTGATTTCGTGACTGGAATGTTCATGCGCCTCACGATGGTGAACGTTGATGACGCCGATCGTCCGGCCCTTGTTCACCAGTGGCACCGACAAGAAGGCCTGGTAGGTGTCCTCCACTAGCGTGGAAAAGCTCTTGAAGCGCGGGTCGCCCCATGCGTTCGAGCCGAGCGCGACCACCGACTGATGCTCGGCTACCCAGCCCGTCACGCCTTCCCCCAATTTGACGCGTACGTCCCCGAGATCCTGCGTGCGTGGAACCTGCGAGGCGCGCAGCACAAACTCGCCCGTCGATGATTCCACCAGGTACACCAGGCATGCGTCACAGCCCGTTGTTTGCGCTGTCAATCCGACGATCTGGCCCAGCATTTCATCGAGGGAAAGTTCCGAAGTTACAATGCGGCTAACTCGATGCAGAAGCGTCAGGTCAGAGCTGTGCCCTAGTAGATCTTCCGACATGGGGTAATTCGAGCCTAAGAGAGAACCCGCGGGATGGTCCAATCAAAACTTTCTATGGAGTGGATGGATTAGACCCAGACAGATGCAGGCACGCGAGCGCGCAACTAAACTGTCAAATAGTCCGGCTGGATGAGCGCCGCGCTTTCGCCCAGTTTCTCCGTTTCCCGCAGAACGTGAAGGCTCCTGACACTAGATGGACATCAACGCTTCATTGCGGTCAACTTAAGTCGGAGTGCGGCCAGAGCAACTGTGGCGGCGGACAATCCGAAAAGGACAGTCGATATCCCGGAGGGCTCAGGTACGGACTTGAAATCAGCGCTTAGATCGAATTCCGATGAAAACGGCAAATGCGTGCCGAAACCTTGTGGAAAACCGTCAGCTTGGTAGGCGACCGTACCATCTAATTCGTATGTGCCTGGCCCAAGCATCAAGGAACCGCTAAAAGGATCGTCGAAAGTTTCAAACAGCAGATCCCCTTTCGAATCCATCAACTCCACGGACGTGGCTGTTGGAGCATCTAAGGCCGTGAACGGGGCGGTCAACTGAAGTAAAGACTCCGTGGTCACGGTGAAATCAACCTTAAAGTCATCGTTATCCTCGCCTTGAGCGCCCCAATCTACCCCAACTGCGTCAAAAGTTATATCTTCCGTCACGTCGACACTAAAACTCGTCGCGTTGGACGCGTCATTCTCCTTCACGTTGTCTGTCACTGCCGCAGATCTTCCAGTGCCAGGATCAGTAAACGAAACTGTTCCCGTAAACGAGTTGGGGGTGGAGCTAAAGCTGCTGAATGAGTCGCTACTACCCGCGCCGCCGGGACACGTATCGCAACGAACAAGGACGCTGCCTGAGCCGCCGAGACCCGGGCTAAAGCCGACATCCATGATGTCAGGCAACGCGGGGACGACAGTTAACGTGGCCAGCGCGCCGAGGTAGCAGCATATTCGCATGGCTGATGCTGGCACCAACATTGCCCCGAGTCAAGCTATTTAATAAGTCTTTCCCGATATTAACGCGAAAATCGTAATCCGGCGGACACTGGAGATTAGACCTCAAAAATAATCCGACTGGGTGGGCGCCTAGTGTCGCCCAGCTTCTCCGCCGCCATGCCGGCTTTGTCCAAAATGGTCAATCGCAAATTGCTCATCGGCGTGCTCTCCGGATGAACAATGTAGTGCCCCGAGCTGCACCTGGCCGCCCAGCCTGCCCGCCGGCGCCACCAGATCATTAGCTTCGCATGCTCTTGGAACATCTCAGGAATGTCCACGAGCCGGTCCGGCAAGTCGAGCGGCCGCGATGCGCCCTTCTACCCCTCGCTCTGAATCCGCTGCTCGGTTTCGCGAAGCTGCTTCCACAAGGCCCTCGCAGGATTCTCAGAGGCGCTAACCCAAGACAACCAAACTTCACGCCTGCGGAGTACTGCGCTATACGCCTCAGCGCGGCAAAGGCCCGCCTAGATGATTGACCTTAGCCCCCCGAGGAGATCCTCGGAGAAGATCCAGAGTAACACCCAGCGCAAAATTTCCGCGCTGCCTGCCAACTCACACGGCCAGAGCAATTTAGCCAAAGATGGGCCCCGCCTAGGCCGATAAGCCCAACAGGATGGCAAGCGGTGTGCCCCAATGCCATCGGACCAGAGGGAAAATGTGGGCTCTTATTTTGAATACGAAGAGTTACTCAGCAATTATTGCGAGTAAATCCGGGCGCCTGATTCTCGTCGCTGCGCTCGCTACGTTGCCGGGCATGGCGCAACAACCGGATCTGTCACAAGCCAGCCTGGAAGATCTGATGAACATGCAAGTGACTTCCGTCTCCAAGAAAGAGCAGAACTTATCGAAGACGGGGGCCGCGATCTTCGTGATCACGCAAGAAGATATCCGGCGCTCGGGAGCAACCAACATTCCCGACCTTCTTCGTTTGGCGCCGGGCGTAGATGTCGCTCGGGTGGACGCAAATCGATGGGCCATCAGCATTCGCGGCTTTAACGATCAGCATGCCAACAAGGTGCTGGTTCTGATCGACGGCCGTTCCGTCTATAGCCCGTCATTTTCCGGCGTCTTCTGGGATATGGTTGATGTGCCGCTGGAGGACATCGAGCGCATCGAGGTAATCCGGGGGCCCGGAGGCACGGTCTGGGGCGCCAACGCGGTGAACGGCGTCATCAACATCATCACTATGAGTGCGCGGGCTACGCATGGCGGCGTGGTTTCCGCGGGCACCGGATCGGAAGACCGCGCCGATAGCTTGGTTCAGTACGGAGGCCAGATCGGCCAGAACGGCGATTACCGGGTTTTTGGCAGATACTTCAACACCGGCAATTCGCTGTTTCCCAATGGTCAGGAAGCGGCCGATGGATGGAGCGGCGGTCATGCCGGGTTTCGATCCGATTGGAACCTTTCGCAGCGAGATTCCCTGACGGTCCAAGGCGATTTCCTGAAAACGGACGAGAGCCAGACCATTAGCACCTTGTTCTCTAACGCACTCCCATTGGCGAAAACATTCAACGACTCGCTGGACGCAACCGCGGGCAACATCCTGGCACGCTGGAATCATACGCTCGCGAACGGATCGCAGATGACGTTGCAGGTCTACGACGACTACACCCGGCACCTCGACATGGGATTCGTGGATTCCCAGAACACCGTGGATCTCGACTTTCAACACCATATAACCCTCGGATCGCGGAATGACGTCGTGTGGGGACTAGGATCGCGCGTGATCGCGCCTGATTATGGCCATGGATACGACTTTACAATCGTCCCGAATGAGCGTCTTGACCACCTCTTTAGCGCCTTCCTGCAGGACGAATTGAAGCTCACCAATTCACTGTCCCTGACGATAGGCTCGAAGGTTGAACACAACGACTTCACGGGTTTTGAATATGAGCCTAGCGCGCAGCTGGTTTGGACGCCCACCGGGAAGCAAGCGGTGTGGGTGTCCGCCTCGCGGGCCATTCGCGAGCCTAGCTCTCTCGACGCAGGTCTCCAGGACGACGCGGCCAGCTTTCCGCTCGGACCTACCTTCGCGATCATCAGGGTTCTTGGAAACCCGAATATCAAAGCCGAGGAACTCCGTGACCTCGAAGTTGGTTACCGCGCTCAAGCGAGCAAACGCGTCTCCCTGGATGTGACGGCATTCGGCGGCCTTTACCGGAACTTAGTGTCTATCGGCGCGCCAGCGCCCTACTTCACCGCCACGGAACAGGGAGTTCCCTACATGATTATTCCGGAGCTTTTTGTGAATGGAGCGGGCGCTCATACGTATGGCGCCGAGTTCTTTGCGAACTGGAATGTGACGGATCACTGGCGGATCAGCCCGGGCTACTCCTACTTTCACATGAACGTCGATGGGAACGAATCCACTATTAGTACGCCACCGGGTGTGTCGCCGAATCATCAATTTCAAGTTCGATCTCTTCTCGACCTTCCTCATCATCTCGAATGGGATGACACCATCGGATTTGTAAGCAGGTTATCGGTGGGAAACGTTCCTGCATATGCGCGGCTGGACAGCCGGCTCGGCTGGCGAATCGGCGAATTCGTCGAATTGAGTGTGGTGGGACAAAATCTTTTGACGCCGAGGCACGCTGAGTTCTCGAGCACGGTCTATCCAATGGACTACACGCTCGTGGAGCGAAGTGTTTTCGCAAAGTTTACCTGGCGCTTCTGATTCCTATGAGTGCTCGGCGAGTCACGGTGCTCTTCTTCGGGATGCTGCTCGCGCTTCGCGCGGGTGGTCAGGAGATGGACGAATACCAGGTGAAGGCGGCCTTTCTGTTTAACTTCGCCAGATTCATCGAGTGGCCGCCTGACACGTTCAAGACACCCAAGGATCCGGTCACGATCTGCGTGCTCGGCCACAATCCGTTCGGAAGTGCGCTCGAAGACGTGATTCACGGTAAGTCGATCGATGGCAGATCGTTTTCCTACCGCCAGGTGCCCGACGCAGCGAGCACGGGCATCTGCCAGATTCTGTTTGTGCCCTCAGCGGAGAACAAACGCTTCCGCTCGATATGCGGAAATCTGCGGCCATTCGGCATCCTGACGGTGGGTGAGACCCAAGGCTTCACCGCGATTGGAGGCGTGATCAACTTCAAACTCGACGGCGGTCACGTCCATTTCACAATTAACGTGGACGCGGCGGAGCGCGCGCAACTGCACATCAGTTCCAAACTTCTAAGCTTGGCGCAAATCGTGAAAACGGAGACCAGCCGATGAGCCTTTCCGCCCGTTATCGCGACCTGCCAATCCGCCACAAACTCCAATTGATCATCATGCTCGCAGTCGGTGTTGCGGGAGCAGCCGCCTGCGGAGCGATCTTGGTCTATCATTACTTTGCGCTACGCGATTCCTTGCGGAGGGACTTGACCGTTCTGGCCGAAATCACCGGGGAAAACAGCACCGCGGCGCTCAGCTTCGGCGATGGAAAAACGGCCGAAGAGCTACTCTCCGGTCTCAAAGCAGAGCACTCCATCGTGGCGGCCGCGATTTACTCGGCTGACGGTAAGGAGTTCGCCAACTACCGGCGTGATCCGGCCTCTGCTCCTGCTTCTGGCTTTCAAATCACGAAAGTCCCAGCCATGTTCGGGAACCGCCGGCTTTACATCTTTCAGCGCATTCTGCTCCAACACCAGTACATCGGCGCCATCTACTTGGAATCGGACCTGAGCGAAGTCTATTCCCAGCTCCGCCGGTTCGCGCTCATCGTCATGTTCACCATGGCGGGAGGGCTGTTGGTGGCGTCTATACTTTTCGCTAAGCTTCAAACGGTCATCTCCGAGCCCATCGCGCGTCTGGCTCGAACGGCCAGAGGAGTATCAGTTCAGAAGGACTTCGCCGTTCGCACCACCAAGACGGCCAATGACGAACTGGGACAACTTACCGACACGTTCAACGATATGCTCGCCGGGATTCAGGAAAGAGACCGGAAGCTGCTGGAACATCGTGACCGCCTGGAGCACGAGGTCAGCGCCCGGACGGCGGAACTGGTTGCCGCCAACTCGGCGCTGTCCGCGGCAAAAGAAAAGGCCGACGCCGGCAACCGCGCGAAGAGCGAATTTCTAGCCAATATGAGCCACGAGATCCGGACCCCGATGAACGGAGTGATCGGCATGACCGAATTGGCTCTGGATTCCGATCTCACGGACGAACAGAGGGATTATTTGAACACAGCAAAGAATTCGGCCGATTCACTGCTCACCATCATCAACGACATCTTGGACTTTTCAAAGATCGAGGCTGGCCGGCTCGAATTGGATCCCATTTGCTTCAACCTGCGCGACGATCTCGATGAGGCGGTCCACGCGCTGGCCGTTCGGGCGCATGAAAAGGGCCTCGAACTACTGTGCGAGTGGAAGCCGGGAGTCCCCGATTTCGTTGTTGGCGATCCCACTCGGATTCGCCAGATCGTCGTCAACCTGCTGGGGAACGCCATCAAGTTCACGCTGTCGGGAGAAGTCGCTCTGGAAGTCGCAGTGGAAGGGTGTACCGGCGAACAAGTGGAGTTGCACTTCGTCATTCGGGATACCGGCATCGGCATAGCCCCCGACAAGCAGAAGCTCATCTTCGACCCGTTCTCGCAAGCGGACGGCTCTATGACGCGCAGGTACGGAGGAACCGGACTAGGACTTACTATTTCGGCCCGTCTGGTGGAAGCCATGCACGGCCACATCTGGGTGGAAAGTGCGCCGGGCCGCGGGAGTTCGTTCCATTTCACGGCGTTGTTGGGCGCGGCGCCAGATTCAAGACCCGCCGAAGAACGCAGGTTCCCGCCTGGGCTACCTGTCTTGATCGTGGATGACAATGAAACCAATCGCCGCATATTGACCGATCTTCTGGAGCATTGGGGGATGAAAACAGTCTCGGCCGCCGGCGGTTTGGAAGCACTCGCTTTGATCCAGCGAGCCTCCGGCGCCGGAGATCCGTTCGCCTTGGTCATCACGGATGTCCACATGCCCGGGATGGATGGGTTTGAGCTTGCAGAGAGAGTGAAGCAATCGGCCTTCCGTGCGGGAGCCATCGTCGTCATGCTTACTTCGGGCGAGCGCCCCGGAGATCTCGAGCGCGCCCGCAAGTCGGGTGTCTCGGATTACTTGGTGAAGCCGGTCCGGCGCGAGGAGTTGAAGAACGTCATCGCCAAAGTACTCGGTAAGGACGAGAGCGCGCTTCTCGAGAGTGGCGGAAGCGTCCTGGCCCCGCCATCCGCTCGCCGTCCAGCCCCAGTTTTCAAGTCCCGCATTCTTCTGGCTGAGGACAATCTCGTCAATCAACGCCTGGTGCAGCGCATTCTGGAAAAGGAGGGGCACCAGGTGGTCGTCGCCGGAGATGGGCGAGAGGTCTTGGAGTTGTGGAACAAACAGACCTTTGACCTGATCCTGATGGATGTTCAAATGCCGCTGATGGATGGCTTGGAAGCGACCCGAGCCATTCGTGAAAGTGAAAAGCCTGCCAATACCCGCACGCCGATCGTCGCTCTAACCGCCCATGCCATGAAGGGCGACCAAGACCGGTGTCTCAACGCTGGAATGGATGGCTATCTTTCCAAGCCGATCCACGCCGTCGATCTCCTCGCCGCCGTCGAGACGTACAGCCAAAAACAGTGCCTGGAATTGCTGGCCTGACCCCAAACAGTGCAACGGCCGGGCTGACTTACCACTCCGGTGCTACGATAAAAATAACGACCCCGCCCGCCATGAAATGCAAGATCTGCGACACCCGCAAGCCGCGCCGCTACTGCCCTGGCGTAAGCGGAGAAATCTGTTCGCTTTGCTGCGGCAACGAGCGCGAAGTCACCATCAGCTGCCCCCTCGACTGCCCCTACCTTGCAGAGGCGCGCCTTCACGAAAAGCCTCGCCCTTTGGACCCCGCCGAAGTCCCCAATCAGGACGTTCACGTCACCGAGCAATTCCTGCGCGAACACGAACCACTCCTGATGTTTTTAAGCTCCCGGCTGCTGGAAGCCTCCCTGGCCGCTGCGGGCGCCGTCGATTCCGACGTCCGCGAAGCGCTCCAATCCCTCATCCGCACGTACCGCACCCTCCAGAGCGGTCTGTATTACGAAACGCGGCCGACGAATCTTATCGCCGCCGGAATTCATCAACGCATGCAGGAGGCCGTCGAAGTCTTGCGCAAAGAGCTCGCCGAAAAGAACGCCACGCCCATGCGCGATGCCGAAATCCTGGGCACGCTCGTGTTTCTCGAGCGCGTCGAGTTGAATCAAAACAATGGACGCCCGCGCAGCCGCGCGTTTCTCGATTACTTGCGCGCTTATTTCCCGCACAGCCAGGAGAGTCTCGCGCCCGTGTCTCCACTGATCCAAGTCTGAAGACTCAGCTATGACGGGATTCATCGTCTTTGCTCACGGCTCGCGCATCGAAAGCGCCAATCAAGCTGTGCGCGACGTCGCGTCTCAGATGGCGGCTTCCGGCCAACACGTCGTGGAGGCGGCTTTTTTGGAGCTCGGCCAGCCCGATCTCACCGGCGCAACCGCGCTGCTGATCGCTCGCGGCGCAAAGCGAGTCGTCGTCATCCCCTATTTTCTGACGCTCGGAACTCACATGCAGCGCGACCTTCCGCGTCTGGCCCGCGACGCCTCCCGCGCTCACGGCGATATCGAAATCCGGATGACCGCGCCTCTCGACGGTCACCCCGCGCTGGTCGAAGCGCTGCTCGCCCGCGCTACCCAAGCGCTCGACTCCGTATGAAGGCCACCGTCATCGAGTTTCACGATATCGCGCCCGAAGTCCGCCACTTCGTCTTCGAAGTCCCCGAAGTCCAGCAGCTCCATTTCAAGCCCGGTCAATTTGTTTCGCTGAATGAAACACTCAACGGCAAGAAGATCACGCGCCCTTACTCCATCGTGTCGTTGCCGGACGGCAATCGCTTCGAGCTTTGCCTCAATCTGGTGCACGAGGGCGCGTTCACGCCGCATCTGTTCGCGATGCAGCCGGGCGATTCCATCGAAACGTCCGCGCCCCTCGGTTTTTTTGTCGTGCGCGACCCCGCCAAAGACGCGCTGTTCATTGCCACCGGCACCGGCATTGCGCCCTTCCGCTCCATGGCGCCCGGATATCTTTCGCATCCGCACGCCAAACAACTCACGCTTCTGTTCGGCGTTCGCCACGAGCACACCATTTACTATCGCGACGATTTCGAAACGCTCGCGCCCAAGCATCCCAACTTTCGCTTTTGGCCGACGCTCAGCCGCGCGGAGCCTTCCTGGACCGGCCGCTCCGGCCACGTACAGAGCCATCTGTCGGAAGCCTTGGCCGGCCGCACGCGACCTCGACGTCTACATCTGCGGTCTCAAGGCGATGGTCGATGACGTCCGCGGTAGACTCAAAGAGTTAGGTTTCGACCGCAAGCAGATCATTTTCGAGAAGTACGACTAAGGAATGAATCGCACAATTGCGCTGGCCCTCGGGATGGTGATGATCTTCGCGATCACCGTGGCCGTCCTGCTCACGGTGATGCCGGGGCCGCACAAATCCACCGATTACCTGGTGATTGGCTGCGTGGCAACGCTGCTCTGTCTGCTTCTGCTATTCGTCGTGTTGATCAATTCGCCCAAACGCCCGGATCGCAAGCTCGAATAGTCTACGCCCTGCGCACTTCCACCGACTTGTACACTTCCTTCGTCTGTTCCAGACTTGCGAATTCCAGGCCAGGTAGTTTGGCCGAAGCCGTTCCCGCCGCCACTGCCCAGCGCACGCAGTCCGCGAAATCTTTTCTCTTCGCCGCCGCCCACACATACGCCGCGGCCAGCGCATCTCCGGCGCCCAAAGGCGACACTGCGTCGGTTCGCGGAGGGATCACTTCCAGCAGTTGGTTTTCATTCACCGCCACCACTCCGCGGCCGCCCAGCGACAGCATCACCGCTTCCGACGCCCATGGCTTTGATCGCGTTGCGCGGCTTCCAGAAACTGGGCCCGCGTGATCAAGCGCGCGGTTCAACAATCGCTCAGCTTCCGGTTGATTGGGACTCACGATGGACGGTCCGGCTTCAATGCCGTGCAGCAAGCGCATCGCCGTCCGTATCCAGCAGCGTTTTCACTTTATGCTCTCGCGCCATTCCGATCAGCTTGGTATAAAAATCGGTGGAGACTCCCGGCGGAATGCTGCCGCACAACATCAGCCAGGAGGCCGATTCCAGGCGTCTTGCCACTGCTTTCTCTACGCCCGTCAGTTCTTCCGGCGTAATCAGGGGGCCTCGCTCGTTCAGCCGCAATCGCCAGTCCTTGCTGGTCGGTGATGGTCAGGTTCACGCGGATCTCGTTGTGAATCGGAACCACCTTCACCGGAAATCCGGACTTGGCCGCCAATTTTTCCAGGCGCTGCCCGCTCGCGCCTCCTGAAGTCACAATGGCCAGCGTTTTTGCTCCGAACGAATGCAGGACGCGCGACGCGTTCATTCCGCGCCCGCCGGCCGAGTCGCTGCGGATGAGAATGTAGGCCCGATCCTCGAAAACCAGCCGGTCGACTTGGATATTGCGATCAACGGACGGGTTGATCGTTACGGTGAGTATCAACCCTCAATGTTACCCTGAATTTTGCAGCGCCATCCTCATTTTCAAGCCTACCTGGCGCTGGCCGCGGTCTGTTTTTTCTGGGGCACAACCTATCTCGGCATTCGCATCGCGATCGAGTCCATGGAGCCGGCCGTGCTCATGTGCCTGCGCTACACCATTTCGGGAATCATCCTGTTGACCGTCGCGTATTTTTCCAAAGCCCATCTGCCGTCGGGCCGCGAGCTCTGGTACTCGGCGCTCTTCGGCGTCATGATTATCGGCGCCGGCACTGGATGCCTGGTCTTCGCCGAGCAGTGGGTGCCGAGCGGACTGGCCGCGGTGTTCATCACCCTGTCGCCATTCTGGATGATCGGCATCGATGCGCTCATTCCAGGCGGCGAGCGGCTGCATGGTCCCACCATCTTCGCCATGCTGGTGGGCCTGGCTGGAACGACACTGCTGGTAGCTCCCGAAATCGTGCGCGAAGGATTCGGCGGTCCGCTGCTGCGCGGATTTGTACTGCTTGCAAGTTGGCTGCGGCTGGCTGGTGCCTCGGGTCCATTCTCCAGCGCCGTCATCAGACCACGGCGCATCCCGTCGTCACGCGGAGCCGTGCAGCAGCTCGCCACCGGTCTCGCGTTTGCGATGCCCGCGCATTGCTCGCCAAGCCTCATCCGTCCACCTGGAGCGGGCGCAGCGTCGGAGCGGTTGCTTATCTCGTCGTGTTCGGATCCATCGTGGGTTACAGCGCCTACATCTATTGCGCTGGAGCGGCTGCCGGTTTCGGTGGTCAGCATTTACAACTACGTCAATCCCGATGATCGCTGTGTTTCCTGGGCTGGCTGTTTTTTCGCGAGCACATCGGACTGCAGGAAATCACCGCGATGCTGATCATCTTTTTCGGCGTGGCGCTGGTGAAGCGCTATTCCCGGCCACCTTCTCCAAAGCCGGTTCGAGCCTCTGTGGCTTCGTGAGCACGGCTTCGAACAGATCGCCGGTGCGCTCGAAACGATCCAGAGCGTTGTGGATGTTGAATTGCCCCGGCTCCAGGCCGGCTTTCACTTCGGACCAATCGAGCGGCGTCGACACCGGAGCGCCCGGGATGCGCGCGCAAAACATACGGAGCGGCGATTGTTTTGGCGCTCGAAATCTGCAGGTAATCGAAATAGACCTTGGCTTTCTTGCGGTGCGAAACCGTGCGCGGCGTGGTGAACAGATCGGGATTTTGATTGATCACCAGAACGGAAAGCAGCTCGGCGAACGACCGCACTTGTTCGAACGTGTACACCGGTTCGAGCGGAATATAGATGTGCATTCCGTCGCCGCCGGTCGTCTTGGGATAGCCGGCGAGCCCCACTGAGTCGAGCGTGTTCTTGACCAGCTGCGCCGCTTCCACAATCTGGCTATAAGGGCAGCCTTCGGTGGGATCGAGATCGATCAGCGCGAAGTCCGGATGGTCGAGCGATCCGACGCGGCTCATCCACGGATTCTGATCGATGCAGGCCAGATTCGCCAGGTAAACTAGCGTCGCACGGTCGTTGCAGATGATGTAGTGAATCTTGTCCTGGTTGTGCTCGGAGAAAATCGGCTCCAGCCGCACCCAATCCGGCACTTTGCCCTCGGCTTCTTTTTGAAAAAAGAACTGCTCGTTGATGCCGTTCGGATAGCGCTTGAGCGAAAGCGGCCGGTCGCGCAGATGCGGAAGAATCAGTGGCGCTACCGCATCGTAATAATTGATGACGTCGCGCTTGGTGATGCCTTCGCCGGGGTAAAAGACCTTGTTGAGATTGGTGAGCTTGAGGCGATGGCCCTCGATTTCAAGCGACACATCGTTGGGCGAGTCCTTGGCGGATCGAGAGGCCCGCGCTGGGACTCGATCTCGAGCTTCCTTCGGATCCTTATCCGGCCGGAGCGTCATGAAGACCGGCGCGCGCAGCAAACCATCGGGCGTAATTTCAAGATACTTGATTTCGGCAACCAGTTCCGGCTTCACCCAGGTAACGTCGCGCAGCGCCTTCACCGGTCCGGTGAACGGACTCTTCTTCGTGATCAGCGGTTCGAGCTTCGAGTAGATCTCTTTGAGCGACTTCTCGTTGAATCCCGTTCCCACTTGCCCGGCGTGCACCAGCTTGTCGCCGTCGTACCGCCCCAGCACCAGAGAGCTGAAGTAATCGCGCTCGCCGTGCGTGAATCCGCCGATGACGAAATCGTCCGAGGTGTTGATTTTGATCTTGAGCCAGTCGCGGCTGCGGCGGCCTTCGTACTTGCTGGCGCGCGCTTTCGCGACAATTCCCTCCAGGCCGTGGGCGCGAGCGGCTTCGAGCATCGCGGCGCCGTCCACGGTGAAGTAGTCGGAAACGTGAATGCGCTCGGATGGCGTGACCACTTCGGCCAGCAACCGCTTGCGTTCTTCGAGCGGTACGCCGCGCAGATCGTAGCCGTCCAGATACAGCAGGTCGAACAAGAACAAATGGACCGGGGTGGACCGTGAGAGATGCGCGATCGCGTTGGCGTCGGACACCGAGATTCGCGGCTGGATCAGGCTGAAACTCGAACGGCCTTTGTCATCCAGCACCGCGATTTCAGCCGTCGAGAATGGCCTGCGAAGCCTTGACGTGGCGCGGCAGAACGCTCAGCTCGGGATATTGCTGGTCGCAGCGCTTTCTGCGTCCGCGAAAAAATGCGCAGTTCATTTTCGTCGATGAAACACAGCGCGCGCACGCCGTCCCATTTCACTTCGTAGAGCCAGGCATCGCCCGACGGCGGGTGCGTGGCGAGGGTGGCGAGCATGGGGGACACTGCTTTGGGCATTGGCGATTGCACGGCCCATTCGAGAGCGGCGAGGTTGGTGGTTGGTTGTTGGTTGTTGGTGGCTGGTGGAAGATTTTCGGCGATCTCTTGCTGCGTGCGGCCCGTGAGCACGCTGCGCGCGTGGTCCTCGATGTTCCAGCCGGGCTTGGCTTCGGCATCCTTCTTCTTGATCAGCAGCCATTCGTTGCCCTTGCCGCGGCCCTTCATGAGCACCAGCGCGAATTCGCCGCGCAGCTTTTCTCCGTGCAGCCGAAACTTGAAATCGCCGCGCTCGATTTGCGTCGAGCGCCGGCGCATCGCCCAGCAGTTCGTAGCTGCCGCGATCCCACAACATCACGCTGCCGCCGCCGTACTCGCCCTTCGGAATGTTGCCCTCAAAGCCGCCGTAGTCGAGCGGATGATCCTCCACGTGCATGGCAAGATGCTTGGCCAGCGGCTCCAGGCTGGGGCCTTTCGGAACGGCCCAGGATTTCAGCGTTCCGTCTACTTCCAGCCGAAAATCGTAGTGCAGGCGCGTGGCGTCGTGGCGCTGGACGCAGAAGTAGTTTCCGGCCGGAGTGGATTGCTCGCGCGGCGCGGGTTCCGGCGTCTTATCGAACGAGCGCTTGCGGCTGTATTCTTTGAGAGACATCCGCGGATGTTCTCAGGTTAGCTTACGCGGCTGGAAGCGAACACGTTCTCGATGGCGTCGTACAAGTCGCGCGAATGGATCGGCTTCGAGACGTACCCGTCCATGCCCAGGGACAAGAATCGCTGGCGGTCACCGGCCATGGCGTGGGCCGTCATGGCGACAATGGGGATGTGGGCGCCACTGCCGCGCTCCCGTTCGCGAATCGCGGCGGTGGCTTCGACACCGTCCATGACAGGCATCTGAACGTCCATCAGAATGATGTCGAATTGTTGGACTTCCAGCGCCTCCAGAGCCTTCGCGCCGTCGGGCGCCACTACCACGCTGTGGCCTTCCTTTTCAAGCAAGCGCACGGCCAAGCGCTGGTTCACGAGGTTGTCCTCGGCGAGCAAGACGCGCAACCGCGTACGCGCCTCCCGGAGCGAGTGGCGAGTGATGAGCGGCAAAGGCTTGGCGGCGTCGGACCGCGGACCCAGCACACGCAGCAGCGCTTCCAGCAGATCGGACGGCAGAACCGGTTTGATCAGATAGGCCGCAATCCCGAGTTCCTTGCAGCGCTGGCCGTCGCCGCGCTGTCCTCCCGAGGTCAGCATCACGGCCGGCACGTCCCGCAGTTCAGCGATGCCACGCATCCTCTCGACAAGCATGAAGCCGTCGATGTCGGGCATATGGCAATCGACCAGCATAAGACCGAAGGGTGCTCCGCCGGCCTGTGCCTCATTGAGCAGCGACAAGCCAACTTCGGCGCCGGCGGCCGACGCGGGCTTCATTCGCCAGTGGCCCACGGTCTTCTCGAGGATCTGGCGGTTGGTGGCATTGTCGTCGACAATGAGCACCCGCATGTTCTCGAGGATTCCCGGGTCCGCGCCCGCGGAGGCAGGCGAAACGCTGGCGGTTCCGAATCGTGCGGTGAAATGGAACGTGGTTCCGCGGCCGATTTCGCTCTCCAGCCACAGTCGCCCGTTCATCATGCCGATCAGGCGCGAGCAGATGGAAAGGCCCAGGCCAGTGCCCCCGTAGCGGCGCGTGGTCGAGGTGTCGGCCTGCGCAAAGGGTTCGAAGATGAGCTGCTGCTTTTCGGGCGGAATGCCGATCCCGGTGTCCGATACAGCGAAGTGCAGAGTCGTCCCTTCGTCGTCTTGCGATTCCAGCTCCACGCGCAGGACGACTTCACCCTTCTCGGTGAATTTGATGGCGTTACCGATCAGGTTGAAGACCACCTGACGCAAGCGGACCGGGTCGCTGACCACAAAGTCGGGCAGCTCCGGGGGCACAAAGCACGCCAATTCCAGTCCCTTTTCGTGAGCGCGAGCGGCCAGTATCTTCATGGCTTGCCCCAGGTGGTCGCGGAGACTGAACTCGATGGGGTCGAGGCTGAGCTTGCCGACTTCAATTTTCGAGAAGTCCAGAATGTCATTGATCACGGTGAGCAGCGAGTCCGCCGAGTATTTGACGGCATTCAGATACTCACGCTGGGAGGGGTCCAGTTCGGTATCCAGCGCCAGCTCCGTCATTCCAATGATGCCGTTCATGGGTGTGCGGATCTCGTGGCTCATGTTGGCCAGGAACTCCGATTTGGCGCGGCTGGCGGCATCGGCGGCCTCCTTGGCTTCGCGCATTTGTTCGTGGGCTTCGCGCACGGAGGTGATGTCCTCGATGACGCCGACAAATCCTTGTGGACGCCCGTCCGGGGTAAGGAGAGGACCTCCGTGCACTCCCACCCAGACCACTTCACCGCTCGGCTTCACATATCGATATTGGTCGAAGAATCGATCTTGATGTTCAATGTTTAGATGCCGGCTGGCCATCACCCTCTCGACGTCGTCGGGATGAATGTTCGCGTGGAGATTCGGGCCGCGAACCTGCTCCATAGTCTGGCCGTGGATCTCCAGCAACCTCTCGTTGGCGTAGACCACGGAACCCTCTTCGTTGGTCCGAAAGACACCGACCGGAGCAGCGGCGCAGAGCGTACGGAAGATCTCTTCGCTTTCACGGAGAGCCGTTTCGGCCTCCACGCGCTTGGTGATGTCCTGGAACAACGCGAAAGCGCCGCAGTATTTGCCGTCGACGACCAGCCTGTTGGCGTGCAGTTCCACATCCACCAGGCTTCCGTCTTTCCTTCTGCGCTTCATCGATCCCTGGAAAACGGCGCCATCGGCGATGCGCTGGATGTTCGCCAAAAACGCCGGCTCGGCGCCCGGCTGTACGATCAGCTCTTCCACCTTTCGCCCGAGGCATTCCTGCTCGCTGTATCCGAAGATTTCGCAGAACGCCGGGTTGGCCAGAGTCACCACGCGGTCCGGATCATGCACGATAATGCCGACCGGGCTGGTTTGGATCAGCGTGTCGAGCATCTGAGTGCGCTCTCGCAACATGTCTTCGGCGCGCCGGCGGTTATCGATTTCAGCCGAAAGCTGGTTTTCAGCGCCCGCCTTCCTGGCGATGTGCTCCGAACGCCGGCGTTGCGACCAGCTGAAGAGCAGCGCCGAGACGAGAATCAGCGCGCTGAAGGAAATGGTGTGCACTAACCATCCCGCCACATGCTCAAGAAGCAAGTGCGTGAGCAACTCACTGACGGCGGCTGCAAACGTGACTATAGCGGCGAAGCGCCAGGGCAAATGCTCCTGGGGACTCCGTAGGGGCAACACGGCTCCGTCCGGATTTTTGGTCATCCCGTTCCTGCCGTTTGCGCTAGGCCGTTTACCCTTGCGGATGACGCCCTTTTCCGCTATTTCGAAAGGCGAACGCCTTAGCCTTTGAGCTCTATTGGGTTATCGTCGCAAGACTTTGGAATCTTTACCTTGGAGCCATACTTTGGCGTTTTCCGGAGCCTGAGAAGGGAAGTTTTTACCGGGTTCGGGCGTATACTGAGCCTAATGCCCTTGCGCCCAGCCCGCTGGTTTGCGTTCGTGCTGGTGGCATTTTTGTTCGCGCAGCCGATTCCTTTCCTGGCGTTCGCCCAGGACGCTGGCGACGGGTCTTGTTGCTGTAAAAACAAGAGCGCGAGCTGCTGCCGCCGGATGCATGGGATGCCGCATGGGCAGTCCACCGGTCCTACGTTTTCGTCGCGTGATTGCTGCGGGCAGTGCCACGTCTCGGTTCGGATTAGCCATTCGGCCGCCCAAGCTACGCCGCCCGCAAACGTATGTGCGGAACTCCCGCCAGCGCCTTCCAGCGCGATCGCGCGCCGCTTTTCGCGTTCTTCCCGCCATTACGATCCAACCCTGCACCAGCGTCCGCCTCCTTCCTTAGCAGCCTAGTTCCCATCCACATTTGAAGGTCAGAAGGAGGGCTCTATGCGTTGGAGTTGTGTGTTCTTTGTATTTGCGCTCTTGAGTGCACAAACCTTGGGAAGCGTGCGCGGCATCGTGCACGATCCGCAGCATCGGCCGCTTGAAAACGCTAAGGTAACGTTGCGGCACGAAAAGGGAGCCTGGTCCAAGACCGCGCAGTCAGATTCGAACGGCGAATTTACAATTACCGATGTTCCCGAGGGCGAGGCGGTACTCAGTGTGACTGCGGAAGGCTTCGCGACTCTGGAACAGCAATTAGCCGTGGTGCGCGACAAGACGCCGGTACTGCATCTGCAACTGGAGCTGGCGGGAGTGAAAGCGTCGGTGGAGGTTTCGGGCGCGCTGAGCAGGTTGAATACGGAATCCTCCACGGTGCAAACGGGCGTGACGCCACAAGAGATCGCCCAGACGCCGGGCGCGGATCAGACCAACAGCCTGGCGATGATCACCGATTTCACTCCGGGCGCGTACATGGTGCACGACATGCTCCACATGCGCGGCGGCCATCAAGTTAGCTGGTTCCTGGACGGCATTCCGATTGTGAATACCAGCATCGCGGCGAATGTGGCGCCGTTGGTGAATCCGAAAAACGTGGCCGAACTGGAGGTGGAGCGGGGCGGATTTTCGGGCGAATACGGCGACCGCACTTACGGCCTTTTCAACGTTGTGACGCCCTCCGGATTCGAGCGCAACAATGAAGCCGAGCTGGTGGCATCGGCCGGCAGCTTCTGGACCACCGACGATCAGTTCAACATCGGAAGCCACACGCAGCGCTTCGCCTACTATGCGAGCGTGGATGCGAACCGCTCGGAATTGGGCCTGGCGACGCCGGTTTCGCAAGCGATTCACGATCAAACGAGCGGCGTGGGCGGGTTGCTCTCGTTGATGTACAACGCAACGCCCAAGGATCAACTGCGCTGGATCGCTTCGTTGCGCGAGAATCATTATCAAATTCCGAACACGCAGGATCAGCAGGCAGCGGGGATCCGCGATCTCGACCTGGAACGGGATTACCTGGCCGGCTTTTACTGGATGCACACGTTTTCCGACGGTGTGCTGTTTACCGTTTCGCCTTACTATCATTTCAATTCAGCGCACTATCTTGGAGGTCCGCAAGATACGCCGTTCATCTTAGACGACAACAACCGGTCGAACTATTTCGGTGCGCGGCCGGTGTTGCAAGTGCAAAAAGGGAAGCACAACGCGCGCGTGGGATTGGATATTTGGTGGCAGCACGACAACAGTTTCTTTGGCCTGGTTGGGAATCCCGCCGGCGGTTCATTGCAGCAGCAGGTGGCGCATTGGGGGAATTCGAACGCGCTGTTTCTGGAAGATCAATATCGCGTGAGGCCGTGGCTGACGCTGGATCTCGGGCTGCGGCTAACGCACTACGACGGCCTAGTGAACGAGAATGCGGCCGATCCGCGGGTGGGCGCCGCGATTCGCATTCCGAAGATCAACTGGGTTTTGCACGGCTACTACGCATATTATTATCAGCCGCCTCCGCTCGATAGCCTGGCAGGGCCGTTGCTTCAATTCGCGCTGGCGCAGGGATACGGCTTCATCCCGTTGGCCGGCGAACGTGACATACAACACGACATTGGCCTTGCGATCCCGCTGCGCGGCTGGTCGCTCGAGGTGGACAACTTTCATACCAGCGCGCGTAATTTTCTGGATCACGATGTGATCGGAAACTCGGGAATCTTTATTCCGCTGACGGATCTCGGCGCGATTATCAGCGGCACCGAAGTTGCCGTGCGGTCGCCGCGATTGTTCCGCGTGGCGCAACTGCGGATCGCGTATTCGAATCAGATCGCGCAGGGGATTGGGCCCGATCACCGGGGGTCTGCTCGAAGATTCCGACGCCGGGAATTTTCTGCTGGATCACGACCAGCGCAACACAGCCAGTGCGGTTCTGTCGCTGACGCTGCCAAGGAACATGTGGATGACGCCCGCCTATCAGTTCGGATCGGGATTTCTGAACGGCAATGGCCCGGCCCATCTGCCGCCCCACTCGACCTTCGATTTGTCGATCGGCAAGCGGTTCGGCGAGAATTGGACCGATTTCGGCAAGCGCGGTGAACATCGGGAATGCCCGGTATTTGCTGGACACCAGCAACACATTCGGGGGGACGCACTATATCAATGCGCGCGAGATTTACGGCGAGGTGCGCTATCGGTTCAAGTTCTGAGATCGCGCCAAGTCCGTATTCTTGGTTTCCGGGAGCGTGAAGATCAGTGCGGCGCCAATCACAAAGAACGCCGAGTTGAGCGCAAGTCCGGCGCCGAACCCCTGCCGATCGGCAATGGCTCCGACAGCGAAAGGCGCGAGGGCGCTGGCGGCGCGGCCGGTGTTGTAGACGAAGCCCTGCGCGGAGCCTCGAATCGAAGTTGGGTACAACTCGGCGAGCATGGCTCCGAATAACGAGAAGAATCCGGTGCCGAAGAATCCCACCAGTGGTCCCAGAGCGAGCAGCCAGGCTTCCGAATACGGGCCGGCCCAGACGGGCGTGAGTCCATAGATGGGCGTGAGAACGGCGGCGATGATCACATACACAAGAAAGGCCGGGCGTCGTCCCCACCAATCGGCCAGCCAGCCGAAACTCGCATACCCCAGGAAGGTCCCGAATTGCATGGTGAAAATCCACGCGCTGGTTTGGAGGATGTTGAGTCCGGCGCCGCCCTGGGATCGGGGAGCGGACAGAAATCCGGGGAGCCAGGTATTGAGCCCCCAGTAGGCGAAGAGCATGGACGTGGCGAGAGCGGTGGTGAGCCACGTGCGCTTGGCCAGCGGACGGCGGAAGAGATCGAGCCAGGGACTCACGGCGTTCTTCGCGGTCCAAAGTGGCGGCTCTTGCACCTTGCGCTGGATCCAAATGGTGAGCAGCGCGGGAAGAAGTCCGGTGAGGAAGAGCACGCGCCATCCGAAGCGCGGCAAGATGAACGCCGTAGCGGCAGCCGCAAGCATGTAGCCGAGGGCCCATCCGGATTGCATCAGCGCGATGGCTTTGGCGCGATGGCGCGGCGGCCAGCTTTCGGCGACGAGCACGGCGCCAGCCGACCATTCGCCGCCCAGTCCGAATCCGACGATGCATCGCCAGAAGATGAGCGTCGCAAGGCCGGTGGACGCAGCCGATCCGCCCGAGCCGATGGAATACACCAGAATGGTGAGGATCAGCGTGCGGCGCCGGCCAATGCGGTCGGAGAGAAATCCAGCGCCAATGCCGCCGAGAGCGGAAGTGATCAGCGTCGCAGAACTGACCAGGCCGGCGGTGGCCGCAGACCAGTGAAACTCGGAGCGCAGGGTTTGAACCACGAAGACGTACAGCAGTACGTCATAGGAATCGAGCACGAAGCCCGCCATGGCGCGCCCAGAGTGCATAGCCGCGTTGTTCCGTGATCCAGGCGAGTGGGCCGGGGCGGGTCGCAGGCGCGGCGGATTGCGATGGCGTGAGGCAGGCAGATCCAAAATATCATGGAAATCTTTTAGTTAGCCCGTGGGATTTCTTGAGCGCCGGGGCGAAACCTAGCTGCGCTGCGTTACTCTGGTCGAGTGGCCCTGGCGATTCAGACCATCCAGCTTACGCGCCGCTACGACTCGCTGGTCGCGGTGGATCACTTGGAATTCAGCGCCGTGGCGGGGTCGATTTTCGGGCTGTTGGGGCCGAATGGCGCGGGTAAGAGCACCCTTATCAAGATGCTGACCACTTTGCTGCCGCCCAGCGCTGGCACTGCCTTGGTGGCGGGTTTCGACGTGGTCCGCAGGCCGGCGGACGTGCGCCGCAATATTGGGTATGTTGCCCAGATGCTCTCCGCCGATGGCGACCTAACGGGCTACGAGAACCTTTTGATTTCGGCCAAGCTGTACGGCCTCCGCGGGAAGGAACGCGAGCGGCGGATTGCGGGCGCGCTTGAATTCATGAACCTCAGCGACTGCGGCGGGCAGGCAGGTGAAACAATATTCGGGCGGGATGGTCCGGCGACTGGAGATCGCACAATCGATGCTGCACCGGCCGGGGGTGCTATTCCTGGACGAGCCGACCATCGGTTTGGATCCCGTCGCCAAGCGCTCGGTCTGGGATCACATTCGCGAATTGCGGGAGCAGTTCGGCACGACGATTCTCATGACCACCCACGATATGGAGGAGGCGGATGGGTTGTGTGACCGGGTGGCAATCATGCACCAGGGGCATATCGCTTCGCTCGGGACGCCCGCGGAGTTGAAGGCCCGTGCGGGTCCGGAGGCCACATTGAACGACGTGTTCATTCTTTCCACTGGCGCCGCCATTTTGGATGAGGGAGTGGAAGAAGGAGGGACTTTACGGGATGTCGCAAGAACTCGCCGTACGGCACGGCGCCTGGAGTGACACGCCACAACCGCTGGCGCTGCTGCTTCAGATCCTGGCGGTTACGGAGGCGGACGTCCGGAAGGTGCTGCACGATCCAGCCGAGCTTTTCTCACGCATGCTGCAGCCGGTCTTGTGGCTGGTGATATTCGCGCCCGTATTCTCACGTACGCGAGCGATTCCAACGGGAGGCTTGCGATACATCGACTTCATGGCGCCCGGCGTCCTGGCCCAAAGTGTGATGTTTGGGGCGATTTTCTATGGCATCTCGGTCATCTGGGAGCGCGACCAAGGAATCCTGCAAAAGTTTTTAGTGAGTCCGGCGCCGCGATTCGCCCTGGTGGCGGGGCGCGCGCTTTCGTCCACCTTGCGGGGAGTGGTGCAAGCGCTAGTGGTGTACGTGATCGCGCTCTTCATGCGAGTAGAGCTGCGCTTTGAACCGTGGCGAATCGCTGGGGTGTTGTTCGGCGTGATGCTGGGCGCGGCCACTTTTTCGACATTTTCGCTGGTGGCGGCCTGCATCGTGAAGTCTCGGGAACGATTCATCGGCATCGGCCAGATCATGACCATGCCATTGTTCTTTGCGAGCAACGCGATCTATCCGTTGAGCATGATGCCGCCCTGGCTTCGTGTTTTGGCCCGGATCAATCCGCTCAGCTACCAGGTGGACTTGCTGCGGGGACTGATGATTCGCGGCGGGCAACCCGTTCTTGGATTTGGCATGGACGTCGCGGTTCAAGTCTTGTGGCTGGCGGTATTGATCGCGATTGCGACGAAGCTGTATCCGCGAATCGTGATCTAGGCGCAGGCCGAACTACTGACCCGTGCGCCAGATTCTTCCAGGAAGACCTGGAAGCCGAATTGGGCGACGCGCTCGCCTTTTCCCCATCGGCTCATGCTCCATTGGACGCGCAGAGACCGGACGTCCGGGTGTTGGGACAAGTTCAACAGGGCGGAGTAAACACCGCAATATTGCCGCTGTCGGAGAGTCATAAGCGGCTTCATTCCCCAGTCCGTCTCGTCCCGCGATCCCCAAACGGAAATGGTGAGGCCGGTCCGCTCCACCACTTCGTTGACGCCCAGAGTCACCACCAGGAGCTTCCCACAATAGTCATCCAGGTCCACGGCCGGACCGAAACCGTCTGTTCGATGCACAGAGTCCGCGAGTAGACACTTCGCTTCGGAACCGCTTTTGGAGCGATCATGCCCGGAGCGCACGTCGTCGCCGATCGTTTCGTCATCGATCACTTCAGGAATAACCTCAACGTTCATTTGACCTGGCTCCTGTAACCGTTCTTAACGGCATTAACCAACAAGATATTTAGCGCAATCATGAAGTCTCCCGCCGTATACTTGGAGCAGTTTCGCCTCCACTCTCTCTCAAAGGCGATTTTCCTGTTAGAGCACAACTATTGCATTCTAGATGCAATAGTCCTGAATTCACTCTCAAGAGTGCGTGAACGTCCGCAATTCTCTCTGCGAAATTTCTCGCGAGGTGACAGCAAATACGTGCTGCCTTACATTTCAGAGCCGTTTCAGCGGTCTTTCCCTCGTGACGAAATGACAACATGCCGTCGCAAGTTGCTGTCCCTGGGTTGTCAAGCGAACCCCGGGGTCCCATGGTGATGGGAAATTGGTCTCCCCAAAGAGGTCGTCAGAGTAGTAACATCATCTATCAGTACCTAGTCAAAGGGATGGGCCGTTAATTGCCCGAGCCTACCCGATCGGAGGATCTGGACGATGGGAATTCTTCCTCGCTTCATGGACGAGTGGGTGCTGGCGCGAATTCTCAAGGCGACAGGCCAAGCCCCGATTCGTCTGGTGGTCAAGGACGGGGTTGACGTATCGCCGTCCGGGATTTCCCCGGTCGCCACCGTCGTGCTGCAAGATCGCGACACCCTGGCGAAATTGCTGCGTGACCCGGAGGTTAGTTTTGGCGACGCCTACATGGACGGCAAGATCGAAGTGGAGGGCGATTTTGTCCGGTTCCTGGAGGAGGTGTACCGGGCCATGGAGAACGCGCCGGAGCCCGGTAAATGGTATTCGCGGCTGGCATCGCAGTGGTTGGATCTCTGGCAGGACAATTCGCGGAGTGGGTCACGCGAGAATATTCACCGTCACTACGACTTGGGGAACGATTTTTACAAGCTCTGGCTGGATTCACAACTGGTCTACACCTGCGCCTACTTCCCCACGCCATCGTCGACGTTGGAACACGCGCAGATCGCCAAAATGGAACACGTCTGCCGTAAGCTGCGGTTGCAAGCCGGTGAGACTGTGGTGGAGGCCGGATGCGGGTGGGGAGCGCTGGCGCTGCATATGGCGCGCGAGTATGGCGTGTCGGTAAAAGCTTTTAACGTATCGCGCGAGCAGATTGCTTTCGCGCGCGAGAGAGCCAGGCAAGAAGGGCTCGATGGCCGCGTCGAGTTCATTCAAGACGACTATCGGGCAATTACGGGAAAGTACGATGTGTTCGTTTCGGTGGGAATGCTGGAGCACGTGGGTGAGGCCCACTTGGAGGAGTTTTCGGACGTAATCCATCGCAGCATCGGAGACACCGGGCGTGGACTGGTGCACTTCATCGGCCGGAACCGTCCCGGGGTCTTCAGCCGTTGGATCCGTAAGCAGATCTTCCCCGGAGCGCATACTCCGTCCCTCCGCGCGGCGTTGAAGATTCTCGAGCCGAAGAACTACTCGGTACTCGATATAGAGAATCTGCGAATGCACTACGCCAAGACGCTGGAGCATTGGCTGGAGCGGTTCGAAAGATCCAAGCAACAGGTGTCTGCCATGTACGATTCCCGCTTCGTGCGGGCGTGGCGCTTGTACCTGGCCGGCTCGCTTGCGGCGTTTCGCGTCGGGCATTTGCAGTTGTTCCAGATTCTTTTCACTGGGTCCGAGCGCGAGCCGATTTTCTGGACGCGCGATCCTCTATATGCCGATGCGAATGCCGCCGAGGAAGCCAAGCCAGTGGTCGAGAAGGTCCGCGAGAAAGTCAAATGGACGCATGCGATGTCCTGATCGTGGGCGGAGGACCGGCGGGTTCGTCCTGCGCTTGGGGATTGCGCGACAGCGGACTCGACGTCGCGATCCTCGACCGCCAGACGTTCCCGCGCGATAAGGTCTGCGGCGGCTGGATCACCCCCGCCGTTCTGAGCGAGCTTCAAATTGACCCCGCCGAATACGCGCGCGGGCGGCTGCTGCAGCCCATCACTGGATTTCGCACCGGATACATCGGCGGACCAGCCGTCGATACCGACTACAAAGCGACTGTCAGCTACGGTATTCGCCGCCGCGAGTTCGACGAGTACTTGCTGCGGCGCTCGGGCGCACGATTGCTCGAAGGCGTTGCGCTCGCGAGCTTACAGCGGCAAGACAACGGCTGGCTCGTCAATGGAAACCTTCGGACACGTTTGATCGTCGGAGCGGGCGGGCACTTTTGTCCGGTCGCTAAGCTGACCGGCGCGAAGCAGGCGCGCGAAAACGCAGTGGTGGCGCAAGAGGCCGAGTTCGAGATGAACGAGCAGGAGCGCGCGGGATGCCGCATTCGTCCGGAAATTCCCGAGCTTTACTTTTGCGCCGACATCAAGGGCTACGGCTGGTGTTTTCGCAAAGAGAATTTCCTGAACATCGGGCTGGGACGGCTGGATCAACACCGGCTGTCGGAGCACGTGGCGAAGTTCGTGCGCTTCCTCCGAGAGATTGGGCGGATCACCTTCGACGTCCCCGCCGCGCTGCTGGGCCACGCGTATCTATTGTACGGAGTGTCCGGGCGCAAGCCGGTAGATGACGCTGTCTTGCTGATCGGCGATGCGGTGGGCCTGGCGTACAAGCAAAGCGGGGAAGGGATCCGGCCGGCCATCGAATCGGGGCTGCTGGCCGCGCGGGCCATCGTCGCGGCGCAAGGAAACTACTCGCGCGAGGAGCTCGAGACATACGGAAAGCTGCTGGCAAGGCGCTTTGGATCGTCCGGCAAGGATTGGGCGTCGAGGGCCGGGCAACATCTGCCATCCGCATGGATCGGGGCTTTGGGAAGGACGCTGCTGGGAACCCGCTGGTTTGTGCGCGATGTAGTGATCGATCGCTGGTTTCTGCACTCGAGCGAGCCCGCGCTGTAGAAGATCAGGCCCCGGACTCGGATTCGAGCTCCGCCTTTTGCGCGTCGGCGAGCAGCTGACGGGCCTGGTCCACCTGTTCTTGCGCGACGCGGACGGCAAAAGTGAGGTTGGGTAGCACCGCATCGCCCACCAGGACGGCCCCGATTCCGTTCGATTCCAAGAAGCTTTTCATGCTGTTGGCTTCCATTTCACTCAAGCCGTTCGCGATGGTTACCAGATCGAGCTTCCGCGACGGATCCGCATCCTTGACTTCGTCTTCCACATCGTATTGGTCGATCAGCGTCTCGGCGGCCGCGGCGCTCGTTGCGGGGACGCGAACTTCGTATACGCCCTCGGGCACACCGGGCGCGGAATCGTCCACCAGAACGGCTGGGATGCCTTCGCCCTGCAGGAAATCGACAATTTCCTCGCAATTCTCCTTGGCATCGGCGTCCATAGATCGATACACCGTCAGCAGTTCCGGTTCCATGCTCACGATTTGATTCTAGAGTATTGGGGCCGGCGGCGGGCGGTAGAATAAAAACTGGAGGGATCATGGCGGATCAAGACTACGGCAGCAAAGTGGTATGGTTCATGGCGGGAATCGCGATTGGCGCGACGGTGGCGTTGCTCTACGCGCCGGCCACGGGTGAAGCAGACCCGGCGGCAAATCGCGAGAAAAGCGCAAAAGGGGCGGGATGCGCTGGCTGATACTGGCGAAGACTTGCTGGATCGCGGACGCGAAATGTACGAGCGCGGCCGGAAATTGGCCGACGAAGCTGCCGACATGTTCGAACGCGGCCGGAAGATCGTGGAGAGCACGGCTTCCAATATGAAGGGATAATTCATGAGCAGTACGATCGCTGAGCCCACAAAGGCACACGTGGGTCCATTCTCGAATGAGCCGGTGGCCGATTTTTCGAAATCCGCGAATCGCGAGGCGATGGAGCGGGCATTGCGCGAGGTGCGCGGGCAGTTGGGGCGCGAGTACGACCTGCTGATCGCGGGGCGTCGCGAAAAAACGGCCGATAAACTGAAGTCGCTGAATCCATCGCGGCCGAGCGAAGTGGTGGGCGTTCACAGCAAAGCGACCGCGGATCTGGCGAAGGAAGCCGTGGAAGCGGCGCACGCGTATTTTCCGGAGTGGGGCGCAGTGCCGGCGGAGACGCGCGCGCGTATTCTGCTGCGGGCGGCCGAGCTGTTTCGCGAACGCAAGCTCGAATTCGACGCCTGGCTGGTCTACGAGGCCGGCAAAACGTGGCCGGAAGCCGACGCCGATGTTTCCGAGGCGATCGATTTCTGCGAATACTATGCGCGCCAGATGCTGCGCCTGGCGAAGCCTGATCCGCTGGTGCAGTTGCCGGGCGAAAAGGACGAGTTGTTCTACCTGCCATTGGGCGTGGGCGTGGTCGTTCCGCCGTGGAATTTTCCGCTGGCCATCATGGTGGGGATGACGACGGCCGCGCTGGTGGCGGGGAACACGGTGGTAATCAAGCCGTCCAGCGACACGCCGACCATCGCCGCGAAATTCGCTGAGGTGTTGCTCGACGCCGGGTTCCCGCCGCGATCATTCTCGATGCTGGTGGGCAGCGGCGCTGTGGTGGGCGACGTCCTGGTGGAGCATCCGCTGACGCGCTTCATCGCGTTCACGGGATCGAAAGAGGTGGGGCTGCGCATCAATGAACTGGCCGCGAAGCCGCGCAAAGGGCAGATCTGGATCAAGCGCGTGATTGCGGAGATGGGCGGCAAGGATGCGATCGTGGTGGATCGCGAGGCAGACGTCGATAGCGCCGTGAAAGGCGTGCTGTGGTCGGCCTTCGGGTACCAGGGGCAAAAATGTTCCGCATGTTCGCGCGCGATCGTGGATGCGGCGATTTACGACGAGTTCGTGGAGAAGCTGAAGGCGGAGGTTGCAGGATTGAAGGTCGGGCCGTCGGATGAGCCAGGGAATTACATGGGCCCGGTGATCAACGAGGGCGCGATGAAATCGATTTTGGATTATGTCGAGGTTGGCAAGAAGGAAGGCCGGCTGATCGCGGGCGGCGGCAAAGCTCCGGGTGACGGATACTTCGTGCAGCCGACCGTGATCGCGGACATCGATTCGAAGGCGCGCATTTTCCAGGAAGAGATTTTTGGGCCGGTGCTGGCGGTCGCCAAGGCTCGCGATTTCGACCATGCGCTCGAGATGGCGAACGATTCCGAGTATGGGCTGACGGGCGCGGTGTACACAAAGAATCGCGAGAAAATCCGCAAGGCGCGCGAGCAGTTCTTCGTCGGGAACCTGTACATCAATCGCAAATGCACGGGTGCGATGGTGGGTGCGCATCCGTTTGGCGGCTTCAACATGTCAGGCACGGATTCGAAGGCGGGCGGGCCCGGATTACCTGCTGCAGTTCTTGCAGGCGAAGTCGATCGGAGAAAAGATTTCGTGATAACGTAGGGTTGTCCGGACGGTCCGCGAGCCCCGATGCGAAGGGGACCAAGAAGTCACAACTCCAGGGTCGATTCCGAACGACGCGGCGAAGGGCGCTTGAGCAATCGGCGCCCTTTTCCATTTAGGCTTCCGAGGCGAGGTCTCTTCGATAGGATTTGGATACGCGTCAGGATCCCGCTGTTCGCCGCCGTGCAGACACTGGAAATCTTTTTCGATCAGGATGGACAGGCTCTTGCCGGATTCGAGCGGCTGATCGGCGGAGATGCCGACCTGATCCGTCGTGAACCATTTCATACAAGCGCTGGCCGGGACCTGAAACTTCAACCAGCCGTTCTGGAACGAGGCTTGGGGCGCACGGATGCTGGAGCAGCGACTCGAGCGTGTAAGCGAAATTGACGCCGGGCGCGAACTGGACGCAATCTTCGACGAAACCGGTTTTGCTGAATTGCGCCACTTCCGATTGGCTCAGTCGCAGCCGCAGCGAGTTTCCCTGGATGCGGAGTTTCATTGGATTCTAGATGCTCCTGAATAGATGTTAAACCGGCCATCGCGGACGAAGCCGAGCAGGGTCATGTGGAAGCGCTGCGCGGTTTCGACGGCCAGGCTGGAGGGCGCGCCGACGGCGGCCAGGATCGGGATGCCGGCCATGAGGGCTTTCTGCACAAGCTCGAAGCTGGCGCGGCTGCTCACGAAGATGAGACGGTTCTCGAGCGGCATATGGCCCGCGAGAATTTCGGCGCCGATCAGTTTGTCGACGGCGTTATGGCGGCCGACGTCTTCGCGCAGGAGCTGGAGATTGCCTTGCGGATCGAAAAGCGCGGCGGCGTGCAGCCCGCCGGTTCGTTCGAATACAGCCTGTTGCGCGCGCGGAGTGTTTCGGGCAGGCTATGAATTACAGAGGCCGCGACCACGGGAGCGTTGCGCGGCAGCACTGGGCAGCCCTGCGCCTTGGTGGCCTCGATGACGGCTTCGATGGATGCTTTGCCGCACACGCCGCAGCTCGAGGTGGTGTAGAAGTGGCGTTCCAGGCGATCGAGATCGACCTCGACCCCGGGTTTCAGGTCAACCGTGACGGAATTGCCAAGCTGGCGCGGGTTGCTGTTCTCGATGTGCGACCAGCGAATATCCTGGATCTCGGCGGCATCGTGGAGGATGCCTTCGCTGAACAGGAAACCGGCGGCCAACTCGAAGTCGTGGCCGGGCGTTCGCATGGTGATGGAAACCGGTTTCGATCCGAGGCGGATTTCGAGCGGCTCTTCGACGGCGAGGAGATCCTGGAAGGGCGCGGAGGAATCGCCTTCGATTTTCTGGACCGGGTACGGTCAGGATGGGCCGGTTCACACCGACTTCATGGTAGCGCGTGCGGGTTTCCGAGGTTACGCTAGGTTCGGGATCTTGATGATCTTCTTCTGGATCGCGTATTGCACCAGCTGCGCTTTGTTGTGGATGTCGAGCTTGCGCATCAGATTGAATTTGTGCGCTTCCACAGTTTTGACGCTCAAGTTCAGATCGCAGGCGATTTCTTTCACCGAGTTGCCTTCGGCCAGCATCTTCAGGACCTCGCGTTCGCGCGTGGTGAGCGTGGCAAAGCGCGGCAGACGGTTGGCGGATTTGATGCGCGAGCGGAAATCGTCCACCAGCTGCGACAGCATGCGCGGGCTTAGGTAGCTTCCACCCCGGCAAATGTCGCGAACCGCGGCGACCAGTTGGGCCGACGGGCTGTCTTTGAGAACATAGCCGCTGGCGCCCACTTCCATGCCTTCCACCAGGTAGTCTTCATCGTCGTACATGGTGAGAAACAGAACTTTGGTTTCGGGCCGGTTCTTCTTGATTTGCCGCGTTGCTTCGAAACTGCTGAGGCCGGGCATGCCGATGTCCATCAGCACGACGTCCGGACGGAGTTCGGTGGCCTTCTCGACGGCGTCGCCGCCATTGGACGCTTCGCCGACAACTTCCATATCCGCTTCCGCGGAGATCAGGGTTCGGATGCCCTGGCGGAACAGCGTGTGATCGTCCGCCAACATGATGCGAGTCTTTGCCATAACGTGTACCCGAGTTTGAAACTGCCTCGAATCCCTTTCCTAAGCTTGAGCTTTCCGCCTGCGGTTCAGACGTGCCGGGCTACGCTCCGATCGCCCTGATTCTCCGCGCGGTTCTTCCTCCCATCGGCTTGGCGGCGATTGGCTCGATCGAACCGGGCATCTGTTCCTTGGCTACCGGCACTGGCTCCTTTGCCACCGGCAGCCGGATCAGGATCTTCGTCCCCCGGCCTGATTTCTTACGATCAACCCATCCATTTCTAGTCCCAGGGCCATCCTTGGTTCCGGACCCGCTTCTGGGGTGACTACGAATTTCAAACCTGCCACCGAGTAGTGCAACGCGCTCTCTCATGCCGGAAAGTCCAAACGAGTCCTTCCGAGCTAGCGCTTCTTCGACTCTAAACCCGACTCCATTGTCTTCAACGGCCAGTCTCACCCATCCATCGGCGGAACTCACGGAAATGTTTACGCCGCTGGCGGCGGAGTGTTTCGCAATGTTGTTGAAGCACTCTTGAACCAGCCTATAAACAATGATTTCCGTGTGTTGCGGCAGGCGGCCCAGGCGGCCCAGTAGCAACTTGACGCGAATGGGATGGAGGCGGCGGAAGCGGTTGACCAACTGGCGCAAAGCGGCCCCCAGGCCGAGTTGTTCGAGCACGGCCGGGCTCAAGGCAGCGATCAGGCGCCGCATCTCGAGGATGGTGCGTTCGGTGAGGTCGCGGGCCTCCTGCAGCTTGCTGATCCACTCAACATGTTCGGAAGGCAGGGATTGTTCCAGAAGCTCCATTTGGAGGCGGATGCAGAGCAGCGACTGGCCGGCCTCATCGTGCAGTTCCCGGCTGATGCGGCGGCGCTCCATCTCCTCGACGTGCAGCATGTGTTCGGCGAGCTGGCGGATTTGCTCTTCGCGGGCCGCGAGGTCTTCTATCAGGCGGGCCTTTTCGGCGGCCATCAGGCAGCGTTCGGCGGCCGCGGCCAGCAACTCCTGCTCGCGCGGCAGCCATTCATAGGACTTCGAGAAGCCGAACTGCATGACGCCCGCGGTGCGTCCGCCAGTGGCCAGCGGAATGGACCAGACGGTCTGGAAATCGGTCCTTCCAGGCCGGATCGAGCAGCAGGCTGGCGGCGCCCGCATCGGCAAGTTCGATCTGCCGGGAATGGGCCAGGGTTCGCATTTTGGCGCGTCCATTCGGAACTTCGGCCAAGGCCGGACGTATCTGGCCACGGTTCTGCGCCTGAGCCCGCAACACCCAGGCACTCCGTTTGTCGTTCAGCAAGTAGAGATGGCCGGCGTCGGCGTGGCAGACCTGGACCAGCGAATTCAGGAAACGGTGCAACAGCTCGTCCAAATTGCGGGATTCCAGTTCGACCCGGAACAGCTCGTAAAACGCCTGCGTTTCGGCCTCGCGAACTTGATAGTAAGCGTTGTTCAGCGTGAGAATCACGCAGAAGTGGAGCTGCTCGCGCACCCATTGCAGGTTGGCGTGGTCGTTCGGGAGCAACTTGCGCAGCATCGGCGTCAGCAGGCGGTCATATTCCTGAAGCGCTTCGACGATGCTGCGGGCGGAAGATTCAGCTTCGCTAATCGCCGGCCGTTATACTCCACCTGTTCGATGAACTTGAGAGGCGGCTGGCCATTGGCGAGGATGCGCGCCGCTGCGCCGGGAGTGATCGAAGCCAGCGCCACGCAGATCTTCGCGTCGAATTGGTTCGATTTGAACTTGTCGCGCTTCAGCTTGGCGAGAAAACGCCGGTCCAGCGTTTCGGCGTGCGGCAACAGGAAGACCGCCAAGCGGTGCAGGTGGACACGCAACTGGTCGCTGAGTACATCAGCGGCGTCGGCCAGTTCCGGCGATATCTCGGTGAGAGGCACCCGATTGTTCTATCGGAATCTAGGGGGAAAGCTTTAGCGGTTGGGACGCTCCGATAGCTGCCCCAATGGGGCTCACTCGCTCCGGGAAATGCGCGCCGGACCGTTGTCCTTGAAGTTGAACGCGAAGTAGGGATAGGTGAACGTCGGGCCCTTCTCCATGATGGTCAGGTAGTGGCCGGGCAGGATGTGCCCGATTCCGACGCCCACGTTCACGTGGCGATTGATCTCGTACCAAGTGTACGCGTCAACTTCCTGGCCGATGTGGGTGCCGGCCGTCCCGAGCGCGTTGCGAACGATGGAGACGCCGGAAGTGTTGTAGAGCGAGTCCGTCGCACTGGCCAGCCAGAAATCCAGCCATTGTGCCGTAACGGTCCACCGGTTGTGCGGCTCGACGGTGATGCCGGCGCGAACGGCCGTAATGTTCTGCCAGCCGAACTGATCGCTGATGCCAAAACGATCGTGCGCGGTCGGGTACATGGTGTCGAACGTGCCATGCACGCCAGGGACGTTCTTGTCGCCGGACGCGTAGTCATACTGGGTGAACACACGCGGCTTCCAAGGAACGGAGGCCAGCCGGCAACCAATACCATCCGTGGTGCCCCAAGCCCCTATGCGATTGGCGCCGGTCGAGCCTGCCTCGCGGATACCTTCGATGGAGTAGTCGAGCTTGTCGAGGATCAGTCCCTTCCAGCGGGCACCATACGCTTGCTCGCTGACGCCAGGATGCACGCGCCAGAGAACGAACGGCTCGAGTCTGGAACTCCCAGCGACCTTGTCGATGCCGCCATACAAGCCGTAGATGTTATTTCCCTGCTGATGATGGCTGATGCCCTCGTCCATCGGAACAACGGCCGATGCGGCGAAGATTCCGAGGCGCACCCTATCAAAATGCAAATTCGTCACTATCGCATCGTAAGAGCGGGCCTGATCGCGCCATTCCGAATTCGCAATGATGGTGTTGTTGTAGTTGATCAACTGCCGGCCGGCGCGTACGCTGATCCACTGTTTCTCAGCGTCGCCAAGTTCGGCGAACGCCAGCTTGAGGTCGAAGCGATTCGTGTTGGGCGGTTGCAGAGGCGGCTGTTGCAACCAGGCGCGCGCGTCCTGCACTTGTCCGACGATCTTCAGCCATTTGGTGGGCCTGATCTGCATCGAGAAACGCCAGCGGTTCAATAGATAGTTGTCGTCGTTGTTCAGCTTGAAGCTTTGGTTTTCCATCCCTTCCGCGCGGAAGCGTTCTTCCAGGCCGAAGGCGAGCCACGCTGGGAGCTGCTGGTCGAGCCCGGTCATGGGAGCGAAGTCGAGGAAATCGTACGGCGTGTTCCGGCCGGTGGTGCGGAACGCCGGACCATTCAAAAAGCTCAGCGGATTGGAAGCCGGCCCGGTGATCCAGGAGCCGTTGTAACCGCTGGAGCCGTTTTGGGTGGTGGCGTCGTCCTGGGCAAGGAGCGGCGTGGTGCTGGTCACGACAAGTAGGAGCAAACCTGGTGTGTACGATCGCATCTCCAATGCCATGCCAAGTAAGTCTATCAACGTACTATACTATTTGTCAAGCCAAGTACTATCAATGAGTTGTAGAAGTTGAGGTTGGGAGCGCTAATCGCAGCGCAACGCGACGATCGGGTCCACGCGAACCGCGCGGCGGGCGGGAATGGCGCAACCCAGCAACCCCGCGAGTATGAGTACCAGCGCGGCTCCGGCTAGGCTCAATGGATCGCCGGGTGCGACGCCAACCAGTAAAGCGCGCAACACAAAGGTAACGGCGCCGGCTAGCGGCAAGCCAATAGCGAGGCCGATCAGGATACGTCGGATCCCTTGCCAGAAAACCAGCCGCATAATACCTTCCGCGGTTGCACCCAACGCCATTCTGACTCCGATCTCCCGCGTCCGCTGGCTCACCGAATGCGCCACCACGCCGTAAAGTCCCGCCCAGGCGAGCAGCAGTGCAACGCCGGCGAGAATGGAAAAAAGAGTCACAAAGACGGCGGCGTCGCCCCGGCCCTGTGCGATAACTTGTTCGAGGGTCCTCAGGCGATCAACCGGCAGATTTTCGTCCAAGCGCTGTAGCTCCCTGCGAAAAGGCTCGCCCATCGTTGTTGGTGGCACAGTGGTGCGCGCAACGAGGACCATCTCGCCTTGCGGCTCGGCGGCATAGGATAGATAGATCATCGGCGCCCGGTCCACAGGGTGCTGGAAGTTCTGCTGGATGTCAGGAACCATGCCTACGACCGTCAACGGACGCTGTGGCGTTCCTTCCGGCGCCCAGCGAAAACGCTTGCCGAGGGGGTCCTCACCCGGCCAAGCCTTCGCCGCGAAGCTCTCATTAACAATCACGGCCGGAGCGCCGCCGATTCCATCGGACTCGTTGAACACGCGGCCGCGCCGGATAGGCACCTGCATTACGCGGAAATAGTCAGCGTCAACCACAAGACCCGCAACGAAGGACTCATGGTTCGGATCGCCAGGCGGCTGGCCCTCGAGTAGGTAAGGATAATGTCGCACGAAACCTTGAGGCAACGAGGAGACGAGCGAGACAGCGTCGACTCCGGGCACCGACTGTAGATTCGCCTTCAGACGACGATAGAACGAAATCTGATCTTCGGTCCGCGGATACTTGGCCTCCGGCAGGTAGATTTGCATCGTGAGCACGTTCGACGCGTTCACGCCAGTTGGCGCGCGGTAAGTGTTCACCGCGCTGCGGATGGTGAGTCCAGCGCCCGTGAGCAACACAATGCAGAGAACTATTTCGAACACAACTAAAGTGCTTGCCAGACGCTGGCTTCTCTGGGTGCCAACGCCTCCGTGACCGCCCTCTCTGACTGCACTGTTGACGTCGACTTTGGCCAGTCGCAAAGCGGGCGCTACACCAAATAAAATGCCCGTACCGATTGAAATGGTCGCTAAATAGGCAATGGCACGGAAGTTCATCGAGAAATCAATCCAGGAGGGCCGCGTTGAATTGAATGAGGCGGCGTCGAACCAGCGAAGGCCCGCAAGCGCGATGAGCCAGCCGAGCAGTCCGGCGCTGCCCGAGAGCAGGATGCTTTCAACCAAAAGGTGCTGAACGATGCGCGCTCGGGTGGCGCCGATTGCGATGCGGACGGAAATCTCTCGCGCTCGGGTGGCGGAGCGGGCCAGCATCAAATTGGCGACGTCCGCGCACGCAATCAGTAGAACGAAGCCGACTGCGCAAACCACCGCAATCAGGACTCCGCGCACGCTGTAAAAGCCGACAACATTGAGGAACGGCTGCGCGTCGACGATTAGGCCTTTGTAGGATTCCGGGGCCTTGGCTTGCAGCCGGTGGGCGATAGTATCCATCTCGGCGCGGGCCGATTGCAATGAGACGCCATTCGCGAGCCTTCCGAACGGAATCAGATATGCGGCCGCCTGGCCCCGGAGATCGGAATCGAGCGGCGTCCAGACTTCGGTGTCCGCAGGGAACTGCATTTTGGAAGGCATCACGCCGATTATGATGCGCGGCACATCGTCCACGCGGACGGTCTTGCCGAGCATTGAAGGATCCTTTCCGTAGCGGTTCTGCCAGAGATGGTAGGAGAGCATCACAACGGCAGGTGCACCGGGCTGTTCATCCTCCGCCAAGAAATCGCGGCCCAATACGGGCTTGACCCCGGCAACAGCGAATGCGTTCGCCGACATCTGCACCCCGCGGAAGCGTTCGGGCGGCCGAGCGGAATCACTCCAGTTCACTAAAACCATGCGGTACGCGGCCAAATCTTGGATCGACTTCACCGCGCTGCGCAAGTCGCGATATTCCGCCCAGGAATGGATGAATGGATCGCCGTGCGCTTCGACAGCGTTGATGACAACCAAACGATCCATCTGCTTCACTCCGACGTTGAATGAGAGCGCACTACTGACCACCGTGTAGATAACGGTATTTACGCCAATGCCAAGCGCCAGTGCGAATACCACGATGACCGTAAACCCGGGGCTTTTTGGCAGCGTCCGCGCGGCCGAGCGAATATCCTGCCAAAGCGCTTCGATCCAAGTGAAAGCCCAAAGATCGCGGCAGGCTTCCTTCAATAGCGTGGAGTTGCCGAAGTGGTTTGGCGACTCTTCTTGAGACAGCATCTCTTGGTGAAATCGCAGCTCCTCTTCGAGGTCGCGGTCGAGCTGCGCCCGGCGCCGCAGAGCGCGCAAGCGTTTCAAGAAGCGATTCATGCGGTCTCCATGACCTGCGCGATGGCTCGCGCCAGGCGTTGCCAGTTGTCGGCTTCTTTCGTGAGTTGTTTCCGGCCGAGAGCGGTCAACCGGTAGTACTTCGCGCGACGGTTATTGGACGACAGGCCCCATTCGGAATCGATCACTCCATCCAGCTCCAACCTGTGTAGCGCCGGATACAACGAGCCTTCTTCGACGCGCAGTACATCATCGGATGCCTGTTTGATGATTTGCGCGATCCCGTAGCCGTGCTGCGGGCCACGGGTCAGGGTTTTCAGGATGAGCATGTCGAGCGTGCCCTGGACGAGTTCGCCGCGGGCCGGTTTTTGGCTTCCCATAGACGCTTGATAGGAGTATGCGCGCGGCGCCTTTGATTGTCAAGGCTCCGAACCAACGAAAAGCCATAATTGGTTGAGTGTCTCTATGATTAAGCCCCGTGCTCTACGTCCAGGCGACAAGGTCGCAGCCGTATCGCTTTCCCGAGGTTGGCCAAGCGTGTACCCGGCGCCCTACCAGGACGGAAAGCGCCAATTGCAGGAAGCGTTCGGCATCGAGGTCGTTGAGAGCAGGCATGCACTGGCGGACATCAAGTGGCTGGCGGCGCATCCTGAGGCTCGTGCTGCGGATCTCATGGAGGTCTTGAAGAACCCGTCGATCCGCGGCATCATCTCCACGATTGGCGGCGATGATTCGATCCGGATGCTGCCGTTCCTGGATTTCGCTGTGATCCGCGAGAATCCAAAAGTCTTTCTCGGCTACTCGGACTCAACCATCACGCATTTCGCTTTTCTGAAAGCTGGCGTGACGTCGTTCTATGGACCATCCATTATGGGCGGCTTCGACGAGAGCGGCGGATTGCTGCCGTACACGACGGGATCGGTGCGCGAGGTCCTTTTCGAACCGGGCCCGTCCTTGTTGATTTCCCCCAACTCCGGTGGTTGGACTTGCGCGTCTCTTGATTGGGGCGATGACAAGCGGAATGAGATGAAGCGGGAGCTTCAACCGTGCTCGGGATGGAAGTGGCTTCAGGGTAACGGGCGGCATCGCGGCAGGCTGATCGGCGGGTGTCTGGAGGCCGTGGATTGGCTTCGCGGCACTCCCGTTTGGCCTGAGCCAGCGGTGTGGCGAAACAGCATCGTGTTCCTGGAAACATCCGAGGATCGGCCGTCTCCCACTGTCGTTACCTATATGCTCCGTGCTCTGGCAGCCACGGGAGCATTGAATGAAGCGCGGGGCATCCTTTATGGCAGACCCTATGGCGACGAAACGACGTTCGAAGCATACGATGCCGCGCTCTTACAGGTGCTAGCGGAGTTGGGATTAAGCTCGCTTCCGCTCGTGACCCGAATGGATTTTGGTCACACCGATCCGAAGTTTGTTGTCCCCATGGGCGTTGCGGCGGAAATTGACTGTGACCGGCAGCAAATACGATTGCTTGAATCGCCCACGATCCGGTGACGGCCGGGGGCTAGATCAATTCCTTATAGCGGAAGCAATCCACCAGGTGATCGTTCACCATTCCGGTGGCCTGCATGAATGCGTAGCAGATGGTGGAACCAACAAATTTGAAGCCGCGCTTGGCAAGATCCTTGCTCAAGGTGTCGGATTGCCCGGTGCGGGCCGGAACGTCCCCATGTCGGCGCCGGCGATTGACTAGCGGGCTGCCGCCGACGAATTGCCAGACGTATCGGTCAAAACTGCCGAATTCCTTTTGAACGGCCAGGAAGGCCTGGGCATTTTGTACCGCCGCGCGAACCTTCAAGCGATTGCGCACAATGCCGTCGTTCGCGAGCAAGGCTGCCATCTTTGCTTCGTCATAGCGAGCGACCTTGCGGGCGTCGAAACCGTCGAAGGCGGAGCGGTAGGCAGCGCGCTTCTTGAGAATAGTGATCCAACTGAGACCGGCTTGAGCGCCTTCGAGGATCAGGAATTCGAACAGGCGGCGATCGTCGTGAACTGGCACGCCCCATTCCTCGTCGTGGTAGACGACCGAGAGCTCATCACTGGCCCAGGAGCAGCGGGATTTGGAAGTCAATCGGCGTTCCTCAACTGAGGATTATAGCTAGTGTCTTAGATGGGCCATCGTTTGAGATGCGCCTCCGCCAGAATGTCCTGCAATTGATGCTCGCCCAGGAGCAAGGCGCCTTGGCCAAACGGAAGTTTTTCCCGGCCCTCGCTCAGACTGTAGTAGCACCAACGATACGCGTACGCCGAGCCAAGTTCACCCGCTTTGGCCGCCGAAAGACGGATCCGTTGCAGAAAGCTCTTGTATTCGCCGTCATTGGATATTCTGGAAATCTCGTCCTCGACGACGCCGATCGGTGCCTCACCAAAACTAACGATATCGCCTTTTGTCGTTTTATCTGCGACCCTTGCCCGCTGTGCCGGAGTTAGTGCGAACCCTGTTGTTGCCATGCTAATTTACTCCCCTATATGTTCGGAGCACCTCCGCCACCATGCGCAACCGGCTTCGCTGCGACTATGGCATGGAGTCTGACCGAGCGGAGTGAATCAAATCGCGCCTGGTTACTGAGCAAATTGACGCAGATATTGAGCCACTACACGCAGATACCGGCGTCTAGTGCGACACTCGGGCCGCGCTCTTCACGATCTGCGAAGGATCGGCGCCAACCCGTCCGGACTCCTCGCGGGCAGCCGCCGCGCCGAGTTGGAAATCGAAGCAGATGGATGGCAGGTTCGGGAACGGCGAGGCCGGGTCGTTCGGCCTGGTTTCGGTAATAAGCGAATCCGTGACGCCGAACACCGTGTCCGAATTGATGTGGTCGTCGTTGCGCAAATAGAGAGCCGTCACCAACTCTCGATACCCGGGGGCACCCACCAGGAAATGAATGTGCGCGGGCCGGTAGCCGTGGCGGCGTTGCGCGCGAATCATGTCGCCGACCGGGCCGTCCAAGGGAATCAGGTAACCGAGCGGGCGCACCGTCCGCAGGTAAAAGTACCCCCCCGAATCCGCGTGAAACCAGCCGCGCAGATCCATTTCAGAGGGGTCGTGCTTTTGCAGATCGTAGAAGCCGTGATCGTCGGACTGCCAGATTTCGATGGAGGCGTTCGGGATCGGTTTGCCGGCCAGGTTCACGACGCGGCCGTAGATGCAGATCTCGGAGCCATCGCCTGGCGACGCGCCCCCTGCAACAATGGATTCGCCCAGTCTCTTGGTGGGCGCGCTCTGGCGGTAGAACGGGCCAAGCAAGCTGGTTTTTGTTCCCACCTCCGCTGAGCGGCGATCATGCAGCGTGTTGATCAGGCTGGAAAGGCCCAGCGTGTCCGAGAGCAGGATGAATTCCTGGCGATAGGGCGTGCAGGCTTGGCCAACCGCGGTGAGGAACTTGATGCCTTCCAGCCATTCCTCCGGAGTGAGGTCGGCTTCACGTGCGAAGGCGTGCAGGTGGCGAACCAGGCAATCCATGATCTCGCGCAAGCGCGGATTAGGCGTGGTAGACATTTGGTCTAAGGCCACGTCGGTGATGGTTCTTTCGTCGATGGCGGGCATGCCTGGAAAGAAGCATTTGCCCTGCCAAAACGCGCTATCGCTGGGAGGTCTCGTCGAGGGGCTGGTAATCGTGCAACAGATCCTGGTAGCCGTTCATCGCCAGGCGGCACGCGAGCTCCGATCCGGCGAAGCGCGCGCGATGCCAGGTTTGCTTGGGCGTGTAGACGATGTCGCCCTGGTCGGCGATGAAGATCGGCAGAGCACCGATCTTGTACTCCATTTTACCGGCGAGGATGAACCAGAACTCGGGCGATTCCTCGTGAAAATGGCCCTTGTTGGCATCGGTCACGGGAGCTTGCTTCTTGGGATCGCCCATGATGATGTTGGCCACGGCGCGATCGTCGGCGATGAAGCGGCGATGCTTGTCGCTGCCGTCGGCGACGGCATTGAAGTCGATATACGGTTTGTTGCCTTGCTCGTACTTGCCCCGTCCAGCGATCTGCACCTTCACGAAATTCACGCCGTCCAGCGGCACCGGCGTTTCATCGGCGGGATACATGGTTTGCGCGCCCGCGATGTTCACTTCCAGGCGCAGCGACGGCTTGTCGCCCACGGTTTCCAGGCTGTAGACATTGCGGTAGGGAACTTGAACGAGGTAGCCTTTGGACGCGACGAACGGCTCCTGTCCTTCGATGGTGAAGCGGATCTGGCCGTCCTGCACGATCCACCACTCGCGCGTGTCGGGGCGGAAGCGGCGGGGCGTTTTGGCACCCGGCGCCATGGAGATGTAGTCGGCGTGAAGTAGCGAATCGCTCACCACGGTTTGGGTCCAGTTCGCTTCGCCTTTGTGCTGGGCGAGGAGCTCGGCGAGTTTCCAATGCGGCCGGTTGGGCGCCACCCAGGCGGCGGGTTGCGCGGGAACCGGAGCCCACGCCAGGCGGCTGTCCTGCTGGGCAGCCAGCGGCAGGATCACTGCCAGCGCTAAAAGTGCGAATCTCATCAACGCTACGTTATCACCCAGCGGCTGCGGTGTAAACGGCCACGAATCTATGCTGGTTGTATGGGAGACAAAGGCGCGGCGATCGTCACCGGAGCGAGCCGCGGAATTGGAGCGGCAATCGCGAAGCTGCTGGGAGCGGACGGATACAGGGTTGCAGTGAACTACGCGCGGGACCAGGCCGCGGCGCAGAGGGTTGTCGGCGAGTTGCTCGGCGCGGGATCGCGAGCGATTGCGATTCAAGGCGACGTATCCTGCGAGGCGGATGTCCTAAGGCTTTTTGAAACCACTCAGCGTGAGCTGGGGCCCGTGCGCGCGCTGGTAAACAACGCAGCCATTACGGGCGGTTTCGCTCGGGTGGATGAAATCGATGCAACGCGGTTGACGCACATGCTGGCGGTCAACGTCGCGGGAACGATCCTGTGCGCGCGAGAAGCGGTGCGCCGGATGTCGACGCGGTTGGGAGGACAAGGCGGTTCGATCGTGAACATCTCTTCGATCGCGGCCAGAACCGGCAGCGCTCAGGAATGGGTACACTACGCGGCTTCGAAGGGCGCGGTGAATAGCTTTACAATCGGGCTCGCGCGCGAGGTGGCGACCGAGGGCATTCGCGTGAACGCAGTAGCACCGGGTTTGGTCGACACCGGATTGCACGCGGCCAATGGCGAACCAGGACGGTTGGCGCGGTTGAGCCCGACGATCCCGATGCAACGGGCGGGAACGCCGGAGGAAATTGCTGGGGGTGTCTTGTGGCTGCTCTCGGATGCGGCTTCGTACGTGACGGGGACGATTCTGGAGATCGGCGGTGGGAGGTGAGCGGTCGAGCTAGCTGATCGTCTCCGTCCGCGGGTCCCAGCGCACGGTGCGGCCTTCATGAAAACTCTCGAGCGCCATGCGGCAGGCGATCGAGACGCGATAGCCGAGCTCCAACGGGCAGTTGGTTTCCTGGCCCGAGCGGATGCAGTCGATGAAATTCTGCATGTGCGCGGTAGGGAAGCTGACGACTTTGCCCGCCACGTCGACGCCATCGGGGCGATTCACCTTTTGCGGCAGGTAGCGAATGCCCGACGTATTTCGCGAAATGGAGCCGTCCGATCCAAGCACGTCCTCGGTGATGCCGAGTTGGCTATTGCCGAGACCGGAATCCCAACTGATCAGCATCTGCTCGGGCTGTTGGAACGTGACGTTGATGGTATCGGGGACGTCGCGGCCATCCTTCCATAGATACAGGCCGCCGGTCATCGTGGCGGTTTGCGGGATCTGCAGATTCAGCGCCTGGTACCAAAACGCAAGTTGTTGGCTCAGGTTCTCGTAGACGTTGCCGCCGGAATATTCTTCGAAGAACCGCCAGTTGATGAAGCGGTACGGATCGAAATCACGGCGCGTCGCGTCGCCCAGAAACGAATTCCATGCGATGTTCTCGGGCGTCATGTCGGGATAGACCGGCCGCGCCCACTGCGCCTTGCCGCGCGGCGTGTTGCGATACCAGTGCATGCGAATCGCAGTGATTTTGCCGGTGTGGCCGGTGGCCAGGAAGTTTTCCGCGTCGCGCATTTGACCCGAGGAGCAGGCCTGGTGTCCTATCTGGACTACGGCTTTCTGCGCTTGCCGGTGCGCCACCCTCATGCGCTTGGCCTGATCGAGTGTGAAGGCGAGCGTCTTCTCCTGATAGACGTGCTTGCCCGCCGCGAGCGAATCAATGAAATGCTCGCAATGCAAATGCTGCGGCGTGGCGATGATGACGGCGTCGATGGATTGGTCGTCAAGGAGCCGGCGGTGGTCGAGGTAGGCGGCCGCGGTTGGGACGCGGCTTCTGGCATCGTCCAGCCGCTTGGTGTAGACATCGGCGAACGCGGCAATCTCGACGTTGGGGCAGGCCAGCGCCTGGTGCAGCAGCTCGCTGCCGCGTTGTCCCGCGCCAATCAGGCCAATGCGCACACGATCGTTCGCGCCCAGGACGCCGCCCGCGGAGGCGAGCGTGGAGGCCAGGCCGGTGGCCATGGCGCCGATAAATTTGCGGCGGGAATCCATATTCTGCTAGTTCTTCTCCAGCGCCGCACGGACTTCCTGGATTTGCGCGCCGTGCCGGCGGGCATGCGCCGTGATGATCATCAGAAACTCGGCGCCGTTCATCGGGCCGAAGCGCGGATGCTCGGTGGCCAGATAGTAAAGATCGTCCGAGCGATCTTGCGCGAACTGAATGCTGCGCGTGCGGGCGGCGTTGAATTGATCGAGCGCTTGCGCCAGAGTTGCAAACCGGCCCGTGGGCACGACAGCCTCGGGAGATTGGGCGCGCGCGGAACGATCAGCGACCCGCACGAGAAGGCTGGCCTCTCTTTCCTTATCGACGCGCGGAGTTTCCAGTCTTTCGGCGGTTTCCAACCGGCCGAGGAAACGCTCCTCGACGATGGCTACGTGCTCGACGCAATCGAGGATGGACCAGCGGGCCGGATCTGGCCGCACTTTCGCCTGCGACTCGCCAATACCCGCCAGCGCGGCGTTAAATTCCTCGCGGCCACGTTCCAGGTGCTGTACGATTTCGAGTTTGTCAATTTCGATTTTCTCTTCGGGGGCCATCTTGGTTACCTCAAGCCTTCATTCCGCACTGCCACAAAGCGCACAATGCCGTATTGTACAGAGCGAGCGCGGTGGTGATTTGTCCCAGATGATTATCGTGGGTGGAGATGTAGGCGGCGCGTTCCACCACATCGGGATGCAGGTTGCCTTCGGTGGAACAATCGATCACCACCGCGCCCGGCTTAACCTCGCGGATCAGGTCGGCTTCCGACTGCGCGGGGAATGCCGTGACGACGATATCGGCCGTTTCAAGAAAATGCCGCCGGTCTTCGGGACGCGTTTGCACGTGCGCCATGATGGCTGTGGCGCCGATCCGCATCAGCATGCTTTGCAGCGGAATGCCGATGCGCGGCGAGTTGTTAAAGATCACCGCGGTGGGGCCCTGCGTGCTCAGGTCCCTTGGGAAAAGCTTCTTGATGGATTCATGCTGGTTCAACAGGGTCAGAATCGCGCGCGCCGTGCAAGGCACCACGCCCTCGTACTTTTCTTCTTCGTCAACGGTACGGATGTTGAGCGCCATGCGGCCGGTGTTTTCCACGGTCAGGCCTTCAATATCCTTTTCGGGGCGCACACGGCGCAGAAAATAATCCTCGGTCTTGCCGAACGGGGCGGGAAAGAAGACGAAAGTTCCGTAGATCTTTTCGTGCACCTGCGCACCCATCAGCAGCAGCTCCAGAGCGTCGGCGCTGTAAGCTTCTTCGATACGGAAATCCAGGCCGTGCTGGCGGAATTTCTTGCCCATGTAGCTGGCGTACCGGCGCGAACCTCGATCAAGCGGCATTTCGGGCAGGCGGGGCATGAAGGCGGCCACGCGGATGCGTTCGCGATCCAGGCCGGTTCGCTCCACATGGCTGAGTTTTCGCTCGGCCAGGGTGAAGACGTCGTTGGCGACGGTCACGCAGTCCAATCGTTTCGCGGCTGGAATGTTCTTGGTCCAGGTCATGTCCGGAGAGAACGGGGACGCTGGTGGCGCGGCCGGGTTGGCCCCCGGTAATTCGAGAGTGGTCATGGGCTCAATTGATTATCGCCTGGAGCGGGCCTAAGAAGTTAGCCGGGGACCCACATCTCTGCTCCTTGACGCGAAGCGTCCGTCCGTAATACACTCCTGTAGGCTACCAAAAGGTCACCCTATGGATCGCCAGAAGTCGGACGTTCTGCATGGCTCTCTCGGACTGATGGTGCTTCGGACGCTGGAGACCTTGGGCCCGCAGCACGGCTGGGGAATCGCGCGCCGCATCGAGCAGATCAGCGGGGATGCGCTGGCGCTGAATCAGGGCACGCTCTACCCGTCGCTCTTGCGCCTCGAACAAATGGGGTGGATCGCCTCGAAATGGGGCACGTCCGACAATAACCGCCGCGCGAAATTCTACTCCATCACGCGGGCCGGCAAGAAGCAGCTCGCCGCCGAAGCAAAGAACTGGGAGAGGATCTCCGATATCCTCGGCCGTTTTCTCAAGCCATCCAAGGAATCCGCATGACAGCCATCCGTGTATTGTTGCGGCGGCTCTCCGGTCTCTTTCAAATGCGGCTCCTGAAGCGCGACATGCTGGAGCGCGATATGGATGACGAGTTCGATTTTCACCTGCAAAGCGAAGTCGCCGAAAACCTCCGCAGAGGCATGAGCCCGGACGACGCGTTGATAGCCGCCCGGCGGCGCTTTGGCGGCATTGCCCAGGTGAAAGAGGCCTACCGGGAAGCTCACTCGCTGCCGTTCTTGCAAGTGCTATGGCAGGATCTGCGCTTCGGTTTCCGCATGCTCCGGCGCAATCCGGGCTTTTCGATTCTCGCCCTCTTTTGCCTGACTCTCGGAATTGGCGCAACCACCGCGGTGTTCAGTTGGATCGAGGGAGTTCTGCTTCGTCCGTTCCCCGGGGTAGCCCACCAGGAGCGAATGATGGCGGTGGCCGGAACCTATCGCGGCGTGGCCGGCGCGCCTGGGGATTCCACGGATATATCCTGGCCGGATTTCCAGGATTTTCAGAGGAACTGCAAGCTTTTTGATGCTTTCATCGTGGATCGGATCACCGGGGTTACGCTAGCCATCGGCGACCGGGCCGATCGTGCGCGACCGGGAGCATTGTCTCGGCCAACTATTTCGATGCGCTCGGAGTCCGTCCGATCCTGGGGCGCGGGTTCGAACCCGCCGAAGATTTCGGCCGTAATGCTCATCCCGTCGTTGTCATCAGCTATCAGATGTGGAAAGAACGTTTCCACGCCGATCCGGCGATCATCGGCAGGGTGCAGATGCTCAATGGCATGCCGCACACCATCATCGGCGTTGCGCCGGAAGGCTTCTATGGCACTTTCGTCGGCTGGGCGATGCAGTTCTGGGTCCCGGTATCCATGCAGGAACGATTATTCGGCGGCTGAATACAAGCTCGAAGACCGCGGTGCGCAATGGATCGAGGGTTTCGTCCGGCTCAAGCCGGGCGTGACGCCGCAGCAAGCGCAGGCGGAGATATCCGCCGTTGCCATGCGATTGGAGCACGATTATCCTGCGACAAACCGCGGCCGAGGCGTCAGGCTGTTCCCCTTGTGGAAGACTCCCTTCAACAATGCCGGCACCCTGTTCCCAACGCTCTCTGTTGCGCTGGCGGTGGTGTGTTTCGTGCTCCTGATCGCTTGCGCCAATGTCGGAAATCTCCTGCTGGTGAAGGCATTCGGGCGGCGGCATGAGATGACGCGTGCGGCTTGCGGTGGGCGCCGGACGCGGGCGGCTACTGAAACAACTGCTCACCGAGGGTTTGATCCTGTCGGCGATCGCGGCGGCCTGTGGAGTCCTTGCCGCAAACTGGTGCCGCAACCTGCTCCCGCTGCTGCTCCCATCGCGAGGTGGCGTCTCCATGAGACTGCCCGGTGAGATCGATTGGCGCGTGCTTGCCTTCAGCACGGGCGTTTGCCTGATCTCGGCCGTTTTTTTCGGGCTGGTGCCCGCAATGCAGAGCAGCAAGATCGACCTGGTCTCCGCGCTGAAGGCGGAATCGGGCGGGGTCGTAGGCGGAAGCCGGCAAGCGGTATTGCGCGCGGGCCTCATCGTTGTGCAGGTATCGCTGAGTTTCGTTCTGCTCGTGGGCGCGGGACTCCTGCTCAAGAGCCTGAGCGCGATTCAAACCACCAGCCCCGGATTCACCACTAATGGAGTGCTTGACTGCCTCGGTGGATTTGACGGCCGCCGGATACGATATCGAGCGCGCCAGGAATTTTCAGGATGCGCTGGCGGATCGCCTGCAATCCCTCGGAGGCGTGCAATCGCGTCGCGTTCGCGCGAGTGACGCCGTTCGGTTATATCGGCTATTCTTCCGCCCCTATCGCCGTCGACGGTTATGTGACCGCCCCAGACGAAGACCCTACTGTGGAATATAACGAGGTCGGTCCCGGGTATTTCGCTACCATGGGAATCCCCTTGGTTGAGGGCCGCGAGTTCACTCGCGCGGACAAAGAAACGGCCCCGCTGGTCGCGGTGGTGAACCAGGCTATGGCTGCCAAATACTGGCGCGGGCGGAGTCCAGTGGGCAGCCGCGTTCAAGTGAAAGGACGCTGGATGCAGGTGGTGGGCGTCGCAAGAATGTCAAAGTACCGGAACTTGGCCGAAGCTCCGAAACCATTCTTCTATGTCGCGCTGCGCCAGAACGCAAATGGCCTGAATCTCAATATCCGAACATCGCTCGCACCGGAAACCATGACCAAAGCTTTGGTTCGTGAGATCCATGCGCTGGACGCGAATCTTGCGCCCGGTGAAGTGATCACCATGCAAGAGCAGGTGGACCGGACCACGGCCGTGCAGCGCGTCGCGGTCACGATGCTGGGCGTGTTTGCCGGACTGGCATTGCTGCTCGCCGCCATCGGACTATACGGCGTGATGTCGTACACGGTTTCGCAGCGAACCCAGGAGTTGGCGCTGCGGATGGCGCTGGGTGCCGGCACACCTGATCTATTGAGGCTCGTACTGTCCCACGGACTCGCGTTGACAGCGGGTGGCGTGGTGCTTGGCGCGGCCGCCGCACTGAGCTTGACCCACCTGATGGGTACCCTGCTCTACAACGTGAGCCCGCGAGATCCGCTGGCGTTCGGATCGGCCTTCGTTGTGCTGGCGATCGCAACGCTCGCGGCTTGCTTCCTGCCGGCATACCGAGCCGCGTCCACTGACCCGGTCCGCGCGTTGCGTCAGTGACTGGGCTCTGGGCTGGCGGATCGCACCGATGGCGGGTGGTCTGGAGCGGGCCTAGCAAGTAAGCTCTGGCGCCGGAGAGCGGCTCAGTTTCCCCGCAATGCTTCCAGAGGATCCACTCGCGTTGCGCCTCGCGCGGGCAGATAGCTGGCGAGCAGGGCGATGCATAAGAATACCAGCGGCGCGACGGCAAACGTCGTCAGAGTCTTGTCTAATGCAGGATGAGCCTGAAGGGCGCTCGGTTTCTAACACAGAATGAGCCTGAAGGAAGGGGAGCGCATGCTAGGGATTGATCATCAGCATGCAGGATGGGGAAAAGCTGAGCCTGGAACAGATCCGGGCGTTGTTAGAAGCCAGTGAAGAGGTGCGGTTTCAGGGCAAGCGGCGGCAGGAGGTCTACGAATGGATCACGCTGCTGTTGCGACAGCAGAGCTACCGAACGCAAGGCAAGGTGGCGCGGGGGTTGCTGAGGCGCTATGTGGCGAAGATGACGGGACGGAGCCGGGCCCAGATGACGCGGTTGATCGGCCGCTATCTGGAACACAGCGAGGTGAAGGAATCCAGCCACCGGCGCCACCGGTTTGAGAGCCACTTCACGCCAGGCGATCTGGAACTGCTGGCGAAAGTGGATGAAGCGCATGAGACGATGAGCGGACCGGCGACGAAGAAAATTCTGGAACGGGAATGGAAGCTGTACCGACACGCCGAGTACCAGCGGCTGGCAACGATCTCGGTGGCACACATTTACAATTTACGAAAGCGCCGGCGTTACCGCGAGTGCCGCCTGGACTACACCAAAACATGCGCCGTACAGGTTGCTATCGGCGAACGACGCAAGCCGCAACCGGGAGGCCAGCCGGGATATCTGCGGGTCGACACGGTGCATCAGGGAGACCGGGACGGAGTCAAGGGCGTGTATCACATAAACGCCGTGGACGAAGTCACGCAGTGGCAAGTGGTGGGAGCTGTTGCGGCCATTACCCAAACGCATTTGGAGCCCGTTTTACGGGCGATTCTGAGCCAGTTTCCCTTTCCCATTCGGGGTTTTCATTCCGACAACGGTTCGGAGTTTATCAACGAATCGGTGTCCGAGCTGCTCAAGCGATTGTTGATCGAGCAGACCAAATCGCGTCCGCGCAAGAGCAACGACAACGGCCTGGTGGAATCTAAGAACGGGGCCGTGATTCGTAAGCACATGGGCTACGGCTACATCGCCGCGGCGCACGCCCAAGACATTGGCCGGTTCTACCAACGTCACTTCAATCCCTATCTGAACTTTCATCGTCCATGTGGACAACCGGAACGGATAGTGGACCAGCGTGGCAAGGAGAAATATGTGTACCGGCGATACGCCACGCCATGGGAAATTTTGCGGGATTTATCTCGCGCCAACAAGGGCGCACCAGGCTATCTCAAACCGGAATTCAGCATCCAGGGTTTAGACCGGAATGCGGAACTGGTAAGCGACACCGAATGTGCAAGGCAAATGCAAGAAGCCAAGCGCCAACTCTTCCTCGGCTTCCGGCTCGAGCGCAAGAGCGCATGAAACCGGGGAGCGCCGTGGAAATGACGGGCGCGTGGAAAACGAGGAAAACCAAACCCAGGTTTCCCTTCGTTTCCCCCAGCCCTTGGAAATCGCTGCGCGATTCCCACATTCCCACCGCGCCGTCGATGGCTATCTTTCTAACAGAAAAACAAGATCCGAAAAACCCAAGAAAGGAGCCCGGCAGAGCGTCGGCCTTAACTTCACCCCTTCAGGCTCATCCTTGGATTAGAAAATGCTGTCAGATCGAGCGCATCGACCTTGTACAGCAGGCTCGACATCAGCCTGGTCAGAAACAACGCTGCGATCAGACCAATCGCAACGCCGGCGATGGTCAGCAGGAAACCCTGGCGCACGACGATCCGCAGGATGTCCGCGCGTTGCGCCCCAAGCGCCAGCCGGATGCCCAACTCGTGGCGGCGCTGCGCCACCCAGTACGATAGAACGCCGTAAATTCCGATTACCGAGAGCGCCAGCGCGGTGGCGGAGAAGATGCCGAGCAGCAGCATAGTGAAGCGCGGCTGTGCGAGAGAACTCGCTACCAACTCGTCAACTGTCTGGACGCCGGCGACCGGCTGGTCAGGGTCTACTGCCGAGATCTGCGCACGCACTGCCGAGGTGATGCTTTGTGGCGGCACAATTGTTCGAACCAGCAGGTTCATATCAGCCCACGGCAACTGCGCGAAAGGCAGATAAAGTTGCGCTTGCGTATCCTGAGCCAGACCCTGGTTCTTGATGTCCGCGGCCACGCCAATCACCTCAGACTGGACGGGTCCGCGTCCGACCATGATATGCCTGTCCAGCAGATTCTGGTTCCCAAAGTAGCGGCGGGCGAAGGTTTCATTCACGATGATGACCTTGGGCGCATCGGCGTTGTCGGCGGCAGTGAACTCGCGCCCGGCGCGCAGCTGGACGCGCATGGTCTGGAACCACTGCGGGCTGATAGCCTCGATGTCGACGAACGGGCGCTGCGCCAGAGGCACATTGGGCTGGCCTTCCGGCAACACCGGAGTGATGCGTTTCCAGCTCAGCGGCAGCGCAGCCGAGATTGCGGCCCTGCGCACGCCCGGCAACACTGAGACGCGGCGCAACAGCTCGTCAAAGAACGCGATCTGTTGTGCGGGTTTTGCGTACTTCACTGTGGGCAGCGAGACGTTCATGGTGAGTACGTTATGAGCGTCAAAGCCTGGATCGGCGCCGAGCAGCCGGCCGAAGCTGCGTAGCAGCAGTCCGGCGCCGATGAGCAGCAGCAGTGACAGCGCCACTTGGCCTACGACGAGCAGGCTCTTCATTCGCGTGCGAGCATAACCTGCGGAAGTGCCCCGGATTTCGTCGCGCAGCGACGTATCCAGGTCAAGCCTCGAGAGCTGAAGAGCGGGAAACGTCCCGAAGAAGATTCCGGCGAGCAGCGAACAGATCAACGTAAACAACAGCACGCGCATGTCGATTCCGATGGGAATTCCCGGTGGAAGCTGGCTTGCTCCCCACCTGAGCAGCGCGCGCGTTCCAACCCAGCTCAGCCCCGTGCCGAGCGCTCCGGCGGAGAGCGCCAGCAGCATGCTTTCGGTAAGCAGTTGCCGCACAACCGCGCTGCGGCTTGCTCCCAGCGCCGTGCGCATCGCAATTTCCCTCCTGCGGGCCAGCGCGCGCGAAAGCAGCAGGCTGGCGACGTTGGCGCAGGCGATCAGCAGCACCAATGCGACCGCGCCAGAAAGCATGAAGACTTTGGCGCGTACTCCGGCGACGACCAGGTTGCGGAGTGGGCTGGCCGTCATTTCCACGGCGGGATCGGCGTCCGGCGCCGTTGGATTCTGCTCGCGATACTGCTGGTTGAGCACGGCCAGCTCTGCGTCGGCATGCGCCACTGTTGTTCCCGGCCGCAGTCGCGCAAAAATGTTGAGATAGCCAACGCCCATCCGCAGCCGTTGCGGGGTCATGAGTGAGTACTCGAAGTAGCGCGGCGTCCAGACGTCGGTCGCCCCGACAAAGGGGAACTGAATGCCGGCGGGAAGTACGCCGACGACAGTGTGCGGCGTGCCATCTAGCGTGATCGTTTGGCCGATGACGTTGCGATCGCCGCCCAGGCGGCTGCGCCACAGGAAATCGCTGATGACAGCCACCGGCGTGCCTTCCGGGCGGCCTTCCTCTTCGGTGAACGTGCGCCCCAACTGAGGCCGCACGCCGAGAGCCGCGAAAAAATTAGGAGAAACACGCACCACCGGCGCCTGCAGCGGCTCGCCGTGTCCGGTGAGATTCGCCGTGTCATTCGTCCAGACGCCCACCGACTGGAATGACTGACTGCGGTCGCGCAGCAGCTCATAACGAAGTAGGGTGCCTCCGAAATCCTTGGTCTTGTCCTTGGCGTCTACGCTCACCAGTTGGTGCGGGTCGCGATACGGGAAAGGCCGCAGCAGTAGGGCGTTGGTCACCGTGAAAATCGCCGTGTTCGCGCCGATTCCCAAGGACAGAGTGAGGATTGCCGCGAGTGAAAATCCGAAATTCTTGCTCAGCATACGCGCGCCAAACCGGAGATCTCGGAGGAGGGCTTGCATGCTGAAGCAATTATAAACACGAGCACGCGTCTGACCGCGAAATCAGAGGTCGCGGTGGCCGCGGGCCGCGCGCGTATACCCTTGCCCGCGCTTGACTTCGCTGCTTCTGTTTCGATAGCCTGACGATTCCACATGTCCTCAGTCGATGTTCCTCTTGAGCGTGGCGGTTTCGGAAAGACAGCCCGCCGCGACACATGGTGGCTCTACCCGCTACTCACCTTTCTAGGGCTCGGCGCGTTTCTGGTTTACGCCAATTGGGCCGCCTGGCAGGGCAACCATTACAGCTACGGACCGTACCTTTCGCCGATGTATTCGCCCTTGATCTTCGGCCATCCGGGCGAGGATTCCTGGTTCGGGCAGATGCCGGCCTTTATTCCAAGCTTCGTGACCGTTGCGATGCTCATCCTGATTTTCCCAGGCGGCTTCCGCATCACCTGCTACTACTATCGCGGCGCCTACTACAAAGCGTTCTGGGCCGACCCGCCCAACTGCACGGTGGGCGAGCCTCGCAAGAAATACCTGGGGCGAGCGCTCCTTTCCCCTGATCATTCAAAACATCCATCGCTACTTCCTCTACGCCGCGCTCCTGTTTCTGGTTTTTCTGGCCCACGATGTTTGGAAGGCGCTCTGGTTTAACGGCAAATTCGGTATTGGCGTCGGCACCCTGGTGCTGTTCGTCAACCTGATTCTCCTGGGCAGCTATACCACGGGCTGTCATTCGCTCCGTCACCTGACCGGCGGGCTATTCGACGTGCTCTCGCGCCGGCCGATCCGCAAGAAAATGTATGACTGTGTGAGCTGTATGAATCGCCGCCACATGCTGTTTGCGTGGATGAGCCTGTTCTGGGTCGCCTTCTCCGATCTGTACGTAAGGATGTGCTCCATGGGCATCTGGACGGATTGGAGAATCCTCTGATGGCGGCGGAATACCAAACGTTCGAACATGATGTTCTGGTGATCGGCGCGGGCGGCGCCGGATTGCGCGCGGCCATCGAAGCGTCGGCCGGGGGCGTCAAGGTGGGAGTGGTCACCAAATCGCTGCTCGGCAAGGCCCATACGGTTATGGCGGAAGGCGGCATCGCCGCCGCGATGGGCAACGTGGACGATCGCGACAACTGGCGCGTGCATTTCGCCGATACCATGCGCGGCGGCCAGTATCTGAACTATCCGCGCATGGCCGAACTGCATGCCAAGGAAGCGCCGGCGCGGGTGCGCGAGCTGGAGGCCTGGGGCGCGCTGTTCGATCGCACCAAGGACGGCCGCATTCTACAGCGCAATTTCGGCGGGCATCGCTATCCGCGGCTGGCGCACGTAGGCGACCGCACGGGTCTCGAGATGATTCGCACGCTGCAGGATCACGGCATCCACCAGGGCATCGATTTTCACATGGAGTGTACGGTCATCACGCTGCTGCTGAACGCGGGCCGCGTGGTGGGCGCGTTCGGGTACGACCGCGAGCGCGGGCGCTACAAGCTGTTTCATGCCAAGGCCGTGGTGCTGGCGACGGGCGGCATCGGACGCGCATACAAAATCACGAGCAACAGTTGGGAATATACCGGCGACGGCCATTCGCTCGCGTATCGTGCGGGCGCTACGCTGGTCGGCATGGAGTTCGTACAATTCCATCCCACCGGAATGGTGTGGCCGCCGAGCGTACGCGGCATCTTGGTGACGGAAGGCGTGCGGGGAGAAGGTGGTGTTCTGCGGAACAACCAGGGCAAGCGCTTCATGTTCGACGATATTCCCGCGAATTACAAAAGCCAGACCGCCGACAATCCGGAAGAAGGCTGGCGCTACACGCAGGGCGACAAGAACGCGCGGCGTCCGCCTGAGTTGCTGACGCGCGATCACGTGGCGCGCTGCATCGTGCGCGAAGTGAAGGAAGGCCGCGGCAGCCCGCACGGCGGCGTATTTCTGGATATCGCGTGGATCAAGGAGAAGCTGCCCAACGCGCCGGAACACATCAAGAAGAAGCTGCCCAGCATGTACCACCAGTTCAAGCAGCTCGGCGATATCGACATTACGAAGGACCCGATGGAGATTGGCCCAACCACGCACTACATGATGGGCGGCGTGCGGGTGGATCCCGATACGCAGATGTCGGACGTCGAGGGCTTGTTTGCCGCCGGAGAATGCGGAGCTGGGTTGCACGGCGCCAATCGCCTGGGCGGGAATTCGCTTTCCGATTTGGTGGTGTTCGGAAAGCGCGCGGGCGAGTTTGCGGCGAAGTTCGCGAAGGATCACACCGCTGGTTCGGTCGACAACGCGCAGGTGGATGAGGTGGCGCGCCAATCGCTCGAGGTCTTCGGACGCAAGGGCGAGAGCCCCTATCAGGTCCAGCACGATCTGCAGGACTTGATGCAGGACTTGGTGGGCATCGTCCGCCGCGAGGACGAGCTGGCGCGGGCGCTGGAAGGCATCGCGAAATTGAAGGAGCGCGCGGGCAGGGTTGGCATCAGCGGCAATCGGGAATACAACCCGGGCTGGCACACCGCGCTCGATTTGACCAATCTGCTCACCGTCTCGGAAGCTATCGCGCTGGCAGCGGTGAATCGCAAGGAAAGCCGGGGCGCGCATTTCCGCGACGATTATCCGGAGAAGGACGCGACCTTCGGCACATTCAATTTCGTCGTTAGCAAAGGCCGGGACGGTGCGATGAAGATCGAGAAAGAACCCCTGCCGCCCATGACCGAAGAGCAGAAGCAAATCATCGAGGAAATGAAATGAGCACGGCAACCTTCCGAATCTGGCGCGGCGACGCCTCCGGCGGCCAGTTCCGCGATTACAGCACAGAAACCTCGGAAGGCATGGTGGTGCTGGACGCGGTTCATCAGATCCAGGCCGAACACGCCAACGATATGGCGGTGCGCTGGAATTGCAAAGCGGGCAAGTGCGGCTCGTGCTCGGCCGAGATCAACGGCATGCCGAAGCTGATGTGCATGACGCGTCTGAATACGCTGCCGCTCGATCAGCCGGTCACCATTCAGCCTATGAAGACCTTTCCGCTGATCAAGGACCTGGTCACCGACGTCTCCTGGAACTTCAGAGTCAAAACGGGCATCAAGAAACTGAAAACGCGCCAGCCGGACGCCCCGGACGGCACCTGGCGCATGGATCAGGCCGACGTGGATCGCCCGCAGGAGTTTCGCAAATGCATCGAGTGCTTCCTGTGCCAGGATGTGTGCCACGTGCTGCGCGATCATCAGCTCTTCGACGAATTTATCGGGCCGCGTTTCCTGATTTACACCGCGCAGTTGGAGATGAATCCCATCGACGCCGAGGATCGCTTGCCGGATCTGCGCAAGCAGCACGGTATCGGATATTGCAACATCACCAAGTGTTGCACCAAGGTTTGTCCGGAGAGCATCACCATCACAGACAACGCGATCATTCCTCTCAAAGAGCGCGTTGTGGACCGGTATTTCGATCCGCTCGGGAAGCTGTTCCAGGCGTTCGGGGCAAAGTAGCGCCGAATGCCTGCCGATATGACTTTTTGATGAGTGGTGGAACAAAGATGCGCAGGATCACCGTTGAAGTGCCGGAACGGATGCTCGCAAAGGCGCAGCAGGCCGCGGGTGCGGGCATCACGCAAACTATCCGTATTGGGTGCGCGAGAACCGAAACGTACCCCGAGCTCGCCGCAACTGCGCATATACGTGCCAAGGTGCTGGGCAAAGGTCGCAAGGCGCGCCTCGGCGACGCCCTCATCGCACAAAGTTGCATCGATCGGGGAATTCCGCTCCTTACACGAGACCGCGACTTCCGCGCGTTCGCCGAAGCGGCCAACCTTAGCCTCGTGATCAGCGCGAATTGATCCAACCCCACCAGCGCCGCCCTCGCATGTTAGGCTGGCTCTGAGAGTTCCCAATTCCAGTAGGAGGAAATATGAAATCGATTTCAGCGCTACTGGCGGGTTTGACCTTGGCCGCGGCTCTTTACGCTCAGCCGCCGGGTTTCAATCCGCCCAAGACAAATCTCAAAGTCGGCGACATGGCTCCCGACTTCACGCTGCCCGATACGGACAACAAGCCCGTCAAGTTGTCCGATTTTCGCGGCAAGAAAACCGTCGTTCTGGCCTTCTTCGTGGCCGCGTTCACCGGTGGTTGAACCAAGGAACTGAACGCGTACCAGTCTGGTATCGCAAAGTTTGATGCAAATGAAGCGCAGGTTTTGGCGATCAGTACCGATTTCACGCCGACCTTGGCGCACTGGAAGAAGGAACTCAACGTCAGCTACCCTGTCCTCAGCGATCACATGCGCAAAGTTGCGGAGTCTTACGGGATTCTGATCACGGCGCTCGGCGTTGCGAACCGCGCGACGTTCGTCGTGGACAAGGAAGGCAAGATAGCCAGTATCGAGGAAGGCAACGTAGCGATCGATCCGACCGGAGCCGACACAGCCTGCAGCCGGTTGGCGCACAAGAGCCAGTAAGCGAAGCTAGCGCGCGATTCCAAGCTTCTTCATCTTGGATTGCAGCGTGGTGCGTTTCATTCCCAGGCGGGCCGCGGCTCCATTCGGTCCGCCTACCACTCCATTCGCCTGCTCCAGCACGCGCCGGATGTGATCGCGCTCGGCGTCTTCCAATGTCACCGGCGCTGCGGTATCGGGCGTTGCGCGCAACTCGGCCAGCGGAATCTCGAGCGCAGTCCCGCGCGTCAGAATAACCGCCCGTTCAATCAAATTCTCCAGCTCCCGCACGTTGCCCGGCCACGCATAGGCCGTCAAAGCTTCCATGGCTGCCGACGGGATGGTCTCGATGCGCTTGTTCATTCGGCGCGCATACTTCTGCGTGAAATAGCGGACCAGTTTCGGGATGTCGCCGGTACGCTCGCGCAGAGGAGGCAGGGAGAGTGGAAAGACGCTGAGCCGGTAATACAGATCGCTGCGAAACTCCCGGGCCGCGATCATCTGCGACAAGTCGCGATTGGTGGCCGCCACCAGCCGCACGTCCACTTTGATGGTGCGTACGCTTCCCAGCCGCTCGAACTCGTGCTCCTGCAGCGCGCGCAGCAACTTCGGCTGCAGCTCCAGCGGAATGTCGCCGACCTCATCCAGGAACAGCGTCCCTTTGTTGGCCAGCTCGAACCGGCCGGCCTTCTGCGCGATGGCGCCCGTGAACGCGCCCTTCTCGTGCCCGAATAGCTCGCTTTCCAGCAGCCCGGTCGGGATCGCCGCGCAATTGAGCTTCACGAAGGTCCGCTCGCGCCGGCCGCTCAAGTCGTGAATGGCGCGCGCGATCAGCTCCTTGCCGGTTCCTGTCTCCCCGAGAATCAACACCGACGCGTCGGTGGGCGCAACGGTCGCCAGTTGATCGAGCACCTTGCGAAAAGCAGGATCATCGCCGATGATCTCGCCGAAGTTCTGCTCGGAGCGGATTTCGTCCTCGAGATAAAGCTTCTCTTCGGCGAGCTGGTCCTTGAGCTGCGCGATCTCCTGAAATGCAGTCGCGTTCTCAATCGCGATCGCAGCCTGGCCGGCTACCTGCGTGAGAAAGTCGACATCCGAGGGCGTGAAGGCGTTCTCTTTCATGCTGCCAACGTTGAGCGTTCCGAGGACGCGGTTGCGGGTGATCAAAGGAATGCAGCACAGAGACTTGAGGCCGGCCGCCACCAGCCGCTGCGCCAGGGGCGAGATGAACTGCGCCAGCTCCCGTCCATCCAGCACCACGGGACGCCGGGTTTCCACGGCTCGGCCCGCGGGTGTTTCGTCCAGCGCCGCCGTGGCGCCTGGCGGGATGATCTCGGGATTTCCTTCGAACACCAGCGCGTGGTTCTTGAGCGCGGCGCCGCCTCGTTCCAGCAGCGCCAGGCTCGAATACTCGCTGGGCATCACACGCCGCAAGAAGGCGCTGATGTTGGGGAACAACTCCCGAATGTCGAGCTTAGAGACGAGCGCGTTGTTGATCTCGAGCAGAACTTGCAAGCGGTCGCGCTCGCGAGCCAGTTGCTGCTGGTATTTCTCGGCGTTTTCGAAGTTCAGCGTGTTGTCGACGGCCACTGCTACCAGAGCAGAAATCTGACGCATGAAATCTAGCTGCGATTCGAGCGGCCCGCTCGATCCAAAACCGAACATCAGCGCACCCAACCGGTGTTGCGCTGTAGTGAGCGGCAACCAGCAGCTGCTGATCACACGGTTACGTTGGAGCACCTGCATGATCTTGGGCCAACGGGTTTCCAAGTGGACGTCCGGTATCACCAAAGTTTCCTGGTGCAGGTACACCCAACCGGACGGCGAATCCTCCCGCGGAAACTCCAGCTCGGGAACGTCGGGCGCTACACCGGTGGTGCTTTCCAGGATGTGCAGCCGCATGGTGTTGCTGGCCGCATCGTAGAGAACCAGATTGAGAAAATCGAAGGGGACGATCGCATGCAGAAGAGCCGCCAGATCACGGAACAGCCCGCTCAGGTCGCGGTGCTGTAGGATTGCCTGCGATACATCCAGGAGCGACTGGTGGGAGGCGCTTTGCGATCCAGCGCTTTGCAAGCCGGCGCTATGCGAGCCGGCGTTTCCAACCTCGGGCTCCGAGATGCCGCTTTGTTCGGATCTCGCGAGCATTCGATGGGCCTGAAAACCAGTATACCCATCCGCGAGGAACCGCCAGCGTTAGAACAAGTCGCCGATGTCCTTAGCGATGCCGCGCGACTCCAGATGAATCAAGCCCGCATTGGCGCCCATGGGGCCCATCACCGCCAATACCGCCTTAGGGCCCGCCGAGTACACAAACAAAACCCCGTCGTCGCCGCGGATACTCACCTCGGACAATGTGCCGGTGGCCATGCTTTCGCTAATCCGGCGCCCCAGGCTGGAGGCTGCCGCAGCCATCGCGGCCACGCGATTCGGATCAGTTCCGTTGGAAAGCGAATGCGCCACGGGTAGGCCTTCGTTGGAGGCCAGTAACACGCCCCGCAGCTCCGGAATCGAGTTGCGAAGGTTCTCCAAATGCGTCTTCAAAGCTTCGTGTTTCACCATAATCCTCTCCTGACGATGTCCCCGGTTTCACTTCGAATCCCGGCGCACGCTGTGCTATTAGTAAGATCGTTCGGTTAAGGCGCTAACTTTAGCCGCTCTTTCCGACAAATACATTACTTTTCCAGACTCGCGAGAAGCCTGCCAAGCCGCACTGGGTGAAGAGTCGGAAAGCCATGACTCTACTGGCCTAGGCTGTACGGAACCCGATCGTTTCGCCCAAGGTCATAAGGTGGATACCTGAGAATGTCTTGATAAGAGCTTTACCGTATAGAAAGAACCTCAGGTCCTATTCACTAATTGCCTAGAAACGCCGATTACACCCATATGCGATGCCGGTACTGTGGCAAGGAGCTGGCGCTATTCAAGAGACTCACAGGCGGCGGCGAATTCTGCTCTGAGGCCCACAAGCAAAGCTATCAGGAAGAATATAACCGCCTAGCGCTCAGCCGGTTGCTGCAAGCTCAGAAGATAAGTCAGGCCGAATCTCCCGCCAAGAAAACAACGCCGGCCGCACGCGTAGCCGTTGCAGAGCCTGCCCCTGAAGAGACCAGCTTCGAAAAGAACAGGCCGGAAGAACGCGCGGATACCTCGCCGGTGATGGAAACGGCGCCTTTGGAAATCAGCAACTTGGGAGGATCCCTCGCTGAAGAAGAAGTCGTTCCGGACGCCTCTCCGGATACCGAACCAGAACCTTTGGAAATGGCGGAATTCCTGCCCGACAACCCGGGTATAGCCGCTTGGCCCGATGAAACGCCTTATTTGGAACCTTGGCTCGAGCTTTCATCCGGACCCGCCGTGGCGGACCGGGAACTTCAGAACGGCACCTTTGCGCTTTCCACCGCCGAGCTGCTCCCGCTCGATCTTCGGCCCAACGCTTCGCCGGCCGAGCATTCCGTCGCGCATCCCGCAACCGAACCCAACCTGACGCCTCAGCAGGTCACGTTAGGGCCTGACCAACCAACTTTGCCCAGGCAGGATGCCGCTGGGCGTCCGCTGCCATCCGCCGGCATCCTCAGCATCGAAGTCGCCCCCAGCTTCCTGGACTTCGCTCTGGACCGAAGTATCGCCCCGGAAGTGGGGTTCGAAACGGCTGTACTGTTCGAGGATACGCCCCTGCTCGAACTGCCGTCCACGGGAATCGAATTTCCGGCGGAAGATTCCGGCGTCTTGGTGGCCATTGGGCCGGACCGTGGCACTACGACGGTTCTCACTCCTGCGGAAGCTCCCGTTGCGGAAGAGGCCGAGGACGACAGCCCTCGAGCGTCGCTGGAAGCTTTATCGAGACTGCACCAGGATCTTGTCGAGCAGGAGCAAGCACCCGAGCCCCAGCCCCAGGTAGAGCCGCCGGCGCTCGCCGAATCCGCAGTCCCAGCCGATGAGCCGATGCCCGTGGCAGCAACAGAGGAGACCCCCGCGGGAGCGCCAATGCCTGGGCGGGCCACCGAACTGCTGGAAGTGGCGATTCGGATTTTCCCGCCAGCCAAACCTGCTCCGATGGCTGGCACGGGACTGCCGAGTCAATCCGAACCGCTGCTCCCGAACCTGAAATCGTTGCCATTGCGGCCGAAGATGGCTGTGGCTTCCGGCTACGTTCCACCATCCACTGCGCCGGGCCAGCAAAAGGGAGCTGCCAACATGCCTCAGGCGGCAGCCAAGGACACGCGTTCTGCCGTTGCATCGAAATCAGCGCCCGCCACGGCCAAGCCTGCCTCCCGTATCGCTCAACCCAAGCAACCAGCCGCACCGGCCAAAGCGACAGGATCGGTGAAGGCGCCTGAACCTATCCGTACGGAGCCATCGAAGTTGGATGCGTCCAAGCCTGCGGGAAAATCGCAGACCCCGTCAGCCGCTTCAAAGACGGCACCCCCAGCGCAAGTCCGTCCGGAATCCCGTAGTGGAAAACCGGACGCGAAAGAAGCCGCTGGGAATCCACCGGCCCCTGCCAGTACGGCCCCTGCCGTTAAGGACACTCCGCAAGCGGCAGCGAATATCAAACCGGGCGCGCAGCCGGCGGTCGAGGAAAATGCGAAGGACACCGCAAAGCCAGCCGCAAAGCCGCCAGAGAAGCAGACTCCCGCCGAGGACACCGTGCCAAGCTTCGGAGTTCAACTCGCCAGCACTTCATTCGCGGGCTCGCTCAAGGTCAAGTTAGGCATCGGCATTGCGATCATCGTGGTGGCTTGTTCCACTTGGCTCGGCTGGGGCAACAGGTCTCGCAAACCTGAAGGCGCCAACGCAGTGATTTCCGCCGACGGCTCCGGGCCAAGCATCATCATGGGTGAAGGCGGTTGGGTGGAGGGTTGGGGCGGAGACCCGGCGGGCATCCACGCCGGCCGTCAAATCACGATTTACCGGCCGTCACTCAAGCTCACCGATTATCGCATCGAATTCCAGGGCAGCATTGAGACCCAGAGCATAGGTTGGGTGTTTCGCGCCGCCGATCCGGAGAATTACTACGCCATGAAACTGGTGGCGGTGTCGTCCGGGCTGTCTCCCAAAGTGGCGCTGTTCAAGTACCTGGTGATCAATGGGCGGCAGACGCAAGTGGGCCGGGTACCCATCGACCTGCCGGTGCAGGCCGACACTGTGTTCAATATCCGGACCGATGTGAGGGGTCCCCAATTCAGCACCTCTATTCAAGGGCGGCAGGTGGACGTTTGGACCGATGATCAGTTGAAGGCCGGTGGCGTCGGTTTCCTGAACGAACGCGAGGAGCGGGGGAAAGTGAAATCAGTCTCGATCCGCTATCTGAATGGCGCCGTCAAGTAAGCAGGGATCACTCTCAGGGGGTTTAATGGAAAAGAACAACGATCAATGGCTCTGGTTTGTCGATAACGAGCTCGTCGAGGCTCTGGCCCGCACCGATGCGCTGGACGCCGCGAGCGAGAAGCGGCCCGTCCAATCCCCCGCACTGGTCAAAGCGCTGGCTTTGAACATGGACGGCAAGACCGAGCAGGCCCTGCGCGAAATTCGCGAAGCGATTGACGCCGGCGAGAACTTGCCGGAGCTGATCTGGACCCGGGCCCATCTGCAGTTTCAGCTTGGCCAGTTCGAGAACGCTCTGGAGGACTACCAGAAGGTGCTCGAGGCCCAGCCGAATCACAAAGGCGCCACCTATAACGTGGCCTTGTGTTTGGAAAAGCTGCGGCGTTATGAGGAAGCCGGAGCGGCGTTCCGCAAGGCGGCGGATCTCGATCCCAACCTCTCGGAAGCGCTGCTGGGCGTGGCGATATCCGAGCTCCACCGCAATCGTTTGGAAGAGTCCCTGGCGGCGTTCGACGAATGCCTGCACTGCCAAGCCGGCCAGCGAGAAAGCTCTCTACGGCAAAGCCGTCGCGTTACACCGCTCCGGACGCACGGCGGAAGCCATGGAGGCCTATGAAACACTGCTGCCCAACAACTCCAACGACGCCGAGTTAATCACCAACATGATCGGCGCGGCGGTGGCGTTGGGACAAAACGAGAAGGTTCGCGACTATTCCGAGAAGTTGTTGCGCGTGCGCCCCAATGCCCAGGCGGGTTTGGCGGGCATGATCTCGGCCGCCATGGCGCGCGGCGATTTCAAATCCGCGGCCCAACAAGGCGCGCAATTGGTGAAAGTGGCCGGTAAATCCTTTGAAGGCTGGTTCAATCTGGGCGTGGCCTATCAAAAGACCAACCGTCTGGAGCAGGCCGGCCAGGCGTATGCCGAAGCGCTCAAACTCCGGCCCGATAACGCGCTGGCTTACGCCAATCTCGGCGCCACCTTGCACGAGCGAGGCGATCTTCCGGAGGCTCGCAAGGCGTATGAACGCGCGCTGCAACACGGGCCTGAAAACACCACCGCCCTGTGGAATCTGGCCATCGTGCAGGAACGCTTGGGCAATCCCGCAGAGAGCCGAGAAATGCATCGAGAAAGCTGGTGGAGGTGGATCCGGAGCGCGAGGAAGCCTGGTTCCGCATCGGCTATCTGCGCCTGTTGCGGGGCGACGCCGGCGGGCAGCATCGAACCCTTCCGCGTGTGCGTCAGCAAGCGGCCGGAGTGGCTGGAAGCGCTGGTGAATCTCGGCTTGGCGCAGCGCCGTACCGGCGATATGGAATCGGCGAAGGCGACATTCGCGCAAGCCGCCGCGTGCCATCCGCAATCCATTGATGCGTTACGTGGCTTGGCGGCCGTAGCCACCGATCTGGGCGATTACGTGCTCGCGCTCGATGCGGAAGCCAAGCTCGATCAACTCGGCGAGCGCATTCCGGAGCTGAACTACAACATCGGCATCCTGCTGCAGCAATCCAACCTGCAGGAAGACGCGGCGCGCAGTTATCGCCGCGCCACCGAAGAGAAACCCGGTTTCGCCGAGGCGCTGCTCAACCTGGGACACGCGCTGCAAGCGCTCGGGCAAGCAGGACGAGGCTCGCGGCTGCTGGCAACAAGCGGTGGAAGCCAAGCCGGAACTGGCGGAGAAGTATTTCTAGGGAAGAATTCTGAATTCAGAATTCGCGGAGGTGGGCCGCGTCCTTTACTTCGTCTCCAGCCACTTCACGCTTACTGGATCCTGATGCTCGCACTGCATGGTCTCGGTCACTCCCGATACCAGCAGCGCGCAGGCGTTCGATTGCGCGCTTCTCAGAGCATGATCCTGGGTATCGGCCGAAGCCGTGCGGCATTGATTCGCCCCGTGAAACGCCACGCACACCTCCACGCGATACTTCGCGATGTGCATGCTCGAATACACCAGGAACGCCAGCACCACGACGACGAAAACAACACCGATCACTACCGTTTTGTTCATGCGCCCTGCCTCTCCGCGAAGAAGTTGCCCATGCGGCGGAATTTGTTGTAGCGATCCTCGATCAGCTCCTGGGCGCGACAACGGCTCCAATTCCGCCAAGAGCGCTTTGAATGGTCTCCTTAACCAACTCGGCGGCCCGATTCGGATCCGTGTGCGCGCCTTCGGCCGGCTCCCGAATCACGCCATCGATCAGCTCCAGCCGTTCCAGATCCTGCGGCCGTCAGCCGCAAAGCCTGCGCGGCTTCGGCGGCGCGTCCCGAATCGCGATAAATAATCGCGGCGCAGCTTTCCGGCGAGATCACGCTGTAGTAGGCGTTTTCGAGCATGTACACGCGATTCGCGATCCCCAGGCCGAGCGCGCCGCCGCTGCCGCCTTCGCCGATCACGATGGTGATCAACCGGCACGCCCAGCCGCGACATCTCGCGCAAGTTGTTCGCGATCGCCTCCGCCTGCCCGCGCTCTTCGGCGTCGATGCCGGGATAGGCGCCCACCGTGTCCAGAAACGTCACGATGGGCCGCTGGAATTTTTCGGCCAGGCGCATCAACCGCATCGCCTTGCGATAACCCTCGGGCTTCGGCATTCCGAAATTGCGATGCAGCTTCTGTTTGGTATCGCGGCCCTTCTCTTGCCCGATCACCATCACGGGCCGGGCATCCAGGAACGCGAAGCCGCCCAACGATCGCCGCGTCGTCGCCAAAGAAACGGTCGCCGTGCAGCTCCGAAAATCCGGTGAACATGCGGCTGATGTAGTCCGACGCGTGCGGCCGCTTGGGGTGGCGCGCCAGTTGCACGCGCTCCCAGGTGGGATTCGTCGACCGCTCGGTTGGATTGGCCAGCTTGATCCGCCATTTAATTCGCCAGGATTTCCCAGGACTCCGGGCCGCAGATCCGCTCCACTTCCGCCCAAAACTCCTTATCCGGACGGACCTTGGGGGCCACATCCAGAATAACGGAAAAATCGCGCGGCTTCTCCAGCCGCAGCCGCACCTCGGTCTCGCCGCGCTTGCGCGCGAAAAGCTGGTTCAGCGCTTCGGCCTTGTCCGCGTCGTGCCGTTGGCGCCCACCCCCACCCGAATCGAAATCAGCGTCGGAAGATTCACCCGCGCGACTGCGAGCGGCACAATGTCCTGAACCGAGATCTTGGGCGGCCCGTTCTCTTCAGGAAGCACCAGCCCGCGCACCAGCACCGCTTGATCTTCCACCAGATCCTTCAGCAGGCGATCGTATTGGGTGGAGAACGCCATCGCTTCCACGCCGCCCTTGCGATCTTCCACGCGCATGGCCGCCCAGAGCTTGCCTTCCTTGTTGCGCTTGCGCTGGATGCCGGTCAAGATGCCGCAAATAGCGACCTCAGCGCCGCGCTCCAGCCCTTCCAGGGTTTCGGTGTCGTGCGTTGAGAGCTCCGCCACTTTATCGGAAAACTCATCCAGGGGATGGCCGGTGACAAAGATCCCGAGCACTTCCTTCTCGCCCGCGAGCTTTTGCTGCACGGTCCAATCGGGCAGCGCGGGCAGCGGATGCTCCACCTGCGCCGGCTCATCGGCCATGGCGCCGAACAAACCCGACCTGCCCGCTCTCGCGATCTTTCCAGGCGCGCTGGCCGCTCTCCATCGCGTTCTCGATCACCGCGGTCAATTGCGCGCGATTGCCGCCCAGGCTGGCGAGCGCCCCGGCTTTGACGAAATTCTCGAGAATGCGCCGGTTCACGCTGGTCAAGTCCACGCGTTCGCAAAGATCGTACAGCGACTCGAACGGCCCGCCGCTCTCGCGCGCTGCGATGATGGAATCCGCCGCCGCCGCGCCCACGTTGCGGATCGCGCACAGTCCCATGCGAATGCCTTGGCCATCGGGCGAGAAATCCCGGCCGCTCGAATTCACGTCCGGTGGCAGCACCGGAATGCCCATTTCGCGGCATTCATTGATGTACTTCACCACTTTGTCGGTGTTGCCCATTTCCGACGTCAGCAGCGCCGACAGAAACTCCAGTGCGTAGTGCGCCTTCAGATACGCGGTCACGTACGCCAGATACGCGTACGCGGCCGAGTGCGATTTATTGAAGCCGTAGCCGGCGAACTGCTCCATCAGATCGAAGATCTTTTCGATCTTCTTTTGCGGAAGCCCCTTGGCCTTGGCGCCTTGAATGAAACGCTCGCGCTGCGCCGCCATCTCTTCGGCCTTCTTCTTCCCCATGGCGCGGCGCAGGATGTCGGCTTCGCCCAGCGAATATCCGGCCAGGCGATTGGAAATCTGCATCACCTGTTCCTGATAAACGATGACGCCGTAGGTCTCTTCCAGAATCTCCTTCAGCTCCGGAAAATCGTAGGTCACCTGCTTGCGGCCATGCTTGCGATCGATAAAATCGTCCACCATGCCGCCCTGGATCGGGCCGGGCCGGTACAGCGCGTTCAGCGCGCACAAATCTTCAACGCGCGTGGGCTGATACTTGCGCAGAATGTCGCGCATGCCGGGCGATTCAAACTGGAACACGCCGCTGGTGTAGCCTTTGGAAAAAATCTGGTAGGTGTCCGCGTCGTCGAGGGGAAGCTTTTCGGTATCGAGCTTCACGCCGCGATACCGCTCGATCAGCGCCACCGCGTCCTGGATAATGTCGAGCGTCGTCAGCCCGAGAAAATCCATCTTGAGAAGCGCCAGCTTCTCCAGGCCCACCATGTCGTACTGCGTGACAATTTCGTCTTTGCTGGTTTTGCAGAGCGGGACCAGTTCCCGGAGCGGCACCGGCGAGATCACAACGCCCGCCGCATGCATCCCGGCGTTGCGCGCCATCCCTTCCACCTTGCAGGCCACCTCCAGCACTTCCTTCAGGCGAGGATCCTTGCGGGCCGCATCCTCAATGGCCGGCTCCTGCTGCATCGCGTCTTTCAGCTTGATGTTGAGCGTAGTGGGAATGAGCTTGGTGATGCGATCCACGTCCGCGAAGCCGATGTCGAGCACGCGGCCGACGTCCTTGATCGCCGTGCGCGCGCCCAGCGTGCCGAACGTGATGATCTGCGCCACTTGCTCGCGCCCGTACTTTTCGGTGACGTATTGGATCACCTCGCCGCGCCGCCGGGTGTGGAAATCGATGTCGATATCCGGCATGCTGATGCGCTCGGGATTCAGGAAGCGCTCAAACAGCAGCCCATATTCCAGCGGATCGATATCGGTGATCTCCATGGCGTAGCTCACCAGGCTGCCGGCGGCCGATCCACGGCCCGGGCCCACCGGAATGCCGCGCGATTTCGCGAAGCGGATGAAATCCCAGACGATCAGGAAGTAGCCGGAGAACTTCATCTGCTGGATCATCCGGATTTCGCGATCCAGACGCTCGGCGTACTCGGCCAGATCGTGCTTCAGCGCGCCTTCTTTGCGCAAGCGCCTCCAGGCGCCCTCGCCGCTTCTCGAAACCCTGCCGCGCTACGTACTCGAAGTAGCTGTCGGTGGAGTGCTCGGCCGGAACGTCGAACTTCGGGAACGGCTCCTTGACTTTTTCGAGACTCACCTGGCAGCGCTGCGCGATGTCCCAGGTGCGATCCAGCGCCTCTTCCACCTCGCCGAACATCGCGAGCATTTCGTCGCGCGTCTTGAGATAAAACTCCGGATGCGTGAACCGCATGCGCTGCGGATCGCTCATGGTTTTGCCGGTCTGGATGCACAGCAGGATCTCGTGCGCCCGCGCGTCGCCCTTGCGCATGTAGTGCGAGTCGTTGGTGGCGACCAGCGGAATGCGCGTCTCTTGCGAGAGCCGCAGCAGTTCCGGAATCACGCTCTTGTCCTGATCCAGGCCGTGATCCTGAATCTCGAGAAAGAAATTCTCTTTGCCGAACATGTCGGCATAGCCGTAAGCCAGACGTTTGGCTTCCTCATAGCGATTGGCCAGGATCGTTTCGTTGATGTCGCCGCGCAGGCAGGCCGACAGTCGCGATCAAACCCTTGGAGTGGCGCGCCAGCAGATCTTTATCGATGCGCGGCTTATAGTAGAAGCCTTCCAGAAACGCGGTCGAAACCAGCTTCAGCAGATTGCGATAGCCTTCCTGGTTTTCGCACAGCAGCACCAGATGGTTGTAGCGATCGGTGTCGCTGCGGCTGGCCAAGCCCTGCTGCGAAACGTAGACCTCGCATCCGATCACCGGATGCACGCCCTTCTCCTTGGCCTTGTTGTAAAACTCGACCGCGCCAAAGAGATTGCCGTGGTCCGTCATGGCGACGGCGGGCATCTTCTGCTCGACGACCAAGATCCATCAACTGGCCGATCTCGCATGCGCCATCGAGCAGCGAGTAGTCAGTGTGGCAATGTAAATGAACGAAAGGCCGTGCGGAACTCATTTTCAGGCTCGCTTACAGGGGGGAGGGTTGCCTCCATTGTACTCTGTCGATCTCCCGCGAATTTTCACCCGTGGCGCGGAGTCGAATTTCGATGCGATCCGCGCGGCATGAGATCGGGAAAGCGCTCGCCCCATTCGATCAACACAACCGCGCGCCGGTCGAAGATTTCATCCAGCCCGAGCGTGGCCACTTGCGCGGGCGTGTCCAGTCGATACAGATCGATGTGATACACGCTCGGGCTGTATTCGTGGATCAATGTGAACGTTGGGCTCGATACGTCGTCGGGCTGCGCCGCACCGAGGCCTTTGACGATGCCCTTCGCCAGCGTCGTTTTTCCCGCGCCGAGCTGCCCGATCAGTAGCACTACCGCCCGCGGCGGCAATTCCGACTGCCAGCTTCTCACCCAGTGCGATGGTCTCTTCTTCAGACTCAGTGTGATAGATCCGCGATTTCACGCATCGCCTCGGGCAGAAACTCGAACAGGTCCGTCGCGATCAGCGACTTTTCGCCCGAGCTTCGCCGCGCCCAGCTCGCCCGCGCGCCCATGCAGGTACACGGCCGCGAGCAGCGCGTTCTCCAATTGATTCGGGAATTGCGCCACCAAGCCCGCGATCATTCCGGTCAGCACATCGCCCGTGCCGCCGGTCGCCATGGCGGGCGAACCCGTGGGATTGATCCACACACGACCATCCGGGAACGCGATCACGCTGCGGTTGCCCTTCAGCACCAGATGGACGCCGTGTTCCATGGCGAATGCGCGCGCGCAGCCGATGCGATCCTTCTGAATCTCCGCGATGGATTTCCCGGCTCAAGCGCGACATCTCGCCCGGATGCGGCGTAAAAATTCGCGGGGCCATGAAAGCGCAGCCGCTGGCCCGCCAGCGCGTTCAACGCATCCGCATCCACCACCATGGGAACGGGCGATTCTTGGACGAACCGGCGGATGAATTGCACCGTGTCGGGATGCTGGCCCATGCCCGGCCCGATCGCGATCACGGTCTTTTTTGGCCGTGATTGCCGCCAGGGCCGGATCGTCGGGCGCGCGCATCGCGATCGATCCGGCATCAGTCTCCGCCAGCGGCTCCGTCATAATTTCTGGCGCGTAGGACGCGATCGCGGTAATCGCCGACGCCGCCGAAGCAACAGTGCAAAGCCCCGCGCCCGCGCGCAACGCCGCGATGCCCGCCATCGCGGCTGCGCCAGTTTTTCCGCGGCCGCCCGCGATCACGAGCACGTGACCATAGAGCCCTTTGTTCGAATCGCTCACGCGCGGCCGGAACAGCGCGGCGAAGTCGCGCCGGCTCGCTGAGCGCAAGCTGAATGCTCGGATCGCCTTCATACAACTCGGGCGGGCTCCCAATCTGGACCACGTGCACGCTGGCCGGCGAGTTCACACTCAGGCGATAGCACCAGCGAGGGCTTCGGCGCGGTGAACGTGACTGTATGTTTGGCCGATCGCCGACCGCTGCCGCCCGACGGCACATCCACGGAAACCACCTCGGCTAGTGGAAAGCGAGTATTGATCGCCTCAATCAGCTCCGCCGCTTGACCTTTCGCAGGTCCATCCACACCCGTGCCGAGCACGGCATCAATCACCAGCGTCGCCAGTCCGCATCTCTTCGGTGATCTCATGAAACACCGGGCAGCCCACGGCCTCCAGCATTTTGTAATTCGCCAGCGCATCGCCCTGCATCGTGTTCGGATTGGCCGAAAGCACCACGCGCAACCACTTCGGCTTCACCCGCGTATAAAGCTGCCGCGCCACCACCAGTCCGTCGCCGCCATTGTTGCCCTTGCCGCAGACTACGACAATGCGCTGCTCGGCGAGTGGCGCATACTCGTGCTCCAGAAACTCCACCACGCGATGGCCGGCGTTCTCCATCAGGATGAGGCTCGGAATGCCTAGCTCCGTCGTGCGCCGGTCCACTTCGCGCATTTGCGCCGCGGTCAAAATCTTCACGCCCGCACCTCGGCCAGCACCAGCTCCAACTTGCGCAGGCTCGCGGCTTCGCCCATCACGATCAGATAATCCCCGGCGGTAATCTCCGCCTCCGCCGGCGGATTGAATTGCATGCGTCCGTCCGATTTGCGGATGGCCAGCACAATCACGCCCAGCTCACTGCGAATCTTGCTCTCAGCCAGTGATTTGGACGCAAACTCACTCGTCGCCGACACGCTGAACTGCTCGATCCCGACGTCCAGTCCCATTCCCTTGGTGGTGAAATCGATGAACTGGAAAACGTGCGGCTTCAACATCACCTGCGCCATGCGATTCCCAGTCATATCGTAAGGCGCGAACACGTGGTCGGCTCCGGCGAGCCGCATCTTCTTTTCGCTTTGCTCGGAAGCCACGCGCGCGGAGACTTGCAACGACGGCTTCAACGCTTTGGCCGAGAGGATAACGAATAGATTGTCGGCGTCGCTCTGCAATGTGGCAATCAGGCCCTTGGCCCGCATGATGCCCGCATGTTTCAAGGTCTCGTCGTCGGTAGCATCGGCGAGCACGGCCAACATGCCATCCCGCATCGCCCATTCCACGCGTTCCTCGCTCTTATCGACAATCAGGAACGGAACACCGGCGCGCTGCAGCTCATGTGCGGCGCCCCGCCCCACGCGTCCAAAGCCGCAGACGATGATGTGATCCTGCAACTTGTTAATCATTTTTCTGGTCCGCCGCTTCCCAAAGTATTGCGTGAGCTCCAGCTCGATGATCACCTGCGTCATGCCGCCCACCGCGAGCAGCATCATGGTTACGCCAAAGAATATCAGAAACGAATTGAAAATCCGCCCGTAGAAACTCAGCGGATGGACTTCCGCGTACCCCACCGTGGTGACGGTGATGAGCGTCATGTAAAACGCGTCGAAGAGAGAATAATGCTCGATCCATACGAATCCCAGCGTTCCGCCGGTGAGGATCAGCAGAATTCCGCTGCCCAGGATGATCAGCCAACTGCGAAGGCGGCGCATCTGTTCTAGCGGTTCCTCATTGTTTGCGCGCGAGCAACAGCGTCATGTCGTCGGAGAGCTCGGGCACTCCCGTCCATTGCCGCACCGCTTCCATTACGCTCTCGATAATCGCGGCATCATCGCGAGTCGAATTCTTTGCCACCAGCTCGATCAGCCGCTCCTCGCCGAACATTTCTCCATATTCATTTTCCGGCTCGGTGATTCCGTCGGTATAACAAACCAGCAGGTCGCCGCTGCGAAGCTCCACCTTGCTCTCGTCGTACTTGGAGAATGGAAACGCGCCGACCACGGTTCCATTCACATCCAACAGGGCAGGCGCGCCGTCGCGGATCAGCACCGGCTGCAAATGGCCGCCGTTGGTATAGGTGAGCAAGCTGGTGTCTGGATCATAGATGGCGAAAAAGAAGGTCGCGTATTTTTCGGGCGACGTCGTCGCGTACAGTTGCTGATTCAACTCGGAAACCATGCGCGCGGTCGAGAACCGCAGGCCGTTCATCGGACGCCGCTGGATTGGCAGACGCCCGCAGCTCCATGCGGAGGGCCGACTGAATGGTCGCCATCAGCAGCGCTGCCGAGATTCCCTTGCCCGCAACATCTCCGATCGCGATCGCAAGCCTGCCATCCACCAACTGGTAGTCGTAATAATCGCCCGAAACCATGCGTGCCGGATTGCACATGCCGAGCACCTGCAGGCCCTCGAACACCGGCGGGGCCTTAGGATAAAGTTGATCCTGCACGCCGCGCGCGATCTCGATCTCCGTTTGCAAGCGTTCCTTTTCTTTCGCTACCGCCAGCAGGCGCTCCAGATTCTGCGTCATGCTGTTGAACGAGTTGCTCAGTTCGGCGAGCTGGTCGCGTCCCGATACCGGAATCAGGTGCGAGAAATCTCCGCTCATTACGCGCTGCGTTCCCGCATAGAGTGAATGCACCGCGCCCGTGATACTGCGCGACATCGAGATCCCAATTACGAGCCCCGCGACGGCGACAATCAAGAACGCGACTGCCACCGCGTAAAACACGGTTAGAACCAGTTCGTCGCCGCCTTGGCTCAAGATTGCCGCGAGAATCGAAGACAGCCGCGTGTGAACCAACAAAAGCGCGGGTTCGGTGCTGCTGGGATGCGACCAATCCACCGCTCGAATGAAAGATCCCCATTGCACGTCCACATCGAAACGATTCACCGGCGGAGGCACCGTTCCATGCCCGCCATTCCCGCGGGCGGGAGAGAACCGAAATTCTCCTTGATCTCCAGCGCCTAGTTTGGTGGCGCCCCCGCTCCCCTTGATCCTCGGCCGGTTAGCCGCCGCGGAACGCGCGCCGTTGGAGCCTGAAGGGCCGACCAAATCCCGCTGCACAAAATAGAAGTCGCCCAACCCCGGCGCCAGCCCGCTGAGAAAACGACGCGTGAGAGGCGCCAACGCCAGAGCCTGCTTATTCCCCACGACGATATCCGCCCAAGCATAGTAACGCCCATCACGCGACGCGAAGCCGCTTGAATTGGCGGCGAGACCGTCGGGCAAACTCACCTCCGCATCGGGCGGCCAGTTCTGGCTTACGCCGTTTTGCGCCGTCCACAAGATCAGCCCCGGGAATGTTTGTTGCTGGCTCAGATCCATCTGCCGGATGGCTGCTGGCGTAGCAGTCAGGTCCTCGGCCACGGACCGAAGCGAAACCAGACGCCGGTCCAACTCCGATCGCACCAGGTACACCGCCACCTGTCCCGCCAACATGTACGCGCCCAATCCCACCAGCGTCAGGATCAGGAGAATGGGCAACACCGCGATGAATAAATACGCCACCATCAGCCTGTTCCGCAAACGCCAGGTCAGCTTCCGCAACCGCAACCCGCAACAGACGCAGCGCGACCAGCCCGCCCAGGATATAGGTCGCGAAAGCCGCAAAGGCTTCGAATCCGCTCCCTCGCCAGGTGGCCATGAGGACCAGATACAGCAAGAGCGCCGCGAGAAAAGCCTTGTCCAGCTTCCCCGCCCGTCTCCACAAAGATTGAAGTTTGAGCTTCACACGCGCGATTTGGCGATCTCTGGAGTGTCCGCCGCCCGGCTCCGCCAGCGGCTTTTCCGGCTCCAGAAAATACCTGGTCAACTGTTCCTGCAACACACCCAGCGCGGTCTCGGGATCGTCGGCGTACTGAAAGAGCTTGAGGTCCTCGCGGTCGATGGTGCCATGCTCCACCAACGCCTCGAAATTCAGCACTTCGTTCCAGAATTTCGTGCCATAGAGCACGATCACGATCTTGCTTTCCAGCTTCCGCGTCTGCGCCAGCGTCAGAATTTCAAATAGCTCGTCCATGGTGCCGAATCCGCCCGGAAAGATCACCAGCGCCTTCGCCAGGTACGCAAACCAGAATTTGCGCATGAAGAAGTAGTGGAATTCGAACGACAGCTCAGGAGTGATGAAGGGATTCGGCCGCTGTTCGAACGGCAGCCCGATATTCAACCCGATGGTCTTTCCGCCCGCGTCCGCCGCGCCGCGGTTGGCCGCTTCCATGATGCCCGGCCCGCCGCCGGAACAGATCACGAAGCGGTGCGACGTCGAATCCAGCTTGCTGGACCACTCCGTCACCAGGCGGGCCAGCGTTTGCGCATCCCGGTAATACCGGCCGAGCGGCCCCTCTTCGCTGATCCTCGCCGAACCAAAAAAGACGATCGTGTCCTGAATCTTTTCATCGCGAAAGTGGGACAGCGGCTCCAGGTATTCCGACAGGATGCGCAATCCCCGCGCGTCCGGGCTCTCGAGGAAGGTCTCGTTCAGATACGCCACCGGCCGGTGGCTGTTGTTCGGGCGATCTTCGATCATTGAGACGTGGGCGCAGCGCCTTCCAGGCGTTCCAAACGCTTCTCCAATTGTCTCACTGTCTTCAACAATTCAGGCAATTTCGGAAAGGCCGTGATGGCGCGCAGCCATTCGCGCGCTTCAAAGGCCGGCGATCCAGACATCACGGCGCCTTCGGCCACGTCCCCGCCAATTCCGCTTTGCGCGTAGATGGTCGCATTGTCATGGATCGTCAGGTGACCCGAAATTCCCACCTGGCCGGCGAGGAGCACGTTTTTGCCCAGGATCGAGTTCCCTGCGAGGCCGGTCTGCGCGCAGATGATGTTGTCCTCGCCCACCACGCAGGCGTGGCCCACTTGCACCAGGCTGTCGATCTTGGCCCCGCGCTTTACGCGCGTTTCGCCCATGGTCGCCCGGTCCACCGAGGTCAGCGATTGGATTTCGACATCGTCCTCGATCACCGTCACACCCGACTGCACGATCTTGAAGTGCGTTCCCTCGCGCGTTTTGGCGAAGCCGAAGCCGTCGCCGCCAACGACCACGCCGTTCTGCAGAATCACGCGGTGACCGATCCGGCAATATTCACGGACCACCGCGTGCGAGTGGGCGCAAAAGTCGTCGCCGATCTGAGCGCCTTCATAGACGACTACATGTGGATGCAGAACGGCGTTCTTGCCGATGGTGACGTGTTCGCCGACCACGGCGAATGCGCCGATGGACGCGCCTTCGCCAACACGTGCGGTCGACGCGATCGATGCTTGTGGGTGAACGCCCGGCTTCGGCCGCGGCGGTTGGTAGAACATCGCCAGCGTCCGGGCGAAATCGTGATACGGATTCGCCGACACCAGGCTCGCCGGCTGCGTTCCCAGGAGCGGTTCCTTCACCAGAATCGCCGCCGCACGTGTGTTCTTCGCCCGGGGTGCGTATTTCGGATTGGCCAGGAACGTCACATCGCCCGGGCCCGCCTGCTCCACCCCGGCCACGCCCGTGATTTCGATGTCCGGGTCGCCATGAAGTTCGCAGCCCAGCCGGGCCGCCAGATCGCGCAAGCGAATCCGCTGGATGGTCGTCATATTTAGTTGTTTTATTGTATCCGCCGGAGACAGGTACCCCGTTCGATTCCAGGCCGATCTTAGGTACATGACCTAGTTCAGAAACGAGCCGCCGTGCCGATCTGACGATAATGCGGACACTGCGCTCCATCTTGCGGCTCACTTTGGCGCTCGAAGCCGCCGGATTCCTCAGCCTGGTATTCATCTTCGCAACGCGCAGGTCCAAGCTGTTGGCAGCGGCCAGCAGTCACCATCTCGCATGGCATGGTTCTGGCGGAAACTTTCGTCTTCATTCTGCTGCTGGCCTGCAGCGCCGCCGTGGCCGCCTGGCGCATCAAGAAGCGCGACCGCCTGGGCCGCTGGTCGCTCCTGGCCGCCTCCATCTTCAATCTGCTGTTGTTTCCCGTCGGGACTATCTTGGCTGCCGCCGGCATTTTCTATTTCGCCCGCAATCCAGCTCCCGATCCCGTGCTCGATAGCCCGCACAAGCCCATCGCGGGCGATGGCACCAGCAAATGGTCCGGCGCATTCTTCGTCGTCGCGCAGTTGGCTTGGGGCATCTTCGTCCTCAGCTCCATCACGCGCTTCGCGGCGCACCAAGGAATGCGTCCCATCCACGGCGAGTTAAGCTTTTGGATCATTCTGTTTTGCGCCGAATACGGCTCCATACTGGCGCATGAGCTTGGGCACCTGGTGGCCGGGGATATCGTCAGATTCCGGCTCATTGGCTTCCGGGTTGGGCCGTTCAACGCGGAGCATGCCCATGGCCGTTGGCGTTTTCGAGTGGCAACTTCCAAGATATTTGGCGGTCACACCGCGATGGTGCCCAGGAAGCCGCGCAATATTCGCGAACGCGCCATGATCCTCACGCTCGGCGGGCCGCTCGCCTCCGCGCTGCTGGGCGCCGTTGGAGCTGTCAGCCTGCTGTTGATCCCTGGCCCGGCTTGGCCGGCGGCCCTCGGCCGGATCGTTGCACTGGCCACCGGTTTCGCGATTGGCGATTTTCTGCTCAACCTAATCCCGTTCGTGAGCGAAGCGCAATATTCCGACGGAGCTCGGCTCTGGCAAATGTACCGGCGCGGCCCTTGGTGCGACTACCTTTGCGCAAATCACTATATGGGTCTTTCCCGCTCCAGTCCCCTCCGGCCGCGCGACTGGCCTACGGCTCTGGTGGAGCGCGCCGCGGAGTTCGCCCACCAGCTTCCCGAACCCACCGCTTCGTACACCAAGGCGTACGTGCACTTTTTGGATCGCGGCGAGTGCGAGCGCGCGATTGCATGGCTCGAGAAGGCACTCCAGGCGGCACGCCCCGGCAGCAAAATGGCTCACGCCCTCACCATTGACCGCGCTTTCTTGGAAGTCTTCTACCGGCAGAACTCGGAGTCGGCGGCGCGCTGGCTCGAGCAGGCTCCAACAAACAAGGATTCGTCCTACTATTGGTGCTCTCTAGCTGCGATTCTCGCGTCCCAAAACGACCTCGCCGGCTCTACCGACGCTTGGAGCAAAGCTTCGGACATTGCCGCGGCTTATCCCGTTGCCGGGATTTACGATATGATTCGCGAGCAGCTCGAAACCGTCCACGCCTGGCTCGAACAGCTTCCCGCCCAGACCATTTCGGCTTAGACTCATCTAGCTTCGTCGCACGCAACGCTACTTGACAACAACACACTAAAGTTTGATAATGGAGACAGGCTAAATGAACCCGGAATCGAAGCCGGAGGACTGAGGGAAAAATGAGCAAAATCATAGGCATAGACTTGGGAACGACCAACTCCGTCGTGTCTGTTATGGAAGGCGGCCAAGCCGTTGTCATCCCGAACCAGGAGGGCGGCCGGACGACGCCGTCCGTGGTCGCGTTCACCAAGAGTGGCGAACGGCTGGTGGGCACGGTGGCGAAACGTCAATCCGTCACCAACCCCGAGAACACCATCTATTCGATCAAGCGCTTCATGGGCCGCCGCTTCAGCGAAGTGAGCGAGGAAATGAAGCTGGTTCCGTACAAGGTGGTCGCCGGCGAAAATGGCGACGCCCGCGTCGAGATCAACGGCAAACGCTACTCACCGCCCGAGATTTCCGCGATGATTCTCACGAAATTGAAGGAAGCCGCCGAAGCGTATCTGGGCGAAAAGGTCACCAAGGCCGTCATCACGGTCCCGGCCTATTTCAACGATTCGCAGCGCCAGGCGACCAAGGACGCCGGGCAGATCGCCGGCCTGGAAGTGATGCGCATCATCAACGAGCCCACTGCCGCGGCTCTTGCCTACGGGCTCGACAAAAAGAAGAACGAAACCATCGCGGTCTATGACTTCGGCGGCGGCACGTTCGACATTTCGATTCTCGAAGTCGGCGACGGCGTGGTGGAGGTGAAGTCCACCAACGGCGACACGCACCTGGGCGGCGACAACATCGACCAGCGCATCATCGATTGGCTGGTGCAGGAGTTCAAGAAGGAGACCGGCGTCGACGTATCCAAGGACCAGATGGCCTTGCAGCGCCTGAAGGAAGCGGCGGAAAAGGCCAAGATCGAGCTGTCCAACAGTGCTCGAAACCGAAATCAATCTGCCGTTCCTGACGGCCGATGCCAGCGGTCCCAAGCACATGAACGTGAAGCTGACGCGGGCGCGGCTGGAGCAGATGGTCGCCGATATTCTGGATCGCGCCAGCGGCCCTTGCAGGCAGGCCATTACCGATGCCAGCGTCACACCGGCGCAGATCGACGAAGTGGTGCTGGTGGGCGGTTCCACGCGCATGCCCAAGGTCCAGCAACAGGTGCGCGATCTGTTCGCCAAGGAACCGAACAAGAGCGTGAACCCCGACGAAGTGGTCGCGGTGGGCGCGGCGGTGCAGGGCGGCGTGCTGGGCGGCGAAGTGAAGGACGTGCTGCTGCTCGACGTTACTCCGCTCTCGCTCGGCATCGAAACGCTGGGCGGCGTGTTCACGCGGCTGATCGAGCGCAACACCACCATCCCCACGCGCAAGAGCGAGATGTTCTCGACCGCATCCGACAGCCAGACGTCGGTCGAGATCAAGGTCTACCAGGGCGAGCGCGCCATGGCGGCCGACAACAAAATGCTGGGCGTGTTCCAACTGGTGGGCATTCCGCCGGCTCCGCGCGGGATTCCGCAGGTCGAAGTCACGTTCGACATCGACGCCAACGGCATCCTGAACGTCACGGCCAAGGACAAGGCCACCAACAACGAGCAGAAGATCACCATCACGTCTTCTTCGGGCCTGAGCAAGGACGAAGTGGAGAAGATGGCGCGGGACGCCGAGTCGCACGCCTCCGACGACCGCAAGAAGAAGGAAGAAATCGAGTCCCGCAACCGGGCCGACGCGATGGTCTACAACATCGAAAAGATGCTGAAGGAGCATCGCGACAAAGTCAGCGCCGACGACGCCAAAGCGGTGGAGGACGCGCTCGCAGAGACCAAGAAAGCGATGCAGGAAGGCGGCATCGATCGCATCAACCAGGCCACTTCCAAGCTCGAAACCGCCAGCCACAAACTGGCCGAGGCGATGTACAAGGCTTCCAGCCAGCCGGGTGGCACGCCGCCGCAGGGTGACGCCGGGCGCCGATGGCAACGGAGCCGGCGGCGGAGAGTCGAAGCCGAAGGACAATGTTGTGGACGCCGAGTTCGTGGACGTCGACGACAAGAAGTAAAGCCAGTGGCTGGTCCGGTTAGTGCTTGGTGGCTGGTAGTCTCGCACTCGCTGAGCCACCAGGAACCAGCCACCAGGAACCAGTCTATGCCAGCCGCAAGCAAACAGGATTACTACGAAACGCTCGGCGTATCTCGTGGCGCCAAGGAGGACGAGATCCGCAAGGCGTACCGCAAGCTGGCGCGCAAGTATCATCCCGACCTGAATCCCGGCGACAAAGCCTCCGAGGAGCGCTTCAAGAAAGTTCAGGAAGCCTACGACATCCTGAGCGATGCCAAGAAGCGCCAGGTCTACGATCAGTACGGCTTCTATTCCGACAACATTCCTCCGGGCGGTCCGGGCGGCGGACCAGGCGCGGGCGCCGGCCAGCCCGGCATGGGTTTCGGTGGCTTCGATTTTTCCGAGTACGTGAACCAAACACGGCGGCGCCGCAGCAGCGGGCGGCACGGGAGCATTCCGCGACATCTTCAGCCAGTTCTTCGGCAGCCACCGGGGCGAGCGGCCGGGTGGCGGTCCCGAAAAAGGTTCCGACCTGGAATACGGGCTGGACATCGATTTCTGGCAATCCATCCGCGGCACGCAGGTGCGGCTGAACGTCGCGCGCCAGGAAATCTGCGAGACCTGCAACGGCAGCGGCTCGGTCGGCGGCGCTTCCACGGTGTGCCCGGAGTGCGATGGCACCGGGCAACGTCGACGCAGATGGCGGGCGCGATGAAGTTCAGCCTCACTTGCCCGCGTTGCGACGGCAAGGGCCGGCTGCGAGAACGTCTGCCCCACCTGTCACGGCGATGGGCGTCTTGTCGAAATCCGAAGTGGTCGATGTCCGCATTCCGCCAGGCGCTCAATCGGGCTCGCGGCTGCGCGTCGGCAGGCAAAGGCAATGCCGGACGGATGGGCGGCGCTGCCGGCGACCTCTACATCACGGTTCGCGTGGAGCCGCATGCCGTTTTTCCGCCGCGACGGCGACGATATTCACATCCAGGTGCCGGTCACGGTATCGGAAGCCGGGCTGGGCGCCAAGATCGAAGTCCCCACCATCGACGGCCGGGCTTTGCTCAAGGTGCCGCAGGGAACGCAGAATCAGCAGAAGTTCCGCTTGCGCGAAAAGGGCGTCATGAACGCGCGCAAGAATCAGCGCGGCGACGAAATCGTCGAGGTGGTCATCCAGGCGCCCAAGGTGCATGATGAGCGCACGCGGGAGCTGCTGCGCGAGCTGTCGCAGGTGAATACGGAAGATCCGCGCAAGGAAATTTGGAGCAAGGTGTAATCATGGCTAAAGCCCGATCCAAAGCCGCTTACATGATCTCGGCCGTCGCCGAGCAATACCAGATCCATCCGCAAACCTTGCGCCTGTACGAGCGCGAAGGCCTGCTCGCGCCCTCGCGCAGCGAAGGCAACACGCGCCTCTACACCGACGACGATCTGGAGCGCCTGGAAGTGATTCTGAAGCTCACGCGCGATCTTGGGCGTGAATCTGGCCGGCGTCGAAATCATCCTCAACATGCGCGAGAAGATGGCCGCGATGCAGGATCAAATCGAGGCGTTCGTCGCCACGCTCAATCAGGAATTCGCGCACCAGGCCCGCGCAAGCGCCGGTGCTGAATCCAGGCGGTCGCTGATTCCCGTAGTGCAAATGCGAACGCCCGCCGTGATCGAAATCCCGAAGAAAAAGCGCCCAAAAGCCAACTGATTCGGCCAAAGCGTATACTTGAAAAAAGGCCAGCTGACATGAGCCAAGCAATCGAACTGTCGGATGAAAGCGTGGCGCTTTTAACGCGGCAAGCAGCGGCGCAAGGGCTATCTGTAGATGAATGGGTACTCGTGCTCGCGCGCGAAAAGGCCCACATTGATGACGTTCAATCAAGTCGCCAGAAAGCTCAAGCCGCGGCTGCCCGGATTCGCGAAATCCAGAAGCGCGTCAAGCCCGACCCGGAGGGCTGGACCATCCGCGATTACACCAACCACGGACGTCGCTAGATCGCCGATCTCGCAATTGATGCGCATTTGTCCCCACCCCTGCGAAAGATGACATCGCCAGCCATGGCGAGTCCGAAGAAGAAGCTCTCGCAAATCTCAGGGAAGCCCTTGAGCCGCACTTCGAGCCGCCTCAAGCGGCGCGCCCTACGAAGGCTCGAACAATCGAGGTGGAGGTTGGGGCGACATAGATCCGGACGACTGGGATATTCTGGGCTAACTTCGGTGCCCTAATGCATCTTCTCCAAATAATTCCCCGTCGTCCCATCCACATACACTGAATAGTCGCTGGTCCCCACTGACCCGCCCCAGATCACCCGCCACGTCACGTCCGGAAACCGCTTGGTGAGCTCCATCAGAAACATCACCGGCTTGTCGGGATTCTTCTTGATGTAGTCCGCGCTCTTCTCAGCCGCGGTCTTGTAGGCTTCGTCGGAATCCACCTTGATCGCGGCGACCTCGAACGTCGACTGCGGTGGCCGCGGCGTGTAATCCTCCTCGATTCCCCCGAACACCCCTTCGTGCAGGTTGCCCTCCTCCTCCACCGCCGAGTACGTATAGGTCTTGGCCTTTCCTCGCGACGCCGAAACGAAAATCACCTGCCAGGCGCCCGACTTGCCCGGTTCCGCTTTCACTTGCGCCAGTGGATGCTGCGGATTTCGAGCGGAAGCGCATCCGGCGCCCAGCCTCGTGCCTGCGGATACATGCGTTGGAACGCCTGCCGCCCCGTCAGCGCCTCGGGCGGCTTGGGAGGCTGTTTCTCAGTAGCCGTTTTGGGAGCGTCCGAACAGGCGGACAGGAAAAGAACCAGCGGTGCCAGCCACCGGAGAGGAGGTCACAGTCGCATCACTTTCATTCTCGCGTCATTCGCGCGCCGAAGCTACGAGCGCCCGGACGAATTCTTTTTATGGGGGCTATAATGGGCCAACCCCGAGCAAGTGCTGGAACCAAAGGCCCTAAAGCCGTAGTACTTCGCAGTACGGTTTGGAGAGAAAGTACCTTGTTCTCACCTGTCCGTAAGGTGAAGACTGATAGTTGGGATGACAGATGGAGAGAACTGATTTGGATCAGTGGCGGGCTAGAGAAGTCGCGCGCCTTTTGGCGCTCGTCGAGACCCAGCGCCGCTACTACCAGGAGATCGTCGCGTCCATTCCCGTCGGGCTGATGGTCCTGTCCTCCGACCTGAGCATCCTGCTGGCCAACGCAGCGGCGCGCAAGATCTTTGGACTGCAAACCGGCGAATCCTCGCATCGCCGCATGGACACCATACTCCCGAGTTCGTTGCTGGATCGCATTGAAGGAGTGCTGAAGACCGGCATTGCCGAGACGGGCGTCATGGTTGAAACCAGCCGCGACCAACGCCGCCTGCGCGTCGGCATCCTCGCAATTCGCAATTGGGACGAAGAAGCCGCCCAGGAAGCGCTGCTCAGCATTGAAGATCTGACGTCGGTGGAAGCGTGCCGCGCAGGGCCTGCTCCCGATCGTTGAGACCGCTGCGTGCCGATCGAAGTACCTCCGTCCACCGCCCGCCGTGGCCGCGTCCGAGTTCATCGACAATCTCGACGCCGTCATTTGGGCCGTGGAACTGCCCTCGATGAATTTCGTCTTCGCCAGCCCGCAAGCGGGAAAGCTGCTTGGGCTTCGCTCCGGAACATTGGACCAGCCATCCGTCGTTCTGGCTGGATCGCATCGATAACGTCGGATCGCGATTGGGTCGCGCAGTCCTATCAACGGGCCATCGAAACAGGCGCCGCCCATTCCTGCGAGTTCCAGGCCATCACAGCCGGCGGCGGCTCGGTTTGGCTGCGTGAATATTCGCGATTGCTTCCCGGCGGCCGAGGGCCAGCCCCGCTACATGATCGGCGTCGCCGTGGATGTCACCGAGCGCCGTATGCTGGAAGACCAGCTTGTCCAAGCCGAGCGAGTGGAGGCCGTGTCGCGCCTGGCCAGCCGCATGGCGCACGACTTGAACAACATGCTCATGATCCTCACCGGCTACAGCGAAGAGCTGCTCACGTCATTGCCGGCCGGTAGCACTATGCGGAGCCGATGTTCAGGAAATCCTGGCCGCCACCGAACGAGTGGGCGGGCTCACCAGCCAACTTGCTTTCGTTCGCGCGGCGGCAAGGCCAAGAGGCTCGCGGAACTGGAACTGGAATCCGCGCTCGGAAGAATCAGCCTGCGGCTGAATGCGCTGCTTGGAACGCACGTTGGCTTGGATCTGCGTCTGTCCGGGGAACCGAACCGCGTGCGCGCCGATGCCATGCAGTTGGAGCACGTTCTCACCGCGATCGTCGAGCGCGCGCGGCAGGGCATGCACGCCGGCGAACGAATCACGCTGGAGACTTCACGCCTCGAGATCACCGAGGATTTGCGGCGCCCGAACGCTCCGCTCCGGCCCGGAACATATGCCGTGATCTCGATCATCGCGCCGGCGCAGCCGCTGGATGTCGAAGCGAAGGCCGCGCTGTTTGAGTGCTCGCTTCCGGGCAAGGAGCCATGGGACGACGTCGCTGCCACCCTATCCCGCGCCTACGGCATCGTGCGGCAATGGGGAGGCGATATCTCGGTCTCCAACGGCACCGCACGCCGTCTCCGTGTTCCGCGTTTTTCTGCCGCGCGCGGAAGGCCCGGCGCGCGAGGCTATCGAACCTGTTGGAGTTGCCAGCGCCGCCGAGCCGCCGCCTCTTCCGCCCGAACCACCGGCGCCGCTTGCGACCATCCTGGTAGTCGAAGACGAAGCCGGCATACGCGCGCTGGTGCGAAAGATCCTGCGGAGGCAAGGTTACGAAGTACTGGAAGCGGCCAACGGTCAGGAAGCGCTCGCGCTGTGCCGCGAACACGGCCCACGCGTGGAGCTTTTGATCACCGATGTGCTGATGCCGCAAATGGGCGGCCGCGAATTGGTGGAACGTCTCCAAACGCAAGGGCACGACATGAAGGTGCTCTACGTTTCCGGCTACACCGACGACGCTTCGGTGTACTCGGGCGAGCTGCCCGCGGGCACCGCTTTTCTTCAAAAGCCGTTTACTCTCGGTTCGCTGCTCGACAAAGTGAAAGAAGTTCTGGCTAAGTAGACTACCGCTTCAACCTACCAAAACACGAAGGATTCTTCCTCGCAGATGAGGATGAGTGGAGGCCCTCCGGTGGAGATCGATTGTGCGTGCGCGATTACTTCTTTGCCGGCGTCCGATTCGATGACCTTCGTCAAATCATCCATGCTGGAGAAGTAGACTTCCGCAATTCGGTACGCAGCCACTTTGCCGTTCGGCGACCCATTGACCTTCGTCAGAACCAGACGGGTGATGCCTTTGAGTTTCTGCTCCACCAGCGGAACATGCTGTTCCAAATATGCGGTTTCGAAGGCCGGTTCATCTTGCGGCCTGGGATAGATCACGATGACTTTGACGCCGTGCGTGCCCATGGTGAGGAATCACCAACATCTTAGCACCCCGGAATTTTGAGGATCCTGAGAATCGGCCCGCTAAGCAATGGGTGGTGCAAACTGCAATGCGCCAACTGGATTGAGAACCGCATCCAGCCGCTGAGCACGCCGCTGCATTTCCGCGAGCTGATCGAGAAACCGGTTCCGAAGTTGCGGGGCGCCCTTCAGACGCGGATACATCCTTTGCAAAAGCTTTTCGCTCGTGCGCAAGTGCCGCAGCTCAGCGATCACCGCTGTCTCGAAGTCGTCAGGTGCGGGCCTGAATTGCGCCGGCCCGAATTGCACCGGCTTGGATTGCGCAGGTTTGCAGCTTGATGCCTTCATGGGAACACCCTCCTGTTTGAACCGCTGCGGATCAATCCTGCAGCTTGACAGCAACGGGAGCAATTCCCTTGCCAACTTGAAAATAGTGGCCGAGTTCGTTAGGGATGAGGTACTTAGCGGCAAGACGTGCCCGGCGCTGAGTCAACCGGCCGACGAACGTGTGGTATTTACTTCAGCAATTTTTCGATTTCCGCGAACAATCCCGCACCTTCGAAAATGGGCAGGGTAGATTCCTCATACGGGTAGTCATTGCGGATCATGCCCTTCTTATCGATCAGGAACAGATGTGGAACCGCGATCGTACTCATGGTGCTGGGCGTCGCCTTGAAGTAGGATGCGGTCATTTGCCCCATATCGCACAGCACGGGAACCGTGACGTTGTTGGTTTGGATGAACTTCGCAACAGTTGCTTGGTTGTCCGGGGGCAGTACCACTTCTAAGATTGCGACCTTATCGCCGTAGCGCGCTTTCACTTGCTCGAGCGTGGTGGACAACAACAGACAGTGCGGGCAGTGCGTCGACATGATGTCGATGAGCACCACTTTGCCGGCGATAATCCTGCAGATCGTAGTAGTGCTCATAGGAAGGATCCGGAAGCGCGAAGCCTGGCGCGCGGCGGTTGGACAACTCGCCCGATGCTCCCAACAACAGGCCGCAGGCGGCGAGAACGCAGAGCGCGTAACGAAGCATAGTCTTAACCTACCAACTTTCGGAGCGTGTCTCCATAGGGCGCGCGCGCGACGCCGCGCTCCGTGATGATGGCCGTGACGTAGCGGTTGGGCGTCACGTCGAAGGCGGGATTGGCCACCTGGGTTCCTTCGCGGCGCCACGGGCACGCCGTGAACGTGCGTAACTTCGGTGGCCGCGCGTTGCTCGATGGGGATCTCGTCGCCTGACGCGAGGCTCAGGTCAAGCGTGGAGATCGGTGCAGCCACATAGAACGGAACGTTGTTTTCCTTGGCGAGAACAGCGACCGAGTAGGTGCCGATCTTGTTTGCGACATCGCCGTTGGCAGCGATGCGGTCGGCGCCCACGACGACGCAGCCGATGCGGCCGGAGTGCAGGAAGTGGCCGGCCATGTTGTCGGTGATCAGGGTGGCGGGGATGTTGTCGTGCTGGAGTTCCCAAATGGTGAGGCGCGCGCCTTGCAGAAAGGGCCGGGTCTCATCGGCGAAGACATCGATCTTCTTGCCGGCCGCGACGGCCGCGCGAATCACGCCGAGCGCGGTGCCATAGCCGGCGGTGGCGAGCGCGCCCGCGTTGCAGTGCGTGAGTACGGTTTTGCCGTCGGGAATCAGAGGCGCGCCGTTTCTTCCGATGCATTCGTTGATGGCGATGTCTTCCAGGCGGATTTGGATCGCTTCGGCGATCAGCCGCTCGCGGATTTCATCCGAAGCGAGACGCGCTCGATTCAGCAAAAACGCCGCGCATGCGCTCGATGGCCCAAAACAGATTCACGGCCGTGGGGCGCGTCGCGCGGATGGTTTCGCAGATGCTCGTCGAACTCGGCGCTGGACCTCGGCGTGCCGCATGCCGAGCGCAATTCCCATGGCGGCTGCAACGCCGATGGCCGGCGCGCCGCGGATCACCATGGAGCGAATGGCCTCGGCGACTTGCCGGTAATCGCGTGCAAGTGACGTAGATCTCTTCGCGCGGAAGGCGGGTTTGATCGATCATGACCACGCCGGACGTCGGTCCATTGGATGGTTTCAATCATAGAGTCCTGGTTTTCCAGAGGAAGGCGGCAAATTGCGCGAGATTGAAAGTGGAATGCATCAGCGCGCCGGCGATCGTGGACCGAGTCTTGTACCGGGCCCAGCCGAATATGCAGCCTGCTAGCGAGATCAGCAGCATAAACTGCCAGGACCATTCGTACTCATATCCGTGAATGCTTCCAAAGATGACTCCCGTTAGCACGATGCCGCCGGCGGCTCCGAGACTGCGAATCAGCAGCGGCATCAGGAATCCGCGAAAGGCCAGTTCCTCGCAGACGGGGCCGAGAATCACGACGACGATTCCAAGCAAAACGTTGTGGCCGTGGAGCCGAGCATCGGCTGGAAGGGGAGATCGATTTCGGGAGCGTGCAACGCCGCGCCGAGCAGGCCGAGTGCGAGAGCCAGCAACGGGCCGGCGAGAAACGCGCCCGCTGCGGCGGGGAATGAGAGCGCCCGCCAGCCGAGCGATCGCCAAAAAGGCTGTTGATAGCGGAATTCAAGCAATCGCTTTGAGCGCGGCGAAAGCGAGCGTGTACCAAAGGATCTGAGGCACCAGCAGCCGGACCGGAACACTGAGCTTCGTCAGTGCCAGATGACCAGCCAGGAGCGAGATGGCCAGAGCTGGTAAACACCAGGAACGACGAAGAGGAAGAAATCGGTGTAGTCCCAAAATGGTTGTTGGCTGTTGGTGGGTTGGTTGTTGGTAAGACCGAGCGGGCGGAATCATGAGGCTGCGCTCAATCAGCGCCGCGGCGAGCAGCGGGATCATGATCTCGTGATGGCCGGTGATGGAGTAGCCATGGCCGCCGGCGCGGGCGTGTGGGCGTTCCACCACATTCAGCTTCGGCCGGTAGTGCTGGAGGAAATCGAAATTGACGGTGGTGAAATTGGCGAGCGGATGGCCGAGATTGCGAACCACGGAGACCGCCTTCAAGAAAACTTCGGGCAGCACGACGGCCGATCCCACGTTGAGATAGACGCCGCCGTCATTGATGTCCTTGACGAGCGAGCAGAGCAGGCGAAAATCATGGTGCGTGGCCCGGCCCAGAGCGTCGCCGTTCGCGCTGGGATGCGTGTGCGGAGTGTCGGTTCCGATGGCGACGTGGACGGTGACCGGCGTCGAGTTGCGATATGCCTCGCACAGCAGGCTGGAGGCAGCGAAGCGCGGATCGGCGATCGTCTCGAGATGGTGGCCGAGAGATTCCCCGAAACCTTGGTCGCAATCTAAGGCGGCGTTGAACTCGCGCCCGGTTTCCTCGGCTGCGCCAAAACTGCCATCGGGGAGCACGGCTTCCACATCTTCGCTGGTTTGTCCGGCGATGGCGATTTCGAAATCGTGGATCGCGGCGGCGCCATTCAATGCGAAGGCGGTCGCGTAGCCTCGGCGCATGAGATCGATCAGGATCGGAGCAAGGCCGCACTTGATGACGTGGCCGCCGAGTCCCCAGATGATCATTTTCTTGCGCGCGCGCGCGTTGACCAGGGCATCGACGACGGAGCGCAGAGAATCCGCCGCGAGAATGTGCGGGAGCGAATCGAGCCAAGCAGCGACGCCGCCGCCCTCGTAGGGTTTCCCAAAATGCTCGATGCGAACCTTTCCGCCGCGCGCTTGGATGGGGACGGTCTTGAGTCCTTGAAAGCTCAGTGGCTCGTGGGCATATTTGCTCATGCAACTTTGCCCGTGCGCATCACTTTTTCGAGCGCCTGCGCGGTGTAGCTTTTCTTGAATCGCAGGATCTGCTCGGGAGTTCCGGATGCCACAACACTGCCGCCCTTTTCGCCGCCTTCCGGGCCCATGTCGATAATCCAATCGGCCGATTTGACCACGTCGAGCTGATGTTCAATCACAATGACAGTATTGCCCAGATCGACCAAGCGCTGGAGCACATCGAGGAGCCGCTTGACGTCTTCGAAATGCAGGCCGGTGGTGGGTTCGTCGAGAATGTAAAGCGTCCGGCCCGTCTGGCGCTTGCTCAATTCGCGCGCCAGTTTGATGCGCTGCGCTTCGCCGCCCGAGAGCGTGGTGGAGGACTGGCCAAGATGGATGTAGCCGAGTCCGACGTCGTGCAGCGTGCGCAGCTTGGCGTTGATCTGCGGGATATTTTCGAGGATCGGGACGGCGTCCTCCACCGTGGATTCGAGCAGGTCGGCGATGGACAGGCCCCGGTACTTCACTTGCAATGTTTCGCTGTTGTAGCGGCGGCCGCGGCACACGTCGCAAGTGACGTAGACATCGGGCAGGAAGTTCATCTCGATGCGCTTCAGGCCGTCGCCCTGGCAGGCTTCGCAGCGTCCGCCCTTGACGTTGAAACTGAAGCGGCCGGCTTTGTAGCCGCGCTCTCGCGATTCGGGAAGCATCGCGTACAGTTCGCGGATGGGCGTGAACAGGCCGGTGTAGGTGGCCGGGTTGGAGCGCGGAGTGCGGCCGATGGGCGATTGATCGATCTCGACAACCTTATCGATGTGTTCCAGGCCTTCGATGGAATCGTGCGCACCTGGGGCGTCATGCGATCCATAGATTTCCTTCGCCAGCGAGCGGTAAAGAATGTCGTTGATGAGCGTGGATTTACCGCTGCCGGAAACGCCCGTGATGGCGATGAAGCAGCCCAGCGGAAATTCGGCCGTGACGTCCTTCAGATTGTGTTCGCTCGCTCCGTGCACAGTGAGTTTCTTGCCGTTGCCCCGGCGTCGTCCGGAGGGCGGTTCGATGCGGACTGCGCCGGAAAGATACTGCCCGGTAAGCGATGCGGGATTTCGTTCGATCTCGCGCGGAGTGCCCGCTGCAACCAGAGCGCCGCCGAGACGGCCGGCGCCCGGTCCGAGATCGATAACGTAGTCGGCGCGCTCGATGGTTTCGGCATCGTGCTCCACGACAAGCACCGTGTTGCCGAGATCGCGGAGCCGCGTAAGCGTGTTAAGAAGGCGCTCGTTATCGCGTGGGTGCAATCCGATGGAAGGCTCGTCGAGAACATAGAGCACGCCGCGGAGTTTCGAACCGATTTGCGTGGCAAGGCGGATGCGCTGCGCTTCTCCGCCGGAGAGCGTGGCCGAGGATCGTGCGAGGCTCAAATAGTTGAGGCCGACCGCGGTGAGGAACTCCAGCCGATTGCGGATCTCTTCGATGACACGCGCGGCGATCTGCTGTTCGCGTTCATTCAGCTTCCAGGCTTTTACGGTAGCGAGCGCGCGATCGATAGACATTTCGGTGAGTTCGGCAATGCCGGCGCCTTTCACGCGCACCGCAAGGCCGCTGGGACGCAACCGGCGGCCCTGACAATCGGGACAGACCGACGGCGACATATAGTCCATCAGCCACTCGCGATACCCGGGGCCGGCTTCCTCGTAGGTGTCGGCGAGAATCTTGATGATGCCGTCGAATCCGTTGCCGCCTTCGAGCAGCAACGCCTGCGATTTTTTCGGCAGCTCTTCGAAAGACTTGTTGATCTTGATGCGCAGCTTGGCAGCGCCGTCGTTGAGCTGTTGCTGCATGTAGGACGAGCTGGCGCCGGGACCGAGTCCGCCATCGAGCAGCGGCTTGGACGAATCGACGATCACCTTCGCCGGGATCGAAGCTCCAGGTGCTGCCGAGCCCGTGGCAAGTTTCGCACGCGCCAAACGGGCTGTTGAACGAGAATGAGCGAGGCTCGAGCTGCGGGATGCTGGCGCCGCAATTAGGACACGCGAGCTTTTGCGAATAAAGCTTCTCTTCGCCGTTGACGACTGAAACGGTGACCAGCCCGTTGGCGAGCTTAGCCGCGGTCTCAATAGAAGCTTCGATGCGCTTTTCAGATCCCGGCTTGAGCGGCAGACGATCCACCACGATTTCGATGGTGTGGTTCTTGCGCTTGTCGAGCGGGATCTCTTCGTCGAGGGAACGCAGCACGCCGTCGACGCGGGCGCGCACGAAACCTTGGCGCGACAGTTTTTCCAGATCCTTCTTATATTCACCCTTGCGGCCGCGCACGATGGGCGCCAGGATCATGATGCGCTCGCCTTCGGGAAGCGCGAGGATTTGCTGCAGGATTTGCTCGGTGCTCTGGCGCGAAATTTCGATGCCGCAAGTGGGACAATGCGGGACGCCGATGGACGAGTAGAGCACGCGCAAGTAGTCGTAAATTTCCGTGATGGTGCCGACGGTGGAACGCGGGCTGCGGTTGGTGGTTTTCTGCTCGATGGAGATGGCCGGGCTGAGGCCGTCGATCGAATCGACTTCAGGCCGTTCCATCTGATCCAGGAACTGGCGCGCATAGGGCGACAGCGTTTCGACGTAGCGGCGCTGGCCTTCCGCGTAGATGGTGTCGAAGGCGAGCGAGGATTTGCCGGAGCCGCTGAGTCCCGTAATAACGGTGAAGGTGTTGCGCGGGATCTCGACGTCGATATTTTTGAGATTGTGCTGGCGGGCGCCATGCACGGTGATGCGTTTGAGCATTTGTCGCGGAGGGAGATCCTATTTTACCAATAGGGAGGGGCAGAGGGGGTGATTAGTGTTACTGCGCGTCGTCGATTTTTGGCTCGATGGAAACCAGCTCTTCGCTGCGAGGCAGCAGATACACCAGATACACGGACCCGGCTTCCAGTGCCCGGTAAGCCCGCAGATTCACCGGCATGTTCAAGAAGCGCAAGGAGAAATAGTACTTCTCGATGGGATCCCGGCCATTTTCCCGATTGGTCGTTTCCTCGCGGGCCACTACTCGGCCCTCGGACTTGATCACCTTCCGGTCAAGGAGATCGAAGTAAAGGGCAATCGGAACGCGCGTCGCCACCAATACCGCGAGTCCCAGGGAAATGATGAACGACCCCAGCATCAGCGCCCCGCCCATCTTGCCGTGTGCCTCGAAGAGCTCCTTGACGTGGGCGAGCTCGTGAAGCAGTACAGGCACAGCGGCTCCGAAGGGAATTTGCTGGCTGGCGGAGATCAGGTAGCTCCACACCAGGAAGGGCGCCCACGCGAGAACCACAGCTAGCCCAGCGGGCGTTGCGCAACGCTTCGCAAGCCGCTTGGTCTGATCCGGGGAAAGCCGCCCCTTGCGATTGGATTCCAGTGATTCGGCCGAGAATTCCAGCGCCTTGGCCAGATCGCACAGGACCTGTTCCTTGGACCGGTAAATTGTCGCGTCTTCAATCACTCGAGTACTACTTTTGAAATATCGACGGACGGAGCGGGATACTTTAACCGCATGTTATCTAGCGCCTCCACTACTAATTCCGCAACCAGGTAATTCCGGAACCACTTCCGGTTGGCAGGGATCACGTACCAAGGCGCCTCCGGAGTGCTGCATTTGCTGAGCGCGGCCTCATAGGCGGCGGTGTAGTTGTCCCAATGCTGCCGCTCTTCAAAATCGGGCAGCGAGAGCTTCCAATTCCGCGATGAATCCTGGATACGCGCCTCGAAGCGCTTCCGCTGTTCTTCCCGGCTGATGTGCAGGAAGAATTTCAGGAGGGTGACACCGTTATCCACCAGCATCCGCTCGAAATCATTGATTTCCCGGTAGCGGTGCCGCCACACGGATTTCGGGACCAGCTCGTGGACCCGCACGATCAGGACATCCTCATAGTGCGAGCGATTGAAGATGCCGATGTTGCCGCGCGGTGGAACGGCCCGGTGGATACGCCACAAGAAGTCGCGAGCCAGCTCCTCGGTGGTCGGCGCCTTGAAAGAGGTGACGTCGCAGCCCTGCGGATTCACTCCCGACATGACGTGCCGGATGGTGCCGTCTTTGCCGGCCGCGTCCAGCCCCTGCAGGACAATCAAGAGCGAATAGCGCTTGTCGGCGTATAGCAAATGTTGCAGCTCTCGCAGCCGGTTGAGCGACTTTTCGTGCGCCTTGTCGTCGCGCTTTTTCCCGAACGTGTCGTCGGGATCGCGATGCTTGAGGTGGACGTTGCTGCCCGGGCGGACGATGCAGTGTTTCGCGAGGTCCATACCTGTAGTATCGGCTCTTCGACTCATATGACACATACTCCCCCGGATTTTTGGGAGAATTGGCATTTGATCCGGCCTTTCATATTGACCTTGCTCGCGGCGGCTCTCTGGGCCGCTCCGCCGTCGGAGGAACTGCGCACCCGCCGGGCAGCTTTGCGCAAATCCCTGGAGGGCCCGCCCGATGCGGTGCTTCTCCTCAAAGGCCAGATCGAGCCTTACGACGCCTACTTCGCCTTCGCACAAGAGCCGAACTTCTACTATCTGACTGGCTGGACGGAGCCCGGCGCCGTGCTCCTACTCACGCCCACCAGCGAAATTCTGTTTCTGCCCCGCCGCGACGCCCATGCCGAACGGTATCATGGCCACCGCGCCTCGCCTGAGGATCCCGACGCCCGCGCCAAGACCGGCTTCGACAAAGTCCTGCCGATCGAGAATCTGGAATCCGAGCTCGACCAGGCGCTCGAAACGCACTCTCGCCTCTCTGCGCCGTGGACGGAAACATACGCCGGCCAGTTGCGCGCCCGCTACCCGTTCCGCGAGGTTGCCGATGCTACGCCGCTGATCGCCAAGCTGCGCGCGATAAAATCGCCATCCGAGATCGCCGCCATCCAGCATGCCACCGACGTCAGCGTCGCGGCGCATCGCGCGGCCTGGAAGCGCCTGGCGGCCGGCGAATACGAATATCAGATTGCGGCTACCTTCATGGGCGCGTTCCTCGAGAACGGCTGCGAGGGGCCCTCATACTCGCCCATCATCGGCTCCGGGCCGAACGGCGCCATTTTGCACTATTCCTCCAATCAGCGGCGCATGGACCGGGGCGAGGTGGTGGTGATGGACGCCGCCGCCCAATGCGATGGGTATGCCAGCGACATCACCCGCACTGTTCCTGTCGGCGGCAAGTTCAGTGCGCGCGAGCGCGAGATCTATCAAATCGTCCTCGGTGGGCAGAAGGCGGCGATCGCGGCGGTAAAGCCAGGCGCCCAGCTCACTGGCGATGGCGAATCGCTCACCAAGATCGCCCGCGACTACATCGACGCGCACGGCAAGGACCTGCACGGCGAGCCGCTCGGCAAGTATTTCACCCACGGGATTGGGCATTCCGTGGGCTTGCAGGTTCACGATGGGCCGCTGGGCCCCCTCGAAGCGGGCATGGTGATTACAATTGAGCCCGGCGTTTATATTCCGGAAGAACAGATCGGTGTGCGCATCGAGGACGTTGTTCTTGTCACCGCCGACGGAGCGAAGGTCTTGAGCGCGGCTCTGCCCAAGGAGCCGGACGAAATTGAAAAAGCCGTCTCCAAATAACCCGAGGTCTCAAGCCAAGGTGACGCTAGGCTATGTCGTCATCCTCGCCGCGACGCTGGCCATCGCGATCGTCCTGGGCTGGACTGCGTTCGCGAGCGAGATCGACGATTACGCCTACGACTGGATGTTCCGCCTCAATCCGCCCACCGGCGGTCCCTCTTATTCGGTGATTCTGGCAATTGACGACGCTACCTTCAACTCCATGGGCGGCGTGGGCGGCTACCGCGGCATGTGGACCAAGGCGTTTGATCTAATCAAGCGCGCGAATCCGAAGGCGGTGGCGCTGGATGTCGTCTTGTCCGATCCCTGGAAGGACCCAGCCGAGGACCAGCGGCTCGACCGCGCCATGCAGGGCATTCAGAACCTCGTTCTCGCGGCGCACATGGATAACGGCCGCTGGGAAGATCCGCTCCCGATCTTCCGGCAGCATGCCTCCGCGGTGGGCCACGACGGCGCCGACGAGTTGTCGAGCGATGGCGTCACCCGTGAGATTCCCTTGGAGGAACGGACAGCGGCGGAGAGGCACTGGTCGCTGGCGCTAGAAGCATTCCGGCTGGCCAGAGGCGCGCGAATCATCGAGTCCCCCAAGGATCTGCAGATTGGAGACGAAGTGATTCCGGCGCCGCGAGCCGGTATCGTTGGCCGCCCGGTGCGCGTTCTCTACACGCGCGAGCCGATTCCCAATGTTTCCCTGAAGGACCTGGCCGACAAACCGGAATTGGCGGCGCAATTCAACGGAAAGGTTGTCTTCATCGGCGTCACTTCGATATCGGCCACCTACGACCGCGTCGCGACACCTTATGGCCAGGGCCGCATCCCGGGTGTCGAGGTTCACGCACAGCTCTTTGAAACCTTGGAGCGCGGCCAATTCCTGACGGATGCTTCGAACCTCTCGGTCCTCGGCTTTTGCGTTGCAGTGGGCATTCTCTCCGGAGTGATCTTCGCGCTGCTTTCCGGATGGTTGGCTTACACGACCGCGGGTCTCATGCTACTCGCGGCGCACGTGGCGCCCTTCCTGCTGTTCCGTGAAGGCGTTGTGTTCCCGTTCTTCGCGCCACTGGCCTCGGCTTGGCTCACGGCAATCGCGGCGGCAAGCTATCAGCATTTCGTGGTGCGGCGGGCGTTGCGCGATTCGGAAACCGAGCGCCACCGCTATCAAGAGGCCATCCACTTCGTCACTCATGAAATGCGCACGCCACTGACTGCCATCCAGGGGTCGAGCGAACTGATAGGCCGCTACAACCTGAGCGAGGAAAAGCGCAAGCAGATCGCCGAGATGATCAATGTGGAATCGAAACGGCTGGCGCGGATGATCCAAACCTTCTTGGACGTAGAGCGCCTGAGTGACGGCCAGATGGAGCTCAAGAAGGAGCCGTTCCAGGTCCGCGATATTGTCGGGGCGTGCGTTGGTCGCGCGCTGCCGTTGGCCGAGCGCAAGAACATCCGGATCCAGACGCGTGAGCTGGAGGGTTCGATCGAGGGCGATCGCGAGCTCATGGAATACGCCATCTACAACCTGCTCACGAATGCAGTGAAGTACTCGCCGGCGGACACCCAGATCACGGTGGCCTGCCGTGCCGAAGGCGCTCAGCTGCGTCTTTCGGTCCAGGATCAGGGCATCGGGATGGACGCCAAAGAGCTGCGCCAGATCTTTCAGAAGTTTTATCGGACCAAGCGCGCAGAAGCCTCCGGCGAAACGGGCACTGGGATCGGCTTATCGATCGTGGAACAGATTGTTCATCATCACGGCGGCAAGATGGAAGTGACCAGCCAGCCGGGCCAGGGTTCCTGCTTCACCGTGGTCTTCGCGGAGAACACGCGTGCGCCGCGGCCTCCGGCTGTGTCAGTCTAATAAGGGGTAAGGTGGCGTGAGCGTGCATCGACTTCTGGTGGTTGAAGACGACAATTCCGTCCGAAATACAATCCGCACTTTTCTCGAATTGGAAGGCTACAGCGTGGACGCCGTGTCTTCGACGCGGGAAGCCCTGGAGCGTCTGCGCGCCGATTCCTACCCAATCGTGATCTCGGATATTTATATTGACGAGCGCACCGGCCTGGATGTGCTCGAAAGCGCGCGCAAGAATAACCCGAATTGCGCAGTGATCCTGATGACCGCGCGCGGCACCATCGAAACGGTGATGAAAGCCACCCAGGGCGGCGCGTTCGACTACATCGCTAAGCCGTTCGAGCTGGACCGCATGCTGGACACGGTGAAGCGCGCCGAGGCTTCGGTCGGGCAGCACCAGGACGACAAGGATTCCGAGATCGAGGATCTGCCTGAAAGCGAAATGATCGGCAGTTCGCCCAAGATGGTCGACATCTACAAGACCGTCTCATTGGTAGCGCCCACCAACGCGACGGTGCTGCTGGAAGGTGAAACCGGCACAGGTAAGGAAATGATCGCCCGCATGATTCACAACAACAGCGCTCGCTCGCATCAGCCTTTCGTGCCGGTGGATTGCGGATCCATCGCCCCGTCGCTGCTCGAAAGCGAACTGTTCGGCGCGTTGAAGGGCGCATACACCGGCGCGGATCGGGATCGCATGGGCGTTTTTGAAGCCGCGAATAATGGCACGGTGTTTCTTGACGAGATCGGCGATCTGGAACTCGGCTTTCAACTGAACCTGTTGCGATTCCTGCAGGAGAAAGAGATCCGGCCTTTGGGATCGCCGCGCGGCAAGAAAGTGGACGTGCGGGTGGTCGCCGCCACGAATCGCGATCTGCAAAAGATGGTGGACCAGGGCAAATTCCGCGAAGATTTGTGGTATCGCCTGAATGTGGTCCGCATTATTTTGCCCCCGCTCGTGGAACGGCGCGGCGATGTGCCGCTGCTGGCGCACTATTTTTTGAAAAAGTACAACGAACGCTACGCGCAAAATGCGAGAATTACCGAGTCCGCGCTGCGGGCGCTTGAAAACTACAGTTGGCCGGGCAATGTGCGCCAACTGCAGCATATGATCGAACGGCTGGTGATTGTGACTCCGCAGGGCCGCATTGATGATGCCGCGGTTCGCGAAGCCATCGAACTCACCGAACCTCGCGACACTGCGAGCGAGAGCCTGGCTGACACGGAAGCCGACCAGATCCGGCGCGTGCTCGCGGCCACCGGCGGCAACAAAAGCCGCGCGGCCAAGATTCTGGGAATCGAGCGGAAGACGCTCTATCGCAAGCTCGAACGCATGGCGTTGTAACGTCCTGCAACCGGGATCCGTTCAAAACAAAGCACCGAATGCGCTGTCTTTCCGCGCCGATGAGGAATATACTTGTCGTGGCTCGTTTCGTTACTGGAATCATACAACCGGACTCCTGAGGGAGGTTATCAATGTTCGAAAGCCTCGACGAGCAAATTAAGTTGGACGAGCATAAATCGTCGTCTAACACCGAGCGGGTGATCCGCTGGGCCATAGGAATCGCAATAGCCGTGATCGTCTTCGGTGGATTGTACTGGGGCGTTCACATCATGCAGGGCGGATAGAGCGGAAAAACGAGCTAGGCCCGCTATTCCCGGTTCAATCCGCTGCTAGCGCTCGCGCCGGAGAGTGCGGCTGAGGGCGAGATCCGATCGTCCGCATCACGGCCCTGACACGCTGCGAATACTCGGGAACCGGATTGTAGATCTGCAGTTTCGTGTCGACGTCTTTGCCCTTGTATCTGCTTGATTTTCCAAGCTGCGCAGCCACGTAGTGAATCCCCGCCCGCACGGACGGAAAGCGCTCCTTGCAGGAAGCCCAACCAAGGACGTTATTGTTGCGGTAGTCCTTGCCCCCACTCGATTCAATGAATGAGATGCTGGGCAGCAGCCTCCAATCCAGCTCATTTTGGTCGGCTGCCACAAGAAAATCCCCCGCTGAGTCTTTGAGCGGGCAATCGCGGTCGGCAAAGAACTTCTTCAGCTGGGACAATCGGGGGTCCTTCTGGTCCACGGGCGGCTGAGCTCGATATTGCTGAACGCTGATTGTGAACGGTGTAGCCAAAAGTCCGGCAACCAAGAGTACATCCTTCATGCGGTAAATTCCTCCCTGATGCTTGTCTCCAAGCGGAAGGCGCTTGGTTTCTGGAAATCACTGAAAACGAAAGAGTTAGGTAGTTTCTATGAGGTTAGTGCTTTAAAATCAATCACTTAGCAGATAACAAGGTTTCTCCGACTTCGCCAGTATAGCACGGTGCCCCGGAAGTCCAGCCTCGTCAAAACCCGTTTTGGTACTACCCCCGGCGGCGGCTGTATCCATGACCAGTCGCCCCTAGATCCACTAGAACTGCGATCAAAAGCCACAGCAAATTGATCCCTTCCGTAGGCAAGTGGCTATTGACCATCCACGCGTACACCAGCGTCGTGAATGGCAGAAATATGAAGCCCAGGATGAGGAGGAGGACGCTGTGGAACGCCCGGCTCAGGTAGTGCGTGAAGAAGAACAGGATCAGCAGCGCGACACGTGGGAACAACAGCGTAAGGATCAGGAACAAGCATGGCATTCGTAACCGTCCCCCCTTGGACGCATTCCCGGCGCGGGTGTTTCAGACGCTGACATGATAGCCCTACTCCAGGTGCTCCTGCCACCAGCCCGTTTCCTGATACAGGCGGTGGACCATGTCCCAGGGAGGCCAGCCAACGTGGTAATTGCCCGGGTAGCGGATGAACTTCGCGTCAACGTGGTTCTTCTTGAGCGCGGTGTACATTTGCTCGCCCTCTTCGATCGGAACCCGCATATCGGATTCACCGTGGACGAATAGGGTCGGCGTCTTAACGTTGCCGGCGTACGTGATGGGAGACAACGCGCGCAGGCGTTCACTGGCTTCCGGGTCCCAAGGTGCGCCCGAGAATTCGCTTTCCTTGGTCCGCGGAATGTCGGCTGTTCCGTAATCGCTCAGCCAGTTCGAAATGCCCGCGCCCACCACCGCGGCTTTGAAGCGCGTGGTTTGCGTGATGACCCAATTGGTCAGGAAACCGCCGTAGGAGTAGCCGGTCACGCCGAGGCGCTTGGGGTCCACCGGATAGTGCGCGACAGCGTAGTCCACGCCCGCCATCACGTCTTCATAGTCGAGCTTGCCCCAGCCATTCCAGGTGGCCCACAGGAATTTTTCACCATATCCGGTGGACCCGCGCGGATTCGTGTAGAGCACTACGTATGCGTTCGAGAGCCATTGAACTTCGAAGTTGAACTCGCTGCCGTAGGCCATGTGCGGACCGCCGTGAATATCCAGGATCAGCGGATACGGATGCCGTGCGCAAATGCGGTTTCACGATCCAGCCCTCGATGTGCGTTCCGTCCTTACTCGGAAAATGGATTCGCTCGGCGGGGTTGAGATCGACTTCGCCGAAGAGCTTGTCATTGAGCCTGCTTAGCCTAATTTCGCCGCTGCCATCGATCCCGGACGAGAAGGCCTCCGGCGGATGCGTGGGATCCTGCGCATCGTACGCGATGCGATCGAAATGTTCCGAGAAGCTGAAACGGCCGAACGCTCGCTCGCCCTTCGTGACCTGGACCGGCGCCCCTCCAGCCGCGGCCATGCGGAACAGATGACCATCGCCGCCAACTTCGCTCCGGAAATAGATGGTCTCGCCGCTCCATGCGGGAGCCTCGGGGATCAGGTCAAAGTCCGGCGTTAGATTCGTCATCGCGCCGCCCGCCGCCGGCATGCGATAGATGTCGACCGCGGCGCCATGCTTCTGATGGGATGCAAGAATTAGGTTCAATCCCTGGCTGCGGAGGAACGCTAGATTCTTCCCGTCGGGCGACCAGGTGGGCGAATTGTATTCGAATCCATCGTCGGTCAGGCGGCGAATCTGTCCTTCGAGATCGACGACCCAGAGATCGGCACGCTCGTATGAGTATTCGTCGCGCTGATGAGAATCTGCGATCAGGGCCAGCGCGCCGCTATCGGGACGCCAAACGGCCGCGGTCATATCCACGTTGAGATGCGTGATCTGCTTCCCTGTGCCGCCTTCGCGGGGGACCAGGTACAACTCAGCAGGCGGCGTGGCATGGGGATCGCGAGGATCGGCCAGGTAGCCGCGCTGATCGTAGCGGATATTCATCCAGTCATAGATTCTCCCTTTGAACCGCTGGTCGAGCTGCTTTTCGAACGGCGATTCGGCGGGCGGATCGGGCGGCGGCGGAGTCTTCTTGGTGAACGCGATCCAGCGGTTATCGGGGCTGAAGATCGGCATGCCGCCGACGCCGGGAATCTGGAACGCGTCCGCGTCATTGGGCGCAACGTCCATGTGCAGGAACCAGATGTCGCTCTCCGCGCCCTCCGCTTTGCGATCGGAATGGAACGCGAGCAGCTTGCTGTCCGGACTCCAGCGGGGAGCGGATGCGTTGGACGCGGGGCCCGTGAGTCGAAGGGCAGGCCTGGATCCGTCGGATGGGCTGATCCACAGCTCGGTATGCCGCCGGTTCTCGGCTTCGATGATGCTGGTGCGGACGAAGACCACCCAGCGACCGTTGGGGGAAATCGCAGGCGCGGATGCGGTCTCGATGCGGTAATAATCTTCAAGATCGAGCGGGCGGCCGGCTTGGGAGCGAGCAGCGAAGAAACCCAGAAGCGCCAGAACGGCGAGACCCCTCATTTCGTCGCCGATGCCGCGCGGCTCATCATGGCCTGTTCGCTGCCACCCAATCGCAGCCTGGATCCGATCCACACCGCAATCGGGAACAGCACCAGAAGCGCTACTGCAGCCCAGTGCGGCTGTGTGTGCCATTGCAGGATAGTTGAGGCAGCGCCCATGATCTCGCCGAAGATCATGAGCCCTAGGGTTGCCCCGCGAATGGCAGCGCCCGCGATCACCGCGCACAAGTATCCGCCGGCGATAGAGTACAGCGTGTCCGTGCACGTCACGATCACGAAGTAATTAGGCGGAGGTGTCGCCATGGCCCGGAAACCCGGAATCGCGGCCGCAAAGATCAGGTCCGTGAGAACTACAAGGACGCCGATAGCTATGTACCCCGCTAAGACCGCCCCTACGGTGCGCAGCATGATGAGGGCCTCCGATCTTTTCTGATCTCCTATCTTTTATAGCGCATTCGAAGAATGCGACCTAAGCGTCACGCCGTTAATCCAAGTCGACGCCGGGCGGACGAGGTGGAAACAAGCGGCGCGTGTGAGCGGAGACTTTGAAGGACCTAATCGTAGACCTCGCGCCGGTGTGCAATCGGTGTCACATCGACAGTCTTGGCCGTATCGTCAATCTCGTAGACGATGCGGTAATCACCGACACGAATACGCCATTCGTTATCGCCGCCCTTGAGTTTCTTGCAGCCGCCAGGTCGGGGCGCAAGTGCGGAGAAAGAGCTGCACGGGCTTCCCTCGAAAGTCGTTGCTCGCATCATGCCGCGTCTCGAAGATCTAGCGGCATCGCTACTCACGCGAGAGCTTGCCGCTCTTGATGAGACCTGCCTTTACCTTTTCCAGCGGAATCCGTTTTTCGTGGCGGCGCGAACGCGAGACAAGAACATCCTCGAAATCTTGCCACAGTTCGCGATGCTTCTTGAGGTCGATGAGAACGGCCACCTTGCGGCCCTTTTCGTCGGTGACATACTGGATTCCGCTCATGGCTTCATTGTCCCTTACGTGACGCGCCCTAGGGAAGACGCGTGCCCAAGACGAGTTCGGCTACGCTCCAGCATAGGCAGAATATGGCGGCGAGAGCGACCAGACCGCCGGGCCTGCGTCGCAGAAGCTTGACCCACACCGGGTAGGCAGCCAAGCAGGAGACGACGAACTTCAGCGGCAGATGGACCCATGGCACCAACTCCCCGGAGCTCAGAACCTGGACCAGCCACGCTACCAGAAGCGCGGTGCCCGCGAGGAACAAGCAGCGGCGTTGGAACTTTTCGCCTCGCGTTACCTCGTCGGGAGGCTGCTCGCCGAACATGCGGCCGTCGATCGCGCACCCGGCGGTGACCCGCCCGGGGAAGCGGCTCAGTTGGTTGCGCAAATCGAGAGTCGCATTTTCCATCTCAAGATTAATGGTGTCAAGTCTGCCTAAGAGATACCGGTAGAACCACAGTGACACCACACCGACCAGCAGGCCGAACGCAGTGGGCCAAAGCGATATCGACAGATTTTCAAAGATGACCCACCTTATATATCCTGCTTGGCCGTCAAAAGGGGGAAACGAATTCGCCATGCCCAATAGGCTGCCAAACAGCCCGACCCACGGCGCTAGGCACGCAACCGTCGCGAGGCTGGCTGTACACTCCCGCCCTCATCTCCTCGTGCACCACCGCCGACAATCGCTTTGACGCCCGGCTAACCGCTTGGAGCATCTCGCTCACTTGCTCCTTCTTAACCGATCTGAAACGCAAATGGAAGCCCGCTAGCTCCCGCCGCCGCTACAATAGGGAAAGCGAATGGTTAAGGACGGAATCTATTACGGAGTCGTCTTCGGGGCGACCGGTGCTTTGATGGGGTACCTGATTCACCCCGCATTTGCCGCCCCCCTATTCGTTGTCGCCCTGTTCTGCCTCTATTTCTTCCGCGATCCGGGTCGCACCATTCCCGATGGTCCCGTCGCGGTCTCTCCGGCCGACGGCAAAGTGGTCAGCGTGATCGGCGACGGCGCCGAATGCACGCGCATCAGCATCTTCCTGAACATTTTTGACGTTCACGTGAACCGCGCGCCCATCGCCGGCAAGATCACCAATATCGAATACACCAAGGGCCAGTTCCTGGTCGCGAGCCGCGAAATCGCCAGCTCCAAAAACGAGCGAAACACGTTCACCATCGCAGGCGACTCCACCAGCGTCCGATTTGCGCAGATTGCCGGACTCATCGCCCGCCGCATCGTGTGCTACAAAAAGCCCGGCGATGCCGTGGCCAAAGGCGAGCGCGTCGGCCTCATCAAGTTCGGCTCGCGCGTCGACGTGTTCCTGGGACCCGAGTGGGATATTCAAGTCCGCACCGGCCAACGCGTGGCCGGCGGCTCCAGCATTCTCGCCCAGCGAAGGCTCACATAAAATGGCGCGCCTCACTTTCAAGGAACGCTTCTTTGACTCCCGTCCGCCCTCGCGGCGGCCCCGTCGCGCGGCTTACGCGCTTCCCACGCTTTTCACCGCGGGCAGTATTTTTCTCGGATTCATCGCGATCATTCGATCGATCGAGGGCGCGCTGCTGGGCGCAACAGGACAGCTCGGCAGCAATCCCCATTTCGAAGTGGCGGCAAAGGCCATCGGCGCGGCAGTGGTGCTGGATGGACTCGACGGCCGCATCGCCCGCATGACGAACACCGTTAGCGATTTCGGCCGCGAAATGGACTCGCTCGCCGATGTCATCACCTTCGGCATCGCGCCCGCTGTTCTCGCATTCACCTGGGGCGTCGAGTTCGTCACACCCGGCGGATTCCTGATGGACCACCGCGCGGGCTACTTCCTCGCCTTCATCTTTTTGCTGTGCGGCGCGGCGCGGCTGGCTCGGTTCAATGTCCAAACCAACCCAGTGCCAAAAAATCCAGGACGCCCGGACCGCAAATACTTCGTCGGCCTTCCTATTCCTGCGGCCGCGGCGGTCGTCGCCGCCATCGTCTACGCCTCCGACAGCGTACCGCTCGGGTGGTGGATCCACTCGGCCCTCTGGCTTGCACTGCTGGCGCTGCTTTCATTCCTGATGGTCAGCACCTGGCGGTATCCCAGCTTCAAAGAGATCCACCTGACGGGCCCACGGTCGCCGCTGACGGTCATATTCTTTGGCGTCATCATTTATCTGATCTGGAACTATTCGCAGCCGGTGCTGTTGACCTTGTCGGTGATCTACGTGTCGCACGGGCATCGTGATTCGCGCCGCGGGAATTATCCGCCGCCGCTTCCGTCCGCACCCTCCTCCACCGCAACCGCAAACGGAACCGGAGCATCAAACCAGCTAATGCACTCTCATCGAAGCAGCCAGCGGGCCACCATCGCGATCGTCGGCGGCGAATCGCTACTGGGCAAGGAAATCCACGAGCTGCTGGATTCGCGCAAAGCCCCGGTCAACGTGAAGCTTGTCACCTCCATCGAAGCCGAGGAAGTCAAAGGCGCCAGTATCCTCACCCGTGGCAGTGACGAGCCGCTCGTCATGGCCTCCATCGAATTGGCCGACCTGGGCTCGGCGCGCGTCGTCATGCTGGCCGGCTCCAAAACATCCAGCGAGAAGGCTTACGAGAAAATTCGCGGTGCTAAACCTGCTCCCGCCGTCGTCGATGTCAGCGGCGGTTTGGAAGACTTGGCGGAGGCGCGGCTGCGTGCGCCCATGGTCGAATCGCCTGAGCTCGACTCGAAGGGCGCCGTTCAAACCATCGCGCATCCCGCCGCCATTGCTCTTGCGTTGCTCCTCACGCATCTTCAAAAAGCCGGTACGATCCGGCGGTCGGTGGTCGAAATTTTCGAGCCGGTGAGCGAGCGCGGCCAGGCCGGCATCGAAGAACTGCAAAAGCAGGCAGTCGCGCTGCTTTCCTTCAAGCCGCTGCCGAAAGACGTATTCGATGCGCAGATCAGCTTCAACATGCTCTCGCAGTATGGCTCCGACGCGGCGCTCTCGCTTGAGGAGATCGAACAAAAGATCGACCGTCATCTTGCGAGCCTGCTGGTGTCGAGCGGCGCCCCCATGCCGTCCCTGCGTCTCGTCCAGGCGCCTGTGTTCCACGGTTACAGCATTTCGGCCTGGGTGGAGTTTGAAGAGAACCCCGGAATGGATGCCATCTTTCAGGCGCTGGGATCGAGCAACATCGACGTTCGCACCAAGGATCATGAGCCGCCTACAAACGTCGGCGTGGCGGGGCAAGGTGGAATCACGGTCGGCACCATCACTCCAGGATCGCAATCAGCCGCGCGCCTGGTGGTTTTGGTTGGTAGCTGACAATCTGCAAATCGCGGCTGAAAACGCCTGGGAGGTTGTACGTGCATTTCTGGAATAAGGCGGGAATCGCTCTCGCGGCGATGTGCCTGACGCTCGGCTCCTGCGGCTATCACGTGGCAGGTAAAGCCGACCTGGTGCCGAAGGACGTCCATACCATCGCGATCCCCCCTTTCGCCAATGCCACCGTGAAGTACAAGCTCACCGATCAGCTTCCCGAGGCGATCAGCCGCGAATTCATCGCGCGCACGCGCTACAAGCCCGTCATCGATCCGGCTCAGGCCGACGCCGTGTTGCACGGCACGGTCGTGAACTATATCGCCTTTCCCACCGTGATCGACCAAGCCACCGGACGCACCAGCGGCCTGCAAATCAACGTGACCCTGAATGTGAGTCTGGTAGATCGCGCCACGGGCAAAACCATCTACGCGCAGCCCGCCATGCAAGTGCATCAGCGCTACGAGCTTTCCATTACCAACAATCCGCAATACTTCGATGAAAGCGGCGCCGGGCTGCAGCGTTTGAGCCGCGATGTGGCGCGCGATCTGGTCAGCTCGATTCTGGAGAACTTTTGAGTCCCGATCAGTTCCTGCAGCGGATCCAAAAGACGCCGCCCGCGCCGGTGTATCTATTTCTGGGGCCGGAAACGTACCAGTTGAGCGCATGCCGCCGCGCGTTGATTGATAAGGTGCTCGCGCCGGAAGATCGGGAGAACGGCCTTAGCCGGCACGATCTGGAAGAGACCACGCTAGCCGCGGTTTTGGACGACGCGCGCTCGCTATCGTTGTTCGCGCCCAATCGCGTGGTGTGGGTTTCGGGAGCCGAGAGCGCCCTGCCGCGTGGCCGGGCCGCGAGCGATGACGAAAATGCCGCCGCGGCGGATTTGGCCGAGTATCTGAAGCATCCGAACTCGCCGGGTTGCGTGCTGGTGTTGGAGGCTGGCCGCTACGACTTCGACGGCGAGGATCGCGCCAAAATCGAGCGCGTGCAGAAATTCTATTCCGCCATTCCTGACGTGGTCGAGCTGCGGCCATACACGATCGAGTCCGCCCGGCGCCTCGCGCAGGATCTCGCCAAGGAAGCGGGATTGCAGATCGGACTCTCGGAAATCGGGCTGCTGGTGGAATCGCTCGCCGCTGACGCCGGCCGCATCGCGAGCGAGATCGAAAAGCTGCGCCTTTACACAGGCGGCACGCGCAAGGTGACAACGGACGATATCCTGCGCCTGGTTCCGAACGCGCAGGCGTCCACCATCTTCGCGCTGGTGGGAGCTTTAGGGCGAGGCGATCGAAAGCGGTCGCTCGACAGCTTGGACACGCTTCTCCGCGAAGGCGAATACCTGCCGCTGGCCCTGACCTTCCTCGCCACGCAATTCCGCCTGGCCATGGCCGCGCGCGAATCCGGACTCAAGACCGCGCAGCAGATTCAGGCCCACTTCACCAGCCAAGGCATCCGCATCTGGCGCGACCGCGCCGAGCAGGTGCAGCAAACCGTCAGTGCTTTTCCCGATGAGAAACTGGCGCGGGCTATCGAAAAGGTCTTCTGGGCGGACAAAGCGCTGCGAGACACCCGTCCCGACGACCGTGTGGTGATGGAAGAGTTGGTGCTGAGCCTGACGAACTAGCTGGCGAGAGCTTTGAGCCTAGCCTGGATACGGCTCTTGTAACGCGCCGCGGTGTTCTTCTTGATGATGCCCCAGCGGGCCGAGCGGTCGATCAGCGAGAACGTGGCCGACAGCGCATCTTGCGCGCCCTTCGCGTCTTTGTGTTCGATCAGCCGGCGCACGGATCGGATCTGGTGGCGGAGCCGCGATTTGCGGAGGCGGTTCACCATCGTCTTCCGCTTGGTCTGGCGCATGCGCTTCAGCGCTGAATAAGTGTTTGCCATTCTGGTACAGATATCAGGATACCCCATCCTCCAGCCGGAACTCAACGCTCGCTCGCTCGCTTCGCGAACCCGACTTACGCCACCTCCGTGCGATGATACGGTCGAATATGCTTGCGCACTTCCATCTCGCGCATTGGATCGGAACGATCGGCGAATTGCTGAACTTCGTCGGGGCTTTGATCCTGGCGCGAGATCTCTTCCTCCGGCGGAAGGAAGCGTCGGAAATCAAACGCTTGAACCGGGTAGGGGACTGGGGCCGAAAGCATGGTTTGTCGGCCGAGTACGAGCATGTTTCCGTGGGCGACCCCGACTTCACCGACAAGGTCATGGGCAGACGCGCCAGCCTTTTGGGTTACTGGGGAATCGGGTTCATGGCCCTAGGCTTCTTGTCCCTGGTAGCTTACCATCTGATCGCTATCTACCACGGAGAGTGAGGGTTGCGGACGATTGATGGGAACGGGCCTTGACATGAAAATCGGAAAATCGGATAATCGTACCAGGAAGAAGGATGGTTATGCGCCCTATTACGACTAAGATTGTCGGCAAGTTTCAGGTGACGGTCCCACCCGAGATTCGAGAGATCTTCGAACTCCAAGAGGGCGATCTGTTGGAATGGACTTTCGATGAAGCCACTGCTCAGATCCGCGTGGTTGCCAAACGTGCGCAATTGATCACTCCGCGCGTGCTGGAAATGGTTCAGGAGTCGAAAGCCGCTCGGAACCGGGCCCTAGCCGCTTCCCCGCAAGCCGCAACGTCGCGTTGATTCGGCTCGCTCGACCAGGCTACGATGGCCAATTGCAAGGTTGTCCTCCTGTCCTCGTTCGAACAGGCCCTGGCTCAAATACCTGAAATCTCTCAAGCCCAGCTAGCTAGCGTCATCCAAGCATTGGAATGGGACTGCGCGTTCAACGCGGATCCGGAACAGTACATACTCGAGATCAACGACTATGTCACTGCGTGTGAACATGTGGACGGGTGGGGCTGGAGCCTGTTCTGGTATCGCGAAGGGGATGTCATCTACGTTCAAGCCGCCCCGTCTGTGCGGGTTCCGCTGCAACCCAAGCATCCGAGCAAACGCTAGCATTCGCGCCCCACTGTGCGTGTTTCTGAACTTGTGCAACCGTGTACGATGATAAAACCGCGTGGCGAAAAAGAAGCCCCAAAAGTACCACGTCCCGACCGAGATCCGGCGGCTGGCGCGCGAACGCATCGGCGCGGTGCCTTCGCCTAAGCTGATCGTTCCCAAGAAGCAGCGCAAGAAGCCCAAGCATAAGCGGCCGCCCAGCGAAGACGCCGAGGACGCCGGTTAAGTCAGTTTCCGGGCTGGAGCATCCCCTGGACAACCCGCAACAACATCGGCACCACCCAAGCCGGCGTGATCGCAAAAAAGGCTTTGCCCTTGGAGCACTTTGCCAGATGAGCCAGGCCGACCGTGAACACGATCAGGAACCAGATTTCGAAAATCGAAAAGAAATTCACCAGCCCGAATAATGCGCCGTGAATGTTCTGCAGGAAGATGTCGAGCCCAAAAGGAGGCGTGAGCTGCTCCTGCGAGGTGATCTCGTCGCCCTTGGCATGAACCACGATATAGATCGCGATGGCTTGCAGCGACTGAATCAAAGTGCAGGCCGCCATCAGCGAGAAAACGTCGCGGAACTTGGTGCGCAATCCAGCAATGGACCCCATCGCCCCCACCAGCCAGGCAAACAACAGCAACAGCAAAATGGCAAACACCGGGGTGGCGACAGGAAGGAATTGGTAAATCATATGCGCGACGGTCCTGGCCCGCTCGGCCTGCTCCACGGGCGTGTTTTGCTGGCTCATTTGCTGGTTGATCCTCAAATCGATGAAACTCATCGTGTAAGGGAGCATCAGGTAACCCGACACCAAATAGATGACGGTCAGCGTAATCAGCGGCCAAAGCCAGGACAGCGGGGCCGGAACCCGTTTGGCCGCCCCGGCCGGATCTACGAACACATTCAGCATCCCGACGAAGCCGTCGCCGACGCTCAGCGTCTGTTCCTGGACGCTCGTTTTTTGCTCTTCCACAGGGCACCTCCACCGCGACTAGAGTTCCAGAAGATTATACCTTTTGGTGTATGCTGTGAGTTCCCGCTTTTTATTGCCAAAAAGCCTGGAGGAAAAAAATGAGACTGCTTTCGATTGCGGCCGCCCTGGTGACCCTGGCGCCGATCGGTTTCGCCCAGAATGGCCCGCCCGCACCGGCCCCGCCCACCGACCCGCGCGTATCGAACAGCCACATCCATCTGTTTACAAAGGACCCCGAGGTCCAACGCCAATTCTGGGTGGACATTATGGGCGCCACCGCCAACAAGATGGGGCCGGATCGCGACGGCTACACCTTGCCGAAGGTTCTGGTGATCGTCGATAAAGGCAATCCGACGGCCGGCACCGAGGGCTCCATCGTCAATCACGTCGGATTCCGGGTGCGCGACATGAAGGATATTCTGGCGAAGGTCGAGGCCCAGCACTTCACCATTCAGGTAGTGAATCCCAATAAGGACAACCCCACCCAGGCTTTCTTCCTCGGACCGGACAATGTCCGCATCGAGCTTCTGGCCGGCCCGAACCTGACCACCGTCTCCGAAAATCATCAGGTCCATTTCTTTACGCCGGACGTCGACGCCATGCAGAAGTGGTACGTCACCAACTTCGGCGCGGGCGCGCAGGGCTTCGGCAAAGCCAAACTGGGCAACTTGAATGGCGTCACCCTGATCTTCAGCCCCACCGATACGCCGGTTACCGGCACCAAGGGCCGGGCGCTAGATCACATTGGCTTCGAAATCAAGAGCCTGGAAGAATTTTGCAAGACTCTGGAAGCGAACGGCGTGAAGCTGGACACACCCTACCGCAAGGTCCCGCAAATGGGCTTTGCAGTTGCGTTCCTGACCGATCCTTGGGGCACACGCATCGAACTGACCGAACGGTCTGCGCCCGCGCCATCGGCGCAAAACCAGAAGCCGGCGCAGCAATAAGCCCCGCGCAGCAACAGAAGCATTGTCCTTAGATCCCGAAAACGAGTCCGGCGATCCAGTACCTGAGACTGGGCCAACACGAGGACGAAAGTTCTACCTAGCCTTGGGCTGCTACGCCGCGATCGCGCTGCTCGCTACCCTGACCCTGGATGGCAAATTTCTGTGGGTCGTTCTGATCTTCCTGGCCGGCCTCGCATTGAAGACGTACATCGCCACACTGCAAAGGCCCTAATTATCCTAAATTTCCGGGACTGAAGGTGTCTTGAAATCCGCCGATAAGAGAAGAAGGGCGGACGCGGATCACGTTTCATTTTGAAACGCGCGTACCGTTTCGGCATTCACGGATAGCCAGTACGTTCCAGAACGAAAATACGATTTGCGATTTGGACTCTAGTACTTGCGATTCAGTGCGCTTGATCGCCCTCGGGGGTGCCGCTTGCATGTCATTCAATCATATGACGTAAGCACTCCGGGTCCCTCGGAAACGCCTCTACAAAACGCTGCAATTTTACCTTAGTCCCTCTGTGGCGACAGGCTTGCACTTAGAGCGCGTCAAGCCAAGCCGGGTGAGACAAAAAAACTAAGGCAAAAAGGGACTCAGGGAATGAAGACCAAGACAGCTCAAGCGATGCAAACCATAAGCATTCAACCCACGAGAATTCAGACCACCAGAATTCAATCCACTCGAATCCATGCGGCCAAATTGCAAGCGGCCAAACTACAAGCGGCAAAGACCGCGCGCCGGGATCGCATCGTTCTGGAGCACTTGCCGCTGGTGAAAGCCATCGCGGTTCGGGTGCACGAAAACCTGCCGGTGCATGTGGACCTGGATGATCTGATTCACGCCGGAGTTCTCGGCCTTTTCGATGCCGCCGGCAAATTCAATCCCGAGAAACAGGTCGCCTTTTCCAGCTACGCCAAGCACCGTATCAAGGGCGCAATCCTCGACAGCCTTCGCCAGCTCGACTGGGCTTCGCGCGATCTGCGCCGCCGTCACAAACAAGTGGAAGCCGCCACGCGCGAGCTCGCGGCCACCTTGCAGCGCACGCCCACCGAATCCGAAGTGGCCCAGAAGCTCGGCATCGAAGTGGAGCGCTGGCGCCAGATGATGGTCGACCTCCGAAGCGTCGGCCTGATCTCGGCTTCCTCGCGCACCGCCGAGCACGACGATCTGCCCGCGCCCGATTTTCCCAGCAAGCCTGAAACCCAGCCCGATAATATGTGCTCCCGCGAGCAGATGCGCTCGGTCCTGGGCGTCGCCATGAAGACGCTTCCCGAACGGTACCAGAAGGTCGTGTTCCTGTACTACACCAACGAAATGACCATGAAGGAAATCGGCGGCATCCTCGGGATCAACGAAAGCCGCGTCTCGCAGATCCACAAATCGGCGCTCGAGAAGATGCAGGTGGTCCTGCAAGCCAACGGAATCGACTCCGTCCGCGCGTTTTAATTACCTTCTTCTGGCTTTGATCCGGATCGGCGTTCCTTCAAACCCAAACCGCTTCCGAAGCTGATTGATCAAGAATCGTTCGGAAGAGAAGTGCAGGTCCTTCGCCTTATCGGTGAAAACTATAAATGTCGGCGGGCGCACCGATCCCTGGGTCATGTAGTAAACCTTCATATCGCGACTCGAACTCCAGCATCTCGACGAACCGGTTCAACTCGCCCGTGGTCACACGCTTGGAAGCCGACTCATAGGCATCGCTGATCATCCCGAATAGCCGTGTGACGCCCGCGCCCGTCTTGGCCGAGACAAACGCAATCGGCGCGTATTCCAGAAACTTCAGCTCATCGCGAATCTCTTCGGTAAAATTGCGCTTGCCCTTGTCGCCTGCCGCGTCCCACTTGTTGACGCACAGAATCAGCGCCCGGCCTTCCTCGTGCGCGTAGCCCGCGATGGTCGCATCCAGCGCCTGCACTTTTTCGGTGGCATCCAACACCAACAAGCACCACATTCGCCATGCGGATGTGGCGGCGCGCCATCACCACGCTCAGCTTCTCGGCCATCAGCTTGGTCTTGCCCTTGCGCCGGATGCCCGCCGTATCGACGAACACGTACTCCACGCCGTCATGCACCAGACTCTGATCCACGGCATCGCGCGTCGTGCCCGCCACCGGCGAAACAATCGAGCGCTCCTCGCCCACCAGCGCATTCAGCAGCGTGGATTTTCCAACGTTCGGCCGCCCGATGATCGCGACTTTGATTGGCCGCGTCTCCGGTTCCGGCTCGAGCCTCGTCCGAGCCGACCGGAAAACCCGCGGTCACATGTTCCAGCAACTCGTCGAACCCGATGCGGTGCTCGGCCGAGATCGGATAGAGATCCTTGAAGCCGAGCGCATGAAATTCGTGCGCCAGACCCTCGCGCGCCGTCGCGTCGATCTTGTTCACCGCCAGCGTTACCGGCTTGCCGAGCTTCCGCAGCACTTTCGCCAGCTCACGATCGGTACCCGTAATCTCCGTCCGCCCATCGATCAGGAAAATGATCTGCGCCGCCCGGTCCAGAGCCACGCGCGCCTGCTTCAGAATCTCGGTCGGGATCATCTCGGCGTCATTCGGGATGATTCCGCCAGTGTCGATCAGCACGAACGGCCGCCCCAGGTACGACGCTTCGCCGTGAATGCGGTCGCGCGTGATGCCCGGCTCATCGCCCACGATGGACCGCCGCTGCCCGATGATCGCGTTGAAAAGCGTCGACTTGCCGACGTTCGGCCGTCCGACAATCACCACCACCGGCAGCGTGGTTTCGGTCAAACTGTCTGGGCGTGCGACGATAGTAGTATCCGAATGCAACCTGAAGTCCTAAGTCCCATTACCGATCATAGCGAAGCGCAGCAGCATAACCGGCTCACGCGCAATATCGCCATCATTGCGCACGTCGATCACGGCAAAACCACGCTGGTGGACGCCATGCTGAACCAGAGCGGACTTTTCCGCGCAAATGAGCAGCACGTCGAACGCATGATGGATTCCAACGAGCTCGAACGCGAGCGCGGCATCACCATTCTCGCGAAGACTACCGGCGTCCGCTATCACGGTATCAAGATCAACATTGTCGATACGCCCGGCCACAGCGACTTCGGCGGCGAAGTGGAGCGCGCGCTCAAGATCGTCGACGGCGTCATGCTTTTGGTGGACGCGAGCGAAGGCCCGCTGCCGCAGACCCGCTACGTGCTGATGAAAGCGCTCGAAGCCAAGCTCCCGCCGATTCTCGTGATCAACAAGATCGACCGGCCGGACGCCCGCATTCCCGGAAGTTCTGAACGAAATCTACGACCTGTTCATCGATTTGGACGCCACCGAAGATCAACTCGATTTTCCGGTGATCTACACCAACGCCAAAGCCGGCATCGCGAAGATGTCGATGGAAGACGATTCGAACGACCTGCGCCCGCTGTTCGAAACCATCCTGAAGCACATCCCGCCGCCGGCCGGCGATCCCGACGCATCGCTCCAGCTCCTGGTCGCGAATCTCGACTACAGCGAATATCTGGGGCGCCTGGCGATCGGCCGCGTGTTTTCGGGCATTCTGCGCTACGGCGATGAAGTGGCCATCGCCAAGCTCGACGGCTCGTTGCAAAAGACGCGCATCACCAAGCTCTATTCCTTCGAGGGCCTGAAGCGCGTGGACGAGACCATCGGCTACCCAGGCGACGTCCTGGCGATCGCAGGCGTGGAAGGCATCACCATCGGCGAGACCGTCACCAGCGTCGAGAATCCGCAGCCCGCTGCCGCACATCCAGATCGACGAGCCGACCATCGCGATGACGTTCACCATCAATACGTCGCCGTTCTCGGGCCGCGAAGGCCAGTTCGTTACGTCGCGCAATCTGCGCGATCGCCTCGACAAGGAACTGCTCACCAACGTTTCGATCCGCGTGGAAGAAGCCGGCGGTCCGGATGCCTTCAAGGTGATGGGCCGCGGCGAACTGCAACTCGCCATCATCATCGAAATGATGCGGCGCGAAGGCTTCGAGATGATGGTGGGCAAGCCCGAGATCCTCACCAAGAAGATCAACGACAAAGTGCACGAGCCGATGGAATTGCTGGTGATCGATTGCCCGGAGACCTACATCGGCGTCGTGATCGAGAAGCTGGGCCAGCGCAAAGGCAAGATGATCAAGATGGTGAATCACGGCTCGGGCCGCGTGCGCCTGGAGTTTCACGTGCCGTCGCGCGGGCTGATCGGGCTGCGCAGCGAGATGATGACCGACACGCGCGGCACCGCCATCTTGAATACGCTGTTCCACAGCTACATCGAGTGGCAGGGCGACATTCCCTCGCGCCCCACCGGCTCGCTGGTTGCGGACCGTGCGGGCAAGACCACCGGCAACGCGATCTTCAATCTGCAGGAGCGCGGCGAGATGTTCGTTAGCCCCGGCACCGAGGTTTACGAAGGCATGATCGTCGGCGAAAACGCCCGCGACGCGGACTTGAACGTCAACATCGTCAAGGAAAAGAAGCTGACCAACATGCGCGCCTCCACCTCCGACGAAGCCATTCGCCTGGTTCCGCCGCGTCTTCTGAACCTGGAGCAAGCCATCGAATTCATCCGCGACGACGAGTTCGTGGAAGTGACCCCGCAATCCATCCGCCTGCGGAAAAAGATCCTGAAAGCGAACCAGCGATAAGACCACGGATAAACACAGATGAACTCAAATCCGTGTTGATCGGTGTTCATCTGTGGCTAGGATAATTTCCCCTTCAGCAGCTCATTCACCGCCGCCGGATTCGCCTGCCCCTTGCTCGCCTTCATCACCTGTCCGACCAGATAGCCGATCACGCCGGTCTTCCCCGATTTGTACTGCTCCACCTGCTTCGGGCTCGCGGCGATTACTTCGTCCACGATCTTCTCGAGCGCGCCGGTGTCGCTGAAATCTGCCGCAGACCCTCGCGATCGATGATCGCCGCGGCTGACTCGCCCGTCTCGAACATTTTGGCGAAAATATCCTTCGCCATCTTGCCGCTGATCTCGCCCTTCACGATGAACGCGACTAATTCGCCCAACTGCTCAGGCGGTACCGGAGATTCCGTGATCTCGCCACCCTTCAGCGCGCCCAATAAATCGCCCGTCACCCAATTCGCCGCCATCCGCGGATCGCCCGCCGCCTTCGCCGCCTTCTCGAAATAGTCGCTGATCTCGCGCGTGCTTGTTAGAACCTGCGCGTCGTACTCACGCAGACCATAGCTTTCAACAAATCGGTTGCGCTTGTCCGCCGGTAGCTCCGGCACCGTCGCCCGAATCTCCGCCAGCCACGCCTCGCTCACCCGCAATGGCACTAGATCCGGCTCGGGAAAATAACGATAATCGTGCGCGTGCTCTTTGCTTCGCATCCCGACCGTCTCGCCCGTCGCGACGTTATACAGCCGCGATTCCTGCTCGATGCGCCCGCCGCCTTCCACCACGGCCACTTGCCGCGCGATCTCATAATCCATCGCCATCTTGGCGAAGCGGAACGAATTCAGGTTCTTCACCTCAACCTTGGTCCCAAACTTCTCCGCGCCCTTCAAACGCACCGACACGTTCGCATCGCAGCGCAGTTGGCCTTTCTCCATGTCGCACTCGGACACGCCCACGTACTGCATGATCTGCTTCAGCTCGGTCAGATACTCATGCGCCTCATCCGACGACCGAATATCCGGCTCGCTCACGATCTCGATCAGCGGCGTCCCGCTGCGATTCAAATCCACGTAGGTGTAGCGGTCGGAATCTTTGAAGCCGTCGTGAATGCTCTTGCCCGCGTCGTCTTCCAGATGAATGCGCGTGATGCCGATGCGCTTCTTCGCCCCATCCACGGCGACTTCCAGCCACCCATGCTCGGCCAGCGGCTGGTCATATTGCGAAATCTGATAGCCCTTGGGCAGGTCCGGATAGAAATAGTTCTTGCGTGCGAATCGCGAAAACGCATTCACGCGGCAATGCGTCGCGAGCGCGGCCTGAATCGCCATCTCGACTGCCCGCCGATTCAGCACCGGCAAGGCGCCCGGCAGTCCCAGGCACACCGAACAAACGTTGGTGTTCGGCGGTGCGCCAAACCCCGTGGGGCAGCCGCAGAAAATTTTGGTCCGCGTGTTGAGCTGGACGTGCACTTCCAGCCCAATCACAGATTCGTACTTGCCGATCTCTTCGGGCGTTGCGACCGCCGTTACGCTGGACGACATGCTTCATTTTACCGAGGTACGATCATCTTCGTCCCGTACGGCGGTACATACCCACGGTTCAGCGCGGTTTCGGGAGGTGCACTGAGCAGAACCACCGATTTGCCGTGTAGGGCGTCCAAAACCGCAAGCACCGTTTGATACGGTGCTCGAACGTCGGCCTTTACATACACAGTTCTTTCACTCAATTTATTCAACGCAGCCGGCTCGCTAGGCTCGCTACCGACAAACACTCTCCCGTTTGCCGTGATGGCGACCACCAGAGCACTCTGTTCGTCGGCGGCCCGAATCTCTACCGCATGACTAGCAACCGGCATGTCAACGGAGACTCCTTTCTTAAGCGGAGGCGTCTGGGCACCGATCCCAAGGATCAGGATGATCCCTACTAGATACGCTTTAGTTGCGAGTTTCATTTCTGCGCTCCTTTCGTATGTGCTGCCGCTATTGCCTCTGGTTCGATAGCGATGTCGTGCCAAGCAGCCCGCCCAGCCCCATCGTCTCTACCGCGCTCGACGGCACAATCACCATCGAGCCCTTCTCCTTGATCGCTTCGTACAGCATGTTCATCGCGCGCAGGTGCAGCGCCACCGGATTGTTGATGTACACCGCCGAGGCCTCGGCAAACTTGGCCGCGATGTCCGTCTCAGCCGTTCCCAGAATAATGCGAGCCTGCCGTTCACGCTCTGCCTGAGCCTGCCGCGACATCGCGTCTTCCAGCGCCTGCGGGATATGCACGTCGCGAATCTCGACCGACTGCACGGTGATCCCCCACGGATTCGTCTTTTCATCCAGAATGCGCTGCAACTCGCGGCCGAGCGTCTCGCGCTCCGTGATCATCTGCGCCAGATCGTGCCGCCCGATCGATTCGCGCAACGCCGTCTGCGCGCTCATCATGATCGCCTCGCTGAAATTGGCAACCTCCAGGATCGATTTCTCCGCGTTCCACACCAGCCAGAACACAATGGCGTCCACATTCACCGGCACCGTGTCGCGCGTAAGCGCCGATTCTGCCTTCACCTCCACCACGCGAACCCGTTGGTCAACAAAGAGACTCACCCTGTCGATCACGGGAACGATGATGAAGATTCCCGGCCCGCGCAGGCCAATGTACCGGCCCAGCCGCAATACCGCGGCCTTCTCCCATTGATCGGCTACGCGAATCGCGAACAGGAAATACAGGCCGATCGCGATGCCGCCCAGGACGGGTGCGGGATTCTTGTAGATGACGGCGGGTACGAACCCCAGGGCTACACAAATCAGAAACACGGTTGTGCCGACAGCGCTGACTTGCGGCCTCGACGGTGAGGTTCTCGATAATGTACGTGCAATCGCTAACGGTCCCATGGTTCAGGTTCTCCTCTCAGATTCATTCTGTAGTTCGGTTAATTGCTCGATGATTTCCGGCAGCGTGATTCCTTCCGCCCCGGCCCTCGACAAAAGCTCTCCGCAAAGCTGCCCTATCCGGCGCCGGCGTTCCATCTCATCCACGGGCGGCTTCTTGTCGGTCAGGAAGGTGCCTGTGCCTTGCTGCGTGGCCAGTACTTCGCGGATTTCAAGCTCCCGGTACGCGCGGACCACAGTATTCGGATTGATCGCCAGATCCACCGCGAGTTGGCGCACCGTCGGCAGTTGATCCCCCGCCCGCAGCTTCCCGGACGCGATCCCGCCCAGCACTTGGTCAATGATCTGGCGGTAAACCGGAACACCGCTGCGCTGATCCAGCGCGAATTGGAACCGGCGATCGGATTGGAGTGCCACGGCCAAGTTATAATGTACTAGTCTTATAATACATTGTCAAGCCCTAAGGTGAAGTTCGTCGTAAACTTCTGAACCGGAATGACGTTTAATGGTTATAGGCTCATGAAAACAAGTAGTACTTTCCTGGCCCCAGCCCTTTGCAGTGTGTTTCTGGCTCTGTCGGCGGCCGCAAAAACGAAGCCACCTAAACCGCCTACTGAGAACAAGTTGTTCCAAAAGAAGCTCTCTAAAGACGACCAAATACTGCACGCCCTCGATCGCCTGACCTTCGGTCCCCGGCCCGGCGACGTGGCGCGCGTGAAGAAAATCGGCCTCAAGAAATGGATCTTCGAGCAGCTTCATCCCGATCGCATGGCGGAGAATCCGGTACTCGAAGCGCACCTCCAGGAGCTGGAGTCGCTTCGGATGACGCCGCTCGAAACGCTGCAGCATTATCCGGCGCCGCAGATGATCCGCGCCATCGCGAATGGCAGGCAGCCGATGCCCGACGATCTCCTCCTGCGCGCCAGCATCGAAAGGCTGATCACTCGCTATAAGGTGAAGCGGGCCGAAGCGGCGGGATTGGCCGCCCCCCTGCGGGACGCAAATGCCGAGTTGGAATCAGTCCGCGCGCTCGAAGAAATCCTCACTCCCCAAGAGCTCGCGATTGTGCGTACGGGCAACGTGGAAATGAAGCGCGAGCTGCTCGACTCCATGCCGTCCGACCGCATCGAAGACATGCTGATCGCGATGAATCAGAAGCAGCGCTTGCAGCTCTTCGCCCCCGCGTCCAGCACTATCCGCCGGGAAATCTTCCTGCTGAACAGTCCGCAGCAAGTCGTGGCCTATGATCTTCTAGATTCCAAGATGTTGCGCGCGATCGAGAGCACCCGGCAACTTGCCGAAGAACTGGACGATTTCTGGTTCAACCACTTCAACGTGTTTTACGAAAAAGGCGCCGATCGATTCCTGATCCCGGAGTACGAACGCCTGGCGATCCGGCCGCATGTACTCGGCCAGTTCCGCGATTTGTTGGAAGCCACCGCGAAAAGCCCGGCCATGCTTTTCTTCCTGGATAACTTCGAGTCCGTGCGCCCCGACATCGACGCCAATGACACCAAGCGGAAGGTGAAGCGCGGTCTGAATGAAAACTACGGCCGCGAACTGATGGAACTGCACACGCTCGGCGTGAATGGCGGCTATACGCAGAAAGACGTCACCGAGGTGGCCCGCTGTTTCACCGGCTGGACCATCAAGGCGCCTCGCGAAGGTGGCGGCTTCTTCTACAACGACAAGCTGCACGACAAGGGCGAGAAGATCGTGCTGGGTCACGTGATCGCGGCTGGAGGCGGCATCGAAGACGGCGAGCAGGTGCTCGATATTCTTGCGCACCACCCATCCACGGCGCATTTCATATCAAAGGAACTCGCCCAGCGTTTCGTCGCCGACGACCCGCCAGAAGCCCTGGTCCGCAGAATGGCGCAGACCTTCCTCGCCACCAACGGCAGTATTCGCGAAGTGATGAAGACCATGCTGGATTCCAAGGAATTCTGGTCCGAGGGCGCCTATCGCGCCAAGGTGAAAACGCCCTTCGAGATGGTGGCGAGTTCGGCGCGCGCCTTGGATGCCAGCGTTATCGATGGATGGGCGCTCGCGAATCAAGTGGGAACGCTTGGCGAGCCGCTCTATCGGAAACTTGAGCCCACCGGTTATTCCAACCTGAATTCGGAATGGATCAACTCGGCCGCTCTGCTCGGACGGATGAACTTCGCGCTGCAGCTTGCGCAAAATCACGTGGAAAGCGTGAAGGTGGATGTATCGCGATTCGGTGACGATCCCAACGAAGTAGCGAAAGCCCTGATGTTCCGCGCCATGTCGCAGCCGACGCGCGCGGCCATCGACCAAGCTTTGGAAGATAAAAAGGACAGCAAGCAAAAGACCCCGGCGCTGATTGCCGCGTTAGTAATCGGGTCGCCGGATTTTCAGAAGAGGTAGTACAAAAATGCCATCGAGACGTGTATTCCTGAAAGGTTCCGCGCTCGCGATGTTCGGCGTCGGCTCCATGCCGGCATGGCTGTCGCGCTCCGTCTATGCCGCTACTTCGGCGGAAACGCGTAAGAGAATCCTGGTCGCCATCTTCCAGCGCGGCGCGGTAGACGGATTGAACATGGTGGTTCCGTTTGGAGAGCAGCGCTATTACGAACTGCGGCCCTCCATCGCGATACCGAAGCCGGATGGCACGAAGGACTCCGCCATCGACCTGGACGGATTCTTCGGGCTGCATCCCGCCCTCGCTCCGCTCAAGCCCATGTTCGACGCACAGCATCTGGCGATCGTGGACGCCGTCGGCTCGCCGGATCCGACGCGCTCGCATTTCGACGCGCAGGATTACATGGAATCTGGCACGCCTGGCTACAAGGGCGCTACGGACGGCTGGTTAAATAGAGCGCTGCCAAAAGAATCTGGTGCTTCGTCGCCGCTGCGCGCTATCAGCTTGGGCGATAGTCTCGCACGCACGCTGCGAGGACACAATGACGCGGTCGCGGTCCGCAGCCTGAACGATTTTCAAGTGCATGACCCGCGCGGGAGCAGCCACCTTCGAAAGCATGTACGAAAACTCTCTGGACACCATGCTGCATGGCACCGCCAAAGAGACATTCAACGCCGTGAAGATGATGCAGTCTGTGCAAAAGCAGGTGTATGTGCCGGCGAACGGCGCATCGTATCCTAATGGTGGGTTTGGAAAAAGTCTGCAGCAGATCGCGCAATTGATCAAGGCCAACGTGGGCGTCGAAGTCGCGTTCGCCGACATCGGCGGCTGGGACACTCACGTGAACGAAACCGGCGGACAGCCGGCTTCTGGCCAGCTTGCGAATAATCTGGCGCAATTCGGGCAATCGCTCGCGGCCTTCTATCGGGACTTGGGCGATCGCATGGAAGACGTCACGCTGGTGACCATGTCGGAGTTCGGGCGAACAGTGAAAGAGAACGGCGATCGCGGCACCGATCACGGTCACGCGAATGTCATGTTCGTCCTGGGCGGCGACGTGCGCGGCGGCAAGATCTACGGCGAATGGCCGGGGCTTCAGCAAGAGCAGCTTTACGAAGGCCGCGACCTGGCGCTCACCAGCGATTTCCGCGACGTCCTCGGCGAACTGGTTGCCAGGCACCTGGGCAATCCCAACTTGCGATCGGTTTTCCCAGGCTACGAAACTCCGAAATTCCGCGGATTGCTGGCGTAAATCCATTCAGGCAATCTTCAGCAGTTTCGGCTAGGCTGAAGTCTCGTGAAAAGCCTAATCCCGATATTGCTGCTGGCATTCGCCTCAAGCGCGCTCGCGCAAACTGCCACACTGCGGGGACAGGTAACCGATCAAGCGGGAGCCTTGGTTCCAGGCGCCAAAGTCACACTGACGGGCCCCGGCGATCGCGTCCAGTCGACAACCGCCGACGGCAACGGGTCGTATTCTTTCGTGGGGCTGGCTCCTGGAAACTACATCGTGGCCGGCTCGGCGCCCGATCTCGTCAGCCCGCGCGCAACGACAATTTCGCTGGTTCCGGGAGCCCAGATCCTGAATCTCCAGTTGGACGTCGTCACCACAACACAGCATGTGGTTGTCCAGGAGACCACTGGCCCCACGGTCACAACTGATCCCTCCAACAATGCCGGAGCGCTCGTGCTGCGTGGCGACGATTTGCAAGCCTTGTCCGACGATCCGGACGATCTCGCAGCGGATCTACAGGCGCTGGCCGGTCCATCCGCCGGTCCCGGCGGCGGTACCATTTTCGTCGATGGATTCAGCGGAGGAGAGCTTCCGCCCAAAGACTCCATCCGCGAGATTCGCATCAATCAGAATCCGTTCGCGCCCGAGTATGACCGGCTCGGCTACGGCCGCATCGAAATTTTCACCAAGCCGGGAACCGATCGCTATCGCGGCACGCTCGACTACAACTATGCGAACGATGTTTGGAACTCCCGCAATCCCTATTCGGCGCAGAAGGCTCCGCTGTTATTGAACGAAATCGAAGGCAACGTGGCCGGCCCCATCAATCAACGCGCGTCCTTCACTTTCGACGGCCAGCGCAACATGGTGAACAACGGCGCCATCACCAACGCCATCACGCTGAATCCTCAGACGCTCGCCATTCAACCGTACTTCAACATTTACACTGTCCCTCAGGTTCTTACGCGCGCCAGCCCGCGTATCGATTACCGGTTGAACGACAACAATACACTGATCATCCGCTATTCGATCACCCAATCCGACATTAACGGCGCGGGCATCGGTACGTTCGATCTGGCTTCACGCGGTTACGATTATGGCTATCTAAATCAGACCGTTCAGCTCACTGAAACCGCTGTGCTGGGCAGCAGCATCAACGAGACTCGCTTCCAATATTTCCGCGGAGCGACGCACCGGCTGGCGAAGAGCGATGCGCCGGAAATTGAAGTGCTAGGCGCGTTCAACGACGGTGGCTCGCAGGTTGGCCGGTCATTCGACACGCAGAACTTCTTCGAACTACAGAACTACACGACAACCGTCAAAGGCGCGCACGTTTTCAAGTACGGCGTTCGCCTGCGGGGCGTCCTGGAAGACAACGTCTCGCCCAACGACTTCAACGGCACATTCATCTTCAACTCCATCGAGAGTTATCGGCAAACTCTCCAAGGCATCGCGGGCGCCGGTCCGGCCCAGTTCACCATGAACGCTGGTCAGCGCGGCTTGGCGGTTCATCAAGAGGACCTGGGGGCGTTCGCGGGCGACGATTGGCGAGTGCGTCCCAACGTCACTTTGAGCCTCGGCCTGCGCTACGAAACGCAGACCAACATTCACGATTGGCGCGATTTCGCCCCTCGCTTGGCCGTTGCTTGGGCGCCTGCGGGCGGCGCCAAAAACCCGCGCCCCAAGACCGTGCTGCGCGCCGGCTTCGGAACTTTCTACGATCGTTTCGCGCTCGCCAACGTCCTTACCGCCCGCCGCTACAACGGAACGCTGCAACAGCAGTATGTAATCACGGCTCCGGATTTCTTCCCGGCCATACCTTCGTTAGCGGGACTGCGAGCGGAGCCGCAGGTGATGCAGGAAATGGACTCCCATCTGCGCGCGCCCTACATTATCCAATCGTCGGCTACCCTCGAGCGCCAATTGCCCTGGAACACGACGCTCGCGGTAACGTATACGAACTCGCACGGGCTGCATGAACTGCTCACCAACGACATCAATGCTCCCTTTCCCCCGACCGGCGCGTTCCCTCTCGGCGAACCGAACCCGGTGTTCCTGATGCAGTCCTCCGGTTTATACAACCAGAACCAGTTGGTGGTGAACGTGAACGCCCGAGTGAATGCGGCGTTTTCGCTATTTGGGTTCTACGTGCTGAATCGCGCGATGAGCAATACCGACGGCCTTGGGACGTCACCACCCAACCCTTACAACTTCGCCGGCCAATACGGCCCCGCGGCGACGGATGTGCGGAATCGCGCCACGCTGGGCGGAACCATCAATACTCGTTGGAATATCCGGCTGAATCCATTCGTTGTCGTTCAGTCGGGCGTTCCATTCGACATCATGACTGGAAGCGACCTGTACGGCACGACGTTGTTCAATGCCCGCCCCGGCATCTCACCGGCGCCCACGCCCTATCAATACGACGGGCTCTATCTCGATCCCAATCCCACGTCCAATGAGACCCTGCTGCCGAGGAATTTCGGTCGAGGGCCGGGACAGATCTCGGTGAATCTGCGCATCTCGAAGACCTTCGGCTTTGGCGGCGAGCGCGGCGATTCTCAAAAGAAATCCGGAGGCCAGCAAATCCAATCTGGCGGTGCGAATCCGAATCTGGCCAGCGGCCGAGGCCTGGGATCGATCATTGCCGCGCCTTCCACCAGCCATCGCTACAATCTCAGTATTTCGATTGCTGCGCGCAATGTTTTGAATCACACTAATCCAGGGCCGATCATCGGCGACATCACGTCGCCATTATTCGGTCAGGCAAATCAAACGGCTGGGACAATCAACGGCGAGGGTTTTTCCGAGAACGCAGACAACCGCCGTCTGGAGCTGCAAACGCGATTTACGTTTTAGCCGGTGCTTAGATAAACGAACCGCGCGATGAACAGAATCGTCAGCGCGTACACCAGCCAGCTCACACTGCGGAACTCGCCGCGCGCGATTTTCAGCAACGTATAGGCGGTGAATCCAAAGGCTAAACCGTTCGCGATGCTGAACGTCAGCGGGATGGTCACGATTGTAAGAAAGGCCGAGATCGCGATCACTGGATCCGACCACGGGATCTCCGCGGCATGGGTCATCATCAGCGACCCGACTACGATCAGCGCCGGTGCAGTGGCCGCGTTCGGAATCGCTCCGGCCACGGGCGCGATGAATAGCGAAACGAAGAACAGCATGCCGGTGACGATGGCCGTTACTCCGGTGCGTCCGCCCGCTACCACGCCCGCCGCGCTTTCGATGTAGCTGGTGACGGTGGATGTGCCGGCCAGCGATCCAGCGATGGTGGCGGCTGCATCGGAATAGAGAATGCGATTGATCCTCGGAATCTGGTGCATCGCATCGAAGAGCTGCGCCTGCTTGCCGACAGCGACCAGCGTGCCAATGTTGTCGAACAGGTCGACGAACAGAAATACGAAGACGATTTCGAGCAGCCCGTAGCGCAGTGCGCCGCGAACATTCAAATGCAGGGCAGTGGCGGTGATCTCGTGAAACGAATAGGGCTGCGGCTGCCAACGCACCAAGCCGAAGATCGCGCCAATCACCGTGGTTCCGATAATCCCCAGCAGAATCGCGCCGCGCACCCGGCGGGCGAGCAGCGAAGAAATCAACAGGAGGCCAACGAGCGCCAGCAGTGTTTCCGGATTCCGCAAATTACCCATGGTCACAAGTGTCGAAGGGCTGGCCACAATAATCCCGGCGTTGCGCAGGCCGATCAATGCGATGAACAGGCCGATGCCTACCGCGACCGCCGCATACAGCTCGAACGGGATCGCCGACACGATCATCCGCCGAACGCCGACGGCGGTCAGGAACAGGAACGCCACTCCCGACAAGAAGACTGCGCCGAGCGCGGTCTCCCACGGCACATGCATTCCCTTTACGACGGTGTAGGTGAAGTACGCATTCAACCCCATGCCCGGCGCCAGCGCGATCGGATAGCGCGCAAACACGCCCATCAGCACGCTGCCGAACGCGGCGCAAGCACATGTCGCGGCGATCACGGCCGCAAGCGGCATTCCGGTCTCATGCAGAATGGCGGGATTCACGAAGATGATGTACGCCATGGTGACGAACGTCGTCGCCCCAGCCAGAATCTCGGTGCGCCAGTTGGCGCCGAGCTCGCGAAATTCGAAGTACCGCTCCAGGCGTGCCTTCACAGGATCATCAATTCTAACGCGCCAGCCTCGCGATACACTGGGGGTTTAAGGAGTAAAGCTTGTTAATCGTCATGCGGGCGCATGCCACCGAGCAGGACATTGCTCAGGTGTGCGCCAGAATTCAAAGCCTCGGCTACCGCGCCCACGTGATGCCGGGTGCTGAGCGAACGGCCGTCGGCATTACCGGCAATCACGGCCCCGTGCCCGCGCAGGAGTTTGAAGGCCTCTCAGGCGTCGCGGACGCCATTCCGGTCTCGAAACCCTACAAGCTGGTGAGCCGCGAGGTGAAGCCGGACAACACGATTGTGGATGTGGCCGGCGTGCTGGTTGGCGGCGCAGGGTTGGCCATGTGCGCGGGTCCTTGCGCGGTGGAAAGCCGCGAGCAGATTCTGGAATCGGCTCGAGCGGTGAAAGCCGCCGGCGCTCAATTGCTTCGCGGCGGCGCGTACAAACCACGAACGTCGCCGTACGCGTTTCAAGGCCTGGGCGAAGAAGGGCTGCGATACCTGGCGGACGCTCGCGCGGAAACGGGACTCGGAATCGTTACCGAAGCGATCGACGTCGAGACGTTCGACTTAGTGGAAGAATACGCGGACTGTTTGCAGATCGGTGCGCGCAACATGCAGAACTTCTCGCTACTTCGCCGCGCCGGGCGTGCACGCAAGCCGGTCCTGCTGAAGCGCGGCATGTCGTCGACGCTCGAAGAATTTCTGATGGCGGCCGAATACATTCTCTCGGAAGGCAACTACCAGGTGATCCTGTGCGAACGCGGCGTGCGGACCTTCGCGGATCACACCCGCAACACGCTCGACCTCAGCGTGGTCCCGGCGGTGCAGCGCCTCAGTCACTTGCCGATCATCGTCGATCCGAGCCATGGCACGGGCAAGCGCGACAAAGTTCATCCGATGGCTCTCGCCGCGGTGGCGGCGGGCGCTTCCGGATTGATCGTCGAAGTTCATCCCAATCCCGACCGCGCGCTTTCCGACGGCTACCAGTCGCTGTTTCCGGATCAATTCCGGGAGCTTGCAGACGAGTGCCGCGCCATCGCTGAGTTGCTGAGCAAGCGAAGGGCAGCGGCGGAAGCCCGGCTCGCTCCCGTTCTTTCCTGAGGACCAGCATGAGCGAGCATTCCGGTGTCACGATTATTCGCTCCCACGAACTGGATACCAACACGCCGCAAACTTCGGGGTTGACGCGCGCCGCAGCCATCGATCATGCACGCACCGGCGCGAAGAAGATCTGGGCCGGCACGGTGGCCATCCATCCCGATGCCAAAACTGGCGTGCATCATCACGGGGATCTGGAAACAATCCTCTATATCCTGAAGGGCCGCGCACGATTGCGCTGGGGCCAGCATATGGAGTTTGTGGATGAAGCCGGGCCGGGCGACTTTGTATTCATCGCGCCCTTTGTTCCGCATCAGGAAATCAATGCGGACCCGGACAATCCCGTGGAAGCTGTCGTGGTGCGCAGCGGGCAGGATCCGATCGTCGTGAATCTCGATATCGAAAGCCCGGAGCCTCCAACGCACAGCCGTTGGATCGATCCGGTGCACCGCAGTTAGCGGGCGTTAATCGTTCTTCGAACTTTCGCTGCTGGTTGTTGGTTTCGCTTCGCTCTTGGTTTCGGTCTTGGTGGCGGTATCGGTCTTGCTCGAGTCGGATGAATCGGACTTGCCCGACTCGGACTTGCCTGGTTCGTTCTTGGCAGGCACGCTGCCGCTGCCCTTGGCGTAGTCCGTCACGTACCAGCCAGTGCCTTTGAACTGAAAAGACGGCGCGGACATCAGCCGATGCACGTGTCCGCCGCATTTTTCGTGGACCGTCAGGGGCTCGTCAGCAAACTTCTGGATGACTTCGAAGGTTTCGCCGCAGCCTTCGCATTTGTATTCGTAGATGGGCAACTTTCCAACTCTATTGCGGAGGCGCGTTCGCCGGCTTGGGCACGTTGAGCGGAGTCAGCGGCCGCTCTTGCGGCAGGCCGCCCGGCTCAGGCTTGGAATCGCCCTGGTTAGAAACCACTTCGCTCTTTCCCTTGGTGACCACTTCGATCGCCTTCTTCAGCAACAGATCCTCGCCGGCCGGCGGTGCGGGTGGCTCCAGAGTCTGAGGATTGCCGTCATCATCCACCGACACTGGCTCGGACTCCTGAACCGGCACCGACGGAGTGACGCCCGTGTCCTGAATGGCCTTGCCGGACGGCGAATAATATTTGGCAACCGAGAGAATCACCGCCGATCCATCATCCATCGTGATGGGCTTGCGGATCGCGGCGTCCCCATAAGTTCGCTCGCCGACCACTTCCGCGCGCTTGTCGTCCATCAGGGCCGCTGCGGCGATCTCGGCGCCATCGGCCGTTCCGCGGTTCACGATCACCGCCAGCGGCAGGTGGCTATGATCGGCGGCAGGATCCGCCGTAATGTCGTGGCGCTCGACTTTCTGACCCTCGCTGTAGGTGATGAGCCCCTTGTTCAGGAAGAGATTCGCGAGCTGTTCGCCGTCTTCGGGACCGCCCGTGGCGCAATGGCGGAGATCCAGGATCAAATCCTTGGCGCCCTGCTTCTGCAGGTCGTCCACTTTCGCGGCAATCTCTTTCACGCGGCTGCCATCCAGGCTCGCGGCCTGGATCAGACCCACTTGATCGGGCAGCATCTTCGCCGTAACGGCGGGAAGATCGATCATGGCGCGCGTCAGGGTAAGCTTCTGCGGCTCAGGCTTGCGGAACCGGAGCACGCCGAGTTCGACTGTGGTGCCTGGATCGCCTTCCAGTAAAAGCTGTGCAAAAGCCAGGGGCATGTCGCGGGTGGCGACGCCATTGATGGTTTCGAGCACGTCGGTGGTGGTCAACCCGGCCTTGGCAGCGGGCGATCCCGGAATCGCATCGACGATTCCGACGTAGCCGAACTTCTTCGAAAGAATCAGGCCGACATCGGCTTTGTGCTGATCCTTGCTCTTGAGCCACTGCTTATATTGGTCGGCGTTTAGATAGCTGGCATACGGATCGATGGATTCCAGCAGCCCGTTCAGCGCGCCCAGCGTGACGCTCTTCATGTCGGGCTCTTCCACGTAATCGCTCTTGATCCGCGATAGCACTTCGGTGTAAACCGCAAGGTGCCGGTAAGTATCTTCGGGGGATGCGCTCTTGCCGCGCATGGCGCCGAACAGCAGCACAAAAACGAGGCAGGTGGAGGTGGATGCAACAAAAAACTTGATACGCCTGGTCATAAATAGGGGCCCAAGGACTGTCTGTATTCAGTATAGCTTGGCTTTGGCCCGTTCGGCTGAAGGACGGCTGGCGGGGCGCAGGGCCGGACCTTGCAGGGCCGAGCGCAGCATTGCAAAAGCGGCGTAGATCACAGCAACCACCACCAGCCAACGAACGGCGGTTAAGGACAGCGACTTCACGATCAGAGCCGCGATCAGGACCCCGGGGAGCCCGCCCAACGCCAATCCGAGCGCGACCCGCGGACTGTAGCTGCCCTTCTGGATGAACCGAGCGCTGGCCACCGGCATCAGGAACGCGCACGACCCCATCATGATGGGGAAGGCGGCGTGCGGGTCCATTCCGAGCATGCTTACAAGAATCATGCACGGCCCATAGAGACCGATGCCCAAGGTCATCAAGGCGCCCAGAATCAGACTGCCGATGACGCCCGCCCACAACCGTCCGTGCTGGAGGACGAGCGCAGTGCCGCCTGCCGGAAGCAGGTTCAGGTTTTGCGTCAAGAAGTAGCCCGCGGCAGCCAGCAAGGCGACTCCCATTCCGATCTGCACGCGCCGGCGCGGCCAGCCCGCGACGATCCCAGCGCCAAACCAGGCTCCGACCACCGCCGCCGCCATCATCAGGACCAGGGTCAGGATGTCCACCTTCACAATCGCGATGAAGAGAAACGCTTCGAGCAACGTGGGCAGCGCGTGGCCGACGTTCAGGGTTCCCGGAATCTTTTCGTCGGGCACCATGTGCCGGAATTTGAAAATGCTGGTGGTGGGCGCGAACGAACCGATGCCGAGGGTATCGAAGAAATTCGTGACCATCCCGAGGAACAGCTCGAAAAGCGACGGGACTCCTGGCGTGCGGTCTTTGCTTTGCAGCCAAACCCAGATGAGGAAAACGGTGAACGCGCCGAGAGCGATGAAGAGCCAGTCGCGCGCGCTGAGCATTAGCTAGCCCCAACAGTGGCACGCAGCGCGCTCTGGACGCGGGAGATCTCGGCGCCGATCTGATCCTCGGGAACGACGGACTCAATAATCACCGGCGTGGAATCCGGAATCATGTGAGCGACTTCCTGGAAGTCCATAATGCTGACGAAGGAGAGCCGATCGTGTTTGTTCAGCGTATTGACCTCGCTGATGTGCACCTGACGGAGGCGTGAAGAGAAGCGCTTAAGCATTCGGTACGCTTCGGTCATCGAGGTGTCGACCTGCCTGGCGTGACCGATATCGAAGCAGAAGGACGCGTCGGGCAACTCGTCGAAGAGGACATCAAGCTCCTGCACGGTCCGGCCGACAGGCTTACGCTTATCCATGTTCTCTATGCAAAGGAGATCTCCCATCTGTTTCCATAGAGAAAAGTCATGCAGAGTATCCGGGTGAATGACTATGGGCCATCCGCGATGCCTGATCTCATAAAGTTCCTTGAAAATCCATGCCTCGGCCTCAGATGAAAAGGAGCTTGGCGCATGGATCGACACATATGAGAAACGGGATAGATCCAGATCACGGAGTGACCGCAACAAGGGAATAAGCTCATGCTCGCGAATGGCCGACAGTTCAATCACCTGGACGGGCTGGTCCTTGAGGATTTCCAAGGCCCTTCGGAAATCGGAAAAGGCGATCGCCCCGGTCGAGTATCCAAGTGGTTGCATCAGACGACTCCATAAAGCCGCGTTAGAGGGCCGAGCTCTGATTTTTCGTCGAAGAGAATAGCAAGGATCGCGTCCCTGAAACGGTGGCTCATTGTTCGAGCCTGTCGATACAAAGGATCGTGATCACCAGAGCTCTCTGCGAGGGTCTCCAAATGCTTCCGGCGGCTTTCGTCCCTCAAAATACCCAGAAACTCATCATAGGCGCCGAAAAGCTCTGCTGATAAGCTATCCAGGTGCACATGTTTGAGTGCGAACGTCGCGACGAGGTCGAGCGGGGTGTCATAAAATATCCAGTCAACAGAGTCCAGCACTTCGAGTCGCGCATCTCTCTCGCCAAACAACAATCTGCGCATATCCTCGCTAAAATCAAGGTGGCAGCGAAAGCAGGCGAGAAGTCCAGCAACATAGACCAGCTTCCGCGACATTCGCAGCTTGATATTTCTTATGGCCCAGCCCTCACCTGATCGCGTGCGGAGCTTGTAGGCAAAATCCACGGCCATAGTGCGCCAGAATCGGGCGATGTCGTTTAGCAGAAAGTGTGGAATGTGATGGCCATGCACCGTAGTGCCACGCCAAAAGCTTCGGTCTTCGAGCAGATACCTCTTCAACATGTTGCTGACAACTCGTTCTTGCACAATCGACCGCCCGATGGGCGCGGATTCTAGCAGGAGTAGCAGCCGGCGAGTCAGATTGCTGTTTGTGTCATCCTCGCCACCTATTTTGTGGATCAAATCGTGACTAGATACGAAGGTTCCGAATGTCTTCTCCCTGCCGACTTCCTTGGGCCAGAACTCCTTGATTTTTTTCTCGGCGTTGAGGAATAGTGCATGATGGTTCGGATCGGAGATGCCATCCACGAGCAAATACCAATCAATATCGCTACCTTGCGTGAACTCTTTCCTTCCCAGCGAACCCAGAACGACGATGTTTGTGTCTTCCGAGTCCAAATCCACGAGAACGTTCTTGAGTTCAGCTAGCTTCTGATTCGAGAACTCTCGAGCGGCTTCAAGGTTGGGCCATTGCACTCCAATGCGCCGGCTAAGCTCCAGCGTCGGGTAGGATGGCTCTCCCATGCAGTCTAACTATGATCGCATGCTAATGCGTGACTAATTCTTCCCGCGCGCCGATCTGCCGCAAACAGCGGTCGATCCATTGCTTCGTCAGCTTCTCCTGCACGCCATTTTGCGAAAGCCGCGTGCGGAGGCTGGCGAAATCGACGTGGTCCATTTGCTGGTCCTGGTTAAAGCAGGAAAATACCACCGTCTCTTCGCCGGTAATCGGATCTTTGTGCTGTTGCAGGCACTGCGCGCAAATTTCCTTCATCATGCACTGCATCGGCGAATTGATGCTCGCGATCGCCTTGTGGCCGTGTTTGAGATAGGGTGCCAGAGCACCGTAACGCGCGCGCTGCACCGCGTGCATCATGGCATCCGAGCCGATCACCACCAGCCGGTCCACCGTGTTCAGAGGAATCTCAGGGTCGTCCAGATCTCCGCGCCCATAGGCGGCCATCGCTTCGACGATGTTTCCGACGAAGGCCTTGTCCTGCACGCGATCGGGCGTGAATCCGGGCGCTTCATCGCAACACCAGACCACCACGTCGGCGGCCTTCTCGATCTCCTCCACCTTGTAGCGGTCGATCATCTTCTTATAGCCGGCGAAATACATAGTGCGCGATCCACTGGCGCGCAGTTGCTGGCCGATGGAGAACAGCACGGCGTTGCCCAACCCGCCGCCCACCAACAGCACGGTCTCGCGCGATGGCGTTTCGGTCGGCGTGCCGGTGGGGCCCATCAGGATCACTGGTTCGCCGGGCTGCAAGCAAAGCGCACAGATCCGACGAGCCGCCAACTTCGAGCACAATCGTCGACAGCAGGCCTTTTTCGCGATCCACCGATGCGCCTGTAAGCGCCAGGCCCTCCATCGCGAGAGCGGTCCCGTTCACGCGCGTCGCCAGGGTCTCGTAATTTTGCAGCCGGTAGAACATGCCCGGTTCGAAGGCTCGCGCGGCCATCGGCGCCTGCACCACCACTTCCACGATGTTCGGCGTCAGCCGGATCACGTCCTGCACCACCGCGCGCAGCTCGGAATTCAAGCGCGTAACCAGGGCAGCGGGCTCAGGCGCCTCGGGCGATCGCCGCGACAGCAGCCGCTGTCACCACCGGATAACCTTGCTTCGCGCTTGCCATGGCTTTCACCACGTTACCTGCGTAGGACGGATGCAGATCGCCGAAGAAGCTGACGCCCCGGCCGTCCGGGCGAATCGACGTGAGCACGCGCGACGCTTTCGGCTTGGCCACGCGCTCCGGCTTCACGGGCTGCCCATCTTCGTCCACGGCCTGGAACCACTTGCCGTCCAGGAACACGTTCTCGGGATCTTCGCGGCCAAGCACCGTGTTGGGCTGCGTCCCGGCGGCGACCAGAATCGACTTCGCGGGAAGCCGCACGGGATCGCCCGCCGGTGCTCATCTTGCCCGTGGCTGGGTCGAACTGATGCCGGACCACGTGCAGCGCCGCCGCATGGCCGAAGCTGTCCACCTCCACGGCCTCGGGCGTCAGGCACTCGGCGAATCGGATGCCCTCTTCGAGCGCCTTCCAGACTTCTTCGTGATTCAACGTGTAGCTGGGCGAATCGATCATGCGCCGGCGATACGCGATGGTGACGCCGCCCCAGGAATTCAGCAGGCCAATCAGATTCGGCTTTCGGCCTTCTTTCGCCGCAGCCGCTCGCTCGGCGCGAATGGCGCGCGCGTGCGACAGGAACTCATCGGCGGTTTGCGTTTCTTCCGCGCTCCAGCCGGCGCGAACTTCGGCCTCGCCCTTCTCCGCCACCAGCGTTTCGTAGCGGCTTGAGGAATTTCTCCACCTGCACCACGTAGTAGGCGAGCGATTCGGTGGCCGTATCCACGGCCGTCAAGCCCGCCGCCGATCACCACCAACGGCATGCGGATTTGCAGATTCGCGACCGAATTGGCCTTGGCCGCGCCAGTGAGCTGCAGCGCCATCAGGAAATCGGACGCCTGGCGGACGCCGCGCGCCAGGCCGTTCTTCATCGGAATCACGGTAGGGCGTCCGGCTCCCGCGCAGAGCGCCACGTGATCGAAGCCCAGCTCGAACGCGCTCTCGATGGTCAGTGCGCCGCCAAATCGAACTCCGCCGAACATCGCAAACTCTCGCCGGCGCTCCAGCAACAGGCGGATAATCTTCAGGAAATTCTTGTCCCAGCGAACGGTGATCCCGTATTCGGCCACGCCGCCGAACCCAGCCATGACGCGGTCGTCCAGCGATTCGTAGACTTCGCGAATATCGCGGATCGGCCGAAATGGCGAGCGCTGCGCCCAAAGCGTCGACGCCCGCGATCTCTTCCGGCAGCGGCTCAATCTTCAGTCCATCGATCCCCACCACCGTGTGGCCATCGTTCATCAGGTAATGCGACAGCGTGAATCCGGCGGGGCCAAGCCCAACCACCAGCACTTTGTAACCGCTGGGCGCGAGCGGCAGCGGACGCGCGAAGTTCAACGGATTCCAGCGCGTCAGCAGGCTGTAAATTTCGAAGCCCCACGGCAGTTCCAGCACGTCTTTGAGCGAGCGGGTTTCCACCTGCGGAATGTCCACCGGGTCCTGCTTCTGGAAAATGCAGGCCTTCATGCAGTCATTGCAGATGCGATGCCCGGTTCCGGCCGCCATCGGATTGTCGATGGTAACGATCGCGAGCGCGCCCACGGTGTAGCCCTGCTGCTTCACCGTGTTCATCTCGGAGATTTTTTCGTCCAGCGGGCAGCCCGCCAGCGTGACGCCGAACACGGTCTTTTTGAACTCGCCGTCTTTTCTTTCAAGCCAGTCGAGCAGCTATCTTTGCCCTGGTTGTGGCACTTGATGCAGTAGTTGGCTTGATCGAGCGCGCCTTCCAGGCCCATGCCCGCATCGGTCAGACCGAACCCTTCGCGGCCGCGCCAGTCTTCTTCCGGCAGGCGCAACTTGGCGATTCCATTCTCCGCCAGAGTTTCAACCGGCACCAGATGCAGCGGATCCAGTTTGTGCGCCACCTTGAACAGAACGTCGCGGTGGTGCTTCTTGCGTCCGGCTTCTGACAATGCGGCCCAGGCGGCATAGCGTGCGGCGGTCTGAATCGGGACCAGGTGTTCGGTCTCGTTCTCCAGCCAGCGCGAGACGTGCGCAAAGAAGCTTCGCTCGGTCAGCGGCTCGCTGAATATTGTCTCCAGCTCGCGCGCCCAGTCGCAGGACCGTCGATCGCTTCGGCCTGCTCCTTGGTGACGCCGCTAATGGCCCGCTTCTGGATGAACTTGCGCTTGAAAGCGAAGAACGGCGCGAATTCGTTGTGCCGCGCCTGCAACGCCTGAACTTCTTTTGTGATTCCGAACAACTCGCCCAGGAAATCCTCGACATGCGGCGCGAGCGCGATGACGAGCTCGGATTGCTCCTTCGCCGTGCGCGTTCGGGGATTGGCACGGGCATCCAGAAGCTGGGCATGCAGGCCGCGATCGGAGGCCAGAAGCTGATCGAGAAACGCCGCATCCAGCCGGACGAGACCTGCGCGGGCGTACAGGTCCTCAAACCGGAGGCCAAAGCCGAGCGCACATTGATCGGAAGTTATTGACATTCTTAAGCTTATGAGAGCTACGGCAGGAGCCTGTAAGAGATATTGTAACAGGCGGGATACGGGTGGCGAATAGCTAAACCGAGTCATCAGGGATGCCGGCGCCGCCATTCAAACAGCACCACGCCGGTGGCCACCGAGACGTTCAGGGAGCGCGATGGCCCCCGCCATCGGAATGCGAACCAGCACGTCGCAATGTTTCTTCACCAGTTCATGCAATCCGCGGCCTTCGCCGCCCAGAACGAAGACGGTCGGCTGCGCGTATTCGGTTTCGCTATAAAGTTGCGCGCCACGCTCGTCCAGGCCATAAATCCAGAAGCCGCGCTTCTTCAGGTCTTGCAGCGTCTGCGTTACGTTACCCACGCGCACTACGGGCAGGTGTTCGAGCGCTCCCGCGGAAGCTTTGGCGACGGTTTCCGTCAGTCCCGCGGCGCGCCGTTCCGGCACGATCACCGCGTTTGCTCCCGCGGCTTGTGCGGTGCGAATGATGGCGCCGAGATTGTGCGGGTCTTCCACGCCGTCCAGAACAATCAGCAATTGCGCGCCGCCGATCGCCAGGTCCAGATCCGCGTAGCGGTGAGCCGCGCCAAACGCAACGACGCCTTGATGCTGCACCGCGCCGTTGGATGCCCGATCCAAAGCCTCGCGCGGCTCAAAGCGCAACGTGACCGAGCGCTCGCGCGCCAGATCGATGATTTCCTGCAGACGGTCGCCTCCGGCGCCGCGCGCGATCAGCACCCGATCGAGGGTCCGGCCCGGCGCGCAGGGCTTCGCGAACCGGATGGACTCCGGCTAGATCTGTGCGCTAGCTGGAGCGATGTGGCGCGCTTGGGCCGCCGCCGGCTTTCTGGTGTTGATGTTTCGTAGTTACCAGTGTAGAAAATGGTCGAGAATTGCTCAATGGTTTGCTAGAATGGCGAAGTATGCCAGAGCCGGCGATCGGGGAACTTCGGCCTGAAATTCCCGACAAGCTGTATTTTCGCATCGGCGAAGTCAGCCGCTGGCGGGAATCAAGCCTTATGTCTTGCGCTTCTGGGAGACGGAGTTCTCCTCTCTCGGGCCCAAGAAATCGGGCAAGGGGCACCGCTTGTATCGCCGCAAGGACGTGGAGCTGGTGCTCGAAATCAAGCGCCTGCTATACGACAAGCGCTACACCATCGAAGGCGCGCGCAAGTTTCTCGACTCGCGTTCGCGCGAAGTAGTCGCCAAAGCCAGCGAAGCGCGAAGGCCGCTCGTCCGCAGCCGGCCCTGTTCGGCGATCCCGGTCCAGCGCTGGAAGTGATCCGCAAAGAGCTCAGCGAGATTCTGCAATTGCTTCGCTAGTAGCCCCCGCCGCGCCCAGTTTCTTCCGCGCTTTCGCCCGCTCATACTGCCCCTCTCGGAACCGATAAGCAATTTGGGAGCATCCATGATCCGCCTCACGCGCATTAACCAGGCGCCGTTGATCTTGAACTCGGACCTAATTGAACATGTTGAGGCGACGCCGGACACCGTAATCGCTCTGACCACCGGTCAAAAACTGATGGTCAGGGAGTCCGCGGAGGAAGTGATTCAGAAAGTGATCGAATTTCGCCGGGCGATCGCGAACCGGGCGGAAGCCTTGACGGCGCCCGAGCCGCTGCAACAGGCGACGGTTCAAGGGAAGGGATAAAGGCGCCGAGCGCACTATCGATATGGCGGATCAAGCGACACCTCTGACTGCGGCGCGTCCCGTGCCGCGCGCCGGATCGCCAAAACGCAGCGCCTCGCGTCCCGATATTGCGACGCTCAGCGGCTTGTTGCTCGCGTTCGGTGGAATCGCCGGCGGCCTGATCATGGAGGGCGGCAAGATCAAGGACGTTGCGCAGATTACGGCCGCCTTCATTGTCCTGGGCGGCACGTGCGGAGCGGTGATGGTCAGCACGCCCATGGGAATCTTGCTGGGTGCGGCTCGCCAGCTGGTGCATGTATTCGTGGATAAGAGCGATCCGCCCGATGCCGCCATCAACGAACTAATCCGCTTTGCGACCGCGGCCCGCAGAAATGGCCTGGTTTCGCTCGAGGACGACGTTCTGAACCTTCAGGACCCTTTCCTGCGCAAGGCTCTCGGTCTGGCGGTGGATGGAACGGATCTCCAGGAGATCCGCAGCATGATGCAGCTCGATATCGAAGTCGCCGAAAATCGCGCTTTCGCCGAGGCCAGGGTGTTTGAGACCGCCGGCGGCTACTCGCCTACCATCGGAATCATCGGAGCCGTGTTGGGCCTCATCCAAGTGATGAAGAACCTGGCTCACATCGAGGAAGTAGGCCACGGAATCGCTGTCGCCTTCGTCGCAACCGTATATGGGGTCGGGTTGGCCAACCTCTTGCTTTTGCCGGCCGCCACCAAAATCAAAGCACGCATCGAAAGCGAGACCGCGCTCAGGGATTTGAAGCTGGAAGGTGTCGTGGCCATCGTGGAGGGATCAAACCCGAAGCTGATCCGAAGCAAGCTGGAAGCTTACCTGCAAGCGAATCGGAAACCCGCGGGGGCCGGTCAGAACGTGGACAGGAGAGTGGCGTCGAACTAGAGAGCTCCCTTGCGGAGCCCGGCGCCGGAAAACCATGGCCCGCAAAAAGCGGCACGCATCGCCCAGTCAAGACCGCTGGCTGGTTTCATACGCTGACTTCATTACCTTGTTGTTTGCATTTTTTGTGGTCATGTTCGCCACGGCACAGACTGACAATTCCAAGGCTCAGGCAGTTTCTGAATCGGTGACGAAAGCCCTGCAAGGAGAATCGTTCAAGCAGCGCAGTGTCCCTGCTGCTGGGCGGGCAGGGCGATTCAAAAGCTTTGGGCAATGCCCAAGTGCCCGGCCCGGGCGGGAAAAAGCTGAAACTCGGCGATGCTTCCGCAATGACGCTGGCGGAACTGTTGCCGGTCTTGTCCAAAGAACTGCAGCAGGAGATCCTGAACGGGCGGCTGGCGTTACGCATGACTCCGCGCGGGCTCACGATCAGCTTCACGCAGGCCGCTCTGTTTCCTTCGGGCGAGGATGAGATAGCGCCCGACTTCTATCCGACCATCCACAAGATCGCCGACGCCATGAACAAAGTGCCGAATCCGGCCCGCGCCGAGGGCCACACCGATTCGGTCCCGATCCACAACTCGCGGTTTCGCAGCAATTGGGAACTTTCGGCCGCGCGCAGCATCGCTCTAGTGGAGCTGTTTACGAAGTTCGGCGTCGCGCGCGAACGGCTTTCCATCGCAGGCTACGCCGATACTGCGCCGATCGACAGCAACGATACCGAGACCGGGCGCGAAAAGAACCGGCGCGTGGACATTGTCATTCTAAATGCCAACGGAGCACAGGGCGAACCCGAACGGGTGCCAGCCGCACCCTCAGGCGCTACCGCCCCAATCGGCCAACTTCCGTAGAATCTCCTGGGCCGCCTTCTGCCCCGCGCTTTTCTTCGATAGTCCTTCCGCGCGGCTCACCCAATCGCGGCCCACGCGCACTTCCACCAGGAACATCTTGGAGTGTTCGGGTCCGCGTTCTTCCACGATCGCGTAGCGCGGCTGGGGGAGCTTCAAAGATTGCGCCAGCTCTTGCAGCGCACTTTTGTAATCGATGGCGGGCGCCACTTCGCTGGCCGGTTCGGTTCCGCCTATGACGTGCAGCAGGATGAAGCGCCGGGCCGGCTCGATCCCACCGTCCAGATAGAGCGCGGCAATCAGGGCTTCGAGCGCGTCGGCCAGCAGCGCTTTCTTCTCGCGCCCACCGCTCATCTCTTCGCCCCGGCCGAGCAACAAGTAGTCCCCGAGCTTCAGACGCGCGGCTACTTGATGCAGGTGCGAGGCACTCACCAAATGAGCCTTGAGTTTGGAGAGCTTGCCTTCGGGAAAATCGGGATGCGCGCTCAGCAACGCGTCGCTCACCACGAACCCCAAGATCGCGTCGCCCAGAAACTCGAGCCGCTCGTTATCCGCGGCCGCGGGCGAGGTACCTTCGTGAGCACTGGACCGGTGTGTGAGCGCCCGAATCAGGAGTTCCCGGCTCGTGAATTGATGGCCGAGCGCCGTTCCCAGTGCTTCCGCCTCCAAGTCTCTCAATGTGGCGCGCTGCTAAGGTTTATTCGGGCCTGGCGGCGGGGGAGTCGCGGCCGGGGGCTCAGAGGCGGCTGGCTTGGGAGCAGCAGCGGCTTTGCGCTTGGCGATGTCGTTTTTCAAGCCCTGCGCGATTGTTTTTATCTGGTCGGGTACATTGGGAGTGTTGATGGCTTTGTCCAGAGTGAACGTCGCATTGTCCAACTTGCCGGTGCTCATATAAACCTGCGCCAGGCGGACCAAGGTGGCCGGATTCTGCGTCGGGCCAGTCTCCAAGGACTTTCTGTAGTTGTCCGCGGCGCCATCGTAGTTCTTCCGCACCGCATCGGCCATGCCTGAGGCCACGTAGGCCTGAGCTTCCAAGTCCTTTTTAAACGCGTCCCAGTCGGCGTCTGGAACATCGGGACGTGGCTTGGGCATCACCTTCGCTGCTTCAATCCCATCCTTGGCCCATTTGTCCACCTTCGCGAGTTTCTCGTCCTTGTCCAGATCGAACTCGCGGGTATGCCGCGCTGTTTCCGACGCCAGAGTAACCAGAGCGAAGGCGTTATTCGGGTCGGCCTTCAGCAAACGGTCCGCGTAAAAAATGGTCTGTGCGAAGTCGTCCTTCTGCTGCTCGGTCTGCACCGCCATCTGCAGAAGGACTACCTTGAACTCGGTGTCGGCGAAGTTCGTCAACACGTTCTCGATGGCCTTGATCCTGTCATCCGGCGTGGCGGCGACTTGAACGGCCAGAATGGCCTGCTGCTCTTTTGGCGACTTGACCTTCTGCGCCCACAGCGGCGAATAGCCCAACGCCAGCGCCACCCAAGTCAGGGCCGCGATATTTCGGATTGCTCTCTTCATAATTGCTCCTCGGTTCTAAATTTTTCTGATTTTCCTAGTGCCGCCGGTTAGAATCGCGCGCCATCTACCGTTGAAACGGCTGCGCGAGTCCTTTCTGGGCGGCGGCTTTCACTTGCTCGGGCGCCCCTGGGATCGCGAGCGCCGCGCGATAATTCTTCTCGGCTTGATCACGCTCGCCGGCTGCGTCCGACAACCGGCCCAAATACAAATAGGCCCACGACTTGGTTTCATCGTCTGGCGACATCTCTAACGTCTTCTGGAACAGCTTCTCGGCCAGCTCCGGATCGTGATTCAGCGCTGCAATCCGCGCCAATCCATAATATGCTCTCGCGTGGGTCGGATTCTCGGCCGGTTGTTCCAGCACTTTCCGGTAGCTCTCCTGGGCTGCGGAAAGATTCCGCTTATCGTACAAATCCTCGGCGTCGGCCAGCACTTTGGCGGACCCGGTTACTACCGGCTCGGGCGGCGGAGGCGCCGGCTTGGCTTTGTGCACGGTTGCTTCTTTCGCGAACGCCACTCTTTGCAGGCGCCGATCCTCGCGCTCTAAATCGATTTGTCCGAGCAGATCCGGGAAATAGATGCGTAACGATTCCGGCTGTTGCTCGTACAGCTCCAGACCGTCGGCCAGCGCGGGGGTCAGCACAAATCCCTGGCTGAGCGCCTGGTTCACTAACGCTTGCTTGTTCTGCGCGCCGTGGGCGAGCCGGCTCTCCACGGCTTTAATCACGCACTCGGTTGCCAGCAGCATGAAGTCGTTCTTGTAGGCCTCATCCAAGGCGGGCGCCGCTTGCGCGAAGTCCGCCACGCCCTTCACGCGGTTCCATTGCTCGAAATATCGCAACGAATACGGATCCAGCAGATAGTGCAAGTAGGCGTGCCGCACCTGATCCACCTGCGGCTCCGGCGACGGCGTTACCACGACAAAATACCGGTCCCGGTAGCTCCGGGTCTGGATCTGGTTCGGCGCGCCTAGCAAATCCACATAGACCTGAAACCGCCGGTCCCGAAACCCGCTGGTCGGATTACGCAAATAAGCGCTGGCCTCCAGCACCGCCTGCGTTACTCCGTTGTGGTAGGACTGGATCACTTGATCCAATTGCGGCTGGACCTCCTTCCAAAGCTCGCCGACTCCCGCTTCACGATAGAAGCTCGCCATCAGCTCGCTCAAGCCGTCCATCTTCCGGATGTCCGGTGGAATTTCCTGCGGCGGCAGCCAATACTGGAAATCGGGTGGACCCTCAACAGAAAGCGCGAAGGAAATATATTGGCTGAACTCGGCCTCGGGATCGTCTTTATGGTGATCGGAGATGAACTTCTTCAGCGCCTCCACCGAGTTGAGATGCTTTCCGGCCAGCGCCTCGCGCACTAGTTTCCGAACCGGCGAATTGGCGTTCGAGTCCAGGTTCGCATCGTATCCCGCAGCGTTCATGGCTGCGAGTACGGTGAAAAGCGCCTCGCTGCCGTCCAACTGTCCTTGATTGGGTTGTGACGCGGCTCGCTGCGCCGTTTGCGAGGCTTTGGGCGCCGCGTGCGGTTGTGCGCGCAGCAGCGCGACAGGGAGGAGGACCGTCAGTGTAACCAGGCGAACCAAGGCTGATCCCATTGTAATCATGAATTCGGGGTTACTTGCCAATGCAAAATGTGGAAAAAATCCGGTTCAGAATGTCGTCGGCCGTGGTAGCTCCGGTGATGCCATCCAGCGGGCTGAGCGCGGCGTAAAGATCCAGCAGCAGCATTTCGTGCGGGATACCGAATTCTGCCGCTTTGCGCGCCTGCCCCAGAGCTTCCATGCTTTCGCGCAACAACTGCGCATGCCGGATGCTGGTGATAAACCCGGAGTCTTGTTCCAGTGACGCCATCGGGGCGATTGCCTCGCGGAGACGCTCGATTCCGCCGCCAGTAAGCGCGGAGACGGCGATGAAGTCACCCGGCGGCTCGGCCTGGCGTGACAGGTCGGCCTTATTCCCCACCAGAATCCAGCGGCCTTGGGTTCGTGCACGATCGATCAGCGCGAGATCGTCGGGATGAAGGGGAGCGGACAAATCCAGGACGACCAGCGTCAGGTCCGCGTCCGCCATGGCCTGATAGCTGCGCTCGATGCCCAACGTCTCGACGATATCCTGCCCGGCGCGAATCCCCGCCGTATCGACAAATTTCACCGGAATGCCGTGGATGGCCGCGACTTCGGAAACCAAATCGCGCGTGGTGCCGGGAATATCGGTGACGATGGCGCGATCCTGCTCGAGCAACCGGTTGAACAAGCTGCTCTTGCCGACATTGGGCCGTCCCACGATCGCAAGCGTGATTCCGGAATGCACCAGCTTGCCGTAATCGAACGTCGACGCGAGCGCAGTGAGGGATTTCTCGATCGGGATCCAGGCGCCTCAGGATCTCCTCGACCGGCGCCACGCTGATGTCGTCTTCGGCAAAATCGATTCCTGCTTCGAGCAGTGCGATCAGTTCCACCAGTTGCTCCTTCACCGGGCGGATGCGCCTGGAAACCGAGCCCTCCACCTGCTGTGCCGCCACGCGCGCCTGATACAACGTAGTGGCATCGATCAGATCGCGGACCGCCTCCGCCTGAGGCAGATCGATTCTTCCGTTCAGATAGGCCCGCAGCGTGAATTCGCCAGGCTCGGCCAGTCGCGCGCCCGCGGCGCAAGCTCGCTCGAGGCAGAATCGCAAGACCACTGGCGATCCGTGGCACGAGATTTCCACCAGGTCTTCGGCAGTGTACGAGCGCGGCGCCGGCGAAATAGGCCACTACGACTTGATCCACGGCAGTGCCCGCGGCGATCGATCAATTCCGCAAGCGCAAGCGTCCAGGCTTTCCACTCGTGTCCGTCCGGAAATCGCAGAATGCTCTCAGCGATGCCACGCGCGCTCGGATCCCGAGAGACGCACCACACCAATGCCCGATCGCCCGGGCGGCGTAGAAATTGCAACAATGGTGTCCTGAATTCGCAGGGTTGTGTTACGGTCTGCGGAAGCCGCCGCCACCGCGCCGGGGAGGTCCGGAGCGTCTGTTGCGATCGCGGGGGCCGCGGTCGCCTGGTCCACCGCGCGGGGGCGGACCGGGCCTGGGCGGACGAATCGGCTCGGGCAGCGGCATGTCGATCGGGAAGAACCACCACTTGACGGAACGGCCCGGTGCCCGTGCTCTCGCTGCGAATATCGGTTTCGTTCCGCAGGCTCAGATGAATAATGCGCCGCTCGCGGCTGCTCATGGGGTTGAAGTGAAACGGCCGGCGCGTTCTCTTCACGTTCTCCGCGGCCGTGATCGCGCTCAGCCGCAAGCTCCTCGATTCGCATGGTGCGATAGTCGTTCGAATCGAAGCACAGCAGCGAGTGATGCTCGGCCGGCATGCGCAGCGCTTCCATGGTAAGGAACTCAAGCGCCAGCAGCAACTCGGCTTTGTTGGCCAGCAGCAAGTCGACGTCCGTCACCCGAGAATTTCACCAAGATATCGGGGTCTTCGAGATCGGGATGAAGGTGCTGGCCCTCCAAAAGCTCGAACGAAAGGTCCATCCCCATGTCGCCAATGACCATGTCGAGAAATTCGCTGATGCGATATCCGATGGATTCAATTGTGTAGTTCTTCTGGTCCTCAGCCACGTGTTACTTGCCCTTCTTCTTTACGGCGAGCCGGTGGCGGAGGCGGCGGGGGTGCAGGCATCATCCGATTCACGGCCCATTGTTGCGCGATTTGCACTAAATTGCTGGTTAGCCAGTATAACACCAGGCCGCTCGAAAAATTATAGAACAAGAATCCAAACATCAGCGGCATGAACATCATCATTTTGGCTTGCGATGGATCCATGCCGGGGTTGGGCGTCATCTTCTGCATGACGAACTGCGAGACGATCATGATGAGCGGCAGAATGTGGATCGGCAGTTGTTCGGGCTGCGACAGGTCGCGTAATCCACAGCCAGTGCGCGCCGCGCATCTCAATGGTTACAGCGAAGACTTTATAGAACGCGTAGATCAGCGGAATCTGCACCACCATCGGAAGACAACCACCCATTGGGTTGACGCCTTCCTTCTTATAAAACTCCATCACTTCCTGGTTCTGCTCCGCCTTTTTCGGGTCTCGCATGCTGAGACCCTTGTATTTAGCGTTGATGGCCGCCAGCTTCGGTTGCAGCGACTGCATCTTGCGCTGGCTCTTCATGCTCTTGACGCGCAAGGGCAGCAGCACCAAATTGATGACGATCGTAATCAGAACGATGGACCAGCCGTAGTTGTGAACGAAGTTGTCATCCAGCCAATGCATGGCAAGGAACAACGGTTTGGCGATCACGCCGAACCAGCCCCAGTCGATCAATTGCTGGAGCTTGGGATCCACGCGCCGCAGCAGATCGATATCCTTCGGCCCCACAAACAAAGTGAATCGATTTGCTGAATCCCCGCCCACCTCCACGCCCACGCGCATTTCCTCTTTGCCGGCGGGCGCCGGCGGTACGTCGTCCTTGACGGTCTCAACCTTGACTTGCGTATTGTCCTTCGGCAGAAACACCGCGGCGAAAAACTGGTCGTCCAACCCGGCGAAGGAGTAATCGCCGGTGGTAATTACCGGACCGTCTTTCACCGACTTGGCGTCCTTGGTGAAAAGCTTGCCCTGGCTGAGACCCATCATGCTGGCTTCATGCGGGTCGAAATACACAGCGTGCTGCTCAGCCACGCGATTCACGACCGTTGAGTCTCCAAAGCCGCCGCGCCATTGAATCAGATGGTCGGTTGGTACTCCGTTCACCGTTACTTCGGTGGTGATCTGGGAAAGATAGCCGCTCTTTGAAAACTGGAACGTTTTCTGCGCGTAGTTCTTGCCATCCGAAAACGTCGTACTGGATACCTAGACCATTCTCGGCGGGTTTTGCCACGTAGAGACCATAGTTCAAGGCGTCGGCGGCCTTGTCGTCCCGCAGCACAAGGGAAAACGGCGGCGCAACCTTCGAATAACTTGCTGGGTTCACTAATTCCAAAGGTTTACCCGCGTGATCGCGATACTTCTTCAGAACCCAGCTCCGCACCGTCCCACCGCGATTGGAAAGCGTGATGTGATAGATCGCGGTATCAACTTCGAACTGTTGTTCGGACGATGCTTCGATTTGTCCGGGCAAGGGCTGAGCGGACGCCGCTGTTGACGCCGCTGGCTGTGTTGCTGTCGCGGCTTTTGTTCCCGGCTGGGTGGACGATCCAGCGTGCGCGGGCTGCGCACTCGGCGACGTCGCGGTTTTCGGAGGCGGGGGCGGAGCTTTGTAGAAATAGGGCGTCAGGAACAGCACCAGCCCCATGAGCACGAAGGCCAACAGGAGCCGCTGCTCCATGGTGAGCTCTTTTTTTCCGCCGGGCTGGAGTTGATTATCGGCCATGAAATTTGGACGCCCCTAGCGCACCGGATCGAATCCGCCGGCGTGCAACGGATGGCAGCGCAGCAACCGCAGCAGGCCCAGCCACACTCCTCGCGCCACACCGTATTTTCCGACCGCTTCCATCATGTATTCCGAGCAGGTGGGAGAAAACCGGCAAGCCGACGGCAGGACTGGCGAAAGAAACCGTTTGTAGAGACGCAAAGTAGCGATTACTGCTTTCTGCATTGCGCCACCAGCCGATCCACTTCCCGGCGAAGCTCCTCCACCGGCGCCGCGATCGCGGGACGCCGCGGATTGATCACAATATCCCATTCCGGCGCCACCTCGGCCAGCCGTACCCGCAGCGTTTCCCGAATCCTGCGCTTGACGCGATTCCGCAGCACAGCCTTGCCGAACGCTCGCGGCACTGTAAATCCCAACCGCGGGCCGCTGCTTGGTTCGCGCTCGACTCGCAGGCAAAACGCGGCAAAGCATCGTCCAGTAAATCGCTTCCCCTCGTTATACGCTCTTGCGGAAGTCAGCGGTTCGCAGAATCCGAGACGCCCTTCGGAAAACCGAAACTAGTCGGCGTACCGGACGGCTCTCTCGTCGCTAACGGTGAGCTTGTGGCGGCCTTTGGCTCTGCGCCGGGCAAGCACAGCGCGGCCATCTTTGGTGGACATGCGTACCAGAAATCCATGTGTCTTTGCCCGTTTGCGGTTATTTGGCTGAAAGGTGCGTTTTGGCATTTCGAGTTCCTCGGCCCGGGCAAGCACCCGAAACGTAGAAGATTGCTAACTTTCAGTATAAGTGGCGCGAAATCGGGTGTCAAACCGCGCGGGCTCGCTTCTTCTCGAATTGCCAGGCCGTCGCGACAATGGCCTTTAACTCCGGGAACTTCGGCTTCCACCCCAGTGTCCGCTTCAGCTTGTCCGAATTTGCCACCAGCACCGCCGGATCGCCCGCGCGGCGTGGTCCAATCTCATGCGGCACTTTCGCCCCCGCGACTTCCTCCACGGCTCGCATCACTTGAAGCACCGAATGTCCCGCCCCGGTTCCCACGTTGAACACATCCGATGTCCCGCCGGCGAGCAGTTTCTCGATCGCCACCACATGCGCCTCCGCCAAATCGGTCACGTGGATATAGTCGCGGATGCAGGTACCATCCGGCGTATCATAGTCGTCGCCAAAAATCGCTATCGGCTCGCCCGTAACGACCGCCCGAAACAGCAACGGGATCAGGTGGGTCTCAGGGTCGTGCTCCTCGCCCAGGCCGGACTCGGGATCTGCCCCGCAAGCATTGAAGTATCGCAGCGCGATGCTGCGCAGCCCCGTGCACACATCCATCCACTTCAACATCTTCTCCACCAGCACCTTCGATTCGCCGTACGGATTCACCGGATCGAAGGGAAGATCTTCAGGTATCGGCACGATTTTCGGCATCCCATAGACCGCCGCCGTGGATGAGAACACCAGCCGCTTGACGTTCGCCTGGATCATGGCGCTGAGCAGCGAAGCGCTTCCACCGTCGTTGTTCAGGAAATACAGCTCGGGCTTCTTGGTCGATTCGCCGACCATCGAATGGGCAGCAAAATGGATCACGGCATCCACGCGTTCACGGCCCAGCACATCGGCCAGCGCATCGGTTTGCGCCAGATGCAGCTTGTGAAACGGAAGACCCCTGACGTTGTGTTCGTGGCCGCGCGATAAATCGTCTACAATCGCGACGCCGTATCCGCGCCGCTTCAGAAGGTGGGCTGTCACCGATCCGATATACCCGGCTCCCCCGGTCACCAAAACGTTCGGCATAAGTCCCCAGTGTAAGCGGTGTATACTCGTTTTTCACCGTGACGTGACGGTGACCACGGAGAAACACATGCGCGCAATTGACGAATACACTATCACAGAAGCCGCTCTGGAACAGATGGCATCCACGCCAAATCCGCGTTTGAAGGAGATCATGGCCGCTCTCACGCGGCATCTGCATGATTTCGCGCGCGAGGTGGATCTCACGCCGGAAGAGTGGCTGGACGGGATTAAGTTCCTTACCGCCGTCGGGCAAAAATGTACGGCTTACCGGCAGGAGTTCATTCTGCTGTCCGATACGCTCGGCCTCAGCAGCCTGGTGAACGCGCTGCACGATCGCCGCGCCACCGAAGCCGGCACCAAATCAAGCCTGGTTGGCCCTTTCTATCGCCAGGACTCGCCCACTTTGAAGCTCGGCGATACGATCGTCACCAAGCCCACCAACGGGCAGGAAGTGTGCCTGTATGGACGCGTGACCAACTCCACCGGCCAAGCCGTGCCCAATGCCACCGTGCAAGTCTGGCAGCCGGATGAAACCGGCAACTACGATCTTCAGAAGCACGATCCTTCCGAGATGGATCTGCGCGGCACGTTCCACACCGATTCCGATGGCCGCTTCTACCTGCGCACCATCGCGCCGCTCGGCTACATGATCCCGATGGACGGTCCCGTCGGCGACATGATTCGGGCGCAAAGACGCCACGGCTATCGCCCCGCCCACATTCACTTCATCATCGGCGCGCCCGGCTATCGCGAAGTGGTCACGGCGCTGTATTTGCAGGGGGACGAACATATCGACTCCGACACCGTGTTCGGCGTGACGGCCTCTTTGGTCACCGGAGTGAATGCCAAGGATGCCGGTTCACCGATTCCGAATCTGCCCACCATCAAGTTCGATTTCCAATTGCCCGCTGCGGCAGCCTACGGTTCCGGACGCGTGGGCGCCGATCCGTCGCAGATCGTGAAAAAAGTCGCCAGCTAGGGTCTGACCGAGCCGCGACCGTAAGGGAGACGGTTACAGTTGAGCCTTTTTGAGCGATGGCTGCATCGGCCGAAAAGCCTCTGGTTGCGCAAGGCGCTCTTCCAGGTTCACCTCTGGACCGGCATCGCGATCGGCCTGTACGTCCTGGTCATCAGCGTCACTGGCAGCGCGATCGTATTCCGCAACGAGCTCTACAATTCGCTCTGGCCAGGCCCGAGGATGGCCGCGATTTCCGGGCCTCGCCTCACGCACAACCAACTTCGCGACGCCGCACGCCGTGCTTACCCGCGCTACCGCGTGACTTGGATTTGGGATGCGCGGCAGTCTGGGCAACTGCCCAATCAAGCCGTCGAGATCTGGCTCGACCGCGACGGCCATAAGAAGCAGCGGCTGTTTGATCCGTACACTGGCCAAGACCTGGGCGAATCCCGTCCCTACTCGATCCAATTTCTAGCCTGGCTCGCCGACCTGCACATCCATCTGCTCGCGGGCGAGCGGGGGCGCATCGTTAACGGTGTCGGCGCGATCTTCGTCGTCCTGCTTTCCCTCACGGGAGCCGTGCTGTGGTGGCCCGGCAGCGAGAACTGGCGTAGTGCGCTGGCTATCCGCCGCGGCGCCAATTGGAAACGGTTCAACTGGGAGTTGCACACAGTCATTGGACTTTGGACGCTTCCTGTCGTCCTGGTCTTCGGATTTGTCGGTATCTACGCCGGATTTCCGCGGCCGTTTCAAGTGCTAGTCAATAAGATCGCGCCCCTCAATGTCTATCGCCCGATCCCCGACGCCGCGCTCACTCCCAAGGTGCCTGTGATTCCGGTCAGCACTCCCGCCCCGCAGCCGCGTTTTCGCCCCAAATACAGCACCGGCGACCAGATCATCCGCTGGTTCAGCTTTCTGCACTTCGGCAACTTCGGCGGATGGCTGAGCAAAGCCATCTGGGTGGTCATCGGACTCGCACCGGCGTTTCTCTTCGTTACTGGCGTGCTGATGTGGTGGAATCGCGTGCTCTCACCGGCCGCACAGCGGGTATATAATCACCGATCATGGCCACGAAAAAGCGCGCATTCCTAGCCCTTGCCGGACTGGCTGCGGCCGTTGTCGCCTTCGCCGCCGGCCGGGTGGACGTCAACAATCCCACGGGTTCGCACGGATTGATCGTGATCGACAAAATCGGCAGGCACGTCCGCTTCTTCGATCCGTCCACCTTCCAGGAGATCCCGAACACCGCGCTCGATGTCGGCGTCGCGCCGCACGATCTTGCCATCTCGCCCGATCACAAGTTCGCTTACGTCCCGGTGTATGGCGACGGCGTTTACGGACGGAATCCGCATCCCGGCCATACCATCGCGATCATCGATCTCGCCGCCCGTCGGGTAGCTGGAACCATCGACGTCTCGCCCTACCAGGCGCCGCACGGCATTCAGATCGACGATGCCGGCTCCATCTACGTCACAGCATTTTCTAATCCAAGGATGAGCCTGAAGGGGTGAAGTTAAGGCCGACGCTCTGCCGGGCTCCTTTCTTGGGTTTTTCGGATCTTGTTTTTCTGTTAGAAAGATAGCCATCGACGGCGCGGTGGGAATGTGGGAATCGCGCAGCGATTTCCAAGGGCTGGGGGAAACGAAGGGAAACCTGGGTTTGGTTTTTCCTCGTTTTCCACGCGCCCGTCATTTCCTCGGCGCTCCCCGGTTTCATGCGCTCTTGCGCTCGAGCCGGAAGCCGAGGAAGAGTTGGCGCTTGGCTTCTTGCATTTGCCTTGCACATTCGGTGTCGCTTACCAGTTCCGCATTCCGGTCTAAACCCTGGATGCTGAATTCCGGTTTGAGATAGCCTGGTGCGCCCTTGTTGGCGCGAGATAAATCCCGCAAAATTTCCCATGGCGTGGCGTATCGCCGGTACACATATTTCTCCTTGCCACGCTGGTCCACTATCCGTTCCGGTTGTCCACATGGACGATGAAAGTTCAGATAGGGATTGAAGTGACGTTGGTAGAACCGGCCAATGTCTTGGGCGTGCGCCGCGGCGATGTAGCCGTAGCCCATGTGCTTACGAATCACGGCCCCGTTCTTAGATTCCACCAGGCCGTTGTCGTTGCTCTTGCGCGGACGCGATTTGGTCTGCTCGATCAACAATCGCTTGAGCAGCTCGGACACCGATTCGTTGATAAACTCCGAACCGTTGTCGGAATGAAAACCCCGAATGGGAAAGGGAAACTGGCTCAGAATCGCCCGTAAAACGGGCTCCAAATGCGTTTGGGTAATGGCCGCAACAGCTCCCACCACTTGCCACTGCGTGACTTCGTCCACGGCGTTTATGTGATACACGCCCTTGACTCCGTCCCGGTCTCCCTGATGCACCGTGTCGACCCGCAGATATCCCGGCTGGCCTCCCGGTTGCGGCTTGCGTCGTTCGCCGATAGCAACCTGTACGGCGCATGTTTTGGTGTAGTCCAGGCGGCACTCGCGGTAACGCCGGCGCTTTCGTAAATTGTAAATGTGTGCCACCGAGATCGTTGCCAGCCGCTGGTACTCGGCGTGTCGGTACAGCTTCCATTCCCGTTCCAGAATTTTCTTCGTCGCCGGTCCGCTCATCGTCTCATGCGCTTCATCCACTTTCGCCAGCAGTTCCAGATCGCCTGGCGTGAAGTGGCTCTCAAACCGGTGGCGCCGGTGGCTGGATTCCTTCACCTCGCTGTGTTCCAGATAGCGGCCGATCAACCGCGTCATCTGGGCCCGGCTCCGTCCCGTCATCTTCGCCACATAGCGCCTCAGCAACCCCCGCGCCACCTTGCCTTGCGTTCGGTAGCTCTGCTGTCGCAACAGCAGCGTGATCCATTCGTAGACCTCCTGCCGCCGCTTGCCCTGAAACCGCACCTCTTCACTGGCTTCTAACAACGCCCGGATCTGTTCCAGGCTCAGCTTTTCCCCATCCTGCATGCTGATGATCAATCCCTAGCATGCGCTCCCCTTCCTTCAGGCTCATTCTGTGTTAGAAACCGAGCGCCCTTCAGGCTCATCCTGCATTAGACAAGACTGGTACCCCGGCAGGGCACCCGCAGGAGCGATAATGGAACCATGCGCCGTCTTCTTCCCGGCCTTCTGGTCCTATCGCTCAGTGTGGCTGGGCTCCAGGCCGGTTCGCTGCCCGAGGTTGCCGGCGTGCCCAATTTTCACCAAGTGGATGAGCACGTCTATCGCGGCGCGCAGCCCCATGCGCAAGGTTTTGCTAGCCTCGCGAAGATCGGCGTCAAAACCGTGATCGATCTACGCGGCGAGAGCTCCGAGCAAAACGCGGTGCAACGCGCAGGGATGCATTACGTGCGCTTGCATTGGAGCGGTTACAAGGCCCCGGACGACTCGCAAATTACGGCCGTGCTTGCGCTGCTCAACGACAGCTCCCAGTGGCCCGTCTTCGTCCACTGCCGCCGAGGGGCCGACCGCACCGGGACAGCCATCGCCTGCTATCGAATCACCCACGACCATTGGTCCAACCAGCAGGCCCTGGCGGAAGCAAAGGCCTTCGGGATGAGTTCGCTCGAAGTGGCGATGCAACACCTCATCCTGAGTTTTGCCGCGCCAGTCTCGGCGTCGAACACTTCACTCACAACGATTTTGACTCCACTCGCCTCGCCGGCCCCCTGATGCTTCTACGAAAAGCTCTCGTTACCACGCTCTTAAGTTCACCCGTGCTGTGCTTTGCGCAGCAGTCGATGATGCTGCCCGAAAACTCCGTGACCCGCGTCTCCGAACACGTCTACGCGATCATCGGATTCCCCAACATCGGCATCATCGTTGGCGACCGCGCCACGCTGGTGGTGGACACCGGACTCGGCCCGCGGAATGGAGCCATCGTCGTCAAACAGGCTGAAAAGCTGGCCAAAGCGCCCAACCTGTATTTGACCACCACGCATTTTCATCCCGAGCACGCCATGGGCGAGCAGGCCTTTCCAGCCCGCACCGTGATTATCCGCGCGGCCGTCCAACAGGACGAGATGGACAAGCACGCCACCGAATTCATGGAGCTGTTCCGCGGCTTCTCCGCGCAGAGTAAAGAGCTGCTCGCCGATGTGAAGATGCGCTCTCCAGACATTGTCTTCGACAAGGAGGTCAAGCTGGACCTCGGCGGAGGCGTCACCGCCCGGCTCTTTTGGCTGGGCCCCGCGCACACGCTGGGCGACGAGTTGATCATGGTGGAACCGGACAGCATTCTGCTCCCCGGCGACATCGTGCAGGACAAAATCGTTCCTAATATGCCCAACGCCGATGCCAGCGTCAAAGGGTGGCTCGCGATCCTGGATCAACTGGAGCCGCTGCATCCCCGCTATGTCGTGCCCGATCACGGCGCGCTAGGCGACGGATCGCTGATCGCGAAAGAGCGCGCGTTTGTGCTGGAGCTGCGGGATCGCTCGCTTGAACTCAAGCGCCAGGGCAAAACCGCCGACGAAGCCGCAACCATCGTCACGGCCGAGTTCAAAAAGAAGTATCCGGACTGGCAAACCATGGGCCCGGTCTCAAACGTCGTCAAGCGCGTCTACACCGAGAATCCCTGATCGAGAAGCATCCCCAAGTAGAGCGTGCGATTCAGGCCATTACTGCTCTTTCTGCTGTCGTCCGGAGCGGGAGCCTGGGCGCAAGACCCATTTGAAATCCACGTCTACGAATACGAGCCGCAAACCTTGGGGCAATACAGTCTTGAAACCCATCTCAATTTCGATCCGCAAGGCGCTTCCAACCGTGACGGTACTCTACTTCCCACTCTGAACCAGACTCACTTGACGCTGGAGCCTACGATGGGAGTCTCTCCAAACTTCGCGGTAGGCTTTATGTTTCTCAACGGTTGGGAGCCAGGTTTCACGCCTCAATTTGCCGGATGGCGCGTCTTGCCGCATTTCTACGCGCCCGAGTCGTGGCATTTGCCGTTCCGGCTCGGATTCGTCTCGGAGTTCTCATTTCAGAACGCGCGCTATGAAGAGAACACGCGGCGCGTGGAACTGCGGCCCATTCTGGATCGCGAGTTTTCGCGATGGCAGGTCGTCTTCAATCCGGTCTTCGAACGCGCGCTGCATGGACCAGGCACCCAACGCGGTTGGAACTTTGAGCCTGCCCTGCTCTTGCGATGGAAGCGCAAGACATTTTCGCCGTCCCTCGAATACTACGGAGAAATCGAGAGCCTCAACGTGCCGCCCCGCCTCCAGCCTGAAGTGCATCAACTCTTCGCCGGCGGTGACTGGGACGCCGCGCCCGGATTCAGCATCAATCTGGGCGGCGGCTTCGACCTCGGAGACCGGGGCCCCGGCTTCATTTTGAAAAGCCGCTTCCAGTGGGATTGGGACCTGCGCCGACGCCATTGAACGCGCGCCACCCGACGCGCACGCCGCGATAGAAACCATACGATGGAGGAGATGACCAATCTCGAATTTACGCCGCTCGTGTTCGGCATTTCGGCAGTAGCAGGATGCCTCGGCGCGCTCACTGGGCTCGGCGGCGGAGTTGTTGTCACGCCGGCGCTGACCGTTCTGTTGGGCGTCGATATTCGATACGCTATCGGCGCGAGCCTCGTCTCGGTAATCGCAACGTCCTCCGGCGCGGCTGCCGCGTTCGTTCGCGAGGGCTACTCGAACATACGCATCGGGATGTTTCTCGAGATCGCGACCACGCTCGGTGCGCTCCTCGGCGCTTTTCTCGCGACGCGCGCCCCCACGTCGATTCTCTCCATCATCTTCGGCCTGGTCCTGCTGCACGCCGCTTGGCAATCCAGCCGCGGACGCCCAGTCGACGAACAGAGCGAGAAACCAGATCCCCTGGCGCAACGCCTCAAACTGAATAGCTCGTATCCCTCCCCGGCAGGTCCAATCGAGTATCAGGTGGATCACGTCAAGACCGGCTTCGGGCTCATGTTCGGCGCTGGCACGCTGTCGGGCTTGCTCGGCATCGGCTCGGGCGCGCTCAAAGTCATCGCCATGGATCAGGCCATGCACGTGCCGTTCAAAGTCTCCACAACTACGAGCAACTTCATGATCGGAGTCACTGCCGCGGCGAGCGCCGGCATTTATATGAGCCGAGGCTATATCGAACCAGGGCTCGCGATGCCGGTGATGCTGGGTGTGCTGAGCGGCTCGTTAATCGGCGCCCGCTACCTGATTGGAGCGCAAGTTCGGGTTTTGCGCTGGGTTTTTGGCATGGTTGTAGCGGCGATGGCGATTGAGATGATCATCGCTGGCGTGAAAGGAAATCTCTGATGAGCGATCAACGCCTGGAACTGATTATCAGCGTACTGCTGAGAACCGGTGTGACGATCTCGGCCTTGGTCGTTTTGCTGGGAGGAATCTGTTTTCTCTCAAAACACGGGAGCGAGCAGCCGGAGTATCACGCCTTTCATGGAACCGAGGCGGCGTATCGCACGGTTGCAGGCGTGATTCGAGCGGCCGACCCATCGGACTGCCGCGCCGTCATCCAACTTGGGCTGCTGCTATTGATCCTGACGCCGATCGCTCGCGTGGCGTTCTCGCTCGTTGGCTTTGGACTGGAGCGCGATGGCACGTACGTCGCGCTCACGTGTGTCGTGCTCGTGATTCTGATCTACAGCCTGGCGGCGCCGCACTAGAAAAGCTTGCCGATCGATCGCTGCAACTCCCGGAAAATCTGATCGGGCGTCTTCGTCGCGTCGATCACCACGAAATTGTAACGCTTGGCCATGCGGTCCAGCGCATGGATCACGCGCGATTGATACTTGACGAAACTGTCGTGCATGTCCGCGCCGAAACGCATGTCCATGCCGCTCTCCCAATGATCGAATGAGCCGCGCCCCAGCACCACGCGCGTCAGCAGATCGCGAACCTCCGCCCGCAAGTAGTAAATCGCGTGCGGAACCAGAGCGAAGCTGGCCACCCGTTCGATCCAAGCGCGGTCCTCGCCGCGTGCAATCGCGCGGGCCATCAGCGAAAAGATATAACGATCGGTCAGCACCACGAAACCGGCGCGCAGCGCGGGGACGATCTCGTTCTCCAGCCGATCGGCGAAATCGGTCGCATAAAACAACGTCATCGTGATTGGCCCCAGCGTGTTGCCTTCTTTGGCCTGTGAGATTCCCTTGCCCGCCAGCGCTCCGCGCGCGAGACCCGTGTCCAGCACGGCATGCCCTTGATGTTCGAGCCACGTTCGCAACCGCGCCACTTGCGTCGACCGTCCCACCGAATCCGGCCCTTCGATGACGATCAGTTTGCCTTGCAAGTCGTCCCGATCGACGCCCGCCAGCGGCTCGCTATAGAATTCGAGGGGCTGCTTGAGCAGCATCTAAATCTCCTGGCGACGCGCGCAGCAGGCCATTGCGCAAGCTTTCGCCCAGCTCCCGCATCACGATGTCGCGCATCTGTTGTTGCTGTTCTTCGATGGATCCGGTGGCGTCGATCACATGAAAGCCCACCTCCTGGACCATGGCTTCGTATTCGTCCAGGATGCGTCCCTGAAAGATCCGGAAGCTCTCCTCCACATTGCGGCTCAGCCCCATGTCCATGCCGGCTTCGTAATACTTGATCGCGTTCCGGCCGCCCAAAATGCGCCCGATCGCCACTTCCAGCGGCACGCGGAAGTAGAACGCAAGATTCGGCCGCAGGGCGAAGCGGTACAAGTTGCGCACCCATCGCCGGCTCACGCCCCGAACCACATCGCGCGCGAAAGCCGTGTAGGCATAGCGATCCGCGCAAACTACCGCGCCCGCCTTCACTAATGGCACGATATAGCGGTCCAGGCGATCGGCGAAATCGGTGGCGTGGATCAGGCTGAACGTCACCGGCGTGAACATGTTTTTCTTCTTGCCGCGCTTGGTTGTGTCGCGCACCAGCGGCGAAGAATTCCATTCGCTAAACGCCACCGCGATGCATTGCGCCCGCAGCCATTGGCTCAACAAAGAGAGTTGTGTGGATTTCCCGGACCCGTCGATCCCCTCAACGACGATGAGCTTGCCGCGATGACGATTCGGAACGAGCAGGGGCATATGGGGGAGGCGCAGGCAACATTATAACGTTTTGATGAATTTTTGGTGGGACGCGAGAACAGCCACGATACTATGGGATTATGCCGCGTTATGCCGCCATCGACATTGGCAGCAACTCCATCCGCATGCAAGCCGCCGAAACCGGTGACGGCATGGCAACCAAGATTTTGGCGGCCGAGCGGCAGGTGACACGGCTGGGCGCGGGCGTGTTCAACGATGGCCGCATCACCGCCGACGCGCTTGAATTTGTCTGCTCAAATCTCGCGCGGATGGCGCAGATCTATCAGAAACTGGATGTGATCGGCGTACGCGCCGTGGCTACCAGCGCCGTGCGGGACGCGAGCAATCAGCAGGAGTTTCTGGAACGCGCCTCCAAGGCTTTAGGCGCACCCATCGAGATCATCTCGGGACAGGAAGAAGCGCGCTTAATTCACTTGGGCGTGCAGGCGCGCTGGCCGCAGCCTGGTAAACGCGTGCTAATGATCGACGTCGGTGGCGGCAGCGCCGAAGTGATTCTGTCGGACAACGGAGTCTTGTCAGAAGCGTTTTCGAAGCCCCTCGGCGCAGTGCGCTTAACCGAGGTTTTCCTGCGAACAGATCCGCCGGCGCCCATCGATTTGCATCGTCTGAGTGAATACATCGAGGAGAAACTCACGGGACCTCTGAACAAAATCGGGCCCGGGCCGTTCGATCGCGCCATCGCTACATCAGCTACCGCGGCGGCGATTGTTTGCGCGGTAAACCGAGTAGCCCGCTCGCGGCGCGACGAGGCGGACCGGCTGAAGGCTTCGTCCGCGCAGATCCGCCGATTTTATCGCGACGTCGCTCTGCTTGATGTAAATGGCCGCCGCAAGGTTCAAGGCATCGGCCCCAACCGCGCGGAGTTGATCGTGGCGGGCGCGGCCGTTTTCTGGCGTATGCTGGAGCTGTTCCGGCAGCCGGCCTTGCACTATTCGGCGGCCGGCGTGCGCGACGGAATCATCGCGGATCTCGCGGCCCGGGGCGTGGGACGGGAGCTGAGCATGCTCAGCCGGGATCAGCGCCGCTCGGTGGAGCAAATGGCGCGCCGCTACGGAGTGCAGCTCTCGCATGCGCGTAAGGTAGCGGACCTGGCGCACCGGCTCTTTCAGTCGCTGCAACCATTGCACAGGCTTCCTCCGGCGCTGGGCAAGCTGCTGGAAGCCGCTGCCTATTTGCACGACATCGGGCATTTCGTCAGCGACACCAGCCATCACAAGCACTCCTATTATCTGGTCGCTCATTCCGACCTGCCGGGCTTTACCGACACCGAGCGCCAAATGATCGCGCTGCTATGCCGCTATCATAGAAAGTCTATGCCCACCCCCAGGCATTCCCCCTTCCAAACCATCGAGCCCGAGGCGCGGCGCGCCATCAACCTGCTGGTTCCTCTGCTGCGCATCGCCGATAGCCTGGACCGCAGCCACGAGCAACGCGTTGGCGACCTCCAGGTGCAACTCCGTAACGGAACCGTCACGCTTGCGCTGGCTTCCAACCCCGATCCCGACCTGGAAGTCTGGGCCGCGGAACGCGTGGCCGACACGTTTCGTGAAACGTATCAAATGCAGCTCCAGTTAACGCGGGTGCGGCCGTGACCAGCAAAGCCAGTATTCACGACTTCGCTATCGAGCAAATGAACCGGTTGCTCACGACGCTGGCCTACCAGGTACATCGCGCGGCCAAGAAGCCCGGCCCGGACGAGATCCACGATCTGCGCGTCAGCGTGCGGCGCTTTTCGCAAGGACTGCAACTCTTCGCGGATTTCTTTCCGAAATGGGAGGTCAAGAAGATTCGCAGAATGCTGAAACGCGTCATGCGCCTCACTTCGGCCATCCGGGACCGCGACATTACACTCGATTTCCTGGCTGAATCCGGGAATACCGCGCACCGGCCACGTCTCGAGAAGGAGCGCGTCACTTATCAGCGCCAGTTCTCTGAAATGTTGCGCCGCTGGAGCGCGCAGGATTTTTCATCCAAGTGGCGCAATGGACTATCGCTCGGCAGCGTATGAAACTGAAACCCTCACAGAGCGTCGCCGAGAACGCACGGGAAGTGCTACCCAAGATGGCGCGCAAGTATTTCCAGGCGGGCCGCGATGCGGTTAGCGAAAAGAAACCGCCTGAAGAGCTGCACGGATTCCGCCTCGAAACCAAGCGCTTTCGCTACACTCTGGAGTTGTTCCGGCCGGCCTACGGTCCGCAATTGGATCGCTATTTGAGTGCGTTGCGCGCGTTGCAGGGTGCGCTCGGGAAAGTCAGCGATTACCAGGCAATCCAGCGCGTGGTGGATGGCGATCGGTTGCTCCAGGCCCAAATCCGCCAGGAACTGAAGAAAAAGGTGAAGGCCTTGCGCCACGAATGGCGATCCTTCGATTCCGAAGGCGTGCTTAAGCGCTGGCGAACCTACCTGGGCGGCTCGCATTCCAAGCCCCGGCAGGCCACATCCAAGACTGCCCGTACGCATCGGAAGGCTGTCAAAAAAGTCGCCCCGCGAAAGCCGGTGTAGCGCCGATGCTAGAATGGTGGCGACACCCTTGAGTGCAGAATTGCGCTGAAGGCTCCCTGCTGGGAGGTCGTCTAATGGTAAGACTGCAGACTCTGGATCTGCGTATCGGGGTTCGAGTCCCTGCCTCCCAGCCAATCGCTCTTTCAAACGCTCCTTTTTAGCTGATATCCTGAAGAGGAGTTTCTACCGAAGACCATGAAGACGCTCGCTCTCTCTTCTCTGCTGCTGGCTTCCGGATTCCTGCTGCTCGCTCAGAACCCGGCGGATCAGGAGGATAAAGCTCCGCCGGCCGTCGATGAAGCCTTGCGCGCTCGCGTGGGCCAATACTATCAAGCGTTCGTAGCGGGAAAGTTCAAAGAAGCCTACCTGCTGGTGGCCGATGATTCGCAAGATGCTTTCTTCGAGGCAGACAAGGATCAGTACAAGGCCTGTGAAACGATCAAGATCCGCTATTCAGAGAATTTCACTAAGGCCACGGTGGTGGAAAGCTGCAAGAGTGAGTGGAGATGGCATGGCGTGGTCACGCCCACGACGTTCCCGATCACGACCACCTGGAAGATTATAGACGGCAAGTGGTTCTGGTCCTACGTCAAGCCGACCCAAGCGCCCTTCCCGTTCTCGCCTTCCGGCTTTATCAACGTACCTCCCGACACGAAGGCTTCCAATGGCGCCCCAAACGGTATCCCCACCGATCTCAAGGCGGCGGCTCAAAGCATTTTGGCGCAAGTCAGCCTGGACAAGCAGGCCATCCGTTTGCGTCCTGATGAAACGTCGCAGGATGTGATTCACGTGCACAATGGTATGCCCGGAATGATCAAGCTCCGGCTGGATCAATTGGAGATTCCAGGCCTGAAAATCACTCTCGGCAAAACCAATCTTGGCCAGAACGAGGAAACCACTGTTTCGTTCGAATACAAGCTGGACGATCCTGGAATCGCGTGCGTGGATTGCGCCAAGAAGCTTCAGGGCACGTCGGTGGTGGCATTGCATATAATTCCGACCGGCCAGACGTTTTCAATCCCGATCACGTTCACACCTCAGGGTCCGTCGCACGGGAAGCCGCAAACTCAAGCTCCCAAACAATAGAACATCCAGCCGTTCTCGTCCGGCTTCCTGGCCCTCGCCGTGCTTTCGTTCAGTGCAGAGGTGTAGGACGGCATGATCAACTTTTCGACGAAACTGCTGGATTCCAAACAGAACCCCCAGGCAGCGTCCATCTGCGCTAAGAGTTCGGCGACTAATTCTCATAAACTTGCGGCGGCGACGTCGCAGGGCGCGTTCGCGGCCACGCTGGCTCAGATGACGGTGGATCCCAATTCTTCCCTGGTCAATTCGAGCGCGTCTTCGGCTGCTCCGAGCGCGTCGGCGAGCCAAATCCCTGTCACCGGACAAAATTCTGCCGCGGCGCTGACCGGATGGAATGCATTGATCCCGCCAACTCAGACCCTGGCCTCCACTGCATCTCCGGCATCTGTGGACTCGATGAAGCATTGGTACGCCAGCAGCCCCGCGGACGATGCCTATTGGGCCAAGCAGCCCCCAGCCGTTCAGCAACTCCGCGAAATCGCGGATTCAACGCAACGCACACAACTCGCGTCCCAGCTTGCCTCGGAGGGATACACGATCGACGTCCCAATCATGGTGTGGGGATGGGACGCCGGCATAACGACGCAGCTTCGCGAAAGCGACGGATACACCTGGGTGCCCTCGGCGCAGCAACAACAAGTGAGCGAAGCTCCCGGCATCAATTCGCCGGGCTTTACTCCGTATAATCCGTCGAACCCGCCTCCCGGATCGATCTTAGTCGGTTAATTCTACTGCACCGGAATCGTAATCCCTTGCGAGAAGTAAGTGTGGCCGGCTGAATCATAGGAGACAACCGCGAGCGGTTGAGCCGGTCCCGTGGGCGAATTGGCGGGGACGTGGAAGGTGACCGTATAGACGCCAACCATACCCGGGGCATAGTCTGCCGCGATGATAGGCACGCCGGAATTACTGAGGCCGACGCGCATGGCACAAACGCCAGTCGCGCCCGGGTATGTTTGAAGATCGCACGCTTGCGTACCGACTGCCTGCCCAAGGATGCCGGCCGCGCCGGTAGCTGCCGCAGGCGTTACCGGACCCAATCCCGTGACGTACAGAGTGATGTTTTCACCAAGCTGCGCGGGATTGTCCGCGCTCACGTAACTCCCATCGGGGCGCACCGCGACGGCGTAGGTCTGGCCACCGCTGGTGATGGAGAAAATTCCCGGAGCGAACGGCTTAACGGGCACACTGATTGTTGCGGGAGTGCCGCTAGCGGCGGTTACGATCACATCGACGTTGGTAACCGTGGTTGTCCCAGCGGGAAGAGTCTCGAAGGGGACCTGCACTGCAACCTGTTCCACGCCGCCGGAATTCATGACGTAATAAATGGGCGCGGCCACGCCTGCGAACGTGATGTTCACGCCTTGGAGAGTGGTTGGCAGCGGGCCCACAAAATTGTTCGCCGTGATTAAACCCTGAACTCCGGGAAGAATACCGGTGCCGGTGACGATGGCGATGCCTCCGGGCGAAATTCCGGTGCCCGGCTGGAAGCTGGCGCCGTTGATAACAGCGAGGTTGATTGGGCCAGGGAGCCGCACAGTCAGAGTGAAGGTGACGCTGAAACTAGCGCTCGTCGCCGTGATGGTAACGGGCCCGGCAGTGGCGCCGGCCTGAACCGTAGTGGAGACTTGCCCGTTCGCGCCGCTAGTCCCGCTCGGGGTGTCGAGTGTGGCGCTGCCCGCCGTGACTTGGAAGTCGACGATGGCCCCAGCGATGCCGCCGCCGTCGCTCCCCAGTACTTCCACCACAAGCGGAGCAGCAAACGCGGTGTTGATCACGGCGGATTGCCCATCGCCAGAGAGCTTCAGTATACCTGTCGATGGAACGACAACAGCGAGGTTGAAGGTGGCTGTCACGCTGCCTGCGGTCGCCGTAACCTGCACCGGGCCAGCGATATTTCCCAAGGTGACTACGGCGGAGGAATGGCCATTCGAGTCGGTGGAAGAAATCACCTGACTGAGGGTGGCAGTGCCCGCGGAGACAACGGCCCAGCTGACTGGCGCCCCAACCAAGACATTGCCGCCCGCATCAGTCACCTGAATCACCAGCGTGGTCGGAAGCGTTGCGCCAGCATAGGCGCTTTGATTGTTGCCTTGAAGTATGTTTACTGCGGCGGGCGGTCCTGGATTCACCACCAAGTCGAATGGTTGCATGTTGATGGAATATCCGATGTTGGCGACGATGCGCGCCCTGCCCACGCGGGGACCAATCACTAGATCGCATGTGATGCGGCCGGTCCCATCGGAAAGCACGCCGTTACCGCCTGGATCGTTGCATTTTCCACTGGGAAGCGAGGGAGCAGCGTTTTGAGTATTAAGATTGACGCCCACGCCTGGGATTGCATAGCCAGTGCTGGATACGACTTGAAATTGCAATGCGCCGGGAAGAACCTGATTAACCTGACCGGTGATGGTGGTTCCGATCTGCGGCGCCACTTGCTGGATGGTCGCGGCCCCACCGGGTGGCGTGCTTGTAATGGTGAAGACCAAGCTGTTCGTGCCCGGCGCGCTGGCGGTAACCTGCGTTTGTGAGAAGCCTCGCGTTGTATCGCCGCCTGCGACTGGCGGCGCAAGGAAGGCGACCGTAGCCACGCCATTCGTTCCGGTGTTGACGGTCTGCGAGGTCCCCCCTTGGGGGCTCGATGTGATCGGAAACAGAGTCCCTGATCCCTCCGTGATCAGGAAGGTCACGGCGGTATTCGGGAGGGGATTGCCGTTGGTGTCTGAAACCAAGACGGAGAGGTTGGACCCGGCGAGGCCGATTGCGGTGTTGTTGCCTGCGGCAAGGATCTGTCCTTGCCCATCGACAAAGGTCAATCCTCCGGCAGTGGGGCCGACTGAGCTGCCGACCGTCATGGTGTAGACGGCAGTGCGCGCGCCAGTGGTGGCCGTCACCTGAAGCTGGCCGTTGGTTGTCCCGGTGGTGAGATAGGTGACCGCGTTGCCTGTGGAAGTGGTGGTGACGGTGGTGGGCGAGACGGTCGAGCCGACGCCATTGGTGCTGAACGCGACCGCAACACCGCTAACGGGCAGACTATTGGAGTCCAGCACTCGGAGCACGATTGGCGAGGAGGTGGTGTTGTTTCCCAGGGTCTGGCCTCCGCCGTACTGGAGCAGGGTAACCGGTATTGAGTTCGTCACCGCGGGGCGAGCGTAAGAAAGGGCGCCCACATTCATGCCGGTGGGAAGCGTGCTTGTAGACCTTATATTGCCGCTCTGCGGATCGAGTTGTTCCACAATATCGGCGCCGGTTACGGCGAAAACGGAGTCGATGAAGCTGCGCCCGCCGAGTGGAACTTCATTGCTTATCGCGAGGGCAGTGAACGAACTGTTCGATCCGTTGCCGAAGGTGTTCACCGAAAGAGTGCCGGTGCTGCCAATAAGGATCTGATAAGCGGTTTGCGTGGAATTGGCATAACCCAGAATGGTGTTCACTCCGGTAACCAGCAGGGAGTCCAGCTCAAACTGCAGACTCGGTCCCGTGCCCACA
>CAVOVR010000005.1:0-947356 GCA_963699905.1 Bryobacterales bacterium
CTACCCAGCACTATCTGCTGTATGAGCTGCTCTTCGCGCATGCCCTGAAAGTGCAACTGCGGGCGCGGCCGGTAACGGCGAAAGCGGAACCGATCGTGCTGGGATCCAGTTGCATCCGTCCGGTGGGATTTGAAGCGCACGAGGGCCTGCTTCCCTATTCCGACCGAAGTTTTCTCGGCTATCGCCTGCTCCAGGAATACTTTCAATTCCCCCAGAAATTCTTCTTCTTTGACCTGGCCGGTCTGGATTCGGTCCCGCTGCAACAATTGGGCACGTCGTTCGAGGTGCTGATCTTCTTCCGCGATTCCGAACTCCGCGAGGAATTGCCGTCCGTTATGCAGGCGGTCGGCCTCGATACATTCCAACTCGGTTGTACTCCGATGGTGAATCTTTTCGAGCGGCCCGCCGAAACGATCCGCGTCTCGCAAGCCGCGACTGAATACCCGGTGATTCCCGACCGGCACCGCCTCAAGTCGATGGAGGTGTTCTCTGTCGATCGCGTCACCTCCACCGTGCCCTACGCCGTGGAGCCTCAGGTTTACGAGCCGTTCTACTCGTTTCGGCACGCCTACCAAGGCCACGAGACGCGCTGCTTCTGGTACGCCCACCGGCGCGCTTCACCTCGTAGGGACGACGACGGAACCGACGTGTATCTGTCGCTCGTGGATCTCGACTTTAAGCCGGCCAATCCGCCGGAGGAATTGGTCACTGTACATGTCACCTGCACCAACCGGGACTTTGTCTCGCGATTGATCTGGCGCAAGGAGTGGGGCGAGCTGAACGGCGAAGGTCTCCCTTTAGTTCAGACGCGCTGCCTGGTGCCGCCCACTCGTACCGCGCGGCCTCCCATGCGCGGCAGCCTGCAGTGGCGGCTGATCTCGCATCTTTCTCTCAATCATCTTTCGATCATGCAAAGCGGGGGCAGGGAAGCGCTGCAAGAGATTCTGCGGCTCTATGCGTTCAATGAGGATGAAGATATCCGCAAGCGCATTGTTGGAATCACCGATGTCCAGGGCGAGAGCGCGGTGAGCCGGGTTGTGTTCGACACCGGCGTCGCCTTTTGCCGCGGCCTCGATGTGGAGGTGGAGTTCGACGAAGAACAATATGCCGGATCGGGCGTCTACCTGCTGGCCGCCATTTTGGAGCGGTTTCTTGGTTTGTACAGCGCCGTCAATTCGTACAGCCGCTTAACGGCGCGAACGCGGCAGAGGCCGTTGAAGCGCTGGCCGCCGCGCGTAGGCGCACAGAAGGTCCTATGATCGAACCTCTTTTGGCTGTCGAGGAACGCCTGTTCGAGTACTCATACGAGTTCGAGTTTTTTCAAGCCGTGCGGCTGTTGCACCTGATACTGAACGATCGGCAGGGCGTCGGTCGCATCGCCAAGCCGTCCGAGGAGCCCGTTCGGTTTGAGGTGAGACAGAGCCTGGCGTTTCCGGCCAGTTCCATCCACGCCATTTCCTCGGAAGCCGATCCGCCGCGGATGACCATGGCCTTTCTTGGGCTGACCGGCGTGCAGGGCGTCCTGCCGCATCACTATACCGAATATATTCTGGCGCGCGCGCAAGCCAAGGATTACACGCTGGCCGCCTTCTTCGACCTGTTCAATCACCGCATCGTGTCGCTCTTTTACCGGGCCTGGGAGAAGCACCGGTTCCCCACGCGGTTCCAGTTGGCGGCGGCGAAGCAGGAAACCGACGACATCACGCATTACCTGTTCGATTGGATTGGAATGGGGACGGCCGGGCTTCAGGGTCGCATGGCTTTTCGCGACGACGCGTTGCTCAGGTATGCCGGTCTGTTGGGCCAGCGCCCGGCGTCCGCGGTTTCACTCGCCGCGATTCTGCGGGATTACTTCGGCGTTGACGTCGAGATCGAAGAGTTCATGGGCGCGTGGTATGCGTTGAAGGAAGAGGATCAGTGCGATCTTGCGGGCGAGGGCCTGAGCAATGAATTGGGGCAAGGCGCAATCGCGGGCGATGCCGTGTGGGATCCGCAGGCGGGTTTTCGGGTGAAGTTGGGGCCGCTGCCTTTGAAGCGGTTTCTCTCGTTCCTGCCCGGATCGAACGCCGTGAGCGAACTGGGCGATCTGGTACGATTCTACATCGGGCCGATATTGCAGTTCGATTTGCAGCTTGTTTTACGGGCGCATGAAGTGCCGTGGTGCCGTTTGGGCGACGAGAGTCCCGCGGGCCCAAGGTTGGGCTGGTGCGGCTGGTTGAAGACGGAAGTTTTTTCCGAGGACGCGGATGATGCCGTGTTCGCGCTGAGTTGAGAACAACAAATGCCGGGACCGGTTTGCACTTGGGAGCGGGACTACGAAGTCAACGATGGGACTTCGTGTCTCATGCCATCCCAGACTCCCGGACCGACAACACATAAATCCCCGAGTATCTGGGCCCGCGGCGAGGCGCTCTTCGCTGCGTATGAACGGTCGCAGGTTTTGGCGCCGTCGGCGGTCATGCACAAGACGGGGTACGCATTAGGGGAGCTGTTGAAGGGCTTGCTACCCGGGCTCCTGCAGACGCTGATCGTTTTAGCTGCCGGCACTGTTCTCGGTTCGGTCGCGGGTGGGGTCATAGGGTTTTTCTTCGCGGGCGCAGGCGCCGCACCCGGTGCGGTTCTAGGTGCGGAATTGGGGCTGGAGATCGGCACAGCGGTTCTAAGCTGGCTAGGTCTGGCATTCTTGGCGGTCGCGATTGTGCACGGCTTCGGTGAGCTTTGGACTGAGGTTGCCTCGGGCGTAAAGCGCGCTTGGGCCGCGCCCGAATTTCCGGATCGCGACTATCCGCATGAAGTCGAGAAGGCGGCGCAGGACTTCGCGAATGCTGTGGGCACCCTTTTCCTCTTGATCCTGCAGGCGATCGTCGCGTGGGTATTCAAGCGAGCCGCGGTTGGTTCCACCAAGGCCGCGTTGGCTACCAAGAGATCAATTGCGGCGGGAGGTTCCGAGCTTGCCGCTGCGGAAGCCGTAGCGTCCGTTGTAGAGCAGTTGCGCGCGTCCAAGCTCGGGTCAGGATTCGCGGATTGGGTGGAGCAAAACTGGGCGCGCCTGCGTGACGATCCGCGGTTGCGCCCCAAAGCCCGCGTGACGCCGGATCCTGCGATGCCCGATGCGGCACCAGCTCCCAAGACAGCGAAATCAAGTCCACCTAAGAGTGGGGGCATCGATGCGGCCGTCCCTATCTCCCGAGTGGATGCGATCAACCTGTTGATGAAAAACGGCCTCTCGGCGGACCGTGCGACCGACTTTATCGACTCTTTCGACGGGCCCCTGACCGTTCGCAACACAAATCCGGGAGAAACCTTTTTCCGCTACACGGATGTCGCTAACAGCAAAGGCAGTTTTCTTACGAAGTCACCGTTTGCAACTCCGGCGGAAGCCTCGGATGGGCTTTATCTCGGTCCGTACGGCAATACAGCGAGTTTGCGGCAGACGGTAACGGTGGCGCAGTCAACTCAGGTAATCGAGGGTGGCGTCGCAAATGGTCGACCCGGAATTCGGCAAAGTTTGATTGTGAATCGGAACGACTTCCAATTCGGCCCAGGAGTAGGATACTGATATGAACGATCCAGTGTTAGAGCAGAGAATCGAGGCGCTCATTCAGAAACTCTCTCTTCCTCCAAGTGCGGTTGAAATTCGACAAGGCTGGAATGAGAAGAGTAAGATTGCAATGAAAAATCTGCTCGATGATCTCCTTTCGAAGTTACGTGCCGGCCTCCCGCTACCGCCGGTTAGCATTTCTCGCGGTATGGATACCTGGGGAGTTACGAGTGGTGAAATACTAGAGGAAGGAGCGGCGATATCGAACCAACTTCGGCGTCGCCGCCACGGTTGACAAGGGCAAAAACGCGGTCGGCGCTACTCCCACACCACCACCACTTCCATCTTCGGCTCCGCGATCTCGCCCGGTGCATACACCGCAATACGCCGCGACAGCACGATACGATCCCACAGCGGACCGGTCTGGTTGAGCTGGAAATACTGATTGTCCAGCTTCATGGGAATCGCCGCGGGCACTACTTGAGTGTGCCGCAGACTTACTCCCGTAAGCGCATTGCGAACGACGCGCTCCAAGTCATCGGGAGCCGCCATTTTCAGGAACTGAGGCGCCTTCGTGATGATGTCGCCCACGCCCATGTTGGCGCTGACGGCCAGGTAGAATTGCGTGTTCTTGAAGAGATTGTCGTCGTCGATCGTTCCCGCCCAGATGAAGCGATCCATCGGCGAAAGCGGAATCGCGCGGAATTTCGACGGGATCACGATCTCCATCAGATCGCGTATCCTCACGTCGAGCGCGATGAAACATGGGCCCAGGTTGTCGTGATCGTAATCGGGCAAATCGCCCGGGCCGCCTTCCAGCGAAAAAGTCGACAGCGCGCCGGCCAAACGAAGCATCGCGACGTAAGCGCCTTCCGGGTGCCCATGACGAGTCTTGAAAATGTGCCGCAACTCCGGAAGATAGCTATTGACGGTGTGCAGGAGCCAAAACTTATCCGTTTCAGACGCGGTGAAACCGGCGGCGGCCTTCCCGCGTTCGCGGCGCGGTCCGGAAAGCGTGGCGCTCTTGGTCAGCAGGATTTCTACTTGCCTGCGCAGCAACCCCATTAGGTACTCGCTCGATGCAATATCCACGCAAGGAGCGACGAAGGAGGGCCGAAGCATGGGAATGCCGGTGGCGCTGCGTTGCAATTGGGCGATGCGAAGTGTGGAGTATCCATCGCGAAACTCGGTGCCGAACAGCAGCCGGAAACTCTTCTTGCCGATTTGAACGGGCTTCTCGTCTCCACCTTGATTGTCGTCCGGGACAGTGCGGATTTCCGAAACATAGCGGGTATCCCCGATGTTTTCGCGTTGTCCGGGCAAGGTAACATTCCGGGCGTTGAGGCGGCGTTCGGGCAGAGCGAGGTAAACGTCAAGGCTTTCGTCGCTGGTGGGCCAGTGCGCTGCAAACTGGCGGCTGGCCGGAAGCTCGTCAGACGCGGGCATATCGAAAATCTCGCCATCCGGCATGAAGCCTCGAACGGCCGTGAGCTTGAATAAGCCGTTCGCCACCGAGTCCGCGTCGATTTCAAGCGAGGTCACGCCGTAATTGGCGTAGTTGGAAGCGCTGAATCGGGACTGGATGAGATCTTCAAAATAGAGGTCCTGCGCTTGAAAATGCTGGGGGGCAAGGAACATGCCCTTGGTCCAAACGACCCTTGGCTGACGCTTCATCTCCCGCTAAATCTCCACACGGTGCCGGCGCAGGATAGCGATGGCATCATCGCGCAAGGGATCGTCTAAGTCGCGCACGCTATCCACGTCCAGTATTTCAGTGAACGAAGCGCCGCCGGCCAAGCCAGCGGCCGTTGCGACTAATTCGTCCGAAGGGCGAAATGTCCGGAAGGGAGCGGAAATGGTTACCAATGGCAAATCGCCAAGCTGCGGGGATTTCCGAACTTCCGCTTTGTAGCGCAAACCCTCCAACAGACTCGACAAGGCAGGGATCTTCTGGAAAAGCTCGTACATTAAACAAGCGCGCAGTACGAAGGCGCGGACGGCCTCGGGATCACGCTGGCCCACTCCGGAAACTACGCCGCGAAGCGAGCTGAGCGAATAGGATGTGGCGTACGAAACGACCCAGGTCAGAGGCGTAGCTACGCGGATGGAATTCCAGCCACGATCTGTTTCAGTGGCGTGAGTATACTCCCATTCATCAAGTTGAAATTGGGTGCTGACGGATTCCAGCGGCTTGCGCAACTCTGGCCGCAAGTCGAAGGGCTTGACGGCGACGCGCGCATAAAGCTCCTGAAGTTCAGCCAAATTGCGATCGGCGCCGGTGACAGCTTCTTTACCGGTGCTGTCGATATGATCGCCCAGGAATCGGCGCGGGCGGAAGAGCGGAGCCATGGCATCGATCTGCGTCTTGAGGTTGCGGACGCAGGCTTGCGACACCTCTCGTGTCAGGCTATGGAGGCTGAGTAGTTTCGCGGGTTCCAGGTCTATAGACATGGGTAACGGTTACTATACCAAAAACAGCGAGATAGCCCACTCCACCCGAGAGAACCAGGGCCCAAGCCTGGGCTCCACTTGACTGAAACGCCCGGTATGGCATTCGCCACATCATTCCTGTATGATCAATGAATTAAGGCCATCGACAGCGGCCGGTAGAGTCTTGAAGCTCGTGGACTGCAACCGGGCTCGGGGGAGGTGAGCATGGCTGCAATCGGATTTACACAAACCGATCGGGCGCTCAAAATCGATACGCCCCTCGGTTCCGACGTGCTCTTGCTGCGCTCCATCTCCGGGCAGGAAGCCGTCTCACAATTGTTTCGATTCCAGCTGGAGCTGCTCTCGGAACGGGATGATGTTTCGTTCGATGACATTGTGGGTAAGAACGTCACGATTCACGTCGAAACCGTGGATTCCCACCGCATCTTTAACGGCTTTATCAACAGGTTCTCCCAAGGAAGCCGTGATGAGCGCTTTACGTACTACCGCGCGGAGATGGTTCCCTGGCTGTGGTTCTTGACACGCACAGCGGATTGCCGCATCTTCCAACATTTGTCGACTCCCGAGATCGTCAGGAAGATCTTCACTGATCTCGGCTTCTCAGACTTCGAGCTACGCCTCTACGGTTCTTTTCGGAAGCGCGATTACTGCGTGCAGTACCGGGAAACGGATTTCAATTTCGTCTCCCGTTTGATGGAAGAGGAAGGAATCTGCTACTTCTTCGAGCACGACGAGGAGAAGAAGAAACACATCCTGATTTTGGCTAACGATGCCGCGGCTCATAAGCCATGTCCCGGTCAGCCGAAGGTGCGCTGCAATCTTGCTTCGGGAGGATGGCGCGATCAGGACATGATCACCGAATGGCGCATCGAGGAGGAATATCGCCCAACGGCCTGGGCTCATACCGACTACAACTTCGAAACCCCGAGCACCAGCCTGATGGCCACTGTGAAGGATGACGGCAAGTACGAGATCTACGATTACCCGGGATTCTACGCCAAGAAAAACGACGGCGACCAGATAGCCAAGACGCGTCTGGAGGAAACCTTGGCGTTCAAGAGCCGTGTTTCCGGAAAATCGAACTGCCGTAACTTCACCACGGGTTCTGTCATAGAGGTGACCGATCACTATCGCAAGGACATGAACGATAAGTGGATGCTCACCGCTGTCTATCATCAATGCACCATGGGGGAGGCCTACGGTTCTGGGGGAAGTGACGAGGGTTTCTTCTACACGAATACCTTTGAATGTATTCCCGCCAAGGTCCCCTTCCGCCCCCTGCGGATGACTCCCAAGCCCAGCGTGCAAGGCTGTCAAACCGCCGAGGTGGTGGGTCCTTCCGGAGAGGAAATCTACACCGAAAAATACGGACGCGTCAAGGTTCAATTCCACTGGGATCGGGAAGGCAAGAAGAACGAGGACTCCTCCTGCTGGATCCGCGTGTCTCATCCGTGGGCCGGGAAGGGATGGGGCAGCGTCAGCATCCCTCGCATTGGCCAGGAAGTCGTGGTCGATTTCCTGGAGGGCGATCCGGATCAGCCGATCATCATTGGCCGCGTGTATCACGCCGAGAATATGCCCCCCTATGGTCTTCCGGCGGGCGGCGTCGTGAGCGGCTTAAAGACCAACAGCACCAAGGGCGGCGGCGGATACAACGAGATGTCGATGAACGACACCAAGGGCAAGGAGATGGTCACGGTTCACGCGCAAAAGGACATGGCCACCACCGTGGAGCACGACGACACGCAGACCGTGCATAACAACCGCGTCATAAACGTAGACGGAACGCACACCGAAACGATCGTCAAGGATACGACCATCACGGTTTCGCAAGGCAAGGAAACAAACACCGTCAAACAGGAGATCGTGATTACCTCCCAGACCGCCCACATCCACGTCACAGCCAGCACGGAAATACAGCTCCTGGTCGGCGCCAGCAAGCTCTTGATGAAGGCCGATGGGTCGATCGAGCTCAATGGCACCAACATCGCCATCAATGGTTCGGAGAAGGTGCGCATTCACGGCGGGGACGTGGCCTCTCAGGCGGACATGCAACACCAAACCTCCGGCGCCATTGTGGTCTCCGAGGGATCAGCGACAAATACTGTCCGCGGTGGCATGGTGATGCTCAATCCTTGAGCCATGACAGCCAGCTCCGCAACACTGGAAGAATACCGGGTCGTTTCCGGAACGGATGACCAGCGTCATTCGGTTTTCTCGCTCCTAGCCAAGCGGACTTACGACTTGGGACCGGCAGGGCGGGTTGTCCGCGCCGAAAAAGCGAAGCCACTCCACCCCAATGATCTCTATTATTTGCCTGGCGACCCAGAGACGTGCACCGTCGAGTTTGAAAACGATCTGGCGCCTTTTAAGATCGCCACGGATGTTGTCGTTCTGGGGCGCGTCCATGCCCCGGCCAGAAAGCCGGTACACGAGCTGGATGCAACTGTGGAAGCAGGAGGCGCGGTCAAAACAATCCGTGTGATCGGGGATCGCAAGTGTGTCTTTCGGCCAGGAGCGGCGCCGGGGTTCACGGAGCCGATCCAGTTCACCGAGATGGATCTCCGTTATGAGCGAGCCTACGGTGGAACTGACACGCGCAGCATCCCCGAGATGCCGTTCGCGTACCCAAGAAACCATCTTGGGCGTGGTTTCGTTTTACAGAACACCGCTGAACTTGTCCATGGCCTCCCCCTGCCGAATTATGAAGATCCGGAGGACTTGCTGACAGCCGACCGCCTGATCGTGGGCGAGCCCGATGGATGGCCTCGTCAGCCGATGCCGCAGGGTTTTGGCTGGTTTCAGCGCACGTGGTACCCTCGGTCCTCGTTCGTTGGAGCCGTTCCGGGCTTCGTGTATCCGGATACCCCTTTGCGCGAGGAAGCCCTTGGCCTGGTACCGAAAGGGCAGGTCGCGTTGGCCCGGCAATTCCGGTTACCGAGCTTCGACGTGCGATTCAATAGCGGCGCGTCACCGGGATTAGCGGTTCCCTTTTTGAAGGGCGGTGAGCAAATGCGGCTGAAGAATTTGTGTGTGCAAGGCGACCTCGAGTTTGCATTGCCGCTGGATGTTCCGAGGATGTCCATGGATATCGGTTTTGGAGAGCGCGAACTAACGCCGTTCTTGCATACCGTGTGTATCCGTCCCGAGCAGCGCCAGTTCGATATGGTTTGGCGCGGCGCGCACGAATTTCCTGGTATCGATTGGCTGCCCGAAATGAAGCGTCTCCACGTCGAAGTTGGCGGTGACTCATGACGGCAGCAGTGGAATCCGGACGAAAGATTCAGAAGACCGTTTTGCCAGGACAATCACCAGACGGCCAATACATTTTGAGTGTGCTGTTGAAGCGCACCTATCGCATCGTGCCGGGGAAGGCTTGCCATCGAGCAGAGAGCGACAAAAAGCTTTTGCCGGCCGACCAATTCTGGGATGATCCGATGAATTCCTCGGTCAAGTTCGAAACTGACTTCATCCCTTATAAGCAGGCCACCGACGTGGTGTTAAATGGTGCCGCTTACGCGGCCAAAGGTCCGGTAGAATTCCTGGTGGCAACGCTTGAAGTGGGCGACGCGCGAAAGGACCTGCTGGTGACGGGCGACCGCAAGGCGGTGTATCGAGATGGCGCGAGTCCTGCCTTCACCGATCCCGAGCCCTTCGAGTTGATGGACTTACGATACGAGCGAGCCTATGGCGGTCCCGATATCTACTCCGATCCGAAACTGCCGTGTCTTTACCCGCGCAATCCGTTTGGGCGGGGATTCGTCATTCAGAATCTCCGCAAGACCATTCAGGATTTGCCGTTGCCCAATCTCGAGGATCCGGCCGATTTACTCACGCCGGAACGTCTGTGTTGCGAGCACTTCATGTACTGGGAGCGGCAGCCCAGGCCTCAAAGCTTCGGTTGGTTTCCGAAATCCTGGCAGCCGCGAAGCTCCCTGGCCGGAGTGCTGCCGGCCGATCGAGCCGTGGAACGAGAGCTGCGAGCTGCATACGCTCAATTTGTTCCAGAGCATCAGCGGGAACTATACGCGCAAACTGAGTTACCCGCCATGAACTTTAGCTTCTTCAACGGCGCATCCGCCGGATTGGCGGTGCCATTCTTACGCGGCGACGAGGCAGTTCGGACTGTGGCCTTGTCTCCCGAAGGCGAACTCACATTCCTGTTGCCCGGCGACCGGCCGCGTATTGGGCTCGACATCGGCGCGGGGACCGAACAACCCGATGTTGTCGTGCATACCGTCATGATCCGCATGGAGGAACGCGAGGTCGATCTTGTTTGGCGCGCCGCCATCAACTATCCGGGACCTGATTGGCTTCCGCAGATGCGAAAGATGGAGGTGCTGGTGGAATGAATGGCAACTTCATGCCGATTCTGGGCGGTCTGGTGGTGATTGGCGTGCTCCTCGGCTACGGCTTCTACGCAGTGAACGCAGCCGGGTTGGAAAGCCGGAGCGCGGAGGCGGTGGTGCTCGGAAAGGATTACAAACCGTTGAGCCGGACTTATTCCACGGAATTGATTGGCGGGAGCACGGCAGTGGTTCCGAAGGTAAATGCCGAGTCGTTCTTGCTACGCCTCAATGTGGATGGCAAGGAATCGCTCTTCGCTGTCCGGAAAGAGTTTTATGACTCGGTCAGAAACGGCGAGCGCGTTCGGGTCACGTACCAGAAACGCCGTATAACAGGATCTTTGCAAATCACCGGTGTAAGCCGGTAAGAATCACATGCTTTGGCCCGCAGTAAAATTCTTGGATACGGTGATCGGGATCGACGTTCATGCCGTAGCGCCTATTCCCGGGATCCCGATCCATCCGTATTTCGGAATGATTTTTCTTTGGAGCGACTCGACTTTCCCGCAAGCCAATGTCTTCATCAATGGGATGCCGGCGTGCGCGGTCGGGGCCATGGGCTATTCGGTCCACATTCCTCAGGGTGTCCCAATTCCGCCCACTCCGACCAACAGTCCGTATTGGAAGCGCTACTTAACCAATGTCGCAATGGGCCTCACGCTGATGGCCTTGACGATGATGGCAAACATCGCGATCGCGGCCATTGCATCGCTGATCCCGAAGCCGAACGCAGCGGAGAAGTTCTTGAAAGACGTGACAGGAGTCGACACCACAAGCAAGGCAACGGCGTGGCAAAGTATACAGACCATGTTCGGCGCTTTTACCAAGTGGCAGACCTGGGTGAGGCTGTTGATGCCACCGATTCCGTATCCCGGCGCGCAGGGATCGACAGCCGTCGGAAGCCCGAATGTCACGGTGAATGGGGGTCCTCTTGCATTTGTGGCGCCGCTGGTTGCAACGTCGTGCAGTGATATTCCGGTGGTACCGAATGCGATGACTCTGGGGTTCACGAACGTGATGGTGGGCGTAAGCGTAGCCGATTTGGTGCGCGGCATCGCCGTTAGTAGTGCGCAAAGGGCAGTCCAGGCTGGAGTCCAAAAGGGCGTCCAGGCATTGACCGCGCCGCCGGAGCGCCAAAGCGCGGAATCCGAACACGGGTAAAGAACACATGGAAACTGCGGGCGAGTCGCCGGTTACAGTAGGTCATCCAGTGGACGTAGTTTCCGGAGTCGTGTACACGGCTTGGCACGACTTTGAGTTCCCCGGCTTCGTTCCGCTCATCTGGCGGCGCTTTTACTCCACTGGCAATCGCGCTTTGACTCCACTGGGCCTCGGTTGGTGGTCTCTTTTCTTCATGGAAGTACGCCGGGACGGTGATTTTTGGTTACTGCGCAACGAGGAGGGCCGCGAAATCCCTTTCCCGGTTCCGCCGCCGGGGCAGGCGAGTCTAAACCCCAGCGCCCAGATGGAACTCCGATTGACTGACCAGGGCTGCAAGATCTGGTATTGGCATCATCAACAGTATTTCGATTTCTTCTTTCGCCGCGGCGATGGGACTCTGGCTCTGACCAAGATCGAGGACTACTCCGGCAACTCCATCGATCTGGAATATGACCGCCGGCAGCGGCTTTCGGAACTGCGCCAGTCAGCGGTAAATCGTGGCGTGCTGCTGCGCTACCAGGATCGGGACCTGATTCGCCAAATTGATTTCGTCGCGCCCGGCGCAGCCCCAGAACCGCTTGTTACGTATGGCCATGGGCCCGGAGGGGAATTACTATCGGCGACCGACCCGCACGGCCACGCGATGTCGTACCAATACGACCAGCAGTTCCGGCTGGTGCGGGAAACGGGCCGTCTCGGTGGATCGTTCGACTTCCGCTATGACGAGCAGGGCCGTTGCGTGGAGTCGGTCGGTGATGGCGGATATCTACGTCGCGTTTTGCATTACGATTCCGAGCGCAAGGTGAACAGCGTTACCAACAGTCTGGGTTTCACCACGCTTTATCATTACAACGATGCCGGGCTGGTGGATCAGACGATTTTCCCGGATAACAGCATAATTCAACGCATTCGGGCGCCTGGCATGAGGCAGAAAGTCCTGGCGCGCGGCGAGACCACGACCCGGCAGCTCGACGAATTCGGCAACGTCATAAAGCATATCGACGCTCTCGGCCAGGTTCGTGAGTATACGTATGACCCAATGCGGCGTTGTACCCGGATGACGACGCCCGACGGCGCAGTCCGGCAGTGGAAATATGACGACCGGGGCCGGCTCATGGGTTTCATCGATCCGCTCGGGAGTCAATGGACCCTAGAACGCGGGTCACTCGGCGAGATCACCCGGCAACTGGATCCGGAAGGTGGTGAATTGCTCCGCCGTTGGAGCCCAGCTTGGGATCGGCAGGAGTTCGTCAACTCCGCGGGATTTTTCCGTTGTGAGTACGACGCCCGGGGCCGTTGTGTCTCGAACGCCGACGCGCGCGGTCTGATCGTTACCTTCGAAAGAGACCGCAACGGCCGCTTGGTCTCGCGGCGGTTACCTGATGGATCCGAAGTTCGTATTCAGTACGATCCAGCAGGCAACATGACCCAAATCCGCTTTCCAAGCGGCGAGGTTTGGAGCTATCAATTTGACCGCTTCAGCCACCTGACCAAGGCCATCTTTCCCGACGGCGGAGAGGTTACTTGCGAATACGATAGCGAAGGGCGATGCATCGGAATGCGCAACCAGCGTGGCGAACAACTGATCAATGAGTATGATTTTCACGGAAGGCTTATCCGGAGGCAGAGCTTTAACGGAACCACGGAAACTTACGAATACGATCTGTCCGGCAATGCGGTAACCTTTATTCGCTCAGACGGCAGCCAGCTCCTTCGCTCCTATAATGCGATCCGCCACGTGACCGAAGAGTGGCAGAGGCTTGCAGGCACCGAACCCGAGCTACTGGCGACTTTCGAATACGATTGGCACGGCCGGCTCAGGAAGGCCTCCAACAATGCGGGACAAAATTGAGTATGATTATGACATGGCGGGCCGCCTAACCCGCGAAAAGCAGAATGAATTCGAGGTAATTTATACCTACGATCGTGCGGCTAAGCTCACCTCGCGACGCGTAACGAACGGGCCAGCCGGGGTCATCAAGCTCGAATACACCGATGCGCCGCTCCTTCGCTCGATTGCGGATGCCCGCGGTACGATTCAGGAATTTAAGTTCGACGAGACCGCCAGACTAAATCAACGCACACTTCGCGGCGGAACGGTGGAGACGCTGGACCATGATCTCCGCCGACGAGTCATTTCACAGCAGGTGCGGCTAGGACGGCAGGTCCTGATCTCACGGTCCTATAAATATAACGCTGCAGATTTGGTTGCCAGTTTGAACGATAGCCGGCGGGGTGCTTTCGCTTATTCCTATGGCTCCCGGTCGGGTTTGGTTCGGGCCGATAGTGTTGGCCAGGCGCCTGAGGAGTTCGCTTTTGAACCCGGCGGAGACCTCATTCGTAGGAATGGGGTGGAATTTCGCTACGCCGCGGGCAGCCTGCTTGTTCAGGCGAACGGCGAAAATCTCACCTACGATCGCAATGGATATTTGACAATCAGAGATTCTCCTGCCGGCCGTACTCAATACTCCTATGACATCCACGGCCGGTTATTGGAAGTCCGTGGTTCCGCTGGGATGATCGCAACATTCGGATACGACCCATTAGGCAGGCGCGTGTTCAAGAAAACTCCCCAGCGCGCGGAACAATATGTCTGGAGCCGCTCGAATCTCGCCGCCGTTTTCTCGGAAGACTCGCCTCCCCAGGAGTTTCTGATTGGCAGAGGCGATTTTCGCCCGGTCATTCAGTGGGTGGGCCCTGACGTTTATCACGTGGTCACTGACCGGCTCGGCACACCCGCGGAGCTAGTGGATACGGGCGGCGCCGTAGTTTGGTGGACTTCGCTTTCAGCCTTCGGAAGCGTATCTCAATACCGCTCCACGAATGGAGTCGTTTGTCCGCTACGATTCCCGGGACAGTACGACGACCATGAAATTAGCCTGTATTACAATCTCAACCGATATTATGATCCATCGCTCACGCGTTATTTGACACCCGATCCGATCGGCATCACGGGCGGGCTGAATCTGTACGACTACCCGCGCGATCCAATTAATTGGACCGATCCACTAGGGCTGAGATGTCCGAACCCGACGGTCGTAGCGAAGAACGAAGAGCAAGGCTGGACCATATATCAGCACGAGGGCGACCCTCCGTTGCAAACCATCGAAGTTGATTGCACCAAGGCTTTCGCCGGGGACGGTCCGACCATGTTGAGAGGTACTGCGACCGCTGATGAAGACTGTGGTAACAGCCCTCCGGAGGCCCATTTGGGCGCCGATGACCGAGTCATCGTTATGGAGGGGAAGCACCGCGCCGCCGCGGCATCCCAGGGCCAGCAGTTGCCGCCCGATCCTGCGAATCCATATCTTGGAGGCGTTCCCGGCCAGCCGGGAGTTATGAGCTTTGAATATTGTCCGCAGTATAACGACGACCAACAAGGCACGCCCTTGCAGGACTTGAAATACCCCGACGACTACCCGCATAAGCTTTGAATTCCGTGTACCGAACTGATTAGTGATGACGGTAGCGGAGCGCAATCAGCAGGATTGTCGCGGCCAGAGCGCTTACGACCAGCGTTCCGGCGGCGGTCCGGTACTGCTGCCGTTGAAGCTCAGTTTCCGCCCGCTTGAGGAAAGCTCCCCGCCCGTCGGAGGAATCGATGTGCGGGTCGCAAAGCATTTGGATCATGCCTTCGACGGTTTCGCGCATGGGGAAAGGATAGTTTCGCAAGCCCAGCAAGATCGTATTCATTGGGAACGCTTCCTTTTGCCACAAGGCCAGCACGATCCGCTGCCACTCGCGCACAATGGCCGTGTCCAGAAGGACATAGCTGCCCGTAACGGGTATCACAGCAATCGCGGCTGCAGCGGAAAGCCAAGCTCGAACGAAGATACCAGCAAGTGCGGCTAAGAAGACGACCGCTACATTCGTAATCACCAATCGCCGGTATAACCGGGCGCGTTTCCGAAGAGCGTCTTCCGTGACACGAATCACGCGCGTGACGATTGGCAGATTCGAATCACTAACCCGGAGCCGCGGCAACTAGCCCAATCCTACTCTAAGAAGCCGACGAAATCATCGCGCTTTCCGAATAATGAAGTCGGCGTTGGGCTTGACGCCAATCTGCCCCGCCGTCAGATCACGATCGGTGGATTCATAGCTGTTTTCGTCGCAGGAGGCGGGCGTGACGCTGATTTTGTCACGCTCGATCACGACGCTGAATTGCAGGTCTCCCGGCGGTGCTTGACACATCGCCGAGCTGGACTCCGTCTTCCCCTTAACGACTGCCTTGCGAGTTAATTTCTTACCATCAAACTCGTAGGCGATTTTGTCCTGGTTGCTGACATATCCGATAACCCACTCCACCTTGCGTTGTTTTCCGAAGAAATTCTTTCCAGGATCGGAAAAAGCGAGATTGAACCTGCGAATAATTCCCTGTTTTAGGAATATATAGTCGACTGCCGCCCCGGATTTCCACCACGACCCATCTTGCGCGACTTGCTCCGGGTTCTGGAAAAGGAAATCGATGGTCCACGGCTTTGAGATCGGCTGTATTGGCTTGACCACCGTTCCCCCATCCGGCGGACGTCCAGGGGTAACCGCCTTCGCTTCGATCCTTTTGAGAAGCGCTTCGCTTCCGAGGTGGATCTCCTGGCCGGCAACGAACAGGCGCGATATTTCGGGAGAGTTTTCAAAGTCCTGCTTGCGAAAGGCGATGGTGTGCGATCCAGGGGATACCTCAATGGTGGCCGCGCCCGAGCCATCGAGCACCTTGGAAGGGGCGCCGTCGACGATCACTTCAGCACCCGGCGTGCCTCGCTCGATGGCCAGGGTGGAGAACGCCGGAACTACAACGATGGGCTTGAGCTCCACCGGCACCGCCGTGTTGGTGTCCTTGGCCAGATCGATCTGCTGCTCGTAGTTTTGATAACCGTCGGCGGCGACTGAGATCTTGTGTGGCCCTGGTTTCAGGCCGAGGGTTCGCCAGGTGCCCGGCTTCACAGGTTTTCTCTCAATCCCGTCCACCTTTAGGTGAGCCGTCTCAACGTTACATCGGAAACTGAGGTAGGCGATCTCCTTGGTCGCATTCAGCCCGATGAACAAGGAAGGCGCGTTACCGGTATCCACGGGAATCCTCGGCAGGTCCTTATTATCAAATACGATTTCGTTTTGCGAGGCATTTGCCGAGGTCAACCGCAAACCCTCCGGCGGAATCGGCTGAGGATCTTGTCCGGAGAGATTCGCACGCAGAGTGTTTCCTCCGTTGTACACGATCACGCCATTTCCAAGACTGCCGACGGCGATCAGCTCCTTGGGTTTGAGATCGCTCACCAGGGGCGCATCACCAGGCTTGGCAATGAACGTAAAGGAGAGAACCTCCATCGCTCCATCTTGGACCGCGACGGTATGCTGGGCTCCATCCGCCGACAACTCCAAGTCCTGGACTGCGCCATCTTGCAGTGCGACCCTCTCATTGCCATCGATTAGAACCTTGCCGGTCTTTGCGGAAGTGGAAAAAGCGAGCCGCAGCGGCTCGGGATCGAGAGAAAAATTCCAGTCACGGTCTGCTCGTTTGCCAAGCTCCCGATAGGTCACGTACCCGACCCGCGAAACCACGATGTCGTATCGGGCGTTCGATGGGAGGTCCACCGTTCCGGACTTGGTTTCGCCGTTGACGATTACCCTCGCGTCCGCCGGATTGGTATGGATCGTTACGGGTACGTTTGTGACCGTTGCCGAAGGTGGAGGCGGGCTCTTTCGATTCCGAAGGTAAGTAACTGCCACGGCCGCTGCAATGAGAACCACCAGCACCGCGGCGACAGTTGCGTAAAAACCGCGGCCAGGCTTGAACACGAATGGACTGACTTTCGGCGATCCAGGTGCCTGCGCCTGCGCAGGAGCCTTCCCCTCGGTGGTCTGCTGAGGCGAAGACGCGGCTCCGGAACTAGCTGGCGCCACGGCGGCTCCGGATGCGATCGGGCTCCCCGGAATTTGAGGAGAAGACGCGGGCGGCTGATCCGCACCCGCGCGATGGTGAATTTCGGCGGCGAGCGGCCCGATTTCCGGATCGTCGGGATATTTTTGCAGAATAGTCTGCGAGCGCTCGAAGATCGATCCCAGGTCCTGGGTGGGCGCAGCCTGGCCGATTTGTTGACGCATCTCTTTCAGTGCGCCCAAGTCGCCGGCCCGCTCTTTCCGGTTGCGCTGTTCGCGAAGCTGGTTCTGCAGCGCGGTTTGCTGTTGCAGCAGCCGGTTGTCGTTCGGATACTGGTTAATACCCGTTTCCACCTTCGATAGCGCGCCTTCGATATTTCCAGTGGCTTGCAGGTCGCGGGCTTCGGCGAGGCATTGGGGAACGAACTCTGTCCGTTTAAGATCCGTTATCGTGGCGCGCAAGGCGCGCGCGCCGGGGTGCCCCGCGTCCAACTCGGACGCTTCTGCAAGCAGCGACTCCGCTGTCTGCCAGTTCTCACCGTCCACCATGGGGCGAGCTTGTTCCACCAGTGCGTTGACCAGGACTCCTCGAATGGCCGGATTCTTCGGATCCAGCTGTTGAGCGCCATGCAGGATCTCAACAGCCTCCGCAAACTTGCGCTGGTCAAAAAGGGTTTGCGCCTGTTCGCAGATCCGTTGGGCCTCGGTGCTGCGCTCGAGACCTTGCCGCGCCAGCCGTTCCAGGCCGGCCAATTCCGGATCTTGGGGCTCCTCGGCGCGCGCGCTGGTGACAAGATCCAGAGCTCGTGAAAAATCGCCCTGGTCGAGCAGGCGGGCCACCTGATCGACGAGCCTGGCCTTGGATTCCTCCTTGGCCTGCCGATCCCGGCGCTTCATCAACTGGTCGACCTCGACATCGATCCCGGGATAGCGCGGATAAATTTTGCGCACCGTGTCCCACTGGCCTAGCGCTTCGGTGAAGAGATTCTTTTCCTCGTAGTGCCGGGCCTTGGCGACAATCGAAAGAACCAGATCGCGGCGCTCCCTGGTGAGCTTCAGAGCTTGCTGGAATTGCTGCTCGCTGGGATAGCGTTCGCAGGCTTCCTTGAGGATATTCACCTTGCGGTCGAGATCCGGTTCCGCGTCCACGCGGCGGCCGACGTCGAAGATGAACTCCGAAAGGTCCTGGCGCCGCAGCTCCGCTGCCTCCAGTTTGAGCGCTTGAAAAACCGGATCGCTCGGATAGCGGTTGAGGTACTCGTCGCAGATCTCGAGCGCGCGGGCGTGGTTCTTCTCGGCCAACTGCCGGCGCGCATCTTCATAGGCGTTATGGATGGAGTCGTGCTCGGAGCGGACCTCTTTGTACAAGCTCTGATACTGAGCGTCGCGGTCGGGTACGGCGGCGTCGGGAACCTGCCGCCCGATTTCGAGCAAACGCTCGAGTTTGCCCAGAGCCGTGCTGATTTCCCCGCTATGGTAAGCGTTCACAGCCGAGCCGTACAACTGGTCTATTTCGGCGCGCGTGCGTACTGCGTCCTGCTCGCGGTGTTCGGCCTGCTGAAGCAGTTCGCGCGCATTTGTATCGGCGGGCCGGATTTTGAGGGCCTCGGTCAGCGCTTGCTTCGCTTCGGAGAAATCGTGGCGCTCCAGGTGGCGGCGGGCCAGAGCCATCCAGCTTTCGATCTGGCGCTCGTTGCGCTGCTTTTCGATGGACGAGCGCATGGAGAGCGCGTCCGCGTTTTCCGGGTCGATCTCCAGGACTTCAATGAGTTTCTCGAGCGCCAGCGGGATCTCGTCCTGTTCCACGCGGGTGCGAGCGCTTTCCAAAAGCTGGCGAATCTTCTTTTGCCGGACCGTTTGATTGATCTTGTTGCGCAGCAGGGAAATCTCGGAATCGATATGTCCCTCGGCTTCCAGTTCGGTCAGTATTTCGGAAGCAAACTCGGAGTCGCCTTCCGACAAAGCTTTCCGGGCGCGCTCGATGCGGGGCTGGATCCGGGCGCGGTCGAAGCGCTCGTTTTGCTGATTATGAATGGCCTTCTGCAAGCTCTCCGCGAAATCGCGGGCACTCGACAATCGATGGATCGGCTGCTTGGCCATGGCCTTGTGAATGACCATGCTGATGGCTTGCGAAACCGCGGGATTGATCTCGAAGATCGGAGGCGCGATGCGCGTTCGAACGGCCTCCGCCGTCTCAGCCGCCGTTTTGCATGCGAAGGGCTTGCGGTTGGTCAGGGTCTCGTAACAGACAACACCCAATGAAAACACGTCGGATACGGGCGTGACCGGCTTCATGTCGATCTGTTCCGGCGCCATGTACTGCCAGGTGCCTTTTTGACCAGTTACCGAATAAGCACCCGCGAGATGAGCGACGCCGAAGTCGATGATCTTGGCGGTATCATCTTCCATCACGAAGATGTTGCTGGGCTTAATATCCCGATGCACCAGGCCTTGTTCATGCGCCGCCTGCAAGCCGCGGCAAACCTGCGTGATAATGCCAACCACGCGATCGACGGTCAGACGCGCGCTTGACGTTTCGATCAACTTGGCGAGCGTCGAACCCGGAAGGAGCGGCATGACGAAGAACGGCTTCTTCTGCCCGCGTTCTTCAATCTCGCCGACGTCGCGAATGTCTACGATGTTGGGATGGCTGATGCTGGCAAGAACGCTCCACTCCTTGCTAAATAGCTCAACCGCCAGCGGATCTGAGACATCGCGCATGGTTTTGAGCGCGACCAGGCTCTTGGTCTTGACGTCAAAAGCGCGATAGACCACACCCATCCCGCCTTCGCCCAGGATGTCCTTGAGCTCGTACCGGTCTGCAATGCGAGCCTGAGCCACCATGTTGGTTGTGGAGATTAGAATATCAGGTTTTTTGGAGGCTAGGAATGGGCTCATCGTACGTGATCTTCCTTGCAACGAGTAGCCGTACTAGAACCAGGCTGTCGCCGCGAAATTCGCTTGCTACTAACAAGTGATGTTTGCTACCGTTTTCGTTACATGACGGGGGAGTCTAAGACAAAACGCCGCTCCGGCTGCCCGGTGAGTGTCTCCCTGGACATACTTGGGGACCGGTGGTCTCTGCTGATTGTCCGCGATCTTATGGTTCGGGGGTGCCGGACGTTCAAGGAGTTCAACGGATCGGGCGAAGGGATCGCCACGAACATCCTGGCGCATCGCTTGCGCGCGCTCGAATCCTACGAGATCATCGCTTCCGAGACCGAGAAGACGGACGGACGTAAGGTAAACTACCGGCTCACTGAGCGTGGGATCGATTTGGCTCCGGTACTCCTGGAGCTTCTCATTTGGGGCGCCCGGCATGAACAGACGGCGGCGCCCGGCGCATTAATAACGAATCTGGAAGAGAATCGCGAGGCGGTTCTCGCAGAAGTTCGGCGGCGGTGGCAGGTACGGGACTCAACGCCACTGCTACCCGAGTTTGTGGAAACACCTGCTGGTAAAGCGGTACCAACCCGGCGAAAACCTCGAAAGGAGAGATAACGGATGAGCAAGGTACGAGTGCTGGTTGGCACAAAAAAGGGCGCGTTTGTCTTGACGTCGGATGGCAAACGAGAGCAATGGACGGTTAGCGGCCCGCACTTTGGAGGCTGGGAGCTGTACCACGTCAAGGGATCGGCGGTTGATCCAAATCGATTGTATGCGTCGCAATCCAGCGGCTGGTTCGGGCAACAGATCCAGCGCTCCGACGACGGAGGCAACACCTGGCAGCCGGTTGGCAATAAGTTCGTCTACGATGGCGTCGCGGGGACGCATCAGTGGTACGACGGTACGCCGCACCCGTGGGAGTTCAAGCGAGTCTGGCATCTCGAACCATCGCTTACCGATCCGGATACCGTCTACGCCGGAGTGGAAGACGCGGCGTTGTTCCGTTCCACCGACGCCGGACAGACTTGGCACGAGCTGCCTGGATTGCGCGGCCACGGATCAGGACCACGCTGGCAGCCAGGCGCGGGTGGAATGTGTCTGCACACTATCCTTCTCGATCCGGGCGATCCGCGGCGAATGTACATCGCGATCTCTGCCGCGGGGGCCTTCCGAACTGACGACGGCGGCGAGTCCTGGCAACCGATAAATCGGGGACTGCACTCCCAATACATTCCCGATCCGACGGCCGAGGTTGGACACTGCGTTCATCGCATCGCGATGCACCGCTCCCGCCCCGGCGTGCTGTTCATGCAAAAGCACTGGGATGTGATGCGCAGTGACGACGCCGGCAATTTTTGGCGCGAGATCAGCGGAGACTTGCCGACCGATTTCGGCTTCGTGATCGACGTTCACGCGCACGAGCCGGAGACCGTTTATGTGGTCCCGATCAAGAGCGACTCGGAACATTATCCGCCGGACGCAAAACTGCGCGTGTACCGCAGCCGCACGGGTGGAAATGAATGGGAGCCTCTTACCAAAGGTTTGCCGCAAAGCGATTGCTACGTAAACGTGTTGCGCGATGCCATGGCAATCGACTCGCTGGACGAGTGCGGCGTGTATTTTGGCACCACGGGAGGACAGGTGTACGCATCGGCGGATGCCGGCAATAGCTGGGCGCCGATTGTCAGGGATCTGCCGGCCGTGCTTTCCGTCGAAGTCCAAACGATCGCATGATCCAAGTTGTGCTCCCGGCACACTTGCGTACGCTGGCGGGTGTTCGCGGCGATGTAAGCGTCGAAGTGAACGGCGAGGCCACTCTGCGTTCAGTCTTGGACGCGCTGGAGGCTCGGTATCCAATGCTCGAAGGCGCGATTCGCGATCATGTGACGCAGAAGCGCCGGCCCTACGTGCGGTTCTTCGCATGCCAGGAGGATTTATCCCATGACCTTCCGGACGCGCCGCTACCCGCGCCCGTCGCGTCGGGAGCCGAGCCGTTATTCATCGTCGGCGCTATTGCCGGCGGTTCGATGTGAGCCCGGTCTCGCTGTACACCCGGACCGGTCGCTCGCCGCGCGCAGGGGACCAAGACGAGTACCCACGGTTGGTGCGACGCCGTCCGGATGTACATTCGTACGTGGCGCTGCAGAGTCCAGCGTTTCGGATCGAGGAAATGTCTTTTGGCGAATCTGTTATCGCCTCGCCGCTCCGCTGTAGAGTTGGAAGGGCCCCCAATAGTAGGGCTTCTTGTATGGATACTCGCCGTGCAAAAGGCTGAGCTGCGCTGTTCGCAACGCGTCTTCCGGGGGAACGCCGCGCGTCAGGCCGCCATACATTTGGGACATGAGCCGGGAGGTTGATTCGTCATCGACGTCCCAGAGCCCGGCGATCACATTGCGTGCGCCGGCTTGCAGGAAAGCCCAAGTGAGTCCCACCAGGCCCTCGCCCGAATAGGCCCGCGCTCCGGCGCTTCGGCAAGAAGATAGAGTGACCACGCTGGCATCGAGAGGAACCCTCATGATCTCCCGGGCAGTGAGCTCGTAGATGTTTCCCTCGGGTGAAAGGATGAGGGCGGAATCAAGCGGGCTGGCCCGATTGGCGGTTGCGTGCGCTGCGAAGTGAATGAATGAGAAGCGCGAGGGATCGGCCTTGCGATAGATCGAAGGTTGCGACTCTGCGCCTTCATACACGGCCTTAGAGGAAGGCGCGAACAGCGCGGCTATTGTGTCCACTTCCTTTCGCGCGTTCGGCAAACGGGGAAACTCTTCGCCCGGCGATTCCGGGTCGCCAATCGCCAGCAGGCTTGCTTGCCGTGCCTTCGGGCCGGAGCGGGAATTCAACACCAGTCCCAGTGAAGGGGCCACCGAGAGCGTGACATCCTCGATCCAATATTTCGCCGGATCGCCTGGTGCCGGCAGCGTGGCGAAATTCAGCGAATGCAGAGCGCCATCCGGAACGATGACCACGTGGGATCCAGGCGGTATAAGCCGGCGGATGGGGCCCAGCAAAACTTCAGACAATTTGGCGCCCGACGGATTCTGCGATTCCACCGGATCTCTCAAATCTTCGATCACCGTCCGGTAGCTTTCCACCAGCTCGCGAATCTCTTTCTCCGGCGGCAGCGTGAACATCTGAATGCTGTCCGGCGTGATGGCCCAGACATAAGAGCGTTTTGGGGCCAGCCAATAGGAAAGCAGAACCCGGTGCGAGGATCGGGCCAGCGCTTGAAGCTGCGAAGCGCTCAAGCTACGTTGCGCGGCGGCATCGGTCACGCTCTCTCGGAGCAAGCGCGCGCGGCTGGACTCAACCACTTCGAGCGCTTTGCCGGTCTCCCCGCGCTGGGCCAAGAAATCGACATAGCTCCTGTAAAAACGCACCAGGCTCGAAAGGTACGAGATCTTGTAGTCTTCTTTCGTGAGCCCGGCTTGACGGCCTTCGATGGCCGCGATGGCGGATTGGAACTGGGATTCCGCCTCTTGTAGCTGGCCCGTTTCACTGTACAGTTTGGTGAGATCTTCCTGTGCTTGTAGCGCCGGAGTTGGATCCGGGGACTTAGCGGTCACAGTGGCAAGCAGGAGCTCCTCGGCCTGGACGAACTGCTTCCGCGCGGCGGCAATTTCGCCTGCGTTCAGTTGGTTGTAAAGCTGCTTCACACTGTCTTTGAGGTCGTGGTTCAAGGCGGACGACTCCGCGTTGTATCGCTCTGCCGCATCGAGTTGCCCGGCGCGAAGATCGGCGGCCGCCAGGTTACTCATCCATGCAGCGCTCCAAAACCGGTCCTTGCGTTCTCGTGCGATTGCCAACGCTCGTTGGTACCGGTCGATCGCCGCTGCGAAATCTTCAGCATCAAAGAGTACTGAGCCGCTATTCCCCAGCCAGTATTGCTCGTTGGGAAGATCGCCCGCTTTTGCGTATCGCGTTGTCGCGTCTTCAAAAGCCGCGAGAGCCTGTTCGGAATCGCCCAGCCCGTAGTACCCGACACCAAGATTCCCGATCGTCTTGGCAGCCATGCTGCTCGCACCCAAGCGGGCGAACCGGTCATAAGCGCGCTGCAACCAATAAATGGCTTCCTCGAATCGGAATCGTTCAAGGAACAGGTAGCCGAGATTGCCCATCAGGCTTGCTTCCAGATAGGGATCGCCCTGGTGAGTCGCGAGGTCTAAGCCGTGCCTCAACGTCGCTTCCGCATCATCGAATCGGCCTCGTTTCGCGAGCAGCGGGCCCTGGCGCGACTCTACCTCGGCAATCAGGCCGGGAGACGCGCTCGACTCGGCAAGAGTGTGGGCTTCGTTCAGAAACTTCTCGGCGCGGGCATAGTCCGAAAGAGTGAACCACGCCCAACCCTGATGCATGCGACGACGGGCCTGAAGATTGGCTGCGGGCGGGTTCCCTGGATCGTCCAAGAGCTTCAGGGCTTCTTCCTCCTGCCGGCTTGCTACCAGGGTCTCAGCCTTCAGGAGGCGCCACTTCCAGCACCATTCCTGAGAGGATCCGCATTTTCGGAGTCCCGAATCGGCAAGCGCGAGCGCGCCTTTGAAGTCTCCTTGTTTTAGTACGCGCTCGGCCGCTTGATATTCCGCATCAACCGATTCAATCCTCGCGGGGCCGCACGCGGCCAAGGAAACGAGCAACGGGAATAGTGGCGTAATTATGGATAAGGTACGCCGGAGACAATCGGATCGCCCGCGACCACCTGACCCTGCACCTCGCCATCCAACTCCACCCGGAGCATAATCAAACGGCGTGAGTGCGGCTGGCAGAAAAACTCTCCCAGATGCACAGTACCAAAATCGGGCACCGGGAAATTCTGCCGAACGCCATCAGCGATGCAGAACCCCAGCAGATTTTTTTGCCCGGAAATCGACAGCGAGACTGGATCGCCATTCGGCGCCCCGAGTGCGAGGCGCCCAAGTTCGCGGTCCTTCTCCACGGCTCTAAGCAGATGTGTCCAGCGAGAGATCTCCGGAGCGCAGAACGACGGCGCGATCTCGAGTTTGTCCCAGCGTTCGTCTCCGATGCGCAGATCTTCGAATACGCTGCCCGTGGGCACGATGGAGATCTCGTCCGGTGCGTTCAGGTCAGCGGGATAGCGGCCGATCAACTGCCCTACTATGCGGCCACACTCGATGAAGTCCAGCAACTTGAAGCCCTCTATCACCGACTGCGCGACGGTCTCATAAAACCCGGCGGCGGTCTCGACACCGCGAACTTGGGTGTAGGCCGAATCGAAAGTCAAATATTTGTGGCGAAACCCGTCGACGCGAGACGAACCGAAGCCGCCGTCGACCGGCAGCGCCGATGCCGCCTGGATGGAAATCACATCGTGGAAGGGGTGAACGAATTGGGCTGCGACGCCGGTGGCGTCCGCCTGAAAAAGGTACCTCTTCGAGTTGGTCTGCTTTGGCACGGAAGCTCCTATTGATCGAGTTTGAGGATGAGTGCGTATCGAGCAAGTTCAGCTTCCGGTTTGCCCGTCTCCGCAGCGTTGCGCACCACTACAGTGTATCTGCCAGAAGGCAGTGCCGATCGGGCCATTAAGATTTGGATGGACCTGCCACGAGGCGGAGCGGGCAGGCGGACACTGAATCGTGTTGTGCCAGATTCGTCCTGCAGGGAAACCAGGTAGGCTGCAAACGAGCCTTCCCAGGTCGGATCCATATAGATGGCGTAGAAATGTCCTACGTCTGGAACCTCCAGCACGTGGGCATCGCCGCGCGAGATGGATGGAATGACGAAGCTGGCCAGCGGCTGCGGCGACAGTGCCTGGCTCAACTGCCCGCGCAATCCCGGAATGACGATGAAGCTCTGATACACCAGCACGCCCAGCAGCGCCAGAGCCGCCAGCGCAGGCACCGCGGCCCAGGGCGCCCCCCAGGTCAGCACCCAGGCGAATCTCCGGCTTTTCGGGGACTTTGCATCGTCCACGGCCCCCTGCGCGCTTTCCTCATGGAAAACGATCTTGGCATTCTCTTCAAATAAAGCTCCGGCCCGTAACGCCTGCGCGCACTGCAGACAATCGAAGAAGTGAATCTCAAACTCCTCCGATTCCGAGCCCGATAGCTGACCCAACAGGTAGCGCTCAACGGCTCCCGTGGTTACCGCTTCTGTATGATCCATTGCATGCCTCTTGCCTGAACCTTCAACTCCGACATGTGCACCCTAAAACCCAACGGCCGCTCCTCTCTTACGCACTACTTCGCGAAAGCGCTCTTTGGCCCGGTGCAGCAAAACTCGCAGGTAATCGCTGTCCACCTCGAAATGGCGCGAAATCGCGGACCGGTCTGCTTCCTCGACGAACACCATTCTCAGGATGGCGCGATCTTTCTCCGGGAGCTCGTCCAAAACTGAGCGCACGGCACGCTTGCGTTCCTCGGTTACGATGTCGAAGTCGAACCGAACCCGGTCGTCGGGCGGATCCAGCGCGCGTCCCGAAGCCTGCGGATGATGCGATTCCGAGCGGAGCACCTCCAGCATGACGTTGTTGCACACCGAAAGCACGAAGGCGCCGAAACGCTCGGGGTATTCGATTCTGCGGTCCGATTGAAGGTAGTTCAGAACGCGGGCGAATGTTTCCTGGCGGATCTCGTCGATCAAATGACGCGCGCGCACCCGGTTCCTGAGCTTCAACCAGATGACGCTAGTGAAATAGGCGGTAAAGTGCTTCCCGGTCTCAACATCCCCGTCCTTCAGGCGCGCCAGGTAGTCGGCGTCGAAAACCGCGTATTCCAAATGAGCTCCAGTTACAGCTACTGTACTAGATGAGCTCCGGGTGCTCAATACAGCATGCTGGAGTGACCTCATATTACTGCTCATGGTTGCCGTCATTGTGAATTGGCGCGCCCCCGCCCTCTCATCCTGTACGTGTTGTGCCCCGTGGAAACGTTTCACGGTTCGAGGGAAAACTGTCCCTAAGAATTGAAACGCCTCACACCTGATGTTCACTACACCGGTGCAGGCTTGGCGGGCGAAAGCCTCCGGCCTCTTGCTTGACGCTGGTGGGGAACCAAGGGTGCGAAGCAGAGCCCTCGGAGGTCGCCGCACTCCGTGCCCCCACCGGCTTCAATTTTGGATGGGCATCCGCCGTGCGGAGTGCTACAATCGAAAAGTTGGCGCGAGTGACTTTCACAAAGCGCCGGCACTTTCCAGCGATCCTCGATCGGGCGCGTAGCTCAACTGGCAGAGCAACTGACTCTTAATCAGTAGGTTGTAGGTTCGATTCCTACCGCGCTCACCATCTGAATCAATCACTTACAGACTACCGAATGGTGGCGTGCCCGGCGTCTGATTGGCTACACTGAATTCATGGAGAGGACGTTCGAAGCTGTCTACGAAAACGGAGTGCTGCGACCGCTCGAAACCTTGCCGATCTCAAACATGCAGCACGTTCTCGTAACGATCTCCGAATTCCCGGCTACAACCGCCGACGTTGCCGATTACTTCGAACCCGAAGAATGGGAAGCGGCAAAGCACGACGACATCGGCTTGGACGAGGTGCGGCGGGCACTGGCGTCAATTCCGGGTTCTCTCGCAGACGCCGTAGTCACCTCTCGAGAAGAACGCTGAGTGGCGGGATACTTTCTCGACACCAGCGCGCTCGCAAAGCTTTACCATCAAGAGGCCGGCTCCGAATACGTGGAGCGCATTCTGGCCCAGTCTGGCTCCAAGGGCATCATTTCCAGGCTGTCCCTCGTTGAGCTTGAGTCTGTGCTGGCGATCAAAGTCCGGACTGGAGTCCTCGATGTCGCCGGCCAAATGATCGCCCTCCGCCGCTTCCGCGCCGACATCGCCCGAAATAGGGTGATCGTTGCACCAGCCGTTGAAGAAAGGCACTTTCAGGCAGCTTCGCGACTGCTTAGAGCCCATGCGATCACGAAAGCACTGCGAACCCTTGACGCGCTTCAACTGGCAATCGCACTTGACCTCCGTCAGGCTGGCTGGATTTCCGTGCTCGTTGCGTCAGACCAGCGCCTTTGCGCGGTAGCTGAATTCTATGAATGTCCAGCAGTCGATCCGGTAAACCCCGGCCTTGTTCCTGGAGTTCGACTTTAAAAGCTCGAAATGAATTCGGACGTACTCGAACTATAGTGGAGGAGTGCCAGATGTCCTTAACTCCGTGATCGAGCTGCACGATTCGGTCCTTGGGTCGCTCGCTCAGGTGGGAGACTCCGTGCAGGTCATCCTGCGACCGGCGTACGTTCATCAGAGCGTCGGCAAGCCGGGAGTTGATGCCGGATCGGGCTTCGTCCAGAATTTTACTCTTGAATTTGGAGAGGCTCAGATCGAAGGGGAAATCGGGGCTCTTCCTTCGGATATCTTCCACGGCGAGTTCCAGGCGGGGACCCAGACTTTTCCAAACGAGATCGGTTTGCCTTGCGATTGGGATGCAGCGGCTTCTCTTGTTCTCTTCCTTTCCCCAGACAATCGGAGAATCGCAATAACAGGACGCAGCGTGCGCGCGACGGCGGACTCCGAAGCTGTCTTCGTGGAGGATTTCCGACCGTGAGTCCAGGCTGAAACAAACTTACGCAAAAGCGCAGGTTTCGCTCGGACCCAAGGTGCGACTATCGCTGCGGGCTGGGTTGCGTGCCCTAGCGCAGCCAACTGTGCGATAGTGCCTAGGGCCGCGGTTACCCTCGTTGCTATGCCCCTCCTTCGGCAGTTCGCGGTGGCATACCAAGTGCCTCCTAGACGTCAGCCAAAGGAGGACTTATGGCGACCCATCTACCCACACGCCTGCATCACAACGCCTACGTTACCCACGACATGGAGGCCACGCGCCACTTTTACGAGGACCTGATCGGGATGCCGCTGGTGGCAACCTGGTGCGAATCCGACGAACTGTTCGGAAAGGAGCGAGTCTATTGTCATTGCTTCTTCGGCTTGGCCGACGGTAGCGCGCTCGCTTTCTTCCAGTTCGCCAAACTAGAGGATCAAGAGCTGTTCGGCCCTCCGATGCCGAGCTCGCCGTTCCATCACATCGCCGTGAACGTGGACGCCAAAACACAAGCGCTGGTGGAAAAGCGCCTGACGAAAGCCGGCATGAAGGAACCGAACTTCTATGTGCTCGATCATGGGTACTGCCGTTCGATCTACGTGATCGATCCGAACGGTATGATTCTGGAGCTGACGGTCGACAACCCCGAGGCCGCTGCGGGCAGCGAACAGCGTCGCGGTGCCGCCCATGCCGAACTGAAGCGCTGGCTGGCGGGCGACCACCACTCGAATAATACGTTCCGCGCCGCCACGCACCAGCACGCGTAAAGGCGCCTGTCATGCTGCGTCCGGGGTGACGGTAAGTTCGTATTCGCCCTCTTCGAAATCCACCGGAACGCGACCCGCACCCAACGCGCGAAGAATAGGTAAAGGCGCCACCGAAAACTTCACCACTTTCGGCTCACCGTCGAATTGCGCCGCGAGCACGGCCAAGTCGAATTCGACGATCTCCGCTAGATGCGGTACATCGAGGGCCTGCCCCTTGAGGAATGTGGCAAACGCCTCGCCCTCCTGCGATGCAAAAGCCTTCGGCATGGCGCCGGCCCAGAAGCGCTCCAGCAAAGCGTGGAATTCCTGCTTGCCCAGCGCGAGCATGAGCAACCGTGAGGACAGGCGCAACGAGCTCATCACATACGCCGCCCGGAATTCGTTCACCAATTCCCGAACGACGCCGGTTCCCGGGTCCTCGCTCAGCGTGCGCTCCAGATCGTCCTGCGGCTCTCGCCCCAGGCAGACGCGTCCGAGAGCGCGTTCCCATTCGTCGGCGGATGGTCCGCGCCCATCCGGCAGAGCCTCAGCCAAGCGGGGAACTGCGGACTTCCGGTAATTCGTCCCTCTGCAGTCCCACAGCCGGTGCAGCCTTTCAAACTCTTCGTGAAAGAACGACGTCCCCACGACAGGCAGCCAGGTAGGAGCCATTTCGAAGATCAGCGCGCGCAACGCAGGGAGCTTCGCCACGGCCCTGCGCGCCAGTTCGTAGAATTCGCCCTGCATCGGCCCGGAATGCGCGTCGAGCCAGAATCCATAATGTTCCTCGCCGCCCGCTACGTGCACTTCCCAAACTCGTTCGAGCGGAATCTGTTCCAGGAAGGAGTCGACGTCTTGGCGGCCGCTACGCTGGTTGACCCATAGATTATGGAGATCGAGCACGATTCCGCAGTCCGCGGCTTCCACCACTGCACGGAGAAATCGGCCGTCCTCCATTTCATCCGGCCGCGGCCGGAGGTAGCTGACCGGTGTCTCAACAGCGAGCGGCATTTGAAAAGCATGCGCCATTGTGCTGATCGACCGCACAGCCGCGCGCACACCGTCTGCTGTCTGGCGCGGTGGCAGAAGAAACAAGGTTTCCTGTTCGCCCTCGGCCGCCGTAAACCGGTTGAAGCTCAAGTGTTCGCTCATCCACGCCGGCCCGAGGATTTCGATCGTCCGGTGCATGGGCGGAATTTGGGCGGCATCCGGCGGCACGGTGCCACCCACCGGCGCGCTGATGCCGTGAATGAGCTTCGCGAAAGGATACGACTGCGCTTTCCGCAGGATGGACTCCTGTATCCGGAATTCGTCGCCGCGGCCTTTGGTCCACAAGGTTTGCGGTTCTATTTCGAGAACCTGGATCGAGCCGGCGTGGCGATCCAGCACCGGCTCCAGCCCCGGAAAATAGGTAATGCCTACGCCTAGTTCCGGCAGGTTCACGGTTACGCTCCGACGGCTACGGCTTCAAGTGTGGCCGGGTCGACCACAAATTCGCTGATCTGCTCGAACAGCAGATCGCGGCCCGACGTGCAACCGGTGTGACCACCCGCTCTCGCAATGTTTGAGAGTACTTTCGTGAGCTTGTCCAGGTCATATGCGACAGATACAGGGATCGAGACGCGGACGGGATCGGAATTGAATCTGAGAGTTTGTCTTGAATCAGCCATAAAATCCTTTCGTTGCCGGCTTGCAGGCGCCGGTACGTTAGCTAGTGAGATTCCAAGTGGGATCGTTTCACCGCCTCGGGATCTGCTGAATGCCGCGTTAGGGGATCGCGTGGGAATCCGAGTCAGACGGTCCCACTGGCCGCGGCTTGCCGCCGCGAGTTGAGCAGCTGGTCGACTTTGGACAACAGCGATTCCGGCAAAAACGGCTTCTGCAGAAAGGCCGCATCTTGCTTACACGCGCCTCGATTCAACAAAGCATGGCCTGTGGAGCCGGACATGTAGAGCACGACGATGCCGGGCCAACGGGGAGCGATCTGAGAGGCAAGATCGGGTCCGCTGAGTTCAGGCAACACGACGTCGGTAATCAACAGATCCACCACGCCGCCATCTTTCCTGGCGAGTGCGAGTGCGGCACCTCCGTCGGCTGCCGCCAGCACCCGGTGGCCCGCTTCGGAGAGCACGTCTTCCAGAAGCATTCGCACGGCGGCCTGGTCTTCCACGAGCAAGATGGTTCCGGTCCGCCTTGCTGCCGGCTTCCCGGAACTCTCATCGACGATCAGAATCTTGGCCATACTTCCCCCTTCTTCCCGCGCACGCCCTCGATTGCCCTCAAATTGCTGAGGTCGATCGGACCGGACGAATGGCACGATGCCGGGACGGCGAGGTTGCTTCGAGGCAGGTCGCTGAGATTCGCCGGATCGCGTCAAAATTACGCGCACGCGAGCGCGCTTGGCGATTCATCCATCCCGACAGGATGGAGGCTAAGTAAGGAAATTAGCTTAATCATACCTCTACTTAGGCGGAGTTGGTGTGTGGGTAGTGGCCGCCGGCGCCGCGTCGCCAGCTTTTAGGGGACCGGAGCGGCTGCTGTGACTGGACCAAAGTACCAACAAACGGCGGTACATCCGCTCCATAGACAGCCGCCGCTTTTGGAACTTTAATTGGGGCATGACGCGATGCAACTCTTGCAACGGGATAATCACTAAGACTGATTCGGAGTGCTTCACCTGTGGTGAGCCGGTCCCCGGGGCGGCCAAGCGGTCCCGGCGTGCCAAGCAGACATCCGCAGCCAGGTCAGCCGCACCTCCAATGCCAACACGCAACGTTGTGCTCATCGCCTTGCTCGTGGCCGCGCTGGTGCTGATGGCGGTCTGTTTTGTGACTAATTTAAAGGTGCCGCTGCCGGTCAGCGCGGGGTTGTCGGGCGTTTTGTTTACAACCAAGATTGTGACCGATCGCCGGGCGTCAAAACGAATCCCGGCGCATTAAGGAGCGCGGCATCAGCGCTGCGCCCAGTATCGGTCGCGCGCTTGTACTACCAGGTCCTTGCGGTTGACCGATAACTGCAGCTTCCGGAATTCCGAGACACGAACCGGCTGATCGGAAACGAACCCCAAATTATACTGGCTGCGCAGCTCCTGTTCGATAATCCCGTAGATCTGATTGATTGTTTGCTTCTTCGATACCACGAAAAAGCTGCCGCCGGTCTCTTTCGCCAGGCGTTCCATGGCGTTTCGACCCTCGCCGCCACCCCCGCCGTAGGCCGAATCGGCGAAGTAGATGGAGTAAATCAGCGTGTCGGCGCGCTGCGCTGCTTCAATGGCGGAACTCAGCGTTTCGTCGCTCCCGTTGTCGCCGCCGTCGGACAGGACAATCATCGCCTTGCGATTGCGCTGGCCGCTCATGATCTCGCGCGAGGCCTTCACCACGGCATCAAACAAAAGCGTCCCCCCACCGCGCTGGGCCTGTAGTTCGTTTTTGCTGGGTGTGTCGACGAACGGCAGCGATTCTTCCAGATCGCGGCGCGACGACGTCAACTGCTGCCGCGTCAAAACCGCCATGTCGAACTGCGTGACGAAGACCTTGTCTGTGCCTTCGCGCAAGACCTGATCCACAAACTGAAAGCTGGCGCTGCGCTCGCTTTGCAAAACGCGCACCTGGCTCATGCTGGTGTCCACCATCAGGCCGATCGTCAGCGGCAGATCCGACTCGCGGGAGAAATACTTGATGGCCTCGGGACGGCCATTCTCGGTAAGCGAAAAGTCGTCCTTCGTGAGGTCATTGACGATTTGACCCGGCTTGGTCCGCACCGTGGCGAGAATATTGACTACCTTGACCTCGGTGGAAAAGGTCGGTTCGTCCTGTCCCGGGGTCTGCGCGGAAACGAATGACAAAAGTACTATTGCGAGGGCGAGTAGGCGGCCGAACGAGCGCATCTTTATCTGAATTATCCCATCCGTCGCCCGCTAGTACTTCGGCCCGTCCGGTCCTCCGGATGTACCAACCCTAGAAGTACAGGTGTTCTATCGACGGCGACTAGGGTGGCAGCCTTAAATGTGGACATGGGCCGATGCATATATTGTCACAGCGTGGTCACCCCAGATGACGACCATTGCTATGTTTGCGGCGATACCTTCCAGAAACGCAGCAAGGTGGCGGTGCAGCGCCGTCCAGTGTCGGGCCTGACCAATGTGGTGTTCGTCGCCTCGCTGGCCTTTACGGCGTACTGCTTCTTCGCGGAGCACAAGCTCTCGTTGCCGGTGACTATAGAGATCTCCTCCACATTAATGCTGATCAGAATCTTCGCCGAGCGGCTGATCAATAAAGACCCGAACTAAACTGCGCTTAACTCCTCGGCGGGCCCAGGCGATTCCGCACCTCAATGGCGAGGATCCGCGAGAACCGCACCATGCCCTCACCGTTCAAATGCAACGGATCGCCGAAGAATTCCGGCCTCTCCAGTTCATCGAAGCGATGTTCGTCGAGAACGATGACGTTCGGCCGGGAAGCGAGCCGGCGAATTGAGCTGTCCGGCTGGGGAGGGTGATCGGGCGGTGAAACTGGCGCGCGGGGCACGCGCAGAAAGATGATTTTCGTTCCGGAATCCCGGTAGCGATCAGCGATGCGGCCGAACCAGTAGTTGAAATACTTGGTCTGCTGTCTCCGGTCGGGTGGCGGCGTGGCGAATAGCACGCTGTTGATGAGGTCGCGCTGCGAAGGGGTGAGCTGATCGGGGAAGTGGGCGGCCTTGCGATTCCAATCGATGGTCAAGCCGGTCAAATTCGCCGGCTCGCCTTTATAGTCGTAGACCCAGTCCGCCGACCCCTGCCGGAATTGCCGCACCTGCGCCACGCGCTCGGCGGGATTCGCGAGAAAATCCAGGAAGTCCCGCTTGTAGATCAGGCCCTTGAGCAGGATGCTTTCCACCGCGCGCCACTTCAATTTGTTGTCGCGATAGGACCGCGGAAAATCGAGAAGATCGCGGAGCTCGAGACGGTTCACCAGGTAGTAGGGATCGGTTTCGCGGTCGGCCAGGTCTTCACGCTCGTCGGGTTCGTCGTAATCCTCGGACGGGATGACGATCGCGGCATAGGCGCGAGCCGCAGGGTCCACCGCGCGCAATTCGTAATACCAGCCGCGCGGCGACGTGCCTCCCAATGCGATCGTGGCGAACGTATATCCAGTTTGCGCCTTCATTTCGTTGGCGACGCGAGGAAGCAGCGCCATGCGGGAGTGCCCGACAGCGAGCACCTGGTTCCGATCCGGCTTGGCGCGCCGCATTTCGTTCCGTAACAGCGACTCCACCCAGCCCGCGCCGGAATCCGGCTTGACCAGCGAAGCGTACAGACCGGTATGGAAGAAGCAGCGCTTCGAGGCCCGACGAAAAAGAGCAGGGCCGCGAGCAGGCGCGGCCAGATCCTGCGTGTGATGCCAGACGTTTGGCCAGGAGTCTGTGGCACTAGATCCGAAGTATAACGAACCTGGACCAACGCGACCGCGCTACAATGCGGGGCGATGACCACTCGTTTCCGGGCCGAACAGGTGGGCAGCCTGCTGCGGCCGCCTGAGTTGCTGGAAGCCCGGTCCGCGTGGGCCGCGGGAAAGATCACCATCGAGGATCTGCGCGCGCATGAGGATCGTGCCATCCTTGCGGCGCTCGAAAAGCAGCGGGCCATCGGGCTCGACATTTTGTCGGACGGCGAGATGCGGCGCGGGTCATGGCTCACCGACATGGCGGACGCCGTGGACGGGTTCGTCAGCGAGAAAGTTACGCTGGATTGGAAGGGGCCTGGCGGCGGCGCCGAAGGCAGCACCGCTCAAGTTGCGGGCGCGCGGCTGCGCAAGGCTCGCAAGCTCACGAGTCACGAGCTGCCGCTGTTGAAGCAAGCGGCCGGCGGGCCGTTCAAGATTACTCTGCCCGCTCCATCCAACTTTGTCTTGGCCAGTTACAAGCCGGGTGTGACGGAACCGTTTTATCCCACGCACGCCGATCTGCTGCGCGACCTGGTAGACATCGTGCGCGACGAAGTGCGATGGCTGGTGTCGGAAGGCGTGCGCTACATCCAGCTCGACGCGCCCTACTACTCCCATTATCTGGACCCGGAACAACGCGATCGCATGCGCGCGGCGGGCATCAATCCGGGCAAGGAACTGGCGAGCGCCATCGCAGCGGACAATGCCACGTTAAAGGAAGTTCCGCGCGGTAAGGTGATCGTCGCCATGCATATCTGCCGCGGAAATAGCCGCAGCCGCTGGTACACGGAAGGCGGTTACGGAGCGATCGCGGAAGAGTTGTTTCCGCGGCTGGACGCGGACGCGTTTCTGCTGGAGTACGACAGCGATCGCGCGGGTGGATTCGAGCCGCTGCGCCTGGTGCCGCGCGGCAAAATGGTGGTGCTGGGACTGGTCACGACCAAAGATGGCAAGCTCGAGTCGCAAGACGCATTACGCCGGCGCATCGATGAAGCGGCGCGCTATGTTCCGCTCGAAAACCTGTCGCTGAGTCCGCAGTGCGGCTTCGCGTCGGTTGCGGCGGGCAATCTGTTATCGATCGACGATCAATGGCGCAAGCTGGAGCTGGTGGTGGAAACGGCGCGCAAGGTTTGGGGCCAGCCGTAGCTCAGTTTTCCTGGAGCCCGTCATGTACCGGGCTACGGCGCTACGCGCTCGCCGTCTTCAGGCACTCGGCGATTTCTTTTTCTGAAATCGCACCTTCGCGGATCACCTTCCAATACGGCTCGGTGATGTCCACGGTGGTTGCGCCCAACCCCGCCATGGGACCGGCGTCGAGGATCAGATCCACGCGGCCGTCCATCACGCCGAAGACATCGATGCCGCTTCGGCAGGTGGGCTGCCCGGAAATATTGGCGCTGGTGGCGATCAGGGGCTGATCCAACCAGTCGAGCAAGGCCTGCGCCACGCGCGACCGCGATTGCCGAACCGCCAGGCGTCCGGTGTTGCCTGTCACCTTCAGCGGAACCTTGGCCGATGAGGGAACGATCATCGTCAGCGGCCCCGGCCAAAAGTGCCGCGCCAAAACGTAGAAGCGCGTGGAAAGATCCTTGGCCAGCTCCTCGGCCATGAAAGTTCCGCTGATCAACATCGGCAGCGATCGCTGGATCTCGCGGCCCTTGGCGCTGAACACGCGTCCGACCGCGTGCAGATTGAGAGGATCCGCTACCAGCACATACAGCGCTTCGGTGGGAATGGCGACAATGCCGCCGCGCCGCAAGTAAGCAGCCGCGCGCTCGATCGCTTCGGGCAGCGGATGGTCTTGATCGATCTGGATAAGGTCGGTCGCCAACGATAAGTCTCGCGAGCTGGGCGTTTCCGCGCGTCAGTCTGGCCCTGTTGCCGGGACAGGCGATGAAACAACGGGCGTTACATGGCTAGTGTACCGCAGGCAACCCAGGTAGACCAATCATCTTTCGGCTATTATCGATATGTGAATCGCACCACGTGCATCGCGGCTGCCACCCTGGGCATCTTTTTGCTTTGCGGCTGCAAGAAAGACATCCAGAACCAGGAGGCCGTGCGCCAGGGCGTCATCGCTTACCTGTCCAAACGCGCAGATCTGCTGGCTATGGACGTGAGCGTAACGTCGGTCAGCTTTCAGAAGGACGAAGCCACGGCGCAAGTCCATTTCCAGGCCAAGGGCAACAGTTCGCCCGGCGCTGGGATGACCATGGAATACGTGCTGGAGCGCAAGGACGGCCAGTGGGTGGTGAAGGGCCGCACGGGAGCGAATGCGTCGCACGGCGCGAACGGTCCGGCGGTGAACCCTTCGCCAGGCGGGGGAGCGACACCTGGAGCGCTGGACGGCATGCCTTCCACTCCCCTGTCCGGAGGCGGCGCCGGCAGTTTACCCCCCGGCCATCCTGCCGTGGGCGGAGGATCGCAGGCCCTGCCTCCCGGCCATCCGGCAATTAGTCCGGGTCAGCAGAAGTGAGGTCTTTTCTTAAGTGAGATCAGCCCAATGAAAAGAGTTGCCGTCCTCGGTGGCGGTCCGGCTGGAGCGTTCGCGGCAGAGCGCCTGGCGCGAGCCGGCGTGGATACGGTTGTTCTGGATGAAAAGCTGGCATGGGAGAAGCCCTGCGGCGGAGGGCTGACGTACAAAGCCTACTCCCGCTATCCGTTTCTGCTCGAAAATAACGTTCCCAAGAAGATCATTAATGAGACTTGTCTCGCCGCCCCGCGCGCCGGTGCCGTCAAAATGGATCTCGGCCGGCCGCTGTTGATCTATTCCCGCCTGGATCTCAACCGCATGCTGCTCGATCGCGCCGAACAAGCCGGTGCGCAGTTGGAAAAGACGCGCGTGCTCGGAATCGAGCGGGGTGGCCGTGGATGGCGGCTCAAAACCCGTCATGGCGTGCTCGACGCCGACTTCTGCATTGTGGCCACTGGCGCGCGCAATTCGTTACGCAATGTGGGAACCGAATGGACCGCCGCCGACACCATGTACGCGCTGGGATACTTTGTGCCTTCGGCGCAGGATCATATCGATATTCAATTCCTCCCGAATCTCGAAGGCTACATCTGGGTATTCCCGCGTTGCGGCCATCTTTCGGTGGGAATTTGCGGCAAGGGCGAACCGGCGCATTCGCTGCGGGCGCGCCTGGAACGCTACATGAATGAGAAGGGCATCTCTTTTAAAGACGCTTCGTTCTACGGCCACATGCTTCCTTCGCTCGAACACTCCGGCTGGAAGAATAACCGGCTCGCGGGAGAGGGCTGGCTGGCGGTCGGTGATGCCGGAGGCTTGGTGGATCCGATCACCGGCGAAGGTCTGTATTACGCCATGCGGTCCGGCGACTTGGCGAGCCAGGTGGTGATGAGCGACTCGCACTCGCTGGCCGAGCGGGCGCAAGCGTATCGCAGCCTGCTGCGGCGCGATTTCATCGCGGACCTGGAGTTCGGAGCGACGCTCGCGAAACGCGTGTTCCTGGGCCGCTTCTTGTTCAGCACGGTTCCGGCCCGCATGATCGATTTTATTCGCCGCAGCCCCCGGTTTCAGGCGTTGGTTGAGGACCTGTTCGCGGGCACGCAGCCGTATCTTGATTTGAAGAGCCGTTTGTTCAAGAATCTCAACAGCACAATGCTGGAAGTGATCATGAATCTTTTCCTACAGCATGTGATACCCGAAAAAACCCGAGCGTAAGGGCGCCGCTATGAACCGCTCCCGATCCGAAGAATTATTTGCCTGTGCGCAGAAGCTGATTCCGGGGGGCGTGAATTCACCGGTGCGGGCATTTCGGGGCGTCGGCGGAACGCCCCCATTCATTGCGCGCGGCGAGGGATCGCACATCTACGACGTCGATGGCAACGAATACATCGACTATGTCTTGTCTTGGGGGCCGCTGATCCTGGGCCACTGTTTTCCTCCCGTGATGGATGCCTTGCGCGAAGTGCTGGCGATTGGAACCAGCTTCGGCGCACCGACCGAGCGTGAGGTGGAGCTCGCCGAGCTGATCCACGAATGCGTGCCATCCATCGAAATGGTGCGCCTGGTCAGTTCCGGCACCGAGGCTACGATGAGCGCGCTGCGCGTCGCGCGGGGATTCACGGGCCGCGACCTCACCATCAAGTTCGAGGGCTGCTATCACGGCCACGTGGATTCACTGCTGGTGAAGGCCGGTTCGGGAATGGCAACGCTCGGCATCGCGGATACGGCGGGGGTGCCCGAGGCGTTCGCGGCGACGACCATCGCGCTGCCGTTTAATTCGATCGCGGCCGTGGAGTCGGCGTTCCGCGAGCATGGCGCGAAAATCGCCGCGGTAATCGTCGAGCCGGTGGTGGGCAATATGGGCTGTGTTCCGCCAAGCCCCGGTTTCCTCGAAGCGTTGCGCGAGATCACGGCCAGACATGGCGCGCTGCTGATCTTTGATGAAGTGATGACAGGTTTCCGCCTGGCGCTGGGCGGTGCGCAACAGCGCTTCGGCATCCGGCCCGATCTGACCACTCTCGGCAAGATCGTCGGTGGCGGAATGCCGCTAGCAGCTTACGGCGGGCGTGCCGACATCATGAGCAAAATCGCTCCCATCGGCCCGATTTATCAGGCGGGCACGCTGTCCGGGAATCCGATGGCGGTGAGCGCGGGGATCGCGATGCTGCGCTACCTGAAGTCGCATCCCGAGGTCTATGACATCGTCGAAGCACGGGCCGCGCAACTCACTGCCAGCGTGCCGCACGGAATCACCGTCAACCGCGTGGGCTCCATGTTCACGTTCTTCTTCTCTCCTGACCCAGTGTCCGATTGGGATTCTGCAAAGCGCGCCGATACCGGCCGGTTTAGGCAATTCTTCCATTGGATGCTGGACCGCGGGATCTATATGGCGCCGTCGCAGTTCGAAGCTGGATTTCTCTCGGCGGCCCACAGTGAGCAGGACGTTGCCCGCACCGTCGCGTGCGCCAACGAGTTCTTTACCGCGGCCGGCGGCTAATAACAATCGCCAGGAGTTCGCATGCGCTTTCTATTGGCCGCGGCGCTGTTGCCATCCATTGCCGTGGCCCAACTGGACCGCTCTGCTCTGAACGGGACGGTGACCGATCAAGAAGGAGCGCGCATCCCCGCCGCGCTGGTCCAAGCAGTTCAACTGGAAACTGGACTCGAACGCAAGACTGAGACCTCGTCCCAGGGAACCTACGCGTTGGGTGGCCTCCCCGTCGGCCGCTACAGCGTTGTGTTCAGCAAGCCCGGATTCGCCGAGCGTGCGCGTCGAACAGGTGGACCAAGGCGTCGGGCAAACGCGGACGCTGGACGCACAACTGCGCCTGACCTCAGCCGTCCGCAAGCGCCACGGTACTCGAGCCGCTGGTACGTCTCGATACTGCCAGCGCTGTGGTTGGCGCGCCCGCTCGAGCAAGCCCAATTGCGCGATCTCCCGCTGAACGGCCGGAACTGGTCCAGTTTGACCGCGCTCGCGCCCGGAGCGATCGACAACGGGCCCAGCGATCAGCGCACCATCCGTTTCGCCGGGCACGGGCTGGACGACAACGATTTCCTGTTCGACGGCGTGGATGCATCGGGCATCCTCAATCAGGCGCAAAAAGAATACGTGCGGCTGGCCATCCCGCTCGATTCCATCTCGGAGTTCCAGGTGCAATCGCAGAATTTCAGCGCTGACATCGGAATGACTGCCGGCGGACAGATCTCGGTGGCGTCGCCTTCCGGCGCCAACACATTCCATGGCGGTCTGTTCGACTACTTTCGCAACAATGTTCTGGACGCGCGATCGCCGTTTGACGGCGCATCGGCCGATCCGTTCCTGCTGAATCAGTTCGGTGCAAGTTTCGGCGGGCCGATGGTCCAAAACAAGACCTTCTTCTACGCCAACTACGAAGGACTCCGGCAGCGCCTTGGCCAGACACAGATTGGCCTGGTGCCGAGCCCCTCGTTCGCGGCCCAGGCCGAGTCTCAGTCGCCCGCTCTGAAGCCGATTATTGCCGCTTATCCGAAGGGGACGTCGCCGACCTCGAATCCGCAAGTGTGGAACTACGTTGCAGGCGCCAACCAGGTGGACAACGAAGATTCGGGAATGCTCCGCATCGATCATCGTTTTTCGGATAAAACGACTGCGTTTCTTCGCTACAGCGCCGATGAAGCGGGCTACGCTATCCCGACTGGCGCGCTGAATGTCTTGGCCAAGACCGATACCAAGCTGCAGAACGGCGTGGTGGAACTGCTGCATATTTTTTCGCCATCGTTGCTGAACGAAGCCAGGTTCGGCATCAATCAGGACATCTATCACACGGCGAATCTCTCCTCCGTCCCGTTCACGGTGAGCGTTTCGAATCTCAGCTCGCTCACCGGCAACTCCACCACCGATGGCGATGGGACGACGTTTTCCTATCATCGACGATGTCACCTGGGTAAAGGCGCGGCAGATTGTGAAGTTCGGCGTGGAGATCCGGCGCATCAACATGAATCAGGGCAATTCGCAAAGCGGGGCAATGTCGTACTTGTCGTTGAACGAATTCATGACGAACAGCATCGATGGCGCAACCTACACGACGCTTCTGCCGCTCAAGAGGCTGCGCAAGACGCAGGCTTACGGATACATCCAGGACGAATACAAAGTGACGCCGAATCTGACGGTGAACATCGGCCTGCGCTATTCCTTCTTCAATGTGTTTCACGAAGTGGACAACCGCGCGATTCCGTTCGACTTCGCAACTTGCGGCGGGTACTGCCCTCGTGGGAGCGCGTTCAGTTTTCCGCGCACCAACGATTTCGATCCGCGGCTGGGCATCGCATGGGCGCACGGAAAGACGGTTCTACGCGCCGGCGGAGGAGTCTATCATAGCGACGGACAAGAGGATGATCAGAATCTTCCCATCGAGAATGACTTTTTGCGATACACGCTTTCATCGGTGACTTCGCCCGGATTGAGCTATCCCATCAATTCGTTTCTCGCAAATACAACCGGAATCGTCACGCCTCGCGACCTGTATCGGGATCGCAAAGACATGTATGTCGCCGCCTGGACCGCATCCCTCGAGCGAGCGCTTCCTTGGAACGTGGTTGGAACAGCGGCGTATCTCGGCAATAAAGGCACTGACATCCTGACTACCACCTTCACAAACACCACCAACCCGCTGACGGGCCTGGCGCCTTATCCGCAGTTCGGCGTCGTGTCCTGGCGAGGCAACGATAGCAACAGCACGTTTCACGCCCTCCAGTTGAATGCCCGGCGGCAATTTCAGAAGGGCTGGCTGCTTTCGGTGAACTACATGTGGTCGCATTCGATCAACGATGACGGCATCGGCGGTGGCGAATCGGATGCGCCTCAAAATGTTTTTTGCCGCGCGTGTGAAAAGGCCAGCAGCGACGATCGATGTCCGGCAGGTGTTCAATGTTTCTGGCGTTTACCAGCTGCCATTTCGGACGGGGCGCATCGCTGCGCGGCTGGCAACTGAGCGGAATCGCGGCCGCGCGAACCGGCCTTCCTGTGAACGTGATCCTGAACCGTGCGAACTCCGCGCTTCCCGGTGGGTACAGTGTGTTGGGCTCCGAACGGCCGAACCTTGTTCCGGGCGTTTCGCTGATTCCCCCCGGTCAGACGCCGAACCACTGGATCAATCCCTTGGCGTTCGCGGTGCCCGCGCCTGGAACTTTCGGCGATGCGGGACGCAACTTGGTGCGCGCGCCCGGCCTGTGGCAGATGGACACGTCGCTGTCGAAGACGATCAACTTTACCGAGCGGCTCGGCCTGCAGTTCCGCGCCGAGGTTTTCAATCTCTTCAATCGCGCGCAATACGGCAGCCCGCAACCCAATCTCTCGTCGCCAGCTCAGCTTCGGCGTCATCACCACGCCCGTTAACCAAGGCGCTACTGGAAGCGGAACGCCACGCCAGATTCAACTGGCCTTGCGATTTCTTTTTTAGTCGAGAAGTTTCTCCCTATCACCGCACATAGTGCCCGTGGACCGTACGATCCGGCTCGTCACTCTCACTGTCTTGTGCGTTACTTTTCTCGCGGCGCAGCCCGTCGATGACACGAAACTGAAGCAGGTGATTATCTTTGGCCGTCATGGCGTGCGAAGTCCTGTTTTGCCTAACGACGTCCTCGATCTTGCCTCCACACTGCTATTCCCGACGTTTACTGGCAGATCGGGTGCTCCCCTGGGTGGTGCCGTCCTGACCCCCAATGGTGGCACGATTGAGACTCTTCTCGGCGGCTACTTCCGTCTCTGGCTCACGAAGGAGGGATTGCTGACCGGCAACGACTCCGCTGACGCCAACCTCGTCTACTTCCGGGCCAACGACACTCCGCTGATCACTCTGACTGCACGAGCCTTCGCGGCCGGTATGCTCCCGGCGGCCACTGTAACCGTCAATACCTACACCGCACCGGCCAACGACCCGTTGTTCGCTCCGGTGGCTGCGGGCGTTGCAGTGCTCGATTACCCCACCGCGGTCGCGGCCGTGAATGGACGCCTGGGCAGTAGTCCAGAGTCGTTGGCCTTCGCCTACGCCCCCGAGCTTGCGCTCACACGCTCGGTTTTGTTCAACTATCCCGCCACCCAGACGCCGCCCCGCAACTCCGGCAGGTAAGACCGACGTCACCGACTTCACTTCCGATCCCATCACCGCTACGGCCGGAAATTCTACTGTGCCGGTCAACCTCGGAGGGCTTGGCCATGTTACTGATGCCATCGATCCTTTCGTCATGGAGTACGCGGATGGGCTGCCGGATTCAGAGGTTGGTTGGGGCCAGTTGACCGCCGGCAGCATCAGCCAGATCTTCCGCTTGTACGACCTTTTCCTCGATCTGGAATTCCGCACGCCATATCTGGCTAGCGTGCAGAGTTCCAATGTGGCCTCCCATATAGTGCGCTCCCTGCTTCAAGCTGCCAGTGGGAATACGATGGCGGGCGCGCTGGGAAATCCGTCCACCAAAGTGATCGCGTTGATCGCTTCGAACACCAACATCAGTGGACTCGCCGGACTGTTCCATCTGGATTGGCTGCTGCCGAGTTACGAAGCCGACGTCTGCGCTCCGAGCGGCGCACTGGTGTTCGAACTCCGCCAATCGCAGAGCAGCGGGCAGTACATCGTCCGGGCCATCTTACGTCGCGCAGACCATGGACCAGTTGCGTAATCTGACGCCGCTGACGCTCGCTGCGCCACCGGCCAGCGCTCCAGTGTTCATTCCCGGCTGCAGCGTCGGCAATGCGACCTTCGACTGCCCTCTCTACCAAATTCGTCGCGATCGCAAACCAGGTGATCGATCCGCATTCGGCGGACTTAGTGAACTAGGTCTCTAACATGAAGATTCATCTCCTCTCGACTCCTTGCCCTGGCGCTCGTCTGCGCTCCATTTATCGCCGCTCAGTCCCGTCGACGATACGCAACTCAAGCAGGTGATCATCTTCGGCAGGCATAGCGTGCGAGCTCCCGCTGCGCCCGAACAGCCTACCTGAATCAGTACTCGGCGCAGAATTTCCCGGACTTCGGCGTTGCGTCCGGCATCCTGACTCCCAATGGTGAGACGCTCGAAACCATCCTCGGCGGCTACTACCGCCAATGGCTGACCCAGGAGGGACTGCTGACCGGCAACGACGCCGACGACGCCAACTTCGTCTATTTCCATGCCAACGCGATTCAGCGCACGGTCGACACCGCGCAACATTTCTGGGCCGGCTTTCTCCCGCAGGCTCCGATCAACGTTCACTACTTAATTCCGTCAACGGCCTTCGACCCACTGTTCGATCCGGTTGACGCGGGCGTAGCCCAGCTCAATCCGCAGATGGCGGCCGCGTCCGTCATGGGACGTCTGGGCGGTAATCCGCAAGTGCTCGCCTCCGCCTATGCCCCCGAATTCGCGCTCGCGCGCTCAGTTTTGTTCGGGTATCCCCTGGGCCAGACTCCACCGCCTATGACCCCGGCGAACAAGTTCGACGCCACCGACTTCGCCACCAATCCCATCGCCGTCACGGCGGAGGCGCAGGGGTTGGCGATCAGCCTTGGTGGGTTGAGCACGGCTGGCAATGTCGTCGATCCTTTCGTGATGGAGTACGCAGATGGCCTGCCGGTTGGTTGGGGCCAATTATCCGAAGGCGGCGTCAGTCAGGTGACGCGTATTACCAATTTGACCCTCGATCTGGAGTTCCGCACGCCCTATTTGGCGAGCGTAGAGAGCTCCAACGTCGCCTCGCACATCGTTCGCTCTCTGGAACAGGCGTCCACCGGGAACGAGATGTGGGGCGCGCTGGGAAATCCATCCACCAGAGTGATCGTATTGATCGCCTCGGACGTCAATGTCTGCGGACTCGCCGGCTTGTTCCATATTGATTGGCTTGTGCCGGGATACCAGCAAGATTTCTGCGGCCCGGGCGGCGCCCTGGTGCTCCAACTCCGCCAGTCGAAAAGTAGCGGGCAATACATCATCCGAGGTTCTTACATCGCGCAGACGTTGGATCAGTTGCGGAATCAAACGCCTCTCACGCTCGCTGCGCCACCCGCCATCGCGCCAGTGTTCATCCCTGGCTGCAGTGTGGGGAATGCAACCTTCGACTGCCCTCTCGCAACTTTCCTTGGCGTCGCAAACCAGTTGATCGATCCGCAATCTGCCGACTTAGTGAATTAGAACCGCAGGAGCTTCATCCATGACTAGCAAAGCGTTCGCGTGTGTTCCCGTCTTGCTGGCCGCGCTGGCCAATGCGCAGTCCATCACTACGGCCCCAGCGCTGCCGAATATGGGCCAAAACCTTACGCCGCTAGGCACGCTCGTGTCGCTGAACCCCGGTCTGACGCAGAATCCACAGTGGACGGCCGACCATGCGGTATCGAGCGTGGTCAGTCCGCTTGGCAACGTCCTGCTGGTCATGACCAGCGGATACAACCGCGTGTTTGACAACCCGCTGATTGGGCAAGTGATGTCGGCGGCGTTCACCCCCGTCGATTCCACCGAACACGTGTTCGTCTACGACCTTACAACCACTACCCCGAACCTGAAGCAGGTGCTGGCGGTCGCAAACACGTACAACGGGATCGTCTTCGATCCATCCGGACTAGCTTTTTATGTGGCCGGGGGCGCAAGCGACAACATCCACATCTTTACTCTGAGCGCGAGCACCGGACTTTGGGGCGAAGCTACTGGTTCACCAATCTCGCTTGGCCACGGCGGCTTGGGTCTAGGCATTAACGTGCTTCCTTGCGCCGCCGGGCTGGCCATATCCACGGATGGCAGGACGCTGGTAGTGGCGAATTTCGGGAACGACTCGATTACCGTGTTCAATGGCGGCTTTGGAGGCTTCACCAACTGGTCGAAGGGAACGGAACTCGACCTGCGCCCCGGTAAGAGCAACGCCGCACAGTCAGGTGTGCCGGGGGGCGAATACCCATTTTGGGTGGCTATAAAGGGTACCGGGCTAAGTGCCACCGCGTATGTTTCCACCATTCGCGATCGTGAAATCGACGTAGTGAGCCTGGGAAACACGCCCGCGGTTCTGGCCCGCATCCCGGTGAAAGGCCAGCCCAATAAAATGACGCTGAATAGGGCTCAGTCGTTCTTGTATATCGCCGACGACCAAGCGGACACCGTGGACGTAATCGACACCACCAAGAATATGGTAGTGGAAAGCATCCCCGTGATCGGGCTGCCTCCCGCGCTGGCCGACTTCAAGTACAAAGGCGCGAATCCTAACAGCGTGACGCTTTCCCCGGATGAGACGCAGCTTTACGTGACGGACGGCAATCTGAATTGCGTGGCTGTGATTGCGCTGGGCGGCGCCAATACCAACGACCAGGTGGTTGGTCTGATTCCGACCGGTTGGTACCCGAACTCGGTCAGCCTGAGCTGGTACCCGAATACAGCCACCTACAACGCCAATGACACCGTGAACATGTACGTGGTGAATGGGAAGTCGCCCACGGGTCCGAATGCCGACTACTGCTATGGAGCGAACGGGCCTGGGCCGCCCGCGCACAATTGCATGACGGCGAATGAGTTTAATCCGCAATTGACCAAGGCCGGTCTCGCCAGCTTTCCGCAACCAGGGTCAACGCAGCTTGTCACGCTAACCGCGCAGGTAATCGCGAACGACGGCCTGACCAACACCGAGAGGGCCAGCGATGCGGCGGTGATGGCCGCCGTCCACCAAGGCGTGCAGCATGTGATCTACATCCTCAAGGAAAACCGGACCTACGATCAGATCCTCGGTGACTTGACCAACGGCGCCGACGGCGATCCTTCCCTGACTGAGTTCGGAGCTGCTATCACGCCCAATGAGCATAACCTGGCGCGCAATTTCGTTACGCTAGACCGCTTCCTGGCCAGCGCCGAAGTTAGCGTAGACGGCTGGGGGTGGTCCACTTCGGCTCAAGTCCCAGACCTGGTCCAAAAGGTGTGGCCGCCAGGTTACGGGTTACGCGGCTTCAGCTTCGACTCCGAGGGTGCGAATCGCAATGTGAACGTCGGCATTCCAACCCTACTCGGCCGCCAGAGAGCTGATATCTTCACTCCGTCGGATCCGGATCTGTTACCGGGCACCAGCGATGTGGCAGCGCCGGATGGTCCGGACAACCAGATCAATACCGGCTATTTGTGGAACAACGCGATGCGCGCGGGTCTCACGGTTCGCAACTATGGGTTTTTCATCGACATCGTTCGCTATAACACACCGACCAACGGCATCCCCGTGGTCCGCAATCCGTTCGCCACCGGGACGATACAGGCCTACCCCACCAACGTCGCGCTCACCCCGTATACCGATCCGTACTTCCGTGGCTTCGATAACGCATATTCCGATTTCTACCGTTACGCGGAGTGGGAGCGGGAGTTCGATAACAATTACGCGAGTGGAGGCCTGCCCGCATTGACCCTGGTTCGCTTCATGCACGATCACACCGGAAACTGGACCACGGGCCCCACCGGTTTTCCGCCAGCCTCGATCGATGGCGTGAATACGCCGGAACTGATGGTGGCCGACAACGATTACGCCGTGGGCAAGCTAATTCAGAAGATCTCGCAGAGTATATACGCCAACAACACTCTGATCTTCATCGTGGAAGACGACGCGCAGGATGGCGGCGATCATTATGATTCCCACCGCACTGTAGCGTTAGTGGCGGGCGCCTACGTGAAGCAGGGTGCGGTTGTCCACACGCCGTACAACACCATCAACTTCGTCCGCACCATGGAAGAGGTTCTGGGACTTTCGCCGATGAACCTGAACGACGCGGTTGCGGCGCCCATGGCCGACATCTTTAACACGACGCCCAGCCCCTGGAGCTTTACAGCCAAGCCCTCGGCGTATCTGTATAACACGCAATTGCTGCTACCTCCCGCGCCGGCTGGCATGATCGTCCCCAAGCCAACTCACAACGCCAAGTACTGGGCGCGGGTGATGAAGGGTATGGACTTCTCGGACGCGGATCTGGTCAATCCCGTGGAGTTCAACCGCATTCTCTGGAAAGGGATGATGGGCAACAAGGCTTATCCCGCCTCGCTGGCCGCACCGTCGAAGGAAGCCAAGAAGGAACTTCAACAATGACAACAAAATTATTCGCCTGTGTTCCGATCTTGCTGGCCGCGCTGGCTCATGCGCAGACTACTACGCCAGCCACCCCAGCGCTGCCGAATATGGGTCAAGACCTTACGCCGGCAAGCACGGTAATGCCGCTGAACCCCGGCGTGCCCGACGATCCAACTTGGACAGCCACCCACGCGGTCTCGAGCGTTGTTAGTCCTCTTGGCGACACGCTGCTGGTGCTCACGAGCGGCTTCAACCGCGTCTACAACAACCCGCTTCCGAATGTTGGCACCAACCCGTTGCTTGCGGCGTCGGATCCCATCGACTCGACCGAGCACGTGTTTATTTACGACATTACGACTACCACGCCGACCCTGAAGCAAGCACTGCCAATCATCAATACCGACAGCGGGATTGTCTTCAATACCTACCATGGGATCGTCTTTGACCCGACCGGTCTGGCCTTCTACGTGGCCGGCGGCCCAAGCGACAATCTCCATATTTTCACTATCAGTGCCAGTACCGGACTATGGGGGGAAGCCGCGAATTCTCCGATGTCCCTGAGACACGGTGGACTAGGCGGGCTTGGCATTAACGTGACGCCTTGTGCCGCCGGCCTGGCTATTTCTACGGATGGCAGGACCATGGTGGTGGCGAATTTCGGCAACGACTCCATCACCGTCTTCAACCGAGGCCCCGGACCCTTTACCACCAACTGGTCGAAGGGAACCGAACTTGACCTTCGCCCCGGCAAGAGCAGCCCCGCGCGGTCGGGCGTTCCGGGTGGCGAGTATCCGTATTGGGTGGTGGTGAAGGGCACGGGACTGAGCGCGACCGTGTATGTGTCCAGCATTCGCGATCGCGAAATCGACGTTGTGAGTTTGTACCCCGTGGCCAAGGTAACCGCGCGCATCCCGGTGAAAGGCCAACCCAACAAGATGACGCTGAACCGGGCGCAGACGCTCCTGTATGTCGCCGACGATCAGGCGGATACCGTTGACGTCATCGACACAACCGCGAACGTGGTCTTGGAGAGCATCGCGGTAACCACGCTGGCGTCGAATAAATACAAGGGCGCGAATCCCAACAGCGTTACGCTTTCGGCGGATGAAACGCATCTCTACGTGACGAATGGCAATCTCAATTGCGTAGCGGTGATCGCGCTGAGCGGAACCAATAGCGGCGACCAGGTGATTGGTCTCATTCCGACCGGTTGGTACCCGAACTCGACGAGTTTAAGCCTCGACGGGAGCACGATGTACGTGGTGAATGGAAAGTCGCCGACCGGGCCGAACCCCGGCTTCTGCTATGGCGGCTACGGGCCGGGGCCGCCGGCAAAAAATTGCATGACGGCGAACGAGTACAACCCGCAGAGGACCAAAGCCGGTCTTGAGAGCTTCCCGGTGCCGAACGCCGCGCAGCTCCAAACGATGACAGCGCAAGTAATCGCGAACGATCGGTTGACCTACACCGAGAGCCCCGCCGACGCCGCAGTCATGGCAGCGGTGCGGAAGGGCATCAAACACGTCATCTTCATCCTCAAGGAAAACCGGACTTACGACCAGATTCTCGGGGATCTGCCAAAGGTGAATAGCGCTCCCGATGGCGATTCCTCATTAACTGAGTTTGGGCAGGCGATCACGCCGAATGAGCATAACCTGGCACTCAACTTCGTCACGTTAGACCGCTTCCTGACCACCGCGGAAATCAGTGTCGATGGCTGGCTATGGTCGACTTCGGCTCAGGCCCCCGACATGATCCAAAAGGAATGGCCGGTGGCCTACGCATTTCGCGGCCTCAGTGTGGAGTCCGAGGGTTTGAATCGCAACGTGAATGTCTCCCTTCCGACCGCCGCAGCGCGCCAGAAGGCCGATCCGTTCACCCCAGCCGATCCGGATCTGTTACCGGGCCAGACCAACGTGGCTGCGCCGGATGGACCGAATAATGAAATCAATACCGGCTATTTGTGGGACAATGCGCTGCGGGCGGGGCTGACTGTTCGCGACTATGGTTTTTTCATCGACGGAACCCGCTATAACACGTCGACGAATGCCATCCCCGTGGTGCGCAACGCGTTCGCAACTGGGACCGTGGTGGCCTATCCGACCAACGTCGCCCTGACCCCATATACCGATCCGTATTTCCGCGGTTTCGACAATGCACTTCCGGATTTTTACCGCTATGCGGAATGGTCGCGAGAGTTCGATGCCAACTACGCCAATACTGGCACTCTGCCTGCGCTGACTCTGGTCCGCTTCATGCACGATCACACCGGAAACTGGGTGGCTGGACCCGGTGGCGACCCGCCGGCCGCGATCGACGGCGTGAATACTCCGGAGCTGATGGTGGCCGATAACGATTACGCGGTCGGCATGCTGGTTCAGAAGATCGCGCATAGCATGTACGCCAACGATACACTGATCTTCATCGTGGAAGACGACGCGCAGGATGGCGGCGACCATTATGATTCGCACCGCACTGTCGCGTTAGTGGCGGGAGCCTACGTGAAGCAGGGCGTGGTGGTTTCCACGCCGTACAACACAATCAACTTCGTGCGCACCATGGAGGAGGTCCTGGGCCTCCCGCCGATGAACCTGAACGACGCCGTGGCGGCGCCCATGGCCGACATCTTCAACACCACGCCGAGCCCCTGGACCTTCACTGCGGCTCCGTCGGCGTACCTCTACAACACGCAACTGATGCTGCCTCCCAGGCCGGCCGGCATGCTCGTGCCCAAGTCCACTCACAACGCGAGATACTGGGCGCGGGTCACCAAGGGAATGGACTTTTCGGATGCCGATCTAGTAAATCCGGGGCAGTTCAACCGCATCCTCTGGAAGGGGCTGAAAGGCAACCAGCCTTATCCCGCCTCACTGGCCGCACCGGCGCAGGAAGCTAAGAAGGGCACCGAATAGCGGGCGGGCCGGGGCCCCGGTCCCCCCTGGCGTCGCGCCAAGCGGTAAAATAATGCATATGTCCGACACCACAGCGAACCCGGCTCATTTAGGCCTGGATCTCGTTAGTCTTGATTTGCCCGCGTGGAAAAAGGGCATCGGCGGCGTTTGCGCCGTTCTGCTGGCCCTCTTGTTCTTCGTTTCGGGCGCTTGGAAACTGACCGATCCGTACCTGTGGTCGCAGGCCCTGGTGGAGTTCCGTATGCCTTCGGCCCTCGCGTTGCCGGGCGCGCTGGCGGCCGGGATCGCGGAAACGTTGGGCGCAGTCCTCATCCTGGTGCCGCGGTTCCGGCGCTGGGGCGCCTTGCTCATCGGCTTCCTGTTGGTCGTCTTCATGCTCTACATCGGGGCGAACTACAGCGCCTTGGTTGGCAAGGATTGCAGTTGCTTCCCGCTGGTGAAGCGCACCATCGGGCCGGGATTTTTCGTCGGCGACGGGGTGATGCTTCTGATGGCGGTCGTGGCCGGGATGTGGGCTCGAAGCTCGGAGAACTTGCGCGCGGCGCTGGTGATTCTGGGCGCCGTGATTGTGTTTGGCGGCGTTTCTCTGGGCGTGAACTCGGCTCGGGCCTCGGGTTTGGAAGCGCCTGCCTCTATTACTGTCGATGGGAAGCCGTTCTCACTCCAGCAGGGCAAGGTTTTTCTTTTCTTCTACGATCCTACCTGCCCGCATTGCGAGGCGGCGGCCCGCAAGATGGCCAAGCTGAATTGGAAGGACACCAGTATCGTAGCGATCCCGACCGACACGCCCCAGTTCGCCGCGTCTTTTCTGCACGACACGGGTTTGAAGGCCGTAACGTCCAACGATCTCGCGCTTCTAACGAAGACCTTCAAGTTCGCGAACGGACCCTACGGCGTGGCGCTAGTCCGGGGCCGCCAAAAAGCAACAGTCGATGTCGGCGTCTTCGAGAAAGACAGCGAACCCGCGGCATTGCTGCACGGCCTGGGATTTGTGGATTAACCGTCCACGGGCGGCGCATCTGCCCGAGTCAGAGCTTTGGCGGCTGACTCCAAAAGTTCTGGAGCAAGCCAGGTAAAGTCGGTTCCGGGATACATCCGTCGAAGCTGAAATCGCCACTTCTTTTGAAATGACGCCACCCGCCGGGCTTGCTGCCGCTGCGGGAGGCTTCCTAATCCGGCGAGCTCGACGAGCGTGTTCACCAGAACGCTTTCGGCCCGGATCAACACGTACAGGCACTTGCGGCTTTTGCTCCACGTTTGTACGGACTGCAGGATCGCGTTGGCGCGGCCGGGTTCGTACTGGGCGGCCAGGTCGCTCAGCCCCTCCGATAACAGTCTGCGCTGGATGGTTTCCAGTACGCCGCCGAATAACGGCCGAACCGTTCTGAAGAACGCAGCTAATGTTGTGGGATTCAAAACGTCGTAGCTGAGCTCGGTCCGCATCTTCCCCCGGAATGGGCGGCTGGCTTGGTAGACCAGCATCGGATAGGCCGTCTTCACATTGGCGAAAGTCCGCGAGTGCTCGAAGTAGTGCGCCGGAATCCGCTCCCGCGATATGGTTTGAATGGCCTCTGAGACCCGGGCGAAGGTTGGAAAGAATTCCGGGCTGCGTTCCGCGGGTGCAGCCAGCCATTCGAGGCCGGGCCTGGGAAAGTCGACTCCAGAATGGATTTCTCGCATTCCTGCTGGTTGGAGTCTATACTGCGCTCTAAAATTTCCGGATAGCCGCGGCCGGTTTAGCCTCGAGAATTGCCAGGAAATCCTGGAAAAACGCGCGCCAAGTTTTTTCTCAAGCGCTGTGACTTCCCGGCGCCGCGATGGACCACATCCCCTCCCGCTCCCCGGCCGTTTCGGTCTGCTCGCTGGGCGGGAGATCAAAATGCGCTGAAAAGTGGAAGGTGCTGCCTTTCCCCTTGTCGCTCTCCACCCACAGCCTCCCGTGCATCAATTCCACCAAACGCACGCAGATGCTGAGACCTAAGCCCGTGCCCCCGTACCTGCGAGTCATAGACCCATCGGCTTGCGCAAAGGGCTGGAAAATGACGCCTTGCTTCTCCAGAGGAATGCCGATACCGGTGTCGCTTACCGCAAAATGAGCCTGGATTCCGCCGGCGCCTCTCGATTCGACTCCTACGTGCACCGAAACGCCTCCGTCCGGCGTGAATTTCAGCGCGTTCCCCAGCAGGTTCACCAGGATCTGGCGTAGACGCGCCGAATCGCCGAGCACCTCGGCGGGAACATCTGGGTCTATGTCGCAGGTCAGCGCTAAGCCTTTTTGCGCGGCCTGAATCTCAAAGACCCGGGCGGTCTCGCAAACCACCTTCTGGACGTTGAACCGGACGTTTTCCAATTCCACTCGCTTGGCTTCGATTTTTGAAAAGTCCAGGACGTCGTTGAGCAGGCAGAGCAGCGAATTGGCGGAGTCGCGCGAGGTTTCGAGCAAATCCCGCTGCTCCGAGGAAAGCTGGGTCTCCAGCGCCAGTTCCGTCATGCCGATGATCCCGTTCATCGGCGTCCGCAGCTCGTGGCTCATGTTCGCCAGGAAATTACTCTTGGCTTCGTTCGCTGCTTCGGCTAGCTTTTTCGCGGACTCCAACTGCCGCCGGTCCTCAAACGCTTTGCGATATCGCGTAGAGAGCTGCTTTCCTTGCGCCAGCAGAAATATCAAGCAAACGAAATTGAGGAGGGCCATTCCGTAGCCTTGTCCCCCCAAGCGGAGATCCAATAGCATCGGAGGAACCAGAAGCGGAAGTACGTGGCAGTAGAGATAGAGGGGCCGCGGCGTGAGGGAAACCAGCGCTCCGAAACTGATCGCCAGAACGCAGAAGGTGATCAGCACCGAATTCCAGTTCGCGAATCCATAGGAATCGTAGCTGTAACCGCTCAGCAATCCCCAGGCAGTGGAGAAGAAGAGCAGACACAAGCAAAAGGCCAATCGCCACGCCCGAGGGTTTCGGAGATAGATCTGATCCTTGCGCAGCACCAGGAACAGTCGCCCGAGATACGCAACCATGGTGCAGGCCGCGAAAAGCGCCACCGGGAGTGTCAGCCCTCCCGAATAACTTCCCGCCAAGAGCGCGAATTGCGCCAGGCCCAGACCCGCAAAAATGCCGGCCAAGGAGCCACGCGCAATATCGGCGTCCTGCTGGAAGCTCAGGACGCCGCGCTGAGCTTCGTCGAGTGTGTCTGACACGCAACAGTACTATCGGCAAAGTGCAAGCAAAGCTTAGAGCGACTGCACCACCACTCGTAGGTAGTGCTGCGTCAATTGGCGGTGATTTGGACGCTTTGTTCTTCACCCTCGGCGATCGTCAGGCTGACACCCTGGGCCCGGCAGACGGGCAGATCCGCGGGATTGTAAATGTCGCACGGAGCTTGATCCAACCAACCCACCAGAAGGTATTTGCCGGGCGGGAGCCCCTGCAGAAAGAAATTGCCATATTCGTCCGCGTGCGTGGTCTGGTAAGCTTGGACCCGACCGGCGGGCGGATCGGGAATCAGTGCGATGTTAGCGCCGCTGGCAACCACTTTGGGATCGGTGGTCACGGCTCTTCCGGCTACTTGGCCGCCCTGGGCTCCGAGCACCACGTCCAATGCAGGCGGGGCATTGTCGGCCGGTGCCTCCAGACCCTGACCGAGCCGCTCGGCGTTCGCCAAACGGACCGATTTCAGGTAGAAATTGCTGGGCAAGTTCAAGACGTACAGATCGTATGTCTCATCCGGCACAAACGGAAAGGTGAACTCGCCGTTTTCCGAGACCTGCGCGCGCTCGGACGACGCGATCGGCCGGCGCGGCTCAAGCGAAATTGCCAGTCCCGAGGGCAGCGCGGCGTCGTCTCCATCCACGCGCACCGTGCCGCTCCATATGCTTTCGGCGCCGGCGAGCACGTTGGCATTGTCCACATCCGCATCGCCAACATTGATCGGAACCCGGCCTGTCAGAGTGACGCCCGCCTCACTGCCCGAGACCATCAGCAAATAGGGGCCCGCGGTGACACCCCGGATCTCGAAGTTCTGATCTTTGTCCAAAGTAACGTCGACGGGAGCAATGACGGACGCGGTATTGTCCGGATCATTCCAGCGCAGCGTGACGCTGGGACTCGAAACGGCGCCACCCTGAACCGCGCCGATCACGCGCCCACGGACTCGCACGGTGTGAACCAACGTCAGGAAGATGTCGATACCGGCCACTTCTTCGCCGGGTGCGATCTTTACCGGAACCGCGTCGGACATCCTTTGACTCTCCGGGAAGAATGTGACCGCGTAGCTGAGCTCGGGCAGGGGATTGCCGAGAGCGTCCTTGCGCGGCTGCTCTTCGGCGCCGGTCGGACGAGGCGGCGCCTGGTACAAAGCTGCGACGTAATACGAGCCCGGTTCCAGGCCATGCAAGCGGTACTCGCCGCGATCGTCGGTGCGCGTGCTTGCGGCTGCGGCGTAGCCGTGGCGTCCGCGATCGTAATAGGAACGGTACAACTGAACGGTGACGTTCACGGCCGGCTCGGCGTCGTCGAACTTCACCTTGCCGCTCACCACGCCCGATGGCGTGAGGCTAAACAAGAGCGAGTTGATCGTCTGGCCTGCGCTGACGGAGAAAATCGGCGGCATTTTGTAGGAGCCAATGCGGGCGGCGGAGAGCGGCAGATAGCCATCGCGCTGGACCGTGATCACGTATCGGCCAGTATCCACTTTGGGAAACGAAAAGCCGCCGCTTTCATCGGTGGTTTGAAAAAGCGAACTGGCTTTTCCATCCGCGGGCCGCAGCACTACCTGCGCGCGCCGTAGCGGTTGTCCAGTCGCACCACTGAGAACGCTTCCCGCGATGGAGCCGGGCGCCTGCGCTTCCGGAAGTTCTGGTGAGATTGGCGGCGGCTGATCTTGACCGCGGGCGCAAATCAGGCAGCACAGTGCGAGCAGGCAAAGCTTCAGCCGCAGCCCAAAGACGTCCACCTAATCATGATGACGCAGCTGCGGGCAGTGGCGTGGCAACGGATCCTTATTGAAGGGAGCAATAATGAAAAGGGAGGCTGCGCATCCATGACTATTGAGATCACCAAGCCCGAAGTTGAGGCGCTCATCAATCAGCGTCTCCAGAGCGGCGTGTTTAAGGACGCCGAGGATGTCATCTTGCAGGCGCTGAAGGCTTCGCCAGCAGCGCCTGCCATGTGCAGAGTAACTCCCGAAAGATCGCTGCGGGAAGTGTTCGAATCCGTCAAGGGCGTGGCGGACGAGATTGATTGCAGCCGCAATCCGTCCACTGGGCGTCCGGTGGATCTCTCGTGAATGCGTTTCTTCTCGACACGAACATCCCTTCGGAACTCATTCGGGCTCGTCCCAATCCACTTGTTGCAAACTGGGTCTACTCACAAGACGAACAATCGCTTTATCTGAGCGTAATGTCGATCGGCGAACTGCGACGAGGGTTTAGTACGCTTCCGCCCGGCCAGCGTCGCGAAGCGCTGGAAGTGTGGTTTGAAATTGATCTGTTGCGCAGGTTTGGCGGGCGCATCTTACCCGTCACCTATTCCATTGCCGATCGCTGGGGCGCATTGGACGGAAACTGCCAATTGAAGGGTACACCTCTCAACACTGCGGACGGTCTGATCGCCGCGACCGCTCTGGAACACGACCTCACTGTGGTCACGCGCAATGTGAAGGACTTCGCCGGACTCGGTGCGGCAGTCTTCAATCCGTGGGCTGGCTAGCCCTTCCCCCTGTTTTTGGGCGCAATCAGAACGCATCAAGCAACAGCTGAGCTTGGTGCGATCTCTAGCGCTGGGATGGACCTCACGGAGAGCATGCCGTCCTCGCTTATTTCAATTTTTCCGCCGAGAGAGGAGACAAGAAGACTGACCCGCTCCATGAGCTCGTCAATTGATCTTCCTGATGGACCCTCTTTCAAGAGCGCGTGGGCGAGATGGATTCTGTCTCGATAGAAATTGACGTTCTTCAATGCCTTAACGGCGAAATACACCATGAAGGCCTCGCACCGATCTCGGAAATTATCCGCAAGGGAAGCAACGTGACTACCCCAGCACTCGATTCCAATAGGTACCGGAACTTTCTCTGCGGTCAAGAGCACCTGTGAAGCGACCAATGCATTCGCTAGTCCCTCGGTTGCCGACTGCCAGTAGGTGAAATTTGTGCAAATGTTCTCCGCTCGCTGGCGAGCTTTCGAGGTGAGCTTAGCCACAGTGATACCCTGCGTTTCCTCGTCGAGAATCTCTTGGACGGCCTGAAACAACAGGTCCCGTATTGGCTTGGGGCAATAGATATGCCGCCGCTTCCAACAATCCACGAACTCTTGAGTGCGTACGTACCTCTCGGCCTCACCTCCGCTGTCCGTGGCGTCGTTCTGAACGGGTCCCGTAGCGGGAATGTCTCCGTGAGCGGATTCGGGATCTGAAGAGGTGTGCTCTGCGGCAGTGTCCTGCACTATCCAGATTAGCTCCGTACCCGCTTGCCCGGGGCGTTTGGTTTGTCGCAGCCAGCCTTTCTCCATTCCATCGTTAACGATTGACTGGATTAGCCGGTCAGAAGCCGGATTAGAAGGATCCTTCCCGGCCCGTCGGTCGCGGTCAGTCATAAGTACCCGCAGCCTGTTGAGCCAGAGCGCATTGTCCTGGTTAGTATGTCGCCCCTGCAACAGAACCGATTTTGCCAGCTGTACTGCCTCGACCAGGGTCATCGCGGAGGGGGAATCCGCCGTAGCAGCCTGGCTTCTCTGAGGGGTGTACCTGCCTACGGCCGAGAGGTTCAACGTTGTAACGGCGAATTCTGGAGAAGTGCATCCTGCTGCCGACATCAGAATAACGCCGTCGTAAGAGAGCACGTGGAACACCAAGGCCCCGCCTGACAGGTCACGGGCGATCTTACGAATGCGTTCTTCTATAGCGCGCCAGAGCACGGGACCGTACTTGGATGTCTTGTTGACGGTGTCTCCGCCTGCGTTCATTTGTTGGTATAGATTCAAGAACCACTCTACGTGGTGAGGTTTGAAGTCATGGATATAACGACGTACAGAGTCGACAAGACTCTGTACGTCGCTACCTGAATTGTGCTTTGTCAGATCTAACAAAAACACATGGTTAGCCATCTTTGGGGTTCCCCTTAATGTTCTGCACCTAACGTCTGAGCTTTACCACCCTGAACACGAGTTCACTCGCCATCACGCTGTCAATGAGTTCCTTGAGGTGCGGAAAATGAGAACTCATAAGCAAATAGATTGCGAGGCCCACAAAAAGAGCAGGCAGCATGTCCTTGTTTACCGTCATCATATTCTCCTGGATTGATGTCACAGCAGAACTGGATCGCTAAACAAGCAAAATCGCACGATGCTTAAACAAGCTTAATCGGCTTAATAGCTGCAAGAAACTGAAGCGCTAGATGAACTCAAGAACTGAAGAGCACAAGAACAGAAATCGCTAAATGGCGAAAAGCGGCAGGGCTAAACTTACTGAAGGACTTAAAGGCTAAATGGCGCCACCGGTCTAGAGCCTGTGTACGTCTACCACATCATACACCACATCGCAGGACCTGCGCAAGAGGGAAATCTCGATTTCCAGGAATGGCTGCGGATTCTGCGCGTTACGCTGGCCCCGCTCACCTTCGCTGGCAAGTAATGCCCGAGATAAGAGCAACTGACAATCGCATTTATCTGGAAGCCGGAGCTCTCTTGGAGGCTAGTCCTGACGCAATGCTTCCATGGGATCGATATTCGTCGCGCGCCGCGCGGGCGACCACAATGCCACCGCGCTTACGCAGGCGAGCAGCAGCGGGACGGCCACGAATGTAATCGGATCGGTAGGTGTGACGCCAAACAGCAAACTCGCGGCGAAATGCGTGAGCGCAAGCGCGGCCGCCAGACCGATTGCGACGCCCGCCGCTGTCATGATCGCGCCCTCCCGCAGAATTTGAGCGAAAATCCGCGAAGGAGTTGCGCCGAGCGCCGCGCGCAGCCCGATTTCCCGCGTCCGCAGCGAGACCAGGAAACTGGTGACGCCATAGAGTCCGATGGCCGCCAATAGCAGTGCGGTGGCCGCGAACGAGCTCAGCAGGATCACCTGGAATCGCCGGCCAGTAAGCTTGGACGAAATATAATCGCTCACACGCTTGACGTCGTAGACCGCGCGGTTTGGTTCGATCGCGTGGATGCGCTGGCGCACGGCTTCCGACAGCCGCAACGGATCGCCGTTGGATCGCAGCAGAAACTCGGGGAATGGATTTGAAGGCAGGCCGCACCAATACACCGTTGGCAGCGGGTCGCGCGCGTAACCGTGTTTGCGAATATCGCCCACCACGCCTGCGATTAGAAGCTGATTGGGATAATCTCCCTCGCGCATATAGTGCCCAATTGGGCTTTGGCCGGGAAAGTAGCGGTCGGCAAACGAACGGCTCACCATCGCCGACGTCTGCGCTTTCGGATCGAGACTGATGCCGCAGGTTTGGCCCGCAAGGACGGGAATTCCGAACAGACTGAAGAAATCCGGCGTCACGTTGTCTTCATCCGCGAAAACCTTCTTGCCTTCCGATTCCGTGTCTTGGCCGGTGATATGGAATTGCGCGGTGTACTCCTCGGCGTCGCCCGGAAGCCCAATGGTAAGGGCTGCCGATGTGACGCCGGGAATGGCTCGTAGTTCTTCCAGCGTCCGGTTCATTCTCTGGCGGATCTGCGGCATGTTGTTCTGCTCGCCCCACGCTGCGCTGATTCGTATGGCGAGCACGTGTTCCGGATCGAAGCCGAGCGAGACCCGCCCGAGCCGCGCCAGGCTGCGGATCAGCAGCCCGGATCCGACCAGGAGAACGATCGCTAGCGCCACCTGGGCGCTCACCAACATGCGCTGGATGCTGTGGCCGCCGCCAATCTGCGTTCGCGAGGATTGGGCCCACAGGCCATCTACTTCGCCGCGCGTGGAGCGGACAGCGGGGATCAAGCCAAACGAGAGAGCCGTCACTATGCTGAGCGAAAGTGTGAAGACCACGATTCTCCAATCCAGCTGGATTTCATCCGCGCGCGGAAGGATGGCCGCGGCACGGCGAAAGAGACCGATTCCCGCGAAGGACACCGCCAAACCAAGCACGCAGCCGGGAATCGCGAGGCAGAAGGCTTCGAGCAAAAGCTCGCGGATCACTTGACTGCGGCGCGCGCCTAACGAAAATCGAACTGCGATCTCCCGCTCGCGGCGATGCGCTCGTGCCAGCAACAGGCACGCCACATTGGCGCACGTGATCAGGAGCACGAAAGAGACTGCACCGAATAGAATCCACAGCGACCGGCGCACGCCGCCCACGGTGTCTTCCTTCAGCGGCTCGACGACCGGCGTCCAATTCGCGTCCGTCGCGGGATATTGCTCGCCCAGCCGCGCCTGCACGGCTGCAAGATCGCCCTGAGCGGCCTGCATGCTCACGCCTTCCTTCAGGCGGCCAATCGCGCTCTCCCAATGGGAATCGCGGAATTGCAGGACCCGCGGCCGCAGCTTGGCGGGAATCCAGAGGTCGACATTTGAGGCGGGGAATCGCATTGAGTCCGGCATAACGCCGATGATCGGGTAGCTGAAATTGGTGAAGCGGAGCGTTTTGCCGATCACCCCAGGATCGGCGCCGAACCGCCGCCGCCAGAACCCTTCGCTGATCACGACTGCGTTTGGTCCGTTGAACAGGTCTTCTTGCGGACTGAAAGTGCGTCCGAGCAGCTCAGGCGTGCCCAGCACCGAAAAGAATCGCGGCGACACTCGCGCGCTGACCAGCATCTCCGGCAGTTCGCCCGACGTCTCCGCGGCATTTTCGATGTAAGCTCCCGAGATCGCCGTGAAGGATTGATTCATGCGGTTCCAGTCTTCAATGAGACTGGGGCCGGGATCCTCACGCGCCACCTTCTGCCGCTGGTTCGACTCCGAGATCACCATCAGCCGGTCGCCGCCGGGGTAGGGCAGTGGTTTCAGAAGAACGGCGTCGATCACCGAGAAAATGGCGCTATTTGCGCCTATGCCGAGCGTCAGAGTGAATACGACGGCGCAGAAAAACGCTGGCCGCTTGAGCAGACTGCGATAGGTGGTAAGAACCGCGCGCATGTTGCACGGTTAGACGGGCCAACCGCACCGGCGTTAGCCGAGAACGTCGGAAATCGCCGCAATTGCCGTAGCGCATTGCTCGCCTGAGACATCGAAATGCGTGACGGCGCGCATCTGGCGCGGATTGATCCCGTTCATCAGGACGCCGCGGGTTTTTAGTGCGGCAGTTAACTCCGTTGTAGCGAGTCCGGTGGCAGTGATGTCGAAGATGACGATGTTGGTCTGAACGCGCGCGGGGTCAATCCCAATTCCGGGCATTTTGGCCAGCTCGCCCGCAAGGAAACGCGCATTGGCATGGTCTTGGCCCAATCGGTGCGGCATTTCTTCGAGCGCGATCAGCCCCGCCGCCGCGAGCACGCCCGCCTGCCGCATGCCGCCTCCCAAACGTTTGCGATAGCCGCGCGCGCGGTCGATCGCCTCGGCCGTTCCAACCAGCATCGAACCCACCGGCGCGCCTAGGCCTTTGGACAAACAGAACATCACCGAATCGGCGGGGGCTGCGAGATCGCGAACCGGGCGATTCAGATGGCAAGCCGCGTTGAAGATGCGCGCGCCATCGAGATGCACCTTGAGGCCGCGGTCGTGCGCGTTCGCGCAGATGTCTTCGAAAATATCCATGGGGTAAACCGCGCCTCCCGCCATGTTGTGCGTATTCTCGATTTCGATCAGCGTGGTCGGAGCGCAGTGCGGGCTCGTGGGGCGGATGGCCGCCTCAATGTCTTTCCAGTGCAGAATGCCGTCGCGGCCCGCAACCGGCCGGATCAAACAACCCGAGAACCAGGCGAGCATCGCGAGCTCCCAATCGAGCAAGTGCGCGCGCGATTCGCAGATGACCTCTTGCCCATGATCGGTGTGCATCTTCACCGCGATGGTATTGCCCATGGTGCCGGTAGGGACGAAGAGACCAGCCTCTTTGCCCATGATTTCGGCCGCGCGCTTTTCGAGGGCGATTGACGGTGGGGTCTTCGCGATAAACGTCATCGCCGACTTCAGCCTCGGCCATGGCGCGCCGCATCGCGGGCGTGGGACGCGTAACAGTGTCGCTTCTTAAATCGATCATCATGAAATAAACTCGGCAAAGACTTCGTTCGAAAATAACACGCCGCGATCGGTGAGCCGCAGGCCTGGATGCCGTCGCGTGCCAACAAGCCTTCCGTGATGAAGCGCTCGATCGGCTGGTCGAATTTGCGCCACTCCTCCGGTTCGGGCTGGATGCCTTGCGCGAGGCGCAGTCCGACAAAGAACCGCTCTTCGGCTGGATTGGCAGGCGTGGCGCCGATACATGCGGATTCGGCGCCGTGAATTTTAGCGACGTAATCGCTGGGTGACTCGATATTCTGGCGGCGCACCGAGCCGTCGAACGAGTGCGCATCCGCGCCGAACCCGGCGTACGGTTCCAATCGCCAGTACTTCAAATTGTGCAGCGACTCGAAGCCCGGCCGCGCGAAATTCGAAATCTCGTAGCGCGGAATCCCCATGCGCGCCAACTCCGCCACGGCCGTTTCGTAAAGCTCCGCCGTGAGTTCGTCGCTTGGAACATCCGGCGCACCGTAGCGCTTTCCATTGAGCAACACTTCGCTGCCGAGACGGCTGTCCTCATCGATTTCGAGCATATAGACCGAGACATGCGGAGGCTGGAGGCGTTCGATCCAAGTAAGTGACTCTCGCCACGAGTCTCGCGTCTGGCCGGGCAGGCCCGCGATCAGATCGATATTGATGTTCTGCAGACCATGCGCGCCGAGCGCGGCCATCTCGCGCTCGACAACTTCAGCCGTGTGTTTACGCCCGGTGCGCGCCAGTTCCCGCTGCACGAAGGATTGCACGCCCAGGCTGACCCGATTGATGCCGGCACGGGCCCACGCCGCCGCGCGATCTTCGGTGATTATTCCGGGCGCGGCTTCAATAGTCGCTTCCTTCCAGTGGTCGCGGCCAGGAATCGAAGCTAAGATTCGATCCAAATCATCCATCGTCATGCCGCTCGGCGTTCCGCCGCCCAAGTAAATCGTTTCCGGCTGCCACGGCCATTTGTGCGCGGCGATCTCGGCCACCAGCGCTTCCAGATATCTCGGCTCCAGCTCACGCGGAAAAACGCCCGAAGCAAAGTTGCAGTAAGTGCACTTCTGCGCGCAGAACGGATAGGAAATGTAGACGCCCGGCATTTACAGCGCGACTTCGGCTCCGAGTTGTTTCGTGATCGCGTCCTGGATCACTTCGGTGAGCGTCTGGCCGGTGGATGGCAGCACGAAATCGCCCGCCCCATCGCCCCAATCCAGTTTGTAGCTCTTGGAGTGCGCAGAAACCCAGATCTGGTGGACCGGCGCATTGGGACTGATGACAAACTTGCCGGGCGGGTCTTCGAACTCGATGGCCAGCGCGCCGCTGTTGAAATCAGCCTCAAACTCGGCTCCGTCGGATGCAGCGGTCAGCCGGCGATAGAGCGCCTGCAACGATTGCTCGGCCCGGTTTTTGAACTCCTGATCGTCCATGGTTGGGGGATGGCCCGAACTTTGATTTTAGCCGATGCGCGCGCGGCACAAGAAATGCGCGACTTTGGGCTGGGCTGCCGCATCTGCTACCCTTGGAAAGTTGCGCATGATGGAGTCGGCCTGTCTTCGACACACTGAGATCCCGCACACCTCAGCGCTTTTCTCCGATTTCCAATATCATTTCGACCGGGTCGCCCGCTTCTACGCCCACGACCCGCACAACGGCCAGAGCTACGCCGCTGCCGCGAAGCAGATTGAATATCCCGACGATCGGCGGGCGGGGCTGGTTGCCGCCCTGCGGCCCAGTAACGGTGAATGCGCTTCGCTGGACCTGCTAGCCCGGCCTGGAACGCTAGCCGTGGTCACCGGGCAGCAAGCGGGGCTGTTTTCAGGACCGGCCTATACAATCTACAAAGCCCTGACGGCTGTCCGGCTGGCGGCGCGATTGAGCGAGCAGGGCATTCCCGCGGTTCCGATGTTTTGGCTCGCGACCGAGGACCACGACGTCGCAGAAGTGAATCACACGTTCGTGTTCGGTCCGGATCACCGGCCGGTGCAGCTCGGCGTCACGGCCAACGGCGGATCGGAGCGGCCCGTTGGAGGGATTCCGATCGCAGCGCCGCCCGTGGATCAGTTGCGCGAAGTACTGGCTGGTTTTCCGCATGGCCAGGAAGTCGCGGAGATGGTCCGCAATGCCTATCCGCCCGGTGTGACGTTCGGCCGGGCGTTCCGCGCATTGCTGGAACGTTTGCTCGAGGGCCGAGGCTTGCTGTTTGTCGATCCGTTGGACGAATCGTTCCGCCGTTTGGCCGCGCCCTTATTGAAAGAAGCCGTGCGGCAGGACGAAAGTCTGCATGCGAAGTTGATCGAACGCGGGAAAGAGCTGGAAGCCGCGGGCTATCACGCGCAGGTGCATCTGGAAGCGAAAACCTCGCTGGTGTTCTTGCTGGAGCGCGAGCGCCGCGCCCGGCTGCGCCGCCAGAATGACGAATACACGTCCAAGGAGCGTAAATATTCGGCGGCGGAGCTGATTGCCCAGGCGGAACATTTATCGCCCAATGCGTTGTTGCGTCCGGTGGTGCAGGATTATGTGCTGCCGACCGTAGCCTATGTCGGCGGGCCCGCGGAATTGGCGTACATGGCGCAGTCGCAGGTCCTGTATCGCGAATTGCTGGGCCGGATGCCGGTGATGGTGTCGCGCGGCGGATTCACCTTGTTGGATGCGCGCACGGCCAAGCTCATGGATCGTTATGGACTGCACTTGCCCGGCTTTTTTCACGGCGAAGACGGCGTGCGCGACGCGATCGCGCAGAAGCTGGTCCCACCCACGCTCGCGCAGGAATTCCTGGAGGCTCATCGGGCGGTTGCAAAGTCGGTCGACCGTTTACAAGACGAACTGGTGGCGTTCGATTCCACGCTCGCCGCCGCGGCGAACAAGAGCCGCGCGAAGATTTTGTACCAGCTCTCGAAGATGGAGCGTAAGACCGCGCGCGAAACACTGAACCGCGACAAGCGCGCCGCCGCCGACGCGAGCTACATGTCGGGACTGATTTTCCCGGACAAGCATCTGCAGGAACGCTACTACTCGATTCTGCCGTTTATCGCGAAGCACGGCATGAGCGAGTTGATGGACACGCTCTATGATCACGTGAAGCTGGAGTGTCCGGATCACCAGGTGCTGGTGGTCTGACGCGCGTCCTCGCTACGCCCCGTTGGCGCGGCCGCTGAGTGGCTTGAGAATCTTTCCCGCGTCCACGCCTTTGTCCACCACGACGCTGAAAAACGGGAACATCATCTCCTCCCAAGTCATGTCGCCGTAGTAGACGGTCTTATTCGGATCGGGATTGAACTTGTTATTAGCGGAATTGTCGTAATGCGCCGTGACGGTGAGCTTGGTCCCCTTCGGAATTCGGATCGGTTGCTCGACGTTGTAGGCCAGTTGCCAATTGAAGTCGTAATGCGGCACGTTCAAAATCGTTTTCGTTGTGCCGTCGGGCAGCTCCAACGTATAGGTCATGTCTTTGCCGCGCACGTGCATGTGGGGAAACATGTACACCAGCTCAACATCCTGCATGAAGATGGCTTCGGCCGGCGGGCTGGCCCAGTTCCCATCGTTGGGCGGGATCGCGAAATGTTTCGGATCGCTGGGCGCCGACATGCCGAAACTGATGTAGCGCCGCTCGGGAGCTTCCTTGGACACAGTGAAACCGATGAGCGGGCGATCGACGGTCTCTTTTCCGTTCGGAGTATAGTGCACCTGGAACACGATGTCGGTCCCGGCCTTCACCAGCTTGCCCGCACTAAAGATGCGATAGTCTTGCGTGAACTGGCCCGGCACATAGCAGCCTTCAATGCCGTTGGTTCCGTCCGTCACCGAGTCTGGAATTCCCCGTCCGTTGATGCCGGCATCGGCTTCCACCGCGCTGCCGTTCTCATCACGCTTGCGGTCGTACCAGTAGGGCACGTTGTACTTGACATCCGGCGTATGGGATTTGAAGAAGACGCAAATGTGGTGCGTGATGGAGGGCTCGCTCGGACGAATTTGCATCGACGTGATCCAGGTGTCCTCGGTAATTCCGCTCGGCACCGTGATGTAGGACCACTCGACGACATTGTTCTTCGGATGCGCCGGAACTACGGTCTCGGGACCCTTGACGATCAAGTCGGGCTGGATCTCCCAGCCGTCCGCCGGCCACGCGACTGGAGCCGGCGCGTCCTTGGGATCGCCCTCCATGGCGCCGCTGTCGGCCCACTTCGCGATGGTCACGATGTCGCTCTGCTTCAAGGAGCGATCATTGACGAAATGTCCGTATTGCGGGTCGGCGAACCAGGGTGGCATTTTCTTCGAGAGCACCGCGGCCTTCATCGCCTTCGCCCAAGGTCGAACCTGCTCGTACGTGAGGAACGACATCGGGGCAACCTGACCTGGCCGATGGCAGCCCTGGCAGTTCTTCTGCAAGATCGGCAGTACGTCTTTGTTGTAAGTTACCGAGGTCGATGACGCGGCGTTGGCGGCCAGCGCCATTCCTCCGAATAGCAATTCCGATAATCCAAGCTCGCATGGTTGGTCCCCGTTTCTCTAGCGCTTAGGGAAATAATAACGCAGGGCATACTCGAGCGGGTGGCCGATGCGAGCTACATGCCGGGGCTATTCTTTCCGGCCTCCCGCGATCGCCTGCATCCCTCGAAAGAAGTATCCAGAGCCTCCACGACCGGGGGATTCCGCCCTCATCCGGTTGGGTTAACATACGACCGAGGGTCGAGGTGTCCCCGGTTGCCGCCTGTATCTTGAGGCACTACAGTGAAGCCGCGAAGGTCGCGTCATGTGGACAGTTCTTCGGAAGTTCGGATGGCTGCTCGCCGTTACCCTAATTCCAGGGTTGCTGCCGCGCGCGCGCGGAGCCAATGCGGAGCGGGCAATCCACGGCGTCACAGACTTTCACCACACTGAGTGGAACGGCCTGGGGGCGGTCTTCGATATCAAGCAGTCCTCCGAGGGATTTCTCTGGCTCACAACATCGAAGGGTGTTCTCCGCTTCGATGGCGTTCGGTTCCAGTCCGTGGAGGAGGTGACCCACGGAGCCGCGCGTGATAGCGAAATCGACTCAGTCTTCCTTTCGTCGTCCGGAGGCCTCTGGCTGACCACGGAGGGCGCCGGACTCCTCTTCTGGAAGGACGCCCGGCTGACCAATTTTCCAGATCGACGTTGTACGCCTACCCGCAAACAGGGAAAGATCATCGAGGACCGCGATGGCTCGCTTTGGGTACAGGCGAAAGCCGGCCTCTTCCGTTTGCGCGGCTCCGTGTGCGAGCAAGTCGGTGCCGAACAGGGATACCCGGGTGGTTTTCCGGCCGGCATCCTCGTGGACAGCGACGGGACATTGTGGGTTAAGACGCAGACCGGACCGCTTTTGTTTTTGCCACGCGGCCAGTCGAAATTCCAGGTAAGCAAATACGGCGAGGGGCTGTCGACCGGCTATGCGGCTCTCCATCAAGCGCCGGACGGCAGCATCTGGCTTTCAGACGACCAGGGGCTGCGGCGAGTAGCAAACAAACTGAGCGCCACTGCTTCCTTGCCGCCCGGAAAAGAGGACAAGCGAAATGCGCATTTCGGCGACTTCGCTTTCGCCCCCGATGGCTCTCTCTGGGTGGTCACGAACACGGGCGTGCAACGGTTCGACCATGTGGATCGATGGCCGGCGCCTGTTGCTACGAAAGAGGCTCCCGGCGGAAAGCTTCACGCCCGAGCAGAAACTCAGTTCCGATGCCGTCTGGACTATATTGATCGGTCGAGAGGGTGCCGTCTGGGTGGCGACGAATTCCGGTCTCGACCGGCTGAGGCACGCTGCGCTTACCACCGTGGCGCTACCGCACGCACAAGAGCACGAATATAGCATCGCCGCCGGAGATCGAGGTTCCGTGTGGACTGGAAATAGCAGCCTGCCGCTCACCCACGTTGCCGCCGACGGCACGATAACCAGCTTCCCGCGCACAGGCCAGACGATCACCGTTCGACGCGATCACAATGGAACCATCTGGTCGGCCGGCACTGGGGACTTCCACCTATGGCGCTCCTCGGACGAGGGGTTCTCACCGCTGCATTTCCCGGACGAAAAGCTGGACTCCGTGGTGTTCGTCGCCGCCGATCGAAACAACGATCCATGGATCACCACCAGCAGCGGCCGAGCCTACCATCTTTCGGGCGGCGCCTGGAGCGACCAAACCCCGGTCCTCGGCAAAAAGCCTGGCGTGATCGGAGCCATGGTTGACGATCAGGCGGGAAACGTTTGGTTTGGCTTTTCCAACAAAGTGACGGAATGGGATGGATCCCAATACCACAGATACTCCTTTCCGGATGGCAAGCGAGGGGTCTCCGAGAATACGATGTCCGTCCGGGGCGACCACGTCTGGCTGGCAGGAGCAGGCGGTGTTCAGTTGTTCACCCAGGGGCAGTTTTATCTGATGCGTTGGCGAGATACAGCGCTGCCGGGCAGGCTATCCGGCATCGTAGAAACTGAAACGGGCGACCTTTGGGTGAATGGATTCTCAGGCATCAGCCATGTCTTCGCCGCCGATTTGAAGACCTGGCTCCGCGATCCGGGTTTCGCGGTTCCCGCGGAGCACCTGGACGAATTGGATGGTCTTCCGGGGCTCTCTGGAGAAATAACGCCGGAGCCATCGCTGCTGGAAGCTGCCGACGGGCGTTTGTGGTTTGCGACAACCAAGGGCATCGCTTGGCTGGATCCGGCGGCGTTGGACCGAAAACCGAATCGCCTGCCGCCACCGGTGGTCATCTCCGCGGTCATCTCAAACGGAAAAACTTACGCCGGTTCGAGCGCTGTCACGCTCCCGGCACGCACCCAGAATCTGGAAATCGACTACACCGCACTGAGCCTTGCCATGCCCGAGCGCGTGCTCTTTCGCTACAAGCTCGAGGGTGTCGACAACGGATGGCAGAACGCAGGCACACGCCGCCAGGCCTACTACACCAAGCTTCGCCCAGGACCGTACCGGTTCCGCGTGATTGCCTGTAATAACGACGGCGTATGGAACGATGCAGGTGCAACTCTGGATCTCAACGTTTCTCCCGCGTGGTTCCAAACCAATTGGTTCCTTCTCCTGTGCGCTGTATGCGGTGTCCTCCTGGTCTCGGCATTCTACCGGCTCCGGGTGCGGCAAGTGGCGGCAGCGATGAATGCCCGCTTCGACGAGCGCCTGGCCGAGCGCACGCGCATCGCGCAGGAGCTGCACGACACTCTTTTGCAGGGCTTCCTCAGCGCTTCCATGCAGGTTCATATTGCCAAGGACTGCTTGCCCGAGGATTCCGAATCCAAGCCCATCTTGACGCGGGCGCTGGAACTCATGAGCCAGGTGATCGAGGAAGGCAGGAATGCCGTTCGAGGCTTACGTTCGTCGCACAGCCCATCTCTCGACCTGGAGCAGACTTTTGCGGGAATTCAGCAGGAGCTCGATCCCGCCGGCGCCAACGAAACGAAAGTGGGATTCCGTGTCGTTACCGAAGGCCAGCAGCGGCCCCTTCACCCGCTCCTTCGCGATGAAGTGTACCGGATCGGCCGGGAGGCCTTGATCAACGCGTTTCGCCACGCTCGCGCGAAACAGATCGAACTCACGTTGACCTACAGCTCCAATCAACTCCGCCTGGTGGTGCGCGACGATGGCTGTGGAATCGACCCTAAGATTTTGCGGTCGGGGCGCGAGGGACACTGGGGTCTTTCTGGAATGCGCGAGAGAGCGGATCGCATCGGAGCCCGCCTTCATCTCTTTAGCAGCGCCTCGTCGGGTACAGAAATTGAACTATCGGTGCCCGGCCGCCTGGCTTTCCAGGATCAATCGCCCGCGCGGCTTCGATGGTTCCGCAAGCGCGGCCGCCCGACGGCTGCCGCTGAGCATCCACGGTCAGATGGCTCCGGTTAGAACGAAAGAGACACATGACAGAACCAACCCACATTCGCATCCTCAGTGTCGATGACCATCCGCTCCTGCGGGAGGGGATTGCAATGATCATCAAGAAGCAGCCGGACATGGTGCTGGTCGCCCAGGCTTGCACCGGCAACGAAGCGATCCAACACTATAGGACACACCGGCCAGACGTGACGCTCATGGACTTGAGACTCCCGGACCTGAGCGGAATCGACGCCATGATTGCGATCCGTGAGGAGTCTCCAGAAGCCCGCGTTGTCATATTGACGACTTTTGAGGGCGATGTCGAGATCCAGCGTGCGCTGGAGGCCGGTGCTCGCGGCTACCTTTTGAAAAACACGCCGCCCAGCGAGCTGACAGAGGTGATTCGGCAAGTGCATGCGGGCAAGAAACGAGTCCCGCCGGAGGTGGCGTCGCATCTGGCCGAGCACATGAGCGATGAAGCTCTCACCCCGCGCGAGATTGAAGTCCTGCGGCAAATTGCGGGCGGCAATCGCAACCGCGACATTGGGGATCGTCTCTTCATCTCCGAGGAGACCGTTAAGGTTCACGTCAAGCACATCATGGAGAAGCTCGGCGCATCGGACCGCACACAAGCGATCACCATCGCCGTGCGCCGCGGAATCATTCAACTTTAGTGATGCAGGCTTGGTGTTGATGCGGGCGGTTTTGTAACCTTCGTCATTTATAATAATCGCATCTGCGTTTATCGGCGTTCATCATCGTTTTCGCTTTGTGCGCCTGGAGCCAGGGCGTCACCGGCGTGATCTCCGGCATCATCGCTGACACCAAGGGGACCATCAGCGGCGCCACTGTCACCATTACCAACGCCGAGACTGGCGTCACCGCCTGGACCGGTAAGACCAACTCCGACGGCGTGTATCGGGCGCCTGATCTGCCGGCCGCGCGCTACAACCTCTCCGTCACCGCCCAGGGCTTTAAGCACCAGGAAGTTTCCCGGCATCGAACTGACGGTGGACCCGCGGGCGAACATCCCCGTTCTGATGCAAGTCGGCGAAGTGGCCGAAACCATAACCGTGGAAGGCAGGACCGCCGGCCAGTTGGCGACCGACACTTCTTCGCTCGGCAATTCCATCACACCATCTCAATTGCAGGATCTGCCTCTGCCCAGCCGCAATGTTCTGAATCTCCTTGCTCTCACGCCGGGCGTTTCCTCGGGCGGAGACATTACCAGCCAGTCCGGCCTGAGCACTTCGCAACTTTCCATCGACGGCAGCCGCACGCTGAACAGCGAGTTTTTGATCGACGGACTTTCCGTGGTCAGCGGTTCCACCGGTGCCCCGCAAACCCTGCCGCCGGCCGATTCCATCCGGGAATTCAATGTGCTCGCGGCTTCCTATTCGGCGGAGTACGGGCGAACCTCGGGCGCCATGGTCACGTTGATCACGAACTCCGGCGCCAATCTGCTCCACGGCACGGCCTATGGCTACTTTCGCAACGAGGACCTGGATGCCAACAACTATTTCAATAATTTGCCTAGGAAACCCCGCTCGGAAGACCGCTACAACCTGTTCGGCGGCAAGCTCGGCGGTCCGCTGTCGATCCCGAGAGTTTACAACGGAAAGAACAAAACTTTCTTCTTTGTGAACTACGAAGGTCTGATCCAGGCGTCGCCGTATCGTCTGACGTCGACGGTTCCCTACGGACCCTATGCGGCGGGAAACTTTTCGGCGTCACCGGCGTTGGTCAACGATCCGTCGACGAAAGCTCCGTTTCCGGGAAACGTGATTCCACCCGGTCTGATCGATCCTGCGGCCCTGAAGATTCTCGGGCTTGTTCCTGCGCCCAATTCGCCCGGCACCATCAACAAGACCGACAAGATCGCGGCGAACAACTTCGTCTCCATCGGATCCAGCCATCCCACAACCAATACCGGCATGGCGCGGTTGGATGAGACGGTGACCAACAGCCTTCGCCTGTTCGGCACGTTTGTCCATTACAACAACTATTCGCCGATCCAACCGATTTATCCGGGAAGTCCGCTGGAGAATGCAGTCGGCAACAGCGCAACAACCGGCTACGAATCCACCGCCGGCCTCACTAAGATTTGGAGCCCCAGCTTCATTTCGGTGGTCCGCTTCGGCTACTTCCGCAACAACGCCGAGATTGTTCCGCCCAGCGCCGGCATGAATGTCCAAAGCGCACTCGGTATCGGGACCTCCTACGGTGATGCCTCTCCCGAGATCAACATCAGCGGATTCTCGCTACTCGGCACAAACAGCAACACCCAGCGCAGTCAGATCGACAACAATTACCAAACCAGCGTCAACAACAGTAAGACGCTCGGGAATCACCTGATCCAGTTCGGATTTCAACTCCGGAAGGACCAATTCGACGATCTGAACCCCACCGCCGACGTGAACGGAAGCTTTGCCTTCGACGGTTCCATCACCAACGCGAAGAACAGCTCCGGCGATCCGATCAACGCGCTGGCGGATTTTCTTCTGGGCGACATCAAGACCGGATCGTATTCGCTGGCGCAGCCCTTGATCGGAAGGCGCAATTACAACTTTGGCCTGTATATCCAGGATGATTGGAAAGTGAGTTCGAAGCTGACGCTGAATCTCGGGCTTCGCTGGGAATACGAATCGCCGCTCACCACCGCGAATAACGAGTACTCGCGCGTGGATCCAACCACGGGCGAAGTGCTTTTCGCCGGCAAGAACGCATCCGACACGTTGAACCTGAAAGCTTCCAAGCTCGACTTCGCGCCGCGCGCCGGATTCGCTTACAGCCTGACGCCCAAGACGGTCATTCGCTCGGGATTCGGAATCTTCTACGCGGGAATCTTCTCCGATCTCGGCGGCCAGGTCCTTTTCCCCGGCTACACCGTCGAGCAGGCATTTAACAATCTGGGCACTGGTATCGCGCAGCCGTTCCAGTTATCGCAAGGCCTGCCCACTATCGCCACCAACAACGTGCAGAACCCGCGGGCCAACATCGCTCAATTCGGCACGGCGGCGAATCCGCTGACTCTCCTCGATTACAACGGATTCACTCAGGCCAGTCCGCTTCCCTACATCGAGCAATGGAACTTCGGCATTGAACGCGAGATCGCAAGAGGCACCATCGCGGAGGTGAACTACGTTGGAACGCACGGCGTGCATCTTCCCGTCGAGCAGCCCTCCAACACGGTGCCTTACGATCCGGCGATCGATGCGGCGCTGGCTCTCGCCAACACCACCTTGGCCACCCAGCAAGCGCGTCCGTATCCGGGCATCGGCGCCTTCAACTCCATCAACATGGAAGGCACGTCCAGCTATCAGGCATTTCAGGCGAGCGTCCGCCGCCAATACGGTTCGAATCTCACGTTTGTTGCAAACTATGTGCGCTCCAAGTCTATCGACGACTCGAGCGGCATTTACAATTTCTCGCAACCCTCCGGACTCAACCTCGGCCAGTTCCCGCAGCAGTTCCTCGGTTTGAACAAAGGCTTGAGCGAATTTGACCGGCCCAACGACTTCACTACCGCGATTCTCTACCGAACCAGCGGCAATCGCTGGCTGCGCAATTTCGAATTCTATCCCGATGCTGACCGCGCATAGCGGTCTGCCGATATACATCGGACAAACCAATGAAAACGCCGCTCAGACCGGAACCAATCAGCAGCGTCCCTACGATATCGATCCGAGCGTCAGCCTCTACACGGCGGAAGTTCCCAACGGAACCGGCGTTCAATATCTGCTGCCCGCCAGCGCAGCCGGACTTCCCGCTGGAGCCCGCCGGGCCTTTGTTTGTCGGGTCGGGGAAGTCACGAACCCAAGTGTTACCTGTCGGCATCGGCAGCCTAGGCAGAAATGTGGTCCGCGCTCCGGGACAATTGGATCTCAACGTCTCGGTCGGCCGGTCGTTCGTCCTGCGCGAACGCGTCCAGTTCACGATTCGAATGGAAGCGTATAACGCGCTGAACCACACGAATTTCCAGGCGCCGAATTCCATCCTGACATTGACCACCAATTCCGTCGGGTCAGCCGATCTGGAACTCGCCGACGTACGGGGTGATTACCGCGGCGAACCAATCGCGATTCCTGCAATTGGTGGGCAGATTCGATTTTTGACGTTGCGCCGCTATTCGACGCCGAGCGTTACCACTTCAAAAGCTTGGCCGGAGGGAATTCTCGATTCGACGTCACGAACGTGAAGTTAGCAGCGTAGCAGCAAGCGCAGAGGTAAGCGTCCGTCCAAAGATTTGGGGAATTTGTCAGCTTCGGCATGAACATATCCCACAATTCCAGTAGCTCAGCCGGTTCGCTCAGATGGCCGATTCGCCGGTCTGCTCGTGGAGCGCGATAGGCTGCCCACGCCTCGCCTGGGCTGAGAACTTCTTTGCCCATCACGTGCCTGTTCGTTAGCAACCTCAGGAAGCCGAGCTGAGTGATGCGGCAAAACAGCACCTGATCCGCTTGAATGTTAGTGAACCAGCGGTTTGCGACTTTATGATGAATGTGTTTATCAGCGGCGACGGCGATCCAGACGTTTACGTCAGGCAAGTAGATCATCAAAATCAAAGTTCGAGAGATCGAGTGTTCCCGGGCGCTTGGAGGACAGGACGGGTAACTCAACTTCGCCATTCCCGGCAGAGTTGGAATGACATACGCCCACTTCCTTAGCAATCGTTTGTACGATCAACTGCTCGACGGTTGTTCCTCGAGAGGCAGCGACCGTTGCGCTCCTTTCGAATAGAGCGTCCGGGAGGTTCACCGTCGTTTCCATAGTGTGATTGTCCCACGCTCGTTGGGAGTGGTGGCCGAGGTGGGGGTCGAACCCACACGAAAGTTGCCCTTCGCCAGATTTTGAGTCGCCTTTGAGGTTCCGTCTATAGGCGTCTGTCCTTGTCTGATGTGAAGTTATATGTTTTGGCAACCGTCTTGCGTTGCCTGGATTTGTCTGGGATAAGCTACCGATATGCTACCAGAGGGGGGAGCTAACCGGCTTTAGCCGGTAAGCTCAGAGGCGATGGCGGATCCGTGAATCGAGATCGGCTCCGACGCCGCGATCATACGCGACAGCGTTACATACTTACTCAGCGAAACACCGAGGGCCTGGGCGATCCCTGAATCTCTCCTGCCGCCGACAACTGTTCGATCACAGCGTCGCGCTGTTTTTGGAAACGACGAACGCCTCTCGGGAGGGTCGATGTGTCGCAGGTAGTCGAGCAAGGCTCCATTGATCCGGTGCTCGGCGAGAGTCTTCAGTTTCAGATTCCGGCTCGGGTCGAAACGGTCAACGGCTTGGATGAGGTCAATAGTCCCGGCGGAGATGAGATCATCGAGTTCGACTTGCGGACAGCGCCGGTGCAAGCATCGCGCGAGAAGCTTCACTTGCCGCATGTGCGAAAGGATCAAATCTTCGCGTAGGGATGCGGTTGTCATGGCGAGATCCTTTTGGGTCGGAAGGGCGGCCCCCTTGGTGGATTCGGCGGTCGAATCGCGTTGGACTCAAACGAGCGATGCGCCGTACGCGGATCTCTGTAACCGATTTGTTGGCGCCATCTTTAGCGGCGCATCAGCGATTCTGAATCTCGCCGACGATTTGGACATGCGCCCCTTTGGTAAGCTGGCGGCGTATCCAGCCGTTCGGTCGAACGAGACGCATTTGTGCCACGTGGTCTGCGTTTCACCTCGCCAGTCTGGCGCTTCCAGATATGCTTCGTCGCGAGCGAAAGGATTGTTAAGGTCGACTTGTTGCGGGTGGTGTGGGATTGGGCATCAGCGCCGAGATATCCGATTAAAGTCACGTTGTTCATCATTTTCGTTGTCTCCTTTTGCCCCGTCTCTTGATCGGGGCACCCAGGAGCAAACGGGGACGCTCCCCAAAGCGAAGCGGTGAGTCGAAGTGCTTTGTTGGGGGAAACCGGGCCGGATTCCGGTAAGCGGAGCGAACGAACCCGTTGGGGGAATCCGGCCGGGGTTACCGACAAAGCAGAACGGAGACGAATGCAGGGCGCGACCAGGCGGTTACGCCGTCAAGTGCAGCGGTGCCCGGTCAAGGTCGACGGCAACCGAGACAACATAACGATGAGCAATGGATCTGGCGGACGAGGGCCCTGTCCATCCAAAACCGCGCAGGTCTTTCATGGGAGACGGCGGTCGCATCAAACGAAGACGCGCCAGAGACAGCATCAATAGTTGGTCGTTGGGTGATTCGCTCGCACGAGCGTGTTCACGCCCTGGACAATGTCACCACAATTGGATCGAGGCTTCGAGAGCGACGCGCCAAGTGATAAAATCCGCCTTCCTGAAAAATGGTGCTATTGGTCCCCGGCTGCGGACTTGGCACGCAGCATTCGAGGGAGGACGATCAGGGCACCACCGTAGCAAAGAAGCGAAACGACCAGAGGGAGGTTGTGTTCATTGACGAAATCCCGTGTCGCGAGCTTGTAGCCGCCTAGCGCCATGAATCCGTATAGCAGCCACACCAACTCGAGCTTCCTCCGGTGTGTTCCCACCCAGGCAAGCGCCAGCGATAGACCCGTCAGAACTACGGTCGCGAGGGTATCCGCCGGAACGCTGCCGCTCTCTCCCCGAAGACTGTCCGCCACATCGCCAGAACGGCGTACACAGCCAGTCCCACCGTGATCCAGACGACATGAGCCGCAAGCGCCAGCGAAGTAATCTGGTTGCGCCAATGGGCGGGCGCGACGGGCGAAATTCCCGTGATCGCTACCCAGGAGACGGCCGCAGCCAGAAGTACACCAACGGATGCCAGCCATTCCACTGGGCCGGCACCGATGCCGAACAATACCGGCAAGGGCTGGCTTGTCGCGCCCGCGACCGCGGAGCCCAGCAACAGATAGACCGCGCCATGCAGCCCCAGAGTGGGCAGAAGGAATGCCCGCGCTACCGAGCACCAGGCCACGGCGGATGCGCACGCAAGAATCCAGGATTCGGAACGGGAAAAGGGAACAAGGATCCCTACCAGTACGAGGAAAAGGCCGAAGCTGGCGAGGGCACGGAAGTTCCTCTTGTTATCACGCTCGAATAATAGGAACGAGGTTGCATAGAAGGCTATCCCGGCGGCCAGGGTGGCGATCCCGAGGCCTAACATAACCGCACGTTGTTCCTTGAAAACCCAAACCGCGCCTCCGATTCCGAAAAAAAGAGCCGCCGCTGTCTGCGCCATTTCCGCAAACGCGAGGGTCCTGCGCCGCACGACCGCCTGGCTTACGGCGGTCCCAATATAGATCAGCGCCAGCGCGAGCTGCACGATAAGCACCGCGTGTGGCGATGCGGGAATCCAGGTCTCCGGCATGCCGCGCGGTCTCGACATCAGATAAGAGAACAGGAGGACGGAGAAGTCGGCTGCCAGGGCGGCGAAGGCGCGCGCGCCCGGCTGAAGATTGCGCCATGCGGCAAACTCCATTGCGGCCGCGATGACCAGCAACGCCGTCGTGAAAGGGACAATGTCGTCGTGGGCCAGCATGAGCGCGACTGCCATGACGATCGAAGATACGCCCGCAATAGTCCCGATGATCCTGTGCTGCGTCCTCGACCGGAGCGCCAGTGCGACGAGAGCAAAGACGGCGAGTACTCCGGAACTTTCCGCGGACGACATGACCTTGAGTCGCCCCGTCGCTTCCCAAACCAGCGGCGCGATGATGAGTACTGAAGTGGAACAGCTCAAAGCGGACGCAAATTTCGCCTCGACGGGCGAACGCGCGGCGACCCAGAGCCAAATGAGCCCATAGATCAAGCCGATAGCCACACCGATGGCTGCGGGCAGCACTCCCCAATCAGTCAATGCGCGGAGAACGTAGGCGCCAGCGATTGCGACGAGCATCCTGCCCAGCACGGGCACCGTATTTGGCGGCAAACCGAACCATGCGGGAAGTGGAGGCGCTAAGACAGGTACCTCCGGCGCCGCGTCCGTCGACGCCAGATGCTCTTCCAGGTTCAGAACCCGTCGCTGCAGGTCCTGAACCTGACGGATCAATTCGCTTAGGTCGCCCGTCCCGGGGGGCCGGACCCGATCTGGTGGATGGTGTCGACATAGAATCCTCGTGGCGGCCATCAGACCTTCTGCCCCACCTAGTGCGGAAGCAGTTTCACTAGGCCTCAAAGGAACGCCAGGATCATGAGGGCAAATGGCGGGCAACAAACCTTCGCGCCCGGAATCGCGAAGAAAGCCAGCAGACAACAACCGCTACGCACGCCAGCCGGATCAGATGTTCCCAGCCCTCAAAGATTCTCCTCATGCCGGTGGTAGACAAGCAAATGCCCCACCGTTCCTCGCCCCACTGATCGAGGTGCCTCGCTGGCTCAGGATTCAAGTAGGCAAGAGGTTCTATGGCGTAATGTCGCCACTTGCGGTCGGGAGTAGAAATGGAGCCTGGGCCGGTTCGCGCCGAAAAGACTGAGATTCTGCGCTAAAGTGCGCGGGCCGCCCGGAATCGAGTGACCAGTGATTTGGATGTATCCGCCGTACTGATCGTTGCGCTGACGATCATCGCGGTGCCGCGTTTCTGGTTCATTCGGAAGCTTGCGCAGGCCCGGCAAGCGCTGGCGCAAAGCCAGGAGCGCTTGAGACTCGTACTGCGTTCGTCACAGATCGCCGTGTGGAACTGGGCAGATCGCGACCAACATCATCACGGCGGATTCGGGCTGCTGCCAAGCTTGGGGAGTATCTTGAAGCATGTTTTTCGCGGAGATTCTGCGACTCGGTTCAAGTCTGTGCGCCAAACCTGATAAGGCGGATCAATCCGTTTCCAATGCGCCGTTTCCCCGGTGAGCGATCGAGTATTGGTGGGACTTTCGCTTGAGACCTCCGATTCACATCGAGATGTGAAGGTCGGATCATGAAGTGTCGCGATGCTAATCGCGCCAACTGCTACCGATCCAGGGAAACTGCTCGCCTGCCTGGCCGATTTACGCTTGCAGGAACCCTGCGCAAGATCAGCTGGACCGCCACCACAGTTGCAGCCAGCGTGAAAGCTGCAACAGCAGCGTGAATCATCGTCACAATAATGACGACTTCGGGATCGATGTCGGCCACCAATCCTATCGAAAACAATGTGAGTCCTATGAAGAATTGTGCGCCGGTGACGATCAGCAGCGCGACGCCGGCTGGAGGCAGCGGCTCGTTCTCGGGGCGGTAAACCAGCAAGATCGCGAACGCCGCGACGATGATTGCAACAATCAAAGCGCCAAGGACATGCGGTATCACATCGATGATGCCGTGACGAAATGCCACTCCCAGCGCGGTTTGACCGAACACTAGAATGGCAGTGATCATTGCCAGTATCCGCAACGACGGACGCTCACCGGCGGCGATGGGGACCTGCGACCGAGGGCGGGATATCGAGACTGCGATCAAAACCAAAGTGGCGAAGAAAAGCTGAGCCAGAAAGGAATGGGCGAATCTGACCGCAGATGATTGAGGAATCGTGATGAACCCCAGCGAGGTCTGGACCATTACGGTCGCCAAAGCGACCCAGGCGAGCAGCCGCATCCAGGCACCTTTCTCCGCGAACAATAGCCAAGCGACGAGTCCAATTGTGAGCAGTCCCGCAAGGATCCCTGGGATAAGGTGGCTTTGTCCAAGAGAGTAGAATGGCCGCTCTTCGTTGGCGGTAAATACAACGCCCGTAACCATGCAGAAGAGAGCGGCTGCTGCGACTAGAACCGCGTAGCGCCGCAGCCAGCGACGGTCGATTGGGATCATTGCCGTAGGTCGGATTCGGCGCTTTGAAGCTCTACGCCGACCCGTTCGCCATTGATCAGCACGAAGCCGGCATTGATCAACTGCTGACCAGTGATGTCGTATCCTTCGTAGCGCCGCAGTTCAGCGATGGGGAAAAAGAACTCGACTGACTCTGTTACCGCCGCTTCCGATCCCGAGACCGGCACGTGCACGGTGGAACTGAAAACGATGCCATCGAATTGGGGACTTGCCTCGAAAAAAGCGAGCGTTGGCCGGATGAGATGGGACACGTGACGGTCGAACGCCAAGGCCGCGATACGGTACTGGGAGCCCGAATCAGAAGGCATGAGGGTGCTGCTAATGGACAACTGGAGATACGATGCATTGCGGAACGCGATAAGCGCTGGCGGAGCATACGGGATGAAATGCGCCTGCGCGTCCAACTCCCCCACCATGCGGTCGAGCACAGGCTGGAAGGATGCCTGCAGTCGCTGCAATGCATCCGTTGAGACGTCGCGAGTGGGAGCGGGTGGCGATACAACCGGAAGTGCTCCCGGGCTCGGCATTGGTGGCTTGGACGGCAGCTGGGTCGCTACGGCCGGTTTCTCTGGAGTGGGTTCTCTCCACAGGGTGACGGGCTCACCGTCCACATACTCGTCACATTCGCTCAGAACTCCGATCTCATCCTCGGCTCCGTTGCTGGCGGTCAGATGTTCCGCGGCTTCGCGTGGAACAATCAAGACCAAGTTCTCGGGCCGTTCCATCCCATTGCCCAGGACCTGCTTGCGCACGTGGTGCGACACCTCGATCGCGATCGCGGTGGCTTCCGGCGCGTTTGGAAGTAGTGGGGCGGTGGCGCGCAAGATTGGAAGCATCACGTCGAGATAGGTCCGCTGGAAGCGCTCCTTGCGGCCCATGGATTGGTCCGAGTATGCAGCGAAATAGTTGCCCGTCACCTGAAGGACGGTGTGGCCTTGGAACTGGGCGAAGCGAATGGAGCGCTGATCGGTTTGTGGCTCCTGCTTTTCGGTCACATCTAGTTTTCGGCTGAGATAGAACTTGTAAGGATAGTTGTGCGTGGCGATGTCTACTGCTGCGATCTTCAGTTCCGGCAGGTGCTTTTGCTGGAGCTCTCGCATGGCCGGATCGAGAATTTCCGGCGGCGATAGCACTTGCGAATGTACGTGGGAAACAGCAGCGATCACAATAGCCAAGGCGAGAACAGCATTACCGTTGCGCATAGACAGTCTCCCTGGATTGGTACGGGGGATCGGCGATGGCTCGAATGTAGGCAACCAGCGCTGCGATGTCGGATTTGTTCAACGTGTGTTCGTAGGGCGGCATCTCGGCCGCCTTTCCCAGCGCTGGTCCACCATGCGCGATAATTGCGAGCAGATCTGGATCGCTCAACTTGTTCAGGAACACTCCATCGTCGAACGCGTGCGGTTGCGCGATCAGATTGTCGTGGTTCGATACGCGTTCCGGCGTAGATTCGGAATCGTGACAGCGTGCGCAGTAAAAGTCGGCTCAACTGGCGGCCCTGATTCTCTTGGAACCCCAGCGCGAGTTCCGCGATCCGGATCTCGACTGTCTTTCCGCCGGCGCCAGCTGTAGAAGCTGCGATCTGATAACGCCCCGCCAACGTGCCGATGCGTGACCGCCGTCGTGAACTGGCCATCTGACCCGGTCACGCCAAAGTCAGGCTGAAAGGCCGCTCCATGAACGGAACGGAACCAGACGGAGGCTCCAGCCACTGGTGCTCCGTGCGCATCATTCACTTGGACCACGAGCGGTTGGTCGAGCGGTCGTCCCGATGGTCGCGACTTGTTTGCCGCCGCTGACTTCGACGATAGCCGCCGGCACAGCCGATGGAGGCTTCGCTGCGGGCTGGGCTGCGTTACCTGAAGATGCCGGGCGCGAACAAGCCAGGCTCATCGCCAATAGCGCTGTCGCGACCCCAGCAAGAGCTCGTTCTCATTTGCGGGGCCCTTTCTGTGCCATCAGGAAGGCCGTCAGGGACGCGAGCATCGGAGTCGCTCATTTTCCAGTCGGGCTCGAGCGTGCCCGGGCGCAAGGCCTGCGGGCCTTTCAGCCATTGGTAGATCCAGGCGGCGTTCAGCCGCGCGCCTACTTGCGTCAAGGTCGGGTCCGATGTATCCTTTGTCCTTCTTGCGGATCGACGATGTGGCAGGACTGGCAGGCGTACTTGGAATAGAAGAGCTGGCGGCCCTGTTCGATCGCGGCAGAATCCGAGGCAGGCTGGATCGAATCCCGATCGAAGGCTGGCGTCTGATACGCGGTCAGAATGTAATCGGTGAGAGTGGCCGCTTCCGCGTCGGTCACGTTGAACTTGGGCATGCGCCGGATGAGCGCGGGCCGCAGCGTGTTGGGATTCTTGAAAAACTTCAGCAGCCAGTCGCGCTGGACGGCGCTGCCTTCCCAGGTCAAGTCGGGCGCCATGTCTCCGCCGCGGCCGTTGATGGAGTGGCAACTGAAGCAGTTCAGATCGCGCATCAGCCGCCCGGCGGCGCCGGCCGGTTCGTAGTTGCTGGCGGGGTGTCCGGCGATGCGCAGGCGAGCGGGAAGAGCGCGGGCGCGATCGGTCTGGGCCAGCAAAGCGGTAACCAGGCTCGTCCACCTGAGTAGTCGAGAGATTGAATTGCGGCATCTTCAACGCGGTTCCGAAGCTGCGCGGCTGTTTGATCTTGGCTTCGATATAGGCTGGCAGCGTGTGCTCCATGCCCGGCACGAAGACGATTTTCGCGAGCGGCCGGGACCCAACCGCGGTCAGATCCGGAGCGAAATCCTCGGGCTGGTGAATCCCGTTGATCTCATGACAAACGGCGCATCCCATTTCGGTGACCAGCTGCTTTCCGTGCGCGATCTGCTGGCGCGGTGGCCGCTTCCAGGTGTACGTTCGCCACGAAATCGGGATCGGTCTTGGTCTCGAGAAAGCCGGCGATCAGTGAAAGCTGCTTTTCATCGAAGCGGTAGTGCGGCATGGCGGTTTCCGGATCGTAGGCTTTGGGATTTCGAATCCATTCGCGCAGCCAATCCGGTTTCGCCTTGGTGCCGATGCCGGTCAATTCGGGACCCACGTTGCCGCCCACCAGCAGGCCGGCCGCATTCTGCATGGCGTGGCAGGAAGCGCAGAACGATTCGCCGTAGGCGCTTGCGCCGGCCTGCGTGTCGGCATCCGAGGGAGCGGCGGGAGCGGTGGGCGCTGAAGGCGCGGCTCTGCGGCCAGCTGGCGTCGATTGCGCGATCAGAAACGCCGAGATGTCGCGCGCATCGTTGTCGCTCAACTGGAAGTTGGGCATGGTGGCCGTGCTCGAATACGCCTGGGGGTTCTTGATCCAGGCGAAGATCCATTCGCGCGTGGTCTTCTGGGAAACGTGCTCGAGCGACGGCGGATCATCGGCGGGCGTGAGCCGCGCTCCATCGGGCAGCGTCAGCGAGTGGCAGTGCACGCAGCCGTAGCGGGCCAGCAGCGCGCGTCCCGCATTCAGCCGCGGCGTTCCGATCAGCTTGTCCATGTGGCATTGGCCGCATGAGGCTTCGAAATAGCGCGCGGGAAGCAGCGGTTCCTCCCACGCCTTGGTGCTGCTATGCGCTTCCATCACTGTGGTGGCGACACCCTGGCCGCGATGGCACATCACGCATCCGAATTCATCGAGCGAATGCGGAATGGGCGGGTGCGGCCGGAAAGGCTGCGTGGACACGTCGCGCAGGCTGGCTTCCTTCATGCGCGACGTGACAGGAGGCGCAGCGATCGACTACGCCCAGCTCGGGAATCCAGGTCTGATGGACTCCGCCCTGAAAGCGGCGCTGCAGCGTGAGGGCGTCGTCGCGGCCGCGAATCAGGCGCGAGATAGCTTCGCTGATAGCGATACCACTCGCGGAAATGATCCCGGTAGGGAACGATGGCGAGCAACAGCAGCAGCAGCAGCCCCAACGTGCCGAACGCGCGCGCGCTGTCGCCGAACAGGGCCTTGCGGGTTGCGGCCAGCTTTTCGCGGATGGTCATCTATGCGCTCCAGGGCCAGACCCACGACCAGCCCGGGCCGCGGAAGAATGTTCCGATGGCCGTGAGCAACGCGGCCGTCACCAGGAACCACGTCATGATCCAGAACGAGAGAGGATGCGAAGAGAGCCAACGGCGGAAGCGTGCCGCGCGTTCTCGATTCCCGAGCCGCGAAAAGCATGGCCGCGCCGATGAGCACGCGTGGGCGCGAGCACCGCCCAGACTTCAAAGGCGAACAAGAGGACAATCAGCGCCAGCAGCGACGACGGAAAAAATTCGGAGCCGCTTGCGCGCGGTTGCGCGACCACACGCCTTCGGCCTCCACGTTGACGTTGAAGTATGGGATGACGATGAGCGCGATGACCACTAGCGTGGGGATCAGCACGCCCCCGACCACGGGCGGGAAATAGTGCAGCAATTCCTGAAGGCCCAGAAAATACCACGGGGCTTTGGCCGGATTCGGCGTCTGCATCGGATCCGCCAGGCCTTCCAGCGGCGCGTCCCAAAACAGCGCCATCAATACCAGCACGATGGCCAGCACTTCGCAGGCCACTGCTACCCGGAAGAGGCCCTCCGGCCAGGTCATGACGAACTGATCGCTCTTCGGCCTTCACCTGCGGCGAGGTGCGGCGCGTGACAAATGCGACGCGCACCGGCGCCTTGCGGCTGTCGGATTCGACCGCGTGCCTCGAACGGCTTCGGCTCACTCATGAGTTGCCGCCTTTTCCGTGTGCAATCCGCCGTCCTTGCGGATGCGCCAGAAGTGAATGGCGATGAAGAACGGCCGCGGCCAACGGCAGAATCACGCAATGCAGCACGTAGAAGCGCAGCAGCGCGTTCGCGTTTACGGTGTTGCCGCCCAGCATGAGGAAGCGGACTTTCTGTCCCAGCACAGGTACCGCGGACATGATATTCGAGCCGACCGTGATGGCCCAGAAGGCCAGTTGATCCCACGGGAGCAGATAGCCGGTGTAGCTGAGAAACAGCGTGACGATCAGCAGAACGACGCCGATCACCCAGTTGAACTCGCGCGGCGGGCGGTATGCGCCGCGGTAGAACACCTTGAACATGTGCGCGAACACCAGGAACACCATGGCGTGCGCGGACCAGCGATGCAGATTGCGCAGGAACACGCCGGCCGAGACGACGAACTGCAGGTCTTTCATGTCCGCGTACGCTTGCGGCACCGAAGGATGGTAGTAGAGCATGAGCAGGATGCCGGTGCCGGTCAGGATCAGGAAGGTGGCGAGCGTGAGCGTCCCCAGATACCACGTGACGCTGAATGCCAGGGATCGCCGCCGCATCTTGACCGAAGCCAGGTGCAGGAAGACGTTCTGCTGGACCGCCAGCGCGCTGTGCAGATTGCCGGAGCCCGCGCCGCTGCGGAACACCGAGCGCCAGACCTTGTGTCGCGTGCGCGCAGATCGTTCCAGTAGCTTTCGATCGCGTTGGCCATGCCTCAGGTCCTCAAGAACTGATCCGGCGGTCACAATGGTGGATCGATCCACCAGCAGGTCGCCTTCATCGCTGATCGAGACCTTCAGCCAGGGAAGCGGCCTGGGCGCGGGCCCGTCGATCTTCACGCCGAGCCGGTTGAACTTGCTGCCGTGGCAGGGGCAGGCGATGATGCCCAGCTCCGGCTTCCAGGCGGTGAAGCAGCCCAGGTGCGTGCAGGTGGCCGACAGCGCGTAGAGGCCCTCGGCGGCGTGGACGATGTAGACTCCCGCTACGGGATCCGGGGTTACGGAATCGGGCGGAAACCGGTCCGGCTTGCCGAGGTTCGCAATGGGCGACGGTTCATACAGCACGTTCGGTGAAAGGAATTGATAGCCGAACGCGGCCGCGCCGCAGCCGGCCACCGCCACCGAGCCGAGTCCGATCTTGATGAGCGTATCGCGCCGCGTCACTTCGCCGCTGTCTGCTCTCGGTTTGTTCCATGTGCTTTTCCTTTGCTCCATCTTCGCTTCTGGGCCGGCCGAGCTCCCGGCGCGGATACAGCGATTGCGGCGGAATAAGTCCGGTCGGGCTTTTCACCACCCAGTGGTACGCCTCCATGGTGATCACGTTCACCGGGCAGCGCGCGGCGCAAAGCCCGCAACGGATGCACTTGGTTTCGTCCTTGAGCATGGCCGAACCAGTGATGACGCCCAGCTCGTCGGCGGCCACATCGTCCAGTTCCACGCCGTACAATTCGACGTTGTTGCGGATGTGCTCCAGCGCCGCGTCGGGGAAATGAATCTGTTCCAGCGGCACCAATGTGCAGGCAACTCTCCGGGCAAACGTCCACGCATCCGCCGCACAGGATGCAGCGGGAGCCATCGTCCTCATTGCCTTCGAAAACGGTGTTGATCCAGCAGCGCAGGCAGCGGCGGGCCTCGCGCATGGCGCTCTCTTCGTCGAATCCGATCTCGACTTCGGTTACGCCGGTGCGCCGCTCGAGCGGCAGCATGGGCACGGGCTGGCGGGAGTAATCCATGAAGTCGGCGAACATGTGATGGCGGTCCAGCACCTCGACTTCGATCTCCGGATCGGGGTGCTCGCGCCGCGCAGATACTCATCGATGCCGATGGCGATCTTCTTGCCGTCGCCGACGCTGTCGATGATGAGGCGCGGTCCGAAAACGCAGTCGCCGCCGGCGAAAATGCCGGGCGCGGTGGTGGCCAGCGACTTTGGGATCGGCCACGATCAGGCCGCGCGGGCTGACTTCGACGCCATCTTCCGGCTGCAGAAAATCCAGCTTGGTGGTCTGCCCGATGGCGAGAATCACGGTGTCGCATTCGATGACGGACTCACTGTTGTCATAGAACGCCGGGTTGAAGCGGCCGGTGGAATCGAAAACCCATTTGGTTTTGACCACCTCCAGGCCGGCCACGCTGCCGTTGCGGCCGACGATGCGTTTCGGCCCGAAGCCGGCGTGCATCACGATGCCTTCTGCCTCGGCCTCTTCGATCTCCTCCAGCGCGGCCGGCATTTCGTGGCGCTGTTCCAGGCAGACGATGTTGACTTCGCGCGCTCCCATGCGCAGCGCCGAGAGCGAAACGTCCATCATTTCGTGCGTGGCCACCGCCGCGATGTTGTCTTCGGATGGGACACTGCCTTCCTGATCGCCGGCGCATGCTGGCGCAAGCACTTCGCGCGCCGCCGACCGCGCCACATCCATGGCGACATTGCCGCCGCCGATCACCACCACGCGCTTGCCGATGCTGAACCGGTAGCCGAGGTTCGAATTCAGCAGAAAGTCGATGCCTTTGAGCACGCCATCCATTTCGATGCCGGGAATGGACAGATCGCGGCTGCGATGCGCGCCCACGGCGATCACCACTGCATCGAATCCTTCGCGGCGCAGGCCGGCGATGGTGAAGTCGCGCCCCGCGGCATGATTGAGCTTCAGCGTAATGTCGCCCAGATCTAGAATCTCGCGTACCTGCGCTTCCACCACGCTGCGCGGAAGGCGGTACTCCGGAATTCCAAGACACAGCATGCCGCCGGCGACCGGCGCGGCTTCGAAGATGGTGACGGAATAGCCCATCAGCGCCAGATCGTGCGCCGCCGAGAGGCCCACCGGGCCGCTGCCGACGATGGCGACGCGGTATGGCAGCTTCTCCGTGGCACGCCGCGCTGGCGCGATGGGATGGCGCGACTCGGGCCCATGCCGCTCGGTCAGAAAGCGCTTGAGCGCGCGAATCGCGATCGGTTTGTCGATCGCTCCCCGCCGGCAGGCCGTCTCGCAGGGGTGCGCGCAGACCCGGCCGCAGATGCTGGCCATCGGGTTAGGATCGCGCGCATAGCGATAGGCTTCTTCGAACTTCCCTTCCGCAATCAGCGCGACATACCGGCCGGCATTGGTCTGCGCCGGGCACGCCATCATGCACGGAAAATTCGTGTTGAGCCAGTCGCGATCGACCTTCTTGTCACGAAAACGTGTGCGCATGGATGGCTGGCTCTGAAAGCGTTGCTACTTGGTCAGCGTGAAGTCCGCCGTCGCGTTGCCGGCGACGGTGACGGGCTTCGATTGAGGCTTCATGCCTTCGCGCCACGCCGTGACGGTGTAGCTGCCGTCCGGGACATTTTCGATCTTGAACGCGCCGGATGCCTCGGCCTCGGCATAGTAAGGCGTCGGCACAACGACAATAAACCCGGACATCTCGGGATGCACATTGCACAGCAGCGGAACCACGCCCGGCGTGTCGAACTTGAACGAACGAATTTCGCCTTTGGGCCAAGTACCCATGTTGTGGCTCAGCTTTTTGTTGCCGGAAATCGCGGGCCAGAAGATGTTGTGCTGCACGTTGTCGCTGTTCAAGAAGTCCACCGTCGAGCCAGCCAGGACCACGATGACGTGCGGCTGGAACAGAAGCGACTTTTGGTCCTCGACGATATGTTTGTCCGGTGCCGGAAATGTTTTGCCGGAATGGCGTCGATGTAAACCACCGCCGCTCCTTTGCCGCCGCGTGATCTGTTCCGCTCAGCAGTGGCGCCGTAAGCGGCGAGCGCTCCGGCTAAGGCAAGAATCAGCGCTTTCGAAAAATGTGCTTGGATTGCAGTCATAGTTTTCCTCATGAATTAGTAAACAAACTCGAGCTCCGAACAGCGCCGTATTTACTCGAAACGGATTCAGGGCCAGCGGATTGGCGTTCGGAGAGGTTGCCGAGCGTCACAAACTGTTGCGGCCGGAATTGATATTCGAACGAAAGCTTGATGTTGGCGTGAATCAAAAACTGCACGCCGGGCGTGAAGCGGTTGCGGGTCGAGTCGTAAGGCGCGAAGTAGGATGTATTGCGTCGCGAACAAAAGCCATTGATGCGATCGGCCGACGAGTTCACTTGATCCCAGCGCATGATCGCCATCACCCAGGGCAGCACCAGGTAATCGGCTTGTGCGAAGCCGCCGCTGAACGTGGCGGGAATGCCGCGTACAAATCCGCACCGGCGTGGCGCTGCCCGAGCCAAGCGGCAGTGGGATCAGCGCACCCGTGGCATCCACCGGCAGCAGGTTCTTGTCGTGGCCGAACATATACAGCCCGTAGACGTTGAACTTCCGGTAATTGAAGCTGAAGTCGCCGCCGGCCCGGTAATATGGCTCGCGGTTAGTGAGGATCGTGGTGACCGTTGCCCGCCATCGCTCCAGGAAGCCCTGGCGCGAGTCGCCATACATATAGAAAGTCCCGAGGTTCAGATAGGTGTGATCGCGTGGGCCCGTGGGGCCGGCCGCCTGAATGTCGTTCCGGCTCTTCGGATCGCGCTCCAGATTAAAGCGGTAGGAAGCGCGGGCATAGACGTTCTTAAAGCTGGAATCGGAGCGAAACCGATTCCGCCGTTCGCTCTCCCGGTCGCGGAAGGAACATACGGGAACTGATTTGCGGCCTGGGCGATGCCGCTGGTGTTCTGATCGAAAACCGCGACTGAGTAGTGATAGCCGCCGTAGAGATGGCCGCCGCTGAGTTCGATGCCCCGCGCCGCGTCCGGCAAAGCGTGAGATTGATTGCCGACGTTCTGTTGCCGCGCCCCGGGAGCGCTGCGCCGATGTTGGCTTGCCGATAAATGTCATAAGGGCTCAGATTGATGGTCCTGGCCTGAGTGAAGGGCAGATCCAACTCGAACTGGCCGGCACGGAGAGACAGAGAGTCCTTCGGCAATTTCAGCAGGCGTCCGATGTTGACGAACTTCAGATAGCCGTCTCCCAATCCCCTGCGCCGTTGTCTCCCGCGACGCTGAGATCGTCATCCACCCAAAACGCGATGTCGCTTCCGAAGTTGCCCGCGGTAAAAATGCTGAAGAACCCGGCCTCGAAATCCGTCGCGGGAATCAATCCGGGGACGGTGCCAGCGGTTGCCAGCGAATTGAACTGGTTCCGATTCGATCCTGTGAATTGAAAGAACTGGTTGTTGCGCAGTCCGATGGGGGGCATGCCGGGGATCTCGCCTGGCCAGATGCGTCTTGGGAAACTGGTCTTTACTCGCCGTCGCCCCCAACAAGACCGGCGGATTCTTCACGTATGTCTCGTCGTCGGCGGGAAACTTGAAGCCCGCGTCTTTAAACGCCTTTCCGAAATCGTTCAGCTTCGGAAAGTCGAGATGGCAGGTGCTGCAAGAAGTTTGGTATTGCCGGGAGAACGCGGGAATTGCAAAAGCCTTCGGAGCAATCAAACAGAAGGCCGCCGGGAGCAAGACAAAACCCGGCACGAGAGACCGCAGACCAAAGGGCCGCATCCACATCTCCTTTTGATGACATTACAACGCCACCTCCTACCTGAGGCTCTAGAAACCCAAAATCAGTTTGCAGGCCTATCCGCACGTGGTTGACCAGACTCCATGGGATATAGACCGGGGGTTCCCTGCTCCAAATTGCTGTTTTTTGGTTCGGTGGGTAACTCTTAGGCCGTTTAGAATGTGTCAAATCGCACAAGTTCTGAGTGTTATGGCGCTCTTTCTCAAGTCAAAGCCACGCCAGGTCAGCTCGTTGGGTGGATACAGATTAAGAAAGGTTGACGAATGTGACCCGCCGCCGGTAATCACGCAAGGTCGCTGGCAAGCAGTTTCCATAGTCGACTTCCTCGATCATCTGTTGCGCCGATCAGTCATAACCACCTCCTGGGTGAAACGTTATTCCTGCTCAGACCATTACTGCTGACGAGCCGACATGCGAAGTGTCCGTTGCTTCGGCTTCGTTCAGGTCGCCGCTACTTTGATTTCGAGTTCTTCGCCAGCTCGCGGGACGAGCCTCGCGGGTCCCATGAGAGCGCTTTTCAGTGAATGAGTGACGACCGGCGCTGACACTCCACATCACGTCGTGGTTAGAACGGTTTGGGGAAGCGGCTTCTCCGCGGCTACCGTTAGTTAGGAAACATTGTCCCAGGCGCGTTGACGCCGGTCCTCGCCAAGCAGTCGGGACCGTTCGATCGATAGATCCTCTTGGCGGCACTTACGTCTACACTCGCCGCCCCCAGGCGATCTGTCTGCGCGCTTAGTTGAGATCTCGCGCTACTGCGCATGCGAAGGGGATTGATCAATAGGAATGGTATGTGTCGGATGGTGCCGCTTCCCCCCGCGCCGTCTCGAAGCCATCCTCCGAGCTGCCGAACAATACACGCGGAGGGTGCATGGCCTTTTCTGAAAAGCGAGTTTTGTCGAACCAGGTACCCCGCGCTGTGCGATGGCATTTGTTATCTGCTTGGAAGGTTCGCCCGATTTCTGTCGATGCACCGTACCGACAAGCTCCTACCCCCCCAGGGGTCATGGTGGACAATGCCGACGCGCTTAGCGCCGAAGTGGACCGACGGGCTCCGGTTCGAGCACACCGCCTCCATCACTGGCATTATTGAATCATCGAAAGATCGCGAATATCGACTCCAATGAGGGGAACAACGATGAAGAACAAGACGATACCTGGATTGCTCCTGGGGGTTGGCATGTGGGGCGTCACCGCGAACGCGGCGCAATCCGCCATCACCTGCGACCGCGAATGTCTGCGCGGCAAGGTCACGCAGCTGCTATATGCCTTCGTGAAGCACGACGTCAGCAAACTGCCCGTAGCCGACACGCTGCGGGTGACCGAAGACGCCGTCGAGAAGCCGCTCGCAAAAGTCGGTCTGGTCAGGACGGTGACGCGTCTGCGCGGCTTTCGCCAGGATATCATCGACGAGCGCGCGGGCGTGGCAGGCGCCGACGTTGTGGTGGAGGAGAGCGGAGCGCCGGTGCTGCTGGTGGTACGGCTGAAGGTCGTCGCGGATAAGTTGACTGAGGTCGAACTTGTGGCCACGCGCAGCGCGGCAGAAGGGCTTATCTTCAACATCGACGGCTTGAGCGCTCCAAGCGAAAAGATGAACTACGCGCCGCGCCCCGAGCAGCTTTCGACCCGCGACGAGGCCATCAAGGCGGCACTGCACTATCCGGCTGGGCTCAACGCCGCCAAGACTTTCGCCGATGTGGACGCGCCCTTTGCTGCGGGTGCTTATCGCTACGAAAACGGCCAGGTGATGGCCGGTCCCGACTGCAAGTTTGCCCCCGGCTGCCAGAATATCTCGACGCAATCGCTCGCGATTTTCAATCGCCTCGGTGACGTGCAAACGCGCGTCGTCGCCGTCGATGAACGTATGGGCATCGTCTGGCTGCGCATGGCTTGGGGCGTGCGCGAGCGCGGCGGGGACCAGCTCACGGTGTGGGAAGCGTTTAAGGTCTACGACGGCCAAATCCACGCTGTTGAAGCGTTCATGAAAATCCTTCCGGTGGAGAAGCGCAATGGGGGGTGGGAGTAGCGCCTGCTCCGCAGACTTCCGATTGTGGGACGTGGGAAAACTGCGGAGGCAGAAATAGCTCCAGGTGTTTTCCGTTCCTGGCTCGATGCCGGACTTGGTCTTCTGAATCGTCGAAATCCGGGCTTTCTCAAAGTGCCCGACAGCCCGCTGGAAAATCACTTCTCCGCACAAGGCTCAGCTGCCTCGCGAATCCTCCGTGCGTCTGCGACAAATCGTCTGACGACTTCAGGGTGCGGAGGGTGCTACTTCCTCGACCGCCTTAGTTACTTCGTAACCACGAGAATTGAAAACGAATCAGGCACCATCTTTCCTCCATACCCAGCCACTCCCGCCCTCGGCGGCCCGGTAGGAGTTAGAAAATCCGCAGCGATCAGCAGGATGCGGTTTGTTTTGCTGTCCCACACCATCTGTTTGGCACTGTCCTTCGTTTGCACGGTCTGCTCCTGGGCGAAACTGGTGGGACTCGTTTCCTTAATAATGGTAAGCGTCCCATCGATCTGCGCGCTGTAAGCTTCATTCGTCTCCGGGTTGAATATGGCGGAATCGGCGGTGGATCCAATCGGAAGAGCATCCAGGATCTTTCCATCGGTGGCACTGAGGATCACCATCATCTGCGGCGCCCGGCAGCCCGCGAACAGAATCTCGTTCTTAACGTCGATCGCCAGTCCGGAACACCGTCCACCTTGAGGCGCCACGCTATACCGCGCGGCGACGGTGAGAGCCTTCGCGTCAATGACGGCGATGTCGTTCTTGTCTCTGACATCGACGTAAACGCGCCCTTTCCGATCCGTGGCGGCCTGCTCTGGCTCGCCGCCTAGATCTATCGTGCCCAGAACAGAGCCACTCACTGCGTCGATTACGGTTGCATTCGGAGCGATATGGCTGAAGATAAAGACACGTTCGGTAAATGGATCGAACAGAATGGCATCCGGGCGGCCTTGGACGTCAATGGTCTTGATCGTCTTCAGAGTCTTCGCGTCCCACATCACGACGGGTTGACTGCTTGCGAACCCGTGCCCGGATTTCGAGTCGACGACGACGCCGTTCGCTGCCGCGTCGGGGATTTCGCCCGCCGGCTCCAGGGTGTCCAGATCAAAAACGGTGATCCGCCCAGGGCCCTTGCGTGGAATGTATAACCGGCGGTCCTCGACGTCGGCGAAGGAGGTATCGAAGCTACCTTGACCACCGATTTTTATCACTTTGGAAACCTTATATGGCCCCTCTGCCCAAGCCCATTGGGGCAGTCCGGCAGCCAGGAAGATCAGAACACCGGCTCCCCATAGCAGGCAAGATTTTCGCATCGTGTCCCCTCCGCGCATATTCTACTAAGCCCCGATGACGATCGGTCTACACTGCAGTTTTCACCAACGATCTCCACCACTCAGTAGAGATGCCTACCCTGCGAGCGCCGCCACAAAAGCTGCAAGCGCCGCGTTCAGCGATGGATCATCGATCCGGTCAATCTGCTCGTGTCGAAAAAACAGTTGGTGGCCGTCTGCAATGCGGACCACTTCGAAATCGAACAGGCCGTTCACACCCAGCCGCTCGGACCTCTCTTTCACGCCCGCCATCGTGGCACCGCCACTCAACACAGACTCCGTTGAACGAAGCCACTGCACAATGTCCGCAAGATCTATTCGCGACTCTGACATCGTTCAATCTTCCCAGGCTTCGGCAAGCAGCTACTCCTGACAACAATAGCGCCAGACGTGTCGCCCAGTGTTGAGTAATCGCTCTCGGACAACGCGCTACTCGTAGAAGACTTTTCGCGGGCCGCATTGCTCCCCACCTCTGTCCAGTTTTCTGACGATCCGCTCGGAGCGGTCGCTAAACACGGCGCCGTTACGCGCTAGCGCTGCTGACTGGGATTCGAACGATAGCGGAACAAATAGCCTTAGAGTCCGCTCACAAATTGTGCTTACGCGCGGCCTGGAATGTTCATGTGCCACTTCGCCAATCTTCGTCGGGTGGATTGGCTGGGCGAGGGAGCCCCTTTGCCGAGGCCTCCGAGCCAAGTGGTTCCCGGAACGGTTCCACGGGAATGCGCTCGTAACGCACGTCCAGCACGGTCAGGCATTCCGTACCGCGAGGCGCTTGAAGAACTACACTGTCGCCCGCTGCCGACTTCATCAACGCGCGCCCCAGAGGAGACACCCAACTGATGTGGTTGCGGTTGAGATCGACCTCGTCGATTCCCACGATGCTCACCACTCGCTCCGCTCCGGCGTCATTGGCATAGCGCACGGTCGCTCCGAAGAATGCCCTCGTCGCCGCTTGCCCCGTTCTCGGAGTTTCCGGGTCCACCACTTCCGCGGCTTCGATTCGCTTCGTGAGAAAGCGAATCCGCCCATCGATCTGCCGCAGCCGCCGCTCGCCGTACTGATAGTCGGCGTTTTCACTGCGATCGCCGTTACTGGCAGCCCACGCCACGACCGCCGTCACGGCCGGGCGTTCCATGGTGAGCAGAAACCGGCGCTCATCTTGGAGGCGCTGCAGCCCGCTCGGCGTTATGTAGTTCTTGCCTTGCGTCGCGGGCTCGTCCTCTTGTGGTTTTCTCGTAAACCCTTTTCGCATATCTTAGTCCTTGCAACGGAGATCATTACTGGAAAGTTGCGCGTGGTGCTGTAGGTTGTCCGAGTTCGCGGGGAGTTCGTCTGCCCTAACTGATTGTTTCACGTCTTCCAATCTCTTATTGATCCGCTGCGTAAGCTTTACGCGCCACTTTTCCATTGCCGTTCGCCGGCATGGCCGCGCTCCAAGAGTAGCCGACGGTCCACTCGGTCCGGCGATTCGGGCATTCTCACGATCTAGGCCTTTGTACGGCAAGGCGGACTGCCTTTGAATCCCGCGATAAATAGGAAGAGCACTACGTTTTTCCTCCTTCTCCGCCGCCGGCCCGAAGCGCGCGCTGGCCCAGGCCTGATGGCGGACCATTGCCGCAGTACAGTGGACCGGCTGGTCGAATAGCAAACGCACCCCCGACGAAAATGTTGGATAGAAAGTTGCCGGAGGGAAAGTTTCGAGAATCCAACCAGCGCGGACGCGCCATATGCAACGTATGGAATCCAGCGGTGACTACCGTGGCGCCGGGCAACAAAGATTGCGACTGAACGCCCACATGCCGTCCCAAGGCCAATTGGGTGCGAATGGATTCATGTTGAGAGCTCTAAAAGTCCGGCGACCCTTCAGGCACGACGGGTGGTGAGCTCGCGCCAGTTGAGGCCGAGGTCGACAACAAGCAGGGAAGCGAGCGTGAAGGCGATGACGCCGACGGCGGCGAGGGTGTCGCCAAGATGGCTCCAGTAGCGGGGCCAGAGATTGAGTACGCGGCTGGAGACGAAGGTAAACGTGACCGCATAGGAGCGAGCCATCCATTGGCGATGCTGGGCGATTTGGCGGTTACGCGCGGTTATGAAGGCGGCGGTGGTGCAGACGATCCAGGCGGCGGCCTGCATGGAGGTTCCTGGCAAGCCGGGGCGGCCGGCGGCGAGGGCGATCCCGGTCAAGGCGCCGATAAAGACGGAGATGACGTAGATGCGGCCAAGTACGCGATGGAATTTCAGGTGACGCTGGCGAAGACGCGACGAGAACTGCACAGGGCCTGCCAGGAGCGCGATGACGCCGCAGAGTGTATGGGGGATGAGGAGATGGCGGTCGGCGATCACCTGCAGACGGTAGGCGTGGTACATCGGGTAATCGGTGACCAGAAGAACTTCTGAAGTGATGAAGACAAAGAGCACAGTGAGACCGAGGGAGATCCAGAGAACGGTTTTGAATCTGGAACGGTCGGAACTGGGCCTAAGCAAGGTGAAAGATGCCATTATTCGTCTCTTAGTTGCGCTGTTGGCGTCGGCTCCATCAATGCGCTCCTTTATCGATGCGGTCCATCTCGCGCGTGTACAGTTCGTTGTCCGGAAAGCGCCTGTGCAATTCCCCAAGGAGTTCGCGTGCACGGACGGGATTGTTATCGCGCAACGCCGCCACCGCCAGCAGCAGCTTTGCAAATGGCTCCAGGTAATGACCGTGAAGCGCCGTCTCGCGAATCTCTTCGAGGCCCCTCTCGCGATCAACGTTCGAGCCCGTCACTCGCAGGAGAACACGCAGAGGCGCCGGCTTCAGGCTCAAGCAGATAGTTCTCCATACCCGGACCAAAGTACGCGTCGGCAGCCTCAGGCTTCGCCTGTAACAGTCTCTCGGAAAAGACGCGTGCCTCCTTCGTGTAGCTCAACGCGGCGAAGGACTGCTTTTCGATCAGACCCGCATTATCGGCGCGCAAGCCCAAGGTCAGAGACTTGACGAATAGCGCATTGGAATCGGCGCCGGATCTTTGCAATGCTGCATCCGCCAGCCGCTCCGCCTGGGCGATCTCCTGAACGAACAGCGCCTTCCTGGCCGGATCGGGCCGCAACTTTGCGCGGTCTTTGAAGCGGGAATCGTCGACAAATAATTCAGATTCGAGAGCGCCCAATCGGGCCAGCTCGGAAAATAAGTAGGCCGCGGCGTTGGATGCCGGGCCAAGTGAATCGTCCGGGTGGCTCTGTTTCCAGGCGGCAAAGACCGAGTGTGCCTCGTCGAACTGGAGGTCGTACATCTTGAGCCAACCGGCGTAGAGCTCGCTCTCCTGAGGTGCGGTCGCCGCCGACGATGAGCCCGCAAGAGCAAGTACAAAGGCGCAGGGAACGAAGAGAAGAATGAATCCGGCAGATTTGCGCATGGGAGACGCGGCTAGCGACTGTTCGACGTCCTGTTGCTGGGACAGGTTGCCCCGAGGCAGGAATAAGCTCTCCGAAGATGAACATCTCGTCATTCTGGCGTTTTTCAGGAGTCATTTTCTGGAGATATAAACAAATACTTGATGCTATCCTTGACGCGAATTCTGCTGCTCACGGCCCTCGCCTCCGCTCCCTTCGGGCTTCTGTATGCGCAAGGTAGTTATGAGATTCAGGTGTACGGTTCCGAGCTGGTTTCGCCTGGCGCCACAATGTTCGAGCTTCACAGCAATTTTACCTTCGAGGGCAGCAAGACCGTCGTCGACGGACAATATCCCACCGAACACCAGTTACACGAAACGCTCGAAATCACTCACGGCTTCAGCGATTGGTTCGAACTTGGCTTTTACGTCTTCACCAGCGCGGATTCGCGGGTCGGCTGGCAATGGGTCGGCGATCATATCCGGCCGCGCGTCGCCGTTCCGGAATCGTGGAAGTGGCCGGTGGGAGTCAGTTTGTCGACGGAGATCGGTTACCAACGCGCCGTGTACTCGCCGGACACGTGGACGATCGAGATCCGGCCGATTGTGGACAAGACCATCGGCAGGCTGTATCTGTGTTTCAACCCGACCATCGACCGCTCGTTTCATGGACCGTCGGTTCCACAAGGCGTGACATTCTCTCCCAACGTCAAGGTCGGCTACGATGTCACGAAGGTTGTCAATGCGGGCTTCGAATACTATGGCGCGCTCGGCCCGATCACCGGCTTCGACCCGCTACAACAACAACAGCAACAGATCTTCGCCGTCACCGATCTGAACTTCAGCCCCAAATGGGAATTTAACTTTGGCGTGGGCGTGGGGTTAACCGGCGGCACCGATCACTTGCTGGTGAAGATGATTATCGGACGACGGGTCACAACGAAGTAGAGGGTATATCGCGTGAACAGATAGTGTTCTGATTCAGGCGTGGGCCAAGGCCGGGGAAAGAGGGGTCGTTGAAGGAACGGCGAGCGGGAGGGTGATGGTTAGCCGGGCGCCGCCCTCGCTACCGTTCGACGCCTGAATAGTCCCGCCATGAACGCGCACGACAGCTTCGACGAACGCCAGACCCAAGCCGTGTCCGGTCGAGTTTCGCCCCTTCACGCGACGCTCAAAGATTTGCGAGAGGACCTCCGATTCGAAGCCCGGCCCGTCGTCTTCCACGACGAGCAAAGCGGAGTCTTCCGAGCTGCTGAGACAAATTGTGACGGTGCATGCGGCCGGCAGATGCTTCAATTCATTGTCGAAAAGGTTGGCGATCATGCGATGGAGGAGAGCGGCGTCCGCGGAGACTTCAAGCCACCCCGCACTGCATAGGTTCACACGCAGCCCCTTTTCCGACATGGACGGTTCGTACAGATCGATCATGACTCTCAGAAGATCGTCCAGGTCGACCGCAACGCGATTCAGCCTGAGCGCATTTGCTTTGGCTTCGGCAACGTCCAGGGACTTATTCAGAAACTCTGTGAGACGATCCATGTCCTCAATGGCCGATACAATCGATTCCGATTCCTCCTCTCGCGCGCCTGCGGTCAGTGACATCTCCAGCTTGGCGCGTACCGCGGTCAGCGGGCTCCGAAGATCGTGCGCAAGCGATCCGGTGATGGTATGCAATTGATGAACCGATCTTTCGATGCGATCCAGCATCCGGTTCAGTGTAATTGCCAACTGCGAGACTTCATCATTTCTTCCCGTGGTAGGAACTCTGCTGCTCAAGTCAGCCTCACCTATCCTTGAAGCAGCTTCCGTGATGTTCTGAATGTGGCGCAGCACTCGCCGGGTACTGTAAAAGACGATCGCGGAACCTATCAGCACGATCAGCAACCATAGAAGAACGAAGCGAAGACGTAACTTTCCCAGCACTCGCAGTTGATCTCGTTCGGACAGGCCAAGGTAAATTTGTCCTCCGTTGTTCATCCTGACGCAGACCACGCGAAACGGCGCATCAAAACCGGTTATGCGCACGCTCGTCGGCGTATCCGGGACAATCTTGCTGTTCTTGACCGCAGCGAGATGGGCATTTACATCGCCTGCTCCCACCCACAAAGCCACCGAGCCATCGGCGGCGGTTTGAAGGAAGAACACTGAATCGTTCAGCCCCGCATTGGCTCCCCGCTTGTGCGGTACCTCCCTGCTCGCGAGTTCGGCAACCTCTCCGACAACTCGTCTGTAGAGCCACCCTTTCGGCGTTCGCGTCCGCCACATCGCTCAGAACTCCGGCCTCTCCCGCCAGCCATGCATCGGTCCTCCGCTGGATATCCCCGGCGACAAACTGGTGAAGGAATATGAAGACGACCATGGTGCCGCAGGCGAACGCCAGCGTGGCCCACATGGAAATGCGCCAGGCAGCGCTCCGCATGATCGGTTTAGCGGTCTTTGAGAACATAGCCCACACCTCGCAGCGTTCGAATGAGGGGTCGGCGCCCATCCGTGTCTACCTTCCCGCGTAGACGGTAGATGTGAACGTCGACGACATTGGTATCCGGCTGTATCCGCATACCCCAGACTTCATCAAGGATCATGGACCGGGTGACAACGCGGCCTGCATTTCGGCACAAATATTCCAGAAGTACGAATTCCTGCGGCGTCAAATTCAGGATCTCGCCGCTCCGGGAAGCTTCACGTCTCAGCAGATCCAGTTCGAGATCGAGCACTCGCAGGCGAGCGGCCTCGGCGACCGAAGAGCTGTTTCGCTTTACCAGATTGCGCAACCTTGCAAGCAATTCGGCAAGCGCGAATGGCTTGGTCAGGTAATCGTCGCCACCCTGTTCGAGCCCTCGCACACGGTCATCCACCGAACGCCTGGCCGAAAGGATGAGCACCGGTGCGCGTAACCCAAGCTGTCGCAGCCGCAGGATCAGGCTGAGGCCGTCTTCGTCAGGCAGGCCGAGATCGACGACCAGTACGTCATGCGTGCTCTCGATGGTCATGCGCTCGGCGGTCCTGGCGTCCCCCGCTGCTTCTACCTGGTATCCGGCTTCAGTCAACGAACGCTGCAGGAAGCTTTGAATTTCGACTTCATCCTCCACCAGCAGAACCCGCATGTCTTGATGTTAATGCATTCGTGCAGGGTTCCTCTCTGGAATCGGCACCTCTGGCTGTTCGATGCGCGGATTCGCCGCCCCACTCGGTGAGGCGGCGTTCCGGTTAGTGACTGTCGCCGTCGTGATCGACGTCGCCAGACGCCTGGGCCTGCGCCTTCGGACTCAGCTGAACCGAGTCCTTCGGGTCGGAAGATGCAGCCGGTTGTGGCTTCGATTGCGCCGTATTCTGCGGGGCAACGGCCTGTGATGCTGCCGATGCGGAAGAAACTGGATTGATCATATGCGGTTTTGACTCCTGCTTTCTGTATCGGCCCGTTTTGCGCAGAAAGTTCGCATTGATGAACATATCGTCATCCAGCGGTTCTTCAGGGGTCATCTTCCCTCGATATAAACGTAACGATGAGCCCTCATCGGGTTCTGAGTGTGGCCCAAATGAACGAATCGTCATTAACGAAGGACCGTCGCCTGCCGTCTCCTTATACATCTGAATCCTTGCATCCCGACCAAGTGACACCGAAGACCGCCATTTCTGACCAGAACGGCCGGTCGCGGAGTTCTGTCGGCAGGCTCGCCCTGTCATGAACGGGAATGTTCAAGCAACCACAAATAGAAACAGGCAATGGGTAATTTTAGATTCAATATCGGCATCATCGGTGGTGGAATCGGCGGCGTAGCCGCGGCCGTCGCGCTTCACCGCGCAGGCATCGATGCAACGGTCTACGAAAGGGCGAACGAACTTCGCGAGGTGGGCGCGGGCATGATGCTTTGGCCCAACGCCACGCGTGTGCTGAAGGAACTGGGGTTGCTCGAACGAGTGGTGGCGTTGAGCGGCCCGAACCACCGTTTCCTCGTTCGGTCCAGTACAGGCACGATCCTGATGAACATCGGACTGGGCCATTTCGACGTACCCGCCTTGTGCACGCGCCGGTCAGATCTGCTGGATGCACTGATCTCCGCGCTGCCGGCGGACCGTGTTCGTCTCGGCCACGATTTCGGACATTTGGAGCGGCAAGCATCAAGCGTGGGAATTCACTTCTCTAATGGTGTTTCTGTGGAGCATGACTTCTTGATCGGCGCCGATGGTATTCGCTCCCGCGTCCGTTCTCAATCACTGGGAGTTCACGAAACCATCTATCGCGGTTACACCGTTTGGCGGGGGTTGGCGCGTCTTAGAGGCTCTGTTCCGGACGGTTCGAATAGCGAAACCTGGGGCCGGGGAAAACGCTTCGGTATTCTCCACACCGGCGCCGACCGGTTCACCTGGTATGCTGCAGCGAATACCGATCCTGATCACGTCGACTCGACCGAAGGGCGGCAGCGCGAGCTTCTGCAGATGTTCGCAGGATGGCACGAGCCGGTCGAAAGCCTGATTGCCGCGGACCGAAGAAGGCGCCATCCTGAAAAATGGCGCGTACGATCTTCCGCCCCTGAAACGTTGGGGACACGGGAGAGTGATGTTACTCGGGGACGCTGCTCATCCCTGCACGCCGAACCTCGGACTGGGCGGCTGCATGGCGCTTGAAGACGCGCTGGTTCTCGCAAAATCGTTTTGCAAAGAGGCGACTCCGGAGTTAGCTCTCCGCCGCTATGAGTCGCTGCGCCGCCGCCGAACTCGCCATGTGCAGCAGCGCTCCCTTCTCATGGGGCATATCGGGCAGTGGGAGAACCTGCTCATCGCGGCCGGGCGCCAGGTGATGACAGGCATGCTTCCGGCCAAAATCTTTGAACGGAATTTAAGGAAGATTTATTCTTATGCGGCTTAGCACTCTGGCTCTCTGCACGGCGATTGTAGCGGCAGCGCCGCTCGTGGCGCAAGAAAAAGCCATCGACACACAGCGCAGCACCATTACGATTCACGTTGGCAAGTCCGGGCTGTTGTCAGCTGCCGCCCATGACCATACCATCAACGCGCCGATATCCTCCGGCACCATCCTGGAGTCTGGCACCCCGCACATCGAATTCCGAGTTGAAACCGCGAAGATGACGGTGCAGCCTGACCCCAAAATCGATGCGAAAGATCAGGCAACCATCCAGACACATATGGAGGAGATGACACTGGAGACGAAGAAGTTTCCCGAGATAACCTTCCGCTCTTCACACGTCCAAAAACTGGCCGACGGCCAATGGAAGGTCGATGGTGATCTGTCTTTACACGGTGTCACCAAAGCGGTCAGCCTGACCGTGAAACAGGCCGGCGAGCCGTACACGACACACACCGTTCTCAAACAAACTGATTTTGGAATCACGCCCCTCAGCATCGGTGGCGGAATGATTAAGGTCAAGAACGAAGTGGAGATCGACTTTCAAATCTTCGCGCGCCAATGAAGACTGTTTTGCTTTTCATCGGGCTCTCCGCGCCATCCGTGCTGACTGCCCCGGTGAATCCCCTGGCATTCAGCCCGTGATCCCGGCAAGCCGTACCGTATTCGAAACTATGCGCTTCCGAAATAATAGTTACTCTGTTTGGTAGGTGTTTTGAATTCCGAAAGAGTGCAGCGGCGTCCAACCTTCGCTCGGTACGCTGCATCCAATCTGGCTCCCTTATGGCTACGTTGATTCAGCCCCGTGTTGTTCATGACCGGCTTTTCAGCGCACACGGCGTCCGTATGCATTCTTTTTGCATTGTTCGTCCGCCGCACTCCGGAACACAGGAAGAAGCATTGCATTGGCTGGCCGACGCCCATATCCGAGCGGAAGAAACCCATCGCCTGAACAACGGTCTTCCTCCAATCGATCCCAGTTTCGCAGCCTTGATGCCCAAGCTGCTTCGCCGCTATGGCTGTTCGCCCGACAAAATCTCCGCACGTGGCAGCGAATTGAACGATCACCTGCACACCTCGTGGGAAAAGATGGAAGTTTATCGCCTCGCGGAGAGTTCAAAAGGAGCCGGAATGTCGGTACGCTCGCAAGTTTTTGCACGCGGCGCGCAGCGCGCGCTTGATGTGATGTTTGGGGGCGAATTGAATGCGCCAGAGGATCTCATTCATGTGACCTGCACTGGATACATCTCCCCTAGCGCGGCACAGTTACTCGTCGGAAGAAAAGGCTGGCAACAGCGGACACGCGTCACCCATGCTTATCACATGGGCTGTTATGCAGCCCTGCCCGCGATTCGCGTCGCAAGCGGCTTTCTGGCCTCCACAACCGATCCAGCGCACCGGGTGGACATTGCGCACACCGAACTCTGCACCTTGCATCTCGACCCGTCGGACCACAGCCCTGAACAGCTTGTGGTGCAGAGCCTGTTTGCGGACGGTCACGTCCGGTACACGCTAAGCCACGGGTCTGGCCCAACTTCCGCAACCACGCCAAACACGGCTCGGACCGGGTACCGCATCCTTGCCCTGGCGGACGAGATGGTGGCTGATTCGGCCGGCGACATGCAATGGAGTATCGGTGAGTGGGGATTTCGTATGACCCTCACGCAGGAAGTGCCGGAAAAGATCAGCACTGCGCTACGCGCATTTCTGATGCGATTGTTTGCACAGGTTGATCTCGATTACGAAGCCGAGAGGGATTCTGCCATTTTTGCGATCCACCCCGGCGGACCAAAGATCATTGAACGAGTCTCGGATGCACTGGGCTTGCGCCCGGAACAATCCGTGGCTAGTCACAAGGTACTGCGCAATTATGGAAACATGTCGTCGGCAACTTTGCCCCACGTTTGGAACGAGATTCTGAAATCGGGCGCGGCCCGCCCAGGGCAACTCGTGGCAAGTGTTGCTTTTGGTCCGGGCCTGACGATATGCGGTGGATTGTTCCAGGTTGAACAATGAACCCGCAGAAATTGCGTTGGAATCTCATTTGGAAGGCTCCGGCCACTGAGTTTGAGGTACGCCAGTGAAGATCGCTTCACGACCATCCGTCAATAACGACATCTATCACGCGCTTGGCGATCGCTGGTGCAAAGCGCAGGATGACCCCGTGGCGCTGCCGCGCGCGGAGTCGCGGCTGCGCAATCCTTGGGTCGCAAAAGAACTCCACGCACGTTTCGCCGGGCGCGCTCTCCGCATCCTCGACATAGGCTGTGGTGCGGCGCGAGAACGCTAACTGCGAATTTTAGTAGCTTACGAGCGTTTTGACTACGGACAGGACCTCCGGGAGCGGCCGAGCGCTGAAGAGCAGCCATTAACACCACAAATTAAAGAGGCCCAGGCGAGAAACATGGTGCCAACCCGTCAGACTTTTGATCTGGTGTGTCTGCCGGTCGCCGCGTTAAGTGCGCAGCAACTGCTTGAAAGCATAGCAAGGCATCTGCGACCAAGTAACCGATATACTACCAAACATGCTACCAGCGAACTCATCCTACGCCGGGCTGTTTGCTTCGTAAGTCCTTTTTTTTCTTGGTGGCCGAGGTGGGGGTCGAACCCACACGAAGAGTGAACTTCGCCAGATTTTGAGTCTGGTGCGTCTGCCAGTTCCGCCACTCGGCCGGGGGCTGGTTCAGACCTCATTGTAGTACAGCCCCTCTGTGAGCGACGAATTCGATGCCCTCCTTCAGAAGCCTTCTTGCAGGCAGCTCAGTGCCTTACTGAAACGAAAAGCTGGTCGGGACGGGCGTCACATCACCGAATGAATTCCCAATTCGTATTTCGTCGATGGTGTACGCATCCGTCGCAGCCACGCCGCCCGCCCAGATGGTTGGGACCGGGCCAAGGTCGACGTCGGACTTCACTGCGCCGCTCGCAGGTTCGGGATGTCCCGGCAGCCGAAGAACTCGTAGACACTGCTGCTCGGCGGCGTCTTGGCTTGCAGCAGAAAGCTGATGTACACGGTAGGAATGTCGGCTCCGATCGGCTGTGCCAGGTTCCGCGCGCCAAAGGTCCCCGACGCCGGAGACAACGTTGCTGAGATGCTGCCCGGTCTACGCCAACCGTGGGACAGGGGTTCAAGGGCCCGTCCAGAGTACTGCGAGTCCGGGAAAAATTACTGCGAGACATCGCGATCGAATGAACATGGAACTTCTCCTCCTAAGCTTGAGCCTTCCGGTGCGACGCCTTGCGTCTCAACTTCATCACCAGCCCCGCCACTCCGATACCCACGAGCGGAAGCGTTGCGGGTTCCGGCACGGCTGAAGTGTTCGGGGTCTCGGACCAGCTCGTGATGCTGTCCAAGCCTAGGTAGAGAGAATCGGCTTCCGCCGTAATCGTATTGCCCCCATCGGGACCGGTCCCGTAAACTCCTCGCAGGATCGATAAATCGCCGATCTTCGTATCTGGACCTACAGGCACCGCCGCGAGGTTCACCGAGGTGGGCAACGCGTCGCTCGAAAGCAAAGATTGTCCCTGAATCGAATTGAAGAGGAAGTCGGCGTACGATTCGTCAAACGCAGCGCCTGTCGAACTGTCGTGCCCGTGGTTCGAATCGAAGAAGGAAGCCGAGTTCCCCGTGGAAGAATCAGAAATGATCGCTTCCTGAAAGTTCGTGAGTCCGGTCACCGTCTCGGTGTGCCCGTTGATCGTGACCGAGATGTTGAGAAACGACGGCCCGCCGCTATAATATTCGCGCTCGTAAACGCCATAGGTCGGGTCGCTCGGATACGCATCCGCGGGCGCCGCATCCGGGTCATAAACGATGGTGGCGGTGTAAGCGTCGCCATTGAGACGGGAGTCCGGCGTGCCGAACACGCCAGTGGTGTCCAAGCCCATCAGCGCATTCCCCGGAATGAATGGAAGCACGTGACCGGTCAGTTGGATTGTGATCGTGGATGCGCCGGCTGAACTCGACCAGAGCAGGGCAGCCGCGACTGTCAAAAGCTTTGTGTTCACAAGGTCGTCCTTTCTTCATTCGAATCTTCGGCGCTACTTCCCACCGGCCGTCACCTGCATATGCGCCGATGCATACACGCCCCGCACTGGCAAGAAATGATAGTCGGCGTCCGTATTGCCGCCGATCAGTTTGCCCAGGGCGCTATTCCGGTCCGTGTGTAAGCTGATGTTCGCCGTCCCGAAGGCGATGTCCGGAAAATCGGAGGCCTGCTTCACCACTCCGTCGAAACCCGCGTACCACCAGTTCGCTTTGAAGTCGGAGCCGGCGGCCGTGGGATCGGTTTCCGTTCCCGTCAGGAAATAGGCAGGCAGGCCCGGTCCCTCGGCTTCCACGTAGAGCTCGCCGGCCTTACCTCTCGAATCATAGGTGAATTCGTAGACCAAGCCAGGATCAAACACGGCCGGCACGCCGACGCGATCAAAGGCCCACACGAGCTCCAGATTGTTCGAAACGTAGACGAGCGCGTAGTTGTTGATGTCGCCGGTTCCGTCGGGCGGAACAATTTCCACGCCGATCTGCGAGATGCTGGTTGGAACAGCCCGTCCGCCGTTCACTCTCACGCCGGCGCAACTGGTGGCGCGCACAACGATTCCCGCGGTGGTCCCAATCGCTAGCGTGGTGAAGACGGAGGGCACCAGCGCGGACGCCCTGCCCAAGTCCACCGGACCCACCCCGGCGAATTCCGTGCATTGCGAGAAATCCACCGCGAATGCTCCGCCCGCCGGGCTGGCCCAGGCCAACGACGTCGCCAGTAACCACGCCGACAACACGACTAGCTTCTGTTTCACGATGCTTCTCCTGAGTCCCTCCGGGGACTCCAGTCTGGATCACGGTTCACCAGGTGGAGACGTGGGGGCGCGTCGGATATTCCCTCGGCTGTTGTAGCCTGGAACTAGTTTTCTCCATGGATTCGCTGCTGGAACCCTATCTGGCCGCCGAGAGCGCGGAAGCGACTGAGCGGCACCTGGAAGAACTGTTGGTAAATGAGGCCGAGCCGCTCATCCGCAAAGTGATTTTGCGCAAACTGGGCCCGGCTTGCGGGGATCTGGAGGATGTTTGCGGCGACGTGCTGGCCGAGGCGACGGCACGGCTGCGGCACTGGAAGCAAGATTCGGCCGGCTGCCAGGTGGAGAACTTCGCGAGCTACGTGGCGGCCTCCGCGTTCAACGCCGCGAGTGAATACCTGCGCCGCAAGTATCCACGTTGGCGCGGGCTGCGCGACCGGATTCACTACATCCTGCGGCACGATGCACGGCTGGCGATTTGGGAGTCGTCCCAAGCGGGCTGGCTTTGTGGCGCGGCCGAATTCCGGGGCACGGATGCTGCTGCGCGCGTTCCTTCCATTGATTCGTGCGGCGATGCTCGCGCTGTAGCGCCGCGGGATTCGCTGCTCGCGATCTTTCGAAGCGCCGGTGGTCCGCTGGAGTTGGACCGGCTCGTGGACCTGGCGGCGCAGATCTGGGGCGAAGAGCTGGACCGGCGGCCTGAGGCCGATCGCGACCTTCGCATGGTGGTCCGGCAAGCGGAGGACGAAATCGATCAGCGCCGTTACGCCGAACACGCGTGGAAGGAAATCGCGGAGCTTCCCCTGCATCAACGGCAGGCGCTGCTGTTGAATATGAAGGCGGATGGCGCCGATGTCTTTTTGCTCTATGCGGGTGTTTCCTTCCGCGCGATGGCCGCGGCGCTCGAAATGCCGGCCGAGGACTTCGCTGAATTATGGAGCCGCTTGCCGCTGGACGACAATGCCATCGCCGCGCGGCTGGGATACACCCGGCAGCAAGTAATTAATCTGCGGAAATCGGCGCGTAAACGGTTGGCGAATCGGATTGGGGGCGGAAGCTAATATGGGAGCGGATTCCGCGTCTTAAGGAAGTAGCGTGAAATGCATTTGAGCGAACTCGACATTGACGGATTCCAAAAACGGCAACTCGCCGCGGACACGTTACTGCGTGTCACCGATCACGCCGCCGAGTGCCCGGAATGCCGGCGCCGGCTGGGAGCCGCGCGGGATATGGGGACGCAGCTCGCGGACCTCAAGAACTCCTACGCCCAGCATTTGTCGGCGCAGGAACTACAAGAGTACGTCGATGGAGTCTTGGTAGACGAAGCGCGCCGCACAATCGACAACCACCTGCGGCAATGCACGGAGTGCAATCGGGACGTCGCTCAATTGCGCGGGTTCGCGCGCAGCTACCGGCGCACCCAGCCGCACCGCCTGCGATGGATGTTGGCTGCGGCCGCCGTTGTCTTGCTGGCCATCGGCGCGGGTCTTTGGATGCGTTGGCCGGCGCCCGTTGTGTTGGCGATCCAGGATGGCGGGCAACGCGTGACTCTGGATACCCGAGGGCAGGTGCATGGCGCCGGTGATTTGACGTCCCAGCAGTCCCAAGCTCTGACAGCCGTTCTTTCCGGCGGCAGCTTGTCGCCCCCCCCGTTCCTGCGCGAGTTACAGCCGCCGGCGAGCACGCTGATGGGCAACTCCCAGGCGCCGCCATTTCGGTTGGTGGGTCCCGTGGGAACTGCCGTGTTGACGTCCACCCCCGAACTTCGTTGGACAGCATGGGAGCCGAAAGCCACTTACATCGTCACGCTGCAAGACCTGGCTTCCGGAACCACCATTAGCAGCCCGCCATTGAGTGGTCTCAGTTGGAAGCCGGCGCAGCCCTTGCAGCTCGGAGCCGTTTACAGCTGGCAAGTCGCGGGGACCTCGAAGGGACGTGAGGAATTAAGTCCCAAGCCTCCCCAACCACCCGCGCGATTTCGCGTCTTGGACCCGGCCGAGGCGGCCCGATTACAGACGTTGCCGGAATCACATTTGTTGCGTGCGATCTTTTTCGCTCAGGCCGGCCTGCTCGACGAAGCGGACTCCGAAGCGCGGGCGTTACAATCCGAGAACCCCGGGTCCAGTTTCACTGCGCGTTTGTCGCGCCAAATTCAGGACCTTCGTAAATGAGAACAACGCGACCTATCGGCGTAGCTAACCGATCCGGGCGGCCCTTCGCGCCCGGCAAGGGCTTTTGATCTGGCTGAGTCGTGCTTAGATAGGTTGATGTCCTTCCTCGACCTGCTGATCGGCAAGCCGCTTGCGACTTCGCAGGAACGCGGCGAGCGCATCGGTCCCGCCGCGGGAATCCCCATCTTCGGCCTGGACGCGCTGAGCTCCGCCGCTTATGGACCGGAAGCCGCGCTCACCCTTTTGATCCCGCTAGGCATGTTGGGCGTGGTGTACATCGTGCCCATCAGCGCTGCCATCATTCTCCTGCTGACGATCGTCTATTTTTCCTATCGCCAAACCATCGACGCATACCCGGGCGGGGGAGGATCGTACACTGTTGCGCGCGAGAACATCGGAGCCGGCGCCGGCCTGCTCGCGGCTGCCGCTCTTCTGATCGACTATGTACTGACGGCGGCCGTCGGGATATCAGCCGGCGTAGGAGCGCTGGTATCGGCGGTTCCATCGCTGCTGCCGCACACGCTGGTCATGTGTCTCGGAATTCTTGTGGTGATCACCATCGTGAATCTGCGCGGCGTCAAAGAGGCGGGCGGCATTTTCATGATTCCGACCTATCTCTTCCTCGGCACGCTCCTGATCACGATCCTGATCGGTGTGTCCAAAGCCCTGCTGGAACACGGCCACCCGATGCCTGTGGCTGCGCCTCCCCCGGCCCTCCCGGCTACCGCGATGGTGGGAGCATGGCTGTTGCTGAAAGCGTTTGCCAGCGGTTGCACGGCGCTCACCGGCGTGGAAGCCGTCAGCAATGGCGTGCGTGCTTTTCGGGAGCCGACTTCAGAGAATGCGAAAAAGACGCTCACCGTGATCATCGGGCTGTTGATCATCCTGCTGGCCGGCATCGCATGGCTGGTGAATGCGTATCACATTGGTGCCACCGATCCCGGCGCCTCCGGCTATCAGAGCGTGCTTTCGATGCTGGTAGCCGCGGTCACGGGGAAGGGAATTTTCTACTACGTCACTATTGGCTCCATTTTGCTGGTGCTGTCACTTTCCGCCAACACAGCCTTCGCCGATCTGCCGCGCTTGTGCCGCATCATCGCGTTGGATGGCTACCTGCCGAAATCGCTGGCCAACGCCGGGCGCCGGTTGGTCTATTCCGAAGGGATTTACGCTTTGGCCGTGCTGACCGGCACGCTCCTCCTCCTGTTTGGCGGCGTTACCGACCGGCTGATTCCGTTGTACGCGGTCGGAGCCTTCCTCGCCTTCACGCTTTCGCAATTGGGCATGGTGTTTCATTGGAAGCGCGCACGTGGCGCCCACGCACTGCGCAACATGTTCATCAATGGACTGGGCGCGTTCGTCACGGGCGTCACGGTCGTGGTCGTGCTGGTGGCGAAATTCCTGGCTGGCGCCTGGATCACAATGCTGCTGATCCCCGCGCTGCTGGTGCTCATGTACGCCGTTCGCCGGCATTATGACCGCGTGGGCCAGGAAACCACCGATTCCACACCGCTCGATCTGACGCATTTTCGTCCGGCGCTCGTCGTCGTCCCAGTCGAGCGATGGAGCGCGGTTGCGAAAAAAGCTCTGACGTTCGCGCTCTCCATTTCGCCGGAGGTGGTCGGGTTGCATGTGGATTGCGAAGAAACACCGAGCCTCAAGAAAGACTGGCAAACGTTCGTGGAGAAGCCGGTTCAGGAAATTGGTTTGCCCACGCCGAGGCTGGTGATTTTACCGTCCCCATTCCGTTTCATCATCACTCCGCTCTTGGATTACGTGCTCGATCTGCAAAAGAAAGATCCGACGCGCGAGATCGCAGTGCTGATTCCGGAATTGGTGGAGAGGCACTGGTATTACTATTTCCTGCACAACCAGCGCGCGGCCGTGTTGAAGACCCTGTTGTACGTCAAAGGCAGCCAGCGCATCGCCGTCGTCAACGTGCCCTGGTACATCGAGTAGCCTTCATTCCCTCGCGCAAAAATTCGGCGCGCTGTTATCCTGAATCTATGCAACTGGGCATGATCGGTTTGGGACGAATGGGCGCGAACATGGTGCGCCGGCTGATAAAAGCAGGGCATGAGTGCGTCGTTTTCGACATGAATCCCGGAAACGTCGCGCAACTGGGAAAAGAGGGCGCAGCTGGAGCGAGTTCGCTCGACGACTTCCTCAGCAAGTTGAAGCCGCCGCGCGCGGTGTGGCTGATGGTTCCGGCCGCGGTCGTTGACCAGACGCTCCAGCAACTGGCGTCGCGCATGCAGAAGGGCGACATCATCATCGACGGCGGCAATTCCTACTACATCGACGACATTCGCCGCGCCAAGGAGTTGCAACCGCGCGGCATACACTACGCCGATGTCGGCACCAGCGGCGGCGTGTGGGGCTTGGAGCGCGGTTACTGCCTGATGATCGGCGGCGAGCCCGACATCGTGAAGCACCTGGATCCGATTTTCAAAACGCTGGCGCCTGGACGCGGCAATATCGACCGTACGCCCGGCCGCGAAAAAGTGGGCGGCACCGCCGAGGAAGGCTACCTGCATTGCGGGCCCGTGGGCGGCGGACACTTCGTCAAAATGGTGCACAACGGAATCGAGTACGGCATCATGGCCGCCTACGCCGAAGGCTTGAACATTCTGCATCACGCCAATGTGGGAAAGAAGACGCGGGAAGTAGACGCGGAAACCACGCCGCTCCGCGAGCCGGAACACTATCAGTACGATTTCAATTTGGCCGACGTCACCGAAGTTTGGCGGCGCGGAAGCGTGGTAGCGTCCTGGCTGCTCGATCTGACGGCGATCTCATTGCTCGACCAGCCCACGCTCGAAAAGTTTTCCGGCCGCGTATCGGATTCGGGCGAAGGCCGCTGGACCATCAACGCAGCTATCGACGAAGGAGCGCCCGTACCCGTGCTCAGCGCGGCATTGTTTCAGCGCTTCAGCTCGCGCGGCGAAAACGATTTCGCCGACAAGCTACTTTCGGCGATGCGCTTTCAGTTCGGCGGGCACATCGAGCGCAAAGCGGGGGGCTAAGCCGCGCTTGCACCCTTGTGCTAAGTTGCTGCACCAGTTCGCGCCCTTTTTCTGTCGGTCTGTAACAACGTTGCGGCCCCCGGGCAGTGGAAGTGCCTGCCGCGGTCAGCAGTCCGCTTTCCACTAAGTTTTCTAGCTGGGCGTTGGATTCTCCATTGAATCCCGCACTGGCGCGCCCCGCGGTACACACGGTTTTCAACGTGGCAATCGTATCGGTGTCCATATAAGTCTCTAGACTCAATTCTACACCCCTGGTACTTTGACTAGGGTGAAACGCTTACTTCTCGTTCGCGACTTCGCCGCCGAACGTGATGCTCGAGTCCACTTTGTAGACTTTGACGCCGCTTTCCACCGGCCGGAGCATCTGTAAGACGATGGCTTCGCCCTGCGTCTTAATAGAGAAGTGCGAACTGTCCTCGCGTTCCACGGGGTACTGCCGCGCAGCGTACGGCGGGATCTGCACGTCGAATGAACTCGAACACACCAGTGTAAGTTCGGGCGCGGGATGCGCCGCCGTCGGAACCGAATATAAGTTGCCCGCCGAATAGCACAGCGAGGCCCGCGCCTCGCGCTCCGACGTATTCACCAGCGAGATCAGGCTGCCATGCATTTCCTCCACATCGCCGGAGAACCATGGATTCCGCGTCGGATACGAAATCTGTCGCGGCGTAGTTAGCAACCGATCGTGAACCGTACACTCGCTCACCGCCGACACCGCGATGGCCGGCGCCAGTTTCGGCGAAGGAATGTGCTCGCGCACTTTGAGCCAGCCCTGGCCCGATTCGTCCGTGATTTCCAGACGAGGCGTGGCGCGTTGTCCCGGCGGGAGATGCAGGACCGCCGATGACAAACCGGCCAATCCAACCAATCCTCCCCCTTCGCGATGCGCTTCAAGCTCCACGATCACAACCCGATCGCTCAGATTCGCCACCGTCAACGTTGACCAGCAGGCTGCGCCGTAGTCGAGCGAGGGCACGATACTGGTGACAATTCGCTCCTGATCGGCGGCCGTGGCGCTGGCGGCTAACAGCAGGAAGCTCAGCCAGGGTCGTAACATCACTCTACTTTTCGGCCGTTTTGCAAAGAAACTCCAGTCAGCGCGGCGGCGATCGCCTTTTGAGCCCGCTTCATCTCCTCCCCATCCGGATGCGCCTGCCGCGGCCAGAAAAATCCCCGCAACCCGTCCTTTTTGCGCCGGGGCACAATGTGCACATGCAGATGCGGCACGCTCTGGCTGACCTTATTATTGATAGCGACGAACGTTCCCTCAGCCTCCATGGCCCGCTCCACGGCGCGCGCGAGCAATTGTACGTTGCCGAAGAACGGCCCAACTAGCTCGGCCGGCAAGTCCTCCAGCGTTTCATAATGCGCCTTGGGAACCAGCAGCGTGTGGCCGATGAATAGCGGCCGATAATCCAGGAACGCGATCGACAGGTCGTCCTCAAACACAACGTAGTTTGCATGCGCCGCGATCTGGCAAAAACGGCAGCTCGCGCTGATCGCCATCAGTTTTCGATCGGACCTTCGCCGCTGGTCAATGCGCTGATGATCTGCTCGCGGCGATCGACGGCGGCTCTTAGCGCCGATTGCAGGGAGTACAAGTACACCACGACGCCAACGATGGCGCCGAAAAACAGCACACCGAAAAACGCCCACTCGGTGTCGAAGGCGTAGCGCGCCAAATAGGCCAGCGCTACCGGCGCCAGGATCACGGGAAACGCCAGCATCAACAGAGCCTGGGCGCGGCTGCTCGCGGCCGTCTTCACGGCTTTCACCGGATTCACCGCGCGCGGATTATAGAGCGAGCTCAAGTTCCCGACGGCCAGAATGAAAAGCGTGATCACGCAGGCCACCGTAAACGCCTCCAGAATCTGGCGTCCACTGATCGGCAGCCTCAGCAGGGCGCAGACCAGCGCGATCGCCGTGATCTCGATCAGAACCAGAAACGCAGCCGCCAGATTCTTGCCCGCCAAAACGGTTGACATATTCACCGGCACCAGAAAATACACCTGCGCGGCGCTCCGGTCGAAACCGAAGCAGTTCCAAAACAGCGCGTCGCTCAGCAACAGCAGTGCGTAGACGCTGACCATGGTCAGGTAGTTGTCGGTAAGGAACGTGTGCTGCGTGCTGGCGCGGCCGAAGGCGATGGGCCCCCAGATCAGCAGCCCAAACGAGAACCCCATCAGAAAGACCAGACGGAAGCGCGGCGCGCGGCTCAGGAATCGCAGTTCCTTTTCGATCAGCGCCGCGAGCGGATCCGGAAGCAGCGCATTAGGCAACTGATACCACCATTCCAGGCGGCTCACGCGCCGTGTGTTGGAGGAGCCCCGCGCGGACGCTTCCGCCGCGTCGAACCGCAGGCCGCGTTCGAACTGCGAACGTCCGAAAACATACGCGGCTAGCGTCCATGCCAGCATGACACCCAGGTTCCGCCAAGAGAATTCGCCGAGCGCCAGGCGCGCCGTGGCGGTCCACGGCAAAATTGCCAAAGGCTCGCTCCCGAAAAACTGCTGGACCCGCGTCTGCGAGCCTCGGAACAGCATCAATTGCGGGAGCGCCGCGGCAATCACTACCAGGAAGATCAGGATTTCCCGAATCCGCTTGTGAGCCAGAAGCCGGACCAGAAGGTCACGAATACCCGTGGAGCAAAACAGGTTGAACAAGACGAACAGCGCCAACGAAAGTGGCGCCCACAAGGGAATCGTGGGATTCAACAAGAGACCGATGGCCGCGCCCGCCAGCAGCAGTAGCATCTCGACACCCGTGGAGATGCGCAGCAGCACTTCAACCGTGAACAGAGCTTGGTGCGGGATGGGATACACCAGCAGCTTGCGCAGATCGAGCGACGCGCCCATGGACGTCAGCAAAACCGGAATCACCTGCCAATAAAGAAAGCAGAGCAGCAGAGCGGCCGGAAGCACTTTGTGGAACGTAGCGATTTCATTGGGGCGCGAAAGCAACACGCCCACAATCACCGCGAAGTAGGCGAAGGCCCCGTACCACATTGCCGTCAGGGTTGCGGTGAAGATGAGTCCGCCCACGTTGGCGCGCGGAAGATGATTCCTCGTGCTGCGCCACTGCGCCCAAACGATCGCCCCCGCTCGGCTCCACATTATCTTTAGTCTGCTCTTCCGCCTGAGCACTTGGCAATGGGCGCGCGAGTGGGGGCGTAAAAGGCGGGGTTCTGACGCATCAGCTGTCGTGCGTGGCGCTCAATTTGTTCTTTTGAGAAATTCGCGCACAACGGACTCGCCTCGGGGTCGGCCGCTGCGGAGTTTCTCTCTTGTTTGGTGCCGCCACTCGGCGGCCTGTGCGCTTTTGAAAAAACGAAGCCATGGCCGGAGGGATCCCAGGGAAGTCCTTTGCGCTGATGGCGCAGGAAGAGTTCGGCGGCTTCGGTGAGCTGGCGGCGTTCCAGGTGGTGACGCTCTTCTTGGATTTCGCGGAGCTGATCGAGCGCTTTTTGGAACTGGCGGGAGAGGCGCGAGCCGTGCAGTCCGAGCGTGGCCAGCTGCGGGATCAGGGTTTGGGTGTTGGGGTTTTGGGAAAGCAGCTCGGCTTCGAGGAGTGGGATGCGGTTGAGGCGCCAGGCGGCGTTGGCGATTTCGTGGACCAGTTGAGTCTCGGTGGGGGTGGCGGGGGCGTACTCATCGAGAAATTGCTGGATGTGGCGCTGGTAGGTTTCGGGGTCCTCGGTGGGCAAGACAGCGGTTTGGGCAGTGAGACCGTGGCGCAACGCGTTGAGGGACGAACGTTGCTTGCCGGGTTCGGTGCGAGGGCCGGTGGAGTGTTGGGCGTTGGCGCGGTTGGTTGCACTTCTACGGGCTATCCAGCGTTGGACGGGATCCGCTGTGGTTGGGGTTGCTTGAGCTTGGGCTGCTGTTGCCATTTTTTCCACCTCGGTTACGGGGATAGCACGGCCGGGGATGGAATTGACCGATGGGTGGACGCAGTTTGTTGAAGGGGAGATCGAAAGCGCGCGCCGAAGTTGGTGACTCACCCATGCCGGCGCGGACGCCGATCTGTAATGAACCGAATTGCGATGTTGGAATGGGAATTTAAATATCTGTGATCGGACTGTTCCTAGTTTTCGGTCGGCGTCTTCTCAATGTGGTCGACGATTAACTGATCCACCATCGCCTTGCGAGACTCTAGCTTCAATCCCATCGATTGCACCGCATCCGTTAGGGAGGTGCCTCCGGCGCCGGGATCCGGCGCCAGCGGTACGTCGCCCTGCCCCCCGGCTCCGCCTGGTGTGCCAGCAGGTGTACCAGCAGGTGTGCCGGCAGGAATATCGGCGCCAGACGCCCTGGCCATGGCTAGGAGTTCCGCCAGCGAGAGATCGACCGTTGCATCGTAGTTGCCCTGGATGCCGGTCATGTCTACAACCTGCTTCCCCCCGGTTCCGCCCAGTTGCGCAAACAACTGCGTGATCATGTCCGCAAAGCCGCCCATGGTCATCATGCTGAAGTCCAGGTGAAACGTCCGCGTGGCCGGGTTCAGCCTGAAGGACATTTTGCCTTGCAGTCCCATATCGATGACCGAACTACCGGTGGTCATGTCGACCTTGACGCGCACGGGACCGTTGGAGCCGCCCATTTTCGACTCGCCTGGCTTCAGGGGCGCGCTCTCGTCGATGGCTACTGGTTTCTCGGCCGAAGCCTTCAACTTCGTCCCACCCTTGCCGACCACCAGCGCCAACACCGGATGTTCGGCGCTGGCGCGATGCGTCGTCAGCATGAACCGCTCTTCGAGAAGCGATTGCAGCATTTTGGGCGCGTCTTCTTTTTTCGATCCTTCAGGCATCTTGGCGACGATGTCGAAACGCGTCGTAGCCATCCAGTCAGGCCCGGTGATCTGGTAGGGCTTCACGCCGTAGGCGTAGCTGATCAGCGACCTCAGATCGAGGTACACGTATTCCGCGCGGAGGAACTCGACATTTGCTCCGATGGGCATCTTCCCACCGGCTTGTAGTGCGGCTGCGAGCTTGGCCGGGTCCAACGGCGGCGACGGTTTGATGGTGGCTACTTCGAAGGCTGGCTTGATCTGGGCGAAGGCAGCTAGGGCGGTGAGCGCCAGGCCGATCGTGACTTTCCTTAATATTGGTCGCATCTCGTTTTAAGTATCCTATCCGATTTCCGTCGAAAGACTACTGCGATCCTCGTCCAGTGCCGCACGCATCGACTCAAGCGCAGGGTTGCGCGCCAGCGCCCGTTCCATCACTTTTTTCCTAGCGGCGAAACCCGCCCGCCCTTTCCTTGTAGATGAACCACTCCAGCAGGAGCAGCGTCAGGGACCGGCCGATCTCGTTCAGTTGACGGATCTACTCGTAGCCACTCGACGGCGAGGGCTGCAGAATAGCAGTCTCCACTCCATCCAGTCCTTGTTTCCCGCGCGATGTCTCTGCTCTTTTTCGTCCACGCGATGGCCGTATTCAGCGCCACTCGACAAATCCAGGTCGTGACAGCGGTCCGAAGTTGGTGATTGCAGGAGCGCCGATCTGTAATTGGCCGAAAAGTAGACGCCCACGTCCGGCCTTTCGTTGCCAGGGCGCTTCCTATGATTGATTTGACGGTGCGATGTGGTGGGAAACCGGCTGGCTATAGTAGCTAGCGGCCTCCCAGGTTAACGCACGATGAGGCTAAAGCACGTTCGGTACCCAAAGAGCCTACGACCAGCAGATGACGCCATGGGAATTAAGGCGGCGGCAGCGATTCATTAGTGGGAATAGGCGGTATTGGATTCTTCCTCTTTTTCTTCTTGCCTGTTGCGGGCTGCGCCTCCTTGCGTTCTTTGCCGCCGAGCATGGATACGAGTAGGGATTGCGCAACGAGTTCCTCGTGAATGATTCTCCAGCTCTTGAATGCCTGCGCAACGGATGCGATGAGCGTAGCAACTTCTGTGTCCGTCCATTCTTTGGCCGTGTTGTAGTCCGCATCGTTACGCTGCTGCTGAGATTGGACGAAAGTGGTGGCAACCCAATGGAGGTGGATCGAGACAACCTGCTCCCTGCCGCGTGAAGGATTACCTTCGAAGTATGAGTTCAGTTCGCTAATCTTCGCGTCGCATGCCGACTTCATCTTTCCATGCTCAAAGATGCGTGCGAGTATGGGGCGGAGACCTTCCTCGTTCCAATTAGCGGTAGCCTCGGAGATCAGGAGATGAAACAACGCATAATATGCGGTGGATACTGCCCGGCTGAGATCGACCTGGCGATGGTTCGGTGCATGGAGTTTCGACAGCTCCTCGGCCAATTGAAGCAAGTCGTCGGCGCGACTCATAGCTAAGATGCCAATGACTGCCGGTTGATCTTCGCTTGCTCCGCTTCGCTCCGAAAATTGAAGTAGGGAAGCACACCCCACTGCTCCAACGGCTGCACCATCTGAACAATCGCGTTCGAGACCTGGTTTGTGACTCTCAAAAGCTGTTCTCTACGGCTTGCGGCGTTCGACAGAATGACCATGAAGAACACAGCCGGTTCGCCGCTCCAGTCGTTCCCAAGGGAGAAGGTGAGGTCGACTACATGCGGTCGCAGCTGTTGCGCAGCGCGGTTTACTGCCGATTGGAATTGCGCCTGTTGGGCGAACGCCGCCGGGACGTACATGCCCCATTATCGCGCGTCCTGACTGTTGCTGGCGAAAAGCGCTTGAATCCGCTGCCCTACGTGCCCCGCGTAAATAGCGTTCGAGGAATGAAGTCTCACTTTCGTCTATCTGTCCGGGGCGATTTCCTTGCGGGTTTGCTCAATCTGTTGGTCGAGAACCACGTCACCCCCAAGGGCATTTGAATGTGTTCCTATTCCAACGCTGCGGAGGCACCTTCGGACGGAATGACCTGGGTGTCAGAAGCATTATGTTGCAACGAATGGCGATCAGCAAAAACATTGAGAGGTGAATCACACGTGACCTGATTGGATCAAGTCCAGGACTTGCTCACTACAATGCGGTGAGGGTCATTTCGGATTGGGAACGGCAGGTCGGCCAGTGCCCGGGAATCCAGGCAAAGGATACATGAAGAGTCTCGGCAGGGCGTACTCTGCCTTTTAAGGAACTCGCGCAAAACGGAGCGCGGCCCGGGCCAGTTACTTGCCTATGTGCTGGTGCGGGCCGCACCCTTTGCGCTCAGCGCACTCCCATTGCCCCGCAGAGGGTAGGTCCATGGCAACGGCCTTGCAATACCTCATGACCTAATCCCACGCTTGCTGAGTCACTTCAGTCTCGCCGATCCGGAAGGGCCTCGCGATGGAGACGCAGTGCGGCGGCCACCATTCGTTACCGTCGCATTGGTGGTCGAACGGATTACTTCCGGCTTGTCCGTTAGGACAAACCCTTGAAAGTTGGGTAGCATGGTCCTCGGTGCCGATTACCTAGGCAGGGGCGAACGTGAACGAAGGCGAAGCGCCCTTGCGGATGAAATACCGGCAGGTTCTGGCGATCGCGCCGGCGTTGGCATTGCAGGCGGGATGAGGATCAAATGAATCGAAGGGATTTTGTGCGGCTTGGAGGGGCCACCGTAATTGGGGCGGGGGCAGGCAAGCTGCGGCCCGCGTTCGCGCAGTCGCCAGCGCATCCGATGGTGGCGACCTTGGAACCGAAGGCCACCGGGCGCGCGGCGGATTTCACCCTGCGGATCGCACCGGTGATGGTCGAGCTGGCACCCCAGGTTGTGCTCAGCACTATCGGCTACAGCAACCAGGTCCCCGGTCCCTTGCTGCGGGTGCGAGAGGGCCAGCGCGTCGCCGTAGAGGTTGTGAACGACACGGACGTTCCTGAATACGTGCATTGGCACGGTTTGTTCGTTCCCTCGGACGTGGACGGGGCGGAGGAAGAAGGTACACCCCCGGTGCCTCCGCATGGCCGCCGGCGTTATCAATTCGTGGCCAAGCCGGCGGGTTCGCGATGGTACCACTCGCATACCGAGGCCATGCTGGATCTGCATCGCGGCGCCTACACCGGCCAGTTCGGCTTTCTCATGATCGATTCCGCGAATGACCCGGGGCTCTACGATCAAGAAATCTTTCTGGCATTGCGTGAATGGCAATATTTTCTGTCTACGATGGATCAGGACGAGATGGCGGCGGATCCCAACGACCCGATGCCCGAAAAGCCCGCCACTCCGGACCGGCGTCCCAACGGACTCGAAGTCAGCGCTCCTCTTTATTCGATCAACGACAAAATACTCGGAGCCGGGGATCCCCTCCGCGTGAAAACGGGTCAGCGCATTCTGATGCACTTGCTCAACGCCAGCGCTGCGCAAATTCATCGCGTGGCTCTTCCCGGCCACAAGTTTCAGGTGATCGCTCTGGACGGCAATTCCGTTCCCGCGCCTCAGCGGGTTGATTTCATCGAGATCGCCCCGGGCGAACGCGTGGATGCGATCGTGGAGATGAATCAACCGGGTGTCTGGATTTTAGGGGACCTCCGCGATGTCGCGCGACAATCCGGGATGGGCATCGTGGTGGAGTACGCCAATCAACAGCGGCAGCCCGCGCCATGGACTCGGCCTCCGAAGTCGCGCTGGGACTACACGATTTTTGGCAAGACCGCGCCGCATCCCGCGCCAGACCAGACCATCGACATGGTCTTCGAAAAAGTGCCGGGCGGGCCCCATGGGATCAATCATTGGCTCGTCAACGGCAAGGAATATCCGCATGAACGGGAATTCGTGTTCCATCAGGGGAGGCGCTACCGGCTGGTGTTTCACAATCGCAGTGACGATTCCCACCCGCTGCACATGCACCGGCACCTGTTCGAGCTTGTCGAGCTCAACGGCAAGCCGACTGCGGGCATCAAGAAGGATACGGTGATCGTTCCCGCATTTGGACGCGCCGCCGTGGATCTGGTTGCCGACCAACCGGGCCTCACGCTGTTTCACTGCCATATCCAGCAGCACATGGACTTTGGTTTCAAGGCGCTGTTTCGCTACGCCTAAGCGCCGCATCGCGTGCGAACGTGGCGAGTGTTACGGCTTTTTCACACGTTCGAGATACACACGAAATATTGAAGGGATAAGCTTACCACTTTGGCAACTATCCAACTACAAGTCCAAAGGGGAGAAACTGCATGAAGACGATCCGGGAAAGGTTCCGAGCGGCAGTGCTCATGGGAGCGGCCGCCTCATTGCTGGCATTTGCACCTGGGGCCAAGGCACAGAATCCAAGATCCAACGACAATCCGTGGCCTTACGCAACAACGGGCCGCTCGCCCGTGCTTGCGGTGGTTGGCGACGTCGCCTGCCAGCCGGGCGAGACAGAGCCGAGTGGTGAGAAGGCGAATGAAAACTGCAACGGGGATACCACTCAGAATCTGTACGCGTCCCAGGCGGCCACTGCGAAACAGATTGAGAATATGAAGCCTAACGCCATCGCGCTGGTCGGAGATGAGCAATACCAGGTAGGACAATACTCGGACTTTGAGAACTCGTACGAAACGACTTATGGCGGTTTGAAATTTATCACGCGGCCCGCGCCTGGCAACCACGAGTTTTATGTCGAGCACGGCGCCATCGGCGTTGCCGGCTATGGCTACTTCTCCTACTTCAACGGCGTCCAGCACAATGCCGATGGAACCGTGATGACGGCTACGATCGCCGGCAACCCTGACACCGGCGGTACCTTCACCCAACCCGTGCCGTATTCGGATGGACAGGCGGGGCACTTCGAGCAAACGGGCGGACTCGGAACCAACACGGCAGGGGGCCCAGTCGGGGTCGGAGATGGCTGGTATTCCTATAATCTGGGCGCGTGGCACCTTATCTCGCTCAATATAGAGTGCGAGACACAGCCGGGCGGCTGTTCGGACCAAGGCTCCTGGTTTGCCGCCGAACTCGCATGGCTGAAAGCTGATCTCGCGGCCAACCATTCCGCATGCACACTGGCTTACTGGCACCAGCCCACGTTCAGCCCTGCCAACGGCCTCGGCTTAGAGGGCACGACCGCCGTTGCCTTTTGGCAACTGCTCTACAAGTACGGAGCTGACCTGGTGTTGAACGGACACGATCATCTTTATGCCCGCTACCGACCCCTGGACGCCTCCGGGAATTACGATCCACGCAAGGGCATCCGCGAATTTGTCGTGGGTACCGGCGGCGAGACACTTGATACCGTCGCCACAACCGGCACAACTTCCGATCCTAGCGGCAACAACAACTTCAACGCGGAGAATCTCCAGGCGTCCAGCGGGGAATTCTGGGGCGTGATGGGCCTGACGCTCAATCAGAACGGCTACGCGTGGGATTTTGAGTCGGCACTGAAGGATCCTGCACAGACAACCGGTCCGGCTTCTTACAGCGACAAGGGCGTCGGCACTTGCCACGGCCCGGTCAACGGTCGTAATGACGGTAACAATAACGACCAATAAGTCGTCTTCGTCGCGTTAGTTCCTGCCCCACCCTCCGGGAAACGTCGCGGAGGGTGGGGATTTTACGTTCCTCTGCCCCCTTCTAATTTTCCGATGACATGCCCCAGCGAAGTTGCTCAGTCAGATCGACTAAGCGCGAGCCCGCGGAAAAAACACCTCCTTCCGCGCCGCACCCTTTGCGCTACTGGGATAGCACGGCCGCGGATGCAGCCGACCGGCGGGTGGACATAGTTTGTTGAAGGAGAGGTAGAAAGGGTTGGAAGAAGTTTGGGATTGTCTGAGCGGCGCCAGATCGGTTCCGGTCGCCGGTGATGACTAACGTTCCGCAGTTACTTCATAGGACGTCACACGCCCGATCCAGGCACGCTCGAACGGCTTCACGTCTCCGATCGGCAAACTTTCGATGAGGTAGGTTCCTGTTCCCTTCTGCCCGCTGTCGTCGTGAACCTTGAATCGAATGCGGACATTCTTCAGATTCTCCTGACAGCCATTGCGGGCCACTCCGGTGAGAACTGTCGATACTTTCGGCGATTTATTCGGGTTAGCGGCCGGTATTCCCGGTGCCCATTCGGGAACATATTGATCGCTTAGGTTGAGAGTAATACCGTACGTATCCACACAAGTCAGCGTCTTGGACGAATTTGGATGATCTCCGGTGATGGCGCCAGTCACGTTCGAGAAACGTACCGTCGCATTGACGAAGAGGTACAAGGGTACGAGTAATCCCGGAAGTGCAGCGGCCCAGAGCGGAAAGCGGCGCCTGGGTCGCGATGGAGTTTCCAAGGCTGCCTGAGGCGCGGCGCTGCCGCAGATGCATGTGGGCGCAGCGGCGGGATTCTGGTTCCCACACTGAGGACACTCCCAGTTGTCGGCCACGTATGACTATCGACGGATCGGGCTGTTTTGAACAGGCTTCCTTCCGACCGACTTAGCGCCAACCGAGAGCTGGGGCGACAGTAGTCAGAATTGCCTCCATGACATGCGCATTGTAGGCAACGCCCAGTTGGTTTGGGACGGTTAGCAAGAGCGTGTCGGCCACCGCGATCGCCTGGTCTTTCCTAAGCTGTTCGATCAGGACATCCGGCTCGGCGGCGTAGCTACGGCCGAAGATCGCCCGTGTGTTTTCGTCAAGAAAACCGATCTGGTCCTCTTCCTTGCCTCCTCGTCCGAAATAGGTATGATCACGGTCGTCGATCAAGGCGAAGATACTGCGGCTGACCGAAATGCGCGGAGTGCGAGCGTGGCCAGCCTCCTTCCAGGCTGCGCGAAACGCGCGAATCTGGGCGGCTTGTTGGATGTGGAACGGCTCGCCGGTCTCGTCGAATTTGAGGGTTGAGCTCTGCAGGTTCATTCCAAGCTTGGCGGCCCAGGCGGCTGTCGCATTGGTAGCCGACCCCCACCAGATACGATCACGCAATCCCTCGGAGTACGGCTCCAGACGCAGCAGCCCTGGCGGATTGGGAAACATGGGACGCGGGTTCGGCTGAGCGAAGCCCTTGCCGCGCAGCAGCTGGAGAAATTCTTCGGCGTGCCGGCGGCCCATGGCTGCATCGTCCTCGCCTTCCGTCGGGAGGTGGCCAAAATAGCGCCAACCTTCGATGACCTGCTCGGGTGAGCCGCGGCTGATTCCTAACTGCAGGCGCCCGCCAGCGATGAGATCCGCAGCGCCGGCGTCCTCGGCCATATAGTGAGGGTTCTCATACCGCATGTCGATCACCGCGGTGCCAATTTCAATCCTTCGCGTTTTCGCACCGACGGCCGCGAGAAGCGGGAACGGCGATGCCAGTTGCCGGGCGAAGTGATGAACGCGGAAGTAGGCTCCGTCCATTCCGAGGCGCTCGGCCTCCACGGCGAGGTCGATGGACTGCAGGAGCGCGTCGGCCGCGGACTGCGTTTGCGAGTGCGGTGAAGGGGTCCAGTGGCCGAATGAGAGGAAGCCGATTTTCTTCATTAAGATTAAGTTTACTGTTCCGGTTTGGAGTGGGGTCCGATTTGTCGGCAAAGCTAGTACCGGTAACGGCTAGCAGGCGCGCCATGAATCGTGGTTCGAATCTTATGCCGGAGAGCCACACAATCTGACGTCACTGCAATAGGTTGCGCCCGCCGGCGCGAGTCTTACGTTTCGTAAAGGCAATCGACCGGCTGGTCGCGCGAGAGCCAAACTGCCTTGGCGACTTCAGTTTCAGCTTCGGCAGGTCTTACTCGGAGAGACGGCGGCCGGAACCTTCAGGTGCCTGAGCTGTTCAATCGGCTCCTTGCCGAATCGAACATTGACGACGGTTTCCAATTTCTCAAATTTGATCTGCAGCATCAGGCGCTCCGCGTTCGCGACGGCATTGCCGATCACATCCCAGGGACATCCAACTGGACCAGGAATCAACACCGCGAGCCATTGAGTAGTCAGATTCTCAAGGCGGAAAAGAACAAGCATCGCTGAGGAATCAATGGCGTGAATCAGAACAGGTTGCAACGGATCGGAGCTTGGAAAAGCTTCCATGACAAACGCGCCAGGTAATTCCCCATCGTTCAGAACTCTTCGTACTTGCGTCGCGCCCTCACTCAAGAGATAGTTGTAGCCGAACTGCTTGAATGCGGCAAGATAGGCTACGCGCAGAACGGCGCGCAGATACGGCTCGTGGATGAAATCGAACTTAAACGTCATGCTGATCTTCGCGTTCTCGCGAAATAGTTTTGGCAACGCTTCTACAGCTTCGACGTTGCTGGCTTTCTCCCCAAGAACTTTAATCTGCACCGGTGCAGCCATGTTCCAGTCCACATTGGCAACTACGTGCCCGACGTCGTTGTGAATTACGGTGGGCATACTGCCCTTGCCGTTCAGGAAATCTAGCGCTCGCATCGCCTTCTTCAGGTGCCCTTGCAGGCGGCGACCATCGTCGTTATTGCAGCGGGCGCACGTCAGCGTAGGAAATTCGAGAGTGCCGCCTAGACTTTCCTGAACAATGTGTTCGGCGGTCGGGCGCTGGTCGGATTTCGAGTCAAGAACGAAAGGGCGCAAGCACAAAGGGCAAAACGGTCCGCGTGGGTCTTCCGGGTTGAGCGCAGCGATTTCCTCCGCCATTTCCCCGTGAAGCCGACGAACCAATTCATTGCGGCTGGACATGTTTGCTGTGGTAGGATCTATCTGTTCGGAAAATGAAAAAGGGGCTTGTGCTCAACCGTCCGGTTTTGAAGCCATCGGGTGGAGGACGTGCCCCTTGTTAGATCGCGGACTTTCGTCCTGCTGCCAATCTACCAAAGCTCATGATCGATGTCAACGGCCAGTACGAAACCCTAGTGGGGGCGCGACTCCTCGATTATTTTGGCACGCGCACTCCTTGGCATCGAGGCCTTTGGACTATCGGTATTATCTTGACGTTAAAGGAGTTGCTGGAAGTCTCCGAAGCAGTGCGCGCTTCGATTCTTTTTCAGAATTCTGTCGAGGACCTTTCGCGAGCGGCGATGGCTCTCGCAGGCAGCGATCCCGGAGTGGGCGATAAGCAAAGGAAAGACTCCCTCCAGCGCGCATTGCGCACCGAACTTCGGTTCTTAGGGATGGACTACCGAGTCGTCCAGCAGCTCGTTGAGGAGATCGACTCTCAGTATTTGACGCGATGGGCTGCCTCGCTCCGATCGACTCGCCGAACCGCACCAGAAAGAACAGCAAGAGCGATTGCAAGCCATTTGTTGGACCATGGATTCAGCCAGCCGTTTCTGCACCGATGGTGGTCGTTCAAGCTGCGTTACGAGGAGGGGGTTCGCCCGCTCGCCGACATCGTCGACGATGCCCACAGTCTGGCGATGAACCCGCTCCGCGAATATGAAGTTCTTGCCGTCTTCAGCGCCTTCACGAAGCGCAAAGACAGTATGCCGGCTGGATGGCTTGATGCGTCTGCCGTTTCGCAATGGCTCAAATCCCGCGACTTTGAGGTGAAGGACATCAGGCAAAAGGGCGGTGTCTCAATCCGCATCCTCGCTCGCGATCCCAACGCTGCCATCGAGTCGATGCGCGAGCGATTAGAATCCATGGCTGCTAGAGTCAGGGTGGGCTCGAACCGTCAATTCACTTTGCTGCCGATCGCCTGGATTGATGGTGTGGCGAAGGAATTCCGTCTCGCTCATGAAGGCAGAGAGGTTGACGTCCACTCACTGGAGCGAAAGAATCAGCTTTACCCACAGTCGTCGTATAGCCGGGTTGACGCGGGAATCGAGTTACTGGAACCACTAGCTTCGGGCGCCCCCGCCACGGCTGTCGCATCGGGATGGGCTGCATTTGAAGCCTTATTGAGCGAACCGGGAAATCATGCCGTAGTAGCTGACCGAATGGGCGCGATTGCAGCCTGTTCTTTTCCAAGAGCTGAACTAACGGTCTTGTCGTACCAAGCGGCCAAAGCCGATCCCGCACTTGCAGCACGACTTAATGCCTGTCAGACGAATCGTGATCGCTCGGAAATGATCGCGGACGAGATTACGAATCAGCCCGTGATCACGCTGTCGGATCATTCCGACCGCGCGGCGTATCAGCGACTGAAGAAGTTATTGTCTGATCCGCACCCGGTCTTGAAAGACATCGAATCGTACACAACGGCCGCTTTTCGCAGGCTCTATCGTCAAAGAAATCTAGTTCTGCACGGCGGAATCACCAACGGCGTCGCGCTTCGGGCCAGCTTGCGAACAATAACCCCGCTCGTGGGTGCCGCGATGGACCGAATCGCCCACGCGTGGTACGTCGATAATCTTTCGCCCCTCGAACTCGCAGCGCGCGCCCGAATCAGCTTAGATACGGTCGGCTCCAGCGGAGCGCCGAAGTGCATGGACTTGCTAGGACGATGACTTGGCCTTGCGTTTCTTCGCCCACTAGGTCTTGCGGGCTGCTGACGAAGCAGATTTAGCGCACCACCGGATACTCCGCAACAGTTCCCCTTCGATGCCCAGCAATGGCCACGTGCCAGGGCCGGACGCCACAGTCACCGCGGGCGAGGCCGCCGCCGATGTCACGGTCTTTGTGGGTCACAGGGACCTCCTTGTGACCCACACAATACTGCTCGCGTCAGCTGATTGCTCGTACCTTTACCCACGCGAAGCGTCCGCCGCGCCAGCGGCTTCGTTCTTGTCGCCTATGGTGACTTGTGCCCCCGCTGTTCCAGGAAGCGCCGGCGAGTCAACTTTGCCTCATGTAAGCTTCTGACGCTAGCTACCGATTACCGAGAGTTGAGATCCACACCTCCGCAGGCGGTGGCCGACGTGCATGAAAGTGTTCGACAATTTCGTTATGAACCATAAAAAGGCGCTTGCGATTTTGGGCTTGGCCTGCTGGAGTTGTTTTGGTCAGGAAGCAGCCTCAGATCCCTGGACTCGCGGCGAGCTGTTGCAGCCGGCGGAGCTTGCGAAGGCGATTCAATCGGGCAAGGCTCCCGTCCTCTTGTCGGTGGCGTTTCCGGTGTTGTACAAGGGCAAGCACATCGTGCATGCCATCAACGCCGGTCCGACGTCGAAGCCGGAGGGGGTTGAAGCGCTGAAAACCGCGGTCGCAAAGCTGCCCAAAGACGCCGATCTCGTCATTTACTGCGGCTGCTGCCCGATGGCGAAGTGTCCGAACATTCGGCCCGCGTATCGCACGCTGAAGGAGCTCGGATTCACGCACGTGCGGGTATTGAGCTTGCCGACGAACTTGCACACCGACTGGGTGAGCAAGGATTATCCTTTCGAAGGCACGGGGGCCTCGAATTAGGGAGCCATTGCGCATCAGAAACGCCGCGTTTCCGCCGGCTTTATTTGATGAGCGAGGGAAACAGGAGGTCGCCGATGAAAAAGTTGACGTTGTGGATGATGGCCCTGGCGGCGTTGCAGGGAAGCGCGCTCGAAGCCCAGAATATAGCCGGCAATTGGCAGGGCACATTGCAGGCCGGCCCGCAAAAAGTGCGCATCGTGTTTACGATCGCGCTGGAAAATGACAAGCCGAAGGCTACGCTCCACATCGTCGACCAACCATCGCCGCCTATCGCGACTACGATCACACGGGACGGTTCGACTGTAAAAATGACGATTCCCTCCATAAACGGCAACTATGAAGGAAAGCTGAGCGGGGACGGAAACTCGATCGCGGGGACGTTGACCCTGGGCGCTCCGCAGGCCTTGACCCTGGCACGCGCCACTCCCGAGACCGCCTGGGCGATTCCAGAACCTCCACCTCCGCCAGTACGGATGGCGGCAAATGCGAATCCCGCATTCGAAGTGGCCACCATCAAGCCGAGCGATCCTGCCAGTAAGGGCCAAATAGTTACGTTGAGAGGCACGGAGGTTATCACAACAAACACGACGGTGCACGATCTGATCAACCTGGCTTACTGGCTGCATCCCAAGCAGCTTACCGGCGGACCGGCCTGGACGGAATCGGAGAAGTACGACATGACGGGAAAGCCCGATGCGCCGGGCCAGCCGAACGTCGACCAGATGAAGATGATGATTCAGAAGCTGCTGGCCGATCGCTTCCAGCTCAAATTCCATTTCGAGAAGAGAGACCTCTCGGCATACGCGGTCACGATCACCAAAGCCGGAGCGAAAATTATCAGGAGCCAGGACGATCCGAAGGGACTTCCCGGATTTTACTTCGGAAGAACTGCATCGGGAACGACACTCACCTTCAGAAACTCTCCAATGTCGCAAGTCACTGCGGTGTTGCAAAACTTTTTGGATAAACCTGTTGTGGACCAGTCGGGCCTCTCCGAAAAATACGATTTCACGCTGACGTTCACGCTCGATGCGGCTCAGGCGGTGCGTCTTGGTGGCGCTCCACTTCCCGCGGCCGACAATCCCGATGCCGCTCCGGATGTGTTCGCCGCCTTCCAGCAGCAGCTGGGATTGAAGCTGGAATCGACCAAGGCGCCGGTTGACGTCATGGTCATCGACAAGGTGGAAAAGCCTTCTGAGAATTAGCCACGGTAGCGAAGACGCGATCGGCGGCGGACTCTGCGCCGAGCAGCCAGGGGGTCCGCCCTACAACCAGTCCAGCGTCTCCGCCGGATGATCCGCGCCCACCACGCGCACGAACACGTCCTCCAGTGTCTCCGAGCCGGTTCGCAGCTCCGCCATCGTCCCCGACTTCACCAGCTTGCCCTCATGAATGATCGCGACACGGTCGCACAGCCGCTCCACCACTTCCAGCACGTGCGAGGTCAGGAACATCGTAGCGCCGCGCCGCACTTGATCGAGCAGGATTTCCTTCATCAGCCGCGCGCCCACGGCGTCCACCCCCTCGAACGGCTCGTCCAGCAAAAACAACTCCGGCCGGTGGATCAGCGCCGCCGCCATTGCCACCCGCTTTCGCATCCCTTTGGAGTAATCGCCAATCAGTTTGCCCGGCTCGCCGTCGAGTTCAAACAACGCCAGCAGCTCGCGCGACCGCTCGCGCGCCACCGGCCGCGTCAATCCATACATGCGCCCGACGAACTCGGTGAACTCGAGACCCGTGAGATGGTCGAACAGCAAGGATTCATCAGGGACCAGCCCGATTCTTCCTTTCACCTCCAGCGCGTGTTCGGGCATGGAAAGCCCCAAAAGCTCGATCGTGCCCGAGGTCGGCGGCGCCAGGCCCATGAGCATCCGGATCGTCGTGGTTTTGCCCGCCCCGTTCGGTCCCAGGAAGCCAAAAAAGCAGCCGCGCGGCACTTCCAGATCGAGCCCGTCCACAGCCGCCTTATTTCCATAGACTTTGCGTAAGTTGTGGATGGCAAGGGCGGGGGTGGGGTCCATTTGTTCCATGGTACAAAAGCGCGGGAGTACTCAAGCTTTTGACACGAACAGACGATAATCCAAGCGTGACAGCTCCCGCCAGTACGCCGACGGTACGCGAGCGATCGCTCAAAGCTTTGGGGCAGCTACCGCCCTTTTCGCCGATCTTGAATCGGTTGATCGCCAGTTTGGCTAATGAAGACGTCTCGTTCGCCAAAATCGCCGAGCTCATCGAGAAAGACACCGCCCTTGCGGGCAACATTCTTCGGCTGGTGAACTCAGCTCTCTATGGCTTTCCTGGAACCGTGAACTCTATCCGCCACGCTGTTTCGTTGTTGGGGCTGAATAAGCTGCGGAATGCCGCTCTCACCATGTCGGTGGCGCGCATGTGGAATCAGGTGAAGACGCCTCCGGGCTGGTCGACGCCCAACTTCAATCAGCACTCCGTGGGCGTGGCCATTCTGACGGATCTGTTAGCCCAAAAGCTGCACGTAGATTATGCCGAAGGCGGGTTCGCCGCCGGGCTCTTCCATGACCTCGGGCTGTTGCTGGTTGCTATCGGCCTCCACGACGAATACAAGCAGATCTCGCTGCTATGCCAGCGCGAGAAGAAGTGGACCAGCGAATACGAGATCCAGATTCTAGGCATGACCCATGCGGAGCTTTCGGCCGAAGCTCTGGCCGAATGGAACCTGCCCGAACCGATTCAGACCGCCGTTCGTTTCCACGTCAATCCCGACGTTGATCCGACGCCCGTCCAGAACGGTCAACTCACCTTGAGCCGCGTTCTAAACGCCGCCGATCGCTACGTGAAAGGGAAGGGCATCTTCGTCAGTCTCTTCGAAGCTCCCAGCGATCAGCCGGACGATGTGCTGGAACACATTGGTCTCGGCGAGCGGGTGCCCGAACTTTTGACCGAGTTCGAGAACGATTTCACGGCCATCAAAGCCTATTTCTAACGTGGTGTAGCGCGCGCACTCGCGCTTGCCCTATCAGCGCACTGGTCAAAACTTACACACCGCTGGTATAACAGACCCATGCGCCTAGACGATTACCGACCTCGACCCGCGCATCTCAAATGGCTCCTCGATTCTGACCCGGCCATCCGTTGGCAGGTCATGATGGACCTCACCTGTGAAGCCCCCAACGCGATTGCAGCCGAGCGGTCGCGCGTCGCAACTGAAGGCTGGGGAGCCCGACTTCTTGCCCTCCAATCTCCTGGCGGCAACTGGGGCGGGCCGAAGGAAGACCGAGGCTTGCTGGTTACCCTCTACAGTCTCGTCGTCTTGAAGGACCTCGGTCTCGACCCCGCCAGCAAGGAGGCTCGCAAAATGATCGACCGCGTCAAAAAGCGGCTGAGGTTTAAGGAATTCGATAACCGTCCTTTCTTTCACGGCGAAGTCGAGCCCTGCATCAACGGCAGAATCCTCGGCCTAGGCGCGTATTTCAAAGAACCGAACGAAGCACTGGCCAATCAGCTCCTCGGCGAGCAGCTCGAAGATGGCGGCTGGAACTGCGAAGCACCCAAAAGCCGGCGCTCTTCGTTCCATACCACCATCTGCGTGCTCGAAGGGCTGCTCGACTACGAACGAGCAGGGCGCAAATCGGCGGCAGTCGCTAAGGCCCGCAAGCGGGCCGAGACGTACCTGCTGGAGCGCCGCATGTTCCGCTCGCTTCGAACGGGTAAGGTCATCGACAAACGCTGGCTCCGTTTCTCGTACCCCACGTTTTGGCACTACGACGTCTTGCGCGGACTCGATTATCTGCGGAATGCAGGAATCAAACCCGACCGCCGCGTCAGCGAGGCCATCGAAACCGTGCTTGAACGTCGCCACCAGAACGGGCGCTGGCCGCTTAACCTCCTTCATCCCGAACATTTGCCATTGGAGATGGAGACCGGCGTCGGCAGGGCAAGCCGCTGGAACACACTGCGCGCTCTCCGAGTCCTACGTTGGTACAACTAGATAAAGAAGTGGCCCGTTCCGACAATCTCCGCGGGGCCGGTCAGGTACACCGAATCGTCCCATCGCAAGCGCAAGGATTCGCCGGCCGGAGTGCGCACGGTTACGGGACTCGCCGCCAGCTTGCGAAGGATCGCCGCCACCGCCGCGCCCGTGGACCCCGTGCCGGAACTCAGCGTTACTCCCGCTCCGCGTTCGTAGAAGCGAGTGTCTATCGTGTGTTCATCGGCCACCCGGACAAACGACACATTGGTCCGCTTCGGGAAATGAGGATGGCCTTCGATCTCAGCGCCGATGGCTTCCCAATCCGGCGGAAACTCATCGACGAAAACCACGCATTGCGGATTGCCGACGTCAACCAGAGTCACTTCTTGCGGACCAAGGTGCAGCGGCAGCGAATAGTAAATCTCGCTCTTGTCGAACTTGGGCGTGTCCATGTCCATTTCAAACAGAAAATGGCGGCCGCTGCGTTCGAGCAAGTGCAGGTGCTTCGGGCCCGCGCCAGTCGAGATCACCAAGTCGTGCCCAGCTCGCCCGGAATCGATTAGCAGGGCCGCCGCGCAACGCGTACCGTTGCCGGACATCTCGGGCTCGCTGCCGTCCGCGTTGAACAGGCGAATCGAATTGCCGCGAATCAGCATCCAGCCGTCGGCGCCGATGCCGGTGTGGCGGCCGCAAATCGCGCGCGCGGTGGAAGGCAAGTCAACCGATGGGACCTGCTCGGCCCAACTCAACAAAAAGTCGTTTCCCGCGCCGTGCGCTTTGGTAAAAGGGATGGACATTGGATCAGTCGCGTTTGTAGATCTCGATGACGGGAGCGCCTTTCACCTTGACCGTTTGTACCAGATGATAGCGCGGACCAGCCTTGAAAGACGCCCTCTGAATGGCCGTCGCGACCGTGTCCCCCGCGAAAGTCAGGGCCCAATCCTCGTGCAGAAACAAGTCGGGACGGGTGGTAGCAGCCATCCACTCGGGTTCGTCGCCATCATATAGCGCTTCGTGCAACGGGATTCCCGCGGCGCGCAGGATTCCGGTCAGATCTCCGAAACTGCTCATGATTCCGCGGCCCGCTCCCGGGCCGGCATGATAGCTGGACGCTAGGGCTTGGGCGGCGGCTTGGGTCCACACGCGGCGATTCAGCGAATTGACTTGAGATTCTTTCCAAGTGACCCAGTCGCCGGGTTGAGGCCGGATGAGCCACGGAGCGGCGGCAGCAATCAGGATCCCCACCGCCAGGTATGGCCGCCAGCGCGCGCTCACGACGAGGACCAGGCAGCCGCCGGCGATCGCGAGCAACGGCAATGCGGCGAGTGCGTACCTGGTGTTGTAGTAGGAAAAAGGCCAGAGCGAAGGAACGAAGATCGGCGTACCGCCCGAGTGCATGCTCCAGATATAGAACGTGGGAGGCAGCGCTGCAAACAGAATCGGCCAAAGCACCCGCTTGAGAACCGCGCCGGCAGCGCCCGCGATTGCGATGATCACCGCAGTCCAACCGGTGCACAGGAGTACGGCCGTGCTGTAGTAGAGCCGCGCGGCCCGCCAATCGTGATCGCCGCGATACGGGGCTATGTTTTGCGCCAGCGCGCGCCGGTAGATGCTCATGGCTGAATACGGCCCATTGAAAAATTCCAAAGGATTCGAGTAGATCCACCAATTATGCGCGAACCAGTAGAGCGGTCCGAGTGCTGCGATCGACGAGAAGAGCAGCGTCGCGAGAATGCGGTGCTTCTTTCCGGCAATCAAGAAATAGATAGCGGCGAACGGAATGACGAACCAGCCTTCGTAGCGTGCCAGCGATGCCGCGATGCCGGCGATGCCCGCGCCAACCACCGCCGCGAACGATTGCGTTTCTCGAAACAAAACGGAGAAATACAGCAGCGCCATCAACCCTGCCAGGACAACTGGCTCGGTCATCGGCGTGGATTGCAGATACAACAAATTCGGGTTGAAGGCAAACAATCCGAGCGAAGCCAGGGCCGCCGCCGATGATCGCGTGGCGCGTTTCATTGCCGCGTAGAGAAAGACGCCGGCGCAAACAAAACAGGCTGATGAAGGGATTGCGCCCGCCAATCCGCTGCGCCACAAGCGATCGTTTCGCACCAGCGGCAGTATCAGTAAATGCGGCAGCGGCAGCCATACCGTGCCGATCTGATCGTAGCCCGGACGCCGTGAATCCACAATCCGCCGCGCGATGTTCAGGTGCGCCTCGGCGTCGCCGTAATACAAAGTCCAGCCGGAATGATTTACGTAACAGGTGGCCGCGCCGCCGATCGCCGCCAATACCGCGACGATCAGCGTCAATTCGAGCCAGAGATGTTTCAAAACTTGGTGAAGTCCCGGAACTCCTGGAATCTCGCGTCAATTTCGTCGCGGGTGAGCGTGCGGAAGCGATCGACGCCAAACTTCTCGCAGCAGAAGCTGCCCATCACCGAGCCATAGATCACGGCGCGGCTGATTTCCGTGGCGCCCACGTGTCCAGCTTTGAGATCGACGCCCTGCTCGGCCAGATAGCCGATGAAGCCGCCGGCGAAGCAATCGCCCGCGCCCGTGGGATCGAAAACTTCTTCGAGCAAATATGCCGGAACAATGAAGTGCGAGTCGCCGTGGAAAAGAATGGCGCCGTATTCGCCGCGTTTGATGACCAGCGTCTTCGGCCCCATCTCCATGATTTTGGCGGCCGCCCGCTTCAAATTGTTCTGCCCCGAAAGCATGCGGGCTTCGCCGTCATTGATGAGCAAGAAATCCCAGTCCTTTATGGTCTTGAGCAAGTCCTCGCGAAAATCCTGAATCCAGTAGTTCATCGTGTCGCCGCCGGCCAACCGCAGACCGTTCATCTGCTCGCGCACGCTGCGTTGCAGGGCGGGTTGGATGTTGCCAAGCAGCAGATAAGGCGATTTCTTGTAGCTTTCGGGCACCTTCGGATTGAAGTCCGCGAACACGTTGAGATCGGTGCGTAACGTGGTGCGGTCGTTCATATCCTGGGAATAAACGCCGGCCCAAAAAAATGTTTTGCCGCCCTTGACGCGTTCCAAGCCTTCCAGATCGATCCCCCGATCCACGAGCAGTTTCTCGTCTTCTGCGGCGAAGTCGTCCCCCACCACAGCGACAATCTTGGCTTTGGCAAAATAGCTGGCGGCCAAACAGATATAAGTGCATGCGCCACCCAGCATGCGTTCGACTTTTCCATGCGGAGTTTCAACTCCGTCGTAAGCCACGGAACCAACAACGACGATAGACATAGCTTTGATTCTAATATGACCCCGGCGGATTCTGCGCTCTTAATGCAGATCGATCACATTCGCGCCCGTGATACGGAACGAGTCGCGTTCCTGCACGAACACGACCGCACGCAAGTTCTCGCGCTTCCATTCCCGGGGCAAGCGCAGAGTGGAAACCAATTGCCCTCCGTTCGCGCCGCGCGGATTCACTCGTCCGATGATTCCAAAGCTGCGGGCCACCGCGGAATGCCGCACCGTATGGCTGGCGTTTTCCCCGCCTTGCACGAATGTCGCCAGGCCGATCTCGGTGACCGCCAGGTAAACATTCGAGTCCCGCCATTTGGTGGTTTTGGGATTGCTCACCTGGACCGAGAGGTCGAGCAGGTCCGGGTCGCGCGAATTCGGCCCCGTTCCGAGATCGACCATGGTTGTCTGCGCCTGAGCCGCTGCCGAAATCTCGTGATACGCGCGGTTTATGTCGCTGCCCACGAATTCCACGGTTCCGTTTACCACCATCTGCGGCGTATAAATGTTGTTGGCTTGAAAAGCGACCGCGTAGTCGTTCTGGCGCGCGCGATACTGGGGCGAGGAGAACGGATCGTTCCAGCCCAGCTGATTCCAATAGTCGACATGCTCTTCGATCGCGATCACTTGTGCGCCGGGCACGGGCTGGGTTTGTTCCAGCCGCGACAGCAAGCGATCCGCGGCGGGACAGCTCGAACAGCCTTCGCTAGTGAACAGCTCCACGATCACGGGAGCCGGGCGATCGGCCGCGGGGGCAAGCTGAACGCACAACGCACAAATAAACAGCCCCAAAAGACGCATTAACTTAAGCATAATACCGATTCAGACCGGAGAGAACCCTACGTATTGTACTTCCTCTTCAAGATCGAGGCCGAACCGGGTGCGCACCCGTGACTTCAGCTCGCTAATCAACGCGCACAGTTCGCGGGCCGTGCCGCCGCCATCGTTATAGATCAAGTTGGCGTGATAATCCGCCACTCGCACGCCTCCCCGCTGCATGCCTTTGGCGCCCACCTGCTCCAAGAAATAGGCGGAAGGAGCCTTGCCCTCGCGGATGACGCGTTCGGGAATCTGCCGACGGACACTTTCGGGCAGTTCGGCGAGAACCAGATTCTTGAAAATACTGCCAGCGCACTTCATGGCCGCGGGATATTTTGCGAGACGAACTTTGAGGATCTCGGCGGCGGCTTGGCGCAGTTCGGCAGCGGGCGCCGCTGTCATACGCAATTCGACACCGAGGATGATCCAATCCTTCTGCGCTTTGAAAATGCTTTCGCGATAACGGAACCGGCATTCGGACGCGTTCAAGTGGCGGAGTCCGTGATCATCCAGGAAATTCACGCACTCCACGCGTTCATCAACGGAATGTCCATAGGCTCCGGCGTTGCCGTAGATGGCAGCGCCCACCGAGCCGGGAATGCCGGTCATTGTCTCCAGGCCTCGCAGCCCACGCTCGATGCAGTAATCCACAAGCGATTGCAATTCCGCTCCAGCCTCCGCGCGAACCAGCGTTCCGTCGCTCGAAATCTGATTCGCGGTGAACCGCAGCACGATACCGGCGAAACCAACATCGGAGACGATCAGATTCGTTCCCGCGCCGATGATGCTGTAGCTTGCCCCGCTCGACTGCGCGATCCGCAATGCAGCGGCCAAAGCGGGCTCGGAGGCGGCCTCCACGTACAGCTCCGCCGGTCCGCCGATCCCGAACCGCGTATGATCGCTCAGCAAGACTCCCTCGGACACAGATACATTGGGAATACCGGCCAGGCGATCGACAGTGTTTCTATCGATCATCTTGTCCAAATTATAAAGGAGCAATCGAGTGCCACCCGGTTTTTCTGGTTTTCCTGATGAGATGGTGAAGTTCTTCCGCGGACTCAAACGTAACAATCGCCGGGAGTGGTTTCAGCCGCGCAAACACCTGTTTGAACAGCACGTGAAGGCGCCGATGCTGGAGCTGGTGGGAGCGATCAACACGGAACTGGCCAAGTTCGCGCCGGAGCATGTGACGGAGCCGAAGAACGCGGTTTTCCGCATCTACCGGGATACCCGTTTCAGCGCCGACAAAACGCCGTACAAGACGCACATCGCAGCCTCATTTTCCAGGCGCGGCGGCGAGCGACTGGGGGCCGGCGGTTTCTATTTCAGCGTTTCGCCTGAGGTGATCGAAGTGGCTGCCGGTATTTGGCACCCTGATCGGGACGTGATGCTCCTGGTGCGCAATCACATCGCTGAGACGCACGCGGAGCTCAGTCGAATCTTGGCGGATAAGAAAGCGCGCAAACTGACAGGTGGCCTACAGGGGGACGCGCTTACTCGATCGCCAAAAGGCTTCGATCCGGAGCACCCGGCGGCCAGATTCATCAAAATGAAAGACTGGCTATTGGACGTGACGCTGGATGCTAGCCTGGCGACATCACCCAAACTCCAGGCCGAGATCGCAACCCGCTTTAGGGCCATGGCGCCCCTGCTGCACTACTTAAACCGGCCGCTCATCGCGCGTAAACCAGTTAGGAACCTGCTAGAAGATCGCTGGTGACCCCAAAATATAACCGTGATACTCGGGCGGAATGTCTCCGTGCGGGGTTGGTTTGTTGGGGAAAGGGTACCGCACGGAGACGTAGCTGCTTAAGTTGTTTTTCTAGACGAAACGCGAGGGCGTGAGGTTCCAGATTTCTGCGAACCAAACCCGGAAGCGAAGAATCTTAGAATACTGGAAAAGTTTAAGCAGTAAGTCGAGATAATCGATCCAGTAGTTTTCCAGACGCTGGCCGAATTCTTCTGGAATTACCGTTACTTACAGAACGTACCGGAACTTTCGTTCTATCACTCCTTGCGGAACCCTTCTGTTACTGTTGTTCGCGAATTCGTCTGAATTCACGGACCGTACGCCTGATTGCGAGGCTGCGGGACCACCCAATCCAAGGAGACTCGACATGAAAAAGCTGACTCTTTCACTCTGGCTCGCACTCGCCGCCGCCGGAATCGTGGCCATGCAGGCTTCACCATCACACAGCAAAGCGGTACCGTTCCCGACTTGCCCGCCCGACTGCCCGCGCAAATAACCGACACGTTTGCGGCAGGGTTTAAACGGCCCTGCCGCGGCAAACCCTCACTGGCTAGGCACGTGGTTCGGCCGAAAAATGCTAAACCATGCGACAAAGCAAAGCGTCAGCGCCGCAAGGAAGTATCCGTTCACAAACATCGCCCTTACCCAGCCAACATCGATCAGGAAGGCCGCCAGGGCATAAATTGCAAAGTAGGCGGCCATGAGTCCTTCGTGTTGGAACCCGCTCTGCGCCCTGATATTTCCCACAACGACCAGGAACAAAACGGCGGAGAGAATCAGGAAAACAGCGAGAACACTCGATATGTAGCGGGTGGCCTGAATGCCAAAATGCATCACCAGGACGAGGTGAGAAGACGCAGCGCGGGTGGCTTCGGATCGCACCGGGATCCCCGCGGCCACCAGAGCTATCAAGAGAGCGAAGAGCAGAAGCAGGCGTGTCTGACGGAGGACGGATGAGTGGTCCTTCCATATCCTGGAATGCACTTCGAAAGCAACGGCAACCTGAAGCAATAACCAAAACGGCTCGGACCAAAGCCAGAAATAAGTATACGAGAGGGGCAGCCGCGCCCCCACCGCGCCTCGCATGAAATACATGGCGGCAAGAGATCGAAACACATCGCACGCCAGACAGATCGTGAATACCGGGTACGTTTTCGCCAGTTGCGTCCAAATCAGATACAGAGCAAACAGGAACTGAACGCTGATCTCGCTGTACCACAATACATTGGTCGTATCGATCATGTATGCGTGCTGTCATCTGACGAGGGCAGCTTCCGTCCGCTGGCGCAGACGCCCAGGGGTACGCTCGTCGAATTGAGGTTTTCGCTATTTCTTCTTTGGTGCGCCTTTCTTGCTGTAGTCAGTCTCGATGGTTGCGCCGATGGCTTGCAGGAGGCCTTTGGCTGCATCGGCGAACTGGCCCATTGGGTCAAGCTGAAGGTATTTCTCCAAGGCTTCCCTCATCCCCGGCGGTGCAACAACCTTGCCGTCCGCACCGGTGGACAACCGAGCCGAAAGAGCCGTGGCGTATTGATACTGCGCCTCGGCATAGTCCGGATTTGTGTCGATGGCTTTCTTGAACGCCGCCTCCGCGGGGCCGGACTGTCCGGCATTTACATACACTGCGCCCAGGTTGTAGTAGTAGTGGGCCGCGGAGGGGGGATCCAATGCCGCGGCTTTGTTCAATTCCGCCTGCGCTTCGTCAAACTTTTTCAGGCGGGCCAGAGTGAGCCCGTAGTTGTTGTGATATCCGGCGGAGTCGGGTTTGAGTTCGATGGCCTTGGCATATGCCTGGGCGGCTTTGTCGAGCGCCGGTTGCTGGTCGGGGCCGGTCTTGGCTCCCGCCTCGCCCACGTACGCATCCGCCAGGTTGGCCCAAATCACGTTCTGCGACGGATCCATTTCGACGCCCTTTTGAAACGAGTCGACGGCGCCGTCATAATTCTTCGCTAACAGCGCCTCTTTGCCGGCGTTGAAGGTGTCGTTGAGAGCCTTGTTCTTGGCGATGATCGCGGCGTTCTCTTTGGCCTGCTTGTCGATCGCTTCCTTCTGTTCCTTGCTCAGGCTGCGGTCCTGCTCAGGGGTGGGTGCGCCGGAAGGGGCCGCGCCCTGCGCCGCCTTCTGCTGCTCGGCGGCCTGCTTCAAGTCAAACGACGCTTGGACCGGATCGCCAAGCTGAGTCCTGACGCCCTTGAGCTCGTCTTTCTTATCGCCATCGACGTAGACGCTGACGTTATAGGTGCCCGGGAAAGGCAAGCCGTTGTAAATGTAATGTCCCTTCTTGTCGGTTTTGGCTCCCTTGTAGGTGCCTTTCATGTCCTGACGGTCAATCTGGATCACGGCGCCTTTCACCATCTGGCCGTCCGCGCCTTTGACGTCGCCTTCGATCGCCGCAATCTGCGCCCAGGATGCGCCGGCGAAAAGCAAGAAACAAGAACCACCCAAAATGTACCCGCGGAACCGAGCGAGCATGACGTTTGTCCCTCCCAGGAGTTAACTTTCACTCTCAGCATACTACGATGGATCTCTCCGGTGCGGGATCCGGCAGCTTGTTGTATCCAAGATCGGCGCGCGCGCATCTAACGGACACAAGAGTCTGAATGAGCTGGTGGTCTGCGTTACAATGGGAGACAAATTGAGCCGGGGATTCCTGAGCATGCGTTTACTCGCCTTGCTTACATTCGTTTTGCCAGCCCTATTTGGCCAGGCAGCGTTGAACTCCGCCCTAACCGGACCGGATCCGCTTTCGAGGGCCGAAGAACTGTATCAACAAACCGATTACAGAGCCTCTCTCTTGCTGATCGCCGAGATCGGCCATCCGGGTGACGCTGCCTACGGTCTGGCCGGAAGAAGCTATTTCATGCTGGGCGATTATAAGAAAGCCACCGAAGTCTTAGAGAAAGCTTTGGCGCTGGATCCCGGGAAGTCCGGCTATGCACTCTGGCTAGGCCGCAGTTACGGACGGCGCGCCGAGACGTCATCGCCATTTTCAGCTCCCAAGTATGCCTCTAAGGCGCGTGCCTATTTTGAAAAGGCGGTGGCGCTGGACCCCAACAACGGTGAAGCGCTCAACGATCTGTTCGATTACTATCTGGAGGCGCCCGGCTTTCTGGGAGGCGGCTTTGACAAAGCGGAAGCGATCGCGCAACGGATCGCCGAAGGTAATCCCGCCGAAGGCCACTTCGCGCTATCTCAACTAGCGGACAAGCGCAAGCAGTTTGACACCGCGGAGGAGCACCTCCGGCGCGCCGTGGAAGTGGCGCCCCGCCAAGTAGGCCGCGTGCTGGACCTGGCGCATTATCTGGCCAAGCACGGCCGGATTCAAGAGAGTGAAGCGGCGTTCGATAGAGCCGAGCAACTCGCGCCCAACTCGCCCGAGGTCTGCTTTGCGCGCGCCCGCACGTACGTGGAGGAGAAGCGCCATCTGGATCGCGCGAAGACTTTGCTGATGCAGTACCTGCGAAGCAATCTGACGCCCGATGATCCTCCGCGTGCGGAGGCTGAAAAGCTGCTCAAGGAAGCGTCCGGCGCCTGATGTATTTCGGCGAGTCGCTGCGTTTCAGCCTACAAGCCCTGCGGGCCAACAAGTTTCGCAGTTTCCTGACGGCGCTGGGTCTGGTGATCGGCAACGCTTCGGTAATTCTCGTGGTTACCATCTCAATCACCAGCCGCGAGTACATTCTGGACACCATCCGCGGCGTTGGCTCCAACCTGATCTATGCGCAATATTCCGCCGGCACGAACAGCGCCACCAAGGTGGATGCCGACTTCATCAAGACGGCCGATGTGGAAGCCATTCGCCGCGAGCTCGGTTCGCGCATCGTGGCGGCCACGGGCGTGATGTCCAACTCCGGCCGGCTGCTGATCAACGGGAAGGAACAGGATGTGTCCGTGATTGGCGCCGATGAATACTATCCGACGGTCCGGAACATGGTGCTCCTTTCGGGGCATTTCATCGACGCCGGCGATGTGCAGGCCCGCCAACATGTAGTTATGGTCACCGAGAAGCTGGCGACACGACTGTTCGGCGGCGTGCAAAACGCCGTGGGCCAGGTGATCAAGCTATACGATCTGCGGTTCACCGTGGTGGGAACGTTCAAGGAACGGACGACAACCTTCGGAGTGTCGGAGATCACGAACGAGACAGTGTTGATGCCCATCACCGTGATGAAGTTGTTCATTCCCATTGAGCGTATCGACCCGATGTATGTGCAAACCCGGTATGCCGCCGACGTGGTGCCTTTAACGGCGGCGATCAAGCAGATCCTGGCGAGCCGGCATCGCGCGGGCGCAAGTTACGACGTCGAAAATCTGACGGCGATTCTGGAGGCGGCACAGAAGATCGCCTTGGTGATGACCATTGTGCTGATCTTAGTTTCGGCGATCGCGTTAATGATCTCCGGAATCGGCATCATGAACATCATGCTGGTGACCGTGACCGAGCGGACGCGCGAGATCGGGTTGCGCAAGGCCGTCGGGGCGTCGCGCCACGCGGTGCTCGAACAGTTTCTCACCGAATCGATTGTGATCAGCATGGCGGGAGGCTTCATCGGCATTCTGGTTGGCATCTCAATTCCACTCAGCGTGCGATTCTTCACCGATGCCATCCGCGTGTCCATCTCGCCGACGTCGGTGGTGGTGGCCTTTGCGGTCTCGCTTGCGGTGGGAGTGATTTTTGGAATGCTGCCGGCCAATCGCGCGTCACAACTGAATCCGACCGAGGCCTTGCGATATGAGTGATGCTCTTAGGTATGCGCGCCTGGCTGCAAGTAAAACTTGGTAAACCTGGCGCGGAGGGTGTACCTGCGCAGGGGCGTTGGTCCGTATTAGGATGAATAGGGTTGCGACGGATCGCGCCCAATCAAACATTTGCGTGGAGGATTGTCTGAAGACGCTTGCAGTTCTCAATGTGTGCCTCATTCTAGGTCTATGTTGCGCCGAGGGTCAGGACTCGCAACAGAGCGCGCCGCAGAGCCCGCCGCCGGCTCCCAGCGCCGGAACGTCTTCTTCCGCAGCTCCGCCGGACACGAGCGAGTCCGGCCGCCGTTTTACGGGCGGTGTTACGTTGTCGGTGCTCGGGCTTTTGCCGATCTCCGGAAAGAGCAGCACGACCAACAACTCCTCGACCGAGAGCACTCAGGACCAAACCAAAGGTGCCTCCAGCCGGTATGGCTACGGGGTGAACGGTCAGTTTCGAATCTCGAACCATTTTGCGGTCGACGCCAATATCCTGTACCAGCGGCTCGGATATCAATTCACTGAAACCGTCACGGCCACGACAACCACGATCTTGAACGGGATTACCACGTCGTCAACCAGCATCACCAGCACTCACGAGGACACACGTACCGCAATCTTCGATATACCGTTCATGGTGCGATATTACAGCTCGGCGCGCCACCCCGGTGGGCCGCGTTGGTTCGTAGAGGGCGGGGGAGCGTGGCGCGTGGCTACCGGAATCCGGACGTCCATCGATACCACGGATGCTTCCGGCGTGAATACCTGTTGCACGAACGCCCCGGTGAAACCCGCGCATCGCTCCGGGATCGGGATGGTGGGCGGCGCCGGCGTTCAGTTCATCGATCCGTTGGGTATCCACGTGGTGCCGGAAGTCCGCTACACGCGTTGGGGGAATCAGGTGTTCGACAATGCGACGACGCACACCACGCAGAACCAGTTGGAAGCTACGCTTTCGTTGTCGTTTTGAAGCGCTAGTGTTTGGCTTCCACCGGCGGCGTGCCGTAAGTGTGGAACGACTCGATGGTCTTCAAACCCCAGGCCTGGCCCTTCTTGCGCTCCGCTTCGGACCATCGGATGGGCTTCCAATCGGGCGCGAGAATCAAGCGCGCTCCCGCGTTGGCAACCTCCACGCGATTGCCTCCGGGCTCATAGACGTATAGGAAAAACGTCTGCTGGATGGCGTGCTTGTGCGGTCCGGTTTCGATGTAGACGCCATTTTCGAGGAAAATGTCGGCGGCGCGCAGCACGTCTTCGCGGGAGTCCACCGCGTAGGTGACGTGATGGAAGCGGCCTTTGGTTCCGGTGTGGTCGCGCGTGTAAGCGAAGTCGTAGCTCTTGTTGGTGCAGGTCATCCACATGGCGGCTTCCGAACCGTCGTCCAGCACGATCTGCTCGGTGAGCCGGAAGCCGAGATATTTCTGGAAGAACTCGCGGTTGGCTTCGATGTCGACTGCCAGCCCGTTCCAATGATCCAAGCGGCGAACATTGACGCCGCGGGCAGGGAAGCGTTGCGCTTGATTCTTCAGCGCTGGTTTGAGCTCGGGCGGGGCCTGATACCACTGCGTCTCATAGTACAGCTCGATCTTGTGGCCGTCGGGATCCTGGCAGACGAAGGCCGGGCCGTGGGCGAGATCGCCGTCCGTCCATCCGATGTCGAAGCCGGAGCCTTTGAGCGCGGCCACTCGCCGCTCCAGCGCTTGCGGACTGCGCGCGCGATACGCGACGTGGCCCATGCCGGGCAACTTGGACGCCGTCAGCTTCAAGGTGTGGCGTTCGTAATCGTCCCAGCCCCGCAGGTAAACAGAGTCGCCTTCGCGTCCGCTCTCGGTCATGCCGAGCACGTCGACAAAAAAGCGCAGGCTCTCCTCGGGTTTGGGAGTCAACATCTCCAGATGACCCAGATGGGCCATGTCCATGATTGGTTCGGGGTTCATTTGTTCCTTTTACTGTTTGATTGAAGGGCCATTTTCGCGGCGGAGGGAATACCAGCGGGCGTTCAGTCGTGCAAGCTCACTTCACGTGATGCTCGGTTATTTCTTTGTTGTTCTCCTCGCACGAATACTCCATGATTTCCCATTGCGGCTTCAGCGTGAACACGCGCTTGTTGGTGAAGGGCTTGGTGTAGGCTATCGGATCGTCGACGGTAACTTCGTAATTCAAGTGCATGGCGTCGGCGCGGCTGAGTCGCTGGATCACGTGGAGCTGGTCGCTGTGCGGGTGGCCGATGGTGTCCAGGCGCGTTTTGTCGTTGAATCCGATGGAATCCACCACCAGGGTGTCGCCATCCCAATGGCCGACCGAATTGCCCATCCAGGTGGGATCGGGATTCTTGGGATGATCGCGGCCATCCGTCGGGACGATCACGAAGGTGTTCCAGGCCTCGAACAATATTGCGACGCGCTTGGGCATCTGAAAGATCTCGAGCGGCATCGGCGTATTCATCTGGCGCGTGAGCCCGGCCGGCAGGCAGTGCGCGGTGTAATCGAACTTCGAGGGATCGTACGCCTTGAAATCCGCTTCTCCCCACGCGGTGAAGGGCAGCGGGCCGATGCCCTTGGACATATCGGGGACGTACGGAATCTCCCAGACGCCCGTAAGATCGGGCTTGCCATCCGGCAGGCGCGGGATGGCATTCGAGTCGGCGGCGCGCGCTGCACAGGCGACCGCAAAAATTAGACAGATTTGAAGATGTTTTCTCAACGGAAGGGCCTCCCAGTCTTCGCGCGACCGGTACCTACCTAGCCCGCAAAGGGTGCGGCGGCACCCTCAATACGCCCGAGCAACGAGGCCGCCGCGCTCCGTTTTGCGGGCTGTTACTTAGAAGCTTCGTGTTTTACTATATCACTGTGAGATCCACGTTCTTGTTGCTCTTCATTTCCGTGGCCGGCGTCGGCAGCGCGCAGACTAGCGATTCACCGCTCTCTGCGCTGCCGTACAGCCCTAGCCTGGACGTTTCATCAATGGACCGCTCTGTGGACCCGTGCACCGATTTCTATCATTACGCCTGCGGAGCATGGATCAAGAAGAATCCGATTCCTCCGGATCAGGCGCGCTGGGACGTGTACGCGAAGCTGAGCGAGGACAACGAGCGGTTCCTCTGGGGGATTCTCGTGGAGGCTTCCAAGCCGAGTCCGGGCCGGAGCCTGGTGGAGACCGAGATCGGCGACTATTTTGCGGCCTGCATGGATGAACAGGCGCAGGAACGGGCGGGCCTCACGCCGCTCCAGCCGGCTCTGGATGCAATTGCCAGACTGCGCTCGGTTCGCAATGTGGCGGCGTATTTGGGGCGCGAGCATCTTACCATCGCGGGAGACGGAATGTTCTTCGGTTTCGGCTCCAATCAGGATTTCCAGGATTCGAGCCGGGTGATCGCTTTTCTCGATGCCGGCGGCTTAGGACTTCCGGATCGCGACTACTACACCAAAACTGACCCGAAATCGCAGGAAATTCGACAGAAGTACCTGCTGCACGTACAGCACATGTTCGAACTTCTGGGCGAGGCTCCGGCGCTGGCAAAGACGCACGCTCAGACTGTGATGAGCATCGAGACCGAGATGGCGAAGGCTTCGTTGACGCGCGTGGAGAAGCGCGATCCGTACAAGCTGTTCCACAAAATGACTCCCGCGCAACTGGAAGCGCTCACTCCGTTGTTCCGCTGGGCGGACTATTTCGAAACGTCGCAGGCCCCGGACGCATCGGTGGTCAACGTAACCGAGCCGGGGTATTTCAAAGAGCTGCAGACGCTGCTCAAGACCCGCAAACTCGAGGATTGGAAGACATATCTTCGCTGGCATCTGGTTCACTCCAAGGCGTCTTATTTGCCTGCGTCTTTCGATAACGCCAATTTCGATTTCTTCGCCAAGTACCTGCGCGGCGTGGAACAGATGCCGCCGCGCTGGAAGCGGTGCGTGCGGCGCGTGGATGACGACCTGGGAGAAGCTTTGGGGCAAGTGTTCGTGGCCAAGACCTTCGCGCCTTCCACCAAGGCGAGCGCCGTCGCCATGACGAAAGGCATTGAAGCGTCCATGGAAAGCGAGATTAAGCAACTGCCGTGGATGGGGGAGGAAACCAAGCAGCGGGCGCTGGGAAAACTGCACGGGATTGTTAATAAGATCGGATATCCTGACAAATGGCGCGATTATAGCTCCATTAAGATCGCTCGCGACGACTATTTCGGCAACGTGGAGCGCGCCACTATATTCGAATCTCGGCGCGAGCTTACCAAGATTGGGAAGCCGGTGGACCGCACGGAGTGGAGCATGACGCCGCCCACGGTGAACGCTTACTACAATCCGCAGATGAACGACATCAATTTTCCAGCCGGCGTGCTGGAGCCGCCGCTCTACGATCCGAAGCTGGACGACGCGCCGAATTATGGCAACACCGGCGCGACCATCGGCCACGAGCTGACGCACGGGTTCGATGACGAAGGCCGCCAGTACGACGCGAAGGGCGATTTGAAGGATTGGTGGACCAAGAGTGACGCCGACGAGTTCCAGAAGCGCGCCGATTGTGTTTCCGATCAATATTCGCAGTACACCGTGATCGACGACATCAAGATCAACGGCAAGCTGACCCTGGGCGAGGATCTGGCCGATCTGGGCGGCACGTGGCTGGCGTACCTGGCTTGGCAGAGCGCTACCAAAGATCAAGACCTGAAACCCAACGACGGATTTACGCCGGACCAGCGGTTCTTCATCGGGATGGCGCAGTGGGCTTGCGGCGACGAGCGGCCCGAGAGCAAGCGAGCGAACGCGATCACGAATGAGCATTCACCCGATGAGTACCGGATCAATGGAGTTGTTTCCAATATGCCGGAGTTCGGCAAGGCATTCGCGTGCCGCGTGGGGCAGCCGATGGTGCATGAGCATCCGTGCCGGGTCTGGTGAGCCCTGCGCGGTTTATTTCACGAAGCTCACTAGCGAGGCTGCGACCTGAGCATCAAAGTCGGCGTCTCGATCACTGGCCTTGATGATCCTCTCTTGCGTCGTAACGCCGTTTACGATCGTCTTCGGAAACGAAAGAGGATAATCTTCCGGCTCAGCGGTGGCGCCGGGTGCGTGAATCGAAATCTCCAGAGCCTGACTTCCCCGCGGATCTACCCGGTACGGCATCCAGTAGAAGGCGAATCCGACTACCTCGCCGGTTCCCGCCGTTGCCTTTAGCAGGTCCCAGTCCCGTCGCGCAGCGGATTCGCGTCCGGGTGGAATTCGAAAATAAAGATAACCTCGACGAGGAGCCTGGTACGAGTTGCTGGTCATTGGCACGGGAATCGCAAAGACGCCGGAAATCCGGATCGTGTTGGGCGAAGGCCCAGCCTGGTCAAACGTGACCTGGTCGATGATGGCGTAAATTCCGACGCCGCTGCCTTTCGCTATCGCGGGCCGTGCCGCGAGGGCGGTTAGAGAGATGGCGCTAAGAAACAGTACGGCGAGCTTCATGGCCTGATTCTTGAACCCACGGGGTCCCATGTCAAGCCCTTGCTTCTCGTCAGCGGTAGAATGCTAGTGCAATGATTCCGACGTTTGCTTTTTTGCAGGTTGCCGGCCCGCAGTCGGACGCGCTCACTCGGCTGCTACATCAGCAGGCGCTCACGCCGTGGATGATCGCTGCTGCCATCGGGATCGCGTTTGGTTTGGGTGCGGCGCACGCGCTCACGCCTGGGCACGGCAAGACCATCGTCGCTGCCTATTTGGTGGGATCTCGCGGCACGCTCAAACATGCGGCGTTTTTGGGCGGGATGGTGACGTTCACCCACACCGTTTCGGTTTTCCTGCTGGGTCTCGCGACGCTGTTCCTGTTCCAGTACGTGGTGCCGCAAAAGGTGACGCAAGTCTTAGGAGCGATCTCCGGGCTGTCCATCGTCGTGATCGGAGGATGGATGCTGTACAAGCGGCTGCGTGGGGCCGGCCATGCGCATTCGCACGAGCACGGGCATGATCATCATCACGATCATGATCACACTCACGAACATCATCACGACCACGATCACGATCATCCCCACGTGCACACTCACGATGGCCATACGCATTCGCACGGTCCGGGCGGCCATACCCATACGCACATGCCCGACGAACTCTCCTGGTCTGGATTGGTTGCCCTGGGTGTGAGCGGCGGATTGGTGCCTTGCGAAACGGCCCTGGTGCTGCTTCTAACCGCAATTGCTCTGCGGCGTGTGGGCCTCGGTCTTCTGCTGTTGGTTGCCTTCAGCCTTGGACTGGCGCTGGTGTTGATGGCGATCGGCGTGTTGGTGATTTACGCCAAGAATCTTTTGCCCGGTGGAGGACACGCGAGCGCGAATCCGTTCGTTCGATGGATGCCGGTGGCATCAGCCGCCATCGTGATGGTGCTTGGCGTGGTGATGACGGGCGTTTCGTTGGGCTGGATTCAGCCGCACTGGATCGCCGGGTAGCGCGATCACCTCGGTGCTCCGTATTTCAGAGCGAGATCGAAGCGACTCGATGTGGAAGGATGCGAATACAGCCAGAAAACGATGAACGGATTTGGGTCTGGCTCATCGAGTCCGATCTCGCCCATTACCTGGAATGAATGCGCCGCGGCCGAAGCCGGCACGATGCCGCGAGTGATCTGGAGACCGTAGACGTCGGCCTGATGCTCCTGCCACCGGCTGTAGGTATTGACCAGGGGATCCGAGAGAACGCTTGCCACCATCGCGATAAGCAGCAGCACGGGCAATGACGACCAGTCGCCCAGATCCGGAACCATGCGCCGCGCCAGGTGCGAGGCAATCCAGAGCAGCGCGAACAAGCCCGCGTGAAGTAAGAGCAGGGAATTGAGGATGTGATCCAGGACGTAGTGCCCCATCTCGTGGCCGAGGACAAAAACAACTTCTGGGGTCGTCAGCTTTTCGAGCGTCGTGTCCCACACCACCACGCGCTTGGAGCCGCCGAAGCCGCTAACGTAGGCGTTCAGCGAATTGAGCTTTTCGCTGGCCTTCATCTCAAACATGCGATCGGGCGGGATCGCCAGCCCGCCGCGTGCTACCAGCTTTTCCAATTGATTCACTAGCGCGGGATGCGTCGCAGCCAGCGGCTCAAAGCGGTAGAACATTGGCTCGATGATCATTGGTTCCAGGTACATCACGCCAACCATGATCGGCAACGTCGCGAGCCAGAAGTACAGCCACCAGCGGCGCGGGCTACGGCGGATCACCGCGTATAACAGAACGGCGAGCGGCACGGCGCACACCAGGGTCAGCAGTTCGGTCTTGGTCCAGTCCCAGAACCAGGACGGCCAGCTTTGGATGGACTGCTCGAACCTCAGTTCCAAGTGCTGCCCGTAGACATTTGCCGGAAGATAGAGGACGTCGTTGACGGCGAGCAGTAAAGGAACGAAGGTCAGGGCTTGCACGAAGCGCCGGTTGGACGCGGCTTCGGCCCAGTCGCGAAATTTGACCGCAAGCCCGGTGAAGATGATCGTGGCCAGAATCGCGATGCCTAGAAGCTCGCTTGCGAAATGCAGCCAATAACCGGCGTGCGCGTATTCGATGGCACGTTGCAGCTTGTCCGGTGGGAGGGAATAAACCTGATGCGCTTGGAGCATTCGGACGCTCGCGATTATAGCGCGCCCAACAAATAGGACGCCCGGAACCGCCGCCACTCTGTGGGACTTGCCGCTCCGGGCGCAAAAATCACGCGTGGTCGCGTCGGAATTACTTAGACGCGGGCTTCGCGCTGTTGCTGTTCACCGCACTCGTTTTCTTGCTGTGATGTTTCTTGCTGGTCTTCTTCACCTTTGCGGTGCTCGAAGCAGGCTTGCTGCTGGCCGCTGGGGCTGTCGCAGCCGGTGTCTGGGCGGCCAGGATGGCTCCCACGCTCAACAGAGAGGCGAAAATAAGTTTGTTCACTTTGGTTCTCCTTTTGCGAGGGGTTCATTTCCGCCTCGCATAACCATCTTGCGGCTGGAAGCCAAAATCAACGATAGCCCGCGTACCGGAGTTCCTGGAGCCAAAATGCGGGGGGAGGGCAGTGCGGATCTTAATGAACAAAACTTTACCCGTTTTCGGGACTCCAAATAGCCTCGCCGGGCGATTCAGCGGGTGCCGCGTCTGCGCGATGCTATAAGTGGCGTGCATTCCGATCCAGTTACATATCGCAAGATCCTGCGCGTTCTCATTGTCGGCTTCTCAGCCGTCATCGTGCTATTGCTGGCGGCCGGCTTCATCGGCCTCAAGAGCGTGCAACTGATCCAACAAAGCTCGGCTGAAATCATTCACAACGCCTTGATCACAACTCAGTTAATTGACGAGTTGCAGCGCGAGCAGGATACGCTGAATGCCGCATTCTACAAGCTTTCGCGCGGGCCCGAGCTTTCCGAGCGTGAGCGCTTGCTCGCCCAGTTGGACGAAGCCGACCAGGCCGTGGAGCGGATCGTCGCCGAAGCCGCGGGTACTCCTCAAGCTGACCTTTGGCGCCAACTCAGCGCGGCGGTGCAAGGCTTTTCGGGCGAGGCCCGGCGCTTGCTGGTACGCGAGAACGTGCCGACATATACGTCCCGGGATCTGTTGCGCCGGCACGAAGAAGTGACCGCCATCGTCGGGAAAATGGTGGCTGGCAACTACACCCGCACGCTGGCCGCACAATCGCGCATCGATCAGCGCTCGGCGCAACTAGTGAAGGAATCGCTCGGGCTGCTGGGGGGGTGCGTGTTGCTCGCGTTGGTGTGCGCGATCTTCACCGTGCGCATCACAACGCAGCTCTTTCGAAGGATGGAGCAGCAATCGTCCGATCTGGCGCGCGTCACATGGCACATGCTAGAAAGCCAGGAAACGGCCGCGCGGCGGTTTTCGCACGAGCTGCATGATGAGTTGGGCCAGTCCCTCACCGCGATCAAAGCCAACGTGACCGCTCTCGATCCAGCGGCGCCGCCTGATCCGGCGCGACTGGAGGATTGCCGGCGCCTGATTGACGAGGCGATACAAAATGTGCGCGAGCTTTCGCACTTGTTGCGGCCAACCATTCTGGATGATTTTGGTTTGGACGCAGGCATTCGCTGGCTCGCGGAGCGCTTTGGCCAGCGCACGGGCATCGACGTGGATTATCGGTCCAGCTTTCAAGGGCGCCTTCCTGACCAAACCGAGACGCACCTGTTTCGGATCGTGCAGGAGGCGCTGACCAACGTCGCGCGGCATTCGGGAGCAACGCGCGTCGCGATCGAGCTGGAGCGCAACGGCAGCCGCGTGCATCTTGCGGTGAAAGACAACGGACGCGGCTTTCAAAGTAATGGGGCGTCTGGACTAGGATTGGTGGGCATGCGGGCGCGGGCTCAAAGCGTCGGAGGCGAACTCGCAATCGACTCTCGCAACGGTGTGGCCGTAGATCTGTGGGCTCCGATCGAGAGTGCTAAGAACTAGATATGCTGCGCATTCTGCTGGCTGACGATCACGCAATGGTACGGAAAGGTTTCCGCTTGATTCTCGAAGCGCAGCCCGACATGCAGATCGTGGGCGAGGCGGGAAATGGCCGCGAGGCCGTGGAACTGGCCGAAAAGCTTCACCCCGACGTTGTGGTGATGGATGTTGCGATGCCAGAGCTGAACGGCATCGAGGCAACGCGCCGATTGGTGGCTTCGGCGCCCAGAACACGCGTTCTCGCTTTGAGCATGCATAAGGACTCGGTTTACGTACGCGAGATTCTGCGCGCGGGCGCCCGTGGTTATCTTTTGAAGGATTCCATCGACAGCGATCTGGTGAACGCCGTCCGCGCCGTGGCCAAAGGCGAGGGATACTTGAGCCCTGGCGTTTCCGACGCTGTGCTGAGCGACTATCGAAAGCACGTGACCGATCCGCTGGACCTGCTCACCAGCCGCGAGCGCGAAGTCCTGCAGATGATCGCGGAGGGAAAAACCAACAAGGAAATCGCGACCGCCTTGAACTTGAGCGTGTACACTGTGGATGCGCATCGCGGAAAGATCATGGAGAAGCTGAATCTGCATTCCATCGGCGAAATGGTGCGATTCGCAGTGCGCAATGGTCTGATCGATTAAGCGCGGGGAGTTTGCGCGGGCGTGTTTGCCGCGGTGTTGGATGGATTGATCCGGTAGACCCATTTCGGGGCGGACGTCTCGACTTCGGTGGTCGCCGCGCTCGCGATCACAGCGTCGATCAAATTGCGTTTCGGCGCGAGCGAGCAGACTGGATCGGTGGCGTCGGCGTCTCCCGTATACATGAACGCCTGGCAGCGGCAGCCGCCGAAATCGCGCGTTTTGCGCTCGCACGAGCGGCACGGTTCCTGCATCCAGTCGTCGCCGCGGAAGCGCTCGAACGCAGCCGACTCCTCCCAGATCCAACGCAGCGGCTTCGATCGCACGTCATCAAAACTCAAACCGGGAATAACGCGCGCCGCATGGCAAGGCAGCACCACACCGGCCGGATCGATCAGTATTAGCCCTTGCCCCCAGCCGCCCATGCAAGCTTTGGGATAGCGCGCGTAATAGTCGGGCAGCACGCAATCGATGCGCATGCGGCCTTTCAATCGCTCGCGGGCGGCGTCCACGATCGCGATGGTATCGCGCACCTGCTCCCGCGTCGGCAGCAACTGGCCCCGATTCTCGAAAGCCCAGCCGTAATATTGAACGTTGGCAACTTCGAGCTTGTCGACGTGCAATTCTTCGGCCAGCGCGATCATCTCGGGCAAACGCGAGAGATTGCGCCGATGCACCACAATGTTCATGGTGAAAGCAATGCGATGTTTCCGAATGCGCCGCGCCAACTCGATCTTGGCCAAGTGCGCGCGCGTTCCGGCGATCTCGTCCGCTTGCGCCTGTTCGGCATCCTGGAAACTGAGCTGGATGTGATCCAAACCGGCGGCCAGCAGCGCTTCCAAGCGGGCTTCTGCGAGTCCGATTCCCGAAGTGATCAGATTGACGTACAGCCCCGCCGCTCGCCCGGACTTCACCAATTGCTCGGCATCCGGCCGCGCCAAGGGCTCGCCACCGGTCAAGTGCAACTGCAAAACACCCAACTCAGCCGCTTCGCCGAAGACGCGCTGCCACTCCGCGGTGCTCAGTTCCTCGGATCGTGAACGCATTTCCAAAGGATTCGAGCAGTACACGCAGCGCAACGGACAGCGATGAGTGACTTCGGCGATCAAGGCGCGCGGCACAGAAGTCATAAATAATCTAACGCCCTTCGGTCGTTCAAGGATGCCAGAAACGCCAGTACTTCCCGGCGGATCATTTCAGGATCCGCGCCGCTGAACTCAGATTGCAGCGTAGCGATTACGTCCGCAAGCGTGCGCGCTCCGTCGCAAAGTTCAATGATGCGCGGGCCGGGCCCGGTCAGGCGTAGCATATTCTCGGGCATCAGCAGCACTGGACCAAGATCCTTGGACTCGGTCATCCGGCAACCTGGCGCCAGTCGCGGGACGTTTGTAGGTTCAGGTTCTGCCACCTCTTTAATCCACGTCCGGCCTGAAGGCGCCCGGCGGTGGCCAACCCGGCTGCACATAAGCGAAATAGAGCGCGTCCAATTGCGCCCAAAGAATATCGCACTTGGCACGCAGCGCGCTGATGGCCGAATCCTGTTCGGTGCGCGTCTTCGCATTTTGCTTCACCCAATTCAACGCGAAGCTCGCATCCTCGGGGGCTTGCGACAGCCGCGACTCGAAATATCCGAGGCTCGACGACAGATACGGATAGTGGATCACCATCCGGTCCATGCGGAGGCTGATCAGGTTCTTCGAAAACATTTCCGTAAGCGACGACGCCACCGCTTCAACGAAGCTGTGCTTGGTGACCAAGGCCAAGTATGCATCCACGGCGTAACGAACTGCCGGCAGCACGCCGCGTTCGGAAATCACGAGATCGCGCGGGACGCCGGTCGCTTCGGCGAGCTTGATCCACTTTTCGATGCCACCCGGCGTGCCGGGCTCGCCATCATGATCGACGATGCGTTTTCTCCATGCCCGGCGGAACTCGGGCGATTCGCTGCGCGACAGAATCAGAGCGTCTTTGATGGGGATGGTCTTCTGATAGTAGTAGCGGTTGAAGGCCCAGGCCTGAAGTTGGCCGCGCGTCAGCTTCCCTTCGTGCATCAGGCGATGAAACGGGTGCTGGTGGTGATAGCGCTCTTCGCCCACGGCGCGTAACTGCCGCTCCAACTCGTCGGCGCTCAGCAGCGGCTCCTCCGCTGTTGCGATCATATGCAAATCTCCATTCCGTCGCGAGCCACTTCCCATCCGGCGTCGCGGACCTCCGCATACGCCGCGCTCGATTCATCCAAAATCGGATTGGTGTTGTTGATGTGGAAAAAAATCTTGCGCGCGCACTTGATGTCGCGCAGTGCGGCGAGCGAGCCGCAGGGGCCGGACAAGGCAAGGTGCCCCATCTCAGCAGCTTTTTTTCCGTCTCCACGCACGCGGCACAACTCGTCTTCAGTCCAGAACGTTCCGTCGAACAGCAGAACGTCGCACTCATCCAGCCACTCGCGCCACGATTCTTCGACCTTCGCCACGCCAGGAAGATACGCCATGCGCCCGCCCGAGCTGGACTCGATCAACAAGCCGAGCACGGCCTCGCACGCATCCAGCTCTGCTTTGCGGTCCGCTCGCACGAAGCCGGGAAAACCGCCCGGCAATGAAAATGGGCGGAACTTGAGAGGCCCCACCGGGAACTCCACATCTGGCTGGATCTCCCTCCACACGGCTTGCCGCGCCACCCGATCGAGCAGCGCAAACAGACTATTGTCTTCCCGCAGAATTCGCAACACAGAACGCGTAGCGTAAATATCCAACGGCTGAAATTCGCGCAGCGAAAGCAGACCGGCCACCGTGTCCGCCTCAGCAGCCGTGATCACGATGGATTGAATGGGGGATTGCAGCGAGCCGCCGGAAGGCCACAACTGTGGCGTGGCTTCGATTTGGGTTCGGATGTCAGGGGATGCGTTCAGCAGCGTCCAAAAAACGCCGTCTTCGCTGAGCGCGACTTGAGCTTGGGTGCGAGGTTTGCCTGCGAAGGTTCCCGACCGCAGCCTTTGACACTGCTGACAGGCGCAATTCCATTGCGGAAATGCGCCGCCGGCGGCCGCGCCGAGAACCTTCACCAGCATTTAACGGATAGCTTTAGAAATCGCCGTTGCTGTAGGAGTTGATCTCACAGCTGCAGGAGATCTCTTCAATCTTCGGTGTCTGCCAAGTCATCTTTCGGGCTCCTCAAGAATAGACTTACTGCGATGTTACGGGTCGAAATGAGACTATCATAAGTGCCAGTGCAGCGCAACGGTCCCCAGCCAGCCCCCGGCCCGCCAGGCACTCTTGGGACTTTCCGGGCACTTCGCCACCCCCACTACCGCACCCTCTGGATCGGCATGCTAGCTTCGGCGCTTGGCACCTGGATGCAGATTGTCGCCCAGAGCCTGCTGGTGTTGCAGCTGACCGGAAACTCGGCTCTGGCGCTGGGAACGGTGTCGCTCGCGCAGGCGTCGGCCTTCTTCCTGTTCGCCCCCTTGGGAGGAACATTCGCCGATCGCCACGACAAGCGCCGCCTCCTGTTTCGCACCCAAACCTTGCTGATGCTTTCGGCCTTCACTCTCGCGGCGCTGACCGCGACTGGCACGGTCCGGTTGTGGATGGTAGTGGTGCTCGCGTTTACTTCCGGCGTCTTGTTGAGCTTCGATCAACCAGCCCGCGCCGCGTTACTGCCATTGCTCGCACCTCCGGAGGACCTCGCGAACGCCATTTCACTGCAGGCGCTGGTGTTCAACGCGGCGTCGATCGCGGGGCCGCCGCTGGGAGGCGCCGTTGCGGCCGTAGCAGGTTTAGCCGGCGATTTCGCTTTAAACGGCTGCAGCTACGCTGGCGTGATCGTCGCTCTTTTGCTATTGCCTCCAGAGTCGACGGCTCCACAAGCCGGATCGCCCGGCCGCTCGCCCACCTGGTCCGCTGTGCGGGAAATGCTGGCGGTGATCCGAAAGCAGCCCGCGGTTTCCGCTGCCGTGATGGTCTACGCCGTTTTGCTCTTCGTTGCGCCCTCGCAAGCTCTACTGGTTCCGTTGTTCATCGCGAACGTTCTGCACCGCGGTGCGGCGCAACTCGGTCTTCTGTTCGGTGCGTCGGGCATCGGCACGGTGCTGGGATCATTGTTCGTCGCCAGGTTCGGTGACTCCCATCGAAGAGGACGCCTCCTGGTGTCCGCCAACGCCGCTTGGGTGATCGCCCTCGCAGTTTTCGCGCTGACGCGAAGTTTTGCGTCGTCATTCGTGATGTTGTTGTTGATGGCCGCCGCGCAGAGCGTCTTCAGCACGTTGGTGATCACGCTGATGCAGGGGTCGGTGGAAGCCAAGATGCGCGGCCGGATCATGAGCCTGAACACGCTGCTCAACATGGGCGTGCGTCCTTTGGGCGATTTTCCGGTGAGTGTCGCGAGTTCGTTTTTCGGGATCGCCAATGCGGCGCTGTTGTCGGCGGCCGTGGTGGCGGTCGCGGGACTGCTGGTGTTCAGTTTCAGGCCGACAATCTGGCGGAGCTAGCGTGATGTCCACGCCGTCGGTTAACCACTCCGGTAAACCAATGGGGTTGCGGGGCGATATACCCCCATGTTTCAATGAATGTATGCCACGCCAACGAGTCATGGTCCCCTATCCTTCCGACGTGATCGCGGAAATCGATAAAATCGTCAGCCACGGGACGCGGACTGCCTTCCTGGTGGAGTTGGCCAAACGCGAGGTCAAGCTCAATCGTCAGCGGCAAGCGTTGCGTGCTGCGACCGGAGCTTGGAAAGCGGAAGACCATCCTGAGCTGGCAGCAGGCGCGGCAAGTTGGGTTCGAAAGATCCGTCAGGAGTCTGTCAAGCGATACGAGAAAATTGAGCAACATCGGAAAGCCAAATAGATGGCCTCGACCTGCCTCCTGGACAGCAGCGTCATCATCGACGCCATCAATAATAGGAACCATCGAAGCGAAATGCTCGATGGACTGCTAGCGCAAGGAATCTTGCTTGCGTGCTGCCCAATTAATGTCACTGAAGTCTTTATGGGAATGCGCCCGAACGAAAGCCGCAAGACGGAGGAGTTTCTCGCCAGTCTGGAGTTCCATCCCGTCACCTGGGAGATCGCGAAGTACGCTGGTGCCCTGTACCGCCAATGGCGGCAAAAGGGGATCACGCTCGCGCTACCCGACCTTACGATCGCTGCGGTCGCGATCACGAACGGATTGCTTTTGGCGACCGATAATCCCAAGGACTTCCCGATGTCTGACCTGCGCTTCCAGCCACTCGGCTGAAGCCAAAGTCCGCAATCGTTCTCATATACATGCAACCAACGAAGAGTCATTCGTCGGTGCTGACAGGATTAATTCGATAGCATACGAACTCGAAGCCCGCTGGTGCAAGAACACTCTTGTCTCTGTCGAAGAACCAAGTCCAGCCACGTCCGGTTCAAATTGCGTAACGACCCGAATTACGACTTTCCTTCCCTGTGCATCCGGGTAGCGATCGAGGATTTCACCTGACTCCACAAAAGCCAGGTAGCGGTTGATCTTCATCTGCAAGATCTCTTGATGGGAAATCGAGTCGAGCCAGTCGAGGTGATCCGAAATGGTAAGCACAACGCTCCCGGACGGTTCTATGCTGACGATGTCGACGACGTCTGGATTATCAACCGCCATGGTTGGTTGAATCAAAACTGCGTCAGGCTCAGAATATTGCCATCCGGATCTTTGAACCACGCCACCTTCGTCGTACTGCCCGGCGGCGTCCAGATGCCTTTCTCGTCCTGCCCCGGAATTCCGTAGCGCTCGAACTTCACGCCGGCCGCCTCAAGCTCATCCACCTTCGCCGCGATGTCAGGCACCTCCCAACCGAGCGCCGTGTACTTCGCTTCGGGAACCTCTTTGACCTTCTGAACGCGTAGCATCGTTCCACCGGCGTCAAAGACCAATGCGAAGCCGCCGTCTTCCACCAGCTTCAGTCCCAGCTTGTCGCGATAGAACGCCTTCGCGCGATCCCCATCCGCCGTCGCGCTGAACGCCATGATTTTCGAAGATCCAAGCAGTGCCACGATGTTACAATACCAATTCCCTACATGGACCGACTGAAATCCCTCATCCGGGAAGTGCCCGATTTTCCGAAGCCCGGCATCAACTTTTACGACATCACCACGCTGCTGAAAGATCCGAAGGGATTCCAGGGCGTGATCGATTCGCTCGCCGAGCACTATCGCTCCACTCCCATTGATGTCGTTCTCGGCATCGAGGCACGCGGGTTCATCATCGCCCCGGCCGTCGCCTACGCGCTCGGATACGGCTTTATCCCGGTCCGCAAGGAAAAGAAGCTGCCCGCCGAGCGCGAGCGCATCGAGTACGCGCTGGAATACGGCACCGACGTCCTCGAGATTCATAAGGACGCCATCTCGCCCGGGCAAAACGTGCTCATCATCGACGACGTGCTGGCCACCGGTGGCACTGCGGGGGCGGTGGCGCGGCTGGTCGAAACGCTCCACGGGAAAGTGGCCGGCCTCGGATTCATCCTGGAGCTGGATTTCTTGAACGGGCGCCAAAAACTCAACGGCCACGGCGTCTACTCGCTTCTCCATTACTGATGCCCGAGCGTGTCCGGCTTCGTTCGCTGGCCAAGATCAATCTCGATTTGCGAGTCCTCGGGAAGCGGCCGGACGGCTTTCACGAACTCCGCACCATCTTTCAAACCATCTCGCTGGCCGATACGATTGACATCGAATACCATCGCGGACGGACCAAGATCGACCTGAAGTCTGACTTGAATATTCCTGACAATATTGTTCTAAAGGCGGCAGATCTGATCATGCAGGCGGCTCGAACTACGGGCCGGCTGCGATTCGATCTGACCAAGCGGATTCCGATGGGCGGGGGACTCGGCGGTGGATCCAGCAATGGCGCTTCGGTCTTATTGGCGCTTCCTGTGCTGCTGCGTAAACCCCTCCCGTTCGAGAAGCTGCTGGAATTGGCCGCCGAACTGGGCAGCGACGTTCCGTTTTTCTTGACGGGCGGCACCGCCGTCGGCATCGGGCGAGGCGTCGAAGTTTATCCGCTTCCAGACGCTCTGGCGCGCCCCGGATTGCTGATCGCCCCTGGAATTCATTCCTCCACGGCAGCAGCGTATCAGGCCCTGCAGCGTAAACCATTAGATCAGGTACCGCGATCTATCATTAACAATTTCCAGTCGATTGTACTCGGCCACCAACCCCGAATTCCCGATCCCGAATCTCCGGCAATTAATGATTTTGAAACGGTTGTATTTCATCGACATCCTCAACTAAAATCGATCAAGGGAAAGCTGCTAAAATTAGGTGCTTGGCGGGCGATGATGACTGGGAGCGGGTCCGCGCTCTTTGGATTGTTTCCCAGCCGTGAATTGAGGGATCGCGCCGCCGAGCGGTTCCGGAAAGAGTTCTTTAGCTATCAGGTGAATCCCTTCGCGATGGTGACTCGCGGCCGCTACCAGGCGCTTTGGAGGCGGCAGTTGGAAGTGTCGCCCGGAAATCGAACATGGCCGCCCCAAGACCGGTACGCACGATGAGATTTGAGCAAATGAAGATCTTCACTGGCAACGCCAACCCGGCGTTGGCGGCCAAGATCTGCGCCTCCCTGGGCTGCCCGCTGGGGTCGGCCGAAGTGGAGCCTTTTTCGGACGGGGAAATCCGCCTGCAAATTCTTGAAAATGTCCGCGGCGCCGACGTTTTCGCGGTGCAGCCCACCTGTACTCCGGTGGACCGGCACTTGATGGAATTGCTGCTCATGATCGACGCGCTGAAGCGGGCTTCTGCGGAGCGCATCACAGCAGTGCTACCCTATTATGGGTATGCGCGGCAGGATCGAAAAGATAAGCCGCGAATGCCCATCTCCGCGCGGTTAATCGCGAATCTGATTCAGCGGGCCGGTGCGGATCGTGTGCTGACTTTGGACCTGCACGCGGCGCAAATTCAGGGGTTCTTCGACGTTCCCGTGGATCATCTGTTCGCCGCGCCGGTGATGCTCGAATATTTCGAGTCCATCGGACGCAGGGACATGACCGTGGTTTCGCCCGACGCCGGTGGCGTGGAGCGCGCGCGCGCTTTCGCCAAGCATTTGAACGCGCCCCTGGCGATTATCGATAAGCGCCGGACGGAAGTGAACGTCGCGGAAGTGATGCACATCATCGGCGAGGTGGAAGAGAAGCATTGTTTGATTGTGGACGACTTGATCGACACGGCCGGGACTCTAGTGAAGGCCGCCGAGGCGCTCATAAAACATGGCGCATTGACGGTGACTGCCTGCGCTACCCATGCCGTGTTGTCGGGGCCGGCCGTCGAACGGATCGCAGCATCGTGCTTGCAGGAAGTAGTGGTAACCAATTCGATTCCCTTGCGCGACGACGCCATGCGGTGCAGCCGCATCAAGACCCTTTCGGTGGCGCCTTTGTTAGCCCGGGCCATCCAATCCATTCACGAGGATGGTTCGGTAAGCACCCTATTTATTTGAACCTGCCGGAGTAGAAAATGAGAAAAGAAATTACAGTTGCGGCCGAAGCGCGTTCAACGCGCGGCAAGAATGAAGCGCGCCGTTTGCGCGTGAAGGGCTTGGCCCCAGCCGTGTTATATGGTTCCGATCGTCCCGCTGTGGCGGTCTCGGTGAATCCCAAGGACGTCAATAAGATTCTGCACAGCAACACCGGGCACAACACCATCTTCAATCTAGCGGTGCAGGGCGTCGAAGATACGCCGGTCATGATCGTCGACTGGCAAAGCGACCCGGTTCGCGAGAACTTGCTGCACGTCGATCTGAAGCGCATCGATCTTACCAAGCGCATCGCGGTGAAGGTACGCGTGCATGCGGCCGGCGAACCCAAGGGCGTCAAACTCCAGGGCGGCTTGCTCGAAGTGATCACGCGTGAGATCGAGATCGATTGTCTTCCGGACGAAATTCCCGAGTCATACACCGTGGACGTAACGGAGTTGATGATTGGCCAAAACTTGCGCGCCGGCGAGATCGCGCTGGGAGGATCGGTGAAGTTGGTTAGCGCGCCCGAGCAGGTGATCGCGCACGTGGTCACTCTGAAGGCTGAGGTCGTCGAGACTCCGGCTGAGGGTGCTGTCGCTGCCACGCCAGCCGAACCAGAAGTGATCAAGAAGGGCAAGAAGGAAGAAGAGGGCGAGGCCGAACCCGAGAAGGGGAAGAAGAAGTAGTGCCGCGCCGCCTGCCGATCGCCGCCTGAAAGTATGGGTGAGTTCGAGAAGCTGGTGGTTGGTCTGGGGAATCCGGGCGAAAAGTACGAGCTTACCGCGCACAACCTGGGATTCCTGGTAATCGATCGGTTGGCGGAGCGAAATGGAATCAAGGTCGGACGTAAGGATTCGATTGCGCTGGTTGGGCAGGGAACCGTGGTGGGTAAGAAAGTGTTGCTCGCCAAGCCGCAGACGTACATGAACGAGAGCGGCCAGTCGGTCCAGAGTTTGTTGGTGAAGAATGAGATTGCGCCAGGGGATCTGATTCTGGTTTATGACGAACTGGATTTGCCCTGGCAGTCGGTACGGATCCGGCCGAACGGTTCGGCCGCCGGCCATCGCGGCGTAGGTTCGGTAATCAGCTGCGTTGGGACCAAAGAGTTCCCCCGGGTTCGCCTGGGAGTTCATGGGGGCCGTCGCGAGAAGGACGGCGCTCAAATCGTGCTCGCGAAGTTGAAGCGGGCGCACAAACAAGAGTTGGAGGAACTGCTGGACTATGCGTCCCAAGCAGTGGAATCCATCATCGCTGAAGGCGTCGAAAAGTCCATGGCGAAATATAATCGTCGCGCCCAAGGCTTAAACGAGGAAGAATGAGGATCTACGAAGAGCTGTTTATCCTCCGGCCAGATGCGCCGGAAGAAGAGATCGATCACCTGATCGAACAATTGACCACCTACATCGCCTCCCAGGGAGGTAATGTAGACAAGTCCGACAAATGGGGCATTCGCAAGCTGGCCTATCGCGTTCAGAAGCGCAGCGAAGGCTTCTACGTGCTGCTGCAGTTCACCACCAAACCGGAGACGGTGCTGGAAGTCGAGCGCCGCTTGCGCGTTTCGGATATGGTGATGAAATTCCAGAGCGTGCGCATCGACGAGAAGCTGAAGAAGATCGAGAAGCGCAAGAAGGAGCGCGAAAAGCGCGCCGCCCGCAAGCCAGCGCCACCGGCGGCGCCCAGCCTGCCGATCGAACACGTGATGGCGGGTGCGGCTGAACCGGCCGGCCCAAGACCGGGAGCGCCGATGCCGGGCGCGCCTATGCCTGGTGTTTCTGGCGCGGAGAGGGAATAGGAGACCAGCATGGCTGAACAACGAGGCGGACGTCCCATTAGCGGGTCCATGCGGCCCACCGGCGGCGACAAAGCGCTGGCCACGAAAAAGCAATACTTCCGGCGCAAGAAGGTGTGCCGGTTCTGCGTGGAGAAGATCGACGACATCAACTACAAAGACGTGCGCATGCTTTCGTCCTTCATTTCCGAGCGCGGGAAAATTGTGCCGCGGCGCATCTCCGGTGTTTGCACGCCGCATCAGAAGCGCCTGGCCGAAGCCATTAAACAAGCACGGAATATCGCATTAATTCCGTTCGCTTCGGCGATATAGGAGATTGTGATCATGGATGTGATCTTACGAGAAGATGTCGAAAAGCTCGGGACGCGCGGCCAATTGGTGAAGGTCGCGCCCGGCTATGCGCGTAATTTCCTGCTCCCGAAGCGGCTTGCGGTGGCGGCCACGGAATCTAACAAGAAGATCGTGGAGCAGGAACGCCAGGCGCATTTGCGCAAAGAAGCGAAGGTTGCCGCCGAAGCCACCGATCTCGCCAAGTTGATGGAGGCCGTGGCAGTCACCATCTCGCAGAAGGCCGGCGAGAACGGCCAGCTCTTCGGTTCGGTGACTTCTAAGGACATCGCCGATGCGCTCGAGGCGCAGGGCTATACCATCGAGCGCCGCAAAATCGCCCTGGAGGAGCCAATCAAGTCGCTCGGCGAATACAAGGTCCCCCTCCGGCTGCACCGCGAAGTGACGGTTGAAATTGCGGTCAACGTCGTCAAAGAAGAAGAGTAGTTCTTCTGCCACACTCTGAATTGATTCTGGAGCCGGGACGCTACGATGGCGTTCCGGCCTATCGGCTGTTGGAATCGGCTGCACACGGATATATCGCGGTCGATCAGCGGCTGCTGCACGCAATTCTCGATCCAGGCGAGCAGTCGCTCCCCGATCTCGTCCGGTTCGCATCCGAAGATCATGAAAACGATCTCATGGACCTGGATCCACTGGTGATCGATCTGTTTCGCGCGCTCCACACACCCGCTGCGGCGCCGTTCTTCATCGAGGTCGTCCGTCGCAACACGGGCGATGTTCCCGACGATCTAGTGGAAGGCATCGTCGAACTCGGCTCTGCTGCCGTGGATTCTTTGCTCGGCTTGCTCGACGAATTGAATCCGGGCGACGCCGGCGATGTGCCATTCGTACTCGCGGCGCTGCACGTTCGCGATCAGCGCATTTTGGAAGCACTGATCCGGCGCCTGGAAAATGATCCGCAAGATGCCGCTCTTTGCCTGGAAATGTACGGCGACCCTGCGGCCGTACCAGCGCTTCAAGCCGCGCTCGCCAAAATTCCCGCCGAGGATACGCGATCGCGCGCTCCTCTTAAAGCTGTCATCGAATCCTTCATAACTCCAGGCGTTGATTCCACCGAGCCGGACAAGCCGTTCGAGATCTGGTCTCTTTATCCAAAGGAAGACTCGCCGGACCTCGGCGCGCTCGAGGATGAAGATCGTCTCGCGATCTTCGACCACGGTTCTGCCGCGCTGCGCGCTAAAGTCGCCGCGAGCTATCAAGGCACGGAAATGCCCGAAGACGTCCGCGAGCGCTTGATTCGAGCGGCTAAGAGCGATCCTGATCCATCCGTGCGCGGAGTATGCTGGGAGGCGTTTGGCGAACTCCATGACGAGCCGGAGCTGGAAGACGCGATGTTGAAGGTGCTCGCGAATCCCAAAGCGCCCATCGAGGAAAAAGGCGGCGCCGCGATCGGCTTGGCCGAGCAGTCCAGCAATCCGGCGGTTTACGAAGCGATTTTGAGCCTGTATCGAGATCCGGGCAGCCGCGCCAAAGCGCTCAAGGCGATGGCAAGATCGTTTGACCGGCGTTTTGCCGCTTATCCGCCCCAGCACCTGGACGACCCGGATGCCGACATCAAGACGCAAGCGATCTGGGGCGTCGGATATCTCGGGCTCTCGCAGGAAGCGCCGCGCCTGGCCGAGCTGTTCGGCGACGACGAGTTCCGCTCCGATGCGCTTTTCGCCTATGCGCTCTCGGTTCCCGGCGAGACGTCACCGGGACGCGTGCGCGCGCTGATGACCAAAATCGAGCAGGCCGCGGGCGAATTCCGGGAGGATGAAGAGGAATTGGTTCGCATCGCGCTCGACCAGCGCCTGATGCTGCACGGAAAGAGTCCGGTGTTTTTCCCCGATGAATCGGATGACGAAGAGGATGCAGCATCCGTGAACTAGGGCCTTAACAGCTTTACAGAATTGTTTGCGCCGTCCGTGCTACTTTCATCCAATGAACCCCTATGCCGGCCACATCGGCGAACGCTCGCCTTTAGACGTGATTTCCGATACTCCGCGCCGATTAGCGGAATTGGTGGAGACGATCGGCCCCGCGCGTTTGGAAACACCTCCTGCTCCTGGTAAATGGAGCGCGCGTGATATCCTGTCGCACCTGGCCGACAGCGAGCTAGTATTTGCTTTCCGGCTCAGGCAGACGCTAGCCGAGGATCATCACCTCATCCAGCCGTTTGACCAGGATCTGTGGGCGAAATGCTACCCGGCGTGCGATGCCAAGGTCGCGTTGGCGGTGTTGTCGGCGGTGCGCGCCTGGAACCTGGCGCTCATTCGAAGCGTGAAACCGGAAGATCTCGCGAAGCCGGTCACGCATCCTGAGCGTGGGACCATGACGTTTCAAACCATCGTCGAAACCATGGCCGGGCACGACCGGAATCACATCAAACAGATTGAAGCGATCGCGTCGCAATCGGCGGCGGCGAGTTCAAGCTAACTGCAGACGGCTGTCTCGGCGGCCGACTTGATGATCGCTTCCGCGCGGCGCCAATCTTCTTCGGCGGTTCCGTCGGGGCGTCCGGCGCTTTCCCAAAGCAGCTCGGCAATGGCAGGGATATCGTCTGCATGGTCATGACCGGCGAGGGCCGGGATCTGGGCCGATTCAGGCAGGAGGCATCGCACAAACGCATCGCGCGCCTGGTTGTACGCTAAGTGGGCTTTTTCCAGATCCAAGAGTGCGGTTTCAAAAGCCTTCCCATCGGTGTTCCGCTGCTGAGTCAGTGACTGTACTAATTGGGCCTTCTTGGAAAAGTCCTCGAAAGCATACTGGTACTGATCCTCGATCTCCCGTGTCCGCATCATATACACATTAGACGAGACAACTTGTCGAAGGGTTCGATTTTCTTGGCACTTTTGTTGCCTAGTACCGGCTGGGATATGAAGGTTTAGTTTCCAACATCCACGAACGGCTTGCCGCGGAGCTTATAGTCGAGATCTTTCAAGTTCGGGTTCAACTCGACTGTGTCGAAGCGAACCTCGATTCCTTGCTGTTGTCCGTCCGGCTTGATCTGCATCGTTTTCGGGTAGAACGTGTTGCCGTTCTGAATGTAGTCCGAATACGTGATGAGGGCCGAGCCGAGCCCCGCCGCAGTCGTGATTTTCACGCGCTCAGGCCGCGAGTTGGAGTCTAAGGCAATAGAAATCTTGTCCGTGCCCGTCTCGGCGAACAGGAGAAAATCGTCGCTGGCCGTTGGATCCGGGTGATCGGCCATGAATTTGTAACCAGAGCTCTGTATGCGCGCGATCAAGGCGGGCAACTGGTAATCGCGAATCAGGCCAAAATCGGTGGGCAACTCCAACGCTTCGTCGCCCTTGAGATTCTTGCTGGCTTTGAACTCGCTGCCCGCGAACATGACCTCGTGCAATAGACGGCCCGACTTGGCTTGAAACAGCCCGCGGTCCGCGCGATTGCGCATCAACAGGGTCCAACGCACGCTTTTGCCGCTGTGGTCCCATACTGTCGTGCTGCCGACTGCTTGCACCGAACCGAGCGTCTTCAGGCCGTCTTCGCCGCCAATCGCTCCGATCATTTTCTGGAATAGGTGCGCACCAAAAGCTTCGCGCGCCGCCCGATCCGGCGCGAGCGTTACCGCCACCGCCGTACTCTTAGCCGCTTCGACGACGACACTGCTTTGGCTTCCGATGAATCCTTGCTTTGAAAAGTCAACTACCCAATTGCCGGGCGTGAGGCCCGTGGCCTGCAGCGCGCCCCCGGCGGTTGCTCCGATGGATGTTCCGTTCAAACTCACCTGGCATTCGGCCGGTGCACACGTGAGGTTGAGGCTTCCCTTCGCCACAACTTTGGGAGCCACCACGGTCGCCGCGGCGGCGGGTTTTGCTTTGCTCTTGATCACGTCCAGAATGTCACTGGACGCCCCCGCCGATTCAAGCTTCGCTAGCGCGTCGGAGGAAAGGGGAAAGGCGATGCCGCGGTTCTCGATGGCTTCCTTGCGCCGCCGCATAGGGATGGCGTCTTGCTTCAAAAGCAGCAGCACCTGATCGAGGGTAAACGGGTCGCCGGTGAGAAATGGGTCGGCTTTCTTGCCGTGAGCCAGCTTCTGATCGGTGCCTGCGTTACCGGCCTGCGGAATTCCAGCCAGTGCCACTATGCAAGCGGCAGGCCAAATGAAAGACAGAATCTTGTGTCTCATGTCCGTCTCATCCTTACTTCAGGGCTGCTTCAGCTTCTTGCGCGTCACGAACTTTCTTCTTCCAGGCACGCGCCTCGGCATTGTTTGGATTATTGGCCAGGACCTGGTTCACCAAAGCGAGCGCCTCGGCATATCGCCCGGACTCCCAGAGCGACTTCACAGGTCCATTGAGAGTCTGTCTCGCCGAGAATTCAGGATTTCCTAGCTCTGCCGGACCGGATTCCCCGGGCTTAGTGGCCTCCGGTTCCGGCGTTGGCGCTGCCTGGGGATTCGCCGGCGTCGCAGCCGCAGTGGGCTGTGCAACCACCGCTGGAGCCGGGTTCTTGTGTTGCGACGCACGCAGATTCTGGCGCGAGATGAACGAACCGACGATTGCCGCCGCAAGGATTAAGCCGGCCACCACAATGATCGCCCGCTTCGTCGTCTTCTTGCTCTGGCTCGGAGCCATCGTCTTTAGTGGCTGCGGAACCGGTTGCCGCCGGACGGGCGCGTGAACAGGCACCGGCGGGTTGACGGCCGCGGGCGCGGTTTGTACCGGATCTGGCGCCTGAGCCGGCGGTGGCTGCGGGGGCGCCGCTGGCGATTGCTGCGGTGAAAAGGCCGTATCTCTGTTCAGAGGAGCGTTGGCGGCGTAGGATCGCGCGGTCCAAGGTTGCGCGGGCGCGACTTCGTCCTGCGGCCTCTCGCGCACCGGAATTTCCGTTGCGCGGGGCGGAGCCTGCGTGGCTGCCGCGACGGGTGGAGCAGGCAACGTTTCGGGATCGGCAACCAGCACGGGTGTTGGAGCCGGTGGCGGAGGGGGCTCTACGATCGTACGCAAAGCCGCCGGAGCCTCGACGGGAGGCGCGGCTGAGGCCCGGCGTCTCAATTCCTGCGCCGCGACATACAGTCCCGCGGCGAACTCCTCGGCGGTTTGCAGACGCTCGGCTGGATCCTTCTTCAGGGCGCGCTGTACCAATTGATCGAGTTCCTCGGGAATCTGGGGATCCAATTTTCGAAGCGGTTCCGTTTCGCTGTGAACGATCTCGCGAGGAATCAATCCGGGCGCTGCTGAAAACGGGTATTTTCCGGCCGTGAACTCGTATAACATGAGCCCGAGCGAGAAGATGTCGGACCGCGCGTCGAACGGTTGTCCCAACACCTGTTCCGGCGCGAGGTAGTTCACCACCAGGCCCTCCGGGCGGCTGCCTGCTTCCAGCAACGCTGCCAACCACTTAGCGATCCCAAAATCCAGGATTGTGATGTCTCGCGCGCCATCGACGAAAACGTTGCTCGGCTTCAGATTCCCGTGCGCGATTTCGCGCGAATGGGCGAACGCCAGCCCCTCGGCCACTTGCGCAACGAGAGCCAGTTTTTGGCCCAGCGGCAAGTCCCGGTTGTCCTCCATGAACCGCTGCAAATCGGTTCCGTTTCGCCATTCCGAGACGATGAACAGGCCTTCCTCTACCTCGCCCAAGTCCTGCACTTTAACGATGTGCCGGTGGACCAATTCGGCACAGGAGGCCAGGTGTCCGCAGAACTGTTCCTTGACCGCCGTGGTCAGCCCGGGAACAGTTTGTAGGACTTTCAGCGCGAATTCCCGATTGCGAAAACTATCGCGAACCCGGTACGTCGTGCCGGCCGCACTGGCGCCCAGTTGCTCGATTACCTGATACTTGCCGATCGACTTCATTTCAAACTCCCTCACGCCGGCAGTCGCTCACACTGCTGGCACCTTTCAAGAACGGGGGATCCGCCGCGGTATCCCCAGGGACACTCCGGATTCCCGTTAGTCCTTCGGCTCGCACTTACTTACTCAGATCGGACGGCGGGGGACTCATCTACAGGCCACCTTAGAAGTTCAGTAGTTTTTGGGCGGTTCCTCCGGTGTTGGCTTTAGCTTGCGTGGAGTGTTGGCGGTAGGCCGGACCTGAGGAAGCTGGTAAACTATGAAAAGTCCCCGCCTCCGGGCGCGTAGCTCAGTTGGTTAGAGCGCCTGCTTCACACGCAGGAGGTCACAGGTTCGAGTCCTGTCGCGCCCACCATAATCCTCGTTCATTTCAAACGAGTTCTTCGGTCCAACTCTATCGGTTTCCGTTCCCATTGCTCCAACTGTGTCCTAAACTGTGCCAAAACCCTCAAACGCTGGCTGCACTGTGCCAAAACTCAGTCCGCTCTTCTCATTCGCTTGGCGATTCAATTTCGTCAAGCGCCTCCCGTTTCATCTGTAGCTTCATCTGCGAGTACTTCTTGAACACTTTCGCATCGCCCTGCCGGAGCAACTGCGTGACCCACTCGTCCGCAACACCGCCGGCACTGAGCCGCGTCGCGTACGTCGACCGAAGGTCGTATATGCGAAAGTAGTGAACACCTGCCCTTCGCAACGACGAGACGCCAAACTGTCTTGAACGATTTCTGATGAGCCGTCTGAATTCTCATCGCTCGGGAACAGATACTTCGCCTGGACCTGCTAATGCAAGCTGCCGCCGAAAAGCCTCAGCCGCGATTTCCGTTAGCGGAACCTCGGCCACGCCGTTGGGCGTCTTCGAGTCCGGAATCCATACCGTCCGGTTCTCCAGATCAAGCTGGTCCTTCTTCATGGGAGTCAGCTCTTTGTAGATCCGAAGTCCGGTTTCAGTGATGATCCGGATGACATTGCGCAGGTATTCCGGCGCGTTGAACTCGATCTTCTGTTGCTCTGACCAAGTCACGTAGTGCGGCCGGAAGAGTCCATCGACTCTTGCTGGAAACTCGACACCTGCGCATGGATTCGCAAACAGGAACTTCTTGCGCACCGCCACATTCAACATGCGGCGCAGCACTCGCAATTCCTGATGTACGGTCGTTGCTCTTCGGCAAACCTTTCTCCACGAATCCGTTCTTCGTTCTTCGCCTCACCCGCTGCTTCAGCCGCCGACGCAGGTACATCTCGATATCGTCGGCAGTCACATCTGAGCGAGTTTAACGTTCTCGAACACGGCTCCCAGATGTTTCAGCGCGCGCTGGTTGACCGCATGTGTCTTCGGCGCGCGAAACGGCGGCTTGGAAAAATTCTCCAGGTAAAAGTCCGCCCATTCTCCAAACTGCAAGTCCTTCCCGCGACGCAGCGCGGGCAGTGTGTTGTTGTCTCGGGCCTGCAAACGCTCTCTGAGGCACTTCTGCGCTTCACCCCAGTCTTCGGTAAGAGTCGATTCCCGGCGGCGAATACCGTCCTTATCTCGGTACCGCATCCACCAGATCTTCGATCCCTCGCGTTTGTACAAGCCCCCGTCATCTCTTCTAGGTCTTGCCATTCCCAATCTCCTGTTTGAACTGAGCGCGGAAGGGTTCCAACTCCGATTTCAAGAACCGGATGTTGCGACCCATCACGCGGAGATGGGGAATCTGCTTTCGCTCAACCCAAAGATACACCGTTTGCGTGCTGACGCCAAGAAACACTGCAGCTTCGAGGACGCGGATCGGCAATTCGTCGATGGTAGAACGGGGTGGTGCATGGGCTATCGCTTCCATAGGATCCTTAGAACACAAAGAGTCCCTCTAATTTGTAAGGGAATGGCGGAGGCAACTCGGGACACAAAATTTGCTGCCGCTTTGTGGCGTACAACCGCGCTCACCTGGCGGCGGAGGAAAAAGGAAACTTCCAAACCCAGACTGCTTCGCATTCTCTCCCTGTTCGTGCAAGTTACGGAAAGGTCTGATGGTCGGGCTCGCAGACCATCGTCGGACTTAACCATTGCTGCCGGCAGCGGTTGCGTCTGCGTCGGTTTGGACTGTCGCTGGCATCGCCGCAGCCTGGAGACGTACACGCGGAATTGCGCATACGACATCTCCAGCCCATCGCGGTTGCCGACTTCCCAAGTCTTTTTGAGTTTCATGCCCGCCGCTACGCCAGCTTCGATCTCTGCCCAAGCCCACGTCACTTGCCCGATCTTTGTAGAAGGTTGAGTGGCCGGCAGGGAGCGCGAATGAACGAGATCCGCTCTCGACTTTCTTCGAGGTGGCGGTGTTTCCGAGGACATTGGCCGTGTTTTGCCCCTTAACTTGTAAGGGCCTAGCGGGGGCACTTCGGGAAATTGAATTTTTGAGATTTTCGCGATGTGCAACAGTTTGCAAACGGTTTGTGAACAAAGTGCAACCTTTTTGGACCCCAAACGCTGGATGCAACAGTTTGTGAACAAAGTGCAACAGATTGTGATATTCACGCTTCGGAAACGGGGCTCCCAGACAGCCAAAACTCCTTAGTGGAACATAAAGGATTGGGATGCGCTCCGCGCATCTGTCGTTGGTTTCTGGTTGCTCCGCTGGCACTTGTTGCGGGATGCGTCTCGCAAAAACGCATCCCACCCGGGATGCGCGCTCACTTTAGGAGATTTTGTTGTCCCTGAGTGCCCTCGCCATTCCCTTACAAGCTAGAGGCACCTGTAATGGCTCAGCGAGCGATTCGATTCTCGGATACGACGGACAAAATCATTCGAGAGGTGGTCGAGAAGCGCGGCTTCTCATCCCCAACGGCATTCATTCGCCATGCGGTGGAACAGGAATTATCCGGGCATCGGGAAGAACTGGTGGGGGCCGAGGAGCGGCTGGCATCGAGCAGATCCGGCAGGCAGTGATATCTCTGGGGCGAGCGCAGCAAGCTATGTTCGCGTTAGTGGACAGCCTAGCGAAGGTTTTGCTGACGTGCATTCCCGAGCCGGACGGACTGACGTTGGAAGCAGCCGTTGCCAAAGCTCAAGGCCGGCACGCGCGATTGTACAGAACGCGGGGCAGGCGATGGGCAGCGATTCACGTTTAGCGATGCGAGACTTGGTTAACCAGGGCAACGGAGAGAGGATGAGATCCGACACAGGGACTCCGCAAGGGCGGCTTGGATGATGCGGCCTAGCGCTATGTCATCCGGCAGGTTGGAGTCTATGAGGCGAAATCGATCAAAGACCGCCGCGGTTCCGCGCTGGGGCTGCCTACCGTCCGCAGAATTCACCGGCTTCAGGCCCGACTGAGCCGTCGGGGAAGCGTCGCCGCGGAAGCGGTGGTACCGGCATTCCAAATCTTTCATGCCAGCGCATCCAAACTTCCTTCGTGAACACCCCGGTAGGAGGATTTTCAAGCACTCTCCGGAACTCTTCCAATGGAACATATCGCTCGACCACCTTCATGTCCGTCGAAGATCCGTAAACCATCAAATGAGTCAGAAACGTTGGTAGATCAGCTAAAGTGTCGTCTGGACTGTCGTACCAAACCACCTTTCGTGCCACCCGAAGTAATTCCGCCGGATACGGAGGTGTGAGGATCATCGCTCCAAACCTCCAGGACTCAGATTATGCCGCGAATGAAAGATCGGTAGCTTCGACAGGTTGACGGCTTTCGCCCACCCGGTCAGATCCGTTTGCATAGAAACTGGAACGCGATTCAAAGTCCCATCACCAAAGAACTGCAACGCCCGGATGCTCGTGGCCGGATCGAAACTCCTGTCAATCGCCTTGGCTGCTGCCAAACCTGTGAGGACATCGATCCCGTGGGATACGAGGGTGTGAATGTCTACGTAGTCCTTCCAGTTGGCCCGCACTTGAATGACTCGCATCTTCATGCCAGCCAGGTCCACTAGCGAAGCAACCTGCACGCGCGAACCCGCAGCCCGCCGTGGGTCTTCAACCCGCTGGAGTGTGTCCAAACCGCCGAAAAAAGCAATCTTAACAGCACCACCGCGATTCACGAATGCCTCCAAGTTGTCACGCTTGCGATGCACCCAGGCGTCCGGGTCGGTTGGGTCCAAGTCTCGGAAAAAGGGCAGCCTCGACCGTAAACGATCCGGATCGAAACTTAACGACGAGAAGAAGTCGAAATCCTCAGAAACCCGGTGGCCCAGTTGGAGTGCGAGACCTGTCCCTCCGTAGAGCACGAAGTCCGATGGTATCGCATCCAGTTCCGGCCACAGCCGGCGTTGAGATTCCGGCAAAATATCCAACCGAGGTTCAAACGTTGCAAGCATCTCCCTGGAATTACAATACCGAGACCGTGACCACGTGACAAGACAAAGAGAAGAACTCCATTGGGGGCGCTGACGAGTATTTAATGCTTTCGAACAACTTGGCCATCCACGGTGATTTCACGCTCGTGGCAATTTCACCATAATTGGGTGAGCACACGCCCCCTAGCTTCGGTTGGCGGGCGGAGGACAACTGCGACCTTCTTTTGTCCAATCTCGATTCGTTGAACAAGGGCGCCTATCATCTCCCGTTTGGACGTCCATTCTGCGTCACTGAGTTCGTTCTGCCAGTGGCTCGAAATCTCGGTAACACGGCTCCTCACCAATCGTAAGCGCGCCTGCGTTGATCTGACGTTTGTGCCGCGATCTTTGCATCTATTTCAGACATGCGGGTCTTCGTTCGATTCATTTTGAGGCGTGACTCGGTGTTCGTTAATCACGCCTTCGGCAAACTGTCGATCAAGAGAGTCATACCGTTGTAGCTTCTGCCGCTGGGCTAGCAGCGTATCGACATTCGCCTCTACGCTAGTGCTCTGGGTGCAACTGTTGTGATCGTCTTCTTCCAGAATCCTAGGGTTCCTAAGAATCTTGCAATACGCTCTCCCATATCTGGTTCTCCAGGGGTGTCGGCGCGAGCCTGGGTATTGCTGCAAATGCGCTCACCGCCGAATCGGTAACCATCGGTTCCAGAGTACCGATAGTAACTGGAATCTCTGAGAATTCGGCCTTTGTCCCTTTGACGACCCGCTGATTCACTAATCCAGTCGTCCCACCCCAGGTTGCCCTTTAGATCAGGACGCCAGCCCAACTGCGGGGTGGGCCCGATTTGTCTACTGGAGGTTCCGTCTTAGCGATCACGCCGGGCGGGATCTGCCCGGTCACCTGAATGGCCGTCTTCACGCTGGCCCGAACCGGCGCGACCACATACACGTCGCCCGCCTCTGTCACATTCGTGGTCAGGTCGCGGACCACCGCACCGTTATGACGATTGGCCATCTTTCCGGCGTAAAGCACCCAGATCTTGTTCAGCAGGTTGTTGCAGTCTTGAAAGCCGCTGTAAGTGAACTCGGTGGTCGTGGAGCCATGCTTACCCACCACCCCCTCGGCCCGATACTATCGAGCGCAGCTGTCGTGGTGGCGCCCGGAACGCCGAGGATCAGGAATGTGACCACCGGCTTACGGTTCTCCCCTGACACGGACGTTTGGCCCACCTTCGCGAGACCATCCGCGAAAATCTCGGTTGTCCCCGCCACTACGGCCTTGGGTTTGCCCTGAGGACTAGCCCAAATTCGGCTGAGCCGCTCCTCGACGCTCGACAGCCGGACCCGCCACACCATCGTTCCGGCGTCGGAGTAGTGTTGCCCATGGTTGGTCCGATCTGGGCAGCTGGGATGTCTTCGTTCCAGGCATAGAGCCCGCTGACCACCTCGAAGTTCGAGTACATTTCTCCATTTTGCCCCGTACAGGCGTAGTCAATCCGCCGACTGAAGGTCTGGTAGTTTGTGCTCGCGCGATAGCTGGTGAGCGTGCAAGGTCGTCCGTCTACTTGAATGGTGGCTTTGCCCTGATATTCGAGGGTTGCGACCATGTCACGTTCATCATGACCCTTCAGCATGCCCATGCTCCACATCCACTTGAAGAGCACGGACTTCAGGTCCTTGGCGTCCGCCGCGGGCATAGGATTCAGGAACCTTCGCGCGAAAAGCCTGCGCATCGGCCGCAGAAGGCGCGCTGATGGCGAGAGCGCCCACTGCGGCGGCAGATGCCTTTTCGTACCGAGTCATTCTGCACCCAACCGCTCGGCTGGTGCCGGTCCGTTAGCGTGGTCCTCGCGCACACGATGGACATTTTCTGGCACTACCGATCTGGGTCAAAGGCCACACTGCGGGCGGCATTGGCGGCGAACCGCGTAAACCTAGCTAACCGTTAGCGTGACGTTGCCTGCTCCAGAGGTTGAGGTTGCGAAGTCGCTCGGCCAGGCAGCACCGACCCTGACTTCGGTTGTCTACGGTTTCTGATCATTCCTAACGTACCGGAGCATTTCGAGGTGTATTGAAAGGGCAGATCATTATCGGATCTTCGGAACGTGAGCGGGACAAATAACCGGGGCCGGAGACTTCCGACGGGATGAAAGGCACGAGGAAACACAGCGCGCGGATTGGGAATTGGTTGACTGCGAACGAGGAAGAGACTTCTTGCGTTTTCGACAATAAGGATTTTCGTAGTAAAGCGTGACTACGGCATGCTTGCGATCGTCTCGCATCTGCGACAGGTCTAGTACTTCCATTCTTCGTATCCCAGATTTTCGCGCCAAAAGTGCGATTGGATTCCGTTAACAAGAATGGGGACTAACGTAGCCGATGTACCGAACCTTGTCATTTCTTGCCGCGCTGCTGTGGTGTGGACTTACGTTGCGGGCCGATCCGATTGTGATCGATTTTGAGGGATTGAATGATGGGGACTCCGTCACAACGCAATACGCGGGAGTCACGTTTTCCAACGCCGCGGTTCTCACGGCCGGCATTACGCTGAATGAATTAGAGTTTCCACCTCATTCCGGGAGCAACGTTGTTTTCGATTCGGGCGGCCCGATGACAATCGACTTTGCCGACCCAATTCTCAGCTTCGGCGGGTATTTTACCTACGCGGAGGCTCTGAGCCTCGATGCCTTTGATGCGGGAAGCAATCTGGTGGCTTCGGCGAGTTCGGCTTTCGGTAGCAACATGGCGCTTTCCGGCGATCCCGGAAGTTCTCCGGATGAATTCCTCGATGTCACCTTTGCTACTGGAATCTCGAGTGTCACCATCACCGGAGATCCCGCTGGAGGATCGTTTGTCCTGGACGACGCCACCATCACTCCGATCGGCGGCCCCGAATCCGTGCCCGAGCCGGTCACTTCGGTTCCGCTCGCAATTGCGGCGATCGCGTTGGCTGCGGTTTTCCGCCGTCGCAGAGGTGCCCGCTAGATGAAATGGCTCCCAGGTGTAGCCTCGGTTTTCTGTCTCTTCACGACGGGCGCCATCGGGATTTACGCGGCGCCGACGGTTGGCGTCACGGCCGCGAGTCCCACGGTCATTGTTATTGGTCAGCCGACAACCGTCACGGTCACTTCGCTGATCACCGATCCTTCCCTAATTCCCACCGGTGTCAACCTGCTACGCCTCAATGCGACGGGCCCTGCCACCATTCTCGGGCAGTTGCATGACGACGGGCTCAACGGCGATGCAGTGGCGGGCGATAAGATCTACACCCTCCAGGTGACCTTCAACGAAGCGGCCGCGGGCACGATCCGACTGCAAGTCTCAGCTCCATTCAAAGGCGTCCTGCAGCGAGTTCTTTCGAACGTCATGACAGTCACCGTCGCCGCGCCACCGACGATTACCGGATCAGTCAACAAGCACCCGAATGCGGCGGGATGGAACAATTCCGACGTAACGGTCACGTTCACTTGTTCCGATGCGGCCAGCGGCATCGCTTCTTGCACGCCGCCCGTTACGGTATCCACCGAGGGGCGCGCCATCACGGTGACTGGCACTGCGATCAACAACGCGGGAATCAGCGCCAACGCGTCGGTCGATGTGAATATCGACAAGACGCCGCCGGCATTGGCCATCCAATCTCCTGCCGTAAACGCCAGTCTGTTCGCTCCGCAAACCAGCGTGTCTGGAACGGTCAGCGACGTCTTGTCTGGGCTCTCCGCAGTTTCCTGCAACGGAGCAGCGGCCGTGGTAAGCAAGGGGAGTTTTCTCTGCACCGTTGCCTTGACCACGGGAGGCAATGCGATTACGGTTCAGGCCACGGATGCCGCGGGCAATGTCGCCAATGCCAGTGTCAATGTGATGGTACTTCCGGCGCCGCTGGTGACATTCTCAGCGCCGGCCAATCTGAGTTTCGTCAACACCACGCCAATTACCGTACGCGGAACGGTGAGTGATCCGGCCGCATCGGTAACGGTCAACGGAATCGCCGCGCCGCAAGCGGCCGGGAACTTCTCTGTGACCGTGCCTCTAAACGAGGGGAGCAACACGCTGACCGCGGTGGCGCAGAACGCCGCTGGGAACGCGGGAACGGCGAGTGTTACTGTCACGCTTGACACCACGCCGCCCCACGTCACGATCGACTCTCCATCGGCCAACGCCATCACAACAGAGTCCACGGTCACGGTTAGCGGAACGGTCAACGACATCGTGGTGGGAACCGTCAACGACCAGGATGCGCAAGTCACCGTAAACGGTATCGCGGCCCAGGTTGCGAACCGCAGCTACGCGGCCGTCAACGTTCCGTTGGCGTTGGGTGCGAATACGATTCAAGTGGTAGCTCGCGATCGGGTTGGAAACGCCGCGACTGCCAGCATTAACCTAACGCGGCAATCCCTCAGCCAACCTCCGCAGCCGGCGATCGGCCAAGCGGTGATCAGTGAGTCACTCACGATCGTGTCTGGCAATAACCAAACCGGCGCAATTGCGACGCCCCTGGCCGCTCCGCTGGTTGTGGCGTTACGTGATTCGAGCAACAGTCCCGTCGTCAACCAAGTCGTGGTCTTCAAAGTCACGGGCAACAACGGAACGGTGAACGGCGCACCTGCCGCGGCGGTCAATACGGATTCGAACGGTCAAGCGCAGGTCGCCTGGACATTGGGAACGCGATCGGGCGCCGGTATCAACACGGTCCAGGCTTCGTCCGTGTTGGCGTCCGCGTCCGCGAATTTTTCGGCGACCGCCAGTACAGGCAGCCCGGCTCTGGTGGTGGTTGACTCCGGGGATGCTCAATCCGGTGTTGCGGGTCAGCCTCTGCCATTTCCATTGGTCGCGGTGGTGACGGACGCCGGCAGCAACCGCGTGGCGAATGTGCCGGTGACGTTCTCGGTAGTGGCAGGCGGCGGAAATTTGGGCGGGCTTCAATCGCAAATCATCAACACCGACAGCGACGGGCGCGTCCTGGCCGTGCTGACGCTGGGGCCGCAGGCGGGAAACGGCAACAACGCAGTGCAGGTCTCGTTCCCCGGCTATGCCGGTTCGGCTCCGGCTTTCACGGCATCGGCCAAGATTCCCGGAAATCCCGCCAACACCACCATTACGGGCGCGGTACTCGACAACGGCGGCGCTCCCATCCCGGGCGTCACCATGCGGTTGTTTCTTGCCAATCAGGGCAATCTGAACAATCTGCCCCAGCAGATCGGGACGCCCGTGATCACCGACGCGCAGGGGCAATTCCTGATCCCCCTGTCGGCATCCGGATTTTTCAAACTGATGGCGGATGGGAGCACAGCGACGGGCTCGAGCAGCTATCCGACGCTGGAATATGACATCGTTCCCGTGCCCGGCCAGAGCAACAACGTTGGGACGCCAATTTATCTTCCGGCCCTCGATACGGTGAACAAATTGTGCGTCGATGAAACGCACGGCGGAACTCTGACGCTCCCCCAATCTCCGGGCTTCGCCTTGACCGTGCAGCCGGGTGCCGCGACTTTTCCTGGCGGCGCGCGCCAGGGCTGCATCAGTGTCACGCCGGTGCATGGGGATAAGGTTCCCATGCCGCCAGGCTTCGGCCAGCAGCCCCGTTTCATTGTGACCATTCAGCCGGTGGGCACGACGTTCAATCCGCCGGCTGCCATAACGCTTCCCAACGCGGACGGGTTGCCTCCCAATGCAGTGACCGAAATGTACTCGTACGATCACGACCTAAGCATGTTCGTCGCGATCGGAACCGGCACTGTCAGCGATGACGGATCGGTGATTGTCTCGAACCCCGGAGGAGGAGTGCTGAAAGCCGGCTGGCATTGCGGAGGCAACCCAAACAAGAAAGGCACGGTGGCGAAATGCGGACCGTGCGAGTCGGCGCAGGGAGATCAGTGCCAGGCCGACCCCCAGAAGACGAACCCCAACAATCCGGCGTCCTGCAACGACAGTCAACAAGATTTTGATGTCTCGGTCGGCGGCGGCGCCCAAAAGGTCCACGTTTTTGTGGCCGATTCATGCCGAGGCGCCTGCGTTGCAAATAATGGAAGGGGAGTCTGCATGCCGAAGAACGGTACGGGCTTCAACATCACCCAGGCCAGCGACAACGCCCAGCTTGCCTTGTCCAAGCTTTTCGACAACTCCCCGGAAGCCTGTATCGAGTCTGGTCTGCGAACCGCGATGCAGAACAAAGTGCTGAAAACCGGGTTGGTGATCTTCTGCAGCCCCGACGATCCGAACCAAAACCAGCTTTGCGCGATCGACACCGGGTCGAACAACATGTCGCTCAAGCCAGGAGCCTTCAACGGGTCGAACTGCCCCCAGATGGCGGCGACAATCCTGCACGAAATGGTCCATGGGCTGGCGCAGGATCACGGAGCACCCGATGTCACGTACCACAATTTCGGCCCTGTTCCGGATTGCCGAGACAGACCGTATGGCTGTGAGGAAAACTGCTTTCCAGGCAGCACAGGCGGCACCGGGAACCCGTTTGCCTGCTTCGAAACACAAGACTTCATGACGCAGCAGATCCAGGCAGGACATGGAGAAGGCGTGGGCTGCCAACCGTGTAAATCGGTCAATTTCTTTGACGAGCAACACGTGCTCCACACCGAGACGGCGTGCGCGACGATTCTTCCCCAGTAGACGCCATGCGGATTCCCTCTCAAGCATTCGCAATCAAGGCCCTCTTGGCGTTGGGACTGATGCCCGCGTTCGGTCAAACTGTGTCATTTGAGAGTCCCCTAGTCCAACAAGCCGATACGATTGTAGGGCCTCCTCCTCAGCTTCTCGACGATAGCTGCATTGTCAGCGTGCTCAACCGGAGCGCAAGTGTGAATCCCGACGGAACCTGGATCCTGCCGAATGTGCCGGCGAATTTCGGACCGGTTCGCGCGCGGGCGACCTGCGTTCGAAACGGGTCGACGGTCTTCGGCCAATCGGACCTTTTCACGTTGGCGGCCGATCAGTCGGTCACCCTCCCCGACATCGTCTTGGGCAACACCAGCCCCATCCCGCTGTCCATCGCGGTGACGGCGCCGGCATCCGTGCTGAATCAGGCGTCCCAAACTACGCAGCTCACTGCGATCGCCACGTTCGCCACCGGACCTCAGGACGTTACCGCCGCTTCCACAGGAACTCAATATCACGTGAGCAATGCGGCGATTGCGACTGTCAGCCCCGATGGCCTGGTCACCGCGGTCGGAAGTGGAACGGCCGTGATCCAGGCGCAGTATGAAGGCGCCCAAGGTTTGTTCACGATCCAAGTGGTTCTTTCCGTCGATTCCGACGGCGACGGTATTCCCGACGACGCGGAGCTGCGGCTCGGCTTGAATCCACACGACCCCACCGATGCGCTCCTCGATCTGGATCACGACGGCCTGACGAACTTGCAGGAATACCAACTCGGTACCGATCCGCGCAACCCGGACACGGATGGCGATGGCCTCACCGATGGACAAGAAGTTCTGCTGTATCACACCAACCCCTTGGTCGCGTCGACCGACGGCACCGGGATCCCAGACGGCATAGAGGTGCAGAACGGAACCCTCGGAGGGTCGGTGAGCGCGAAGTTCGCCTCGGCGGTGGCTTCCATCGAAGTCCAGCCGTCCAATTTCACGCTCACCGTGAACTCCATTACCAGCCAGGCCTCGCAGCAACTGACCGTGACGGGCCATCTCATCGACAACGTCACTACCGTCGATCTCACGTCCACCACAAAAGGCACCAACTACGGATCGAGCGATCTGACCATCTGCAACTTCGGTTCGCCCGACGGCGCCGTCTTTGCGGGCAACACCGGCTTCTGCACGATAACTGTCACCAACGGCGGGCACAGCGCCACGGCGATCGGTACGGTCACCGGATTCTCGCCCCTCCCACTCTCCTGGATCGCCATTCCGGGTTCGGCGAACAGCGTGGATGTCAATGGAAATTTCGCCTATGTTGCGGCCGGCTCAACCGGCTTGCAGGTCGTCGATGTCACGGACCGCGTTAATCCCCGCATCGTTACGGCGCTCGCTACTCCCGGCAACGCGAACAACATCAAGGTGGTGGGGAATACGGTCTATCTCGCGGATGGTTCTTCGGGTCTTCAGATTATCGACGCCACGAATCCACTGGCGCCCGCACTGCTCGGGGGCGTCAATACTCCGGGTATCGCGTGGGACGTCGTGGTGGCTGCCGGAATCGCCTACGTAGCAAGCGATACCTCGGGATTGACGTTGATTGACGTCAGCAGTTCCGCGCATCCGTTTGTGTTGTCATCGCTGCCGCTGTCTGGAACCACTAAAGGCGCCGACATCGATATCGTTCGCAAAGTAGCCGTGGCCGTCGGCACAGCAGGACTATTCACAGTCGACGTATCCAACCCCAGCGCTCCGGCGCTACTCGGTTCCGTTAACTACGGAGGCGATCCACGCCATGTTGCGCTGAAGGGCAACCTCGCCGTCGTCGCCGACGTGAGCAAGAGCCTCTCGGCCGTTAATGTGGCCGCTCCAACCGCTCCCGTGTATTCCGGCTCAACCGACGTGAGCTTGGGAGGAGTACTTCAGTCCGTTACGATCTTCGGGAATTTTGCGCTCGCGGGCCCGCTGAATTTTCTAAACACGAGCGTTTCCATCACCGATATCAGCGATCCGCCGAATCTGCTGAGCCGCGCAATTCTGACATTCCCTACCGGCGGTTCTAGCGGCTTCCGCAAAGACTTTCCCAGCGGAATCGCCGCCGACAGCCAGTATGTCTATATGACGGCCGGTCAGAGCTCTGCTGAAACCGCGGCTACGGGCGACACCCGGCTCTATATCGGCCAGTATTTCTCCGGGCAGAATGTTAGCAGCATCGACCACACGCCACCGACGGCGACGATCGTTTCTCCCGTGTCTGGAAGCACCGTGATTCAGGGCAGCCAGCTTCAAATCACCGCACAAGCGGCCGACGATCAGGCTGTCGCAGGAGTGAATTTCTCGGTGAATGGGCAGCTGGTTTTCGTCGCCACTTCGTCTCCTTACCAGTTCATCTATGTAGTGCCCACGAATGTGACGACATTGACGATAGGTGCGCAGGCCGTCGACTATGGCAGTAACACCGGCTCAGCCAGCCCAGTCACCATCAACGTCATCCCCGATCCACTGACAACGGCTCATGGCCAGGTGGTTGATCCGCAGAATAACCCGATCAGCGGCGCGAGCATTGCCTGCCAGAACAACACGGCGGTCAGCGGGGCCGACGGCAGCTTTAGCGTGACGGGGCTGAGCACGATCCAGGGCGCCATTCAATGCACTTCGACCACTTCATCGGGAACGGCGAAGTCCTTTGAGTTTGCTCCAGTTCGGGGGGGCACCACCGAATTGGGCCTGATTGTCATGTCCACTTCGCGAAGTCGCGGCCGGGACTTCTGGGTGACATGCCCGTTCGGAGGCTACACGACCGGGTTGGCAAGCACGTCTTCGTCTTGTGAACTCTTCATTGTCACCGACGGCTCGGCCAATTACACTGTGACCGTCGACCCGTCGTTTAACTTCGGCGCCTCCGGAACAGTGACAGCGCAATCGCCGGCCGTGGTTAATATTCCGAGCGCTCTACCCCCGGGTTGTGTGTTCAATTGCACGTCCGGGTTGCAGTTGAATTCGAACGCTGGTATTCCCGCCGGCGTCGAAAACAAGGGAATTCATGTGTCCGCAGATGCCGACGTGTCGGTGTTCGTGTTCATCCCGCTGGTTGCTGCGGGAGCGGACATGTATCTTGCGATCCCGTCGATCTCGCTGGGTAAAGATTACTATCCAATTCTTGCAATGGGCCAAAATTCCGATCAGCAATTGGGGGTCACGGCGATTCAAGATAACACGCACGTCACAATCGCGCGTCTTTGCTCGAGTTTCTCCACCTACACTATCCCTTACACGTCACCCGCTTTGAACGCGGGCCAAACGGTGGAGGTAGGCTGCGGCCTCAACGACATGAGCACTGCGCACGTCACCAGCGATCAACCGGTTTCCGTCGTGGTCGGCGTTCAGTTGCCGTTTCTCCAGGCGCCCGGACCCACCGGACCAATTGTAGCGACCGGAAGCTTGGGTCCGATTACAGAGATGATGCTTCCGGGAGATAGTCCGGCCTGGGGCACGGAAATTTACGCGGCCCCCTTGCCCGTAGGCCCGGCCGATTACTATGAGATCCGGGCGTCGCAGGACGGAACGACCGTCACGGTCGACCAAGGCAGTGGCAAGACGCAGACATTCACCGTGAACCAAGGGAATCCAGTCTCGCTTCAATTCAAGTCGGCAGCGCGCTTCACCAGCGACAAACCGATCCTGGTAGCGCAATACTCGACCTGCAGCGCCGGCTGCCTCGGTGAACTAGGCGGTAGTGAAGAAATGCAACTGCTTCCGATCACGGATTTCGGCACTTCATTTCGCTTTTACACGCCCGCGGACGACCCGGTTGCCGTTGCGCAGAAAGTGGTGCTTTGGACGCGCTATGCCATCGTCATCTCGCCGAATTCGGGCGTAGGATCGGTTCAGCTCAACGGAAACCCCGTCAACGGATTCATCGCGCTGCCGGGAGGAACGTATCAATACGCCATTGTGCCCGTGCCGCAAGGCCAGAGTGTGGTGACGTCAGCACAGCCGATCACCGTTTATAGCGTCGGTTTTATGGGGAATGGTGCGTATGGAACGGCCACCAGTTTCTGACAGAGATGCGATATGACTAGGAAGCAAATGATTGTTGGGCTGGTCGCGATTTTCCCGCTATATGCTCACGATCAGAAACCTGCTTCGCGCATTGGCCGCGAAGTCGCAATCGAGCGGCACCTGCAGGACGACGAAGAGTTCGCGCTGCCTGTACTTGACCTCCTCGCATACGGCAAGCAGCTTTTCATGGCTAACTGGACCGAACAGGAAGGCGGCGGCCGGCCTCAATCGAAGGGCACGGGCGCGGCTCTGGCAGATCCTTCGCAGCCGCTTACGGGGCGGCGGGCGTTCAACCGAATTTCGGCTCCCGACGCGAATTCCTGCTGGGGTTGCCACAACGCGCCCTACGGTATACCGGGTGGCGGCGGCGACTTCGTCACCGGGGTGTTTGTGCTCGGGCAGCGCTTCGATTTCCTGACCTTCGATGGGTCCGACCGCTTGCCGACGCGCGGCGCTGTGGATGAGGAGCAGAAGGTGGTCACGCTGCAAACGGCCGCGAATTTCCGCGCCACCACGGGATTGTTCGGCTCGGGATATCTGGAGATGTTGGCGCGCCAGATGACCGGCGACCTACAGAGAATTCGCGACTCGATCCAACTCGGCGAAACGAAGGCGCTGGTCGCCAAAGATGTTTCATTCGGCAGCTTGACGCGCCGGAAAGATGGGTCGTGGGACACCAGCCACGTGGAAGGGCTTCCGCGCGCCAGTATCGTTGCTCCCACGCCGCTCAGCCGCCCTAACCTGATCATCCGCCCTTGGCACCAGGCGAGCAATGTGGTTTCCTTGCGGGAATTCACCAACACGGCGTTCAACCAGCACCACGGCATGCAATCCACCGAACGCTTCGGCGAGGATACCGATCCCGATGGCGACGGCGTAACAAACGAGCTGACACGCGCCGATATCACGGCCGTCACCCTCTTCCAGGCGGCCATGGCGGTGCCTGGCCGAGTGATTCCGAACGATCCGGAGATCGAACGGGCCGTTTTGCATGGAGAACAGATCTTCGAGCGCATCGGTTGCGCATCCTGTCACATTCCGAAGCTGCCGCTCGACAACAAGGGCTGGGTGTTTACCGAGCCCAATCCGTTTAATCCCCCGCTCAATCTGCGTTTGGGAACAGCCAAGACTTTCAGCCTCGATCTGAATCGCAAGGACCTGCCGCTGCCCCGTCTGGCTCCCGACGCCGAACGCCCCGATACGGTCTGGGTTCCCGCGTTCACCGATTTCAAATTGCACGACATTCTGGAGGCGGACGACCCGGGCGAGTCCGTCGACCAGAACCAAACTCCCTGGACGTCGAAATTCCGCCAGGGAAACCGGCGCTTCCTGACGAAACGCTTGTGGGGGGCCGCGAATGAGCCGCCCTTCTTTCATCACGGGCTGTTCACCACGCTGCGGCAATCCGTGTTGGCGCACGCCGGCGAGGCGTTGGAGTCACGAAAACGATTCCAGGAATCGTCCGTCTACGACCAGGATTCACTGATCGAGTTTCTGAAAACTCTCCAGGTTCTGCCGCCCGGCACGCGCAGTTTAATTGTGGACCAAGCGTTCCAGCCCAAAAAATGGCCCCCAGAGAAAACAATCAAGGACGACAACCCATGATCAAGATGTTACGCACTGCCTCGTTTGCCGGATTGGCTCTCGCCATAATGCCGCACTTGTCCGCCGAGACTGGCATCACCCGCAAGCAAGCCGATGAAATCTTGAAAGAACTGCGGCAGATCCGGCAATTGTTGGAGAAGCCCGCGGGGCCGGCTGTGAGCATTCCATCCCCTGAGCCGCGCGAGGAAGCGCCGGTGCACGCCACGATTAGCGTCGCCGATCGGCCATTCCTGGGAAGTAAGGACGCGCCCATCACTATTGTGGAATTCACCGATTACCAGTGCCCGTTTTGCCGCCGCTTCCATATGTCGACATTCAATGAGCTGAAAGCCAATTACATCGACAAGGGCAAGGTACGGTTCTACAGCAAGGATCTGCCCCTGGACTTTCACGCCAACGCCTTGGTTGCCGCGCAAGCAGCGCGCTGTGCTGGCGATCAGGGATTATTTTGGAAATTGCGCGAGATCATGAGCACCAATGCCGGCACGCTGGAGATGCCGAACATCGTCGCCTGGGCCAAGAATCTCAACCTGAACGCGGATGCATTCGAGTCGTGCGTCGAGAGCGGAAAGTATAAGGATGCGGTACAGGCGGACGCTCAGGAAGCTCGCCGAATCGGCGCGGAGGGCACACCCGCATTCGTGATCGGCAAGAGTCTGCCGGATGGCGTGGATGGAGAAGTTCTGGTGGGCGCGCTGCCCTACGGCCTTTTTGAACAGAAGCTGAAGGTCTTGGGAAGCGGGCGATAGCTGTTATCTGGCCAGTTCGCGGCGCAGCCAGGCCCGCGCAAGCCGAAGATCATGGCGGATGGCATGCGCGCTTCGGCCCTGGACGACGGCGATTTCCTCGGCAGTCATTCCGGCGAAATAATGTGTCTCCACCACTTTGGCCAGAGCGGGATTTTCGCCTTCCAAGGCTCCTAACGCGCGGTCTAATTCCAGCATGCGAAGCTGTCGTGGGACAGCGCCGGTCTGCAACTGAACCGCCGTATCCCAGGCCACCCGCTCGTTCTCGCCCCCACGCTTGGCGGCGGACGCGGCCCGTGCGTGATCGATGAGCACCTGGCGCATCACACGCGACATCACCGCGAGAAAGTGAGCGCGGTCCGTGAATCGAGGCTCGGCGCCATCGAACAACTTCAGGTAAGCTTCGTTGATCAACGCCGTGGGTTGCAGCGTCTGGTTGGGCGGCTGGTACCGGAGGTAGGCTTGCGCGACCCGGCGAAGCTCCCGATAGACCAGCGGCATAAGCTCGTTGAGGGCGCCCGCATCGCCTTCCTGCCAACGCCGCAAAAGCTCGGTAACTTCGGATGGCATCTTAGGATCTTTCATCTTCGCGCAAGGGCGGAACCGCGTTTGCAGCGCGGCCCCTGATCGGCCATAATACCTCATACCTTCAATACGGAAGGCAAAAGTCACACATGCGCGACGAGGTAATGGCGCTGTTCCGGGAACTGGCCGATGTTCCGCTCGCGGCCCGGGCAGAATACTACATCAGCAAACAGATACCCCCGGGCGTTCGTGACGAAGTGGAGTCGCTTCTCGCTTTCGATCAAACCTCCGAGTCGTTGACCTGCGACATGGCCCAGGCCGCAGAAGAGCTCTTTCAGGAGAACAGCTTCCTCTTCGAAAGAGTGCAGTGGGGACCGTATCGCGTGATCGGGACGCTAGGCCGCGGCGGGATGGGCGCCGTGTATCTGGCCGAGCGCGCCGACGGCGAGGTTGAGCAGCGCGTGGCGATCAAGGTGGTCCGCTCCACCGCGAACCTGCCGGGGTTTCAGGCGCGCTTCCTTCGCGAACGCAGTATCCTTGCGTCGTTGAATCACCCCGGAATCGCCCGCCTGTTGGACGCCGGGCACACCAATGACGGCGAACCATACCTGGTGATGGAGTACATTGATGGCGTCGCGATCGACGCCTATTGCTCCCAGCTCGATTTACCGGGCGTGCTGGGGCTCTTTCTAGAGGTTTGCGACGCGGTCTCTTACGCGCATCGCAACCTGATTATTCATCGTGACCTCAAGCCTTCCAACATCCTGATCGACTCCGCCGGCCGGCCCAAGCTTCTGGATTTCGGCATTGCCAAGATTCTGGACGCGGCCGACGAAACCCGCACGCTGGTCCGCATGCTGACGCCGGAATACGCCAGCCCCGAACAGCTCCGTGGTGAGGCTCATAGCACGGCGACGGATATCTATTCGTTGGGAGCCGTTCTCCACAAGCTGCTCAATGGAGGCGAGCGCAATGGAGGCCCGCTGGGAATTCCCCGTGACATCGATTTCATCTTAGGGAAAACTCTTCGCGAGGAACCGGAGGACCGCTACGCAACGGTGGATGCACTCGCCGGCGATGTCCGTGCTTTTCTTGAGAACAGGCCGGTAGGCGCCCGCGCCGGTAACGCGTGGTATCGAGCGCGAAAGTTCGCACGGCGCTATTGGATTCCTGTTACGGCGGGCACCGTGGCTGTGATCGGTCTAACCACGGGATTGTATATTGCGAACCGCGAGCGCGCTGTCGCCGAGCAGAACTTCCTTGATGTCCGCCAGTTGGCGAACAAAGTATTTGATATCGACGTAGCCATCCGTAACACTCCCGGCACGACGAAGGCGAGACAGCTGATCGTTTCGACGTCGCTGGAATATCTGCAGAAAATAGTCGGCCAGGCGCGCCGCGATAAAGAGCTGGCGCTCGAGATCGGTTCAGCGTATATGCAGTTGGCCCACGTACAGGGCGTTCCGATTAACTCCAACCTCGGTGAATTCGAGCAAGCCGATGAGAGTCTTCGCCGCGCGGACGAGTTGGTTGAGTCCGTCTTAAAGGCAGATCCGCACAACCGCCGCGCTTTGCTGACATCGGCGTACGTGGCTCATGATCGCATGGTGATTGCCGGCTCGCAGGATCGCCATAGCCAGGCCTTGGAACGGGCCGTGAATACGGCTGCAAAGCTGGACCGGTTCCGCGCGCTCGGCCATCTGGTTTCAAACGAGGTCCGGGACGTTGCGTTCATGTACAGCAATGTTGCCATCACCTTTGACGACGAGCACCGGTTCGACCAAGCCATCCAATATGCGCGGCGGTCCATCGAAGTTGCACGGCTGAACAAAGACTCCGCCGCACAGGAGACCTTGGCGTACGGAATCCTGGCGGATGCGCTTCGCATGACCGGAGACTTGGAGGGGGCGCTTACAGCAGTCCGGGAATCGCGCCGGCTCGAGGAATCTCTCACCGACACCAGCCAGACCTGGCAGCCCGCCAACTTGTACCTTGCTCTTTGGCGTGAAGGGTCGATTTTGGGTGAACAGGACGATATCAGCCTGGGCCGGCCGCAAGAGGCGATGGCCGCGTTCCAGAAAGCGCTGACTATCGCCGAGGAATTGGGAAGAAAAGATCCGGATGATAGCCACAATCATCAACTCGTCGGCGAAGCGGCGCGACGCCTCGCCGACATCGAGCGTCAGACCGACCCGCGGGCTGCCATGGCTGTTTACGACGCCGGCATTCGCGACATTCGTAATGCGAAGAGTACAAATGTCGCGAGTCAACGCACGGAAGCCAGCTTGCTGACGGCCTCCTCCTATGCGCTGCGCGCACTACACCGTGATGGCGAGGCGAAGCGCCGCTTGGATGAAGCTTTTGAGCTGCTAAGAAAAACCGGCGACTATCCCGCCGCCAACATCCAATTGGGAAGCGAGGCCGATTTCGCGCTTCGGGCGCTAGCCAGCCACTACGCAGCGAATCGGCAGCCTGGCGCCGCCGCGGACACATTACGCGAGCTTCTGTCGAAAGCCAAGGCATCGAATCGCGATCCTAAGGAAGATCTTCGCAACGCCCTCTATGTTTCCGATATCTATTCCGAACTCGCGCGCGTACAGCGCCAAGATCGCCACGCGCAGGAAGCGGCTGCCTGGGAAGCAGCGCGTAACGAGATCTGGCAACATTGGGATCGCAAGCTCCCGAAGAACGCCTTCGTCCAACGCCAATTGGCTTTAACGCGCCCGAACTGACATTCTCCTCCCGGTGCCATCGTACAAGACGTGGCACTCCAAATAGCCGAACCGTCCTCTCGCCGATCTTCCTTCGTGTGCGCCGTTCCAGGTGACGGCCCAAGAATACAGGAGCGTATCATCTCACTGCGGGCTCTTCTTCGTCCCCCGCCGACTAACAAAGCATCTGACTGGCATAGGACGCTTCAGAATCACGAAGCGGTTGAGGTCGAGGTTATGCCGAATGACCATGCACTCCTGCCACCGACGATTTCACTTGGGATACCTGCCCGATGACCTGGTCATCAACCATTTGGCCCGCGCCCGTGAGAGCAGACGCTTTGTCGCCCAGGGCTATCAGCACGAGCTGCAAGGGTGCTAGCGCAACGTTGGCAAGATCTTGCTCCATTTGCTGTAGACGTGGTTCTTGACGCCGACGCGGACCTTTGCCGGATGGGATACTGCGATGGACAGGCCCTGCGCCTCTTGCTGGATACAGCCGGTCGCTTGTAAGCACCCATCTATCGTCAGACTGGCGTAAGGCTCTGCGTGTTGGAAATCGACGGGGAATTAGGCACTCCTAATATTAGCCCTCCTGACAAGGTGTCTGCAATCGGAACATGGCCATTGCGACAGAGTGCAAATTCGATTACGATTTGGATTAGTGGCAGCTAAACCATTTCCTCTCGCAACATCCGAATCCGTTGATGATTACCTCAAGGCCATCCTCGAACTAGGTGGCGAGGAGGACTCGCGCGTCTCGACCAACGCTCTAGCCAAAAGGCTTGGGGTTCGCACTCCCTCGGTGACCGGAATGCTTCAAAAGCTCGCATCGCAACGCCCGGCGCTGGTTCTGTACGAAAAACATCGAGGTGCCCGGCTCACTGCGGCTGGTAAACGAAGGGCGTGGGAGTTGGTCAGGCACCATCGTCTGCTCGAATTGTTTTTCCACGATGTGTTGAAATATTCCTGGGATGAGGTGCACGAAGAGGCGGAACGGCTCGAACACTTCATCTCGGAGCGATTTGAAGATCGCGTTGCGGCGATCCTTGGCGATCCGGAGATCGATCCACATGGTCATGTGATCCCCCAGAAGCATGGAGCCGGAGTGTTTCGCGAGGAAGTTCCGCTCTTACGATGGCCTTTGCAGACGCCCGCTATCATCAGCAGCGTTTCCGACCGGAGCGCCGTCGCGCTCCGCGAACTGGAAAGGCTGGGGCTGATGCCAGGCATCGTGCTAGTAGTCGAGAGGAGGATCTCCTCCGCTTCGCTCTCGATTCGATTAGAGGCTGACCGAGATCTCATTCGTCTCAGTAGTGATTTAGCTTGTTGTGTCCTTGTCGCGCCAAATCCCGCTCCTTAGAGACCCGCGCCCCAGCCACGTGCCCCGAATCAGGAAGTCCCGTGGTGGGACTTCGCGGTTTGGCCGTAGGTTGCGGGCGCTATAGAGATTGATTCAGTGCGAGACGGCAGGATCTCAGGCGGCGGTGTGTTCTGTTGAAGGGATTACCACACTCTCGCGAGAGGTTGTGGGCGACTCCATCGAGGAACGCGAGAGCAAGCGCGCGGAATTGAGGATGAAGATCAGTTCCGAGGTTACGTGGATCAACGCTGCGATCACGGGGTTCAGGAATCCGAACGCCGCAAGTCCAACGCCCGCAGTATCGACGGCCAAAGTGCCTGCGAAATTGAACATAATGATGCGGTTGCAGCGGCGGGCGATCTTGATGACCTCCACGACCTTCAGCAGATCGTTTCCGATGAGGAGCACATTAGCGCTTTCGCGCGCGACTTCCGTGCCGGAACCCATCGCGATGCCAACGTTAGCATCCATAAGTGCGGGGGCATCATTGATACCGTCACCGACCATTGCGACGGTTTTTCCAGCGCCGCGAAGCGCTCGAACACGGTCGAGCTTTTGCTGTGGCAGAAGCTCCGCCTCCACTTCGTCCACTTGAAGCTGACCTCCGACCGCCCGGCCGATGGAAGCAGTATCGCCTGTGAGAAGAATGGTTCTGATTGACATCTCTTTGAGCGCGCTAACAGCCTCTACTGCTTCCGGTCTCAGTACATCCGCGATTCTCAGGCTTCCCAAGTAAACGCGGCCATGAGCGACTGATATTTCGGTGGAGGAATTGTGGCCTTCTGATGGAGCTGAAACGTTTACGCCGTGCTCCAACAGAAACGCTCTGGTCCCGACGACGGTTTCCTCTCCCTCTACGCGGCAAGAAATACCTTTGCCGGGCGTGTAAGAAAATCCTTCCGGATCTACTAGTGTCAGAGCTACTTCGTTGGCTGTCTTTAGAATGGCGCGCGCCAAAGGATGTTCAGAATACCGCTCCGCGCTGGCAGCAACGCGCAGCAATTGCTGGCGCTCGACTCCTGGCGCCGGTTCAATCGATACGACCTCGGGATTTCCTAGGGTGAGTGTGCCGGTCTTATCGAGAACCACAGTGTCGACTTTGCTTAGGGTTTCCATGTACAAGCCGCCCTTCACGATGGCGCCGTGCCGTGCAGCGCGCCCAATGGCTCCGAGGATGGCCAGTGGTGTGCCAGCCGCAATGCCACACGCGCCGGCCACAATCACCACCGAGATTGTTGATCGGGCGTTGTGCGTCACGATGAATGTGAGAAAGGCACAAGCCAACGCGAAGTAGACCAAATAGCCTGCAAGGCGATCAGCCGTTCTCTGGACCGGCGCACGGGAACGCTCGGCCTGTTCAACCGCTTCGATGATCTTCCCAAAGGCGGTGTCACGCCCAACCGTTTCAGTCTGAATTTCGAGGACTCCAGATTGATTCACCGTTCCTGCATAAACACGTGCACCAGGAGTCTTCTCGACTGGCATGGATTCGCCAGTAATGGCCGCCTGATCGATGAACGAATGGCCACTCGTGACAAGGCCATCGACAGGTACGCGACCGCCGGGTCGCACCAGCACGACATCACCGCTCTTCAGCTCTGTTAAGCTCGCGGATCGTACGCCGTCAGGGCGTCGAAGCTCCACCTGCTGCGGTAAGAGGTTCAGCAAATCCTGAATTGCACGGCGTCCGCGCCCCACCGTCAATTCCTCAAGCACCTCGGCGATCAAGACGAAGAAAACGATCACCAGCGCTGTGAATACCTCCCCAATCACGAGCGCAGAGACGAGCGCGATTGTCATGGAGAGCTCCATGGTCATGCGCCGGGAGAGAAGATCGATCAAGGCTTCTCGAAATATGGGATAGCCACCGATCAAGACCGCAGCAAATCCGATCACGTCGAAGTGCGGCAACGGCTGCCAGAGCCGGAGCCACGTTACAGCGATCGCCAGTCCGACGAAGCCGATGCGGCCCAATTCAAGCCACTCAACGTGTTCATGGGAGTCCTGTTCATGCTCATGTTCGTGAGACTCTGACATGGTTTCCCCTCCGATTCAGGGTACTTATTTCATGTACATCTTGATCACGTCGATTAGCTCTTGTGCCGCCTTGGCGCGTTCCGAGGTCGGATGATGATCGGGATCGACCACGTGAAATCGGATATGACCCTCCATGACCTCGGCCATCAACCCGTCTATCGCGCCCCGGCACGCCGCGATCGTGTGCAGGATGTCCGAGCACTCGGCGCCTTCCTCCAGGGATCGTTCGACGGCGTCAACCTGCCCCTTGATGCGGCGAACCCGGTTGAGGAGCTTGTTCTTATCGCGGATAACGTGTGCCAACGGAGTTCCTCTATAACCCTATTTGGATGCTCGCACCCTACGTCGCAATAATATACCCCCGTAGGTATCGAGTCAACGACTGAGTTGGAGCACCGACGGCGGAACTACGAATAGTCGACGTTAGCTTTCATCCTTTCGCGGAGTCAGCCCGTTCACCGCCGCGACCTGTCCGCTGGCAGTCCTATTGATAGCGACCGTCAGATTGTTATAGGTGAACTGCGAGCCAGACTCTTATGCTCGTGTGGGAAGCACCACCCTTCTACCCCGCCGACTCATGATCGGGAGCCGTAGTGCAAATTTCCTTACCTCTCGCGATAGAACAGGAATACTGATTGCTTCAATCTGTTTCGTTCACTGTGTTGCCGGACCAGCTCTACTATCCTTTGCGGTTTCGCATCGCCGAGCGGCATTTCAGAGAAGTTGGAACCACTGTTTCTACTGGGTTCTCTAGCGATAGGTGCCGCAAACCTCATCCCAGGCTATCGAAGGCATCATGGTCGCCGGTCCTGCCTGATCATGTTTCGCACAGGCATCATATGTCTGCTCTTGCGTCATGGGAACGCCCGGAATTCCGTTGAAACTAGCGGCTCCGGCGTAACCCACTCTACGACGCCTTTCTTCGTTTAACAAGTTCGGATTTCTGCGGCACGAGCGCTTCTAATTCTCTAAGGAGTGCCGGGATCTGTTTATGTCCGGTGACTTTGCGGAACTGCTTTTGGGCAACCAGAAGTCCGGACCCGACCCAGCGTTCCCGTTGGTCGCCGCCATGCCAGCGCTTCACGTTCTTGCAAACCTGTTCCACAATCGAGAATGCTGACTCGATAACATTGGTGCTGGCCAGCGTCTTGCGCAGTTGCATCGGGACGTGAAGCCGATGGACAGTCAAGGTCTCCTCCATTCCTTCGCCCAAGCTCCGCGCCGCACTCGGATTGAGGTCCATCAGTTCGCGATGCAGCGTGTTCAACGCTTGCTTGGCAGCCGCGTGATCTTCCAGAGCGTAGGCCGCATTCAGTCTTTGCGCGACCGCTGGTTTCTGTTCGTCGGTCAGATGATCCAGCACATTCCGACGCTTGTGGACCTGGCAGCGTTGGATCGCAGCCGACTCGCCGGCGTGCTTTTTCACTGCCACAGTCAGCGCCTTGCCGCCATCCAAAATATAGAGTCGAGGTTCGGAGAAGTTCAGCCCGCGACTGACCAGATCGCCGAGCAACTCACCGACTACCGTTGCATTTTCAGTGGCGCCTTGCCGCAGGCCTAGAATCATTTTCCGCCCGTCCTGGCTGATTCCCATTGCTACTACGAGTTGCTGCCCGGCGAATGGCGTGGCATCAATCAGCAACGCGCACAGCCGCGTCTTGTCCAGCCGACGCTCCATCATCTCCTGTAACTTCGTCCGGCTCGCCTCGATGAAGTGCTCGCTGACGGCGCTCTTCTCCAAACCGTAAGCTTCGGTGAACTCGCGCACCGCTTGGCCGTATTTCCTCGTGCTCAGCCCCAGCATCAACTTCTCCCAAACCGTTTCCGTCAGCGGCTCGCCCCGATGGAACAGCTCGTAACTGCCCAGGCGCACTTCCTGGTCGTCGGTACTGCGCACGCGCGGCCGCTCGACCGGAACTTTCTGCCCCATCACCACGCAATAGCCGCGCTCGCTGCCCCAGCGATTAGCCCTCCTTTCCGCCTGGCGTTGGCTACGCTCGCCGACCAGTTCCCGGACTTCTTCCTGCATCAACAGATCCATCAACCGCAACCCGGCTTGCCGGATTAATTCGCCCACGCCTTGACGCAGCCAACCGACCATCTCGGCCATGGGCAGCACCATCTGCACCGCCGGATTCCCATCCGCGGCCATTGCCTCGAGCTGCTTCACAGCTCGCTGCGATTCAATCTGATATGGTTTCTTCATAGCGACTCTCCTTTTTCTCGCGAAAGAAAATTTGCTCTCAGCCTATCAAGGCTTCGAGCGGGAGTCGCTAATTTCTACGGTCTAACGGGCATTCCCTGCGTCATCACATGCCCTCCAATCTTCCGAGCGAGTCGATCGGCGCCGGAATTGGAGTGTGCCTCATTGCCGGCGCCCATGTGTTGAATCTCAAGTTTTCCAGGAAACGCCGGTGTTGTGACCCAATTGCCACGCAAGAATCCGCAGAGCCTCGCAATAATCTGTGTTTCTTACAGGCCGGCAGCCAGACCGTAAGCCATAGTTAATCCAACCCAAACCTCCGCCCGCCTGCGACTTCTCAGAGCCCGCCCGTTGCCGGGGCCCCCGGACTACGCTCACCGGGTGTGCTATAAGCAAAGGTACGGTGCGGTCCTTCGGTTCCATCTTGTCGAACTTGGCCCTGCTTGTCGCGTTCGTCCAAGCACCGTTCATGCACGTCCACCTGCATGAGGCTACCCAAAAGCATGCGGGCGCTTTCCTGCATGTACACTTCGCCTCGGCCAGTCCCGTCAGCACGAGTCCCGAACTCCGAACTCTAGACCCGAACGAGGACGCGCTATACGAAGGGTGGTTTTCGGCACCGCCAGTGGATTTTGGATCAATCACGCCACTGATCCAAGTGGAGCCTTTTGCTCTCCCTCTGCCCGAGCTTGGTGGATGGACGCTGGAAACTCCGTTGCAAGTCGGTCATGATCCACCACTTTTATGTCGTAAAAGTCCCCGCGGCCCTCCTGCCTAGCTTCCTCGCCAGTTTCGCGCTCATTTTGAGCGCGTTCTAATTCCATTCAATTGTTTGCGAGGTGACCATGCGCTTTTTGGTGCAGAGGTACGTCTTCCCGCTGATGTTTGCGCCCGCTCTTTTTGGCCAAGCGCGCCTGACAGTGGCGGATGCAGTAGCAAGGGCCTTAAAAGGCAATCCTCTGCTGTCAGTCGCTTCAGCACATCTCAGCGCCGCCGAAGGTCTCCGCAAGCAAGCGGGCCTCTCGCCGAATCCGCGCTTGATTGTTCAATTGGAGAACACGCGATTCTGGGGAAATCCGTCGTTCTCCTACCCACAGGACACAGCGACCTACGCCTTTTTAGCTCAGACGGTGGAAACCGGTGGCAAACGCAATCGCCGGGTCGCACTCGCGACTGAAGAAATCCGGAGCAGTCAACTCCAGATGCAGCTTCTGCGAAATCAGATTGTCAGCCGAGTCAGCATGGCGTATTGGGCTGCCGCAGGAGGCGCGCGAGTTCGCGATTTGCTCGAAGAGGAGGTCGTGAATTTCGACCGAGTAGTTCAATTTCACCGAGATCGAGTCCGTGAAGGGGCCGCGGCCGAGGTCGATTTGGTGAGGATCGAAGTAGAACGAGACCGGCTTGCTAGTTTAGCAAGAACAGCCAGCCAGGATGCGGAATTGGCTCGGATTGTATTATTTCGAGAAATGGGCGAGTCCGAATTTCCGCAGGTCGCTTTTTACGACGCGCTGGAACAAGTAGTCCAAGTAGGCACCTCCTCTCCAGACCAAGTGCTGGAACGACGCGTAGAGATGGCCCTGGCGCACCAAGCTGTTGAACAAGCCCGCGCCAACTTGCGACTTCAACAGGCGCACAGTAAGCCGGATCCCGATCTTCAATTCGGTTACGAGCGTATTGGAGGATTCGATACGCTCTACGCCGCTGCCCAGGTCCCGCTTCCAATTCGGAATCGCAACCAAGGGCAAATTGAAGCTGCTGCCGCCGAGTTGAAAGCGGCGGAATCTTCGGTGGCTGCGACAGAGGTGGCGATTCGATCGGAATTGGAGAGTTCGACAAAAGACTACGAATCGCGACAGAAGCTTTTAAACGATACCTTGCGGACGATGCGCGATCGAGCCGACGAGGTGTATCGAATCGTGGATGCAGCATATCGAGAGACCGGATCGGACTTACTCCGGCTCCTCGACGCGGAACGGACCAAGATCGAGACGGAGTTGATGTACGTCCGCGCACTTTCGGAATTGCATCAAAGCGCAGTGGCCGTGGAAACGGCGCAAGGAACTCTGCCATGAAACCACTGTTGATTGTTGCGCTATCGGTGTTGTGGTCATGTCAGCCACACAGCACATCGGCCTCCGGGCCTGCACCGGGAGCGGCTAGCTCAACGGCTGAGGCTCCACAAAAGATCAAAAGCGACTCCGCCACTGTGGTTCTGGATGCCGCGGAGCAGCAGATAGGACACATCGTGGTCGCACCCGCGGGGCTTGAGCATGTGGCTGCCACTCTGGCTATCCCTGGCCGGCTCACGTTTGACGAGGACCAAACGTGGCACGTCGGCGCGATTGCGAGCGGCAGAATCGAGAACATATCCGCGCGTGTCGGCGACACCGTTAGCGCCAATCAAATCCTCGGACGCCTTCATAGCCATGAAGTGCATGAGGCGCGCGCTGGCTATCAACAGGCGAAAACCGAACTGGAACGAGCGCGCTCGGAAGAGGGCTACGCCGAGCAGCGGCGCGATCGCGCCGCAAGGCTGTTCGAGCTGAAAGCTGGTTCTCGTCAAGACTTCGAGACCGCCGAAGCCGACCTGCGGAATGCTCAAGCCAGCATCGAAAAAGCACAAAGCGAAGTAGAGAAGGAGCGCGCACATCTGAACATCTTTGGATTGCCAATTGAAGAGCCCTCTACCGTTAGCACTCAGAAAGACGAGGAGGACGACATCCCCATTCTTGCTCCGGAGGCCGGCTTGATCTTGGAACGAAAGGCAACCTTGGGAACCGTTGTGAACAGCGGTGAAGATATCTTTGTAATCACAAACATCAGCAGCTTGTGGATGATTGGTGCTGCCAATGAAGCGGATTTGTCCAAACTGCATGCTGGCCAAAAGGTCCGTATCGAGGTTCGCGCATATCCCGATCATGTGTTCGCTGGCCGCATTCTCAAGCTGGGCGAAGAGCTGGACGCAGTTACGCGAACGCTACAGATTCGGATCGGAGTGCCAAATCCGCAAGGTTTGCTCAAACCCGAAATGTACGCAACTGCCAGAGTTCAGCAATCCGGAATGCGTGCCGCCTTGGTGGTTCCGGAGGAAGCCATCCAAGAGATCGATGGAGTCTCAATGGTGTTCGTACGACATTCGGAGAATGAATTTCGTGCCAGGACTGTCGAACCTGGTGAGCACGCCAGCGGGGAAATTGAGATTCTTCAGGGGCTACAGCGGGGCGAGCCCATAGTGGTTAAAGGTAGCTTCGCGCTCAAATCACAACTCCTCAAGGCCAGGATTCAGGATGAGTGAGCAGTGATGCTGACTCGTATCGTAGATTGGGCTCTCGATAACCGGTGGCTCGTATTAGCTGCACTTGTCGCGCTCGTAGTAACGGGTGGATACGTTCTTGTGAACCTTCCCATCGATGCATTTCCCGACCTAACCAACAACCAGGTGGTCGTTGTTACAGAATGTCCTTCCATGTCTTCGACCGAAGTCGACGAGCTGGTTACGTATCCGATCGAGAGCGCTCTGGCTGGGATGCCTCACATTGAGACCGTGCGGTCAATCTCAAAACTGGGCCTGTCCATGGTCACCGTGATCTTTGATGACTCGTTCAACCAATACCTCGCCCGGCAACTGATAGCTGAGCGGTTAGAAGAAGTTCGGCCTCGCCTGCCGCGAAATCTCCAGCCCGCCCTGGGACCGATGGCCACTGCTTTCGGCGAGGTCTACCAATACACTCTCGAGAACGCCGAGAAGTCGTCGATGGATGTAAAGACCTTCCAAGATTGGACACTGCGATATGCCCTTCGCAGCGTTCCGGGCGTGAGCGAGGTAAACGCTTGGGGCGGGCAATCGAAGCAGTACGCGATTCAGCTTGATCCTATTGCACTTCGGCGATATGGGCTCACCTTGCACGATGTCATTGAGCGCGTAGCCGACAACAACTCCAATTTTGGCGGCGGGTACATAGAGCACGCCGAGCAGCAATATACTGTCCGAGGATTGGGCCGCGCCTCGGGTCCAGCCGACCTTGAGAGTACTGTTTTGCTTGCCCACGACGGGGTTCCAGTCTTAATGCGCGATGTGGGTGCCGTCGCGACGGCTCCCCTTTTGCGGTACGGAGCGACCTTGCGCGACGACAGAGAGGCTGTATCAGCCACTGTGATTGCCTTGAAGGGCGAAAACGGAAGAGCGGTCATCGATCGCATAAAAACTCGTTTGGCCCAAATCCATCTCCCGCAAGGCTATCAACTACGCGCCTTTTACGATCAGTCGCAAATTATCGATGGAACCATCCACACGGTACTGCACAACCTTCTCGAAGCTGGATTACTGGTAACAGTGGTCCTGCTCTTGTTCCTGGGTGATTTACGTGCTGCATTGATCGTCGCCATTATGATTCCGTTATCCATCCTATTCGGCTTCATTGGAATGGCTATCTTCGGGGTGACCGCAAATTTGATGAGCCTCGGAGCCATCGACTTTGGAATGATTGTGGACGGGTCGGTGGTGATGATCGAGAATTCGGTGCATCATCTGGAGAATACCGTCGGCAAGAAACAGCCCGTTGCATCCATTCGGACGGGATCTCACGAAGTGGCTCGCCCAATCCTATTTGGCGTGGCGATCATCATCGCCGTGTACTTGCCGATTTTCACGCTCCAGGGCCTGGAGGGGCGCATGTTCCGGCCCATGGCGATCACTGTCTGCTCGGCGCTCCTCGGCTCGCTGATTCTGGCGCTGACCGCAGTCCCAGCGCTGTCTACATACTTTCTAAGGGCGGCTGGAGCCAAGCGCACCAGAGTCAGCGAAATTTGGTATGGACCATTGCAGCGATTGCGAGATGTGTACGCGCGCTCACTCGATCGCGCTACGAAGCATCGGCCGATATTGCTAGCGCTGGCCCTTGTGCTGGTGGCCACCGCCCTTATTTCACTGCATTTCATTGGCACTGAGTTCATGCCCAAGCTGGACGAAGGCTCCATACTCATTACCTCGCGCAAACTTCCGGGAATCGCTCTTAGCGAATCGATCGATATCAGCAAAGAGATTGCCCGTACCATCCGGAGCTTTCCAGAAATTGTTGGAGTTGTGACTAAACTGGGGCGGCCAGATGTAGCAACTGAGGCGATGGGTATTTACGAATCGGATTCGTACCTCCAACTGGAGCCGAGACCAAATTGGAAGTGCTGCCGAAGCAAACAGGAATTGATCGAGAAGCTTTCAGACGCTCTCCAAAGGATTCCTGGCGTCACCTACACCTTTACGCAACCGATGGAAATGCGGCTCGACGAAACCGTGACGGGAATCCGCGGCGATGTCGCCATCAAGATCTTTGGGAGTGACCTTAAGGTTCTAGAAGATCTTGGTCATCGAGTGCTTTCGCTCGTTAGTTCCATTCCCGGCGCTGCAGAGCCGCAGATGGAAGTGGTGTCCGGTGTAGCTGAACTGCAAGTAGACGTCCTCCGTCCCGCGCTCGCGCGCTATGGGCTCAATGTTTCAGATGTTCAGGAAACTATTGAGACGCTGGTCGGCGGACAACCGCTGTCGGAAATGATTGAGGGCCAGGCGCGGTTTCCGATCTCAGTCCGCCTTCCGGAAAAGCTGCGGAACGATCCGGAAGTTCTGAAGGAAATTGTGCTCCGCGCGCCAGGTAGCGAACTCGTCAAGCTGAATCAAGTGGCTCAAATCAGAACCGTTCGCGGTCCAGAGGTAATCTCGCGCGAGAACGCACGCCGGCGAGTTGCCGTAGAAACTAATGTGCGAGGAACGGATCTAGGGAGTTTCGTCAGGCTGGCTCAGGATAAGGTCAATCGGTCCCTTAAACTCCCTCCTGGTTATGAGATCGAATGGGGCGGTCAGTTCGAAAATCAGGCGCGCGCAAATCGCAGGCTGGCTTTCGTTCTTCCCGTCTCGGTCGCAATCATCTTCGCTTTGCTGTTTGCGACCTTTCATTCGCTGAAGCAAGCGAGCCTCATCCTTCTCAACGTTCCCTTCGCATTGGTGGGCGGCATTGGCGCTCTGTGGCTCCGCGGTCTGAACTTGAACCTTTCGGCTTCTGTGGGTTTCATCGCTCTATTTGGCGTCGCTGTTCTGAACGGAATCGTGCTGGTCAGCCATATCAACTCGCTGAGGAAGCGCGGAATGGCGGTGCAATTGGCAATTCGCGAGGGCGCCGCCGATCGGCTGAGGCCCGTCTTGATCACCGCGCTCGTGGCGAGCATCGGATTTTTACCGATGGCAATCTCGACCGAAACCGGAGCCGAGATTCAAAGGCCTCTCGCAACTGTTGTCATTGGCGGACTGATCACTTCCACACTTCTGACTCTCTACATTCTTCCGCTTCTATACCCTTGGTTCGATCCGAAACTTGAGAAGTCTGCTGTTCCAGCTGCTCTTTAGAAGTGGAACCCGATTGTTCCGGTCACCGTGCGCGGCGTCACGTAGTGCGTTCCGCTGAACGTCGAAAGGAAGTTATACAGCGAATACTGATTGGCCAGGTTCACAACTGAGACCCGGGCGCTCCATTTGTACTTATCGCCATGGAAGATGTTGTCGTGTCCCACGGCGATATCAAACAGATTGCGCGGTTGGATGCGGGGCGGATTGTGGTCGTCGTCCTCCGTGCCGGGCGCCGGAATCTTCACCAAATTCGATGTATACAGCGATCCGGGGCACAAGCCCGTGGGATTGATCGGTGTGGTGGGCGTAGCACGAACCCCGCCGCAGGAAAGACCGGCCTCGAATTGCTGATCCGGCGTCAGACCCGAAAAATCCACAACAGAATCCGTCCCATTCGGGCCGTTGTTGCAGTTCCCCCCAGCGCACGGCACTGGACCAGCGACGAGGCCGCTGTCATATCGCCAGTTGAAGCCGAGCCAAGGCCCCCTGGCCGATGGCTGGTACTGGACGTGAGTTGTTGCATTGAAGTTTTCATCGTGATCGATTCGAAACACTCCGTTGCCGCCCTGTCCGGCCGGGGTCGCGCCAATACCGCTGACTTGCGGTTGAAAGAACCGCGCCGCGACACTCGAGAAGACGACGAATGCCGACAGGCCGTGGAAATTCGGCATGCTGGCGCGCACCGCGTAACCTGGGATCTTGGAGCTCGACCACTCGATGGGATACGTGATCGGCGTGTTGGCCAGCACGCTAAAGTCGTAGGCCAAATGAGTGTACTTCCAAATATACTCGGCATCGATGACGAAGTATCTTCCAAAAGCCTGCTGAAGGCCAGCGTGGAATTCGTTGCGCCAACCTGGCCGCAGGGGAACCGTGAGACACGGATAACCCTGAATCGCGGACATAAGATTATTCACCACCGCGTCGTTGCAACCAGTGCTCGCGAGCACCAGATTTTCGTTAAAGGGTGTTTCGAGCGTGCGGGCGTAGGAAATGCGTAGCACAGTGTTGCTGGGCTTGATGTTGTACGCAATTCCCAACCGAGGCTCTCCTTGATTGGCACTCACGATGCCGTTGTAGTGATCGAACCGGACGCCCAGGTTGAAGGTCCAATTCTTTACACTGATGTTGTCTTGGAAAAACAGCGCCAATTCGCGGATGTCCGCGTGACCATGGTAGGTGTACAACCCGCTGGTGGAACCGGGACAACCATTGGACGATGGGAGAGGCCCGGTTCTCGTCAAGTCAATGCAGGCCAGCAGTGGATTGTACGCTGGGTTGGGCTGAAGGGCCCCCGTGCAGTTGTTGGGGTCCGTAAGGGTTGGGTCCGTGTTGGGACTTCCGTCACCGTTGAAGCAAACGGGATTGAACGTGGGATCAACGATGCCGAACGTATCCCCCTCGGTGAGGATCGTGTCTTCATACACAATTCCGGCCTTGATGTTGTGGATGCCTTTCAGGTACGAGATATTGGCTCGCCCGCCTACATTGGTCAATCGGCGATTCTGACCAACGGTGTCCGTTTGAAGATCGGGGATCAAATCTGCGAAGGGGTTGTTGCTCCCGTAGTAATTGTATTGATCCTGCCGGACAAATGCGCCGAGGGTGAAGACCGTGGTTGGGCTAACCAGGTGCGTCCAGGTCGGAGCGATATCGACGGTTCTGATTTTCGAACGCTGATCGGTGGGACCAACCGGCAAGCCATTGGGCCCGAGGCCGCCATTGTTTACCACGAGACCAGTCCACGCGTCCGCGGTTTGCGAGTCAAATGAATTGGGAGTCTGGAACCAGGACCGCGTAAATTGAAAATTGACACTGATGGTGTCGTTCTGCGACGGCTTTAAGTCGATGCGGTCGAAGACATTCGCTTGGTTGCCATGGTCGTGATACACCTGAAACTCGGGTCCGTCAAGAAATCGCCCGGTGTCCAACCCATTCGCGGAAATAAAATTGCCCCATTTCTCGCGGCCATAGGAAAGATCGAAGCCGCCGTTGACCGTACCAAAAGTGCCGTAAGACGCAGTAATATCTCCGTGTGGTTGTCTTACGCCGAGACCTGATCGCGTTGTGACGTCAATCACCAGACTGGTCTTGTCTCCATATTCGGCAGGTGGAGCTCCCTCAATCACTTCCATCGATTGGACGGCATCGGCCGGTATTTGATTCGAAAAGACCTTGCTCTGCTGATCCGTGATCGGTTGGCCATCCAATGAAAACGAGTTGGATGCATGATCCCCAAGGCCGTGAAACAGACCGTTCGAATCAGCCGAAACGCCCGGAGAGGCCAACGTGACTAGCGAACTCAGCGACGAAGACTGGCTTTCGAGAGGCAGTTTATCAAAGAGTGCTCGATCCACATCGGTATGGGCGGTCGAATCGTTTTCAAGCAAATCCGCGGCTTCGGCCGTCACCTCGACAGTTTGTGTGGCCGTGCCGATCATCAAACCGATCTTGACGTCCAGGGGCAGTGGTGAGCGCACGTCCACGTCCTGGCCACCGTTCTGAAAACCAGATGCGGTGGCTGAGAGGTGATAGTTGTTGTAAGGAATATTGGGGAATGCGAAATTTCCCTGGTTGTCCGTCTTCGTGGTTTGGTTGTAGTGCGATACGGGGTTCTCGATTTGCACCGTCGCGCCCATAATGGCTGCTCCGGACGGATCGAGCACCGCGCCTCGTACGGTACCGGCGTTGCCGCCACTTGACTGGGCATAGGTCGCGACCGGCGACGCGAGGCTCAGGAAAAGAACAAAAATCGAGATCGCGGGACATCTCATTCTCATATCCGTAGATTGTGAGGCCTAAGTACTAGAGCCCCAAGGAAAATTCGACGGCCGGACTGATGATCCAGATCAGTGATCTAATTTGCGCCGTGAGCGGACACAACCCGCGAGCGGCTCCGTCAGGTTAACAGGAGGGCTAACGGGAAGACACACAAGGCCACCCCGTGGCTCAAACTCCCGAATAGTACTGCAAAATCCAAGTCCTCGAGCGCCATCGGGGTGTAGCGGGTACGGAAGATAGTCACGACCATCGAAGCAGCCCACAACAGCGCGATAGAAAAGAAACTGAACTGCACGGTCGCTACTTCTGAGCCGCTTTCAAAAAGAAGGGCTTGCAAAAGTAAGAGCCAGACCACGGGAGCGGGCAGGAGAGCCGTTGCCCACATCCAGTGGTAATTCTGCGTTCGCCTTATCCAAATAGACAGAGTGCTCGCCGCGATGTGAACAGCAATGAGCAAAATAAGGATTCGAGGCGATTGAAGCCACTGCGCAAAGTCTGCCAATCCGATTCGGAGGAACACCTTCCAAATGACCACCGGTGTAAGGAGGATGGCGATCCCATAAGCTAAGGAACGCGGCATAGCATAGCGGCAAGGGCTCATGCGAAGAGACATGTAGTCGCGAAGCCAAAAGACCACAAGCACCAATGTCGCGATGACGAGCAAGGAATTGAGACGGACATTCTACACATTCAAGGAATGCGCTGAAGTCCCCGTCGCTCAATTGTAGAGAGTTCCCGTCAACAGTCCAGTGAAAACTGTGATCGGGCATCGATCGGTGACAAGTGGTCTGAAATCCAAGCCAGGTGGGTGAGTCGTCGAAAGCGGCACGGCCTAACCGTTTAGAAGCTGGCGAATACTGCCGGCCTGCCTCTTGCTCGCGATGAACTCCTGATCGTTGGCCAAGGTAATCAGCCATCTTTGACTACTGAGAGCGCTCATCTTGCGGACGTGATCCACATTCACCAACGCACTTCGATGAATTCTTCGAAAGCTTGTGTTCCGGAGGCGCTGGTCGAGGACCTTAAGGGTCTGAGTGGCGAGGTATTTCTTCTTTGCGGTGATGATCCAGACGATGTCACCATCGGCCTGGAATGCGTAGATCTCATGGGCGCTCAGGAGAAAGTATTCCTCGCCGATTCTTCCCACGATCCGCCTGGGTTGAGGAATCGATGGCACATCGGCGATCTCCTGGATCTGCGCCACTCTTTCCGCGGCCTCCCTTTCGCTGAGCCGTTTCGCCCTTTGAACTGCCTCCGCTAAACGCTCTTCGCCAACTGGCTTAAGCAGATAGTCGATCGCGCCAGCCTCGAACGCTTGAAGGGCATACTTATCGTAAGCGGTCACAATCACGATCACTGGCATGTGCTTCCCGCGCCTGAGATTTCGGACCACCTCAAGCCCGCCCATTCCAGGCATCTGAAGATCCAACAGCACAAGATCAGGATGTTCAGAGGATATTTGTTCCAATGCGACGGCTCCGTTATCTGCCTCCCCGATGATCTCGATGTCGTCGAACGAACCGAGTTCCTCACGCATTACCTTCCGCGCAATTGGTTCGTCGTCCACGATCAGCGTTCTCAGGGGCATGAGCGGGCTTCGGAGTTCAGATACTTTTAGCACGACGGGACGAAAGATCGAGCAAGTTTTCCATGAACGGACTTTTTCCGGCAATCAATGATCTTATAGTTGCTGTGAGTGGACGACCGTTCCCAGGGTTCCGCCAGTCATCGCACGCTACAGGGTTGCTCCAACCCTGAGGGGCAATAAGAAGCCGACGGTCGTAACGCCATCCTCCACGGCGGCCACGAAACTGGATTCTTGGCCGTAGCACAATTCCAGCCGGCGGCGCACGTTTGCTAGCCCGATACCTCCATCCGCTGGGGCGGCCATAAGGACGCTCGCGTCACACTCCCCCGAGTTCGAGACGATAACGGTTAGCACGTCCTGCCGAGTGGTGATGTCAAGACGCACGAATCCAGAGCCGGTCTTTGGCGCGACGCCATGCTTCACAGCATTTTCCACGAGCGGTTGTACCGAGAGTAAGGGGATGCCGGCGCGGCGAGCCGCTTCATCCACGTGGATCTCAGTCCGTAACTTTGCTCCGAGCCGCAGTTGCTCGATCTCCAGGTAGGCGCGCACAATGCGTAGCTCTTCTTCGATTTCGATGAAGGTCCGATCGGACCGCAAGAGGTACCGGAACACGTCCGCCAGATTCAACACCAGGCGCCGGGCCTCCCCGTTGCTCCGGTCGATGGTTCCATACAGCGTGTTGAGGGAGTTGAAGAGGAAATGTGGATTGATCTGGGATTGCAGAGCCTTCAACTCCGCCTGCGACACCAGCCCCTGCATTTGAATGTTCCGCAGTTGTTCCAGGTGCTCCACCATTGCGGCGCCCAATCGCATCAGCACCGCGAAGTCCTCACTTAAATAGCGGCGCGCGCCATCGCGCGGGCCCAGCAACAGGTACTTGGTGTCTCCACGGGAAAGGTGCAGAGGGACTACGGCTTTGACCCAAAGCGGTAGTTTCCAGTCTTCTATCTCCGTTACCGCTGATGGTGTCGTTAGCTCCCCATCTTCGAGCGGTGAGTCCGTGGTCAACTCGTAACGCCCCGTTCGGACAAACTCCGCAATCACTTCCCCCGCGCGAAGGAGATACTCGGCTTCGTGCTGCGTCGCACTGGCCAGCTTCAGAAGCTCCTCGATCGCATCCTCCACATTCGACCGCAAGAAAATCACTTGGGTCAGCAATCTCTGAACACGATTGCGAACATAGACGAACAGCGTCAAAAATAGACACAGGGCCACGAATAGGAGGCCTGCCTCAAACGGCTGGCTCAGCCATGGACGGGAGTTGGCGTATCCGGCGATTCGAATCGAAATGAGCACCGCGCCGGTCGCCAGCGTGGCATTCACTACGAATCGGAGGAAGGCGTCCAGCAAGAGGAATCGGTAGTTCTGCAGCAGCACGAAGAGCGCGAGTGGTATTCCCGCATGATGCAGCGCGATTTCTTTGGACCACGCTTGATGCACCTGCCCGGAACTGAAGTGTGCGAACGAGATCGCGAACAGGAACAGCACCATCGCTCCGGCCAGTCGGGAAGTCGCCGCGCCGTTCTTGTTTCGGATCTCCAAGAACACCGAGATCGCCGTTAGGATCGCGAAGCCCACCGTTACCATGAGGAGCGCCGCGAAGTGGAGGCGGGAGGATCGTGTGACCAAATCTCCTACATGCAGCACGGCGGCAGCGACGCTCAGAACGTATCCGCTGAACCACAAAGGCCGGTGATGCGACCCGAGTGAGATGTGCAGAAGCACCGCCGGTAGAACACTTAGTATCGAGAAGCTGGCCGCGACGATGACATCAGCCGCCGTGCCGCCTTGACGGCCTAACCCCAGTGCCACAAGAGACCCGACGTTCCACAAGAACGCCAGCGCAGCCGCCAAAGCGGCGAGCTTCGACTGCTCTTCCCGCTCGTGCCGCCAGTTCACCAGGAAGAAACAGAGCAGCATCCCGAAGAGAACCGCGCCAGCGCAGTGTCCAATGGTATTTACCAGGACGGGTTCGTGAATACTAAGCCAATCCGGCATTCTGGTCTAACGATAACGGATTTCGGCAGGCGGCGCCTATTTGAAATACCTGGCAATGTCACTTTCGTTGGCGCGTTGGACGCTTGCCTGTACGATCGCGTAGAGAGGCGTGGGCCCGCCAGGATCGCCCGGCTGGATTCGAAGCGTTCCCCAGGCCCATACCAATGCCATCTGAGAGAACTGAACTTCCGTGCTGTCGCGCAATCTTACAGCGATCATTTGATCTCCGAATCGGTGGGCCGGATGCAACAGATGGCCGGCTTCCGGGAGCAACACAAAATCTCGAACGGACTGACCTTCCGAGACGGCTCCGGTGGTTTCCACCATGTATCCAAGGGCTCGAACCTGGGCACCGGTGGGAGCCGGAGAAGACGTGTGACCGGAGTGAGCATCGTCGCGCAGTAAGGTTGACCAGCCAAGGACAATGCCGGGCGAGGCCGATTGCTGAATCGGAGCCAAATCTGACAAGTCCGGCTTAGTTGTCGCCGCGATGCCCCATACGACTCCAAGAATCGGAATGACGATCATGCATACGATAAGCGCAAATGTGCGTACCTCTGCTCTCGGTGTAATCGAGAGTTTCCGGCGCCGCTTATTACAGGTATTCATGCCGTTCCGTTGTGCGCCACTCCTGCACACACATCATCCTTGTCTCTCGGTCAATGCGCCCGGCGCTCCAGTACCCGCAAAAACGATAAGCCCGCGCGGCCCCATCAAGAGAAGGCATGATTCTTGGAACACACATATCACGGAAATACGCGGATGATGAGTAGAATCTTACGGACGGCTTACGCCACCAGCCAAAAGGACTGGTATCGTCTACAAGCGGAACGCGGCGCTGAATGGAAGATTGAGATCGCGTTTCTCGCGGTCTGCTCGCTGAGGGAATTCGGTGTGGAAGCAGAAAGGTCGATATCGAGCGTCATCGGGGGTCTCGCCGCCGCGCGGATCGTTTTCTGATTGCGTGTGACTTGGGCATGGTCCGAAATGAATCGACCGGAGATATCTCGACCTAAAGGCTCCAGGTTTGTGAATCAAACTTCAGGAGTCCTTGTAGCAAATTCCTACTGTTAGGTGTACACTCGTTGCGATGCACCGTGTATCAGCAACCTTGCTGATCGTCCTGTTCAGTCTTTCACTGATTGGCCCAGCGGTGTCTGCATCAGGCGAAGAGTCAAAGCTTCCGGAGTGCTGTAAACGCGGGGGACAGCACCATTGTGCCATGCAGGCAAGCAAATCGGAATCGCCGTCAGGTCCCGCTCTGAACACCGCCAGGTGCCCGCTGTTTCCGATCCCTTCGATCGTTCCGGCCAATCGAATTGTGACTCTGGTCGGAACGATACGGCCAGTCGTCGCGGGATTCGTCAGCCGTCCAGCTTATCGCTCGCAGGCCAGATCGATTTGCCGGATTTCCTTTAGCCGAGCCGATCAGAAGCGCGGCCCTCCCAGCCCTCTTTCCTAATCAGATAGCTCTTCCGCTAGGTTCGTCGCGCCATCTGGGCGCGTGCTGTATTGGCGCTTGAGCGCGCGGCGGACCGAGCCGAAATTGTGCGTTGAATCTAGGAGCATTTATGAAACCAGTGAGCCGATTTATGTCACTCTTAGCGGTCGCTTTGGTGATCGCAGCCATCTCGTTCGGACAGGCGTCTTCGAGCAAAAAGCAATACGCGTTCCATGGCAAAGTCGTGTCCGTTGATAAGAGCGGAAAGAGTCTGAGAGTGGATGGTGAAAAGGTGGAGGGATGGATGAACGCCATGACAATGGATTACAAGGTAGACAATCCTTCCATCGTCGACAAAGTGAGACCTGGGGACCGGATTATGGCCACGGTCTACGACGGCGACTATACGCTCCACCAAGTCAGAGTGATGAGCTCTCAAGATTCGAATCCTAAGAAGTAGAGGGGCAGCCGTAAATGAGACGAGCGATGGCGACTGCAGGCCGGCGATCGACCGCTGTTCTGTTGCTGGTCTCGCTATTGCTGATTCCCATTACACCTCTTATAGCGGCTCAATCTGGCTGTCACGCGGATGTCTGTCGGTGTTGCAGGCGCAAGGATCATCGAGACTGCAGCATGTCGCAATCCATGCCAACGGATGGTCCTGCGTGGGAGTCCACTCCGCAGTGTGGGTGCGGCTGCCGACAGCCTCCCTCTCTCCTCTCCTCCTTTCCAACCCTCAAGCCGGAAGCAGTCGGAGTTGCCCGGACGCGGCCGGCGACTCTCCAATTCGATGTAAACTTTCCGTCGCATCACGCGCCTGGCTCTCGCTTCGCATGGCGCTACCAGCGGCCTCCTCCACTCCCTGAAGTGGACTGAACATAGCCGTCCTCAACGGTTGGCTGCAGATCGGCGAATCTCGGGTTACCTCCCGGATCGTAGGTCTGCTGCGGCCTCAATGCATCTACAACGAAGAACTGATGGAGGCTTTATGCGACATTTGACATTCTATCTTTGCGTGGCCGATCTTCTCATCTGTAGCTCGCTGCTCCAGGCGACAATCTTTGGACGAATCCAGGGAATTGTGCACGACCCACAGCATCGGCCTGTGGCTGGAGCATCGGTAAAGCTACAGGCGGCTACCTCGGATTATTCTCAAACCGCCCAAGTGAACGATAACGGTGAGTTTTCGTTCACCACCGTGCCAGTTGGCGATTACAAGATCACAGTCAGTCAGGCTAAGTTCGAGACTACGGAGCAGACGGTCACAGTGGATTCCAACTCATCGCCGATTCTTCACTTTCAACTGGCGATCGCGCCGTTGAGTCAGTCTACGGTGGTCGTAGGTCAATCAGAAGTGGTGAACATGGATTCCGTAACTCCCACCACTCTGATCAATCGTGAGGACATTGCCCAAACTCCCGGCGCAGACCGCACGAACAGTCTGACCATGATCACCGACTTTACACCGGGAGCATATGTGACCCACGACATGTTGCATATGCGCGGAGGCCATCAAGTGGACTGGCTGATTGACGGCGTGCCCGTACCCAACACCAATATCGCCAGCAATCTGGGCCCACAGATCGACCCCAAGGACATTGATTATCTTGAAGTTCAGCGAGGCAGCTACGATGCCGAGTACGGCGACCGTACGTATGGAATCTTTAATATCGTGCCCCGGACCGGTTTCGAGCGTGACAATGAGGCGGAGCTCGTCACCAGTTTCGGCAATTGGTACCAAACCAACGACCAGTTCAATTTCGGAGGGCACACCAAGCGTTTCGCTTATTACGGGAGTCTCATCGGAAATCGGAGCGACTTCGGTCTCCAGCCTCCGATCGGACAAGTTGTTCACGACGCCGAGAACGGTTATGGCGGATTCGCGTCCTTTATATTCAACGCCAGCCCCTCCAATCAATTTCGGCTGACCGCATCGTTGCGCCGGGACTATTACCAGATCCCTGTGGACCCGGATCCAAACTCATCCGGAAATCAGGGTTATCCCAGTTTCGGCCTTCATGATAGTGAACGTGAACCCGATGGCTACGTCACCTTTTCCTGGGTCCACACATTCAATCCAAATCTGCTGCTCACGGTTTCACCCTTCTATCATTACAACCAGGCCAGCTATAACAGTTCGCCGAACGATTTCCCAGTGATCACGAACGTAAACCAGACCGCCCATTATGTGGGCGCGCAAGCGAGTTTGAACGCAACCGTTTTAAAGAACGACGTTCAGGTGGGCGTCTATGGATTCGCCCAGCACCAAGCCAACTACTTTAATAACGTTTTTACTGATTGCGGTACCAGCTGTCAAAACTTCGGCCCCTCTTCGGGCGCCGTTACCGGCGGACTGGCCGAGGTGTTTGTCAGCGACCGGTTCAAACCAACCTCGTGGCTGACCCTCATCGCTGGGCTCCGTTATTCGCACTTCGATTCCGGCTCAGTCAGCAGCGGGGGCCAGCCGGCCGTTGTGGAGAACGTGCCCGACCCACGCTTTGGCGTCGCCATCCGAGTTCCCCGCCTGAACTGGGTCTTTCGGGGATTCTACGGAGTGTTTTACCAACCGCCTCCGCTCTTGACTGCTACCGGTCCATTGATCGACTTGGCCAACAGCCAGAGCCTGACTTTCGGCCCACTGCGAGGAGAGCGCGATCACGAATACCAGTTCGGCGTGGCTATTCCTTTTCACGGTTGGGTGCTCGACATCGACACTTTTCAAACCAGCTCTAGGAATTGGCTGGACCATAGCAATATCGGCGAATCAAACCTCTTCTGGCCGCTCACCTGGGACTATGCTTTGATTCAGGGCTGGGAAACCACTTTGCGCTCCCCGCGTCTCTGGCGCCGCGCTCAGTTTCACCTGGCCTACTCGAATCAGATCGCTCAGGACTCGGCCCCGTTCACCGGAGGCTTGATCTGCCTGCCAGAGGGATGCGAGGCGTCCCCAGGCTTCTCACCGGTGGACCATGATCAGAGAAACACGTTGAATGCGGGCTTCAGTGCTACGCTTCCGTGGCAAGTGTGGGCGTCGGCAAACCTCTACTACGGCTCAGGATTCCACAACGGAAGCCCGGATGCGCAATATCCGGGCGACTACCTTCCCCAGCACACTGCCCTTGACATTTCCGTAGGAAGGAGTTTCGGCGAGAAAGATAAAGTCAGGCTTTCCCTCACTGCCCTGAACGTGGCGAATCGCCGCGTACTGCTTGACAACAGTCTAACTTTTGGGGGATTCCACTACAACGATCCGAGGGAAATCTACGTTGAATTCCGTTGGAGATTTCATTACTGACCAGGGAAGTAAATGAGGAATACTGGCGCGGCCTACCAAACCAGCAGCAACAGATTCTGGTTCGCCCTCAAGAACGTCATTTGCTTGTCGACAACACCTATGTCCGTCGTAAATCGTCGAGTATTTGGAATTCGTTCAGATCGACGCAAAGGCTCTGAGGAGAATCGACGTGGGCAGCCATTCCAGGAAATCGATAGCGACAAAGTCGATGCGGCGACGAAGGTGGCCGCTTTGAACGGCCCAGACACGGCTCATTGCGTTGCCGATGGACGCCGCGTCTCGCCGACTTAAGGAACTTCGGAAACATTGTCCCAGGCGTGTTCACGCCGGTTCTCGCCAAGGCCGTTCTGAGTCTGTCAACGGCCGTCCGTCACGCGGCGTGAAAGCCGAATTGATCTCAGTCGATCAGCTCCACCGAACGGTCGCGGTACGCGCGCGAGAGCTGGAGCGTAAAAAGGATCGAGCCTCCTTGAGTAGGTTGCATCGATTCCGCAGGCCAAGCGCGCCTATCCCCAAGAGTTCAGCTAGTCAATCTGCCCGCTATAGTCCACAGGGGAGAGTCCCCAGCCCCTTGGAGCGGAAGATTACGGGTCACGGCCTGGAGCGTTTACCGCAAATGCGCGAGTTCTTATGTCAGGTTGCCAAGCGGCTCCCTTCGACGCCAGCCTTGGGCTCCGAAGCGCGTCACGACCTCTTGGAAAACGATGTGGCGCCGCTGTTTTATGATCGCAACGCTCTGGGAATCCCACGCGGCTGGCTGGCTAACATGAAGGCGTCCATGACGAAGCTTTCCCCATCTTCAGCACTAAGGGGATGGTTGCTGAGTATGCCGAGCGTTTCTATGTCCCGGCTGCCAATCGGCTCATGCGTCTGGATGGCGAAAAGGGCCATGTACTGTCCCTGATGGATTGGATTGGCGGAAACGTTTGCACGCTCACGGATACGAGGTCAGCGTCATGCAAGGTGGACGTGCACGGGGGCAGTCGCGAGCTTTTGGTGGGGTCGAACGTCAAGATCACCACCCGGGTCTCGTTAAGCGGGCTTTCTCCCTGGGGCGTGCGGGTGCAGGCCTACAGCGGTGTTTGACCCCCGATTCTCGGATCAGCGCTGGGTCGCACGTGGATCTGGCGCTGAGCGAATCCTTGGGAACCGATCATCTCTCCAAAGGAGAGGTCGAGTGCGGGCAGAGTGGAAGCTGCGGTTTTGCGGTCCGCGTGGTGCCGTCCCACGAAGACGCTGTCTTACCACATGAAATGCCATGGATCCGATAGGAGGAGTAACGTCTTACGTGTGGGAGTTGGAAGGGCCCAGGCGTCCAACTGTTTCTTCAGCCGCTGGATGAGGTCGGGTTGCGCCTCTCCCGGTTTCGCATGGCGCTCAGATACCTTGCGCCAGACGCGGTAACCTAACCGCCCGTCACGTGTCATGAAGGTGTAGATCCAGTAATTTTGTCCATTGTGGGTGAACTCATGGTTGTCTCGATTTAGTTTGTTGGCGGGCATGCCGCTATTGTAAGCGCGGCTCCAAAGGATATCAGCCGCACTGTTGTAATCATTTGGTTGGGAAATCCGCAGAACTCAATTCGCGGAACCCTCACACAATCGATGCGAGATCGTCATGTTGCTGCAAGCTGGGCCTGCTAGCGTGGGGCTTCTCTTCCTTAGGGAGCTAACAAATGAATCGGAACAAATCTCTCAGATATGTGATTATCAGCACGACATTGCTCGCTACGCTGTCAACCGCTCATCTGCTGATGGGACAGAATTCAAACAACATCACCGCCCCGGTGATGAACATTCCTAACCAAGGCGTACAGGTTACACCCTTCGCGCCTCGAGGCGCGACGTTCCAGACTCTCAATCCCGCCTTAAGCGATTTTCCGAAGTATGTAGCGGGCCAAGCGGTAACAAGCCTCGTAAGCCCGAACCACAAGACTCTTCTCGTGCTCACCTCCGGTTACAACCTTCTTGCAGACAGCACCGGCGCGACGATCGCGGCCGATTCGACCCAGTTCGTGTTCGTGTTCGACATTTCAAACAAAACTCCTGTGCAAACGCAGGCGATTCCCGTACCAAACACGTACAGCGGCATCGTCTTCGACCCAAATGGCATTACGTTTTACGTTTCCGGCGGCGTTGACGACAATGTCTACATTTACGATCTGGGCGCGAAGGGCTGGGCAGAGCGGGCGGGAAGCCCAATCCCACTCGGCCACAATAATGTTGGAGTTGGGCTGGCCGTGCAGCCTCAAGCGGCAGGAATTGCAATCACTTCAAACGGTCAACAGATCGTTGTCGCCAACTACTACAACGATTCCATCTCGGTGCTGACGAAGGGGGCCGAAAACGCCTGGTCGAAGACCAGCGAATTGGATTTGCGTCCTGGGAAGATCAACGCGTCGCAATCGGGCAAGCCTGGCGGCGAGTATCCGTTCTGGGTTGTGATCAACCGGAACACGGCGTATGTCTCGAGCATGCGTGATCGGGAAATCGACGTAATCTCACTCGGCTCGACACCCAGCCTGGAGACGCGAATTCCCGTGCCGGGCCAGCCCAACAAGATGGTTCTAAATTCGGCGGGATCAACGCTCTACGTTGCCCAGGACGAATCGGATTCGGTGGCCGTCATCGATACGGCGAGCAACACCGTCCGTAACGAGATTTCGGTGGGCGGCGCACCCGGGCAATTTGGCTTTGTACCCTTTGGCCCTTCATCTCCGCTGACCGGAAACAATACGAATAGCGTCACGCTGTCTCCGGACGAACATACGCTATACGTGACCAACGGCACGGCGAACGATGTCGCGGTGGTGGGTTTACCTACTGGATTCACCATGGGCCTGATTCCTACTGGCCTATATCCGAGTTCAGTCAGCCTCAGCGGCGACGGAAGCTATATGTACGTGGTGAATGACAAGTCGCCTACAGGACCGAATCCTGGTAACTGCCATGGCCAAGGGCAGACTGGGGAAACCTCGGCTGCGTGCGCCGCTGCGAATCAATATGATCTGCAATTGATCAAGGCAGGACTGCAAAGTTTCCCGACTCCACAAGAGAACGATCTCTTTGCCCTCACCAGGCAAGTGGCGATGAATAACAACTATCAGCGCCTCTCCGAAAACGAGAACACGTTGACGATGAGCGCTCTTCGCCAAAATATCCAGCACATTATCTATGTCATCAAGGAAAACCGCACCTACGACCAGATTCTCGGCGATCTTCCGGCCGGCAACGGTGATCCCTCGCTGACTGAATTTGGCGAAGCCATCACGCCGAATCTGCACAAGCTGGCGCAAAACTTTGTCACGCTGGACAATTTTTACGATCGAAGCGAAGTGAGCATGGACGGCTGGCCCTGGTCCGTGTCCGCCCGCGCGCCGGACGTGGTTGAAAAGCAGACTGTTGTCAATTACTCCGGCCGTGGCGTTAGCTACGACTCCGAGGGGACGAATCGCAACATAAATGTCAGTTTTCCTAAGCTTGCCCAGCGTTTGGCCGCGAACCCGCTGTCCCCGAACGATCCCGATGTGTTGCCCGGTACCACGGACACTGCGGCTCCCGACGGTCCGGACGGTCAGGTGAACACGGGCTATCTCTGGGATCAAGCCAAGCGAGCTGGGTTATCCATCCGCAACTACGGCTTCTTTATCGATCTCACCCGGTACAATCTGCCTAGCCCATACACCAGCCTGAGCGTTCCCGAGCTCACCGATCCTTTCAGCACAAAAACGCAAGTAGCCTATCCGACCAACGACACGCTGGCGCCGGTGACGGACATCTATTATCGGGGCTTTGACAACACGTTTCCGGATTATTATCGCTACACGGAATTCGCCCGCGATTTTGACGCGAACTATGCTCACGGTGGCTTGCCCGCTTTGACCCTCGTTCGTTTGATGCATGACCATACTGGAAATTTCGGCACCGCCCTGAACAACATCAACACACCGGAACTGCAGCAGGCCGATAATGACTACGCCGTGGGCTTGCTGGTCCAGAAAATCGCGCAGAGCCACTACGCCGATAACACTCTCATCTTCGTGATCGAGGACGATTCGCAGGACGGCGGTGACCACGTGGACGCGCATCGCAGCATAGCGTTCATCGTGGGCCCGTACGTCAAACAACACGCCGTGGTCTCCACGGCCTATACCACCCTCGATTTCGTGCGCACCATGGAGGCGATTCTCGGCCTCAAGCCGCTCAACATCAGCGACGCCTTGGCGACCCCCATGACCGATGTCTTCGACTTGAGCCAAACCAAGTGGAACTACACCGCTACAGCGTCCGCCATGCTTGTCGGCACGGGACTTCCGCTGCCCACTTCCGTGGCGAAAATGAAGCCGCTGAAACCAACACACGACGCGGCTTATTGGGTCGCCGCGACGCAGGGGATGGATTTCAGCGCTGAGGACCGAATTAATTTCGGCCTTTACAACCGCATTCTCTGGAAGGGCTTGATGGGTGATAAGCCGTATCCTGAAGCGCCAACCGGTTTCGACCTCCGGTCCAACCGAGCCGATCTGCTGCGTCGCTACCACGAGGGCCAAGAAAAGCCGGGAACTAGCGAGTCCGTTAGCGGAGCGAGTGATCCGAAGAACGGCGCGCTCTTCTAATTTGTAACGCCAATGCAATACGTGTGGGCTAAAGTAATGGCTTTAACCCACATGCCCAAACACATCACCTCGGCACTTTCTTTGATCCCTCTCGTCCTTTCAGTTGCCGCGATGGATGGCCAGTCGCCGCCGGATCCGCTGATCGGTCGATGGCGTTCCACCGAGGTTTCCGCTAGCGGCGTGAGCGCTATCTTCGAGTTTCACGGCGATCACCAGTTGGATTCTTCTTCTGCCGTAATCTCGGACCAGCAGTTCCGATTAGTTGGAACCGACACGATCCTACTTCAATCCAACGGTGGTCCTGAGCAGAACCTGGAACTGGAGTGGGACGATCAGGATCGCGCGCGGATCGAAGACGAAGCAGCGGGCCTATTCATTTACCTGGCTCGTGCTGGTAAGATTCTCAACGCCAAGGATCCACTGACGGGAGAATGGAACACGACCCGCGAGTGGAACGGCAAGAAGTATTCGGCCCGCGCATCGTTTTTTCCCGACGGGAAAGTTATCTGGATTACGACGGTGCGGGCAGAACATGGAAGTTATTCCGCCGAAAACAAGCACATCCGGCTAGAAATTCCGGGCCGCCCAATCGTGGAGGGTAGCTTTCGAGTCACGGCAGATCGCTTAACGTTTCCCAATCCAAGGGGCGGTGAAGCGACATTTGCGCGCTTCTGAAAACTATTCATCAAGGTGTCAGTGTTTTGAAACTTTATGCTGATAGGCTTTGGCGGCAAGCTAAATTTTGCTGTTCAGAGGAGCCATTGTGTCGGATCAGAAACTGCGATTGTTGCGGATTGGGATTTCAATTCTGATGGTTTTACAGCCATTTAGTTCAGCATGGGCCGAAGAAGGAAGTGGTGCGGGCGAGAAGATCGCCGCCGCGCGCGCGCAATTTCTGAAGGCGCACGAGCGAGCCGCCATTGAGGCCCGCGAGCGCCGCGACCTGCTCCGGCCCGAACCTCCGCTGGGTCCCGAAGAGCTGGTGAGTTTGATCCAACAGAAAATCAAGTACGTTTTCGTCCTCTATCAGGAGAACCGGTCGTTCGATTCGTATTTTGGCACCTTCCCGAACGCGAACGGCTTGTTCAGTCAGGCGGCTTCGCAAACTTCGGGTTTTGTGCAAACTCTGGTGAATACCGACGGGTCCAAGGGAACGATCTCACCGTTCCGTATCGGTCCGTCACAGTACGCCGCCGATACCGACGACATCGACCACTCGCACTCACGCACAGTCGCAAAGATGGATGTCCAAAATGGAACGCCACTGATGGACATGTTCGCGGTTACCGAGGAGTTAAAATACAGCCCAACCGGCAACCCGTCCCTTCAGGCGAAGCAAATGGGCGAACTGGCGTTGGCATACGAGGATTGCGACACCATCCCTTTGTTGTGGGCCTACGCCGACCGCTTTGTTCTCTTCGACAACGTATTCGAGTCGATGACCGGGCCGTCTACGCCGGGAAATCTCAGCATCATCGGCGCGCAGGCGGGCCAAACGCAATGGGCCTTGCACCCCGCCGCAGCGAGCGCTCTGCCGGCGCTCACTATTCCGCTGCTAACCGATGACGATCCGTTCTGGGGCGGGCCTTCGGACAAATCGGCTTCTCCGCTTCCTATCAACCCGGGCGATGTTTCCGGGGGCTATAGCTTTGCGCCGAATCTGACCTTCGCCACGCTTCCGCTCTCGATGCTGCTCAACACTGCGGGCACCGTCACCGCGACGGATACGAGCGCTTCCACGGATCTGGTGGATGTTCAGGATGATGTTAACTTCCTGAGCAAGTTGTCCCAACCAGCAGTCGGCTTCGGTTGGTATGAAGAAGGATCCGACAAGGAATCGACCGACACAACGTCGACTGCATCCCACAATTCTTATATCACGCATCACAACGGTCCCCAATATTTTGGCTATGTGGCCAACACCCCCGCGATTCGGGGAGAACTGCATGGCCTGGGCGACTTCTTCTCGGACATCAAGAACAGTAACCTGCCGAATTCCGGCGGCGTGTTCTACGTGAAAGGCGGGTATGCGAACACTCTTGGCCTCAAGCCGGCTGATCCCGACGCAACCGTCCAGAAGAACTTCCTCGGTGACGACGACCATCCTGCCTATTCCGATGCGCAGATTAGCGAGGCCATGGTGGCAACCGCCGTCAACGCAATCGCGGCAAGTCCCTATTGGCCCCAGAGCGCGATCATTATCACCTGGGATGATTCAGAAGGCGATTATGATCATGTGCCGCCCCCGATCGTGAACTATGGGCCCGACAAGTCCGTGTATAGCTTCGGGCCACGTGTCCCCTTCATTCTGATTTCTCCCTACGCTAAGCTCGGGTATGTTTCCCATGAGCAGGGAAGCCAGGCTTCGGTGGTGAAGTTTGTTGACACAGTGTTCGGTCTGCCGCCGCTCGCAACGCTGCCCGATGAATTGCTGGGCCGCTATCTTGGCCTGGAGGTTTTGGGACAGGAGGACCTGGGACCGCAAGACGCTATCACGCCGGGTGTATCCGATCTGCTGGACGCATTCAGCGTTTCCCGTCTGATGGGACTGGCCGATCCGCTGACACCGGACTACGTTCAGGTGGCCCCGAGCGTCATAACGAAGCTCCCGCAAGTCACCGGCCTGGGCTGCGCCGACCTGGGAATCCTGACCACGGACCGGCAATTGGGCATAAATAACGCCATACCTGCGGATTTCAACCCACGCCCCAAGACGAACCCGACGCCCACTTCGTCCGCCGTGGTTGCTCATTAGGCGCGCCTGTGCGGGCTTAACGCCCGGGGCGGTATCGAATGTGGTACCGTTCTCTGATCCGTTGCGACGCGTTCATCAGAGTGCAACGGATTCCCGGCTACTCTCAAGTAGACTTCGCGTACAACGCTGCGGGCCGCGATTAGTTTCTTTCCGGTCCCGCGCGGCGACGGTCAAAGCGGTTCCATGAGGAATTCATTTTCGCCTTCGATTGAGATTATTCCGGTGCTGCTCATTTCGCTTTGCGGGATAACCTGGGCGCAAGTTGAGAGTTCGTCGTTGACCGGGACGGTGACCGATCAGCAGGGCAAGCGAATTCCGCAAGCGAAGGTACGGGCCACACAGACGGCGACCGGACTTCAGCGGGAAACGGAAACTACCGCGCAAGGCGATTACCAATTGCTCGATTTACCGGCAGGGACCTTTTCGGTTCAGGTTTCCAAGGCCGGATTCGCGACATTCCGGGCCGAGCGCGTCGAGCAGATAGTCGGCCACACCCGGACACTGAACGCGAGGCTGGACGTAGCGGGAGGAACGCAACAGGCGAGCGTTACGGAGGCCCTCGTACAACTCGACCGAGTGGATGCAACCGTCGGCGCACCGGTCGAACAGGAGCAGATCAACGAGCTTCCGATCAATGGCCGCGGCTGGGCAACCCTCACCGCTCTTGTTCCGGGAGCGATCGACAACGGTGCCGGAGATCAGCGGACCATCCGATTCGCGGGCCACGGTTTGGATGACAACAATTTGACGCTGGACGGACTAGACGCCACCGCTGTTTACAACCAGGAGCAACGCGAGTACATGCGGCTGAACATACCGCTCGACTCCATTGACCAGTTTCAGGTGCAATCGCAAAACTTCGGAGCAGACGTGCAAGGGGGCACGGCAGGTGGACAAGTAGCTGTAGTGTCGCCGTCGGGAACCAACACCCTTCACGGAGATGTGTTCGATTACTTCAGAAACAATACTCTGGAAGCTCGTACGCCCTTCAGCGGGCCATCTGCGAATCCTTTTCTGCTGAACCAATTCGGCGCGGGGCTGGGCGGCCCCATCGTGCATGGCAAGACCTTCTTCTATGCCAACTACGAGGGCCTGCGGCAGCGGCTGGATGGAACACAGATCGGATTGGTGCCGAGCCCGAGTTTTCTCGATCAGGCGGCCCAGACGTCGCCTGCCTTGCTGCCGATATTGAACGCGTATCCGCTCGGAACGTCACCAACGTCGAAGCCGAACGTTTGGAATTATGTGGCGCTGGGTCGACAGGTTGATAACGAGGACTCGGGGATGATCCGTGTCGATCAACACTTCTCCGACCGGACCACGGCGTTTCTGCGCTTCAATTCAGACGAAGCCGTGGAGCACACTCCAACCGGCCAGCTCGTGGCGCAGACCGAGATCGACACCAAGTTCAACAATGGTGTGGCTGAGCTCACGCATGTTTTCACACCCACCCTGGTGAACGACTTGAAGTTTGGATTGAATCAGACCATCTATCACACCGCCAATCTCTCCCCCGTTCCGTTTGGCGTGAGCGTTTCGGGCTTCAGTTCTCTTACCGGCGCGTCCACAACCGACTACCCATCCAAGAGCTTCGACCTCATCGACGACCTGGCATGGTCGAAAGGCAAGCACACGCTGAAATTCGGATTTGAAATCCGATGGGTGCTGCTCAACCAAGGTACGTCCCAGAGTGGGACATTGACGTATACTTCAGCCACAAACTTCCTGAACAACGCCATGGGGACAGCTTCTTACACCGCGATACTTCCCCTGGTGCGGCAGCGGAAAACGCAGTATTGGGGCTACGTTCAGGACGAGTGGAAGGTGACAGGTAATCTAACCGTCACGGCCGGTATCCGGTACAACTTCTTCAACGCGTTGCACGCCACTGACAACAATGATGTGCCGTTTGACTTCGGAACTTGCGGCGGCTATTGTCCCCGCACCGACTCGTTTTTCCATCCTCGGTACAACGACTTCGACCCGAGGCTCGGAATTGCGTGGTCGCATGGAGACACGGTTCTGCGCCTGGGTGCCGGAATCTACCATACCGACGGGCAAGAAGACGACCAGAACCTTCCGATTTCGAACACCGTGGACCGTTACTCATTCAGCAACACCGCATTTCCCTCGCTTTCGTTTCCTTTGACGCCGTTTCTCATCTACGCGGAGAACGGCGGTTTGGGAGTGGTCTCGCCGCGCGACCTGGATCGCAACCGCAAGGACGATTACGTCGCCTCTTGGTCTGCATCCGTTCAACAGAAGCTGCCCTGGAACATTGTCGGAACCGCATCTTACCTGGGTAATAAAGGCACCGATGTTCTGACCACCACCTATTCGAACCTGGTGAATCCGGCCACCGGCGTCGCGCCCTATCCGGCATTTGGTCCTGTCTCCTGGCGCGGCGACGTGGGCAACAGCACTTTCCACGCTTTGCAATTGAATGCTCGCCGCGCCTTTCAAAGCGGATTCTTGCTGTCCACAAACTTCATGTGGTCGCATTCGATCAATGACGGCAGCATCGGCGGAGGTGAGTCCGATACGCCGCAGGATTCTTTCTGCAGATCGTGCGACAAGGCCAGCAGCGATGACGATGTGCGGCTGATGTTCAATCTTTCCGCTGTCTACCAACTGCCCTTCGGGCCGGGGAAGCCGTACCTGAGCAACCCCGGCATCGCGCGGACCATATTTGGGGGGTTGGGAACTCAGCGCGATCGGAACGGCACAAAGTGGTCTGCCGGTAAACATCACAATCGATCGTTCGAATGCATCCGTCCCGGGTCTGTTTTCGATTAGCGGCTCAGAGCGGCCGAATTATGTTTCCGGTGTCCCGCTGACTCCCGCCGGTGGATCGACTCCCGCTCACTGGATCAATGCCGCCGCGTTCTCCACGCCCGCTGCGCAGACCTTCGGGAATCTGGGGCGAAACGCATTTCGGGCGCCGAGGATTTCGCAATTGGATCTGGGGCTGTCGAAATACGTGTCGCTCACAGAGCGCATCAATATCCGCTTGCGCGCAGACGCGTTCAATGTGTTCAACCGAGCCCAGTTTGGAGCGCCCAATGCGGATGTGTCTTCGAGTAACTTCGGCATCATCACAACTACCATCAGCAATTACGCGACGGGCCGAGGCACGCCCCGCGAGTTCCAACTCTCTGCCAAGATCAGCTTCTAGATTTATCGGCTCTGCGCAGGAATCTGTGGAGGCCCGCATTTTAGGCTGCTTTCCTGAAGACAACAAATTCGGTCTTGGTGGCCGCCATCCGTTGCGCTTTCAGCAGGAGGTAGCGGAGGTTCTTATAGCCCCGTCCGCGCCGTAGCAGGCTCTTGATGTTCCCGTTCACCGATTCCACGACTCCCATCGGCACTTTGGTGCGGCAGTAGTTCAGAATCCCTTCCAGGTGAACGACCAACATCTGGGCCAGCTTTTCAAACGGTTTCAACCTTTCCAGCGCAACTGATCCATCCAGTTGTGCAGATACCGCATCATGGCGCCTTCGTAGCGATAGGTCCAGAGACGGTCCAAGCTTTCCTTTAACAGATACGCCTTCAGGACCCGCCGGTTGAGCGCGAACAGCTTGTTCAACTGCTGTTTCTTGCCGGTCTCCAGGTTGACCCATCGGCTCAGCAATAGCCAACGCTTGCCCTTCACCACATTCCTCATCCGTCCACCCTTGCGGAAGAACTCCGCCCTTCGCACTTCATCCACCGCCTTGTTGGCGTGTTGCATGATGTGGAACTTGTCGTAGATGATCTGGCAGTTGGGCCCCATTGCTCGATGCTCAACCGATAGGGCTTCCACATATCCGACAGGCCGCCTGAATCCCGCGCCGCTGCTGGGCGCTGAGCTCGGTCTGAAAGAATCTATCCAGGGTCTCCTTCTTCCTTTCCTGGCCGAACCACAAGGGTTCGCCGGTTTCCAGGTTGCACACGACGCTGAGGAACTTCTGTTTCTTTCCCAGATAATTTCATCGACGCCCATCTGACGTAAAACGGGTTTCCTTCGCGCCGCATTCCACCGCTCCAGATATCTCAGATCGATCGCCCGCACGGTGCTGGCGGGCAACCCGAACTGGCGTGCCACCTGTCTGGCCGAGGCCATTTCGCATGCTAATCCTACGGCGTCTTCAAACCTCTTAGAAAATGGCGCCTTGCTCGGCAGCAGTGGCACCTTCTCGCGCTTCACACCGCAGTCCGGGCACTTCACCCGGTAAATCTCGATGAACACCGTCGCCGTAAAGCGCTCCAGGAAGATCCCTCACCGCCCGCTCGCTGGTGTCGTACAGTTCGCTGAACTTCCGGCCGCAACCGGAGCACTCGATCTTTCGATTTCCTCGTTTGCGCCGTATCCACAGTTTCAGCGTCTTCGCTTTTTCGTCAATCTCATGTTGATAGACCTGGTATCTCGGCCAAGCCAAGATCCTGGTGAACTCGTTATCCGTCGGCAAACTGCGAGTTTAGCCCAAGTTCAGCAATTCCGGCACTTCTCACGAATTCCTGCGCAGAGCCGAATAACCCAGCCCTTTGCCTAGGGCATAGTGAATGGGCGGACTCGCCCTTAAGCATTCATTCGATTATCGACAGAATTTGGTAGATCATAAGCCTGGTCGATCCACGTCTGCTTCTATGCAACGAGGAGAAGGCGCCGGGTTGGGACGGCCCGGACACGAAGAAGGCGAACTCGCCGAGCCCTCCACTGAAGATCTTGATGGGCTAAACCTAGGGGCCACTGCCGTGCTCGGTGGTGTGGTGGCTCCCGCAGACATTAGAATGTCACGGTTCGAGCTGCATAATGAGGCATGCACCCCGATTTGGCCGAATATGGTCCAGTCCGCTTCACCGGCGATCCCAACGCGCTCTACGACCGGCATCTCGTTTTCGACTATGCCATCGATCCCGATCTCGCGACACCCCGCGAGCGCTATGAGGCCGTCGCGCGATCGCTCCGCGATGTACTCGCTTTGCGATGGCTGCGCTCGAAGAAAACGTATGACCGTGTGGACCCCAAGCGCGTTTACTACTTTTCGATGGAGTATCTCATTGGGCGCTCCTTAGCGAACAATGTCACGAATCTTCTTCTGGATCCCGAGATGCGCGCGGCCTGCCGCGAGAAGAACGTGGATTGGTACGAGTTGCTCGAGCAGGAGCCCGATGCCGGACTCGGCAACGGCGGTTTGGGCCGTTTGGCGGCTTGCTTCATCGAGTCCATGGCCACGCTGCAGATGCCCGGAATGGGCTACGGCCTCCGTTACGAATATGGCATCTTCAAGCAGGCAATTCGGGACGGTTGGCAGGACGAACAGCCCGACAAGTGGCTTCGGAGGCCGGATCCATGGGAAGTGATCCGGCTGGACCACGTGGTAGAGGTGAACCTGAACTGCTCGTTTCAAATTCGCGGGGGGTTGCTGGTACCGGTGCCGAGGAAACGGTGCACGCTCCTGGGAGTCCCTTTTGACCGCCCAGTTGTCGGGTACAGCGGCCGCACTATTAATACGCTCCGGCTGTGGGCCGCTGGCGCGACGGACTCGTTCGATTTCCAGGAATTTAGTCATGGCGATTTCGTCGGAGCCGTAACGGAGAAACTGGCAGCCGAATCCATCACACGCGTCTTGTATCCGGACGACTCAACTTCCATGGGCCGGGAACTACGCGCTTTGCAGGAATATTTTCTCTCTGCCTGTTCCGTGCAAGACGTGGTCCGGCGCTTTCGCGATGTCCACACGGATTGGTATCTTCTGCCGGACAAAGCCGCAATCCAGCTCAACGACACTCATCCCGCGTTGTCTATTGCGGAGTTGATGCGTATTCTGCTGGACGAAGCCGAGATTGGGTGGGACCAAGCGTGGTCCATTACCGAGCGCACGTTCGGATACACCAATCACACCCTTCTGCCGGAGGCTCTGGAAAAGTGGCCGGTGTCGTGGTTTGGCGATGTCATCCCCCGCCACCTCGATATCATTTTCGAGATCAATCGGCGATTCATTGACCGGGTCCGCGGGCGCTTTCCGGGCGATGAGGATCGCGTTCGGCGTATGAGCCTTATTGAAGAAGGATTCCCAGACAAGGTGCGTATGGCACATCTGGCGATTGCCGGTTCGCACAGCACCAATGGCGTGGCGCGCATTCATTCGGAGCTGCTGGGCACGCACCTGGTTCGCGACTTTGCGGAGATGTTCCCGGAGCGTTTTAACAACAAAACCAACGGCGTTACTCCGCGGCGCTGGCTTTTGGTGGCAAATCCGCCGCTGGCGCGAATCGTGTCCGATGCCATCGGCGAAAGTTGGATCGAAGATCTGAGCCAGATTTCAAAAATCAAGCCGCTCGCCGAGGATTCCGAATTCCGCGAGTTGTTTCGAGACGCCAAGCGCCAGGCGAAGATTCGCTTTATCCGCTGGCTAAAGGCGAATACCGGCGTCGACGCCGATCCGAATACCATCTTTGACTGCCAGATTAAGCGTATCCACGAATACAAGCGGCAACTGCTGAACGCGCTCCACATCGTCATTCTGTACAACCGTCTGCGCGAAAATCCGAGCAGGAACATTCCGCCACGAACCTTCTTTTTCGCTGGGAAGGCCGCGCCTGCTTATTACCTGGCTAAAGTGATCATCAAGTTCATAAACAGTGTCGCCGACGCTGTGGATCGTGATCCACTCACGCGAGGAAAGCTGAAGATCATTTTCCTTCCCGACTATAGCGTCTCGGTGGCTGAAAGGCTGATCCCAGCAAGCGACGTCTCCGAACAAATCTCGACTGCAGGGTACGAAGCCAGCGGAACCAGCAACATGAAGTTCATGATGAACGGCGCGCTAACAATAGGCACCCGCGACGGCGCAACCATCGAAATGGCTGAGGAGGCCGGCGAAGAAAACTTCTTTCTATTTGGCCTGACCGCGGATCAAGTAGCGGAAACCCGCCCGTGGTATAACCCCAATTGGCACTACTACAACGATCCGGAAATCCGCAACGCACTGGATCTGATTTTTTCTGGACGCTTTAGTCCCCATGAGCCCGGCGTTTTTGATCCCATTCGTGAGACTCTCTTCGACAGGGGCGATTTCTTCATGCATTTGGCCGATCTACGATCGTATAGCGACACTCAGGCTCGCCTGGGCGAGCTCTACTTGAACCAGGATGCGTGGGATCGAAAAGCTATCCTCAACTTGGCGAGCTCCGGCAAGTTTTCAAGTGACCGCACCATCATGCAATACGCGACCGATATCTGGAACGTGACACCCTGTCCCACGGTGTAGGAGGCTCACATCGTTTCGACAAATATTGGCGGGGGAGTTGCGGGGCACTTCATCCGTCGGATCGAGTGAATCGTGCATGCTTGGCGGACTGGCGCTGACGCGAGAAGAGGCGCAACATAGGAAGGCCCGTTGACCGCCGAACCGGGAGCTCGGTAGCAACATCCAGATTTGTTGGCACAAATCTCGGCGCTACTGGGACGATGGAGCACCGGCCGGTGCCGCTTGAAGGTGACCTGCTCTCGATAATTTAGACCAGTTACACTTGAGGATCTTCAATCGATGACCCGCTCCCGAAGTTCGTACCAACCGAAACTGGGATTTTCGGCTGTCAAGGCCCTCCAGAGCCCGATTTACGGGCCTGAAAGTCACTCCAGAGACTCAAGGGAGAGCCTTTGGTTTGGGCAATGCGTAAAAGCGCTTCGCCTTGATGATGGATATCTTCGGACAAACGGCGAGCCGGGTCAAGGGCGGCGTTAGCCGGCTGTTAGCCGGCAAAGCGAACCCTTGAGGCGGCGAGCAGTTTGTCGCATCGGATGGAAACAAGGCGAAGCGCTGTGGCGATTCTCGGTGCAGTTCGGCAAAGACAACCGGAGGCCGATCATAGAGCGCACTGTGAGGTCGCACGTGATTGTAGTGGTTTCGCCATTCGGAGAGTTTTGCTTACGATGCCGTCTCTGTCCGCTTAACATCCAAGCTAATACCGTGGCAGAACCGTGACAAAACACTTCCCGTTGAGTTGCCTTGGGCTGCCTTTGAGCGAAAAGCAGATTCCCCAAATTGTTGAAAACCTTGAAAGTGGAAACGAGGCTGTAGAAGCCTGGGAGCGAGTGGCGGTGCTTAGAAGACACCAGTCCTGGTACGCGCTCGCGGACTCGACAAGACCCTGGTAGTCGCTCACCGCCGAATCCTGTGGCGGGTTTCGTTGGTGACGACCAGCGTTCTCGGTAAGAGCGCGATCCCGTTAGCCGCGGTCATGCCGTTGACAGTAGACAGCCGCCGGGCGAAGCTCTGTGCCACCCGCGATGCTCAGAGCCGGAGATTCATACCTCGTCGGCCGATCGGAGGACCAGCACGACCGTCCTGCGGAATGCTGAACTGAGACGAATGGAGACGATTAACCGATCAGCGCTAATAGTAACTCCGGCGAAGCCATTTCTGGACTGGCTTCATCGGGTAGATTCCACGAGTGCTGAGGTGAGCCTTGAGGATCTGAGACGCGAAGCGACGATCTATTTGGTGCCGGAGTACGATAGCGAGGAAGAGGCGCGCAGGTTTCTTGAGAACTACTGCGGCGAGATCTTCGAGGAACAACTCGACGGATGGTTCCGTGTGACTTCAGCCTGGCCGGTAAACCGGAGTTTCGCCACCTTCGTCCGCTGGTTTGAATATAGCTTTCATTCGGTAATCGTCGACCTGTGCGATGGTCCACTCGAGCGCGACGAATGAAACCAAGGGTCCAAAAAAGGACTAATGCACCTGCTCTTTCGCTGTGCCAAAACTGTGTCCCACTCTTAATCTGTAGAAGCCATGGGAGTTGCTTTTTGAGCGAAAGCAGATTCCCAGATTATTGTAAATGTTAGGAGTTCGCGAAAACCGATAGAGGGCTTGGAGAGGATGATTCTCCTTCACACGCAGGAGGTCACAGGTTCGAGTCCTGTCGCGCCCACCATAGAATCAATAATTTACATCCACAAATCACCAAAATAGCCCTACCACCCCGCATTTGCTCACGGTGGAAGCTGCCTATACTGCGGCCAGCGCGGACGACGGTGCGATGGCGACGGACGAAGCACGATCGCCTCGTGATCCCGCTCAACCTCGCGTAAGTTTTGTCCTGAATGTTGGAAGCTTGTTACCCCGGACGGCAGCGGAGGGATGGGTCAAGAAGATCAACCGCCCCCGCAGGGGCAAAGTCTGGGTCGGATTTTTCCACCTCTGGACCATCGCGGCCTACGGCCGGCGCATTCCCGTGTGTGGAAGGTGTCAATGGGTAAGGCTCGCCAGGAAAATGCCTTGGACAGTCCAGGAGGCAGGGACCTCGCACGACCGGGCCAGGACACGTGAAACACGCGTCGCGCTAATGCGCAATCCGATGGCGTGATCGCAGGTAGCAAGGGACGTTCATGGCGACGCCGCCCCTGATCCATCGTACCCACCGCAGTGGAACGCGGTGGTTGAGGGCGTTGGTCCAATCTATGTGCGCCCGCTTCTCTTCTAGCTCCGCCTCAGACCTTGGTGGCCTTGCGCAGCGCCACGGCATTCATGCAATAACGCAGACCGCTCGGTGCCGGGCCATCCGGGAAGACATGGCCCAGGTGCGCGTCGCAGGTGTTGCAAATGGTTTCGACGCGCTTCAAAAATGCAGGCCCGTCGAACTGGTAAGCAATGACGTTATCCTTGATCGGCTGCGTGAAAGATGGCCAGCCAGTATGGGACTCGAATTTCTCCGATGCATCGAAAAGCAACGTGTCGCAGCACAGGCAGGAATAGATTCCCGGCTCAAAGAGGCTGCACATTGCCGAGCTGAAGGCACGCTCCGTTCCGGCCTGCCGGGTGACGTGGTATTCCTCGTCACTTAACTGTTCGCGCCATTCGGCGTCCGTTTTGACGACCCTGCGATCCGGCGCCGGGTTGCCGCTCTTCGCCAATTTCAGTACATCGGGCCATTTGAGCATCACCTCATATTTTAGGCGCGGACCCACCCCGCAGACTGCTTCTCATGGCTGCACGGTTCCATGGCGGAAGATCCGCCCCAATTCTGCCGCGATGCCACGCCAAAAGGCACGCCCGAAAATTCCAATCGCTAGCAGCCCGCCAAATAGCGCCAACGCCTCGAAACTTTCCCTCCCTTCGCGCTCCCAATAAACATCGCGAAGATTGAGCCACAGCGCGAATTCGTCTAGAGTCAGCGCGGCTGCGACGCCGAACAGCATGGACGTGAGGCGTCCGCTCCATTGAGACGAGGAGATCGCGCCCGTTCCCAGCTCAATTAGCCATGCGTATCCAATGGTCAGGAGAAGAATGATTCCCCACACGAGATGGTGGATGTGGCGGCCGTGCATGGAGACATCATGAAATGGCCCGATGTCGTGGTGGATAGCGATTGTAATGCCTCGCACCACAAATACAGTTGTAAAGAAACCGACGGAAGCCAAGAACAGCCGCTCGCGCCGCGATTCGGTGAACTGGTGCTGATAGATCCTCTTCAGCCGGGTACGCGCAACGATTGCGGCGAGACAGCCGAGAATCGCTGCGAGCACGATCGGCAGGAGCCAAAAACTCCGGTGAGTCCAGAGCATCTATTTCGATCTTGGCACGACGCGCGGGCGCACTCCTGGAGGTTCACGATGCGACGCTTGTTTGCGGCCCTCGTGCTTTGCATCTCGCTCCTCGAAGAAGGAACTCGGCCGGCAACGCTTTACATTCTCGCGGGCCGAAACTAACAGGCTGCTTCAACACTGCGCGGGACCAGCCAAGTCCCATGCACAGTTCGGACAGTAGCGATGGCCTTCGCTGACCTCGCTCCCGCAGTGCGGACAGGCTGGCCGAAGGTTGCGCTTGCATTGGGGACAGAAATTAAAATCTGCGCGCACCGGCGACCCACATTGCGGGCAATTGAATGGCAACGGCTCGCGGACCAGGAAGTAGATAATGCAGCCCGAGAGGGGCGCTCCGGGAAGAAACATGACCAGCAGCGTCCAAAGCGTAGGGCTCATTCCTCGTCGCTTGGCATCGCGGTTTATGTAGGCCACCAGGAAGATGCACGCCGCAACGGCAATGGAACACGCGGTCACCGCTCCGGCAATAACTAGAGCGCTATGATTGCCCAGGCCATTCCAGTTGATCCTAATTGCGATCGCCAGGGCTATCACGTCCAAGACCGCTACTGCTATCACCAGCCATCTGGGGATGATGCGAATCTCCCTGGAGAACTGAAACTTCTCCCTTTTTGGGAAGCGAGTCCGCGGTATCCGGTCAGTCATTGATTTCTCAATTTGGGGCTGCCGACTTTCGGGCATACTGTCACCTCACTTTTTCCCGTTGGCCCGCTGCGCCAAATCTGGCGATCAGCACGATCGCAGCGACCAGCGCGGGCGCGGTCCACCACACTACAAATCCCGCCTGCCAAACCAAGGACGGCAGCCCGACGAGGCCTCCGGCCCATTCGAATCCGCGCCAGATAAGAGGAGCGGTCAGGATTCCCAAAACCCATGCGATCCCGCACACCAACCACATGGTCCATGCGTCGTGAGTATGCTCCTGGACTTGCTCGGCGCGCAAGTATACGCGCAACTGAGCGCGCTCGGCGAGCCCGACGGGAAGCGGAACCGAAACCGCACGCAGCGAGCGCAGCGCATCGGCGGTACCGCGAGCCAGCCGGGCGCAATCGTCGCACTGCTCCAGATGCCGGCTAAGCCATTCGCGCTCCTGCGCGGAAAGCTCCTCCACGTGTTCTTCGAGGATCAAACGTTTTGCGGCCGCATGGAGGTCGTCGGTCATAAGTTCGCCCTTTCAATCAATTCGCGCAACTGCTCCAGGGCGCGATAAAGCCGCGATTTCACCGTACCCATCGGCACTCCGAGGACGGCCGCAATTTCTTCCAGCTTCAGGTCTTCCTGAAATCTGAGAAGCAGCACTTCGCGCAGGATGACGGGAAGCTGGTTCAGGGATTCGAGGAGGCCGGCCTGCTTCTCGCTCGCCGCTGCAAGATCCAGGGCCGAGGGGCCACCGGCAGGGAATTGGATGGGATTCTCTTCGGCTTCCGTTAATGCATCCAGACTCTGCGGCCGTTTTCGCCGGTGCAGATCAATCACCAGATGCCGCGCGATGGTGAATAGCCAAGTTTCAAACTTCGATTTGCCGTCGTACTGGTGGCCGCGGTCGAGCACACGCACCCAGGTTTCCTGAAACAGATCCTCCGCGGTTTCACGATTGCCGCAGATGTAGATCAAGTACCGGAACAGGCGGTATTGATACCGCCCGATCAGCGCGTCCAGCAGTTCAGGATCACGCCGGCGCAGACCACGAGCTAGGGCTCTCCTGTCTTCCTCTGCCAGCATCGAGAATAGGACTGCGGTGTCCACTCATGGTGACATACGCAGGACCCGCCCAAAAAGACTCATGGCGGCGAATGCGCACTGCTCCGAGATGCGTATCGTCGCAAAAAACACGATCAACCAAGCCGCGGGAGATTCTCACAAAGCGCGCGTTCTAGTCGGCGTTTCTAGCGCCTTCCTTTCAGCCTTCTCCGGTTAGCCACGAACAAAAGCCCGCCTCCCGCCGCCACTGCGATCACGCCATAAACAGCCCATCGGATTTGGCCGGTCATGAAGCTACCCGGCAGGACGTTGATGCCTTGCAGGAACCAAATCGCGCCGAACAGCACGAGGAGGGCGCCCAGGATGTTCAATGTGATCTTCATGGGCTGCTGAGATTAATCGCCCTTCGGCTTGTTTTTGCTCCCCGGTGGCCTGCCGCTGCGCGTCACCACTGCCATCCACTTCGGCGGACGGCCCCGGCGTTTGCCACTGCCGGCGACGTGCCCGACGAATTTAGTTTCTCGATTCTCGATAGTACGGGGACTGAGATTCCGACGCTAGACAGCGCTGGTTTCGACAGAATGCTCTTTGCCGATATTTCCTCTGACACTCCAGCCCTGCTGGGATTCGGATCGGATACATCACGCAACGCCGCCGCAAGGGGACAGCCGATTGGACTGCCAGCACCAATCATCACATCCCCGGTGCCGGAACCCTCCACCCTGTGGTTGCTCGCATGCGGGTTCGCATTGCTCGCTTTGCGAGTGCGGTCTTGACCTAACGCGTCCGAGTCCGAATAGGATTTCTGTTCAGCCTTCGATTAGCTGTCATAAAAACGGCAGTGGTAAGCAGATTTCTCACCTGAGCTGCCACGATTAACGATCTTCACGAGGAATGTGACGTTCCGCGAACCTAGCACTAGGCGCCGACGCTCTTCTTTCTCCGCTTGGTCATTTGTCCTCGGTCCGCACGACCACAATGGTGAATTTCGCCACCAACGCCGAGATCGCTCCAACCGCGGCCAAGACCGGTGCCAACACCGCGCTGACCGCAGCAACAGTGACGGGAATCTCAACGAACGTGTTGCCATGCTCATCCCGCACGATGATCCGACGCACGTTGCCTTCGTGGATCAGGGACTTGACCTTGTCCACGAGATCCCGTCCGAGAACCTGCACTTCCTCGACAAAATCGTGTAATGCCATATGCCCCCATCTTCCTTACGCGAACAACGCTGGAATAGTTCTACGGATCTGCTACCGGGCACGAAAGCGGGTCATTCTAGCGATGGCGGCCAAGAAGGTTCAAGTTACCTCATTTGCTCGGCAAGTGTCGATAGCTCTTTTCGTTCTCCAAACAGATCTCGTCCAGCAGCTCCGTATCGGGCATGATGGCTTGCTTGAACGTAACCGTCCAGGGCTTGGTGTACGCTTTCGGATCGTCCACGGTGAATTCGATTTCCAGCCTCCCGTAATTCGGGCGCCGGAATCGCTCGGTCAATTTGGCTGCCTCTGTCAGCGGGTCGCCTTTCAAGTCGAGCCAAATGCCGTCCCGCAATCCGTTCGTTTGGACCACCAAAGCGTCGCCCTCCCACTTGCCGGAAGAGTACCCGTTCCAGGACGGTTGCGGATCGATAGGCAACGGGCGTCCGTCCAGGAAGATCTGGCGGTAGCCGGCATTCCACTCGGTAAGAATGAGCAGGAGTCCAGGGGTTTGCACGAACTTCTGAAGATGCGGAAGCCCGTAGTCGCGCGGAACAGTTAGCGGTAGACACCGGACGTGTGGATCATCTTTGCCCTCGTTCTCGATCCTTTGCTTGACCAGGGCAGCCGCCCACGACTGGTACGGTAGGCCGCCCTTGAGACTGCGCCCAATATCGACGGCCTCCAGCGCAATCGGGAGCTCGGCGTCGCAGTCCAGCAAATCGAGGCCTTTCGCCGGGTCGCACGGCACCGGATTCCCCGTGATCCATACCCCCGAGAAGTCCGGCTTGCCGTCGTTGGTGCGTGGCGCGGGAGCCGCCAAGTCCGGCTTGCCATCGTGGGTCCGGGGAACGCCAGAAGTAGGATAATTCAGCCACTGCGCGACAAGAGGCAAAGTGGTCGTTGTAAGCAGAATCGCAATCCATTTCATTGTCGTTCCTCCTTCTCCAGAGAGCGATAGTGGCACATGACAATCAGCCCAGCATACTCCAAGAGAAGCAGATAATTGGATCACGGTGCATCCCGGAAGTTAGCTTACCCTATGCCACTGCCCGCAGGCACAAAAGCTCGGCACGCACGAGAATTCGAGATTGCATTTGCCACATTCGAGCAGATTCGCGTTGCATTTCCAGAACTCGCGATGACTCTCGACCTTCACCATCCACATGTGGAGTACATGACAATAAACCTGCCCGTAAGCGTCGGGTTTTCGGAAGGCGGCCCGCGAACGGGCCGTGAAATCCAAAGCTAGGCTGAGAAGCCGCAATGATCTATAAGGAGCCGAAACACTCCGGCCGCAAAGCGCATGGGCCAGCCGATGAATGTCAGTTAATTGCGAAACAGTAGAAAAGGCCCGCGCCGCCGCTGCTTTCCAGCGCTGCCTGGCTGCATCCTTTTGTGGCGTTCGAGGAATTCCAGGATGAGCCATTGCCGATTCGATCAGAATGGCCGACCTGCGCGGAACCTGTTGAGCTGCTGGTCCAGTTGTTGCAAGTATGGTCGGCGTTATCCATGTAAGCGCGGCCGTCCCACTTCGATCCCGTGAGAATTTCGTGCTGAATCGGTGGCGTATCGCCGATGCCGTGAATGACCTGTCCATGCTCGTTGCGTGTGGACTGTTTGAATAGATTGCTGCCGCGCTGCGCCTGGACGAGCGTGTCTCCGTGAAGTTCGGCAAGGTCTGCCGAAATGATGGCGTTTTGCGGCGCCCCCAGTTGCGCGAACGACCAGTTGAACCAAGGCCCGGTGCCGATACGGTCACGCGCGTTGACGGCGGGCTGTCCGGGACGAGCCTGAGTGCTGAGATAGGCGTGCCAGGTGTGACCGCCCGCGCCGACAGCCGCCGCAAGCGCCTGGCAGTGCGCGTCGGCGCCCGCAAGTCCGCCAAGGTCTCCGCCTTTACCGAGACCGACGCTGGTGACGAAAAAGGTCATTCGAGCCGGAGTCGGCGTCGGGCTACCGGGGGGCGGCGCGATGCCCTGGGTATTCGGCGCGTTCTGTTGAGCCAGCATCAGGCAAGAGGCCAGCATCAAAGTACACAAGACGACAACGTGAGCATGTGGCTTGGTCATATGCTTTTCCGCCATTCTAGTTAATCGCGAAACAGTAATACAGGCCGATGCCGTGGGTTTTCGGCAAATCCGTCTGGGCACAGCCGCGGGTTCCGTGAGCGGAGTTCCAGGAACCGCTGCCGCCGCCATTGCGGTCGGGAAAACCGATCTGGGCGTTAGGCCTGCCATCGGCAGCATTCAGGTTTCCGTTCGACGTTCCTGGGGCCGGGCTCTTGTTGCTGGTCCAGTTATCGCAGGTGTGATCGACACCATCGGTGAACGCGGTGCCATCGGTCTGAGTACCGGTGAGCATTTCGTGGCGAGTCGAAAACCGGGTGGTTTTGGCGTAATTCCAGTCGTTGTCGCGTGGATCGGAATAGTCATACAAACCCGGCACGATCTGGCCTTTTTCCGTCAACCCGGTGAGCTTATTCAGATTATTTCCCTGATGCGCCAGTTCCATCGTATCGCCGTGCAGGTGCGCGAGATCCTGCGCGATCATTTCGCCTTTGAAGTTGTACCAGGGACCTTTGCCGATGCGGTCGCGCGCGTTCACTGCCGGCTGGCCGGGCCGCGCCTGCGTGCTCAAGTAAGCGTGCCAGGTGCGATTTCCTGCGCCTACGGCCGTTGCGAGCACTTGGCAATGTGCGTCAGCGCCGGCCAGTCCGCCGAGATTGCCGCCGTCGCCGATGGGTTCGCTCGTCACGAAAAAATTCATCATCGGAGAAGGCTTCTCGCCCCGCGGATACTCCCCGGGCCTTTGGACCTGCGCCAGCAACAGGCAGGACGCCAGCGAAACAGTGCAAGACAACAGCAGAGCTGAAGTTTTAATTTTGGTCATGGATCGCTCCAAATGCGAGCGCAGGATAACACAGAAGGCGTCCATCCCACCGACATGGATGAATTCTATTCCCAGTGGAAGGATAGAAAGCGCGCCAAAGGCAAGAAACTCGAACGGCTACAAGCGTTCTTCAATTTCTGTGTGAAGAAGAAGTGGGGCACTCAGAATCCGGCGGAGGATCTTGAGGCGCTGGTTGGTGCCGGTTCCGCCGCGGATAAGACGCCATTCACCGACGCTGAGATTCAGGCCATGTACACAGCATGCCGGACGATCGGAAGCGTGCTGGCTGGACAGGCCGTCGGCATCAAGGAAGTCGAAGACGGCATCTGGCTCGTCAGCTTCATGGATTACGGTCTCGGTTATATCGATCTGGAGGAAAAAACTTTGCAGCCCCTCAACAATCCCTTCGGGCTAAAAGTGTTACCTATGTCTTAGGAACGATCTGTTACCCATGTGTCCGGGCCGGACAAATTTTAGTCTGGCGGTGAGGGTGGGATTCGAACCCACGGAACCCGCAAAGGTTCAACGGTTTTCGAGACCGCCCGATTCAACCGCTCTCGCACCTCACCGTTTCCTCTAATCTACCATTTCCTCGCGACCTTCTAGTTAGTCGCTGGCCCGCCAGACCCGAGTTTATGGTCATCGGCGCGCGATCATGGCCTCCGTGTCATCTCGCGGCCACCGCGTCGCACAGTTACGTCAGGAACCTGGATGCGCCCGGCCTCTGTTGTCGCGAGAGTGTCCTCAAGTCGCTGTTCACGCGGCTTCGAGTGCATCGCACGGACTTTGGAGCATCGATTGCCACATAGAGAAATGAGGACCGGCGAAAAAACAATGAAGAACAATTTGCTGAAGAAAATGTCAATGATCGCAGGCGGAATGCTGTTTGCCGCGGTTGGTGCGTTCGCACAGGAACATCCCTGGGCCGGAAGGGCGCTGGATAGTTTTGAGTGGAGAATCCATGAAAGGCTCGCCGTGGTTCCGTCCTATGGAGTATTTGACACCGTCAGGTTCGAGGCGCAAGGCAAAACCGTGATCTTGTCAGGGCAGGTGATGAAGGAGAGCCTGAAACAGAATGCCGAACGCATGGTTCAGCGGGTGGACGGAGTTGAGAGCGTCGTCAACAAAATCGAAGTATTGCCTTCTTCCCGCAGAGATGATGCACTTCGAATGAATGTGTATCGCGCTATATACGAGAAGCAGCCACTGGAAAAGTACGGCACCCGCGCTGCTCCCCCCATTCACATCATTGTGAAGAATGGCTGGGTCACGCTGGAAGGTGTGGTGAATTCGGATGCCGATCGCAGCCTGGTTCATCTTCGAGCATTGAAGGCGACGGCGCACGTCTCCGACAACCTGCGGGTAGCGCCGGAGGAGGAACTGGAGAGCCATTGACGATGGGCCCAACGCGTATCAACTTCAAAAATCCAAGAGGAGATCAAAATGATCAAGTACATTTTTGCAATCGCAGTGCTGACAGCAACCATGGCCTTCGCCAAGAGTGATCCGGCGACGGTGGATATTAACAAAGAGGTTCGCCACGAACTGGTGATGCTTCCCTATCTCGACGTGTTCGATAACCTGGCGTTCCGCGTCGACGGCAATGTCGTAACTCTCACGGGGCAGGTGACCTGGCCGATCCTGAAGACGGACGCCGAAAAAGCCGTGAAAGGCATCGCGGGAGTGGATCGCGTGGACAACCAGATTGAGGTGTTGCCTCTGTCCGGCCACGACGATCGGCTGCGGCGCTCGCTCTACCGCGCGATTTACGGGTTCGCTCCACTGAATCGCTACGCGTTGCCGGTGATCAAGCCGATCCGCATTATTGTGAAGAACGGCAACCTGACTCTGGAGGGCGTGGTTGACAACCAAGCCGACAAGAGCACGGTGAACATCCGAGCCAATGGAGTGCACGGCGTGTTCTCGGTGACGAATAATCTTCGGGTGGGGGAATCATTGCCGGTTAATTAAGGGCGAATCATAACGGCTGCGACTCTATCCGGAGTAAGCCGGCGAAACTTCACAGCCGGTTCGCTTCGGGTAGAGTCGGGCTATTCTGGATCGGAAAGGAGGATTCATGGAAGGTACTGGCATCCATGGCGCACAACTGATCCTGCTTCTTCTGTTGTTATTCGTCGCGTCGTTCGCGGCGTTAGCACGAAGGCTTCAGACGCCCTATCCGATCGTATTAGTAGTTGCCGGCCTGCTACTCGGTTTTGTCCCCGGAATCCCCCGAATCACGCTCGATCCCGAGCTCGTCTTCCTGGTTGTGCTGCCACCGTTGTTGTACGCGGCAGCCTGGGTTACATCCTGGCGGGACTTCTCCCGCGATATCGTCAGCATTTCGATGCTCGCCTTCGGCCTGGTCGGCTTTACCGTACTTGGCGTGGCGTTGGCAGGTCCCTGGTTGTTCCGCGGGTTTGATTGGCGTATCGGCTTCGTCCTGGGGGCCGCTGTTGCCACCACGGACGCCATTGCCGCCACGTCCATTGCGAAGCGGATTGGATTGCCCAAGCGCATCGTCGACCTGCTGGAAGGCGAAAGTCTTCTCAACGATGCCACCGGATTGGTAGCACTTGAATTCGCGGTGGCGATGGTGGTCCACGGCCAAGATCCAACGGTCGGCTCTGGCTTGTTGCGCCTGCTCTATCTGACCGTTGCCGGGATCGGAAGCGGGCTGATACTGGCACGCATCGTGGAGTGGTTTGAGCATCGAATTGACGACGGCCCCATCGAAATCGCGATCAGCATTCTGGTCCCCTACGCCGCGTATCTGACGGCGGAGGCAATTCATGCCTCGGGCGTGCTCGCGGTGGTCGCCGCCGGTCTCTATCTCGGCCGGAAGAGCTCGCAATTCTTTTCTCCTGGCGTGCGCCTCCAAGCCCAAGCCTTCTGGAATTCCCTGACATTCATTTTGAACGGATTCGTCTTCGTGTTGATTGGTCTTCAGCTTCCATCCGTACTGGCGGGAGTGAGCGAATTGAGCGTCCGGAAGCTCTTTTTGTATGGTGCCTTGTTTAGCGTGTTCCTGATCTTGTTACGCCTGTTTTGGACGTTTCCGGGCGCATATGTCTCTCACTTCATCCGAACACGGCTGCTTCACCAGAACGAAAAGCTCCCGAGCGTTCGGCAGGTGTTTGTTGTCGGCTGGACTGGAATGCGCGGCGTGATCGCGCTCGCAGCGGCAATGTCTTTGCCGCAAACCACCGCTGAGGGGAGCCCGTTTCCTCATCGCGACTTGATCGTGTTCCTGACTTTTTGCGTCATACTCGTCACACTCGTATTTCAGGGACTGACGCTGCCTCCATTGATCCGGCTCTTAGGTATTGCGGAAAGTCTGAGCCCGAAGCACCAAGACCGCGAGGCCCGCAGGCTAGTGCTCGAAGCGGCTCTGGAGCGGCTGAACGAAATTCGGAGAGGCGATCCGTCCGGCTCCGTCGAAGTGTTCGACGATTTGGAGCAACACTACAAGCATCGCCTGGTAAGTCTCGGCGGCGAGCTCCAGGAGCACGAGAGGGCCCACGCTGAGCACTACTCGCAGTATCTGGAATGTTCCCGCACACTTCTCGATGTGGAGCGGCAGACTGCCTTGCGCCTGCGGGACGAAGGCCGCATCACGGACGAAGTGTTGCGGGAGCTGGAGTACGAGCAGGATTTGACTGAGACCCGGCTCATCGCTGCGACCGAGAGCCGATGATCCGCCCCGGTCATGCGAGTGCGCGGAATGCCTCCGGACGGCTCGAAGTCCCGTTCTGCCGTTCGTTGCGCGAAGACTCGATTCCCAGCCGCCGCATCTTGGCGATCAAAGTCGTTCGAGCGACGCCCAAGTAAGCCGCGGTTCCCTGGCGCCCGCCGAGCACCCATTTGGTTTGATCGAGGGCGTGAAGAATGTGCTCCCGCATGGCATCCTCGAGAGTTTTTCTACCCACCGGAAGGGGCCTTGTCTCGCGCCGCGATGGCGTGAATGGCGGCTCAAATACGGTACCCGTTGATAAGATGACGCCACGCTCCATGAAATTCTGTAGCTCTCGAATGTTGCCCGGCCAGTCGTAATTGAGCATGGCTTCCATCGTTGCTGACGGAATGGACTCCAGCTGTTTGTTCATTCGCCCGGCATATTTGGTCATGAAGTGGCGCGCCAGGGTTGGAATATCTTCCGCCCGGTCACGCAGCGGCGGCAGAAAAACCGGGAAGACGCTCAGGCGGTAGTAGAGATCGGCGCGAAAGTCCTTGGTGTCAATCATGCGCAGCAGATCGCGGTTCGTTGCCGCTACCACTCGCACGTCCACGTGCGTGGTGCGCGTGCTGCCCAGGCGCTCGAACTCCTGCTCCTGGAGGACTCGCAGCAGCTTTACTTGCAGATCCAACGCCATTTCGCCAATCTCATCCAGGAAAAGCGTCCCGCCATCTGCCATTTCGAACCGGCCGATGCGCTGCATCACAGCGCCGGTGAAAGCGCCTCGTTCATGGCCAAACAGCTCGCTTTCCAGGAGAGCGGCGGGAATCGCGGCGCAGTTCAATGTAACGAATGGCGCATTGCGCCGCTTGCTGGATTGATGGATGGCCCGCGCGATCAGCTCTTTTCCGGTTCCGGTTTCGCCTTGAATGAGCACTGTCGAATCCGTGGGCGCCACCAGTTCCACCTGCTGCAGAACCGATCTCAGCCCACGGCTGTAGCCAATGATTCCAGGCTTTTCATTTCCCGAGCTAACGCTGTTGCCCGGGCCTTTGGACGAAATGACTGCGAAATTGCTGATGCTTGGGTGAAAGGCGGTCGACATAAGATCTGCTCCAATCCGATTGGGATATCTCTGCACATCATCGTAGGCTGTGTTTGGGGCGATTGAAATCCTCTCTTAGTAGGAGATGGCTACTCATTTTGTCCCCCCTAAGAAAACATCGCCGGCTCAAGCTTCGATCGCTGATTGAATCGCCTTGAACAACATGTCCCGGCGAACAGGTTTACTCAAGAAGTCTATGGCTCCGCCCTTCAACGCCCGCTGCCGCGAGGCTTCGTCGGAATGAGCGGTGATAAAGACGATCGGAATGTCCCGCCCCTCGATATTCAACTGGTGCTGAAGGTCAAAACCGCTCATCCCAGGCAAAGTGACGTCCAGGACGAGACAGGTAGTGTCGTTCAGGCGTTCGGAGGCAAGGAATTCCTCCGCCGAAGCGAAAGTTTCCACGTCGAATCGAACCGACCTCATCAGGCTCTTCAGTGCCTCGCGGATGGATGTGTCATCGTCGACGATCGAGATGCGGCGGGGCGGCTGGCTGGTTGTTTCCGCGCTCCTCAGATTCTGCGCCACATTCTTCATCTGGTTCGATCATAAGCGGTCGACCGGCCGGATTCCATCCTACGTTAGTAGGAGAGGAGTGCTCAATTTAGGTGCTAGGGTCTAGTTTTTCCGCCATCCTGACCAGGTCGGCCAGGGATTCGGCGCGCATCTTTTCCATCACTCGCCCACGATGAGTCTTAACGGTCAGCTCACTGGTGCCCAGTTCGGCGCCGATCTGCTTATTGAGCAACCCGGAAGCAACCAGCTTCAGCACTTCCTTTTCGCGGGGCGTCAGGGAGTCGTAACGGGAGCGGAGATCGGCCATATGCGCGCGCTCATTCCTCGCTACGTGGTCCTTCGCGATCGCTTCCTGAATTGCATCGAGCAGTTCTTGCCCGCGGAAAGGCTTGGTAAGAAATTCAACCGCTCCCGCCTTCATGGCGCGGACCGACATGGGGACATCCGCGTGACCGGTGATGAAGATGATCGGGATATGGACGCCGGCTTGGGCCAAGTCCCGTTGCAACTCGAGCCCGCTAGCATCCGGGAGCCGCACATCCAGCACCAGGCAGGCAGGGGCCTCCGGGCGCCTACTACGAAGAAACTCGCCCGTAGAGCCGAAGGTCTGTACCCGCAGTCCCACGGACGCGATCAGCCTTTGAACCGCGTCTCGAACCGAAGCATCGTCATCCACCACAAATACGATCGGATCGGAGTCCTTCATGGCGCAGTCTCCGGTTCGGCGGGCAGCGTGAATTGCATCGTCGCGCCGTAGTCGCTGTTGCTTGTGGCCCACAACCGCCCACCATGAGCCTCGATGATGGACTGGCTGATCGACAACCCCATTCCCATCCCTTGCGCCTTCGTAGTGAAAAACGCATCGAAGATTCGCTTCGCATCCTTCGGGGCGATACCAACACCGCAGTCTTGTACGGCAACGAGTAGCTCATTCGTATTCTGCATCTGCGATCGAATCACCAGGCTCCGCGGCCGGTCAGTAATTTCGCTCATTGCTTCAATGCCGTTCAGGATCAGATTCACGATTACTTGTTGCAGTTGGACCCGGTCGCCGATCGTTGCCGGGAGATTGGCGCCGAGCTCGGTATGGAGCGCAACCTGGTTTCGCAAAGCCGCCCCTTCCAGCAGAGTGCCCACCTCGCGAATCAGATCATTGACCTGCACTTTGGTCCTTTCCGGTGTGGCTTTGGTGAACATCGCGCGTATGTGCCGGATGACGTCGCTGGCGCGCGTTCCCTGTTGAGCGACGCAGTCTAGAGCTAGCCGCGCCTCTTCCAGATTTGGCGGGTCGCTCGAAAGCCACAGCATGCACGCATCCGCGTTGGTGACCACGGCGGCCAGCGGCTGGTTCACTTCGTGTGAGATAGATGCCGCCAGCGCACCCATCGCGCTCATGCGGGTAATGCGGGCGAGTTCGGCCTGCGCTTGGTAATAAGCGTCTTCCGCGCGCTTGCGCTCCGCCATCTCCGCCAACAATTGCTCATTGGTATGTCTCAGCTCGGCCGTCCTCTCTTCGACCCTCAGTTGAAGCTCGTCGCGGGCGTACCGCAGCTCGGCCTCTGCTCGTTTGCGCCACGAACTGAACCAGCTGACAATCAGCGCGGATGCCGCAAATTCAGTGAATACGGGCAAAGACTGGCGATCGATGGCGAAGGAATGGATCGGAGGAGTGAAGAAGTATGCTACCGATAGTGCGGCGAGAATCACCGCGAGCCCGCCGGACAACTTTCCACCAAACCAGGCGCTCGCGACTACGGCGATGTAAAAAAATAGGAATCCTGCAGTCGAAACCTTGCTCTGGAGGAGGAGGGTCGCGGCCAGGGCGGCTGCGACCAGCGCCACCGCCAGTCCAGAGCGAACGATCCAAGATGTGAAACCGCGCGTTCTGTCCGCGCGGGAGTGCGCACAACTGGAGTTTGTCGACTCGCTCCACATTTGTCCTGATTGTACTCTTGATAGTTAGAGCACGATTCGCATGAACTCGCCGGCCGGTAGAGTGTCGCGGCCTTGATATCATGACGCATTGACACTCGTGGCGTTTGGATCCGACACTTCCACCGTCCGGCCCGGCGAGGAACTCGATCGTGCGGCGCTGGCGGATTATCTGGGCAAGCACCTGCCGGAGGGCGCTACTGAGCATCGAGATTGAGCAGTTCCCACATGGCCATTCGAACCTTGTGTATCTGATCCGAACGGATACCCGCGAATATGTTCTGAGGCGTCCGCCGCTTGGGCCCGTGGCGCCGAAAGCTCACGACATGGCGCGCGAATATCGTGTTCTGCGTGCGGTCCACCCTCACTTTCCGGAAGCGCCTCAAGTGTTCTTGCTGTGCGAAGATCCCTCGGTGATCGGCGGCACTTTTTTCCTGATGGAGCGGCGCCACGGTATGGTGATTCGAGATTCCGTGCCTCGCGAGTTGGCTGCGATTCCGGACTATCCGCGACAGGTGAGCGAAGCGTTCATCGATTGCCTGGTGCGGTTACACTCGATTGACGCGTCTCAACCCGCGATCTCTTCGCTCGGAAAGCCCGAAGGTTTCGTGGAGCGGCAGGTGCGCGGTTGGGCAGACCGATGGAATCGGGCCAAGACGGAAGCCCTTCCCGAAATGGATCACATTGTCGGATGGCTGCACGAGCATTTGCCGCCTTCGCTGGACGCGACCCTCGTACACAACGACTACAAGCTGGACAATGTCATGCTGCGGCCCGAAGGGGACCGCGTGGAAGCAGTGCTCGATTGGGAAATGACGACGATCGGAGATCCGCTTGCCGATCTCGGCCTGACGATGTGCTATTGGACGTGGGCCAGCGTGGCCGCCGAAGACGATCCGCACCCCGCCACGCCGGCGGTGACCGCGCAACCGGGATGGTACACGCGCGATCAGTTTCTCGAAAGATACGCCGAGCAGACCGGGCGCGACCTCACTCACATCCGGTACCACGAAGTGCTCGGGATCTTCAAACTGGCCGTGATTCTCCAACAGATCTACTATCGTTTTCACCTCGGCCAGACGCACGATGAACGCTTTCGCACGTTCGATCGCCGAGTGCGTGGGTTGATCCGGCTGGCGGCGTTACTGGTTGAGAAGGAGCCGCACGCGTGAGCCGCGTCTACCTGGTCCGGCACGGTCAGGCAGGCACGCGCGAATCCTATGATTCGCTGTCCGAGATGGGGCGACGGCAAGCGAGATTGCTGGGCGAATACTTCGTTTGCGAGGGGATTCAATTCGCAGCCGCATATTCCGGGGCTTTGGTGCGCCAGGAGGAGACTGCGGCCGAAGTGAGAGCGGTCTATCGCGAAGCCGGCGCCTGCTTTCCGGAGGTCGTGAAGGAGCCCGGCTGGAACGAGTTCGACCTGGCGCATGTGTATCGCGCGCTCGCGCCCCAGCTATGCGCCGAGGATCCTGAGTTTGACCGCGAATACCAGGAGCTGGCGGCCCAAGTGCGAGCGGCGGCCGAGCAACCCGAGGCAAGTGTGAATCGGCGGTGGCTGCCGTGCGATGTCAAAGTGGTGCAGGCGTGGATCCGGGGGCAACATGCATATGACGGCGAAACGTGGCAAGCATTTCGCGAGCGCGTGGTCGCATGCCAGTCGAAGCTTAAGCCAGTGGAGCGCGACGAGAATATTCTCGTGTTCACCTCCGCGACCCCTATCGGAATTTGGACCGCGCTAGCCATGGAAATTCATGACGAGCGGGCCATGCGCCTGGCCGGAGTGCTGCACAACGCATCCTGCACAGTGGTACGGCTACACGACGGCGAACTGCGGCTGCATTCCTTCAACGGCGTTCCGCATTTGGCCGAACCCGGACTGCGCACGTACCGGTAACAAGGAAACGATGGAATTCGAATTCTCACCCAAGGTCAAGGATCTTCAGAAGCGCCTCACGGCGTTCATGCACGAGCACGTTTATCCAAACGAATCGAAGTACCAGGCGCACTGCGAAGGCCCGGACAAGTGGCAGCCCGTTCCGGTGATCGACGAGCTGAAGCCAAAGGCGAGTGCGGCGGGGCTTTGGAATCTCTTTCTGCCCGCGAGCGAACAGGGCGCCGGTTTGACGAATCTGGAATATGCTCCTTTGTGCGAAATCATGGGCCGCTCGCCCATAGGGCCCGAAGTATTCAACTGCTCGGCGCCGGACACGGGAAACATGGAAGTGCTGGAGCGCTACGGTTCGCCAGAGTTGAAGGAGAGGTGGCTCAAGCCGCTGCTCGCGGGCAAGATCCGGTCCTGCTTCGCGATGACGGAGCCCGGCGTGGCATCCTCCGACGCCACCAACATCGAAGCGAGCATCGTGCGCGATGGCGATTATTACGTCATCAACGGACTCAAATGGTGGAGTTCGGGCGCTGGCGATCCGCGCTGCAAAGTGGCGATTTTCATGGGCAAGACCGATCCCGCGGCGCCGAAGCATAAGCAGCAGTCCATGATTGTGGTGCCGATGGACGCGCCCGGCGTGACGATCAAGCGCATGCTGACGGTTTTCGGATACGATCACGCTCCTCACGGCCACGGCGAGGTGCTGTTTGAAAACGTGCGCGTTCCGGCGGGGAATCTTCTGCTGGGCGAGGGCCGGGGTTTTGAGATCGCGCAGGGGCGGCTCGGGCCCGGCCGTATTCATCACTGCATGCGATTGATCGGCGTTGCCGAGCGCGCGCTGGAAGCGATGTGCGCGCGGGTAAAGTCGCGCGTTGCGTTTGGAAGAACGCTCGCCGAGCAAGGGACCATCCGCGCGGATATCGCGAAGTCGCGCATGGAGATCGAACAGGCGCGGCTGCTGACGTTGAAGGCGGCCTACATGATGGATACGGGCGGTAACAAAGCCGCGCGGGCCGAGATCGCGATGATCAAAGTGGTGGCGCCGAATGTCGCCTTGCGTGTGCTGGACCGCGCCATTCAGGCGCATGGCGGCGCAGGCGTCTCACAAGACTTTCCTCTCGCGTGGGCGTGGGCGAATGCGCGCACTCTGCGGCTGGCGGATGGTCCCGACGAAGTGCATGTCGAAGCGATCGCCAAATGCGAGCTGGCCAAATGACATTGGACGAGCTCAAAGGATCCGTCGGGCGCGAGATCGCCGTCACCGATTGGCTGGAGATTACGCAGGACCGCATCAACCAGTTCGCGGACGCGACCGGCGACCATCAATGGATTCACGTCGATCACGAGCGCGCGCGGCGCGATTCACCGTATGGTGGCACGATCGCCCACGGGTTTCTCACGCTCTCGCTGCTGCCGAAGTTCTTAAAGGATGCCTTTCAACTGGACGACGTGCGCATGGCGATCAACTATGGGTTGAATCGCGTGCGTTTTCCCTTGGCGGTTCGCGCGGGCTCACGCATTCGAGCGCGCATTGTTTTGCAGTCCATCCGCGATGTGGCGGATGCCGCCGAGGCCACTTATTCGATCACTGTGGAGTGCCAGGGTGCGGAGAAGCCGTGCTGCGTGGCCGAAATGCTGGCTCGGTATTACACCTAGACAGGGCTTAGCGCGGCCTCCCAGCTTAAACTCCCGGAGCCTGACATACACTAAAGACATGCGCATCCTTCTTTTTAGCGGCAAGGGAGGCGTGGGCAAGACCAGTATTGCCGCGGCCACCGGACTTCAGCTCTCGCGCCTCGGCTACTCCACTCTTGTGATGAGCGTCGATCCGGCTCACAGCCTCGCCGATGCCTTTGATCTCGAAACCGGTCTTTTCCAGGAACGAGCGAACGACCCGCTTCCGATCGACGACCACCTGTCCATCCAAGAGGTGAACATTCAGAAGGAAATCAAGCGGCATTGGCGCGAGATCTCCACTTACGTCGTGTCCGTGCTGCGGACCACAGGCATCAGCGATGTCGAGGCGGAAGAACTCGCCATCTTGCCCGGCATGGAAGAGCTGAGCGCGATGATGTACGTGAATCAGTACCGCCGCGAGGGGCGCTATCAGGTGATCGTGCTCGATTGCGCACCCACCGCCGAATCCATGCGCTTCGTGAGCATGCCGACCACGCTCGAATGGTACATGAAGCATGTGTTCCCGTTCCAGCGCGGAATCCTCAAGGCCGTGCGGCCGGTGGCGAATCGAATTTCGCCGGTCGAGCTGCCTCCCGACAGCTATTTCGGAAATATCAAGGAACTCTTCGGCCGCTTGGATGGAATCGCGGAGCTGCTTGAGGACCCAAATACCACTAGCGTCCGCTTGGTGACCAATCCCGAGAAGATGGTCCTGCGCGAGACCCAGCGCGCGTTCGTCTATTTTTCGCTGCACGGTCTCACCGTGGACGGCATCATCGTCAATCGCGTGTTACCCGAAGCGGTAACCGACACCTGGTTCGACCAATGGCGCGCCTCGCAATCCAAGATTCTGGACGAAATCGAGGAGTACTTCCAGCCGGTGGCCATGAAGCGCGTCCCGTTGTTCACGCACGAAGTGCTGGGGCGCGAACGCCTGATTGAGCTTGCCGATGTTCTGTACGGCCAGAAGGAAGATCCCGCGCTCATCGTTCGCACCGAGGCGCCGTACACCTTCGAGAAACGCAACTCGCACTATGAAGTCCGGTTGCGCCTGCCGTTTGCAATGAAGGGCGAGGTGGGGCTGTTCAAGAAAGGCGACGAACTGGTGGTAGAGATCGGCACGCTACGCCGCCACATTGGACTGCCTACGTCCATGGCAGCCCTCACTCCCACGCGAGCATCGTTACAGAATAAAATATTGACAGTGGAGATGAAGGAGGCGTAACTATGGATGAACAACAAGGCGGGGCTCAACAAGGGACGAAGCAACATGCGCACGGCTGTTTCTTTTGCGACGTCGCCGGACCTCAAATCGAGGCGTTCCTCGATCACGTTTGGCCGCAGAATACATGCGAGCATTTCCGCAACGCCCGGGTTGAAATGCTCAAGGGGATGCGGAGCATGCTGGATGCGCGAATTGAGCATTTGTCCAAGCATGATCGACGGGGCACCAAGGTTACGGTCGAGTAAGTGGTCGGGCCCCTGTGATCCCTGCTTCTGGTGGTAAGCTAGGACCCTAAGCCAGGAGGCCAGCTTTGGGCAAGTCCGCGTGCATCTTCACTATTGTTGCGATCTCAGCGTTGACTACGTTGTCGGCGCAATTCGTCCCCTCGGTCGCGCCCTTGCCTGATGGGTCCATCCCGAAGGTTCGCCACCTCATCGGACTGAGGGACATCAAATCGCAACGCAGTGGGAAACTGAGCGTACAGAGCGGTGCCTTGTCGTTCGATGCGGGCCCTTCCCAGCAAGCGAAGATTTCCGTTGCTTCCATCGACGACATCATCCTTGGCTCGGAGGTCACGCAGGCTGGCGGAAAGACTGGCCGCGTAGTAAAGACCGCGGCGATGGCGGCGCCGTTTGAAAGCGGCAAAGCTTTGACCATCCTGTTGCGCAACAAGGTCGACATCCTGACAGTGGTCTACCACGACGACAATGGCGCAGTCCACGGCACGATTTTCGCGGTGCCGAGGGGACTGGCGGAAGGTGTTCGGATGCAACTGATTTCCGCCGGTGCTCACGCCAGTCCGCTCGTCGAGGAGGCCAAACAATGAAACGGATGGCCATTTGCTTTGTCGTCCTGATTCCCGCGCTGGCTCTGGCCCAGGACAAGCCGCAAAAGCTGACCGCTGACGCCATTCAGATTGAGCCCATCGAAGCCGGCGATATCAATATTCCCGCGGAGTTTCGTTACGCGATCTACGAGCGCCTAATCGAGCGCGTCAAAGCCGACGGTGAGTTCAAGCAGGTTCTGCGTAGCGGCGATCGCAGTGCGCAGAGCATCCCGAATGTGGTTGTGCTGCGTACCAAGATTTCGCGCTTCAAGCAGGGCAGCCAGACTCAGCGCGAGCTGACCACGGTCACCGGCGGCACCCGGGTCGACGTCACTGCTACGGTCGAGCGCAAGAACGGCGGAGTGCTGCTGAACAACGACATCACCGGGCGCGTCCGCTTCTTTGGGGAGAACCTGGGCGTGACGAACGACCTTGCGAAGCGTATAGCCAAGGTGCTGAAAGAGAATTTCTAGCGCTGGCTCAACCCGCCGTCGACCGCCAGCACTTGACCGGTCACGAAATTCGACGCGTTCAAGAAATAGAGCACGGCGTCGGCGATTTCTTCCGGCGTGCCCGAGCGTTTCGCCGGAGTCGCGGCAATTAGGTCTTGCGCGCGAGGGTCTTCACTGGAGGCGAGGATCACGCCGGGTGCGACCGAATTCACCGTGATCGCAGGTGCGAACGCTTTGGCCAGCGCACGCGTTAGCATGATGACGCCGGCCTTGGATGCGCAATAGTGCGCGTACATTTCCCATGGCCGGATTCCGCCCAGCGAACTCAGGTTCACGATGCGGCCCGCACCGGTCTTCTTCATGAGCAAGGCGCCCTGCTGGCAGCAGAAGAAGGTCGCTTTCAGATTCACGTTGTGGATGAAGTCCCAATCGGTTTCGGAAATGTCGAATGGATCGCGGCGGCGAAAGCGCGCGGCGTTGTTGACCAGCCCGTACAGCCCGCCGAGCTGCTCGTCCACTTCGCGAAACATGCGCCTGATGTCGTCGACTCTCTCGAGATCGGCGTGAAATAACGGCGCCGAACCGCATTGCGCCGCTGTTTCGTGGGCATCTTTCTCCGATGTCCCGTAGTGAATCGCGACACGATATCCCGATTGATAGAGCCGTACCGCGATCGCGCGCCCGATGCGCTTGGCCGCGCCGGTGACCAGAACCGTGCGTTTGTCTTCCATGATCAAACCAACATGCTTCAAACCACTGGATCGCCGTGCACTTCGATCTCTTCCGGTTCCACGCCTTCTCGCGCCGGCTCAGGCAATCGCCCGGTCCAATTGGCCCACAACCAGAAGAACGCCGTACTCGAGCTGAGCAGCCCGGAAATCACGCCGATGGTTCGCGGGCTCCAACTTTCGGACGCGACGCCGGCGCCCGCCATCGAAAGCATCATCGTTGACCACTGCATTGTTTCCATGGTCGCAAACACGCGGCCCCGAAATTCGTTCGAGACGTGCCGCAACAGTTGCGACATGTTCAGCACTGAGCTCACCGCGACGGCCGAGCGCGAAATCGCAAGGAACAGGAGCGCCCATCGAAATTCCTGCATCTGGCTGAAGATTACGTACGAGCCGCCATGGATCACGTAGCAGATGCTGATGGTACGTTTGTACGCCTCGAACGAGATGCGGGGGCCAAGCCAGTGCGCGAAGGCGCCGCCAATTAGCAACCCGACGCCGGCGGCGGCCCAAAGGTACCCGATGCCCGCCGGTCCGCGATTGAACACCAGTTCGCCGAACAGGCTGAAAAGGATCTGCGCGGCGCCTCCTCCGGACGCCCATCCGATCCCGACCAGCGCGAGTGCCAGGATGAGGGGCGAAGCCCGCATGTAGCGCAGGCCCTCGGTGTATTCGTGCCACGGCCGCACCACTTTGTCTTCGGTGAGCGCCGTCCGCTCAGCGCGGAAGCTGCCGCGTTCCACGCGAAGCCTCGAAATGCAGGCGGCCGAAAACAGAAACGACAGCGCGTTAAACCCAAACGCCCATTGGTAGCCGAATTGCATAACGGTGGTGCCGCCAAGGAATGCTCCGATCGTTAGCGTCATCCATTGGGTGGTCTGCGTGAGCGAATTGGCCGTGTGCAGTTCTTCCTTGTTCGCGATGGTCGGAAGAATGGACGATCGCCCGCTGGTGAAGAACGGCGAAGCGAACATCAGCAGCGCGCTGAGCAAATAGAGCAACCAGGTATCGTGGCGAGGAATCGCGAAGATGAATCCGATGGCGACCACCGCGCGGATCAGGTCGCTCGCGATCATGATGCGCTTGCGATCCAACCGGTCGAGCACAACGCCCGCGACCGGTCCGGCCAGCACCGCGGGAATGGCTCGCGACAGCATGATGCCGGTTACCACGAGTCCCGAGCGCGTGTTTGCCAAGGCCAGGCTGAAGACCGCGACGTTGTTGAAATGGTCGCCGATTTCGCTCACGAGCTGGCCGCTCCAGGTCCAGCGATAGTTTCGATTCGCTTTCAGCAGATCGAGAAAGCCGGCCATTTATCGAACGGATTCCCGCCGGACAGTGATGGAATCGAGGAACTCGCGGTCGAGTTCGTAACCGAAGCCGGGCTCGTCGCGCACCGCGATCGTCCCATGCGGCGTGACGTCAACCGGGCGTTTGACAATGTCGCGCGACCAGTATCGCTTGCTGGCCGAAACGTCGCCGGGCAGCGTGAAGTTCGGAAGCGTAGAAAGCGCGATGTTGTGCGCACGGCCGATGCCCGCCTCGAGCATGCCTCCGCACCACACGGGAATTCCCGCGGCTTGCGCGACATCATGCACTCGCTTGGCCTCGGCGAAGCCTCCCACGCGGCCCAGCTTAATGTTGATGATGCGCGCGGCGTCCATCGCGATGGCCTGCTGGGCTTGATGCGACGAGCGGATGCACTCGTCAAGACAAATAGGCGTGCGAAGTTGGGCCTGTAGCTTTGCGTGATCGATGATCTCGTCGTGGGCAAGCGGCTGTTCGATCATCATGAGATCGAATTCGTCCAATGCCTTAAGGAGCCCGGCATCATTCAGCGTGTACGCCGAGTTGGCGTCAGCCATGAGCAGAATGCCAGGGAATCGCTTGCGAACCTGGCGGACTACATCCACATCCCAGCCGGGCTTGATCTTCATTTTGATGCGCTGATATCCGGCCGCGAGCTCCGTCTCGATCTTCTCAAGGAGCTGCACGACTGAATCCTGAATGCCGATCGACACGCCGCAGGGAATTTCCCGGTGCGCGCCTCCACCGATGTGCCGGTAGAGCGGTTTTCCCAGCATCCGGGCTTCAAGATCCCAGACTGCCACTTCCAACCCGCCGCGCGCCATCTGATGCCCTCGAATATGTTCCGATCGCGCGCCCACGTCTGCCGCAGAATCGAGAGTATGATTGAGCACCCGCGGCGCGACGTAATCGCGAAGGATCAGCCAGCAGGATTCCGTCCATTCTTCGTTGTAGAACGGATTCTCGCCGGCGGTGACCTCGCCCCAGCCCGAAATGCCGCCGCTTTGAACCTCCACCAGGATGATGCGGCGCTCCGTGGTCCGGCCGAAGCTGGTTTCAAAGAAGTGCACCAGAGGCATGCGGATTTCGCGTAGCGCGATTTGTTCTAGGCGGATTCCCATTGTCCCAACAGATAGGTGCCGGCTTGCTCGGATTTCTCGAAGCCGATGACCGCAAGACCGCGATCGAATGCGGCGCGCAATTGGTCGGCAGAAGCGTTCTGAATTTCGCGAGCGCGGGCCGGATCGTTGGCGCGAATTGCTGCGATATCGGCTGGGATCGCAACGCGCATTTCCACCGGGTTGCGCTCAAATGGTTGGCCTGCGGTGATCGCGTTCACGCGCGGACTCGCGATCCACCATTCCGCGATGCAACGATCGGTAGGTAGTCCCCCGTGGAGAGGGCTGCTCGTGGTTCCGTATTGATTCGGCACATAGCGGCGCACAATCGCGCCGAGCCGTTCCATGTTGAAAAACGCGTTCTTGATTTCAAGCGGATCGAAGGTCCACTCGATCAGGCTGATGCCGCGCCGCAGAGCATCGTCGAGCTGGGCCAGTTTCAGAGTGCGGCCGATGCGAGAATTCCGGTAATCCGGTAGCACCCCCAACATGTGGCTGTGTAGGTACGTTTTACCGCCCGGTTTGAGTCCGGGAATGGACATGCAGAATCCGATCATCTGCTGGCCGTCAAAAGCGCCGAAGACTTGCCCGCCGATTTTCGTAGCAACCACGAAGAGCCGCAGCGGAATCAGATCGACATCCTCGAAGCCCCAGATTTGGCGTTGCAACCGCACCACCGTCTTGAGATCCTCGCGATCGGTGAGCGCTCGAATGTCTATCATTTTGCTTGTTGGGCATCGTGCGCCTTGGCCTCCTGCCAGAGCGCCTCCATTTGGTCGAGCGTCGCGCCCGGTAGAGTGGCGTGCTTTTCGACGTGCGCGAAACGTTTGCGAAACTTCGCGTTGGTCTTTCGTAGCGCTTGCTCGGGATCTACATGCAGCTTTCGCGCCAGGTTCACCAGGACGAACAACAGATCGCCAATCTCGCCTTCCAGTTCAGCGGGCGTGCCGCTTTCACGGGCTTCGGCCAACTCGCGCAGTTCTTCATCCAATTTTTCGAGCACCTGGCCGGGATGCTCCCAATCGAACCCGACAGCAGCCGCTTTCGAACTGATCTGCTGTGCTTCCACGAGCGCGGGAAGATTGCGCGGCACCGACTCCAGGCGGCCCTGCTGCGGCTTGCCTTTCCCTTTCTTCTCGTCCGCCTTGATTTCATCCCAGCGGCGCTTCACATCGTCCGACGTTTCCGCCACTCCGTCGCCAAACACGTGCGGATGCCGGCGGATCAGCTTGTCCGAAATCGCATCGAGCGAATCGTCGATGCGGAACTTGCCTTCTTCGGACGCCATCTGGGCAAAGAAAACCGCCTGCAGCATCAGGTCCCCGAGCTCCTCGGCCAAGCCGGGCCAATCACGTTGGTCGATGGCGTCGAAAACCTCGTAGGCCTCTTCCAGGAGATAGGGTTTGATGGTGTCGAAATTCTGTTCGCGATCCCAGGGACAGCCGCCGGGCGCGCGCAGCCGGGCCATGATCCCGACCAGGCGCTCGAACCGCTGCCCAGTTGTGGTTGTACCAAGTGTGGATGGATCTTGCGGCATTCGTGCGAGGCGGAAACCTCAGTCTAGCAAACGCGCAAAGGCCGGACCCCAACCTCGAGGCCCGGCCATGTTGAACTGAAGACGGAATGTCAGACTCTAGCGCAGAGACGCAGTGGCGGCTCCTTTTGTGACGCGCATGAACGGCGATGTGACGCGCACGCTTTGATTCGGCCATTCCACAGCCGAAAGAAAGGCCATGCCATCCCGGCGCTCAAAGATCAGCCTGGCGGTACTGGAAGGCGCCGCGGTCTCGGAGGATACAGCCAGGAGGGCCACCGCGCCCCCGGATCCCCGCAGCACGATCACGCCCGAAAAATCCGGGACATCCACCGTGTATTCGCCGGGCGGCATCATCGCACCGCCAGCCGCGAACTCAAATGGAATGCTGACCCTAGCGACGGGGGATTGCGCATTGGCCGCGACCGTAAATACGCTCAGTGCGCCTAGCAAGCAGACAATATTCAGAAATCGAGTACTCATGTTGTAGACTCCTTGTAAGTCGAGATTCGTTATGTTTGGTGGCCTGAGCGCCATGCGGGCCCACACTGAACAGAGGGCTCGCCGCCGATACGGGCGGGCGTCAGGAAAATTTCACCGAGGAATGAAAAGATGTCTTCGAGGACTGCTGAAAACCCACGGAGCAAGCCTGCGCTCACGGGCAAGTCTTACAATTCGAGAGTAAAGGAAAAGGGCCGGCAGGTCCAATCAAAATTTTGTATGTATGTAATCTAAGGCGTTTCCCCGGTTAAAATGGAGGTTAAGATGAGTGACCAGGAATATCCACTTCCCCCGGCAACCTTTGAATTCTTGATCCTCTCGCTGAAAGCGCAGACCGAGATGCACCTCGGCATGTACCACTTCGGCGAGGAGAAGGACCGGCCCGAGCCCGACTTCCGCATCGCGCGGCACACCATCGACCTGCTCGCGATGCTCCAGGAGAAGACTCGCGGCAACGTCAGCATGGAAGAGCAGCGCCTGGTGGACAACGCGCTCACCGAGTTGCGATTCCGCTTCGTCCAGGCCATGGAGAACAAGGAAAAGAAGGCGGTCCCAGAAGCTGAGCCGTCCCAGACTTCCGACCCCACGGAAGAGCAGGCCGGCGCGTAGATGCCGATGGGGCCGCTGAAAATCACGGTGCTCGGATCGGGTACCAGCGTGGGAGTGCCGATGATCGGCTGCCATTGCCCGGTGTGCAGTTCCGACGACCCGCGCGATAAGCGGCTGCGGCCTTCGGTTCACATTCAGTATGGTGATCGCGGCGTGTTGATCGACACCACTCCAGACTTCCGCTACCAAGCCCTGCGCTCGAAAATCGCGCGTGTGGACGCGATTCTGTTCACGCATTCACATGCCGATCACGTGATGGGGCTCGATGACGTGCGTCCCTTCAATTACCAGCAAGGCGGCGAGATTCCGATTCACGGTTCCGAAGAGACCATCGGTGCGATTCGTCGATCGTTTCCTTACATTTTCGATGAACGGTTCAGCGAGTCGTCACGGCCGCGCCTCGTGACGCACGTGTTCGATTCGGCGTCCTTCGATTTATTCGGCCTCGCCTTTCGGCCTATTCGTCTGCGGCACGGCAAGGGCACCGTCTACGGCTTTCGCTTCGGAGACGCGGCGTATTTGACGGATCACAGCGAAATTCCAGACGAATCCATGGAGCTGCTGTGCGGCCTGGATGTTTTGTTCCTGGACGCCTTGCGGCACCGGCCGCATCCGACGCACTCCACCGTTGAGCGGTCGCTTCAGTCGGTCGAGAAGCTCGCGCCGCGCCGGGCGTTTTTCACGCACATCTGCCACGATCTGCCGCACGCACGAACGGAAGAGAAATTGCCTCCGCACGTCCGCTTGGCGTACGACGGGCTGGAGATTGACGTGGAGAGCGTGGCATGATTTACCGGAGCCTGTCGGAAACGCCGCGCGATTTCGGCCCTTGCGCCATCACGATCGGCAATTTTGATGGCGTACACGCGGGGCATCGCAAGATTCTGCGGCGGGTAATCGCACTGGCGCGTGAGGAAGGCTGGAAGGCCGCCGCGCTGACGTTCGATCCGCATCCATCCAAGTTGCTGTCGCCTGTGAACGCTCCACGGCTGCTGACCACGCTGGATCAGCGGGCGCGGATCATGCTGGAGCAGGGAATCGACGAGATTTTGATTTTGCCCTTTACCTGGGAGGTCGCGCGCCTTGCGCCGGAGGATTTCGTGCGCGACATTCTGGCGGATAAGTTGAACGCGCGCGCCGTGCTCATCGGCTCGAATTTTCGCTTCGGCAAGGGTGCGTCAGGCGACGGCGGAACACTGGAGGAACTCGGCGAGCGATACAGTTTCGAAACTGACGTTCTGCCGCCAGTGGTGTGGCGGAAGCGGATGATATCGAGTAGCGAGATCCGGCGCCTGATCGAGGCCGGCGACGTTGCCACGGCTTGCCGCATGCTGAACAGGCCGCACATGCTGCAGGGCGCCGTGGTGCACGGGGAAGGGATCGGGTCCAAGCAGACCGTGCCGACCTTGAATTTGGATACGAAAGCTGAGGTTGTTCCCAAAGACGGGGTGTACGTGACGCGGACGCGAGAGCTGGACGGATCGCGCGAGTGGCCGTCCATCACCAACGTCGGGAAGCGCCCGACGTTTGACGGCAAGCATCGCACCATCGAAACCTATCTGCTCAGCGGGCTAAACGGTGCGGCGCCTCTCGGGATCGCGGTAGAGTTCTTACGGCGCGTGCGCGATGAACGTGCGTTCGAGACTCCCGAAGCGCTGAAGGCGCAGATCCTCCGCGACGTCCGGCGCGCGCAAACCTATTTCCGGAGGCTCGATCAGGTGACCTCCGCGCGTTAACATCTAGAAGAGGAGATGCACGGGCCATGAGTTTATCGGAAGGAAAGCTGCGCCATCTGAAGGCGCTGTCGAATAAACAAGGGATCATCGCCGCCGCCGCGATGGACCAGCGGGGCAGCTTGAGGAAATCGATTGCCGCTGCCAAGGGCGTTGCCCAGGACCAGGTGACGGACGAGATGATGCAGGAGTTTAAGATCGCGGTGTCGAAGGTTTTGACGCCGCACGCGAGCGCGATCCTGCTGGATCCCGAATATGGACTTCCAGCGGCCAAGGCGCGCTCGTCCAATGCCGGTCTGCTGCTGGCCTATGAAGAGAGCGGCTACGACAATACCAAGCCCGGCCGTTTGCCCGACCTTTTGCCGCACGTCTCCGCCAAGCGGATCGCGGACTGGGGCGCCAACGCGGTCAAGATTCTGATTTATTATTCGCCATTCGATGATCCGCAGGTGAACGACATCAAGCACGCCTTTATTGAGCGCATCGGCGCCGAGTGCGAGGACATCCAAATCCCGTTCTTTTGCGAGTTCGTCGGCTACGATCCGAAGGGCGGCGATGAGAAGGGGTTCGAATACGCCAAGCTAAAACCGCAAGTGGTGATCGGGAGCATGGAAGAGTTTTCGAAACCGCAATACAAGATCGACGTGCTGAAAGTGGAAGTGCCGATCAACGCGAACTTCGTGGAAGGCAGCAGCGTCTATAAAGGCCAGAAGGCGTACTCGCGGAATGAAGCGCTGGATTTGTTCCGGAAGGCGGCGGGCGTGGCAAAGAAGCCGTTCATCTATTTGAGCGCCGGCGTGGGCAATGCGCAATTCGTGGAGGAATTGCACATGGCAGCGGAAGCGGGCACGGATTATTCGGGCGTCCTGTGCGGCCGCGCGACGTGGAAGGAAGGCATTCCGATCTACGGCAAGCAAGGCGTGAAGGCGCTGGAGGACTGGCTGTCCACCGAAGGCGTGAAGAATATCAATGCGGTGAACGCGGCGATTCAGACGGCGAAACCGTGGCACGCGAAAGCGGCGTGAGGAATTAACGAGGGTCAGTGACAAGCGTCGGCTGATTATCAGGAATTTCGACGCCCTCCCACCGCGCCACCACCGCCGACGCCATGCAGTTGCCGAGCAGATTCACCGACGTTCGCGCCATGTCCATCAGCGCGTCGGCGCCCAGCAGCAGCGCGACGCCCGACAGCGGGAGTCCAAACGTCGCGAGAGTCCCAGCGAGTATCACTAACGACGCGCGCGGGACCGCGGCCACGCCTTTGCTCGTGAGCATCAACGTCAGCATCATCAAAAGCTGCTGGCCGATCGCCATGTGAATGCCGGCCGCTTGCGCCACGAAGAGCGACGCCATGGAAAGATACAACGTGCTGCCATCCAGGTTGAAGCTGTAGCCGGTCGGCAAAACGAACGCGACGATGTGAGCCGGCACGCCCATCAGCTCCATGTTCTCGAGCGCTAACGGCAGCGCGGCCTCGCTGGATGCAGTGGAGAACGCCAGAATGAATGGCTCGCGAACCGCGCGAATGAAAGCGCGGAGCGGAATGCGCGCGATCATCGCCACCGCCCCGAGCACCACAAAGACAAAGATCGCGAGCGTTCCGTACAAAGTGAGAATCAGCTTGCCGAGGCCCAGCAGAACGCCCAATCCCTTGCTGCCGATCGTGCCCGCCATGGCTGCTCCGACGCCGACCGGCGCGAGGTACATCACGTATTTCGTATAGCGGAACATCACTTCGGATAGCGATTTGCAAAACGCCACCACGGGTCCGGCTTTCGCTCCGATAGCCGCGCAGGCCGCGCCGAATAGGAACGAAAACACGACAATCTGCAGCACATCGCCTTTGGCCATTGCATCAATGACGCTGGCCGGAAAGGTGTGCTCGAGCGTGCCCGAAAGAGTCGGGCCGGCCTGGGACAATCCGGTTTCCGCGGCGGAGCGCTCCAACCTCATGCCTGCGCCGGGCCTCACCAGGTTCACGGCGCCCAATCCGAGCACCAGTGCGATGGTCGTCAGGACCTCGAAATACACAATGGCTTTGATTCCGATGCGCCCCATCGTCTTCACGCTGCCCGTGCCGGCGATGCCATAGACCAAGGTGCCGAAGATGAGCGGCGCGATGATGGACTTGATCAATCGCAGGAACACATTGGCCAGCGCGGCCATCCATGCCGCCTTGCCGACATTCGGGAATGCCGCGCCGAGAACGACGCCGCCGAGCATGGCGATGAAGATCCACGCCGTCAGCGAGAGCCGCTTCACGATGTCACCTTTCTCCCCACTTCAACTTCTGCCGCAGCACGTCGAAGAAGAACATTTTTGGCGGACGAATCAAAAAAACCTGGTGCTCGGAGCTGCGGCACACCACGCGATCGTCCTGGACCAGCGGCTCACCCACCTGTCCATCCACCGTGAGGTACGCTTCCTTGCGCGGGGCCTTGCAAACAATCTCGATTACGCTTGAGTCGGGGACCAGCACAGGGCGGTTGGTCAGCATATGAGGGCACACCGGAGTGATGCAGATGGCCGCCACGGCCGGAAACAGGATGGGCCCGCCGGCCGAGAGCGAGTACGCCGTGGAGCCGGTGGGCGTCGCGACAATCAGGCCGTCTGCTTTGAACGTGCTGACATACTGCGAATCTACGTACGTTTCGAGATCGATCATGCGGGCGATTTGCGTCTTGCCGATGACGATATCGTTCAGGGCCTCGTACGACGCCACCGTCTTGCCATCACGCACCAGTTCGCCATGCAGCATGCGCCGCGGAACCACGCGCTGCTGGCCGGTAAGCGCGCATTCCAGCTCGGGGTAAAGTTGATCGAGAGTGATGGCGGTCAAGAAACCCAAGCCGCCGAGATTGACCGGAAACAGCGGTATCTCGCGGCCGGCCACCGCACGCGCCGCAGCCAATAATGTTCCGTCGCCGCCCAGCACGATCACCAGTTGCGTTCCATCCGGGACCTGCTCCCGCGCCAGCCCGTTCTGGCTGCCGATGTATCGCGCGGATTCATGATCCAGCCGGGTCTCCACGCCGCGCTCTCGCCACCACGCCACCAAACCCGACACGATCGCGGATGCGTGAGGGATTCCGGGCTTGGCGATGACGCCTACCGCTTTAATGTCTGGCATGCAAAAGGAACTCCTGATTGCCTTCCGCTCCCAGCACGGGCGAGGGAATGAGTTGCGCTTGAAAGCCGAGCGCCTGAACTGCTTGCTCCACACGTCCACACGCCTGGAGGTGCAAAGCGGGATCACGAACAATTCCGCCTTTGCCCACTTGATGGCGCTCCAGCTCGAATTGAGGTTTCACTAGAATCACCATTTCAGCATGGGAGGCAAGCAGGCCCGCGATCGCCGGTAAGATCATTGTGATGGAGATGAAACTCACATCGCAAACCGCGAGGTCGATGGGCTCGGGCACCTGATCGCGGATGAGATAGCGAGCGTTCGTTTGTTCGTGAACGATCACGCGCGGGTCATTGCGCAATTTCCAATCGAGTTGGCCCGTTCCCGCATCAATCGCGTAGACGCGCGCGGCGCCCCGCTGGAGCAGGCAATCGGTGAATCCGCCGGTGGATGATCCGACGTCCAGGCAGACTTTGCCGGCTACAGCGATTCCGAAATGATCGAGCGCGGCTTCGAGCTTCAACCCGCCGCGTCCCACGTAGCGCGGTTGCGACAGCACCTCAATCGCGGCATCGACGCTGACATTCGTGCCGGCTTTATCCGCCTTCTGCCCGTCGACGAGCACCTGCCCAGCTAAGATGAGCGCGCGCGCCTTCTCGCGCGATTCGGCGAGGCCGCGCTCCACCACCAGCACGTCTAAGCGCGTCCGAACTTTCATCTGCAAGGCCTCAGGCACGGCGATGGACGATGAAGTCGGCTAGCTCGCGCAACCGCTCCGCGCGTTCATCGAAGGGCCGCAGCGCCAGGTGCGCAGCCAGCCGCTCTTCTTCCGCCATTTCGCGCGACCGCTCCAGCCCATATACAGCGGGAAACGTGATTTTTTGTTGCTGGGCATCCTTGCCGGCGGTCTTGCCGAGGGCTTCGGACGACTGCTCCACATCCAGGACGTCGTCGACGATCTGAAACGCCAGGCCTACGTGCTCGCCATAGCAGGACAGCGCGTGGAACTGCTCGCGATCGGCGCCCGCAAAGATGCCTCCCATCCGCAGGCTTGCCCGCAGCAGAGCGCCGGTCTTAGCTTGATGGATGGTCTCGAGCAGCATGGCATTGGGATGCTGGCCCTCGCCCTCGATATCGCACACCTGTCCGCCGATCATGCCGCCCACGGTGCCTGCGGCGGTGGAAAGTTCCTCGATGAGCGCGACCTTGCGATCGGCAGGGCAGTCCATCTGAGCGAGCACTTGAAACGCGAGCGTGAGCAGCGCATCGCCCGCCAGTATCGCGATGGCATCGCCAAAAACCTTGTGGCAGGTTGGAACGCCGCGTCGCAAATCGTCGTTGTCGAGCGCGGGCAAATCGTCGTGAATCAGCGAATAGGTGTGGATCAGTTCCAGCGTACACGCGGCCGACTCGATGCCTGCCGGGGCGTCCGAAACCGCTTCCGCCGCCGCCATACACAAAATGGGCCGGACGCGCTTGCCCCCCGCGAACAAGCTATAGCGCATCGCCTTGTGGATGGATTCGGGGAGCGTCGACTCGGGCGGCACCCATCGTTCCAGTGCTGCGTCAATCCGGGCCTGCTGGCGCGCTACGTATTCGGCCAGGGTCATGCTTTATCGGGCCGGAACGCTTCCGCTTGGACCTTGTCGCCCTTGCGGATCAGGATCTCGATGCGCGTCTCGGCTTCTTCCAGTTGCTTGCGGCAGCTTTCGCTCAGTTGCATTCCTTTTTCGAATAGCTCAAGGGCACGTTCCAGCGGCAGCTCTCCGCTCTCCATTTCCTTGACGATCAGTTCGAGTTGCTGGAGTCCAGTCTCGAAGCTGGCCGCGGGCTTCTCTTCGGGCATCCCCTCATTCTAACCGCTGAGCCGAACTTAGGAGTTAGACTCGCGATACATCACCGTCGGCCGCGTGATCTCGGCCAGCGATCGCGCGCCGCATTGCTTCATGGTGAGCTCGAATTCTCCGCGCAGGATATCGATCACCTTTTCCACGCCGGGCTGGCCGAACGCCGAGAGTCCCCAGATGTAGGGACGCCCGATGCCGACCGCGCGCGCACCGAACGCCAGCGCCTTGTAGACGTCGGTTCCTCGGCGGATGCCTCCGTCCACCATCACGGGAATGCGGCCCGCTACCGCATCCACCACTTCAGGCAGGCATTCGATAGTGGCGCGGTACGTTTCGGTGGCGCGTCCGCCATGATTCGACACCAGGATCCCGTCCACGCCATGTTCCACGCACAGCCGGGCGTCTTCCCGGGTCTCGATGCCTTTCAGCACCAGCTTCATGCGCGTGATTTTCTTCAGGCGATCCACGTTCGCCCAGGTGAAGGACGGCGAGTTGATGGCGACACCCTTCATGTCGAGGCCGTCGAACATGGGCCGCTGATTGATCGCGCCGAACGGTTCGCCGTGGCAATTCGCGCACTCGCGGTTGTCCAGGCGCCGGTAACGGGACGCGGTCTCCGTGTTTCGGCCCGCCAACAGATCGATGGTCCAGGCCAGCACGGGACACCCGGCTTCTTCGGCTCGCTTGACGATCCGTTCGGTGAGGTCCCAGTTTGAGACTGCGTAGAGCTGATACCAAACGGGTCCGCCGCGGGCCTTGATCACGTCCTCCACGCTGTGCGAAGTGACCGTAGAAAGCACTTGGAGCGCCTTCCTGGCCTGGGCCGCGCGCGCTACGCCAATCTCGCCATCAGCGTGAAACATTCCTTGCGCACCCACCGGACACAGGAAGATCGGACTGTCCCAGGTGGTCCCGAAGAGGTCCACGCGCGTATCGATTTTGGAAACGTCCACCAGTTTGCGCGGCCGAAGCTCGATGTGTCTGTAGGCTTCATGATTGATGTCGCGCGTCAGGTTGTCGTCCACGCCCGACGTCATGTAACCCCAATGTGCGGGCGGCAGCGCTTTGCGGGCAGCGGCTTCGAAGTCCATCACGTCCAGCGCTTCCTTCGGATTGGCCACCACTTCATCTAGTGTGTGGGTTTGCCATGCCCGCGCCGGCATCGCCGCGAATAGCGGGCTGGCCGCGAGAAACTTGAGAAAGTTGCGCCGATTTCGTAACTGCCATTCTGAAGCTGGTGAAGCAGGCGTCGCGATCATGACTGCCTATTCTATTACTTTCTTTGGAACCGCCGAAAGCGGTGCCCGTCCCATATACAATATATGCACGGGATTCTGGAGGTGGAGGATGATTGAAGTTTTGCCCTGAGTACTTGACACGAGCACGTGGAGCAGCGTTCCTTCCATTCTTTCTAATCCTTGTCTCTGGGGCAGCCGGGCAAACTCCGGCGCAGCCCGCCCCAGTAGCGTCCAGCGATGGTCCTGCGTCCGCCGGCGATCCCGTCAACAATGACCGGATGTTTGGCGTGATTCCGAATTATCTGGCGGTAGAGGACCCGGCACAGAAACCTGCGCCTCTCACCGCGAAACAGAAGTACAGGCTGTTTGCTAAAGAAACATTCGATCCGTTCATGGCGGTTTCCGCGGCCGCCGGTGCCGCGCTATCGCAGGTGGACAACGACGACCCGAAGTATGGCCAGGGCGGCGGCCCATATGCGGAGCGATTCGGCGCCGCTGTAGCTGACATCGCCACGCAAAACTTCTTTTCCGACGCCGTGCTCGCATCCTTGCTGCATGAAGATCCCCGTTATTTTCGCAGGGGACCCGAGTTCGGCATTTGGTACCGCGTGGGTTACGCATTGAGCCGCGTTGTGGTTACGCGCACGGACGCGGGCAAGTCGAGTTTCAACTACTCGGGCATGCTGGGAATGAGCATGGGCATCGCGCTGTCGAACGCCTATTATCCGGACCGCAGTGTCAACGGCAGCGAGGTAGCCTCCCGGTTTGGCACCAGCATGGTGGCGTCCGCACTAACTAACTTGCTGCCCGAATTCTGGCCTGACATACATCAGAAGTTTTTCCGCCGGAAGGCTCACCATCCGGATCCTCCGCAGGCCCCCGGACACTGGGATTAAGATAGAGCCATGGCAGTCCCGCCGATCCCGCCGCCTATCGCGCAGCTGGGCGGCCGCCCCTTCTCGTTCTATCCGGCGATCCTGAACGCTGGGCACAACGAGTGGATCTATCGTAGCGCCACATGGTCGGAAGTGCTGGTGCACAACACCAAAACGAACGAGGAAGTTTCGGTGCCGCGGCGCTATGTGGGCGAGATTTCGCGCGTGGACGCGCCGGTGATGATCGTCGGGCTGCTAACGGAGCTGGAGTATCGATCGGGCGCTGTCTGGCCGGCCGAGCGCCGCGTGATCGAAATGCCGCGCGCGGTGAACGATTCTCCCCGGCCCCGGCTGGCGCGGCAGCCATCGGATGGAGCGGTAGTGGTTGGAATCCGATTGGAGAACGACAGCAACTCGCGGGTAGGAAAGCTGGTGCTGAGCGGCGTGGCTCTCGGCGTGGCCGGATGCGTACTGGCGATCAGCCTGTATCGCGGCGGTGTGATCGCGACGCGAGCCTATTATGCGCCGTTCACGCGGGCTGACCTGCCGTTGACGGCCGACGACGACCGCGCCTCGGTGTTGCGCGCACTGGGTGAGCCGTCCCTCGATCGCTGGCGCATCGCTCCGAACGAATCGTCCGGCGGGCAATATGAGCTGCTCGCTTATCCGCAGCGCAAGTTATACGTCATTTTGATGGGTCACGATCGCGCGGGCGTGCGATACATCGGAGCGATGGACTGGAATTGGCGTCCCGTGCACGCGGTGGATTTGGCGGGCTACGGTTCCAGCTATGGCCTGTTGCGACGGCTGCCTCGCTTCTAGGTTCCAGCGGCTAGCGCGGGAGTCGCAGCAACAAGCGCTGGCTGCGGGGTTCGCACGATTCCAAGGATAATCAGTGCGGCGCACGCCAGTCCAGCCGAGCCGAAGAACGCATATTGATAAGCGCCGGTACTCACTAAGACGCGCGAGCCAATCGCGGGCCCCATGATTCCCGCGACGCCCCACGCCAGGAATAACAGTCCATAGTTGGTCGCCAGATACCTGGTGCCCCAAAAGTCGCCCGCCAGCGCAGCATAGACGGACAACTGAGTGCCATAGCAGTAGTAGACGAAAAACAGCAGCACATAAAACGCGAGTAACTGCTCGCGCCACACGTAGAGCAACGGCGTGGCAAGCATCGAGGTCAGAATGATGACGCGCAAGGTATGCAGTCGGCCGAGGTGGTCGGACAGCCAGCCCGAAAAGAATCGCCCCGATGCGCTGCCGATGGCGCCGATTGTGAGGGCGAATGCTGCGGTCTTTGCGCTCAAGCCCGCCGATCGTGCGAAGGGCACTAGCTGGCTGATCACCATGGTGCCCGCGGTGCATCCAAGCGCGTACGCGAACCACAGTGCGAGAAAGACCGGGCTCCGGAGCACGCTCGCGGTTGGAACATCGGTGTGATTGGGGCGAGCGCGTCGCACCCCAGAGGCTTTTCCTGCCGGGGCGATGTATCCCCGGGGCGGATCCTTCAGCAAGTAAGCGCCGGCCATCGTAAATACGAAGAAGACTCCGGCCAGAACTTGAAACGTCGCGCGCCAGCCGATCCGCTCGACCAGCAATGCCGGCTGGCGGGCCAAAAAGCCCGGAGCCCGCGGCAAAAATAGCGATGGCGAGGCCATTGACCAGCCCCCGATGGTGCGGAAACCACTTCGAGCCAACGGTGATCGGCACCAAATAGCCAAAGCCGATGCCTGTGCCGACCATCACGCCCCACGTGAGATAAAGCATGGGCAGGGACTGCGTCCCACTGGCGAGCAGCAGCCCGAAGCTCAGCAGAAGCCCGCCGATGGCAGCTACACTGCGCGGCCCTATGCGCCGCAGCAGAAACCCCGCTACCAAAAACATGGAGGCGATCATGACAGCGTCAATCGTAGGCACCAGCGACGTCTGCGTGCGGGTCCATTTGAACTCGTGCTCGAGTGCGGGGACGAATACGCTCCAGGCATAGGAAATACCCAGCGCCACGTTCAGAAGGCCGCCGCCCAACAACGCTGGCCAACCCGGCGAGCCGTTTCTCGAAGCTATGGAGCTCATTGCAATCCCCGCGATCGACTGATCTGTATTCTATAACGATACCTGCGGCCACTTGCGGCTCCTGATAGAATCCTGACGATGAGGAAGATCGCTGCGCGCATTGCGTGGGCGCTGGTGTCGCTGGCGGCTGGGTTCTTTCTGGCGGCGATCGCCGTCAATCGCGGCGAGCCTGTGAACAGCTTCTGGATTGTTCTGGCCGCGGCGTGCACCTATCTGCTGGGCTTTCGCTTCTACGCGAAGTTCATCGCCGCCAAAGTGATGGCTTTGGATGACAAGCGCGCCACGCCCGCCGAGCGTTTGCGTGACGGGCACGACTACGAGCCTACCAATAAGTGGATTCTCTTTGGCCACCACTTCGCGGCCATCGCCGGGCCTGGGCCGCTGGTAGGACCAACATTGGCGGCGCAGTTCGGCTACCTGCCCAGCGTGTATTGGATCATCATCGGCGCGGTGCTGGGCGGCGCAGTACAGGATTTCGTGATTTTGTTTTGCTCCATGCGGCGCGATGGCAAGACGCTTGGCCAGATGGCGCGCGACGAAATCGGAAAAGTCGGCGGGTTCACGGCGCTGCTGACAGTACTGTTCATCATGATCATCTTGCTGGCTGTGGTGGCGCTGGTGGTGGTGAACGCGCTGAAAGGCAGTCCGTGGGGAACGTTCACCATCGCGGCCACTATGCCGATCGCGCTGTTCATGGGTGTGTACCTGCGTTATTGGCGGCCGGGCAAAGTACTGGAGTGCTCGCTGGTTGGCTTTGTGTTGGTGATCGCGAGCATTTTCGGCGGCCAGGCAGTAGCGAATTCGGCAACGCTTGCGCCGTGGTTCACGTGGTCGGCGTCGGCGCTGGCGGTCGCGACGATTGTCTACGGATTCCTTTCAAGTGTCATGCCGGTCTGGCTGTTTCTCGCGCCGCGCGACTACCTGAGCACGTTCATCAAACTGGGTGTGGTGGCGATGCTGGCCGTCGGGATCCTTTTCGTACATCCTACGCTTCAACTTCCGGCCTTTACGCGCTTCGTGGACGGCACCGGCCCCATCTTCGCGGGAAAGGTTTTTCCATTCGTCTTCATTACGATTGCGTGCGGCGCCGTGTCCGGGTTCCATGCGCTAATCTCTTCCGGCACCACGCCGAAAATGATCGCGCGCGAGTGGAACGCGTGGCCGGTAGGCTACGGATCAATGCTGCTGGAGGGATTCGTTGCGATCATGGCGCTGATTGCCGCCTGCTCGCTACAGCCCGGCGTTTTCTTCGCCGTGAATTCGCCGCCGGGCGTGGTCGGGGCGAGTCCCGCCGCGGCAGTGTCGACGATATCGAGTTGGGGCTATCCGGTTTCGGTGTCGGACATGAATACTCTCGCTGCCGATGCCGGCGAGAAGACACTGTTCTATCGTACGGGCGGCGCACCGTCGCTGGCGCTTGGAATGGCGCATATTTTTTCGGCGACGAGCGGATCCAGCGGCGGGCGCGCGATTCTGGGCTTCTGGTATCACTTCGCCATCATGTTTGAGGCGCTGTTCATATTGACGATCATCGCCGCCGGAACGCGCGTGGGCCGCTTCATGCTGCAGGATTTGCTGGGGCACGCCTACCCATCGCTGAAACGTTCAAATTGGATGCCGGGCGTGCTAGCGACCAGCGCCGTTGTGTCGCTCGCGTGGGGATATTTTCTCTATCAGGGCGTGCGCGACCCGCTGGGCGGCATCAACTCGCTATGGCCGCTTTTCGGGATCGCGAATCAGTTGCTCGCGGCGGTTGCGTTGTGCGTCGGAACCACGATCTTTATCAAGATGCATCGCGCGCGTTACCTGTGGATCACTGCCGTGCCGCTGGCCTGGCTGGTGTGTGTGACGTTCACTGCCGGGTATCAGAAGATTTTTTCGGACCAACCGCGCGTCGGGTTCTTGGCGGAGGCGAATCATTTGCAGAGCGCGTTGAACGCGGGCACCATTGCGGCCGGCAAGATCGGCGAGGCGCAAAGTCAGATTTTCAACGACCGGCTGGACGCCGCGGTGTGCGGAATGTTCTTGATCATGGTCACGCTGATTTTGGCTGACTCGATGCGCGTTTGGTGGAGAATTCTCAGCGGCACGCGCAAAGCCGAAGTCGACGAATCGCCATTTGTTCTGTCGCGGCTGCAAACGGAGGAACTGTGAGAGCGTTCTTTCGAGGCGTGATGGCGCTGCTACGCGAGATCGCGGACGAAAACGCCTACGAGCGGCACTTGCGGGCACATGGGTGCGTTCATTCGGGCGCGGAGTGGCGGCGATTTCTGGATGAACGGCTAGCGCGCAAGTTCGCACAAGGGAAGTGCTGCTAGCTCAGGGCGTGGCTTTCGGCTTGCCGCCCGCATCGAACACTTGCACCGCGCCATATTTATCGAGCACGGGCTTGAGCTTGGCCGCGTCGCCCACCGCGACGATCTGCAGGTCATCCGGCACGATGTATTTGCGCGCGACGCGCTGCACTTGCTCGGCCGTCACGGTCATGATTTTGGCCGGATAGGTGTCCCAATAATCCGCAGGCAATCCATACGTTTTGACGGTGATCGCGTAATCGAGAAGCTGGTCGGGGCGCTCGAGCGAAAGCGCGAAACCAGCAACGATGGAATGCTTGTTCTCCTCGAGTTCGGACTCGGGGACCGCGCTGTCGCGAATTCGGTTGATCTCGTTCATGAACTCCGTCATGGCGCCGCCGGTGGCGTCGGTGCGCATGCTGCCTTGCGCGATCCACGGACCCGCGTAGCGCCGGGCTATCAAGGCACTGTACGCGCCGTAGGTGTAGCCGTGAATTTCGCGCAGATTCATGAACAGGCGAGCGGACGCGCCCCCGCCCACGATACGATCCATCACCACCATCGGCACGTAGTCGGCGTCTGTGCGATTGATCGCGATGTTGCCAATCTCGACATCGGCCTGCACTGCGCCCGGCCGGTCCACCAGGAAGATCCGCCGTCCGCTGGCCGGCTTGGTTGCGGTTGGCAGCGCTGCTTTGCCGGTACCCGCCTTCCACGCCGGCAAGGCGTGGAACATTTGCATGACCTCTGCGGGCTTGATGTCACCCGCGATTCCGAGGATCGCGTTCTCCGGCACGTACCGGGACTTGTGCCATTCGGCGAGCATGGACGGCGTGATTTTGTCGAGCGCCTGTTCGGTCGGCGACGTGATGGCGGCGGGGTGATTGCCGTACACGGCGCGATTGAAGCGTTCCTGCATGAGGAATCCTGGATTTGAACGTTGCTGCTGCAACTGGACTTTCATGCGTTCCTTGAGTTTGTTCAACTCGGATTCGGGGAACGACGGATGCAGCAGAACATCGGACGCGAGCGCGATCCATTGGGCGGAGTTGTCGCTGAGTCCGGATGCGGTGAACGTCGCGGTTTCCGAGCCCCATGGAGCCTGCGCCGAAATCGTCGCTCCAAGTTTCTCCATCTCCTCGGCGATTTGCTTGCTGGAACGCGCCGCGGTGCCCTCGCGCAGCATGGCCGCCGTGACATTGGCCAGCCCCGGCAGATCGGCGGGATCGTTCAAAGCACCCGCGCCCAGAATGCTGAGCCGCGCGGTGACCAGAGGCAGCCGATGGTCTTCCAGCACCAGCACGGTGAGCCCGTTCGGGAGCGTTATTTCGGCCGGCTTCGGAAGATTCACGCGCAGAATGTCACTCGAGACGGGCGCTTTATATTTGCGCTCCACTTTACTGAGCGGCGTCGCTTTGGAGCCGGGGTCCTGAGGAACCTGCGCGAACAAAACCGCGGAAACAGCCAGCGGCGCAACAAATTTGAGTTTGGTATTCATCGGCTGTTCCTTATTGGGCGGCGTGATCCGCCAAGTCGGCCTTTGGCTTCGGTAATGTGGTCACCACCGTGCGATTTTCTTGGGTCAAATAGGTCTTCGCCACACGCTGGATATCCGGCTTGCCGACGCTGTGTATTTTTTCAAGGCGCGTGTTGATGAGATTGGGGTCGCCGAAGATCGCCGCCGCTTCGCCGATCAGGTACGCGCGATAGAGCGTACTTTGCAATTCCTGTGCGGTCTCATGCCGCTCCATCATATGGATCTTTTCGAGTTCCCAGTCGGCGATGGGCTCCGATTTCACGCGCTCAATTTCGGCGTAAACGGCCTTCTCCACTTCTTTCAAATCCTTGCCGGGCCGCGCCAGCACAACGATATTGAAGGTGGACGGGCCGCGGTGTTCGTCAACGTAACAGAACACATTGACGGCCAGCTCCTTGTCCTTGACGAGAGTTTGGTAGAGCCGGGAGGCTTGCCCCTCACCCAGAGCACTGGACAAAACATCAAGCGCGTATACGTCGCTGGTGTTGCCCGGGGGCGTCTTGAACGCGATGTCCAGACGGGGAGTCTGCGCAAACGCGTCCTCGATCGTTTTGCGCCGTTCGGCGGTCTGGGTGGGCTCGGCGAGATCGGGCGCCGGTGGAGTGGCCTGCGCTGGGATGTCGCCAAAATATTTCTTGATCTTCGCCAGCGCTTCGGCCGGTTGGAAGTCCCCAACCAGCGTCAGCACGGCATTGTTCGGGGCATAGTAAACGCGAAAGAATCCCTGGACGTCCTTGACGGTCGCCGCGTTCAGGTCTTCCATGGAGCCGATCACCGAATGTTTGTTGGCGAAATTGTCGTAAACGAGGTTTTGCAGGACTTCGGATGTCTCCCCATACGGCTGATTGTCCTGGCTAAGACGCCGCTCCTCCTGCACCGCGTTCCGCTGATTGTCTAAGTTGGCCTGGTTCACCGCGAGCGAGCGCATGCGGTCGGATTCAAGAAACAGTCCGAGATCCAATTGGTTCGCCGCGAACGATTCGAAATAGTTGGTGCGATCCTCGGTGGTGGTACCGTTCATGTTGCCGCCGTTGTTTTCCACCAGGATGAAGTGCTCGCCCTTGCCGACGTTCTGGGAGCCTTCAAACATCATGTGCTCGAACAAATGCGCGAACCCAGTGCGTCCGGCGCGCTCATTGTGCGAGCCGACGTTGTAGGTGATTGAAACCGCGTAGGTAGGCGCGGAATGGTCTTCCGAGAACACGATGCGCAAGCCGTTGTCGAGCTTGAACTGTTGAATTGGAATCCGCAGGGGTCTCGGTTCGCTCTGGCCGTGTAACGTGACACAACCGGCCAGAAACACGGCGAGTAGGGTGGTGCGCATAGATGACACTATTTTAGCTCCTACGCATCAGACGTAATTGAATGACACTTGTTAAGCTCTTTAGTGGAAGATTCATGGGAGTTCGGGAAGTCCCACATCATCCGAGGGCCGGTGTGAGCTGGGGAAGCGCATCCAGACTTCGCACGTATGAGGGCGCCTTGCGGGCGGCCGGTATTGAACCAGTCAGCAATCCTGAGTCGCTGGAGGACCTGGATGGGCTTGTGCTTACCGGCGGCACCGATGTAAATCCGATCCTCTACGGCCATGATCGTTCTTCAGAGACCGACGATCCCGACGACATGCGCGACGACCTCGAAGTGCGGCTGCTACATGAGGCCCTCGACGCCGATCTTCCGGTGCTGGCGATCTGCCGCGGCATGCAACTGTTCAACGTATTGCAAGGTGGCACGTTGATCCAGCATTTATCTTCCACGGATGTTCACCGGCAGAAGCCTCAGAACGCGGAGGCCGGTAGGCATCCCGCGGTGCACGGGATCCACGTGAACCCCGACACGCGCCTCGGGGAGATTATCGGCGGGGGCCAGCACCACGTAAACTCGAGGCATCATCAGGCTGTCGATATGGTTGGCCAGTGCCTGATCGTGTCCGCCGTCGCGCCGGATGGCGTGATCGAGGCTATGGAGTTGCCCGGCGCGGCGTTTGCAGTCGCCGTCCAGTGGCACCCGGAGGATCGGATCGCCGATAGTGTTGCGGACCGGAAACTTTTTGAGGCTTTTGCAGCGGCCATGGCTGTAAACCGAGCTAAGTCGCTGGCCGAACATCGCGCAGTACCGCGGACCAGTTAGCGAATCCCCGGTCCTCACCGTAGGTATCCTCCTCTACCGTAAAGGCTGCATCCAGGCGCGCGCTCACGGGGAAATCCGCGGCGCGTCCGGCGAAATTCCAAGCCTTCGGAAAAAGGCTGCGTCCAGCTTGCCGCAAGTGAACGCGCAGATGCTTCTCCTTCATCACCACGGGAGCGCTGGCCAACTCCGCGCCCAGGATCGCGAGCATGGGCGGCGGATTTCCGAAGCCGAAGGGCGCCATCGCGAGCAACTCCTGGACAGCGGGGCCGGTGGTCAAGTCGCGCAAAGTGACCACCGCGTCAATCTGCAATTGCGGTTGAAAGTCCACTGGTGTGAGGCGCGCGCCGGCGTATGCGTTGAGTCGCCGGCGAAACTCAGGGACTAGATCGGACGCCATGCTCACGCCGGCTGCCTGGCGATGGCCGCCGAAGCGGGTAAACAGCTCAGGCATCGATTCCAAGGCATCCAGCAGATGGAACGGTGGAATCCCACGGCCCGAACCCTGCGCCTGTCCCTCTTCCTCGCTCAACACGAACACCGGACGGCAGAAGCGCTCTACCAGGCGGCTGGCGACGATGCCCACCACGCCCCGGTGCCAATTGGCTCCTGAAAAGACCAGCGCGCTTTGATCGTCGGTGACCGGAACGCTGGCGCATTCGGCCAGCACCAGCTTGACGATTTCGGCTTCGGTGTCGCGGCGCTCCTGGTTCAAAGCATGAAGCTGGGAGGCGAGCGTGCGGGCGTGCTCCGGGTTATCGGTCAGAAACATTTGAATCGCGTTTTGTGCGTCGTCCATGCGCCCGGCGGCGTTGATGCGTGGCGCGATTTGAAAAGCCACCTGGCGCGCGCTGGGCGCCCGGCCATTGAGCAATCCGGAAAGCTCAAGAATCGCGCGCAGACCGGGATTGCGGGCCTGGTGCAGATTCTCCAAACCGTGCTTGACGATCACGCGATTTTCGCCCACCAGCGGCACCACGTCTGCAACCGTCGCAATGGCCACAAGCCTCAAGTACGACTTCAGCACGCGAGCCAGCTTTTCAGCCGGCCATCCCAGTGTGGCGAGCAGCGCTTGCACCAGCTTGAACGCCACGCCTGCGCCGCACAGGTTTTTGTCGGGATACTGGCAGTCGCGCCGGTTTGGGTTCAGGACGGCGAGCGCCGGCGGAAGTTCGGCCTCGGGCAGATGATGATCCGTAATGATGACGTCAATGCCGTGTTCACGCGCCGCCTGCACCACGGTAGACGCCCGGATGCCGGTGTCGACGCTGATGATCAACCCAACGCCCATGGCCGCCGCGCGCTCGATCACGTCGGCACGCATGCCGTAGCCGTCACGCAGGCGATGCGGGACGTGAAAGCTGGCTTCCCCGCCGGCCATCTCGATGGCTTTCTTCAGAATGACAACGGATACGGTCCCATCCACGTCGTAGTCGCCATAGATCAGGATTTTCTCCTTGGATTGAATGGCCGCCGTGATGCGCTGGACGGCGTCACCGAGGCCGGTGAGCAGGGCCGGATCGTGCAAATGATCGAGATGCGGAGCCAGAAACCGGAGAGCGGCCGTGGCGTCGGTGATGCCCCGGCTGATTAACACTGCCGCAGTGATCCGTTGAACCTGAAGGCTTGCGGCGAGCGCCTCGACGGCCTGCGAATCCGCGGGAGGAATCAGCCAGCGGAAACTCAATTCAGTTTCTCGAGAAGTAGCCGCTGATGGGGGAGTCGTCGCCGTGGTCGGGCTCGGCGGTCAGCAGTTGAATCTCATCCAGCATGTCGGAGAACTCGTCGAACCATTCGGTGCGGAGGTCGAAGAGAAAGACGCGGCCCTGGTGATCGAACGAGAGCTCGATGGCGCAGACCGAACCTTCGTGGGCGCGCATTTCGCTCAAGCGCTCTTCGTAGGAGCGCGATTCCTGGGAAGGCAACTGGCACGCGTTCAGCCGTTCGAGCGCGTCGTCCACCTGCTCTGAGAAGAACTCGCGCTGGTGAAATACCAGGATTTTGGCGCCCGCGGCGCGGGCCGACTGGACGAACAGCCGGTAGTCGGGGTACTGATCGCAGTCCCAGTGGACGACCGGGGCTGAGTCCAGCCGCTGCGAGTAGCCGTAAAACACGGCCATGCCCATTTCCTCGAGATAAAGTTCAATCTCGGGCTTCAAAACGTCGAGGTTCGGTTTCATGGGGTACAAGTCGCGCATCAAACTCTAAACGCTATCATACGGGGTCCCGGAGAGCTACTTTGAATCACAGCCCGCAAAACGGAGTGTGTTGGCATAGTTGCTTTGACGAATCGAGGGCGCCGCCGCACCCTTTGCGGGCTACAGTCTCCAATCCGGGAACGGATTCACGCGGCCGCGCTGGGACTCGCGAATCAGATCGGGGACGCGCTTGCGGCGCGCCATCAACTTCGCCAGCATCGTTTCCAACTCTACGGTGTCATCGGCGAGCCAGTCCGGCGGGATCTGTTTCTGTGCTTCATCCACAACCTCCTCGGGGAAGTGCAGCAGGCGGTCCAACCAGGGCTGAAAATCGTCCAGGGACCGGACATTTCGATAGACGTTCGGGCGGAAGTAGAGACCCTGGAGCGGGGAATCGGGGAACGTCCAGTGCGGACCGTTGAACACGTAACCGTGATCCATCATGTGAGCGACGAATCCGGCGCGCGGGGCTGGATGTCCAGAAGGATTGGACGCCGGCGACCATTGGCGCAGCCGTGCGCGGAAGAAAATGGACTGGCGCGCGTCGGCGTTACCCATCCACTTATCGAAGGCGAGGACAGCCGGGAATTCGTTCACGTTCACCACCTTGTCGAGCAGCAGGTCGGGCAGGAAGTCGTAGACCATGACCTTGGCCGGATCGCCGGGGTAGCGGGATCCGAAGTGCCAGCCCGGGTCGACCGCCAGCCGACGCGTGCCGAGCTGCAGGTAGACCTCCGGATTGGATTCGAGGAACCCCGCCGAAAGATTGACAATGGCCGCCGGCGGCGCCGAGATTTGCAGGTAATTCAGGAAAACCGAGGCGATCCACTCGTTAATCAAGATGCGCCGGTGCTGAGGATTATTTCGGAATTTTACGACGTAGAAGTGGCCATCGCCGCACTCGAGGAAGTGAGCCTGCGCCCCTCCGCGCATCTTGCGGATCAAGCGTGTGGCTTCAACGGGCATGGCTGCGGAGTGTGGATCATTCGCAAAGATCATTCTAAGTGCTGAGCGCTACGAAGCGGAAGCGCGCTGGCCGCGGACCGTCTACACTAGAGGTTTGCCGCCGAGGCGGCGATCCCACTGGAGGAATGAATCGAGAATGCCTGAAGATACTTCAAACGCCGTCCCGCCAGGACGCAATGCCGATGAGGTTGCGCTGGAGATGATGAAGTTCATCGCGGTGACGACGGGTTATGGCAAGGGTGGCAGCGCCGCGGGTTTCAGCGGCAAGGGGTCCAAGACGTCCGAGGAGTACGCAGAATCGCTGCTGCAGCTGTTCGAGCGTTGCCGGACCGTGGTCCAAAAGGAAAAGTAGACGCGACGACTGCGGGGAGAACTGAGGTAGCTGCAACGGACAGCCGCGACATTCTATTTCAGCCGCGGCCGCCCGGGTGTTTTGGATAGCTTACTTCTTGCCTTTGGCTTTCTTCGCGGCTTTCTTGGCAACCTTCTTGGCCGCGGCCTTTTTCTTGGCAGGCGCTTTCTTTTTGGCAGGGGCCTTTTTGGCAGGGGCCTTTTTGGCCTTCTTTGCAACGGCCTTCTTCACGGCTGCTTTCTTAGCCGGCGCCTTCTTCGCGGCTTTCTTGACCGGAGCGGCTTTCTTCACCGCGGCAGCCTTCTTGACCGGGGCAGCCTTCTTGGCCGGTGCGGCGGCCTTCTTTACGGGCTTTCGCTGCGGTGGCGCCTCGGCAGCCGGAGCGGCCGGAGCTGGGGCGGGGGTGGGAGTGGAGTGAACCGGTACGGGAGCCGGTCTAGTGAGTTCGTCTTCGTCTTCATCCTCTGGACCGTATTCGCCGACTTCGGTGGTTACGTCGATCTGTTCTTCTTCATATCCGAAATCGTCGAGGTCGTCATCAGCGGTGAAGCGCAAGCTATCAACCATTATTCATGCCTCCTGTTGGGCTAACCACACCCTAGAATAACTCGTTTTCTTTGGAAGGCAAGAGCCAACTATGTACTTTTTAAGAGTGGAATTTCGAAGCCGCTTGCTCACGCGCGCCGCTTGGTTTCGCGGCGGCTCGGTGCAGGTTAGTTGGCCGTAGCGCGATGTTTGGAGGCGACGCTGGCGGTGTGGTACACGCTGGCGCGGGTGCGATGCGCGGGCGTTGTGACTGGTGTCCGGTGAGCAGCCACCGCCTGGCGCGACTGAGCCCGGCGCGAAGGTTTACTGTGCGAGGCCACGGCCAATCGAGGCGCGGATGCGCGAGAGAATCTGGACGACGCGGGAACCACCACCAGGTCTCCAGGTTGGGGAGCTTCGGCAGTGGGCCGCTGGTTAGCGGACGTTAGTGATGCCACGGCCGTAGCGTAGCGGTGTGCTATGTCGGCGAGCGTTTCGCCCGCCACCACCCGGTGAATGCGCCAGTCCGCACGATGGTTCGTGGGCACGATATCAAGGGCCGTCATGATGGTGGGCAAGGTTCCCTTCGGAACGCGTAACTGATATCCCGCCGGCGCGACGGGCTTCAACAAGGCGGGATTGAGCTCCTGAATTTCAGACACGGGACGATCGGCGGCGTCCGCCGCTAACGCGAGGCTGGTTGGCGTTTCCAGATCCAGGGTCTCGTATTCCACCGGCCGGTCGAGCTCCAGATTGTCGAGGTCGTAGTCCTTGGGGTTCTTGGCCATGATGGTCAGCGCCAGGATAAGGGGAACGTAGTTGGCGGTTTCGTGGGGCAGGGCATTCAGGCGGCGCAGTTCCCAAAAGTCGGCATAACCAGTCCGCTCCACGGCGCGCTGGACGCAGCCCGGGCCGCAATTGTAGGCCGCCATCGCCAGATACCAGTCGCCGAAGGTGGCGTACAGGTCGTGCAGATGATGGGCAGCAGCGCGGGTCGCCTTCTCCGGGTCTAGCCGGTCATCCGTTCCGGCGCCTTGCATCAGGCCATATTCCCGGCCGCGGAACTGGACGAACTGCCACATCCCGACGGCTTGTTTGTTGGAGCGAGCGCGGGGAAGGAAGCCGGATTCCACTTGCGCCAAATAGATCAATTCCTGCGGCACGCCTTCGTCGTCCAAAATGCGCTGAACCAGGGGCCGGTAACGTCCCGAGCGGCGCAGTCCGCCGACCAGCACCTTGCGGCCGCGATCGGTAGAGAAGTAATGCACGTAGCTGAGGACGGCGTCATTTTCCTGCAACGGGAGCTGCGATACGGTGGCTTCGATTTCTTCCTTCACCTTGGGCCGCAGGTTCGGATCGGTGGGGAAGGTCATATCCAAAATGCCGTCCAAAGGCGACTTGTCGTAGACCACCTCCGGCAACTGGCTGGCCGCACCACCCAGGCCTTCCAGATCGTAACGGTAAATGGTGTCGGCGATCTGATCTAACTCGCTCTCCAGGCGCGCACGGCCGGCCAGCGTATCGGGAGCCGAGAGCAACACATCCATGGCGGCATCGAATTCCTGGCGCGCGCTCACGGTGTCGCGCTGCTGGTAAGCTCGCTTTCCAGCTTCCAGGTGCAGACGAGCCTTGGCCAGGAGGCTTTCTACCTCGGCTTGGCGAGGCGCCGCAGCGAGCGCACGCTGCACCAGATCCGGAGATTCGTTGGTATAAAAATTGGAAGTGAGGCTTGGCGGCGCTTCAAAGCTGGGTTCGATTTTAGCGGGAGTGGAAGGCAGGAAGGATAGCTTGAAGGATTGGGGCCGCGTCGCGCAACTGCTGGAGAGCAGTGCAGCAACGATCGTAAATGCGGCTACCTGAGCCGTGGAGCGGTGACTTGGGGTCATCGTGATCCGTATTGTTGTAATGCTCTATTAAAAGTCAGAACTCTGAATCTACAATACACGAGTGTTCGGGTCAAGCCTTAGTTCTCTGTGGTGATAGTAAGATATCTAACATTATAGCCCGCCCGGCTCCTTTCTTTGATCGGCCCGCTCCTCCCTATCCTGTATAGATTCATTTAAGCCAGTGCCTGTGTCCAGTCTGCGCTACGATTCTAACTGAATGGCGTTTATCAGCGTCTCAGGTGAACCGGGCTGCCGGGACGCGGAGCTGGCTCGTGCGGCGGCTCAGCGTCTGGAAGGCGAGTTGGTGACCGAGCCGGACTTGGTGAGGATGATTGCCGCGGAGTTCGGCGAATCGATCCGGATTCCCGACGGGGCCTGGCGGCCGCTGGCGGTTTCGATTCTGGCCGGTCTCGGGACGAAGGTGAACGTTGTGGTCGGTGGTGCGGGTGCAGAGCTTCTGTCGCGCGAATTGCCTGGCATGCTGCGGGTGCACGTGGTGGCGCCGGAATCGGTGCGGCTGGGGAATCTCATGCAGGATTGCAGGCTGAGCCGGGCAGAGGCCAAGGCGCGCTTGCGGGAACTGTACAGCGAACAGGCCTTGCTCCGCAAGCAGCGTTTCGGCCAAAAGATCAGCCATCCGACGGATTTCGACCTGGTGCTGAACGCCCAAAAGCTGAACCCGGCCGAAATGGTGAGCTTGGTGGAAGCGGCGGTGAAGTCGCAAAGGTTACTCGATCCCGGGCCGCTGCAGCCGGCGGACGCGGCGCAGATCCAGTTCCAGGTCCGGTTGCAACTGGCGCGCTTTGGGATTGTTCGGCCCATCGGGCCCGGCGAGCCGCGGGTGGTAAGCAAGGAATTCGGGCACCCGAGCGAGCAAGTATTCGCGAACTTGCTGGACTTCTACGGCATCGCATGGGACTACGAGCCGCGCAGCTTTCCGTTGCAATGGGACAAGGACGGAAAGGTGTCCGAAGCCTTCACGCCGGACTTTTATCTGCCTGAGTTCGACTTGTACGTCGAGCTGACCACTATGAAGCAAGCCAACGTGACGCGGAAGAACCGGAAGATCCGCCTGCTGCGATCTATTTATCCGCATGTGAACATCCAGGTGTTTTATCAGAAAGACGTTCAGGATCTGGTGATGAAGTACGGGCTGCCGGAGCGCCTGGCACAATGATCGAACGCGTGTTGTTTACCGAGGAAGAGATCGACCGCAGGATCCGCGCGGTGGCGGCGGAGATTTCGACGGACTATGCGGGCCGGGAGTTGAAGCTGGTGGGAGTGCTGAAAGGATCAGTGTTCTTCCTGGCGGCTTTGGCGCGCGAGCTGACGGTGCCGGTGAAGGTGGATTTTCTGGCCATATCGAGCTTCGCCAACCAGAAGGGCGCGCCTGGGATGGTGCGGATCGCAAAGGATCTGGACGACAGCATCGAGGGCGAGGACGTGCTGCTGGTTGAAGACATCGTGGATACGGGGTTCACGACGCGTCACCTGCTGCAGCATCTATCGGGGCGCGGTCCGAAGTCACTGGCGTTATGTACGCTGCTGGACCGCACTCCGCGCCGCATCGTGCAAATCCCGATTGATTATCGCTGCTTTGAGATTCCCGACCGATTTGTGGTGGGCTTCGGGCTGGATTACAAGCAGTTGTATCGCAACTTGAAGTATGTCGCGGTGTTGAATCCGGAGCCGCTAGGATAACGACGCGTCGAAGACTTTTGTGCCGCTGAGGTAGGTTTCGAGAATGGTGATTTGGTTTGCCGGTTGGTCGTAGCGGAAACGGACCAAGTCGGCGCGGTCTCCGGGGTTCAGTCCACGCTGCCGGTAGGGGATGCGGCCGATGCGCGCCGGATTGCGGGTGGCGAGTGAGAGGGCGTCGCGCAGGCTCAAGTTGGCGGTCTTCATCAGGTTCGCGATGGCGCGGTGCATCATGAGCGCGGAGCCGGCGAGGCGGGTTCCACCTGCGAGGCGAACGCTGCCGTCGGGGTGTAGTTCCACGTCAACTTCGCCCAGGCGATACGAGCCCGGCGGACAACCGGCCGGGGCGACTGCATCAGTGACGAGAATCGATCGCTCGAGACCCTTGGCGCGCAGCGCGACGTTCAGAAAAGACGCCGGCAGATGAAATCCATCGACGATGAAGCTGGCCGCCAGGCGATCTTCGGCGAGTTGGTCCCAAATATAATTGGAGTTCTTGGGCAGCACTGCGTCGGCGCCGTTGCCGAGGTGTGTCGATAGAGTTGCGCCGGCGCTTACGGCGTCGGAGATTTGCGAGGCCGAGGCGCGCGTGTGGCCGATGCTCGCGACCACACCCGTGGCGACGATCTTCTCGATGAAACGCGGAGCCTCCGGCCATTCGGGAGCGAGCGTCACCAAGCGGATGTTGCCGCGCGCAGCGTCTTGGAAGCGTTGGAACTCGTCGTGATCAGGCGGACGGACCCAGTGCGCCGGATGCGCGCCACGGGGGCCATCTTCTGGTGAAATGTACGGCCCTTCGAGGTGGAAGGCCTCCATTGCCGCACCATGGGGAATGGACTCCTTCGCATTTGCGAGGTGGCGTAGCGCCACGGACATGTTGTCGGGCGAGCCTGTGATCACGGTGGGAAAGAAGCGCGTGACGCCGGTGGCGAAGATGGCGCGGATCGATTCCGCGATTTGTTCGTGACTCGAAGCCGCCGAATTGTAGTCCACACCGGCAAAGCCGTTGACTTGAAGATCGATCCAACCGGGAGCGAGGAACGCTGCGTCATCCAAGGGTTGGATGAGGTGATCAACTCCAGTGATGGCGCGATCGAAGGAAACTTCGAGGCTCGCGCCGGAAGAAACATCAATGCCTCGACAGGTCATCACACATTTCCGCGGAACGCCGGTTTATTCACAAGTTTCCCACAGGTGTCGAGCGCTAAGTGCTAGAGATATTGAGCGGACAAAATTGTTGAAAACCGTGCAACTCAGTAGAAATAAATCTGGCGCATCCTGCCAACCCCTGCTACAACAGAATGCATGATCCCTCGCGAGTGCGGTTCCGGCGGTTAATCTCGGGGGAGGTGGCCGTCGGAGTCGCACTTGCGGATCGTCCTTCCGTAAGTCCGAGTTTTTCCGGAGAAGCTTTGTAAGCCCGTGGCTCAAACAGTCACGGGCTCGTTTTTTGTGATGGGCGTCAGCCAGCCAAAGCGGTCGGGCGCGTCGCCGTGCACGATGGAAAAGAACGCTTTTTGCAGGCTCTCGGTCACCGGTCCACGCGAACCCTCGCCGACGACGATACGATCCACGGAGCGGATGGGAGTGATTTCAGCGGCGGTTCCGGAGAAAAATACCTCGTCGGCGATATAGAGCATCTCGCGCGGTATCAAAGTTTCTGTCACGGGAATGCCCAGGGACGCCGCTAACTGCATGACGGAGTCGCGCGTGATGCCGGGAAGCACCGAAGCTCCCAATGGCGGCGTAAGGATCTTGCCGTCGCGGACCACAAAGACATTTTCCCCGGAACCTTCGCTCACGTAGCCGGAAGCGTCGAGCGCGATGCCTTCGGCGTAGCCGTTCAGGTGCGCCTCCATGCGGATGAGCTGCGAGTTCATGTAATTGGCGCCGGCTTTGGCGAGTGCGGGAAGCGTATTGGGAGCGATACGGGTCCAACTGGAGACGCACACGTCGACGCCTTGGGCCAGCGCTTCTTCGCCGAGATACTTGCCCCATTCCCAGCAGGCGATGTAGGTTTCCACGGGATTCGCGAACGGGAGAACGCCAACGTCGCCATATCCGCGCAGCACCAGGGGACGGAAATAACAAGAATCGAGCTTATTGACGCGCACCAGTTCGGCCATGGCGTCGGCGAGCTCTTCGGTGGTGTGCTTTACGTCGATGCGATAGATCTTGGCCGAGTCGAGCAGGCGGCGGATATGCTCGCGCACCCGGAAAATGGCGGGGCCAGAGGGTGTGGCGTAGCACCGGACGCCTTCAAAAACGGAGCTGCCGTAGCTGGTGACGTGGGAGAGGACGTGGATTTTGGCATCGTTCCAATCGATCAAACGGCCGTTGTGCCAAATCTTTGCCGTAGGCGTTAACATGCCTAATTATAGCTAACGCGGCTGGTCGGAGAAGAGCTCTTCCAGGTGAACGGTGAGTTCGCCGGCGGTGAGGGTGCCGCCGCGTTCGATGCGCTCGGGATCGCCGGTGGAATGGTATTGCCAAGCGGTTTGCTTTTCCGGATCGACGACCCAGCAGAAGGGGACGCCCCAGGCGTGATACTGCTCGCACTTGGCAAGAGTGGCGCCTACTCGGTCCTCAGGAGAAAGGATTTCGACGCAGAGGAGGACGGGATCGGTGGGGTAGGGGCCTTGGATCACGGGCGCCGCAATTACGTCCGGGATCAAGTACCTCGTTGGCGACAGGCGGACATGCATCTCGGCAAGCGCCTCCACGCCTTGTGCATCGAGAAGCCTCATCAGTATCTTTTGAATCAGCGCGTGGAGTTTGGTGGGAATTGGCTTGGGATGCAAGGACGCCGTCCACATACTCGCAGTATGGTTTTTCGGTGCGATGGAGGTAGTCTTCGACCGAGACTATTGTCGCGGCGCTCATGAGGTCTGATTCCATTGTAATGCTGCGAGATGCCTAACGAGATGTTGGGCCTGAGGAATGCAAGCGAAGGTCACTTCACGCCAAATAACCTGCCGACCGCAACAGGTTCAGAGGTTACTCTGAACCTGTCCGTGTCGAGCCGGAAGTCGATCTCGTATTTTGAAATTTTCGGTTTTGGCAGAGACTCCTCATCAAACCTATCCTGGTCCTCTGGGCGCAACTTTATGCGGCCACTCTGAGCGAACACCCGGACCATAAGGCCACGCCTAGCAGTCTCGTCGAATGAAACTCGATCAATAAACTGCGTCTGTATTCCGCCGAGCGTGAGAGAGCTATAGCTGTCCGCCATCAACACGACGCTATTCCACGCAAATTCGGGCTTCGTAAAATCGACTATGTAGAGTCCGTGGATACTGTGGCCATCCCGCTGTCGGTCTCCTCGCAGAAGAGAATCTGCCGTCCCGTCGCCAAAGAGACACGCCGGCAATGGCGAGTGATGACGCCCGGCTTGTACCAGACTGGCCGCCATTCACCTGATTGCTTAGTAAGCAGCAACGTTCCTCCCCAAAGCCAAGGATGGCCTTCGCAAGCAAAGCAGTTGACGGCAACGTCCTCGCTCGTGGGTGACAGAAAATGGCCAAAGAGAATGCCATCGGCTTTCCACAACACGTACGGCATCCAGGGATAGGCTCGCGGCAGCTGAGATGCCAAGATTTCCTCCATTGAAGCATCCCCACATCCGAAGGCTTTCTGACCATTTGCCGTCACGGTTCGCACCCCTTCCCCGCAAGCCACTTTTAGCAGCGGAAGTACGATGTTTCGCTGAGGCGCGACGACTTCGGAGACAAATGTCGGATGAAGATGATCGGCTGCGTAGGCGCCAGTTGCGCATGCTATCAGCGTGCTGATCATTGCAGGGAAGGTGACCGCAACGATTCTCGGCGGTGAGGCTGGCGCATACCTCACTGTGGAGCAAGGCATATTTCCAGTATCGCAAGTCAAAGGCCAGTGAAGGACAAAAAACGGCCGGCCGTTGAGCCACGGTACCTCCCCACGATGGCCAGCCATGCGAAGATAGTAATGCGTGGCAGTAAGAGTTCAGGTTCCCAAGAAGGCCTCCGCGGTGCGGTTCGCTTTGCACCCCATTGGCAAGATTCTTCTCGTACTGCTTGTCTTGGGTTTCACCACTGGATTCGGAGTGTTCACGTACTATTACGTGAAGTACTCGCGGCTGATCGAGACCAAGCTGGCGGCTGGGCCGTTCGCGAATACGTCCATGTTGTTCGCGGCGCCGCGCACCGTGGATGTGGGCGACATCGCCGACCCGCAGGAGATTGCGACCGACCTGCGCCGCAGCGGGTACACCGAATCCGCCAACAATCGCATGGGCTACTTCACGCTGAAGCCGGATGAGATCGACGTGTATCCGGGGCCGGATTCGTATTTCAAGCGCGACGAAGGCGTGATCAAGTTCGCGTCCAACAAGGTGACGCGCATTATTTCGCTGGCTGATAACACCGACCGGACAGAATACACGCTGGAGCCCGAGCTGATCTCGAATCTGTTCGATAAGAATCGCGAGAAGCGCCGCATGGTGAAGTACCAAGACATTCCACCGGTGCTGGTACACGCGGTGGTGTCGGCCGAGGACAAGCGATTCTTCCAGCATTCGGGATTCGATCCGATCCGCATCATCAAGGCGGCTTGGATCGATGTGCGCGAGCATCACTACACGCAGGGTGCTTCGACGCTGAGCCAACAGGTGGCGCGCATGTTCTGGCTGGACAACGACAAGACCTGGCGGCGCAAGATCCCCGAGATGCTGATCACCATGCACCTGGAGCAGAAGCTCAAGAAGGAGCAGATTTTCGAATACTACGCCAACCAGGTGCCGCTGGGGCAGCGCGGGAGTTTCGGCATCCGGGGCTTCGGCGAGGCGGCGCAGGTGTATTTCGGAAAAGACGTGAGCAAGTTGACTCTGCCGGAAGCGGCGACGCTGGCCGGATTGATTCAGCATCCGAGTTATATCAATCCCTTCCGCTGGCCCGACCGGGCCAAGGCGCGCCGCAACGTGGTCCTGAAGCTGATGAGTGAAAACGATTACATCAGTGATGAAGAGTACCAAAAGGCGATTGAATCGCCGATGACGCTGGTGAAGCAGGGCATGGATTCGGCCGAAGCGCCGTTCTTCGTTGACCTGGTGAACGACACGCTGGTGGAGAAATTTCCGGACTACAACTTCCAAACGAACACGTTCCGCGTCTACACGACGCTCGATCCGAATTTGCAGCGGGACGCGGCCGAGGCGGTGCGGATCGGGATGGAAGAGGCCGACCAGAGGATTAAAGGGCGCAAGAAGCGCGATCCGAGCTATCCGGATCCGCAGTGCGCGTTGATTGCGCTCGATCCGCAGACCGGCAAAGTGCTGGCCTTGATCGGCGGGCGAAACTACGGTACCAGCCAACTGAACCGGATCCTAGCCAAGCGGCAGCCCGGTTCCTCCTTCAAGCCTTTCGTTTACGCGGCTGCCTTGAACACGGCGCTTTCCAATGGGGGTGGGCAGGTGATCACGCCGGCGACCATGATCATGGACGAGCCGACCACCTTCTACTTCGATGGCAAGCCTTATGAGCCGAGCAATTTCGAGCACAAATTCTACGGCAACGTATCGCTGCGAGATGCGCTGGCGCATTCTCTGAACGTGGCGACGGTGAAGCTGGCCGAAGAGACGGGGTATGATGCGATCGTGGATTTGGCGCGGCGCGCGGGGATGAACGTGGAGATCCATCCAACGCCGGCCGTAGCGTTGGGGGCCTATGAGGTGACCCCGCTCGAGATCGCCGGCGCTTATACGATTTACGCCAATCAGGGCATTTACTCCAAGCCGTATTTCGTATCGGACATTGCGAGCGATCACGGGTCGATCATTTACGACAACAAGCCCGAACACCGCGACGTGTTGGATCCGCGCGTGGCGTTCCTGATGGACCAGCTGTTGGAAGAAGTGGTCCGCAGTGGAACGGGCGCGGGCGTGTGGGCGCGAGGGATCAACTTCCCGATCGCTGGAAAGACGGGGACATCGCATGATGGATGGTTCGCCGGTTTTACGTCGAAACTGATTTGCGTGGTGTGGGTGGGGTTCGACGATAACCGGGAGCTCAATCTGGAGGGCGCACATTCGGCGCTGCCGGTTTGGGCGGAGTTCATGCGGCGGGCACACGAGCATCGGGAATACCGGAACGTGAGCGAGTTTGAAGCGCCGGCAGGCGTGGTGGGCGTGCAGATCGACCCGGCGTCGGGGCAACTGGCGACCGCGGCCTGTCCGAAGGTTCGCACCGAGTATTTCATCGAAGGCACCCAGCCGGTGGAGCAGTGCCAGTTGCACGGTGGCGGAGGAATGCGGGTGGCGGGTTGGGAGACAGGGCAGCCGGCGCATACATCGGACCAGAATCCCGTGGCTGGTGCGGGAGGGGGATCTCAGCAGCAGCGCGTAGCGCGGACGGCCCAGCCGTCTGGCGCCCCCGAATCAGCTTCCCAGCCCCAGGCGCCGCCCAAGCGTAAGGGCTTTTTTGAGCGCCTCCGGGGTATATTTAAGTAATTCTTTTCCCGAAAGTGATAGTGTAGATCTAATGACCCGGGATTACTTGCATCCGGGATATCGGGGAGGTCGAACCATGGCTTCCAGCCTGTGGTTAGCTGCCATCAGTTTCGGGACGGTCCAGATGTTTCTTCCGGCCGTCTCTGCTCAATCCGCGCCACCGTCCAGCGGATTCTTAGATACCGCCAGCACGGGGCAGACGCCGCGGCCAGCGGAGCCGGCGAAGACCGCTCCGGTTCTGACGCCTGAAACGCGCGGCGATATTCTCATGGCGGAAAAAAGGTTCCGGGAAGCCGCGGAGATGTATCGCGAGCATTCCAAGGGTTCCGCAGTGATGCTGAACAAGACCGGCATTGCGTATCACCAAATGCTCGAGCTGGGCTTGGCGGAGAAGTACTATCGGCTGGCGCTCAAGGTGGATCCAAGATACTCGGAAGCCGTCAACAATCTTGGGACCATCTACTACGCAAAGAAAAGTTACCGGCGCGCGGTGAACCAATACAGGAAGGCGCTGCGGATCAATTCACAGGCAGCTTCGGTGTGGAGCAACCTGGGAACGTGCTATTTCGCGCGGAAGGAATACGATCGAGCGGCGCAAGCCATGCAGACGGCGCTGATGCTGGACCCGGAAGTTTTCGAGACGCGCAACACGCAAGGTGTTTTGCTGCAGGAACGGAGCGTAGAGGAGCACGCCAAGTTTCACTACTATATGGCGCAGACGTACGCGAAAGCAGGCATGAACGATCGCGCGCTGCAGTACATCCGGAAGGCTTTGGAAGAAGGCTACAAGGAAAAGAAGAAGATCCAGGACGATCCGGCGTTTGCCGCGATGCGGGATCTGCCGGAGTTCAAAGAGCTGATGGCGCTGGAACCGCGCGTGCTTTAGGCTAGGGCGTTGCGGGCTTGTGTTCCCAAGCATTGTCGGCGTCGCCTTGGTCGCGGTGCTGCACGCGGTCGTAGAGGTGAAGGTCGGATGTGGTGCCGAGGCTTTCGTTATACAGGCTGGGCAAGCCGAGACCTTCCTTTAAATCCTCCTCAAAAGCGTGGAGCGCTTTCAGGTGCGTGGCGAGAGCGGGCGCCGTTCGGCCGCTGGGAGTTTTCCAGAACATTTGAAAGCCGCGGTTCACGAGCAATCCAATTTCATCGCCGAGCACGAAACCGGCCTTATTGACGCGGGGGTGCTGGCCGGGGCGATCCTCGATCACGGCGCCAATTCCGTCGCGAGTGACTTGCGCCTTGCCCGATCCGCCGGGGCTGGTGCTGAATCCAAGCTTGCGCAGTCCATCCAGGCGCTCGGTGAAGGTGGGTTCGTGAAGTTTCTCTCGGCGAAAGAACATGCAGTTACTATCATGCCAGATCAGGGATTCTGCAGGTGTTTTCCGAGGAAGTCGGCGGTGGCGTGATAGGCCTGGAGCCAGCGGCGCTCGGTGAGGAAGCCGTGGATCTCATCGGGAAAGATCAGCTCCTGGAATTCGACGCCCTGCTTGCGAAGAGCTTCGACGAGCGCGACGGTCTGGTGGAAGGGCACATTGCGATCGTCATCGCCGTGGATCAGAAGCACGGGCGAACGCCAAGTGGAGACGGAAGACAAAGGCGAAGACTCGAACGCGAGTCGCGCGGTGGTGGCATCCAATGAAAGTCCGTCGGAGGTCAACTCGGCGGACCAATCGTGCACGCCGTGAAAATCGACGCCGGCTGCGAATAGATTGGAAGCGCGGGAGAGCCCCAGGGCAGTGAGGTAGCCGCCGTAGGAACCGCCCCAGAGGCCGATACGCTTGGGATCGACATCGGGGCGGCTGCGCAGATAGAGGCCAGCGCCCATGACGTCGTTAAATTCACTGGCGCCGGTGGCGCCATAGTTGAGGGCTTCGCGGAAATCGAGGCCATAGCCGATGCCGCTGCGGTAATTGACCGAGAGCACGATGTAGCCGAGGCTGGCGAGATACTGATTCATCGCGTAGGAGTTGTTGTAGTAATCCATGTAATGCCAGCCGAGCAGCATTTGCCGGCGGGAGCCGCCATGGAAGAAGACAACGGCGGGATGCGGCTGGCTGGCGCTCGTGGTTGGAGGCATGAAAAGCTGTCCATGAAGGGGCAGGCCGTCGGCGGCGGAGAGAATAACGGGTCGTGGGATGACAAGCGCGGAGGCCGGGAAGCCGGCGGGAATGGAGTTAGGCGCGAGGTCGCGAACATCCGCGGCGCCGATCTTAATGGAAGCGCGCGCGGGATTCCTGGCGTCGGAGCGAAGCATGGCAATTGCAGAGCCATCGGCGGTTGAGACAGGGGACCATTCGATGCCGTCGCCTGAGGTCAGCTCCGTAGGGTTCCCACCGGAAGCTGAGACACGCCAGAGATGGCGGCGGTCAGTGTCGTTCTGATTGGAGGAGAACAGAACGTCGCGGCGATCGGCGGAGAGTGAGGCATTCTCGACTTCGAATTCGCCGGCTGGGTTGAGGGGCGTGGGGACGTCGCCGTGCGTGGAGATCGAGTAGAGATGGAGCCAACCGGTGCGTTCCCAAGGGAAGACGATGCGATCGCCCGCGCCCCAGAACAATTGAGATTCAGTGTCGAGGCCCCGAAAGACGCTGCCCGGGCCATCGGAGGCGTGCCACAGTTCGCGGCCGTTTCCGGAATCCGCATCAGCGATGCGAATGGACCAGGACGGCGAGGCAGTGCGGTGAGGGCCGAAGGCGAGCGAGGCGGCGGGAATGCGAATGAATGCGAGCTGCTTGCTATCCGGAGACCAGACAGCTTCGGAATCGCGATCGACGCTGGGATCTAGATAAAGCATGGATTGCTCCGAGACGTTGTAGACGGCGATGAAGGAATGATCGCCGCGAGTGGAGACAAACGCGAGTTTTGAGGCGTCGGGGGACCAGCGGAGTTGGCTGGCTTGACCCTTGGCATGGATGAGCTGTGCGGGCTTAGCTCCGTCGTCGAGGCCGATGGACCAGATTTCGTCTTTGCGCAGGAACACGAGGCGGCCACCCGAAGGCGAGACCGCGGGGTTGTTGCCTTCGGTGAGTTTGCGCGGCGAGCCATCGAGGGGGGCGATCCATATGGCTTGATCTACGCCTTGAGGAAGACTGGCGGGGTTGGGATTGTCGCGGCCGGTTTCGAAATCGCCGCCACGGACGAACACAAGGGAGCGGCCGTCGGGTGTCCAAGTGAGTTGGTCGATTTGCTGGCCGTCGTCGGCGTGATAATTCGTGATCCGGCGGCCCGAGTAAGCAGGGGCGTCAGCGATCCACACATTGCGAGCGCCATGTTCGTCGAGCACCCAGGCGATGGTTCCGCCTCTGGGGGCGGCGGTGAGACCGGAGGGGAACGGAGCGCTCATTACCTGCTCAAGCGAGAAGCGGGCGGGAGAGGCGGAGAAGGCAAGAGAGCACGAAAAAAGAAGGGTAAGTAAATTGCGGACCCGCATAGCTAATTGTTATACACTGAGTCCCAGATTTGGAGGCCGGTATCGTCCATGTTGAGTTACTCGCGGGGCCCCGATGCTCCGCTGATTGAAGCGAACATTTGGGAAGTGTTTGGGGAAACAGCTTCCCGATTTCCAGACAAGGAAGCTCTGGTGGCGCGCCATCAAGGAGTCAGGCTGACGTTTTCGAAATTGGCCGCCGAGGTGGAGCGGACGGCACGTGGTCTGGCGGGGTTGGGGCTTGGCGCGCAAGACCGGATCGGGGTGTGGTCGACCAACTGCGCCGAATGGGTGCTCATGCACCTGGCGTGCGCGCGGATTGGCGCGGTGTTGGTCAATGTGAATCCCGCATACCGGTCGTACGATTTGGCGTTTGTGTTGCGGAAGTCCAGGATGAAAGCGCTTTTTCTTTGGGAGAAGGACAAGCGCTCCGACTATCGCGCAATCGTGGATGAAGCGATCGCGGGGCAATCGCCGGTGCTCGAGCATGTCGTTTACTTTGGCACGGACAATTGGGCGAGGATGCTAGCGGATGGGGAGGAAATACCGGCGCGGCGAATTGCGCCCGATGAAGTGACCAACATCCAATACACATCTGGGACGACCGGATCGCCGCGTGGTGTGCTACTGACGCACCGAAATGTTCTGAACAATGCGGGCATAATCGCTCACGGGCTGCAGATTACCGAGAGGGATCGAATCGCGGTTCCAGTTCCGCTGTATCACTGCTTCGGCTGCGTGATCGGTACGCTGGTTTCGGTAGTGAGCGGGGCAACATTGATCCTTCCCGCCGCGACGTTCGACGCACTCGCGACACTACAGGCGATCGATGAGGAACGCGCGACGGCGATTTATGGCGTGCCAACGATGTTCATTGCAGAGTTGGAGCATCCTGATTTCGGAAACTATGATTTCAGCTCGCTGCGCACGGGAATGATGGCGGGCGCGCCGTGTCCAGTGGAAATCATGAAGCGCGTGGCGAGAGACATGCAATGCGGGGGAATGACGGTTGGATACGGTCAGACCGAAAGTTCGCCCGTGATCACGATGTCGGCGGTGCACGATAGCTTGGAGCGGCGGGTATCAACGGTGGGTCAGGCATGCGCCAACACAGAGGTGAAGATCGTTTCGCCGACCGGCGACACGGTGCCGGTGGGTGAACAGGGGGAATTGTGCACGCGCGGGTATTTGGTGATGCAAGGTTACGATCAGGAACCGGAGGCAACGCGGCGCGCCATTGACGAGGATGGCTGGCTCCACACCGGAGACCTGGCGACGATGGACCATGACGAGTTCTTCCGGATCACCGGGCGGGCGAAGGACATGATCATCCGAGCGGGGGAGAATGTGTACCCGAGGGAGATCGAAGAGTTCCTGCACCTGCACCCGAAGGTGGCTGAAGTGCAAGTGGTCGGTATTCCGGATACGCGGCTGGGCGAGACTGTTGCAGCGTGGATCCGGCTGAAGGAGCCGGCGACGGAAGAGGAGATTCGGGAGTTCTTTCGGGGACGGCTGGCGCATTTCAAGGTGCCGCAATATATTCGCTTCGTCGACGCATTCCCAATGACCGTGACGGGGAAGGTTCAGAAGTTTCGAATCCGCGAATTCGAGATCGAGGCTCGGGGCCTAGAAGACGCGGCGCGAATTCGGACCGCGTGAGTTAGACACAGGAGTCACAGCGACAATCTAAGAATCTGCCGCGCGTTTTCAGGGATTTAGGCGAGGGAATTCGCGCAGCATAGAAATCCGATTGTTAGAGTCGGTGCAGGAGAGAGTTGCTTGCGGGCGCTTCTGGAAACAGAGGCGCCCATTTTTTTGGATTGACGTATGGCCGGACGAGTAGCAAGGGACAAGAAGCCCGCCAGGACGGAGCCAGCTTTACAGCCGAGAGGCAGCCGCAAGCAGCGAATCAGCAGGCTATTGAGTGATATCGAAGAGCGCCTTGATCTCAAAACCAACAAGGTGACGCTTGCGGATTTCATCCGGTTGACGCAACTGGAACGCGAGTTGGAGGAAGAGGAGCAGCCGAGGGAGATTATCGTCACGTGGAAAGAGCCAGCGGAGACACGCTGCGAATCGAAATAGACTATGTGCCACTCCCATCACAGAGTAAGTTTCACGGCTCGACGGCGAGGTTCAAGGGTTTTTCAGGCCCAATTGGGTCTGGCAAGAGCCAGGCCTTGTGTCAAGAAGCGATACGGCTGAGTTACTTAAACCCGGGAAGACAGGGGCTAATTGGCGCGCCCACTTACCCGATGTTGCGGGACGCCACTCTAACGAGCTTTCTGGAGGTACTGAGCAGTAATGGAATCCGGCACGAGTTAAACAAGTCTGAGTCGGTTTTAGTGATGAAGGACACCGGGTCGCGGATCTATTTTCGCGCGGTGGACGATTTCGAGCGGCTGCGCGGAACAAATTTGGCATGGTTCGGATTAGACGAACTGACTTACACGGCCGAGGAAGCGTGGTTGCGGCTGGAAGGGCGGCTGCGCGATCCGCGAGCGTCGCGATTATGCGGATTCGCGGTTTGGACGCCGAAGGGCTTCGATTGGGTATATCGACGGTTCGTTCGCGATGTCGTGCCGGGATACGAAGTGGTGCTAGCGAAGCCGTTTGAGAATCGGCACGTACTGGATAAGATCCCTGATTTTTACGAACGCTTGAAGGGAAGCTACGATGCGAAGTTCTTTGAACAAGAAGCGTTGGGCGAGTACCTGAATGTGCAGTCTGGCGCGGTATACGGGTCGTTCAAGCGGTCGCGGAATGTGCGGGAGGTTGAAGTCGATGGCGGGTTGCAGTTGTTTTGGGCGTTGGACTTCAATGTGGACCCGATGAGTTCGATTGTGGCGCAGAAGAGCGGAGAGGAGATCCGGGTGCTGGATGAAGTGGTTCTAAGCCGCGCGAGCACAATTCAAGCGTGCGAAGAATTCCACGCGCGATATCCAAATCATCAGGCGGGAATCGTGGTGTATGGAGACGCGTCGGGGCAGAGGTTGCAGACGGCTGGAACGACAGACTATCAGATCATCAAGGAGTACTTCCGGCAGACGGCCTACAGCGGCTTGAAGTTTCGTGTCCCTCCAAGTAACCCGAGCGTCCGCGAACGCGTGGCATTAATGAACGCCAAGCTATTTTCGGCGGATGAGCAAGTCGGGTTGCTGGTGCATCCACGCTGCACGGGTCTGGTAGCTGACTTAGAGGAAGTTACTTTTAAGCCAGACAGCGGCATTATCGACAAAGAGAAGGACTCCAAGAGAACGCATCTATCGGATGCGCTTGGTTACTTGATCTGGCAAGAGTGCCGGCCTCGAACGAGGTTCGGAGAGCAAGGGCGGCGCTTGATTTAGGCGCAAAGAGAACAGCATGAACGTAGGTACGGTGAGTCCAGACATTAACTATGAGCATCCGGAATACGCGGCCAAGCGTGCGATGTGGCGGCAGTATCGAGATCTGTACGCAGGAGGGGAGCAGTTCCGGGCGAACGCGGATCACTACTTGGTCCGGCGGCAGAAGGAACCCGGGGACGTCTATATCGAGAGGCTGAGCCGGACTTTTTATGAAAACTACGTCGGCTCGATCGTGGACTGGTACACCGCGACGCTGTTCCGGCGCGAGCCAGTCCTGAGTTATGAAGGAAAGAATGAACGTTCCCGGAAGTTTTTCGGGCAGTTTGCTGAAGACTGCGATCTAAAAGGGACGAACCTGACCGAATTTTTCCGGCGGCAGTTCGTAGAATCGCTGGTAGGCGGTAAGAGCTATGTCTTGATCGATTTTCCGCGTATCAGCGAACCTGTGGAAACGCGCGCGGAAGAGGACGAGCGGGGGGCGTCCCGGGCTTACTTAGTCAGTTACGCGGCTGATGAGCTTATCAACTGGAGTTACGACGATCATGGGCAGTATCAATGGGTAGTACTGCGAACCCAGAGCGTGCGCAAGGATCGGTTGGAAGATGCAGCCTGGTCGAAGCAGACGCGCTGGGTTTATTACGACAGAAAACAGTACCGCATTTACGAACAGACGGAAGGTGGAGCGAATCGAGGTCCTATCGAGGTTGTGGCGGAAGGGCGCCACGGGCTGGCTAAGCAGCTACGCGTGCCTCTAGTGGAGCTGCGGGTCTCGGAGGGTTTGTGGCTGCTCAATAAAGCCGCGACGTTACAACTGGAGCACTTCAACAAGTCGAACGCCCTGGGGTGGGCATTGACGATGGGACTGTTTGCGATGCCTGTGGTTTATTCGGAGCGGGATTGGGATCAAGTGATGGGTGAGTCCTATTACATTCAGCTCGGTCCGCAAGACCGGTTCGGATGGACTGAGCCACAAGGTACCGTCTATCAGATTGCCGCAGACAATCTGACGAGGCTGCAAGAAGAGATTTATAGAGTGTGCTACGTGACTCACGCGGGCGGATCGCTTTCCGGGAACGCGACGCAATCGGGAGTGAGCAAGCAGCGCGATTACGCGATCACGCAGGAAGTGCTGCGGGCTTACGGAGATGCGGTGAAGGATTCGATGAAGCGAGTACTGCGCGCGGTGGACACGGCCCGCGAGGACGGATTGAGCATCAATGTCTCCGGCATGGATGAGTTTGACATCGGAGATTTTGGGACTGAGCTGGAGGATGCGCAGCGGTTGCTGAGTTTAGGAATGGATTCTCCGACCCTGCGCAAGCAAGTGTACAAAAAGCTGGCATTTCAATTCTTGTGCGATGTCCGCCAAGAGGTGAAGGACCAAATCGGGCGCGAGATCGATCAAGAGAACAGTTGAACAGCGAATCGTCAACTGAAGCGGCCGCAAGGCCATACGCAGGAGGATTATGGACGAGCCACAGACAGATGGGGACGAGTTGCGTTCTCTGATACGCGGCGTCATCGAGGAATTCGTGCAGGCAGAACAAGTGAAAGCAGAGCCTGCTTACAAGGCGGAACTGTTGGACGAGCGCAGGCGGCGCGAGGACCTAGAGAAGCGAGTGAACGATCTCGTTCAAGAGAATCATCGCAGCCGGCAAATGGCAGACGAGGCGGAGCGGAGTTCATCGATTCGCACAGAGCTACAAAGGCTGGGCGTCGCAAAGGTGGATCTGGCGTATCGCGCGGTGAAGGATGACATTCAGCGCCGCGACGACGGCCAGCTGATTGCGCGCAGCGGGCCTGGAGAAGTCTCTCTTCGGGACTACTTAGCGCAGTTCGTGCAGGAGAATCCCGAGCTGCTACCGGCCCGCATGACGGGTGGATCGGGCATGGGGTCGGGACCCAAAGCAGTTACAAGTACGGGCGGGCTTGATCTGGACAAGATTCGGCCGGGCATGAGCCCGGAAGAACTAGAGAAGGTTCGTCAGGAGGTCTCGAGAGTGGCCAATCAAGCGCTCCGAGGCATGTGAAGGGCTCCGGGAGGCGGCTCAAGGCGAACACGTTTGCCCGGTTAACAACGAGAAAGAGACAACGAGGATAATCTAGATGCCAGCTATTACATCAGCAAATGTAGCAAGTGCAATCGTGAAGTTAGTGGCCGTTGACGCCCTACCGGCGCTGGTCAGTAACTTGGTGATGGGCAACTTAGTCAACCGGGACTATGAGCCGACTTTGGCGAACGCGGGGGATACGGTGAATGTTCCGATACCGCCGACGCTGGTGGCCAACAACATCGCGGAAGGCGGTACGGTTCAAACGCAAAATCCGAACCTAGGAAACGCACAGATCGTGCTGAATACACACGCAGAGGCCACATTCCAGATTCCGGATGTGACGAAGGTCCTGGCAGTGCCGGACCTGCTGCGGCTCTACATGCAACCCGCGGTAGTGGCAATCGCGGAGCGTATCGAAACTGACATCCTGAGCCTGTATTCGCAATTCAGTTCGAACGCTGCTGTGGGAACAGCCGGAGTAGCGTTGGTCGAGAGCACGGTGGACGCGGCGGAGACGGCGCTATTTCAGGCCAAGGTGCCGGCTGTAGCGAGTAAGTACCTGGTAGTGAATCCTTCGAGTTACTCCGCGCTCAGGCAGATCCCACGTTTTAGCGAATACTATTCAGCGGGCGACGCTGGGTTGCGTGCGTTGGTGGATGGTGCAGTGGGCAAGATCAAGGACTTTTTCGTATTTCGGTCGCAACTTGTGCAGACCACGGGTAGCGGGCCAGTAAATACCCATAATTTAGCGTTTGCCAGAGACGCGATCGGGTTGGTAATACGCCGGCTGCCGCAACCTCTGCCTGGGACTGGCGCAATTGCCGAGTACGCCGAGATGGGCAATTTTGGAATCCGCGTAGTGATGAGTTATCAGCCAAACACACTGGCGCAGCAGTTCACGGTGGATGTGCTGTACGGGACTGCCGTTCTCAGGAATTTGTTTGGAGTGCAGGTCAACAGCTAGTTCGGGAACACGAAAAGGCGCGTGATACGGGACGGGCGCGGGGCGCGCCTGTCCGCGGCGCAAAGAGGAGACCATGGATTTAAGGGCGTTCTACCAAAAGTTACGAAAGATTGAAGAGGAGATTGCGGACTCCCATGTTGTGGTTGTTAGCCATGAGACGCCCGACGGCGGGAGGCCCGGGCAATTAACAGAGGTGTCGCGGAGTATCGCGGCCCGGTTGATTTTGGAAGGGCGTGCTCACTTGGCAACTGGGGAAGAGACGGCGGAATTTCGAGCTTCCGCGCAGAAGGCTCTAGAAGTGGCCCAACAGCGGGAAGCGGCGGGGAAGGTGCAGGTGAATGTTATTTCAGAGGCTGACCTGCGAGCGCTCAAGAGCTCAGTTCGGGCGGAGAAGCGTTAGCGAGCACGGAAATGGCACTATTCACCGACGGCCCCATCAGCTCGGCTAAGGAACTCCAAGAACACGAGGCATCGGTTCTCGTCGACGCCAACGCCGAGGGTATCGATGTCGCTGCGAAAGTTGCCTTGGCGCAACAGGATCTTGGCAATGAGCTGATTTTGTTTCTTCTGAGGCGAGCGCCATTTCGCGACTATCCGCCGGACATCAGACGATCGCGCGGGTTGGGAGATGTGGTGGTGACGGACGCGCTACGACAGTGGCACATACATAAGACGCTCGCGATGGTGTATCGAGATGCGTACAACAATCAATTGAACGACAGGTATCAAGGTAAGTGGAACCAATACGAGCAATTAGCAAAGGGAAGCTCGCTGACTTACTTTCAGCTCGGCGTGGGTGTGGTTGCGGACCCACTTCCAAAGGCGGCGATACCCACGCTGTCGACGGTTCCAGGAAATGGAAGCGAGGCTACGTTCTACGTAGCGGCGACGTGGGTTAATGCAACAGGCCAAGAGGGGGCTCCAAGCGCCTGCGCACAACTTAGCACTTCGGCTGGCGAGAATCTTGCCGCGGCATTAACAGGCGGCCCTGAAAATGCAGTTGGCTGGAACGCCTATGCGGGAACGTTGCCGAGCGCGATGACTCGACAGAATGAGACTCCGTTGGCAATGGGCAGCATATGGACCATGGCCGGGGTCGTGAATAACGGGACTTCTCTGCCGATGGGGCAAAAGCCGGCTTGGTTCATCGTGGATCACCGCGTCATTGAGAGAGGTTGAATATGTTGCTAATTGCCGGCAAGAGCACGCAGAAGGTTCTAGGCATCTTGACGGCAGGAAGCGGCATACCGGCGGCCTTGGAAGCATTGACAAGCCTCCAGGGATTCAAGCTTCCCGCCATCGCAGTGCATCAAATCATTCCTCAGAATGTGGCCACGGAGGTGTCTGACCAGAGCACGGTGAACAAGTACCCACTCGTCTACGTCTACTGCACCAAAGTGGCCAATGAACTTCGCGAGAAGTTCCGGACGTTCTCCGGGGACGCTCAGATGGTTGTGGAAGTTCGTGTATCGCAGGATCGGCTGGACCAGATAGAAGCCAACCTACAGGCATACGTCGACGTCATTACTCAGGTTTTAGATAACAGCCGCGGCGACTGGGGGGATGGCGTGTTTTTCGCGGGCGAATATGAAGTTACCTTTGGCGGTGTGAAGCATGGTGGGCGCAACTTTCTGCAGGTCGCGAAAGTCGCGTTTGCTCTGGAGATCAGTGCCGGCTAGCAGACACGGTTGAGACCTCTATGTCGTATATTCTTTCGAATGACAATCGGTTTTATGTCGCGCTGGAGCAGAGCTACGGGACCGCTGCGTCAATCAGCGCAAGTAATCGAATTCCAGCGGTGAAGTTAACGACGAAGCAACAGACCGAGAAGGTCCAGCGCGCGGACAAAACCGGGTCTCGGACCTTTGCGGGGAATCCGAGCGGGCTTCGAATACAGACGAGCTTCGGGTTGAAGACGTACATGACGAACTGGGCTGATGCCGGCAGTCTGCCGCCCCACGGGCCTCTGATTCAGGCGTGCCTGGGCGCGGCCCCAGCACAATCAAGTGGCGGAACGGTTGCAAATGCCGGTAGCTTGTCATCACTGACCTTCACAGCGCCGCATGGGCTGATGCCCGGAGCGGCAGTTACCAGCGGAGGAGAGATCAGGTTTGTCACGGTAGTGGTGAATGCCAATACCGTCCAACTGAATGCGCCATTCTCGGCAACGCCGGCCACTAACTCGCAAACGGGGCCAACGGCTATGTATCAGCCGGCGGAGACCCTGTCGAGCGTCACACTTTTCGACTATTGGAGTCCAGCGACTGCAGTACAGCGAGTTCTGGCGGGTATGGCGATCGATACGCTCTCGATAAAAGTCAACGGCGATTTCCACGAGTTTGATTTCAGTGGACCAGCGCAAGATTTACTGGACACAGCCAGTTTTGAGAGCGGGCAATTTGGCCTAGCAACGTTCCCGGCGGAACCCAGTGTCTCGCAGATCAACTACTCGATCATTCCTGGAAATCTGGGGCAGGTATGGCTTGGCAGCTCGCCGGAGCGTTTCTTCACATTGACCAATGCCAACGTAACGTTCGCCAACAATCTGGAACTCCGGGCCCGGGAATTCGGTGCGATATTGCCGAGCTCGATTTCTCCGGGTGAGCGAACCGTGGCGATCAATTTCAGTATTTACCAGTTGGACGATGCCGCGACGGCCGCTCTTTATCAGGCGGCCCGTCAGCGATCTCCGATCAGCGTGATGATGCAGCTTGGCCAACAGCAGGGCGGACTATTCGGCATCTACATGAACAGTGTGGTACCCGAGGTGCCGGCTTTCGACGATTCGCAGAAACGGCAGCAGTGGCAATTTCAAAGCTGCCGGGCCCAAGGAAGTGTGAACGATGAGATTTATATCGCGTTTGGTTAGGGAACGAAGCGATGCCGCAGCGAGCAAACAAAACACGCAGGCGAATGGCGCCGTGCACTATGACAGCGTAGTTTCGATCGATTCCAAGGTTGTACCGGGAGTCATCCTCACCATCCATCGCGTCTCGTTCGCGCGGCGTATGGAACTGAGCAGACGGGTCCGGGAGATCAGCCAAAAGGCTGAGTTTTTTGAGGCAGGTACCGAGCTGCATGAGAAGATCGAGGCGAACATTTTGGCGCAAGAAATCGATGCCATGTACTTGCAGTGGGGGTTGGCGGCGATTGACGGACTAATCATTGATGGAGAACCTGCCACAGTTGCCCAGTTACTGGAAAGAGGCCCAGAGGATCTCGCACGAGAGGCGGTTGGCGCGATCAAAGAAGAGTGCGGACTGAGCGAGGCAGAACGAAAAAATTGATTGTCGCGTTCCATTTTCAAGCTGGAAACAAGGCCGCGTGGAATTGCGACATATGCAGAAGAAGCGGTCTGGAAATAAAGCGACGCTGCGGCTGGCTGGCGCACGACCCGATTTCGGCGACACCGATCGTTTGGGGTCGTGGAAGGGTCTCACTTACGACGTGTCCGACGTCATACATCACCTCTGAGAGCCTCGCCCTCCTCGAGGAGTTCCATGCCTGGAGGCTCCTTGGCGCTAAAAGCGCGTACGAATTACCGGCGCGTCTGGTGGAGGCGATCTTTGTCTTGGAGAACGAAGTGAGGGCGGAAAGTAACGATGGCCAGAAGTAAGTGGGAAGATCTATTGCCGGCGAGCAGGGCCGGGAGTGCGTCGCGGAGTGACTTACTCGGGCAACTCGTGGCATCGACGGGCAGCGGCATTAGTGGCGGAGCGAGCAATTCTATCGGGAGTGCTCCGACCCTAAGCAGCAGCGCTGGCGTTGCCGAACAGATGACGTCTCTGACCACGCAAATCAGCAGCCTCAGTTCCATCCAGCAATCACAAATCGCCGCGCTGCAGGACAATACTCAGGCGGTCACGCAAAACACCACATCCAAAAGCGGCGGGGGATCCTCAGTAGGCAGTACGGTCGAGACTGCCGCGTCAAGTTTCTTGGGCGGCGGCTTGAGTAGCCTGTCGCCATTGATTGGCGGAATCCTGAGTCTGTTTGGCGGAGGCGGCGGTCAGACACTCGCCGTGCCATTCCCGTTTATGCTGCCGGCGCCGGTGCAATCACAGGCGGGAGTGACGTCCAGCGCGCCTGGGCAGGTGGTGCCGGTTAGTTACGGACAAACGGGGCAACCGCGCGCGCAATCGAACAGCGCGCCTTCACAGGTCACTATCCAGGTGAACGCCATGGACAGCCAATCGTTCATGGATCACAGCGAGGAGATAGCAAACGCTGTGAAACAGGCAATCTTGAACTCCAGTTCGTTGAACGACGTAATTTCCGGCTTGTAGAATGAGCATGTTTCCGACATTGAAGACCGGAGCTGTGATGCAGTACCCAGCCCGACGCGGATCGGAGTGTTCAACGACAGTTCTGCAGTTCGTGGATGGGTCGGAACAACGCTTCCGAAGTTACCAAGCGCCATTTCGCCGGTGGGTGATCCAACTTAGTCAGCTGGATCAGAGCGAATCGCACTTACTGCAGGAGTTCTTTCGGGAGATAGAAGGAGCAGCCCAGAACTTCGACTTTACGGACCCCTGGGATGGCACGAACTATCCAAGCTGCAGCCTGGAGAGCGACAGCATGACAACTGTTCTGGTAAGCGAGTGGAATGGCGAGACCTCCCTGATCATCGTGGAGAACGGCAGCTAGCATGCTCTACTATCCGCAACTCACCACCGGGGCCGTCTCGCAGTTCCCAATAAGACGCAGCACGAAAATGCGAACCGTCGCCAATCAGCTTTCGAGCGGCCCAACGATTCGAATGGCCGATGCGGGCGCCCAGAAGGTGCAGTGGCAGCTTCGATATTCGGATCTGACCGATGGCGAACGAGCCTCCATCGAAAGTCTGTTCGAGGCCGCCGCAGGTCAACTGTTCACGTTCACCTTCTTGGATCCAAGCGACAATTTGTTGATGTGGAGTGAAGACTGGACGCACGCGGTATGGACGCCTGATCCGCTGTTGCAACTTACGAGTGGGGTGCAGGACCCGCTCGGTGGTGGCGCGGCGATGCGGCTCACGAATACCGCGCAAACGACGCAACAGATCATCCAGAACACGGGCGGATCGAGTTCGTTCGTCTACTGCTACAGCGTGTATGTACGCAGCGACACGCCTGCAACTATTCAGCTTGTTGTGACGGCGACCGGCCAGGTCTCTCTAACGCCAGTGAGCACCAGTTCAGCCTGGATGCGCGTAACAGCTTCCGGAGGCCTCTCGGTTCAGCAAGACGGCATTGGCTTTGGCGTACGATTGCCGGCCGGCGTGCAAGTGGAGGCGTTTGGCGCTCAAGTGGAAGCGCAGCCCGCGGCGGGGCTGTACAAGAAGACCATCGACCTGGGCGGCGTGTATTCGAGCACCCGATTTTCCTCGGACGTTCTTTCAGTTATTGCGACCGCGCCCAACCAGAATTCTTGTCAGATCGGCTTGATCAGCAATCTCAATTGACTCGACACAAGAACGGAGAGCCTCTCACAGAATGACGCCAATCAACGTCCTCAAGGAGCTTGAGGTTCCTGGGACGCCGCTGTTTTTGTTCGATTGCACCCTTCCCAGCGGCGACATCCAGCGCTGGAGCACGCACGGCGTTACAGTGAATGGTCAAGGGTACCTGAGCCGTGTCCTCAAACACAATCTTTTCGATTTGAACTCCAGTCCAGAAGCCGCGACGGATGGAGTCTCGACGGTGTCCATCACTCTTGCCAACGCGGACTCGTTTCTTTCCTCGATTGAACGCAATATTGGCTGGAAAGGGTCAGCACTGGCCGTCACCTTCTTGTTTTTCGACTTGACGAACCAAGTGGTGGCGTCCGATAGCCAGGTGGTGTTTCGAGGAATCGCAAACCCGCCGGATCAATCCACCGAATCGACTTTGCGACTCAGTTTCACGAATACGCTGAACTTGCAGCGCGTATTCTTACCCGAAGTCCGCATTCAGAAACGATGTCCGTGGAATTTTCCAACTACCGCGGCGCAACGCGCAGAGGCGGCCAGCGGAGGAACACAAGGGGCCTTTTCGCCGTTTTATCGATGTGGATATTCACCGGATCAGCCTGGTGGCGTGGGGAACATGAATGCCGGTGCGCCTTACACGACCTGCGACTATTCCCGCGCGCAGTGCCAGCAGAGAGGAATGTTCGACAAGGACAATCAGAACAACGTAACCCGAAGGTTTGGTGGCATCGAATTCGTGCCTGCGGCGATCATGGTCCGCAGCTATGGTTCAAAAACGTCCCAGTTATCGATCCCACTGCCGAATCAAGCGCTTTATAATGACTTCATTCCGTTGATCTACGGGACCGGGTGGTATCGGCCTCCGATTGTTCTCGCCCGAAACGACGGTAATCTCACGCACTTTGAAGTGCTGCTCGGAGTTGGGCAGATCGCCGGTGTCATTACGGTAATCGTTAACAACACGCAGATCCCTGCTGGGGTGAGCGGGACAAATATGACGGCGACGGGTTGGTATAACGTCATCAGTTACGGCACAAGGAACGGCAGCTTCAATCCGGATTTCAGCGATTCTTCGGGACAACCGCTAGGAGATCCTTACGGCAGCATGGCGTTTATGTCGCTTGTGGTGCCTAACTGGATTTCCAATGGCACCTCATTGCCGGACGTCGAAGTGTTAATTCAGGGACTTCAACTCGCGCAATTCGATTCCGGCGGAAATTATCTAAGCAATGTTTTCACAAACAATCCAGCCTGGGTGCTGTTGGACATACTGCTGCGTAGCGGGTGGAGTCTGGCGCGACTGGGCCTTGCCAGCTTTTCGACCGTTGCGCAGAGATGTAATGCCCTGGTGCCAACGGTTGATATAAACGGAAATAACACTACGATTCCCCGCTATCAATGCAACCTTCTTCTGACCGGGCGCCGGAGCGCCGGCGACATCGTTCGCGGCATCCGAAACGGCTCCGCGATGTACCTGACCTTCGATTCAAGCGGCCTGATTCAACTCAATGCGGAAGACACCCTAGCGTTGCAGCAACCGACTCAGAGGGCAGGCAGCAATAGCACGGAACCGTTGAACGGCGGTTGGCCGGCCTACGAATTCGGTGATGATGCATTCTCAGGTATTCTGCGTAGCGCAAACGGCACACCCTCGCTTGTCGTGACTTCGTCGAGCATAGCCAATACACCGAACCGCTACACGATTGAGTTCCAGGACGAATTTAATGAATACCAACAGGACAGCCTATCGTTGGTGGACATTGATGATGTCCTGGTTACTGGGCAGGATGTCACGAGCACCTTAACGGCTCTCGGTCTTCCCAACTTCGATCAAGCCAACCGCGCGGCGGCGCTTCAGTTATATAAGTCGGTGAACGGTAATACCTACATTCAGTTTGAGACCAGCGTGAAAGGCGTGGGTCTAAAACCCGGCGACATCATCACGCTCACCTACGCCAGAGAAGGTTTCAGCCGGCAACCGTTTCGTATCACGAAGCTATCTCCCGGACTCAATTTCATCACTGCGGTAATTACCGCACAGATCCATGACGACTCTTGGTACACGGCGGTCAACTCCGGTGCGGCGGGATTGGGGCGTCAGGCGCCATCTGACGTCGGACTACCGAGGCCGCTGGTGGGTACTGTGCTCGATAACGCCGGGGTGGAACAGTTTGGGATCGCGGAAACCGAGACTGCGAGCACCGATGGCAGTGTTACCTCGAATCTTTCGGTCTCCTTTTCCGTCCCGGCAAAGCCGACTGCAAGTGCGGCTGGCATACCCTTGCTTGGCCTGAATGCGCAGGTAAGTGAGAGCGGAGGAACCTTGGCCGGAGGGCAGACGCTGTACTACGGGATCAGTGCTGTTGATGCGAATGCGACGGAAGGCGGGCTTTCATTCATTGCAATAGCGCAGGTCCCGGCTAGCGTCGGTACGAACCAAGTTACTCTCATTAACCTTAGCTTTTCGTCCGGTGCGGTCACCTTTGACGTCTATCGCGGCCCGAACCCCACTCAGCTGTTACGTGTAGCCACGGATATCGCGATCGCAGGGCAGTTTGTCGACTCGGGAATAACGGCGTCGTTACAAGGGCCTCCAGACTATAACTACGATCACGCCAATTTCTACTGGCGTCTTGAATTGCAGCCGCCCGAGCAAGCGAACGCCTACTCGGCGACTACCGTTGGTAACAGTGCGCTGAACATGGCGTCGAACCTTTACAACGGCGCCACTGTCAGAATCACCGCGGGAACCGGGGCGGGGCAGGAGCGGACGATCACCTCCAATACCGCGAGTACACTCACGACTTCGACGCAATGGAGCATCACGCCAGACGCGACCAGCTTTTTCTTGATAGCTGACTCGGCTTGGCAATTCGGAGCTTCCAGCAACGCGTCGCCAGTCTCGTTCGTGGTGCCAAATCGCGAGGGGGTAACCGTTCATGTTTCCGGCCGGGCGGCGAACGTCCTCGACCAGGAGTGCGCGTATGAATTGTCCCCACTTACTCGATGGACAATTACAGGCGCGACTGGTGCAGCTCTCGATACCGACGTTCCAGCAGAGCCTGTCTTTGGCCTCTATCCGATCGGGTCCGGGAGCGTTGAGGTGTTAGGAATTGCTTTTTCCGACTTAAACAATACGCGATCCATCAGCGCAGGCACGTTAACGCTGGCATATTGGGACGAGTTGGCCGGACCTTCGGCAATCTTGTTGAGCGTAGCGATGGTCGCGAGTGATACGTCGTTAACCGTGGCCACCGCCGTGTCCGCCTCCAGCGGCGCTCTATTGCAGATTGACGCCGAGGTCATGATTGTCCAACAAAGCGTAACGAATAGCTTGACGATTCCCGTCACGCGGGCCACTCACGGTACCACCGCCGTGCCGCATGCGGCGCAAGCAGGTGTATATCTTCTGGAGGAAAAGATTTTTGTCCTGCCGTTCGCCCAGAACTTCTTCGGGAGCCCCGCCAGCGGGAGCTATGCGTATCCGATCACGATCCCCGATGTCCGAATCGCAGCCGCGGAGCTGTTCATGACCAATTCGAGAGGCAACAGCAGCGTGGCCGCCGAATCATTCACGAATACGACTGATCTGGGGATGCGGACGCTACTGGGCGGGCAGCTAACAATCCAAGTGGAGGGCCCGCTGGCGATCCAGACCAATGCAGCACCACCGCTTCTGGTGGAAACCTCGTGCTCGGTGCGGGATGTTTACGCCGTTGTGCAAGACGCGCCTTCCGGAGCGCCGGTAAGCATGCAAGTGACCCAGAATGGGCAGGTCTATTGCGAGCTTACAATCGCCACTGGTGCAACCGTCTCGAATACTGTGAATGGCTTTGCATTGGGGCCGTTACAGGCGCAAGCCATGATCGGTCTTGATATTACCTCAGTAGTTCAGACTGCTAACACAACGCCAGGCATGAATCTAACCGTGACAATCCGGCTATAGATATTCCTCAGACATGCCTGAAACTTTGCAAAAGCTGCAACCCGACAGAGATCTTCAATGCTACTTCTTCGAACCATCAGCTATTGCAGCTCTGAGCGCAACCAGCCTAACGGGATATACAGTATCTGGTACCTGGCGGCAGCAATTTGACTGGGCGGTAATCGAGTGGAATCGCGACAATGTCTTCGAGCATCCTGCATTTCGTTCGTTACCCGATGGTGATCTTAGCGGACTGACGTTGACTTACCAGGAGACCCGTCAAAATTGCATCCCCCTGGATTCCGATTTGTATCCTACGGTTGATTGGCCGACGCTCAGAATCTGGGCAAACGCCGGCGGTGGCGAACAAATATACAAGATCCCACTCATGAGTTACGCGACTCCTGCAGCAGGCAGCTATCGAAGCGCCACCGTGCAGTTCACACTAGGCGGAACAGTTACCGCTCAGGACTATGTCGGAATCGCATTCTTGTCGGAGCATTATCCGTATCAGCTGAATCCCGGCGATACGCCGGATTTCGCGATCCAAAACATCGTCGAAGGAATCAATGCTTTTTCTCCGACGATGACGGCCTCGGCCACAGGCGCGACCATTACAATTACGTACGTTGGCGCCGGCCGCCCCACGAGCAGCACCACGGGGGCGAATGGAAACATCATCGGTGCCTACACTTTTATCTCGGGCAGCCAGACAGAGCAATGGGATGCTGCTTCGAGGTTATTCTCGGGCGGGACATCGCCATCGCAGTGGCAAATCACTTTGCCTTTCGCGGCGCTAGTGGACCCCTTGCTCGGTACGGTGCCTGCCAACGCAATCCGGAAGCTGCGATGGACCTATTCGGCGGATCTACAGGCCGGCGCTTTCGTGCGCAGCGAATTTCAGGTCGTCGTGTCTAACTGGACCGTCACTGGTGGCGGGCGGGGTTACTCGATTGCCGGCCCAGGAAGCCAGCGCATCGAAGACGATTCGAATCAAGTGCAGTATTCGGGTACGTGGGGGAGCGGCGGCGGAAACTTTTCAGGCGGTACCGTTCATTCCACGAGCGTGCCGCAATCGAGCGTTGGCTGCACCTACGTCTCTTCTCAAGATCACTCCTTGTACTTAGGAACCAGGCTTGCCGATGCAGGCACCTTGATTTCTATTATTGTAGACGCGGGTAGCCCATTCACCGTGAACTTGAACGTTCCTGGCGAGGACGTTCTAATTAGGACTCTGCTGGGCCAACTCGGCCCGGGTACACACAGCGTGAGTGTCACGCATGATGGCGGCGCCGGAACTTACTTCTATTTCGACTTTTTCGAGATTGCAATCCCGTCGACCAACCTGCTCACGGAGACAATTGAGACCAAGCTCGCGGCAGCGACGGATTGGGATACTGAGCACTCCCTGGCGCTCGCGCCGGAGCGTACTGCCTGGATCATCTATTCGCTCGGTTTTCGGGCTCGGGTGAATCACTACGCCGGCGCGCTTTGGTTCTATGAGCTGACGTGCATCGGCCAGCGATACGCCTCTGCCACGGTAACCTTCTCTGGATCCCCGGACCAGAATCTCATCACGCAAATCGTTGTTGGCCGGACCGGCCAGCCCGCTTCGACGGACAACACGATCGAGCATTTGAACCTCATCGGCGACACCGCGGCAACCCTGGCCACGGCCTTCGCGCTGCTACTGAACAGCGGCTATACGGGCGTTTGGGCGCAAGCTAGCGGTAACCAGGTCACGATCTATTCGCGTTCCATGGGTACGGACGGCAATGCGATTACGCTCGCGACCAGTGCGAACACCACCAACCTGACGATCACGACTTCCGGTTCCACGCTCTCGGGTGGTGTGGATGGCAACTGGTACACCGACCTCGAAGCGATGCCCCGTCTGAATCGCGCGGCACGCGACTGGAGTCAGAGCTACTTTCAAGCTCTCGCCAGTTACGGATTCGACGCGACCGCGTCGTTTAGCATGGAACTCGGCAACGGCGATCCTTCGGCGGACGCGGGCATCGCGCAACGTTATCCCGATCAGGCCGCCGTCCTGCTCAATACTCCATCTTTGCAGACCAACTTCTCGCCCACCAGCGCCGCCTTTTGGCAGCAGGTGTATCTGGACATGGCGACCGTGCTCACTGCCGCGGGACTAACTCCATACTTACAGTTTGGCGAAGTGCAGTGGTGGTACTTTCCCGATGATGGCTCTGGAATGCCGTTCTACGACGCCTACACCACCAACACATTCGAAACACAGTTTGGCCGCCCGATGGCGTTGATCACCAGCAATACTGTCGACCCCACGACAATTCCCCAGGAGGCTGAGTTCCTGCCTGGCTTGATCGGCAGTTTCACGGCTCAAGTACGCAACTTTGTCCGTTCCACTTACCCGACCTGCCGTTTCGAAGTGTTGTACCCTCCGGACGTCAACAATTTCCCTCTCACGCAGGTCATTAACTATCCAAAGAGCGATTGGACGCCGGCCAATCTGAATTGCCTAAAGACGGAGAGCTTTACTTACACCTACGAACGCAACTTAGACATGAGTCTTGTATCTATGAATTCCGTGAACAGCCTCGGGTTCACTCCCTCGCAGCGAAGTCATCTGGTAGGAGTCAGCGACTCCTCCACAGCGTGGCTGAAGGAAGTGAGGCTCGCCGAAGCGAACGGATTCGAATCCGTCGTGCTGTTCGCATTGGACCAAATGTGTCTAGTTGGCTACGAGCTGCCTCTCTCGCGCGGTCTACGCCGTAGCGCACAGCTCGGCTGACCGGGCGCTGTGCCGCGCGTTCGCGCTACATTGAATGTGCGATCGTGATTTCAGTCCAAAACGTCTCCAAGGTTTATCATCTTTACCAACATCCGTTGCATCGCGTCTTGGGCGCATTAGCCCTATCGAGAAAGCGGAAGGCCGAGTTTTGGGCGCTGCGCGACATCAACTTGCGCGTGGAAAAAGGTGAGGTATTCGCGCTCCTTGGGCCGAACGGCTCCGGCAAGAGTACTCTGCTGCAAATCATCAGCGGCATTCTTCAGCCCACTTGCGGCCGGGTACATTGCTCCGGACGCATCGCAGCCCTCCTCGAACTAGGCGCCGGCTTCAATCCCGAATTCACCGGCCGCGAAAATGTGTATCTCAACGGCGAGATCCTGGGCTTGTCCCGCAAAGAATTGGAAGGGGTGTTTCCTCGCATTGAAGCCTTCGCCGAAATCGGCCAATTCATCGATCGCCCCGTCAAAGAGTATTCCAGCGGAATGTACGTCCGCCTCGCATTTTCCACCGCGATTCACGTCGACCCCGAGGTCTTGATCGTCGATGAGGCCCTCGCCGTCGGCGACGCCATCTTCGCCAGCCGGTGCGTGCAGAAATTCGAAGAACTGCGGCGGAAGAGACGTGACTGTGTTCCTCGTCTCGCACGATCTCGGCCTAATCAAACGCCTGGCCGACCGCGCGGCCTTCATGCTCGACGGGCGAATCGTTATGCAAGGCGCTCCAAAGGACGCGGTGAATCAGTACGTCGGCTTCGTACTCGATCGCGAACGCTCCGCCGAGGAGAACACCACAACCCTTTTGGAGGATCCGGTCGCAGCTAAAAGTAGTTTCCGTCACGGCGACGGAGCCAGCCGCGTGCTGGAAGTCCAAATCCTCAACTCCCGCCGCGAGGTGTGCCGCGCGTTCCGCCCCGGAGAATCCATCATCGTCCGCATCCGCGCTTCGTTCCGAAAGCCGGTCTCTAACCCCGTGGTCGGAATTCTGATCCGGAATCGCATCGGCATGGATATATTCGGTACCAATACTCGCGTGGAACGCGCGGAGCTTGGCGACTTCGAGCCCGGTGACGAAATCGAAATCGAATTTGAGCTCGACTGTCTGCTCAGCCGCCAAGAGTATACGTTGACCGTCGCCGTGCAGTATTGGAACGGCCTCAGCCAGGATTGGCTGGATGACGTGCTCGACTTTCGCGTCGAAGACACCAAGGATGTCGCGGGTGTCTTAAACTTGAATACCCGCGTACGTCACCAAAAGATCGCTGGGGCGCGTACTCGCGAACAAACCAGTCTCAGCCTTTGAGTGATCCATGCATATCGAAGAAATTCAATCCGCGCTGCGCGACGAACATTTGGATGGCTGGTTGTTTTTTGACCACCACCAGCGCGATCCCCTGGCCTACCGGATACTGAAGCTGAACCCGAAGCACGTCGCCACGCGCCGCTGGTATTACTTCATCCCGGCTCACGGCGATCCCAAGGGGCTGGTTCACGCCATCGAGTCGGGCGTCCTCGCCGGCCTTCCCGGCGACGTTCGCAAATATTCAAGTTGGAGCGGGCAGCTGGATGGGATCCGCCAACTACTCGCCGGCTGCCGGCAAGATCGCGATGCAATATTCGCCCAACTGCGCCATCCCCTATGTATCGCTCGTCGATGGAGGCACCATCGAGCTGGTTCGCGGCACGGGTGTCGAGGTTGTCACCTCCGCCAACCTGGTCCAACTGTTCGAAGCGCGCTGGACCGCCGAGCAACTGGAAATGCACCTCGAAGCCGGCCGCCGTGTCGATCGCGTTCGCGCCGAAGCCTTTCAGAAGATCGCGGCCGCTCTCGCCGCCAAGCAAACCATCACCGAGTGGGACGTGAACCGCTTCATCCGCGCCGGCTTCGAGAAATCGGGTTTGCTCACCGATCACGGCCCCATCGTCGCAGTCAATGCCAACATGTCCGATCCGCATTACGAACCCGCGCCGGAAGGCAGCCGCGAGATTCACCCCGGCGACGCCGTTCTGATCGACATGTGGGCCAAGCTCGATCAGCCGCACTCCGTCTACTACGACATCACCTGGACCGGCTATTGCGGCGACCGCCCGCCCGCCGCGCTTCAAAACGTTTTCGACGTTGTCACCACCGCCCGCGACCGCGCCATCCATCGCGTCGAGATCGCCATCCCTGCGCGGCGAAGTCATTCACGGCTTCGACGTCGATGACGCCGCCCGGTCCTATATAAAGGACCAGGGATTTGGCGAATACTTCGTCCATCGCACCGGCCACTCCATCGGTGAAGAGGTGCATGGCACCGGCGCCAACATGGACAATCTGGAAACTCACGATGAGCGGCGCATCATCGCCCGAACCTGCTTCTCCGTCGAACCCGGCGTCTACCTTCCTGAATTCGGCATTCGCTCCGAAGTGAATGTCTACGTGGGCCCCACGGAGGCCCGAGTTACTGGCGAAGTTCAGCGCAAACTCGTTACTATTCAGTGACGATGAACAACCTCGTTCACCGGCCGCTGGCCGCCTCGCCCTGGTCAATCCAAATCCCGTCTTATCAATGTTTTTCCCGCCTTTCAAATCCAGCCAATCGACCCGATAGGAAATTTCGATTGGACCCCACTCCGTGCGTCGCATACGCTGAATTATGGCAACCGTTCACATTATGGAGCCCGTGAGTTCGCATGTAGCTTTGCTACACCGCATCAGCAACATTGTGAGCTCGGAGCTGTCGTTAGACGAAATGCTCGGAGAGATCGTCGGACTGACCGTTCAAGTGACTGACTGCGACGCTTGTCTTGTCTATCTCTTGGATCGCGATACCGACGAAGTCGTTTTGCGCGCCTCGCAAGTACCTCATGCGGGTGTAATCGGAAACCTTCGCATGAAAGTTGGTGAAGGTGTTACAGGTTGGGTTGCGGAGCACAAATCGGTCGTGGCGCTTTCATCCAAAGCGGCCGCCGATGCCCGCTTCAAACGCTTCCAAGCTCTGGTGGAAGACACCTACGAAGCCTTCCTGTCAGTGCCGCTCGTAAGCGGCGGTGATGTGATCGGTGTCATCAACGTCCATCATCGCCAAACGCACAGTCATAACGGCGAGGAGATTTCGTTGCTGACGTTCGTCGGCGAACAGATGGGTGGAGCGATCGCCAAGTCGATCTTGTCGGAAGCCAATGCTCGCCTCATGGAAGAGACCCTCGAGATGAAACGCCAGCTCGAGACTCGCAAGCTGGTGGAGCGCGCCAAAGGGATCTTGCAGCAGCGGCACAGCCTCACGGAGGAAGAGGCCTACCTGCGCTTGCGCAACGAGAGCCGCCGGCTCCGCCGCCCCATGAAGGAACTGGCCGAGGCGATCATTCTTGCCGAGGACCTCAGCCGCAAGACCGAGTCGTCGAACTAGTTCGTTCAGCCTAAGTTTGCTAGAACCTTGCGCATCCGGGCGTGGCCCAGCACTACGTCCGGATCGCGCTGCATCGCCTCGAAGTAACGCTTCGCGAAGCCGCTGCCCGATTCGTTCGGCGCCAGCAGCTCCCAGGCCTGCGCGATTAGTCGCTCTGCGTCGATCCCCTCGAGCGGCTCCTCCGCATCCAACGTCTCATCGATCAGCACCACGAATTCCGACAACTCGTGCAACCACGCAAACCATGGATCGTACAACACCAGCTTCAACAACTCGCCGCTGGAGTTGATCCGCGCAATATCGCGCTCGTAGCTTGCGCGCTCGGAATCCAGCAACGTCTTGTGCAGCCCTAGCAGGCCGTTGCGCAAGTCCGTCAGCCGTTGTTGTAGGGGATTTAGAGAGGAATTAGTGGACGACATGACGCCCTGGTGTTATAGTACATGACACCCAAGCACTTCCATCCCGTCACCGTTAGAATAAGATCGTGCGTCCCGAGTCCACAGTTCAACTCGCCACCCGTCACCTCGACCAGGTGCGCCAGGAAATCGGCAAGGTCATCGTCGGCCAGCAGCACGTCGTCGATGGCGTCCTTATCTGTCTTCTCGCGGGTGGCCACGTCCTGCTGGAAGGAGTCCCTGGTCTCGGCAAGACTACCTTGCTGCGGACTCTCGGCCGCGTGCTCCATCTCAAGTACTCGCGCATCCAGTTCACGCCCGATCTCATGCCCGCCGACATCGTAGGCAGCATGATCATCGAGAGTGACGACCATGGCGCCAAGGCGCTGCGCTTCCAGCCGGGACCCATCTTCGCCAACCTCGTTCTCGCCGACGAAATTAACCGCGCCACGCCCAAAACTCAGTCCGCGCTGCTCGAAGCAATGCAGGAACGCACCGTCACTAGCGGCACCACTACGCATGAGCTCGAGCTTCCCTTCCTAGTGATGGCCACCCAGAATCCTATCGAGATGGAAGGCACCTACCCGCTCCCGGAAGCTCAGCTCGACCGTTTTCTGATGAAGATGCTGGTGACCTACCCGTCGCGCGAAGATCTGAATCGCATCGTCGAACGTACTATCCATCGCGACGAGATCGCGCTCGAACAAGTGGTCGACCGCGAAGCGATTCTCGGGTTGCGCGCCGCCTGCCGTGATGTTCTGGTGGCTCAACACGTGCAGGATTTCGCGATCGATCTGGTCATGGCCACTCAACCGGGAACGCCCGCCGCCCATCCGCTCGCCAACAAGTACATTCGTTATGGCAGCTCGCCGCGTGGCGCTCAGTCGCTGGTCGAATGCGGGCGCGTGCTGGCGTTCATTCGCGGCCGCCTCAACCTGAGCACGGACGATATCCGCGAAATCGCGCCCGACGTCCTGCGCCATCGCATCATTCTGAATTTCGACGCGCACGCCGATGGTCAGACACCCGAAACCATCCTGCCCCAGATCATCGAAAGCATTTCCGCGTTGGCCATCAAGTGAAACCTCAGCCACTGATCGACAGCGCGTTACTCGAGAAGCTCGAGAGGCTGGCGATTCGCTGGCAAAAGTCCTTCCCCGGTCTGGTCGGTGGCCACAACATTTCGCACTTTGCCGGCTCTGGCCAGGAGTTCCTCGATCATCGTCAGTTTCACCATGGTGACGATCTGCGCGCCGTCAACTGGCGCGCCTATCTGCGTCTGGAAAAGCTCTTCCTAAAGATGTTCCAGGTCGAGCCCCGCATCCCGGTCCGGATTCTGCTGGATTGCAGCAACTCCATGACCACGGCGCCGTCTCTAAGTTTGACTATGCGCGTAAGCTTGCCGCCGCCCTGTGCTACGTCGGCTTGGTGCGTCTCGACACCATTTGCATTCAGCCCTTCGGAGCGCATTTGGGCGATTCGTTCCTGTGCGGGGGCGGCCGCCACCGCTTCATTCCTGCCGTGAACTTCCTGCAAGATTTGAAACCATCCGGCCGCACCAGCTATTTTCAAATCGCGCGCGAGTTCATTTCCACCTATCCGCAACGCGGGCTGCTGATCGTCATTTCCGATTTTCTCGATGACGCCGGTTGCGAGCGCCCGCTGCAGTATCTATCCGACTTCGGTCACGAACTGGTTCTGGTTCAGGTCTGGGCCGGCGAGGATCGCGAACCTGCCTGGGAAGGGCAGCTCGATTTGACCGACGCCGAGAGCGGAGAAAAGCTCGAAATCGGATTTGACGACGCCGCGCGCCGCAACTACGTCGAGGCCTTCGATGCCTACGCCCGCGATATTCAAAAAGTCGGATTGCGCAACGGCGGCCGCTACGTGGGGATCTCCACCGACACCACGATTGAAGAGGCCGTTTTCGGGCCGCTCGCCCGGTCAGGCGGACTCGAGTAAGCCGCGATGTTCTTCCTCAATCTTTCCTTGCCCGAGTTCCTCGCGATCCTGGGGTCGCTCTCGGGTATCGTCGTGGCGCTGTATCTGCTGGACCGCAGGCGCAAGCATCACACCGTCTCTACCCTGCGTTTTTTTAACGTTACCGAAAAGCAGCCAGTCTTGAAGCATCGCCGCAAGCTGCAGCAACCCTGGTCGCTCCTTTTGCAGTTGCTCAGCCTGCTGCTGCTGTTGCTTGCCATCGCTCAAGTCCGCCTTGGCTCGCCAGTCCGCTATTCGCGCGATCACGTGCTGATTCTCGACGTTTCCCCGTGGATGGCCAACCGCTTCGGCCCCAATCGCCTCATCGATCAGGCGCGTCTCGCCGCGCGCAACTATGTCAATGCGCTTCCTCAAGCCGATCGAGTAATGGTTGTGCGAGCCGGTGTCCTCGCCACACCCGCTCTCCTGTTCGAGTCGGACCGCAAGAAGATCGAGCTCGCAATCGATCAAACACAGCCCGGCGCCGCGTCGTTGAATCTCCAAGGCGCAATCGATTTCGCGCGGCGAGCGCAGAGAATGCAGTCCCAGCGTCCGGGCGAAATCGTATTCATCGGCTCTGCTCGCGTTCCGAGCGATGAAGCCGCTCGTCTCGATCCGCCGGCGAACTTCCGCATCATCGCGATTAAGGGCCCCACCGAACATGTTGGCTTGCGCAAAATCAGCGTCCACCGCGCCATGGAAGATCCGGATGTCTGGGAAGTCTTCCTCGCCGCAAAGAATTACGGCACGGCGCCGCGCTCGGTTCCCGCCCTTGTAAATTTCGGCGGATCTCCAGTTGCAACGCACCGCTTCGAGTTGGCGCCCGGCGCGGAGGAAAGCTTCTCGTTTCGTTTCAGGGCCCGCGCCCGCGGATGGTTGGAAGCGCGCCTCCCTTCGCCCGAAACCTTCCGCCAGGATAGCCGCGCAATTCTTGAACTGCCGGCGCGCGGCGTGGCGCCAGTCACCATCTATTCCGAACAGCCCGATCTTCTGCGCCCAATCTTCACGGCTATCCCCGGCATTCAAGCGAGTTTTCTCCCGGTCGCCAAGTATGATGCGAACCCGCGCAATGGCGTCGTCGTCCTCGATCACTTCGCCCCGCCATCGCCCCCCGCGACGCAAAGCGTCTGGATCGAGCCTCCTGTAAACGGATCGCCGATTCCTGTGGAGACCGTTCAGTCGACCGTGAAGCTCAATCAGTGGCAGGCCGATCATCCGCTAGGCGCGGGTCTCAGAGCTCGCGACATCGAACTCGCCAACGCCGAGATCTTCCGTCCTGCCCCGAGTGACATCATCGTCGCGCGTTCCGACACTCGTCCCCTGATCGTTGCCCGGCCAGGTCCGCCGAAAATCGTCGTGCTCGGTTTTCATCCCGTGCGCTCCGGCTTGAAGTATCAGCTCACCACTCCGCTCCTGTTCGCCAATATCATCCGCTGGATGTCGCCTGACGCTTTCCGTTCGTGGGAGCTAACTGCGGGCGCCGCGGGAACTGTGGACGTTGAGTTGGAATCGCAGACCGACCCCAACGCCGTCCGGGTTCAAACGGAAGATGGAAAGTCGCTACCATTCACCATCGAAGGAAAGACTCTGCGCTTCTTCACCGCCGACCCCGGAATCGTGCGGGTGCTCACGGGCGATCGCGAACTCGTCTACTCGCTCACTTTGCCGCAGCCCGGAGATACCGTCTGGCAACCTTCCAATGTCAAACTTGGATTGCCCGCCCGCGCGCCATTGGGGCCAGCCTCTCGGGACATTTGGCAGTGGCTCGCGCTTGCCGGAGCGGCAGGGTTAGTTGCCGATTGGATTCTCTATGGCCGCATCGATCGCCGCATTCGCGCCGCCAAAGGCGCACCGGCTAGCGAAGCTGGTTGCCATGGTCGAGGAAAGCTTCATGATCTTCGAGCGAACCTGGGTGCTGATCTTTCTGATTCTCCCTTTGGCCTGGGCCTGGTTCGAATGGCGGTATACGCGGCGCGTCACCGCGCTGGTCTTAAAGACGCTCGCTTTCCTCGCAATCGTGCTGGCTCTGGCCGAGCCGACGCTCACCACGCCTCAAACAAAAATGGCAGTCGCTGTTCTGGTCGACACATCGGCCAGCGTTTCACCGCAGGACTTGGCTCGCGCATCCGAATTCGCTTCCGGTCTGGACAAGGCGCGCGGCCGCCACTGGATTCGCATCCTGCCATTCGCCCGATCCGTTCGCGACTTGGCTCCCAATGAACAGCGCGGCTTTCACTTTCAACCGGCGGCCGGTGAGACTGGGCGCGCCACCGATCTCGAATCCAGCATCGATGAAGCCATCAGTTCGTTGCCATCCGGCCTGGTTCCGCGTCTGGTTTTGGTCTCCGACGGCAAGGAAAACGCGGGCAGCATTACGCGCGCGGCCTGGCAAGCACAGCGCCTCGGGATCCCCATCGACACGGTCCCCATGCAGGGCCGCCCTCAGCCCACTCTGCGTCTTGAATCGGTCACCGTTCCCACCGTCGCTTTCACAGGCGAGCAATTTCCCGTAGATCTGAATATTTCGTCGCCGGCTTCCGTCGCGGGCTCGGTCCAAATCAGCGCGGAAGGAAAAGCGCTCGGTTCAAATCCCATGAAGATCGAGAAGGGCGACAATCAGGTTCGCGTTCATGCCAGCCTGACCGCCGCGGGCGCCATCAGCCTCACCGGTCTGATCCAAGCCAATGGTCTGGGCGAGATTCGATTCGATCGCGCCCTCACGTTACGCCGTCCCAAGGTGCTCTACATCTCGCAAGACCCCGCGGGCACCGAGGTACATCTGATCCAGACTCTCTCCGCGGCTCAGTTTGATGTCGATCGCACCGCCGACCCGTCGCACGGCGCGCTTGCGGACTATCAGATCGTAGTGATGAACAATTTGGATCTCGAGTCGCTCCCGGCCGCGCGGAAGGACGAGATCGAAAAGTTCGTCCAGCAAGGCGGCGGACTGCTGGTCATGGCGGGCGAACGCAACATCTACGCCGAAAACAAAAAGGTGGAAGACGCGCTCGACCGCACTCTGCCCGCCAAGCTTGCTCCGCCGCGATCGCCCGAAGGAACCGCCGTCGTACTCATCATCGACAAATCGTCGTCCATGGAAGGCAAGAAGATTGAACTCGCGCGGCAGGCCGCGATCGGTGTTGTCGAAAACCTTCGCCCTATCGACCTGGTCGGCGTGCTGATCTTCGACAACTCGTTTCAGTGGGACGTTCCCATACGCCGCGTTGAAGACAAGGTGCTGATCAAGCGATTGATCTCCGGCATCATTCCGGATGGCGGCACGCAAATCGCGCCCGCACTGGCCGAGGCGTATCACAAAGTGCTGCCCTCGCACGCGACCTTCAAGCACATCGTGCTGCTCACCGACGGCATCTCCGAAGAAGGCGATAGCCTCGATCTCTCCAAGGAAGCGGCCTCGCAGCACGTCACCATTTCCACCGTCGGCCTGGGCCAGGATGTGAACCGGGCTTATCTCGAAAAGGTTGCTACTGTCGCGGGTGGCAAATCGTATTTTCTGAACGAGCCATCGGGGCTGGAGCAAATCGTGCTCAAGGATGTGATGGAGCACACGGGCTCCACGGCCGTGGAGAAGACTCTGCAGCCGATCGTTGCAAAGCACGCCGAGATTCTGGATGGCGTCGGCATTGAGACCGCACCCGCGCTGAAAGGCTATGTTCGATTCATCAGCAAGCCCGGAGCGGACACAATCTTGAAAGTCGAGGAAAACGATCCCCTCCTGGTTCGCTGGCAATACGGACTCGGCCGCGCGGTGGTCTTTACCTCGGACGCGAAAAGCCGCTGGGCCGCGGATTGGGTCACCTGGAAAGGCTTCGACAAGTTTTGGGCCAACACCATGCGCGATCTTCTGCCGCACACCGAGAGCAGCGAGGCCACGGCCGAATACGACAGCGCCAGCGGCGACCTGGTGGTGAATTATCATCTCGGCAACGACGTCGAAGATCCCGCGACGCCGCCCGATGTCTTCGTCATCGGCCCCAACGGATTCCGCCATCCAGTTTCTGTTGTGAAGCTCGCCGGCAAATCCTATCGCGGCAAGATTCACATCGGCGATTTGCAGGGGCTCTTCCGCGTCCGCCCGCTGGAGGACTCTCGCGCTTTCCCCGAGATCGGCTTCTATCAGCCAGAGCAAGAACTCCTTGAATACGGATCGAATGAATTCCTGTTGCGATCGGTTTCGCAATTCACCGGCGGCCGGTTCGATCCGGAGCCCAGACAGGTGTTCGATTCCGGCGGGCGGTCGGAATCTTCGACAATGCGGCTGTGGCCAATGTTGCTCGGCCTGGCGATCGCGCTCAATCTGGCTGAATTGCTCATGCGAAAAGTTCCACAACAGTCTCTAAGTGGAATGTTTGGGGGAAAAGGTCGACCAGCGTGATCTTCTCGATACGGTAGCCGCCGGTGATCAGGCCTTGTAGATCGCGGGCGAGCGTTGCCGGATCGCACGAGACAATTGTGAGGCGCGGAGTGTGAAGCCTGACCAATTCCTTGACCACAACTTTGCCGAGGCCAGCGCGAGGCGGATCGGTCAGGATGAAATCAGGCGCTTCATCAAGACGCGCGAGGTAATCTTCGACGTTGCTGTTCACGGCCTCTTGTGGGAAGTTGTGCGCCAAGTCGCGAAAGCTGCTGGAGCCCGATTCGACTGCTGTGACTCTTCCGAATCGTTCGGCCAGTCTCTTCGAGAACAGTCCAACGCCGGCATACAGGTCCACAGCCCATTGGCCTTTCGCGTCGCTGATAGCGCAATCCACCAGGCGATCGATGAGGAATCGATTCACTTGAAAGAATGAATTTCGGCTGACCTGGAATCCGGCATATTCGATTGGAGTCGTGACACCAAGAGATGCGAGTCCAGTCAGCGCGGTACGCGGAACGCGGTCCACTACATTCACCTGCACATCTGTTTCGTTGGTGAAGAGTTCAAGGGCGGTATTCGCCTGAACATTGATTCTGCCAATAGTCTCGCTGAGCCTCGGTGAAGCGATGGGGCAGTGGTCGATTGCGATGAGATCTCGTGAGCCTTGACCAAAATAGCCAATCTCGCCGCTCTCCAGATGAAGCTGCACCCGGTTGCGATACTGCCAGGGTTCTCCCGCAATCACGCCGATCTCGCCCGCGAATTCGATCTTCCCCACGCGTTGCAGTACTTCGCGCATAATCGATCGCTTCTGTTCTAACTGCGTCGAGTAATCCATGTGCTGATATTGGCAGCCGCCACAGCGCTGGAAATACGGGCATGCTGGGGCGATTCGCGCCGGCGACGGCTGCAGTACTTCGATCAACCGGCCGCGCCAGAGATCGTTCTTCGCTCGATCGATTTCCGCGCGCACCACCTCGCCCGGCAGCACGAACGGCGCGAGAACAACTTTGCCCTCCAGGCGCGCCAGTCCTTCGCCGCCGTACACGAGCTTCTCAATCGTCAGAGTTTCTTGAATGGGCAAGCGAAAGGGTACCATGGTTGTTCAACTAAACATGAAAGCAAGAGTCTTCTCCGGTGTTCAGCCGACCGGTAATTTGCACATAGGGAACTATCTGGGTGCGCTGAAGAATTGGGTCGAGATCCAGGGCAATTACGAAAGCATCTTCGGCATCGTCGATCTGCATGCCATCACCGTTTATCAAGAGCCGGCCGAGTTGCGCGCGAAGATCCTGGAGATCGCAGCGCTGTTTCTGGCAGCGGGCATCGACCCGAAGCAGTCGACGATTATGGTGCAGTCGTCGGTGCCGGAGCATGCCGAACTCGCGTGGATGCTGACCTGCGTGACACCGGTCGGCTGGCTGGAACGGATGACGCAGTACAAAGCGAAGTCGGCCGCGCAGGAAACGATCGGCGACGGGCTGCTGCAATATCCGGTATTGATGGCGGCTGACATCTTGATCTACCAGGCGGCGATCGTGCCCGTGGGCGACGATCAGGCGCAGCATCTGGAGCTGGCGCGCGACATCGCGCAGCGATTTAACTCGCTGTATGGGGAAACGTTCGTGATGCCGGCGACGAGTCTGCCGCTGGTGGGCGCGCGGGTGATGGGCCTGGATGAACCGGATAAGAAGATGAGCAAGTCTGCCGCCGGATCGGGGCATGCGGTGGCGCTGCTCGATCCCATCGATCAGGTTCGCAAGAAGATCATGCGTGCGACGACGGATTCGCTGCCTGCGGTGGATTTCGATGCGGCTGGTCCGGGCGTTCAGAACTTGCTCAGTATCTTTCAGGCGTTCAGCGGATGGCCGTCGGATAAGATGCGCGCGCATTTCAGCGGCATGCGCTATGGCGATTTGAAGAAGCAGGTGGCTGAGATGGTTATTGCGAATCTGGAGCCGCTGCAGAAGCGCTACGCCGAGATTATGGGTGAGCCGGGATATCTGACCGGCGTTCTCAAAGAGGGCGCGGAACGAGTGTCGCCCATCGCGAAATCGACCGTTCAATTGGTCAAGGAGCGGATGGGATTGTACTAGTGGAAGTCGTGTGATGGGACTGCCTCCTCCGCGACGTGCAGCGGCTCGAAATGCGCGGCTCGCACGGTGTAGACGTTGTCGATGTTCTGCATCTCGCCGTCGATCACGATGTAAGAGTTGTTGAGAATGGTTTTGCGCTCGCGATCGAAAACGTCGGGCATCACAACCGCATTCGACACGCCGGTTTCATCTTCGATGCTCAGGAACAGCAGTCCTTTGGCAGTGCCGGGGCGCTGGCGGCAAATGATGCATCCAGCGGTACGGACCGGGCGGCCGTTGTGCACATATTTCAACTGGGCCGCGGGAGTGACGCCGAGGGCGTTCAGCTTCTCGCGATGAAATGCCATGGGGTGTTTGCCGATGGTGAGGTGTGTCTGGCGAAAGTCCGAGTTCAAGCGTTCGCTGGCGCTCATCGCTTGCAGTGGCTGGTGGCTGGTGGCTGGTGGCGAGGGATCGGAAAACAGCGGACCAGACGGGCGCATGGCGAGTTCGGAATCCCACAGCGCGGCGCGGCGATGCGTAGGCGATGCGGTGATGAAATTGAGCGCACCGATTTCGCTCAGCTTGCGCAGTTCGTCTTTGCGAAGTTCGGGGACGCGGTCGACTAAATCCTGGATGCTCTCGAACGGCGCTTGCACGCGGGCGGCGAGGATCGCTTGGGCCGCTTGCGCGCGGAGACCTTTTACGTAATTCAGGCCCAGGCGAACGCGCCGCTCTCCGTTTTCCTCCTCGATTGTGCAGAGCCAATCCGATCGTGTGACATCGATGGGATTGAAGTGCTGGCCGTGACGCTGTGCGTCCTTGACCAATGTGGCGGGTGCATAGAAGCCCATCGGCTGATTATTCAGGATCGCGGCGGTGAAGGCGGCCAGGTAACGGCATTTCAGATATGCGCTGGCGTATGCGATCAGGGCGAAGCTGGCGGCGTGCGATTCGGGAAAACCGTAGAGCGCGAACGCGGTGATGGATTGGACGATCGCGTCCTGTTGTTTGCCGGTGATGTTGTTGCGTGTCATGCCATCGCGCAGGCGGGTTTCGATGTCACGCATGCGCTTCTCGGAGCGTTTGAATCCCATGGCGCGGCGCAGTTCCTCGGCTTCTCCTCCGGAAAATCCGGCTACGATCATCGCCATGCGGAGCAACTGCTCCTGAAATAAAGGAACACCCAAAGTCCGGCGCAGCACGGGTTCGAGCGATGGATGGAGGCATTCGGCCTTTTCGCGGCCTTGCCTGCGGCGTAGAAACGGATTCAGCATCTGGCCGACGATGGGGCCGGGCCGGATGATGGCGACTTGCACCACGATGTCGTAGAAGCGCTCGGGCCGGAGGCGCGGCAGGCACGACATCTGCGCGCGGCTCTCCACTTGAAACAATCCGATGGTGTCTGCGTTTTGCAGCGCCTGATAGACCAGCGGGTCGTCCGGTGGCAGATGCGCGAGATCTACATTCTCGCGATACGCGCTACGAATGAGCTGGATGGATTCTTCGAGCACGGCCATCATGCCGAGGCCCAGCAGATCCACTTTGATGATGCCCATATCGGCGCAATCTTCTTTGTCCCACTGGATCACTACCCGGCCGGGCATGGTGGCGGGTTCCAGAGGAACGACGGAATCGAGCTGGCCTTCGCAGATCACCATGCCTCCGGAGTGCTGGCCGAGATGGCGCGGCAGATCCTGGATGGTCATGTAAAGATCGAGGAATTTTCCAATCAGCGGATGTTTTTGCGGCGAGAAGCCGGCTTCTGTGAACTGGCGCTCAGCCGTCTCTTTTGGATCAGTCCAGCCCCAGGCAGGGACTAATGCCGAGATGCGCGCAAGATCTGTCTCGGGAAAGCCCAAAACCTTTGCCGATGTCGCGCACGGCGGAGCGTCCGCGATAGGTGATGACATTGGCGGTCATGGCGGCGCCGAGCTTTCCGTAGCGCTCGTAGACGTACTGTATGGCGCGCTCGCGTTGATCGCCGCTGGGGAGATCGAGATCGATGTCCGGCCATTCGCCGCGCTCTTCCGAGAGGAATCGCTCAAACAGCAATTCCATCTCGACCGGATCGATGGCCGTGATGCCGAGCGCATAGCAGACCGCGCTGTTGGCGGCCGATCCGCGGCCTTGCACCAAAATGTTCTGGCGTCGGCAGAAGTCGACGATGTCCCAAACGATCAGGAAATAGCCGGGCAGGTCGAGTTTTTCGATGATGCGCGAGCTCGCTGATCGATTTGGCGGCGGGCGCGGCGGCGCAGATCGGCGGATTTCGAATGATAGCGATTGATCGCGCCTTCTTCGGTGCGCTTTCGCAGGAACGAATTCATGCATTCGCCGGGCGGCACGGGATAGCGAGGGAATTGGTAGCCGAGATCGGCGAGCGTGAATTGCAGGCGATCGGAGAGCGCGCGGGTGTTGGCGATCGCTTCAGGCAAATCCGCGAACAGCCGCGACATTTCTTGTGCGTTTTTCAGATGCCGCTCCGAGTTGATGGAAAGCAGGCGTCCGGCTTCGTGAATAGTGGTCTTGTGGCGGACGCAGGTGAGAACATCAAGCGCTTCGCGGGAATCGGGCGTGGCGTGGCTCACGCCGTTCGTGGCAGCGAGCGGGAGCCGGTGTGTGCGCGCGAAATCGATGAGGGCCTGATTGAGTGCTTCTTCGGCTCGATTGTAATGGTGCTGGAGCTCGACGAAGACGTTCTTTGCGCCGAATAGATCGAGGAAGCGGGGATCGGGGCGGGAGGCGAGGCAGACCAGGCCGGAGGAGAACTCGGCGAATTCTTCGGGAGCCGCCGCGCCTTCTCCTTTGGGAGCGGGCATCTTCATCCTGGTGATCAGCCGGCACAGGTTCTGATAGCCGGTGCGATTTTCGGCCAGCAGCGGGTAGCGATGCCCGTCGGCGCAAGTGATTTCGGCCCCGATGTGCGCGCGGATGCCGGCCTTTTTCGCGGCCATGTGGAAGCGAGCGGCGCCGGAGATGTTATCGCGGTCGAGGATGGCGAGGGCAGGGAAGTCGAGCGCGGCGGCGCGAGCGACCAGCTCTTCGGGGACGGAGGAGCCTTCGAGAAAGCTGAAGGCGGAGCGCGCGTGGAGCTCAACATACGGTGACTGGTGGCTGGTGGCTGGTGAGTTAGTCATAGGAGCCTTCAACAAACCAGTGGGAATCGCGGTAAATGCGATAGAGTGCGCCGTTGGAAAGCGCGATGTCCCATTCATCGCGATTCCAGGCAGTGGTGGTCCACCAATCGCCTGAGGTTCGCCAGGGTCCGGCGGCGTTGAGAACTTTTCCGTGAATGCCCGATGCAGTGATGCGCGCCGGACGGTTGTCTACGAGTGAAACGGTGGCGGGGAGGGGAGGACGGAAGAAACGAAGTGCCAGGTGGCTGGTGACTGGTGGCTGGTGACTGGTGACTGATGGCTGCGCCGTGACCAATCGGAAAGGATGGGGATGATGAGTGTTGAGGAGCTCGGGGATGCCGACGTTCGCTTCTCCGACGATGCCTCGGATGCGGGCGAGGGTGAGTTCCAGTTTGTCGGGCGCGGGGGTGACCGGGAGAAAGATTCCTGTTTGGACGGTGCGCGGGTGCACTGGTTTGAGCGAGAGCGAGAGGGCGATGGTTGGCGCTTGCGGCGGATGCGCTTCGAGATCCATTTGCAGAAGCTTCAGCAGCGATTTGCTTTCGCGCATGGGGACGGGGAGGTGGAGGGTGCGGATATGCGCGGGATGGTCTTCGAGTTCAAGATGGATCGTTACTTCGTTAGCGGCCATGGCGTTCGAGAGCAGACGGGCGCATTGATCGTTGAGCAGGCGCGCGATTAGAAATAGCAGCGGTTCGAGCAGGCTAACGGGGTGATCGAGCTCGATGCGGTCTTCGTAAGTGGTCTCGGGCTGAAAGATTTTAAGCGGCCGATGGATGGCGCCGCGAGCGAGTTGCTGGAGGTAGACGCCATGCGGTCCGAAGCGTTCAGCGAGGCCGTTTTCGGGCAGTTGGGCCAGTTGATCGAGTGTGTAGATGCCCCAGCTTTCGAAGCACCTGGGCCATTTCTTCGGTGAGCGGGAGCGTGGAGATGTCGAGATCGTTGAGATCGGGCGCGACAGTGACGCCGGGGAAGTTGCGGGCGGCGAGGATGGCGGCGTCGGCGGTTTCGGCGATCGCGATGTTGATGTTTTCGCCGGAGCGCTGGGCGATGGCATGCGCGATCTGCTGCGGCGAGCCGTGGAGACGTTGGAGGCCATCGATGCGGAAGAGGACGGTATCAGGTGCGGTCTGTTCGAAGGATGGTGAGAAGTCGGCGGCGATCGCGGGCAAATCGCCAGTGCCGTGGATGCAGGCGAACATCATATTGCTTTGGACTGGAATTGAGCCGTTTGCGGCCGCACGGGTTTGCGCGAGGCTGCTTCGAGTTCCACTTCGCGCAGGAGCGAGAAGCCGGGCGCGCCGGTCCAGATGGTTTTCTTGCGCTCGAGTTCGAGCATCAGCGACGTGCAGGAGGCGGCCATGGGCTCGCGTTCGAGCAACGTGAGGATGGTCGGGGTGTTTTCGATGGCGCGGCGGAATCGGTACCAATACGAGATGGGGATGCGGTTGGAGATGCGCGCGGGGACCTGGCAGAGGTCGAGGACGATGGCGCCGAATCCGCCGGCGTGGAGCAAGTAATCGGCGGCTTTGAGCGCGTGGTTGGCGTTGTGGCCGCAACGAATCCAGACGAGCTGCGAGAGAGCGACGCCGGCTGCGGCGGCCGATACGGGGTCGAAAGAGTCGTCGGTGTCGACGTAGGCGCAGATTTCAAGCTGGGAGGTGGAGGCGGCGAGCAGCGAATGGACGAGCGTGGTGCGGCCGGAGCTTTCCGGGCCGAGGATGGCCGAGATGGCGCCGCGCGGGAAAGCCTCCGGTGATGGCGTCGAGCGGGTCGAGGCCGGTGGGGAGGCAGTCCCGTGGCGGTGCTGCATTCCATGCGTCCGGGCGCAGTGCGAGCGTGGTGATGCGAGCGGCGTTTGGGTTCATGCAATTTCGCCTTTTCTTCGCCATTCATATTTTGGTCAGATGGAGTGGAGATGTCAAGAGTACGGGGCGCGTTGGGTTCGTTTGGTAATTTGCGCTAACCGCGACGCTAACCGCGACGTAACCGCGCGGCGACTGCCTCCGGCGGTAAAACGTCGTGTGAACTTCATCTTGAACAACAAGGGATTATAACGTTGGAAACAATTGGCTAAGCTTTGTTCTGGATGGAAGCGCCTGAAAACTGAGGAGTTTTGGGCTGGATCGTAACGTGAAGGTTCAATGACGACTTCGAATCCACCGTCATCACACGGCCTGCTCGCCACGATTCGATAGCCAAACGGCGGCTCATCTTCCTTCGCCGATAACGCAGCATACGCTGGTCAACGCGCCGGATTTAATTCCCGGAGGGCTCCTGTTTGCGGCTGGCCTTTACTACGCAATCCGAGGGTAGACGCAAGCTAGTAACCACGCCGTGCAACACGGGAGTACCCGTGATATCATCCCCAACTGGTGTCACAAGGAGTTCATATGAAAACCATCTTCAGCGTCGCGATCGTCGCGGCTGCCGCCGTGTTTGCATTCGCCGCATCCACTGAACCGATTCCATGGGCTTACGCCATCCCCGCGGCGCCACCCGCCGGCGCTCCGCCCGCAACCCCGGCCGCGCCAGACACCAGCGTCAAACACCTCGAAGGCAGCAGCGGCGCATTCACCCGCGCGCAAATCGCCGACCGCTTTGGCCCCGCCGATTGGTATCCCGGCGATCACCCGGCCATGCCCGACGTCGTCGCGCACGGCAAGAAACCCGACGTCTGGGCTTGCGGCTTGTGCCACTATCCCAACGGCAAGGGCCGCCAGGAGAACGCCGGAGTGGCCGGTTTGCCGGTCGAGTATTTTATCCAGACCATGCACGATTTCAGGGACGGCAAGCGCAAGAGCGCCGAGCCTCGCAAAAACAACACGAAGCTCATGATGACTTTTGCCCAGAACATGACCGACGACGAGATCAAGGCCGCCGCCGAATACTTCGGCGCCATGAGATGGACGCCTTGGATCAAGGTCATCGAAACCACCACGGTCCCGAAGACCCGCAACGCCAACGGGATGTTCTTGGTCGAGGGCAATGAAAAGGAGCCGCTCGGCAAGCGCATCCTCGAAACGCCCGAGAATGCCGAGGCCACCGAAGTCCTGCGCGATCCCCACTCCGGATTCTTCGCCTATGTCCCGCCCGGCAGCATCAAGCGAGGCGAAGCGTTGGTCACTAAGGCGTCCAGCAAAACCACGCAATGCGCGCTGTGTCACGGCGCCGGTCTGACTGGGCTCGGACCCGTGCCCGGCATCGCCGGCCGTTCGCCCAGCTACTTAATGCGGCAACTCAACGACATGAAGCAAGGCACGCGGAACGGCACCTGGACTCAACTGATGAAGCCCGTGGTCGCCAATCTGACCGACGAAGAAATGCTGGACATTGTCGCCTACACGGCGTCGCTGAAGCCTTAGCTCACCCGCTCGGCCCGATACAATTGCCCGGTGTGCTTCACGATGGACCATACCAGCGCCACGCCCATGCCCGCGATCCCGATCGCGCCGCCCACGTCGAATAGCAGGTATTGCTTGCCAACGATCATCGCGTAGGGGCTCCGCAGCAGGGCGATGTTCCCGGCAATCAGCAACAGCCGCAGCTCGGTCGGACCAAACGCCGCGAACGACAAATGCGAAACCGCCGCCACCGCGTAGACATACGCCGGATCCGAACCGCGAGTGCTCACCAAATGAAATACGCGACCAGTACACCCCACCGCGGAATACCGCGCATACCAATACGAAAAGCTCACCGCGCTAGCAGTGATCCGGATCCCAAGGCCGTCAGATTGGATACGGGCCTCGCCAGGTAACGTCGTTTAAGGTTCCGTAAAGTTTGTAACGAACCCCATCGCGGCGCGTCGCCAACACTATACGAATGACTTCATTTAAGATATCCCTGCCCGTTCTCTGGCTCTTGATCGCGCTCTCCGCGGCCGCGCAAGAGCCGCCGCCTCTGCAACCCGGTCAAACCGAAGCCCCGGCGCCTGACAAGCGCATCTTCGGCGTGCTTCCCAATTACCGCACGGCCAACGAGTCCGCTGTCTACATGCCCATCACCATGCAACAGAAATTCACCATTGCGGCTAAAGACTCGTTCGATTATCCGCTCCTCGGCCTTGCCGCTTTCATTGCCGCTTACGGCCAATTGGATAATGCCAATCCGTCTTTCGGTCAGGGATGGGCGGGCTACGGCCGGCGCGTAGGGACAGCTTACGCTGACCAGGTCATCGGCAACATGATGACGGAAGGAATTTTCCCGAGCATTCTTCACGAAGACCCGCGCTACTTTCGCCGCGGAACCGGCCGGAAGTGGTCGCGGACCTGGTACGCCGCTACGCGCGTATTTGTCACGAAAACGGATTCCGGCGGCACTCGCTTCAACTTCTCGGAAATCGCGGGCAACGCAGCCGGCACCGCTATCTCGAACGCCTACACGCCGGACCAGCGCAATGTGGGTGACAACATCGAAACGTGGTGGATGCAGATCGGAATCGACTCGGCCTCGCAAGTCCTCAAGGAATTCTGGCCCGACCTCAAGCACAAGCTCTTTCACGGACCGAACCCGAATCCCGATTCTTCCCCGGCAAGACCGCGGTGAACTAAATGAACGCCGTGGTTTTGATCCCCGAAACGTCAAAACGCTTCCGGCATCGCATATTTTTGCACATCACCTTGTCATCCAGCAGCACCATGTAACTCGCGGCCTTCTTGAATTTCGCCCGATCGCGCTCGTCGGCATGGCCCGGCAGGCGGTCCACTTTGGTCCTCACCAGCCACGGCAGATCGTACGAATCCGCCGTCCTGCAAAACGGGCAATTCAAAGTGATGGGCTTAGTCGTCCGGGACTCTTTGTAGAATGCTTTTTCGTCGATTGACATTTTCTCTTTCCCTACGCTACGGCAAATGCGGACGCCCGCACCAAACTGGCATCCAGAAGCCGCGCGAACTCGTCTACATCCGATTTGCTGATGTTCAGCGGCGGCGAGAAGCGCAGCACGTTGCCGTGCAGCCCGCCCTTGCCGAGTAAAATTCTGTTCTCCCGCGCCGCTTCCATGACGGCCGCGGTTTGCACCACCGCCGGAGTCTTGCTCACGGGATCTTCCACCAGCTCGACGGCCTGCAGTAGTCCCATGCCGCGCACGTCGCCGATGATGGGATGCTTGGCCTGCAGCTCCAGCAGCTTGTCGCGGAAATAGGCGCCCACCTCGGCGGCGTTGATCCCGAGCTTCTGATCCTCGATGAAATCGATCACAGCCTTGGCTGCGGTGGTCGCGATCGGATTTCCGCCGAAGGTCGAAATGGTCGCGCCGCGCACCGAGTCCGCGATCTCCGGCCGCGCAATCGTCAGTCCAATCGGAGTGCCGTTAGCTAATCCCTTGGCGCTGGTGATAATGTCCGGCTGCACGCCCCACTGCTCGATCCCGAACCATTTCCCTCCGGTGCGCCCCCACCCGGTTTGCACTTCGTCGCTGATGAACACGCCGCCGTGCTTCTTCACGGTCTCGGCCACGATGGGGAAGTATTCTTTGGGAGGCGTGATAAAACCGCCCACGCCTTGAATTGGCTCGGCGATGAATCCGGCAATGCGTCCCGACGTAGTGGTGCGGATCACTTCGCCCACGTCCTGCGCGCAGCGCACTTCGCACGATGGATACGACAAACCATACGGGCAGCGATAGCAATAGGCGTTCACCGCGTGAACGATTCCCGCTTGCGTCACCGGTCCCAGCCGCCAGCTCGATTGCCCCGTCAGACTCATAGCCATGGACGACCGGCCGTGGTACGCATAGCGCAGCGCGACAATCTCGGTCGATCCCGTGTAGCAGCGCGCCGCCAGAATCGCGGTCTCGTTCGCTTCGGTCCCGCTCGAGGTGAAGAACGATTTCGTCAGTTTCCCGGCGGGCGTAATCTGCGCCAACTTCTTCGCCAGCGCCGCCTGCGGCTCATTAGCGAAAACGGTCGACACATGCTGCAGTTTGTCGATCTGCGCGTGCAAAGCCTTGTTCACCGATTCATTGCAATGGCCCACGCTGACCGTCACGATGCCGCCAAAAAAGTCCAGGTATTGATTGCCATCCGCGTCCCAAACGTATTGGTTCTTGGCGTGGGAGATGACCAGCGGTTGTTTATAGTAATGGAACACGCTGGGGAAAAGGTGCTCGCTCTGGGCCAATAGGATCTCTTCTTTGGTCATGCTTGATTCTACTGAATTCCTACTCCCCATTCTGACTTCTGAATTCTGACTTCTGAATTCTTCCCGTATCATCGAATGATGAAGATCGCGCTCGACGCGACTCCGTTGACCGTTCCCAGCGGCGGAGTGCGCCGCTACACCGAGGAACTGACCCGCGCCCTCGCCCAAACCTTCCCCGACGACCAGTTCTGGCTGCTATCCGATCAAAGCTTCACTGCGCCCTTCTCGCGATCCAACGTCAAGACCGGCCACGGTCCCCGCAACATGCTCGAGCGCCGCTGGTGGTCCTGGGGACTGCAGGGCGAGATCTCGCGCCTGGGCATCGACGTCTTTCATGGGACCGATTTCGCCGTGCCGTACCTACCCTTGCGCCCCAGCGTCATGACCCTGCATGATCTTTCGCCTTGGATGGACCCCTCCTGGCATGCTGAGTCGGATCGCGTGCGCCGCCGCACTCCCATGTTGCTCCGCCTCGGCCTTGCCACCATGATCGTCACGCATTCTGAAGCGGTGAAGCGCCAGGCCATCGAGCGCTTTCACCTGCCTGCCGATCGCATCGCGGTGGTGCCGCTGGCTGCCAACCCCGCGTTTCACTCAACGCCCGAGCAGTCGACGCCCGACGCCCCACCGTACCTCTTGTACGTCGGCACGCTTGAGCCAAGAAAAAACATCGCCCTGCTCCTCGACCTCTGGCGCGAACTGCGTCGCGATCATCCCATCGACTTGATCCTGGCGGGCCGCCGCCGCACGGATTTCCCCGAGATCCCCCCCGAGCCGGGCTTGCACCAACCCGGCTTTACGCCCGAGGACGAGCTGCCTGGTTTGTACTCGGGCGCCACCGCATGCCTTTACCCGTCATACTATGAAGGATTTGGTCTGCCAGTGCTCGAAGCCATGCAATGCGGAGCTGTTGTGATTGCCTCCACCGATCCCGTCCATCCGCGAGGTTGCCGGCGCCTCGGGGGAAGCGTCCAGTTCCTGCCCCGGCGCGATTCTTCTGGACGTTCGCGATCGCGGCGCCTGGTTGGACGCGCTCCGCGCAGCCATCGCACAACCCCTCGAGATGCGCGCCTGGCGCGAACGCGCCATCCATCGAGCCGCTCAATTCTCCTGGACCAAAACAGCCAGACTAACGAAAGCCGTGTATGAACAGGCCATCCGCCGATTCCGAAAATAGGCCGTCCCTAAAGCCTCCGGCGCTCTTCCTGTCCGTGGACGCACCTTATCCCATTGTCGGGGGCGGCCCCATGCGCGCGGCGTCCCTGTTGGAATACATGGCCCGTCACTTCGCCGTGCACGCCATCATTTTCCGCGAGCCGGGCGCCCCCCACCCGGCCGATGCAATTCCGCCGGGCCTCGTTACCAAAGTCGACACCGTCCCCCTCCCGTTTCATTTCAAAGGACAGTTTGCGCGCATTCTGCGAACCGCTTCGCGTCTAGCCAGGAATCGCCCGCCGCTGTTTGACCGCTTCTCGGGATTCGAAGACATCATCGCCCAGCACGTGGCGGGGCGCCAATACGAAGCCGCTCTGCTCGATCACTTCTGGACCGCTCCCTACGCTGCCGTGCTCCGCGACTGCACCAAACGCCTCGTAATGGATCTGCACAACGTCGATTCGGCCTGGCATCACAGCATGGCCGATTCCGAACGTGGGTTGCCTTCCTACGGATTCCGCCGCTTTGCCCGGGCCGCCCTCGAGTTCGAGCGCCAGTGGTTGCCGCAATTTGACGATATCCTCACCACGTCTGTAAGCGACGCGGCCCTGGTGCAGGGAATTGTTCCCGATGCACGCATCTGCGTATATCCGAATGCGATCCCGTATGTCGCTCCTCCTCCGCGCGCCGAACGCCTCGAGATTGTCTTCAGCGGCAATCTCGAATATCCTCCCAACGTCCGCGCCGTTCAATTCTTTAACGATAAGATCTGGCCTGCCCTCCAATCGCGCTGGCCGCAGTTGCGCTGGAAGATTCTCAGCAGAAACCCGGACGCCATCCGCGGCTTGGCCGCGCGCGATCCGCGCATTGAGCTGACCGGCTTCGTCCAGGACGCCATCGCTGTCCTGGCGCAATCGCAAGTGGCCGTCGTGCCGGTGCTGGCTGGAAGCGGCACGCGCATCAAGATTCTGGAGGCCTGGGCCGCGCGAACGCCGGTTGTCTCCACTCGAATCGGAGCCGAGGGACTGGAATGCAAGGATCGCGACCACCTGCTGCTGGCCGACGATCCGGAAAGCTTTACCACCGCCGTTTCCGAGCTCCTCGCGCTGCCGGACGATCGTGCCCGCATCGGCGCCGCCGGACGCCGTCTCTACGAAGAGCGCTATACTTGGCAAGCTGCTTGGAATGCGTTGGGTCCCGTTTTCATCGGTAACGGGCAAGGGTGAGAACGGTCGAATTCGTGGGGTAAAGCGTTCACGACATACCGTGAGCAAGCAAACTCCGGACGTGTGCCCCGAATCTCCCCGCGAAAGGAAAGATAGGACTGTTCGCGGCCTGTAAACGTTTTGTGAAAGGCTCGTTCAGGACAAGAAACACTCTATACTGGAGATGGTCATGCGTTTTTCGGTAGACGCTCATGCGATCGGCCAACACTTAACGGGGAACGAAACATACATTAGGAATTTACTGAATTGTTTCGCCGTGCTCGATCGCGAGGCGGACTTTGTCGCCTACATTTCGCGCCGGGATGCTTTTGACGATGTGCCCGATCGGTTCCAGAAGAGGCGCGTCGCCATCAACCCCTACCTGCGGCTCGGCTACGATCTGCCGAGACGGGTCGCGCAGGACCGGCCGAACTTACTGCATGTGCAATATACCGCGCCGATCCGTTGCGCCGCGCCTGTTGTAGTGAGTGTGCACGACGTAAGCTTTCTGGAGCATCCCGAGTATTTCACGGCGTTCCGCGCCTTGCAATTACGCCTGACCGTGCGGCGCACCGTCCAATCGGCGGCCTGCGTACTCACGCCCAGCCAATTCTCCAAGCACCGCATTCTTGAAGCCTACCAGCTCGAAGAACAAAAAGTCGCCGTGTTGCCGATCGGTGTCAGCTCGGCCTTTCACCCCGTGGCGCGTGAGGCGGCCCAGCGCGCCCTGCCGGCATCGCTGAAGGTGCCCTATCCCTTTATCCTGACAGTGGGCGATCTTCAGCCGCGCAAGAATCACTTGGGACTCATTCGGGCGTTTGAGGAACTGGTGCAGACTTATCCGCAGTTGCCGCACCACTTAGTCGTGGTTGGCAAGGAATCCTGGTATGCTCCAACAGTCCGCACGGCCGCGAAAAGATCGTCGGCGCACGATCGCATCCACTTTACCGGCTTCGTGGACGACGATCAGTTACACCGCCTGTACGGCGCTTGCGACCTGATGGTTTATCCATCCTTCTACGAGGGTTTCGGATTGCCCATTCTGGAGGCCATGGCGTGCGGGCGCGCGGTAGCTTGCTCCAACACCTCGGCCATGCCCGAAGTGGCCGATTCCGCGGCGATTCTTTTCGATCCCTGCTCGCAGCGGGATTTCGTCTCTTCCATGCGCGACTTGTTGCTCAATCCGGAATTGCGCTTGCGCATGGAGCGCTTGGGAGCGCAGCGCGCGGCCATGTTCAGTTGGGAACGTACCGCCGCGAAAACGCTGGATCTGTATTATGCTGTTGGTGGGCGTGCCAAGAACGTGCCCGAAGTGCGAAGCAAGTCCATTTCCGCTGTACCCCGATGAAGTACCTGGTCTCAAACACCACCGGTCCCTTGCTGCTGTTGGCGTTCACTGCCATGGCCGCGCCTATCTTCGCGCCCACGCTCCCCAACGAAAGCGTGCGCTACAGCGTCAACTGGCCGACGGGAGTGAGCTTGGGCGAAGCTACCTTGGTCGCTTCCAGTTCGGCGGGCTCCTCCGGCCAGCCCGGCCATATGCATTTTGTATTTGACTTGGACGCGGGCGCCCCCGCCTTCACGGTCAGCGATCGCTACACATCCGACGCCGCTGGCGCTTTCTGCTCTTCTGAATTCGAGAAATCGATCTCGCATGGGTCAAAGAAAGCCGATGATAAAGAGACTTTTGATTCCACGAACGGCACGGTCACGCGCGGATCGGGCTCCGGGCAGTCTCAAATGAGCGGTTCTACGTGCAGCAAAGACGCTCTGACGTTCCTCTACTTCCTGCGCGAAGAATTAAGTCAGGGGCGCATTCCTTCCGGTGAGACCATCTACTTCGGTGCGCCCTACCAAGTGCAGCTGAGCTCCGCGGGTACCGAGAGCCTCAAGATCGGAAATGCTTCCGTGGACGCCGACCGCATCAGCGCGACGGTAACCGGACCGTCCTCCAACATCAGTTTCGAAATGGTGTTTCTGAAAGACCCGGCTCGCACGCTAGCAGCCGTGCGCGTGCCTCTGGCGCTGGGCAAATTCTCGATGGAACTGGTGAAGTAGTTCTTCCCAACGGACCCCGTGGCACTCAAGGTCGCCTTCTTTTCCCCGCTTCCGCCGACGCGTAGTGGCATCGCCGACTATTCCGCTGCTTTGCTCGACGAGCTGCGAAAGCTGGTAGACGTCGAAGTCTTTTCATCGAAGCCGCCATCGTTTCGTCCCGGTGATTTCGATGTCGCGCTCTACCAGGTGGGCAACAACGTCCATCATGATTTCTGCTACGAAATGGCGATCGAGCATCCGGGTATCGTGGTGGTGCATGAAGCCAACCTGCACCATTTGATCGCCGACATCACCATCAAACGCGGCGATTGGGATGCTTACATGCGCGCTGTGGAACACGAAGGGGGTCCTGAAGCGCTGGCCTTTGCGCGCCGCGTGCGCGGGCTGGAAGTTGGCCCCGATTACGAGGGCCTTCCCATGCTGCGCCGTTTGCTGGATAGCTCCAAAGCCGCCATCGTTCATAGCGGCTGCGTCGAAACCGAATTGCGCGGCGCGGGATTTTCCGGCGCCGTGGCCCGCATCCCCCATGGCGCCTGGATTCCCAACGCCAGCCGTTCCGATTTTCGCGAGCGCCTGGGACTGGATGAGACAACCCCGCTCATCGGCATCTTCGGTTTTCTGAAACCGTACAAGCGCATCGCCGAATCGTTACGGGCATTCCGAAGGCTGGTGCGTCTTCATCCAACGGCCAAAATGATTCTGGTCGGCGAGCCGCATCCGGAATTGCAGTTACGTTCGCTGATCAACTCCCTGGGTCTCGGCGCATTCGTGCGAGTGCTCGGATTCCAACCGATCGACGACTTTGTCGGCTACCTGGCGGCCTGCGATATCATCCTGAATCTCAGATATCCAACGGTAGGCGAAAACTCGGGCACGTTGATGCGTGCGCTTGGATTGGGTAAGGCCGTCGTCGTTTCTGAAGTCGGGTCATTCGGCGAATTGCCTGAAACCATCTGCCTGAAGGCGCCCGTGGATGCCAGTGAGGAAGATCACCTCTTCGAATACCTGAATCTGCTAGTCGGCCGTCCGGAAATCCGCAAAGGGCTCGGCGCGCGCGCGCGCCAGTGGGTTGAGACCGAATGCACATGGCCCCAAGTCGCCCGCCGTTATGCGGAGTTTCTGGAACGCGTCGCACACAACGGCGCGGCGCCTGCTGCTACCCCGGTCACAATCCCCGAGTCCGCCAATCCACCGGAGACCGCACCGCACGTCGAGCCGGAGTACATCCTCTCTTGGGCGCCCGATGAAGCGGCTAAGGGCTACATCGAAACTCATTTGACCCGCTTCGAGAAGACGCTCGCGGTCACGCCGCCAGGCGGTCCCGAAGACCGCATTCTGGAGATGGGCTCCTACCTACAGATCACTGCCGCGCTCCAGACCCGTCTCGGCTATGGCGAAGTGCGAGGCTGTTATTTCGGACCCGCAGGAACAACCAGCCACCGCAACGTGACATCGATAACGGGCGAAGAATTCGAATGTACGCTCGAACTGTTTGACGCGGAAAAAGATCGCTTCCCCTACGGCGACGGCTATTTTTCAACGGTGCTGTGCTGCGAACTGGTGGAACATCTCACCGAAGACCCGATGCACATGATGGCGGAGATCAACCGGATCCTGCGTCCGGATGGCCACCTGGTACTCACCACTCCCAACATCGGTTCGCTGCGCGCGATCACCGCGATTTTGGCGGGCTATCATCCAGGATTTTTCCCCGCTTACATTCGGCCGCGCGCGGAGGGCGAGGAACCGGAGGCGCGCCATAATCGCGAATATACTGCGCGCGAAATCGTGCTGCTGTTTTACTACGCCGGCTTTGAAATGACGCTGCTCGAGACCGGGCCGTTCCGCGATGAGCCTCACCCCGAACACGAGTGGGTGAAGCATTTGATCGAGCGTTATGAGATGCCGGCGGATTTGCGAGGCGACGGAATCTACGCCGTCGGCCGCAAGCGCGGACCGGTTCGCGAGCGCTACCCGGACTGGTTGTATCAATGAACGTTCAGCTCCGCACCCAAGGGACCGTGCTGCAAGTCTCACTCTCGATTGAAAATCGATCACGTCACATCTGGAAACCTGAAAACTTTTCGCTCGGCTGGCAACTCTACGATCCGCAATCGAGCGTGTTCATCGAAGAAGGCGCTTGGACGCCTGTATCCACGGACGTTCCACCGGGATCGAGCGCCAAGTTCGACATCGAGATTCCGTTTCAGCCGGATTCCGGCGGCTACGAAGTTTATCTCTCGCCTATCCAGGCGCCCGCGGGTTGGGCTTATGATCGCGGCGAGAGGTTCTTGCGCGTGAATGTCTCGGCCGAACATAGCCAGCTTCAAATTTTGGGCAACGAGATCACCACCGTTCGCTCGTTGCGCTGGCGCCGGATGTGGGCTGCTCTGCCAAAACTGATTGCCGCGCCGGTGCGCGCCATCGTCCAAAATCACCGGCTGATCGCTTCGATGGCGCGCCGCGACATTCTCGCGCGGTATCGCGGCTCCTTCGGCGACGTTTTCTGGACGCTGCTGAATCCGCTGCTGCTGATGGCTACGTACTTTTTTGTATTCGGCATCGTTCTGCAAACGCGCTTCGGACCCGATCAAAGCCGCACCGGCTTCGCGCTCTATTTTCTCGCCGGCATGTTGCCGTGGCTGGCGTTTTCCGAACCCGTGGGACGCGCGGCCTACGTGATTTTCGAGCATCGCAACTTCGTCAAGAAGCTGGTGTTCCCGCTCGACACGTTGCCGGTGAACCAAGTGGTATCGGGATTCGTGACCGAAATCTTCGGCGCCGGAATATTCGTTGCGGCACTGCTGATCATTCGCCACACGCTGCCCGCCGCGGTGTTGTGGCTGCCCGTCCTCGTGATTCCGCAGTTGATGTTTACGCTGGGAGTCTGCTGGTTTTTGGCCGCGCTCGGGGTGTACATGCGCGACCTGGGCCAGATCATGGCGCTGTTTCTGACACTGTGGTTCTTCGTGACGCCGATTTGCTATCCCGAGTCGAACAAACTTTCGCCCGCGATTTCGGCGGTGGTGCGTCAAAATCCGTTGTATATATTGGTGCGGGGATATCGCGCCGTGTTTCCTCGAAGGACACGCTCCGGAATTGTTGCCGCTCATCAAGCTGTGGGCCATTGCGCTGGCCCTGTTCTTCTTGGGTAACGTTTGGTTCAACCGGCTTCGAAAGAGTTTCGCGGATGTCATTTGATCGTGAGCACCGCGTCCAGGTATGCGCCGGTGACACGGCTTTCACTTTTCGAAAAACCCGCCGCGCGAAGAAGCGCCTCGTATTCGGCGGCCGATCGCTCGCGGCCTTCGGTGCCGATCAGCATATTCAGCGATTGCATGTGGGCCGAAACACGATCGGGCGCGAGCAGCTTTTCGGCGATCAACAAACCGCCGCCGGCGGGCAGCGCCGCGTGAATCTTTTCGAGCAAGCGATGAATCTTTTCGTCGGACCAATCGTGCAAAATCCGGCCGAGGCTATAGAGATCGGCCTGGGGCAGGGGATCGGTGAAAAAGTCGCCGGGAATCGTACCGGGATAGAGCTGGGCTACTTCGGGAAGATCGAAAACCTTCGCATCGATCTTCGGATATCGCTCCTGTACCGCCTCCGCAAGATGCCCGCTTGCGCCGCCGAGATCGATCATTCGATGAAATCGGCTCAGGTCGAATGCCGCGGCTACCGCCGGCGAACTGAGGCGCCCGAATCCATGCATGCCTTTCAGGAATTCGGTCTTGTCGTGCTCCGTTTTGAAGAAGCCCGAGAAAATTCCGCCTTCGACGCCAAACGTCTGGTGCCAGCGCGGCGTGCCTTCGCGGATCGCGTCTTCCAAATGCGCCCACATCGGATAAAGCGCCTCGTTCGAATAGTGGATGTAGCCGGTCAACGAATCGGGACTGTGTGACCGCAGATATTTATCGGCCTCCGGAGTATTGATGTACGCGCCATCGCGTTTCTCGAGCAGACCGAGCGCGACGCAGGCATCGAGCAAGCGCGGCAGGGCCTTATGATCCGTCGGACGAGCGCCGTCGAAGATGCCGAGTTTGACGGCCGCAAACATCGTCTTCGATCTTCGGAAAGCATCGATCAGTTCAAGGATTTTGTCTGGTGTGGTCATAGCCAATTGGTTTGAGGATTCGGCCTTGAAAGCGAACTGTGCCTGGTTTGCCTTTGATGATTCTGCCGATCTTGATGCCGGGGGCTTTTACGCGCGGTGGCGCGGTGAAGAGCAATTCGTAATCCTCGCCATCGTGCAACGCTTGATCGAGCGTTGCGCCTTTGAGCAAAGGAACTTCCTCCAGTTCCGCGGCGACACCGGATTCGCGGCACAGCCTATGGAGATCAAGTGCCAAGCCATCGCTGATGTCCATGCATGCTGTCGCAACGGCAACGAGTTTGCGGCCGAAATCCAAGCGGGGAACGATCACTGGTTTGTGACGCCAGCCGCCGAGCCGCCCTGAAACATAAATCAGATCGCCCGTTCTTGCGCCGGAACGCAAGAGCGCTTTGCCTTTTGCGACAGATCCGCAGATCATCACATCGCAGACGAATTGGTTGGCGTGCGAAATATCGCCGCCGGCGAGCGATGTTTTTGACTTACGCAGCGCTCTATAAACGCCGCGATAGAAATCATCGATCCATCGTTCGTCGGTCCAAGGCGCGAGCGCCATCGAGACCAGGCAATACAACGGCGTTCCACCCATTGCGGCGATGTCGCTCAAACTTCGAGCAACCGCTCGCGCGCCGATTTCTTCAGCGGTCGAATCGCGCGTGAAGTGAACGCCCTCGATGCTGAGGTCTGTTTTGAGAAGCAGGTCTGGGCCAGCCAGCGACGGGATGACAGCGCAATCGTCGCCGATCAGCGGGGAACGCCGCCGAAGTTTTCGAGTAATGCTGTCTTCGGTCACGATGCGGCTGCTACCAAACCCGACGGCAGCTCTTCGCCAAATACTTTGCCGAGATCCTCTTCTACTTCGCCTTCGAGCGCAGGGAGCAGGGCCTCGGGAATCCGCTTGCGGATCATGTCGATTGTCGAGGGGCTTAGATCGCGCGTGGAATCGCCGGTGCGCCGAGCAATCGCGACGACGGCATCTTCAGCTTTTGGAACTTTGAGAAGAGCTTCCACCCAGCGCGTTGCGGCCTGCACCGGCAGCACTTGATTGATGGGACCGTAGAACAACTTTCGCGCGCCGATGCGCGAGAGGCACCAGAGCCCGGTCTCCACCATCTCGCCTTTCTTCACTTGCGCGATCAGAGCATCGCCGAGTTGGGTTTTGGTTTGCAACGGAAGCAGCTCCAGGCTCGCGCCCGTTCGCCACATTTCGCGGAGCAAGCTGTTGTTGATGCGCGGGCGCTTGCTGCCGCGCGGCAAGAGCACAGGAGAAAGACGCTGGAAAATATCTACCTGTTGATTTTTGTTGAGACCACCGGCAACGCGGCCCCAAAAAATCCACCAGTCGATTTCGTTCTGTACTTGATTCGGGAACTGGAGTCCGCCGGCGTAGATGCGGCGAGCTTGCTCGATGCGAAAATCGTCGCCGGGAAATCCGAAGCCGGGACGCAGCGCGAAACCGGTCAGATTCAGCCAGCGCATTTCGAGAGCAGGCGATTTTCGACGGCTCTCAGCCAGGTCAAGTAAATGATCACCAAACTTCCGAATCGCGCTGAGGGGCCAGGAGTTACGTCCTAGGGCCAACGCCTGTTCCAGCTTGCTTGGAAGCTCCTCAGGGGTCAGGGTTCCGGCGCGAAAGGCAGCTTCAAGTAATGCTTCAGCTTGCGCGATTGAATCGTCGCTGACAACGGCCGCAGGCTTACCGCTCGATCGTGCGTCGGCAGTTTTGCGCAGCTCGAATTGCAAACGCCAGTGGTGCTCGCTGATTTTGGAATCGGCCCAGACTTCGAGAGTACCGACTTCGGTTAAATGCGCGCGAAGTTTGACCGGGACCAGTCGCTCGCCGGCTTTTCCGAATCTAATTACGGCATTCAGCGGAGCATGCAGATGCAAATCGGCGGTGTCGGTGCTCGGAAGCAGTTGGCCGACGGAATCGTCTACCCGAGTGAGCGAACTGTAGAGCCGGAATGACACGGGACGGTTCGCGACCAAATGCAGATCTTGACTGTCGAGTTCAAGCGTCTGGCCTTCTTCGGCGCCGCGCGGCACAAGGCAGACTGCATCGCTCGCGCCGACGCCGACGTAGTAAGAACGAGGGAGTCCGCCGCGCACGAGCAGTCCAGCTCCGGTGGCTTTGACGTAGGAATAATACGCCGCGCCGACGGCGACCGCGAGATCGAGATCGCGATTCTCCAGGATGAGCGGGCGCTTGCCGTACCAGCGCTCCATGACGTCGGCGACGCGTTGCTGGCAGAGCTCGGGGATGAAGAAGCCGCCGTTGAACAAAACCGCGTCGGGCTTGGCGTCTTCATTGGCGCTGAGGAACGCGGCCAGATGTTTCGTGACGGCGGGGTCGGAAACATAGGGCAGTCCGAGCTCGCGAAACAGACTGCGCTTTTCTTCGGCCGGTCTGTCGTGGATGTCGCAGAAAGGCAGGAAACCTTCGAGGGTGAGTTCGAGCGCTTCTTCCCGCGTGATTTCGGACTTGAGAGTGCCGCCGACGAGCGACGATCCCGCGCCGAGGACGGTGATCTCGACACTTTTGAGCGACGCGTCGGCGAGCATTCGTTCTTTCGCCGCGGCACATTGGCGGCGGAGTGCGGTGCGTTGCCGGATGGAAAGCTGTGTTCCGAGTTTCGACTCGACCAGCCAGGCGAGCGTCAGATCGAGATTATCGCCGCCGAGCAGGAGATGCTTGCCGACGGCGGTGCGGGTGAACTCGATGCGGTCGCCATCGCGATGGACGCGAATCAGAGTGAAGTCGCTGGTGCCGCCGCCGACGTCGCAGACCAGCACAAGCTGGCCATCGAACAGGCTCTTCTGCGATTGCGCGAGGTGATTCGCGATCCAGGAATAAAACGCCGCTGCAGGCTCTTCGACCAGCGTGAGCTTTTCGATGCCGGCTTCGCGCGCGGCTTGGACGGTGAGCTCGCGGGCTTCTTCATCAAACGAAGCGGGGACGGTGAGGACGATGTCCTGCGATGCGAGCGGTGCGTTGGGATGGGTTTGATTCCAGGCGTCGCGAATGGTGGTGAGAATCGCCGCCGAGACATCGACTGGCGAGAGCACGCGGCCGCCCTCCTGCGCGTCCCACGGAAGAATTTGCGCGGTGCGATCGACCTCGGGATTCGAGAGCCAGGACTTGGCGGAGTGGACGGATTTCGTCGGAACGAGCGCGCCTTGTTCGCGAGCGTATGCGCCGACGTAGCGCTGATCGCCCAAGAACAAAAACGACGGCAATGTTCGGCGCGCTTCCACTTGGCCGGGCGCGACGTACTGCGGGATCGCGAGGACCTTGATCTCGGGATAGTCGGGCAGCTCGCCGTGAATTTGCTCGATGTAGGCGAGGGCCGAGTTCGTCGTGCCGAGGTCGATGCCAATGTTCATTGCTGTCCGGGGGCGCTATTCGATTTCGACTTCAGCGGGCGCGATGACGACTGCACTCGTGCTCGGCGCGATGGGCGGCAGGTCGATCTTTTCGGCCTTCCATCCTTTGTGGCGGAGCACGCCGCCGGGCGCTTTGCCGTTGACGGGGACGTTGCCGAGGAGCTTGACGGAGGACGGGTCGTTCGAATCGAGCTTGGTGAACGTGCCCTCGACGCCATCGATCACGGGCGCGAGGCGCAGGTAGCGGGCGAGCGAGTCGCGGCACTGGTCGTGGAGATTGCGGACGGCGGCGCCGATCTGGTCGTCCGAATAGGCGGCGATATCCTCCATTAGGAAATCGATGAGGCGGGCGTCGCGCTGGAGGATTCCGAGGATTTGGAGCGCGCCGTCGGAGGGCTGCGCGGTGCGGGTGGGGGCGGCGGGCTTAGGCGCGGGCGGCGCTTTTTTTTGCGAAAGGCCGAGAGCCTGCGCGATGTCGGCGGGGAGCTGGCCGGAAAAGAGAATAGCGAAAAAACTGCGGAACGCGAGTACAATCCTGCTCAAAATGATCCTCTAGATCAGGATACAACGCGCCGCCGGAGGCGGTTGGGGGGGACGGTTGTTGGTTGTTAGTTGTTGGTGTGTTGGTGGCGTGGGCCGTGGCAGTGGTTTGCGGCGGGGCGAGAAATTTCTGGGGGCAGGTGGCGCATCAGAGGGCTAGTTTTGTGTTTGGTGGTGATTTTTTTCGGGATTGGCCGCGAGCGGCGTGGCTGGGATTGGTGGCTGGCGGCTGGGAGGCGGACGCCAGTTGCTGTTGATCGGTGGCTGGATGCTGGTTGGCGCGCGGTCAACATGGCTGATGGAAGAATAGCGCGTAGGGGGAGCTGCTGGAGGGCGTGGGGCGGGTAAGGTGATGAGGAGGAAGGGGAGAAAGGGACAATTGCGAGTGACCGGCGGGGCGAGTTCGGATACCTTCGGCTGGATGATTTGCACTGAACTCTGCGTTCATCGCGTTATCCGTACGATTTCTGAAAGCAAGATATCGAGGCCCGAGGCAAAATTAACCTGTTGGGCCGTAGGAAGTGTTTCGCTCTTGCGAATCTGAGTATGCAGGTGGCCGTTATTCTCTGAGCTCCCGACTATCCGGTCCCCTGCGCCAAGTCGACTAGCGGATCGATACCGCTGCGGTTTCTGAAATCATGGGCGCTCTCGATCGCGTTCTGTGAATTTCTTGGTGAAGCGGGACCACCAAGGACGGTGAGTCCTCTGGGCTTCGTCGTGCCTATCACGGGCGGTATGCTTTGGCTCGAAGTCTTTCCACAGATTTGCGATTTCGCGGCCTAATCCATTGAGGTCAGGGTAAACGACGGCTTCGGTGACGCCAGCGGTACGAAGATCATACCGCGCCTGAGCCTTTCGCGAACATCAAAAACAATCTTCACGAGCCTTGAGTCATTTTCGGCGATCAAGGGCGCGAGGGGGTCACGATTCAGCCCGAAGACTATAAACCGACTCCGCTGGGCCACGATCCGCCGCGTAAACCTCTCAAACTCTAGGACGAGCGGGTCGTCGGGAATGGGAACCTCCTCGTGGTCGCCCAACCTCGGCAGGAACAGATCAAGATCGTTCCACTCTTCCTTCTCCTCCAGTTCCTTTGGAACAATCGGGTCAGGAAACCGATCAACCAGCCAGATCGGATCGAGTACATACACCACAGCGTCGTCGGCCGTGCTGTAACTCGACTTTGAAGGCAGTGCGAAATGTAGCGCGATTAACGCCCCGTCTGACCAGTCCAGGAGGCGGGTAGGGCCTCCATGGTGCTGCATCAGGAAGTACCACTCCGCGTCGTCTTCTGGATGCACCTCAGCCAACGTTGTGCCCGACCGTGTGAATTCCTCGAACAGATAGTCCTCAAGGTCCAGAATGTCCTGCGTCGGCCGGTCGCTTCGGTAGAGCACCGGCTTCAGCGTTGTGCGCTCATGTCTTGCCGACTCACCGCGGAACCACAACTCATCGATTTTGTCGTTTTTCCACAGCTCACGGAGGGCAGCTACCTCGTGCAAAAACTCGGCGACCGTCGTTACTCTTCTGGGGCCCTTGGTCATGGCGACAATGCACTGCCAGAATAGCCTATGTCTGAGGCCGTTTGGTCCTGTGGCCTACGTAGACCCAACCTAGTGAATCGCTGCTGCTGAGGTGAGAACGGCACGCCTACCGCGCATCCTAATAAAGCGGAAATTTTCTTTGATTGCGCATGCATCGGATTGGAGGGCTCGACAACAAAGGTGTCCACCCTGTGCCAATCCCGCAATGCGCGCCGAGACAGGAGATAATGGGCATATGCCGATGGTTCCCGCCGGATTCGTCCATCAAGGGCAGCTTGACGCCGAGATCAAGAGCGCGGTTGGCAAGCTAGGTCCGGAGGCTGTCCACGTGACCTACACCGTTGGCGAAGACTCGACCGGTGAGCCCGGAATCTTCTTTCGAGTCGTTTTGGCCGACGCCGCGACGAGGGAAGATACTCTCACCGAGGTCACAGGCCGCATTGTCACGTTGCTGGTCGATCAGCTGCGGCCGATCGAGAATTGGGGACTGCACCCCTATTTCAATTTTCGCAGCCAGTCAGCGCAATCATAAAGGCTCCTCAGTGGGCGAAGATGGCTTACCACGATGATCTTTTGAGCCAAGCCCTGCACCTTGTTCATACGACTCCCTCGACTCAGGCGAGCCTTCGCAGGGCGGTGTCGTCCGCTTACTATGCTGTTTTTCATTTGCTGATCGCGGAAGCAACTTCTAATTGGAGCCACGTTGAGCTTAGGCCTGCGCTGGGTCGGGCTTATGACCACGGAACGATGAGGGCGGCATCCAATCGACTTTCTAATACGCGAGACTTCCCCTTTACCGGAGAAGATCTACAGGTTGTGGCGAGCTTGAGGTTTGTTGCACTCACGTTTACTCAGTTGCAGGAGGATCGGCATTTCGCGGACTATAATCTCACCGAGGACTTGGATCCAGCTGATGCCCTCAATCAAGTAAAGTCGGCCGAGAAGATCTTCAACACATGGTCATCGATTCGAGGCGAACAGATCGCACAACAGTATTTGGTCTCCCTTGTTGTAAGAAATCGCTAACGCTGGCGATGGTCACCGGTCATCGCCGAACTTGCGTCTAAACCTCGGGCTTCGATTTGCCGATCGTAACGGGCAAACAGCCAAGGAGCGCGATCGGAGGAATCATTTATGCGCTGGATCGAGGAACCGAACAAGACCTTCCCCAAGTGGCCTGAGCATGCTCTGACTACCGAACTGGGCGAGCCGCTGGAGTCCGCGTGGGTCGAGTTTTGGAAACGCATTCTGACGGATGGATATAGCCTGCCACCCGCGTCCCGCGCGGCGCTCGCGATCGAAATATACGCCCGCACTTTTGAGGCGGACACGGGGCAGGCCAGCGCGAAATTCAACAATTCACTGAACCGGCAGTCCGAGGAAGTTGGGACTTACGCGCTTCGCGGCGAGTATTTTACTTTGCTGCAAGGGAAAGATGAGGACGACACCGCGTTTGGCCGCCGGCAACTCGTTTGGCTCCTGAACGGTTATAAGGGCCTGAAAGCGGCACTGCGTGACAGCGAAGTCTGGCCACTGTACGAAAGGATCAACAGTTCGCATCCGCTGTCCATTCGTCTGGCAACCATCAACGGGTGGTTTGATCTACAGCCTGGGCAAGAGGGATTCGGAACTCTTCCGTACGAAGACCAGGAACTGCTGGCCGGCATGGAGCTGAGGGAGCAAGATCCGATAGAGGCTCTAACGAGTGGAGTTTTACACTCGCCCCGGACGACTGCGATTGAGGAGCTGAGCGCGGCACTCATACAGTACACACCGCCGCACTTCAAGACCATCCATTGCACGATCAAAGAAGGCGCGGAACAAGGCCAGCGGGCGCTGTTTTATCAGATCGAGTGCCCGGAATTTCCGGATGATGGAACCACTGTGGCCAATGATCGGGTGCATCGCGCGGCCACGCTCCTGGTCCAGCAGATGGCGCCGCAGCAAGGGACGTTCGCAGGCGCACTTATCAAACTGAATATGCAATCGGACGGACTCTGGCAGCGCTCCGTCGAATTGATTGGCCAGTAGGGCCGTACGCCTCGGAATTATTCCGGCCGCGCTTGTGAAATTCCATTCGAAGCTGCACCGGCGCGCTCCTCCCGCCAATGTTGAACCTTCTTGGAGAGGACGCGGTTCCACCACATCAGTGCACCGGTGGTGGCGAGAGCGGCGGGCGCGAGGCCGAGGATGGTCCAAAGCGCTTCCGTACCCGCGTTGAAACGGCCAAAATGCAGGCGCGTGATCCAGAGCCGCAATTCGTTGCCGAGGATGAAGTCGAGAACGCCCGGGAAGCAGAGGCAGAAGCCGGAAATTCCCCAAATCAGCACCGCAAGCGAGCACCAAAAGCCGACTGCGCTGTGCAGATCCCAATTGACGCGGGCGAAGCGCGCTCGCGGGTTGATCGTCATGCTGCGGCGCCAGTTGTTGATCCCTGGCCACCAGACGATCATTCCCGTGCAGGCGAGTAACACAAGCAGAAACGCGCCGATGCCGTTGAACGTGCGGCCGGTGAGTCCCGAGAGCAGGTTGTCGTGCAGATCGGCGAGCCACCCGAGGGCGTGATCGAGCCCGGATCGGGGATCGCCCAGATCCGCGCCGGTGTACGGATCGAAGAGCCGTGCGTAGCGCTGATTATCGCGCTCCAATACAACTACGTCCGGCCGGTCTGGTCTTCGCGGCTCGGTTACGCTGAGGAGATCGTAGGCTGGGTAGGCTCGCCGGGCGCTTTGCTCGACAGCTTCGACGGGCATTCGTGCGCGGCCGGCATCGGCGACAACGACTGTCCTATATAAGTCCGGACGATAGACGATCGCGCTGCCGGAGATACTGATCACCGCGACATAGAGGCCGGCGGCGATTCCAGTCCACAAATGGACCTGAAAGAGGATCCTTCGAAACCGCAAACTCTGCGGCCGTTGAACCCAAGATTGCCAAGGTGTCATTTCGGGCACGGGAGACGCAGTCGCACAGTGCTCCTGGAACCCTAGCATACCTATGGGCGCCGCCACGCGGTAATCTGGCGGATGGAGGCGAGTGTGCGTAGACAACAATCCGTTATTTTGGGCGGTTGGTCGATGGTCTTGCTTTTGGCTCTGTTGGCCGGATGCAATAAGCAGGCGGCGACCACAGGCCAGACAGCGACGCTTGCGTTGAAGGACGGCAGCACCGTCACGGGAACAGTTACCAAGAGCGACACGTCGTCCATCACAATTCAGACGCCCACTGGCGTTGTGAGCACGTACCCGGTTAGCCAGATATCTTCCGTCAGCTATGTTCCGGGGCCGGCCACGGCATCGAGTCCGGCCCCAGGCCAAGTGGCTCCAGCACCGCAAGATTCTTCAGCGCCAGCTACGCCGGCGCCGGACGGATCGAACACTGCGCCCACGGCCGCGGCACCATCTTCAGGACAACCGGCGGCGGAACAGCCACCTGCTCAGGAATATCAACCTGCCGAAACTTTTCTGACGATCCCCGCGGGTACGACGCTCGCGATCCGGACCGGCCAGTCGATCGATGCACGAAGCGCCGCGCCCGGCCAGACTTACCCGGCCATTGTGGCGCGCGACGTATTCGACAGCAACGGGCAAGTAGCCATTCCACGCGGCTCGGACGCAACGCTGGTGGTTCGCGAATCGAGGGAGCAGGGAAGGGTGGAGGGGCGTTCGGAACTGGCTCTGGATGTCGCGGCGGTTCGCGTGGCGGGGCGCAGGTACCGGCTGGAGACCGGCGACTTCGTCGAGAAGGGGCGGCAAGGATTGGGAAAGAACAAGCGCACGGCCGAATTCGCCGGCGGTGGCAGCCTGCTGGGCGGCATCATTGGGGCGGTGGCCGGAGGCGGCAGGGGCGCGGCGATCGGCATTTTATCCGGAGCAGCAGGGGGAGCGGCGGCGCAGACCGCGACGCGTGGCAAGGACGTGCGCATCCCAGCCGAAACTGTGCTGAATTTCCACTCGAGGCCCCTATCCGTATTCGCGAAATGCGTTGAACGCACAGCGACAGAGCGGGAAGTGGCTGTCTGGTTGCAGATTGTTCCGGTGAAAGCGAGGCTAGGTATGTCGATGGCATTTCTAGATCGTCGCGATGCGGGCCGGGAGCTAGCTAGGGAACTGAAGCGTTACGCCGGCGATCCCAGCATTCTGGTGTTGGCGCTGCCGCGCGGAGGCGTGCCGGTTGCCTATGAGGTGGCTCGCGCGCTACAAGCTCCCTTGGATGTGTTCGTAGTCCGGAAGCTCGGTGTTCCGGGTCATCGTGAACTTGCGATGGGTGCGATTGCGAGCGGTGGGCTGCGAGTCCTCAATCCAGATGTAATCGATGCGCTTGGGATTACTCCGGGGATGATCGAAGCAGTGGCGGCCAAGGAACTGGTGGAGCTGGAGCGCCAGCAGCGAGCCTATCGTGGCGATGCTCCATTTCCCGAATTAGCTGGGCGAACGGTGATCGTGGTGGATGACGGACTGGCCACCGGATCCACGATGCGGGCTGCAGTCCGGGCGTTGCGGCAAAGCAATCCGAGACGCATAATCGTCGCGGTGCCGGTGGCAGCGCAGGAAACCGCGCGCAGTCTAAGGCAGGAAGCCGAGGTGGTTTGCCCCAGTACGCCGCCCGATTTCCACGCTGTCAGCATGTGGTACGAGGATTTCTCGCAAACCAGCGACGAAGAGGTACGCAACTTGCTGGAATCTGCTTCGCACCTGACATTTTCTCACTAAGAAGTCACGGTGAAACGAGGGGGGCGTTCCGATGCCGGTGTATCATGTGGGCCAAGCGATTGAACATCTACCGATTTCAGTGAAGGTTCCGTCGGCCGATCTGGAGGGCTATTTGAGCCTGCCGACGGCTGCGACGGGCGCAGTGATTTTTGCGCATGGCAGTGGCAGCTCGCGGCACAGCCCGCGTAACCGCTACGTCGCCGACATCCTGAACGAGGGCGGACTAGCGACGTTGTTGATCGATTTGCTGACCGAGGAGGAGCAGGAGGTGGATCAGCAAACCGGGCAGCTCCGGTTCGACATCCCGTTCCTGGCGGATCGGCTGGTGGCTATCGCGCACTGGCTGGGTCACCAGCCCCAGGTTGCGGGTCTCAAGACCGGATTTTTTGGCGCGAGCACGGGTGCAGGCGCGGCGTTGGTGGCAGCGGCGGAGCTACCAACCCTGATTCAGGCTGTCGTGTCGCGGGGCGGCCGGATCGATCTGGCGGGCTCGGCACTTGCCAAAGTGAAGGCGCCAACTCTAGCGATTGTGGGGGGCGCAGATCCCGTGGTTCTCGACTTGAATCGCAAGGCGCTCGCGCAGATGCATTGTGCTAAGCGCCTGGATGTCGTCCCCGGAGCCGGGCATTTGTTCTCGGAACCGGGCACGTTGGAGCAAGTGGCCGCATTGGCTCGCGACTGGTTCCTGGACCGGCTGGCCTGAAGCGTTTAGCGATCGCCCGGGCCCCGCAGGATGGCGCTTTCCTTAATCCGCGCCAGTTCGCGGCGTGCAATGGCCGCCCATGCGCTGGCCGGATCCATGGTGAGGTAGGCCTTCCAATGGCGCACGGCCTTGAGCGGCTGTCCCATGGCTTGATACAGCAGCGCGATGTTGTAATGCGCGTCGGCGTATCGGGGATGAATGCGAATGGCGGCGATGTAGTGATTCAGGGCCGCGGGCCGGTCGCCGCGTTCGTCGTACAGGTTGCCTAGATTGAAGTGTGCGAGCGCATACTCGGGATCCACTTCGACGGCCTTTCGATAATAGCGCTCAGCTTCTTTCCAATCTTTGGCGTTGAAGTAAATCGTTCCAAGGTTGACGAGGGCGCCGGCCGAAGTTGGATCGATTTCGGCGGCCTTCGCATAGGACGCGATCACTTCTTCGACGGGCGCGCCGCTTTGTTCCAGATCGAGCCCTTTCTCAAACCAGTGCTCGGCCTCGCGGCGTGCTTTCAAGGCTTGTGCCGCGGCTGAGGCTCCTTCGGACTGTCCGGGGAACGAGAGCAGTTTGGTGATCTCGGCGGCATCAAAATCCAGGAGCAACTGGCCCGAGATCGGTTCCATCTTCTGGCCGGCGAACTGGACTTCAATCTTCTTGCCGCGCGAGTAGATCTTGAGCTCGGTTAGCGGATTCTCCACCTCGCGCAGCCGCTTCCGGACTGCCTGAATGGCCTTGCGGATCTGGGAGGGCGATACCTTACTTTTGCGCAGACCGACCAGTGTCCGGAGAGCGAGGATGTCGGAAAAGCTGAAGGAATCGCCGGAACCGCCGGAGGAGAGCAGACTCTGCTTCTCCCAACTTTCGAGTTGACGCTTGGAAACGCCCAGCCGCCGGCGAACCTCTTCGCGCGAGTAGGCCTGCTGGGTTGCTGGAGCGGGCACGGTGAAAGTGTAACAGAGGGGCGAGGCGGGATGGCGGCCAGAACGTTTGTTCTTAGCGTTTACAGATTTGCAGTCCGGGCGACTTCGTACCACACGCTGCCATCGGAAATGAATTGCAGCGTCGCGGATTTTCCGGGCGACCCGGTCAACGGGCCGGCGCTCTTGAAGTTGCTCCCAAAGCTGACGGTCTTCGCGCTGAGCTGATCGTTGACGATGATGACCCACATATGTTGGCCGGGCAATCCTCCCGTGGCGGCGTTGATGGTGGCGTTGCCGATCGCGTTATTCGTGGTTGTCTTGTGTACATCGCCGGCAGTAGTTTCGAGGGTAACGGCGCCGGCATAGGTCATGGTCTCCATCGCAGAGATGAAGCGTCGAGCCATGGCATCGCGGGTGTAATCGGCAGTGGCGGATGCGGGCGTCACAGCGGTGTTCCCCAGTATGTTCCCCATCAGGCGAAAGACGTTGCCATCGAAGAACACCCACTGCGGCTGGCCGGCGATAAGGGCGCCACCGGGATCGGTAGTTCCGTCGGTCTTCTTGATACTTCTGAGCCCTACAGTATCGATGTTGAGCATGCAGGACGCCGCGCACGTCGCATCGGCGACCAGAAGAAAAGTCATGCCGGCTTGATAGGCCGCGAGCGCTTTGTACGGCAATTGGCACGTGTATAGCGTGGTGCCGTTGGTGGAGGAGCAATAGTTCTCGTTGTTATGAACAGTATCGTGCGTGGCGATGACGGCGGAATTATAGGAAGGCATGCACGCGATCCGATTGCCGGCGGCGTCATCGCGGCAAGTCTCCAGGATCCCGCTGCCGGGTTCCAGATCCAGCGCGCCTCGCGTTCCAACCGCCGCTCCTCCGACCTGCACTGTGATGTTTTGCGCGCCGGCGGCGAACGAAAAACAGAGTAGCGCTGCTAGAGCTTTCATCGGAACTCCTTAACTAGTGGATGTGCCAACCCGGCGAGCGCGATTCCCGCTGCCGGATTCTTCCAGTATTACAAGACGGGCAGGCCGCTCAGACCGAGAGTGAAACGGTCTAAAATCAGGATGTCGATATGCGTAACCTACTTGTGACCGGCTCTTGCGGACTGATTGGCTCAGAAGTGTCGTTGTACTTCGCGCGGCAAGGTTTCCAGGTCCACGGCGTGGATGACAACCACCGGGCGGTTTTCTTCGGGCCGGAGGGCGATACCAGTTGGGTGTTGGGGCATTTGCGCCGGGAGATCCCAGGTTATCAGCATACGGCTTTGGACATCCGGGATCGGGACGGCGTGCTGGCTTTGCTCGACGAAGTGCGTCCCGACCTGATCATCCACACCGCGGCGCAGCCGTCGCATGACCGCGCGGCCGCTATTCCGTTCCTGGATTTCGAGGTAAATGCGCTGGGCACGCTGCACATGCTGGAAGCAGCCAGGCGATCGTGTCCCGAGTCGCCTTTCATTCACATGTCCACGAATAAGGTGTACGGGGACCGGCCCAACCTGATCCGGCTGAAAGAGTCAGCGACGCGGTTCGACTACGCCGATCCGGCGTTTGAGCACGGCATTCCCGAAGATTTTTCCATCGATCAAAGCAAGCATTCTTTATTTGGCGCGTCTAAAGTGGCCTCGGATGTCATGGTGCAGGAATACGGGCGGTATTTCAATATGCCGACGTGCTGCCTGCGCGGGGGCTGTCTCACCGGGCCGAATCACTCGGGGGTGGAGCTGCACGGATTCTTGAGCTATCTGATCAAATGCAACGTCGAAGGCCGCGAATATAAGGTTTATGGGTATAAAGGGAAACAGGTGCGCGACAATATCCATTCCGAGGACGTGGCGCGGTTCATGTTCGAATTCTCAAAGGCCCCGCGGATTGGCGAAGTCTATAACCTGGGAGGCGGCAAAGGCAACGCCTGTTCGATTCTGGAAGCGTTTCAGATGGCCGAGGGGATTACCGGCCGTCCGATGCGCCATCGTTACATCGAGGAGAACCGGATTGGCGACCACATTTGCTACTACAGCGATCTTCGCAAGATGCGAGCGCATTATCCAGCGTGGGACATTAGCAAAAACCTGAATCAGATTTTCGAGGAGATTGCCGCCAGTTGGATGACACGGTTGGCTGCTCCGGCGGCTCATACCGCCGCGCACTCCGGCCCCTCTCAGTGAAGCGGCTGATCATCCGCTGGGTTTTACCGCCTATAAAAAAGCGATTAGGTCAGGAACAAATAAGATACGACAGCAGCAACCCAACTCCGATCACTCTGGTACCCTGGAGCAACACTCAAGCATGTTTGCATGCTAGCATGAAAGCAACCGAGGAGAAAAGGCCTATGCCTAAGCCAACCGCATCGACCCGTGCCGTCTTGGACGCTCATCAAGCGACGCCCTTGGCGGCGACTCCGGGCCGTGGCGAGGCCGCGAAGGCTTTCCGCAACCCGCCGCGACCGCCCAATGACAAGCCGCTACAGCTGCGCTTGCCACGCGCCGAGGTCAAGGCGATCAAGTTAGCCGCCGCCGAACGGGAGCAGACCATCAGCGACTTTATGCTGGCATGCTTTCATGCGCATATGAAAACGACAAAGAAGGCTTGAGAGAATGACCATTCTCGACGCCATTGCGGAGAAGAAAAACCAGCTCGACCTGCTGCGTCCTTTATCAAGGGATGCGTTGAATAATCTTGAGCATTACTACGACATCGAGATTACCTACGCGTCAAACGCCATCGAGGGGAACACCCTTAGTCCGGTTGAAACCACGCTCGTAATCGAGCAGGGTGTCACGATTAGCGGCAAGCCACTCAAAGATCACCTGGAAGCGCTCGATCACTACGATGCCATCCGCTACGTCCGTGAGCTGGCCCGCGCAAAGAAACGTTTGATGGAAAGCGACGTGCGCAATCTTCACCGGCTTGTTGTGCAGCGATCCCGGCCCGACATTGCCGGCCGCTACGCCGACCTGGCACGCTACGTCCGTACTGAGACTGGCCGCTATGAATTTCCGTCTCCGGCGGAGATCCCGGCCCTCATGGGGGACTTTGCTCAATGGCTAACTGCGGCTCCGGATACGCCAGAAACCGCATTCATCGCCCACCGGCGTTTGGTAGATATCCACCCTTTTAACGACGGCAACGGACGCACGGCCCGCCTTTTGATGAACCTGATTCTTATTCGAGGCGGCTATCCGCCCATTGCTGTGCGCCCGGAAGATCGGGCCGCCTACATTCGCGCGTTGCAGCAATCGCAGGCAGGACAGGGAAGCGAGAGCTTTAACAATTTGCTTTACGAGCGGCTGGACGCGACCTTGGAGGAGTTCTTGAGCGCCTTGCAGGCGTAGACATCGCTCCCGCGAATAGGCTTCGAAACAGTTCGACTCTCCTTCTTGGCTCTCTCGCCCTGGCTTGGTGTGCTCGTCGTTGTTCCACCATGGATGCCGCCTCAACGGTTTTCGGCGGCGGGTTCCGCGGCCGCGCGAAGCCAAGTGAATTTGGCGATCCACAATGCGATGAACCGGTTGCCTAAGCCATCCGCGCCCTATAGCCCCTAGTGTCAACATGCTCAGATCGGTGGTTCGAATCCGCTGGTACTCCGCTAGACCCTCATAGTACTCTCAGTTCTTTGGCGGCGCCGTGCTCTTTGCTAGGGTAGGAAAGGAGCACGGAATGAAAGTATCAATCATTGGAACTGGTTATGTCGGTTTGACTACAGGAGTGTGCCTTGGTTACCTGGGGCACAACGTCACTTGCATCGATACCGACGAAAAGAAGATTGGTCTCCTGCGGGCCGGCAAGACGCCCATCTACGAGCCTTTCCTCACCGAGCTGATGGCTGCGGCGCAGCCCAATCTCCAGTTCTGCACCGAGTACGCGGGCGCAGTCAAGGACGCCGATGTCATCTTCATCGCCGTGGGCACGCCTCCTTCGCCCGATGGGAGCCCGGACCTGCGGTACCTGAGCGAAGCCGCCCGCGGAATCGGACAGCATTATGACGGCGATTTTCTGGTGGTGGTCAACAAATCCACGGTACCGATCGGCAGCGGCAACTGGGTAGGATCCCTGGTCCGCGAATCCTACGAGCAGCACCACGGGCGCAAGGCCAACGGGTATTTCTCGGTGGCGTCCAATCCCGAGTTCCTGCGCGAAGGCTCCGCTCTGCACGACAGCCTGTATCCTGACCGGGTGGTGATCGGTTCCGACAACAACCGAGCTCTCGAAGTTTTGTACTCGCTGTATCGGCCGATTCTCGATCAGACCTTCGGTCCTCCAACCTATCTGCCGCGTCCGGAAGGAGTGGGAGCGGTCCCGCTGATTTCCACCGACTTGGCCTCCGCGGAACTGATCAAGTACGCCGCCAACGCGTTTCTCGCCACCAAGATTTCCTACATCAATGAAATCGGCCAGCTCGCCGAGAAGGTGGGCGCGGACATTGCACAAGTTGCCAAAGGAATCGGGCTAGATGCCCGCATTGGAACGCGGTTCCTGCAGGCCGGAATCGGCTGGGGCGGCTCTTGCTTTGGCAAGGACACCTCGGCGCTAGTTGCGACGGCGCGGGAGTACAACATCGGCATGCCGATTGTCGAAGCGGCGCGTGAAATCAACCGCCGCCAGCGCGATCGCGTGGTGGAGAAGCTATTGGGTGAGCTGAAAATTCTGAAAGGCCGTACCATCGGGCTGCTCGGTTTGGCGTTCAAGCCCAACACCGACGATCTGCGCGAAGCGCCGGCGATCGATATCGCCCGGAAGCTGGTGGAGCGCGGTTGCAAGGTGAAGGTGCATGATCCGGTGGCGCTGGATCGATTTGAGCGGGAATACCCGGACTTGAGAGTGGTGTGCTGCGAGACGCCGGAGGAAGCGGCAGACGACGTGGACGCACTGGTTCTGGTGACCGAATGGCAGGATTACCGGGAACTGGACTGGGAAGTGATGGCCAGCCGCATGCGCTCGCCGCTGATTTTGGACGGGCGCAACGCGCTCGACCGGGCGCGTCTGGAGCGGTTTGGCTTCCGGTATTTGGGAATCGCGGGCTGAGGCCCATTTCTGGCTAGTTCAGGTTTCACGCGGTCGCAGACATGGGAGCCGAAGCCTTGACGATGAGTCCGAATAATCCCTTGTGATTGAAGCGCCTGAGGTCTGGGCGGATCGGTTCTGCTTCGCAAATCATGGATTGGATTCCTGAGACCTTGTTGGTGAAGAACTCGAACGCGCCATTGACATCAACGTCGTCCACCACGATGGCGCCGCCCGGCCGGACTGCGGCATAAGACTGAGCCAACTCAAAACGCACATTGCGTTCACTGTGCAGGCTGTCGTGAATGAACAGGTCAATCTGGCCAAGCCGAGACAACAGATCAGGTAGGAGCCGCCTGCTGGAACCCTTCATATAGGACCACCGATCCGCGAAACGGTTGCCGACAGCCACACCGACTTGCCTTTGCCACACATGCTCCACGGGCGGCAGGTCGATACTCCAGAGATGACCCGCTCCGTTTTTTTCGAGTGCCTCCAGAATGACGCGGGAGGTCAGACCGTGCGCGACGCCGGTCTCGATCACGCGCTCCGGCCGCAGGTGCCGCACCAAACACCAGATCGTCCGTGACAATCCAGCATCGCCATCATTGTACGCTCGAAAGCTTCCAGGACCGGTTTGAATTCCCGCAGCTTCCAATTCGGCGATTATTTTGGGCCACAAGTTCCAGAAATCCGATGTTCCATCGCATGGCCACTCTACCTTCAGACAGCGGTGCAGCCGTTGTTCCCAATCATCGTCGGACTTGAGCTGGCAGGGCGGCCGGTGCTGGTAGTTGCGATCAGCATACTTTTCTTGGACCTTGATCCACGTTTCCTGCAAGAATGTGCGCATACCAAACTCGCTGGTCATCATGCATCCTCCTCGCTTGCGGGGTGACTTAGTATACCTTCTCTCGATTGCTTTCAACTTCCGGAGTAGTACTGTAAGAACTATACGTTCGTTCCGGAAAATGGAGCGACGTTGGGTCAGCTGAACGAGGATTTCAATACGACTGGGAAGCGTAGCGCAGCAGGCCTCAAACCGTTCAAATTGGAAAGGAAGCGATGAGGGTCATGTCCTCGAGGTAACGTCGTTTTCTTGACCATTATGTGTTTCGCGCGTGAGAGAATAAAAAGTGGATCCGAGACTCGCCAACGAGCACGCCGGATGTCCCCAAGCGGATCATGCTCGATTCAGTACGGAAGTGCCCGCGTAGAATCACAATTTCGCGATTAAGAACGGCCGGGCATTTTATGCGCAGCGCCAGTGCGGCCATCGTGCTGGTGCCCTATATTTTTGTGCTCGGAACGGCGGCGAGCGCCAGTGTGCCGACATTCAACCAGCAGGTCGCGCCGATTCTATTCAAGAACTGTGCGCGTTGCCATCGGCCTGGCGGCATTGCGGCCATTGCACCTTTGTTGTCGTACGATTTGGTGCGGCCTTGGGCAAGAGCGATCAAGCAAAAGGTTCTGCTGCGGGAAATGCCACCGTGGCCTGCCGATCCGACGAGGAGCCTGAAGTTCCGCAACGACGCCCGCCTCAGCCGGCAAGACATCGAGACGTTGGTGGCGTGGGTGAATGCCGGCGCTCCGCAAGGGAACGGCTCCATCCCGCCCCCTCCCGAGTTTGCGGATGGCTGGCTACACCCGCAAGGACTCAAGCCGGACCTCGTCATCTCGATGCCCGGGGAATTTAAGGCGCCAGCCACCGGCGATATTCCGTACGTGAGGTTCTTGGCCCGGGTGCCCCTTACGGCGGACAAGTGGGTGGCGGCGGTCCAGGCGCGCCCTGGCAATCCCGCGCTGGTCCACCACATGGCGATCACCGAGGTGTCTCTCGACGAGGGTGTGGCGCCGTCCGGCGTTGATCCGTTCGCGCTCTTGTCCCGGCAGCTGGGCTTTCCAAATAGCGTCACCGGGACTCAATTTGCAGTGACCGCGCCGTCCGATTCCTCCGTGTTCGACATGCTGGGAGTATATACGCCCGGCAGCACGTTGGAGATGTACGGAGACGATAGCGCCAAATTACTGAAGGGCGGCAAGAACCTTTATCTCAACTTCAACATTCACTATCAAACGACGGGTAGACCGGAAACGGACCGCTCGATGATCGCTTTCTGGTTCCGCCAGGGGCCGCCGAAACACCAGTTGTTCCGCGTGCCTGGCGCTGGGGAGACCATCATCGCCAACGGCCATGAGTTGCTGACCGATGCTCCGGGAATTAAAGCGGAGGGCACGCGGATGGCGATTCCGCCCATACCCCCCTTTGCGGCGAACTACGAACTGATCGGCGTGACTGGTTTCACCGGGCCTGTAACTATTTATCAGTTCCATCCGCACGCTCACTTGCGCTGCAAAGATTTCACCTACGCCGTCGTCTATCCCGACGGACGCGAGGAAACGGTGCTCAGCGTGCCCCGGTACGATTTTCGATGGCAATTGACCTACGAGTTGGAAACGCCGCTCAGGCTTCCGGCCGGCAGCAAGCTGATTGTCACCGCTCACTATGACAATTCACGGAATAACCGGTACAACCCTGCGCCCGAGAAGGAAGTGTACTTTCGCGACCGAAATCAGAGCTGGGATGAGATGTTCACGCCCTTCATCCAGTACACTCTGGATAGCCAAGATCTATCCAGGACGCCACAGCCGCCGAATAGCGAGCGCGGCCTTCTTCAGCCCGCGGAAGTCGTGGGTTGTTTGCAGCAGGGCGCTGGGACGGCTTGGAACCTGACCAATGCCAGCGATCCCGTCCTCTCTGTATACCAACCTACAACTTCTCTGGCTGTGACGGCAGCCAGGGCCAGACTCTTGGGCGATCGCCAATACAAATTGCTGGGAGTACAGGTATTTAGCGCGACAGAGCATAGAAGCCAAAAAGTGGTTGTCAGGGGTATTCTGATTGAAGACGCTAAAATGAGCCGGCTCAACGTCACTTCGCTCCAGGCACTCGCCGAGTCTTGCGCCCAGTGACCTAGTTCCTGTTAGAGGGCTGAATACGTTGCAAAATGAAGGTTTACCCCGCTCCCGCCCCACCTTTGTAATGCTGCGTCCGGTCGCTAGTCCTGTAGGTCCTGAGGAATTAGTACTATTGACATCTTGACGCTAGACGAGTTTTCTTGGCAATCTCAATGTATGTGTCTGAAGATAGCTGCTGCTTGGACGTGCTTCGCCACGTCGGTCGCGCTGTTGGGCCAAGTTACTGTCCCCACCAACTTGAACGACGCCCGCCGTTCTGGTGCGAACCTCAATGAGACTGTACTAAACACTTCAAACGTCAGCGTTAATTCTTTTGGCAAGCTGTTTTCGCGGGCCGTCGATGGGCAGATTTACGCCCAGCCGCTATACATTTCGAGTGTGACCGTTCCCGGCCAGGGCGTGCACAATGTAGTCTACATTGCAACCGAGCACGACAGCGTATACGCTTATGATGCCGATAACCCCGGTGCGTCAACGCCGCTCTGGCATGTAAGCCTGGGGCCTTCAGTACCGGCATCGGTCATTAACGCAACGAGCAACCTCATACCTGAAATTGGTATCAGTGGCACGCCCGTCATTGATCCATCTTCGGGGACTCTTTACGTAGTTGCCGAAACGTACGAGGCAAGCAGCGTGATCTTCCGCTTGCACGCTTTGGATATCACCAATGGGGCCGAGAAGTTCGGCGGGCCAGTGGTAATCCAAGGTAGCGTGCCCGGTACAGGTGCAGGCAGCAGCAACGGTGTTTTGGCGTTTAACCCGACCCAGCAGTGGCAGCGTCCTGGGTTGCTCCTCTCCAACGCCAATGTGTATATCGCCTTCGGGTCGCATTTGGACGCGGCCCCTTTCAACGGGTGGATATTGGCCTATAGCGCGAGTACTCTCCAACAAACGGCTATCCGGTGCGTGAATCCGAACGGTGAAGGTGGGGGCGTGTGGCAAGGAGGAGTTGGTCTTTCCGCCGACGCTAATGGCTTCGTTTACGCTCAGACGGGCAACGGTGCCATGGACGCAAACAGCGGTGGGCAAGACTATGGAGACAGCGTTGTCAAGCTGAATGCTGGTCTGGCAGTTAATGACTACTTCTCGCCTTCCAATCAAAGCACTCTGGAGGGTACTGACGCGGATTTTGGATCCAGCGGACCGCTCTTGATTCCTGGTACATCGCTGGGTGTGAGCGCTGGCAAGGACGGGAAAATATTCTTATGGAATCAAAGCAACTTGGGCCAGTTCCACGCCACGGACCAGGTAGTGCAAGAGTGGCAAGGAACCTATAGCCTGCTTACGGACGGCGACGGAGGTTTTTTTGCCGGGAACGTCTTTTACAATTCGAGGTTGTATGCCTGGGGCCGGAGAGATGTCCTGAAGGCCTACTCCTTTAATGGGGCTACTTTCAACACGACGCCGACGCAAGGCCTCATAGCCCTGCCCGACGACTACTCGAACGAGCCTGGAATGTCGGTTTCCGCGAATGGCTCGACGGCCGGAACCGGCATCTTGTGGGCCGCATATTCCAACGTGGCTGGAGGCGCAGACGGGAACCCGCACCCGGGCATTCTGCGCGCGTTTGACGCTTCCAACATTACCGCGGAGCTTTGGAACAGCGATCAGAATCAGACGCGTGACTATTCCGGTAGCTGGTCCAAGTGGTGCCCCCCGACGATCGCCAATGGCAAGGTATACCTGGCCACTTTTGACAATGTGCTGAATGTATACGGTTTATTGGGGTCGGGCTCCGGCGGTCAACTGCTCGGTGCTGGAGACAGTTCCGCCGCCGCCCTAAATCTCACGGCTGAAGGGAGCCTCGACTGGGAGCACTGGGGAGACGGGACGTTGAACCGGAAAGCGGGAGTGACGGCGCTGCTGAGCACCTACACGGTGCTGAACGGAACGACGGGGAACTACAACAACGATCCGCGGCCGGTGAGCTGGACGGATGGAACGCCGACGGCGAGCGGCACGAACAACACCAACGGGGTGTATACCGGCCAAGGATTTTCGTTTACGGCGCCGGCGTACACGACCACGCGCACGCTGATGGTGCACGTAGGCGGGTGGATGTCGGCTGGGATGTTGACGGCGCATTTATCGGATGGCTCGGCGCCGGATTATGTGGACACGACGGTGGCGGCGAGCGGGCAGTTTGATCGAAACTACACGTTGACGTATAGCGCGGCGACGGCGGGGGCGACGTTGACGGTGACTTGGCGGTACACCTCGGGCGCGGGCAATATTACCTTGAACGCGGCCGCGTTGAGCGGCCCAACAACGAGCATCGCGTCGAGCGGTGGAACGCCGCAGAGCGCGGTGGAAGGGGCGGCATTCGCGACGGCGCTGCAGGCGGTGGTGAAGGATAGCGGGGGGAATCCGGTGAGCGGAGTGTCGGTGACGTTCGCGGCGCCGGGGAGCGGAGCGAGCGGAACGTTCACGGGGCCGGCGACGGTGACGACGAACGGGAGCGGGATTGCGGTGGCGCCAACGTTCACGGCCAACAGTGTGGCGGGCATCTACACGGCGACGGCGAGTGCGGCGGGAGTGAGCGGGACCGCGAGTTTCAGTCTGACGAACACCTCGGGGACGGCGGCGAGCATCGCGTCGAGCGGTGGAACGCCGCAGAGCGCGGTGGAAGGGGCGGCATTCGCGACGGCGCTGCAGGCGGTGGTGAAGGATAGCGGGGGGAATCCGGTGAGCGGAGTGTCGGTGACATTCGCGGCGCCGGGGAGCGGAGCGAGCGGAACGTTCACGGGGTCGGCGACGGTGACGACGAATGGGAGCGGGATTGCGGTGGCGCCGACGTTCACGGCCAACAGTGTGGCGGGCAGCTACACGGTGACGGCGAGTGCGGCGGGAGTGAGCGGGACCGCGAGTTTCAGTCTGACGAACACCTCGGGGGTAACGAGCGGCGGGAGTTTGGTGGGATCAGGAAACAGTACGGCGACGTTGGTGAATCTAACGACGGAAGGGACCGTGGATTGGGAGCATTGGGGAGACGGGGCGTTGAACCGGAAGGCGGGAGTGACGGCGCAGCTGAGCAACTACACGGTGCTGAGTGGAACGACGGGGAACTACAACAACGATCCGCGGCCGGTGAGCTGGACGGATGGAACGCCGACGGCGAGCGCCACGAACAACACCAACGGGGTGTACACCGGCCAAGGATTTTCGTTTACGGCGCCGGCCGACACGACCGCGCGGACGCTGGTGGTGCACGTAGGGGGATGGAAGACGGGGTGTACGCTAACGGCGCATTTATCGGATGGCTCGGCGCCGGATTATGTGGACACGACGGTGGCGGCGAGCGGGCAGTTTGATCGAAACTACACGTTGACGTATAACGCGGCGACGGCGGGGGCGACGTTGACGGTGACTTGGCGGTACACCTCGGGCGCGGGCAATATTACCTTGAACGCGGCCGCGTTGAGCGGCCCAACAACGAGCATCGCGTCGAGCGGTGGAACGCCGCAGAGCGCGGTGGAAGGGGCGGCATTCGCGACGGCGCTGCAGGCGGTGGTGAAGGATAGCGGGGGGAATCCGGTGAGCGGAGTGTCGGTGACGTTCGCGGCGCCGGGGAGCGGAGCGAGCGGAACGTTCACGGGGCCGGCGACGGTGACGACGAACGGGAGCGGGATTGCGGTGGCGCCAACGTTCACGGCCAACAGTGTGGCGGGCATCTACACGGTGACGGCGAGTGCGGCGGGAGTGAGCGGGACCGCGAGTTTCAGTCTGACGAACACCTCGGGGACGGCGGCGAGCATCGCGTCGAGCGGTGGAACGCCGCAGAGCGCGGTGGAAGGGGCGGCATTCGCGACGGCGCTGCAGGCGGTGGTGAAGGATAGCGGGGGGAATCCGGTGAGCGGAGTGTCGGTGACGTTCGCGGCGCCGGGGAGCGGAGCGAGCGGAACGTTCACGGGGCCGGCGACGGTGACGACGAACGGGAGCGGGATTGCGGTGGCGCCGACGTTCACGGCCAACAGTGTGGCGGGCAGCTACACGGTGACGGCGAGTGCGGCGGGAGTGAGCGGAACGGCCAGTTTCAGTCTGACGAACACCTCGGGGACGGCGGCGAGCATCGCGTCGAGCGGTGGAACGCCGCAGAGCGCGGTGGAAGGGGCGGCATTCGCGACGGCGCTGCAGGCGGTGGTGAAGGATAGCGGGGGGAATCCGGTGAGCGGAGTGTCGGTGACATTCGCGGCGCCGGGGAGCGGAGCGAGCGGAACGTTCACGGGGTCGGCGACGGTGACGACGAACGGGAGCGGGATTGCGGTGGCGCCGACGTTCACGGCCAACAGTGTGGCGGGCAGCTACACGGTGACGGCGAGTGCGGCGGGAGTGAGCGGAACGGCCAGTTTCAGTCTGACGAACACCTCGGGGACGGCGGCCAGCATCGCGTCGAGCGGTGGAACGCCGCAGAGCGCGGTGGAAGGGGCGGCATTCGCGACGGCGCTGCAGGCGGTGGTGAAGGATAGCGGGGGGAATCCGGTGAGCGGAGTGTCGGTGACGTTCGCGGCGCCGGGGAGCGGAGCGAGCGGAACGTTCACGGGGCCGGCGACGGTGACGACGAACGGGAGCGGGATTGCGGTGGCGCCAACGTTCACGGCCAACAGTGTGGCGGGCAGCTACACGGCGACGGCGAGTGCGGCGGGAGTGAGCGGGACCGCGAGTTTCAGTCTGACGAACACCTCGGGGGTAACGAGCGGCGGGAGTTTGCTGGGATCAGGAAACAGTACGGCGACGTTGGTGAATCTAACGACGGAAGGGACCGTGGATTGGGAGCATTGGGGAGACGGGACGTTGAACCGGAAGGCGGGAGTGACGGCACAGCTGAGCAACTACACGGTGCTGAGTGGAACGGCAGGGAACTACAACAACGATCCGCGGCCGGTGAACTGGACGGATGGGACGCCGACGGCGAGCGGCACGAACAACACCAACGGGGTGTACACCTCGCTCGGGTTTTCGTTTACGGCGCCGGCGGACACGACCACGCGGACGCTGGTGGTGCACGTAGGGGGATGGAAGACGGGGTGTACGCTAACGGCGCATTTATCGGATGGCTCGGCGCCGGATTATGTGGACACGACGGTGGCGGCGAGCGGGCAGTTTGATCGAAACTACACGTTGACGTATAACGCGGCGACGGCGGGGGCGACGTTGACGGTGACTTGGCGGTACACCTCGGGCGCGGGCAATATTACCTTGAACGCGGCGGCCCTCAATTGAAGACCGGCGAACCTGAGAAAGCGGCCGAGCGATTTGCGCATTCACGCCATTCGGGGCATGCTCTTGGTAAGCCTGCGATCATCAAAGCGGCTAACTAACGGTGGATCGCCAATCGCTCAGCGAGTTTACTGGCCCCGGCAAGTCATTGAGGAGATGTGGCGAGGAAAACTTACTAGTCGTGTAGACTCCTCACGCCCGCCATCGAAACGCCAGGGACGAGTTTGCGAGACGTCAAACCGGCAAGATGCCTGGACAATCGCCGTGAAGTAAAACCAGCCCCATAAGCAAATCGTGCCAAGGGTCCGAAGCTATTGGTCGACGATGCTCCCACGAAATAAAGGCCTGGGACGGACGACTCAAAGTTCGACGACAACACTGGACTATTTTCGACGGAGCGAATGCCGGATTGAACGTCGGGGCTCAAGAAGTTCAACCGGTGAAGATCGACTTTGTAGCCGGTCCCGGCAATGACGTGATCGGTTACCAGCGTCCTCGCCGCGCCATCACCGTCAACGAGCTGAAGGTGCACCCGCCCGTCCTCAATTTTTGCTCCACTCAGGTGCAAGCCCAGGTGGAAGGGAACATGACCCACGAGCTGATCCTTCACAAACCAGCCTGGGGCGGGGCCAAGATGTCGGCGCGCCACCTCCAGCCTGAATTTCTCCGGCATTCTGTGAAACAGCAGGGGTGCCTCCGTACAGAGCAGCGATCGCCAACCCGGGCCAAGCCCCGTCATGGGGCGTCGGATGGACTCTAGCAGTGGGCGCGGCGACGGTTCAGGCGGATCATGAAAATGGATGACGGGGCTGCGGGCCACCATTTGAGTGGAAGCTCCGGCCTCCAGAAGCGCGGCCGCTACGTCGGCCGCCGACGCCCCCGCTCCAATCACAGTGACTTCCCGGCCGCGGAACTGATCGAACGTCGTGTGAGCCGAGCTATGAGTTACGAATTCAACTGGGAGGGCGGCGAGGACGGGTGGGATATACTGAAAGTGACTGATGCCAACCGCTACGACAACTTGCTGAGCCGCAACGGTCTCTCCATCCTCGAGGCGCAACACAAAACTCGACGAGCTGCGATCCAGCGACATGACCAGTTTGTCTTCGAGTCCAGGCACGAGCCGCTTCTGGAACGCCTGTCCGTAGGAGGCGAATGTTTCTAGCGGAACCGGCAAGCCCAAGTCGGCATATGGAATTCCTTGCTGCTCGCAATACTTTCCCAAGGTGAACGATGATTCCGGGTCGTAGAGCGTAGAGGCGAAACCCTCCGACTTCAAATGCATCCCTCTCGGCATCTGGGTTAGCCAAGTGTGCATGGGGCTGCCGAATATACGAAAACTGACTCGGCGCGCGGCTAGGTGGGCGGCGATGGAGAGCCCATACGGTCCGGCTCCAATAATAGCTAGGTCGACGAGGGGTTTCATGTCCGAGAGATATCTTTAACCGCCGCTCCCAGCCATTGAGCCAGGGGGGCAGGCCATTGTAAAGTGGTGACAGTAGGATAACATCGGCGGCCCGAGCATTCAATCCAACCGAAGGGGCTTTCTTGTATGGAGCGGGCATAGTACTCTAGTTCATTGCGGGTGTTGTATTTAGGCGGTACATTGTTATTAATCACTTGCGCGACGTCCCGCGGGAGATGGCTTGACACAAGCTGGGCTCACGACACGGGCTGTAAGTAACCGCGCGTAACGACGGGATTCAAGTCACGGTGCCCACAAGAGTTCTTTTGACAGACACCAGTTGGTGGCCGCTCGCCTCGCGGTTGGCGTTAGCGTTGACTAAGGCCGGGTGTTCGGTTTCGGCAGTTTATCCCACCAGCGGCCATCCGCTTTCTAAAACGAGCGTCATCCAGCAGCGCTTTCCATATCGGGCGGTGGATCCGCCGGGCTCGGTGCGATTCGCAATCGAGGCGGCGGATCCCGACATAGTTGTGCCTTGTGATGACCGCGCCGTGGGACATCTTCACGAACTGCATGCTCGCGCCGCCGGTCAGACGGCTTCGAGAAACAAGTTAATGGCCCTGATAGAAAAGTCATTGGGCTCGCCGGAAAGCTACCCCGTTGTTTCGTCTCGCTACGATCTACTCAAGATCGCCCGTGAGGAGGGAATTCGCATCCCAGAGACGAAGGTGGTTACGGCCGCCTCGGAGCTCAGACGCGGGTACGCGGGTTTGAACTTTCCGTGGGTGCTAAAGGCGGATGGTAGCTGGGGAGGTCATGGGGTCAAGATGGCCCAACATCCCAAGCAGGCTGAGGAATTCTTCCTGGAATTGTCCAGGCCTTTAAGCGCCGCGCGATTCGTCAAGCGCCTGATTGTAGACCGGGATCCGTACTGGCTGCAGACGTGGCGGCATCAGACCAAGCCGGCCGTCGTCGTTCAGTCCCACATTGACGGGCGTCCGGCGAATTCGGCGGTTATCTGCTGGAAAGGGGAAGTTTTGGCTTCGATCGCGGTGGAGGTAGCGAACGCCCAAGGCGCTACTGGTCCCGCTACAATCGTTCGCGTTGTGGATAGTCCTGAGATGCTTCTCGCTGCCCAGCGCCTAGCGCGGCGCCTGGGTTTGTCGGGATTCTTCGGCCTCGATTTCATGATCGAGGAGGGAACCGCCGATCTTTACCTCATCGAACTGAATCCGAGATGCACGCCTCTTTCTCACCTGCAACTTGGGCCCGGAAGTGACTTGATGGCTGCGTTCACGGCGAAAATCTCAGGAATGCCAATGCGTGAGGCGCTGCCTGTCACCGAAAGCAACACCATCGCTTACTTTCCGCAAGCCTGCCACTGGGATCCAAAGAGTGAGCTGCTGCAGTCCAGCTTCCATGACGTTCCCTGGGAAGAACCGGAGTTGGTCCAGGAGCTTCTCCGCCTGCCCTGGCCGGACCGAAGTATTCTGGCTCGCATGTCAAGTCTGCTGCGCCGCAAAACATTTGAACATCGGGCCGCGCGAGGCGGCGTGTTTGAGGCAGCCTTGGTAGGCCGCAAATCCTCGGAGGCTCGTGGCCGAGAGGTTTAAGGCGCACCGCTCTAAAGCCAGGGAAGCCAAGTCCACTGGTGTGCCCGCGATTATTTCGCTTCGCACGGGTGGGGGCAGGCCGCCGTTGTTCTTAATTCACGGCGTGGATGGAACAATGCGGCCGTTCAGGAGACTGCTTGGGCACATGGAACCCGATCAGCCGATTTACGGCGTGCTATCGCAGGCGTTCCTCGGCGAGAGAATTGTCCTGATGCGAGTAGAGGAGCTGGCGGCGTATTACGTCCAAGCGATCCAGACTCTCCGCCCACACGGGCCTTATCATTTTCTTGGGTTTTCATTTGGGGGCTACCTGGCTTTTGAAATGGCTCAGCAACTCCACGCGCGCGGCGAGCCGGTTGGATTGGTGGGCATGCTCGACAATTTACGGATGGGGTCGGTGGCCAATTCCGGGGAGACCGGTGCGCGTCAAAGCGTCGTGACGAGGCGCTGGAAGCAGATTTTGATGCACCTCGGGCATCTGGTGAAACCAGACCCGGCCCACTACTTCAAGAGAGAGTTTCGGGCGCGGATCTTGAAGGGCGCCTATGCATTTCTGTACGCCCGCGGCGCCCACATTCCACGATTCTTACAAAGACCCAACGACATCAACTGGTTTGCGGCAAAAAGATACGTACCGCGCTTTTATCCTGGAAGAGTCACACTCTTCCAGGCGTCCGCATCGGCGAATTTACCCCAGTCGACGAACAACCTTTGGGCGGAGCTGGCTGGTGGAGGCATCGAGCTGGTGGGTCTCCCGGGGGGACACGAGAATATCCTGCGCGAGCCCAACGTTAGATCGCTTGCCAAAGCAGTTACGGATTGCCTCGCCAACGCTCAGCGGTCCATTCCTTGTTAGGGCAATTATTTACTTGACTGACCGTTTGTGCTAAACCCCACTCGATAGTTCTGAATTGAATCGAAAGTGGTCTGACTGGCGCTCTCTTTCCTTGGCCGGGTGGGAGCGCCGTCTTTCCGTTGCTAGCCATTAGTGTATCAAAAGGGCTACGTGGCGGAAAGGCTTTTGTGTTGCCTCGGCGAAGAGGAAGAAGACTTTTTATGGCTGCTCTCTATGGTTTCTTTGACGAGAGCGGGAAGCCGCATCAGCAACCCGTCGTTGTCTTCTCTGGATTCCTCGCCACCTGGGAGCAATGGGAAATGTTATCCGATGATTGGCAACGGCTTCTCCGCGTTTACAACATGCCAGTTTTTCACTTCAAGGACGTGAAGCAGCGCACGTCAGTAGTGAAGAAATTCATTGGGGCGATAAAGCAGAACGTTGAGCTGGGAATCTCGTTCGCGATCAACGTAGACGACTTCAATCAGATGCCATCGCACATCAAGCAATACGTTGGACAAAGTGCCGACTTCCTGGCTTTCAAGGCTGTCGTTTTCGCTATGAGGCATCACGTCGATAACGAGCCCGGCAACGTGATCCATTTCACTTGCGATGAAGACGAGAAGCGGACGATTGATTGCTACAAATGGTACAAGGACATTAAGCGCGACCCCAAGCTCGGGATGAAGGAAAAACTCGTGAGCTTCTGTGTTGGTGATGATAAATTTCTACCTCAGCTACAAGCGTCGGACCTCTTCGCCGGGCTTAACAGGATCGAAGCTGAGAGGCGACTTCTTGGGACGGTGAGCGATGCGCAAGAATTATTTGACGAACTTGCAAAGCCAGAGCAGGGCAGCAAGTTGGGATTCCACGCAGTCGTTATAGAGAAGAATGGAATTGCGGACTTGGCTCGCAGCATTGAGGAAGAAGAGATAGAGGAGTTGTTTTTGAAACCGCCAGAGGGACTAACATAGAAACATGAAGGCAGGCGGATCAGATATGGTGGAAGGCCCGGAAGCGTTCGAGCGTTTCCGCAATGCCGTCAAGACGGTACTGTCGGTGCCGAAGGACGCGGTTCCCAATCCATTCAACAAAGCCAAGGCTAAAGCCAAGAAGAAGAGCGGTCGAACTACCGCTCATGGCAAACAGTGACAATGTATCGCACGAAGAATTTGAACTGGCGGTAAGCGTCCTTACTCTTCAACTTCAGAAGACTCAGGAGATTGTGTTTGCGGTTCTGATGGCGCTTGCTTCGAAGTCTGGCGTAACACTGGAAGAGGTCCAGGCCGCGATGAAGCGGACTCAGAACACAAAAACCGCTGAAAAGCTGCACGATGTTCTTCAAAAGCTTCAGCGCTTTGCAAGTATTCGCAATGTTCTTCGAGACTTTGAAGGACCCTTGCAATAGGTAGGAACTTTTCTGCGGTTTCGCGGGTCATCGTCTCTTCCCTCGCTTCTGGCGGGTGGCTTCCTTCTCAGTTAGGGAGCCGCGTTTGCAAATCCAAACCTTTTCCGGTGACTTCATCCCAGGTAAGACGCTTGCCGACGATCTGCGAAGCGGCCATGTTTGAATCGGTCGAAATCGGTCATGTCTTTTCGGTTATTAAACCGATACGCCTGCTCCTCAAGGTAGCGGAAAAGATGATACGGTTCAACTGACACATAGGTTCCGCTGATCGACCGCTTGAGCAGACTCCAGAAATTCTCTAAGCCATTGGTGTGAACTTGGCCGTCAACGTAGGTCACGGCGTGATCTACAACCTGATGGGCGAAGTCGGCTAGCCAACCCTTCATAGGAGAGCAGTGCGTCGCTGTAGAGCGCCGAACCGGCCTCAACGTGCTTTCTGACTTCAGACTGAAGAGCTTTCTTCTTGCGGTTCGGAACAACGATAGTGCGAACCTTGCCGCCGCGCTCCAAAATGCCCATGACGGGTACCTTGTCTTTGGTGCCAGTGCCGGTGATTCGCCGCTGGCGTTTCGCAACGTGCATGTTCCGCGCCTTGCCGCCGATGAAGGTTTCATCCACTTCGACATGGCCGGAGAGTTTCTCGAAAGATCCGGTGTGGAGCGCCAGCGCGAATGCGGTGATCGAGGAACCATGCTGACTTCTGAGAGATTCCCAAATCGCGGGCGATTTCGCAACTGCTGATTCCGTTTTTGCAATTGACGATCAGCCACATGGCGGTGAGCCACTTATCGATGCTGAGCGGGGAATCTCCCATGATGGTCCCAGTTTTCAGAGAGAACTTTGGCCCGCTCATGATTGCCGTAGCACTTCCACAGCTTTGCGGACGCGAGATAGGTGACCTTCTCGGACTGGCACTGTGGGCATTTGACCTTGCCGTCAGGCCAGCGAAGCTCCGTCAGGAAGCGTTTGCAGTTCTCGAAATCGGCGAAGTAGATGAATGGCTTCTTGAAGGGTCTTTGGCGCTTCCATGTAATGATTATGCGCCTTTGAGTCTGGTCAGTCAAGTAAATAATTGCCCTTGTTAGGTGTTAGCTTGGCTGTGCTGGCGCGGTGGCCGCTGGCGAATTGCGTCTAGTTGGCCGAAATGAGGGCCAGCACCGCGAATCCAGTCGCCGCGTCGGTCATGAAGAGGCCGGGACCTGGCGATAGGTCACGGTGCGTGTTCAAAGAATAGGCTGGCCACCGACCTTCGGCGCTCTGGTGTTGCGCCAGCCAAGTCAGGCCACGCTGTAAGCGGACGTCCTGCCGAGGCAGCCCGGATTGTTCCAGCGCGAACACAACCAGTCCAGTGGCCAAGCCATCGCTCTTCGCCTTGAGGGGGCTCGCGTCGGATCGTACCAACAATTTGTAGAGCGTCCTCGGTGCGCTTCCTCGCCAGGACCACGCGAGTGAAGACGTGCTCCAGCCGCCATCAGTGCGCTGTTCGCCGAGAAGGTCATTGATGATGGAGCTCTGCTGCCCGGGGCTGAGTAGCCCCGGCAATTTGGCCGAAGCCCAGGGCAGAAAAGCCTGATGGATCAGGGGCTGCTTCGGGTACTCACGGACGAGATATTCGCGCAGCAGGTGGAGATGCTCGCGAATCTCTGGAGTAGCGCGGTAATTTTCGGGAGCGGCGCCGGCTGCGATCGCGGCGAGTGTTGCGCCATAGAACGGCGAGTCGTCGCCTTCCCACGGTTCGTTCTTGAAATTGATCCAGGGCCATGCGCCGCTGCTCTCTTGGAGCGCCCACATGTTGTCGAAGGCAGCACGGGAGTCGCCGCCTAGTTTTCCGCTTGATGCATCCATGCTGGCGAGGATCAGCGCGTTGAGAACGGCTTCGGTACCGCGCGATTGCAGTGGTTGGCCGCCGAAGTACGGTCCAACAGTCTTCCAAAGCCGCACGCGTTTGGTGACGTTGTCGTCAAGTGCGCGTTGGGCCTCGGGCGCTGGGCCAAGCGCGGGCCGTGCGATGGCGTACGTCAGCGCGGTATGGCAGGAAACGCAGAAGGTCCCGTGATCGCGCGCAGCGGCCGGCCACGCCATCCACCAGGCTTCACGTTGATCGAGGTATTGCGCGGCGGCCGCCGGATTCCAGGAGGGTCTGGGCAGGTCGGCGGCTGAGAGGGTTGCTATAAGAAACGCCGCCAGAACCGCGCGGATCATATCGATACGGAAGATCGGGAGAAACCGCGCTGCCCTCGCACGCCGAACCGGGGCAGCCGGTCTCCCGACGCACGCTCCTTGCGGGCCAACTGATAGGCCAGCCAATTCGCGTATATCCCGGTCGCCATGGGGCGCCAGGTATTCGCCAGCTTTCGTGCGACGATACCCGTGGGGAAGTGCGCGAGCAGTTCCTCGCTGCGGCCGGCAAGAGCGCGATCGCGGAGGGCCGCCAGCACATCTTCTGTCTCACGGTCAAAATAGCCTTCGGGCATGTTGGGATGAGTGTCGCGCTCGCCGCGCAGGAAACGCCCGACATCACGGCGATACTCGAGCAGCAAGGTGTCGGCTTCGTATTCGGGGTGCCCCTGGAAAAACAGAAACAGGCTTTTGCGTTGTTTCGAGAACGCATCGACGCTGCCGCGAGCCGAGCGCGTGAGAACGCAATAGCCGCCGGCCGCGAGTTCGGATTCAGACAGGTCGTTCCAGCGGGAGTGCGGAGCGCGAAGCGGCGATTCGACGCCGGCCGTGAGGTGATGATCGGAAGCTTTATTGCATTCGAAGACGCCGAAGGTTTTTTCAGCGAGCCGCCGCCGGCGGATACCATCGATGTGCTGGACCGCCGCGTGCGCGGCCAGGCAGGACCAAATACTCGAGTGCGTGTTCTCCTCGGCCCAATCGAGAACCTTCGTCAAGCTCGCCCAATAGGGTTCGCCGGCGAGGTCGGCGGCGCGCGGCTCGGCCCCGGTGACTATCAAGCCATCGAGCGTGGTATTCCACAGGCTGTCCAGGGCCTCGTAGTGACTGCCGATGTGGCGCCGGCCCGCATCCGATCGAGAAACTTCCTGCAATGCAAAGAGCGACAACCGCACATTGATGCCACCAGACGCGGCATCCAGCAGACTACGGAACTGGTGCTCGGTAGCTTTGAGCGCACCATCGGGCATGTTATTGACCAGGCCGATGTGGAGGGTTTTAGCGTGGTCCATCAGCTTACCTCCGATGAGCTGAGTGCGGGCACAGCCGCGGTGAGCGCCTGATCGAGGTCGGTAATGATGTCGTCGACGTGTTCGATTCCGACGCTGATCCGAATCGACTCGGGGCGCACGCCGGCCTTGAGCTGCTCTTGGGCTGTCATCTGGCGATGGGTGGTGGAGGCCGGATGGCAGGCCAGCGATTTCGCATCGCCCAGATTGACGAGGCGCTTGACCAGATGGAGCGCATCGTAGAACCGCTTGGCGGCCTCGAACCCTCCTTTGATTCCGAAGGTCAGTAAAGAGCAGGCGCTGCCGCGCAGATATTTTTGTGCCAGCGCGTAATAAGGGCTTTCCGGAAATCCCGCGTAGTTGACCCATTCGACACGCGGATCGTTCCGGAGAAATTCGGCTACTTTTCTGCCGTTCTCCACGTGGCGCTCCACGCGCAGCGGCATCGTTTCAATTCCCTGGAGCAGCAGGAAAGCGTTGATGGGCGATAAAACCGCCCCGGTGGCGCGCTGATATACGCTGCGGGTGCGCGCGATGTAGGCGGCATTCCCGTAACGCTCGGTGTAGATCAGACCATGATAGGAAGGCTCCGGCTGATTGAACATCGGGAAGCGGCTGGCGTGCTCTTTCCAGGGGAACTTGCCGCTATCGACGATGGCCCCGCCGAGCGTGGTGCCGTGCCCGCCCATGTATTTCGTGAGCGAATGCACCACGATGTCCGCGCCGTATTCGATGGGACGCAAGAGGATTGGCGTGGCGACCGTGTTGTCGACGATCAGCGGCACACCGTGTTTGTGTGCGACGTGAGCCAACGCATCGAGGTCGCAGATGTTTCCCGCCGGATTACCGACCGTTTCGCAAAAAACCGCGCGAGTTTGGCCGTCGATTAGTTTTTCGATGTCGCGGGGATGATCCGAGTCGGCGAAGCGGACGGTTACGCCCTGGCTCGGAAGAACGTAAGCGAATAACGTATGCGAAGTCCCGTAGAGCTGGGGAATGGAGACGATATTAGTGCCCAACGACGTGAGGTTGATGGTCGCGTAATAGGTGGCCGCCTGCCCGGTGCTGACGCACAGGGCTTCGAGGCCGCCCTCCAGCGCGGCGACGCGCCGCTCCAGCACCGCAGTGGTCGGGTTGCTTATACGGCTGTAGCGGAATCCCTCGATTTCCAGATTGAACAGCGCGGCTCCATGATCGGCGCTATCGAACTCATAGGCGACGGTCTGATAGATCGGGACAGCCACGGCGTGGGTGGTGGGATCGCCTTCGTATCCGCCGTGGATAGCGATCGTCTCTGGTTTCATGGGCCGGGAGCCGGGGGCTTTATTCATGGTAGCTGACTCAGCGCGTCCACTACCTCGCGGACGTCCGGCTCTGTGGTTCGAAAACTGGTGACGCACGCGCGCACGGCTTGGACGCCGTTGCTCAACTTTACCGACGACATCCAGGCGATGTTGCGCTCGAGAAGCGCGGCAAGGAACTTGGAAATGTCGAGGCCGTCGCGCGTGAAGCAGACCAGCGGCAGCGGCGTGGAGTTGATGATTGTCCAGCCGGCGCGGCGGAGCAGGTCCCGCAGCAGCTCGCCCATGCGCGTCTGGTGCTCGATCATTTCGATGTAGCCGGATTCGCCGTGGTGCGCGAGAGCGAGGAATAACTTGAGACCGATGAAACGGCGCGACCACTGAACCGTGGTCGTGTAAGGATCCATGTGCCCCTCGATTTTGCCGGGCATGACGTAGGTCTCCGCGCGGAAAGCGTCGGCTGCGGTTTGCGGATGACGGCAGAAGAACATGCCGGCGCCCATCGGCACCGAGAACCATTTGTGGGCGTCGCACGTGATGGAATCCGCGTCCTCGATTCCCGCCAAGTAAGGCCGTAGAACGGGCGAAATCGCGGCTGCACCGCCCCAGGCTGCGTCCGCATGAAACCAGAGGTCTTCGCGGCGGCAAAAACGCGCGAGTTCGGGAAGGGGATCGATCACGCCGGCCGCGGTTGTGCCGGCCGTGCCAACCACCATGAAGGGAGCGAACCCGTTCTTGCGGTCCTCGGACACCTGCTTCGCTAAATCTTGCATGTTCATCTTTAGATCGGCGTTGATGGCGATGGACCGTAGGGCGCAGCGCCCCAGGCCCGTCATATGCGCGATTTTGTTGAACGTGGCGTGGGCTTCGGCAGTCAAGTAAATTGCCGGCGTGGAAGCGAGGCCCCGCAGGCCGGATTCGCCGTATTCGGGGAAGGCACGCGTCAAAGCCAGAATCACTGCTGTGAGATTGGCCTCGCCGCCGCCGCTGGTGAAGTTGGCAATGGTATTGGACGGCAGTCCGAATTTGGCGGTCAGCCAGGCCAATGTGTGCCGCTCGATCTCATTCGCGGCCGGCGAGGTGCGCCAAGTAGCGAGTTGCGGGTTGTACATGGCGACCAGCAGATCGGCGACGATGGACGCCAGCGTAACGCTGGGGTTGAAGAGCCCGAAATAGCGCGGATGCGTTACCTGAACCTGCCAGGTACGCAACATGTGCTCGACGTCGGCGACGGCTTCATCTAGAGGAACCGGCTGCTTAAAGTTGAAGTGGGACGTCAGGTAGTTTCGAATCTCTTCGGGCGCGACTTTAGGAACAATCGGGCCGGCGGCGATGTCGGACTCGAGCGCCGACACGGTATCCCGGATTTCGTTCAGAGCCAGATCCGTCAAGCTCGTTCCGGTGTGCGCATGCTGAATCATGGGCGGACCTCGCCGGCTTGAATGCGTTGGTAAAGCTCCTGGTCGAGTGGAACGAAGGCTTGATGATCCGCGTGGTTGAAATAGAGAATGTCGGCGGTTGCGGCGGGGTCGTATCCTTGGCGCACGAGGTCGGTCTTGGTGTATTTGAAAGTGCCCGTGAGATCCATTTCATTCCGGATGCGCAGGAACAGGGGGCGCGCGTAGTGGGGAAGGCTGCCGAGGTGGGCACGGAATGCCTCCAGGTCGAATTGAGGCGCGGCAACGATGGTCGCCATGCCGGCCCGGCCGTCGGCGCCGGGAACAGAGACGCCGTAGACATTGGCCTGCTGGATGCCGGGGAATGCTGCGATCGCCTGCTCGATTTCGGAGGTGGCGACGTTCTCGCCCTTCCAGCGGAACGTATCGCCGATTCGATCGACGAAGTAGAAGAACCCGGCCTCGTCTTTTCGCATGAGGTCGCCCGTGCGGACCCAGGCATCGCCGGGCTTGAAAACGTTGCGAAGGATGCGCTTCTCGGAAGCTTCCGGGCTGGTGTAGCCTTCGAACCGGCTGCCGACATTCGACGACGGGTCGTCCAGAATCTGGCTGATCGCTTCACCGGGCTCGTTCGGAGCGCAACGCACGCAAAATCCCTGCTCGTTGCGGACGGGCTGGTCTTTCTCGACATCGAACTGCACCAGGGTTGGCGAGAATCGATGCGCGAGATACGCAGGAACGCGGCCAATTGCCCCGCATCTTCCTTCGGCATTGAATAGCGAAAGACCGCCTTCGGTGGCGGCGTAAAACTCGAGGATCTGAGGGATTCCGAAGCGGGTCTTGAATTTTTCCCAAACATCGGGCCGCAGCCCGTTGCCGCACGCGATTCGAATCCGGTGGGCGTTGTCGTGGGGCGAGGACGGCGTGTTGAGCAGGTAGCGGCACAGCTCGCCGATGTATTGGATCAAGGTGCAGTCCCAGTGGACAACATCGCTCCAGAATTTGCTGGCCGAGAATTTCTCGGAGATCGCGACCGAGCCGCCCGCGGCCAGAATTGCTCCCGGCGCCAGCACGCCGCCGACGCTGTGATACATCGGCAGGCAGTTGTACATGCGGTCCGAGGGCCGCGCGCCCATCAGGCCCGCGAACCAGTGGCTCCACTGCATGAGGCGCGCGTGGCTGACGTTGGCGGCTTTGGGCAGACCAGTTGTGCCGGAGGTGTAGATGTAAAGCGCGCGGTCCTGGATGGTGACGGGCCGGCGTTCGCTTTCAGTGAGCGGCTCGCCTGAATAGCGATCGAGCTCGAAATTGCTGTCAACCCAAGTCCGCGCCGCCGGAAAATCCGGCAGGGCTTCCGATATCGCGCCGGCAAACTCGGGCGCAACGATGATGTGCTTGGGCGCGACGATGTTGACGCAGTGCGCAAGCGAAGGACCCCTCAGATTGGTATTGACGAGAGCGACCACGCCGCCGATCTTGGAAATGCCAAGCCAGATGGCCATGTATTCGGGCCGATTCGGCATCATCAGACAGACGGCGTCACCGTGGGCCAGGCCCCGGTCGAGCGCCCAGCGGGCGTACTGATTCGATCGCGCAGACAGCTCGCGATACGTGAAGGACTCGCGGTCCGAGAGCAGGGCCGGCGCATCGCCCAATCGCGCAGCAAGCTCGTCGATCACGGTGGGAAGCAAGCGGTCGCGGTGCTGGGCGATGGGCGCCGTCAACTCGAGCGCGCGCAGCCATGCTTGAGCAGAGCTGGCTTGCGCCGAGCTGGCCTTCGCAGCCGGAGCGACCTTCGAAATAGTACTCATGCCGTGTTACCCGCATCGACGGTCAGCACCGTCCCGGTAATGTTTTTCGCTTTGTCGCTCAAGAGGAACTCGACTGCGTCCGCGATATCGTCAACATCGGCCAGGCGTCGAAGCGCACTTCGCCGCGCGATTCTCTCGCGTTGCTCGATGGTGAGTCCCTGCGTCATCTCGGTATCGACAAAGCCAGGCGCCACCGAATTGACGTTCACTCCCATTTGGCCGACCTCGCGAGCCAGCGATCGCGTGAACCCAATGACGGACGCTTTGGTGGCGGCGTAGACGGAAAGCCCGCTGTAGCCGGTGGAGGCGATGATCGATGCGATATTGACGATCCTTCCACCCCCGCCATCCGCCATCATCGAACGCACCACGTACTTGGTGAGGATGATGGGTGCGAGCGTGTTTAGGCGCACCAGTTGTTCGATTTGCGAATTGGGCATGAGCGCCAAAACGCCGTCGAAGCTGATACCGGCATTGTTCACGAGTCCATAAATCGGGCCGAAGCTTTTCCGCAACGTCTTCACCAAGGCGGAAAGGCACTCGATCTCGGCCAGATCGCAGGGGACGAAGTGAAACGATCCAGGATGCTCGCGTTCTGCCTCTTGGATGGCCGACGTGAGCTGCGCGGATTCTTTGCGCGCAATCGCGATCGCGTGGTATCCAGACGCAGCGAGCCTGCGGGCGATGCCCAGACCTAACCCGCGACTTCCGCCCGTCACGATTACGTTGCGCATGGCGACCGTGTCAGCTTGCCGGTTTCAGCGACAGCTAAGTCGGCAACGAATTTGATGGTGGCGGGGACTTTATGGGGGGGCAGCGACTTACGGCAGAGCAGCAGGATGTCGCTCTGGAGTTCACTGAAGTTGTTGGCGGTGGATTCCGGCGCCGTTTGTAGAACCACATCCGCGACGACGATCGCACCGGTGATGGGGCTCTTTCTCGTGCGCACCAGCGACATCCGAACCCTCGGGTGACGATTGATCACCGCTTCGACTTCCTCCGGGTACACTTTCAAGCCGCCGATGTTGATGACTCCGTCGCGCCGGCCGACGAAGTAATAGCGATCGCTGCGCAATTCAACCATGTCGCGCGTGTCGACAAAGCCATCGACGTCCTGCAATGGCTCGGCTCGGGAGCCTAAGTAGCGCGCGGCGATTCGGGGAGAACGGATCCGAAGGGAGCCATCTTCGATCTTCATCTCGACATCGCCGCCCATGCCGATCAGGCTCTGGGGAAAGCCCTCCAGACCATCGTTCACCTCGAACGCCAGGCCGGCTTCGGTGGAGGCGAACGCGTGTGCGATTCTAGCCTGCGGGTAAAAGGACTGAAGATTGTTCAGAATCGCCTGGTCGGCGATTTCTCCCGACAACCGGACGTATTGGGGCGCAATCCTGGACGCCGCGGGGCTCATCAGCGCGTGACGCCAGTGGGAAGGAGTTCCGGACATGTGCGTAACGCCGCGTTGTCCGGCCCGGGAAAGGAAATCCGCGGTTGACTCCTTGGCGTCCGATAACACCAGGGAGGTGCCGCTGAGGATGGCGCGAAGAAAAATCTGGAGACCGCCATAGCGGCGTATGTCATAAAAGGTGCTCCAAACGATGGAGCTTGCGTGCGTGCTGCGTTTGATCGCTCCTGCCAGACTCGCCAAAGTGTGGAGCACGAGCTTCGGCAGTCCCGTGGTACCGGAGGTGAGGAGAATCCATTCCGTCTGGAGCGCCGTGCTGCGGTCGTAATCGGCGGGCTCGATCGCCGCGCTGCACGGGACGAAGTCTACGCCTGGCAGGTTCAGCCCGGAAACCGTCTGATCCGACACGATGGCATCGACGGATGCAGAGTCAACGACGAACGGAAGATGTTCGGGCGGGAAATCGGAAGGACAAAGGACCAGGCGGCGCGCGATGCCGTCGAGCTCAATGAGAGCGAGGGCCGCGGTGAGCTGATCGGTGGTCGAGACCAGCACGGAACGTCCGCGAAGTTCTCGTGCCCGGCCATTCAGGCACGACGCGCGAACCACATCGCTCAAACAGACGGTGGCGCCGGCTCCCGCGAGAAAGCGGCCGGCCAGGCTTTCGGCCGTGTCGAGGCTGTTCCAGAGCGGCCATGAGTCATTTCGCGGCATCTTCGTAGAATTTGATGAACTCGCCGACGGTGACGGGAAATCCGGTGTCTTCGCCGCTGCTAAACGGATCAATTTCCAGCGTGTCCTCAAGGCGAGCGACGACGATCGCGAAGCACAATGAGTCAAGCCCGGAATCCAAAAGCTCCAGGTCGTCGGAGAGTGGCGCCAAAGGTTTGTCTTGTTCCTTGGCCACGCGGTCGAATTGAGCCATAATTTCAGATCGAATTGACATTAGTCTTTGACTGCTCGAAATAAATGCCCTAGCGTGGGCAGGCGGGCTCATAGGCGCCCTCTTGTGCAACCGCTGAAGAGTGTTCAGCATCGCGTTCTACCGAGGTCTTTGGGAAGGTGGAACTCAGCCACTGCTCGATATTTTGCCGAACCGCCGCTCTTCCTTGCCGGTCCGCAAACGAGTGATTGGTGCCTTCGATCAATCGCACAAGAATGCGGCTGCCGCGAGTGGACTTGGACTGAAGGTAGCCAAGGTAATCGAACTCTCCGATTCTGGGTTTGATGCCGCGAGTTTTTAACGCGGGCGCCTTCAGGACGAGGATGGGCGTTCCGGCGGACGTCAGTTGATTCCAACAGCGGATGAGCGGCAAATTCGCGTTTCTTGGAAGCTTATTTCGACCCACGATCAGGCGAATATGTTTCAAAAGGTAGTATGAGCTGCTGACGAGCGCGCCCATCCTGCTCCATGAAGACCAGTGGCTTAGTTCTACTCGTAACTTCGTTCTTTCGCGTGGCAGGAAAAAGTATGGGTCCGTGAGGACGAGACCTTTGCATTCTTTAGCAAGTGGCGCGGCGTAGAGCGCGGTTACCGAGCCCATGCAGTGCCCAACGATAACGATGCCCGACAGGCTGAATCGCGCAACAAGCTCTTTCACGATGGCGGATACTACAGGCGCATATCCTCCGCCGTTAGCGAATTCAAGAATCTGTGAGGGGGCATCCCCATCCGAATCTCCGAGCCCCGGGAGGTCAAAGCGGAACGAGGGATAACCTGACTGAGCAAACGAATCGCCCCAAAAAACGGCCGAATCGCCAGGGGCGGTTCGCGGCAAAAATCCATGATTCAAGAACAAGAGGCCGAGACTGCCGGTTCGAGACAATCCCGCTGGTGAATCCGCCCCCTCGCCGTGAGGCTTGTGGTAGGTTCCCCGAAGGCGGACTCCGCCGGCTACAACGGTGATGGCTTCGCGGGTCTCAATGGCTGTGTTCACGATTGCCTCCGCCGGGAATCGCCACAGTCTTGGTGATCCATTCGAGATTGTCCGCAAACAACCCGCTGAAATCCTTATCGATGCCTTCGTATCCCACCGACGAGCCCTTAATCAGGGGCACTGCATGGGTGTCGAGCTTCACAATTCGAACCGGCCTGGCGTGGGCCGCAGCGGCGCTAATTTCATCCTCCATGCCAGCCGGCATGTCAAACCGCAGCGAGTTCTGCCAGAGTCTGCTGGTCCACTGGTAGCCCTCAACGTCGAGAGATTGGCCTTTTTCCAGCTGCTCCAGATAGTGGGACGCCGGCTTGCGCTCGTCGCCGTACTTAAAGGCATTTTCGATCGAGATGCGGCGCAAAAGCGTCGAGCGAAGCGACTGATTTGCGCTGGCAGGTGGAGCCCACAGAAGCAAAACGTCGCCTAGCCCCGAGTCAAACGTCCTGCCCGCCAAAACGGCGCCTAATTCCAGGCCATGGAGCACCAGGGGCACATTGCCCGGCCGGCTCTTGAGCCAGCCCGCGAGAAGTTCGACATCTTCAATCCAGTTATCAAAACTCATCTCGTCGAAGACACCGGTACTTTCCCCAACCCCTCGATAATCATACCTCAGACATTCAATGCCTCTTGCGGCGAGATATCGAGCCCAACGAACCCAGGGTATGTAGGAGTAATGGCGTTCTGAAGCAAACGGTCCAACCAGAAGAACACGAGCGAGTGGATTTGGGACGGAGTGCAACACGGTATAAAGGTGCGCACCGGAAACTTCGAAGTATCCGGCCTGCTCTGAGGAATCGGTCTGCATCCACAAATCTTCCGCTCGGCCGTCCGGCGAGAACGACACTACGCACACTGAGCTTCGAACGGACTGACTCCTCTCCATTATCATGAAATTATCCGCGTATTGGGCTCGCACTACTCAGCGATTCGGAGATCTGCGGATCGTCGGCTGCTCCCGACGACGATGTTATCAAGCAACGCGCTAAGTAATTCGACACCCTCGAATGGGTTCGCCCCGGGTTCCAGCGGACAAAGAAGTGACTCGGCTTCAAGCGCGCGGTAGAGGCCCTCAGTATGGGCAATGTCGCAAACACCATGCACATCCGTGTATTCCAATTCCTGGGAGCCCTGCAGCTGCGCCAGTTCCGCCAGATAAGGCATGAACCGCTGGAGGAGTCCCTCGAAGAACGCCATCATGAGTACAAGCTGTACTGGCTGCAGCCGGCCCACGAACAGCCGGACATTCGTCAAATCCCGATAGACTGCCGCCGCATCTGAGTCCGTCGGAGCGGCCTCGGCTGCGATGGCGAACCTTCTCATCATCCCCGGATGGCAGTCGCGCACTTCTTCGTGCAAGTTTTCCAGTATGATTGCACGGGCCTCTTCCGACCGAACCGCGAGCAACGCGCCGGTCATCCAGTAAATAAAGTTCCCCTCAAGCACTGCGGTGTATCGTGCCACAATGCCGCGCCGCTGCTCGGCGGTAAGATGCTTCGGATTTGGGAAAGAAGCCAGAAGCTTATCGGTAATGCCGATGATCCGCTCCTGAATTGATGCTCCGTGCAATAAACTAAAAGCGGGAATGGAACTTGTCATGGAAGTTGCGGATGTCATATTCTCCTCCTTGAGTGCTGCCTGATCCTATGAGCGTTGCATCGGCAAGCCCGACACTAACCCGCATAAGCTAACGCCGTCTCGACGCCCATGAGCCACCCCATGGATCTTGCACGGCCTAACTTGTTGTAGGCAAAAGTCTCTGTGTTAAAAAGCCGATACAGAATAATACCAGTCTTCCTCTCAATTCCCAAGAGAGTCGGGCGTACCGTTACGTACTAGTAGTTATGCCACGGGTGAAGGGTGTTGGAAGGGAAGGCCGACTTCACGAGCCCTCAAACGGCGTGCAGGTCCTTCGCGAACAGCCACTTGTCTAGTAAAAGAGATTCATGCGCCCAATTGTCAAACACCGTCATCACTTACGCCCCAGCTCTTACCTGCAAAGAACCGCTTCTTCCGAATCGAACAGTTGATGGTTGGACAATATCTGGGAGGCGGTGAACGAGAATACGCTGCGATAGTCGCTGGAATTGGATCGGATTTCCGCGGAGGCGGATGTGTGCCCCCGTTGAGGCTGTCCGCCCTGTGAGCGCGGCTTGCTCTCGCCATTTTTCCCTGTAACGCGGTGTGACTGGTCGCATGCTATCCTTAATGTGTCAAAGAAGCATTGGAGCAACTGGGCCGACGTACATCGGCGTTCGCAGCAACATGTGGGAGACCTTTTTTCGCGTTAGCCGTCAGGTTTTCACGCGGAGTCTGGGGCTCCAAAACCGCTCTGGCGACCATATTTGTCTAACCCTCAAAAGCTCGGAACGCTTGAAGCTCACGATCCAGCTTGGAAGCTTGAGTTCGGTTTACGGGGTTATCCTCTCGGAAATCATTGAATCGTAGAAGGCGCGGAACACCAATCCGAGGCAAAGATGGACGAGAAGGATAACTACCAGCCCGCAGGTCTGTCGGCCGACCGCCCCGTCATTTTGCTCGCCGATCAAGCGTGGGACGGCGCGGGAGGTGGCGCCGTCATATTGCAGAGTCTCATTGGAAATTTGATCGGCCACGGCATCATCTGGGCGACTCCGATGCGTGGAGAGCAGGATCTCCGGCAGGGACGATTCGGTCTTCGCTCCGGATCCTTGGGACGCACGGGCAAGTTTTCCCTTTTAGCCGACTTGTTCATGAATTCCGGCAAGTTGGCAGAAGAGGTTGCTGATCTCGCTCGACGAACGAATGCCGCAGGGATATGGTCAATATTGCATGGTGCAACCATTGCAATTGCTGCCCAACTGGCCCGGACCGGAAGCGCTCCGATGCATGTGACGGTTCATGATGATCCAGTTTACGCCACGGCCCTCCGTTCCAGGCGTTTGGCTCTTTTCACCCCTCTGATCGCGCGTGACTTCAGTTTCGTTCTGCGCCAAGCGCGGTCTATCGATGTGGTTTGCGCACCGATGGGTGAGCGCTATGAGCGCAAGTTCGGCGTGAAGTCGAGGATACTGCGCCGGGGTTTGCGTACTCCTCCATCACCGTCGCCGCACTATGAGTTAAGCCGAGATGGTCTTAGTGTCGGCATCGTGGGGAACACCTACTCCTACCAGCAACTCCCTCTCTTAGGTCAAGCGGTGAAGTCGGCCGCGACCCGCCTCGGTGTCCGCGGCCGGATCGTAATATGTGGAGCCAGTTCTGGCGTCCGCCTGAAGGAGGATATGAGGGGTACGATCGATGTCGACGTAACGGGTCACATTCCTGAACAGGATTGCATTTCGAAACTGCAACGATGTGGATTGCTCTACCTGAATTATCCCTTTGGGCGGATCAACCGGGTTCTTGGGCAAACTTCCTTTCCCACAAAGCTTAGTACTTATATCTGCGCCTCTCGCCCAATTCTCTTGCACGCTCCCGAGGGAACCTCTTTGGCGGACCTGCCGAGAGGTAACGGATTTATTGACGCTTGGACTACACTCGATCCCGACGAAGGCGCATCGAGGCTGACTTCCATGATCGGAGCGCCCTCATTTGCACAAAGCCACCACGTTAGCGCCGAATTCCTGCGGGCGCGCTACTACGATTTAGGGGAACACCGCTCCACTCTCAATGCGATACTGCGCGAATTAATAGGTAGTCCTTAGAACGAAGCTTGTTGCCACGATGCAACTGATCCGCAGAGTGAAGCCGCCGTCTTGGAACCATCTGTTGTTCCGCCAGTGGTCAGGCGAACTGCGGAGAGCTAGGCTTTGAACAACGATCTACAGGATGGCTAGCGGCGACTGCTGCCTGTTGTCGATCATCGTGCTGCGGCAATATGGAGTGCACGGTTAGTCAAAATGTGGGGCAAGGCAAGGACGCAGCGTTTGCCGTGACAAAGCAGAATTGTACCCAAAGATTGTATTGCCCCAAGTGCCACGGATCGCCCCTAACTAGATAATAAGTACCGGAACCGCTGGAGCTGGCAGAACGGAAGTGAAACAGTTTAGAATTAGGACGCTGATATGCGTAACCTACTTGTGACCGGCTCTTGCGGACTGATTGGCTCGGAAGTGTCGTTGTACTTCGCGCGGCAAGGTTTCCAGGTCCACGGCGTGGATGACAACCACCGGGCGGTTTTCTTCGGGCCGGAGGGCGATACCAGTTGGGTGTTGGGGCATTTGCGCCGCGAGATCCCAGGCTATCAGCATACGGCTTTGGACATCCGCGATCGGGACGGCGTGCTGGCTTTGATCGACGAAGTGCGTCCCGACCTGATCATCCACACCGCGGCGCAGCCGTCGCATGACCGCGCGGCCGCTATTCCGTTCCTGGATTTCGAGGTAAATGCGCTGGGCACGCTGCACATGCTGGAAGCAGCCAGGCGATCGTGTCCCGAGTCGCCTTTCATTCACATGTCCACGAATAAGGTGTACGGGGACCGGCCCAACCTGATCCGGCTGAAGGAGACAGCAACGCGGTTCGACTACGCCGATCCGGCGTTTGAGCACGGCATTCCCGAAGATTTTTCCATCGATCAAAGCAAGCATTCTTTATTTGGCGCGTCTAAAGTGGCCTCGGATGTCATGGTGCAGGAATACGGGCGGTATTTCAATATGCCGACGTGCTGCCTGCGCGGGGGCTGTCTCACCGGCCCGAATCACTCGGGGGTGGAGCTGCACGGATTCTTGAGCTATCTGATCAAATGCAACGTCGAAGGCCGCGAATATAAGGTTTATGGGTATAAAGGCAAACAAGTGCGCGACAATATCCATTCCGAGGACGTGGCGCGGTTCATGTTCGAATTCTCGAAGGCCCCGCGGATTGGCGAAGTCTATAACCTGGGAGGCGGCAAAGGCAACGCCTGTTCGATTCTGGAAGCGTTTCAGATGGCCGAGGGGATTACCGGCCGTCCGATGCGCCATCGTTACATCGACGAGAACCGGATTGGCGACCACATTTGCTACTACAGCGATCTTCGCAAGATGCGAGCGCATTATCCAGCGTGGGACATTAGCAAAAACCTGAGTCAGATTTTCGAGGAGATTGCCGCCAGTTGGACGGCTCGGTTGGCTGCTCCGGCGGCTCCCTTGCACGAATGAAGCTTCTGATCACGGGCAGGTCGTTCTTTCGGTGTCGTTTCGAGCCGGTGCGTTTTCGGGGCGAGTCGCTAGGGCTTGGACTCTTGCGGCCGCAGCCGGTTGTGCCGCTGGGCAGCAGCGGCATTCACGGCAGTCATGTCCGGACTGGTCAACAGGGAAGGGTCGCAGGCCGGAAGCCCTCGCTTACAGGCTTCTACATTGCGAGTTTGAAAAGCCGACCGGGCGGCTGCCAGATCGGCGTCGCTTAGGTCCATGGGCTGGCAACTGGCTAGCCCTTGTTGGCAGGTAGCCAAGTTTCGTCTTTGTCTCGCGATGCGGACTAACTTGGCCCCGCTTTCCGACAGACTGGCTGGATCACAGGTAGACAGGCCATCCAGGCAACGGTCCAAGTTGCGCCGGAGAGCAGCGGTGCTTACCTCCGCAGCTTCGTTGGCGGTTAGGCGCAGAGGATCACAACTCGGCGAACCCGCAGTGCAGAAATCCAAATTGCGGCGGGCTGCGGCGGCTTGGACCGTCTTGTTTTGCCCTGGCGTGAGCCGGCTAGGATCGCAATTCGGGGAGCCATTCAGGCATCTGTCGTAGTTTCGTTGGACCCCGTTATAATGTGCTTCGGCCGCATCTTTCGCACTTAACAGGAGTGGGTCGCAGGTCGCAGACCCATTAAGGCACTTCTCCAAGTTCCGCCGATAACGAGCCGCGACTGCGGCCTTGGCCTCAACCGCTGTCAGACGTGTAGGGTCGCAAAACGTGGCTCCCTCCATGCAGTAATCCGAATTACGTTTCCTTGAAGCAGTCGCGACTTGATTGATCTGGTCCGGCGTGAGTAGCGAAATATCGCAACCGGACAGGCCTTTGACGCAGTTCTCGACGTTGGCCTCCTCCGAAGCTGCTGATTTCTGCTTCTGCTGAGCGACCAGCGCTATGCCGCCGAAGCAAAGCACAACTAACGGTAGAACAGCCGGATAGTTCATAATCCCAGTTGGCTAGATTCTTATCCAATTAGCAAGATTCTCATCTAGATTACCAGTACTGGTACCGCCTTACAAGGCTTGAGCCCCCAAGTTCATTGACACTTGTCATGGCCATCCGCCATACTCCAGGAAAGCGCCCTGACATTTGTCAAATTCGGGTGATACGTTCCCTGAATGCGCCAAGACCAGCGTGCTGAAGTTCAGTCAGGATCGGACAAATGGGACTGAAATGGCGGTAGCGTGCTCCGGATGCCTCCCTGGCATGCTTCGAGCGCTCACTCGCGGGAGCAGCAAGGACCGCGCGTTAATCGCAGGGAGCTTATGGCGTGCCGGCTGGCGTCGTCTTGACGCCATTTGATCACGACTGTGCTGTGTCGCGAGTGCCGCTGGGCTCGCCGTACCTTGATTTCTGCGTCGCGGATAATCTGCGTTCGTCGGGGCCGCGTGACTAGCCTAGCGCTCAAGCACTTGTTCCATTTAGCCAGTCACAGAGTGAAAGAAAGAGCCAATGCCGTACGTTAAACTCAATAAAATACGGGAGAGTTGTCTGTGAGCCGGTCGCGCCGATTCCTCAAAGGCCTGATCCCGACCTATGTGTACCAAGGTTTGGTCATGGTGGTGGGGCTCTGGCTTACGCCGTTTTTCTTGCACCACCTGGGACAACGAGATTATGGTCTTTGGCTGGTCGGCACCCAACTGCTGCTGTATCTAACTCTCACCGACTTCGGAGTTGTCGCCTTATTACCGATTCATGTCGCCGAGTCGACCGGAAGAGGAGGCGGCGAGGCGGAGGACCTTTCTCAAGTGGTGGGGCAAGCACTTCGGCTGGTGCTGTATCAGCTCCCGATTGTTGTTCTCATCGCCGCGGGAGTGTGGTTATCCCTTCCGGCGGATTGGCAAGAGTTGCGCGGTCCGCTGGCCGTTATGCTGATCGGGTTCGTGGTTTCGTTTCCTTTGCGGATCTTGCCCGCGTTGCTTTATGGACTCCAAGACATTGCATTTACCAGCACGATGCAGATCGCCAGCTGGTCGTTGACGACCGGTACGACCGTGGCTCTTGTAATGTTGAAGTGGAATCTCTACGCTCTAGCGGTAGGGTGGGTACTTGGTCAAATTGCACTGACGCCGGTCTTTGCGCATAGGCTTTGGAAGCTTTTCCCCCGCGCCATTCCACGCCGTCTTCCCGCCATGGCTTGGGAAACGATCAAGGTACAACTCGGCCAGGGATTTTGGGTTAGTGTGGCTCAAGTTGCTACTATCCTGGTAGCGAGCACCGACGTTGTGATCATCGCTAAGCTGCTGGGTCCGGCGGCTGTGGTTCCTTACTCCTGCACTGGCAAACTTTGCAGCGTGCTTGCCAACCAAGTCTATATTCTCATGCACACGGCGGGACCGGGATTATGCGAATTGAAGGCGGGGGAATCGAGGCGAAAAATCTACGAAGCCATCAGTGCGTTGACTCAAGGGGTACTGCTGTGCAGCGGATTGGTTTTTTGCGTAGTCATGCTGGTGAATCATTGGTTTGTGGACTGGTGGGTTACCGCGCATCAATACGGCGGGCTCCAACTTACGGTCTTGTTCCTCAGCATGTTGGTGATCCGGCACTGGACCGCGGTGACAGCCTATAGCGTTTTTTACTTCGGACATCAGCGCAGGATTTCTCTAACCAATATAGCCGATGGGGTGGTAACGGTCATCACGATCTTCGCCTTTGTGCGACTGTGGGGTCCGCAAGGAGCGCTGGTTGGCACCATCGCCGGCGCCGTGCTAGTCAGTCTGCCCCTGAATCTTTCAATCATCGCTGAAGATGCGGGAGTCAGCTTCGGACGGCTCGTGAGCGCGATGCTTGCAGGCTGGTGGTGGCGGTTTGCGCTGGCCGGTGGGCTGGCGTTGTGGAGTGCCGCTCATTGGTCGCCCAAGAGCCTCTGGGAAGGGATAGGCACCGCGGCGATTGCCGCCGTTTTGTATTCGTTGGCTATGTTCCCGATCGCGTTCCGCGGGTATTTGGGTAATTACACTCGGCCTCTGATGGAGTCTTTGAAGGACAAATACCTTGCGCTGCGGGGAGTGGCGATCCCGAGCTAACGCTCTGCGGCGTGCTGGCCTTTATGCGAATTCCAGTTAAAAAGACAATACAACGCTGGTTCTGGCCGATCATGCCCGGCTGGCCGGATGAGGGCCGTAGGATCGTTCAAGATCCACACATCAGGGCGCTACTGAACCGCGCTGCCACTGAGTCGCGAGGCTTTCAAGCGGTATTTAACGCAGGAGCGGGTGAGGGCGGGTATTCACCACTGCTCCTGGGTTTGCCCGGCGTAAGATCCTTGGTGGAGAGCGATTTTGGATGGCGCTACAACGGAGTGAATCGGATTGATCCGCGGCAAGAGTTTTTCTGCTCGTCGCTTACCTCGATTCCGTTAGTAAGCCGAAGATTCGATCTGGTTCTATGCACCGAAGTGCTCGAGCACATTGCCGAGCATGACGACGCTTTGGATGAAATCGCTCGGATTCTCAATCCCGGTGGCTGGGTGTTGATTACCGTGCCGACGCCCCCGGCTCCCGCCGATGTCAACCATGTGCGCGAAGGGTATCGGCCGGAGGAACTCTCGCTGATGCTCGCCAAGAGAGGTTTTGAAATTGTCGAGACGCGCTTCTGCATGTATTACTTCTTTCGATTCGTGTTAAGGAATTGGTCTCGCCTGCCATGGCGGCTGCGAATTTCCATCCGCACGTTGTCATACCTGGACCGGCTATTTCCGATCGGCCCGCCCATGGATCTTATGCTCCTGGGGCGGTTGGCCGATCACGACAGCGGAAAGTTGCAAACCACAGGCACTCAATGACCCCGGACCGAGTCGCAATCGTGTACGGAAGCAAGGCGGGAATCGGAGGCCTAGGCCAGTCCGTGTCGGCAGCCATTACGGCTGTCGCCGATAGAACGCGGTCCGCGTATGCGCTGGGGCCAGGGCATTCGGAGATGTGGTCGCTCCCGGGCGGAGTTCCGCCGGCGGCCTGGGAGCACTCTCCAGCCGGAATCTGGCCGTGGATGGGTCGCTACAGCTGGCTGCGCTGGCGATCTGGTGATTTGGTCTTCCTGCGCGATCGTTCCCTGGGCCGATGGGCCGCGCGCCGGGTGGAACAAATCCGCCCGCAGTCTTGCTACCTTTTCACGCAGGTCGCTCTTGAAACGCTGCGCTGGGCTCGCGCCGAGGGGGTGCCCACGGTGATCGACAACCCGAACGGGCACATTCGCAATTTTCAACAGGTCCTGGAACGGGAAATGTTGCGCTGGTTCGGCCGGACATCCAACCAGCATCCTTCCCCGGCGATGCTGGATAGGGTCGAAGAAGAGTACGAGCTGGCGGATCGCGTGCGCGTGTATTCCGAGTGGGGCCGGCGCTCGATGATGCAGTTCGGTGTTGCGCCCAACAAGATCCATATCGTTCATCAGAGCATCAACCTGGAACGGTATTGCCCTCCGGCGGAGCGCCCGAAGACCGCGGGACCGCTGCGAGTGTGCTACGTCGGGAGTCTCGACCTCCGCAAGGGATTCCCGTATCTTCTTCGAGCCATCCGAGCGATCGGCGCGCAGCACATCGCGCTCGAGATTGTAGGAGCTACCGGTGATCGCGACTGCGCCCAGTTGTTCAAACGTGAGCGCTCCGGACTGAACGTGGAGTGCGCTCCCGGCGACGCTCTCGCAGCGTACCAGCGGGCGGAATTGCTGGTAGTCCCAACGCTCGAAGACGGCTTGCCCTTCGTGTTGGTTGAAGGATTGGCGTGCGGTCTGCCTACTATCGTTACTGAAGAAGCCGGCGCCGCTGAATGCGTCCGGCCGGGCCGAAGCGGCTGGGTGATACCGGCGGCACAGGTTGAATCTTTGACTGCGGCGATGGACGAGGCATTGCTGCGACGGGGGGATTTGTGGGACATGGGCCGACAGGCTCGATCGGACCTCGAACGATACGCTGGCCCAGCGCAACTGCAGCAGCTTTCCAACTGGTTTTATTCCAACCCCTCTTTCCTTCCCGACTCCGGAGTCGAAGTGCGCTCCCGAACATGAGCGATCTCCTAGACATGCCTCGGAAAATGACAACATGGCCGTTCTAGTTACAGGTGGCGCCGGCTACATCGGCAGTCACACGGCAAAAGCACTGTCCAGAGCAGGCATCGAGCCGGTGGTGGTGGACAATCTCAGCCGTGGGCATCGCGATGCGGTTCGATGGGGACCTTTTATCGAGGCGGACATCGGGGATCAAGCCGCACTTTGCCGAGTCTTCGGTGAGTATTCCATTGACGCAGTCATCCATTTCGCGGCCTTCGCTTATGTGGGCGAGTCCATGCGGGCCCCTGGTCGATATTTCCATAACAACGTTGTCGGCACACTGAACCTTCTTGAAGCGATGCGCGAGGCGCAAGTCACGAGAATCGTATTCTCATCGACTTGTGCCACCTACGGAAACCCTCAAGAAATTCCTATCACGGAAGATCACATTCAACGCCCGGTGAATCCCTATGGCGAATCCAAGCTCATGGTGGAGCGGCTGCTGGATTGGTACAGCAGCATTCATGGGTTTGCCGCCGTCGCTCTGCGCTATTTCAACGCCGCCGGCGCAGATACCGACGGGGAACTCGGGGAGCGTCACGAACCGGAAACCCACTTGATCCCGCTGGCACTATCGGCCACATCGGGATCGGCAGGCTCGCTGGATATCTATGGCGCCGACTACCCTACGCCCGATGGAACTGCTATTCGCGACTATCTTCATGTTAACGATCTTGCAGCAGCTCACGTTGCGGCTTTGCGGTATCTCCGTTTGGGCGGAGCCAGCAATGTTTTCAATCTCGGGACTGGAATCGGCCACTCGGTTCGCGACGTAGTAAGGATGGTTGAGCAAGTAACCGGGAGGAAAGTGCGGGTGCTGGAACGCGCCCGTCGAAGCGGCGACCCCGCCATCCTGATTGCGGAGGCATCGAAGGCAGCCCAAGTCTTGAGCTGGCGGCCACAGTCCTCCAGTTTGGAACATATCATTCGTACGGCCTGGGAATGGAGTCTCAAGTACGAGAGACTTGCGAAGGGTCAAGTATGCAAATCCTGATCACGAAGGCTATTCAAGGCGGAAGGTCATGACGTGTCCCCAGTTTCACGATTCGCCTATGGATTACGAGTACTGGTACCGGCTGGAAAGCGTTAAGCCCCCAAGCTCATTGACACTTGTCATCGCCATCGTCCATACTCCAGGTGGAGCGCACGTGACATTTGTCAATTCCAGGGAAATGCTTCCTGGAACGCACCAAAGACCAGCTTTAGCTAAGTTCTGTCAAGATCTGGAGATGGGACTGAAATGGCGGTAGCCTGTTCCGAATCGTCGTGACCCGCCGGCTACCAAAAGTACACTCCAGTCAAGTCAACTAGCAGGGAGGGTAACCGTGGCAGTAATAAGGCCCAGGGAGCGGTTGGTTTACTTCCGCATCTCGGAAGACGAGTTCCGGCAATTTATTAGAGAATGTGAACAAGGTGGCGCGCGAAGTGTATCGGACCTTGCCCGAAGCGCCGTACAGCGGCTCATCGCCGACGGTCAGCGCAAGAGAGAGGAGAAAGAGCTGGAAGACAGGATGCAGGTACTCGAGAATCTAATTGCCGCCGTAACCGAACAGTTGCATTTGCTGACGACCTGCCAAATTCGAGCGGGTGCGGCAGCCGGAGGGAACGGTTTTCATGTCCCCGAGCCAGGGCCAGCGAGCCAGAACGCTGGGAGAGAAGAATAAATGCAACTCCTTCCCAACGGTCCAGACGACCTGAAGCAAGATCTAGCCCCCATTGAGCCACCATTTGCGGTGGTGAATCCTGTTGCGGACGATGTTGAGAATAAAGTCAATCCCATCCAACTCTTGCGGAGGTATTGGCTGCTCCTGGCAGCTCTAATGGTGGTGGGCGCGGTAACCGGGTTCATCTCGGTGGTACTGAGCGCTCCGATGTACCGTAGCGGGCTGTTGTTGGAGATTCAAAACGCCAACGGCAATCTTCCCAAGACCGGGGGCAACAACTACGAAGATAACGACGTAAACATACAAACGCAGATTGGCATCCTGAAAAGCGGCAGCTTCCTGAAGCGAGGCGCCGACCGCATGCAGTCCGACAATTTGGCCCAGGCTCCGACGAGAACCGATATCTTCTCGCGTATGCGCCAGCGCATTCGTCCCGCTACCCAAGATGCGGCCGAGGCCCAGGCCAAGGGACTCAATATCGCGGTCGAAACCTTTACGGCACAGGCGGTAAACCACACCAGACTCATCGAGCTGAGTTGTGAATCCACGAGCCCGGACGTGGCCGCGCAATTCCTGAATTCTATGGCGGCCGAGTTCTCCGAATACGGTTCTCAATCCCGCACCGAGACGGCGCAAAAAACCAGTGAATGGCTGGCCGGTCAGATTGAAGATACCAAGGCGAAGGTGCAGGAAGCCGAGGATCACCTGCGCGATTTCATGGCGGCGTCCGGCAATGTGTTCGCGGGACAAGACACCACGCTGGAAGACACCAAGCTGGTCCAACTCAAAGGAGAGCTGGCGAAAATCCAATCCGAGAGGATCGCCCGGCAGACGCGATACGAGCTCACGAAATCCAATCCTCCCGAGACCCTCGGGGAGGTCCTGGACGATGCCAGCTTGCGAGGTTCCCAGCATCAGCTCGAAGACTTGCGTCAACAGAAGGCTGCGCTGGAAACCACCTATACTCCCAAGCACGAAAAAGTGCGCAAGGTAGACGCGCAGATCGCGCAGGTTCAGAAAACCTACCAAGCCAACTTGGAAAGCGTGGTCGCGCGCATCAAGAACGATTACGAAGCATCGCTGCGGCAGGAAAAGCTGTTGACGGCGGCCTATAGCGGGCAGGCCCAGCGGGTGGGATCGGAAGGGGGCAAACTCGCGCAATACACCAATCTCAAGCGCGAGGCCGATACGCAGCGCCAAATGTACCAAACGCTGTTGGCGCAATTGAACGAAGCGAACTTGACCAGCTCCGTTCCCGTCAATCCGATTCGGGTTGTGGAGAAGAGCACTCCTCCCGAGGTTCCCTACACGCCGCGTCCGGTCTTGAACATTTCCTTTGGAGCTATGTTCGGCGTCGTGCTCGCCGCCGGGCTGGTGTTTCTGAGAGAGCGGATGGACCGCAGCATCAAGGCTCCGGGCGCCGCCCGCCGGCTATTTAACGCGCCCGAATTGGGCGTGATCCCGAACTTCCCGCAGAACGGCAACGCAAATTCCAAAACCACTGGCCGCGGTGTAAAGGCCCGTTTGCTCAATGGGACCCACGAGGATTCCGCGACTGTCCTGGCCACTTGGCAAAGCGGTCCGGCGTTTGTCGCGGAGTCTTTTCGGGGCACCCTGGCTTCGATCCTGAGGAACTCGGTTTCGGGCAGGGAACAGAAGATGATCTTGATCACCAGCCCGGGTCCGTCGGAAGGCAAAACGACGGTTGTGCAAAACCTTGGGATCGCATTGGCCGAAACCGGCCGAAGAGTTCTCCTGGTGGACGCCGACTTCCGGCGCCCTCACCTGCATCGCAAGTTTAGCCTTCCCAACGAGTGGGGCCTGATCGACCTGCTGTGCGAGGACCGGCCGCTCAGTGAATACGCTCCGGAACGGCTTGGAACGTTCACCGGTCTTCCGGGCTTGTCGATTCTTCCGAACCGAGTTACGCAAAACAACGTGTCCAAGGCGCTTTATTCGCCGCGTTTGCGTACCATCCTGGAGACCTTGGCCAAACGCTACGACATGGTATTGGTGGACGCGCCGCCGCTGCTCAGCGTGGCTGACACGCGCATCGTCGCGCCCTTGACCGACGCATTAATCCTGGTGCTCAGAAGCGGCGTCACCAATCGCGAAAGCGCCCTGGAAGCCTACGAGAGGATCCGCGAAGACGGGCTGACGTTACTCGGAACCGTGTTGACGGATTACGACCTCAGCGCGGATCGCCGCCGCCAGTATTACTACGACTATGGAAGTCCGAGCTAAGTTCGAGCGCCAGGATGCAAGCGCGTCCACGAGCCTAGCGATGCGGCCATCCGGCAACCAGGATGCCGCTCAAGCACCTCCCGCCTATTTCCGCTGGCTGGACAAGCTGGATATGCTGCTTCTGGCGGCCTTACTCGTCATCGCATTTTGGCCAATTCTGATCGGTATTTGGGGGAGTTGGTTCAACGAGAATGCGTACATGGAACATGGCGTCCTGGTGATTCCAGCGGCTGCCTACATGGCGTGGACCAAGAAAGAAAAGCTGGAGGCTCTTTCCCGGCAGCCATCTGGCTGGGGGGTGCTGCTGCTCCTGTGGGGCGCGCTTCAAGCAGTGCTGGGACTGGCGGCGCAATGGGTCTGGGTCGGCCGGGTGTCTTTTCTGATTTCGTTGGTGGGTTATATCGCCGCGGTGTTCGGTTGGCAATTCGTTCGGGAGCTGACGTACCCGCTTTGCACGCTGATCCTCATGATTACGCCGCCGACCTTTATCTTTGAGCGCCTCACTCTGTCGTTGCAATTGCTGGCGAGCCGCTTGGGTGAGATCTGCCTGGAGGCGATGGGTTACTCCGTTCTGCGCGAAGGAAACATTCTTGAGATGGTCGGCATCAAACTGTCGGTCGAAGAGGCCTGTAGCGGCATCCGCTCGTTAGTGGCGATCTTTTTCATGTGCGTGTTGTACAACTACTTTTTCGTGCCCGGCCGGTCTATGAGGGCCTTGCTTTTGGTGATGGCGATACCAATTGCAATTCTCGGAAACGCCGTTCGTATCGTGGCAACCGGTGTGGCCGGCCAGTACGATCCAGCGCTGGTCAACGGCGCGGCGCATGAAGCCTTCGGCTACGTTACGGTGGTGGCCGCGGCAGTGGGTGTCGTCGCTTTGCATCTTATGATGCAGTCGATTGTCAAAACTTGGCGGCCTCACCAGGGCGGGATGCGGCATGGCTAAATCCAAATTGTTTACGCCGGCGCGGGCCGGTCTGTTCGCTGCGGCTTGCCTGATTCTGGTGTTTCAAGCGAGCGCCTCGCGCATGCTGAAGATCGACGAGCAGAAGATCGGAATTCCAGGATTGCATGATCTTCCCTGGCAGTTGGGACCTTGGAGGGCCTCGAGCGAACAGTCCATCGGCCCCGAGGTGGAGGCCTACCTCAAGCCGGACGAATACATTTTGCGGGATTATGTCGACGAACAGGACGGCCGCGGCATCGACCTCTTCGTAGCGTACTTCAAGTCGCTGCAGAACAGCTACGGACCGCACTCACCGAGAATCTGCTTGCCGGGATCGGGCTGGCTAGTGAGTTCCTCGAAGATCGCCAGCGTCCCAGTGTCTGGACGGCCCGGTGGTATTCCGGTCAACCAGTTCACCATGGAGAAATCGAACCAGCGGATCCTGGTTCTGTATTGGTACCAAAACGACCGGGACATTTGGGCCGAGGAATATCACGCCAAGCTGCGCTTGTTGCCGGACTTGATCCGGTATCGGCGTTCCGACGTCAGTCTGGTACGGTTGGTCACCCCTTTGACCGGTTCCACGCCGGAGAACGAGCTAACTAGTTGCGTGCAGTTTACCGAGCGCATTTTTCCGTTGCTTGCGGAGCACTTTGCATCGGTGCACTAGCTTGCCCCTTTAGCATGCGAATCGTATATCTAAATCCGAGCGGGAGGTTGGGCGGCGCCGAAACCAGTCTGCGTGAGCTGATGGCCAGTGTGCGTTCCGCCGAGCCGGCTTGGGATCTTTGGCTGGTGCTCGGCGAAGACGGTCCCTTGGCGGGCATCGCGCGCGGCCTGGGAGTGAACGTGCTAGTCAAGCCTTTTCCGCCTGCGCTGGCGCGATTAGGCGATAGCGGGCGTTTCCGTGCTCTGTTTGGATTGCTCAGCGCGGCGCCGGCCACTTGGGGATACGCGCGGAGTTTGTCGCGCTGGCTGGCCGGGATTGATCCCGACTTGATTCACACCAACGGGCTAAAAATGCACTTGCTGGGAGCGCAGATCCTGCCCCCCCGCTCACGGCTGATTTGGCACATTCACGACTACCTGAGTATGCGGCGCTTGATGCGCCTCCTGCTGCGGCCATTTCGAAAGGCCTGTGCGGTTGCAATCGTCAACTCGAAAAGCGTGGCGAAAGACCTGGACCAGGTGCTGCCCGGCCTGCGCATTGTTCCCATTTACAACGCGATTGATTTGGAGCGCTTTTCCCCGGAAGGAAACCAACTCGACCTGGACGCCAAGGCCGGACTCGCACCGGCTGCGCCAGGAACAGTTCGCGCCGGTTTGATTGCAACCTTCGCGCGGTGGAAAGGGCATAAGATTTTCCTGCGAAGCGCTGGCGCGCTTGTCTCCCGGATCGCCGGTTCGCGGATATATCATCGGCGGTCCGATTTACCAGACTGACGGAAGCCAGTGGTCAGTTTCCGAAATCAAGCAAGAAGCGGAGCGGCTCCAGTTGACTGGCCGGGTTGGCTTCACCGGCTTCATCGAAGACAATGCCGCGGCCATGCGTTCACTGGACATCGTAGTACACGCCAGCACCCAGCCTGAGCCTTTCGGAATGGTGATCATCGAGGGGATGGCCTGCGGGAAGGCGGTGATCGCGAGCCAGGCAGGCGGAGCGGCCGAGCTCTTCGTCGATGGCGAGAACGCCCTGGCGCATCCGCCTGGGGATTCAGCCGAGCTGGCGCGACAAATCGAGCGGTTGAGCGGCGACGAGGGTTTGCGGAGCATGCTTGGCCGAGGCTGGCAGGGAAACAGTGGAGCGCCACTATCACGGCAAACGATTAGCAGCCGAGTTATTGGAATTGTATCGGGAGGTAGCAGGCGGTGAGCCGGCGAAATCCCAGGCTAAACTGCAATCGCCCTTGCGTGCGGTAAGTGAGTGAGATGGAGACTCGAGCCCTGTACTTGGGCGACCCAGCAGCCGAGAGCGAAGCAGGGGATAGATTGAAATCAACAACTGCCATGCAGGAAGGGGCGAAGGCCAAATTGGTACACGACTTCGCGGCCAGTCACGCACCGCCTCCTTGGGTCTTGGTGGCGGGTGGGTTCCATGGCAACGGTGGGATGGATAAGGCGAACATGGCGCTGGCGCAATACCTGGTCGGGGAGGGCACACCGGTACACATTGTTTGTTATAGCATCGACGCCGATCTGGCCCGTCATCCCCTCGTGACAGTTCACGTGGTTTCCCGGCCGGCGAAGTCGTATTTCTTGGGAAGACCTCTGCTGGATTTCACCGGACGAAGAATCGCTCGCCGAGTGCTAAAGCGCTGGCCCAATGCGTGTGTCCTTGTGAATGGAGATAACTGCCTTTGGCCCGGCATCAACTGGGTTCACTATGTCCATCACGCTTGGGACGCGGGGCCGCTGGAGGGCCCCCTATGGTTTCGAGCCAAGCAGCAGCTGGGCCGCTGGTTAGTGCGCAAGCAGGAGCGGTCGGCGGCTAAGGTGGGTCGCCTTTTCATCACGAATTCCATTCGGACCAGCCGCGACCTGATCGACCGTTTAGGTGTGGATGCCCGGCGTGTCCACACCATTTATCTCGGAGCGGAGTCCGAGTGGGGCCCGGTCACTCTGGCGGAAAAGGCCGCGGCCAGAAAATCACTCAACATCCCCGAAGCTCGCCCCGTTGCGGTTTTTATCGGCTCCATCGGGCATGACCGCAGAAAAGGCTTCGACGTTCTGCTGGAAGCGTGGCGGAGATTGTGCGTCGATCCTAAATGGGATGTGGATCTCTTGATCGCTGGAAGTGGCAGTGCGCTCGGCGAGGTCCGTCAACAGGTGTCGCACTGGAAGTTGGACAATCGGATTCGCGTCCTCGGATTTTCCGACCAGGTGCGGGAACTTCTGGCCGCCGCCGACGTCCTGGTCAGTCCAGTTCGCTACGAAGCATACGGGCTCAATGTGCAGGAGGCCATTTGCCGGGGGGTCCCTGCCATCGTTTCTGCCACAGCGGGTATAGCGGAACGATATGGTCTCGAATATGCCCCTTTGTTGCTGCCGGATCCCGAGGACGTTGACGATTTAGCCGCACGCCTGACGCAGTGGCGCTCTAACATGCCGGAATGGCAATCGCGTTTCGCGCGGTTCGGCGAAACGCTACGGCGCTACGGATGGCCGGAAATGGCGCGATGCATCGTTTCGATGGCGAGCCAGCAGGGTGAATGGGATTGCCTCCAAAACCCAGTCGCGGCTAACAATGCAAACAACGATGGGCATACTACACCGCGCTCTTGGACCTAGGTAACCCTCACGGAAAGCTTTTCACGTGGCGAGCAGTATCCCACAGTGGGTTGTTACCAAGATGGCTGCGTGCCTTTCACAAAATGCGATTCTGATCGGTAAGAACTCTCAATGACTGCGTTAGGTCTATGCCTTCTGTCTTTCCTCGCCGCCTACTGGGCCGGTAAGCGTTCGCTTTCTCTCGGCATCATCGCGCTCCTCGCAGTCGGCTATTTCTACGGGATCGTCCGCGCGAACCTGTTGAGCACCGGATCGTATTTCATGTTCGACCTGGCCTCGTTTGGCCTGTACGCGTCGCAGAAGTGGTCGAACCTCGGTCCCCGAAGTGCATCTTTGCGCGGCTGGATGCTGGCCCTGATGATCTGGCCCGCCCTGCTTCTGCTGTTACCTTTTCAACCTCTGCTGGTGTCGCTGGTCGGTTTGCGCAGCGCCGTTTTCTTTCTTCCCATGGTGCTGCTGGGAAGCCGGTTACGCGGAAACGATTTGTTTCGCCTCTCGGTAGGATTCGCCGCCCTCAATCTTATAGCGCTGGGCTTTGCAGTCGCGGAGTATTTCTTGGGATTGCCGCGCTTCTATCCACTGAACCCCTCGACGGCGTTGATTTACCAGAGCTCCGATGTGGCCGGCGGATTTTTCCGAATCCCGGCGACATTTGTTCACGCGCACGCGTTCGGCGGAACGATGGTGGCTACGATTCCCTATCTGGTCGGCGCTTGGGATAAAGCCAAGAGCCAAAAACTTCGCCTGTTCACATTGATGGGAACGGCGGCGGCTTTATTGGGTGTGCTGCTGTCTGCCACGCGCATGAATTTCGTCATTAGCGCCGTGTTGGTCCTGGTGGCCATCTGGAATGGCCAAATGAAAGTCAGCCGTCGGGCGATTTTCGTTTTGTTGATCGCTGTAATGGTCGTAGTCGCCTTGAACAATCCGCGGTTCCAACGATTCAAGAGTCTGTCCGACACCGACGCTGTGCAGGATCGCATCTCCGGCAGCGTCAACCGTGGGTTCTTCGATACTTTGGCGGAATATCCTATGGGAAACGGTTTGGGCGGCGGTGGTACAAACATGCCATTTTTCCTGCAAGGGCGCGTTCGGAATCCAATCGCAATGGAAAATGAATACGCGCGCATTCTCTCCGAGCAGGGCGTCATTGGCCTTATGCTCTGGGTGGGTTTCCTAACCTGGTTTCTGAGCCGCACGAGGGAGGTCTTCGCCAGCGGCCCCTGGGCCACCAGCCGTCGGCTCATTTGGGGTCTAAGTCTTTTCGGACTGCTGTCAGGCCTGATTGGAGAGGGAATGCTGAGCTCCATACCTGAAACCGCCATGTTGCTCATGGGAATTGGCTTTATATCTACACGGATGGAAGGAGCTGCCGAAAAGCAGTCGCAAGGGGTGGCGCAGGGATGGCAGCCGCGCCACTACCGCCCGGTTTCCGCGCTCGCACCGCGGTAAAAGCGCTCCATCGGCACCATACCATGCGACAAGCTCTTTGGCGTGTGTATCAATCCCAGCCAGCGCTCAAGCGACCGGCTTGGCGAATATACGAACGGTTGATCGGTTTGAAACCGAGACACGAAACCGACTACGCTACTCATATCCCTGTTTTGGCCGCGGTATCCGTGCTGGCCAATCCGAAGAACATAACTGAATTCGGGGCAGGCGGCTACAGCACCCCATTATTCTTGAATCGGTCAGTGTTTCCCAACCTGAACTCCATTGTCTCGCTGGAAAATGACGAGACCTGGTATGCACGAATGCGAGGAATGTTGGGCGGGGATCAACGCTTGGACCTGCGTTACATCCAAGGGGACCTGAGTCTTGCCGTGACTCAGCAATTGCTTACGACCGATCTCGTCTTTATTGATGACTCGGCGTCTGCGATTAGAAAGCACACCATTCTGGCCGTAGGAGAAAAGGCGCCGGCCGGGGTGCCGGTTGTGATCCACGATGCGGACTATCCATGGACGCGTCTGGCAATCCGCCGCGCTTTCGACCACTGTTTCGTGTTTAAGGCCTTTCAGCCTCAGACGGCGATTGCTTGGAACGTTGACCTCCGATTCAGGCATGAGCTTCGCCACCTCTCCCGCGGAATTACGCTCGGCGCTTCAGCGATCCCTCCGTCAGACGGCGTGCAGTGGCGTGACACGCTTTCGGCAGTGTTCGGCGAAACAGGGCAGGAAAGATCTACCAAGTGAAGCAGTCGCGAGGTGCTATTAAGCCCAGCTTGGTAAGCGCGGCCGTTAAACAAGAACGAGCCCTCCTGATTCCTGGCGGGGAAACTTCCAGAGATCCGCAGGACGAAGTCGCGGAGAATGTTCTCTCCAACCCCCGCGAGCAGACCGCCCAGTCTTGCTGGCATCTGATCAGCAGTGAATATCCTCCTCAGAGCGGCGGAGTGAGCGACTACACGCGTGTGCTGGCGACAGGTCTAGTGGAGCGCGGGGACCAAGTCCATGTGTGGTGTCCAATGTCCACTGGCATGCAACCTCAAGACGAAGGGATCGAGGTTCACCGGCAATGCGGGTCTTTTTCGCCGGCGGACCTCCAGCGGGTCGGAGAACAATTAGACCGCTTTCCCGGTCCTCGTCGAATCCTGGTGCAGTGGGTGCCGCACGGCTTCGGCTATCGCTCCATGAATCTGGGGTTCTGCTGGTGGCTGTGGAAGAGGGCCACACGGCATGGAGATCGCGTGGAGCTCATGGTTCATGAGGCGTATCTACCTTTCACTTGGCTTTCGGTACGGCAGAATGCAGCCGCGCTCGTGCACCGATTGATGATCACGGTGCTGCTTCGCGCCGCGGACCAAGTTTGGATGTCGATACCGGGATGGAAGTCGTGGTTGCGGCCGTATGCCTTCGGACGCAAACTGCGGTTCAAATGGCTCCCCATATTCAGCAATGTTCCAATCGTCGACGATCCCGCCCGCACGCTGGAAATTCGGAGTCGATATATCGACGGAGAGCAGGTGCTCATCGGACATTTTGGAGCATTTGGAACCTTAATTACGCCTCTATTGGAGCTGATTCTTTTATCTCTGGCCGACGATTCCAACGGACAGGTTTTCCTGTTGATGGGGCAGGGAAGTCAACAGTTCCGCGATCGTCTCGTTCAAGAACGGCCGCAACTGGGAGCTTTGGTCCACGCGACCGGTAGATTACCGGCTGAAGAGCTGTCATATCATTTCGCGGCTTGCGACCTCTTGATCCAACCGTATCCGGACGGAGTAACCAGCCGTCGCACCAGCTTCATGGCCGGACTTGCACACGGCAAACCGGTCGTTACGACGAGGGGCCCATTGACCGAGCCATTGTGGATCCAATCCGAAGCCGTGGCCTTGGCGCGATCCGGGGATACGCAGGCGTTCGTCAAACATGTGCGAAGACTCCGCGCGGATGCCGCCGAGCGGGTGCGCGCTGGCGCTGCCGCGCGCCTTCTCTATCAAGAACGCTTTGACACTTCCCATATAATCGCCACTCTAAGACAAACCGCTAGCGAAAAGGATCGCGAGTGCGCATTCTGATCGCTACCTACAGCCGCGATTTGTTGGGTGGAGTCGAGAAGTACCTTCAAGCGGTGATCCCTGGCCTGATCCAGCAAGGACACTCCGTCGGCCTACTCTACGAGATTCCCTCCAAGAACGCTGAGGCACGGATCGACTCTCAGGCTGCGCCGGTGCCGTCCTGGTGTTCGATGGAACTCGGCCTGGATTTGGTGTTGCGGTCCGCCGCAACTTGGAAACCCGACATCGTCTACTCGCATGGCCTGGATGACAGCCGGCTGGAAGGGGCTCTGATCGAGAGGTACCCGGCGATCATGTATGCACACACCTACCTCGGCACTTGCGTGAGTGGGAGAAAATGTCATGCCTGGCCGCGGCTGCAGCCTTGCGCGCGTCAGTTTGGCGCGGCATGCCTTTTGCTTTACTATCCACGGCGTTGTGGCGGCTTAAACCCGAGAACCACGTGGAAGCTCTTTGAGGTCCAAGCGAAGCGTAAATCCCGGCTTCCCGGCTATGATGCGGTTCTGGTGGCCAGCCGCCACATGCACCGCGAGTACGAGCAGCACGGAGTGAGTTCCAGCCGTCTGCATTTGGTTCCTCTATTCGCCACCGATGGTAATCCCCTAGCCAACGCGCCGGGCGCCAAGGATCCCGGGGGCCGGATTTTGTTCATTGGACGCCTCATGGATGTCAAGGGCGCCCATTATTTGCTGGAAGCCATTTCCTCCGCTGCCAATAAACTTGGCCGGAGGCTTACCCTGACGATCGCCGGGGATGGGCCCGATCGCGGAAAGCTGCAAGAGGCGGCGCGCCGCTTGGCCGTGGCGGTTGAATTCGCAGGGTGGGTTGACGCTGAAAAGAAACGCGATCTGCTGCTCCAAGCCGATCTGCTCGCTGTGCCTAGCCTGTGGCCCGAGCCCTTTGGCCTGGTGGGTATCGAGGCCGGCTGCCTGGGCGTGCCGGCAGTTGGGTTCGCAGTCGGGGGAATTCCCGACTGGTTGATTCCGGGCGAGTCCGGAGAAATCGCCCCAGGTGATCCACCCACCGCCGTGGGCTTGGCCGACGCGATCGTACGGGCCCTGGCTGATCCGGGCCATTACCATAAGCTGTGCGCCGGAGCGTGGGAAGTGGCAAGGCAGTTTAGTCTCGATCGGCACATCGAGCAGTTAGAGGGGATACTGAGCGTTGGAATGTCCTCCACGCGGTTGATCCCCACCGCCGTTTAGGTCGCGCACCATGAAGTTCGATACCGCCATCACCGCAGCCGGGGAAGAAGCATTGGCGCGCGTCCCGGGTAGCGCGGCGCGGCTCCCGAGGCTGGCGCTGATCTGCGACTTCCCGGAAGAGCGCTGGCCCAGCATGGACTTGTTCGGAGACATGCTTTTTCAAAACTTCACCACGGAGCACGCCTCTCAAATCGAAGTGGAACAATTGCGCCCCGCTTTGCGCCACCGCTTTTCGAGAATCCCCGGCTTCGGCCGCGCGGGATTCTTTTGGAACGCGGATCGTCTCCTAAACCGCTTTCATGATTATCCGGCCTGGCTCAGGGAGCGGGCGGCCAACTTCGATCTATTTCACTTGGTTGATCACAGCTACGCACAGTTGATCCATGATTTGCCTGGGGATCGGACTGTGGTTACCTGTCACGATCTCGACACGTTCAACTGCGTGCTGGAGCCTGAATCGGACCCCCGGCCGCGCTGGTTTCGAGCCATGGCCCAACGGAGCTTGAACGGGTTTCTGCGAGCCGGCCACGTCATTTGCGTCAGCGATTTTACGCGAGCGAATGTGCTGCGGCACGGCCTGTTCCCGCCCGATCGCCTTACGGTCATCCATCCGGGAGCGGATCCGGTCTTCTTTGCTTCCGACACTGGCTGCGAGGCGAATCCCAGAACACCGCCCGCCCGTCAGCCGTATCTGTTGCATGTCGGCAGCACCATCCGCCGCAAGCGTATCGACGTGTTGTTGCGCGTGTTTGCCAGGGTGATCCCTCAGTTTCCAGAGCTCCAGCTCGTGCGGGTGGGCGGAGACCTCACGGCCGAACAAGCGCGGCTGGCGCAAGAGCTTGGTATCGCGGGTAAAGTCATCCAATCGCCCCACTTGACCAAGCCGGAATTGGCGGCCATGTACCAGCGGGCGGCCATGGTCTTACAGACTTCCGATGCCGAGGGCTTCGGATTGCCAGTGGTGGAATCCCTGGCCTGCGGCTGTCCGGTAGTTGCCAGCGATATCGCGCCGTTGCGCGAAGCAGGAGGGGCGGCGGCGGAATATTGTCCGGTCGGCGATATCGAGGCGTGGAGCGAGACAGTGATCCGTTTGCTGCGGGACCGTGAGATAGATCCCGGCGATTGGGAGGCGCGCCGGATCCGGGCCCGCCAACATGCCTCAAATTTCACCTGGTCCGAAAACGCAAATCGGACGATATCTGTTTATCAACGTGTTTGCAAGAGTTGCGGCTGGGCGCCGCGGCCATAAGTATGAAACAAATCATCAAGACCATCGTTCCGAAGCCCCTGTGGAACCGGCTGCGAATGATGCGCATGCGTTACATGCTGGCCAGCTACAAGCGGCGGCGTGTCCGGCACAACTACGGCGGCTACGAGCTTTTGCTGGAGCTGGTCGATCCAATGGGCGCCGGCTGGTATGATCGCGACTGGCCGGAGTTGCCTGAGATTGCGTTGCTAAAACAGTATGGTTTGGGACCCGGCGCCAAAGTGTTCGACATCGGAGCGCATCAATGCGTGGTCGCCCTGATGCTTTCAAGGACGGTCGGCCCGCAAGGCTTCGTACTCGCGGTGGAGGCCAGTCTCGAAAACTACCAGGCTGGCGAGCGGAACCGAAATCTAAATGGCGCCGAAAACTGCAAGATCTTGCACGCGGCCGGAGCTGCCCAATCCGGCACCTTGACTTTCAACCGTGGCACAAACGGCCAGGTCGACGACGGCAGCGGCGAGTGGGGACAAATCGAGGTCAAGGCTTTTGCGGTGGACGACCTGGCCGCGGCCTATGGGGTGCCGGATGTGCTGTTTATCGATGTCGAGGGTTTTGAATGCGAGGTGCTACAAGGTGCGCGGAAGACCCTGGCAAGCCGGCCGGCGTGCTTTATCGAAGTTCACGTGGGCGTTGGACTGGAGAAATTTGGGGGAACTGTTGAACGATTATTCCATTTGCTCCCCGCTGAATACCAATACTTTGTGGCCCAGCCGGACCAGCCCTTTGCGCCTTTGGTTGAAAATAGCCCTGTTTTTCTGCAGCGCTTTTTCCTGGTGGCGATCCCATCCGAACGCGTTGCGTCCTCGCGGCAGCGCGACTTGGCGTCTGCCAATGCCGCGATGGGAGAAGGCGGATTAACGAAATGAATAGTCTGGCGAAAACGATGCTGGCGGCAGTCCCACCGTCCGTGCTTCGATTCCTATCGCAGAACCAGCACCGGAGCCGGACCTTGCGCCTGGTTTGTTCCTGGGGCGCGTCTTGGGTGAAGGGCCAGGACGCTGTAATTCTCCACGGGGCCGGACAGGGTCTGCGCTTCAATGTAGCTGGTTCGCACAGTGCCTTCATTCTGGGAAACCATGAGCCAGAGGTGCAGGAGCTATTGGAAACCGTCCTTCGGCCCGGCATGACTTACTATGATGTGGGCGCCAATGTTGGGTTTTTTGCAATGATCGCCGCGCGGCTGCTGGGTTCTTCCGGTCACGTAGTTTGTTTTGAGCCACTCCCCGAGAACGCCCGTCAAATCGAGTACAATGCCCGGCTTAACGGATTCTCCAATATCGCCGTACGTTGCGAAGCGCTGGGAGGTTCCAACCGCTCCGACGTCTTTAACACGTCCGTCGAGCCCACGTGGGGCATGCTCTCGACAGTTGGCAAGCCGCCCGAGCAGGCTTCGGGTCAAATCACGGTCGAGGTGCGGACACTGGACTCACTCTGTGGCGGCGGTGGTCTTCCTCGTCCAGACCTGATCAAGATGGACGTCGAGGGCGCAGAAGCCGAGGCGTTGACCGGGGCGCTAGCGACGTTGGGTGCAGCCCGCCCGATACTGGTCATCGAACTCCACCGCACCAACGATGCCGTCACCGCCGTATTGGACAAGCTCGAGTACGTTTCGGCTGTGTTGGGCAGTTCGATTTCGGTCCATGATGTGACTTGGGACGCGAATATCGTGGCGGTTCCCCGGGAGCGCACGGAACTGCTGGAGTCCCTGAACAAACTTACGGAACGCCTCGCTTTGTCATGAGCCGCCGCCTGCGTATTCTCACCATCGGCCATTCCTACTGCGTCGCATTGAACCGCGCTTTGGTTCGCGAAGTGGCTCGAGACCGGGATTTCGAGGTTACCGTCGCAGCTCCGAGTTTTTTCCAGGGCGACTTGCGCCCCATTGTGATGGAACCGGAACCGCCTGGATCGCCGTTGCGTGTGGTGCCTCTGAACACGCGGCTTACCCGCTACATCCATGTCTTCCGCTACGACGGTTCGGCCTTGCGAGCGCTCATTCGAGAGGGCGAATTTGACGTGGTGCATGCCTGGGAAGAACCTTACGTCTTTGCGGGCTATCAGATTGCCAAGGCTCTCAACAACAGCCCAGCGCGGTTCTGCTTTCGCACGGCTCAAAGTTACGTCAAGCGCTACCCGCCTCCCTTTAGTTACTTCGAGCGCGCCGTGCTCGCGCGGGCACAAGGCTGGATCGCGGGCGCAAGTTTGGTCTACGAAGCGATGTTGAGCAAAGGCTTTCCCAAAGATTCGGGCCGGATCCTGAACCTGGCGGTTGATTTGGCCGCGTTTCAGCCGCTATCGCCGGCAAAACGGGCCGAGGTGCTGCAGGAATTGGGTTTGCAATCGCCTGTCATTGGCTTTGTCGGGAGGCTCACCCAGGCCAAGGGCTTGGACGTGCTTATGCAGGCAATCGAAAAGGTGGGGGGCTCGCGGCCCTGGAGCCTGTTGTTTCTCGGCAGTGGAGAATACAAGGACAAGGTCCAGGATTGGGCCGCCAGAAATGGCTGGTCCAACCGCGTTCAGATCAAGCTGGCCAAACATTCCGAAGTTCCGCTGTACCTCGGCTGCATGGATCTCATGGTGGCTCCCAGTCAAAGCATGAAGAACTGGAGAGAGCAATTCGGGCGCATGATTATCGAAGCGTTCGCGTGTGGCGTCCCCGTCATCGGTAGCGATTCCGGCGAAATTCCCTTCGTCATTGGCGATGCCGGTCAAGTTGTCGCGGAAGCGGACGTAGCCGGTTGGGCCAATGCGATTGGGCAACTTCTTGAGAACCCGGAAATGCGAAACGAGTTAAAAGGCCGTGGCCTGGCTCGAGCTCCCATCTATTCCGTCGCTACGATCGCGCGACAGTATAGCGACTATTACCGGTGGCTTGCCAGCCAGTCTCTCCGAACGGCCGCCAGTGCCGTGACCGAGGCGACCGTTTAATCATTGGCAAATACAAATGCAAGGATACAAAATCGTATGAAGAAGAAGGCGCTGATTACCGGAATTACGGGCCAGGATGGCAGCTATCTGGCGGAACATCTGCTCGGCCTGGACTACGAAGTCCATGGCATTGTCCGCCGCGTGGCCTTGGAACAACCCGAGCACCGATTGAGCAGGCTGAAAGGAGTGCTGGACCAGGTCAAGATTCATCCCGCCAGTCTGGAAAGCTACCCCAGCATTTTCCACGTCATCAGCCGCGACCAGTTCGACGAATGCTATCATCTGGCGGCCCAGAGTTTCGTGGCCGAGAGCTTTGCAGATGGCTTCTCGACGATGGCAACCAACATCAACGGTACGCACTACATGCTGGCCGCGCTGCGCGAACTGCAGCCCAAGTGCAAGTTCTACTTTGCGGGCTCAAGCGAGATGTTCGGCAAGGTGCGCGAGACGCCGCAAAAGGAGAGCACGCCATTTCATCCGCGCAGTCCGTACGGTATCAGCAAGTGCGCCGGCTTTCAACTGGCCGTGAACTACCGCGAAGCATACGGCATGTTCTGCTGCAACGGCATTCTCTTCAACCACGAGAGCCCGCGCCGCGGCCTGGAGTTCGTGACGCGCAAAGTGACGAACGGAGTGGCGCGCATCAAAATGGGCCTGGCCTCCGAACTGCGCTTGGGAAATCTGGACGCCAAGCGCGATTGGGGGCATGCCCGCGATTACATCCAGGCGATGCATTTGATGCTCCAGCAGCCAACCCCGGACGATTACGTCGTGGCCACCGGCCAGACTCACAGCGTGAAGGATTTGTGCGAACTGGCGTTCTCGGAGGCCGGTCTTGACTACAAGAAGTACGTGAAGATCGATCAAACCGTTTATCGCCCCGCCGAGGTCGACCTGTTGATCGGCGACGCCTCGAAAGCGCAGTCGGTATTGCACTGGCAGCCTAGCGTGGATTTTTCCGGCTTGATCAAAGAAATGGTGCGCGCGGACCTGGCTGCGCTGGCATCGACGCCCAAATCCGAACCGGTTCTCACCCGCGCGTAGGCTCGGGATCGGCCACGCGGAGCGCCCGCCGCGGCCACAACTGGCTTGGCCCTATTGGAGGAGACTTGCTGACACCGAAACCTTTGGAATTGGATTATTTCCGCCTCACCGCCAAGTTGAGAAGTCTTGATTTCTCCCGGTGCCGGGAGACCGTTCGTCTGGCTCTGATTGGTGATGCGGCCACTCAACAGTTGGCTTCCCTGCTGACGGTGCTCTTCGCCGAGCAGGGCGTTCGCCTGGAAGTGTGGGAAGGACCCTTCGACGCCACCGAGCTTCAAGCCTACGATCCGAATTCGGAACTCTACCGCTTCGCTCCCGACTTCATCGCGATCATGAACGTCACCCAAGCGCTGCGAACGCGCTACTACAACCGGACGTGCCCGGGAGCCCAGTTCTTGGAAAACGAGTTTCGGCGCATCACTTCGATCTGGGACGCGCTGCGCGCGCACGCCTCCGCGCCCATCATTCAAAGTAATTTCGCGCTTCCCATTGAGCGAATGTTCGGCAATTTCGACCACAAGATTCCGGACTCGCTCTATCCCGTCGTTTCAGCGCTGAACTTGAGAATCGCCGAAAGCGTCCGCACGCAGAACCAGGTCTTCGTGAACGACGTCGAGGCCATCGCGTCCCTCGTGGGGCGCCGCGGTTGGTACGACAACCGGTTCTGGAACATGTACAAGAGTTTCTGCGCGCTGGAACATCTGCCACTGGTTGCTCAGAACATCGTCGACGTGACGTTGTCTATCCGCGGCAGGGCCGTAAAATGTGTGGTTCTCGATCTCGACAATACTCTCTGGGGCGGAGTGATTGGCGACGACGGCGTGGATGGCATTGCGCTCAGCGCCCACGGGGACGGCGAAAGTTTTCACGAGTTTCAATCGTTTCTGCTCGAGCTGCAGAAACGCGGCATCCTCCTGGCGGTTTGCAGCAAGAACAGTTTGGAGAACGCGCTGAAGCCCTTCCAGGAGCATAGCGAGATGGTGCTCCGCCGCGAGCACATCACCGTGTTCATGGCCAACTGGGAGGACAAGGCCGAGAACATTCGGCGCATCCGGGAAAAGCTCAACATTGGTTTCGATTCGATGGTGTTTCTGGACGATAATCCATTCGAACGGAACCTGGTGCGAAGTCTCTTGCCCGACGTCATCGTCCCCGAACTCCCCGAGGAGCCGGCCGAGTACGTTCGCGCCATCTGCGAACTGAACCTGTTTGAAACCAGTTCCTTCTCGGCGGAGGATAGCCTGCGAACCGAACTCTACCGCCAAAAAGCCGAAGGCGAAGAGATGCAGGCCGCTTTTTCGAGTGTCGAGGACTATCTTCGATCGCTGGAAATGGAAATCACAGTCGGCCGTTTCGAATCCAAGCGGATTCCACGCATTGCTCAACTGTTGCAACGCAGCAATCAGTTCAATTTGACCACCCGGCGCCGCAGCGAGGCCGAATGCGAAGAGCTAATGCAGAATCCGGCTTGCTACCCCATCTTCGCCGAACTTAAGGACCGCCTCGGCAACCATGGGCTGATATCGATCGTCGTGGCATGGCCTCGGGAACAGGAGTTGTTTCTATCGGACTGGCTCATGAGCTGCCGCGTGCTGACTCGCGGCGTGGAGCAATTTCTGATGAATCACATCGTCGAATATGCCGCGCGCTGCGGCAAGAAGTACGTTGTGGGTGAATACCGTCCGACCGCCAAGAACGCTATGGTGAAGAACTTCTACGAGCAGTTTGGGTTCGAGTCTTCCCCGGGCGACGCCGATGCCACGCGATGGCGGCTCGTAGTCGCCAGGTACCAGCCGGCCGCCACGTTCATGAACGCTACGGGAGCGACTCTCGAAGCCGTAAATTCCTGATTACGAGAACATCAATGGAAAACAATCAACTGCGGTCACGGATGACAGAAACTTTTCGGGATGTGTTCGGCGATCCTAACCTCGTGATCTCCGACGGCATGACTGCCGAGGACGTCGAGCAGTGGGATTCTCTCACTCACATCAATCTCATCGTAGCGTTGGAGCGCGAATTTCGCGTCAAGTTCACGACCGGCGAGGTCAGCAAGCTGAAGAATGTGGGGGACCTTGTCGCCTTGATTCAGAACAAGACCTCCTGATGCGAAGCGTTCTTCTTCTTGTGAATTGGAAACCACCTGGAAGAGTGCAGTGATGGCGTCAGACGAAATCGATGTTAACGTGGGGCCTCTAGGCGGTGGAAATGCAGCGTTGCATCATTTGGGTTTTGTAGTAGCGTCAATTTCGGCTGTGGCGGATGAATTTTCCGCGTTCATGTCAGTCCGCCAGGATGGCCCAATCATCCATGATCCGATACAACGGGTTCGTGTGGCCTTCTTCAATCCTCACGCCCCACGGAATCCCGTTTTCGAACTTGTGGAACCCGCTGGCGACACGTCGCCCGTGAGTAGCTTCCTTAAAAAAGGGGGCGGGCTACATCATGTGTGTTACGAGCTTGACGACTTAGAAGCAGGGCTGGAGGAAGCGCAGGCCGTGGGTCTGGCGATGGTGGCTGCCCCGGCGCCCGCTGTTGCGTTTGGTGGCCGGCGGATAGCCTGGGTATGTTCCAAGCATCGCCTGTTAATGGAATTGCTGGAACGCCACCCCAGAGATTCTTCCGGCCTGTGAACCTATCGTGAGCTACCTCTCGATTCAATTTGCGTTCTTTCTGGCTGCGGCTGTGGTTGGGTTTCACCTTGCTCCGTCCCGTCATCGGCCCCTTTTCCTGTTACTCGCTTCGTACGTCTTCTATTTTCTCTGGAGCCCGGCCGCCACCCTGGGCATTTTCGGCGCTACCGTGTTCACCTATCTGGCCGGACGAGCTCTGGATCCAGACTCTGATATCAGCGCGGACGGGCGGCGAGGCCGCCGCATCATGATTCTAGCGGTCACCTTGCTGGTGACCTACCTGGGGTTCTTCAAGGCGCTCGGCCCGCTTAAGCACGTCCTGTCCGGCGATGGGACACAGCCTGGCTGGGTCACGTCTCTCTTGCGGGGGAACATTATGTTACCCCTGGGAATCTCCTACTACTCGTTCAAGCTCATCAGCTATGTTCTGGACGTGCATTGGAGGAAGACGCCGCCCGCGCGCAACTTCATTGAATTCGCGACGTACGTGGCTTTCTTTCCGCAGATTGTAGCCGGTCCGATACAGCGCAGCGGCGACTTTCTGGGGCAGATCCAGAACCCATCGCGCTCGCCCGAAATGATGAAGAGCGGGCTGCGGCGCCTGCTTCTTGGATGCTTTAAAAAGACCGTTGTCGCTGACAACCTCGGAGTACTGATCGCTCTGCTCGATTCTCAGACGCAGCATTCCGCGCACTATTCGACGATTTTGGCCGTTTACTTATTCCCGATTCAGCTATACGCGGATTTTTCCGCTCTGACCGATATCGCGATTGGAGCGGGCCGGCTTTTCGGAATCCAATCCCCAGAGAATTTCGACGAGCCGTTTCTGGCCTCCGAACATCAGCCAGTTTTGGAGACGGTGGCACATGTCTCTGACCACCTGGCTGACCGATTACGTGTTCCTGCCGCTCCGCATGGCTACCCGCAACGCCGGGAATTGGGGATTGGCCTTCTGTCTGCTCGTCACCATGACGCTCATTGGGCTATGGCACAGGCTGAGCTGGACGCTCGTGATTTTCGGCCTGCTGCACGGCGTTTTTTTGACAGTGGATGCCCTAACGTCCAGGCGGCGATTGAAGTTTTTTAAAAAGCACCCTGAATGGGACCAGCCCGCCACGTGGGTAGGCGTCGTGTTCACGTATCAACTGGTTGCCTTCGCCAAGGTTTTTTTTCGGGCTGATTCCGTGCCGCAGGCGCTTTCCGTATTGGCCCAGTTGGATGCTCCTGTGATTCCGTTTGCGACGCTTTTCCAGAGCAGGGAAGCAATAACGGGTTTGGCGGGACTCGGGCTGCTTATTGTATTCGAGCTGTTTCAATTGCTCCAGAGACAGCAGTGGGCTCGGCCGTGGACCTTCCCGGTCTGGGGCAGGTGGGCATTTTACTACTCAGTGATAGCGATCATCGTGAAATATGGCCACAACGCTGAAGGTTTTATCTACTTCAAATTCTGAATCGATGAGCCGGTTTGCCCTACGGTGCGTGATATTTTTTGCGCCGCTCCTGGGGCTGCTCGCGTTCGCCGCTGTTTCGCTCAACATCGCTGGGGAGTTGATAGACCCGGAGCGCGTCCTCGAACTCCAGGAATCCGAGCCGGTTTTGTACGCCCCAATGTATCAGCCCAGGCAGGTCTACCCCCGCTATAAGCTTCTGGGGGCGATTAAGCGCCATCCCGAGGTGTTGGCCATAGGAAGCTCGCGCATTTTGTCAGTCCGTAACGAACTGGTACGCGAGTCGGGGAACCTCTTCTACAATGCCTACATGTTCGCGGCTCCCCTCGGAAGCATTCGGCAGTTTCTGGAACAACTCCCTCCTGACCGATTGCCGCGCTATCTGATCCTGGACATAGATCCCTGGTGGTTTCGTCAGGATGCACAGACGCAGCCCGAGCCGGACTTCTTCCAACCCTCTTCGCCAATGCAGATCATCGACTTTGCTTGGCGGAACGGAATTTATTGTGGCACGCAACGCTGGACCTATTTAGCCCCACCGACCTTGATCGGAGCGAGCGCGCGGATGACTCGGGCCGGCTTGAGACTGGATGGAAGTTTCTCCGCTAATGAGCGCTTCTTGGACTCGGTTCCAAATCTCCTGGAAAGCACTTTGAAAAGCGTGCGGGATGGAACCGACCAACACTTCCTCAACGGTTCTCCAAGTCTCTCTGCCGGCGCGATTGAAGAAACGCAGCGGCTCCTGAATTATTGCTCCGCTCACCACGTCCTGATCATCGGATACATTTCAACCTACCACCCCAGCTTGTACGATACGGTTCGCAAAGATTCGCGGATGGACTTCCTCTGGCGAGTGGCGCCCGCGCTGGCGCAGCGGTTTCACGAAGCTGGTGCGCTACTGTTCGATTTTCAGGACCCCGCCAGAATAGGCTGCCACGCGGGCGAGTACTTGGATCCCATTCATGAATCAGAAGTGTGTACAGCCAAGGAGCTTCTCGCCATGGCCCTTCAGGATTCCAGGGTGGGGGCAGTCATCGACGCCGGCAAGTTAGAAGGATTCTTGAGCCACCGGCGCTCTGACTGGCAGCTGGGATTCTGAAAGCCAAGAAATCGGCCTGAACCATGCCGGACATGGCGTCACAGTCTTGTGAAAGTAGCGGTGTTTTGGATCTAGGCGAAACTACCCGGAGATTGGAGGTGCTGCACGTTGGAAAATTTTATCCACCCCACATGGGCGGGATTGAAACCCACCTCCGCGACTTGTGCCGGGAGCTTCGCAAGTCGGTCAACGTACGCGTCATCGTCGCGAGCGACGATCATTCGGCCACCCAGGAGATATTGGAGGGCGTCTCGGTGGCGCGAGTGCCAACCTGGCTAACACTGGTCTCCACTCCCCTGTGCCCGGCGATGATCTCCGCCATTCGAGCGTACCGGGGCGATATTCTGCATTTGCATTTTCCCAATCCGATGGCGGTGCTCGCTTTCCTTGCGAGCGGATATCGCGGGCGCGTGGTCGTGACCTATCACAGCGACATGGTGCGCCAGAAAATCCTCGGCCCCTTATTTGAACCCCTATTACACGCAGCATTGCGCCGCGCCTCGGCGATTATCACCACTTCTCCAAATTATTTGCGGACTTCTCGAGTTCTGGCACGCCACCGGGAACGATGTCATGTGATCCCTCTGGGAATTCCGATCGAAAGCTTTGACCACTGCGATCCCAGAGAGAGCGCTGAGATTCGGCGGAAGTATGGCGACCTCCTGATTGTGAGTGTTGGCCGATTGGTCTACTACAAAGGTTTCGAGCATCTCATCCGCGCAATGGCCGCGGTTCAGGGCACGCTGCTCATTGTGGGAGAGGGTCCGCTGCGCGATGAGTTGGTGATGCTTGCAAGGCAGTGCGGCGTTGCTGATCGTGTGCATTTTCTCGGCAAGGTCGATCATCCCACGCTGGTGGCTTGCTATCATGCCGCGTCTATCTTTGTTCTCGCATCTGTCGCGAGAAGCGAGGCCTTCGGCATCGCACAGATCGAAGCCATGGCGGCGGGTCTGCCGGTGGTCAACACTAACCTGGACTCTGGAGTTCCGTTTGTCTCATTGCACGAGCAGACCGGGCTGACAGTAGCGCCCGCCGACGCGGAAGCTCTGGCCTTCGCGATGAACCGCCTGCTCAATGATGACGATTTGCGAGCGTTATTTGGAGCGGCTGCCCGCAAACGCGCCCGAAGCGAATTCAGCCTGGACTCTATGGCGTCGCGAACGTCGGCGCTATATGGTCAGCTGACGCTCGGAACGAATGTTCACCGGCCGTAAGCCGCGTTCGAGCCAATTCGTTCGCCCGCTATACGCATAAGGACTTTGGAACGATGGCAGGCCGTGCCTCGCCTGGAGGCTCCGCGGCCGGACCCGTTAGAAAGACGCCCAGGCGAGCGGCCTTTTCAGCCGGTCGGCTGCAATAGGCGCGGAGGCGCAGGTGGGGTTCAATTCGAGCATCTTTTCCGGGAGAACGAGCAGCGCGCGGGTCGGAGACGCGGCCGGACTGCCCTGGCACTCCAGCAGCTCGCGTACCAGGAACTGTTGTTCGTCGGAGGTGTCTTGGTGATTTACCAAGAGCTGCAAACGGGGCGAGTAGCCGCTCGCGATAAGCGCTCCGAATACTCCATTCGCAAGAATCGGAGAAGCGGAATTGCTGTGCGGAACATTGAGTAGCGTGAGATTCGCTACTTGGTTGGCAGGCGCTAGGCTTCGAACCGACGATAGTACGTTTTGTGCCTGATCAGCCGCCTGGGTCCACACCCGGGCTATATCGCGGAGATAAAGCGTTGCAAATAATACGTAGACCGCGATCGCTAGCGCGGTAGCCAGTTTCATGCTCTGGCTCCGGCGCAGGAGTTCGCCAGCTACACAGCCCATGAATCCCGCGACTGCGAAGGAGGGCAAGTAGAGATACTGATCGCCGTTGTTGACGCCGACGAACATGCTCGTGGGTACGATTAGAATAGCTACAGCCACTGCGCACACCACTAGGGCGGACCCTAAGCGCAGCCATCGTTGAACGGCGCCCAGCGTCAAGAGAATCAAACCGAGTAAAGCAAGACGAGCAAAACTTAAGCTCCGCAGCGAAAGCTTCTGGCTGAAAGGAAGCAAGAGGTTCGCCCAGGTTCGCACCCATGGCAAGGCCACTCTGGATAAACCATGATAGCCGTATATGCTGAACGGATCTGGAACATACAGCCGACCCTCGCGATACCATAGCACGAACGCCCCGAAAACGAGAAGCACCGCGGCCAAGCCTAAGTACGGGCGCCAAAATCCAGGTTGCATCGCACGTTTCCAGCTCCAGTGGATTTCAGACAGCTCCCAAAGTAGGAGCAGCAGCGGAAGGCACACAGCCGGCTCTTTGAATCCGAGCGAGGCGGCAAAGGAAGCAATTGCGGCCAACCAGGAGGCCTGGCTTCCCGTGCGCCGGTAGCGAAACCATAAGACCAATGCCAGGAGGAAAAACAGCGCCATGAAAGCATCTTGCGATGCCGACCAAAAGTAGTAGACTTCTTCGTGGCGCGGATAGAGACCGGCGAAGGCCAGGGCTGCGAAGCATCCTTCCTTTGGCACTCGAAGCTGCCGTAAGAGAACATAAAAGACGGCTAGCGTAGCCAGCACACAGAGCAAAAGAGCACTGCGATAGGGAACGGGATCCATTCCGAATATTCGTGGTAGAAAATGCAGAATGGCATTGCGAACCGGCCGATAGAGATGGTCGCTACTGAAATACCATGGCCTCACTGAATCCTCGATCATCAAAGTGAAATCGTCGGAGACAAGTCCGGTGTTCAGATGCTCAACGAGGATGGCCACCAAAACGGCCAAAGGAGCAAACCAGAGAGCCAGACCGGTCTTGGAAACGCCTTCGGGAGCAGATTCCGACGGCTTTAGAGCCGACGGTGGGCCCTCGGTTGTTGATCCACGCGCTGAGGGGTTATGTGCTAAAGGCGGGTTGTGTGGCGTCGCGGACAAGTTTCCTCCTGATGGTACATCCATGTTTACGCGATCCGACTGGAGGGTGCAATACGCGTCTTGTGGAACCTTAGTACCGGCAGTACTGACTCGGTTGACCAACCGTTTCCTGATTTTCTGTTAGTGTTTCTGGTGTTAGACCAAGTGATTTATGACTCGTCGCTAATGAAGTGCATATGACGAGTCACGGCGGCCTCGGGCTCACTGTCAGCGAGGCACGAAGATCGCATCAGCCCATCCGAAACGGCCAACGCCACTCACCGCGAAGTTATAAAAGCCATATAAGTCATAACCACTCCGGTGGAGATAATCGCACACTTCAAAATAGTACGACTGCGCTTCATAATGATGCATAATCTGCAGTTCTGTGTAGATGAGATCAATCGCTCTGCGCTGCAGCATCTTGGCAGCACCGCGGAGAACTAGTGTTTCAGCTCCCTGAACGTCGATCTTAAGCAGGTTCAATCGATCAATGCCGTGTTCTTGACAGAACTCGTCAATGGTAAGAACCGGAACCAGGAGTTCTGACCGAAGCGTAAGGAGCTCGTGGGAAACTAAGGACGCATCGGTCCGAGCGTCGACTCGGAGTAAAGAACTCGTTGCCGCCGCTTGGTTGGCATAGAACGCGCGTTCACCCGGCACGTCTCCCAGGGCAGCAGCAACTACAGTTACGGCGGACTCTCCCTGAAACGTTTTCTCGACGATAGCGCGGCTTTCCGGAAAAGGTTCAAAAGCGAATATCTGAGCGGCAGGAAACAGTCGCCGGTATGTACCGGTCCACTCACCGTGATAGGCGCCCACATCGAATACGGTCTTAACTTCTGTTCCAGCTAAGAGCCGTTTTTGCATGATCACTGCGTCATGCTTATCGGCGTGTCGTACATCAACACCGAACCGGCGAAACAACCTTTTCAGCGTGGCTTTCATGGGAACCGGTATTTTGTGAGCGATCCGTGTGCGGGCGGATTGCGAGCCTTGAAATTGGCTAACGGGAGCCGACCCAACGCAAGAGCGATTATACCGTAGGAGGCTACTCACGGGTGGGGTTGTCGCGAGGTGCAGCCTACATGATACAGCCTGTCTTGGTCTGGGTCGCTCCGCCGCGAAGGTCCAGGCGGGAGCCTTGCCGAGAGGAATAATCGTTCTTAGAGCTGTTCGATATCCGAGCTCGCGCACACCGAACCGTCAGAACGCAGATACAGAATGCGGTACCAGATCGGGCCGATATTACGATCCCACGACGGCGTGCAGGTTCCGGTGCCGCAATCGTAAGTCGCACCAACATCGAGCCAATATGGATCATAGCTAAACCGCACTACTGTGTCGGCGGCGTTGGTCACGTCAGAAAGCCGAGCAGAGATCGCCGGTTGACTCAGCTCACTGGCGAAAGTCTTCGGGAACACCAGGAATATCGCCGTGGTGCCCGGAAGCGTTACGGTGGCGCTTGCTGTCCCCACGCTCAGAATCGAGATCGGCCCCGGCCCCTGCGCGCTAGCGGTCTGCTCGATGATCTGTTGGCCGCTTTGGAGAAACGGCGAGAGATTAAACGTTACGGTCTCGGGGCCGTCCGATGCATTCCAGCAGAACAGAATGTCGCCATAAGAGCCTGCCCGGGCGGAGCAATCCAAGTTTGCGTACTGGTAGTCTGGCGTGTTTAGCGCGGGCTGGAGGATGTACTTGGCCCAGCGGTTGAACATCAAGTCGGCGGCATTGACTGCATGAAAAATCGGCACGGCAGATGAATTCTCGAAATGCTGATTCAGGTGCAGCGTGCCGGGGTTAGCAAGCGTGGCTCCAGGGAATTTCGTAAGGTAGGAGACCGCAAGCGATCCATTCGTAAATCCTGTTTGATCGGACCAACCATTGAAAGACGGCTGCGCCTGATAAGTGCGATCAGCGGCGCACCGGGCAACCATGCATTCCATGATGCTGTCAAAAGAGTTCTCGGGATTGCGGTCCCAAAACTCGGTACTGTTTCCCTGGCCCTTTACATACGTTTCTGAGTACATGATCTGCGCCGATCCTCCCGTGGATGAAAGAGAAGGAAGCTGGCGATACCAATAGCTCCCGGCTAAAGAACTGGAGAGGTTGAGATTCTCCGGCAGGAACAGGAACGTGTTCGTATTGAAGCCCGACGTTGCACAGCCAGAACACTGAAAAGTTTGCCCGCGTTTCCGCCGCAAAGTAGTCGACCCACTACCGAGCTGAAAGGCATCGCCACAAAGCACGCCACCCTCTTGACCGGATGGAACGTTCGGGTTTCCGCAAGAGTTCACCCCCGCTGCCTGTATTTGCGAGATCGCAACGGTGCTTCCATCCTGGAAGTTCAATGTCCCGCTGCTGGTTCCAGTGAAATCTGTCGCCGCAAGCAGAAGGTTGCACGTAGTCGAGGTCGGGCAGTTCCGAACGTAAAAATTCTGATTAGCGCTATCTTGCGGAGTTCCTGTATCTGTGGCTCCGCTGATGGTCAATCGCGTGATGCCGGGAATAATATTCGTGATCCCGTGCGGGGCGCTGAACGGTGCAGAGATTACCGGAGCAACTCGTAAGTGCAATCGGTGGAGTTTGCGTGCTGTAACCGGAGTCGCCAACCGCGATAGATGTCCCCCAGGTTTCAGCCACCAGCGGCAGAGACGGAGAATACGACCCGTACCAATTGCGCAAGGTGAAGCCGAGTTCTCCAACTCCCAGGAGTTCGTGTGCCGACATGCGCTTTATCAAAAACGCCGGCGTGCCGACCGGATTGTACACGGTGCCGTAGTCCGACATCTGTGTTACGGAACCGATAGACTGATTGCCGTTGCCCTCAAAGCTTGCGAGCACTTGGGCAGTCGTGCCGCCTTGATTTGGCCAGTCCATTCCGAAGGTGGTTGAAGCGTTCAAGAATTGGGTGCGGAATAGAGCGAGGGCATTATAGGCGTTATAGCTCGAACCATGCCAAGCGTTCGCGAGAGGCTGAATTGTTGCCCCGTCCGCCGTCCCCCCGTTTCCGTAGGTGCCCGAGGCGACCGTGCATGGCCACGTGAAGTGGGTGTTGTCGATTTTGGTGAAGGTGTTTACGTTCCCGGTCGTACTGTTCATGTTCGTCACCGACGAACCTGTGATAATCCACTTCTGGACCAACTGCCAGCCGGATGCACTCGCATATCCTTCACACGTTGTTCCGTTTGAGGTGATGTGGTCGAGCCAGTTTAGCGGTGACGTGGCCGAGCCGAGAGTAATCGGCCCTTGGAGAGGAACCGGGTAGGTGCTGTTCACTTCATCGACGCACGGCACGATGACTACATTGTTGGTCTGTCCATTCCAACTTTGCCACGCGTACTGCATTCCAGGCGGGCTCCAAGCGCTTGGGTTGCCGCTCGTAGCTCCCCATAGTCCAGCGTCGCCTCCTGCTGAGTTCTGACAGGTCAAGGCCAATTTGAGCGCTGTGCCGGACATCGCATTCTCAATCCTGGTGACATAGTTCGTCTGATTGGTTTGCCAGGTTGTCTGGCTCGATTCACTCCCTGTCATTCCGGTGTAAATCGAATCGGCTTCGAGGACCTGAACCGCGCTCGCGTTCAGATCCATAGCAGCGCCAGTACCGTTCACGCCGTAAGGCTGATCGGAATTGGTCACCGATTGGGGAAGCAGAGATAAGCCCTTAAAAATCTCGTGGACTGGGTAAGAGAGTGCTGGATTATACGCAGTCAAACGCGAACCATCCGAGCCAAAGTGCGGAAGCGTGTTCGAGGTCCAGACGTTTGCCCAATACGTGAGCGTTGGTCCGACCGAGAACGAGCCGTTGTTGGTGCCTGCCGCGGCTGGCGCTGCGTTTAGCGTCGCCGTTCCTCCTGCCGTGCAACTCTTGATAATGTACGAGCCGGTAGTGAATCCGGTTCCTCCGGTGACTTCCACCATCCACCCGATCATGTAAGGCTTGAATGTCGTACCGGCAGTCACCTGCGATGCAACGCCGCCGTTTGTTGACAGATTCGTTCCTGTGGCCGTCGGGATCATCACGTAGATCTGTGAGTTCGTTTGCGACACGGCGGGAAGGCTGGAGACAGCGGTGATCACTCCAGTTGTGTTGTTTACGGTTGCGATGGCAGTGTTTGCCGAAAAATAGTAGGCACTGGATGCCGTAGTAGAGCCGTCCGTTTTCATGGTCTGGCAGGAGAGCGTGTATGTGCTCCCAGGCGTCATGTAAATGTCGTGAGCCGAGCATACAGGCTGCGACGCGACGGCGCCGTTTTGAAAGTTCACGCCTGGAGCGGGGGCGCACCACTCCATGACGCCCCCGACGAATTGCGTGCCTGGGCTATACGTTTGCCCGCTCGTGTTGTCGACGGCGACCACACAGACGTTGTGATTCCCGTTTTGATAAAGCGTCGTTGGAACTGTCAATGCGCCGGGTGAAGTAGCCGTACTCGTGATCGAGGTAGCGGAACAATTGAAGGTGCAAGAGCCGATCACCGTATTGGGAGTCATTCCATCAACATAGATCTGATAGGTGATGGAATCCGATCCCGCGCCGGTCCCGCTGACGGTCGGGGTCACAGTCTGTATTCCTGACCAGTTTGATCCTACCGAAGTGCTGGTCGAAATGTTCATCACTAGCGCGTTCGGATTCGGCCACGTATTTGAGATGCTGAATAATTGCGTGCAACTCGCGAGCACAGTGCTCGCTAGGCTGTAAACGTAGGCGCTTACGACGTGCGGGCCATTCCCGTCCCAGAAGGAGTCATAGGGGAAGGCAAAATTAGGCGCCGAACTCGAGATCCCAAGCACCGATGCTGGTCCCAGGCCGGGATCGTATGCGGGATATCCGTCGATGTAGTACTGAACATGGTCTGCATTAGAGACGCCGGAGAGCGAGACCGTCAAATTCGTGCCACTGTACCCGCTTAACACCTGGCCGGAGGTGGGAGAAGTGATCGTGCAGGTCTGCGCCCAGCACCCTGTCGCGGAGAGCGCCGCCAGTGCGTACAATTTCCACATATCCATCTCTCCTTCCCTACTCCACTCTTTCCCTCTGCCGGGTTTGCCCTACGATTGGACATAAAAAGCAGGGAACAACTAGGTATTTGAGAACGATTTCCCTCCAGGTTGCCTGGAGCGCCGTTGCTGAATTATCTCTCATGACGCCCAAATACTATCACCGGCGGATTGTCTCGCCTGGCGAAAATTGCGTGCAATCACAATCCGGCACGGAGCGATTTGAAAAACTTCAAGCTTGAATGCGGCCTCAGCTGAAATCAATCCAGATCCTTCAAGTGCCGCCCTCGAGCTACCAACAGAATCGGCCGCACCTGAGGACCCAATGAATCCATTGGGACAGCAGCTAGTTTGGGGAATACCGGATGCGGCTGGCCCAACGCCGCGAAGGTGTTTCGACCAGCCAGTGCAGGGCACAGGCCACTGCGATGGCGACCGCCAAGGCAAAGAACGGTAGAACCCATTTTAGTGACGAAGAGTTGTGACTGTACCGCAGCGCCAGACCAAACACCAAGTTCCCCACGAAGACATGCATTAAGTAAAGGGAATAGCTGATATCGCCAAAAAAATTGAGTATTCCAACGTTCACATCCATGAACAGAATGGCGCCGCACGAAGCCATCGCCACCACAGCATCCGGTATGCCATCAGCCCCCGCGGTTAGTGCCGTTGCGAGCAAGACGGCGCAGAGTGTTTCGCGCAAGGGCGTCTTCAAGCAAATGTGCCGGAACGCAAATATGCCAATAGCGAACAGCGGCAGATAGTGTGGAAGAAGAGCAATATTGTGACCCGACAGCAGCGCTACCGCGCCAAAGACAACCAGGATCAAGACAGGGGCGATTCTGGACCTCGACGCCAGCAGCGGATAGCACAGGCCCACGAAGATGTAATACTGAAACTCGATTGCCAAAGACCAATAGGACATCTGCAGCCATGGCATTCCGAGAAACGCATTAACATATCCCAGGTGGGCCAATACTTCATGCCAAGGGACCTGGTAAGGATGGTGTCCGGGTAGCAAACTCGAGACCCATAATCCTGCCACCACCAGGAACACGGAGGCGAGGTAAGGAGGGTCGAGGCGGGTTACCCGCTTCGACAGAAAGCGAAAGAACGATTGGATACGGTACCTGGCGCGGAATAGGGAGAAGGGAATGATGAACCCGGAAATGACAAAGAACACCTGAACCCCGAGCCAGCCGTAGCTTCCCGAAGACCTGTAGGCGCCGAACTGTTCCGTAAATTGCGCGTTGGTGAAATGAAACCAACAAACTGAGAGCGCGGCGATTCCGCGCATCGCATCCACGGTATGGAAATGCCGGTTTCCGGCCGGTTGCCGGGGAAGGGCTATTTGCGCTGGTGCGTCAAGTTGAGTCTGGTTTTCCGTGAGCATTGGGCTTTCAATGGCATCCACTGACGAATCGCCTGCCAGACCGTTTGTTGCCGCTACGGCAAAATTCAGTTTAACCCACGCCACCGAAGGGAGTCCACACCCCCTGGTAATGGACGGTAATGGTCCATTTCACAAGCATCCGATTTTCAGTCCGCCACCGCGGAACTACTTGGTGCCGTGCCGGTCCACGGCCTCAGAAAATCGACACTCCCCCGTAAGTGCAAGCTGCCGGCGTTCCAGCGAGCGAGTCGCAGGTCGCGGCGTTGTTGAGAGTCCAATTACCTCACGGCCAAATGGCCGCCGCCTAGTTCGAAACTTGGCGTTGTACTGCCGGAGGGAACACCCGCGAAGCGCAATCGGGGCAGGGGGTACCACAATTCCCCACCCAAGGGGCCGGTGGAATGAGGCGCTGGCCCAAGCCAACGATTTCCTTTGTTAGAGAGTCCCGGCAGGTGCAGCAGTAGCCGCGATTCCGCGCCGAGGCGTTCACATACTCCTTCAAGTAGAGTATCCTTCGTTCGCGGCTTGCCATATCTATTTCTAGGCTAATCGAGTAAGGCGCAGTTAATCAAGAACTTATGATCAAGGTGTCTATCGGCGACCAGAAGCGTGAGTCCGGCTGATCTGGAATGCCCGGGGGACGAAGGCTACCGACGGCTGGTCAGTACTAGTATGCTTGGGTTTGCTGCATCCAAGCCGCGTTTGTATACTTGATCGAGAATCCTAGCGTCCCGAAAAGTGTCGAGCTCCTTGAGCCAGTATTCAGGGAGGCTATCGAAGCGCTAGGCAAGCTCCCGTGTGATGAATCGACCTACAGTCCAATTAGAAACTTCCGTCGGACTACCGCGCGGCGCAGCCACCGAGATCGATCTGGCGCTCTGCGTGGACTTGGACGGCACGCTTCTCTGCACCGACACGCTTTTCGAATTATTCCTGTCGGTATTGCGCAATGCTCCGTGGCGTGTTTTGTTGATTCCGATCTGGATTCTTCGCGGCAAAGCGTTTCTCAAAAGGCAGCTGAGCCTTTTTGGAACGCTGGGTGTGGAGAGCCTGCCTTATCGCCAGGATTTGATCGAACTACTTCGGTCGGAGGCGCGGAACGGCCGGAGATTGGTGTTGGCCAGCGGCGCCGATCAAACCGTGGCACGCCGCGTCGCCGATCACTTGGGGCTTTTTGACGATGTAATGGGCAGCGATGGGGAAACCAACCTGGTTTCATCCGCCAAGGTTGCTGCCATCCAAAGACTGCTTGGTCCCCAGGGATTCATTTATGCGGGGAACTCGCGCCACGACCTGGATGTCTGGATGAGCGCCGAAGCTGCTATTCTTGTCAACGCTCCGAGGTCTTACCGATCCGTGCTCGAGCGCCGTGGCAAGAGTGTCTTACTGGTATTTCCCGCTCGAGCCCGATCCTGGCGGGCGTTCTTCAAATCCATCCGGTTGCATCAATGGGTGAAGAATTCCCTCATATTTGTGCCTTTATTGTTGTCTCATAAGTTCTTGAACCTCGGCCTCGATCTGAAAGGCTTGCTGGGCTTCATCGCGTTTTCTTTCGCGGCTTCTAGTCTCTATATCGTAAACGACCTGTTGGACATCGAGGCCGACCGGAAACATCCTCGAAAGCGAAAGCGCTCGTTCGCTTCTGCTGAGCTTTCGATCCCTATGGGCTTTGCGCTGGCCGCCCTCCTCGGGGGCGCCAGTTTGCTGCTGAGCTTATGGCTGCCGTGGCAGGCCGGTCTCTTGCTGGCAGGCTACTGTGTTGGGTCGCTCTCCTATTCTCTGTATCTAAAACGGCACCTCTTCGTGGACGTAGTGCTGCTTGCCAGCTTCTTTACGCTTCGCCTGATGTATGGGGGCGCAGCCACGGGCATTGAGATCTCCATATGGACGCTCGCTTTTTCGATGTTCCTCTTCTTAAGTCTGGCTTTGATGAAACGTCTCACTGAACTTCGCGCTACGTTAGTCTCCGATTCATCCTCACTCGCCCGGCGAGGATACAGGGCCGAAGACCTGCCCCTGATCGCCTCGTTGAGTTCAGCTAGCGGCTTGTTGGCAGTGTTGGTGCTGGCACTGTACCTTCAAAGCGCCGAGGTCCACGCTTTGTATTCCCATTCCGCTCTTCTTTGGCTCGTATGCCCCTTGCTCCTGTACTGGCTGGGACGTTTTGCGATCCTGGCAAACAGGGGCTACATCCACGACGATCCCATAGTATTTGCGTTCACTGACCGGGCCAGCGTGGTTGTTGGAGTTCTGACGTTAGGGGTCTTGCTTTGCGCGATGTGAAGTCGCGGTGGTTGGATGCTCCGCTATTCCAACTTCTGCTGCTTCTCGCAGTCGCGGCAGCCTTTTCCGCGGCTAGCTGGTTGAAACTTTCGTTGCTGTGGATGGATGCTCCGCGATCGCTCTTTGAGATATACCGTGCCTCTGTCGGTGAGATTCCTTACCGCGACTTCACGCTCCCGTACCCTCCTTTGGCGATCGCTATCTGTGGCCAAATTCTTCACTGGTTCGGCGCGACGTTTACGGTGGCGCAAGTGACGGTGGACTTACTCAGTCTGGCGTGTGTGTTGACTGCCTGGTTGCTCGCGCGAAAACTTGCTCCTCCGCTGCCCGCCTTGATCGCCACGCTGGCATTCGCCGTTGTCGGCGGAACGAATGGCGGAAACTTCGCCTTGTTTTCGCTGGAATTGTATTCACCATCGATCTTGGTGGGGGCGTTCGGATTATTACTGGCATGTAACGGACTTGTGATCGCTATCCGCGAACGACTCACGCCTTCCGCGGTTGCCTTCCTGGTCTCTGGAGGATTCATTAGCTGCTTGGGGAAACCAGAGTCGGCCGCGGGCCTGTTGGTCGCGTTGTTCTGTTTGGCTGTGGCTGAGCTTCGCTCCTCCAATAGACCTGATCTTTCGCAAAGGTTTATTTACTTGATGAAAATCGCCGTCTGTTTGTTGGCGCCTGCGGCCGTCGCTTACGCCGGCATGCTTGCTCGGCTTGGCCCCCGTCCCATGATCGAAGGCGTGACAGCCTACGGACTGGCCTCCCTCGCTTGTCCCTGGTGGCCCACCGGATATGGCTTGGTTGGCGCCCTAGCCGCCTTGGGAGCCGCCACGGCAGGTTTGGGAGTCTTCGCCGCCTTTGGAAGTCGTGCCGTGCAGTCTCCTAAACAACGCATTCCAACGCTGCTGCTCACTTGCGCCGGCGCCGTGTGCTGGGTCGCCTACACCTACGAGTTCTTCACGGATCTCGTTAGCCAGCAGCCAATCCGCGTCGGTCCTCTGGCGATCGCCTACTATCTGGTTTCAGCCAACACATTCGTCCTGCCGCTCATGTGGGGTTCCGTGCTGATGCTGATCTTGGAGGCGATATCCTACTGGCGCATGGGGACTGAGCGAACTTCCGGCGATAAAGTTTGCTTTGTGTTGCTGGGGCTCATCTTTGGTGTTTCCACTCGCGAACTATTCAATAACGCTATCTCGCAGGCTACGCAAGCTACGCCGATGCTGTACGCCATTATTTTCCCTGCATTTCCACTACTCGTCCAGCGTGGGCTCTTCTGGTGGAACGCTGTTCTGCGCCTTGGGCCGTCATCACTGCCGGTGCAACGCGTCTATGCGGCGGCTGGCCTGGTCCTATGCGTGTTCGGAGGGGTGCGGGTCGCGGGCTATGGCGTCAGGGAAGCCAGGAAGCAATATGTCCAAATCAATACCGATGCAGGCCCCGTCAAGCTGGCCGACGGCGGCATCTCGGCCGATGTCTACGATTTCCTGAAAAAGAACACCGCTCCCGGGGAACCAATCGCGGACATCGCCTATGGTGGCGGAATCAACTTTGCATTGCATCGCCGCAGCCCGCTTTATACCACCCAATTCGCGAATTTCCGGCCTACGGAGCAGCACCGCCAAAGAGACTATCTTCAGCTACTCGCCGGCAAAACAAGATTCGTGATCAACCGTGATCCGCCTGTTGTTCACTATGGAACGCCCATGGGGTGCGCGTTTCCTCGATTTGTGTGGAAAGCGGTTGCGCGCCCGGGCGATAATGACGTGACGTTTCCCGTGATGCAGCTCTTGCAGGAACAGTATAAGCCGGGCAAGCGGTTCGGAGACATCGTCATCTATGAGAGGATTCCGCCCGCGCGATCGGTAACTCAAGCTGCTCTGCGCTAGGGTCACCGCGAATTCCGCGATATGCTTCCGGCAACCGCGAGCATAATCGCTGATACCCAAAGAACCCGGCGGGATGCAGACGAAGACCGGTTGACCGGCTCTTCGTCGCGCGATTCATCAGTGTGCGAACTATCTAGCGATCCCTCCGAATGGGTGCCTGGTCTACGGCCTCAGAATATGGACACTCCCCCGGAAGTGCAAGCTCCCGAGTTTCCAGCGAGCGAACTGCAAGTCGCGGCATTGTTCAGAGTCCAATTACCCAAAGGCCAAATCCTCGCCGCCCAGTTGGAAATTTGTGTTGTAAGGCTGGCGGGAACACCCTCGAAGCGCAATCGGGGCAGCGTGTACCAAAGCTCTCCGCCGAAGGGGCCGGTATACCGATCAGTCTGAGGGTTTTCTGTGGCTGACGCCCATCCGCCGGCGTAGAATTCCGCTGGTGTGTATTGCGATACTTGATTGAACCAAGCTTGCGTGTACGCCGTGAACAACGTTGCTATTGTGGAAGGCGAGTACCCGTTCCATTCAGGAAAATTGTTGAAAACTACGAGCAGAAATGGAGAAGTCTGAGCCGCGTTGAACCCTACACCTGTGCTCGGGTTCTTCCCGCTCAACGTCCACTCCTGAAGTCCCTTGACCAGGTACTGCATTTGCAGCATCCCTCCTGGTAATTTCGACTCGCTTGCGAACACGTTCGAGATGAAACCGCCCACATATCCGTAATCGATAGGATTATGGTCGTCCTGAGTTCCTTGTCCGTCGTTCAACACCAGTTGTACCTGGTACCAAGCTAAGGACATGTAGTCCGCGAATACTTGTGTTCCGTTACCCAATCCTGGTCCGTAGGGAACGTGCTTCATGTTGGGAGAGGCGTCGAACGCCATCGAACCATACCAACCGCGGACGTCCGCCTTAGCACCAAAGAGAGCTTGCGGGATCGCCTCAAGACCGAAGTCTTGGTTGAACTCCCAGGTCTTGACCATGATCCACAAGCCATAGGAATAGTAGTTCTGCCGGAGCGCCGGTGTCCAGGAGGTCACACCGCTGGCGTTGATCGCTCCTCCGAAGCTGAGTTCATCGAGATAGAGCCTGTTGAAGCTGCCCGCCGGTGCCCCCCCGTACGTCTGCGCCAGGTTCGAAGTGGTGGCAAACTGATTGTGCAGCGTTGTGAACTCGGTAGCCAAAGGACTAGAGGTGAAGGTACTTCCAAAAGCGTCCATCGGATGCACGATCGGCAGCCATGAATTCCAATCGGGAAGTTGCATCGTGACCGGGATTTCACGGGCGTTTAAGTAATCGTTCGCCGCCCATCCCGCGGTACTGCCGCCCGGAGCCATGTACTGCAGCATTTCACTGTCGTTGTCCAGCACGGCGCCCAGGCCGGCGCCCGCTGCCCAATTCTCCACTGGTTGAGAGTCCGTTCCGACACCAGGTTGATAGGGAGGATTCCAAGGCCGCCCAGGATTCGGAAGATTCAAGCTTCGAATGTAGCTGGCGATCTGATTTCCCTGCTGCCAAGTCAGCCCATGGAACACCGACCGGGCCACAATCGAGCCATTTGAATAATTGAAATACTTCAGATCCCGCCCGTCCACGGAGTGGCAGTCCGAGCAATGTGCGTGGATCGTCTGCGTGCCACCGGAGACTGGCACCGTTAGCTGCGCCCCCTGGTAGAGTGAGAGCCCGGCCGCGATGTCGGACGCAGCGGTCGAAGGCGGTTGCCAGGTATTTGGGTCATCCCAGACAAACAGCGATGACGAAAGCAGGTTGCTTCCCCCGGACTGGATATTAAACTCCAAGACACGGTACCCGCTGGTGATGCCGTCGGTTTGGTTAAAGCGGAAGGCAATCGTGTTCGTTCCTGTCGTGACCACGCCGGCGGGCAAATTCAAAGTCATCTCCAGCGTGTGGAACCCGCCGCCGATGCCGCCGAAAGCCGCTGCATTTCCCAGCAACGTCACATTAGCGGTGCTGATTGGCAACCACGCCGAGTTGTTCACTTGTACGCTAGCCTCAGTGTCATACTTGAGGCCGTGGATTTGCATCCAAAGCTGCAGTTGCCCACTGACGGTGGTCCCGGATGGGATCGTAAATGAAGCCGTAGATGTGGTTCCAGCCGCACCCATCACCTCGATTGGCAGTGTAATCGTACTGGTGGTCGGTGAAGCCGTAAGCGTCAGCGTGGACGTTCCAAGAACTGCACTAGTGGAAGAATTCTTCGCCGTGATAGTGACGGTCGTCTGCGTTGAGACGGTGCTAGGCGCAGTGTAAAGGCCGGTCGAAGATATGCCGCCCGTTGACGGGCTGATCGACCAACCGACAGTGGTGCCGGAAGGTAAGTTCACAACTGAAAACTGCTGCGTTCCCGAAGGCGCTACCGTCACCGTCGCTGGACTGATGCTGGTGGGCGACGCCGGGAGCGACGCGGTCAGCGTCACGACGGCCGTTCCTAGGGTTGCGTTTGTGGATGCGTTCTTCGCCGTAACCGTTACGGTTGTCTGAGTCGAGACTGTAGTAGGCGCGGTGTAGAATCCAGCCTGCGTGATGGTTCCTGTTGAAGGGCTAATGCCCCAACTGACAGTGGTGCCGGAAGGCAAGTTCACGACAGAAAATTGCGTCGTTCCCAAAGGCGCTACAGTTGCTGTCGCGGGACTGAGGCTGGTGTTTCCCGTCAGGGTCATGGTGGCAGTCCCAAGGACGGCCTGCGTGGAAGAGTTTTTCGCAGTGACGGTTATAGTTGTTTGCGAGGCGACCGTGCTCGGCGCGGTGTAAGCGCCCGCCGAGGTGATTGTCCCCGTGGCTGAGCTGAGCGACCAGGCGACAGTGGTGCCGGATGGCAGGTTCACAATAGAGAACTGCTGCGTTCCCGAAGGAGCGACGGTCACCGTGGCCGGACTCACGCTGGTGGATCCCGTCAGGGTCAGGGTGGCAGTCCCGAGGACCGCCTGTGTGGAGGAGTTCTTCGCGGTGACGGTAACTGTTGTTTGCGAGGCGACCGTGCTCGGCGCGGTGTAAACGCCCGCCGAGGTGATTGTCCCCGTCGCTGAGCTGAGCGACCATGCGACAGTGGTGCCGGATGGCAGGTTCACAACAGAAAACTGCTGCGTTCCCGAAGGAGCGACGGTCACTGTGGCCGGACTCACGCTGGTGGATCCCGTCAGGGTCAGGGTGGCAGTCCCGAGGACCGCCTGTGTGGAGGAGTTCTTCGCGGTGACGGTAACTGTTGTTTGCGAGGCGACCGTGCTCGGCGCGGTGTAAGCGCCCGCCGAGGTGATTGTCCCCGTGGCTGAGCTGAGCGACCAGGCGACAGTGGTGCCGGATGGCAGGTTCACAACAGAAAACTGCTGCGTTCCCGAAGGCGCGACGGTCACCGTGGCCGGACTCACGCTGGTGGATCCCGTCAGGGTCATAGTGGCAGTCCCAAGGACGACCTGCGTGGAGGAGTTCTTCGCGGTGACAGTAATAGTGGTTTGCGAGGCGACCGTGCTCGGCGCGGTGTAAAGGCCCGAGCTCGATATGCTTCCCGTCGCCGGGCTGAGCGACCAGCCGACCGTGGTTCCGGACGGCAGGTTCAGAACAGAAAACTGGTACGTTCCCGAAGGAGCGACGGTCACCGTGGCCGGACTCACGCCGCTGGATCCCGTCAGGGTCATAGTGGCAGTCCCGAGGACGGCCTGTGTGGAGGAGTTCTTCGCGGTGACAGTAATAGTGGTTTGCGAGGCGACCGTGCTCGGCGCGGTGTAAAGGCCCGAGCTCGATATGCTTCCCGTCGCCGGGCTGAGCGACCAGCCGATCGGGGTTCCGGACGGCACGTTCAGAACAGAAAACTGATACGTTCCCGAAGGAGCGACGGTCACCGTGGCCGGATGCACGCTGGTGGATCCCGTAACGGTCAGGCTGGCAGTCCCGAGGACGGCCTGCGTGGAGGAGTCCTTCGCGGTGACCGTAATCGTGGTTTGCGAGGCGACCGTGCTCGGCGCGGTGTAAAGGCCCGTGCTCGATATGCTTCCCGTCGCTGAGCTGAGCGACCAGGCGACAGTGGTGCCGGACGGCAAGTTCACAACTGAAAACTGGTCGGTCCCGGATGGCGCTACCGTAGCCGTCGCGGGGCTGACACTGGTAGGAGGCGGGGGCGGGGCAGAAGGCGCCGTCGGAACCAAAGTTACGATGGCGGTTCCTAGAACAGCCTTTGTAACAGAGTTCTTGGCGGTGACGGTAAGGGACGTGGTTACAGGGACAGTGCTCGGTGCAGTATATAGCCCACGGCTCATGGTTCCGGTCTTGGGACTAATGACCCAACCGGCCGTTACACCGGAAGGTAAGTTTAGAACGGAAAACTGCTGCGTTCCCGAAGCCGAGAGCGACACCGTCGCGGGACTGACGCTGACAGACGCTGAAGGTGGGGGAGCCGGAGCAGTTGCCACAGAGGAAGCCGCTAGGTTGATGGTTGCCGTGGCATTCGCGGTTCCGTCGGCCGCGCTAGTAGCCGTAATTGTGATGCTTTGCGCAGCGCTAATTGTCGTGGGAGCTGTGTAGAAGCCGTTTACAACGCTGCCGACGTTCGGATTGAGCGACCAAGTGACTGCTGTCTCCGAACTACCACTTACCGTAGCGGTGAACTGCTTGGATTGGCCGGCTCCAAGGGTAGGATTCTTCGGCTTCAGCGAAACACTTACAGTCGAGGAAGCTGGCGTCGTCGAGCCAGATGAGACGGCTGGCCCCAGCATAATGGTCGCGCTAGCGGTTTTGGTGGGATCGATGATACTGGTGGCCGAGATCGTCACCAGAGAGTCGGAGCTCACTGTACTCGGGGCGGTATAGAGTCCATTCGAAAGCGAGCCTACGCCCTGGATAATCGACCAGATCACCTGCTGGTTGCTCGTACCACCGACAGAGGCCGTGAACTGTTTGGATTGTCCGCCGTAAAGATAAACCGAAGCGGGCGAAACCGAAATCGAGACCGATGGGGCAGTGGATCCGCCCAAACTTACCGGCGTTGGGGATAGATGCACTTGCGTCTGGTAATAGACCGATCCGGCCTGGGCATAGACATAAACGTAACTGGACGAATAGGCGGCAGGTGCGGTGTACAATCCTGTTGGTGTTATCTTGCCCATGGAAGCGGGCACTAGGCTCCAGGTTATCTGGGAATAACCGGGAACCGAAAACTGCGCTTGTTGGGATGGCCCCAACGTTATCCCTGCGGGGCTAATTTGAGCTTGCGCGAGCGAGCTCATTACCAGCACAATCGTTGATAACAAAAGGAATGTTCGTTTAGATGACATGTTTCGCTTTCTGTTAGGACCAAAGTAGTACCCTGGGCAATTTATGGCCATCACGAGTTCCCCCTAATTGGTACTCAAGTTTGCACGTAGGCTAGGCCATCTTCAGCCTAGGTAGGGGTACTCTCAACTTGGGGCATTTGGTACTACCGGGACCAAAGTCGCGTCTGTCAAGTACTAAAGTATTAGTGGTTATAGGACTCTTGATAAGGACCAAGGGGCATGTTGACAAATCTTAAGCCATCCGTCAACCCCTAAAATGCGTTAACACAAGGAATTGCAGCAAGATGCTAAGCGTTAGCTAACCTCCCAATAACCTATGGGTACTATATAATGTAAGTTGTATAACTATATTATGGCTAACTGGCCAGCCTAGAGCCAAGTCACCTAGGCTAGAACCTTTGTCCATTGACAACTGTCAAAGGAATCGGTCAAGCTGGGCTTGAAGATGACGCAGAGGTGCGAGTCCCCAATGATCGAGAATCAGGGGCTTTACAGCTGGTTCGCGGTTCGAGTTCGATCCAATCAGGAGCGGATCGCGATCTCGCATCTGCACCAGCGTGGTTACCAGCAATTTGCTCCGTCCTTCAAGTCCGAACGCCGCTGGTCGGACCGCAAGAAGGAGATCGAGCAATTTCTCTTTCCGGGCTATATCTTTTGCAGGTTTGACCCCGGCGATCGCCTGGCCGTACTAACTTCACCGGGAGTGGTGGATTTGGTGGGTTTCGGAAAGACGCCCGAACCCATCCCCGACCAGGAAATCGAGCGGGTTCGCAGGATGGTTGAGTCGGGCCTCCTGGTCACGCCTTATCCATTCCTGAACGTGGGGCAGGGGGTACTCATCGAGCGCGGTCCGCTTACCGGCCTGGAAGGAATTCTGGTGGAGATGAAGGGAAGACTCCGGCTGGTGGTTTCGATCAATCTCTTGCAACGGTCGGTGTCAGCCGAGGTGGATCGGCACTCAGTTCGGCCGGTGCGCACTCTGCCGCCGGCAGGAATCCGTTCAGTAATGGCAGGGATTGCGACAAATCCTGTAAAGTAGTACCGATATGCCTGCGTTCCGGAATTGGCTCGTTACGCTTGTGTTCGTATTCGGCGCCCTCCCATTAGCTGCGCAGCAACAACCAGCGGCGGCGGGCGCACCGCAGCCCCCTCCAAATAGTGGTAATCCGGCTCAGCCCGCTCAAGGTGCCGTACCCGCCCAAGAGCTCCCCCAAGACACCATCCGCCCCAACTACGTGCTTGGCCCCAACGATCAGATTCTGATTCGAGCGCCCGAGGCCGAGGAAATCGACCAGAAGCCCTTTCGCGTGGATGCGGACGGCAACATTAATCTTCCACTCGTGGGTCGCATTCACGCCGCTGGCATGACCATGCAGGAATTGGAGGCCGACTTGGTTCGCCGGCTGCGCGAATACATCCGCGAGCCTCAGGTCTTCATCACTCCGGTTCAGTTTCGCAGCGCTCCGGTTTACTTTGACGGGCTCTTTGTGAAGCCCGGAATATATGCGTTGCAGGGTAACCGCACTCTGACGGAGATGCTCACCACGGTGGGCGGTGTGCAACCGGGCGCTTCGCGGCATATCACCATCACGCGTCATGCAGAATATGGTCCGATCCCGCTTCCCAACGCGGTGGTCGATCCGCAAAGGAAAGTAAGCACTGTTGAAATCAGCTTGGGAAGTCTCCGCCAAGACATTAGTCCCGCGGAAAACATTCTGCTGCAACCCTATGATCTCGTGCAGGTCGGGCGCGCCGAACTGGTCTATATGAATGGGGAAGTCCTTAAGGTGGGAGGCATAGACCTCGGTGAACGTGATTCGATTTCCATCCTCCAGGCGATCAGCCAGTCGGGAGGATTAGGCCGCGATGCTAAGAAGGACAAAATAAGGATTCTTCGTTCGGTCTTGGGCACCAATCGCCGTTATGCGATTGACATCGACGTGAGTCAGCTCTATGACGGAAAGGGTCTCGATGTCCCTTTGTTGCCAAACGACGTGGTCTATGTTCCGCGCTCGTACCAGCGGCAATTCTTGCAAACGTTGGGCACCATGGCGTTGACGATGCTGCCCTACATAATTTTCCTGGCTGCGCAATAGAGCCCTTTTGGTACACTGAGCCTTTGTTCATGTCCAATTCAGGAACTCGAATAATCGCCTATCGCTACCTACCCGTCATCCTGGCCAGCCTCCTGACCATCACGCAGACTCAGGCTGCCGAGCAGGCCGCGGTGCCGGCCCAGGCGGCACCATCTCAACCTGGCTCGCAGACCCCACCCGGGGGCGCGCCGGCTCAGCCGTTGGCGCAGTTGCCGGTTGAACAGAGCCTGAAGATCCGGGTGCTGGCCGGCAACAACGAAATGAACGACCTCGAGCGGAGGGTCATGGCTCCACTGGTGGTACAAGTCGTGGATCGCGATGAGCGCCCGGTAGACAGCGCGGAGGTTGTCTTTCGCTTTCCTCTCACTGGGCCTGGAGCCACTTTCGCCGGCGGCAAGACCTCAGAAACCGCACGAACCAACACCGAAGGACAAGCGGCGGCGCTCAACTGGATGGCGAATGGTCAAGTCGGTAGATTCCAGGTTCACGTCACCGCGAGCTATGCCAACCAGGTTGGAGAAGCCACTCTTTCGATGACGAACGTCACCCGGGTTGTCGAAGAGAAGCCAAAGACCGGGGCCGCTGGTTGGTGGTCTCATCGATGGGTGAAAGTCGCGGTTATCGGTGGTGCGGCCGCGATCGCTGCCGGCGTGTTCCTGGCGACGCGCGGTGGGTCTAAGGGTTCCGGCTCGACGATTACGATCACGCCTGGTTCGCCGGGTGTGGGAGCTCCGTAAGTCTGCATGCGCTCCGCACTCTTCCTGATTCTCGGACTTGCTTTCGCGGGACGTCTGGCCCCGCAGCAAGCCTCACTCACAGGGCCGGTTGAGGCTTACACTTTTGACCCGCCAACGCGAAGTCTGCGCGCGGTCATCGGTTTTCCAGGCGCCGCGTCTTTTGGCCCCGTCCTGCGGGATGGTTTCGCTTTCGCTTCCATCGCCCCGCGCTTGAATTACGGCATTGGCTTTCAGGGAAGCCAGTGCGTGTTCATCGCCGGTTTGGGCTCTTCGCGCGTATCGGTACGGGCGCTAGCGGGTGTGGAAGCGCAGCCTGAGGGAATTACTTGGTCCGGCGACGGATCTCTTGCCGTCCTTTATTCGCACAGCGGAAATTGGCTCCAGACCATTTCAGGATTCCCCGGCACGCCGGCTGCGGGAGCGCGTATCACAGGAGCGTCGCTGGGTGGTTCGCTCACTTCCGTCGCAGCCGATGCGCACGGTGAGCAGATCGCGGCCGGAATTAGCGCAGACGACGGCTGGGTGTACCAGAGTTCTGACCGGCAGACTTTCAACAAACTCATTCCGGTAACCAAGCCGATTGCGCTCTCGTTTTCCACTGATGGCACCATGCTATACGCCTTGGATAGCGGCGCTCCGCAGGTCATCGCTGTCAATGTGAGCAATCACACTTCTCAGGCAATTGCGCTGCCAGGGCTTGCGACTCCTGTTGCGATCCAGGCAGTGGAGGATTCACAAAACCGCGAGCTGCTGTATGTTGCGTCCACCAGCGATCGGCTGCTGAGAATCCTGGACGTCACAAATCAACAGATCGTGGCCGACGTTCCGCTCAGTGTTCAGCCGACTAGCCTGGATCAATTCGGCGGTAATAGCTTCGTGGTGGCCGCGCGCTCCCAAGCTACAAATCCGCTGTGGCTGTTTACGAGCACGCCCCAGCCAGGAGCTTACTTCGTCCCCGCGGTTCAGTTGCATCTTCCCAACCATCGGCGGGTGGGGATCGGGGGAGGCGCGCGATAATGCCGTCTCGCCTGCTGCTTCGCGGTTTCATTCTCACGGTGTTCGCGGCCGGCTTAGCTTCCGCGCAAAGCATTCCCTTTATCTTGTTCGCGACCGAGAACGGAAGTTCGGCCACGATCGCAAACGATGCTACTTTGCCTTTCTCCACGACGGTCGGCACCCAGATACAGGCCACGGTTCAGGCGACGTATACGGGAACCATCCCGGCGACCCTGACTCAGGCGATCCCCGCAGGACTGCTGGGATCGACAGAGTTCACAGTAACTTCCGCCGCGACTGCCGGCCTAGTCCTCAACCCCGGCAATAGCTTCAAATTCGTGATCACTTTCGCTCCCACAAGTGCAACGGCAGCCGGCGCTCAGCTAACCATCCCGTTCACCGTTCCAGGACCGGGAGGTACGCCGGTACCGAGCGCTATTTTGCTGAACCTTCAAGGCACGTCACCCGCCTTCACGCTGAGTTATGTCTTGCTGACGAACAACAATGTCGTCCAGATTCCTTCCGGCGGCACGATCCCCTTCGGCGCCACGAAGATCAACACCTCGGCGCAGGCGAATCTGCAAATTACCAATACCGGGAGTGGCCCAGGCGTCATCACCGGTATTTCTCAAACCGCTGGATCCCCGATCTTCCAGTTACAAGGTATACCGCTGTTGCCGGGCACGCTGGCTGCTGGAGCAACTTTGAATCTGCCTGTGATTTACAACCCGACGGCGGTGGAAAGCGATACAGGCCAAATTCAGATCACGTATCAGGGCGGCGTTACGGCGACGGTCATCCTGACGGGGAGCGGAGCTACGTCAGCTTTCACGTATAAGTATCTGGTGCAGGGAAAGGCCACGACGGTCAAGCCCGGCGAGACGATTGGACTGCCCGGTGCGGATGTCGGAGTTATCAGCAGCGTGATCATGGAGGTCACCAATTCAGGCAACGCCAGTGGCACGATCAATTCGATCAGTATTTCGCCGCCGTTCGTTCTCGCCGACGTGCCGATCACGTTGCCGACGCTAAAGCCCGGCGACAGCTTCCCATTTTCGATAGAGTTCACGCCAACGGGGATAGGAACTCAAACCGGCCAATTGGTGGTCGGCAGCGACTTCTTCAATTTGTCGGGGGAAGGCTTGGGGCCGAAGCTGAGCTTCTCGTATACGTCGAGTGCCGGCACCACATCGGTAGACCCCAATGCCGGGGGCGCGGTTCTGTTTAGCCCAGCCGCGGTGGGCCAATCCGAGAAGGTCACCTTCACCGTCACCAATTCGGGTTCGCTTCCGGCGACGATTGCGCTGATCGGAACGAACCCGTCGAACGGCCCGTTTACCGTTTCGCCCCCCGCGCTTCCTAAGGCGCTGGCGCCGAGCCAGTCGCTCCCCTTCACAATCACCTTCACGCCAACGGCGCAAGGCATCTCCGCCGGGACGCTGGTTGTGAATACGACGACGATCCCATTGTCCGGCAACGCAACGGCGCCGCCAGCGCTGCCGCCTTATACCATTTCAGGTCCTAGCGGGAACGCCCAGCCGCTTACGCAATCCAATATCAGCCTCACATTGTCCAAGGCCTATTCACTCGATCTGACTGGAACGTTAGTGCTCACCACGCAGGGGACCTTCGGGACCGATCAGAGCGTTCAATTCGCAACGGGCGGCCGCACTGTCAATTTCAGCATTCCCGCCAACACCACCAGCGCCGACTTCGCCGGGCAGGGATTCGAACTTCCTTTGCAAACCGGAACGGTGGCGGAGACTATCACTTTAACGCCCACGTTCGCCACCTCGGGCGGCGAAAGTCTAACGCCGGCTTCGCCCACGACGCTTCAGTTTGCGATTCCCGCCGCAGCGCCCGTCCTATTGACTGCGGGAATCAGCGGGGCAACCAGCAACACCTTCAATCTGGTGCTCACCGGCTATTCGACAAACCGCAGTCTGGGTGCACTAAACGTAACTTTCAATCCAGCGCCGGGATTCAACATCACTACGACCGTACCTCCCATCGATCTGACCCAAGTTTCTGAGGCTTGGTTCTTGAGCTCCGCGTCCGCGGCGTTCGGGGGACAGTTTCAAGTCACGATGCCGTTCACCCTGACGGGCCCGGTGAAGACCGGCCAGACGCTGTTGCAAGCCATCGCTTCGGTCACGGCAACAATCAGCAACAGTATCGGAACGTCGAACTCGCTTCGGGCCATCGTGCCGTAAGCCCAAGTGTTGCGCCGTTCCTTCCTCTTTGTCCTGACGCTCCTGTGTTTGGTGCTGGCGATTCGTTGGCAGGCTACGCTGACCGCCGTGGGCAACTTCCTGGTTGATTCCCAGCCACCGCAGCAAGCTGATCTTGTCTTAGTGCTGGGCGGAGATTTTTGGGGCCCGCGAGTTCTCACCGGCGCCGAGCTTGCCAGGCTTCGCTACGCGCCTTTTGTTCTAATTAGCGGTCCGCCTTATAGGGATCGGCCAGAAGGAGAGTTTGCGGTCGATTTCCTGGTGCAGCACGGATACCCGAGCGAGCTTTTCCAGGTCTTTGCGAGCGATGCCCAATCGACAATCGCTGAAGCGAACGCTCTCCGCGGCGAACTAGAGCGCCGGCATGTGAAGCGCGTGCTTCTGGTTACCAGCTCGTATCACTCCCGCCGCGCCACAATCGTGCTCACGCTGTTTTGCCCCGGCGTGCGGTTTATTTCCATCCCAGCTCCCGATTCGCACTATCACGCCGCCGGATGGTGGAACGACGATAGCTCCCGGCAGTTGTTCTATTCAGAATGGACCAAGATCCTGGGCTCGGTTTTGGTCGCCTATCCGACTTACGTCGTTTCGCGCTTGCTTGGCCGCGTGCCTTGACCCCCGGGCACGCCGCCGTGCCGGGGCGAATCCATCAGCACCTTGCGAATCTTTTTGACCCACTGGGGTCTGGAAATCGGCTCCCAGGCAGCTGGCCGCTCCAGCACCGGCTGAACGGAAACCGGAACCGTTCCAGGCGCCGGCGGATCGCGAATCAGGACTACCCGCAGGCTCGGCTGCGCGCTCGCTAGCATCTGGACCGCCCGCTCAGCGCCGCGCAAATTCGGGTTCACCACCAGCACGTCGACCCGCAGCGCCAACTCTTTGGTCAGCGTGAGAGCCTGCCGGAAGTGCAAAGCCGGGACCGCCTGGTAACCGCTTTCAGCGAGGACTTCGCCCAGCCAGAAAATGAATGCAACGTCATCGTCTACGATCAGCGCTACGGGAGAGCCTGTTGCGGCGCTCACTTGGCTCGCAGGATGAGGTTGGAGGCCCGGCCCTTTGGCATGCGCGAACCGGCAGTGCGGAATTCGTGGAAATTTGCCCGAACGGCAACACCGCGAACATCGCTTCGAACGATGCGGCCCCTCATCACCAGCCGTAGGGGGCAGATGCCTTCCAGCAGGAAAGGCCAGCTGAGCATCACCTCAATGATGCCGCCGGTTGGGGGCGCATCTAAGGGCTCGAAGAGCACGCCGCCACTGCTAATGTTGCGCGTCTTCCCGGACCCGAGATGCTCGGGCCGCCCTTTGCTCACCAGACGGTATTCCACTTCCAGCTCAATCGGATAGCGCTGGTGGGAGCGCTTTTCTGATATAACCTTTTGCAACCGGCCTGCGGCTCGCACCGCGATGGGAGCGGCGGACATACTGCCTCCTCACTAAAGCTAAAAGACCGACAGGGGTAGCATTCTTTATATCACTGTTACAGCGCTCGCGTCAACCAAATTACTTAGATTTCAAGAACATCACAGCCGCGTTACGAAACCGCGACAGCCCTAGAAAGTATCACCGAGTCTCTTTTGGCGGAAGGAGCGTCTCACCGGGCGGGAGACGATTTTTTAGTTAGCCAGATTGAAAGTTAGGGTGATATAATCGCTGCCGGGTTTCAATCTGCTTCTCTTTAGGAGGGCGCTCTTGCATCCCACTCGCAGAGGTTTCTTAAAGGCCGGAACTGGCGCGATCGTCGCGTCGGTGCTTGGTTTCGATGTTCAGAAGGCCTACGCTCAAGCCCAGGAACTGAAGATTGCGCGAACCACCGAGACGCGTTCCACGTGTCCGTACTGCGCGGTGAGCTGCGGCGTCATCATCCACACCATCGGCGACAAGGCGAAGAACGTCACCGCTCAGGTGGTGCACGTGGAAGGCGATCCGGATCATCCCATCAATCGCGGCACGCTGTGTCCCGAAGGGCTCGTCGCTGATGCAGGACATTCTGAACGACCGGCGTGTGCTGAAGCCGCAGGTGCGGCGTCCGGGTTCGGATCATTGGGAAGATATCTCCTGGGAGCGGGCCTACGAAGAGGTGGCGCGGCATATCAAGAAGACGCGCGACGAGACGTTCATCACCACCGATGCGCAGGGCCGCACCGTGAACCGTGTGGAAAGCATCGCCTGGAACGGCGGCTGCACCGATACCAACGAGTTCAATTTCCTGGCTGTGAAAACGATGCGCAGCCTGGGGCTCACCTTCATAGAAAATCAGGCCAGGGTTTGACACGGCCCCACGGTCTCCAGTTTGGGGCCAACGTTCGGTAGAGGGGCCATGACGAATGGCTGGGTCGACATCAAGAACACCGACATGATGTTGATCATGGGAGGCAATCCGGCGGAGAATCATCCGTGCGGATTCAAGTGGCCGGTGGAGGCCAAGCGGACGCGGAACGCCAAGATGATCGTGGTGGATCCGCGCTACACGCGGACGGCAGCGGTCTCGGATCTGTTCCTGCAGATTCGCGCCGGATCGGACATCGCGTTTCTGGGCGGGATGATCCATTACGCGCTGGAGAACCAGCGCGTGGCCAAGGAATACCTGGTCAACTACACGAACGCGTCGTTCGTGATCAAGGAAGGATTCAAGCTTCCGGAAGACGGGCTGTATTCGGGCTACGATCCGGCCGCGTAAACGTACAACAAGTCGACCTGGAATTACGAAGAGAGCGGCGGAGGAGGCGCGAAGACGGATGCCCCGGCCACCTTGCCTCCCAATACCGCGTACGACACCTCGCTCGAAAATCCGCGCTGCGTTTATCAGCTCCTGAAAAAGCACTACTCGCGCTACACGCCGGAGATGGTGGAGCGCATCACAGGCATCCCGAAGGATCAGTTCCTGAAGGCCGCCGACCTGTTCACTTCGATTCGCAAGGATGGCGACACCAAGAAGGTGGCCACCATCATCTACGCGGTCGGCTGGACGCAGCACAGCTTCGGATCGCAGATCATTCGCACCGCCGCGATGCTGCAATTGCTGATGGGCAACGTGGGACGCGCGGGCGGCGGCGTGAATGCGCTGCGCGGGCACTCCAACATCCAGGGCGCCACCGACATCGCGGGGATCTTCGACATCCTGCCCGGCTATCTCAAGGTCCCGACGCCTGCGGATACGGATTTCGCCGCGTGGATGAAGCGCATCACGCCGACCTCTTCGAAGCCCAAGGAATGGGAATCGTGGAATTACTGGTCGAACACGTCCAAGTTCGCGGTGTCGTTCATGAAGACCATGTACGGCGACGCGGCCACCAAGGAAAACGATTGGGCGTTCAAGTACCTGCCCAAAGTGGACCGCGAATATTCCTGGGTCCACATCTGGGACGACATGTACAAAGGCAAGATCAAAGGCCTGCTCGCCTTCGGCATGAACGGCGTGACCATCGGCCCGAACTCGCAGAAGAACATCGACGCGCTCAAGAAAGCCGAGTGGCTGGTGGTCTGCGACATTTATCCCGACGAGACCAGCGGCTTCTGGCAATCGCCCGGCATCACGCCGGAGGAAATGAAGAACATCAAGACCGAGGTGTATCGTCTGCCCGGCGCGGGTTTCGCCGAAAAGGACGGCACGTTCGTCAACTCCGCGCGCTGGCTGCAATGGAAGTGGGCCGCGGTTCCGCCTCCGGGCGACGCTAAGCTCGATCAGGAGATCCTCGCGCGCATTTTTCTTGAGCGTTCGCGATCTTTACAAAAAAGAAGGCGGAAAGTTTCCGGATCCGATCCTGAATCTGACCTGGGGATATACCGATCCCAATAATCCGTCGCTCTCTGAAGTCGCCAAGGAGCTGAACGGCCGGGCGCTCTCGGACGTTACCGATCCGGCCACGAAGCAGGTAGCAGTCAAGGCCGGGCAGCAATTGCCGGGCTTCGCGTTCCTGCGCGACGACGGCTCGACCACTTCCGGCAATTGGCTGTACTGCGGTTCCTGGACCGAGGCCGGCCCGTTGATGCAGCGCCGCGGCACGGACGATCCGTCGGGGCTCGGCATTTATCCCAACTGGGGCTGGTCCTGGCCGATGAACCGCCGCGTGATGTACAACCGCGCGTCGTGCGACGTGAACGGCAAGCCGTGGGATAACGACCGGCGGCAGGTATGGTGGAACGAAGCGCAGAAGCGCTGGGTCGGCAACGACGTGCCGGATTTCAAGGCCGACTCGGCGCCCAAGGATCACATGGGTCCGTTCATCATGAATCCGGAAGGCGTCGGCCGGCTGTTCGTACCCTTGGCCGGCATGGCCGACGGTCCGTTCCCCGAGCATTACGAGCCGTTCGAAAGTCCCATCGCAAATCCGCTGCATCCGCAGCAGCCGAATAATCCCGGTGGTGAAGAAATACACCACCGACATGGACAAATACGGGACCACGGGCGCAAGGCTACACCATCATCTGCACCACCTATCGCCTCACCGAGCACTATCATTACTGGACCAAGAACAATCCGATGAACGTCCAGTTGGTTCCCGAGATGTTCGTCGAGATTCCGGTGGAGTTGGCGAGCGATCTGGGCATCAAGGGCAGCGAAATGGTGAAGGTGACCAGCGCCCGCGCAACCTACACTGGCCAAGGCGATGGTGACACGCCGCATCAAGCCCATGACCATCGACGGCAAGAAGGTCTATCAGATCGGCATTCCGATTCATCAGGGCTTCCGCGGCATTCAAGAAGACGCGGGCCGGGTGCCGCGCAGCATCGCGAACCTGCTATCGCCCACGGTTACCGATCCGAACGCGTACACTCCCGAGTTCAAAGGCTTCCTCGTGAAGCTGGAGAAAGCGTGACCTATGGCTAACGGACCACTCCAAATCAAAGCCATCTCGGGACACGCTGGAACGGTTCCCGGCAAGAACACCTCGCGCGACTACGACGTCTGCAAGCTGATCGACGTCACCACCTGCATCGGCTGCAAGGCCTGCGAGGTGGCGTGTCTGGAATGGAACGGCTATCCGTTCCGCGAAACGGTTTTCGACAACACGTATCAGACCATGCCGGACATGGCGTGGAATTACTACAATCTGATCCGCTTCAACGAATTCACCGACGACCAACGGCAACTTCAGTTGGCTGATGCGCAAGGATCAGTGCATGCACTGCGCCGATCCCGGCTGCCTGCGCGCCTGCCCGGCCGACGGCGCCATCGTGCAATACACCAACGGCATCGTCGATTTCCAGCAGGACAACTGCATCGGCTGCCAGTATTGCGTCACGGGCTGCCCGTTCAACATTCCGAAATTCAATCCGACCACCAAGAAGGTCCACAAGTGTACGCTGTGCTCGGATCGCGTGGGCGCGGGGCTGGAGCCGGCGTGCATCAAAGCCTGTCCCACCGGCTGTTTGCACTTCGGCACCAAGGATGACATGAAGGATCTGGCGGAGACGCGCGCGGCGCAGCTTCGCGAGCACACGTCGCACAAGGACGCCGGCGTTTACGATCCTCCGGGCGTCGGCGGCACGCACGTCATGTACGTGCTCCATGACATCAATCATCCGGAGCGCTACGGCGGCTTGCCCAAGGATCCGCACGTGCCGTGGATGGTTCGCATCTGGAAGGGCCCGCTGAAGTGGATCGGCAATTTCGCGATGGCGGCAGGGATCATCGGCGTGGCGGCGCACTACATGCGGTTCGGTCCCAAGGAAATAAGTGAGGAGTCTGAGAAAGGAAGCAAGACGTGAGCACGACGGCCACGATTCCCCATACTCAGCACGCCGGTGAAATCGAGCGCTACACATTTACCGAGCGCATCATGCACTGGTTCACGGGCGTGACGTATCTCTACTGCCTTGCGACGGGCCTCGCGTTCTATTCGCCGCATCTGTTCTGGCTCGCGTACATGCTGGGCGGCGCGCCGACATCGCGCTTCTGGCATCCTATCGTTGCCATCGGCTTTGTGATCGGGACGTTTTGGATGAACAGCCTGTGGCGCCGCGATATGGACATCACCGCTGTTGACAAGCGCTGGCTGGATCACACCGAGGCATACATCACCAACGACGAAGAGCACACACCGCTGTCGGATCGCTTCAACGGCGGCCAAAAGCTGTTCTACTGGGCTGATGCTCTACGGGGCATTGCTGCTTTTGTTGTCGGGCCTGTTTTTGTGGTTTCCCGAGTACATCCCGCGCCAGTCCGCATGGGTGCGCGGTGTGATGATCCTGCTGCATGAGGTGGCGGCGCTGGTGACCATCGGCGCGATTCATCATTCACGTGTACATGAGCGTGTTCATGGTGCCGGGAAGCATGACAGCGATCACCACCGGCTGGGTTTCCCGTGCCTGGGGCAGGACGCATCACCGCCTGTGGTACCTTCGAGTGACCGGACAGCCGGCTCCGAAGGAATGACTTCATCGCACGAGGCGCGCATTGCCAGAGCGGGTCATCTGGCTGCCAGCCATCCGAGCGCGGCGCCGCTGCTGAATTTCTACGCCGATCTGGCGCGTTTCCAAAGGCCGGTCTTTTCCGAGCTTCAATCCAAAAGCCAGACGGACGTGCGTGCGTTAGTGTGTCACTTTCCGGCTTTGATCAAGCTGGTCGGACGTGCCGGCACGGACCTGCTGCGTGACTTCGCCGCTGAAAATCTTGAGAGTACGGATGCGCAGATCGAATTGCTGGAGGCGGCTTGGGAGGGCGGGGCAGCGCTCGCATCCAGCGGCCCGCTTCTACGCGCGCGTGCTCCTGCAGCCGTATGCGGAATACCTCGCGTCGCGTGGCGACATCCAGGCGAACGGCGCGGGTCCTACCTGCCCGTTCTGCAACTCGCGGCCTGTTGCGGGCGTGTTGCGAGGGGAGGGCGACGGAGGCAAGCGCTGGCTGTTGTGCTCGCTATGTTCCACCGAATGGCAGTTCCGCCGCGTGTTGTGCGCCGGCTGCGGCGAAGAGAACAAGGATAAGCTGCCGATCTACACCGCTCCTGAGTTCCCTGCCGCTCGCGTCGACGCCTGCGATACTTGCAAGACATACATCAAATCGATCGACCTCACCAAGGACGGCCACGCGATTCCGATCGTGGATGAGATCGCGACGGTGGCGCTGAACATTTGGGCCGAAGAGCACGATTACGTGAAGTTGGAGACCAATCTGTTGGGCATGTAGGGCTCACGATGCTAGCCACAGATCGACACGGATGAACACGGATCTGTTCTGTGGCCAATGTCCGGGCCTGGAAAAATCTGTCGTCGAATTCCACGATAACGCGGCGCTGGCTCGGGTACGATCGAAAGGTCGCGAGGGCGACATAATGATCGAATGACACGCGGATGGATGGTTCGCATTCTGTTTTGTGGAGCGATACTCGGCGGAGCCGTTCTTGCAAGTGCGGCGCCGGTTGCGCCGGTGGTTCCCGCCGGAGCGGAGGCATCGAGCCATTTCGACGTTAAGACCGCGGCGGATGCATGGCTCGCGACGGTGGCCGGGCAAGCGCGAAAAAACTCAGACGCGTATTTCGAAGGCGGCTATTGGCTCATGCTTTGGGATTTTCTCTCAACTGCGGCCGTGATGATTCTGTTGCTAGAAACTAAAGCGTCGGCGCGCATGCGAGACTTCGCTGGGCGAATCACGCGCCTGAGATTCTTTCAGTATTGGATCTATTTCATCGAGTTCATCCTCGCAGCGGGCATCCTCACATTCCCGCTTTCCGTCTACGAGGGCTGGATTCGAGAGCGGCACTATGGCTTGTCGAACCAGACGTTCGGCGCGTGGGTCTCGGATCAAATGATTACGCTGGGGCTCCTGCTGGCGTTGGGCGGTCTGGCGTTTTGTGTGTTGATCGTGATTGTCAAGAGACTGCCGCGCACCTGGCCGCTGTGGGGAGCGATCGCCGCTTTGCTTTTCGTCACCATTGGCTCAGTGATTGCGCCGGTATTCATTGCTCCGCTGTTCAACAAATACAAGCCGCTGGAAAATCAAGTCATCAAGAACCAGATTCTCAGCATGGCGCGGGCCAACGGCATTCCAGCGCACGACGTGTACCAGGTAGATGCTTCCCGGCAGAGCAAGCGGGTGAGCGCGAATGTGAGCGGAATTTTCGGGACCGATCGCATCACGCTGAACGACAACCTATTGGAGCGTTGTTCGCCGCCAGCGATTATGGCCGTAATGGGGCACGAGATGGGCCACTACGTCATGCACCATATCTACAACGGGCTGATGTTTTCCGTCATTGTCGTGGTCGTGATGTTCAGTTTGTTGCGCTGGGGTCTGGATCGATTGGTGGGCGTGTTCGGTCGGCGCTGGCAGTTGCAGAGCACGACTGACTTGGCGGCGGTGCCGCTGGCGATCCTGATTCTCATCACGATTTCATTTGTGCTGACTCCAATTCAAAATTCTTACACGCGCATGCAAGAGTATGAGGCGGATATTTATGGCCTGAATGCCTCGCGGCAGCCCGATGGAGAAGCCGAAGTGGATTTGTTATTGGGAGAATACCGGAAGCTGGAACCGGGGCCACTCGAAGAAGCCCTGTTCTTCGATCATCCGAGCGGGCGCACTCGCATTAAAGCGGCCATGCGGTGGAAGGCGGAGAATCTTTGTTTGTTTGATGCGACACTCGCGTGTGGCAGCGCCTCGGTAGTCAGGGAATCGTCTTCCAAGTGAAGTGCCGCTGGGTTCTGTTGAGCGCCTTTCGGTTACTCCGTAGCGCCAGCTCCGGGGCCGTAGCCGGCCGGCCAGCCGGTGGGTTTGGGGTCGGGGAGATTGAACAGCACGGCCTGAATTTCCTGGATAAATCCGTTCTTGATGGCGAAGAACTCGGCCACGAGACGGTCGTTCGCGGTGGCGACGGATTGGCTCTTGGCGCCGGCTTTCAGGCCGAAGCGGACGATGGACAGGACGATGCCGCGCTCTTCGTCGACTACAGGATAGCGCCGATCCCAGATGTTCCGGCCGATGAAGCGGCCATCGTCGAAGCCGCGCGCAGTGTCGTTGAAGACACCGTCGCGCACTAGGCCGGTGGTCTGGACGCCGTTTTCGAAACGGGCCGAATCGGGCATCAGGCGAGCGCGGTGGTATGCCGCAGTGCCATTGGTTTGGAAGGCGCGCCAATAGCTATCGGCCGCGGCGATTAAGTCGTAATAGGAGTCGCGCTGGGACTCGCGAATCGAGAGCTTGAAGGCGGGCGAAACTTCTTTCAGACGATCCGGATCCCAAAGACGGTCAGCTTCGCCCTTGTTGGCCTTGATGGTTTCGATTTCGGTGATGGCGCCATTGTGCACCTTGAGGCGCAGCATGTACATGGTCTTGGTGCCGTCGGAGTTGCGGATCACGGCCTCGGTTCCGGTATCGCCGCGGCGGGTGTTGACGATGTCGAAGCGAAACACAGTCTCGGCGGCGCCGTCCCAGAAGGTATTGGCGAGAGTTTTCTCGGCGCCGTTTTCGGTGATTCGCGCCTGAGCGGCCTGGGGCAGTGCGCGGGCATCGTGGGCGAGGAGCGCTTTGAAGTAAGAGTCGACGAAACCAGTCAAGCAGGCGCGATCGCAAGGCGCCGTGCCTTGAGCGCAGCCGGGTTGGGCTAACATGGCCAGCACGAACAAGACAACGATGGTTTCACTCAAATGCAAGCCTCTCGCCATATGACGCCTCCCGAAGTGTTGAAGCGGAAATGCAAGGTTCCCGCAGGGGGCATTGTAGCAACGTTGTGGGGACGTTGCCGATGGTAGACTGGGCAGCCGTGGACGAAGACCAGAAAAACTTTCCCGCGAAGGAAGCCATCACGGCGCAACAGCCGATGGACGATGCAAATGTCCGCCTGGCGGCGCGTCTTACGCAACTGCTGCATACGCCCGGTATCAGCGACAAAGATCGCAAATTGGTGGAACGGAACCTGCAGAGGTTGCGAGCGGCGGTTGGCGGGAAAGGTTGACCACCAATCTGAGAATCCGCTTTGAAAATGGCAACGCGGACGAGCCCCGAGCTGTTCACGCGATCAACGAAGCGGCCTTTGGCCGGCCCGACGAAGCCGGCTTGGTCGACAGCTTGCGCGCCGAAGGCGTCGTGCTCGTGTCGCTGGTTGCGGAACTCGATCACGGCATTGTGGGCCACATTTTATTCACCCGGATGTTCATTGAAACATCCAGCGGCTCGATCCCGGCCGTGGCACTGGCCCCCGTGGCGGTTTTGCCCGGACATCAGGGGCAGGGGATCGGCGGCCGGCTGATTCGGCACGGCCTGGATTCGTTGCGCCAACAGGGAGAGCAGATCGTTATCGTTCTCGGAGAGCCGGAGTATTATCGCCGGTTTGGCTTCTCGATCGAGCGCGCAGCTTCTCTTGAAAGTCCATTCCCTCCCGACGCACTTATGGCGATGGAGCTGAGCGCGGGCGCGTTGGACGGGATTCAGGGCAAGGTCAAATACCCAGCCGCGTTCGGATTGGAGGACTAGACATGATTCGTTCTGAGGTGATGATTGTTTGCACGATCGGCGACTTCTTTCACGCGGAATCTCGTGATGCGTGCAATCAACTTGACTGGAACGGGTTCGGAGAGCGGGAAGCGAATTGTGCCCTTGTCGACCTTGTACGATGCAAGCTCGTCCTGGAATGCCGCTACCACTCGCTTCGTGGCGGCGTAGATTGAGTAGTGCTGCTTCCACACAGCAAAATAAAGCAAGCGACTGCCACGCAGCGTGTAGGTGGGCATCCCGTACGAGATCACTTCGCTCACGTCCGGCGCGGTCTTGCGGATCGCATTGCGCACGCGCGCGAGGATGCTCTGCACTTCTTCGGGCTGGGAGGTAATGTACTCGTCCACGGATTTGAAGCTTGTTCTGGGCATCAACAGTCCTTGGATTGTCTCACGTTTTCAAACGCAGTTGCCTGTGCTGACGCGCGTATTAGTACTGCTTTCTGCGCCAAGAGGAAAACGAGCGTGATCCGGTTTATACTACGAACTTGTCGACAAAAACTCTTCAGCGATGGGAACCATGCCACCGGGTGGTTTACTTCACACTCGACGACAACCCTCATCGAGAGTTTTTCGCTGATGGTGACTGGCCCGGACACCGGCGCGGACTTCACGGCGACGCAGATGTCCAGCGCGTATTTGCCGAGCACGATCGGGTTCGCCGGCAACGATTGGGCGCAGTATGTGGATCTTTATCTGGCATCGCCGCTGACGAGCGGTGGCCATCGACATCTTGAGTGGCTTTGATTGTCCCAAATGCGGCGTCTTGCTGGACAGCACCAATTACCATCCGACAGTGACCGATGTGGCCTTGCCGGAACCATACGGCGCCCCTTTTATTGGCGCGGGCATTGTCGCACTGGCGTGGCTATCGAGGCGCAAGTCGACTCGCTCAAGTTAGGCGTTTCCAGTAGTCTGCATACCGCTCCAGCGCGCGCAACTGCATAGAAAAAATCTATTAGCCAGTGAATTGACATCCCCAACTGTCTGCCATACAATCGACCCACTAGCCAAAGCTGACTGGTAGGCCGTCCTGGTGCATCTGTCGCAGCGGTTGCGACGCACCGCCACGTGTAGCGAGCCTGTATCTCGCAGACCCAACTTTAAAACCTGAGGAGTTGTGGCTATGCGTGCGAAAAATGGCTTGTATCAGCTTTTCCTTTTCCTATTTTTGACAGCGGCTGTTTGCTTCAGTGGCTTTGCGCAGTCCACTACGCTTCTCCGTGGCACGGTGACCGATCCACAGGGCGCCGTGATCGCAGGCGCTATAGTCACATTGAGCAACGCCGGAACAGGGTTCAATCGTTCGGCCACTACCGATTCACGCGGCGAATATCAATTTGTCCAGGTTGCTCCGGGCACCTACAAGATTGTCGTGGAAATGGTGGGCTTCGCCAACTTGACCCGTACCGACGTGCAGTTGCTGGTGAACACGCCAACCACGCTCGACCTGCGCATGGAACTCGGCAAGACCTCCGATACCGTGAACGTCACGGCGGAAGCTTCCACCATCAATACCGTAGATGCTTCGGTAGGCAATGCGTTTTCGGAGCAGCAAGTCCGCGAGCTGCCGCTCGAGACCAGGAACGTGGTCCAACTGCTCAGCCTGCAGCCGGGCGTGACCACGAACGGGGAAGTATTGGGGGCCCGGCGCGATCAGAATAACATCACGTTGGACGGCGTGGACGTGAACGACAACCAGAACGCGGGCCTGGTGGCCCAGAACACCACCACCGGCACCACGTATCAGGGCGTCAATGGGAATGGCGCGAACGTGAACGCGGGGTTCAATTCGGTACTGCCGGTTCCGCTGGATTCGGTGCAGGAATTCCGCGTCACGGTAGGCGGCCAAGGTGTCGATCAAGGACGATCCTCGGGCGGCCAGGTTGTGCTGATCACCAAGAGCGGCTCGAACCAGCTGCACGGATCGCTTTACGAATACAATCGCAACACGGCGACATCGGCGAACACCTGGTTCAATAACCAGTCCGGAGTGCCGGTGCAACAATTGGTTCGCAATCAATTCGGAGCGTCGGTCGGCGGACCAATCAAGAAAGACCGGCTGTTCTTTTTCATCAACTGGGAACAGCGTGTTGACTCGAGCAGCGTGGCTCAGGTGCGCGCGGTGCCGTCCGAGTCCCTCAAACAGGGATTACTCCAGGTTCAATTGACGGACGGGAGCGTACAGACGATTCAACCATCCCAACTGCCGCAGATCGATCCATTGGGCATTGGCCTGAACACGCCATACCAGAAGATCCTGAACCAATATCCAGTGGGGAACGACGCGGCGTTTGGTCAGGATGGAGGACTGAATTTCGGAGGCTACCGCTTTAACGCGCCGGACCACTTGAACGACATGGCGTGGGTGGCAAAACTGGATTACAAGATAGACGACGCCGGGAAACACACCCTGAGCCTGCGCGGCACGCTGGGCGACAACACCATCGACCAACTTCTGGCGGAATTTCCGGGGCAAGCGCCGGCCTCGATCGAGCGAGACAACAACAAGGGCTTGTCGTTGCGTTATACGGCGGTGTTGACTCCAACGCTCGTGAATATTTTCACCTACGGCCTTACCAGCCTGGACGAAAATCTTTCGGGCGCCACCGGGACCGGATTCCAATTCGAACCTACCGCTCTTTCACCGCTCGAAAACTGGAGCGCGCGCGCCAGGGGACGGACGAATCCGCTGCACAACTTCATCGACGATGTTACCTGGACCAAAGGCAAACATACGATCACGATGGGGTTGAACTTCCGCTACAACCGTAACAACACGTCGACCTATACCAATGCATTTCCGCTGTACGCCTACGGCGCGACAGAGTTGATCGGGCTTGGCGAGGACATCGACACGTCGGTGCAAACCTATCTAGCGGGCAAACTGGGCAATCCGAACTTGCAACTGGCCAATCCGACGGCGGTGACGAACGCTTCAGCCATGTTGTTGGGCATCTTGAACGACGTGTTTGTTACTTATCAATACACCAAGAGCGGTCAAGTGTTGTCGCAGGGGACGCCGCAGCAGCGCGCGTTCGTCGAACATACGTATGCGGGCTACATTGGGGATGCCTATCGGGTGAACCGCGAACTCACGCTCAATTTCGGATTACGGTACGAGAATTTCCGGCCGCCGTATGAGGCGAACGGGCTGCAAGTGGACACCACGGTACCGCTGAATCAGTACTTCGCGCAACGGAACGGCTTACAATCGCAGGGCATTCCGGCCAATCAGATGTCTGATTTCACGCTCAGCTACGGGCTGAATGGGCCGGCCAATGGGAAACCGTCCTGGTGGAGTCCGAATAACGCGAATTTTGCGCCGCGTTTTGGGCTGGCGTATGCACCCACGGATCACTCGGGCTGGATCGGGAAGCTGTTCGGGAAGAACGGAGCCTTCCGGGTAGGAGCGGCGATCGCCTACGATCAGTTCGGGAACGATCTGATCGTGAATTACGATCAGTACGGCTCGCTCGGTCTTTCGAATCCAACGAATTTTCCGGATTCTTACAGCTTCACTACCTCGCCGCGTTTCACCGGGACATATCCGGACCTGCCGCCCGCTCCGACGGGTGGGTTTCCGTACACGCCACCCGCGATTGCGGCGATCACCGGCACGTTTCTTGGGATTTCTCCCGATTTGAAAACGCCGTATTCGATCATTCTGAACGCTGACTACTCGCGCGAGCTGCCCGGGAAGATCACGATGGAAATTGGCTACATCGGCAGGCTCTCACGCAGGCTGCTGATGGAGGGCGACGTGTATACGCCGCTCGAGAATTACAAAGATCCGGGTTCGGGCATCACGTGGCAGCAAAACGCGATGACGGTCTATTCGCTCGCGAACCAGTTGGCCGCGGGCCTGGGACTGCCTTACAACAATGCTGCTGCCGCGGTGGCTGCCAAGGTGATGGCCAACCCGAGCCTGGTTCCGAATTTGCCGTTCGTCAATAACGTCTGGCCGGGATACAAGAACGCGTATTTTCCGGGCAGCGCGTCGGCGAATTACTTTTATAGCGTGTACGGTGTTTTCGGAAGCAGTTTCCTGGACAGCTTGCACGCGGCCGACCGCATCTCGGGCGAGTACCTTCCCGGCAGATGTTTGAGCAATCCCGGATGCTACACGTTTTTTGCCCAGCAGGGCAGCACGATGCCGATGTGGATGAATGCGGGCGAAGCGGATTTCCACGGGCTGACGGTGGCGTTCCGCCGGCGTTTTTCGAACGGCTTGCAGTTCGATTTCAATTACACGTTCGTCCCACTCGATCGACAACGGTTCGGCGGCGGAGTCCGGCGCCGGGGAGCAGGGAGCGTCTATTCAGGACATATACAACCTGAGCGCGTTCCGTGGGTCCTCGGATTTCGATATCCGTCACAACTTCAACGCGAATTTCATGTACGCGTTGCCGGTTGGGAAGGGCCAGTGGCTCCTGCACGGCGCACCTGTGTGGCTGGATGAGATCGTGGGCGGCTGGCAGATTTCGAGCGTCTGGCGGTACAGCACGGCGCTGCCGAGCGCGGTAGAGGGCGATCTCGCGTATAACACAAATTACTGGCTGAGTTCGATGGCCGTGGTGAACACTCCCACTGCTTCCGGCGGCGTCCATATTGACCAAAATGGAATCCCCAGCATTTTTGCGAACACGAACGTGTCCAGCAATTTCCAGGATCAGCCGCCAGAGGGCGCCGGAACGCGAGCAGCGGTTCGTCTGGCGCCGATTTTCAACGTCGACATGGCGTTATCCAAGGCTTTCCGCTTGCCGTGGGAAGGGAAGAGGCTTCAGTTTCGCGCCGAGGCTTTCAACGCGTTCAACCATCCGAACTTCACGAATCCGAGTCTGAGCCTGCAATCGCCCCAGACGTTCGGAGAGTTTCAGGGCACGATGGAGCCGCGCTCCATGCAATTCGCGCTGCGCCTTGAATTCTAAGCATCGGAAGAGTCCCGGCGCGGAAGAGCATCTGGTGGACGAATTTTACGCGCTTCTCACAGCCTACGCCAGTTTGGAATGGGTGCCGCCCAGTCTCGAAATAGCGGCCGCGAGGATTCGCGCCGCGCACCGCCTACGGACCCCGAACGCGTTGCAGGCGGCCACGGCATTGCACTCGCGAGCGACCGGTCTGATCACCAACGATCCAGTGTTCGAGCGGGTGGAGGGCGTGGAGACGCTGGTGTTGGATCGGCTTCTGTGAGTTAGCGGTCCGCCTTGCTATCCTGATGATTCGTGAGCCGCATTCTGTTAACGCTCGCCGTTTCCCTTGCCCCAGTGCTTCCGCTGGCCGCCGCTCCCACTCCCTCGCTGCTCGATATCCTCAGCGATGAACTCCAGCGCAACTTCACAACATCTGAAGCAAAAGGCGGACCCGCCTCCTTATTACATGGACTACACGGTCACCGATGAGGAGAGCCAATCGTTGACGGCGATGATGGGCACGCTCGACGTCGCAAGGCAAGAACCGTCTGCGGTATCTCGACATAACGCTGCGGGTGGGCGGGCCGCAGCTGGACAACTATCATCAGGTGAATGGACAACGCGGGCGGTTCACGCGCGGCGATGTGCTGCCTTTGGACGATGTGCCGGATGCGATCCGGCGCAAGGTTTGGCTGGACACGGACCGGACGTACCGGCTGGCCTCGCGGCGGCTGATCGAGATCAAGTCCAATCAGGAAACCAAGGTGAAGGACGCGGATGGCTCGGCGGATTTTTCGAGCGAGCCGCCGGCGGTGTATCAGGAACCGCCGCCGCCGATGGGCACTGTGGACAGCGAGTGGGCCAAGCGCGTGCGCAAATGGTCGGCGGATGTGGGCAAGTCTTCCGACGTGCTGTATTCGAGCGTGAGTTTGTCGGCGCAGAGAATCTCCAAATACATGGTCAGCACCGAGGGCATCGCGGCTGCTGCACGGGCGCGACTTTGCGGGCCTTTCCATCATGGCGCGCGGCAAGGCTACGGACGGCATGGACCTGGTGGCGCTGGAGGATTTTCAGGCGGCCGATCTGGCGCATCTGCCATCGCAGGCCGTGATTGATGCCGCGGCCAACCGCGTGGGCGAAAATCTGGCCAAACTGGTGCAGGCGCCGGCGGTGGAGCCGTTCATTGGCCCGGCCATCCTTTCCGGACGCGCGGCCGCGGTATTCTTCCATGAGATTTTCGGCCATCGCATCGAAGGACATCGCCAGAAGGACGAAGGCGAGGGACAGACTTTCACCAAGGCGGTGGGCACGCCGGTTCTGCCGAGTTTCCTGTCCGTGGTATTCGATCCGACGCGCAAAACGCTTGGCAGCGTCGATCTGAACGGTTACTACGCGTACGACGATGAAGGCGTCAAGGCCCGGCCCGTGACGGTGGTGGAGAACGGAGTTCTGAAAACGTTCCTGATGTCGCGTTCGCCGATTCAAGGCGTGGATCATTCCAACGGGCACGGGCGCCGGCAGCCGGGATTGGAGGTGGTGTCGCGGCAATCCAACCTGATTGTGGAATCGAAGCAAGCAGGTTTCAGAACAAGCTTTGCGCGAGATGCTGATCGCCGAGATCAAGCGGCAGAACAAGCCGTACGGGCTGCTCTTCGACGAAGTGACAGGCGGCTACACGACCACGCAGCGCCGCGGCTTGCAAGCGTTCACGGTGATTCCGCTGATGGTGTATCGCGTGTATCCGGATGGCCGTCCGGACGAGCTGGTGCGCGGCGTAGACATCGTTGGCACGCCGCTGGCCAGTTTCGCGAAGATTCTGGCGACGTCGGACAAGCCGGAAGTGTTCAACGGCTATTGCGGCGCCGAGTCCGGGCAAGTTCCGGTGTCGGCCAGTTCGCCCGCGCTGTTGGTTTCCGAGATCGAGATTCAGAAGAAACAGCACTCGCAGGATCGGCCGCCGTTCCTCGGCCGGCCAGGGGATCTGGGGGCTGCGCAGTGAGGTCGGTTCGGCGGGACGCGGTGGCGTGGTAGGTGTTTTCCTGACTGCGATCGCGCTCAATGCCCAAGCTCCAGCCGACAGCGATGCTCTGCTGCGCGCCATGAAGGACGAGCTCAAGCGATCCAGCGAACTTGCGCGGCAAGGCCTGGATGCGCCTTACTTCATCGAGTACCGCGCTGAGGACACGGTCAGCCATCGGAATCAGCGCGAGTTTAGGCGCGCTCGTTCAGTCCGGCGACAGCGCCTATCGCGTTCCCACGGTGCGGGTGCGCGTTGGAAACTACAATTTCGACAACACCAACCACATGTATTCGGACGCATACGTCGGGAGCCGCTACGATCCGGAACGTCTGCCGCTGGATGACAACTACATGGCGTTCCGCGCAGGTGTTCTGGCTGGCCACGGATCGCGCCTATCAAAACCGCCGAGGATGCGATCGCGCGCAAGCGATCGTCGCTGAAGAACATGAGCCTGCCAGACGCGCTGCCCGATTTTTCCAAGGCTCCGGCGGCGCAATTGATTCTGCCGATCGAGCGCAAACCCGTCGCGTCGGAGGCTTGGAAGAAGCGAAATCGTCAGGCTCTCGGGGGTGTTCGGCGCGTACCCGCAGGTGCTTTCGTCCGGCGTGGAGATGCAGACTTCCGCAATCCACCAATTACGTCGTCAACATCGGAAGGCACGACCTGCGGACTGCCGGAGGATCTGGCGTACATTCGCGTGGTCGGCGCACGGCCTGGCCGCGGACGGTAGCGATGTGCGCGACGCGCGCGTGTTTCAGGCGTTCGAACGCGGACGGACTTCCGCGCCGAAGACGAACTGATGCGCGCCATCGAAAGAGCTGGCCGAACACGTAACGCGCTCTGACTCAGGCGCCGGTGGGCGAGGCGTACGACGGCCCGGTGCTGTTTGAAGCGCCAGCGGCGGCGCAACTGTTCGGCCAATTGCTGGGCGACAATCTGAAGCTGACGCGCAAGCCGATCGCCGATCCGGGGCGCGTGCCGCCCGTTACGTCGTCGAGCGAACTCGAGAATCGCGTGGGATCGCACATTCTGCCGGACTGGATGGATGTGGTGGACGATCCCGACCCAGACCAAGTTCGCCGGCCACACGTTGCTCGGGCATTATCTGTACGACATGGAGGGCGTCGCGCCGCAGCCGGTGACGCTGGTGGAAAAGGGTGTGCTGAAGAGTTTCCTGCTGACGCGCACGCCGGTGTTCAAGGATTATCCCGGCTCCAACGGGCACGCGCGGCATGTCCGGCTCATTCGGCGACGCGGCGCCGGGGTTCGGCAATTTGTTTATCCGCGCGTCCCAGACCACGCCCGCGGCCGGCATGAAACAAAAGCTGATCGATATGTGCAAGCGAGCAAAACAAGCCCTACGGAATCCTGGTCCGCAAGCTGGATTTTCCGTCGTCGGCGTCGCTGGATGAATTGCGGCAGGTTGGTTCAGGCGTTCGGGCGGATCGCACGCGGTGACCGCCGCCGTTGTTGGTGTACAAGGTTTACCCGGATGGGCGAGAAGAACTGGTGCGGGGCCTGCGATTCCACGGGGTCTCGACGCGCTCATTCAAAGATATCGCGGCGGCTTCGGACGAGAACTATGTCTTCGATTTGATCGATTCCAACGCTGCGTTCGCGCTGGATGGGCGCGGGTTCATTCATCACTACCGCTTCGGTGATCGCGCCCGCGGTTTTGTTTGAAGAACTGGAACTGACGCCGGTCCAGGAAGAGACCCCGAAACCGCCCATCGTTCCGCCTCCGGCGCTCGGCGGGCAACCGGTTACATCCGCTGCAAGCGGCCGCGCACGGGCAGATAGACGTGGGCTTGCTCTGCGCGTCGATTTTCCGCGAAGTTGCCAAGAGCGCGCTTTTTGGCGCGGTGCTGTTCACCTTCGTTCTGTTCCTGCAGCGCGTCGGCAAGCTGTTCGAGATTCTGGTGCGGAGTTCGGCGCCGCCGCGCGACCGTGGCGCAGTCTGTTTGCGCTCGCGATTCCGTTCACGCTGACGTTTACCGTGCCGCTGGGCGTGCTGGTGGGCGTGCTGATCGCCCTTAGCCGGATGTCGAGCGATGGCGAGATCATCGCCATGCGGGCGTGCCGGAGTTCCCAGCCGCAAAGTGATCGCGCCGGTACTTGCTGTTCGCCACTCTGGCGATGCTGGTCGACCGCCACCGCATCGCTTTGGCTGACGCCCTACTCCACGTGGAAGACCTACAAGGTTTTGAATCAACTGGTGGCGGCCGAGCTGACTTCCGAAGTGCAGCCGCAGGTTTTCGACGAAGGGTTCCCCAATCGGATTCTCTACATCAGCGACGTGATTCCAGGCGCGGTGGCTCGCTGGCGCAACGTATTTATCGCCGACACGACGCCGGTGGAGGAGCAGAAGAAGAGCGATCACGACCGCGGCGAGGGGCCGACCGTCACGGTGGCGGCCCACGCCATCGCGGTGCCGGACGTGGCGCACAATCAGATCCAGCTCTCGCTTCAGGACGGCGCCACCTACGACGTCGGCAAGGATCCGGCGGATTACTACACTACGTCGGCGCCCACCGGCGCGCAGATTCTGGAAGCCACCAAACCCAACGAAGTTCACGCCAAAGGCTACACCGAAATCGACACCATTCCGCTGTACCGGCTGGCGTATCACGACAAGACGCTCGATCCGCGACAACGTGATTCAGGCGCGCATCGAGCTGCATCAGCGCCTGGCTCTGCCGCCGGCCTGTTTTCTGCTGGCTCTGATCGGGATTCCGCTGGGCATATCCTCGCGCAAGGGTGGCAAATCCAGCGCGTTCGTGCTCACCGTCGGCCTGGCGTTCGTTTATTGGATGGGGCTGATCGCCGGCCAACGGCCTGGCCAAGCAGCAAAAGCTTCCGGTGGGCATCGCGATGTGGATCCCGAACGCGATCTTCGCCGTGGTCGGATTGTTCCTGCTGACGCGCTTGGAGCGTCCGGGCGACCGGGACATGGATGGCGGTGATGAACAGTTGGATTGCCTCCGGCGTGGACCCGCTTGCGTGGAACCTTGCCGCAAGCCGCCGCGCAGGTGCGTGCGCGCAGCCGGGGTTGGCGGATGTTTCTGGCGCCGCAAGTGGTGGACCGCTACGTCCTGCAAAGCTTCCTCTTCTACTTCGTGCTGCTGCTGCTCAGCTTCGTGCTGATGACGCACGTCTACACGTTCTTCGATCTGCTGAGCGACATCGTGAAGAATCACATCCGCGATGGACGCGGGTGTTCACCTACCTGTTCTTCCTCACACCGCAGCTCATTTTCGATTCGGCGCCGATCAGCGTGCTGGTGGCAGTGCTGATCACGTTCGGCATTCTCACCAAGCACAACGAGATCACGGCCATGAAAGCCAGCGGCGTCAGTCTGTATCGCCTGGCCGTTCCGGTTCTGGCCGCGGCGTTGTTGATGAGCGCCGGCTTGTTCGCGTTCGCCCATTACTACGTGCCGGACGCCAATCGAAAGCAGGACGCGATCCGCAAGGAGATCAAAGGCAAGGCCGGTGCAGACCTATCTGCATCCCGGACCGAAAATGGGTGTTCGATCCGGGATCGAACAACGATCCGCGAGTGTTCTACTTCAAGTACATTGACGGCGGCGCAAAAGGTGATGGTGGGGCCGCAGGTGTTCGAGCTGGATCCCACCAATTTCCGCGTTCAGAAGCACATCTCAGCGGAGAAAGCGCGTTGGGAGCCGGCGCTGAACACCTGGATCTTTGAGAACGGATGGAGCCGCCAGGATCCAGGAGGACGCCGCGAGAAGTTCTTCAACTTCGCCGGGCAGGCCGCGACATTTTCAGGAAATCGACGAGCGGCCCGACTACTTCCTGCAGGAAGTTCTGCAAGACCAGCAGATGAACTTCCAGCAACTGGCGGCCTACATTCGTGACTTGCAGCGCAGCGGCATCGACACCATCACGCTGCAGGTGAGCTTCTACCGCAAGTTCGCGCTGCCGTTGTTCGCGCTGGTAATGGCGCTGATTTCGGTGCCATTCGCTTTCTTGGCTGGGAATCGCGGCGCAATGGCGGGTGTGGGCGTGAGCTTGGCGAATTGCGATCGCCTATTGGGCGATCGGCAGGCTGTTCGAGCAACTCGGGGATGTCAACTTGTTGCCGGCGATGATCGCGGCGTGGTCGCCCGACGTTCTGTTCGCGATGGCCGGAATGTACTTCTTCACCCGGATGCGGACGTAAGCGCAACCACCCAGGGTGCACAAGCATTCTGAAGAACTTCTGAAAAACCTCCATCAAAACTTTCGAGGCCGAACTCATCGATTGTTAGTCGAGCTGTTACTCAGAGTTCATTTTTCGCTGGTACTCTGAACCCTCATTAGCTGCTTGGTTTTGCCTCGCCGAAACGGGTGATTCTTCGTCCCGAGGCACCACAGAGTTCAACCATGGGAGAGGTGTATCGTGCGCAAACTTGCCTTCGCGGCACTTGTATTGTTGTTCACCCTAGCCCTGGCCGCGGCCAGCGCTCAGGAACGCAAAGGCGTCCTCACCGGCCTGGTTACGGATTCGGCCCATGCGATCTTGCAAGGAGCAAGCGTGGAGCTGCAGCCGGCGGGCAAGAAAGCCGTGTCGGACAACACGGGCCAATTCAGCATCGGTGACCTGACGCCGGGAACCTACACGTTGACCATTTCTTTCGTAGGGCTGGCTCCTTACTCAAAAGAGATCATGGTGACCAGCGGCGAGCCGACCCACGTGGAGGCGGCGATGCAGATTGCCTCGCAGAGTGAGTCCGTCACTGTGACAGCCGAGCGCGTTCACGGCGAGGCGGAGGCCATCAATCGCGAACGCACAGCCGAGAATATTCTTCAGGTCCTGCCGGCCGAAATCATCACTAGCCTGCCAAACGCCAATGTCGCGGACGCCATCGGGCGTCTTCCGAGTGTCACCCTCGAGCGCGACGAAGGCGAGGGCAAGTACGTTCAGATTCGTGGGACAGAGCCACGTTACAGCAACGTCACGATCGATGGCGTGAATGTGCCATCGCCCGAATCCGGCGTGCGCCAGATCAAGCTCGACACCATTGGTTCGGACCTGGTGGAGTCGGTGGAGATCAACAAGACGCTGCTGGCCAACATGGATGGCGACGGCATCGGCGGCTCCGTGAACCTGCGAACCAAGACCGCCGGCGACGTGCCGATCGTTTCGCTCTACGGCATCGGCGGTTACACTCCCATTCAGAACGGGCGGACGGCGGACCAGTTCGGCGGCACTGTTAGCAAACGTTTCGGCAAGGACAAGCGCCTGGGAATCCTTTTTGGCGGAACTTACGATTGGAACGGCCGGGGCATCGACGATGTGGAGCCGGCCCCGACAGTGATCAACTGCCTGCCCGGAGATTGCGGCAGTGCCGCGGCTTCGAGCCCGAACTCCACTGCATTCGGGACGGTCCCCACCGAAGATATCCGCCTGTACACGTACTATCGAACCCGCTTCGGTTTCAGCGGCACGGTGGACTACAAAATAGGCGACAATTCCAGCATCTACGTGCGGGGTCTGTACTCGCACTTCGATAACTTCGGCGACCGGTGGGTACTGACGCCGACCATCAACAGTTTCACGACATCCCCAACGCAAGGCGGCGCCGACGGCAGCATGTCCTACAGCACCTCGATCCGGCGTCCGATCGACGTGATTGGAAGTATCGTGGCTGGAGGCCAGCACAACTTCCAAACCTCCACCATCAACTGGAACATTTCCGCGTCGCGCTCAGCCGAGGACTCACACGGATACTCGAATGCCCAGTTCGTTCCGGGCGCCGATTCCCCTCTCAATGCCGTGCAGTTCAGCCTGAATCGCAGCAACCCGTACGAGCCGAAGTTCAGCGTGCAAAACGGAGTCAACATTTACGATACGAGCCAATATTTGATGCAACAGTTCGACATCGATCATAGCTATAGCCCGCAGGTCAATTTGCAGGGCGGCGCTTCGTACACCAAGCAATACAATTGGAACGGCCACTCCGGCGCGCTCGAAATCGGCGGTAAAATCCGTAACGCGCACAAGTTCAACGAACCGGATGATATCACCTACAACCTGAACGACCCCACCATCGCGCCCTTAAGCAATTTCCCGCTGAAAGAGACGGTGAACAACTTTTACAACGGCGGAAACTACAAGACAGGCGCTGCCATCAATTACAACTCGATCATGAATTTCTATAACGCCAACACCAGCGCCTTCGCCGTGGACCCGCTCGCGACGCTACAAAACAACGCCGGCTCGGCGTACAACCTGGTGGAGCGCGTCGGCGCCGGCTACATCATGAACGTCATCAGTTTCGGCCGGTTCCGATTGAACACGGGAATCCGCTTCGAAAGCACGACCGAAGGCGTATTCGGCAACGTGTTGGCCGCGGACGATCAAGGGAATTTCCTGGGTATTAATACCATTACAAAGAACTACACGTATGTCGATGCGCTTCCCAGCGCGGAGTTGGGCATCTCGTTGACCGGCAATTCAATGTTGCGGCTTTCGTATGGTAGGGGAATTGCGCGGCCACAGTTCGGCGATCTGGCGCCCGACCTTTCTCTCAGCATATCGAGCGTGACTGGCGGACGGAACACCAGCAGCGCCGGCAATCCGAATCTGAAAGCCACCTACGCCAATAACTACGACATCCAGTTTGAACAGTATCTTAAGCCTCTCGGTCTTTTCTCGGCGGGCTTTTTTTACAAAAGTATTTACAATCCCATTGTCTATGTTGAGACGGATGGCGTGACGTACCCCGGCTATACGGAGACCTTTCTTCAGACCGCGCCCCTCAATATCGGGAGCGCATCGCTGTGGGGATTCGAAACAAACTATGAACAGCGCTGGTCGTTCTTGCCCGGCCCACTGGGCGGGCTTGGTTTTTCCGGGAACTACAGCTACACTTCCTCCCGCACAAACGGACTTCCGGGGCGTTCGGATCATCCAGCCCTGTTGCGGCAAGCCCCCAATACTTGGAACCTGGGTCCCACCTATGACCGCGGACGAGTCTCCCTGCGCGTCGGCCTTTCGTACAACGGCGCGAACATCTTCGCCTATCAATACCAGGACGGCGCGCCGCTCGGCCTGAACGGGCCCCTGGGCGACAACTATTTGTACTCCCATCTGCAAGTGGACGCGCAGGGCACCATTCGCTTGGCGAAAGGTTTTACGGCTTTGATCTATGGCCTGAATCTCACCAACGAAGTCTTCGGATTCTATAACGGCAGCGGTATCTGGCCGGTTCAGCGTGAATTTTACCAGCAGACCATCGGAGCTGGCGTTCGGTGGAACTCCGCCGAGGCGAGATAGGGAAAGCCGCTTTAAGACCAATTTCAGGTTCCAGTTCTAAGCTGGCGGTTATGCGAACACTCCCTCGATTTCTGGCGTTCTTCGCCTTGGCGTCGCTCGGCATTGCCGCGGACGCTCCGGGCTTCAAAGTCACGAAGCACTACGCCGTGCCCGGCGACGGAGGCTTCGACTACGTCACCTTTGACGCGTCGTCCAACCGCGTCTACGCCTCGCATGGCACCGAGGTCGATGTGCTGGATGCCGATTCCGGCAAGTTGCTCGGCAAGGTGGAAGACACGCCGGGCGTGCACGGCATCGCCATCATTCCGGCTTTGCATCGCGGGTTTACCACGAACGGCGCGGAGTCTATGGTGTCGGTCTTTGATACCAACACCTTTCAGACCATCAAGAAAATCGCGGTGGACAAGGATCCAGACTTCGTCTTTTATGACACGCACAGCAAACGCGTGCTGGTGTGCCACGGCGATTCGGCGGTGATTACCGCGATCGATCCGGAAAAGGAAAGCGTGATCGGCAAAGTCGCGCTGGGCGGAGGCGCCGAGGCCAGCGTCACGAACGGGAAGGGAAGCGGCTTCGTGAATTTGGAAGAGGAAGCCGAAGTGGTCAAGTACGATCCACAGGCGCTCACAGTGAAGGCGAAATATCCGATCACCGGATGCAAAACTCCGACCGGCCTCGCGATGGACGCGGCGAACTCGCGGCTCTTTATCGGGTGCCGCAGCAAAGTGATGGCGGTGATGAACGCCGATACCGGCAAAGTGATCACGACGCTACCGATCGGCACACGCGTCGACGCAGTCGCTTTCGATGCCGACAACAAGTTGATCTTTTGTTCCAATGGCGATGGGACAATCTCGGTCATCCGGCAGAAGAGCCCAGACGAGTACGAGTCGGTGGGCGACATCCAGACGCAAGAGAGCGCCAAGACGATGGCATTGGATCCGAAGACCAAGCGCATGTTCCTGTCCGCGGCGGAGATGGTGCCGCCGCCGGCCGGTACCAAAGGCCGGCCGAAGCCGAAGCCGGGCACATTCACGATTCTGGTCGTGGAGCGCCAATAGCCGGCAGCGCAGCGCGCCGGAGCTGGGTTGCCAATCCCGCCTGCGTTCAAATCGTCATATTCTGGGGCCCTAGCGCGATGCTATACTTGAAAAAGTTGTACCGGGCGGGTGAATTACGTGGCGCAGCGCTTAGTTCGGGTCCGAAGTTTCGGCCTTCTTCCTTCCTGCATTGCTCTCGTTTGGTTGCTGCTGGCGGCACCAAAAGCAAAATCGGCGGATGACGATAAAGTCTCGATCGCGCCCCGAGCTAAAGCTGAAAAGAGTCCGAAACAGCCGGAGATCGACCAGCGGTCCGACCGCATTCGCATCGACACGACGCTGGTGCAGATCAATGTTACGGTGACCGATCCGCTGAACCGGTTCGTCACAGGCCTGGAAAAAGAGCACTTCAAGCTGTTCGAGGATAAGCTCGAGCAGAAGATCCTGGATTTTTCGAGCGAGGACGCGCCGCTTTCCATCGGCCTGGTGTTCGATACCAGCGGCAGCATGGGGCCCAAGCTGCAGAAGTCGCGGCAGGCGGCCGTGCAATTCTTCAAGACCGCGAATCCGGAAGACGAATTTTTCCTGATCGAGTTCAACGACCGGCCGGAGTTGGTTGTCCCGTTTACGGCCGATACGGAGGACATCCAGAATCGCCTGGCGTTCGCTCAATCCAAGGGGAAGACCGCGCTGCTGGATGGCGTCTATATGGCGATGAACCAGATGAAGAAGGCGCGCAATCCTCGCAAGGCGATCCTGATTATCTCCGACGGCGGCGACAACAACAGCCGCTATACTGAAAGTGAGATCAAGAACGCGGTCCGCGAGGCCGACGTCCAGATCTATGGGATCGGCATCTTTGAGCCCATCGGGTCCCGTGGGCGCACCCCCGAAGAGCAGATGGGGCCCGGCCTGTTGAGTGAAGTGGCGGAGCTGACGGGCGGACGCAGTTACAACGTGGAGAATCTGAACGAACTTGCCGACATCGCTGCCAAGATTGGAATCGAACTTCGCAACCAATACGTGCTCTACTACAGCTCCACCAACCAGGCACGCGACGGCAAATACCGGCACGTCAACGTCAAATTGGCCCAGCCGCGCGGGCTGCCTCCGCTCAAAGCGTTTTTCCGCCTCGGGTATTATGCGCCGTCTCAGTAGCCTTGTCGCGTTGGTCTGGCTGGCTTCCTCTTGTCTTGTTTGGGCCCAGAACGCGCAGCCGGAGAATTCCCCTTCCGAAGAACCGACCTTCAGTGTTGGTACTCGCCTGGTAGTGCTGCCGGTCAGCGTAATGGACAAAAGCGGCAAGCTGGTGACGGATCTGCAACAAAAGGCTTTCAAGGTTTTCGAGAATGGGATCGAACAGCCGATCAAGGTCTTCCGGCGCGAGGACGTTCCGATTTCGCTCGGGATCATCATCGACAACAGTGGCAGCATGCGCGAGAAACGGCAGAAAGTGGAATCGGCGTCGCTCGATCTGGTGCGGGCTTCCAATCCGCAGGACGAGGTGTTCATCGTCAATTTCAACGACGACCCGTATCTGGATGTTCCCTTGACCAGCGACATCAAGAAAATGGAAGAAGGCATCGCGCGCATCGATTCGCGCGGCGGGACGGCCATGCGCGATGCCATCGATAGCTCGATAACGTATCTCAAGAAGGAAGGGCATCGTCAGAAGAAAGTATTGCTGGTGATCACCGACGGCAATGACAACGCGAGCAACATCAGCCTGGAAAAACTGGTGAATCGCGCCCAGCAGAACGAGGTGCTGGTGTATGCCATCGGGCTGCTGAACGAAGAAGAGCGGCGCGAGGCGCGCCTGGCCAAGCGCGCGTTGGACGCCGTCAGTCACGATTCGGGCGGCCTCGCGTTTTATCCCAAGGGCGCCTCCGATGTGGACGAGATCGCGCTGCAAGTGGCGCACGAGATCCGGAATCAATACACCATCGCTTATTCGCCGACCGTGCAGGAGATGGACGGCAGCTTCCGCCAAATCAAAGTTACCGTCAACGGACCGGGACATCCTGTGGTTCGCACCCGCACTGGATATTATGCGACTCCGGATTCGGGGCCGAAGAAGGCGCTGGACTCCTCATCTAAGAAGGCAGTGAGCCAAATCCCCTGATGCTGCGCTTTTTGTGGCGCGCTACGCGAGGCTATCGCCTGCGTCCGTGGCGCAGCCCGTATTTGCGCTGGCGCATGGAAACCTACTGGGGCGTCCCTGCGGAGAAAATTGGGTTCAGCGAATTCTGGCGCTTTGCGTGGCAGCATCGCGCGGAGTTGACGCGCTACCTTGATTGGGTGGAGCGGATGCAGTGACGCTCATCCCGAGCCCGCCGCAATCCTACAAGCAAGGACGGATTTCATCGGCGTCAAGACGCGCGGCGATGTTTGCTCTGGCGGCCGTTTGCGCAGCGTTCTGCTGGCAGCTTCTGACGGTCCACTATAACTATCAAGGCAACTGGACCGCGCTGTTCTGCATCCGGCCCCAGGATGCCCGTTCCCGATTTCTTGAAATCTGAGCATCTATACACGTTCCAGCACAGCTCCGGATACGACGGAATGGTTTACCACTTGATCGCACACGATCCGTGGCTGCGCAAAGGTTCGGTGGAAGCGATTGCCGGCGCGTCCTTCCGTTACCAGCGAATCTTCGTGCCGGCGCTCGCGTGGCTGGCCGCATTCGGACAGGATCGCTGGATTCACGCGGCATACTTCGCCGTGATCCTGGCGTTCGCGTTCTTGGGCGTCTACTGGTTGTCGCTCTTCACGTCGCGCGTGGGAATTTCCCCCGCCTGGGGGCTTGCGTTTCTGCTTACGCCCGCGGCCATCACATCGATCGACCGGATGACTGTGGACATCGCACTGGCGGCCTTGACCGCCGGATTCGCCCTCTACGCGAGCGAATCACCGGATTGGCGAGTGCTCATCGTGTTGGCCGGCGCGGCGCTGACGCGCGAAACTGGCGCGCTGCTGATCTTCGGTTATGCGGCTTACCTGTTTACGCGAAAAAACGTGCGCGGGGGATTGCTGGTTGCATCGACGGCCCTTCCGGCTGGCGCCTGGTACCTGTTCCTTACGCATTCTCTCGAAGGAACATCCACGCTTCCTGGATACGTCGGTTGGGTACCGCTGGCCGGCGTCTTCCATCGCGTCGTTCACTCGAAGTTCTACCATTTACCGCCACTCGAAAAGACCGTGGCGCGATCGCTCGATATGCTGGCGCTGGCAGGCGTGGCTCTCGCATTGCTCTACGCGGTCCGGCTTTTGATCCGCCGGACCTGGGATGCGCGTTCCGCAGCGATCTACGTGCTGGTTCTCTCCGTCATTTTTCTACGGAGCGGCGCTGTCTGGCACGACGCGTACTCGTTCGGCCGCGTGGTGACCCCGTTCCTCTTGCTCACGGCCATGGTGTGCACCGGAACCCGTCCGCTGGCCGCGTTCCTGCCAATGATCCTGATCGATGCGCGCATCAGCTTGAACTTTGTTTCGCAAATCGCCGGAGTGCTCCGCGGACTCACGCGGCTTTAAGCGACTACCTATAACCCCGTTATAGTAAAATACTTACCAGTGATCTCCCGGTCGAATCGTCGCGGCTTTCTCCGTCTCTTCGGGGCCGCCGCAACTGGCATTACAGTGGCGCAACGTGCCCTCCTGACGCCAGCCCATGCGGAGGCCGCGCCCGGTCCGCTCGCTGTCACCAAACTCACCGACACTTTCCTGCTGATCACCGGCGCGGGCGCGAACGTCCTGGCGGTCCTCGGCCCCGACGGCGTGCTCATGGTGGATGGCGGCGCACCCGAGCATTCCGCCGAGCTTGCTCAAGTTGATCGCCGATCAGTCTGGTGGCAAGCCGGTCCAGGTGCTCTTCAACACGTCCTGGGACACGGATCGTACCGGCTCCAACGAAACCCTCGGCAAAGCCGGCGCTAAAATCATCGCGCACGAAAACACCAAGCTCTGGCTCGGCGCCGAGGTTGATTCGCGCTGGCGGAAGCGCACCTTTGAGCCTCATCCCAAGGCCGCCCTCCCGAATGACACCTTCTACAGCGGGACCAAGAAAATGACCTTCGGCGACCAGCCGATCGAGTATGGTTATTTGATGCAGGCGCACACTGACGGCGACATCTACGTCTACTTCCCCGGTCCCAATATTCTGATGACCGGCGGGCTGGCGGGTGGAAACTGCTATCCAGTACTCGACTTTGACACCGGCGGCTGGATCGGCCCGAGCGACAGAGGCGACCCGCGCTATACAGATGTGGTCGTTCCCAGCGGCCTCGTCGCGGCGCAAAGGACGCTGCTCAAAGTAACCAACGCCGCTACACGCATCGTCCCTGGAGATGGGCCTTTGATGACGCACGCCGATCTCGAGGCCGAAGGCGAAATGCTTGCCACGGTGAGGGACCGCCTGATCAAGCTGATCCGCATGGGCTACGGTCCCAACGAAATGGTTGCGGCCAAGCCGACCGCAGGAGTTCGACGCGAAGTATGGCAATCCGGAGCAGTTCATCCGCAACGCGTACATGGGACTGTGGGGGCACGTTCACGAACTGGGCGGGATCGTTTAGAAGGAGACGATAAAGATCATGCGGTGGCCGATTGCTGCGGTGCTTGGCGCTGGCCTACTTTCGCTGTTGCGTTACGCCGCTGCTCCAGCGTCTGCAAGCCACGCCGCCGCCTGGATCCGTCTCCGCGCATCGCGCGCTGCTCGATCGCTACTGCGTCACCTGCCATAACCAGAAGGCGAAGACCGCGAGCCTCACCTTCGACACTATGGATCTCTCGCAGGTGGGCAAGGACGCCGCTGTGTGGGAGCGAGCAGTTCGCAAATTGCGCGGTGGAATGATGCCTCCGCCTGGGATGCCGAGGCCCGATCCGGCCACTGTGAACTCCTTCGTGGCGTTTCTCGAGACCTCGCTCGATCAGGCCGCTTTGGCGTCTCCCAATCCTGGAACCGTATCGCTGCACCGTTTGAATCGCGCCGAATATCAGAACGCGATGAAGGACGTTCTTGGCGTGGATGTGGATGCTGCCGCGCTGCTTCCTCGCGACGATATCAGCAACGGGTTCGACAACATCGCGAATGTGCTGAAGGTTTCGCCCTCGTTCCTCGATCAATACATCGCGGCCGCGCGTGAAGTGAGCAAGCTTGCCATCTCGCATCCGCCGCCCACCGAACCCGTACGTGCGGTCCTGCACGGAAAGCCGGCCGATCCGGAATCGTTGCCGCTGGGTACGCTGGGCGGGATCACGGTGCAGCATCTGTTCCCTTTCGACGCCGATTATCAATTCAACATCGCAGGTCCGGACTCCATTTTCACCGTCGATGGTGTTCCCGTTTCGCTCTCGGGCGGCGGCTTCGTACACATGAAAGCGGGCATGCATGAGCTGGGCTTGACGTCGCGAGCGCGCAGTTTCGCGGAGCCCGATGGCATGCTGCAGTCGTTCATTCCAGGCCGCGCATTTCCGGGCTATGGATTTGCGCCCGGCGGCGCTGGCCCTGGTGGCCGAAGGGCGCCATCCGGACCAAGCATCGAGGTGATTGGGCCTTTTCATGCGACCGGCAAGGCGGTCCAAACCGAAAGCCGCGCGCGGATTTTTGTGTGCCAGCCGCCCGACCAGAGCGAAGAGGCTTCTTGCGCCTCCCGCATCCTGGCTGAGGTCGCGCATCGGGCGTTCCGCCGTCCTGTGACCGCAAAAGATCTTGTCGCGCCAATGGCGTTCTTCAAAGAAGGACGGGCGAACTCCGGTAGCTTCGAAGGCGGAATTCAGAACGGCATCATTGCGATCCTGGCCAGCCCGAAGTTCCTCTATCGCGCCGAGCCGCCGCCGGTGGGTCTCGCGCCGGCGACCAATTATCGCCTCAGCGATCTGGAGCTTGCGTCGCGCTTGTCGTTCTTTCTGTGGAGCACCGTTCCCGACGACGAATTGCTGGGGGTTGCCGAGCAGGGCAAGCTGAAAGACCCCAAGGTCTTCGAGCAGCAGGTGCGCCGCATGCTCGCGAGCGAAAAATCGCGCTCGCTGGTGACGAATTTCGCCTCCGAGTGGTTGAGGCTCCGCGACATCGATACCATCGATCCCGATCCGTTCATCTATCCCAACTTCGACCCCAGCCTGCGCGCGGCATTCCGGCGCGAGCTCGAGCTGTTCGTCGACAGCATCCAGCGCGAGGATCGCAGCGTGCTCGATCTGCTGACAGCCAACTACACCTTCGTCAACGAGCGCTTGGCGCTGCATTACGGCATTCCGAACGTGCGTGGTCAGGAATTCCGGCGCGTGATCTTGCCCGATTCCTCGCGCTACGGTTTGTTCGGCAAAGGCGCGGTTTTGATGGTCACTTCTTACGCCAACCGCACCTCGGTGGTGTTGCGCGGCAATTATATTCTCGAAAACATCATCGGTACGCCGCCTTCGCCGCCGCCGCCCAACGTCCCGCCGTTCAAGGAATACAAGGAAGGCGAGAAGCCGCACACCGTGCGCGAGACCATGGAGCTGCATCGCGCCAATCCAACCTGCAACGCCTGTCACGGAATTATCGATCCGCTGGGATTCGCGCTTGAGAATTTCGACACGGTGGGCGCGTGGCGCGACAAGGACCGCTATACGCGAACCGCCATCGACGCCTCGGGCAAGCTGATGGATGGCACCATGGTCAACGGGCCGGACGACTTGCGGAAAGCTCTGATGTCGCGTCCGGCCGAGTTCGTCCAGACCATGACCGAAAAGTTTTTGAGTTATGCGCTCGGCCGGAGCTTGACGGCGTATGATATGCCGGCCGTTCGCAAGATCGTGCGCGATGCCGCGCGTGACAACTACAGGTTCTCGTCCATCGTGATGGGAATCGCGGACAGCCCGGCGTTCCTGATGGAACGGACGCCGGAGGAAGAGCCCAAGCCGGCGGCGCAGGTTGCCGTGGCGCGAAAGTGAAGGCAGGTCGATCATGTTTATTACAAAAAAACATCTCCAGCGCCGCACGTTTTTGCGCGGCATGGGCGCGGCCGTGGCGCTGCCATTGCTGGACGCCATGATTCCGGCGCGCACCGCTCTGGCCGCGACGGCGGCGAATCCGACGCCTCACATGGGCTTCATCTACTTCCCGCACGGCGCGATCATGGAGCACTGGACGCCGAAGACGGAAGGCGCCAACTTCGAGCTTTCCCCGATTCTGAAGCCGCTGGCACCATTCAAGAAGCAACTGACCGTGGTGAGCGGCCTGGAGAATAAGCCCGCCATCAGCCCGGCGGTCCACGCCATTACCCCGGGAACGTGGTTGAATTGCGTGCATCCGCGCGCGAGTCAGGATCCATTCTGCGGACCGACCATCGATCAGATCGCCGCGGCGCACATCGGACAGGACACGCCGTTGCCCTCGATCGAAATGGCGATTGAAGGCCGTGGCGGCGGCGGGTCCTGCGATCGTGATTTTGGCTGCAGCTACTCGGGCACCATTTCGTTCCGCACCCCCACTACGCCGCTCCCGATGGAAACCGAGCCGCGCAAGCTCTTCCAGAGCCTTTTTGGGCAGGGCGACACCGCGACCGAGCGCAAGATTTTAGGCAAGCAATACGCGAGCATCCTCGACTTGATCTCCACCGAAGCCACCGATTTGCAGCGCACCCTGGGCCCGCAGGATCGGGCCATGCTGAGCGACTATCTGGAGACCATTCGCGAAGTGGAGCGGCGCATACAAAAGATGGAGGCGCACGATCTGTCGCATGTCGACATCCCCAACGCGCCCGCCGGAACGCCGCCGCAGTTCGAGCAGCACATCAATCTGATGTTCGATCTCATCGCGCTCGCCTATCAGGCCAATATGACGCGAGTCTTCAGCATGATGATGGCGGCCGAGGTCAGCAACTTGACCTACAATCAGATCGGCGTGCCCGATGCGTTCCATCCACTGTCGCATCACAACAACGAGCAGGCCAAGATGGACAGGCTGGTGAAGATCCAGACCTATCACACCGGCATTCTTGCGAAGTTTCTGACGAAGCTCCAGGCCATGCCGGACGGCGACGGCACCATGCTGGACCATTCGCTGATTCTCTACGGCAGCAACATGAGCAACAGCAACATGCACAATCACTATCCGCTGCCGACCTCGTTGGTGGGCGGATGGAAGACGGTGAAGGGCGGCCAGCATCTGAAGTATCCCGATCAAACGCCGCTCGCCAATATGCTGCTGACGGTGCTCGACCGCGCTGGCGTGCCGATGGACAAATTTGGCGACAGCTCCGGCAAGTTCGCGGAGGTTTAACATGCGCGCCGCGATTCTGTTTGCCGTTGCGTTGCCTTTGCTCGCGGGCGTGTCGGGCGATACGTCGCTCATCGAGGTCGTGAAGTCCGGCAACCGTCAGGCTGCCATCGAACTTATCAATCAGCATGTCAACGTGAATGCGGCCTTGCCAGACGGAACCACCGCGCTGCATTGGGCCGCGCACAACGGCGACGCCGAGTTGGTTGATCGCCTTTTGAAGGCCGGCGCCGATGCGAAGGCGCGCAATCAGTTTGGCTCGACCCCGATCGCGGAAGCCGCCCTCAACGGCAGCGTCCCAATTATTGCCGCGCTGCTCAAGGCGGGCGCAGATCCGGACTCTCCTGGCGCGGACGGTCAGACGGCATTGATGCTCGTTGCGCGCACCAGCAACGTCGAGGCGGCTCGATTGTTGATCGAACATGGCGCTCATGTCAACGCCACCGAGAAACAACATGAACAGACCGCGCTCATGTGGGCTTCGGCTGAAAGCCAGCCCGCGATGGTCCGCGAGCTCATCGCGCATGGCGCCGATGTAAACGCCCGCGAGCATATAGCCGAGGATGTCGCGCAAGTCAGCTCGGAACCGCGCGCGCAGCATTTGTCCTATGGCGGATTGACGCCGATGCTTTATGCCACTCGCGAGGGTTGCTTCACCTGCGTGCAAGCTTTGGTGGATGGCGGCGCGAAGTTGAACATGACGGATCCCGAGGACGTCACGCCGCTGATTGAGGCCATCGCCAACGCGCATTTCGATACAGCGAAATATCTGATCGCCAAGGGCGCCAATGTCGACAAGTGGGATTGGTGGGGACGCAGCCCGCTCTATTTGGCCGTCGACATGAACACGATTCCGCACGGCGGGCGCGCGGACGGACCGTCGCTCGATGAAACCACGCCGGTCGAAATCATCCAACTGCTTTTGGATAAGGGCGCGAATCCGAATCTGCAATTGAAGCTGCTGCCGCCGTATCGCAGCGTCGGCGCCGACCGTGGTGTCGACATCATGCTCAGCGTCGGCGTCACGCCGCTGTTGCGCGCGGCCAAAGCATTGGATGCTCCCGCGATCAAGCTGCTGCTCGCGCATGGCGCGCTGGTCAATCTTCCGAATAATCGCGGGATCACGCCCACCATGGCAGCCGCGGGACTCGGTTCGGTGGATGCCGATACGCGGGGAACCTATACGACTCCCGACGTACAACAACGATCGCTTGCGTCGATCGAGCTATTGGTTGGGGCGGGCGGCGAGATTAACGCGACGGACAGGCGCGGCCAGACTCCGCTGCATGGCGCCGCATTCTGGGGCTGGAACAATGTCGTGCAATTCCTGGTGGACCACGGCGCGAACCTGAATGCTACGGATCGTCAAGGGAAGACCCCGATTGATTCCGCCATGGGACGCGCGGGCGGCAATAGCCGCGGCGGCCAGCGCATCGACGTTCACGAAGATACCGCAGCGCTTCTCAAAAAGCTCGGAGCAACGGCGGCGAAGTAGACTCAGCTTTACTTGTGCACGGGCGTGGCGTTGAATTCCGCGTCCGAAACGACATCGCCCCAGGTAATTCCGCCGCGGCTCACGTTAAACTGCGTGCCGCCTTCCTTTGGCGACGCTCCGTGCCAATGCACCACGCCAGGCGGACAGTAGTGAGTTTCGCCCGCGCGTAGCTCCACCACGGGTCCGCCCTTTTCCTGATAGAGTCCGACGCCGTCTTCGACCAGAATAATCTGGCCGCCGTCGTGGCTGTGCCACTTGGTCCGCACGCCGGGCGGGAAGTAGAAGTGCGCAATGTTGCCCTGCGAGTTCTCTTTGACGACTTTCACTTCGCCGCCGGTGAAGTTGGGATTCGGCTTGTCTTGCGAATACGCGATCAGGCACACTGGCAGCAAAATCGCGAACTTGAGCTTTCGTTTCATCGGGTCAGCCTCTCAGGTATTTGTTGAAAAAGTCGAGCGTGCGGGTCCACGCCAGCTTCGCGGCGGTTTCATCGTAACGCGGCGTGGTGTCGTTGTGGAAACCGTGATTGGCGCCTTCGTACATGTACTCGGTGTACGTGACGTGATTCGCCTTCAGAGCTTCCTCATAAGCCGGCCAACCGCCGTCGATGCGAGTGTCGAGTCCCGCGTAATGGATCAATAGAGGCGCCCTGATCTTCGCGACATCCGCAGCGGGAGGCTGCGCGCCGTAGAAGGGAACCGCGGCCGAGAGATCCGATCCCAGGCGCACGGCAAGTTGGTTTGCGATGCCCCCGCCAAAACAAAATCCCACGACGCCGATTTTGCCGGTACAGTCCGGGCGCGCTTTCAGCCATCGGGCGGAGGCGAGAAAATCCTCGGACATCTTGGCGCGATCCACTTTCCCAAATTCAGCGGCGCCCTTCTCATCGTCGCCCGGATAACCACCCACGCTGGTCAAGCCATCGGGCGCGAAGGCCATGAAATTGGCTGTTCCCAAGCGCCGCGCGACATCTTCAATGTAGGGATTGAGTCCGCGATTCTCGTGCACCACCAGTACGCCGGGCAGTTTTCCACCGCCGGCAGGGCGAACCAGGTAGCCTTTGATGCTGCCATTACCTTCGGGCGACGGCACGGTAACATATTCGGTCTTGATGCGGGTGTCGTCCTTGGGAACCTGCTCGGCCCACGCGTAGTTGGGTCGAAGGCTTTCCCAAATTGCCGTTGCTGTGACGCCGCCAACTGCAAACTTCTTGGCGCCGTCGAGAAAATCCCGGCGCTGGATATCGCCATGAACGTAGCGATCAAAGAGGTCCAGTAATTCCTGCGGATAGTCGGAGGCTTTTTTCCGCTCGCCGATCGTGGGCTGCATGGGACGTGCTCCTTCTCAGGGCAAAGGATATCACATCCCTAGCCACGTGCCTCGCGCGTGCGGCCCGGTTAAGACGCCATCACTTCCGTGAAGACTCTGCGGAACTTGGCCATCTCCGCGTCGGTGCCGATGGAGACCCGGATCATGGTGTTGAGAGGCGGGAACTGACGGCCGATGGCGACGCCTTTCGCGAGCATCGCCGCCTGCACCTGCTTGGCGTCGCGCCCGGTCTCGATCATCACGAAATTGGCCTGCGGCGGAATGAACTTGAACTTGTTCTCGCTCATCCAGGAGCATAGCTCGTTGCGCGTATGAACGATCTTGGCCTTGCGTTCCTCGAGCATCTTGGGCCCCAGATCGATCGCCGCCGACACCGCGCGCACGCTGACGATGCTGATCACGTTGTTGCGATAGGGCTCCATCTTCGCGATCAGATCCGGGCGAGCCGCAACGTAGCCGACGCGCAGACCGGCCATGCCGTAAATCTTCGAGAAGGTGCGGGTCACCAGGACATTCTTGCCTTCCTTCACGAAGCGGAAACGCGCTCGATGCTTCGGGCGAAGTGGCGTAGTGCAGATAGGCTTCATCGAACAGGACGTTGGTGTTCTTCGGAAGATTCGCCACCAGCCATGCCATGTCGTCGCTGGTGGTGATGGTCGACGTTGGATTGTTGGGATTGACGATATAAATAAGACCACCGCCGGCTTTCTCCGCTTCGGCCGCGAGGCGGCGCACATCCGGCGCCATTTTGGAATTCAGCGGCGTCTCGATCACGGGGTGACCCTTGTAGCGCGTAAGCTCGGGCGCGGCCTCGTAAGTCGGCATCGGGATAATGAGCGGGATGGTGGGCGACGTGAACGCTTCAACCGCGGCGTGCAGCGGCTCGCTGGATCCTGCGCCCACTAGGATCTGATCGGCCGTCAGCCCTTCGTTCTCGGCGAGCTTGGCGTAAAAGGCCGGGAATTCCTGGTAATGGTAGCGGTTCGAGCCTCCGATAATCTGCGCCATCGCATCCACTGAGGCTTGCGGCGGGCCCTCGGGAAATTCGTTTCCGTTGATCCAAACGGTGTCGGCGGGTGCGACGCCGGAAAGCTTGGCGCGTTGTGCGAACGCGGCCTCGGTGAGGCCGGCAGCGATCATTCCTGCAAAAGCTCGTCGGGAAAACATTTTGTCCTCTCGCCTCCTGTTATGTGGATGGGGCAGAGCGACTCGGGCTGCCAAGAGCGTGAGGCGGATAGAGCGTGGCCTCTGGACGCAAGAATAGCATAGTCAACTGGCACCTATGGAATGCTGCGCACTAAACTATGAGCATGACTTCAGAACGCACCTTGTTTGTGACGGGAGCTTCCGGGCAGCTCGGCCGGAGGGTTGTGGAACTCCTTTTAGAGAAAGGCGGGAGCAAGCTTGTCGCTGGAACGCGCACGCCGGAAAAGCTAACGGATCTGGCGGCGCGCGGCGTGACGGTTCGCCCCGCCGATTTTGAGAAGGCGAAAGAGCTGGAGGCGGTACTCGCGGGTGCCGATCGAGTGCTGATCATCAGCAGCGATGCGATCGACCGGCCGGGGCGGAGGATCGCGCAACACAAAGCGGCGGTGGCAGCGGCCGCGAGTGCGGGAGTGAAGCACGCCATCTATACGTCGATGCCGAATCCCGAGACGTCGCCCGTGGTTTTCGCTCCGGATCATTTGGGAACCGAGCAGGCACTGGCCGCGAGCGGGTTGAGCTATACGATCCTGCGGAATTGCTGGTACACCGAGTTCCTGGTTCCGGGCCTTGCCGCTGCGGTTGCATCGGGTAAGCTGATCGGCGCCACCGGCACGGGCGGCGCGCCGTATGTGACGCGCGAGGACTGCGCGCAAGCCGCGGCGGCCGCGCTGGCATCATCAGATACGAGCAAACGGACCTGGAACATCACCGGGCCCGAGTTGGTAACCTATGCGGATCTCGCGAAATTGGCGAGCGAATTGACGGGGCATACGGTAACGTTTGAATCCGTGACACCGGAAGAGCGTACCGCTCAGTTGATCGCCGCCGGCACCCCGGAATTCATCGCAAAGCTGCTGGTTTCCAGTCAACTCGCGATCGCCCAGGGGAAGATGGGAACGTCGACAACGGCGGTGAAGGAGCTGACCGGCCGGGAGCCGATGAGCGTTCGCGAGTTTTTGTCGGGGCGCCGGGCGGCGCTGATGCCGGCGGCACAGACGGCGGGGCTCTGAGCGTTGAACATAACGATATTGCATGTGATATCATTATGCTGAACTCTAGATGCGTCTGGTTTTTGATACCGATGTCGTCGTAGCAGCCCTACGCAGCGATCGCGGCGCGTCAAGACAGCTGCTCTTGGCGGCATTCAACGGTCGCGTCGAGATGTTGGTGTCCGTTCCATTGGTGCTGGAGTACGAGGCCGTGTTAACCCGACCGCAGTTGCTCAAGGACGTGGAGATGACGATCAGAGACGCCGGGGCCGTCCTCGATGCCATCTTGGCAATCGCAGTTCCTGTTGAAATGCGGTTCCTGTGGAGGCCACAATTAAAGGATCCTTCGGACGAAATGGTCCTGGAAACCGCCGTGAACGGCAATGCCGGCCATCTCGCAACTTTCAATCTTCGGCATCTCCGCGATGGCGCGGCTCTCTTTGGGATCGAAGCGGCCGTGCCGGGGAAGATCTGGAGAAAGATCAGGAGGGAATATGAGAAAGAGTAACGTCGCACTTCGTTTGCAACCTTCGTTGTTCGAGGAGGCTAAACGCGTCGCGGAAGCGGAAGGCGTGGCCCTGAATCAGCTAATCAACGTTGCGGTAGCGGAGAAACTGTCCGCGCTTCGAACTGACGAATATTTCCGGGTGCGAGCCGCGCGTGGCGATGTGGCCAAGGCGAAGCGCATTCTAAGGCGCACTGGTCGAGGGAAGCTTCCGGTCCCGGGCGACGAGATCGAGTGAGCGCATGAAACTTTTTGCCCGCGATCCTCATGGCCATATTGCAGCGCCGTGTCTCCGAGAGGCGCGCGTTCGATCGCGCGCCGGGCGGCGCTGATGCCGGCGACCCAGACGGCCGGGCGGTAGGGCCCAATTAATCCACCTCGGAAAACGTGCCGATAGAAGGGGAGGCTCCTAGGAGCCTTCCGATGGCCGAGCCAACTCAAACCAAACTACCCGCCCTGACTGGCTTGCGCGCCATCGCGGCACTATGGGTGCTGGTACTGCATTTTGGCGAGGCGGTGTCGGCCACCTGGCCCCGCCCCATCCGAAGCGTCTTATCCAGCGGCTTCATTGGCGTTGATCTGTTCTTCGTTTTATCCGGCTTCATTCTGGCCTGGAACTATCTGGGCCCGGGCGGAACATTGACGGTCAGCAGGCCGGAGTTTTGGCGGGCGCGCGCGGCCCGGATTCTGCCGGTGTATTACGTCTCCCTCGCGGTATCACTGCCCCTTTTTCTCTTGATGCAATTCCACGACGGCATGACACCGTCGGCGATCCGGAGCGCCATCGTTACGGCGGCCACTTCGCTGACTCTCACGCAGTCCTGGGTGTCGCCGTTTTCCTACCTTTGGAATAATCCCGGATGGTCGCTTTCGGTCGAGGTGTTCTTCTATCTCTCGTTTCCATGCGTGGCGGTCTGGATCGCACGATGGCCGCTGGGCAAACTGGTGCGCTGGACCGCAGGCCTGTATGTCGTGACGATCGCCGCCGCGTATCTCTTTGTAGCGCTCCATTCCCACCCGCCGACGTGGAAGTGGGAACCCGTCATCGACTATTGCATCTGGATTTCTTGGCTGGGATGCAATCCGCTGGTTCACGCGCACGAGTTTCTCATAGGCATCGCAACTTGTATATGGCTTCGCGCGGAGCAGAGCGGACGCCGTCCGGAATGGATGCGGGGTTCCACCGCGGTGGGCATCGCCATGTTAGCGCTCGGAGGCCTGGCTGCGTTTCGAGGGCCGATCCCTTTTATGCCCGCGCTGGTCGGCATCCACAGCCCGTTGTTCGCCTTGCTGATTTATGGGCTCGCAAAACAGCAGGGGATCCTGGCCAGGGTCCTGAGCACGCCGGCATTCGTTTTCCTCGGGGAAATCAGCTACTCGCTGTATCTGACTCATTTGACCGTCTGGATGAACATGGACGGCTTTAATCGCGAGCACGCCTTTCTGCGGCAAGGTTCCATGCTGAACTTTCTGCTTTGCCTGGCGTTGGCGCTCGGGCTCGCCGCGGTGCTGTACAAAGGAATCGAGGAGCCGTATCGGCGAGTCATTCGGAACCGGTTTGGAAAACGGGCAGCTGCGCCTCGTACAATGGTTCTCACGTGAATGCCTCGTAAAGTCACTTATCACGCGGAGCGTGGGATCGCGCGAGTTACTTTGAACCGGCCCGAGCGGCGCAACGCGCTGGATCAGGAGTTGTTGACCGAGCTTCGCGACGCGCTGCGCGCCGCGGCTGCCGACGAGAGCGTTCGCGTCGTGCTGCTGGCGGGCGCCGGTAAGGACTTCTGCTCCGGTATGGATCTGCGCACGTTTGGCGAAGATACCTCGGGCGATCTTGCGAAGTTTCAAGGCGAAGCGCGCAACATGGCCGGGCTGCTGCTCGACATGCGGCGGCATCCGCGCCCGATCGTCGCGGCAGTGCAGGGGCGGGCGCTGGGCGGGGGATGCGGGATCGCAACGGCGGCCGATATCGTGGTTGCTTCCCACTCCGCGCAATTCGGTTATCCCGAAATTAACATCGGATTTGTCCCGGCCATCGTCATGGCGATTTTGCGGCGCCTGGTTTCGGAGAAACGCGCCTTCGAACTGATCGCCACCGGCGCGGTCATCTCAGCCGGGTCGGCGCTGGAATTCGGCATGATCAATCGAATTGCCGCAGCCGATACCTTCGAAAGCGATGTGGAGGAATACGTAGCCGACATCGCGTCCAAATCCACATCCGCGCTTACTCTCGCGAAAGAGCTGTTTTATCGGACGGATGGGATGCAGTTCGAAGCTGCTATCGAAGCGGGCGCCGAAGTAAACGCTTTCGCCCGCACGACGGACGACTTCAAGCGCGGCATCGAAAAGTTTCTCAAGAAGCCCTGACCAGGAACACCGCGACTTCAGCAAGAAGGTTCGGCAGGACCGTGATCTGCCGCGCCCCTTGCAGAAAAATGCGCTTCTCGATGGTCCACTTCTGCTGTTGAACCAGGCCTTCGAAATCGTCGACGGTGAAGAAATGGATATTCGGCGAATCGAACCAGTCGTGCGGAAACAGCCTGGTCTTGGGCGCGCGGCCAGTGAAGAGATGGGCCAGCCGCACGCTCCAGTGGCCAAAGTTAGGAAACGCAACGATGGCGCGGCGTCCCACGCGCAGCATTTCGCGCAAAACTTTGAGGGGTGCGCGCGATTCCTGCAGCGTCTGGCTCAAGATCACGTAATCGAATGCCTGATCCGGCAGATCGGCGAGCGCGTCCTCGATGTCGCTGTGAAACACGGAGACGCCCCGCGAGATCGCCTGCCGGACTTTAGCCCCTTCAATCTCGACGCCCCGCGCATCGACGCGCTTGTTCTCGGCCAGCCACGCCAGCAACTCGCCTTCGCCGCATCCCAGATCCAAGACGCGCGCTTTGGGCTCGATGATCGCGCTGATGATGGCGTAGTCGCTCCGTCCGAGCAGCTTGGGAACGAACGCCTCGGACACTCTTAGGAACGCTCCCGGAACGTGCTTGCCAGAAAGCCGCGGACCAGCTCGGTTTGTTCGGCGACGTTTACCAGAAACGCATCGTGACCGTACGTGGACGGCAGATCGCAATACGCCACGTCGCAGTTGCGGCCGCGCAACGCGCGCACGACGTCGAGCGATTGGTAGCTCGGATACAGCCAGTCCGACGAAAAGCTGATCACCAGGAATCGCGATTTCACGCCGTCGAACGCGGCGCTCAACGACGGGCGTCCGGCAGTGAGGTCGAAGTAGTCCATGGCCTTGGTGATGTAGAGATACGAATTCGCGTCGAAGCGGTCGACGAACTGGTTGCCGCGATAGCGCAGGTAGCTCTCCACTTCGAATTGATCCTGATCGCGCAGCCGGCGTCCGAATTTCTCGCGCATGGATGCGTCGCTCATGTAGGTGATGTGTCCCACCATGCGTGCGACGGCGAGGCCGCGCGCGGGCGGGCGCTTGCCGTAGTAGTTGCCTTCGTTCCAATCCACGTCGGCCATGATGGCCTGGCGTCCCACTTCGTTGAACGCGATCTGCTGCGGGCTGTGCCGCGCGGTTCCAGCGATGGGGATGGAGGCGGCGACCGCATCGGGATATGCGACGGCCCATTGCAGAGCCTGCATCGCGCCCATGGATCCGCCCGCGACTGCGAGCAGGCGTTCGATGCCGAGATGATCCACCAGCATCTTTTGCAGCCTCACCATGTCGGGAATGGTGACCGGCGGGAACGACATCGCGTACGGGCAGCCGGTCTCCGGATTGATCGATCCCGGCCCGGAAGTGCCGCGGCAGCCGCCCAGAATATTCGAAGAAATAACGAAGTATTTGTCGGTGTCGAATCCCTTGCCGGGGCCGATCATGCTGTCCCACCAGCCGGTGGCGCCCGTGATTTTGTCCGTACCCGCTGCGTGCGCGTCGCCGGTAAAGGCGTGGAGAATCAGGATCGCGTTGCTCTTGCCGGCGTTTAACTGGCCGTAGGTTTCGTAGGCGACATCCACCGGCGCGAGCGCGGAGCCGCAGTCCAGGTCCATCGAATCAAATTGGACGATTTGAGTTTCGGTGATCATCAAGTGAAGCGTGATCACCTGAAATCTTCCTGCAGGCGATCGAGCGCGGCCGCGCCCGGGCAGAGCTTCTGGTACGGAACCTTGGTCAAAGCGATATCGGTGGTCTTGTTCATTTCATGCAAGTCGGGGACGGATTCGTCCAGGTACAGCAAGCCCGTGACAACCTCGCCCTTGCCATGGTGCTCTTCCAGGTAGTCCATCACTTTGCCGCGATCGGTTGGATCGTAGTTGGCTGGAACACCTTTGAATCGCACCATGCTTCCATCATGCATGGTAACGTTGACAGCGCCGTTTTGGCCAATCTGGGCGAGAATCTCGCTGGCCGGTGGAACAAAATCGGCTTCCGTTGCTTTGAGCTCGTGCTGGCGGGTGTAGAGATAACTTTTCGTGGAGCCCTCGTGATCGTTGAATGTCACGCAGGGCGAAATCACGTCGATCAAGGCAAAGCCGCGATGCGAAACGGCCGCTTTCAAGATGGGAACCAGCTGTTCCTTGTCGCCGGAGAAACTGCGGGCGATGAACGTGGCGCCGAGGCTCAAGCCGAGCATCACCGAATCGATGGGTGCCATGCGGTTGGGCTCGCCGCGCTTGCTCTTGGAACCGACGTCGGCGGATGCGGAGAACTGACCCTTGGTGAGCCCGTACACGCCGTTGTTCTCGATCACATAAACCATCCGCACGTTGCGGCGAATGGCGTGGCACATGTGGCCTAGGCCGATGGACAACGAATCGCCGTCGCCCGAGATGCCGATGTAAATCAGCTCGCGATTGGCGGCGTTCGCGCCCGTGGCAATGGGCGGCATGCGTCCGTGAGCCGAATTGAAACCATGCGCGCCATTCACGAAATAGGCGGGAGTTTTGGAGGAACAGCCGATGCCACTGAGCTTGGCGATCATCTGCGGCTCGACGGCCATTTCCCACAGCGCGCGCGTGAGAGCGGCCGTGATGGAGTCATGCCCGCAACCGGCGCAAAGCGTGGACATGCCGCCTTCATAGTCACGGATGGTGAGTCCTAGAGTCGTTGCGCTGCAGGCTGGGGTGCGTGGCGACGGGTTTGACGATAGACGGCATATTATTCCTCCATCTCCGCTTCGGCAGCCGTTCGTTCCGCGGCCACAAAAACCGGCTCGCGCTCGATGCCCAGCTGTTGGAGCACGCCATTGACGACATGGCTGGCGCTGAGCGGGAAGCCGCCATAGACAAGTACAGAGCGCAGCTTGTCCTTCGAGACGCTGGTTTCGAGCGTGAGAAGCGAGCGAAGCTGCCCGTCGCGATTTTGCTCGATCACGAAGTTAATCTCATGCTCCTCCAGGAATGATTCAACGGCTTGATCGAACGGGAAACCGCGGATGCGCATGAAATCGGCGATGACGCCCCGAGCGGCAAGTACTTCCAAAGCTTCCCGAACGGCCAGGTCGCAGCCGCCTAAGGTGACGATGCCGAAAGTGGAGCCCGGCCGCCGCTGGATCACCGGCGCCGGCACGAACTTGGCTGCGGATTTGTGTTTCTTGAGCAGGCGATCCATCACCTCGCGGTATTCGTCCGGGATTTCCGTGTATCCGCCGAATTTGTTATGGCCGGAGCCGCGGACGAAATAAGACCCTTTGGGATGCACGCCAGGGAGGGTGCGCGCGGCGACTGAAGTTTTCGTCTTCGTTGGTGTAGCGTTGAAACTTGGGGAGATCGTCGATTTCCTCGATACTGAGGACTCGCCCGCGGTCGGGCTCATAGCCGTCGTTCCACTGGAAGCGCGGGACCACCCAATCGTTCATGCCGATGTCGAGATCGGACATCAGAAAGACGGGCGTCTGAAACCGTTCCGCCAAGTCGAACGCCTTGGGTGCGAACTCGAAACATTCGGCCGGATTCGACGGGAACAGCAAGATATGTTTCGTATCGCCATGAGAGGCGTAGGCGCACTCCAGCAGATCGCCCTGCTGCGTGCGAGTGGGCATGCCGGTGGACGGGCCCACGCGCTCCACGTCGATGATCACCGCGGGAATTTCAGCGTAGTAGGCCAGCCCGAGCAGCTCGTTCATCAGTGAAATGCCGGGTCCGGCGGTGGACGTAAACGCGCGCGCTCCGTTCCAGGCCGCGCCGATCACCATTCCAATGGCGGCGAGCTCGTCCTCGGCCTGAATAATGACGTAGTTGTTCTGGCCGGTTTCAGGATCTTTGCGGTACTTCTCGCAGAACACTTTAAAAGCGTCCATGGCGGATGTGGAGGGCGTGATCGGATACCAGGCCGCGACCGTCGCGCCCGCATATACGCAACCCAGGGCGACCGCCGTGTTTCCGTCGATCAGAATCTTGTCGCTGTTCGCGTCCATCTTCTCGAGGTGGAACGGGAGCGGCATATCGAAATGATCGCGCGCGTAGTCATAGCCCAGGCGCAGGGCGCGGGTGTTCGATTCGCTCAGCTTTTTCTTGCCCGCGTACTTTTCCTCGAGCAGCCCGGCCACGATCTCCATGTCCACCTGGAGCGCGGCCACCAGCGTTCCGGCGTAGGCGATGTTCTTCATCAGGATGCGCTCCCGCGGATCGCGGAAATTGTCGTTGCACAATTGCGCGAAAGGCACGCCCAGGAAATGCACGTCATTGCGCAGCAGCGCGGGATCGAGCGGCCACGAGGAATCGTACAGCAGATAGCCGCCTTCGCGGACCTCGTGTACATCGCGCGCGTAAGTCTGCGAGTTCATCGCCACCATCAGGTCGTAATCGAGCGACCGCGCCGTGTAGCCGCTCTTGTTGACGCGAATCTCGTACCAGGTGGGCAGGCCCTGGATGTTCGATGGGAACAGATTCTTGCCGGACACAGGAATGCCCATCCGAAAGATGGCCTGCATGAGCAGACCATTGGCGCTGGCCGATCCGGTTCCATTCACATTTGCCAGCTTCAGTGCAAAATCGTTTACGCGCTCACGCATGACTCGGTGTTTACCGGCCTCCCGGCATAAGGAATGAGCAGCTCAAACTTCTGCATGTCCCAAGCTGCCGTGGGACATCGCTCGGCGCACAGGCCGCAATGCACGCACAGGTCTTCGTCCTTGGCCATGATGCGCGCGGTTTGCGGCAGAGGCGCGGAGACGTACAGATCCTGTGTGAGATTGATGGCCGGAGCCGAGAGACGCTGGCGCAGGTCGTCTTCTTCGCCGTTGCGCGTGATGGTGAGGCACTGCACCGGGCAAATGTCGATGCAGGCGTCGCACTCGATGCAGCGCGGGGCGACGAAGGCGGTCTCGACGTCGCAGTTCATGCAGCGCAGCACTTCGCGCGCGGTCTGTTCGGCGGAGAACCCGAGCTCCACCTCGATGTTCATCTGCTGGAAGCGGCGCGTCAGATCCACGTGCTGCATCTTTTGCCGCTTCGAGGGATTATAGTCGTTGTGGTAGCTCCACTCGCTGATCCCCATCTTCTGGCTGATCAGGTTCATCCCCTGCGGCAGGCGCTCCGTGACGGGCACGCTCTGGCAGTAATTATGGATGGAGATCGCGGCTTGATGGCCGTGCTCAGCCGCCCAGATGATGTTCTTGGGTCCCCAGGCTGCGTCGCCACCGAAGAAAATTCCGTCGCGCGAACACTGCATCGTCTTCTCGTCCACGACCGGCATGTCCCACTTGTCGAATTCGATTCCGATGTCGCGCTCAATCCAGGGGAACGAATTTTCCTGGCCGATGGCGAGGATCACGTCGTCGGCGGGCAGAAAAACAGTTCCGATCGTCTTCGATTTCTTGGCCTGTGCGTCCCATTCGAGCCGCTCGAAGTCCATGCCGATCAGCTTGCCGTTTTCGATGACGAAACGCGTGGGCGCGTGATTGATGATGATCTCGACGCCTTCCTCTTCGGCGTCTTCCAGTTCCCAAGGCGAGGCTTTGAAGAAACCGCGCGGCCGGCGCGCCATCACTTTGATCGTTTTTCCACCCAGCCTGCAACTTGACCGGCAGCAATCCATGGCCGTATTGCCGACGCCGATGATCAGCACCTTCTCGCCGATCGAATCGGTGTGGCCGAACGCGATGGATTCCAGCCAATCGATCCCGATATGGATGCGATCAGTATCGTGACGGCCCGGAATGTCGAGTTCTTTGCCGCGTGGCGCGCCTGTTCCGACGAAAATCGCGTCGAAATTCTCGGCGAGGAGCGCCTTCATGCTGGTTACGTCCGAGTTGTAGCGGATCTCGACGCCCATGCCGAGGATCTGGTTGATCTCGTCCATCAGCACGCTCTCGGGCAACCGAAATGCCGGGATGTTGGTGCGCATCAAGCCGCCGGGACGGTCGTACTTCTCGAACATCACCACTTCGTAGCCGAGCGGCATGAGGTCGTTCGCGACCGTCAGCGAGGCCGGCCCCGCGCCGATACATGCGATGCGCTTTCCGTTCTTCTTGCCCGGAATCTTGGGAAGGCGCTCGGTGATGTCGTCGCGCAGGTCGGCGGCAACGCGCTTGAGGCGGCATATGGCGACAGGCTTGCCATCCACGCGTCCCCGGCGGCAAGCCGGTTCGCACGGCCGATCGCAGGTGCGTCCGAGAATCGCGGGGAAAACATTCGACTCGCGATTGAGCATGTAGGCGTCGGTATAGCGGCCTTGCGCAATCAGGCGGATATATTCGGGAACGTTGGTGTGGGCCGGACAAGCCCATTGGCAATCCACGACTTTGTGGAAGTAGTCGGGGTTGTTGACGTCGGTGGCTTTCAAACGTGGATCCTTTCGATCTCAGCCATGGTACTCAACGGTCAATTGATCAGGTCGTTGGAGATAAGCGAATTAGTCTGAATTCATTGTACATCCGGTTAGCGAAGGGCGTGTTGTCGAGATGGCCCCGCTCCTGATGCCTCTCCTGTATACTGGCCATGCCCTCGGGAGCGGTTCGCTGCGAGGGCAAATTTGATCAAAGGGGGGCGAGAGTCATGTCGTTTATCGCGTGGATCATTTTGGGTTTGATCGCGGGCTTCATCGGCAGCAAGCTGGTGAACAAGCGCGGCGAGGGAATGATCCTGGATATTCTCCTCGGGATCGTGGGCGCCATCGTCGGCGGGTGGCTTTTCAACCGCTTCGGAGTGGCCGGAGTCACAGGTCTGAATCTCTACAGCCTTCTGGTGGCCGTGATCGGCTCCGTCGTCGTGCTGCTCGTCTATCACGCAGTCCGGCGAGTCTGACACTGCCGCTGAAACGCGGTGGAAAGAACTACTCGCGATCGGAACGATTGAGCATGTTCACCGTTCGGCCGGCGAAATAGCCGAGCACAATCGCGAGGACAAAACAAAGAACGATCGTCGGCGGGCCCTGCACGCTCGTCTATCGTCAGATTTCGTCACTAGCTCCAGACTGCGCCGTCTCTCCACCGCCATGCAAAACTAATGTGCCGGGTGGAACCAACGGCATTTACAAGCGCCCCGGCGTGTAGCCAATGCAGGTCAGTATTTCCGCGGGTGGCGTTCCCAATCACGCCATCGACAGTGGCCATGGTGGTCAGCGGAATCGCGGGCGACGGCTGGAGGCATCCGCAATTTCACGGCGGCGAAGCCGAAGCTGGGTCAGTTTGCCGAGCGCCCCGGGATAGACGGGAAAGCCCATGGCCCTGATTTCGTCGAGGCCTTCGGCGGTGATCAACTGGCGGGCGCGCATGCGATGACGCGATCAGACTCTGCATTGTGAGGTAGTCTGACTGCCGGCACGTCCAGTTTCTGTAGTGACGAGGGTATAAGGCAACGAGAGCTTCCTGGATATCTGCTTTCGTCATCTCACGATTATGAGTGGTTAACGCGCAATCAGGAAGTTGACCGGCGATGCAAGTTGACCAGAAACGGGCCGACACGTACTTGAGGATGCAGCCCTGCTTAGAGGTCCTCGCCAGGTGAGGATCATTCACAGCTCAGCTAAAGCCGAAGCGGTGAAGCATTACTTTCGGGACACATAATTCAGATAGGCGACGAGATCCGATATGTCTTCGCGCGAAAGGACGGGCCAGGCCACAGCCTTGTCCCACATCTCCCTGTGCATCTGGCGATTCGATCCCCATGCGATTGTGGCCATCGAAAAAGCCGTGAAGACCTTGCCGGAACGGGGGCTCACCGGGGCTCTTGTCTGCGCGTTGCTGTGGCAGCCCACGCATCCCTTGGCGGCGAAGGCTCGTTGACCGCGAGCGACGTTGCCCTCGGGTCCTCGATACTGCAGGTCCCAAACGTATGCCAAGATCTTACGCAGGTCTGCTTCCGGGACGGTGGGAAACGCTCCCATCAGGGGTACATGGTTCCACACGCCCGCGCCGATGTCGAGAAAGGTCTTGTTGGCTAGCCGGGCTTCGAGAGCCAGCGGGCCTTGATGACATTGCTTGCAGTTGTGCTCGAAAGGGAGCTTGCCGGTGGCTGCTTCAGGGAGCGAGAGCCGATACTCCGGCGCGAGCTTTTGGACGTACTCAACGTAGGCGGCGAGATCCCCGAAGTCCCGCCCGTCCAACTTAGGCCAATCCCGCTTACGGGCGGCAAATGTCGCCTTCATGGAAGAAGCGTGGTTCCACATCTGGCACACCAGCGCCGCCGGATCATCCACGCTCTTCCAGGCGGAAACGGGCGGGCCTGGACCGCGGCTGGGCATCAGCAAGGGAATGGCAATCGGCGCATCCTTTCGAACTGAAGACCTGTTGCCCTCGCCGGGTCTGAGCCGGAAACTGGAAGATTCGTTCCGAGTACAGATACGCGAATACGTCCCGCCACTCCGTCTCGGTCAGCGCCGGCCGGGTCGCACTCTTCGCGGAGACTGCGCTCCACATGGCTGGCGTGTGATTCCACAACGCGCTGGCGAATGCCGCGGGCGTAAAAGTAGCGCCGGAATTCGCCGCGAGATCAGGTGCCGTAGCGTTGGCCTCATGGCCGGCGCCTTGGGCGTTGACGGTGTGACACTCCAGGCAGCCCTGATCCTGCAGCACGGTTGAGCCGCGTTGTGCGTCGGCTGCCCACGCGCACACAGTCAAGGCAAGAAGGAGAATTGTTTTCATGCTTCCCCGCGACATCTCTTTTCCGCGAGCCAAGTGCATCAAGTGTCGAACCGATTCTACCTCACGAGTGCGTGCAGAATATCGATAAAGAATGGATCACGGTCGGTTGTTGGTTATTCGACCCGCGGCTATCAGCAACGCTGATCCCGTATATCATCTCGCGAATATGGCGGATATTCACGACTGATGATAGGCTTCCATAACACGATAGGTTTGGCCTCGACGCCATTACGAAAGGGGTTTTCACAGTGACAAGTTTGCGGAACCATGCTGTTCTTTTTGTTGGCCTTGTCTTTCTAACTATAGGCTCCACGCATCTCTTTGGGCAGGCGGCTGGAACGGCATCCATCTCGGGACGTGTCGTCGATGCTTCTGGCGCCGCCGTTCCAGCCGCATCGGTGGTTGCCAAGAATACCGCCACCTCTGCTTCTCAGAGCACCGTAACTGACGACCAGGGACGTTATACCGTCCCAGACCTCCCGATCGGCCCCTACCAGATCGAGGTCTCGAAGGCGGGCTTTCAAAACTCGATTCGCACCGGCGTCACGCTGAGCGTCGGCAGTTCGCCGGTGATCGACGTGCAGTTGACCGTCGGGCAGGCGTCACAGACGGTAACTGTCTCGGCGGAGGCTTCGCAGGTGGAAACGACAACCTCGGCCGTTTCTTCATTGGTGAATCAGACGCAGATGCGCGAGTTGCCTCTCAATGGGCGGAACTTTGAGCAACTGATCCTGCTCGCTCCGGGTGTGTCGACATATCCGGCCGGCGGGAGCTCCGCGCTGACCTCGGTGGCCAATGCATATTCCATCGCCGGGACGCGTCCCGAAGGATACGCCAATACCTTGGATGGCGAAGATATGCTGAATTGGTGGCAGCGCAATGCTGGGGGAGATGTGACCGGCACTTCTCTGGGCATCGACAGCATCGCCGAGTTCCAAACCCTTACCGGCACCTATAATGCCTCGGCTGGTGGAAACGGCGGCGCGATTGTCGCCGTCACCAAATCGGGCACCAACGAGTTTCACGGGTCGGCCTACGAATTCTTCCGCAACAGCGCCCTGGATTCTCGAGGCTTTTTCGACGCAGGTTCTCCGCCTCCTTTCCGCAGAAACCAATTTGGCGGCACTCTCGGCGGACCCATCAAGAAGAACAAGGTGTTCTTCTTCCTCAACTACGAGGGGATCCGGCAGGTACTGGATACCACGTACGTGAACTATGTTCCCACCCCGGCACTGCGTCAAGGAACTTACGTTGATCCAAAACTTGGTACGAAGACTTATTCCATCAATCCAGCCGCAGGGGCCATGCTGGATTTGTACCCGCTTCCCAATGCTCCGTTCAACGCTAACGTCGGTATATACAATTTCGTCGGGCCGCAGGTCACGCCCGAGGATTTCGGCGTAGCCCGCATCGATTACAACATTTCCGAAAAAGACTCGTTATTCGGCCGGTATCAGGCTGATTTCGGGACCCGCACCACGACGGCCGGCTTGGGCCTCTGGCCCACCGATGATTTGACCCACAATCAGTTCCTCACCATCGGGGAGCACCACATTTTCTCGCCGACGCTGATCAATGAGTTCGACATCTCTTACTCCCGTCCGGTCACGAACGAATTCCAACCCGCGCAACACGCCCCGCTTCAAATTTTCACACCTGGGCGCGAAGACGTTTACGTCGCCATGCCCATCGGCCTTTCTCCGCTCGGCGCTTCGTTTATCAACCCCTTCCAATACGTCCAGAACAAATTTACGGAAAAGGATGACTTGAAATGGATCCGCGGCTCCCACACCATCAGCATCGGTGGGACCTTCCGGCGGGAACAGCTCAATCCTTTTGCCTACACGTATTGGAACGGATTCTATATCTTCACCGGCATGGCGAACTTCTATGGCGGCAATCCGCTGGAATTCACCGGTGCGCCCAACGGCGGGACCAATACGAACCGCGCTGAGCGCGATATCCGGATAACGCCCTACATTCAGGACGACTGGAAAGTCAATAGCAGGCTGACGCTGAATATCGGGCTGCGCTACGACTGGGAGTCCAACCCGGTTGAGATCCATAATAATTTCTTCAACGCTGTGGGTCCGCCCTTCGGGACAGGGTTTAAGAACGTCCCGAATGCTTATGTGAGCAATCCATCCAACAAGAACTTCGATCCCCGGATCGGTCTCGCGTGGGATGTGTTTGGAGATCACAAGACCGCCCTTCGCGCCGGCTTCGGCATCTTCCATGACACGTTCCAGACCTACACGTTCTCCTCGGCCTATCTGACCAATCCGCCCTATCTGACCGAGAACCAGTTCTTCTTCAGCGGCGATCCGAGCTTCCCGACACCTTTCGTTGGCGGCGGAACACCACTGCTGAGCAATACGAACGGGACCTATTACGGAATCCACACCACTCCCTACAGCCTGGAATACACGCTGAGCATCGAACGGGAGCTCCCGGGTAACACGCTGCTGACGGTTGGTTACCAGGGGACGAGAGGCGTTCACCTGCTCGCTTTCCACGATTTCAACGCGCCGACCCCCACCGTGATCGATGGTGTGGATCATTTCGCGACGCCAGTGACGAACCCAACGACCGGCGCCCTGAGCTATGTCCAGAATCCGCGGCCCTCTCCGGCTTTCGGCGCTCTGGACATGACCGACACCACCAGCTACTCGGCGTACAACGGCATGCAAGTTGGCCTGACACACAGGGCGTCGGCCAATCTCGTGTTCCAGTTCTCCTACACCTGGTCGCACTGCATCGATAGCGCGTACTCATATGGCGGCTTGGGGTTCAACAATGTCACGTCGGCCATCACGAATCCTTACAACTGGAACGCGGAGAAGGGGGCCTGCAGCTTCGACCTCCGCCACAACATCAACGCGAACGCCGTCTATGTCCTTCCATTCAAGGGCAACCGCTTCAAGGAAGGCTGGCAATTGACCGCGATTCAGAGCTGGCACACCGGTGTTCCGTTCTCACTGGGGGAAGGCGACCAGGCAGATTTGGGGAACAACTTCGATAATCCCCGTCCGAACTACGTGGCCGGGTGCGACGTCTACGCCAATCAGAACGTCCACCAGTGGTACAATCCCGCGTGTTTCAGCGCTTCTCCCTATGGCACGGTCGGAACGCTCGGAAGGAACGCTCTCATCGGACCGGGCTACGTGGAAACTGACCTGGGCGTGATGAAGGAAACTAGAATCACCGAACGGGTCAGCGTTCAGTTCCGCGCCGAGCTGTTCAACCTGTTCAATCACCCCAATTTCAATTTCCCGAACACTGGGGTTTTCACTGCGGGTTCGGCGGCGACCGGATTTCAAGGCACGCCGGTGCCAACTGCGGGTCAGATCACCTCCCTGGTGGGAAGCGGTGGGCTCAGCAACGTCGCGCGGCAGACGCAGTTCAGCTTGAAGTTGCTGTTCTAGGCGAGTTCAACGGCCGAACGGATGTAGTTAACAAACAGCGCTGCGGTCCAAGGGTACGATTCCGCCCCGATCGACCAATTCAGGGATCGGGAGCGGCAAATCTTGATCGCCGAGGTTTGCTTCACCTTGATTGCAGTCGACGTGGAAAAGCACGGACGTGACTGCCGAGATGATCGAGGCGACGTGAACGTAGGTTCCCATGAACCGCATTTGGAAGCGCGCCAGTCGCGGGATTTGCTTAACCAGTTGGATCGGAAATTGAGAGCTTCCGACAGATCTCCTTAGCCGGGAGGTTCGCGATCTAGACGTCGCGCCTCGGCAGCCGTGTTGCGGTGGGCCTTATCGACCTGTTGCTTTGATGCGGTGCGGACCTGGGGTTTAGGCGGCAACTTTTTGCTTGTTCGCTTGTTCATGCGGGGGGAAAGGCACGCAATGACTCCTCTCGCCGATGCTCCAAGATCGGCGCCTGGCGAGACGAGTACAACGGCGAACGACCGCACAGCAGTCTGGGCTACCGGACGCCGAATCTTAGGGACGATGACCGCCGTTAGTTGGCTAATCGGCGAAACAGCCCGGCATGCTTGGCAAGTGTAAGCGGTCGAGTTGCGCGGATCTGAAGGGAATGATCGGAACGCAGTTACTCGCCGCGGATCAGGTCTTCGTATTTTTCGCGCTTGCGGATGACGCGGAAGTGGTCGCCTTCGACGAGAATCTCGGGCGGGCGAGGGCGGGCGTTGTAATTGGACGCGGCGACGAATCCGTAGGCGCCGGCGGTGCAAACGGCGAGCAGGTCGCCGGGCATGACGTTGGGCATTTCGCGGGCGCGGGCGAGGAAATCGCCCGATTCGCAGACTGGGCCGACGACGTCGGCGGTGATTGTTCCGGCCTGACTCTCGCGTAACGGAACGATCTCGTGGTGCGATTGGTAGAGCGCGGGGCGAATGAGATCGTTCATGGCGGCGTCCACGATGATGAATTCGCGAGCGCCGTTGTTTTTGCGGTAGAGCACGCGCGTGAGCAGCAGGCCGGCTTCGGCGACGATGGAGCGGCCGGGTTCGATCAAAATTTCGAGATCGTGGCCGGCAGTGCGCTGGCACATGGCGCGGACGTACTCGCAGATGGAGAGAGCTTGATCGCCAGGCTTGTAGGCGACGCCCAAGCCGCCACCGAGATCGAGCGAGCGAATCGGAATGCCGCGGGCGCGCAAGCGTTCCACCAGCGCGACCATCTTGCCGAAGACCTGGAGCATGGGCGCGATGTCGGTGATTTGCGAGCCGATGTGGCAGCTCACCCCGTCGAGGATCAGGTTGCCGAGCGCTCGCGCGCGCCCGTAGACGGCCTCAGCTTCCGAAATGTCGATGCCGAATTTGTGCTCGCGGAGGCCGGTGGAGATGTAGGGATGGGTGGAGGCGTCGACGTCGGGGTTCACACGCAATGCCACGTGGGCTTGGACAGCGCGGCGAGAAGCGAGCGCGTCGATGAGAGCGAGCTCGGGCTCGGATTCGCAATTGAAGCTGCGAATTTTGTGTTCGAGTGCGTAGTCGAGCTCTTGCGACGTTTTGCCGACACCCGAAAAGATCACGGTCTCAGGATTCGCTCCGGCCTGCAAGACGCGGAACAATTCGCCGCCGGAGACAATGTCGAAACCGGCGCCGGCGTCCGCGAGGAGTTTCAGAATCGCGAGATTGCTGTTGGCTTTGACGGCGTAGCAAACCTTGTGCGGAACATCTCCAAAGGCCTGATTGTAGGCGTTGAATCGTTCGAGGACCGCAGCGCGCGAGTACACATAGCAGGGCGTGCCTTCGCGGCGTGCGACGTCGGCCAGCGGTACATTCTCAAGGTACAGGCTATGATCGCGATAATCCATTAGCGTACTTTTAAGACAACGAGCGTTTGATCATCGTGGGTCGGCGCGCCGGCCTGATAGGCATCGAGGTCGGCCAAGATCTGGGTCGCGATCGTTTCCGGGGGCTTGGCGCACAGCTTGCGTACTTTGCGGCCGAGGCGGCTGCGTCCATACTCGACGCCCTTGGGATTCGGCTGGTCGGTAATGCCGTCCGAATGCAGAACGATCAAGTCGCCTGGCTGGGCATCGAAGACGACTTCATCGTACTCGCGGTTGTCGAGCAGGCCGGCAGGAACGCCCTCGACTTTCGGATTGATGATCTGCTCGCCGCGGCAAATTAGAGGCGGCTCGGCGCCCGCATTGGCCATGACGAAACGTTGATGCGCGTGCTCCCAAACCACGACCAGCAGCGCGACGTATTGAGTTTCGACGATCCGCTCACGCAGGACGTTGTTCAACAGCTTGAGAAATTCGGCGGGGCTGCGCCGCCGATGCGCGAGCGTACGGAGCAGGCCGCTGACCATGGCGCCATAAAGAGCGGCCGCCGCGCCCTTGCCGCTGACGTCGCCGAAGATGAAGACGATTTCGCCGGAACTGTGTTCGAAGATGTCGTAGACGTCGCCCGTGATTTCGCGCGCGGGGCGCAGGCGAATAGCGACATCCAGGCCTTCAATCTCGGGCGCTTCGCGCGGCAGCATGACCAACTGCACGTTGCGGGCGGCCTTCAGATCGCGATCCATCCATTGTTCGCGCTGGGCGATTTCTTCGTACAGGCGGGCGTTTTCCACGGAGCTTGCGATCTGTGGAGCGAGCAGGGCCAGCATCCGCGAATGGTCTTCGGTGAAGTAGCCCATGCGTTCGCTCTCCAGATTCATCACGCCGACCACTCGATCCTGCACCATCAAGGGGACGGCGATTTCCGAGCGGATGTCGGGGTGCGATGCGATGTAGCGCTGATCGGCCAGTGTGTCGGCGACGCGAACGATTTCGCGCGATTCCGCGGCTGCGCCGGTGAGCCCCTTGCCGAGCGGAATATTGTCCAAGTCCACGCGCTGGTCATAGCGTTCGCTGAAACGATGGCGCAGCACTTTGTGCTCGGCGTCCAGCAGCAGGATGCTGAACGCGTCGAAAGCGACCAGGGAATGCGTGGTGGTTGCGATCTTGCGCAGCAGTTCGTCCAAGTCGAGGATCGAGCTGAATTCCTGGGACAAATGCGCGAGTGTTTTGAGGGTGCGATTCTGGCGATCGACGCGCCGGTAGAGACGAGCGTTGTCGATGGACACGGCCACGCGGGAGGCGATCAACTGCAGCAGGGCGCGATCCTGCTCGCGATAGGCATTGAGACGCGTGGACTGCAGGTCGATGACGCCGACCAGCTTGCCGCGCGCGATCATCGGAACTGCAAGCTCGCTCTGCACTGCGTCGAGCGCGGTCAAATAGCGGTGGTCGTTGCGAACATCACCCGATAAAACCGGCTGCCGGTTGGCGGCCGCGATTCCCGTGATGCCCTCGCCCAAGGGGATGACCAGGTTGCGCACCACTTCCTCGCGATGGCCGATGGAGTAGCGGATGGCAAGGCCGTGCTGCCGCTCGCTATAGAGCAGGATGGCGAACAAGTCGTAGGGAACGACATCCTTCACGATGGCGGCGACGTTCGCCAGAATGCGGTCGAGGTCGAGTGTATCGGAAGTGGCGGCCGAAACGTCCAGCAAGAAATCGAGCAGTTCGGCGCGTTCCTGAAAACGGACCTTGGATTTTGGAGGTCGGGACGGCCATGGTCAGGTCCTGGGCTCTGCTGCTGTGCGCGGACGGGCCTCTACAATCTTGACGCTGGCGCTGGCGCCGATGCGCGTGGCACCGGCGGCGACCATCTTTTTGAAGATCTTCGAGTGTTCGGATCCCGCCCGAAGCCTTCACGCCCATCGCTCTGGACCCACTGCGCGGCGCATCAGTTCGACGTCGTGGACCGTCGCGCCGGATGAGCCGAAGCCAGTTGAAGTTTTCACAAAATCCGCGCCGGCGGCTTTGGCCAGCAGACAAGCTGTGGTCTTTTGATCGTCGTCGAGCAACGCGGTTTCGAGAATCACTTTGAGGATCGCGCCCGCGCGATGACAGACCCCGGCAATGAGGGCGATCTCCTCTTCGACGGCCTGATCGTCGCCGCCGCGGAGCGCGCCGATGTTCTGCACCATGTCGATCTCTTGCGCGCCCGCGCGCAATGCGGCTTCGGTCTCGGCGACTTTCGCTTCGGTGGATGTCGCGCCGAGCGGAAACCCGACCACGGTGCAGACCTTCACGCCGCGATCCGGCCAAGTTGCGGCGGCGGCCAGCGGCACCCAATACGGCGTTCACACAAACACTGGCGAAATTGTATTCGCGCGCTTCGCGGCAAAGCTGCGACGATGTCGGCGTGCGTGGCCTCCGGGCGCAGCAGCGTGTGGTCGATAAGTCTGGCGATACTCGGCGCGGAGTACGACATAAGTGCAATAAAATCAGTGGCTTTCGGGTTGACGGCCAGAAGCTTCATCATAACACAGCCGTGGCCGTGGATCGGCTTAATGCTCCGCACGGCTCGCTTATGGCCTAATGAATGGAATGCAGGCAGTTCAGAAGAACTTTGGTCTCAGCCAGGCACCCCTCTTTAAAATCCTTGCGGCTGCGGTCATGCTTGGGGTAATTTTCGTGATTGCAGCTCCCAGCGTTCCTTTTGCGTTCATCACAGGGCTGGATTCGAGTTGGGTTTACGGAATAAACATGGGCCATTCCGCCGGGATGATCTTCGGCCGGGACATCGTCTTCACCTATGGTCCACTCGGTTATCTTATTTATCCGGTGTTCCCGGAAGCGGAGCCGTGGGCCGTGTTCACTTTCGATTGGGGAATCGCGCTGCTGACGGCGTATGCTTTGTGGGCGCTCTGCCGTCGCGCGCGGCACTGGACGGAAGCGTGCCTTTACCTGGTCGTCTTTTGGGTTTACATGGCGTTTGCGCTGGACGGCGAGGTTGAGCGAGTGCTGGCCGCGATCATCGCCCTGACGTTATTGATCGCGAGGCGGTGGGATGAAAAGCCCTGGTCCGATTTGGCGTTCCTGTTTGTCCTGGCGGCAGTGACATTGCTCGCGAAATTCAATCTTGGCGTCATCGCATCGATCGCGGCGTTCTATCTTCTGGCGTGTCTAATGTGGCGCGAGCGCGCAGTGAAGCCTGCAGCGGGAGTTCTTCTGCTCTGGATTCCGACGCTCGTAGGACTGTATTGGGCGCTCGACGCTAGGCCTGAAAGGCTGATCGCGTTTCTTAGGTATTCGATGGTGATTGCGAGTTCCTACTCACAGGGAATGGCCTTGGCGGGACCGCTCTGGGTGGCGGTCGCCGCGGTTTTGAGTTGCGTGGCGGCTTGGGTCTTCGTTCCGCTCGCTGCCGGTAACCTCCGCCGCGTGGCTTGGGGCATGCCGCTGCTGATTGCCATGAGCTTCTTGTGTTTCAAATCGGCGATGGTGCGGCAGGACGGGCATGCGCTTCCTTTTCAGTTTCAGCTCGGCGCGATTGCATTGCTGATAGTCACCCTGAGTTCTACGGTTCGAACGCGGATTGTGGTGAGTGCATTCGCGGTGGCATCGCTGGGGTTGGGAATCGCGCAGCAATGGCAGCCTGGGCAGCCGATACCGCATCTGGATCGACTCACCGGTGTGGCGGCGCTCACCAGCTCGGTTCAATTCCTGCAATGGCCCTCAACGGTCGTCGCGTTGCAGACCGCAACCGAGCGGGCGCTGGGGCCGGATGAGCTGCCGGCCGAGTTCGGGCCGTACGTTCAGAACAAACGGACGAGCGCGTATCCGTGGGAGATTGCCATGATTCGAGCGAATCATCTGCGGTGGCAACCTCTGCCGGTGATTCAGGCGTACTCGGCCTACACGCCGGAACTGGACGACCTGAACGCCGCGGCGCTGGAGAGTGCCGGCGGCCCGCAAGCCATCTTACTCGAATGGAACGTGATCGACGCTCACCAACCGTTCTACGAGACGCCGCGAAGCTGGCGGGCCATGCTGAATTGGTACGATCTAGCGCTGCGGTCGCACAATTGGACACAAAACGTATGCGTGTTGAATCGCCGTACGACGCCGCGATTCGATGCGCCCGTCGCAGACGGAAGCCTGGTGGCGCGTTGGGATCAGGAGATCACGCTTCCTGCGCTGGCCGACGATGAGGGGCTCCTGATGGATGCCGATACAAGCGAGAACGTGAAAGGCTTGGTGAAGCGGCTGCTTTTCCGCGCGCCCACCGTGGAAGTGCGAGCCAGGCTGCACTCGGGATTCATCGAGAGCCGGCGCGTCATTCGCAGCAACCTGAGGAACGGCGTGCTGGTGAGCGATTGGCCGAACAGTTTGGGGCCGGCGGCAGCCATGATGGCGGGGCCAGGGTCATTTACGAAGGATCGTGTGGTCTCGATCCGGCTTCACACGTACGGTCCGGAGGATCTGGAGCGGACAATTCGAATTCGGTGGTGGCGCATGAAGCTGCGGCGGCCGGTGGCGTAATGTAAAGGCATGGACCTGCATGCGATTCGGCTCGAGATTCCTAGCGATGGCAATGTCATCGTGGGGCAAAGCCATTTCATCAAGACGGTGGAAGATATTTACGAAGCGATCGTGAATACCGTTCCGCAGATGAAGTTCGGCATCGCGTTCAACGAGGCTTCGGGCGCGTGCCTGACGCGCGTGGATGGCAATGACGACGAGCTGAAGGCGATCGCGGCAGAGGAACGCGAGCGCAGTAGGCGCGGGGCATTTGTTCGTGGTCGCGCTGCGGGGCGGCTTTCCGATCAACGTGAAGAATCGGATACTCGAGACGCCGGAAGTCTGCACGATTTTCTGTGCGACGGCGAATCCGGTGGAAGTGATCGTTGCGCAGACGGAGCAGGGCAGGGGAGTGCTGGGCGTGATCGATGGGTCGTCGCCGAAGGGCGTGGAAACGCGCGGCCGATGCGGAGTGGCGGCACGGGTTTTTGCGGAAAATCGGATATAAGAAATGAAGTTGTTGGTGGCAGCCGCGCTGTTGGTTGCGCCGGTAGCGGGCCAGAGCCGATTCGAACGGTTTGATCGCGATCTGACACGCGCCGCAGCAGAGCTGCACATATCGGACTTGCGCGCCGAGGTTCGCGAGACGGGCAGGGTGGTGTGGAAGCGGGGCGCGGTTCATGTACCAGCGCGCACCGGATCGGGCGGGACGCAAGAAGTCGCGCGACAGCGTATCGAATGGTGGTTTCAGGCAGAGTGCCTGATGGTCCAACTCCCGGCGGAGCGCCTTGTTGCTTGCTCTGATTCGAAGTCGCTCACCGAAGCGCCGCGGCTGGACGACGGAAACATCCTCCGCTCCTCGATCGCGCTGGCATTTCTTCAGGGACGTCGCGGGGCTGCCGGTTTCCGAGCGCGAGGAGATGATCGCTCGCGCGTTCGCGGCGCTCTATGTGGGGGATCGCGAGGGGAGCGCGACGCTGGTGCACCAGGCGCTCGACAAGTTTCCCGAATTGGAATCGACGCCCGACGTCACGCTCCTCTACTTGTTTGGGCAACTGGGATTGCCTGAGACCGAAGCATCGGCGACGGCCGTCATCAAGTCGCATCCATCGCTACCGACGGCCTGGTTTTACTACGGAAAATATCTAGAGAACCAGAAGCGCTATCGCGAGGCGGCGGCGTGCTTTGAGATGATCACCATGCATCAGCCGCCCTGGCATGACTGGACGGTTGAGGCGGCCAGGAAAGAGCTGACGTACCTGAAGACCTACTGAATCGCCGACAGTGTACGCTCGATCTTCGTGGCGGGCCGCACTAAGTTGCCGCTGGCCTGTGCCAGCCACTTGGAAAGCGCCTTAGCGGCACAAGACTCCGAGCAAATATGCTCATAGCCAGCCATGTCGGCGAGTTGTTGATCCCAGCGCACCAACCGGAATTGTTCCGCATCCTGTGGCCGCAGCCACCAATGGTTGGTTTCGCCTTTCAGGTTTTGGCAATAGTCGCAGCGATAGGGGCACTGAACTTTCATACTTCAATTACATCCTTCCGAAGCAACTCCACGGCTCCGCGCGATTCGCTCAACTAATTAGATCAAACAGCGGCGTTGCCGGTTACTACCTGTTAGTCCTTAGAGGACTAGCACTTCCGTTTATTGAGTACTGGAGGTTACTGAGTACTCGTGGCTTCGGCGATAGCTTGTGACTGGCCAGCGGCGGGATCCATGCTCGATTCATTGCGAATCAGAACATGCACCAAAGAATAACCCGCAATCGGGAGTATAGCAAAGGTAAAACAGACGGGAGCGAAGCCAAATGTTTCAATCACATTGGCCAGCGGCCGTGAAATGATCGACTGCATTACGCCATATGCGAACACAAGGGCCGCTGCGCTGAAAGCTGCCCGGCCGGCGCCGTAAAGATCGATGGGCAGCGTGTAATGATTGACGCTCCAGGAGCAGACCCAGAAGTAACTCAATGACATGCCCAGGGTGGCGAGGGCGGGATTGGGCGCGAGCGGGACAGCCATGGTTCCGAGTAAGACCAGGGCAGAGATAAGACAGGCCCGCTTGCGCGCGGCGATGGGCGTGCGGCCGGAGCGGACCAGTTGCCAGGAAATCACGCCGCCGAGCAGTCCGCCGAAGTAGCCGCTGATGGGCACGATCCAGGTATAGTGCGCGGCTTGGGCGGGAGTGAGGTGATGCACGCGAATCAGGTAAGTGGGCGCCCAATTGGCCCACAGGCTGTAGACGGTCATGCCGAGCATATTCGCGACAATCAGGACCCACAGTTTGGGATCGCGGAGCAGAGCGAAGGAATGCGCGGTCTTTCCGATTGGGATGGGAGTGGCGGCGGGTATGGCTCGCGCGGTTGCAAGCCACATCGGGATCCACGCGAGGCTCAATAATCCGGCGGCGTAGAAAGCCCAGTGCCAGGAATAGCGATACGAGAAGTAGACTGCGAAGGCGGGCGCGATCCCGGCGCCGAGGCTCAAGCCGAGTTGGCTCATGGCCTGCCCGACAGCGCGCTCCGGCGGCAGGAGATACAAGGCGACGGCTTTGGTGACGGCGGCGATCGCGCTGGCCTCGGAAACTCCAAGCAGGGCGCGCCACACCAGCAGCTCGCGAACGCTGTGCGAAGCGCCTGTTCCGAAACTTGCGATGGCCCAAACCGCGACGGCCAAGCCCGCGCCACGATTCAGGCCGACACGATCGATGAACCATCCGACGAATAGCGCGCTCACCGCGTAGGCGATGGAGAAGACCGAAAGCAGCAAGCCGTAGTCGTCATAGGTGAACGGAAATTCGGGGCGTGTGCGCCAGATGTCGACCATGGTGGCGAGGATCTGCCGGTCGAGGTAATTCAGGACCGAAGCGAAAATAAAGACGCTGATTGCGACCCAGCGCGCGGGGATGGGCGAACGCACATGGTGATTGTAACAGCGGCTATGAGCCGGGCCCCGCTCAATCTCGTGTGCCGTCGCGACCGATTGTGGCGCGAACTTGGTGGGTCGGTTCACCGGCGTACTCGCCGAAGTGCGTTGAGCCGATGTGCGCAATGTAGCCGTCCGGGCGAATCAGAATCCGAGGCCCCTCGGGAGTGACAATTTCCGTGGCGTGATGCCCGCGCAAGTGATCGAAGAGCGTGCTGCCATCTTCGAGCCGGGCATCGGGCATACGATCACCCGGTTGCACTGTTCCGAACGTGATGCCCGAGGACAGAGGGCTTGTCCGGTAGTTGATTGCGAGCTGGTTCGTCGCGTCGCCGCGCTTGATTGATCGCGTTTGGTACAGGCGCTGGCTCAAGCCGAGTACTGCCGCGGCGATCGGAAGGCGTTCGGCTTCATACGTATCGAGCAGCGAATCGGGCCCGCCTCGGGCGACGTGTGCGAGCTTCCAACCCAAATTGTAGGCATCCTGCACACCGGTGTTCAGCCCTTGGCCACCCGTCGGCGGATGCACGTGCGCCGCATCGCCAGCCAGGAACACACGACCGGCGCGGTAGCGATCGACCATACGGACTGCCGGCTGATAGATTGAGCTCCACGCGACACGCTTGACCCGGTGGTCCGTGGCTTTGTGCACAGCTCCCGCGATATCCATTCCAGTGGCCTGTGCCGCGGAGGTGAACTGGAACAACGATGTGTTTGGCAACGGGCAGAGACCTATCATCCCGCCCTTAGCGAAGGGCCAGAGATGCCAGTCACGGCGATCGAGTCCCTCGATCTCGACATCCGCCACGGGCCGGGGCTTTTCGTCGATCGCCTGGCCTTCGAGCCGCAAACCGAGCACCTTTCGGACGGTGCTGTGGCCGCCGTCGCATCCCACCAGGTACTTCGCCCTCAGCATTCTGCCCGTTGAAAGCGTGGCATCCACGCCTTGTTCATCTTGAGTGAAAGCCGCGAGCGCGTTGCCGAATTCGACCGCGCCGCCGAGCGCGCACAGCCGTTTGCGCAAGATGGCTTCCGTGCGTGCTTGCGGGACCATCCAGATGTTCGGATACGGAACGCTGGGCGTGGGTTCCTTGTGTGAACCAAGCGAGCCCGCGCGGAGCGAGAACGGGCCGAGGTGGATGCGGAACTTAGGATACAGCGAACCGCCTGAGAGGATCGCGCCGATTACCCCAAGATCGTCGAAGATCTCGAGTGTGCGCGGCTGGATGCCTTTGCCTCGCGAGCCCTCGAAGGGGGTGGCTGCGGCCTCGATCAAGCAGAACGAGATGCCGCGGCGCGCGAGATCGACCGCGAGGGTCAGCCCGGTTGGTCCTGCGCCGACGATCAATACCGTGGTTTCGTACACCGTACGAAACCAGACTAATGGTACAGTGTACGAATGTCAAGCCGAAAATCCAGTTTGACCCACGAAAGGTTGACCCGCGAAAGGATCGCCACCGTCGCGCTCGCGATAGCCGACCGGGAAGGCTTCGAGGCGGTGTCGATGCGCCGTGTGGCGCAAGAGCTCAACGTGGGAACGATGAGCCTCTACTATTACGTGAAGACCAAAGACGACTTGATCGCAGTTATGGACGACGCGTTTATGGGCGAAGCTCTGTTACCATCCCTTCCAAAAGATTGGCGGCGCGCGATGACGGAGATCGCCAAGCGAACGCATACGGTATTGATCCGTCATCCTTGGGCCCTGGTCTCGATGTTGTCGGCTCCCCCTGGGCTCAATGCGATGCGCCATACGGAGCAATGTCTCGAGGCGCTGGCCGAAACGTCGATGACGGCGAAACAGAAGATCACCTTGCTTGCGACAGTCGACGACTTTGTATTCGGCCACGCGCTGCGCGAAGCGGCCGCGGAAGCGACGATCGATATCGAGTTCACTCGCTCCCAACTCGCTAGCGGCGCCTTCCCTCGGCTTGCGGAAGTGTATGGCGGCGGGCGCATCGACGCCAACAAAGATCGCTTCGAGCGAGGTTTGCGGATGCTGATTGAGGGGAGCGGGAGTTAACCGATGCCCGACGCCCGCGCTCCCGGATGCACTCCGCTCAGAAGATTACGCGCTGCGCTGCGTCCGCGGCTGTTGCCATCTGAAACAGCAAGTTGATGAACGTTGGCGACTGGCCGATGAAGAGCCCGTCGGCCATCAGCGCGTTTACAGCTCCCACCGCGTCGATCTGTCCTGGAGAGCTCGGCCGGATGACTGCGCACTTGGGAAGATTGGGGCTGATGAATTCGCAAGGCACGGGAAAGATCAGGCTGGTCTGAATAGAAGGGTCTGGCGTCGCGTCGAAATTCGGGAAGGCCGGCAGGCCGTTCGCCGCTGGCAATGGCGCGAGGTCCGGTTGCACTGCGTTACCCGCGAAGTCCACCCATTCAAGGAAATGGCAGACCTCGTCGGCGCCGATGCCCAACAGGATCTTCAGAACTTCGAGGCTGGAGACTTTTTGTGCCAGCGTGGCATACAGGCTCGAACCTCCTTGCTCAATGAAGCCGAAGTGAAATGCAGCGATATTCGCGATGGCCTGGATATTCGAAAGCGAATAATCGGCGTTGGTTCTGGGAATTCCCGGGACATTGGTCAACGTAATTGCTTGCGGAAACGTTGCACCGAACTCCGGGTTCGCCGAGCTGCGGTACCTGGTATACCAACTGGTGTCCACGGTGAGGTTCATGAGGTTGGTGAGGCGTCCGATGTTTTGGGCTCCGTCCGCCCGGCTGCCCGGCAAAGTGCGGAATGGATCCAAGTTCACCGGCGGCGCGCCCTTCGACTGTAGGTACGCGTTCAGGAAGGCCGCGTGGCTCTGCTCATCGAGCGTGTTACTGGAGATATATTGCGGACCATCCGAGTCGAGATTCATCAGGGCGGCCTGATAACTATTCGCGTTGGCGGTGATGCCGCCGAGTTCGGCATACTGCTGCCAGAGATCGGTCTCGATCAACTCAGCCGCCGCGAGAAACGAGAGTATCGCGATGTCTCCCGCCGTGGGGGTCGACACAATTGTCTGTCCGGACGCGGCGTTATTGGCGATCAGCCCGGCGCCTATCGTCGCAGCGCCGGCCGCTAGTCCTTTTTTCATGAAAGACCGGCGGTTGGCCGGACCGTTTCGCTTGTCTGTTCCCAATTCTTTCAAGAGTGTTCTCCTTGAAAGCAGAGTACTCGAAGCCCGTCGGTATTTCTATGAAATGGGAAAGTGTTTACAACAGATTTACTTCAGATTAAACGGGTCCATGTGCGCGCTTCGGAGCTGATAGCGCGATGAAAGATAGTTAGCGTTTGAGCAGCTGGTGAGTAACGCGATTGTGACGAAGGAGCGGCCTTAACTCGCCTTCTTCTTGCTGGGCTGCGCCGCTGGGTTCTTTCCAGTGATGAATCGAATGCGCGCCTCGATTTTGCTCGCATCGGACTTGCGCCGCATCTTCTTCAGCAGATCGCAGTAATGGAGCGCGGTCTCGGCCAGCAAGCCCAGATTGTCCTCGCTGCTGCTCACGACGAAGGGGCGCTTGCCGCTCAAGATCCCGCGCTTATCGAGAATCGTAAGCGATAAGCGATAGAGCGGTTCAGCATCCGCGAGGTTCTGCTTGGTCACGTAAATAGACGCCAGCGTGTTCAGGCTCGCCACCGTTTCCAGCTCGCGCGCCGTTAGCACCTGTTGCACCAGCGGCTCGGCGTCCACCGGACGATTCAGCGCCTCGTAGAGTTCGGCCACTCTCTCGTATTTCTCCGCGAGCTCGGCGCTGCCCGGCTTCAGCTCTTTCATCCAGATGAAGAGGGCTCGCTCGCTGGCCTTTTGCGCCTCCGCGAACCGCTTCTGCTCGGTGAAGATCTCGGCCAGCTTGTCGAGATTTCTGGCGACGTCGGCGTGATTCGGGCCGAGGTTACCTTCCCGAATTGACAGCGTTTGCTTGAGCAACGGCTCGGCGTCCTTGTGCTGTTCGAGATTCAAGGTAGCGAGAGCATCCAGCGTCGGCAGCAGGTCGGGACTGTTCGGCGACACTGTCTTGAGCTGAATCTTCAACACCCGCTCATACAATTGCTCGGCGCCCACCAGATTCTTCGTGGCTACATTCACGCGCGCCAGTTGGCTCAAGTCGGGTACCAGTTCGACGCTTTCCGGGCCCGATGCCTTCTCCCGAATCGCCATGGCCCGCGTCAGAAATCGTTCGGCATCCGGATACTTGGCGCCGGACTGCAGCACGCGCGCGGTTTGTTCCAGCGATGGAACCAGCTTGGGATCGTTGTCGCCGTACTCGCGCTCCATGATCCGCAGCTCGCGCGCAATCAGCTCGGCCGACTGCTCGTATTTCATCTGTGCGAAGTTCACGCGCGCCAGATCGTCGATGGCCGGGATGATGGCCGGATTCGCGCGCCCCAGCATGTCTTCTTCGAGCTCGAGCGCCTTTTGATATACGCGTTCGGCGTCGGCGTAGCGGCCTTCGGCCGAGTAATAGTCGGCGAGATTCTCGTGAGCTTTGGCCACGCGCGGGTCGGTGGCTTTCCACTGCGACGCTTCGCTGACCGCGGCCAAGAGCGTCTTCTCCTGCATTGCCACGGCGGCTTGGGGCTTGTCCAAGGTTTGAGCCAGCGCTTGGGATGTTATTTCGCACGGGACAAACCCGGCGACACCAAGTACTAGAACGAAGTTAGCGATCGTAATATGCGGTCGAAGCTTCATCTTGAGACTCCAATCGACAGAATGCCCGCAACCGTATAGTCAGGGCAATACTCTAAGGCCCAAATGAAACTATCCCGGTTTTGGTTGGATGTCCTTTGGTGAATACCGGAGTCTTGTACTTGCAACAAACCTTGCGAGATTTCGCTTTTCGGTCCACTACCATCCAGGTGACTTCCGGTCCTTTCTCCGGCGCGCTCTCTCTGATGGCGCTGTGCGACACCTGGGTGGCGCGCCTTCTATTCCCGCTGGCGCTGGTGATCCTGATCAGCGGTTTAGACGACCTGGCGCTGGACTGCGTCTGTCTCTGGGCTCAACTGCAAGCAGCGCTAAGAGGCCGGTTTTCCAAGCCGATAGCGGGCGAACAGAAAGAATCGCCGCATATCGAGAAACGCATCGCCATCTTCGTCCCCCTGTGGCATGAGCATGCGGTGATCGGGGGCATGGTGGAGCATAACGCCTCGGCCATCAACTACAGCAACTATCACTTCTTTATAGGCGCCTATCCAAACGACGATCCCACGCTCGACGCAGTGCGCGATCTGGAAGCCCGGTTCACGCATGTGCACCTGGCGGTGTGTCCGCACAACGGGCCCACGTCGAAAGCCGACTGCCTCAACTGGATTTATCAACGGATGCTTCTCTTTGAGGAGCACCACAGCGGGAAAGAGGATTTCCGCTTCGACATCATCGTTACTCACGACGCGGAAGACCTGATTCATCCCGAAGCGTTCTCGTTTATCAATGCCTATGCGGACGAGTTCGACATGGTGCAAATTCCGGTGCTGCCTCTTCCCACGCCGTTGCACGACATGGTCCACGGTATTTACTGCGACGAATTCGCGGAGTGGCAGATCAAGGACATGCCAGTGCGGCAGATCATGGGCAGCTTCGTGCCATCGAACGGCGTAGGCACCGGATTCACCCGGCGCGCTCTCGAGAAACTTGCCAATGCAGAGCATAACCTGATCTTTGAACCAGCCTGTCTGACCGAAGATTATGAGAACGGACTTCGGCTACACAAGCTCGGCTGCAAGCAGATGTTCGTGCCTCTTACAAAGCACGGCGAGAGCATCGTGGCCACGCGCGAATTCTTTCCCAGGACCGCCCGATCCGCCATCCGCCAGCGATCCCGCTGGATCCAGGGCATTGGACTGCAATCCTGGGAGCGCCATGGCTGGCGCGGTAGCCTGCCGGAGATCTATTGGTTTTGGCGCGATCGCAAGGGGCTGTTCGGAAATCCGCTGAGCTTGCTGAGCAATTTCGTCTTTCTCTACGGGCTGTTCACGTGGATGGCGGCGCATTGCATGGGCGCCGCGTGGGGACTGGCGAGGTACTCGCTGCATCCTTCCTTGCTGGTTGCCACGCTCGGCATTCAGATCATCCAGACCACAGTGCGAATGGGCTGCACGGCGAGGCTGTACGGGCCGGTGTTCGCGCTTGCGGTGCCGCTTCGTTCGGTGTGCGGGAATTGGATCAATACCATCGCGACTTGGAAGGCCGTGCGCTCATACGTGCTCGCCAGGGTCCGCCATGAGCCGCTGGTGTGGGTGAAGACCGAACACGCATACCCGTCGCGGAGCGCACTGGTGGAGCATAAACGCAAGCTCGGCGAGATTCTGACCGGCTCGGCCTACGTGGATGAATCCGACCTGCTCGGCGCGCTCGAGACGCAGCCGCGCGGGCTGCGCATCGGCGAATATTTGGTTCAGCTCGGCAAGCTCACCGAGGAGGAACTGTATGAGGCGCTCAGCCTGCAACAAAGCCTGCCCTCCGGCCGCCTGGAACCGTGGGTGATCAGCACCAATATCGCCCGGGCGCTACCGCGCCGCGTGGTGCGCGAGTGGCGGGTGCTCCCGTTCCGTATTGCTTCCGGGAACATGTTTCTGGCCAGCCCCGAAATCCCCACTGACGACCTGACGCGCACGCTCCGCGGGCTTTACTCGCCTGTCGCTGCGATTTCATTTGGTGACGCCGCGGAATTTCGAGGAACTGGCCGAAAGCCTGCTTTAGCTCCCTCGTACCTCCCAATTGCGTATTTGGACGCACGCCAATTGGGGGTAGAACCTCAGGGGATCGCGGAAACTTGTTGTTTTTGCTCGGAATACAAACGCGGCGGGATTTGGTTCAGGGATTGCTCCAGGCTTCCGCGGAGGCAAAAAACCATGCGCAAGGTGCTTTACATCGTAGCGTTTTCCACCCTCAGCCTGCCCGCGATGGCGGCCGAGCACAAAGTTCCTCCCACGCCGCAGATCCAGCGTGGACAGGAAATTTTCCTGAACTCCAAGAAGGGCGTCGCCTGTAAGACATGCCACCAGCTAGGCGGCTACGGAACGGCGATCGGTCCGGACCTGACGAACATGGCCAGCAACGGGAGTGTGCATTCCATCGCCATGACCATGCACATGACCATGACCGAATATGTTCGGCGCGTACAGACCAGCGTCAGCAGCTTTCCGGGCATGCTGAAAGGCAAGTTTGGCGATCAGGTGGAGTATTATGACCTGAGCGCGACCCCGCCTGAATTACGGACGTTGACAACCCGCCAGATCGTATCGACGGAGCGGGACGAGAAATGGAAGCACCCGCCGGCAGTGGCCAACTATACGCCACAGGAGATGACCGATATAATCGCGTACCTGAAGTGGGTGACGACGGGATCGGAAAAGGAAGTTACGCCGGTAGAACTTGAAGCGGCCAAGCTCTCGTCAGAGAAGTAAGCATGGGGGAAGGCGCGGTTGATGCGGCTAGCCGCATAGTGTGCATGGGTGGTGTTCAATGGGAGGTGATGCCATCGCTCGATTCTTCTGTTCCACAACCCTCCATGAATGACTTGACGATTGACGCGCCGCTGTGGGAATACATGCGGCGCGTCACTTTGCGTGAGCCCGACATTTTACGGCGCCTTCGCGAGGAGACGGCCGGTTTTCCCACGTCCAGTTGTCAGATCTCCGCCGAACAGGGCCAATTCATGGCTCTGCTTATGCACCTGATGGGGGCACGCCGGACCATCGAGATCGGCGTGTACACCGGGTACAGCGCGCTGGTGGTGGCCCAGGCGTTGCCCGACGATGGCCGGGTGATCGCCTGCGACATCAATGAAGAATGGACGGCCATCGCGCGCCGCTATTGGCGGGAGGCGGGCGTCGACCGGAAAATCGACCTGCGCATGGGACCGGCCCTGAACACCTTGGACGACCTGATCGCAAGCGGTCAGGGGAACCGATTCGATTTCATCTTTATTGATGCCGACAAGCCGAATTACGCCAACTACTACGAGCGAGCCTTGGTGCTGCTGCGCCCGGGTGGATTGATCGCCGTGGACAATGTACTCTGGTATGGGCGCGTGATCGACGCCTCCTGTCGATGATCCCGACACCCGTGCCATCCGGGCGTTCAATGAGCAATTGAAGGGCGACGATCGCGTATGGCTAACGATGCTTCCGGTGCGCGACGGCCTGACGTTGGCTTCGAAGAAACCCTAATCGCGGGGCGTCATCTATAGGTGCGGTACTGGAACTGCGGGCGGCTTGATAGTGGTACGTGTGGGACGAAATAGTGATAGTCTTTTCGAGGGGATTAGCTGACTTTAGAAGCTGAGCGGTCAGCAAACTTCAGTAAAAGTAGAACTGAAACAGGGAGGGTGGTTTGGTCCTTCTGCTCTTTGGACCGCCTGGCAGCGGCAAAGGAACGCAGTCAGGAAAGATTTCGCACTGGTTAGGCATCCCGGCTATCTCGACGGGCGACATGCTGCGAGAGGAGATCAAGGCCGGGTCGGCGCTGGGGAACGCCGCGAAGGCCATCATGTCCAGTGGGGGATTGGTGGGTGACGACCTGGTGAACCGGATGCTGGCTCAACGTGTGTCCGCGGCCGACTGCCGCGCACGGTTTTCTTCTGGACGGCTACCCCAGGACCGTGGAGCAAGCGGAGTATTTGGATGGAGTGCTGGCGGAGCAGCAATTCGAAGCGCCGATCATCCTGCATCTGGATGTTCCGATGGATGCGTTGGTCGGCCGGCTCACGTCCCGCCGGCAGTGCCCGACCTGCAAGCGAATTTACAACCTGCTACACCAGCCGCCGAAGATCGCCGGGATCTGCGACGACGATGGCACCCCCTTGATCACTCGCAAGGACGATAGCGAAGACGTGGTAAAGGAGCGCATTCGAACCTACGACGAGTGACGCGTCCGGTGCTGGCCTACTATCAGGACCGGAAGTATCATCAGATTCGCGGCGACCGGTCGCCCGGCTATATCTTCGAGGAAATTAGCGGAATTCTCGAGCCGGTGGTATCGAAGAACGGCGCGAGCTGCTGCAAGAAGGCGATGGGCAAAGGCCAGAAGATCTAAGCGCCGGAAGGAATCTCGACCACTTTGGCGTGCCGCCACAGGCGCTCCAACTCATAAAACGCGCGCGCTTTCGGAGAGAAGACGTGAATCAGATAGTCGCCGAAATCGGCCAGGATCCACTCGGCGTTCGCGAATCCTTCCACGCTTACCGGGTATTCGCCGCGCTTCTCCAACTCCTGCCCGATCTCTTCGCTGATGGCCTGGATCTGTTTGGGATTGCTCCCGCTGCAGATCACGAAGAAATCCGCGAACGAGGTGACGTCGCGCAGATCCAGAACGCGAATGTCAAGGGCTTTCTTGGCTTCAGCGGCTCGAACGGCTGTGAGCCAGGGGGGAGCGGCTGAGCGGAGGGGCGATGGGCTGAACGGCTGTACTGCGTTGCTCTCGAATAAGGAAAATGATCTCCTATCCGTATGGTACACTGAAATTTCCAATGCGACAATTGCTGACGCTCGTATTGTCGTTTGGCGCGCTGGTTTTCCTTCCGGGCATGGCTGCGCAAGATGCCGCGCCCGCGGCCAACCCTGCTGAAAGAACACCCTCGCCCGCTGAGATCCGTGCGCAAAAGGGCGTCGAGCTAGCCAAGATCGAGTTGCAGAGGATTACGAATTTGGTTGAAGCTGGAGCGTTGCCCCGCATTCGCATCCAAGAAGCCGAATCGAATCTGGCCGACGCCCAGGACGAAGCGATTCTCGAGCGCACGTTATACGGCAGCTTTCCCGCCCGCGGCGCCGGCGAGGCAACGTCAGCGGAAATGATCGCGGCGGCCCAAAGGCGCGTGGATCGCCAGCAGGCGCGGCTGGAACGAGGCGCGCGAGATCGTGTCGGCGGGCGTGGCGGCGCTATCCTATCTGCTGCCCTTGCAGGAAGAGTTGACGCTCCGGCAGACCAGCCTCGATTTGGCGCATTTGCGAGCGAATCTGATCGCCGAGGACGCGGCGCTCGCGAACGCTCCCAAGGTTCCCGACGTTGCTGCTCCCGGATTCGAGGACGCCGAGCTTTTGGCGCAAGGCATGGAGCATTACGAAGGCAGCGGGGCATTTGACGAATCGCGTGAGCTGGCGCCACTGGAATGGGCTTTTGCGAGCAAATTCGCGCGTCCATTGCCCATCAGCGCCGAAGGCGAAACGGAGCTGCATCGCGCGCTCGGCTTCGATCACCGCGGGCGCGTGGATGTGGCCGTCGATCCCAGCCAGCCGGAAGGCATCTGGCTGCGCCAATATTTGAAGCTTCGCAAGATTCCCTACTACGCCTTCACGCATGCCATACCCGGGAAGGCCACCGCGGCCCACGTCCACATCGGACCCGGAAGCACCCGGCTCAGCACCGGGTTGGCTCCGCGCGTTCACAGCGCCGACTAGCGAATGGCCCTGGTCCCGCGCGTTTTCCTCACCGCCGAGCAAATCCAAAAACGCGTGCAGGACATGGGCGACGAGATCAGCGCCAATTATCCCGAGGGCCCCATCTATCTGATCGCGATTCTCAAGGGCGCATTCGTGTTTTTGGCGGACCTGTCGCGCGCCATCCGGACGCCCTCGCGCATCGAGTTCATCGGAATTTCGAGCTATGGGCGCGGCAAGACGTCTTCCGGCCAGGTCCGCGTCACGAAGGATCTGGATGTCTCCATCGAAGGCCATCATGTTCTGATCGTCGAGGACATCGTGGACAGCGGTGTGACTCTGACGTATCTGCTGAACGTGCTGGAGCAACGGCGTCCCAAGTCGCTTGCGATCGCGACCTTGTTGGATAAGCCCGAGCGCCGTCTACGTCCCGTGAATGTGTCCTACGTGGGCTTCAAAATCCCCGACGAATTCGTGGTTGGCTACGGTCTCGACTTCGCGGAGGACTACAGGAACTTGAGGGATATTTGCATACTGGGGGAAGAGTAGCTCGTTGTTGGTTGTTGGTTCTTGGTTGTCGGTGGCAGTGAGATAAGCTTGAGGCGCCCGGCCACTACCGGGTCAAGCCCGCTCGTTCTCCAAGGGAGTTCCTATATTTTCTTTCGATAGCCGTTGGGTCCTTGGCTGAACTGGAAAGGCAGCTTGAACTGGCCATGGGCCAAGTTTGACGAATGCGGTGGTTCACCGTACACTGAAATCAATTCCGACCCGAAGTCGTATTACCAGCCATGAGAACAACCCCAACACAAGAGCGCGTCGGACGCGTCGGCCAGCGCCGCCAGATTGTCATCCCGCGCGAGATCCTGAACACTCTCAAACTTCAGGCCGGGGATTGGGTCGCGTTCTCGGAGCAGAGGGACGGTGTGCTCATCAAGCCAAAACGCGCGGCCGATATTGGCGACACCCTAACTCCGGAGGAGGCGAAGACCGTCCGCCGGGGGGAAGCCCAGCTCAAACGAGGGCAGTCCAAGCCTTGGCGCGCTGTGAAGAATGCGCTACCGCGTTGAGGTTTCCAAAGAAGCGGAGGACCAACTTTCAAAATTTCCGCGCAAGGTGCGGGACCGGCTCGAGCGCGCCATCGATGAGCTTGAAGAGAAGGACGACTCACTTTGGAGCAACATCAAGACCCTACAAGGCCCACAGTGGAAAGGGAGGCTTCGAAAGAGGGTCGGCGACTACCGGATCATTTTGAGGAAGTTTCCTGATCGGGGCGTCGTCGAGATTTCAGCGATCCTGATCAAGTCCAAGGATACCTACCGCTGACCTCTGCCAGAGCTGTTCGGGGAAAAGTGTGGCAAGAAAAAAGCAATACACGCTCTCCACTTTCGACGGCAAACTTCTCGATGGACTGAATTTCTGCCGATGCGTTTATGAGTTCCTCGACCAGATCCGCGCCGCTCCCGATGGTGTCTCAAGAATTCGGCTGCGTCCGACAAAAACTGAGAAGCGCTTGCTAGAAGAGCTGATTCCCATCGCTCGTTACGTGCAGGAACGGTATCGGGCAGGTCGACGTATCAAAGTGCGCTGGTTCAGCGGATCGCAAGCGTTCGACGCAGTCCTGTTGTGCTCTGGAGCGTTGGTCGAACATGGTAGGTTCCCGAGGAAGCTTCTCGTCGAGGTCACAGTCGCTGTGCATCCAAACGAATACCTGGTGCGCGAGCTGGTGGATAAGCAAGGCCGTGCATTCGGTGTAAAGGGTACGGAAAGGGACAAGAAGACCGGAAAAGTTGTTTCGCAGCCTTATGTTTACACAAACAACGAACACGTAATGGACGTATCGGGACAGGTACTTCAATGCCTTCGGCAAAAGAGCACAAAAAAGTATCCGCCGGGAACCGTGCTGATAGTGGATTGTGTTGCCGGCCCTCTTGACCAATCTGAATGGGACGATGCGGTTGAAGAGGTCAAGAATCGTAACCTCCATGGCGCCTTCCGGGAAGTGTTTTTGTGCGAGCGGGTTATGTCGCGTTCGGCGACTCTCTATGGAGAGAACAAATGACAACTCGGTCCAGCGGGGAGATGCTCCAGAGGGAGCAAGGCCTCAATTCCCTACCCATCACGCGCAGAACCGAGCCAACAGCAGGTGGCGGACTTTCAGGCTCCGCGTAGAGGCGATCCAAGCCTTTCATTACGTCACTAATTCCAGGTCCCTAGACTTTGACCGGCAAGTCCCGCGCCGCGCACACCGAATCGAACGCGTTCACCTTATGGCTTCCATCGCAAAACGGTTTGTTCGCCGAATGCCCGCAGCGGCACAACGAAATCACCGTGCGGCCTCCGAGCCCGAACTCTTTGCCCTCGGCGTCGTGAATGCTGAAATCGCCTTCGATGCGAATTGATCCGTTGTTGTTTACTGTGATCTTGGTTGCAGCCATGCATTGCGATGGTAGCAGATTGTCGCCGCGAGGCTGCTAGAATCCAGAGAGCATGATCCAGTTTGTCCTTGATACGGACCGTCAACTGTTCGAAGACGCGTTCCAGTTCGCGCAGCACCAAGTGCGCCGGTTGATCGAGAATCATCCAGGCTTCTATCCGATGTATACTGTCGAGGGCCGCTGGAAGCACGAGGGCCAGGTCTGGACCAGTTGGTGCGACGGCTTTCTTCCCGGCATGATGTGGATTTTCTATAAGCGGAGCATCGCTTCCGGATCGGCGGACAAATATTGGCTCGAGCAGGCCATGCAATACACCACGCCGCTCGCGCCGCGCCAGAGCGATCGCGACGTACACGATCTCGGCTTCATTTTCATGTCGACCTACTACCGCTGGCACCGGCTGACGCAGGACCCGAAACTCAAGGAAGCGCTGGTGACGGCGGGCAAAACCGAGGCGTTGCGCTTCAAGGAGAATGGCCAATACCTGCGCTCGTTCGTCGGCGAGAATTCGCTCTTCATCGACATCATGATGAATGTCGGAATCATCTTCTACGCCGCGCGCGAGACGGGCGACCGGCGTCTCCGTGACATCGCGTTGCGTCATTGCCTGACCACGCGGCGAGTGTTGGTTCGTGGAGACGGCTCTACAGCCCAGGAAGGCATTTTCGATCTGCAAACCGGCGAGTTTCTGCGGCAGAGCACGCAACAAGGCTATCGCGGCGATTCGTGCTGGTCGCGCGGATTGGGCTGGGCGCTCTACGGTTTTAGCCTGTCCTATGAGTACAGCCGCGATCCGCGATTTCTCGAGACGGCGGAAGCTTGCGCCGACTACTTCATTACGCATTCCAACAGCGACGGCGTCCCGGCGTGGGACTTCAATGCGCCGCCCGAAAGCCGCCGGATACTGGATACATCTGCGGCGGCCATCGCCGCTTCCGGCCTGCTGCGCCTCTGCCGTCTGCTGCAGGATCCCGTGAAGGGGCATCATTATTGGTCCACCGCGATTCGCATTTTGCGGACCCTCTGCGAGCAACACCTGGCGAAGAAGGACAAAAAATGGGAAGGCATCCTCAAGGGCGGCGTCTATCATCTGCCGAAGGAGTTGGGCGTGGATGAATCGGTGATGTGGGGCGAGTACTTCTTTGTGGAGTCGCTGGAGCAGGTTTTGCAGCAGCTCGGCTAGCGGCAGCCTTCGCTCTTGAACCGAACGGTGGTGGGATTGCGCGTCTCGCCATGTCCTGATTCGACAATTGTGACATGCTCGAATTCAACGAAGGACGCCCACGCCATGCCCATTTGGCTCATCATCCGGCTGAGTTCTTTGCCGCGCACCGAATCGGGTACCAAGTCTGCGAGAAAGTCCTGCATTAGTTTTGCCGGATCGAAAGGGCCAGAGGCGGTTGGCTGCGGCGGCATTTCAGCCGGGACTTCCAGTCTGCACACTTGGTTGCCCGCTCCGTAATCGACCGTCAAGTCGAATCCTTGCGGCATATGGAATGTTTCCCTGTTGAGCGGAGCGCCGAATTTCGCCCGGAGTGCGGAGGAATCGAGCTGCGCTAGGGCGGGGAGGGCCAACAGCAGAGAGAACACGGCGAATCGCATTCCTCATGGTAACGCCCTATGGTGGGGCGAGCCGTCCTGCCGATAAATAGACAGGATGAGCCTGAAATCGCCGGTCAACTATTACGATCTACTGCAAATCAACCCCAGGGCGGAGGTCGAGACCATCGACCGCGTGTACCGCATTCTCGCCTCGCGCTATCATCCCGACAACCAGCAAACCGGCGACCCGGAACGGTTCCGAATGCTCACCGAAGCCTATCAGCTGCTCAAGACCCGGTGAAGCGCAAGGAATACGACCGGCAGTTCGAGGTGAATCCCGCCGGGCCGCTGCCCATCTTTCTGGGCAAGGAGTTCACCGAAGGGATCGATGCCGAGGCCAAGATCCGCATCGGCGTACTGTGTTTGCTCTACAGCAAGCGGCGCGCGAATCCCGATTACGCGGCGCTCTCCCTGCTCGACATGGAGAACATCATGGCGTTCCCGCGCGAGCGGCTGCTGTTCGCGCTCTGGTACCTCCGCGCCAAACGGTTCGTCCTGCAGGACGATCGCAGCAGCTTCATCATCTCCGCCGAAGGGGTCGATTACCTCGAAAGCCAGTTGCCCACCAATCAAATTCTGTACAAGATTTTCCGCGACACCGAATCGGGCGTCATGGTCTATCCCAAAGCGCTGACTTCCAAGACGACCTAGCCGTGTTATCGTCTTCCTTGTAATGAAGCTGCTGCTTCTCGCATGGGCTGCGCTGGCGACGGCACTGGCGCAAACCTCGCCGATTTTGATCGACACCGACGCGGGCTCCGACGATTTCATGGCGGTTGCGCTGCTGCTTTCCGATCCCGGCGTGCCCATTGACGCCATCACAGTCGTGAATGGACTGGCGCACGTGGACTCGGGCGCGCGGAACATGGGCCGCCTGCTCGATCTCGCCGGCCGCGGCCGCGTTCCGGTGTTCGCCGGGAGAAGCACTCCCTTGCGCGGCGACGGCCGAATTTCCAGCCGAATGGCGAAAGATCGCTGACGATCTGCCGGGTGTCAAGCTGCCCGCGGCGTCGCGTCCACCGGAATCGAAGCCGGCGGCTGATTACCTGATGGAGCGCCTGCGAAGAGGACCGCCCGTGCGGATTCTAGCGCTTGGGCCACTCACCAACCTCGCTGAAGCGCTGGAGCGCGACCGCTCGATCGCAGCCAATATCCGCGAAATCGTGATCATGGGCGGCGCGGTTCGAGTGCCGGGCAATCTTCAGGACGGCGGCGTTTTTCATACCAACAACAGCACCGCCGAGTGGAACATGTTTGTGGATCCGCTGGCGGCCTCGCATCGTTTTCCGGTCAGGCGTTCCGATCCGGCTGATCGCGCTGGACGCGACCAACAAAGTTCCCGTCGGCGCCGAGTTCTTGAGCGAATTCCAGGCCAAGGCGCATTCGCCGCTTGGGCCGCGCGGTAGCGCAAATCTTGGAAAGCGATCGGCAGGCGATCGATGCGGGCATCTTCTACGCATGGGACCCGCTGGCTGCCGCCGCGCTCCTGAAACCCGCAATCGTGAAAACCGTCTCGCTTCACATCGAGGTGCGGCAAGACCCGCCGGAGGAGGGAAGAACCGTGGAAACGCCCGGCAAGCCCAACGCGCAAGTGGCCGTGGATGCCGATGCAGCAGCCTTCCTTTCGTTTTTCCTGGGTGCTCTCGGAAAGTAAACGGCCTTTACGTTTGCAGTCCCGCGCCGTGTGCTACGTATAGTTCTTGCCTTCAAGATCCACCAATCTGCTGCGCCAGCTCGGCATCGGCAGCGCGACCGCGCTGGTGATCTCGAACATGATCGGCACCGGCATCCTGACCACCAGCGGCTTTCTTGCCGGCCAGCTCGGGTCGGCGCAGTTGGTGCTGCTGGTCTGGGTCGTCGGCGCGGTGTGCGCGCTGGCGGGCGCATTCTGCTATTCCGAACTCGGCGTCAATTTCCCCAGTTCCGGCGGCGAGTACGTTTACCTCACCGAAGCCTTCGGTCCCACCTGGGGCTTCATGACGGGTTGGATTTCGTTCTTCGCCGGATTTTCCGCGCCCATCGCCGCCGCGGCGCTGGCATTTTCCGATTATCTCGGTCACTTCTTTGGCGGCTTGCGATTGGACAGCGCGCGGCATCTCATCGGATCGGGCGCTTGGGAGCTGAAACTGGGTGCGGCGCAGATTCTGGCCAGCGCCATCATCGCGCTCTTCACGCTCATCAATTGCCTGGGGATTCGCCGCACGGCGCGCGTGCAAAATGTCCTGACGTCCTTGAAGATCATCATCATTCTGGCGTTCCTCGTCAGCAGGATTCGCCTTCGGCAGCGGGAGCTGGGACAATTTCTCGCATCCGGCCGTGCGCACCTCCGTCACGCCGTTGTTCTCGCAATTCTTTCTCAGCCTGTTCTACATCTACGTCGCCTACAGCGGATGGAACGCGGCAACCTACGTGGCCGAAGAGTTGAAGCAGCCGGCCCGCACGCTTCCCTGGTCGCTCACCTACGGGACCGCGCTGGTTGCGGCGCTATTCATTGCGCTCAACGTCCTGTTCATCTACGCGGTGCCGCTCGAATGAGATGAAGGGCGTGGTGGCGGTGGGCGCTCTTGCGGCCCGGCATCTTTTCGGACCGGCGGTGGCGGGCATCTTCAGCGCGGCCATGGCGCTTTCGCTGCTGGCTACCGTCAACGCGGAAGTGACCATCGGGCCGCGGGTCTACTACGCGATGGCGAAAAACGGCGCGTTCTTCAGCATGGCCGCGAAAGTGGATCCGCGCTGGCACACGCCGGTCATTGCCATTCTTTGCCAGGGCGTCTGCTCCATTCTCATGACCGTCAGCCCGTTTCTCAACCTGCTGCTCTATATCGGGCTGCTGCTCAACTTTTTTGCCGTGCTCTCGGTGGGTTCGCTATTCATTTTCCGCCGCCGGCCGGGCTGGCAGAAACTGGGCGTGGTGAGTTTCGCATATCCGCTGCTGCCCGTATTTTTCGTCGCGGTGGGGATTTGGATGACGATTCTCGGCGTGATGCTTCGCCCGGAGGTTTCAGCCGCCGCGGTGCTCACCGTGGCAGCCGGCGCGGTCGTCTATCACTTCAGGCTTCGCACTAAACCTCGGACAGGACCGGCGTAAACGACATCGGCGATCCTTGCAGCAACTCCAGCAGCGCTTGCCCCGCGCGGTGGAACCGCTTCTTCCTGCGATGCACGATGCCGACCGGACGAAACAATTCGAAGCCCGCGATTCGAATCGGCACCAGCCGGCCCTGCGCCACCTCTTCTTCCATCACGCGCGCCGGCATGATGCTGACGCCCGAGCCGTGCGCCACCGCTTCCTTGATCATCTGAATGTTGTCGAAGTGCAGCGTCACATTCACGTGCACGTGATGTTCGCGCAGGAAGCGGTCAATGTCCTTGCGTATCGGCAGATCTTCATCGAATGCCGATAAAATCCACGCCATCCAGATCCTGCGGCCTGACTTCGGAATTCTTCGCCAACGGATGATAGGGCGACGCCGCCATCGCCATTTGCTCCTGCCGCCACGGCAGCACCGTCACTTCTTTGGTCGCCTCCGGATAGCTCAGCAGACCGATATCGGCGCGATCGGTGACCACCGCTTCGTACACTTTTTCCGGACGCAGATATTCCACTTCGATGCGAGCCTGCGGATAGCGCCGCAAGAACTCCTTCTCCAGGCGCGACAGCTCCGACAGGCCCACCGAATAAATGGAAGCCACGCGAACCGTGCCTTCCACCTGACCCTTCAGCAAGATCCAGCGCTACTTGAAATTCGTCCCGGCGATTCAACGATGTCGCGGCACATGTCGAGATAGAGCTTGCCCGCTTCCGTAACCGTCAGCGGACGCGTGCCCCGATCCAGCAGCGTGATCCCCATCTGCTCCTCCAGATCCTGCAGGTACTGGCTGACGGCCGATTGGCTGATGCCATTCATCGATGCCCCCTTGCTGACGCTGCGGGATTGAGCTATATCTCTGAAAAGCTTGAGGCGATCAAAATCCATCGCAACTGCCATTGTATTAGATGATCTAATATTAAGTCAATAGATAATTTCTGCAAAACTAATATTGCTCGAGCATCGTAGTACTGTTATACTCGGTCATGGTCGGACTCCCGGTTGAGCAGGGTCTCTACGATCCAAGAAACGAACACGATGCCTGTGGCATCGGCTTCGTGGTCAACATCCAAGGCGCGCAAGTCGCATGACATCATCGCCAAGGGTCTGCAAATCCTCATCAACCTGGCGCATCGCGGCGCTTGCGGCTGCGATCCGGAAACGGGCGACGGCGCCGGCATTCTGATCCAGATCCCGCACAAGTTTTTCGCGCGCGAATGCGCGGAGCTGGGCTTCACGCTGCCGCCCGCAGGCGAGTATGGCGTCGGCATGGTGTTTCTGCCCGTAGAGCCGTCGCATCGCTTGTTGGCCGAGGGCATTCTGGAACGGATCGCTCGCGAAGAGGGACTCACGGTGCTCGGCTGGCGCGACACGCCGGTGGAGGTGGATGCAATCGGCCGCATTGCGCGCGCATCGCAGCCCTACATCGAGCAGATCTTCATTCGCGGCGCGTCCGGCATGTCGCAGGACGAGCTGGAGCGCAAGCTGTACGTCGTCCGCAAGCGCGCCGAATCGGAGATCGCCGCCTCCGATCTGCCCGACAAGAGCTTCTTCTATATTCCGTCGCTGTCGTCGCGCACCATCGTCTACAAGGGGCTGCTGCTGGCGCACCAGATCTCCGAGTTCTACACGGAACTGATCGGATCCGGACGCCATGAGCGCGCTGTGCCTGGTTCACCAGCGCTTCTCCACCAATACGTTTCCCTCCTGGCAGCTGGCGCATCCCTATCGCTATCTGTGCCACAACGGCGAGATCAACACCATTCGCGGCAACATCAACTGGATGAACGCGCGCGAGAAGGTGCTGTCGTCCGACTTGTTCGGCGAGGATCTGAAGAAGATGCCGCCCGGTCATCGCACCCGGCGGCAGCGATTCGGCCTCGCATCGACAACGCGGTCGAGTTGCTCACGCTGGCCGGCCGCAGCCTGCCGCACGTGATGGCGATGCTGATTCCCGAAGCCTGGGACGCCGACACCACCATGCGTCCGGAGAAGAAGGCGTTTTACGAATATCACGCGTCGCTGATCGGAGCCCTGGGATGGTCCGGCGGCGATCGCCTTCACCGATGGCCGGTCGATCGGCGCCACGCTCGATCGCAATGGTCTGCGCCCGGCGCGCTATCTGGTCACGCACGACGGCCTGGTGATTCTGGGATCGGAAACGGGCGTGCTTCCGGTGAAGCCGGAAGAGGTGAAGTTCAAGGGACGCCTGCAGCCCGGCCGTATGCTGCTGGTGGATACCGCGGAAGGCCGCATCATTCCCGACGAAGAGCTGAAGGAACGTCTGTGGAGCCGCCAGCCCTACGGCGAGTGGCTGAAGGCCAATCAGATCACTTTGGACAGTCTGCCGGAGCCTCCGCGCGTCTACGACTCCGATCTCGGCAACATCGTGCAGCGCCAGCGGGCCTTCGGCTACACCGACGAGGATCTGCGCGTGCTGATGCTGCCGATGGCGGAGAAAGGCGAAGAGCCGATCGGCTCCATGGGCACCGACACGCCGCTGGCTTGCCTTTCCGACAAGCCGCAGCCGCTGTTCCACTACTTCAAGCAGTTGTTCGCGCAGGTGACCAATCCGGCCATCGATCCGATTCGCGAAGAGCTGGTGATGTCGCTCACCAGCTACATCGGGCACGAGCGCAACATGCTGGAAGAGACTCCGCAGCACTGCCATCTGCTGAAGCTGCCGCATCCGCTGCTGACCAATCGCGATCTGGAGAAGCTGCGCCGGGTTTCCACCGGCGATTTGCTGGCCAACACGCTGCCGATGCTGTTCCGCGTCGCGGGCGGCGAAAAGGAATTGGAGCGCGCGCTCGATGGCTTGTGCCGCCGCGCGTCGCTGGCGGTGCGTTCCGGCTATAGCCTGCTGATTCTGACCGACCGCGGCATGGACGAAGAATACGCGCCGATTCCCAGCCTGCTGGCGCTGTCGGCGGTTCACAATTATCTGGTCCGCGAGGGAACGCGCACGCAGAGTCGCGCTGATCATCGAATCCGGCGAGCCGCGCGAAGTGATGCATTTCTGCCTTGCTGATCGGCTATGGCGCGAGCGCGGTGAATCCGTATCTGGCCATCGAGACCCTGGAAGATCAAGCCGCGCGCGGCAATTTGCCCGCTGGCATGACGTTTGAAACGGCGCTGAAGAACTACAAGAAGGCCATCAACAAGGGACTGCTCAAGGTTTTCTCGAAGATGGGCATTTCCACGCTGCAAAGTTATCGCGGCGCCCAAGTCTTCGAAGCCATCGGATTGAGCAAGGCTCTGGTGGACCGATATTTCACCGGGAACCGCATCGCGCATCGAAGGCGTCGGCCTGGACGTGCTGGCGCGCGAAGCCAAGATGAAGCACGACTACGCTTCCGAGAGCCGCTGTCGGAAGCCGACACCGAACTGGAGGTGGGCGGAAGCTATCAATACCGCGTGCGCGGCGAGTATCATCTGGTGAATCCGGTGACCGTCAGCAAGCTGCAGCACGCCGTCCGTCAGGAGAGCTTCCAGACGTTCCAGGAGTACACGTCGCTGGTCGACAGCCAGAGCCGCGAGCTTTGCACGCTGCGCGGGCTGATGCAGTTCAAGCTCGATGACAAGCCGGTTCCGATCGAGGAAGTGGAGCCGGCCAGCGAAATCGTCAAGCGGTTTGCGACGGGCGCGATGTCGTTCGGGTCCATCAGCAAAGAAGCGCACGAAACGCTCGCCATCGCGATGAACCGGATCGGCGGAAAGTCCAACACCGGCGAGGGCGGGGAAGACGAGGCGCGCTTTGCACGCGATCCGAACGGCGATTGGCGGCGCAGCGCGATCAAGCAGGTGGCTTCGGCGCGCTTTGGCGTCACCACCAATTATCTGGTGAATGCCGACGAGCTGCAGATCAAGATTGCCCAGGGCGCGAAGCCTGGCGAAGGCGGGCAATTGCCGGGGCACAAAGTGGACGAAGTGATCGCGCGCGTGCGGCACTCTATTCCGGGCGTGGGTTTGATTTCGCCGCCGCCGCATCACGATATTTATTCGATCGAAGATCTGGCGCAGCTCATTTACGATTTGAAGAACGTGAATCCGCGCGCGCGAATTTCGGTCAAGCTGGTGGCCGAAGTGGGCGTGGGCACCGTTGCCGCGGGCGTGGCCAAGGCGCATGCCGACGTGGTGCTGATCAGCGGATATGACGGCGGAACCGGCGCCTCGCCCTGACGTCGCTCAAACACGCCGGTATTCCTTGGGAACTGGGGCTTTCCGAAACCCAGCAGGTGCTGGTGTTGAACGATCTGCGCAGCCGCGTGCGCGTGCAAACTGACGGAAAGCTGCAAACCGGCCGCGACGTCACCATCGCGGCGCTGCTGGGCGCCGAGGAGTTCGGATTCTCCACCATCGCCCCTGGTCGCGATGGGCTGCATCATGATGCGCAAGTGCCACCTGAACACCTGCCCGGTCGGCATCGCGACGCAGGATCCTGCGCTACGCGCCAAGTTCCGGGGCACACCCGAAAACGTCATCAACTTTTTCTTCTTCATCGCCGAAGAAGTGCGGCAGTGGATGTCGAAGCTCGGCTTCCGCACAATGGACGAGATGATCGGCCGCGTGGACAAGATCGAGATGCGGCACGCGGTGGAGCATTGGAAGGCGCGAGGCCTCGATTTTTCGTCCATCCTCTACAATCCCCAGGTGCCACGCCGCGTAGGGCGCCGCTGCCTGATTCCGCAGGATCACGGTCTCGAAGAAGCGCTCGACTACAAGCTCATCGATCATGCCAAGGACGCGCTCGAAAGTGGCGCTCGAGTGGACTTCCGTTTGCCGATCCGCAATGTTCATCGCACTGTGGGCGCCATGTTGAGCGGCGAGATTGCGCGGCGATACGGATCGGCGGGCTTGCCGGACGACACTATCAAGATCCACTTCAACGGCTCGGCCGGCCAAAGTTTTGGCGCGTTCCTCGCCAAAGGCGTGACGCTCACGCTGGAAGGCGACGCCAACGACTACGTGGGCAAGGGCCTCTCGGGCGGGCGTCTGATCGTCTACCCTCCGCGTACTTCCACGTTCGTTCCCGAAGAGAACATGCTGGTAGGTAACGTGGTGCTGTATGGCGCAACCACCGGCGAGGCGTTCTTCAACGGCATGGCGGGCGAGCGGTTCGCCGTGCGCAATTCGGGCGCGACGGCGGTGGTGGAATCAGTAGGCGATCACGGTTGCGAGTACATGACCAAGGGCTTGGTTGTCGTGCTCGGCCGTGCTGGACGCAACTTCGCGGCCGGCATGACGGGCGGGATCGCGTTCGTGCTGGATGAGACCGGTGAATTTGCGGGCGTTCTTTGCAATCAGGCCGGCGTGGATCTGGAGCCAGTCAGCGATCCGGCGGACATGCAGGCGCTTGAAAACCTCATCGCCAAACACGTGGAGGCCACCGGCAGCCCGCGCGGGAAATGGATCATCGAGAACTGGGGCGAGATGCTCTCGAAGTTCGTCAAGGTGTTCCCGCACGAGTATAAACGCGTGTTGGGAATTCCGCGCTATCAGCCCGCCAAAGCGGAAGCGGCGCATGCGCACGTGGTGACAGCAGCCGTGTCCGGCCAGCGACAAGGCGCCGCGCATGGGTAAAGTCACTGGCTTTGTCGAATACAGCCGGGAAGCGCCCGAGCGCCGGCCAGTAGCGGAGCGCGTCAATGACTGGTTCGAGGTCTACCAGGATTTTCCCGAGGACAAGGTTCGCACCCAGGGCGCGCGCTGCATGGATTGCGGCGTCCCGTTTTGCCATACCGGGTGCCCGCTGAACAACATCATTCCCGATTGGAACGACCTGGTGTATCGTGACCGTTGGCGCGCGGCCATCCGCGTGTTGCACGCCACCAACAATTTCCCCGAATTCACCGGGCGCATTTGTCCCGCGCCGTGCGAAGCTGCGTGCGTGCTGGGCATCAACGAGCCGCCGGTGACGATCAAAGTGATCGAAAAGACGATCATCGAACACGCGTTCCATGAAGGCTGGATTCAGCCCGAGCCGCCCTTGCGGCGCACCGGAAAGCGCGTGGCCATCGTGGGATCGGGTCCAGCCGGATTGGCCGCGGCGCAGCAGTTGAATCGCACCGGGCACTCGGTGACGGTGTTCGAGAAAGCCGACCGCATCGGCGGACTGCTGCGCTACGGCATCCCCGAGTTCAAGATGGAGAAGCGCGTGCTGGACCGGCGACTGTCGCAGATGATCGCCGAGGGCGTCGAATTTCGAACCAACGTGCACGTGGGCAAAGACATTACAGGAGCCGCGCTGGAGAAGGATTTCGACGCCATCTTGCTGGCCGGCGGCGCCGAGCAACCGCGCGATCTGCCTGTGCCGGGCCGGGAACTGAAAGGCATCCATTTCGCGATGGAGTTTCTGCCGCAGCAAAACAAAGTCTGTGAAGGCGACGAAGTTCCCGGGCAGATTCTGGCCACGGGCAGGAACGTCGTCATCATCGGCGGAGGCGACACCGGCGCCGACTGCCTGGGCACGTCGCACCGCCAAAAGGCGGCGTCAGTTCGTCAATTCGAGATCATGCCCATGCCACCCAACGAACGCGCTCCCCAAACTCCGTGGCCGCTGTGGCCGCTGCAACTGCGCGTGGAGAGCTCGCACGAAGAAGGCGGCGCGCGCGAGTGGAGCATGGCCACCACTTCCTTCACCGGCGACGAGAATGGGCGTGTCAAGCAGCTGCACGGGATTCGCGTGGGGCCCGCGCCAAAATTCGAGCCGATTCCCGGCACCGAATTCACGATGGATGCGGAGCTGGTCTTGCTCGCGATGGGCTTCACCGGCCCGGTGAAGAGCGGCTTGATCGAGCAACTGGGCGTGGCTTTGGACGTGCGCGGAAACGTCGCCACCGATGCCAACTACGCGACTAACGTGGCGGGCGTCTTCGCGGCGGGCGATCTGCGGCGCGGCCAGTCACTCGTGGTTTGGGCGATAGCTGAAGGACGCAAAGCCGCCGAGGGAGTGCACCAGTATTTGGTCAACGCCGAGAGCTTAGCGGCCGGACACGCCTAGCCGTACTGCTCGCAGAGTTACTTGAGGCTGATTGCCAGCACCACCACATTGCGATTTCTCGGAAGCGAGATCCCACGCACTGTTTTCCCCTTCGGCAAATTGAAGCTGTAGCCGTACAGCGCCACCGGCCGCGTATCCCGTGTTCCAGTGCTGTTGTCCCGGTAGGTCATCTTAATGGCCTGCGATTCGCCCGGGTAGTTTTGGGGATAGCACCAATCGCTCAGGCTTTGCGTGAAGGTCGATGTCGTGCCATCGGTATAGGACACGGTGAAAGTCTGGTTGAGTTGATTGCCGTTCACTCCCGCGGCGAGCAGAACGAGCGTGGAGAACTGGCCGGCAGGCAGCGGAATCGTTGCGCTTGTAACGGCGTCCGGCATGTTTGGCAACCCCAAGCTGAAGCTCGCGCCACTCACACTCTGCACAGGCCCGAGCAGGTTGGCGGAGTACGCCCGGCCGCCCGCATCCAACCCGCTGCTGTTGAAAAATACTGCGCCGTCCGTGACGACACCCATCACGTTGTAGGCCGAGGCGAGGTTCACCGCTCCCGCGGTTCCCGCAGCCGGCGGCAGAACAGTGAGGCTGAGCGCCGCGCTTTGGCTTAAGCTGCCGGATTTGCCCGTGACGGTGACAGTCGATGCCCCGCGCGCGGCCGAAGCCGTTACGTTCAGCGTCAGCGTCACCGAGGCCGCCGTGGGACCGGGGCCGAAGGAGCCAACGACGCCGCTCGGCAGTCCGGAGAGGCTCACGGTCACCGTGCCCGAGAATCCGTTCTGTGCGGTCAACGTCAGTGTGCTGTTCCCCGTACCACCCTGCGGAATGCTGAGAGCCGTGGGCGAAGCCGAAAGCGCGAACGCCGGCGGTGGCGCAATTGGAGCAATGACGAGCGTCACGGCAGTCTTAGCGGTCAGGTTGCCGGAGGCTCCGGTAATCGTTACTGTCGACGTTGCCGCGGTTGGGCTGGCGGCCTTGAAAGTCAGTGTGCTGTGGCCCGCGGTGATCGCGCCGAAACTCGCGGTAACGCCCGCGGGCAGTCCGGAAGCGGTCAACGTCACCGCGCCGCTGAAGCCGTTCTGCTGAGTGATCGTGATCGTGCTCGCGCCGCTGGTCCCCGGTGCGAGGCTCACGCTCGCGGGCGACGCAGAGATCGTAAACGCCGGAGCGGCTGTCACTGTAAGGAGCAGCGTGACGGTGCTGGTCAGGCTGCCGGATGTGCCGCTGATCCTAACGGTGGCTGCAGCCGGGGCCGCGGTGCTACTCGCGGTCAGCGTCAGCGTGCTGGTGGTCATCGCACTCGCCGGACTGAAGGATGCCATCGTGCCCGCGGGCAGGCCCGATATTGCTAAAGTCACCGCGCTATTGAAACCGTTCTGCGGGCTGATCGTGATTGTGGTGTTGGCGCTCGCACCAGCGCCGATTGAAAGAGTGGACGCCGATGCGGATAGGCCGAAAGCTGGCGGGTTCGAGATGCCGGTAAGGCCATTGATCAGAGGCTGGCCCGCCGGACTGCCCCATCCCGTCGCAAGATCGTACCCAGGCAGAGCATTGAAGCTGCCGTTGTTCCCCGTGGTGATGTCGTGCAGATCGCTTTGCAAGGCCCGATCCGCCGCCGATTGCGTAGATGGCCGGATTCAGGAACCCAATCGCGCGGCTTCCTGCTCGCCGCCGCTTGTTGGTTCGCCAACGCGATAAAACCCGCCCAGAGAGGAGCCGCGGCGCTGGTTCCGCCAACTTGCACCGCCTGCCCGTTATTCCAGATCAGAAACATTTGGATATCGGCGGTCAGGGCCACGTCCGGGATGTTGCGCATAGTGGCCGATCCACCAGCGGCAGCCGTGTTGACGGGCTGCTGATAGCCCGGAATCGGCCACGTGGTGCTGACTCCGCCGCCCGAGCCTGTCCACGTGGTCTCCGATTGCCAGGGGCCGCCCGCGCCCGCTGTTGTCAGACTGGTGCCGCCGACAACCGTGACGTTCGGATCGTCCGCCGGCGGCATGATCGCGCCATGATACGCTCCGTTATCGCCCGAGGCCTGGAACAGCGACTGCCCCTGCGCGATCATCTGGCTGAAGATCTGCTCCGTCGTGGCATTGGTGGGACTGAAGCACCACGATGAACTCAACTGGCTCGCCAGGTTGTCGGTGGCCATGCGGTTCAGAACATCGTTCCAGTTCGTGCCTTCGTAAACGATGATCTTAGACGCGCCGGGCGCCATATAGGCCGCCATCATGATGTCGAGGATCACTTCGATGTTCGAGCTGCCGGGCGCGCCGTTGAAGCCGTCCAGCAGAACCGTTTGCGTCGGCACCGGCGGCAGCCCCGCCTGCTTGAAATTAGCCTGGACATCGCTGGCGTAAAAGCCGTCGAGCTCGAACAGTCCTACAGACTGCCCGGCGCCGTTGAGCGTCACCGCAGGTGCATAGGCGCCGCGGAAATCGTTGCCGATGAAAAGTCCCGCGGGACCCGAGCCGCTGGTGAGAGGCTTCGAGCCGCTGAAAGGCCGCGATTTGAGATCCATGGGGTGCGGGATAACGAAGTTATCCAGGCCTGTGATGTCCAGTATCGTCACGTCCGCGTCGAGCGACGGCTCGCGGTCCGGCGCGAAGAACGTGCCGCGCGTGGGATGACGCCAGTAAATCATGTTCACGTGAAATGTTCTCTCGATGTCCGCCACCGTTCCGCTGACGTCCAGAATCATCCGGTTGGGGTGCGTGCCCGTCACCGCCAGGCCGTTTTCCCGCAGGAAGGCGGCCAGGGCTTGATAGTCTTCTTCAGATGGACCAAAGCGCTCGGCAAACTGCGCCGCACTGAGGTACTGCCGGTAGTTCGGGCTCGCCGGGTCAACCAATTGCTTCAGAAGCTGGTCAAGCTCGCTCTGATTTCTGAGCGGCAGACCGACCGCCAGGCTCATCCGATCGGACCGGGGGAGTGGCCTCACAGCGGTTGAAATCGCTACCGCCTGCGGGACGTGGCCCTGCAGGAGCTGTCTTCCGGCCCCCTGAACCGAGGCCATCGAAAACACAAGTACGGCCAGCCGGCACCTCTTGATCGCAAGTGACATATGATATCCGTCATTTTGCTTATCGGTTCAGAGAGGGTTTCTACGGCCAAACCAGGCCTAGCGCCGGCGTGAAAAGCGCTCTAGCAGAGTCCCGGAATGGGTACTGGCTCGCGAAGGATGGAAAACACTTAAGGGCTTGAGAAACTAGCGGCCGCCTAAGCCGAGGAACGTGATTCCAATCAGAATCAGCCCCACTCCGGCCAGCTTCACCTTGGTGATGGGCTCGTGGAAGAACAGGCGCGACCACGCCAGCGTGCAAACGTAGCCTAGCGAAACCAGCGGAAACAAGACCGAGAGCTCACCGTTCGACATGCCCTTCACGAAGAGTACCGACGAAATCAGATAAGTTACGACCCCGACCGCCAACCGCCAATTGAACGCGATGCTGGTCCAATTCCGGTTCACCGCGTGCGCGCCGGACTTGAGAAAGACCGAGCCAACGGATCCGATCACGGCCCCGATCAGCACCACGACCATCGATGAAATCGGAGTGGTCATTTCCCGCCGCCACCCCAGCCCAGCACCGCGACGCCGGCCACGATCACCACCAGTCCCGTCACCCGCAGCGGATTCATCATCTCGTGGAACGCCACCACGCCCGTAATGGTCACCCACACGTAGCTCAACGCGATCAGCGGATACAAAATCGACAGCTCGCCGTGCCGCAGTGCGTAGACGAACATCACGGTGAACACGCCGTACAGGCAATATCCCGCGAACAGCGGCGGAATGGTGAAAATCCCAATCGTCGTGGCCACCAATCCGGCATGCGACAGGCGATTGGCGCCCAGCTTGATCAAATACTGCGCGATGGCGACCAGCAACGTGCAGCACACCACGATCAAAATGGCTTGCCGGCGCTTGGAAGGATCAATCGCGTGCGGCTCTGAAGAGGATGTTGCTGGTGTCAATTGTACTCCCAGGGTTCCATGATAACAATCGGCCGGACATAGAATAGGATTATGGACCGCGGCTCCGCTAGCGTACTGTCACCCGTGGACCGATTTTTCGAGCTTTCGCTCTTGGGTTTGCTCGGCAGCGGCTTTTTGGCCGTCGCGGGGTCGGGCTACCTGGACGCGCCTACCTTGGTGCTGACTTCGGCTGCGCTCATCATCCGGACGCTCATGGTTGCCGGCGTCGTGCATTTTGAGCCCCACCCCATTATCGTCACGGTATTGACGCTAGCGTACATCGGATTCTACCCGATCGATCACTTCTTCATTTCTCGCAGCTTCATTCCAGCGGCGATTCACTTGGTCTTCTTCGTCGCCGTGGTGAAAATCCTGACCGCGCGAACCAATCGCGACTATCTGTTCCTGAAAGTGATCGCGTTTCTGGAACTGCTGGCGGCCTGTATCGTTTCGGCCAGCTTCAATTTTTTTGTATTCCTACTGCTGTTCCTGTTGCTCGGCGTGGCGACTTTCGCCAGCAGCGAGATCCGTCAATCGCGGCAACGCGCCCAGCCGGTCACCAGGCCAACCGGAGCCGGAGTTACAGCCCGGCTGATCGGTGTCGTGCTCTGCGTTTCGCTGTCAATCCTGGTGATCACAGCCGGCCTGTTCTTCTTCCTGCCGCGCACCGCGCGCGCCGCGTTCCAACACTTTGTGTCGCACCGCTATCATCTGGTCGGCTTTTCGAATCATGTGACGCTGGGCGAAATCGGCGAAGTGAAGAAGGAAAATCTGCCGGTGATGCACGTGAAGATGGACCGCCCGGAAGACCGCTCGCTGGCGCTCAAATGGCGCGGAGCGGCGTTGGCCGAGTTTAACGGGCGGGCGTGGTTCAATCGGCCGTCGCCGGGGCAAATCCTGCAGCCGGATCGCGAGCGGGTTGTTGCGTCTGGAAACTCCCCTGGCCGGACCGGGACGTGTACATTTCCTATGCGGTCTACTTGAACGATTTGGCGCAGGACGCCTTATTCTTCGCTGGTACGCCGCAATACATGCGCATCGATTCGATGGTAGTCCGCCGTCCGTTTGGCAACTACAGCGCGCAATTCAGCGATTCGCGCAACATCGCCTACCAGGTTTACAGCCGGATTGAAGCGCCTCGACGCGGGGGGCGCGGAGAAGATCAAGCCCCTGCCCGCGGATCAGCGAAACGCTTATCTGCAATTGCCGCGCACGGATGCCCGCATTTGGGACCTGGCGGAAAAGATCGTCGAGGGTGAAACCGCGCCTGCGCGGCAAGCCCAATTGGTGGAAAACTATCTCAGAATCTCACTACGAATACACGCTGGAGCTTCCTCCGGTTGAACCGGCCGACCCTCTGGCCTTCTTTCTGTTCCACCGCAAGAAGGGGCACTGCGAATACTTTGCCTCCTCCATGGCGGTGATGCTGCGGATGATTCAGATTCCCTCGCGCGTGGTCACTGGTTTCCAGAGCGGAGTCTTCAACCCCATCAGCGGATCGCAACTGATCCGCACTTCCGACGCGCATAGCTGGGTGGAGGCGTGGCTGCCGGATCGCGGATGGGTCACGTTCGATCCCACGCCGCCCGATCCGCACGGCCAGCAGCTCTCGGCCTGGACGCGGCTCGGCTTTTATGCCGATGCGGTCGACGTGTTCTGGCAGGACTGGGTGCTCAACTACAACCTGGACCGGCAACTCCAACTCGCGTCACGGGTGGGCGAATCCGGGCGGCACCTGGGCCTGAACTGGTCGGAAAATCCACGTATGTGGGCGGCGCAGATTGGAAGATCGGCGTGAAGGATTTTGCGCGCCGCTTCGGGTTTGCCGCTCTCGGTTTGTTCGTGTTTCTGCTGATGACGAAGTTTCTCGGCCGCGATGGATGGCGATGGTGGACGGCCCGGCAGCGCATGTTGAAAGTCCAGCGCGGAGGCGCCGAGGCCTCCGACGCGACGCTGCTCTACCAACGAATGTTGAAGGCCCTGCGGCGGCGTGGAATTGAAAAGCCTGCCTGGCTCACCCCGTGCGAGTTCGCGCGCGTGGTGCAGGAGCCGGAGCTTTCGCTGTTGGTGGAAGATTTGACGAGCGCTTACAACGAACTTCGTTTCGGAGGAAACGCGGAAGCGGCCGGCCGCATTTTCGTTCTGCTGGAACGATTGGAGATGGCGCCTTAATTCGGTCCGATCGGGATCTCGACCACTAGCGGCGCGGGCGCGGCCTCTTTCTGTCAGAGCCTTGGCGCGCGGCTGGTCTAACGATCCTGCGGCGAATTGAGACCGGAACGCGGGCCCGGCGGACGGCTCGATCACCAGCCGCAGCTTGTTCTGATTGCCGCCGATTGCGAGCGGATCGTCCGGGACTTGGTAGGCGATGTCGGCCATGATGGGAAGCCCCGGAGCGTTCACCGGAAACACGCGCTGCCATTGGCCCGCGGCGTCCGCTTGATAGAGCGCCAAATTCCCCGCCAGCTGGCTGACAACTTCGATGCGAACTGCATCGCCCGAAGGTCCGCTGCGCAGCAGGGAGTAACGCACCAGCGGCCCAGTATAGAGCGGCGCGCCCACAACCGCCGCCGGAACCGGAGCCGCGAGTGCTCCGTTTACGGCTCCTCCAATCACCTGTCCCTTTTGATCCAGTGCCTGCAGCCGGTTCGGGACCACGAGCGCCGGAGCAGCCCGTTTCAAGCTCTTGCGCGGAGCGGCTTTGGGTGGCTCTACCGGCGGCGCGTCAACCTTAGGCGCCGCTGGCCGGGGCCTGGGCAACCTCATTCGAAGCAACCTGTACCGGTGCGGCCTTTTTTGCCTGGCGGGCGCTGCCAAACGAAGATTGCAATCCCGATCGCGGCAGCCGCGGCTAGGCTGGACGTAGCGATGAGCCATCGTCTCGGCATCCATGAGGCTCGCGGCCCAGGGCCTGCTGGCTGCAGCGCTTGCCGAATCTGTTCACGCGACACCGGATCGTCCAGCAACTCGCGCAGCGCGTCTTCGTTGTGCAGGGCGTCGAATAATTCCTGATCTTCAAGGGCCGCCTGGAAAAGCGCCGCTCGCTCGCGCTCGCTGAGCGTGTTTGTGGCGTATCCGCCGAGCAGTTTGCGGATTTCCTCCTGAGTCATCTGGCCTGCTCCCGATTGCTCTTCCCGGCCGCGCCGATGCTCTCCATCAACTGCTGGCGGCAGCGAAAATCCCACGTATAGATGGTGTTGATGGAGCTCACGCCCAATGCGGTTTGAATCTCGGCGAAACTTTTGCCTTCCAGTTTCAGCGCGAGCAACTTGCGGCAACGCTCGCCCAAAGCTTCCACGGCCGCGATCAGCCGTTCTCGCGCCTCCTGTTGCTCCATCGCTGTAAGCACATCGATGCCGCCGTCCGGAGTCTGAACTTCTTCGGGGGACACTTGCGCGTATTCGCCATGCCGCCGCGCCTTTCTGCGATATGCCAACATCTTAAATCGGACGATTTTGAGCGACAGCGGGAGAAGGTCGTCCAACCGGTCCAGGTGCCCGTATTTGTCGTGGAGCAGGATCAGCACTTCCTGCGCCAGGTCCTCGGCAGCATCCCTCTGTATTCTAGATGCCGCAAAGCCCACGATCCTTTCGCGGAGCTTGCCGAGGATCTCCTCGCGCGAGCCGGACGCCTGGTCCAGGCTTTTCGCGGAAACCGAGCCTTTTGCCGAGATGGGCTCCAAACACTCATGGTACACTCAGAGTTCCGGATTTTTCGTGGTTTCCCGCCGTACCTTACTAAAAGGCGCAGCGCTCGCCGTTGCCGCGCCGATGATTCAACGAGGGCGCTTCTGCCTTTTTGCCCAAAGTGCAAGTTACGTATTCCATGCTGACGCTGGAGTTGGTGCAGCGATCCACAGTGATCGACATGCTGGGCCTGCTGACGCTCAATTACTCCAAGCTTTGTTCCTGGGAAGCGCAGCCGGACGGCTTTGCGCCGCGCGATTTCCAGAAGCTGCAAGCGTCGGGCATCACCATTTTTCATCCGGCGGTCGGCTTCACCGGCGGCGATGTATACGCAAGCTCATTGCGCGACATCACGGGCTGGAACAAATTCATCGCTTCCCACGCGAGCGAGTTCCTGCGCGTCGATTGCGCCGCGGATTTCGAACTGGCCAAGGCCAGCCGGCAAGATCGGGATCGTGATCGGCCAGCAAAACTCCGCGCATTTCCGGACATGTGGAAGATGTCGATCGTTTCTACCAGCTCGGGCCAGCGGGTTTCGCAGCTCACCTACGACGACAACGCGATCGGCGGCGGTTCCACCGATCCGCGCGATCCGGGCTTGCATGAATATGGCGCGCGAGTCATCGGCAGGATGAACGCGCTCGGAATGGCCGTGGATGTTTCGCACTGCAGCGATCGGACGACGCTGGATGCGCTCAGCGTTTCACGAAACCGGTGCTGGTGACTCACTCCAATTGCCGCGCCCTGGTTCCGGGCAGCGCGCGCTGCAAGACCGACGAAGCCATCCGCTTGCTGGCTGCCAAAGGGCGGGGTGATCGGAATCACCATGGTCCGCAGTTTTGTCCAGGAGTCCGGCAGCGCCACCATCGAAAATGTGCTGGATCACATCGATCACGTGGCCGGATTAGTGGGCGTGGAGCACGTGGGCATCGGCAGCGACGTGGATCTGGACGGGCGCGACGTCCGCATCCGTCCGCGGAAGAGATTTGATCTGGACGGAATCGACTACTCCCAAAAGATCTTCGATCTCACCGAGGGCCTGGTTCGCCGCAAGTACTCAAGCCGGCGATATCGCGCTGATTCTCGGCGGCAACTTCCAGCGCGCTCTATCGGCTATCTGGACGCGGGAAGCCTAGCCGGTATCTAGTTGAAACGCAGCGCTGTTGCCGCTCGTTACAATATTAGAAGCACACATGAGATCTCCCATATACCGCTTCGCCATTCTATTGCTGTGCCCGCTGCTTCTGGCGGCGCAGTCGCTCAAGGATTTCGAAAAGCGAGTCACGGAATTCACGCTCGCCAATGGACTGCACTTCATCGTTTTCGAGCGGCACGAGGCGCCGGTGGTGTCTTTTCACTCCTACGTGAACGCCGGCTCGGTGGACGATCCGGGCGGCGAAACCGGCATCGCGCACATGTTCGAGCACATGGCGTTCAAGGGAACCGAGACCATCGGCACCAAGAACTATCCGCTGGAGCGGAAGGCGATGGATGAGGTCGAGCACATTTACGACCAGTACGACGCCGAGCGCAACAAGGGATTGAAGGCCGATCCGCAAGAAATTGGCGGACCTGCAGCAGCAGCTCAAAGCCGCCATGGAGAAGGCGGACAGCTACGTGATCCCGAATGCTTATCCTGAGCTGATCGAAGAGAACGGCGGCGTGGGAATGAACGCAGGCACCGGCGAAGACTCCACCAATTACTTCTACAATTTCCCGCGCAACCGCCTGGAGCTGTGGTTCCTGCTGGAATCGCAGCGCTTTTACGATCCCGTCTTTCGCGAGTTCTATAAAGAGCGCGATGTGGTGCGCGAAGAGCGCCGCATGCGCGTGGAATCGAGCCCGCAGGGGCAGTTGGTGGAGGCGCTGCTGGCCACGGCTTTCGCGGCGCATCCGTATCGCAACATGCCCGGCGGTTGGGCCAGCGACATCGAGAATTTCCGCCTCACGGAGGCAATTGCCTTCTACAAGAAATACTACGTTCCTGCGAACATCACGATCGCGATCGCGGGCGACGTGGATCCCAAGGAATGCCGGCGTCTGGCCGACAAGTATTTCTCGATCCTTCCCTCAGGACCGCTCCCCAGTGGTCCGCGCACCGTTGAGCCGGCTCAGAAAGGCGAGAAGCGTGTCGAGGTGGAATCGCCCGCGCAGCCCTTCATGGCGATCGCGTTACAAGCGGCCGGATCAGAACGACAAGGACGATCCGGTGTTCGACGTTCTTGGTGAGATTCTGGCCGGCGAACGCACCGGCCTGCTCTATACGGACCTGGTTCGCGACAAAAAGATCGCGCTCGGGGCCGCTGCGTATGCATCTTTCCCCGGCGGCAAATATCCGAATCTGTTTTTGTTCTTTCTGGTGCCGAATCGCGGCCACTCGGTGGAGGAAAACGAGAAGGCCTGCTATGAGATCATCGAGCGCTTGAAGACCCAGAAGGTCACCGACTGACACGCTGCAACGCATCAAGACCAAGGTTCGGGCCGTCGCTGATCCGCCGCCTGGACAGCAACTCGGGTATGGCCGAAGCGTTGACGTTCTATCACGTCAATTATGGCGATTGGCGCAAGTTATTCACTGGCATCGACGACATCGATAAGGTCACAGCCGACGATGTGATTCGCGTCGCGAAGCAGTATCTGGTTCCCGAGACGCGCACGGTAGTCTATACGGTGCAGCCCTCCGCGAAAGCGGAGTCCGGCAAGCCGGAAGGAGGAGCACAATGAGACCGCTCGTCATTTCGCTGCTTGTGTGCGCGGGGTTCGCGGGCGCGCAGACCGAAGTACGGCACGCCATCGTGCTGCCCTCGTACAAGGATCTCGAAGTACCCGCCGCTTCCCCCTCTTAAGGTGCCGGAACCCGTGGAGGCGACGCTGTCCAACGGCATGAAAGTTTTGCTGTTGGAGGATCACGAGCTCCCGCTGGTGAGCGGCGCGGCGCTCATCCGCACGGGGAATCTGTTCGACCCGTCGACTAAGAAAGGCCTGGCTGGCTTGACCGGTGAAGTGCTGCGATCGGGCGGAACCAAAGCGAAAACCGGCGATCAACTCGATCAGGATCTGGAGAACGTCGCGGCGTCCATTGAAAGCCAGATCGGGGAAACGAGCGGTACGCTCACCTTTTCGTGCCTGAAAGAAAATACTGACCAGGTGCTCGGTCTGTTTCACGATCTTCTGACCTCAGCCCGAGTTCCGCCAGGACAAAGTCGACTTGGCCAAGACCCAGGCCCGTAGTGGAATTTCGCGGCGCAATGATGATCCCGATGGCATCGCCGAACGCGAATTCAGCGACATCGTATACGGCCGCAACACGCCATACGGTTGGCGCATCGAGTATTCCGATATCGACAACATCCAGCGCCAGGATATGATCGGCTTCTACCACCGCTACTACTTCCCGTCGAACATAACGCTGGAAGTGTACGGCGACTTTTCCGCCGTTGAATTGAAGGCCAAGCTCGAAAAGATCTTCGGCGACTGGAAATATACGCAGCCCCCCGTGCCTGCATTCCCCAAGGTGAACGAAAAGGCCGCTCCCGGCGTCTTTCTAGCCTCGAAGGAAGACACTACACAAACTTTCTTTGATGTGGGCGAGTTGGGCGGCGAATTGCGCGATAAGGACTATCCAGCGCTGGAAGTGGCCGCTGAGATTCTCGGCGGAGGATTCTCCAGCAGGCTCTTTCGAAGCGTCCGCACGCAGCATGGCTGGGCGTACAACATCTCTGCGTATTGGAACGCCAGCTACGATCATCCAGGTACGTTCCTGATTTCGGGCAGCACGCAATCGGCGCACACGGTGGACACGCTGAAAGCCATTGGCGAAGAGCTGGACAAAATCCGAACTGCCGAAGTGACAGACCAAGAACTGCAGACCGCCAAGGATACGGTTCTCAATGGATTCGTTTTCAACTTCGACCGGCCGAGCAAAACCATCAATCGCCTGATGATCTACCAATACTACGGGTATCCGAAGGACTTCATCTTTCAATATCAGAAAGCGATCGCTGCCGTCACAAAAGCCGACGTCCTGCGCGTGGCTCAAAAATACTTTCAACCGAAGGATCTCACGTACGTCGCCGTGGGCAATCCCAAGGATTTTGGAACGCCGCTCGCCAGTCTGGGGATGAAGGTGGATCCGATCGATCTCACTATTCCCGAGCCGAAGCCCGAGGCCGCTCAGGCTAGTCCGCCCACTCCCGCCACATTGGCCAAGGGGAAGGAGCTTTTGCAGCGTGTCCAGCAGGCTCTTGGCGGCGCGGATAAGCTGGCCGCCGTGAAGGACCTGCAATTCCACGCGGACCTGGAAGTTTTTACGCCGGGCGCGTCCATGAAAGTGAAGCAGACTGTTTCGTACATCGCGCCTTCGACGCTGCGTCAGGACAACGAGCTTCCGTTCCTGAAGCAGTCTGTGTACTCGGACGGCGCATCCGGATGGCTGTCGGGGATGCAAGGAGTGCAAAATCTTTCGCCCGCGGTTCTGAAGCAAATTCACGGCGAAATGTTCCGGCAACTCGCGGCGCTGGTGATAAGCGATCGCGACGCCGACCGCACCGTGAACTACTTGGGCGAAGGCGTGCTTGAGATCGCGTCCAAGGACGGCGAAAGCGCCCGCCTAACCGTGGATGAGAAGACCGGCATTCCGGCGAAGCTCGCCTATCAGCAATCGGCCGGCGAAGGCGGCAGCGCAGTGGAGGAGGTTTTCTCGGACTGGCGCGACGTCGATGGAATCCGCCTGCCATTCCAATGGACCGTGATGCAGGGCGACAAGAAATTCGCGGGAGCGACCGTGCAAGAGTATAGGATTAACTCGGGACTGACTCCGGAGCTACTTGGGCAAAGGCCCGCAGCGACGCCGCTCGGAATTCCGGCCGCTAAACCATGAATTGCTCCCAGCTGATCACGAACTCAGAAAAGAAATCCCGGGCGTCGAGGATTTTGGACACCTCAGGCCTGATCCAAAATCCAAGCCACAACGACGCGCCTCGATCGACGGCACTAAGCGGCCGCGCGGTCGTTTTCTTGGGCGATATGCTTGGAGCGGCGATTACAATGGAGGCATGAATATGGAATTCAGCTTTCAGGATTTTGCCGACCTCGCCAAGACTGGCAAAGTCGCCGCGCTGTGAGGCAGCAATGAACTGGATGTGTCTCACGGCGCTCATCGCCGTCAGTGGGCTCGGGGTGCGCGCGGAAACGCCCGAACAACGCGGCAAACGTGTCGTGGATGAATGCGTGCAGGCTTTAGGTGGCGATCGCTATCTGAACATGCAGAATCGCGTGGAAACCGGCAGCGTTTACTCCTTCTATCGCGAGAGCCTAACTGGATTAAGCATCGCCAAGATCTACACGCGTTATGATTCGGGCGTCATCGATACGGCGCACGACTTGGCGCAACACGAGCGCGACAATTACGACAAGAAAGAAGATTACGGCACTCTGTTTACCGACAAGGAGGCGTTTGACGTCACCTATCGCGGCGCGCGCCCGCTGCCGGCGGATCGCTTTACACGCTACAAGGAAACTACGCTGCGCGACATCTTCTACATTTTGCGCGTGCGTCTGCACGAGCCAGGGTGGATTTTCGAGTCCAAGGGCGCCGACGTGATCGAAACCTCGGCGGTGGAGATCGTTGATCTGACCGACGCCGACAATCGCACCACCACGGTCTATTTTGACCACCTCACCAAATTGCCGGTGCGCCAGGTCTTCTATCGCCGCGATCCAGTGACCAGGGACAGGAACGAAGAGGTCACGCATTTTACGAAATATCGGGATGCCGGCGGGATTCAGTGGCCTTTTGCGATTGAGCGCGACCGGAACGGTGAGAAGATCTACGAAATATTTTCGACTTCGGTCGAAGTCGACGATCCGAAGGTTTCTAACAATTTGTTCGTGTTGCCTTCCACCCTCAAATTGTTGAAACCGGAGTAGCCGCGGCGGCCGGCTTGGCCCCAACCAGCGGCGCCTGCGCGGGTGCGAGCGGCAGTTGGATGGTCACCAACAATCCGGGATTCGCGTTCTGCGCGGATAGCTTGCCTTTGTGCAATTCCACCGAACGCCGCGCAATGGCTAGCCCGAGTCCCAGCCCGCCGCTCGCGCGATTGCGATCCGAATCCACGCGGTAGAACGGATCGAAAATACGAGGGAGCGACTCGGAAGGCACTCCCGGTCCGTAATCGCGAACGCTCACCAGCGCGGCGCCGGGGATTTTGGCGAGCTCCACATCCACTGAAGTGTCCCGCGGCGCATAGCGGATGGCATTGCGGATCACGTTCTCGAGGGCGCGCCGGATCAATTCTTCGTCGCCCGATAGAACGGCCGGCACAGGCGCCTTCAGCAGCAGAGTGCAATCCTTCGCTTTCGCTTCGAGCAGCGAGTCATACACGATGTCGCCCAGAAGTTCGTCCAAATGCACGACGTCGTTTTTCTGCATCGACGGATCGGCCTCGACGCGGGTTACTTGCAGCAGTTCCGCCACCAGCTCATTCAAACGGTCGGCTTCCTTTTGAATGCGGTCGAGCATAAGTTCGCGGTCCTCGCCCGAACGGGCCAGTTCCACCGCCACGCCCAGCCGGGCCAGGGGGCTGCGCAACTCGTGCGAAATATCCAGCAGCAACCGGCGTTCAGCCGCGAGCAGCGTCTGGATGCGGCTGGCCATTTGATTAAAGCTTCGCGCCAGTTCGCCCAGTTCATCCTTGCGGGTAGCGGGCGCGCGAGCGGAGAAATCGCCGCGCCCGAAGCCTTCCACCACGGAACGCAAGCGGCGGACGGGTGAAGTCAAGTGATAAGCGAACGCATAACAGAGCAAGACCACCAGTCCCACAATCCAAAGATGCTGTGGCTGCAAGAAGAAGAACGTCAAGCTGCGGCGCTCATCGATCATGAACAGACGGTATTTGTGGCTGGAATCCTCGCGCGCGATGATCGGCGGTCTGCCGCCGAACGGAAAGGGAACGCGCCAACGTGCTCGCCTGCGTGGTACGCGGAGCAGCTCTGGGTGAACCGTACCGGTGAGCATATCGGTGCCCTTGGAATCGGTGAACAAGACTTTGATCTGGGTGATTTGCTGGAATTTGGACAGCACAGCGGCCAGCGCCTCGCGTCCGCCGCTCTCATAGGCGCGCTTGGCCTGCTCCACCTGTACGTCCAGCAACATGCCAATCGGTCCCCGAGGCTCGGTGGAGCTGAAGGTGAGCGCGGTGGTAATGATGATGCCGGCGATCGCGACGGCAGTGGTAGCCAGGAACCACAGCAGGGTTTTAGCAAAGAGCGATCTCATTCGATTACCTTCATCCGACCACTACATCTTCCGGGCTTTGACAGAACTGATAGCCTACGCCGCGAATGGTCTTGATCACGGGCCGGCTGCTTTCGAGTTTGCGGCGCAGATGGCTGACGTGCATATCAATGGAACGATCAAACGGCGTAGCTTTGCGATTGTACAAGCTTTCCATCAGCCCGTCGCGCGATACCACCCGGCCGGCATTTCGCATGAGCTGCTCCAGGATATCGAATTCGAGAGTGGTGACATCGATGGGCCGGCCGTCGGAGGTGACTTCACGCGTGCCGGGATCCAGCGCGACTCCGTTGATCTCCACGCGGCCGCGGTTTACGTTCGTCTCGGTGCGCCGCAGGATTGCCCGGACGCGCGCCGCCAGTTCGCGCGGGTTAAACGGCTTCGGAAGATAATCGTCGGCTCCCAGCTCCAGCCCGATGATGCGATCGACATCTTCTCCGCGCGCGGTCAGCATCAGCACGGGAACCCGGCTGGTGAGGCGCAACCGTTTCAGAATGTCGAACCCATCCAGGCCGGGGAGCATGACGTCCAGGACCATCAAATCGAAGGCGCCCTGCTGCGCCGCTTCGAGCGCGGCGTGGCCTTCGTTGACACATTCCACCGTGAAGTTCTCGCGCTCCAGAAATTCCTTGAGCAGCGAGCAAAGCTCCACGTCGTCATCGACGATCAAAAGCCTCATTCAATTTCATGTTATCGCAGGAATCGATTTACAAACCCTTAATCACCGGGCTTGCGACCGGAACCTGAATGCCATCGCCGTATTTGGCCACGCCGGGAATCGTGACCGGCAGATGGCCAGTAATCGCAATCTCGCCGAAGAGCGCTTTCGCGAGAGCGGTCTCTGAAGTCGGAGTGGGGCTATAAGTTGTCAGATAGGCGGCGGCGTTGGGGAAGCTGCGTAGCAGGTACGGATTGCCGAGGGACGCGAGCATCACGGGCGCTTTTCCAGCGATCAGGGCATTCAGAAAATCGGGATAGCCGCCAGCCAGCGCGACGTTGCCGCGATATGCGCTTACACTGACGTATGCCGCCACGATGATCTGGCCGCAACTCGAAACCTTTTCGGATACCTGATCGAGGTCGGGCTTGGTCATCGCGGGGTCGAGCACCGTGGTATTGATGCCGGGTGCACGCTTCTTCACTTCATCGATCAAGCGGATCCCCTGCTGGCTTCGCCGGCCTTCGGTGAGAGCGATCAGGCAGGTGCTCTCGGAATGACGAATCGGGAGCGAGTCCTTGGTGTCCTTCACCAGTGTCACGGCGTGGTCAGCGACCGATTGGGCAAGCTCTTCGGACTCGGGCGAGTCGACCACGTCGGCGATGTCTTCCAGATTGACCAGCCTTTTGCGCGTCAGGCCAAGACGCACCTTCGCGGCCAGCACGCGGTTGACGCTCTCATCCAGACGTTTCCTGGTGATCCGGCCGCTTTGAACCGCCGCCACTACACCGCGGATCGCGTCTTCGGCGCGCTTGGGCATGAGCAGGACGTCGGCGCCGGCTTGGATCGCACGCACGGATGCCTCCGCGGTATCGAACATGGCCGCGAGGCCCTGCATGTCCATGGCGTCGGTGATCACCAAGCCGTGAAAACCCAGCTCGTCGCGCAGTACGCCGGTGATGATCTTCGTCGACACGGTGGCCGGAATGTTGTCCGGCTCGAGCGCGGGCACCGCGAGATGCGCGGTCATGACAGCATCCACTCCGGAGGCGATTGCGGCGCGGAACGGCTGTAGCTCGACCGCTTCGATGCGATCGTGGTCCGCATCCAGCCGCGCGAGCGCCAGGTGGCTATCCTCAGTGGTGTCGCCGTGTCCTGGAAAATGCTTGGCCGTTACCAGCACGGGATTCTTGCGGTCCGAATGAGCGCCGGCGATGTAGGCTTGCACGAAGTTGGACACCTCGGCCGGGTTTTCGCCGAACGATCGAATATTGATGATGGGATTGTCGGGGTTGTTGTTGACGTCAGCCACCGGCGCGAAGATCCAATTGACGCCCATGGCGCGCGCGTCGCGCGCGGTATCGGCGCCTTCCTGACCAACGGCCGTCAAATCCTGAGCGGCTCCAAAGGCCATGCTGTAGGGCCAGGCGGTGGTGGAGTTCACGCGCATGGAAGCGCCGCGCTCGAAATCGGCCGAGACGAACAGCGGGGTCTTGGCCATCTTCTGCAGGCGATTGAGCAAGGCGGCCATGGCATAGGGTTCGGCATTGCGTACGCCGCCATTGAGCGAATGGCCGGTGACGATGACGCCGCCGACGCGCAGGTCGCGAATGAAGTGTTGATACTTCCGGAATTCGGCTGAGCGGGTGTTGGCGGGCTCACCGTAGATGGGCATGATGATCAACTGCGCCACTTTGTCGCGCAGGGTCATGGAGCGCGTCCACTGGCGGACGGAGGCGGGTACGGACTTGTCCGAGGTCTTCGTTGAAGCCTTGGGGCGGGTGGCGGCGCTCGCGATCGGGATGCACAATGCGAGAGCGATCCAGGCGCGCGGCACAGCCATGTTCTTTAACTTTAGCGCGAACTAGTTGCTGGTTGTTGGTTGCTGGTTGTTAGTTGTTTGTTGGTGGGCGGTGGCATGTGGAAGAGCACATGTTCGATGTGGCGGGAGTCGTTGAGGCGGATCAGGCGCTGCGCGAAGGCTTCGACTTCCGCTCTTGAAAAAACGAACCCATCTTGCGATGGATCATAGGGGATGCCTTTGTGTTTATGGAGTTCGAGGAGGGCGGCGGCACGCTTGAGGCTGCACTCTTGCTCGATACGGCGTTCGGATTGGATTGCGCGGAGCTCGTCAAGTGTCTTTTGGAACTGGCGGGAGAGGCGGTGGGAGTGCAGGCCGAGGGCGGCGAGCTGCGGGATTAGGGTTTGGGGGTTGGGGTCCCGGGAGAACAGATCGGCTTCGAGGTGCGGGATGCGGTTGAGACGCCAGGCGGTGTCGGCGAGTTCCTGGGTGAGCTGCGACTCGGTGGGAGTAGCGGGTTGGTACTCGTCGAAGAACTGGCGGCAGTGGTGTTGGTAGGCGGCGGGATCCTCGGAGGGGAGGACGGGGGAGCGGCTGGTGAGGCCGTGGGTGAGGGCGTTCATGGAAGAACGCTGTTTGCCGGCGGCGGTGCGGGGTCCGGTGGAGCGGTTGGGGGTTAGGGGTTGGGGATTTGGGATTGGGTTTGTCATAGAGGCCTCCGATGCGGTCTTAGCATGGGGGCTGGCGATTTTGGGCGGCGGGTTAGTGGATGTTGTTGGGAGGGAGGGGGAGATTGGTGAGGGAGTGAGGTGACTCTCATGGCGACACCGATATAGTCCACCCGAAAATGCCCAGACGATCGAAATCAAACGTAAGCCCGATCGATTGGCTTATTTGCGCCGGAATCAAGAAATTGATCTGCATCATGCCATCGATTAGGCCGGGCGCGGTACCGGCATAAGCGACCGTCTCGTTCAAGTCGCCTATCGAGATTTGGCAGGAGCCGCAGAAATTGTTCGCAACTCTCGCGACAGCGCCGTCCACGGGACCGGCCGCGTTGCCGAATCCGGTAGCCCAGATACTGACGATGCTGCCAACTTTCGCCGGGTTCGACGGCGAATTGAGGCTGCCGTCCTGATTGATCGCCCCGAGGAATATTCCGAAGTCAGAGGCAGCCACCCAGACGCGGAAATCAGGAAGCTTCGCCGAGTTGTTGATCACGCGCATCACGCCGCTGGTCATGTCGTTGAGAGGCGCCGGAATCTCCGCGTTGATCTGTGAACCCGATACATACAGCAGAGGAACAGCGGTGCCATTGAGCAAGACCTGGACTCCGCCTAGCGAGGTCGGAAAAAAGCCGTTCTGTGGCGTGGCCGTCACGGGAGTCGTGGGCCCAAGGCCGAAGCCGAATATCGAGATCAGCTCACCCGGGGCTACGTGTCCCGAGTATTGTTGTTCACTAAACGTTGCATTGACGACGGAGGATATGCGAGAAGCGAACGGCTGCCCTGGGGTGATGGTCGACACCAGATCCGTATTGCTCGCAACATGTACCACCCCGCTCGGATCTACGGCCACGCTCTCGCCGACCCCGGGAAACTGCGCCGAATACAGAAGCGCGGAGCCATCGGCGCTCAATTCGGCCAGGAAGTTGCCTCCCCCAAGGGTCGACGGTACTGGGGGCACCAACGGAAAGCCCGAGCCATCGACGCCGGTGAGCCACACATCGCCGGAACTGTCCAGGCCAATAGAATTCGCAGAATCGGAACCCGGACCACCCAGGTAGGTGGCCCACAGCATCATGCCCGCCGGGTTCAGTTTCACTGCGAATGCGTCGGTCATGGACTGCCCTGCTGCGCCGCTGAGGCCGGTTTGATACGCGCCTTTAGTGGCGGGAAAGCCGGGATCGTTGGTGTTGCCCGTCAGGTAGGCGTTACCCGCAGCGTCAGCGGCGATGGCGGTCGCGAAGATTGTTTGCGTAGGTCCGAAGTCGGCAACAACATTCGCCCCCGGACCAAGATAGGTCAAATAGACAAGTTCATTTCCAGCGGCGTTGATTTTGGCGACGAAGGCTCCATATCCACGAATCCCGCCGGGCGTCACCGGCAGATCCGTGACGTTGGTATTGCCGGCCACCAACGCGTTGCCCGCTCCATCGATTGCAATACCCACGCCCGCGGTGGAGCGCGGCATTTGAAGACAAAAGCTTCCAGCGGAGCAGTCCACTTGATCACCCGCGAAAAGGGCGGAGTAGACGATGTGGATGCCGGTGGTGTCCAGCTTCGTGACAAATGCACCGTACACTTGGTACATTCCACCCGTGGTCACCATTCCATCGGGGAGGCCGGGCGTGGTAGGGAAATCGCTAGATTCGGTGGAACCAGTCACGTAAACGTTGCCAGCTTGATCTGTCGCGACGCCGGACACACTGCTGTAGCCCATGATGCCGCCGAAATACGAGGAATAAATTACCGTTCCATCGGGCGCGAGCTTCACCAGGAACCCCGACTGGCCGGGTGAGCCCAACGTAGCTTGCAAGGCATTGTGCAGCGGAAAATCCTCCGATGAGGTGGTGCCTCCCACCCAGATGTTGCCGCCGGGATCAACGGCGATGGCCCAGCCGTTGTCATTACTCTTGCCCCCAAAAGTTGTGGTGAAGACTAGAGTACCTGTCGCGTCTAATTTGGTGACGAACACCTCGTCCAACGAGTTGCCAATCGGCGGCTGGATGAATCGGGATCCGGTAACGTAGGTGTTTCCGGCAGGGTCCGTGGCAATGGCGGCGACTTGATACTGGTTAGAATCTCCAATGTATGTGGTGAAATCCGCGCAATAACTCGCAGAAACGACCATCGCAAGAGTTACCAGAAAGCGCACAACTGCAGCGGGGTATCCTAGGGGTATAGCGCCTGATAAGCTCATCCTAACTCCTCTCACCGTGGGCATTTCACCCAGCTGGAATTTGGGAAGCTGGACGCGAGCTCTCTGAATATATAACATTTCTAGCGGTGTTGGGTGAATTTCGCACTTAACTAGCGGCTCACTGCGGACCTGCCTAATGCTTGGATTCAAGGGGAGGCTGTCCTTCCCTTGGTTAAGTGGTGGTTGTCACGTCGATCTGCGGGATGGCCGCTCCTACCGTTCAGCCGGGTTGATAAATGCTACGGCGTGAAGCGGGTGCGACCGGGTGCTTCGGCGGCGCGAGCGCGCCTAGCGCGTCTTTTTATCCTGGCGCTTTTCCGCAGCGGGGCCTTGCGAGGATGGCGGCTTTCTGGCGGGCTGTTGCTGCTTGCGGAGAAGGCGGTTCACCGAACGCACCAGGTGCGTGACTTCGTGATTGCTCTTCTGAATGACAACGTCGGCGCCCGTGTTGTCCTCGGTGAGGCCCAGTGTGTCCGTGAAGCCGGAGATCAGGATCACCGCGCTGGTGGGATGCAGCTTCTTCACGCGGCCGATAAACTCGACGCCATCCATCTTAGGCATCTTGTAATCGGTGACCACCACGTCGAAGCGCTGCTTCCCGCACAGATCGAGCGCTTCCACCGGCGTGCTGGACGTCTGCACTTTGTGCCCCAACTCTTCCAGCACGCTGCGGCGAGCCGCGAGCCCTAATGAGTTGTCATCGACCAGGAGAATCCGGCCGCGCGGATTCTGAGAAGAAGTGTTTGCCATCGAAAGGACCCAACGAACTTAACAGAGCTGTAATAGCACTGTCAATCAATTTCTATCAGCTAGGAAAGTCGAAAGATCCAGATCTTGACTTGGGGGAAATACCTGAGAGACGTTTGACGAAACGCTCGCGCGATAGCCTTACTCTACTTCGTGCGGCGCCGTGTATCCGGATTTTGTCACCACCGAATATTTCACCGGCTTGCCGTTCTCGTTGATGCGCAGCGCGGCGCCGGTTTGAGGATCAACCAGCTCCACTTTGATTTTGCGAAACTTGCCATCCTTGGTTTGATTGGAAGGCTGGTAGGTAATCGAATATTGGTTTCGCAGCGCGGTGGAGATAGCTTGGAAGATGCCTGGATATTCGCCGAAGAAGCGCGGGAAGAACGCCTGGCCGCCTGTTTCGCGCGCGAAGGTGTTCATCTCATTATCGGCCTGCAAGAAGTCCATGTACTGGATATTTCCCATGTAGGGCTCGGCCATGATGCGCATGGCCTGCAAGATGCTTAGCGCATACACGGGCACGCCAGCCTCCTGCACCGCTTTGCGGGTCTTGTCGAACGTCAGCTTGCTGAACGTATCGCGCCCAGAGGCGATCAGCAGGATGGCCTTGCGTCCCTCGATGCCGCTCATACGCTGCTCGGTTTCCGCCAGGGCGTCGAACAGGTTGGCCTCGGAGAACCCGGGGATTTGCAAACGCTGCATCGCGTCTTGAACCTTCGCGCGGTCGGTCGTAAAATCGCACAAGATTTCGGTCCGGAGATCGTAGGCCACGATGGCAACGTAATCCTGCGGCTGGAGCGTTTGCACGAAACCGTACGTTGCCACCAATGTCTCATACCAGCCTTCGGACCAATACTGTTGGTACAGGTTGCTGAACTCGATCACCATTGCGATGGTCATCGGCGCCTCGCCGTTGAGGCCGAAGCTAGCGATTTTCTGTGGAACATTGTCCTCCAGCACGCGGAACTTCTCGCGCGGGATGCCCGGAAGGAAGTGCCCCTTATTGTCCAGGACGGCGACGTCCAGTTGCACGGTGGTGACGTCGCTATGGAAGGTCGCAGTGCTTTCGGGGATGTCCTTGTCCTTCCGGCTGAACTTGGATGGGATCTTGGGCTCGTCCGTTGTGACGCTTGGGCTGGTGGAGTCGTTGGAGGTATTGGAATCCGTGGTGTCGGTGACCGTAGAAGGGACCGGCGCGTCGGCGGGCGGGAGCTTTCTCTTCGGCCTGGCGACGGTTTCGGAAGAATCTGGATTTGGGCCCTGCTGTGCGACCGCAAACGGGAGGGCTATTGCCACCAGTGCGGCAACCGAGGCGCTGGCAAGAACCACTTGGAAACTTTTCATAACATCACCGCCGGAAACGGATCAAAATGACGGCGCTTGGCGCCCAGTCACCTATTGTAAACCCTTAGTTGATGGTCGGTCCGCGGCCGGACCCCTGCTTACCAGATCCCTGTTTTCGAAGATACACCTGAAACTTCTTTTTGGCGCGCTGAAGCTTCCAGTCGCGATACTGCTTACGGATCGGCGCGACGGGATCGAACTGCATATTCGGCGTCTTGAGGAAAAGATAGCCGAATAGAAGGCCGCCCAGATGGGCGAAGTTGCTGACGCCGGAGTTGATTCCGAAGGAGCTCAGGAAGGCCACGGCTCCCACGATCATGACGAAGTATTTCACTTTGATCGGAATCAAGAACCCAAAGAGGATCTCGCGGTCCGGGAACATTACGGCGTATACCAGCAGGATTCCGAAAATAGCACCGGAGCTGCCGATGGTAGCTGTGTTGGGGTTGCCCCAAGGCAAAAGGTAATTAGCGATCACTACGCAGATGCCCGCTCCGATAGCGCAGAAGAAGTAAAACTGCACGAAACGGCGAGTTCCCCAAACGCGTTCGATATCGGCGCCGAACATCCAGAGCGCCAGCATGTTCCAGATGATGTGGCCGAAACCTCCGTGCAGAAAAGCGTACGTGACCAACTGCCAGATGGAGAAATATTTGACAACGTCGACCGGAGTGAGCGCCAGGTAAGCGAGCGGCCGGTCAAGCCGCAGGAGCCCGGCAAAGAAGCCAATCACGAAGATGGCGACGTTGCTGATCAGCAGCCACTTTACGCCTTTCGGAAAGCCGGGGATATAGAATGCGCCGGTGACTCGCGTTCGACTGCGGAAGGACATGACCCGAAGACCCGCCTAAGATTCAGAATATCAGAACAGCGTGCGGTTTTCTTCTGAAATCTTGCGGGTTCTGAGGTCCCAGGCCAACAAGGAAGACGAGAGCATTTTCAGTCCGGCCGCTAGTGCGATCCAGACCTGCCAGTGCGAGAAAAAGCCGCTCGAAATGGGAAACGCGCCGGCCCAGTCGAGATCCGCGCTGACGCGCCAAAGTCCCATGGCCAGCGCTACTAGCGCGGCGGGTGTCAACAAGGCGACGAAAATGTTGGGTAGCTGTCGGCCGAGGGTCAGCGCCGAGGCGGCGAGACGGCCCTCGAAAAGCGCTCGTAAATTTGCCGCGCGCTCCGAACTGGCTCTAGAAAGAACGGATCGAACATCTGCCACCGCGGGCCGCGGCGTAATCTCGACTCTGAAAGCTCCCATGTTGCGTTGGCCTCTGTCCTCTCAGATGCACGGAGCTGGCCAAAGATTCGCGATTTGATCTCAGCGGGTTTGGCTTTGCGGCTGGCGGGCTAATTGCGGACCGCCGGTGCAGAGGGTGTGGCGCGCTGCCACAGGCAAGAAGTACTAGTAGGTTTTGTACGGGATTGCGTCAGTAGCGGAGCTGGCTAGTTTTCGCTCCCGGCGATCTACGGTTTCCGGAAGGACCGGTTCTGCTTTTCCATAACGATTGAGCACAATCGCAGAGAACTGCAACGCGACCGCAACAGTGAGCCACACTTGCCAGTGCGAGAAGAGACCGTCTGTGATGGGAAATTGTCCTGTAACGCTAAGATCCGCTGCTAACCGCCACAACGTGAGCACGCAGGCCATTACCGCAGCAGGCGTAAGCAGGGCGCCAAACGCCAAAGCGACATGCTGATTCTTGCGGCGCTTCTGCTTTACCCTGGCTCCCGAGCTAAGTCGTATCTTGACAACCATTCGGTTAGAATCTCAGTTTACCAATTCCTACTTCAACAATATCGTCAACCCGAGCAAATATCTTATGAAAATACTAAAGACGGCCCTGGTCGGAACTGGTTTCATGGGAAAAGTTCATGCGGAGAACCTGCGCCGGTTGGGCCATGTCGAGATCGCGGCGGTGGCCGGATCCAATGACGAACGAGCGAGACAATTCGGCAACAGCATTGGAGTCAACCGCGCCACGGGAAATTATCAGGAACTGCTCGAAGATCGGGGGATCGATGCGGTCCATGTTCTGACACCCAACGCGCTGCATTACTCGATCTGCCGCGCCGCGCTTGGAGCGGGCAAGCACGTCTTGTGCGAAAAGCCGTTTACAGTTACGGTGCAGGAAGCAGGGGAACTGGTGGAGTTGGCGGCCCGAGCGAAGCTGGCGAACTGCATCCAACATAATCTCCGCTACTATCCGGTGGTCCAACAGATGCGCTGCATGATCGAGGCTGGTGAGTTGGGGGAAATTCTGATCGTGCAGGGTACCTATTCGCAGGACTGGCTGCTGTATGACACCGATTGGAACTGGCGCGTGGATTCCGCGGACAACGGCGCGCTACGCGCCATGGGCGATATCGGGTCGCATTGGATGGACCTGATCCAACATCTGACGGGCCTGCACATTACGTCGCTGTGCGCCGATCTTGCCACGTTTCACCGCACGCGCCGGCGGCCGAAGGGATCTGTCGAGACATTTGCGGGCAAGACCTTGCAGCCCGGCGATTACGATAGCGTGCCGGTCAGCACGGATGACTTTGGCTCGGTGCTGCTGCGTTTGGGCGATCGCGCGCGTGGCGCATTTACAGTGAGCCAAATGTCGGCGGGCAGGAAGAATATGTTCACGGTGGAGATCTATGGAACCAAGGCGGGCGTAGCGTGGAATCAAGAGCGGCCGGATGAGTTGTGGATCGGCCGGCGCGACCAGCCGAATCAGATCCTGGTAAAGGATCCAGCGTTGATGTATCCGCGAGCCGCTGCTTTCGCGGACCTTCCTGGCGGCCACAGCGAGGGGTATGACGATACACACAAGCAGGTCTTCAAGCGTTTCTATGCCCGCGTGGCGGATGCGACGGGGCCGGTGGAGTATCCGACATTTGAAGACGGGTTGTTAGGGATGCGGTTGCTGGAGAAGGTGGCGGAAAGCTCGCGAAAGCAGGGCTGGGTTACCGTTTAGCATGCACGTTACCGAGGAGCGCTATTTAACTTTCGAGCGCGCCGCCGAATTCCGTCATGAGTTCCTGGACGGCACGATTGTCCTCCGGCCAGGTGCAAGCGTGCGCCACGCCACTTTGCAGGTGAACCTGATCGGTGAGCTTAACACGCCAGGTCGCGGCGCAGGTTACGAGGTCTTCGGTTCCGATCTTCGCGTGCGGGTCTCGTCTCGCATGTACACCTACCCCGATCTCACGATCGTCCGCGGGAAGCCCAAGGTGAAGGATGAACACAACGATGTTTTGCTCAATCCTGCCGTCATTTTCGAAGTTCTGTCGCCATCAACGGAACATTTGGATCGCGGACTAAAGTTTCAACGCTATCGTAAGATCGATTCGCTGACTGATTACATCTTGGTGGCTCAGGATCAATTCCGCGTAGAGCAATACACCCGCGGCGATGCGGACGCTTGGACCTTCCGCGACTATCAGCGCCCCAGCGACATTCTCCACATCCCATCCATCGGCGTCTCAGTGCCCCTGGCCGCCATCTACGAGCGCATCGAGTTTCCCGCCGAATAGAAATTCCTCGGTCTCCATCCACATCTCATCCAGCACGTTGGTCAATTCGTGATCGGAATTAAGCAGGCGCAGGCGCGCGTTCGGATGGCGCTCGGCGAAGGTGACCGCATACTCGGGCGGAACAACGGTGTCTTGCTGGCCCTGAAAGATCAACGCTGGCTGCGCGACGTCCGGATAGGCTTCGTATTGGCCGGCGTCTTCCACCAACTGGTAGCCGAGCTCGACTTCGCGTCCTTCGCTGTAGTGAAACACCTTCAGCGTGTTGGTGCGCTTCCACTGATCCATGGTGGCCTCGCCCAGGGTTTCCGGCCAGCGCGAGGCGAACGAAAACGCCGGCGCCATCAGCACCAATTTCTCAACCTCCGGATGGCGAGCCGCGTACAACGCCGCCAGATATCCGCCCATGCTGGAACCGATCAGCGACACCGGCTCATCCCGGGCGATTCGGTCGATCACATGGAACTGCGCCGTCAGCGTCAGATTCCGGAAATCGTCCTCCGCCAGATCCGGCACTTCCAGTCCAATCCCCAGCTCGCGGAACCGTTCCGCGAAAAAACGAGCTTTGCGCGAAGCCGGGACTACTCGCGAAGCCATGCAGATAGATGAACCGGGGCATGTGCCAAGTTTCACAAACCCGCGAACGCGACCGCCGAGCCTTCCGTCAGAATTCGCCGCAGATAGTCGATCTGCCCCAAATGAAAATTGAGGTGCCCGTGCAGGTGAACGAGAAAATCGCGCGAGTAGAGTTCTCTTCTCGAGAACACGCTCCGGGTGAGCCGCCTCCAGCGCAGCATCGCTAAGCTCCGACACGACCTTCGCAACCAGCTCCTTGACTTGCTCCATGCGCCGGACCAACTCGTCGCGCGAAATACCGGCCAGCGCGAACTCCTGATCCCGAACGCGGCTGTAAGGCACCTGGCCCAACTGCCGTCCGATGTACTCCCGCAGATTGCCCTCCAGATGAAGCACCAGATTCCCGGCCGAATTCTTCACTCCCGGCGCGCGCTGCCACAGAGCCTCATCGCTTGGAAACGCCTGCAGCTCCTGGATGAGCCTCGTCAAGTCGCGCGAGAACAGCATGGCAAGCCCTTCGGCAGTCGTCATGGCTCAGTTTCGCGCGCCTGCGCTTGTTGACGCAAGCTGGCGCCCCCGGCAAACGCCCTCGACTGGGCTACAATTGGGGTGGCAGGAAGCCCTGCTTGTAGATCTGATTGTGTGGATAAATCGGAGCAAAGCCGAGCCCTCATCGGCGTAGTTGCGGCCGGCGCAGTTGCGGCTAGCCGCTACCATCGCTAGAATCAATGAGTTTGTAGACATCTTTTGCTGATATTCGTGGGGAGGATTCATGTCGGTTGAACAGAGAGTGAAGCAGATCATCGTGGAGCAGTTGGGCGTGGACGAAGGCCAAGTGGACAACAACGCCTCGTTCGTGGATGATCTTGGCGCGGATTCGCTCGATATCGTGGAGCTGGTAATGGCGTTTGAAGAAGCGTTCGACATTGATATCCCTGACGAAGACGCCGAAAAGATCGCAACCGTAAAAGACGCCATCGACTACATCGAGAACAAGAAGAAGAAGTAAGCCGCCGGGAGCCAGTCTGGAGCCATCGTTGTCGCGCAGAGTAGTAGTCACAGGAGTCGGCCTGCTGAGCCCGCTTGGCATTGGCACCGACGAAAGCTGGAAAGCCATCCGCGAAGGCGCGGAATGGCATTTCGCGAATCGAACAATTCGACGCTGCGGCGTTCAATTGCCGCATCGCCGGCGAGGTCAAGAATTTCGACCCCGCGCGGTTCATCGAGAAAAAAGAAATCAAGAAGATGGGCCGCTTTATTCAGTTCGGCATTGCGGCCTCGGAATTTGCGCTCGCCCAGTCCGGCCTGAAGGTGGATGCGCACAATGCCGAACGCGTGGGCGTCGTCATCGGCAGCGGCATCGGCGGATTCGAAGTCATCGAGCGCGAGCACCGCACGCTGCTCGAAAAAGGCCCCAGCCGCATCTCGCCGTTCTTCATTCCGGCCACCATCATCAACCTGGCTTCCGGCTACGTTTCCATCCGCACCGGCGCCAAGGGGCCGAACTCGGCCACCGCTACCGCTTGCACCACCAGCGCGCATTCCATCGGCGATTCGTTCAAGATTATCCAGCGCAACGATGCCGATGTGATGATTTGCGGCGGAGCGGAGGCGTGCATCACGCCCATGGGTATCGGCGGATTCGCGGCCATGCGCGCGCTTTCGCAGCGCAACGACGAGCCCGAGAAGGCCTCGCGTCCCTGGGACGCCGATCGCGACGGATTCGTGGTGGGCGAGGGCTCCGGCATTCTGATCCTCGAAGAGACTCGAGCATGCCAGGCGGCGCGGCGCGAACATTCTGGCCGAAATCGTGGGCTACGGCATGAGCGGCGACGCGTATCACATCACCAGCCCGTCCGAGGATGGCGACGGGGCGTTCCGCGTGATGCGCCTGGCAATTAAGGACGCCGGCATTCAACCCGAGCAAATCGACTACGTCAACGCGCACGGCACCTCTACTGAAGTGGGCGACCGCATCGAAACTACCGCGCTGAAGCGCGTCTTTTGCGAGCACGCCTACAAGCTCGCCGTCAGTTCCACGAAGTCCATGACCGGCCACCTGCTGGGCGGCGCGGGCGGCCTGGAAGCTGGCATCACGGTGCTGGCGTTGCGCGATCAGATTGCGCCACCCACCATCAACCTGGATGCTCCCGGCGAAGGCTGCGACCTGGACTATGTCCCGCACCACGCCCGTCCGATGAAAATCGACTACGCGCTGTCGAATTCGTTCGGATTCGGCGGCACCAACGGCTGCCTGATTTTCAAGCGCTATAGCGACTGATGAAGATCCTCGTCTCCATCAAGCAAGTTCCATCGCGCGATTCCCAGCTCCGCATCGACGCGAACGGCCGCTGGATTCAGGAGAGCGATCTCAGCTTCGAAACCAACGAGCCGGATGCTTTCGCTCTGGAAGAAGCGCTGCGGCTGAAGGAACAGCACGGCGGCGAAGTGGTGGCGCTGTGCGCCGGACCCGCCCGCGTCTCACAGACCATCCGCGAGGCGCTGGCCAAGGGCGCCGACCGCGCGATCCACATCGAGGAAGAAAATCTGGCCGCGTTCGACACGCTCGGCGTCGCCAAGTTGCTGGCCAAGGCCGCCGCCACGGAGCAGCCGGACTTGATCCTCACCGGGTTGCAGTCCGACGATTTGGGCTACGGGCAAACCGGCGTCGTGATGGCCGAACTTCTCGGGCTGCCGCACGCCACCATCATCATGGCGGTCGAGAAAATCGAAGCAGGTATTCGCGTGAAGCGCGAGCTCGAAGACGGCTGGTTTCAGAACGTCGAGATGCCGCTCCCGGCGGTGCTGACCATTCAATCCGGCATCAACAAGCTGCGATATGCCACGCTGATGGGCATTAAGAAAGCCAAGACCAAGGAAGTGAAGCGACTCACCGCTGCGGAATTGGGCGTGGCCGTTGTGCCCACGGCATCCATCGAGAAAGTCTACCTGCCGCAGCGCACCAAACAAACGCAGATGATCGAAGGCAGCGCCAAGGAAGCCGCGGCCAAGTTGGTCGAGAAGCTCCGGTTCGAGGCGCGAGTCATATGAGCGGAATCCTCGTGGTCCTGGAGGGGGGCGTGGGCGCCTGGCATCGCATGTCCTGGGAGACGCTGGCAGCAGGGCAACAGCTCGCGGCGCAGATTGGGCAAACGGTATCGGGGGCGGTTGTTGGTCAAGCGGGGGAACTTGCCGGCAAAAAGCTCGATCGCAGTCTATACCGTCGAGCACGAGCTACTCGCGACATACACCGCCGACGGTTTCACGGCCGCCCTGGAACAACTCATCCGCAAGATTAGCCCGTCAATCGTCCTTTTTCCCCACACCTATCAGGTCCGCGACTTCGCGCCCAAGCTTGCTACGCGCTTCGACAAGGTCCTGGTCAGCGACACCATCGGTCTGCGCGTGGAATCGGGCGCGCCCATCTTCGTTCGCCAGCTTTTCCAGGGTAAGTTAAACGCGGACGTGAAGCCCAGCGGACCCGAGCCTCACTTCGTCTCGATCCAGGCCGGAGCATTTCGCGCCGATCAGTTGGAATCCGGCTCCGCCCCAATCGAACAGTTTGTTCCGCAGCTGACCGCCGCTCAGATTCGCGCCAAACCGCTTGAGCCCTTCCGCGAATCCGCGCGCGCGGTGGATCTGAATTCTGCCGACATCATCGTCTCGGTTGGCCGCGGCATCAAGGAAAAGGACAATATCCCGATCGTCGAGGAGCTCGCCAAAGCCCTCGGCGCCGAGCTCGCGGCATCCCGTCCCATCTGCGATAACGGCTGGCTGCCTATGGAGCGCCAAGTTGGTAGCTCGGGCCAGACAGTCTCTCCCAAAATGTATCTGGCCGTCGGAATCTCGGGCGCGATCCAGCATCTGGTGGGCATGAAGGGCGCGAAAACCATCGTGGCCATCAACAAAGACGCCAACGCCCCGATCTTCGAAGTCGCCGACTACGGAATCGTGGGCGACCTTTTCGAAGTCGTCCCGGCGTTGGTCGCCGAAGTTAAGAAGATCAAAGCCTAGGGTTCGATCGTCGGAACATTCCAGGCCCTGGTCCGCGTATTGACAGCCAGAGGAGCTGTCATGCGCGAGATCATCCAACTTCTGGTAGGCACCCTGCTTCTTGCCGTTCTCTTTTATCTTCTAGAACGCTTGTTTCCCGAGCAGCCCAATCAGCGTGCTCTCCGGCGGGGCACGCGCGTCGACGCTATCTATTGGTTCTTCGATTTCTTCGTGACTCGCAGGCTGGCGGCCGCGACTTCAATCGTCGTTGTGGTGGCCGCAGTCGCGCTCAAGATGCCGCGCCTCTCCTTGGTCGCCCAGCATCCGCTCCGGTTGCAAGCCTTCGAGGCCTTGCTGGCCATCGAGTTCTTCGGCTACTGGTCGCACCGCGCGATGCACGAAGTTCCGCTTTTGTGGCGCATACACAAAGTTCACCATAGCTCCGAGCAGTTGGATTGGCTGGCCTCGGCGCGCGCGCATCCGCTGGAGAGCGTCTGGAACAGGATCGTCGTATTGCTCCCGCTGTTCGTCATGGGGTTTTCGCCGAGGATCACAGCGTTCTTTGGCCCGCTGATCGCGATCTACCCGATCTTTCTCCACTCCAACGTCCGCTGGAGCTACGGCTGGCTGGGCTACCTAGTGTCGAGCCCGGCCTTCCATCGCTGGCATCACTCGGCCGATCGCGAAGCGTTGAACAAGAACTACAGCGGGCTGCTGCCGATGTTCGATTTCCTGTTCGGCACCGCGCACTTTCCCCGGCGCAAACCGGCGAGCTACGGCCTGGCCGAAGACCGGGCTCCCGCTGGCTTCTGGCGGCAGTTGATCTGGCCGTTTCGACCGGGCGTCGACTAGAGCGTCCGGTAATACGCGATCAGATCCAGCGGCGGCGGCGTCTGGCCCATCGCCCGCAGGAAACCCGGAAATCTGGCCCCGATGGTGCGTCCCATGATTCACCAGGTGCAGGATGATCTGCCACACCGGTTGGGCGTAGGGTTGCCGCGTGATGTCCTTATAGGAGATAGTCCGCGCCACATCCGCATCGGTGAAATCGCGCAGCCACACCTTCCAGCGCTTCCTGCAGCGCCGGCCACTCGTTTGCAGCAAGGTAAGATCGCGGTCCTCGGGATCGACTGAACGTCGCCCGGGGTTCGGCTAGAACGCGCGCCAGCCAAATCCGGTCCGCGGCGAAAACGTGTACCAGGGTGTCCAGGACGCATTTGTCGGCGGTCTGGAAGTCGCGGGTCAGTTCCTCGGGTGAGAGCTTGGCGGCAGCATCCAAGAGGCGTTGGCTGGCCCAGGCGGAGTAATCAAGCTGCAATCGGAGGGTGTCGACTGAGACTGGCATCTCTTGATTATGCCCGAACTGATGCAAGTGCCTCTCCTAAGGGGAACCACTGATTTACGCAGGCGCACGTGCGCCGTGAAAGCGATATTACACAACTCTTACAAAGCACAAGAGAATTCCCTGTTACGTTGGAACTTACCTATCGAATCAGGAGACTTCGTGACTAGCGACATCCAAAGTATCTATGAACACCGGAAGCTGAACTGGGCTATCGTCAGCGTTCTGGTGGTTTTGCACGTGGGCGCCATTGCTGCACTGTTTATGTTCAGCTGGCACGCTCTCATAGTATCGGTTCTTCTCTATTGGGCCAGCGTCGGCCTCGGCATCAGCATGGGCTACCATCGCCTGCACACCCACCGTTCTTATAAACTCCCCCGCGCGCTCGAATACTTCCTGGCTTTCTGCGGCACGTTGTCGCTTGAGGGCGGACCCATCTTCTGGGTGGCGACGCATCGCATTCATCACCAATATTCCGACAAGCCCGGCGATCCGCATTCTCCTCGCGACGGCGCCTGGTGGTCCCACATCGGCTGGCTGCTGGTGGGCGAATCCAAGCACAACGACACCAAGTTGATGTCGAAGTACGCGCCCGACTTGGCTCGCGATCCGTTCTACGCGACCTTGAATACCTACCACTGGATTCCGATCATCGTGGTGTCCGTGCTGCTGTTGGTTTTCGGCGGCCTTCCCATGCTGCTGTGGGCTACCTGCATGCGCCTCACTTTCGGCCTGCACGCCACCTGGACCGTCAACTCCATCACGCACATGTGGGGCACCCGCCGCTTCCAAACCCGCGACGATTCCCGCAATAACGTCCTCATCGCGCTGCTCACCTTCGGCGAAGGCTGGCACAACAATCACCACGCCCACCCCACCTCGGCGCGCCACGGCTTGGCGTGGTACGAGATCGATTTCTCCTGGATTCAGATTTCGATTCTGAAGTTCCTCGGCATTGCCAAAGCGGTGCGCGTCGCGAAAGTCCACACGGCCATCCCCGAGCGCGAAGCGGCATAGTTCTCCGTTTGGAGTGGTGCTGGAGTTTACGGGTTGGTAAAGGTGAACACCCACTCGGCGGGGAAGAAACAGTCCGGCCTTCTCAAATATTTAGCGTAGGGAACCCTAGCCAGCCCTGGGTCCGCATCCGCAGACCTGAGTTCGTAGCTCACGATCGAGTGGCCTGTTTCGGATATTCGCACCGACCCTGTCTCCAATAGGCTGTGTCCTGTTGCTGTAGTGATTATTGATAGGTTATAATCTATGTGTATAACATACATCAATAGGCCATGACCTATGAATAGATCCCGCCTTACCAACCACGCCCGCGCTCAACTCGACCAACGCTTCCGCCGGCTCGGCCCGCCCAAGCGCTACATGCCCCCGGTCCGCGGATGGATCAAAGCGATCCGTGAGGCGCTCGGCATGTCCACCGCGCAGTTGGCCCGTAGGCTAAACATCAAACAGCCCTCCGTGGTCGACCTCGAAAAGTCCGAAGCCAAGGGCTCCATCGAGCTCGCGACCTTGCGTCGTGTGGCCGAAGCGCTAGACTGTACTCTGGTCTACGCGCTTGTACCCAACAAGCCGCTCGAGACCATGGTCCGCGACCGCGCACGCGCATTCCTCCGCAAGCGGCAGCAACAGGTGGAACACTCCATGCTGCTCGAAGACCAAAAGGTGCGCAAGAAGCTAAGCTCCAAGGACGCCGAAGCGCGCCTGGACGAAATCCTCCGCGAGACGAAGCCTAGCCTGTTCTGGGACTAGCCCGTGAGCGATCTGTTTGACGAGCCGGACCACGCCACACCACTCGCGCCGGAGGAAAGGCGTGACCTGATCCCCGCCTACATCGCCTATCGCAGCGAGCTAAACGAAGCTGAGCAGGAGAACATCGCACGCGCGCTGGCCTGGGCCCTCGGCCGGAAGCGCGACATCCTGTCTGAGAAATTCATCCGTGAATTGCACCGCCGTATGCTTGGCGACGTCTGGAAGTGGGCCGGAAAATTCCGGACTAGCGAACGCAATCTCGGCATACCGTTTTACGAGATCCCCGTGGCCGTGCGCCACCTTTTCGGTGACGCCAAGGCCTGGATCGAATACAACACATATACGCCCGGCGAAATAGCGGTTCGCCTCCACCATCGGCTGGTTCAGATACACCCGTTCGCAAACGGCAATGGCCGCCATGCCCGTCTCATGGCGGATCTCCTTGTGGTGAGGCTCGGCAGCGAACACTTCTCATGGGGACGCCAGAGCTTGCGCGATCCCGGCGCCATTCGGCAGCGTTATATCGCGGCACTGCAAGCCGCCGACAATCACGACACCGGTCCGCTGCTCGCCTTCGCACGATCCTAGCTCCAGTCAAACTGGCATAAGCTGGAACTATGGTAGTCGCCGGACGCCGCAGGTCGATCGCATTCTTCATCGCCCTCGGCATCGGACTCATCTCGGTCATCGTTCTGCTGTATATCGGCTGGGTGCTGCTGCGCTGGCACACTGGCATCCTGCTGTTCCTCGGCTCGCTGCTGGCGCTCGTCATCGTCGTGGGCGTGGTCCTGAATACCACGTTTCTGGTCCGCGAGATTCGGCGCAACGAACAGCACGACGCCTTCATCAACGCGGTAACGCACGAACTCAAGACGCCCGTAGCTTCCATTCGTCTCTACCTCGAAACGCTGCAAACCCGCCCGGTGGACGACATAAAACGCCAGGAGTTCTACCGCACCATGGTGGAGGACAGCGACCGGCTGCTCGCAACTATCGAACAGGTGTTGCGCACCGGGCGCATCGGGTCCACTAGCCATCGCAAGCTGCACCTGGTCCGGATTGATTTGAATGGCGTGATTGAAGAGTGCCTGACGCGCACGCGCAGCTTGCACCGGCTTTCATCAGAGTCGCTCCAATACCAGCCCGGGCCGCCGGTAACCATTATGGGCGATCCGGACGAAGTGCGCGCCGCGGTATCGAACCTCATCGACAACGCCGTGAAATATTCTGGAAGCGCGGTCAATGTGCTGGTCGAGACCGAGGCCGTGGATGACAAGTTCGTCTCCGTTCGAGTCCGGGATCAAGGCCCCGGCATCCCCAAGATGGAACTGAAACAGATTTTCAAACGCTTCTACCGCGTGCCGGGCCCGCTGGCCACGCGCGTGAAAGGGACCGGCCTCGGCCTCTACATCGTTCGATCCGTCGCGAAGCGCCACGGGGGACGCGCATGGGCCGAGAGCGAAGGACCTGGGCGAGGCAGCACTTTCATCCTGCAGCTTCCCATCGTCAAATGATGATCATCAGATGAGCCGAGTGTTGGTTGTAGAAGACGAGCAGCACCTCGCCGAAGGTCTGCGATTTAATCTCGAAGCTGAAGGATACCAGGTGGCATTGGTTGACTCCGGCGAAGCCGCGCTCGACAAGCTCAAGGCGGAGTCGCGTACCTTCGATGTCGTTGTTTTGGACGTGATGCTGCCCGGCATCGATGGATTCGGTGTAGTTTCCAAGATGCGTGAGCTGGGTCAGTTTGTTCCGACATTGATCCTGACGGCGCGCGGCCACGCAGACGACGTGCTGCGCGGTTTTGCGGCCGGCGCGGACGACTATCTCACCAAGCCGTTCGAACTGTCCATCCTGATTGCCCGCATTCGGGGTTTGCTGCGCCGCCACCAGTGGCTACGCGCCGAGACAGCGCCTCCGGAATCGCCCATGGAACCAGAAAGGCCCGATCATGTCTTCAGGTTTGGCGACAAATCAGTGGATTTCGACGGGCTACAACTCCTCGTGCGCGACCAGGTGTTTCCGCTGACCCTGATGGAAGCCAACGTGCTTCGCTATCTTATCGAGCATGAGGGCCAGCGCGTATCGCGCAAGGCGATGCTCGCCAACGTTTGGGGACTGCATGAGGACACCGACACCCGCGCCATCGACAACTTCATCGTGCGGCTGCGGCGCTACATCGAGAACGATCCCACCCATCCCCGGCATTTGCAAACGGTGCGCGGCGTGGGCTATCGCTTCGTGGCGTCGCCATCAGAATAAGCGACAATAAAGCCGAAAGGTCTGTATGAAACCCGTTCTACTTCTGCTTGCAAGCGTGGCGCTATTCCTCGGCGCTGGTACCGCAACCAAACTGAACTACCCCGTTGCTCCCAAGAGCGATCACGTCGACGATTACACGGCGTCAAGATCGCCGACCCGTATCGCGGCTTGGAGAACGCCGACGCTCCATCGACGGAAAAATTTGTCGAGCAGGAAAACGAGCTGACCTTCGGTTATCTGGCGAAGCTCCCCGGGCGCGAGGCCATCAAGAAGCAGCTTACCGAGCTGTGGAATTACGAGAAATTCGGCGGCTTCCACAAAGCTGGGAATCACTATTTCTATTTCCACAATTCCGGGCTTCAGAACCAGTCTGTCCTCTACGTGATGGATTCGCTCACGGGACCGGCGCGCGAGCTGCTTGATCCCAACACCTATCGCAAAGATGGGACCGCGGCGCTCAGCGGCGAGTCGGTGAGCTGGAACGGCAAGCTGCTGGCCTATGGGGTGGCGCAGGCCGGCTCGGATTGGTCGGAGTGGCGCGTGCGCGACGTCGCTACCGGCAAGGATTCGTCCGACCTGATCCAGTGGACCAAGACGAACGGCGTGGCTTGGGCGGCTGATGACCGCGGGTTCTATTATCGCGCTTCCCCGAACCGCCTCCGGATAAAGTGCTCACCGTGGCGGCGCTGAACGAAAAGGTCTACTTCCACAAGCTGGGCGATCCGCAGTCCGCCGACAAGCTGATTTACGAGCGGCCGGATCATCCCAACTGGGGCATTGATCCGATCGATGATGGAGGGCGGCCGGTATCTGGTGCTGTACATTTACGCGGGTGTGCCGGGCAAGAACATGCTGGCGTATCAGGACCTGCACGCTCCAAATCCGCGCACCGTGATGTTGATTCCTTCGGCTGACTACGGCTATGGCCCGATCGGAGTGGTTGGTTCCAAGCTGTATTTGCAGACCAACGACGGCGCGCCGCGCGAGCCGAGTCATCGCGATCGACCTCGATCATCCCGAGCGCGCGAATTGGAAGGAGATCGTTCCCGAGCGGGCCGAGACGCTGGACAGCGTCGCAGATCGCCGATGGCAAGCTACTGCTCTCGTATATGAAGGATGCGCATTCGGCGGCACGCCTGGTCGCACTGGATGGCAAGCCGATCGCGGAAATCGCAATGCCGGGGATCGGAACGGCCGAATGGTCGCCGGCCCGGCTCGAGGACAAGGAAATGTTCTACAGATTCGACGGCTTTACCATCGCGCCGACAATTTACAGGCTCGACTCTGGAGACGGGCAAGAGCACGGTGATCCGGCAGAGCAAGGTTGCGGTGGATTTGTCGCAGTATGAAACGCGGCAGAGTTTTTATTCGAGCAAGGACGGAACTCGCGTGCCGATGTTCTTGAGTTACAAGAAGGGGCTCAAGCTGAATGGGAAGAATCCGACGCTGCTCTATGCCTATGGCGGCTTCGACGTCGCCGAGACGCCGAGTTTTCGTCCCGCGCTGGTGGAGTGGATGCAGATGGGCGGCGTATTTGCGTCGGCCAATATCCGCGGCGGGTCGGAATATGGCGAGGCGTGGCATCAGGCCGGCATGCGGGCGAAGAAGCAGAATGTGTTTGACGATTTCATCGCGGCTGCCGAGTGGCTAATCGCGAATAAGTATACGTCAACGCCGAAGCTGGCGATTTATGGCGGCGAGCAATGGAGGACTACTGATCGGTGCGGTGCTGAATCAGCGGCCCGATTTGTTTGGCGCGGCCATGCCGGCCGTGGGCGTCATGGACATGCTGCGCTTCCAGAACTTCGGATTCGGAACGCAGTGGGTGGGTGAATACGGCTCATCGGCGAATGCGGACGACTTCAAAGTGCTGCGCACGTATTCGCCGCTGCACAACATTCGCAAAGGCGTGCGAGTATCCGCCGACGCTGATCACCACGTCGGATCACGACGATCGCGTGATGCCGGGCCATAGCTTGAAATACGCGGCGACGCTTGCAGCAGGCGCAGGAAGGTCCGGCGCCCATATTGATTCGCATCGAAACGCGCGCGGGGCATGGGGCGGGGAAGCCGACCACCAAGCAGATCGACGAGTGGGCGGACCGCTTCGTGTTCTTGAAAAGCGCGCTGAAAATGGGGACCTAGCGGAACTGGCGGATGCTCGAAAAGCCTTTTCGTCCCGAGACGCGCGTGGTGCAACGCAATGGCGCATCGTCGTTGCGGGAGCATTCGGCCGACATTTGCGTTGTGGGCGCGGGTATATCCGGTGTTTCGGCGGCCATCGAAGCGGCGAAATTGGGGCGCAATGTGATTTTGATCGATGGCTTGCCTGCGCTCGGCGGCCAGGCGGTGAACTCCATCATCGGAATGATCGTTGGGCTGTTCGGGAATCCGCCGAAGAACAAACAACTGACGCATGGGATCGCCGACGACATCATTCGCGATTTGAGCGCCACCGGCGATCTGCATATTGTCATGGGTGGCGTGTCGCTGAATGCGCTGTACAACGAAGTCGCGCTCGGGCGCTGGGTGGAGCGGAAGGTGCTTGAGCTCGGAGATCACGCCGCTGGTGGGTGCGATTTTGCGCGGCGTGCAGCGCGATGGGCGCAGGATCACGGCGCTGGAACTGTCCACCCGTTATGGCGACGTGCTCGTGCGGGCCGACGGATTCGTGGATGCTACCGGCGACGCGGCGGTGGTGTGGCAGGCCGGCCTGGAATGCCGCGAGCCGGCCGAAGGCGTCATCTATGGATCGCAGATGATCGTGATCGAAAACTTCGACGAAGCGCACAAGCCGAGCCGCGCGGAAATGTCGGAGCGCATTCGCGAACGCGGGGCGCAGTATGGGATGATCCGGCGCGACGGCTTCGCGATGAGTTTCCCGGGGCGCGCGACCGCGGTGGTCAACATGACGCACATCGAGAATCCGATGGATCCGTTTGGTGCTTCAAAGACCGGCCTCGAAGGAAAAGAACAGGCCGACCGGACCATGACGTTTCTTGCGATCCGAGTTTCCAGCTGCGTTTGGTGAGGCGCGCGTGCGTTCCTACGGGCTGCCTGGCATCCGGCAGACGCGCTGGATCGTGGGGCGGCATCATCTTAACCGTCGACGAGGTGCGGCAAGGCGTGAAATTTCCCGACAGCATCGCGCGGACCGCATGGCCGCTCGAGCAGCATCACAACGCCGAGGGATATGTATGGGAGCCGTTCGACGCCGATCACGTGCATTACGTGCCGCTTGGAAGCTTGACGCCGGCCGGCCGTCGATAATCTGGTGGCCGCGGGCCGCTGCATCGATGGCGACGCGACGGCATTGTCGAGCGTGCGCGTGATGGGTCCGTGCATCGCGATGGGCGCTGCCGCGGCGCATGCGCTGGATCTGGCGGGGAAGGGCAGCGTACACGAAATCGATTTGGCGGCGCTGCGGAAGCGGCTGGCTGCGAACGTGGACGAATAAGACGATGATCCTGGCGGACGACGAAAAGGCCATGCTCGATGGCGCGGGCGGCATCGCGAAACAAAAAGCCATGGAATTGTTGGTGCGCTACGCCGAGGCGTTGGGAGCCGAGCGGTTCGTCGACACCACGAACATCGCGGGCGTGCCCGGATCGTCCACGCTTTTTCTGCAGAAGTATTTCGAGGAACACGCGGGCGACGGGAGCTTCGAAGCGGTCTTTTCACTGTACGATCTGGATGCCGGCGAGGTGATGCCCGTGCCCGGCTACGACCGGAAACTGCTGCCATTTGCAAGGCGGGATGGACCTGGCGCATTGGTCCGATCTGGGCATGAGCCGCGAAGCGATGCAGCACCAGCGCGAGGACGAAGCGGAGCTGGCGCGCCACGGCGATTCGCATCATGAAGACGTGCACGCCCTATCTGGCGGGCAATCTGCCGGTGAAGGGCGAGCATTGCGCGTGGATGGAATCGTCGGCGGTGGTGTACTGCAATTCGGTGATCGGCGCGCGCACCAACACCGAGGGCCGCGAGAGCACCAGCGCCGCGATGCTCACGGGCAAAGATCCCCGACTGGGGCTTTCATCGCGATGAATATCGCCACGCCACGCACCTGATCGAAGTCGAAACGCCGGTGGAGAGCGTGATGGATTGGGGCATGCTCGGCTATTTCATCGGCGACGCTGTGGAAGAAGACATTCCTGTAGCTGACAGGCGCGATCCGCGCAAGCCGATCCGCTCCGCCACAAACATTTCGGCGCGGCCGCGGCGTCGTCGGGCGGCGTCGAGATGTATCACATCGTTGGCGTGACGCCCGAGGCCGCGAGTCTGGAAATGGCTCTCGGCGGGCATAAGCCGCTGGTCACGATTCAACTACGGCGCTGAAGAACGCCGGCGCGTGTACGAAACGCTGAATGCGAACGGCCGCGATCCGAACGTCGATTACGTGATGCTGGGCTGTCCGCATGCATCGATCGAACAGTTCCGCGACGTGGCGCGATTGCTTGACCGGCAAGAAGATCAGAACCCATCTGTGGATGTTCACGTCGCGCGCGGTGAAAACGGTTGCGGATATGAGCGGGTTCACCAAGAAGATCGAAGACGCGGGCGGGCTGGTGATGACCGATACATGTTCGGCGATCGCGCGCGCGGTTCCCAAAGGAACCAAAGTTGTCGCGCTCGATTCGGCCAAGCAGACTCACTATCTGCCGGCGATGGTGGGCGTCGAAGCGTGGTTCGGAACAACCGAAGATTGCATCAACGCGGCGCTGACGGGCCGATGGGCGGGCGAATTGCGATGATCATACTGCACGGGCGCGGCATCGTGGGCGGTTGCGCGGAAGGTGAAGCGCTGGTCACCCGCGAAACCATTTCCGGATGGGGCGGCATCGATCCGATGACCGGAACCGATCATCGAGACGCGGCACGAGCTGCGCGGGCAAAGCTTCAAGGACAAGGTGCTGGTGTTTCCCGGCGCCAAAGGATCGTCGGGCTGGTCCAACGCATTCCACATGACGCGGCTGACCAAATCGGCGCCGCTCGCGATGATCTTCAATCAAATGACCACCAAGATCGCGCTGGGCGCGGTTGTTACGCGCGTGCCCGCGGTGACGGAGCTGGATCAGGATCCGCTGACCGTGATCGAAACCGGCGATTGGGTGAAAGTGGACGGCGATCGCGGTGTGGTCGAGATCACCAAGAAAAGTTCCTGATCACTTCGCCCTCATGTGCGCGAAGTCCTTCTCGCCTTCCGCGCAAAAAGCTTCGATCAGATCCGTATCGGGGATCAGGTTCTCGTTGAACCGAATTGTGACAGGCTTGGTGAAAGTCTTGGGATCGTCGAGACGAACTTCCACTTCCATGTGGCCGAAGTCGCGGCGATGGAAACGCTCGGTCACTCGCAGCGCTTCGCTGTGGGTGTGGCCGGCAGCATCCAGCCAACTTTGATCGTTGAATCCGATGGTGTCGACAACCAGCCAATTTCCCTCCCATTTTCCGACCGAATAGCCCAGCCAAGATGGCTGCGGATCGTCCAATTGCTTTCTTCCGTCGGTGAGGATTTGGCGGAAGGTGTTGTCGAGCTCATACAACATTACGATCGCGCCCGGCGTCTGAATCAATTTGAATGGAACCGGTGCCAGGTCGCTTTCCGGGACGCCCGCCGGCAGACAGCGCGTAATAGGGGCATCGCCCGGCGTCGCGGAGTGCCGACGAAAGGCGGCAGCGGCCGCAGGGAGAAGCGGCTCTTCGCCCGGTTTGAAATCGGCAAGGATGCTGAGGAAGTATTTCGACGGTATGTTCTCTCCCAATCCATTGACGCCGCCGGGCAACAGGCGAATCAAGTCCGGGATTGGTGAGCTCTCCGCCATCCAGACTCCCGAGAGGTCGGGCTTTCCGTCGGATGATCGAGGCGCGGGCGCGGAAAGATTCGGCTTGCCGTCGGGAGTGCGGGGAGTGCCGGGTGTCGGGTGGTTCAACCATTGCGCCTGAGCGCACAGGGCCGTACCCACGATGAAGAGAGAGCGAAGTTGCATTGAGTGCCTCATGGAAGTGCGAAAACGTAGACCGCGTTATGCCCGCGTGGCACCTTGAACTCCGGCGTGATACCAGCGAAGTTTGTATCGCCCAGCAAACCCGGCACGGCGAGATTATCGCCCGTCATGACGCAGATGTACTGCTTACCTTTCGCCGAGTACGTGATGGTGCTCACCGAAATCGGTCCGCCGACAATCTGCTCCCAGAGAATCTTGCCGCTGTCTGCGTCGAACGCGCGAAGCCTCCGATTCAGATCGCCCCAGAAAACCAGACCACCCGCGGTGGCCAGCGCCGCGCCAGTGCTGGTGGCGTGCGTCCCGGTGCTAAAGCGCTGTATCTCGCCCGTGGCCATGTTGATCTTAGCTAGTCCCACGCGCGCATCCGGATCGGAGCCTGGCCGCGGAACGCCGAAACGTTTCTCGCGAGTTTCAGCCTGACCAGGAGTCCCCGCAGGAACGGCCGATGTCATGTCGAGGCACGTGTCCAAGTAGGGAACGTAGAGCGAGTTATTCCCGGGATTGTACGCTGTCGGCCAATAACTGCGCGTGTTGAGGTAGCAGATCACGTGGTGATCGCCGGGATGCTTCGCCACCAGGTCCCAATTGATGTACGTCTTGCCCGTCTTCACATCGATGTTCGAGAGAATGAAGTTCGGTGTGTCGAAGGGGAAGGGGAGCGCCCAGAGAAATTGGCCCGTGCCCCGATCCAGCGCCCACAATCCGCCGCCTTCGCCGACATTCACCGAGATGTCGCGCACCTCGCCGCGCGGAATAGCGGGATTGATCCACTTCACAAACTTCGGATCGGGACTCACCGCGGTCCGAATCAAGGTTCGCTCTTCGTTGATGTCCATGTCCCAGTCGTCGCCCGGCAGATGCTGGTAGTACCAGACCAGCTTACCCGTGTCGGGATCGAGCGCCACCGTGGAATTGCTGTAGAGATCGGCGGGCGCCGAGCGAGCGGTACCATCGGCATTCCCGCCGTGCCGGTCGGCGCGCGTGTTCGGAGTTGGATTGGCGATGCCCCAATAAAGCAGGTGGCGCACTGGATCGTACGAGCCAGGCAGCGCCCAGGTGGACGCGACGCGCTTGTCCACCGGAGCGCCGTTCCATGAATCGCCCGCGGGATCCTTGTCGTCCTGCGAAGTGTAGAACCGCCAGATTTCCTTGCCCGTGATAGCGTCGTGCGCGGAGAGGTAACAGTTAGCGCGTAGGCCGCCAACGCAAGTTCCCGCCGTGATCACCTTGCCGTTGACCACGATGGGACCGGATGTGTGGCCGCGCTCGTCCGCTTTGGTCTGCCATCGCAATTCGCCCGTGCGCGCGTCCAGGCCGACTACGTAACTGTCGGGCGCGGTGTAAAGAACTACGTCCTGATAAATGGCGAGCGACTTGGGCCGCGCAATGGTGGCCACGCCCGCCGGCACTTTGCGCTTATACTCCCAGATCAGATCGCCCGTGGCGCCGTCGAGAGCCTGGATCACGGCGCCGGGATTGATGACATACATCACGCCGTCGTGGACCAGCGGAATGCTTTCGGTTTGACCAGGAGTCATGCCCCGCGACCACGCCAGGCGTAGCGTTCCGACATTCGACTTGTCGATCTGCTTGAGCGGGCTAAATCGCTGCGCGTCGTAGGTGCGGCTGAACATCAGCCAGTCGCCGGGCGCTGGATTGAGGAGCATTTCGGGCGTCACCGGCACGAAGTTCTTGACCACTTGCGCGCGCGCTGGCGCGATGGTGGCAATCAGAGCGAACACTACGGCAACGCAACCGGAAGGGACTCGGTTTTCAAAAAGCATTAACGTACAGAATATCGCGATCCGCGGTCGCTGACATCGATGTTGGCGGCTCGTATGCGTGCACTAGGTTTGTAATCAAGTTGCAATCTGATATATATTCAACTGTAATCAGATGCTGTCTACGCGGCTGAAATTGACCTGGTCGCTTGCGCTGCTGGCGGTGCCGCTCGGAGCGCAGACTGGCCGGGATCATCAGGAGGCGCCGATTGCTTGGACAAGTAATGCGCCGGTTTTACCTGATCGCCCGGCCCAGGATCAGCCGGCCCGAAATATCTCGGCCGAACTGCTCCATTACCCGCTTTCAGGCAAGGCGCTGCGCATGCTGCAAAAGGCATTGCAAACGTCGGACGTAGGCGATCACTTGGGTGCGGTCCGGCAACTGCGGAAAACGCTCGACAAGTTCCCCGATACCGGCGCGTACGTCTACAGCTTGCTTGGTGTCGAGTACTTGAAGACGGACCAAATCCCCGCGGCGATTGATGTGCTCAAACAGGCCGTGGAACTGTTGCCGCACGACGCCTCCAATCACGCCAATCTGGGCTTGGCCTTCGCTTGCCGCGAGGCAATACGATCGCGCCGAAGCCGGAACTGCGGCGGGCTCTGGAACTGGATCCGCAGAACGCGACAGCCAGCCGGCTGCTCAGCGGGCTTCGCGACAGCCGAGACGGCGCGAAAATAGTTTTCCGGTTGTATCTTCATCCGGAGGTCTACGTTGATATCATCCAACGGTGCGAGGAGAGTTGATGCCAAAAATTGTTCGCTTCCACCAAATCGGCGGTCCAGAAAACCTGAAGCTCGAAGATGCACCCCCGTCACACCCGGGCAAAGGCGAGGTCAAGTTGCGCGTGCAGGCCGCGGGCTTGAATCGAGCGGAATCCATGTACTATCGCGGCCTGTATTTTGAGCAGCCACAACTGCCTTCGCGCATTGGCTATGAGGTTGCCGGCGTGGTGGAAGCCGTGGGGGACGGAGTTGACAAAAGTTGGGTCGGCAAACAAATAGCGACCGTACCCGGCTTCTCGCAAAACCGCTATGGATCGCTAGGTGAAGAAGCGATCGTACCAGTTACGGCGTTAGGCGAATATCCAGCCAAGCTTTCGGCTGCCGAAGGCGCATCCGTCTGGATGCAGTACCTCACGGCGTACGGGGCGTTGATCACGGTTGGCGGCGTGAAAGCGGGCGACTTTGTTTCCATTCCGGCGGCGTCCAGCAGTGTTGGCCTGGCCGCGATTCAGATCGTGAAAGCCGAAGGCGCCACTTCGATCGCAGCCACCCGAAGTTCCAAAAAGCGCGCCGAACTGCTGGCTCTGGGCGCCGATCACGTCATTGCCACCGAAGAAGAAGACTACGTGGCGCGTGTAAAAGAAATCACCGGCGGCAACGGCGTGCGCGTGACCTTCGATCCCGTGGCCGGCCCTTTTATCGAGAAGCTCGCGGAGGCATCCGCCAGCGGCGGCATCATTATCATTTATGGTCTTCTGTCCGGCGAGCCCACGCCATTTCCCCTGCGCGCCTCACTCACCAATTCGGTAAGCGTGCGTGGCTATATATTAAGTGAAGTGACCCGAGATCCCGCCCTGCTTGAGAAAGCCAAGAGGTACGTCGTGGATCGGCTTGCCGACCGACGTTTCGTGCCCAAGATCGCCAAAACGTTTCCGCTGGCGCAAAGCCGTCCAGGCCTATCAGTACCTCGAATCCAATCAGCAAGTCGGCAAGGTCGTGATCACCGTTCCTTAGGGTGCGGGACTTTCCGGCCGCCCGCGTTTGATATCGTAGTACGGGTTGGCTGAGCGGACCACCATCGACGTCTCCGGCATCATCGAGCAGCAAAAGCTGGGCCGCTTCCTCGTCGGACTGGTGCTGATCTCCTGGATCATCACCTTCTTTGACGGCCTGGACACCAACCTCATCAGCTTTGCCGCCCCGTATTTCGGCGCTCAGTATCACTTAACCAAGCTCCAGCTCGGCAACATCTTCAGCATGGGTCTGTTTGGGACCATGGTCGGCGGATTCGCCCTCGGCTACTTGGGCGACCGCATCGGCCGGCGCCCCGTTGTCATCGTTGCCACCGCAGCTCTTCGGCATCCTGACCATGTGCTTCGCGCTGGCGAACAATTACACGTCGCTCTTCTCGCTGCGTTTCATCGACGGACTGCCGCTCGGCGGCATGCTGCCGCTGGCCTGGGCTCTCAACATTGAATATGCGCCCAAGCGCTATCGCGCAACCATCGTGACCGTGATCATGATGGGCTACTCGCTGGGCACGGCGCTCGGCGGCCCTATCGCCATCGGGCTGATCCCGAAGTTCGGCTGGAAATCGGTATTCATTTTTGGCGGCGCGGTCTCGCTCCTTTGCGCGGGCGTGTTGTTCGTGATTCTCCCGGAATCGATTCGTTTCCTCGCGAGCAAGGGGCAGGCGTCCGATCGTATTGGCCAAGACGCTGCGACGCATCGCGCGCGGTCAACTGATCCCGGCCGGCGCCACGTTCACCGTCAGCGACGAAAGCCAACTCAACAAGGACTTCAAACCCTCGCTGCTCTTCCGCGGCGAGCTGCGCTGGATTACGCCTCTGATCTGGCTCGGCTACATCGCAAGCTCGCTGGCAGTGTTCTTCATCGTGAACTGGACGCCGGTGGTTTTTGAGGCGCTCAAATACAGCCGCAAGGAGGCTGCCACGGCGGCGTCGCTCTATTCGGCCATGGGCGCGGTCGGCGGCCTGTTGTTGATGCGCTTCACCGATAAGCGCGGCGCCATCGCCATCACCATCATGCCCATCATGACCGCTTTGCTGTTGGTCACTGCTACCTTCGTCGGCATGGGCCACATCGAGTTCCTGGTGCTCAGCGCGGCCACCGGCGGATTCCTCATTGGCGGCCACTTCGGAATGCACAGCATCTGCGGCATTTTTTATCCCAGTGCCTATCGCGCCAACGGAGCCGGCTGGGCCACTTCCATAGCGAAGATCGGCTCGGTCGCCGGCCCCATCCTCGGCGGAATCGTGTTGTCCACCAGCCTTCCGGTGCGTGACATCTTCGCGGTGCTAGCTGTGTGTCCCGTGGTAATGGCGGTCTGTATCTACATGGTCGGACGCATGCATCGCCGCATCCTCGGCCGCGAGGCGCTGGCCGTAGCCGAATCCTCAGATCGTCTGATTATCGGCGAGAGCCGGCTGGCACGATCCTTGCATTAGTTTCCGCATGGCCCATTCCTGCCACTATTTGTGTTCCGAGCTTGTAACCGTTATATACGAAGAGCAACCGGGCGAGCTTTACCAAACGATTGCAAACCTCGAAGAGATTTCAACCACGAGCGCCGTTGTTCTTCTGGATGAAAAGCCCCGCTTGGGTTCTCCCATCTCCTTGGCGATCAACGGCCACGATCTATTCGGCGTGATCACATCGAGTGGCTTCGATGCCGATCTTGGTTGGTTTGTGACCATCACCTTGGATGCCGCTTCCACGTGGCGGCGCGAGTGGTTCGCACCGAAACACCTCTTCGCACTCTGCGCGTGCTCCTTGGAAGGTGCTACGCCGCCTAGGGCCCGGGCCTTAGAAAACGCTCAGATTACTGAGGAAAATGTGCCGGTAAGTTTTCTAGTCCGCAAGGTGTAACTGTACTAGCCGTGCGTCAGGAACTGAACGCGAACCCTATTACTGGCCTAGCGTCAGCCTGGTGTTGGAACCGCCCAGATCGATTGCCTGGATGCTATCCATCCCGTCGTGTTTCGTTGTTTCCACCGTTGTGTAGTCGAACCTTTTGTCGCCGTTCTCGATTTTGACGGGCACGTTAACGGACTTCGAATTTTGCGTGTCCGTTAAGACCGCCTGAGAGCCTTCGACTTTCAGCTTGTAGTCGCCTGGCTTCAGTTGATTGTTGCCCACCATAGCGGGCGCGGTGAGTACGACATCGTACGACTTGGCACTGGCAATACCAAGGCTCGCCAAGGCCAACGTGCTAACCATAAGTAACGATTTTGGGGTCATGCGTCTAAAATCTCCTTACATCCCCTTATACGTTTCAGCGACGGATTCGTTCCGCCCTGTACACTTGAAGACGAAACGATATGCCAACCGAATTGAAGTTTCGCGTGTTCAATCCCCCGCAACTTCCCAAGCCGGTCGGATATTGCCATCTGGCGGAGGTCTCAGGAGGCAAGTCCATCTACATCGCGGGGCAGGTGGCCTTGGACGCTTCCGGAAACATCGTGGGAAAAGGCGATTATCGTGCCCAGCTTGAGCAGGTGTTCGCCAATTTGAAAACGGCGCTCGAAGCCGGGGGCGCGACATTCAAGAATGTCGTCAAGCTGAACTACTACATCGTGGACGCCGTGGACCGGTCTGAATTTTTCGCCTATCGCGAGGTGCGGGACCGGCACGTCGATACCGCCAATCCGCCCGTAGCAACTGTGGTCGTGGTTCGCGGCCTGTTTCTGCCGGAGTTTTTGGTGGAGATCGAAGCCATCGCCGTCGTCTAGTCCGATCCCGCCACCGCTGTCATGATATGACGAAATCTACTGCCGAGGATCAGCGTCTGGTTCGCGTTACCAAGATCTGCCTCGCGCTTCCCGAGGCTACCCGATATCTCCACGGCCGCCACGCCGGTTTCGAAGTCAGGAAGAAGAAGTTTGCTTATTTTCTCCATGACCATCACGGCGATGGCATCGTTTCCGTAACCGCGAGAGTAATCCCTGGCGACAATACGGCGTTAGTCGCCGCGAATGCCGCGCGATTCTACTTGCCGGCGTACATCGGATCGAGGGGTTGGGTGGCGCTCCGGCTGGATGTAGGCGAGATGGATTGGGAGGAAGTTGCCGAACTGATTGTCGGAAGCTACCGGCTGGTTGCGCCCAAGAAACTCGCGGCACTGGTTAGGGCGCTTTGATTCCCAATGTCTTCAGAAAATAGGCCGGCCGTACGATTCCAATGTTCTGAAATTCCTTGAGCCTGGTGAGGTGTCGATCGCCAGACACGATCAGGTTAGCGTCGCCATCCACGGCACATTCAATAATCCGATCATCATCGGGATCGGCGATCACAACCCGTAGGTTGACTCGGGGCTGCACGATTTCGGCAAGATTCGCGAGAAGCTTGAGCCGGCGAACAATGCGGGACTCTTCCCAACCGGCGTCGGAGCGGAGCACACCGGCGATCTCTTGAACAATAGCCTGGTGGAACGGTGAGAATATAGCAGCGGTCGAATGCTGCGCGCCAGATACCAAACGGAACACCACGCTTCGTGAAGCCGAAAAGTAAACGGTCGTATCTAGAACAACCCTAAGTAGCCTTCCGTGCTTTACGTCGCTCATGGATGATGCGCCTCGCGCTGGCGAGGTCGATCTTGGTTCCGGGCTGCTTAGCTCTTTTCAGCCGGTATTGTGAAAGTCGTTCATCTTCGGCGAGCATCCCCTCCATCGTCATCGGGTTCCTGTCTTGCTCTGCCTTCGCTTCCTGGATAAGGTTGTCCACCCAGCGCGTTTCGTCCCGATCCCGCTGCAGCCGAAATCGTTGGTATACGCGAACCATCTCGCGAAAGAGCTCGCTCTTAGTGCGGCGCTCTTTTCTGGCAAGTGATTCCACTTCCCTCATAACTTGAGGGGGCACCGAGAATCCGAGAGTTTTGGTGGTCCTGGCCATACGTGCGTTCAGTATAACTTAGTTCAACTTGGTTTAGCCCGTATTCAGAGACCTGGAAGGCAGTTCCTTGACAGCTTCGGCCACCCGACGGATCTGGTACGGCCTAAAGATTCCGCCTATCGCGTCGGATATTTTCTCAATCAGCACCGTCCGCGGGTACTCGCCAGAGCCACAAAGTCTAAACGAGCCGAAGTCCTTGTACCGATCACCATCCGGCGCAAACGGTTCGGACCTGACCCACTGTTGCAGCTTCTCGATATCCGCGATGCTGATCTTGCGCTCCTGAACCCGATCGAGCAGATGCTGCCACAGTTCTCGTGGAAGCTCAGCGAAGCGTATCTTCGGCAATCGCGTCCGTCCCAAAGATCGCCCGTACCAGATCCTTGCCTGCGTCGTTTTTTGCGCGTGGATCCTGTTCGTTCATTAACCGCCTGTAAGCGGCCTTCAGCTTCTTTTGGGCATCCACGTCCGCTTGAATACCTCGCTCAGCGAGGGACACCAATGCGCGGCTCAGTGTGAGTTTTCGCTCCTTGGCAACGCGGCGTACCTCGGCTACCAGAGCTGCTGGAATGGTCACGCTTTGACGTAAGGGCTTGGTTCTGGAGCTACGCCGTGCTTTTGTGCGGACTGGCATACTCCTATTGTTGCTCCAGTGTGGTGCAGCCCTGTATTTCTCGTCTAAACTCGTAGTCCCGCCAATTCTGGCTGTCTTCCTACCCTGGTGAAGCAGATGAAGAACGCCTCTTGACCTTTGCGCTGTTCGCAGCCTGATACACTATTACCCAAATGAAAACCACCCTGTTTGCCCTTTCATTCGCGGCGCTGGCCACGCTCGCCTACGCGCAAGCCCCGCAACCCGATTTCAGCAAAGTGGAAATCAAGACCACCAGGATCAGCGACAACTTCTCCACGCTCGAAGGCCAGGGCGGCACTATCGGCGTGCTGGCTGGCGCCGATGGAATCTTCATGGTCGATTCCCAGTTCGCGCCGCTATCGCAGAAGATCGCCGCGGCTATACACCAGATTTCCGATAAGCCGATCCGCTTCATGGTCAACACCCACGTCCATGGCGACCACACCGGCGGCAACGAAAACTTCGCGAAAATGGGCGCCACCATCTTCGCCCGCGATGAGCTGCGTTACCGCTTGGCTCATCCGTCTCCCGGCGCCAATGGCACCCCTGGCACTCCCGCACCAGCCGCCGCGCTTCCGGTAGTCACCTACGAAGGTCCTGTCACCATTCACATGGATGGCGAGGAAGTCCAATTGATTCCCATTCACCGCGCCCACACCGACGGCGACACGCTGGTTCACTTCGTGCACAACGACGTGCTCATGACCGGCGACTATTTCCGCTCCGTCCAGTTTCCGAATATCGACCGCACCAATGGTGGATCGTTGAACGGGATGATTGAAGGGCTTGGCGTCACCATCGGCATGGCCGGACCCAACACCAAGATCATTCCCGGCCACGGGCCCATGGTAAATCGAGCGGCCGTAATCGCCCATCGAGACATGCTTCTGGCCGTTCGCGACAAAGTGAATGCCTTGGTCCAGCAGGGAAAGACCGTGGACGAGGTGCTGGCCGCCAAGCCCACCTCCGATTACGACAACATTCCGAACGCCTCCACCACCTCCGAGCGCTTTGTCCGTCAATTGTACGCGGAGCTGAAAACCAATTAGACTGGAAGCATCATGCTTCGAGTTGTACTAGCCGGCGTATTTCTGTGCGCCGCCGCTTCTGCCGCCGTCCGGCGTCCCGAGTTCGCCCTGCGCGACACCCACAACGCGCTTCACTCTGCCGAGGAATGGAACGGAAAGAAGGCAATCGTCGTATTCTTTACGACTACCGATTGTCCTTTGAGCAACAACGAGGTCCCGGAAATGAATCGCACCCGGCGGGACTATGAAGCGCGGGGCGTCGCCTTCTACGCGGTGCAAGCCGACACGACCATCGCCGACCCCGACGTTGTGCAGCACACCAAGGACTACCAGTTCTCGTTCCCGGTGCTTTTCGATCCCCATCAGACGCTTGCAAAGATGACGGGCGCGACAACCATTCCTTCAGCCGCTGTCCTCACACCCGATGGGACGCTGCTCTACCTGGGGCGCATCGATAACCTGGTCGAAGATTTCAACATCCGCCGCCAAGTGCCAACCAGGTTCGATTTGCGGGAAGCCCTGGATTCAGTGCTCGCAGGCAAGCCCGTCGCGCATCCCCGCACCAAGGCGTTCGGTTGTGCCATCAATCCGGTGAAATAGAGGTTCATCTATTATGAAACAATCGTTGGGCATCTTGTTGTTAGCGCTGCCGGTCGCAGCAGTCGCCGCGCCGCCCACTTCCGCTGCCGCGCCCACCTTTAATAAGGACATCGCTCCCATCCTCTACAACAATTGCTCCACCTGCCATCGCCCCGGCGAGGTAGCGCCGTTTTCTTTGCTCACCTATCAGGACGCCGCGAAGCGGGCTTCTTTGATTGCAGGAGCGGTCAGCGGCCGCTTCATGCCGCCGTGGAAAGCCGAGCCTGGATACGGCGATTTCGCCGCCGAACGCCGCCTCACCGATGCGCAGATCGCGCTCATCAAGGATTGGGCCAAAGCCGGCGCGCCCGAAGGCGACGGCGATAAACCGCAGGCTCCCAAGTTCACCGATGGATGGCAAGGCGGCCAGCCCGATCAAGTGCTCACCATCCCGGTGAAATATTCGCTGCCGGCCGACGGCCCCGATCAGTACCGCTGCTTCGTTCTTCCCACCGGCCTCGATCATGACGTGTATATCGATGGCATCGAGTTCCGCCCGGAGAACCGGCGAATCGTGCATCATGCGCTGGTGTTCTTGGACGCCAGCGGCCAGGCGAAGAAGATGGCGGATGCGAGTTCCAATGGAAGCTATCCATGTTTCGGCGGTCCCGGTTTTCCCGCCGCCGGATTGATCGGAGGATGGGCGCCGGGTTTGACGCCGCCGCCCCGCGATCCCGCGCTTTCACAGCCGATTCGCCAGGGCATGGACGTCGTGATTCAGATTCATTACCATCCTTCGGGAAAGCCCGAACAGGATCAGTCATCGCTCGGCCTCGCATTCTCGGGGCCTCCCACCAAAGGCCGCACATCGATTCTGTTGTTCGATCATCACCTGAATATCGCACCCGGCGATGCGAACTACGTCGCGAAATCGTCGCTGACTTTGCCGCGTGACGTTCAACTCGCGGGCGTCACCCCGCATGCTCACTACTTGTGCAAAGACATGAAGGTGACGGCGACTCTGCCCGACGGCTCCACCCAACCTCTCATCTGGATCAAGGATTGGGATTTCAACTGGCAGAACGCCTATCGCTATAAGACGCCGCTCGACCTTCCGAAGGGCACCCGCATCGATCTCGTGTACACCTACGATAATTCGGAAAACAACCCGCACAACCCCGTGCATCCACCGGTCCGCATTCATTGGGGTGAAGAGACTAAGGACGAAATGGCCCTGGTGTTCCTGACGGTTTTGCTGCCCACGACCGACGATGCTCGCGATCTGCAGCGCGACATCGGCCGCCAGTATGTCGACCAATTCCTGAGCAAGGTGGAAACGCTGCAGGACTTGCCGTACGAGATGCTGTCGCCCGGAGCCGTTGAAAGATTGACTCAGGTCTTCAAGATGTTCGACAAAAACAGCGACGGCAAACTCGACGACGGCGAGCGCACCGCGATGCTCGAATTCGTGAAAAGCTTCGAGCAGCGCCAGCAGCCTCAACAGCCAAAACGCGAACAGTAGAAATTGTTCTATTTTGCGGTTAGTACGCCAAGCAAAGCAAAATGCAACTTGTGCGCCCGCACGCTGCGTCGTTGGAAACGCGGTGCTGTTACAATGGAGTTTCCCCCGGCGAAACAAGAGCATTCCTAAGGATCATTACGCATGGACGAAAAAGAACGGGCACGCACCCTCGGCCTCACGTTAGGCCAGATCGAAAAGCAGTTTGGCAAAGGCTCCATTGTGCGCCTGGGATCGAAAGAAGCGATCGTTCAGGTGGCAGCCATTTCATCCGGCTCCATCTCGCTCGATAACGCGCTCGGCGTTGGCGGATTTCCGCGGGGCCGCATTGTTGAAATTTTCGGCCCGGAATCGTCGGGCAAGACCACCGTCGCGCTGCAAGTCGTGGCCGAGGCGCAAAAGGCCGGCGGTATGGCGGCCTTCATCGATGTGGAACACGCGCTCGATCCGATTTACGCCCGCAAACTTGGCGTGGATGTCGACAATCTGCTGGTTTCCCAGCCCGATTTCGCCGAGCAGGCGCTCGAAATCACCAGCGCCCTGATCACATCGGGCTCCATCGACGTGTTGGTGGTTGACTCGGTGGCCGCGCTTGTCCCCAAAGCCGAGCTCGACGGCGAAATGGGCGACAGCCACATGGGCGTGCAAGCGCGGCTAATGTCGCAAGCCATGCGCAAGCTCACCGGCAGCGTTTCGAAATCGAATACCTGTCTGATCTTCATCAACCAAATCCGTGAAAAAATCGGAGTGATGTTTGGCAATCCGGAAACCACCAGCGGCGGCCGGGCGCTGAAGTTTTATTCGTCGGTGCGAGCCGACATCCGGCGCATTGCGGCCATCAAGGAAGGCGATGTAGTGGTGGGCAATCGCACCAAGGTGAAGATCGTCAAAAACAAAGTAGCGGCGCCGTTCCGTGAAGCTGAGTTCGACATCATTTACGGCGAAGGCATCTCGCGCGAAGGCGATCTGATCGACCTGGGCGTGGCGCAAAACATCGTGGAGAAAAGTCGGCTCGTGGTACAGCTACAAAGGCGAGCGCATCGGGCAGGGCCGCGAGAACGCGCGCCAGTTTTTGAAGGACAATCCGGATATTCGGCAGAAGATCGATACCGAGCTGCGCAAAGCGTTGGGACTGGTGCGCAAAGATGCCGGCAAGGAAGTGGAGCCCGCGGCCGCTGCACCCGTGGAAGTGCAGAAACCCGCGGCAGCCGGAGCGGCGCGATCACGCTGACACGGGCGGCCGCCGCCGAAGCAGCGCGACAGTCCAGAACAGAACCAGAGCGGTAACGAACAAGGCCATCCGATGATGCCCCCATGGAATTCGGCCCATGCGGTAACTCAGGTGGCCAGTGCCCAGCCGGATGCTCTCAACCAAGATCGCCCAACCCTCACCCAAGAACAGTGCGAGCGCGCTCGACACTACCGAGAGATATATCGTCATCGCGGTGGAGTTGATCCGGCGCGAGATCAGATAAACTGCGCCTGCATAAAACGCTCCGAACGAGAGCAGTGCGAGTATGTCCGCTCCGGCCGGACGATCAGCCAGCGACTGCCGAACCTGCTCCTCGCTGACCCCGTGTTGAGCAGCAACTGTTTTAAACATTTCGTCCATTTGCTGATCTCTGACTCGCCCGTACTCGGCCATACTCTCAAAATGCCCGGAATGAGGCCCACTGTGTGCATCGGCATAACGAATGGCACGATCCTCCGCGCCTTCCGCATCCTGCCGCAGGGAACGATGTTGCGAACAGCCTGCAAGCGCGAGGAGCCCTAGGCAAGCGCTGCTTTGCAGTAGTCGAAACACTTTTTTACCTCGGCCACCGCGTCCATCCCCGGCTTGCCATACTCGTATTCGATCATGGCGGGGATCGGGTAGCGCTTAGTCTTCAAAACTTCGAGCACGCCTTTGATGTTGGTATCGCCTTCGCCGAACGGCATATTCGGGCCGTGATTCTTCTTTCGATCCTTGATGTGCAGCGTAAGTATTTTTGCGTGGTGTTCTTCGAGGAAACTGACCGGATCGAAACCGGCGGCGGTGAAATGGCCGATGTCGAGATTGATCCCGGTGTATTTCGAGCGCCCGGCCAGCGCCTGCTTCCAATCGTCCGGCGTCGAGAATTCGTTCGGCTTCATGCTGTCGTGATCGTGATAGCCGACGTAGATTTTGTATTGCTCGGCGAACTTGTCGACGCGCGGCGAAATGTCCACGTTCGCCGAAGCAGTGATGCGCGTCACGCCCAGCGCCTTCGCCATCAGAAAGCCTTGCTCGATCTGCTGGTCGGTGAACTCGTCGCGAAAGCTGTAATTGAAAGCGTAAAGATCGATGCCTGCGTCGTCGAACTTCTTGCGAATGCCGCGGATCTCGTCCATGGGCGGATTCGTGCGCCAGGCCGCGAGCTGCGAGCGATCCTTCGGCAGGATCTGGATTTCCCAGAGTTCGGCGTAACCGAGGCCGATCTGCTTCATGGCGGCGATGCAATCGTCGAGCGAAGGCAGAGTGCGGAAGCTGTAGGTTTGAGCGCCGATCATCACGCCGCTGAATTTGGAATCGATGGCGCGAGCAGCAGGAGCGGCCAAGGCCGCGACTGGCGAGCTTCGGCAAAGTCTCGTCGAGTTCATGACGAGAGGGACTCCGCGATGGCCTCGGCGATCTGTTTGCCGTGGAATCGGCCGTTCTCGATGAAGATTTCGTTGGTGTGCATCCCGGCGACGATGACGCCGGCCAGGAAAATGCCCGGGACGGTCGCTTTCGAGCGTTTGGGGATTGGTGCGAGGTTTCTGCGATCTGAGGTTCCAGGCGGATGCCGAGCGATGCCAGGAATTCCAGATCCGGCCGGTACCCGGTCATCGCAAAAACAAAATCGTTGGCGAGTCGTCTTGGGACCTTCGGGCGTCTCGATTTCAACGTACTTGGGATGAATTGCGATCAGGCGCGAGTGGAAGTAGCGCCTTGACCTCGCCGCTCTTGATGCGATTCTCGATGTTGGGCTTGATCCAATATTTGACGCGATCGGATATCCCCGATCCGCGATGGAGCATCGTGACGCGCGCGCCGGTCCAGATACAATTCGAGCGCCGCGATGGCCGCGGAGTTCTTCGCGCCCACCACCAGCACGTCGTGATTGTAGTAAGGATGCGGCTCCTTGTAGTAGTGGATGACTTTGTCCAGCTCTTCGCCCGGGACGTTGAGCATGTTCGGCACGTCGTAGTAGCCGGTGGCGAGGACGATTTTGCGCGCGCTGATATTCGGCCTTGCTGGTGGTGACGCGAAAATCGCCGTCATCGCCGGTGATCGAGAGCACGCGCTCGTATTGGTGGATGTTGAGACAATAATATTCAGCGACGCGCCGATAATATTTCAACGCTTCGGTGCGGCCGGGCTTTTCGTTGAGCGACGTCATCGGCAGGCCGCCGATTTCGAGCAGCTCCGGCGTGGTGAAGAACACCATGTGCGTCGGATAGTTGTAGAGCGAATTGACGACGCAGCCCTTGTCGATCAGGACGGTGTTCAGGCCGCGCTGCTTCAGCTCAATGCCGCAGGCAAGGCCGGTGGGGCCGGCGCCGACGACGACCACATCGAAGGTCTCCACGGCTACAGCATTCCCTCGACGTTCTGTAAGCCGAATCGAGCGCGCCGGCGAGTGCCGCGGGATCTTTGCCGCCTGCTTCGGCCATGTCGGGACGTCCGCCGCCTTTGCCGCCGACGGCCTGCGCGACCGAGCCAGCGAGCTTGCCCGCGTGGACTTTCGACGTGAGGTCCTTGGTGACGCCGACGACGATGGCGACGTTGGAATCCTGAGACGAGCCCAGGATGACCACGGCGGTTTTCCACTTGACGCGCAGAGAGTCGACCATGGTCCGCAGTTGTTCGCGGTCCATGCCGGCAACCTGCGCGGCCAAAACCTTCGCGCCCTTGATGTCGCGAGCGCCGCTTTCGAGGCCCGAGACTTCCGCCCGCGCGAGCTTTTCCTTCATCTGTTCGATCTGCCGTTCGAGCGCGCGTTTTTCCTCGGCGAGTTTCTCTTGCGCCTGTTGCGAAGCCTGCAGCTTCCTCTTGGAGCTTCTTCAAAACCGCTTCGCCGGTGATGGCTTCGATGCGGCGAACGCCCGCCGAAATGCTGGCTTCATAGGTGACGACGCACAGGCCGATGTCGCCGGTGCGATGGACGTGCGTGCCGCCGCACAGCTCCTTGCTGAAGCCGGGGATCGAAACCACGCGCACGCGATCGCCATATTTTTCGCCGAACAGCGCCATGGCGCCGGTGTTGAGCGCCTGGTCGAGATCCATGACATCGGTATGGACTTCGATGTTTTTCAGGATCTCTTCGTTGACGAGCTTTTGAATTTCGGCCAGCTCCTCGGGATCGGTGTGCGCGTAATGCGTAAAGTCGAAGCGCAGGCGATTGGGATCGACGATGCTGCCGGCCTGTTTGACGTGCGGTCCGAGCACCTTGCGAAGCGCGGCGTGGAGCAGATGCGTCGCGGTGTGGTTGCGCATGGTGGAATGGCGCAGATCGCCGTCCACCTTGCCGATGAACTGGTCGCCTTCGTGGATGGGCGCGAGCAGTTCGACCGAGTGAACGGTTGCGCCCGGCGACCTTCCGCGTGTCTTGCACCATGGCGACAGTGTCGCCCGTAGAAGGCGAAACCAAAACGCCGGTATCGCCGACCTGGCCGCCGGCTTCGGCGTAGAACGGCGTGCTGTTGAAGACCAGCTCGGTGTTGCCGTCGTGCTCGATGACGCGCACAACTTTGACGGGCGATTCGAGCGTTTCGCGGCCGATGAAATCGGTCGGCGGAAGATCCTTGTAGACGGCCGGGATCTGGGCTTTGTCGGCGCCCTTCCAACTGGCGCGGGCGCGCGTCCGCTGCTTTTCCATCTCAGCTTGGAAGCCCTCTTGGTCGATGGTCAGGCCGCGCTCGCGAGCCATTTCCTCCTGCTCGTCGAGCGCAAGGCCGAAGGTGTCGTAGAGTTTGAACGCGGCCGGACCGGGCAGCACGCCACCGGCAGCCGACTTCGCTTCGTCGAGGAAGACCTTTTCCGCCACCTGGAACGTGGTCGCGTAGCGATGCTCTTCGTCCTTCACGACGCGCGCGACGCGCTGGATGCTTTCGAGCATCTCGGGGTAGCCGGGCTTCATCAGATCGGCGACGAAGCCGGTGAGTTCGTAGAGATACGGTTCTTCGCGGCCGATCATGCGGGCATTGCGAATGGCCCGGCGCATGATTTTGCGCAGCACGTAGCCGCGGCCTTCGTTGGACGGCGTCACGCCGTCATGAATCAGGAAGGCGGTGGCGCGGCTGTGATCGGCATTGATGCGCAGCGCGACATCGGTGCGCGGATCGTCGCCGTACGCGACTCCAAACAATTCCGCGGCGCGATGGATGATCGGGCTGCAGCAGGTCCGTCTCGTAATTCGAGATCTTGCCTTGCAGCACGCAGGCGATGCGCTCCAGTCCCATGCCGGTGTCGATGGAGGGACGCGGAAGCGGCGTCATCACGCCGTCGGCCGAGCGATCGAACTGCATGAAGACCAGATTCCAGATTTCGACGAAGCGCTCGCCGGGATCGTTGGGAAACTCGCCGGGGCCGGCCTCGGGGCCGAAGTCGTAATGAATCTCCGAACACGGACCGCACGGGCCGGTGTCGCCCATTTGCCAGAAATTGTCCTTCTCATCCAGGCGGAAGATGCGCGACTTCGGGACGCCCGCCACTTCCTGCCAAAGCCGCTCGGCGTCGTCGTCCTCGCGAAAGACGGTGATGTAGAGCTTGTCTTTGGGAATGGCGAAATCGCGCGTGAGCAGCTCCCAGGCGAAGGCGATGGCGTCCTTCTTGAAATAGTCGCCGAAGGAAAAGTTGCCGAGCATCTCGAAGAACGTGTGGTGGCGGCGCGTGTAGCCGACGTTGTCGAGATCGTTGTGCTTGCCGCCGGCGCGGACGCACTTCTGGGACGATCGTGGCGCGCGTGTAGTCGCGCTTTTCGAGGCCGGTGAAGACGTCCTTGAACTGGTTCATGCCCGCGTTGGTGAAGAGCAACGTGGGGTCGTTGGCCGGCACGAGCGACGAGCTGCGAACGATGCGATGGCTATTAGCCGCGAAGAAGTTGAGGAACGTCTCGCGGATCTCGTTTCCTGTCATGTATCTCTATTGTGGCATTCTCCGGGATTGGGACAGGTGCGGGCGGGCAGGCGCCGCCGGTTAGCTTGGGGGCGGATTGAGATGAAGGCGGGCCTCGAATTCGTCTTCGAACGCTTTCAGCGCTTCCAGTACACCTTTGGTCCGTTCTTGCATAGCGATATGCTGCGCGACACCTTTGAGGTGAGGAGCGGGCTTGTAAATCGCGGAATGCTCCACTTCCCAGAAAAGACCGATCAGGGTGGAAACGATCTGGTATTCGCCGCGGATGCGCTGGCTCGCGTCAGAGTAGCCGTGGTATTTCAACGCCAGCACCTGACCATCCGCCTCTACGGGATCGGCGGTCCAGGAACCGAACATCTCCCGCAGAGTCCGGTCTACTTCGAGCATCCGTTTTCGGGGAAAAACAAGAATCCGTAAACCAGCCAGATCGTTCAGGCTTGTCAGGCTGTACCTGGAGGGTTGATCGTTGTCAAAGCTGGCTCCTTCTTGGCCACGGCGTCGCCGGAGAGCATCAACCGCGCTCTCGCACTCTTTGACCCTGGATTTGACGATGATCTGTTCGTACTCTTTCAGGGCGTTCGCGATGGGGAGCAGGTGGTAGTTGATCTGGGCCTCAAGCTGTCCGGTCACGCGCCGAATCTCCGGTAGCAGCTGGAAGTACTCTTCTCTCAGCCGATCCTCGACGGTGCGGCCGTCATCAGCCAAGCACGCTCTCAATCTGGCGTTTTACGGACTCAGGAGGCGGCACGTTGAAATAGAATCGCCACTCACGCGCATCCGTACTCTCGCGTATGCTCTCGTCGAGCTTGGCTTCGTCGTTATCAGCGATAAACTCGACGCTGAAAACTTTCCTCGCCTTGCGGTTGAAATAGACCTGGCGGTCGAAATTGTAGTCGTACCCTGCTGCGTCCAAGATCTGCTGTTTCGTGGCCAGGGTTGTCATGCGAAGGATGTCCTCTGAGGACATTGTAGCCCGAGGCCGGGATCGGAAGTGCCGTTGGATCGGCACTGCGGGTGGCGCAAGTGGCTAGCCGAGCATTTTTGCCATTAGGAGAGAGCGAGATCGCAAGCTTTGCCGGCTAGGGAGAACAAATCGGTGAGCTGTTGCAACTCCACAGCGCGGAGCCGAGATGCCTACGCGCTGCGGAGCTCTATCTATACGTGCGGCTACTTGCCGAGCGACGGTTTGCCGAATTTCGACTCGTCGACGGGCACGTTCACTTCGACCTTGCTTATGGTGAAAGCGTCGCGCCCGTCCAGCCAGGAGAATTTGTATTTGAAGGGGAACTTGATCCCGTTGACGTCCCGATAATCGGCGTAATCCACCTGCGTGGGAACGCGGCCGATGGGCGACCGGCCATAACGCAGCAGCCGCACCAGCAGGCCCGACTTCTTGTCGAAATACAGCGTGGCGAGAAGGTTTCGGGGACCGTGGCCCTGAACCACCTGGACCTCTTTGCCGTCGATCGAATCGGAGTAGCCGACGCGCAAACCGGTCAGGACCTGTTTGATCTGGCCTGGGAAGGAAAGTTCGGCATCCAGCTTCTGGCCGTCCAGCTCCGTTCCGGTGACTTCGTACTCGCCCAGCAATGCGCGTGGCGTGGTTACCCAGCCAATCTTGCCGTTGAAGGATCGCGTTTGGTCCCCGCGGTCTGGAGCGTCGGGGAACCGGATCTGCACCCTGCGTTGATCGGGAGCTTTCGCAAAGATCTGGAATTGGCCGCCGCCCTTCACGTCTACGTAGCCTTCTTGTGTTCCAGTGGCGACGAAGCTCTTGAGGCCGGCTAGCTTCTGCGCGCCGCCGAGCTCCTGAATATACCTATCAAGAATCTGGGTGGCGGAAGCTGCCGGTTGAGGATCCGCGGCGATGACGTCGTCTTGTTCGTCGTTGGGTGGACCGTATAGGTGATCCAGAGCAATGGTGGTGGCGGGAATATCGCGGCCGTGATGGCAGGTCCAACAGGTCACCATCTGCGCCCCGCCGAAATTGGTTTTGTTGATGACGGCGACCATTTCGGTCATTTTGCGCGCCATCACTTTTCTGGGCGTGTCCGATTCCCACACTACTTTGTCGGTGCCGGCGCCGGTATGACAATCTGAGCAATCCCAACCGAGCGCTGCCGCCATGACGCCCATGCTTCCCATGAATTCATCCACCGTGATGCCCTTGAGGGTGCTGGTGGTGACGTTCTTGAAGACTTCTCCGGCCGTCTTTGGCTTCTCTTGTGCCGCGGCGTGGCTGGCGAACGCAAACCCGGCGACTGACATGCCGGCGACCGCGAGGGTCATCCGGCTCGACCAAAACTTCATATTTCAATTCCTCCCTAAAAGTGGACGAAGGACCTATCGTACTAATGACGGTGCTCTGACGCAAGCTTGTTACAGGCGGTGAGGTTTTGGGGGGCTGGGGTGACTCGGGAAAACGAGGAACACGAGGGAGACTGGGAATTTGCCCTGGAGGGGCGAAACTTGACATCATCGGAAGGGCGGGGTGCGGAGGTTCAAGGGCGTGGATCAGGGCGGCAAGATGATCTTCGAGACGGGCGATCGGATCGGGGACTATGAAGTGCTGGCTCCGCTCGGGGCGGGCGGCATGGGATCCGTCTACAAGGTGCGCCATGCGATCTCGCAGCGCGTCGAGGCCCTGAAGGTCATTCTGCCGAACGTCTCGGCCAAGCCCGACAAGGAAGAGCGGTTTCTTCGCGAGATCCGGCTGCAGGCCAGCCTGGAGCATCCGCACATCGCGTCGCTGCACAACGCGTTTCGGATTCACGATGAGCTGGTGATGGTGATGGAGTTCGTGGAAGGCGTCAGCCTGCGCGATAAACTTCATTCGCCCGGAATCACGCTAGGGCAGGCGCTGGAATACGGGTCGCAGGTACTGGGAGCGCTGGCGTACGCACACGGGCACGGGGTGATTCATCGGGATATCAAGCCGTCGAACGTGATGATCGCGTCGCACGGCGTGGTGAAGCTGCTGGATTTCGGACTGGCGGCCTCGTTAACCTCGGTGGGCCACGACGCTGAACTGACGCAGCCGGGCACGATGCTGGGATCGCCGTATTACGTCTCACCCGAGCAGGCGCGGGGCGAGCGGGCGAACGCACGGTCCGACATTTATTCGACTGGTGCGATGTTGTATGAGATGGTGGCCGGCCGGCCGCCGTTTGAAGCGGGTGAAGGCGGCACTGCGTACACCATCATCGTCGCGCACTTGCATCAAGCGCCACGGTCGCCGGTTGAGCTGAATCCGCAGGTGCCCGAGGAACTCGCGCGGATTATTCTGAAGGCTTTGGCAAAGAGCCCGGCGGAACGGTTTTCGACCGCGGACGAATTCCTGGCGGCGCTGGCGGCCCTGGACAAGCTCCGGCTGAATGAGACCGCGACGTTCACGATGCAGAGATCGGGGATTGGTTCGCAAGTTTCCGTGACGGCCGATGGCAAAGCGCCGGCCAACCTGGCCTATAGCGAGGCTGACCTCGATCGGATCAGCAAAGAACTGGTGACCTACGTTGGGCCGATTGCCCACATCCTGGTGCGGCGCGCCGCGTCCGGGAGCCACACGCTCAACGAGTTGTGCGAAACGCTGGCGCGGGAGATCAGCTCGGTGAGCCAGCGCGAGCAATTTCTCGGCAACGCGCTGCGAGTGCCACTTAGCCGTTCAGCAGCCGGAACGCCTTCTGGAGGCTCACAATCATCCGATTAAAGGATGCGGTGAGGCCGGCGATTTCATCGCCGCCGCGGATGGGCAGCTCGGTCAGGTTCATGTCGCCCATGCTGACGCGATCGGCCATTTCGGAGAGCTTGCGCACGGGCCGGATCACCAGCAAAAGCACCGCTGCATCAATGGCGGCGAGCGAGAGAGTGCAGCCCAAGATCAAGTAGATCACCAGCGTGCGGAATGCCTCGCGCGCGATCTGGATGGGTACGGCCATGGGCACAGACACGATCTGCGCTGCCACGGTTTCGTTCGATTTCCAGCCAAAGCCATTCACGCCGCCATACGTCTTCACGATGCCGGGCGGGGCTTCGGCGGGCTGGCGGTGACACTGCATGCAGGCCAATTCGGTGGTAATGGGGCGCGCGATGTAGAGCATGCGTCCGGTGGGGGTGTCGCGTTCGCCCACCAGCTCCTTTTGACCGGCATGATTGCGGAAGTAGCTAATCAAGTCAGCTTCCCAATCGACGGCGCGATCGCGCAGGTTGGTGGGGTTCAGAGCCGCCTCTTTGTAGGTGTAGGCGGGATACTGTTTGCGCAGATAGTCGAACGTGACGGTGGCGGCGTAGAAGGGAATGGTTTCGGGCAAGAAGCGGTTCTCGTGTTCTCCGAGCGCCTCGAGCAGCGGCGCGAGTTCATCGGAGGTGTATTGGCGCGTGGAGCGGGCGCTTTCGATCATCAGCTCGGCCTGCTGGATCACCTGGCTGCGGGCATTGCGCATCAGAAACTGGTACGCGGTGATGGCGATCAGGATGGAGCCGGCGCCGAACAAGGCGACCAACATGAGATTGAATTTGGAAAGTAATTTCATGCCTGGCGCTCGGTGACAGAGAGTATAGCGCAGGCGCACGGCATCTGGCCGCGCAGACGTGCTAGCGTTACAGCTTAGACATGAAACAAGCGCTTGAAGCGACCCCCTACGACACCGGCTTTTTCGGGCATCCGCGCGGGCTGGCGACGCTGTTCTTCACCGAGATGTGGGAGCGCTTCAGCTATTACGGTATTCGCGCCATCCTGATCCTGTTCATGACGGCCGGCGTGGCCAAAGGCGGCCTGGGCTTCCCCGTGGTAAAGGCCGGCGCGATTTACGGATTCTACACAGCGATGGCGCTCTTGCTGAGCCTGCCCGGCGGGTGGGTCGCGGATCGCATCTTCGGGCAAAGGCGAGCCGTGCTTTACGGCGGGATTTTGATCGTGGCGGGCAATTTTGCTTTGATGAGCCCGAGCCTCGCGGGATTCTACGCGGGGCTGGGTCTGCTGATTCTCGGAACCGGCCTGCTGAAGCCGAACGTGAGCACAATCGTCGGCCAGTTGTACGCTCAGGCCGACCGGCGGCGCGATTCGGGATTCTCGATCTTCTACATGGGGATCAATCTCGGCGCAGGTTTATCGCCCTTAGCCTGCGGATGGGTGGGCGAGCGAATCAATTGGCGCCTGGGTTTTGGATTGGCGGGCGTGGGAATGATGGCTGGGCTGATTCAATACGCGCTGGGCGGCAAATATTTGGGATCGGCCGGGCTGCATCCGGCGGCGCCCAAGACTCCCGAAGCTGGCAGGCGTTTGAAACGCAATGCGGTGCTGGGAGGCCTGGCGACGGTGTTGATTCTGGGGACAGTCGGATTGCTGGCATCGGCGGGACGATTGGAGCTGACGGCGGAGCGAATTTCCGCGGTGCTGGGTATCGTCTTGATTCTGGTTTCCGCGGTGGTCTTCGGCTGGCTGCTGCTTGCGCCTGGCTGGTCGACGCTGGAGCGCAAGCGATCGGCCGCGATTCTGGTCCTGTTCCTGGCGTCGGCGGTGTTTTGGGCCGCCTATGAACAGGGCGGATCGTCGCTCAATCTTTTCGCCGAGCGGAGCACGCGCCACGTGGTGCTTGGATTCGATTTTCCGCCGAGTTGGTTCCAATTCGTCCCAGCGGCTTTTGTAATACTTCTCGCCCCCGTGTTTGCATGGCTGTGGATAGCGCTGGGAAAGCTTGAGCCTTCCATCCCGACGAAATTCGCCTGGGCATTGTTGTTTGGCGCGATCGCTTTCGCGATTCTAATTCCTCCGGCGAGGGCCGCGATCGGGAATGCGCTGGTTTCGCCCTGGTGGTTGACGGGAACCTACTTCATTCAAACGGTGGGCGAGATGTGCTTGAGCCCGGTGGGACTGAGCGCGATGACGAAGCTGGCGCCGGCGCGCGTGGCGGGAATGATGATGGGCATGTGGTTTGTCTCCATCAGCATCGGCGATTATCTGGCGGGGACCGCTGCGTCGCTATACGAGTCGATGCCGCTGCCGACGTTATTTGGCACGGTAGCGGCCATTTCATTGGGGGCGGCGGTGGTGCTGGTGTTGCTGATCAAACCGACCGTGAAGTTGATGTCGGGCGTGAAATAGCGAGAGCAGCGCATGTTCATCGGCCACTTCGCAGTCGGTTTTGCGGCCAAGCGATTCGCGCCGCGCACTTCGGAAGCCGTGTTGCTCGCCGCGCCGCAGGTTGCCGATATCCTGTGGCCTTTCTTTCTGCTGCTGGGCTGGGAGCAGGTGCGGATCGATCCCGGCAATACACGCTTTACTCCGTTCGACTTCGTTTCGTATCCGTGGTCGCACAGTTTGCTGATGCTGTGTGTTTGGGCCACGGCTTTTGGGGCGCTTTATTATGCGATCACGCGCTATTGGCCGGGCGCGATCGCGATCTGGATCGGCGTGGTGAGCCATTGGGTCCTGGATTGGGTGACGCATCGGCCGGATATGCCGCTGGTCCCGGGCGGGGCGCGCTACGGATTGGGGCTGTGGAACTCGATCGCAGGCACGATGATTGTAGAGATCACGATGTTCACGCTGGGCGTCTGGATGTATGTGAGCGCGACACGGGCGAAGGATCACATCGGGCGCTGGGCGTTCTGGGTCTACGTGGCGTTGTTGCTCGTGATTTACGTCGCCAATGCATTTGGTCCTCCGCCGGATAGCGTGGCGCAGGTGGCATGGCTGGCAATCGCGGCGCCGTTCATTTTGATCCCGTGGGCATGGTGGTTTGACCGGCATCGGAGCGCGATATGAGGGTGGTTCGACTCGCGGCTTTGCTTGCGCTTGCCGTTGCTCTGTACAGCCAGCCCAAGGATGTCCAGGGCTGGGACAAGATCCGCTGGAGCATGACAATGGCCGAAGTCGGATCAACATACGGAGTCGAAGCCAAACCCGAGAGCAAGGATAACTGGACACTGCTCGATCTCCATCCCGTGAAGATGGGCGATGTGAAGCTGGGCGTTCAGGTTGGAGCGAGTCAGGGCAGTGACAAGGTTACGTTGGTGCGGCTGTGGTCGACCTTTGGGATGGCAAGCTCCGCGCCGTCGGCGGGGCAGCAGGACTTCGACACGCTCAGGGGTTTGCTGATTCAAAAGTACGGCCATCCAGATAACGAGGAAACACAAAGAGGGGAGAATTTCCGATCAATAAAAACTGTTGTATGGAAATTCCAGTCCACTTCGATCCTTTTGTCATTGGAGCAATCCTCGTCCATCCCAAATATCGGCAACATTTATCTGGACTATACCGCCGCCGGTCGGTAAGCTCAGTCAACACCTACAATACAAGGGATGGCTCCGTTGCGGGGATCGTTTTGGGTGTTCGTGCTGTACGACGTGGCGGAGGAGATCCGCATCGATAAGCTGCGCGATCTGGTGGGCGCCGAAACCGCCCGGCCGCAGCCCAGCTTCAAGCACCCGGCGCCCGAGTATGTGCGCTTCGAGCGGCCGCCGGCCATCGAATACCCGGAGCCGATTGCGATCGAGACCGGCGAAAAATTCGAGGCCCGCATCAAGTATTTCGACTATGGCGTGGCCAGCGTCGAGTTGAAGATGGAATTCGAGGCGGACTGGGAGGAATTGATCCGTTTGTCGAACCGCTGGATTCTTGCGCCGGAGATCGAGCGGAAGACCGCCGAGTTGATCCAGTCGCGGATGGAGCGGGCGGCCCCCGCATTGGTGCAGGCGTATCCGGCGCGGCTCAGCGAAGATTACTACATCATCCATTTGCGAGAGGCGCTGGATGAAGAAGGCTGCCCGTTGACGGCGCCTGTGATGCTGTCGAAGCGCGGGGAACAAATTGCCCAGATCGTACGCGGTGAATCGCAGCCGTTGGCCGAAAGCGAGCGGCGCGAAGTGCTGCAGTCCAGCCTGTCCTATTATCCAAGCGACCTCTTGGTGACTGGCTGGGTAGCGTCATTGGTGTACGACACCGCGGAAGGCGCGGCGCCGACCATTCAATTGCTCGAGTACGCGAACACGCAGTTGCTCGAGTTCCGGCATTACGACGATGTTCTGACACGGGTGCTGGAGAACGTGTACAAGACGCTGGAGCATCGCGGCGGATTGTTCCGGCGCTGGCGAATGGCGGGTGAGGCCGAGCGGTTGAATACGCTTCGGCTCGACGTGCGTGAACTGACCGAACGCACCGACAATGCGATCAAGTTCCTCAGCGATATGTTTTATGCGCGGGCGTATCGCATCGCCGCGGCTCGCGTAGGCGTCACCGATTACCGTAACCTGGTGGAAGAGAAGCTGCGGACCGCGGGCGAACTGTACGAGTTCATGATGAACGAGTTTCATCAGGCGCGGGCGTTCGTGCTCGAGGCGATGGTGGTGGCGATTCTGGTGATCGAACTATTTTCGCTGTTCCGCGGCGGGCATTGACCGCTTGTCAGCCAGGGGCGATATTCGTGATCGACTGCGTTGTGCAATCGTGCATTGTGAAGGCAACGTGCATCGAATCTTTGTGCCGCGCAATGCCGGTCACTGTTTGTTCAAGAATGTTGAGCTAGCGCGTTGGTGCTTGTAATTCAAAGACATACATGAGCATGCGGCCATGGGCCTTATCGTGGTTTCTTGCGCGCGTAATGTAAAGTGTTACATATATGGAGCGCAACATTGCGCGCGTAAAGTCGCTTGTCGCGGTGTCGATCCCGCTGGCGGCGTTGATGAAGGAGAACCTTCATCTAATCGATGAAATTCTCTCCGCGCCATGGGAATTACCTGTCCATCCAGAACGGCCTGGATCCAAATTGGAAGTCCACCGGTTTGGTCGCGGAGCGTTGAGTAGGGAAATTCAAGTCGTTGCCGAGCAGCTCGATACGGTGAGTGCTCCGGGCATTCTTAGCGAGCTAAGGGCTCGCGGGGTAGTCATTAACCAGAATCGTCCGGAAAGTAGCGTCGGAAACGCACTGCGACGTTTGGCGCGTGCGGGAGTCCTGAAGGAGGTGAGGTCGGGTTCGGGTAGAGCCCCAGCGGTCTATCGACTCGCCGCGCCAAGGCAGTTGACTCTGTGGAGAGGAGACTTGTGAATGGCAGGACAATCGCCGGTGACCGGATCTTCGCTCTGTCAGCGGCTCGGTGGTGGGAGGAATGCGTCACCAGCGGTAGGCGTATGGCAGATAGGGATGCACTCAGGTCAACATTCACGGTTGCATAGAATACTCTGGGGTAGTATACTTGGGTCCTGGAGAGAATCGTAATTGTCTTACGAAGTGTTTAAGAGGACGTCCGCAAGGGTTGACACTCCCACCATATCGATTGCAACAGGGGGTAAGATAGCAATCAACGCTGCGGCCTGCAGGGTGCTGTTAGAAGCAGGAATCAAGACGGTTGTAATACTTTGGGACAAAACCAGTAACAAGATGGCAATCAAGGCGGCGCCTAAGGGCGACAAAAACTCGTTCACAGTCACTTTCGCCCAGGACCACCATTCCGGGAGCTTGGCGGCTAAGTCCTTCTTGCGCCATATTGGCTGGAATGCGCCAAAAAGAGAGATGCTTCCCACAACGTGGAACGCAGCGGAGAAGATGTTTGAAACGACGGTTCCGCCTCAGTACCTTGCTGCGGACACAGGCGTAGGGAAAAGAAGGATCAAAGTGATATAAGTACGGATTCGCGGGCCACCAAGAGCAGGGGAGCCTTTTGGCCCCCTGCACCTGTTCAGCACGCGGGCGTGGTGGAAAGCAAACACAGCGGTCTTTAAAACCGCCGCGCTGTAAGAGGCGCTTACGGGTTCAAGACCCGTCGCCCGCATACCAATCCAATCATACATCGGCTTCGCAGGTATTATTCTTCTCCTTGTAGATAGCGGTGTTTGCTGTGGGGAGCGCCATTGAAGACCTCGCGCAACCCTGCAGCGAGGTCTTTTGATTCGGAGTGCGTTTGAACGAACCCCAAGTGGCGCGAGATATACTTGGCTGTAGCAAAGGAGATTTCCGTTTACCGAACTTTGCTTATGGGCGACCACCAGAAGAAGATTTTGTTTGACGCTTGCATGAAGCAAGCTGAGTATTTTGCGGGACGATGGGACAGACGGAGAACAGATGAGCTAAAGGTCACCATATCGATCTGGACGTTTGCGATTGGCGGCATTTATTTCGTTAAGCACCCGGAGCTCGTGCCACATTGGGCTGTCGCGGCATTTGTCCTTGGGTATGCTTATTTCTGGCTGAAGCGGATCTGGGATGCCAACGACGTTGAAATACAGCACATGATCTTTTACCAGCGGGAGGCGGATGCGGTCATGCGGGACCCATCTCACTCTCTGCGGAAGGCCCCATCCTTCAAGCGGCGCCAGTTTTACAACTTCGCCTTCTTGAGAAGCTGGTCAATGCAGTTTCAGCTTCTGAGTGTCATTGTTCTCGCCATTCTCTTCTACGTTGTTCCCAGGCCAAGCTGAATCACCGCGAAGTGGGCCGGGCGTATCGCATCGCCGCGGCTCGCGTAGGCGTCACCGATTACCGCAACCTGGTAGAAGAGAAGCTGCGGACCGCGGGCGAACTGTACGAGTTCATGATGAACGAGTTTCATCAGGCGCGGGCGTTCGTGCTCGAGGCGATGGTGGTGGCGATTCTGGTGATCGAACTATTTTCGCTGTTCCGCGGCGGACATTAGGGTAGACTTCAAGGCAACGGAAAACTCCGGTCGAGCGTCTTTCCAACGGAATGAACCGAATATTGGCCACAGGCTTTCTCTGGCTCGGGCTCATGGCGCGCTCTTACGCTCAGGACCCTCCCAATCCAGCGCCAGATCCCGGAAACGCCGCTCCCTCCGGCCGGAGCGTGAGCTGGGTGAAGCTGGTTCCGAACATTGTTGACGATCAGAAGCAGATTTGGACGTTCCCGGCGCGCTTGACGCACGATCACTACTGGGTGCCGTTCCTGGGCGTCGTGGCGGCGACGGCGGGGCTTGTGGCGGCTGATCCATGGACTGACAAGCCGTTCAGGAACACAAACGCCTTCCATCGATTCAACTCGGTGTTTAGTGGAACGAACATGTCGATCGGAATCGTGGCAGTCCCCGTGTCGCTGTATGCGATCGGGCTGTGGCGCAAGGACTCCTACGCGCGGGACACGGCGCTACTGGCGGGCGAGGCGGTGGGCGACAGCGAGATACTTGCAACCGTGTTGAAAACCGCGGATCGGAGATTGCGGCCGGGGGAAATACCGGCCAACGGCAATCTTGGCGACACCTGGTTTGAAAGCCCGGGCGGCGTGAAGGTGGGTCACGGCGGGTTTCCATCCGGCCATGAGATCGCGGCGTTTTCGGTGGCGACGGTGATTGCGCGGCGCTACGGGAAACAGCGCCGGTGGGTTCCATTCGTGGCGTATGGATTGGCGGCTACGGTCGGATTCTCGCGAGTCACGACGCTGGCGCATTTTCCGTCGGACGTCTTCCTGGGAGCGGCGCTCGGATATTCTGTCAGCCGGTTCGCCGTATTGCGCTGATGCGGGAAGATTTCGTGGTTCGGAGCGCAGTGGGATCGGGCGACCTGGCGGCGGTGCGTGAACTGTGGCGAGAGTATTGGAATTCCATAGACTTGCCGAATGAATTTCAAGGTTTTGGTGATGAGCTGGCAGGCCTTCCGGGCAAATACGGCGCCGATGGGGGAGCGCTTTTGCTGGCCTGGGATCGGGAGACCGCGGCTGGTACCATCGCGCTGAGGCGCTTGAACGATCGGGCCGGCGAGGTCAAGCGGTTGTACCTGCGGCCACAGTTTCGAGCTAGAGGGCTGGGCCGCTATCTTGTGGAAACGGTGATCGAAACCGCGCGCGCCATCGGATATGAAACGCTTTACGCCGACACGCTGCCCAGTATGAGGGACGCATTGAGTCTGTATCAGCGGATGGGTTTCGCGAACGTGGAAGCGTATTCGCCCGATCCGACGCCGGGCGCAATTTTTCTCAAACTGCAACTCCGCTAAAGCTTTACGTCGAATCCGCCGATCTCCCCTCCGTGGGCGGATTGTATCTGGAATCCCGGCTGGAATTTCTACGCAAGAGTCAGACCCCGGATGGCGGCTGGGGTTATTTCCCGGGCAAGGGATCGTGGTTTGAGCCGACTGCCTATGCGATGCTGGCGCTCGAGGGTCGGCCGGAATCGGCAGGCGATCTGGACCGGGCCTGGAAGTTGATGCGCTCCTGGCAGTTATCGGACGGGAGTTACCGGCCGAGCGGCGAAGTCCAGGAAGGGACCTGGGTGACGGCCCTCGCGGTCACATTGGCGAGCGTTCGGGGCGTGGACGACGCGAGTGTCCACAAGTCGGTGGATTGGCTGTTGGGCGTGGTGGGAGCCGAACATGATCTCTCGATGCGAGCGGCTTCTTTTTTCCATGTCATCAAGACCAAACTGAATGTATCGCATGAAGGCTGGCCCTGGCGCGACGGAAATGCGTCCTGGATCGAGCCGACCGTGCATACACTGGTGGCGTTAAAGAAGATTGCGAACCATTACCGCACTTCGGAAGTGGCGCATCGCGTTCAGGAAGGCGAGAAGCTGGTTCTGAGCCGGCGCTGCGCCGATGGCGGCTGGAACTGCGGAAATCCGAACGTCTTCAATTACGATCTGCCGTCGTATCCGGAGACCACCGGCCTCGCGCTGCTGGGGCTGGAAGGGCGGAATGAGCAGGAACTGGCGGGAGCGCTGGATGTCGCCGAGCGATTTCGGGCGGAGACCAAGTCCTCATTGGCAAAAGCCTGGCTGCAGATTGCTCTGCGTTGTAACGGCCGGAACGTAGAGCCGCCCGGCGAAAGCGCGTGGGCGTCGAGCGACGTGATGCTGGCAGCCGTGCAGGCGCTGGGGCATCGGGAAGGCAACTACCGGCTGTTCCTGGCGGGAGGACGCACATGACACGCAGGAAGTTCGCGGGGCTAACGGTTGCGGCGGTCGCCGGGACTTATGCCGGGATGAAGCTTCGCAGGCCGGAGAAACTGCCCGACGGTCCGGCGGGGAAGTCGGCTGTGGCGATCATGCGAGCGCGATCGTATTCCGACGATCTCGTGAGCCGGATGCTCGCGGGAATCCGCGAGTGCGGTCTGGATGTTCGCGGCAAGCGAGTCCTGCTGAAGCCCAACCTGGTTGAGTTTGACGCCGCCACCGTCATCAATACCGACGCCGCGGTGATCGCCGCCGCGCTCGAGGCGTTTCAAAAGCTGGGCGCGCGCGAAGTGAAGATCGGCGAAGGGCCGGGGCATCGGCGCGACACGCTGGATCTCGCCGACGACGCAAAGTATCGCGCGACGGTCCCCAAGTTCGAGACCATTTTCACGGACTTGAATCGGGACGATGTGTCGCCGATAGGAAGCTTCGCGGGCGAATCGGAGTTCTACTTTCCCAACACGGTGTTGGGCGCGGATTTGATCGTGTCGCTGGCCAAAATGAAGACGCATCACTGGGCCGGGGCGACGCTCTCGATGAAAAACTTCTTTGGCGTCGTGCCGGGATCGGTGTACGGGTGGCCTAAGAACAAGCTGCACTACTTGGGGATCGCTGAATCCATCGTGGCGCTGAATCGCCAATTCCGGAACAAGGCTTTTGCAATCGTGGACGGCGTCATCGGGATGGAAGGGAACGGGCCGATCCAGGGCACCCCCAAGCCGGTCGGCGTGCTGGTGATGGGCCGCGATCTGGTCGCCGTGGATGCCACTTGCGCGCGCATCATGGGAATTGACCCGGAGAAGATGGATTATCTTCGGATGGCAGCCGATCTCGGCCACATACACACGGGGCGCATCGAGCAGCGTGGCGAGACGATCGCCTCGGTGCAGACCAACTTCGCGCTCATGAACGAATATCAGTACCTGCGGCTGGCATGATCCGCTGGCCCCAGTGGCTCGGGCCAATGCCCGGCAGGCGCGAGGCCCACGCCATCTCCTGGATGGCCCTGGCCGCGGGCGTCATCCTGTGCGGCGTGTCGCTGGTGCTGGGATTCCACGGGCGGACGTTCCTCGGCCGTCCGCTGGGCGGCGACTTCGTCGAGTTTTACACCATCGGGAAGATTCTCAACACGTACCCCGCTCCGCGGATCTATGACCTGGAACTGGCGGTGAGGTTGCAACATGCAATCCTGCCGGCCATGGACAAAACGCAGATGCTGGTGTTCGTGCAAGCGCCTTACATCGCGTGGTTGTTCCGGCCGTTCGCGTTGCTGCCGTACGCATGGGCCTACGTAACGTGGCTGGCGTTCACCGCGGCGCTCTATGTTGCGGGTCTGGGAACTCTGTTCGCGGCCGTGGGGCTGAATCGGGAGGACCGCAAGACCGGCTTCTTATTGGCGCTCTCGTGGGCGCCGTTTCTGTTTGAGACCTGGATTGGCGGCCAGATGGCGGGCCTGGTTTTCTTCCTCTGGGCGCTGTTCATTCGGCTTGAAAAAGAACGCGGATTTCTCGCGGGACTGGCTCTGTCGTTGTGTCTGTTTAAGCCGACGCTGGTGGCCCTGCCCGCGGCAATGTTGCTGGTGGGCCGGAGATGGCGCATCGTCAGCGGCCTGGCTGTTGGTGGCGCCGCCATGGCGCTGATTTCGATTGCCACAGTTGGCTTGGATGGCGCCCGGGTGTGGGCCAGGACGCTGTCGTTCGCCGGAGAAGTCGCGACACGATCGGGTGATGCCTGGCATCGATCCAAGTACGTGGACATGTCTGCGTTCTTGCATTTGTTGTTGGGCAACAACGAGGCGTTGACGGCCGTCCTGATGATGGTCATGGGCGTGGTAGCGCTGGGATTGCTTGGGCGGGCATGGTGGAGCGTAGATCGGCTGGGCGGGAACGAACTATGGGCCGCCACTCTGTGTTTCACCTTAGTAGTGAACGCCTACGCGCCGATTTACGATACGGTTCTGGCCTTGGCGGCGGTTGCGTTTGTAGCGGCGAAGCGCGAGCAGCGGTCCAAGGAGGCTCGGGAGGCATTCGCGGTCTGGCTTTTGCTGCTGTACATGGTTCCGTGGCTCACCCAAGCCTTCGCCGAATTCCTGCACCTGCAGTTGATCACCGTTTTGCTGGCTGGCTTTGGCGGGTGGGCGCTGCGGCAGGCCTATGGATTCAAAGGAATATCGGGGACCCTTAGAGTGGCTCATTTTAAAACCGGACGGGAAGAAAGTACTAATACCCATCAGTTACAGCCACGGGCGGCAGGGCGATTATAGGTTCGTTCTAGGGGCTAACCCTGATTTATCGTACCGGGTTCGGGTGATAACTTACCAATAGCGAAGGACGAATCCATCGCAAGGGAGAGGAGAAACAATGACACGGATCACGAACATGGTTTTGAAACTGAAGGTGTGGAAGGATACGAAAGGTCAGGACCTCATCGAATACGCGCTCATGGCGGGTTTCGTTGCGGTTGCCGCCGGCGCTATTATGCCTGGCGTGGCCTCCAGCATCAGCGTCATCTTCAGCAAGATTTCCAGTGTGATGTCGGCTGCTTCGACACAGAGCTAAGCCCATCTTTTGGGGGGTAGGCGAGGAGACGACCCTCTGCCTCGCCTATCCACCTCAAATCACTGCCCTTTCAGTTACTTACCCCTGCAATTCACCCCCGAATTTTCAATTAGTCTCGGACATCTGAGCTTTCTACCGTAGCGCGGGATGGTACACTACCGGATTCTCATGGAGAATCGTTGGGGCGGTGTGCTCAAGGTTATCATTTGGTGGGCGTGGCTGGTTGCGATCGCCGTGATTGCCGCCGAACCGTTCCGTTGGGAGGTGGAATACTTCCGCCGGCATGGCAACCTGCTCTACTTTCGGGCGATCCTCGGGCTGCTGTTGCTATTGGTCCCGGTCTGCATCCTGTATGTGCGCCTCAGGCGCGGTGGGTGGTATCGCTATGAGTTGCCGGTAATTGCGGGCGCCTCAATTTGCCTCGCCGCTATTGAGCAACCGCGGGGATTCGCGGTCGCCCTGTTTTTCTTCCTCGCCTCGATCGCTTTGGGCGCAGGCGTGGCGCGTTGGTTGGGCATCTTCTTTGAAAGCTCCGCCGAGAGGGTGGGCATCGGATTTGCGGTTGGGTCGGCCGCGCTGATCCCCCTGCTATTCATTTTGGGGCTCCTGCACGCCTACTATTGGCCGGTCTTTCTCGTTTTGCTGGCGGCGCCGCTCGCGTTCGCCTGGCGGGATGCACGCGCCGGGATGGGAGCGATCACAAGCCTGTTTCGAGCAGCCAGCAACGCCCCAATCCTGAAGCACCCATTGTGCGGCCTTGGCGTCATCTTTCTGGCTGCGGGCGTTCTGTGTGGAACCTTTGCCGCTCTCGCGCCGAGCATCGTGATGGACGCTGTGAAGATGCATCTGCCCGCTGCGCAATCCTACGTGGCCCTGCATGCCCTTCAGCCAGTCTCGGCGATGAGCTATTCGTATTATCCGCAGGGGTACGAAATCCTGTTGGCCGCTGCTTACTCACTGGGAGCACAACCGGCAGCGCAGATGATTACTCCCCTCTTTCTGCTCGCGCTTTTGGTGGTCCTGTTCGCGACTCTCAAACTCTGCGAATTCGATTCGGCTGGCATCCTCGCCGGTTTGGCATCCATCCTGGTCACGCCCTTTATCCTGTGGGACGGCAGCCAGATGAAGAATGACACCGAGTTGGCCTTGTTCCAACTTGCCGCGCTGTACTGTTGTCTCCGCTGGCGGGCTGTACTCGCAACGTCCGGGCCGGCCCCCGAACGGCGCGGCTGGCTGATCCTGGGGGCGGTGCTGTTGGCGGCGAGCTTCGGGATCAAGCACATTGCAGTGTTCGGAGCCGTCCCGCTGGTGTTGCTGTTTGTCGCGCCGTTATACCGGAGGCCGCGGGGAGTGCGCACGGCCGCGCTGTTCTTCCTCTGCGTGGCTGTTTTTGGTTTCTATTGGCACGCGCGCACATTTCTGCTGACGGGCGATCCGCTGTATCCCCGGCATCTGGATGATGCGGTCATATCCAAGGGACACGCCGCCCGAGGCCCACGTTTGCGGCTGCCGAGGCGCCTGGAAGCTCCGTTGCAGGTCCAGTTCAACGACCGTCACGTCGGCTTCGAATCGCCGTTGCGGAGTCCGATGGGGATGATGCTCTTGACTTGCGCGCCGCTGGCCCTGCTGGTTGCGCGCAGGCGGAACGGAAACCGGTCGGCGTGCTGGTTCTACGTTGGGCTTTACTTCCTATTGTGGGGATCGCGGATGACGACGCTCCGTTACGCGCTGGCTCCCATCGCCCTGCTGATTGTTCTGGTGGCGGCGAAAGCCAAGGATGCCTACGAACAGGACTGGGCGCTGGCGCCGGGGCTGATGCGATTCTCGATCGCGGCCGCGTTTGCCGGCACTCTCGCATACGGCCTGCTGGGCGCGATTCTGGTGGAGATCGTGCCTGGCCAGTTGCCGCTGTTGGCGGGCCGGATCAGCCGATCGGAATATTTGCGTTCCAATTTGCCGGGTTATGCGGCGCTGGAGACTTTCGGACGCGCGGATCCGCACGCCGCGGTGCTTGCCGTCAATGCTTGCGGCCGTGCGTACGCCCCGAATCCAGTGACGTCGGCGTGCACCGTCGGCCGGCCGAGGGGCCTGCCAAAGATGCTGGACGCCCACAGTTTCCAATATGTGATTCTCCCCGCGGACTGGGACGACGCGACGCGTGATTGGCTCTTCACGGGCTGGAAGGCGGAAGATGTGTATGCCGACGATGACTGGCATGGCTTTCGGATTACGCGCCACCCTTGAGTTTGTTCTCTTCGTCATTTCCGGGTTCGGATATGCGCTCTATTACGACCTGAATCTGGTTGAAGCGGCTTTGGTGGGCGCCGCGATCCTGTGCGCATATCGCGGCTGGTTGACAAAAGTTTCGCCGAGAGTTTCAGTGGCTCGCGCTTGGCGAGCGTGGGTGAGGCTGGCGCATCGGCGGAAAACGGCGGTGGCGGTGGTGTTTTTCGCTGCGCTGGCGGCACGGGCGGCGTTACTGCCGCTGCTGCCGGTGCCTCATCCGGAGGTGACGGACGAATTCAGCCAACTCCTGCTCGCCGACACGCTGGCGCACGGGCGGTTGACGAATCCGACTCATCCGATGTGGGCGCATTTCGAGAGCATCCACATCATTCAGAAGCCGACCTATAATTCCGACTATTTTCCAGGACCAGCCGCGACATTGGCGTTGGGCATGCTCGCGGGCCATCCCTGGATCGCGGTGTGGATCCTATGCGCTGCCATGTGCGCCGCGCTGTGTTGGATGTTGCAAGCCTGGGTCCCGCCGGCGTGGGCGCTGTTTGGCGCTTTGCTGGCCGTGCTGCGATTCGACATCGCGAGTTATTGGGTGAACAGTTATTACGGCGGCTGCCTGGCAGCCTTTGCCGGAGCGCTGGTGTTAGGAGCGTACCCGCGATTTCTCAAAAGGCCGTCGATTTCCTTGTCCTTGGTGCTGGCTTCGGGAATCATTGCGATTGGCTATGCGCGCCCGTTTGAAGGGCTGGGCGTTTCCATACCCGTCGTGGTCGCGCTGGCGATCGCCTTTCGAAAGAATCTCAAGGTCTATTGGATGTGCGTTCCCGCGGCGGCTCTGGTGTTGGCTTCCGTGGGAGCTCTGTTGCTGTACTGTAAAGCCGTCACGGGCGATCCGCTGCGCACTCCCTACGCTGCGAACCAGGCTGCTTACGGATGGCCGCTGGGACTGCCCTGGTTTCACGCGCGGGACGTCAAACTGCGGGACGTCGAGCTCCAGCGCTACTACGATTACGAGCGCCAGGCACACGACAGGAATTCGAGCCTGATTGGAGAGCTGAAGTTCAGCACGCAAAAGGCTCAGACTTTGTGGAGGTTCTATTTCGGACCGGCGCTGTCAATTCCGTTAGTGATGCTCGGGGCGGTGTGGCGAAGCCGTCGAATGCGTTGCCTGTTTCTCGCCGCGGGATGCACGCTTCTTCTGGCGCTTGTGCAATTCGTGAGTTTGCCTCACTACGCGGCCCCGGCCGCGGCCGCTATTCTTGCAATCTTGGTGGAGTGCATGCGGCGATTGCATCGTGTGCGGCGCTATGGCCGGCCGATCGGGCTGCAACTCGTGCTGGCCGCGCCGGTGATCATGGTGTTGATTCTCGCGTTGCGCATCGGACTCCAAAAAGTGAATTTGCCATTTACCCAGGCGAACAATTTTGAATCCTGGTGCTGCGTGCAGCCGGGCAACCAGGGCAAGGCACAGATCCTGGCGATGCTGGAGAAGGCCGGGGGCAAGCATTTGGTGATTGTGAAGGCCAAGAACGACCCGAACAACTTCTTGCAGTGGATCTACAACGCAGCCGATATCGATGCATCGCCGGTGGTGTGGGCGCGCGACCTTGGGCCCGAAGAGAATCGGTCGCTCGTGCAGTATTTTCAGGGACGGACCGTCTGGCTGGTCGATCCCAACGTGCAGCCCGCGCGGATCACGCCTTACGCGCCTTAGGCTTCGAGGGGCGCACGAATTCATGCTGGTGTTTGTCCATCCAAACACGCGCGCCGTGGAATGCCACGCCTTCCGATTCCAGGCGCATCCGTTGTTCCAGGCCGTTCTCGCCGGGCAGCGAAATCCTGCCGCCCGCTCCCACAACGCGATGCCACGGCAGGCCGCGTGCGTTTCGCAGCGCCCAAACCACCTGGCGTGCGCAGCCCGGGAATCCGGCAGCGCGAGCGACGTCGCCATACGTGGACACTTTGCCTTTGGGGATTCTGCGGATGGTGTCGCGGATCACGTCGAGCATGTTCGGAACCAAGTCAGCGCCCGGCGCAGGCCCTGCTCCAGCGTGAATTGCGGCGCGTGGCCGAGGTCACGAATAGCAGCGGTAGTATCGGCCTGGGAATCGCGCACGTCGCCCTCCCGCGGTGGACTGTATTGCGCGGGCAAGCTGACGCCCTCGATCTTCTGCAGCAGGTCCCACACGAAATTGAGCGAATACCGATTACCGTTGCCGGCGTTGTACATTTTGCCCGCGACACCGGGCGCGGCCGCGGCTTTGCAGCATAACGCCGCGACGTCTTCGACGTATGTGAAATCGCGGGTCTGCTCGCCGTCGCCGAAGATGGTGGGGACGCGGCGCTCGATGAGGGCCTTGAAGAACAGAGACAGAACGCCGGAGTATGGGCTGGAGGGATCTTGCCGTTCGCCAAACACGTTGAAGAATCGAAGCGCGACCGTTTGCAGACCAAAGCAGGACTCGAACACGCTGGCGTAGTACTCACCCGTGAGCTTCTGAACGGCGTAGGGCGATTTCGGGCGCGGCAGCATGCTCTCCACTTTCGGCAAAACTTCGGTGTCGCCGTACGCCGAAGACGAAGCAGCATAGACAACTCGTGCGACTCTTGCTTCGGCGCAAGCACGCAGCACGTTGAACGTTCCATCGATATTCACCTGGTGCGATGGCACTGGATCGTGGATAGAACGCGGCACCGAAGGGATGGCGGCCAGATGAAACACGACGTCCGCGCCACGGATCGCGGCTGCCACCGCATCGTAGTCGCGAATGTCGGATCGGTCGAGCTCGATCCGGGACCGCACCTCGCTGAGGTTGCTCTCGCGGCCGGTGAGGAAGTTATCGATCACCCGCACCTCGCCATCGCCACGGTTCAAGAGAGTGCGCACCAGTGCCGAGCCGATGAACCCCGCGCCGCCTGTCACCACGTAGCGCTTCATGCCGGGTTACTCCGATTGCCTGGTCGCCACCGCGATCAGCGATAGCCCGCGCCACGGCAGAATCGGGTCGATGCGCCGCCAGATCCACACCGTCTTATCGAAAAGCTTCAGCGTTAGCTTTCCAATGTGCCGCCTGCGCAGCAGCTTGCCGTTGAGCCACCAGCCCAGCGCTCCGATTTTGTTGAGTTGGCGCATTCCGGCGATGGTGAAACCGGCGGTCTCCAGCAGCGAGCGCAACTGGGCTCGGGAAAAGCGCCGCTTGTGTCCCAGCGTCTTATCCAGGGTTCCATAGAGAGCCTGGCCCTGGGGCGCCAGCACGATGAGAGACCCCCCGGGCTTCAAGACACTGGCGGCCGCCTGAACGACAGCGGCTGGATCGTCCACGTACTCCAAAACATTCACACACAGAACTGTATCAAACGGGCCGCCTGCTTCCTGGTAGTCCTGAGGATGTTCCGGGTCGAGCTTCAGCACGGAGACGTTCGGCGTCCGCAGGAAGCGGTTGCCGAGCGCGTGCAGATACAGCGGGTCTTTCTCGGCGGCGACATAGAGGAGACGGCGGCCCATGAGGCGTCCCGCGATGTTGCCAATCCCCGCGCCCAGTTCCAATACGGTGTCGCCGAGATGAGGGCGCAAAACGCGAGTGAGCCAGCTTAAATACTGTGGCGTGCCCGTGAGATTGTTAAGGAACGCGCGGCCATAGGGCTCTATGTAAAGATCGTCTATCAGCCAAAAACGCAGAATCACGCCCAGCGCTTTCACGCCGTCCTTCCAACCGATCTTCTTGCCCTCTTCGTAAGTGCGCCCGTGATAGCTGATGGGAACTTCGTAGATGCGCAGCTTGCGCTTGGCGCACTTCATGGTGATCTCTGGTTCGAAGCCAAAGCGGTTCGACCGGATGGGAATGCTTTTGAGGAGATCGGTGCGGAAAACTTTGTAACAGGTCTCCATGTCCGTCAGGTTCAGGTTGCAGAACATGTTCGAGAGCATGGTGAGGCTCTTGTTGATCGTGGAGTGCCAGAACGGCAACACGCGAGTCTGTTCGCCGGCCAGATAGCGCGAACCGAAAACCGCATCGGCACGCCCGCTGAGCAACGGGCGCAGGAGGGCAGGGTATTCGGAAGGATCATATTCCAGATCGGCGTCCTGGATCAGGCAAAAATCGCCGCGCGCCTCCTGGATAGCGGTGCGGACCGCGGCGCCCTTGCCTTCATTCACGTTCTTGCGGATGAGCCGGATGGAGGGCTCCTGGGCGGCGAGCCGGTCGAGAATATCGGAGGTGCCGTCGGTGGAACAGTCGTCGACAACGATCAACTCGCGCTCCATGTTTTCCGGGAGAGGCGTGGCGAGCACCTGCGCCAGGCTGCGTTCCACCATGGTGCGCTCGTTGTAGACCGGGATGAGGATGGAAAGCCGCAATTCCCTAGTATAAGGGCGGCTATTGCGGCACGGAGGAGGTCGGGTGAGGTCTGGTAAGGAAGGTTTCGCAAAGAAAGGCCGCCGGTGAAGCGGCCTTCCCTGTAGGAATGCGTTAACGAAGTGTGCTAACGGCGGGCGCTGTGTGCGTGCACCTCATTCACATCTTCCTCGGATTGCGCGCGCGCCCAAGCATCCGCTTGTTTTTGCGCTTCGTCCTTGGAGATGCCGTAACGTTCTTGAATGCGGCCCACCAACTGGTCTTTTTTTCCTGCCACCTGATCGAAGTCGCTATCGGTGAGCTTACCCCACTGTTCGCGGGCCCTGCCCTTCATTTGTTTCCAATTACCTTCGATTCTGTCCCAATTCATAGGGTGTATTTCTCCTTCCTAGTCATGCGGAGCAAGGAGGCGGCCATTCAGAGAAGTGCTGGCGGATCAGCCCGACACCTGTGGGTAACGCGGCAAAAGTTACCGCGTGGCGGATGGACCTCGGAATAGTAAAATTCTCCGCGTCGTGATACCAGTAGAGATTGGCATCCATTTTTGAAACCAACCTTCCCAGCCTCGAGCTGGTTGCGCGCGGCAAGGTTCGCGACATCTACGCAGCCGGCGAGTTCCTGGTGATCGTCGCCACCGACCGCCTTTCGGCCTTCGATTACGTGCTGCCGACGCCCATCCGCGACAAGGGCAAGGTGCTGACCGCGCTCACGATTTTCTGGCTGGATCAACTACGCGACATTGTTCCGAACCATTTCGTAACGGCCAACGTGAGCGACTATCCGCCCGAGTTCCACGCCTATCGAGATCAACTGGAAGGCCGCTCCATGCTGGTGCATCGGGCCAAGATGATCGACGTGGAGTGCGTGGCGCGCGGGTACGTTTCGGGATCAGGCTGGAAGGACTACCGGCGGGATGGCGGGATTTGCGGGATTGCGTTGCCGGCCGGACTGCGCGAGAGCGATCAGCTTCCGGAGCCGATTTTCACGCCTGCGTCCAAAGCGCAATCCGGGCACGACGAGAACATTACGTTTGAGACGGTGGCGCGGCAGATCGGCGTGGAGCTGGCTGCGAAGCTGCGCGACTTGACGCTTGCGATCTACCAGCGGGCCGCCCAATATGCATCAACGCGCGGGATCATCATCGCCGACACGAAGTTCGAGTTCGGCTTCGTGGGCGATCAATTGGTGCTGGCCGACGAAGTTCTTACACCGGATTCCTCGCGCTTTTGGCCGCGCGAGAGCTACCAGCCGGGTGGCGCGCAGCCGTCGTTCGACAAGCAGTATGTGCGGGATTACCTGGAATCGATTCACTGGAATAAGCAGCCGCCCGCGCCGGCCTTGCCGCCGGACGTCATGGAGCGGACCAGTGAGAAATATCGCGAGGCCTATCGGGTCTTGACGGGGAAGCTGCTTTGAACTGGATCGATCTGGTTCTTTTGGTGGTCATCGGAGCTTCGGTACTGGCGGGCTTAGCTGCCGGGTTTGCACGGGTCGGCGTCGGCTTCGCCGCGATGATTGTGGGGCTGTTCGGCGGCTTCTGGTTCTACGGCATCGTGGCTGCGTATGTGCTCGACTATGTGAACTCGCGCGCCATCGCCAACCTGATCGGCTTCTTCGTCATATTTCTCGGCGTCATGATTGTCGGCGCCGTCGTGGGCCGAATCCTGGCCAAGTTTTTCAAATGGGTCGGGCTGTCGTGGCTGGACCGCTTGCTCGGCGGCGCGTTTGGATTGGTGCGGGGCTTCGTGATCGCGGCCGGGATGGTGACCGTGCTGCTGGCCTTTGCGCCGTCGCCGCCACCGGCTTCGGTGGTGAACTCGAAGATGATGCCGTACGTGATCGACGTCGCCGAACTCTTCGCCGCACTGACGCCCCACGAAATCAAGGACGCTTTTTATGCCACGAAGGACAAAGTGAAGACAGCCTGGACACAGCACACCACGCGAAAGCCAGAAGGTCTTCGTCACGAATAGCCGGTCACGAATGAACTTATTGATTTTTGATCTGGATGGCACGCTGATCGATTCCAAGCTGGACTTGGTTCATTCGGTGAACGCAGCGCGCGGGCTGATGGATCTTCCGCCCATTTCCGAAGAACTGGTGTCGTCGTATGTCGGCAACGGCGCGCCTGTGCTGATGCGGCGTGCGCTGGGGCCAAACGCGAGCGAAGCCGACGTGCAACGCGGCCTGGAATTCTTTCTGAAATACTATCGCGCGCATATGCTGGACAACACCCGGCTGTATCCCGGAGTGAAAAATGCTTTGGATCGCTTGCTGGATGCCGGATCCAGGATGGCGGTGCTGACCAATAAGCCAGTGAAATTCAGCCGGTCGCTGGTCGTGGGACTTGGCCTTGGGGACCATTTCTTTCAGGTCTATGGCGGCAACAGCTTTGAGCAGAAGAAACCGGATCCGATCGGGATCGAGACTCTGCTCAGCGAAAGCGGCTTGACGCGCGAGCGGACCATCATGGTGGGAGACAGCGCGGTGGACGTCCAGACGGCGCGCAACGCGAAGGTACAAGCGTGCGGCGTCTCGTACGGGTTTCAGCCGGAAACGTTCGTGGAATATCCGCCCGATTTGCTGGTGGACGATATGGGCGAGTTGGCCGAATATGTGCTCATCAGTCGCGGCTAAATTTGGCCAGTTGCCGCAGTTTGGTCCAGGCTGCGCCGGAATCGATCGATTCAGCCGCGCGCTCGATACCTTGCCGAAGATCGGCGGCGGCGCCGGCGGCAACGAGAGCGGCGGCGCTGTTTACCAGGACAATGTCGCGAGGAGCGCCCGGTTGTCCATCGAGAATTGCGGTTGCGATCGCTGCGTTACATTCGCGATTCCCTCCGCGCAGGGCCTCGGGCGTTGCTGAGGCGACGCCGAAGTCGACGGGCGTCCATTGGAAGGAGCGAACCCGAGCTCCCGCGACCTCGAAGACCAAAGTTGATCCGGTAGTGGTGACCTCATCCAACCCATCTGAACCATGCACGATGAAGGCGCGCTCCGGACCGAGCCCTGCCAGCGCCGTGGCCATCAATTCCGCTGCTTTCGCGGAAGGAGCGCCGATCAATTGCCGCGTGGCCCGGGCGGGATTGGTGAGCGGCCCGAGCAGATTGAATACGGTGCGCGTCTTCAACTCCGCGCGGGCCGGTTGGGCGTGTTTCATCGCGGGATGGAACAGCGGTGCAAAAAGAAATCCGATGCCGATCTCGCGAATCGCCTGAGCGACGCGTCCGGGCGCAAGCGACACGTGAACGCCCAATTGTTCCAGGATGTCGGCGCTGCCGCACTGGCTGGAAAATGACCGGTTGCCGTGCTTGGCGACGCGCACGCCTGCGCCGGCCACAACAAATGCCGCGACAGTCGAAATATTGAAGGTGGCTCCGCCATCGCCGCCGGTTCCGCAAGTGTCGAGCAGCGCGTCCGAATCAAGGCCAACATCGATGGTGGCGGATTTTTCGCGCATGGCTCGAGCGAACCCGAGCAGTTCTTCAGCGGTCTCGCCCTTGGCGCGCAGGCCCATGAGGAACGAAGAAATCTCGGGCGTGGTGGCCGCGCCGCTCAATATGACGAGCATGGCGTCGCGTGCTTCGGCGGACGAGAGATCCTCGCGCGCGGATATCTTGTGCAGAAACGGCAAAAGCATGGATGGCTTTGCCTCACGTTACCATGAATTCGAGGGAATACCGACGATGAAGCTGACGGTGGTTCTGGCTGGTCTTTCGATGATCGCGGGTCTGAAGGCGCAGGAGCATCCGGCTCCTGGAGCACCGCCGCACCAGGCGGTCGCGGAGGCTTCCAAGCCCGCCGAAGCGCCTCCACCCGTTGAGACCTCTTCCATAACGAAACACTCGATTCAGATCAGCGGCAAGGCGCTCGCGTACATGGCGACGGCGGGTACGCTGATAATTCAGAAAGACGCGAAGCCGTGGGCCAGTATATTCTACGTCGCTTACACGCTGGATGGCGTGCAGGATCGCTCGAAGCGGCCCATCACCTTCACCTTCAACGGCGGGCCGGGATCCTCCTCCGTGTGGCTGCACCTGGGTGCGCTGGGACCGAAGCGCGTCGCCATGGGGCCGGATGGCGAACAGCCCAGGCCGCCGTATCAATTGGTGGACAATGACGACACGGCATTGCAATTCACGGACCTGGTGTTTATCGATCCTGTCACCACTGGTTTCAGCCGCGCGGCGCCGGGCGTGAAGGACAGCGAGTTCCACGGTTTCGACGGTGACTTGGAATCAGTGGCGGAGTTCATCCGTTTGTACTCGGTTCGCGCGGAGCGTTGGGCCTCGCCCAAGTTCTTGGCGGGCGAGAGCTACGGGACCACGCGTGCGGCCGCGCTCTCGCAATACCTGCTGGAAAATCAAGGTATCTATTTGAATGGTATTACGCTGATTTCATCGGTACTGAACTTCGAAACGATCTCGTTTGCGTCTGGAAACGATCTGGTGTACGCGCTCTTCCTGCCCTCCTACACCGCCACGGCTTGGTATCACAAGAAACTGCCCAAGGATCTGCAAGGCGACTTGGAAAAAGCGGTCGGCGAAGCGCGCCGTTTCGCGGGAAACGAGTACACTGTGGCGCTGATGAAGGGCGACAAGCTGACCACGGCTGAGCGGACCAGCGTGGTGCATGAACTGGCACGCCTGACCGGCTTGCCCGAAACATTCCTCGAGCAAGCGAACTTGCGTGTGTCCATGCAGCGCTTCGCCAAGGAATTGCTGCGCGACCAGCGCAAAACCATCGGCCGGTATGACAGCCGGTTGGAAGGCGTGGATCGTGACGCCGCGGGCGAGGACCCGGATTACGATCCCAGCTACGCGTCGGTGCAAGGCGTTTATACCGCCATGTTCAACAATTATGTGCGCACCGAACTCGAGTATAAGAGCGACCAGCCGTATCAAGTCCTAACCGACAAAGTGCAACCATGGAATTACGAGAAGTTTCAGAATCGCTATCTGAATGTGGCGGGGATGCTGCGCGGGGCGATGACGCAGAACCCGAATCTGCGAGTGATGATCGCCAACGGCTACTACGATCTGGCGACGCCGTTCTTCGCGACGGAATACACGGTGAACCATCTCGGCCTGGAGCCGGCCTTGAGCAATCACGTGAGCCTGACGTATTGCGAGGCGGGCCACATGCTGTATACCAAGAAGACATGCCTGGACGGACTGCACGGATCGATGGCGGATTTCTATCAGAAGGCGGCCCCGGCGCCGTAACCTGCGGCTACTTCACCAGTCGGCGATCGAAAGCGTGCCGGTGAGCGCGAACGATCCGGATTTGGCTGCTTTCCGGGTGCGCCGGATTGATGAGTATGTTCCAAGTGGCGGGCACGATGACCGACGGAACACGCAACAGTGCGGTGCGTCTGGAACTCAGCCATTCATCGTCGGCTTGTCGCGACTTCTCTTTCCGCCAGCCCGCTCTGCCGCCGGCATCAACCGACTCGGCGGAGATTGAATCCGGGGCTTCGATTTCCAGGTAGCGAATCGTAACTGGAATGTCTTGGACGTCGATTTCGGCGTGAACCAGAATTTCAAGCAAAGCTGTCGCTGGATTCGGCGCGCAGTACACGATGCGCTTGCCCTGACTGTGCCATCGGCCCGAGGCTCGCAGGCCGCCGGCGCCATCCAGCGACGAATGATTGCTGGCACTCCACAAGGTCATGCGAGCGGCTCACGCAGCCATGCCATCGTCGATTTGGATGATGAGTTCTTCCACCAGGCGGCCTCCGGCCTCGGTTGCCAGCATCTCGATCGGGCTTCGGGCATCGAACTGGCGTTTCGGTTTGCGCAGCCACCGCCAAGCTCGCTCCGGCTCTCCGAAGACCTGCTCCGCCATGGAGGTAATCCGAGCTACCCGCACCGCTTTGTCCGATTCTTCCTTGGAAAGCGACTGATGTTTCGCGATCCGATGAGCGAGCGTACGCCGCGGAATGATTAGGTCGTAGACTTCGGCATCGGAAAGACCGCCACGCACCAGCGCTTCGATGGCAGTTGCCGAGAGGCGTCTCTCCACAAGGGATGCGAGATCCCGATCGGAGCGAAGGCGCGAAACGCCAAGTTTCCTGCCCAATCCGGCGTAAAGGGTCCCGGGAGCGCGCGAGCTTGCAGTGCTTGGCAATCTGCCACCATTATTATGGGCAAATTGCCGGGAGCGCCAGCGGCCGTATTCCGTACACAAAGAATACCTGCCTCGACGGACTGCAGCCAGCGTCGTAATCCAGCCTCAGCCCTTCAGCATGACGAACAGTGCGGGCTTCCCGAATGGTGACAAACATGAGGCTGGGTTGGAACTGGATCGCTGCGCGCCTGATTCGCAAGGGTAGGAAGACTGCATCCACGCTGGGCGATAAGGCCCTGTTGCTTGCGATTCGGCCCATTTGCCCGAAAGACGGCCGTCTGCTGTCTGCCACGAGATTTTCATAGGCGCCTTAAACCCTTCCTCATTTTACGCTAGACCGGACGTGGCGCCGATCCTCCTTGGGGTGCCGTGCCGTATAATGGATGAAGTCGCCCTCTGGGTGGTCCTCCGAAGTAAATCATGTTTGATAACTTATCCGACAAGCTGCAGCGCGTTTTCAAAAACCTGCGCGGCGAAGGGAAATTAACGGCCGAGAACATGGAGGCCGCGTTGCGCGAGATTCGCGTGGCGCTGCTCGAAGCGGACGTCCATTTCCGCGTCGTCAAGCAGTTCATCGAAGCGATCAAGCAAAAGGCGATGGGCGAAGAGGTGCTCTCGGCCCTGTCGCCCACGCAACAGGTCATCAAAATCGTCCGCGACGAGCTGATCAAAACGCTCGGCAGTCACCAATCTAAGCTGCGGATGGCGAACGAGCCGCCGACCGTGATGCTGATCGTCGGGCTGCAAGGATCGGGCAAGACGACCACCACCGGCAAGCTTGCGCGCTGGCTTTCGAAGAACGGCCACAGCCCAATCATGGTTTCGGTGGACGTCTACCGCCCGGCCGCGCGGCAGCAATTGAGCGTCATCGCCCGCGACATCAAGCTTCCCATTTACGACGGCGCGCCCGAAGAGACCAAGCCTTTGGAGCTGGCTCGTTCGGCATTGCGCGAGGCGCGGCAAACCGGGCGCGACGTTTTGCTGATCGACACCGCTGGCCGGCTGCACATCGACGATCAACTGATGCTGGAGCTGCAGCAGTTGAAGGACGAGTTGAACCCAACCGAAGTCTTGTTCGTCGCCGACGCCATGACGGGCCAGGACGCCGTGAAGTCGGCCGACGAATTCCACAAGCGCCTGGGAATCACGGGCGTGATGTTGACCAAGATGGACGGCGATGCACGCGGCGGCGCGGCGCTTTCCATTCGTTCCATCACCAATCAGCCGCTCAAGTTCGTGGGCGTGGGCGAAAAGTTCGACGCGCTGGAGCCGTTTTATCCCGATCGCGTGGCGCAACGCATCCTGGGCATGGGCGACATGCTGTCCTTGATCGACAAGGTTCAAGAGAACATCGATCAGAAGGACGCCGAGGAGATGCAGCGCAAACTCATCGACAACGAGTTTACGCTGGAGGATTTCCGCGACCAGTTGCGGCAGATTCGCAAGCTCGGTCCGCTCGAATCGCTGCTCGGCATGATGCCGCAAATGGGGCCCATGAAGGGACTCAAGGACATGAAGGTGGATGAGAACGAGATTACGCGCGTGGTGGCGATCATCGACTCGATGACGGCCCGGGAACGCGCCAATCACATGATCATCAACGGCGCCCGGCGGCGGCGAATCGCCAAGGGCAGCGGCACCAGCGTGCAGGAAGTGAATGCGCTGCTGAAGCAATACGCGCAGGCGCGAAAAATGATGAAAAGCCTTACCGGCGGCGGGTTCCTGGGCAAGCGCCTGGGCAAACTGAAGCTGCCGATGCTACAGTAGGAGAGAGCATGTTAATGATACGAATGGCGCGATTTGGCGCCAAAAAGAAGCCGACGTACCGCGTTGTGGTCATCGACAAGGAGCGCGCTCGCGACAGCCGCTCGGTGGAAGTGGTGGGCACGTACAATCCGGTCAGCCAGCCGCAGGTTGTGAATCTGAACCATGAGCGCATTGCCTATTGGATGAAGAATGGCGCGCAGCCATCGGATACGGTCAGCCGCCTTTTGAAGAAGAATCCCGCTCCGGCCCCCGCTGCCGTTTAACGCAGCAGCTTCAACGCCCAGTTAAACGTCACCACCGCGGTCACAAAAACGACCAGCACAATCGCCAGTTGGGCGGCCGTCAGGCCCAGCGCAACACTCGCGCGGCTTGGGGCGTCTGCGCGCGGTTCCAGGACGTTTTCCGCGGATTCTACCTCGATCATTTTGCGTCTTCGATGAAGTCTATTGAGCTGGACAATGGACCACGTCAGAAACGCGGCGTAGAAAATCCCGAAATACAGGTTGAAGCGTGCCAGATCCGGGTCACGAAAGATGATCTTGTACACGAATGCCGCGAGTCCGGTTTCCGCAATGATTGCCGCATAGAGGAAATACTCAAACGACACACCAATCTTATGCGCGGGCCGGTTCGTAGCCATGAAAGTGGTTCTACGTATGCTATCGGCGGATTCACCGGCTTCCGAGCTAAGGCAAACGCCTGACCGAAGCGCTACTTTCGGGAGTTGGCTCGTTCGAGCGCGACTTCCAGGCTCAAGACAGGATTTCCGGATCGTTGGAAGGCATCCAGAATTTTCGCGCGCAAAGGGCCGGGGCGGAATCGCTCGAGCAAGGCTTGGGGCTCCAGGTACCATTCCACGGGGCTCTGTTGATACAAGCTGGATTTGCTGACGAAGTCGACGTAATCGGCGATCAGTGCGTCGCTCTCAGAGCCGGGCGGCGCCAACTCAATGACCGCCATCAAAACGGTGCACTTCTCGTGATAGAAGTCGGCTTCGGAGTTCTCTTGATCGGCCGCCCATCCGGCAAGTTGACTCAAATAATCGTCCACCTGCTGCTGCCACTCGGGTGTGGAGCGATCGGCGTCGCTCAACGGCACATTGTTTTTGTCGAAGCGCAGCTTTCTGCCGGGCTCGATCAAATGTTGGCTGTTGGTGGATTGCCAATACGAATCGAGCTTCGGCGTGGCGGGCTTCTTTGAAGCCGGGGTGCTGCTTGAATCTGTCTCGCATCCGCGGCTGCGCTGCCGGAATTTCTCGAGAGAGGTTTGCAATTCGGGAACAGTCAGCGAATTGAGGCTGGCCAGCGCCGCGGAGTAGGAGCGATCGTCAAGCTGCCCAGTTTCCAGCAGGCCGCCCAGCCGTGCCCACAGTCCTTGCCGTTGCAGCGCCGTGACGCCCACGGTCTGGATGACAGTCGCGAGCGGCGCTAGTTCCAGTGGCGATGTGGCCTGTCCCAAGTAGTCGCTCACAAAATTCAAATGCTCTTCCTTGGCGCGCTCCTTTGGCGTGAACGTGCTATTGACCACCGCACCCAAGGCCTGATAGTAGTCCGCGAGATCGTAGACCAAAGCGTCGTCGCAGGTCAGCGGTGTCAGAGTGGGGCGCGCGATGTCGGCGAACATCCTGCGGGCGCTCGCGGGGTCGAGCGGTAGCATATCGCGCACGGCCCGGCTTTCGAGCGTGAGAGCGTCCAGCTTCAACGCGTACGCCCGGCTCAGCGATCCGGATGCCGTATCGGTTGTCGTGCCCGGTAAGCCATCCATGCGCACGGGGAGCTTGGCCGCGGCGGCATTGCGAAACGCTTCTTCGATCAGATTGCGCCGCACGTCCTTATCCGCCAGCCGGCCTTGTTCGATGAGGCGAAGCAGCGCGTCGGCTGCAAACTCGGGCGGTGCGCCGCGCGCCAGTTCCGCCAGAGATTGATACGGTTCAGGCAGCTTGGCGATCTCCGCAATTGCCGTGGTCCACATCAGGATGGAGCAAAGCACGACGCGCGCGATCGACATACTCAGAAGTTTACGATGGACGCAAACGACGCAGGGTCCAGGCTCGCGCCGCCCACCAGCGCTCCATCGATCTCGTCTTGCGCCATGAGGCCCGCGATGTTGTCGGGCTTCACGCTGCCGCCGTACAGAATCCGGCAAGCTTCGGCGGCGTCGGTTCCAAATCTTTCGCCGATTTGTCCGCGAATGAAGGCGTGAGCGGCGGCGGCCATCTCTGGCGTAGCGACTTTGCCGGTGCCAATGGCCCAGACTGGCTCATAGGCGATCGCGATGCCGCGGAACTGTTCCGGCGTCAGATTGCAGGCGCAGTCGCGAAGTTGGCGTATCGAGTACTTCGTGCGTCTTGCCGCCTTCGCGTTCGTGCAGGCGTTCGCCGACGCAGTAGATGGGCTTGAGTCCGGCGTTGAGCGCGGCGCAAAGTTTTTTCAGCGCAGTCTCTTCGGTCTCGCCGAAGTACTGGCGGCGTTCGCTGTGCGCGACGATCACCCACTGGCAGCCGGTGGCGCGCAGCATTCCGGCGGAAACTTCGCCGGTGTAGGCGCCTTCGTTGGCCCAATGCAGATTTTGCGCGCCGATCTCGATGCTCGTTCCCTGCGCGGCTTCGGCGGCGGCCGGGAGATTCACGAAAGGCGGGCAAATCACGATGTCGCACCGCGTTGAGCCCTGCACCAAGCGGACGAAACTTCTCGAAGAACGCGGCGGTCTCCGAGGGTGTCTTGTACATCTTCCAGTTGCCGGCCATGATTGGGCGCCGCATTATTGGATTAGCCTCCAGAAAGCTTGTTCCTTCGCCGATTTTCGCGCCGAAGTTCTCGGCCACCGTCTGGCCGATGTCCGAGAGCGTGGACCGCAAGCCGAGGTCGCGAGGTTCGCGCTTGCGCGGCCGGTAGACCAACAGCGGCACATACTCGCGGCTGTGATCGGTGGATGGCGTGGTGGGATCGCAGCCATGGTCCGCGGTGATGATCAGCAGGTCGCCCTCGGACAACTTTGCGTAGAGCGACGGAAGCCAGGCATCGAACTCCTCGAGCGCCTTGGCGTAGCCCTCCACATCGTTGCGGTGGCCGTACTGCTGATCGAAATCCACCAGATTTACGAATAGCAGACCGCTCGCGAGCTCATCCAGGGCACCCAGCGTCTTGGCCATGCCGTCGGTATTGCTCTTTGTCTTCTCGTATTCGCCGATGCCGCGCCCGAGGAAAACGTCGAAGATTTTGCCGACGCTGTAGACCTCGACCTTGCGATCTTTCAGTTGATCGAGCAGCATGCCTTGGGGCGGCGGAACGGCATAATCCTTGCGGTTCGGCGTGCGAGTGAACTCGCCAGGCTGTCCGACGAAAGGGCGTGCGATCACGCGGCCGACTTCGTTGGGACCGCGCAAGAGGCCGCGCGCAATCTCACAGATCTTGTACAGCTCCCACAGCGGGATCACTTCTTCGTGCGCCGCCACCTGAAAAACGCTGTCGGCCGAAGTGTAGACGATGGGCTTGCCGGTCCGCATGTGTTCTTCGCCGAGTTCCTTGATAATCTCGGTTCCCGACGCCGCGCAATTGCCGAGCGTGCCGCGGCCGATCTGGCGCTCGAACTCCTGCATAATCTCGGGCGGGAAGCCGTGCGGGTACAGCGGAAATGGTTTCGCCAGATGGATACCGACCATTTCCCAATGACCGGTAGTGGTGTCTTTTCCCGGGGAGGCGAGCGCGCACTTTCCATAAGCCGCGGTGGGCCGATCCACCGGCCCGACGTGTGGCAGCCGCTTCAGGTTGCCCAGCCCCAGTTGCGCGAGATTCGGCAAATGCAGCTCGCGAGCGCACGCGATGTGGCCGAGAGTGTCGCTGCCCGCATCGCCGTAAGCCGCGGCGTCGGGCATTTCGCCCGCGCCAACGCTGTCCAGCACGATCCAGATGACGCGGCGGAAGGGGACCGTCATTGGCTGATCGCTGGTCTCGGGGGACTACTCATTTGCGCCGGCGCGGCAGTTCGCGGCCTGCCCAACGCGTCGTTCACGCGATCGGTCAGCATGTCGACGAAACGATCCGGCAGATAACCGATCATGCGCGTGAACAGTTCGCCTTTCTTGTCCAAGATGATCGTGGTGGGAATGGAGGAAACCTGCAACAGACTCTGCAGGCCATCTTCGAAGTAGACCTTCTGACTCCACTTGATTTGTGTGAGAAACGGCTTCACTATGCTGCGGTCCTCGTCGGTGTCCACGGCCAGGAACACGACGTCATCGGTATCGTTGAACCTTGACTTTCACCTTCTCATAGAGCGGATGCTGTTCGCGGCAAGGAACGCACCAGGTGGCCCAGAAATCGATCACGATTACTTTGCCGAGCAGCGAGCGGAGCTGCAGTTTGTCGCCTTCCAGGCCCGACAACGTGAATTGCATCGGCTCCTTGAGCTGCGCGTTGGGATCGAACTGGCGCAACTCGGCGCGGCGGGCCGCGAGCTGCGCGGACGTGGTGTCGTAGGTCTTGAGAATGAGGTCGCCGAGGCCGGCTTCCGATCCGTGCAGCTTGCGATACAGCTCTCCCATGCGCGTTCGGTCATTGACGCCTTCCCCGTCGGCCGAGTGCAGACCCCCGATGGTGAATGCTTCGGCGAGTGCCTGGAGAGCTTCGGCGTCCTTGCCTGCGGCGGAGAGCCACCGTGCGGCTTCCCGTGCGGCTTCCACGCTTGGGAAAATCGTGTAGCTCGATTGGGAGAGCTGAATCGCTTCCGCGTTATGGCCGAGCAAGCCTTGGGCGCGCGCCTCGAGCAGCAGCGCTCGTGCGCGTCCGCGGTCGTAGTCTTCCTTCCGCTTTACCTCGGCCGGTCCGCCGCCCGGTTCGAATTTGTCGTCCTGGTAGGTGGTTTGAATCAGATCCGCGAAATGGCGCGCGTGTTCGAGCGCGCGTTCGGCGTGCGCTTTGTCGCCCTGATGCAGCAGGGCGGTGGTGACGTGTTCCAGGATCTGGACGTTGTTCGGGTCGCGCGACAGCACGCTTTCGCCGAACGTCATGAGCCGCTGATCGTCGTTCAAGTCGATGGCGGTCTTGACCAGGGCGCGCTCAAGTTCGGCTCGCTGGGTCGAATTCGGATACTCCTTCAAATGATTCTCGATAGCGCGAATGAACTCGACGGGGCTGTTGCCGGCCTCGCCGAGCGCCTTCTGCAAACTGGTCCCCTCGGGCGAGGGTCTCGGCTGAGCCAGCAGCGGCAGGCCCGCTGCGATCAGAATCAGAGCGAGGTGCTTCGTCACTGTCCTCTCTCCTGCGCCGGTTGCGCCGGTTTACGAATGGCTTCCGCGATGGCCGCGGCGCGCTCGCGCGAAATATGGAGATAGCTTTCGTTCTTCGCGATGCGGTCCAGCAGCGGCAGGAATTGCTCGGGCGCGACCAGGCGGTTGTGTTCCAGGGTCACCTGCATCTGCAGCAGCACGTCGTTGACTCCGAGCTTTTCAAAATGCGCGGTGCGATCCAGATTGCTGAAGTGCTGTTCGGTTTCGGTGATGCGCTCGAAGCGGTCCAACAACGCTTGCGCGTTGGGGTCTTCGGAATAGTTGAATTGGACCTCGTGATGCTCAGTCCCGTCTTCAAATCGAAAAGTTTTCGTGCCGAGGTTGGCGATTTTGAGCCCGGATTCAAGCGGGCGCTGGAAGTGGTCGAGCTTGTCGGTGAGGTCGAACAGCTCCTTCGTCATCGCGCCATCCAATTGAAGGTGGATCGGGTTGTCGTCGTCCTTCGCTTCCTGATAGGTCACCTTGCCATCGTGCTCCACGGTGATGGCGACAAACTCGGGAATGCTGCCCTTGAAATATTTGGAGTAAAACAACTGGGGCGCGGCGTACACTGAGGCCGCGAGCAAAAGGGCTAGGCCTGCGACACGCGTCATCATCGCGTAGCTCCCACACGCAGAGCTGTCGAAGTCCGCGTCGCATGGCAGATGGCTACGGCGATCGCATCGCATGCATCTTCGGACTCAATACGCGTTTCCAACGCGAGCAGGGAATGCACCATCAATTTCACTTGTTGCTTTTCCGCGCGGCCGTAACCAACCACGCTGGTCTTGATCTCGAGCGGCGAGTACTCGCCCACCGAAAGCCCGGCTTCGGCCATGGTCAAAAGCGCCACCCCACGCGCGTGCGAGAGCTTCAGTGCCGTCTTGACGTTTTGCGCATAGAACACCGCTTCCACGGCGGCAGATTCTGGCAAGTGCGCTTGAATCACCTGGCGCAGGCCTTGCGCGATAGACAGGAGCCGGACTTCGAGCGGCTGCTTCGGGCTGGTTTGAATAGAACCGGCCGCGATCATGCGATGCGAGCGCCCATCGCTTTCGATCAGGCCGTAGCCGGTACGTTCTGTGCCACAGTCAATGCCGAGTATGCGCATGCAATGCCCGGAATGCCTGGCTCCTAGGCCAAGGCTTCCAGTTCTTTTTCGTCGACGTCGAAATTGGAGTAGACATTCTGAACGTCGTCGTGTTCTTCCAGCGCTTCGCTCAGCCGCAGCATCGCCGCCGCGTTTTTGCCCTCCAACTTGGTCAGGTTCTTGGGGAGCATGGCGATTTCTTCGGAGGCTGGCGTTATTCCCGCCTTCTTGATGGCCTCCAGGACAGCTTCGTGCGCTTCCGGCGCGGAAATTACTTCCCAATCCTCGCCGTCGTCGCGCATGTCTTCGGCGCCCGATTCGAGCGCCAGCGTCATGAGCTTATCTTCTTCGGCCTTGTCCTTCTCGATGATGATCTGGCCCTTGCGCTCGAACATCCAGCCCACACTGCCTACTTCACCCAGGTTGCCGCCGTTCTTGGAGAAAACGTGCCGGATCTCGCTGACCGTGCGGTTGCGATTGTCGGTGGCCACCAGCACCAATACCGCGGCGCCGCCGGGTCCGTAGCCTTCGAACGTGATTTCGTCAATCTGGCCGCCTTCCAATTCGCCCGTACCGCGCATGATGGCGCGCTTGATGTTGTCGGCGGGCATGCTCGCGGCCTTGGCATCGCTGACGGCCTTGCGAAGACGCGGGTTCATGTCCGGATCGCCGCCTCCGGATCGGGCGGCAATCATAATTTCTTTGATAATGCGCGTAAATGCTTTCCCGCGCTTGGCGTCGGTGGCGGCCTTCTTGTGCTTGATGGTCGCCCACTTGGAATGTCCTGACATGTGAAAACCTCTAGCTCGCGCGAGCTTGAACGCTTCGCCGGGGAGCCTAACAAACTAGAATATCATGCGACGGCGCCAAGACTCTGCGTTTGGGCGAAAATAGAAGGAGCTCTATGCCGGCCTCGATTGCGCTCATTTTGCTGCTTGCATTCCAAACCAACCTGGCGGAACAGGGGCTGAAAGCGCTGGATGAGAAGCGCTATCAGGCGGCCGTCGACAGTTTTACGCAAGCCGTGGCTGCCGATCCGAAGGACTTCAGCCTGCATTTCAACCTGGCCCTCGCGTACAGCTTCATGGGCAAGAACGCCGAGGCGATTCCCGAATACAAGAAGACGCTCGATCTCAAGCCGGACTTGTACCAGGCTGAATTGAATCTCGGCATTTCGCTTCTGCGCGAAAAACAGCCGGCGGACGCGGTTCCCTATCTGACGTCAGCCGTAGCGCAAAATGCCAAGCAATACCGGCCGAACTATTATCTCGCCGAGGCGTTTCTGGGAGCCGGCGAAGCCGCCAAGGCCGGAGCAGGCTTACACTGCGGCGTTGGCCATCGATCCAAAATCGCCCGACGCGGAGTTGGGGCTGGCGCATGCGCTGGCCAAGCAAGACAAACTGGACGATGCGGCGGCTCATTTCAAGAAGGCCGCCGAACTGGACTCCAAGTTATCACGACGATTTGCTGGAGCTGGCGTCGCTGTACGAAACGGCCAAGCAGCCGGAGCCGGCCATGGCGATCTATCAGCAGTTCCCGGACAATCCGGGCGCGCAGGAGCGCTTGGGCGAGTTGTTGCTCAAGGCTGGGCGTCCAGCCGATGCGATCCCGTGCTTCCAGGCCGCGGTTGCGAAGTCGCCCACCGAGGCCAATCGCGCGGCGCTGGCCGAGGCGTTCCTCAAGAACAACGAACCGGACAAGGCGCTGCCGGTGGTGGAACAGATTCTCGCCGGCGATCCCGACAACTTCGAGATCCGCATGCTGCACGGGCGTATCATTCGCGATCAGCGCAAGTTTCCGGAGGCTGCCGCGGAGTTTGAGCGCGCCGCGAAGCTGAAGCCCGACGCGCCGCAAGCCTGGAGCGAACTGGCGGGCGTGCTGGTGATGGCGGAGAATTATCCGCCGGCTTTGGCCGCGCTGGATCGCGTGGCGGCGTTGCATGCGGAGAAGCCGGGTCACGTTTTCCTGCGTGCTATCGTTTTGGATAAGATGCGGGATCTGAAGCCGGCGCTCGCAAGCTACCAGCGGTTTCTGGAATTGAGCCATGGGGAGATCCCGAATCAGGAGTTTCAGGCCAGGCAGCGGGCCAAAACCCTGGAAAGGGAGATCAGCAAACAGTGACTTTCGCATTAGTGATCTTCCTGGCATTTGCCGATATCGCAAGCGGTGAAATCGGAGCCCGATCCGAACCGGCGGTCTGAGTTGGCGCTGTTGAATGCGGACCAGAAGATCGACGACGCGCGCCAGGCATATATGGCGGGCAATGAACCGCCGAAGCAGCAGGCCATCCAAGAAGTCGCCGAATCGGTTGCGCTTTGCTACGCGTCGCTCGAGGAATCGCACGGCGCGCCGCGCAAGAGCAAGTACTATAAGCATGCCGAGCTGAAGATCAGCGCTCTGATGCGGCGGCTGAGCGGCTTTCGCGACGAAGTGAGTTTTGAGCTGCGTCCGGGAGTGGAAGCGGTGCTGAAGAAGCTTTCCGATATCCACGATGAGTTGATCTCCGACATCATGAGCAGGAAGAAACAATAGAGGTAAATCGTTATGCGGTGGTTGGCAATCGTTCTTATATTCGCTGCCGGTGGCTTGGCGCAGGAGCGCGATTTTCTGACGGCCGACGAAGTGGACCAGGTGCGCGAGGTCCAGGAGCCGAACGTGCGGCTGAAGCTGTATGTGCAGTTCGCCCGCCAGCGCCTGGCGCTGTTGCAGCAGTATCTGAGCAAGGAGAAGCCTGGCCGTTCGGCGCTGATTCACGACACGCTCGAGGACTACACGCACATCATCGAGGCCATCGACACGGTGGCCGATGACGCGCTGGTTCGCAAGGTGAGCCTCGCGATCGGCATGAAGGAAGTCGCATCGGCGGAGGCCGAGATGCTGACGACTCTGCAAAAGATCGAGGATTCCGAGCCCAAGGATTTGGCGCGCTTTCGAGTTCGTCTTGAAGAACGCGATCGATACCACATCCGACAGCAAGGAGCTTTCCGAAGAGGACTGCACACGCGAGCCGGCGAATTGGCCGCGCAAGAGAAGAAGGACAAGCAAGAGCGAAAAACGCTGGCGAGCGACGAAGACAAGAAAGCGAAGAAGAGCCCGGAGGATAAACCCGGAGTTATCAAGGCCGGCGATCAGAAGGCCCCCACGCTGTACAAGCCAGGTGAGAAGCCTCCGGATCAAAACTGAGCCACGGTGGGCGCCGGTTACGCCGTTCGCATGGTCTCTGTTTTGTCGCCGCCGGAAATCGCCGCTTGCGCCGCAGCGAGCCGTGCGATCGGCACGCGATAGGGCGAGCACGAAACGTAATCCATTCCGACGCGATAGCAGAACTCCACCGAGTTCGGATCGCCGCCGTGTTCGCCGCAGATGCCAATCTCCAGTTTCGGATTGGTCTTGCGGCCAAGCTTGACCGCCTGCTCGATGATCTTGCCCGACGCCTTCCTGGTCGATGGTCTGGAACGGATCGGCCTTGAAGATTTTGAGCTCTTCGTACTTCTTCGAGAACTTCGTGTAATCGTCGCGCGACATGCCGAGCGTGGTCTGCGTCAGGTCGTTGGTGCCGAAACTGAAGAACTGGGCCACTTCGGCGATCTGATCGGCCGTCAGAGCGCCGCGCGGGATCTCGATCATGGTGCCGATCATGTACTTCATGTTCTTCATGCCGGCCTTTATCGAGCACTTCCTTGGCCACGCGCTCCACGATCTCTTTTTGCATCGCGAGCTCGCGCTGGAATCCGACCAGCGGAATCATGACTTCGGGGATCACTTTGATGCCCTTCTTGGCCACTTGCACGGCGGCCTCGAAAATGGCGCGGGCCTGCATTTCGGTGATCTCGGTGTGAACGATGCCGAGCCGGCAGCCGCGGAATCCGAGCATCGGGTTGAACTCGTGCAGATCCTCGACGCGCTTGAGCAAGCGCGGGCAGCTTCTTCTTCAGCTCACCGACCGGGATGCCGTAGCTTTCCGACATCTGTCTTCTTCTGCTTTGCTGCCGGCGTGCGGCAACACGCGCGATATCCACCATCAGGTTTTCGCGCTTGGGCAGGAACTCGTGCAGTGGCGGATCGAGCGTGCGGATGATGACCGGGTAGCCGTCCATGGCTTCGAACAGGCCCGCGAAATCCTTGCGCTGCATGGGCAGCAGCTTTTGCAGGGCTTTGTCGCGAGTCTTCTCGTCTTCGGCCAGAATCATGGCCTGCATGTAGGGGATGCGGTCGGCCGCGAAGAACATGTGCTCGGTGCGGCACAGTCCGATGCCCTCGGCGCCGAACTCGCGCGCGGCTTTCGCATCGCGCGGGATGTCGGCATTGGCGCGCACGCCGAAGTCGCCGCGAAACACGTCGGCCCACTTCATGAACTCGACGAACAATGGCGACTTGGGATCGGGCTCCTTGGTCTTGGCTTGGCCAAGATAAACGTCGGCGGTGGTGCCATCGAACGAAATCCAGTCGCCCTCTTTGACGACGACGTCTTTAGCGCCGACTTTCACCGTGAACTGCTTCTTGTGCTCTTCGATGTGCAGCGCGCCCGCGCCGACCACGCAGGGCAGGCCCATGCCGCGAGCGACTACGGCAGCATGGCTCGACTTGCCGCCGACTGCCGTGAGAACGCCAGCAGCAACTTCCATGCCGTGGATGTCATCGGGCGTGGTTTCCTTGCGGATCAGGATGACCGGGCCTTTGGCCGACAGATCCACCGCTTCATCGGCGGTGAAGACCGCTCGCCCGACGGCTGCACCCGGCGAGGCGTCGATGCCGTTGGCGATTTTGGTCAGCGTCTTGAGCGATGCCTGGTCGAACAGCGGATGCAGCAATTGATCGAGTTGCTGCGGGGCCACGCGCAGTACAGCTTCGCGTTTGTCGATCAAGCCTTCCTTCACCATTTCAACCGCGATCGCGCAGCGCCGCCGCGCCGGTGCGCTTGCCGTTGCGCGTTTGCAGCATGTAACAGCTTGCCGTTCTCGATGGTGAACTCGAAATCCTGCATGTCGCGATAATGCTTTTCGAGGCTGGTGGTGATGTCGCGAAGCTGGCGGTAGGCGTCGGGCATGACTTTTTCGAGATCCGAGATCGGCAGCGGCGTGCGGATGCCGGCCACGACGTCCTCGCCCTGCGCGTTCAGCAGGAACTCGCCCCAGAAGACTTTTTCGCCCGTGGCGGGATTGCGGGTGAAGCCGACGCCGGTGCCCGAGGTATCGCCCAGGTTGCCGAACACCATGGCCTGGACGTTGGCGGCGGTGCCGAGATCGTCGGGGATCTTTTCCATGCGCCGGTAATTGGCGGCGTTCTTGCCCCACCAGGAGCGGAACACGGCGTCGCGCGACATGGCGAGCTGCTCGCGCGCGTCCTGCGGGAACGGTCTTGCCGGTTTCCTTCTTCACCAGCTTCTGGTAGTCGCCGATGATGGCTTTCAGATCGTCGGCCGAGAGATCGGTGTCGAGCTTGACCTTCGCCTTCTTCTTGCGCTCGTCGAAGATGTGATCGAACTTGTGCATGTCGATGTCGAGCGCCACTTCGCCGAACATCTGGATGAAGCGGCGGTAGCAATCGTAGGCGAAGCGCGGGTTGCCGCTGTTCTTGGCCAGGCCTTCGACGCTCTTGTCGTTCAAGCCCAGGTTCAGAATGGTGTTCATCATGCCGGGCATGGAGAACTTGGCGCCGGAGCGGACGCTCACGCAGCAGCGGGTCGGAGGCGTCGCCGAGCTTCTTGCCCATCTTGCGCTTCGAGATTCGCGAGCGCCTGCGCGATCTCTTCGCCGATCTCTTTCGGGACGCTGTTCTTGTTCTGGAAATAGATGTTGCAGACTTCGGTGGAGATGGTGAAGCCGGGAGGCACGGGAACGCCCGCGCGGCTCATCTCGGCCAGGCCGGCGCCTTTGCCGCCGAGCACGTCTTTCATTTTGCCATCGCCATCGGCGGTGCCGCCGCCAAATGCGTAAACGTATTTTTTCATGATTGCCTTTCTGTGACGATTTCCGAGAAGTCAGCGATCGTCGGAGAACTCCGTCAGGAGATTCTGTGAGCAGCGCAAGCCGGTTGCGCCGGATGTTCGGGTCGGGCGCGTTCACGAGCACTTTGTCGAAGAAGAGATCCACTTTGGGCCGCAGCGGACGCGATGCGGTGATTCCAGCGGCTGGCCCTCCGTGCTTCGCATTTCGTCGTAGAGATCGCAGTTCCGGGCCCGGCTTCGAGCAGAGCTCAGCGCTGAACTCGTCGATCGGCTGAAATTCCGCTTGCTTCAGGATGTTCTTGATGCGTTTGAAGCTGGCGGCGATGGGCTCGAAGTCGGGCGTGGGGCGGATGGCCTGCACGCGCTTGAGGCGAGCTTCGAGATCGAGCAGATCGGTCCAGCCGGCGGCCATGCAGGCGCGGACTTCGTCGTAGGCGAAGCCGCGGACATCGCGGAAGTAGTATTCGACGCGGTCGCGCATGAACTCAGCAGCTCGCGCTCATGCCGGCGAAGTCGAACTTTGACCTTGCCTTCCACGATGATGCGCACGATGCCTTGCGCGGCGCGGCGAAGGCCGAACGGGTCTCGTGAGCCGGTTGGGAATCATGCCGACCTTGAAGCATTCCGTCAGCGTGTCCCACTTGTCGGCCAGGCTGAGGATTCGGCCAGCGTGCGTGGACGGGATCTCGTCTTCCATGCTGAGCGGCTTGTAGTGATCGTAGATGGCCTGAGCGACTTCTTCGGGTTCGCCCTGCGCTCGCGCGTAGAGACCGCCGACGATACCTTGGAGATCGGTGAATTCCTTGACCATGTCGGTGGTGAGGTCGCATTTGCAGAGCAGGGCCGCGCGTTCGTTGCCGCCGAGCTGTCTCACCAGTTCGACGACGCGCTGGGTTTTTTCGTAATACGAACCCAACTTGGCCTGGAAGGTGACGTTCTTCAGATCTTCGACGCGGTCTTCCAGCTTCTTCTTTTGATCCTGCTCCCAGAAGAACCGCGCGTCGTTGAACCGCGCGCGCAGCACGCGCTCGTTGCCTTGGCGGACCAGGCCGTCGGGATCGGCATTCGTGTTCATCACCGCGATGAAGTGCGGCGCGAGCTTGCCATCGGCATCTTCCACGGACAAATACTTCTGATGGTGCCGCATCACGGTGACCAGCACTTCATGCGGCAGGTCGAGATAACTGCGGTCGAAGCTGCCGAGGATCGGGGTAGGGAACTCGGTGATGTAGACCAGCGTGTGAAGCAGATCGGGATCGGGCTTGACTGCGCACCGATATGCCCGCCTCAATTTTGGCGCGGCGTTCGGCGGCCGAAAGGATCACGCCGTTGGCTCGCAACTGTTCGCTCGAAATTCTCGATGGTGACCGGGATCGACGGCTTGCCGAGTACGCCGGTGGCCCGTAGTCGTGTTGCCCGACTGCACGCCGCCGATCTCGAACGGAACCACGTCGATCCCCAGCAGCGCCACCAGCCAGCGGATGGGCCGGATAAAACGCTCCGTGCCTTTCCCGTTCCAAACCATGGTCTTAGGCCACTGAATCTTGAGAATCAGCTGAGGCAGCTCGCGCGCCAGAACCGCCGCTGTCGGCTGGCCTTGGGTTCGTTTGGTGAAACGCGAAGTATTCGCCCTTGGCGGTGCTGTCTGCGTGCCAAGCTGGTCGGGCGTCGTGCCCATCTTCTTCGCGAATCCGGCGGCCGCGCCCGGTCCGGCCGATTTCGGCGGACCCATCACCAGCTCTTCGACATCTGCTTGGCGTTCGAGCAATCCTTCGGCGCGAAGAACCAGACGGCGCGGCGTGGCATCTACACGCCGTGACTCGTCCACCCAAAGCATGCTGGTCGAGCAATGCTTGAAACATATCCTGCAAATTGTTCAATGCAGGAACGATCATCCAGTCAGGAATCTCTTCGGTTCCGATTTCGAGCAGAAACGGCAGGCTCACGCGACAGCCTCGTTCTTCGGCTGCGATCTCACCATCCAGGCTTCGGCGACGCCCAGCGCGAGCTTGCGCACCCGGCCGATCACGCCGACGCGTTCGGTCACGCTGATGGCGCCGCGCGAATCGAGCAGATTGAAGATGTGCGAGCACTTGAGCACTTGATCGTAAGCGGGCAGAACCACGTCCGGTTAGCTTGAGTCAGGCCGCTGGCATTCCTTCTCGTGCAGGTCGAAGAGCTGCCACAGCATGTCGACGTCGGCCAGCTCGAAGTTGTATTTCGAAAACTGCTGCTCGTCTTTGAGGCGCACGTCGCTATACGGAACGCCGGGCGTCCACTCGATGTCGTACACGCTGTCGACATTCTGCAGAAACGCGACGATGCGCTCCAGGCCATAGGTCAGCTCGGCCGGGACCAGATCGAGATCGAAGCCGCCGCATTGCTGGAAGTAAGTGAACTGCGAGATCTCGAGGCCATCCAGCATCACCTGCCAGCCGATGCCCCAGGCGCCCAGCGTCGGCGCTTCCCAGTTGTCTTCTTCGAACTTGATGTCGTGCTTGCGCGAGATCGATGCCGATCGCTTTGAGGCTGCCGAGATATAGATCGATCACGTCGGCGGGCGACGGCTTCAGGATCACCTGCAGCTGCTGGTGCTTGTAGAGGCGATTCGGATTCTCGCCGTAGCGGCCGTCGGCGGGGCGGCGGCTGGGCTGCACGTAGGCGACGCGATAGGGGTCCGGTCCAAGAACGCGCAGAAATGTTTCGGGCGCCATGGTGCCCGCGCCGACTTCGACATCGTAGGGCTCCTGAATGATGCAGCCGCGATCGGACCAGTATTGTTTCAGGCGAGACCGTTTCCTGGAAGTAGGCGCTGCTCACAGGGCCTCCAAGATCGACGTGGTGCGCAGCTTGCGCTCCACGTGCTCTTCGATCAGGCGGTTCAGCGCGCGGCGCACGTCGGCGGCGGTTTCCTTGGTCCAGGGGCGCGGCGTCAGTTGTTGGATGGGCGTCACAAGCATCTCTTCAATGATCGCGCGCGAATCGGCGCTGACGCGCAGGTCGGGCAGAAGACCCGCCAGGCGCACCGCCCACAGCGCGAAGTAGGTGACGGCGGCCCAAACGATTGCCGCCCGCGTGCAGGGAATCCAGAACGGCGATCAGCAGGCGAAAATGGCGTTCATTGGTTTCGTTGGGCGGCAGCAACTGCTCGGTAACTTCCGCCAGATAATCGAGCGCGACGCTCGATTCGTAGTTTGAAGCCAGCGCGAATTGCGATTGCATCAGGTCACAGGAATTGAGGCTAACCAGCTCGCGATTCTCCTTCTGATAGTACGAGACCGTCGCGTGCGACAGCCGTTCCAGCCCGGACCCGAAGCTGCTTTTCGGCCGCCGCGCCCGCCGCGCCACGCCCCGGAGCTTGCCCTGATCGCGCGTGAAGAAGCTGACGACCAGGTCGGCTTCACGAAACGGATAAGTCTGCAGGATGAAGCTTTCGCTCATTCGAGCGGGCATTCGGGCGAGGCGCTTTAAGTGACTAGGTTAGCAAATTTCGGCGCTGTTAGAATGATTCGTTTGAGCGATGAGAAGGAAACGGCAGGGCTGTGCGCGACATGTGTGAACATGCGGCGCATTGTTTCGGATCGCGGGTCGGTGTTTTATCTTTGCGAGCTGTCGAAGACTGATCCGAATTTTCTGAAGTATCCGCGGCTACCGGTGATGGAATGCGCGGCGTATCAACAAGGGAATGGCCCGGATGTTTCTTGGCGCGCCTAAATGTAGAAGGACTCGCCCGGGAACTCGGCCAACGCGAAATCGCCCCACTCGGCCTGTTCGATTGCCTCTTGGTCACACAACGCGGAATAGTAGACCTTGATCGCTTTTTCGATACTGGCCCGAGTCGCCGTTGGCTCCGGCGGGACCTTTTTCGTTTGGCTCATGTTCTCGGTATCGAATCCGCCGCACCGCCGGACGCGGGGCCGCGCGGTCAGCGCCTACTTGGCCAGCGATCGCGCCGCCGCCAGCGCCGCTTCGTAATTCGGGATAATCCGCAACTTCCTTCACGTACTCGACGTACTTGATGGTGTTGTCCTTGTCGAGCACGAAAATCGCGCGGCTCTCGATGCGCATGTCCTTGATCAGCGTTCCGTAGTGCTCGCCGAAGGAGCCCGAGCGGTGATCGGACAGCATCTTGACCTTGTCGATCCCGAAATTCCCGCACCAGCGCTTCTGCGCGAACGGAAGGTCCATGCTGATGGTAAAAATCGCTACGCCCGGCATACTTGGCCGCTTCTTCGTTGAAGCGCTTGGTTTGCGCATCGCACACCGGCGTATCGAGCGACGGCACGACGCTAAAGATGCGAACGCCGGTTCCGGTTGCCGCCAGATCCACGGGCTGCAGCCCATCGTTGACCGCGCTAAAATCGGGCGCCTTGTCGCCGGCCTTCAGCTCCGGCCCGAGCAACGTCAGCGGATTCCCTCTCATCGTGGTGGCTCCAGGTCGTTCCATGCATTCTCCTCAAGTATGTTTGATTGAATTTCGACCTATTGTAGCAACTCGTCCAACTTCGCAACCTCGTTCACCGGGAGTTGACAAACGTAGTCTTGGCATACATACGCGGTTGGCTTGCCGTCGACCGTGTGCATGCTCGCAGCGGCGGGGAAGAATGGCGCGCCGGCGCGCAACGTGACGGTGCGGGGCAGAAACCGCGCTCGGATGTGGCGGAAGAATTCGCTGGTCTGTTCATCGCCCGCGATCACCACTTCGCGGCGAGGTCCGAGCGCGTAGTCGAGCCCGACCAGCATTTGCGGAACGGCGACCGACTGTTGCGCCATTTTGGGTCCGAGCGCGCGGAGAGCTTCGCTCGGCGGCCTCACGAAAATCGGCGCGATCGGTGAAGTGTGCCAGGCGCAAGAGCGCGACGAGAGCGGCCGAGTTGCCCGAAGGCTCGGCGCCGTCGTAATCGTCCTTCATGCGAAGCACCAGATTTGCGTCGCCGGCCGCAGTGCTGAAGAAAGCGCCATCGTCGGGATCCTCAAACAGCTCGCGCATCTTTGCCGCGAGCTGGATGGCTGTTCCAATGTGCAGTGGGTCGAAGTCCGCTTCGTAGAGATCGAGAAGCGCGGCGATGAAGAAGGCGTAGTCGTCCAGGAAACCCGGGATGGCCGCCTCGCCATCGCGATAGCGGCGCAAGAGTCTGACCGCAACCTCGTCAAACATCCGTGTGAGGATGAACATCACTGCTCGCTGAGCGGCTTCCAGATAGCGTGGTTCATCCAGAATTTGTGCGCCCTTGGCGAAGGCTGAAATCATGAGGCCATTCCAGGCGGTCAGGATCTTGTCATCGAGATGGGGCCGGACGCGCTGGGATCGGATCGCGAGCAGCGCCTGTTTCGCCGGCTGCAGCTCGGCCTCAGTAGCGTCGTCGAGCGACTCGCGAAGGTAGAGGATATTCTTGCCGGTGAACTCGCCGTGTGGATCATCCGGAACGTTGCCGTTGAGCGCGACGCCGTAGATTGAGGCGACGCGCGGGTAATCTCTCAATTCCGCCGCGCTCCAGATATAGAACGCGCCCTCGCCCTTCTCTTTCGGATTCGCCGGATCGATGACGCTGTCGGCATCTTCGGCCGAGTAGAAGCCGCCGTCGGGATGCGTCATATCGCGCAAGACGTAGTCCAGTGTGCTTCGGGCGATCTTCGCATAGAAGGGATCGTGCGTGATCTGGAAGGCCTCGAGATACGAGATCGCGAGCTGCGCCTGATCGTACAGCATCTTCTCGAAATGGGGAACAAACCAGCGCTCGTCCACCGAATAGCGATGAAAGCCGCCGCCCAGTTGATCGTGCATGCCGCCGTTGGCCATGGCGCGCAGGGTTTCGAGCGTCATGTCCAGGGCCTCCTGCCGGTGTGTTCGCGCGTAATAGCGCAAGAGGAAATTGAAAGCGACTGGGCGCGGGAACTTCGGCGCGCTCCCGAACCCGCCATGGGCGGAATCGAACATGCGGCGAAAATGCTGGAACGCCGAATCGAGGATCGTCTGCGTCCGGCATGGCAGCTGACGACCCCTCCACTCGGGCGTACTGCTCGAGTTGACGCAATGACATCGCCGCTGGATTGCACGATGCGTTCGCGCTCTTTGCTCCACGCTTCGGCGATGCGCTGGAGGATCGCGCTGAAACCCGGGCGGCCATAGCGATTGTCCGGCGGAAAATAGGTGCCGCCAAAAAAGGGCTTCAGCTCCGGCGTCAGGAAGACTGACATGGGCCAGCCGCCGCTGCCTGTGGAGGCCTGCACGAACGTCATGTAAATGCGATCCACGTCGGGCCGCTCTTCGCGATCCACCTTCACCGGCACGAACCAGCGATTCAGGATGGCGGCCAGTTGCTCGTTCTCAAACGACTCGCGCTCCATCACGTGGCACCAGTGGCAGGTGGAGTAGCCGACCGAAAGGAAGATCGGCTTGTCTTCGCGACGCGCTTTTTCGAACGCGGCCTCGCCCCACGGATACCAGTCCACTGGATTGTGGGCGTGCTGGTGGAGGTAGGGGCTTTTCTCGCCGGCTAAATGGTTGCTCACTTGGCCACTTTGGTTTACTTCTCGATCACGAAATTGCCGACGAACAAGGCGTCGACGCCGGATGAATAGAAACTCCGCACCGCATCGCGCGGCGTGCACACCAGAGGATCGCCGAACAAATTGAAGCTGGTGTTGTACAACACGGGAAGGCCGGTGGCTTTGCCGGCGGCGAGGAGCAACTGATGATACAGGGGATTGTCTTCCTTGCGCACGGTGTGTACGCGCACGGCGCTCTCGCTGAGCACCGCGGCCTCGAACGTTTTGCGATAGGGCGCGCGCACGCATCCGACGGTGGCCAGGTAGCGCGCATTTGGACCGGCTTCGAAATATTCGCCCGCCATCTCCTCAGGCACCGACGCCGCGAATTTCCGGAACGGCTCGCGATGCTTGATATAGATGTTCAGGTTTTCCGTCGAGTATGGATTCAAGGGGGACGCCAGGATGCTGCGATTGCCCAGGGCTCGCGGCCCGAACTCCATGCGGCCTTGCATCCAGGCGATGATTTTCTGGCTGTTCAGATCGCGCACGGCCTGTTCCAGCAGTTCGCCGGTAGTCATCAGATAGTGGAAGCGCAGCTTGCAGTTCTCGAGAACCTGCTTGACTTCTTCGGCGGTATAACTCGGGCCCAGGCACAGGTCGTTCAGAGACGCACGCTTCTTTTGTCCGAACACGCTGTTCCAGGCGTAAAACACCGCGCCGAGCGCTGTGCCCGCATTCCCCGCGGCGGGTTGGACGAACACCTGCATCGAGCGTTCCAGGGAGCTGATGAGCAGCGCGTTCATCCCCAGGCCGCCCGCCACGCAGAGCCTTTCGGATGATCCCGCCATGCGCAGCACGATGCTCTCGATGGCACGTTGCAGTCCCGCCGCCAGCGCTGCGCGAGTGGTTACGGGGATCTCGGCGCCATCATCCAAGCCGAGCCGCGAATAGAACTTTTCGCTGAACCCGCCGTGGCTCAGGCGGTCCGAATCGAAAAAGCTGCGATTGATGCACGGCCATTCGCTGCCGCCCAGAATCTCTTCGAACAGAGGCAAAAACGTTTCGCCGGAATCGGCGGTCGAGAGCCACTGCGCCTTGTGTTCGTCGGAGCCTGCATTGAATCCGAGCAGTTCCGTCACACGGCTATACAAGTCGCCCAGCGAATCCGGATAATAGAGGTCCTTCTCAAGCTGGAGTTGATTGCCGGAGGCACGCCAGCGAGCGGCGGAGCGGAAATCGCCGTCACGATCGAGCGTGAGCACGGTCGCGTCGTCAAACGGCGATGGATAATACGCCGACGCTGCGTGCGCCGCATGATGCTCCACCATGAGCGCCTGCGCATTGGGGAATTGCGTCCGCACCGTCAGATGAATCTCCTGCGCGAAGGGGCGAACCAGCGCGACGCAATTGACATCCGACGCTGTAATGCCGGCCACCTGAAGGGCCGTCGAAATGGCAGCCTCAGGTAGGCCGCCCGCCGTGACCTGGCGCGAGATTTTCCGCTCTTCAACGGCGGCCACCAGTTCGCCATCCTTAAGCACGGCGCACGCGGCGTCTTTGTTGATACCGCCCAGGCCAAGGATGATCATTTTGACTTCTTCTCGGACTTCTTCTCAATCTTCGCCCACGTATCGCGCAGAGCCACGGTGCGATTGAACATGGGATTATTTGGGGTCGCATCGGGATCCACGCAAAAATATCCCAGCCGCTCGAATTGATAGCTCGCTCCTGGCGTGGCCCCGCGCAAACTCGGTTCCAGCTTGGCGCCGGTCACCACTTCGAGCGAATTCGGATTCAGATTGGCGGTGAAATCCTGACCCTCCTCCACCTGGTTCGGATCTTCGCGCGTGAACAGCGTGTCATACAAACGAACCTCGGCATCGATGGCGTGTTCCGCGGATACCCAATGGATGGTTGACTTCACCTTTCGCCCGTCGGGTGCATTGCCGCCGCGCGTGGCGGGATCGTAGGTGCAATGGATCTCCGTGACATGGCCGGTCGCGTCCTTGACCATGCTCTGGCACGTAACGAAGTATCCGTACCGCAGCCGCACTTCGCGTCCGGGCGCAAGCCGGAAATACTGCTTGGGCGGATCCTCGCGAAAATCGTCCTGCTCGATGTACAGCACGCGCGAGAACGGAACCGTGCGAGTGCCAGCGCCGGCATCTTCCGGATTATTGACGGCCTCCATGTGTTCCACCTGGTCTTCCGGATAGTTGTCGATCACCAGGCGCAGCGGCCGCAGCACCGCCATCACACGCGCCGCGCGTTTGTTCAAGTCCTCGCGCAGAAAATATTCCAGCAATCCCAGTTCGGTGGTGCCGTTGGTCTTGGAAACTCCCACGCGACGGCAAAAGTTTCGAATCGCTTCGGGTGTATAACCGCGGCGCCGCAGCCCGGAAACGGTTGGCATGCGTGGATCGTCCCATCCGTTCACCAGCTTGTTTTGCACCAGTGCCAGCAGCTTGCGTTTGCTGAGCAAAGTGTAGGTGAGGTTCAGCCGGTCGAATTCGATCTGCTGCGGATGATAGATGCCGAGCTGCTCCACGTACCAGTCGTAGAGCGGACGGTGATCTTCAAACTCCAGCGTGCAAATCGAGTGTGTAATGTGCTCGATGGAATCCGACTCGCCGTGCGCGAAATCGTACATCGGATAAATGCACCACTGATTGCCGGTCCGATGATGCTCGGCGTGCAAAATGCGGTACATTATCGGATCGCGCAGGTTGAGATTCGGCGACGCCATGTCGATCTTGGCCCGCAGGGTCCGCGCTCCGTCGGGAAACTCGCCCGCCTTCATGCGCGCGAACAGGTCCAGAGTTTTCTTCCACGGATCGTCCGCGATAGGGGCTCTCCTGGCCGGGTTCCGTCAACGTCCCACGCTGCTGCCGTACTTCGCTCGGGGGTCAAATCGCAGACGTAGGCCTTGCCGGCCTTAATCAACTGCACCGCCCACTCATAGAGCTGGCCGAAATAGTCGGACGCATAGAACAGCCGGTTTTCCCAATCGCCGCCGAGCCACTTGACATCTTCGATGATGGAGTCGACGTACTCGGTTTCTTCCTTCGATGGATTGGTGTCGTCGAACCGCAGATTGCATTTGCCGCCGAACTCCTTCGCGAGTCCGAAATTGATGGTGATCGATTTGGCATGGCCGATGTGCAAATATCCGTTCGGCTCCGGCGGGAAGCGCGTGTGCACGCGGCCCTCGTATTTGTTGGTTTTCAAATCATCCAGGATGATGTCCCGGATGAAATTGGAAGGGGCCGTCTCCGGCGCGGTGTCGCCGGTTTCAGCCTCAGGCGGTCGTGGATTCATGGTCTCTTTCATCTCTGAATATGCGTTACTGAAGCATTTGGATCGCTTGTTCGATGCGCCTCAAACACGTCTCGCGTCCCAAGACTTCCAGGGTTTCAAACAGCGGTGGAGCGTTCTTGCGCCCGCACACCGCCACGCGGATGGGCTGGAACATCTGACCTGGCTTGATCTTCAACTGTTCGGCTCCGCCACGCAGCGCAGCTTCTAAACCCGCGTGACTGAAGGTGGCTTTCGCCAGTATTTCGCGCGCCGCTTGCAGAACCGCGAGGGCCATCGGCCGATCGCCCTTTTGCGGGACGAGCTCGGCGGGATCGTACGGCGCGAGTTCGTCGACAAAGAAAAAGTCCGCCATGGCCGCCACATCACGCAGCGTCTTGATGCGCTCCTGTAACAGCGGCGCGACACGCAACATCTTGGCCGGATCCGCGCGCAATCCCGCCGCGCACGCAAACGGAAGCATCTGCCGGGCGAGTTCCTCGACCGGTAGCGTACGGATCAATTCGGCATTCAGCCACATCGCCTTGGGATCGATGGGATCTTCGTCGGTGAAGTTCACCACCGCGTTATGGCGGTGAATCCCCTCGAACGAAAACGCCAGCATCAGCTCCTCGCGGGTCATTTGCTCGCGATTGTCCTTGGGCGACCATCCGAGCAAGCACAGAAAATTGATGTAGGCGTGCGGCAGAAAGCCGGCGTCGCGATACGTCAGAACGCTCACGACAGGCCCATGCTTGCGCTTGGAAAGCTTCGATCCATCAGGCGCGATCAGCAGCGGCAAGTGCGCGAACTGCGGCGGCCTCGGCGCCCAGCGCTTCGAAAATCAGCACGTGCTTGAAGGTGTTCGTCAGATGGTCCTGGCCGCGAATTATGTTGCTGATCCGCAAATCCACATCGTCGGCGCAGGACGCCATGTGATAGGTCGGTACGCCGTTGCTGCGAAGCAGCGCGAAGTCCTCAATGTCCGCTGCGAGCTTCGATTGGGGCCCATACACGGCATCCTGAAACTCCACCGCGTGCGAGCCTTCGCGAGGAACGCGAAACCGCAGGACAAACGGTTCACCCGCATCCGCGCGGCGCTGGCTATCCTCGGGCGATAGCTCCCGCATCCCCGGGATTGAAAAGCCAGGCGAAGTTGGCGTGTTCCTTCTCCTCGGCCGCAGCGGCCGGAGTGAAATCGCGATAAGCGAGTCCCTTCGCGAAAATCGCCCAGGCCATCCGGCGATGCAGGTCGCTCCGTTGCGACTGATGGTATTCCTCGTCCCAGTTCAAGTCCAGCCACTTCAGGCCGTCAAAGATGGAATCGAGCGACGCTTGGGTATTGCGATCCACGTCAGTATCATCAATTCGCAGGATCATCGTTCCGCGATTGCGGCGCGCGTAGAGCCAATTGAAGATGAACGTCCGGGCGCTTCCAATGTGCAGATAACCAGTGGGCGACGGGGCAAAGCGGACACGCAGCATGAAATTTTAGGATACAGGAGCGGCGCCGCCACTCACCACTCTGCGAAACAACTCCGCGAACTCGGGTATGGAAAGCTGCTCCGCCCGCCGGCCGGTTTCAGGAATCGAATCGAGCATCGCGCGCTCGTAGCTTCCTAACAGATTATTGCGAATTGTTTTGCGCTTCTGGCGGAAACACAGGCTCACGAAACGAAGAAACGCTGTATGATCCAGGGCAGGGAACGCGGAATCATGAGTGGATATCAAGCGAGGCGTCAATCGCACCACCGCTGAATCCACTTTGGGCGGCGGACGGAATGCGGATGCTGGCACCGTAAACAGCAGCTCCGGCGTGCTCAACAACTGCGTCTGCACGCTCAGAAAGCCGTAATCACGGGTGCCTGGCTGCGCTGTCAGCCGCTCGGCCACTTCTTTTTGCATCAAAAATACCGCGCGAATCAACTGGCCGTTGAGCCGCAAGGTCTTCTCCAGGATGGGCGAGGTAATGTAATACGGCAAATTGCCCGCGACCGCGATCGCGCCCCAGTGCGACAGATCGGCTTTCAAAACGTCCGCTTCCAGCAGCGTCAGCCGCGGCTCATCGCGAAACTTGGCGCGCAGATACTGCACCAGCACCGGATCGATCTCGATCGCCACGACGCGTTCCGCCTTCGCCAGCAGGTGCGAGGTCAACGCCCCGCGCCCCGGCCCGATCTCCAAGACCGTGACATTCTTCTCCGGACAGGCTATTTCGGCGATCCGCTCCAGAATCGCTTGCCGCACTAGAAAATGTTGGCCGAGCCGACGTCCCAAGCGACCATCTTGGCATGGATGGTGTAACCGTTACGCAACAGCAGCGTCTTACTTGCGGAGGTGGAATGAAACAGCTCATCGGATTTCTGTCGGTATCACTTCTGTTGGCGCTGCCCGTCCTCGCGCAGGACAGGGGTGGTGAACATGGCGGTGGAGCCAGGGGAGGCAGTGTGAAGGGTGTCGGCGGCGGGCACATTCCGTCGCGCGGTCCCGCTCCGGCGCGCGCTCCCAGACAGAACGCCCCACAGCGCAGCGCCCCGGCGCCCGAACATCAAACATTCGCCGACAAGCGCGGTCATCCCGAGGCGCCTCACGTCCACGCATCCGGCGACAAATGGGTTGGGCACGATAGCGGGCGGAACGATCCGCATTACCACCTCGATCATCCGTTTGAACATGGACGCTTCAGCGGCGGCTTCGGCAAGGGTCACGTATGGCGGATCGCCGGCGGCGGCCCCGGCCGGTTCTGGTTCGGTGGATTCTACTTCAGCGTCGCTCCCTACGACATCGGCTACTGCGGCGATTGGCTGTGGGACAGCGATCAAATCGTGATCTACGAAGATCCGGATCACGATGGTTGGTATCTGGCCTACAACGTGCGTCTGGGCACCTACGTTCACGTTGAGTTTCTAGGCAACGGCTAGCGCTATTCCAATGCTCGCCGCGTGATCGCGTCCAGGTGGAGCCGCGCGCAATCGAGATGCGGAAAGTCCGTATTGCTTTCGTTAAACACGAGCGCGAGATCCGTCCCGGCGAGGATGATCGCTTCGACGCGATCGCGGGAGATCAGCGTGTGGGCCAGACGGGTTAAACCCTCGCGCTGCGCCGCGGTGGCGACTCCCGCGTCCACCACCTGAAAGTAGGTGGTGTGAATGTAATCGATTTCGTCGGGCCGCGGCGTGACGACAGATAGGTCGTCCAAGCGGGCGAACAGCTGAGACTCTATGGCGTAACGCGTACCGAACAGCGCCACGCGAGGTAGGCCTCGTTCCTCGATTCCGCGCCGGATTTCGGCGATCATATTCACAAGCGGGAGCGGCGAAATCTCGATGAGCTCGTCGATCGCAATGTGCGGCGCCACCGCCGGGACCACGGCAAACTCGGCACCAGCGGACTTCATGCGGCCGATCAGACCAGCCAAGTACGCCGCGAGTCCACGCTTGTCGGCCGCCTCCACGAGATTCCGCACCCGGCCGTTGTCCGCGTGCGCCATGACCAAATTCAGGACGCGGCCGCGAGCGGCGTGCGCCTTGGCGAGTTCCTGATAATAGTGCACGGTCGCGCCAAGGCCCAATCCGCCGATCAAGCCGATGCACCGGTCGAGGCTCGTATCGCTCATCGAGTGTCTCGGAAGGGATTCTCAACAACGATTCCAAAATACTTCTGGCCCGCGTTAAAGTCCTCCGACAAGATCCGCTGGCACCCGCCGCGCTCCGCGGCCGCCACGATCATCCCGTCATAGAAGCGCACGCCGTATTCCGCGTGGGCCTCCACTGCCCGCCGCACCATATCGCCATCCGGCAGGATCACCCGGATCGGGGCTAATGCATTCAAAACCACTTTCAGGTGCTTGGGAGGCGCCGGGGGAGACATCTTGTGTAAAAGCACAGCCGCGTATTCCGCCAGAACCTGAGTTGACACCAGCATGTGCCCGGCCAGAGCTTGTCGAATCAGGTCGCGTGCAATGAGTTGCTTCCCGCGATCGCTAGGGTCATACGCATACAGCAGGATATTCGTGTCGAGAAAGTCAGGGGCGGGCATGTAAGTCGTCCCGCGTCCAGTTTCGTTTGCCAATCTTAGTCTGGAACTTTTTGAAGCTGTCTTCGAGTACCTCGCGCTCACGGCGCTTCCGCCCCAGCGCTGAATCCTCCGCCGCCACTTCCTCCAGATACTGGCGGATCAAGCCCGTCAACGTCGTGTCACGGTCTACGGCAATTTTGCGAACTTTCTTGACAAGATTCTCGTCGAGCGAAAGCGTAACGTTCATGGTCACATTATAAGGGAAAGCCTTAATATGTGAAGAAGTCCGCCCGAACTGCCAGGCTGCCATCGCCATCCCAGTCCAGTCGTCAACCGCCGATGCGCAGCAATTCCACTTCGAAGATCAAGGTTGCGCCGGCCGGAATGGTCGGCGGACTTCCGCGGTCGCCATACGCGATGCTCGCCGGACAAACCAGTTCCGATTTCCCGCCCACCTTCATTTTCTGCACGCCTTCGGTCCAGCAGGGAATCACCTGGTTGAGCGGAAATTGCGCCGGCTCATTGCGCTTGTAGGAACTGTCGAATTCGGTTCCATCCACCAGCGTGCCGCGATAGTTGACCGTCACCGTGTCGGAGGCGTTTGGCGATCCGCCCGAGCCCGCCCGCAGTTCGCGATAAACCAAGCCACTGCCGGTCCGCACGGCGCCCGGCTGCGCAGCGGCCTTGTCAAGATACGCTTTGGGATCGCTGGCGCCCGCCGATCCCGTGGACGTGGATGATGAGCATCCAACCAGAACAACCGCAAACAGGAACAATAATGAACGCATGTGATTGAGCGTAGCAGCTACTTAACGAAGTATTGGTCGTTCAGCGTCACAGGCGACTGGGCCTTGATCTTCTCCATCGCCTCTTTCGCCAGCTTGGGCTTCAACTGCTTTTCGATCTCGGGCTTCGCGTCGTCGAAGGTCTTGGACGTGCGGGACGAGATCTTGATCAGGTGATAGCCGAACTGCGTTCTCACCGGCTCGCTCACTTCACCGATTGGCACTTTGAACGCCGCTTCGTCGAACGGCGCAACCATTTGCTTGTGCCTGAAGGTGCCCAAATCGCCGCCCTTGGCGGCGGAACCCGCATCGTCCGATTCGGCTTTGGCGAGCGCAGCAAAGTCGGCGCCCGCGACAATCTTACCGCGGAGGTCCTGCGCCTTGGCGAGCGCTTCGGGTTCCGTGAGATCTTTTTCGTTGGGCTTCAGTGGAACAGACGATCCCTTGAAGCGAATCAGAATGTGACTTCCCTTGGCCTCTTCGAATTCGTCCTTATTCTCGTTGTAGTAAGCGCGCAGATCGAGATCAGTGAATTGAACATCGTCGGAGACTTTCTTGGCCAGGCTGCTGGCGAGGACGTTATCGGTCTGGATGGACAGCATCGTTTTCATCTCGGGACTCTGGTCGAGCATACGCTTGCGCGCCTCTTGCGCCAGGGTTTCGAGTTCGCCGTATTGTTCAGCGACCTTCCGCTTGTCGGCTGGCGATACAGCCGGGCGTCCGTTTTGCGCGAGCGCCGCAAGCAACTCTTCGAACTGAGCCCGGGTAATTTTCCGGTCACCGATGGTAAGAACCACGGCATCTGACGCCAGACTGCTTACCGGCGCAGCTGCGGGAGTTGCGGGCGCCAAGACACCAGGCGCTGGTTTGGGTGGAGCAGGAGTCCCAGGGGAAGGCGGCTGCTGCGCGATAGCCGCAACCACGGTAACGGCAGCGAGGCCGGAAAGCCAAAATACAGGGGCGAATTCTGGGAATTTCGTCATTGATGCCTTTATTGTAGCCGGTTGCGATTCCAGGTGCAGGTTTCCAAGTACACTGGACCCGTGCCGTGTTTTGGAGGAATTGAAGCTGGTGGGACGAAGTTCGTTTGCGCCGTGGGGAGCGGGCCGGCGGACCTCGAGACGTTTGAGTTTCCTACCACCCAACCCGACGAAACAATCGCACGCGCGGTCGAGTTTTTTCGGCATCGCGATCCTGTCACGGCAGTTGGAATCGCATCGTTTGGGCCGATCGATCCGAACCTGAGATCGCCGGCTTTCGGGTACATCACGTCAACCCCCAAGCCAGGCTGGAGGAACTACGATTTCGCCGGCGCCATCAGGCGGGCGCTGGGCGTGCCAGTCGCGTTTGATACCGATGTTAATTCGGCAGCGCTGGCTGAATTCCGATGGGGCGCGGGCCGCGGAGCGAGTGCTTTCATTTATGTGACGGTTGGCACCGGAATCGGTGGAGGCGCCATGCTGGACGGCCGAGTGATCCATGGACGGCTGCATCCCGAGATGGGCCATGTCCGCATCCCGCACGATCGCCTGCGTGATCCGTTCCCCGGTAACTGTCCCTATCACGGAGACTGTCTGGAGGGTTTGGCGGCGGGACCCGCGATCGAGGCGCGTTGGGGGCAGCCGGGCGAGCTACTCCCGGATGGTCACGCAGCTTGGGATCTGGAAGCGGATTACCTGGCGCTCGGAATCGTTAACTGGACGTGTATGCTCGCGCCTGAGCGCATCGTCCTGGGGGGAGGCGTCATGCAGCGTAAGGATTTGTGGCCGAGGATTGGCGCTCAAGTGGGCAAGTTACTGAATGGCTACATGGAGCGCGCCGGATCTCGTTCCACCCGGGCTGGGCGCGCGCGCGGGTGTTCTGGGCGCGATCGCGTTAGCAAGCGAGCTTGCGGGCAAATGACATGTTGAATAGTGTTACTCCATTCTCTATCGTTGACGATTTGAACAACACACTTGAGTTCTACCAGTCCAAGCTGGGATTCAAAGTGTTGCATAAGGGAGGCGACGGAATCGGCCCTGATTTTTGGGCCATGGTTGGGCGCGACCAGGTGATGCTTATGTTCAAGCACATTACGCCTGACGTTCATCCGCAGCCGAATCGTTCGCGCCACGAAGGGGCTCGCTGGGACGCCTACATCTTCACGAGTGACCCCGACTCGTTGTATGCAGAGTTCTTTGCCAGAGACGTTCCCATCCATCGGGAACTGGCCAATACTGGTGACGGAATTAGAGCCTTCGAGATCACCGATAGCAATGGATATGTGCTGTGTTTTGGGCGTCCCGTTGAAAAAGAGCCAACTGGGGCAGTCTCGGGCGATTCGTGACCCTCCACGCCAGGGGACTGTTTCGCGTCATAATTAGTGTCATGGAGCAGCTTTATAAACGCCGCCGCGCCGCGGGCTTTTCACTGATCGAGCTTCTGATCGTGATTGCGATCATCCTGATCATTCTGGCGATCGCCGTGCCGAAGTTGGGGAGCGCACGCATGAATGCCAGCGAGATGGCCGTAATCCGCGAGCTGCAAACCATCAACACCATGCAGACGCAGTACATGTCTCAATTCGGGCGGTTTGCAACCACGCTGGCCGAGCTGGGGCCGCCCACGAGCGGGGGACCGGGTCCACAGGCTGCCGATCTGATTCCGTCATCTCTGGCGCTCGGCGAGAAGGACGGCTATGTGTTCACCATGACGGCGACGCCATCCGGCTATACGATCAACGCAAATCCGAAGGTATACAACACGTCTGGCCGGCGAACATTTTTCACGGATCAGAACATGATCGTCCGTCAGAATTGGTCCGCCGAAGCTGCGAATGCAAGCAGCCCGGAACTGAAGTAGTCGTCCGTTCCGGCGCCAATTAGCGGCACGCCAGTTGCTCAATTGTAAAAACATTGTGTAAGAAACCTGTTCGGATGTGGGACCGAGTGTCCTCTTGTGGGAATATGTTTGCGCGGGCGGTTTTTGTGCAAACGAAACGGCCACCGCGCACGTAGAAGGTTTTATGAATGCCGGTTTGGAGAGCTCAAAGTCGAGCGGTGTCTGTCCGGTGACCGACGCTGCTGGAAGCACGATCCGCCGCCTTGATATCGCGGGGTTTTCTCTGACGGAGGCGGTATATTCCGAGGGCGTTTCTCTCGGGCGACACTGTCATGCGAACGCGTATCTCACGATCGTTCTGTCCGGGACCTACAGTGAGAAGCACACGCATCGCGAGTTTGTGTGGAACGAAGGCGCGCTGCATCTTCTTCCGGCGGGCGAGCAGCATGAAAACCAATTTCCAACCGTAGTGCGTTGTCTGCGCGTGAAGATTGAAGCTCGGGCCATCGAGCGATTGGGCGATGAATCCAGGCGAGCGCTGACGGAACCGCACGAAATTTCCGGGCCGCTCTCATCCTGGCTCGCGAGCCGTGTGCTGCGGGAATTCAGGGCTCACGATGATGTCGCGCCGCTGGCCATGGAAGGCGTGCTGCTCGAGATGCTCGCTGAAAGCGCGCGAAGTCTGGAGGATGGGCCGGCATCGGCGGCGCCGCGCTGGCTAAGGCGCGTACGGGAGGCGCTGGACGAATCGTATCTTCTGGCGCCGAGTTTGGCTTCTTTGGCGGCCGTGGGCGGCGTGCATCCCGTGCATCTGTCGCGAGAGTTTCGCAAGCGCTATCGGATCACGATTGGCGAGTATATTCGCACACGGCGGATTGAACGCGCCACCGAGCTGTTGTCAAATTCCGGAATGCCGATGGCTGAGATCGCCAGCAGCTGCGGGTTTTCCGATCAAAGCCACTTCTGCGCGCTCTTCAAGAAATACTCCGGGATGACTCCGGCGAAGTTTCGGGATCTCTCGGAGCGGCCGCGCGAGGATGACCTCAAACCCACCGAGGTCTAAACCCACCAGGCTTTGGCCGGCGGGTCCTGGATCACAATCTCGCTGAGGAACCTCGCGGCCTTGGTGAGCCCTTCGCCGGGTGAAAGCAACGAATCCTCGTGCTCGATGGAAAGCACGTAATCATATCCGTACATCCGCAACGTGGAGATGAACTCTTTCCACCAGCCCTGCGTATGGCCGTAGCCCACGGTGCGGAAAATCCAAGCACGGTTCCGCTCGTCGGTGTAGAGCTTGGTATCGAGGACGCCGGCGCGTGAGAGATTCGCGGTGAACAACTGCGTGTCCTTGGCATGGACGTGGAAAATGGAATCTCCGAGAATGCGAATGGCCTGGATTGGGTCGATACCCTGCCAGAACATGTGGCTGGGATCGTAGTTGCAGCCAACCGCTGGGCCTGCGATCTGGCGCAGTTTGAGAAGCGTCTCCGGGCTGTAGACGACGAAGCCGGGGTGCATTTCGATCGCGATCTTGACGCCGTGATCTCTTGCGAACTGGGCGTGCCTGGTCCAATACGGCGCGACTCTCTTCTCCCATTGCCATGCCAGCGCTTCCAGATACTCGGGCGGCCACGGACAGGTGATCCAGTTGGGGTACTGGGCCCGGTTGCTGTCGCCGGGGCATCCGGAGAAGTCGATTACGACAGGCACGTCGAGCTTCTCGGCCAAGCGGACGGTCTTGCGGCTGGTTTCTTGAAAGGCTTTCGCCAAGCGCGGGTTCGGATGCAGCGGATTTCCGTGGCAGCTCAGCGCACTGATGGAAAACCCGCGATCCGTGAGCTTCTGCTGAAAGTCACGCAGAGCCGTGCGATCGTTGAGCAGCGTGAGAGGGCAATGCGGATCGCCGGGATAGTTGCCGGTGCCGAGCTCTACTGTGTGGATGCCGAGCGCCTGCAATCGATCGAGTACCTGATCGAGCGGGAACTTGCTTAAAAGGGCGGTGAATACTCCGATCTTCATCGAAAGATCATTATACGGACGCCCAAGGAAGGCCGGCGCCGCCACGCCCGGTCCGAAGTCACCGCGGTTGCGTGAAGTTGTTTCGCTAAAGTGAGGCACGCCCGATCGCCAAGCGAGAGCCCGTGCGATTTGTTGAACCGGGTAAACTCTGCGCTCCGATATGCCATAGCTTCAGTCCAATCTTCGACTTGAAGTTTCAATGGTCGAAGGAACTCCCGGACTTCTTCGGCCGAGGCCTTTTGAACAAGCTTGTTGAAAATCTCGGCAACATTGACGGAGCTAATCACGGACTTGTTCAGCAGCTCAGCGACACGCTGGTAGCCGGGCTCGAGGCTCAGCAAGGCCATGACTGCCGCCGAGTCCAAGACATACTCAATCTTCCCGCTCACGGCGCGCTTCCCTGCGGCGATCTTTTATGATCTCGTCCGACCACAGCACGCCAGCAGGCCGAAGCTTGGAAAAGAATTCCTGTGCTCGGCGGAGTGCCTCGTCGCGAGTATTGAGTACGAGTTGTTGTTTCTCCAGTCTGACGATTAGTTCCGAGTCTTTGTGCAGGTTCATCTGCTTGCGCACCTTTGACGGGAGCAGAATCCTCCCCGAGCCATCTACCTTCACGGTAAATTGTTCCATACTGCCAATATTACCAAATCTGGCAGATTCTATTAATCTGCCAGAAAGTCGCTATCCTGCCGTGCTCCGATGTTCGATACGCCTCAGCTGCTGGCACTTCTTGTACAGATGCTGGCATTAACTCCCCAGGGCAGACTTTCCCGGGAGGACGTAGCGTCATGATCCAGACACACCCCGTCCGCGAGTCAAGGACCTGCCCGTGCATGGCATTGATTTGCACAAACCGGTGCCCGCTAACCGCCAGCCACGTCACGGCGATTGCCGAGGCACCCACCGCGAGTGCCGCCACAATAGCGACTTCCGGCAATGTTGGCGTTCGGATGGTCATGCATGGACAATGTGCTGCCGACGTTGGAAAACTCTCGGTTGCCACCCGGCTTTTCAGGAACGAGCATAGGTCCACAACCGAAACCCTCCCCGGCGGACATTTCGGCTGCACGATCTCGTTCGGCGCTACCTTAGAAGACGAGATGTCCAAGGCCAAACTGGATGGCGAAAACCGGGCCAAAGAATACCTCTCTGGCGTAGGCTTGCGCGTTGAGCGCTTTAGCAAGGCCGAGAAGAAGCAGGGGCGGCGAACGCCTGACTTCCGCGTTTTCTCGGGAGATGAACTCGCCTTCTACGTCGAAGTGAAAACGGCCCAGGAACAGGACGAATGGTTGAGTGGATCACGCAATGACTCAACCTACGATCGGATCGTCCGTCAAGTCCACTGCGCTATGGGGCAGTTTGATTCAGCCAACCCGGTGATGGACCATCCAAACGTTCTGGCCATCGTCAATGGTGATGATGAAGTCGGCTTCACCGACATGATTCAGGCCTTGACTGGTGACGCCTACTGCGAGAGTGGCGCGGTGATTTCCATATTCCGTGGGTACTCCGAGGGTCTCATCCGGGAAGAGAAACTGAGGGTCCACCTCTATCTCTGGTTCGATTACTGGAAGCCCGGCGACCCTAAGAAGTTTTTTCCTGAAGTCCACGCCGTGCATCACGCCGGCCTGTGCAGACATTTGAGCGTGGATACTGCTGCCATGAGGCGGTTGCCCGCCTGAAGTAGAAAGCCTCCGCCAGCGGCGCTCACTGGCGATCGGGGAAGTGACGACATACCAGAAAGGAAACTGCAGGGCTTCTATCCTGCCGTACTGCGATGTTCGATTCCCAGCTGCTGGCACTTCTTGTACAGATGACTGCGTTCAAGGCCGAGAGCTTTCGCAGTGTCGGTCATTTTGTAGTTGTGTTTCTTCAGTTCGGCGACGATGATGTCGCGCTCGTGCGCGTCCATGCGTTCGGAAAGCGGCCGATCGGAAAGCGCTTCATTGCCGGTGGTGAGCGGCGGCGTGCTGGAGTCAAATGGCAGCGCCAAACGGGCCGTAGCGGCGTCGATGCGGTCGTCGGCGAGCAGCAGCAGCCTCTCGACTACATTGCGCAGTTCGCGCACGTTGCCGGGCCAGGCGTAGCGTTCCAACTCGGCGTAAGCTTCGGGCGCGATCTCCCGGGGCTTCCAATCGTTTTGCTCGGCAACGGCTTGTGCGAAGAAATCAACCAGAAGCCGGATGTCTTCGCGGCGTTCGCGCAGAGGCGGCAGCAGGATGGGAAAGACGAAGACGCGATGATACAAGTCCTGGCGGAATTCGCCTTTGCGCACCAGCTCTTCCAGATTGCGATGCGTGGCCACGATCACGCGCACATCCACTGGGATGGTCCGGTCGCCGCCGATCCGCTCGACTTCTTTTTGTTCCAGAACGCGCAGCAGTTTGGCCTGCATCAGCGCGGGCATGTCGCCGATCTCGTCTAAGAAGAGGGTTCCGCCGTGCGCCTGTTCGAACTTGCCGGCGTGACGCGTGGCCGCTCCGGTGAACGCGCCTTTCTCGTGGCCGAAGAGTTCGGATTCGATCAGCTCGGCGGGTATGGCTGCGCAGTTGAGCGTGATGAACGGCCCGTTGCGGCGCGCGCTTTTCTCGTGCAGCGTGCGCGCGATCAGCTCCTTGCCCGCGCCGGTTTCGCCGAGAATCGCCACGCGCGTCTCGCTCGCCGCCACGCGCTCCACTTTCGCCATCACGCTTTGCATGACAGCCGATTTCCAGATCAATTCCTGTTTGCCCGCGCGCTGCCGCAGCCGCTTGTTCTCCTCTTCGAGGCGGAACAGCTTCACTGTATTTTCGACCGTGACGAGCAGCTTCTCGGTGGAGAGCGGCTTTTCCAGAAAATCGACCGCGCCGAGCCGCGTGGCCCGTACCGCCATTTCGATGCTGGCCTGCCCCGAGATCATGACCACCGGCGTGGGCACGCCGGCAGACTTCAATTCCGCGAGCAACGTGAGGCCGTCCTTACCAGGCATTACCACGTCGGAGAGAATAACATCGAAGCGTTGCGCTTTCGCAAGATCGAGCGCGCGATCGGCGTGATCGCACACCACGGCTTCGTGTCCGGCCAAGCGGAATGCCCGCGCGAGTGAGGCGAGGGTATTTGCGTCATCATCCACCAGCAACAGTTTGCTCATGCGTTGGCCTTCAACTCGATGCGAAAGGTCGCGCCTTTTCCCTGTTCGCTGTGCACCGTGATTGTGCCTTTATGATCGCTCACCACCGACTGCACGATGGCCAAGCCCAGGCCCGTACCGTGCTGCTTGGTGGTGTAGTAAGGCGTGAACAGGCGATTGCATTCTTCGGGCGTCAAGCCCTCGCCCGTGTCGGAGACTTCCACGGCCACTTTGCTATCGGAGCGCGAAGTTCGGACGGTGAGTTGGCCGCCTCCGGGCATGGCGTCGAGTGCGTTCAGCACCAGATTACGCAGAGCGCGGCGCAATTGCTCGGGATCGGCGGCGAGCGGGCCGAGATCGCCGGCAAGCTCCAGCTTGGTCTCCACCGGCGGACGTCCGGGAGCATGAAGCTGCGCTTCAAAAAGCTGTACTACCTCGCGCGCGATTTGATTGATATCGACGGGCTCCAACTGCGGCGCGGGCATCTTGGCGAAATCGCTGAAGCGCCCGATGATGGTCTTCAATTGGCCGAGCTCGGCGAGCAGCGTGGAAGTGCTTTCGCGAAACACTTCGTCGAACTGCTCGGGCGACGCCTCGCGCGCGCGCTGCAGGTTCTCGATCGTGATTTGCAGAGGAAAGAGCGGGTTCTTCAGCTCGTGGGCGAGACGCCGCGCCAGTTCGCGCCAGGCCGCCACGCGTTCGGCCTGGATCATGCGATCGCGCTGTTCCACCAATTGCTCGGTCATGCCGTTGAAGTCGCGAGCCAATTGCCCGATTTCGTCCGATGATGAGACAGAGGCACGGGTGTCCCACTTGCCAACGGCGACCTCCCGAACGCTTGCCGCCAACGAGCGCAGCGGCCGCGTGACACGCGAGGCGGTCCAAAAGCTGAGTAGAAGTCCCAGCAGGACGCCGCCTGTACCAACGATGGCCGCGGTTCCTTGAATATATTTCTTCAAGGCCACCAGGTCCGCGCGAGAATTCTCGATCAGAAGAGTTGCAAGCAACTGATTATCGCGCCCGCGCAGGGGGAGGGTTGTGATGGTGTCCGAGTTGACGGGCGTAACTTCACCCGGTTCGCGGTACAGCAGAACCCGCATGCCTTCCGCGCCGGGGAGGGAATCGAGAAAGTTTTGATCGAGACGCTGTCCGCCTACGACATACAGCGTTCCGTTGTCGGACTTCACGGTTCGCGCGGTGATTAACCCCAGCGCTTCGCCGTCCGCCAAGTCTTCTCTCTTCAAGAACACGCCTTGCGACTTCCAATCGACAGGCTGCGCGAGCCAATCCTCTTTGTAGCCGAAGCGCGCCGGCCACTCGGCCGAGCTGATGATGGTTTGATCCGGGCCGACGAGCTCCAGGAAATCGAGCGATTGTTCCTGTGCCAGGGCCTGGGCCTGTGTGAAGTATGCCGAAGTGTCGCGCAGGATTCAAAGCAAGGCGCTGCACCGCGTCTGAATTGGCGACTGCTTCGATGCGCCGCGCGACCTCGGCGCCGCGCCGATCGAATTCGCGCTGAAATTGACCTACCAGGGCGGCCGTGCGCTGCGCGTCCCGGCGCTCGAAGGATTGGGTGACTAGCGTCGAGACGACGGCCGCGACGATCCACACCGCGAGAATCGCGGTAGCGGCGATGCTGAGGAAGACCTTGGTGCGAAAGCTCACGGCTGCACCCAAACGTCTTCCAAATGCAGAGCGAAGGCGTCCGATTTGGAAGACTCGAAATGGACGCGCGGCGCGATCCCGTAAGTTTCGCGCAGATGGACGAGCGGAATCACGCGATCGAGGAGCGAGCGCTCGGCTGCATATAAAGCCTCCGGCTTGCTTGTATCGATGTGGCTGACGCCAAGCGTTGATGCGATTCGCTCAAGTTCAGTTGCCGGGTCGGTAGATTCCAGCGGCCATTCGATCAAGCGCAGGTTGCCGCCTGGGTTGCTTGGAGGGCTGGGGATGGGCTGGATCGCGATGCCTGCGTCACGGGCATTCAAGGCGACGCGGTCGGCGAGGGATCGCAAAAAGACGTCATTCGCCGGATAGCTGAGCGTGACCGGAGCGAGGTGCAGTTGAGAGACGAGCTGCTTGGCGCGCGCGACGTCCGGGCTTGTTTGGAACAGAAACGCAAAGCCGCTCAGCCATTGCGGCAGCAGACTGAAGGCTGCGTCTCCCCTTTGCTGCGCCAGGACCTTCGCGATGGGCGGGCGATCAATCACCAGTGCGAGCGCTTGCAACAATGCGGGCGGAGCGTTGACGGCCGTGATTGCCACGAGCGTTCGCGGCGCCGACGTCCAGATCGAAGTGCCTTCCGGAAATGCCCGGCGCGTCAGTGGGTAAGGCATATCGAAAATATCAGCATGCGCCGGGCCGGGGGCCAGGCCGACCGTGACGGAATCGAGGTACGGCCGCCCGTTCCAGTAATCTTCGAATGCCACGAGAGCCAGACGGCGGCCCGGCTCCCACGCGGTGATGCGGAACGGTCCTGTTCCGATCAGCGGATTGGCTTCGCTGGTGCGAAAGACCGAGGCCGAAGGGGCGGCGAGGTCTCGGAGCAGATCGGGCATGGCCTCGCCGGATTGGATGACGATCGCCTGACCGCCCGCCTGAATGGACACATCGGCATATTTCTTCCTTAACGCCGCGAGCAACGATGGAGCGGCGGTTGCGCCCGTCAGCGGCTCGCCGTCATGAAAAGTGACCTTCGGGCGCAGCGAAAATCGCCAACGCTTGAAGTCGGGGTCGTGCTGCCAGGCGACGCACAAAGCGGGATCGACGCCTCCGTGCGAGTTCAGGCGGACGAGAGTTTCGGCGATCGGGATCGACAAGGCAGATGTAGCAGAATCAACGGGTATCCATGCGGAATAGAGCTCAACGGTTAAGGCGCCACCGTAATGGGGACGCGTGGCCGCCGGGGCGGACGCAACCACGAGGCTACTGAGAGCAAGCCAGGCCCAGACGGGACGCCTCATACTCTCCTGTCTGCAAGTTATGAACCACCAGAGTTGTTTCGCCGAGTGTTTCGGCGGGCCAGAGCGCCGTGACGGGGCCGGGCAATGGCAGAGGATCGCTTTCCGGCGAACTGCCCTGATAAGCCCGCACGCTATCGCGATCGGTTGACGAGCTGGTTGCGAGCAGCGCCGCGCCGCATCCGCTGTCAATCGACGCAAGGTCGCTGCCCCAAGCTTCCGTGCCGGTGACGCGGCTGTCGGCCATGGCGAAGACTCCATTCGCAGCGGTGTAAAACGGTCCCTTCACGGCGTCCGATTCGAGCACATTGCGATCGGTGACCCAGCGAACGTGTGCGTCGGGCCAAGTTTCATTTCCGGGTGCGCACATCACTTTGAGGTCGGGCTGCAAGACGCCGCTGCAAGTTGAGCCGGGCAGATACGCGCGGAATCCGCCTGACATGGCTTCGATCCGCCCCCGAGGATCGCGGGGAGCGGGCCGGGGCAGCACGAGCGAGGCGGTTGCGGCAGGGGTCCAGTTGGCTCCAATGAGCCGGAAGCTCGCGATTTTAGTCGTGCTCAGCAGCAGCATTGTATTGGAATCGGAGAATAGCACGTCGAGGATCGGCTCTGGTTGCGTCCAAAGAGGCTTTTTCGTCAGAATGATTCGCGGTTTGTCGCCGGGCGAAGGGGGCGGGTTCCAGGGAAGCATCGCGACCTCCCGGCTATCTCCGGACGCGATCTCGGCCACGAACAACAAGCCCCGCGCACTCTCCGCCAGCGTGATGCGCACGCGCGGTTCAGCCGATGAGCTGGCCGCTATCTCGACGCCCGCCTTCCGCAGCTCCGTTTCGTACAGGCTGTGAAAGCTTGACCATTCCCCCGCCGGCAACGATGACAGATTTTGCCAATCGAGCGAAACGGTTGCGCGGCGCGGCAGCAGGGAGGATGTACGGGACGCCAGTTGCGTTGCTGCTTCCGTCATCGATTGTGAGAGGGTTTGTGGCGCGGGCTGTGCGGTTGCGGCCGCTAAACCAAACGACAGTGCGAAGACGGCGCGGAGCATCGGTCACATTATACTGTTGGCGCGTCATCAGGCCCAGCAGAAACTTGAGGCAAGCGAAGGCGAGCAGAAGCGCGAATGCCAGGCTGAAGGCCAGTCCCAACACGGCCTCAGGGAATTCCCCCATGCCACTAAAGATCGTCATTGAAGGCCTCCGGCTGTAGCCACGCTCGCGATGATTTTTGGCGCGGCCGGATCTTCGAAGAGACTGGCTTGCTCGGCGGTCGGCTGGGTGACCAGCTCCACTTCGTCGCCCACGCGCACCAGTTCAAACAATTCCTCCACGTCGTGGTTGCGCATCCGGATGCAGCCGTGCGATGCAGCGTGGCCGATGGATTCCGGATGATTCGTCCCGTGGATACCGTAGCCTTTGTAACCGAGGCCCATCCAGCGCGTGCCCACCGGATTGGCCGGCCCGGGCCGCACCACCTTGCCGTCGTGAGAATACGTTGGATTCACAACGTGGCTGGCGATGTGAAACGCCCCGGATGGGCTGGGCGTGCTGTGCTTGCCGACCGCCACTGGGTACATCTTCAGCACCTTGCCGTCTTCCACCAGGACGATCTTGCGGGCGGCGATGTTGACGATCAGCCGGCGCGACGGCGCGTTTTCAGCAAACATCTCTGGAGTGGCGGCCGCCATCAGGATCGCGAAGAATTTGATTGCCTGCATCGCTTCTCTCCTCTTCGCGAAGGAGAGATGCAGGCCGGGAGCCAGCGGTTATGTCATAGATACAAAAAGACATCCGGCGTCGCTCGGCGTGTCGGCGACAACACGGCGTGTCAAAAGATAGACGCGCGGTCATTTCCAGGCCATGCCCCGGCGGCGCGTGAGCGTATGGTAGAGACCGAAAAAGGCCGCCGCATTGACCATGCAGAAATAGAATGGCAGCGTCAGCGCTTTGGGGCGAAGCCGGCCCGTTAGTCCGAGCGCCGCCACGGCGTAGAAGGCGATCTGGGCGCAGAATAATTTCGAATAAGCTGGCGATCGGAGAAGGAAAAGATTGGCGGCCAGCACCGCCACCATCGCGAATGGCGCCACCAGGCGCATGGCTTTGTGCGACAGGAAGAAGAACAAAGGCAAGGGTTGAAGCGGCTTCAAGAGTTGCGGCAGATTTCGAAGCTGCTGCAGGTTTCCGGTCATGATGCGGATGCGCCGGGCGAATCCGGTCATCTCGCGCGCTTCTTCGTGGACCATCGCGGCGGGCTCGTATACGGCGCGGAAGCCCTGAGCCAGGACCGACACGGGAATCACGTAATCGTCATTAATTGTTTCGGGCGGCGGGAACGGATACAGCTTCTTGCGGATGGCGTGCAACTGGCCGTGGCCGCCCAGGGTGGACGCCAGTTGCGATTCCTGGACCTTGAGAAACGTTTCGTATCTCCAATAGAAACTCTCGGACGCCCCGATGGTGACGTCGGCGGGCCGGGTCACTTGATAACGGCCACTCACGGCGCCTACCGATGGATCGGCGAAGTTCTCTACCAGCCGCCGGACAGAATCGGTCGCGAGCAGGGCGGATGCGTCCGAGAAGACGATGATCTCGCCACGCAGCTGCGGCACCGCGGCGTTGAGCACGGCCATCTTGCCTCGATTTTTCGGGAAGGCTAGGACGCGCAGCCAGCGGCCGTCTTCGAGCTCGCGCGCGATGGCCTCGGTTTCATCGGTCGAACCGTCGGACGCGATCACGATCTCCATGCGGTTGATCGGGTAATCCAGCAAGAACGAGTTGCGGATTTTGCGTTCGATCACTCGGGCTTCGTTGCAAACGGGGATCAGAATGGAGACGAACGGCCGGATGGGCGCTTTCTCCACTGGGCGGCGGAGAATCTGGCGCAGGCCAAGGAGGACGAGCGGATAGCCAAGGTAGGCATAGAGCGGAGCGGCAAGCGCGATCCAGAAGAGGAGTTTGGCGGTGGGCATCGCTCAGACCTCGCAGGTTTCGAGCGCTGCCGGAGCGGCATGTTCGCGCTCATGGAATTCCCGGAACCACAGTTCCAGCATCAGGAGCTTCCACAAATGGTGATGATTGTTACGGCGTCCGCGGTCGTGTTCGTTGAGCAATTCGGCGACAAATTCGGGCGAAACCATGCCGCGGTCGAGAAACGAGCGGCTGGTCAGGTGGTCGAAGAGGAAGCTCCGCATCGGGCCGCGGAACCAGATGGCGAGCGGCACCCCGAAGCCGCGTTTGGGCTGGTGGAGCAGAGCCGGCGGCAAGCGATGGCCCACGGCGCGAATAAAAACATCCTTGCCCCGATTGTTTCCTAGCTTCCAGGAGTGCGGGATGCGCGCCGCCAGTTCCGCTAATTCCTGATCGAGCAGCGGGCAGCGGATCTCGAGCGAGTTCGCCATCGACATGCGATCCACCTTCACCAACATGTCGCCGGTGAGTTTCGCGGTCGCTTCGAAGTACATCGCCTGCGTGAGAACGCTGGCGCCCTCCGGGAGCAAGCAGTGCGTGAGTGCGCGGGTGAGAAACGCTGCATCGGCCGGGGGCGCCCATTCCGGCGTCAGCAGCCGCTCGAGGAGGTAATGCGGCGAAACATTATCAAAGTAGCGATCGAGGGCCGATGGCCGGCTGATCATCCGCAGATAGTTCTTTCCATACGCCGAGTAAGGCAGGGAGTCCGCCACTCGCGACAGAAGAGCCCGAACGGCGGAAGGTAAGTAATCGGCGTGCCGCAAACGCTGAACTTGAAGAAAGCTTTCATAGCCCGCGAAGAGCTCGTCGCCGCCGTCGCCAGTCAGGGCCACTGTGACGTGCTGAGCCGCGAACTCTGAGATGAGATAGGTGGGGATCGCGGATGAATCCCCAAAAGGCTCATCAAAGTGCCGGATTAATTGGCCGGCTAATTCCACAGAATCCGGCCGGACGATCAGCTCGCGGTGCTCGGTGTGATATTTGCGTGCCAGGGCGGCGGCGAACGGGAGCTCACTGAAGCCAGGCTCTTCAAAGCCGATCGAAAATGTTTTGACGCGATGCGGGCTTTGCAGCGCCATGGACGCAACCACGGACGTTGAATCGATGCCGCCGCTCAGGAACGCGCCAAGAGGGACGTCCGCCATCAGGCGCGTTTTCACGGCGCGGTCGAAAGTCTTTCGTACGGATTCATGGGCCTCCGCTTCGCTCAATTCGGCGCTCGGTTGCTCGGCGGGAGCCGGCAGCGTCCAATAGCGGCCCTCTTCGATGCGGCCGTCCGCGCTATACCGCAGCCAGCCACCGGGTGCGAGTTTACGGATCGCAAGGTACGGAGTCCAGGGATCGGGAATGTAGTTGAGCAGGAAGTAGAGCTGCAGCGCCTGACGGTCGAGGTCGAGTGGAACTCCGGCCGCGCGAAGGCACTTCAACTCGCTGCCAAAGTACAGGCCCTGTGGAAGCGCCGCGTAGTAGAGCGGCTTTTTCCCAAAGCGGTCCCGCACGAGCAGCAGCGAGCGTTCGCGCGAGTCCCAAATGGCATACGCGAACATGCCGCGCAGCCGCTGAATCCCGCCCACGCCTTCCTCTTCATAGAGGTGCAACAGGACTTCCGTGTCGGTCTCCGTGCGAAAGCGATGGCCGTTGCGAACGAGGGACGCGCGCAGCTCGCGGTAATTGTAGATCTCGCCGTTGAAGACCACCCAAACAGTCCCGTCTTCGTTGGAAATGGGTTGGTACCCGGTGGCAAGATCGATGATGCTGAGGCGCCGCATGCCCAGTGCCATGTGGAAGCCTGGACCGCCATCCAGGCGATAACCTTGGTCGTCGGGGCCCCGATGCCGGATCTCATCGCACATGGCGCGGATGGGCGAGAGTCCGGCGCTCCTTGAATGTAGAAAATATCCGGCTATTCCGCACATAGGATTTGAAGAGAAGCCTTGCGAACGCCGCGCCAGATCGCATTTCGAGTCCGCCAGGAGTTGGTCAACTTTTGGCTCACCGCGTTACCTCCCGCCCCCCAGATCGGCGGCGATTTCGCTCCGGGCCTGAAGTTGCCCGAGCCGCGCGAGTGTGGGCAAGACGTGGCGGGTCTCGCCGCGGAGATCCGGGCGCATCGATTTCAGATCTTTGGCCGTACCATTGACACTGGCCCGGAAATCCATTGGCGGCGGGATTATCTGCGAGGCATCGAAACCGATCTGGTCTATTTCCGGCGCATTCCTTTTCTTGATACGCAACGCTGCGGCGATCACAAGGCCGTCTGGGAGATGAACCGGCATCAGCACCTGCTGGTTCTGGCGCAGGCGTACGCGCTCAGCGGCGACTCGCGGAATCTGGATGAAATTTGCTTGCAAATCGAGAGTTGGATCGCCGGCAATCCGTTTCATCGCGGAACCAATTGGGCGAGCGCGCTTGAAGTCGCATTTCGCGCGCTGTCGTGGATTTGGATCGATCAATTGGTGGGGCGAAGCATGCCCGCCGGCTTCCGTTCGCGATGGCTCCATATGCTATACCTCCATGGTTGTCACCTGGCGAATAATCTCTCGTTCTATTTCTCGCCGAACAACCATTTGGTAGGCGAAGCGTTGGCCTTGCATGCGCTCGGGCTATATTTCGCGGGACGGCCGCGGGTCAGGCGTTGGGAGGAGACTGGCGCTCGCGTAATGCGCGAACAGATGGATCGCCAGATCCGCGCTGACGGCAGCAGCTTTGAGCAGTCGACTTACTATCAGCTGTACCTGCTCGACATGTTTTCATTGCACGCGGCGTTAGCAAGTCCGGGCCCCCGGTATTTAGCCAAGCTGCGACAGATGGCCGAATTCGTACACGCGATCGCCGGGCCGTCCGGCCGCTTGCCGCATCTAGGGGATGCGGATGGTGGGTGTCTGCCGCTCGGTCCCGCAACGCGGCCAAGTGTGACGGGGAAATGGGAGTCCCGGCTTTTTCCCGATGCGGGTCTCGCGGTGATGACCTGCGGCGGAACGCACGCCGTCGTGGATGCCGGGCCGTTCGGATTCCGGCGCGCTGGGCACAGCCACTCCGACACCTTGAGTATCGTGCTGCGATGGGGCAAAGCCGAGATTCTGATCGACCCGGGAACCTACACCTATACTGGCGAGCCGGAATGGCGCGACTGGTTCCGCGGCAGCGAAGCGCACAATACCATTCGCATTGACGGCCGCGACCAGGCCGTGATCGCCGGGCCTTTCTGGTGGACCGATAAACCGGAAGTCGCGATTCTGGAGTGGCAGACGGATCACGCGCGCGACATTATTGAAGCCGAATGCCGGTACGCCGGCTTCACGCATCGGCGGCGTGTAGAGTTCCGGAAGCCGGATGTGTTCTTGATCGCGGACGACGTCAGCGGACCGCCTGGGCCGCACGATGTCGAACAGCTTTGGCACTTGGGATCGCTCGAAGCGCGTACGAAATTGGTTTTGCCGGAAGACGCGGAGTTGACCGAAAGCTGGCGATCCACAACGTTTGGCGAGAAACATCTGGCGCCGATGCTGCGCGTGCGCCGCCGCGGTGAACTGCCCATGCGCCTCGAAGCGCGGATCGACCTTAGTCGCTAAGCAGATGCAGCACGATGCTGCGGCGGTGCGGCCGTTCGCGATGTTCGAATAGGTAAACGCCCTGCCAGGTTCCCAGCGCCAGCTTGCCTTTGTGAATCGGAATCGCGAGCTGCGTCCCAGTAAGCGCGGCGCGAATATGCGACGTCATGTCATCGGGGCCTTCGGCGGTGTGCCGGTAGAGGCGGGTGTCTTCGGGGACCAGCCGCGTGAGGAAATCGGCCAAGTCGGCGACAACGTCCGGATCGGCGTTTTCCTGAATCACCAGCGACGCAGACGTGTGCTGGCAGAAGACGGTCAGAAGGCCGGTTTCGGTGGCATGGCTGCGCAGCCAAGCCTGGATTTCGTCCGTGAATTCGTACAGCCCCTTACCGTGAGTAGAGATCGAAATCTGGTGAGTGAACTGCTTCACTCCGCCCAAAGCTCTATTCCACCGTCACGCTCTTGGCCAGGTTGCGCGGCTGATCCACATCGCAACCCCGGCGCACGGCAATGTGATACGCGAGCAGTTGCAGCGGCACGATTTCGAGGATCGGCAGCAGCAGCTCGCTGGTGGCAGGAATTGCGATCGTGAAGTCGGCGATCTTGCCCACTTCCGCCACGTCCGGCTCGCACACCACAGCCACCACGATGCCCTCGCGCGCTTTCACCTCCTGAATGTTCGACAGCGTCTTCTCATAGCGAACGCGGCTCTCTTCGCTGTCCGGATCGCGCGTCGCGATAACCACTACCGGCAGATTCTCATCGATCAGCGCGTTCGGCCCGTGTTTCATCTCACCGGCCGGATAGCCTTCGGCGTGAATGTAGGAAATTTCCTTGAGCTTGAGCGCGCCTTCCAGCGCGATCGGGAAATGGATGCCGCGCCCGAGGAACAGGAAATCGGTGGAGCGGAACAGCTTCTTCACCAGCTCGTCGTAGATTAATTCCTGGCTCAGTATCGTTTCGAGCTTGCCGGGCAAGCGGACCAGCTCCTGCACCAGCTTGCTGGATTCTTCCGCACTTATCGTTTCGCGCACCTGCCCCAGATACATGGCCAGGATGAACAGCGCTGTGAGCTGCGAAGTGAACGCCTTGGTGGACGCCACGCCGATCTCGGGGCCCGCGTGCGTCATCAGCGTGCCGGATGCCTCGCGGGTGATCATGGACCCCACTACATTGCAGATCGCCAATGTTTTGGACCCGTGGTGTTTGGCTTCGCGCTGCGCCGCCAAGGTGTCGGCGGTCTCCCCCGATTGCGAAATCACTACCGTGAGCATGTCCTTGGAGATGATCGGATCGCGGTAACGGAATTCGCTTCCGTAATCCACTTCCACTGGAATGCGCGCCAGCTTCTCGATCATGAATTTGCCGGCCAGGGCCGCGTGCCAGCTTGTCCCGCAGGCGATGATCTTCAGCGACTGAAATTCCTTGAACGCTTTCGGGCTGATGTCCATCTCGTCGAGGAACACCCGGCCGGTTTCCTGCCCGACGCGGCCAAGCACCGTATCGCGGACTGCGCGCGGTTGCTCAAAAATTTCCTTGAGCATGAAATGCTTGTAGCCGCCCTTTTCCGCCATGATCGGGTCCCACAGGATGTGCGTGATCTGGCGCTTGATGGGACGGCCGTTGAAGTCGGTCAGGTGCACGCCATCGGGCGTCAACACCGCGATGTCGCCGTCGCCCAGGAAGAACATGTCACGCGTGTGGCTCAGGATCGCGGGCACATCCGATGCGACGAAATACTCGCCGTCGCCCAGGCCGATCACCACAGGTGGGCCCATACGCGCAGCCACGATTTTGCTCGGATCCGAGCTCGCGATCACGCTGAGCGCAAACACGCCGGTAAGCTCCCGCACGGCCCGGCGAACCGCCTCCTCGAGATTGCCCTCGTTGTATTTCTCCACCAGGTGGGCGATCACCTCGGTGTCGGTCTCGGTGAGAAATTTGTGGCCCTCGAGCTGAAGCTGCTGCTTCAACTGCAGGTAGTTCTCGACGATTCCGTTGTGGACCACGACGATATCGCCCGTGCAATCGCGATGCGGATGGGCGTTTTCCTCGGTCGGACGTCCGTGGGTTGCCCAGCGCGTGTGGCCGATGCCGTACGGTCCGTCGACGGGACTCGCACGCAGAGCGTCTTCGAGGTTGCGCAGTTTTCCGGAAGCACGGCGCACCGCGAGATGATGATCACCGTTGAGGACCGCGATCCCAGCCGAATCGTAGCCCCGGTATTCCAGCCGCCGCAGGCCATCCAGAATGATGGGGACCGCTCTTCTGTTCCCGATATAGCCGACAATGCCGCACATGTAACTAGGATACAGGGAATCTAAGTTTGTGATCGAACCTGCGGTACCAGGACCTTGGTTGAAGCGCTACCGGGCGACCACGTGCGTCTCTGTTCTGGAAACATCAGGGCTGACGACTACTTTGATGCCAGGGGGTTGTTGCGAAAGATGCTGTTTGATCTGTTGTACATACTCATCCTTGTAAAGGCCAAAATGATCGTCGAAACAGATATTGATGTAGACCAGGTGTTGTGCGTCACCCTTCGGGTCGAAGCTTTCCAATTGGCTCTTCGCTTTCGCGATATCGCAGTCGAGTTTGCGAAAGAATCCACCCTCTAATTGATGGCTAACTTCGCGCACCGCCGAGGGTTCCCAACGGAATCCTATTTCTTTGTCGGATATGTTGATGGTCTTTACCTCACACAACACTCGCTCGTGATCGCGCACACCTTCAAGATCGGGTGTCTCGTCATTGGATACATCAATGAAACGCACTTTCGAGCAACCCTGGCACTCCATCAAGTACCTATAAGCTGATGCTTCGCCAAGAATATCGAACAGCTGTTCCCACCTCTGGCGCTTCCCATGTTTATGCAAATAGTGGGCCGCCTTTTTCCGAAGTTCCTCCCAAGCAACAGGATCAATGCTCTGGAGATCTTTTTCCCAGATCGCGAATGTCGCAAAACAGCTGCGATCCTTCAGACGGTCGTCAAAGTCCTGAAAATACGCGTCTGGGTGCCGCGGATCAGTAAGAAGATCCTTTAGTTCGTAAAACCGCGGTAGTTGATCCCGAAGCGAGACTCCTTCGACGGCCTCTTCTGGCTTCTGCACCTCAAGGTGAACACGACGCTGACCTGCGACCTGAGCGTACATTGCATCTGGCGCAAGATCAATCTCACCGGGCCAGGCGACCGCACCGCAATCAAGGAAGACTTGCCCAAAGAACTGCTCGTCTAACAAAGGCGCTAGCACGCCCGTTAGCTCTTCTGGCCGCAACTGCACAAGCCCCGTTAGCCCGTCCTTGAATCGGACATACAGGCGGTAGGCGGGCTGTGGTTTCACTTCGACTACGTCCCAATACATAACAATCTCCGCTCACGGAAGCGGCTCAATCTTTGCAGGCAATGCGTTCTCGCGGCAGAGCCGCCAGTCTTCCAGCAGCTCCTCTCTAGGTATGATCGCCCATTCCTGCACCAGACTCAAAGCTCGGTGCGGTAGCTGGCCCTGGCTAACCTCCATCGTGCTGAGGTCGATCGTGGCTTCGAACTCACCATATCGGGCGTGGAAATGAGGGGGAGCATGATCATTGAAGAACATTCGGATTAGAATTCCATAGAATGTGCTGATTGTCGGCATCCTGCGGCGCTGATTGTAACAGGCTCAGGCGCTGTTCGGAGCAGACACTTTTCCGTCGTATTACGCTACGCGGGAACCGGATATCCCAGGCTGCGCGTGGGGTGCTCTACGACGACGTTGACCTGCTCCCGCGACACGCCGGGAACCACTCGAGAAACTCGTTGACCGGTCACTCCGCCTTCCGAATTCGCAAAAAAAGGGCGGAAACCGGCACGCGAGTCCCTCGGAACGCCCAAGCGCCGCTCAGTTAGTCCGAACAAACGGAGTCATGCGCCGGCGGTCGTCGCACCCCACTGCTCAGGACTTACGTCGCGTGCGTGACGGGAGAACAACCAGTGATGGCCTTCGAGATCCTCGGCCCCATATTGATACTCGCCATATTCGGTTTCGTGCGGCTCCTCCACGATCTTGGCGCCAGCCAACTTCGCCCGTTCGAAATGCGCGTCAACGTCGGCTACGAACACGGTGAGACTCTGAGTTTGGAGCCCGGCTTGCGCGGGACTCGCCGAACCCGGCCGCGCGCTGTTGAGCATGATCCAGGCATCGCCCAAATGCATCTGCGCGCCGTCCACGCGCCCGCCCCCACCATAGCGGTAATGCTCAGTAAAGCCGAACGCGCTGGTTAGCCAAGCGATCGCCTCGGCAACATTCTCATATGTGATGTGAGGCAGTACGACATCCGCGGGCACGGAACGGTTCTTCATAATGACCACCCTTTCATCGAGCTCCATCTATGCGGCTGGGAATGAGATTCGGGCCTGCAATCCCCCGAGCGGCGAGTCGTCCAGAGAGATTGACCCGCTATAGAGTTCGGCCAGATCGCGGACAATCGCCAATCCAAACCCGGAGCCGGGGGCGCGTTCATCGGCCCGCACGCCTCGCTCCAAAACTCGGGCTCGTAGAGCCGCATCCAAGCCTGGTCCATCGTCATCCAGAAGGACCACCAGCGTGCCGTCGACTCGCGATGCCTCCAGCACGATTCTGGACTTCGCCCATTTGCAAGCATTGTCCAGCAAGTTGCCGAGCATTTCGTCCAGATCCTCGCGTTGGACTCGGGCGTAAAGGTCCGGCGCGATGTTGGAAGAGATCGTGATCGCGCGCCCGGCGTATAGTTTCAAAAGCGTTCGGACCAGGGCATCGACGCAGGGCGCCACGGGGCAACGGGCCACGCTGGCAACTCCCGAGGCAGCGGCGCGGGCGCGTGCCAGATGATAAGTGACCTGGCGGGACATGCGCTCGACGGATTGGGTGATGTTCTCCGCCAGCTCGCCGTTTCCAGCGGCGCCGGCGCGATCGGCCTCCTGCGCCAACAGCGCAAGAGGAGTCTTCAGGCCATGTGCAAGGTCACCGGCGGTTGCTATGGCGCGTTTCACCGCCTTCTCGCGGTCTTCGAGCAGTGCGTTGAGGTCGTCGACGAGGGGCTGAATCTCGGTGGGGTAATCGCCTTCCACCCGGCGGTCGGCGCCCGCGCGAACCGCCAGCAGTCTTTCCCGTAAGCGGTGGAAGGGCGTCAGGCCCTGGCGCATTCCGAGCAGAACTCCCGCCGCCATGAGAACGATCCCCGCCACGATGGGAAAAACGTAATTGTTCGCTGTGCGGATGGCCGGAAGCGCGTGCATCAGCATCAGGGAAAGCATGTGCATCACGGCAAGCAGTCCCACGGTCCACAGAAGCGAGGCAAGGATCAATCGGGCTCGGAGGGATCGCAGCATCTTCATTCCCCCGCCGAAGTTTCCCGCATGCGGTAGCCCAGGCCGCGGACGGTTTCGATGAAAGAGGCGTCGCCGAGTTTTCGTCGAAGACGCGCCACGAATACCTCGACGGTATTGGAATCCCGGTCGAGATCCTGCGCGTAAATGTGCTCGGTGAGCTCGCTTCGCGATACCACGTGATCGCTGTGGTGCATCAGGTACGCAAGCACACGGTATTCATGGCTGGTCAGCCTCACAGGAGCGCCATCGACGGACACGCGCGACGTCCGCGGGTCCAGTGAGAGTGCTCCGCACCGGAGTTCCGGCTGCGCAAGTCCGCGGGCGCGGCGAATCAGAGCCCGAATACGGGCCAAAACCTCCTCAATGCGGAAAGGCTTTGCGACATAGTCATCCGCCCCACCGTCGATCCCTTGCACTTTTTCGTGCCAGCTCCCGCGCGCGGTCAGAATGAGCACGGGAGCGAAGATGCCTGCCTGGCGCCAGCCGCGCAGCAGCGTAAGCCCGTCGATTTTCGGCAACCCAAGATCCAGGACCACCGCGTCATATTGCTCGGTCTGCGCAAGGAAATCGGCGCGTTCGCCATCGGACGCACAGTCGACCGCGTACCCCGCTTCGGTGAGCGCCTTCGACAACTGCCGGGACAGGCGTATTTCGTCCTCAACCACCAGAACGCGCAATCCCACATTTATATCGCAGTCTCGATGAACGGCGGCTGAACGCACCGTTCAGGATGGATTCAGGGGCAATAGTCGAGAATGGCTCGATGCTCGCAACCAATCACCTCGCCTTTGGTTATCCCTGGTGGCTCAGCTACGGCCACCTGCCAATCGTCGCCTGCGCTTTCCTGATTGTGCTCCTTGGATATTGGCTCAAGTGGTCCAGGTGGCTGATGCTCGTATTCGGCGCCCTGCTTCTCTGGTCCAGCGCAGCGTTCGTGGTCGCGCGTTTCGGCCTGGACATCAACGGCCGCGCTTCGTTGCCGACCCAAGATTTTCTGCGATCCGGCGCGGGACGAGTCCTCGACATCGGAGCGGGAACCGGCCGATCGTCCATCATGGTGCTGGAAGCTCGCCCGCGGGCGACTCTGGTGGCGCTCGATCTTTTCGGCGAATCCTTCGAGGGACATTTCGGATCCAGCCAAAGTCCACAACAGAGACTGCTAGCGAACTTCCAGGCGGCGGGCGTCCAGCAGCGCGCCACAATCGTTACCGCCGACATGCGCAAACTTCCCTTCGAGGCCGGCGCCTTCGACGCTATCGTCAGCGCGTATGCCATGGATCATCTCAGCCGGCAGGGGTCCGCCCAGGCGCTCGCCGAAGCGGCCCGCGTGATAAAACCGGGCGGCGATCTTTTGCTCATGTTGGTGGACAACGACCCGTGGGCTCAGTTTGCCTTCGGTCCGCTGTTCATGCACATGGGGACTCGCGCTCCTGAGTGGTGGAACGCTCGCGTCAAAGAAGCGGGCTTTCAAATCTGCGACGAAGGAACGCGCCCAGCGACTCTCTACCTTCTCGCTCGCCGAATGTAAACAATCGCGGAAGGGGTCGTTCCCCTTACGGCCGCTGGATCAGCTCAATGCGGTTACCGGCGGGATCGATCGCGAAGCCGAGGACGATGCCACTGTTTCCGAACGGTCGCGGATCGCCCGTCATCGTTCCACCGGCGGCCTTCAGGGCCGCAACGGCGGATGTCATGTCCTTCACCGAGAAAATCACGTGGGTCGTCGGGTCCTTCACATCGTCGGAATCGCGATGGAAAAGTATCATCTGCGGATTCTTGTTGGCCTTGGCAGCTTCCACCGTGGCGCCGAAGTTCACGAAGACTTCCGTGCCTCCCGGATTCTGTATCCGATTGACCTCCTGCAAGCCGAACGCCGCCTGGTAAAACTTCGCCAGAGCGATGGTGTCTTTCGCCTCAATCCGCACCGAGTCGAGGGACACTTGAGCATGCGCACCCCCCGCGAGCACCAGCCCGGCAAATATCGCGATCACAATTTCCTTCAGTCTGGTCATCAAGGCCTCCGTTGGAAGTCTAATCCATCATAGACCAGGCCCTGGTGGCACTCGATCTATTCGGCGACTCGATCGATCAGGATTTTGGCCCGCGCAAACTTCCCTTCGATGCCGTCGTCAGCGCGTATGCGATCGATCATCTCAGCCAGGAGGGGTCCGCCCGAGCGCTCGCCGAAGCGGCCCGCGTGATAAAACCGGGCGGCGATTTTCCGCTCATCCTTGTGGACAACCACCCGTGGGCGAAATTTGCGTTCGGTCCGCTGTTCATGCATATGGGGACTCGCACTCCTGATTGGTGGAACGCTCGCGTCAAAGAAGCCGGCTTTCAAATCTGCGAAGAGGGAACGCGGACAGCAACTCTCTATTTTCTCGCTCAGCGCTCTGTCGCCAAATGAATTTACTGTGCGGCCGAGATTCCGCGCTTCAGGAATTCCAGAACTCCTGCGTTCAGCTCTTCATGAAGACGCTCGCGATCGAAACCTCCCGGGTCCTGCGACGGCGCAAAGCCCGGGTTGGTCATCGATTCGGGGAACGGGCTTAAGAAGGAAAAATGCTCCGCGTTGTCCGCGATGCGATGCTCGACCAGCGCCTGATCGGGCACACCAGCCTTGACGATGTCGCCATGAAATGCGGGAGTGTGCTCGTCCTTCTCCGCAGTCCACAGCAGAATCGGGATGCGCACACCACGCAAAGCACCCGCTGCCATGAACCAGGGCGTTGCCGGCGCTAACAAGACCAGGGCTTTCACGCGCGGGTCCGCATCTACTTCGATTTGCCGAGGCTCCCGGTCCGGGCTTTCGCGCGGAAACGACGTGGGAATTCCACCAGTGACGGCCAAAGCCGTGTAGCCGCCCATCGAGTGTCCGATGATCGCCACTTTCTCGGGCAGCAAGCTCGATCCGAAGGCTCCGCTCGCGAATGCCCAATCGATGACCGCGCGAATGTGCCGCGGCCGGCTCGTCAAATTGGCGATCGTATCGGCGAGTTTATTGTTATTCCGGTTATTGCCGGGATGCTCCGGCATCGCGACCACAAATCCGTTCTGCGCCAGATGCGCCGCCAGCGTGCGGTGCGACATCGGCGATCCGCCGGACCCGTGCGAGATCACGACCAGGGGGAACACTCCAGCAGCCACGGGCGCATTCATCGCGACGCTGAGCACATAGGGCCCAAGTTTCTCGGGGCGCTCGGGCGAGTCGGTTGGGTACATGATCAGGGTCGGGAACGGCAGCTCAAAAGTACGAAATCCCGCGTTCATAAGCCGGACCACAACACCTTCGCAACTAGAAACGCAGCGCCGAGTGCAAATCCGATCAACGCCTGATACTCGCGATTGCGAACATACAGGTCCCAGCGGAAACGCCGGCCGCCCCGCACCGGAGCAAACGTCGGCCACAGCGCCGGGACCCGCTCGGCATACGCGTCGAAACTCGGGAACAGTTGACGCAGGTGCTGTTGTTCCAGCTCAATCGCCGGCAGGTAGACCAGAAGGAACACCGCGCCAAACAGCGCCGCCAGCAACCAGCGTCGCGACGCGATGACAAATCCCGCCGCGACGAGCAGCGTGCCGAGATACAGCGGATTGCGCACATACGCGTACGGGCCGCTTTCGGCCAGACGAATATTCTTCTCGACGTGCCCGGTCGCCCAGGCTCGCAACCACAGACCAAGCACGGACACCGGGAGTCCCAGTGCCAGCGATCTCGCATCGGGATGCGAAAACCAGGCGAACGCGGCCACCAAAACAAATCCGCAGGTCACGCGCAGGCGCGCCACCAGATCGGCGTAAGGCTTGGGAAAAAAGCTCATCACGTGTTGGTCGATCCGGCTCAGCGATCCTTGTGCGCCGCGAGAATCGGAACCAACGCCTCGAATACCTGATCGGGAGTGATCTCGCGCATGCTGGCGTCGGGCTCCTGCGTTCGGCGATACGTGGTCACGGCGTCCGGGCTGCGCAGGACGGCGATGGTTCCGCCATACGGACCGTGCCGCGCGGGATCGGTGGGGCCGAAAATCGCGACGCCCGGTTTTCCCAGCGCCGCCGCCAAATGCAGCGGACCGCTGTCGAGCCCAATCACGGCCGCCGCCCGCCGCGTGGCGTGGATCAGGCCGGGCAAGGTGGAGACGTGCGTCTCGGTGGACTCGATGTGGAGCGGATACGGCGCGTCCACAAGCAGAGGCATGCCGCACTCACGCCGCAATCGTTCGGCCAAGCGCGAGTAGTTTTCAAGCGGCCACTGTTTGGCGCCCCAGCCTGCCAATGGACTGGCGAGCACGAACTCGTCTGCCGGCAATTCTGCTTCCGGCGCTCCGGGCGGCAGCGGAAACGTTCGCAGAATGCTGGATGCGCCGGCCGCCGCGGCGAGATCCAAGTTGCGCTCCACTGCATGATATCCCCGGATGGGTACCTTGGTCGAGTAAAACCAGGACGCCGGCGATTCGCGCGCGGACTCCGCATTGAATCCGAAAATGCGCTCCGGCCGAGCCAGCGTAGACACCAGGGCCGATTTGACCAGACCCTGAAAATCGACGGCGAAATCAAATCGCTCCGCGCGCAGCTCGCGCCAGGCCTGCCGCAATCCGGCGATCGTCCGCCTGTCCAGATGCACCACCGAATCGACGTACGGATTACCCTCGAGCAACAAGCTCCACTTCGGATCGATCACCCAGGTGATCTTGGAACGCGGAATGCTGTGCTTCAGACTGGCGACGGCGGGCAGCGCGGCGATGACATCGCCCATGGAGCCTAACCGGACCACCAGGATGCGCGGGCCGGTCATGCTCGGGATTCCTCGCGATGCCGTTGGAGCACATGATCGATGAAGCGCTCGGTGAGATCAGCGTCGGCGGCCGTGGCGCTCGGAGTGTCGCCGTTTCCTAGAACGACGTAATCCACCATCGACAACGCAGCCACCAATTCGGCTCGGGCGCGCTGGGACAAGAGAGGGCGCGCGGGATTCGTGACTTCCACCACCAGCAGGCTGCCCGGCTCGCTGGCCTGCCGCAGCCGGCGAACATGTTCAGCGAGGAGGGGATCAAAATTGCCGGATATCCATCGCGCGGCGCGATCTTGCAGCCGCTCCTGGATCTGGTGGAGCGGAATGATTTTCGATCTGGTATCCAAAAACAAAGTCTAACAGTTACGTGCGGGTTTGCGAGGGGGTGGCGCGGGCAAGTGCTAGAATCACGGCTGGAAGCTAGTCTTGGCCGGTGCTGGGCCTGGTCTTCAAAACCAGTTGTGCGGCACTTTGTGTCGCGGGTGGGTTCGACTCCCACTAGCTTCCGCCAGGCTGCTCCATTAGCGCAAATCCTTATTCCGGTGCCACGCCGCCCTTGTGGTAACGTGAGGACATGGATGCGGCCACGGGGCTTGATAGTGTTTTGGAACCCTTGAGCCTTTGCCTTGATGCCGAATCGGCTCGCCGTCTCGTTGCCTTCCGAATCGATCAACCAGTGCAGGAGCGGATCAACACGCTGGCTGAGCGCGCCAACGAGGGTAGTCTCAACGCGTCTGAGCGGTCGGAATACGAAGCCCTGATTAATGCGGCCGACTTCATCGCCATCCTCAAAATCAAAGCTCGCCGGCATCTTGACCAGATTCCTCAGTAGCGATGGATGCCGGGAACCCGGCGGTTCGTTCGCGAAGTCGCGTCGATCCACTTAGCGGCCGCGTAGAGACCCTTTTTCATCCTCGGCGCGACCAATGGCATGATCACTTTGCGTTCCGGGAGGCATACATCGACGGGCTGACGCCCACCGGGCGCGCCACTGTTGAAGTTCTCGTGTTGAATGATGCCCGGCGCGTGGAGTTGAGAGACGAATTGCTGGAATTGGACGAATCGATTTGAGGCAGAACGCTTGTGGCTATGCGAGCGCCTCCTTCAATCATGGTTTAGCACTTTTCGATTAATGTACGACCAACTGCGGAAGGCGATTCGAACCACTTATCGTAGATACCGCAATACCACGACGCGTAAGCTCCTAGCTTGGAGATTTCATCCTGAAGTCGAGACAGCAGTCACAGCGAAATCTCACGACATGCATTCACGGGCCCTCATGACCTATCGCGAAACTCAGCTTCCAAAAGATGTTTAAAGTCTTGTTTTGTCCGATGGCTGCAATCGCCGAATTGTATGCACTTGCGCGCTGAGGAACACGCTTGATCGCGCAATAGTTCCGGAATTGCCTCACCGAGCATAACCCGAAAAAACGCTCCACGAAGCAGAAACTTGTAGTTCTGACACCCGGCCTCGTAATTCTGTCTTGGCGGAGCCCACAGCTGGCGAGATTCCGCGTCACTGCATATGAGCACGATCACTGCCAGAATCCGATGGGGAAAACCAATCTCACCGATTAGGTATCGCCTGAGGATCTCTTGATACGGACCGAGGGTTAGCTGAAGTGGTGGGGCCGTTTTGCTCTCGGGCCTCCATTCATGGATCGCTCCTCTCCACACGATACTTGCCGCGAAATACACCAGTTTGTCGGAATCGACCCCAACATCATGCCCAGAGAAACGTTCTACGCTCTGATCTCGCTGACGTGACCATGCGACTCGCAATCGTTCGTGAATAGGAAATCGCTTCCACTTCGGAGCAAGCCACTTCACTGCCTCTGATTCACCGTTCTCACTGAATCTAAGCTCGCACTCTTCGCACAGTAGATGCTCTTTCAGATGCCGCATAGGCCTATCCGTGATTACGCCATCCTCGACGAACAATGCTTTCTGGCGTTTTGTTGGATACAGCGCGTGAGGGATATAGTGACTTTTTTGCAGATCCCGCTTTCGCAGGCAGAGCTGACATCTTCCTAAAATCGGCATCGGGTATGTTCAGGACTCTAAATGGGAATTTATTCTTTACGGATTAAATATTGCACAAATGCTACCTGCCCAAAGCTTCGAAAAAGCGATGTTAGATCTTTGTACAACGGAGGGGGTGTCCTGCGCTGCTCCTATTTCAACCCCAGCGTGCGGCGGAAATCCACGCCGGCGACGATCGGGATGTCTGCATACGCCTTCAGATTGAGTAGGTGCCGGTCGTTGGAGACGATGAGGTCAGCTTTCCCATCGACGGCACACTCCAGGATGCGGTCATCGTCCGGATCGGCGGTAACCACGCGGACCTTGGTATGCGGAATGACAATCCCCTTGCCCGCGACACGGGCCACGATTCTTACCGCGTCTTGCACCCGGTCTTCGGACCACTTGAAGTCAGCGCGAAGCACTCCGGCCATCTCTTGAATGATGACGGGCGAAACAAGAAGTCGAAAACTGCCGGCGAGCGCGGCATCCCACAAAACCACCGTGCGTCCCTTCGGGTATTGGAACGCTGAAATGTAAACGTTGGTGTCGAGGACGACTTTAAGGCGTTCGGCGCCGGGCGCGGGACTCATGGATGATACGCGTGATATCGCGCTCTTTTACGCCGACCTTCTTGGCTTGCTTTGCTCCGTAGGTCTTGAGCTCCGTATCAAGGGCCGCCAGCCGACGGGGACTCATCGGTTTTTCCGTTTGCTCTTTCACGATGCCCATCACGGTTTCCAGAGAATAGTCGCTGCGGGAAGGTTCCTTGGGGACAATCGTGATCGCTCGCCCGGAAACCCGGAACTCGACCGGCTGGCCAGCACGAAGCCCGGCCTTCCGTCGGACGGCTTCGGGTACAACAATGGGCGTGGCGATGGTTTTAGCCATGATACGTAATAAGTCCGGGAAACCGGTTCGCTTTCAGTGTACGGGCATCCCCCGCTGGCGTCAAATCCGCTCTCCTCTCTCGGCTGAGCTGAGTTGACTGATAAGGCGGCAATTCACCGCGTCTTTTTCGCCGGTAGTTAACGCGCACCCGTTTGCCCGGAGCGGTTATGAACGCGAGCGCTTTGTCGCTAGTGCCCTGCGAATCCCAACCTTGGATCGCGACGGTTTTTGCCGGCCTTCCTGAAGGCCTCATGGAGAAGCACACACACCGTGCTTTTGCCGACGCCGCCTTTCTTCGCGAGGAGAGTGATTGCCATGGAAGGGGATAGGTAAACTATACCGACTATGCGGAGACTGTCCAGACTGTGGACAACCCCAGTATGTGGAGACTCGACAGCTTGTCGAATATCAGCGCCGCAGCCAGTTGCACGACCTGCTCGGAAAGAGGAGCCTGTGCATCTCCAGGGATGGCGGCTTAGCCTATTTTCGCCGCGCTTGGAACACCATTAAGATCTTTCGTAGCACATCATCATAGGTTCCCATGATCACAGCCTTCAATTCTTCGCGATGCGGATCATTTGGGTTTAGCAGTTCTATGTGACGATCACGGCTGTCGCGGCTAACATCCCGCAGCCAAATCCAGCCCACATCAAGCTTCTCGATTTCCCTTTCCATTTCGGCGGTGGTCATAATGCCTTTATTATCGCCTACTTTATCCGCAGCTCTTGCACAATTTCCTCCACACCCTATAGTTATTGCAAACGGACTTCGCAACAGTTCTCATAGTGACGTTTGAATGTTGCACGACCTGCCCGGAAAGAGGAGCTTGTGCATCTACTTGCCTGAGAAATCACTTAGCAAAATACTCTGGAGGTACTGGATCGGCGTGAAACCAACTTGAACGCTGGTCAGGCGTGCGGCCTTTGCAATCGTCAAAGAGTTCCTGGAAGACGTCGGCGAAGAAATCAAAACCTGGTCGTTCTGCTTGCACGCCTTTTCGCAAGAGAATCGCCGGTCTGCGCGAAGGGCCTTTACTGTAGGGGATCAGCTCCAGCATCGCCCATTTATTTTCAACGATGACCCCTTGCATCATTGGCGGGCTGGAGTCATAGGTGCGGACTTCGATATTCGGCCTAGCTTTTTCAAGCTCAGCCCATTTCTCCAGCGCACCCTGGGCTTGTGTGATCTTATCGTCGTCTTCTTGTAGATATTTTGCGTATGCCGCAATCTCTTCGGCTGAGGCAGGATTCCATGTAAGTACTTGCAGTTGCGTATGATTCGCAAGGTATTTCTCTAGCAGCTTGAACGAGTGCCTTGACATGACCGACACGTAGAGAACACGGCGGCCACTGGCGAGTGCAGCGCGGTAATATTCATCGCGCAGTTTGGGCCGCGCTCGATGCATCATGCAGAGTGGAACCAAACCAACGCCACGCGGGAGCTTAGGAGCATCGAGGCGCGCTTTATCTTCGGTCCGAAGATACATTGGCCAATTCGGAACCTGAGCACGTTGCAGCAGCCCTTGAACTGTTTTGAGCCGACACGAGCCCTTGACGGCATTCGTGATCGTTCCACCGGATACGCCGGCCTGTTGCGCAAATTCCTGTTGGGTGATCCCGCGCTCAAGGAGGAGCGTTGTCAGCATATCTTCCCTAATTCCATATCCCATCATGTCACCTCGTAAAAAACGTAAAACACGTAAAGAACTCGTCTGCAAGACGCAGACTATATGAAGCTAAGTGTAACACCTTAGAAATCTCGAAACGTGACAAACTAAAGTACCAGTGATAAAATACTGGCAGTTCGAACCTGATCGCTCCGCGTAAAACCGCCAAGCTTGCTGACAAAGTAAAGCCGGCTTGTAAAAGGCAAGCCGGCGGGTGCTCGCAGGGCGAGCTCGTACGAACGGAAGGAGAGTCAAGGTGAAAGACAGACTCCCATTCGCACGAAGTGCCCCACGAGCGGGGAAGCGTCGCAAATCGCTAAAAATACAGGGTTTAGATATTATCTCCGAAATTCCTGGGGTGTCAATAGAGTCGGCCAGTGAGGTGCCGTCGGCCTCTGCGGCGGGTCGGACGCCGAAGGGGAGGGGAGTGCTTGTCCCCATTCCTAGCAATGATTTTGGCGTGGAAATCGGTGGCCATCCGTCTTTCGATGCGATCCTCGATCGCCGGATTGCGACCGGCTTGATCGTGGTAAAGCGCGAAAAGCTACCGAATGGCCGCGAGCGCGTGACGTATGGGAACGTGATGCCATGACCCACGCACAGGAAAGCGCGACCAGTCTGAACAACTCGTTTCACGGCACTTCCGAGGGGTGCACGACCCCCTCGCAAAGAGGAGCTTGTGCGTCGATGCTAGCGCCGTGTACGATAGGTGTACGACAGACCTCGCAAACAGGCGAAAACAGCGAATCGAGCGACTTTATTTTTCGATAACTTGCTTTTTATCAATAGCTTAAAGTACTTCGACTCCCACTAGCTTCCGCCACCTTCGCCCCTCTGCCGCTGCCTCCTCCGAAGTATCGTGAGAACGTGCGACGCTTTCTTCTGGTCGCGATCCTTGCCGCCTCCGCGCTGCTGCTCCGCGCCAATCCCGAAGAAGCGCCGCTGACCGCCGACCAGATCGTTCAGAAGCACACCGAAGCTCTCGGCGGCGCCGAGAAACTCAACGCCATTCGAACTTTGGTCGCCACCGGCAAGGCGTCCATCCTGGGCCAAACGGAAGCGCAGCTCATGATCCAGGTGAAGCGCCCGAATCTGATGCGCCTCGAAATCACTTTCCGGGGCCAGAAGATCGTGCAGGCCTTCGACGGAGTCACCGCCTGGACCCGCGCGAGGGCAGTACCGTTCAGTCACAGCGTACAACGAACTGGAGACCGCGAGTCCATTGGCTTCGCCAAACAATGAGTTCCGGGTTGCCGAGGCCTTTTAGTGCGGCGAATCCGTCCCTCCCTGCGGTAACATTCGTTAGTGCAAGCCACGGTGAAAGCGCCGCCCGAGATGACCGTCAAAGCGGTCTCGCTCGGCATCTTTCTGGCCTTCGTCTTCGGCTCCGCCAACGCCTACCTGGGGATGAAAGCCGGCCAGACCGTCGCCGCCACCATTCCCGCTGCCGTCATTGCGATGGCGCTCTTCCGCATCCCGGCCTTTCGCGGCGGCATTCTCGAGCAAAACATCACGCGCACCGCGGCCTCGGTCGGCGAAGCGCTGGTAGCCGGCGCAATCTTCACGATCCCCGCGTTCATGATGGTCGACATCGGCGGCCAGCGTCTGTGGACCGACCTGCGCTCGCACTATTGGGAAGCGACGCTCATCCTGCTGGTGGGCGGCTTGATTGGCGTGTTTTTCATCATTCTTCTGCGCCGCCCGTTGTGCGTGGACGCGCCGCTGCCGTGGCCCGAAAGCGTGGCGAGTTACGAGATCGTCAAAGCCGGCGAAGCTTCGGCGACGCAAAGCGCCGCGCTACATCTTCGGCGCGTTGGGATTCGGCGGGCTCATCGAAATCCTCACCGACGACAAAGGCGCGCAGATCTTCCGCGAATACGTCGAAGGCTTTCTCAAATTCCCGCGCTCCGTCATCCAGCATTTCGACTTCGACAAGAAGCCCATCGGCGATGTCACGCATTTCGGCGGCGTGCCGTGGTCCACGCCCAGCCTCTCGCCCGCGCTCATCGGCATCGGCTACATCATCGGACCCGAGCTCTCTTCGATCAACGTGTCGGGCGGCATCATCGCCTGGTGGATTCTGATCCCGCTGCTGCATGTTCTTCGATCCCGATCTGCCGCGCCGCATCGGAACCAATGATCCGGCAGTGGCCGCTAATTCGGTTTGGTTTAACGTCGTGCGGCCCATCGCTGTCGGCACCATGCTGGTGGGCGCGGCCAGCACCATGTACTCCATGCGCGAATCGCTGTGGACTTCGCTGCGCGGAATCTTCACCGCGTCCGCCGACGCGGCCCACGAAGCCAAAACGCTCGATCCCACCGAGCGCGACATCCCGCCGCGCTGGGTGGTGATCTGCACCGCTGTGCTTCTGATTCCGATCACCGCAATTTACTACTACTTCACGCACGGCATCGGCACCGCCATCATCGCGGCCGTAATCATGACCATCACCGGATTTCTGCTCTCAGCGATCGGCGGCTATCTGGTCGGCTTGGTCGGCAGTTCCAACCAGCCGCTCTCGGGATTGACGCTCGCGGCTTTGATCATCGCGGCGCTCGTGATGCTGACCATCGGCGTCACGGGACTCTCAGGAGTCGCGGCTGTGCTCGGCGTCGCTGCCGTGGTGTGCGTAGCGTGCTCAGTATCAGGATCGCTGATTCAAGACTTGAAGGCCGGGCATCTGCTCGGCGGCACGCCCTGGAAAATGGAAGTGGTCGAAATCATTTCGGTAATTCTGCTGGCTTTCTTCTTGATGGGACCCGATTATCGCTCTGCATCAAGCCAATCTCGCTACCGGCGGCATCGGCGGACGGGCGTTGCCCGCGCCGCAAGCGGGATTGATGGCGCAACTGGCGAAAGGAATCGTCGGCGGGCAGATGGCCTGGGGACTGCTCGGCATCGGCGCGGCCTTCGGAATCGCACTGCTGCTGTGCGGCGCGCGTTCGCCGATGCTGGTCGCGGTCGGAATGTATCTGCCGTTCGACACCAGCTCGGCCATTTTCATCGGCGGCCTGATCAAGTGGATTCTCAACGCGCATCACCGAGCGGCGCAGCGCCGAAGAGAAACTGGTGCATCGAAGAGAAAGGCACGCTGCTCGCGTCGGGCTTGATCGCGGGCGAAGCCATCGTCGGCATTCTGCTTGCCGTCGTGTTTCTCACGGGACTCCCGTCCATCGCGACCTTCAGCTTTGCTCCGGCCTGGGGCGGATGGCTTTCGCTGATCGGATTCGCCGCGATCGCCTATGTGTTGATCCGGATTCCGGCCAGCGCCGATTGATTATTCCTCGTCGACGATCACCGCGTAAATTTCGCCCGGTCCGTGAACGCCGCGAACCAAAATTTGCTCGATATCGGCCGTGCGGCTGGGGCCGGTGATCAAAACCATGGAACTGGTTTGGTCGGCGGGGCGGGGAAGAATGCTGAGCAGTTCGTCGAGATTCGCCAGCATGCGCGAGCGCGGAAAGATCGCAATGTGCGCCGGCGGCAACAGCGAGATCAGCCGCGCTTCGCTGTGGGCTGGAAATCATCACGAAAGTGCCCGTTGCGGCGAGCGCGTAATCGACGCTGGTGATCCCGATGTCGGCGGCCGCGCAGGCTGCCTTCAATTCCTCGCGTTCGGTGAAGGCGGAGTGGACCTGCGGGAGTCCCGTGATCCCGCATTTGCGCAGAAACGGCGCATTCGACGCGACGGCGCTCTTTTGAGTCAACAATTCCGCGATCGCCGGAACGACGGCTGCGGTATCGCGAACTCGAATGAACTTTCCGCCCAAGTTTTCGAACTTCTGGCCGAAGAGATCAGCATAGAGATTGCGGTCCGTTCAGAGGGATTCGCAATGCGGGGGCCGGCAGGGGGGCTGCTGCTTCGAATGGAGGAGGCTGGCCCGACGGCCCTCTTTAAAGCTCGCCGGATATCGCCGAGGATTTGCTCGCGCGCGGTCATGAGGAGCCTTTGCGGGCCGCCCACCATTGATGGAAGCTGTGTTGCGCCGGCTCCGGCAATCTGCGCTGGCTGGCCCATTTCTTCAGCGGACCAATCTTCGGCAGCAACGGGATAGAATATCGATCCCAGGCTCGCCAGCAGCAAAGTAGATCTTCGGATGAGTCGCGATCCAGGCGAAAAGCTGGAATGCGAAGCGCTCCAAACCGTCCGGATCGCTTTCGCGCCGCTTGCACCTCGGTGACTTCCTCGCGCAGCTTGAGCAGCAGCTTCGGAATCTCAATCTTGACCGGACAAACTTCGGCGCACGCACCGCACAAGCTGGAGGCGAACGGCAGCCAGGTATCTTCAGTAACACCATGAAACTGCGGCGTGATGATCGCGCCGATGGGCCCGGAATAAACCCACGGATAATTGTGCCCGCCGATCTTGCGGTACACCGGGCAATGATTCAGGCACGCGCCGCAACGGATGCAGTACAGCGACTGGCGTTTCTCCGGATCGGCCAGCAGCTTGGTGCGGCCGTTGTCGAGCAGCAGCAGGTAAAACTCGTCCGGGCCGTCGATTTCGCCGGCGCCGGCGCGGTCCCGACAAAAACGATGTGTACGACTGTGAGCGGCTGGCCGGTGGCGCTGCGGCCCAGCAGGTTCAGAAACACCGCGAGATCCTGCGCGCGCGGAATCACCTTTTCGATGCCGGCGATCGCGATGTGAATCTTGGGAGCCGAGGTGCTAAGCCGCGCGTTGCCTTCGTTCTCCACGATCACCACGGCGCCCGAATCGGCGATCAGGAAGTTCGCGCCGCTGACGCCGATTCCTGCCTGCAGGAATTTCTGGCGCAAAACACCGCGGGCGATTTTGGTTTGTTTCTCGATGACTACTTCGTTCTCGACGCCCAGTTCCTTGGTGAAGACGTCGGCGACGTCGTAACGCGTCAAGTGCAGCGCGGGCGCGACGATGTGATACGGCCGCTGGTGCGCGAGCTGGAGAATGTATTCGCCCAGATCCGTTTCGACGGCTTCCAGCTGATGCTCCTCCAGGCGCTCGTTGAAGTGGATCTCTTCGCTGGTCATGGATTTCGATTTCACCAGCATGTGCACGCCGCGCTTCTTGGCGAGATCGAGAACGAAATCGGCGGCTTCCTGCGCCGGTGCGGCAGATACACGACGTTGCCGCCGTGCGCGATCACGTTCGATTCGAGCTGCTCGAGATAATAATCGAGATTCTCGATGGTGTGCTTCTTGATCGCGTTGGCTTCGTTGCGAAGATCCTGGTAATCGGGCAGACGCTCTGCGTTGACCACGCTCGCGCGATGGTCGATCAGGCGCCCGGTGGCGGTGTAAATGGCAAGCTGCAGGCGGGGATCGCCGAGCGCTTGCTTGAATTTCGGCTTCAGGAGCGTTCATCTGCGACGCCAGAACCTCGGCCAGATGCAGCGTGCGGATGGGCAGGCCCGCGCGATCGATGACGCCCTGCAGCTGCATCAGGCAACTGGAGTCGATGGAGACGACGGTGGACGCGCCGGTCTTCTGAATGGAATCGATCTTGGTGCGCGCCATCGCGCCCGAGACCTCCGGGAACTTGACGGAGAATGTTCCGCCGAATCCGCAGCACTCTTCCGGCGACGTCCATTTCCGCGAGCGTGAGGCCCTGCACTTTCGCCAGCAGCTTTCGCGGGCCGGCTTTAATGCGCAGCTCGCGGAGGGCGTGGCAACTGTCGTGATAAGTGACGACGCCGTCAAATCGCGCGCCGACATCTTCGACGCCCGCGACTTCCAGCAGGAAGCGCGAAAACTCCCAGACGCGCGGCTCCAGCGCATGGACCTCGGCGAGGAGCTTGGGATCGTGCTCGAAGATGTCCGCGAAGTGATGCGAGATCATCGACGTGCAGGAGCCCGAGGGACGATGATGTATTCGGAATCGCGAAAGACGTCCAGAAAATGCCGCGCGATCGTTGCGCGCTTCGTCCGGATAGCCGGAGTTGAACGCAGGCTGGCCGCAGCAGGTTTGGGCTTCGGGAAAGTCGACCTGGTAGCCCAGGCGCTCCAGCACCTCCGTGATGGCGATGCCGACTTGGGGAAAAACCTGATCGACGATGCAGGTGACAAACAGGGAGACGCGCTGGCTCAATGCGGGGAGTTTAACATGCCCGGTGAGCTTAGAATAGAAGCCGTGGAGCTAATCACTGTTGGCGAGCGTCCAGCCTCGCGAGGAAAACTACCTCGCGCTGGAGCGCGGCAACATTTTGTATTTTCCGCACACGCCGTTCGCGTTGTCCGAAGAGGAGCGCGAGCTGCTGCGAAGCACCGGGCTTTCGTCCAGCAGCCATCACAAGAACATCGCGTACCGGCCGGAGGAGGACAAGGTTACCGGGTTCGATCCGGCGGCGGTTTCCGATCCCGAGAAGCTGCGCGACGGTGATGCGGGCGTACTCCGAGCGAGCGCTGGCGTTCTTGTGGAAGCTGCTGCCGCGGTACATGGAGAAGGCGCGGATCGATTTCGCGAGCTTTCGTCCGCAGGAGGAGGAGGGGCGCGATCTGCCGACCAAGAAGCGCAACGATCTGCTGCATGTGGACGCCTTTCCGACGCGGCCGACGCGCGGCGACATGATCCTGCGGTTCTTCACCAACATTCATCCGACGAAGCCGCGGGTGTGGATGACGTCCGATCCGATGGGCGTGCTCGCGCCGCGTTATGCGAGCGACGCCGGGCTGGCGGAGGTGGCGAGGCATCCCAAGGGATCGCTCGGCGAGCCGCGTGCTGGGCGCGTTCGGCGGGGTGGAAGCGAAGCGATCGGCGTACGACCGGTTCATGCTGGGCTTCCACGATTATTTGAAATTCAACGGCGAGTATCAGGAGAGCTGCGCGAAGTATCGGTTTGAATTTCCGCCGGACTCGACGTGGATGGTGTTCACCGATCGTGGTGCCGCACGCGGTTTTGTCGGGGCGGTATGCGCTGGAGCAGACGGTGATCGTGCGGCGCGAAAGCCTGGCGGGGCGGGAGAACGCGCCGATCGAGATTTTGCAGCGGTTGTGCGGGCGACAACTAGCCTAAGGTGCAGTCCTAAGGCGCGAAATAGGTTCAAGCGGGTGTCCTCCGCCGCGATAAGGGAATTGTGAGCCGGTTCCTAGACAACGCGGTGCAGATCCTGGACGCCGCCGAAAGCGCTGTCCAATCCGGCCATACTCCCACGGACATGACCATTCTCATCACCGCCGAGGGTGCGATCCGGATGGTGGCCGATTCCGACTGGCCGCTCGATTCGCTCAAATCGCATCACGGGGCGAAAATGGCCTACCGTGTGAGCCAGAACGCGTCACATGTGCGCGTGGAGGGGCGGGCAGATTCTCGCACTTGTCTGTTCGAAACCGTAAAGCCCGAACGGGCCGCCCGTCTTCTCCTACACAGCTCTCCGAGCTACTGGACGGGTTCGCGCCTGTTACCCGCGGCGCAAAGCTAAGACGTCCCGCAGGTGCGTCACTACGGGCGGCGTCGAAAATACGACGGTTACAACATCGAAACGAACCTTGTCCCAGGGGACTTCGGCGTGGCGCGCATATTCGCGGGCCGCGCGAATTAGGCTGGCCTCCTTTTGGGGACCGATGGCCCGGTCGGGCGAACCATGCTCGTCGGTCTGCCGGGATTTCACTTCGACGAACACGAGCCTATCTCCTTCCCAGCCAACGAGATCCACCTCGCCGGCGCCTGACGCCATGCGGTAATTGCGATCTACGACAATGATCCCGGCGCGTTGCAGAAACCGGTGGGCGATGTCCTCACCCCGCCTTCCGAGGGCGTGATCGTCGGTCATGTGCCGCTTGCGGGCGTGCTGCCGGAGAAGGTCTGCCAATTCGTAAAGGCCCATGATCGATTCCATGGCAAAAGTGCCGCTTTTGGCGGAAAGCTCTCACGAAGCTCAATCGCCTAAGATAGGGATTGCACATGGACAACAGCCAGGCCCTCACGATCGCCTTGGCCGCATTGCCGAATATTCTCGCAGTTTTGGCGGGCATCCTGATCAACAATGCCAGACTGAGCGATACCAACGCCCGAATTGGCGAACTCCGCGGCCACATGGATACGCGGTTCAACGACGTCGATCGCCGGTTCGACGAAATGCGCGACCTCTGGCGGTCCGAGCTTTATCGTGTCGAGCAAGTGCTGGACGCCCGGCTGAAGCATCTCGAGGAACGCGGATAAGAGCGCCGTTACTTAATTGCTTCGAACTCGAATTCCATCACCTTCCCGCGCACGACGTAGCATAGATAATACTCCCAGAACTTCCTGAAACGCGGGAAGTGGTTCACCAGAAATTCGAAGCCGAGCCAACGCCACAGCGCCAGCAATCGCACGTGAACCTTCACTTCGCGGAATCGGGCCGCGCTGTAGTAGCCGAAGCCGCCATGATTCTCGCCGAAGTAGCGGAACGAGAAGCTGTTCAGGTGCCAGCGGTGCGTAGGATCGCAGAAGGAGCTGAAGTCGGTGTAGTGCGGAGTCGCGATGAATACTCGGCCGCCCGGCACGACCACGCGATGAAACTCCTCCATGGCGCGGATTACGTCGGAAACGTGTTCGATCACGTGAATGGCGCGCAGCTCGCTGAACGAACTGTCACGGAAAGGGTAAGGGAAACGATCGAGATCGCACAGCACGTCGGCGCGGGTATTGGGGTTGCGATCCACGCCGATGGAGCCGGGGTATTTGTTGATGCCGCAACCGACGTCGAGAATGCGACGTGGGGCAGCAAGGGCGGCTCTTACGCCACCAGCTTCAGGCATTCCTCAAGTGTATCCATAGCAAAATCGGCTTGATCGCGCGTGATGACCAGCGGAGGACAGAGGCGAATGGTGTTACGACCGGCGCCCAAGACTAGCAGGCCGCGCTCGAACGCCAGTTCCTGGATGCGATCGCGCAGCTCGGGCGCGCGTTCCTTGGTGTGTTGATCGCGCACCATTTCGAAGCCGATCATCAGTCCGAGGCCCCGAACGTCGCCGACATGCCGGAAATGTTTGGGCCAATGGCGCATGCGATCGAGAAGATGGCCGCCGACCATGGCAGCGTTCGCGATCAATTCGCTTTCTAGCAATTCGATGGTGGCGAGCGACGCCGCCACCGCTACGGGATTCCCACCGAACGTGGACGCGTGCGCGCCGGGAGGCCAGTTCATTATGTCCGCGCGGGCGATCATGGCGCTCAACGGCAACCCACTGGCGATGCCCTTGGCTGTGGTGAAGATGTCGGGCGCGACTCCGAAATGCTCGGCAGCCCACATCTTGCCGGTGCGCCCCATGCCGCACTGGACTTCGTCGAAGATCAGCAGGATACCGTGCCGGTCGGCCAGGCGCCGTAGCTCCTCAAGGAAGGCCCTGGGTGGAATCAAGTAACCACCTTCGCCCTGGATGGGTTCGACCACGATAGCCGCGACTTCCTCTGCGGGCAAGATGGTGCGGAAGAGCTCCTCCTCGATGAAGCGCGCGCAGCTTACTGCGTGGTCATCCGCCGAGACGCCCTCCGGCCGGCGATAGGGATCGGGAAAGTGCGCGTGATAGACGCCCGGAATCAACGGGCCAAAACCTTTGCGCTGCACCACCTTGCTGCCGGTGAGCGAAAGCGCGCCGAGCGTGCGTCCATGAAAGGCGCCGGTGAAGGCGATGAACTTATCGCGGCCGGTGTGATATCGCGCCAGCTTCATGGCGGCTTCGGTCGCCTCGGTTCCGGAGTTCCCGAAGTACACGCGCTGCTCGCCGCCAGCCGGCGCGAGCGAGGCTAGCTTCTCGGCCAACTGCACCATGTTTTCGTAGTAGAAATCGGTGCCCGACATGTGGATCAGCCGGTTGGATTGTTGTTCGATGGCGGCGACCACCTTCGGATGACAGTGCCCGGTGGAAGCGACCGCGATTCCCGCGTTGAAATCGAGGAAGCGGTTTCCATCGACGTCTTCGATGATTGCGCCTTCACCGCGCGCGGCCACCAGCGGATACGAACGAGTGTAGGACGGCGACAGCACATGGGCGTCACGCTGAATGACCTCCGTGGCGCGGGGACCGGGCAGGGACGTCAAAATATGTGGAAGGTCCAGACGGACTATTTCCTTGGTAAGCATTGCATTTCCTTCCTTTTATCGGCAGTTAGTGAGTCGGGGTTGACGGGAGGAAGGAAACTAGTCGGAGCCGAACAGGCTGGGGCGAGATGTTGCGGGCCGCGACATAAGCTTACTCTCCATTGTAGCAACGCGGCGCGGAGAATTGCGATACTCAGTCCATGAAGAAGACTTTGATTGTGCTGCTCGTGAGCGCCTTGGCGGGTTTTTCCGCCTGGGCTCAAGATACGGTTAAGGAGGACGCCAAGAAATCCGGCGAGGATGTAAAGAAGGCGGGGGAGGCCACCGGGAAGGCTACGAAGAAGGCTGCCAAGGCTACGGGGAAAGCCACCGAAACGGCCGCCAAGGACACCGGCAAGGCCGCGAAAAACACCGGAAAAGCCGTTGCAAAAGGAACAAAGAAGGGTGTCCACAAGGCCGCAAAAACCACCGAGAAGGGCGCGGAGAAGGTAAAGGATAAGACCGAATAGCCGCGGGGCAAGGGCGCGTGCGGCGCGCTACAATTGAAGTTTCCCGCACATGGTGAAGGCACTCCCCGACATCCTGGCTCAAATTGTCGAGCAGAAAAAGCTTGACCTGGCGTCCCGCGAGCCGGGCGTGGAGGAGCGCGCTGAGCGGTCGATTGTGCGGGCGGCGGGACTTCGTGGCCGCGCTCAGCGCCGGTGCGCCCGCGGTGATCGCGGAAGTGAAGAAGGCCTCTCCTAGCAAAGGTGTGCTGGCGGCCGAGTTCGATCCGGCGTCCATCGCGCGGTCTTATGAAGCAGGCGGTGCCGCGGCTCTGTCTGTGCTGACCGACGAAAAACATTTCCTGGGCAGCTTGTCGGACTTGGAATCGGCGCGCGACGCGGTCCGGGTTCCGGTATTGCGCAAGGATTTCACCATCGACGCGTATCACGTACAGCAGGCTGCGGCTCATGGCGCCGATGCGGTCCTCTTGATCGCCGCGATTCTCTCCGAGCGCCAGATGCGCGATTTTCGGGAGCTGGCCGGGCGTTATGGCATGGCGGCGCTGGTGGAAGTGCATGACGAAGAGGAGCTGGGGCCGGCCGTTGCGTCGGGCGCGCGCTTGATCGGCGTCAACAATCGAAATCTGCATACGTTTGAAGTGAACTTGGGAACTGCGCTGGGTTTGGCGGAGAAAATTCCTGCGGGAGTAGTGCGGGTGGCTGAGAGCGGGATCCATTCTTCGGCCGACGTGCAGCGGCTGCGCGCGGCGGGATACCAGGCGTTCCTGGTTGGCGAGCATTTGATGAAATCCGGCGATCCGGCCGGCGGCATTGCGGGCGTTGCTGTCATGATGGTGAAAATCTGCGGGATCACAAATCGCGAGGATGCGATGGCGGCGGTGGAAGCGGGAGCGTCTGCGATTGGTTTCAATTTCTATCGCGAGAGCCCGCGATACATTTCGCACACCGGCGCGGCGATGATCGGCGAGAAGATCCCGGCCAACGTTTGGAAGGTGGGCGTTTTTGTCAACGAGACGCCCGAGACGATCGCCAGGATCGTGATCGATGCCGGGCTGGACGTCGCGCAGCTTCATGGAACTTCCGACGCCCGTGGGGTACGTGTGTGGCGTGCGATCCCACCCGAAATGGCAAGTCAAGATTCCGATGCCCAACGATGTGGAGGCGCTTCTGATCGACACTCCCGCCGATGGCGTCTCCGGAGGCTCCGGCAAAACTTGGGACTGGAGCCACGCCCCGCACCTGAATCTAAAAATCATCGTCGCCGGCGGCCTCGACGCCGACAATGTGCGAATGGCCATCGAACAAGCTCGGCCCTGGGGCGTCGACGCGTGTTCGCGCATCGAGAAATCTCCAGGCATGAAAGACCACGAAAAAATGCGCAAATTTGTGAAAGCTGCTCTCGCATCATGACGACGCCTCTGCCGGATGGCGGCGGCCATTTCGGTCCGTACGGCGGCCGCTATGTACCCGAAGTTCTGATGGCGCCGCTCGAGGAACTCGAGCGAGGCATATCTCGAAGCGCGCCACGATCCCGAATTTCAGGCCGAATTGAAGGATCTGCTGGCCAACTACGCGGGCCGTCCGACGCCGCTGTATCATGCCAAGCGCCTGAGCGAAGCATACGGGGGCGCGAAGATTTACATCAAGCGCGAGGATCTGCTGCACACCGGCGCGCATAAGATCAACAACTGCCTGGGCCAGGCCCTGCTCGCGCGTCGCATGGGCAAGAAGCGCATCATCGCCGAGACCGGGCGCCGGCCAGCATGGCGTGGCCACTGCCACGGTCTGCGCGCTCTTCGGTCTCGAGTGCATCGTCTACATGGGCGAAGAGGACATGCGGCGGCAGCGCCTGAATGTTTTTCGCATGCGATTGCTCGGCGCCAAAGTGGTGGGCGTATCGAGCGGTAGCCGGACGTTGAAGGACGCCATCAGCGAAGCTATGCGCGATTGGGTGACCAATGTTCAGTCCACGCATTACCTGCTCGGCTCGGCGCTGGGCGCGCATCCTTACCCGATGATGGTTCGCGATTTTCACAGCGTAATCGGCGATGAGACGCGCCGCCAAATTCTCGAGCGCGAGCAGCGGCTGCCGGATTCGATCTTCGCGTGCGTCGGCGGCGGAAGCAACGCGATCGGGATGTTTCAAGCGTTTTTGGACGATGAGGGGGTGCGCTTGATTGGCGTTGAGGCGGGTGGAACGGGCGCGGAGTTGGGCGCACACGCCGCGCGGTTCTCAGGTGGATCGCCCGGGGTGCTGCATGGTGCGCACAGTTATCTGTTGCAGGACGCCGATGGGCAGGTGGCGTTAACTCATTCGGTTTCGGCGGGCCTGGATTACGCGCTGGTCGGCCCCGAACACGCCTGGCTGCACGACAACAAGCGCGCCGAGTATTGCTCCGTCACTGATCAGCAAGCGCTGGACGCCGCACGCATCCTGGCTCGCACCGAGGGAATCATTCCCGCGCTTGAATCCGCGCATGCCGTGGCCGAAGCGCTGCGCCGCGCGCCCGCGGCTAAGGGCGAGATGTTTGTCATCAATCTATCGGGACGCGGCGACAAAGACACGGACATTTATCGCGAAAATCTGAAGGAATTGGATGACCCGGATTAGCCGCCTTTTTGAGCGGCTTCGCGCCGAACATCGCCCCGCACTCATCGCATACATTACCGCGGGCGACCCGTCGCCAGACAAAACCCCCGAAATCGTCGCTGCTCTCGAACGCGGAGGCGCGGACCTGATCGAGCTCGGCGTGCCCTTTTCCGACCCCATCGCCGACGGCCCGGTGATCCAGCGCGGCAGCGATCGCGCGCTGAAGGCCGGAACGAAGCTCGCGACCGTGCTCGATATCGCAGCGCAAATCCGCAAGCGGTCCGAAATACCGTTGCTGTTGTTCACCTACATGAACCCCGTCCTGCGTTACGGCCTGGAGCCCCTAGCGCAAGCGGCGGTGGCGAGTGGGATCGACGGTTGTCTGCTTACGGACCTGAGCGTCGAAGAAGCCGAGCCATACATCCGCGTGATGCGCCAGGCGGGCTTGGACACGGTCTTCCTGGCTGCGCCGACCAGCAGCCCGCGGCGGATGAAGCTGGTGGCGAAATACTCGACGGGCTTCGTCTACCTGGTTTCCCGCACGGGGGTGACAGGCGAGCGCGCCAGCGTGTCCGATAGCGTCGAGCCGCTGGTGACCGCCATGCGCGGCGTGACGAAGCTTCCGCTCGCGGTGGGATTCGGCATCTCGACCGCGGATCACGTGCGCGCGGTCGGAGCGGTGGCGGATGGCGTGGTGGTGGGCAGCGCCTTCGAGCGGGTGATCGAAGAAAACGCGACCCAGGCCGATCTTCCGGCCAAAGTCGAGACCCTGGCCCGCGAGCTTGCGAGTGGTTTACTATCGAAGAGCAAATGAGCCCGAAGAAACAATGAGCATGGAGAAGCTCGCGGATTGCCGCCGCCTGATCGACGCGGTGGACGTGAAGATTGTAGAGCTGCTCAACGAGCGCACCGAAATCGTCCACGAAATCGGACGGATCAAGCGCCAGTTCGCCTTGCCCATCTACGAACCGAAGCGCGAAGATCAGGTGTTCGAAAACGTCACCACCCACAATCCCGGCCCGCTGACAGCGGACGCGCTCAAGCGCATTTTCGAACGGATCATCGACGAAATGCGGACCATCCAGCAGAAGAAGATGGGCTAGGCTCACCGCCGGAGTAGAATAGAAGCATCGATGAGTAATGTTCAGCTTTATCTCACGATCGGCATTCCGACATTTGCCGTATTGGTCGGGATTCTAATGAACGTCGTTCATTACAGTTCAGTCAACGCTCGATTCAGCAGCATGGATGCCAGATTCAGCAGCATGGACGCGAGATTCAGCGGCCTTGAAACCCTCGTGGGGAACTTGGAAACGCGTTTCGATGCACGATTTAACAATCTCGAGGTTAAGTTCGACACTCTAATCGGCAAAGTCATTGATGTCGATAACCGCGTGACGCGTATCGAAGCTAAGCTCGACATTCGATAAACTTTCCGCAAAGCGCGGCTTCGATCGGCCCAAACCGGCGGCCTGCATGGTAAAACTGTGTCTATGATGCGCCTCGATCGCCAATTCCTGTATAAGGTAGTTGGGCCCCTGGAGGGAATGTAGATGGTCAACTGTCCAAATTGCGACGCCGTAATCGACGTGGACGAAGAAGAATTGGATGAAGGTGACACGCTGACCTGCGAAGAGTGCGGCGCCGACCTCAGCGTGACGGGTTTGAGTCCCCTGGAACTGGAAACACAAGAGGACGAGGACGCCGAGGACGAAGAAGAAGAGGAAGACTTCGACTACGACGAGGATGAAGACGAGGATGAGGACGAAGAGGAAGAGGAAGAAGAGGATTGGCACTAGCCTGCTGTTGCTGGTAGCCACGCTTGTTCCGGTTGTGGCCGCCGCCAAGAAGAAACCGGCCTTCGAACCCTCCGCCATAATCAGCGGCAGCATTTTTCAAGAGAACGGTTATGCAATGCCTGACGCCGGCGTAACGCTGGTGGCCGAGTCAGCGTCCGGGAGCTCAAGTGACAAGGTCGAAAAGCTGGAGGCGGTCTCAGACGCCCGCGGCGAGTTCATTTTTCACGTTCCGGCCGAGCACAGGCGTTACAGCATTACAGTTACGGCCAAGGGCTACCAAAGCCTCCGGAAATCCGTCGAAGTAGAAGACGAAACGCGTGTAGAAGTAACTTTCCAATTGGAGCGCGAGTCGAAATAGGTGTGACAATGATGCCGGTCCGCGCCGCATGCATCGCAGTGTTGCTGATGCATGGCGGATTCGCGCCTGGCGGGTTGCTTTACGCGGAACAGCAAAAGATCCAGGACGCAACGACGCGCAACCTTCAGGGCGTTGTTTCGGATGCTTCGGGGCATCGGGCCGGCAACGCAGTAGTTCAGTTGAAGAACACCAAGACGCTGCAGATCCGTTCCTTCATCACGAAAGACGACGGCAACTATCATTTCATGGCGCTCGGCGTCGACGTGGAGTATCAGGTGAAGGCGGAGCGGGACGGAGTAGCCACTTCCTGGAAGACATTGAGCGTTTTCAACAGCAAGAAGACCGCGGTGATCAATCTCAAGTTGAAGAAATAGGATTGGAGGGTTTTACGAGCAAGACGATTGCAATCTCACTGGCGCTGTCAGTGGCGATCCTGAGCGCTCAGGAATTCAAGACTGGCTCGCCCGTGGCCGATTTTCAGATTCGCGATCTGGATGGGAAAACCGTCTCGTTCTCGTCGCTCAAAGGCCCCATTACGGTGGTCACCTTCATTGCCACCCAGTGCCCGGTGTCGAATTCCTACAACCGGCGCATGATCGAGCTTTACAAGGACTACACGGCGAAGAACGTGAAGTTCGTCTTCGTGAATGCCAATCGTTCCGAGCCCGCGAGTGAGGTTCGCGAGCACGCCCAACGGGTCGGGTTTTCGTTCCCCGTCTACAAGGATACTGGCAACGTTGTAGCGGACCGCTTCGATGCGCAGGTAACGCCGGAAAGCTACGTGATCGACGGCGCGGGCATCCTGCGCTATCACGGCTCCATCGACGACAACATGAACGTAGCGCGCGTTCACACCCAGCGTTTGCGTCAGGCTCTGGATGCGCTGCTGGCGGGCAAGCCTGTTCCCGCGACGGACACCAAGGCGTTCGGTTGCACGATCAAGCGCGTTCAAAAGGCTTCCTAACGATGAAACGCGCTATCGCCTTCCTCTTCTGCCTGCCGCTGTTGGCTACAGGCCCGCTGGTGCCGATCAACGAAGCGGGCTTTCAAAAGCTGGTCAATTCGCATAAGGGTAAGGTCGTGGTGTACGATTTCTGGGCCACCTGGTGCGCACCCTGCCGCGCCGAGCTTCCGCAACTCGTTAAGCTGGAGGCGAAATTACGCTCCCAAGGCGTGGACATGATCACGATCTCCGCGGACGAACCCGAGCAGAAGGCGGCCGCCGAAAAGTTTATCCAGAAGTTCGGCGTGCAAGGCCCCGCCTACCTCAAGCAAGCCGACAACGATGACCATTTCATCAACGCGATCGATCCCAAATGGAGCGGCGCGCTACCCGCGCTGTTTCTCTACGACAAATCGGGACACAAGGTGCGGTCGTTCATCGGCGAAACCGACATGGCAGCGCTGGAAGCAGCCATCCACAAGCTTTTGTAGCTCGGGAGCCGGGAGGCGTTGACATCGCTATAACCGCGTGATAACCTTCGGCCATTAGTGGTATATCAGTCGCGAATGTTCGGGCGCGATTCTGTCGCTGCCCAGTTCAATCGGAATGTAACCAAGTGGGATCTTGAACTCGCCAGTGCAGGGAGGGCTTCGTGACGGTTATAATACCCGATGGCCGGAAGAATGTTCGCGGGATCGACGGCCGGCTGCGAACCCACGCAGTGACTTGCAAGCATATAATCATTTGAGAGGTGCACACCGATGAGAGCTAAGTTTTATGTTTTCGTGGCCGGCCTTGGATTGCTCGCCACCGCCGCGCCAATGATGGCGCATCATTCGTTCACGGCAGAGTATGACGCCGCCAAGCCCATCACACTGACGGGAACTGTTACTAAAGTGGAGTGGATGAATCCGCACGCGCGATTCTATATCGACGTGAAGGACGATTCCGGCACCGTGACCAACTGGGAGCTGGAGCTGGGAAGTCCGAACGCTCTCATGCGTCTCGGCTGGACCCGCAACTCACTGAAGCCTGGTGAAACGGTCACGATCGAAGGCTCGCTCGCCAAGGACGGCTCCAAGCTCGCCAATGCGCGCAAGGTCACACTGGCGGACGGCCGCAAGGTATTCGCCGGATCGGCACTGGACACTGACAAGCAGGAAAAGCAGTAGCGCACTGGAGGTTACTACATGCGGTTGCATCAAGCTGTCCTCGCGGCAGGTATCGGTCTACTTGCGGCCACCCTGCCGCTGGTAGCGCACCATTCGTTCGCAGCGGAATTTGACGCCTCGAAGTCCGTCACACTGCAGGGCGTGGTGACGAAACTCGACTGGATGAACCCGCACATCTGGATCTATCTGGACACCAAAGACGACAGCGGCACTGTCGCTCATTGGCAGTGTGAAGGCGCACCACCCAACACACTGACCCGCAACGGTTGGACCCGGGACTCGCTCAAGGCGGGCGACCAGGTGACGATCGAGGGTTTCCGGGCCAAGGACGGCTCCAACACCTGCAACTCCCGGTCGGTGAAGCTGCCGAGCGGAAAGAGCGTGTATGCGGGGTCGGCCGAGGATGGCGGGCCCGGCAAGCGGCCGGCCCAGTAGTCTAGTCATCAGCGGTCCCAACTATGTCGAATCGTTTTCTTAGCTCCATCGCGGGCGCGGCTCTCCTTGTCGCGCCCTTTGCACCTGCGGTTGCCTTTGGCCAGTCGTCGGGAGCCAGTGCGGAACTGAGCGCCAAGTCGCCCGCGGATGGCCCCGCGCCTCGCACTCCCGGCGGCAAACCTGATTTGAGCGGGCTTTGGGCGCGCCCCTACGTCCCTGACATGACCAAAACGAACAGGGACCAAAGCCAGATCGGCACGCCCGAACTGCCATTCACGGATGCCGGATTGAAAGCCTGGAAGAGCTACGATGCCGCCGCGCAGGGCGATTACACGGGAAGCTGCCTGCCCTTCGGATTGTTGCGGTCGATGAACTCGCCTGATCCGATACAAATCATGCAGAACGCCAAGTATGTCGCGCTGCTGTATGAGCAGAACACCTGGTTTCACATCATCCCGATTGACAAACAGCATAACAAGGACATGAGGCCTACCTGGTTTGGCGACTCGGTGGGACATTGGGAAGGTGACACGCTGGTGGTGGACACCAATAACTTCAACGGACGAACGCGTCTCGACACCATCGGCCATCCGCACAGCGACGCGCTGCATGTCATCGAGCGCTTCACGCGCACCAGCGCCAACCACATCGCCTACGAAGTGACCATCGACGATCCCAAGATCTTCACCAAGTCATGGACCAACAAACGCATCTTCACGCTGCGGCCGGATTGGGAAATCATGGAATACTCCTGCGAAGAGAATAACAAGGATCTGTACGAAGGCCACATCAAGGCGCCGCCGCCGCAGTAGAGCCGGTAGCCGTTAGTGGACTTCGTCGTTGCTTAGACCTCAAACCGATGACGGGGCGCCCAGCGCCGCACAAGTCCCGTTCGTAGACCCTACCTCACCTTTTGCTAACCCCTGAGGTTGAAACCGTTCTGATAGCACCACTGTCTAGGAAACATGTTATGGGCGCTCCGTGTCTTGAAATCTCGACTGTGGTTCAGCCTGTGCGTTGCGATCCATGCACCATTCGTGTATCGGAATTGGCTCTATTTCTTCTTCGGACGCTTCTCGCGCCGTGCCGGAGTTCTAACGTTGCGTCACCGGCTGCGGTTCTGGATACGCCCGCAATCGAGCGATCGCGCTAGCGTCACCGAGATACAAATGTTCCACCCCTACAGCCAGCCTGTTCCCGATAGCGTGGTGTTGGACATTGGGGCCAACATCGGAGCGTTCAGCCTGCAAGCCGGCCTTACTGCGAGAAAGGTGTACGCCGTTGAACCGATCCAGTCCAACTACAAGATGCTGTGCTCCAACGTCATACTGAATCAGGCGGCGAACGTTATTCCGAAACGCGTCGCAGTTGCGGCGCGCCAGGGATCGGCTGAAATGTCGGTCAACGGCGTGACCAGTAGCTTGCACTGGCGGCAACCAGGAACACCCTTGGAAACGGTACCAACCATGACGCTCGAAGCGCTGCTCGACGAGTGCGGTATCGTTACTCTGGACTACTTGAAAATGGATTGCGAGGGCGCCGAGTGGGATGTCCTGCTAAATACGCCGCGCCACGTTTTCGACTCGATCCGGCGAATCGAACTCGAATACCACTGCTTTCCCGGCTCCCCCTCGCCCGACGTGCTCCTGAATCATCTGCGCGCGATGGACTTCGATGCGGTCAAGGTCCGGGGCGATTCTTGCGCTGGAATTCTCACTGCTACCTCAACCCGCGGCGTACAGGAAATGTACCCCGTCTATCAGGTCTCCTCGGCAAGTCACTGATCATCCAGACCAGCTATATTCGCCTCATCCATTCGCAGTCCGTCGTTCCTCCAGCCTCAATGGCGTGAGAATGCAGGCGCATCTCGGTCAGGGGAACGGCGCCAGTGGTAGTAAGTGTGTAGATGGCGGAGAGGGGGGGATTCGAACCCCCGGTAGACTTTAAAGGCCTACGACGGTTTAGCAAACCGCTGCTTTCGACCACTCAGCCACCTCTCCGGCGGGTGCGGCGGGTCTAAAACGGATGGTAGCACAGCGGCCCTGTGCGTCATCGTCCTTTCGCACCCGCACGTTACACTATCATCAGCCACCCTGAATGAAGATCTCGGCCGCGATCATCACCTACAATGAAGAACGCAATATCCCTCGCGCGCTAGAAAGCCTGCGGTGCTGCGACGAAGTGGTGGTGGTCGATAGCGGATCGACGGATCGTACGGTGGAGCTTGCCACCAAGTTCGGCGCTCGGGTGATCGATAGCAATTGGCGCGGCTATGCGGGACAGAAAAATTACGCCTCCAGCCAGTGCGAGCACGATTGGGTGCTCTCGCTCGACGCCGACGAAGCCCTGAGCGAGGCGCTGGAAGGCGAAATCTGGCAGATCAAGAAGAATGGTCCGGAGTTTGACGCCTACACCATGCCGCGTCTGGCGCAGTACCTGGGGCGCTGGATTCTGCACTCCGGCTGGTATCCCGATCGCAAGGTGCGCTTGTTTGACCGGCGGCGCGCCAAATGGGTGGGCGACTACGTTCACGAATCGGTGGTGGTGGAAGGCAATATAGGGCATTTGAAGTCCAACATTCTCCACTTCACGTGCAACTCGCTGTCCGAGCACTTGAAGACCATGGATCGGTACACCACGCTCGCGGCCGAGCAGATCGTCGATCAGAGAACACCCGTGGGATGGACGCAGCTCGCCCTCGATCCTCCTTGGACGTTCTTCAAGTCCTACGTTGTGCAGCGCGGGTTCTTGGACGGCGCCGAGGGTCTGGCTATCGCCTACATGGCCGCACTGTACAATTTCCTGAAGTATGCTAAAGCCAAGAACATGAGCCCACGAAGATGATGGAAGCCCTCATAGCCGCACTCGCCGGCTTGCTGATCGGCAGCTTCCTCAACGTTTGCATTTATCGCCTGCCGCGCGATCTGTCGGTGGTGACGCCGCGCTCATTTTGCCCGGAATGCAATCAGACCATTTCCTGGTTCGACAACATTCCGGTAGTCAGTTACCTGGTGCTGGCGGGCCGCTGCCGGCGGTGCGGGCATCGCATTCCGGCGCGCTACCCAATCGTGGAGCTGCTCACTGCCGTGGCGTTCTTTTGCTCGGTGCTGTATCTCGGGCCCACCCTCGCGGCGGTCAAATTTTGCCTCTTCGGCGCCATCCTGCTCGCGCTGGTGTTCTCGGATCTGGAAGAGCGCATCTTGCCGGATGAGTTTACGCTGGGTGGCACTGCGCTGGGTGTGATTCTCGCGGCTTTTGTCCCGATGAACGGCGGCATTCTGCGGATGATATTCTCGTCCCCCAAGCACCTCCGGCTGCTCTCGGTAGGCGATGCGCTGTTTGCCGGGGCGCTCTGCGCCGGTGCTTTATGGGGCGTGGGCGCGATCTATCAAAAACTCCGCCATCGCGAGGGCTTGGGGTTAGGCGACGTCAAAATGGTGGCGATGATCGGGGCTTTCTTGGGATTACAGGGGGCTCTGCTGACACTAATCGCCGGATCGCTGTTAGGCGCCATTGCCGGCCTTTGCTACATCTGGTTCACAGGCAAGGATGCATCCACCTATGAGTTGCCGTTCGGAGCATTTCTCGGCGCGGCCGCGCTAGGCATCGGATTCTTCGGCGAGGTGATTTTCAATTGGTATAACCGGCTGGGCGCGTAGCCTTGCCTGCTATCCTCATTTTCAGCATCACCTACCTGGTCCTGGCGATCGGCCGATTGCCGGGTTTTCGCATCGATCGCACTGGCGCGGCCATCATCGGCGCGAGCTTTATGGTCGGAGTGAACGCTCTTTCGCTCGACGAAGCTTATCGCGCCATCAATCTCGACACCATCATCCTGCTGTTCGGCATGATGATCGTGGTGGCGAATCTACAACTCTCCGGCTTTTTTTCACTTGTTGCCGAGCGCGTCGTGGAACACGCTCACCGTCCATTGTTGTTGCTGATTTCCATCGTCTTGGTTTCCGGCGTCTTTTCGGCTTTTTTCGTGAATGACACCATGTGCCTGGTGCTGACGCCCTTGGTCCTGGAGATTGCTCTGGCGCTCCGCAGAAATCCGGTGCCGTACCTGTTCGCCGTGGCGATGGCGGCGAACATCGGCAGTGTCGCGACCATTACCGGGAACCCGCAAAACATGATGATCGGAAGCTTTTCCGGCATCGGCTACCGCGATTTCCTGGCCTCGCTTGCACCCGTTGCGGCCGCCGGCCTGGTCCTTGCCGTCGTCATCATTTTTCTCAGCTATCGCCGCGAGTTTGCCACGGCCGAAAGAGTCGCTGTCGAAAAGCGCGAGATACAGGTGGATCGAGGTCTGATGTGGAAGTCGATCTCGGTTGCGCTGGCGATGATCGTCATGTTCTTCGCCGGTTGGACGGTTCCCAAGGTCGCCATTGTGGCCGGCGCCGTGCTTCTGATCACGCGCCGCGTGCGGCCGGAGAACGTCTATGAGAGAATCGACTGGCCGTTGCTGGTCATGTTTTCCGGCCTGTTCATCGTGATCGCGGGCGTCGAAAAGACCTCGCTCGAAACGGAACTGAGCGCGTTCGCCGGCCGCATTCATCTGGACAATACATTTCTGCTCAGTGGAATCTCGGCCGTATTGTCGAATATCGTGAGCAACGTGCCGGCTGTGCTTGTGTTCAAACCGCTGGTCGGGCAGTTGGCCGATCCGCGGCGCGCCTGGCTGGTGCTGGCGATGTCGTCCACGTTGGCCGGAAACTTGACGGTGGTGGGCTCGGTGGCGAATCTGATCGTGATCCAGCAGGCGGCCAGCCGCGTGAAGGTCGGATTCTGGGAGTATTTCCGCGTGGGCGCTCCGCTGGCCGTCCTGACCATCGCGCTTGGCGCGGCGTGGATTGCGTGGCGCGGCATCTAAACATTTTGGCCCCAAAATGATCTATCCTGGTTTACGTGATCCCCTGGGTTTTCTTTGTCGCTGGCGCGGCGGCCGGCGCCATGATCGCGTGGCTTTGGATGCGGGCGCGGCTCGTGCGTCTGGAAGCCGCCAAGCAATTTGCCGAAGCAGGCACGGCCAAGCTGGCTGAAACGTTCCAGTCTCTGGCCGATGCCGCGCTGCGGTCCAATCAAAGCGCGTTCCTGGACGCCGCCAGGATCACCCTTGAAACGACGCGGGCCGAGATGACCGGCGACTTGGCGCAGAAGCAAACCGCAATCGAAGGTGTTGTCCAGCCGCTGGCCGATTCACTCGGCCGCTTGGAAACTCACGTTCGCGAACTGGAGCGCGCGCGGGAGAAAGCTTACGGCAGCCTGGGCGAACAGGTGCAAACGCTGGCGCGCGAAACCGCCACCCTCTCTACCGCCCTGCGATCGCCGCAGACGCGTGGCCGCTGGGGCGAAGTGACGCTGCGGCGCGTAGCCGAACTGGCCGGCATGGTCCACAATTGCGATTTCCACGAACAGGAAACGCACGAGGGCGACGGCGTCCGCATCCGTCCGGACATGATCGTACGATTGCCGGGCGATCGATCGCTGGTCGTGGACGCTAAGGTTCCGCTCACAGCTTATCTCGATGCGGTGAGCGCGCCGGATGAAGCATCTCGAAAAGCCGCGCTGCTCCGCCATAGCCAGCAAGTGGCCGAGCACGTCAGGCAGCTTTCGAGCAAACAGTATTGGAACCAGTTTCAGCCCACGCCAGAGCTGGTAGTGCTGTTTTTGCCCGGCGACCATTTCTTCAGCGCGGCGCTGGAAAACAGACCGGACCTGATCGAGGAAGCTCTGGCCAAGAAAGTAGTCATCGCGACGCCAGTGACGCTCATCTCGGTGCTGAAGGGAATTGCATATGGCTGGAATCAGGAACAGCTCGCCGAGAACGCCGAGGAGATTCGGCGCATAGCTTCAGAAATGTACGACCGGCTGCAATTGGTCCAGGAACACTATTCCGCCACTGGCCGGATGCTGGAGAAAACAGTTGAGGCGTATAATCGCTCGGTTGGATCGTGGGATACGCGGCTCATTCCGTCGTTGGGAAAGATGCGGGAACTCGGCGTGTCTCAGGGACCGGAACCTGTCGCTCCTGTGCAGATCGATTTGCTGCCGCGCCGTCCGCGCGCTGTGGGCGGGCTCTAGCTGAGCGACATTTCCGAGCTAAGCCTCAGCTTAGCGACATATCAATGATGTCGAAAGTGAACCGCTCGGGCGGCAAGCAAGATAGCGGCGCGGGGCTGAGCTGTGACCAAGTGTCAAATGCGCTGGTCGCAAGGCTCGAGTTCAGATAAAACAGAAACTGGTTGGAGAAGCAGGAGATCGGCGGAGGTTGACGGAAGGTGAGCCGCATCCCGACGGCTTTCTCGAACTCGACGCCTTCGCTCGGGATCGCCTTGTCTTCTAGCAGCATCACGAAGCTGGATCGTCCCGCGTGCGGCCAAACGTCGGGGCGCAGCAGGTTGCGAAGCTCCAAACGCATTCCGAAGGTCATCTCGCATTGCCGGATCCATTCGAGAATGCTATCGCCCCACTGCCATTGCGTGATGAATCGCAAATACTGATCGGCCAAATTGATGGCCAAATCCATCTTGCGGCGATCCACCTCCAAGTCGGCAGCGGGTCCATCAAAGGCGGGCGGAGCAATCATGTCTTCCGCTTCGATCAGGTTGTTGGCCATGCCAACCACGCGATCCAGGCGTCTGACGTTGGGGCTGGTGCGAACCAAGAGCGGCGGCAGTTCGTGAGTTTTTTCCCCAGGAACTTCTACGAACTTTCGGTCTCCAACAATATCCATGGTGACGACCTAATCTCCTTATCGACAACCAGGTCGCATTACTTCCACTTTTATTGACGCCGGCCGGTGAGTAGCCCGTTACAAAGGGGGCACCGGCGGAACCAGCACACTACAGAGTAAGAACAATTCTGCAAGATTTGTTGCCGCTTGTAAAGAGGATACTTAAGGTATCCGGGGTGCTTGCGCTACAATTCGGCTTCATGTCCCGACTTTTGTGTATAGAACTTCAGTGATGTATTGCGACGTTAGCCTTCCGGTGCCGCTGGATCACGCCTTCACCTACCGGTTGCCCGAGACATTGCAACACCGTGTGCAGCCTGGCTGCCGTCTTTTGGTTCCATTTGGATCGCGCAAGCTGACCGGGATGGTTCTCGCGCTTGCGTCCGGATGCGCCGGACGGACCGGTGAAAGAGGCCTTGCGGCTGCTGGACGAAGAGCCGGTTCTGGACGCCGAGTCTGCTTTCGCTGGGCCGTTGGATCGCGCAGTACTACTGTGCGCCCCTAGGCGAGGTGCTGCGGAGCATGACGCCGCTCAGCGGCGAGGTCCGCAAGTCCAAGCTCTATTCGCTCACCGACGCGGGGCGCGACACGGCGCGGCAACTGCTGTTGGGCGCCGACGAGGAAGATCCAGCACTGCAAGTCCTTCGATTGCTGGAAGCCCGTCCGCTGTCGGCATCCTATCTGCAAAAGAAATTGCCAAATGTCCTGAGTGTGATTCGCTCTCTGGAGAAGAAGGGCTTCGTCGCGATGGAGGATTTGGAAGCCCAGCGCGATCCGCTGCGGGCCTCGGCCAACACGGCTACGAGCGTCCTGGTTCGCACGTGTTCCCGAAGGCGTTGAAACTCACCAAACGCGAGCGCGAGCTGCATGCCTTTCTCGAACTGCATCCCGGCACGCACAACCTGGAGCAGTTGGAAGCTTCGGTGAAGGGCGCTAGCCAGGCGGCGCGTTCGCTGGCGCGGCGCGGATCTGATCACACTGGAACCCGAAGCGCCCACGGGCGTCTTCACTTCCGAAGCTCCGCCGCGGACGCTCAATCCGCATCAGCTCGAAGCGTACCAGCAGATCGAGGCGGCGCTGCGCAGCGCGCAAGTTCCACACGTTTCTGCTCGAGGGCGTCACGGGGTCGGGGAAGACCGAGGTATATCTGAAGTCGATCGACGCTACGATCGCACTCGGCCGAAGCGCGCTGCTGCTGGTGCCCGAGATCGCGCTGACGCCCGCGGTGGCCGGCCAGTTCCTGCATCGCTTCGGCGACCGCGTCGCGATTCTGCACTCCGCTTTCCACGATGCCGAGCGCGCCGAGCAATGGCGCCGGATTCGCTCCGGCCAAGCCACCGTGGTGGTGGGCACGCGCTCGGGTGTGTTCGCGCCGGTGCAAAACCTGGGGCTGGTGGTGATCGACGAAGAGCACGACCAGAGCTACAAGCAGCAGGAAACGCCGCGCTACAACGGCCGCGACGTCGCCATCGTACGCGCGCGTGAAGTCGGGCGCGGTGGCTGGTGCTTGGCTCGGCGACGCCCAGTCTGGAGAGCCGCTACAACGCCGAGCGCGGCAAGTACACGCTGATCAAACTTCCGGAGCGCATCGAGCAGCGGCCCATGCCGGACGTCGAAGTGATCGACATGCGGCAGGAGTTCTTGGAGACGCGCAAGCTGGCGACGTTTTCGCGCCGGCTGGTGGAGACCATCGCCGAACGCCTGGAGCATGGCGAGCAAACCATGCTGCTGCTCAACCGCCGCGGATTTTCGAGCTTCGTCGCGTGCCGCGCGTGTGGCGAGAGACTGGAATGCGTCAATTGCGCGGTCACGCTCACCTATCACCGGCGCGACCGCCGCATGCTGTGCCACTACTGCAACTACGCCGCAGAAGGTTCCCTCGGTTTGCCCGAAGTGCGGCAGCGAGTATCTGAATTTCATCGGCACGGGTTCAGAGAAAGTGGAAGAGGAGCTGCATCGCGATTTTCCCGAGGCGCGAATCGCGCGCATGGATCGCGACACGGTCAGCGGCAAGCGGCACTTCGAGAGCATCCTGCATGGATTTCGCGACGGCAGCTTTCGACATTCTCGTGGGCACGCAGATGATCGCGAAGGGCCACGATATTCCGAACGTCACTCTGGTTGGCATCGTGTCGGCCGATGTCGGGCTTGGGCTGCCGGATTTTCGCGCAGCCGAGCGCACGTTTCAACTCCTGACGCAGGCCGCGGGGCGCGCCGGGCGCGGCAATTTGCCCGGAATCGTGCTGATCCAGACCATCAATCCCGAGCACTATGCGGTCCGCTTTGCATCCGAGCAAAACTACGAAGGCTTTTATCAGAAGGAGATTCAGTTCCGCAAGCTGATGCGCTATCCGCCGTTCGCGGCGTTGGCGAATGTGCTGGTGCGGAGCCAGAAGCAGGAGGACGCGCTCGCGATGAGCGCGGAGCTGGGCCGCATGCTCGATCCGGCGCCGGAAGGAGTGAAGGTGCTGGGTCCGGCCGAGGCGCCCGTGCCGAAGCTCAAGAGCGAATTTCGCTATCAGCTGCTGCTGAAGGCGGCCGATCGCAAGACTGCTGAACGAAACGCTGCGCGATTTGCAGCGCTTCGCGCGAGAGCAGAAATGGCCGGCGACGGCGCTGGTTATCGATGTGGATCCGCTGACGCTGATGTGAGGCGCCGGAGGCCGCTCTAGAAACCCTATTATCCAAGCGAGCGCAATTCCGCTACCATGCTCTCCAACTCTCGCACTGCGGCCGCCTCTCGTTGCGCTCGATAATATCTGCGACCTGCTGCGGTGTGTCTATTTTCCTACTCATGGCCCACGGGTGAGCTTTCAGTCCGTCGATCCGTAAACCACTTCGTCAATCGATGAACTCGAGTGTGGATCGCCGGATTCGACCATGCCGGCGTAGTGCGTAATGCTAGAGACTCCGCGCGAGAGCGTACTCACCCGCGGGCCGGGCAGGATGATTCCCGCGAGATTCAGCGGATCGGAATTGGCGATCTCGGGGAGCTTGGCATTCTCCGAGCCGGCGCGGCGGATCGCTCGCAACAAGTCCAACGCTTCGGGGCGGGCGAACTGTTCGCCGCTGAATCCGGAGACGAAGCGGCCGCCGCGAATTTCGCCTTGCGCCTCTTTGCGGCGCAGTACGGGCAGCAGATCCCGCCAGGGCGGCGCCAGACTTTCGCGCGCCAGAAGATCGCGGAACAGCACGCCCCAGCGCGCCAGCAATTGATCGGCGAACGCTGCCGCGCGAGCTTCGCTGCGTGACGGTGTGGGACGGCGTGACGCACCAAAGCCCAGCGTCCCGCGGCGTGCCGTGGACGAGCGAGCCTTCCCCGCCCTTCTCCCCGGCGGCGTTTGGGATCGACCAGCGACCGTAGATTCTCGAAGCCGTCGGCCGTCACCAGTCCCGCCGCCACCAATTCCCAAAGGCCGTCTTCTACTTCGCTGGCCAAACGCCCGGTGGCGCGCACCAGGTCGGCGAAAAACGACGCCCCGCGCTGTTCGATCTGCGTCAAAACTTCGCGGGCGGCATGCGACAGGGTGGGAGCTTTCGCGTCAGGGTGCGGACGCTGCCAGCCAATCTGCGTCTCTCGCGCAGGAAGATCGCGATCGGCGCGGTTCGCGTTGGCCGCACGCGGCGAGGTTCCGCAGCTTCAAATGCCGGATGCGGCGACAGGCGCGCCCACATCACTTCGCCAGACAAGCACAGCCGATCCAGAAACTCGGGATCGTAGCGGGCCACACGCCGCGCCAGCACCTCCGGCTCCCAGGCCGCCGCCGAGATCTCGTAGCCCTGCAGTTGCTTGATGATTTGCAGCGTGCCATCCGCGCCATGCAGCCGGCTGCCTGGCAGCAAATGCTGCCATTGAAACAGAAAGCGCTTGAAATTGTGCCGCGGTCACCGGCTCGATTTCTTGACGCAACTGGCCGAGCGTCAGCCGATGAATGCGCGCCAGAATTCGCCGATTGCACCACTCGGTTTGGCCTTCCGGGTAGCGCTGGATTGAACCGCCCCCGCATGACCTGGCCTTCGGATTCGAGCTTCAGCAGCGCCGCTTCGATCTCATCGATAGGGAACGCGAGGGTCCCAGCCAGCGACGCCGCGGTCACTGGCCCAAGCGATTCCATCCAGCCGCGCACTGTCGACAGCACGTCGTCCATCAGCGTGCAGACGTTCGGTCGCAACCCAGAAGGTCTTCCCGCCTCGCTCGATCGCTCCGGCCCGGCCGGTGGCGGAAAGCTGCCCGAAAAACTCCTGCCATTGGTCACCCCACTCACCCCCGGCGGCAGCGTGATCAGGCTCAGCAGCGCGTCGTGCAATTCGTCCGCATCGCGAACGTCCGGCCATGATTCGGCCGCCACGGTTGCAATCGCGGCTGGATCCAGAATGCCCGCGCCGCCCGACAGATCCGTCCGCAGCGTTCGGCGCAACTGGACGGCTCGCGCGCGCCGCTCTTCCAGCGGCGCGTCGTCCAAATACGCGTACGGATTGGCGTTGAGAATCTCGTGCGAGAAAGGCGATGGCTCGGCGTTATCGATGGCAACTTTGCGGATCGTGCCCGATTCCATGCCTTCCAGCATCCGCTTGAGGCCGTCCAAATCCATCGCTTCGTGCAGGCAGTTATCGATGGTCTCTTCCACCAGAGGATGATCGGGAATGCGAATCTCGCCCGTGAGGTTTTCCGCGCAGGCCACTTGATCCGGGAACACGGACGCTAGCAGATCCTCGGCGCGCATGCGCTGGATCGGCGGCGGAACTTTGCGCCCGCCCCGGAATCGCGGAATCGCCAGCGCGCGCGAAGCATTCCAGCGCCAGCGGGCCGTGAACATGGGCGCATCGAGCATCGCCTGCGTAAGCACATCCTCCACGGTCTGCGGCTTCAGGAACTCGAAGACCAATTCGAGCGGAAAGGCGTGCTGCTCGGTCAGCGAAATGTTGATGCCGTTGTCGGTGGCCGCGGCTTGCAATTCGAAATTGAACGAGCGGCAGAAGCGCTTGCGCAGCGCCAGTCCCCACGCCCGATTGATGCGCGATCCGAACGGCGCGTGGATCACCAGTTGCATCCCGCCGCCTTCGTCGAAGAAGCGCTCGGCGACCACTGGTTTTCTGCGTCGGCAGCGCGTTCAGCGAGGCCACACCGGCCAGCACGTACGCGATCGCTTGCTTGGCGCCGCCTTCGTCCACTCCGCACTCGTTCGCGAGGAATTCGCAGCGCGCGATCCGGATGCCCTGCGATCTCTTCGCGCACGTTCGCCACCGCTTCCGACAGCTCGAACGTTCGCCCCGGCGCCTCGCCATTCCAGAACGGCACCGAGGGCGGCGCGCCATGGGCATCCTCCACGCGCACGCGGCCCGGCTCCACGCGCTTGATCCGCCAGGAACTGGTGCCAAGCAGAAAGACGTCGCCCGCCAGGCTCTCGACGGCGAAATCCTCGTCCACGGTCCCGACAAGTTTGCCGTCCGGCTCGGCGACCACCGAGTAGTTTGCGGTGTCCGGGATCGCGCCGCCCGACGTGATGGCGGCCAGCCGAGCACCCCTGCGCCCACGCACGCGCCCGTTCACCTGGTCGCGATGCAGGAACGCGCCACTGCGGCCGCGCTGGGTGGCGATGCCATCGGACAGCATGTCGATGATCGCGTCGAAGTGCTCGCGATCGAGATCGCGATACGGAGTACGTGCTCCGGATCAGCTGCGTACAGCTCTTCTTCCTGCCAATCGCGCGCGGCGCAGTTCGGCCACGATCTGCTGAGCCAGGATGTCGAGCGGGGCTTTCGGGATTTCCAGCCGATCGAGCTGGCCGGATCGAATCGAACGCACCAGGGCCGCGCACTCGATCAACTCATCGCGCGTGGTGGCGAAGAAACCGGCCCTTCGGCATCGCGCCGACCCAGTGGCCCGAACGCCCTACGCGCTGCAAAGCCACCGCGATCGACCGCGGCGACCCGATCTGGCACACCAGATCCACCGATCCGATATCGATGCCGAGCTCAAGCGAGGCAGTCGCCACAACGGCCCGCAACTCGCCGCTTTTCAGCCGCGCTTCGGCATTCAGGCGCAATGCTCGCGACAGGCTGCCGTGATGCGGCAGCACCATATTTTCGCCCAGGCGCTCGGCCAAGGCATGCGTGACGCGCTCCGACAGCCGTCGCGTGTTCACGAACACCAGCGTGGTCCGATGAGTGAGGATCAGCTCCGCCACGCGGTCGTAAATCTCGGCCCACATTTCGTTGCTGGCCACCGGTCCAAGCTCGTCGCGCGGAACCTCAACGGCAAGTTCCATGGCTCGCCGATGGCCTACGTTGACGATGCGCGCTTCCGGCGACAAAAATTCAGCCACTTGCTCAATCGGCTTCACTGTCGCCGAAAGGCCAATGCGCTGCGGCCTCGTTTCCGCGAGGGCGTCCAGTCGCGCCAGCGACAGCGCCAGGTGCGATCCGCGCTTGTCGTCGGCCACGGCGTGAATCTCGTCGACGATCACGGTCCGCACGGTCTTCAGCATCTCGCGCGATTTGGCGGCCGTCAGCAGGATGTACAGCGATTCCGGCGTTGTAACCAGAATATGCGGGCGATGCTTGCCCATTTGCTGGCGCTCGGAGGCCGGAGTGTCGCCAGTGCGAAGCGCCGTGTCGAATCGGCGAACAACGGGATGCCTCGTTGCGCGGCCAACTGCCGAAATCTCCGCCAGCGGAACTTCGAGATTCTTATGAACGTCGTTACTCAGCGCCTTCAGCGGAGAAACATACACGACTTCAGTTTCACTTACGAGCGTCGCCTTCCCGAGCCGCGCGCACCAAACGGTCCAGGCAAATCAGAAACGCAGCCAGCGTTTTGCCCGATCCTGTTGGCGCCGATATCAGCACATCGCGCCCCGCGCGGATCTCGGGCCAGCCCAGAATTTGCGGTTCGGTTGGCGCGGCAAAGCGCGTCGCGAACCACTCGGCCACCAATGGATCGAAACCCAAGGGATCGACACGCGCGATTGATCCAACCGTCATTTGCGATTCAGGGGTCACCTGATACTATTAAATCTCACCGCCCACGTCGACGGCTAGGGGTTGTTTTGGCTCTCAGGTTTCGGTATGCTGAGAGACGCTCAGCTCAGGGGAAACTTTAAGTTCGACAGGGAAGCTGTTGTCAGGGTGAACTATTAAGCGATGAAGATACGCATTATCTTTCGATGCTCCCGTTGCGGATCTACCTCTTTTCGTCCGTCGTCGCACCGGAAACTGAAGGATTCGATTCTGCGCAAAATTGGTCTCAATCCGCAACGTTGTTATCTGTGCCGCCGCCGGTTCTATTTGTTCAAGCCAATGAGTCTGCTCGGGTTTTTGGTGGCGCTGGATTCGCATCCCAAGGGGCCCGAAACTGCCGCTGCCGACCAGGTGTTGGACGCCACCGATGCGCGTTGGTGGGCACGCCAGGATTCCAACGTCTAGAGCTCCGTTAGAACCCGCCAGTCCGAAATCGCCATTCCGGGGAGCCTCAGGCTTGCGATATCATAGCCGGAGTGGCGTGGAGCTTGGACGGGATCCGGCGTTGCTTCCAGCCGCAGACTGACACGTAGGAGATCCACTATGAGAACAAAGATAGGTCCGGCGCTCGCCGCTGCCGTTGCGCTCGGTTGCGCATTGCCGTTGGTTGCGCATCACGCCGTGTCGGCCGAGTTCGATTCGAGCAAGGTTGTTACCTTGAAGGGCGTCGTGTCCAAGGTTGACTGGGTAAATCCGCATATCTTCATTTATCTGGATGTGAAGGACGAAGGCGGAAAGGTCACGACGTGGCGGCTGCAGTCGGTGCCTCCGATGTTCTTCAAAGGCAGTGGCCTTACTAAAGAGAAGTTGCTCGACGGTACTGAAGCCACCGTTACCGCATATCCGGCGAAAGATGGGACCGAAGCATTCGGGTTCGTGCTAAAGCTGGCCTATCCGGATGGACATTTCTACAATCTGGGCGGCGGCGCTGCGCCACCGGCAGCTGCACCTGCTCCAGCGAAATAGGAGGAAACAAATGGAAATCCGTTCAACGATTCATGCTGTGGGTTCCGTTGGCCTTGGGCTGGCGGCGTCTCTGATGATCCCCGTCAACGCTTTCTGCCAGAAGCAGGCAACGAATTATGGTCCTCCGGCCACCAGCTACGCCATCGAAGCCTCACGATACCCGGATGCGGCATCGAAGCCGACGCCCCGCATGGCGGACGGACACCCCGATCTGAACGGAGTGTGGCATCACTTTTTTGGAGGGCTGGTAGCGAAGGTCGGCGACAATTCTTTTGCGCTCAATTTCGGACAATCGGTGCCGCGCTCCCAGGCCGGCGGTCCGCCTGCGCCGCAAGCCATGCCCGATCCGGACCCGGAATACAAGCAGCAGTTTGTGGCCAAGGTCAAGAAGCTGGACGACAATCAGGTCAAGGAAGATCAAACCTTGCATTGCGGGCCTCCGGGAGTACCGCGGATTGGTCCTCCGCAAGAAATCGTGCAGACGTCCAAACAGGTGGTGTTCCTGTACGCGGAATTGACCGGTAATTACTGGCGAGTGATTCCCGTGGACGGCCGCGGTCACAGTACGAATCCGGAATTAGAGGATTCGTATAACGGCGACTCCATCGGCCGTTGGGACGGCGATACGCTGGTGGTGGATGTGACCCGGTTGACCGATGACTCGTGGCTGGCCGACAACGGCCTGTTTCACACCAACAAATTGCATGTGGTGGAACGGCTGCGACGCGTCGGAGATACGATCCAGTATCAGATGACGGCCGACGATCCGGCGGTTCTCGCGAAGCCGTGGACCATTTCCCGTACCCTGACGCTGCAACCGGACACGCTCGATGAAGCCGCCCGCTGCGTCGACAACGACGCCGGGCATTACGTCAACTCGGAGCATCACGACAACGCGCGCTAGCGCGGATTAATTAGTGGGACGGCGGCCGTCGAAGGCGTCCTGGAGCAACGCTCGAATCCCTTCGCGCGTGATGGGGCGCGGATTGTAGTAAGGATTCTGCACCGCTAATGTCCGCAGCTTTGTCGAGATCGGCTGCTTTGAGGCCGAGGGCAGCGAGCGACGTCGGAGCGCCAAGCGACGCCGCAAGATCAAAGAGACCCGAGGCTGCCAAACTTGGATCTGCCGAGTGTGCGCCGAGCGCGCGAGCAATCCGCGACATGGCTTCTGGCGTGGCCGGCGCCGTATAGGCGGTCGCGTGCGGCAACACCACAGTATGCGTTTCGGCATGCGGAAGATTGAAACTTCCCCCGAGCGTGTGGCATAGCTTGTGATGCAATGCCATTCCGACCGCGCCCAGCGCCATGCCGCCCAGCCATGCGCCATACAGCGCGTTCGAACGGGACTCTAGATTTGTGGGCTCCTTCACCACGACCGGCAGCCCGATGGCCAGCGCGCGAATACCCTCTTCGGCAATCATCGAGATGATCGGATTGGCGTCTTTCGAATACAGCGCTTCCACGCAATGCGCAATCGAGTTCATGCCGCTCGTTGCGGAGAGCATCGGTGGCATTGTGACGGTAAGCGTTGGATCATACAAAACCGTCTTGGGCAGTACGCGCGGATCGCGGCCGGTCTTCTTCAAACCGCTTTCCGTGATGCCCCAGATGGGCGTCATCTCGGAGCCTGCGTAGGTTGTCGGGATCGACAAGAATCGGAAGCGTCGATACCAGAGCGATCGCTTTCGCAAGTCCTGTGGTCGATCCGCCGCCTACCGCGACGCAGCAATCGGCACCCAGCGCCTTGGCTTGTTCCCGGGCTTGTTCGGCGATTTCGATCGGCACGTGCATCACGGCTTGGTCGAACAATCCGACGGCCCGCGCGCCCAAGCGATCCACCATCTGCTGGCCTTCTTTGCGCTGTTCGGGCGTGGAGAGTACAAGCGCGCGGGTTGCGCCCAAGCGCTCAATTTCTTCGGGCAATTTGTCCAGGCAGCCGACGCCAAATAGGACGCGCCCGGGCAGCGCGTCATATGTGAACGCTAACATCAGGCCTGTCCGGCGTGAGCGCGTGCGGTGCGTTCGTTCAGATCCCGAAGCACGCGCAGTTCGGTTTCCGTGGGAGTTTCGCTGGTGGCTAACTGCGGCGCAACCTTCAGCGCCCAGCCAGTCGATTCGATCACCTTTTCCACCGTGACGCCGGGATGGATGCTGGTCAGCGTGAGCTCTTTGGTCACCGGGTCAGGCGTCATGACGCCCAAATCCGTGATCACGGCCGTCGGGCCCTTGCCGGGAAGGTTCAACTTCGCGCGGCTGTCGCCACCGGTGAAGTAGCCGCCCGAGGTAACGAAATCCAGCTTCTCAATGAACGCCCGCTTGTTCTGCCGCAGCGTGATCAGCACTTCTTTGGACGAGGCCGCGATCTCCGGCGCTCCGCCCGCGCCCGGCAGCCGCACGGACGGCTTGTAGTAATCGCCGATCACGGTGGTGTTGATGTTGGCGAATCTGTCGATCTGCGCGGCGCCGAGGAATCCGAGATCGATGCGGCCGCCTTGCAGCCAGTAAGCGAAAATCTCCGGGATGGAAACCACAGCGTCGGCGGTCTCGGACAGTTCGCCGTCGCCGATCGAAAGCGGCAACACCGTCGGCTTCGTCCCAATGCAGCCCGATTCGTAAATGAGCACGGTGTCCGGCGCATGCGTCAGACGCGCCAGATTTGCGGCCGCGCTCGGCAGCCCGATGCCTACAAAGCAAGAAGCGCCGTTGCGGATCATGCGCGCCGCGGCGATGGTCATCATTTCGTCGGAGGTGTATTTCGTCTCAGGCATGGGTCACCGTCTGTTCCAGACTGCGCTTGAATTCATCGAAAGTCCTTGGTGCCCAGCACGTGCTTTTGCATCCAGGCTTGGAAGCTTTCGCGCTCGCGCGCGATCGGGTCCCACTGCTTGTAGAAGGCGTTGTTGCGCGGATAGTAGCCCTGCGCGTAAGACGGAAACGCTCCGCCCTTCACTTCGCAAACCGCGCCGATCACCCACGAAGGCAGCACGACCGAGTTCGGCGGCGCATTCAGATTGTCGACGATCTCCTCCACCGTGACGATCGTGCGCTTCGCCGCCAGCACCGCTTCTTTCTGCACGCCGACCACGCCCCAGATCAGCACGTTGCCTTTGCGGTCGGCTTTCTGCGCGTGAATCACGGTCACATCCGGCCGGATCGCAGGCACGGCGGCCAGCTTTTCGCCCGTGAAGGGGCAGTCGATAAACTTCACGCGGTTGTACTTCGGCAGATCGGTTCCTACATAACCGCGCAACAGACCGAACGGCAGATGCGCCGCTCCGGCAGCATACGCGGCAGCCATACCTGCATGCGCGTTCTCTTCGAGAGCGAGCGGAGCGGGCCAGCCTTGTTCCACCGCGTCGCGCAGGCGATGCAGCGAGCCGACGCCGGGATTGCCGCCCCACGAGAAAATCAGCTTCGACACGCAGCCCGAGCCGATCAACTGATCGTAGATCAAATCCGGCGTCATGCGGATGACCGTCAGATTGCGCCGGCCCTGCCGGATGATCTCGTGGCCCGCGGCAAAAGGAATCAGGTGAGTGAAGCCCTCCAGGGCCACGACATCGCCGTCGCGAACCATTTCCTGGATCGCTTGTTTGAGTGGAAGAATGTGCGCCAAACTGTGATTATGGCACGCCTGCTTATCGTTCTGCTCTTGACGCGGGCGCTGTTTGGGCATCATTCCACCGCTGACTACGATCTGAAACATCCCGCGAACGTGGAGGGCGTGGTTACCGAATTTCGCTGGGCCAACCCGCACTCTTACATATTCGTGGACTCGCCCCAGCCCGACGGCACTGTCGAACACTGGATCGTCGAAATCGACAGCCCCAACGCGCTGAGCCGGGCGAACTGGACCAAGGACTCATTGAAGCCGGGCGACAAGATCACTTGCTCCGGCGCGCGTGCCAAGGACGGCTCGCTTCGCTTGCGCTGCACGCTGATTACCTTAGCCGATGGCAAGCTGCTGCGATCCTATTGAGAATCGGGTAGCATGATTTTTGAAAGTCGGCACGATCTTAGTCTGGCTTGCAACATCGATCCCGATGTTCGCGCAGGCAGTGGATGAACCCTCGCCGATTCGCGTGGACGTGGATCTGGTGAACGTCCTTTGCACCGTTTCGGACAAGCGCGGCGCGCTGGTGACGGATCTCAACAAGGGCGACTTCGAGATCCGCGAGAACGGGCGAAAGCAGGAGATCCGCTACTTCACCCGCGACACGGAACTGCCGCTCACGGTAGCCATGCTGGTAGACGTCAGCGGCAGCGTGCGTTCGGTGCTGGCGGATGAGCGCGAGGCCGCCGGGCGATTCTTCGAGACGGTGCTGCGGCCCACCGATCACGCGCTCTTGTTGGGATTCTCCAGCACCATGGTGCTGTGGCAGGATTTCACGTCGTCCAGCCAGCTTCTCAAGAACGCGCTCGCGAAGCTGCATGCGATTCCGTTTCATGGCCTGCCAGCGGAAGGACAACTGATGCCCGGCACTTTGCTGTACGATGCCGTGTACGCGACGTCCAGAGGCAAACTTGCGGGAGTTCCCGGCCGCAAGGTGATGCTGATTGTCTCCGACGGGCTGGACAACGGCAGCCAGAAGCATATGGACGATGCTTTAGAGGCCGTGCAGGCGACCAACACGATCGTATACGGCGTTTGCTACGACCAAAAATATTTTGGCTGCTCGTTTCTAAACAACCTTGCGGAGCCGACTGGCGGGCGAATGTTCGAAGGAGGCAAGAAACGCACGCTGGATGAGATATTCCAGATCATCGAAAACGAGCTGCGCAGCCAATATTCGATCGGCTTCGCGCCGGTCAACGCTGCGCATGACGGAAAGTTCCGCAAGCTGGATGTTCGAGTGCGTACAAAAGGGCTGCGAGTATCGGTGCGGCGGGGCTACTATGCGCCAGGCGGCGAGGAGAGCGGGGCACCGAAAAAATAATCCGGACGCGGCGCTTTCAAGGCGCCGAGCCCGGATCGAGGTGAACGAGATAAGCTTCGCGCTAGAACAAAAGTTTGAGCGACAAAGCGATCTGTCTCGGATTGCTGGAGAACGCCTGAGTCGGATCCGCGAAGGTGGGCGAAGTCGGAATCAGGAAATTGTGCACCAGCGATGAAGTGGGGTTGCAGCTCGTACCACCGATGCTGACGGCGCAGGGAGCAACGTCGCTGATAAAACCGCCGACGTATTGCGGATGGTTGAACAGGTTGAACACGCGAGCAGCAAACTGAACCTTGAACCTCTCCGTTACGTTAAAGTTCTTGGCCAGCGTGATGTCGATGTCATCGATGGGAGGCAGCATGCCGGTGTTGCGGCCACCGTTTGGAAAAGTCCCCGCAGGCGCCTTAATGTACCGGGCGTTGGGATTGTTCACCAGGTAGGCAACCGTTTGGCCGGCGCTGTTTTGCAGGGCGGTGGTTCCGGAGCCAACTCCGGGATTGCCGCTGCTATTGACGAAGGCACGGTCGCCCGCGCTGTCGCCGTTGAGATTGGTATCAATGCCGCTCTGCACATCGTAGAGCGTACCGGTCTGATATTGATACACGGGTGCGATTTCCCAGTTGCCGACGACGTTCTTCATAAGCCAGTTGCCGTTCTTGAAAGGATTGAAGTCGTAAATCGTTTCGACGGTGAAGCGCTGCCGATGGTCGAGCGCCGAACTGGATCGATCAGCCGAGAGATTTTGTGCATCCTGCGGCCGGCGGGGTGTGGTGTAGGTCGAAAACACTTCAGCGGTGGAATCGTCGATGTTATGGCTCCAGGTGTAGGCTCCGATGAGCTGCCAGCCATTGGAGAAGCGCCGGGTCAAGGTGTTTGCCCAGCCGTTGTAACTGGAATTACCCCACGGCTGGTAGGAAGTGATGATTCCGTTGAAACCCGCGGCGAGATAACCAGGAAGGATGTTGCCGCCCGCTGATTTCAGACCCTGAAGACCCGAAAGCGTGCTGGTCAAGGAGTCGAGAGTCCCTTGGCTGGGCATGCTGTAATACAACGGCAGAGCATTCGACGCGTTCACCACCGGCTGCCGGTTGAGTTGAATCTGCACCGGCAGATAAACGCCATGGGTTCCGATGTAATTGCTCTCGAATGTGTAGTCATTCCAAAACACACGCTGGAAGCCAATATTCCATTGAACGGCCTCGGGGCGCGTCTGGTTGGGCACGTAACCGCCGGTGCCGGCGCGGAGATCGGCCAAACTGGGGACGCTGACGGTGCTACCCGGCTTAATACCGCCGTTTGCCAGGAACCCTGCTCCCGGTCCGCCGGCCTGGTTGCAGCCGGTTTGAGGACCGCCGGTGCAATCCACCGTGGTGGTGAACTGCGGAGGCTCGGTCAAGAGGCCGAAGTTGTCGGGCAGAACATCGAAGTTCCGGCCAAAGCCGGCGCGGATCACGGTCTTGCCGCTGGTTCCGGGTGAGTAAGCGATGCCGATGCGAGGCATGAACGCCAAACCCATGGGTTGCGGCTTATTGAACTCGATCAGGCCAGGGACGCTGGAAACCGCGTTCAGCGTTTGTAGTTGCTCGCCGATCGGCACGGTCAAATATTCGTAGCGCATGCCGATATTGATGGTCAGGTTCGGGCGAATCTTCCAGCTGTCGTTGCCATAGAATCCGTACAGATACTGGTTACCCGAGTACTCCTGCCCGCCCAGCGATCGCTGGGCGATGTAGTCGGGATAGTAGTCGAACATGTAGTCCGACAGGGTGGTCCATTCGTAATCGCCGCGCGAGCGCTGCACGAAGGACTGCGGCGAGATCCAGCTATAGCCGTCGAAACCAAAGTGAATGTTGTGCCTGCCTTTGGTCCAGTTCACGCCATCGTTGATTTGATACGTGTTTTGGATGCCGTACTGCGGGGCGTTTCCGTCCGGGCCGAAGAAGGAGCCGAAATTGCCCTCATACACGTTCATGCTGGGAAACTGATCCAGGCCCGGATACGAAATGTTGGGCACGGGGTAATCGTTCAAATAACGGTTGAAGCCAAGCCTCAATTCGTTCGTCAGGTTCGGAGAGAAGTTGTGATACTCCGATATGGTCGCCAGATAGTAGTTGTAGGGAATGGTCTGGAAGAAGGCCTGCGGAAAACCGGCGGTATCGATGGTTCCGGTCCGTTCCAGAATAAAACGCCCGCGCAGTTGGTCTTTGTCCGAAATGGAGTAATCAACGGAAGCCAGGCCCGTGTTGTAGTTCTGATATTCGGGAAGCGCCGAGGAAATGGTGCCCATGGGAATGGTGACGGTACCGGGCATCCCGACGAGGCCCGCCTCGCCAGCCGCGGACCCGCCCACGTATACGTGCGGGTTCACTAGAGCGGATTCCGTCGCCGATGGCGCCGCTCCCAGATACTTCTGGTACTGCTGGAGGTTGGTAGTGCTGATTCCTGGAATCCCAGCCAACAGGCCGTATCCCGCCGCGGTGGGAGCATCGTAGGCGGTGGTCGAAGACTGGCCGATCGGGTTGTACTCCCAGTCGACAAAGAAGAAGAGTTTATCTTTCTTGATTGGACCGCCGAAGTTGCCGCCAAAGCGGTTGCTATCGTAACGGGGATGCAGAGGGTTTCCTTCGACGAAATTCAAATTGTCGGCGGCATTCAGATCACGGTTGTTGAAGTACTCATACAGCTCGCCGTGGAACTGGTTGGTGCCGCTCTTGATGACCTGATTGAACTGGCCGCCCGAGGAGTGGCCGAACTCGGGGGAGAATTGGTTCGCAATCACCGTGAATTCTGAAACGGCGTCGTTGGGAGCCTGTACCAACGGTCCTGTGACAGCCTTATTGTTATTGTCGATTCCTTCGATGGTGAAATTGTTGTTGCGGGGGCGCTGGCCGCCGACTGAAGGGCCGGTTCCCAACCCGACCGCGCCGCCGGTTGCAATTCCCGCCTGCAGCAGTGAAACGTTAATGACTCCAGACCCGCCGGACGCCATTGGAAGACTCGCCAGTTGCTCGGCACTGTACGTATTTTGGAGCTGGGCCGTCGTGGTATCAATGACCGCGGCTTCGGCCGAGACCTCGACGGTCTGAGCGGAGGTACCAACTTCCAGCGTGATGTTCGCTGTCGCCGACTGGTTCAACCGGACGTCCACGCCCTTCAACTCGGTCTTGGTGAAGCCAGACTTGGTGACCGCAAGGTCGTACTTACCGGCCAGCAGGTTGTTGAGGCGATATTGACCGGCGGTCGTGGTGGTGGCTGTGGCTACGACGCCCGTGCTCGGGTTGGTGGCCGTCACCGTGGCTTCCGGCACCACAGCGCCAGTTGCATCAAACACGGTCCCGGTAAGTTCTCCGGAAGTGGTTTGCGCAAAACTCGGCACGCTCAGGGTCACGAGCATCGCGATAGCCGCGGCGCTGAGCCGACTCATAAACTTTGTTCTAATGACGGATTTCATTTTTTAGCTCCTCCCTTGACGTGCCCATGCCGCCGCACCGCGTCCCTGATTGGTGAAGTCAGCGAAGTGGCCGATAGCCGGCGCTTGCAAGACCGTAAGCGCAAAAAGCGCCAGGATCGAAGTCCTGTCTAAGCAGTTCATTTTTTGTTTTTCTCCTCGTTAGCGCCGCGCCAGTTGAGCGGGCGTAGTTCTTTGACGTACGGGTCTTCCCCCGTTATGGGAAGCCGCAAAACGAACAGAGGGTCAAATCGCGACCCCAAAAGCTGACGTGGCGTTCTTAAGTCCCCAACAAACCAAACCCAGTAAGCGAGGCTGGAAGCCTGCTTACATGCATTCCCATGACCACGGCATTAAGAGTGGATGGGTAACAAACTCGTTAATTATATACCATACAGATACGGTCGGCTAGAGGCTTTTTCAAATACGGTTTCCTGTAGAAACAAAAGGGTGATCTTCCAGAATTGGGAGTAAGCACCACCTGGAGGCGGTGGCGGGGTGGCTAGAGCTTAGTGGCGCGGTGCTTGAGGTTAAATGTGAAAAACGAAGCCAATGGGGAGCCGAGCGGCTCCCCGTGGAAGGCGATGGACTCGCAGTCGAACTAGAAGTAGATTTTGGCGCCGAGTTGAACCACGCGCCCTTGGGCGGCCGTCAAGGTCTGACCAAAGGTGCTGGCCTGGATGTCCTCGAAATTAAGGGGTGCGGCTGCACCGATGAGGTTGAACTGCGCGTGGTTGAAGACATTGAATCCTTCCAGGCGCAATTCTAGCCAGCGGGATTCGGTCCAGCGGAAATCCTTGGCGAGAACCAGATCGGTGTTGTTGATCCCTGGCCCGTGGAAGTTATTCCGTCCGGCGTTTCCGAGCGTGCCGAACGGCTCCAGCGCGAAGGCATTCGGGTTGAAGTAATAATTCGTCCTCGGGGTGGTGCCGCCCTTGGTGGCGTTTACGATAGTGGCATTGCGCGGATCGTAGATGGAGGGGAAGCCAACCACGTTCGGTGCGTCCCAGCAACCGTAGTAGAACAAAGCATCACATTGCAGCGATCGGAAGCCCGTGTCTCCCACGATGATGGGGAAGCCGGTCTGCAAGGTGGTGATGCCGCCCACGCGCCATCCATCGACAACATGCTTCACGAAGCCATTGTTCCAGAAGCGGGTCAAGCTGGGTATTTCGTAGTCATAGTTGATCACGAAGCGGTGCCGCACGTCGAAGTTGGAATCGCCGCGGCTGAGGGCGTAGTTGTAGGGGTCGGTAACTCGACCCAGACCGGGCGCGCCGCCGCTGCCTTCATACCCGGAGCTGTCGTCAATCGAGTGTGCCCAGGTGTACGAAGCTTGAAACATCAATCCATGGGAAAGCCGCTTCTGAAGTTGGATCTGAAGCGAATTGTAGTTGGAAACGCCGAAGCTGGATTGCGTGCCGACACCGGCGAAGATGTTTCCCGGAGCATAGAGCGCATGGTCAGGGTAGAAATAGGTCTGGAAGACACGGTTGGCAATGCAAGTTGGATCCGCGGCGCATGCGGCCACGCCGGATGCGGACACGGGGTTTCCTTCATAGACCATCTCCAAGTGCCGTCCCAGCGCACCCACATAGCCAACTTGCAAAATCATCGCGCCAGGAAGTTCGCGCTGGATATTGAAATTGAAGTTCATGGCATAGGGGTCCGTGAAGTTTGGATTGATGGTGCTGAAATCCAAGGGATAAAACTGCGAGAAGTCGACCTTGGAACCCTTGGCCGGCGGGGTAAAGGGGAACGGATTGGGAGCCACCGGTCCGCCAGCGATGTCGGCGAAAGGATTGGCAAAGCCCGGGCTGCCGCCGACACTGGTGGCGCCCTGCGAAGCGAATGAAAACGGGTAGGCACTCAGCTGCTGAAGCCCTAACTCCTCTTCCGTCCGGTTGAAGTAAACTCCGAAGCCGCCCCGGATGACAAATTTCTTGGCTTTGCCGCCGCTGAGGGGTCCCCAATCCGGAGAGTATGCGAAACCAAACCTAGGAGCAATGTTATCGTTGTGCTGATAGAATCCGGAGGCCGAGCAGCCCGTGTCCCCAGGGAAATCGAGGCCCACTGGCGCTGTGGGGTACACGGTGGATTGTTGGCCGGGACGGAAGCAGTTGAAAGCCTCCTGGCCATAGCGCTGATTGGTCAGGGGCGTATCTATCTGCCAGCCGAGGCCATAGTTGAAGGTCAAATTGTTGGTCACCTTCCAGGTGTCCTGTGCATACAGGTAGAACTCGTAGCTGCGCATGTTCTGGACGCCTCCGCTATTCTGGGCGTAGGTGTCCGGGATGCCCAACAAGAAGTCCGCTCCCGGATCGCCGGTGCTATAAACTCCCTGTCCGCCGAATCCGAAGCTTCCGTTGTTTTCGAACTCAAAGGGATTGTTTACTTCATAGCGTCTTCCGTCGAAGCCGAATTTGAAGGTGTGATTGCCAACTACCTTTGAGAAATTATCGTCGATCTGATAGGTATTATCGATCGCCGGCTGGGGCCCGTCCGGGCTGAATCCCAGCGTGAAATATCCTGTCAGGCTGATCGTCGGCGCGCTGGCTGTGCCGGGGAATTGTGGGTTGATGCCCGTGAATCCGAGCGATGAAGGTAGCTCGATATTGGTGGGTGAAACGGCCGCGTAGTTGAACCGGATAAACGCCACACGAAACTCGTTCAAGGTGGTTGGATTGAATGTGTGTGTCCAAGCAGCGACAGCTTGAGTAGAGAATGAAGTATCGTTCTCGCCGTTGCCAGGCAAAGTAGATCCGAGGAATGGAAGGGTGTGAATAACTGGGTTGTGCTCCCACAGCGCATAGCCCCACATGGAGTCTTTGTTGCCGAAGGTGTGATCGAAGCGAATTAGTCCCTGCTCGTCGTCTTGGCTTGAGATTGGATTGAACGAATACAGGTTTCCACCAAGATTCGGGAGCGGAACGCTCTTGAGAAGATTCTGGGAGATGGAGTTGAAATCCGCCGTCGGAATATGGCCAGTCGGGAACAAGGTGCTGTAGGGCGTTCCGGCTGCATACGTGGCGCCGTTCTCGCCCATCAGCGGAATGGGTGACGGAGTGGCGGAACCAGCGATATCGGAAAAAATGCCGTTTCTCTGATCCTGTGTAAACACTGTGGTCTGGCCAGTGCCGTTGGAATCGGGCCGGCGGTTGCGCGTGCCCTGGTAGGAAAGGAAGAAGAAAGTGTGATCTTTCCAAATGGGTCCTCCCACCGTACCGCCGTATTGGTTCTGATGAAAGATGTTCCCAGTCTTTTGGAAGAAGTTGCGCGTGTTCATGAACGTATCGCGATAGAACTCAAAGGCATCGCCGTGGAACGAATTTGTGCCGCTCTTGATAATTGCGTTGAGAATCCCACCCGAGTTCCGGCCGTATTCGGGGTTGATGGTGCTATCGATCAAATTGAATTGGTCAATGGCGTCCGGGTTGGGAATGACGAGCGGGGCATTCAGGCGAATGTCCATGGAATCGGCGCCGTTGATCAAGTACGAGTTCTGCTGGCTTTCGCTGCCGTTGGTCGCGTAGGCGCCGGCAAAACGGTCGCTTTGAGAAACCGTGCCCGGAACAAGCTGCTGCAGTTGGGTCCAGTTGCGCCCTAGCAGCGGCAGGTCGACAATCTGCTTGGCGTCAATGATGGTGCCGAGCTGGGTTGTGGTTGTCTCCACCTGAATAGGATTGGCCTCCACTTGCACGGATTCCGTGACTTGCCCGACTTCCAGCGCAACCGGCAGGTTGTATTGCTGATTCACAGTCAACGTGATGTTGTGGGCCGTGGACGTTCGAAAGCCGTTCTTACTCACCGTCACGTCGTAGGTTCCCGGCGGCAAGCTCAGAAATTCGTAACTTCCGTCATCCTTCGACGGAACCGTGGTGGAAACTTGCGTCAGCGTGTTGGTGGCCTTCACCTCCGCGCCGGGGACTCCAGCGCCCGAAGGATCCGTTATCGTTCCGCGAATGTGCGCCACGACTTCTTGCGCCGGAAGATTCCAAGCCAATGCCAGGACCAGCATCATTGCCGCTCCGAGAATCAATGTGAGTTTTCGCATTTTTCCCTTTCTTGTTTCGTCGCAGGCGCGGATGCGGGTCGCAGCGCTAGACGCGAAGGCGTGACGTATGTTGGAACTATCGCTCTTTGCTGGCGCGTCACTCTTCTCAGGAAGCATAACTTTCAGAGAAAGCATCCGACCGCTCTCAAGCATCGAGGCAGCCTAACAATCTGTCTCGAAACCTGCCGTAATAGCACCCACGGTACCAAACCTAGGCATCCTGGGAATAACAAATATGATTATTATATAACAAGGACTTAGCACGATAGAAGGCTCTTAGCGGATATGTTTTCTAATAGACTTCCACGCGAGCTTCCAGAAAACGGAAAGAGCACCAACCCATAGGTGGGTGCACATCGGCGCGAGCGAGTCCCGCGCCAACGTCACTTTGCTCCCCCGCGCGCGGTCTTCAACTCCTATAATTCCTACAGGGTCGTTTTCGATAATGCGTAAGCGTCTGATGTTCGGCTCCGCGGTGGTGCTGCTCGGCATCCTGGTGACGCTGGTGGTCTGGCAAGGATCGTTTAACCTAAGCCCCGCGCCCAGCAACATCCAACAAACATATCTGTTCTGGGCTGTTTCGACGTTCATCTTCATTCTGACGGTCACTCTCGGCTTCAATTTGTTGCGGACCGTGGTGAAACTGTATATCGAGCGCCAAAGCAACCGGCCTGGCTCGCATATCAAATCCAAGCTGATCGGCGGGGCGCTCGCTCTCAGCGTGCTGCCTATCATTTTTCTGGTGCTGTGGAGCGTGTCGGTACTGAATCGGAATCTGGACAAATGGTTCAGCCGGCCCGCGGAGACGATGAACATCGACCTGCGGCAGATCGCCAACGGCGCTGAACCAGGAAGAGCACGACAAGCTCACCGCGCAGGCCCATTGGCTGGCGGCGCAACCGGCCCAAAGCGCCGATTTTTATGAGCGCTTCTGCCAGGAAAACCAGATCGAAAAGGCTGAGATCCAGCACGCCGATGGCGGAAACAGGGTTGTGTGCTCGGTTTCAGGTACACACCAAGGGGGGCTCTACAAAGCCGAGCATTCCGACCGCCGAGGGGAAAGCTGGTGTTATCGGCGCGCATGCCTTTGGAACTGGCTGCCAAACAGCGCGAAATCAATCAGGCGATCGCCGACTATGACCAGCTGTCGGTGGACAAGAAGGCCTATCGCCGGTTGTATCTGTTGCTGCTGTCGCTGATCACGCTATTCGTTCTATTTTTCGCGATCTGGATTGCGCGCTACATGGCCGGACAGATCAGCACGCCAATTACGGCGCTGCTACGCGCGGCCGAACAGATCCGCAAAGGGAATCTGAGCTACCGCGTGCGGGTGGACGCGATCGATGAGATGGCCACGCTGGTGCGCGCGTTCAATGAAATGACCGAAGCGCTGGAGACCAACAGCAAGGAGTTGGAAGCCCGGCGGCGTTTCACCGAAGCGATTCTCGAGAGCATTCCCACGGGCGTAATCTCACTCACCTCCGACGGCCGCATCCAGCGGGTGAATCGGGCTCTGCTCGGCATCTTCCCGGAGGAGCAAGTGGCGCGGGCATCGCGTTTGAGCGATCTGTTCTCGCGCGAAGATACGGCCGAGATCCGCTATTTGATGAATCGCGCGCGGCGCACCGCGGCGGCCGGCACGCAGCTCGAGTACAAGGCCGAGCGGCGCGTGTTGCAACTAGCGCTTGACTGTCGCGGCGCTCGACGAGCAGCGCAGCTCCGGCTTCGTGCTGGTGGTGGAAGATACCAGTGAGCTGTTACGGGCACAGAAAGCGGCGGCCTGGCACGAAGTAGCGCGGCGCGTGGCGCACGAGATCAAGAATCCGCTGACGCCCATCGCGCTGTGCGCCGACCGCATCGCGCGGCAATTGGCGCGTCCCGAACAGACTGCCGATACCCGGCGCATTTTGCACGAGTGCTCGGCCACCATCGCGCGCGAGGTGGAAACGGTGCGCACGTTGGTGGACGAATTCTCGCAGTTCAGCCGTTTTCCGGCCGCGCAGCCCGTGCCCTCGGATCTGAATCAAGTTGTGGAGAACGCGCTTTCCGTTTTTGATGGGCGTTTGGACGGCATCCGAGTGGAGAGGGATCTGGCCCGCGAGCTGCCGCCCGTGCTTGTGGATCGCGAGCAGTTCAAGCGCGTGGTGGTGAACCTGGTGGATAATGCGGCCGAGGCGATGCAGGAATCGCTGGTGAAACGGCTGTACATCGGCACCCGTTCGACCGAAGCGGATTCAGTGGAGCTGATCATCGCGGACACCGGCTGCGGCGTCTCCCGCGAGGACAAAGAAAAGCTGTTCCTTCCCTATTTCTCGACCAAAGGGCGGGGAACGGGCCTGGGTCTGGCGATCGTCAACCGGATTCTCGCCGATCACGACGCCACCATTCGGGTGGAGGACAACGTGCCCGCCGGCGCGCGTTTTGTCGTGGATCTCGCCGGTGCGGACTGGCGCCGAAGCGGATGCCAAAGCGGCTGAAATGCCGCCCGCGGAGATCCGTTCGTGAAGCCGGCGCAGATTCTGATCGTCGACGACGAGCCTCTGATCCGGCAGTCGCTGGCCGGAGTGTTGGAGGATGAAGGGTATCAGACCCACGCGGTTTCAAGCGGCGAGGAGTGTTGTGCCGAAGATCGCGCGCGCGGCGTATGATCTGATCCTGCTCGACGTATGGCTGCCCGGCATGGATGGTCTCGATACACTGTCACGATTGCAGGAGATCGCGTTCGCCGAACCGCCCCGTGGTGGTGATTATTTCGGGGCACGGGACCATCGAAACGGCCGTGAAAGCGACCAAACTGGGCGCCTTCGATTTCCTGGAGAAGCCGCTCACCATCGAAAAAGTGATGGTGGTGGTGAAGAACGCGCTGCAGCAGCGCAAGCTCGAGCTGGAAGTGGAGCGGCTGAAAGAAGAAGGCCGCCGCGAGCTGCAAATCATCGGCGAAAGCGTTCCGATGAAGGCGCTGCGGCAGCAGCTCGCCTTGATGGCCGCCACTAATGGCCGGGTGCTCATTTATGGTGAGAGCGGCACGGGCAAGGAACTGGTGGCGCACGCGATTCACAACAGCAGCCAGCGCGGAGCCGAGGCGTTTGTGGAAGTGAACTGCGCGGCCATCCCCGAGGATCTCATCGAAAGCGAGCTTTTCGGCCATCGGAAAGGCAGCTTCCCCGGCGCTACCGAAGATAAGACCGGCAAGCTGCAGAAGGCCGATGGCGGCACATTGTTCCTGGACGAAGTGGGCGACATGAGTCTAAAGACGCAGGCCAAGGTGTTGCGGTCGCTTGAGGAGCAGCGCTTCGAGCCGGTCGGCGCCGACACTTCCATTCAGGTGGACGTGCGCGTGGTGGCCGCGACCAACAAGAATCTCGAGGAAGAAATCGAGCGCGGGCAATTTTCGCGAGGATCTGTTCTATCGGCTCAACGTGATTCCGTTCTATGTGCCGCCGCTGCGCGATCGCATCGAGGACATTCCGCTATTGGCGAATCACTTCCTGAAGGAATTCACCACTGCCTACGGACGGCGTCCCAAGGAGCTGACACCGGAAGCTTACGAGGTGCTCAAGGAACATCGCTGGCCGGGCAACGTGCGCGAGCTGCGCAATCTGATGGAGCGCATCGTCATTATGAGCCCGCAAATCCGCATCGATGCGCGCCACATCCCGCTGATTCCCGGCAAGCGCGCGGTCTTTGAACGCGCCGCGGAACGCCTGGGCAGCCTGCACGAAGTCCGCGCCGCCGCCGAGCGCGAATACATTCTCAAGACGCTCGACGAAACCAAGGGCAACGTGACCAAGACGGCCGAGTTGCTGGGCCTGGAGCGCAGCAATCTCTACCGGAAAATGAAAGCGCTCGGAATCGGTCCGAAGGAATGATCCAGGGCCCCGGTGAAAAACGGCGGCGCTACAAGTTGCCCAATCGGCCGGGAGCGTGAACCGGACAATCGAGCTCTGGGGATGCAACGCCGCCGCAGGTTGATCTAGCATCGCCTGAGCCGGGCCAATGCAGTCTATAGAGGAATTAGCACCTGGTTTGCATGCAGACTGGCATGCTGGCAAAAGCATCATAGTAATTGAAAGGTCACTTGCACGGTGGCTTCGGTGACGACAGGCATGCCGTCGAAGAGCCCGGGCCGAAAACGCCAGCGTGAAACCGCTTCGATCGCTTTCTCATCAAGGCCCAGGCCGAGGCTTTGTCGAACGCGGACATTGCGAACCGTGCCGCTCGCGTCCACCTCGATGCTCAACACGACGACGCCCTGGTATTTTGCTTTACGCGCGTCCTCGGAAAATTCCGGCTCCACTTTGTACAGGAGCTGAGGCGGTGTGACGCCGCGGCCGCGACGCACTGCCGCGATCCCGGGCGGTCCTGTTTTTCGAATCACCGATTCCCTGGCAGCAGCCGTTTCCGATGCCATTTGCACCAGCCATGCCAAGTCCGCCGTTGGGCAGTCGGCTGAACGGATCGCCGATGTCCGGGCCGGTGTTGACCGTCGGAATATCGAACGCGATGGTGATCGGTAGCGCGAGCTGCGGATGCGGGCTCGAAGCGGGGGGGATAAACGTTCGATGCGCGGTTGGCGGCGGCGAGCCATGTTTGGCTGGAAGCGCGGTTTGATTGCTTCCTCCGCTACGGGACTCGACGTCCTTGCGTGGGCGGAAGAACGTCAAGCGGCGTTGCATCACTGGGCCGGGACGATTGCAGTGGCGCCCGAATCGATCTGTGACGCGGCCAGCAACAGCACTGCGATCAGCGCGCCGTGCAGACCGAGCGATAATGCTTGCGACCTGGCACTGGGCATGCCGGGGCCGATGCAACTGAGAGTCCAGCGAGTAAGTCGCTGTAAGTCAACGGTCGAGCACTCGCGCACTGCTGCTGCGTCTTGCACAATGTGCAGTAGAGTCACTTACTCGATAATTGCCCGCGCGCCGCCGCCTGTCGCCAATTCGTCACACCTGTTATTGTCTGCGTGCGATGCGTGGCCCTTCGTCCAGGACCAGATGGTCTTGTGCCGCGCGTTCTGCTCGTCCAGTTCGTGCCAGAGATCCTGATTCGCCACCGGCCTTCTTCCCGCCCGTTTGCCAGCCGTTGCGCTTCCACTTGTGAATCCACTCGGTGATGCCGTTCTTCAGGTAGTTTGAATCGGTGACGATCTCCACCTCGCAGGGCTCCTTCAACGCCCGCAGACCCTTCCACGGCGGCTTGCAGCTCCATGCGATTGTTGGTGGTCTCGCGCTCGGAGCCGTACATCTCGCGCGTCTTGTCGCCGTATCGCAGGATGCACGCCCAGCCGCCAGGCCCGGGGTTTCCGATGCAGGCCCCATCCGTGATGAGCTGGACTTGTTTCAGGCAGTAACTCCAGCCAGCTCGCGCTCAAAGAAGGCGTCCACCAGGTCGAGGATTTCGGGAGCCTCGGTGGCTTTGTAGATCTCAACGCGCAGCTTCGACCCGTTGCGCACACCGTGCGTAAAGTAAGTGGCGAACTGTTTCATCTTGCCCACCGTGTCAACGGCATCGCGTTCGCACAGCATCGCAGTAATAGGTGCGCATAATGTCGTAGCGCTGGCGCTCGGCGGGATGCTCGTAACGTCCCGGTCGCGAGATACTGCTCGATCTGGCGGAAAATCCATGGATTGGATGAAGCCGTGCGGCCGATCATCACCGCGTCGCAACCTGTCTCGCGCACCATACGGACCGCATCCTCAGGCGTAACGATATCGCCGTTGCCGATGACCGGAATGTGTCGCACGGCGGCCTTCACTTCGGCGATGCGGCTCCAATCCGCCTTGCCGCTATAGCCCTGTTCGCGCGTGCGCGGATGCAGCGCTACGGCCTGCAGTCCGCAATCTTCGGCCAGTTGCGCCATCTTCACGGCGACCAACTCCTGATCGTTCCAGCCGGCGCGGAACTTCATGGTGAGCGGAATCGAGATGGCCGCGCGAACCTTGCGCAGAATCTCTTCCACCAGCGGCAGATCGCGCAGCAATCCAGATCCGCCGTTGCACTTCACCACCTTGTTCACGGGGCAGCCGAAGTTGATATCGACGACGTCGAATCCGAAATCCTCGCACGCCTTAGCGGCGTCGGCCATAACCTGCGGGTCGGAACCAAAAAGTTGCGCGGAAATCGGATGCTCTTCCGGCTCGAAGAACAGATACCGAAACGTCCGTGTGGGCTTTTTGGCGTCGGAGCGAATTCACCACACCGTGCGAGCTGGTGAACTCGGTCATAATCAGCCCGCAGCCGCCCTGGTTGCGGATCAGGCGGCGAAATACAGTATCGGTAACGCCCGCCATGGGCGCCAACACGGTGGCCGGCGCGATGCGGACCGGGCCGATGCGGAATTCGCTGGGAAAATCGGACATCCTAAGCCATTTTAACGATACGCGTTACGAAACGTAAATCACGCGCGTTGCGTTTAATGTTGTAAGCGCCGGGGACGGGGCGCGAACATGCAATGGAAACTGGCGTCGGCGTTTGCGACGGGAGCCGTGCTGGCTTCGGGAATCGTTTACTTTGCGGTGAAGCCGCCACAAGAAGTAGCCAACGTCGCCAAACCGCCCGCCGTGAAGCAGGAACCTGCCACGCCGATCGTCCCGAAGCCGGAGGTCGTTCCGAAGCCCGTTGCGGCACTACCAGCGCCGGTGGTTGAGACGCCACACCACATCCCGGCGCCAGTTCGCGAAAAACCGTCGCCGATGCCGCCGCGAGTGCGTCGCGAGACGCCTGTGGTCATTGCCCGTAACGACCCGCCGCCACCGGCCACGCCGCCCGTCGAACCTCAGCCAACGGAACCCGCGCCAGCTCCACCAGCGCCCGCTCCACCGCCGCAGGCTGTCGCACCGCCCGCCGAGCCTGCGCCCGCACCAGTTCCCGTAGAAAACGTCTCTCTTCCTCCGCCCGCCCTCGAAGCCCGCGTTCCGAATACCGTCACGCTCGCAGCGGGAACGTCTTTGCCGGTTCGCATCGGCGAAACCCTTTCATCGGCGCGCAATCAGCCGGGCGACAGTTTCCTGGCGACACTCACGGAGCAGTTGGTGATCGACGGATTCATCATCGCCGAGCGGGGCGCTCGCGTGGAGGGCAGGGTAGTGGAGGCCGCGCAGGCCGGACGCGCGCGTGGCGCCTCACACCTGGAAATTTCCCTCGTGCGGCTCGCCACCACGGACGGGCAGAACATCCGCATACGCACGGAGCCATACACCAAGGGCGCCGCCAGTTCTGCGGCCACTGACGCCGCGAAAGTCGGCGGAGGCGCGGCCATCGGAGCGATCATTGGAGCCATCGCAGGCGGCGGGAAAGGTGCGGCCATTGGCGCTGGAGCGGGCGGAGCTGTGGGCGCGGGCGACGTGCTGTTGACGCGCGGCAGCCCGGTGGAGATTCGGGTGGAGACGCACATCAACTTTCGAGTCCAGGACCCCGTGACCATCACCGAGCGCCTCGACTAACCGGTCCCTCAGGGAAACCCGATGTCTTGCTTCACTTTTTCCATCCAGTTGTAGACGATCGGACAGTACGCGGCGCGATCCAGGAACCTCCACATGCGGCTCGCAATCGACCCGGCGCCTCGCACCACGTGCGGGAAGTTCGCGCAGTTTTGCGGACGCGCCTCATACACGCTGCACAGATTTCCCTCCAAAAACACGCAGCCGCTTGCCTCACGTTTCAGAATCAGCGCGCCTGCGTCATCACGCGCCGTGAATTGATCGCGAAACTCGCGCTCGTTCATGCCAATGAACTTGGCCAGCTTCTCGATGTCGCGCTCCGTAATGCCAACCTCGGTGATCCGGCAGCAGTTCGCGCATTGCGTGCAGTCGATCTGCGCCTCGATCTCCTCGCCGAACACGCGCAAGCGCCGGTCCGAATGGCGATGGCTTTTCAGGTACGCCCGGAAGCGCGCGTTCTCGCCCCTCTTCTGGTGTTCCAAGCCGGCGAATCTGGACTAGATCGGTAATCATTGGGTGAGAATTGGCCCTAGAATTAATTATGACCTCAACCGACGAGTTTTACCGCATCCAGAAGCTGCCGCCCTACGTTTTCGCCGTCATCAACGAGATGAAGGCCAAAGCGCGCGCGGCGCAACTGGATGTCGTGGACCTCGGCATGGGTAATCCAGACGGCGCCACGCCCGAGCCGATCGTCAAGAAGCTGATCGAAGCTGTCCGCAATCCGCGCAATCACCGTTACTCCATGTCGCGCGGCATTCCGCGCCTGCGCGCGGAGATCGTCAAGCACTATCGCACAAAATATGCCGTCGAGCTGGATTCAGAGAGCGAGGCGATCGTCACCATCGGCGCCAAGGACGCGCTGGCTCATCTGCTGTTCGCGGTCATCGGACCCGGCGATGCGGTGGTCTCGCCGAATCCGGCATACCCGATTCATCAGTACGGCGTCATCATGGCCGAAGGGCACGCGTGCATGCTGCCGATGCCGACGCCTGCCGAGTTCCTGAACCGCCTGGAACATCTCTACAAAACCTCTTCGCGCGAGCCGCGGATGATTTTGATCTCGTTTCCGCACAACCCCACCACGCAATGCGTCGACCTCCAGTTTTTCCGCGACATCGTCGCGCTGGCCGCAAGGCACGGAACCATGATCGTGCACGATTTCGCGTACGCCGATCTCGGCTTCGACGGCTACGAGCCTCCCAGCATTCTGCAAGTGGAAGGCGCCAAGGAAATCGCGGTCGAGATTTACTCCATGTCGAAAAGTTTCAACATGGCCGGCTGGCGCGTGGGATTCTGCCTGGGGAACAAGAAGATGATCGGCGCGCTGGCGCGCATCAAGAGCTATCTCGACTACGGTGTTTTCCAGCCCATCCAAATTGCGTCCATCATCGCGCTGCGCGAGTGCGCCAAGGACACCGAGAAGATCCGTTCTGTTTACCAAAAGCGCAGGGACGTACTGATCGCGGGCCTCGATCGCGCCGGCTGGCCGGTGGAACCGCCACAAGCCACCATGTTCGTCTGGGCGCCCATTCCGGAGAAGCATCGCGCCAAAGGCTCGCTCGAATTCTCAAAGCTGCTGATGGAAAAAGCGCTGGTCGCCGTGTCGCCGGGCATTGGATTTGGGCCGCTGGGTGAAGGCCATGTGCGGTTCGCGCTGATCGAAAACCAGCATCGGACCCGGCAGGCAACTAAGGCGATCCAGCAGTTTTTGAAGAAGTAAACCGGGCGGCTATGCCGGCGTGCACTGCATACGTTCCTTGATCGAACAGCACGACCAAAACATCTTGTATCGGGCAGCTCGGATTCCGCAGACACGAGGCAATCGTTTCGAGTGCGATCCCTGCTGCCTCTTCGAGCGGATATCCGTAGGCGCCGGTGCTGATGGCGGGAAAGCTGATGCTGCGCACGCCGTGCTGCTCGGCCAACTCCAGACACTTGCGATAACAGTTCGCCAGTTGTTCCGGTTCGCCGTGCTTGCCGTCGTGATAGACGGGCCCAACGGCATGAAAAACGTATTGGGCCGGAAGCGCGCCGGCTCCTGTGGCCACCGCACTGCCGGTTGCGCAACCACCCGAATTGGCCCGAATGACATCCAGTTCGCGCATGATGACCGATCCGCCCGCCCGATGAATCGCCCCATCGACTCCGCCGCCGCCGTGCAGACCGGCATTGGCCGCGTTAACGATGGCGTCCACCCGGATCTTGGTGATGTCCCCGATCAATAAGCGGAGCTTCTTCCCGTGCGGGAAATCGATCTCCATCTCTTAAATCTCTATGCTTTCATCGTACAGCCAAAGGTATAGTGAAAGTTGAAACAATCCAACCCGCTTGTGCTTTTCGATATCGATGGCACGTTGATCCGCCGCGCTGGACCGCATCATCGCGAGGCGCTGGTACATGCGATCCGGCGAACAGCCCACGTCGAAACCACCACCGACGGCGTGCCCGTGGCTGGCATGCTGGACCGCGATATTCTCGCCACCATGATGCTGCGGGCTGGCATGCCGCGGGTCGAGATCCGCCGCGTGCTTCCCGAAGTGATCGTCCGCGCGCAATCCATCTACGTCCGCCGCGTGCCGGACATTTCAAGCAAAGTCTGCCCTGGCGTTCGAAATCTTCTGCGGCGTTTGACCCGGCGCGGAGCCGTGATCGGTCTCGTGACCGGGAATCTTTCGCGCATCGGCTGGCGCAAGATGGAGCGCGCGGGTCTGCGTCCCTATTTTCGATTCGGCGCCTTCGCTGAGATGGCGCGGGATCGCGCAGGATTGGTTCGAATCGCGATCCGTCACGCCCGCCGGGAGCGATGGATTGCCCGCGAAAGCAGCATTTCGCTCATTGGCGACCATCCCAACGACGTGCTGGCCGCTCAGGCCAACGGTATTCGCGCCGTCGCAGTCGGCACGGGCATCGTCTCGCTCGATGAGCTGCGCACGCATTCGCCGCATATCGCGATTCCCGACTTGCGGTCCCTCAAGTTGGATGACTTGTTGTAACAGAATCCTTATATTTGCGTGGGACAATCGGGAGGTGTGCCGATTCCCGATTCTGTTTCTGCTGCCGTTTTGTCTGTTCGGGCAGTCCAGCGATGCTCCTGCCCCCGATGCGCCAGAAAACTGGAACCTCTACTATCAGGCAACTTCCATTGGCGACCATCACGGCACGTTCAACTCTCCCTATGAAGGGCCGCTGAGTCTCCGGAATCATCCCGAGAACGACGTGTCCATCACAACAACCCTTTTCTTCGACCTTGGACTGGGCAAAGGCACACAGCTGATCTTTGATCCGGAAATCGCCGGGGGCAAGGGATTCAGCGGCGTCAACGGGTTCGCCAATCCGCCGAACGGTGAATTGCCGCGCGTCGCATCCGCCACCCCCAAGCCGTACATCGCGCGCCTCTACATTTCGCACGACTTCGGTTTCGGCGACGCGGTGGAGCACTTCGATAGCGACGAGAATCAACTGGCGGGCGAGCGGCCCATGACCCGCTTCACCATCACCGCCGGACGTTTTTCCAACAGCGACTTCTTCGACGGCAACAATTATACTCACGATCCGCGCACGCAGTTCATGGCCTGGGGCTTGATGTATAACGGCGCCTGGGATTATCCGGCCGACACGCGCGGTTACACCTGGGGGATCGTGAACGAGTTTCATACCAGAAACTGGTCGTTTCGCTACGGGGTGACCGCGGAGCCTTCGGTCGCCAACGGTGGACGGTTCGACCGGCGGCTGTTTGCCGATCAAGGGCAGACGTTCGAGGAGGAGCGGCGCTATTCGCTCGGCCCCCACGCCGGCACGATCCGGTGGCTTCAATATCTCAATCACACCAGGTCCGGCAGTTATGGGGAAGCCGTGGCCCTCGCTGAGCAGACCGGAACTGCGCCAGTGGTTCAAGCCATCCGCCGTCCGGGCACCGGCAAATACGGCACCGGCATCAGCTTCGATCAGGAGCTGACTAACGATGTCGGCGTGTTCGCCCGTCTCGGCTGGAACGACGGCAAGACCGAAGATTTCGCGTTCACCGCCATAGATCGGCTGGCCGAAGGTGGAGTGTCGATCAAGGGGACGCGCTGGAAGCGCAAGGATGACGTGGTCGCGACGGCCTTTGCGGCCACCGGTGTTTCTGGCGCGCACGCGGTTTATCTCGCGGATGGCGGGCTGGACTTCCTGATCGGCGATGGAAGGCTCAATTACGCGCCCGAGTATCTTTGGGAGAGCTACTACAGCGCTCATGTGGTTCGCGGCCTCACCGCGACGTTCGACTTGCAGCATTACAACAATCCAGCCTACAACCACGATCGCGGGCCGGTGTGGATCGAGTCCGTCCGTCTGCACATCGAGTTTGGGATCAAGCCGCTCATTGCTAGGTAAAACGGGGCTAAGTAAAACGGCGCCAAGTGACGTAGTAGCCTAGGGAAATGGATTCAGCACGTCAACTTCTTCGTCATTCCATAGCCACGCTGGCCTACCGCGCGGCAAAACCCCTACGAGGCGCGCCGGATAGTTTTTGCAAATTCAAAGCATCCGCGGACGCGCGGACGCCCGTTGAAATTCTCGCGCACATGGGCGATCTGTTCGATTGGGCGTCTGTCGTCGGCGCGCGGCGAGGAGCGCTGGCACAATTCGACGCCGCTCCCCTGGGCTCAGGAGTCGGACCGTTTCTTTGCGGCGCTAGGAGCGTTCGACGCGTACCTAGCCACCGAAAGCCCGCTGCATGCTACGCCTGACGCACTCTTGCAAGGTCCCATCGCAGACGCATTTACGCATGTTGGACAAATCGCATTGCTGAGGCGGCTGGCCGCAGCGCCGGTGCGCGCGGAAAACTTCTACGTCGCGAAAATCATCGTGGGGACTGTTGGCGCCGATCAGCCCGCGCCGGTGCAAGAGTTTTAACCTACTCGTAAAACTCGGGCGCCTTCTTGAGTTTTGCGTTACCCAAGAAGTCGTGCTGGATCCACAACTGCGCTCCCGTCTTCTTCAGGAACGCCTCGATCTCCGCGCGGGACGCCGCCGTCTGATCCTTATTGAACTCGGCCACCGGCAGCCGATGCAGTGTGCGCTCCTCGGGATAATGATACAGATCGCCGCTCAGCACCACGGGTCCGGTTTTGGCGAGCTTCAGAAACAACACCTGATGGCCTGGCGTGTGCCCAGGCGCGGACTTGATGATCACCGTTCCATCGCCAAAGACATCGTATTCGTCTTCGACGATGATCACGGTCTTGCTGTTCTTGAGCTCGCTGTAATTGGCGGGGTCGGAGCGGGGAATCGGTTCGCCGGAGAACATGCGGTCGCGCTCCACCTTGCGCACCAGCCACGTGGAGCCGGCGAAAGCATTCGCGTTCGCCACGTGATCGCCGTGATAGTGCGACATGGCGAGATACGTGATGTCCGCCGGCGTGTAGCCCACGGCCGCGAGTTGCGGGAGCAGCGGTTTCGCCTGCGTGACCACGCCCGCTGACGCAGGGCCCCCGCCCGCCGGAAACGCGCGATCCGGAATATCGCCGTTGTCCCACATCAGCGTTCCTTTGGGGTGGGCCACCAGGATGCAAGGAATCGCCATTTCGGTCGAGCCCACTTCTTCCTTCTTCAACGAATAGGCATCCACGGTGGTGGTGTGAATGGTGCCGCAATCGAAGATGTAGAGGCGAAGAGTTTTGGGAGGGTTGGGCGCGGATTGCAAGAACGTGGGCGTGAGGCACGCGCCGAGGAGGAGCGCGATGGATGATGCGAGGGCTGGTCGAGGCATTCAGTTTCCGCTTGGGTATGGTCTACATGTTTGTGGAGCTGCTCACCGGCGTCCGGGTAGTGTCCTAAGGGCGCGTGATGGATCGTTATGGGTGTGCTGCACCAGACATTTCGGTTTGCCAAGGCCACTGTAGCGGTGGGCCCGCTGATTCAAAGGTTACGTCATTCTGAGGGCCGTCCTTCTCTAGCTTAAAGTAATAGCGGAAGGCCCCTGGGGCTGTTACCTCCATGAGCATGTACTCTTCGCCAACGAGATGATACGGAAATGCCAGCATATTCGATGCAAGTTTTTCAACGATCTCGTTAGCGCCCTTGTGGTTGCTGGTGTTGAAGAGCATTAGCTTGCGCGGCGCTTTGATCGACAGAAGCTTGTCAAAATCATCTTCAATTGGTGCCAGTTTCCCCCATTCCGATTCAACGGCTAGGACGATTTTGTGTTGATCTCTAATCAGCCATGTAGTATCCAGTAGCCACTCGCCTTGATCTGGGGAGCCGTGGCAACATACCATGAATTCTCGCTCCTTGCCCATCGCAAATAGCAGCGCCGTCACCTTCTCGGTCCACAACCGGTCCGATGCATTAGGATCACCCAATTCAATTGGTAAACGTCGGACAAATTCTTCCGAAATGGCGTATAGATCAGTCGCCACACCACCATTGAAAATCATGTATCGTCTCTACCACGATGGCCCTCCGGTGCCTCGCTCATGGGCGCGATGATATCACGGCTGATCTTCTGGTGAGGCATTCAGTAAATCTGATAGTGCCGAAACCGGCATTAGACCAGCTTCCCGCCGTAAGTAAGGAGCAATGCCATCGCAAGTGCGGCTACGCCAAGCCCGAAGGTCGACAGTTGAAAATAGAAGAGCCACCAGGTGATCCGACCCAGGCCGTCAAGTGTTTCTTTGGGTGGGGCCTCAGGGTGATTGTGAGCACGTCTAGCAGTTCCGCGAAAATTCCACAGCCGAATGACAATGCAGGCAAGCGCGAGTATTGCTGAGAACGACAGTGACCATAGCGACAGGAGCATGGCACATTTCGCTGAAGATCCTAGAATGAATTCCTTGTCCCTCAGCAGAACGAACCAGTATCCGAGCGTGGCAACAGTGAAGGTAAGGATCAGGTTCAGCGCGTAGCTGAGCTGATCAATGGCCGTCTTTTGCCATCGTACGAACCTCTGGTTTGCTTCCTCCATGGCGTAGCATCATAGCACGGCGTGTCAATCCACCTCGGAAATGCCTTCCGAGCGTCCGACTAGTTTCGACCCGCCGTCCCCATCTGCTCCCTCTTCGCCTCCGCCTCCACCGCCCGCATCACCCGCAGCGTGTTCCCGCCATAAATCTTACGAATGTCCGCCTCCAAATACCCCTTCGCCAGCAGCGCGCGCGTCAGATTCGGAAACTTCGACACATCCTCCAGCCCCATCGGTGTGCAGAACACGCCATCGAAATCGCTCCCAATCCCCACCGCATCGATCCCGCCCACCTTTACCGCATGATCGATGTGCGCCACCACGTCTTCGAGCGTCGCCGGCGGCACCTTCTTGCGATATTCCGCGATGGTCGCGTCCTCGCCCGCCGCGCCCGGCATCGTGCTGTCCTGCACCGTCTTCGCCGCCGCGGCCGACTTCTCCGACAAAAATCCGCAATTGAAATTGATCTGCATCACGCCGCCCTTCTTCCCGAGCGCCGCGATCATTTCGTCCGTCATATTGCGCGGCACGTTGCACAGCGCCCGGCACGACGAATGCGACGCGATGATCGGCGCCGTGCTCACCGCCAGCGCGTCCCAAAACGTTTTGTCGGCGGTGTGCGAAATGTCGATCATCATGCCCAGCCGGTTCATCTCGCGCACCACCTGCTTGCCGAAAGGCGTCAGCCCGTTGTGATGCGCGACGCCGGCCTTGTCGACATCGCCCGAGGAATCCGCCCAATTGTTGGTATTGGTGTGGGTCAGCGTCATGTAGCGGATGCCGAGATCGTAGTAGTCGCGCAGCAGGCCCAGGTTGTCTTCGATCGCATGGCCGCCCTCAATGCCCATCAGTGCCGCGATCTTGCCTTGCTTGTGGATGCGCTCGATATCGTCGGCCGTCGTAGCGAGCGCGAAGTCGTTCGGGTACCTCTCCACGATGTCGTGCCGCACCGTGTCGATCATCTGCAGCGTGCGATTCGCCGAATGATTGCCGTTCACGTAGCTCGACGCCACATACACCGCGAAGAACTGCGCGCCCACGCCGCCTTCCTTGAGCGACGTGATATTGGTGTGGCCGTCGTTCCTGTTCTTGCCGATGTCGTAGCCGTCTACCGTCCGGCTGGTGATGTCGTTGTGGGTGTCGATCAGCAGCATGGAGCGGTGGATTCGCGCCACTTCGGCATCGGTCACCGATCTCGTCTGCGCCATAGACACGAGCGCCAAAGCTACCAAGCCGGAGAGGGTTCGCATGCCACGAATATAGCGCGAAATATTCCCCAACATAAAGAAATCATTGAATTCTGTCGATCTGTTGACCGGCGGAATGGAGCAAGACGCAACAACCCGGCTCGTGATCCTCATCCCGGTTTTTAATGACTGGAACGCGGCCGCGCTGCTGCTTCCTGCGTTGGACCACGCGCTCGAAGATTGCCCGCTGCGCCCCGAAGTGCTGCTAGTGAACGATGGGTCCACCGAGGCGCTCGCGCCCGGGCTTTTGGCGCAACCGTTCGAGCACTTGCACGGCGTCCAGATCCTCCATTTGCGCCGCAATCTCGGCCACCAGCGCGCCATCGCCGTCGGGCTGGTTCACATCCACGAACACTTCCCGTGCAAAGCCGTCGTCGTTATGGATGGCGACGGTGAGGACCGCCCGCGCGACGTGGCCCGCCTGGTAGAGGAATTCACTAGCGACGAATTCAGCCGCCAGGGCGAAAGCTCGATCATCTTCGCCGAACGGGCCAAGCGCATGGAGAACACGATGTTCCAGCTCTGCTACCGGCTGTATTGCGCGCTGCACTGGCTTCTCACGGGCGTCCGCGTACGCGTCGGCAACTTCAGCATCGTGCCGTGGCAGGCCCTCGAACGGCTAGTGGTGGTCTCCGAGCTCTGGAATCATTACGCCGCCGCCGTGTTCCGCGCACGGCTTCCCTATCGCACCATCCCCATGGATCGCGGGCGGCGCATCAACGGCGAATCGAAGATGAACTTTGTGGCGCTTTTGGTCCACGGCCTGAGCGCGATTTCGGTCTTTAGCGACGTCGTCAGCACGCGCCTGCTGGTGGTGGCATTGTCGGGGATCGCGGTGCTGGCCGGTGCGGCCGTAACGGCCATGGCAATGCACTTTGCAATTCCAGGCTGGGCGGAGTACACCGCCGCCGTCTTGTTGGTACTGCTGACGCAAGCCCTATTCGGCGCATTCCTGCTCGTGTTCACCACGATTAGCGCGCGAGCGAACATGAACTTCATCCCATTGCGCGACGCGCATCATTTCATCGATCGCCAGGAGCGAGTGTTCCCCCTTGACACCCTATCAATACGCCGGCTCCGAGCTGGAAATCTTTGAGAAGGCCCACAACTGGAAGGCCTATCTGCGCCGGTCCATGTCACGCTACTTGCGCGGCTCCGTGCTCGAAGTGGGTGCGGGATTAGGCGCCAACACGCGTCAGTTTGCGTCGCTCAACTTCGATCGTTGGACGTGCCTGGAACCTGATGAATCGTTGCTCGAACAAATCGAGCCAGGCGGCCAGCGCGAGCTCGTTTTGGGCGATCTTTCCGCGCTCGACTCGTCCCGGCTGTTCGACGCGATCCTCTACATTGACGTGCTCGAGCACATTGCAGACGACGCAATGGAGTTGAGTCGCGCGTCGGCCCACTTGAGGCCTGGCGGCGCGCTGATCGTGCTGTCGCCCGCGCATCCATTTCTCTTCACTCCGTTCGACCAGGCCATCGGCCACTACCGCCGCTACAGCAGGCAATCGCTTCAGGCCATCGCGCCCCGGCATCTGCGCCGGGAAAAGCTCATTTATCTGGATTCGGTCGGAATGCTCGCATCTCTGGCCAATCGGCTGCTGCTCGATCAAAGCATGCCGACCGCGGCGCAAATCCACACGTGGGATAGCGTTCTGGTCCCGTGCTCGCGTTGGATCGACCCGCTCTTCTTCGGCGCAGTCGGAAAGTCGGTGCTGGGTGTGTGGCGCAATGTCTAAGCGTCTCGCCCCGGCCGCTCTTTTTATTGCAACGGCCGCGTTGCTGTGGTGGATGTTCGGCAATCGGCTGATCCTCGGGACGAGCGACGAGGGTATTTACCTCGACGCCGCCCAGCGCATCCTGCGCGGGCAAAAACCTTACGTCGATTTCTTCGGCTACATGAGCGCCAGGCAGCTTCTGGATGCAGGCTCTGGCCTTTCGGGTCCTCGGGGTAACATTGGCGGCAGGACGCGTACTCGTCATCTTGTACGTGGCCCTGGAGTGCGCTTTGGTGTACTGGTTGGTGGAGCGCTTCGCCTCTCGCGGCACGGCGATCGTGACCGCGCTGCTCTTTCTGGCCTTCGAGACCGCCGATCCCGCCATGCTCACAGCGCAGCACCGTTGGGACAGCGGGGCGTTCGCATTGGCCTCGATCGCGCTCTGCCTCTCGGAGCGGAAATTGGCGCAGATCGCTGCCGGCGTCCTGATGGCGTGGGCAGCGCTCGCCACGCCGTCCGTCGCGTTGGTCGCGGTTGTGACCGTGCTCTGGCTTCGCAAGCGCTCGGGATGGTACCTCCTCGGGATCGCCATAGCGGGAACGGCCGCCGTCATCGCGCTTTGGATCGACGGAACACTCGCGGCCTTCCTGGCACAACTGGCCTGGCTTTCGCGCAACTACTCGGCCGTGAACTTCATGCCCTATGGCAGCATTATCGGCGGCTGGCCCGCCCTGTTCCAGGACGCGGGCGCTTGGGAGTTCCCAATTCGGATCTGCATCGTCCTGTGTCTTGCGCTTCCGGCCATCCTGCCGGTGGTTGCAGTCGCTGCCGGTGCGTTCTATTGGTTCCGGCATCGCGACCCGGTCCTGCCCTACTTTGGCTTCTGCATCCTCGCCCTCGTGATCTCGACGCATCCACGATCCGACATTGCGCACCTGGCCTACGTCGCGGCGCTTGCCTATGCAATGGCTGGGATTCTCGCGTATCGTTGTCTAGCGGCCCGTCCCCGTGCCTGGCTCGCGGCATCCTTCGGCGTGTGGGCGGCGGTGTTCGGCTGGCAGGGCCAGGCCGCGGGGAAGTTAACGACATTGCAGACTCCGGTCGGCACGGTTCGAGCCGCCGCCTGGGAAGCGCCCAACATTTCGGCGTTGCTGTCCCGCGTCGGGGCCCAATCGTCGCTGTTCGTCTACCCCTACAAGCCGCTGCTCTATTTTCTGACCCAGGCCCAGAACCCGACGCGCTATTCGTACTTGTCGCCTGGAATGATGACTCCCGAAGACGCGCGGCTCGCGCTGTCGGAATTGCAGGCCCGCCCTCCCGCCTGGGTCCTCTACATGGACCTGGACCGATCCGCTTTCGAACGACTCTTCCCAGCCGCCAAGGGCTTCGATCCTCACTTTCCGGAACTTGAGTGCTGGCTCAAAGCCAACTACCGGCCCTCGGGCGCGACGCCCGTGGCAGGCTACATTCTGCTCCATCGGTCGCCGGCCTCCGGACATTCTGTTTCAGTCACTTACGGTCAAAAGCCGGCCCCAGTCCTAATGCCTATTTTGAAGCAGCCGATTAACTGAGAGTGATTCCGCAACGCGCGCGCTCCTACCTTCCACTGGCTCTGGTGAGCTTCCTCTCGGTCTATCTGGAGTTGGTGGTCATCCGATGGCTGGCGTCGGAAGTCCGCATTTTCGCCTACTTCAAGAACTTCCCGCTCCTGGCGGCGTTTCTTGGATTCGGCATCGGATGCCTGGTGGCCCGCCGCCGCAGGGGCTACTTCAAATACGCGCCCTGGCTGCTAGTCCTGCTGTCGGCGATCATCTGTTTTGCATATCGTTTCGGCTACACCCACATCACGTTCGTCGATCCCTTTGAGACTTACATCATCGGCACCTTCTCGTTCGGCCTGATGCAAATGTTAAAGGGCGCCGCCTGCGTTCTGGGCATCTTCATCCTTACGGCTCTGCTATTCACGGCGGTGTGCGAAAAACTAGGCGAGTGTTTGGAGGATTTTCCTCCGCTCACCGCCTATACGGTCAATGTCGCGTGCAGTCTCGCGGGAATCCTGCTGTACGCCTGGATGTGCTGGATGCAATGGGGCCCGGCCGTGTGGCTTGCGGTTGCCGCCTGCTCCATGGCCCCGTTTTTTCTGGTGTGGCCCCGTGGCGACACAGCGGCGATGGCAGGATGGTTCGCTGTTCCGGCGCTGCTCGCGATCGTGCTTCCGGTGGTAACGACGCCCGCCTCGGCCGTCTGGTCGCCGTATTACCGCATCGATGTCATACCGCAGGCGCTCTTTGACAAGCAGGGCCAGCCGCATCCCTTGGGGTACACGGTGGAAGTCAACCACGACGGGATTCTCGGAGCCTACAATCTCAACCCGGCCTATGTTGGAACGCTCCCTCCCGAAGTGCAGAGCCAGCTGTTGGACTATTACAACGTTCCATATCGCGTGTTTGGCGACCGCTTTGCGCACATCGCGGTGCTGGGCTCGGGGGGCGGCAACGACGTCGCGGCTGCGCTGCGCAACAACGTACAGGCCGTCGACGCGGTGGAGATTGACCCGGGCATCATCGCGATCGGCAAGCAGTATCACGCCGAGCATCCTTATCAGTCCAGCCGCGTCCATATCATCAACGGCGACGCGCGCACGTTCCTGCGGGAAAAGGGCCACGATCAAGGCAAGGACGGCTACGACATGATCGTGTTCGGAGCGCTTGACAGCCATGCCGTCTTTTCGTCCATGTCCAGCGTACGCATCGACAATTACGTGTACACTGTCGAAAGCTTCTCGGAGGCCTTGAAACGTCTTAAACCCAGCGGCATTCTGGCCGTCACTTTCTATTGCTACAAGGACTGGCAGCTCCAGCGCGTCTACAACGCTTTGTGGAAGGCGAACGGGCCGAAACCGGTGGTGGTGCATTCACTCGGCGAAGCCAGCAATAACCTCGTAATGTTCGCCGGCCCTGGCGCCGACCGCGCTACCTTGCTCGCGAATCCTTACGTTCAGGCGCAGAATGCCGAGGACATGACCGGCAACGGCAGCGTGGAGCCGACTTCGGACGATTGGCCCTTCCTCTACCTGCGCGAGCGCGGATTTCCGCTCAACTACGGCTACATGCTGGTGCTGATTCTCGGCTTCAGCTATATCGCGATCACGCGCGGCGCCCAGATCGCCGCCTCGAAGTTCGATGGCGTGATGTTCCTGCTGGGCGCGGGCTTCATGCTGCTTGAGACGAAGGTGCTGGCGAAGACCGCGCTGCTGGCGGGAGCCACCTGGATCGTGAATACGTTCGTGATCAGCGCCGTGCTGGCGATGATTCTGCTTGCCAATGCCGCGGTGATGCGCGGATGGATCACAAAGCCGCGCTGGGCCTTTGCCGGGTTGCTGGTTTTCGTGCTGCTCGACTGGATGGTGAAACTAAACAGCGTGACCCTGGTCCCGCAGCCCGGCCTCAATCTGGTGCTGACCCTGGTGCTGCTAGCAGCGCCGCTGTTCTTCGCGAGCATTGTGTTTGCCGATTGTTATGCCAACGTTGGGGAAGCGAGTGTCGCGCTTGGTTACAACCTGTTCGGCGCCATGGTCGGCGGCGTCTTGGAATACTGCTCCATGGCGTGGGGAATCAACAGCCTCAATCTGCTGGCGCTGGCCGCCTACGCCGGAGTCGCACTGCTGGTCTACCGGCGAAGCTGGGCATCCAGCCCGCAACTGGCGCGAGCCTAGGCCAGAGCCGAGATCCCAGATCCGATAAAGGATCGCACCAATAAAAAGGCCGCCCCAACAGCCCGGGCGGCCTTCTCCTCTGATGTTTGGTTAGCAACTAATCGCCGAACGATCCGACCGCTTCTTCCTGGTCGGCCGCGGTCTCGGGCTTCGGCAGCATCGGCGTGGGCGCGATCAACTGCACCAGTTCGCCGGAGCCGGCTTTTCCTTCAGCACGTGCTCGCGATACAGCTTCGCCATGCGCTCGTTTTCCTGTTGCTTCAGTTTCTCGTCGCGGGCGCGCTTCTTCTCCTCGCGCGCGGTTTTGGCGATGCCGAGATCGTCGAGATCGTGTTGCTTGGCGTGATTCACGTCTTCGGCGCGCAACACCAGCGAGTGATCCTTGCTCGCCAGATTCAAACTCTTGCCGCCGGCGATGATCTCATGCCGCCCATGCTCTTCGTACCACTTGGTGAGCGTCGCGGTCATGTGCATCTTCTCGATGATGTTCCGCCATCCCACGCCGGTGTTGTAGGCGCAGAACGAAATCTCGCCTTCCTGCGTCGCGTAGGGGATGATGCACTGCTCGGTGCGCCGGAAATCGTAGTTGAACAGATCCTGGAACCACATGCCGGCGACGAACAGGAAATTCCACCGGTCGTTGCGGCGCTTGGTGATGTCTTCGATGGTGCGGTCGCCCGTCACCTTGCCGTAGCCGCCCTGCTGCGCCTTGGGCGTCATTCCGAAGCACTTGTCGAATTTGGCGATCAGGTCGGTCAGTTTGAAATGTGTCGGCGATTTGAACGGATTGTAGTTGTGCAGCAGCGCCAGGCTGACGCCCATCACGTTCATCCAGCGGCTGGTCCGCGCGGCGTCGTTGATCCGCGCGATGTCCTTTGCCAGTCGGTCGGCATTGAGGAACGCCGTGACTGGCACCGCTTCCTTGGTTTCCTTGTCGCACATCACGGCCATGCCGATCCCGCAGTTGGGATGGCAGCCGCAGCTCAGTTGTCCCCAATCGGCAGACGGTCCATGCACCAAGTCGGCGAAATCGGAGAACGTGCTCATGAACGAGATCGGGAACCAATCGCGCACCGGCTCGCCGAGCCCGGTCTGATTCTTCACGTCGTGCGCCAGGTGCGACAGCGTGTAGCGCTGGGCTTGGCGGCGATCATCGGTCACGGCCTCATCGCGGCCAGTGAAGGAAACGGGCTGGAAGCTCAAGAACGGGATCTTCTTCGGATTGTCGAGAGCGAAGCGCACCACCGCGCCCACCTGCTCGTTATTGATGCCGTTGATGATGGTGATCACCGGCACGATGTCGACGCCCGCTTTCCACAGGTTCTCGATGGCGCGCAACTTCACATCGAACAAATTGCCAACCGCGCGATGCGAATTGGCTTCATTGCCGATACCATCGAACTGCAGGTAGGCGTAGCGCAAGCCGGCTTCCGCCGCCTGTTTGCAAAACTCGGGACTCTTGGCGAACTCGATGCCGTTGGTGGCGGCCTGCACGCTGTTGTAGCCAACTTTGCGCGCAGTAACGGACGGCGTCCAGGAAGTAGGGCGAAAGGGTCGGCTCTCCGCCCGAGAATTGCACCGACATCTGCCGGCGCGGCTTGATGGAAATCGCGTTATCGAGCAGCGTCTGGATGTCTTCCCAGGTCAGCTCATGCACAAAGCCCACTTGGTTGGCGTCCATGAAACACGGATCGCACATCATGTTGCAGCGGTTGGTCAGGTCGATGGTGAGCACCGATCCGCGCCCGTGCTTGATGGTGCTGGTGCCGTGGTTGTGCAGCTTTTCGTCGTTGTGCGCGCGGATATCGCGGCCGGGAAAAACGTCTTCCAGATGCTTGAAGAACGCCGGATCGATCGACATGACGTCTTCGAAGTCGGCCGTGCTTGGGGCACTCCTTCACCATCAGGATCTTGCCGTCGCGCTCGATGATGGTGGCTTTGATTTCGCCCACCTTTTCGTTGAGCAGGATCTCGTGCGGGAGCTTTGCCGTCGACGATCTGCTGCCGGATCTCCGGCACGCAGCGCGGGCACAGCGAATCGGTCTCGCGGGGCCAGCCGAGCGTCGGCTTCTGCTTCTCGTAGCTCTTCAGCAGCGGCTTGTCGGACCAAGCCGGGGTAAAGGACGGGTTCTGGTTGATTTGGTTGAGTTTGTCAAATGCAAACCAGGCGGCACCTGCCGCCACAGTCACGGCTTTTTCGACGTACTTGATTGGCTTGTGCATAGCGCGATTGTTCGAGTATAGGGCAGGCGCATTAAAGAGGCTACACGATTAGGTTAAACAGGCCGATTTGCAGCCTCGGTGGGGATATCTCTCATCGAATGGATCTTCGAAAAGCCGCCGTCCCATTGAAAATGAAAGGTTTAGCGTGGGAGAACGGTGAGGTCGGTAACGCGAAAGTCACCGCCAGTAGCCAATACGGGTTCGCCGCGGAGCGCTGCGAGCGCATAGACTGCGCAGTCGCCGAAGTTGAGCTGAGCCCGATGGCCTTGGCCCTTGCCAAAGCGTGCAAAAGCGGCGATGGCAGTTTTGGCCTGAGCGGCGTCAAATGCGACAATTTCGCAGCCGAGCTCTTCAACCAAGTCATACAGAGCCTGCACGGATTGTGCACCTATACGAGCGCGTAGGACCATACCAGCCTCCAGAAGGGAAACCGAGGACAATTCCCAAACACTGGCCTCTTTCATGGCCAACAGCAACGCAGGCCGCGATGGTTCGTGCAATGCGATTGCAACCAGCGCGGATGTATCAATTACCCTGCGGTGCGCGCCCTTTGGCTAACTGGGGAGGCCGAATTCGTCGTATCCAATGATCTCATCGGCGGTCCGTGAATCCAGGATTGGCATCGCGGCCAACTTCCGGGTGATGGCGTCCACCTTCTTCCAATCGATTGGGCGAGGCTTGTCCTGCAACTTGTCCTCGAGAGATCGAATCACCGCCTCAGTGAGAGTCACACCCATTTTCTTGCTGACCTTCTCAGCTAGACGATGGGCGGCCGGATTCTTGATGTAAAGCGTCCGCCCCTTCGGCTTGCTCATGGATCCATTATAGGCAATCCCGAGGTATATCCCATCGGCAGCGGCGGGCCGCACCCAATCCCTAACCCCGGCTTCGCCCCCTGTGTCAAAATCATTCCAGAGGTTTTCTTTGGCCGAGGAACGCAGTACGCCCAGAGCCGTGACGCCTGGCGCCGTTGGATCCGTTCGCGTACTGGGCGTACCCATCCGGCTGCACTTCACCTTCGTTCTGCTGCTGATCTTCCTGATCGTGATCGGCCTGGGCGGCAACCAATCGCCAGCCAGCTACAGCTTCTTTGTCTTGGCCTTGATCGCGTCCGTTCTTCTGCATGAGCTCGGCCATGCCCTGGTGAGTTCGCACTATGGCATCCGGACGCTCGAGATCGTAATGTACCCCATTGGCGGCGTCGCCCGTCTGGAACGCCCGGCCAAACCGCGGGAAGAGTTTTGGATCGCCGTCGCGGGCCCGGCCGTGAACCTCGCCATAGCCGCCCTCATTTTCGCCGTCCTCTATTCGCAGAACAAAGCAGTCAATTTATTCGCTCTCACGCAGCCCTCAGCCGAAAACCTTGCCGACCGCATCGCCCTCGGCAATCTCATCCTGGCCGGATTCAACCTGCTCCCGGCGTTCCCGATGGACGGCGGCCGTATGCTGCGCGCCCTGCTTTCGCGCCTGAAATCCGAATACGAAGCCACGCGCATCGCCACCTGGTCCGGCCGCATGCTGGCCATCAGCATGGGACTCTACGGCTTTATCTACATGCCCATGCTCGCTTTCGTGGCGTTCTTTATCTATTTGGGCGCAGCCAACGAAGGCGCTGCGTCGCGTGGGCGTTCTCTTACGCAAGGCATCCCGGTCCGCGCCGCGATGATGACAGACGTTCATACGCTCGCCCACGGCGCCACCATTCGCGACGCGGCCAATCTCATGCTTTCCACCTCGCAGCAGGATTTTCCGATCGTTCATGGGGACCAGGTGATTGGTTTGCTGGGCCGCAACGCGCTTCTGCGTGGCTTAGCTCACGATGGGCCTGCTTCCTACGTTGCCGGGTTCATGGAGCGCGAATTCCCCAGCGTTCCGCCTGACCAGGATCTTTCTGGGGTACTGCCGCTCATGGCTCACGCCGGCGCCTGCGTGCTCGTGATGCAAGACGGCCAACTGCTCGGTCTGCTTAGTTCCGAGAATCTCTCGCAGTTTCTGTTGCTGCGCAGCGTCGGCCTGCAACCTTCCGAAGGATGATCATGCGTAGAGCCTGCCTGGTATTTTTCGCCTTTTGCTTGCTGGCCAGCGCCGCCAACTTCAAGCTCTATTTCAAGGACGGGTCCGATCAACTGGTCCGCGAATACAAGGTCGACAACGACCGGCTGGGCTACTACAGCATTGATCGCGACGATTGGGAAGAGGTCCCTCTATCGATGGTCGACCTGGACAAAACCCAAGCCGAGATCAAGCGCCGCGCCGATGACGCCCGCGCCGATGCTGCCGCGCAAGAGGCCGAGGACAAAGCCGAGCGTGCTGCCCGCAAGGAAGTGCAGAGCGTTCCCACCGAGCCCGGCGTCTATTTGATCGAGGAGCAAGACCAGGGGCCACCCAAGCTCACGCCGTTCAAAGTCGGCGAATCGAAGATCGTCGATAACAAGAGCCGGACTTTGCTGAAGGTCATCACACGGGTGCCCCTGGCAGGCAAAGCCACCCTCGAGCTCGATGGTGCGCACTCCTCGCAAGGCACCGCCAACCGCAGCCCCGAGTTCTACTTCCGGCTGTCGGAAGACGAGCGCTTCGGAATCGTGCGCCTGAGCGAACATAAGGGTAATCGCGTGGTGGAAAAGCTGAGCATCCAGCCGGTCGCCGACGAGGTCACGCAAACGCCCGACCTGGTGGAAACATTTCGCCAGCAAGTCGGCGACGGCCTTTTCAAGATTTGGCCGCAGAAGCCGCTCGATCCCGGCGAATACGCGGTTGTCGAATACACCGAGGACAAGATCAACATGCAGGTTTGGGACTTCTTCATCGCACCGGGGACGGGCAAGTAAGATCTAAACGCGATGAAAGAACTCCAAGCTTTTTCGAGCGCAAACATTCCACCGGAATTCCTCGCGCGCCCGAGCTAACCCGGCGGCTCCGAGCTTTTGCCGCAACTCCCGCGACTCCAGCAGTTTCTCCATCGCGCCTCGAATCTCCGAGGCGCTGCGCGGGTCCACTAGCAGCGCGCCGGCGCCGGCGACTTCCGGTAAGCAGGACGTGTTCGACGTGATCACCGGCACGCCCGATGCCATCGCCTGCGCAACGGGAAAGCCGAAGCCTTCGTACAGCGATGGATAAACAAACGCGCTCGCGCCCGCCGTCAGTCCGGGTAATTCGTCCTCAGCGACGTACCCGAGGTATCGCACGCCTCGTGGCTTAGCCGCCAATCGCGCCAGGGTTTTCCCGCCCGCCCAGCCGCTCGCGCCCGCGATCACGCAAATCGAAATCGGCGCGCAGACGAAAGCTTTCCCACGCATCCAACAGCGTGTCCACATTCTTGCGCGGCTCGATCGTGCCCAGGTACAAGACGTACGGCTTCTCGCTCGGCCGGGCCTGCGCGCCAAAGTAAACCTCAGGCACGCCCGGATAAATCACTTCGATCCGCTCCGCATCCAAGCCGAGCAGCCGCGCGGCGTCTTGCTTTGTGTTGCCCGAGATCGCAATCAAACGGTCGGCGCGCGCCAGCACATTTTTCGCCAGGCTTTCATCGGCCTGAATATTCGCCGCCGTGTGCAGCTCCGGCATCAGGCGGCAGGTCAGGTCATAAATGGTGGCGGTTAGTTTGAGACACTTGGGTGGAAACCGGATCTGATTCGATACGTGGAAGACGTCGGCTTTTGGCATCGTCCATCGCAACACGGGCAGCGCCGGCGCCCGATTCGAGACGAACACCCGCCCCAGGTGCAATAAAGTGCGCGCCCGGCCGGTGATCGAAGCCTCGTGATTCAACGGCCCTAAGCGCGCTAGCGCCGGCAGCGTCAAAATACGGTCGTTACGCGCCTGCTCCCACAAGCTTTGAATCCAGTAATAGGTGTAGTTCTTGACGCCCGCGCTTCTCAACAGCAGGGGAGTGGCGTCGATCAGAATTTGCATGAGCCGAGCACGTTCGTGTAAACATGTTTGCATACGACCCATGACCGCTGCAGACTTTCGACAGATCGCACTCAGTTTCCCCGAAACCGTTGAACACGCTCACATGAATCATCCCGATTTCCGGGTGCGGGGGAAAATATTCGCGACCCTCGGATATCCAGACGAATCCTGGGGCATGGTTAAGCTCACTCCCGAGCAGCAGCATGATTTCCTCAAATCCGAACCCAACGTCTTTATGCCCTCCAAAGGCGCTTGGGGGCTCCGCGGCAGCACCATCGTGAAGCTCAAGACCGCCAAGAAAACTTCGCTCCGCACAGCCATGGCCGCCGCTTGGCGCAACGCGGCGCCAAAGGGCTTACCGCTAAAATAGATCGGACCCTGATGAAAATCGCCAAAGCTACCCGCGGCTACGAAACCTGGCTCGCCAAACATCTGACCGTGCTTCCCGCCGATCTCAGGCGGAAGCATCAGGCCATGGCTGAGGACGTGTTCCCCTTCCTGCGCGCCACCTTCTACCGCTGGATGCAACTCTGGCCCAAGGTCTGCCCGAATGAAGCGCGCGCTCCGCGGGTGCTCGCGGTCGGAGATCTGCACGTGGAGAACTTCGGCACCTGGCGCGACATCGAGGGCCGTCTGGTATGGGGCATCAACGATTTCGACGAAGTGTACGAGCTGCCCTACACCATCGATCTGGTGCGCCTGGCCGCCAGCGCGCACATCGCCATTCGCGAATCGCGCCTGAAGATCGCCGCCAAGGATGCGTGTGAGGCGATCCTCGCCGGCTACCAAAAAGGGCCTCGAAACAGGCGGCCTGCCTTATGTTTTGGCGGAAGAGCATGCCTGGTTGCGCCACATGGTCACCGGCGTTCTGCGCGATCCCACGCAGTTCTGGAAGAAGCTCGACAGCTTGCCTACCTGCAAGGGCACGGTTCCCAAGAGCGCACGCCGCGCCATCGAGCGGCTGCTCCCCGAGCCCGGTCTCGACTACCGCATTGTCCATCGCATCGCGGGCCTGGGAAGCTTGGGACGCGAGCGTTATGTCGCCATCGCCAATTGCCGCGGCGCCCGCATCGCGCGCGAAGCCAAGGCGCTGGCTCCATCGGCTTGCGTTTGGGCGGCCGGCGGCAAGGTGTCCGCAGCGCATTCAGTATCAGGAGGCGCTGGACCATCGGTTCGCGCGGTCGATCCATTCGTGCGTCTGGGGGGCGCTGGATCGTGCGCCGTCTTGCGCCGGATTGCTCGCGCGTCGAACTTGTCTTCCATGCCCAAGGAGCGCGACGAAACGCAGCCTGCTGCGCGCCATGGGATTCGAAACCGCCAACGTTCACCTGGGCACGCGCGCGCGCCGCCAAAATGATTCTGCCGCGATCTTGGCAAGCGCTCTACCGACTGGCTGCATGAAGCCGCCACCGCCATGGTGAAGGCCACCACCGCTGATTGGCGTGAATGGCGGGCCAGCAGCACCGCGCGCCGCAAGCCGGCCTCGAAAGCCTAAGATAGAGATTGGCGTCTCAGAATTTTCCTGCTGCTTCTGTTTGCCCGCCGCTTCTCGTTGCTCAGCCGCCCGATTCCGTTCTCATCGTCGTCAATCAATCCTCCGTGCTCTCGCGTCAAAATCGGCGAATACTACGCTGAGCGCCGCCACATTCCCGCCGCGAATATTTGCCGGCTGAACGCCACTATGGACGAGGAAATCTCGCGGGGAGATTTCGACAGCCAGATTTCGCGCCCCATCCAAAAGTACCTCCGCGCGCACAACCTCACGGAGAAAATCCTGTACATCGTCACGACAGCCGGCGTCCCTCTGAAGATTCGCGGAAGCGGAGGCATGACCGGCGACGCAGCATCGGTGGATTCGGAATTGACGCTCGCTCTACTCCGATCTGCACGGCCGCGCCACACCCGGTGCCCGCCGGCATCGCGAATCCATTTTTCGGCAAAACCAACGCGCTGTGTTCCGCCATCCCGATTTCCCCATCTACCTGGTCACGCGCCTGGCCGGATATGATTTTGACGACGTGCAAGGGCCATCATCGACCGCGCGCTCGTAGCCCACAATCGCGGGAAATTCGTGATCGATCTGAAAGGCGGCCGATGACACACAAGGCAATCCCTGGCTGCTTGCAAGCCGCGCAACAGCTCCCGCGCGACCGCGTGGTGCTCGATCGCTCGCGCGACGTTCTGGATCATGAAAGCGACGTGATCGCGTACGCGTCGTGGGGCTCCAACGATCCCGCCCGCAAGCAACGCCATCTCGGTTTTCACTGGCTCCCCGGCGCCATCATGACCGAATACGTGTCCACCAACGGACGCACGTTTGCGCGCCCTCCCGACAGTTGGAACATCGGCGCCTGGGGCGATCCCAAAGCCGACCTTCGCCGGGTCTCCGCAGACCATGACCGCCGACTATATTCACGACGGCGTGACCGGCGCATCCGGCCACGTTTACGAACCGTACCTGCAATTCACGCCGCGCCCCAACATTCTTCTGCCGGCTTACTATCACGGCCGCAATCTCGCTGAGAGCTACTACCTGGCGATTCCGGTGCTGAGCTGGATGAACATCGTGGTTGGCGATCCGCTGTGCACGTTGGGAAAGCCGTGATCGTGAGCCGCTGTCATGCGAAAATAGGATTCAGATGATCCAACTCTCCGGCGCCGGCAAGCGCTTCGGCCCCAAGCTGCTGTTTGAAGATCTCAACTGGATGATCACGCCCCAGGACCGCGCCGGACTGGTGGGCGCGAACGGCAGCGGCAAAACCACGCTGCTCAAAGTGCTCGCCGGCATTGAATCGCTCGACTACGGCAGGCTCAGCGTCACGCGCGGCGTCAGCTCCGGCTACCTGCCGCAAGACGGCCTTTCGCTCTCCGGCCGCAGCGTCTTCGCCGAATGCATGTCGGTGTTCTCGTCGCTGCAGCAGATGGAAGTGGAGATGGAAGAGCTCACGCATAAGATGGGCGAGCTCGATCCCGCCGGTCCCGAATACGCGCAGGTGGCCGACCGGTTCCATCAGCTCGATAGCGAATTCCGCAACGCGCGACGGCTACGCGATCGAGGCGCAGGTGGGAACCGTGCTGTCCGGCCTCGGGTTCCCGCATGAGGAATGGAACAAGCGCACCGAGGAATTCTCCGGCGGCTGGCAGATGCGCATCGCGCTCGCCAAGCTGCTGCTCGAAAAACCCAACCTGCTGCTGCTCGACGAGCCGACCAATCACCTGGATCTCGAAGCCCGCAACTGGCTGGAGCAGTATCTTTCCAATTACCCGTTCGCCTATCGTGCTGATTTCGCACGACCGCTATTTCCTGGACGTCACGGTCAACAAGATCGTCGAGATCTGGAATCGCGGCGTGCATTTCTACTCGGGCAACTACGAAAAATATCTGCAGCAGAAGCAGGAGCGCACCGAGCAGCTCGAAGCCGCTTATCGCAACCAGCGCGAGCGTATTGAACAGCTGGAAGCCTTCATCAATCGCTTCCGCTATCAGGCCACCAAGGCGAAACAGGTCCAGAGCCGCATCAAGGAACTGGAGAAGATCGAGCGCATCGAATTGCCCGCCGAAGAGAAGACCATTCACTTCTCGTTTCCGCAGCCCAAGCCGAGCGGCCGCATCGTGGCGGAGTTTCACAACGTCTCAAAAAGCTACGGCGACAAATTCGTCTTCGGCGGCGTCGACTTCATCATCGAGCGCGGCGATCGCATCGCTCTGGTGGGCGTCAACGGGGCGGGGAAGTCGACGCTGATCAAATTGCTGGCGGGCATCGAGCCGCTTACGTCAGGCGAATACCGGCTCGGGCACAACGCGGAAGTCGACTACTTCGCGCAGGATCAATACAAGGAACTCGACCCCGACGCGCGCATGCTCGACGATCTCCAAGGCGAAGCGCCGCGATCCACCAATACCGAACTGCGCAATCTGCTGGGATGTTTTCTGTTTTCCGAGGACGATGTATTCAAGCGCATCGGCGTGCTTTCGGGCGGCGAACGCAATCGCTATGCGCTGGCCCGCATGCTGCTGCAGCCTTCGAATTTCCTGCTGCTCGACGAGCCCACCAATCACCTGGACATGCGCGCCAAGGACGTGCTGCTCGAATCGCTCGAAAAGTACACCGGGACGGTGGTTTTCGTTTCGCACGATCGCTACTTCATCGACAAACTCGCCACGCGCGATTTTCGAGGTTGGCAACGGCGAGGTCCACGTTTTTCCCGGCAACTACGAAGATTACATTTGGCGCAAAGAGGGCAAGCAAATCGACCTCAGCCTGCCTACCGCTGGGAATGGCGCGACTAGCCACCAGCAACCAACAACCAATAACCAGCAACCGGCGAAGCGCCTAAACCCCATGAAGCTCAAAAAGCGGCAGGATCGTGCGCGTGAGCTCGAATCGCAGATCGCGGCGCTCGAAGCCGAGATCGCGAGCGACGAACAGGGCCTGGCGAATTTCGTCAGCGCCGAGGAAACCATGCGGGTGTCAACGCAGCTTGAGAAACGCCGCGCGGCATTGAGCGCTTTACTCGAAGAATGGGAGGAGGTCTCCGCAGGAAGCATGAGCGATTTTCAGGAGCAGCTCGCCCATCTGCGCCGCCGTATCGCCCGGATCGACAGAAAGTATCAGGCTCCGAAACTCCGCCCACCAGCCACCAGCCACCAGCCACTGGCTGCCCCCGAAGACTGGCTGCACGGCGAAGAAGTAGCCACCTCGCACGGCGTTCACTACGAAACCGAAAAACTCTACGAGCGCCAGCGCCGGCATGGCAGCATCGGCATTGTGGATCTGGAAGACCTTCCGCACGACCTGCTCGACCCAATTTCAAATGGCCAGATCCGCGGGGTTTCGCCCGCCAAATGGTGCTTCCTCGACACCGAAACCACGGGTTTGGCCGGAGGCTCGGGCACTTACGCGTTCCTGATCGGCGTCGGGCGCATCACGCCGCAAGGATTTCGCGTCCGGCAATTCTTCATGCGCGACTTCGGTGAAGAGGCCAGCCAGTTGAGCGCGCTGACAGAACACCTGAAGCAATTTGAAGTGCTGATCACCTACAACGGCCGCACTTTCGATCAGCCGCTGCTTGAAACACGCTTCCGCATGGTGCGCCAACGACCGCCGTTCTCTGCGATGGAACATTTGGACCTGTTGCTCGGCGCGCGCCGCCTGTGGAATTTGCGATTCGACAGTTGCCGGCTGGTGGATCTGGAGAATCAAATCCTGGGCGTCGAACGGCAAGGCGATTTGCCGGGCGAGATGATTCCCTACGTCTATTTCGAATACGTGCGAACCCACGAGATCTTTCGGTTGATGCCGGTGTTTCATCACAACGCCATCGACATTCTGACGCTGGCCTGCCTCACTGCGATCGTTCCCCGCGCCTTTCATCCCGAGCACGCCCAGTTCTCGCACGGCGCCGAAATGGTTGGGCTCGCCCGCTGGTGGCGGCAAGCCGAGCAGCACGAAAATGCGCTGGCACTGTTTCGGCAGGCGATCGAGAAGAATCTTTCGGACGACCTGCTGTTTCGCACCCTGTGGGACATCGCGGCGCTCGAGAAAAAGCTCGGGCCGCGAACATGCCGCGCTTCCCGTGCTGACCGATCTCGCGGCTTCGAAAAATCCCTGGCGCGCCGCGGCGTTCGTCGAACTTGCGAAGTATTATGAGCGCCGCGAACGCAATTACGCGCTGGCGCTCGAAATGACGCGAAGCGCAATGGAACTGGAACCGTCCGAGGCGCTCGATCGCCGCGCGGCCCGCCTGGAAAAACGCGTGGGAGAGCCGAAAACGTCTAGGCTAATATGATGAAAACGTTTCTGCCGTTGCTTGTTGTACTCAGTTTGACTGGTTGCTCGAAGCCGCCCAAGCTGGACATCAGTCTGAAGATGGATAAGCAAAGCGAGAACCTGATCTTCGTGCGCGTGAAAGTAATCAACACCGAAGATCGCGCCACGGTTCCGATCGCGATCGAACTCACCGGCCAGGCGGAAACCAACGGCCATTGGGACAAACCGAGCACGCTGCTTCATCCGGCGGCCTTCGTGCTGAATAAGAAGGAGCAGCGCGAAATTACCAAGCTGTGGAGAGTTCCAGCCGACGCCGCGCGAGCGACGCTGGTGGTCAAAGAACAGGAAAAGGGCGATTTGTTAAAAACGGAAAAGGCCGAGGCCGTGTTTTCACCAGCCGCCGCTCCCGCCGCGCCGGCTACAGCAAAGCCATAAGCTCGCTCGGGACGACGCCCTGCGATTGCGCCACACCCGGATGCGTGATGTGCCCGGCGTACGTATTTACGCCTTCGCGAATGGCCGGATTGTCCTGGCACGCGCGTTCCAAGCCCTTGGCGCAAAGCTCCGCCAGGTACGGAAATGTCGCGTTGGTCAAGGCGAACGTGGATGTATGCGGCACAGCCGCCGGCATGTTCGACACGCAGTAGTGCAGCACACCATCGACGAAATAAACAGGATCGGTGTGCGTGGTGGCGTGCGAAGTCTCAAAGCATCCGCCCTGATCGATGGCGACGTCCACCATCACGGCGCCGGGCTTCATGGTCTTCAACATTTCGCGCCGCACCAGCTTGGGCGCCGACGCGCCGGGAATCAGCACCGCGCCCACCACGAGATCGGCATTGCGGACCGCCTCGCGAATCGTGAACGTGTTCGATGCCAGCGTGACCACCTGGCTGCTATAGATGTCGTCCAGCGCGCGCAGCCGATCGAGATTCCGATCGATGATCGTGACGTGCGCGCCCAGTCCCACCGCCATCTTGGCCGAATTGTGGCCCACCACGCCGCCGCCCAAAATCACCACATTGGCGGGAGCGACTCCGGGTACGCCGCCCAGCAAAATGCCACGGCCGCCGTTGGGCCGCTCAAGCGATACGGCGCCCACCTGCACCGCCATGCGCCCCGCCACTTCGCTCATGGGCGTGAGCAGCGGCAGCGAACCATCGCGCTCGCGAATGGTCTCATAGCCGACTGAATTGACCTTGGCGTCCACCAACTTCTGCGTGAGCTCCGGCAGCGGCGCCAGATGCAGGTAGGTGAACAGGATCAGGTCAGGCCGGAAATGCGCGTATTCGGAGGGCTGCGGCTCTTTGACCTTGATGACAAGATCGGACTTGTTCCAAACCTCGGCTGCAGTGGGGAGAATCTCGGCCCCCGCGTCGACGTATTCCTTGTCCGGAAGCGAACTGCCCGCGCCGGCCTGCGTTTCTACAAAGACGCGATGTCCGGATTCGCGCAACGCCGTCACTCCGCTCGGAACCAGCCCGACCCGTGTTTCGTGGTCTTTTATTTCCTTCGGGACGCCGACTGTCATTGAAGAGGCGCGGGCGAGGATGCTGGCGCGCCCGGCTGCTGCGGAGCGGTCTCCGATTTAGCGGTCAGGCGTTTCGGGCCGAGGCCCAGGGCGATCAGGGAAAGCGAGCTGATTTTTCCGTCGGCCGTCAGGTTCTGATCGGTTTGGAAACGTTTGAGAGCCTCCACCGATTCGGAGCCCCACTCGCCGGTCGGCTCGCCCTGGAGGTATCCTTTGCTCGCCAGGGCCTGCTGGATTTCCTTGTAGCGCTCCGGAGACGGGGCTTGCTGGTAGTAGCGTGACGGGTGCCGGGCCGACTTCCCTTTGCGATTCGCGGCCGTTTTCGTGGTCTTGCCTTTTGTGGACTTGGACGCCGTCGTCGCGGTCTTGGCGCCTTTCGTTGCAGGCTTGTGAGAGGCCGATCCCGACGCCGCCACGGTCGAACTATGATGGCGCTTATGCGACTTTGTGGGGGTTGCACCGAGAGCGGCCCACCCCACGGCGAAAATCGCCAAGGCTGGAAAGATAGCTTTAAACACTCGCTCCCATTGTAGAACGTTGCGGGACACGAGTGGGCAACTGGCTTAGTGGCCGGGGCTTACTCCCGCGTACGCGACGCGCTGGAATACCGCCTCTCCAGGCTTTCAAACTGCCGCCGCCTCGACCACCCGCGGTGATGCAGCCAGAATCGCCACAAGACTCGCAGGATCGACAATCCGTAGATCGTGCTCTGTACGAAGGACGCCGATGAGGCTTGCGGAAAATAGCGCGTGGGCACGGGCACCTCAGCGATACGCAGCTTTAGCTCCACGAACTGCGCCATGATCTCCTGGTCGAAAATGAAGTCGTCGGAGTTCATTTCCAGGTTCACGCTCTCCAACGCGGCACGAGTGTAAGCGCGGTAGCCGGTGTGATATTCCGATAGATGCAAACCGAAGCACCAGTTCTCCAGGCCGGTCAGGAAACGGTTCGCGATGTACTTCCACCAAGGCATGCCCTGGCGCATTGGATGGCCTCCCAGCAGCCGCGAGCCAAGCACCACGTCGGCCTCGCCCTTGCGGATGGGCTGGATGATCTCGGGAAGGAGCCTGGGATCGTACTGATAATCGGGATGGACCATCACGATGACATCCGCGCCCGCGCGCAGAGCCTCGCGATAGCAGGTCTTCTGGTTGGCGCCGTATCCGTAATTGCGGTCGTGTACGAATAGCTCCAGGCCCAGGCTTCGAGCAATCTCGATGGTTTCGTCGCGGCTCCCGTCATCCACCAGGATCACCAGATCGACGACGTCGTGGGGCAGTTCCGCGTAAGTCATGCGCAGCGTCTTGGCCGCGTTATAGGCCGGCATCACCACCACGACTTTGGGTTTGGCCAGTGGAGGTGTCATGGTCCGGCACCATCATCCGGCACGCACGCAACAACAAACTGGTAAGCGAAGAGGGTCTTCCAAAGCCGCGCAGCCCGATAGCTGAGCCATTCCGCGGCACGGAGCAGCACCGAGGTGCCCTGGCCAGTGAAAGCCGCTTCGAACGGAACGCCCGTCACGTCGATGGAACGCACCCGAAATCCGCACTCGCGGAAGAGCTGCTGCCAGCCGTCCCAAGTGTAGAAGTGCAGGTGCGTGCGGTCGAAAAGCCCTTGGTCGTGTTGCGGAAAGCGCCCCAATGCGACTTGGCAGCGGAAGTAAATATTTCCGCTGTTGGGAAGCGAAGCGAACAGGCGCGCCCCCGGGCTCACCACGCCGCGGAGCTCTTCGAGTAAATCACCAGGGTGCCGCAGATGTTCCAGAATATCGGCGCACACGACGTAATCAAAATGCCCGAAAGTTGCCGGGAGGCCATGGTCCAGGTCGCCTTCGATGAGCTCCACCGATGCCGGAAAGTCGTTCCGGTATCCGCCGCGCCGTTCGATTCCCGTGACGCGGAAACCCCGTGCGGCCAGCGCAGCCGCCAGATAACCGTTACCGCAACCGGCATCCAGCACAGCCATGCCGTGTCCCTCGGCCGGAAATAGGCGCAGCAGGGCTGAGTGACTGCTATACGGGCTGGACTTCCATTGATAGAGCAGAGCCGCTTGGGAACGGCGGGCTCTTGCGGTTGAGGTTGGCAACGAACTCATTATGCCAAAACTGCTGTTCCGGCCTCCGTCAGACACTCACCGAGCATCAGCAGCAGATTCTCCTCCAATGGCCGGGCGATGAGTTGCAATCCGATCGGAAGGCCTTCGGAAGTCGAACCGCAGGGAATCGATAGGGCGGGGAATCCGAGCGCATTGAACCCGCGAACAAAACGCGTGGTCAGCATCCGCGTGTCGTACTGAACGCCGTCGAGCGTGGTCTCGGTCTGCCCGATCCGCGGCGCGGTAATGGGCGTCGTGGGCGTGAACAGGCAGTCGATGGTGCGGAACAATGCGTGAAAATCGCTGAGCAGGACCTTGCGGACACGCTGCGCATTGATGTAGTCCGCGGCGGGAATCAGCGAGCCCTGATCCAGCAACGCCAGCACGTCGGCTCCAAAATCGCCGCGCCGATGCAATTGGGCTTGATGCACCGCCGTCGCCTCCGACAGCAGAATTGTGAGGCCAACCGTGTTCAGAGCTTCGATGTCCGGCACCTGGGTTGGGATCACGCGAGCGCCCAGCTCTTCAGCCCGCCGTGCCGCTATCTGGACCGCAGCCTTTACATCCGGCGCCACGGTGTCGAAATAGAAATTCTCCGGCAGCCCCACTCGGATTTCGCTCAGCGACGCCGGCGCGGCTTTGCGTTGCGCTGGATCGGCTATGGCATCCAGCGCGATCCGAACATCAGCCACCGTCCGCGCCAGCGGCCCCACGTGATCCAGGCTCAACCCCAGCGGCTGAACTCCGGCGCGGTCGACCAAGCCGTAGGTCGGTTTCAGCCCCGCCACTCCGCAAAATGACGCCGGCACGCGAATCGATCCGCCCGTATCGGTGCCCGTCGCCACGAACGCCATCCCCGCCGCCACCGCCACGCCCGACCCGCCGCTCGATCCGCCCGGCGAATGGTCCGGGTTGCGCGGGTTTCGAATCGCGCCGAAGTGCGGATTATTGGATGTGATCCCGTAGGCCAGCTCGTGCAGTCCAGCCTTTCCGACCATCACTGCCCCGGCCGCCGCCAGCCTTTCCACTACCACCGCATCGGCGCCGGGGACAAAATCCGCGAAGATCTTCGAGCCGGATGTCGTGCGGACGCCCTTGGTCCACATCAGATCCTTGTGTGCGATCGGAATGCCGTGCAGCGGCCCCCGGTCGATGCTCTGCACGATTTCGCGATCCAACTCCTGAGCGCACGCCAGCGCTGACTCACCAGTCACCGTGATAAACGCGTTCAGAACAGGATTGAGCTTCGCAATCTGATCCAGGCATTGCCTAGTCAGCTCCACCGACGACACCCGCCGCGATCGCAGCGCGCGAGCCGCTTCCCGGATCGTCACTCAGCTTGCCCCACATCCAGGTGCTCCGCGTCCGGCCGGTACACCAGCGCCGAATCGGCCACCGGCGGAAGCCGCGCGGTCTCCTTGCGCAGCGCAACCAAAAGCTGCTCAACCCTGGCTTGAGCACGCTCCAAGTGATCGGGAGGAATGTCGGATTTCACCCTCTTAGGGTACGATTCACTTCGGCTTTACGACAAGGTCGAAACTGTCCTTCAGCTCCACGGTCAGATTCTCTACCTCCGGATTTTCCACCCGGTACATGGCCGCATGCAGACGGTCCTTCTCAACCGTCAGCTTCACGTAGTGATAGTTGGGGAACAGGATGCTCTTGTATAGATCCTCGGGCGTGCGCTCCACGAAATAAGGCGGCGCCCCGCCACCGCCGGAGACTAGGTACGTCACGCCATCCACCACGGCGCGCTCGTAATTGTGGATGTGCCCGGCGCTGACCAGAAAACTCGCGTGGCACTTGGGGGCCACCTTCGACAGATAGTCCCGCAGCGCGATCTCGTTCGGCCGCGCGTTGTGATCTACTTCGATGTGCTGTTGCGTATCGGCCACCGGTGGATGATGCATGGTCACGATCACAAAATCGATCGACACCGGCAGCCCGTCGATCTGTTTTTCTACCCAGCGCGCCTGGTCGCTGCCCGGAAGCAACGAAGTGTCGCTGTCCAGGGCCAGCAGGTAAACTCGCGCACCGAGCTGCACCGAGTACCAGCGCCGGTTGCGCATCTCGGGGAAAGCGTTCCACCAGTTCTCCAGCGCCTGCTGCGGATCGCCGTGAAACTCGTGATTCCCGAGCGTCGCGAACACGTGCAGATGCAGGTCGCGCCAGGATTTGGTCTCGGCCTGAAACACCGCGTAATCGCTTGGCACGTTGCCTCCCAACGGCACGTCCCCATTCATGATCACCGCGGCCGGATGCTCTCTGGCGATCTGGTTCACCAGCCACTGGCGAATTCGCGGATTGGTCTGCCGCGTGTTCGCGGGGTCCGTGAACCGTTGGTCGCCATAGGCGATGAGCGTCAGTGGATCGGGCAACTGATCCGCGGCGATCCGGAACGTCGGCCCCGGTTCGCTCAGCAGGCCGGCCGTGGGAAGTGTGTCCGCTCTCGGGGCTTGGGCCAGAAGCGCCCCGGCGGCCGCAGCAAGCAAAAGAGTAAATCGCGTAGCAATCTTCACGAAAGTGCCCTCCAGCCTAGCGAACCGGCATGACGTTGACATGTCTGTTTCATTAAAACACTGCTACGACGGGGAACGCGTGGGCTAAGCTTCCCCCCGCGAAGTGCCGATAACGTAGGCAAATACCTTATGCCAGAAGTGTCTGAACGTCGAAAGAAGACGCGCCAAAAGTCCGTTCGCTCCGGCGAATCGCAAAGAGTCACGCTTCTAAACGTACCCGGCTCGGATGGCGAGATGCAGGCGAAGGTCCTGGATACCAGCGATTCCGGTCTGGGAGTGGAAACCGACTGCGCACTCGCGCTTGACGCCGTAATTGTTGTGCGAGGGCACTTGGGCAAGGACGGATCGCCCGCCAAAGTCCGCGCCCGCGTGATCCAATGCGACGCGATCCGGGGCGGCTACCGCTCGGGACTGGCCTTCGAAACAGGCCCGGAGCCGAGCGGCCCGGCTGGTGAAGCAGTCCCGGACTACTACGAACTGCTGCAGATCAGCCCGAACGCAGACCCGGACATGATTCATCGCGTCTACCGCCTGCTCGCGCAGCGCTATCATCCCGACAATGCAACCACGGGTGACGAGCGGGCGTTCCGTGCGATCACCGACGCCTACCGGGTGTTGAGCGAGCCAGAAAAGCGCGCCGCATACGATGTGCATCTGCACGCCTACCGGCAAGTCCGCTGGCGCATCTTCGACCAGAAGCAGGCTGCCATGGGGAAACGCGCCGAAAAATCCAAACGGCGCGGAATCGTGGACTTGCTCTACACGCAGCGCTGCAATCAGCCCGAGAAGCCATCCATGAACCTGCACGAGCTGGAGGATCTGCTCGGCTGCCCGCGGGAGCATCTCGAGTTCAGCTTGTGGTATCTCAAGGAAAACGGCTTGGTCATCCGCATGGACAATGGCCGCTTCGCTGTGACAGCCAAGGGCGTGGATTGGGCCGAAAGCGAAGAGGCCGCCGAGACGTTGCGCGCGGACCGGCTGTTGACGGCATCGGGCGGCTAGCCGAGGCGTCGCCTCGCATCTTCGTCGAGCAATCGCTCGAGTACCGCCTTCGGATACCGGAAAGAAGTGCGTTTCAAACGCTCCATCACATCAGGTAGTGAAATCAGGTGACGGCGCGCGGCCTCATCCAATACACCGAGCGTTCCCGTAACCGCGAATCCCTGAGCCCGTGCAATCTCGGTACCCGCCCGCTCATCCATCAAGAGGATCGACGGCTGCCTCGCAGCGGCCAGTGCCAACGCGGCCCTCTCGCCAAGATCGAGAACCCGCCAGCGAGGATCGTCGCGCAGAACCGGGTCCGACGCGCAGATCTCGATCCAAGATGGGAGGTCCCCAGCCCAGGACCGCACCACCTCAGGAGCATCAGTGGCCAGAAGTTCGGCGCGGACCTCAGGCGGAATCAGGACCTTTCCGTACAGCAGCGGCAGGATGTCGACCGCGTCGACCCACGCCAGATAGTTCAGCGGGCTGGTGTCGGCAATTACCAACATCAGGAGCCCGCGAGTTTGCGATGAACCTCCCGCTCGCGCTCCAGATCTTCCCAGCCATACGAAACTTCCACTCCGTGATCCTTCAGAAACTGATCCAACGCCAGGCGTGTCAGGCCCAAGAACCGCCCAAGCTCGGCTTCTGTCCACAATCCTTGCCGATGGGCCTCGAGCGCGAGTGCTTCACGCGACATGCGGGCGGCCTGCGATCCTAAACGTTGGGCCAGTTCTTCTGGGATTTCGAGAGTGACCGTCATTCTCAGCCTTTCCACAGTCTGGATGGAGCCGACTGATACTTAAACCCATTATGAGCCTTCAGGGCCGCGAATGTTGAAGTTTCCGAGCGGCCGATCTTCCGCCTCGCGGAAGTTGCCCAGGTTCTCGATTGTGTGTCGCCGCCTCACGCATGCTGCCCCGCCACGTCTCCCAAACTCCAAACCCGGGTGGCCATCCCCGACGTGATCAGATATTTGCCGTCCGACGTGAATGCTGCTGTGATGCCCGCTTCCAACCACTGATGGCGCCCCTGCTTAACCGGGCCCTGCGCAACCGAGGCAACCTTCCGTCCGGACGATATTTGATAAATTGAGGCTGTCGGCAAAGAAGCGCCTTTCTCGCCGGCCTCGTGCGAAACCACAGCGATGAGTTTGCCATCGGCTGATAAGGCGATCCAGTCCGTCCCGTCGATCTGAAGTCGTGCGACCTCCTCACCAGTGCCGCCATCGTACACACCGAGATAATGCTGCCGCCATCCGCGAGTGAGATCCTCGACTCGAGGATCGCCGACGGATGCCGCAATGCGGGTTCCATCAGCGGAGACAGCGATTCTCAACAGTTCAAGGCCAGGCTGGACTGACTTCATCCATACAACTGACAGATCATCCACTAGACGGCACACCAGAACGTTATCGAAAGAATACGCGACGACGTTCCGACGGTCCGACAGCACTGGTCCCCATTCCGTGTTTAGCGACATCACCCCCTTGACCGGCCTCGGCTTTCGCGGTTGAGTTGAATACGGAACCTTGACGATCTCCCGATAGTCCGGGAGAGCCACCAGGCTCAATGTCTTTGTCTCGTGCGGCGGAGATTGCCAGTGGGTCGTCAACAGCGTTCGATCCCCTGCCGGCGTGAAGGTGTCGCCTTGATGTTCGCGGGGATTATAGGCCGGGTGACTGAGGGCGCGCTCACCGGTCCGCAGGTCGACGATTGCTCGCCACAGTGTTGAGCCTTCGCACATAAATGACTGGTCGTCTCCAAGGAACCCTGTCACATACGTCCGCGTTTCGAATCGGCCCGAGTAAATGACGCGCCAGGCGCCGGTTTCGAGCACGCGTATCGGATAGCCACGCTCCATCCAGTCCTCAACGCACAGCTTCGTTCCGTCGGGCGAGATTGCCTGAACGGTCGAGGCCGACAACTCCTTCACGAGATCGAGACTCAAAGGTGCCGCAGCCATCCGTCGAGCGATGCCAGCGGCGACTGGCGCTGTCAATGAGCGAACGAATCTGCGTCTGGAAATCGCCAAGGCCGCCCCGGTTCTCGATCATAGCGCGGTTACGCTTAAGACGCCCTCGGCGTGGACGGCCGTTCTTCCACCTCGCGGAAGTTCCCCCCTCTCACGGTACAATGGCAATAATGGTTGCGCCCCCGGTGACGCTCTCCAAACTGAACGATTTGGAGGTGTCGCTTAATTCCACCATTCGCGGCAAAGCGGAAGTCGTCCGACTGTCGATGGTGTGTCTGCTGGCCCGCGGCCACCTGCTCATTGAGGACGTTCCGGGCGTCGGCAAAACCACGCTGGCGCAGGCCTTGGCGCGGTCCGTGCATTGCCGGTTTCATCGCCTCCAGTTCACCAGCGACATGCTGCCCAGCGACGTTCTGGGCGTCACAATTTACAACGCACATAGCCAGGAATTCCAGTTCAAACCCGGTCCCGTATTCACGAATTTTCTTTTGGCCGACGAAATCAACCGCGCCACGCCCAAGACGCAGTCGGCGCTGCTCGAAGCCATGAATGAGGTGCAGGTCACCATTGAGGGCCGGTCACACGTCCTAGAGCAGCCTTTCATGGTGGTCGCTACGCAGAATCCCGTGGAGCATCACGGAACTTATCCGCTTCCCGAGAGCCAGTTGGATCGCTTCCTCATGCGCATTCGCATTGGATATCCGGAGCGCGACGCCGAACGCGAAATCGTGCGCGCCCCCGAAGGCACTCACACCGAAAGCGTGGCGGCGGTTCTGTCCGCTCCCGAGCTTTTGCGATTGCAGGAACAAGCGGCGCAAGTGACGATGGATGACAGCCTGGTGGACTACATGCTGGCCATCGTGGAAAAAACGCGCAGTCACGAATCGCTGGCCTTGGGTGTGAGCCCGCGCGGGTCACAAGCCTTGTACCGCGCCGCGCAGGCGCTAGCGCTGATGGAAGGGCGCGAATACGCGATCCCGGACGACGTCAAACGGCTCGTCATCCCGGTGTTCGCGCATCGCATTGCGATCAACGCCCGCACCTCGCTCTCGCAACGCAGCACCGAATTGAGCGAACGGATTCTGCAAGAGATCATGACTCTGGTCGAGGTCCCTTTGTAGCCCGCCGCTTCTCGGTCACGGCTCAATAAAATAATGAAAACTGCAATCATCGGCCTGCCCATGGTAGGCAAGACATCGTTGTTCACCATCCTAACCGGCGTGCATGAAGCCACCCGCGTCGGCGTGATGGAAGCGCGCGTGGGCATCACCAAGGTGCCGGACGCCCGGCTGGATGCTCTCGCTAAAATATTTGAGCCGCCCAAAATCACGCAAGCTACGGTCGAATATCTGGACTTCCCCGCTATCTCCAAAGAAGCGCTGCGCGATCCCAGCTACCTCGCCAGCATGCGCGTCGCCGATGCGCTGGCCCACGTGCTGCGGCTGTTTCAGAGCGACACCGTGCCGCACGAAAAAGGCTCGGTGGACCCGGTGCGAGATCTCGAAGACGTCGAGATCGAGCTGATCTTGAGCGATCTGGTGGTTGTTGAGAAGCGCATGGAGCGGCTCGACAAAGATCGCAAGAAGATCAAAAGCGCCGATCTGGATCGCGAATACGCGCTGCTCGAGCGCTGCAAGGCGACCCTGGAGAAAAACGTCGCGCTGCGCACTCTCGAACTGACGCCCGACGAAGAAAAGCTGATTCGCGGCTTCCAGTTTCTTTCGCAGAAGCCGCTGCTATTCGTTCTGAATATCGGCGAAGAAGATGCCGGGCGTCTGCATCAAATCGAAGAAGAATATCGCAATGGGCCGCTCGCTGGGCGCACCAACACCGCCGTCACGGCGATCTGCGGCAAGATCGAAGCCGAGCTAGCCGAACTTTCACCTGACGAAGCCCGCGAATATCTGGCGAGCTACGGCCTGAAAGAATCCGGACTCGAACGCCTGATTAAGGCGACCTACGCCCTGCTCGGCCTGATGTCGTTCCTCACGGCAGGCGAAACAGAAGTGCGCGCCTGGACTATTCCCATGCACAGCACCGCGCAAAAAGCCGCTGGAGCCATCCATAGCGATTTCGAGAAAAAGTTCATTCGCGCCGAAGTGGTGAACTGGCAGGCGCTCATCGATCACAACGGTTATCCCGGCGTTCGCGAAAAAGGTTTGCTGCGGCTGGAAGGCAAAGAATATATCGTCAAGGACGGGGACGTACTCGTGATCCGGCATGGTTGAGCGGGGTTTTAGGCTCGGGAGAATAATTCGGACGCTGCGACCAAACCAAGGCACCGATCGCGGCCCCCAGGCATCCCCACGCAAACCAATCCCCAAAAGTTGTATAGAACGTTTGTCCGCGTCGAAACGCAAAATGCATCGTGGCAATCGTCTCCTGATACATCGGCAGACGCTCGTCAACATTGCCTGCCGGATCGATTACCGCGGTAATGCCGTCGTTTGTCGACCGGATCAGCCAGCGGCTATTTTCCACCGCCCGCATCCGCGCAATTTCCAAATGCTGCTCGCGCGCAGCGCTGTGCCCGAAATAGCCGTCGTTCGAAATGTTCACGAGCAGATTGGCGCCGCCTTTGACGAACTTCCGCACTTCATCGGGGAACACCGATTCATAGCAGATAAACACGCCGAGCCGGTGTGAGTCATCCATTGAAAAAACCACAATTCGATTTCCCGGCACGAAGTCGCTGATCTCTTGCGTGATGCGATTCACGAAGCCGAAGGGCGGAGGCACGTACTCGCCAAACGGAACCAGGTTGATTTTGTCGTAGCGGTCCACCAGCGCCCCATCGGGCCGCAGCAAAACGGCCGAATTGAGCGGAGCGCCGTCCGAAGTTTCAGCAACTGTGCCAAACAAAAAGTAAGCGTGCGCCTGTTGCGCCAATTGCGCCGCTTCTTCGTGAAACCGCGGATCGCGATAGTAGTACAGCGGTCCCGGGCTTTCCGGCCAAATGACGATCTGTTGATTGCTCCGTTCCGACGCGTCCAGCGATTCGCGAATCACATGATCGCGTTCCTCCGCTGCCGACGCAGTGGTCCACTGCTCTTCTTCTGGCATGTTGGGCTGCAACACTAATGCGGATTCGGCCGGCGTTTCGCGAGCCGGTAACTCCGGAAGCAACAACAGCCCGGGAATCACGGCCAGCCAGTACAGGTTCCGGCGCCCGCGTCTGAGGATGAGTAAAGTCACCACCGCCGAGATCAGTGCGAACACGAACGAAATACCATAGACCCCCACGAACGGCGCAACGCGCAGCGGCAACGGCATATCGATTCCCGCGTTGCCGAGCGTGAGCCAGGCGAAGCCGAAAGTACCGTGCGTGCGCTCGATGCCGGTCCAAAGCGCCGCAATCGCCGGAATCGCGTAGCGGGTCTTCAGCAGCACCGCGGCCAGCATACTGAACAGCGCCAGGTGCAGCGACTTCAAAACACAAAACAGCGCAAATGTTCCCCAGCCACCCCAGCGTCCCATCGCGCCGTGGACCTCGAGCACGAATTGAATCCAGTAACAAATGAAGAACCAGTAAACGATCCCCGCGAACTCGCCCAGCAGAAATCGCCACAGCGGCCGCGGTTCCCAGGCCAGTGCGATCAGCAGCGGGACCAGCGCAATCGGAGCCAGCCACGGCAAACCTTGGCTCGGAAGAATCAAATTCGGATAGCAGAGAACCAGAAGCAGTGCCGAGAGCAATGCCAGGCTGAAGTTGATTAGCGCCCTCAATATCTGCGCATGATCGGATTCTTGAAACCGGCGGCTTCGAGGTTGGTGCGCGTCTGAGCCTGGGTGGGAGCATCCGCGAGCGGCCCAACCAGAACGCGGAACACGCCGTCCTTGGGGGCGGGAGCGAGCACCGCGTGGAAGCCCTTTTTGGCCAGCGCCTCGGCGATGATCTCGGCATCCGGCCGCGCTGTCGCCACCACCTGCCAGTATTGTCCGGTGAGCTGGCCGGCCACAGGAGCTCGCTGAGGAGCGGGCGGGGGAGCCGCTTCACGCGCTGGGGACGGCTTGGATTTAGTTTCCTTCGCTGGAGCGGGAGCGGGTTTCGCAGCCGCCGCAGGTTTTTCCGGTTGTGTGATTGAAGGGGGGGTTGTGGCGGGAGCCGTGTCGTCCGGCGCCGTCACATCCGTTGTCGGTGTGGAACTGGAGTTGTCGGCGGACGCCGACTCCACTGGATGAGTATCGCTCCCGGATTTGTCGCTCGACTTGTCGGCGCGGGCTGCCTCCGCGGCGCCGGCCGCAGGAGAGGAATTGCGCCCGACGATGTAGCCCATGGAGAAAAATACGCCCAGCAAGACCACCACGATCAGGAACACGCTGATCAGTTGGCGATTCCCAAGTATCAGTTCAAATTCGCCTTCGTCGTTTTTCGGCACGTTGGATCAGCCTTCCAGTTTCCGCTCCGGTTGCTTCTTCCCCGCCAGATTGTCCAGTGCCTGGCCTAATGATGAGAATATATCGATGGGCAAGGGGAACACAACCGTTGTGTTTTTGTCGGCGCCGATTTCCACCAGGGTTTGAAGATAGCGCAACGTGAGCGCGGCGGGCTGTTTTTGAATCATTTCGGCGGCCATGCTCAGTTTTTCGGCCGCCATGTACTCGCCTTCGGCGTGGATGATCTTGGCGCGGCGCTCGCGCTCGGCCTCGGCTTGCCTGCCGATGGCGCGAATCATCTGCTCCGGCAGATCCACTTGCTTCACTTCCACCACCGTTACCTTCACGCCCCACGGCCCGGTGTGCGCGTCGAGCACCGATTGGAGGCGCAAATTGAGCTTCTCGCGCTGGCTGAGCAGTTCGTCCAGCTCCACTTCGCCGAGCGCGCTGCGCAAGGTGGTTTGTGCAACTTGCGACGTCGCGTAAAGAAAATTAGCGACCTCGAGCACGGCCTTGGTCGGGTCCAACACCCTGAAATAGACCACTGCGTTTACCTTTACAGTGACGTTGTCGCGCGTGACTACGTCCTGCGGCGGCACTTCCATGGCTTCGATGCGGAGCGAGATGCGCACAATGCGGTCGATGGGAGCGAACACCAGGATGACGCCCGGTCCTTTGGGCTGCGGCAGCACGCGGCCCAGACGGAAGATGACGCCCCGCTCGTATTCCGCCAGAATCTTGATGGAGGACAGCAAGTAGATTACGACGATCAGAATCGGAATCACGATGGTCAAATCAGGCATGGGGACCTCGCAGAGGACATTTCACTATACACCTGACCTGGAATGCATGGTGCATGGAGCCCCATCGGCTGGGGCGCGGAGCGCGGAGCGGGGCTCCCTATTTGAGCGCGACCAAGGTTTCGGTGTTGCTGATCTGCTGGACAGCTTTCCACGATCCATCGGATTGCTTGCGAAAGATGATTACAAACCGGCCCTTCTCGGTACCCACTTTCTTGCTCGCTGGATCGGTGGCGGTGAGGACATACGTTCCACGGGCGTAGCCCAGATCGCCGCCGCTTGAGACTTCCACTTGGACGGGCTGCATGGCGAGTGACCAGTTCGGATCGGCCAGGGGATCCTTCATCGTCTTGGCAATCGTGTCCCGGCCGGTCATCGTGGGAGAATTCGGGACCATGACGTTTCCATCATCCGTGAAGTGGGCGGCAATGCGATCCGCATCCTTGCCCGCCCAGTCCTTGACGAGAGCGGCAACCTCACCCTCGCGCAGAGCACGGGTATCCGCCTCACGTTTGTCCTGCGACGGCGACTGCGAGCAAGCGGTCAAAATCAGAAACCCCAAAGTGAAGGATATTGACGAGAGGCTGTTGATCTTCATTATCATCCAGGCAATGGGATTATAGCGGATCACGCGGCTTCAACCTGAGGGAAATCGCGCAACCCATTCGAAACTCGTCGACAAATACCAATGGATTCTGGAGGATGCGGGTGGCAGGGGGATTGCCCAATCGCACCTTCAAGTGAACAAATCTGCCACTTCTCTCATTAAACGGGGTATTCACATAGAGACGCGCGGGCGCCTGGCTCTTCTGCTCATGATCCCGCTGCTGGTGAGCGTGGTGATGGGGCTGGTTGCGCGCGAGGCCGGGCGTGAAGGCGTCTTGGTGGAGCATACGTTGCTGGTGCAACTCTCTGTGGAGCAGTTGCTCAAGGACTTCGAGAGAGCTGAGAGTAGTCAAAGGGGCTATCTGCTGACCGCCGAGGAAAGGTATCTGGAGCCATACCACGATGCCGCGGAGGACGCACGCCGGCAACTCGCGACGCTCGGTAAGCTTACCATCGACAGCCCTCGTCGGCAGGAAATAATCGGCAAGCTGACACCCCTTGTAACAGGTCGGTTAGCTCAAATCGAGAAGAATGTGCAACTGTATAAGGCCGGCGCTATCGAGATCGCAGGCAAGGCAGGTATCGACCCCGGCAAGGAGCTTAGGGATTCCATTCGGACGCTCGCGAACGACATGTATAGCGAGGAGGAGCGCCTTCTACAGATCCGCGAACAGGCGCTGTCAGCTACCAGGGTACGCTTTGCGTGGTCCCTTGCTTTGGGGTACGGATTGATCGTTCTGGTGGTGGTGTCGCTCTACCGGAACGTGAAGCGATACAGCTATCAAACCGCGGAGGCGCAGGATCAGCTTTCCCGGCTGAACGCGGAATTGGACCATCGGGTTCGCGAGCGGACGGCGTCGTTGCAGGCCCGGGAGGAGCTACTGAACACGTTCGTAAAGCATGTGCCGGCCGCTGTAGCGATGCTGGATCGCCGCATGTGCTATCTGCAGGTGAGCGACCGCTGGTGCGCGGATTACTCGCTCGATAGCGCGCAGACCATCGGGCGTTCGCATTATGACGTTTTTCCGGAATTCCCGAGCGCTGGAAGGCCATCCATCGGCGCTGCCTGGCAGGCGAGACATTCCGCGAGGACGAGGACCGTTGGGACCGGTCCGGACGCGAGACAACGAGATGGCTACGCTGGGAGATCCGGCCATGGGGAGACAAGGACGGATTGCCGGAAGGGCATTCTCATATTTTGCCGAAGACATGACGCAGCGCAAACGGACGGAAGAAATGTTGCGGGAAAGCGAGGCCACCACGCGCGCGTTACTGGACACGGCGGCGCAAGCAGTCGTGGCAGTCGATTCCAACGGCGAGATTGTGGTGGCGAACCGGATGGCGGGGGAGATGTTTGGCTATGACTCAAACGATTTGCTCGGCCGGCCACTTGAGGTTTTGTTGCCTGAGCGCTTTAGGGAAAGCCACAAGCTGCATCGGGCCGGGTTCGGCTTGCACCCCAAAACGAGGCCCATGGGTACCGGATGGGAGCTGCTGGGCATCCGCAAGGATGGCTCCGAGTTTCCGATCGAAGTTAGCCTCAGCAGCGTCGATACCAGGCGGGGACTGCTTGCCGTTAGCTTTGTTTCGGACATCACACGGCGCAAGCAGGCGGAGACTGCGCTGCGCGAAAGCGAACAGCAGCTTCGCGCGCTCGCCGGAAGCCTTCTCAACGCCCAAGAGGACGAGCGGCGGCGCCTAGCCCGTGAGTTGCATGACGACATCACGCAACGGCTTGCTTTTCTTTCAATCGAGCTTGGCAAGTTGGCCGGCGAGATACCCGATTCGCTCGGCGAGATATGCGTACGGATTCGCGCTCTTCAGAGCCAGGCGCTGAACGCATCCACCGAAGTCCGGAGACTCTCGCACGGTTTGCATCCTTCGGTCATCTCGGATTTCGGATTGAGCGTCGCTCTGGAGGAGTTTTGCCAGGAGTTCGAAGAAGCGCAACGGGTCCGTGTGGAATTCGAGGGCCTCGTGGATGATTCCCGGCTGGACGCCGCAGGCGCCACCAGCCTTTATCGAATCGCCCAAGAGAGCTTACGAAATGCGGTGCTCCACGGAAGGGCGACGGAGGTGAGCGTTGCGCTCAAGGTGGTTGGCACCCTAATGCAATTGAGCGTCAAGGACAATGGACGAGGATTTCCAGATCACATAACGAAGCCGGGATTAGGGATCATCAGCATGCGGGAGCGGATCCGGCTAGTGAACGGAACGTTGCTGGTTTCCTCAGAACAGGGAGAAGGTACGGAAATCACCGCGTCAGTCCCGCTGTTTGAAAGGCCATCATGAATCGAGTTCGCGTTTTGCTGGGCGACGATCACTCCCTGATTCTGGAGGGGGTACGGCGATTGCTCGAACGCCACTACGACGTTGTCGGGGCAGTAATGGACGGCCAGGCCCTCCTCCACGCTGCTTTACGGCTCAAGCCGGACGTGGTTGTGGTGGATATCAGCATGCCGATACTCAACGGCATTGATGCGACCCGTGAGATCAAAAGAGTCCTGCCCGCCACCAAGGTAATTGTCCTGAGCATGCATTCCAACGCGATCTATCTGCGCAAAGCGTTGGAGGCGGGTGCTTCAGCCTACGTTTTGAAGTCGGGAGCCACCGAGGAACTGCTGACGGCCATTGAGGCAACCAGAAAGGGACACTCGTATGTTTCCCCTGGCTTCGGGCAGCAAGTGATCGGCAGCACACGAACCCCGCCGGGGAGATGGAAGCGGGGCGCAATTGAGTTGACTGGCCGTCAGCGGCAGATCCTGCAGCTCGTGGCCGAAGGTAAGCACAACAAGGAGATTGCCGACATCCTCTGCCTGTCGGTAAAAACCGTGGAGTTTCACCGGAGCCGTTTGATGGAGAAACTGGGTGCGCGCACGGTTGCGGATTTAACGCGATTCGCCATTCAGGAAGGCCTAACGAACACTGCGGAGTAACCCACAAAACTAGTAATACACCTAGGTGTATCGCGTCCCGCCCTCATGAAATCATTACATTAAGTTTTGCGGACTCCGTTGAAGAGCGGGCCGGCTAAGTAACGCCGTTCCCGGCCGGGAAAAAGGCGGATGGAGGTACGGGATTTTTGACGGCTAACAACATCAACACCAGAACCTTCCCTCGACGCAGGCGAGAGCCAACGCCGCTGCCAGCCACGCCCGGGACAACGCGTTCAGCCGTGCGAAGCCGGCGTTGGGGCGTGATCCTTGCGGGCGGCGAGGGAACACGCTTGCAAAGACTGGTGCGATTTATCTGCGGTGACGACCGTCCGAAACAGTTTTGTCCGCTGCTGGGCGAGAGTACGCTCCTGGAACAGGCCAGGCGGCGTGCGCAACGAAGCATCCCCGCCGAGCAGACGCTGTTTGCGGTCACGCGTGGGCATGAGAATTACTATCTTCCGCATCTTGCCAGCACGGTCTCTCACCGAGTGGTGCAGCCATCCGATCGCGGCACCGCTCCGCCGATTCTATACAGCCTTCTGCAGATTGCACGCGCCGATCGAGACGCGTCGGTGGCGATCCTTCCGAGCGATCACTACTACTCCGATGAAGACGCGTTCACGCGGGCGCTGGAGTCTGCCTTCGATATTGCTGCTGCGCGCCGCGGTTCCGTAGTGCTGTTGGGAGCGCGGCCGACGGGGCCTGAAGTCGAATATGGCTGGATCGAAGTCGGCGCATCGGTACAAGACGCGCTTCACCATGTGCAAGGGTTTCACGAGAAGCCCTTGCTTGCCGCCGCCGAACGATTGCTCGAAGGCGGAGCGCTCTGGAACACCTTCGTGATGGTGGGGCATATCGATGCCTTTCTGCAGATGGCCAGGTCCGCTGTCCCTGATTTGCTCCAGGCGCTGCAAGCCTCGATGGGCGATTCCAATTGCATCGGTGAAACACGGATTCCCGATTCGCTCTACAATTTGGTTCCGCCTTCAGATTTTTCGCGCCACGTCCTTGCCCCGGGCGCGGAAAGACTGCTGACGTTGCGCCTGGCTGAGACTGATTGGCATGATTTGGGTCATCCGGATCGTGTGGTGTCGACTTTGCTGGCGAGGAACACAGAGCTTCCCGGCTGGGTGGAAAGCTGGCAAGCCCTCGGCAAAGCGGTTGGCAGCGCGGCGAACTCTCGGCACGCAACTCAACCAAAGGACGAGATGAACATGGAACACGAAACGATCCTGCTAGTAGACGACGACAGCAATATTCGAGCGCTCACACGGACGCTTCTGGAAAGGGCAGGATACACGGTGCTCACCGCCGCCGACGGCCAGGAAGGCTTACGCCTGTTTCAAATCCACCAGGCGTCAATTGGGTTGCTTCTCACGGACCTGAGAATGCCGAACATGGATGGCCGGGATCTAGCCGATCGCGTTCTTCAGTTCGACGCGAGCCTGCCGGTTCTGCTCATGACCGGCGAAAGCTCATCTGCTCACGGAGGATACGAGTGCGTTACGAAGCCGGTGAAGCCCGGGGAACTGGTTCAGCGAGTAAACGAGAAAATAAATGCCCGAAATGGACGGGGGGCACCTAAGCCGAGTGTGGCGATCGCCAGTTGATGAAACGCAATCCTGGGCAGAATCACTAAACAGTATGGCTTCTTCGATTCGAGCAATGCCTTTGATCTGGCGGCGGCAGCCCACAGAAGTTCCGCGCCGGTCGACGCCGGCTGAGCGCCGGTCGAAGGTCCGCTATCCGCTCCAGATGCCGGTCTGCTATCGGGCTCTGGACCGCTCGGGTGTGTCGGGCGCAGGACGAGCTGACAACATGAGCAGTGAAGGCATTTGGGTGATCGCCGAGCAGCAACCCAAGATAGGCGCGCAACTGGAGGTCCGGATTCAGTGGCCTTCGCTCCTGGAAGGGCGGATTCCACTGCAGCTCATTACGATTGGCGAAGTGGCGCGTTGCGGGCCATCAGGCTTTGCCGTATTGTTCCGGCATCACCAATTCCGGACCATGGGGAGCAAGGTCATCCAGCCTCAAGCGGGACAAGGTCAAACAGATTACTCCGCCTTAAGAGCTTCCACGGGATCGACCGCGGAGGCGCGCCTGGCGGGGAGGTAACTGGCGAGCACCGCGGCGGTCACCAGGACGATCGGCATTGCCAGGTAGGTCAAAGGGTCCAGCGGGCTGATTCCGAACAGCAGCGACTTCATCAGACGCATTAAGCCCGCTGCGGCGCCCAGCCCGATTGCGACGCCGATGCAGGCGAGCGTGAGACCGTGCCGCACGAACATCCTTTTGAGTTCACTCGGCTCCGCGCCGAGCGCCATCCGGATTCCGATCTCGCGGCGGCGTTGCGACACCGAATAGGCGATCACACCGTATAGGCCGATAACACCGAGTACGAGAGCCATGGCGCCCGCGATTGCGAGCATCACTAGCGTGAAGGACATTCGGGCGAGCGATTTACCGTAGACCTCTTGCATGGTCCGCACCGATGCCACCGGCAGATTCGAATTCACCGACCAAACGGCTTGACGGATTTGGTTGACAAAGTTTTCTGTGCCGGCGCGGTCGCTGCGAATGACGAACGTCACGTTGCGTATGGCGTTTATCGGTGAAGGACCGAAAATATTGGCGCTAATTGGAGGCCAGTACACGATTTCAGGCGCCTTCTCCTGAACTCCGTTCTCGCGCACGTCTTGTACTACGCCGATCACCTCATTCCACGGCATTCCCGGAAATTCGCGAATTCGTTTGCCGACAGCAGCAGATGGCGTGCCCCACAACTCGCGGGCCAGATTCTCGGAGAGCAACACCACGGACTTACGGCCGTAAATCTCATTCCACGTAATTTCGCGGCCCGCAATGATGCGGGTGCCGGCGGTGTGAAAGAATTCGGGTGAAGGATATTTGTAATACCGGAGTGGCGGAATTTCGCCGGCCGGATAAGTTTTGTTCTCCGCAAAGATGGAATCCCACATGGAGCCGAAGCCCTCCATGGGCATGGCGTTCGCGTACCCGACCGAGGTCACGCCCGGAATCACCGCGACCTTATCGACGATGTTGTTCTGCGTCCGTATCACTTGTTCCGGGTTCGCGATGAGGGACTCGGGAATGGATATCCGCATGGTCTGAAGGTGGTCCGGTTGGGTGAAGCCTGGCTCGACAGTGCGCAATGCTTGGAAGGTGCGAATCATTAGCCCGGCGCTCACCATCAACACCAAGGCCAACGCGACTTGAGCAACGACCAATAGGTTGCGCGTGCGATGGCGTTCGCGGCTCACGCTCGAGGTCCGTCCCGCGCTCCGAAGCGCCATTGCAATCCTCGGACCGGCGTACTTGAGCGCCGGAATCAGTCCGAACAGCAGACCCGAGAGCAGCGAGAGCGCGAGTGTGAACCCGAGGGTCCGAATGTCGATCGAGATTTCGCTCAAGCGAGGCAGATTGGCAGGACCGATCGACACCAATAGACGCAGGCCCTCACGGGCGAGCCCCACGCCGAGCAGGCCGCCCAGGAGGCCGATCAAAATGCTCTCGACCAGCAGTTCCCGGACGATTCGTCCTCTTCCCGCGCCGAGGGCGGCACGAACGGCGAGCTCCTGCTGTCGCGCCTCCGCGCGCACCAGCAGCAAATTCGTCACGTTCGCGCAGGCGATCAGCATCACCAGACCGATGGTCCCCATCACCACCCACAAGACGTCGCTGACGCTTCCGACCACCTCTTGTTTGAGAGGACGAAAGGCGGGCGTGATTCTCCAGGTCTCATAGATTCGTGGATTGGTGCCGGGCCCGTTGGACCAGGAGTCCATCCAGACCGGGAGCAGCCGCGTAATGTCGGCATTAGCTTGGGCAATGGCGACTCCCGGCTTGAGCCGCCCGATACCCTGAAATCCAAAACCGGCCAAGATTTGCCTGCCGCGATCGAAGGCCAGTGGCGCGATCAGGTCGAATTCCTGGTTGACGAGCTTGAACTCCTGGGGCATGACGCCGACGATTTCCCGAGGACGCGAATCCACAGTGATATTCCGCCCAATCGCCGACCGATCTCCTCCGAAGCGCCGCTGCCAATAGCCGTAGCTGAGCATCACGGTTTCGCGGCCGCGTGGAATTTGGTCGACCGCCGAGAGCCAACGGCCGGCCACGGGAGGAACGTTGAGAGTTTGCAGCACGCCGTCGCTCACCGCAACAGTACGGACTTGTTCGGGCTCGGCCAGGCCAGTGACGTTGGCCGTACCGCTGGTCCATACGCCTAACGATTGAAAGGTGCGGTTATGCTCGGTGTAGGTGAAATACATGGATGGGGAGAGGAGCAGACCGTCCGAGAAGCTGGCTAGTCCCGCAGCGCCCGGGGCGACTTGCCGGAGCGCCACCAGTTGCTCCGGGTTCGGATAAGGCAGCGGATTGAGCAGCACGCTGTTGACGACACTGAAAACCGCGGTGTTGGCGCCGATTCCGATGGCGATGGTCAGTAGGGCAACAGCGGTGAAGATGGGATTGTGGCGCAGCGCCCGCAGGCCGTAACGCACATCGCGGCTGAGCGTGTCGAGGAAGGCGATCGTGTTCATGCGGTAAATCTCCTCTCGAATGAGGGTGCTATTTCCAAACTTACGGCGGGCCGCGGAGCGGGCCTTGGCATAGGGCATTCCGCGGGCGATGTTTTCATCCGTCTCAATCTCGACGTGCGACTCGATTTCTTCGAGCCTCTCTCGATCCCATTGCGCCCGCCGAAAGTAACGCCGGAAACCCATCGCGTCCCAGTATACTCCACTCGATAATCTACCTGAGATGCACATAGGCTATACGCGCGAAATTCGATTTCGTTCCGGCAAGTTCCAAGAAGATCATCTAGTGGTAGAGACGCCCGGGGCCGGTTAGAATTGACTGTAACGCCGCTGTAATGTGCGAGGTATAGAATGCTCCCCATGGACGAACTCAAGATCGAGCAGAGTGCGGGCGCTGGCGATAGCGTCACCATACTAAAGCTCGAAGGCCCCCTGACCATTTCCACCTTGTTCGATTTTCAAGCCGCCGTGCGGCAGCCAGGTTTGAAGAGCACGATCATCGATTTTTCGGGCGTTCCTTACATCGATTCCGCCGGGCTCGGGCTGGTCCTCAGTCACTGGGCGCATACCCAGAGAATCGGCGTAAAATTCGCCGCTGTCAGCATTTCCGAGCGGGTCCGCGTGCTCCTGGACATGACGAAAGTGAGCACCCTGTTGCCAATGTTTCCGACCGCCGCCGACGCGGAAAAGGCGTTTGCCAGTTCATCTTCAGTGGCCTCTGTTTAACCGAAGCATGTCCGGGTTGAATTGCGCTCAGACCGTAAAATATATTGCCTGACTGCTACGATCTTGTGTTACGCTAGTGGGTCGGGTCCACCTCTTTGATCAAGGACTACATCGCGTTAACCAAGCCGCGAATCACTTGGCTCATCCTGATGAGCACAGGTGTCGGTTACTTCTTTGGGGCCTCCAAGGGTTTACCCACTTGGACCGGCTGGCATTTTCTTACACTGCTGCACACGATCATCGGGACTGGCCTGATTGCCTCCGGAACCGCGGCGCTCAATCAATGGTATGAGCGCGAGGCCGACGCCAAAATGCGGCGCACGCAGGCGCGTCCGTTGCCGGCGGGCCGGTTGGATGCGTGGAAGGCGCTGGTATTTGCGATCGCGATTTCGGTGGTTGGATTTGTCGAGCTCTGGTTCGGCGCGAATCCTCTGGCGTCGATGCTCGGGCTGTTGACGCTGCTCACTTATTTGTTCGTCTATACGCCGCTCAAGCAGCGTTCGCCGCACTCGACCACGATCGGATCGATTCCAGGCGCGATGCCGCCGTTGATTGGCTTTGCCGCGGCGAGCGGCACGTTGACGTGGGACGCCTGGGTGCTATTCGCGATTCTGTTCTTGTGGCAGTTCCCGCATTTTTACGCGATCGCGTGGATGTACAAGGAAGACTACGCGCGGGCCGGCATACGCATGCTGCCGGTGGTAGAACCGGACGGCAAGTCGACGGCGCGGCGCATTCTGTTGTATTCGATCGCGTTGATTCCGATCAGCCTGATGCCGAAGTTCTTCGCGATGGCCGGCACTGTCTATTTGTATGGCGCGATCGCGCTGGGCTTGGCCTTTGCGTATTACGGGCTGCGCATTCGTTGGGATCGCACGCGGCAGCAGGCGCGGCGTGTGTTGCTCGCGTCGGTGGTTTATCTGCCGGTGCTGTTCAGCTTGATGCTGATCGACCGTCCGAGATGAAGCTGCCGGCTGTTCTCGTGTTGCGTTGGCGCGCTGGCGGCGTGTTCGCGGCATACTCCAGCACTCGACGTCTTCGGCGACATCCCGCAATTCGAACTCACGGCGCAAGACGGGCAACCGTTCCATAGTCAGGCGCTTGCGGGCAAAATCTGGGTGGCGGATTTCATTTATACCACTTGTCCCGGTCCATGCCCGCGCATGACGTCGCAGATGCACGAAGTGCAGCAGGCGGTGTCAAAGTTGCCGGATGTGCGGATCGTGTCCTTCACCATTGATCCAGCCAACGACACGCCGCCAGTGTTGGCCGAGTATGCCAAAGAGCACGGCGCGTCGCCCGCGATCTGGTATTTCTTGACCGGCCCCGTGCCGACGTTGCAGATGCTGGATCGCGACGCGTTCAAGCTCGGCAACATCGACGGGACGATGCAGCACAGTACCCGCTTCGTGGTCGTGGACCGCCAGGGGCGGATTCGCGGCTACTACGATACGTCGGAGACTGGGTCGATTCAGAAGGTGATTTCCGACGTGCAAGCTTTGGCGCGAGAGCGCACCTGATGGACGTTCACTCGCTGCCGGCTGTGAATGCCACGCTGAACGGCATCGCGGCGGTGCTGCTCGCGATCGGCTACACGCTGATCCGGAAGAAGCGCATCGAGGCGCACCGGCGCGTGATGCTGACGGCGTTCGGGGTGTCGGTGGTGTTCCTGGCCTGCTACCTCATCTACCATTTCAACGCAGGCATTGTGTATTACCAGAAGACCGGATTTCTGCGCTACCTCTACTTGACCATCCTGACCACGCACACGATCCTGGCGGTGATCACGCCCGTGCTCGCGATCATCACGCTGCGGCGCGGCTTGCGGATGGACGTGCCCAGGCATCGGGCCATCGCGCGCTGGACGTTCCCGATTTGGATGTATGTGAGTGTGACGGGAGTGATCGTGTACCTTATGTTGTACCGTTGGTAGGCGGGGAGGGAGACGAGGAATGGGCAATTTCAAGAAGCGTGCTTTATCCCGCAATAGATCCTGAAAGTTCTTCGCCCGTGGCTGCATGGTATTCCTTGCCTCCCTCGTATTCCCTGTATTCTTAAGTTGTGCCCACGACCAAAGGCCACCTGACCGCGCACACTTCCGCGGCTGGTTGAGCCTCCAAACTGAGTCCAAAGGTTTTGGACCAAGTGCTCGCCCGGATCCCACGCTGGGCGAACGAAAACGTGCTGGTTGGGTTTGACACGGCCGACGACGCCGGCGTGTACAAGCTCACGCCGGAGTGTGCCTTGGTGCAGACCGTCGATTTCTTCACGCCGATCGTCGACGACGCCTATACTTTCGGTGCTATCGCGGCAGCGAACGCTCTGAGCGATGTTTACGCCATGGGAGGAAAACCGGTCACCGCGCTCTCCATCCTGGCTTGGCCGGACAAAGGCGACATTGGATGAGCTGGCTGAGATCCTGAAGGGCGGGGCGGAGAAGATCCACGAGGCCGATTGTGCGCTGCTCGGCGGCCACAGCGTCAAGGACGACGAGGTCAAATTTGGCTACGCCGTGACGGGCACGATCCATCCGGATCACATCAAGACGAACGCGGGCGCGCGTCCGGGCGATGCGCTGGTATTTACGAAACGCATAGGCACGGGCGTGATCTCGACGGCGCTGAAGAAGGGAATCGCGAAGGAGTCCGATGTGGACGCGGCGGTTCAATCGATGCTGACGCTCAACCGCAAGACCTGCGAGGCGATGCTCGCATTCGAGGTACACGGGTGCACGGATGTGACAGGCTTCGGGCTGATCGGCCATGCGCGCGAGATGGCGCTGGCGAGTAAAGTGACGCTGGAGATCGCTCCCCAAGCCGTGCGATTTCTGCCGGGCGCGGTAGAGTACGCAAAGTTGGGCGCGATTCCGGGCGGGTTGAATAACAATCGCGAGTTCGCGGCGTCGTGCGTGGAGGGAAGCTCGGAATTTGAGGAGCTACTGTATGACCCGCAGACGTCGGGAGGCCTGCTGATAGCGCTGCCGGAGCGCGACGCAGCGCAGGTAGAAACGAAACTGCCCGACGCTTATCGCATCGGGCAGGTGACGGAACGGCAGAGTAAACCGATCGTGCTGGTTTAAATCTTACTTCGCCTCTTCGGCGGTGATACCGCCCTGAGCGGCGGCGGCGGCGGCTTTCGCGGCCTTGGCCTTCTTGGTATCGAGCGCCTTCTGCACCCACTTGTCGGCGGAGTCGATATCGGCCTTGTACTGGTCGGACGAGTCGTCCAGATCGGCTTTCTCGCGGACCAGAAGGTTCATATAGGCCATCGCGTCGTCATAGTTCGGATCGATGTCCAGGGCTTTCTGCAGGTTCTTCATGCCATCGTCGATGACGGCGCTATACTGCGCCTGCAGGTCGGCCTTCACCTTCTTGTCTTTGATTGGACCCGGATCTTCGGACCTCATACCCAGATCCGCGCGCGCCCTCATCCACGCGTTGTACCACTTCACCCAATCAATCACCGCCAGGCTGTAGAAGCCTTCTTTGTTTTGGGGATCGGCGGCGATCAGCTTGAGGTACCATTCCTTGGATTCGTCCAGCTTCTTGAGCTTCTGGTCGACGTCCGGCAAACCCTGTGCCTGCTGGTAGTTCAGGGAGGCCAGGTAATTGAGAGCGGTGACGTCCGACGGGTTCTTCTCAAGAACCTTCATGAACTCGTCTTTGGCCTCTTTGGCGAACTGCATGTTCTCCGGCGATTCGGCGCCTGGAATGTACTGGCTCATGTACGCGATGGCCAAGTACAAGCGCGGCATGGTGTTCTCCGGATCAAGCTGCACCGCGCTCTTGAAATCATCCACGGCTTCCGAATAATGGGCGCCCTTGTAAGCCTGAACCCCATGATTGAGGGCGTCGCGCGACCTGAGTTTGTCGCAGCCCGTTGCAAAGAGAATCAGCAGTCCGATGCCTGCTACCAATAGTGTGCTCTTCATAAGCTTAGACCTTAGGCGTTAGTTAATTTCCAGCTTCCAGCTTCGGCGTCATTAAGCCGACCTTATCAATCTGCGCGCCTTTGGCGACGTCGATTGCGCGAGCCACGGTCTCGATACTCGAGATCGGGATCGCCCTTCACAAACACCACGCGCTCGGCGCGAGTTTTGAAGATCTGTTCCAGACGAGGGCCGAGCTTATCCATGTCGGTGTCCTCCTGGTTGATTTTGATGTGCTTGTCTTTGTCGATCTGGATCACCACGGTCCGGTCTTGATCGGGTGGCGGCTGATTCTTCTTGTCGGGGGGTTCAGGCGCCAGCGCTTCCAGACCGTGCGGCGTCAGCGGCGTGATGACCATGAAGATGATCAGCAGCACCAGCAGAATGTCGATCATCGGCGTCATGTTGATGTCGGCTTTGGCCCCAGACTTGGGACCGCCCACTGCCATTGCCATAGTTCGTTACCTCGCTTCTCCGTGAAATCTTAATTCTTGGCAGCAGCCGCAGCCGCCGCCGCTTGATTGGGTGTCTTGTTCTCGTGCGGCTCTTCGGTGATGAGGCCGATTTCGTTCACACCGGCCGCTCGCAGATTGTCCACGACATCCTCCACCGTTTCGTACCGGGCGCGGGCATCGGCTCGGATATAGACCGTCTTGTCGATCTTATTGGTCAGCAGATCGCGCACTCTTTCGGGGAGCTGATCGGGCGGAAGCTTGGTGTTGCCGGGACTGAGGAACACACCGCCGTTGCGGGTGACCGAAATGAGAATTGCGTCTTCCTTGTCGGCCGCTTGCATGGTGATGGGATTCTTGGTTTTCACCAGATCCACGCTGACGCCCTTGGTGAGCATGGGCGTGATGACCATGAAGATGATGAGCAGCACCAGCATGACGTCCACCATGGGCGTCACGTTGATGTCGGCTACGGGCGGGGGAGCTTTTTTCTTTTCCATATCCAACTCCTTCTCGGCGGAGGCGCGGAACGTTCACTCAGTGGGGCCCGCGCCCCCTTCCGAATTCAACTCGCGAGTCTCGAACCTTTACTTCGCGGCGCTGGCGCGCTGCGCACGCTTCAGGAAGTAATCCAGAAGCTCGGAGCTGGAGTTACCCATCTCCACGTCGAACGCGTCAATGCGGTTGGTGAAGTAGTTGAACGCCCACACCGCGGGGACGGCCACAAACAGACCGATGGCGGTGGTGACCAGGGCTTCGGAAATACCGCCGGCGACGGCGCCGAGACCAGTCGACTTCTGCGTCGAAATACCCTGGAACGCGTGAATGATGCCGACGACCGTGCCGAACAGTCCCACAAAAGGCGCGGTGGATCCGATGGTGGCCAGGCCGCTGACGCCGCGCTTCAATTCGGCGTGCACGATGGCTTCCGAGCGTTCCAAGGCGCGCTTGGAGGCTTCGATCTCTTCACCCGAGATTTCCGAGCTCAACTGATGCGCGCGGAATTCCTGCAGACCAGCCACCACGACCTTCGCCAGATGGCTCTTGCTGAAACGGTCGGCGATCTTGATGGCCTCGTCCAGCTTGCCTTCGCGCAGGGCGCCCGCTACGGCGGGTGCGAACTGCCGCGATTGCTTGCGGGCGCCGTTGTAGGCGATAGCGCGGTCGATCATAACGCCGATCGACCAGGCCGACATGAAGAACAGCAGGATGACGACGATTTTGGCCGCCCATCCCATGTTGTCCCACATGCCCCGCACGTCGAAATTGACCGTTTCCTGCAAAAGCAGGAACGACCATACTTGTAATTGTAGAAACATCTGATTCTCCTGCGAGTTGAATTTAGACTTCTAAGAGCTTAGCGTAAAATTGACTTCGATCGTGGTGACAACTTCCACCGGCTCTCCGTTGAGGAGGGTCGGCTTGTACTGCCACTGCGAAACCGCATCCTTGGCGGCCTCCACCAGCAGCGGATGGCCGCTCACCAGCTGCAAATTCTGGATGGAGCCGTCCTTGCCGATGATGGCCGTGAATCGCACCACACCCTGAATGCGGGCTTGCTTGGCCAGCGGCGGGTAAAGCGGGGTAACCTTGCGGATCAGGTTGGCTTGCTGCACGTTGCCGCCGACGCGGATGCGCTGGGGCGTCGTGGGCTTGTTCTTCTTTCACTGGCGGGGGAGGAGGAGCCGCGTTGGGAACGGCGCCGATGATGCCACCGAGCACGCCGCCCGGCCCACCACCAGGCATTCCGCCAACCACTCCACCCACTACACCGGAACTGGAGGGAGGCGGAAGCTCTTCTTCCTTGATATTGGCGATATCTTTCGGAATCGTTTTGGGCGCCATCAATTTGCCGGCGTCGAACTGGCGTGGGATAGCTTTGACAATCTTCGGCGGCGCGGGCGGGGGGGGCGGCGGCGGGGGCGGAGGTGGCGGCGGAGCCACTAAGAAACTGGTCAGCTGAGCGCGGGGCAGCGTGTCGGTATAGATCAGCGGGATCAGGATCACGACACCGATCACCAGAACCTGAAGTGCAAACGATAAGAAACACCGACCAGGTCTTGTTCGTCTTGCGGTGCTCTACGAAACTTTGCTCAAACATGCCTCACCTCGTTCCCAAAAGTACCTTCCACATTTGCGCAGAAACTCATCATACATGCTCTCGTCCGCTATTTCACCTTGGTCCGGCTGCGCGACGGCGGCGCGCCTTTATTGGATCGCGTGCCAGACGTGGGTGCAGCCGCGGGCGTCTTGGCTGCCGCTGCCACCGGAATACCGGTCTCCTTGCGAGGACTGGCTGCGCCACGCGAACTGCGTTTCCGGCCCTCCAGGAAATTATGCCAGAAGATCAGGATCGGACTGGCAACAAAAACCGACGAATAAGTACCAACGATAATGCCACAGACCAGCGCGAAGGCAAAACCGTTTAGTACTTGGCCACCGAAGATCAACAGTGCGAGAGCCGTCAGCAACGTCAGACCCGAGGTCAGCACGGTGCGGCTCAGCGTCTGGTTCACGCTCTTGTTGATCAGCGGCTCCAGCTCTTCGCGGCGCAGGATCTTGAGGTTCTCACGAATGCGGTCGAAGGTGACGATGGTATCGTTCATCGAATAACCGACCAGGGTCAACAGCGCCGCCACCACCGTCAGCGTGATCTCTTTGTTGAACAACGAGAATAGACCGATGGTAATGAGCGTATCGTGGAATACCGCGATCACCGCCGCGGCGCCATAGATCCATTCGAAGCGGAACGCGATGTAGACCAGCATTCCGCCCAACGCGTACAGCACCGCCAAGATCGCCTTGCGTTGCAACTCGGCGCCGATCTTGGGGCCCACCACCTCGGTGCCGACTACCGCCACCGTGTCGGGATAGGTCTGCTGCTTAAGTACGTTCAGCACCTGGGGTGTTACTCCTGGTACCGAACGCCAGATCATCCAGATTGTGAATAAGGCCGGAATGCTGCTTCCGGTAGTCCATGATGTTCGCGGCGAGGGTGTTGAGCTGTTGATCGGAGGTTGGGATGCCGGCGGTTGCCAGCCCATCGCGAAGATGATCCGCCAGCGCCTGGGCGCCACCGGCGTTGATATTGTATTTGCCATTGGCCGGCACGCCGAAGGCGGCAGTGAGGCCGATCCACGATCTTCTGCCGGGCGGCCTGCAGCGCGGTGTCTTCCAGGGCGTCTATGCCGATGATGTCATCCTGCTTGCCGGAGACTTCCTGCACTTCCACCGGAAGAGCACTGGATAAGTGCGGCTCGCACCTTGTCGACGGGCGGGCGATTGGCGAAAGTGACGGTGATCAGCGCTCCACCCCGGAAGTCGATGCCGTAGCGCGGTCCCCCTTTGAGGCCCAAACTCACGAAGCCAGCCACCGTGAGGATGAGGGAGAGGATGATGAACGGCCACTTCTTGCCGAGAAAATCAAAGTCGGTGTGCTTGAATAATTCCATGTAACCAGTCGCAGCGCCAGCATCCAATAAATTTAGACACCGGCTGGCGGGAAACAGTTCCCGCCGTTCCATTCAACAAGTCAAATACTTAAGGCCGCTACCTGCCGCTTGCCGGACAACTCAAAGTCAAAAATGGTCCGGGACACAAAGACGGCCGTAAAAAGATTCGCGACCAAGCCGATCACCAGGGTAACCGCAAAGCCCTTCACGGGGCCGGTACCGAAGATGAACAGAAACGCACAAGATACCACGGTGGTAACGTGCGTGTCGATAATTGTCAAAAATGCCTTGGAGAAGCCGGCGTCGACTGCGGCCACCACAGCCTTGCCGGCCCGCAGTTCCTCGCGGATGCGTTCAAAAATGAGGACGTTGCTATCCACCGCCATACCGATGGTCAGAATGATGCCCGCGATGCCGGGCAGGGTTAACGTGGCGTCGAAGTAAGCCAGAGCGGCGATCAAAATCACCGCATTCAGAATCAGGGCCAGGGTCGCGTTAATGCCCGAGCGCCGGTAGTACACCAGCATGAAGAGCACGACGACCACGACGCCAGCAATGCCGGCGCGGAAGCCTTCCCGGATGGAATCGGCGCCGAGCGACGGACCCACGGTCCGTTCTTCCTCATATTTCACGCTGGCCGGAAGCGATCCGGCGCGGAGGTTCAACGCCAGATCGGCCGCCTCTTCCTGACTGCTGGCGCCCGTGATGCGGCCGGTATCGCTGATCTTGCTCTGAATGGTGGGAGCGCTGATGACTACGCCATCCACGACGATGGCCGCGCGGTTGCCGATATTGGCCTCCGTGTAGCGCTCGAACCGCTTGGCGGCGTCCTGGGTCAGGACGAAATTCGTCTCCCAGCGATTCAGCTCGCCCTGGGCCGCGCTGGCGTCGCGAATGTCAGTACCGTACACGATCGCGCTGCGCGATACCAGATACCACTCCTGCTGGCCGCCGCGCGCTGCCGTGGGAACCAGCTTGGTATTCAAGGGCAGAATTCCACCGTGCTTGGAGTAGCGCTTCTTCGCGCGTGCCGAACGGGCCATCCTTCACTTCGTCCCATTCCAGCACCGCCTGGGTCTGAAGGAGATTGCTTCACGTGCGCGGGATCATCGACGCCGGGAAGCTGCACCAGCAACTCCGCCTCCGCATCGCTGCGTCCGGTGGGCTGCACCGAAGATTCGGCCAGGCCCAAGGCATTGATCTTGCGCTCGATGGTCGCCATGGTTTGCGTCATGGTGTCCTGCTTGAGCTTCAGCGACTCGGTGGGCTTCATGGTCAGCCGGTAGTCGGTGGAATTCACCGCGGTCGGAATCCAGTCGCCGAACTGATCGTTCACGATGGCCGCGAAACTGGCTGCTCTTGTCGCTGCGGAATGCCCTTGATGTCGATCTCGATCTTGTCGGCGTCCTCGAGCGTCATCGGATCGTTGCGCGTGATGTCGCCGGACGGTAGTAATGCCGTCCTTCTGAAGCTCCTGCTTCATGCGGTCGATGGCGTTGTCCGCGAAAGCCTTGAAGGCGTCCTGGAGCTGGACCTGCATCACCAGTTGGGTACCGCCGCTCAGGTCGAGCCCGAGCTGGATGTTCTTCTTCCAGTTGGCGACCAGCTCGTCCTTGGATTTCGGAATTCCGATGACGCCATAGAGGCAGACCAGGATGACCGCGACGATGATGGCGATTTGATTTTGATGTTGCGATTCATGTTGTTAAATACCGTCTCCCTTACGGTCGCGGCTCGGTAAAGGAGCCGTGCGCGTCAGCAAGCGGTCTTGTATCACTTGTCGGCCTTCTTTTCTTCCGCCACCAGACTCGCCACCGAGCTGCGCGCCACTTGCAGCTTCACGTTGTCGGGCTTCACTCGCAGTATCAGAGTATCATCATTGTTCACACTGACAATGGTCCCGACGATCCCGCCCGTAGTCAGCACCACGTTGCCGTTTTCGAGCGTCTTCAACATCTGCTGCTGCTGTTTCTTCTGGCGCTGCATCGGCATGAACACCAGCAGATAGAAAATGGCCACCAGCGCCAGGGGCAGACAGCAGACCCATGACCGGGTTTGCACCCTGTGGATTGTTGCAGCAGCAGAAAGGCGAGGAGTGTCATTGTCACTGGATCTTGCTCCAACCATCAGCTAAACATCATTGCAGATTGGAATCAAGGAGTACGGCAGCGGAGGATCTAACTTGATTCTACCGCCGGCTTGCGGATGCTGTCCAAGAAGTCCCGAAATCTCCCAAGCAGTATAGCCTGCCTCATTTGGCGCATCATGTCAAGGTAGTACTTCAAATTGTGTATGGTGGCGAGGGTGGAGAATAGCATTTCGCCGGCTTGGAACAGATGGCGGAGGTAGGCGCGCGAGTAGGTGCGGCAGGTGATGCACAGGCAGTTGGGATCGATGGGGGCGGGATCGTCCTTGTAGCGGGCTTGCTTGATGATCACTCGGCCGGTGGAGGTAAATAGGCAGCCGTTGCGGGCGTTGCGCGAAGGCAGCACGCAATCCATCATGTCCACGCCGCGGGCGACGTACTCGGCAGTTCTTCGGGCATGCCGACTCCCATGACATAGCGCGGGCGGTCGTGGGGGAGGAGCGGCGTGGTAGCTTCGGTCATTTCCATGCTGAGCGAGCGGGGCTCGCCAACCGAGAGTCCACCGATGGCGTAGCCGGGAGCGTTCAGCTCGAGGAGTTCGGTGGCGCAGTCGCGGCGAAGGTCGGCGAACATGGAGCCTTGGACGATGGGGAAGAGCGCCTGGCAGGCCGGGGCCGTCGGCGGTTCGTTCTTTGAAGTGCTGGAACGCGGAGCGCGCCCAGCGGACGGTGCGGCGCATGGCCTGATTCGCGGCTTCGTGACTCGCCGGATATTCGAGGCACTCGTCGAGCGGCATCATGATGTCGCTGCCGAGCGCGAGCTGGACGTCGACCGTGGATTCGGGCGTGAACATGTGCGCGTCGCCATCCAGATGCGAGCGGAAGAGCACGCCTTCTTCCGAGATTTTGCGCAGATCGCTGAGGCTGAAGACCTGGAAGCCGCCCGAGTCCGTCAGGATCGCGCGCGGCCAGGACATGAAGTTGTGCAGCCCGCCGAGGTTGCGGATCAGTTCGTGGCCGGGGCGGAGGAAGAGGTGATAGGTATTGGCCAGGATGATTTTGGCGTCGAGCTCGTCCGGAGGGGTGGCGAGATCGCGCTGCATGACGCCCTTGACGCGTGGCTTGCGTGCCGACTGGCATGAAGACGGGCGTTTCGATGATGCCGTGCGCGGTGTGGATCAGGCCGGCGCGCGCGCCGGTGTCGGGGCACGTGGCTTGGAGTTCGAAGCGCACTATTTCACTGTAAGGGAGGCCCCGGTCATAGGGTAGAGACCTTCGACTCATTTGGGTTCAGCGGGTCGAAGATTACTTCTACGGGCTGGCCTGGAGCCCAGTCAGCAGGCGAGACGCGTCGCTTGACCCGTGATGTTCTGCCGAACCTGTCGCCGCCGTACGTGAAGCTGTAGCCGAGCGAGGCTCGCGATCTCTCGTATGCGACAGATGTCACGCGGCCTTGGATCACGACGATCGGCCGCTCCACGAACAAATTCGTCAAATGGTAGGCGAGGTTAGGCCAACAAAGGAAACCTAGCCCGACGAATCCACAGATCAATCGAGACGGAGGGGTGGGTAGCGAAACGCCGAGTAGGTAGCCCAAGAGAACTATTGTCCAGCGGGTCGCAACTGCTACAGTGCTCAGCTTATAATCCCAGCCCAGACGGTAGCGCAAAGCCCAGCTTGCAAACCATATGCCAACAGACCTCTCGAACAAATAGCCAGCTTGCGAAAAGGCTACCTGCAGATCCATATCCTTGATGATGCAATTGAAACTTCCGCTCTGCAACGAGAGATTCGATCATGAATCCCGCGGAGTCGTTCGAGCAGCGGCGCTTTTTTCGCGGAAGTGGGCAATCACTTCGCCCTCTGAAACGGGTTTCACCCTTCCACTTTTCATGTCGTCATAACCGCTGTCGAGCATTTCGCGCATCTGCGCAAGGTCGGCAACCTATCCGGCCAGGGCGTCTTCAATCAGCTTCTCGGCCGGTCGGCCCGTCTCGACGACCAACTGGTCAATCTTGGCTTGCAGCTCGGGGGCGAAGTGTACTTCCATGGCTTCAGAGTAGCTGAATCGGACGAAACACGCTGCGGTACGCTGAGAGTTTCCCGCGATGCCCTTCCAATCCCTCCAGCGGCACTTTCGCGCGCGGCGTATGGCTCTGCTCGCGAGAACCGTCGGGCTGACGCGCGAGATGCGTGTCCTGGATGTCGGCGGCACGGTCGACATCTGGCGGCTGGCGCCGGTGATGCCGCGGCTGGTTTTGTTGAATCAGGCGCGGGCGCGATACGAGATCGGGGCGGGGGCGGCGGTCGTGCTGGGCGATGGGGGCAGATTGCCGTTCGCCGACCGGTCGTTCGATCTGGTGTTCAGCAACTCAGTAATCGAACATGTCGGCAGCCGCGCGGAGCAGGCCCGCTTCGCCCGCGAGATCGCGCGCGTCGGCAAGCAATATTGGGTGCAAACTCCCAACCGGTATTTTCCGATCGAGCATCATCTCTGGACGCCTTTCGTGCATTGGCTGCCGCGCTCATGGCAATCCGCGATCCTCAGGCGCTTCTCTGTATGGCAGCTCACGACGAACTACAACGCCGCCGAACGCGAGTTCTACATCAACCACTATTTGGACACAATCCGTTTGCTCTCAGCCTCCGAGTTGCACGCGCTCTTTCCCGGCGCCATCATCCTGCGCGAGCGTTTCTTGGGATGGACCAAATCGTTAATCGCCTGGTCCGGGGTACCATGAGAGTTCCAACATTTCAATGGCCCTTCGTTTCTACAACACTCTTACCCAGCAAGTGGAGCCTTTTCAGCCGCTCCACGGCAACACCGTGCGCATGTACACGTGCGGTCCCACGGTGTACAACTATCGCCCACATCGGCAACTTGCGGACCTTCACTTTCGAAGACATTCTGCGGCGCTGGCTGCTGTATCGAGGATTCGAGCTCGATCACGTGATGAACATCACCGACGTGGACGACAAGATCATTCGCAACGCCGCGGCCGAGCACAGGACGTCTGGCCGAATATACCGCGAAGTACACCGAGGCGTTTCTCGAAGATTCCGCCGCGCTGCGTCTGCAAAGGCCGGAGCGGATGGTGAAGGCGACCGAGCACATTCCGGAAATGGTCGGGGCCATCGAGAAGCTCGCCGAGCGCGGCTTTACCTACCAAAGCGACGGTTCCATTTACTATCGCATCGCTAAGTTTCCCGGTTACGGCAAGCTGTCGCACAACGATTTCACCGGCATTCGTGCGGGCGCGCGCGTGGACGTGGACGAATACGACAAAGCCAACGCCCGCGATTTTGTTTTATGGAAAGCGCCCAAGGATGGCGAGGTCTTTTGGGAGAGCGAAATCGGTCCGGGGCGGCCGGGCTGGCACATCGAGTGTTCCGCGATGGCGATGAAGTACCTGGGCGAGACGCTGGATATTCACGCCGGCGGCGTCGATTTGATCTTTCCGCATCACGAGAATGAAATCGCGCAATCGGAGGCGATCACGTCGAAGCCGTTCGCGCGCTTCTGGCTGCATTCCGAGTTTCTGAATGTGGAGTCGCAGAAGATGGCGAAGTCGGCGGGCAATTTTTATACGCTGCGGGACCTGCAAAAAGAGGGCTATCAGCCGGAGGTGGTGCGGTATCTGCTGGCGTCGGTGCCCTATCGCAAGAAGCTCAATTTCACGTTCGATGGATTAAAGGCCGCGGCCACTGCGATCGACCGGCTGCGGAATTTCAAGCTGCGCCTGGAAACCGACAAGTATCCCGAGGGTCTAAACGAAACACTTGTGGAACGAACTCAGGCGGCAGGCCGCCAGTTCGAAGAGAGCCTGGACGACGATTTGAATACCGCCGAGGCGCTGGCCGCGCTGTTTGAATTCGTGCGGGACGCCAACACGGCCATGGACGCGGGCGAGTTTCGCTCCGGCAACACGGCGCCCGCGCTCGATCTGCTGGCGCGATTCGACCGGGTATTTGATGTGCTGCGCCCGACGCTCTCAGAGGCCGGCATGTCCGATGAGCGCGTGGAGGAGCTGATCCAGGAGCGCGCCGCCGCCAAGAAGGCGCGCAATTTCGCGCGGTCCGATCAAATCCGGCAGGAGCTGTTGGACGCGGGCATCATCTTGGAAGACACTAAAGAAGGAGCGCGTTGGAAGAGGAAGTGAAGCATGAAAATTGATACCAAGGTGGTGCATGCGGGCGACCGGAAGAGAAATCCCGATGCGCCCGGAGCTTTTGTTCCGTCGTCAACACCGATCTACACGGCGACTACCTATCTCTACGAAGACACGGCCAAGCTGGATCGCGTGCTGGGCCGCGAAGAGCCGGGCTTCAGCTACGGCCGTTACGACAACCCGACGCGCACGGGCCTGGAAGAGCTGCTGACTCAGCTCGAAGCTGGGCACAGTGCTCAGGTTTGCTCCTCGGGCATGATGGCGATTCACGTGGCCTTGCTCGCGGCGCTCACGGACCGGCGCAAGTCGGTGCTGGCGTCAAATGCGCTGTACGGCACGACAACAGCGATGCTGACTCAGGTTCTGGAGCCGCTAGGAGTATCCGTGGATTTTGTGGATACCTGCGATCTGCCGGCGCTAGAGCACAAGATCGCCGAAACGAAACCGGGCTGCATCGTGATGGAAACCATTTCAAATCCGCTGTTGCGGGTGGGCGATCTGGATCTCATCGCGGAGCTGGCGCAAGAGGCGGGCGCCGCCTTGATCGTCGACAACACCTTCGCGACGCCGCTGCTGGTCCGGCCGCTGGAGCATGGTGCGAATTTCTCGGTTCACAGCTTGACGAAATTCCTGGCCGGACACGGCGATGTTCTCGGTGGCGTGGTAGTCACCGATGAAGCGCACTCGGAAGTAGTGAGAACTTTTTCGCGTATCCTGGGCCCGGTGCTGGGGCCTTTCGAAAGTTATCTGACGATGCGCGGCATCAAGACTTTCGCGCTTCGCGTGGAGCGGCAGTGCGCCAACGCTTGCCGCATCGCGACGTGGCTGCAATCGCATTCTCGAGTCGCGCGAGTGCATTACCTGGCCGATCCGAATCACCCGGACGCCGCGGTAATTCGTCGCCTGTTGCCCGAAGGGCTGTACGGCGCTCTCGTTTCGTTTGAAATCAAGGACGCCACGAAGGAAGATGTCTTCCGCTTCATGGACAAATTGAAGCTGGTGGTTCGCGGCACTTCGCTTGGCGACGTTCACAGCCTGCTGTCGTACTCGGCAATCTCTTCGCATCGAGAGATCGCGCCCAAGCAGCGCCAGCGCATGGGCATCAGCGACGGGTTGGTACGGCTGAGCCCAGGCATCGAAGCAGTGGACGACATCATCGCCGATCTGGACCAAGCGCTTCGAAATGGGTGACGATATGGTGGATGAGTCGCTCCCCCGAGGAGGGATTACCCCGCGGAAATACGCTGCGATGTGCCTGGCTCTCGGCATAGCGCGTGGCGGTCTCGACGGAGCAATTCGTGAAGGAGATATAGAGGGCGCTAGGGACATTCTGGATATAACGGCGACAGCCACTATCGCGAAGGCGCTCGGGTGCAACGAACTCGACTTGGCGATCGACTGGAACGAACATCTTTCGCCCGAAGAAATCAATCGCATCAAGGGCTTTTGATAGTCTCATCAGCGCCACTTCTTCAATCGCGGCCACAGGTCCGCTAGCCTTCCGAACTTTGCGCCTTTGCAAATAAATACGGGGATCTCTTTTTCTAGAGCGTAGGGATTGTCGGCCGAGGTTCCCACATATTCCACCTGCTCCCAATATCGCTTGAGAACTTCGCGCCGGTCATCGAGAACGATCATGCAATTGCCGGAGTAGCCGCGCGGTCCCCAGAGAAACCAAGTCTGATGGCCGGTCAGGGCGCGTGGCAAGCCGTAGCCGCGGCCTAGGAAATCGATGGCTCCCGCCTGGCCGTAGTCCTGGGCGAAAATGCCGCAATCGTGCCGCTCGGCAGGGGCGAGCCGGTCGTAAGCTTGCGCGGTTTCGGCTACGATTTCGTTCCAACCGAACTGGTCGGCATACCACTGTGGCAACACGGCTCTTTCGTGGGAATGCTCCATCACCGGCAACTTGAACGGAAGGTGTTTCATATAAGCGATAAACCTATCCGGGGAAAGAATGGGCACGACAACAGGAGCCAGATAAGCGCCACCGGCGAGCAGCAACGCAAGAATCGCCGGTTTCATCCAATCCAGGCGCGGACTGCTAATCGCCGTCTCGATGACGACCGCGCCAGCGGCCAGCAGCATGGGATAGATCGGAGCGAGGTAATAATTCTTTCCGTGGAGAGCGAAGAAGACGGCGTAGCAGACCAGGTAACTCCAGCCGAGCACGCGATAGGGCTTCAGCCGCGGCGAGAGGAAGAAGGCAATCAGACCGGTGATCCATACAGGCGCCGTAAGCGGGTGGACCAAGAGCGTCTGTTGAATAAAGTAATCGACCGGCCCGAGAACAACGTCGCGACCTTCAGCACGGATATTATGCATCAGTTGGAGGAACGGCCAATCATAGTGCAGGTTCCAGAGGAGGTTGGGCAGGAAGATGAGTAAGGCCGCCAGACCGCCCAGCCAGATCCACTTGTTGAGAAAGACGCGGCGCTCGGAAGTGAGGAGCAGACCGGCTACGATGCCGAAGGCGAACAGCGCGATGGAGTACTTTTCCTCCATGCCCAGGCCGGCGAGCACACCGAACCAGAGCCAGTTGCGCGGGGCATCGTACTTGATGGCGAGAATCGCGAAATAGGCGCAGCCCATCCACAGACTGGGCTCCAGGCAATTTGTCCCGAGCAAGCTACCGTTGGAAAGGTACTGGGGCGCGATCACGATAGCGACCGCGCTTAGCAGAACAGCGAATCGCCGTCCTCCGAACTCACAGGCGATAAGCGCAGTTTGGACTACCAGAAAACTGGACGCCAACGCCGGGATGAAGCGGATCGCGCGGAGAGAGTCTCCCAGCACGGCGCGGCACACTCGAATCAAGAAGGGAATCAGGGGAGGCTGGTCAACGTAGCCCCAGGCGAGGTGATCGCCACAGGACATGTAATCGAATTCGTCGCGGAAATAGCCATATTGGTTATTGAAGTAACAATGGAGGAGCAGTTTGGCTAACGCGATCGCAAGCACGATCCCGATGCCGCCGCCGATAAACGCAGATGTACGCCGGTCAGACAGTATCAGTTTCCGCTGGATTGAATCTGCACGAGCGGCTCGTGCTCGGTTGACGGCGCTGTGCTCGCGATGGTTTGCGGATCGCGCCAGAAATCGAAGTACGAAATTTGTCGCACGCACGAGATGGTACACATGGGCGCGCAGCTCTTTTCGGTCAGATACTCGCGGCGAATATCGTCGACGGTGTACTCAGCCAGCGGCTTGGCGGGATAGCCGCGCTGCTGCGAGCAGTAGTGCACCAGGCCTTCTTCGCAAATGTACAAGTAGCGCGAGCCAGCGCGGCAGCGCCAATGGCTGGGGCGGCCGTTCGCGATGTCGTCCTGGTAGTAGTTGATCTGCGAGAAATTCTTCTTTTCGAAATTCTTCATCGCGAGAAACACCTTGCGCTCGCGCTCGCCGATAGGCCGCAACTGGCCGTCGCCGTCGTGAATGATCCCGACCGTGGAAGTGAATCCCAGCTCCAGCGCGCGCTTTCCCACCACCAGCGCGTCTTCGGGATTATGAATGCCGCCACCCAGCACCGAGTTTATGTTCACGTGAAACAGCGCATACTCGGACAGAATCTGCAGCTTCTTATCCAGCACCTTCAGGCTCTTCTTCGACACATCGTCCGGCATGGCGTTATCGATGCTGATCTGCATGTGGTCGAGGCCAGCGTCGTTCAATTGATTCACGCGCTGCGGCGTCAGCAGATAGCCGTTGGTGATCATGCCGGCGATCATGCCGCGGCTGCGCACATGCGCGATCAGCCGGTCAAGATCCGGATGCAGCAATGGCTCGCCACCGCTGAAGGTCACAATCGTGGTCCCGAGCCGGGCGAGTTGATCCAGCCGCTCGGTCATGGTCTCGGCGGGCACGGGCTTTGAAAAATCGTCGTACTCATTGCAGTACGTACAGGACAAATTGCAACGCCGGATGGGAATGATGTGCGCCATCACCGGGTGGTCCGTTGACGCGACGCCGCGCAAAATCATCCGCCACTCCCTCGCTCTGCGGTTGAGCGCCCGGAGGTCTCTTCGAAATTTGAAGCCCCAATTACCCATGGATCGACTTATTCTCTATTGAATCATAACCATGCAAGAATGGCATGGATTTCGATCGAACGGCGCGCCACTCAATTTCAACGGCGCTCTGGCGCAGGCAACTGTCACGTAGCGGATCGGCCGCGTCCCGCGTCAAATTCGTGTAACCGGGATCATCCACAGGGGCACCTAACGTAAGTAGCATGATATGCTGAGATCGCCGCGATCCGATGTTTGAGTTCCTCTTTAAATATCCGCCCACGGTCTTTGCCAAAGGCAGCTTTGTGCTCCTGGGACAGTGGCCGCTCTGGGCGCTGACGGTCCTGCTGGTGGCATGCGCCGGGGGCTTGGGTTGGGTGATCTGGAGCCGGCGGCGGGCGATTGCGCCGACGATGCGAGGACCGCGGACCGCCGTAGTCTGGATTCTTCAAAGCCTGCTGGTCTGCCTGCTGCTGTTCCTGCTGTGGCAACCCGCGTTGAGCATCGCGACTCTTCGGCCGCAGCAAAACATCGTAGCAGTGGTGATCGACGACAGCAAGAGCATGTCCACCCAGGAAGACGGCCACTCCCGCAAGGATCAGGTTCTCGGCACGCTGAATGGCGGCCTTCTCAATAGTTTGAAGGCCAAATTTCAAGTGCGGCTTTACCGGCTGGGCGACCATTTGGAGCGCATCGAAAACCCGGACAAGCTCAATGCCTCGGCGCCCGCCACGCACATCGGCGATGGCTTAAAAGAAGTGCTGGAGGATTCGGCCACGCTGCCCATCGGCGCGGTGGTTCTGATGAGCGACGGCGCCGACAACAGCGGCGGCATCGATCTCGAGACCATCTCCGAGATCAAGCGTCAGAGGATTCCCATCCACACCGTCGGGTTCGGGCGCGAACGCATGGAGCACGACATCGAGCTCACTGATGTTCAGATGCCGACGCGCTCGCTCGCCAAATCGCGCCTGCAAGCCCAAGTGACTTTCCATCAGTGGGGGTTGAAGGGCGACAAGGCGCGGCTGGCCGTTCGCGATTCGGGAAAGGTTCTGACGTCTCGCGACATTGTTCTGCAGGGGGACGGCGCCGCGCAAACCGAGACGGTGCTGTTCAACGCCGGGGATGCCGGAGTGAAGAACCTGCAATTCTCCATCGACGCCTTGCCCGCGGAAGAGAACAAGAACAACAATGCGCTGACGCGCGTGCTTTACGTGGATAGCGCCAAGCCGAAGGTGCTGTACATGGAAGGCGAGCCGCGCTGGGACTTCAAATTTATCCGTCGCGCTGTGGAAGACGACAAGAATATCGCGCTTTACACGGTGGTCCGCACCACCCAGAACAAGAACCTACACGCAGACACCGGATGACAAGCACCCCGAGCTCTCCAAGGCAGGGTTTCCGACTAAAGTGGAAGAGTCTGTTCGACTTCCAAGGCTTGATTCTGGGCAGCGTGGAGGCCAACTATTTCACCACAGCCCAGCAGGATTTGATCCAGCAGTTCGTCGACCGGCGCGGCGGCGGGTTGCTGTTCCTGGGCGGCCGGACAGCCCTCGCCGACGGTGGCTACCAGAAGCCTCCGTTCGCCGATCTGCTGCCCGTACACCTGCCCGACCGCAAGAACACGTTCCATCGCGATCCGGCGACGCCGGAACTGACGCCCGCCGGCCGCGACAGCCTGATCACGCGGATCGAGGACAATCCTGAAGCCAATGTGGAACGCTGGAAGAAGCTACCTTACTTGATGGACTTTCAAGAGGCCGGGGAACCAAAGCCAGGTGCGCTGGTGCTGGCCGAAATGAAGGCCAACGGGAACAAGCTCCCTCTCTTGATCACCCAAAAGTACGGGCGGGGCCGCACCGCAGTCTTCGCCACCGGCGGCGACTGGCGCTGGCAGATGCTGCAGCCGGTGCAGGACATGAGCCACGAAATATTCTGGCGCCAAATGATGCGCTGGCTGGTGAGCGACACGCCGACACGCGTGGTCACTACGACGACACGGCCGGTGCTGTACGACGACGGCCGCGTGCACTTGCGCGCCGAGGTTCGCGACACCACCTATCTGCCCACCAGCGATGCGCTGGTCCAGGCCCGGATCGTCGGCCCAGATGGCAGCGCGCAGAGCGTCGATCTGCATCCGGATTCGCTGGAGCAGGGCGTGTATTCGGCTGACTGGGATGCGGGCAAAGCGGGATCGTACGTCGCCGAAATTACCGCGGCGCGCAATCAACAGGAGCTGGGCCGCGACGTGATCACGTTCCGCCGCGAAGACGGCGTTGCCGAGAATTTTCACGTGGAGCAGAATCGCGATCTGCTCGAAAAGCTTTCCCGCAAACCGGCGGAAGGTATTATCGTCCGAATGAAGTCAGCCGGTTGGGCGAGGACATTTCCTATTCCGACGCCGGGATCACGGTTCGCGAGACGAAGGATCTGTGGGACATGCCGATCGTGTTTTTCCTGGCGCTGCTGTTGTGCTGCACCGAGTGGGTGCTGCGTAGAAGGTGGGGCGTGGTATGAGGAAGCTTTCGCTTCTGTTGATCGCCATGTTGAGCAGTGTCTCGCTGAACGCCGCGACGTTCTACGTCACCGTCGCCGGTCTCGGCGGCGAGCCCGACTACGAGCAACGCTTCGCTTCTCAGGCGCAGGAGATCGACAAGCTACTGCACGCCGCGAGTTCGGACGCTAAAGTCACGACGCTCTACGGCGCCCAGGCCACCAAAGCCAATGTGCAAAACGCACTGGCGCAAGTGGCGCGCGAGGCCAAGCCGAACGACGCTTTCGTGCTGATGCTGATCGGTCACGGCAGCTTCGATGGCTACGAATATAAGATGAATCTTCCGGGGCCGGACCTCTCGGGCGTCGAGTTGGGGGCGCTGCTCGATCGCATCGGATGCACGCGCCAGTTGGTTGTGAACATGACCAGCGCGAGCGGTGGGTCCCGCGCGGCCCTCGAGAAAGCTAACCGGGTGGTTATCACCGCAACCAAGTCCGGCAACGAAAAGAACGCTACCGTCTTCGCCCGTTTCTGGGTGGAGGCGCTGCGCGATCCCTCGGCCGACACCGACAAGAATGAAACCGTCTCGGCGCTCGAAGCATTCACCTATGCCTCGACCAAGACCGCCCAGTTCTATGAGACGCAGAAGCGCCTGGCGACCGAGCATCCGATCCTGGAAGACACCGGGCAGGGCGACGGCGAACGCAAACCATCGCCCGAGAACGGTGAAGGGCTGAAAGCAGCGCAGTTCTCGTTACTGCGGATCGGCTCAGCGCAAGTAGCGGCCAACACGCCCGAGAAAAAGGCTCTGCTCGAAAAGCGCGATCAATTGGAAGAGCAGATCGACAAGTTGAAATACGAAAAGGCCGCGATGCCGGCCGATGAGTACAAGAAGCAGCTCCAAGGGTTGTTGATCGAATTGGCGAAAACGCAAGCGGAGCTGGACAAATGAAGGCGCTGGCTGCGCTACTGATCAGCCTTCCGTTGGTGGCGGAGACGCCCCAAGCCTTAGAAGAGTGCCGTTCGCTTCGCCATCATGGCAAACTCGCCGAAGCTCAAACCTGCTACGCGAAACTCGCCGCAAGCTCCAATCCCTATCTTCGCGCCGAAGGCCTGTGGGGCATCGAACGCTATGAAGACGCCAACAATCAATTTCGCGACCTGATCAAGCAGTTCCCAAAGAACGCCGAATACCGCGTCCAGTGGGGCCATTTATTCATGGAGCGCTTCAATAACGAAGAGGCGCACAATCTGTTTGAAGAGGCCATCAAGATCGACGATAAGAACGCGCCAGCCTACCTCGGGATTGCCGACGTGGAGTCGGAAGGTTTCAGCAAGCACGCCGTGGAAGCCGCACAGAAGGCCGCGGAACTGGACCCCAAGCTTTACGAAGCCCACGAGCAACTCGCCTTCCTCGCGCTCGAAGACAACGACGAGGACACCGCCGCCAAGGAGGCCGACAAGGCCTTGGCGATCTCCGGCGAAGCGCTCGACGCCATGGCCATCCACGCCTCCATCGATTTTCTGCATGACAAGAACGACACGCCGTGGGTCGGCCGCATCCTCAAGGTGAATCCGGTGTACGGCGAGGCTTATTCCACCGCCGGACATTTCTACGTCATCAACCGGCGCTATGACGAAGGCATCGCGGCCTATCGCAAGGCTCTCGAATTAAACCCACGCCTGTGGGAAGCGCGCGCGCAATTAGGCGTGAATCTGATGCGCCTGGGCGAGGACGCCGAAGCCCGCCAGCAGCTCGAAGAATGCTACAACGCGAAATACAAGAGCTACGAGACAGTGAATTCGCTGCGCCTGCTCGATAAATACAAAGACTTCGTCACCTATAAGACCCCGACCACGATTCTTCGCTTGGACAAGAAAGAAGCCGAACTGCTGCGGCCGTATGTTGAGTCCGAGATGAAGCGCGACATCGCGGATTACAGCGAAGAAATATCAGATGAAGTTGAAAGGTCCGGTGCAGGTGGAGGTTTATCCCGATCACGAAGACTTCGCCGTCCGCACCATGGGCATGCCGGGCCTGGGCGCACTGGGTGTCACGTTCAATGCCGTGATCGCCATGGACAGCCCGTCCGGCCGCACTCCCGGAAGTTTTCATTGGGCCAGTACGTTGCGGCACGAGATGAGCCACGTCTTCGTGCTCGAGGCCACCGATAGCCGCGTCCCGCGTTGGTTTACCGAGGGCCTGGCGGTCTATGAAGAGACCGCCGCCGCGCCCGATTGGGGCGACCGCCTGGATCCCGAGGCCATCCACGCCATCCAGCACAAACTGCTTCTGCCCGTGGCCGAGCTCGATCGCGGATTTATCCGGCCCAGCTATCCGTCGCAAGTGATCGTGTCGTATTTCCAGGGCGGCAAGATCTGCAGCTACATCGCCGAGAAGTGGGGCTACGCGAAGCTGCTCGACATGGTCCACGCTTTCGCGAAGCTCGAATCCACGCCCGACGTTTTTCAGAAGGTCCTCGGAATTTCCACTACCGACTTCGACAAGCAGTTCCTGGCGTGGCTGAACGCGCAGACGAAAATCACCACGGATCATTTTGACGAGTGGCGCGAAAAGCTCAAGATGATGGTGGCCGACGAACGCACTAAGAATTACGACGACTGTGATTCAAATCGGCGCCGCCATCCGCGACTGGTATCCCGATTACGTCGAGGCCGGCAGCGTCTATGAACTGCTCGCCGACGCCTATCAGGCCAAGGGCGACAAGGACAACGAACGCAAGCAGCTCGAGAAATATAGCGAGGTGGGCGGGCGAGATCCAAAGTTAGTGGAGCGCCTGGCGACGCTCGAAGAAGAAGCCGGAAGCCCCAAGAAAGCCGCGGCTGCTCTCGATCGTCTAAACTACATTTATCCCGAGGATCAGGAGCTACACAAACGATTGGGCGATTTATGGCTCGCACAAAATAACGTGCCGGGGGCGATTCGCGAGTACCAGGCGTTACTCGCGCTGAAACCGCTGGATCAAGCTACGTCGCATTACCAATTGGCCCAGGCGTACCGCATGGCCAATCGTATGGATCAGGCGCGCGACGAAGTGCTGCTTGCTCTGGAGGCCGCGCCCGGATTTAAGCCGGCTCAAAAATTACTTTTAGAGATTGCGAAATAAACAAACATGTCAACCCCCACCATAGCGATCAACGATTCGGCGGAATTAAAGGAACGGATCGAGCGTTTCCAGGAAGTCCACCGCGGCATCGTCCGCGAAGTCCGCAAGGTCATTGTCGGACAGGACGAGGTCATCGAACAGGTGATGATCTCTTTATTTGTGGGCGGCCACTGTTTGATCACCGGCCTGCCGGGAACCGCCAAGACGCTGCTGGTCCGGACCCTGGCGCAGACGCTCGGCTTGGTCTTCAAGCGCATCCAGTTCACGCCGGATCTGATGCCGTCCGACATCACCGGCACGGACATCATCGAAGAAGAGCCCGGGACTGGACGCCGTACCTGGACCTTCGTGCCTGGACCCATTTTCTCGAACATCCTGCTGGCCGACGAAATCAACCGTACGCCGCCCAAGACGCAGTCGGCGTTGCTCGAAGCCATGCAGGAGCTCTCGTGCACGGTGCGCGGGCATCAATACAAAATCGAAGCGCCGTTCTTCGTTTTGGCGACGCAGAACCCCATCGAACTCGAAGGCACCTATCCGTTGCCTGAAGCGCAGCTCGATCGTTTTCTGTTCAACACGGTGCTGGATTATCTGTCGGCCGACGATGAAGTGAAGGTGGTGGATCTCACCACCACGACGCACGGCCGCGCAGGCCGACACGGTCACCAATGCCTCGGAGATTTTGTCGTTCCAGCAACTGGTCCGCATGGTGCCGATCGCCGACACGGTCGCGCGCTATGCGGTGGAACTGGTCCGTGCCACGCGTCCCAACGACGCTAGCGCTCCGGATTTCGTGAAGAGCTACGTGAATTTCGGCGCTAGCGTGCGCGCCGCGCAATTCGTTGTGCTGGCCGCCAAAGCCCGCGCTCTGCTGCGTGGCCGGTATCACGTCTCCTACGAAGATATCCGAGCCTTGGCTGCTCCCATCCTGCGCCATCGCATTCTGTTGAATTTCCATGCCGAATCCGAGCGCCTGGATTCCGACGCGATCCTGAAGCGGCTGCTCGATTGGAAGCCTGAGCCGAAATAAATAGCCACGGATAAACACGGATGAACGCAGATATTCACAAGCCTTTTCTATCCGTGTTTATCTATGTTCACCTGTGGCTCGATTGAATATGCATCCCTCCACACCAACCCGTTTCATCGACCCCGCCCTACTGGCCGGGATCTCCCACCTCGACCTGGTGGCCAAAACAGTCGTGGATGGCTTTGTCGCCGGATTGCATCGCTCGCCCGATTTCGGATTTAGCCAGGAGTTTGCCGAATATCGCGCTTACTCGCCGGGCGACGACCTGCGCCACGTCGATTGGAACGTTTTCGCGCGAACCGAGCGAATGTACCTGAAGCGCTATCGCGGCGAAACCAATTCGCAGCTCACCCTGATGCTCGACACCAGCGCGTCCATGGGCTACAGTTCGCACGGGATCACCAAGCTCGACTACGGCCGCTATCTCGCCGTGTCGCTGGCTTATCTCGCCAACCAGCAGCGCGACGCAGCCGGTGTCATCATCTTCGATGACGAGGTCCGCAATTATGTTCAGCCGTCCACGCGTCAGGGCCAATTCATGCGCGTGGCGCATGCCATCGAGCACGCGCAAACCGGCACGCACACCAATTTCGCCAAGCCGTTCATCCATTTTCAGTCGTTCCTGCGGCGCCGCGGCATCGTGGTGGTGATCTCGGATTTCTACGAACAGCCCGAAATCGTGATCAAGACCGTCGAGCCGCTGCGATATCGGGGCAACGATCTGGTCCTGTTCCACGTCCTAGATCCACAGGAGATCCGCCCGAAGCTCAAGGAGCCGTCGCTGCTGGTGGACATGGAAACCGAAGACGCCATCGAAGTTTCTCCCGAATACGCCAAAGAAGAATACGGCGCGAAGATCGACGCCCACATCGCCGCGCTCAAGACCAAGGCGGCTGCCGCGAACATCGACTATCAGCTTCTCTCAACCGATCGCCCGCTCGACGACGCCATGCGCGAGTATTTTTTGATCCGCAAGGGGAGGATGTAGGTGGGTTTTCTCGCTCCTTGGTTCTTGGCGGGAGCAGTAGCGATCGGCTTGCCGTTCTGGATTCATCTTCTGCGCCAATACCGCAGCACTCCGCACCCGTTCAGTTCGCTGATGTTCTTCGAAAAGCGGACGCAAAGTTCCATCAAACATCGCCGGTTGCGCTACCTGCTGTTGCTCTCGCTTCGCGTGGCGCTGCTGCTGCTGATCGCTCTCGCCTTCGCCAATCCTTTTGTCAGCCGAACAGGCGGGGCGGTGGGCGGACGCAAGATGCTGGTAATCGCGGTGGACAATTCCTTCAGCATGCGCTTCGACGATCATCTTGCGCGCGCCAAGCAGCAAGCTATGAACGCGGTCTCGCAATTGCATCCGCCGGCGAACGTGGGCAAGTATTGGCGGTCGGCTCACGCGTGCATTTTTTGACGCAGCCGGTGGAAGACGCCGATCAGCTCAAGGCCGCGATTCGAGGTATCCAGCCTTCGGATGAACAAAGCTCCTATGGCGAGTTCGCCCGGGCTCTGCGGACCATCGCCCAATCCTCGCGCGTTCCGCTGGAAGTGCATTTTGCGAGCGACATGCAGAAGTCGTCGCTCCCGCCAGCCTTCGCCGACCTGCGCCTGGGCAGCGACACGAATCTCGTGTTTCATTCCGTGGCCGATTCGAAGGAACCCAACTGGATGGTGGAAAGCGTCACCGCACCCGCCAAAATCTACGATCCGAAGAAGGTGCGGGTGCAGGCCGTAGTTGCGGGCATTGGCACGCCAGCCGCAAAACGAACCGTCTCGCTCGCGCTGGACGGCAAGGTGCTCGAGAGCAAATCCGTGGATGTGCCCGCGAACGGCCGGGCCTCCGTCGAGTTTCTGTCGCTCGATTCGCCGCACGGGTTCCACAAAGGTGAGATCCGCATCGAGCCGGGCGACTCGCTGCATGAAGACGATCGATTCGATTTCGCTGTGGAACGAACCGATCCGCACCCCGTCCTGTTTCTGCATCCCGCCGGCCAGGATCGCGACGAGCTGTACTACCGCTCCGCGCTGGAATCGGTCTCCGAGGCCGGCTTCACCCTCGATCCACTGGCCGTGGAGCAGGCCGCGAATCAGTCGCTTGTCCAAGTACGCTTTCGTCGTTCTGTCCGATGTCGGCTCGATGCCGCCCGGCCTCGAAAACAGCTTGCGCGACGTATGTCAACGGCGGCGGCTCGCTGTTGATCGCGCTCGGGACGCACTCTGGCCGCGCTCACGCGCGTTCCAGTATCCGGCGAAACCATCCAGGGCTCCAGCTACGCCTCGCTCAGTGGCTCGCGCTTTGAAACCGTCGCGGCAGCCGACGCCGAGCATCCCGCGCTGCGCCGCGCCAACAAGCTGGATGGCGTCAAGTTCTATCAAGTGATCAGGGTCGATCCCGGCCAATCCCGCGTGGTTGCGCGATTGACCAATCAGGCGCCGCTGTTGCTCGAAAAGCAGGTTGGCGAAGGCCGCGTATTCGTCTTCACCTCCACCTTCGACAACATCTCGAACGATCTTCCGCTGCACGCTTCGTTCGTTCCGTTCGTGGAAGAAACGGCCCGCTATCTGGGTGGGCAGCAGGATCGGTCGACCAACGTCGCAGTGGATTCTTATATCGAGCTGCGCTCGGCCCGCGAGCGCGGCGCGGCGATCGACGTCACCGAGCCCGACGGATCGCATCCGCTTTCGCTCAAGGACGCCACCACCGCTCAGACATTCCAAGTAACGCGCGAAGGCTTCTACGAAATTCATCGCGCCAATGGCCGCCAGGAAATGGTCGCGGTTCACGCCGACCGGCGGGAGTCCGACTTGACGCCCATTCCGCAAGAGACGCTCGATCTTGTGGAAAAATACCGGCCGCGGTCCCGACGCGCCATCCGGCGACGGCCCGGCCGACCCGAGACCCAGGCCCGGCCCTGGAGCCTGTGGCGCTACGCTTTGCTACTGGTCCTGATAACCGCCATAATTGAATCAGTATTGGCGAGCCGATATCTTTCGGTGGAGAAGGAGGTCGCGTCGTGAACGCTCTCGATCAACTGAATGGTTACCTTCAGCGGCTGGAGAAGCGCTTGCGCTTCCTGGCGGTCTCGAAAGGTACTTCGCTGGTCACCGTCTCGGCCCTGGTGATCACGGTCCTCCTGGTCTGGATCATCAACCGCTATGCCTTCTCCCCGGCCAGCCTGCTGTGGGCGCGCATTCTTCTCTTTCTTTCCGTCGCCACAGCCATCGCCTTCGGCCTCGTGATCCCGCTGTTGAACCTGAATCGCCGCAATGCAGCGCGCAGCGCCGAACAGAAATTCCCCGAGTTTCAAGAACGCCTGCTCACGCTGGCCGAGAAGCCCAACGCCAGCGACCCGTTTTCTCAATTGCTCGCGGCCGACACCATGCGGGTCGCCGAATCGAGCGAACCTGAGCGACTGGCCTCCACCGGCCCCATCATTGGATTTCTGACATCGGCCGGTCTCGCCGTCGCGGTACTGCTGTGGCTGATTCTCGCGGGGCCCGGATATCTGGGCTACGGAACTTCGTTGCTGTGGGCCGGAGCGCCGAAAGCCGGCAACCACGCGTTTTACGATATCGCCGTCACGCCTGGCGATCGCGCCGTTCGCCGCAAAGCCGATCAGTTGGTCACCGCGCAATTGCTCGGATTCGATTCGCCCAAGGTCCGTCTGTTCGCGCAATATCGCGGCGCATCGAAGTGGGAGCAGGTGGACATGCAGCCCTCGCCCGGCGCGTCCACCTACGAGTTCCTCTTCAGCAGCCTGGCCGATAACGTCGAGTATTACGTCGAAGCGGGCGCCGTGCAGTCCAAGCACTACAACTTGCGCGTGGTCGATCTCCCGAGCCATCAAGAAGATCCGCGTAACGTATCACTACCCGTCCTGGACCGGAATGAAGGACTCGGTGGAAGATCCGGGCGGCGATTTGCGCGCCGTGGAAGGCACCGAAGCCGAGGTTGCCATTCTTACCGACCGGCCGTTGGACAAGGGCGTCCTGATGCTGGGCGACGACCGCCAGATCGGACTTGAAATCGGGAGAAGGGAACTGGCTCACGGCCCGGCGTCACGTTGGACAAAGACGGCCTGTATCACATCGCCGCCATCGACCGCGGCGAGAACGTGCGCCTCAGCGAGGACTTCTTTATCGAAGCCCGCAAGGACTCGCCGCCGACGGTGAAGATCGACCGGCCGGGACGCGACGCGAAGGTGAATCCAGTCGAAGAAGTGACCATTACGGTCAACGCCCAGGACGATTTCGCGCTCAACGACGTCAGCCTGCATTACTCCGTCAATGGCGGCGCGGAGAAAACTGTGTCGCTGCTCTCGCAAAAGGGCGCCAAAACATCCGATGGCAAATACGTTTTAGCGCTCGAAGACTATAAGCTTGTCCGCGGGCGATCTGGTCTCCCTCTACGCATCCGCGAAAGACGCGCGCAACACCACCAAGACCGATATTTACTTCATCCAGGCCGAGCCGTTCGAACGCAACTACTCGCAGGCGCAATCCGGCGGCGGTGGCGGAGGCATGGGTGGCGGCGACCAGGATCAGCAGATTTCGCAACGCCAGAAGGACATCATCGCGGCCACCTGGAACGAGTACAAGAACGGTTCCAAAGACCCCTCCATCGCCGGCGACGACGCCAAGTTCCTGGCCGAGCAGGAAGGCAAGCTCGCCGCGCAGGCCAAATCGCTCGCCGATCGCATGAAGGCGCGCGAACTGGCCGACGCCAACTCACAATTCCAGATCTTCACCAAGGAAATGGAAGAAGCGTCCAAGAGCATGATCGAGTCGGCCGAGAAGATCAAAGGCCAGAAATGGAACGACGCCATGCCGCTGGAGCAGAAGGCTCTGCAAGCCGCCCAGCGCGCCGAGGCCACTTTCCGCGATATCCAAGTCGCGTTCGGAACGCAAGGCGGCGGTGGCGGCGGCGCGGCGGCGCTGGGCCGCGATCTGGAAAATCTGGCCGATCTCGAACTCGACCGCGAAAAGAATCAGTACGAAACCGGCCAGCAGTCGAGCTTCCGACAGCCGGCAGCAGGAGATCGACAAGGCGCTGCAAAAGCTTGCCGAACTGGCGCGCCGGCAGCAGGAACTGGCCGCGAAGAAAGATCAGCAGCAGCCCTTCCGCCAGCGTTGGGAGCAGGAGATGCTGCGGCGCGAAGCCGAGCAACTCCAGAAGCAGATGGAGCAGTTGCAGCGCGGCGATTCGTCACAGCAACAGAGCTCACAGGCCAGCAAGGCCAGAAAGGGCAACAAGGACAGCAGGGTCAGCAAGGCCAACAATCGCAGCCAGCAATCCGGGACAATCCGGACAGTCCGGCAGCGCGGGCCGCGTCGGTTCCGTCGCTTCGCCGCAATTGCAGCAGGCCCTCGACCGTTTGAAGAAAGCCACCGAGGACATGCAGAACGCCGAGAATCAGCAGAACGGCAGTCCCGAGCAGACCGCCGCCGGGCAGCGCCGCGCGGCCGACCGTCTTCAGGAAGCGCGCGACATCCTCAACGGGATGCAGCACCAGAACGCGTCGCAGCAGCTCGACAGATCTGGCGCAACAAGCCAACCAGCTCGCGCAACAACAGGGCGACTTCCAGAATCGCCTGCGGCAGATGGTCGGGTCCTCGGGCGGCGAGAACTCGCGCTTCGGCGCGCAAGCATTGCAGAATCAGCAGCAGGCCGAACGTTTGGCGGGCGAGAAGAACGAAATGGCCGACAAGCTTAAGAAGCTGGAGCAGGGCATGGCGGACACCGCGCGCAGCATGGCCGGCGCGCAGAATCCGGTCGGCAACAAGCTACGCGAGGCTTTGGGCGAAGCGCAGCAAAATGAGCTCGAAATGCACATGCGACAGAGACGCGCAATGCATCCGGCAGGGCTATGGTTCATCGGCCTGGGTGCGCGAGAACAATGTCACGTCCGGGCTGAACAATCTGCGCGATCAATTGCAGCAAGCCCAGGCGGCGATGCAGCAACAGGGCAAGCCGGGACAAGGCCCCGGCGGCGACAACAGCGATGTCGAAAAAGCATTGGCGCGCGTTCAAGCCATGCGCGACCGGCTGCAGCAGCTTGCCCAAAATCAACAGGGCAAAGGCAAGCAACCGGGCCAAGGCGAAGGCCAGGGCCGGCAATCCAATCCGCTGCAGCGCGGCAATCAAAGCGGGCAACTCGCAACAACCCGGTCAGATCGGCAGCCGGGCAGAATGGCCAGCAAGGTCAGGGCGGTCAACAAGGCCAGCAGGGTCAACAGGGCCAACAAGGTCAAAGCGGTCAGTCCGGCCAGAGTGGGAATGGCGGCCAGTCGGGAGCGAACGCCTCTGGCTATGCGCCCTTTGGCGGTGGCGGCCCGGTCACTCCTGGCAATGGATACGCGGGCGACGGACCGGTGCCGATCGAGCAGGCCTATCGCGAATCCTTGCGCGATCTGAATCAGATTCGCGATTTCGTCCGGCAGAACCCGGACCTGGCCAGGCGACTATTCCAACCTGATGCGCGCCCTGAATCCCCAATACGCGAACAACGACGCCGAGCTTTCCCAACGTTTGAGCCACGAAGTGCTGCCGGAAATGGAGCGCTTGGAGCTGGAACTTCGCCGCAAGCTGGAGTCGGAGAACTCCGACCAGGTTCGCAGCGCCGGTTCTGAAACGGTGCCGCCGGGGTATTCCGACGCGGTGGCCGATTACTTCCGGAAGCTCAGCAAGAGTAAATAGCGGAGAGGCCGAGCCCGGTTACTATTGGGAATTGGTTGCGGTTACCTGCGAGCCGAGCGCTTGTGAAACCACTTCCAATCCGGTGGTGACGGTGATCGCAGCACTTGAGACTGTCGCCGATGGAGAAACCACCGCAGTCAAATGAGTCGGGCTCAGAACGTTGATCTGGTTTACCACTACATCGCTCGTCCCGAATCCCACTGTTGTCCCGTCCTGGATGAAGTTTGTGTTCACGCCTTTGACGTCCACCGTAACGTTGCCGCCCGCGGGAATAACACTCGGGCTGACAACGAGACTCGCATTTGCAGATAAGGCAAAAGGCGCCGACGTGGAGCCGTAGGTGTAGGTGCGAGGGGTCGGGTTCAAGAAAAGCGAACTCTGTCCATCAGGATTGAATGCCGCGACTGCGGCTGTATAACCGGCGGGCGCCGGGGGTGGCGTCACGATTAACAGATTGCTGGTCTGTGATTGGATCACCGCGGGCATTCCATCAAAGAAAATTTGAGTGCGCGCCTGGAATTGCTGTCCGGCGATCGCAACGGCCGGGTTTTTGTTCTGGTCCACCGCGGACGCGACCGCGCTGATCACCGGAGGCGGTGCTGCTACCACCGTGATGCCCGCCGGTAAAACATAAACATTGCCAGGTGTGCTGAACATCAGATGCTTCGGACCAGGCCCGGCAAATCCGCTCACCGAGACATCGGCTGCGATATACGGGTTTGGAGGCAGATAGGGCCGCAGATTGCCCACCTGCGCCGCGCTCCCCAACAGGCTGATGTTAATGCCCGGCGTCAGTGAGTAAGTGGATTGCGTTGACGTGTACGGCTGCAACAAGCCGACTCCGGTGGCGGCAACGGTGGTGGTCTCGGCGGCGATCACCGGCGCGCCGATGATGTAGTTGTTGGAGCCGGCAACGTACGCATAGGTTCGCACCGAAGCAATGCCAGCAGAATTGGTGGCGGTCACATTGAAGTTGATGCCCGCCGCCGTGGTCCCCGGTTTTACAAGAATCAAGTCCTCGGGCGTGGGATTCTGCGTGTTGGGAAAGAACTGCGTCGCAAAACCGGTGTCGGGAGGCAGAAACACTCCGCTGGAGTTGTGCGGATAAAAGATGTTGTCCGGGCTGCCTTCGCCTTCCACCGGCGGCGGCAATGGATGCACGTAAACATAGTATTCCGCTCCAGCCACACCGGCAGGAATTCCATTGATCTGATATGTGCCGTCCGGATTGGTGAGCGCGGTGATGGCTTGATTGCTCGGAGAAATGGCAACCACGGAAGCCAGATTCAGGCCCTTGCCGTTCATTGTGACTTTGCCCGAGATGCTGCCCACCGTCGACAAGTAATTGCCCGCCGGGTAGAGCAGGGAAATGCCCGCGATGTCGTCGGCGCCCAGCGGACTCGCCTTGGTGGAGGCAGTGGTGTAGTAGGTCGACATCACGCTCGATGCCAGGGTGTGCTGCAGGCCCATGGTATGGCCGAACTCGTGAACCAGCGTCACGAAAAACTGCTCGCTGTAGCTCGGCCCGTTGAAAACGCTGCTGAGGTCGCTTGGCAGTTCCATCACGGAAAGAACCACCGGTATGAAAGTGCCGTTGGGACCGGTGACAAGAGTGTAATCGAAGACCGTGGGCGCGCTCAAAGCCAACAACCCCGGCGGAATGTCATCGGAGAACTGGATCTGAATTCCGGGGGCCGATTGCGTGGTGCCCAGGCTGTACAAGCCCCCAAAGGCCAGCCGTATGCTAGATGTGCCGACGCCGTTCCAGACGTTGGCCGCGGCGTTAATCTGGCTGATGATCGCCTGGAACGAATCGCCCTGATACGTCGCAGACGGTCCCGCGCCGGCAATAAAGTACGGCACCGTATTGTTCACTAGCGAGCTCAAATTGAACGCGGCGACGACTGGAGTGTAGGGCGGCGCGGAGCTGGCGAAATAGGTGTAGTAGTAATACGCCGAACCGGTGTTTGCCAGCAAAAAGCAGCCTGCCACCAGGGCCGCAAAGCGAGCCGCCGTACGCTTGCTCATTGACTGAAGCTCCCGGCGAGCACAGCCTGAATACGACTGTTCATTTTGGTGAGCGGCATTTGGATGTCCGCATCCGTTACAACCTGCCCAACAGAATTGAGCATGGTTTCGGCCGCTGCGCCGCGCGAGACAATCAACTGGCCGGCGGAATTGCTTGTCACGTTGAACAGACCTTGCGACAGGCCAATCACCTGGGTCAGACCCGACTTGCTGGTCCACAGAAACAAAAGATAGTCCTGACTGGCTGCCAGAGCAGGAGCGCCGGCAAAGGATTGGCGGATCCCATTGGCTATGCCGCCCGGCACCGCCAGATCCCAATAAGGTTGCGGCGTGCCCTTGTATGTGGCGCTGACCTGGACTTGATAGTGGGTGTAGACGATCGAGCCACGAACCTCTGAATAGGAAGGCTGCACCGTGCCATGAACGATCGCGGTGGATTTCGCGATCATGTCGTTCAAGCTGAGCTGCAATAGAGTGGAGCCCGGCAAGGGCGCCAAACCGGCGGTGACGAGTGCCGCGATGATCAAGCTACGCATGCTGTAATCCATCCTACTGCACCTGGCTCACCAATCCAGAATGCTAAAAACAAAGAAGATCAGAGCCGGACAGGGATTCCTGTGTATCCATTCGACACATTAACTGCCGAACAATAGCGCGGGAGCCGCTACTTGCCTCGGACGACCAACAGAGGCATCTTCAATTTGTGACGTACTGCATTAATTGTAGTCCCGAACACTATGTCTTTCAAGCCTCTATGGCCATGTGCCCCCATGACTACCAGATCGGGCTGCAACTCCTCGGCATACCGCACGATCTCTCTCTTGGGGACCCGGGCGTGGCGAACCACCATTTCCACGGCAACCTGCTGATTCTCAAGCTCACGGACGATTCGCTGCAAGTATTGGTCGCCGGCTTCCACCTCGGCCGTCGAAGAGAGCTGGCCAAATACCAAGCTAGTCACTCCTTCTTCGACGTGTAGCAGGTACAGTCTGGCGTTATGCTGCTTGGCGATTGCTGCAGCGTGGGCGATGGCGTCGCGGTCGCGGCCGGTGTGATCGAGGGGAACCAGGATCTTGTGGTAAATGGGACTGGGCAGATCCTCGGCGACGGCTTCGGGAAGCTTGATTGGCGCCTGACCGAACTGGCGAATCCAGCGGGGAAGCACCGGCTGAAAAGTCACCCATAGGAGCAACAGGCCGATGGCGGTCAGGATGGGGATCATGCCGAGTTCCAGACGCCCGCGCCAACTGCCGGCATCGTTCAGCCAGTCACGTGTGGAGAGGATCACCAGCCAAACATTCAGGGCGAGAATCAGCGCGGCCGAGATCCACGCCAGCGTCTTCACCCAAGCCCGATTAGCCAGTGCGCCCATGCGCTGCTTATCGTTGGTGAAATGGATCAGCGGAATCACCGCGAATGGCAACTGCATGCTGAGAATAATCTGGCTTAGAATTAGCAGCTTATAGGTCCCATTCTCACCTGCAAGATAAACCGTGAAAGCAGCCGGAATGATCGCCAGCGTCCGGGTCAACAAACGGCGCAGCCACGGCTGAATGCGGATGTTCAGGAAGCCTTCCATCACTATTTGCCCCGCCATGGTACCTGTCAAAGTGGAAGACTGACCTGAACAAAGCAGGGCTATTCCAAACAAAACACTGGCTGCGGTAGTTCCTAAGAGCGGTGCCAGGAGCTGGCTTGCCTGTTGGATTTCGGTAACCACAATGCCGCGGCGGAAGAACACCATCGCGGCCAAGACGAGAATGGCGGCATTGACCAAAAGCGCGCCGTTCAACGCGATGGTGGAATCGATCAGGTTGAAGCGGCAAGCGGTGCGCTTTTCATCCACCGTTTTTCCGATGCGCCGTGTTTGCACCAGCGCCGAGTGCAGATACAGATTGTGAGGCATCACTGTTGCTCCCAGGATGCCGATGGCAATGTAGAGCGTGCGGGCCGACAAATGCGGAACCACGCCCCGCGCCATTTCACTGAACACCGGCGAGCCCGCCCAAAGAATTTCGATCGCGAAGCAGCCGGCGATCATCGCGATCAGAGACAATACGAATCCCTCGATAACGCGAATTCCGAGCCGAGTGAACCACAGCAAGAGTAGGGTGTCGGCAGCTGTCAACAGGACGCCCGCGAGCAGCGGAAGATGGAACAACAAGTTTAAGGCGATGGCCGCGCCCAGAACCTCAGCCAAGTCGCACGCGGCGATTGCGATCTCACACAGGAACCACAGCGCATAGGAGATAGGCCGTGGATACGTTTCGCGGCAGGCTTGCGCGAGATCGCGCTGTGCCACGATGCCAAGCCGGGCGCTCAAAGTTTGCAGCAAGATCGCCAGCAGGTTTGAAAGAACCAGCACCCACAGAAGTTGATAGCCGAAGCGGGCGCCGCCTTCTAGATCGGTGGCCCAATTGCCGGGATCCATGTAGCCGACGCTGACCAAGTAAGCCGGCCCCGCGAAGGCAAACATGCGCCGCCATACCGAAGGCTGAGCAGTGGGAACGCTCGAATGGACTTCGGGCAGGGAATTATTGACTGTGGTTGAGGCCCACAAATTAACTATAGTTTACTTGACTCTGTCCGGCGTTACAAGACCCGGCTCATTCCAATGTGCCCGGCCCATTCCAAGCACCGCTGGTGGTTTTCGGCCAGGTAACGCACTTGCCGCGAATCCCATAAGTGTTTGATGTTAATTGGTTTTTTTGTTGGCCAGCCGATTGCCCTAGATGCAGCGACTGACGAGCTATGAAACGCGCGCTCCTATCCTTGGTAGTAATGGCCGGCTTCAGCGGCTGGCTTTGGGCACAGGACAATCCGGACGCCGAACCCGACGGCCAATATGAGCCCGGGCGCGCGGTGGCGCGCATTAGCGTTTTGAATGGAGACGTTTCGGTTCGACGCGGGGACTCGGGCGATGTCGTGGCTGCGGCCGTGAATGGACCTCTGATGGCGGACGACCGGCTGCTCACCAGTTCCAGCGCGCGGGCCGAAGTCCAGCTGGATTCCGCCAACGTGATCCGCATCGGCTCGAATTCGGAAGTTCGCTTCACTGGCATGGACGTGAAGAGCTTTCAAGTACAGGTTGCAACTGGCACAGTGATGTTCCGCACGCTGCGGCCGAGCCAGGCGCAAGTGGAAGTGGACACGCCCAGCGTCGCGGTTCGCCCGTTGCGGCCGGGCGCCTATCGCGTGACGGTGCACGAAGACGGAATGTCCGAAATTACCGTGCGATCGGGCGAAGCGGAAGTGGACAGCCAGCGCGGCGGAGAACGCCTGCAACCAGGACGGACCATGGATGCGCGTGGCCCTGCGTCGGACGCCGAATTCCAGTTTGTGCCGGCCATTCCCGTCGACAATTTCGACCGCTGGAATGACGAGCGCGACCGCTACATCCAGAATTCGCAAAGCTCCCGTCACATGAGCCCCGACATCACCGGCGCCGAAGATCTGGATCAAAACGGCCAGTGGGTGAACGATCCGACGTACGGTTCGGTTTGGCAGCCCGCCAACGTGGGACCGGATTGGGCGCCGTATCAAAACGGGCAATGGGCTTGGGAAGACTACTATGGCTGGACCTGGGTCAGTTCCGATCCCTGGGGTTGGGCCCCGTATCACTATGGGCGCTGGTTCTGGGGCGTGGGAGGCTGGGCCTGGTATCCCGGACCGATCTTTGCTCATCCGTATTGGGCGCCGGCCTACGTCGGTTTCTTTGGATGGGGCGGAGGATTTGGCGTTGGCGCCGGGTTTGGATTTGGCGGAGTGGGCTGGGTGGCTCTGGCGCCCTTTGAAGTGGTTCATCCCTGGTGGGGACGCGGATTCTACGGCGGATTCAACAGCGGCACTTTTGTGAACCACACCACCATCGTCAACAACGCAAACGTCATGAACACGTACCACAATGCGCGCGTGACGGGCGGCGTGATGGGCGTGAATGCGTCGAGATTCGGCCGGGGCGGGCAGATTGCGGCGCTGAATCGTTCGCAAATCCAGTCGGCCGGTTTGGTTCACGGCGCTTTGCCGGTCGCACCCGACCGATCGAGCCTGCGGATGTCGAATCGCGCTGTGAACGGAAGGTTCCCGCAGTCCTCGGCGCAGAGTTTTGCCAGCCACATGCAGACGCCACGCGTAGAGCACGCGACTTTCGAGCAGCAACAGCGCGGGATGCAGCAGATGTCGCATTCGAATTTCAACACGCCGGCTAGCCGCGGTTTCGGCGGCGGTGCAACGGGATCGCAATCGCATGGATGGGGCCGCTTCGGTGAGCCGATCCATGGAACCACCGGCGGAACAACGGGCGGCGCGTCGCAATTCAACCGGAGCGTCAGCCCATCAACGGAGAGCCGAGCGCCGGCTAGCGGCGGGTTCCAGAGGTACGACTCCTCGCGGACGAATAACGGCGGCGGAGTACGCGTGAGTCCATCGATCGTGGCTCCGCGATCAAGCGCCGCGCCTCGAACGAATTCGACGCCGCGTGGCTTCGGTGGCGGCGGGCACTCCAGCGGCGGCAGCCATGGAGGCAGTCACCGGTAGCGACGCTTCACGATAAACGAATCAATTTCTTCCCTCAGGCCCGGACGAGCTCCTCCCAGCGGAATCCGGGCCCTCTTTTTTGGTTGTTGGTTCCGTTCGGCTTAAACTTTACATAATATCCGTTATCAGAAGTAACCCTTCTAACCTCGACTATCTTCTCTTTGTGTATTGCCACCCGAGGTGTAATCGGTTAAGATCGCTGGACCGAAAGGCTACTCGCATGACGACTTCCCGCTCTTACATTCTGACTCTTCTCTGCCTGTCTCTCGCGATCGCAGTCCCGGCGGCGGCGCAAAACAAGCCGCAAGTCATCGACCGCGGCGCGCTCGATGCGCGGACGGCTGCAACTCCAATGTCGGTGACGATAGCGCTCGCGCTCCCCAAACTAAACGAAGTGGAAAAGTTGCAGCAAGCGCTCTACACCCCGGGCGATCCGCAGTTCCACAAGTTTCTGACCGCCGAGCAGTTTGTAGCACGCTATGCGCCCACGAGCGCGGACGTTGCGAAAGTCGTCGCGGCGCTTGGCAAGTATCGGCTGACAGCGGAGCGAACGACGGCGACCACGCTCCGCGTGACCGGGCTGCCGGCTGACATGGAGCGGGCCTTTTCGGTGAGCTTGCACAGTTACGAGGTTGCGGCGCATGATGGCGTCGCGGGTTACACCTATCATGCTCCGCTGAGCCGCCCGGCGATTCCCGCGGAGATTTCTTCGGCCGTTGCGGCCGTTGTCGGGCTAGACAATCGCCGCAGCTTTTATCCCGCCTATCAAGTCACTCCCCCGGTGATTCAGGCTGCGCGGCCAAGCGTGGCAGCGCCGGCGACAACCACCAGCGATCCGCCCGGATTGTTGACGGTCACAGACTTCGCCCAACTTTACGATGTGAAGCCGTTGTACAAGCAGGGCGTGACAGGGAGCGGACAAACCATCGCCATCCTGACCTTCGCGTCCTTCACGCCGAGCGACGCCTATGCCTACTGGAGCGCGATCGGGCTCAATGTCCCTCCGAATCGGATCAAGGTGATTGATGTGGACGGGGGGCCCGGCGCCCCGAGCGACGCTTCCGGCTCCATTGAGACCACCTTGGATGTGGAGCAGTCCGGCGGAGTCGCTCCTGGAGCGAACATCGTCGTTTACCAGGCGCCGAATACCAACCAGGGTTTGGTGGACGTTTTCGCCGCGGCCATCGATACGAACCTCGCGCAGTCGATTTCGATCAGTTGGGGGAGCTGGGAATGGTTCGACAATCTCGAGAACTCCCCGGTGACCGATCCCATTACCGGTCGAACGGTGGCGGCGACGCAAGCGACGCACGAACTTCTGCTGCGCGCGGCTATCCAGGGGCAGGCGTCTTTCGCCGCGTCAGGGGACGGCGGCGCTTATGTGGTGAACGATAATCTCGGTTGCGACGGCCCTTACTCATCCTCGGTGCCAGGCAGTTGTAGCCTGACGTTGAGTGTGTGGTATCCGGCCAGCGACCCGCAAATGACCGCCGCAGGCGGGACGACGCTGCCCGGCCTTCAACAGTATTGCCTGAATGCGGCTTGCACCCCTCCTTTTTATGACGTGAACATCAAGCACGAGAGTGTGTGGGGTTGGGACTATCTCGATGGATTGTGCAAAGCTCTGGGCTTGACTCCCATCTCGTGCGGAATTTTTCCGGTGGGAAGTGGCGGCGGCGTCAGTGTTTCATTTTTCGAACCCTTCTACCAGTTCGGAACCAGGGGAACGCAGCGGAGCCAACCCGATCAGAATTTCTATTTCCAGGGGCTAGGACTCTTGTACGCCCTCCCGGCGTTCTACCCGGGCCGGAATCTTCCGGACATCTCCTTCAACGCCGATCCGGACACCGGTTACGTCGTCTACTACACGTCCAGCGCGGGCGGATTTGGCGTGCAATCGTTTTACGGTGGCACCAGTTTTGTCGCGCCACAACTCAACGGGGTCTCGGCCTTACTCGGGCAAGATTTGAGGCGGCGGGTCGGATTCCTCAATCCCTCGCTTTACGGGCTGGCGGAGAACGGCCGGGCTTACGCTGGTCCTCACGCTCCCTTCAATCCCATCAGCTTTGGCGACAACTGGTTTTATCATGGCAGCCATAGCTACAATCTGGGAGCTGGATTGGGCACTTTGAATGTCGCCAATTTCGCGGAGGCGCTGCACGACGAGTTTTAGTCTCCGGTAAAATAGGCCGTTGGGCCAAATCTACTCCCGCGAACAACTCATCGCCGCACGCGCCGCGTGGAAGCGCGCCGGCCGAAAAGTGGTTTTCACCAACGGCTGTTACGACATTTTGCATCCGGGCCACATCCGGTTGCTGGAAGCCGCGCGGTCGCTCGGCGACGTCCTGATCCTGGCATTGAACACGGACGCGAGCGTCCAGCGTTTGAAAGGTCCCACGCGTCCCCTGATATCGGAAGACCGGCGCGCCGAACTCGCCGCGGCCCTTACCGCGGTTGATGCCGTGACGTTTTTCGACGAGGACACGCCGCGCGAGCTCATCGCCGCCGTGCTCCCGGATATTCTGATCAAGGGCGCGGACTGGGCACATTTCATCGCGGGCCGCGAAGAGGTGGAGGCCGCGGGCGGCCAGGTGCTGGCCTTGCCGCTGGAACCGGGATACTCGACGACGGGGATTCTGGAAGAAGTCCTCGCGCGCTTTCAGTAGTGCCATCATGCAATCATGCTATGATGTTGGCATGAGGGCACTGGAAGTGAAAACGATTGGCGCTAGCGGCCAAATCTCGCTCGGCAAGGAGTTTGCCGGACGGACCGTGACCGTCGAGCAAGTCGAAGACGGCGTATGGCTTGTAAAAGCCGCGCGCGTGATTCCCGAAAACGAACTCTGGCTACACACTCCCGACGCCGTTCAGACGCTCAACGAAGCTATTCGGTGGGCCGAGGAGCATCCCGCCAAGGAGACGGACCTTGACGCGCTTGAGCGGCAGATCAAGGGGCGGCGCCGCAGGTCGACCTTATAAAGGCCGTCGTGGCTCGAGTCGTTATCGATCTGAACAGTCCGAAATTTCAGGAGCGTTGGTTTGCCCTAGAGCGCCAGGAAATGCTAGCCGTCTTCGCGACACTTCGTAAAATCCGGGCATTGGATTGGGATCAGCTTTACCGGGACAAGGGCTTGCGATGGGAAGCGGTTCTTTCGCGAACGGGCCCGGGCGGCCGGCGAGTTTACAGTATCCGCGTGACGCAGCGCATGAGAGCAGTCGCTTACCGGGAAGGGGATGTCCTGCGATTCCTCTCTCTTCACACGGATCACGATTCCTCATATGGTGTGCAGTAGGCAGTAGCTAAGCTTGTGACGCATCCCGCCATTCGTGATCTGTTTCAGTCGCTCAGCCGCGACCCTGGCTTTCAGGACGCCGTCAGCCGCCTGATTCGCGATCCGAAGGCTCGCCTTTCCCTTTCCGGGCTGACGACTACCGCGAAGGCGCTCTACATCGTGCTGCTGTGGCAGGCCACTGAGCGCAACTTGATCGTCGTGGTGGACGGCAACAATCGGGCCGACGCGCTGACCGAGCTGGTGGACACCTTCTTCGACCTGCTAGTCACTTCCGACCTACCGCGGCCGCACGACCATCCCGGCTCTGGACGTACTCCCCGCGCAGCGCATGTCGCCGCACAGCGAGATCAGCGCCGAACGCGCCGTCGGGCTGTGGCGGATGGCGTCGCGCAAGACCAGCATCACGATTACTCCGGTGGCTTCCGCGCTCCTGCGCACCGAAGCGGCGGAGTTTTACCGCCAGCTCGCGCTCACGCTGCGCGTCGGCGAAGAGATTCCGCTCCAGGATCTGCTGGCGCATCTGGAAAGCATCGGCTATGAGAAGCGCGATCCGGTGGAGATGGTCGGCGAATATTCGCTGCGCGGAGGCATCCTGGATATCTTCCCGGCCGAAGCCTCGAAACCGATTCGCATTGAGCTGTTCGGCGATCTGATCGAATCCATCCGGCGTTTTGATGTCGCGACGCAGCGATCCGTGATGAAGATCTCCGAGACCACGCTGCTCCCGCTAGCGGAATATCCAAAGTCGCGCGAGCTGTTCGACGAGTTGGGCGGGCCATCTCCCGGCTGGGAATTTACCGTGCCGCTGGTTCGGCCGCGATCGCACTCGCTGTTCTCCCTCACCGAGAATCCGGTGGTTGTGGTGGACGAGCCGGAGCAGGTGGCCTCGGCCGCGGAAAGGTTTTGGAAACGTCTGGATGAAAAATCGGACAGGCCATTTCCCTGCCCTCCGGAAGCCAACTTTTTCGCGTGGCCCGAGTTACGCGACAGCCTGGCCGGTTACGCCGAGCTCGTCCTGCGCGAACTAGAGCTCCTAACCAACAACCAACAACCAACAACGGGCGGCGAGGCCGGTACGGCCGAGACGACTTCCCGGCCATCGCTGGCTTTTCACGGCAACATCCAAGCCGCGGTCGCGGAGGCGCGCAATCTCGTCGAGCAAGGCTATCGGGTCGTGTTCTTCGGGCGGTCGAGCGGCGAGCTCGAGCGGCTCGCGGATATTTTCCAGGAGTACTCAGTTCCCTTCCAATTGGGTCTCGATCCCGCCGACGCGACGCGGCCGTATCTCGCCGAGCGTTCCTATGTCGCGGGCGCCTCCGCGAGCACGTTCCTGGTCAAAGGCCTGATCCGCCGCGGCGTCGTGTTCCCGGCGGCGCGCATCGCTGTTTTCGGTTCGGAAGATCTCTTCGATTCGTCCGACCTCGTCGCGAAGCCCGGCCCCACGAAATCGCAGCTTGCCGCCTTCACCGCCGACATGGCCGATCTCAAGCCCGGCGACTATGTCGTCCACGAAGCGCACGGCATCGGCCGATTCCTAGGCACGCGCGAGATCGCGCAAGGCGACAACAAGGGCGATTTCATGCTGCTCGAATACGCGGGCGAAGCCAAGCTTTACGTTCCGCTCGCGCGCCTGGATCTGATCCAGAAATATCGAGGCGCCGGCGAAGGTGCAGCGCCCGGGCTGGATCGGCTGGGCGGCGTGACGTGGGAGAAAACAAAGTCGCGCGTGAAGGCAAAAATGCGCGACATGGCCGACGAGCTGTTGAAGCTCTACGCGCAGCGCCGCATGGCCGAGGGCTTCGCGTATTCCCCCGATAGCAACTGGCAGCGCGAGTTTGAAGATTCCTTCGAATTTACCGAGACCAAGGACCAGCTTTCCGCCATTAAGCAGATCAAGAAGGACATGGAGAGCGGGCATCCTATGGATCGCCTTTTGTGCGGCGATGTCGGATACGGCAAGACCGAGGTCGCCATGCGCGCGGCGTTCAAGGCGCTGGGCGACGGCAAGCAAACCGCGGTGCTCGCGCCTACTACGGTTCTCGCCTACCAGCACTTCGAAACTTTCAAGCGGCGTTTCGCGGCGTTTCCGGTGCGCATCGAAATGCTCAGCCGTTTTCGCGACAAGAAGGAAATCGCGGAAGTATTGGAAGGCTTAGCCGACGGCAAGGTGGACATCGTCATCGGCACGCATCGCATTCTCTCGAAGGACGTCGAGTTCAAGGATCTCGGGCTGCTGGTGGTGGACGAAGAGCAGCGCTTCGGCGTCCGTCACAAGGAGCGCATCAAGCAACTGAAGCACAACGTGGACGTGCTTACTATGAGCGCAACGCCCATCCCGCGAACGTTGCATATGTCGCTGGCCGGATTGCGCGACATGTCGGTGATCGAGACGCCGCCCAAGGACCGGCTGGCGATCCACACCGTGGTCGCGCACTTTGGCAACGAGCTGATCAAGACCGCCATCGAACAGGAGATTGCACGCGGCGGCCAGGTGTACTTCATCCACAATCGCGTGGATAGCATTTATATGCGCGCAGCGCAGATTCAGGAGCTAATACCGGGAGTGCGCGTGGGCGTCGGCCACGGGCAGATGGATGAAACCGAGCTTGAGCGCGTTCTCCTCGGTTTTATGCAGCACGACTTCGACGTGTTCGTCTGCACCACCATCGCCGAAAACGGGCTCGATATTCCGCTCGCCAACACCATGATCATCGAGAACGCCGAGCGGCACGGTCTGTCGGAGCTGTATCAATTGCGCGGGCGAGTCGGACGGTCGAATCGCAGAGCATATGCGTATTTGCTAGTCCCGGCCGACACGGAACTGAGTGAGATCGCCCGCAAACGTTTAGCCGCTCTCAAAGAATTCAGCGATCTGGGCGCCGGATTCAAGATCGCCGCGCTCGATCTCGAACTGCGCGGCGCAGGCAATATTCTGGGAGGCGAGCAGCACGGCCACATTGGCGCCGTTGGCTTCGACATGTATATCCGCCTGCTCGAAGAGACGGTGCACGAGCTCAAGGGTGAAGCCGCTCCGCTGCAAGTGCATTCCACATTGAACCTCGGTCTCGACATCCGCATTCCTTCTGCATACATTTCGGACGAACACCAACGGCTGCGGGCGTACAAGCGCATCGCGGACGCCGGCACCGCCGAAGCCGCTGCGGAAGCTCTCGCAGAGCTGGAAGATCGCTATGGCCCCGCGCCCGAAGCCGTGCGCAGCCTGCTGAAATTCTCGGCACTTAAGGGTTCGGCCCAGAAGCTCGGCATCGAAGCGATCGACCGCCGCGCTGGCGCGCTGAACGTGAAGTTTCACAAGGAAGCGCACATCGATCCCAAGCGTTTGATGAGCCTGGTGACTCGCACCGAGGGCGCGCAGTTCACGCCCGCTGGAGTGCTTCGCCTGCCGCTCGATGGAGCTTCGGACGCGGAAAAAGTTCTCGATCTTGTCGACTCACATCTGCGGCAACTGGAGCCTCAGCCCACCCTCTAACGCGGCGCAAAGCTACTTTTTGTCTCCAAAGCGAACGCTCGAATCGGCTGTGAACTTGCGGTAATTGTCGTAATCCACGTCGTTCTTCACCAGCACCTTGCCGTCGCGCGAGCGCAGCTCGAATGTCAGCGGCAAAAGATAGTCGGCATCGCCGATCCGAGTGTAATCGTAGTCGAGCATCAGACTGACGTCTTGCACCGGGAAGGCCGGCGGGATGCCATCGGCATGCATCGTGATGCGGTGCACAACATGCTTTCGGTCGTCGATGAAGATCAGCCCGTGATACGCGGTCACGAGATCGGATTGATGCGGCACCACGATGTGGTAGTCAGAATTGGCTTCCGCAACATGGTAAGCGTAGACGTGCATCTTTTGCCCGCGTAGCGTGAACCAAGTCTGCCAATGGAACTCCGCCGCCGACACGGGAGCGAAGATTCCCTTCATCACGGAGCCGAATTCGCCGGACGAAGAAGCGCCGCCCAATTGATCATGTCCCAGACCGGAAGGCAGGCCATTGATCTCGAGCACGCGATAGTCTTCGTGATGTTCGAAATACGTGAGCCGTTCGACGATGATATCGACGGGACGCCACTCTTCGCGGCCGGAGAAATCCTGGAAACGGCGCGTGGTTTGGGTACAGATAAAGTTGGGGAGGTTTTGCTCGTGATTCACAGCGAAGGCGGTGGCGGCGGCGAGCACTTTCTGCACGGTGGCCGCGTCGGGAGGATCCTGGCCCCAGAGGCACGCGGCGGCCAAGATGGAGAGAACGGCCAACACCCGGGTGCAAGGCAGAATCACAAGCTACACTGGCCTCAAGATGAATATAGAGACTCGGACCCTCGGGGCGCAAGATGCCGAGGCGTTCTGGCGCCTGCGTCTGGAGGCGCTCGAAAGCGAGCCCCACGCTTTTGGCGAATCCGCCGAGGAGCACCGCGCAGTATCGCCGGACGTTTTCAGCAAGCGGCTCGCCGCCGCGAGCGACGACAACTATGTCGTCGGCGCTTTCATCAACGGGAATCTGGTGGGAACCGCCGGTTTCGGCCGGAACACGCGGCACAAGCAGCGGCACAAGGCCAGAATCTGGGGAGTTTTTGTACAGAAAGAACATCGTGGCCGTGGAATCGCGCGGTGTTTGATGACGGAAGTGTTGCGGAGAGCCGGAACACTTGCAGGGCTGGAACAAATCCTCCTGACCGTGGGCGATCAGCAAACCGCAGCCAAGAAGCTTTATGCTTCGCTGGGGTTCACGGTCTTCGGCCGTGAGCCGGCGGCGCTCAAGATCGGCGACGTGGCGGTGGATGAAGATCTGATGCTCTACGCCTTGGCGGAAAAAGCGCGGGGCTGAATGGAACGTGTTTTGGCCGCTGATTGCGGCCGCCGAAGCCAGGCGAGCGCAAGGGCCAGCGCCAAGAGGATGGTTGTCATGATCGCGATTTGCGGCACATGCAGGACGGTTAGGTTAGCAATGGTGGCCCCGACCATGACCGTTGCAATCTGAAGCGCAGCCCAATAGCGGAAACGTGGGACGAGCAATCCGATTGCACCGCTGACTTCGAGAATGCCGGTGAAATATCGGAACCATTGACCCAGCCCGACTTGAGCGAACTCCTGCACCATTTGTGGATTGTCGACCAGCTTGACTCCGCCGGCGAATGTGAACGCGATCGCCAGGACAATGGTGAGCATCCAGGCGAGAATGTTCCAAACCCGTCGCGAACCGTTGGCCGGAGGATGCGTCTCGGCATGTTGCGTGGAACTCGGTTGCATGAAGCCTCCCTTCTCCCGCCTTAGACACCAGGGCGCTGGATGATGTTCCGTGTCCGGCAATATTTGCGCGTTCAGAAATTCTTGCTCGGTAGGCCAAGCTCGCTCAGGTTAGGCCGCGTAGAACATAAACCTTAGATCCTGAAAGCCTTATCCTCCCCAAAGCCGATCAAAGTACTGTTGGTACTTCAACTGCTTTCGCATGAAACGAAAGCCGCAACGGCTAAATTCTTCCAAGGGAGCTGAGTTGAAGATGACATGTGAAGAATACGGCAATGCATACAAAAAAGGCTACAACCTGACGGTCCGCTTTCTTGTTTCACGCGGTCTTTCGTACGAGGGTGCGCAAGAGACGGCACAGGCCGCGTGGGTGAAAGGCTGGGAGAGGCTCGGCCAATTGCGTGATTCCAACATGGTGCTGACTTGGATGAACAGCATCGCGCTCAACATTCACCGGAGCTGCATGCGCCGCGAACCGTTCCTGCAAACGCTGCCTGAACTCTCGACGCCGCCCAAGGTGAACTTAGCAGCCATCGATGTCCGCCGGATTCTCAAGACGTGCAAGACGAATGACCGGATGGTGCTGCAACGGCATTATCTGGAAGGCTACAAGGTGCAAGAGATTGCGCGGGCACATGGCTGGACCGAGACTGCCGTGCGCATCCGCTTGCTGCGAGCACGCCGCGCCGTCGGAAAACGCTTCGCGGCATAGTGGCGACGGCATAGTGGGCTCGTACGCAGCCCACTATGCGCGCCCAGCGGCGGCGTTGCCTCGCCCCAGAGGAACTCCCCTAGCTAGTGGGGATAGTAGACGTTGTAGTAGGCGTCGAAGTAGGCCGTATTCTGCACGAAGGTGCTTCCTCCGTTGTTCGAGCAGAACAGCGCGGTAGCGCCGCTGCACGTGTACCCGGCCGCGGGTGGTATGAAGGTCCAGAAGACCTTCGTCCAAAAGCTCTGATAATTGTATTCGTCCACGTATGTATTAGTCACTTGGGTTGAAGGGCCCATCTCGTGTTCTGTGACCCAAATCGGCTTTCCTGCCGGATTAAAGCTGCCTTCGATTTGAAGCACATTAGCCTTCACAGTCGACTCCGCTTCATACCCGTGTATGCTAATAACATCGTAGGACCCGGAAAAGTACTGCGCCATAGGCTGCATCCAGCTTGCTTGCCACGTGCCGCAACTATAACCCGAGGGCTCACTCCAGTAGCCGCACGAACTGTTCGTTGTGCTCAACTCCGGCGCTACGACGTAGGCGGATGGATTGCCAGCCTTAACGCCGTTGTAGGCGGGGGAGAGAAACTGGTTGACAAAATCATCCAGATAATCCCCAGGGTTCTGCGCGAAGTATTGGTCATCGAAGTTCTGTGCTTCGTTTGGCTCGTTCCAGACGCCGAAATACTGTACAAGTGGGTGACAGGTCGAAGCATTTGTTGAGCAGCCGCTCACCGAGCTGCCATTGAACTCTCTGGCGAGCGCAGAGAAGAAGTTATACGTGTAGTTGTAGCTCGTCACCGTTCTGCCGACATCTTGGCATTGGGATTGACCGCTGCACGCGTAAGGCGGATAAGTTGTCTGTGTCGCGCCGTTCGCCCAGGACGGAGCCCACGTCGCGGTGAGGTACACGTTCATGTGCTTTTGAGACGTCGCATACCAGATTTGGTACGGGAGCTCGCCCCACTGGAAGTTGCCCTCCGTTGGCTCAAGGAAGTGCCAAATGGCGAGAAGGCGGACCCATTGGGCGCCCGCCGCAGCGGCGTCGTCTAGGAATGGGCACCCGGATGGAGTGCAGGCTGATGCGGCAAAGCTTTCGATGTCGGTTCCGAAGGGCTGGTGTGCGCCTTGCGCACACGCGAAACCTGCAACAAGAACGCAGAGCAGCGCACACGACAAAAAAGTTCTCATGGAAGGGGTCTCCTTTTCGACAAGCGGCGTCCAGGATCTCAAAGGCCGGACGACGGTCTGGCGTGGATAGGTGAACGGATGTTGTGCTCCGTTCGAGTGCTGAATTTTCCAACTCCTAGGATGATCCGCAAGGATTGTGCCGCATTACCAACTTCAAGTCAAGGTAATAACCGTGATATTCCAGCGGAACAAAGTGATAAGTCAGATATCGAACAAATATTCAATAACTTACGACAGAACAAGCCAATATGGATGACAGAGACGGCCTAAGCTCGACGAGCAATCCCACCACGGTTTATGTTGACCAGCATAACCGGAACACCCACTGGACAAAGGTTTTCAACTCGTGCGCGGGGGCTATAATTCCTGTACAAATACAGACCAGATGTTATGCCCGCCAAACGGGTTTATACTAGAGGAAACGTTGTGGTTCACGGCCTTCTATAGCGTCCATTATCCACGCTAGTAGCGCGTGGTGAAAAGCTGTGGCGAGTGTGACTTCAAGAGTGTTCTGATCGTCTTGAGATCATGGCGATGGGACGACGAAAGAAACGGGCTCAAATGATTGTCGTCGCGGCATGAAAACAGCCTGTTTCACCACGCGCTCTAGGCGGGAGGCGACCGCTCGTCTCCGGCCAGCGCACCGACTTGGCCTGTAGGATCGGATCGCTGCGGCTAACGGTCTTGCATTTCTATTGTCGTACCGCCCACGGCGATCGTTTTTTTGCGCGTGAATCCCAGGTTGTGCAGTTCTTCCTCCGATGCGCTCAGCGTCCTTGCTTCCGTTCCAAGGTTCCACACCAGGGCCACCTTCGATCGGATGGGGAGATCGACGCAAGTTCTAAATGCTAGATTTGGTACAAATACGCTATATAGCGCCACTCCTCCCTCCTGGTTTTCTGCTATCTGAACACAGTAACCTCCCCAGAGACCTTTGCCAGTGCGTTCGCTGCCAAAGGCCAGTCTTCTTTGGACGTTACCTGCATCGTCACATCCTTCGTAAGTGCAGCAATCAGGAACACGCCAGTAATGGCAGCCGCAATAGGTTTGCTTTTTTCAATCACACTCCGAGTCCGACTGCCGCAAGGATTGCCAAGGCCGGAGCTGCGAATAGGATCTGGCGGCTTGCGAAGAAGTAATCCCTCCAAGAATCTGATGCGACTGCGCCAGCGATTACAAACACAGCACTGGACAAAAGTGACCCTGTTATCTTGGCCGTGCTGGATCGGCCTCCGATCGCAATCAGGATCAAAAACGCTGCAGAGCAGAGGAAGCTGCCGCCCGAGATCCCTTTGAACACATCGAGTCCCAGGGCGAGGTCCAGTGAAATTTTGGATAGCCACTCTGTTGGATACTCACATCCCACTGTCGGGACGCGAACATGTACCACGGGAGAAACAGTAGGAAGGGAATGCATATAGCCGTCCACGGAATTGCTGCCCGCCACGCGCCCGGAGGACGCTCGACGACGCAGTCCAAGCGACAAGGCCGCACACCGCAAACGCTGCATCTGGCTGCGTGTACAGTCCAGCAAGAACTGCTAGAAGGCAGAGTGAAATCGTGCCGAGGCCTCGCCGCCTCGCCACTTCGTGATAGCAACCATAGCAACCAGCGCGAAGAAGAGCGCTTCCGAATATGGCCGGGCTTCGTCAGCGTATCGGAACTGGGCTGGGAGAACCATGAACATTGTAGCGGCGAGCCGACTTGTACGTCCGAGGAAGGTTCAGTTCGCTGCACAGTATGAGGATCAGCCAGCACGACGCCACGCTGAAGATGGCAGAGGGAAGTCGCGCCAGAACGCGAATGGCCCGCAGCGAGTACGAACGGGCGTTGCGTCAGATAGCCAAGGGGTGCGGCACCTAGGTTCATACCAACCCAGCGCACCATGGACTCAACGGATAGAGATGTCGTACGAATCAGCTGAAGAACCTCATCTACCCAGAGCGGCCTCACGGTTAGGCAGGCTAGAACCACGAAACTGTAACAAATAACTAGTGCAGCCGGAGAAAATCGGTGGATATAGGGAGCACGTGGCAGCGCGGCCATGAGTAAGCTCTCAAAATAGCACAGGCGGCCCTGCGGATTCCGGTCTTGAGACTGCGATCGGATGCCATACGTTCCGCGCTAGCGAGACTACCGACTACGTCAGCAATCGGGGCCGAATCGAAATGGCGCAACGCATGGCGGGCCTTGGCTGGCCTATCGTGCAGTCGCATGCCTGGCCTATCATGCAATAATGAGTTCGTTGGTCCAATTCGGACCTACGAAACGTACAACGCTCAACGTGTGGTTGACATGGCGCTTAAATCGTTTGTCGAGTTGCTAGGACGCCCGGTCGTGGTCTCGCTATCCAACCTAAGCTATAGCGGGCACCTTATTGGGCGGTATCAATTGCGTGGTCGCATCGTGAAGATAAATTCGTCCGACATATTGGTGTCGTTGCGCGATTCGGGGGAATGCCGCTTGCGGCGTGATCTCCGCATTTTCAATGAGGGAAGTCCGGAACTGAAGTGTATGCCGGATCGGTCGGCATAGCATATTTCGAGAATCTTACAAAATGTATGTATCTTCGCCGCAATTCGAATCGCACAAGATGGTCCGGTTCTTCGGTACACCGGATTTGTCTCCGTTCCCGAGGAACCGCTCACAGATGCCTGAAGCCAGTAGGTTGGGCCGATCAGTGATTCGCTTCCCATCCAGGTGGTTGCGGAGTAACCGCCAACCACCTTGTTTCGGAATCCGCTAGAACATATCCAGGTAGGATTGTGGTGATATAGTGTAAATTACACTCAAACTCGCCTGATAATATTTTTTGCAATCCTAGCGCAATTTGAGTTAGGATAGTGGGTCAACAGGACTCGAAAACTGGATGGCCCAGCTCTTCCACCGCAGTGCAAACAGCATATCGAAAATCAGCCTCGCTGCCGCCGTCATCGGAGCCGGAGGTTTGCTCGCTTTTGCTTACACGATGGACCGTGGAAGCTTCATCACGGACGTCAAGGTAGTCAAAGAGCAGCCGGTCCCTTTCAGCCATAAGCATCACGTCACCGACGATGGCATTGACTGCCGCTACTGCCACACGTCGGTAGAAACATCTTCGTTTGCCGGCATTCCCGCCACTGAGATTTGCATGAGTTGTCATTCGCAGATCTGGTCGAACGCGGAGATCCTGGAGCCGGTTCGCGCCAGCTACCGGACCGGTGAATCACTGCAGTGGACTCGCATACACGATCTACCCGATTTCGTATACTTCAACCACAGCATCCATATCAACAAGGGCGTTGGATGCGCCACCTGCCATGGGCGCGTAGACCAGATGCCGCTCATGTACAAAGAGAACACGCTTTACATGAACTGGTGCGTGAACTGTCACCGGAACCCCGAGAAATATGTGCGTCCGCGCGATCAGGTGTTCAACATGGCCTATGAGGCGCCTGCCAATCAAGAAGAGCTTGGCCGGAAGCTGGTTGACGAATATCACATTCAAAGTTTGACGGATTGCTACACTTGCCACCGATGAACGAGAAACCCGCTCTTGACCTAGACAAGATTCGGGCTCGGCTGGAATCAGCCCAGGGACCACAGTACTGGAAGAGCCTCGAAGAAGTGGCGGAAACGAAAGAGTTTCAGGCTTTCGTGGACGATGAACTCGCCGACCGGACGCCGAATTGGCTGGATCCGGATCACCGCCGCAATTTTCTGAAGCTCGCTGCCGCGTCGCTGGCCATGGCCGGTATCACTGCGTGCACGAAACAGCCCAAGGAGACCATCGTTCCCTACGTGCGGCAGCCGGAAGATTTCGTCCCTGGCGTGCCGCTGTATTTCGCGACGGCCATGCAGATGGGCGGCGTCGGGACAGGGTTGCTGGCTACCAGCCACCTGGGGCGGCCCACGAAGATTGACGGTAATCCGGACCATCCCGGCAGCTTGGGGGCGTCGGATTATTTCCAGCAGGCTTCCCTGCTCACGATGTACGATCCGGATCGTGCGCAGTCGGTAACCAGCAAATACCTGATCAGCAGTTGGATCGCATTCCAGGGCGAGTTGGCGGCGCGGCGCGAGCAGGCCCAGGTGAACAAAGGCGATGGGCTTCGAATCCTCACCGAGACGATTACGTCGCCGACGTTGACTGCGGGCATCGACGGTATCTTAAAAGAGATGCCGGGCGCCAAGTGGCATCAATATGAAGCGTGCGGGCGACACAGCGCGTATAAGGGCGCAGTGCTGGCGTTCGGCAAGCCCGTCAATACGATCTACCATTTCGACCAGGCCGATGTAGTGGTTTCGCTGGATGCCGATTTTCTGGCGTGCGGCCCGGGCAATCTCAGGCACGCGCGGCAACTTCGCGGACAAGCGCCGGATAGCCACCAACGTCACGCACGCGCCGCAGCCCAAGGAAGATTGGCAGGAGGGTTATCAGGAAGGCTCCATTCCAGCGCGCACCAATCAATCCGCCCAATATGCGACGGACAATCGCGGGCCGCTGCATTTGCCGCCGCAAGTGCAGGCCGAAGGAAAGCCGGCCAGCGAAACGGTGCAGAATCGCTTGTACGTTGTTGAGCCGACTCCGTCGCCAACGGCCAGCATGGCGGATCACCACTTCGTGCTCGGCGCGATCGAGATCGAGAGCTGGGCTCGGGATCTCGCGGCTGCGGTGGGTCTAGGCGGACAATCGAGCGGCAAGTACAAGGAGATCGCCGCCATCGCAAAGGATTTGCAGGCGCACAAAGGCGCTTCGATCGTGATCGCGGGCGATCATCAATCCGCGGAAGTCCACGCGCTCGCGCATGCGATGAATCAGGCGCTGGGCAACAACGGCAAAACAGTTACGTACACCGATCCAGTGGAAGGAAGTCCTGCCGATCAGCCCGAGTCGCTGCGAGAGCTGGTGGCCGACATGAACGCCGGCAAGGTGGACACCCTGCTGATCATCGGAGGCAATCCCGTTTACAACGCGCCGGCCGATTTGGATTTCGCGGGAGCATTGAAAAAAGTTCAGTGGAAGGCCTACCTGGGCCTTTATGCCGACGAAACCGCCCGGCAATGCATCTGGACCGTGCCGGAAGCGCACTACCTGGAATCGTGGGGCGACGTTCGCGCGTTCGATGGCACCGTGAGCTTCGTCCAGCCGCTGATCGCTCCACTCTATGGCGGCAAGAACGGCGTTGGAAGTGATCGCAACGTTGGGCGGTCAACCCGACAAATCGGATCATGATCTGGTCCAGGAATACTGGAAGAGCCAAGCCAAGGTCCCCAACTTCGACATTTTCTGGCAGAGGGCGCTGCACGACGGCGTAGTTCCGAATACCGCGCTTGCCGCGATCAACGTCACGGCGAAGATGCCCCCGGCATCCGCGGCCAAAGCCGCACAGGGTCTCGAGATCATGTTCCGGCCCGATCCGACCATTTGGGATGGATCGTTCGCCAACAACGGTTGGCTGCAAGAGTTGCCCAAGCCGCAGAGCAAGATGACATGGGACAACGCGGTCTGGATCAGCCCGACTACCGCGCAACAGAAGAATCTCAATACCGGCGATATGGTGGAGCTGAAGTATCAAGGGCGAACGGTGACCGGGCCGGTATGGATCATGCCGGGCCACGCCAACGACAGCGCGACCGTGCATCTTGGATTTGGCAGAACATTTGCCGGACACGTGGGCAATGAAGTCGGCTTCAATGCTTATCTGCTTCGCACTTCGGCAGAACCGCACGGCGGCTACGGCCTGGAGCTGAATAAAGTCAGCGGCAGCCACGACTTCGCCACCACGCAGCATACGCAAACCATGGAAGAGGGCGAGCCGATTCGCATCGCCACGCTAGAGGAATACAAGAAGACTCCGCAGTTTGTCGATCAGAAGGATGAGCAGAAGCCGCTTCCCCCAAAACTGACGTTGTATCCGGACTACCGCTACGAAGGCTACAAGTGGGGCATGACCATCGATCTGAACGCCTGCGTCGGCTGCGCATCCTGCATGACGGCCTGCCAGTCGGAGAACAACATCGCGGTGGTCGGCAAGATCGAAGTTACGCGTGGGCGGCACATGAACTGGCTGCGCGTGGATCGCTACTTCCGCGGCAATTGGGACAATCCGGAACTGTATTACCAGCCGGTGCCGTGCATGCAATGCGAGAACGCGCCGTGCGAGTTGGTGTGCCCGGTGGCCGCCACGGTGCATAGCGGCGACGGCATCAATCAGATGGTTTACAACCGCTGCGTGGGCACGCGCTATTGTTCCAACAACTGCCCATACAAGGTGCGGCGCTTCAATTTCATGCTGTATTCCGATTTCGACACGCAGAGCCTGTATGGCTCGCGCAATCCCAACGTCACCGTCCGCAGCCGCGGCGTGATGGAAAAGTGCACGTACTGCATCCAGCGCATCAACGCGGCGAAAATCGAATCCGAGAAGCAGAACCGGCGCATCGCGGATGGCGAGATTACGCCGGCCTGCGCCCAGGCGTGTCCCACCCAGGCGATCGTTTTCGGAGACATCAACGATCCCAAGAGCCGCGTGGCGCAGCTCAAAGCCCAGGCGCGCAACTACAGCTTGCTCGAAGACTTGAACGTGCGGCCCCGCACCACCTATCTGGGCCGCCTGCGCAATCCGAACCCGGAGATCGGCAATGCCTAGCCTGAACACCGAAGAACTAGAGCCGAAAGTAATCGACCCCGGTCCGGACAAGATCATTGGTCCGGGATTTAACTACGCTACCGTCACCGACAAAATCGCCAACGTCGTCCTGAAACCGATCGAGACGACGCCGAAACAATGGTGGATCAGCCTGTTTTTGGCCTTTGTTGCCATGCAGGGCCTGCTCGCGGGCGCGGCCTGGCTGTTCTACAAAGGCGTCGGAGTGTGGGGCATCGTCATTCCGGTGGCGTGGGGCTTTGCGATCGTCAACTTCGTTTGGTGGATCGGTATCGGCCACGCCGGAACGCTAATCTCGGCGATTCTGCTGCTGCTGAAACAAGACTGGCGAACATCGATCAACCGGTTCTCGGAAGCGATGACGTTGTTCGCGGTTGCGCAGGCCGGCATGTTCCCGATTCTGCACCTGGGCCGTCCGTGGCTCCCGTATTGGCTGGTTCCCTACCCCAATTCGATGTGGCTATGGCCCAATCCACGCAGCCCGCTGATGTGGGACGTGTTCGCGGTTTCGACGTACCTCACCGTGTCGCTGATTTTCTGGTTCATCGGGTTGGTGCCCGATCTGGCGAGTATGCGCGATCGAGCCAAGCAGAACTGGCAGAAAGTCATCTTCGGCATGTTAGGCCTCGGCTGGCGCGGATCGGCGAAACATTGGGCGCGCTATCAGATGGCGTACTTGCTCTTGGGCGGCTTGGCGACGCCGCTGGTTGTTTCGGTCCACACGGTAGTGAGCTTCGACTTTGCGATCAGCCTGCTGCCCGGCTGGCACACCACGATTTTCCCGCCCTATTTCGTCGCGGGCGCAATTTATTCCGGCTTCGCCATGGTGGTGACGCTGGCCATCCCGGCGCGCAAATGGTTCCACCTGGAAGATCTCATTACCATGCGACACCTGGATTGCATGGGCAAGCTGATGCTGGGTACCGGCCTGATCGTCGGCTACGGCTACTGCATGGAAGCGTTCATGTCGTGGTACAGCGGCAATCCGCACGAAATGTTCATGTACATGACGCGCGCCACCGGACCCTATCGTTACTTCTTCTGGAGCCTGATCCTCTGCAATATTTTGATTCCCCAGTCGCTGTGGTCGGCGAAAGTGCGGCAAAGCATCCCGGCGCTGTTCTTTGTATCGATCGTAGTGAACATTGGAATGTGGCTGGAGCGGTTCATCATCGTCATCACCAGCCTGGCTCGCGACTTCCTGCCGTCTTCCTGGGGAATGTATTATCCGACGCAGTGGGATTGGGCGGTGTATATCGGAACGCTCGGATTCTTCCTGGTACTGATGATTCTGTTCGTGCGCGTGCTTCCGTCCATCTCGATTTTCGAGGTGCGTGAAGTGCTGCATCATCTTGCGCCGAACATTAGCGACGATGATGGTCCAGCGCCCGCGCCGGCGCACGGAGACTAGTGATGCACGAAACCTTCGCAGATCGACACGGAACGTACGGGGTCATGGCGCAGTTCGAAGATCCCGAGCAGTTGCTCGAAGCGGCAAATCGCGCCTACGCCGCGGGCTATCGCAACATGGATGCGTATTCGCCGATGCCCATCGACGGCTTGGCGGAAGCAGTCGGGTTCCGCCGCAACTGGGTGGCGCCCATCGTCCTGTTCTTCGGCCTGTGCGGAGCGTCGGGGGGCTTCGGGCTGTTGTGGTGGATCTCGGTGATCGCGTATCCGCACAACGTCGCTGGCCGCCCCTTCAATAGCTGGCCGGCGTATATCCCGATTACCTTTGAGTGCACGGTGCTGTTGGCCGCGCTGAGCGCCGTCATCGGGATGCTCGCGCTCAACAAACTGCCGCAGCCGTATCATCCAGTGTTCAATGTGCAAAGCTTTGCCGAGCGCGCGTCGATCGACCGGTTCTTCCTGTGCATCGAAGCCTCCGATCCCAAGTTCGACAAGACGAAAACCAAGGCGTTCCTCGAGCAACTCAACCCCGAGGAGGTGGCTGACGTTGAGAAGTAGCCACAAATTTCTCGCCAGCGCCGGCGCGCTTGCGTTCCTCACACTCACGGCCTGCCGCCAGGACATGCATAATCAGCCCCGCTACAAGCCGCTCGCGGAAAGCGATTTTTTCTCCGATCACCGCTCGGCGCGTCCGCAGGTGGAAGGCACCATCGCGCGCGGACAGTTGCGCATCGATGAAGCGCGCTATGCCGGCAAGATTGACGGCGAGGATGTCGATCAATTCCCGATCCCGATCACCAAGGCCGACATCGAGCGCGGGCAGATCGCGGTTCAACATTTATTGCACGCCTTGCCACGGCCGCGTGGGCGACGGCAACGGGATGGTGGTTCTGCGCGGCTACCGGCAGGCTGCGTCGTTTTACTCGGACAAGCTGGTGCATGCGCCGGTGGGCCATTACTACGACGTGATCAGCAACGGCTTTGGCGCCATGCCGAACTACGCGTCGCGAGTTCAGCCGGACGACCGCTGGCGCGTGATCGCCTATATTCGCGCCTTGCAATTGAGCGAGTCTGCGAGCGTGAACGATGTGCCCGCGGATCAGCGCCAGAATCTGACTGTTGAGCCGCCGCCCCGCGGAATCGGGCCGGGAACAGGGGCGCCAGCGCAAGGAGCCACGAACCGATGACCCCCAGCGGAACTCTTGGCCCACAAATGGATCGCGTGCAGCGCAACGTTTTGTTCGTCGGCTTGGTCGCGCTCATCGTTAGCTTGATCGGACTTTTTAGGAACCCGGCGTATTTCTGGCAGTCGTATTTGTTCGCGTACATTTTCTGGTCCGGCTTGACGCTGGGCTGTCTGGGTATCTTTTTCCTGCACAACGTGGTGGGAGGCAACTGGGGCGTCGCCATCCGGCGGTTGGTGGAATCCGGCCTCAAAACTCTGCCATTGATTTTATTGTTCGCGATCCCGATTTTCTTTGCGCTTGGCACGTTATATAAGTGGACCGACGCGGGCTATCGGGCGGAACATTTTGCGGTGGGCCATAAGGCTGACTACCTGAACACTAAATGGTTCATCGCCCGAACGTTGATCTATTTCGCGATCTGGGGATTCTCCGGGTATCGCATTCTGGGGATGGCCAACGAGCACGATCGCACGGGCGATCCCGCGCTCTTCAAGAAGATCAAGAGGCGCAGCGCTCCTGCATTGCTGGTGTTCGTACTGACCACGACGCTCGCGTTCATCGACTGGATCATGTCGCTCGAGCCCGATTGGTATTCGACGATCTATGGCTGGATGTTCACCGTCGGCCAAGTGCTGCTCACGTTTTCATTCCTGGTTGCGGTGCTGGTCCTGCTTTCGAAGCGCGAGCCGTTCGCGAGTTTCCTGACGCGCCAGCATTACCACGACCTCGGCAATCTCATGCTGGCCTTCACCATGCTGTGGGCGTACATGTCGTTCGCGCAGTTCTTGATTATCTGGGCCGAGAATCTGCCGGACGAAATCCCCTGGTACGTTCGGCGCTTTAGCGGAGGATGGGGCTACATCGCGTGGACCATCGCGATCTTCCATTTCTTCGTGCCATTCTTTCTGCTGCTGCTGCGCTTCGTCAAGAAGAATCCGAGCCGGCTGCGCACGCTGGCGATCTGGATCATCATCATGCGCATGCTGGATGTATTCTGGATAGTAGAACCGGCGTTTCGTCAGCGGGGATTGGAAGTCTATTGGACTGACCTGGTCGCGCTGATCGGCTTGGGCGGCATCTGGCTGGCTTACTTCATCATGGAATCTGAAGTCCCGGCCGCTGCTCGCCTCTCGTGATCCCCGCGACACGTATTCCCTGCTCGCCAAAGCGCACGGACACGGACACTGACCATGGAACACACCCTACAACACAGCCCGAACGGAGCCGGCCACGAGCAGAGCGAGGTCAGCGTACGGCTCATCGTGGTGTCGTTGGCCTTCCTCGCGGTTGTCACCTTCATCGTCTGTGTGCTGGTGGTCGGGATTTTCCGCTATTTCCATTCGTACTATGGCACCGACGAAGCCACGCGAAGCTTTCGCAGCCGGTGGTTCCGCCGGAGCCGCGCATCGAAGTGGCGCCCTATGAGCAACTGCAGCAGCTGCAGCGCGAAGGAAGATCACATCCTGAGCACCTACGCCTGGGTGGACCAGAAAGCCGGTACGGTGCGCGTGCCGATCGACCGCGCCATCGATCTGCTGGCCGCCAAGGGCCTGCCCATCGCACAACTATCTGGACGACATTCTGGCGGGAAAGAAACCGCCTGCGGCAGCGAAGCAAGGAAGTAGTAATGCGAAGTAAGCAATTATTGATGCAGGTTTGATCGCGACCGCGCTTTCGAGCGTTGCGGGCGCGCAGCAAATGGGCATTCCAGCGGCGAGCCCTGCCGATGGGGTGCAAGGCGTCGGCATCGATCAAAACCTGAACGCGCAGATTCCCGCTGGAGCTGACATTCAAGGACGAAACCGGACAAGTGGTTCGCCTGGGCCAATATTTCCGCGGCAAGCCCGTCGTGCTGGCGCTGGTCTATTACGAATGCCCCGGCCTGTGCGATCTGGTGCTGAACGGGCTGTCGCAGGCCATGCAGCAGATCTCGTTGAACGTGGGCTCCGACTACGAAGTGGTCACCGTCAGCTTCAATCCCAAGGAGACCTGGCAGCTCGCCGACGCGAAGAAGGCCAACTACATCGAGAAATACAATCGCCCCGGCGCCAAGGAAGGCTGGCACTTTCTGACCGGCCAAGAGGACGCCATCAAGCAGCTTGACCGACACCGTTGGATTCCATTACAACTGGGATCCGGTGGCCAAGCAGTTCGCCCACGCCAGCGGCATCATGGTTCTGACGCCGGAAGGCAAGATCGCGCGCTACTTCTACGGAATCGAGTACAAGCCTCGCGATTTCCGTCTGGGCCTGGTGGAGGCTTCCGCCAACAAAATCGGCACGCCGGCCGACCAGGTACTGCTGTTCTGCTACCACTACGACCCCACCACTGGAAAATACGGCATGGCCATCACGCAAGTCACCCGTGTGCTTGGCACGGCTACAGTCCTGCTCCTGGGAGGTTTCGTGTTCATCATGATCCGGCGCGAACGGCATTCGCATACGGACGCCGGGAGGTCCGCTTAGCTTATGCAGCTTCCACTTTGGCCTGAAGCAGCTTCCGCGATCGCCCGCGACGTCGATCATCTGTACATCTACATCACGCTGGTAAGCGTGGTGATGTCGGTGCTCATCTTCGCCACGATTTTTGTCTTCGCCGTGAAGTACCGGCGTCGTTCGGCGACGGAAGTCCCGGAGCCCATCCATGGCTCGTTGCGTCTGGAAATCACCTGGTCGATCATCCCGTTCCTGGTGATGCTCACTTTCTTCTGGTGGGGCGCCAAGATTTACTTCCTCAACGCCGTCCCCCGCCCGACTCGATGGATGTATACGCGGTGGGCAAGCAATGGATGTGGAAGATCCAGTATCCGGGCGGCCAGCGCGAGATCAACGAGCTGCACGTGCCCATCGGCCGGCCGGTGAAGATCACGCTGGCATCCGAAGACGTCATTCACAGCTTCTTCATCCCCGCTCTGCGCATCAAGCACGACGTGGTGCCGGGCCACTACGACACCATGTGGTTCACCGCCAACAAGCCCGGCCGCTATCACTTGTTCTGCGCCGAATACTGCGGAACCGAACATTCCGGCATGGTGGGTTGGGTCACCGTGATGACTCCGGCGGATTACGAGAACTGGCTGGCCGGCGGCGGGTCCAGCGGCACCATGGCCCAGCAGGGCGAGCGTCTATTCGAGCAATTGGGTTGCTCCACGCTGCCATCTTCTGGATCGCCAGGGCCGCTGCCCGATCATGCGCGGCGTGTATGGATCGCACGTGCAACTGTCCGACGGCAAGACCGTGCTGGCCGACGACGCTTACATTCGCGAATCGATCTTGAATCCCAACGCCAAAATCGTCTCCGGCTACAAGCCCGAACGTCATGCCGAGTTTCCAGGGCCAGATCAGCGAAGAAGGAATTTTGCAGTTAATCGTCTACATCAAGTCGCTTGGCGATCACCAATGCGCCGGGCGCGCCAACCGCGGCTTTGAATCGTGGAGCCGCAGTGCAACCCACGGCGCTGCTGGCCCACCCAGATGGCGGTAAACAATGAGTACAGCTTTACAAGAACCTCAAACTACCGAAACCGTAAATTACTTGAACGCCGAGTACGGCTGGAAGTCGTGGCTGTTCACCACGGACCACAAACGCATCGCCGTGCTCTATCTGATCTCCATCAGCGTCATGTTCGCATTGGGCGGCGTGTTCGCCGGGCCTGATCCGGCTGGAGCTGCTGACGCCTCAGGGCGACCTGTTCAACTCGGACACTTACAACAAGATCTTCACCATGCACGGTGTGGTGATGATCTTCTTCTTCCTGATCCCGTCCATTCCCGCCACGTTCGGCAATTTCCTGGTGCCCATGATGATCGGCGCCAAGGACCTCGCCTTCCCGCGCATCAATCTGCTGAGCTGGTACATCTACGTCGCGGGCGCGACTCTTCGCACTGGCCGCCATCGTCATGGGCGGCGTGGACACGGGCTGGACCTTCTACACGCCGTTCAGCACCACCTATTCGAACACTTTCGTTATCACGGCGGCGGTCGGCGTATTCATCGCCGGCTTTTCGTCGATTCTCACGGGATTGAATTTCATCGTCACCGTTCACAAGATGCGCGCGCCCGGCATGACCTGGGGCCGCTTGCCGCTCTTCGTTTGGGCCAACTACGCCACCGCTCTGATTCAGGTGCTGGGCACGCCGGTGGTCGCCATCACGCTCGCGCTGGTGGGTCTGGAGCGGGCCTTCCACATCGGCATATTCGATCCCGCGATCGGCGGCGATCCTATTCTGTTCCAGCACATGTTCTGGTTCTACTCTCATCCGGCGGTCTACATCATGATTCTGCCGGGCATGGGCGTCATCAGCGAATTGGTTACCTGCTTCTCGCGCAAGGGCGTATTCGGATATTCGTTCATCGCCGGATCCAGCCTGGGCATCGCGATCATCGGATTCCTGGTATGGGGCCATCACATGTTCGTCACCGGCATGTCGATGTACGCCGGACTGTACTTCTCGCTATTGACCATGCTCGTGGCGGTTCCCTCCGCCATCAAGGTTTTCAACTGGACCGCGACCATGTTCCGCGGGTCGATCAGTTACGAAACGCCGATGCTGTACGCGTTCGGCTTTATCGGGCTGTTCACGATCGGCGGTCTGACGGGCCTGTTCCTCGGGACTCTGGGACTGGACGTCCACCTCACCGACACCTACTTCGTGGTCGCCCACTTCCACTACGTCATGGTGGGCGGCATGGTGGTGGCCTACATGGGCGCGCTGCATTTCTGGTGGCCGAAGATCACCGGCAAAATGTATCCCGAGGGTTGGGGCAAGTTCTCCGCCCTGCTGGTGTTCGCCGGCTTCAATTTGACCTTCTTCCCGCAATTCATTCTGGGCTATCTCGGGCAGCCGCGCCGCTATCATGCCTATGCGCCGGAGTTCCAGGTGCTCAACGTGATGTCTACCGCGGGCGCAACCGTCCTGGGCGTCGGGTTCCTGATTCCGCTGGTGTATTTCCTGTGGTCGCTGCGCTACGGCAAACCGGCGGGCAACAATCCCTGGGGCGCAAAGGGCCTGGAATGGACCACGCAATCGCCCCCCACAACGTTCAATTTCGACGAAACCCCGATCGTCACCGAAGAAGCCTACGCATACGCAAAACACGAGGAGGCGCACGTTGGCTGATCACGCACGGTAGCAACCGAGCACTCTCCGCATTTACGTCATCACTTCGATGACATGGGCCAGCAGTTCGATTCGGCCACCTTTGGAATGTGGGTGTTCCTGCTGACGGAAATCATGTTCTTCGGCGGGCATGTTTGGCGCCTATACCGTGTATCGCAGCATGTATCCGGAGGCGTTTGCCGCTACCAGCAACTTCATGAACCCGGCGTTCGGCGCCGCCAATACGGCCGTCCTGATCGTGAGCAGTTTGACCATGGCATTGGCTGTGCGCGCGGCACATCTCGGCCAGCAAAAGGTTTTGCAGTTGATGCTGGTCTTCACCATGATTTTCGGCACTGCCTTTCTGGTCATCAAGGGGTTCGAATACCACGAGCACTGGGTGGACATGAAGGTTCCGCTCTTCGCGGGTCATTGGGCCTGGGACGGTCCGCTGGCTCCGCCGCAGTACGCTCATCAGGCACAGATTTTGTTTTGCTTCTACTTCTTCATGACCGGGTTCCACGCCATCCACATGCTCGTAGGCCTTGGGATCATGACCTCAATTTTGATGATGGCGCGCAAAGGTACGTTCGGACCCAACTACTACACGCCGGTGGAAGTGTCGGGGTTGTATTGGCACTTCGTCGACATCGTCTGGATCTTCCTGTTCCCGCTGCTGTACCTGATCGGACACACCAAGAACCTGGTATAACATGCATCCCGTCACTCCCGTTCGCACCTACGTCCTGATTTGGCTCACGCTGACCATCATGACCTTCGTCACCTTCTATGTGTCGACGATTAACCTTGGGCCGCTTAACGTTGTGGTGGCGCTCGGTATCGCGGGGTTCAAGATGATGCTGGTGATCTGGTTCTTCATGCACGTCAGGACCGACAATCCGCTGACCAAGTTGTTTGTCTTCGCCGGATTTTTCTGGATGGCGATTCTGCTCGCGCTCACTCTTGGCGACTATTTCTCGCGCGCCTGGATGCCCGGCGGCAAGTTCTGGTAGGCGGATCGATCAACTTTTGCCGAGTGCGCCGCGGAGCCGATCGCGCCACGAGTAACGGAGTATTGTCCGGCGGTTCATCCCTTGTAGTGTCCAACCATCCGGTCCATGTTCCGCTGCGGTGATCCGTCTAAAGAACGCCGTGCGGCCGCACACTTCTTCCAGTGCCAAGGATGATTCCTTCTTTAGAAAGCGGAACAGTTCATGAACCGAAGGAATTTGGATGTCGTCCACAACCAGCCATCCTCCCAGCCGGACCCAGGGAAAGAGATATGCAAACTCGATTTGCGGGAGAGGATACGCGTGCGGCCCGTCCAGCAGGACGAGGTCCAGCGTGTTTTCGAAATGGTGCCAAGGCAAGGTATCCTTGGTCTCGCCCTCAACAAAGATGATTTTTTCGGTCCGAAGATTGCTATGTTGACGCAGTTCGGTTAGGGTCTTGTCCTGGCCCTCGATTGCAAAGGCCGTGTGGCGATGGCTCGCGTGAGATAGCACGATCGTGCTGCCCCCGCAGCCGGTTTCCGCGGACGACTGAAATGGCCCCCGTCTAAAGACGCCGGCAAGAGCGGCTGGCGCCATCGCATCCCAGGGATGAAAGCAACGGGCGCTGGCTATGAGGTCGGGATCGTGCATCCTCCTCAGTATCCCGCTCGGGCACCCTGCCTTGGAGCAATCGCGTGCTGGTAGAAGTTCAATACCCGGCTTTCAAACTCGCGCGGCGACGTGCCGAACGCGCCCGTATGCCCTGCTCCCGGCACCAGCCACAACTCGGTCCACTGGCGATTGCTGGCCGCCAGGATCTCTGAGTGTATTGGCGGAGTCAGATGGTCGCTGAGGCCGTGAATCAAAAGCACCGGCGTCATCGATCGCGCCAGCGCCGCTACGGGCGATGCACTTCGAAAGTCCAAGCCATACCTCAATCGCGCATAGAGAAATCCAGCCCAAACCGGTGGCACCGCCAGCAGCCGTCCGATTTTGGCAGGAAGTGGCAGCTTCTCGGCAACGCGCTCCCGTCCAATTCGCTCAAAACTGGAAAACGCGGACTCGGCCACGATCGCGCTGAACCGTGGTTCAATAGGCAGCGACTCGATGAGCACGGCGCCACCCAGCGATTCGCCCAGACCAAGTACATGGCCCGGGTGCTGATCTTCGATCAACCACGAAACCCAGCGATGCACATCCTCAGCCTCGAGTAATCCGTAGGTCGCAAGGTCGCCGCAGCTCTCGCCATGCGCGCGGCTGTCCGGCGCAAGCACGGTGTATCCATGTCTAAGAAACATTCGAGCCAGCCCTTGTTGGCTTGCTCGCGAATCGGCAATCCCGTGCAGGATGAGGACGGCATTACCGGATGCGTGCTCGGGCGTAAACAGCCACGCACGCAGCACAACGCCGTCGCGGGCTTTCACTTGCACCGTGTGCGCTGCAGGATTCGGTGGGACTAGCCGTCGTGGAGGATGCAGCGCGGCCTCGCAAAGCACAACCCCTCCGAGTGCGCAGAGGGCCACGGCAATGACGGCAATCGCGCCAATGCACCACCAGACCCAGCGCCGAGCCATCACTGTAGAGTACGTACGGGGCCAGGGGGAGGTTCGGACTTTACCGAAGGTCCCGCAACGTCCGCAGATCGCTCAGATCGCTGGCCAGCGCGTCGCGATCGTGTCCTTCGAGCGTGTTCTTTTTCACCACGTCTTTCAAGTCGTCGATGGCCGAATCCAACTTGCCTTTGTCGAAGTGGTCCCGCCGCAAATCCCGATCGAACTGCGAAAGGTGATGCTGCAGATTCTCATAACGCCCCCGTTCCTTCTCATTGCTGCGAGTGAAATCCGCCGCTCTCTGGAGATCGTCTTGAACGCGCGCCACTAAATCCCGGGCGCGATCGAGATCGGCGCCTTGCAAAACCCAACCGGCGCCCGACAACATCGCGAGCAGCACGGCCTTCGCCACTGCCGACCTTCGAGAAAAAGTTGCAAACATCATTTCCCTCCCCTGGTATGACTCTCCGAGGCCCGCCAGTGTTGCATCCGGCCACAACTTTCCGCCTTCGCTACCCTAAGAGAGTGCTGAAACATACTTTCCTCTTTTGCGTTACAACGGCAGCGGCCTTCGCCGAGGTGCACCCGCTTAGCCTGCGGCAAGCCGTGGATCAAGCCCTGAAAGAGAATCCCGATATCGTGCTCGCGCGCCTGGACGAACAAAAAGCGCAGGCCGCTATTCGCGTCGCCAAGGACCCCTTCATTCCGAAGGTCTACGCCGGCAGTGGGCTCGCCAAGGTCTGGGGCTACCCGAGCAGCATCGACGGAGCGGCGCCGTCGATTGTCCAAACTCGCACCGATATGGCGCTCTTCAACCGGCCGAAGACATACGAGCTGGCGCGCGTTCGGGAGACCGCGCGTGGCGCTGAGCTGGACACGCAATCGAAGAGCGATCAAGTCGCGTATCAGACCGCCGTGCTCTATCTACAAGCCGAGCAGATGGCGCGGAGTGCCCAATCCCTGCAGCTCGAATTGGAAAGCCTGAAGCGCGTCAGCGCCGCGGTCGGAGTCCAAGTGGAGGAGGGCCGCCGCCTTCCGATCGAAAACAAGCGCGCGGCCGTGGACCTGGCGCGCGCCGGCCAGCGTTTCGACGCCTTGAGCGGGGATCTGGACTATGCGGAAGCTTCGCTCGCGGTAGTCCTCGGCTACTCTGCGGCCGACCGCGTCCAGCCGGTGCAGGAGGAGCGCGCGGCATTCGAGATACCGGCCAACGAGCAGGCTGCCACCGAACTCGCACTGCAGAATAGCCGCGATATTCGCAAGCTGGAATCGCAGCTCCAAGCCAAAGGCTTCGAGGTCAAAGAGGCCCAGGCAGTTCGCCTTCCGGTGATTGACCTGGTTGCGCAATACGCCTTATTCGCGAAGTCGAACTATCAGCAGTTTTTTACGCACTTCCAACGGAACAACGAAGAGCTGGGCGTCTCCATTCAGATCCCTCTGCTCATAGGTTCGGCCGCCAAGGGACAGGCTGCCCAGGCGAAGACCGACATCCAGGAGCTTCGGACGCAGCTTGGCCAGGTCCGCAATCGAATCCAACTGGATACTCAAAAGAGCTACCAGGATTTGCATAAGGCCACCTCCGCGCAAGAGGTCGCGCGCCTGGATCTCGACTATGCGCGCGATCAGGTGTCGCTATTGCTGGCGCAATTGGGCGAAGGCCGGGCGACCCAGCAGCAGGTGGACGACGCGCGTCTCACGGAGCAGGAAAAGTGGATTGCATTCTACGAAGCACAGCATCTGGTTGAGAATGCGCGACTGGATCTGTTGCGTCAAACGGGAACCTTGCAGGCAGCGCTGCGCTAGATCTCTCTCACTGAGAGTTTCCGCGATTTTGGCGCACTTGCCTGTTTGAAACCCTTAAGCTCGCTCCCGGTTCTTCTTCTCGCGATGCTGGTTGGTTGCCAGGCGGATCCCTCGATTGTCAGCCGGAAGTATGTAGAACGCGGAACCAGATATTTCGCGGAAGGCAAGTACAAGGAAGCCTCTATCTTGTACCGCCGCGCGTTAAACAAGGATCCGCTCTCCGCGGATGCCTGGTATCGGCTGGGCCTGGTCAACTCGAAACTGGGCGCGCTGCCTGAGGCGCGGAAGGATTTTAGCCGGGCCATGGAGCTGAATCCGGCGAACCAGGATGCCACGGTCCAACTCGGCGATCTCGATCTCGCGTTCTATCTTTTGGACCCCGCCGATGGACGCCCGTTTCTGGCCGATCTCAAGGACATCACCGGGCGATTGTTGAAGCAGGACCCGCGATCGTTCGACGGGCTTCGGTTTTCCGGGAACATCGCCCTGGCGAAGAACGATACGGCAGGCGCGATCCGCGCGTTCGAAGCAGCGAATCAGGTGACGCCGAACCAGCCTGACTTGGTGCTCACTCTGGTTCAGACTCTGTTTGCCGCGCGGCAAGACGAGGCAGGCGAAAAACTGGCGGGCATCCTCATTGAACAACAGAAGACGTTCGCCCAAATCTACGACGCGCTCTACATCCACTACTTGCGCGCCGACCGGCCGGAGCTGGCGGAACAGGTCCTACAAAAGAAGATCTCGAACAACCCGGCGCGCGGAACGTATTTGATCCAGCTTGCGTCGCATTATGTCTTAGCGCATCGGCCAGGGGACGTTCTGGCCACCATCGAGCGCCTGACTTCCGATCCGAAACAACTTCCTGATGGGCGTTTTGAAGCGGGCGAGTTTTTCGTGCGCCTGCGGGATTATCCTGCTGCTCTGCGGCAGTTCCAAGCCGGCGAACGGCAAAATCAAGCGCGGAACGGAAAGGCCGTGCATGCCTACCGCATGAAGATCGCGGAAGTGCTCGCCACCGAAGGCGCTCTCGATCAGGCACGGCGTATGGACGCGGATCTGCTCAAGGAAGATTCGAAAGATCCCGAAGCGCGATCTTTGCGCGCGACGCTCTGGCTGGCCTCCGGCGATGCGCACCAAGTCAAGGCCGCGATTACCGAGCTCCAAGAGCTGACGAAGACGATGGGTTCCAACGCGGGGCTGCATTTCAATCTTGGGCGCGCCTACATGGCGCCCACGGATCAGCGGAATTTGGAATCGGCGCGGGAGCAGTTGGAAATCGCTCTTCGAATCGATCCTCATCACGCGCCCGCCAAATTGGCATGGGCGGAACTGGCTTTGGCGCGCGGCGAAGCGGGCCAGGCTCTGCAGGCGGCCAATGAAGTTTCGCGCGAAGACCCGGGCAATCCAGTGGCGCGGCTGCTTCGGGCTAGCAGCTTCGTCAAGATGGCGGAGCCGGCGAAGGCACGTGAAGAACTGGCGGCTCTGCTCGCGATGAATCCTGCCTCCCCTGTGCTCAACGACGCGCAGGCTCAGCTCGCCGAGCTCAATTTCCGAGAGCGCCGCTACCAGCAGGCCGAGGACGCATTCCGTGCGCTCGTTCAGCTCGACGACGGCCGGGGTACGCCGGGCTTGATTCAGTGCGCGGCCGCGCAGGGGAAATGGCAGCAGGCTGTCCAAATTGCAATCGACCAGGTGCGGCGTGCTCCCGACCGCGAGGATTACAGGCTGGCTCTAGCCCAAGTCTACGTCGCCTCGGGTAACTTCGGTAGCGCCGCGGCGGAATTCCAGGCGCTCATCGGGAAGGATCCGAAGTCACCCCACCTGTATCTACAATTGGGCGAAACGAAGGTTCGTGGCGGCGACATCGCGGGCGCCCGGTCCGCATTCCAAACCGCCCGGCAACTTGCTCCCTCCGATGCGGCGGCGGCTTTCGATTTGGCGCTGTTGTATGATCGGACGGGACGTTCGAAAGATGCCCGCGAACAATATCAAGTGGTGATCCAACTCCAGCCAGACAATACCGCCGCTCTGAACAACCTGGCTTACCTCGACGCCGAGGACGGAGTTGATCTGGATCAGGCTTTGGCCCAAGCGCAGCGCGCCCAGCAGAGGACGCCGGACGATCCCAACGTTCAGGACACGTTGGCTCTGGTCTACATTCGGAAGAACTTGACCAACGACGGCGTCCGCATGCTGCGTGAACTGGTGAGCCGCAATCCGGACAACGTATCGTTCCATCTGCATTTGGCGCTGGCCCTGTATCAGAAGGGCGACCGGCCCTTGGCCAAGCGCGAGCTTCTGGCTGCTTCCCGCAACAAACCAGACTCCAAGGAGCAGGATAAAATAAGGGAGTTGCTCGCGAAAATTGGCTAGGATGATCCCTCAGGATCCAAGTTGACGGCGGAACGACAGAAAAATTGGGCTGCAGTACCGTACGTGTTGCCGTTTGCCGTATTTCTAGCGTTCCTGGTAATCCAGAAATACTTTCCCATCCCTCCCACGTTTGAATATATCGTCCGCGATCTGGTTCTGGCCGTGGTGCTCTTCAAGTTCTCAGGCCACGTGATCCAGCTGCACAGCTTTCATCGGCTGGAGACGGTCATCCTCGGTGTCGCGATGTTCCTGATCTGGGTAGGGCCTGATCTGCTCCTCCCCACATACCGGCAGCACTGGCTGTTTCAAAACTTCCTGCTGGGACAGCTCTCCAGTCCCTTTCCGGAAAGTGTCATCCGCGGTCCACTGGTCCTTTGGCCGCGCATCATCCAAGCTGTCGTCGTCGTGCCGATCGTGGAAGAGCTGTTCTGGCGCGCGTGGTTGATGCGCTGGCTGATCTCGCCACAATTCGAGAAGGTTGCCCTCGGCACTTACCAAGCCGGGGCGTTTTGGGTTACGGCTGTGTTGTTCGCGTCTGAGCACGGACCCTATTGGGACGTCGGATTGATCGCCGGTATCGCCTACAACTGGTGGATGGTCCGGACCCGCAGCCTGGGCGATTGCATCCTCGCTCACGCGGTAACGAACGCCTGCCTGTGCGGCTACATCGTAGCCACGCACCATTGGGAATATTGGCAGTGATGCACTCCATAATGATGCACCCCATCAGGTTATGTAATACTGGTACGGAAATTGGCGAAGTGGAGGTTTCCATGAAGATTCCTAACCGGAACGGGTTGCTGGTGGCCTGTGTGGGCCTGATCCTGAGCGCGCTGCCCGCGCTCGCGCATCACTCCTTTGCCGCTGAGTACGACAGCAAATCCCTGGTCACTCTGACCGGCGTCATCACCAAGGTCGAGTGGACCAACCCGCACATCTACTTCTATATCGACGTCAAGGACGCCAGCGGCAACGTCGCGAATTGGGCTGTGGAAGGGTATCCGCCAAACACCTTGAAACGGACGGGCTTCACGCGCGACGACTTGAAGGTTGGCGACACGGTGACCATCACCGCATATCGCGCGAAGGACAGCACCTCCCGCCTCGCAGGCCGCGAAGTCACGTTCCCGGACGGAAGCAAGAAGTTTGCCGGACCAGCCGGCGCGTCTGGGCCTCCCACTGGCGCGCAATAGGAGCCGAGACGTGACCATCGCGCTCATTGCGATTCCTCGCCATTGCAGCCATATCGGCTTCAGTCGGATTCGCCGCGACCATTCCCCGTACAGCAGACGGCAAGCCCAATCTATCGGGTGTCTGGCAGGGCGGCGGCGTGAGTCTCTACGGCGACGCGGCGGATGGCACGCAGCGCACGTATTCAGCGCCCGTGAATCCTCCACCCAAACGGCAACCGCTACCCTATCAAGGCTGGGCCGAAGCCAAGAGCAAGACATTTACGTCCGCCGACGATCCGACGCTGCGCTGCCTGCTGCCAGGCGTTCCTCGCATTACGTCGATGCCCATGCCGTTTGAGATCGTGCAGACACCCAAGGAAATCGTGATCGCCTACGAGTCGTTCCACGCGTTCCGCATCATTCCGATCAACGACAAGCTGCAACATCCGAACGATCTGGTTCCGACCTGGATGGGTGATTCCGTGGCGCGCTGGGATGGCGACGCACTCGTGGTGGACGTGACCGGTTTCAACGACAAGACCTGGCTGAGCGGAACCGGGAGCATTCATAGCGAGGACCTGCACGTGGTGGAGCGCTTCCAGCTCAACAGCGACGACACCATCACTTACACAGCTACGGTAACCGATCCCAAAGTACTGACCAAGCCCTGGATCACCGGCGCGTTACTGCGGCGTCCGCCAAATACACGCGTCGAAGAGTACGAGTGCATCGAGAACAACCAGGACGTCCAGCACATGGAAGTGAAGAAGTAGCGGCGCGGGCTAGCGGAAATAGCGCCGGTGCTCTTTCAGAATGCAGCGGTCGATGACCACGTCCAGTCCCGCGGCCTTGGCTTTCTTGCCTGCTGCTTGATCCACGACGCCTTCCTGCATCCAGACTGCTGACGCGCCAATGCGGATGGCCGATTCCACCACCGGCGCCACTAACTCCGAGCGCCGGAAAATGTCGACGATGTCGACGTGTTCGGGAATGTCTTCGAGGCGCGCGTAGGACTTCTCGCCGAGCACTTCCGATTCGTTCGGATTCACGGGAATGATCCGGTATCCCTGCTTCTGCATGTATTCGGACGACGCTGTACGACGGGCGCGCGCGCTTGTTCGAAAGTCCGACCACCGCGATCACGCGGCTGTTCCGCAGCAGCTCAGGGATTGCAGCCATGGGCTAAGGTTCCTCCATCGTCAGCAACTTGCGAAAGCGGGCCACTTCGGCCGGCGTCAGGTGCCGGAATTTTCCTGGCTGTAGCGTCCCGAGTTCCAGGAACCCGATCCGCACGCGCCGCAGCTTTTCCACCAGCCGGCCGAAATTTTTGAACATGAGCCGAATCTGATTCTGACGCCCCTCGATTAATCGTACTTCGTACCATGGGTTCTCGGCTCGCTGGATCAGTTTCAAGCCGGCCGGGGCCGTCTTTTTCCCGCCCAACGGCACGCCTTCGCGGAATTTCGCTTCTTGGTCCAGCGTAAGTGGGCCGTTGGTTTTCACCACGTACGTCTTTGTGACGTGATTCGCGGCCGAAGTGATGCGCTTGGCGAACTCGCCGTCATTGGTGAGCAGCAGCAAACCTTCGCTCGAATAATCCAGGCGTCCCACCGGATACACGCGCGCCTTCACGCCGCGCAGCAGTTCCATCACGGTTGGCCTGCCCTCGGGATCGCTCACGGTTGTCACGCAGTTCTTAGGTTTGTTCATGGCCAGGTACACCAGCCGCTCCGGGGCGCCCACCCGCTTGCCATCGACTTTGATGTGGTCTCGCTCGGGATCGGCCTTGGTCCCAAGCTCGGTGATCACCGCGCCGTTTACCGTGACGCGGCCTTCGAGAATCAGTTGCTCGCTCCGGCGCCGGCTCGCGATGCCCGCGTGGGCCAACAGCTTCTGCAATCGTTCTTCCGGCATTTATTCCGCGGCGGGAGGTTCGGTTGCAGACTCTTCCGCTTGCACCGGCTCTTCATCGCCCATCGACAGCCGGCCCAGCTCCTCGAATTCCTTAAGCGTCGGCAGCTCGCTCAGATCCTTCAACCCGAACTGCACCAGGAACTCCTTGGTGGTTTTATAGAGGATCGGCTTGCCGAGGACCGTTTTTCTCCCGGCGGTCGCGATCAACTTCCGATCGATTAGCGTCTTCAATACGCCCGCCCCTTGCACGCCGCGCACTTCCATGATTTCGGGCGCGGTGATGGGTTGCTTATACGCGATGAGCGCGAGCGTTTCCAGCGCCGCCAGCGACAGCTTCAACGGCGGCTTTAGATTTCTGACGAACGCGCGGATGGCCTCGTGATGCTCCGGCTTGGTTGACATTTTATAGCCGCCGGCCACTTCACGGATCGTCAGCCCGTGATCGGACTTGTTGTATTCGGCGGTCAGCTCTTCGAGCACGCGCCCGACCTTCGCCGCCGGCTGCTGGAGCGCGGTCGCGATCTGATCGGCTGAGAGCGGCTCGTCGGTAACGTAGATCACGGCCTCGACAATGGCTCGTAGCTGTTCATCAGGCAACTCGATGCTGGAGGTTGTGACGCCCGGAAGCAACTCGGCTTCGGGTTCCAATTGCACTTCTGTAGGTTCCATTTTGCTTAGCTATATTCTTCTTCGATCGCGACCAGCGACTGGCCGAGCACCTCTTCAAAGGCGCGCTGCTTCTTCAGTCCAATGTCGCCGAATGCGTCCTTCTGGGTCAACATGAGCGCCTGGCGGCGCACCAGCTCGAGCATCGCGAGGAACAGGCAGATCATGGCACGGCGGCTGCCCTGCCTCTCAAACAGCTCGGCGGCTGGAAGCGACTCGCCCATGCGCAGTTCGCCGAACACGCGCTCCAAATACCGGATCATGTCCGGAATGCTGACGTCCTCTTTGCCGACCTCATAGATGGGCCGGTTTTTCGCGCGTTCGAGCACGGTTTGCAGGGTCTTCACCAGGTCGAACAGCGAGACTGCCAGCTCCGGCTCCCCGTTCTCGGCGATAAACTGCGCCATCTGCGGATTCGACCAGGAAGCGTCTTCCACCATCCGCTTCTGCTGCAGCATTTCGGCGGCGTTCTTGAAGCGCTCGTGTTCCAGCAGCCGGTCCACCAGTTCCTGGCGCGGATCGTCTTCGGGCGAGATCTTGTCGAGCTCGGGATCCTTGGGGAGCAGCATGCGCGACTTGATGTGGATCAGCGTCGCGGCCATATAGACGAATTCCGAGCTCAGCTCGATGTCCAACTCGAGCGCACGCTGCATGTATTCCAGATACTGGTGCGTGATGGAAGCGATGGGGATGTCGTAGATGTTGATCTGCTGCTTGCGGATCAGGTCGAGCAGGAGATCCAGCGGACCATCGTACTGCTCCAGGTGAAAATTCAACGGCGATGCCACTTCCCTATAGGATACCAGCCAGATCAGCGCCGGGCGCGCTGGCGGCCCAGTCTTGTTCGCCGACTCTGGCTACGAGGGAGCCGCGCGTGTCATTCGCAGGCGCACAACTGACCGCGTCATCAGGGCCGCGGCAATCAATGGTGGCACGATAAGCACAAGGCCAGCAAAAGCATCGAACCAAGTGAAGCGGTACTTTGAGTACAGGCTATCAATCGCAACCAGATTCGGTTGAAGGTTTAGGCGCTGAGCGGCCTCGCGTAATGCGGCGTATGTCTTGAAATCAGTTCGTTTGTCCGTCCTTGTGTCCAGTACGAAATAGGTATCCGCTGCGTAGTTGTCCTGCCCAAAATGTTCGAGCCTCTTGCTGTCGGAGCCTCCGAGTACATAGGGCCCAGTTAGCTGCATCACTACAACATCGTTAATGGCATTAACAGCATTCTCCTGGGGGTCCTCCCATAGCGAGTGGTTCGCAGGCTTGTAAAGGGTGCCAATTTCGGTTACGTCAATGAAGCTGAGCGCGTAGCCATTGGGCAGCGGACAGTCAAATCCGTCGCCAATTCCGATGTCACGGTGCAAGAAGACGACATTTACGACTGCTTGAAATACAAACACCATTCCGGCCCAGATTAGACATGCGACCGGAAACAAGGTCGCCCTACGAAGGAGCTGCCCCCGGTCGGCTACTCCACGAAGGAAGTAGGCCACGACTCCCCGCATCACCAGCGACCCGACGCTGGCCATCACCAAGCCGACCACGCCCCAGATGACAAGAACGAAGCCGATTCCCATGGCGCCCCAAAGAATATCACGCCGACCGAGGTTTCTCAGAGGGTCGCGGAACTATTCAGCGCTTGGCCGGGTCCCAAAGAACACTTCGAGATCGCGCGCGCCATGAACCACCGCAATGATCTGAATCGGCTTGGCCCGCCACACGTAACAGACGACGTATGAATAGAAATTTCAAAAGCGATACCCGCGATCGAGAAGCTCTTCGTGAAAATGGCCGATTCCCGGCGATGTTCCCAAACACTGTAATGCCTCGTAAAACTCTAACCGGAGGCGCTCTGCCGTATCCGGGCTGTCCGCTGCGACGCCCAGGAGAATCTTCCGAACGTCGTCTCTTGCCTCCGGCGTGAGCCGAAAGCGGCGCTTCACGTCCGCTTGGCCTTCGTCTTCACGCGCTTGCGTTCGGCGATCATTTGGCGAAGTTCTTCAAACACAGCATCTCCATCGAGCAACTCCCCGCGCTCCACTTGAGCAGCGCCACGCTGCAACTTGGCCTTTAGTTGCTTTAGACCCTCCTCACGCTCCTTCTCCTGGTGTTGCAGCAGTCGAAGGGCTTCCCGCACGACTTCGCTAGTGGTCTGGTACCGTCCTGACTTCACGCGGCTTTGCAGGAACGCGCCGAGCTTGGGCGTTAAAGAGATGTTTACCGTAGTGCGAGCGGCCATCTAACCCAGGATGTCACATTGTGCCACTATGTGGCAAAACCACCAGCGGTTATTTGTTGAAATACAGCGTCACGTCCACGGTGTGATTCGCCGCGTTGATCTTGGTCTCGGCGCGGGTGGATTTGAGATTGTCGAACACCCCGCCTTCCTTCACGCGGGCGAGGAAATGATCCGGATACTCAACATTGAAGGGCTTGCCGGGGGCCAGGCCCCACATCTTGCGGATCTCGGGCTCGCTCACGACGTCGAGGCCCGCTATCTCGACTTTGCCCAGAGTATACAGCGGTCCCGGATCGATCAGAATCGTCAGGTCCACCGTGTGGTCCATGTCGTTGACATCGCGCTTCACTTGCGACGACGCGTCCAGGTGCCCCTGGCGCCGCAGACTCTCCCGAATCCGATTTTGGGCCGCCATCACGTCGTCGAAATTAACGGGCTGATTCAACCTCAGCTTGGAGAGATTGTTGAGCTCCTGGCGCGAAAAATCGCCGCCGGTGAAGCGCACGCCGTCAAGATTGTAAACCGGGCCTTGCTCCACCCGCACCGTCACCGTCACACCGTCCACATCCTTGGCTGGAGCGGTCTCGATTTGCGGAAACGAAACCCGCACCAACCCGTGCGCCTCATACATCGGCCGGATTTGAATCTCCAACAACTGCCGGAACTTCGGTTCCGAGTACGGCATGCCGATCGCCAGTGGGTACATGGCCGTCTGCAGCGTCCCAGCCGGCAGATCGCCGGTGCTGGTGAACTGGACGTGCGCGACGTTTGCGCGCGGTTTGGCGGGACGAAACAAAACCGTCAGATCTTCGGTGCCCTCGGAGCTCAACTTGCCCTCGATCGCTTCGCGATTGTCATGGGCAGCCAGGAATTCGGAGATCCAAGCGACATAGCGATCCAGCACCGGCTTCGTAGCCGGGATTTTGTCTCCGAATAGCGGATCTTTCTGCCCAAGCCAAGCCCGCAATTCGGCGTCCGTGGCCGGCAGCCCCTCGAATCGCAGCGGATAAAGCTGCCCGATTTCGGAGACCTCGAACCTTACGTCGTAGCCCTCGGCGTCCTGGGAGGGAGCGAAGTGATAGCTGACCTTATCGAACGCTCCAGTTGCTTCCAGCTTCTCGCGAGCCGCTTCGAATTCCACCTTGCCCGCTTTCTGGCCCACGCGCAGGCCGGATGCGGCAAGAATCTGTTCGGCGGTATAGACATGATTGCCTTCCACCGTCAGCATCTCTACCGTATAAGCGGTGGGAGCGGGACCCGGAGCGGCGGGCTTGCGAGGCTTGTGCGTTTGAGCAATGCCGGAAGCCGGGCTCAGTGCGAGCATCGCAAGGGTGGCCAGAAACGTCGCCAGTCTCATTCCAACTCGACTGCGACAAACATCAGCCGCCCGGAACGTTCGATCTGCATTACCACCTCATCACCAGCTTTGAACTCATCCACCTTCTTCCTCAGTGCCTCGACGGTCGCGACGGGAGCGTGGTTCACGGAATAGATGACGTCTCCGGGCTGGAGTCCGGTTCCACTGGTGAAGCCGGTGGCGCTGGACCCGGCCGCCACCACCACACCATAGGAGTTCCGCAGACCGGGCAGCATAGCGGCCAGGTCTTTGTCGATCCCTATGGCCAGGATGCCGAGCTTGGGCACCAGATTATCTTCAGGATTGACCATGTCGGCGAAGCGCTGCGGATCGTCCACGCTGTCAATGACCGGCACGTCGATGGTGAGTTCATCCTTCCCTCGCAGGACGCTGAGCGTTACCTTGTCCTTCATCGGAGACCGATAGATGTAGGACTCGAGCTGGCGCGCATTGCGCATGGTCCTGCCGTTGAGAGTCTCCACCACGTCGCCCGGCTTGACGCCCGCGCGGTCGGCCGGCCCTTCGGGTGTGACATCACCCACTAAGACACCCCAATCGCGCGCAAGACCGAGGCCCTCGGACAACGCGGGCGTAATCGTCTGCACGTAGATCCCGATCTTGCCGCGATGCACGTGCCCTTCTTTTCGAAGCTGCGTGTACACGGCAGTGACCATGTTGCTCGGAATCGCGAAACCAAGCCCCTCGCTGCCGCCTGACTCGGAAAGAATGAACGTGTTGATACCCACCACTCGGCCTTGCGCATCTATCAGAGGGCCGCCGCTATTACCCGGATTGATCGGGGCATCGGTTTGGATGTAGGCCAGAAAATCATCGGGATGCAGCTCGCGCGCGGTAGAGCTCACGATGCCCATGCTGACCGATCCTTCCAGCCCTCTGGGATTCCCAAACGCCATCACCAACTCGCCCTGCCGTACGGCGTCGGAGTTGCCGAGTTGCAGATGAGGGAGACCGGTCCGGTCGATTTTGATCAGCGCCACATCCATCTCGCGGTCCATCCCAATCAGCTTTGCGTCCAGCAGCTTGACCTCCGGCTCAAACGTAGCGTTACGGCCGCGGACGCGAGCCACAGAAAGGCGGACTTGGATGCGCCTGGCCCCCCGAACGACGTGCGAATTGGTCACAATGTAGCCGTCGTCCGAGAGAACGATTCCGGAACCCGTGCTGCGCTGCGTGGAAAGCAACGCCGCTGTATTGCTGGAGTCGGATTCGTCGGCGGTCACATAACCGGTGGAAAAGATCTGCACCACGGCCGGACGGACCCGATTGACGAGTGCTTCAAGCGAGACGCTCAGCTCGCCTAGCGAGACCGGCGGTGGCTTGACTTCGGCGGCCTGCGCGGCTGTTGGGGCAGCCGGTGGAGTGTCGGGTTTCGTATCTTGAGCCGGAGAAAGAACAGCCAGTCCAGTGAACAGGACGAGGAGCGAGAACGCGAGTTTTCTCACATCCTCATTTTCCCGCATGTAGGAGGCAGCGGCTACGGCTGGCGCGCGCGAAGATTCTTCACCGCCCGCAGCCCGGCCTCGGACACCTCAGAATCAGAATCCTGGGAGAGCGCCTCGAGCGGCGCCACGGAATCCTGCCCGCCACTGGCTGCCAGCGCCTCGGCCAGCCCGGTTTTCTCATCGCGGGTCGCCCCTGCCGCTTTTAGAGCTGGATACAGCGCCAGGCGAACGTCGGGAGCACGTGCCAGTTCTGTCACATAGGGGAGCGCAACACCGCGATACGCGGTCGAGTTCAGATTGTTCACCAAATACCGCAGCGGATCGAATTCCGTCATGCCAAGTTTGCCCAGGTTCACCAGGGCAAAGGCGGCCGAGAGCCGGGGCTCGGTCTTGTTTTCGTTGTTGAAGGCGCGCTCCAAAGCGGCATTGTCCGCGGGGTTTTTGAGGCGTCCAAGGCCCTCGGCGGCGGCTTCTCGAAGGCCATCGTCCTTATTGTCCAGGTAGGTGACGTATATGCCTCGCAATTGCGGATCGGGCATCTGCGCCATGGCCGTCAAAGCCGCGCGCTTCACCTTGATCTTCTTGGAACGGTCCAAAACATCGCGCAGGTCGTTGATCGCGTCGCGATTCATCAACAAGCCAGTCGCTTCGATCGCCGTGAGTTGAACCTTCTCGTTCAGGTCATGCAGCAGAAAAGCGAAGCTCGGGCCGGCGCTTGGGTCGCGGATCTTCTCCAACGCCACCAGCGCTTCGTAGATCAACTGGCTGTCCTTGGATCGCAGGGCCTGTTCCAGATCCGGAACCGCTGGCGCGTCCCCGCAGAATGCCCACAGCCCGCGCCGCATTGGCACGCGCATCCAAATCGGATCCTCCACTAGCGATCCGCCCGATGGCGGCGATAATTTCCGGGCGAACCTGGATGAAAGGGTCAATCACCAGCCCGTTACTGTCGGTAAACTTGGCCTTGATGGACGATCCGACGCGCTGCAGGGAGGCGGTCAGTCCGGTTTTCACGTAGCCGGGAACATAGAAGTTGACCAGCCCGTCGGTCGCGCGGATTTGGATTTCCGGATCGATATCGCCGGTGGCTTTCACCAACGGATCGAGACTGCGCTGCGTCCCGATGTTGACGATGGCCTTCACGGCCTCCAAGCGCACGTCCAGGGCGGGGTCGGAAAGAAATGGCTCGATTTTGGGAATGTTTTCCGAGCCGCCTTTGCCAAACTCACGAACCCCTTTGACCCGCGCCTTTACGTCGTCCTGGGCTTCTAAAGAAAAGACTGCGAGGGAAAACGCCGCCAACGCCACGCTCGCGCCCCACCGAACACCGCGCCGATTGCACCACATAGCCAAGACCTTAACGCACAAACTCCACGGTGACCTTCTTCGAGATCAGACCGGCTTCATAGCCCATGTCGAGCAGCTTTTGGGCCGCCAGCGGCACCAGTTCGCCGCAGTCCACGGTGAAATGATTGACGTACATGCCCACGAACTTTTCGGCCAGCCGCGGTTCCAGATCGCGCGCGAATTGCATGGCGTAATTCAGCGATTCTTCCCCGTGATCGAGCGCGTACTGAATGCTCTCCCGCATCATGCGGCAGCACTCGCTTTTCAGCTCGTCGGGCAGCGACCGCAGCAGCACGTTTCCACCTAGCGGCAGCGGAAGATCGTATTTCATTTTCCACCAGCGGCCGAAATCCACGACACTATGAAAGCCGCTCTTGCCATAAGTCAGCTGACCTTCGTGAATGATGAGACCCGCATCCACGGCGTGCTTCGGCCACCGCATCGAGGATCTTGTCGAAGGGAATCACCACTTCCTCGAAGTCGGGCTCGAACAACTTCAGCGTCAGATACGCGCTGGTCATGCGGCCCGGAATCGCGATTTTCTTGCCTTTGATTTCCTCGGGGGCCATCGGCTTTACGCTGGCCAGGATGGGGCCGTACCCGTCTCCGATACTGGACCCGCTCGCCATCAGCACGTACTTGTCGGCGACGTAAGGATACGCGTGATAGGAGATCGCAGTGAGCTCGTAAGCGCCTTCCAGCGCCTTGCGATTCAGGGTTTCGATGTCTTCCAGAACGTGCCGGAAGTTAACCAGCCGGGAACGGACTTTCTTAGTCGCCAAGCCATAGAACATGTAAGCGTCGTCGGAATCGGGGCTGTGCGCGCAGACGATTTCCGTTACGGAGGTGGATGCCATAGGAGAGCAGACCACCACTATAGCAAACACGGTGTCGTTTCCTGATGAACGACACGCGGGGATTTCTGATGGTTCTTTGCCGCCGCTACTTCGTCTGTAGCACTCCAGCTCCGGCCGCAGCGCGTCCAAGCGCCTGTTCGAGCTCGCACAACCCTTCTTGGACGCCGCTAAGATCCTTGGTGCGTCCCTGTTTTTCAAGCGCAAACGCAGCTTCAAACGCGCGGTTTGCGCCGAAGGTGGATACGGAACCCTTCAGACTGTGGGCCTGCTGTTCGAGCGCCGTGGCATCCCTGGCAGCCACGGCCGTCTTGATCCTCTCGAACGTGCCTGGATAGTCGTCGAGAAACAACTCCGATGACTTCCTTCAGCAAGTCGACGTCGCCTCCCACGCGGCTGAGCGCGAGCGACTCATCCAACTGACGGAGTTGCGTCTCCACAGGGGTTCCTTCCCCTGCCAATTCGATTTTCATGGAATTTCCTCCTGCTCCAATAGACTCGATCATCCTCAGCAGCGCCGGAACATGCACCGGCTTCGTTACATAGGCGTCCATACCGGATTCGAGACACCGCATCCGGTCCGACTCCGCGGCTTGCGCGGTCATGGCGACAATGGGAACGTGTCCGCCGGAGGCCCGCTCCTTCTCTCGGATGCAGGCGGTGGCCTGCAAACCGGCCAGACCAGGCATCTGGACATCCATCAAGATCAGATCGAACGGACGCACGTTCGAACAGATCCACGGCTTCCTGACCCGAGGCTGCGACCGTCACCGCATGCCCCTCGCGCTCAAGCAGGCGTACCGCCAGGCGTTGGTTGACGCTGTTGTCCTCAGCCAGCAGGATTCTGGAGCTTTGGCTTCTTTGCCGCGGGCTTGTAATGCCCTGCCTCCGGGAACACTTCGCGTGGAGGCTCCGCGGCCGGCAGTTCCAGCTCGATCGTGAAGTGGAACGTGCTGCCTTTGCCAGCTTCGCTCTCCACCCAGATCTTTCCCCCCATCAGCTCCACTAATCCAGCGGATATCGACAATCCCAGCCCAGTCCCGCCGTACTTGCGCGTCGTGGAGCCGTCGGCCTGAGTGAAAGGTTCGAAGATGAGCCGGTGCATTTCGTGGGGAATGCCGATTCCTGTGTCCGCGACTCGGAAACTCAGCGTCACGCTGGAGCCCTGGACGGATTCAGCATGGACGCTGATGCTTACCTTGCCTTCATTGGTGAACTTGACGGCATTGCCGACCAGATTGCGCAGGACCTGGCCGATCCGCATCGGATCTCCAATCAACTGATCCGGCACCGCGGCGTCCACTTCAGATTCGAAGAGCACCCCACCGGCGGAGGCGCGGAGGGCGAGCGGACGTAGGACCTCCCGAAGCAAAGTTCGTACCGAAAAATCGATGCGATCCAGACCGAGCTTTCCAGCCTCGTACTTGGAGAAATCCAGGACATCGGTCACCAGGCTCAACAGAGTTTCGGAGGAGGACTTTACCAGTTCGAGGTATTCCCGCTGGTCCGGCTGCAGGTTGGTGTCGAGCGCCAGGCCGGTCATGCCAAGGATGCCGTTAAGCGGCGTACGGACTTCGTGAGTCATGTTGGCCAGAAAATCGCTCTTGGCGGCGCTCAGCGCTTCGGCTCGATCCGCCATTTCGCGGGCCAGACGCCCGGTTTCTTCCAGGTTGCGGTTGGCCGAAATCAACTCGCGATTGGCGGCCTCGGCGGCTTCTTTGGCCCGCGCCAACTCAGCGGCGCTTCTCTTTTGCTCGGTGATGTCCCGCAGGATGCAAAGCATTTGGGATGGCTGGCCGGGAATCTCCACGCGCGTCAGCGAAATCTCGAAAATGCCGGAGGGCCCTTGCGCGAAGCGCAGCTCGCGCTCGATAAAATGTTCCTTCACCTGGGACGCGTACAGCATGCGATGCTGTTCCCAAAGCTCCTCCTGTTCTTCCGCATTGAAGAGTGTCGCGATACTCCGGCCTTCGAGCGAAGCCACGTGCGTCCCCAGCAGTTTGGCGAAGGCTGCATTCACCTTGACCACCGCACCGCTGGGATCCGTGAGTAACATGGGCTCGCACGAGGCTTCCCAGATTGTGCGGAACCGTGTCTCCGATTTCAGCAGTTCCTGCTCAACCCGGTATCGATCGGTGATATCGATGCCAGTGGCGATGTAAGACTCCACCACACCCTGCTCGTTCCACATGGGGACGTTGGAAAACGAGATTCGCCTGCGTTCGCCCGACTTGGTAATCCATTCGTTTTCGAAGGCGCTTGCGGCCCGAGCGCAAAATCCGTCCTCCAGCCGTTGCCGGCTCCGTTCCCGGCCGTCGGGGCTGACCACAAGATCGAAGAACACCCGGCCGAGGAGCTCCTGGTTCGAGTAGCCCAGGACGCGCTCTAGGGCGCGATTGGCGTACACAAATCGCCCGGCCACGTCGAACACCATGATGAGTGCGCCGCACGTATCGAGGACAGCGGTAATAAAGTCGCGCTCCTTCGTGAGATCGCCGTTCACACTATTCCCCAACTCTTTATCGGCTCTTCAGGCCGGATTCTGATTGGTACCAAGGTCAGGGAAGTCATGTCCTCACGTGTCCGCGCAGTCCTAAGGTGTTCGCCGCATTGCCGGTTTCAGCTGAAAACGCTAGGCTAAAATCGTGCGGTACTGCGTATTTTCCGCGTTATTCTTGGCCTCGTCCCTCAGTGGAGTGTCGTTCGGCCAACAATCCAACGTAAGCGCGACGACCAGCGTCGATATCAACGGCAACCGGGTCGCCGACGGCCCGCTAATCAGCCGGACGAAATCCGCGAATGGCTCGGTGATCACCGAGACCCGGCAGTCGATCAACGGCCAATCGGTTCCCACGGAGCGCGTAGAGGAGCGGGTGCTGCGAGACGACGCTTCCGGCAAAGTAGTCGAGCGGATCATCCGCGACTACGATCCGGAAGGCAACCCCATGCCGGCGGTCAAGGAGACCATCGAAGAGCAGAAGCACGCGGACGGCAGTTCCTCGACGCAATCCACCACTTCACGGGGCGACGTCAACGGGAACATGCAAGTGATCGAAAGAACCACCACCGAATCCCACACGAGCGGCTCGAGCGAAACCTCGCAGACCGTCGTGGAGCGTCCTACCGCGGATGGGTTAAGAACGGTGGAAAAACGCGAGGAGGTAACCGCGAAGCAACCGGGCGGCTACCAGTCAGAAACCACGATCTATCGCGCCGACGGGAACGGAGGGTTTCAGACTGCGGTTCGCGAGACCACGCAGCACACCGAGCAGGGTTCAGAAGCGTCCGACAGCAGTGCGGAGTACGACATGGGGCCTACCGGCCAACTGCAGCTGCACAGCCAGACGGTGACGAAGACAGTGACGCGTCCGGACGGCTCCAAAGACGCTGTTGTGGACATCTATGGACGAGCCGTTCCGGGAACCGTGGATGCGAACGATTCGGCGCTAAAACTGTACGAACAACAGACGATTGAGACGGCGCCCGGCCCGAATAATACGGTGGTTCAAACGCTCAGCGTGAGGAGACCCACGGTCTCCGACCCGGGAATCCTCGGGCCGTCACGCCAACTCTCGCAAACGGTGTGCCAGGGCGATTGCAAACCGCAGAAGACCGGACAATGAACGTAGCGGGTTGAACCTACCCGTGGCCGAGCTTCATTAGCCAACCTAGCCCGATCAGTGCCGCAATAAAGTAGGCGAAACAGCGCACGCCATAGCGCAGACGGTCGGCGTCGGTTCGCTTGGTGATCACGCCCAAGACCACGGACGCAAACAGCGCGAACAGCAGCGCGGCTTCAAAATGCGAAAGGTTCATTTTCGGCATTATTCCTTCTTCTTGGTGGCGATTTCGTAGGCGTCCACCATGGCGAGCACATTCAGCAAGCCTGCCGCGACCAGAAATTTCGTGCCGTAATCGTGCACATGGCCGGCCATGTCTGGCTGGGCATATCCAAGCCAAACGGTTAGCAAATACAACAGGCCCGACGCCAGATCGCCCAGGAAACCCCCGCAATAGATGATCGTTGTGAGCACGTCGCCGGTTTGCGGCTGAAACATCGTGCCGCGCATCATCAAGCCAAAGAAAAACATCAGCACGACGGAAGCCAGCAGCAGCGCTCCGCGCCACGGCCGCTTCAACAGGAAATGGCCGGCTCCGGGGACGAGCCAGGCAAGAACAATTGTGCCGTACCAGCCGGGCGACGGAGGCGCGGCTGCCTGGGCTTTTACATTGGTCGCCATTAGTTTTAGTGTACCCGATCGAGGCGCCCGGCCTGCGTATGATGGATAAAACGACATGCCCACCCGCAGCCAACTGCTGAATCCGGATTACTACGCGCCTTTCCTTTCCAACGCCGTTCGCATCCTGGTGATCCTGTTGTTCGCCTACATCGCGACGCGCGCCATGACGCGGGCATTGCGCAGCCTGCGCGATTACACCGTGAAGATGATGCTTAAGAGCGGCGAAGGCAACGAATACGAACTGGAAAAACGCGCCGAAACCATCGGGAATCTGGCGGGCAAGGCACTCTTTGTGCTCATCTGGATCATCGCGGCTCTGATGATCCTGAAAGAAATGAATTTCGACGTCCGGCCGTTACTCGCGGGCGCGGGGGTGGCTGGCGTCGCGATCGGCTTTGGCGCGCAGAACATCATCAAGGACGTACTGGGCGGCATGTTCCTCATGATGGAGAACCAGATCCGCGTTAACGACGTGGCTGTGATCAACGGCAAGACCGGCTTGGTTGAAGAGATCAATCTCCGGACCACCGTGTTGCGCGGCGAGGATGGCGCGGTCCATATTTTCCCCAACGGCATCATCCAGGGCCTGACGAATCTGACGCGCGAATATTCCTATTACGTCTTTAATCTGACGATTGCCTACACGGAAGATACCGATCGCGTCGTTGCGCTCTTGACCAAGATTGCCGAAGAACTCAGTCAGGAGGAGCTCTATCGGGTGGCCGTCCTCGCGCCACTCGAAGTGTTGGGCGTTGACAAACTGGCCGACGCAGGCGCGGTCGTTAAGGCGCGGTTCAAGACAGTACCCAATCAGCAATGGCTGGTAGGCCGGGAAATGAATCGGCGCATTATCCAGCGTTTCGCGGAAACCAAGATCGCGTTATCGTCCGCCAGTCCAACAGTGAACGTGGTGTTACCCGCTACGCCTTCACCAGCGCGCCCAGTTCCTTAACGATGCTTGACAAGAACGATTTCGCATCGCCGAAAAGCATCAGCGTGTTGTCGCGATAATACAATTCGTTGTCGATGCCGGCGAAGCCCGGATTCATGCTGCGCTTGATCACCATCACGGTGCGCGCTTTGTAGGCTTGGATGATGGGCATGCCGGCGATGGGACTACGCGGATCGGTCTCCGCTCCCGGATTCACGACGTCGTTCGCGCCGATGATCAGCGCCACGTCCACATTCACCATCTCGGGATTGATGTCGTCCATTTCCCACAGCTTGTCGTACGGAACATCCGCCTCGGCAAGCAGCACGTTCATGTGTCCGGGCATGCGGCCCGCCACTGGATGAATGGCAAACCGCACGTCCACGCCGCGCTTCATCAGCATGTCGAACATTTCTTTGAGCTTGTGTTGCGCCTGCGCGACCGCCATGCCATAGCCCGGAATCACGACTATGTTGCGCGCCGAATCCAAAATCTGTGCCGCTTCTTCAGGACTCGCGGAATGTACCGGCTTCGCTTCGCCGGCAGCCGCCGCGCTCGTCTGGAGCTGTCCGAAGGCTCCGAATAAGACGTTCGAGAACGACCGGTTCATCGCTTTGCACATGATGATCGCGAGAATGAAGCCGGACGATCCGTCTAGCGCGCCCGCCACAATCAGCAGCTTGTTGTTCAACACGAATCCCATGGCGCTCGCCGACAGTCCGGCGTAAGAATTCAGGAGCGCGATGACGGTGGGCATGTCCGCCCCGCCGATGGGTATGATCAGCAGCACGCCGAAAAGCAATGCCAGCGCGGCGAATATTGGAAAAAGCACGCTACGCTCCGGCGAGACCACCAACGCCAGCCCTATGCCAGCCGCCGCGGCGAAAACTCCCAGATTGACGAAGTTCTGCCCCTTGAACGTAATCGGACGCTGTGCCAGGACCTCTTGCAGCTTCCCGAACGCCATCATGCTGGCCGTGAACGTCAGAAAGCCGAGCAGCGTTTCAATGATCAGCGCGATCATCACGACTCGTGAAAGTCCGGCGCCCTGATCCAGGCCCTTGTAATACTCGGCGGTACCGATCAGAGCCGACGCCAACGCGCCGCACGCGTGGGAAAACGCAGTCCGCTGGGGAACCGCGGTCATCGGCATGATGTATGCGATGGGGATTCCAACCGCTGTGCCGAGGAAAAATGCGACGAGAATCCATTGGTAGTTGACCACCTCAAACCGCAGCAGGGTGCCGACCACAGCCAATAGCATGCCAAGCTCGCCGACCACCACTCCGCGCCGCGCCGTGGCGGGCGAGCCCAACCATTTGATGGCCAGGATGAAGCCTATGGCCGCGAGCATGTAAAGAATCGGAAGCAGCGTAGTGTCGAGTTTCATTTCTTTTCCGGCTCCCGTTTCTTAAACATCTTCAACATTCGATCGGTGATCAGATAACCGCTCACCACGTTGAGCACGGCCAGAAACACCGCGGTAAAACCGAGGATCCGCGATAGTGTGCTGGCCTCTCGCTCGCCCGTGAGCAGGATGGCCCCAACCACCGTGATGGCCGAGATGGCGTTCGTCAGCGACATCAGGGGCGTGTGCAGCAGCGGAGAAACTCCGCGAATAAGCTGGAATCCCAAGAAGGCCGCCAGCATGAAGACCCAGAGATCAAATTCGTATGCGCCCATAGGTCATCTCCTCTCTCCAGCGGGCATGGCCGCAGTTCCTATCAGCTCGTTCACCCGCGCATTCACCACTTCCCCGCCGTGGGTGACCAGCGTTTCACGGATGATTTCGTCCTCGCGGTTGACCTTCATTTCTCCGTTCTTCACCATCAGCTTCAAGAAAGCCACAATGTTGGTTCCATACATCTGGCTAGCGTGATAGGGCGCTGTGGATGCCAAATTGAGCGGGCCCAAGATGGAGATACCTTGATGCATCACGGTCTCGCCGGGCCGCGTCAGTTCGCAGTTGCCGCCACGCTCGGCTGCAATGTCGACGATCACCGATCCCGGGGCCATGGCGCTCGCCATTTCGACCGTGACCAGGATGGGAGCTTTTTTGCCGGGAACCGCCGCGGTGGTAATCACGACGTCTTGCTCGCGGATCACCTCTTGAAGAGCGGCGCGCTGGCGGCGATAGAACTCCTCGTCCATGGCCTTGGCGTAACCGCCCTGCCCTTCCGCCGCGCCGGCATCAATATCTAGAACCACAAACTTGGCTCCTAAACTTTCCACCTGCTCCTTCACCGCGCTGCGCACGTCATACGCGGAAACCACGGCGCCCAGCCGCCGCGCCGTCGCGATGGCTTGCAAACCCGCCACACCCGCGCCCAATACGAGCACGCGCGCCGCCGTGATGGTCCCGGCCGCGGTCATCAGCATCGGGAAGATCTTGGGCAGAGCCTCGGCGCCGAGCAGCACGCCGCGATATCCCGCGATGGTCGCCATGGACGACAACGCGTCCATGCTTTGCGCCCGGGTGATGCGGGGCATCAGTTCCATCGCAAAGAACGAAACGCCGCTGCGCGCCAGGTCCGACACTTCGCGAATGGCCGTCAGCGGCTCGCCGAAGCCGATCAAAGTTTGGCCCGGCCGCAGCAAAGGCAGATCCGCGCGGCCTTCCTCGGGATTCACACCCAGCGCGCGCACCTGCACAACAATATCCGACTGCTGGAACACCTCGGCGCGACCGACGACACGCGCACCGCGGCCGACATATTGTTCGTCTGGAAATCCCGCATCGGCGCCCGCCGATCGTTCGATCACCACGTTAGCGCCCAGCTTTCCCAGTGCCTCGCTCGCGCGGGGCGTCAGCGCAACGCGCCGCTCACCTGGAAAGGTCTCGCGGGGCACTCCTATCGTAAGGGCCACGAGTTACCTCCTCACGGACGGTAGTTCGGAGAGGCCGTCAAGCTTCGAGATGGGCCCTCGGCTCTCACGCGCCAGGGCGTCTCGCGGCCGGATGCTCCCAAAACTCCTCTGAAGATCATACTCCCATTTCCGGAAAATTGCCGGGACAAGCGACAAACATTGTCCAGGACGGGAAAGAACCCCTGCTAAACTGGCATTTGGCAGCTTCGATCAAACCCGTTGCCCTTCCCGCGCGCCCGCCGCTCTCGAAAACAGCTGCGGAATTGGCCGATACGCCGCCCCTGCGCGACGCGTTGCAATGGTTCGTCAAGCAAAAGCAATGGATCAACGAACAGCATCTGCAACTCTGCCGCATTCCCGCCTCCACGTTCTTCGAGCAGCGCCGCGCGGAGTGGATGCTGGCGCAGTTTCGAGCGCTCGGCTGCATCGCGCGCATCGATCGCGGCGGCAACGTGATCGCGCATCCCGTGGAAAATCGCACCGGCCCGTATGTTGCGTTAACCGCGCATCTCGACACGGTGCTGGCGCCGCGCAAGGACGACGAGGTCTATGTCACGCCGGATGGCCGCCTGCACGGACCTGGCGCCGCGGACAACGGTGCTGGTCTGGCTGCGCTGCTCGCGATCGCTCGGGTGATCCAATCGTTTCCCGATCTCATCGATGACGTTCGCAATCTGGTGTTCGTCGCGAATGTCGGCGAAGAGGGCGAGGGCAACCTCAGCGGCATGCGCTATTTGTGCCGGCAATCGAGCACCGGGGGACGCATTCAGTCCTTCTTGATCCTGGATGGCCCGAACGTCGATCACGTCACTTCGCAGGCGCTCGCGAGCCGGCGCTTCGATGTCGCCATCAGCGGTCCTGGCGGGCATAGCTGGAGCGACTATGGCTTCGCCAATCCGGTACACGCGCTGGCGCGCGCCATCACAGCCTTCACCGAGCAGCGCCTGCCGAGCAACGGGAGTCCGCGCTCGTCGTATAACTTCGGCGTGATCGAAGGCGGCTCCAGCATCAACTCGATCCCGACGCTAGCGCGCACCAAGGTGGACATCCGTTCCGAGAGCGCGACTAAGCTCGACGAGATCGCCGCGCTGCTCACCAGCACCGTGGAGCGGGCGCTCGAAACCGAAAACGAACGCGCCACTGGCGGCAAGGTGACGGCGAAGATCAAGGAAATCGGATCGCGCCCCGGCGGACGCCTTCCCGACGACGCGTACATTCTGCAGGCCGTCCGCGCGGTGGATTCGCATCTGGGCATCCGCTCGCATCTGGATTGCGCTTCCACCGACGCCAACGTTCCGCTCTCCATAGGACTGCCAGCCATCTCCATCGGGGCCGGCGGACATGGCGGCGGAGCGCATACGCCCCAGGAGTGGTTCCATCCCGAAGGCCGAGAGATGGGTCTGAAGCGCGTCCTGCTGACGTTGTTCCTCCTGCTGCGGGATCTCGACGGAGGATGACGCGCGAGCGTCCGGCAGCCTGGAAAGTGGATGCCAGCCTGGTTGCTGTCACCCTCATTTGGGGCGCCACCTTCGTATTGGTGAAGGAGGCGCTGGCGGACGTTTCCACGCTCCTGTTCCTCACGCTGCGCTTCTCAATCGCGGCCGTTGCCCTGGCCCTGATTTTCCGCAAGGAATTCCGAGTGCCGAACGCCCGGGCTAGCCTGTTCCGCGGCGTAGTGGCCGGCATCTTTCTCTTTGGAGGCTACGTCCTCCAAACCGCGGGGCTGCGATTTACGTCCGCATCCAAGGCCGGATTCATCACCGGTCTCTACGTGCCCCTGGTGCCGATCATCGGCGGCCTGGCGTTGCAGAAGCTGCCACAGATCTCTGAGCTAGTGGGAATTGCGATCGCCTGCGCCGGCATGGTTCTGCTGACGGTGGAGAGGGACATTCTCGATATCGGCCGTGGTGATCTCCTGGTCACCGGCTGCGCGGCCACCTACGCGTGCCATATTCTGATCCTCGGCAGGTTCGCGCCCAAGAGCAACCTCGGCCTGCTGACGGTAGCCCAGATCGCAACCGGCGCATTGCTGGGCGCCGCAACATTCTGGTGGGTTGAGCCGGTGCGTCTGACATGGTCGGGGAGCGTTTGGCTGGCGCTCGCGGTCACTAGCATTCTCGCCACTGCTTTGGCTTTTTCCGTGCAGACCTGGGCGCAGCGCTGGAGCAGTCCCACGCGCACCGTGCTGATCTTTTCGCTCGAGCCGGTTTTCGCCTGGCTGACGTCGTATATCATCGCCGGCGAAGTGCTGTCCCGGCGGGGCGTGGGCGGCGCGGCGCTCATCCTGGCTGGAATCCTGGTGGTGGAACTGAAACCCTTCCGATCGACAGCCGTGCCGTGAGATACTGCACCCTATGACGCGGTGCATCCTTATTCTGTCGACATTGATGCTCTTGGCTGCGCCTTTTTCATATGGCCAGCAAGCGCCAACCGCCACGCCTCCTGGCGCAACACCTCCAGCCACTTCGAATCCGGCCGGCCCGGAAAAGCCTTCCACGCCCATCCCGCCAGTGAAAAGTTCCGTGACGGAACATGAGATCTCGCTCGGCGGTAAGGTGATCCGCTACACCGCAACTGCCGGGAACCTCCTGATCCGCGGCGAAGACGACCAGCCCAACGCGAGCGTCTTTTATGTGGCCTACACGCAATCGGGAGTCACGGATCTTCGAACTAGGCCGGTCACGTTCCTCTACAACGGTGGTCCCGGTTCTGCGAGCATGTGGCTACACATGGGCTCCGTGGGGCCGGTGCGTGTCGTGACATCGAGTCCAGAGTCGACCGGCGCGGGTCCCTACCAGATCGTCCCCAACGAGTACAGCCTGCTGGACACCTCGGACCTCGTATTCGTGGACGCCGTGGGCGCCGGGTATTCCAGGCCTGTTGGAAAGGGCATCATGAAGGATTTTGCCGGTACCGACCAGGATGTGCGCGCGTTCCAGAAATTCATCTACGAATACGTGGAGCTTAATCACCGCTGGAACTCGCCCAAGTTCCTGTTCGGGGAATCCTATGGGACCACGCGCTCGGCCGCCTTGGTGGACGCGCTCCAGAACAGCGGCATGTACTTTAACGGCGTGGTTCTCATGTCGACGATCCTCAATTATTTCGTGCAGGCCCCCGGATCAGACGCGCTCTTCATCGGCAACCTGCCCTCCTACGCCGCCATCGCCTTGCACTACGAAAAGATCGCGCACAAGGGCAAGGACGAAAACGCCTTCCTCGACGAGGTACGAGCTTTTGCCCGCGGTCCGTACGCCGAAGCGCTCGCGCAGGGACACAATCTGCCACAGGCGCAGGTGGAGACGATCGCAGCCAAGCTATCGAGCTATACCGGTCTCAGCGCGGCATACATTAAAGACGCCAATCTGCGCGTCACTCCGGCCCGATTCCGCAAAGAGCTGCTGCGTGACCGCCGCGCCATTCTCGGCCGCTACGATGCGCGTTTCGAAGGAACGGACGTTGACGCCGCCGGTGAAACTCCAGGTTACGATCCAGCGGACGCCGGCATCGCGGGCGCCTTTGTCTCGGCGCTGCACGAATATCTGGACCGCGAGTTGAAGTATTCCTCGAACGAGACTTACCTGCCCAGCGGGCCAGGGATCAATCAGGCTTGGGATCACTCTCACCGTCTTGGATCCGCACTGCCCATCGCGGGCGCCGGCGGAGGTCAGCCCATGCGGGATGCTTATGTCGCGGGCGATCTCGCGGATGCCCTACGGAAAAATCCCAAGCTTCGAGTCTTCTCCGTGAACGGATTGTTCGATCTGGCGACACCGTTCTTCATTACCGAATACGATCTGGCCCACATCGAACTTGAGCCGAAACTGCGGGGGAATATCGAGTTCGCATATTATCCCTCCGGCCATATGATCTACCTCAACGTGGATGCGCTGAAACAGTTGAAGAGCGATTTGGCCGGCTTCTATTCGCGCGCAGTGGAGAAAGTGGAAGTGAAGTCGACACGATGAAGCGCTCCTTCGCCGTTGTGCTAGCCCTGGCGGCTGGCTTGGCGGCTCAGACGTTCACGCCGCCGAATCCCGCTGCTCTGGCCGCCCGGCAATGGCGCCAGCAACACGAACGGGCGATTGTGGACGAGTTCATCGCGCTGCTGGCCATCCCCGATGTGTCTTCAGACCGCGCGAACATCCAACGCAACGCGGAGCTGATCGCCGCCATGCTGGAGAAGCGCGGCGTCGCATCGAAATTGTTGAGCGTGCCGGAATCGAACCCGGTGGTGTTTGGCGAGATCAAGACGCCCGGCGCCGCTCGTACCATCCTTTTCTACGCCCACTATGACGGCCAGCCGCTCAATCCAAAGGAATGGGCCACGCCGCCGTTCACGCCGACACTGCGCGATAAGCAGCTCGAGCGCGACGGACAAGTGATCCCGCTGCCCGCGCCCGGCCAGCCCTTCAATCCAGAATGGCGCCTGTACGCGCGCGCCGCCGCGGACGATAAGGCTCCCATCATCGCCATGCTCACGGCCGTGGATGCGATCCGAGCTGCCGGATTGAAAATGAAATCGAACATCAAGTTCGTTTTTGAAGGCGAGGAGGAGGCGGGGTCGCCGAATCTGGACAAGATTCTGGGCGCCAACAAGGAACTGCTCCAGGGCGACCTCTGGCTGTCCTGCGATGGGCCATTGAGTCAGACGCGCCGTCAATCGATCACATTTGGAGGCCGCGGCATCAGTACGGTAGATATCACAGTTTACGGTCCGCGAGGCGAACTGCATAGCGGCCATTACGGAAATTGGGCTCCGAATCCCGCGATGACGCTGGCAAAGTTGCTGGCTTCGATGAAGGATGACAGCGGCCGTGTGCTCGTAGAGCATTTTTACGACGGCATCGTGCCATTGAGCGACATGGAAAAACGTGCCATCGCGGAGGCGCCGGACGTGGACGCCGAACTGATGCGCGAGTTTTGGCTGGGGTCGACCGAAAATGCGCCGAAAAAGCTGGCCGAGCTGATCACGCTCCCATCGCTCAATATTCGCGGGATGGCGAGCGCTCGCATCGGCGACCAGGCTTCCAACGTGATTCCCGCCACCGCCACCGCGACCATCGACATGCGATTAGTCAAAGGCATGGACCCGCGCCAGACGGCCGAGCGCTTGATCGATCACGTGCGGAAGCAGGGATTCTTTGTCGTGGATCAGGAGCCGGGCGCGGACGTGCGGCGAACTCATCCCAAGGTCGCCCTGATGGTGGAGCGCAACGCAGAGAATCCGCAGCGGCTTTCCATGGACCTGCCGATTTCGCAGGAGGTGATCCGGACGGTCGAGAGCGCTAGGGGGCCTACTGTGAAAATTCCGAACTCGGGCGGCACCGGGCCCGACACGGCAGAAAAGGTGCTCGGGATGCACGAGATCGGCATTCCCATTGGGAATCACGACAACAACCAGCACAGCTACAACGAGAACCTGCGGTTGCAGAACCTGTGGGACGGAATCGAGCTGATGGCGGCGCTGTTGACGATGTAAATTCCCCGCGAATTGAAACCCGCCGCCTGCGGGCGACATCCCTTACGTAAGTTCGCACGTTTTCTGCCGATTCAGATATAGTGGGTACAAGGGTTCTTGGAACCGAGAAAGGCGAAACAAGCCATGCGGTGGTTTAAGGTGATGCGACAGCAGAAGCTGCTGTCATTGAGTCTCCTGCTCGTCACGCTCTCAATCGGGATCGTCATCGGGACGTTGCTCAACACTGGTGTCCATGCGGCCCGCGGTCAGGCCGCCGCTCCCGATGCGTCGCCGCTGGTGGTGCCCAGCGCGGTCCAGCTTGGAAACGAATTCAGCAAGCTCGCCAAGCGGCTGGAGCCTTCGGTGGTCTACATCACGGCCGATTACACGCCGAAGGTCGCCGAGAATCCGCATGCGCACGGACAGGGTGACGAAGAACAGGGTCCAAGTGAAGGCAAGGGTAACGACGATGGCCTGGACCTGTTCAAGCGGTTCTTCCGCAACGGACCCTCCGGCGGCGAGGATCTGCCCCCGCGAGCCTTTAAGCAGGAACAATCCGGCACCGGCTTCATTGTCGACAAGAACGGATATATCATCACCAACCACCACGTGATCGCAAAGGTGGACCATATCAAAGTCAAGCTGCATGGCGACGACGACACCGAATATCGCGCGCGCGTGGTGGGCATCGATCCGGAAACGGACCTGGCAGTGATCAAGATCGATCCCAAAGGTCCGCTGGTGCCGGTCAGCATCGGCAATTCCGACGCCGTGCAAGTGGGCGATTGGGCGGTTGCGATTGGCTCTCCCTTTGGGTTGGAAGCTTCAGTGACGGCTGGAATCGTGAGCGCGCTCGGCCGCGACATCGGCGGGAATACTGCAGTTGCAGCGTTTCATCCAGACCGACGCCGCCATCAATCCCGGCAATAGCGGCGGACCGCTGCTGAACATTCGCGGCGAGGTGATCGGCGTCAACACCATGATCGCGACCCAGAGCGGTGGGTATCAGGGCATCGGCTTCGCGCTTCCCATGAATATGGTGGCGCGCGTTTACAACGACATCATTCGCACTGGCCGGGTGACCCGTGGATCGATCGGAATCGAATGGCAGAAGGGCGACGACAAACCCGAGCTGTTCAAGGGCCTCGGCACCAGTCCCGGCGTGCTGATCCGCGGCGGTACATAAAGGCGGACCCGCCGATAAAGCCGGCCTCAAGGCCGACGACATCATCATCGCCATGAACGGCAAGCCCGTGAAGAATGGCGACGATCTGGTCGCGCGCGTTTCTGAAACCCCCATCGGCTCGACCGTGCAGGTGACGGTGGATCGGGACAGCAAGCACATGGATTTCAATCTCGCGGTTCTCGATCGCGCCGAGGTCTTCAAGGACGATCCGCGCTTTGCGGCCCTGCGCGAGGAGCCGGAACCGGAAGCGTCCGTCAATCCAGGCAAACCCGATGAGCCCAGGCAATATAAGTTCGGTGTCAAGCTGCACGCCCTTTCCGACAGCGAGCGCACCGCCATGGGCCTGGACACCAAGGGCGGCCTGCTGGTCCAAAGCGTAGATGGCGACTCGTTCGCCGAGGATGTCGGGCTGGCAGAGAAGGACGTGATCCTGTCCATCAACCGGCAGCCGGTGGCGAGCGTGGACGATGTCCGTAAGATCCAAGCCACGCTCAAGGCTGGGGACGCCGTGGCATTCCACATAATGCGTCCCACGGCGGGCGGGCATGGACATGCACCGCAGTGGACCTCGACATTCGTGTCGGGGGCGCTGCCGAAGGACTAAGCGGGTTTCCCAACACCCTCCCAGCGATCCCTTTCAGGAGCGCGGAAACTTGCTCCAGTACTTCTCGCCCGGTACTAGGGGTCTTTCAGAGGCTGCTTAGTAGGTTCGCCTAATTTAACATTCGCCCGCAAGTTATCAAAGTACTAATAGAGCGTGTGTTAGCGCTCGAGGTTACACTTGCACGTAGGGCTACCGAAATCATCCAGGGCCGTTCGGAGACATGCTGCGCTCAAACGCCCGCTTCCACCCAATAGACACGTGTCCGCGCGGCGGCGGGCCACTCAGGGCGGCAACTCAATGCTGGAGGGTGCGCTTATCTTGCTGCCGATGTTAGCGATGTTCCTAGGCATCGTGGACGTTTCCTTCGGGATCTATGCGCAATCGACGCTCTCGGCCGCGGCCCGCGAAGGAACTCGGTATGCCATCACTTACAGCTCCTCCTGCACCGGTTCGCAGTCTGCCTGCATCGCGCAGGTAGTTCAAAACAATGCGATCGGCCTGCCGGCGGGACTTGCCTCAAGCTACATTACGGTGAACTACTACACCACGAACAACCTGACAACTCCGGTGATGGCCTGCAGTAACGGATCTTGCTCTACAAACAGCGTGTGCGGCTCCAGCGGGAGCAGCGCCTGCACCAACGGGTCCCTGGACATAACACTGTCGGACGGAACGGTCGTGAATTACGCGAACGCGCCGGGGAACGTGGTGGAGGTTGTGGTTGGTGGTTACCCGTGGAATTGGCTGGTTCCGATGCCGGGATTTTCCGCTGGAACAGGAATCACGTTACAAGCTGCGTCAGTGGACGTATTGGGAGGATTGGCCGTGGGGACTTCAACACCGCCAACTCCATAAGATCATGCCATCACGAAATATGTACAACATTCGCAGGAGAACAAACCGGCAGGGTGGCAACACCATTCTTGAATTCGCGATCGTGATGGTGTTCCTGGTCCCCATGTTTGCGGGAACATTTACGGTTGGCATGGCCTTGACGAAGGGAATACAAGTGTCCAACGTAGCGCACGATGCGGCGGTTTTGATGGTGCGCTCCAACACCGACCCCAATTCCGGCCTGGATCTTTCCCAGGCCCAAAATCAACGCATCATCGTACGCGCCGCCCAGGGTCTGGGCATGAACTCCGACGCCCAGAACGATCCAAGTACCACCGGCAACGCGGTCGTGATCTTGTCCAAAGTAACCATGGTGGGCCCGACCGAGTGTTCTCTCGGGGGCATGATACCGCACGGTAGCTCGCCGTACTGGGACGCAGGGAATTGCCCGAACTACGGGAGCTATGTTTTTGCTTATCGCATCGTCGTCGGCAATGGTACGCGCTGGAGCAGCACATTTGGAAATCCTGGAGGAACCGTGCCGTCGAGCGGAGCCATCACCGCTCACGACGTCGCATCCAACACCAGCGACCAAGCCCCCAATTTTTCATCCGTGACGGGCATGACTCTCTCTTCGAGCACCTTCGCTCTGGTCGCCGAGATGTACGCGGATGTCAGCTACCTGAACTTTTTCAATGTGATGACCAACCCCACGCTCTATGCGCGAAGTATCTCATAACACAGATCGGCCGGACACCCGGCAGGCGAAAGGAATGACCGCTATGACCGCACCAACGAGACGGAGATCGGGCCAGCGAGGTTTCGCCATCACCTTCTACGCAGTCATGCTGCCGTTCGTGATCGCGTGCGTTGGCCTTGCGGTCGATGCGGGCACTATCTACATGATCAAGGCCCGAATGAGTTCGGCGGTCGATGCGGCGGCATTAGCCGCTGGACGTTCCGTGAACCTCGCCGATACTCTGGGCGCTGCACAAACCGCCGCCATATCCACGGCGAATCAGTTCTTTGCCGCTAATTTCCCCACCACCACGGATTCGAACGGTAATACGGTTGGGTACTTCAACACCATCGGAGCCCCCACTGTGACCCCCACTCTGACGCAGGAAACTGACTCCAACGGGAACCCGAGCGGCGTACTGGATATCGCTGTAACCGCCAGCGCGACGGCCCCAACGTACTTCATGAACATTTTCAATGTTCACAACCTGACCGTCAGCGCCACCGGCACGGCCAGCCGGCGTGGCCTGGTGATGATGCTGGTGTTGGACATTTCAAGCTCCATGGGGACTGGACCTGGCAGCTCCTGCGAAGCGATGGCTACCGCCGCAGAGAATTTTGTCACCCTGTTCAGTCCCTATGACCAGATTGGTTTGATCACCTTCGACATCACCGCTCACCTGAAGGATGCGCCCACCAACAGCCGCACCCAAATCAACACGGACCTCGCCGCCATCTCGACAAGTTGCGGCAGCAATACCAACACCATCTCGGCGCTCGACTTGGGTTATCAGGAGATTAAGGCGGCGAATTTGCCTCTGGCCCTGAATACCATCGTGCTGTTTACGGATGGCTCACCGAATGGGGTCACGGCCAATTTTCCGGCTCGGAAGCTCATCGATAACCGATGGGGAGCGGCGCTGAACACGTCCGGCCAGCCCAGCATCGGATCGTCTTACAATCCGCCGGGCCAAAGCGGCTCCACATATTCGATATCCAACAGTTGCAATAATGGAGCCGGGTTCACAGACTCGAACGGAGATTCCACCAACGCCATCTGCGTCAACATGCCCGTCATATGTACCAGCGCCACGCCGAACTTCTTTGGCACGATGGCACAATGGGGAGATCAAAGCTCTTATGGTGCGGGCACCTATGGATTGGCTAAACCGACCGACAGTAGCAGCGTTACTGTGAACGGGACGTGCCAGTACACGACCGCCAGCACCAACATGCGGCAATTTATCGCCTATATTCCGAACACGGACTACTACGGCAACGATCTGGTGAACGGAGTCGCTGCAACCTCGACTACAGGAACCGCGACCGGAGGGTACGTTTCACGCAAAAACTGGCTGTTTCAGGTGAATAGTCTTTGCAGCCCCGATTCGAGCTTGAACCCGCAGTGCAGAAATACGGGCGATTGGTGGTCCAATCACGCCACCGTCGGCAGCGGCTCCAACTTCTTCCCCACCGGCTCAGCCTACGCCGGGTTCTTGCGACCGGACCAGCCGAACACCATCGTCGCTGCCTCCATGAACGGCGCGATGTCGGAGGCCTACAGGATTCGCAGCGACACGACGTATCACCCGGTCATCGACACGATCTATCTCACCGGTAATTCCAAGGATTCGGTGGACCACGAGTTTCTTGCCGTGATCGCGAATGCGCCGCAAATCACCGCGCTGCCCTACGATCCGGTGAGTTTCGTCCCGTACACCAACCCGGCCTACCAGACCAGTCAGGAAACCGGCAAGTATCTTGTCACGGCCGATAAAGACCAGCTCACCCAGCTTTTTGCCGAGCTCGCAAGCGAGCTGCTGCGCCTGAGCCATTAACGCCGAATGCATCTGATCCTCTTTTTTGCCTTCCTGCCGGCGCCCGCGGTCGCCGAGCCGCTTCGCGCCGGCTGTTCAACCGATGATGTGCAGATTGCAACGGTCACCGGCGCGGACCGCGTTCGGGTCCAATTGGCGTTAGCAGGCGAAAGCCCCACGTGCTATAAGGTCGCCGTCGACATGCAGGGGAAGACGCTAACCGGATACGTCCTCGGCGAGTCGCTCCCGGCCGTTGTCGAATTTGTGCATGTCCGCGAAAAAGAATCTGAGGAAGCCGCAAAGCAACAGGCTCGGATCGCGCTGGCGCCACCAGTGCGCAAGGATCCCAATGGTACTGATAAAGATCCGAGCAAGCCTGCCAATCCGTTCATCGATACTCAGTTTCCAGCCTTCGCCGGGCCAAGTCCGAACGGGAAGACGGTTAGTCTCGATAGCTTGAAGGGGCGTGCCGTTGTGATCACGTTCTGGTCGCCACGAAGCCGTACGTCGCAGAACTCGTTGATGAGTGTGATGCCGCTCTACAACCAGCTTCACAAAAGCGGCCTGGACGCCGTGGGTGTGAGCATGGATGCCGACCCCAATCACATTACCTCCGCGTTGGACGACATGACCCCCGGTTTTCCCCAGGTCGCCGACCAGCATGGCCTTGCCGCCCGATATCATGTTGACCCCAGAGCCGGGGAGACATTCGTGATCGACGCCTCGCACCGCGTAGTGGCGGCTGGTCCCATGGGTCCGCAGATCGAGAAGGCGGTCCAGCAGCTCCTCGCCGCGCCCGGATCGCCGGCTGACCGCTAGCCAACACCCTTCACGCCGCAGAGCCGAAATCTCCCGCTTCGTTCCGGACACGATCCTGTTACAATGGTTCACCGCCTTTGGGAACTTAGGTGAGCGTCACCGGCCGAGTGCGCCATGGATCTGGATCAGCTTCACACGTTCCTCGAAATTGTCCGCTTGAAGAGCTTCTCCAAAGCGGCGCAGACGTGTTACCGCACGCAGCCCGCCATCAGCGCCCAGGTCCGCCAGCTCGAGCAGGAGCTGAATACCACGCTATTTGAACGGCTGGGAACCAAAATCTCCCTTACTACCGCAGGCAAGATCTTCGCCGAATACGCCGAGCAGATCCTGGAACTGCGCCGGCGCGCCCAGGACACCATCAACGAACTGGATCGCGTCCCCCGCGGCGAGCTGGTGATCGCGGCCAACGAAGCCACCTGCATCTACGTGCTGCCCTGGGTCTTTTCCGAGTACAAGAAGAAGTTCCCCAACGTGCAACTCTCGGTGGATCGAGCCTACGGTTCGCGCGTCGTGGAAGCGGTGCTCGAAAACCTGGCCGACTTCGGCATCACCCAGCTGCCCGTCCAGGAAAAAAAGCTGCAAGTGGCGCGCATTCACTCCGATGAGATTATCTTGCTGCTGCCTGGCAAACACCCCATGGCGAACAGGCGCTACGTCACCGCCCGCGATCTTGTGGAGCAGCCGCTGTTGCTGCCGAAGTCCGGAACCACGCGCATCCGGTTGAACTCATGGCTGGAGCCGGTGGAAGACCAGATCCACATTTCCATGGAGCTGGACTCCACCGAAATGATCAAGCGCTTCGTCATGGCGGGGCTGGGCTTTTCGTTCCTGGCGGCCTCCAATTGCCGCGAGGAGATCGCCGCCGGGAAGCTGTCGGCGGTTTCGCTCGGGCCGGAACCGCTGATCCGGAAGGTGGGTTTGATTTATCGCAAAGATAAAGCGCTTTCCAAAGCCGCTTTGGGCTTCATTCAGGTTATATTAGAACATGCCGGGAACTGAGATTCCCGGGGCGGATCGGTCCAAGCTGCCCGAACCCGTATCGCCCTAGAAGACGGAGAAGCAGTATGTCGCGCGTCACGCTGAAGAGTTCGACGATTTTCATTTCCGTGGGAGACAAGACGGAAGTGTACCGGTCGGTGGCCGATGTTCCGCCTCCTTTGCGCAAGAAGCTGGAGCAATCCACCAACAGCATCAATTCCGCCACCATCCTGATCGCCGACCGCAAGGGCAAGGAAGAGATCGTGCGAGCCATTCGGGGCTTGCCGTCCAACCTGCGCTCGCGCATCTCTACGGCGGTCCGCGACGAGACGCCTGCAGCCGAGCGGAGGCCGCCCGTCACGTGGTCCAGTCTGTGGCAGCGATTGGGCGGAGTTCCTGCTCCCGGCCGCGATCGGCGTCGCGGTCTGGCTGCTGTTCAACGCGAAGTAGCCAGCTATTGCCACTTCGGCGAGGGACAAGCAGCTTCTTGCTGAAGCTTCTGCGCGGTCGCGTTATCGGGTGCAACCATCAGAATCGTATCGTCCCCTGCGATGGTTCCGACAATCTCCGGCCAGTTTTCTTTATCCAGCGCCACCGCGAGCGCGTTGGCGTTGCCGGGCGAGGTTCTGCAGCACGATCAGATTTTGCGCCGCGCGCACGTCCTGCAGGAACTCACCGGCCACCATCGCAAGATCGGGCCCGGCTGGCGGCGCTCACCTGCCGATATCCGTCGGGCGTTTTTAGCAAGCCCAGTTCGCGGACATCGCGCGACAGCGTAACCTGCGTTGTTTCGAGCCCAAAGCTTTCCTTCAGCTCGCGCGCTAGGTCCTCCTGGGTCAGGATCCGTTTGGCCCGGATCAGTTTCAGAATTTGGCCTTGGCGAAAAGCTTTGTTCATGACCGCCAATTACGAAGCCGCGCTTCCGCTTCGTCCAGCGCTTTTGCTACTGCGGCTGGCCCCGCGCCGCCCGGAAGGTCGCGCGTCTTCATGCCTTCGGCGGGATCGAGCAATCGCGACCATATCAGCCGTGAATTCGGGCGCGAAAGCGGTGAGCTGATCGGCGGTCCAATCGCGCGGCAGCTTGCCTTGCTGGACGCTTTCGAGCACCAGCTTGCCCACAATCTGATGCGCGCGATGAAACGGCGTTCCGGCGCGTGCCAGAGCCTCGGCAAGATCGGTGGCCACCACCCAGCTCTCGCTAGCCGCTTCGGCCGGTTTCCCCTGATGCAGGCGCGGTGGATTCGATCACGGCTGCCATCATCTCGAGCGCCGCGGTTAATTGCGCTGCCGCGTCAAACAGGGGCTCCTTGTCTTCCTGCATGTCGCGATTGTAGGTCATCGGAAGACCCTTCATCGTCGTGTAGAGCGAAGTGAAATCGCCGAAGACGCGGCCGCTTTTGCCGCGAATGAGTTCGAGCGAATCGGGATTTTTCTTCTGCGGCATCAAGCTGGATCCGCTGGTGACGCCGTCGCCTAGTTCCAGCCAGCCGAATTCCTCGCTCGAATAAAGAATCCAGTCCTCCGCCAGCCGGCTCAGGTGGAGCATCGTGACGGAGGCGGCATAGAGGAAGTCGAGGGCGAAATCGCGGTCGCCTGAAACATCCATGCTGTTGCGAGTGATGGCGGCGAAACCCAGGTCGCGCGCAATCTGCTCGCGATCGAAGGGAAAACCGCTGCCGGCCAGAGCGCCCGATCCCAGCGGCATCACGTCCACGCGCGCTCGCGCTTGCGTCAGGCGTTCGTGATCGCGTGCGAACATCTCAAAATAAGCCAGCAGGTAGTGCGCCCACGGCACGGCCTGTGCGCGACGCAGATGCGTGTAGCCCGGCACGATGGCGTGCGGATACTTTGCTGCGCCATTCCCGTAAGCGCCGTCATGAGATGGAGCAGTAAGGTCGAGATCGATGTCGATCTGCTCGCGCAGCCAAAGCCGGACATCCAGCGAGACTTGTTCATTGCGGCTGCGCCCGGTATGGATTTTGTCCGCGAGTCCGCCCACGCGCTCCTTGAGTTTGCGGATTACAAACGTGTGGACGTCTTCGTCGGTGGCGCCTTCGAGAAACTTCGGATCACGCGCGTCGGCTCGAATCTGTTCGAACGCGGCCACCAGCTTTTCACGTTCTTCCGCGGCCAGAATCCCGGCGCGTTCGAGCGCGCGCGCGAAGGCCTGCGATCCGCGGCAATCGGCGTCGAGAAGTTTCTTGTCAAAGTGCAGCGAACCGGAAAAACGCTCGAAGACTTCGGACGGGCCGGCCTCGAAACGTCCGCCCCAGAGCTTCATTTCGGCCATTAGGAATGTTTGGCCGCGGCGGCTTGCGCGCGCACGCGGATGGGCAGGCCGATCAGGTTGATGAATCCCTGAGCGTCCTTCTGGTCGTATTCTGCGCCCATGGTGAAGCTCGCGATATTGAGCGAATACAGCGAGTACGGCGACTTGCGGCTGACCGGCTCGATGTTGCCTTTGTACAACCGCAACGTGATTTCGCCGGTTGTCGTCTCGCTGGTTTTTTCGAAGAACGCGTCGAGCGCCTCGCGCAGCGGAACAAACCACAGCCCGTTGTAAACCATCTCGGCGTAATCGAGCGCCAGCTTCTGCTTGTAATGCAGCGTGTTTTTGTCGAGCGTGAGCGACTCAAGCTCGCGGTGCGCGTACATGATCAGCGTTCCGCCCGGCGTTTCATAGCAGCCGCGCGACTTCATCCCGACGAAGCGGTTCTCGACCAGATCGACGCGGCCGATGCCGTGTTCGCCGCCGATCTTATTCAGGCGTTTCGAGCAGGCTCACCGCCGATCCGCGTTGCCCGTTCACCGAAACCGGACGGCCTCGCTCGAACCCGATGGTCACTTCGACCGGCTTGTTGGGCGCGTCCTTGGGACTGCGCGTCAGCATCCAGATCTCATCCGGCGCGGCATTGGCCGGGTCTTCGAGCGCGCCGCCCTCGTGTGAAATGTGCCAGATATTGCGATCGCGGCTGTAGATTTTCGTAGTGGTCTGCGAGATCGGGACATTGTGCTTGGCCGCGTACTCGATGGCGTCCTCGCGCGAGACGATATTCCATTCGCGCCACGGAGCGATCACGGTAAGCTGCGGCGCCAGCGCCTTGTAGGTCAGCTCAAAACGGACCTGATCATTTCCCTTCCCCGTGCATCCGTGCGCCAAGCCGTCGCAGCCGGTGGCGAGCGCGACTTCCACTTGACGCTTGGCGAGCAATGGCCGCGCGATCGAAGTCCCGAGCAAATACTTGTGCTCGTACAAGCCGCCCGCGCGCACCATGCGCCACAAGTACTCGGTGACAAACTCCTCGCGCATGTCGGCCACATGGACTTCAGACGCACCGGTCTTGAGCGCCTTCTCTTCCAGACCCTTCAACTCATCTTCACCTTGGCCAATGTCGCCGCACACCGCGACCACTTCGCACTGATAGTTTTCCTTTAGCCAAGGAATGATGATGGACGTGTCAAGACCGCCCGAGTAGGCAAGAGCTACCTTTTTGGGTTTCATAAGCTGAGCCGCGCGCGTGAGCAAGCGGAAAGTGATTAGCCGATCAACATCAATAGTAGCGCCTTCTGCACGTGCAAGCGATTCTCCGCTTGATCGAAGACGGCCGATTGTGAAGATTCGATGACGTCGTCATCTACTTCTTCTCCGCGTTTGGCCGGCAGGCAATGCAGGAAGATGGCTTCGGGAGCGGCCTGCTCGAACAGTTGCGCGTTCACTTGATACGGCGCGAATTCGGCGAGGCGTTTTTCCTTCTCGTGCTCCTGGCCCATGCTGGTCCATACGTCGGTGTAGACCGCTTGCGCGCCCTCGACAGCCTCGCGCGCATCGTTCGTGATCACCAGCTGTCCGCCAGCGACCGCAGCCAAAGCCTCGGCCTGCGAGACGATCTCGGCGTCCGGCTCATAGCCAACGGGAGTGGCGAGCGAGAAGTTCATTCCGAGCCGCAGCGCCGACAGCATCAGCGAATTGGCCACGTTGTTTCCATCGCCGACGAACGCCAGCTTCAGCCCGCGCACATCGCCGAAGCGTTCCTGCATGGTGAAGACATCGGCCAGCGCCTGGCAAGGATGGAAGCGATCGCTCAGCGCGTTGATCACGGGCACGCTCGACCAATGCGCCAAATCGTCGATGGTGTTCTGCGAAAACACGCGCGCCACGATCGCGTTGGTCCAGCGATCCAGGTTGCGGGCGACATCCTTCAAAGGCTCGCGATCGCCGATAGAACCGACCGATAGCACCGCATCGCCGCCGAGCTGCTTGATGGCCAGCTCGAACGTGAACCGGGTGCGGAGCGAGGGTTTTTCGAAGAGCAGCGTGATGTATTTGCCAGCGAGAGCCGAGCGAAAGCGGCCGGGGTTCGACTTCAACTGCTGGGTGAGATCCAGAAGTGCAAGTAATTCATCCTGAGAGATATCGAGATCGCGCGTGAAATCGGCGGCAGCGATTTTAGGGAGTGTCTTGGGCGCAGGCATTCTCTTGACCGGCTTGAGCGATGTTCCAACGGACGGCATGGTCGTTAGACTCCTTTCCCTCTCTGGATTGAATGTTTATTCATCACACTGAATAATTACACATTTGGGCGGAATTGTCAATTGAGTCTGAATTCATGCACTGAGAGTACCCTGAGCAACATAACCGCTAGTACCGGTTTTGCAAGTCAGCGACTCTCAAGTATGACTTTAGTCGTATAGTTGACTCTGGCTCCCAACTTGGTCCGGGAAGCCACGGAGGCCCGGCCCAGCGTTGTCCTAGGCGCGCATGGACGGGCTTCCGTTCCGACGCCGCTACTTCGGGCCTCCAAGCGTCACTTCCTCGCGAAGATCGCGATGTACTGGCTCTTCGGCACCAGGTCGCGCTTCGAGAGCAGCCGGAATCCGTTCGCTTCCGCCTCTTTGATCAGGTCGTCCTCATCCAAGCGGATATGCTGCACCGCGCGGTCTGGATCGGTGCCCGGCATCGCGCCCGGGCGCTTGAAGTACTCGACGATCACCAGCTTCCCGTCCGACAGCAGGCTATCGTGAATGTGCTGAAGCATCGCCTCCGGATAGTCGAAGTGATGATACACGTCCAGCACCAGCACGCCCCCCAGCGTATCGGCGGGTAGGTTCGGATCGCGATCAGTCCCGAGCACGAACTGCACGTTATTCAGATGGTTCAGTTGGGCCTTGGTCTTGGCCTTCTCCAGAAAATCGTTCTGGATATCTTCGCCGATCACGTGACCCGTGTCGCCCACCGCGTGGCTCAGATAGGGCAGCATGAAGCCGATGCCCGTACCGACGTCGGCCACCGATCCACCGGGCTTCAGATCCAAGGCGTCGATGATATCCCGCGGCCTCTGCCGGTCCGAGCGCGCCGGATCGCCGAGACCCTTCGCGATAGCCTCGCGGCCTTCGTGGCTCTGGTAGTTTTGGTTGGCTTGCGTGGCCACCTGCGCGAACGCGGTTGAACAGAGTAAGGACACGCTGGCCAGAAACAGGCTGGCGATTTTTCTCATAGCGATTTCTCCATTGGCATTGCGAATGGCGGTTCTACCAGGAAATCATGCGCGGACATTTCGGCCAGCGCTTCACGAATCGATTGTTCCGAGGTCGGCTCCACGGTGATGACGAATGGCAGGTCGCGCCGGTTGTCGCTCGGCAGCTGCAGCACCGCTTCCAGGCTGATCTGCTTGCCGGCCAGCACTCCGGCCAGGCTCGCGATGATGCCCGGACGATCCATCACGCGGAATCGCAGATAATAGGCGGCGTGCTGGAGGGTCACCGGGATCGGCTTGTACTCGCCCAAGCCGCTCGTGCGCAAATGGCGACACACGCTCGGGGCTGCCGCAACGGATCTCGCGCGCCACCCGCATCAGGTCGCTCACCACGGCCACTCCGGTTGGAGCCGCGCCCGCGCCGCGCCCATAGTAAAACGTGTCCGCGCCATATTTGCCGCGCACCCAAACGGCATTGTACGCCCCTTGCACGCCCGCCAGAATGGTGGACTGCGGAATCAGCGCCGGCCGCACCGATAGGATCAAGCCCGAATGCGTCTGATGCGCGCCGCAAATCAGACGGATGGTGTGGCCGAGCTTGTGCGCGTACTGGAAGTCGAGCGGCAGGATGCGGCGGATGCCTTCGGTGTAGATGTCGGACGGCGTGATTCTTCTCGCCGAAGGCCAGCGCGGCCAGGATGGCGAGCTTCGACCGCGCATCGTAGCCATCCACGTCGGCGCTCGGATCGGCTTCGGCGTAGCCCAGCCGCTGCGCCTCTTGCAAGACGGAATCGAAGGATGCTCCGTGCTTCTCGATTTCGGTGAGGATGTAGTTGCTGGTGCCGTTCAGGATGCCGTACAGCGTGGTGACGCGATCGCCCGAGATGCCTTCGCGCAGCACGGTGTGGATCGGGATTCCGCCGGCGACGCTCGCTTCCATCGCGAGGTTGATGCCGGCCGCGATGGCGCGGTCCCAGATCTCGGCGCCGCACAGCGCCATGAGTTCCTTATTGGCGGTGACGATCGATTTCTTGTGCGCGATGGCGGCGTCGATGATCTCGCGTGCCACCGTGGTGCCGCCCACCAGCTCGGCTACGATGTCCACTTCCGGATGCGCCATTACCTCGCGCCAGTCCGCCGTGCGAAAGATGGAATCCGAGGCCGGCAGCTTTTTGGCCACGCTCGTTGAGGTGATCGACCGGCTGCACAGCGCCTTCACGCGCAGTTGGAACCCTAGCTTGAGCGCGATTTGTTCCGCGTTTTCGGTGAGTATCGCGAGCGTGCCCGAGCCCACGTTGCCCAAGCCGATGATTCCTACGTTGACCGCCTGCATATAGCGCTATTATCCGGGATGTGGCACGGGAGTCACAATTGGCACGCGGTTAGTCACAATTGGCACGCGGTTAGTAATGATACCTGGCCTGCAAAAAATCGATTCGCTTCCCGCTCACTTTGTAAACGAGCCTGTGCTCCTGAGTGATTCTACGGGACCACGCACCAGCTAACTCAAACTTGAGAGGCTCTGGCTTTCCGATGCCCTGAAACGGATCGGCTAGAACGGCTTCAACGAGCAGCAGGACGCGAAGGACAGTCGTTCGATTCGTTTCCACCCACCAGCGCAGATCTTCTCGAAACTCTGGCTGGAAAATCGCCTCCCGTTCAAACCGTTGTGCCAAGTCTAAACTCGCGGCGCAGCTGATCGACAGTGGAAGCCTTGTACCTCCGCCGTCCAGCCCGTTTCAACGCGGTGAGCAAGCGCTGAGCGTTCCTAGGGGATCTGAGGAGATGAGCCGTTTCCATTAAGCTCGTCAATTCGTCGGCCGGGATCAGTGCTACATCCGGCGAACCACGTCTGCGGACAATCACTACCTCGTGATCGTCACTGACCTTATCCAGCACGGTCGCCAGGTTGTCCCGGAGGCGTGTATAGGTGGTTTCAATCGCCATCCATCTAATTGTACAGGAATCCTGTACGGAGCTATCCGGACGGCGGCCAAGTCTACAACCGGACCTTACTGGTGCGGCTGTGCGGTCAGATGCTCTTCGAAACTGACGGGCGGATTGTAGTACAGGATGCGGCCACAGCTCTCGCAAAACATCATTTGTTGGCTATGGCGCAGATCCTGGAAGAATTGCGGGCGCAGCAGGATTTGGCAGGCCGAGCAACGTCCGTCAACAGCTTCGGCCACCGCGGAACCGCCGCGCCACTTTTTACGGATGCGCTCGTAGGCGGAATAGGCTGGCTTGCCGAGCGACGCCACCACCTGCTGGCGTTCGGCCTTGAGCGCGTCGAGCTGTTTCTGATCGGCGGCGGTGCGCTCGCGGGCGCGGGCCTTCTCGGCTTCCACCTGCTGCTTCTCTTCCTTGAGCGCGGCCTCGGCTTTCTTGACGTTGACGTCCAGCGGCTCGGATGCGGACATGAGATCCAAGGTGCGGTCTTCGGCTTTGCGAATCGCGGCCTCGCAAAATGCGATCTCGTGTTGGAACGCGCGGTATTGTTCGTTGGTTTTGGCGCCCAGCATCTGGTCGCGAAGCTTGGAGATTTTCTGATTCTCCACCTTCACGTCGTCTTCGAGTTGCTTGCGCTCCTTCTGGTTGGCGGCCAGCGCGGCGCGATCCGCCTCCAGCCGGCGGAGATGGGAATCCAGGGCCTTTTCGATTTGCGCGATGTGCTTTGGTAAGGTAGCGACTTCCCGCTCCAGGTCTGCAATCTGTCTTATCCAGAGATTGCAAGCGGGTGACCTGCTCAATCTCAACGGTCATCTCTGGTGTTCATGGTAGCATTTCAGCGCAACCGCGCGCGGGTGCGTGCGTCGGTTTATCATGAAACCCGTGCGGGCGTTGGCAAGTTGGGGATTGGGGATTGGCTTGTTGGCCAGCGGCGCATTTGCCCAGGACGCACAGGTAAAGTCGGGTGGCGCGAGCATCAATGTGACGTTCGCGCCGGGCAAGCTTCGATGCGGGCCGGGATGCCGTGCTTGCGTGGATTTCGAACGCAGCGAATGCCGTGACTGCTTACTTCGGCCGTTTTCCAGTGGAGCATCCGCGACTGATGGTGCGGCCCTCGGAAGGACGCGCGGGCGTGTCTCACGGCACGACCTTCGGCGGACGGCGCGGAACATCCTCACAACAAGCTTTCACTCGCATCTTCGTAGGACAAACGACCACTCAGAAGCAGCTTGACGACGACTGGATGATGACGCACGAGCTGATCCACATGGCGTTCCCCGATGTGAGCGGCGAGTCCGACGACCATCATTGGATGGAAGAAGGCATGGCGACTTACATCGAGCCGATCGCGCGGGCGCAAATCGGGCGGATGACGCTGGAACGAGTGTGGGGAGATTTTGCGCGCGACATGCCGCAGGGTTTGCCGCAAGCGGGCGATCAGGGCCTGGATCGAACACCAACCTGGGGCCGGACATATTGGGGCGGCGCGATATTTTGGCTGCTGGCCGACGTAAAGATTCGCGAGGCAACGCACAACCGCAAAGGCTTGCAGGATGCCATGCGCGGCATTCTGGCGGCCGGCGGCAACGTAACCGAAGATTGGTCCGTGGAACGCGTCGTGGAGGTGGGCGATCAGGCCACCGGAACAACGGTGCTGGCGGATTTGTACAAGCAGATGAAAGCTACCGCGGTGCACACCGATCTGGATGATCTATGGCGGCGGCTGGGCGTACAAACGAAGAACGGCTCGGTGATCTTCGACGATCGCGCTCCGCTAGCCGAGATCCGGAAGGCGATTACCGCGCCACCGGATTCCGCAGCGCTCGCGCAGCCAGTTCCAACTCGCTGACTCGCAGGAAGCGGCAGGACGCGTAAAAAATCACAAGGCCCAGCGGAATGGAAATAGCCAGGTCGATCAAACGGGCCAGCCGACTGATCGCCCAGCCAGCCTTCGATCCCGTGGCTTGAAAGCAAAACTGCCGCGCCCATGACGGCTGACGCCGCGGCAGATCTTCCAAATGCTGTCGGCCAGATTGCGGCCATAGATGCCGCCGATCCGTTTGCGCAGGATGAGAAATAGCGCCACGGCGCCGAACACCGCCACCACGGAAGTGGAGAGCGCCAGACCAGCGTGGCCGAGCGTGGTGTCGCGAAGCAGGTAGCTGGCGGTGGCGTAGTTAATCGCGATGGAGATGATGCTGACGAACATCGGCGTGCGCGCGTCGTGCAGCGCATAGAAAGCGGGGTTGAGCACTTTGAGTGCGGAATATCCGGCCAGGCCGACGGCGTAACAGGAGAGAGCAATCGCGGTCTGCTCCGTATCGTGGGCGCTGAATTTGCCGCCTTGGTAGATGGCGCCGATCATGGTGCGGCCCAGGGCAATGAGTCCGACCGAGGATGGCAGCGTCAGAAGAAACACCATGCCGAGCGATTTGGATAGCGTGCGGCGGAATTCGTCGAAATCGCCGGCGCCCGCGCTGCGCGAGATCGATGGGAGCGTGGCGGACGCGATGGCCACGCCAAACAGGCCAAGGGGAAGCTGCATGAAGCGGAACGAATAGCTCAGCCAGCTCACCGGCCCATTGCCGGGGATGCGCGAAGCGAAGTTGGTGATGACCAGCACATTGATCTGCACCGCCGCGTTGCCGAGGATGGCGGGGCCCATGAGACGGAAGATCTTGCGCAGCAGGGGATGGTTCCAGTCAATCGCCGGATGAAACCGGAATCCTTCAGCCCGCAGCGAAGGCATCTGCCAAGCCAGTTGCAGAGCGCCCGCCCAAAACAACGCCGATGGCCATGCCGGTGATGGGTTCGATACCAAGGCGCGGTCCCAGCAGATAGCCGAGGATCAAGCCGAATCCCACCGATCCGATGTTGAAGAACGTCGAGGCAAGCGCGGGAACACGCGAACCGGTTGCAAGCGTTGAGCACGCCCATGGCTTGCGCTGCGAGAGCCACCAGCAGCAGGAAGGAGAACATGATGCGGGTCATCTTCACCGCGAGTTCGAATTTCCCGGGCACTTGATGGAATCCGGAAGCCAGCAGGTTCACCCAAGCAGGGCTGAAGATGATGCCGGCCAGACAGAACAGGCCAACCACGATGATCAACGCCGTGGCGACCAGATTGGCCAGCACTGCGGCTTCTTTGCGGCCCTTTTGCGCCTAGAGTTTGCGTGAAGATCGGGACGAAGGCGGACGAAAGCGCCCCTTCGGCAAACAGGTCGCGCGTGAGATTGGGAATGCGGAAGCCGAGCAGGAACGCGTCGTAGACGAAGCCGGCGCCGAACAGCCGCGCCATAACGATTTCGCGCAAGAGTCCAGTGACGCGCGACATGGCCATCGCCACCGAGACCATCCCCGCCGACCGGACGACGCTCTCGGCCGGTGCCGGATTGTCAACTCGAGTCGCCAAATTCCGCCTAGATACATCCCGTACGCTAGACTGCTCTCCCAGTTTTTCAAAAAAATGCGCGATGGTCATGATGCCGGTGTAGTAATTGCCGAGCCGATACTTTTCATTGGGCGAGTGCAGTCCATCATCCGGCAAGCCGAAGCCCATCAGAATAGTGGGAACGCCCAAGTGCGTGGCGAAATCGCCGACCACGGGAATGGACCCGCCATTGCGCGTCAGCACCGTCGGCTTGCCCAGCATGTCGCAGAACGCTTCCGCCGCGATCCGGATAGCTGGATGATCGGGATTCACCATCACCGCCGGCGCGGCGCTCAAGACGCGCAACTGAATGCGAACGCCAGGCGGCGCGTTGTATTGCAAGAAGTCGCCGAACGACTTGAGAATCTTGTCGGGATTCTGATTCGGCACCAGGCGAAAGCTGACTTTGGCGACCGCCTTGGACGGGATCACGGTTTTCGATCCCGCGCCGGTAAATCCGCCGGCGATGCCGTGGACCTCCATGGTCGGCCGCGCCCACACACGCTCCAACACCGAATAACCTGCTTCGCCGATCAGTTCCGATGCGCCGACTTCCTTGCGCAGGAATTCCGCTTCGTCGAATGGAAGCCGCTTCCAGCTTTCGCGCTCCACCGCGGCCGGAGGCGCGACGTCATCGTACATGCCTGGAATTCGGATGGAACCGGTGACGTCTTTACATTTGCACAGCAGCTCCATGAGACCGAAGATCGGATTGGGCGCTACGCCGCCGTAGAGGCCGGAGTGCAGATCGCGATCGGGGCCCGTGGCTTCCACTTCCATATAGACCAAGCCGCGGAGGCCGATGCACAGGGTCGGGAGGCCGTCGGCGTAGAGCTGCGTATCGGACACCAGGGCGACGTCGGCCTTGAGCTTCGCCGGATTTTCCGCCACGAACTTGCTGATGGAAGCGCCGCCGATCTCTTCCTCGCCCTCGATCAGGAACTTGAGATTCAGCGGTAGCTTGCCGCCATGCACCGCATGCAACGCTTCAGCCGCCTTGATGTGCATGTACATCTGCCCCTTGTCGTCGGATGATCCGCGCGCGTAAATGTTGCCGTCGTGGATCGCCGGTTCAAAGGGCGGTGAGTGCCAAAGCTCCAGCGGATCGGGTGGCTGTACGTCGTAGTGGCCGTAGCACAGCACGGTAGGCTTGCCTGGGGCGTGCAGCCAATCGCCGTAAATGAGCGGGTTGCCGGCGGTGGGAATGATCTCGACGTTTTCCATGCCGGCGCGGCGCAGGCTCCCGGCGACGAACTCCGCGGCGGCTGCGATGTCGGGCTGATGTTCGGGAAGCGTGCTGATGCTGGGGATACGGAGGAAGTCCTTCAGCTCCTCGAGGAGGCGGTCCTGGTGCTGTTCGACAAAAATATCGGCGGGGCGGAGCATGGGCGCGGTAGGACTATTATCGCAGACGGGCCAGAGACTGCCGGAAAGTTCCGAAAAAAGGGGCCTTAGGAACGATTGAGGAGTTTCACCGAGCGTGCTTTTGGGTCTTTCAGCCGATATCACGTATAAAGCATGTCAGCTCCACTCGCCGGCAAATTTCAGGATCATTACGCGGTTTTGGGCGTCGACCCGAAAGCGGACTCGGAAACGATTCAGCAGGCGTACTCCAAGCTCGCTCAGAAGTATTATCCGAACAACTCCGCCACCGCCAACGCGGAGATGTTCGAAGCGGTCAACATGGCGTACGAGACTCTTTCCGATCCGGAGCTGCGCGGCGTATTCGACAAGTTGAAGGGCGTGGGCCAGGACCAAGGCCCCCCTAAGTTTAGCGGCATGGAATTCTTTGACGCACTAGGGCGCGGGGTGGCGATGCGGAACGTGATTCTTTGCGTTCTCTACGATCGCCGGCGGACTAAGCCGTCGACTCCGAGCCTTTCGATGCGGCATCTCGAACTGATCATCGACGCCTCCACCGACGAACTGGGTTCCGCGCTCTGGTATTTGAAGCAGCGTGGGTTGGCGCAAAGCGACGACAAGAGCAGCTTGCAGATCACGGTGGACGGTATGGACTTCCTCGAAAGCCGCACGCCCTCACCCGAGGATGTGATGCTGCTGATCAAACCGGCGGCAATTGCCGTCTCACAAACACGGCCAAGCGCGCAACCGCCCGCCAAGTCGGAGACGGAGTCGGTGCTGAGCACGCTGAACCGTGCTCTGGCCCGGACCTAGTCTAATACGACTTTGCAATCACGACGCGGCGATCCACCGGTTCGCCCGTGATGATGCATTTGCCGGGGCCATCGAATTCGTCAACCAGCGGGATACAGCGGACGGTGGCCTTGAACTCCTTCAGCCGGGCGTCGCAAGCCGGATCGTCCTTCAAGTGCGCCATGACGAATTTGCCCCCGCCCTTTTCGGCGGTGACGTCGGCCAGAATCGACTCAACCTCGGCGATCGAATTCGCGAGCACGGTATTGGATTTGAGCCGGTGCTTCGCGGCGGCGTATAGGTCGGTCTGCATTTGCGCGAGCGTTGATGGGACGCGCGCGGCAATGTCGGCCTGTGGCAGCACCTCCTTGGCGCCGGTATCACGTCGTTTGAGCACGATGTTGTTGGCGGCCACATCGCGCGGGCCTAACTCGAGAACCAGCGGCACACCGCGCCGCTCCCAATGGAAAAACTTCGCGCCGGGGCTGGGGCCTTCGCGATCGTCGATTTTCGCACCGATATCCTTGGCGATGCGGTGCGCCGTCTCGAGTACGGCGGATTTTTCTTCGTCCTTGCGATAGATCGGCACGAGCACCGACTTGATCGGCGCCACTTTCGGAGGCAGCACCAGGCCCTTGTCGTCCGAGTGACTCATGATCAGCCCGCCGATCAGTCGCGTGCTGACGCCCCAACTGGTCTGCCAGACGTAATCGAGCTGGCCTCCCTTGGTTTGGAACTTCACGTCGAAGGCGCGGCCGAAATTCTGGCCGAGATCGTGGCTGGTGCCCGATTGCAGCGCGAGTCCGTTCTGCATCATGGCTTCGATCGCGAAAGTCCGCAGGGCGCCCGCAAATTTCTCAGCGCTGGTCTTCTGGCCCTTGATGACGGGCATCGCCATAACGTTTTCGGCCACGTCGGCGTAGACATCCAGCATGCGCAGCACTTCTTCCTGCGCCTCTTCGTGCGAGGAGTGCGCGGTATGGCCCTCCTGCCACAAGAACTCGGTGGTGCGCAGGAACATCCGCGTGCGCAGCTCCCAGCGGATAATGTTGGCCCACTGATTGAGGAGCATGGGCAGGTCGCGATAGCTTTGGATCCACTTCGCGAAGAAGTGGCCGATGATCGTTTCCGAAGTCGGACGGATGACGTAGGGCTCTTCGAGCTCCTTGCCGCCAGCATGGGTGACGACAGCGAGCTCGGGCGAAAAGCCTTCGACATGCTCGGCTTCCTTCTGTAGGAAGCTCTGCGGGATCAGCAGCGGGAAATAGACGTTCTGATGGCCGGTAGCCTTGAAGCGATCGTCGAGCTCGCGCTGCAGCACTTCCCAGACGGCATACCCGTTCGGTTTGATAACCATGCAGCCTTTGACGATTTCGGCCGGCTCGGCCATGTCGCCATGCAGCACGACGTCTTGGTACCAGGCAGCGAAGTCTTGGCTGCGGGGGGTGATGGGAGATTCGGCCATGATGAGGGGAAAGTCTTATTGTAGGGCAGCGCGGCGGGAAGCTTCTACATAAACGATGTCGTGGTCCGTTAAGTCCCGTGGCCAACATACGCGAAGAGGCGTTCAAAGAGCTTGGGTACTTCCTCATTCCACTGCGCCCATTCGTGGCCACCAGGCACAATATGAAACTCGTATGGCAGGTGTTGTTTGGCGAGCAGCGCAGCGAATTGCCGATTGGGCTCCAGCAGGCTCTCGTCACGGCCACAAGACAGAAAGAGGTAAGGCGAACTGGGCGGCGTTACGGACTTCGCAATGAGGAACGGATCGTTGCGGCGCCGTGCGTCACTTCCCGATGGCCCAAAGATTGAGCGCAGGGCGGTGGACTGCTGGACTCGCCTTAGTGAAAACTGTCGGCGAGGAACATCGATAGCTGGGCTTAGCGCACCGGCGAATGCGAACAAGTCTGGATGACTCAGCGCAATCTTGATGGCCCCGAAACCGCCCATCGAGACGCCAACGATTGCGCCATTTGCACGGCCTTTGGCGATCGGGAACCTACCCTCGACATCGGAGAGCAGATCTTGGACGATGTAGTCTTCGTAGCGGTCTGCGGGACGTTCGACAGCGTTGACGTAGTACGAATAGTTGCCTTCTGGCATGACTAGAACCAACTTGTTCTCCGCAAACTGCGAGACATCGGAGTAGTTCGACCAATCGCGAAAGTCTCCTCCACCTCCGTGAAGCAAGTACGCGATCGGAAGCTTCTGATCCGTTCTGATGGAAGCAGGGAAAAATACGCGGTATCGCATGTCACGGCGAAGAGCAGCGCTATGAAAAATCACGTCGCGCATCACGACGCGGGAACTGAGCACAGGATGATCCGGCCGTTCCGCCTGCTTGGCGCCACAGCTGGTTGAGAGGACTAAGGCGAAACAAAGAACGGTGATCCCCAGCAGATGGCGTGCAATGGAATCCACGCCCATGATCATATCGAAGCAACTGCGCGTCTAACGGGGCCTTTTATTTAACGTGCGATTTACATGCCCGGGGTCGCGAGCGATCAGTGTCAAATACGCTCGCGTCGGTTGATCCGGCTCCGCTCTCCCCTGCTCCCAGTCGCGCAGTGTCCCGAGCGGGATGTGATAACGCTCGGCGAATTCCTCTTGCGTCAATTCCAGCGCGCGGCGGATGATCTTCACGCGCGGCGTCTGCTTCATGCGCTTAAGGTCGGCCGTCGGTCAGCGGTTGCGCATCAGGATCGGCGCGCGCCGCCTTCTCAATCGCCTCAATGGACATCGGTCGAAGCATTTTGCTGGAAGTAGAAATCTTGCTCACCTTCAGCAATGATACTACGGAGATTCAGTAGTGCTTCAACTACCGACTCCTGCACGATCACCGCGATGAATCTACCTTTTCCCCCGCTTCAACGCCGGCTTCAGATTCATCGTCCGGATCAGCTTGTGCAGGTAATTCGGATGCAGCCCCAGGATCTTCGCCGCTGCCTCATGGTCGTAATTCACCTGCTCAAACGCCTGTAGCACCACCTGGCGCTTGGCGGCTTCCACGGCTTCCTCGTACATGCTGGCAGACACTGCGGCCGGCCGCGATTCACGGATATGTTCCGGAAGATCCTCAGCCAAAAGCATCTCGGCCGATCCCAGCACGACCGCGCGCTCGATGGCGTTTTCCAGCTCACGCACATTCCCCGGCCAGGAGTAGCTTTGCAGGTACGCGCGCGCTTCCGGCGCCAGGCCGACGATCTTCCGCCCGCACTCGGCGGCGTATTTCTTGGCGAAATGCTCGGCCAGCGGCAACGTATCCTCGGGACGCTCGCGCAGGGCGGGCGCTTTCAGCGACACCACGTTCAAGCGGTAGAACAGATCGCGGCGGAAATCGCCCTTATGGACGGCCTGTTCGAGATCGCGATTGGTAGCCGCCAGCAGGCGAATATCCAATCGAATGGTCTTCGTTCCACCCACGCGCTCCATTTCGCGCTCTTGCAGCACGCGCAGCAGCTTGGCTTGCAGCAGCGGCGATAGTTCGCCAACTTCATCCAGGAATACCGTGCCGCCTTCGGCCACTTCGAGCTTGCCTTTCTTCTGAGTGATCGCACCCGTGAACGCGCCCCGCTCGTGCCCGAACAGCTCGCTTTCGAGCAGCGTTTCGGTCAAGGCTGCGCAGTTAATAGCGACGAAGGGTCCCGCGGCTCGCAAGCTATTCCGGTGGAGCGCGCGCGCAACCAATTCCTTACCCGTTCCGCTTTCCCCCAGGATCAGTACCGTGCTATTGGACGGCGCAACCTTAGTGATCTGGCGTTGCAAGTCGCGCAGCTTGTCGCTGACTCCCACCATCCCGTGTTCGACCTTCAGCTCCGATTGAAGACGTTCGTTCTCTTCTTGCAGCCAGCCCAGGATGGTGGCGTTCTCCCACGCCACGGCCGCCATGCCGGCCACCGCCGTAAGAACTTGCAGATGCCCTTCGTCGAAGCGATGTTCCGGCTTCCCCGATTCCAGATAGACGACGGCGGCAACTTCGCCGCGCACTACAAGCGGAGCAGCCAGCACGGATACCGGAGCGCCGTCGCCGTCCTCCAACCAAACCACCACTCGTTCGTCGCAGGCCCGGGCCAGCACTTGGGGATTCGGCGTCCAGTCGCCCGGGGGAGAGCCGGGAATGAAAATAGTGGCGCGCGCGGCGGGAATCAAGTCGAGTAGGAGCGACGTCAGATGGCTTCGCAACACTTCGGCGGCCGTCGATGAGGTAGTGTCGTGCAGCCCGCGAAACGAATGCAGCATGGTGCTCACGCGCAGCAACGTTCGCAGATCGTGCAGAGCACGGGCCGACGGAGGCAGGATGGTGTATTCGTCGGAGGAAAGATAGAGTGATTCCTCAAATCGGAGTTCGCGGGTATTCGAGGCTGAGTGGAGCTCCTCGCGGCTCGCCGGGTGCATTGGCGTCCACCTGGTAACAGAAAAGCGATCCGCCGATCCGGACCTCGTCGCCTGGCCGCAGTGGCTGCTCGGTGACAGGGGTGCCGGTAACAAACGTGCCGTTGCGGCTGTCCAGATCCTTTAACGTGCAGATGTCGCCGGAACGGACAAAGAGGCAGTGCCGCCGCGATACGGCATTATCTTCCAGTTGCAGATCGTTGGTGGCTTGCCGGCCCACCCAAAACTCGCCTTCCGGCAAAGGGAAAATACTGCCCTTCAGAGGACCTCGCACCGCCACTAGCCTAGGTTCGAATCCGTTTTTCGTTATCGCCACAGTTTCATCTGGCCCAAGGAATCACTCAGCGTTTGATTCACCCGATAATCCGATCGCTTCACTCCCAGGTGCTAGGCGCGCGTCGGCGGCTTATTCGGCGAACCCGCTACCGCAATCAATTATCGTACCTTGTCTCGGCCAAGCCGGAACGGCCGCGGGATTGGCCATTCGATTGCCACGCTAGCCGCCAAGAGTGCGCTCCCCATGCAAAACACAATCCGCCAATTAACGATTGCGCTGACCGTGCCAATCGCCGGCGCGCTCCGAGATCTGGTTGATTCCGACGGTTCCGGGCTTGTGTTAGGCAGAAGTCCTCTCGAACAACAAATGGCTTCGCAGCAAGGGCATCGGGAAATCGCTCTCGTTCCTTTTCAGTAGGCCCCAAGTTTCCTTCTCGGCCCCGCTCGGAGGAGCGTAACCAGCGCTCCTCCTTTTCTTGCAACCCTCCAGTTCGTGCATCCGGCCAAGCAGCCGTCACAAATCGATTGGTTACCCGATTCATCTTTTGATTCTCGAGGCGCGCGGTGCAGCCATTCTAAGTCACTGTTTTGCGGGCACGTTATCAGTGGCCGACTCGATTGCATCCCGAATGATCATCATGCAGCCAACAACGCACCAACCGATTTCGCACATAAATTTCCCGGCGCTACGCAGCACCGCGCGCCTTGGCTGGCCTGACGGACCACAAGGAGGATCGAAACGGGGACTCCGAACCAGCGTCACGTACGGCTTCCTGATTCTGGCCCTGTGCCTGATGATCGCCGATTTCTGCCGGTTGATGCGCGCTCCCGCGACGGCGCCGGCGTCCAGCAGCTACCACTCAGCTCGGATGTGAACCACAAAGATTGCGCTCGGAGGAGGAGGGGGATGGGCCCCATGTTTCGCCAGGGGTGGCGTGGGGCTCTCACCCTTAGATCGCGCACAACGCAGCGCAGCCTCCTGACCCTCTTGCCGGCCGCCTCATATCCGTCGCGACACATGAGTGATTAGCGATACCAGGAACAGCACGATAAATACGAAGAATAGAATCTTCGCGATTCCTGCCGACACAATTGCGATTCCCCCGAACCCAAGGAACCCCGCCAGGATCGCGATCAACAAAAACACCAGTGCGTAGTACAGCATGTCTCCTCCTCTCCGTCTGGCCCGCTGCGTTCAATAGCCACAAGCCGGTCTTCGCCTTCGAAAGTGCAGCTTCCTTGCCAAGGTCGAATGTTGAGGCATTGCAGCAACATCCGCTGCCGCGACCGAGAATACCCGGAAGAAATTACCCGCGCCGCCGCGCCTCGCTGACTCATTCCGTACGAATGTACCGGTACAATTACTGCCTCACTGCCACACTTGTCCCGGCCAAGCCGATCATGAGCCTATTGCACCTGTGTTGGCTTTCGAGTGATAATGCGCCGTAGATAGACCGCGCGGCAAATCTGAACCTTAGCCATGGAATCTCTTGCAGGCCAGACCGTTTCGCACTATGTGTTCCTGGACAAGCTGGGCGCGGGCGGCATGGGCGAGATCTACCGGGCCCGCGACTCGCGGCTGAACCGCATTGTCGCTGTGAAGGTTCTCTCGCCCGGCAAAACGCACGATCCTGAGCGCCGGCGCAGGTTTATTCAGGAAGCGCAGGCGGCTTCCGCGCTGAATCACCCTAATATCATTACGATTCACGACATCTTGCCGGAGGGTGACACGCAGTACATGGTGATGGAGTTGGTCGCCGGCAAGACCTTGCATGAGCTGATCTCGGCAGGAAGGCTTCCGATTCCCCAGGTGCTCCAACTCGCCACGCAAATGGCGAATGCATTGGCCGTGGCCCATGCGGCGGGCATCATTCACCGCGATTTTAAGCCCGCCAACGTGATGGTCACCGGCTACGGTCTGGTAAAAATCCTCGATTTCGGCCTGGCTAAGCTGACCGATCTTTCGGCGCGTCAGTACGCGTCGGTGGATGGCGAGCAGAATACCTTAACCGCCGCTCCGCTGACACGCGAAGGCTCCATCATGGGCACTGTGAATTACATGTCGCCCGAACAGGCCGAGGGCCTGAAGGTGGACCACCGGTCCGACATATTTTCATTCGGTGCGGTGCTGTATGAGATGCTCACGGGCCAACGGGCCTTTGACGGCGATTCGGGGATTTCGGCGCTATCGGCTGTGCTGCGCGACGAGGTGAAGCCGATTCACGAGATTGCCCCAGAGGTGCCCGCGGAACTCGCGGACATCGTGAACCGCTGCTTGCGCAAGAGTCCGGCGGTGCGCTGGCAATCGATGAACGAGGTGGAGGCGGAGCTGAGCAACCTGAAACGCCGGTCGGATTCTGGCGTTTTCCGAAGCCCTCCCGCGTCCGGCATGTCACCCGTATCAAGCCCGCCCGGGACAGGCCAGCCCTTGTCAAGAACTGCTCCCACGGCAGCCCCGCCGACCGTTTCCACGCCAACGAACCGAGCGCTAAAGCTAGTCTCACTGGGCGCCCTCTGTCTGGCAATCGTGGTACTGGCGATCCTGACTGCCCGGTGGTCGGCGCGCCAAAAGCAACTCGCGGTTACCGCGGCCACTCCGACGCCGGCGGCATCCAGTCCTGCGTCCCAACCTGCTCCGTCTGTTCCCGATCGTACGCCCGCCACGTCGGCCGAATCCGCTCCACCGAACGACGTGCCTCCAGCGGCTCCCACGGCAGTTGCGTCGCCTTCCCCCGCGCCCACTGCCGGCCATCTGACGACGCCCGCGGTTCCGCCTCCTCCCGCTCCCACAGTCGCCGCTGCGCCAGTAGTTCGATCCGCTGCGCCTGACGAGCGCGTACTCGTGAAACTCAACGACGGGCTGCCGCTCCGAATCGCGCTGCTGGAAGATGTGCCGGCCAATGCCGAGGTCGGCACGCCCCTGCGATTCCGCGTCCTGGACGGCATCCAATCCGGCGACACGGTTGTGATCGCTAAGGGGTCCATCGTTACGGGATCCGTTGCGGATTCGGGAGGTAAGCGCAACTTATTCGGCGAGCGCAAGCAAATGAAATTCAGCCTGATCGCAGTAGAGTCGGTGGATGGCGCAAAGATCAACATTCGCGCTACCCCGGCGCCTGGGCCGAACGGCGTCGAGACCCGCTCATTCGCCACTCCCAACGCCGCCAAACAGAAGGGCTCGATCGCGGCCACCGGCGCCGAATATATCGCCTACATTTCAGGCGACCAGACAGTCTCGATCCGCAAGTAGCCGGCTACCCCTCTCCGGACACGCCAATAAACATTTAACGTTAGTTTTGTTATAAACAATTCACGCAAGTTACACCATGTTTTAAACACTTCTACCCCAGATTGGAGGCATGGGACGCGGTTGGGGACTCTCTCGACGTACACTCCTGCGATCGTGGCTCGGCTCGCTGCTCGGCAAAGCACTGGCTGGCGCGGCCGGGACCGGCGGCGATCCGGTTAGCTTTACACTCCGTGGCTTTGTTCCAACCGCGGCCTTCCAGCGGCGATATCGCATGGACGCGACCATCCTGCTGCTGGGCGCTCCAATATTTACGCGGCCGGCGGCCGGCGGCGGTTACGCGTCGGTTGAAATCAGCCGGGACCAAAATGCGACGGCAGTGGCCCTCCAATTTGCCGCCGGGTCGGATCCCGCCCGGGCCCACGGTCTGAATCGCTTCGGCATCCTTCAGGAAGCCGCTGTGAATCAAGGAGACGAGCGCGGAGAGCGAACCGAATTGTCGTTCGCCGGTCTGATGACCCGGTCGCGCGAGGAGAGTTTCGAACAAGGCCGGAAGGCTTTGGCGTCATCGGCGAACGGCGCGGAAGGCGTTGTCGCGCGCGGCCGAACGTTTGGTTCAACGATACAAACCTGGATCGAAACCATCGATCTTGGCGCCGATTGCAGTTGGTCCAACCTAAACGAGACGCTCTCGGAGGCGCTGCGCCGCGAGCCGCGAACCGCGCCGCGTGAAACGGCTTCCCAAGCCTCATTCACATTTCTACACGCCATGCGCGCGGCCGCTTTTTCAAAAGATGCCGTGGCCCGCTGTCAATTTGTTCACGCCGGCAAAGTCTACTGGCTGGAGACGCGCCGTCACTCCGAACGTCCACTCGAACTGGCAGGCGCGATCTATGGTCTCGCGGGCAATCGCTGCGCGGAGTTTCGCACCGCATACGCACCCAGCGATCCCAGCGGCATTCCGATCCGCATCGAATACCGGCCTCGTTCATTTCTCCGCCTCACGTTCGAAAGCGAGCCTGAGGCTAACCAACCACCCGTTCCATCCGCGTTCCACCAGGAGAGTGCTTAATGTCTTCACACATTCATCTGCAATGGAAGAATGCCTCGTCCGCGGGGCATTTCCGGACCGGCGTATCTCTGCACAGCCACACGCTTCACTCGCGCGAGAGTCTGGACTTCATTTATCAGGCCGCGGCGCAAGCTCCGCTTCTGTCGGCGGCCATCCGCCACGGCGAACACCGCTACCACAACGTGCACGGCACGCGACTGGATCTGTCCCGAGGCTGGTGGACGCCTCCGCTCGGTCCGCATGATGCCTGGCTGCTCGAGAAATCGCAAATTGAGGCGTTGGATCAAGACGCGATCGTTTCTATAACCGATCACGACGATATCGAAGCTGGGGTATCGCTCCAGGTGCTCGACGAATGCCGCGGTACGCCAATTTCAGTGGAATGGACGGTCCCCTTCGGACCGACATTTTTCCATCTGGGCGTGCACAATTTGCCAGCCGGCGAAGCACGCGAAATCTGGACGCGAGATCGGCAGCTATCGCCAATCACCGGGCGAAAAGAGCCTGCGCGACCTGCTTCAGATGCTCGCCACCTTGAAACAAGTGCTGGTCGTCTTCAATCATCCTTTGTGGGATGAAAAACGGATCGGGCAAGCCGGCATCGGGCGGCGGCGCTGCGACTTTTTGACCAAGTTCGGATTGTGTCTGCACGCGCTGGAACTCAATGGGCTGCGGCCCTGGAGCGAGAATCGCGACGTAACCGCTCTGGGCCGGGCAGTCGCGTAAGCCGGTAATCTCGGGCGGGGACCGCCACGCCATCGAGCCGAACGCGCTACTGAACCTCACCAATGCGGCCAACTTCGAAGAATTCGCCGAAGAGATCCGCGCCGGGTGGAGCAACGTGCTGGTTCTTCGCCACTATCAGGAGTCCTACGCGCTCCGTATCGTCCACAACATGGTGGATGTGTTGCGAACGTATGAACAGCACGCTAACGGCTGGCGCTTGTGGAGCGACCGCGTATTCTATCTCTGCGACGACGGCTGCACGCGATCCCTGACAGAGCTATTCGGCGACCGTCCTCCCGCGCCAGTGGCGTTGTTTGTGGGCGCAATGCAATTCGCAGCCGTGCCGCGCGTCCGCCGGTTTCTGCGAGGGGCATTCGCGGGCGCCGAAGAGGTGACGCTATGAAGCCCCGGCGCGTCGCCTTCTTTACCGACAGTTTTCACGAAGTGAACGGCGTGGCCCTCACCAGCCGCGAGTTTGTGCGCTTCGCCCGCCGGCGCGCGATGCCAATGTTCTCGGTTCACGCGGGACCGGCAAAAGGCGTGCTTCAAGAAGGTGCGGTGACGACTTTCGAATTCCGGCGCGGTCCGGTGCGCTGGAATTTTGAGCAGGATCTGGCGATCGATTTTCTGTTTCTGCGCTATCGCAAACGCCTCCGGGCTGCTCTGCGGGAATTTCAGCCCGACTTGGTGCATATCACCGGGCCCAGCGACTCCGGAATCCTCGGCGCGATTCTGGCGCACGAGATCGGCGTGCCCCTGGTGGCATCCTGGCACACCAATCTGCATGAATTTGGCGCGCGTCGCTTAACCCAAGTGCTCGGGTTTCTGCCGGAGCGCGTGCGAGCCTCGACAGCGCAATGGTTCGAAACATTCTCGCTCGATCAGTGCATGCGCTTCTATCGTCTGGCGAAGCTGGTGTTCGCCCCGAATGCCGCAGCTGGTGGAACTGCTCGCGCAGCGCACCGGACGTCCCGCCTATCTGATGTCGCGCGGCATCGATACGGGACTGTTTTCTCCCGTTCATCGCGCCCGCTTGGATCAAGACTTCGTCATCGGCTACGTAGGCCGGCTCAGTCCGGAAAAGAACGTGAGGCTTTTGGCTGAAATCGAGCAGCTCGCTGATCCAGGCGGGCATGAGCAACTACCGGTTCTTGATCGTCGGCCACGGATCGGAGCATTCCTGGCTGAGCCGCGTTATGCAACGGGCGGCGCTGCCTGGCGTCCTGCGCGGCGTGGACTTGGCGCGCGCCTACGCGTCCATGGACGCATTCGTGTTTCCCTCCTCCACGGACACGTTCGGCAATGTCGTACTTGAAGCGATGGCGTCGGGCGTACCGGCGATTGTCACACAGGACGGCGGGCCGAAATATCTGATCAGTTCGGGCGTCACAGGCGCGATCGCGGGCCGTGCCGATGAGTTCGCCCGCACGATTCACCAATGGTCCCGCGATCCTGAGCGCCTCGCGGAAATGCGCTTGCGCGCGCGACAATCGGCCGAGCGTTTTTCGTGGGACGCCGTCTGGGAGGAAGTCTACCGGCGTTACGAAGTCTGTTTCCCTATCGCCGATGCCCTAGCTCAACGAGAACAAACGCGCGGCGTTTTCTTTCAAGATAAGCGGCCGCACTTCGTCACGAATCGCGATGGCCGCGAAATCGGTCATCCATCGATCGGGCGTGATCAGCGGATAATCCGACCCGAACAGCATCTTCTTCTTCAGCAGCGTGTTCGCGTACTGAATCAGGATCGGCGAGAAATATTTCGGCGACCATCCCGAAAGATCGATATAAACCTGCGGCTTGTGCAGGCACACCGAAATCGCTTCGTCCTGCCAGGGGAACGACGGGTGCGCCATGATGATCGGCATGTCGGGGAAATCCACCGCCACGTCGTCGATATCCATGGGATTGCCGTATTTCAATCGAACTCCGCCGCCGCCCGGCATGCCGGTGCCGATGCCGCTGTGGCCGGTGTGAAAAATCACGGGCAGCTTCGCTTCGGCCACCACTTCATAAAACGGATACGCCGCTTTATCGTTGGCGTGAAATTGCTGCAGCGGAGGATGCAGCTTGAATCCGCGAATGCCGCCCGTGGCGATCAGGCGGCGCGCTTCCTTCACGGCTTCGGCTCCGCGCATCGGATCGACGCTCGCGAACGCCATCACGATGTCGCTGTTCTCGGCGGCGAACGCCGCAACTTCGTCGTTTGAAACCTGGGGCCGTGCCGGTGAGCCGCTCATCGACCGAGAAAACCACGCAGCCGATGTTCCGTGAGCGGTAGTATTCGGCGAGTTCCTTGCGGCCATAGCTGACGCCGGTGTTTCCGAAATATTTGCGCGCCGCTTCTTCGGCGGCGTTGCCGGTGGGGTCCGGCTCAATGTGTACGTGAGTGTCGATAGCGATCAGATTTTCGATTTTCATGTTTTTAGATTACGATCACCAGCGCGCTGGGATCGGGCGCATACAACTCATTGACCAGCGCCTCGCGATTCTTCAGCACCGCGCGCTGATTGAACGAGCCTTTGTCCGTTACTTCATGCTTGTCAATCGACGGCGGGTCTTCCATCAGCATCGCTCGCATGACGCGATTCGAGCTGCCAGTGCTGGTTCGCGCGAGCTCCTGGAGCAGCTTCGTGAATCTCGCACGAACGCGCTCGCTGCGCAGCACCTCTACGTCCGATCCGCCCGGCACCAGGGCCCGGCACGCCTCCACGTTCGGGAAAATCAAAACGGCAACATAATCGCCATCGTGTCCGGCAAATACCACGTCGCGCAGATACGGCGCACAATGCGCGAGAAACTTTGCGCGCAACGGGCCGACGCTCACCCAGGTTCCGGTGGCGAGCTTGAAGTCTTCCGCGATTCGTCCATCAAAAATGAATCCCTTGCCTGCGTCCGCTGGATCAACGAACTGCAGCGCGTCTCCAAGGCAATAGAAGCCTTCCTCATCGAACACGGCACGCGTAAGCTCGGGCTGCCGCCAATAGCCGGGAGTGATGCTGGGGCTGCGCAGACGCGCTTCGGTTTTCTCGCCCGCCTTCACTAGCTTTAGCTCGACGCCGGGCGCAGGAAGTCCGACGTGTCCCGCGCGATCCTCTTCCCAATACGGGAACATTGCCGACGGACCCGTTTCCGTGGAGCCGAGACCTGTGTACATCAAGATGCGCTCACCACAGGACTCGACAGCCAGCTCCTGCAATTCGTCCCAAACAGGCTGAGAAAGGCCCGCGCCCGCGTAATACATGAGGCGGAGCTTTTTGAAAAAACGATCGCGAAACTCGCGCCGCTCGCGCAAATAGGGCAGAACCATCTCGAAGCCGCGCGGCACATTCAGGAAGATGTTGGGCTGCACATCGTCGAGATTCCGAACCGTGGCTTCGATTGCGCCGGCTACCGGACGGCCATCGTCGATATAGTACGACCCGCCGTTGTACAGCACCAGCCCGAAATCGTGATTGCCCGCGAAGGTGTGGTTCCAGGGCAGCCAGTCGCACAAGACCGGGGGATCATCCACGACAAACGGGAGCATGGTGCGCACCATTTCCTGATTGCTGCATAGCATCCGCTGCGTATTGATGACGCCCTTCGGCGTGCCCGTGGATCCGGAAGTAAAGAGAAACTTCGCAATCGTGTCCGGGTTCACAGCCGCGTGCGCGCGATCGACAGCCGGCGAGGCGGGAGTGCTTTCAAGCATCGAGAATGGCGTCGCATGCAGCGTGGCGGGCAAACCCGAGGGATCGCCGCTGATGACCAGCTCGGCATCCGACGGCAAAACAGCCTCGATAGCCTTACGAAACGGCGCGCCGGAAGAAACAAACACCAGCCCCGGTGTCAAAATGTCGAAAATCAAACGCAATTTTCCAAAATCGGAAGAAACCAACGAATACGCCGGCGAAATCGGCGCGAACGGAATGCCGGCGTACATTGCCCCGAGTCCCAGCGCAGCATGTTCGAGGTCGTTGCCTGAGAGAATCGCAATGGGCCGCTCGGCCGAGAGCGGACGCTCCAGCAGCGCTTGCGCAACGTTACGAGCCGACGCGCGCATTTGCGCATAGGTCGCGGTGCGCCACGCACCATTACGGATCCCTTTCCGCCAGAAACACCCGATCCGCCGCGTGCGTCGCCCAATGATCCAGGCGCTCGGTCAGCTTATCGGGATAAGGTCCGAGCGGATGCTTGGGACGAACCACCAGCCCGCCATCGGCGGTGTTCCAGGTTTCGACATCCGCCGGCGGAAAATCCACCCGGCGCACGGGCGCGGAAAGATATCTCTTGCTGATCGGAGCCGAGGTCATCTAAACGGCTGCCAAAACATGTTCCTGTGACGCGTCGTAAGAGGCGAAGGTCTCACCGGCGTCCGCAAGTCGATTGAGCAGCGGCGCGGGCTCCCAGAATTCGCCGTGCTTTTCGTGGAATTCCGGCAATGCGGTCGCGGACCTTCTTCAAACCGACCGTGTCGGCGTACCACATGGGTCCGCCGCGATAGGCCGGAAATCCGTAGCCGGTGAGGTAGATCACGTCGATGTCGGCGGCGCGCAGGGCATAGCCTTCTTCCAGGATCTTCGCGCCTTCGTTGATCATGATGTAGATGCAGCGCTCGATGATCTCCTCGTCGGCGATGTGCCGGCGCGGAATGCCGCCTTCGCTGCGCGGTTTTCTCGATCAGCGCATGAACTTCAGGATCGGGAGTCGGTCTTGCGATTCTCGTCGTAGCGATACCAGCCGGCGCCGGTCTTTTGTCCCAGGCGTCCGGCAATGAAACAGCTTTTCCAGCACCAGGGGCGCGCGCAGGCCCGGCTTCTCCAGGTGCTTGTGCTCCTGGCGCACGCGCCACTGCACATCGATGCCGCCCATGTCGTCCACGGCGAAAATGCCCATCGCCATGCCGAAATTCGTGAGCGCGCGATCCACCTGTTCGGGCGTCGCGCCTTCTTCCACCAGGAATTGGGCCTCGCGCATGTAGGGCAGCATCATCCGATTGCCGACGAAGCCCCAGCAATTGCCCACCACCACGCCGACTTTGCCGAGCTTCTTGGCGAGCGCCAGCGCCGTCGCGACCACTTCTTTGCTGGTGGCCTTGCCGCGCACGATTTCGACCAGCCGCATCACGTTCGCCGGGACTGAAGAAGTGCAGCCCGATCACCATGCCCGGCCGCGAGGTCACCGAAGCGATGTCGTCGATATCCAGCGTCGATGTGTTGGACGCCAGCACGCAATCGGGCTTGGCGATCTTGTCGATCTCGCCGAAGATCCGTTTCTTCAGCTCCATGTCTCTCGAATGCGGCTTCAATAATCAGATCGGCCTGGTCGAAGCCGTCGTAGCGTGAGCTGCGGATGAATAAGCGCCATCCGCTGGTCCATCACTTCCTGCGAAAAGCGGCCCTTTTTAACCGAATTCTCGTAATTCTTGCGGATCGTCGCGACGCCCCGGTCGAGCGCCGCCTGTTCGACTTCTTTGAGCAGGACTGAAATTCCGGCATTGGCGCAGGCCATCGCGATGCCGCCGCCCATGGTGCCGGCGCCGATGATCGCGGCCTGGCGAATGTTATAAACGGCCGTATCTTTGGGAATATCGGGGATCTTCGCCACCGCGCGTTCGGCGAAGAACGCGTGGATCAACGCGCGCGCTTGATCGGACGCGATGCACTCCTCGAAGATCTCGCGTTCCTTCTTGCAGCCTTCGTCAAAAGGCAGAGTGGCGGCGGCTTCGATGGCGTCCACCACTTTGAGCGGCGCGATCATATTGCGGCGGGTCTTGCGGGCCTGATCGCGGCCAGCCGCGAAAATCGATGCGTCCACGAACTCGGAACCCAGCTTGTCGCTTAGCTCGCGCGTCTTGCGCAGCGCTCCGCCCTGATCCGCGATCTCGCGGGCGAACGCCACGGCGCCCGTGAGCAGGTCGCCTTCAATCACGCGATCGATCAAACCCAGCTTCAGACGCCTCGGGCGCACGGATCGGCTTGCCGGAAACGCACAGATCCACCGCCGCGGCGACCCCTACCAGGCGCGGCAAGCGCTGCGTCCCTTCCGCGCCGGGAATGATTCCGAGATTCACTTCCGGCTGGCCAATCTGCGCATCCGGAACGGCCACCCGATAATGCCCGGCCATCGCGACTTCGTTGCCGCCGCCGAGCGCCGTCCCGTGAATCGCCATCACCACCGGCTTGGCCGAATCTTCAATGCGCGCCAGGATATCGTGAAACTTCGGCGGTCCGCTGCCCCGCCCCTCCGCCGCCAGTTCCAGCTCCTTGATGTCCGCTCCGGCGATGAACGTTCTTCCGCCGCCGATAATGACGATGGCGCGGGCGGACGGATCCTTCTCCGCGGCGTCCAGGGCTGCTACCAACCCTTCGGGCACGCCGGGGCTCAATGCATTCACGGGCGGATTGTTGATGGTGATGACAGCGACGCCATCCTGCGTCGTCAGGTTTACGAGTTTGTTCATAGTTGTTACCGGCTCCCTCGATCTGGGCCGCGCACGTCGGCAAGTGGATTGTGGAATCGCGTGATTATACTGCGGCGGGTATCCGGATCAGCGACGCGCCGGGAACACTACTCAGGATACTTGGTTCGGAGAGCGCCAATTCGACGTTATGCCTGCTCATGCCGGCGTGTTCGCGCGCCAGGGCTTCGGCTCGCGCGCCCTTGTTTGCGCTCGATCGCCTCGACAATTGCGCGATGATGCTCGTGGGAAACGGCAAGGATCTGGGGCGCGCGAGGCAGCTTCGAACGTACGTACACCATCGCGCTGGGCGATGCAAACGGAACCGATTTCACCTTGCTCCAGCGTCGCCGAAGCATGGAATTCTTCGCTAGCGTCACGATCTCGGAGTGAAAAGCTTCGTTCAGATCCAGGTAGCGGGCGTAAGAATCGATGTCGGGCGCTGCAAGAGCCATCCGGGTCGCTCTCCGCGCGGATCATGGCGTCCAGTTCATCGCGATATTCGCGCAATTGCGTCAGCTCGGCTGTCGTGCTCCAATCGTTCGGCGGCCAGGCGGGCGGCAGCGCCTTCCAGCACGCCGCGTGTTTCGAGCGCATCCCAAATATCTTCCATGACTGAAGGCGCGCACCACAAATCCGCCCGTGGGCGATGCTTCCAGCAAACCCTCATGCGCCAGCCGGTCGAGAGCCAAGCGGATGGGTGTTCGCGACACGCCTAAGACGAGCCACTAACGGAAGCTCGGAGAGCCGCTCACCGGGCTGAAAATCACCCCGCAACAACATTCCCCGCAGGTTCAGCAGCGTACGGCCGGTTTGTGAATCATCCGAAGCGCTGGTTTTAGACTTATTTTCGGTACTTTGCACTGCCTTAAATCCTCCTGGCCGATATCTGATATGGCACCATCGTACCACCCGGCGGATCTTGCATGCAAAAGAAAGTCGCGGGTCATGTTGACACTTCACCGTCAACACGATAGCATCGGTGGCGCAATGAGCCCGGCTTCAGCAACCACGGCGCGCACGAACCCGCCTAAAGCAGGTTTGGGCTACGCCTGGTACGTCGTCATTATATTGACCGCGCTCTACATGCTGTCGTTCGTCGACCGCACGATTCTCAGCCTGCTGGTCGGCTCCATCAAGCGCGACCTCGGCATCAGCGACACCCGCATCGGATTGCTGCAAGGGCTTTCGTTCGCGCTGTTCTACACCGTCATGGGACTGCCGCTCGGCCGCCTCGCCGACACGCGCAGCCGCCGAAATCTGATCGCGGCCGGCGTGGTGGTCTGGAGCTTCTTCACCGGACTGTGCAGTTTCGCCAAAAGCTTCTGGTCCTTATTTGTGACGCGCATCGGCGTGGGCGTCGGCGAAGCCGGGCTGTCGCCTGCGGCGTATTCGCTCATCGCGGATTACTTCCCGCCCGAGCGCCTGGGCGTGCCAATCAGCGTCTACTACATGGGCGTGTTCCTGGGATCGAGCATGGCGATGCTGCTCGGAGGGATGGTGGTGGACACCATGGCGCGCATCCACACCGTCACGCTGCCGCTGCTCGGGACTGTTGCGTCGTGGCGTGTGACGTTCCTTATCGTGGGTGCTCCAGGACTGCTGGGCGCGCTGCTGGTCTACACGATCAAAGAACCGCTGCGGAAGAGCATGCTCAAGAACGCGCAGGGCCATGCGGCGCATCTGAGTTTCGCCCAGGTATTCGGACAAATGCGCCTGCGTTGGCAGTCGCTCGCGGGTATTTCGCTGGCAATGGTCTTTCAATCCATGGCGAATTACGCGCTCATTTCCTGGGGACCCACCTATTTCTCACGCGTGCATGGGTGGACCGCGGGCCAATCAGGCCGGGCGTTAGCCGCGATTCTGCTGACCGCGGGCTGCGGCGGCATGTTCATCGGCGGCCGGTTAAGCGATCACTGGCAACGGCGCGGTTTGGACGAAGCGCCCATGCGTGTTATGGTGATCGGAGCGATCGGGACGATTCTTCTCTTGCCCATCGGTACGCTGCTGCCTTCCATCGCCTGGACTCTCGCACTTTTATGGGCAGGCGTTTTCACGCTCGCCCTGCCGATGGGCATCTCGGCGGCGGCTTTGCAACGCATCTTCCCCAACCAGGTCCGTGGCGTCGTTTCGGCGCTGTACCTGTTCATCTTGAACATTGGCGGCCAGAGCCTAGGTCCGCTGCTGCCCGGCGTCTTCAATGATTATCTGTTCCACAACGGCAAGATGATCGGCTACTCGCTCTCCATCACCATGGGCGGCGCGGCGGTATTGATGCTGGTCACGCTGCTTGCGGCGTATCGCCACTATGGCGATCATTACCGAATGATGGCCAAAACCACCGTGGCGGCCTAAATCTGGAATCTCGATTGCATTTCGCTCGAAGCGGAATGCGCTATCGCCAAAGAAATGTGCGGGTCACGGATTCGTTACAGCGGCATTTCGCGACACTCGTTTGGCGATTTGCCACGCGCCGCTGGATAATCGCCGTGGTCCTGCTCGCAATCCCGTGTATAGCGCAGCCGCCCGGGATTCTCTATTCCACCACCGTTCCCTATTCGGGTTCGGCGAATAATGAGGGTTTCTCGATATACCCGAATTATGCGGGGCCGAACGTCAGCCTGGTGGCCACCGACGCCTCCGGTAACAGTTACATCGCAGGAGCTGTCGCTTCCGGTGGCTTGCCCACTACTCCCGGCGTTTACCAGAGTCGGTACGAGGGAGGAACGTGTGGTTATGGAGAATTCTCCGGTCCGTGTCCCAGCGTGTTCGTTGGGAAGTTCGATTCAAAGGGAACGCTCTTGTTCCTGACCTACTTGGGGGGCGCGAACAGCAACGTTCCCACCGGTCTGGCGATGGATGCATCGGGAAATATCTTTCTTGGCGTACAGTCGGGCGCTGTGTCCTATGCTGCGAAGCTTTCTAGGAATGGAACCGGGGTGGGCTGGGTGGCGTTCTTCAAAGCCGGTGTATTGGCTCCCCTGGCTTTGGCGCCGGATGGCTCCGTTTATTGCTTAACCCAAGCGTTCGATGCGTCCACTCTCACGAAGCTGAGCGCGAACGGGCAAGTCGTATCGACGGTCAGCCTGTCATCGGACACTCAGGCGGTCGCAGTTGGTTCGGATGGATCCGTGTATCTCGGCGGACAAAGCGTGACGAAGATGGATCCGAATCTCTCCGGAGCCGTGTGGCAAAAATCCGCTGACGGGGTTGTTAGCCTGATGCAGCCGGCCCCGGACGGCAGCTTGTGGGTCACTGGAACTACATCCGAAACTAACTTCCCCGTTCTTCCGGGCGCTTTCGACTCGCACTTTCCTGGCGGACAAACGTCGAGCGCTTTCCTCGTTCATCTTTCCGCCGATGGGACGAAAACGCTGGCAGCAACGTACATTCCGGCTTCATTAACATCGTTGGCGTTGGACAACTCCGGAAATGTGATCTTCAGCGTCATCGGCCAGAACGGTTTCCATGCGACGCCCGGCGCGCAGTGGCCCTGCCCGCAGTCTGGGCGCGGCGAGCCTCCGATCCCGACCGCTCTGTATGGTCTGGGCTTTTTCGGGAAAATCGACCCGGCCGGGCAACATCTGCTTTGGGGCACGTGGGCGGGCCCTTCGGTTCCTATCGGACCTGCTTCCGTTGACGCCAATGGAAACGTGATCGCCGCGGGCATGGTTCCTGGCCATACGGATATCACTTTGACCGCGCTAGCGACGGTACCGGGTCCCATCCGGCTGGTAGAATCCTGCATTGCTCAGTCGGGCTCCCCGAATAACTCTGGGCCGCTCGCTCCCGGCGAGATTTTCTCGATCTATGGCGCGGGATTCGGGCCCGTGCAAGGCGTTGGAGCGCAGCTTACCAGTAACACCACGGGAAACACGATCCGAACCGAGCTCGGTGGCGTGCAGGTGTTGATCGAAGATACCCCGGCGCCACTGCTCTACGTTTCGTCAGCGCAGATTAATCTGGTCGCTCCGTACGTGTTGAATGGGCGCACGGCCGCGCACATCAAAATTGTCACGGCTTCCTCGACCTCGAACGAGGTGGTGCTAGGTGTGCGCCCGTCAGCGCCCGAGATCTTCGCCGACTCGAACGGGAATGCCGCAGTCTTGAATCGGGACGGCACCGTAAACGGTCCCAAGAATCCGGCGCACATCGGGGATACCGTGGCGATGTTTGTCTCCGGCGTGGGCCAGACCAACCCGCCGGGAGTGGACGGCGAAATTCCCCTAACGGCTGGGGGAACGCCGCTACTTCCGATTCGGGTGCAATTGAACCTCTCCACCTTTGCCAACGTTACCTACGCCGGCAACGCACCTGGGTTAGTTTCCGGCGTTGCGCAAGTGAACTTTCAGCTACCTCAATTCAATGAGACCGGCGTGGGGCCGCCCTATCAGGCATTGGTCGTTCTGTACGCGGGTGGGGCCAACAGCAACCCAGGCGACAGCCGGGCCGATACCAATATCTGGATCGAGTGACCCCTTCCGGCTCCTGCGGAACCTGTTGACTGCCCTAAAGTTCCAGCCTGCAACTGCCGAAAATTGAAACATCCGAGGAGGATTGCGTTTTGAGCGTGCATGGCAGCCTTGTAGCCGACAGCACCGCCGCGCCCCAGGCGTCAGCGCCCCAGGCGTCTGAATCGCTGGCCTTACTGGATCGCCACATCCTGGAGCAACGCGTCCACGACAGCGAGCGGCATTTTCAAAGCTGGTTTGAAGACGCGCCCATCGCCTGCCACGAGGTGGACCGCGATGGAATCGTCTTGTGCGTCAATCAGGCCGAATGCGAGTTATTCGGCTTCCAGCGCGAGGAAATGATTGGCCGCCACATTTGGGACTTCATGGCGGCGGAGGATCGCGAAAAAACCAAAGCCGGGCTTCTCCAGCGCATCGCCGACGAGCAGCCGTTGGTCCCGCTGGAACGTGAATACAAACGGAGCGATGGAAGCTCAGTGGTCATGGAGATTCACCAGAAGCGAGTTCGGGACGCATCCGGCCGCGCCATCGGACTGCGCACGTTTTTGCTGGACATCACGCAGCGCAAGCGTGCCGAGCAAACACTGCAGCAACAGGCCGAGAAACTCGCGCGCTCCAACGCGGAGCTGGAGCAGTTTGCCTACGTCGCATCGCACGATCTTCAGGAGCCTTTGCGGAAGATTCAGGCCTTCGGCGATCGCATCAAGACCAAGTGCGCGGCGGGGATCGGCGAAGAAGGCGCGGACTATCTCACACGCATGCAAAACGCGGCCGCGCGCATGCAGGTCTTGATTCAGGATCTGCTGAGCTTGTCGCGTGTCGCCAGCCAGGCTAAACCTTTCGCCCCGGTCGATCTGAGTGAAGTCGTTCGCACGGTGGTTTCCGATCTCGAAATGCGCGTCCAAGACACTGGTGGACGCGTCGACGTCGGAGCTCTGCCAGTAATCCACGGGGACCGCGGCCAGATGGCGCAGTTGTTCCAGAACCTGATCGGTAACGGATTGAAGTTCAGAAAGCCCGGAGAAGAACCGGTGGTGACTGTTCACTCGGAATTCCTCACCGTCCAGCAAGGCGGCGCCAATGTCTGGCAAATCGTCGTGCAGGATAACGGAATCGGTTTCGACGAAAAATACCGGGACCGCATTTTTCAAATCTTCCAGCGATTGCACGGGCGCAATGAATACGAAGGTACGGGCATCGGCCTCGCCATCTGCCGCAAGATCGTGGACCGTCACGGCGGCTCCATTACAGCCAACAGCTCACCGGGGGCGGGCGCCAAGTTTGTCATCACGCTGCCGCACCTGGCACTAGGAGACCATCCACATGAGTAGAATCGGAAAACCCATCACCATTCTCTACGCCGACGACGACGCCGAGGATCGCATGCTGGTGAAGGATGCCTGGGCTGAAAACCGCCTGGCTAATGAGCTGCACTTCGTCGAGGATGGCGAGGAGCTGATGGATTACCTGCGCCGCCGCGGCAACTACACCCATCTCGCCGATCAGCCGCTGCCGGGCATGATCCTGCTCGATCTGAACATGCCGCGCAAGGACGGCCGCGAGGCTTTGCAAGAGATCAAGGCTGATCCGCGCCTGCGCTCTATCCCGGTTGTGGTCCTCACCACGTCCAAAGCCGAAGAGGACATCTTGCGTGCGTACGACCTGGGAGTGAATTCTTTCATTCTGAAGCCGGTGACTTTTCAGTCCCTGGTGGATCTGACGCTTACGCTCAGCAAGTATTGGTTCGAAGTAGTGGAGCTGCCTTCCGAAGCTACCGAGGCCGCCTAGAAGGCCGCAGGGTCTCCGATGGACACACGCGAGTTACGGGTCCTCATCGCCGATGACGATGAGGACGACTATATACTAACGCGTGATCTGCTGTACAGAATCGGCCGCCAGCGTTTCCACCTGGACTGGACGCCTTCCTATGAAGCCGCGCTTCAAGCGATCGAGCTGAACCAGCATGACGTCTACCTGTTCGACTATCATCTGGGCCAATCCGACGGACTGGAACTGATGCGCGAAGCTCAAGCGCGCGGCTGCAAGGCGCCGATCATTTTGCTGACCGGCAATGACGACTGGGAGACCGACGTCGAGGCCATGAAGGCTGGCGCGGCCGACTATTTGGTCAAAGGCCACCTGGACGCGCGCTTGCTGGAACGATCGATCCGGTACGCACTCGAGCGCAAACGTGCGCAAGAGGAACTGCTCGAATATGCGCACGAGATCGAGCGCAAGAATCGCGACTTGGCCCAAGCCGTGCAGGTCTCGCAGGAAGCCACCAAGCTGAAGAGCCAGTTTCTGGCCAACGTGAGTCACGAGATCCGGACGCCGATGAACGGCGTGCTCGGCATGACGGAACTGCTGCTCGATAGCGAACTTACAGCGGAACAGCGCGACTACGCCGAAACCGCCTATCGCTCGGCTGAAGCGCTGCTCGACATTATCGATAGTATTCTTGACTTGTCGAAGATCGAAGCCGGCAAACTGCAGCTCGAAGCACTCGACTTCAGCCCTGCCCAGGTGTTGAATGACGTCTTGAAGCTGGTGTCGGGACGCGCGAGAAGCAAAGGTCTGAAGGTCACCGCGGAAGTCAGCCCAGAAGCCCACGGCGAGTTGCGGGGCGACCCGGTGCGGTTGCGCCAAGTGCTGTTGAATCTCGTGGCCAACGCCATCAAATTCACTGAGCGCGGAGGAGTGTCGGTGAAGGTCGGTGTCGTGGACCGTTCCGAACACGGCGTACAACTTCTGTTTGAAGTGCAGGACACCGGCATCGGCTTGACTCCCGATGCCCAGGCGCGTCTTTTTCAACCGTTCGTGCAAGCCGACGGGTCCATTACGCGCAAGTACGGCGGTACCGGATTGGGGCTCGCGATTTGCAAGCAGCTGATCGAAATGATGGGCGGCCGCGTGGGCGTGGACAGCCAGCCAGAGCAAGGATCGCGCTTTTGGTTCACCGCGCGATTCCAACGCGCGCGAGCGGCGGAGACTGCCGCCGCCGAGCACCAGTCCGAGCTGGCCGAGAAATCCGTTTAGCCGGCTGCAGCAATGCTTCGGTAATCACTCATACTGCACGATCCTTTTCCGATTAGACATATAGGTGTTCACGAGCCAGAAGGCTCGCGCGCCGGCTGAGGAGCATCTTGCAAGATCAAGCCACTGAAACCGCAACCGCCCGGGGAGTCGAGCTTGCGAAAGCTTTATCGGATCTCGCGGCGGCGGCCCAGGGACTGGCCTTGGTTTCAGGCCCGGAGGCCCGGCTGGCTTCACTCGAGGAAGAAATCGCTTCGCTCTCCAGTTCCGAGGACCTGGCGAGCATCAAAACCAGGTTGCGGGCCGGAATCGTCATGGCACGGGCCGAAGTCCTGCAGGAACGCCAAAAAATCAGCGATCTGCTCACGACCGCAATCGCGAAGCTGGCTGAACCCGCGGACTCCGAGGCGCAGGCCGCCAGCCCCGCTCCCCTGCGGGACCAGCTCACAGGTTTGCCAGCGCGGCCATACGCAGAAGCAGAGCTGATTCGCGCCTATCAAGAAGCGGGCGATTGTTTCCTGGCGATTTTCGTGGTGAAACGCCTGGCCCTCATCAACGCCAAGTTCGGATTTGCCAGAGGCGACCAGGTGCTGCTCAAAGTAGTGGCCCATCTGGCGCAGTCCTTGCCCGACTACAATACTTTCTTCCGTTGGGCGCCTTGCGCCTTTGTGACCATGGCGCCACCGGGCACAGCCTTTCGCGAATTGCGTTCGAAAGTGCAGCTTATCGAACTGACGCGCATCACTCCCACGCTCGAGTGGGAAGGACACAACGCGATGGTGCCCGTCGCCCTGGATTGCCGCGTTGTCTCGGTAAAGGACTTCAGCAACATACCGGAGTTGTTTCTCCGGCTGGACACGTACGCGTCCGATGTTTAGCGATCTCAGTGCACCGGTGGTGCATCGCCCCTGCCCTTCGCGGGCTTCATGAAGAACATCAGCGGAATCAAAGCCACGCACAGCCAGGCCAAGATCCGGAACACATCGACGAACGCCAGCATCGACGATTGCCGCAACACTTCACCGTAAATGATGGCGTGCGCCCGGTCGGCGGCCTGCGAAGAGTTGGATCCGGCGGCCTGAAGAGCTCCCTGCAGTTCCGCCAATCTTCGTGCGTAAACCGGATTCAGGGGTGTCAAATGGCTGGTCAAAGTTGTCTGCGAGACCTGCGCCATACGGTTCTGCGCGGCGGCAACCAACGAAATTCCGACGCTGCCTCCCAGGTTGCGCGTCAAATTAATGAGTCCGGTTGCATTGTTGGTTTTTTCCCGCGGCACATAAGCGAAGGCCATCACATTAATCGGGACAAACAGGAACGGCATTCCCGCGCGAGAAATGGTCCAGGTAGTGACGAAGGTCCAGAATCCGGTTTGCAAGTTTAGCAGGGAGAGCCGGAACATACCGCCCGCGAGGATCACCAATCCGCAGACCACCAGCCAGCGCGGCTGAAAAATGCCCAGCAGTCGGCCCACCAGAGGCATCACGAACAGTGTCATCAAGCCGCCCGGCGAAAGCACCAACCCGGCCCACTCGGCGGTGTAGCCCATTTCGGTCTGCAGCAAAATCGGAAGCAGAACGGTGGTGCCGTACATCACAACGCCCATAGCGAACATCATGAAGGTCGCCATGCTGTAATTGCGTTGCGCGAAGAGGCGAAGATCCACCAGGGGCTCAGGCTGCCGCAACTCCCAGAGAATGACGCCGGCCAGGCCGAGAACTCCGAGCACGGCGCAAGTGACGATGAAGCGCGATTCGAACCAATCCTCGGTTTGGCCTTTATCCAGCATCACCTGTATGAAGCCGAGGCCGAGGGCTAGCAATCCCAGCCCAATGAAATCGATCTTGAGCCCCTGCTTCAGCGTCTTGCGAATCATATAGGGCGGGTCCTCGACCAGCGCCATCGTCATCAGGATGGCCGCGACGCCGACCGGAACATTAATAAAGAAGATCCAGCGCCACGAAAAGCTATCGGTGATCCAGCCGCCGAGCGTTGGCCCGATGATGGGAGCCACCACGACGCCCATGCCGTAGATGGCCATGGCCATTCCCTGCTTGGAACGCGGGAAGCTTTCCACCAAAATGGCTTGCGAGATCGGCTGCAGACCGCCGCCGCCCGCGCCTTGCAGGATGCGAAAAAAGATCAGCAGGAAAAGATTTGGTGCGAGGCCGCAGAGAAAGGAACTGATGGTGAAGATGACGACGCAGCCGATGAACAGGCGCTTTCGCCCGAACAACATGGACAGCCAGCCGGTGAGCGGCAACACGATGGCGTTCGAGATGAGGTACGAAGTAAGGACCCAGGTGCTTTCGTCAACCGTGGCCGAGAGACTGCCCGCGATATGCGGAAGCGAGACGTTGGCGATGCTGGTATCCAGTACCTCCATGAATGTCGCGAGCATCACCGTGGCCGCGATCAGCCACGGACTGACGGCGGGAGTCCAGGGAACGGGTTGATTGAGAACTGGCGTTTCAACTGCAGCCACTGGGTCGGGTCAGTTCCCTTCCCTGGCGAAACTCGCGGAAATAGCGGAGGCTTCCAGGTGGGCGATTTCATTGAGGATGGTGTCGATCACCGTCTCGTCGCCGACTGTGGAGTTGATCATCAGATGATACAGGGCGCGCGTAGGCCACTCCATGTCGAAATACCTGCGGACGAAAATCACGCGCTGGCGGTCGATGCACGAGATTTCTTCCATGGCGTCGGCTTCGCTTTTGCCGGCGCCTTGCAGGCGGCGCAGCTTTTCTTCGAGAGGAGCGTAGACGAACACGTGAAACGAGTCGTCGCGGTCACGCAGAAAGAATGGCGCGCCTCGGCCGACGATCACCGAGTTGCCTTCCGACGCGGCGCTATCGATTACTCGCTGCATGAACTTCACCATGCTATCGGCATCGAAATGATCCAGGCCGCCGACGCCGATGCTCTGCTCGAGACTGCCGCGCATGAAGACTTTCATGAGCCGGTAAAAAAGCGGATCGCAGCGCTCGTCGAGGCGCTCCACTGCAGCTTGATCCACTTGCGCGAGCCGCGCGATTTCGCACGTCAGCGCCTCATCCCATAACTTCCAGCCGAGCCGCTCGGCCAGCTTCTTGGCGATCGCGCCGCCACCCGCTCCATATTCGCGTTCGATGGTGATGGTACGGATCACGGTCTGGGCTCCGGGTCTATTTTACGCCAGCGGCTGGTTGTTGGTGGCTGGCGCGATGGTCAGAAACAAAACAGGCAAAGTTGTTCGAAAAGAAGATTAGCAGCCAGCAGCGAGGTGATCTCGGCCGAATCATATTGCGGAGAAACTTCCACCAGATCGCAACCAACCAGATTCAGGTCCTTCAATGCTCTGACCAGTCGAAGAATCTGATCGCTGGAGAGCCCTCCCACCTGCGGCGTTCCGGTTCCCGGCGCAAAGGCGGGATCCACCACGTCGATGTCGAGCGTCAGATAGGTTTTCACGTCGCCGAAGCTTTTCAGTTTCTCGCGGACCAGATCCAGGCCCTGCTCGTGAAATTCTTCCGCCGTGACCATCTGGATGTTGTGCTGGTGTGAATAGTCCATATCCTCGGCGCTGTAGAGTTGCCCGCGCAAACCAACTTGCAGGATATGGGTTTCGTCGAGGAGTTTCTCTTCGATAGCTCGTCTGACGGGCGTTCCATGCGAATACTTCATGCCCCAGTATTGATCCCACGTGTCGGAGTGGGCATCGAGCTGAACCAACGCAACTGGTCCGTGCGCTGCATGAACGGCCCGCAGGATGGGAAGCAGGATGGAATGATCTCCTCCGACGCACATTGGAACGGTTCCCGCGTCCAGGACCGGCTTGAGGCCCTTGGTAATCCGGTCATAGGTGTCCTCAATAGAAATAGGATTCACGGATAGATCGCCGTAGTCGGCGACTCGCAGGCGCGAGAACGGACTCACCTTCAGCACCGGGTTGTACGGCCGAATCATGGCGGACTGATCGCGCACGTGGCGCGGACCCATCCGGGGTCCCGTGCGATAGCTTGTGCCTCCATCGAATGGAACGCCCAGGAGAGCGACATCCAAACGGGCCGGATCGGGAATGTGAGGCAGTCGAAAGAACGTTGCGATACCGGCAAATCGAGGGAACTGCAACGCATCGACTGGCGCGGGGAACGGCTCTGTCAGGTTCTTCAGTTGCCGGGTTCTAGTGGGCACGCGCTACTCCTCGAGCCCAAACACGAAGATCGAATTGCCCGACGCGATTGCCACCTGTTGCTTGCCTCCGCTGATATAGCTGACTGGATTTGCATTGATCATCGCACCGGTCTGAAAGTGCCAAAGGGGATGGCCGGTCGGGGCGTCGAGCGCGAAAAAATCGCCTTCATTGGTGCCGGCGAACACCAGATCGCCCGCAGTGGAGAGGATGCCTGCGCCCGCGTCGGAATGCAGCTTGAATTCCCACTTCATTTCACCGGTCTCGGGTGTTAGGGCGCGAATGGCGCCAGCCGGATCCTCGCCGACGATAGGGCTCTGGCCGCCCCCGTTGAATTGCGCGCCCTCCTTGTACTCCGCGTTGCCTTTCAGGTACACGCCGCCTATATCTCGCGCGGGCACATAAAACATGTTGGTGTGCGGGCTATAGGAAGGGCTGAACCAGTTTGTGCCGCCGCCCAAGTCGGGGTAGACCTTGGCGCCTTCGGTGGTGGGCGAGGAATTTGGAAGGACGATCGGCCTGCCTGAGTCATCCAGCCCCGTGGCCCAGCTTTGTTTGGCGAACGCTCTCCCGGCCAGGAATTTGCCGGTCGTGCGGTCGAGAACATAGTAAAAAGCGTTGCGATTGCCGAACAGGACGGCTTTGTGTTTTTCCCCGCGCACCACGGCGTCCGCCAGCACGGGGATTTCTGTGGAGTCCCAATCGTGGGTATCGTGCGGCGTGAATTGAAAGTGCCACTTGAGTTTTCCAGTGTCGGCATCGAGCGCGACCAAACAATCGGAGTAGAGATTGTCTCCCGCGCGAGCGTCGCCATTCCAGTCCGGCCCCGGATTGCCGGTGCCCCAGAAAACGGTGTTTTGCTCGGGATCGTAAGCGCCGGTGACCCAGGTTGGAGCAGCGCCGGTTCTTAGCGAATCGCCCGCCCATGTTTCACTGCCGGGCTCGCCGGGCGCCGGCACGGTCCAGAAACGCCAGGCACGACGGCCAGTTTTCGCATCATAGGCATCGAGAAGACCGCGAACTCCGTACTCGCCGCCCGCGATCCCAACCACGATCTTGTCCTTGAGCGCGAGCGGCGCCGCGGTGACGGAGTAGCCCAACTTGGGATCCGCTACCTCGACATCCCAGCGCACGATTCCAGACTTGATGTCGAGCGCCACCAGATGCGAGTCGAAGGTGCCGACGTAGACCATGTCATTCAGAATCGCGACGCCGCGGTTCACTTGGCCGCAACAGCCGCGCGCGCCCTTGACGAGGGTTCGCGTGTACTTCCACAATGAGCGGCCCGTGAGAGTATCCAGGGCTGTGACGCTGCCACCGGGCTCGCTCACGTACATGATGCCCTCGACGACCAGCGGCGAAGTCTCCACTCGCTCCGTGGTCTGCATCTGATACACCCAAACGGGCCGCAGATGCCGCACATTCGCGGCGGTGATCTGATTCAAGCCGGAGTAACGCTGCGCGCTATAGTTGCCTGAGTAAGTGAGCCAGTTGGCGGGCTCGGAGTCAGCCTGGCGGAGGCGGTCGTAGGAAACCTGCGCGGCGAGAGGCAGGACCGCGGCGAACAAGCAGGCGAACCAGCACAAGACGCGTTTCATTGATTTCCCCGGAGCGAAACCAGATATGCGATCAGATCATCCGTTTCGGTCGCCGAAAACGTGGCTTCGGAAACTCGGCATCGGGGACTTGCCGGTGTCCCGCCGCAACTCGTTCAGGTCTTCTTTGAAGAAGGAGTGAATCCCACCGTTCAGATCAATGACCTGGATGCTGAAGGTGTCCTCGTTGAGACGCACGCCGGTAATGTGGCGGCCATCCTTGGTTGCCAACCGCACTTCCAAGAATCCTTCGGGCAAAGTGGACTCCGGATTCAGCACGGCCGCACGCAGATGTGCGGCGCTGCGCCGCGAGCCGATCTCCGTTAGTTCGGGCCCCAGGCTTCCGCCCTGGCCGCCGATGATGTGGCATTGGGAGCAGTGTCCCTTGCTTCGGTACAGCTCCTCGCCGCGCTTTGCATCGCCAGGTACCGTCTCGGGAGCGACGCGCCCCAAGGTACGAACATATGCCGCGAGCTGCCACGTCTCCAGAGTGTCCACCGCGTATCCCGCCGGCATCTCGGTTCCCTTGATCCCTTCCTGAATCACGTGGAACAGAGCTTCGTCATCCGGCGCGTGCCGTAATTTGGGCAGCGCCAGAACCGCGCCGCGGCCTCCTTCGCCTTTTGGGCCATGGCAGCGAGCACATTGCCCCATGAACAACTGCTGGCCGTTTTCTAGATCGGCGGGCGTCGCGTGTGGATTGGTCTTAGGGATGACGTACTCGGGATCGAACGGCACCACTTGTCCCACCGCCGCCAAGATCAAGGAGAAACCGATGAAAATGAGACGCATCGGAAGCTTCTTCATTTGTGTTAGTCGAGTATAGCATCGGGGATCTTGATATTCTGGAACGCGGAAATGGGAGGACTTATGAGATCGACAGTAGTAGTCACGCTCGTGTTGGGAGGGCTGGTTGCGACGGCCGCGTGGGGACAGATTCCGATGCCGGCCGGCAAAACCACAGGGCCGGGAGTGCAGGCTGCACGGGATTCGAAAGAGCCAGAGGTGCTGAAGACATGCAAGGTTCCGCCTCCTGCGGCAGGCGGCTTTCCAAGGCGGGGTCCAGCTCCGGCTGCTGCCGAGGCGGGTCCCAAGACGGTTACGGAGATCCCCGGCGTGGTTGCGGCGGGTCAGCAATGGAAAGAGATCTGGGAAGTGGACGGCAACAATGCCGATGGGATCATTGCCACGAAGGACGGCGGGATCCTGATCGCGCAAAACGACAACAGCAAAGTCGTGAAGCTGGATAAGGACGGCAAGACTTCGGTTGCCTACCCGGGCACGAATACTGGCGGTGCGCTCGCGATCAACTCCAAGGGCGCTCTGTTCGTGAACAATCGCGGACTGAACGCCTCCATCGAGCAACTGGCGCCGCAGCGCAAGACTCTGGCCAACAAATACAATGGCGACTCGTTCGATTGCATCGGCGGAGTCCTCAACGATCTGACGGCCGACAGCAAGGGCGGCGCGTACTTCACCATGGGGCAAGTGTTTTACTCGGATGCGCACGGGAAGGTGACGAAGTACAGCGAGAGTCTTTTCACCAATGGCATCGTGCTGAGCGCCGACGAAAAACATCTCTATGTGACCAATGGGCCGACGGTGGCGGTGTTCGACGTCCAGCAAGATGGGTCGCTCACCAATCAGCGCGAGTTCGCCAAGCTCGAAGGCGGCGGGTTCGGCGGCGATGGCAGCACGTTTGACTCGGCCGGCCGGCTGTACGTGACCACCAATGGCGGCGTGAACGTGATCTCACCGGACGGCAAAAATCTGGGTTTGATCCCGACGCCACGCGACGTCATCAGCGTGGTCTTCAGCGGGCCGGATCGCAAGACGCTGTACGCCGTATCGAGGGATAACGCGAAGAACAAGGACTGGATTATCGCGATAGAGATGATCGCGCAGGGCCCGAAGGGGCGCGGGAAGTAGGGCGGTGCCGGATTATTTTTATCGAGCTGCTGAAATCGATTCTACTTGGATCGTGTTTTTGTTCAATTCGCCAGTGACGGCGACATAAAGACGAGGCCGCTTACCGGTTTTCTGGACTAGATCGGCCGCTTTTACGTTTCCAGCGGAATCGAACTTGAGGCTGGCGCCATCGGGCTGCACGACCGCGAAGGACTTCGTTTTTCCGTTGGGAGAGCAGTAGCGGATTTCCAGATTGCGGTCGCGATCGGCGTAGGGTTCCGTATCGGTCGGATTCACATTGCGCTCTTCGGCGGCGTAGCATTTGGAATCGACCAAGGTCCCGGACCAGTTTGCTGCAAAGCTGAGCGCGGATGACAGGCATAACAAGGATGCAAACCGGACTATGAACGTGGTCAGGTTTGGGCTCATATTTCGGTGAACTCCTACTTGAATGGACTCCCAAGCGATTAGGCGCGTTTCAATTATACGGCGGTATGATGTGGGTTGAAGGCGCAATGATGAAATTTACGGTCATCTACGAGAAGGGGCTGACTTCTTGGGGTGCCTATGTTCCCGATCTTCCTGGCGTGATTGCTGTGGGTGAGTCGCGTGAAGAAGTGGAGCGCCTGATTCGGGAAGCTGTGGAGTTTCATCTTGAGGGAATGCGCGAGGAAGGCATGTCGATCCCGCCACCGGCGAGTTTTGCGGGGTCGTAGATATTAGTTCTGCGGCCTAAAGCGTCGGCTATTATCGTGTTGTTCTCGCGCTTTCCCAGGCACTCACATCACCACTCGGGGCTCCATGTTCCAACACGTTCATCGTGTCGCCATTCGAAACTACAGAATAGTACCGCTGTTTAGTCGGCATTCTAGGTGAGCTCAACCGCCACCCGAATGTGTACTGTCCTGCTCCAGCCGGAAGGCCGACTACCAACTTGCCGTCGGTCACTCGAAATGTTTGACCTTCCCAAATCGGCAACTTCATTGGCACGCTCCAGTTCATCTGTAGCACAGTGACTGGAATCCGGTTGTCGGGGGTGCTCAATTGATGAGACTGCGCGTCCCAACCTGCAGCGGATATGATGGCCGCGCGAGTGTCGATGTAAAGCTGAATTACCACGTGATGGGCCGGTTCAGGAGCCTCATTCGAAATCGAAACGATCAGTTCTACCGTGGGAATTGGTGGGAGCTGACGTACCCACTGTATATCGAGCTTCAGATCTGGGGACTCGTTGCGGCGGCCAGCGTCGCGAACTTCGTACTCCTCCATCGGCACGGACTCGAAGTTAAATCGTTTATAGAACCGATGGTCAGCAGCCATATGCGGAGCCCGCACGCTCTGAGGTACCGACACTATGTAAAGCAATCTGCCAGCCGCCGTCCCCGTTAGTCGGACGGGGTTGATCCTAATACCATCGATCCGGCGCTGGATATTCGCATGGACTACGTGTTCGACCCATTCTTTGCTGATATCGGTCGGCAAGTAGCCGACATCAAGCTTTGTCGGAACGTGTTTGTCTTCCAGAACACCATACACAATGGTGCCTCCAGCGGAGTTGGCAAACGCGGATATATCTTTGCTGATTTCTCTTTTCTTGGCGTCCGTTCGAGCCAGGGCATCGCAGGCCTTGTAATCGAGCGTCAAACTCTCTTGGACCTGGCTCGCGATTAGCTCGTGGATGGTGCGTTCATCCCACTCCCAAGGCGGCCCCAAAGTTCCTCCTCAATGCATTCAGTCGGCTCTCGACCAGCTTAGGGAGCACGACATCCTACGGCCATCTTAACAACTGCTTAGTCGTGAGTCTTTTCAACTCCAGTCCCGGAGCTTTTATAGCACTCCTCCCCCTCACCATTAGTTCGGGGATCACTGCGCGCCGAATAGTGAATGGAGGCCAAGTCCGCGTCCTTGGCACCCGCAGCTCGGAATCCGCAGGTAGCTAATGCGTCATCGCGTAAACAATATAGTTCACGCCGATGCGAATGCCGAGCGCGGAATACTTTTCAGGATATTTGGGATTGTCGGCGTGCTCCCAGGAATCGCCCAAGTCCATGTCGTGGCAGATGGCCACCATGAGCCGGCCCTTGTCATCATAAATGCCTCGCCAATGCGCCACGAAGCCATCCTTCTCATACACGCGATGCGAGTAGACGAACTGCTCGCCGGGCACCTGGTAGCGATCGTCGAGGTCGAAAATGGTGTGAAAGATGGCGCTGCCGTTTTCGATATCCACGATGGGCCGGTCCGGAAACACGCGGCTCATGCCTGAGACGAAGATGTTCCACTCGTCGGTGCCATGGAAATCATCGCACATGAAGAAGCCGCCGCGGAGCAAGAAATCGCGCAGCTTGGCGGCTTGCGCATCGGTCAGGTCCCAGTGCCCTACTTCGACGCCGTAGAGCCACGGCCAGTTATAGACTTCGTCTCCGTCGCGCAGATCCACCGGCTCTTCCACGGAGCGCGTCTGAATGCGCGTGAGGCGCCGCACGGCCTCGGAAAGATGGCGGTCCGAACGCGGGTAATCGATGGTCCAATCCCCTCTGCCGTTCCACCAGTCGGCATGATAGGGGCGCGGATATTCGCCAGGATAAAAGCGATGCTGGGACGGGTACATCAGGCGGGCGAAGGTCCACTCGCCGGGAACCCGCCAATCGGAAGGGAGCGGGAAATTTTCGTACTCGTAGCCGGGATATTCGCGAAAGGGGCGCTGGGCGAACGCGGCGCAGATCAACACGGAGGTGGCGAAGCCGAAGGCCAACAAAAAGCGCCAGCGGAGGAAGTTGCGCATCGATGAGTCAACTCCAGGATGCCACATCGACTGAGCAGCGGGCGCTGCGATTACGCGAAACTTTTGGCGAGCTCGGAATATCTTATGTTCAGGTATGCAAAACAACGACGCGCCGGAAGGAGCACAGCCGAACGAGGACGTGGAAGACGAAGTGGACGAGGCGGGCGAAGAGTCGTTTCCTGCGAGCGATCCCCCGCCCTGGACGAGCGCCGCAGCGCACTAAGCGCCCTTGAATCTCGTGACCAGCCGATAGATGATCAGTGCGACGAGGGCGAGTCCGAGGAGAATTGCGAGCCGAGGCTCGGGTACTGCGGATGTTGCGCCAAGGACGTCAACCTCGGCTGCGGCACTCACCTCGAAGTCGCAAACACCACTGGTTGGATTCGCGCAGACCTGACCGCCGCCATTTGTGGGATCCCCGTTAAACAGGTCATAGATAACCGTAATGGACCCGGCGTCGCTCCCTGAAGTGATGAGGGGATCGATGTTGTACTCACCTACTCCGCTATTGGCGCCAGAATCGAAGGCCGCGTTTGAGCTGCCGCCCGGTGCGATGTCGATGAAAGTGGTCGACAGAAAATCCGTATAGCTACTTGCGCCAAGCGCGGGTGAGCACGTCGTAAACAGTGGATCCTGTCCAGATTCGCAGAACGAGGAATAGGCAACGACCAGATAATCGCTCGTATTATTGTCGAGCGTATAGCCCCATCCCACGGTATCGCCCGGAGATCCCGATACGGTCCCACTCAGGGGATCGAGCATCAGCGTCACTGAATCCGCGTTCGCGGCGAGACACATGGCTAAAAGCCCGAATCCCGCTAAATAGAAAGCTCTCATGATTATTCCCTCCGACGATTACTGAAATTGATTCCCGAGAATGATTGTCCCCGTCGCCGCGCCGTTGTTGGCGGACTCCGCGGCCGTTATCTTGAATGCGGCGTTCGAAGCGCACCCGGTGAAATCGATCGTGACACTCACGTCCGCAATCGCCTTGGGGGCGATGTTGCCGGCCTGTACCGGGAGCGGAGTATCGATTACCGGCGTACATGCGGCTCCGAGCGTCTGGACCAGCGTGATCCTGGTGATCTCAGCGCCAAGAGCAGAGCCAGGGCCATTGTTCCCCATAACGAAGGTCCAGACGCGGGCATTCTTGGGCCCGGTCTTAGTGCCCATCAATCCGCCGAGCGATGTGGGGCCGGGGACTGCGTTGGTGACCGCGAAATTGGCTGGCGACGCGGAGCCGGCCACCGTCGCCGCCAGGGTATAGTTCCCGGCTGTGCTATTCGCGGTGAACGCTGGAGCCGTTGCGATGCCAGAAGCATTGGTGACTGCCGTAGCCGTCGTCTTGTTCCCGGGGAAGGTGCCGCTCGGGCCTGTCGGTGGCGCCGTGAACGTTACTGTTTCGTTTTGCACCGGGCCATTGACGTCGGTGACGGTGGCTTGGAACGCGATCGAGAATTGGACGCCTCGATCGGCGATCTGCGGTGTTCCCGCGGTCGCTGCAATGGAGGTGCTCTCCAAGTTGAGCGTCACGGGAATCTTAAACGGGCTGTTGGCGGCGCCAGCCGAAGTAATGGTTACATTGCCGCTATACGTTGGGCCTGTGAGACCAGTCGTGATCACCGACACCGTGATGGTGTTGCTGCCAGTGTTGCCGGTGCCCGGAGTCGCCTGGAGCCAGGTTTGATCGGTGCCAACGGTGAAGTCGAAGTTCGTTCCAGACGTGGTGATGGTGAGCGTCTGCGAGTCCGGAGTGGTTCCGATAGCACCGGTAAAGGTCAGCGACGGGGGCGTAGAGCCCGCGTTTGGCGTGGGCGGAGGCGGAGCGATCAGGTTCTGGCAGTAGGCCAAGTCGGCGCTCGTCACGCTGCCCGCGGCCAGCGGATCGCGCGGATCGTTCGGCAATGCGGTTTGACCGACGGCCGCCGTGATCAGGCTGATGTCAACCTGGTCGACTACTCCGTTAGCGTCCGCGTCGCACTTCTGAGCGGCGATGATCAGCGTATTTGAGAAGCCCGATGCAAATCCGTCCGAAGCCTCCAAGCGTGGGATGTAGTATCCGCTCACGTCCGGCGTGAAGTGCGGTGTAGATGTGTTCGCGTCGGTCATCGAGGCCGTGCTCGATGGCGCAACCGCGTTAAGCCACCAGTTGTAGCTGAGCGTGAGCGGGCCGCCATCCGGATCGCTGGACGCGGAGCCATCGAGATTCACCTGGTTGCCCGGCACGGCGTACTGATCGGGACCGCTCGATGCGTTGGGCGGAACGTCGTTCAGGTAGCCTTGCGCGTAGCCGGTGAATGCGTGCACCGTGACGGAGTCGTCGCTCGATCCGGTGCTATTGGTCACATGTAGATTTAACACGAAATCGCCGGCAATATCCGGAGTAAATTGGGCCTGGGCCGTACTAGCACTTTGGATTTTCGAATTCGTCAGTCCGCTGGCTGAGGGAACGCTAATGAACGTCCAGGCGTAGGAAAGTGAGAGCGGCGGCGAATTAGGATCGAAGCTGCCGGACCCATTGAGCGTTACCGATTGGCCGGTCTGTGCGTTCTGATCGTGACCTGCCGACGCGTTGGGTGGAAGGCTGCCGGTTGCGGGTGTAATCTGGACCGTCTTCGCCGTGCTCGGAAGCGTGCCATTGTTCACGATGAGCTGCAGCGTGTACACGCCGTCGACGTCGGGCGTGAAGAACGGCTTCGGAGTGTTCGCATTGAGCAGGTTGGCCGATGTCAGCTTGCTGCCGCCGGGCACCGAGGCGAAGGTCCACGCGAATGTAAGCGGCAAGCTGTTTGGATCATATGAGTCCTTGCCGTTCAGGAACACGAACGTTCCGGTTTCCGCGTTTTGCGCTTTGCCGGGCACGGCCACCGGCGGGAAGATCTGCGCGTTGTAAGTCACAGTCGCGTTGTTGGTTCCCACCGTTGTCGTGACGGCGAGATTGAACTGATAGCTGCCTACCACGTCCGGCACAAAAACGGCCTCGGGCGAAGTGGGGAAGCGGATGGACGCCGTCGTGACCGCGCTGCCCGTGGGAGCCGACACCAAAGTCCAGACGTAACTGAGGGTGAGCGCCGGAATGTTCGGATCGCTGCTGCCGGAGCCGTCGAGAACCGCAAGGCGATTCAGCGGGATATTACCGCCATTCCCCGCGTCCGCGGTTGGCGGTTCTTGTTGGGATGAACTGTTTACGGTTGCCGCCGCGATAGCCGATACCGATGGGTTCGTCAACGATACGACATTCACTGTTACCGTGCCCGAGCCGGAAGCCAGCGTGCCGGTCATCGGTATCAATGAACTGCCGAGAGCTGGAACGCGAATCTGACTAATGCTTTGTGTCGCCGGCTGGTTCGGCATGTTCAAAGTTGCTGCGAGGCCGCCGGTCAGGTTACTGATGGTGGCGGAATAGCTGTCGTCAACATTGCTGGAGTTGTTGATTTGCAGCACCAGGGGCGCTGAGCCGTTGGTGGTCTGCGCCGGGTTGGGCGAGATCTGCCCGGTTACGGCCAGGATCGGCGCCACGGTAACGGGCGTGCTCGCTAGCGAGAACACCGCCGGAACGGCTTGCGATGTCACGGTCACTTGCAACGGATATACGCCGGGCGCCAAGTCCGCTGTAGCTACCGAGCGTCAGAGACACATTCTGCGTTTGCCCGGCGTTTACCAACACGGTGGATGATCCGAGCGTCGCGATGCCGGCGAAGACACCGGTAAGCGTGAGATTGTACGTATCATTCACCGATCCGGTGTTCTGCACCACGAGTTGGTAGGGCGAATTCGCACCAGTGATACTGGCTTGCACGCCATTGGCAACGATATTCACGGGTATGTTCAGGTTGACGCCACCAGTGGACGTTCCCGAAACGCTGTAACTGGGCTGCACCGTAGCGGTCAGATTAGTAGGACCGAGCGGCGAGCCAGGGGCGGCACTCAGTGTAAACGGAACAGTCTGGCTGCCGGCTGCGGGGACGGTGATCGGATTGTCGGGGTAAAGGCACAACGTGGTCGACACACACGTTCCGGTCAGTTGCGCGATGGAACCCGTGAAGTAAATGTACGGCGTCGGCAGGCTTTCGGTCCCGGGATCGCTGAGGGTTAGGATCGCCGGAATGGTTTGGCCTTGGCCGATGGTAATCGGATCGGGAGTGGCTGTAAGCTGCAGGGCTTGTGTGTGCAGAGAATTCCCATTCGGCGGCCCGCTGTTCAATAGATCGGACTGGATGTAGAGTTGTGCGGCCACGGAGCCGGTAAGGCTGTTGTTGCCAGCCGCCGACACTGTAAATGTTTGCGCGCCGCCACTGGAGGCGAGGGAGTTTCCGCCAGCCAGGTCCGGCGTGATAGTCAACGGCACGTCGACGCTGCCTTGAGCCGGAACAATCACGGGGCTGGGCGGCGTGAACCAGTTTTGCGGTATGCCCGCCACCGACAGCGTGTAGGTGGCCGGAGAGGTTGAGGGATTAGAGACCGTGACGGTGAAGCTGGTCTGCTGGCCAGACGTGACGCTCTGCGAACCGGGCGAGATGTTCAGGATCTGCGCAGGCAGAACTTCCAGAGGTCCGAGTGGGATGCTTCCGTTGCCGAGTGTCGGCTCAACGAAATCCACCGAGCCCGTTGTGACGATGGTGGCCGGCACGCCAGGCTGCATGCCCGTGATGCTTTCCTGGAATGTGATCGTATTCACCGTTGGCTGCTGCCACGAATACGTAGTAGACGATGTGCCGGGTGTCGTGGTAGTGGGCGCTGGGTTGAAGCTGCTGGGTACAACCGTCACACCTGTACCGCTCGGCACTTGCAGGCTCACGTTGAGCTGCGGTCCGGCGATTGTTCCAAGCTGATAAATGCTGATGCCGTTGGGCGTCGTGGCGTAGAAAATGTTTCCGTTCGCGGCCGACGGGAAGACCGGATTGGCTACGTTATAGGGAATGTAGCGCAGCGTTGGACTCTGCACGTTATTCGCGGGATTGAACTGCGTGGCGTCTATAAACAGGAGCACGTTCTGTCCGGCGTTGTCGGCGCCGCCCGCGGCAAACATGTAGCCGCCGAGCGACACTACTGATGCACCGCCTGGATCCGTGAGACCGGTAGTGATGGTCTGCAGCAACGCAGGGGCGCTGGGATTGCTGATGTCGAACGCGGTCAGCGTGAGATTCCCAGTGAACCCTGATATCGCGGAAGTGAAGCCGGCCGTGTCGCCCATTACGATCGCCAGGTTGCCCTGCAACGCAATCGAGTTGATATAGCGCGTGCCTGGAACCTGCGTTTGCGCGGTGACAGAAGGAGCAGCGGGGTTCGTTACGTTCACGGTCAAGAGATTGCCGACTCCGGAGCCCACTCCGGATCCGGTGGAGGTGGAACTGGTTAACAGTGCAGTGGTGGCGTTCAGTTGGGCCAGGCTGAAGATTTCGTTCGGGCCGCCGTAGGTAAACCCGTTCGAGTCCGGTGTGGTCGGGAAAAGATCGCCGTCATAGACCGGGCTGGCCGGGGTGGAAAGATCAAATACCAGATAATCGCCGTTCTGTTGTGTGATGGCGTCACCGCAGATGGGGCAGTAGAAAACATCGTGCGTGGTGGTGAAAGCCAAACCGCCGACAAGCGCGAGTCCGCCGGCGTCGGGATGCTTAACTCCCGTAGTGCCTGCCAGAACTGGTGCGGCCGGATTCGAGATGTCGTAAATTGCGATGTTAGTCGGCAACTGGATGGCCGAACTTCCCTCCGGACGGCTGTACAGCAAGTAAAGATAATGGCCGTTGGAAGAAATGGCGCACGGCGTATCGCCGTAGCCATTGGTGACGGATCCCAATATGCTCGCGTCGCTGGCGAACGAGTTTTCAATGACTGGGCTTGACGGGTTCGTGACGTCGACGCGGGTGATGTTCGTCGAGCTGCACACATAGGCTTCGTTCTGATTGATCGGGTTCAGAACGATTTGATACGACGCTCCGCTGGTGGCCGCCGATCCGAGGAAGATGTCGTCCGGATTTGGAACGGTGTCGCGGCTCAGTGTCAGCGTCGTGGTCACCGTCGCTGACGGCGGGTTCACGAACGATGGTGTGGCCGTAAGGTTCGCGCTGATCGGCGAGCCGAGAACGAAGTAGCCGGTGCCGGGGCTGGTCAGCGCCGAGCCTTGGACAGTGACTACAACTTTATACACGCCGGGCGGCAGACCCTGCGTCGTTGCGCAGGAGAACACACCAGTACAGTTGGGCTGCAATGTGTCCACTGTTAGGGCCTGGGGCGCGCTATCGGGAGTGATCGTAACGATTCCCGATTCAAAGGAGATTTCCACGGTGCCTTGCGAATTGTAGACCGTAAAAACAATCGGGCCGGTTAGCGGCTCATTCACGACGCCGTAGAATCGCGCTTTAATGACGGCTGCGTCGCCTGGCGTGATAAGTCCTATGGAGTTCGTGGTCGTATCCGTGATGGTGACGTTATCGACATTGATCGCTTCCGGCGCTACGGTGAGCGCCCCGGTTACGCTGCGGGCGAACTGCGGCGCGTCTTCGGGCGTGGCCGTGATGGTGAAGTTGACTGGGACCAGGCTGGAGGCGCTCGATGTGACCGAGACCGACAGGTTTGCACCCGTCATGTAGGGAGTGAGTTGGATGCTGGACGCGGTGACGGGAGGGTAGACGTTGTTATTCGTGATTACCGCCGTGATACCGCTCGGCAGGCCACCCACGGTGAGATCGAAGGTCTCGTACTCGTAGGTTCCTGTTTCCTGGAGTTGCAGCGTATAAACGGCGGCATGCGTCGCACTGGCTACCGCCGAATTCGGTTGCAGTGAAAGGACGAAGTCATGGGTGCTCGCCTGTGCCAGAGTCGTGTTGACATTGCAGAGAATGGAATCAAGCGAAGAAATCGCGTCCAACAAGGTTGCTGGAGTTGCAGCGGCGAGAGTAGTCTGCTCGGCCTGGAGCTGCGACACCAACGTCTGCAGGTACTGCGTAGTCATTGCATTGATCACAGGCTGGAGATCGGCGGCGAGGCGCGCGGGAGCCAATGGATCGGAAGGATTCTGCGCCGCGGAAGCTTCGTCGGTGGCCAGTTGTTGGAGCGCCGCAGCCAGTGGTCCGGCACTCTGTCCGGCAGCCGCATTGGAGGCATTTTGGGTGCACGTACCGGCAGTGGCGACTTGGACTTGCACCGAAGCCAACTGAACCACGGCGCCGTTGATCGATGCGGTGATATCGAACGGATACGTGGCCGTTGGCGTACCCGATGCCACAGCCACCGTAACCGGGAAGGTCGCGACTTGTCCTTGAGTCAGCGTGGTGGTGGATGGCAGCCCAGTGAGTGTGATGCCGGAAGGCGGCGTGGCCGTCAGCGTGACCGTGCCGGGGTCCGCGTTTCCGGTGCTCGTCAGACTCACGGACATCGGCGCGGAGGCGCCCGGCGCCAAACTGAAACTCAACGGCGTCGCCGTAAGCTGAACCGCCGGTATCGAAGGCGTCGTGATCAATCCGTAGGTGGCCGCTTGAACCGTAAAGCTAGCGTTGTCGACTGCAACGCTCAGAGAGGTGGTCGTCCCCGGCGCCGGCTGTGGCTGATTGGTGGCCGGCGACACGCAAATACCGATGGTTGCGGTCTGTCCGCCCGGGATCAGGATCTTGTCTTCACTTGTCCCCACCAGGTACGCTCCGGCCGCATAGGCGCTGATGCTGAACGTGTCCGTTGGCCCCGTATTCTGAATCTGAAGCTGATAATTCAGGGGCAGCGAAAGACCGTTCCACGGCGTTGTGAACAGCGTGTCGGGATTGAGCGTCAGGTTCGCTCCCGGCGAGGTACCGGGCGTGGTGCCGGCAGGGGGAGCGCCGAGCGGTGAAGTCATAAACAGCGGTGCGTCGGGATCGTTCTTGAAATTGATTCCGAGGATCGTCAGCGCATCGTGGATTCCGGCCGCCAGATTCGAAACGAAAGACACGATCAGACTGGGGCCGCCGAGGTGCGGAACGGTCTTTTGGAGCAAGGCGCCAGTAAGTCCGATGACGCTGAACAGGTTGTTCAGGAAGCTGAGGTCATTGTACGCGCCGTTGGTGACGATGTTGCCCGCGTTATTCTTGGCCTGCTTCAAAGCAGCCAGGTAAGACCCTCCCGCAACGACCGAGATCGCCGCGGCGGCAAACGCATATCCCGCTACGCCGAACCCGGCCACATAGCCGATCAGCGACGCCATCAGGTTCGTATACTGCTCGCTCAGAATCTGCCCAACTGTGGCGTCGACGATCGCCTGGTGTCCGCCGTTCGGGAACGCGCTGACTGTCTCTCCCGTGGTCTCGTCCATTTCATACCAGCCGACAGTCTGCTGGCCGTTGATCGTCACCATGTGGCTCGGAGTGGCCACGGCTTTGTTGTTGCTCACCGCCGTGCGGATTCGGGCTTGGGCGTCAGCTGAGAGCGTGGTGTTAGCGATGCTATCGATGTTCGACGCCGTGAATAACAGTAGCGTCTCGCCCGGGTTGAGCGCGGTGAACACTTCGTGAATCCCGGTTGCCGTCTGCCCCGTTACGGTTGTGAGAACTACTGCTTCCAGATCCGACTCCACGACACCGCGCTGGATCTCGAATGCCGTTGACGGCTTGTCGCTCTGGCCGAACTGGTTCGCGGCGAAATACGTCTGTTGGGGGCTCTTTTCGATTCGAACTTCGCGGGCCAGCAGGTCGAGCGCGAAGCCCACCGTGTTGTTGGCGAATTGGCTGGCGCCCAGAGTCACCCTTGGCGTGATGTAGTAGGCGCGCGAAAGATATTCCTGCTGCAACTGAGCCAGCAGAAAATCGTCGCTGGCATAATACGTCATCGTGTTCAGCTCGTTGGTGGCCGCTATCAGCATGCGGGTAAGAAAGCTGGCCTGCGCCTGCAACTGTTGCTGCGCGGCGGTCAGGTTGGACGAGGGCAAGGCCTCCACTTGAGGCTGAATGGTCTGAATGGCAGTGTTCAGATTGCCAAGGCGCGTAACCTGATTGTTGAAGGCGGCGAGCGATTGCGAACCCGGCAGCGCGTTCACCGTCACCATGTCGGCTGTGGTGAGGGCGGGCGTTGGTTGCGCCGGCGCGGTAACACTCACGCTAACCAATCCCTGGCGCGCGGCGTAGCCGATGCGGTCAAAAATGGTTCGGGTGTACGTCACGATCGGCGCCGGAGTCGGGTACACGTTGGGATTATCCGCGTTCGGATTCGGCGTATCCAGTTCCAGAAACAGCCCGGTCAGCATCTGACTTCCGAGCGGGAAGTTCGTGTAAACCTCCTGAAAGTCGTTGCCGAAAACGATCGGATCCTGCGTGATGTCCGTGCTTCCCTGCCCCAGCAGAAAATAGGGCGAGTAGGTGATCGTGGTGGAACTGATTACGAGCGCGGAGACCGCGTTCTCATTCACCAGATTCCCCACAGTGATCGGCTTCCCGGCCAGCGTGTCGGTGAAGAACGTCTGCTGCAGAACGGTGGTGGTAGAGAGCGGTGCTTCGGCGATGGCCTGCGACGCTTGGCTGTACATCTCCGCGTTCAGGCGCAGAGTAATCTGCTGGCGCATGGCATCGGGAATCGCCGAAAACGTGCCGGTTTGCGTTCCGAAAGTCTGCCCGGCCTGTGAGCCAGCGAAGTTGGCGTCCAGCACTGTGTTGCCGGGACCGTACTGCACCCAGAAGTAATTGGTCAGATCGTTTTGCAGCGTTGCATCGAACTGCGGCTCGGCGCCGAAGGTGGAGGACGGGCAGCCGAGCACCTGCGTGTATTGCGGAAACATTTGCAGGATCAGGTTCTCCGTCTGAGTTTCCGTCAATGTTCCCTGAACGTACTGGGCGGAAAAGCCGGCAGCTCCTAGCAGGGCGATCAGCAGACTGGCTTTATCCAGGGAGTTGCCCGCCATGCTCCACAGCGTCCCGCGTGCGCCGCGGACCGATCCCGTGTAGACATCGGTGCCGACCTGGTCGCGCACGAATGCAAAAATCTGGTTTGGGTCGTTATTGAGAGCGGAAGCTTCAGCGGCGATGTAAGGATCGGTGGGGTCGGCCGGGTTATCTCGTGGCTTCAACCCCTGCCTGCGGCTGAAAATGGCTTTCTTCGAAGCTGGAGTAGCCTTCCCTGTTCTCGTATTTGCAGGCAGCGACACTGGCTGCGTGGTTGTCCGCCGAGCAGCATCCGTAGCGGATCCGCCCAGGATGGACGCAGCCTGCGCCGATGCGGTGGGAAACGCAAGCGGGAGCGTTCCAGTAGCAATATTCGCGGAAGTGCCAATCGCGGGCCGGCGACTGGCCGTGCCTGCGGGAGAGGCGATCGCCGGCTGCGGAATGATCGAAAGGCTGGCTGGAACCGGTAGCGCCGCTGTTCTCGGCGATGCGGTCGTTCGCGACACCAGGCGCGGCCGCTGTACCGTCAGGCTGGTAGCAGCCGTTTGCTCCTGCGCCGATAACACGACGGGCTGCAACCCAATGAGGACAACAAGGAATTCCGCGACAAACCCTTTGAACAAAGTACGGACCACAATTCCCTCCGACAAGCGCATACTGAGCGCGTTCCTAGCTCTGGTTCTACATGTAATGTCGGAGTTGGGCGGTACATCACGAGAAGCGCGGTACTGTTCTTCGGCCTAGTACCTCTGTGCCTGGGACAAGGCAATCTCGTTGCCGTGTTTACTGCGGATCGCCTTCGAGCACGAACCCAGCCCAATAGCGAGGCGAGCGCCAGGCTGGATCTTTGGACATCTCGTTCTGTGCTCTGCTTAAAGCGTCGAGAGCGCCGAGATTATCGCGCAGCAACGCAGTGTAGAAGTGCTCCATGAACGCCGCCGTTGCCCGATCGTCCACCTTCCAAAGGCTGGCCACTACCTGGCGCGCGCCCGCATAGAGAAAGCCTCGCGCCAGTCCGAGCAAACCCTCGCCGCGAAGATCGTTGCCAATGTATGTCTCACACGCGCTCAATACCACGAGATGCGTATCGAGATGCAGTTTGTAGATGTCGAGCAGCGGCAAGAAGCCGTCGATTCGGCGGCCCTTCCGATCCAACATCGACAGCACCAAGCCTGAAAGATCAGGATGGCGGTCGTCCAACAGAGTATGTGTGGCGATGTGAATAATCGAAAACGGGCTGGCGGCCAGGCGTTCGAACTTGGCGGGAACCGCGTCGAAATCGAGCAGAGTTGTGGCGCGCCCGTGCGCGAGCGATCCGAGCCGCTCTGCTTCCACGCGCGACATAGGCAAAGGCGGGAGAGAATCGATGCGCCGGTCACCGGACGGTAGATCCGAGGTGCGCTGGCCTGCAGAGCGCGGGTCGGCGCGGCTGAACACCGGATCGGCGACGATCAGAACCTGCTCATTCCGATCCGCCTGGTGAGACTGCTGCATTCGCGCCAATACCGACGCTGACGGCTCGAACGCGATGGTGTGCAGGTTTCCAAGTTTGCGGCTAGGATCGCCGGGAGCGGGGAGAAACGCAAACGGAACGAGCTGCACCGGCCCGTCGGCGACGATCAAGATTGAACTTTTCCCAAGCAGCGCGGGCGGCATCGGCAACAAGACCCGTGCGAGCGCATCAGCTTCTCGCGATGCGGCGTCATCAGCGACAGCCAGCGCGTCGTGCCGTTTCGAGATCGTCAGGTTGGGCGGCAGGCGGTCAGCAGCCGTGAGCGAGTCATACAGGCGGCGCACCGAAGACTGAAGCACGGCTTCCCCAGGCAAAGTGTAGTGACGAAGGCTGGCGCGGCTCACCACCCACAGATGCGTCTGTTGCGGGCCGGTCAAGTATTCCAGCAAGACTGTGTTCCCGCTCAGCACCTGCTGGCGGATCACCGGCAGCGGCGTTGTTGGTTCAGCGGCCTGGGGCAAGCCCGCCGAGCGCTGCGATCTCAGTTCCAGCTCCAACTGGCTACGCTTCGTCAGAAGCTCAGCAATATGCTGCTCGCGATGGACGGATTGCTCACTGGAAGCCAAGCCATGCAGGGCGGCGTCGAGTGCGTTTAGCCGGACCATGAGCTTGCGGTCGCCAACATCGTCGAGTTCTCCGCCCCGGTCGCCCAGGGCATCGAGTAGCGTTCGCGCGTGCGCTCTCTCGCTGACGTTGAAAGCGCGGGCGTTGTAGCCTTGGCCGGGACTTCTTTCGTCCAGACGCGTGAGAACGCGGGCCGACAATTCATATGCGGCACGCTGGGAGGCCAGATAACTTGCCCGGAGCTCCGGCGCCGCCAGAGAAGAGCGCGTTTGATCGATCACCGCCGAAGCCTTGTCCAACGTGGCGACGGCTCGCTCGGGACGATCGATACGGTCCTCGAGCCGGGCCGCCTCCACCAGTGTCTGCACTTCGCCAAACCGGTCGCCAATCCGGCGCTGGATGCCGAGAGCCGCACTGTATTCGCGCTCCGCGGCCACCGTCTCGCCAAGGGCCGCGTGGGCCATGCCCAGCACGCGCCGCGCGTTGGCTTCATCGTAAGGCTGCTCAAGCTCGATGGCTATGGCCAGCGCCTTTTCGAGCAAAGGCGGAGCAGAACGAAGCTCGCCCGAAGCAATCTGTAATTTCCCCTGCTCGATGAGAGCCAGGGCTTCCCCACGCTTGTACTCCGCTGCTCGTGAAGCCGCGAGCGCCTCTTGAATGATGCGAAGCGACTGAGCGGCATCGCTGTGCAGTGGCGACAATTGCGCCTCCACCACCAAGGTGTCCGCTGTGACCCGCGCATTGCCCAAAGCACGCGCATGCTTCATCGCGGTGCGCATGGCCGCTTCCGCCGAGTCATAATTCCCAAGCGCCGCATAAGCGAGGCCCAGCTTCCGGTAGGTATTGATTTCCGATTCCTTGCCGTCTTCCTTGTCGCGGAATCGCGGCCAATGCGGCTCCGTGGCGATGAGCTTCTCAAGCGCGCGCTCGGGGTCGCCGGTCATCAGGTACACGTCCGCCATCCCGAGCCAAGTCTCGTTGAGCCCGAACTCGTCCTTGAGCTCTTTCCGTATGCGCTCCTGGCGCTCCAGGCACTCCAGAGCGATGTCGATGCGGCCCAGGGCGGATTCAGCGTCCGCCAGGTTCGACAGCGTCAGCGCTGTCTCCCAGGGCTGGGCCGTCTTCTGCTGCAGTTCGAGAGCACGGTTGTAATACTCAATCGCATCGGGATAGTGTTCGAGATTCGCGGTGACCAGACCCAGATCGTCGAGCGTGTGAGCCTCGGCCCGCTGGTCGCCGGCCTTACGGCACAACTCCAGGGCTTGGGTGAAGAAAGGCACTGCGGCCTGCAGCTCGCCGAGCATTGCTAGGAACTGGCCTTTCCCGAAAATCGCACGTAATTCGAGAACGCTATCGCCGGCGCGCCGTGCCAATTCAATCGGCCGGTCGAGCAAGGATACCGCGGACCGCATCCCTTGCGAACCTTGGGTGGCTTCGGCCGCAGCCTTGGCGAATGCCTCATGTGCCTCGGCGTCGATACGGTCGTCTTCGCTGGCAGGGCGGCGCAGTGCCAGGGTGATGGTGCAGACCCGTACTTCCGCATTCAACATCTGAGAGGTCACCCGCAAGCGGAAATCGCCTGTGGTCTCCACGTAGGCCGCAATCTGCGCAGTGCCACCGGTGCCCCCGAGACTTGGCGTGACGGCAACCAGTTGGCCCGCAGGATCGAACAGCGAGGTTTTGACGACTAGCTGGGGATCGGAGGCGGCTATGATCTGCAGGTAGTCGCCCGCCTGGGCATGAATGCGGACGGTCTTACTTGCGCCGCCGAACAGATCAATCTGGACTGGAAGTCCGGCGTCCACGAGTGGTGCGACGGCGTCTTGGGTTTGGGCGGCTACGAAGGCGGCAGAAACAAAGACAAGGGGAAGCGAGAGACGGGACGGAAGCCAAGAGAGACGTTGCAGGCACCAATCCTCCGGGAAGCCCAATTATCGCATATGCGGCCTCGGTCGCTTCGAGCGATCCTCCGATTTGATATTATGCAACGGATTAGTACCAATGCTCGATGAAGGAATTCGAGCCGGAAACATGCTGCGACGGAAGCTTTGGCAATTAGACCGCGCGGCGCTGGACGCGCTACTCGGTATCCTGGCGCCGGATCGGGAGGTTGCAGGATCGAAGTACGAAGAACTGCGCCGTCGGCTGATCAACCTGTTTGCCTGGGAACGCTGCGAGACTCCCGACGACTTGGCGGATGAAGTACTCAATCGGCTGGCCCGCAAGGCGATGGAGGGAACGGTTATTCCCAATCTCGATCGCTTTGCCCTCGGCATCGCCAGGTACGTAACACAAGAGGAAGGCCGCAAACAACGGAATCGCCAAGCGGTTCTTCGTGAAATCCAACTGGAAGGAAGACTGGCCACCTCCGATTCAAGTGCCCGGGAGGCCGTGGAAGCCTGTCTCGCCGCCTTACAGCCGGATCGCCGCGAGCTGATCGAGCGCTATTATTTGGAGGATCGTAGCGCGCTTGCCCGGGCGCTGGGCATTTCCATGAACGCTTTACGCAACCGGGCTTTGCGTATCCGCGAAGAACTATTCAATTGTGCGATGCGCAACCGTGACGATTCGTGAATTTTTGTCATGGTGAATAGAGACGAGATGATCGCGTACTTGCTGAACGACATGCCAGAGGCAGAGCGCGCCGCGTTCGTGGAGCGGTGGTTTACCGAGCCGGACCTGTACGAGCAGCTCCAAATCGCCGAGGCCGACCTCTTGGACGAGTACGCGCGGGGAACGCTATCGAGCAAGCAACGGCAGCAGGTTGAACAGTTTCTGTTTGGATCCGATGTCCAGCGGCGTAAGTTGGAGTTTGCGGCGGCACTGCGCGCGGCTCTTCCGCGGCCCCAGCGTGTTCGCGTGCCTTGGGCCGCTATAGCGGCGGCGGCCTTGGTTGTGTCGGCCGGACTTTCGCTTTGGCTGGGACTGGAAAATCGGAAGCTGCATAGTGATGTTTCCCGCTTGGAGGCTAGCGTACGGCCTCAGAGCGGGGGCAGCGTGTATACATTGGACGTGCCGGCTGATGCGTTGCGCGGCGAGTCGTCGCAAAGTACGGCCCGCTTGGCACCGGAAGCCCGCGTGCTCCAGCTTGAATTAGAGTTACGCCCTGGCGACGAATCGCAGACTTTTTCCGCAACCGTGGCTGCTGGCGGGCGAACGGTCTGGACCGAAGGCCCAGTGCACCCGGAACCGCTCAGCGCCGCGTATCTGGCGAGAGTTTGGATTCCAACCGCGGTCCTCGCGCCGGGCTCCTACACTGTCAGCCTCGAGTCCTCGGGCCATCCCGTCGCGTATTACCGTTTCGCCCTAGCCCGTTAAGGCGCCTCTGCTCTCGCGCCGCGAGTATCTTAAAATCAAGTAAGACTCACACGCGGGCGCGTAGCTCAGGTGGATAGAGCACCTGCCTTCTAAGCAGGTGGTCGCTGGTTCGAGTCCAGCCGCGCCTACCATTCATCGATTGTCCGACCCGCAGATCCTTCCGTGCTGCTATGCTTCATCAAGGTCCGCGCGATTCGAGCGGATCCGTTACATGCACTTCTACGCTGATGACACTACTTCGCATTGTTCTCTTTCTTTCCTCGGCCGCCGCGGCACTAGCGCAGGGGAACTACGAAATCCAAGTTTATCCCTCCGAAACCCAGGATCCCGGCACCACCATGATCGAACTCCATAGCAATTTCACGGTCGAAGGCAGTAAGGGGATCATGGACGGCGTCTACGGCACCGAGCACCAGTTGCACGAGACGGTGGAGATCACGCAGGGAATCACGGACTGGTTCGAAACCGGGTTTTACATCTTTACCAGCGTGAATCCTAATCAGGGCGGCTGGCAGTGGGTGGGTGATCACATCCGGCCCCGCGCGCGAGTGCCTGAGTCCTGGCATTGGCCGGTGGGTGTGAGCCTGTCGCTCGAGTTCGGCTACCAGCGCTATGTTTTTTCCCCCGACACCTGGACTCTGGAGATCCGTCCGATTATCGACAAGCAGATCGGGCGCTGGTATCTGTCGTTCAATCCGACGCTCGACCGGAGTTTTCACGGGCCGAGCGTGAGCCAAGGTTTGGTCTTCTCACCGAATTTCAAGGCTGGTTACGATTTCACGAAAAAGATCAATGCAGGTTTGGAATATTACGGCAGCCTTGGCCCCATAGGCAATTTCGATCCGTTGTTTTTGCAGGAGCAGCAGATCGTACCGGCCATCGACTTGAACCTTTCTCCGAAATGGGAGTTTAACTTCGGGGTGGGTGTGGGCGTCACGCGCGGAACCGATCATTTGCTGATAAAGATGATCCTGGGCCGCCGGTTTGGCGGAGGGTCGAAAAGCAGCAACTAGCGGCTCCTTTGTATATTAGTTGATGCCGTGGCAATCAAAAACATAGCGATGGCGGGTGCCTTTTCGCTCGCTCTTACCGCCGCGAACTCACCCATGGATTACCGCCAACAAATCGAGCAGTGGCGCGCGGAGCATCAGAAAAAGTTAGCTGCCGACGACGGCTGGCTGACCGTGGCCGGTTTGGATTGGCTGAGGGAAGGCGAAAACCGGGTGGGCGCTGATCCCGCGAACGAGGTCCCGTTGCCGGACCATTCACTTCCTGGACGCGTTGCCACGATTTCCTTCCATGCCGGCCAAGCAGTGCTGCATCCTGCGCCCGACGTACCGCTGATGCTGAACGGAAAGCCGGCTCATCAGACGACGCTGAAGGAAGACACCGACATTCTCGCCATCCACCGGCTGAAGTTTTATGTGATTCGACGCAGCGATCACGTTGGAATTCGTCTGAAGGACAACGACAGCCCGGAGCGCAAGCATTTCACGGGGCTAACCTGGTACCCAGTAGATCCGTCCTGGCGGATTCACGCGAAATTCACCGCCTGGGATAAGCCGCACACCATCGCTTTCGACAACACCATCGGACAAAGGGAGAACGAACCGAGCCCGGGCTACGTCACGTTCACTCGAGACGGGCGCGAGTTCCGCTTAGAACCGATGCTCGACGACGGAGAGCTTTTCTTCGTCTTCCGCGACCGCACCAGCGGCAAGACCACCTATGGCGCCTCGCGTTTTCTCTACACCGAGCCCGCGAAAGAAGGATTTGTCTGGCTCGATTTTAATAAAGCCGAAAATCCGCCGTGCGCCTTCACCGCGTACGCAACATGCCCTTTGCCTTCGCCTCAGAATCGCCTGGATCTGGCGGTGGAGGCTGGCGAAAAAACATACCAAGGCGGCCCGCACGCATCGCATCAAGAAGCCGCCGCAAGGAGATAACCACAACGTGAGTGCCCCCCATCTAGTTCGTGAGCTAGCTCAGCGGTCGAAAGCATTTCGAACCCTCGGCGGCCCGTCGATCGATGATTTGACGTTTGACGAGGTTGACGTGCTGCCTCCCGGCCCGGGCCAAGTTGCCGTCGCCATCAAGGCGGTATCGCTGAACTTTCGCGATCTCGCGGTCGTCACCGGCCGGTACCCGCGCCCTGTCTCCGGACCCACCGTCATCGCTTCCGATGGCTGCGGAGAAGTCGCCGCGGTCGGCGCGGGCGTCTCAGCGTTCAAGCCCGGAGATCGAGTGGCTGGCTCGTTCTTCCAAACTTGGATCACTGGACCGTTTGTTCGCGAATACGGCAATTCGGCGCTCGGTGGCGCGATCGACGGCGTGCTCACACAACTGCGCGTGTTCGATCAGGAGGGCTTGGTGCGCATTCCGGAACACATGAGCTTCGCGGAAGGCGCGACGCTTCCGTGCGCGGGCTTGACTGCCTGGAACGCCCTGGTTCCCACGGCACAGGTACAAGCCGGGGACACCGTGTTACTGCTCGGCACCGGAGGCGTGTCGATATTCGGGCTTCAGTTTGCGAAACTGCACGGCGCCCGCGTGATCATCACCTCCAGCAGCGACGAAAAACTGGAGCGCGCTCGCGCGCTAGGCGCCGACGAAACCATCAATTACGAGAAAAATCCAGAGTGGGAGAAGGAAGTTCTGCGACTCACCGGCGGCAAGGGTGTGGACGTTGTGCTCGAAGTCGGCGGCGGCGAGACTTTCCCGCGATCCATGGCGTCCGTGAAGGCGTCCGGAACCATCGTCGTCATCGGCGTTCTTACCGGCGTTATGGGCACGGTGCCGTTGGGCTTGATCGGTCTCCAGACCCTGAGCGTGCGCGGCGTCTACGTGGGTTCGGTTGCGATGTTTGAGGACATGAACCGGGCGCTCTCTCTGCACAACCTCCGGCCGGTGATCGATCGTGTCTTCGGGTTTGAAGAAACTCGCGACGCGCTCCGCTATTTGCAAAGCGCGCAACACTTCGGCAAAGTCGTCATCTCGCTCGATTAAGAAGCCCGGCTACTTCTTCTGCTCGACCGGATAGAGTGGCTTGGCCTCCTGCGGCTTCAGCGGATAGGCTTTCAGATCCAGGGGGCCATAGCCTAAGTGCCCGCCATCGCGATCGACGTTGTTCTCATCGCAAGCGAACTCGTAGAGTTCTTGACCGGGCGCCATCGCGACAAACACGCGGCTAAACGTGAACGGCTTGGAGTAGAACTTCGGATCGTCCACAGTGACGGAATGCGCCAGGTGATCCGCGTCGGTCCGCGTCCAGCGTTCCACCACGTGCATGGCGTCGCTATGCGGGTGCGCGTCGTCATCGAGCCACGTGAGTTTGTCCTTGAAACCGATGGAATCGATTACCAGAGTGTCGCCCTCCCATTTGCCGATGCCGTTACCCCAAAACGATGCGTCGATGTCTTTGGGATGCTCGCGCCCATCCACGGGAATCGATCGGAACGTCCACATCAGCTCATAAAGGAACGCGACCCGCTTGGAATTCTGCACAATCTCAAACGGCACTCCGCTGATGCTCGCTCGCGGAATCCCGGCAAACAGACACAGGCCCTCCGGGTTCACTGTCTTTGTCAGATTGAATTGAAACGCCGCGGCGCCGGCCGGCGTGAACGGCGGGTTGCCCCCGGCGTCCTTGAACATGCCGCCGAAGATAAGCGGACCTTTCCAGAACCCTGACAAGTCGGGGTGGCCGTCGGGAGCGCGCGGCGCCGGCTTCAATTTGTTGCCGCTGTCGCGCACGTTCACCGATTCACCGGCCAATTCGGTGTAAGGATTCTCTTTGGGCTTCTGCTGCGCCTGAGCGAGGGACGCCAGAATCAGCGGAACGATGAATCGCAATCTTGACTCCATGCTTACGATAATTCTATTCTCGATTTAGTGAAAATCAAAGCCGCCGCATGGTTCGTATTCGCCTGCGTGCTCCCACTGACGCCGCTCCTGGCTCACCATTCGTTCTCGGCTGAGTTCGACGGAAGCAAGGCCGTGGAGCTGAGGGGCGTAGTAACAAAGGTCGATTGGGCCAACCCGCACGTCTACTTTTACATTGACGTGAAGGACGACAAGGGCAACATCGTCAACTGGGGCTGCGAAACCGGCGGTCCGGGCGGGCTACGGCGCGCCGGCTGGACGCGTGACGCGATGAAACCCGGCGATCAGGTAACGGTGGATGGTTATCTCGCGAAGGACGGCTCACACTTGGTGGATGCGCGCAACGTGACGCTCCCCGACGGCCGCAAGGTTTTCGTCGGCACGCCAGGCGACGGCGGTCCGACCAAGTAACCAGTCAGCGACTCTTTCTGAGCCCTCCGGAAGCGCGCTGCTTAGAAGCTTCCTTCTTAGGCGCGCCGGTCTGGATCGTCCACCCGAACTCTTTAGCCATCCTGCGGACGTACCTCTTCTCATATTTCCTCGGGTCGCGCGGAGCTTTCTGCATCACAGTAAATTTGTCCACCGTACGCGTCTCGACAATCTTGATCCGCACCTCGTCATTCATTCGCAAGCCGCGATGCTGCCACCGGATGGTTTCCTGGTTGAGTAACATCCCGGTCATGTTTAGGCCAACTCCGCCCCGGCCGTGCTGGTTTTCCGAGCAAGCCAGACCGAAAAGCAGCATCCCTTCCTCAAGCCCGGCGATACAGAGTCTCTTGCCATTCAGGTGGATCCGAAATGCTCTCATTTCGGCGGCTCCCACAGCTCGATCTTGTTCCCCTCGGGGTCGATGATCCAGGCGAAGCGGCCGAAGTCGGAATCCTCGCGCTTGGGATCGCTCGCCGCGCCCTCCGCCTTCAGGCGTCGAGCAGCGCATCCAGATCGTCCACGCGATAGTTCAACATGACAGGCGAGGTGCTGGGATCGAAATACTTATTGGTCTTCGCAAACAGAGCCCAGACGGTCATCCCGCGGCGCTCCGGGTTCTCGTCCTCGCGCCAATGCAGCATCGCCCCGTGGCCATGGGCTCGCGCTTGATCCCTAGGTGCTTTTCATACCACTCATACAGGCTTTCCGGATTGTCCGCCTTCAGGAAAATACCTCCGATGCCGGTAACGCGCTTCATTTAGAACCTCCGGACTATTATACTCGTAGGTTAAGATGTTACTTTACGCCTATGTTGTCCATCGTCATCCCGATCCATAACGAGGAACCGTCTATCCTGCCGCTTTATGACCGGCTGACGGCGGTATTGGAGTCGCTCCAAAAACCTTACGAAATCATCGCGGTGGATGATGCGTCCACGGATCGCAGTTTCGATCTGCTGGCGAATCTGGTGGAAACCGATGGCCGTTTGAAGGTGATCCGCCTGCGCCGCAATTTCGGACAAACCGCCGCTCTTTCGGCCGGTTTCGACGAAGCCCAAGGCAACGTGATCATTTCTCTCGACGGCGATTTGCAGCATGCGCCCGAAGACATTCCCGCGCTGCTCGCAAAGATCGAGGAAGGCTTCGACATCGCCAGCGGCTGGCGCAAGGATCGCGTCGATAACGCGGTCACGCGCAGGCTTCCGTCTCGCATCGCGAATTGGTTGATGGCGAAATCGTCGGGAATCGCCCTGCGCGATTTCGGGACCACGTTCAAGGCTTATCGCGCCGAAGTGCTCAAGGAAATCAATCTCTACGGCGAGCTGCATCGCTTCATTCCGGCGTTGGCTAGTTTCTACGGCGCGCGCATCGCCGAAGTGCCGATCCGCAACACGCCGCGTGTCGCGGGCGATTCACATTATGGCCTCGGTCGAACGTTCAACGTGATGTTCGACATCCTGACCATCAAGTTTTTGTTGAAATATTTCACGCGTCCCATGCACTTCTTCGGCCGGCTGGGGCTGGCGGCATTTATGCTCGGATTTCTCATCCTCGGCACGTTGTCGGTTCCGAAACTGTGGGGCGAGGCAATCATGGTGAATCATGGCCCGCTGGTGATCCTGGGAGCGCTGCTGCTGCTGGGCGGGCTGATGATGTTCACCACCGGCCTGCTGGGCGAAGTGCTGATGCGCACTTATTTCGAAAGCCAGGGACGCCGCATCTACGCGGTGCGCGAAGTGCGTTGCCGTCGCGAGCCGGTGGCGCCGGCTTAACCGCGGCTACTTCTCAGCTACCGCCTGCGTGGACGCGAACTCGATCACCTTGCCGCTCAACCTGCGCCGCCAGTAGTTCTCGAACAACCCCTTCATGGCCTCGCCCATGCCGGCATGCTCGAATACGATCGCGGTCCAGGTGGGCCGCGTGATCACGGGATCCAGCAGCGCCACCAACCCGCGCGCGCCATCGAATACCGCCAGCTTCATAGGCAGCGAATCGGTCTGCGCCACTTCGACGCCCGACGACGCGTATTCGTCGAGACGCTGGCGGTGAGCCGTCCAGCGTGCCGGCCTCGATCAGCAGCCGGCAGGTGACGCCGCACAGACGCGCCTGTTTCACCAACTGTTCGTCCAGCGGATCCACGGCGTAGGGCGGCCGCGAAAATTCCAGATATTCGTGGCGCACGTCGGAAAGCATGCGGCGATATTGCTCGCGATTTGTTCGGGATCGCTCACGATCCGCAGGTAATCGAGCGTGCCGCGGCCGACCTGCCCTTCCGAATACGACGCCGCCAGATCCACCACCAGGCTGTCGGCCATGCGGGTCTGATCGGTCAGTTCCCGCTGCAGCAACTGGCGCTTCGCGCCAGGTAGCTGGGGACGGCGAGGCTAGGCTCGACGGCGGAAAACAGCTTGGTCTTCTCCTGGACCACCTGCGCGAAGCCCTTCTCCACCAGGCTGTCCAGGACTTCGTAGATCTTCTGGCGCGGCACGTGCGCGCGGGCCGCCAGTTCGATGGCTTTGAACCGCGGATGCCCGATCAGAACCAGGTACGATCGCGCCTCGTAAGCGTTCAGGCCCATTGCTGCAGCCGCGCCAAAAGCGCTGAAAGTCCAACTCTGGCAGTTCCGTGGTCATTTCGAAGTTAGAGCATATCAGATGGCCCCGCCAGATGCCCCGCCCCGGCCCCGATGCAGAGCGACGTTTACTGTTAGAATCCTGATAGAACGTCTTCATTGTTATGCCTGAACTACCCTCTACTCTCGGAGCCTTGAAAAACAGCAAATTTGGCGAGCGGCATCTCGGCGAGCGGACCGTAAAAAGCGAGCTGCGCGAGAATCTGATCTGCAAGCTGCAGCGCGGCGACGAGCTTTTCCCCGGCGTGGTCGGCTACGAAGATACCGTGGTTCCGCAGATCGTCAACGCCGTTCTGTCGCGCCACAATTTCATCCTGCTGGGACTGCGCGGGCAGGCCAAAACTCGCATCATCCGCATGCTCACCGGGCTGCTCGACGAGCGCTTGCCGTACATCGCCGGCTGCGAAATTCGCGACAATCCGTTTCATCCCATTTGCAGCCGCTGCCGCGACCTGATCGCCGAGCAAGGCGACAAGACGCCCATCGCTTGGCTCGACCGCGACCATCGCTACATGGAAAAACTGGCAACGCCCGACGTCACCATCGCCGACATGATCGGCGACATCGATCCCATCAAGGCCGCGCGCGGCGGGCACGAGCTCGCCAGCGAAATGACGGTCCACTATGGACTGCTGCCGCGCGCCAATCGCGGCATTTTCGCCATCAACGAACTGCCCGATCTCGCCGGCAAGATCCAGGTGGGATTGTTCAACATCATGCAGGAAGGCGACGTGCAGATCAAAGGCTACCCGGTCCGCCTGCCGCTCGACATCATGCTGGTGTTCACGGCCAATCCGGAAGATTACACCGCGCGCGGCAAAATCATCACGCCGCTCAAGGATCGCATCGGCAGCGAAATTCGCACGCACTATCCGCTGACCATCGAACAAGGCCTTTCCATCACCAAGCAGGAATCCTGGGTGGAGCGCGCAATCGCCCATTCGGCTCGAAGTGCCGCATTACATCCGCGAGATCGTCGAGCAGCTGGCGTTCCTGGCGCGCGAAGACAAGCGCGTGGACAAACGCTCCGGCGTCTCGCAGCGGCTGCCGATTTCGGCGCTGGAAAATGTCATTTCGAACGCCGAGCGGCGCGCGCTGAAGGCCGGCGAGGACCTGGCCGTGCCGCGCGTGCTGGACATTTATGCCGCGTTGCCTTCCATCACCGGCAAGATGGAACTGGAATACGAAGGCGAGCTGAAGGGCGGCGACAACATCGCCCGCGAACTGATCCGGGCCGCCGTCGGCAAGGTTTACACCAACTCTTCGAAGGCGTGAACATGTCGCAGATCGTGCAATGGTTTGAACTGGGCGGATCGCTGAAGACTGGACGAATCGGTGGACTCGGCCAACATCGTCAAGCAGCTCTCCAAGATCCAGGGGCTGATGGAAAAGACTGGCGCGCTGGGACTGGGAGCGAGCGAACCGGATGCAGTGCGAGCGTCGGCCGCCGAGTTTATTTTGGAAGGTCTTTATGCGCATCGCCGCATCAGCCGCAACGAAGAGATGGGATTCACGGCAGGCGAGCGTAAGCGCGAGCCCGAGGGCGGCGAAGGCCGGCGTCCGCCTCGAAAGCAATTTAATTAAGGAAACAGGCAGTTCATGAAGTGGATTCACTACACCAAGTTCACCGGCGATGATTTCGGGCTCAGCTCCGAAGATCTTCTCAAGGCACTGTCTGACTTCTTCCTCGAGAGCGGATTCCAGAACCAGTACATGGGTTTCAGCGAGTGGAACCAGCACACGCTGGAGGATCTGAAGCAGGCGTTGCAACGCGCGCTCGAACAGGGCGAGATGTTCGATCCCGAGAAGGCCCAGCAAATCCAACAGGCGCTGGAAAACATGTCGCCCGAGCAGATGGACGACCTGATGAACCGCCTGGTCCAAAAGCTCGTGGACGATGGCTACATCAACACCGATCAGCCGCAGGCCAATGAGAGCGGTCCGGGCGGCACGGGCAACGCAGATCGCAAAGTAGACGTAAAGATCACCGACAAATCCATCGATTTCCTCGGATTCAAGACGCTGAAGGATCTGCTGGGGTCGCTCGGGAAATCCAGTTCGGCGCGCATGATACGCGCGATCTGGCCACGGGCGTCGAGACCAGCGGCGCGGCGAAGCCCTACGAATTCGGCGACACTCTGAACCTGGACATCAGCCAAACACTGTTCTCGGCGATCCAGCGCGAGGGCGTGAAGGTCCCGCTCAATCTGGAATATGCGGATCTGCACGTGCACCAATCCGAATATCAGAGCTCCTGCGCCACGGTGCTGATGCTGGATTGCAGCCACAGCATGATCCTGTACGGCGAGGATCGCTTCACGCCCGCCA
>CAVOVR010000006.1:0-1435533 GCA_963699905.1 Bryobacterales bacterium
TTAAAGGATTTTGGCGTGCGACCCATCAGAACACCAGTGCGCGCCCCGAAAGCCAACGCCTACTGCGAGCGACTCATCGGGACCATCCGCCGTGAGTGTCTGGATTATTTGATTCCCATCAACGAGCGACACCTGCGTCTGATCGCTAGGAGCCTGTCCGAGAATCCCGCAAGATCGAGGAAACAGAGCGAACGGAACCGGCACATAATGTTTTATGCCAAAGGGCTACCGGGCCTACCTTCCTGAGCAAGACCTGTTGTTGCCGCCGAGCCTGCGCCAATGGCTGCCTGAAAGCCATCTGGTGTACTTCGTCAGCGATGTCGTCGACCAATTGGATCTTTCAGCGATCCACGCGGTGTACCAGCAGGAGAAGCGCGGGCAACCGCCGTACGATCCGCGGCTGATGACGAAGTTGTTGGTATACGGCTACTGCACGGGAGTGTTCAGTTCGCGCCGGATACAGAAACGGTTGCAGGAAGACATCCCCTTCAAGGTGTTGGCGGCGGGCAACCAGCCGGATTTCCGGACGATCTCGGAGTTTCGCAAGATCCACATCGAAACGCTCGAGAGCCTGTTCGAGCAGGTCTTGGCGATGGCGCTGGAGTGCGGGTCGATCAAGCTGGGCCGAGTATCGCTGGACGGGACGAAGTTGAAGGCCAACGCCAGTAAGCACAAGGCGATGAGCTACGGCCGGATGAAGGAGAAGCAACAGCAGTTGAAGGACGAAGTGAAGCAGTTGCTGGCACAGGCCGAGGCCGCCGATGAGGCGGAAGATCTCCAGTACGGCGAGCAGCGGGGCGACGAGTTGCCGGAAGAACTGCGGCGGCGCGAGACCCGGCTGGCCAAGATCAAGGAAGCCAAGCAAGTCCTGGAGCAACGAGCGCGGGACAAGGCCGCGGCGGAACGCAAGAGCGCCGCAGAAGCCAAGCCGGAGGACAAGGATCAATACAACTTTACCGACCCGGAGTCGCGCATCCTGAAAGGTGCCGACGGTATAGTGCAGGGCTACAATGCGCAAGCAGCGGTGGAGCCGACTTTGCTGCTGATCGTCGGGCAATCGGTGACGGAAGCAGCCAATGACAAACAGCAACTGAAGCCGATGACAGAACTCATTGAGCAGCAGTCGGGGCAGCGTCCGGAAGCGATCTTGGCCGACAACGGATATTGTTCCGAGGAGAACCTGGAGCACCTGGAATCGGCCGAGGAACCGGAGCGCACCATCCAGGGGTTCATTGCGACGGGCAAGCAAAAACATGGCGAGCATCGCCTGCCGGCCAAGCGCGGTCCGTTGCCGAAAGGCGCGACCAGGGTCGATCGAATGAAGCGGAAGTTGCAGACCAAGGCCGGTAAAGCCGTGTATGCGGCGCGCAAGTGCGTGGTGGAACCGGTGTTCGGGCAGATCAAGCAGGCGCGTGGATTTCGTCAATTCCTGCTACGCGGAAAACAGAAGGTGAAAGGGGAGTGGGCGCTGCTGTGCCTGACGCATAACATTTTACGCCTCCACGCGGCGATGCAGTACTGATGAGAGGCATCGGGGAATGATTTTCGATCAAAGTCGCAACCCTAAGCGGTCCTGGAGCAAAATCGGCCGCCCCGACGTCGACTATGGCTGCCCGATGAAGACTTCGTGCTACGCCACCGCTCGACTTTAAACCCTTCGAGCGTTACTCGGACAGGCTCCTAGAGAGTTCGTTGGTCACTACAATCGCGGTCGTCCTCACTCGGCGTTGGGACCCGGCATTCCAAAACCGGTCCAAGGCAACATTCCCGCCAGCGGCCATAGGCATAAAACTGCCTATCGGGCATCGCGTTGTGAAAGCTCTGATTCTCGCCGGGTTGCACCATGAATATCCGGCTGAACAAGGAGGCTGCTTAACACCAGACGAATTGGCGCAGGTTGGCGGCCACGCCAAGCGCGGAAGCTAGGATTGTGAAATGAAAGAGGCCGGTCACGTTTGTTTCGGAGGGACCGGCCACAAATGAGTGGTACTCCGTTTCGTTCCGGGTAGGTCTATCAGATCGGCTGCAAGTAACAAGGGCAAGGGCCGGCCCGAAGAGGAACGGCCCTTAGAGCCAGATCAACTTCTCCCATTACTTGGTTTGTCTATCGGCGGGTTGCTTCGCCGTCTTCAAGGCTGCGAGTTTTCGCGCTGAGGCTCCTCGCGTCATAGGGATGCGCTGCCGTTGGCCGTCATAGTGGTCGTACAACAGCCGGTAATCGCTTAGCATTAAGGAGATCTTCGGCGCTTGGCAAGAGTGACCCAGTAGCGCTTGGCTGAAGTGACCCACGCTGGGAACGGGACTGGGAACGGGAACGATACAGAGGGTCATCATCCACGCCGAAGGCGTGTGTCGGTGGATGTGAGAGGAGCAGGCGATATCATCCACGCCGCAGGCGTGCGGGTTGGTTTTCCATCATCCGCGCCGAAGGCGCGCACGGGTGCGAGCGCCTTACCGGGTTGGCGCGATGCGTTCGAGCTTGTGGCGGAGATATTGGAAGTAGTCCGGGCTGACGCGCAAGCCGAGCACTTCCTCGATCACCGGCAGGAAATAAGCCAGCGAACGAATCGTGCCCAACGGCGGGGCATCGGCGGGCCGCATCAGGCGGCGCGTCGCCGCCAGCACGAATGCGTTTTCGATCGACGCTCACGGAGACGCCGCGTTGGTAGAGTTGCGCGGCCAGCACGCGGTCCGGACGGCGGACGGTCCCCATCGTACCCGGCGTTTTGCGATACGCTTCCAGAACCTGGCGAATATATTCTTCCTGGCCGCGGCCGTCGTCCATGATGGATGCCCTCAACCTTGCGGCTCGCGCAGCGACGGACCGTCGATCGTCACCGTGTGGCAGTAGTGCCGCAGACGACTCAGCAGCGCCTCCACCATCGGCCGGTTGCCCAGAAAGTTCGGCCACTCGTCATACACCAGATTCGTAGTGATGATGGTGGAATGCTGGCGGTAGCGCTCTTCCATCAGCTTGAAAAAGATGTTCGACTGCTCCGGTTTCAGATTCAAATACCCAAGCTCGTCGATCAGAAGGACGTCCAGCCGCGCCAGGCGCTTGAGCAGCTGCCGCGTGGAACGGTCCGCCAGCGACGCATACATCTCGTCGAACAGATCCTGCGCGCGGATGAACTGGCAGCGGTAGCCATTCTCCAGCGCCTTCAGCAGCAGGCCGCAAGCCAATCCGGTCTTGCCGACTTCCGGTTTCCCCGACCAGCACGATATTCTCCGCCTTGGCGATGAACTCCAACTCCGCAAACCCGCGAATCTGTTTGCGGTTCACGCCCGGTTGGCGGGCGAAGGGAAACGTCTCCAGCGTCCAGCGCTCGGGCAGATTGGCGCGCCGGATGCGCCACTCCAGCGCGCCCTCCTGCTTCGCCTGCCACTGCGCGCGCACCAGGCGCGTGACGAAATCCGAGTAGCTGATGTCGTCCTTGTCGGCGGCGCGCAACTGTTCGTCATAGATCTCCAGGATGCGCCGCAGCTTGAGATTCTTCAGCAGTTGTTCCAGTTCTTCAGTCATCGTCCGATTCCCCATCGAGCAGAAAGTACTCGCGCGTCACACGGCGCAAGATCATCCGTTCCAGCCGGTCCAGATCGTAAAGACCATAACGGCCGGCCTCGCGCACGGCGCCCAGCAGCGGTTCCCGTGGATACTCCCGCACCAGGCGCAACAGTTGCCGCAGGGCAAGCGTGACCACCTTGCGGCTCCGTTGTTTCAACCCCGCGACATAGTCGGCCAGCTCGGGCGCGGCCGTGACGATGGCCTTCTCTTCGGGATGCGGATCGGGCCGCGCGTCCCTCTGGCCGCGCGGCGGCCGGTGCTCGGCCAGCATCACTCGCTGGTGCTCGGCTTCGGCGATGCGCCGGTGCGTGACCAGGCGGCGGGCATCGAGTTGAATCTCGATCTTGTCCTTGGTCTCGCGCACCTCCACGCGGCGGCCGATCCAGTCCACCGGGACCGAATAGCGGTTGCTGTTCAGCGCGACATACCCTTCGATATCGACCAGGCGCTGATGCAGCCGGTAGACTTCCGGAATCCACGCCGGCAGCGGCTTCAGATGCAGCCGCTCGACGGCGAACAGCTCACGCGGAACCGCGCGGATATGTTTCTTGTAAGTCGAGTTGACCTTGTCGCACCACTCCCGCGCCCGCTGATTCAGATCCTCCCAACTGCAGAAGGTGCGCCCGGCCAGAAAGTTATTCTCGATGAAACTGGAAGGGCCGCTCCACGCGCGCCGAACGGTTCGCATTCCCAATCGCGTGCGCCACGAACTGAAAGCCGAAACGCTCTCCAAAGGCGGCCATCTCCGGCACCGGCACCATGTCGCGTCCGCTGCCGCGCAGCACCACCACGTGCGTGTTATCGATCATGACGCGGGCCGTGGCGCCACCCATGTAGCGCAGCGCCTCGGTGAGAAACACCTTGCAGTCGAAACGCCGGAAGGTGGGGTAGCACTGGAAGAACAGCATCCGCGAATAGCACAGCACCGCCGAGGCGGTCTGCACCTTGCGTTTCTTGCCGCCCAGTTCGAGCTCGTGCGGAGACGTGTCATGCTGCATCTCCTCGCCGGGCGCAAAGTCATACTGGCCCGCCGGCGCTGGCGGCGCGTAGCCGATTCCGTGCCGCCGGCAGAACGCCGTTAACGCGGCATACGACAACTCCGCGCCGCCCGCCACCAACTCCTCATGGACTCGCACGAGATTCCCCTTGCACTGGTCGAAAAGCTCCAGGATCTGTTGCCGGTAAGGTTCGGCTTTCTCCGGACGCTGCAACTCCGGCACTGTGGTGGAGTTCGAGCGCAGGACTTTGCGTACCGCCACGCGGGAGATCCCCAGCACCCGCGCGATCTCGCGTTTGCTCACTTCCTGCGCGTTCAGTTCCAGAATCGTGGTGCGTTGCGCTTGGCTCAACATGCGGTTTCTTCTCCGGTAGGATTTTTTCGTCGATGCGACTGGAGTTGCTTTTGAATGCGCTCGATCTGATGCCGCGCGGCTTCGCATTGCTGGTGATCCAACTCCGTGGCAGCGGCGCCCGCCAGCCGCCGCTGCGCGCGGTTCACAATCGCCGCCACCATTTCCAGATCGCGCAACAGTTCGGCGCCGGTCGCCGGCTGGAGCTTTCTCCTGCGCTTGCCGCTGCGTTTTGAAAAACAGCTCGGGATCATCCAGAATGCGTTTGCGGATCGCGGGCGAACCTTTGCGCCAGGCGGCATACAGTTGGCCGGCTTCGCGCGTATCGCAGTGATGCTGGGCGAAGATCGCCGCCATCCGCTGGCAATCCTCCAGGCTTTGGCGCGCCACCGGCACCAGAAACTTCATCGCCACCTGCGCCAGGATCTTGCCCTCGCGCACCTGCTGCTGGATCGCTTCCGGCAGAACCTCCACCAGCGCCAGCCGCCGCGATACCCAGCTCACGCTGCGATCGAACCGGCGCGCCAACTCATCCAGCCCGTAGCCGAAGCGCTGCTCCAACTCCGCCAACAGCCAGCCCACCTCCAGCGCGGTCTCGTGTTCGGACAAGCGCAGCGAGCGGTCCAGCAGCACCGCCGCGGCCTCGCTCATCGGCCACACCACCGCTTCCACCGTGTCCCGGCCCAGTTGCTCCAGCGCCGCGATCCGCTTATAGCCGTCGATGACCACGTAACGGTCCGCCTGGCCTTCGGCCGCCACCACCACGATGGGCGTTTGCTGGCCCGCTTCGGCCAGCGACGCCAACAGCCGCCGCTGCCGCGCCGGATGGCGCACTCGCAGGTGCTCCCAGCGCCGGTCGAGCTGGTGAAACTCCAGTTGCATCAGACAGGCTGAATGTAAGGCGAGCGCCGCCGGCGGATCAATATCTCCGGATTAAGTCGCGCGCCTGTTTCCAGCGCCGCTCCCGTTCTTGGACGCGCTCCAGCGCACGCCGGCACGCGTGCGAACAGAAGCGCTGCAAAGGACTTCGCCGCTGGCGCACGAATCTCTCGTAGCAGCCTGGCCGGTCGCAGCAATGGTCGAAAAAAATGTTCTGTAGTGATTACCCTCGCGGCCTCGTTAACTGCCTCTGGCTCTGGTGGTTTCCGGCTTTTGACGCGCTCCCGGTAGCGCCGGCTTTGCCCGTTCCGTTTCTGTTTGCCCGCCGCCGTCTCCCGGTATCTTGCTGCGCCTTCCACCGCGACCATTTCCGCGCCGCCTCCCGGCAGCCCTCGCTGCAATAGCGCTGGCGCGCCTGCCGGGGATGAAAGCGCTGCTCGCATCCTTTCAGCAGACAACGCCGCATCCGCGGCCGGCGTGCCAATCGCTTCCGCCGACCGCCTCTTGATTTTCGGGATGGCCTGTAGGACTCTCGGGAGGGCCCATGGGAGGTGATGACTCCCAGAAGCTCCTGCCCTGGAGGGGAACCTACTCCTCTCCGGGGCGCAAACCTCCGGCTCATTGCAAAATCAACACTCTACCTCATTAAGCTAGTATCGTCGGTCGCTCGAATTGCGCCGATCCTTCCTCGATGCCGCCAACATGGGACACTCTTCATATGGGAGCACCCACTTTGCTCGGCGGTGGCTCATTTGCTGTCGATGAACCCTCGGCTGTCTTCGAGCAGCGCTCCAGCTTCTGGCGGCCGCGGCCCGATCCCGCAGCGTTCGCTATTCTCTCTGCGATCGTCGCCGAGTGTCGGCGCGCCGGTTACCAGACGACGGATGTTAGACGAGGTAAACCCGATGACGTGCGGTGTCGGTGCATTTTATCTGGTGGCGGCTATATCGAGGTGATCCTGATTGCTGAAAGAGGTTCCGGGCCTGCCCGCCCCTTCTTGTTGATCGCTTGGGCCTTCTCCAAACCCAGCCGGGCGAACGGAGAACGATCGCGGGTTTGGCAAGAGCTGTACTCAGTGATAGACGCTGTGATTCAGAAACGCTTCGGCGGCCAGCCGCTAATCCCGCTCAGCCCGAGCGAGATCGATGCACGATGTGCGGTGACACAAGACATCGGCTAGAACGCAAAACCTAAGCCGAGTTCCGGCAATCACCATCACACCACGCGGAGCTCTGAGTCTTCATGCGGGAACAGCCAAGCCAAGCAGGCCCTGGGTCTGCTCCAGAACATGGTCCACGCCTGGGTAAAATCTGGAAAGTAGAGGTGGATCACTTCTGGAAAGCGCCGAAGCGCAAGGCGGTCGTTTGGCTCCCACACCGGCGGAATCGTTTGCTATAAGCAAAGTGGGTGGGCAGTTGGGTGGGTGGCGTTGAAGTCGGGCTTGCGAATCTCCTTCACAGACAAGTACAAACGTTAGCGAACACTCGGCGGATCTCCTGGTCGACGCACAGGCGATCCGGCTCCTTCGGGTACGTTCCTGAGGGCAAGACGCGCTGCCCAAGTTAACGATTCTCGATGCTACCAGATCGCCGCGCCGGCCGGAGAAAACGAAAACCATGCCCGGAGTAAGCTCCCTTTCCAAAAGAGTTTGCGCCCCGCACTCAGCCCGGTGAAGCCGCGCCGCAGGTCGGTGACCGGCGGCAATCCATATGTTGGTGCCGCTCGGCAGCGAAATCATCGGCCCACGCGCTCCAGGATGAGCCGCAGGCTGTCGGCGTCCACCGCTCCTTCGACGCGGATACGGACTCTTCCATGCTCTACCACAATCACGCCCGCGTAAAACTTCGTGGGCGCCTGCTCCCCACTGACCACGTCGCTGATCCGCACCGGCACGAGTTGCGCTGCCGACGGCCCCACCTCCACCCGTGCTCGCGATACACGTATCGCCGTTTTCACTCCGGCTCGTTGATCAAACTTCCGCCCTTCGCACTTCCCACTCTTCCAAGATCACAGGCTTGGATTGCCGAGGGATGACGGTCCTCACCGGGCGCTTACAAGGCGAGGCAGAAGGCGAGATAAGGGGTCCCAGTTAGGCTCGATTTAGCCCAAAATGGAATGTCTACGCCGTCCATTCGGTCGAAAAGGACCGCTCCGCGCTCGGGTAGAGAACATCTTTCACTCTTGTGGCAACGGCTTGGACCGGGCCGGATTCGATCGCTACGGTTTGCTCGGGTTCTGTCCCTTGGAGGCATGCCTCTTGTTGTATTCCGCCAATTCAGAAGGCGAACACATCATCTCGGGCATGTCGGTGTTAGCAGGCATTAACCTCATGGGTAGGTTGTCCAGAGCGAGCCACGGTTTTGAGTAGACCTTTGGGTCATCAATGGTCATACTGAGCTCCATACGATCGCGATTTACGCGATGAAAGATCTCCTCAACACGCATGTCCTCAGTGTGAGGGCGGCCGGCATTGTCCAACCATGTCCTTGCATCCGTCCCGCTGGTTTCAACAACAAAAGTGTAATCATCGCGCCATCTCCCTATTGAATAACCAAACCAGCGCGGGTCGGGATCTTTTGGAAGCGCTCGGCCATCGGTCCAAACGATCCTGTAGATCCTGCCATAGGTGTACAGGATGATTGTTTGGTTCGGGTTTTGGACAATCTGTGTAGTTCTTAGTTCAAATAGGTTTTCCCGCGGGAATCCCTGAGGATCGCATGCATGCGCCGGATCATTTTCTTCGGCCGGGTTTACCTCGGTCGTGCCGTTGGACGGCTTGTTGCGTTTGAAGAGCTCCAGGCCAAACGCCGTGTAGGGAGGCTCGTGTTTTCCATCTGCCGGCATGTTGCGCGCGCCATTCGGCTGGATCCCGTCTAGCGCGTTCGCGGGCTGCCACACCCCAGAAAGGTCGCGCACGGGAGGCGGCGCGGCCGCACCACCAGTCGCGGTCTGAGCGACCGCGACAAACGGATGCATCCAAGCCGTGATTACAGCCAGCGCCAACACTGCAGACCGCTCAGACATGACTCACTCCTTTTCCGCGCGGAAAGCTGCTACCGCGTCTTATTATTTGCTCTCTTCCGGTGCCGGCGGCCGCACCCCCATGCCCGTGTACTTCTTGCCATTGAGAATCACTTCGACGATGCGCCCAATGGGCTCGCCGTTTTTGGCCGGAACCAGCGTCAGAGTGACCTCATCCCCCGGCTTAAACATTTTCCGGCTCCAGCCTAGGTTCGTCATATCCTGCGGATTACTGACTTCAGCGTTCCAGTGCACTGTGTTCCCCTTGTCATCTTTCACATCAAATTCAAGAAGGCAGTGGGGATTGGCCCACAACCAGTCCGTAACGACTGCCTGAACCGTAATGCGCTTGTTGGTGTCGTACAGCGCAGAACCGTGATGTGCGAACAGTCCTGTAGGAGCTGCTGCCAATCCCAGTGCGATTAAGGATGTGATGTAGAGCTTACGTTCCATTTCGTTGACCTCTCTCGTACTTATATATCTCGATCTCACCGACTCGTGGGCCGCGCGAATCGGGTTCCCTCAATGTCCGCATTGAGTCGTACTTCGTTCAGCTCAATGGTGGCGCGCCCGTCTAGCCAGATGACAGTTCGCTTGAAGGGGATTTTGAGACTTGCGACTTCACGGTAATCTGCGTAATCGATTTGCGTTGGTCCCAGGCCGACAGGCGTGTTCGAATATCTCACAATTCGCACCAACAGGCCCGATTCGTCATCAAAATATAGGTTTACCGGGTAACGGCCATCACTCGTGCCCTGGATCAGGCGCACATCGCGGTCATTTATGGTCGACGGGATCCCGACGCGCCACTGGCGCAAAGTATCCTTAATCTGCCAGGGGAACGTTAGCATTGCGTCCAGGCGCGCTCCATCCAAATCGCTTCCCGTAAGCTCTGTGAAGCGCTGCGGTCGGTCGTTCAGCGGCGCTTCGATCCAGCCCTCCCGCCCGTCAAAGGTGGTGACGGTATCGCCATCAGCGCCTCCATGAGATAACCGTAGTAATTTGCGCCGGGGCTTTGGCGTAGATTTCAAACGGGTGCTTCGGCGCCGCATAGCCCTGATAGGTTCCCTGGGCAGCCAGCGATTTCAGAGCGCTCACACGCTGCTTGCCGCCAAGCGCGTTGATGTATTTCACAAAGACCGCATCCACGGCGGCCGCCGATTCGTCTCCGGTGACCAGTTGGTCGGGCGGCGGGAAACGCGGCGTTCCGTACACCACCTCCAAATCGGGGGTTGTCTGCGGCTTCTCCATGCCACGATGGCAGGAATAGCAAGTCGAGCTCGCGCCGCCCGCCAAAGAAACTCTTGTTAATAGCGCCTTCCATGGCGATCATAGTACGCGCTGTGCGCTTGTGCTCGTTATCGTCGGCGTACCGGTCCCAATTGCCGCCCGATTCCTCGACGTGGCAGTAGGTACAACTTTCTCCAAGCGAGGCGGTGAAGAAGCCCATAGTGGCCATAAATTCGTTCGCCGAAATGCCTTTCAGTGCCTGGACATTCTTGAAAACCTTTTCGGCGGGTCTGAGGTCCGCGCTCGGTTGTGCGGCTCGCGACGACGCCGGCCGCAAACACCGCGATGAGCCGTCCTATTTCCATGAGTCGATCGCTTTGCGCTGGAGAGAGTCAGGCGTGAATTCCAACAACTCAATTCTGTTTCCGTCGGGGTCCGTAATATTGGTGAGCGCCGCCTTGCTTCCTAGAACCCGCGCATCATCAATCTTTTGCCCTCGCTGGCGTAATGTGGTAACGACGGACTTTATGTCATCCACCCAAATACCCACGTGAGAGAACCCCGGCTGACGATCCGCGGGCGCTTTGGCCAGCTCTAGAAATGTGTCTTTGTTGATTTGAAGATAGTATGTGGTCGGATTCCCCTGGGGGTCTTTCATCACGAAGCCTTCACGAAAGCCCATTACCTTCGTGTAGAAGGCCAACGACTGGTTCAAGTCTTTGGCCCACACACCGACATGATTCAAACGGATTCCTTCAATCCGATCGCTCTGGGCTTGTCCGGGCTGCATGAGGAGGGTACCAAATAGGGTGCCCGCCGCAAAGATTCCGATAGCGCTTGCGATGTGCCGCATATGTCTCCCTCACCGATTCGTTCTTTCGAAACACAATGCCGATTTAATCTCACGGAACGGCGATTATCGGATTGTCCTAATAAGCGGTCATCGTATTTTCCGCCGCCGTTCTATCGTTAATCCCGAGTTTTCGCGCGCCTGCATGGAACGCTCTATTTCACGTGCTCCAGCGATCGTCAATGGGAGAATTCGCCCCACCAGGGTTTCATCAGCCCGGTACGCCGGCACTACGGAACTCAAGCTACCCACGATCGATCCATCTGACGCAAATACCGGCGCAGCGATCCCAACCCTACCCTGGTCGACCTCGCCCCGGGTGATACAAGCTCCGGCCCGGCGAATGCCAGCCAGCGTTGTTTTGAAAACTTCCCAGTTATCTCCTAACGCCGCTCCCTTGATTTCCTTGGTATGCTCTGCGAACAGCTTCTTTAGTTTGTGGGTAGGAAGATGGGCGAGCACGACTTTCGCAGTGGCGCCGCGAAACAAGCCCATCGGCCTGCCGCGTTCGTAGCTCACTGGAACTTGTGGCCCCGGGCCTACCACCTGGTGAACACAAATGACTCTATCGTGGAATACCCGGCAGAGCAGAATCGCGGAACCTTCGGGAGAATACCGAATCAGGTCCTCCATCACGGGACGGCCCGCGCGTAAGAGTGGATCACGGAGCCGGATCTGCCGATCCATTTCGATGATCGCCGGCCCCAGAGTGTAATTCGCGCCCGCCGCTGGGCTGATGAGACCCACCTTGGCCAAACTTCTGAAGTAGCGATATGCCGTAGGCACGGAGGTTTCGAGCCGCTGAGCGGCGTCCTCGACGGTCCACTCCGGCTGCTCGTCCGAGAACAGTTCGAGAATGGAGAGCAGACGGTCCCCGCTGCTCTCCGAGCGTGCCGGCCGAGGTGACTGCACTCGGCTCTTTGAATTCTTAGATCCAGGATTTGTGTTATGCAAACTAGCCGAGCGTTTCATAAGCCAATGATCGCGAGATTACGACAACACGGTCAAGATTCCCTACCACAGCACACCACATCACACTTTGTGTGTCTACAACACGGACCCTCGGTAGAATGCGGCGTCCGGACGAGCCGACTACCACTAAGAGCAGCAAGCTTGATCATGCAGGCTGAGCCGCCTAACTCGAGGTAACAATAGTCGGACCGTGCATGGGCACGCTCCAGCGCATCGCGGCCTTCCTTTTGAAATTGGTGCTGTCGGCATCCCAATGTGATTTGCTTGTGAAGCTCCTTGACAAACGATTCGCATATTATGATAATTCTGCCCAAGATGTCAATCGCGGTTCAAGGATTGTCGCGGTTCAAGGATTTAGCGGCACTCCATCTACAACTGGCCTCTCCCGTGGCGCTGCAGGGACAAGGAGAGAAAGGGACTTAATGCGTTATTGGAAACTGTTCGTATCGATTGCCAGCTCGCTGCTAGTGTTTGCGCCTCTGGGTGTGGCGCATCATTCTGCTGCCGCATATGACCAGACCGTCACCAAGATGGCCTCGGGCATACTGAAAGAATTCGATTGGAACTCGCCGCACGCGGGGGCGCTGGTCGAGTACAAGAATGAGAAAGGAGAGGCAGTGGAGGTCTACGCCACCACTCTTGCGCCGCTACAGCTCATTCACCAGGGCTTTGTCCCCAAGGATTTCAAACCGGGACAGAAAGTGGAGTTAGTATGGCACCCGGCGCGCAGTGGGGGTACCGGCGGGCTCCTAGTCAGCCTGAAGCTCGAAGACGGCCGCGTTGTCCAGGGCGGTGGACCGCCCGGCCAGCCAACCGCAGCGCCTCCGGCGCCGAAGCCGTAATATGTCGCGGAGGCGAGATCAGTGAAAATTGCAAACCGGAAGAGGCCGGCAGAGTTGGGTATCGCGGGGATCATGCTCCTGGGAATCTTGCCCGTCGCCGCCCAGGACCACCCGAACCTGGAAGGCGTCTGGAAACTCGCGCAGCCGCAGGCGGCCCTCAAACCAGCCGATAACCAGCCGGTACCGTTTACCGAGAAGGGCCGTGCGCAATACGAACAGAACAAGCTCGCGTCGGCTAAGGGCGATTACAATTTCGACCCGACGATGTCGCGTTGTTCGTCGCCCGGCTTGCCTCGCCTGATGCTGACGCCTGACCGTTTCCGCATCTTCCAGCGCCCGCAAGTAATCACCATGGCCTTCGAGTGGAACCGCTTGCTCCGGCAGATCGACCTGGGCGGCGGGCCGCACGAGCGTCCATTGATTGCCACGATGAAGGGCGTGACTTATGGAACGTGGGAAGGCAATACGCTCGTGGCGCGCTCCTATGGGCTCCTAGATAAAACGCTGCTCGACGATCGGATTCCGCATAGTGAGCAATTAGAATTGGTGGAGCGCATCAGGCTGCGCGACCGGAATACGTTGGAAGATCGCATCAGCATCACCGATCCGGAAACATTCACGCGGCCGTGGGATGCCATCGCTTTCCTACAAGCGGCAACCCGATGATGCTTTCCCATTTCCAGAGGACGTGTGTCTGGATCGGAAGAACGCGGGCCAACCGCCGCTCCCGCGTTGAGCGTGCGGGTACTGAATGGGAGATTGTCGAAAATGAAACGGCGCCGTCGATTCGCAGGGTCCAATCCATGCCTGTTCGTTGCGAGCTTGGTGTTCGTCGCAATGGCAATGGCTCAAGTGCCGCCACCAGGGGGACCGCCAGCCGGTGGTCCGCCAGCCGGTGGGCCGCCTGGAGCACCGGCCGCGCCCTTCGCCTTGCCGCCTCTGCCGGCCGACGCACCCAAACCTTCGCCCGATCCCAGAAACCTGGAGGGGACTTGGTTTCACGGCCAACCCTTGACGTTTCGAATGGAGACCGACATGTACGGCAGCCCTCTGCCCTTTACAGCCAAGGGGCGGCGCATTCGCGATCGCCGCGTAAAGTCGACTTATGAAGATGGCTTGCCCTATGTCAACGCGTCGGCAGAATGCAAGCCCCCCGGGCAACCGTGGCAGCTCGATTTGAATTTCCCGTTCCAGATCTATCAATCGAGCAAAGAACTTGTGTTCGTCTTCCAGGAGTATCACGGCATTTGGAACATTCGCATGAATCAGCCTCATCGGAAGTCGGGCCGCCGCGAATACTTCGGTGATTCGGTGGGCCGGTGGGACGGAGATACGCTGGTAGTGGATACGACAGGCTACAAGCAGGGGCTGTGGCTCGACGTGGACGGTACGCCCACTTCGGCAAAGGTGCATGTAGTGCAAAGGATACGCCGAATCGACTACGGTGATCCCAAGCTCGAAATTGTCACCACGATCGATGACTCGGAGATGTATACGTCGCCCTGGTCGATGGTTCGCATCTACGCGTGGCGCCCGGACAAAATGATCTTCGATGAATATAACTGCGAGTGGCAGGTCGGAGCGCCTGACGGCTTGGCGCGCTACGGCCTGGTTCCGGAACCTCCAGAGGAGTGATTCATGAAAATCACGCGCAACTGGCATTTAAGCTTGGCGCTGGCATTGCTGGCTGGCGCCCCAGCTGCACGGACGGCGGAAACTTCCCAAGAAGCCGCCAACAAAAAACTCGTGCTGGATTTCTACAATGAACTCTACAAAGGGGAGGCCGCCGGCAATCTAAAAGATCAGATCGCAGGTATCGCGGAGAAGTACATGCGCCCCGACTATATTCAGCACAACCCGGTGTTTGGAGGTCCCGGGGGAGGGCGTGACGCGTTCGTTCGCGCCATGCAGCAGCAGCCGTCGAGGCCACCTAACCCAAACTTCAAGCCCCCGGAAATCATAGCGGTCATGGCGGAGGGCGACCGCGTGATGCTGTTCACGAAGCGTGAGCTCCCGGACGGCAAAGATGGTCAACCGGCGGTCGCGTATATCTTCAATATGTTTCGCATCCATGACGGCAAGTTGGCTGAGCACTGGGACGCGGGGGCTGGAACGCCGCCGCCGGGCGGTGGCCCCCCCGCTGCGAGTGTTCCTCGATCAGATGGGGCGGTTCGCCGGCCATAGAGAAACCGTCGTTGGTTCTGCAATCCGATGCAGGTCTGCGCCGACGCGTTCTCGGCCCCTTCGTCAACTCGTCCGACGGCGTCCGCTTCGAACTGCTATTTACCTTAAAGGAAAAGCTCCTGGTCCGCCGCAATCCGCCGTGCAGGGTTTCGGAAATTCGTAAGAGTCTCTTATCTTCTTCCTAAAATCGGGATACATCGTTTCAGCTCCGCCCAGAGCCGCTTCGTGTGGAATGTTGTACTTCGTTGTCATTTCGAAGAGGAAGGGATTCTTCCCCGGCAAATAATGCGGCACGGATCCGACAGGTACCCCTTCGTCCCCCGGAATGCATGGCCCTCCAACTGCCGGATAGGGCGGGACCTTGCTTAACTGAAATGTTCTCGTTAGATACAGGGGCTCTGTAAGGACGAGAGGGTCGTCGATCCGCCCGGTTACTGTCAGGATGTCATCGTGGCGGAAGAAGCGCAGCTTCAACGTGGCCCGATCGGTGGTTGCAACACCGTTGCGACGAAGCACGCCGGTTTTCATATGAGTAGTGAACGTCGTGAGTACATCGTCTTCCCAAACACCGGTAGTAAATCCGCCAGGCTCATGGGGAGCATTGGCTGAAGGATGAGGCCGTCCATCCATCCAGATCGTTATAGTCCCCATATCCTCCCAAGCCGCGATTCTCCACGCAGTGGTCGTGCCATTGCGCGGCTCCGTTTCGTTGGATAGTTTCAAACCGAACGGCCCCAGCAGTACGTATATGGGCGCATACAACGAGCACATCCGTTCCGGCATCGAGATTTGTGAAGGCGAATAGAGGAGAGCTCGTTCTCTGGCATTCTCGTTGATGGGGAGTCCCAGATAGTCTACCGGCGTTGGACCGGGACCCGGCCGATTACCGAGCGCGTCGCCGTAGTTCCGCGCCGCCCAGGAGCCGGAGAGATCGATCTGGGCGGATAGGCGAAGACCCGCTGTGACGAGAGCCAGAAAAATGATTGCAGCTTGGTTGTAGGTTCGGCGCATTCTTATTTAACCGAGCAAGGCGTAGGATCCCATCCGGAAGAGTTCGCCTGCTTCTTAAATTGCGCACTAAGGATTAGTGGGTCTTCGAGGTAAATTGGGTCATCCACCTTGGTCGTAACAATCATCCATTGGTCTCCATCCGGCTCGCCGATTAAATCATAGAACTCAGTTAGCACGGCTTTGTCGCTGTAGGGCACGCCGTTCTTGCGAAGATATCCCGCCAGCATGTGGATGGTAGTGACTTTGAGATATCGCGCAGACGGTGTGCTCGGGGGCACGGCCGGGCCTCGGCGGGGAATCCATGCCGCCACTGAATCGCCTTGTAAAGTTGCGTTGCCAGAAACGGACCTTTCATGGCCGAAGCGGAGCGCACGAGTCTGCATCCCAGCATCAATATCCATGCGAAGTGTATTGTCATCCCGCCAGGTAACTCGAAGCCGCTCCGGAAGCGTCATGATCAGCGCCGCGCCATACCCTTTGCACTGGCTGCCGGACGCTTCTTCCTTGGCCGGGTCCCACTGATCGGCGACTTGTTTGGCCGCGGGAGTCATCGGGATGCCCATGTAATACCCTTTGGGAGGCGTCACCATACGGAGTCGCCAGTTCTGAGTAATCACCGAGGTCCAATAACCGGTGATATCAAATGGCGCAGACGCTTTGGCCGATACCTGCGCGTCGAGTAACACATGAGGCGGAGGTTGTGCGTCCGCTGGGCCCGTAATGGTAACCGCCAAAGGCAGCGCAACTACCGCGAGGCAAGTACATGACAAGAGCAGATAAGGAGACGCTAGACGCGTAGCGCCGCTCACTTTTGTTTCACCATTAGGCTCCTGTAAACTGCTTCCACGAAATCATTGGTCGTCCAGGGGCCGGTATTGGCCCCGAATTGAAGCTCCCATCCTCTCGCAGGGGAAGCTTCTTTAATTTGCTCGAGCGTCATACCGCGATTGATCATGTCCTGGATCAGATCCCGGATTATGACGATCATGTCGCGATATTCGACTACATCCGAGACATCATATATATGGCCGTGTCCCGGGACGATGTAAGTTCCGCCGCCTTCAAAAACGAACGGTATCGGCCGCACCGAGAACTCGATGATCTGATTGAGAGCCTCGATTTCGCCCTGAATGCTGCCACCGTGCTCCAAATCGATGACCGGAAACAGATTCGCGTCCACTAGGTCGCCCGCCGCAATTACATCGGAGGCTCGGAAGAATACGATGCTATCGGAATCGCTGTGGGCGGCCGGCTGCCGGAAAATTTCGATGCCTTCGTGATTCATGTAAATATATTTCCGTTTTTCCGCGAAGGATTCGGTCGGCCATGAATCCGACGGGAATGGCGCTTTCTGGCCGGTCGGCGCACTCATTCTGGCAAGGAGTTGATTCGGTGCAATGATGCTTGCCGCAAAGCCATCGGTCATCGCTTTAGCGAAGTCGCCTCCCAGCGGTTCAGTCCCGGCTGCAAAGATACTTCGCCCGGTCTTCGCTAAGATCCCATTGCCTGCCACGTGGTCCGTATCTGGGCCGGTATCGATGATGTAGCGAATCGGCTGGTCGGTGACCTTCTTCAAAGAGCTAATTACGCGGTCTGCTGCTTCACGAGTGCCTGCATCCACTATGACCACGCCATCCGGTCCAACTTGCGCCGCGATGTTGCCGCCAGCACCGGCAATGACAAAGAAGTTCGAGCGTAAATAAACGATGTCGAGCGGATCCCCGGCGCTCTGGCTGAATGCCGTCGGCGCGAGCACACCTATAGTCACGAGTACGCTAGCGTTAACCAGCCAAGGATACAGATTTGAAATCTTCGGGCGCACCACGAGCCGAGTCAAACACTAAATTATCCTGATGTGATAATTTAGTCAATTCGCGTCGTCTCTCCTCTTCGGCGCGCGCAGGCAACTATCGTTTGTCGACGACGATCTTCCCGCTCCGCAGCACCACTTTGGTATTCAGCATCGGATAGATGTTTTCGAGCGGATTGCCCTGAAGCAAGATGATGTCCGCCACCTTGCCTGGCTCGATAGACCCGATCTGATTCTCCATATTGAGATAGCGGGCGGTGTTGATGGTGATGATGCGGAAAATGTCCGACATGGAGAACATCACACTGTACGACTTCAGCTCGTGCTCGAGCACCACCTTGTCGTCGTAGTTCTGATCCGTGCACCAGCCGACTGCCTGGCCGTTACTGGCGTCCCAGATGGTCCGCGCGTTGACGATAGTGAACCCGGCCTCAGTACCCGTGGCTTTACCGGCAGCGTCCCGATTCGCTCCGTTGATCGCCTCCGGCCACGGCTTACCGTCGCGAAAGCGGGGCGAGTCGTCCTTCGGAAACTGCACCTGCGCGGGCGGTCCGGAATAACGGTCGATGATCGGCGCGCCAAACGCGAGCAACCCTAGCACGATGGAGCCCGTGTTAGCGACTTTCTTTGCATCTTCGTGGCCCGTGAAGTCTTTGTTCGGCATATGGACCAGGCGAGTGATGCCCGCATCGATGGCGCCTGTCATGGCCGGCGTGGAGACAGCGTGGACGTTGATCTGCACACCTACCTTTTTCCCTTCGTCCACCACGGCTTTGAGAACGGCAGTGTCCTCGGGACTGGGGCCGCCGGGGGCCATGACAATTTCGCCCGTGTGCCGGATGCCCTTCGCCGCCATTTCGCGGATCGCGGCGCGAGCAGCATCGGGAGTGAGCCCCACCAGGGTCCCTTTATCGAGGATCGTGCGGAAGTCCCGGGCTACGACCGGCAAGGAAGCGGAAGGAATGATATGGGGACCGTTGAAGACCCCAGAATCGATGTTTTGCGCGAGCTTGAGGTTATCCTCGGCCGTGCCGCCGCCAGAAAGGATGGTCGTGTAGCCGGCTTCGAGAACGGACTCCGCCTGATCTTTATTGAATTTATCGACGTGCTTGTGGGCGTCGATGTAGCCGGGCATCGCGGTCATGCCTTTGCCATCGATCACCTTTAGACCGGCGGAGCTGGCCGAACCAGCGGTAGCGGAAACGATCTTGCCGCCGCGGACGATGATGGTGCCGGACTCGATGACTGGACCGGTGACTGTGATGATGCGGGTATTGGTGATCGCCACATCCTGTGCTACAAGTTCCGAACAGAAGTATGCCAGACCCAGGCTGGCAATCAATGTTAAGCAACGAAATGCTGGTAGTCGTTTCATTATTGTGAGCAGCATACGTCCCCAGCGTTATGAATTGCAAGGGACACTCAAAGAGCGATGGGCGCGCGGATCGCGAAGCCCATGCGGCAGTCGAAGTCTACTTTGCGCTGTTATTCAAGCGAGCGCAATTCCGCCACCATGCTCTCCAACTCTCGCACTGCGGAGGCCTCCCGTTGCGCTCGTTGCTTTGGGTCCTCGCCTCGGCGAGGTTCAAACTCAGTGTGCAAGATCTCGCATCGTCTACGGTAGGCATCCAGCTTCGGGTCTGCAAGACGCCACTCAAAGAAATCATTGAACTCTTGCGGATACCGCATTGAGCCTGAAAGGAAGCGCCCGATAATATCTGCGACCTGCCCCGGTCTGTCTATTTTCTTACTCACGGTACACGTCTTCCTCTGGTTAAATTCGCACAAGGATGTGTCTTGGCGTAGCCGGTTGCGTTAAGCATATTGCTGCCCTTACTTGGCAGCCGCCCGCCGGGAGGACGGGTGTTGGTGCTCATCAATTTCTCCTGGACCGGGCCGCGGTCGTCACAATCGATAACTCCGGTTCAGAGAAATTTGCAAGACCAGGTGTAGCGATAATGACGGCGGTCACGCCGCCAGCGGAAGCTCGATGCACACGTTCAATCCTGGATGCACGTTCTGCGCCCACAGACGACCATGATGGACGCTGATGGCCCTGTAAGCGATCGCAAGACCGAGGCCCACGCCGCCCGTGGAGCTATCGCGCGAATCGTCTACGCGGAAGAACGGTTGGAAAATCTTGGGCAACAATTCCTCGGGAACTCCCGGGCCGGAATCACGAACGTTAATCAGAACCGTTTGATCGGCGGATTCCATCTTGACGTCCACGGTAGTTCCCCGCGGAGTATGCCGGATCGCGTTCCTGACAACGTTCTCCACTGCGCGGCGCAGCAATTCCCGGTCTCCCTGTAGAGTCAGATCGAACTCGCCTTTGACGCCGATGCTGCAGCCACGCGCCTCGGCGTCCACCCTGCAATCGTCAACCACACTGCGAAGTAGCTCTCCCAACTGAAGAGGCTCCCACTGAGTAGCCGACGGATCGCCTTCCGCACGCGTCACCTCGACCAATGCTCCGACCAAATCCGTCAGGCGGTCAATTTCTTTCTTCAACCGCTCCACCGCCGCGTCTCGATCCGGTGCCCTCCGAGTGAGTTCGGCCGCAAAGCTCAAACGCGCTAGTGGGGATCGCAGTTCGTGTGACACGTCCTGCAGCAAGCGGCGTTCGGCGGTTACCAGAGTTCCGATGCGCTCCGCCATGCGGTCGAAGCTTCTGCTTAGTTCGCCGATTTCGTCTTTGCGGCGCGAATTCAGGCGCACGTCCAAGTCGCCGCGGCCGAAGCGCTCCACCGCTCGAGACAAATCGCGCAATGGCCTCGCGATGTTCAGCGCCAGCATCCAACAAACCAGTGCAATCGCCACTAGAATCAGAAAGTAGTAAGGGAGCAAGCTCCGGATGCCGAAGGGTGGGGGCAAGAGGCTGATCAAGCGATACCGTTTGTCGGGCGATGGAGTAACCATCACCAGGTGGCCATTCGACTCTTGCGGCCGTTCCGATGCCGGCCGCGCAAGCTTCAACAAACCGGATCGGTCTTCGCCCGTCAGCAGGTCCTTGCCACCCGCATCCGTGAGATAGTCATGTTCCTTCATGAAGCGATGCAGATTTCCCAAATACGCGCCCAGTCCTGGCGAGCCGCCGGATTCGTAGGCCCGCACCGCCTCCGCTGTCTGCCACGCGTGGATATCAGTGATGAATCCTCCGCGTGCCGCCGCTCCTGAAACGAAAGTCGAAACCATCACGAACGCGACCAGCGAAAGCAGCAGGGTGACGAAGCACCACAGCAAAATCCTTAGATAGACGGATCTCATTTGGCGTGCTCCACTTTGGACTGCTCGGGGCGCGCAGCAAAAAGATATCCGACGCCCCGCACGGTCTGGATCAGCGTTCTATCCGCGCCTTCCAGCTTCTTCCGCAGATGGCTAATATGCACATCCAGCGAGCGTTCATAAGGCGTGGACTCGCGCTGGTACAGGATTGCCGTCAGCTCATCGCGCGATACAGCGCGGCCGGCCGATCGCATCAGGAACTCGAGAATGTCAAATTCAATCGCGGTGATTTCGACTCTCTCGCCATGGCGCCAGACCTCGCGGGTCTGGGGATTGAGTTCAACCCCTCCCGTCGAGATCGTTCGCGGCTCCAGCATTTCCGCCTTTCCAACGCGTCGCAACACTGCCCGGATGCGGGCCACGAGCTCTTCCGGGCCGAAGGGTTTCGGGAGATAGTCGTCCGCTCCCGCGTCCAAGCCAGTGACGCGGTCCTCTTGCGCCGTGCGGGCGGTCAGCATGATCACGGGAATTGCGCTGCGCTTTCGAATCATCCGCAGCAACTCGAAACCGCTGAGAATCGGCAGCATGACGTCGAGAATCACAAGGTCAAAATCGCCTTCCAGAGCGCGAGCCAGGCCCTGACGGCCGTCATGCACCGCCTCCAGGCGGAACCCTTGGGGCAAAAGAAAGTCGTTCATCAAGGAACAAAGCTCGGTATCGTCCTCAACCAGAAGGATCGATCGAAGAGAACCGCCGGTCTCGGGTCGTGTTTCCATCCCGTTGTCAGTGATGCCACTTTACCTCAAATTTCGCCGGAATCGCAGAGTCTGGAGTTCACTTTTACAAAACTTAAGGCGCATCTGGTACCGAAGCGTTGTTCACTAGAGAAAATGAGGAAAGTCGCAGCAGCAGCACTAATTCTGGTTGCCTCTGCGCTGCCTCCGGCAGCCGCGCAACCGCCGGCCAGCAAATCCTTTATCGGCACGGTGACGGCTTTCAAGCCCGAGATAGAGGTAGAAATCAAGCCGGATAACGCCGCGGTAGTGGGCGTGAAGCTCACGGCCGACACCGTTGCCGAGAGAGTGGCTCCTGGAGAGAAGACTCTGAAGAATGCAGTGACGGTCAACGTCGCTGAACTATCGGTTGGCGACCGCGTTCTGGTGACACTAGCGCCAGACAGTACAAATGTCCGGCGCATCATCATCATGTCCGCCGCCGATATCGGCAAACGCGATGAGGCTGATCGGCAGGATTGGAACACGCGCGGGATTTCCGGCATCGTCGCCGCCAAGAGCGGCAGCACAATTACCTTGCGGATTCGTACTTTCCAGGGCGAAACACGGCCCACGGTTACGGTGTCCGATCAAACGAAGTTTCGCAGATATGCTCCGGATTCGGTCAAGTTCGCCGATGCCAAACCAAGCAAGTTAGATGAAATCAGCGTGGGCGATCAGCTTCGAGCGCGCGGCGGGAAGACTCCAGACGGTCTGGCGATAGCGGCCGACGAAGTGGTTTTCGGAACATTCTTAACCACGGCTGGCTCGGTGGTCTCCGTGGACGGCGCCGCGAAGGAAATTACCATTCAGGAAACAGGAACCGGCAAACCGCTGGTAATCAGGCTGACGCCCGACTCGCGCATTAAGCAAATGCCGAGCTTCCCAGGAATGGGAGGCGCACCGGGGGCCGGTGGTGGTCCACCCCCGGGACGCCCTCCCTCTGGAGGTTTCGGCGGCATGGTGCCAGGCGTCGGACCACCTGGTGGAGGACCTACGCTCGCGCAGATGGTGGAGATGATGCCGGCGGGAACACTGGAGGACGTGAAGCCCGGCCAGACCGTTATCGTTTCCAGCACCAAGGGCGCCACCAGCGATCGCGTCACCGGTATCATGCTCCTCGCCAACGCGGAAATGTTAGTACGGATGGCTACGGCGCAATCCGGTGCGGGAGCAGCCGCAGGTAACCGGCCAAGTGGCGCCGGAGGGCTTCCTCAAGGAATGCCGACGGGTGGCATGCCCTCTGGAATGGATCTGGGTGGAATGCTCGGGGGCATCGGTCTGTCCGGCATGGGCCCGTAACCCGAGTCCTCCAAGCCCAGAGAACCAGCATTTGTCAAAGAGGATTCACTCATGAAGAGTCTACGAGAGCTGTTTGTACTTATATGGTGCGTTGTCAGTCTTGCGGCTCCGGTCGCGCTGAGGGGGCAATCAGCCACGGCCAGTTTGCAAGGAACCATCACCGACCCGTCAGGCGCATTAGTTCCTCAGGCGTTGATCCAATTACGCGGGCGCGACGGCGAACATCGAGCCAGGACGGACGACTCTGGAAAATACAACTTTCCTACATTGCAGCCAGGAAAGTACAGCGTCCGCGTTATTGCGAAAGGCTTCACCGTCGGGGAGCGACGAGATCTTGAAATTACCGGCCCGACCGCATTCGATTTACAACTTACAATCGAGGCCACGTCTCAAGTGCTAAACGTGGAGGACGAAGCGAACCGAGTTTCCGTTAGCACAGACCCCAGCTCGAATGGCGGCGCACTGGTTCTGAGGCAGAACGAGCTTCAGGCGCTTTCTGATGATCCCGACGAGCTCGCTCAGCAGTTGCAGGCGATGGCTGGGCCGGGAGCGGGGCCCGAAGGCGGGCAGATCTATATTGACGGTTTCACGGGCAGCAACTTGCCTCCGAAATCCTCGATTCGAGAGGTCAGAATCAATTCGAATCCGTTCTCGCCTGAATACGACAGGCCTGGCTTTGGACGAATCGAGATATTCACAAAACCAGGTACGAATGACTTTCACGGGCAGGCTTTCTTTCAGTTTAACGATCAGTATTTCAACACGCGCAGTCCATTGTATACGCAGTCGTCGTCGCTGCCGCCTTACAAGAACCTGTTCTTCGGCGGCAACGTGAGCGGTCCTATCAAGAAGAACAAGGCATCCTTCACGCTCGATTTCGAACGACGCAACATTACTGAAAACGCCTTCATTCTGGCGACCGATTTGAACGCTAGTTTGCTGCCGCAAACCGTGAACCAGGCATTGCTAACGCCCCAAACTCGTACAACAATTGTTCCGCGAGTGGACTACGCAATTAACCAAAACAATACCCTTGTAGTGCGCTATCAAGACGTTCGGATTGGCCTCGATAACCAACTCGGCGCAAGTGCCCAAACGGCGGGGCCTGTTGCGAGCACGACGAGCAGCACGTTTAATTTGCCCTCCACTGCGTTCAATCAGCGCACCACCGAAAAGGACCTGCAGGCCATATTCACCACGATCATCAGTCCAACTCTCATCAATGAGGCGCGCTTCCAATACATGCGGACCACTAGCGGATACTTAGGAGCCGGTGACGCGCCCAGCATCTCAGTGGAGGATGCGTTTACCGGAGGCAGCGCAACAGTGGGGCGTTCCAACAATCACACCAATAAATTGGAATTGGACAACATGACGACGCTGACGCATGGCACGCACACCATCAAGTGGGGCGGCCGGTTGAGGCAATCCTTCAACAACGACTATTCCAATACCAATTTCAACGGCACCTTTACGTTTCTTGGGGGCCAAGGCGAGGCGCTGGACTCTAACGGGCAACCGATCCCGGGGACTTCCGTCGGGCTCACCGCGTTGCAAGTCTACCAACAGACACTCCTGCTCCAGCAGGAGAGCTACACTGCCGCCCAAATTCGTGCCGCTGGAGGTGGCGCGTCTTTTTTCTCATTGAATGCTGGAAATCCTTTGACGCGTGTGCCGCAGTTCGATATGGGACTATACGCCAATGACGATTGGCGAATAAGACCGAACTTCACACTGAGCTACGGTTTTCGTTATGAAACGCAAACCAACATTCATGATTACGGCGATTGGTCGCCGCGTCTCGGGATTGCCTGGGGTATTGATGGCGGCGCCAACAAAGCCGCGAAAACCGTATTGCGAGCCGGCTTTGGAATTTTTTACGATCGCGTCGCCGACACCGAAACGCTGGATGCGATCCGCTACAACGGTGTGACGCAACTGTCCTATCTGATTTCCAATCCCGACTTTTTTCCGTCCGTGCCGTCGCTCAGTTCTCTCGCAGGTACAGCCCAACCGCAGAGCATTCAATTACTCGCCCCCGATCTGAGGGCGCCGCGCACCTATCAAGCCAATGTCGGAGTGGATCGGCAAATTAACCGTTCCTTCCGTCTGAGCGCCAATTACATCAACAGTCGCGGGGTTCATTTGCTGCAGCAGACCGACGCGAACGCACCATACCCGGGAACTGAGATTTATCCCTACGGCGACGAGACCGTGCGACTCTTGACCGAGTCCGTCGGGTATAGCCGAACCAGCCAGCTCTTCATCAACCCGACGGTGAATTACAAGAAGCTTTTCCTGTTTGGTTTCTATGCGCTTTCTTACGGCGAGGACAACAACGAAGGGTTGCCTGCCGACCCCTACAATCTCCGAGCCGAATGGGGGCCTTCATCCTACGGTGATGTTCGTCATCGCGCCGTACTGGGTACGGGCATTCCGCTTCCCTGGAAGATCAGCGCGAGTCCCTTTTTCACAGCCAGCAGTGGAACGCCCTATGATATTACGACCGGTTTGCCCGATCCGGATGGCGATGGCGGCGCAGTGCAGCGTCCCGCGCTCTTGAATAAGTCGGCGTCGGCTTGCACGGGCACCTATCTAAAGTACGAGCCCGGCTACGGTTGCTTCAACTTAAACCCCGCTCCAGGAACAGCGACCATCCAGCGCAATTCCGGACGCGGTCCAGCGGCGGTGACGCTGAATTTGCGTATTTCGCGCACCTGGGGATTTGGGAGTTTGGGCGAGTCTGGGCCAGCGGATAAAAATGCTCCGCCTCCAGGGATGGGCGGCGTACGTGGAGGCCCGGGCCCCGCCGGCCCTCCCGGTGGTGGGCCAGGTGGCGGTGGGCCTCCGCCCGGCGGACCCCCGCCTGCCGGGATCTTCGGCTCGTCAACACCCAAACGATATAACCTGACGCTGACGGCTATGGCGACGAACGTATTGAACCATCCGAATTTCGCCAGTCCCAATGGCGACTTGTCCTCACCATTTTTCGGGCAATCACTCAGCCTCCAGGGCGGCTTCGGACCTGAAGGTTCCACGACGACCTACGACCGCAAGATTAGTCTTCAACTGCGTTTAACGTTTTAGATTACCGAAAGTCATCAGATACAACCTTCATGAAACGTGGTGTCCCTTTTCAACTTTGGTATCGTCGTTTATCACTAAGATTAGCGAAAAGATGAGGGGTTGTTGAGGCAAAGTGGTAGAATCTAGATTCCCATACCCATCAGATCTTCGGTTGGCGTGAATACACTGAATCTGCAATACTTAAATGGACTAACTGAGCGGGAGTAATTCAGTGGTAGAATGCCAGCTTCCCAAGCTGGACGTCGCGGGTTCGAACCCCGTCTCCCGCTCCATCTTTTCAAGGGTTTAGCGGATTCACCCTCAAACCACGTTACCTTGTTTACCTCGAAAACCCGCAGATCCGGCACTCCTTCCTTCAACTTGCAACGCTCGCTCAAGCGTCGTGACTGCTTGGTGCCGGGTTTCCAAGTCGGTCATCGTATACGTGTCGATGGCGACGCCGATCGCATGTCCCCGCTGGTCCGCTGCGACCTTCGGATCGACGCCCTCTTTGTGTCCGAGACTGGCCTGGGTCCTCCGCAACACCTGGAAGTTCACCCACCCTAGGCCGATCTTCTCCAGCTTGTTATGAATGTTCCGCCGCAAAAAATTGTCGCGCGACATGAACGTCCCGCGCTCCGACGGAAACACCAACGACTCTGGACTGAGATCGATGGCAACATCGCGCCATTGCTGCAATATCACTGGCCAGATCGGGCGGAACCGCAGCCAGCCGTTTCCCTCGCTCTGTCTTGGGATCGACTCGGCAGCCGCGGTATACCCGTTCCATGATGTTGACCATGTCCGGCCCAACTCGTCCCCATCGGAGTGCGAAAATCTCGCCAGGGCGCATTCCGACCAAAACGGCGAGCAAGAAAGACGATCCGTTCCCGTAGATCCAATACAGACAACGCCAGATGGATTTCCTCCTTGGTCATACGTGCGCTTCTCGAAAGTCTTCGCCTCCTTCGGCGTAACCAGCGAACCCGCCGGATTGCCTTGAATGAGCCCATCGTCCGCCGCCATTTTGAAGATGGCGTTCAGATCCCAACGAAGATGGCTCACAACGCTCTTCGAAAGACCACCTTGGTCTTGCTGATCGAGGAATCGCTGCAAGCGGTCTCGCGTCAGATCTCGCAATTGCCGGCCATCGAAGGCCGGAAGCAAATGCGCTTTGAAACGTTCTGTTGTTGTCTTGTCTGTTGAGTCCTTCCATTTCTTGCGGCGCTGCGGCAGGAACACATTCGTGACGTATTCTCTGAAGTCGGTCGGCAACGTCTGCCCGAATCCGGCAGTCTCGTTGATCGGGTTCAGCAACTCCTGCAGCCTGGCCCAAGCACCGCCTTCCGTCATCTGCGCACAGTGCCCAAGGACTTTTGATCGCCCCCTTCCATCCTCGTAGTACTTTCCAATCCATACCCATATGCGGCCGTGCTTGGTCTTCCGCACACAGCCGCGTTGAAAACGCTTTCGACGCACGTTTGTCCTTTCCGGCGTCTCCGGCGCTGTTTTCTGGTCTGATTGGGATGGTATCACTGCTTGATTTCGTGCGGTCGGGTGACCTTCTCTTTCGCATCGCCTTCAATTTGGCGGAGCCATTGCTCAAGGGATTCCCGACGAAACAACACTCTTCGCCCGATGCGGACGGACGGGAAGGTGAGGCACATCGCGGACCTTGCCGTTGATCACATTGGAAAGATGGGAGCGCGAACACCGGACGAATCGTGCTGCTTCCGCGAGATTGAGCACTCTGGAAGTTGATGTTGGATTCATAAGTTCTCCTACCGGAATCTCTTGGGCCGCGCGGTTGATTCGCATCGCCTTTGCGTCGCACGCATAACCGTCCGATCACGTTCGGACGCTCAAAACCGCGCACCCGACTGAGACGTGATCGCAGCAGTCTCTTGTTAATGCAGAAGGGTGCCCAACCACACACCGGAAGCGAATATCGCCCCGGCCGCCATTAAGCCAACAGAGACCCAACGGATAATCGCGGGACGCCGGTGAGCCTCGTTCACCAGGTGTACGTATTCGCGTGCCTTCAGACCAGCGATGTGAATATCGCCCTGCAGACCCTCCCGCATCTTCTCTGCTGACTCCTTGACCTTTTGGGCGAGCATACTCCCGGCACGCACTTCCGCCCGCTTCATAGATTCCATAAATTCCTCGATGAGTTTTTGGTTGTAGTCGTAATACGTTCTTGCAGATTCCTCCAGGACCATGCGGTTCATGGTTACCAGTGCAAATAGCGGATCGCCTGGCTCAACGCGGATGCCGTTCTCGGCGGCGACTTCACTGATCATTCGTTTTATGTCCGGCATTGTGATTTCCTCCTTACAGCAGTGACATATGGTCTAGCTGCTCGAACAGGTCCCGCTGGACCATCTTCAGCCGCTGTTTGCTCATGACTGTCGCCGTTCCGTTGCGGATGGCATCCTCGAAGGTCCTCTTGCGAGCGATGACATCTTCAACGTCACGCCCAAAGGTGTCCGGGTTCCTCTTCGGAATGTTCACTAGGCCGAATACTTTGGACTCGCTGTCTTTGTAGGCCTGCATGTCGGTAAACGTCTTGCCGTCACGCTCGATCACCCCGAAGTACTCGTTCAACCAGACCACGATGTTTCGTTCAGCGCTGCTGTCGGCAAGGCTCTTGAACCCCTTAAGCGTGTCTCCGAGCGCCTGCCCGCCCGTTACGATCGTGTGGACGTACAACTTCCTCCCGGCTGCGGCGAGCGTTTCCAGCGCGTTGTTTTCGACGATGTAGCTCCAGAGCGGGACGAAAGTGGAAGCGCCGTTATCGACGATGAAGATTCCATCCTCGGCCAGAAGGCGATCGATCAAAACGTCGAAGCCAGCCGAATCAATCCGGCCGTTGCGTATCAGCGCCAGATGTTCGGCGCCCAACTCGGCATATTGCGAAAAGGTCTGGTTTACTGGATCGCTATCGATGCAGTGAAGCTTCTTGCGGTGATGGCGGAAATATTGGGCGAGGATGCTAGCGACCAAGCTCTTTCCGACCCCACCCTTGCCTTGCAACGTCAGATGGATCGCTGATGTTACTGGTTCCGCTTTCAACATCCGCTCAGATTGTTCGTCGAGACGTTCAGTGTTCTTGGACATAGTTTCCCTTCTAGAATTCGACTCCCTCTACCTTCTAAGGCAGTGGCGAGCGCCTTTCGGGACACAAAACTGCAAACTTTGTTCTCGAACTTCCGACTCGTGTTCGCCCCGCGCGACTCCAATAGCTCTCCCCAAAACTGCCGTGTACATATATAAGGAAATGGCGGAGGCACTGCGGGACGATAAATTTTGAAATATTAATTTCGAGCGTGTGCGTTCAGATGAGCTTGCTCTCGTCTGGAGGCCCTGGAGGGTACTCGAACCCACGCGCTCTTTTGGGGTTATCTGGTACCTTCGTTCGCGAGCTCAAGACTGGCGCCTTCTGACGGGCTGGAACCAGCGGCGGAATCGGCGCGACTGGGTTAGCACGTTCCTTTCGCCTTATGCGCGTGAGGTACGAGCCGAGGCTTTGAACGGTGACAGCGATTCCAGCTTCCTCTTCGAGCCACTGGCGAATGCTCGCTAGGCTTTGCCCATCGGCAATGGCAGCTCGGATCTCCGGCCAAAGGGCGCGCAACTGCCCAGCTTTTGTAGCGGGCTTTTTCCCACGACGTTGTGCGAGGCGGTCTCGCGTCTCGGCGATCCATTGTTGCTCCGCTTTCGTGTATTCCTCGCCTCTCGCCATCGCATCAACAGTTTGCACGGCCCTTCGACATATTTCAACGGATTTCGACAAACCAACGGGCCGTTCAACAGTTTTCGACATATTTCAACATCCCCACAGGCAACGAATATGGGTAGTGGAACATAAAGGAAACGTTTGACGTCTGGTTTGTTTTTCCGCCGCAAGCGGCGCGCGGTCATGGGTTTGCGTCGTCGAACGAAATCGCGTCTGTGTTCGACAGATGTTTGACGGCAAAATTTCAGGGTGAGATTTGGGTTTTTGAAAGCCTCTTAGTAATTGAGGGAGCAATTTTATGCGACAGAACACGGGAACGGCGCGCGGAGCCAGAGTCGCCGTCAGACTGAGCCGGGAAGATCGGGTTCGGATCGATGAAGCCGTGAAAGCTCGGGGCTACACCAGTCCGAGCGCGTTCATCCGGGCGGCAATCCAGAACGAACTGAACGGGCGGCCCGAGCTGACCAAGACCGAAGATCGGATCACGGGAGGGTTTGAGCGCATGTCCCGTGACAATGTCCGCATTGTCCGGGGCCAGCAGGCGCTCCACGCTTTGCTGGATACTTTTGTCAAAACGGTTCTTACGTGCCTGCCGGAGCCATCGATCGACGCGCAGCCCCAGGCCGTCGCCCGAGCCAAGGACCGGTACCACCTGCTGATCAAGGCCGCCGGTCAGAACCATGTCCGGCAATGCACTCGCCGCCCTGAAGGATCTGGTGGGACATGGCACGAACTGACGACGAGCGGAAAGTCCGGCTGCGGCCACCGAAGCCTCGTCGCCCAAGGGACGAACGCATTGCGTGGTCTAGCGGATTCAAGCTGCTCATGCACTACGCCCGCAGCACGCGAAAAGCCCGCAACCGCGGCACCTCCGGCGGAAAAGGGCGAAGCACGCGTCCGTACCTGCAGCGTTGCGCTGTCCGGGTGACTTATCTGAACAACAAGACGCGAGGGCAATGGAAGGCGCACGGGCGATACCTGGCACGCGAGAGCGCCACACACGAAAACCCGGTAGAGGGCGTGGGGTTCGGTCGCGATGAGCAGAGGATCGATATCGAGTCGCGGCTTGAGAACTGGCAGAGAGCCGGCGACGAGCGGATGTGGAAGCTGATCATCTCCCCGGAATTTGGTGATCTGGCGGATTTGCGCCGTCTAACGGGCGATCTGATGGAACGTATGGAGAAGGACCTCGGTACCGACCTCGAATGGGTTGCGGTGGAGCATCACAACACCGAACACCCACACGTCCACGTCGTGGTCCGGGGCCTCAGAACCGATGGCGCCGCCTTGCGGATGAGCCGCGACTACATCCAGCAGGGGATTCGGAGCGCCGCCGAGCACCTATGCACTCGCCAGCTTGGGTATCGCACTGAGCTCGATGCGGCAGAGGCGGAACGGCGCGAAATCTCGGAGTCCAGATTCACATCGCTCGACCGCAGGATCATGCGGGAAGCGTCGAATCCGAACGCGGATTTCGGCCCCGAGTACTTCGAGGTCGTTCGGAATCCTACTGAGCCCGGATTGAGCGAAACGGCGCGCCTTCGTACCCAACACGAGGCTTCCCGCCTCGCCGTCCTTCACCGAATGGGTCTGGCCGAATCGACCGGCGGAGCAAGCTGGCTGGTGCGGCGCGATTGCGAGCAGGTGCTTCGAGCGATGCAACGCAGCGCGGATCGGCAGAAGACACTGGCAGCACACGGAGTATTGTTGTCCGATGACCGGCTTCCGATGACGACGCTTGATGTTCGCGATCTCACGTCCATCGAAGGCAGGATCTTGGTGCACGGTGAAGAAGAAGCTTCTGGGCGCAGCTACTTGATGCTGGAGGGTACGGATGGGCACGTTTACCACATCTACCGCACGCCAGAGATGGAGGAGCTGCGGAGTCAGCGAGGGCTGCAAACCAATTCGTTCATTCGGCTCCGCAAGTTCTCGACGGCGCGCGGCCCGGTGGTGGAGATCAAGGACATGGGCGATTCGGAAGCCATCCTAAGCAACAAGGCGCACCTTCGCGAGACGGCACGAGAAATGATTCGAACGAGGCGTTTACCCTCAAGGATGGCGGCTGGAACGGATGGCTCGGCCGCTATCAGAAGAGCCCTGGTTGACACCGCATTCGCACTCGAACAGGAGAAGGCGAAAGAACGCGAACGACGCAGGAGTCGAGGCCTCGGGCGCTAGCCGTAGAGCTTCACCAGGAGGCGGGGTCCGCGAACTGCAGAATTGAGTTGAGCCAAGCAGCGATGGCCACGGTCAATCGATGGCTACGCGGCCACTGCGACCGAATATTCTTCGCGAACCGGAAGTGTAACCAACCAGGGTCTCCCGCGGAGGGGTCCTTGAGGGTGTTAGGCCGCATTTACTTTTTCAAATTGCCCCTCTCAAAGGGCGGAGTCGCGGGAAAAAGGCGAGATGCGTTGCGCGCAAGAATGGCCTGCCTTTCGGAGTCAGTCGACTCAGAGCTGCGCAAGATGCGTTGTTTGGAGTTTGTGGCCACGTCCCAGCTTAGATACGGAAAATCCGTTCCACACAGAACTTGATTGATTCCCGCCACGTCGCGCAGCTTGCGGAGTATAGGATCGCTTTGCAGCAAGTGTGGTGACTCCCTCGGTACGCGCGCAGCCTCTTTCCAAGGCTTCCATTCTGCTTCATCAACATACTTCTGGTGGATGAGATGGGAACGACGTTCGGTTGTCATGGTGTAGACCTGAATGTCGTAGGCCGCAAACAATTGATTCATGAGCGGCGCCAGGAGAATTGCCGAAGATCCGTACCCGGGTGTTTCGAGACTTGGACCCGGCAGCCGTCGGAAATGCGTTGGGCGTCGGCCATGCGGACCTGATCCGTTCACGTCTAGTGAGGAAATCCACTTCACGGCGACGTGCTCGACTGCCCTGACTATCACGATTTCGAGTCGGCGTCGATCCCCATGCATTTCGAAATGGATCGCGAGATTTTGGATGCGGCGCTGTCGCTCAATGAGGCCCCGGCAGATCTGCCGGGGAATTCCTGCCGCTTGTCCATCGTCATCCACAGGTTGCCGATGCTTCAATGAGGCCCCGGCAGATCTGCCGGGGAATTGGCTGCACGTCAGATCGACGCACAGATAGGAGAGCAGGCTTCAATGAGGCCCCGGCAGATCTGCCGGGGAATTGACAAGGCCGCCGATCAACGCAACGCCGTAGTCCGGGCTTCAATGAGGCCCCGGCAGATCTGCCGGGGAATTGGTACTACGCTCGGAAGCGCTTCTGCGAGCTACGGCGAAGCTTCAATGAGGCCCCGGCAGATCTGCCGGGGAATTAGCCGGACGGCTCGCCCAGGCGCGCGCGAAGTTCGCGCTTCAATGAGGCCCCGGCAGATCTGCCGGGGAATTCAACCGCATCGGGGTTGAGAATCACTAGAGGCTAGCGCTTCAATGAGGCCCCGGCAGATCTGCCGGGGAATTACGCATTTCTCGATTCGGGACAACGGTAGATGACAGGCTTCAATGAGGCCCCGGCAGATCTGCCGGGGAATTCGAGCGATCACGCGTTATCGATTAACTCTTGACGCTAGCTGCTTCAATGAGGCCCCGGCAGATCTGCCGGGGAATTGGCGAGGTTACTACGCGGCCTATCCAGCCGCATAGTGGCTTCAATGAGGCCCCGGCAGATCTGCCGGGGAATTAGCCGCCCCTCCAAGTATTCTATTATCAATGATCTGTAGCTCGACCCACGAGCGGTCGGCCCGAAACCCCAAGAATAACCTAAGGTCAACTAAGCTTATATAAGCCAGACCAATCAAATCAATAACTTATCCCACGCGAGCGGTCACCGGCGTTTTCGCACCGCCCCATTGCTCGCGGAAGCTATCGAGTTACGAAGACCGGATACGCGGCGATCTCTCCCTCGATGACCCGCGCCAGCAATCGCGCCTGGATTTCCAGCATCCGCCGGTAGCTGACCCGGTAATCGAACAGCGGGTGAGTCACGAGCGTATCCATCCGCGACTCATACGCGCGAAAGAACCCCTTCCGTCCCGTCGCCGTCAGCGCCACCGCACCAGCTACCCGCACAAAATCCCTCTCCGTCACCATCCGTGTATTGACCGCGCTCAGCACCGCCGAATCTGCAATTAGCGGCCGGAATGGCTCCATCAAATCCAGAGCGAGCGCTGGCCTCCCATGACGCATTTGATGGTAGAACCCCATGTACGGATCGAACCCCACCGCATAGCACGCTATCGTCAAATCCTTCGCGAGCATACTGTATGCCAGCGACAATAGTGCGTTCACCGGATCTCGCGGCGGCCGCCGATTGCGCCCTGCGAAATCGAATGTGAATCCCTTCGAGGCCGCGTTGTCGATCTCGTCCTCGCCGATCTTAATCATCCCCGCGAAGTCTTCGAAATACACCCGCGCCGCCGATCCCTCAATCCCAAGCAGCACCTCGAGACTCTCGGCGCGTTCCGCGCGCTCCGCAGCCGCCTTCATCGCCCCGAGCGCCATCTTCCGGGGTTCCACGTGATTTCGTTGCATCATCGTCCGTTGATTGCGGATCTTGCCCGCCACCAGCTTCTGCGCCAATTCCAAAGCGAACCACTCCGAATCCGCCAGCCGGAACTGACTCCGCCGGAGAGCCACGTTCTTCGTGTTCAGTCCCGTCGTGATCCCATAAAAATAACCGCCCATCGAGAAGTACGTCACCGGCACGCCCGATTCGCAAAGCGACTGCACGGCCTGCGTTGAAATCTGAATATTTCCCAACAGATTCACCTGGCATACCTCGCCGATGCGCACCTCTTGCACTGTCTTATCCTTCTCCTTCACCTGAAGAACTTCGCCCGATTTCCCCACCCTCAATCCCTGCGTATTCAGATACAGCGGTTTCAAGTCGTCCGCTAGGCGTCATCAACTGCCGGATGGGTTTTGCGAGGCCCTCGCTTGCCGGCGGCTTGCGCATTACCTCGCCGTCCGCCGCCTCGAACAGACCCAACTGTGTCGCCCCACTCAGGTCGAACTCCGTCAGCTGATTCGTCTCGTCCGGCAAACAAATAGTGTTCAGGGAGCAGCCCACGCACTTTGGTGAGTCCACAAGCGGCGGCGGGATCACCCCGTACTCCGCTAGTTCCCACGCCCGCGCTACTGCTTCTTCCGCTTCCGAGATCAGCGCCGCATCAACAGGCACGCGCACTCGCTGACGCGTCTTCTGGTAGAACACAATGACTTCATCGCATTCATACCCGTTCTCGCGCAGCACGATTGCCTGTAGCGCAAGCTGCACCCGATCCGCCGGCCACATTTCTAGCGGCCCATCTTTGCCGGCCTCGCGCGGAGCACCGTGCTTGTAATCCACCGGAGTGGCGGCGAACCCCTCTGCCTCTACCAGATCGAGCTTCGCGATTACCTTTAGCCGTTCGCTCGAAAGCGTTACCGACCGCGCGTGAAGCTTCTCTTCCGATTCGCCAGCCTCCGGCAGTGCGGCGGGGCGTGCGTCCACGCGCTTGTGCTGTGCCGATCCCTCCACAGTGTCCGCGCTCTCTCGGAATAACCCTTCCACCCACATATAGAAATAGAGCCGCGGACAGTAGACAAACTCGTTCACCATTCGGGCGGGAAGGTAGTCGGGAAGATCGCCCCTCGGCACACGCGGCTTCGATTGCGGAAGGACAGGGAACGGGACAGGTAGCGCGCTCATATCAGATGTTTTTCCTTGGATTAGCCAGTTGGTTTTTGCTCATACGATAAAGCAGGGTGCATCCACCGCTACATAAGGCTGTCCGAGCGCAGTGATGACCCTGTCGCCCCGTCCCTCCGCTGGGCCCAGGTGAACGAACAACACCTGGTCTTCGTCATGGTGAATGATTCGCGCCAGCGCCGCCCGGCATCGGATCAGATCGCTTGCCGTGAACTGGCATTCGAATACGGAGTACTGCAGATGATCGCCGTAGCCACGCATGGTCTTGAAGACCTTGCGAAGGCGCTTGTCGTCAGAGATGTCGTAACAGACCAGATAGGATTGCCGCATATTTTGTCCTATTCGCCCTCAGGCGCCTCCGACGCGAACAAACCCAGCCCGAAATGAGCGGCATAGCCCAGTGAGATCATGCCGCAGACCTTCGTGGCAAATCGTAATCTAAGCGCGTAGCCGATATCCACAGGCGGCGACCCGCCTCCCCGCTGTCGACGGCGAACAAAGTGACGAAGAGCCGCAACCTCAGCCGATCCGCGCAAGACAGTTACCTCTTCAGCACGGGGCAGGCCGCGTGAGGCGAGTTCTGCCTGAACCTGACCTTCCAGGGTATTCGCTCCGCGCTCCTTGAAAAACCGAGGTGGTACGAATGGGGTCAAGCTCGACCAGACACAGGCGCCGCCTGGGGGACCCAACAGCCGCTCTACTTTTCGGTGCAGCGGAGATGGCAAACTGCGCAACGTGTCGAGACTGCCGCTCGCTGCCAAAGCCACCTGGAGATGGCCCGCGTTGCCTTTGGTCCAGGTCCTCCGTAATGTCCGAATCGCTCGCTGTGCGGCATCGCCCAATCCCATCTGTGCGTGGATGAGGACGTGGTCCAGCCGACGGTCGTCATCCAGGTCCAGAGGGACGATGTGCGCATGCTCGTGTTGTCCGCGTAATGGACGGCCCTGCCGATCTCGGCCAGTGATTTCCGGACAGTCCACCGACTGCCCCTTCCCAAGGACGCTCACTAAGGCGCGATGCAGGAGTTCGGCCTGAGGCAATGTCCGGGTGAGAGCCGGAAGTGCCGACTTGTTACCGCTTGCAGTGGTCATAGCCAGTAGCATCGCCGTCACAGGCCGCACTGCCACTACTCGAGGTTTAGCCGGCGCGCCGGTTTGTATCGAAGCCGCTGGCCTCCAATAGAGGATTCGTTGCGAACCAGGGGGGTGAGACCACCCATGCTCCTTCCACCAGGCCGTGTCTTTCGTCAGGCACTCGACCAGTGTGCTCGGATACGGTGCACCCACCCGTTGGCGATCCTTCAGCAGCTTTGCCGATGGCTTTTTCTTGCCCTCGGGCAGAGGAAGTTCAGTTAACAATCGCTCAGTTATTTCGTTCCTCCATGCGGCGTATTCGGATGGCGGGAGGGGTGCTATCAGCGAAATCTGCTCCCAACCCGGGCTGCAAGTGGATTTCTCCCCATGCGGGATTGCATTCAGCCGGTTTTGGGGAGATGCGGAGTCCTCGACAAGCTTCACCTCCACCCAACTCTCACTCCGCCCTAAGTAGCCAAGGCTCTCCGCAAGAACTCGCAGCTGTTCGGTCTCGGTCGGGGTCAGTTCACAGTGCCAGTTGACTTCCAGGGTTGAATCCCCAATGTCGAGCCAGGTATCGTAAACCAGCGTGGTCTTTTCCCGGCCCTTGTCGAAAACTCCGATGGGCATGAAATGTCGGCTGTGCGCGACGGTCGCAGTCGGCAAGACGTAGGACGGCACAACGGCGGCCAGCTTTTCTATCAGGCAAACCGCGCTCTCCGGGATCGTCTTCCAATGCTGAGTTGTGAATCCGCTGGCCACAAGCGCCCGGAGAATGCGCCAGGGGCTGGGCGGCCACTCCACCTGGCCCTCGTTGACGTGGTGTCCAAACGGGGTTGCATGATAGCGGCCGGCTGGGAAACGAAGTAACAGTCCTGGCACTGTGATCGGCTCCTAGCTATTTGAATCATCGTCGGCGTCGTCGCCGCCTTCGTCAGGGCTGTTCTCTTCCGGCTTAGAGTTTTCCTCGTCCTTTCCATGTTTGTATGCGTCCTCGAATGTGACAGTCGTATGCTCCATCTGTCCCTGACACTGCCCAATCGCTGTTTCAACTGCGGCCTCAAGGACACTAAGCGACGGCAGCTCAAATCCTTCCGGTCGGACTCGTATCGCGACGCTGGTGTCGACCTCCAGATCGCATGCGGTTCGAAGGCGCAAGTCGCCATCGAGCAGTTTTCGAATTCGGTAAAGAGAAAGCAGCATGAGCATCTCGGCAGCTTCCGCCGAAAGACCATAGCCGCGAATCTGCGCGAGATCAATGTTGAAGTAGCAATGAATTTCTTCCGCAACGAATTCATCGCGCGAAAACGGGACATTGCCGAATCCATCCTTCGTAACGCCTGATGGATTCACAGGGTCGTTCTTAACTCCCCCCGACGCGGCCACACTCACCCCCACCGCTTCGATGAAGGCTGAGAGAGCGCGCGCCACCCGCAATCGCCCACCGGCAAGTTCCGGTTGCGCCAGAAAGACGCCGTGGATCAGGCTTCCTGCGTCGAATCGCAATAATGCCTCCGCCAGTTTCTTCCGGTCAATGGGACCATCTTCGAGTCCGCCCAAGGCCGACTTCAGCCTCTCGAAGAAACCGCGGTCCTTGCCCTTCAGCAAGTAAGGGCTGTTAATGCGGTGCGCCTCAAGCATCGAATCAGTAAGGAACTCGCCTTTCCTGGTGACGGTCACGTGGCTAATACCATTGAGCGCGGCGACAGGGGCCTTTGCCTCGCTATCCCAGCAGGTCGTCTCCAGCCGGTTCGCCATGCTCTGGGCGCTCTCCACGAGCAATTTCATCCCATCTTTCGTTTGATAGGTGGCCGCACCCAGACTCGGAAATCCGGTGGGCTGGAATCGGTCGCCCTGCACGGGCTTCAGCCGCACGGTCATTAATAAACGGTTAGCTTTCTCCAACGCTTTCAGAGAAATCACTTCAGGCATAGCGCGATCCTTTCAATGTGGGGTCGAGGACAGTGGCCGCCTGCAACGCGGTTCCGCTGTCTATCGGGAAAACGAGTGCGGCTGCCCAGAGCCGCCCGGAGTGAGGGTCCGTAACGCCACCCTGCAATGGTGGCCGGATTCCCGCGGAATTCAGGCGGGCGAGGGCCAGACTCACCGCGCCTGCGCTGTCTCCCGCAAGGAGGCGAGGCACGATACTGCCCTCAGCGTGAATGATCCGGTTTGGCGGCAACGGCCAGGGCAAGCACGCGAGTCGCAGCGCTAACCAGGGTTCGGGAGGCGGCTCAGCCCGTCTCAAGTCGCTTCCGCGCATGGGCGCTGTCGCGACTTCCCAGCGAACTGCCATAAAGGCTCGCGCCAGGTTAAGCACGCGGTCGAGATCGATACTGCAGGCCAATAAGACAGCCAAATCACTCAGCCTTGCGCCGAAACCTGGTGCTGCCACCAAAGGCAGGAGTCGCTGGCCTTTCATGCTGGCCTCAATCATCCGCCGCTGCACCACAGCGGCACAATCCGTCACTGCATCGCGGCCATTCATCACGACGCGCGAGTCATTAGCCAGCCGATCTTTCGACATCACTCGAAACCGTTGAGCGCCTGGTTCGAGCGGCAACCAGTGGTGCCTTACCGAATCGCGCCTCACCCGCGCCTTTGTGTATTCCGCTGCCGCACTGCCCAGCGCTCCCGCCAGTCGCACATCGGATCCACTGCCGGTTCCACTGCCGCATGCTGCGAGCCACTCCGGATTGAGCGGCGGGATCGGACCCGCGCCGAATCCGCAACCTGTCGCCTGCAATCGTTCTACTTCGACGGCAGCGAGAAGGATTGCCTGCCAGCGATCCGGGGCCTCATCGTGCGTGAGCGCGGCCATCACGGCATCCGCCAACCGGCGTTCGGCCTGGACCAACCGACTCGCCGCGTGTTTGCCCCGCGCGATCCTTTGCAATCGGTCCATCCACGGCGCTAAGTCATCAATAAGATGGCTGCGGGGTACCTCGCGGACATTTACGCGTCCCAACGGTACCGCAAGGGTTGATTGCCCGTTCCGTTCCAGATACCCATAGCGAGCGAAGGAATCGATACCCCGCGCAACCCCGAGACGGCTGATCGCCCGGGCTGCGTCAACGGGGCGGTTGGCCGTTTGCCGCCCCAACTGCAAACGCGCCTCGCCGAACAGGGCAGCTATCTCGCCGAGTGTGGCCGGCCGTCCCCATATCGGCAACCATTGCTCACCGCGCTGAGATTTTTCGTTTCCGGCCGAGCCGTAGGCGGTTGCATGGCTGCGCACGGCAAATGGCGCGGCGGCCCGCGACAAAGCATTTGGGTCCAGCCGCCGGGTCACTCGCCCGCTGAACAGCACCGTACCCTCCATCATCAGTACGAAATCCCAGGGGTTCACCTGACTGTCGCCCATGGTCCCCGTGGAACTGTTCGCCCCACCCGCCGCTCCGGGCTGGAACTGCCCCACCGCCGTATTTGTCAGCCTGTTTGTGGGCGAGTCCCACAGCGCACCGGCAAGCAACTCCCCGGCAGCCGCAGACGGTCGGCCATCCTCAGAATGCACCACGAACAAATCGCCCAACCGCTGCATGAAATTGTTCGTAAAATCCAGATTGCCGTCGTTGCCGCCCGTGCCGAGGAGCGAAGGCCACGACGCTGTCCCATCGCTATCCAGTGCGGCGGCAGCAGCCAGCCAGGCAGCCAGTCCGCCTCGCCAGTTTCTCCTGCAATCCGGAATGAGAGTCTCCTTCAAGTCCTTGTATCCTCGCTCCGCCGCCGCCAGAAGCCGCTTATACCCTTCGCTGCTTTTCAAGCGTTTGGCATCTACCTTACTGGGCGGGGAGCCGGCTACAACCAGCCCCTCAATCTCCGTGGCGACAGCAACAAATGCTTCCCGTCGCGAAAGCGCCAATTCCGTTCGCGCCGCCTGTTTCCTGAGTTCGCTCAGACACGTCTGGAACGTCGCGCTGGTCTTCAACAGTTGACGCTGGTCGTCTGTTTGAAACGTCTTGTTCGTCTTGGTCCTGGCTTTAACCGCCCGGACGACCGCATCTGCGACGCTCTGTTTATCCAGCAGCTTTCCGGACTCTTCAATCCCCTCTCGGAAGGGTTTGAAACGCTCTCCGCTCGATTTCCGCAGAGGGGCCAAGCCAGGATCTTCCGGCTTAAAAAAACCACAGCCTTTGTTCCATGGCGACAGCAACGGCGTAGGCGCATAGCGATGAAGGAAGAACTGCTCCAGTTCGTGCTGCGTGAGCCTTGTCAGCAGATGGAAGCGCTCGTTCTCCCACCAGCCTCTGGCAAGGGGATCAGCGCCTTGCTCCACGACCAGCCGCAGGATACCGAGCGCCTTCAGGTAGTTCGCCAGCGGCATCGGTGCGCAACCATCCAAAGTAAGCCGTTGCACGCTCATGCGTTCGCGCTCCCGGTGAGCACCGGATCACCCGTTTCGAGCCGTGAAGCGCGGACGTCGGCGGCACGCATCAGAGCCTCCAGATAGCCCAGGCCCGTCGGCCCGAACCTCGCCATTAGCCCGGCAACCCGGTCTCTCCAGCTGGCCCCGGTTCGCGCCGATAATCCCATGGCCGCGGGCTCAAGACTCAGTTCGAGCGCGGGCCACCAGGTGTCACCTGCGCTTGCCTCGAGTGCCGGCAAACGATCACCCTCCCGCACCCCACGTATCGGCATGCCTCGTCCATCGCGATCACGGTAATCCTGATCCCTGGGAGCCGGGTGCAGCGATACCCGCACCTTGCCGTGATGGCTTGCCGTCAAATACGCCACAAGATCGAAGCGCTCGGCCGTGCACTCCAGAATTGCGTTCACGAGCGGGCATCCGGCAGCTAGTTCGCGGGCTTCCGGAATGCCGCCGCCAAGCAGCGAGAGTGTATCCAACCATGGTCCCAACAGAGCCGCGTGTCGCGGTGCGTAGGCCGAGAGCACCGCGAACAGAGCGAGCGTACTGGCCAATTCGTGACGAAGGCCCGGACGCGATTCGCCGTTCTCGAAGCGATAGGTGCCCCTCGGTCGCAACCACGCCACATCAGGAGCCTTTGCGAGATCGTTCCGATCCGGCCGGTCTGGATGGACAATCGCCCCCTGGAATGCGCCGTGCGATTTCCCAACGTCATGCCAGCGGCCCGCGATCTCAAGGCACTGTCTCAGTTCGTCGCACAACAAAACAGCCTGCGCCAATTCGCCGGCTATGCGTGCCACTTCGTTCCCGTGCGTCGCAATCGTCTTCCAGGCGTTAACGCTGAGGGCTTCGGAATCCTGTCGATCGTCGCTCTCATCCAAAGCCACCGCGTCTTCCGAGACCTCCGGCGGCGGCACGGGCCGAACCGCGATCACGGACGTTGCCTCGAAGCCAATGTTCGGCAGGTAGCCCCCACAGTCCGCAGCGACGCATACGATGTGACCGGGTGTCAGACCCGCGCGGACGGCCATTGTCCATTTCCCCTCCAGCCAGTCCCACCCCCAGGCGCGCATCCCGCCCCGCAGCTTCGGCTTTCGATTGGTCTTCTTCTCTTCGCCGCACAGCCAGTCGCGCGCCTGGAGAAATGGCACCGCGCACAACTCCCGCCGCCCGGGCTTGCGTTTCGCGGACGGATCAGCGCCCTTTTCCAACTCCAGCCAGAACACGTACACGTCACGCTCATCGCCCGTCCGAATAAAGCGGCTGACATCCAGGTCTCCACCCGTCAGGTCAGGAGTCGTATCGAATAACTCCTCAAACTCATGCCTCATCAGCAGGTGTTGAGGCGCATACGGATAGAGCCGAGTCCGGGCATCTTCTGTCAGACTCTCTTCGTGGGCCTCAAGGCGCGCGATTCCCACATCGTCCAGGGGTCCAAGCGCCTCCCATGCGCGGTCCAGGTCTTCAGCCTCATACGGCAACGCGGCTTTGCCGGCCTGACCCCGGTTGACCACAGTCACGCGCCCGCTTCCGCCGAAACGCGCGCACCTTCCGAACCGCTGGACCAGACTCGACCACGGGGCCAGTTCCGTGATCAGGGCCACGGACGAGATATCAACTCCGGCCTCGACCACCTGCGTTGAAACAATAATCCGGTCGGCACCCGGCGTGCACGCGGACCGGGAGAGGAATGAATCGCGCCAGTGATCGCGGTCGGCCTGCCGGAATCGGCTGTGGATCAATTCCAGTTGCGTGGCACCGCAACTTCCCTTCAGTGCGTCAAACGTCCGGCGTGCCCGTTCAACGGTGTTGCACACCGCCAGCGTAATGCGCCCATGCGCGCCAGCCTCGGCAGATCCGTGTTCGGCCCGGATCTTTTCCGCCAGGCCCGCCGCATCGTCTCCGCCGATTGTCACAAGCTCAAGTTTTTTCGATGCCGCCCACAAAGGCCCCGTCCTCTGCTCCGGCCTTGCCTGACACGGTTGTTGAACCCAGGCTGATTGATATTCCGCCGTGTCAACGCTACGCAGCCACTCGGGCTGCAGTGTCGCACTCATCCACCACGTGTGGCACGGACGGAGACTTCGCGTGCGGCCGGCTTCGCGAAACGCCTGCAACTGCGCCGATGTCGCCAGTCCAACGTCCATCAATTGCACCTCGTCCATCACCCATAGCGCGTCTTGGTTCAATAGTCCGAATTCCACCGGCCAGCGAGCCCGCCCGCTCCCATACCCGCGGTTTAAGGCCCGCGACAGCAGCATGTCTTGAGTTCCTATTAGGATGGCGGGGCGCTCCGGGTATAGAAACCACTCTGCGCTGTCCTCGCCGCCCATTGCCACATGCACGTTCGGCCGGTTTGAAACGGGCATCCGGGCTGCCAGAGCCCGTGCCACCTGCTCGGTCTGTTCCACCAGCACGCGCATGGGCAGACACCAAATCAGACGTCGCGGCCAACGCTCGTCGCCGTTGCAGATCCGATGAAGACTCCACGCTGTCAGTACTCCTTCTGTCTTTCCAAGCCCAGTCGGAATCCGGATGAGTCGGTCGCGGCAAATCTCAGCTTGCATCAATTCCGTTTGCCACTCATGCGCCCGAGCATGGCCCGTGAGCGTCGCGAACCAGTCATGGGGCAACGTCATGCGCCCTCCCGTTGCGGGCCAAGGCCATGTGCTCCGTCGTGCTTCTGACGAAGAGCCTCGACAGCGTCGCAGAAAATCGAAGGCTTAAGCGGCCCATTATTGTACTCTAATACACGCTTAGACCCAAATGTTCAGAATGGAATTTCGTGGTCGGGTTGGATTGCCGTCCTGGCACATTCCTCGTATCTGGCATGATGACGGACACTCCCACGGCAAGCTGCCGGACGAGCCTACCTCGCTGTGCATCGACGTTGGAGTGGATTCACATGATTTTCAACCGTGGCATTTCCACGAAATAAGGAGGGTCATGGAAACCAAGCTGCGGGCCCGCGAACTTCGTGGCAATGGGACGAACGGTGATCAGGAACAGCCATGAACATCTCACGCCTACGGTCTTCCATCGAGGAACGCGGTGTGGCCAAAGCCGAAACTACGGTGTAGTGGAGGCCGATGCCGCGCTGGCGCGTGATCGCAATGTCTCATAGAGTTGCGCTGGGCCCAGAAGAATGTCCCGCAACCCGCTACGCACGCGTTCGGATTCCAGCGCCTGCTTGCTCATCGTGTTGTGAGCGGCGAGCGCGTCCATGATCGCGTTCAACAGTTCGTTAGAGAGATCCGGTGAATTGGCGAACTGCTCCTTTGTGTTGTTTGCGGCCTGCTGCATCAGGATGACAGATTCCAGCAGTTTGCCCTTGATCACGTTGTTCACATAGACAAGGCGATCGTCCTCGGTCAGTTCGCCTTCAAACAGATCGTTCACCTTGGTGATGATCTCGGCGAGACGCGCCTTTTCCTTTTCCTGAACCGAGCCGCCGCCGGATTCAGTCAGCGGGTTCAGTTTCGGGCTTTCTCCCTCACTGAGCGGCACCTGCCGTTTGCCCTGACTCCTCAGGTTGTGATGCGTGAGGACCACCTTCGAAAGGTCGATCCCTTCGCGCTCGCGCCCGAATTCCAGCAACGGCAACAGGCGCTTATAAAAGATGAAGCGCTTCTCGATGGCCGTATTGCCGTAGTCGAAGATCTGCGAAAGAAACGCATACATCCGCTGGAAAACCGTCCAAGTCGTGCTTGAACAGCCCCAAGCGCATTCAATTCGATCTTTGCGTCATCGGCGGCTTTTGCGTCATTCCGGGCATCGGCTGCCCTCATCCGCTCCTGGGCCGCTTTGTATCTCACAAGCAGCCGCGAAGCGACCGGCTCCAGCGCGGCGGCCAGATCGCTTTGCCTCGACTTTCGGATTCAACTCGACTTCAACCACCCGATTCACCTCGAACTCATCGTAGAAGCCTGCGGCATCGAGCTTCATGCGCAGATCGAAGACGAGGTGCGGGTCGGTAACGCCGGCAAGCTCCGCTGTTGTCGTAGTAGGTCTTGAACGCGGTGAGGATCTCCTGCGGGATCGTTCACGAAGTCCACCACGTAGGTGGTGTCTTTCCCCGGATAGGCACGGTTCAGGCGCGACAAGGTTTGTACGGCGGTGATGCCCGCCAGTCGCTTGTCCACATACATGCCGCACAGCAAGCGGCTGGTCAAAGCCCGTCTGGAACTTGTTGGCCACCAGTAGGATTTGATACTCGTCGGTGTTGAAAGCTTCGCGTATGTCCCGCCCTCTGAGGTTGGGGTTCAGCGACTTGCTGGTCTCGGTGAAGGAATCGGGGCCGGATTCGGAATCGGTGATTTCCCCGGAGAACGCGACCAGCGTGGCGAACTTATAACCCTGATTCCTTGACGTATTTGTCGATCGCGAGTTGCCAGCGCACGGCCTCCAGACGGCTGGCCACCACCACCATAGCCTTGGCTTTGCCGTTCAGCATCGGCGCCACATTCTCACGGAAGTGTTCGACGACCACTTGTACTTTCTGCGAGATGTTGTAGGGGTGCAGACGCACCCAGCGCATGATCCCTTTGAGGGCTTCGCTGCGCTCGACTTCCTTTTCGTCGATTTCTTTTCCCTCGTGGGCAAGTTTGAAAGCCAGTTTGTACGGTGTGTAGTTCTGAAGAACGTCGAGGATGAACCCCTCCTCAATTGCCTGGCGCATGGAATAGACGTGGAACGGGCCTGGGAGGTTCGTGGCGCTTGCCGGCAACGCCGGGTTCGGGCGCGTGCCGAATAACTCTAGTGTCTTGGCCTTCGGTGTCGCCGTAAACGCAATATAGGTGATACCGCCTTCGGCCGAGCGCGCGGTCATCTGAGCCGCGAGGACGTCTTCGCTACTGACCTGCGCCACCGTCCGCCAGTTCCTGCAGTTCCTCCGCCGACAACACGGCTTTCAACTTCGCCGCGGCTTCTCCGGTTTGGGAGCGAGTGCGCCTCATCCGCAATTACCGCGAAACGTTTTCCCTGTGTCGCGGCAAGTTCCTGGACCGCTTTCAGTGCGAACGGGAAAGTCTGGATGGTGCAGACTACGATCTTCTTGCCCCCGGCGAGAGCCTCGGCCAATTCGCCGCTCTTGCTGGCCGCATTCGCCTTTGATAGTCGCGACCACGCCCGTCGTCCGCCCAAAGTCGAAGACCGCGTCCTGCCAGCTGGGAATCAAGGACGGTGCGGTCTGAGACCACCAGCACCGTATCGAATATCTTCTGGTGTTCTGCATTGTGCAGATCGGCAAGGAAATGAGCGGACCATGCGATGGAATTGGTTTTGCCGGAGCCCGCCGAATGCTGGATCAGGTATTTGCCCTCCCGCGCCTTCGGCCAACACCGCGGCCTGTAGTTTGCGCGTGGCATCGAGTTGGTGGTAGCGCGGAAAGATGATTTTCGCGATCTGCTTCTTCTCGTCCTTCTGGGCCACGATGTAGCGGCCCAGAATTTCCAGCCAGCTTTCCCGCGCCCAGACTTCTTCCCACAGGTAGGCGGTGCGGTGACCACCCTTCTCGTTCGGGGGATTGCCCGCGGCGCCATGGTTGCCCCGGTTGAACGGCAGGAACTTCGTCGCGGTGCCATTCGAGTTGTGTCACCATCATGGACCTCGCTGTTGCTGACGGCGAAATGCACGAGCGCACCGTTGGGGAAGCTGAGCAGCGGTTCCGGCGGCTTTGGCCTTTGGGCCGCGGGTCGCGGTCGAAGCGGTACTGATCGACCGCGTCCTCAACGGACTGCGTGAAGTCGCTTTTCAGTTCGCAGGTGGCGACCGGGATGCCGTTGAGGAACAGGACGAGGTCGAGGGCGTTTTCGTTGTGAACAGAATACCGGACTTGGCGGACTACGCGCAGCCGGTTGGCGCCGTAACGCGCGAGGATGTCGGGGTTCATCGCCAGGGCGGGTTTGAACTGTGCGAGTGACAGGGGATGGCGCAACCCGAGGAGTTCGATTCCGTGACGGAGAACGTCGAGTGTTCCGCGCTGATTGATTGTTTCGCGCAGGCGACTGAGCACGACATCGACCGCATGCTGCGCGCCATGATTCTTGCAGAGGAGCGCCCAAGCCTGGTGCTGAGTGGCCTCCAGCCACGCGATCACGTCGGTGCGGAATAATGCCAGTTCGCGATCGTAGCCAGCTGAGTCGCCTGGAGCGCAGAGCCACTCGTGGGCTGCAAGGTACTCGCAGATTTCGTCTTCGAGGTGAATTTCCTTGTGTAGGCTGCTCACGCGGCGGAATCCTTCTCGCGCCCGGCTATCGGGAGACGGCGGACATCGACTTTGCCAGTGACCGCCGCAGCGACGAGGGCGGTTCGTCGTTCCTGAAGCAGGGCAATCGCAGATTTCGCCTCGGCAGCGAGGGTTTCCAGTCCGCGTTGTTGTTCAGAGAGGAATTCAAGAATCTGCTCTTGCTCCCGTGCCGGCGGCAGTACAACTGGCAGCTCCATGAGATTTGTCGATGATATTGACGCTAAATTGGTGCTCTGTTTTGAACGCGTCATGAAATAGAATTGCGCGTAGGCCGAGCCTGTAATAGCGTTCAACCACTCTGAGCTGACACGTTTGGGTCGAACAGCGAAAACGTGGTTCTGGTGAATACAAGGAGTGAGTTCTCCCCGCCAAATGTAACCCCGCCCCAACTTGTCAAAGTCCCCGCCCTCATTCATCAGAACGTCACCGGGTCGCAGCAGGTACCGGTTGAGATCGCGCGCGGCAATCTCGATGTTGGCGATTTCTTCGAGATCAAGATAACCATCCTGGACATTGGCAACGCGTAAATACGGAACCTGAATCGTCTCTTCTCCAGAGTTATCCTTCCCCTTCGGTATTCCGATCTGCACATCCGCGATGAATTTAAGCCGCTGGACTCTCCAATGAGCCGGTATTTGCCCAACGCCTGGAATCCCAGAACTGATCATTGGGGCGGTTGGGTTCAGGCCTTTCGTGACGACGTGGGAGACGGCCGCACGGCGCTTTTCCGCAAGTAGTTCGATCAACCGCTGCTGCTCGATGATTAGCGAGTCAATCTTGGCCGTTTCTTGGTCAAGGAAAGCCGCAATGACGCCCTGGTCCGAGAATGGAACAACCGGCAAATCAATGAGCGCGAAGTTCTCGAATCGCAACGCTTGGCCGTCTCGAACGAGATTCGACGTGCTCTGGAGCGCCTGAATATAGGGTTCGCATTTAAATAGGTAAGTGAAAAACCTTATTTCAATCGAGTCCGAAGGGATGAGCATCACGTAAGCCGAGCTGATGCTGCCTCTGTAACCACACCACTCAATGCCACCTTGAAAGCTCCGCATGCTGATAACGAAGTCGTTGGGCTCAACATGTTTGAGAATGTCGGCGCCGACGATCACTTGGACAACTTTTTGCCCTTCAAGCGCAACATAATCGTCCTGGTAGATCACGCCGTGCTTTTGTGATGCCGTTAACTGACGATCCCCTTCCACTGCACGGTCCTTGCGCAGAGCAAACATTCTCCTGCTTTGCCGTATAGTCCAATGACAAGGGATCTCTCGGAGCCAAGGAAGTCCACTGTCTTTGTAGGTTTCGTACCGAGGCAAGCTCATGCGGTCAAGCCCTCAATCATGACCTTGATCCGGTCTGTACAAGCCTTCAGGTCCGCATCAATCGCGCTCAACTCACGCGGCGGCTCAAACACATAGAAATGCCGGTTAAACGGAATCTCATAGCCGACTTTGGTCTTCTCCTGATCGATCCACGCATCCGGCACGTGCGGCAGAACCTCCCGTTTGAAGTAGTCGTCCACATCTTCCGACAGCGGCACGTTTTCCGTGTCGCGCAAATTGGCGTCCGGCTGGGGTTTGCCTTTCCCTTTGCCCTTCTCCCCAAGCACGACCTTACCGATCCGCATCGCGGAGAGGCCGTTCGACGGTGATGGTGCGATAGCCGAACTCGTCATTCTTGAAGATGCGGGAGATCGGCCTCTTGCCATCGTACTTGCTTCCAGGAATCTGCCGAAGAGCCGCGTGATCTCTTCAATGTGTTCGTCCGACAATTCCTTGCGCTTGCTGCCCAGGCTCTTCCGCATCTTCTGCCAGAATCCGCTGGCGTCGATCAGTTGCACCTTGCCCTTGCGGTGTTCCGGCTTGCGGTTGCTCAGTATCCAGACGTAGGTGGAGATGCCGGTGTTGTAGAACATGTCAGTGGGCAGGCCGATGATCGCCTCCACCAGATCGTTCTCCAGCACGTAGCGCCGGATTTCGCTTTCGCCCGACCCGGCGCCGCCCGTGAACAGCGGCGAGCCATTCAGCACGATGCCGAAGCGGCTGCCGCCCTCGACCGCGGGGCGCATCTTGCTGAGAAGGTGCAGCAGGAAGAGCAGCGAGCCGTCGGAGACGCGGGGCAGTCCGGGACCGAAGCGGCCGTTGAAGCCCTGCTTCTCGTGTTCTTTGCGGATTTCCTTCTCGACCTTCTTCCACTCCACGCCGAAGGGCGGATTGGAGAGCATGTAGTCGAACTTCTTGTGCGGCATGGCCGTCGTCGGAGAGGGTGTTGCCGAAAACGATATTGGCGACGTCCTGCCCCTTGATCAGCATGTCGGCCTTGCAGATCGCATAGGACTCCGGGTTGAGTTCCTGGCCGAACATGGTCAGCCGCGCCTTCGGGTTGTGCTCGGCGAGATATTCGCCCGCGACGGACAGCATGCCGCCGGTGCCCGCGGTTGGGTCATAGATCGTGCGGACGACGCCAGGTTTGGCCAGCACATCGTCATCTTCGATGAAGAGCAGATTGACCATCAGCCGGATGACTTCGCGAGGGGTGAAATGCTCCCCGGCGGTTTCGTTCGAGATTTCGGCGAATTTGCGGATCAGTTCTTCAAAGACCAGTCCCATCTGGCTGTTGCTGACGTTTTCCGGATGCAGATCGACCTGGGCGAACTTCTCGGTGACCAGATAAAGCAGTCCGGCCTTGGCGAGGCGGTCGATCTGGGTGTAGAATTCGAAGCGCTCGAAGATGTCGCGCACGGCCGGCGAGAAGGCCTGGATATAGCTGTAGAGGTTCTCGCGGATGTGGTCCTGGTCGCCCATGAGCTTCTTCATGTCAAGGGGCGAGGTGTTGTAGAAGCTTTGCTCGGCTTTGCGCAGCAGGAACGGCTCGGGTTCGAGGTCCTGCTTTTGTTTGGCGGCAAGTTCGGCGAGGACTGCGGGCTTGGTGGATTCGAGCACGCAGTCGAGTCGGCGCAGGACAGTGAACGGGCAGGATGACCTTGCCGTATTCGGACTGTTTGTAATCGCCACGCAGGAGGTCGGCGACCGACCAGATGAAAGAAGACAGAGATTGTTGGGTCATGAAGTTATCCACGGTCGGGCGACTGGTTGATCGCGGCTTCGAGTTCTTCGAGGTGCCGCAGCAGTTCCTCAAAGCTCGGAGCTTGGCCAAAGATCATCGCGCCCATATCACGGTAATCTTGCCTGAGCGCCGCGACCCGGTTCTCGGGTGGAACCACTCGTAAGCTGCCGGGCACTGCGAGTTCATAGTGAGCCCATGCCGCCGGATAGAATACCTGTTTGTGGCGAACCACCTGAGCCAGCAGCGTCCGATCAGCAAGGGCCTCAACACTGACTGGTCCCTGCGTCATCATCGCCACATCATAATAGTGCCTCGAATAGCGCCCTGGCAGCGCCTTGTCACCGGCACGGTAGTACTCCGCGTGCAGGATCGTCACTTTCTCCCAGAATGTTCGTTTCGCGAGCAACGCCGTGACACCGACTTCTGGCACATCGAAAACGTTCGGGAACTCAGCTGCGGCAAAGGAACGAATGAGGAAGCGGTCTCGCGGAACGAATTCGGCATGGGTACCGAGTTCCAGGATCACCTGTGGCGACAAGTATGCGAGTTCGCTTTGCACCGATCGAGGATAACGAAACCGAACCACATGCGGATCTTCCGGAGCAATCGACACCGTCCAACCCTCCGGGCCCAGAATCTCGGCGAAGCGTCTTTGCAGGATTTCCAGGAAGTCGGTCTTGATGTAGTTGGCGCACGCAGCGAGCATTTCGGCATGAAGCCTCAACTGTCGTGTCCGGGATAGTCTGGGTTGCGTTGGATCGCGATCTCTCACGAATCCGAGCAGCGTGTAGTCCACCGCGAGATCAATGTCTTCGGAAAAACGCTGAATGGCTCCGAACACTTTTGACAGTGACGTGCCACCCTTGAAGAGCAGCCTCTCGTTGAACTGCTCGAGGGCGAAGATCTGTTTCAGCGTCCAGCAGACCCAGAAGTCTTTCTCGACGACAGCCTCGGATAAACCCATGCGGTCGGCGGTCTCGCGAAACAGTTCCGCCCGGCGGGACAGGTCGAGACGTGCGACGCGGTTCAACTCTGGACCTCCGCGAGTTTCTTCGCCACTCCATAGATCCAGTCGACTCCGAGGCGAGTGTTTTTCAAGAGCTGCTTTCTTTCAGAATCGGAAAGCGAAGTCCGTAAGACTGACAGCGCTCGGTCGTCGACGCCGTCTTTGCCGAGGTGCCGGAGTGCCTGGACGACAAGGGCCGACTTGCGATCGCCGCCCGCTAGCGATTGAGGCCGAGCATGTTTGAACTGGACGTATCGCCTTCCGAGCGAAATCTTCTTACTCGGCCCATCTGAAAGGTAGACGATCTTTGCGGGGACCTGGGTGGAGAGGCCCACAAGGTTCGCAGCCCATGGTCCATCAGGAATGATTGTCCATCGATTGCGGCGAGCGATAGTCCGTGCCGCTTCGTCAATATCGGGGCTCAGTTCGCCGCCAAGATCGGGATTCACCATTGGGAGATCATAGAGACCGCGTCGAATCCGCCGGATCTTCCCGGAGCTTGTTAAGCTGGCGAGCGCGACGTCAATGCTTCCTCGGCTGGCGATGTCCAGGAAGTCTTTCGCCATGAATGCCTTCCCCGGACCGAGGCCTTCGATACGCGCCCAAATCTGATCTTTCATCGTGAGGGGTGTCACAGCCAGGCCATTTAGAAATAGTATACTATTTTTTCTAAATTTCTTCGGCCTGACCCGTGCCCACAACCTGATCAACGGTACTTTCAGGAATCCCTCTTCCCCACGGACCTTGGCTTACCGCCAAAATCCCGTTTTCTTCCTAACGCTTTCACTCCAAGCGCACACCCGCAGTGGCCAAAATTGCGACTAGTCGCTCAACCACGACTACGCCGTCGTCGGGTCACCCTTCGGCGATTGTAGGGACTGGATCGGCCACGAAGAGTGGAGGTCAGCTATTTTCGATAAGTACACCGAAGGGCTTAAGGGCCAAAACTGTAGGGACTTTGTAGGGACACTCCTTCACAAAAGGTCACAATTCCTGCACAATTGAGCGTTTTCGGCCACTCCGTCAATCCCACAAACGCTCGATTCCGAGCAACTTCGATCAATCGGTAGCATTCGTGCAACCGCCGGAGTCTGAGCTGTGAACATAACTGTTAATGCGCCGTTTCAACCGCTGTGCTTCGGCGCTGTCAATGTAGCCTTCGCGCCGGGCGTCAACTATCGCTTGGCGGACGAGGCCGGCTTGGCCTGTGGAGGACAACATGTCCTGTGCGGTTCGACCGATCGTTGTAATGAGTAGCCCCTCCTAGACCGTCACGTCGGCACTTCGTAGAGCTGCGTGATGTATCTCTCCACCCACTTCGGGCGCACCCTGCGGAGCCGGGCATTCCGGGGAATAGTGATATGGATGAAGGCCCGGTTGGCATCGGAAATCCCGTGCACGGCGAGAGCTGTGGCGTGCGAGAGCGCGACATCCTGGGACCGTCATCAGCCTTGGCCCAGAGCACGGCCTCCCGAAACTGAGAGAATCGATTCGAAGGAGTAGTGCGGGATGCGGTAGACGCCGCGAGCGGCCCTCTCTAGTCGCCCGCGCTGCGTGAGGCGTGCCAGCACCGAGTCCGCAATTCCGGCGTCTCTCGCCTGCTTCGCCGTCAGAAGCCCATCGTGCTCCTCGGCCAGTGCGATCAACTCATCGAATCGAGTCCTTGGCACGATCTCGATTCGCCCAGCGAACCGAGCGTTCCGTCAATATCATTCCATAATGGAACTATATTGACTTATGGAAAAATGACGATAGCCTAGGCGCAACCGTTACCTTGATTACCTCATTAAGGGGGCTGCCAAAAATCCCACGCTGAAAACAAAAGACTTCCTTGACCAGAAAAGAGCGCCTTGAACGCCTAAGTCCTTTATTTACAATCGAAATCCGTTTTCCCAAGCTGGACGTCGCGGGTTCGAACCCCGTCTCCCGCTCCATCTTTTCAATAACTTACAAGGAACTCATAGACCCTCCAAACCCTCTGTTTAGCTGTAAGTAAATCATTCTTAAGTACTTGCTGTCGATTCTGCCTACTTTACACGGGATACCCTTGGACTAGACCCTCCGATGCACTAATAAGGTTGCAACTTGAGCTGGCAAGCTATTGATTCTGGGAGGACCAAACTATGACGTCCAGCTTGACCAGTTGGCAGTCACAGATCGCTGGGTGAACGGGTCTGCTTGAAAGGGTGGTGCATGTTTGGGTGCGAAGTTATCCTGACGCATAGGGGATTGGGATTGATCGGTCGGCGTCCGACTCGGCGTTCCGGCATTCAGGCCAACCAATCGGACAGCATAAAAGACAGCAAACAAGAGGAACTGATAGAAGAAGGCAGGTGGGTAGAATCCCAGATTCTACCGCCGGATGTACCACTATTCTTTCCAGAAGACGAAGCCCAAAGAATCTGTGTAGCCTGGTCTGGAAAAGAGATCGCCACCTCACATCACAATTTCCTGCGGGCGAGATTCGCCATTGACCGCATGGTCCGGAGGCTTGCGCCCTCCGCTATCTCCTTGACTACAAGGCCAATGTTCCAATGTTTTTCGTATAAAACCTCATTTTAAGTACCAAAGTACACTCGCCGGTGGGCACTTGGGTGGGTAGTTCTCATCGTCACATATCACTGCCTGAGCTTGTAAGAATGAGCAAACTATGTAGCCGGGCTGTTCAGCCGGGGCTAAGGAGGTCGCCTCAAGGATCTTCAATGTGGAATGAACGGCTGCGAGCACAGCTTCCGCGTTCTTACCGAATCCTGCGCCCGTGCCAAGGCTCGCTCACCTTCGACGCTTACTCTGCGACGGAACCTGGGCTAAACCAGTCTTATGTTGTGCTCGACCGTTTTTATGAGGCTGTCCATTTTGCCGCTTAGCACCTGTTTCGCAACGCTTAGCGTGTAGCCTTTCATGGTATGAAAAGGTACGTGCGACGGCATGGCGAGTGCATAAGGGTCGACCACGACATCCACAACAACGGGACCGCTCTTGTGTGCAAGCGCTTCAGTTAGACCATCGCTGACCGCGTCGGGTTCCTCAATTCGAATCCCCTTCGCGCCCATTGCTTCGGCTACCACGGCGAAGTTCGGGTTCTTGAATCCCACGCCATAGGGAATGAAGCCGGCTTCCTGCTGCTCGATACTCACGAAGTCGAGCGACTCGTTGTTGAGTAGGATATGGATCACAGGTGTCTTGCGTTCGACCTGAGTTAAGAGATCGCCCATCCCAAGCATCGTGAACCCGCCGTCGCCGCAGATTGCGATCGTTTGGCGGCCAGGATAGGCCAGTTGCGCGCCAAACGCGTTCGGCGCTGCGTTGGCCATGGAAGCCCAGGAGAACGATCCGAAGAGCCTCCGATTCTTACCACCTTTGATATGCCTCGCCAGCCACATTACCGCCGTGCCGGTATCTGCGAAAAACATGGCGTCATCTGAGGCTAATTTACACAAGCGTAGCGGCGAGGTATTCCGGACGTATTGGCTTGATGCCCGGTCCGTTGTCAACATAATGCCCTTTCAGTTCGTCGAAGGACTCCGTCTCGGCAACATATTTGCGCAGAAAGCGGTCATCAGTCTTTTCCCGGACATTTTCCAGTAGCGCTTGGACGGTCGCTTTGACGTCGCCGACGAGTCCAAGATCGAGCGAAGTTCGCCGGCCTATGTGTTTCGGATTCTGATCGATCTGGACCTTCCTTACTTGCGCTCCTGGAAGGAATTCCGAAAACGGAAAATCGGTCCCGAGCATCAGAAGGAGATCGGCATGGTTGATCGCTCCATAAGCGCCGCCATATCCTAGCAAACCCGTCAGCCCTACAGCGTAGGGATTGTCGTGCTCCAGCCATTGCTTACCTCGCAGCGCGTAGCCGACGGGCGCCTTCAATCTTGCGGCCAGCTCGATTACCTCCTCGCGCGCGTCTCGGCACCCATCGCCGCCAAAGATCGCGACGGTGCCGGCTTCGTTAATCATGTCCGTGAGCTGGCTCAAGTCAGAATCCGACGGACGAAAAACGGGCGCCGCAGGGATGCTGATCTGGACCGGTTCGCCCACAGCCTCCGCCGCCGCGACATCCCCGGGAATCGACAGCACCGTAGGGCCTTTCTCAAGGATCGAAGTGCGTATGGCCGTACCGATGACGGCCTGAGCCTGAGCTGGATTGACTAGCCTGGCCGTGTAAAGAGACGCGGCTTGGAAGAACTGATAAGGATTCATCTCCTCCAGCGCAGACGTATCGATTAGGCTGCTTTCGACGTCGCCCGCGATCGCAATCACCGGAGCGCGCTCTTTGCGCGCATCCATCAGGCCGTTGAAGAGGTGGACAACGCCAGGTCCTGCTGTTCCGCACACGGCGACGGGTGCGCCGGTGAAGTAAGCATCTGCGACAGCGGCGAAGACGCCGTATTCCTCATTTCGAACATGCACAAAGTCGACATTTCCGTTTCGGCGCAGCGCATCGATCACCGGATTCAAGGCGTCGCCGACAATGCCGTAACACCGTTTTACGCCGGCGCTGACAAGCATTTCCCATAAGACATCCGCAACGTTTCGGGCCATAGCAATCTCCGTTTCCTTTTAAAAATATAAGCCTCAGCGATTTCCGGGCTGGCGTTCCTTCGTTCACCATTCACGGTGTTTGTGATTGGCTTTCCATAAAGGTTCTTGCGCCGGATTCGCCCCATTTAATGGTTGCGCCGTCCAGGCTGAAACCCGCAAACGCGCCCTTGGGGGCCCAAAAAAGAGGGCCTGTGCATTGGGATCGCCATGGGTGGCCTTACCGTTTCCCCAAGCCGCTGCAGCGTCCGAACCGATCGCGAACCGGTCCGAAAGAAGCTTCGGCCGACGCGATCTGTCCATCGACAGTATTACAATGTCGATCTCTTCGGCACCCAATTGAACACCTAGGCTACCCGTTTCGAAAGCGATTGCCCCCGGAGCAGACCATCCGGCATCTGTACGGCAGGAAATAAATCCACGCGCGAATCCTACGCCCACGACCGCCGCGCCCTTCTTGAAACCGGGAACAACCGCGATGCAGTCAGCGGAATCGGTCTGCTCCGGCCGAATTCCATGGGGCGCTGTGGTTAACTTTGCGTAGACAGTCGCGGCTCTATCCAGCCGCACTGTCGTTTCATCCGCCGCCCTCGCGGAGATTGCAGCCGCGGTGATCAGGAACAAGAATGTTGTCATCTTTACGATTCGTGAATGCCCCTTGGCCGGCCCGACTCAATTGGGACCGGTCTCTTAGAAAGAGAGTTCCAAACCTCGGAGTTTGTTGGTGACCGCTTCATCAAGACAGCGCGAAGGGTGATTACCATTGTTTGGCCAAGCGGAACCAACAAGCGGTCAACTAGACGCGTCTTCTCAAATTGAAATAGCTGTGAGCACGAACCTGGCACCTGCGGCACCTCACGATAGCGCGCTGATCAATCTAGTGCTAAGCGGCCATGCCGACTGTTTGGCGTCTTGATGGATCGGCATCTCGCAGCCGTCAGAGGTCGCATTCGGTGGATGACGCGAAGCGTTTCGGATGCGGACGACATCATGCAGAGGTTCAGCTTAAGATCTGGCGGCATCTCGGATCATTCAGGTCAGAGTCCGGCTCCGAACATGGATGACTACGTCTCTATCAATGAGGCGCGTCGTTCTATCGCAAGGCGAAGCGCTCGCCGCTTGTTCACGACTGCAGCGAATTGCCGGAACGAACATCACCGAGTGAGTCGCCGTTTCAGCTTGTCTGCGTGGGGAGTTCACGGAAAAATTAAAAGCTGCGGTGGAGCGCCTTCCGGTGAAGCAAAAGCGAGTGGTGCTTCTTCATGATCTTCAAGAACTTAGTCTGCAGGAAACGGCACAGGCACTGCAAACGACGATCCCGGCGGTAAAGTCGCACTACTTTCGTGCGAAGGCCGCACTCTCTAAAGCGTTGCGGCGGGAGTTGGAAGGGCTTAGTAGGCACAGCCCATTCCCGCCGACGAGGCGCACCTGCCATAAGGCCTTGACGGAAATCCGCCAATTGCCAGCGATTGTCGCTTCCTGAAGCGTTTTCCTGGAAGTCCAAGTTGCTCTAAGAACAATGGGTTGGCCTCTAGATCATGTTGGATGAACAACTGCCTCTCTTCAAGTGGACGCAATGAGGAGCTGAATCAAACATGATGAATCCGCCAACGGCAAATGAGCACGCGACGCGTGAAGGTGAAGTGATTGAAAGATTTCTGCAATCGCCTAACGAGGAATCGTTCGCCGACCTGTTCCTGGTCTTTACGCCCCAACTGGTCGCTTTCTTCCGCTCACGCGGTTGCCCGCTCGCCCTGAGCGAAGACCTCACTCAGGAGGTCATGCTGACGGTCTATCGCAAGGCTGCGCAGATTCGCGATCGATCACTCTTTCGCGCGTGGCTATTCAAGATTGCGCGCAATGCCCTTTGCAGGCAATACGGGAAGCAGTCGCGTGAGGTGGAAACCGTTGACCTGGCGAACGTCGCGGGCTGTCTGGTTGCCTCCAGCAACAAACCAGCAGGCACCCCGGCATTCGAGTTTCACGATTGGATGGCTTTCCTAGAGTCACGGGAGCGCGAGGCTTTGACCTTGCGTTTTGTCGAGGAGTGGGAATATCACGAGATCGCCGCCGCGAAAAAGATCCCCATCGGAACGGTCCAGTGGCGCGTTTTCAACGCTAAGAAAAAGTTGGCGCCTCATCTGAAAGCACGCCAGATCTCCAGACGCGAAGCGGCTTGAAGCCTTGTTGTTGAACGATTACCGTCAGATTCCGTAGGTTAGCCGTGAGGAGTTGGAAAGCATCCTAAGAGACTCAAAGACATCTTTAGGAATATAATGCCAGCCATGGCCGCCAGTGGAAATGGTGCCGCCCGACGGGATCAAACCTCCGACCTACAACTTCTTGTCGATTCGGGTCCCAGCCTGATTCACACCAGTGGGCCGGACGGGCACCTGGATTTCTTCAATCAAACATGGCTCGCGTACGTAGGGCGGTCACTAGAGGATTTGGAGGGCTGGAAGTGGACAGCCTTCATCCATCCCGAGGATGTCGAGGGAATCGTGGAAAAGTGGCGCGCGTCTCTGGCCAGCGGCGAACCGTTTCTGCACGAAGCTCGCGTCCTGCGCGCAGACAGCGAATATCGCTGGATGCTGCACCACAAAGTAGCAATCCGCGATGGGTCCGGCCAAATTGTTAAATGGTATGGATCGAGTATCGATATCGAGGCTCGCAAACGAGCGGAAGAACAACTCCGCCGAAGCTCCCAGGAGCTGCAAAGAAGCGAGTTTTATCTCGCCGAAGGGCAGCGGCTTGCCCACATGGGTAGCTGGGCCTTCGATCCTGCCGGATTCGACTACTGGTCTCCTGAATTATTTCGGATGCACGGTCTCGATCCGGGGCGCCAACCGCCCACTGTTGAGGAATACCTGGATTGTGTCCATCCACAGGATCGCGACTCTGTGGCGAACCTCATCAAGGGACTCGCGGCGCAACCTTCGCCCTTCGATGCCACCAAACGCATTGTGCGACCCAATGGTAAGGTCCGGTACATTCGCTGTGTCGGCGTTCCTGTCGTCGAAAACCAAAGCCTGAAAAAGTACATTGGCAGCGCACTGGATGTTACCGAGCAGGAGCTGGTGACCCAGGAACTCCGACGGCGTGAAGCCTATCTGGCAGAAGCCCAAAGACTTAGTCACACAGGCAGTTTCGGATGGAGACCTTATGACGGAGAGGTTGTCTGGTCAGAGGAAACCCACCGCATCTTCGACTATGAGACCACAGTAACGCCAACAGTAGGCGCAGCGCTGCAGCGCATACATCCGCAGGATCGGGCGCTGGTACAACAGGTCATCGATCGCGCATCTCAGACTGGCACGGATTTCGAACATGAGTATCGCTTGTTGATGCCTGACGGGCGAGTCAAGCACGTGCATGCGATAGCCCACGCGGTACAGGATGCAACCGGCAATCGCGAGTTTATCGGGGCGGTGACCGACATCACCGAGCGCAAGATGGCCGAAGATAAGGTCCGGGAGCAGGAAATGGAGTTCCGGCAGATGCTGGATCTGGTGCCTCAGCTTGTTGCGGTGTACGGTCCTAATCGTGAACGCTTTTACGCCAACCGCGTCATGCTGGATTACCTCGGGCTTAGCCTCGAAGAGTGGCGAGCAAGATTTAAGTTTGGTGAGGCCCTTCATCCTGATGATTGGGAACTCGCGACCAGCCATTTTGACCGTTCGGTCTCTAGCGGAGCTGGTTTCGAGTTGGAGCTCCGCCTACGCGGGCGTGATCGAAGTTACCGCTGGTTTCTGGCTCGTTGCAACGAGGTGTGCGACGACAAGGGACAGGTCATGCGCTGGTATCTTGCGTGTACGGATATCGAGGAGCGCAAGCGGGCCGAACATAAACTTCAACAGGAGAACATTGCCCTTCGCGAAGAGATTGACAAGGCTTCGATGTTCGAGGAAATTGTTGGCACATCGAGGAGTCTGAAGGCCGTTCTATCCCGGATTGCCAAAGTCGCGCCGACCGACTCCACCGTTCTGATTACCGGGGAAACCGGCACAGGCAAAGAACTCATCGCCCGTGCCATTCACAAACGATCCCACAGATCTGGTGGCCCCTTCATTAGTGTGAATTGTGCCGCGCTTCCGCCTACACTGGTCCTCTCGGAATTGTTTGGCCACGAGAAGGGAGCCTTCACGGGAGCCACACAGCGGCGGCTTGGCCGATTCGAAATGGCTGACGGCGGAACGATTTTTCTGGACGAAGTTGGCGAGCTCTTGCCCGACACCCAAGCAGCATTATTGAGAGTGCTACAGGAACGGGAATTCGAGCGCGTGGGAGGAGGGCATTCTATTCAAGTCGACGTTCGCGTTATCACTGCCACGAATCGCGACTTGAACACCGCCGTAGCGAATGGCACCGTCCGCCAGGATCTCCTCTATCGGCTGAATGTGTTTCCCATCGAAGTGCCACCTTTGCGAGAACGGAAAGATGACATTTTAATGCTGGTCGAGTATTTCGTGCAGCGCTACGCCAACCGTGCGGGCAAAAATATCCGATCGATCGACCAGAAGACCTTGGATCTGTTGCAGTCCTACGACTGGCCGGGCAATATCCGTGAGTTGCAGAATGTAATTGAAAGATCCATCATCCTGAGTTCGTCTGATATTTTTTCAGTTGATGAGTTGTGGCTTTCTGGAAGGACTTCTCCGCAGGCACCTCGCGCTGAAACGTCACCGGCTTTGAATGCTGAGCCGCGAAACGAGCGGGAGATAATCGAGGCGGCGCTGGCTGAGACTCGAGGCCGGGTTTCCGGGCAATCCGGAGCAGCGGCCAAGCTTGGGATGCCGCCCTCTACCCTTGAAGATAGGATCAAAGCGTTAAAGATCGATAAACGCCGATTTAAATACGGCTGAAGCTGAAACTTTGCTCCGATTTCAACGCAACGGACCGTCAAACCAGCGGGCGGCGCTCTCTCCCTTCAAGAATCGTTTGCCGCGGCTGGTCGCCCCATCTGGACGACCTATAATGGCAATGGCCCGCAATGACGAAAGCCTTTCCGGCATTGGCTTCCGTACCTCTGCTGACGGCACGAGGATTCCTGAGCCTCGCCTGGGAGTGCACGTTTTGGCTCAAAACACTCCCCGGCGGATACTCCCAATCCGTCACTATCTTTCAGTTACAGCACACCTCGTGGACGGAGCGTGACGGCGCGCCTCCGGCGATTAACGATATCAGTCAAGCGCCCGACGGCTCGTTGTGGCTGGGTTCCGGCGAAGGCCTCTATCGCTTCGATGGTTTCACTTTCGAGCGGGTACGCGCGATTGATGGAGACTCTCCAGCGCCGACGGAAGTCTATGCGATCCTCGCCACTTCGAATGGCGACCTGTGGATCGGAACTTCGTATAATGGCGCAATCCTGCTGCGGAACGGAGTGGCGAAGCGCTTCCCAAAGTTCGAAGGGATTCCTCTCAATACGACCGTATGGAGTTTGGCAGAAGATTTGGACGGGACAATTTGGGCCGGCACAGCATCAGGACTCCAGCGCTTCGATGGCTCACAATGGCGTTCCGTCGGGAAAGCGTGGGGTCTCCCTGAAATGGTGGCATTTTGGCCTCAGGTCGATTCAAACGGAACACTTTGGGCCGAGGCCTCTGAGCATGGTTGTTTCAGACTGACGCGCGGCTCGCACCACTTTGAGCGGCTCGCTGATATCGCAGCAGGGCGCGCAATTGTTCGCTCAGTCACCGTCCGGAGAATACTGGGCAAGCACGAGTTCGGGAGTCTGTCCATTAGCGGAAGTGTTAAACGGCACCGCCGGTCCTCACTGTGTTGTCCACGATAACTGGAGCACTAGCCAGCCTACCACTGCATCTCCTACTCTGGTTTTCGATCGCCGCGGAAATCTCTGGATGAGATCCGCGAGGAGAGAAGGGATCGGGCGGTTGGATGCGGCCGCATTTCGCGATGCCTTTCGCCCCGGTCATCCTGAAGGGAAGGTGGAATCGTTTACCAAGCGCGATGGCCTGACGTCCGACGACGTGCGGTCCATCTTTAGAGACCGGCGTGACGGGAGCATCTGGGTGGGCACCGATCATGGCTTGGACCACTTCCGCGAAGCGCCCTTTCTTCCCGCCCTACCCAACCAGGACTGCGAATTCGGCGTCCAGGCGCAAAAGAACGGTAGCGTCTGGATTGGCAGCCCTGAGGGAGGATTGTGGATCGGGCGTGGCAACTGGATATCCTGACGGCGTCGTGTGCCTTTATGGTCCACACGCTGGACAAGGAGATTCTGGCTGAAGCGCTTGTTTTCTGCCTATCCGGGAGGCTTGGCCGGCATCGGCCTGGTGTTGCTGAGGTCTGTTATCGGCCTGACGGCGGCGTGGCAGGGGGTGCTATGCTTAGCAACTCAGGACGCTGGGGCTACAGTTCGTATTCTCGGCGGCCTCGCGGTTCTTACCGGCATTATGCTGGCAACAGGACTTCGAACCCGCCTTGCTAGCTTCTTAATCGCGTTCGGCATCGCACTCATCTCACTATGGACTTTTCCGCCACCAACGCCGGACTTCTTTGACCGGTTGTTGCCGACTCTCTTCGCCGAAACCATGAGCATTGCCGTGGTATTCCTTGGCCCCGGCGCATTTTCTATCGACGCCTATCTATACGGACGCAAGGAAATTGTCATTCCGGATCGTTCACAGGGATAATTAATGGACCACTATCACTATTGAGATAGAGTGGTCTCGGCTATCAGTGATAGTAGAAAAACACGACAATGGGGAATGTCAAATGAACGCGAAAAGTTCAATATATATGCAGAAGCACCTCGACGTGCACTGACGGCGCGCAATGAAGCGGATGTCACGAGCGAGCGCGCACCGATTGTCGCATAAAGCGGAGCTGGACACGTAAAGCGCTCGAAACATAGCGGACCAATGAATCAGACCCCGACCGACGCCACGGTGTTGATTAACGGAGAGACGGGCACGGGCAAGGAACTGGTCGCCCGCGCTATTCAGTGGCGTTCCCGGTGCTCCGCGCACGCCTTTGTGAGTGTGAACTGCGCAGCTATCCTGCTCTACTTGATTGCGTCAGAATTGTTTGGCCATGAGAAGGGAGCTTTCACGGGAGCCACGCCTGAAACCCAGGTCCCTCGGTTGACGGTGCTGCAGGAATGGGAATTCGAGCGAGTGGGGGGAGGCCGCCCCATACACGTGGACGTTCGCGTCATTGCGACCACGAATCGCGACTTGAGCGCAGCCGCAGCGAATGGGACCCTCCGCCAGGGCCTCCTCTATCGGCTGAATGTGTTTCCCATCGAAAGGGCGCCTTTGTGCGCGAACGGAAAGACGACATCTTGATGCTGGTCGAGTATTTCGTGCAGCGTTATGCCAGCAGGGCGGGCAAGAATATCCTATCAATCGCCCACAAGACTCTGGATCTGCTCCAGTCTTACGACCGGCCTGGCAATATCCGGGAGTTGCAGACCGTAATTGAAAGGCCCATCATCAACCCTCGATGGCTGGATCAAGGCCTTGAAAATCAGCAAACAACAGTTCAAATTTGGCGGGCGGTTCTCTCCCTAGGAATCCGATTGCCAGTCACGGAATTCACGGAATCCACGTGATTCGCGGGCCAAGAATCTGCGCTGTTCTTTGTTTTCATAAACTTGGCATTGGTGGGAGTTTTGCACTCTGTTTAGTGGTGAGTTGCAGAATCGACCGGGTGGTTAGCGATGACAATCGCGTCGTGTTGGTCGTAAGCGGCCGGATTACGGGGGAACACATCGACACGCTTCGGGGCGTACTGGAACAGGAATCGGGCGGCTTCGCAATCGATCTCAAGAACGTTCTTCTTGTCGACAGAGAAGCCGTGAAACTCCTTGCTTTCACCGAGGCTAACGGAACGGAACTCAGGAATTGTCCGCCCTACATCCGTGAATGGGTGACGAGAGGGCGGGCGGAAACGCACGGGCGCCTGTCGGAGCAAGAGCTAGAAGGTAGGGAGGACATCGAAGATGCCTGATACGAACCGTCGCCCGCATTTTCGCGCCATACCGGATGGCGTGTCCAACCCTTTGACAGATGACGCTTTAAGCCGGGCGAGCACGGCAATCAACGGAGAGCTGGACGAGGAAACGCTCGCTCTTCGCGACGAGGTTCTGTCGACGTCCATGTTCGAGGAGATCGTCGGTTCTTCCGATGCGATCTGCCGCGTGACCGCGCAGGTGATGAGAGTTGCTCCGAGCGATGCCACTGTTCTGATCACCGGTGAGAGTGGCACAGGAAAGGAGTTGATCGCTCGCGCGATTCACAAGAGGTCGCGTAGATCCCGGTCGGTTTTCACCAGAATGAATTGCGCTGTCACTCCCCCGTCGCTGATGGCGGCCGAACTCTTCGGCTACGAGAAAGGCGCCTTCACCGGGGCTCATCAGCGCCATGCCGGGCGATTCGAAGTCGCAAACCACGGGACGATTTTTCTCGACGAGATCGGCGAGATGCCGGGCGAAACCCAGGTTGCCTTGTTGCGGGTGCTTCAGGAACGCGAGTTCGAGCGCGTTGGAGGCACTCAAAGCATTCCAGTCGACGTCCGTGTAATTGCCGCTACAAACTGCGATCTGCCAGTCGGCAGTTCGTTCCGGGAAGTTTCGTCTGGATCTGTTCTACCGGTTGAATGTCTTTCCAATCCACGTTCCCCCGCTTCGCGAGCGCCCGGAAGATATTCTTTTGCTCGCCAAATATTTCATCGAACGCTACGCTGCTAAAGATGGCAAGAGGATTCGAAGGGTAGAAAAGCGGACGGCGGAGCTTCTAGAGGGCTATCACTGGCCTGGCAATATCCGGGAGCTTCAAAATGTCATCGAACGAGCTATGATCCTCTGCGACTCCGACACCGTTCTTTGTGGAAGAGGCTTGGTTGCAGCCGGAAGCAGAGCCTCCGGTCGGTCTGCAGCCGTCTCTGATTAACCAGGAACGAGAGCTCATCGAAGCGGCGCTGGCGGAAACCAGCGGCCGCATTTCGGGTCCGGACGGAGCTGCCAGAAGGCTGGGAGTTCCGCGGACGACACTGGAATACAAGATCAAGAGCCTGCGGATTGATAAATACCGGTTCCGGAGTGAAGCTCGCGAGTTGTGATCTAAACGGTGATCTTCTTGACGACGATGGGTGTCGACGAAGACCGGGCCAGGAGATGAAACGCGCGTATTGCATCGCCTGTGCACTTGCTCTGCTTTTTGGGGCCGGACCGGCGTTCGCGCTTGACCCTGCCATGCGAATTTCGCAATATGCGCACACGGCCTGGCACATGCAGGATGGAGTCTTTGGTGGAGCGCCGCATGCGATCACCCAAACCGCGGACGGTTACATCTGGATCGGAACCGATGCGGGTTTGGTGAGATTTGACGGCGTGCGGTTTGTTCCCTGGGAGCCGCCGGACAACCGGTCGGCGATCTCCGCAGTATATTCCCTGCTCGGCGGGCGCGACGGCACCCTTTGGATCGGTTCCACAGCAGGGCTTACAGCTCTGAAGAATGATCGGCTGATCGATTTTCCAAACGCGCGAGGGAGGATCAACACGATTCTTGAGGACCACGCCGGGACGGTATGGGTTGCTCGGTCGCGCACTAGAGCCGATCACGCCGGGGGGGATATGCCAGGTGGCAGGTGAGCAGCTTCGATGCTTCGGGAATTCTGACGGTATGTCTCTTCCGACCGCTGACCCGCTCGTGGCGGATGGCCTAGGGAATCTCTGGATCGGGACTTCAGGAGAACTGTTGCGCTGGTCGCCAAAATCGTGGACTGCGTATTTTCGCAAAGAACTAACGACAAACCAGGGATTAGCGGGCGTCGGAACGCTGGCAGTTGGGCAGGATCACTCTATTTGGGTCGGATTTGACAATAACCATCCCGGCCTCCAACATATCGTCGGGGGAGTTTCGCAGCGAGCCGTGCTACCTGGCGTTGACGTGTCCAAGATGCGAGTCGAAGCGCTGTTAATCGATCGCCACAACTCTCTATGGATCGGCACCGGCAATGATGGCCTGTATCGGATCCGTGGCAATGAAGTGGACCATTTCATAAAGGAGGATGGTCTCACGGGAAATTCGGTGGAACGCCTTTATGAGGATGCGGAGGAGAACCTCTGGGTGGTGACGGCCAGCGGCCTGGATGTCTTTCGCGATATCAAGGTGGCCACTTTCTCGACAGCTCAGGGCCTTTCAAGTGATCATGTCCAATCGGTACTCGCCGCGCGCGACGGCAGCATCTGGATCGGGAACAACGATTCGCTTGATGTGCTGCGCGGAAACAAGGTCACTTCGATTCGCACGCGCGACGGTTTACCAGGTCACCGGGTCACCTCGCTTTGCGAGGACCACAAGGGCCGGATCTGGGTCGGAGTCGATCGCACGCTAAATATTTATGAGCGCGGCAGGTTTCGGAGCGTTCCCGGAAGCGATGGCCGGCCATTGGGAATCGTCACCGCGATTTCCGAAGACACGGATCAAAACATTTGGGTCGTCGCCGCGCAGGCCCCAGGCCAACGAGTATTTCGAATCGCTGACGATCGAGTCATGCAGGAATTCAACGAGTCGGAGATTCCGTGAAACGAGAGTGCTTGCTCCTGATCCACGCGGGGGCCTTTGGCTGGGGCTTTATAACGGAAGCCTGGCTCATTACCGGGCCGGTAAATTCGAGATTGTAGCGAAGGACCTGAGTCCGCGAGGCGTTCTGTCGCTGGTGGTTGATATGGATGGCTCAGTCTGGATCGCCACGCGAACCGGCGTGTTCTGCTGGCGTGAAGGTATTCTCAAGCGGCTCGGCTTAACCAATGGGCTGCCCTGCGAGGAGATTGCCGCAGTTATCAAAGACGACGACGGTGCTCTTTGGCTGTATTCCAATTGTGGTGTGGTCTCGATTGTCAGCGTCTGAACTCGATGGCTGGTGGCAGCACCCGGAGAGCAAGATCCGGACGCGAGTCTTCGACGCGCTCGATGGCGCCCAAGCCGCTCTCAGCACTTTTCTGCCCCAAGCCGCCAAATCTCCCGACGGAAGGCTTTGGTTCACGAATGATACAATCCTCCAGTCAATCGATCCGCGTCATTTGAATGACAACCGCCTGGTCCCACCGGTTCACATCGAACAGGTCATCGCGGACAGGAAGAAGTACGCGGCCGGCGAATCGCTTCATCTCCCGGCGCACACACGCGACATTGAGATCGATTACACCGCGCTTAGCTTCAGGGTTCCTCAGAAGGTCCGCTTTCGCTACAAGCTCGAGGGCCGGAACACGGAATGGCAGGACGTAGGGACCCGCCGGCAGGCCTTCTTCAGCGACCTAAAGCCTGGTCCTTACGCATTTCACGTGATGGCTTGCAACAACGACGGAGTCTGGAATGAGGCGGGAGCCTCGATTGGTTTTTCGATCGCCCCGGCCTACTATCAGACCGGATGGTTCCGCGCGTCGTTGGCGGCGGTCTTCGTGGCGATTCTTTGGGGGCTTTATCGGCTTCGACTGTACCAGCTGGCGCGGGAATTCTCGGCGCAGACCGGGGAGCGTGCCCGAATTGCACGCGATCTCCACGATACGCTGTTGCAGAGCTTTCAGGCTTCGCTGATCCAAATGCAGACGGCTCGGAACATTTTTCCGCGGCGTCCCGAAGAGGCCATCCAAACTCTCGATAACGCGATCGGCAGCGCCGAGCAGGCCATCGATGAGGGCCGGAGGACGATCCAGGACTTGCGGGCCACGGTGGCTCCGCAGAGCAACTTGGAGCATCTGCTGACGGTCGCGGCGCAGGAACTGGCGCAAGCTCCGGATTCAAATGGAACTCACCCGGAGTTCAGCGTAACTGTCGAAGGAGCGCGACGGATCTTGTCGCCCGCCCTTCAGGACGAGGTTTACCGGATCGGCCGCGAGGTGCTACGAAACGCTTTCCGTCACGCGCACGCCAGCCACATCGAAGCTGAAATTCGCTACGATAACCACAACCTTCGCTTGACGGATTCGCGACGATGGAAAAGGCATCGACCGGAAGATACTGGAGCAGGGCGCGAGGGCCGGACACTGGGGCCTGCCGGGAATTCGGGAGCGCGCGAAACGGATTGGAGGGCGATTCGATATCTGGAGTGAAGCTGGGGCGGGCACCGAAATTGAATTGACGGTTCCGGCCTCAAGGGCATACGCGAAGCCTCAGGGTCAGCGGCGATTCGGATTGTTTCGAAAGAAAACGGACGTTGTATGAGCGATTCCGGGCTGATTCGAATCCTTACCGTGGATGATCACGCGCTGCTGCGCAACGGGATCGCGGGGCTGGTCAACGCTGAACCGGACATGAAAATGATCGCGGAGGCCGCGACGGGAGTCGAAGCGATTAAACAGTTCAGGCAGCATCATCCGGACATCACGTTGATGGACCTGCAAATGCCGGACATGAGCGGCATCGAGGCCATCATCGGAATTCGAGGTGATTTTCCGGAGGCTCGAATCATCGTCCTGACGACGTATTCGGGTGACGTGCAGGTGGTTCGGGCATTGAGGGCGGGCGCGCGGGGTTTTCTTCTAAAAGGCCGGGTGAATCGCGAGTTGCTGGATGTCATCCGAGCCGTTCACGCCGGGCAGAAGCGAATCCCGCCGGAGATAGCGGCGGAACTGGCCGAGCATGCCGGGGAAGAACATCTGAGCGCGCGCGAACTGGAGGTTCTCGGACTGGTCGCAAGGGGGAACGCGAATAAAGAAATCGCCGCCCGGCTGGCGATAACCGAGGAGACCGTGAAAAGCCACATCACGAAAATCCTGCGAAAGCTCAGAGCGAACGACCGAACGCATGCGGTCACGATCGGGTTGAAGCGCGGGATCATCGACTTGTAAAATCCCCCAAAAGGCGAATCGCGAAATAACAGTTTTGAACGTTTCGTTTCTGTTGCGTTGCGCTTAGTCTGTTAAGGGAATACTGTGCAACGACTGTTTTCGACCTTCGCCGGCGGCTGGCCGGGCGGCGGTCTTTTCGCGCAACGGCTGCTTTTGGGGCTTGCGCAGGTTTATTCTTCGTTGCCTGCGTGAATGCAACGCCGGTTTGCGGAACTGTCGTGCCGCAAAGTATCGGAGCGCTCGCTGGAATTCTGCTTCTGGCCGGTCTGTGGACTCCGGTCGCCGGAGTACTGGTGGCGATTATGGATGCGTGGACCGCTTTTTCGCTCCCGGCCAGCGCAGCACTTCCTGCCATACTTGCGGTCCTTGGCGCAAGCCTGGCGATGATCGGCCCTGGGGCTTGGTCATTGGACGCGTGGCTCTTCGGCCGAAAGCATATTGAGCCTCCGGAGCTTTAAAAGGCGTTTGCGACTATCCCTCAAAAGTAGGAGTCCAGAGTCTTACCATTCAGCGCCTCCCGTATATCCCGATTTGGGGTTTCCCCGAGAAGGCTACCTGCTTGACAATCGTTCAGGGAGGTAACAATGGCATCGGCAGGGCATCAATTCCTTCCAGTTCCCACTGAAGGTGCGGAGACATACAGTAGTCTCGATGAGGAAGATATCGCCCTCTCCGAGTTTGTCTCGACCTCGATGTTCGAGGATATCGTTGGGTCTTCAGACGCGATTGGCCGAGTGACGGATCAGATCCTGAAAGTTGCTCCATTCGACGCCACAGTCCTTATCACCGGAGAAAGTGGCACCGGAAAGGAACTGGTGGCACGCGCCATTCACCGGAAGTCAAACCGTTCGCGCCTGCCCTTAATTTGTATGAACTGCGCTGCGACTCCCCCGTCGCTGATCGCCGCCGAGCTGTTCGGTCATGAAAAGGGCGCCTTCACGGATGCAATTCAGCGGCGAGCAGGGCGCTTTGAACTTGCTAACCACGGGACGATTTTTCTGGATGAGGTCGGTGAAATGCCGATCGAAGCCCAGTGCTTGCTGTTGCGCGTTCTCCAGGAACGCGAATTGGAGCGGGTCGGAGGAAGTCGAACGATTCCGGTTGACGTCCGTGTTATCGCGGCTACAAATTGCGATCTTTCGACTGCTACTGGGTCCGGGAAATTTCGACTGGACCTCTTCTACCGGCTGAACGTCTTTCCAATCCACGTCCCCCCGCTTCGCGAGCGTCCGGAAGATATTCTTTTGCTGGCCAAGTATTTCATCGAACGTTATGCAGCGAAAGAGGGTAAGACAATTCGGAGGGTAGAAAAGCGGACAGCGGAGCTTTTGAAGAGCTATCACTGGCCCGGAAATATCCGAGAGCTTCAAAATGTCGTCGAACGCGCTCTGATTCTCTGCGACTCGGACACCTTCTTTGTGGAGCAGGCGTGGCTGCAGGCGGAAGCAGCGCCTCCGGCCGGTCTACAGCCGTCTCTGATTAACCAGGAACGAGAGCTCATCGAGGCGGCGCTTGCGGAAACCCGCGGCCGCATTTCGGGTTCGGAGGGGGCTGCCAGGAAGCTGGGAGTTCCGCGGACGACTCTGGAATACAAAATCAAGAGCTTGCACATCGACAAATACCGGTTCCGGGTCATTTGCCCTCCTCCCTTGTAATCCACTCCCGGACGTACAACGGACAGTTAACCAGCTGGATGCCTTCCGTTTCACAGCGAATCAAGAAGCGAACGCTGTCGCGATCTAAGAGGGTGACCTCCTCTAAGTCCAGGCTAGGCTGTGAGTCGCACTTCTCGATTTCGGCTAACAAGTCCGAAAGCCCTTCCGCTTGCATTCGGCCGCTTAGCTTCAAAATTATTGACCTACTTTCGGACCGCCTCTCGATGCGCAGCATAACCTCTGGCTCACAAGCGAAGAGCACATGCAAGTTCGGTTTGTTTGGCGACGGCCAACAGATAAGAACCGCATCGGCTCTCAATAGTAAAGCGCGATTATGTCCGATAGTCTTCCGAGAATTGTCATCGTTGGGGGTGGTTTCGCCGGCCTTGCGGCTGCAAAGGCACTTCGCAAAACGCCGGCACGGATCATTCTGATCGACCGTTCGAACCATCATCTTTTCCAGCCACTTCTCTATCAGGTCGCGACGTCGGTGCTAACGCCAGGCCAAATTGGCTCGCCGATCCGAGGAGTTCTCCGCCAACAAACGAACACCACGGTGATCCTCGGCGAGGTGACCAACGTCGATCGCGCGAAGAAGGCGGTGTATGTCTCGAACGGCCTTCGCGAGAACGTGCCAGTTGCCTACGACTATTTGATTTTGGCCACAGGCGTAACGCACAACTACTTCGGTCACAACGAATTTGCGCCCTTCGCCCCCGGTCTGAAGAGTCTTGCCGATGCCGTCGCCATCCGCAACAAGATCCTGCAGGCGTTTGAGCAGGCCGAGACAGAGGACGACCCATCCAAGCATCGCGATTTGTTGAGCTTTGTGCTGGTAGGAGGCGGGCCCACAGGGGTGGAAATGGCCGCGGCAATTGCGGTCTTCGTGCGAACCACGCTCCGAAGGGAGTTTCGAAGAATCGATCCCACATCGGCGCGAATTATGGTGATTGATAGAGGGAAGCGAGTCCTTCGAACGTTCGCCGAGGATCTCTCTGAAGCGGCGATGAAGAGGCTAGAGCGCCTCGGCGTGGAGGTTCGGCTTGGAGTCGGCGTCGACGGCATCGACGCTGAGGGGGTTACAGTGGCCGGGGAGCGGATCCTAAGCAATGTCGTCATCTGGACTGCAGGCGTCGCTCCTTCCCCGGCGGGCAAATGGCTGAACGCGGAGACTGACCGCGCCGGGCGTGTCAGAGTGCAGCCGGATCTCTCCATTCCAGGTTCTCCTGAAGTTTTCGTCCTTGGTGATACAGCATCATTCGATCAGGAAGGCCACGCACTGCCGGGCGTCGCACAGGTTGCCATCCAGCAGGGCCGGTATGCGGGGCGTCTGATCGCACGTCGAATCGCCGGTAAGCCCATTCCGGCGCGCTTTCACTACTTTGATAAAGGAAATATGGCGGTAGTGGGTGGAGGCTTCGCCGTGCTGCAGACCGGCAAGGTTCGGATGCACGGATTCCTGGCGTGGCTGGCCTGGGGGCTGGTACACCTGCAATTTCTGGCGCAATCGAGCGAGCGCGTGAGCGTCTTCCTGCAGTGGATTTGGACAGCGAATACTGGACAGCGTGGGTCCCGCCTTATCGTGAATCATCACGGCACGCCTCAAATCGCAGTCACGGCGGAAGCGAAACCACAAGAGGCTCGGAGCTAAAGGCCCGGGGTCTGGCCAATCGTCTGCTTCAGTTCCGCCCACGCGAGCATGTAGCTTAAGTTCGCTTGCAGGAGATCCACTTGCGATTTGTAGGCCGCTGAAGCGGCTTCGAGTGTGTTGGCTACCGTCACAACGCCCTGAGTCACCTGGTTATGCGACAGCCGCTCGTTCTCGCGCCGCAGCGCCACAACCTGGTCCGCTACAGCCACGAGATTCTTAGTTCGATCGAGCGCGTTGTAATTGCGCTCAACCTGCGCGGATAGACTGTCCTTGAGACGCTTCAGATTTTCTTCGGCTTCTGAAAGCTGCGCTTCGTGCTCCCTAATAGCGGCACGTCTCTTACCGAAATCAAACACATCGTAATTGAGCCGAACTCCAACCGTGCCGAAGTTGGGCACGACAAACGGCACTCCGTTTTGCCAGGTATCACTGGCGTAGGCCGTAATGTCGGGAATAAACGCCGACTTCGCGCTCGCTACAGCAGCTTGGGCCTTTTTGATCGATTCCTCCGCGAACGCGATTTCAGGATTGTTCGCCCAGGCGGTCTGAACATACTCTTCCAGCGGACGCTTATCGGGGCCGGCCGCCTCGATTGGCTGCAGATCCAGCTTGGTATCGAGCGGGAGCCCCAGCAAGTCATCCAGCTCCGTGTTCAAATCGGTTACCTGAAGATCGGCCGTGAGAGCAGCCTGTTGCCCCTGAAGCACATCCACATCTCCCTGGATACCGCTCACGCGAAGCAGGCTCCCGTTGCGAACGCCTTCCGTATTCTCCTTTAGCTCTTGTCTGGCGTAGGCAGTCTGCTCCTCGGCAGCCCGTTTTTGCAGTTCGGCGACGAGGACCGCAAAGTACAAGCGATGGACATCGACGGCTACCTGGTTCTCAGCTTTTTTCAAGTCAGCCCGCGAGATGGCAACTTCCGCGGCGGCGATGCGATTGGCCTCATGGATTCGTATCAACTGGGTAAGCGGCTGGGAGATGCTCGCTTCATTGAGGAGCAGGTGGTGCAGACCCTGAGGAATGGTGACCTCGTTTCCCGGGACCAACTGGCCTTGAACCCGCCCGAATGTTCCGGCTGGTATCACAATATGATCGATTCCTGTACTATCGTCCGCGTTGGCGGCATCCTTGATTACGGGAAAATATGAGGCGCGTTCACCAGCTTGTTTCTGTTCGCTCTCGACGATCTTCAGGCGTGCAATGCGCAGCGAATGATTCTGGCTAATTGCCAGTTCGACGGCCTCCTTTAAATTCAACTTCCGTACGTCGGCGCCATACTGAGGCACAGCTGCGAGTGACAACAGTGCGCCAATAGCTACGCAGCGGGAAAGGATCGCGCTCAGCATTGTTGCACTCTTCACGGCATTCGCCTCAAGTCCCGGTAAGAGATTGTGCCGGGCCGCAATAGAAGCATCATCATTAGGTAAACCACTACTGTCCATGCGATGAGAACGAATCCGTCCGAGGTTGCAAGGGTAAACGCCTGCGCCCGAACTTGTAACCCCAGGATCTCGGCCGCGCGATATAGTGCTTCTTCGGTTCCACTGGATTTTCCAAAAGCGCCCGCGGCGAGCAAGTGAAGACGCTGGTCCGTGATCCACGTGCCGCTCTGGACGTGCAGGCCCAACAGATTGGAGTGGAACTTTTCTCGAGCCGACAAGAAATGCGTCATGAACGCAACGCCTACCTCACCTCCGAACAGCCGGATGAAATGAGCAAATCCGGAGATCGTTGCCGCCTTCGCCAGGCTTGTCATGGCCCCTCCTTGGATTGCTTCCAAGACCAGACTGCTTACCAAGCCGACGTACGAGCAGGCAAAGCCGACGGATAGCAGGAGCTCCCAGAGCTCGAAACTGTTCCCGGACCAAGAAGTGTCAATGCGGGAGTAGTGCCAGCAGACGACAGCAGCAAGGGTCAACCCGAGGGCGAGTATGAGTCTGGAGTTCGTGAAGACGACTACGATTGCGATAACCCACACCGTCGCGAACATCGGCAGCGCGACCCAAGCCAGAGCATCACCGACCTGAAGCGGCCGGTAATCATGAATATTTTCGAGAAAGCTGGGTACCAGGACAAGAGTCGCAAGCTGAGCGAACTTGAAAACGAAAATCGATAATCCAATGACAACGATGTTTCTTTTGCCCAGGAATGCGAGGTCCAGAACCGGCAGAGGCTGGACCAGCCGTCTGAACACCGAAGCCAGAACAAGGATGATCCCCGCGCTCAGCATTCCGACGATGATTCCCGAATGCAGCCAATACAGACGCTCTCCTTGATCGAGCGCGCCGTAGATCAGAGCCAATCCCAAGCTGAAGTACGTAAACCCACGCCAACTCGGCCGCTGTGCGGGTAAATGCGCCCGGGGAATTCCAAAGTAAACGCAAAGAGCCATTACAGGCGCCAGAACCGCGGAGTTCCAATAAATCCAGTGCCACGACAGGTGTTGGGTGTACCAGGCTTCGAGAGCCGGTGCGACGTTCGCCGTGAAAACAATGTCGGCTGCATAGGCCGCGACGCCGAAAATGATAAGTTTCTTGGGAAGCGCGTTGAGTACAAAGGTCATGGTCAGGGAGTAGAAGGTTCCGGAGCTCAACCCGGCGACCACCATCAGCATCACCATCCCACCAAATCCGTGCGCTAGGGGAAGAACCGCGCTGGTTAGGGCGAACACCAGTGAGGCAGGTATCAAGATCCGCCGTGGCCCAAACAAGGCGCTTAAGAAAACCACAAACAAGCCGCTGAACATCGCGGCCATATTCAATGCGGTTGGCAGCCAGGAAGCCTGATCGAAGCCAAGTCCGAGAGCGCCGCGGAGATCCGGCAGCCCCACGCTGATAAGACGTGCGTTCATCGTCGCGAGGGTGGCGCCTAGGAACACGCCGACGATTCCGACGTAGGGATTGGTGGCGAGTTTCGCCTTCGATTGAATTGCGGCGGTCATGTTTGGGCAATCATGAATGGGAGCCGTTGGTGTGGACACGGACTATGACCGAAAGACCCGGCCGCAGACGAGCCTCCGTTGGTTGATCTCGATCCAGAACAATCTTTACCGGAATACGCTGCGCGATTTTCGTGAAGTTTCCTGTGGCATTGTCCGGGGGCAAGAGGGCGAACTGCGATCCGCTGGCCGGAGCCACTTGCTCTACTCGTCCCCGCAGAATCAGGCCCGGAATTGCATCAACTCGAATGTCCGCGACGTCGCCTGGGTGGATCCCTCGAATCTGGTTCTCCAGGAAGTTTGCTTGTACCCACGGATCGTTTTGGACCAGAGAGATTACTTGGGTGCCCGGGCTTACCAGTTGTCCCGGTCTCACCCACCGCTCGCTCACGATTCCGTCTTCCGGCGCCACGATTTTCGTGTAGCCGAGATTGGTTTTGGCCAATGCCAAAGCAGCTTTTTGCGCCTCCACCGCCGCGCGGAGCTGGAGTTCTTGGGCGTCGAGCACTGCTCGCTGGCGCCGCTGCGTTTCGATCCCAGATTGAGCGCTCGTCAACTGAGCCCGCGCGCGGGCTAGGTCGGCTTGCCGGCTGGATAGTTGAGCATTCGCGGTCGATAGGTCTGCGTTGCGGGTAATGAGCTGGGACCGATAGCTTTCGTCCTCCGCAACCGCCTGTTCAAGTTTCTGGGGCGTCGTGGATTCCGTCGCGAATAATGCTTCCTGGCGTTTGCGCTCCTTCGCCGTTCGCGTAACACTAGCTTGAATGGCATCGATTCCACCGCGTGCGCCCGCGATGGCAGCGTTTGCGGCCTCGACGCCGGCCTGGGCCGCGGCGATATTTGCTTCCGCGGTCCGAACTCCATCTTCGGCCTCCACGATGCGAGCATCCTGCAACAGTTTCTGTTTCTGATTGTTGACTAGGGCCGCTTCAGCTGCGCTGACGGCTGCCTCGGCTTGCTGTACTTGGGCCGAGAAATCGTCATCGCGCAGCGCGACGAGCAACTGGCCGGCCTTCACAGCACGATAATCTGAGACTGCAACTGTGGCGACCAGACCCGCCACCTTGGTGCTCAACGGTGTAAGGTCAGCGTGCAAGTACGCGTCGTCGGTTTCCTGCACTGGTCGTCCAGCTGACCACGCATTCCAGTTCGTACTAATGAGGACGACGATTCCTACGGCAAGCACGAGAATAATCGCCGGAACGAGCCATCGCTTAAGACGGGACGTAATCGTCGGCGGTTGCTGCAAAGACTCTTTCGAATCGGGCATAGAGCGGAGCTCAACAGGAGAGAGCCGGAAACACGCACGATTGTTTGATCTCACGCTTTGAGCCAACAAAACTTTCTCGACTGTGCCCTACGCTTTTGAAGACCTTGACGAGCACACCGACCAGCAGATGTTGGCCAACGCAGACCTTTAGGGAAACCTGGTCTAAGAAGTTCGCCCCAAGATCGTCGGGAAGGCAGCCTCGCGGATGCTGTAGCAAAAGGAAAAGCTTGCCGCCTGGCAACGATCGAGAAGCTCCTTCAGCCGGGCGATGTGATCATCGGCCGAGGACGGCACCTCCAATATCGGAGCCACGGAAATGAAGCTGCCAGCAGGCGTCTCGTTTGTGATCAAGGCGGTATGGGCAGCCTCGGCTACAGCTTGAGAACACTGCTCGGTACGCTGTACGCGGCTCATCGCGCCGGAGGCCGATGCCCGGCCGGATGACGATCCTGTCCCCGGCTTTCAGCCAGAAAAGGGCGGCCGCCGATCCGCAATCCGACTTTACCTTGTCGGGGAGAGTCTCGATAAATAATCCATCTCCAGCTCGCCTTCATAAGTTTCGGCGCCGATCTTCAACGCTTCCGTCACGCGCGCTTGCGTCACCTCGCTAGCGACACTTAAATCGGATTCATGGGCTTCCACCAGAAGCCCCTCCGCTATGGAACTAAACGCTCCGGTATCCACGGCGGCCTTAGCGTGAGCGATGGCGTGCGCAGGAAATGAGGCGATACGGTGAGCCAGTTTCTCGACAAAAGGCGCCAACTCCTCCGCTGGCAACGCTCGATTGATATAGCCGTAACGTTCTGCCAACTCCGCCGACAGATCATTGCAACCCAGGAGCACCTCCAGGGCGCGTCCCCGCCCGATGAGCCGTGGCAATCTTTGCGTTGCGCCTCCGCCCGGAACAAGCCCAACCGCCACCTCTGGATGGCCGAAGATCGCTTTGCCAACGGCAGCAAAACACATATCCACCGCGAGGGCGATTTCACTTCCTCCGCCCCGGGTCCGTCCCTCGATTTTGGCGATGGTCACTTTGGGCATGTTCCTGAACCGCTCGCCGATCGTCTGCGTAAGCCGAAAGCTGCGTGTATGGGACACCATTTTGGAAGCGTTTCCAACCCGGCCCAAACCAGAGTGGGCTATAAAGAAATCAGGAAGCGCGCTCTCGAAGACCACAACCCGGACACTCTCATCGGTCTCCAGTTCCCTGCCAAGTTTGTCGAATTCCTGTGACAGAACTTCATCAAGAAGATTTATCGGCGGGTGATCGATGCTGACGAATGCGACTCCAGAATCAAACCTGAACCTGAAACATTTGTAATCAGAATATTGCATAGGGCAGGATGTTCTCAGACTTCGGCAACTATGGGGTTCGCCAACTGCCCGAGGCCTTCCACCTCTGTGATGAGGGTCTCGCCAGCACGCAACCAGCGATGAGGAGTGCGTCCAAGTCCAACGCCCGCCGGCGTTCCGGTACTCACGATGTCGCCGGCCTTGAGGGGCGCAATCGCTGAGAGGTACGCGATGAGGTCGGGTATTCGAAAGATCAACTCACGCGTATTCGAACGCTGCAAGACTTCGCCGCCGATGGTGAGCTTGATGTCGAGCGCATGTGGGTCCGGCACTTCATCCTTGGTGACGATCGCTGGCCCAAGCGGGGCGAACGTATCGAAACTCTTGCCCAGAGACCATTGACTGGTAGCCATTTGCACGTCGCGCGCCGTTACATCGTTCATGATCGTGTAGCCGAAGACGTGCTGCTCCCAAGCCTCGGCCGAAATGCTCTTACCGCCCTTCCCGAGGACGAACGCGAATTCGGCTTCGTAGTCGGGCTGCTGCGTTAGCTTCGGCAGGACGACGGGGGAACGCGGCCCGTTCAGGGCGGACGTTAGTTTCAGAAAGATGGTCGGCACCTTCGGGATCTCTTGATGCGTTTCAATGGCGTGATCGCGATATGCCAGTCCAAGGCAGAAGATGCGCGGCGGGTTTTGGAGCGGAGCCAGCAATTCCGCAATCGCTAGCGGAATGCGACGCGTCTTACCTTGCAGGAAGGTCCGTAGCCCGCCCAATGCGTCCGGTCCCTCTTCGATCAAGCTCCTGACATCGGCCACCTGGTCTGAAATATCGACAATCTCTTCACCCAGTAAAACTCCGGGCTTTATACCTCGATCCGGGTCTTTGTATGTGACTAGCCTCATATATTTCCCCTGCCGTCCTATGCCTTGGAGAGCCCGCACAATGCGAGTTTGTTGGGTTCTCATCACGGCCGCGTTTTCGTCCAAACAAATTGGCTGCTATCAAGCTCTCGCAATTGGAGGCTTCGCTCGTACGGAATTACGAATCGGAGAGGATCATGAATAAGCTCCTATCAGCAGACCCCACACGCCTCGGCCGTCCGGATGTACCGCCCTCTTCGGATGCCGTGGACGAAGGGCGCGTTGCGGGAACTCCGGAAGAGCTGAAGACAGATCTGATCGACATACTCGGCGAGGATCTTGTCCGGCATCGTATCAGCGACCTGGTGCGCTACGCATCGGATGCCAGCCCTTACCGGTATATCCCGAACGTGATCGTGCAACCAAAGAACATCGATGACGTAGCGGCGATTTTTCGATATTGCACCCGCAAAGGCCGCCATGCGACCTTCCGGGCCGGTGGCACCAGCCTGAACGGCCAGTCGCAAGGCGACGACATCCTGATCGATGTGAGGCAGCACTGGAGCGGCTGGGAGGTTGAGGACAACGGGTCGCGAATTCGTTGCAATGTCGGCACCACGCTTGGACGTATCAACGAAGTATTGAAACCTTATGCCCGCCGTATGGGGCCGGACCCTGCGAGCATTAACGCCGCCACAATCGGCGGCGTACTGGCCAATAATGCGGGTGGTATGCGTTGCCGGCCAGCAATCGATTCGTACCATTCGATCGTCGGAATGAAAATCGTTCTTACGACCGGCACGATCATCGATACCGAGAACCCGCACGCTGAGGAAAGTTTTGCTGCATCCGAGCCAGAAATGGCGGCGGGACTGTTGAACATCCGCGAGGAGATTCTCGCAGATCAGGAACTTTCTGCCCGAATTGTTCGGAAGTATGGCATCCGTAACACTTGCGGATATGCCATGCATGCGTTTCTCGACGGTGAAACACCTGTAGAAATCCTGCGGCGGTTGATGGTTGGATCAGAGGGCACGCTCGGGTTCGTGGCCGAGGCAGTCTACAAGACTTATCACCTGCCCGCAAGCACCACGGTGGCCTGGCTGCCATTCGAGACAATCGACGCCGCGGTCGAGCAGGTCGGAAAACTAGTCGAACTGGGAGCGCAGGCAGTGGAACTGATGGTCGCTTCATCCTTGACCGCCGCCTCCAAACTGATGAAAGGCACGCCAAAGTATTGGACGGATCTCGATCCGAAGAACGCGGCTCTACTGGTTGAATTCGGCTTCGATAGCGACCAAGAGTTTGAGGCGATCCAGAAGCGGGTTGGGGACGCTCTAGGCGATATTAAAATGCTGCGGCCGTTGGAATTCATTCGTGACGCCGAAGCAATTGAGCTTGCATGGCACATTCGTGATGGCCTGCTCGGCATCGTCGGTGAGATGCGTCCGCAAGGCACGAACCTCATTATCGAAGACGTGTGCTTTCCACCTGCGACACTTGCAAATGCAACGCGCGATTTGCTCGGTCTTCTTGCCAAGCACGGATATGAAGCTTCCGCCGCGGGGCATGCTGCTTACGGAAACCTGCATTTCGTGATGATTGCGCGACTGAGCGAAGACGCGAGCCGCCAGCGGTACGACGGTTTCATGCGTGATCTTGTTGAGATGGTGGTGGAGAAGTACGACGGCTCTTTGAAGGCGGAGCACGGAACGGGAATCAACATGGCTCCCTTTGTCCGGCGCGAATGGGGCGACAAACTCACCGACTTGATGTGGCGAGTAAAACATCTCCTTGATCCGCACGGAATCCTGGCTCCGAATGTCTTACTGAGCGACGATTCCCTGATTCACCTCAAGAACCTTAAAACCACCCCCGCGATCGAAGACGTTCATTCCGCCTCCCATTGCATTGAGTGCGGCTTCTGCGAACCTGTGTGCCCTAGCCGTAACGTCACAGTCACTCCCAGACAACGTATTGTTCTTCGTCGCGAGATGTCACGACAGCCCGAATGGTCGAAGCTGCTGACGCAACTGCAGCATGAGTACGAATACGACGCGATCGAGACATGCGCCGTCGACGGTACCTGCGCCGATGTCTGTCCGATCGGAATCAATACAGGCGCCCTGATCAAACACTTCAGGAAGATGGAGCACTCCCTGAGTGCCGAAGAAGTTGCGCTCGATGTGGCCCGGAAATGGGCCGAGGTGGAGAAGTTGGCGCGTCGTGGCGTCAAAGCGGCCGACGTCGTGCAAACAATAACCAGCCCCCATCTGCTTGAGGCCCTGACGGACGTGGCTCGCAGCGTTGTCAGCAGGGATCTGGTTCCCGCGGTAGCCGGCCCCATGCCGCACGCCGCCCCTGCCGACCTTCCTGCAACGAGACGCGCGGGTGCAGCGGCGGCATATTTCCCAGCGTGCATCAATCGCATCTTCGGCAGGGACAACACCAGGCCCGCGTCGCCGGCGCTTCCTGAAACGTTCGTAGCTCTCTCTGAACGCGCGGGCAAGCCTCTCTGGATTCCCGATGATGTGAGAGGCCTTTGCTGCTCGACGCCGTGGAGTTCCAAGGGCTACAAGCGCGGGCAGACTTGGATGTCCGAACAGATGAGCGATGCGCTGTGGCGCTGGAGCGACGAAGGAAAGTTGCCGGTAGTGGTGGATGCGGCTTCGTGCACGCTCGGTCTCAAAGACGACCTGCTAGAGCATCTTGACGATGAACGTAAGGATCGGCTGAAACGTATCACCATCATCGATTCAATCGCCTGGTGCAAAGATCTTCTACCCTCACTCAGCATTCGCAAAACGATTCGGAAAATCCTTGTCCATCCCACCTGTTCGACGACGCACCTCGGACTTAGTGAGACGCTGCTTGAAATCGCGGGAGCGCTAGCGGACAGCGCTGAAATTCCGCTAGGAACGACTTGTTGCGGGACTGCCGGTGACCGTGGCCTGCTGCATCCCGAGTTGGTTCACTCCGCCACACGTGACACGATCGTACAAATCCAGAGCTCCGGGGAAGACACCTGCTTCGTTTCTGCAAATCGGACCTGCGAGTTAGGTATGCGGCAGACTACAGGCAAAGTATATGAGTCGTTCATTTACGCGCTTGAAGAAGCCACACGCTTGCCTGAGTGATTCAACTGATGGCGTCGAGCGTGTCCTTTCGGCAAGGCTGTGTAAACGGGGGCAGTTCAGGCTAAAGAATTGGCCTGTGCTGGATATCGGGCAGGGTCGAGATATTCTTCGTTCGAGCCAGAGAACTGCCAATCGTAAAAATACCGGCGGAATAATACCAGGGCGGGGTGGGATTCAGTGTCGATGTCCCTTTCGGGGTCAAAGGGAGGCCAACTCATGACGTCCCGCGGCCGACCTCGTTACGCTGCTCGCGCACGAACTGCTTGCGCTTGGAACGCAATGACAGATATTCGCGTGCTTCCTTCGCGAGCCTTCGACGGTCAACGGAATTGAAGACAGCCTTGCGTACCACCCGCCACACAACGCGCGGCCGGAAGTAGTACTCGCCGTAGAAGCGCTCGACCGCATCTACGAAGTTCCGCTTGGTCGAGCGTTGGATAGGTGATGTTCGGCAACTGATGGCCGCTCTCGTCCGCCATGGATAGGTTGATTAAGCCATTCTGTGTTCCATAGGCGTGGAGTTCGGTACCCGGTAAAGCGTGTGCTATCGATACCTGGATCGTTTCAGTGTCGAGCCGCTTGGCAAAGTCAATAGTGCGTTGAATGGTGTCCCGCGTTTCCCCCGGCAAACCGATGATGAAATCGCCGTGAATCGCCAGCCCCAGTTCCTTGCAGTGGTTGGTGAAGCGCAGCGCCATGTCGATGGTGGCGCCCTTCTTGACATTCTTCAGGATTTGCGGATCGCCGGACTCGTATCCAACGATCAACAGGCGGCATCCGGCCTCTTTCATGGCCCTGAGGGTGTCGTAGTCGGTTGTGACTCGCGATGTGCATGACCAGGTGAAGTTCAGAGGCTTGAGCTTCGCGCAGAGGTCCAGTGTCCTCGCTTTTTGGTAGTTGAACGTGTCGTCGTCGAAGAAGATCTCCTTCACCTCAGGAAACGCAGCGAGTGCGTACCGAACCTCGGCCGCGACATCGTCGGAGGAACGAAGGCGCCATCTGTGCCCCGAATGCGTTTGCGGCCAGAGGCAAAACGTGCACATCGCCGGACAACCACGCGACGTGTAGAGCGAGAGGTAGGGATATTGCAAGAAGGGAACGTTGTACCGTGCTACGTCCAGATCGCGCTTGTACGTCTTCGTTACCCACGGGAGCTCGTCGAGGTTTTCAATCGCCTGACCGTCCGGATTGTGGACGATGGCGCCGTTCTTCCTGAAGCTCACGCCGGCCAGTTGGTTGAGGGGCTTGCCGTTCGCGTACTCGACGACCTGACGATCGAATTCACGGCGCACAACGAAGTCCACTGCGGAAGACCGAAGAGCTGCCTCGGGCTCGACTGTTACCGGCGGCCCAACGAATGCGATCTTCAGTTTGGGGTTCGCATCCTTCATCATTTCCGCGATTTTCAAATCGACGTGCAAGCCGAGGCTGGACGTAAACAGAACCATGAATTCGAAGTCCTTGGCCATTTCGATGGTCTGAATGGCCGTGACTTTGTGAGAGGGTGCGTCAACAACCTTGCTATCGGCAAGCATCCCCGCGGGGTAGCAAAGCCACACCGGATACCAGTAGGACTCAATCTCGCGAGTCGCCGGCCACCGTGAACTGGCGCCGCCGTCAAAATGCGGAAACGAGGGTGGGTTTAAGAAAAGTGTTCGCACGATGGTTTCATCAATTCTCGATTCATCTGGCGGAGTCGGCTTTCTGGATTTGCTTGTGATGAAACTTCTTTAGCATGTCGGGCCAGAATTCTTTTAGTACATTCGACGCCATGTCCACACCGAGCTGCAGGCCAAGCTTCGTGACGGCGTCGCCTGTGTCGCGGCTATCTCTGTAGTAGGCCGTTGAGATGGCAACCGCGGTGGAATTGCCGAGTACTTCTGAGTAATTGAATTGCGTCCTCCCAGAATCGCCGTGAGTCCAAAAGATCTGGCCGATTGCGTAGGCGAGCCGGGACCGCGTGCTGCCTTCACCTCGCCGAAAGTACCGTGGATCCTGACGCAGGAACGTTGGGAAAATGGCTTCGGTCATATAATCCCCGATGAGAAGATCCCCGTAGGCGGCGCCGTAGTATTGGCCAAATCCAGCGGCGCCCTGTCCGAATGCCCGGTTGTCATTCGTTAGTTGAGCCTCGCCCGCGAAAATTCCCGCCAGGATAAATGTGCCGCGATCAAAGGCATCTTGCGACGCCAGTGTGAACTTCCCCTTGGCGGTCAACGGCTCGTAGTTCGCGAGACTGGGCGAGGTTCGATAGTTCGGGATAATTCCGAGAATTCGCTTGTCCTCAGTATTGTGCGTTTGGTCTTGCGGAGCGCTTTGACCGGCGACAATGGAGGCGACAAGAGGGACAGCAAAGGCAAGTTGGACAGCACGCTTCACAACTCGGAAGAGTGTTATCGCTATGCGTTTTGTTGGCCGCTAGTTTCAGCGAACGTGCAAACAAGCCCGACCTTCCCAGACTCCTTTCTCTAGGAACTCGCGCAAAACGGAGCGCGGCGCGGAACGGTTCCTAGCCCGTTTTGTGGTGCGCGCCGCGCCCTTTGCGCTTCCTAGGAAGCCGTGGCCCTACTCTGGCGAAGGAGAAGAGATTTGCTTGCAGATACAGGTCTCCAGCTGCAATCTCGGACTGAAGGCGCCGAGTACAGAGTCTTGCTGTCGGGCCGAATTACAATTGATTCCTCGCCGGGGCTGCGCGCGGAGTTGCTGCAAGTTCTGGAAAGCGACGGTTGCCAAAGCCTGACCGTGGACTTCCACGACGTGTCCTATGTAGACACATCGGGCGTCGCCATTCTCATGGAGGTTCTGCAGGGTGCGCGTGCCGCCGGTAAGGCCTTTCAACTCGAGAACCTTCAACAACGCCCACGCTATTTGTTCCAGGCGATAGGACTCCTGCATTTCTTCGATCCGAAGAGCCCGGAGAGCGGCGAGCCGATTCATCCCTCCAGGCCGAACTCCCCCTCTGAGCCAAACCCACAATGAATATCCCCGTTGCTGAGCTCGTGGGTCGGGCGACACTTCGTCACGTAGAGTACGTAGGTGGCCTAACGACGCAATTGTGGGGCGCGCTCCGATCCCTCGGACGCACGCTTCCACTCCTTGGCAACCGGAATCGGTGGCGATCGGCGATTAACCAGATGGTCGCCGTCGGCGTCGACGCCATTCCCATGGTGGGCATTATGGCCGTTTGCTCCGGATTCATCCTGGCGATGCAGGGAGCGTCCGAACTTCGCCGGTTTGGGGCGATGAAATTTGTAATCGACCTGGTAACGGTTGGTTTCACCCGTGAATTGGGGCCGTTGCTAACAGCTATTGCGGTGAGCGGCCGCTCGGGATCGGCGTTCTCAGCGGAAATCGGGAGCATGGTGGTCACAGAAGAGGTTGACGCTCTGCGCACGATGGCTATTGAACCGATCGAATTCGTCCTCGCACCGAAGTACCTTGCAGCGTTGATCGTATTGCCTTGCCTGACGATCGTGAGCAGCGCCTGCGGAATATTTGCCGGCGCGCTCTTTATGCGCATTAGCACAAATATGGCGTTTGGCGTTTACTTTCAGTACGCGGTACACGCAATGGTTCTTCGCGACGTGATAACCGGCCTGATCAAGAGCTTGGCCTTTGCGACGATTATCGTGCAGGTAGCGTGCCTGGAAGGTTTCCGGGTGCACGGCGGACCCGATGCCGTAGGGCGCTCCGCAACTGCGGCGGTTGTAAAGTCCACATTCCTCGTGATCCTGGCCGACGTCGGATTCACAGCGCTTTTTTACTTAACAGGAGGACATTGACCACGTGCCCGAGGCGGAGGGAGCAATTGCGCCGGCGATCTCTGTTCGAGATCTAGTGGTCAGTTACAACGGGCGCCGCGTGCTTGACGGAATCAACCTCGATGTCGCACAGGGCGAAACGATGGTTTTGCTAGGCGGTAGCGGATCCGGGAAAAGCACACTCCTGCGCCAGATTATTGGTCTGGAACGGCCTCAAGAAGGGCAGGTCGTTGTCCGGGGCACCAATCTCGCCACAGCGAAACCAGCCGAGCTGAAGAATCTCCGGCGTTCGATCGGAGTCGCATTTCAGAACGCGGCGTTATTCAATTCGATGTCCGTGGAAGAAAACATCGCGTTGCCGCTGCGCGAGCACACCACACTGGCAGAATCCACAATTCGCCTGATGACGTGGCTAAAACTGGCGGTAGTTGGGCTGGCGGAGTTTGGAAAGCTGAGCCCACAAGAGTTGTCAGGGGGGATGAAGAAGCGGGCCGCAGTGGCGCGAGCGATCGCACTCGATCCGGAGATCCTCGTTTTCGACGAGCCGTCGGCGGGCTTGGACCCGATTGTGGCCGCGGAATTGGACGAACTCATTTTGGGATTGAAGCGCGCGTTCAATATGACGGTTGTCGTTGTCACTCACGAGATGTCGAGCGCCTTCCGAATCGCGGACCGGCTGGCAATGCTTTACAAAGGAACATTGATTGCTGTAGGGACGAAGGAAGAGTTCCGAGCCAATCCGCATCCGCGGATTCGGCAGTTCCTGGATCGCGTTCCGGACCAGATCTCCGACACCGCGCCTGTTGAAACATATTTTGAGCGCTACTTGGAAGGGAAAGCTGTATGAACGCAGATACTAAAGTTGGAATATTCGTCATCACATGCTTGGTGCTGTTAGGTCTAACTGTGTATTACGTCGGCAATGAACATTGGGGGACCCACCTGACGCCGTATCGGACTTACCTCCGCTACGCCGGCGGAGTTGGCCCAGGCTCAGAAGTCCTGTTCGGCGGAATCGAAGTGGGAAGAGTGAAGACAGTTCGAGCATGGAAGCAGGATCCCACTCGAATCGAAATATTGCTTGAGGTGAAGGAAGGCACGCCGGTCAATCAGAAGTCGATCGCCAAACTCGGTTCTGTCAGCCTTATGAGCAGCCCGGCAATATCGATCACTACGGGGGCCCAGGATGCCCCGCGGCTCACAGCCGGCCAGACCATCCCTTCCGAGGAGACCATGAGCATCGATGACATGGCCCGGAAGTTTTCCGGGATCGCCGACAGCGCAGAGGAGTTGATCACTCAAGTACGTGGCGAACTGATGGGCATAAGCGGACGTGCTCAAGTTCTTTTAGCGAATCTGAACGAGCTGACTGGGTCTGCCAATCGGAAACAGATTGCCGACATTCTAAGTCAAGTGAACTCGCTGGTGGCGACGCAGTCCCCGAAGATCGATAGGATCACAGACCAAGTCACTGTTATGGCGACAGATGCCGACTCGGTAATCAAGAAGGTGGGCCCGGTGGTCGACCGCGCGGATGCGACCCTTGCCAATGCGAACTCGACGATCGATCAACTGCGCGATCCCATCCGCCAGGATCTTGCGGAACTGCAATCGACCATGCAGCAGGCGAAGAGCTTGATCACCAGTCTTCAAGTCGTGGTGCGGTCCAATGACGACAACATTCATGACACCATCGAGAACATCCGCGTTGCCACCGAGAACCTGGATCAGTTGACGGACCAGGTCAAACAGCGACCGTGGAGCCTGATAAGAATCCGGCAGCCGAAGGATCGCAAAGTGCCTCAGTAGCGCAAAGGGCGTGGCGCGCACCACAAAACAGGCCGGGAACTGCTTCGCGCCGCACTCCGTTTTGCGCGAGTTCGTTAAAAGCGCAAAGGGCGCGGCGCGCACGACAAAACAGGCCAGGAACTGCTTCGCGCCGCGCTCCGTTTTGCGCGAGTTCTCTAAAAGCCGTTCGTTGCTGAAGACGCCGGCATCGCGATTTGCCGTTTCGAATGGATTAGGGCGCTGATGTAGCGAAAGAAGTCGGGGTTGTTAGCGAACTCGGCCGATATATCTTCCCACTCGCGCCGGAACACCGGGCCGGTTAAGGCGTGCTTGATCTCACGTTCCCAAAGCATCCAAAGCCGCTTCGTAATGTACCCTGCTTCGTGAAGATGATAGACATCGGCGACTAGCTGGATGCAGTATAACGTGGAATCTGTTACGTCCTGGCTGCGGGGAGGCATCGGGCGAGACGGGTTGATGTTTGCCAGCCACGCTTCGGTTGGAAACAGGCGGAGAAGTTCCTGGAACCGCGCTGAGAACTCGATAAACATCTGGGCATTCAGTTGTCGCCGCTGATTCATCAGGGCGACACAGATGCCCACCGAGCCGACCACGAGCGGTCCTATCTGTGCGAGCAGCTCCGATCTTGCCAAAGCCAGTTCATGCGCAGTTGGGAGAACAGCTGAAGGGGATCATCTTCAGGATAGGAGCCCCGGAAGGCGGTGCTTGTTGGGTGTGCCGCGCTCAGTTTGAAGACGACGCCAAAGTCGAGAGCCGCTCTTGCATGGAATCCACTAAGCTGTCGACGGCGCTTCCGAGCCCGCGAGACATTTCAGAGACGACACCAGGAACCGAGCGATTTCCCACCTTTACTGTCCTGACCGAAGTGCCCCGCCATAGCACCACGCCTGAACGGAGGTTGATGATCCGGGCGGACAGACCGACTTCGACCGAGACGTTGGAATTCTCATCGAATTCTTCGAGATGATCCAGCGATCCCATGATCACGCAATCTGGGGACTCGCGCCCGTCGTAAAGGTCAACTGACTCGAACAGTCCACGCTCCTGCAATGCCCGTATCAAGGCCCCCGTAGCAATCCGCCGGGGATCTTCAGCCCAGAGGGCATAAGGATAGTAATCCAATTGTTCCGGTCCAGGCCGATATACAATCGAGCCTTCCTTAAGGAACCTAGGCGCACTAAACTCCCTCACCGCGGCTGAACCGAGGACTCGCTTCGGCGGATCTCTTGGAGAAGCGAGCTGCTGCGGCACGTTCAGCACATAGTAACTCGGGTATCGGACACCAGCGCATCCTCCCAGGCCCAAAACCCCTCCAAGTGCAAATGTCACCGCAATCTTGCGCATACTCACACCGATAGGAGGCAGTTTCCACGCACTTTTGTTTGGGCTCTTGCAGCGAGAGGCTCGACAGTCGGCGCCCAACAAAATGCGGCCGGAGAGAGTCTTGATAATCGCAGGAAGACCCAATGAGCCCGACCAACATCTTTGCTCCCGTATCCACTCCAGCGGAGTCGATCTTCGGGCTCTCAGTCTTCGTGTTCTCGACTGTGGCGGTGATCTTCGTGGTCGTATTCGCTTTACTTGCCTACGCGGTGGTGAGGTTCAGGAGCCAACGCTCCTCTAGCACCGAGCCCGCGCAGATCTACGGGAGCACTCAGGTGGAACTGGCCTGGACCGTAATCCCGGTTCTCATCGTCGTGGCCCTGTTCCTGGCGGCGGCACGTGTGATCCTCGCGGTTCAAAATGCGCCGCGTCCGCGAAACGCGATCGAGGTCATCGTCACCGGGCATCAGTATTGGTGGGAATACCGCTATCCACGCTTAAATATCGTTACGGCGAATGAACTGCATGTGCCAGTCAGCGATCCGGCGCATCCAACACCCACGTTCCTGACTTTGCTTTCCGCCGATACGGACCACAGCTTCTGGGTTCCGCGATTGGGTGGCAAGACCGATCTGATTCCGAATCACCCGAATCAGATGTGGATCGATCCGCATGAAACGGGCCTTTTCTTGGGCCAGTGCGCGCAATACTGCGGAACAGCGCACGCGAAAATGCTGATCCGCGTCTACGTGCAGTCGCGCGAGGACTTCGAGCGATGGGTTCATGAGCAACAGCAATTGCCGCAAACGCCCGCAGTCCGCCGGTAAACGCGTGTTTGAATCGACGGCGTGCGTCAATTGCCATACCATCTCGGGGACTCCAGCGAAAGGACGCTTCGGCCCGGACCTGACTCACCTGATGAGCAGGGACACGATCGCCGCTGGTGCGGCTAACAACACGCCCGAAATGCTGAGTCTCTGGATTCGCAATCCCGATGCCATCAAGCCTGGATCGAAAATGCCGGCCATGGGATTGAGCGATCAAGACGCGAGCGCGGTTACTGCATATCTGGAGACTCTTCGCTGATGTCCGCCAATACCATCGCGATTATCTGAAGTTCCGGTCCGTCCACTTACCCTGCGCCTCCACGAGTGGGTGACGACAGTGGATCACAAGCGGCTCGGGGTCCTCTATATCGTGTACGCCTTGATCTTTCTGGCACTGGGCGGCGTCGAAGCGACCATCATGCGCGTGCAGCTCATCCGGCCGCACAACGACTTCGTTTCACCTCAGGTTTTCAATCGCATGTTCACCATGCATGGCACGACGATGATCTTCTTCGTCGCCATGCCAATGGTTTTCGGATTCGCGAACTATCTGGTGCCGCTGATGATCGGCGCTCGCGACATGGCGTTCCCCCGGCTCAATGCCTTCAGCTTCTGGATGACTGCGCTCGGGGGGCTGTTGCTGTATTTCAGCTTTTTCGGCGGTGATGGACTGTATGGAGCGGGAAGCGCGCCCGACGTCGGTTGGTTCGCTTATGCTCCGCTGACCGCGAAGACGTTCTCAGTCGGACACAGCACCGACTTCTGGACGCTGTCGCTGCTGTCGTCCGGTATCGGCAGCATCGGAACGGCGATCAACATCATCGCCACGATTCTGTGCATGCGCTGTCCGGGAATGACGCTCGGGAAAATGCCGTTGCTCGTCTGGCTGAACCTGGTGATGGCGGGCCTGGTGATTCTTCGCTGTGAGCCCGCTTTCCGCGGCGCAGATCATGCTCGCTGGTCGACCGGTACCTGGGAGGGCATTTCTTCGATACCCAGGCCGGCGGCTCGGCCGTCATCTGGATGCATTTCTTCTGGATCTTCGGACACCCGGAAGTCTACGTGCTGGTGCTGCCCGCCTTCGCGTTTGCGTCCGAAATCATCCCCGTCTTCTCGCGCAAAGCGATTTTCGGCTACCCGGTGATGGTGCTGGCAACCATCGCGATCGGATTCATCGGCATGAGCGTGTGGGCCCATCACATGTTCACCGTGGGGATGAGCGCGGGCGCGAATACCTTCTTCGTGCTCTCCACGATGGCGATCGCGGTGCCGACGGGCATCAAAATCTTCAATTGGCTCGCGACCATGTGGGGCGGCAAGATTCGCTTTGCGACGCCGATGCTGTTCTGCGTCGCCTTTCTGTTCCAGTTTCTCATTGCCGGGTTGACCGGAGTCACGCTCGCGGTAGCGCCGCTGGATTGGCAGCTCGGCAATTCCTATTACGTGGTGGCGCATTTTCACTACGTGATTGTCGGCGGCATTCTCTTCATGCATCTTCGCCGCGTTCTATTACTGGTTCCCGAAAGTTCTCCGGGAAGATGTGCGACGAAACGCTCGGAAAACTGGCACTTCTGGCTTTTCGTAATCGGCTTCCATCTGACATTCGATTTCATGCACATTCCGGGGATCTTGGGAATGCCGCGCCGGATCTACACCTATGAGCCGGGCCGCGGCTGGGAGATCTGGAATCTGATCGTGACCATCGGTGTCGTCTTCCAGGCTGCTGGAATCCTGGTCTTCGCCGCCAATCTGGTTTGGTCTTACTTCCGCGGCAAAGCGAGCGGGCAATGATCCGTGGGACGCGTGGACGCTGGAGTGGTCCACAAGTTCGCCGCCACCGGTATACAACTACGCCAAAGTTCCCAGCGTGCGGAGCCGCCGGCCGCTGTGGGATCTAAAGCATCCGGAAGATCCCGACTGGAGGTACGAGTAGCCCATGAGCGCACTATCTGTGAGCGTCCCTCAAGGCAATCTGGAGTGGCGGCTTCCTTCGCGCGGACGCGTCGGAATGTAGTGCCTGATCGCGGCCGAATCGGCGATCTTCACCATTTTCGTAGTCGCTTATCTTTTCTATATCGGCAAGAGCCTCACGGGACCGCAAGCCCGCTGATGTCCTGCATGCGCCGATTTTCTATACCGTCTGCCTGCTGTCGAGCAGCCTGACAATACACGTCGCCGTGCGAAGGCTGTCTGCCGGAAGGATCGCGGCGTTCGGGTTTTGGTGGCTGCTCACCATTCTGCTCGGCGGCGTTTTCCTGTTCGGAACCGCGCGCGAGTGGGCCCACTTGATCCACGACGAGGGTCTCACCATCAGTACGAATCTATTCGGCACCACGTATTACTCGCTGGTCGGCCTGCATGCGTTCCACGTGACCATGGGGCTCGTCGCCCTCGATTGCGGTCGCGGTCTTCTATTTCACTGCGCAACTCCGGCGCGAGCACGCCGAGCGGGTGGAGATCCTGTCGATGTACTGGCACTTCGTCGACGCAGTTTGGGTGGTCGTCTTCACGGTTGTTTACGTGATTGGGAGTTAGTGGAGGAGCGATGAAAACCCCAGAGAAGATCGAAATGCCCGCGCCCACGGCGTGGCCGGTCGTGCTGGCATTCGGAATGACGCTGGTATTCGCCGGAATGGTCACCGCCGCTTCTGCTGAGCATCCTGGGCGCGATTTTGGCCGTGGCAGGTGCGGTCGGATGGTTCCGCCAGGTGCTGCCGGCTGGAATCGCACGAGTGGGATGCCCGTTGTTCAGGAAGAGATCGCTATTGCAGACGTCGCGTGAAACCGTCGAGCGAATCGCCGGCCTTCACGAAGTTCCTCGCGCTTGGCTGCCGCTGGAGATTTATCCGATCTCCGCCGGCGTCAAGGGTGGTCTCGCCGGCGGCGCGGCGATGGCCGTTCTGGCCGCAGTGTACGGATTGGTGAGCGGGAACGGGATCTGGTATCCGATGAATCTCCTGGTGGCCGGACTGCTTCCACCAGCGGCGGGAGATGGCCAGCCAGATCGGTACATTCCATCTTCAACAGTTCCTCGTTGCCGTTCCGCTGCACCTCATGATCTCGCTGCTGGTGGGCCTTCTCTATGGAGTGATGCTGCCGATGGCTCCCAAACGTCCGATTTTGTTAGGCGGCCTCGTGGCGCCGTTGCTGTGGTCCTTCCTGATTCACGGCAGTTTGGCGGTCATCAATCCAGTGATGAACCAGCGCATCAACTGGCTGTGGTTTGTGCTGTCGCAGATCGGATTCGGAGTGGCAGCGGGTTTTGTGGTTGTGCGTCAGGAAAGAATCTATACCCGGCAGCCGCAGCCGCTCGCTGCTCCGCATGGGAATCGAAGCGCCCGGATCTGATGAGAGACCGTCACGAAGAGGATCCGGAGACCGCGATGAAAAGATATCACGCTCGCAGCCCTCTGCGTCACGGCGATGCTTGCACGTCACTCTTGTGACGCGCCGGGCCGCCGGCGGCGGAGACGGCCGTGATTCGCCCCGCCGACATCGCCGATTTTCGTGTGCTTTATTCCCAGAACTGTTCCGGATGTCACGGCGACGAATGGACAGGGCGCATTGACCGTCGGCATCGGCAGGCCCGTGTATCTTGCCATCGCCGACGACGCCACAATCCGCAAAACGATCGAGGAGGGCAGGCCAGGAACCCCGATGCAGGCTTTTGCGCAGAAGGCGGGCGGTATGCTGACCGATGCCCAGATCGACATTCTGGTTCACGGAATTCGGAAGCTGGGCAAGTCCACGCGCTTTCGCGAATGCAGATCCTCCGGCTTACGCAGCCTCGCAACCCGGCGATGCCACGCGAGGAGCCCAAATATTCAAGGTTTCCTGCGCTTCCTGTCACGGTCCCGATGGCCGCGGCGCACGCGCTATCGCAGACTCTTCCTACCTGGCTTTGGTCACCGATCAGCATCTGCGCACGGTGATCATCGTCGGCATGCCGAATCTTGGCATGCCGGACTGGCGCAGTCACAGCAAGCCGCTGACCGATGCCGACGTGACGCGATCTTGTCGCGTGGCTCGCCGCGCAGCGGGAATCGTTATCGGCGCAGTTGCGTCATTAAGGAGTTCTTATGAGCGATATTTCCAGACGTCAATGGTCCTGAAAATCGCGATGCTATTCAACGGTGTAGTGGGCGTTCTGCTCGCCATACCGATCGTGCGTTATCTCTTCTCTCCCGTGAGCCGGGGACGAAAGTCCGGATACGAGAGCTGGGTCTCTCTCGGTTCGGTCGATGAGTTCCCCGCTGGCCAGACGCGCCTGGCGACGTATCGCAATCCGATGGCGAACGCGTCGGACGGGGAAACGGCGGACCTTCCCTGCTGGGTCCGCAACATCGATGGCAATCACTTCCAGGTATTCGCGATCAATTGCGCGCACCTGGGCTGTCCCGTGCGTTGGTTTCCGCAATCGCGACTCTTCATGTGCCCGTGCCACGGCGGGGTTTACTACGAGGACGGTTCGCGCGCATCCGGTCCGCCCGAGCGGGGCTTGTTCCAATACGCTTTCAAGATCCTCGACGGAAAACTTCAGATCCAAGCGGGCGAGCTGCCGACACCTGGCCTTTCCGCCGCCAACAAGACTCTCATCCAGATCGAAAGGCGACCGCCATGCGCCTGATCCGCACCGTCGGCAACTGGCTCGACGCACGGCTCCAGTTGGGCTCGCCGATTCGCGAGACGATGGAGCACCCGATCCCGCGGGAGACGGCAAGCTGGTCTTACGTTTTCGGCAGCGCCGCGATGACGGTCTTCGCGTTTCAGCTTGTTACCGGAATCCTTCTCGCGCTGATTTATGTGCCCTCGGCAGGGGAGGCCTGGAACAGCTTGCAGATCCTGAACCACCAGGTGACCTCGGATGGTTCATTCGCGCCCTGCACGGCTGGGGCTCGAATTTCATGCTGGCCATCGTGCTGATCCACATGGTCCAGGTGTTTCTGTTCGGAGCCTACAAGTTTCCGCGAGAGCTGACGTGGATTCTCGGAATCTTCCTGCTGCTGATGACGCTCGGCATGGCCTTCACCGGTCAGGTGCTGCGATTCGACCAGGACGCCTATTGGGGGCTGGGAATCGGAGCCTCGATCTCGAGCCGCGTGCCGATCGTGGGTCCCCTGCTTGTAAAGCTGTTGTTGGGGGCCCGATCATCGCGGGCGCCACGCTCTCGCGCTTTTTCGCATTTCACGTCTTTGTGATTCCCGGTTTGCTGATCGCGTTTTGTTGGACTGCACGTGCTGCTGGTCCTGAAGCTCGGGATCAACGAGTGGCCGATGCCGGGCCGACTGGTCCGCCGCTCCGACTACATGGAGAAGTACCACGAGCTGACGCACACCGACGGCGTGCCGTTTGTGCCTAACGGAATCTGGAAAGACGCGATCTTCTCGGGAGTGATTCTCGCTGGCCATCGCGGCCTGCGCGCTCTATTTCGGCCCATTCGGCCCAAGCGGCCAGCCGGACCCGCGAATTATTCAGACCGCTCCTCGGCCCGATTTCTTCTTCCTGTGGCTCTACGCAGTGCTCTCGTTGCTTCCACCCGCACTGGAAACTCCGGTTCTGCTGATCGGGCCCGTTATCGCTTTGGTGGTTCTGCTCGGGCTTCCGTTTTTTTCGGGTGAAGGCGAAAAGAGCTGGAGGCGGCGGCCAATAGCGGTCCTGACCATCCTGCTGAGCGCCGTGGCGCTGGGCACGTTTACCAGTCTGGCCGATCATGCGCCGTGGAGTCCGGTTATGGATGCCTCGACCGCTGCAGCCATTCCCGCGAAATTCGTTACAGGGCGCACGCCGATCGCAGGTCCAGGGAGCGCTTGTCTTTCAGTCGAAACAATGCCACAACTGCCACGCTCTTGGTGACATCGGCGGCAAGCGTGGCCCCGCTCTCGACGCTGTCGCCGTTCGATTGACGAGCGACCAACTCGTGCGCCAGGTGCTGCAAGGTGGCGGAAATATGCCGGCGTACGGGAAGAATCTGAATCCGTCGCAAACGACGGCGCTAGTTGCTTTTCTCGAAACGCTGCATCCATCCGCTCAAACACCGGCCCATGACGCTTCACTAACAGCGGGTATCCAACCGTGATTTTGCCGCTGGCCCATCTGGATCATCATCTTCTTACCGCACACATGGTGATGCATCTCCTGATCATGCTGGTGGCAGCGCCGCTGATTCTCTTCGCAGCTCGTCCGACCTTGGCCCGCTGGCATCCTCCGATCGTAGCCTGCTGGCTAGCGGGCACCCTGACGGTGTTCCTCTGGCATGTTCCGGCCGTTTTCGAGCTCGCTTTTGAATCGACCCTTTGGCATTGGCTCGAACTGGCCAGCTTCCTCGTCGCGGGAATTGTGTTTTGGTGGCCAGTAATCCAGCCTCACCCAACTCCAGGTTGGTCCGTGCCTGTTTACCTTTTTCTGGCGACACTCCCATGCGACGCGCTCTCGGCATTCCTGGTATTTTGCGGCCACGTCGTGTACCAGCCCTATCTCTCTGGGGACGATCACGGAATGTTCGGCCTCTCGCCGCTCGAAGACCAAGCCTTGGCCGGCGCGCTCATGTGGGTTACGGTGACCTTCGCTTACCTGATTCCCGCACTCGTGCTTACCGCCCGGCTTCTCGCGAGCGAACGAACTCGTGTCTCGCAAGTGGAGGTTGGTTGATGGCCGGTGTGTCCACCTCGGCGCTTGACATCGCGCCTACCGCACGGGCGACCTGCTCGTTGCGTTCGGCCATCCCCGATTTCCTGGCTCTTACCAAGCCGGAAGTGAACTTCCTGATCGTCATTGCGACGTTCACCGGTTTCTATCTGGGTTACCCGGGTGATTTGCATAACTTCCCGGTAGGACGAATGCTCAACGCATTGTGCGGGACGCTGCTGGTGGCGAGCGGGACGGGCACGCTGAACCAATATCTGGAACATCGCTTCGATGCGCAGATGCGGCGGACCTCTCGGCGCCCGGTTGCGTCGGGGAGACTCCGCCCACGGGTCGCGGCGTGGTTCGGCATATCGCTTTCTGTGATCGGCGCTGTTTACCTTCTCGCCACGGTGAACGCACTCTCGGGTGCCCTTGCGGTCTTCACTGCGGCTAGCTATCTGTTCATCTACACACCCGTGAAACGGAAGACGCCGTTCTGCACATTAGCCGGGGCGATTCCCGGCGCTATGCCTACGCTGATCGGTTGGGCGGCCGCAGCGGGTTCTGTCACGAGCGCCAAAGCTTGGATGCTATACGCTGTTCTGTTCCTCTGGCAATTTCCTCACTTCATGGCAATCGCCTGGATGTACCGGCAAGACTACGCGCGGGCTGGGTACTTGGTTCTTCCACCGGGCGAGCACAGCGGGCGCTTCATGTCTTGGCAGGCCTTGCTGGCGTCGCTTGCTCTGATTCCAGTCAGCTTGATCCCGACCGTGATTAGTCACGCAGGTCCCGTCTACTTTGTTTTGGCCGGGATACTTAGCTCGTTGTTTTTCTATTACAGCGCCAGCCTGGCTTTGCAAAGATCCGCCCTTGCCGCGCGTCGATTGCTGTTGGCCTCAATCGTCTATCTGCCGCTGGCGTTCTGTCTGCTAACTCTTGAGAAATAGAAAGGAGCGGTTATGGTCCGGAAACCAGTCGTGGTGGTAACAAGCCACTTCATTGAAGGCGTGGAAACGCGCATCGAACGGGAGTACGAAGCGCGACGGAGCGTGAATGGAACGTTCCAATCCGCGGAACTACTCGCGGCCACCAACGGAGCGGATGCGTTGCTTGTCACGCCGGCGGACAGAATCGACGCCAACTTTTTCAAGCGAGTATCGGCGTCTGTCAAGGTGATCGCCACGTACTCCGTGGGCTACGATCATATCGACCTGCGTGCTGCTGGAGAGCGAAAGATCGCGATTGCCAATACCCCTGGTGTTCTAACGGATGCCACGGCGGACATAGCGATGCTCTTGCTGTTAGGCGCTTCGCGGCGAGCATACGAAGCGCAGGAACTCGTACGCTCGGGAGCGTGGAAGTCGTCCGGCGTTACCGCGCTCCTCGGATGGCAGCCCACCGGAAAAAATATCGGCATCTTCGGTATGGGGCGAATCGGCCAGGCGGTTGCGCACCGTGCGCGTGGCTTTGGAATGAAGATCCATTACTACAACCCCATTCGCTTACCGGAAGAGACTGTGGGAGATGCGGTATTCCATGCCGACCCATTGGATCTGCTTCGCGTCAGCGCGTTTCTGAGCCTCAATGCGCCGGAGTCGGAAGAAACGCATCACTTTCTGAACGCCAAGACGATCCAGCTTCTTCCGGCGGGCGCCATCGTCGTCAACACAGCCCGAGGTGGACTTGTGGTTGATGAAGAGCTCATCGCTGCTCTTCAGAGTGGTCAAGTGGCCGCGGCCGGACTGGACGTCTTTGAAGGAGAACCGAAGCTTCATCCTGGATATCTCGCACTCAAGAACACTTTCCTGCTGCCGCACATCGGGAGCGCCACTGTAGAGACCCGCACCGCCATGGGTATGCTGGCTCTGGACAACATTGACGCCGTGCTCAACGGGAGCCCGGCCCCCTCTTTGGTAACCCTATGACCACCAAAACTCGACTGCTAGCTATTTTGATCCTTCTGCGCTTTGACCTATACACGCGCGCTGCCACTTTGAAGCTGAAGCAGGAAACGATAGCAGCTTGGGACGCTTATCTGCAGGCCGCAAATGACAAAATGCAGGCCCGCCTCCAGCCCGGCGCACATTTCTTGTGGATCGACGAAGAACCGGGTCGCGCGGAGAAGATTCGCACCAAGGGACCCTACATTGCGCCGGCCGCAAAGGATATTCCAAGGAAGGTTCCGTCAGGGCTGATTCACGACTGGCTCGGTGTAGGCTTTGTTCCTAATGCGAAAATCGAAGATATTTTGCGAATCGTAAGGGACTACGATCGGTACAAAGACATTTACCGCCCGGGTGTAATCGATTCAGCATTTCGTCGCTCGGACGGAATGCAGGATCTCTTTTTCCTGCGGCTTGCGAATAGATCTGTGGTTGCGAAGACAGCTCTGGATACCGAAGGTGTGTCGTCCTATATTCGTGTAGATGATAAGCGCTGGTACGGTGTTTCCAACACCACCGAGATCCGCGAAATCGATAAGTTTGGAACAGAAGAGCAGCGAACTTTGCCTCCGGACGAGGGCAGAGGGCTGATTTGGCGGCTAACCAGCATCACACGCCTGGAGGAGCGCGACGGCGGAGTGTACGCGGAGCTGGAGGCGATTGCATTGAGCCGCGATATTCCTGCCGCCTTTCGCTTGATCGTGACACCCATTGTTCGCCGCGTCGCAAGAGACTCGCTCGCCACGTCTCTTCACCAGACAAAAGTAGCCATAGATGATCGCATGCAGCGCCGTGCGCAGGAAGCACGGGCTCAGTGACCGTGGTCGTATGCTTGACGGGTGATCGATCGTCTGCGACGCATCTTACTTAGCATCTTGCGCTGGTCCAAAGCTGTACTTCATGATGTTGCCCGCGACAGTCTGAACAAATGCAAGATGACCGACTTCCCGCGACCAGTTGGCCGATGGGCGTCGGTTCCGCGTTTCGCCGGGGCAAACGGCTCTTCAATGCTGACAAATACCGCTTGCGGGTTGAAGCTAGCGAACTGTCATCTAAACGGTGATTTTCTGAGATCGCGGTTAGCGCCTCTGCCGGTAGTCAAGTAATACCTTATGTAGCAGATCGATCCAGGTCGTTTGGGATGGCCCTGACCCCAGCCGCGTGCGAGTGCGCATCGCAAACGCAAGTAAGAACCACACCAGGCAGAATCGCGATGATCAACCACAGCGCAGGGGCAGCAGTGGATCGACACCACGATAACCACCGGACGACGGGGTGCGGATATCTTTTTTACCTGGATCCACCAAACGGATCGAGTCCAACAAGAATCGCGTTAGAGGCCTCTTGCTAGTTGTCTGAGGCTGGAAGACACACTGGCCTGAGTTTAAGAAGTAAATGAGCACTCCGTGGAAAGTTGTGATCGTAGGCGGCGGGTTCGGCGGGCTTCGTGCGGCCCAGAACCTGAAATCAGATTCAGTTGACGTAACGCTGGTTGACCGCCGGAACTATCACCTCTTCCAGCCGCTGCTTTACCAGGTTGCAACTGGTTCGCTTTCAGCAGGCGAGATCGCGTCTCCCCTTCGCGGGATTTTGAGCCGGCAGAAGAATGCACGAGTGCTGCTTGGCACGGTGGTAGATGTTGACCCAGATTCGAAGAGCGTCTACTCTGGCTGACGGGGCCGTTCTCCCATACGATTCCTTGATTGTTGCCACCGGCTCGCAGACGTCCTATTTCGGGCACAACGAATGGCAAGAGTGGGCCCCTGGCCTGAAGAGCATTGAAGAAGCGACCACAATCCGGCACAAGATTCTCTACGCGTTCGAAGTGGCCGAGCGCATCCTGGATCCGGAGCAGCGCCGCGCCTGGCTGACCTTTGTCATCGTTGGTGCGGGACCCACCGGCGTGGAACTAGCAGGCGCCATTGCCGAGATCGCCAGGCAAACGTTGAAAAACGACTTCCGTTCCATCCACCCGGAAGAAGCGGTAATCATGCTGTTGGACGGGGCGCCTCGGGTGCTGATGCCTTTCCCGGAGGACCTCGCGGAAAAAGCGACGCGTTCACTTGGCAAGCTGGGCGTTCAGGTGAAGTGCGGCGAAATGGTTCAGCATGTGGACACAGACGGTTTAACCATCAAGTCTGGCGAGCGAACCAATTTTGTGGCTGCGAAGACTGTGATCTGGGCGGGCGGCATCGCAGCGTCACCATTGGGCAACCTCCTAGCCACTCGCACGAATGCGGAGACCGACAAAGCAGGGAGGATCAAGGTACAGCCGAACCTAAGTGTTCCAAACTATTCGGACATCTACGTGGTCGGCGATCTTGCTTTGGCTACCGACGAGCACGGAAAGCCCCTGCCTGGATTGGCCCAAGTGGCGATGCAGGGAGGCGCATATGCAGCGAAATCGATCTTGCGCAAAATTAAGGGCCAGCCGCCGCTCCCTCCGTTTCGATACTTTGACAAAGGCACCTTGGCCGTGATCGGCCGTGCAGCCGCGGTAGCGAATGTATTCGGGACGCACCTTTCGGGTTTCTTTGCCTGGCTGGTTTGGGTTTTCATCCACCTGATGTACCTGGTCACGTTTCAGAGCCGGCTGCAGGTTTTCGTTCAGTGGGCGATCCAGGACCTCACATTCAATCGCGGAGCAAGATTGATCACCGGCATCGCGCCGACAGATTTCAACTTTAACCGAGAGGTTGCACGCCTGCATAGTTCCGGCGATGTCAAACCTGAACCTGTCACATCACACGGAGCGAGTTAGACGCGGAGAAATGAACTGCTCACTCCAACAAAACTCGCAGTCCAAGTCTCTTCCTTGATGTAGCAGAGATTCACACGTCAGGCCATCCGAAGAAAACGACCTGGCCTGCAAGGAGACGCGAATATGTCCTTAAACAAGCCTGTACGACGAATCGCCATCGTTGGTACTGGCGTCATTGGCGCGAGCTGGGCGGCGGAATTTCTCGCGCATGGCTTTGATGTGGTCGCGACGGACCCGGCGCCGAATGCCGAACAGAATCTGCGGAAGTATATTGACGCGGCTTGGCCTGCACTCAGTGCTAAGGGGCTCGAAAGGGGCGCGTCACGGGAAAGGCTCAGTTTCTCGTCGGATCTGAAGAAGACCGTATCGCAAGCGGACTTTGTTCAAGAAAATGGTCCGGAACGCCCGGATTTCAAGATTAAACTGTTCGCCGAGATAGACGCAGCTACACCGGCCGATTCGATTATTGCGTCGAGCTCCTCGGGGATCACGATGAGCGTGACGCAATCCGCGTGCGCGCACCCCGAGCGGTGCGTCATCGGGCACCCTTTTAACCCGCCGCATATGGTTCCGTTAGTAGAAGTTGTTGGTGGCTCCAAGACGTCGCCGGAGGCGATCCAGCGGGCGATCGAGTTTTACGCATCCATTGGCAAGAAGCCCATCCACCTTCGCAAAGAAGTCGTCGGCCACGTCGCGAATCGGCTTCAGGCCGCCGTCTATCGCGAGGTTGTAAACCTCATCCACCTCGGCGTGGTCGATGTCGCCGACGCGGATACTGCTGTCTGCTGGGGGCCTGGGCTGCGCTGGGGAGTTATGGGGCCCAGCATGCTGTTCCATCTGGGCGGCGGCGAAGGCGGAATCCAGCATTTCATGGATCATCTTTCGGGTCCCGTCGCGACGTGGTGGAAAGACCTCGGCAGCTTTACTGACTGGCCGGACGGAAGCAAGAAAACAATCGTCGAGGGAGTTACTAAGGCCGCCGGTGGTCGTTCGGTCGACGAACTGGCCCAGATGCGCGATGAAGTGCTCCTGGAACTCGTCAAGATTCGGACGAAGCAGGCTCAGTTGCTTGAGCAATCGCCGGATCTGCTCGCCGCACACAAATAACATCTTGGAGCAACCATGACAACTACCATGACACCCCCAGTCGCTGTGACATTACCCAAGCCGAACGGCGACTTCTATCAAGTCACCGAGTGCCTCAGTGACGCTGAACAAGCGATCCTGCGGAAAGTCCGCACATTCATGGAGTCGCAAGTGGCTCCCGTGATCAACAAATACTGGGCAGACGATGCCTTTCCGTTCGAGCTGTTGCCGGGCATACGCGATCTGAAGATCGCAGGCGCCGGATACGAAGGCTACGAATGCGCGGGTGGCAGCACATTGCTCGCCGGCTTTATCGCTATGGAAATCGCGCGAGTCGATTGCTCCTGCGCCACCTTCTTTGGAGTCCACAGCGGACTGGCGATGGGATCGATCTTCCTGTGCGGCTCGGAGGAGCAGAAACAGAAATGGCTCCCGCCAATGGCCCGGCTCGAAAAGATAGGCTCCTTCGGCTTGACGGAGCCGCTGGTTGGTTCGGGAGCTTCGGGAGGTCTTTTGACGACCGCGCGGCGAGATGGCGATACCTGGGTTCTGAACGGGCAGAAGAAGTGGATCGGGAACGCCACCTGGGGCGACCTCACGATTATTTGGGCCCGCGATGTGGCGGACGGCCAGGTGAAGGGCTTCATCGTCGAAAACAAGACGCCCGGTTTCACGGCGGAAAAGATTCAACACAAGATGGCTTTGCGCGTCGTGCAGAACGCGCTGATTACTCTCGACAACTGCCGCGTTTCGGAAGAAAACCGCCTTCAGAGGGACACTTCCTTCCGCGATACGGCGCGTGTCCTGCGCATGACTCGCGCGTTTGTGGCGTGGGAGGCGGTGGGTTGCGCGATCGGCGCTTACGAGCACGCACTCGCCTATGCGCAGAGTCGTGAACAGTTCGGAAAGCCGATCGCCAAGTTCCAACTCATCCAGGATCTCCTGGTGAAGATGCTCGGCAACATTACGGCATCGCTATGCATGGTCGTTCGCCTTTCGCAGCTGCAGGATGAAGGCAAGTTGAAGGATGAGCACGCATCCCTCGCGAAGGCGTTCTGTACGGTCAAGATGCGGGAAACCGTCGGGTACGCTCGCGAGCTGCTCGGAGCCAACGGCATCCTGCTGGACTACCAGGTCGGGCCGCTTTGTCGCCGACGCCGAAGCGATCTATTCGTACGAGGGCACGCGCGAAATGAACACGCTCATCGTTGGCAAGGCGATCACCGGCTTCGGCGCGTTCGTTTAAGGAGCATTCTCATGAGTTCATCAGCAATCGCAGGATTGTCACTCGAAACGGTTCTTTACGAAAAGAAGGGCGGGATCGCTTACATTACGCTCAACCGCCCGAAGGTGCTCAACGCACTCAACAAAACGGCCATTGCGGACTTGAGGGCCGCCTTCGAGAGCGCAAGAGACGATTCAGAAGTCCATGGCGTTATCCTGACCGGTGCCGGCGACAAAGCCTTCATCGCCGGCGCGGATATTAATGAGGTAGCAACCGATACGCCTGTTCAGGCGGAGGAAAAGACGCGGCGCGGGCAGGACGTGATGACTCTCATTGAGAATCTCGGCAAGCCGGTCATCGCCGCAGTCAACGGATTTGCTCTGGGCGGAGGTTGCGAAGCTGCGCTCGCCTGCACGATCCGTCTCGCCGCTGAAAACGCAAAATTCGGGTTGCCCGAAGTGAAACTCGGGATCATGCCGGGCTACGGCGGCACTCAGCGGCTTCCCAGACTCGTCGGCAAGGGCGCGGCCTTGCAGCTCATCCTTACCGGCGGGATGATCGGCGCACAAGAAGCTTATCGCATTGGTCTGGTGAACGAAGTCGTCTCGGCGACTGAACTCGATCGGCCGCGCGGAAGCGATCCTGACACAAATCGCCGCTAACGCCCCGCTATCCGTCAAATATGCGCTTCAGGCGGTGAACAACGGACTTGAGACGAGTCTCTCGGAAGGCCTCCTTCTTGAGGCTTCGCTCGTAGCGATCTGCACATCAACCGAAGACAAGAAAGAGGGGACGTCCGCGTTCCTCGAAAAGCGGCCCGCAAAGTTTCAAGGACGGTGAGAAAGAGGAAATCATGAGCAGCAGATAATATCTTTTCCGGATTGAAAGTCGTGGATCTGGCGAGTTTCATCGCCGGGCCGGCCGCCGCCGTGATCTTGTCCGATTACGGCGCGGACGTAATCAAGGTCGAACCTCCCACGGGTGACACGTGGCGAATTGGGTACAAGCTTCCGCCCCAGCCGCGATCGCACGACAACTACCCGTGGCACCTGAATAATCGCAACAAGCGGGGACTGTCGCTCGATCTGAAATCTCCGCACGCAGGCGAGATTCTTGAACGGCTCGTCAAGTGGGCGGACGTGCTGATCGTCAACACGCCGCATCCAGCGCGTAAGAAGCTGAAGCTGGAGTACGAGGACGTTGCGCAGTGGAATCCCCGGCTGGTTTATGCGGATCTGACTGGTTACGGCGAAAAAGGACCCGACGCTAGCCTTCCAGGATTCGATATCACCGCTTACTGGGCCAGATCCGGTTTGCTGTCGCTGACTCGCGATGCGGGTGCGCCACCCACTCTTCCCCCGTCGGGCAGTGGAGATCACGCGACGGCGGTTACTTTGTTTTCCGCGATCGTCACGGCCCTGTACCGGCGCGAGCGCACCGGGAAAGGTTCCTACGTTACGACATCGCTTCTCGCGGCGGGAGTCTGGTCCTGCGGCGTTTTCGTTCAGGGCGCACTTTGCGACGCGACGTTCTTCCCGTTGCACGATCGGTTGAAGCCACCAAACGCACTCATCAATGTGTATCAAGCTTCGGACGATAACTGGTTCGTGCTTGTCCTGACGCCGGACAAGTGGCCGGCTCTGGCGAAGGGAGTCGGCCGCCCGGATCTGCTGACGGACCGCGATTCGCCGATCCGGCAAAGCTGGCCGCGAACTCGGCGGAGCTTACGGCCATGCTGGACGAAATATTCCGCTCACAGCCGATGTCGCACTGGCGGGAAGTCTTCGATCAAGCGTCACCTTACATTCGGCGTCGTTCACGCTCCCAGCGAAGTGGTCAAAGATCCGCAGCTGCGGGAGAACGACATCGTCGTGCCGATCGAAGGGGCCGGCGAACACGTGAAATTCACCGTGAGCAGTCCATTGACAGTGCACGACGTTTCAAAGGTTGCGGCGCGTCGTGCGCCAGAAATCGGCGAGCACAACGACGAACTGCTGAAGGAACTGGGATTCAGCAGCGAAGAAATCGGTAAGTTTCGCGCCAGTGGTGCGATCCCCCAAGCCCAAGAGGCGGAGGTTTTAGGAGGTGTGCGATGAGCGATTTGATGACCCGAAAGACTGTCGCTGCCAAGACCAAGAAAGCCTCGCCCGAAGCTCCAGTGGCGCGCCTCTTCTTTTTGGACCTTGGCGGCGGTCGCGTGATGTCCTGCAATCCCGACGGTTCGGACCTGAAGACGATTGTCACCGAAGCCCGGAAACTGCCGGACGGCGTCGTCGTCGATGTCGAATCTGGCCATATCTATTGGACTAATATGGGCAGCGTCGGCGCGAATGATGGTTCAATTTTTCGCGCGGATCTGGACGGCAAGAATCTAACGACCATCGTTCCTGAAGGGCGCACGCATACTCCCAAACAACTTCAACTCGATAAGAAGAACGGCAAGACTGTACTGGTCGGATCGCGAAGGCATGCGCGTTATGCGCGCCAATCTCGACGGGTCGAACATCGAGACGCTGATCGAGACGGGGCACGGCGATGGGGACCGGCGCGACGCCAGAAACTGGTGCGTGGGAATTGCGCTTGATGTAGACCGCGGGCATCTCTATTGGACCCAAAAAGGTTCCGACAACGCCGGCCAAGGGCGAATCTTCCGGGCCGGCATCGATATCCCCAAGGGTCAAACTGCCGTCAGCGCGTAAGGACATTGAGCTTCTTTACGACGGCCTTCCGGAGCCGATCGATCTGGACCTCGATTTGACTACTCGGACGATGTACTGGACCGATCGTGGCGACCCGCCGCGCGGAAACACGGTGAGTCGTGCTCCGATGGACGCCGGGCCGGGCGGCCGCAAAGATCCGGAAATCATTTTCAACCATCTCATGGAGGGGATTGGTCTGGCTCTGGATGTTAAGAACAATCGCATGTTCATGACGGATCTAGGCGGCTCGCTCTACAGTTGCAATCTTGACGGCTCCAACAAGAAGGTTCTTCTGTTTGCCCAGGGGAACTTGAGTGGCATCGCCTACGCCGAACTCCAGACGAAATGACCCCCATGAACCTCCGCGACAAGGCGATAGCCCGCAGGCTTGCCTCATTAAGACGTCTTGAAGCGGGATGCCCGAATGGAACTTTTATGAAGGAGTCTCTGCAGACCGGCCCAATACGACAGGTTGCAGCTACGGAACTGCCGACGCGTTGGGGCGTATTTCGGACGCTCGGGTTTGAGCGCCAGAACCTCAGTCAGCGTTTGCCTGAAACGGCAATCGTGCTTGTGCTCGGTGAGCCGTCACGACGAGTGCCACTTGTTCGGATTCACTCCCAGTGCTTGACAGGGTGACGTACTTCGATCTCTGCGTTGCGATTGTGGCGAGCAATTGGAACTCGCGATGAAAGCGATCGCGCAGGAGGGATGTGGTGTCCTGATCTACGAACAACAGGAAGGCCGCGGCATCGGCCTGATGGCAAAATTGCAGGCCTATGCCCTGCAGGATAGGGCCTTGACACGATTGCGGCAAACCACGCGCTCGGTTTTGAAACAGACTGCCGGGATTTCAGCTTGCCCGGCGCAATCCTCAATCGATCTCGGAATCCGCCAGGATTCGCCTGCTTTCAAACAATCCTGAAAAGCGCGCAGCGTTGGCAAAGGCCGGCATCGACGTCGTGGAGCAGATTCCGTGCGAGATCTCCCCGAATCCTCACGCCGTCAGGTATCTAAGAATCAAGAAACACAGAATGGGCCATACGCTCATCGCTCGTCTAGAGGAGTCCGGACATGTTTGCAGACTGTTTCGAGAGCCTTGAGAGCGATCTCGAGTACGCAACCGCAATCTTCGCGTCAATGGGCTGAGGCGATCGCAGAGCTTCAGGCGGGAAGAATGATCGTCGTCGTCGATGACGAAGACCGCGAGAATGAGGGTGATCTCATGATTGCGGCGCGAAATGATCACGCCAGAAGCCATTAACTTCATGGCCACTCATGCCCGAGGATTGATCTGCCTCGCCATTACCGGAGAGAGAGCGGACGCTCTTGAACTGAGCGAGATGGTCGCGAGAAACACATCGCGCGGCGGCACAGCCTTTACCGTATCGATCGACGCTAAAGGACAAGGCATCACAACGGGAATTTCGGCGTACGACCGTTGCCAGACGATCCTGGCGGCAATCGACCCAAGCACGCGTCCTGAAGATCTGGCGCGTCCGGGCCACGTTTTTCCACTTCGTGCTCGCCGGGATGGCGTTCTGGAGCGGCGAGGTCATACGGAAGCGGCGGTTGATCTCGCTCGTCTCGCTGGACTGAATCCCTGCGGCGTGATCTGCGAAATCTTGAACGATGACGGTACCATGGCGCGTTTACCTGATCTGGTCCGCTTCTGCGCTAAGCACGACCTCAAGATGATAAGCGTCACGGAGTTGGCGCGGTATCGCCACGACTGTGAGGCAGACCAAGTCTGGATGCACGTGGAGATGGCTTCATGATTTACGTCCATTCCATGGGCCGTGCTGTACGATATTATCCGGAACAGCCCGCGCTTACCTTAAGTGACGATTCGAGAATTACTTTTTCTCAGCTCCACGATCGTGTTAAGAGTGTGGCGGCTGCACTCACCCACGCTGGTTTTGTATCAGGAGATCGCCTCGCTCTTCTCCTGCCAAATGGCCCTGAGTATATTCAGTTAGTATATGCGTGCAGTTGGTTGGGGATCATTGTCGTTCCGATTAACACGCGTCTTGCGACTCCGGAGATCGATCATGTGCTCGCCGATGCGAGCCCGCGCGGATTGATTCGACACTCTAAGTTCCCAGCGCCTTCAACACATGTCCCCTTGGATTTAGTGCTCGATCAGGGCCACTTGGACGGACTGCGAGGGCCATGTCCCGATCCATGTTACGCGCCCGAGGCAATCTTGACCTTGATATACACGAGCGGAACGACCGGGCGCCCCAAAGGCGTGATGTTGACTCATGCCAACATTTGGTCCAATGTGAACAATTTCAACTACTGGATGCGATACAGGGAAGGCGGGTCCTATCTGCACGCCGCCCCGATCTTCCACATAGCGGATTTCCCTGCGATGTTCGCGGCGCCGGCGTTCGGCGCACACCAGGCCACACTCGCCAGTTTCAACGCGAAAGATTTCTGCGAGGCAATCGAACGGCAGCGGATCAACTATACCGTTCTCGTGCCGACCATGATCAACCTGTTTACGGAATTCGCGGAAAACAATCGCTCTGATATAGACAGCCTGGAAGTTACTCGGCTACGGCGGATCGCCGATGCAGCCAGAACTTATCCGCCGGAGTCGAAGGCTTCTTCCAAGGGTTAAGCTCGTTCAAGTGTACGGACTCAGCGAAACTGGATTCCTCACAGGTCTACAGGATAAAGACCACACGGATGATCACCTCACGTCCTGCGGTCGACCCTGCCCGGGAATCGAGATTCAAGTTACGGATGAGTTGGGGAATCCGGTGGAGGACGATCAGAAGGGTGAGCTCGTGGCGCGCGGTTCGAACGTGATGCGTGGCTACTGGAACAATGAGCAGGAAACCATGGCTGCTTTCAGAAACGGCTTCTTTCGCACCGGAGATGTCGGTTATCAGGACGTCAACGGCTACTTCTACATACTCGACCGCCAGAAGGACATGATCGTCACGGGTGGCGAAAACGTGTACTCCGGGGAGGTTGAGGCCGTGATCTTCAACCATCCAGCCGTGCGCGAAGTGGCGGTTTTCGGAATCCCGGATCCGAAGTGGGGAGAGCTGGTCGCTGCTTGCGTTGTGCTGAAACCTGGCATGCAGCTCACCGCCGAAGTGTTGATCAACCACTGTCGACAGAGTCTGGCAAACTACAAGGTCCCTCGCCACGTTGAATTCTCCGACACGGATTTGCCGAAAAATGGCTCAGGAAAGATAGTAAAACGACTCCTGCGCGAGCGCTTCTGGGCTGGCTCAGAGTTGCGAGTTTCCTGACCACTTTGGCTCTTCATATGCGACCCGATATCATCCCTGGGGCGATGTTCCCCGATTACCAACTTTCGGACCACACCGCCAAACGCCGAACGCATTCCGAATTGCAGGGACCGGATCCAATGATTCTCGTACTCAGCCGCGGGGGCTTTTGTCCAAAGGAGGTCGGTGTGCTGGCGCCAGCATGGATGGCAGCCGCGACGATGAGTGAATCAAAGATTGAATACCCGTATCGCTCGGCAATGTGTACAGCTCTCTCGTGGGTCTCGACTGTAAGTGGCACGGGCTCAGGACAGAAGACGCGAAGTATGTCAAGGGCGCGGCGAACTTCCTCCCAGCTCTTGTCAAGCTTGCGCCGCGCCACAGCGACGAACTCATAAAGGACCTGAACTGATAGTGCTCCCCCCGCGGCCAGCAGAGTTTCGGCCACCTGACCGCGCGCGTCGTCTTGGCGGAAGGCGTATAGGATGACGTTGGTATCAACGAACGGCTTATCGTTCATTGATCTCTTCGCGATTGAATTTAGAATCAGGAGGGAAGGACCACTTCATTTGACGGAGCTGCTCGAGCGCCCTCCCTTTGGACCGGTCACGGGCCACCTTGAAGCCGCGTTTACCTGCGATGGAAATCTCGATTTCGTCTCCTTCTTTGAGATCGAGCGCTTCGACAACCGCAGCGGGAAGACGCACAGCCAAACTGTTGCCCCATTTGGAAACCTGCATAAAGATATACCTAACCTAGCTTGGAAGCACACGTCGCCGGACTGCGGACGGTCCTAGCGGCGCTCCAGCGTTGAACGTGTCGAAGCGACCTTCCCCGAGGGTCGACTTAACCCTCCAAAAACCCTCCATTAACACACCAGCCGAAACCGACCCTTGTTTTATTGGCGTTTTCCATACCCTGAATCAACGCCTTGCGCAGTTATATTACTGAAAACAAAACACTGCCCATTTTCCCAAGCTGGACGTCGCGGGTTCGAGCCCCGTCTCCCGCTCCATTTTTTGCTAATAGGGGCTCTCTCCGCCGATTCACGGAGTGAAATCGGAGTGCCTCACTTCGACGAGCCGAACACTCCGTCCGGATTTCGAGAGATATTTGGTTCCCACCGCGTCGCTCGCTCGGAAGCGAGATAAGGGGGCAAGATTGATGGAACCAACATTTCATTCGAGCTGACCTTGGACTTCCGGGGAATGCCGTTTACCCTCAAGTACAAAAGGCCTGTGTTTGGCGAAGACATCAAATTCACCGGTGCCGCCAGCGGTACGCCATTTGAACTGTTAGAGTCAAGAAAGATAAGCAAAGGTGCTCACGCGGAAGTTTCCAGATGCTTCTCGCATCGCCCGGCCAAAAATGCACCGGCCGCCAGAATGGCGTCGCGCCCCTCGCTCAGTTGAGATGCGAACCCATGCCAGACGTGGGGCATGCCCGGCCAAACTTCCAGGTTGACGGCGACGTCCGCTTCCGCCGCTCGCGCCGCCAAGCGTATGGAGTCGTCTAACAGAACCTCGATTGAGCCCACTTGAATCAGCAACGGCGGAAGTCCTGCGAAATCTCCGTAAACCGGCGAGGCCAATGCGGATTGTGGAGACGCGCCATTCAGATAAAGCCCCGCCATGGCGATCAAGCCTTCACGGTTTAGCGACGGGTCTTGAGCCGCCTTCGTTGACATAGATGCGCCAGCACACGCCAGGTCCGCCCAAGGTGAGATGGCTAACGCCGCCGCCGGCATCGGCAAACCCGCATCCCGCGCTGCCATCAGCATCGCAACTGTCAACCCTCCGCCCGCCGAGTCGCCCGCGATCGTGATCGAATCCGGCGAGATACCCTGAGCGAGTAACGCGCGGTAGGCAGTGACGGCATCATCCACCGCCGCTGGAAATGGATTCTCCGGCGCCCGCCGATAATCCAGCGCCAGGCCCCGAGCTCGCGCCGACCGGGCGAGCGCACTCGACAGCGCGCGGTAACCGAGCGAGCTGCCAACCACGTAGGCGCCGCCATGAAGGTAGAGCAGCACTCGCCCCGATACAGCTTCCTGCGTCGTGGACCAGCGTACCGGAACGCCGCCCAGTGTCGCCTCCTCGAATGCCACGTCGTCTGGAATCGGAATGCCGGCGAAAAACGCATCGAAGTTCTCACGCGCTTGGGGCGGGGGAGCAGCCAGGTCCGGACCTCCGCTCCGCAGCATCTTGATCAACGATTCCAATTCATACGCGCTCATTCCTGAACTCCTTCCAAGTCAGCAGACAAAATCAATCACGAACTTTCTCACCGCGATGCACCAGTTACGGCGCCACGCAGCGGAAGTTCGCCGCCTCGTCGATACTGCCTTGGCCGGAATAACGCGCCACCTGCGGATACGGGCACAGTGGGCGCGTGCGCACTACCTGTTTGTCGACCACGCGGCTCGCCACCATGGAATCCGGCGCTTTGCCCTTTTCCACCCAGTCGATGATGGCCGTCATCGAGTCGTGCCGGTCAGGGCCGATGCCGCCTCCGCAGTGCGCCATACCGGGCGCCATGAACAGACGGAAGAATTGAGGGGTGTCCGGACCGTTCTTGGCAACCGCCTGCTCGAAATAGTTCACGCCCATCAGAGGCTGCAGGATCGTGTCCGCCCATCCATAGGTCATCAGGAGCTTTCCGCCGCGCTTCTTGAACTTCGACAGGTCCGGGTTCTTCGCATCCGCCAGTTTGCTCCAATCGTCCAGCACGTGAATGTCGCGGTCGAAATCGAAGGTCTGATAATCGTAGTCCGGCTTTGGAGGTTTGGGCGCCAGATAGCGGATCGTTCCCTCCGCCAGGTTGAAGTCGGCCGGTTTGCGGTCCGGTGCAGTTGCGACGATCACATTCAACCAGCCGCTGCCGCTTCCGCCGCCAAACAGACTCGGCACCACTGCTTCGCTACCCGGCATGAATCCGGGGAAGAACGGTTTGCCGCCGCTCGAGGGCCCGCTATAAACCTTGGCAATCGCTGCTGCCTCGTCGCTCGTGAGACAGTCCGACCCGTCGGCGCCCGCACTGCAGACCGGAACATCACGCGCCGGATCGAAATCGCACTTGCGCGGATCATCGATGAGACCGTCCTTGAGACCGTCGATGGCATCGCATTTTGCCATCACCTTATCGGCCACCAGCGCCAGCTTGGCCGCCGTCAGCGGGGCAGCGCTCACCGCTTTCTCGTTCCACATCGCGCCGATCGTGAAGCCGGTCTGATCCACCCACGGAGAAGCAGTCACGACGCCGTCGAAGTCGTCCGGGAAGCGCTGTGCCTCGATCAGACCCTGGCGCCCGCCATTCGAACAAGAATTCCAATAGGCACGGGAGATGGGCTTGCCATAGTAATTCCTCGCGATCTGTTGAGTGGTCTTGGCCGTGAGGTGCACGGCGCGGTAAGCGTAATCAACAGCCTTCTGCGGGTTGCTGAGAACGAACGTCGCGCCTGGCTCTTTGCGCGCGTCGTGGCCCGTATTGGTTTGCGCGAAGGCGAACCCGAGTTGCAGCGCCTCATTGCGCTGCGCTACACGGCCGGGATTGTCCAGCGCGTCGCCCGCAAAACCGCCGTTGCCGATCATATAAAAGCGACCGTTCCACTTGGCCGGCAGGCTCACCTCGAACGCGATCTCGGGAGAGAGCTGGCCGGACACGCGACAATAGGCCGGCGCTGCATCGCTGGCAGGGATCGCCTCGGCCATGATCTGCACTATGCCGGTCGCTTTGAAGTTGCCCAGCGTCTGGCAGCTCTTGCGCGGCTTCGTCGCTGCTTTCGAATAGTCCACCAGCGCCGTCTTTACCTCAGAGAAATCCTGCGCGCAGCCCGGAATTGCGGCCAGAGTGGACAGGGCCGCAATACTGAGCGCCGCGCCGAGTATGGTGAGAGGCGCTGGGATTAACTGGTTCTGCCTGATCTGGGTGCGTGCCATATCGTGATCCTTTAGGACAAGTCAGATTCTATCTCGATCGGCCGCCGTCGAGGTAGAGTGAGTTCACCAGGGACCACCTGAGTAAGGACACGCAGCCTGCGCGACCACGCGCACCTCGGCTATCGATGGTGTTGATTCTAAGCGATTTCCTTTGGGTCGGCCAGTTGCGAGCGCTGATCGGCTCTTCAAGATTCCCAAGTGCCAGATACGATCAGTCTATCCGATGAAACGGTGTTGGTCTATGTTTTGCGTGAGAGCGGCACCAGGGGGAGATTGACCTCTGGACGACTAGAACGCGCCGGATCCAGCACCTTGGACGTCTTCGATCGCTACGGAAGCAAGCTGGAGTACGTCTCGGGAGACAGGCTGCGAAGCTGGTGCGTTTTCGGGGCCGATGGAAATCCGATCGAGGGATGGCGCCGAGTCCCGACGGAAGATCTCTCGAAGATTCCTCTTCATCTATAGGTAGCCGGTTTCGTCAGACCAGTTGAGCGATTGCGGCGGGAGTGCGCCAGCCCTCTACCTCATGCAGTTCCGAGGGCCGCACGCTGACGACCTCGCGCTGGCCAAGAAACACGTCGCCGGTGTCTCCATCAACGGAGATCCAGTCGCCCTCTGCGACCATCTGGCTTGCAAAACGGGCGCCGCCTTCCCGGGCATCCATTGCCAGGCCTTTACAACCCACAACGCAAGGCTTACCCATTTGCCGTGCCACGAGTGAAGCATGGGCCGTCATTCCTCCAGTTGCTGTAACGATGCCGGACGCTGCTCTAAAGCCGGCGATATCCGCAGTGCTGGTGTCGGGGCGCACCAATATAGCTGGATCACCGCGCACCGCGAGCCGTTCGGCTGCCGCGGAATCGAATGCGGCATGGCCCACGGCTACACCGCCGGATGCGCCGATGCCGCGCACAATCGGCTCTCCGGCCTGGACGAACCGGGTGAAAGCGAGCGCCGAGAGATCCAATCCAGCTAATCGCCCCACAGCTTCCTGCTCAGAGATACGTCCTTCCCGAACTAAGTCGACCGCAATCCGCAGAGCCGCTCGTGGCGTTCGCTTCGCGGTGCGGGTTTGCAGCAGCCACAGCTTTCCTTCTTCGATGGTGAATTCGACGTCCTGCACGTCACCAAACGCCCGCTCGAGTTGCGTGAGTACGCTCTGCAGCTCGGCGGCAACTGCTGGCATAAAGCGCGCGATGGACGCCTGGGTGGCCGGGGTACGCCGTCCCGACACAACATCTTCTCCCTGCGCGTCGAAAAGTACGTCAATCACGGGCTCAGGGGCGCCTGTCGATGGATTTCTCGAGAACGCGACGCCGGTTCCGCACGACTGCCCGCGATTGCCAAAGACCATGGCCTGCACCGTAACGGCAGTTCCTGTTAAATAGTCCAGTTTCTCCAGAGCCCGGTAGGTACGCGCGCGCTCGCCCATCCAGGACCGGTAGACTGCATGCGCCGCGGCAACGAGCTGCGCCATCGCGTCATCCGCAAGGCCCGCCTCGAAGCCGGCGTCGGCGTCCTCGATCAAAGAATCATAGGAAGACGCCACCCGTTCCAGTGCCTCGCAATCGAGATCGCGTTCACTCACAACGCCTTCCTCGCGGGTGACCGCATCCAATTGCTTGGCAAAGGCCGATGAATCGAGGCCCAGGACGATTTGCGCGTAAGCTTCCAGCAAACGGCGGCGGCAATCCCAGGCGAAGCGTGGATTTCCGGTCATTCGTATGAGGCCGTGAGTCGCCGCGGAGGTGCAGCCCACGTTGAGCACGGTGTCCAGCATCCCCGGCATCGATCGGGCCGCGCCTGAGCGCACCGAGACGAGCAGCGGCCTGCGCCGGTCTCCGAAACGTTTTCCAGTGGTCTTCTCCAGAAATGCGATGCCCTCGCCCAGTCCATCCAGCAAATGCCGCTTAGCCTCGGCATCATTTGCAACGATGTCGGCACAAAGCTGAACAGGTATGACAAATGCGGGAGGCACCGGCAATCCGAGCGCCGCCATTCGGGCCAGATTCGCAGCCTTCCCGCCCACAGTTTCTGCGTCGGGCAAAGGAGAGGAGATTTCGCCCAGTCGAATGATTCCGCCACCGTTGAATGTCTTGCTCATATAGATAAGTCCGCCATGACATGGATGTGCAGTAGGTTTCCCGCCACCGCCATCCCGTCATTGGCGCGTTCGAGTGCACGCGCCAGCTCCAGTACGGAGAGCGCTGTCTCGGTATCGAAATGCCCGCGAAGCACGCAGGCAGTCAAGGCTCGCTCGGCGGAATCGGCGGCGTGTTCCAGATCAGCGACATGCGTGATAGCCGCGAGTGCGTCTTCAGTGTCAGCATGCTGGCCATCGGGAACGTCAACGGCGGCGGCGATCCCGGACGCGAGCGCTTCGGCCCCGCCCACGGCGGCAGCGCAAAGATCCGCGATCAGGCGCAGAACTTGCGGGTCGAGATTGGCCGGGAGCAGCGAAGCAATAAAAGCTGCCTGTTCGAGTTCATCAATCGTCGCCTCCATCGTATCTGTAAGTTGCCCGATGGTCTGGCTGGCGTTCAGCCTGGCGACTGTGTTGCGCGCCTCGATGACCAGGCGGTCTGCCTTCTGTTCCAGGCGCTGGGCGAAGACAGCTAGCGTTGGTCCGTCAGGCGCCCAGCCGGCTTGCTGATCCGCGACGTGCTGCCCAATCCGCGCGGCAATCTCGCGCGCCAAACCCGCTTGGCGGATGATGGCGGAGAGCAGCGTGTTATCGGTTCGTTCCAAGCGCCGGACCAGATCGGCCTCGATCTCGTCGCGGACCATGCGGACGGACCGGTCCTGGAGCAATGCTTCTTTTGACACGACAAGCACGTTCTTGAGGAAGTCGACCGTCTCTTCACGTCCGAGAGCGCTTGAGAGCCGCTCTCCGAAGCCGATTCGGGCCGCCGCCGCATGCCTCACCGCCGCTGCGACCAAGCCAACGCCGCCTAGTTCGAGGAACGCCCGGTGCCCGACCTGGTTTCGAGCGGCCCAGTCCAGAATGCGGACACAATCCGCGCGGTCGGCCAACGACCGCAGTTCCTTCCGAGCCTTGTTCCAATCGATAAGAAAAACAAGCGCGGCTCCCACGGCTTCGAGAAAGGCGCCGCGCTGCTCGTTGCTCTCCGCTTCATACACCCCGGTGGTCAGAAAGAAACCGCCATCCTCGCCGATTCCCTGGACATCCTGGCGGTTGAGGCCGCTCCAATGTACTGGAAAACGATCGAACAACGAGGTGAAGAACTTCGCGCGGGCCCGGTGCACATCGGTGTGGGTGACGGCCACAGCCGTTCCTTCCACCGCCACGAGGATTACATGGGCGTCGGTGGTCCCGATATCGTTCTGAATGATAAGACGCGATCCGGAACGCGCGGCCGACGTTTCGAGACCCGGGTGGTTGAATTTCAGTGCACGCGTGCGATCCACGCCGCGCATGAACGCCGCGATCATTGGCCGGTCTTCCGCGAAAAGTCCGAAGGCACGAGCGCCGCTCACGATCTCCTCCGCGCAAGCCGCTGCCAGCCGGTTCAGATCCTTGTGGAGGTCCATTACCAAGCGGTGAAGGCTATCGTTGGCGGACGTAACGGAGGTCAGCTCCGCAACCTCCTCCGCTGTAACTTCGTCATCAGCGGCCGTGGTTGTGGCTTGGATCGCCAGCCATCGCTCGGCCGCCTTTTTGCCTGCGCTCGCATCTCCCGCTTCTACTGCCTCAATCATCGCTTGCACATCGCTACGCAGCATGTCGATCAACTTCCCAAGGCCAGTCGCCCTGATTTTGCCGTTATTGACACGGGCCTCAGCGATTAGAGAGCGAACTTCGGTAGCATCGACGCCAGCTGCGCGGCATTCCGCCGACAATTCGATAGGCTCGACAGCCGGATGGCGTGCACGTCGTACCATCTCTTGCAACACGCTCAGCCGGATCTTGGCGCGGTCGTTAGCCGCCAGACCTTTAGAGATGAGACTCGGCAGGATGAGTTCGCCATGCCCCAAATGCCCGACAATCAGCGATTTCATGGGTTGGCTCCCAAATTGAACTTGGCATTCCGGCTGCCATCGTATTCGTCTTACCCGTCTGCGTAACTCTTTTGGTGCGATGCATGCTTCCCTAGGGTCTTTCTTTCTAAAACTCGCTTCGCCGTACGTGCCTATCTGTGTTGGATCGCCCAGCCTGCGCAACTACACACATTGGCTGCCAAGCCGGTACGGTTGACCCGACAGACGGATGCGAACTTTCGAAAAATCGAATATACTATGAACGTGTGGCCGACTCGTGAGCTGTACACCGCCGGCCTTCTCGCCTACGCCTTGGGAATCGGTGGCGGCCTTGCCGGTCACGCGCTGCGAAAAACGCGGCCCTGGGTATCCGGCGTGCTCTGCATTCTCTCCCTGGCGGGCGCGCTACTCGAGTTCGGCGCATCCATTGGCGGCTTGCTCACCACCGCGGAATTAAGCTGGTCGCTGGCGTCCGGCATCCCTTACTTGAGTTACACCGTCCGCCTCGATCCGCTTGGGGCCTTCTTCACGATGGCCTTGTCCCTTCTAGCCGCCTGCGTATCGATATATTCCTTCCAATACATTTCTCACTCCGCCGGCCGAAGAAGCCCGGGGCTTTTTTGCGCTTTTCTCAATCTTCTGCTCCTGGCCCTGACGCTGGTCTTCACGGCGTCGAATGTTCTGTTCTTCTTGATTGCCTGGGAACTGACGGCGGTGGCGGCGTATTTCCTGGTCGTCTTCGACCATGAATCGGCTGAGGCAAGGAGCGGCGGCTTGTTGTACTTCCTCATGTCGCGCGGAGGCACCGGAATGCTGTTCGCCGGCTTCCTGCTGCTTGCATCGGCGGCCGGCAGCCTGGAATTTCCGGCTCTTCACGCCATCGGCCAGAAGCTTCCACCCATTCTCGCCGCCGCCGCGTTCCTGCTCCTGTTTTTCGGTTTTGGCGTCAAAGCCGGCATTATCCCCCTGCACATCTGGTTGCCCGCGGCTCATCCCGTCGCTCCCAGCAACGTATCCGCTCTGATGTCGGGCATCGTAATCAAGGCCGGCATCTACGGAATGGCGCGCGTGTTCTTCGACTTCTATGGCGCGTTGCCAGTCTGGGCAGGCATGGTGGTGCTGGTGGTGGGAGTGATCTCGGCGCTGCTGGGCGTTCTTTACGCGTTGATGGAGCACGATCTCAAGCGGCTGCTCGCATACCACAGCATCGAGAACATCGGAATCATATTGATGGGCTTCGGCTCGGCCCTTTTATTCCGGACCTTCGGCCATCCTCAACTCGCCGCGCTGGCGCTCATCGCCGGCCTGTTCCACACCTTGAATCACGGTGTTTTCAAATGCCTTCTTTTTCTGGGCGCGGGAAGCGTACTGCATGCGGCGCACACCCGCAACATGGAAAAGATGGGCGGCCTCATCCGCCGCATGCCGTCCACGGCGCTGTTTTTCCTGATCGGCGCCATTGCGATCTCGGGGCTTCCGCCCTTGAACGGCTTCGTGAGCGAGTGGTTCACATACCAGGCTTTGCTCGCCGGTTTTGGCGCGACGCCTGCGTTAACGCGAGTAGCGTTCCCCATCGCAGGAGCCTTGCTTGCGTTGACCGCGGCTCTTGCGGCGGCCTGTTTTGTGAAGGCGTTCGGGATCACGTTCCTCGCGCTGCCGCGCAGCGAAGAAGCCGAGCAAGCCAAGGAAGTGCCGTTTTCGATGCAGTCCGGCATGGCAATCCTGGCGCTGGCCTGTGTGTTGCTCGGCCTGGGCGCCACGTGGTTCCTACCCGTTTTCGATCCGATCACCAACGCCGCCTTGGGCATCGCCGCAAGCAAGGATCTAGTTGCCGGAAATGGCTTCTTGATCACGGCCGGCTCGGTCGTTCGAGGGACGGTGTCCACCGCCCTAATGGCTCTAGCTCTGGTCGTTTTGGGTGCTGTTCCGCTCTTGTTGTGGCTACTGTGGGGCCGCAAGTCAGCGCGGGTGACCGGTCCGACATGGGACTGCGGACTGCCAGGCTTAACCGCGGACAACGAATATACGGCAACCGCGTTCTCCAAGCCTCTGCGAATGATTTTTGCCGCGATCTTCCGCCCGCGCCGCGAAATCCAGGCCGAGTACGAAGTCTCTCCCTACTATCCGAAGTCGATTCACTTCGAATCCGAGATCGAGCCCACGTTTGAAGCGCGCATCTACGAGCCTCTGCGCGAAGCCATACTCTCTCTTTCAGCGCGCATGCGCCGCCTCCAGACGGGAAGCATTCACCTGTATCTCGCTTATGTGTTCGTTACCCTGATCCTGCTGCTGTTGTTCGGAGTCCGCGGATGACGGAAGCAGCCGGCGCCGTGATAGCGCAGATTGCAGTTGTGCTTTGCTTATCACCGCTGATTACGGGCTTTAGCCGGACTTTGAAAGCCCGGCTGCAAACCCGCCGGGGGCCAGGCATTTTGCAGCCCTATCGGGATCTTCACAAGCTCTTGCGAAAGGGCATGGTGATTCCGGACACGGCGTCCTGGATTTTCTCAGCGACACCGTACATCCTGTTTGCCACCACGCTCCTGGCGGGCCTCCTGATCCCGACCATCTCCGCGCAGGCGCCTCTGAGCTTGTTCGGTGGCGTGCTGGCGGTGGTTTATCTGCTCGCGCTCGGCCGCTTCTTCCTGGCTCTCGGCGGACTCGACACCGGAAGTTCGTTTGGCGGCCTGGGCAGCAGCCGCGAGATGACCATCTCGGCAATCGCCGAGCCGGCCTTGATGCTGGCCGTGTTTACAGTGGCCATCGCGGCGGGTTCCACGAACCTCAGCGCGGTAGCGCAGGCCGGGCTGGGACAGAGCTGGCGGTTCCTGGCGCCATCGCAAATGCTGGCCTTCGCCGCGCTCTTCGTGGTGTTGATCGCCGAAACGGGGCGCATTCCAGTGGACAATCCTGCCACGCATCTCGAGCTCACCATGATCCATGAGGCCATGATTCTCGAATACTCCGGACCTTATCTAGCCTTGATCGAGTGGAGCGCGGCGATGAAGCAACTGGTGCTGATGATGCTGCTGGTGAACGTGTTTTTTCCGTTCGGTTTGAGCCCCGGCTGGTGGCAGCTTGGCACGCTGCTCAGCTTACTGCTTTTCAGTGCGAAGCTCCTGTTGTTGGCCGCCGCGGTTGTTCTCGTTGAAACCAGCAACGCGAAGCTGAGGATTTTCCGCGTCCCGGAGCTGCTCGCGGTCGCTTTTGTGTTGAGCGCCATGGCGCTGATATCGACGTTTTTGTTTTGAAGAGACGAAAATGAGCATGTCGTTTTGGCAGGATCCACAATTCGGCAACAAGCTGATCACGATGATGGCGGCGCTGGTGCTGGTGTTGCAGATCATGATGGTGGCTCAACGTTGGCTGGTGACCAACATCCGCGCGTTCGGCGTGCAATCGTTCTTACTCGCAGCCATTGCCGCAACCATCGCTCATTTCAACCATGCGCCACACATTTACATCGTGGCGGCTCTAACGCTGGTTTTCAAAGCCGTCCTCCTGCCAGTGGTCCTGGAGCGGCTGGTGACTAAGATCGAGATTCATCAGGAAATCGAGCCGTTCGTAAATGTCCCGGTTTCCGTGATTGTCTCGGGCCTGCTGACTCTGCTGGCTTACGTTGTCGCCGAGTCGTTCCATCGGCCCGAGGAAGCCTCCGGGTTGGGCCACAACACCCTGGCTGTGGCCATCGCATTATTCCTGATCGGCTTCTTCATGATGGTGAACCGGCGCAAAGCGCTGACTCAGGTGCTGGCTCTGCTCTGTTTGGAAAACGGCCTCTTTCTCGCTGCCATCTCCCTGACGTATGGAATGCCCCTGATTGTCGAAGCGGGCATTTTCTTCGATGTCCTGGTGGCGACCTTGCTGCTGGGCATCCTCATCTACCGGATCCGCGAGACATTCGACTCGATGGACGTGAGCCGGTTAAGCAGGCTGAGAGGATGACCGGGCAATGACGATCCTCGGTCTGCTTCTCATTCCGCTCCTCGCCAGCGCCGTCACCGCGTTGTTGCGCGACGTGCGGCGCATGGAGCTCGTGTACCTGCTATCGGCTGCAGGATCGTTCCTGGCGGCTCTCTGGCTGGCGGCGGATGTGTTGAGCGCGGGAACCGTCACTTTGGCGGGCGGGTTCTTCTACGCCGATTCCCTCAGCGCTCTCGTCGCTGTGCTGACCGCCTTCGTTTACCTGGTCTCAGCTCCCTACGCGGTTGGATATTTTCGCGGCGATGAGGAGCGGGAAGGGTCCGGCATCGGCGCCAGGAAACTCCGCAAGTATTACGCCCTGACGCCTCTTTTCGGTTTCTCGATGTTTCTAGTGGTGGTCTCGAACAACCTCGGCGTAATGTGGATGGCCGTCGAGGGCACTACGCTCGCCTCCATTTTCTTGGTGACGTTCTACGGGCGCAAAACTTCTCTGGAAGCGGCGTGGAAATATGCGATTCTCGGCGGCGTCGGTTTGTCCATGGCGCTGTTCGGGACTGTCCTCGCTTATTATGCGGCGCACGAGGTTCTCGGCGGAGAAAGTTTGAGCGTCTTGAACTGGTCTGTGCTGGCCGGCAGCGCCGCCCACTTCGACAAAACCGTGATGCGGCTCTCCTTCATCCTGGTGCTCCTCGGCTACGGCACCAAAGCCGGCCTCGCGCCGATGCACACCTGGAAACCGGACGCCTACAGCGAAGCTCCCGTACCGGTTTCGGCGCTGATGGCGACGGCGGTCGTTAATTGCGCGCTCTACGCGCTGGCGCGATTCTACGTTCTGACTGGACTCTGCGTTGGTTCGGCGTTCGCGGCGCAGTTGCTGGTCATCTTCGGACTGCTTTCCATCGGCATCGCGGTCCCGTTCATTCTCGTGCAGCGAAGCTATCGCCGGCTGCTCGCGTATTCGAGCATCGACCATGGCGGAATCATGGTGCTGGGCCTGGGTTTCGGCGGAGTGCTCGGCGCACTGGGCATGCTGCTGCATATGACCTTCTACTCCGTGACCAAACCGCTCTTGTTCTTTTGCGCGGGGAACGCCCAGCAACAGACGGGAAACGATTCGCTCAAGAAGGCTCCCGGCGGTCTGCTGCATTCCTTGCCGGTGAGCGCGCCGATGTTTCTGCTGGCTGCCTTGGCTCTCACCGGGACGCCGCCCTTTAGCATGTTTCAGAGCGAGTTCACGATTCTGCGCGCCGGGTTCGCTGCACAAAGAATCGGCGCCGCCATCGTATTCGTCACGTTTGTCGTCGCCATCTTCTGCGGTCTTTTTTATCACGTGGCGAACTTGGTCTTCGGACCGCCGAACGGACTGCCGCGCGGCGAGTCCTCGCGCTGGAAGACCTATCCAGTGGTCGTTCTATCAGTTATCGTTGTGATTCTCGCCTTTTGGCTGCCCGCGCCCGCGTATGCCTTAATTGACGGAGCGTCGCGCATTCTGGTGATTCAGCCATGAGTGAGATCTATATAGACGCTGCAGTATCGGGCGTACGGGACGTGGCCTCAGAGCTACTGGAGAACCGCTGCCGCTTGATCGCGGCGTTTGCGGAAGACAGAACCCCAGTGGAGGGCTGTTATTACGTCTACAACGTCTTTGAACAGCCGGACGATCCGGAGTATTTATTGCTGAGGACGCCGGTCCCGGCCGGGCATCCCGTCTTTCCTTCGTTCGCCGCCGAGATCCCCGCATTGAACTGGCAGGAGCGCGAGATTCAGGACTGGTTCGGCTTGATCGCGGAAGGCCACCCCAATCCACGGCGCGTCGCTCTGCACGACAACTGGCCGGATGTGCATCCCTTACGCAAGGATTTCGCCATCGACACAGTGCTTCCTCCCTTTGAAGGCGAGCGGCACGTGTATCGGCCCACTCTCGGAGAAGGCGTCTTTCAGATCCCGGTCGGCCCCATTCACGCGGGCATAATCGAGCCGGGGCATTTTAACTTCGCCGTGGCCGGAGAGCCGATCCTCTATCTGCAACTGCGCATGTTTTACGTCCATAAGGGCATCGAAAAGCGATTCGAGCAACTGCCGGTAAATCGCGCCGTGTATCTTGCCGAGAGCGTTTCGGGAGACTCGAGTTTTTCGCACGGCGTCGCCTTTTGCCAGGCGATCGAACAGGCGGCCGATGTGGAGATCCCCGAGCGCGCCAAGCGAATGCGTACCATTCTTCTCGAACTGGAACGCATCTACAACCACGTCGCGGACATTGGTGCCATCGCAACCGACGTCGGCTTTGTGATCGCGAACGCCCATGCGTCTCGGCTTCGCGAGATGATCCTTAGTTTAGATGAGAAGCTGACCGGCAGCCGTCTCCTGCGTGGGATGGTGTGCCCGGGCGGCGTTCGGCGGGACTGGAAGTGGGACCAAGTCGAGGATCTCGTGGAAGTCCTGAGGAACTTCGAACGGGAATTTTCCGACCTGATGCGCATCATCGAGAGCTCTGATTCCACCCGCGACCGCCTGGAGCGAACCGGCATTCTGCATCCGGACAAGGCGCGAGATCTGGGGATCGTAGGCGTGGCTGGGCGCGCTTCAGGTGTGGACCGCGACGTCAGGCGCGATCATCCGTACGCAGCTTATGACTCCATCGAGTTGCGCGTACCGGTGTATCAAGAAGGCGACGTGCTGCGTAGGCTTCAGGTACGAGTCGACGAAATTCGTGAGTCGCTCGGTCTGGTCCTGTCGACAGCTTCCATGCTGGACCATGGCGCGTACCGGATTTCCATGCCGCCTCTTCCATCCGATCGCTGTGCGTTGAGTGCTGTGGAAGGATGGCGCGGCGAGATCCTGCACTGGATCCGAACCGGCCCGGGGAATCGCCTGGAGCGTTGCAAGATCAAGGACCCGTCCATCAACAATTGGCCGGCGCTGGTGGAGGCCGTGCAAGGGAACATCGTTCCGGACTTCCCCGTAATCAACAAGAGTTTCAATCTTTCGTACTCCGGGACGGATCGCTGAACCAATGTTCAAGATCCTCAGAAAAACCGCGCAAACCGGCCTGGTCACCATCGGCTATCCGGACACGCCCGCGAAAATACCCGAGCAGTTTCGAGGCGCTCCGCGTTTTGACTTCGCTACATGGCGCGATGCACGTCACGCGGCGGAAGCTTGCCCCACCGGGGCCATCACAGTGCGGGACTCGGACGAAACACGTCACGTGACCATCGACTACGGGATGTGTATCTATTGTGGCGAGTGCGCGGCCGCCGATCCGAGCGCCATACAGATGACGCGCGAATACGAGCTCGCCGCCGTCGACCGGCGCAATCTCGTGTTGACTGCCGAGTACACAGTGAACAGCGAAGGCATCCAATACGAGCTGCAGCGGGTCCACCACGGTTATTGGCCCGTCGAACCGGATGCCGGGCAACTCGCCCAGAAACTGCGCGATCGCGTGCAAGCAGTCTTGGGACGGTCGCTCGCGATCCGCGAAGTGGATGCTGGTTCCTGCAACGGCTGCGAGGTTGAGATTACGGCTCTCAACAACCCGATCTACGATCTGGAACGGCTGGGCATCCACTTTGTTGCCTCGCCACGCCATGCCGACATGCTCCTCGTTACGGGGCCAGTCACCAGAAACATGGAGCTAGCCCTGCTGAAGGCTTATCGCGCCACGCCCGATCCCAAGGTGGTCGTAGCAGTGGGAGCGTGCGGTATCAGCGGAGGAATCTTCGGACGAAACTACGCAACGCTGGGAGGCGTGGACCAGGTTGTTCCCGTCGATGTATTCATTCCTGGCTGTCCTCCGCGCCCGCATGCGTTGCTGCATGGAATTCTGCTGGCGGTCGGACGGATGGAGCAGAAAGGAATGCCCTTGTGATACAAGAGCTGCGGCGATTCAAGGCTGAAATCTTCCAGGCGCTTGCGCACCCCACTCGCATCGCGATCGTCGAAACGCTACGCGACGGCGAAAAGTCGGCCGGGCAGATCATCGAAGAGCTGAAGATCGAGCAGGCCAACGCGTCGCAACACTTAACGGTTCTTCGCAGCAGGCAGATTGTGGTGAATCGCAAGGAGGGCAATCAAGTGTTCTACTCGCTCCGCGACCCTGCTCTGATTGAAGTGCTGGATATTCTGAAGCGTTACTTCTACTCCCAGCTCTCCCATACTGCCTCGATGCTCAAAGAGATCAATAGGGATCAGCGGACAAAGAAGTAATCCCCGCGCCGCATTTCTGTTCCGAGCGGTACAATCGTTCATCTATGAAAAAGGTCGGAATCTATTCCTTATGCCTTTTGTTGCTTGCGCCGGGAACGTGGGCCGCTGATGCGGATATTCTGGCGGGCTACGCCGCCGCCTCGTCAAAAACGGAACAGGATTGGGAAGCCAAGTTCCGGACGATTCCCGATCCGGTCAATCTGCGCGCCTATATGCAGCGGATGAGCGCGCGACCGCACCATGTCGGTTCGCCGTACGACAAGGACAACGCGGAATGGATTCTCTCCAAGTTCAAAGAATGGGGACTGGACGCCAAGATCGAAAGCTACGACGTTCTGTTTCCCACGCCCAAGGAGCGGGCTCTGGAGCTGGTTGAGCCCACGCATTTCACCGCAAAGCTTCAGGAGCCTACTGTGTCCGCGGACCCCACATCGTCGCAGCACGACGAACAACTGCCGACCTATAACGCCTACTCCATCGATGGCGACGTCACTGCGCCGCTGGTGTATGTGAACTTCGGCGTGCCGGACGATTACGAAATGCTCGACCGCCTGGGCGTCTCGGTGAAGGGCGCAATTGTGATTGCGCGATACGGCGGCTCCTGGCGCGGCATCAAGCCCAAGGTAGCGGCGGAACATGGAGCCATCGGCTGCCTGATCTATTCCGATCCGCATGAAGACGGATACTTCCAGGCACCCAATTTCCCCGAGGGACCGTCCCGGCCGAAAGACGGCGTGCAGCGCGGCAGCGTAATGGACATGCCGGTGCGTCCCGGTGATCCACTCACGCCCGGCGTCGGCGCAACCAAAGACGCCCGGCGCATTCCCTTGAGCCAGGTGGAAACCCTGACGAAGATTCCTGTTCTTCCGATCTCTTATGCCGATGCCCAGCCTTTACTGGCTGCACTCACCGGCCGCGTCGCTCCGGAATCCTGGCGCGGCTCCCTGCCGATCACCTATCGCATCGGTCCTGGGCCATCGCGCGTACATCTCAAGGCGAGCTTCAACTGGGATACAAAGACGATCCGCGACGTGGTCGCGCGGATTCCCGGCGCGTCCCAACCGGATGAGTGGATTATCCGCGGGAATCACCACGATGCCTGGATAAACGGCGCGCAAGATCCCCTGTCCGGCACATCCGCGCTTCTCGAGGAAGCGCGCGCTTTGGGCGAGCTCCTGAAGCAAGGCTGGAAACCTCAGCGCACGATCGTGTTTTGTGTCTGGGATGGAGAAGAAGAGGGCCTCCTCGGTTCAACCGAATGGGCTGAAGATCACGCCGAAGAGTTGCGACAGAAAGCCGCTGTCTATATCAACTCGGACGGCAACTCGCGCGGGTACCTGAACGTGGAAGGATCGCACACGCTGGAGAAATTCATCAATAGCGTGGCCCGCGACATCGCCGATCCGGAAACGAATTTGACTGTTTGGAAGCGGCTGCAGTTCTATCGCATTGCCAACCCACCCGCAGCCGCGGCGGACCGGCAGGAAGCTCGAACGCGGCCCGACTTGCGGATCGGCGCGCTCGGGTCCGGATCGGACTACACCGCCTTCCTTGATCATCTTGGCGTCGCCTCTGTCAACATCGCGTACAATGGCGAAACCAAAGCAGGCGCGTATCACTCAATCTACGACGACTTCTACTGGTACACCCATTTCGGCGATCCGGATTTCGTCTACGGGCGCGCGCTCGCGCAGACTGCCGGAACGGCCGTGATGCGGCTGGCCGATGCCCAACTGCTTCCCTATGACTTCAGCGATTTCACGGATACCATCGGCCGGTATATCAGCGAAGTAACGAAGCTGGCGCAGGACTCGCGCGATCAAATTGTCGAGCGCAACCGGCGTATTGACGAAGGTCTGTTCGCGGCCATCGACGATCCGCTCGAAAAGCTTCAGGCGCCTCCGCGGGAGCCGGTTCCACCTTTCTTGAATTTCGCACCGTTGGAGAATGGCTTGGCGGCGCTCCAAAGGTCCGCTGAGCAGTACAGTCATGCTCTATCGCAGACCGCGGTCAACGGAGGCTCCGCTCTCGCCAGGGCGAACCTGCACGATGCTAATGCGAAGCTGATCGCCGTAGAGCGGGCGCTGACTTTGAAGGATGGGCTCCCCAACCGCCCGTGGTTCCAGCATCAGATTTACGCGCCGGGATTCTACACCGGGTATGGAGTGAAAACGCTGCCGGGCGTGCGCGAGGCCATCGAACAAAAACAATGGAAATTGGCTGACGAACAGATCGTCCGCGCCGGCAAGGTGCTCGAAGATGCATCGGAGGCGATCTTGGGCGCCGCGGCTGGCCTGAATCAAGCAACCCGTTGAGCGTAAGCGAGGCAGGGCAACTCGAAGCACGCGAAAGGATTGACCTGATACCCCACATTTGACGTGCGATCGCACATTCGGTTATGACCCGTTTGCCAACGGGGTTCGTGAAGTTAAACTCGAACTTGACGCTGGCCCCGGTAATAGGCCCATCCCCTCTTCTCTCCCTGCTAGTGCGTCACATAATCGCCGACAACAGTGTAATTGCACGTCAGACCCACAGTAGGAGAAGTGGGACTAAGAATGTACTCCTGGTACCCGTCTAAACTTGTTCCGGGATCTGCGTATGCGCGTACAGCTACGGTAGAGACCGGATTTTTTGGCGCCTAAATTACCGGGCGTAGGTGTGAACGGAAGATAGATAGTGCCGGGAAACGCACTGCCGTTCACTTGATTTTCGTTCATTTGAAAGCTCAAGTACGCGTTTAGGCCAATTATGGTCCCCGTTTCGTTGCAGCTCGCCGAGATTTGTTCGATTACCAGTCGTTTGATACTGAGACCGTCCGATGTGGTGGTTGGAACCGTGAAGCCGCCTGGAGTACTTCCGCAGGCGCCAGTTGGTGGAGTATCGAAGCAAACCTGTGTCTGAAACGGCTCTTCGCCAGGCGCATTCACATCGGCGTTTGGCACCGGATTAGCCGGAGTGTTGGTGACCTGCACCAGCGCCGCCACGGCGGCGTGGACCGCTGTCGGCGCAACCAGCGTCAGAATAGTCCCTGCCAGCGCCACCGCGCCAACGCCCATCAATAGTCTCTTCATGAGTCTCATTTCTGTTCTCTCTCACTGTCTAGGGCGGATTCAGCGCGGAAAAACTGTCATGCGAAAAGAAAGAAATTTGCCGAGTCCAACCTGAATCGGGCAACCCGATGAGCGTAAGCACCTAGCGCACGCGGCAATTGACCATAAAGACCGTCAGGTGAATTGCCGAGATATAAGTGCATGGATCGGCGGAAGGAGCCTCGGTTTCAGGTATACGCCCCGGCTAAGATCGCTCCGCTCGACGAGCCTGAGCTGGAGACGAGCGGCCAAGTCATTGATATTTCAGGATCTGACCTGCGTCTGGTGGCGGACGCGGAATTTCAGCAGGGCCAAACCGTAACCATTGAAACCGATCAGCATCTCATCCTCGCCGGCGTGCGCAATTGCTTGGAACGCGGGACCAGGTTCGGAATTGGCGCCGAAAAGCTCCATTCGATTGCGAAACTCTCGTTGCCGCAAGCGGCCTCCAAAGCGCAGCGCAATCAGGCGCTAGTCGACGACTATCGCCGCAGCAACCCGCCGCTCGAGATCGCCCGCCCGGCCGAGGCCGTCGAGATAACCCCTGCGAGCCAGCCGGAAGCACCCATTCTTCCCGCACCTTCGCCCAAGACCCGCACCGCAGAGCCTCCAGTTGATCTACCGCAGGTCGCAAGCCAAGCGGCCTGGCTCTCGGTCCCGCAAGGCTATCCGCCCGTTGTCTTCTCCGCTTCGGCCACGCTAGTGCTCGACCCGAATGGCGCGGATCTGATTCCACTGCGAATGGGCGAGCCATGCCCAGGCGAAGGGCCGGTTCCACTTCCTCAAGCTGACGCGATCGAAACCCCAGCGCGGAAGCCGCAGCTCCTTGCCCGGCAAACGGATTATCGTCCTCCATCGGAAGCAACCGCATTATTCGCTCGTCCGCCCCAGTCACCCGCGTGTGACCCTTCATGGAAAGGTCGCCAAGGATACGTGCCCGGGCTCCCGCCGCTTGATATTTTGCGTCCGCTGGGGGATGTGGCGCGGAACGTTCCAGCCACCAGGCGCAAGAATCGCGGGACGTTGTCCAGATCTCCATTCCTGGTTGAGGCGCCAGGCAATCCCGAGCCACCGAAGGAAATCTTCATCGCTCCGACTGCGCATCTGCCGGCAACTGTAGCCCTTCAGCTCGCGACGCCGGCCGGGAAAGCGCCATTGGCGTCCCGCGCATTCGTGTTGGCGAAAGCCGGCAAACCCCTAGCGATAGACTCCAAGGATCCCCTACGCTTTGAGCCTTCCTCCGGCGTGGTGAGTTCCACGTGGCTGCCGGTTACTGTCGCCCGCCAGCTTCCACAAGTTGCCAACGATCGGCCGCCGTCGCCCATCGGGTTAAGCCTGTTCGTGGACGCAATTCCTCTGGCTGAACATCCGAGCGCTGCGTACCCATCCGCGAACATTGAGACAGGGCCGCCAGTCACCCGCGCGCTTCCATTCCTCCTTTCGTCCAGCACGTTGTCGGTTGCCGCGCCAGCCATGCCTGCGTGGCTCAGCACTCAGACCCTCACCTCTGAAGCATTCAGTGGCTGGCCTAGTACGCTCGGCGTGGCGAACTTGCAGCCTTCGCATCCCAGCCCGATGTCGCTGGTCACTTGGTCGCGGTCGCTCGCAATCTCAATTCCCGCGCGCAGCCGGTCGAATCTAGGCACGTTTGCAACGGTCGGACTGAGTGCGAATGAAGGCCGGGCGCAAGCGCTTCGGCCGTTGTCCCCGATTCGGCGCGGATACCGGCTCACGCCGTCGCTGCCGCTGGCAGGCGGAGCTTCCTGGACACCGCTGGCGCCTATGCAAGCCTCCTTGCAAGTACCCGCCATCAAAGCAATTCGTCCGGGCTGCGAGGGAACGGATCCGCCGGGTCTCACGCCGGTCCGCGTACAACCAGCTTCCATGCCTGTGATACCGGCCGTCTCGGCGCCTTTCGGAATCGAGCCGGGAACTGGGTTTATCGTTTTAGGCCTCTCCACCCAAAATGCTCTGACGCTTACCTGCATGGACGTGGACCACGGTACTTTGAGGACAGCCTGGGAACTTCGTGCAGAGTCCAGCGCCATTCTGCCCTCGTTCTTAGCCGCGCGCCATGCTCCGGTGATTGGTCCGGAGCCCTCCAGCTATACCGATTGGTGGAGCGCAACTCCGCCGGCCCAGACCATCGGCCTGGTCGAACCCTTTTCCGCTCTCACGCGCGTTGCTAGGTCGGTGACTGCCCGGCTGCCCAAAGCCAGCGCAGTTGGCCTGACGCGACCTCACAGCCGGATACCCTTAGTCCCATAGTCCCATCGAAATTTTTGTGCCTAAGAAATGGCCCGGCAACTCTAAAGAGAACGCCTTAGATCGCCGATCAGAAGGTTTAAGTACCCGGACTCGGCTAGGCCCGGGCAGAATGTGCATGATTCGGCTCTGGGGATTCGATCAAGGGTCGAAGACACGAGGTGGATAGATGGAACAGATAGTCAAGACAGGTCACGGCACGGCCGCTGACGCCGAAGTCTCCAACGGCCAAACCGCTTTTCAGCCAGACGCTTCCTCGCGCCATCTGGCGCGTGCCGTCTCCCTTTACATCCAGGGTGACAGCCAGCAGGCTTTGCAAGCTCTGGAAGGCGCTGAGGCGGGGGCGAACGAGAGCAGCTTAACTGAGATCACCGCGGCTCGCGCGCACCTCCAATTCGAGCTCCAGCATTACCAGGATGCTGCCGCCAGCTACGCGCGCCTCTCCACACTCTGCCCCAAGGATTCCGACGTTAGATCGAGTCTGGGTCTCTGCTTGCAGAATCTGGGCCGCTATCCGGAGGCCGTGGAAAACTTCCGGCAAGCGCTGGCGTTAGGCGCCAAGGCGCTGGAGATGCAATTGGCGATCGGCGCGTGCCTGCTGCATCTCAACGAACCTCAAGAAGCACGCGAGGCGTTCGACGCCGCGCTGGCCCGTGTTCCCGACAATGAAGCCGCCATGTTCGGCAAGGCTGTGGCGTTGCAGATGGGTTGGGAATTCGAAGAAGCCGCGGTGCTGTATCAGCGGATTCTCGAGCGCAATCCCAAGGCGGAAGATTCGCTGGTCAACATGATCAGCCTGTCCTTACAGCGCAAGGATTATCCGATGGTGCGCAGCTATGCCGAGCGCCTGCTGGTGATTCATCCGGATGCGCCGACTGCGTTGGAGGGCCTGACGGTCGCGGCGTTCGCGCGCGATGACTTCGAGGCCGCGGCGCAGCATGCCGCCCGTCTTACCGAACTCGCGCCCTCCGTCTATAACGACTGGTTCAACCTGGGTGTCGCTTATCAAAGACTGGGACGCCTTCAGGAAGCGATTCACGCCTACCAGAAGGCGCGCGACATTCGCGAGGAAGCCATCTACGCGCACGTGAATCTCGGCGTGGCCTATCAGGAGCTCGAAGACCTGACCCACGCGCGCGCGTGCTTTGAACGTGCCATTCAGATCGCACCGGATCGCGACGATCTGCGTTTTCAAGTGGCCTGGATGGCGGAGCGTCAGGGACACCTGGACGAAGCCGAAGGCATGTACGCGAAACTTGTGGAAAAGAATCCCGGCCTTGAGAACGCCTGGTTCCGGCTGGGCTACTTGCGTCTTCAGCACAACGATAACCCTGGAAGCATCGCTGCTTTTGAAGCTTGCCTGGCCAAGCAGCCGGATTGGCCGGAAGCTGAGATCAACCTGAGCATGGCGCATTCCAACGCGGGCCATTACGACCAGGCCAATGCCGTTCTCCGCAAGCTGCTGTCGCGGCATCCGGATTCGATCGAGGCGCTGAAAGGCTTGGCTGCCATCGCGCTCAAGCGCGACGATCGCGAGAACGGCCTGAAATACCATCGCCGTTTGATTGAAGCTGGCGTAGCTACCTCTGAGATCCTCTACAATACCGGGCTGTTGTCGCAGCAACTCAACAATCCCGAAGATGCGGCGCGGTTCTACCGCCTGGCCCTCGAGGCACGGCCGGATTTCGCGGAAGCCAAATTGAATCTCGGACACGCGCTCGAGTCGCTAGGCAAGAAGGACGAAGCGCGCGCATGTTGGGTCCAGGCTTTGGAAGTGAAACCCGAGCTGGCTCGCGGCTACTTCCGCCGGACCGCTTAATCGGCGCCGGCGCTCCGCTCAGCAGGTTTTTCAGGCTTCCACGGATGGTTCCGGCAGCGCTCGCGTGGCCTTACTTTCTTGCTTCACAAGGTACATCCGGCGATCGGCTTCGGCGAACAACTTCTCGGCGTCATTGCCATCCCTGGGATAAATAGCCGCGCCTACGCTCAATGAAAGACATTCTTCGCCGCAAACGTTCCAACCAGCATTCCGCGCGACGTTCCGAAGCCGGTCGACGTACGACGGGCTGAGTTCTTCCTTTAAGTCCGGGAAGCACGAGCACAAACTCATCGCCTCCCATTCGCGCCAGGTAGTCAGAACCCCGGCAGGCTTCGCGCAAGCCGTTCGCGACATCCTGCAGGACTTCGTTGCCTTTCAGATGTCCGAAGCGGTCGTTCACTTGTTTGAATCCGTCTAAATCGCAAACTAGCACTCCGATGGTGGATTTCTCCCGGCCGGCCCTGGCCAACTCGCGCTTGAGATGAATGGCGAGCGATCGGGCATTCGGGATCCCGGTGAGATGATCCGTTACGGCTGATTCTTCGGCTTCCTGGTATTTCAAAGCGCTTTCAATGGCCGGCCCAACGTGCAAACTAACGGCTTGCGCAATCCGAAGATCGTCCCGGCTGAAGCTATTTCGACCCGTGTGATAGAGCGTCAGGACTGCGGTCATGCCGCCGCGGCCTTCCAAAGGCACCGCCAGCGCGCTCTGTAATCTGTAGATGACCGTTGAGTCACAGGAGTAGCAAGACTCGAGAGTAATGTCACCGTTCAGCAAAGGAGTGCGATTCTGTGCAACCCAGCCGGACAGCGATCCGGTAACCGGGAACGGATCCATCGAGAACAACTGGCTGCTTCCGCCCGTCACAGATATCGGTTCCAGCTTGGAGCTGCGGCGAACGTGGACCGCCATTGTGTCGTAAGTGATCATCTGTCCTAAACATTTGTCCACCGCGGAAACCACTTCCTCGATTTTCGTCGCGTGTGCCAGGCCGCCCGCCAATCCCTGCAACAGGTGGGTCTCTTGTCTTGCGGAAACAATCGGGTCGAGAATCGATTTTGTGGCGCTGCTGGACTCCGCCAGCAGCTTGGCGGCAAGCTTTCCGAGATCCTCCCGCGCGGCTTCGGATGCTTCTACGCTCTCAGCCACGACATTACTTCGCATCGCGTCCCGCGCAATTCGGTCCAGATCCAGGTGCCGGCGCTCCAGAACGGCCACAACCCTGGGATCGAAGCTATGGCCTTTCTCGGTCCTGATCGTGTCCATCGCATCGCGTAGCGACAGCGCCCTTCGATAGGGCCGGTCCGACGCGAGCGCATCCAGGCAGTCGACGGCGGAAAGAATGCGCGCGCCTATTGGAATCGCCTCTCCCGAGAGGCCAAGCGGATAGCCGCCGCCGTTCCACTTTTCGTGATGCGCCTTCACGATGGCGAGGACCGAATCCGGGTACCGCATGCGCGAAAGCATCTCGGCGCCGATCATCGCGTGCGTCTTCATCTTTTCCCATTCTTCCGCGGTGAGCGGCCCGGGCTTCAGGAGAATGTGGTCGGGAATTCCGAGCTTGCCGATGTCGTGAAGCAAGGCGGCAATGTTCAAGCTCTGTAATTCCGCGTCGCTCAGCCCGAGCTCCTGGCCGACCGCTAACGCATAAACCTGCACCCGCCGGAGATGCATTTGGGTGGTATTGTCGCGGGTCTCAATGGCCACCGCGAGAGTCTCCAACGTATGCCGGTGAAGCGCTTCCAGCTCTTCGCGGTGTGCCGCTTTGGCGTTCGACCAGCTGCGGTAACCGCGATCCAGAGCAAACAGGATGGGCAGCGCGACCAGGCCGGAGTGGAATCCCGTTTGAAGGCTCGCGCACCGGACCAGGTACGCCAGATAAGCGGCGGCGACGAACCAGGGCAACAAAGGCCGGCACTCCCTGCGATACACGCCGATGAAAGGCGTGCTTCGATCTTTCAACAGCGTCGTCGCGAGACCGCAATTGAACAACAGCACGAACGAACTGGCGATGACCGGTGCCGGGAAAACAGCGCTAAACCCAATCAGGGATGTCATCCGATAGGCCATCTGGGCGGCCGCGATACCGATCGTCACGCTCGCGATCGCGTACAGGATCGGCGCCAGCCGCGGCACGCCATCCACCTCGCGTATTTCCCGCAGTAGGGTGACCGTGAACGCGATGAAGAGCAATTCCGGCAGACTGAGATCCTCAACACCCAGCAACATGATGAGAAAGCCGGCCGGCACCATGCCCAGATTGGCGGTCAGTCTCAGCCCCAGGGTGGCGACGTTCGCGCAGATCAAGTAAACGAAGAACCGCCGCAGATCGTGGGCGCTTATTTGCGACAGATTAACGACAAACGCGACTGCGCCCACCACGGCATAAATGAGGGCCCACACCCGCACATCTTTTCTGAGCGTAATCACTTGTGACGGCTGTTAGATGCACGTGACATTCCACGGATCAGCGCTAGACACAGAGCCCCGTAAACTAAACTGGCGTCACAACATCTCCGCTACGGGTGGGTGGCCCTTCATGGGCAGAAGCCATCTTGACAGCCGCCGAAGGGACAGAATGTCTAACCGGAAGGCGCATTGCAAGACGCCTCCGCACCTACGCTCGAGGGCAAGAATTCTAAGGTAGTTGACCCAATTTCGTTTTCAACATGGTGTAGGAATGCGCAGGGAAGCTGTAGGTGAACTTGCGCCCGTCAGCCTTCGCGCTTCGATTCACCGTCTGCACCTTCGTCGAGCCGAAATCGTTTTGCGATTTAATGTCCGGCCCGTTCACTTCGGAAATCTCCACCGGCCCCAAGAACTGCCGATCCTCCAATAGCAGATCCGTGGGTATCGATTCGGTTGGGTGGCGATTCACCACGTTCAGCACCAGCGTGCCATTGTCCCAAGCCGCGGAAGCATCCAGATACGAGACCGGTCCGAAGCGCCGGTTCGGATACGCGGGCGAATCAACAAAGAGCTCCAACGCCTTCCCTCTTGAATTGGCCGCGAATAGTTGCAGAGGATAGTAAATCGTCTGGAGAAAAATGCCCTGATCGTTGGTAAATATCGGCGCAATCACGTTGACTAACTGAGCCATGTTCGCAATCTTGATGATGTGCGCGTGGTTCACGAAGGAATTGAGGAACGTCGCGACCACCAGCGCGTCCTCCAGGTTGTAGCGCTCTTCCAGAATATTGCGGCCACGCTGCTGCGCTCCGCGGGCGCGATACCACACATTCCACTCGTCCCACGCGATGTAGATTTTGCGCCGTGGGGTCGACGTCGCGAGCGCCGCGTCAATCACGCCTTCGGTGGTCTTGATGCGCTCGTCCAGGGTCATGGAACTGGCTAGAAAATCGCCATAGTCGTTCGCCGCGTTACCTACGTACAAATGGAGCGACAGGTAATCGACTTGCGGCTTGAGGAATTCGAGGACCGTCCTGTTCCATCCGATCCAATCGATACCGTTGTTGAAATTCGAAGAACCCGCGGCGATCAGCTTGATGTTGGGGTCGGTCAGCTTCATCAGCTTCGCGGCCTCCAGGGCGAACTTGCCGTAGTCGTCCGCCGCGCGATGTCCCATTTGCCAAGGGCCGTCCATCTCGTTGCCGAGGCCCCAATAGGTGATCTTCCATGGGTCCTGACGGCCATTCTGCTTGCGCAGGCGCGTCATCGCGGTGTCCTCGGAGGAGTTGCAGTACTCCACCCATTGCTGAGCTTCGGTCCATGTTCCGGTACCGAGGTTGGCGCAGACATAGGGCTCCGCGCCCGCCATTTCCGCGTATTTCATGAACTCGTGCGTGCCGAAGCGGTTGCGCTCCACCGTGCCCCATGCCATTTCTAACCTTGGCGGGCGATTGTCGCGCGGACCAATGCCATCCAGCCAGTGATAGTTCGAGGAGAAGTTGCCTCCCGGCCAACGCAGGATCGACACATTCAGGTCCTTCGCCGCAGCCAGCACGTCCTTGCGGAATCCGTTCGAATCGGAGAGCGGCGACTTCTCGTCGAACACGCCTCCGTCGATGCAGCGGCCCAAGTGCTCGATGAAGTTTCCATAGATCTTTGGGTCGATATCGCCGATCACTCGCTCGGTATCCACCTTGACCCTCGCATGTAAGGGAGCTGGCTGCGCGCGCGTAGCGCTTGGGACTACCAACGGGGCAGCCGCCATCGCGGCCGCAAAGGAACGTCGGGACAAAACGGATCTGTTCTGCATATGCTCGCCTGCTTTCAGGATCGTACTACCGATTCGAAACAAAAGTCACATATGATAAGCAGGATGCGATTTCGGTACATCCTGTTCACCATCTCTTTGTTCACCACTTTTTCGGCTCTGGCGCAGGAGGCCGGGGCCACGCACGCCGATTGGCCGCACTACGGCGGGACACAATTTTCCTGGCGCTACAGCGCTCTGGATCAAATCAACACTACCAACGTGAAAGCGCTCACGCCCGCCTGGCTGTTCCAGACCGGCGACTACGCCGAAAACCTGCAGGCCACGCCGATCGTGCAGGACGGCGTGATGTACATCATTACCGCGCGGGCACGCGTGTTCGCGCTGGACGCCGCCACGGGGCGCGAAATCTGGAATTACAGGTATCCCGAGCCGCCGCGGAGTGTCCCTGGTTTTGTCGGGAATCGCGGCTTGGCGATCGGCGATGGCAAGGTCTTCTTCGGCACCAAGGACAACTACATGGTCGCCCTGGATCAAAAGACCGGGCGCCTGTTGTGGAGAGTCAACATCGATGATGCGCGCCAGTGCGGATGCAACATCACCGCCGCGCCACTGGTGGTGAAGGACAAGGTCATCGTCGGCGGCACCGGAGGCGACGGAGCGCATCGCGGCTACATCACCGCCTTCTCCACCAAGAACGGACGCCTGGCGTGGCGCTGGTATGTCATTCCGGGCCCCGGAGAAAAGGGCAATGAGACCTGGAAGGGCGACAGTTGGAGATTCGGCGGTGGCGCTCCCTGGCTGACGGGCTCCTATCGATCCCGCTCTGAATCTCGTCTATTGGGGCACCGGCAACGCCGCGGCCGATTTCTACGATGCCGAACGCGTGCCGGCCGGCGCCGACAAGAGCAAGGACGTGAATCTCTACACCGCCAGCGTGGTGGCGCTGGACGCCGACACCGGGAAGCTGCGCTGGCATCATCAGGAAGTCCCCGATGATTTGTGGGATTTCGATTCCGCCTACGAAGTTCTTCTGATGGATCGCGAGATTCGCGGCCGCATGCGCCAGGTTCTGGTTCACATGAACAAGAGCGGATTGACTTCGGTTCTCGATCGCGCCACGGGCGAGTTGCTGGGAGTTTTCTCGGTGCCGGAACTACAGACCTGGATCACCGGTATCACCGAAGACGGCAAGCTGGTGGGCCGCAATGAGCCGGTGTTGGGCAAAACAACCTGGATCTGTCCCAGCGCTGCGGGAGCGAAAAGCTGGAACTCCATGGCGTATTCACCGCGCACCGGCTTTCTCTACGTGCCCGTCAACGAGCTGTGCGAGGATCTTACGCCGAACAACGATAAGCCGGAAGAAGGGCAGAACTACATGAATGGAGACTTTCCCATCAAGCTGCCGCCGGGACGCACCACCTATAGCCACGTGGACGCGTGGGATCCGGTGACGGGCAAACGCACTTGGAGCATGCCGTACAAGTACGTGCTGCTGGCTTCGATGCTGGCCACGGCGGGCGACTTGGTGTTCACCGGAAATCCGGAAGGCGAGTTTTTCGCGCTTGGACGCCAAGAGCGGAAACAAGCTGTGGAGTTATCAAACCGGAGCGGGGAATCGCGGTGCGCCAGTTTCGTATTCGGTGAACGGACGACAGTACATTGCGACGTCGACGGGCTGGCATAGTCTCAGTGGTGGGCGGCGCGGTTCAGGCTTTGTTTCCGGATCAGGACTGGCGGCTGGGCTCGACGCTGGTGGTTTTTGCGCTGCCGGAGGGATCGCGATGAAGTTTCTAGCGATGTTGTGCTGGTCTGGCACTGTGCTGCGCGGCGCAGGATATAGCGAAACGGGGCGAGCAGGTGTTTGCGAAAACTTGCGCCACGGGATACTGCCACGGACCTGGAGGCGCGTCCAGCGGTGCTCCGCGCTTGGCGGGCCGGGGCTTTGATCAGGCTCTTATCAGCAACACCGTTTCGCGCGGAGTGCCTGGCACTGGCATGCCGTCTTTTGCCGCGGTGCTATCGAAAGCGGACTTGAGTGCGGTGGTGGCATACGTGGCCGCACTGAATGGCGTCGCCGTTCCGGACGCTGGCCCTGAGCGAGAGTCCCAAGAAACCGCTCTTACCGGCGAGGCTGCTCGTGGCGCGCAGTTGTTCAAGGAAGCCGCGCGTGGCTTTGGGCGATGCTCCACCTGCCACGAAGTAGGCGGGTTCGGGATTTCAGTGGCGGGTCCGATGTCACAAGTGCCGGCTTCGGTCGCTGCGCTCAAGGCGCTCGCGACATCAAACGTGAAGACCGCCACACTGGATGGCGAGTCCATGCCGGCATTGGTGCTGAAAGACGGCAAGCAAGGCGCGCTGTTCTACGATCTGACGTCCGTTCCGCCGGTCGAGCGAAACGCCCAACCCGGCTACGGTGAAGTTCACCGACGGCAGCAACTGGCGGCACTCTGCCGTGATCGGCGCCTACAACGATTCTGAACTGGCTGCGATTCTGACGTACTTGCGCGCGGTGATCAAGCCGTAGTAATCCGCCGCAGCGGAGCAATTCAGGTTAGATGCCCCGCTCGAACAAAAGCTTGCGGGGACGCCTGCGAACATATCGCAACCCGAAGTGCTCGGTCGCGCGCGTCTGAATAAACGACACCGCTTCCGAGGGCGAGTCCGTCAGAAATAAATGGTCGAGATCCCGAGCGTCGATGGCCGCGTTCGCCAGCAGTGATGTCTTAATGAACTCGACCAACGGAGACCAATACTCGACGCCCAACAGCACCACGGGAAAATTTCGGATCTTTCCGGTTTGGATCAACGTCGCGACTTCAAACAGCTCGTCGAGCGTCCCGAATCCTCCCGGCGCAGCCACAAAACCGTAAGAATATTTCACCAGCATCATCTTGCGCACGAAGAAATACCGGAACTCCACCCACTTGTCGAGGTAGCGATTTGGCTTTTGCTCTCGAGGCAACACAATGTTGCAGCCGATCGAGACACCGTTGGTTTCCTTGGCGCCGCGATTGGCCGCTTCCATGAGACCTGGTCCGCCTCCGGTCATGATCGTGAATTTCGCCTCCGCAATTCTTGCTCCCAGTTCGCGCGTGAGCACGTAGTAGCGATGCTCGGGCGCGAAGCGCGCCGATCCGAAGACGGTAATGCACGGGCCCACGAAGTGGAGGGAACGGAAGCCATAGATCAATTCGCGAAAGATACGGAAGGCCCGTCCCAGTTCAAAACCGCGTCCATGCGGGCCCTCTAGGAAAACCTGCTCCTCCGCGTTGGGAGTCGCTTTGCCCCACTGGGAATCGGTTTCCGGCATCGCTAGACTGTTCAGATCATTTACGGGCATACGTTCGTTTCATCGCCTCAACCCAGCGGGCGCTGGGAAAATTCAATTCCACACTGGCTGAGAAAGTTCTTAGGACTTTCGCCTCCCACCAAAACGAACACGAAGTCGTTATCAATCTCCTGGACACCGGCGGGCGTCTTCACCGCGACGGAGCGCTCATGGATCTCCGCGACGGCGGAGTTGAAGAACGCTGTCACACGGCCCTCGTCCAGGGCTTTCTTGATCTTCTTTTGATTGCGCGGCTTTGCCCGGTTGAAGTCTTCCGAGCGGTGAATCAGCCACACGCGATTGTCCAAGTCGGGGCGGGCCAAACCGCAAGCAGCCTCGATGCTGCTGTCGCCTCCGCCCACAATGCAGATGGCCTTGGCGCGATACGCGTCCGCGTCCAGCAGGTTATAGGAAACTTTCGCCGAATCCTCTCCCGGCACGCCCAGCTTGCGCGGGCTCCCGCGCTTGCCGATAGCCAGGACCACGCACGCGCCTTGATACTCGCCCCTCGACGACTGCACCACGAAGTGGTCCGGATTGCGAACCACGCGCAAAACCTTTTCGTCTTCATTGATCGCCAGTCCCGTAGCCGCGATGATCTGCTCCCAGCGTTCGAGCAACGACTCCTTGGAGGTGTCTTCCATCCACAGCGGGCCGTACAGCGGGATCATCACCGGCTCGGCCATGACAAACTTCTGGCGCGGGTAGTTCCGAATGGTGTTGGCCTGTGTTCCTTGCTCGAGGACCAGCACCCTGAGTCCTTCATTGACCGCGGCCAACGCAGTGCTGGTGCCGGCCGGCCCCGCCCCCACCACGATCACGTCGTACTCGATCCCGCGCGCCGGTTGGCTTTTCAGGATCGCATCCACAACCTTCTTCCCTTGGTTGATGGCCACCTTGATCAGCGCCTTCCCGGTAACTTCGCCGGCCAGGTAAATACCGGGGATGTTGGTCTCCAGGTTCGCGTCGTAGACCGGCAGTTCCATGGTTTGCATGGCGCCGCCCGCCACCAGCGTGATGGCTTCGGTTGGGCATTCGGCGGCGCAGGCCGCGAAACCCGTGCAATCGTCCAGACGCGCCGCGATGGCCTTTTCATTGACGATCTCCAGCACATTGAACGGGCACACGTGTACGCACGTGCCGCATCCCACGCACAGATCCAGATTGATTTGTGGGCGAAGATTGCCGCCAGGCGCCTGATTGTCGGTCGGCCTCGGGTCGCTCGCTTTTTGCTCGACGATGCCAGGCGTTGCGACATCTGGCGCCGGAGCCACCGCGGCCCCGGCTCGAAGCCTCTTCTCCACCTCCGCGCGGAATCGTCCCTGATTTACTCGAAGATTCCCCGCCGTCACGGCAATGAAGAACAGAGGCACCACGACGATCGCGCCAAGGAACATCAGCAAGCCGGTGGGGCTTCTTCGAGCCACGCTCGCGTGAGCCGGCAAGGCGTCCGGAAAATTCAGCGTTGTGATGATCGCAGCTTTTTCAGTGGGATGCTCCAGATGACAGCTATAACAACGCGCGCGAAGCGTTGCCTCCGGTCCGAATCCATGGCAACCGAGGCACCGCATACGGATGGCCTTCAGCTCCTGCGTGCGAACAGCGGGCTGCGCTGGGTTGATCTTCAAGAGCCTCGTATCGCCGCGCGTATGACAGGCCGCGCATGCCGCGTTGAGATTGGAATGTTTGTCATGCAGCGCGTCGCCCGCTTCGAAATGGGCCGCCAATGCCACAGCCGTCGGAACCTTGAGCCCCGGCTCGGGAGGGCCTTGTTGGGCTAGCAGCTTCTTCTCTGCGTCGTGCACGCTCACGTGGCAACCCGCCGCCTGGCATCCCGCGCCGACGTTGCGCGCGATATCGAACTTCACACCTCGATGCTCTGAGTGGCAATCCGTGCACGCGACTTTTGTCTGCTGATGAATCGTGGTAGCCGTCTTGTCGGCGTGACAGCTCTGACAACTCGTGTCCGCCACACGCGCGAAACCCGAGTGGCACGACGCGCAACCGGACGCGGCGTGGGCTTTCGTCAATGCGCCGGGGCTATAAGCCGAGTTCCATTTCGCGGCGAACGCGACCGCTGTCCAAGCGACAACGACCAGAACGAAAAGCAAAAGCATGCCGGTGCGGAACCGATTGGGAAAAATGTCGGAAGTCGGCACCCAGATGGGGGCTTTGGCTCGCATCCACCGAGGCAGAGCGGCGATTGCGGTGGAAGGCTTGGCTTGTCCGACTTCCGCGTGTGGCGGCGCTACGACGACGTCGCGGTATTGCCCGGGTACATCCTTAGGCGCCAATTGCAAATCCAGCGAGCGATCCAGAATGCCCAGGAGGCACATATCATCGGTGAGCGAGATCGTAATCTCGAATGGCCGGATGGTTACGACGTCGGCATGCCGCAGCTGCTGTTTCACCACGCGTTGGCCATTGACGTAAACGCCCGCGCCGCTGGACTGGTCCGTGAGCCACACGCCGTCGGGACTGTGCGCCAATTCCGCGTGTTCTCCAGCCACCGCCGGATCGTTCAACTGAATCTGGCAAATGTTCTTCCGGCCCAGCAGGACCGTCTCCTGCTCGATGACCTGCGAACCAGCTTCGTCGCCCTTCCGTTCGGCGACAAAGCGAAAGGGGAGTGGGGCGCTCGCGGCGATCTGACGCACCTGCATCTGGTTGGAACCCGCGACAATGTCATCGCCGGAGTGCAGCGTCGCCTCCGCGGTGCGGACGCTGTTGACGAAAGTTCCGTTGGCCGACTTGTTGTCGATGAGACGTAGTCTTCGCCGCGCCGCTCGATGGAAAAATGGACCGGGCTGATGCCTTCGCCCTGTAGGACGAAGTCGCAGGTGGGTAGCCGTCCGAACCAGGCTCGATCGAAATTCAGTCGAATCGCCTGGCCTAGCTGTCCGCCTTCCAAAAAGACAAGTTCGAGCATGGAAGTTATCTGTGGCTAGTCCTCGGTCAATAGTACAGCGCGGTGAAAATGTGTACCGCCGCGAGCGCGAACATGGTTCCCGTGGTCACGATGTGGAAGGTGAGCCAACCGCGCATCGCGCGTTGTAGAAGCAATTCCGCGTTCATCTTGTTCACGCGCAGGGCGTACTCGGCGGCGCGCTGGAAAGCGAGATGCTCGGCCGGCGGCAACTTCACCAAGGCATCCGCCTGTTCCTTCTGGAAAGCCGGTAGCTCCTGAGCGAGCGTGGACCGCCGCCGATAGAAGCGGAACATGCGGCTCCACGACGCCGTCTCCTTGATCAGTCGCTGATCCACCAGCGCGCGCAATTCGGGCGATCCTCCGCTGGCTAATTCGAGCATGCCTTGCAGGCATTCGGCGCGGACGGATAGCAGATCTTCCAAGATGGCAGGGGTCTCCTCCATCGCGGTCAACAAGGGCGGCAGCGTGCGAGAAAACCACCAGCCCATCAGTCCGCTGACGACGGTGAGTGAGAAAAACGCCAGTAGCCACGCCGACAGGGGACCGCCTGCGCGCAATCCGGAGTGATAGAAAATGGCGAACGCTGCGATGATGCCTAGATAGATGTGGGCGGTGAGCCAAACCGACATCTTCCCCGCGCCTTGATAAGCCACGCGCTTGCGGATGCTCAGTGCTGTCGCCATCAACGCGAGCGCTGTGCCGATCCAACCCAACGCGAGAACCAGGCCGTGATAGCGGTTCGCCGACGGCTGGCGGTGCGCTGCGAAGTACCACCAGGAAAGCGCCGCCACCGACAGCACCGCGAATACTTGCCACGTGCGCTCGGCCCGCTTGGCGCGGATCCCGCTGCTGGAAACCCGGGCGCCGGCCAACAGGCTCCTGGGAGCATTCATTCGGAGCTTTGAACCTCATGCAGATAGGCGCCGCGCGTCCATTCGCTCGATCGCGCCATACGGGCAATTATGCACGCACCCATGATTGTAGTCGTAGTCCTGGCAGAGGTCGCACTTCACCGCGATGCGCCGGACCTCCGCTCTCTGATTGGTGTTTTCGATCTCGTGCATCATGGGTTCGTTTTCCGGAGTCTTCCAGAATTTCAGATATCCTCCGATGATGGGGGCGCCGGTACGCTGCTTCGCCAGCTCGTCCTGGCTTCGCACGTCCGCCATCGAGATGTTGCCGTAGGGGCAGCGCCGCGCGCAATTCCCGCATCCGATGCAGGAGTCTTGGATGATCACTTCGCCATTCACGTCGCGCGTGATCGCTCCCGTAGGGCAGCCGATCATGCATTCCGGATCCAGGCAGTGCATGCACGAGGTGGTCACCAGCAAAGGCTCCAGGACATTCAGGGTCTGGCGCACCGGCGCCTCGAAAAGCATCCCATGCCGCGTCAGCCGCGAAATTCCGTCATGCAGCTCCGCGCAAGCCTTCACACAGTTGCCGCAGCGCGTGCACACGTTGAGGTGGATCACGAGCGCCGAGGTGGCCTTGAACAATCCGCGCTCCACCACTTCGCCGACGAAGCCCAAAGGAGACGAGGCCGCCTGCTTCGAAGATGATGGTGCAGCTTGCCGCTGGCGGTTCCCTTCCGCCAGATGACCCGCGAACTTCTCCTCTCGATTCATCAGCGCGAAGAAGTCCTCCTTCATCACCTGGATCACCTCCACCTTGCCCATGGCGATAATGGAGGCATTGCGGCGATTGGAGCTGAGCAAAGCGGTCTCGCCGAAATACGAGCCGTCCTTGAGGTACGCCACGGTTCGCTGCTCGCCGCCGGCCATGCTCTTCGTCACGCGCACGAAACCATCGCGGATCAGGTAGAAGCTGTCTGCGTCGTCACCTTCCTGGACGATGATTTCGTCCTTCGAGAAAATCCGCAGCCTGACCTTCTTCACCAGTTCCTGCACGATGCGCGGATCGATCTCGGCGAATTCTGGAATGGTGCGCAAATGATTCGCGAGACCCCGCTCGATGTAGGTTTGGTCCATCGTGGAGCGGAACGGACCCGGCTTCTTCATCCACAGCTCGAATGCCCGCCTGGGAACCTCGACAATCTGACAGGGCTCCAAAGCTGTGACGCTCGCGTTCCGCGGTAGGCCGCTGATCAAGGTCATTTCGCCGAAGAAGCTGCCTTGGACGAGTGTCGCCAGGCGTTGCGCCTCCGGTCCCAAGGTTACACTGACGGAGCCACGGATCAAAACGAAGAAGGAGTTTCCGAAATTTCCTTCGGTGGTGATGCGTTCCCCGGGGGCAAATTCGCGTAACGCGCACTCCGCGCCGCCCTCGAACGGAGCTTTGCCTAGCCACTCGGCCAGTTCATCAGGATCCTTCCCTTTGAACAGGTCCATGGACCGCAACACGTCGAGAATTTCCGGTGTGACCTCTTGCTCATTCATCGGCTTGCTTTGCTAGGACGTTCCAACGGGGATACAGCGCAGGCCACACAGGTGATCATTCTAACGCAGTCACTTGACCGCAATCGTTGTTATCGGGCTGGTTTGCCCCGCGATGCTCACGATCACGGGCACTTCATGCCCCGGGGTGACGCCGTTGGGAACAGTCGCGTCGATTTGATAGAGTCCGGCGAACCCCGGCGAGAGGCCCGCGAAACTTACCGCCGCGCCTTTTCCACCGATCATTACCGTCGCTTTTGCCACTGTGTTCGCGAGCGGCTTGCTCGGCGCCGCCGCGCCATCAGGAATCGTTTGATCTACCGCGCCCAGCCCGGTGCAAAAGATCGCGAGCACATCACCGGCGGCCACCGGTGCTTTGGGATCCGCAACCACGTAGGTGAAGGCGTTGACGATCGCTCCTTGCTGCGGCGGATCGCCAGGCGCGGGATATGCGAACACAGCCGGATTGGAGGGGGCCACATCCACCGATATCGGAATCGACAGCGTGTTGCCACGCTGCACTAGAATCTGCTGGCTGGTGTTCACGTTGATCGCCACCGACGCCACCGCATTGATCTGCCCGTTTGAGCCGAAGAGCAGCGGCAGATTCTTGCCCGCCATCACTACTGAAGCGTCTGCCAGGGTGGTGTCAAGCGGAAGCGCCTTGGCTCCGGCGGTTCCATTTGCGAGATTCTGGCCGAACAGCGAAATCATGGATCCGGGTGACAGCGGCGAATTAGGCGCGAAGCTTGCGCCACTTACTACGCCTCCGAGGACGGGAGCCATCGACGCGCTTCCTAAACCGCCCGTGACCTCGGCGGTGCCGGTAAGATCGTGCGCGGGATCGTTCGCGGTGATGGTCAGCGTCACCGGCCCCACGCTATTTCCCGATTGCCAGGTACTCTGCCACGTGCCGGCCTGAATCGGAAGCAAGTTGAGCGGCGGATCGCCATTCGAGAACGAAGCTGTGACATCGCCCGCATTCAGCGCGTTGCCGCAATCGTCGGTCACCTGCGCCTCCAACGCCACAGGCCAAGCCGCGGGCACGCCGAAGGATTGCCCAAGCGTGGTGATCGCGGGTACAAGCTGCGTCGGAGTGCAGCCGGACGTAGAGCGAGGAGCGTCGCTGTCACTGTTGCGCGTGGCCGCCGAAGCCGCGGCCGAAGATGCTGGCGTAACGATCGTCTGCATCCCCACGCGCCGGACGTAGCCGTCGGAAAATTGCAACGTGAGGTCCGCCTTGTAGACTCCGGCCGCCAGCCCACTGGTCAGCGGCTGCACCACAACACGCGTGGCGTGCGTCAAAGAGAGCGTTGAGTTGCCGGGAATAAAGCTGAACTGGTCGTTCGGGTCCGAAGCCGTGACGCTGGATGCGTAGGTCTGCGGAGTGCCGGACACGTTATACACGAACAGATTCCTCGATCCGGGCGGAGGAGCGCCTTCCTGTGCGGTGAAGATGATCACGCTCGGCTCGATCACCGGTCCGGGGTCCTGCCCCGCCGGAAGCACCTGCAGTGCGATGCTCACAACGTGCGGCGTGTTGGCGGCACCGGGTGCATCCACGCGCACCAACCCAAAATAAAAGCCGGATGCGAGCCCCGTTTGACTCACCTTTACCGTGATGGGCACAGGCGTCTCGCCGCTGACCGCCGCGCCCGACGTTGGCGTTGCCGAAAGCCATTGCTGCCCGCCCGAGAGCGTTTGCGTCGACACATTGAAATTCATGGTTCCGTTGCCGATATTGTTCACCGCGAAATTCCCCGCCGGAACGACGCCGCCGCCCACCACCGAGGTGAAGGACAGCGCGGGCCGCGATAGCCGCATGGCCTGATCCAGCGTGCTCACCGTGAGGTTCACCGGAATCACGATATCGGTTCCGGTGGTCGAACTCGCGAACGTCACCGTCCCCGTGTACGTTCCCGCCGCGAGGCCACTCGGATTCACAATCACGGCCACCAGCGCCGGCTTCTGCGGCGTCACTTTCCCCGACGACGCGCCCACGCTGAGCCACTTGCCGCCAGCCTCAACTTGCACGGTTGCAGTGAACGCCAGCGTGCCAGTGCCGCGGTTGGATACTCGCACGATCTGCGTGCCCGTTGTTGTGGGATTACTCGGGAAAGTGTAGGACAGTGCGATCCGGTCGGCCGCCAGTATGGGGTTGGCTCCCGGCCCAACTTGCAGCGCAACTTCCACGCTGCTCGTCACCGGATTCGCCAGCGGCGCTGTGATGGTCAGCGTTGCTTGATAGGCCCCAGGAGTCAAATTGGACGGATCGGCCCGTACTTCGATCAACCTGGGCGTGAATCCGCCAGCGCTTACCACCAGCCAATCCGGAGCGCCGGTGATGGTGAACGCCACACCGCTCACCGGCCCATCGATGGTGAGCTGTTGCGGAGGCGTGCGCGCTCCACCCGCTTGCGCTGTAAAACTCATCTGGCTCGGCGCAATCGTGATGCCGGGCGGCGCGGCCAGCACTTCGCGAATGCGATTCTCGGCGACATCGGAAATAAACAGGTTGCCGTGCGAATCAAATAGCAGTCCGCGCGGGATCGAAAAGCCGGCGTTTTGCGCCAAGCCTCCATCTCCCACGGACCTGGTCCTCCCGCCGCCGGCGAACGTGCTGATGGTCCCGTTCGGCGCGATGATGCGCACGCGGTGATTGAAGCCGTCGGCCACATATAAATTGCCGGCGGTGTCGAAAGCCAGCCCCGTCCGGTTCTGCATTCCCATTCCAGCCTGCGTGGCCAACCCGCCATCTCCCGAAAACCCGCCCATCAGATTGCCCGCGATGGTCTTCAAATGCCCGTTGGGCGTGATGTAACGCAGCACCAGGCCACCGCCCTGGAGTGTTTGCTGCTCCTCGAAATACAATCCGCCCTGGCTATCGAGCAACAACGACGTAGGTCCTGCAATTGGGGAGGCCACCGCCACCGATCCATCCGGTGAAACGCCCGAGACGCCCGTCCCAGCGATGGTGTGAATATTTCCATCGAGCGTCACTTCGCGGATGCGATTGGCCCCCGGCTCGGAAAAATACAGATTCCCCGCTGTATCGCGGGCCAGTCCACCACCGCTCCCGACCAGAGCTTGTATCGCGGGCCCGCCGTCTCCGTTTCCGTTCGGCCCTGTAACGGCGCCGGACTGATTGACAATGATTTGAATCACGCCCGCCGGCGTCAGCTCAATCACCCGGTGCGCCAACTGCACGTACACGTTGCCGCTCGCATCCGAGGTAATTGCGTTCAGGATCTCGAAGACCGCTAGCGGCGGGAAGTTGGCCGCGCTGATCACGGTCCGGATCGTGCCGTTGGGGGCAATCGCGCGAACACGCGCATTCAGCGTGTCCAGGAAATAGAGCGTGCCATCGGGCGTTTGGATCATCGCCGACGGCCCTTGAATCATCGCGCCCAGCGCCGGACCGCCATCGCCGCCGTATCCGTACGCTCCATTGCCCGCCACGGCGGTCAGCATTCCATGCGTGTCGATCTTGCACAAACGGCCATCGCGGCTGTCGGCGACGTACAAGTTGCCGGCTGGGTCAAGTGCGATTCCGCTGTTGTCGTACACGCGCTGTCCTACTACATACGCAGTGTTTGCGGGCACGTTGGTGGTGAATCCCGCGGCCATCGTACTGGTGATCAGCATCGTTGTGCCGTTCGCGATCTTCAAAAGGTAGCCGTTCTTCGGCGCAAACACATAGAGCGCGTTCGTCGCGTCCACCGCCAGGCCGCTCGCATACGACAAATTCAAACTCAGCGGCGCAGCGCCGTTGGCCGGGACTACGCTGCCTCCTCCAGCGATCGTGGTAATAATTCCTTTTGGCGTGATTTCACGAATCCTGGAAGGAAAATTCAGCACATCGCCATCCGCGACGTACAGATTCCCTTGCGCGTCGAACGCGAGCCCTTCCGGTTGCGCCAACGACGACGCTGTTGCTTGCCCTCCGTCGCCTGAGAACCCGCTGGTTGCACCGCCGGCGTACGTGGTCAGCATGCCGCCCGGCGTCATTTTGCGGACCCGGTTGCTCTCGCAAAAGTACAGATTACCCGCCGCATCGAAGGCTAGCCCGTTGACGATGCCCAACGACGCTTGTGTCGCCAGTCCGCCATCGCCGGGGGACTCCGTGCCGCCGCCCGCCACCGTTGTGATGGTCCCGTCGCTTGCGACGCGCCGGATGTAGTGCCCGTCGCCAAAGTAGACGTTCCCTTGCTGATCGACGACGATCCCTCCCAAGCTGTCTTCAAATGGCGCGCCGACGTATTGGTCGGGATTGTCCGCTGAACCGATCGCCGCCGACGTCGCCGGCCCCCCGTCACCCGAGTACGCGGCGATGCCGTTTCCCGCCACCACGGTGAGCGTACCGTTCGCCGCCACGCGCAGCACCAAATGTTCCAGCGGATCGGTGAAATACACGTTCCCCGCGCCGTCCGTGGCCACGCCATTGACATAGCCGATCGGCACTTGCAGAGCTGGTTGGCCGTTGCCTGTAAAGCTCGGGCTGATGCCGGCGATGGTGGTGATGACATTCTGTCCGGAAAGCGCGGCGCAAAGCAGGCCAGTCAGGCCAGCGCAGCGGAAGGTGGGATTCCGAAGCATGGTGTCCATCGCAAGGCTAGCATTACACTGCGACGCGGTATGCCGCAAGCCGGGGCGGACGGAGCGCGCCCGATGCCAGATTCTGTATCATCAAGCTACTCCCTCTTCAGATGACGCTCGAACTTTCTGGCCGCAGACTCACGCTCGAAGAAATCTCCCAGGTCGCAAGTGCTCCTGGGAACCTAAGCCTGGGCAGCCAGGCCCGTGCGCGCATGCAGCAATCTCGCGCCGCGGTGGAACAAGTGCTTTCACAAGATCGCGCCGTGTATGGCATTAATACCGGCTTTGGAAAATTGGCCGATGTCCGGATTCCCGCGTCCGAGCTCAACAGCCTGCAACTGAATCTGGTTCGCAGCCACGCTTGCGGAGTGGGGCATCCGCTCCCGGAAGCCGAGACGCGCGCCATGATGCTGCTCAGGGCCAACGTGTTGGCGTTGGGATTCAGCGGGTGCCGCGTGGAGATCGTCACGACGCTCCTCGCGATGATCGAGCGCGGCGTGCTTCCGCGAATTCCGGAGAAAGGTTCGGTTGGCGCGAGCGGCGATCTTGCACCATTGGCCCATCTCGCGCTGTCGATGATCGGAGAAGGCGTCTCGCGATATCAGGGCGCGTGGATGGACGGAGCCAAGGCTCTCGCCGCCGCGCAGATTGAACCGGTTCGGTTGCAAGCCAAGGAAGGTCTGGCGTTGTTGAACGGCACGCAAGGGATGGCTGCGGTCGGTGCGCTGGCTCTGTTTCGGGCTGAGCGTGTGGCGTCATTGGCCGACTTGGCCGGCGCGATGACGTTGGATGCCCTGCGTGGAACCCCTGTGGCGTTCGACGAACGAATTCAGGCTGCCCGCCCGCATGCGGGCCAACAAGCATCCGCCAAGCATTTGCGCGAGCTGGTGCAAGGAAGCGAGATTCGTGAATCGCACTTGAAGAACGATCCGCGTGTGCAGGACGCCTACAGCCTGCGATGCATCCCGCAAGTACACGGAGCTGTCCGCGCGGCATTGCGTCACGCCCGCGAAGCTGTGGAGGTGGAGAGCGGTTCGGCCACCGACAATCCCCTGGTGTTCCCCGGTGGCGACATTCTGAGCGGTGGCAATTTTCATGGCGCGCCGCTGGCAATGACGTTCGACTACTCGGCGATTGCGGTCACCACGTTGATGAGCATCGCCGAGCGAAGGATCGACCGTCTGGTGAATCCCGATCTAAACGAAGGGCTCCCGCCGTTCTTGAGTCCGCACGCCGGGACGTCGTCGGGGTTTATGATCGCCCAAGTGTGTGCCGCGTCGTTGTTGAATGAAGCCCGCGTTCTCGCGCACCCAGCCAGCGTCGACAATGTCCCGACTTCCGGCGGAAAGGAAGACCACGTTTCCATGGGTATGACCTCTGCCCTGAAATTAAGGCAAATCGTGGAAAACGCCGAGAACGTTCTCGCGATCGAGCTGTTGGCCGCGGCGGAGGGCCTGGATTTCCGCGCGCCTCTTCGATCCTCACAGCCGATTGAACGCGCCCGCGAGCTGATCCGTTCGATGGCTCCGCGCGTTAGCCAAGATCGGACTTTGTCGCCGGATATCGAGCGGATCGCGGCGGCCATCCGCGGCGGCGAGTTCGACGAATTCATATAGCTCATGGCAATCAACAAAGTCGTGGAATCCTGCGATCTCGCGATAGCCGGCATTCCGGATGGCGCCACGCTCATGCTGGGCGGATTCGGATTGTGCGGCATACCTGAAAACCTGATCGCCGCTCTGGTACGGCGGGGCGTCAAGAATTTGCACATCATCAGCAACAACATGGGAATCGATGGATTCGGTTTGGGTCTGATGTTGGAAGCCGGCATGATCGCCTCGTTCTTCGGAAGCTACGTGGGCGAGAATAAACTGCTGGAGTCGCAGATGATATCCGGCGAAATCAAAGTAACGCTGGTTCCGCAGGGGACTCTTGCCGAACAGATTCGAGCAGGCGGCGCGGGCATTCCTGCTTTCTACACGCCGGCGGGCGTTGGCACCGTGGTGGCTGAGGGCAAGGAAACGCGGACTTTTGGAGGCCGGGAGTATTTGCTGGAGCACGCGGTGACGGCTGACTTCGCGCTGATCAAAGCCTGGAAGGGCGATCGCATGGGAAATCTCGTGTACCGCAAGACGGCGCGCAATTTCAACCCCGTCATGGCCACCGCGGCGAAGATCACAATCGTGGAAGTGGAGCAGCTAGTGGAACCCGGAGAAATCGAACCGGACCGCGTGATGACGCCGGGCATTTTCGTGAAGCGCATCGTGCTGGGCCCTTCATACGAGAAAAGGATTGAGCGGAGGACAGTGCGTGAACGCGGCCGGTAAAGAAATGGACAAACGCGAGCGTATCGTCCGCCGCGCCGCGCAGGAGCTTCAAGACGGTTTCTATGTAAATCTGGGCATTGGCATGCCGACGATGGTAGCCAATTATGTTCCGCCCGGAATCAAGGTTGTTCTGCAATCGGAGAACGGGATGCTCGGCATCGGTCCTTATCCGTTGGAAGGCACCGAGGATGCCGATCTGATCAACGCCGGTAAAGAAACGGTCAGCGAACTACCGGGCACTTCGTATACTTCCAGCGCCGACGCCTTCGCGATGATTCGAGGCGGTCACATCGATCTGAGCATTTTGGGCGCGATGGAAGTGGACGAGAAAGGCAACCTCGCGAATTGGATGGTTCCGGGAAAAGTCGTCAAGGGCATGGGCGGCGCGATGGACCTGGTGGCGGGCGCCCGGCGGGTGATCGTCGCCATGGAGCACACGGCGAAATCGGGAGCACCGAAGATTTTGCGGCGCTGCACGCTGCCCATCACTGGCGTGGGCGTGGTGGATACGATCATCACCGAGCTTGCTGTGATTCGCGTGACGCCGGAGGGGCTAGTGCTGGATGAACTGGCGTCCGGAGTGACCGTTGGCGAGGTCCAGGCTGCAACAGAGGCGCGATTGATCGTCAGTCCAAAGATCGGTTAAGGCTGCGGTCCTCGCCAGGCAGCTCCGGCGTTCTCCACCACGGGACGGCGGGGCGCCTTCCGCTTGAGAGCAGCCAGCGCGCGATCCGCGAGGCGCTTGTCCGCACAGGCGCGCATCTCCTCCTCGGTGAAGGTTAAAGCACGCTCGTTTTCGCTGCTTTCCTCCTGGTTGTGGCCATTTTCCTCTTGGCGGTCCAGGAGGCTCCGGCACAACAGCGGCAGTTCCTGCATCGCTATTCCATACCGGCGCGACAGCGCGAGATCGGCTCTCACAGTAAAGACGGTGCGGATCTGGCCGATGGCGACGCCCTCGAACGCGAATACGCGAAATCCAGTGTCTTGGGTGAATCCAGTGAGAATGAACTGCATCTTTAGGCTCCTCAACCGGCTTTCGCCACTCGAGAGTTGGCCGCCCGGTCCGTGATCAGCTTCAAACGCTCCACGAGTTTCTTGCCCATACTGAGTTCCCCTGGGTTGAACTTGTAGCCGGGCATCTTGGGATCGATGAACTCTCTGCGAAATAGCTGATCGGCTGCCAGATTCGTCAGTAAGCCGAGTTCCTGATCCGTGAGTTTTACAGTGATGATTGGCATGTGTTTATTTCCAATAGCTATGTCCGTCCACCAGCAGCCGTCCATGGGTTCTTCCCAGTCCGCGCCGCCTGAAGAGCTGCCAGAAGTTAAGCGGGCCGATCGAGTTCGTCATCGGCTGATGAAGCCAGTGGAGACCGGCCGTTCCTGGAGATGCCGCGATTGAGCGGTGACACTCACGGATGGCACCATCAGAAACGATTTGTTTTCCACCCGCATGATTTGGAGACTGTTGCATTTTTGGGATTTCACATTCCTACTGATCCGCTCGAACGCGATGCGCAAGGCCTTTTGCGCGTCAAAACCGTAAACAGTAGCCGTGATCTCCCCATCCATCAAAAAGAAGATCCATCCCGCTTGCCGGACTTTTTGCTCGAACGCGGAACGCCCCGCGCGTTCCAGGGTTTTCCAGCCTTTCGCTTCCGAGGCGCTTTCCAAGCGCAAGGATTCAGGCAGAAGCGCGCCGGATCCGATGAATACAGTTCCCGCCTGGATGCTCTCCGTTGCGATATCACCGCTAGTGTTGAAAGGATTCAAGGGCGGAAACTCGCTTTGTTCGCCAGCCGCGACTTCTCTTCCAGCATTTGATTCTCCTCCACCTGCTTCCTGGCACGTTCCGCTTCCTTTTGCGGAGCCTCCACGGTGTCCAAGCGTGCTCCCTCGACGATCGCCGCCTGCGCTCGAGCGTCCAAGGCCTTCGAATAGAGCACCATCGCAAACGTCGAACGATCCTCGGCCCGGATCAGGTTGTACGAGTATTGCGAATCCTCCCAACGAGCGATGACCGGCGCGTTCTCGGCGTAATAGGAGTGATAGACGATGTCGGCGGTGGGCCTCTCGGCGGTTCCATAGGTCTTCGAAAGAGCCTGGATCATGTCTTCCGTCGTCATGCCTTCCACTTTGTAGCGGTCGTAGACTACAGCCATCCGAAACAGCTCACCATCGGAGAAGTCGAGGGAAATCTCGGAGACGGGATCGTCTTTCGCCAGCGAGCTATGAAAGAGATTGGGCTGGAACTCCAGAACTTGAATCAGCGCCGGCCGTTGGTACGCCAGCTTTGCTTCGCTGGGCTTCATCTCGGCCTGTTGCGCTGCTTGCGAGATGCTCATCCCGAACTGGAAGCCTCGATAGCTGGAAAAATCGGCTGCTGGAAGCAGGCAAGTCCCAAACACCCCACAGAGCAACGCGACCTGGATCGGTCGAGAGAGGGTCATAGTTCCGTTCCGTTCGCTGCTTCGATGGAAGGGATGGAGAGCTGCGACGATCGCTTCCAATTCACCCAGGCCAAGATAATACAGAGCGCGCTGAATGCGGCCGCCAGAGAAACAGACATATATCCGAGCGGGCGCGAGATGATCAATATCGCCGGACTGAACACAAAAGCTACCAACAGAAACGCGACCGTCGTCGTATACCCTGTTCCCGTGGACTTCTGAGACGCTTGAAACATTGCAACCTCCTCGGTTGGCGCGGACGGCCTAAGAATAAACAGGATCAGGTCGCCTGACTTAGTTCAGACGAGCCGCGAGTGGGCAGAAGTGCTCAGGCGTTTACCATTATCGGTTAATTATCACTGCGTGTCAAGCTCGTTTTGTTAAGGTCTGGTAACAATGATTTACTTACTATGGTTAATTGTGTCAATCGGACCGCAGAGCCTCCGCGGGGTCGATTCCAGCCGCACGCCGCGCGGGAATGTAGCCCGCCAAGAGAACGACACACGCCAAAATCAAAGCCACGCTCGATGATGTCACCGCATTCGAGGGTCGAACTTGAAATAGCATGTGCGCAAGGAATCGGGTGAGCACAAGACTGGCGAGGAAGCCCACCGCCAGTCCACAAACGAGCAACAAGATCACATCCCGCAGGATCAGCTTCAGAATGGCGAGACGCTGGGCCCCCAATGCCATCCGGATTCCAACTTCGTGTGTGCGAAGGCCAACGGTATAAGAGACGACTCCATAGATTCCCACAGCCGCCAGGAGCAGGGCCAAGCTTCCGAACAAACCGATCAACGTGAGAGTAAACGAACGATCGGCCAGAAACGATGCGATGTAATCGTCCATCGGTTGCAGGTGAAAGACCGCCTGCAGGGGGTCGATCTCGCGGATGGCGGCGCGCACCGTACGCTCGAACTTCATCGGCTCGCCGCTGGTCCGAGCCACGAGCCGAAAGTAGTGGCCGGGATCGGCGGCCTGCGGCACATAGATCGCTTCATCCGGCTCGCGGTCCAGCGCGTAGTTCCGAACATCGCCCACGATGCCAACAATCGCGAACCAGGGTCCGTGCTCCTGTTGTGCCCCAAGTTGAATCCGCCGGCCGATGGCCTGCGAGCCGGGAAAACGCGCTTTGACTAGTGACTCGCTGACGAGCGCCGCAGGAGGCTGCCCAACGCTGTCCTGATTGGTAAGGAATCGGCCGCGCTTTAGCGGAATCCTGAGGACGCGGAAATAATCGGGCGACGCCCAATACACATCCGCGCTCGGCGCTGCGGAATCATTGACGCCCGGGCCGCCCTCCACGCGAAGCTTCATCGGCTCGGTGTGGCTCAATGGAACGTTGCTGATCATTCCCGCGCTGAGAATACCAGGGATCGCGCGAACCTTCTCGACTACTTGACGGTAGTAGCGGAGCGTCGCATCCGGTGTCGCGTAGCGGTCGCCAGTGAGCGTTGGAGTGAGCGTCAAGATGTTGTGCGAATCGAATCCGGCGTCTACTGCTGTCAGGCGCACGAGACTCTTCGCCAGTAGCCCGGCCCCCACCGCGAGAACGAACGCGAGGGCCACTTCCGCGATCACCAAGAAATTGCGCAGACTACTGCGATTGCCGACTGGCCGCTGCCCGGACAGGCGTAAAGCGGGAAGAATGCCAAACAGAAGCCCGGTGAGGATAGTGATGCCGGCGCCGAAGAGCAGCACCGACGCGTCCATGTGGACCTCGTCTAGACGCGGCAGTTCCTTGGGAGCGAGCGATGCGAGAAACGCCGCTCCGCTCCAGCCCAAGAGCAAGCCCGCGGCGCCCCCGATTGACGAGAGCAGCAGACTTTCAGTGAGTAGTTGACGAGCCAATCGCCACCGGCTGCAGCCCAGCGCCGCACGAACCGCCATCTCCTTGGTGCGAGCGGTCGCCCGCGCTAGCAAAAGATTTGCGATGTTGGCACACGCGATCAGAAGGACGAACGCCACTGCGCCCAGCAACACCCAGAGCGCGGTTTGAATGGGACCCACCAAATGATCGCGCATTGGCTCCACGAGTACCGAAGTGGCGCTCGAGAAATCGGACGGATGCTCGCGCAGGATCTCGCGCATCACACCGTTCAACTCGGCCCGCGCTTGGTCGAGGCCAATACCGGGCCTGAGCCGGCCAATCGAGATTCCTCCGTTGCAGGCTCGGCAGGCATCGGCCTCGCGCGGGTCGTAACCCAGCGGCATGAAGATCTCCGGCTTTTCGGCGGGATTGCTCATGCGCAACGGATAGACGTCCGGCGGCAGCACGCCGATCACGCGATACTCCTCGGTGCTGAGGTTGAGAGCGCGTCCGATAATATTCGGATCACGCCCAAACCGGCGTACCCACAAGCCATGACTGAGAACCACGACGTTGGCGCGCGGCCACTGATCTTCCTCGGCGTGAAAGCTTCGCCCCAGCAGCATTTTCAGTCCGAGAGTCTCGAAGAACTCGTGATTCACTCGCAGGCCGCGTAGCACCTCGGCGCCGCCATTCTCGATCAAGATGCGTTGTCCATCACCGTACAGCGAAATGCTCTCGAACGAATGCACGCGCATTCGCCACTCGTTTGCGACCCATGCTCCCACGTAACCATCTGTGGTGGGCGCCGCTGGATCTTCTAGCGAAAGAGCGGCCACTCGATCCGGATTACTGTAAGGCAGTTGGTTTAGGAGCACGGCTTTGACGACGCTGAAGATCGCGGTGGTTGCGCCGATTCCGAGCCCGAGGGTAACCACCGCCAGGGCAGCGAAGCCCGGATTCCGGCGCCCCATCCGAAAGGCAAAACGCGCGTCGCGGATGATGTTTTCGAACCACATCGGGAATGCGCTCATCATACACATAGCACGGTGATTTCATCAATTCTTTTGATGAAACGTGTGCGTCCTACACCTTCGGCATGTGACAATGAAGTTATGAAGAACAGGACATTTGAGACGCAGGACCTTCGTATCCGCATTGAAGGAAACGTGGTGCGAGTTGACCAGCGCCGGCTGGACGGGGAATTATGGAGGGAGATCGATCACAGCGACTTACCAGTGACTCAAGCGTGGTTCAGGAGTCCAATCCGGACGTCGCCGTTAAAGGTCGCTTTGAGCGCTTTTGAACAGGAAAATCCTGGCGACATGACTTTACGCCAAGCGCTCGAGTCTTAATTCTTTGCTGGGAGAGGCGCTGGTACAAACGCCTCCCCCGTTGTGAGAACTCCTACCAGCGTTTATTGCCGCCGCCACCACCGCCGCGCCTGCCACCACCGCCGCCACCGAATGAACGCTCCGTTTTGGGGCGAGCTTCGTTGACATTCAGCGCCCGGCCCTCCAGTTCCCGGCCGTTCAGTTCCGCGATGGCGCGATCCGCATCCGCATTGGCGCTCATCTCGACGAATCCGAAGCCTCTCGGTTGCCCGGTGTCACGGTCCGTAACGATGCTGACGCGTTCGACGGTGCCATATGCTTCAAAGAGAGACCGAACCGCATCCTCGGTAGCTCCAAAATTGAGATTTCCAACAAAAATATTCTTCATTTCTCTTTTCCTTTTGATTTACAGATCGGTAAATCGGGGCAGGTTCGAACGAGGGCGGACGGGCCGGACGAAAGCGAAGATGCCAAAATTCAGACTCCTCTACTCTAACACGGAAGCGGCCGGAATCTTCGCAAATATTCTTAGCGGTGAAAAAGAGCGCCAGGAGGCAAGGAGCTGCTGCCTTGACCCCGGCGGCCGGTACGGGGCCACCTCCGGCTTTCTCTCAGCCCGGGCAAGTAGGCTGGATTAAGAACCGGGAAGCCGCACGTATCGGCCGGGCGCTCACCGCTCCCCCGCTAGCGGCGAAAATGATCGCGATCGAAACGTCCTCGGTCGTAGCGAACCACGTGTCCGCGCCAATAGCCGTCGTGCCAATAACCGGGTCTGAGTTGCCAAAAACCGTTGACGAACACGTAGCCCGGTCCGGGACACGGAGGCACCGCCGCAACGACCACCGGCGCAGGGGCGCCAAAACCGATTCCAAAGGCTACCCGAGGCGCAGCAAATGCCGCGCTACCTGCCAGAAGCAAACCCGCCAAAATTTTCGTTTTCATTTTCCTGTCCTCCTCACGCGCCCTAGGAAAGCAAGCGAGTTGCCAAGCGTAAGTTCCTCAGTTTTCGAAGAAAATGAAATGTGTCCTGGCCGCGCAGAACCGCTTGCGGTGGTTTTCAGCCGTGGGCAGTAGGCTTTACGCCGGGATGCGTGGGACCACGAGATGAAAAAGCTTGAGTCGCGAACTGTCGCCGGCTTGAATGGTCGCGGTTTCCGACGGCCCGAGATAGACGCCCGCGCCGCGCGAAACGTCGTAGTCCTTGTTCTCGAGACGGATCTTGCCGCTGCCTTCCATGAGGTAAATGAGCTGGTGCTTTTCGAGCGGATCGGCCTGAAACTTCTCGCCTGGTGCAAGCCAGCGCAGCGTCCCAAGGACGTTCTTGGCGCCGGCCAATTGCTGATTCAGGATCTCGGTGACGTCGCCTTGCGGAGTCTTCACCCGCGGCAGCGTGTTGGTGTCGATGAAAGTGAGTGTGGTGGTCATGACAGATCCCCTTTACGTTTGCACCCAGACCCGGCCGTCCACGCGATTCCACCGCAGATCGTCGGGAGTGCCGTCCAGAATATGAGTCTTGAAGCGATTGGGCGCCTGGAATTCGAAATAGAACAGGCCGGTTTCGCTAGCGCGCAGACGGTGCTTGGCATCGGCTGGAATGAAGATCATGTCGCCCGGCCCCACCGGCCGCACGCCTTCTTCGCTTTCGACCGTGCCTTCGCCTTCCATGATGAAGTAAAAATGCTCGCAAACCTCGTGATAATGATACGGCGAAGAGCCGTGAGCCTTGTACACCATCACGCCCGCCAGCATGTCGTCGACGTTCGCCAGTTCTTTGTTGACGAAGAAGGTGCGCTCGCGGCCCCCAGATACGCCAACCAGCTTCGGCAGATCGTCTTCGTGGAATATGTACGCCATGGTAGTTCTCCTATCTTAGTGCGGCCGGTATGCCACACGGGCAACTTCGGCGTAGGGGACCGATGCGACAGTTGCTCGGATCTCGGCTTGCGCATGGCGCTCCACCGTCGGCTTCGTCGACCCGCGCCCTTCTTCGCCCCACACCACCGTGACTTGAGCGCCCGGCTCGCTGTGTTCGACGCTGACCACGCCTAGCGAGAGCAGCGCGCGTTCGTTGTAGGTGTAGCCAGTGTACGTTGACAGTCCGATGATCTTGCCGTCTTTCAGCACCTTGTCGAACGGCAGCGTTGCGTAGTTCGCCAAAGGCAGGTCGATGTATTTCGCGATGTCGCCGGCATGGAACAAGGAACCGAAGACACGTGCGACATCGTCGCCATTCCACACCAGCGTTACTTTTTTCCGCTTCTCGGCTCCGGCCATTTTTTCAAGCGCGGCACGGCCCATGAACTCGTGATCGAATTTGACGAACGGCCCGTAGCCAAGTTCGTAGGGAGTCAGGTAATAGTCAGTAATATCGTTGGAGTAAAAGCTGCCGCCCAGCGACGCCGTGGCTTCGTAGCTTTTCGTGCTCAGCCACTTCCGGTAGCCCTTCAACTCTTCACCCACGTAAATCGCGGGAAGAGGGGAGGGAACCCAACCGGATTCGAGACACGTGGTCGGGTAAGCTCTCGATCCCACTTGCCGAATCCCGTACTCTTGACCGGCGCTCACGATTGCGTCCCGGACTGCGTCACCATCCTCCCACGGACCAAACAGCTCCCATCCCGGCTGTCCGACCATCCCATGACGCAAGGCGCGGACCGCACGGCCGGCAACGTTGAACACGTCCATATGAAAGAACCTGATGTCCGGCGCAGGCTTGCCTGTCACCTTTTCCATAACGCGGACCGCGTGCGGGCCTTGGACCTGGTACCGATACGTCTTGCGCCGGCCTTGATTGACGGCGGACCGTTCGTCGCGTTCGGCGGTCGCTTTGTAGCCGCCGGTCTCTAAGTTGTATTGCACCCAATTGAGCGCGGGCGGGCGTCCGACCAGATTGAAGCGATTTTCCTCGAGGTAAAACAAGATGGCATCGCCAATTACATAGCCATGATGATTGCAGGCGACAAATTGCTTGGCTTGATTCACCTTGAAATTCTTATAGCTGTTTATGCCCAGATCGGAGAGCAATTTCAGCGCGTCGGGCCCCTCGACGTAGAGGTCCGCCATGTGGTGCGACTGGTCGAGAAGAGCGCAGGACTCTTTCCAGGCGCGCTGTTCATCCCTCCAGTTGGTGAACTCGGGACGCACCACCGGAAAGGCGTAAGGTCCGATCTGCGAATTCCGCAGACGTTCCACGGGGCTGGCGGTTTGGAGCGCGTCCTCTAAGCTTTGATAACTCATGCTGGCTGGTAATTCTCCTTGTTAAGTAAAAGCGATGCCGGCGACGGCTCTGAGGTGCCGGGCCGTTCGAATTATATCAGGCGGTTCCTTGACCATAGGTAAAATGGCTGGGAGATGTCGATCCTGCAGGACGTCCGCCTCGCTTTTCGCCTCTTCCAGCGTAATTGGGTTTCAACCGGGATCGCGCTGGTTTCGATCGCGCTCAGCGTGGGCGCCACCTCAGTCGTTTTCGCCGCTATCAAATCGGTGCTGATCGATCCGTTGCCCTACGCGCATGTGGACCGGCTGGTCCAGGTTCGCAGCGAGTTTCCGAAAATGCAAGAGCAGGCGCACGGCGACTGGGTGCTGTGGAACGATGCGCAGGAGCTGATCCGGAGAACGCGCACGCTCGAATCGGTGGGCTACTACGGCAATGCAATTTTCGATCTGGCCGGCGGCGCGGGCGCCACTCCGGAATCGCTTTATGGTTTGAGGATGAGCGCGAGCCTGTTCCCAACCCTCGGCGCGTCGCCAATGCTCGGACGCAATATTCGTCCCGAGGAGGATCAACCCGGCCGAGGGGACGAAATGATTCTGAGCTACGGCCTCTGGGTGCGCCGGTTCAACTCGGATCGCGGCGTGGTGGGCCGGAGGGTCAGAGTGAATGGGCATGACTGCCTGGTGATTGGCGTGATGCCCGCGGGTTTCAATTTTCCACTGCGCCGGGAGGCGGTACACACGCCTTCTCCATACGTCGAGTTTTGGGCGACGCCTTTGGAGGCGCCCGCGAATTGGGACGCGGGTCTCGGTGCGGTGGCGAGGCTGCGCTCCGGCGTCTCGCTCGAACAAGCAAGGCAGGACATTGCGTCGATCAGCAATGCGCTGAGCCGCGAGTTCCCCCAGATGAATCGCGACAAGGTACTCAAGTTGAACCTGGTGCGCGATCGAACCGTGGGGGTCGCCGAGAACAGCCTGTGGCTCTTGATGGGTGCGGCGCTCCTTTTCATGTTGATCGGATGTGCGAACGTCGCCAACCTGCTGCTGGCGCGTGGATTCGCCCGCGAGCGGGAAATCGCCGTCCGGCTGGCGATCGGAGCCGGGCGTGCGCGAATTGTCCGACAACTTCTTACCGAGAGCTGCGCGCTCGCGGTCCTAGGCGCTTTGGGTGGCTATGCGCTTACAGCGCTCGCTTGGAGAATCCTGCCGGCGGTGGCTCCCGTCAGCATCCCGCGGCTGGCTGCGGCACGAGCGGATGGCGCGATCTTCGGCTTCACTCTCGCGCTGTCCATGATCAACGGGATGCTTTTCGGAATCGCGCCCGCGCTGCGTTTGGCCCGGGTGAAGGAGGCGATTGCTTTAGGCGGATTGGGCTCGCGCGCAGCCGCGGGCGGGAGGCAGGATCGCGTTCGTTCAGCGCTCGTGGTCGCCGAGGTCGCGTTATCGGTAATGCTGGTGGTGGCGGGCGGCGAGTTGCTTGGCGGTTTTGTGAAATTGGTTCGCGTTGATCCGGGATTTCAAGCGGATCGCATTCTTGAGTCCGTGGTGCTCCCGGCGCCCGAGCGATACCCCAAGCCTGAGCAACGGGCATTGTTCTATCGGCGCATTCTCGATTCCGTTCGAGCGCTGCCGGGAGTGGAGAGCGCGGGTACCGTGGACGCTCTGCCTTTCAGCGGCGAGAACCATGGCGGCTTCGTCAGCAACGGTGGGAGACAGGTGGACGCCGAGATCGACGTGGTCGGCGGTGAGTATCTCCAAAGCATGGGTGTTCGTTTGCTTCATGGCCGGTGGTTCCGTGACGAAGATATGAACGCTTCGAGCGACGCCGCGATTGTGAGTGACTTTACGGCGGCGCGTTTATGGCAGGGAGGTAGCGCAATCGGGCAGAGGATTTGCGTGTATTGCACGCCGGAACGGCCCAACAATTGGAAGCGCGTGATCGGGGTCGTCTCCAGCGTTCATCACGCAGCGCTCAGCGAACCAATCATCGGCAATGTCTATCTTTCCGCCGGCGCGATGCAGAGCGCCGTGTTCGTGGTGGCGCGAACCGAACGGCCCGTGGGCGATTTGGCCAAGGAGATCCGGCGCGCGATCGCGGCGATCGATCCCAATCAGCCGGTGTTCATGAGCGCATCCATGCGTACGCTTCTGGCGGACTCGGTGGCGGATCGGCGATTCATCATGCTGCTCCTCGCGATCACCGGCGGCCTTGCTCTGCTCTTGTCCGCGGCCGGGATCTATGGCGTCGTTTCTTACACCACTTCGCGGAGGACGCAGGAAATCGGGATACGTATGGCGCTGGGAGCGACGCCGCGTGACGTGCATGCGTTGCTGTTCCGTCAGGGTTTCACGACCATTGCGGCTGGATTGGCGCTGGGTTTGTGCGCGGCAATCTCTTTGACGGCTGCGCTTCGGCATGTTTTGGCCGGGCTCGGAGCTCAAAACTTGACCTGCGCATGGATCGCAGTCGCTGTGGTGAGCGTCACCGCTGGTCTCGCTTGCTGGGTCCCGGCGCGCCGTGCGATTCAGATTGACCCGATGGCGGCGTTGCGGCAGGATTGAGATTCGCGGGACAAGATGAAAATAAGCGTTCGTGCAAGCTCCTCAATTGGCCGATAAGCCTGCTAAAGGAGTTCCATCATGCCCAGTGCTGTATCCAACGTGACGCACACTCAACCTGTGACGACGCCCGCTGCAACAACGACTCAGAAAACTACGAAGCCGAAGCCCCAGCCCGCGAAAACGGACACGGTCCAGTTAAGTAGTGCCGCCCAGGCCAGGTTGGCCGCGCTGCAGGAATTCAAAGAGACTCCCGCCCAAACATCTAAAGAGGCGGGGCGTGGCGATCGCCAGGCTCAGAGACTGCAGGCGAAGGAGGCAGCTGCAAAACCCGCCAGCAAGTAAGAGGAGCTGACGCGCGATAATACAGCCATGGCCACAACCCGCTCGCGATGGGTTTTCGCACTGCTGGCTTGCCTGGCCGTTTCCCTGGCTTTGGTTGTTTACCCGATCTACGTGATCCGGCCGTTTCGCGGGCAAGGGGCGCGGGAGCTGATGGTCGCGCTGGCGGTTTCCCGTTATCGGCCGGCGCTTACCGCGATCTCCGCGCTCGTGGCGCTGGGCGCTGCCATTGCGTATTGGCGCGCTCAGGCTCAAACGAGGGCGCGAATATTCGTTGCACTCGGCGCCGTGTTCGTCTGCGTCCTCGCGGTGCTTGCCCGCGTGAATGTGTACGAGCAGCTAATGTTTCACCCGATCGACCATCCGGCCTTCGCCGCGGCCTCCGAGGCGAAGCTCGATCCGGGCGACAAGCTGATCGTGGTGAAAATCGCCGGCAACGCACGCGGGTATCCGATTCGCATGATGGGTTATCACCATGTCGTGAATGATGTGGCCGGAGGGACGGCTCTCGTCGCGACATATTGAACGCTCTGTCACACCGGTCTGGTGTGGATGAGAGATGTGGACGGGATGCGGCTGACGTTCCACTTGGCCGGCATCAACAATCAGAACTTCCTCATGCGCGATGAGGAGACCGGCAGCTATTGGCAGCAGATCAGCGGAAGGGCCATCTCCGGTCCGCTGCAAGGCCGTCAACTCACTTTGGTGCTTTCCGACGAGCTGACTTTCGCGGCGTGGAAAGCCGAGGAACCTGCGGGCACCGTGCTCAAGGACGTGCCTCGCTACGCCTCCCAATACGAAACCAAGGACTGGGACGTGCGAATGGCGGACGAGCCGACCGTAATCCAATTTCCAGAGCACGGGATGAAGCCTCGCGATTTGATCCTGGGGATTCACACGTCCGCGGCCAGCCGCGCGTTTCTCTATGACCGGGTGGTCCAAGAAAAGCTTGTCAAAGACCACGTGGGCGACGAGACAGTTTTGCTTGTCGTTGGGCCGGATAATCAATCGGTGAGGGCGTTTCGTAATCGAATCCCCGGCGTGGATGGCGCTCCCGATTTTTATCGCATAGCCGCGCAGAAACCTGGCGCACTTATGCTGGATGCGCCAACCGGCAGCGAGTGGAACTTCCAGGGCTGCGCGGTCTCCGGCAAAGCCAAGGGCGCGTGCCTGGAGCGCATCCCCATGCTCAAGGATTATTGGTTCGACTGGCGGAACTACAATCCCCAAACGACGATTTGGGGCCAAAATCGTCTAACAATAACCCAACATCGATAGGACAACGTTCGGGTCGGCCAGTTGAAAACCAGATGCCGGAACGCAACGCGGGCACGCTTCCTTCGCATTCTTCGAGTACTCAGGAGTGATGAGCAAGTTGCCATTTGTCCGGATCAAATCGGGCAGCACGTGGCGGGTCTCTTGAAAGGTGACGGGGTGCGCCGTCTTGCGGTGATCCTGCCAGACGGCTTCCATTGCGGCCAAGTCCACCAGATCTACAAAGCGGAGATAATCACGTGAATGCTTGGACGCCACGGGGACGCGTTCGGCAAGGTCGAGCAGTAGCCGCGTGGCTCTTGCGAGCAAGTCTTCCAGCGACACGACCCGCAGCGGCCCGAACGGAATATCCATACAGGCGGCGCGGTTCAAGGTCTGGCCGCACGCCCGGAAAACATCGACTCGCAATCGGCTCTCCGGGTCGATCAACTGAAGCAGAATCTTGCCGGGCGGATCGAACGGATGGACGTGCCGGCACAGAAAATCGGCAGACAACGTTTCGGGAATACTACCGAAAGATCGAGCTACAAAATCGAAAGACCCGTGAAGGCACGGGTCACCGGGTAATTCGCGCTGTCACTTCAATTTCGATCTTCATGCGCGGGTCCGAAAGGCCGGCCGAAATCATGGTCGCCGCGGGCCGCACGTCGCCGAAATACCTTCGCAGCACCGGCCAGCACGGCTCGAAATCCTCAACGCGCGGGAGGATGTAACGCACGCGGACCACGTCCGAGATCCCGCTCCCGGCGTCCCGCAGCGCTTTTTCGACATTCGCGAGGCATTGCTCAGCTTGCTCCACGACGTCATCGGCTATGGTCATCGTTTCATAATTAAACCCCGTGGTGCCGGCAACGAAGACCCAGTCGCCCTCGACAACCGCGCGAGAATAGCCGATGTCACGTTCAAAGGATGAACCGGAAGATATGAGGCGTCGCATGGGCAAGTACCTTATTATCCATTGGGCGGTTATATGTGACAAAATCTAACCCAGGGAGAGATTCGATGAAAGCTGCTTTCGCATTCTTGGCTGCTGGACTTGGGTTGCTGGCGCCGTCGGCCGCTCTGGCGCATCACTCATTTTCCGCCGAGTACGACGCAAAGAAACCCGTCACACTGAAGGGCACCGTGACCAAGGTGGAATGGACCAATCCCCATGCCCGCTTTTACGTCGACGTTAAGGACGAGAGCGGCAACGTCACAACTTGGAACCTGGAACTCGCCAGTCCGAACGTTTTGATTCGAAATGGATGGACCAGGCACTCCCTGAATGTCGGCGATCAGGTGACGGTGGAAGGCGCGCAGGCCAAGGATGGATCGCAGATGGCAAATGCCAGAAGCGTCGTATTGGCGGACGGTAAGAGGGTGTTCGCTGGCTCCGCAACCGAGGACGCGCCCAAGCAGTAGGCGAAGGAGAACCAAGTGAAACACATCCGGCCAGTCCCCCGGCGAGTTTTGTTGGCGCTGGCGATTGCATCGCTGTTCGCCGTCTGGGCCCTTGCGCAAGCACCAACCAGTGCGCCCGCGAAATCGCTTAGCCCCGCCCAAGCCACCGCTCCAGCGGGAGGCAGCGCAAATCCAGCGACGGCGAGGAGACGCGATACCACGCCGCACGGTCCAACGCCTCGCTTGGCCGATGGCCATCCGGATTTGTCCGGAGTCTGGCAAGGTGGCGGTCCGGTCGGCGATCTCGCGCAGGGCTTGGCGCCCGGCGAAACGATTCCCCTGCTCCCCGCGGCGAAAGCAATCATGGACAAGAGGCAATCGAAGGACGACCCGGAGGCCAATTGTCTGCCGACGGGGATTCCGCGCATCGCTCCCTATCCGTGGAGAATCGTGCAGGACGCCACGCACGTCTACTTTCTGTTTGAAGGCAACATCCACAGTTACCGGCAGATCTTCATGGATGGCAAGCATCCGGCCGACCCGGATCCCACCTGGTACGGACACTCCATCGGCAGCTGGGACGGCGACACCCTGGTGGTGGATACGGTCGGGTTTCAACGACAAGTTCTGGTTCGATTTTCGCGGCCATCCGCACACCGAGCAGTTGCACACCATCGAGCGCTACACGCGCAAGGATTTAGGGACGCTTGAGAACAAGGTCACGATCATCGACCCGGGCGACTACTCGAAGCCTTTCACGCTGACCTTCACCGCTCGCCTCCGGCCGAATGAAGAGCTGATGGAATACATCTGCCAGGAGAACCAGCAGGACGCGCAGCACATGAGCGGCGGTGCGGGCCTGCCCACGAATCCGTAGTCGGGTTGCCCCAGCAGCGTCTGGCACAGAGGGCGTGAGCACAGAGTATACTTTCGCTCATGGCCCGGCAAGCGCTCGTCATCTTGGTCGTTGTGGCTGCGTTCGGGATCCTGGTGCCTCTGTACAAAGGCTTCGCTTTCCTGGACCCGCGCATTATCGCCGCCTACGCGTGTCTGGCGCTTCTGTTTGTCGCTCCGGCCAGCGCCGAACTCGCAGCCTCTCACGGAAAAAGCGCGCCGCCCGCGGCCGTCCTTGGCAAAATTGCATTGATCGTCGCCTGGGGCTGGGGTCTCACGGTTGTCATTCTTGTTACCGCCATCGTGACGCTGAACCTGGTAGCCCGGCCCGGAGGTTTCCTTGCCCCGCCTCGTGGATTCGCAGCCGCCGTACTAACGTTTAGCTTGAGCGCATCGATCGCGATCGCCATTTTCGGCGCGGTCCTGGCGCGGCATTTCTCGGCCGCCGCGGTGAAGAACATCCTGCGTACCGGCTTTCTCGCGATTTTGCTCGCTCTGATCTTCGGTTCGCGCGTGCTTCCGGAACGAGTGCAGATCGAAATCTCCGATCATTTCAGCACCCGGCGGGCACTTACTCGGTTAGCGTGGGAATTGTCCGTGGCATTTGCAGCCGCGGCGGCGCTACTGTTGATTCCCTTGTTGAAGAGCCGGAATGGAGCCTCGTTTGCTAAGATACCTATGGCAGAAAATCAAGATCAAGGAGGAGGATGAGTAAGGAAGATAGCATTGAAGTTACTGGAACCGTAGTTGAAAAATTTCCGAGCGGTCTATTTAGCGTGCAGTTGGATCAGGACCGCACTGTGTTGGCGCATCTGGCCGGCAAGTTGCGCCGCAATCGTATCCGCGTGTTGGCCGGCGATCGAGTCACCCTGGAGCTTTCGCCCTACGATTTAACGAAGGGACGAATCACCTACCGGCACAAGTAGACAGTCTCCACTCAGCGCTTCAGCTGATGCACAAAATCCTGTTGATCTTCGGTACCCGGCCGGAGGCGATTAAGCTCTGCCCGGTGATTCGCGGTCTGCGTGAGCATCCCAGCAAATTCGATGTCAAGGTGTGCGTCACGGCGCAGCATCGCGAGATGCTGGATCAGGTACTGGAGGCGTTTCACGTCCAGCCGGATCACGATCTGGACTTGATGCTGCCGGGCCAGACGCTGTTTCAATCCACCTCTCGAATCCTGACCGGTCTCGAGCCCGTTCTGCGCGCCGAACAGCCCGCCATGGTGATCGTGCAAGGCGATACGACAACGACATTGTGCGGCGCGCTGGCCGCGTTTTATTTGCACATTCCTGTAGCTCACGTCGAGGCGGGCTTGCGCACGCACGACATGCGGCAGCCGTTTCCTGAAGAAATGAACCGCGTGCTGGCGTCGCACCTTGCAGCTCTGCATTTTGCGGCGACCGAGAAAGCCGCCCAGAATCTGCGCGACGAAGGCGTTCCGGCCGCTGCGATTCACGTTACTGGCAACACCGGCATCGACGCAGTTTTGTTCGTGCGCGACGCCCTGGAACAAGGCGCTCTGGCGCGGGCGCGACTGGCCGGAGCTGGACGCTTCAAAGAAGCTCATCGTCGTCACCGCGCACCGCCGCGAAAGCTTTGGCAGCGGATTTGAGCGCATCTGCCGAGCCCTCGCAAGGCTCGCTGATCGCGGCGACGTGCAACTGGTATATCCGGTGCATCCGAATCCGAATGTGCAGGATCCGGTGCAGCGCTACCTCGCCGGTCATGCGAACGTGAAGCTGATCGCCCCTCAAAGCTACGTCCCGTTCGTCGATCTGATGCGCCGCGCTTACTTACTGATCACCGACTCCGGCGGCATTCAGGAAGAGGGGCCTTCGCTTGGAAAGCCGATCCTGGTTCTCCGCGAAAAAACCGAGCGGCCCGAAGCTGTCACGGCAGGCACCGTGAAGCTGGTGGGAACCGATGAAGATCGCATCGTCCGCGAGGCCGCCGTTTTGCTCGATGATCGGGCGGCATATAACCAGATGTCGCGCGTTCACAATCCTTACGGAGATGGCCGGGCGAGCGCTCGCATTGCAGGTCTAATTCATTCATTCCTCGGAACAAATTCCTGAGCAAAAGTCTTCGATTCGGCCCATTTCCGCAGCGCGAGGGCGTTTGCTAAGCAATTTTAGGTCCATAATCATGCCAGGAATTCATTCATATGCCTTCAAACCGTTCGCGAGCAAACGGCATAACGGACCGAAGCGATATCGCTGCGGCTTTATCCAAACGACTGGTTGGGCAACCTGCGGCGATCGCAGCCGTCGTGCCGTACGTTGAGATGTATCGGGCGCGGCTAACACCGGAAGGCCGGCCGGCGGGAGTCTTTCTGCTGCTGGGCCCCACGGGAACGGGCAAGACCAAGACCGTGGAAGCACTGGCCGATGTACTGCACGGCAGTCCCAAGAAACTGCTCAAGGTGGATTGCGGCGAATATCAAATGGAGCACGAGGTGGCGAAACTTTTGGGCGCGCCTCCGGGATACTTGGGACATCGGGAAACCCAGCCGTTGCTGACTCAGCAAAAACTGAGCGCCGCTGCCAGCGAATCGTGCGATCTCTCTATTGTGCTGTTCGATGAAATCGAGAAGGCCGCGCCGTCGCTGGTGCGGCTGCTGCTCGGCGTTTTGGATAAAGGCACTTTGCGGCTAGGCGACAGCACCCTTGTGAACTTCGAGAAGAGTATGATTTTCCTGACCAGCAATCTCGGAGCGCGCGACATGAGCCACGAGTTGCGGCCGGAGTTTGGCTTCGAGTCCGTCATTCCAAGGTTGGCCCCGAGCGCCAGCAACAAGCGCGACCGCAAGCTGGATCGCATCGGCATCCATGCCGCGCGCAAGAATTTCTCACCCGAGTTCATCAACCGTATCGACGCGATGGTCACCTATCAGCCCCTCGATTCCGAGGCGCTGGCTGCGATCCTTAATCAGCAGATGGAGGATTTGCAGTCGCACATCGACCGGCGGCTCGGCGAGCAGGCGTTTCGCATCGAGGTCCCCGCGCGAGCGCGCAAGTTTCTGTTGGAGCGCGGCGCCAGTGTGGAATATGGCGCGCGTGAGCTGAAGCGTACGGTCCACAGCCACCTCATCCAGCCGCTGGCCTCGCTGGTGGCGGGCGGGGAAATCGAGCCGGGCACGCACGTGCGAGCGGAACTGGCGCCCTGCAAAGAAAAACTGCTGCTGCGCCGTTCGATCCAGAGCCCGGTGGTATCGGCTTGCTAAACTGAATGCAGAAACGATGCACTACCATCGGATCGCGGCGTTTCTCAGCGGCTGCCTCATTCTGGGCAGCGCATTCATGATTTTCGTCGCGACCCAAAACTTCCAAACCGTGGATCGCGTGCTCGCCTCGCCGCCGCCGGAAGCCGTACAAATGTTTCAGAGGCTCGGGCCGGACAACTCGCGGCTCTTGCTCCGTTATCTGGCCGGCGAAGAGAACCGGCTCTTCTTCGTCACTTGGGAACTGGCGCTCATCGTCCTGGGCGTCGCGCTCACGGCGATTCTGCTGTTCGCCATCCGCAGCGGGTTGCTGGCGGGGATGGCCGGCGGCATGGTGATCATCGCGCTGTTCCAACACTTCCGCGTGACGCCGGAGATGATCACGTTGGGCAGGATGATCGACTTTGGCGCGGGCTCTGGATCGGCCGCCTACAGCCAATTTTGGCGGCTGCACGGGCTATACGGTGTGCTCGAAGTTGTGAAGCTGAGTTTGGTAATTGTTGTCGCGGGCTTTTTGCTGCTCGGCCGGCGCAAACGCGTCGCGACGGGCGTCGAATCCGAAACACGCGACTACGCGCACCGCTAGCGCGGCTCAGCCGGCCGTTGTCCTTCCCCTGTTTCCTTGGCATGTTACCTTGAAATCGGTGGCAGGGTTGGTGATGCAAAAACGAAGACTGTTATTGCTCGGTAATTCGAGGAACGCGGGGCAAGGCTTTTTAGAACACGCTGCGGATCAGATCCGAGACGTGTTCGGCGAACGAATTAGAACGGCGCTATTCATCCCTTATGCGAGCGTGCTCAATTCCTACGATGACTTTACCTCCAGAGTCTGCCAGGGCTTCTCTCAAATGCCGTATGAAGTGCGCGGGCTTCACAAAGCCGGCGACCCCCAACGTGCAATCAAGGAAGCGGAGGCAATCATCGTCGGCGGTGGCAACACGTTTCAGCTTCTGAATACTCTTTATAGGAAGGACCTCCTTCTGACCGTTCAAGAATGCGTCAGGAACGGCGTCCCATACCTCGGTTGGAGCGCCGGATCCAACATCGCGTGTCCCACCATCAAGACCACCAATGACATGCCCATCGTGGAGCCGCCCAGCTTCAACGCCCTGAATCTCGTGCCATTCCAGATCAATCCGCACTTCATAGATTTCCGCCCGCCGGGCGATCCCGCTGAAACAAAGAGCGAGCGCCTGGCTGAATTCGTTGAAGTGAATCCGAATGTTTATGTGGTCGGCTTGCGCGAAGGAACCATGCTCCGCGTGGAGGGGACTTCCATCGAACTGCTGGGCAGCCAGAAGGCCTGCGTATTTTTGAAGGGGCAAAGCCCAGCAGATTACAGCCCGAGCGACTCCTTGCAGTTCCTTCTCGGCCATGAGGACGAGGAATTGGCCTTGGCTGACCGTACGGCACGTGCTGCCGCCGACGCCCGGCCCACAATACCGCTCCCCCGAAGATCAGCCTGATACGTCAGCTATGAGCGACTCGGAGAAAGGTCGAGGCGTCAACTGGACGGTCACCTATCTCATCCTCGTCGCCGTCTCCGTCGTATGCCTGTTGGCGGGTCCTCAGATCAGCAACGCTTTGTGGGGACATTTCGTCAGCGAGTTGGGTATCGCCGGGCTGGTCGCATTTGTTCTCGCTCTGACCATCGAACGATTGTCGAGGACCGCGCTGCAAGAGGAATTCAGAAAGCTGGCCGAAGAGGAACGAAACGCGATCAAAAAGGACGTTTTCCACTACGTTTATGGCAACATCGTTCCTCAAGAGATTCGAGACGAGCTGGATCATTACGTTCTCCAGTCGAATTTCATCCGATCCGACTTATATCTCCAGTTTGAGTTGACGATCGAGAAGGATACCAAGACGTCCGAAGAATATGTCAAGAGCAAATGCCTCACGCGTTCTCACATCAGGAACATCTCCGGCCAGTCCCAGACTTTTCCCATCAAGCATTCCATCGATAAATCGCCCAGCGACGCGTTCAAGGACGAAGTCAAATATCTCGGATTTAGTGTATCCGGCTCGCAAAAGGATTTCTCGCTCAAGGAGTCCGATCTGAAAACGATGACGCAGGAAGGGGACGCGAAGATATCGCTGGATCTCTCCAAGGCTCAGGACAAGCATGAGGTGGTCGTCTCGCCGGATCAGACGGCCGAACTGAAGATCGAGTATCAAGGGATTCGAACCTTGAAGGGCGGGGGCATTTACTTTTTCTTCACTAGTCACACGTGCGATTTGGAATTGACAGTGAACGTGATCAATCGCGATCTCGATGTTTTTGCGGAAACGCTCTCTCCCCATAAGCTTGCTGAGACACAGCGACACGATCCCGACGATGGCTACTACAACTGGATGCTCAAAAAACCGTTGCTCAGTTATCAGGCGACGCACGTGAGCTGGAGACGGCGCGCCGCTCCTCAACCGAAGCAGCCCGTCCAGGCACTTCCGCCAGCCGAAACTAAGCCGCCCAACCCGCCGTTGGCCGAGTCGCCGAGCGACTTACGTAAGGACGCCTCGTGAGCGAAGCGCTTCATCAATGATCGCGATCAGTTCCTCGCGCGTGATCGGCGGCTTCTCGGGCGCCGCCTCCCGGGCCTCGATATCTTCGGCAACCAATGGCCGCCCGGGCTCCATGCCGGCGTGCGACTTTACGCCGTAGCGCCCGCGCGAATCGAACAACTTTGCCACTTCGTGCCGCGGCAGAACACAGGGACCGCCCAGCAAATCCGCCACCAGCGTCACTCGCGCGAAATGCTCCACCGTCTCCATCTTGAAGAACGCCTTGTACAGGTCCTCGCCGTAGCACACCGAGCCGTGATTCGCCAGCAGGATGGCATCGTATTTCGGGATGTGCGGCAGCATGCCCTCCGACAGAGCGGGAGTGCCCGGTAGTCCGTACTCGGCCAGCGGCACGCATCCCAGGCTCACGATCACCTCGGGTAGCAGCGCCAGATTCAGCGGCCTTCCCGCCACCGCGAATCCAGTGGCCACCGGCGGATGCGCATGCACCACGGCCGAAACGTCGGGCCGCATCTCATAGATCGTGATATGCATCGCGATCTCCGTAGTCCGCTCGCGCGCGCCGTCCAGCTTGTTGCCCTTGAGATCGCAGATGATGATATCGTCCGGAGTCATCATGCCCTTGCTGACCCCGGTGCAGGTGCACAAAATGCGGCGCTCATCCAAGCGCACGCTGATGTTGCCGTCGTTGGCCGCCACCCATCCTTTTTGATAGATCAGCTTGCCAACGTCGAGGATGTCTTGGCGATGCTCCTGCTCCGTCTTTGCCATCCGGAATTCAATTGTAGCAATGCATGCGGTAATCGAACGGCGGTGGAAGACCGGGCTGTACAATGGGTGCAGTGGATAGCCGACGGATGTGCCCGAATTGCCGGGCGTTTGTGACGACCAGCGACAAAGTGTGCCCGTATTGCCAGGTTCCCATCGGCCCTCGCGCCGTGGAGCGGCGCAATCCCGGCGAAATACTCGGCGGCCTCATCCCGCACGCCCGCTTCACCACGGTCATCATTCTACTCATCAACACGGCGCTGTTTATCGCGGAATACATGAACCCGCAGTCGGGAATCAATGAGGCAGGACAGAGCGTTCCGGCCGTTTTGATGCAGGGACAATGGTGGCGCCTCATCACCGCCGGGTTTCTGCACGGCGGTATTCTGCACATTCTGATGAACTCGTGGGTGCTGTTCGACCTGGGCGCGGAAGTGGAAACGTTGTACGGCACCAGCCGCATGATCGTCTTCTACTTCGTCGGCACCGTGACCGGATTTTCGGCCAGTTCCCATATTGGCGGCGGCCATTTCTCGGTGGGATCCTCGGCTGGCATCTTCGGACTCATCGGCGCGATGCTCGCGTTCGGCTTCACCGACCGGTCTTCGCTTGGGATGGCGGTGAAATCGCTCTACACCCGCTGGGTGATTTACGGATTGGTCTTGAGCTTCCTGCCGGGTGTGGATTTTTGGGCGCACGTCGGCGGATTCTCGGGCGGCTTCATCGCCGGATGGCTTGCCAGCACTCCCCGCGCGCGCATGATGTGGAAGGAGCCGCTGCTGCGCGCCTTGGCTGGCGTGTGCATCGCGGTTACGGCAGTCGCGTTCGGGATGCTGTACATCGCCGTGACGCGGACGACGTAAATCGTCTGTCCCGCCTCGCACACCTCGTCCCACAAGCGGACACACCGGGCGAAGCGAGCTACACCGAATCCGCCGCTAAACCTTCTTTTTCAGTACTATCGACTTTGGTGGGCAATTTGCCCATTGCCACAAGGAGAAATCGTCATGGCCATGGATGTACCACGCGGTAAGGAAGTCGCTCGCCGGAAGTTGATTCGCAGGATCATTGTTATCGTACTCGTCATCGCCGCGATCCCGCTGATCACCTGGGGACTTTCCCGGCTGAAGCCCGCGGCGCCGTCTGTGGATGGAGCGACAGTGTGGAGAGACACGGTGAAGCGCGGCCCCATGGTGCGCGACGTCCGCGGCCTGGGAACGCTAGTGGTCGAGCAATATATGTGGATTCCCGCCGCCTTCGACAGCCGCGTGGAAAAGATCAACTTCCTTCCAGGCGCCAAGGTTCATCCCGACGACGTCGTCATGGTGCTGAGCAATCCGGATATGGAACTGGCGGCGGCGGATCTCGAGTGGCAGATCAAGGCCGCGCAAGCCAACCTGGAGAATTTGCGAGTTACGCTCGAAACGCAGCAACTGGCGCAGAAGGCGACCACGGAACAAGTGAAGTCCGACATGGAACAGGCCGGATTGCAGGCCGATCGCGATTCGCAGCTCACCAAGCTCGGTTTGAAATCGGACCTCGACACCAAGCTGTCCGTCGCGAAATGGCAAGAGCTGAAGGGCCGCTACGCGCTATCGAAAGAGCAATTGGACATCAGCGACAAATCGATTCAGGCGCAAATGGACGCGCAAAAGGTCCAGGTCGAGAAATTACAAGCCGCCTACAACCTGAAAAAACAGCAGGTGGAACAATTGGTCATTCGCGCCGGGGCCGAAGGAACTCTGACGCAACTCGGCACTACGGCCATGCCGCTCGAAGTGGGAATGCGCGTGGCGCCGGGGACGATTCTGGCCAAGATCGCGCAACCCAATAAGCTGAAGGCGACACTTAAGATTCCCGAGACCCAGGTGAAGGACGTGGCGATCGGACAGGTCGCATCCATCGATACGCGCAACGGAATTATTCCCGGGCACGTCTCCCGCATCGATCCAGCCGCGGTGAATGGCACCGTGGATGTGGACGTAACTTTGGAAGGCGCCCTGCCGCCCGACGCGCGGCCGGATTTGAGCGTGGATGGCACCATCACGATCGAGCGCTTAACCGACGTCGTCTACGTCGGCCGGCCAGTGATCGGCCAGGCGGGCGCCAAGATCTCGCTATTCAAGCTGGACCAGGACGGCAAAGAAGCGCAGCGCGTGAATGTGACGCTGGGGCGCGCCTCGGTGAACAACATTGAAATCGTCGATGGGTTGAAGGTCGGCGATCAGGTGATCTTGTCGGATATGTCGGCGCAGGACGCGTATAACAGAATTCGCTTGAACTAGAGATTGAATTAGCGGAGACCAAATGGCGATTGACGAAACAGCTTTGATCAGCATGGACGGCGTGACGAAAGTCTTCCAAACCGACGAGGTGGAAACGCACGCCCTGGCCGGCATTCACCTGCACATCAAGAAAGGTGAATATCTGGCGATCGCGGGCCCCTCGGGCTGCGGCAAGTCCACGCTGCTCGCTATTCTGGGCTTGCTCGATTCGCCGTCCGACGGTACCTACGTGCTGAATTCGAAGCCCGTGCAAAGCCTCAAGCTCAGCGAGCGGGCGCGCATCCGCAACCGCGAAATCGGATTTATCTTCCAGGCCTTCAATCTGATTGGCGACCTCACCGTCTATGAAAACGTGGAGCTGCCGTTGACCTATCGCGGGATGCCGTCGGCTGAGCGCAAAAAACGTGTGCACGACGCCCTGGAGCGCGTCGGCATGTCCCATCGCATCAAGCATTATCCGTCGCAGCTTTCCGGAGGTCAGCAGCAGCGCGTGGCGGTGGCGCGGGCGCTCGGCGGCGATCCGTCCATCCTGCTGGCGGACGAACCCACCGGAAATCTGGATTCGGTGAATGGCGAGGCAGTGATGGAATTGCTCCGCGAGCTGCATCGCGGAGGCGCGACCATTTGCATGGTCACCCACGACCCACGCTATGCGCGCTACGCCGACCGCTCCATCCGGCTGTTTGATGGAAGAATCGTGGAAGAAGAGACTGCGGGAGTGGCGTAATGTTTGGGAAAAACGTCGATTTTGTCGCCGTGTTGTTCATCACCCTGGTGATGCTCGGAATGGGCTGGGTGCGGTCATGGCATTGGCAATCTTGGTCCAATGACGCTTTGGATTCCGTTCGCCTTGAAAACGCGATCCGTGTCGAGAGCTGCCCATTGCCGCGCGATATCCTCTCCAACTTGTTCTGCATCATGCACCGCTAGCGGCCTAGCGCCCGCGCACTTGGACGCGCCGCGGCCCGCCATCATAATATAGGTACCCGTATGAGTTCACCCATTATCGTTTTGCGGAACGTGGAGAAATATTTCGAACATGGTCCCACCAAGACCTTTGTGTTGCGCCGCATCAACGCGGAGGTGAAGGAAGGCGAATTCATATCCATCATGGGACCTTCAGGCGCGGGCAAGTCCACCCTGCTGCACCTGCTCGGCATGCACGACAGCGCCTGGACCGGCGAGTATTATCTGAGCGACCACGCCATCCACAAGCTGGCCAAGAAAGATCGCATGGAGCTGTACAAGAAATATTTCGGCTTCGTGTTTCAGAGCTATCATCTCCTGGACTCGCTGACGGTCTATGAGAATCTCGACATCCCGCTTTCCTACCGCAATATCAAGAAGGGCGAGCGCGACAGCATCGTGTGCGATGTGCTGGACCGCTTTCAGATCGTCGGCAAGAAGGACCTGTATCCCAACCAGCTTTCCGGTGGACAGCAACAACTGGTGGCCATCGCCCGCGCCATCGTGGCCAGCCCGAAGATCATTCTCGCCGACGAGCCCACCGGCAATCTTCATTCCAGCCAGGGCAAGGAAATCATGGATCTCTTCAAGCGATTGAATGAAGCTGGCACCACCATCATTCAAGTGACGCACAACGAAAAAAACGCGGAATACGGGAATCGCATCATCAATATCGCCGATGGCTGGATCTCGAACTGAGCCGGCGGGCGCACTGGAGTCACGCATGACGGACTGGCAAGCGACGGCAGCGCCGCGGATTTTGATCGCCGACGATCAGACCGACGTGCTCGAAGCCCTGCGCCTGTTGCTGAAGAGCGAAGGCTACCAGATCGAAGCTGTCACTTCTCCCGCGGCCGTCATCACCGCGCTTGAGACGCGCGACTTCGATGTCGTGATCATGGACCTGAACTACACTCGCGACACCACCTCGGGCCAGGAGGGACTCGATTTGCTTTCGCGCATTCGGGCGATCGATACGTGTTCTGCCCGTGATCGTCATGACGGCCTGGGGCACAGTCGGCCTGGCCGTTGAAGCGATGCGAGGCGGCGCGCGCGATTTCGTCCAGAAGCCTTGGGAAAACGAGCGGCTGCTGACCATCGTAAAAACCCAGGTCGATTTGAGCAACGCCATCCGCCGCGGATTGCGCCTGGAAGCCGAGAACCGCTTGCTGCGCGCCGAGGGCGTTCCAGCTCTGATCGCAGAATCGGCCGCCATGCAGCCGGTGCTGCAGATGATTTCGCGCGTCGGACCGTCGGATGCAAACGTGCTGATTACCGGCGAGCCGGGCACAGGCAAAGAAGTCGTCGCGAAGACGCTGTTCGCGATCTCATCGCGCAGCTCCAAGCCGATGGTCACGGTGAATGCGGGCGGCTTGGCCGAAGGCGTCTTCGAAAGCGAATTGTTCGGACACGTGAAGGGCGCGTTCACCGATGCCAAAACGGATCGCGTGGGCCGCTTCGAGCTGGCCGACGGCGGCACGCTGTTTCTGGATGAAATCGCCAACGTCCCGCTTAATTTGCAAGCCAAGATGCTGCGCGTTTTGGAAGTGGGCGAGATGGAGCGCGTGGGATCGTCCCGCACCAAGCGCGTGGACGTGCGCGTGATTTCCGCCACCAACGCGCATCTGGAAGAAGAAGTGCAGGCCGGCCGCTTTCGGCAGGATTTGCTGTTCCGGCTGAACACCATCGAGATTCATCTGCCGCCGCTTCGCGAACGCCGCGAAGACATCCCGCTGCTGGGCGCGCATTTCCTGGCCACGCACGCGCAGCGTTATCGCAAGCGCATCGGAGGCTTCGACCGCGCCGCCCTGCAGTTGATGCTGGAGCATCCCTGGCAAGGCAACGTACGCGAGCTGAATCACGTGATCGAGCGCGCCGTGCTGATGGCGCAGGACAGCCAGATCAAGCCCGCCGATCTGGCGCTGCGCTCGGGACGCGAAGGCAGCCCGCGCCTGGAAGACATGAGCATAGAGGAAGTGGAGGCGTTCCTCATCAAGAAAGCGCTCTCGCGCCACAGTGGAAACGTGAGCCACGCCGCCAGCGCTTTGGGCCTCAGTCGCAGCGCCCTGTACCGCCGTCTGCAGCGCTACGGAATGTGACACGCCGTGAGCTTGCACAAGCCTCGCCTCGTCCACGACCAGCGCATTCTCGTCATGGCGCTGATTGCCGGATTGCCGGCCGTCGTTACGTCCTTGCTCGTGCTCTGGCTGGGCGACTACACGCCGAAAGTGCAGTGGACGTTGAGCGCGTTGATCGCCGGCGTTTGGCTCGGCTTCTCCTTCGCATTGCGTGAGCGCGTGGCGTCGCCTCTGCGCACGCTTGCGAATCTGCTGGAAGCGATGCGTGAAGGCGATTATTCCATCCGCGCGCGGCACTCCAAGAGCGACGATCCCTTAGGCGAAGTCATGCAGCAGGTGAACGCGATGAGCGCCACCTTGCGCGAGCAGCGCCTGGGCGCGATGGAAGCCACCACTCTTCTGCGAAAGGTCATGGAGGAAATCAATGTCGCTGTGTTCGCCTTCGATGGTGACCGGCGACTGCGTTTGGTGAACCGCGCCGGCGAGCGTCTGCTGAACGAGCCCTCCGAACGATTGCTCGGCGAATCAGCCGAGCTGTTGGGCCTCGCGCCATACCTGGAAGGCGACGCGCAACGCACCGAGCAGCGTGTGTTTCCGGGCGGAACGGCGCGCTGGGGCGTCAGCCGAAGCCTGTTTCGCGAAGGCGGCCGTCCGCACCAGCTGGTGGTCGTCACCGACCTCACGCGCCCCTTGCGTGAAGAGGAGCTCAAAGCGTGGCGCCGCCTGGTCCGTGTGCTCGGTCATGAGTTGAACAATTCGCTCGCGCCCATCAAGTCGATCGCCGGGAGTCTCGAAAGCATTTTGGCGCGCACGCCTCGGCCCGCCGATTGGGAAGAGGACACGCGGCGCGGCCTGGCGGTAATCGCCGCGCGCAGCGAAGCGTTGAGCCGTTTCATGACCGCCTATGCGACGCTCGCCAAACTTCCGCGTCCCACCATGGCGCCGGTGTGCGTGCCGGAGCTAGTCCGGCGCGTCGCGGGATTGGAGACGCGCATTCCGCCGCGCAATCGAATCCGGCCCCGAGATCGTCATCCAGGCCGACGCCGATCAGCTCGAACAATTGCTGATCAATGTGATTCGCAACGCCGCCGATGCGTCCCTCGAAACAGGCGGCGCGGTGCGCGTGGGCTGGGGCCGCCAGGACTCGAATCTCGCGGTCTGGATTCGCGACGAAGGCCCCGGCCTGCCCAACACCGCCAATTTGTTCGTTCCTTTCTTCACCACCAAACCCGCCGGCTCGGGCATCGGCCTAGTACTAAGCCGCCAAATCGCCGAGGCGCACGGCGGAACATTGACTCTGCAGAATGCTTCCGACGGCCCCGGCTGCGAAGCGCGCCTGGTTTTGCCGCTGGCTTGACGCCCCGCTGCTTAATTTTTTGCGAACCTAACTCCTCCGCGCAACGTACGTCTATTAGAGCTGAGCGCTGGACTCGGATCTAGGCGCTCGGGAAGGAGCTGTTGTGGTTCCAAACGCGCCGACACTGCTTAGTCTCAATAGCGTGACCAAGGTTTTCAGTACCGACGAGGTGGAAACTCACGCGCTCGCGGGCATCGAACTCAACGTTCGCAAGGGCGAATATATTTCCATTTCGGGCCCCTCGGGCTGCGGAAAATCCACCTTGCTCGCGATCCTCGGCCTGCTCGACACCCCGTCCGACGGCACCTACGTGCTCAACGAAACGCGCGTGGATCAGATGAAGCTCTCGCAACGCGCGCGTGTTCGCAATCGGGAAATCGGCTTTATCTTCCAGGCGTTCAATCTGATCGGCGATCTCACCGTCTATGAGAACGTGGAACTGCCGCTTACCTACCGCAACATGCCGGCCGCCGAACGTAAAAAACTCGTAAAGGACTCGCTGGAGCGCGTGGGCATGTCGCACCGCATCAAGCATTATCCTTCGCAGCTTTCCGGAGGACAGCAGCAGCGCGTCGCCGTTGCGCGCGCCCTCGCCGGACGCCCGTCTATTCTGCTTGCCGACGAGCCTACGGGCAACCTGGATTCGGTGAATGGCGAGGCCGTGATGGCGCTGCTCAGCGAACTGCACCAGGAAGGCGCCACCATCTGCATGGTCACGCACGACCCGCGCTATGCGGCTTGCGCCGATCGCGTCATCACGCTGTTTGATGGCCGCATCGTCGAGGAGACGGTTCAAAAGGCGGCTGAAGCTTAACGCCCCGGCAGCGCTTGCGGGATCGGCGCCGGTGGTATCGGCGAATGCGATCCCCGCACAAATTCAAACCACGCGCGAACCATCACCGTTTGCCCGTCCCGCTGGCCCGGATGAAAACGCCAGCCGTCGCGCAGCGCCGCCAGCAGGTCCTTCTCCCACTTCGGATCGGACGACTTCACCACGCTCGCATTCGCTGGAACGCCGTCCCGTCCAACGTCAAACGCAATCGTTACGGATGCGTTTTCCTCCTCATCCACCGTGGCGGGAAATTTCGTTTTGATGACTATCGGCCGCGCGGCGCCTTCGGGGGGAAGAAAGACTACTCGCACCGCGTGCCAATCCCACAATGTTCGCTGCGTGCGGAAGAATACCTCTTCGTTCGCCCGCACCGCCACGGGGACTCCAGCCTTTGTTCCTGGTTTGAATTGCCAATGGCGCACATTTTCCACCGCGCTTTCATCCAAGCCGAGCCCCAGCGGACGGTCCACATGGATGTCGCGCGCCTGGCCCGCGGCATCAACAACTACGGACAGCAATACGCTGCCTTCGAGCTTCGCCAATAGCGCCTCCGCGGTGTATTCGGGTTTCGCCTTCGCCACCACAAAGGGCGCTGCAATATCCGGCCCCAACCGGAACACCTGCGCCTGCGGAGCGGGAACGTCCTGAGCGGCCGCGGCCAGGCACGCGAGAAAAATGAACCGTCGGGCGATGTTCGCGGCGTCCAAGTTCTGTTATATCGCAGCATTCTTGAAACCGCATCCGGAAAACGGCAGCCCCGAATTGTTCTATCACTAGAAGCGCGATGCAAGCAAAATCATGAGTGGCGATTCTATACCCTTGGCCCTGCCGCTCGCGCGCTTTGCGGCCAACAATCGCGAGGCAACCATTCTGTTTGGCGAGCTCCGAAAACCACTGCTGCGTTATCTGGTGTGCCTGGGCCTCTCTCACGATGAAGCGCAGGACGTCGTGCAGGATGCGTTCTTGAGCCTGCACCGGCATTTGTCCGCCGGCGGCTCGCAGGACAATATCCGCAGTTGGTTGTTTCGCGTGGCTCACAATCAAGCGCGCAATCATCAGACCAGTTACCATCGCCGGTTTGCGGATCCACTGGAGCCGGCCGCGGGCCTCTTGTTGGACCAAGCCACGCCCGAGCGCGCGCTAATCGAGAAGGAAAAGTTCCAGCGGTTGAGCGTGGCCATCCGGGGCCTTGCACATTCCGAACGCGACTGCTTGCTGCTGCGCGCGAGCGGCTTGCGGTATCGCGAAATCGGCGAAGTACTGGGCATCGCGACTTCCACCGTGGCCGACACAGTGGAGCGCGCTATCAAGAAACTGGCGGAGAAATGCAATGTGTGACTTTTCGGGAAGATTGATCGCGTGGCTCGACCACGAGCTGCCGGAAGCGGAAGCCATCAATGTCGAGTGGCACGTCAGGCAATGCGCGGAGTGCCGCCGCGCCGTCGACTCCTACCAGCAGATCAGCAGCGCGTTTCTCGACTGTTATGTCGCAGCTGTATCGCCCAAGCGCTCTCCAAACCACTGGCGATGGATCGCGGTTGCCGCTTCTGCTGCCGCAATCCTCGTCGCGGCCGTTGTTGTGCGCCCGCGCCCGCAGCAGTTGCCGCCCATGCCACAGGTGGCGCACGCTCCCGCCATCGCATTCGAACAAACAGCCGCGCCGACCTTCGCAATGCGCCCGCACCACCCTCGGGCTCCCAAGCCGATTCGTCCGCAATGGATCGCGCCCGAGCCTACAGTTGAAGTCGCTTTGCCCGCCGACGCTTTATTTCCGCCTGGCGCCGTACCGGCGGGCTTCAGCTTTATTGCGGATATTCGACCATAATCTAAGGAGTGATTAACTTATGCAACGTACATTGATTTTGGCAGCGCTTGCTTGCTCGGTGGCGTGTGCGCAGCAACTTGCGGACCATGTCTTTATCTCGTCGGGCGCGGTGGCGGGATTCCAAACCACGTCCGCCACTGCGCTGCAAGGCGCGCCTTACACTGCCACCATAACCAACGAATCCATCCAGACGCTCTCCGACGGCAATCGTATCGTCCAAACCAGCACCGGAACCACGGCTCGCGACTCCCTGGGCCGCACGCGCCAGGATGCGCCTTTGCCGGCTATCGGCAACATGGCGCCCGCCAATGCTCCGCACATCGTCTTCATCCAGGATCCCGTGGCGCAAACCTCTTACACCTTGAACCTCACTGACAAAACCGCGACGAAGATGCCCGCGATGATGCCGCCTCCTTTACAAGCTGGGATCGCGGGAGGTGGTGGTGTCGGCGTCGTTGCCATGCGCGCCAAAGGTATGACTCGAGCGGTTGCGAGCGGAGAGTTTCAGACCTTCACCGTCTCGAAGGACCTCTCGATCGATTCCTCCGCCAAGCCCCAGACCGAGGACTTGGGCTCCCAGACCATGGAAGGCGTACTCGTCAACGGTACGCGCACCACGCATACCATTCCCGCGGGCGAGATCGGCAACGACAAACCCATCAACATCGTGACCGAGGTGTGGACTTCGCCGGATCTGAAGACCGTCGTCATGAGCAAGCGCAGCGATCCGCGCATGGGGGATCAGACGTTCAAGCTCACCAACATCGTGCGCGCCGAACCCGATCCTGCTCTGTTCACCGTGCCCTCGGATTTCAAGTTGAACGATGAGTCGCAGCCCATCCTGTACCGGACGACGGGCGGCCCCACGCAGTAATCGGCGGATCAGAACATGCTGCGCGAATACACGCCGCTTCCCGACTCCGGCGATGTCAAGAAGCACTCGGCGGCGAAGGTGAATTCGCCCGGCTTCAAATTCGGCGGAAAGTCGGCGGCGCGCGCCGAAGGATCGTTCGCCCAGTCCCGCACGTTGCCGCTGCTTTGGTCCAGGGTCGCGGGCGTGCCAAACGAGCTCGACCGCAGCGCCCGGTTTCCCAGCACGTAGCGCTGCGTCACTACCGCGTAGCCCTTGTTCCCGCATTTTCCTTCGCTGCTCGGGCAATCGGAATCATGCACCACTCGAATCTTGCTGAGAATCAGAACGCCCTGGCCCCCGCGCACGTCGATGCCCTTGCCGTCGGCGATGCTCAGCGCGATGTTTTGATTGGCCCGCTGCGAAAAATCCAGACCCTGCGCGTATATGCTCGCGACGTCGTGGCTGATCTGATACGCGTTGTCGTTTTGGCTCGCATTTCCCGTCACCAGGAGCACGCCGATCGACAGCGGAACCAGAAAAATCGCGCCCAAAGCGTAGAGCCGGATGGACGTCGCACCGGACTGTTTCGAACGGCCATGCATGAGTGAACCTCAACATTACGTCATGCGGCTTCCAGTTTCCAGACTGTCTTCCCGTTGATTTTCGGGCGAATCCAACTTAGTACTGAGCGATCCTTGGTATCAGCTCGGCGGGCGCCGCATATACCCTCCTGGTACGCTCACGCGAAGAGTCCCGCCTCGATCGAACCCCCAACTATCCGGTTGCGTTTCCTGGCCGTGCCTGCTAATCTGCAACCCAGAGGTTGCACATGGATTCCGCCGACCGTATCGAAAAACGCATTCTGCTTCGCGCTCCCCGCTCCCACGTCTGGAGCGCGTTGGCCGATTCCCGGAAATTCGGCCAGTGGTTCGGCGTCGTGTTTACCGAACCATTCGCCCCCGGCGCCCGGCTTCGCGGACGCATCACTCACCCCGGCTATGAGCACGTTCCCTTCGAGATAACCATCGAGCGAATTGAGCCCGGGCGTCTTCTCTCCTGGCGCTGGCATCCCCACGCGATCGATCCCAAGATCGACTACACGCCCGAACCCACGACTCTCGTCGTCTTCGAGCTGGCCGACGCTCCCGAAGGCACGCTGCTCACCGTTGTAGAATCGGGCTTTGAAGGCATTCCGCTGTCGCGCCGTCTGGAAGCGTATCGCGGTAACGATCGAGGCTGGACGCAGCAGATGACGGCGATCGAAAAGTATGTCAGCCAGCCATCTTAGGAGCTCCAGAAGGCCCAACCCCAGGGAAACGGCCCCGATTTTCGCCGCGCTCGGCGACGAAACTCGTCTGCGCATCGTCGCGCGTCTGTCCACAGGCGGACCCATGTCGATCGCGCATCTCACAAGGGACGCTTCGGTGACCCGCCAGGCCATCACCAAACACCTCCACGTGCTGGCGCACGCCGGTCTCGCGCGCAGCTCGCGTCTCGGGCGCGAGAGCGTGTGGGAACTTCAACCCGCGCCTCTCGGCACCGCCCGCCGCTGTCTGGACGGTCTCTCCGCCCAGTGGGACGCCGCGCTCCATCGTCTGAAAATCTTCGTCGAACAGTAGGTGGCCAGACATCCGAAACTCGGACGCGCCACCAGCCGCCCTCCACGCCGTGCCATTCGAGAAGAGCTAAAGTAAATCTAAGGAACTTCGGCGATGCCCTTGTACGATTTCAAATGCCTGGACTGCGGTGAGCAATTCGAGGCGCTCGTTCTCAAGAACGCGCCCGTCTGTCCCGCCTGCCAAAGCGTCCGTCTGGAGCAGCAGATCTCCATGTTCGCCGTGGATTCGGCTTCCATTCGCCAAGCCAATATCGCTACAGCGCGGAAGGCGAACGCCAGGGTTCACCGCGATAAAGCTATCGCCGACGCCGAGGCCATCCGCGATCACGACGACTGACGCCGGCTCTTGCATGCAAGCCGCTCGGACGTAGTATGATGTCCCAGCAGGAGACGAATCCCTAGTGAAATCTTCAACCGTAATTTCCGTAGCAACGCTCGTGTTGGCCGCCGGCGCGGCGTGCCTCTTTGCCGAATCCATCAACCCGCCCACCACGCCGCAAACCGCGCCCATGAACAAGCAGGAGAAGAAAAACCTGGACATGGTGCTGGAGTGGTGGCGTGTCGTCATCCAAAACCGGCAGATGGATCAGACAGCCAAGTATCAGGCCGAGGATTACATCCAGCACAACCCGAATGTGAATACCAGCCGCGCTGGATTCGTCGAATTCTTCAGCAAATTGCCTAAACCAAATATCGCCGATCCCAGCAAACTAGCCAGCCAACCGGTAGTGAAGGGCGCGAAGGGCGACTACGTCTGGCTCATTTGGGAGACCGAGCAAAAGGACCCGCGCGATCCCTCGAAAACATACCACGCCAACAGCTTCGACGTGCTCCGCATTCAGAACGGCAAAGTCCAGGAGCACTGGGACAGCGCGCAGAAGTTTCCAGGTTCCGGCAACATCAACACGGGCGTGTCGCCCAAGCCGCCCATGGAATGGAACACCGGCGCGGACAAGCTTTCCAAGGTAGAGAAGGAGACTCTCGCGTTGGCCACCGAGGAATTGAAGGACATGCTGCAGTACGGCCATCTCGAGTTGGCCGACAAGACCATGGACCCCGGCTACATCCAGCACAATCCCAATGTCCCGCAGGGCCGCGACGGCTTCAAGGAGTTCATGAGCAAAATCCCCGGCCGCGGACCCGGCGACGCCAAGCCGATCAAAGCGGAATGGCTGAACCCGCCCGCGCTGACGCTGATCGACGGGCCGTATTCAGTGATGATGTGGGACCGCAAATCCAAAGATCCCGACGACCCGAACAAGATGTACGTCTGGAATCACTACGACGTGGTCCGCATGGAGAACGGCCACATCAAGGAACATTGGGACGAAGCGGTCATCAATCCGCCGCGCGCGAACGCGAATAAGTAGCTGGTAATCTGAAAGCATGCGGATCGCCCGCTCGAATTCCGCCGCCGAGAGCGAAAAGACCGGGGTAAGCCGCCCGGCCCGGTTTTCGTTCGAGGACATCCATCGGAAGATTTTCGGGAAACGCACACCGAAGAAGCGAACCATCGAAGAGATGAAGGAAGGCATCGGCGAATACGTGCGCGAGCGCTATTCGCGCGATTGATACAGACGTCCTCGCTTGGCTAATCAGCTAACCCTTGAGCCCTTTAAGAAACGCGCTCCACTTGGCCCGGTTGAATGGCATCAAGAGCTGCCAGAGCCGAAGGGATCAATCTTCGCAAATCGCGGAGTCGGTTCGTCGGAGCAACGAGGATCAGCAACGCAATCCTTCGGCTGGCGAGATTCTGTTGATTCGGTATGCTCTGGTCCACTGTTATCAGAACGTCAAAACCGGTGGCCTCAGCGGCTGCCAGTAGCTGTCCATTCTTCATACCAGTGAGCTTGGCGTAACGCGCTGTCTGACAGTCATGCCCCGGAAATGAATTGCGCAAACGTTCATCAACACACTCGTCGATAAGCAGCTTCATCAGGCGCGTGCAAGCAGCAGATGCTTCGCTTCTTCCAGCGCTTGCAGGGCCAGATCGCGGGAAACCGTCGGGAAACCCACTAGGAAATCCTCCAGAGTCTCTCCACCCTCGATATAGTCAAACAGCGTTTGCGCAGGCACTCGAGTTCCGCGGAAGACGGGCGTGCCGTGCATGATGTCAGGATCTCGAACAATCGCTTGCGCCATGTTTCGATTGTCTCGCAAATCGCTCGGCGTTGAGCATAGCCGTCAACATAAACCGCCGAATCAGCTCGCTCAAAATGGCTTGACTGGCTCGCCGAAATAAAGTCTAATCGAGGACGCGGCTCGCGCTCGTTCCAATTCAAACACCGCACGCGAGCCATGAACGTACAAGAATGTCCAGACGCGCTGGCACATGACCTCGGCGACCATAAAGCTCTTCCTTCCCCTCGGAGATGCAAAGAGCCTGCGCACTGCGGAGATCTCCAATTGGACTGGAAAGGCCGTGGCTGCGCCTCGTACCGAACTAGAAGAGCTTCTGGCGCGCGAGGAGCTCGAAAAAGCCGGGGTCTACATCCTCATCGGCACCGACCCTCACACGAACGCGCCACGCGCTTACATCGGCGAGGCGGAGATCATCCGTGACCGGCTGAAGCAGCACAAGACGAAGGAATTTTGGGTCTCGGCCATCGCCTTCGTCAGCAAGGACGAGAATCTAACCAAAGCCCATGTCAGGTATCTGGAGAGCCGCCTTCTCGCCGAAGCGGCGCAGGTGAACAGGTTCACGCTTGATCAAAACCAGGCTGGCGGCTCGAAGTTACCCGAGTCAGACCGCCACGACATGGAAGTCTTCCTGACGTACGTTCGGCAATTGCTCCCCGTCCTTGGCTCTGACATTCTCGTACCGATCGCTCAAGCCGCCGCGAAACCCCAGCCAGGTGGCATGCTCTTCTGTCGAATCAAGGACGCTGAGGCGCGCGGCCAGCGCACCGCCAATGGCTTCGTTGTATTCCAAGGCTCGACGGCAGTTTTAGAACAGCGCCCATCTGCCGAGAGTTATCCTTACGTGGTAACCCAGCGCAAACAACTCATTGCCGATGGCACTCTGATCGAGAAAAACGGGTTCTTGGTCTTCACAAAGGACGCCGAGTTTTCCAGTCCATCCGCGGCAGCGGCCGTGGTACATGGCGGCAGCGCGAACGGGCTTATCGCCTGGAAAACCTCCGACGGAAAAACGCTCAAACAACTGGACGAACAGGCATGACAGCGCAGTGACAAACCTTCCCAACTTCCTTCCTCCCGCCCCTCAATCACTTACCGCCCCCGCTCCCTGCCAACTCGCCGGCCCTCTGCTAGCTTCGAACCAAAGCACATGACCTCGCGACCGCTCGCCAGCCAACCCCGCCAACTACACGCTCGCCCGAATACTCATAACGCACATTTGGGTGGCGCATCTCAGAAATTCCTGTGGAAATCTCCCGAATCCACGTCCCGATCTCCCACATCGCAAACCATTTACGGAAAAGTCACCACTAAACACAAAAATACCGCGATGCGCCACCAGCCGCGCTCTATCTGTGTTGATCCGTGTTTATCTGTGGCTAAACTTCTTAATTCGCCGACCCCGCCCGCCCCCACAACTTCTCGGACGCGATCTTTGCCCCATCGGCCAGCGACTTCAGCTTCAGCCATGTGATGTCCGGGTACACCGCGCCGAACCCCGCGAACGTGCCGAACCCGCAGTCACTGCCCGCCATCAAATGATCGCGCCCCACCACCTCGGCATAACGGACAATACGCTGCGCCACCAGATCGGGATGCTCCACATAATTGCTGTTCGACCCAATCACGCCCGGCACCAGCACTTTGTCCTGTGGCAGCTTGAACGCCTTCTTCCACAGCTCCCACTCGTGTTCGTGCCGGGGATTGGCGCCCTCAATCAGCAGACACATCGGCTTCGCCTTCAGCGCCACTGGCAGGATCTTGGCCATGGCGATGTCCCGCGTATGCGGCCCCTCGTAGTTTCCCCAACAAATATGAAACCGCGTGCGATCCGCCGGCACATTCGCCAGCGCATGATTCATCGCCTCCACCTGCAGCTCTGCGTTGCGCACGAACTCATCGTCGTCCACCCCCCGAAACTTGATGTGCCGCCCCATCGCCAGATCCGGGCAGTCCACCGAAAGGATCAGGCCGGCGTTCACAATCGTCTCGTACTCGCTGCGCATCGCCTCAGCCAGCGCCTCCAGATACGCCTGGTGCGACGGATAATACTCGTTCGGCTGGAATACCGCGATCGTCCCGGGCGAAGCCGCCGTCATGAACCCGTCCGTCACCGAAACCTTCGACAGGGCGTCCTTGAACCGCGCGATGTCCTGTTCCAGCGGCTCCAGGCTCTTCACCTTGATCGGCCCCTTGCAAATCGGCCGGACGTACTTCGGCGTCGCCCCCGACGCGGCGATTTTGTCGCGATACTCGGGATAATCGTCCAAATCCTGCGGCGTTGCCCGCGGCACCTGGCCCGGCTCGAAGCCGGTCAGCCGATGGCGAATGTATGTCGCGTAACTAATCTTGCCCATTTCGCCGTCGCTGACAATGTCCAAGCCGGCCGCGACTTGCTTGTTGACGGCATCGGCAACCGCGCTGCGTATCGTCGCATCAAACTTCTTCGCATCAATCGCTTCACCGCGATCCTGCGCGAACAGAACGTCAACCACTTCTTGCGGCCTTGGCAGGCTACCGACATGGGTCGTAAGAATGCGGTCGGTACTCTTCATCTTTGTGTCTTTCTCCCTATATGTAAGCTTGGTGACTACAACAATTCCCGTACGAGCATATCACGTTGCAGTCAAATGAGATCGGAACGGCCGCAACCTTACAAGCGGTCCCGATTCCAGTTGGCTAGGAACGACTCGGACGCAAGCTCTTCAAGCACCACGGCTTCCTGGTATTTCCACTCTTCGAGCCTTCGTTTCCTGAGCTCTTCGAGTAACCGGACGCGGCGCTTGGCCTCGCTGTATTTCTTGCGCTGCACGCCCAGATCGCGCCCGCAACGCAGGAGTTGTTGCGCGAGGGTTTCAGCCGTCAGACGCAGGCGCAGCCCGCAGGCCGTGACCGTCCTCAAATCGTCGCCACTGAGGTTGGGCATCGACCCGAGCGACGAAATCAGCTTCGATCGTTCGGCGCTTACCTTCGCCAGTTCGGACTGCAGATGCAGTTGTTCTTGCACCAACTGCTTGAGCTTGGCTTCTTCGCCCGCCAGTTCCACTGACCGCCAGCGTAAAACTCGTTCCAACGAGAATTCGAAGCGTGCCATGGCTGCCTCTTTATCCGAGCGACACAGCCAGCTTTTCCAGCCGCGCCAGCGTCTCCGGCAGCGGGCAGAAGGTGTGAGCGTCTTGCTTGAGGAATTCGAGAATCTCGGGCCGGCAGCGGATTGCGGCGTCCAGCTTCGGATTCGTTCCCGCCACATAGGCGCCCAGTTGGATCAGGTCCTGCGAATCGTGATACAGCGCCAGCGCCTCGCGCAGCTTTTGCAGGTTCGCACGCTGCTCGGGCGACGCAATCTTCGAAGTCAGACGGCTGATCGACTGCCGGATATCGATGGCCGGATAGTGTCCCGCCACCGCCAGCTCGCGGGACAAGATGAAATGGCCGTCCAGATATGCCCCGCACCGCGTCGCAAATGGGTTCGTTGAAATCGTCGCCTTCCACCAAGACCGTGAAGAAGCCCGTGATGGAACCTTTCTTGAAGTGCCCCGAGCGCTCGAAAATCTTCGGCAGCATCGCAAACACCGATGGCGTGTAGCCTTTTTGGCTGGGCGGTTCGCCGGCCGCCAGTCCGATTTCGCGCTGCGCCATCGCCAAGCGGGTCACCGAATCCACCACCAGCAGCACGTTCTTGCCTTGATCGCGGAAGTATTCGGCCACCGCCAGCGCGACGAAACAGGCGCGGATGCGCAGCGGCGCCGGCCGGTCCGAAGTCGCCACCACAACCACCGAGCGGCTGCGCCCTTCCGGTCCCAGTTCGTTTTCAAGGAACGCCCGCACTTCGCGATTGCGTTCGCCCACCAGCGCGATCACGCTGACGTCGGCGTCGTTGTGCCGCGACATCATGCCCAGCAACGTGCTTTTGCCGACGCCGCTGCCTCCGAAAATCCCGACGCGCTGTCCTTTGCCGCACGGCAGCAATCCATCGATGGCGCGAATGCCCGTCACCAGCGGCTCGGTGATGTGTTCGCGGTCCAGAGGTTGGGGAGGCGCGGTATACAAAGGATAGGCCGTCGACGCCTGAATCGCCGGACCTTCGTCCATGCGGACGGCCGAATCCGTCCAGCACGCGCCCGAGCAATCCTGGCCCAACCCGCAACAACGCATCGTCGCGGCGCGCGATCACGCGATCGCCCGGTTGCAAGCCGTCCGTCTCTTCCAGCGGCATCGACAATACGCGCTCGTTGCGGAAGCCGATCACCTGCGATCGAACGGACCGTCCCGTGGTCGTGCGCATTTCCACGAAGTCGCCGATGGAAACCACCGGGCCGCGCGAGGCGACCAGCAGTCCGGCCATCTCGGTGACTTCGCCGATCCAAGGCAGCACTTCGATTCCGGGAACCTCTGGGAGCAGTTGTGCAATGCAGGAACTGGCGGCGCATCGTGCTATCGCTCCAGCTTGTCGATCAATCCGCGTTCGATTTCGCGCAACTGCGTTTCCACCGAGGCATCCAAGATGCCTTGCGAGGTTTCGAAAAAAACCTCGTCGGGCTTGAGGCTCGGATCGGGCGTCAGCACCAGGTTCTTGGGCGAGCCGCTTTGCTCCAACGATTTGCGAACCAGCGCCTCCAGCGCCGGATGCATGCGCACGCGGTTGATCTCGCGCGATTGAATCTTGGCAAATGCCGCCTGCACCAATCCGCCCAGCGCGTCCGGATCCACTGCCACTTCGCGATGAATCACGCGCGCCGCGATCGGAGATCGCCAGATGAACCAGATCCTGCCGTGGCTTCTTCGCGGATGGTCTCGCGCAGGCGGGCGAGCGAATCCAGCGTCTGCGCCAGGCCTTGCACCGCGGGACGAATCTGTTCTTCGGCTTGCTGCCGTCCGGCGGCCAGGCCTTCGGCGAAAGCTTCGCGCCGAGCCTGATCCAATTTCCGCGCGGTTTCGCGCTCCGGATCGTGACTGTGCCCCTTGCGATTGCCGGGCCGCCGCAACCGTGCGCCACAACATCGGCGTTGCTTCGGACGGTTGATCGTTCGCCTAGAATCCTAGACGACATACTCGCTGCCGCCGCCTCCCTTGAGGCTGAGCACGCCTTCGCTTTCCAGTTGCCGCACCACTTCCAGAATCTGCTGCTGCGCGCCTTCCACGTCGCGGATGCGAACCGGTCCGGATGCTTCCATGTCTTCGCGCAACATCTCGGCGCCGCGCATGCGACATGCATTGCAGGAACTGATTCTTCAACTGGTCGCTGGTGCCTTTCAGCGCCACCACCAGCAGTTTGCGGTCGACCTTCGCCACCACTTCCTTCATCGCCATGGCATCGATCAGCAGCAGATCGTCGAAGGTGAACATGAAATGCCGGATGGCATCCACCAGCGGCTGTTCATCCTGCAAGCTGCCCAGGATTTCCTCGCTCATGCTTGCGTCCATGCGATTCAAAATTTCGGCCACCGACCGCGGACCGCCGTGCAGTTCCATCTTCACTTCGCCCAGTGTTTTCAGCTTTTCGCTGATCACGACCGAGACGCGCGCCACGACGTCCGGCGACACCCGGTCCAGTTGAGCGATTCGCAGCGTCACATCCGAGCGCAGCGGCATAGGCAGATTCGCCAGCAGAGACGCGGCTTGCGACGGCGGAGAGATGCGACAGGATCAGCGCAATGGTCTGCGGATGCTCGCCGGCGATGAAGCGGCTGAGCTGGTTGGGATCGGCCTTCTGCAGCGACTCGAGATTCTTGTTCATCCGCACGCCGCTCTTCGGAAGATGCTCCGCGATGCGCTTGGCGCCCTCCGGTCCGAACGCATTGGCCAGCACGCGCTTCGCGTATTCGAAGCCGCCGCGCCCGCCGGCATGTCCCGCCAGCTGGGCAAACTCTTCGAGCACCGATTCGGTCTGGCTCGGCGTCACTTTCTCCAGCCGTGCGATCGCCTTGCTGACCGCCTTCACTTCTTCTTCGTTCAGCTGCTTCATCAGCTCGCCGCCGACTTTGTCTCCCAGCGCTACCAGGAGGATGGCGGCCTTTTGCGGCCCTGCGATTTTTGTAGTCGTGCTTTCTGCGGTTGCCATGGCGTTTTAACTCGGCTCTTCTTCGGCCAGCCATCCGCGCAGGATGTTGGCCCAGGCTTCCGGATTGTTGCGGCTGCTTTCTTGCAACTGCGTCAGCAGCACTTCGGTTCGCGACGGCATCAGCGCCGGCAAGTGCGTCGCTGTTCCCACTGCGGGCGGATTCAAGGCCGCGGCGTTGGCCATGGACGCCGCTGGAAGTCCGGTGTAGGTGTCAGCGGCGGGCAATGCTTCGCTGCATCCGTGCTCGCCCGCCGTCCTTCTTGCCGCGGGCCATGCTCACGATAGCGAAGACCACGAGCCCAATCACCAGAACCGCGCCTCCCACCGATCCCCACAGCAGCGCCGGCTTCTTCTTCAACGTTTCGATGGAGAACACTTCATCTGGCTTCTTCTGCGCCCCGGGCGCTCCGAGCGATCCAGGCTCCATGTCGATGCTGTTGTCAAACGGCAGCGCCTCCACGGTGAGTTGGTCGCCGCGCGTCATGTCCAATCCGACCAGAGTTCCCACCAGTGTTTGGATGGCCTTCAGCTTTTCGGTATCGGGAGGAATGGCCACGCGATGCGCCTGCGCGCCTTGTCCTTCCATCTTGAATCCCTGGTCCACCAGCACCGCGATGGACAGCCGTTTGATGCTGCCTTGCGGAAGTTTCAAATGTTTGGTCACGCGGCTGGATTGATAGGTGATGCTTTCCGAGCGGCGCGTCGTGCTGCTGCTATTTCCGCCGACGCGCGCCGGGGGCTGCGGAGCGGCTTGAGCCTGCGCATTATTCGGCTGGCCAGGCTGGCCTGGTTGCGCGGGCTGCGTGCCGGCGGGCGGCGGCTGCTGTTGCTGCGGCGGATTGGTGCCCGCGGGCACTTGCGGCGCAAGATTGGCCGCTGTTCCCGGCGGAGTAGTCATGGCGCGTGTCACACCGCTGGTATCTTCGGTCTTTTGCGAGCTCAACATTACGGACTTGGCGGGGTCGAACGTCTCCTCGCTTTGCTCGCCGCTGGTCATGTCGATGTCGGCCGATACGCCGGTCCGAAATTTGTCGGCGCCCAGCAGCGGCTCGAGGGTGTTGTTGATCTTCGCGGCCAAATCGTGTTCGATGGCTTGCCGGTATTCGAGCACCGCTTCGCTCGCTTGCTCCGTCGTCCGGGAGTCCGGCGCGGCGCGGCCGGCTCAGCAGAGTTCCGCTCATATCGACGACGGAAACCGACTCGGGCGACAGTCCTTCCACCGCGCTCGACACCAGATTGGTGATTGCGACACGTTGCTGGATGCCAGTCGCGTGCCGGGCCGCAGTCCCACCAGCACACTGGCCTTGGCGGGTTCACGCGCGTCGGTAAAGACGGAGTCCTTCGGCAGCGTAACATGCACGCGCGCTTGTTGAACGTCGGAAATCGCCATGATGGAGCGTTCCAGCTCGCCTTCCAGCGCGCGCCGGTAATTCACATGTTCGGCAAAATCGGTGATTCCGAAATTGGTCTTGTCGAAGATCTCGAATCCAATGCGTCCGGTTTTGGGCAGGCCCGATCCGGCCATTTGCAGGCGCAGCTCGGGAACCTTGTCTTCGGGCGCCATGATTTCGGTTCCGTTGCTGCTGATCTTGAAGTCGACTCCGCCTTCGCGCAGCTTCTGCACGATGGCGCTTGCGTCTTCCGGCGCGAGGCCCGTGTACAAGCGGCCGCATCCCGCTCTCGCGCTGCCAGCGCGAAAGGCCCATCACGGCGGCCACCACGCCGATGGCGGCGATAACGATGGTCACGAGTTGACGAGGTGTGAGCGCTCCGAGAAGTTTCTTGGCTTGATCCATTTTCTTGGGCTACGGGCAACGGGAGAGGGCGTGCATCAGACCTGCATCCGCATGATCTCCTGGTAGGCCGAAACGGCCTTGTTCCTCACTTGCAGGAACAGATTGAACTGCAGATCCGCGCGCTGCGCCGCCAGCGCGACCGAATGCAGTTCCTCGTCGCCGCCGTTCAAGAAATTCTGGGCCGCCTGATCGGCCTGCGTGTGGGCTTGTTCGACGCTTGCCAATCATTCCCTCCAGCATGGATTGAAACGCGCCCGTGCCGCCCGTGGAACTGGCCGCATCCGCCGGCGCGGTTTGCGGCATGCTGATCATCCGGATTGGAGTTATGGGAGAGGACATAGTGTCAAGCCAGGGATCAACGGAACAGGTCGAGCGATTTGCTAATCATGTCTTTGACGGCCGAAATCGCGGCCACGTTCGCTTCATAGCCGCGCGAAGCGCCCATCAGGTCCACCATATCTTCGGCCGGGTTGACTTTCGGAAAAGCCACGTAGCCGTCTTTGTCGGCGTCCGGATGTCCGGGCATGTAGCGCATTTCGGGCGCGCTGTCGTCAACGGTGGTTTCGCTCACCATGACGCCCGAAAGATTCGGTCCCGAGGGCCGAGTCCATCGCGGAGGAAAACGATCCGATGCCGCCGTCTTCGGCGAAGATCACGTCTTTTCTGCGATACGGGCCGCCTTCGGGCGTGCGCGTGGTTTCCGAGTTGGCCAGGTTTTCCACCAGCACTTCGGTTCGAGCGCGCTGCGCCGACATTCCCGACGCGCTGACCCCGAAACTGGAAAAGAGGCTCACGAGGTCTTGCCTCCCTCTTCGATGGCCGTGCGGATGGTGGTAAGTTCGGAGTGCGCCAGGTTGGAGGCGACGCTGAAGCGCAGTGCATTTTCGGCCAGCAGACGAGCCTCGCGGTCGATGTCCACATTGTTGCCGTCGTTCTTGTTCTTCAGGCCGGACACTTCGATGACGTTGGCCTTGGCCCGACATTTGACTTGGCGAGTTCGTCGCGGAAATCGATGTCCTTGGTCTGGTAGCCGGGCGTGTCGGCGTTGGCGATGTTGGAGGCAACCAGCTTCTGGCGGGCGCTCACCAGATTCATGTATTGCTCAATGCTCGCGCCGACATTCTCCAGCATGAGGCCATCGGAATGCAATCGGCGTGCCAGCCGGGATGGCTGGATTATCACTCACTTGGAGGGGATAGGCGTTGGAAATACGACGGCCGGCGTTGAGATCTCGACGCTATCAGCGCGCGACGCCAGGGCGGAAGTTTGGAAAGATGCCCGTTGCCGGGCCTTCGACATGGATGTGAGTCACGCCTGTCATGGTGTCAAAGGTCTCGATATTTGTGTTTACAGCGCAGGGCGGATTTGTTGTCACCGTGGCTCGGACCGCGGTACGCGCGTCCTTGCTCGTTCCCGTGACGTCCGAATAAGGCAGCGTAGCCGAGAAGACCTGGCCCGTGCTGATGGAGAACGACGCCGGGTTTCCCAGAGCAGATCCGGCAGCGTTGTAAAGGGTTATGGTGCCGGCGCAAGGAGCGGTGGTACCTGTGGAAAAGGAACCGCTCACAAACAGGCCGGATGGCGCAAGGTTGACGACATTGATTTGGGCCGTTTCCGAGCTGGCCAAGCCGACCACTGGAAGGTTCAACGGGATCGATGGGAACAAGGGTAGCTGGGCCAGGGCGCTGGCGGTCCACAGAGAAATGACGGCGAGAAAAGGGAAGAAACGCATATTTTCACCTCGGTGGTGTCAGCGTGACCCGCTCTGTGACCGCCCCGAAAAATTGAGCAGGTTTGGAAAAATGCCTGTGGTAGCTCCTTCCACGTGGATGTGAGTCACACCTGTCATGGTGTCAAAGGTCTCGATGTTCGAAGCGAGCGTGCAAGGAGCGTCGGAACTGTTCGCCCCGTTGATCGTGACAACGGCGCGGACAACCGTACGGCCGTTGCCGGTGGGCGGCTTGTCGCCTGCCACAATTGCCGAGTATGCGACAGTAGCCGAGGAAATTTCACCGGAGCCGATGGTAAACGGCGTAGACGAGCCGATGGCAGTGCCGCTCGAGTCGTAGAAGGCGATGACGCCGGTGCAGGAGGCAGTTTGGCCAGAGGACGAGTTCGCGCCGATGTAACTCATAAAGGATGGGGCCAGGCTGACGACATTGACTTGGGCGGTTTCTGAACTGGCCAGGCCAACGACTGGAAGGTTCACAGTTCTTGGGATGCTGGCGGGCGTGATCGGTTGGGCCAGGGCACCGGCGGTCCACAGGCAAATAACAGCGAGCAAAGGTAAGAAACGCATATTTTCACCTCGGCGAGTGGACGCGGGTCCTCGAACGTATTAATTATAGCGCCGCTACTTTCCGCGGAGTTCCGGCTGGATGGCGGGAGCGGGCCCTGGCCCTCCCACAACCCGGAACCCTTTCGGCCATAATGGAGGATATGAAGTTGCTTGTGCCCGCGCTAGTACTGGGATCGGTGTGCCTGGCCGCCGTCACACTCGCCGCCGCCGATATGGCCGTGGTGGAGGAGATCGTCGCCAAATGCAACGGCGATATCATCACGCGGGGCGATCTCGCACGCAGCCGCCAGGAGCTCATCGAATCCCTGCGCGCCAGTGGCGCGGTCGGCACCGAACTGGAGCAGCAGCTCGCCGAAGGCGAGAAAAACATGCTTCGGGATCGTATCGATCAATTGCTCCTGACGCAAAAAGCCAAGGACCTCAATATTAACGTGGACAGCGACATCAGCAAACAGATGGCCGCGATCCAGAGCGATAGCAAGATTGCCGATCCGGAAAAGTTCCAGCAGTATGTCAAGGAACAAAGCGGCATGTCGTTTGAAGACTTCAGGCAGGAAATGAAAACTCGCGCCTTGACTCAACGCGTGATCCGCGAGGAAGTTACCGAGAAGATGTCGGTGAAGCACGACGAAGTCGAGAAATATTACAACGAGCACAAAGTGGAGTTCGTGCGCGATGAGCGCATTGTTCTGCAGGAGATTCTGGTCTCCACCGAAGGCAAGGATGCCGCGGGCGTGGCGGCCGCCGAAAAGAAGGCCAAGGACTTGGTGGCGACGCGCGCGCAAGGGCGAGCGATTCGCCGAGATGGCTCGCGACAATTCCGATTCGCTCACCGCCAAGAGCATGGGCGAGTTTCCGGCCCCGTTCAAGAAGGGCGATCTCGCCAAGAACCTGGAGGATTTGGTCTGGAGCCAGCCCAAAGGCTACATTACCGATCCCATCAAAACAGGCAACGGATTTTTGATTCTGCGCGTGGAGGATCATCAGAAGGCCGGGCAGGCCGAGCTTTCCGAAGTGGAAAATATAGATCACCGAGAGATTGCTGGCGCCAAAGATGGATGCTGCCGTGCGTGAGTATCTCACCAAGCTGCGCAAGGACGCGTTCCTGGAGATCAAAGCCGATTACATCGACACCGGCGCCGCAACGGGCAAGGACACCGCCTGGGTTGATCCCGCGCAGTTGAAGCCGGAAACCGTGAAGAAGGAAGAGGTCGCGAGCAAGATCCACCGCAAGCGGCTGCTGTGGACCATTCCGGTCCCAGGGACGCAGACCATCGGCACCAGTTCCTCCCAGTAGATTTCGGCACGCTGCAATGAAGCCGCCCTATTTGAGTGACCTAAAGCCGAACCAGGTATTCACTACCACGCTTCTGGTTCACGGCAAAGACGTCCGGCAGAAGAAATCCGGCGAGCCTTACCTTTCGCTGCTGCTTGGGCGACCGCACCGGCGAGATCGACGCCAAGATGTGGGACAACGTTGCCGAAGTGATGGACACGTTCGAGCGCGACGATTTCGTGAAGGTCAAAGGCCTGCTGCAGATCTTCCAGAACCGGCTGCAGATGACGGTTCACAAGATGGCCCGCGTGCTGGATGCGGACGTCGATTTCGCGGATTTCTTTCCGGCGTCCACGCGCGATCCGATGGAAATGTTCGGGGAGTTGCGCGCCCTGGTGGCGGGGATGCGCAATCCGCACCTGCGGGCGCTGCTCGAAGCATTCCTGAACGACGAGCCGCTGGCGCGCATGTACCGCACCGCTCCCGCCGCCAAGCACGTGCATCACGCCTATCTGGGCGGTTTGATCGAGCACGTGCTGTCGGTCTGCCGGCTGTGCCATCTCACTGCGTCGCACTACGGGAACGTGGACTACGAGTTGCTGCTCGCGGGAGCAGTTTTGCACGACATCGGCAAAGTCGCCGAGCTGACTTACGATCGCAGCTTCGGCTATAGCACCGAAGGGCAATTGCTCGGCCATATCGTGATCGGACTGCGGATGTTGCACGAAAAACTGCAGCAGGTTCCCGATTTCCCGCCCAAGCTCAGCGTGCTGGTGGAACACATGATCGTCAGCCATCACGGCGAGCTGGAGTACGGTTCGCCCAAAGTGCCGCTGTTCCCCGAGGCGTTGCTGCTGCATCACCTGGACAACCTCGATTCGAAAATGGAATGCATGCGTATGCTGGCCGAAAAGGACCGGCACGTCGAAGGCTGCTGGACTGGTTACAGCCCGTCGCTGGAGCGTTCCATTTTGAAGAAAGCGAAGTATCTGGAGGACGCGCCGCCGAGCCGTCGCCGAACCAGTTGCCCCGCCGGCGCCCCAAGAATCAGCGGAACATCAACACCAGGGCTCCGCTCCGTCCGGCTCTCCGTTCGCCGAAAAGTTGCAGCAAGCATGGCGCAAGGATCCTTGACGCAGCCGGGTACCGCCCGTTCATCTGGAAGCGGCAGCTTGCTTCGCGCGATTCTGGCGGGCTTGTTCATCGCCGGTTTCTTCCTGTTCTTCACCTGGCGCGGCGTGCTCGGGTATTTTACCGGCGACGATTTGATGAACCTGTACGGTTACCTGGGCAAGCCCGTCAGCGCCCTGGTGAAAGCCAATTTCTTCTTTTGGACGCCCTACTACCGGCCTTTCGGAGGCATCGTCTATCGCAGCCTCTTCGCCATTTTCGGCTTCAATCCACGCCCCGTCTACGTTGTGTTTTTCGCGGCGATGTTGCTGAATCTGCTGTTGGCCTACCTGGTGTTGAGCCGGATCGGCGGATCGCGCGAGATCGGCGCTATCGCGGCGCTGCTTTTCTCCTTTCATGGGAAGTTCTGGTATCTGTACTACAACGCCGGCTCGATGTACGACGCATTCTGCTTCCTGTTCTACTTTCTTGCGCTGTTGATCTATTTGCGAGCCCGCGGGCAGAATCGGTTGCCGGGCCTCTGGGAGACGCTCGGGCTTCTCGCGTGCTTCATCTGTGCGCTGAATTCCAAGGAAATGGCGGCGACGCTGCCGGTGATGCTGCTGCTCTACGAAATCCTTTGGCATCCACCGGATTATCGCAGCCTCCGCTCGCTGGTCCGTTGGAGCATCCGGGAAGGAAGAATGGCTCTGGCGGGTGCGTTGTGCGTCCTGGCATATCTTCCGGCCAAACTCAGCACGGAAGGTCTGACCAGCGCCGCCGCCTACGTGCCCCATTACACCTGGCGCCACTACATTGAGAACACCGGCGTCTATCTGGCCAACTTGCTGTACCGAAGCAATCCGCAGGCGGTGCTCGGCGTCACACCCCTGACGCCGTTCGAAGTAGGCTGCGTCTTCGCGGTGCTGATCGCCATAGCGCTGTGGATGCGCTCGCGCGCGGCATGGTTCGGACTGCTCTTTTTCGTGATCGGCCTGCTGCCGGTTTCATTCGTCGCAGCTCGTCTGGGTTTCGTTTTGTACCTTCCGCTGGCTGGGATGGCGCTATTCGCGGCGGCGTGCCTGGTTGGAATCAAGGACAAGCTGTGCGCCGTCATTTCAAGCTTTCGCGCGGTTTCAGCCGAGCGCGCTTCAATCGGACTCTTCATCATCACGGCCGCGATCATCTCGGTGATCGATTACCAGCACTGGCCGCCCGCCCCTGACCCGCAGTATTCGCCATACAAGTTGGCGGCTACCGAGTTGACGCATCTTTATCCGCGCCTGCCGCAGCATGCCAAGCTCCTTTTCGTACAGACACCGTTCGGCGCGAGCTGGGATCTGGTTTTCCTGCTGCGCATCTTGTATCGCGACAGCGATCTCTTTATCACCTTGTTGAACGGCCCCCAAGAACAACGAATTCCCATGGAGCGCCTGGGGCATTACGATCATATCTTCACGTTTGAAGACGGCCACTATGTGGAGCTCGACAACTCGGACGCTTATCGAAGCGTGCGGCTCAATTTGCGGAAGGCTGCCCATCCGAGCCTGGCATTGGGGGAAGCGTTTTCCATCGGAGGACCAGGCGCCCGGCAGTATTTGGTGAAAAACGTCCAGATCGGGTCTCCCGATGAGACCGGCTATTGGACCTTGGACCAACCCGAGCTCCGCTTTCGCCTTTCTTCACCGGAGCACCACTGGTTCATAGAGCGTTTCTTCCTGACGCCCTCCACTCTGAAGCAGACCGGGCCCCTGCGCGTGGACTTCTACGTGAACGGCCATTTGCTCGATCAGGCGGTGTTCTCCAAGGACGGCGATACACTCTACCAACACGATGTGCCGGAACGTTGGCTATCGAAGGACAGTCTTACCACCGTACGAATGCATGTTCACAATCCCTACATCGCGCCTGGCGATGGCGCCAGACTCGGGATGCTGCTGATGGACGCGTCGTTCAATCCAGTGCCGGCGGCCGCAGTCAACTCGTCGCATTGATGCGCTGCCGCGCGCGCTGAAAGACCGCGCGAAACATCGCTTCGGTCAGCTTGCCGGTCGAAGTGTTCTGCTGGCTGGGGTGATAGGAGCCGATGAAGAGCGGCTGCCCGGGCCCGGTTTGGTGCACCGCATTATGCCCAAAAGCGAAAGCGGATCGCCGCGCGATCTTGCCTTGCTCCCGCAGAATGCCGAGGTACGCGTCAAATGCGACGCGGCCCAGCGCAACGACGACCTTCACTCTCTTGAGCAGTTCGAGATCCCGGATAAGATAGGGGCGGCAGTTTCGGATTTCGTCGAGCGCCGGTTTGTTGTCGGGCGGCGCACAGCGTGCAACGGCGGTGATGTAGGCGTCGATCAGCTTGAGACCGTCGTTGCGCGAAGTGCTGGTAGGCTGCGACGCAAACCCGGTGGAGTAGAGGACCTTGTAGAGAAAATCGCCCGAGCTGTCGCCGGTGAACATTCGGCCGGTTCGATTGGCGCCATGTGCTCCCGGCGCGAGACCGATCAACAGAAGGCGCGCGCGCGGATCGCCGAAGCCGGGCACGGGCTTAGCCCAATATTCTTGATCGCGATAAGCGCGCCGTTTCACGCGCCCGATCTCGGCGCGATAGGCGACCAGGCGCGGGCAGCGCTCGCAGGCGATGATTTCCTGGTTGAGGATTTTGAGAGGGTTCAAGCTACGAGCTTAGACTATCGCGAAATGGCGACGCGCATGTTTTCAAGCGAGGCTTCGAGCGATGTGAGATCGGCGCTGGGATGGGTCTGGATGATGCTGGCAAACAACGGTACCAGCTCGGGATCGCGCCATCCGCGCCGTACCTCTTCTTCCATTACGGTGAAGGCGGTCTCGGGAGCCAGCGCGAGTTTGTAAGGCCGCTCGGTGGTGAGCGCATCGTAGATATCGGCGACCTGGAGAATGCGGGCCAGCAGCGGGATTTCTTCACCCGCCAGGCCGTCCGGGTAACCGGAACCGTCCCACCGTTCATGATGGCTGCGAATGATCGGCAAAACGGGCGACAGGCTGCGCATCTGCCGGCAGATTTCCTCGCCGCGCACCGGATGACTGCGCATCACGTCCCACTCTTCTTCGGTCAAGGGGCCGCGCTTGAAGAGAATAGCGTCGGGAATCGCGATCTTCCCGATGTCGTGCAGGAAGCCGCCGCGATACAGCGATGTGAGATCCTCGCTGGGCAGTCCCAAGGCCTCGCCCAGCATGACGGAGGCTACCGCCAGCCGCTGGCAGTGTTTTCCGGTGTATGGGTCGCGATGCTCGACCGTTTGCGCCAGCGCGAGCAGAATGGATTCGGCCTCTTCGAGCGAATCGATCAGAGTCTTGTTGCGCAACATGGCGCGGACGCGCGTCCGGACCACGGCGGGATGCAGGGGCTTGATCAGGAATTCGTCCGCGCCAGAAGAAATGCCGACAATCTCGTTTTCCACGCCGAGGATGTTGGTGATCATCAGGACCGGGATCAGTTGCGTCGTCCGGTGCGCCTTCATCCAACGGCACAGTTCCGGCCCGCTCATCTCGGGAAGCATCAAATCCAGAATCACCAGGTCGATCTTCTCTGTTTCGAGCAGCGCCGTGGCTTCCGAAGCTTTGCGCGCCTCCAGAATCTTGTACGGCGTGGTCTTGAAAATCGCCTTCAGCAGTCTCCGATTGATCTCTTCGCTATCCACCACCAGGATGGTGGCAGGACTGACCGCATCATCGTCCGCATCGAAAAGGGGAATGGATGCGATTTCGAGACAGGGCTTCTCCAGCTTCGGCAGGCTAACTGGCAGACCCGCCCGGGAGCTCGAATGTAACGGTATGTTTGGAACCGGCATTGCGAACTGGCCTGTCCGGTGTGAGCAGGCTCACCTGTAGTTATCGTCCGAGGGTTGTGAAAAGTTTAACCGGCGATGGGGCTATCCTATTGAAATTGCTTGATCTGCACGCCTACTTCTGCGTCAGCTTGGTTTGTATGTCGTTGACATAGTTCTGTGTCTCGGGGATGAGCGGGACGCCGCCGTCCCGATCCACCCGGCCTTCGCCCGCATTGTAAGCGGCCAACGCCAGGCTCGTATCGTCTTTGTACTTGGTCATCAACTGCTTCAGCAGCTTGGTGCCCGCCTCCACGTTTTGCAGTGGATCGAACGGGTCTTTCACCCCAAACTGTTCCGATGTCGCGGGCATCAACTGCATCAGGCCTTGCGCGCCTTTCCAGGAGACGGCGCAGGGCCGGCCGCCGGATTCTTCGGCGATCACAGCGCGAATCAGTTCCGGTTTTACGCCTTGATGCGAGCCTTGCTCTACCAGTTTGTCCAGTTCCGCCGCCGGCAACGGATCGCAGGGAGGCTGGCTGAACGGGACCGGGGTCTCGATCCAGGGAACGGTAAAGAAGGATGCCGCAGGCGTGGGCGATTTACCCATTACGGCCGCGATTTGCTGCATCGCGGCAACGCGTTGCTTGGCAAGCGATAGCGCCATGGCGGATTGTACATTATCTTTGTCGGGTTTCTGCGTGGGGGAATCGGTGGCTGGTGTCGGTTCGGCAGGCGTTTTCGGGGCGGACGCGGGCGGTGCAGCGGCTTGCGGGGCCGGTTTGGGCATCGCTTCTGCCGCTGAAACCGAGGCCGGCTTGGTTTGTGCCCATCCGCCAACGGCTGCGACCATTCCGAGAGCTAGGACGAGCCTCATCACCTGTCCTATCGACACAAATCATGGGTTTTTGAATATTCCCACGGTATAGTAAGGGTTCACATGCGAATCACCGCGGAGGCGCCCTGCCGCGTCGACCTGGCCGGCGGGACTCTCGATATCTGGCCCCTGTATCTATTTCATCCCGGAGCGGTTACCGTGAATTTCGCCATCAACCGCTATACGCACTGCACGCTTGAAACGCTCCGTTCCCCCGAGATCCGGCTGCGCTCCGACGATCTTAATATGACCGAGAATTTCGGATCGCTTGCGGAGCTCGATGATGCTGCCCAGCCTCGACTGCCGCTGGCCGCTCACCTGCTGCGCTTTTTCCGTCCGCGAACGGGCGTTGCGATGCAGACGGATTCGGAGGCGCCGGCGGGCGCGGGCATCGCGGGATCCTCGGCGCTCATGATCGCGTGCGCGAGCGCGCTCAATCGTCTCACTGGCGCAGGCCACGGTCCGGAGAAAATCCGCGAAATCGCGCAAAACGTCGAGGCGCAGATCATCCGCGTGCCGGCGGGCGTGCAGGATTACTACCCGGCGCTTTATGCCGGGGTCAGCGCCATCGAACTCGGACCGGCCGGCGTGCGACGCGTCGCGATTCCGGTGGATCTCGACGACTTCAACCAGCGCATCGTTCTCTGCTACACCGGCGCGCCGCGCAATTCCGGGATCAACAACTGGGAAGTTACCAAAGCGTACATCAACGGCGACCGCAAAGTGCAACGCAATTTTCGGACACATTGCCGCAATTGCTTCCGCGATGCGAGCCGCCGTCGAGAAAGCCGATTGGACGGAAGCCGGGCGCTTGCTGCGCGAAGAATGGTCGCACCGGCGCAAGAACGCTCCCGGCATTTCCACTCCCGCGATCGATCGTTTGATTGCGCTGGCCAGGCGCGCGGGCTCGCTCGGCGCCAAAGTATGCGGCGCGGGCGGCGGCGGTTGCGTCTTCTTTCTGGTGGAACGCGGCGCCCAGGAACGCGTGTCGTCCGCGATTGCGAAAGCCGGCGGGGAGATCCTGCGCGTGCAGGTGGCCGTACGCGGTGTAACAATTCGGAAAGGACGGAAGATTAGATGGAAGCGCTGCGGGCGGCGTTATTGGACACGCCGGAGGCGCGGCTGGACGTGGCTGCTCTCGAAATCGCGTCCATCGAGACGCCCGATCTCGATCCACAGCCCTTCCTGGCGATTCTCGACCGGCTGGCTTCGGTGATCGCATCGCGCCTGCCGTCCGGCGCGCCCGGCCGCGAATTTGTGCTCGTTGCGAACAAGTATTTCTTCGACGAGCTCGGCTTCCACGGCAATGAGATGGACTACAACGATCCGCGCAACAATTGCCTCAACTACGTGTTGGATCGCCGGACCGGTATTCCGATCGCGCTCTCGGTGGTCTATATCGAAGTTGCGCGGCGGCTCGGCCAACCGGTTGCCGGGGTCGGGCTACCGGGCCACTTCATTGTCGAATACAATGACGGCGAATTCTCCACCTACATCGATCCGTTCCACTCGGGCAAGCTGCTCACCACGGACGATTGCCTGAAGCTGGCGCGCGAACGCACCGGGTCGGAGGCTGACGCCAAGGCCCTCGCGCCGGTTGGCACGCGGTACATACTGGTTCGGATGCTCAATAATCTGCGCTCGGCGTACTTTCGCGGCAAGCGGTTCGAGAAGATGGTGGCGGTGACGGATCTGCTATTGGAAGGCTTTCCCGAAAACGCCGAATACTACAAAGCGCGCGGGTTCGCCCGGTTGCGGCTACGCCAGTTTCGCGGCGCTCAGAGCGATCTGGAGATGTATTTGAAGTACGCGCCCGAGGCCCAGGATCGGGCGCAGGTGGCACAGCAACTCGGCGCGATTCATCGCTGGCTGGGGCGGATGAACTAGAACAACCGCACTCCCCGCCGATCCGGTTTACCGGTTAGATGCACAGTGTCGCGGAAGCTGACGGTGTTCGGGCTCGACGTCATTACCAAAGAGTGCGTCCGGTGGCCGTCGCCGAAGAATCGCACGCCCTGCAGAAGATTTCCCGGTGTGACGCCGCACGCGGCGAAGATGATCTTTTTACCGGGGGCCAGGTCCTGGGCTCGGTAGATCTTCTTCACATCGCTGATGCCCATCTTCTCCATGCGCCGCTCCATCTCTTTGCTGCCGACCACCAGCCGCCCGAGCATTTCGCCGTGCAGGCAGCGCATCGCTGCCGCGGTGATTACTCCTTCCGGCGCTCCGCCGATTCCCATTACCGCGTGGACACCCGCGCCGCGAACCGCAGCCGCAATTCCAGCCGACAAGTCGCCATCGCCGATCAAGCGGATACGCGCTCCTGCCTTGCGCAGTTTTGTGATCAGCTCTTCATGGCGCGGCCGGTCCAACACCATCACGACGAGATCATCCACGTCGCGATCCAGCCGTTTCGCAATGGCTTTGAGATTGTCTTCGGGAGGAGCGTCGAGATCCAACGCGCCCTGGCAGCCCGGCCCGGCGATGATCTTCTCCATGTAGCAATCCGGCGCGTGGAGCAGCCCGCCGGCTTCGGAAGCGGCGAGCACCGCGATGGAATTGGCCGCGCCGGTGGCGCACAAGTTGGTGCCCTCCAGCGGATCCACGGCGATGTCGACTGCCGGATATTCCAGGCCCGTGGGCGGCGTGGCGCCGACCCGCTCGCCAATGTACAACATGGGCGCTTCATCGCGCTCGCCTTCGCCAATCACGATGTTTCCGGCGATGGGCACATCTTCAAAAGCGCGCCGCATGGCTTGTACGGCGGCGTGATCGGAGCCGGGCCGGTCGCCTTGTCCCATGGTGCGCGCGGCCGCAATGGCAGCTTCTTCCACAACGCGCGCCATTTCGAACGCCAAATGCCCGGCTAAGTGCTGCTCTCCGCTTGCGGAATTGCGCGATTGTTTCTGTGGCGACTTCGCCGCTTGCCCTGCCATGAAGGGGCCCTCCGAAGGGTATTGAACTCGCTGAATTCGCGAGGAAGCCCGATCATAGCACGGCCCCTTGGATAACTTCTCGCCCGTGCGTGATATGCTGATACATTCCAAGGAGAAACACTCATGAAAACACTCACTGTTGGAGCAGCACTCTTCTTCGCGGCGAGCCTGGGCTTGGCCTTCGCGCAGCCCAAGGCTGGAGGTCCCCCGCCCGGACCCGGCCTCACGCTCACGTCCCCTGACTTCGAGGATGGCAGCATCATTCCGAACAAGTACACGCAGGCCGACCCCAACGCGGTTTCCCCGAAACTCGAGTGGACACACGTGCCCATGGGCACCGTCACCTTCGCCTTGATCCTTCACGATCCCGATGTGGCCTTGATGCGCAAGACCGACGACGTTCTGCACTGGATGATTTTCAACATTCCCGGCACCGCTACCGGACTTCCGGGCGCCGTTCCTGCTGACGCGAAACTCGCGGATGGGTCCGTCAACGCGAAGAACCTGCGCGGCGGCGTGGGCTACATGGGACCGGGAGCTCCGCCGGCCGGCCCGTATCATCACTACACCTTCGAACTCTTCGCACTGGATACGAAGCTCGATCTCGGACCGGATGCCAGCCGCGCCGACGTTCTTGCAGCGATGCAGGGACACATCCTCGCCAAGGGCGTTCTCGAAGGACGCTTTCACCGGCCGTAACAGGAGACCCGCTTGAAGCTGATCGCGTGCCTGGGCGTTTTTTCGGGGCTGCTTTCAGTGCAAGTGAACGCTGCCGACCTGCCCGAGGGCAAGGGCAAGGAACTGATCCTGCGTGCGTGCGTCGGCTGTCACAAAGCCGAGGAAATCACGGTCTATCGCTTCACCAAGGAAGAATACGAGACCATCGTGTATCGCATGGGCGATCGCGGCGCGCAGGCGACGAAGGCCGAGCTCGATATCATCGCGGCCTACCTCTTCGAGAATTTCCCCAAGATTGAGGACGCGACCAAAATCAACGTCAACAAAGCTTCGGCCGAGGAGATCGCGAAGGGTCTCGGTCTGACGAACGAAGAGGCCGATGCTGTGGTGAAATACCGCGAGCGCCACGGCGATTATCACGCCTGGGGTGATTTGCTGATTATCTACGGGGTGGACGGCAAGAAGATCGCGGCGGCCAAGGACAAGATCAGTTTCTAGCGGATCAGTTTTTGGCGGACTTGTCGCTCGTGGTGAGTTCGCTGACCGCTGGCAATTGCGACGAATCCCAACCGCCGCCGAGAGCCTCCACGAGCAACACGCTCGAAACCATGCGTCGCGTCAATAGATCGACCAGGGCCTTTTGTTCGGCGAACAATGCCGTCTGCGACGTTTCCACGTTCAGATACGTAGCAGTGCCGGCTTTGTATTGGGCGGTGGTGATATCGAGCGCGAGTTGCGCCGCCTGAACGGTCTCGTTGGTGGCGCCGGTTTCCCGTTCGAGAATTCGCAGAGCCGCCAGCTCATCTTCCACTTGTTGGAAGGCATTCAATACCGTTTGGCGGTAGTTCGCCATAGCCGCATCAAAATCGGCTTTCGCGACGTTCACCTGCCCGCGCCGCCTTCCGTTGTCGTACAAGGTTTGCGACAGGGTGGCGCCCGCCGACCAGAACCGGGCGGCCCAGGTAAACAGGCTCACGAAGCTGGAACTGGACAATCCCGCGCCCGCACTGAGAGCCAAAGACGGATAGTAGGCCGCATCCGCAATCCCGATCTGCTCGTTCAGTTCGGCCATCTGCCGTTCCGACATGGCGATATCCGGCCGCCGTTCGAGCAGCGTGGAAGGCAAGGCTACCGGGACTTGCGGCGGCTCGCCCTTGAGAGGCTGCGGCTGGATGCCCAACTCGGAGGGCGGCTTGCCGATCAGAATCGCAATCGCGTGTTCGTACTGCGCGCGCGCTACACCGATATCGATCAGCTGTTCCTTGGCGGAATCGAGCTGGGTTTCCGCTTGTGCCACGTCGGCGCCGGAAGCGACGCCGGAATCGTGGCGGGCCTGCGTCAGCTTCAGAAAATTCGTGTAAGAATCGACGGTGGATTGCAGCAGGGCGATATCGCCGTCGGTCCCGTGCAACTGGAAGTAATCCTGTGCCAAGTCCGCCTGGTAGGTGAGTTTGGCGTTCTCAAGCTGCGCCTCGGTGGCTTGCGCGGTCTCGGCGCTGGCCCGAATGTTGCGCCGGATGGCGCCCCACAAGTCCACCTGATAGGAGACATCGAAGGGAATCTGATAGTTGGTGTGAACTCCGCGGGCGGCCGCCACCTGATTGGCCGAAACACCGCCCGTGCCTTGCGCCACTTGGGTGGTGGGGCCGGCGGTGACTGTCGGATACAGCGCCGAGCGCGCAATCTGCACCTCGGCACGGGCCGCAGTGTATTGGGCTTCGGCGGCCAGCACGTTCTGATTCGAGATGCTCACTTGCTCTTCGAGCGCATTAAGCTGCGGATCGTTATAAATCTCCCACCACTTCCCTTTGAGTGCGGTGTCGCTCGGCTGCGCTTCTTTCCAGCCATCGGGCGGCTTCTCCTTGAACGCCTGAGGCACGACCGCGGGCGGCCGGGTGTAGTTGGGACCCACCTCGCGGCAGCCGCTCGAAACCAGCAGCGCGCCCGCGAGCGTGCAACAAAAAGCTGCGCGCCGCCACCTATCCTTCTGATCCATCATCCGCCCGTACCCCTCGCTCAAATCTATCACTTCCGCCTTCAAACCTCCGAGCCCAGCGGCTCGTCATCCGGTTCTGTCCGGCGCCGCGCGCGCTGCCGTTCGCGCCACTGCTGCAGCCGGTCGAAGTACAGATAAACCACCGGCGTCGTGTAAAGGGTCAGCATCTGGCTGAAGATCAGGCCGCCGATGATCGTGATGCCGAGAGGACGCCGCAGCTCCGATCCTGTGCCGGTTCCCAACGCCAGCGGCAGCGCGCCCGAGCAGCGCCGCCATGGTGGTCATCAGAATCGGCCGGAATCGCAGCAGGCACGCCTCGAAGATGGCGTCCCGCGAGCTTTTGCCTTCGTTGCGCTCCGCGGCGATCGCAAAATCGATCATCAGAATCGCGTTCTTCTTTACGATGCCGATCAGCAGAATGATTCCGATGATCGCGATCACGCTCAAGTCCGTGCGCGTCAGCTCGAGCGCCAGCAGCGCGCCCACGCCGGCCGACGGCAGAGTCGACAGAATGGTCACCGGATGGATGTAGCTTTCATACAGGATGCCGAGCACGATGTAAACCGTGGCCAGCGCCGTTGCGATCAACAACGGCTCGCTGCCCAGCGAATCCTGATAGGCTTGCGCCGTGCCCGCGAATCCGGTCTGGATGGTCGCCGGCAACCCGATCTTTTTGCCGGCTGCCTCAATCGCCGTTCACTGCCGTTCCCAACGCCGCGCCCGGCTGTAAATTGAACGACAACGTGATGGCGGGAAACAAGCCTTGATGGTTCACCGAGAGCGGCGCGGTGGCGGTGGTCGTTCTTCGCGATCGCGCTTAAAGGCACTTCGCCGCCGTTGGGCGACGCAACATACACTTCGCGCAGCGTGTTCGGATTCTGCCAGTATTGCGGCGCGGCCTCCATCACCACGTGATATTGATTCAGCGACGAATACATGGTGGACACCTGCCGCTGGCCGAATGCATCGTACAGCACGGCGTCGATCAGTTGCGGCGAGATGTTGAATCGCGCGGCAGTCTTGCGGTCGTATTCCACCATGGCCTGCAAGCCGCGATCCTGTTGATCGCTGTTGACGTCGGTGATGACACGGATGCCCTTCAGCTCGGTCCAGCATGCGCGGCGCGTACGTTGTCAGATCGCTCAGATTGTCGGCGCGCATGGTGTATTGATACTGCGCATTGCTCGACCGGCCGCCCACGCGCAGGTCCTGGACGGCCTGCAGATACAGCGTCGCTCCGGGCACCCGCGCCAGCTTTGGCCGCAGCGCTGCGATGATCTGGTCGGCGTTGATCTTGCGCTCTGCGAGCGGCTTCAGCGCAATGAACATGCGCGCGGTATTTGTTGTTGTGCCTCCGCCGCCGCCCGAAAATGCGTTCACGGTATCGATGGCCGGATCGGCGTCGATGATTCCAACCATTTCCCGCAGCGTCTTATCCATGGTCTGAAACGACGTGTCCTGATCCGCCTGAATTTGCCCGCTCAGCCGGCCGGTGTCCTGCTGCGGAAAGAATCCCTTGGGCATCTGGATGTACAAATAGACAGTGAGCGCCAGGGTCGCAAGCAGACTCAGCCAGCGTTAACGCCGGATGCCGCAGGACGGCCGAGAGCGTTCGCCCGTAGAGATTCACCATCGCGTTGAAGACCCGCTCGCTCTTCTGGTAAAGCCAGCCGTGATCGCGTTCCTCCCGCAGCAGATGCGCGCACATCATCGGAGTGGTGGTCAGCGAAATCACCATCGAGACGAGGATCGCCACCGACAGCGTGACAGCGAACTCGCGGAACAGCCGCCCCACGATGCCGCCCATCAGCAGCAGCGGAATGAAGACCGCCACCAGCGACATGCTGATGGTGAGCACGGTGAAGCCGATCTCCTGCGCGCCCTTCAGCGCGGCCTGGAACGGCTGCATCCCATGCTCGATATAGCGCGTGATGTTTTCGATCACCACGATCGCGTCGTCCACCACAAATCCGGTGGAAATGGTCAGCGCCATCAGCGATAGATTGTCGATGCTGAAGCCCGCCAGATACATCACGCCGAAGGTTCCAATCAGCGAAACCGGCACGGCGACGCTGGGAATGAACGTGGTCCGCACGCTGCGCAAGAAAACGAATACCACCAGAATCACCAGCGCGATCGAAATGACCAGCGTGATCTCGACATCCTGCACCGAAGCGCGAATGGTGATGGTCTGATCCATGGCCACGCGCAGGTTGATGGCGCGCGGGATGGACGCTTCCAGCTGCGGCAGAACCGCCCGGATCTGATCCACGGTGTCGATGATGTTCGCGCCGGGCTGCCGGAACACGATCACCAGCACCGATGGCTTGCCGTTGGCGTAACCGGCGTTGCGCATGTCCTCCACCGAATCCACCGCCTGGCCGACGTCGGAGATGTGCACCGCCGATCCGTTGCGATAGGCGATCACCAGCGGCTGGTAATCGATGGCGTGGAAAATCTGATCGTTCGCGCCCACTTCCCAGCGCCGCTTGGCGTCCTGAAAATCTCCTTTCGGTGTGTTTGCATTCGATCCGGCCAGCGCCGATCGCACCTGTTCGAAGCCGATGCCATATTTGTTCAGCGCCGATGGATTCAGCTCGACGCGCACGCCCGGCAGCGCGCTTCCGCCCACCGTCACCTGGCCCACGCCGCTTACCTGCGACAGCTTCTGCGCCATGATGGTGGACGCGGCGTCGTACATCTGGCCCTTGGAGAGCTGGTCGGACGTGAGCGCCAGCATGAAAATGGGCGCGTCGGCCGGATTCACTTTGCGATAACTCGGGTTGCTCGGAAGATTCGCCGGCAAGTATCCGCGCGCCGCGTTGATGGCTGCTTCCACATCGCGCGCCGCCGCGTCGATATTGCGGTTCAGATCGAATTGCAGGGTGATGCTGGATGCGCCCAGCGTGCTGGACGAAGTCATTTCGGTAACCGAGGCGATGTGGCCGAACTGGCGTTCGAGCGGCGTGGCCACCGAGGACGCCATGGTCTCGGGACTCGCGCCTGGCAGTCGCCGCCGACACCGAGATGGTCGGGAAGTCCACTTGCGGCAGCGGCGATACCGGCAACAAGCGGAACGCCGCGGCGCCCGCCAGCGCAACCGCCGCGGTGAGCAGCGTGGTCGCGATCGGCCGGCGAATGAATGGTTCCGAAATGTTCATGGCTATTGCGCCGGGCTGGGCTGCACGATGCCGGACGCCGGCGCGCATCTCCCGATGCCGCCGTGAGAATCGGATCGCCAGGCGATCGAAGAACAGGTAAATCACCGGCGTCGTATAGAGCGTCAGCATCTGGCTGAAGATCAAGCCGCCCACGATCGTGATGCCGAGCGGACGCCGCAGCTCCGAGCCCACGCCCGTGCCCAGCGCCAGCGGAACGCCGCCCAACAGCGCCGCCATGGTGGTCATCATGATGGGCCGGAAGCGCAGCAGGCAGGCTTGATAGATGGCGCTTCGAGCGGCGGCTTGCCTTCGTGGCGCTCGGCTTCCAAGGCAAAATCGATCATCATGATCGCGTTCTTTTTCACGATGCCGATCAGCAGCACGATGCCGATGAGCGCGATCACGCTGAAGTCGCTGCGCGTGATGAACAGCGCCAGCAGCGCGCCCACGCCGGCCGACGGCAGCGTGGAAAGAATCGTGACCGGATGAATGTAGCTTTCATACAAGACGCCCAGCACGATGTACACCGTCACCAGCGCCGCCAGAATCAGGATCGGCTCATTCGCCAGCGACGCCTGGAACGCTTCGGCGCTGCCTTGAAACGCCGCTTGGATGCTGGGCGGCAGTCCCACGTCTTCCTTGGCCTTGTTCACCGCTTCCACGGCTTCGCCGAGCGACGCGTTCGGGCGCCAGATTGAACGACAGCGTGACCACCGGAAACTGGCCCTGATGGTTGATCGCGATGGGCGCCGTGCGAGTCTCCAGCGGTGCTGAACGCCGCGAGCGGAACTTGGCCGCCGTTCGGAAAGGCCGTGGTGGACGCGATGGCCGCTGCTCCCGCCGCGCTGCTCGATCCGGTGGAATTCAAGCTGGCCTGCGACGCGATGGCCGAGCTGGTGGGGCCGCTGGTGACCGCGGTTCCCGTGCCTCCCGCGACCACGCCCGACGAGCCGCCTGCCGCGCCCGTTCGGACGAACAGCCCGCGCAGATCGATCGGCGTGCTCTGAAAGTTCGGCTTCACTTCCAGCACCACGTGGTACTGGTTCAACTGCGTGAACATGGTGGAGACCTGGCGCTGGCCGTAGGCGTCGTACAGCGTCTGATCGATCGCCGACGGCGTGATGCCCAGCCGCGAAGCCGTCACGCGATCGTAGACCAGGCGCGCTTGCAAGCCCAAGCACCTGCTGATCGCTGGCCACGTCGCGCAGTTCCGGCGCTTGCTGCAGCCTGCGCCACCAGGCGCGGCGCATAGACGTTCAGTTCGTCGCTGCTCGGATCTTCCAGCGTGTATTGATACTGCGTCCGGCTCACGCGATCTTCGACGGTCAGATCCTGCACCGGCTGCATGAACAGAGTGATTCCCGAGATCTGCGCCAGTTTCGGCTGCAAGCGGGTGATCACGTCGGTCGCGTTGATCTTTGCGCTCAGCCAGCGGCTTCAGATTGATCAGAATGCGCCCGCTGTTCAGCGTGGTGTTGGTTCCGTCCACGCCGATGAAGGACGAGAGGCTCTCCACGGCCGGATCCTGCAAAATCACCTGCGTCAGTTGCTGCTGCTCGCGCGACATCTCGGTGAACGATACGGTTTGCGCGGCTTCCGAGATTCCCTGAATCACGCCGGTGTCTTGAATGGGGAAGAAGCCTTTGGGGATCACGATGAACAGAAACACGGTTAGCCGCCAGCGTCGCCGCGGCCACCAGCAGTGTTGCGGTTTGCCGCTCCAGCACCCATTGCAGGGTTGTGTCGTACAGCCCGGTCACCCAGTTCCAGACCTTCTCCGACACGCGGAAGAGCCGTCCCTGCTCGGCTTCCGGGGTGTGCTTCAGCAGTTTGGAACACATCATCGGCGTCAGCGTCAGCGACACCACGGCCGACACCAGGATCGTGATCGACAGCGTCACTGCGAATTCGCGGAACAGGCGGCCGACGATGTCGCCCATGAAAAGCAGCGGAATCAGAACCGCCACCAGCGAAATCGGTGAGCGACACAATGGTGAAGCCGATTTGCTCGGCGCCCTTCAGCGCGGCACGCAGCGGATGCTCGCCTTCCTCGATGAAGCGCACGATGTTCTCGATCATCACGATCGCGTCGTCCACCACGAATCCGGTCGAGATGGTCAGCGCCATCAGCGTCAGATTGTTCAGGCTGTAGCCCAGCAGATACATCACGCCGAACGTGCCCACCAGCGAAAGCGGCACCGCGACGCTCGGAATGATGGTGGCCGACGAGGCTCCGCAAAAACAGGAAAATCACCATCACCACCAGGCCGATGGTCAGCATCAGCTCAAACTCGACGTCGCTCACCGATGCGCGAATGGTGTTGGTGCGGTCGGTCAGTACTTTCACCTGGACCGACTGCGGGAAGCGTGGACGTGAGCTGCGGCAGAAGCTTCTTGATGCCGTCCACCACCGAGATGATATTGGCGCCCGGCTGCCGCTGGATGTTCACGATCACCGCCGGAGTCTCGTTCATCCACGCGGCCTCGTGAATGTCTTCGGCGCTGTCCACCACGTCGGCGACGTCGGATCAGTTTCACCGGATGCGCCGTTCTTGTAGGCAACGACGAGCTGCGAATAGTCGGCGCTGGACAAAAGCTGATCGTTGGCTCCAATCTGAAACGATTGCCGCGGCCCGTCGAAGCTGCCCTTGGCCTGGTTCACGTTCGCCGCGAGAATCGCGCTGCGCAGATCCTCCAGGTTGATGCCGTACGAGGCGAGCAGCGACGGATTGGCTTGAATGCGCACCGCGGGCTTCTGGCCGCCGCTGATGCTGACCAAACCCACGCCCGACAATTGCGAGATTTTGGGCGCCAGACGCGTGTCGGCCAGATCCTCGACTTTGGACAGCGGGATAGTGTCGGACGTCGAGCGCCAGCGTGAGAATCGGAGTGTCGGCCGGATTCGTTTTGCTGTAGAGCGGCGGCGTCGGGAAGATCGGCCGGCAGATAGGTGCCGGAGGCGTTGATGGATTGTTGCACTTCCTGCTCGGCCACGTCGATGTTCAGGCTGAGGTTGAATTCGAGCGTGATCACCGAGATGCCCTGCGAAGCTCGTGGACGTCATCTGCTGCAGGCCCGGCACCTGGCCGAATTGCCGCTCGAGCGGCGCCGTCACCGACGAAGCCATCACGTCCGGGTTCGCGCCGGGATACATCGTGGTCACTTGGATGGTGGGGTAATCGACCTCGGGCAGCGCCGAAACCGGCAACTCTTTGTACGCCACGGCGCCCGCGAGCAGAATGCCGACCATCAGCAGCGTGGTGGCCACCGGCCGCAGGATGAACGTTCGCGAGGGGCTCACTGTGATTTCCCGGTATTAGCCGCGTCTGCCATGTGCACCGTCACTTTGCTGCCTTCCTGCAGCTTGTCGACGCCGGTGAGCACCACGATGTCGCCCGCCTGAACGCCCGAAGTTATCTCGGTGTTGTTGTCGTCGCTTGTGCCCACTGTCACCTGGCGCAACGTGACAGTGGAATCCGGCTTGACCACGTACACGTAGGTCGACGTCGAGTTGCGCTGCACCGCCGCCGACGGCGCCAGCACCACATTGCGCTTCTCTTGCTGCAGCAAGCGCGCGTTGACGAACTGATTCGGGAAGAGCTCATTGCGCTGATTGTCGAAGGTCGCGCGCAGCTTCACCGTGCCCGTGGTTTGATCGATCAGGTTATCGATGGTGGTAAGCGTGCCGCTGGCGAGCTTCTTCTTCATGTCGCGGTCGAATGCATCCACGGGCAGATTTTGCCCCGCAAGATTCTTCGCCAGAACAGGCGGCAACTGATCCTCGGCGATGGTGAAGATCACGCTGATGGGCTGAAGCTGCGTGATCACCAGGAGCCCCGTAGTATCGCTGGTCTGAACGATATTTCCGGGGTCCACCAGGCGCAAACCAATGCGTCCGGTGATGGGCGCCGTGATGTTGCAGTAAATGAGATTGACCTTCACGCCGTCGATCAGGCCCTGGTCGTTCTTCACCGTCCCTTCGTATTGCTTCACCAGCGCCACTTGCGTGGCGAGCTGCTGTTCTGGAACGGCATTTTGTTTGAGAAGCGTTTCATAGCGCGCTTGATCGACGCGGGCATTTTCGAGCAAGGCTTGATCGCGCAGAAGTTGACCTTCGTACTGCGTCAACAAGGCTTGATAGGGCCGCGGGTCGATTTCGGCCAGCTTGTCGCCTTGATGCACCATGTCGCCCTCTTTGTAGTGGACCTGGAGCAACTGGCCGTTCACTTGAGTCTTGATGGTCACCGTGTAGATGGGAGTTACCGCGCCAAGCCCCGTCACGTACACGCCGATGTTGCCTTTGATCGCCTTGGCTGCGTCCACTGGAGCCGCTGCCGCGCCTTGCCCTTTCTGTCCGCTCTTTCCAGCAGCCGAGCTTTCCGCCGCTGTTCTGTGCGACCAGTAGTAATAGCCGCCGGCCGCTAGCAAGGCGAGCAGTAGAATCCAAATCCACAGCCCATGCCGGCGGGAACGAGGGCCGCCGGGCGGATGACCACCCGGAAGAAGCTTCTGCTCCCTGGCCGGCCCGGGAATCTCAAGAGGCGGACTGTGCTGCTGTTCCATCGTTTCCCATGTTTCATCATCGCGCACGGCCTGAGCGCCAAAGAGCCGGGCTTAGATCGGCCAAGTCACAAATGTGAGATTCCTCCAGCCGCCGCTATGGTTACAGCCCCATTGGGCCATACGTGGGCCGTAAATCGCCTTGTAATGTTTCAGAACTGCCGTTACCGCGGGGGATGGGCGTCCGTCAATTCGTTGATCGTGTAATCCGGCGGAATTTCGAACAGCCGCGGATCCGGATCGCGCCGGTCCAGTATGTGGAGTTTGGCCGTCACTTGCAGGTCCGGGCCGGACGATTTGATCAAGCCGATCAATCCATCCGGCGCTTTCCATTCCTCTTCGACGCCAATGATCGATGGTTGGCCTTCCACCGTTGTCGTGGTACGCGTGCCTTCGTACTCGATATCTTCGATGGTTTGTTTTCCCAGGTTCTCGGTTTTCGCGCTGCGCTTGCCGGGCGCGCTGATTTCCGGCCCGGGCTGGGAATAACCAAAGATCCAGAATGGCTGGCCTTCGTTCTTGAACTGAAAACGGCCGGCAATCTTTTCGGCCGGCATCATGGCCGCCATAAAGCCATCCGGAGAATTAAGAATGAAGATAATTGCCGGCTCGCCGGAAGGGCTCGCGAGGTCCATGTCGGTTCTCAGCCGCGCAGAGCCGTCGCGATAAGCCTTGGAAGTGATGACGTCGGTTTTCGAGGTTCCATCGGGAAGTTTGGTGATGCGCTCTTCGGTCACCTCCGCTGAGAGCGGAGAGCCGAGCGCTGGGAGAACCAGTATGGCCCGTGTGATCCCCTCGGGTGGCTTTTGCGCTTGCATCGCAGCGGCGCTAATCAGTAACCCGGCGATCAGTAACCAAGCGGGCATCCAGGGTCATTTTATCAGGCCGTAGAAAATCGAAGTCGCAACCAAGATCGGCTTGCGTGACGTGATCCAGGAAAAGCCGGCCATACCCGCGTGTATAGTGTGCGGGCGGCGGCGTGAAATTGCGGGAGCGGCGGTCCAGTTCCGCGGTTGGCACGAGTAGCTCCAACCTCCGTGCGGGAACGTCCAGCATGATTTCATCGCCCGTCTCCACCAGCGCGAGTGGGCCGCCGACGGCCGATTCGGGCGCGACATGCAGGACCACGGTTCCGAAGGATGTGCCGCTCATCCGCGCGTCCGAGATGCGCACCATGTCGGTCACGCCCTTCGTTCAGCAGCTTGCGCGGCATCGGGATGTGGCCCCATTCCGGGAAGCCCGGCGCGCCTTTCGGGCCGCAATTGCGCATCACGAGGACGGTGTCGCGATCCACCGGCAGATCGTCGCGATCCACCTGCGCCAGCATCTCATCCCGAGTCTCGAACACGAACGCGCGGCCGCGGTGCCGCAATAAATGCTCCGACGCAGCGCTCTGTTTGATCACTGCGCCGTTCGGAGCGAGGTTTCCATGCAGAACGGCGATTCCGCCTTCGGGATAGATAGGCTGCTCGCGCGGGCGGATCAGCAGCGTCATTGCGGGGCGTGGCGCCACTGATGTTCTCGGCGATGGTTTTTCCGTTCACCGTCTCGCAATCGCCATCCAGCAAATCCCGAATTCGATGCATGACAGCCGGGATGCCTCCCGCGTTAAACAAATCCTCCATCAGATACTCGCCCGACGGTTGGACGTTGACGATGCAAGCGGTCCGGCGCGAAATGCGGTCGAAATCGGCGAGCGTCAAATGGATGCCGAGCCGGCCGGCCATGGCGATCAGATGGATGACGGCATTGGTGGAACCGCCCAAGGCCATCAATACGGTGATGGCGTTCTCGAATGCCGCGCGCGTCATGATGCGCGACGGCGTGAGACCGGGCTCGATCATTTCGACAACGGCGCGTCCGCTCAATTCCGCTATGGCCAGCCTGCGGCGAATCGGGCGCTGGAATGTTCGCGCAGCCCGGCAGCGTCATGCCGAGCGCCTCCGCCAGGCTGGTCATGGTGGACGCCGTGCCCATCACCGCGCAGTGCCCCGACGTCCGCGCGATGCAGCCTTCGATCTCGCACCATTCTTCTTCGCTGAGGCGGCCGGTGCGGTATTGATCGAACAGCTTCTTGCCGTCGGTGCCGGAGCCCAGCCGTTGGCCGCGCCATTCGCCCGCCAACATCGGTCCGCCCGGGACAACAATCGCGGGAATATCGGCGCTGGCGGCGCCCATCAATTGCGCGGGCGTGGTCTTGTCGCAGCCGCACAGCAGCACCACGGCATCCAGCGGATTGGCGCGGATGGATTCTTCCACGTCCATCGCCATCAGGTTGCGATACATCATCGTGGTGGGGCGCATGAACATTTCGCCCAGCGAGATGGTGGGGAATTCCAGCGGCACTCCGCCCGCCGCCCACACGCCGCGTTTGACGGCCGCCGCCACGTCGCGCAGATGGAGGTTGCAGTTGTTCAGTTCGCTCCAGGAATTGCAGATTCCGACCACCGGCTTGCCGTCGAAAACGTCCGCCGGAAAGCCTTCCGAACGGAGCCAGGCCCGGCGCGCGAAGCCATAGTATTCCGGCGTTTGAAACCATTCGCGGCTACGCTTGTTCTTCATGCCGGACCCAGTGTACCGAAAGGGCAGCCTAGTACGCCTATTTGGTCTTGTTGCATGCAGGCTGTGCTAGGATGAGTAAGATTTACCATTCTGCGGACTTGAATATTGGGGACTTATGAAAGACCGCTCTTCCGGGGCCTCGGACCTCGCGGGTGAAGCTTACGTTATTATTCGCGAGCGAATTCTCCGTGGCGAAGTAGCTATCGGCCAAGTGATCTCCCGTCGCAAAATTGCGGCCGAGCTGGGCATGAGTTTTTTGCCGGTTTCAGAAGCTTTTCTGCGGCTGGAGTTCGAAGGCCTGCTGGAAAGCCGCCCGCGCGCGGGAACACGCGTGCGTATTCCGAGCCGCGAAGACGTGCGCGGCCACTATCTGGTGCGTGAAGCGCTGGAGGTGGAGGCGGCCCGCCTGTTCACCGAAATGGCGACTCCCGAGGAGCGCTCGGAGCTGCTGAAACTGGGCGTGCGCGTGGATGCCATGCGTTCGCAGACTGAGACCAATCGCTTCTACTATCTGAATCTGCACGAAAAGCTGCACCGGCGCATATCCGAATGCACGCGCTGTCCAGCGTTGTGCGACGCCATCGAGAGAACCCGCGCCCTGTCCTCCACGTGGCTGTGCGTGGGAAGAGCGTTCGACGGAACGCCGTCGCGGCGTCACCAGGATCTGATGGAAGTGCTGGTGGGAACCGATCGCGAGGCGTCGGCGGCGGCCATGCGCGAGCACGTGGTCAGCAGCATGCAGCGCGCTATCGAGCGTCTCGAGCCGTATTTCCGGCGCGCGCAAGACGCAAGGGAAGACTTACTCGCGCAAGCAGTTCATCTATCGAGCTCCCTGCCGCCGAGACCCGATCTTCGCAAGCGGAAGCCTGAGCTGAGACACAGGCCTCACCGTCAGGGCGCGGTGAGGCGCGGCTGATTCACGATCGCTTTGCGGGTTTTTTCCAGACTATTCTTCAGCGCTTCCGCCGGAAGCTCATGTACGATCGGGCTGAGCACCTTGGCCAACAAGAAAGGAATATCGCGCGTTAGCGTGATGGATTCGCAGGTGATGAAGACGCCGCCGTCGCTCTCCTCGAAAAACCAATAGCCGTTGATGCGCCACATGAGCCCGCGATCGTGGCCGACGGGCAGTTCGTGCTCGTTGTGCTTTCCCGGATTACCGATTTCAACCACGCGCCGGCTCGCCGAACGGCTGTAGACTCGTTTGGAATCGAGCGGAACGAAGTGAATCTGGTTGTCGATATCCAGCACGTCGGAGATGAAGAACTTGGACTTGACGACGCGGGTACGAATCGTAAAATCGTTGCCGGTGTGCGACTGAACCTTCACTTCCGTAACGTCGGGCTTGTACATCTCGGCGTGCTGCGGATAATCCTGCACAATACTCAGCGTCTCTTTGAGCGTGGTCTTGGGGACGAAGACTGCTCCGATCCAGTCTTGAATGAGACCGCCCGGAAGCGTCACAACGCCGTTGCCTTGGATGGGCTGCGCCACTACCGCTCCCGCGAGCAAGCGAGGCGCGGATATCGGGCGAATCGTCAAACCAGAGAAAATGCTCGCCGCTCCAGCGCGGCTGCATTCTTGGCTTCGGTGCTCCGCGATGTAGCGATCGAAGGCTTCGCGGTCTCGGGCTTCAGATCCACGGCGAGGCAGACGACCGCGCCGAAGAAACCGCAAGCGATAAGAACGGGCAGCTTCAGTCTGCTCCACCGGTTCTTGACGGCGGCGTCCACCACGTCGCGGTAACTTTTGGGCGCTTCGCCACCGAAGCGCTTTTTCAAGCCCGCTTCAACGCTCCAGTCCATCCGGCGGACAATGGCCTCGGCCATGATGGGTTCGATATCGATTTCGCGCAGTGTTGCGGCCACTTCTTCCATTTCGCGGGCGCGCCGTTCGCCGTGCACCACCACGCGGCCGACCATGTAATCGGCGAGCTGCTTCCAATTGATGCCGGGGAAACTTTCGGCGAGCGAAGCGAAGACGCGTTCGTCGGCATTGTAGCGGCTGGCGCCGAGAACGCATTCGGTGATCAGAGCTTCCATGCCTTTGACGATGATGCTGCGGAACATTTTCGTCGCTGCCGCGGTGCCAACTTCGCGCGAGACGATCTCGGCCGAGATTCCGAACGGCGCGAGCTTTTGCGACAAAATCCTCGGCGCACCGGCGCCGCCCGCGAGCATCGGAACTTTGTGGCCGTAGGGCGGAACGGGCGCCATCATCGCGATTTCGGCAAAGCGAGCGCCGGTGGATTCGATGATCCGCGCGATGGATTGCTTCGAGACCGGGCGAAACCGAATTCAGATCGGCGTAAATATGATCGGCGGTCAAGATACGGCGCGTTTTGCTCGGCGGCGTTCAGGGCCTGATTCGCCGTAACAGCCGACATCATGATGTCGCAGGATTCCGCGAGTTCCCGGTTCGATTCCACCAAGCGCGTGCCGGTTTCGCGTGCACCGCTGGCGGACCTGGTCGGTAACATTGATGTCGAAAGCGGTGACCGACTGCTTCGAGGCCCTTCGCGATATGAAAAGCCGCCTCGCCGAAGCCGACGAATCCGATTCGCATTACAGCGCTCCGATAACCTTCCAATAGCCGATGGACGCGGCGACCGTGAGCAGAGAAATCACGCGCGTACAAGCTCGCCAGCCGCACGCGTTGTCCGCCGCTGAATGCCAGGCCCTCCGTAATTCCTTCGCCCATCGCGACCCAGATGTTTTGATAACTGGCCCAGAACGGCACGGAGGGAATCAGCATCGCGGCGGTCAAGACGAGCGGCGGAATCCCGGCCGCGCTGGTGGTATCCACAAGAGGAACGAACGTCACGACGATGGCGATGAATCCGCTGGGATCGAGGAAACGCAGCGGCCAGGGTCGCAATTCCCACCGCCACCAACGCAACCACTGCGCTGAACGTCAGATGCTGCATGATGGGGACGAAGTATCCGGCCAGCCAATCCGTGAGTTTGTATTCGGTGAGGACGTTTTGCAGGCTGAAAATGCCGCCCATGAACAGCAGCAGGGTCCAGGAAATGCCGCCCGCGATATCGGCATTCCCGACGATACCGGCCAGCGCGAAGACGGCCAGACCGACCATTCCGATGAAGAAGCTGGGTAAGTGATGCCAGCGATCGGTGGACCAGAAGACGATGGAGCAGAGCACGATTAAAGCGGTGATCGCTTCATCGCGTTTGAACGATCCCAGCTCGCGCAGCTTGTTGCGGACGAATTCCGGCGTAGGCACCCAGCGCGCTCTCGGGTTTCAATACCCATTGATTGCCGAAGACGATGAGTGCGCACAGCACCAATACAGGCAGATACAGCACGCGCGCGTAGGCCAGATAGCTGAGCGGCAGATGCTTTAACTCGAATACCGACGCGACGACGGGGCCATCGAGAGAACCGTACAGCAGTCCGAGTCCGGGCACCACGGCCATCTCGATCGTGGTTAGCATGATGAGCGCCGAGCCGTGGCTGCGCGGTTTCAAATCCAGCGATTTCACGACGGCCCAGGCGATGGGAACCATGATGGCCGTGCGCACGGTCATGGAAGGAATACCGAGTGAGAGCACCGTGCCGATCAGGAAGAACGCGGCGAGGATTCCGGAATACGACGCGGGAAACAGGGACAAGATATAGTACGAAACGCGCGCGGCCAGTCCGGTTTTCTGCATCGCGAAGCCGTAATAGAGCACCGCCAGAAGAATCCACCACGATCCGCTCGAAAAGCCGCTGAGCGCCAGCGCCGGTTTGGCGCCCGGCAGGAATCAGCAGCGCCATCATCAGTACGGACGCGACGCCGTTGTTCATCACGCCGAAAGCCCACAGCACGATGGTAAAGGCGGTGATGGCGAGAGCGGTTTGCCCGGCGCGCGTCAGCCCGTGCTGCGCAGGCATGAAATACAAGCGCCAGGCCGATGGCGATCGCGATGATCAGCGGTACCCACTTCACGCGCGTCGCGGTGGTTGGGGCCGGCGGGGCTATCGCGGTCGCCATGAGAAGAGTCCTACTTGATTGCCGTGGCTTGCGCTTGTTCGGCGCGCATGCGGCGCTGCTCGGCTTGCACGGTGATGAGCGACATCCACATGCCGAGCGGATGCGCGCCCGCTTCCACCAGCGGATGCGGCTTGAGCGACCGAACGGCGTCGATGCTTTCGTCCTTCATGGTTTCGAGCACCTGCGCCTGCTTTTCGTTGAGGCCGTATTCGGATGCGAGTGCGGGCGTGTTCTCGAATAACCGGCGGCGCAGCGGCTGAGCTGAAGCGCAGGTCGTACAGCAATTTGTTCAGCGGATACACCGACGGATCGGGATGCCGGTAGAATTGATAGCCTTCCGCGCTTCCGAAGTTGAATTTCGGCGCGGGCTCGGGCGTGGTCGGAGTGCCCTTTTTATTGGGGATGAAGCGCATCACCGCGTGCCCGTGATGCCAGGTGGGCTGATAGGTGATCAGCTCGCCCGGCTGCTGGCCGATGGCGCCGAACAGAATCATCCAGGGCAGCATTTCGGTGTTGCCCACTTCGTCCAATTGCTCGTTATTCAGTTCAAGCAGCGCGTTGTTGTTGCCGCGCTCCATATGCGCGATGGCCCACCAATCGAAATCGAACGCGGGCTGCGGATATTTCCACGCGCCCGGATAATGCGACATGCCGCCGCTGGCGACGATCGCGATCCTGTATGGCGATCTGCAGAATGGCATCGCGGATAGCAGCGCCCAACTGCGCGCAGCGGCGGGCGGTGGGCAGCGGAGGCAGGTAGGTGTTGACGAAAATCGGGACCACCGGAATCGAGCGGCCTTCGATGACCCATTCGTACACGGCGGCGAACGCGTGGCCGAGCTCGGCGTCCTGCGAGTATGTAAGGTCGAAGCCGTCGGCGACCAGGTCGTTCACCAACTCTTCGGCGAAGCCGTGAATCGGCAGCGCGTAAGTCTTGCGGGCGAAGGCAGCTTTCGATTTCTCGCCGCCTACGATCGCAAAGGTGGGAACGGCGGAGAGGAAAAACGTTTCCAGATGGTCGCTGCCGATGACAATCGACCGCGTCGGGCTTGATTTCATCCAAGTTCTTGCCGAGTTCGCGCATGGCGGCGATGTCGGCGTCGAGCTGCGCTTTGTCCTCGCTGGGCGGATAGGTGAATAGCTGCGGCGCGTGAACCGTCGCCGCTGCGAATACGATTTCTCCCATTTGTTAACTCCTTACAACACTAGCGGAAGGCTCTTCAACCAGCTCTTCCACATACTCGACTCCGAGTTCCTTCAGCTTGGCACGGAGGCCATAAAAATCGACACCCAGCTCGCCTTTGGCCAGGCGCTCGCGGGTTTTTTCTTCCTTGGCGATGCGTTGCTGGCCCGCTCTGGCAACCTCGGCCGCATTCGCCCGCGGGACCACCACCACGCCGTCGGCATCGCCCACGATCACGTCGCCGGGGTTCACGATAGCGCCGGCGCATACCACGGAACGTTCACCGAACCGGGACTCGCCTTCACCGTGCCTTGCGGGGAAATCGCCTTGGCCCACACCGGGAACTTCATATCGGTGAGCTCGGCGGTGTCGCGAACGCCTGCATCGATGATCAGGCCGGCCACGCCGTGCGCCTGGCAGGACGTGCCGAGCAAGTCGCCGAACATTCCGTCGGTAGATTCCGAAGTGTGTCACCACCACCAACACGTCGCCCGGTTTGCAGACCTCGACGGCCGCGTGGATCATCAGATTGTCGCCGGGATGGCACGACACCGTGACCGCCGGTCCCGAGACTCGCGCCGAAAGATAAATCGGCCGCATATACGGCAGCATCGCGCCCGTGCGGCCTTGCGCTTCATGGATGGTCGCGACGCCCAGTTCGCCGAGCAGCTTGACGGCCTGAACATCGGGACGCGGGATACGGCGGACAATCTTGTGGGGCATTGTTATTGCTCAGGAAAATTCGCTGGCCACCTGCGGATAGACGCGCTGATACGCTTCGGCGTACTTGATTCCCTTTTTCCCCGAGTTGCGCACGGCCTGCGTGCCGCGTCGCTTGGCGAGGTCGCGATAGTAGTTCCAGAGATGCTCCTGCGCCTCCATCGACTCCATGGCTTTCTCTTTGATCTCGTAGACCGGCGTGATGTCGAGCAGCACTTGCGGCTTGAACTCGCACTGCTCGGGCTGATGCGGCTCGAAGATGAACACCGGCGGCGCGCCCAGCTGCTTGCCTTCGGCCGGATAGCCGGCGGCCTGCGCGTACACGCGGGTTTGCAGCGTCAGCATGTTGGCGTAAGGATGATCGGGGTTGTAGGGATCTTCGTAGGAATGCGTCAGAACCACTTCAGGCTGGAGCTTGCGGATACTCGACCACCATTTCGTGAATGGTCTCCTCCGATGCTTTGATGGGATAATCGCCCGAATCGAAGAAGCGGATTTCGGCGCCCAGAATCCCGGCGGCGCGCTCGGACTCCTTCTGCCGCTCCTGTTTGACGCACTCGATCGTCATGCCTTCTTTCTTCCAGAGACGCTCGGATTCGCCGCGCTCGCCGAACGACAGGCACAGAATCCGGACGCGGTAACCCTTCTGCGCATAGAGCGCGATTGCTCCGCCCGCGCGCCACACGAAATCGGCGGCGTGGGCGCTCACTACCAGAACGCTTTTTGGGGAATCCATAACTTATCGAAACCTTCAGTCGACCAGCGAGGCTGGATTGGTGACGGCCATGCGCTGGATCTCGGCGGCGGAGAATCCGCCATCCATCAGAGTCTGAGCGAACATCGCGAAGCCATCGGACACCGGCGGATTGATGGTCTGGCCCAGGTCGGTGGACAGCACGCAACGCTCCGGGCCGGCCTTGCGAATGCTCACCATCACTTCGTCCCAGGGCGCTTTGCCGGTGTGCATGGTGGTGAAGCAATGCTCGATGAGCGCGCCTTCGCCAGCCAGTTCGGCCTGCTCGTCGGCGGTGAGATTCTGCGAGGGAAATTCAGCGTGCGTCACCAGAACGCGTTTCAGCTTCATTTCGCGCGCACCGCGCACCAGAGCGAAAATTTCTTTTCGTCCCAGGTGGCCGGTGGCCAGGATCATATTATGATGGCCGATCAGTTCCAGGCATCGGCGCGCCGGCTCATTCAGGTTGCCCTTGTCATCCAGCACCGTCAGCGGCGCGGGCGAGATTCCCGTGGCGGCGAGCTCGCGCTGGATCTTGGCCCAGAACGGCAGCTTGGTGTTGGGACCGTCGACGCGGCCGGCAGTTTCGTTGGCGGCGTCCACGGTAGGCATCCAGACGATTTTCGCGCCGGAGCGGCCGGCCAGCTCAACGGCGACCGGGTTCAATCCACCGACGCTATGATTGAGCGTGATGGCGCCGAACGCTTGTATGCCGGGCACGGCCTTGGTGACGACTTTGGCGCGCTCGGCGGTAGGAAAGTAGTGCGACTTCAGGACAAAGCCCTTCAGCTTGCGTTTCAGAAATTCATGCGCCAGATCGATGTCGTCGATACGCCGCTCGATGACGTCGGGAGCGACGTGAACCTGTAAATCGTAACCGCCTTCAATCGCTTTCCAGGCCGCGTCCGACACAGACGTAGCTGTACCTGTTACCGCTTGTGCGCTCATCGCAAAGGCAGTATGACAGGCGGCGAAGTTCGGTGTCAAGTTTCTGATCTCTCAGATTCGGTTGAGTTTTTCGGTCAAATGAGCGGTTTTGGTCACAGGCCTGCCATGACCAGGGACCCGCGGCCCAGCCGCAGTTCACAAACGCAAATCTGATATATCATACGGCGCGGGAATTGGACGAGAAGGGATTGCCGGAAGTTGAACATTGCTTTGCGCGCGAGCGTAGCTTTGTGAGACGTTGGTACTCCGGCCGAAAACGATGCTCGAAGCGCACGCTCTGAAGAAAAGCTACGGCAATGTGGTAGCGGTGGACGGCGTTTCACTGCGCGCCGGCGCCGGGGAAACCGTGGGGCTGCTGGGGCCGAACGGTGCTGGTAAGACCACCACGGTCTCGATGATCGCGGGGTTAGTTCGCCCCGACTCGGGCTCGGTGAAAATCGAAGGCCGCGCTTTGGGCGGCGATACCGATCCAAACAAGCGGCGCATCGGGCTGGTCCCGCAGGATCTGGCGCTTTTCGACGAGTTGACGGCTGAGGCCAATCTTCAATTGTTCGCGGCGCTCTACGATCTGGACGGAGCGGCCGCCAAGCGCGCTATCGGCGAGGCGCTGGAGTTGGTGGGGCTGGCGGATCGCGCGCGGGATCGCGTGAGAGATTACAGCGGCGGCATGAAACGGCGCCTGAACCTGGCGGCGGCGCTGCTGCACGATCCGCAGATTCTGCTGCTGGACGAGCCTACGGTCGGGGTGGATCCGCAGAGCCGCAATGCAATTTTCGATAACCTCGAGGTCTTGAAAGGACGCGGCAAGACCTTGCTCTATACCACGCACTACATGGAAGAGGCCGAGCGTTTGTGCGATCGTGTCATCATCATCGATCACGGCAAGGTGGTGGCGGATGACACTTTGCAGGGTCTCTATCGCCTGCTGCCGGTAACAAATCTGCTCGCGGTCGAGCTGGATGACGGGCGGGATGGTGGTCTTCCGCTGGATGAGTTGCAGGCGATGCCGGGTATCCGCTCCGCGAAACTGGAAGCTGGAACGTTGCGGGTGGGCGTTCAGGATCTGTCGACTGAGACGCCGCGCATTCTGGACTGGCTGGTGGAGCGGGGCCACCTGTATCGCCATGTCGCTAGCGAACGCGCCGATCTGGAAACGGTATTCTTGACGCTGACGGGAAGGAGCTTGCGCGACGGATGATGATTTCGTTTCGGGCGCTGGTCCGTAAAGACATCCAGCTGTTCTTCGTCGACCGGCGCGCGCTGCTGATGAGCTTTGCGATCCCGATCGCGATCGGCTCGTTCTTTGGGTATGTTTTGGGGGGCGCGGGCGATCAAGCGAACCAGAGCAAGATCTCCGTGTTGACGGTGGACCAGGACCACAGCGCGATTTCGCAAGAGATCATCAAGCGTCTGTCAGGAGAAAAGGCGCTGGACGTGAATGCGTCGACACCGAGCGAGGCGCGCGAGGCCGTCCGGAAGGGGCGGGCCAATGTCGCCGTGATCATTCCTCCGAACTTCGGGCAAGCCGCCGGGGCTGCCTTCTTCGGGCCGGGACAGAAGCCGGAGATCGCGGTGCTGTTCGATCCATCGCACGCCGCCGAGCGTTCGATGGCCGAGGGGATACTGACCGGCGATGTGATGCAAGCGGTCAGCAAAGAAATGTTCACGGGCCAGACCGGGCGCGCGATGGTGCAAAATTCACTCGAGGAAGTGGAGCAAAGCCAGAGCTTGCCGGCGGAGGATAAGAAATCGCTCGAGGACTTACTCGGGAGCGTGGAACGGTGGACTCAGCGGTCCGGGCAGGGCGCGGATGGTCTGTCGCCTGGTTTGTCCAGGGGTTTGACGATGCCGTATGCCACGCGGGAAGAAGCGGTCACGGCGCGCCGGAACGTGCAATACAACGGCTACGCTCACGCTTTCGCCGGGATGGTGGTGCAGTTCGTGCTGTTTCTGGGGATCGATGTCGGCATCGGCTTGCTGCAGCAGCGGCAGCGCGGGTTGTGGAAGCGGTTCCGCGCAGCGCCGTTATCACGCGGAGTTTTGCTCGGCAGCCGCGCGCTGAGTGCGGCGCTTCTCGCGTTCCTGGTGGTGCAGGTGAACTTCCTGTTTGCCCGCCTGGTTTTCGGAGTCCGCGTGGAAGGCAGCATGGCGGGCTTCTTGGGAGTGAGCGCGGCCTTCGCTCTGATGACGGCGGGATTCGGAATGCTGGTTGCCACGCTTGGCAAAACGCCGGAAGCAACGCGCGGGCTTTCGATTTTCGCGACACTGATCGTGGTGATGCTGGGTGGGGCGTGGATACCGATGTTCCTTTTCCCGCAGTGGCTGCAAAAGATCACGGTGGTTGTGCCTACGCGTTGGGCCATGGATGGGCTGGAAGCGATGACGTGGCGCGGGCTGGGCTGGGAGTCGGCTTTGGCGCCGATGGGCGTGCTGCTTCTGTTTGCGGCGGTGTTTGGCGGGCTGGCGGTGGCGCGGTTCAACTGGGAAGTGGAAGGATAGCGGTCAGCCCCACCGTCATCCCCGTCCCACGAACGGCATCTTGGTCGCCATCACGGTCATGAACTGCACGTTCGCCTCAAGCGGCAAGTTCGCCATATAAAGGACCGCGTCGGCCACCAGCTTCACGTCCATGCGAGGCTCGGGCTCTTTTGTGCCGTCAGCCTGTGCGACGCCCTCGGTCATGCGCTCGGTCATCTCCGTGGCTGCGTTGCCGATGTCGATCTGCCCGCACGCGATGTCGTATTTGCGGCCGTCGAGCGAAATGCTCTTGGTGAGCCCGGTGATGGCGTGTTTGGCGGCGGTGTAGGGCGCGGAATTGGGGCGGGGCGCATGCGCGGAAATTGATCCGTTATTGATGATGCGTCCGCCGCGCGGCTGCTGCGATTTCATGAGGCGGATGGCGTGTTGCGCGCACAGGAACGCGCCGGTGAGGTTGACGGCGACGACAGTGTTCCATTGTTCGAACGTGAGATCTTCCATCGGGATGCCGGGCGTACTTGTACCCGCGTTATTGAACAAGACGTCGAGGCGTCCGAAAGCTTCCTTCGTGCGATTGAAGAGCACCGCCACTTGATCCGGAGTCGTGATATCAGTGGCGACGGCGAGCATCGCTGCGTCCTTGCGATCGGCCATTGCGGCGGTGCGATCGAGTTCGGAGGCGCGGCGTCCGGCCAGCACGACGGAGTATCCTGCGGAGTTCAACGCGAGGCTCACCGCGCGGCCGATGCCGCTGCCGGCGCCGGTGACGAGCGCGATACGGCTCACAGAATTTCCCAAAATCGAATCGCTACTTTGTCAGGGTATCGTTCGCCCACGCCCACTATGATGGCGCGCGTTAACCAGGCGTGGTCCGCCGCGCTGGTCTCGAATGTTGCGACGGAGCGAAAATAGTAGGAACCGGGATCGACCCGCTCGCCGCGATTCAAACGATCCAGAATTTCCCGCGGCCCGTGGCGCACGCCGCGATTCACCACGTAAATCAGCGCTCCGTCATCGGTCTGAATGGTGTAGCGGGCGTCCAGGCCAGCCGAGCCATCGGAATGCAGGATCTGCCAATCGGCGCCGCCGGGCAAAACGCGGCCCTGCAATTTGGGTCCTGAAACGAGGCCGCCGGCGATCGGGACGATGCGCCGATGTCCAGCTTGCGTCTGGCCCAAATCGAGCACCGCTCCGACTTCCACCGCAATCTCAAAAGCAAAACGCAGCTCAGGCGCGTTCACGGCTAGTAGGCGCTGGCCTGATTCAGAGCCTCGATGGAAGCTGAATCCAACGTCAGGTTCGCCGCGTCCACTAGGTCGCGGAGCTGCTCGACGTTCGTCGCGCTCGCGATAGGAGCCGTGATGCTAGGACGCGCGATCAGCCAGGCGATCGCAACTTTGCCCGGCGTGGAGTGGAGCTTCCCGGCAACCTCATCCAGCGCGGCCAGAATCCGGAATCCGCGCTCGTCCAGATACTTTTTCACCATCTGTCCGCGCGGGCCTTTGGCGAGATCATTCTCGGACCGGTACTTGCCCGTCAGAAATCCGCTGGCGAGCGCGAAGTACGGAATTACGCCGATGCCTTCCTTTTCGCACACCGGCTCCAGTTCCTTTTCATAGCCCGCGCGCTCGTAGAGATTGTAGTGCGGCTGCAGGCATTCATAGCGAGGCAGTCCGTGTTGCTTGCTGATTCTGAACGCCTCGGCGAGACGCTCGGCGCTATAGTTCGATGCGCCGATGGCCCGTACCTTGCCCTGCTTGATCAATTGATCGTAGGCGGCGAGCGTTTCTTCGAGCGGCGTGCTCGCATCGTCGATGTGGGACTGATACAGGTCGATGTAGTCCGTCTGCAGCCGCTGCAGCGAGTCTTCCACTTCGCGCAGAATATAGGCCTTCGAAAGGCCCTTCTTGTCAGGCGCGAGCTCGATCCCAACCTTGGTGGCGAGAATCACGTTCTTGCGTTTCCCGCTGCGCTTGAACCAATTCCCGAGTACGATCTCCGACTCGCCGCCTTTGTGGCCGGGGACCCAGCGTGAATAGACGTCGGCGGTGTCGATGAAATTGAATCCCGCGCCGAGAAACGCGTCGAGGATGGCGAATGATGCGGGCTCATCCGCGGTCCAGCCAAAGACGTTTCCGCCCAGGCAAATGGGAGAGACTTCGAGGCCGGAGCCTCCCAGCTTGCGAGTCTTCATTTAAGTTTGTCGGCTCCTGCTATTCCGATTTGCATTTTCCGCCAGGACAGCGGTTGTTTTCTTCGCACACGTATTCGTACAATCCCGCGGCATCCCAATCCGGATGGAGGGCCATGGTGAAGTCCTGTGTCCAGGGAGCGGAGAAAATTTTCGGGTCGTCAATGGTGAGTTGATAGGAAAGCGTCTTGTCGTCCTGCCAGCGGATGTGTTCCACGGTGCGCAAAGCGTCGCTGTGCATGCGGTATTGGTTTTTGTCTGTGTAATAGTAATCGTCCAGACCCCAGCGCTTGAAGTTGGTGCTCTCAACTACCAGTGTGTCGCCTTCCCAATGTCCCACCGAATCGCCGAAAAACGTCGGTTCGATCCCTGTGCGATGGGGACGTCCATCAAGGGGAATGATGCGCGTCATGCGCTGGAATTCGTGGACGATCACGAGGTAGTTTTTGTTCTGCACGAACTGGACAGCGTTGGCCGACAGCATTCCGGATGGAAAACCGGCCGGCATGCAAAAATTCCGCGGCTCATCATGGCGTGGATCGCCGTTCGGCGGCTCAAAGAACGGCTCGCCGCCGGGTTTGAACGGAGCCATTTTCTTGTGATCAAAAACGGTGGCGGAGCAACGGCAGCGATCGCCGCCGTTCGATTTCGGCCACTCATATACGCCGCTGAAATCGGGCTTTCCGTCGGCGGTCCGCGGCCGGCCTGTTGCGGCTGGAACCCGGGCGGCCTGGGGCTGCAAGCGCGCCGGCGATAGGACCAGCCCAGCGAGAAGCGCTCCGAACGCGAGGCGTCTGCCGATCGAGTCAGTTGCTGAACGCACGATGGTCCTCCATCAGTTTTTCTTGGAATCCGGTTCCTGGCTGGTGGTGAACACCATGCGGCCATCGGGAAACGTCACCTTGGTTCCGTTGGCGTTGTCGGATCCATCCTTGGCGCGAAAGCCTTCGACGTTGATCATCATTCCCGGCTGGATCACGTCTTTCGTAATGCCGCGGCGCATGAGCTGGCCGGGCGCGCCGCCGGAAAAAGCCCAATGCGTCAGCTTGCCGTCCGCGGTCTTCTCGTCGACATAGAACCAGATGTGCGGATTCATCCACTCCACTTTCGTAACCACGCCCGACACTTTCACCGGCTTGGTGTCGTCGTACTCGGCGGAGAAGGAGTGATGGCCGAAAATCGGTAATGCTCCGAGCGCCAATCCGAGGACGAGAGAGAGTGCTTTCATGGAGCGGACCTCCGACCGGAAGGATATCGCGAGATCCTCTGCTAACGCAAGGCTGACGCGGGCGGCCTGACTTGGACGGTCTTATTGGCGGCGAGGAGATGATTGCAGTTGAAAGCCGTCATCTGAAGTCTGATGAGAATCGAGCGCCGCCTTGCGCAACAAATGCCGCAGCGCGCCCTCGCCCCCCGCGCCTGCCTGCATTCCAGCCAGTCTGCCCTTGCGATCGATGAGCACATATAACGGGAAACTCTTGGCCTCAAACACCGCGGCCAGGTTAGTGTCCTCCATCAGGATGACTTTGGACGAGCGGGGCGATTGCTCCAAGAACTGCTTGACCTTCTTCTTCGACTCACCCACATTTACGCCGAAGACCGCGAGCCCCTGGGTCTCAAATTCCCGGCCGATTGCTTCGAGCGCGGGCATGTCGCGTTTGCAATAGGGGCACCATGTGGCCCAGAATTGCAACAAAATGACCTTGCCGCGGACGGAATCATTGTCGATTACTTCGCCGTCCATCGTTTTCGCGCGAAATTTCGGAGCAGGTTCGCCGCCGTCCAGCGCCAAGACGCGCGGAATTGAAAGGCCAGAGCCGATCGCGGCGAGCGCTTTTCTGCGGGAAATGGGGCGATCGCGAGGCATTTTCCGGAATTGTATCACGCTCTTGCTGTCATATTCTATGGTCCGACAATTGAGACGGCCATAAAATCAATACCTGGTCGTCCGCCGCGGGATTCCACCAAACGGTTCATTTTGGACCATATGTTTTGGATGGCGGGCGGGGCAGCGTCCGGAACATGTGCGTCCCGCCAAGTGAAGATTTCGACGAAGTAGGTCTTACCGTCCTCGGTGCCGCGCACCAGCGTGTGGGGCGCTTCGAGAACCATCTTCAGACTGGTTGCCGCCGCCCATTGTTCCGCAATGGCGTTTGCGAGCGCGGTCTCGGAGCCTTGTTTTGCATGGTAGGTAACCAGAACCGTCTCGGGCATCTCGCTTTGTGGAGCGGCGTTCAGTCCCGCCAAAGCCACCACTGCCAATACTGAATGACAAATGTGCATCCATTGTCCTCTCTTGTTATCCGCCGGCGGGCGGGTTCGCAAAGCCTGTCGCGGCGTGGATTCGTGCGTCGGCTCCCATCTCGAAAACGGTCGTCCCGCTCATCAGTTCCTTGCCATCGCCCGATTCCGCGATCCAATCGGCGATGAGCATGCCCTGGCAATGCCGGACCTCGCCCTTGCGGCGCATTCGAACACCGGGCATGAAACGCAGCGCAGCGCCGGCGTGTGCGGATAAATCCGCGATGTTGTCCAGTAAACTGAAGCGGTCGCGAAAACAAATATCGGCGGCCACGATCCGCGCAAATTCGGCGTCGCGAGTTTGCGGGTCGGCCACAGCCCAAGCATCGAACCAGGCATCCACAACGCTTGCCGCGCCGGCGAAGACCTCGTCGGCGACAACGTTGGCGAACAAGGCAAGCTGGAACCGCCAGCCCTGCACGTGCTCGTCGCGGACCGACGCATCGGCGAATTCGTGGATCAGATGCAGCCGCGTCCCGGAGCTTTTTGATCCCGCCTCAGCCGGCTCCAGGCGGATGGTTACGCGTGAGCCGCCCGGGGCGATCGGCTTTCCGTTGGCGTGTCCCCAGGTAAATAAAATGCGGTCCGGTGGCGCGATCTCGATCACTTCGCCCACCACCTCCACCGCGTTCGGGTGACGGATGTAAACCTTGCCGCCGGGGTGCGGTTCGATGGTGGAACCCGCGCCCCACCATTTGGCCCAGCGCGCGCTGTCGGTAAAGTAGCGAAACACGGTTTCGCGCGACGCTTGAATTTCCACCGTCCGCTCGACTTTGTAGGGGAGATCCATGGATCAGCCTTTCTTCTTTCTTGGGCGCCGCCGCGGACGGGGTCCGCGCCGCGTCTCTTCCAATTCCGCTTCCAGCTTGAGGGACCAAAGCTTGTCGTCCCACATGCTTTCCAGCATCTTGCCAAGGGCTCCCAGCGCCTCCGGGCAAGCCCTGTAGAACCGGTTCCTGCTCTTCGCGCGCGACTGGATGAGCCCTGCATCCACCAGCGATCGAAGCTGGAGCGAAACAGCACCGAACGTCACATCGGGCATGGCTTGATGAATCGCCCCGGCCGTGAGTTCTTGTTTCCATACCAGACGCAGGATCTCGCGGCGGCGCGGGGAAGCAATCGCGGCTAGGACGGTGGCCTGGGACGCCATCGGTTTTACTTTAGATTAAACTAAAATAGTTGTCAAGGCCACCGCGGAACGCCTTCAGGAGGCTTTCATGCGAGGTTCACGCGGCGTTCATTCGGCGTTCATGCATTCGGCCACGACGGCTTTTCGATGTTCATCGGAGATTCATCCCACTGCAACGAAATATTCGTGATCCGCTGTTACATTGCGTGAAGCCGAGCCCCTAAGTGTGTGATGAGGAGGCCGCAAATGTTTCAAGAAAGGTGATCACAATGAAAAGCAAGGCCGTAATTCTGGGCTGCTTGGCCGCAGCCGCGATGAACTCGTTGTACGCTGCGGAGGGCCCCATTCCCGGCGGCATCCCCCATCTGGACCACGTGTTCGTCATCATGATGGAGAATCACAGCTACACCCAGCTTCTCAACAATCCCAACGCTCCCTACGCCAACGAACTGGCTAATGAAGCGAACAGCGCGACCAACTATTTTGCTATCGGACATCCGAGCTCAACCAACTACCTGGAAGTCGTGGGCGGCTCGAACTTCGGTGTGCGTAGCGATAACTATCCGGACTGGCACAATACTTCCTGCACCCCCAACCTGATATCGAAGACGGTGGTGACCGACACTCCCGCCAGCCCGGCGGTGTGCCCGATCCAAGGGGTTGGCACCGATGCGGAGACACCCGCGATCGACACCACCAATGAAACGAGCGGCCCTCCCGGCCTGCTGAGCATTGACGGTATCCAATCCATTCCCGCCGCTGCTAACACCGTGGGCAAAACCATCGCCGATCAGTTGGCCGAGGCTGGCCGCACGTGGAAAAGCTACCAGGAGAGCCTGCCGGCCACCGGCGCCGACGGAATCAACATCAGCGACGGTTTCTTCACTAATTTGACGAATTTCGCCGCGATTAAGCCCGCTCTCACGCCTGCCGTTGACGTCGAGCAACATCGTTGCCCTGTATGCCGCGAAGCACGATCCGTTCGCTTACTTTACCAGCGTTCAGGAAGGCCTGGAACCGGGGAGCAGTCTGGACAACATTGTTGGCTTTAGCAGCGCTCTACGCCGACTGAGCCTCCGGCAACGTGCCAACGTTTTCCTTTATCGCGCCCAATCAGTGCAATGACCAACATGGCCGCGGCAACGGGACCGCGTTTTGCGCCTTCGATCCGGATGATAACGGCACCCAGGCCGGGCTCAATCCCGCTTTGATCCAGCAGGGCGACATGGCCATGCGCCAGATTGTAACAGCGATCAAGCAATCTCCTGTTTGGTTCCACAGCAACAGTGCAATCGTCATTTTGTGGGACGAGAACGATTACAGCATCGCGCCCAACGTGAACCAGGTGTTGCTCATCGTGGATACCAGCTACGGAACCCACGGGGTGTCGAGCTCAAAATCCTACAATCACTTCTCGTTGCTGAAGTCGATGGAATCGGGCTTGCACCTGCCCTGCTTAAACCACGCCTGCGACAGCACCGTGAATGTGATGGCGGACCTGTTCTCGCCGGAGCTGTAACGGCAAACTCTCAGCGCCGCGGGGAGTATGATGCTCCCCGTGGCTCCCGGTTAACGTACGGCGGCGGGTCGGATACAATAGGTCGCATGTCAGCCATCCCGGGCGGTGCACCACTTTCGCCAGACGCGCCACCGTTGAGCCTTCGCACGTATGTCGAAGGCGACGCGACCATCGTCCAATGCACCGGCAGGCTAACGGCTGGACTCACCGGCATTCTCCGCGACGAGGTGAAGCGGCTGATCCCGCAATCCAGCAAGATCGTCCTGGATCTGACCGGCCTCACCCAAATGGACAGCATGGGGCTGGGAACGATCGTGGCCCTATATGTTTCGGCCAAGACCTCCGGCTGCACACTCATCTTGATCAACCTCAGCCCGCGCGTCCGCGAGCTGTTCCGCATCACCAACGTCTGGTCCATTTTGGAAGTCTACGGCGAGAATATTATCCGGATGCCGTGACGGCTGACGAGAGCCCCGCTGCTGGACGCGCGCGGCCCCGGCGGTGTAGGTTTGACAGTAGCGGTCTCGCATGAAATCCCGTGTCGTAACACTGCTATTGGTGTCGCTGAGCCTATGGGCGCAGCCCGCCACGCCCCCTCCTACGCCTGAGTCCCACTTCGGCCATCGCGTGGGTGTCGACCGCGAACTGCTCGACTGGGACAAAGTGGTTTCGTATTTCCAGGAGCTTTCCAAAACCAGCGACAAGATTCGCTTCCAGGAGTTGGGAAAAACCGCGGAAGGGCGGCCGTTTATCCTGGCAACCATCAGTTCGGCGGCGACGCTGCGGAATCTCGATCGCTACAAGGAAATTCAGGCGAAACTCGCCGATCCGCGCCGTACCACGCCTCAAGAAGCAAACACACTAATCGCGGATGGCAAGACCGTGATCCTGATTACCTGCTCGATTCATGCGACGGAAGTTGCGTCCACGCACTCAGCGATTCAGTTCGTTTACAACTTACTTACGCAAGACACGCCTAAGTTTCGCGCCATTCTGGACAACGACATTATTTTGCTGGTTCCCTCGCAGAACCCGGACGGCGTGGATATCGTGACAAGCTGGTACCGAAAGACGCTGGGCACGCCCTACGAAGGAACTTCGCCGCCGGAGCTATATCAAAAATATGTTGGGCACGACAATAATCGCGACTGGTATGTTTTCTCGCAGCCTGAAACGCGGCTAACCGCGGCCCTCCAAAACCAATGGCATCCGCAAATCGTGTACGACGTGCATCAGCAAGGCTCGTACGCGTCGCGCATGTTCGTTCCACCGTGGTTGAATCCGATCGATCCCAATGTCGACGCGACCCTGGCGCAGGAAGGGAATTACCTTGGGCTCGGCATGGCGGAGGATTTGACGGCTGCGGGAAAAAAGGGCGTGGTGACGAACGCGCTCTACGATTTTTGGACGCCCTCGCGCCATTACATGGCGTACCATGCCGGCGTGCGTATTTTGAGTGAAGCCGCTAGCGCGTCGCTCGCGAGTCCGCTGACGGTGCGGCCGGATCAGATCCAGACTACCGGTCTGGGCTACAACCCGCGCGAGCGAAGCTGGAATTACCTGGAACCCTGGGAAGGTGGAACGTGGCGGATCGGCGATATCGTCGACTATCAACTGATCGCGTTTGAGAGCTTGCTATACCAGGCCGCGGTTCGGCGCGCGGATCTGTTGCGGAACTTCTACGATGTGGGCCGGCGCGCGGTGGCGCGGACGTCGCCATATGCGTTCGTGATTTCGCGCGAGCAAATGGACTCAGGGTCGGCTCGAAAAATGCTTGAGTTGCTGAGCTTCGGCGATGTAGAGATTGAGCGCGCGAACGCTGCATTTGACGCCGGCGGCAAGCGTTATCCGGAGGGAAGCTATTTGGTCCGGATGCAACAACCCTATAGCAGTTATGCGAAAACGCTGCTCGAGCGGCAACATTATCCCGATTTGCGATCGTATCCGGGTGGTCCGCCGCAGCGGCCGTACGACGTGACGGCTCAGACGCTGCCTCTGCTGATGGGCGTCGCGACGGATACCATCGACGCGCCGTTCGCGGTGGCTTCGACGCCGGAGAAAACGTTTCATTTTGACGGCAGTGCGTCGTCGGACATAGATTCCTGGCGCGCGGTCAACAGGGTTTGGAGCAGCGGCGCGCACATCTGGCGCGATATCGCCAGCGGTGAGTTCTTTGCCCAGCGCCCGCAGCAAAGCCAAACGCTGGAACTAACGAGGCCGCGCATCGCGCTCTACAAAAGCTATGTCCCCGCGATTGACGAAGGTTGGACGCGCTGGCTGCTCGAGAACTTTGGCTTCGCGTATCAGAACGTGCTCAACCCCGAAATTGAAGCGGGCAACCTGCGGCAACATTTCGGTGTAATCGTGTTTCCTGATCAGCCGTCCATGCAGATCGTCAGCGGCTTCGGAGCTGGAACGATGCCACAGGAGTACACGGGCGGATTGAATGCGAAAGCTGCCGCCAACTTGAAGAGCTTTGCCGAGCAAGGTGGCACGCTTGTGTTTCTAAACCATTCCGCCAACTATGCCGTGGAACACCTGCATCTCGATCCGAGAAACGTTGTGGCAGGTGTTTCCAATCGCGAGTTCTATTCGCCTGGATCTTTGCTCAATGTCACGCTGGACACGCACGATCCGCTCGCGTACGGTTTGCCCGAGAACATCGCGATCTGGAGCGAGGATAGTCCGGCGTGGGATGTGGCTTCCAACAGCAAAGATCGGGTTGTGGCGCGTTACGCTGGCGATCACGTGTTGGCGTCGGGGTGGCTGCTGGGCGAGTCGTATCTGGAATCGCGCGCGGCAGTGGTTGATGTCCCTCTCGGCGGCGGGCACGTGATTCTTTTTGGAATGCGCCCGCAGTATCGCGCGCAGAGCTATCAGGCATTCAAACTGTTTTTCAATTCGCTGGTGTTGAGCTCAACGCGTTAAGAGCTGCCGATCAGCACGCCCGTCAGAAACACAAGTACGCCGCCGAGCCCGACTTGAAGAACCGCGGATACAGGAGGCGTATCCATATAACGGTGCCGGATCCAGGAAATGAGGCCAAGCTCCACCACCACTACGAGCGCCGCGACGATCATCGGCGGTTCGGAAACCTGGGATGAGAAACGGCAACGTGTGGCCGATTCCACCGACGGCTGTCATCAGTCCGCAAATGATGCCGCGCGCCCAAGGGTGGCCGCGCCCAGTGAGGCTGCCATCATCGGAGAGTGCTTCCGCGAATCCCATGCTGATGCCGGCGCCGAGCGACGCTGCTAGCCCGACCTTGAACGCGTCGAAGCTGCTTTGTGTGGCAAGCGCCGCGGCGAAAACAGGGGCGAGAGTCGAGACCGAGCCGTCCATGAGTCCGGCCAGCCCCGGCTGCACGATCTGCAATACGAACAGCCGCCGGTTGGCTTCGTCTTCCTCGCTGCTTGACGTCGGGCTGAAGCTTGCTCTTCTCCAGCTCTTCTGCGCGATTTTCATGCGTGCGTTCTTCCTGCGCTAAATCGTCGAGCAACTGGCGCACCCCCGCGTCCTGCGCGCGTGCGGCGGCCTTTTCGTAGAAGCGGCGGCTTTCCACTTCCATGGCGCTGGCTTGATTGCGCACCGTGTCGATACCCAACGGTTGCATCAGCCACACCGGATTGCGATGTACGAAGCCGCGCACGTCCTGGCGGCGGATCAACGGGATGTGTTCGCCAAATTTCCCGCGGAATAGCTCGATCAGGCGGCGGCGATGGCCGGATTCCTCCTCGCGCATCCCATCGAAGACCTCGGCGGATGCGGGGAAGTTCTCCCGCAGTCCTTCCGCGTACTCGGAGTAGACACGCTCGTCTTCCTCTTCGAGCGAAATGGCAAGGGCCAGGATCTCACGTTCGGACAAGCTGTCGAAGCTGCGCATGTCTTCATCATGTCAGGCTCGCAGCCGAAGAAGAAACCACGCTACGCCGACGGCGAGCAGCAGTGAGGCGGCCACAGGCACCGCGCGGCGCAGGAACGAGAGGCGCACCAGCCGGTCGAGAATGAAGGCGAACAGGCCGATGAGAAGCAATTCGCACATCGCCACGCCGGAGAAAAATGCCGCGAGGTGATATCCGCTTTCCGTGAGGAACGCGGCGAAGTACGCGCCGTGAAATAATCCCAGCACTGCCACGACCAGCCAGCGCATGCCGGATTGCGGCAGCAGGATAATTTCGAACGCGAGGTAAGCGATGGTGAGAGCCGCCGCGGCTTCAATAAAGCGCGGTGATAACGTAAGCGTGATGCGCGGGGCAATCGCGCAGGCCAGCGCTTCGGCTGCAAGAAATGAGGCGGCGAGCGCAGCCAACTCGCGGTGGCTACGGGCGGCCAGTGCCAGGCTCACGAGAAATAAAAGCGGCGCCAATCCGCCGGCGGCGCGCATGAATCCAGCCGACAGCTCGCGAACTGCCGTCTCAAACGCGGTGGGTGGGCGGAAGCGGATTTCGGCCTGGGTGTACGAGAGATCGAACACCGCCTGGTCTGTTTTGTCGCCGCGATAGGCACGCAGAAGGTGTACGTGATTGGGAACCGTAACCGAAGCGAGCGTGCATTGCACTTGCACTGTTTCGACGGGGGCGGGGAATTGATAGTCCGCCGTACAGACATAGGTGTCTTGTTCTTGCCGGCAGGCCGGGCTGGACTGCTTCGCCCATGCGCCTCCGCTTTCAAAGCGGACGTGATCGAGCAAGGTGTGCTCGGGCTCATGGACGTGCGCCACTTCATACATCGGCATGCGCAGCTCGAAGTGGGCGCGGCTGCCGTCCACTTTCAAATCGCCGGTGCTCATGCTCACCATGTGTGCCGCGAGCTGGGACGGCGCAGAGCAGTAGGTAGTGCGGCTTCATCCTTCTCCCCGCGGAGCGACCAATTCGATGGTGCGGGTGCGTCGCAGGCGGACAAACATCACCCGGAGAATTGCCAGCACCGGAACCGATAGAAACATGCCGAGGACGCCGCCGATCTGCTCGCCCGCCAGCACGCCAAACAGCACCAGCATCGGATTCAGTTGCACGCCCTTGCTCATCAGGTAGGGCGATAATACGTAGTCCTGCACTAGCCGGTACAGCAGCCAAAAGATCACGTACAGCAGCACGTGGTTGTAGCCGCTCAGGCTGGTAACGAGCAATATGATCAGGCCTCCGGCGGCCGGGCCTACGACGGGCACAAACTCGCCGAGTCCGGCGGCCCCCGCAAGCAGCACCGCGTAGGGCGCACCCGCGAAGGCGAGAAACAGACTGTTCGCAGTAAAGCTCGCCACCGACAGGATCACGAGCGCGCGGATGTATTCGCCGAGCAGGAGATTGATATCTTCCAGAATGTTATCCACGACGGGCCGCCGGCTCTCGTCCACCAAAGCCCCAACGAGCTCCTCTCGGATGGTTGCGCCGTCTTTCAAGAAAAAGAACGCGAGGATGGGAATCAGCACGAAGTACAGCGCGTACTTGGCGCCGGAAACGAGCTGCCCGCCCAGGCCCTTGACGTACGGCAGGATCTCTTCACCTCCGCTGCTCAATTCGTCCTGCACTTTTTGAATCATGCCGGCCCGCGCAGGCTCCAGCCAGGATGGCAGCGGAATTCGCTGCATCCATTCCGGATTCTTGACCAGCGCGGGTAACTGCATCGCGAGCGTGTTGGCCTCCTCAGCCAGGCGAGAGCCAAGGGTCAAAGCGAGAGCAACAATTGCGCCGACCAACGCCAGGTACACGATCGCCAACGCGAGGCGCGGCGAGACCAGGTGCGGTGTGATGCGTTCCACAAATCCAACCAGAGGCGCCAGCAAGTAGGCGAACAGCACGGCGATCACAAAAACAGCGAGGGTTTCCCGGATGGCATAGGCAATGGCCACCAGCAGCGCCACCAGAAACACACTCCACGCAGCGCGCGCGGCCTTCGGATCGATACCCAACACGCACCTAGCATAGCGTGATCGGCGACAATTCAGTGCTGTATTCTGAAGGTGGTGCCCACCACCAGCACGGGTCAGATGCGGCAGCTCGTGGAAGATCTGCAGACGCTCGAAGACCGTCTGCGCCAAGGCGGCGGGCCGAAGCGGATCGAGAAGCAGCACCGCGACGGCAAGCTGACGGCGCGCGAGCGAATCGCGAAGCTGCTGGATCCCGGGACGATGTTTCTCGAGATCGGCCTGCTGATCGCTTACGACCAGTACGATGGGCAAGCTCCCGCCGCCGGAGTGGTTACAGGCGCGGGCAAGATCGAGGGCCGTCCCGCGATCATCGTCGCCAACGACGCTACCGTGAAGGCTGGCGCATGGTGGCCCGAGACAATCACCAAGATTTTGCGCGCGCAGGAAATCGCGATGCGCAATCGCGTGCCGATCGTTTATCTGGTGGATTCGGCGGGCGTGAATCTGCCGCTGCAGGACGGCATCTTTCCGGGACAATACGGCGCGGCGCGCATCTTCTACTACAATTCGCTGATGCGGCGCAGGCTGCACGTGCCGCAGATCGCGGCGGTGATGGGGCCGTGCATCGCGGGCGGCGCGTATCTGCCCGCTTTGAGCGACGTGATCATCATGGTGGAAGGCACCAGCTTCATGGGACTGGGCGGTCCGAATCTGGTGAAGGGCGCGGTGGGACAGGTGATCGACGCCGAATCGCTGGGCGGCGCGCGCATGCACACCACAGTGAGCGGCGTGGCGCATTTCATGGCGAAGGATGATGCGGCGTGCCTGGAGCTGATCCGCCAGAGGTTTCGCGCGTTGGCGCCGGCGCCCGCAATCGCCGCAAGGAACACCGCCGGCAAAACCAGCCGAAGGTCTATACGACCTGATGCCGGCCGATCATCGGCTGCCGTACAACATGGAGGAAGTGATCGCAGCGCATTTTCGATCGCGACGGTTACCTGGAATTTCAGCCCGGCCACGCACCCGAGCTGCTGTGCGCTGACGCGAAGCTGTTCGGACGTCCGGTGGCGCTGATTGCGAATCGCCGCGGATTTCTCAAGACAGAAGGCGGAGCGCGCATCGGCGGAATTGTTTACACCGAGTCGGCGCGCAAAGTGGCGTACTTCGTCGAGAACGCGGAGCGGAACGGCGTGCCGCTGATCTATCTTCAGGATGTTTCCGGCTTCATGGTGGGAGCCGATGCCGAGCGCGACGGGATCATTCGCGCGGGCGCTGAAATGGTGGAGACGATGGCGTGCGCAACGGTGCCCAAAATCGTGCTGACTGCTCAATCACGCGAGCGGCGCGGGATATTACGCGATGGCGGGCCAAGGTTTCGATCCGACATTTCACTTTTGGATGGCCGACGGCGCGCATCGGCGTCATGGAAGGCGATTCGGCGGTGCAGGCGATTCATGGTCCGGAGCTCGAACGATTGAAGGCCGGAGGCGAGGCAGTTCCAGAGGATCTCAAGCAGCGAATCGAGCGGACCCGCGCGGATTACGAGCGCTGGCTGGATGCGCGCTACGCGGCGGCTCGCGGCCATGTGGATGCGCTGATCGATCCGCTGGAAACGCGCCGCGTGCTCGGCGTTCGCGCTCGAGATCGCGACCGCGCATGGGCATCGCGAGCACCTTGTACTGGAGACCCTCTAGTCGATGATTCGAATCGCGAACGGGCAAGGCTTTTGGGGCGATTGGCTGGAAGCCCCGGTGCGGCTGGTGGAGCAAGGGCCCATCGACTATCTGGCGCTGGATTATCTGGCCGAGATCACAATGTCGATTCTCCAGAAGCAGAAGGAGGCCGATCCGAACTCTGGGCTACGCGCGCGATTTTCCGCCGCTGATTGCGCGCATCCAGCGGCGTCTCATCGAACGTGAAATCAAGGTGATCGCCAATGCGGGCGGCGTGAACCCGATCGCCTGCGCGCGCGAAGTGCGGCGGCTGGCGCCTTCGTTGAAGGTCGCGGTAGTGCTGGGCGATGACGTGTTCGGGCGGCTGGATGAGTTTCTCGCGGCCGGGCACTCCATGAAGAACATGGATACCGGCGAGCCGCTGAGCGCGATTCGCGATCGTATCTTAAGTGCGAATGCCTACATCGGCGCGTTCCCAGTGGCTGAGGCTTTAGCGCTTGGGCGCCGATGTCGTCATCGCAGGCCGCTGCACCGATACCGCACTATCGCTCGGCGCCCATGATCCATCGATTTGGCTTGGAAGCCGGAGGAGTGGGACAAACTCGCGGCCGGAACAATTGCGGGACACATTGTGGAGTGCGGAGCGCAGTGCACTGGCGGCAACTGCCAAGTGGACTGGCAGAGCATTCCGGACATGGCGAACATCGGCTATCCGATCATCGAGGCGGAGCCCGAAGGCCGGTTCGCATTACCAAGCATGAGGGAACGGGCGGGCGCGTGTCAGTTGACGTGATCAAAGAGCAACTGCTGTACGAGCTGGGCGATCCGAAGAACTACATCACGCCCGATTGCGTGGCCGATTTCACCAGCATTCAATTGAAGGACGCCGGTCCGGATCGCGTGCAGGTCTCGGGCATTCGCGGAGGCGCGCGGCCGGAGATGTTGAAGCTTTCCATCGCCTATTCCTACGGCTGGAAGGCGATCGGCACACTGGTCTACAGCGCGCCCCAGGCGCTCGAAAAATCCAAAGCCGCTGACCGAATCGTGCGCGAGCGACTGCAGCAGCTCGGGCTCAAGTTCGAGGAGATCTACACGGAGTTTTTCGGCTGTCAACGCGTGTCATGGGCCGGTGGCGGTTCCGAATCCGGATCCGCCCGAGGTGCAATTGCGCATCGGCGTGCGCGGGCAAGATCGGAAAGCCCTCGATCGCTTTACGCGCGAGCTGATCCCGCTGGTGTTGAGCGGCCCGCCGACAGGTACGGGTTTCGGCGACGGCCGGCCGCCGGTGCGGGAGGTAGTGGCGTACTGGCCCGCGCTGATCCCGCGCGAGCTGATCCAGACTTCGGTGCGAGGTGGTGGAATGAAGATCCCACTTTCACGCATCGCGCACGCTCGCTCCGGCGACAAGGGCGACACGTCGAACATCGGCGTGATTGCTTTTGACGTCCGGCATTATCCGGTGCTGGTTCGCGAAGTCACGCCCGATCGCGTGAAAGCATTCTTCGGAGAAATGGTGAGAGGTAAAGTAGAGCGCTTTGAGCTGCCGAATCTCGGCGCGCTGAATTTTCTGATGCACGAGGCGTTGGGCGGCGGCGGGACATTGTCGTTGCGCATCGACGCGCAGGGCAAAACACTCGGCGCGGCGCTGTTGCGCATGGAAATCGAAGCTAGTGAGAGCGAGCTCGCGAGCTGAGAAACGACGTGTCCGACTTTCCCGCAATGAAATCCGGATCGTTCATGATGCGCTGGTGCAGCGGGATCGTCGTGTAGATGCCCTCCACGACGAACATATCCAGCGCGCGGCGCATGCGGGCGATGTGCTTCGCTTCGGTCGCGGCCATAAGCGATCAGCTTCGCGACCAGCGAATCGTAGAATGGCGGGATCACGTAATCGGTATACGCCGCGGTGTCGACGCGAATGCCAACGTCGCCCGGTAAATTCAGCGCGGTGATGCGGCCGGGCGAGGGCGCGAACGTCTCGGGATTCTCGGCGTTGATCCGGCACTCGATGGCGTGGCCCTTGATCGTGACCGGCTGTTGAATGATCTCGGGCAGCTTGTAGCCCGCTGCGATCAGGATCTGGCTCTTCACCAAATCAATTCCGGTGATCGATTCGGTCACCGGATGCTCCACCTGAATGCGCGCGTTCACTTCGATGAAGTACAGGTTGCCGTCGCGGTCCATCAGGAATTCGATAGTGCCGGCGTTGGTGTAGCCAATCTTCGTCATGGCCGCGCACAGCCGCGCGCGCATTTTCTCGCGAAGCTCGGGGCTCACTGCCGGCGACGGGCCCTCTTCGAGCAGTTTCTGATGCCGCCGCTGGATGGAGCAATCGCGCTCGCCCAGAATCTCGACGTTGCCGTGCTCATCGGCCAGCACCTGAAACTCGATGTGCCGCGGCGATTCGACCAGCTTTTCCATGTAAACGTCTTGCGACGAGAACGCCGCGCCCGCTTCCTGCTGGGCTTGCGTCAAAAGGGATGGCAACTGGGACGCTTCGTGAACCATGCGCATTCCCCGGCCGCCGCCGCCCGCCGATGCTTTTAGCATGACCGGATATCCGATGCCGTGCGCGGTGTCGAGAGCTTCTTCCGCGCTCTGCAAGAATTCCCTCGGAGCCTGGCAAGATTGGAACTCCGCATTCCGCCATCGCAGCGCGGGCATGCTGTTTCAGACCCATGGCGCGGGTGACGTCCGGTTTGGGCCCGATGAACTTGATGTCGGACGTCTCGCAGACCTCGGCGAAATCGGCGTTTTCACTCAAGAACCCGTAGCCCGGATGAATGGCGTCGACATTTGTGATTTCAGCCGCGCTGATCACCGAAGGAATGTCGAGATAACTGCGCGAGCTTTTGGCGGGGCCGATGCAAATGGCTTCGTCGGCGAATCGCACGTGCAGGCTGTGGCGGTCGGCCTCCGAGTATACGGCCACCGTCTTGATGCCCAGATCCTTGCAAGCGCAGATGACGCGGACGGCGATTTCGCCCCGATTGGCGATTAGGATTTTCTGGAACATATCACTGGGACACATCAACGTGGACGGATAGCGAAGAGAGCTTCTCCGTACTCGACCGGCCGGCCGTTTTCCATCAGCTTGGCCGACCACGGTTCCGGCAACCTCCGATTCGATTTCATTCATAAGCTTCATCGATTCGATGATGCAGAGCACTTGTCCGGGCTCCACTGAGTCGCCGACCTTGACGAAGGGAGGGTCGCTGGGCTTCGGCGATTCGTAATACGTTCCGACGATCGGTGATTTCACGATGTGTTCGTTGGCGGCGGGTGCGGGCGCGGCCGGCTGAGCGGTGTCGACGATTGCTGCCGGCGCGGAGGTAGCTGGGGCCGCCTGCACCGGCTCGATCGTCCGGCGGATGCGCACGCGGTCCTCGCCACGCTGCAGCTCCAACTCGGCGATACCGCTTTCCACCACGAGCTGGATCAGCTCTCTGATTTCGTCGTTCGACATTCTAGAGAAGTCTTAGCTCCTTGGACGTAGGCGTGAGAACTTCGCAACCATTCTTGGTCACCAGCACGGTGTCTTCGATGCGAATTCCTCCGAAATCGCGAATGTACGCGCCGGGTTCAATCGTAATCACCATGCCCGGCTTCGAGCTTCGTTTTGTCGCGGCGGCCAAGGCGCGGACCTTCATGAATTTCGAGGCCCAGGCCATGACCCGTGGAGTGAACGAACTCGCTTCCCCAGCCCTTCGGTTTCCAGTACGCGGCGAGCCGCACGGTCCACATGCGCGGCGGTGACACCGGGCCGGACCGCGTCGATGGCGGCGAGCTGAGCTTTCAGCACCGCGTTGTACATCGAACGTACGCGGCGGCTGGGCCGGCCGAGGAACAGTACCCGCGTCATGTCACTCATGTAGCCATCCTGGCACGCGCCCATATCAATCAATAGTAGTTCATCGTTTGCGAGCTTCCGCGCGGTGGGTTGCGCGTGCGGCAGCGCGGATCGAGGTCCGATAGCGACGATGGTTTCGAAAGCGGCCTTCTCCGCGCCGAGCCGCCGCATCTGGTATTCGAGTTCCGCGGCAATCGCGGATTCGCTCGCTCCGCGCCTGATGGACCGCGTGGCTTTTTCGAACGCTTCGGAATTGGTCAGCACGCTGCGGCGAATCCGCGCGATCTCGGCATCGGATTTGATCATTCGCAGCTTTTCGACCACCGGCCCGATCGGCTTGAGCATCACACCCTTCGGCAACGACTTGGCAAGCCGCATGTGCACCTCGTAGAGCATTCGCGAGGCCTCAAATCCGACACGCTTCCATCGGCGCTTGCGAATCATTTGGAGCGCCGCTTGATCCAGCGGAGTCTTGGAGATCGTCACCACCGGACACGCGCATTCTTCGGCGGCCTGGATGGTGAAGCGGGGATCGGTGAACAGCGTTTGGGAATCGGGCGTAACCAGCAACAGGCCGTTGTCGCCTGTGAAGCCGCTCAGATATCGAACATTGGGTGGCGCGGAGACGAGCAAGGCGTCAATCTTGAGCTCGCCGAACGGAATGGCGGCGAGATCAGCTGACACTGAGCAGCAGCTTTCCTGTGGTCTTGCGGCCTTCCAGATCGCGATGAGCGTCGCCCGCGTCCGAGAGCGGATACACCTTGTGGATGTGCAGCTTCAGTTTGCCCTGTCCGATCCAGTTCAATACATCGCCGGCACGCCAGTCCAACTCGTCGGGCGTCGCGGAGTAATTTGCCAAAGTTGGACGCGTCAGGAACAGCGAGCCTTTTTGGCTCAGGATGAGTGGAGCAAAATTCTCCACCGGGCCGCTCGCATTTCCGAAACTCACCATCATGCCGCGCGGGCGCAGGCAATCCAGACTTTTCATGAAAGTCGATTGGCCGACGGAGTCGTAAACCACGTGCATGCCCTTCGCCTTGGCGACGAAATCTTCCTGGGTGTAGATGATCACTTCGTCAGCGCCGGAATCCTTGGCTTGTTTGGCCTTCTCTTCGTTGCCGACTGTTGCGACTACCCGCGCGCCCAGCATTTTCGCCATCTGGACGATCAGCCGGCCGGTTCCCCCCGCTGCGGCGTGAACCAGGCACGAATCGCCGGGCTTCAACGGATAAGTGGAGTGCGTGAGGTAATGCGCGGTCATCCCTTGCAGCATCGCGGCAGCGGCGGTTTGAAAATCAACGGAGGCAGGAATCTTCACTAATTGCCAGGCCGGAACGATCGCGTATTCGGCATAGGAGCCACGCGCCATGGCATACGCGACGCGATCGCCCGGCGCCAGAGTTTTGACATCCGGCCCGACCGCTTCCACCGTCCCCGCGCCTTCGCTCCCCAGCACGATCGGCGGCGGAGCCGGATAAACGCCCTTGCGAAAATAGATATCGATGTAATTGACGCCGGACGCGGCGATCTTGACCAGCGCTTGGCCTGGACCGGGCGAGGGTTTGGCGAGGTCCGCGTACTTCAGGTTTTCGACGCCGCCGGGCTGTTCAACATAGACTGCTTTCATAAGGTTCGTAGGCTCCTCCGAAAATGAACGGCAAATGCGTACAAGATCAGGTATAGCAGGGTGAACGGGAATAAGACCACTCGCGCCAGAGTGCGGACGGCGCCCGAGCCCGTGAGACCGGCGCGAAACAGAATGAAATAGCGGATGGCGGCGAGATGCCCGCGGTCGAGCCAAAAGTAATCGCCGTTTTCATTCAGCACGAATACTTTGCCGGGCAACCGCGCGGCCAGCATCCATTTCCATTTGGTCATGATGGGTTCGGCCGAGCAAATGATGCCGACGATGACGTAGCCGTTGGCGCCGAGTTCTTTGTAGAAGCGCTGCCGGGCCTCGCCGGCCGGATAATCCGTGACACGGAAAATCGCGCCTTGATCCTCGCGAAAGTTCTTGGGCGCGCCGGCATAGCAAGTGACCAGGTCGCAGCTGCATTTCGGGATGGTTCCGGTAGAGAACGGGCAGCAGATTTTCGAACAGCTCGCGGCTGCCGCTCTCGACTAAGAGCACGCGCGAGAACGGCGGAATGGATCTGCGTGAAGAAGTGGCGCATCGGGCGCGGGGCTACGTCAACTCAAAGAAAGCCGCGACGGGAGTTGAGAAGCCGGGCAGGAGGGGATCGTTGATGGGCTGGTCACCCTTGAATTCGTGAACCGAGTCGCGAGTGTAAACCATCACGGAGCGGACTTCAGGAAAAACGATCCAGACCGACCTGGAACCGTTGGCGAGATAGGCTTCGGTCTTGATTCGCAGATAAGCAGCGCTTTCGCTTGGAGAAACAACTTCGATCGCGAGTTCCGGCGCGCCATGGATGTATTTGTGTTCATCGGCGAGTCGTCCGATTGCAATAACGCAAGCGTCGGGAATGCAAGTATCATTGACCCCCATGACGAACTCGGTGTCCGGAAGAGCTCTCAGACCGCTTTCCCCGTGTTGAAGAAGATAGGCGATGAGTGCCTGGAGGATGTTGCCTCGGATAATATCGTGTCGCTTGGCCGCGTGAGGCATTGTGACCACCTCGCCGTTGATCAGCTCTCGGTGAAGAGCATTGCCGTACTGATCCAATTCCTCGGGCATCGCCAGGAACTGATCGGACGTGAGGAGGGTAGTCGCCGCCATCGCTACCATTCTAGCGCGGGGGCTTGGAGCACCCCGGCAGGAGTGCCTGGAGACGCGAGGGGATCGCTTAGGTGAGTTCGAAGAATGCGGCCACGGAAGTGGAGAAGCCGGGGAGGAGGGGATCTGTGATCGGCTCACTCTCCTTCAGATTCTGGCGCTGATTGGCACGGTAGACCTCAACAGACCGAGCCTCCGGATACACTACCCAAACGGATTTCGCGCCGCCTTCCAAATAGGCATCGATCTTTCGCTTGAGATGATTGGCAGTGTCTGTCGGGGAGACTACTTCAATCGCAATTTCGGGTGAGCCTCGATAGATTCTCGACGAAAGCGGCTGTTCGCCAGTTCTCACAATCGCCACGTCGGGAACGAGCGTGTCGTAAGCGCTTACCTGAGCTCCGATTTCAACCACAGCGTCCAGCGGCAGCTCCGGATTCGCATCCAGATAGCGCGTCAACAAACGGTTGATGCGGTTCTTGATCCGATCGTGGAAGTAAGAGGGCTGGGCCATGCGGACGACTTCGCCTCCAATCAGTTCGTCTTTGATCCGATTCCCGTGTTGGTCGAATTCCTCGGGCATCGCCAGGAACTGATCGGACGTGAGGAGGGTAGTCGCCGCCATCGTCACCATTCTAGCGCGGGGGTTGAATTGGGTACTGGGCTACTTCGACTTGGCAGCTTTGCTGGAAGCATCACGGCCGGGATTAGAAAAAGCAGCGTAAGCGATAGCAACGCTACTGACTATCGCGCTGCTTGATCATGGCGTCAAGCAGCAGCGAGATGGCTAAATCGTATTGTCCGGATTGCCAAACTTCAAAAGCCACTTTAATCTTGCCTTCCACATCCTTGCGGGGTGGTAACGGCGAAGCTGCGATCTGATCGAGTATGGCGCGAAATCCACTGTTAACGTTATTCCAGATGCGCTGTTCATCTGATTGTTGGTCCATTTGCAGTGATCCTGACTATGCAAGGTAACAGAGTTTGTCTTTTGCAAAGTAGCCCACTACCCTGACTTGCCTGGGCTGAAGGGACGAGGTTAGACGCCCCAGCAGTAGTCTTCGACAACTTTGTCGACGTTTTCGTCTTGCTCGGTCAGGCGCATCAGCTCCAGCCGGATGGCATCCACCAGCGCGCCCCAGCTGGCTTCGATCACGTTGTCGGAAACGCCGACGGTGGCCCAGCTTCGCCGATGATCGGACCATTCCACCAGGACGCGAACCTTGGCGGCGGTGCCTTTCTTCGGTTCGAGCACGCGGACTTTGTAGTCGGTCAGCCGGACGTTTTTCACCTGCGGATACACATTGGAAAGGCATTGGCGCAAGCATGATGTCGAGTGCGTTCATGGGGCCTTGCCCGGTGGCGCTGGCGGTGTGGACACTGTCCTGGATGCGCAGCGTGACGGTGGCGGTGGTTCCGCCCACCAGGCGGCGTGGTGACGTCGTAGTTCACCACTTCGAAAACACTCCAGCCGGGATGCAGCGCCTCGCGAACCAGCAGCTCGAAGGTGCCTTCGGCGGCCTCCAGTTCGTAGCCCTGATGTTCCAGGTCCTTGATGCGCTCCAGCAATTGGCGGCGCGCGTCGGCATCCAGACGTTCGGCCAAACCGTGCTGCTTCAGTTTGTAAAGCACGTTGCCGCGGCCCGAAAGATCGCTCAGCAGCACGCGCTGCCGGTTGCCGACCATCTCCGGCTTGACGTGCTCATAGGTGGAGGAATCCTTCAGCACAGCGCTAACGTGTACGCCGCCTTTATGGGCGAACGCGCTGTGGCCGACGTAGGGCTGATCGTTGCGCATCGGCAGGTTCGCCAGCTCGGCGATGTAGCGCGCGACGGTCGTCAGCGTTTGCAGCTTCTCGGGACCGATGGTGGTGTGGCCCAGCTTCAGTTCGAGATTCGCGATGATCGAGACGATGTTCGCGTTGCCGCACCGCTCGCCATAGCCGTTGATGCAGCCTTGCACGTGCGTGCAGCCGGCTTCCACCGCGGCGATGGTATTGGCCACCGCGACGTCGCAATCGTTGTGCGTGTGGATGCCGATCACGCCGTCGAACCGCTTGCGCACTTCCGAAACCACTTCGATGATGCGGTGCGTGAGGTTGCCGCCGTTGGTGTCGCACAGGCAGAGCACGTCGGCGCCGGCTTTTTTCGCGGCTTCCAGCGTACGCAGCGCGAATTCGGGGTTGGCGTTGTAGCCGTCGAAGAAATGCTCGGCGTCGTACACCACTTCGCGGCCGTGATCCTTCGAGATACTTTATGGTTTCGCCGATCAGCTGCAGATTCTGATCTTCATCGATGCCGAGCGCGCGATGCACGTGCAGATCCCAGCTCTTGCCGAAGATGCGACACCGTCGGAGTCTCGGCATCCAGCAGCGCCCGCACGTTCGGATCCTGTTCCACCGTGTTTTTGGCGAAACGTGTGGATCCGAACGCCGTCAGCCGGGCATGTTTGAATTTGACATCCTTGGCCCGCTTGAAAAATTCCTTGTCCTTCGGATTGGAGTTGGGCCATCCGCCCTCAATGTAATCGATACCCAGCTCATCCAGCTTCTGCGCGATGATCAGTTTGTCGTCGACGGAGAATGAGACGGCTTCGCCTTGCGTGCCGTCCCGGAGCGTTGTATCGAAAGTTTGAATGCGCATGGAACTACTTGGTGACCGCGGCGGCTTCTTGCTCCTGCGGTACGCCTTCCTCCTTCTTTTTCTTTCAGGAACGTCATCATCTGCCGGAGCTCTTTGCCCACGCGCTCGATCGGCTGATCCTGCGCCGCCTTCGCGCATCGCGAGGAACTTGTGGCGGCCGGTCTTGTTTTCGTCGATCCACTCGCGCGCGAACTGGCCGGACTGAATCTCGGACAGAATCTTCTTCATCTCCTTGCGCGTTTCGGCGGTGACGATGCGCGGCCCGCGGGTGTAATCGCCATACTCCGCCGTGTCCGAAACCGAGTAACGCATGTAGCCGAGGCCGCCTTCGTAGATGAGATCGACAATCAGCTTCACTTCGTGCAGGCACTCGAAATACGCGATTTCAGGCGCATAGCCCGCTTCCACCAGCGTCTCAAAGCCTGCCCGGATCAGCTCGCTGACGCCGCCGCACAGCACGGACTGTTCGCCAAACAGGTCGCTCTCGGTCTCTTCCTTGAAAGTGGTTTCGATGACGCCGGCTTTCAGGCATCCCAGCGCGAGAGCATAGGCCAGCGCGTTTTCGAGCGCCTGACCGGAGGGATTCTGATGGATCGCCACCAGCGCGGGAACGCCAACGCCTTCGGTGTATAGCTCGCGCACGCGATGGCCGGGCGCCTTGGGCGCGATCATCGAAACATCGACGTTCGCCGGGCGGCTTGATTTCGCCAAAGTGAATGGCGAAGCCGTGCGCGAACATCAGGGTCTTGCCCGCGCTCAGGTTCGGCGCGATTTCGTTCCGATACAGATCGCCTTGAATATGATCCGGTACCAGGATCATCGCGATATCGGCGCCTTTGATGGCGTCAGCCACGCTCAGCACCTTCAGTCCCGCCGCGGCTGCTTTGGCCGCGCTCTTGCTGCCGGCGTGCAGGCCCACGGTAACGTTGACGCCGCTGTCGCGCAGATTCAGCGCGTGCGCGTGCCCCTGGCTTCCGTAACCGATGATGGTTACCGTCTTCCCTTGCAACCGGCTCAGATCGCCGTCTTTTTCGTAGTATCGTTTTGCCATGATTTTGTAGAGTGTCCCTTAGTGTCTCGTTTCCAGTTTTTCGTCTGCTTCGTCCACGGCCGCGTTTCGCGGAACGGGCGGCGCCAGGCGCAGCTTCTTGGCTTCGAGCGACACCGCCATCGCACCCGAGCGCGTCACTTCGATTTCGCCATAGCTGCGCATCACGTCGATGAAATTCGTCCAGCTTTTCGGAATCGCCCGTCACTTCCAGCGCGAAACCCTCGGTGGAAGAATCCACCACGCGAGCGCCGAAGATTTCCGCTTCCTTTAGGATCGCCGTACGGCTGGCGAGCGGCGCGCGCACGCGCAACAGCGCCATTTCGCGCTTGACGGCCGGAGAGTCGGTCAGATCGGACAGCCTGCAGCACGTTCACCAGCTTGTTCATTTGCTTGATCACTTGCGAGCGCAGTTGCGGCTCGATGTCGACGACGATGGTCATGCGCGAGAGCGTCGGGTCCAGCGTCCGCGCGACCGTCAGGCTTTCGATGTTATAGCCGCGCGCGCTCAGCACGCCGGTGATGCGCATCAAGGCGCCGGGCTTGTTTTCCACGAGCAGTGAGATGAGTTGCAGCATGATCCGCCATTTCCCTTTAAGCTTCCACCGGTTGGGGCGGTCCCAGTACCATTTCGTTGATCGCGCCGCCTGCCGGCACCATCGGATACACATTCTCGTACGGCGACACGCGCACATTCAATAGGTACGGGCCGGGCTCGCGCTACCGCTTCTTCCAGCGCCGGAGCAAGCTGATGCACGCCTTCGATGGTCCGGCCCTTGAATCCATAGGCGCGCGGCCAGCTTTTCGGCATCCGGGAAGGAAGTCAGTTCGGCCTGGGAGATGCGGTTGTTATAGAACAGCTCCTGCCACTGCCGGATCATGCCCAGATAGCCGTTGTTGACGACGACGATCTTGATCGGCAGCGCGTGATTGGCGATGGTGGCCAGTTCCGGCAGGGACATCTGGAAGCCGCCGTCGCCCACGACTGCGAAACACCAGCTTGTCGGGCCGCGCGAACTGCGCGCCGATCGCCGATGGCACGCCGAAGCCCATCGCTCCCAAGCCGCCCGAATTGATCCACAGGCGCGGCGAGTTGAAGCGGATGAACTGCGCCGCCCACATCTGGTGCTGGCCGACGTCGGAGGTGACGATGGCGCGTCCGCCGGAGAGCCGGTCGATCTCGCGCATCACGTGCTGCGGCTTGATCTCGGTGGAGGACACTTCGGGCGTCAGCGGATGCTCAGCCTTCCACTCGCGAACCTGCCGCCACCAGGCCGCGCGCGCACCGGAGTTTTGTTCTCGGCTCTGCGGCTGCTGTCTCGTGCAGCACTTTGTTGAGCTTCTCCAGCACGCGCTTGACGTCGCCCACGATGGGCAGGTCGGCCGTCGCGATTCTTGCCGATTTCGGCCGGATCGATATCGACGTGAATCACTTTGGCATGCGGTGCGAACGCCGCCAGGCGCCCCGTCACGCGATCGTCGAAACGGACGCCCAGCGCGATCAACAGGTCGGCGCCGGACATGCCCATGTTGGCCGCGTAGCTGCCGTGCATTCCCGGCATGCTGATGTAGTTGGGATGATCGGCCGGCAATCCGCCCAGTCCCATCAGCGTGGTGACCGCGGGCGCATCCACCAGTTCCACGAATTCGCGCAACTCATCGGATGCGTTGGCCGCGATGATGCCGCCGCCGGCGTACACGAACGGCCGCTTCGACTCCCAGATCATCTGAGCCGCGCGCCGGATCTGGCCGGTGTGGCCCTCGGTGAAAACCTTGTAGCCTGGCAAGATGAATGGACGACACCGGCGTGTAATGCGCCTGGGCTTGGAACACGTCCTTCGGGATGTCCACCAAAACAGGACCGGGTCGTCCAGAAGACGCGATATAAAACGCCTCGTGAACCACCTGCGGCAGTTCCGCGATGGTCTTCACCAGGAAATTGTGCTTGGTGCAGGAGCGCGTGATGCCGAATGTGTCGGCTTCCTGAAATGCGTCGCTGCCGATGAGCTTGCTGGTGACTTGGCCGGTAATCGCGACCACCGGGATCGAGTCCATCATGGCGTCGACCAGTCCGGTTACCAGGTTGGTGGCGCCCGGACCGGAGGTGGCGCAGCACACGCCCACGCGTCCCGTGGATCGTGCGTATCCTTCCGCCGCGAACGCCGCGTTTTGCTCGTGCCGCACCAGGATGTGGCGGATCGGATGATCGTAGAACGCGTCATACAGCGGCAGCGTCACGCCGCCCGGGTAGCCGAAGATGCAATCCACGTTCTCGCGGACCAGACATTCCAGCAAAATCTCGGCGCCGGACATCAGCTTCGATTCCGTCAGACCGCTCGTTCGATGCACGCTGCTCGTCGACATCTTTCCTCCAAGATCAAATCACCAAAAACGAACCCACCAAAATCAAAAGGCCACCGAGTGGTTTTTCTTTCCCCACCCGATGGCCTTTCGGAAACTGTTGTCCGAAGCCCTCAAGCGGGGCTGGGTACTACGACCGTAATGCTAATAGGCCGAAGCGTCGGAACTTGACCACTTGAAAAGGCAGACGTATTCGTGCCTGGTAAGGTACGAGCCACGCCAGTTTGCCCTTTCAACGTGATCATTGGATCTAGATTATCCCAGCAGTAGGGTAAATGCAAGGGGGAGTTTCTATAAATTCTGTTAATCTAAGCATTGGCCCTCCCCAAGGGCGTACGATTTGAATGTGGGTGCCACCAAGGCTGGGATTCGAGGAGCAGTTCATCTCAAGCTCTCCGGCCGGGATAGCTTGCGGGTTCTCGACCTGTTGCGGAATCCGCCCGCTCCGAACGTGAAGCTGCTCGCGGCCGCCCGGGCGTTACCAAAGCACCCGCACCGTGCCTGATATCGTTGAAAAATGAGGCTCCTCGTCATCGGCGGCACCGGCTTTATCGGCCCGTTCGTGATCCAGGCCCTGGTGGAGCAAAACCACGACGTCACCGTGTTTCATCGCGGCGAGGCTAAGACTGCCCTCCCGGAATCGGTCCGGCGCATTCACGGCAACCGGAACCACCTCTCGGCTCACCGCTCCGCCTTCGAGCAACTCGCGCCCGACGTTGTCATCGATTTCATCCTCAGCGACGAAGGCCAGGCCAAAGGTCTTATGGAAACTTTCCGCGGCCTGACCGCGCGCGTGGTCGCGATCAGCAGCCAGGACGTGTACCGGGCGTACGGCGTGCTCCTCGGCCGCGAGCCAGGCCCACCGCAATCAACGCCGCTTACTGAGGAATCGGAGGTGCGCAGGCAGTTGCACCCCTACAACGTCGAACACCTGCGTATGGCGCAGGCCGCCTTTCCATGGATCACGGAGGACTACGACAAGATTCCGGTAGAGCGCACGGTCCTGGGCGACCCCGAGTTGCCGGGAACGGTTCTGCGCCTGCCGATGGTTTACGGCCCCGGCGATCCCGTGCACCGCTTCTTTCCGACGCTCAAGAGAATCGACGACAACCGCCCAGTGATCCTGCTCGAAGAAGGCTACGCGCGCCTGCATCCGCCGCGCGGTTACGTCGAGGACGTGGCTGCCGCCATCGCCCTTGCTACGGTTTCCGATCGCACCGCCGGAAGGATTTTTAACATCGCGAGCGACCAGCAATTCACCGAGCTCGAATGGGCGCAGAAGATCGGGCGCCTCACTGGCTGGAAGGGTCCGGTGGTGGCGCTCCCCAAGGATCGAACGCCGAGCCACCTCCTCATGCCACTGAACACCGAGCAGGACTGGCTGGTGAGTAGCGCACGAATCCGCCAAGAGCTGGGCTATTCAGAACCGGTGCCGCTGGAGACCGGGATGGCCCGCACCATCGCATGGGAACGCGCCAATCCTCCGGCACAAGTGGACCCGAAGCAGTTCGATTATGCCGCTGAAGACGCCGCCTGGGAGCAGCTGCGCAGCTCTCCTATTGCGCGATGAGAACGCTCGCTGGGTCGGTGGTGACCGGGATCGCAAGATCGAAGAACCCCACCATCATTTCCTCCCAGCTTTGATCGCCCCAGCGAACCGATACCGCCGGGTTGGGATTGAATCGGTTGTTAGCGGAGTTATCGAAAGTCGCATCCGCCTTCAAAACCGTGCCCTTGGGCAGAATGCGAGGCTGGTTCAACGCATAAACCAGCTGCCAGTTGAAATCGTAGTGCGGCACGCGGATGAATTCTTCCCGCTCGCCGGTGGGGTAGACGGCGCTCAAGGTCATCGATTTCCCTCGCAGATGCATGTGCGGATATACGTTGAGCAGCTCGCAATCCACGCCCAATTTCGCCGATCCCGCCACGGGATAATCCGCCGCACCCGGTGGAATCACGAAGCCCGCATTCGACGCTTGCACGCGAATCACGCGCTTGGACGGCGTGCCTTTGGCGAACACGAACCCGATGCGCGTAATGTCCGTGGTCGCCTTGCCATTGGTGGTGTAGTGAAGCTGGAAGACCAGATCGGAGCCCGCCGGGATCAGCATGGCGTAACCATCCGGCACCTGTTTGGCCGGGCGGCCCGGCGCATATCCCGCGATCACCTGTTCGCGGACAGTGGCGCCCGCGCTGCTGGAGCCTCCCGTGCCCACGCGCTCACCGCGTTCCTCGGGCACGAACAACTTGCCGATGGGATAGTCGCGCAGCCAGCTGGAACCCGGCTCGCGGATGTACACGTTGGCATGATGCACCACGGCGCGATTTCCGGGCCGCATTTCCACTTGCGTGATCCAGCGATCTTCGGTGAACCCGCTGGGCACGATGACATAGGTGTACTCTAATGTTCCGGTGGCGGGAATCTGAAACGGCGTGGGAACCGCAACGATCATGTCGGGCTTGTCGATGCTCCAACCGTCGGCGAAGGTGATGGGGCGCGGGGCGTCTTTCGGATCGCCCGCCGGTGCGCCGTTGTCGGCCCAGGAGGCCAGCTTAGCTATTTCTTGCTGGGTCAGCCTCGGATCGTTATGGAACTTACCTGGTGGCGTGTCGGCGTACCACGGCGGCATTTTCCCGAGCAGCACTGCCTGCTTTATGGCCTTGGCCCATGGCCGTGTCTGATCGTAGGCGCCGAAAGCCATTGGACCCACTTCACCTGGCCGGTGACAGCCCTGGCAGCGGGCCTGGAGAATCGGCAGCACGTCGCGATAGAACGTGACGTTTGCCGGATTTCCCGCAAACAACGCCGCGCCGGAGAGCAGCAGTAAGGCAAAGGACTTCATTTCGTGGGGTGCAGAATCAGCTTTTGCACTCGCCAATTCAGGATTTCGGCGGTGTAGATTTCGTTTTCCGCTGGGCACGCGATCTCATGAACCCATCCGAACTGTTTCAATTGATGGCCCATGCTGCCGAAGACGCCAACGACGGTGCCATCCAGCGTTAGTTTGTAAATGCGGCCCGGATAGGCGTCGGCGCTATAGAGATACTGCGTTCCAGGCCCCGGCGTGATGCAGATGGCCCAGGGCGATCCGTTTTGCATGGTGCCATTGGGCGGAGCTGTTCCTACTGTCGCCGCAACCGGAGCCGCGAGGTGGTGGATTGCCCATCCACATGTGAACCACCGGCGGAAGCGGCACATCGATTTTGATCTCGCGCAGCAACATTCCATCGGGATCGAAGACTTGGATGCGGCGATTGCCGCGATCGGCGACATAGATGTTGCCCTGCGCGTCCGACGCGATGCTGTGCGGTGTGTTGAGCTCGCCCGGCCCGCTGCCGAAACTGCCCCACTGCTTCACCCAATCGCCGTTCTTATCGAACTTGGCGACGCGCGAATTGACGTAGCCGTCGCTGATGAAAATGTTGCCTTGCGGGTCCCAGGTGACGTCGGTGGGCTGCCGGAATTGGCCATTGATGGCCGGACGCGGCTTTTCCCCCGGGGGCAAGCGCTTCCAGGGCTCGGCTCCTTCATCGGACGCTTCTTTCTTGCGCCCGAACACCATCACCACGCGTCCCTCGGGGTTGAACTTGATCACCATGTCCGAGCCTTTATCGATGGCCCAGAGATTATCGTCCTTGTCGAATCGGATGACGTGCGCGAAGGACCAGGCGTAGAGGTTGTGGCCGATCTCGCGGATGTATTTGCCGTCGGGGCCGAATTCGAGGATCTGCGCGGCGGTGGCGCCGTAGGCCGGTCCGGTAGTGTTGCCGCGCGAGAAGACGAATACGTGTTTCTTCGAGTTCACCGCGACGCCCGAGGCCTCGCCCAGATACAGGTCCGGCGGAAGCTTCAAGAAATTGGGAACGGATTCGAAGGGGATTTCGGGGACCGGTGCTCCACGGTCATCCGCGAACGCGACAGCCGTGCAACACGCAAGCGCTAGGGTCAGGGAAAGTTTCAAGACAGCCTCCTGGGTACCGAGAGCTACGATATCAAATCTGACGGCGTCAGAGCCCACGCAGCCATCGCACAATCTGAACCGGGAGGGGATATAACCAGAAGAGCCCCGCACTGCCTTCGACATAATAGGTCGGAACGACGAACGAAAGCGCCGCGCCGATTGCCGCGAGCCTCTCGATCTGCTTCACTGTCTTGCTGCCGCTGAGAGCGGCGAGGGCGACGAAAACCGCCGGCAGGCAGTAGGACATGCCTCGGGTCATGTCGACGACAACCAACGATGACGCGATCATGGCTGCCAGAGCCGCGCCAAATCCGGCTGCGGCGATGTAGCGCTTTTGTTGGAACAGTGTGACCAAGCCGAGACCGACAAGAATCCAACCTCCGCTTAGGCCGGTCCAAATGGCGAGCGGAATCATCTTGATTTGTTGCGAAAGAATCGAGAGCCCTACGCCGGTCGCGGCGATCGGATAGGCATGTGTCGCTGTCAGGTACGCTCGAGTCCCGAGATACGCGACGGCGGCCACGACAACAGCAGCGACTTTGCCTGCAAAGCTTCCACGATCGCAGATTGCGTAGAGCAGGAACACAAACGCCGAAGCGATGAGCGCGCGTTCATCGGTCCACGCGGCCAGGAACAGAAACACAGCCGTGAGGAATGATGAAGAAACCGTACATGCGGCTACCAGAAAGCCTAGAGCGGCCGCGTCATAGTAGCCGCCACGCAACTCCTGGAAAGCCGTTTCGCCGGGCCAGGCGCAGGCGATCGCAAGACAAACGAACAGCGCCGCTCTCTTGCTGCCGCTCAGCGTGAAAGCCACCTGCAAGACCAGGTAGAGAAGAACGATCCCGATGCAGGCGGAAAAGACCAGCATCCCAACTTCATTGAGACGGAAGATGTGAGCCAAAATCGGCACCGTCAGACGAAACGTCAGATTGCTCGCGTGGGACCCAGGCGTGAAGATCCGGCTGGTGTCCAGCATCGGGTGATCGAACTTCACCTGAACGTCGCGCCACGTCGTTTCAAAAAACGCTGTCCCTAGTACGTCGTAGTTCGGAAATGCCCGGAAGAGGCACAAAACAACGACCGCACACACGGCCTTCAGCTTCCAGCACGGGCCCGCCAATAGCCTTTCGACCACGGGGCCAGTATACGCTGGCGGTTCCACGGACCGAAAACTTGGGGGTTGATGGCCTGCTATGTTGAGATGAGTACGTGCTTTTCTGCTTACGCCTCGCATGACTGATACCTCCCGAGGAACCGCTGTGATCATCGGCGCTGGGCCTGCCGGCTTGACGGCCGCGCTCGAACTGTTGCGCCGGACTGGCATCCGGCCTGTGGTGCTGGAGAAGAGCCAGTACATGGGTGGCATTTCGCGAACAGTCGCCTACAAAGGCAACCGGATCGACATCGGCGGGCATCGCTTCTTTTCAAAATCCGACCGCGTGATGGACTGGTGGATGTCGCTCGCGCCCGTGGAGCAAACCGGCGAGAGCCAGCATCGGCTGGTGTATCAAGGCCAGGAGCGCATGTTCTCTTCCGGGGGCTTGGCGCCTATTGCCTCGAGCGGGTTGGTTATGCTGGTGCGGCCACGCAAGTCGCGCATCTTTTTTCTGCGGAAGTTCTTTGATTATCCGCTCAAGCTGAATACCGCAACCCTGCGCAAGCTTGGTGTGGTGCGTACTTTCAGGGCCGGATTCAGCTACTTGGCCAGCAGCCTGCGTCCCATCCGCCCGGAGAAGACCCTCGAGGATTTTCTGATCAATCGCTTCGGCCGCCACATGTACCGGACCTTTTTCAAGAGCTACTCCGAAAAGGTTTGGGGCGTGCCGTGCAATCAGATCAGCGCCGAGTTTGGAGCGCAGCGCATCAAGGGGCTCTCGCTTCGCAAAGCCATCCTGCATCATTTCAAGAAACTGGTGGACGCCGGAGCGGAAGACATCAGTCAGAAGGGTACCGAGACCTCTCTGATCGACAAATTCCTCTATCCGAAGCTCGGCCCGGGCCAACTGTGGGAAGAAGTAGCGAACCGCGTCTGTGCGCAAGGCGGCGAGATTCTGACGGGTTGGACGGCGTGCGGCGTACGTACCTCCGGCGACCGCGTCACTGGAGTCATAGCGCGCAGCGATGCCGGCGAGGAGCGCTTTTTTCCGGGGCAATACGTGTTCTCCACCATGCCCGTGAAGGAACTCGTGGAGTCCTTCGATGCCCGGCCACCTCGCGAGGTTCAGGAGGTGAGTGATGGCCTTGTGTACCGCGACTTCATCACCGTTGGGCTTTTGCTGAATCGCCTGAACATCAGTGACCAGGGAGAACAAGGGGAACAGTTGCTGAAAGACACCTGGATTTACATCCAGGAGCCGGATGTTCTGGTCGGCCGGATGCAGATCTTCAACAACTGGAGCCCGTATATGGTGAGTGACCCCGGGAAAGTCTGGATCGGCCTGGAATATTTCTGCTACGACACCGACGAGCTTTGGCGGAAATCAGACCAGGAGATGATCGCACTGGCCGTTCAGGAAGCCGAAAAGATGGGGATCATCGCGAGCGCCGACGTCCTGGACGCTACGGTGCTTCGCATGGAGAAAACCTACCCGGCGTATTTCGGCACCTATGACCGCTTCCCGGTGATTCGCGATTTTGTGGACCGCTATGAGAATCTATTCCTGGTCGGCCGCAATGGCATGCACAAGTACAACAATCAGGACCACTCCATGCTCACCGCCATGACTGCGGTGGACAACATCGTGGAGGGCCGGCGCGATAAATCCAACATCTGGGCAGTCAACACCGAGATGGAGTACCACGAGTCAACCGAGCAACCTTCGCGCGACGCCCAGCCGGAACGGGCCGCGACTGCGGTTCGCTGATCCACGCGCGGCGTGCGAGACCCGAGGCCTTCTGCGAGAATGGTGTCGGGCCTGTTGTACGGGTGGTCGCTCGCGGGCGAGTTTCACTCGCTTGTGGGAGGAAAGTCCGGTCTCCATAGGGCAGCATGCCGGCTAACGGCCGGGGGGGTTCGCTCAAAGCGGATTTCACGGAAAGTGCCACAGAAAATATACCGCCGGAGTTCGCGTGAAAGCGCGGGTTTCCGGTAAGGGTGAAAAGGTGCGGTAAGAGCGCACCGCGGGCGGAGCGATCCGTCTGGCAGGGAAAACCCCATGCGGAGCAAGACCAAATAGGGGAGGAGGAGCGGCCCGCTCCGTCCGACTTCCGGGTAGGTTGCTAGAGCTTGGCAGCAATGCCTCGCCCAGAGGAATGACCGCCGCCTTTCGGGGTACAGAAACCGGCTTACAGTTCAGCAGGCCCAATTGCTGGCAGCGAATCGGCGGCGCCAACCGGTTCCAAGCGCGCCGTGAAGTGGAACGTGCTGCCTTGGCCCTCCCGGCTCTCTACCCAAATGCGCCCGCCCATCATCTGGACCAGGCGGCTGGCGATGGTTAAACCCAGGCCGGTGCCGCCAAATCTGCGGGTGAAGGAGCCATCCACCTGAGTAAATGCCTCGAAAATCATGGCCTGTTTTTCGGCCGGGATGCCGATGCCCGTGTCGCGCACCGAGAAATGCCAGGTGTCCTCGCTGCCGGGGGAGGGCTCAATCGCGATTGAGACTTGGCCCTGATCGGTGAACTTGATCGCATTTCCGATCAGATTGATGAGCACCTGGCGGAGCCGTCCGGGATCGCCGCGGACCAGCGCCGGCACCCTGGAATGCACGTCGCAGGCGAGGCGGAGCCTCTTGGCATCCGCGGAGACGTTGAGGCCGCGCAGAATTTCGCGAACCAAATCGCGCAGGTCGAGCTCGCGCGGATCCAAGCTCAGCTTTCCGGCTTCAATCTTTGAGACGTCGAGAATATCGTTGATGATGGTGAGAAGCGCTTCCGCGGAACCCTGAACCAGCGCCAGATATTCACGCTGCTCGGGATCCAGCGGCGTGTCCAGCAAGACTTCGGTGAGGCCGATAATACCGTTCATCGGCGTGCGGATCTCGTGGCTCATATTGGCCAGGAATTCGCTCTTGGCGCGGCTGGCCATTTCCGCCGCTTCCTTGGCGTGCAGAAGCTCCGCCTCGACTTCCTTCCGGGGAGTAATGTCTACGCCGTGCGCGATAATGTTGCAAATTGCGCCCTGACGGTCGCGGAGCGGCCCCAGAGTCATATCGACTACCAGCTCGAATTTTCCCCGGATGAGGGGCTTGGTTTCAAACCGGACCACCTCGCCGCCGGCCGCACGGGTCATCATTTCCCGCATCAAGTTCTGCTGCTCAGGACTGTGCCGCCAGCCTTCGGTTTCCCAAAAGGGGCGTCCCAGTAAGTCGCTCAGCGCGACGCCGGAGGCCTCCAGGGTGCCATGATTGCAATCGAGTAGAACGCCCTCCAGCGTGAAAAGTCCGACAAATCCGAACAAGGACTCGATGATGTCTCTCAGCCGTTTTTCGCTGGCTGCGAGCTTCGCGGCCGATTCCAGGCGCTCCGTCATATCGCCGATCGCGCCGACCAGTCGAATGGGCGCGCCTTGATCATTGCGGACGATTCGGCCGCGCGAAACCACCCAGCGGTACGTGCCGTCGCGGTGCTTGAGTCTCAGTTCGTCGGAGAACCGGTCCTTGGCGAGGTCGCGATTGTAGCGATCCACGGTTTCAGCCATGCGGGCGCTATCGTCGGGATGGATGCGCCCGAAGAATGACTCCGGATCGCTGGGCAGCTCGTCATCGCGAAATCCCAGAATCTCCTTGTAGCGCGGCGAGAGATAGTAATCGCCTGTCACGACATTCCAATCGAAGATCCCTTCGTGGATCGCCTCGGTCACCAGGGCATAGCGCTCTTCGCTTTCACGCGCGCTGAATTTCGGCCTTGGATGCGCTTGGAAATATTGCGGCCATTCCACAGAAGGTGCGTGCAATTTCCCTGCTGATCCATCACAGGATGAGACAGAGACCTCGAGCGGCATCACGCATGCCCAGAGGGCGGAGCGTCGAATCGAATGGTCTTCCGTTCCTCCAGGGCCTGGAGGTAGAGCGAGCGCCGATCCTCGATTTCGTCCGTGGAGAGCCCGGTCGCCGCCAGCAGATCGCTAAAGTCTCTCCCCAGAAAGCCGCCGTATGTTCTGGCCCATTTCGTCCGAAAGTTTTCGGTCATGGTGCGATTGACCGATTCAGTCACAAAGGCGCCGCCAGGCTCAACCCGGAAGAGCGCCTGCAGATCCGAAGTGGAATTGAATATGACCTTCTGCCGCGTCTTCACTTTCCCGCAGAGCTGTCTCCGCCAGCTTCCGTTCCGTGATGTCGAAGCAATAGCCCGCGATTTCCAGCGGATTGCCGGCCTCGTCCGTCACCAGCCGCAGTTCGTCGTGCGTCCATCGATATTCGCCGCTCTTGGTGCGGAAGCGGTAGTCGTAGCTGTGGTTGGTCCGCGTCAAGACGCGGGAAAGCTGCTCGAGCACGCCCGCCAGATCTTCCGGATGGATACGATCGGTCCAGAATCGTGGATCGCGCAGGAAATCCTCAGGCTCATAGCCCCACAGATTCCTGACTCCTTCCGTGACGAAGGTCGCCGCGAAGTCTCCCCCCGCCCGGCAGGTGTACATGGCGACCGGGCTGGCGTTCACCAACGACTCCATCCGGCGGACGTCCGCCTGCCGGTCTTCGAGCGTTTGCGCCAGGGAAAACAAGGAAGTTTGCATGGTTATTCGGAGCCGGCCAGTGCCGGGCGCATTCTGCAAACAGGGAGGCGCATTGATGAGGAAAGCCTTACAGCTTAGAAATCGGCAAGCTTCACTCTTTCTTTAGGCGGGCCCAGAGATGCCCGGCCGTGTGCCATCGTGGAAGGAGTGCTGAAACCCTGGCCTTGGCTGCGAAGCGCCCTCGATCACGGCACCCGCCAGCAGGTGACTCGGATGGGCCTGTTGTTTACGATGACCTGCGTGCTGGTGGCGCTGGCGGCGTTCGTCTCGGCCAATAACCTGCTCTTCTTGATCCTGGCGCTGTTGCTGGCGACGATGATGGTAGCCGGATTCATCAGCCGACTCTCGCTGGCCGGCCTGGAGCTGGATTTCCTGCTGCCCGAGCATCTGTGCGCGCGGCGTAAGCTGATGGGGCGCATCGTGATTCGAAATACCAAGCATTGGATGCCGTCGTTTTCTATCCATTTGGCCGGATCGTCCGACAGCGGGCTGGCAGCTTCCGCTCTATTTCACCGTAATTCCAGGCGGCGCGCGGATCGAAGCTCCGGTGGAGCTGTTTTTTGCGCAGCGCGGCCTTTACCGCCAGAACAGCTTTCGTTTCTCCACCCGCTTTCCGTTCGGATTCGCCGAGCGGCGCATTCGAGTCCGGCTGCTGCGCGACATTTTGGTGTACCCGTCCATCGATCCGCAGCCCGGTTTCGAGGACCTGCTGATTTCCTTGCAGGGCGAGATTGCGTCGTTTTATCGGGGCCAGGGGAACGACTTTTACCGTATCCGGCCGTATGAAGCGCTGGAAGATGCGCATCACGTCGATTGGAAGGCCACGGCACACACCGGCGATCTTCAGGTGCGCGAGTTTGCACGCGAGCAGGAGCAGGCCGTGGCGTTCTTTCTGGATTTGGATGTGCCTCCAGCGCAAGCCGCTTGGTTTGAATCCGCCGTGGACCGCTGCGCCTTTCTCGCCTGGAACATGGCCCAGCGCGGATCGCGCGTCCGCTTTTGTACGCAGGAAGTCGATTGGCAGCTTCCTGAAGAGGCCGATGTTTACGTCATCCTCAAGTATCTTGCGATCGTCTCCGTCCGGCCTGGGAGACCGCTCGCGGTGGCGCAGGATCGCAACGTTTTTCATATCGTCTTTAGCGCGCGCGGGGACAGACTTGCAGAAGCCGGCTGGGAATTCGGGGGAGCGAACATACGTCTTCTCACACCCGATACCGAGGCGCTGGCAGTACCGGATGTGGAAGTATAATGAAAACCTATGCACGCTTCCCGTCGATTCAAAACATCCTCTCTTTGCGTTATATTTGCGTTCGCGCCGTGTATATTTGCGGCCGGTCCCGCGCTCCTTGTGGATCGCGGTTTGCCACAGGCCAATCTGAATAGCCCGTCCGGCGATTACCGCAGCAACATCCGGTGGAGCTCGTACGACAGCGGCTTTCTCGGCGACGATTTTGCCGTCGGCGCCGCCGGAGAACACTGGGTGATCGATACGGTTCGCGTCTGGACGGTCCCGGGCGTGAGGAAAATCGACCCCGAGCACTTAGGCGATTTCTATCAGGATGTGCGGCTCTACTTCGGCGGCGCGGAGGAAGGTCTCTCTCCGATCGTTACCGGGATGCTGGCTCGCAGCAGCAATCAGGCCAGCAGTCCCAACATCCTGATCTCGGACGTGACAGCTTCCGGTGGAGTGCCGTATGAAGAGTTCGGAAACAATAAGCGCGTCTGGCAAATCGATTTCACGCGATTGAATCTGCAAGTGCAAGGCGGCGTGAAATACCGCTTCGGCGCGTGGGGTCTGGGCCGGACGATGCTGAACAAAGCTGGTGAACCGAACAAAGCGGGCAAGACGTATGCCTGGTTCAACGCTGCGTCGCATGCGCCGCTGGCCAGCGCGACTCAGGACGGGGCCGACGGTGAGATGCTGCTGTTCACCTCCGGGGGCAAGTTCAAGAGCGTCTTTAATGGCAAGGGCGCCGGCTGGGACAAGAGCTCCGACATCGACGTGCAGGTGTTCGGGCATCGCATCGAGTAGCGGCACCGTATCAGAAAATCAGCTTGAGCCCGAATTGGATTTGCCGTGACGTCATGGTCGTGGTGGTAATCAATCCCGCGGACGGGCTGATGGCGCCGCTAGAAAACACGGTCGTGTTCGGCGTCCCGAAGTTGGTGTGGTTGAGTACGATTGAAAATTTCGGCGCGAAATTGCAGATGGGTTCGCTCGGTAATGAGGTGTCCTTGAACAGCGAAGCATCCACGTCCGCAAAACCGGGTCCGCTAAAAACTCCCCGGCCCAGATTGCCGAACGTGCCCAGCGGTTGGCAGCTTAAACGCTTTCGGGTTGTACCACTGATTCGGATTCCCCTCGATTACAGGTCCGGTGAACGCGGGATTGAGGGAAGGCCGATCCGGATTCCGAGTATCGCCATCGCCCGAACGGTTCGAACCGGCGAGCGGTGTGAACGGGAAGCCGCTCTGCAGCGTGACGATGGTGTTCAATTGCCACCCGCTCACCAGCCGGTTTCCAAGGGCGCCGAAGTTGCCGGCCCAAGGCTTGCCTTTTCCGAAAGGCAGCTCATACGTGCCCGAGAAAACGGCTCGATTCGGAATATTGTAGGCGGACGGTCCCCAATCGCGGCCGACATTGTTGCGATCCAAAACCATCTGCGCCTGATTGTTGGCCTGCGCGCCGGTGAGTCCCGAGTTCATGTCCAGGTCTTTCGACCAAGTGTAATTGGCGCGGAACTGCAGGCCGCTGCTGAATCGGTGGCTGACGTCGATTTCGAGAGCGTTGTAGCTGCTGTTGCCTTCGGTGTACCAGAAGAAGCCAGCGCCCAAATTCGGATTGGGCCGCGGGGCGCCGGGGCCGGGAATGTAATATGTTCCCTGCGGCACGATATGCGGGATATTGTTCGCGATGGTGGGGCTCGTGACTCCTCCCGCCGAGCATCCGCTCGCGTCCGAGCAAATCTGGCCCGGAATCGTATTGGGATCGAGACTCAGAAAACCGTGATAGCCGAACGACCCCACATACGCCGCGCGGAGAACCGTGTTGCGGCTCAACTGCTGTTCGACGGTGAAATTCCATTCCTGTACCGTGGGAGTCTGGGCATTGGGCTGCACACCCTGCGGCGCGTAGATGGTGCCGGGAGGAGGCGTCTCGCCGGGTGTGAACGGAAGAAAAGAGGGAAGCGAGCCGGTCTTTGAAATGGAGCCGTTGTAGGGCGGGATCGAGTTGAGCAGGAAACTCAAGTCATCGATGAGCGAGTAATACATGCCGTAACCGGCGCGTACGGCCGTTTTTCCATCGCCGAAAACATCCCAGGCCAGGCCCGCGCGCGGACCAAGCAAATGGGTCGCATTGTTTTGCGTGAAGACCGAACTGCCCACGCGCGGATTCGTGATCAGGACGGCGTCTGAATCGGTCAAGTAATTGGCGGCGCGGCCCGACTCTTCGTTCCAACCCGTCGTAAATTCGTAGCGCAGGCCGGCTTGGAACGTCAGATTGCGCGTGAGCTTGATCGCATCTTCGAAGTAGCCGGCGCCGAACAGACTTCGCCATCCGAGTTCATTCGGGTCGGTGACAACTTGAAACGACGTCACCGTGCCTTGCAGGAATGTTGCCAGACTGGCAAAGCTGGCCTGACCGGTCTGCCGTGATGCGCCGTTTTCGTTATCCTGCACGCGCTGGAACCATAGGCCCGCGGTGATCTGGTGACGGCCGTGGACAATCTGAACGCTGTCGGTATAGGTGAAGAGGTTTCTGCGATTCCAAACGCCCGCGGCATTGTTGGGACCGGCGGCGGTGATGGAGCCCCCGCCCGTGGTGGTCAATCCGCCGCCGATGGAAATGCCGCCGGGGCCCAGGCCCGTTACGAAATCCGTGCTGGCGGGGAAAGAAACCAGCTCCGCCGCATTAAACCCGAATGCCGCCCGCGAGAATCCCGCGCGAAACGTGTTCAGGATGTCGGGCGAGAATACATGAGTTTCTTCGAGGCTCGCAACCTGGCTGCGCAAGGTTTCACCCGATGCAAACAGCGGGTCGGCTTGCGGGATCAGGCTGTCGCCGTCGTCGATGGTGTAGGCGGCGGAAAGCGTATCGCGCTCGCTGAGGATGTAGTCCGAGCGCAGGGTGCCGAAATCCTCGCGAACCGTTTGCCTGGGATTGTTGTAGGAAAGAGCCGCGCCGCCGCCCAATTCCGGACCGTTCTGCAGCGGCCAAAGCTGCATATACTGCAGCATCGCGGGATTCGCTTTGAACCCGGCGGGAGGGTTGGGTATGATGCCCAGCCGGGCCTGCGTGTCGGGTACCACCGTCACGTTGCTTAGAGCGAGCACCTGGCGGAAACCTTCGTAGTTGCCGAAGAGGAACCATTTGTCCTTTTTGATGGGACCACCGAGTGCTGCGCCGAACTGGTTGCGGCGAAACGGTGGGACCGGGCCGTGGTCGAAGAAGTTGCGGGCATCTAGATCGCTGTTGCGGAGGAATTCGTACAACGATCCGTGCAACTGATTGGTTCCCGATTGCGTGACCGCGCTCACTTGCGCGCCGGCTCGTTTGCCATACTCGGCGCCGTAGGTATCGGTGAGCACGTTGAATTCACGAATCCCGTCGACGCCGAGCAGATCGCCGCTGACGCCGCCGGGCGAGATGGCAAGCTGGCTGGAGCCGGTGTACTCGATGCCGTTCAGCAGGAACAGATTCTCGTAGGTGCGGCGGCCATCGACGGAAAACGTGTTGCCGTCGCTGGTGCTGGTGTTCGCGCTCTTCATCGCGCTGTAGTTGACGGCGCCGGGATTGAGGGTGATGAGGTTGTCGAAACTGCGGCCGTTGAGGGGCAGGTCTTTGATTTGCTTTTCGCCGACGACGCCGGAGATGGAGGAGGTCGTGGTGTTGACCAACGGCGTTTTGTCAGTCACGATCACGTAGATATTCCCGCCAATGATGAGAGACAGATTCACAACGGCTTCCTGACCAACCAGTAAGTTGACTCGTGACGGGGCCGCCTCCGTCTGGAAGCCGGGCTTCTCTACCGTCACTTCGTGCGGGCCGAGGGGCAATCCCAGCACCGTGTAGTCGCCGAGGCCGTCCGTGGTCACAGTCCTTGATGCGCCTGTTTCCAGGCTCTTCACCGTTACCGTCGCGCCGGGAACGACAGCGCCGGAGGGATCTGTGACTCGTCCCGAGATGGCCGCGCTGACTTGCGCATATAACGGGACGCCAATGGCGAGAGCGAGCACACCAAGGACGAGACTTTTGTTCAAAGAGACCTCCAGCAATTCGTAGCGTCAGCGAAACGTTACTACGATTATATGCAGGTCACTGTAGATTAGCCGCTGCCAAACTCTCTTCGAATGCATCCACAAACTTGTCGGCGTTTTCGGGAGTCTCCACGTCGGCCAGTTCAATGGTGAGAACCCGCTCCAGTGAAATCGGCATACTGTTCAAAACATCTCGCCTGGAGATTACTGGTATGATCGGCTTCTTAAGCGCCCAAGCGGCACCAATCTCCTGCAGCACCCAACTGGAAGCTAAGGAATTAGGAGTCAGCAGCGCAACGACGACATCTGCCGAGGACAACTCATTCCGGAGTTTAGATTGCCACTTCTCACCGGCGCTTAGGTCCTCGGTGGTGAACACTTGCGCATTGGCCCGGTAAACCAATAGATTGCGAACCTGCCGCGCAAAAACCATATCTGCATCTGAATGGATAATAAACACCCTCACGGGCTGATGCTTGGGATGTCTTGCGTGGCCCATGTTTACCGTTTTGCCTTTGCTCGTTTCGAGAACTGTTCGATGTACTGATCGAAATCGTTGAGGTCGATTGCCTTATAGTATCCGACGATGTCAGGCAGTTCCTTCGGTCCGATTTTATCAACTATGGCGATGATGGGCTTGCGCAGCCCCCACGCCGCTCCCATCTCAGCGAGCACCCACGGACTACCAATCGAGTACCGGCTCATTAGCACCACGAATTCGTCGCAACTCTCAATTGCAGTCCGAACGGAATCCGGGATTGACTGTCCGCCCTCGATATCTTTTTCGTCGAAGAAGACCGCAACGCGCGGTTTGCCAGCATCCTCAATTAACCTGGAGCATTGTCTGGCAATCCACCGGTCTTTGTGGGAGTGACTGAGAAACACTCGGTAGCCCACCGCCGACTTTTTCGTGGCCACGCTTTTCGCTCACAGTGTAACCTATCGGCACTTACTGGGCGGCGCGGAACGTGGTCCAGGGATGCGAATCCAGATCGCGTAGAGCCGTCTTTTCCCAGTCGAATTGCGGATGTTCCTTCAGGTGCTCGGCGGCTTTGAAATCGATGCCATCGGCGTGACCCATGGCCGCGTCAAAGGACATTTGAGCCAGCATGGTGGCATCGGCGGCTTTGTTTTGCACCGTGCCGGCGGGGCCGTAGGCGGGCTGCCACGGAGCGGAACCGCGCGTGGAGAGATCGATGTGGCCGCATAGCGTGCGTTCGCTGGGCGCCTCTTGATGCGCGAAGGTATCGTAGTGATCGGCCAGGAACTTCTCGGCCGCCGCTACGTCGATCTTGCCCTTGTTCTCCGCCATGAGCTGGTCCCATCGGACGTGCCGCGCGTTGGCGCTGATGCTCAGGTCGGTAACGGGATAGTCGCTGGCTTCGTCGCGGATGAGCTCGGGATTTTCGGGGAAGTTGGAGCCCACGAAATAACCGTCGTGCGTGCGCTTCATCGTCACGTGCTTCAGCCCTAGCTCGAGACTCGCGATTTCGTTGTGTTGCGTGTCGGCGATCAGCCAGTTGTTGGCGTAGCCGCCGTTGTTGCCGTCTTCCATGATGCGCGCGTAATCGTCGATGGACGCGGCGTATTGCATGGCCTTGCGCGCGCGCTCGAATTCGGGAATGCCCTTCGGGTCGAAGCCCGAGAAGTGGCCGATGGTGGTCTCGGTCACCGCGAGACCGGCGCTGTTGACGCCGTAATCGTCGCCGCTGTGAATCAGGCCGGGCATGCCGTCCATCAGGATGCGATAGCCTTCCGAGGGCGCGATGTCGAAGATGATGTTCCAGCGCGAGCCTTCTTTATATTCGGTCCAGTTGTTGTGGGCAATCACCGGTTTGCCGTCGCGGGTGTAGCTTCCGATGGCCACGAAGGCGCTGCAGTGCTCCGGCACCGGCCGGGCGACCGATGCGAGTTGATGCTGCTTGTCGTACCAGCCGGTGTAATACGGCGACAGTTCGAGCCAAGCGTTCATCGTCACCACGTCCCACAAATCCAGTGTGACGCCGCGTGCTTTCAGACCATCGGCGATGCCCTTCAGCTCCTCGCGATATTGCGGCTCGACGCGAGGCCACAAGATTTTCTCAGATGCCGTGCGAAAGAAGCTGTAGGACTTTTTACTGTCGTGCGTGAGGCCGAGCGCGATCACCTTTTGCGCGTCTTCGATCTCCGGCGCAAGCAGATAGCCGTGCTGGAATCCGATCTCAGCCGGCGTGCCTTCCAGGTGAACGAAGATCCAGCCATTCAGCTCCGGGCGCCGAAAAGATTTCGCCAATCGTGAGTCGGATTGAGGAACGCGGGCCGGTGCAGCAAACAAACTAACGGCGAAGAGAAGCACGAGCGCAGATCGTCGGGGCATGATCTATGAGGATAGCAGGCGTTCCAAGGAGATGCAGGGCGAATTGGGTTCGTTTGGTAATCCGCTTAGTTTTGCCAGCCACGAGATCCCCGCATGCAGTTGCACTGATGGGAGCGATATCGCCGGTGACACCACAACGGAGCTTATTTTCGGTTGCGGCTCCGTTGTTTACGGGATTACTTGCAACTTGATCGCGCGGTCCTTCGATAGAATGCCAAGGGTCGATTCTGGAGTGGCTGGAAAGGTCGCAGTTAGTTTCGCTGCGTACGCCGCGACTGTCCGTGGCGCTCTTCCACAACTCGTGAAACCTTTCCGGAACTAACCAAACCCGAACCGCGTTAGTCTAAGAAGCGATGCGATCCATAGGGAAAGACATCCAGTTTGCTCTGCGAGCCTTTCGCAAGTCCCCGGTGTTTACGGCGGTGGCTTTGTTGTCGTTGGCGTTAGGAATTGGCGCTAACACGGCCATCTTCACCTTGCTCGATCAGGTTCTATTGCGGCTGATGCCGGTCAAGAATCCGCAAGAACTGGTTCTTTTGGGGCTGAAGGGATCTCATTATGGCAGCAACTGGGGTGATCACGCGCTTTCTTACCCGATGTATCGGGATTTCAAGGCAAACAACTCGGTCTTCAGCGGAATGTTCTGCCGTTTCGGATACGTCTTCAGTCTGGGTTTCAATGGCGCCATCGAACGGGTAAGCGGGGAGTTGGTATCCGGGACCTATTTTCCAGTGCTGGGTGTGAGTGCGGCCATGGGACGAACATTCACGCCGGATGATGATCGCACGCCCGGCGGCCACCCTGTGGCGATGTTGAGCTACGACTATTGGCGATCGCGCTTCGCAGCCGACGGGAAGATTGTGGGGAAGCCGGTTACGGTAAATGGGCATAATTTCACCATCATCGGCGTGGCCCAAAAAGGTTTCAATGGCGTGGATGCGAGCGACCCGAGCCAGATCTTTGTCCCGGTGATGATGCGGGCGCAACTGCTGCCGCAATTCAACGAGTTTCTGGACCTCGAGAACCGGCGGGACCACTGGGTGAATGTCTTCGGACGGCTGAAACCGGGTATATCGCGCGAGCAGGCGCAGGCTTCACTCCGGCCGTACTTCCACGGCATGCTGGAACTGGAGGTGAAGGAAGCGGCCTTCAGTAAGGCTTCGCCTGACACGCGCGCGGAGTTCCTTCGAGGCTCTTTGGAAGTAGTTCCCGGCTCGCAGGGCAAACCGGGTTTCCGGGAACAAGTGTCTACGCCTCTTTGGGTTCTGATGGCCTTAACGGGTGGTGTGCTTTTGATCGCCTGCGCCAACGTGGCTGGCCTGCTCATCGCCCGTGGAGCTTCGCGGCAGAAAGAGATAGCGATCCGTCTGGCGATCGGTGCCGGACGCCTGCGCATCATTCGTCAACTGTTGGTCGAAAGTTTGCTGCTTTCCGTCGGAGGAGGCATCTTGGGTCTAGTGCTCGCCATGTGGACGGATCGCGCTTTGCTGGCCTTCCTGCCTCCCGATACCGTGGCGCTGAAGCTAACCACGGCGCCGGATCTTCGCATCTTGTCCTTCGCGGTGACCGTATCGCTGCTCACCGGCCTCCTGTTCGGTCTCGTGCCGGCCTGGCAAACCACCAAGCCTGACGTGGCGCCGGTTTTGAAGGACACGGTTGGCGGAGTAATCGGTGGCGGAACGCATGTGCGTGTTCGGAAGGTATTGGTGGCCGCTCAAGTAATGCTGTCGTTGCTGCTGCTGATCGGCGCGGGGCTGTTCATCCGCAGCTTACGGAACTTGCGCGATATGGGCCCCGGATTCCCGGCTGACAATGTGCTGGCTTTCGATTTGGATCCATCGCTCAACGGCTACAACGCGGAGCGCTCGAAACTGTTTTTCCGCCAGCTGACAGCGGAGGTGGGTTCTATCCCAGGCGTCCTGTCCACTGGCTTGGCGCGCGTCAGAATCCTCGAAGACAACAATTGGGATAGCAGCGTAACGCCGGAGGGCTATCACGGCAACAACACACCGGAAGCTTTCATGAATTCCATTAGTCCCGGCTATTTCAAATCGTTGAATGTGCCGATCCTCGCCGGGCGCGATTTCACCGAGCAGGACACGCAGACGCTCCAACATGGGGACAAGCCCGACGACACCGTGCCGCGCGTGGTGATTGTCAATGAAAAGTTTGCCAAAAGCTTCTTTGGTTCGGTGGGAAACGCCATCGGCCGCCATGTGGGATTCGGAGGAGATCCCGATACAAAAACCGACATGGAGATCCTTGGGGTGGTCAAAGACATCAAGTACACCAATTTGCGCGATGAAATCCCAATCCAGATGTTCGATCCGTATCTGGCGGACAACCAGGCCAGCGCGATGACCGTGTATGCGCGCGCAACGATGAATCCGGAGCAATTTTTCTCCGCGGTTCGTTCGAAGGTTCGCGCTCTGGATTCGAACTTGCCGATTTACGGCATGCGAACGATGGAACAGCAAATTTCCAACTCGTTGTTGATTGAACGCCTGATCGCGAACTTATCCGCTGTGTTTGGTTTTCTGGCAACGGTGCTGGCCGTGATCGGGCTGTACGGGGTGATGGCTTACACCGTGGCGCGGCGCACGCGTGAAATCGGAATCCGCATGGCATTGGGAGCGTTTCAAGGCGACGTGATCTGGATGGTGATGCGGGAGGTGCTGGTGTTAGTTGCCATTGGAATTGGCGCCGGCCTCGCGGCGGCAATCGTTCTGTCAAAATTCGTCCAAGCACAGCTGTACGGGGTCACGGGCCAAGATCCTATGACGATTGCGCTGGCCGGATTGCTGCTGGCGGCCGCGGCCTGCGCCGCCGGTTACATCCCAGCACTGCGCGCCAGCCGCGTCGACGCGATGCGCGCTCTGCGCTACCAGTAGCGAATTCTAGCGCTGCGATCGCAGCGAATACGGGTGATCCCAAAGCGCCCGGTTCCCGATACTGTCGCCGTAGATCACAACTTCTACGCGGCGGTTCTGTTCGCGCCCGGCGGCAGTTTTTTGGTCCGCGATCGGCCGGGCGTTGCCGTATCCTATCGCGACGATCGAATTGGGAGCGACGCCGCGCATAATGAGCGCCGCTCGCACAGATCCCGCACGCTGGTTGGAAAGCGGCTCGGTGTCGGCGTAGCCCTCGACGCTCACTCGCAGGCCGGGATGCGCCGAGAGAATCGCCGCAACGTTGGCCAGACTCTGGGAAGCGCCGGTCCGCAATCGATCGTTACCCGGCTCGAACATGGAATCAGCGACTGTAACTACCAGGCCGCGGGGCGTGTCGCGCGCCGCAAACGCGCCATTCAATTGAACGAGTAATTGCGCGCGATACTGCTGCTGGGCTGGCTGGGCCGCGGAGCGGTCGAAGGACGGATTGGGCGGGGGCGGTGGCGCGACGGCTGCGCGTTGCGGCCTAGCTTGATCTGCCTGTTGCGAATCCAATCGCGCCTGCAGTTCCGCGGCAATGCGTTCGGCGTCCTCACGCTGGGATCGCGCCTCGTCTCGCGCAGCTTCTTCCTGAGCTTTGATCCGCAGTTCGCTTTGCTCCCGGGATTGCTGGATCTCTTTCGCGTGCCGCTCCTCATCTTCACGCTTTACCGCGATGGTGCGGGCGTCTTCGGCCATTTGCGCGGCTTCGCGCGCCGTGGACACGATGGTGTGCGTGTCCATCTTTCGCGCGCTCATGTCCTGCGCTTTCGAAAGCAGCGCCGCTGCTTTGCCGAAGGACTCCGGCGCGTATTGCTCCGCTCGGAGCGAACGCGCGATCTCGACGGCGTTCTCAGCCTGGTAGAGTTCGAGCACGGCCTCGTAACGATCGTATGGCAGCTTCTCTCCCTCATCATCCAAGGAACGGAGCCCGGCGGGCCGGACGTTCAAAGTATACTGGCCGCGCGGGAGCAAGTCGTACTTCGCCGTCACTTGTTCGCGCGTACCGATGGTGTCGGGCCGCACAACGTTTTCGGCCACCACAACATCGCTGGGCGTGGTGACCGAATAATACGGTTCGGCGGTCACGATCAATCCGAAGGCCTGCATGTCGGTAGTGACTTTGATGTGTGCTTTATTCGACGAATCCGGCAGAATTTCGCCCAGGTTCCGAGGGCGGCCCTCCGGAGAGATGGCCCACAGCACGTACGTCAGATATTCGCGCCCAAAGCGCGTAGGCGGCCCCATGTGCTCGATTTTCGCATCGATGGAAACGCTGCCGCGATGGCTTTCGACGACGGCGGCGCCCTTGACGGCGGGAAGGAGCACGGTGCCGTGGAAATCGATCGGCGTGGGACCGCTGCGGTGCTCGTAATTCACCGCTTCCAAGCTGCGCGAAACCACCGTCACGCGATAGATGGGCTGCGCATCGGCCGGCGCCTGGGGCTGAGCGCAAAGAGCGCCTGCCAGAAGGAAAGCGCCCACGCTTGCGGACAATAGCCTATGCATTGCGTTTGACCTCCATGAAACATGGAAGGAAGCAAGTTCGTGGCCGCGGCACGAATCCAAAGGGCATGCAGGACTTTAGGAGACGGTGACAGAGTGTTACGCACCAGCAGGGCGGTAAAAGCGCCTTAGGAAACGGTAGGAATGTTCCGGTGAGGCAAGTGGTTGCAGAGAAGCGAATTCTATGACATTCTGAGCGGGTAGTCCCGACAAAATAATGTCTCAAAACCAGCTCACACTTCCAACGAAATTGCAAAGAATCGCCAGGACTCTCGGTCTCGCGATCACAAGCATCGGAATAGCGATCGGGGCGGAAGCCGTTCACGCCCACTCAAAACCCGGACCCAGGCCGGAAGGATTCGGCGGCGTGACGCCGATTCCGTCGTCGTTGCTTTTGGTAGTTGTCGGATTTGCCGCGGTACTTGTTTGGCACTGGTGGCGAAGCCGGACGCGCGCGCCCGAGGCGTCCCAGGATTAGTCGTCAGGCCGGTGCTTGAGCGCGAGAGATTCCGGGCTGTCATGCCCGTCGACAGACCGCCGCTTGGGAATCCACGACTCCTGAGAGTTCACCGGCCGCTTGCCGCTGGGAGTTTTTCTGCGCTCATATGTGCCGTCGGCGTGCATGCGGCGAGCGTTCACCGTGTCATTGAGGTAAGTCTCTAAGATTTCATCCCGAACGCGCCGGATCAGCTTGGCGTCCGCGAGTGGAAAGAGGATTTCCACGCGATGATCCAGATTGCGCGGCATGAGATCGGCGCTTCCCAGGTAGACTTCTTCGTCACCGCCATTCAGGAAGTAGTATATGCGGCTATGCTCCAAGAATCGCCCGACGATGCTTGTCACCTCAATGTTTTCACTGGTGCCGGGAATACCGGGGCGAAGAGAGCACATGCCGCGAACCAGCAACTGAACGCGCAGGCCGGCTTGTGACGCGCGATATAACAGCCGGATCATCTCCGGATCCACTAGCGCATTGGTTTTGATGATGAGGCGAGCCTTGCGGCCTTCCCTCTGATGCTCGATCTCGCGCTCGATCATCGCTTCCATGCGCGATCGCAGGTTCACCGGGGAAACCAGCAAGCGCCGGTAGTCGGCCTTGGCGGAGTAGCCGGTCAGGTAATTGAACAGGTGCGTCAGGTCGTCGGCCACTTCTTCGTCCGCGGTGAACATTCCGATGTCGGTGTAGAGATGCGCGGTGACGGCGTTGTAATTACCGGTGGAAAGGTGCACGTAGCGCGCGATTCGATCGCCTTCGCGCCGCACCACCATGGCGGCCTTGGAATGAATCTTCAGGCCAATCAGCCCGTAGACCACGTGTACGCCCTGGGCTTCGAGCGCCCGGGCCCATTCGATGTTGCTTTCCTCGTCGAAGCGGGCTTTCAGCTCCACCAGAGCGGCGACCTGTTTTTCTTCTTCAATCGCCTCCAGTAGAGCCTGCACGATGGGCGAGTTCCGGCCGACGCGGTACAGGCAGATCTTGATGGCGAGCACGTTCGGATCGTGGGCCGCTTTCTTCAGGAAATCGATCACCGGCTGAAAGGATTCGTACGGGTGGTGCAACAGCACGTCCTGGTGGCTGATCACCGCCAGCGCGTCTTCTTCCGGGCCAGCCTGCGCCAGCGCGGCGGGCATGGTTGGTACAAACGGCGCGTCTTTGAGATCGGGACGATCCAGATTGTACAGATGCATCAGACGGCTCAAGGAAAGGGGTCCCCGGATTCGATAGATCTCGCTGGCCGCCACCTCCAGGTTGTTCATGAGGATTTCGAGAATGTGCGGCGGCATATCTTCGCCCACCATTAAGCGCACCACGCTCCCGAATCGCCGCTGGCGCACTCCTTCCTCGATGCTTTCGAGCAAATCCTCCGCTTCCAATTCCTTGATGAGGATGTCGGCGTCGCGAGTCACGTGGAAGGGATGGGTCTCCACCACGGTCATGCCGGGAAACAGAGCCGACAAGTGGGCCGCGATCACCTGCTCCAGCCAGACAAAATCGAGCTTGGCCAAGGAATGGCGCTTTTGTTTGGGCTGGGCGGCGCGATTGACGGGAACCAGCGGCGGCAGGGAATCGGGAACCTTGATGCGGGCGAAACGCTCATTCCCCTGGCTGTCGCGGATCAGGGCGGCCAGATTCAAGCTCAAGTTGGAAATATGAGGGAAGGGGCGTCCCGGATCGAACGCCAGCGGCGTGAGCACGGGAAATGCGGATTCAGTGAAGTAACTGCCGGCAACCCGCGCTTGAGTTTCATTCAGAGCGGCGTAGTCCAGAATCCGGATGCCGGCCTGTGCGAGCTCGGGATACAGGCCGGCCAGGCACTTGTAGACATCGGTCATCAACCGCTTCACATCGCGGCGGATGGCGATCAATTGGGCGCGCGGAGGCATACCATCGGGGCCCGCGTCGACGATGCCGGCCTCCATCTGGCTCACCAAGCCAGCCACGCGCACCATGAAAAACTCGCTCAGGTTGGAGCGCGACGATCGAAAGGAATTTTACGCGCTCGAGCAGCGGGTTGCGGCTGTCCTCGGCCTCTTCGAGAACACGCCGCTGAAACGCCAGCAGACTCAACTCGCGGTTGATGTACAAACTGGGATCGTTCAGCGGGGTGACCGGGGCGGCTCCCCCTTCGGCGCGAGTTTGCTGTCGGCGCTTTGGCGCGCGCGCGGCTGGCACAACGTTTATTTCGAGATCAGGCCGCAGGCAATCCGTGCGCCCGCGTTCCCGGCCGGATCGCTCTTGAGATCGTCGGCTTTTTCGTGAATCACTAGCGCGGTCCCGCCGTTCGCGAACACGGAATGAGCGTTGTCATCCAAATTGACCCGGGGATCCATTACTGTCGTCTTGGCCGTTCCGTTCGTCTTAACCGTGAAATTAGGCATGTCGCCGGCGTGCGGCCCTTCCGGATTCTCAAGCCCGTGCTTCTTCATGTCGGGATTAAAATGGCCACCGGCCGAAGTGAAGGGCGGTTCGCATTTACCAACCGCATGGATATGAATCGCATGCTCGCCTGGAGGCAGGTTCTTTAGGTCCAGCTTGATCTTCACGCCTCCCTTGCTGTCACTGAGCACGGCAGACCCGACGCTCTGGCCCTTCGCATCCTTGAGTTCGACGGTCACAGGTTTGCCGGCGGCGTAAATTGAAGCGGCCCAGACTCCCGCCGCGGCAATGAGCACAATCCTCGACATCATGTTCTTTGTTCTCCTTCCCAAGAATCTTCTCGCGATTGGGATGCTTACGTCAAAGGCGCGCGGCCTCGCGCCCGAACCGGACGGGCCGCCCACCATGTTACAGCGTGCCAAGGGTCACTCCAGTGTGGCATCCTAACGGTATCGTACGGAACTTACTCGTCTCGTGCGGGTTGTGTCTTATTCAGATTATGAAAATGCGGCATTTTTTTCTGCCCCTCGCGGTGGGCTTTGTTTCGACTTGCGCCTGGGGCCAGCAGTACACCATCAGCACGTACGCCGGCAACGGCACAGCGGGCTTCTCGGGCGACAATGGCGCTCCAGCCAGCGCTGAGTTCAGCGGCCCCAACGGGATCACTTTTGATTCGTCCGGCAATCTGTACATAGCGGATTCCGTCAACCAGGTGATCCGCAAGATTTCGAACGGGACCATTTCCACCGTGGCCGGCACCGGCGGCTCCAGCGGGTACTCGGGGGACGGTAAAGCAGCAACCAGCGCTCAGATGCTGGGCCCCTCGGGTGTTGCGGTTGATTCCGCGGGAAACATCTACATTGCCGACACCGGCAATCACGTTATCAGGATGGTTTCAACCAGCGGAACCATTTCCACCATTGCAGGCAACAATACGGGTGGATATTCGGGCGACGGCGCAGCCGCGACGCTCGCGCAGCTCGAATTTCCGGGAAGCGTAGCACTGGACAGTTCGGGCAACATTTATATCGCCGATTCGGGAAACCATGCGATTCGCGAAATCAGTGGTGGAACCATCAACACGATTCTGTCGTACGGCCCGGGGTCGTCGCTGTACGATCCGGAGGCGATCCTTCTGGACGGCAAGGGCAATCTCTATATTTGCGACGGCGATGGTCTACGCGTCTTGCTCTTCAATTTGACCACCAAAGCCGTAACCATCGTGGCGGGCAATGGCAATAATGGATTCTCGGGTGATTTCGGCCCCGCCGCAGACGCCGAGCTGTCCGATCCGCGGAGCATCGCGCTGGACTCGAACGGTTATCTCTACATAGCGGATACCAACAACCAGCGGATTCGCAAAGTGTCTCCCAGCGGCATCATTACGACCGTTGCGGGGGTCGGCATTCCCGCCTACACGGGAGACAAAGGTCCTGCCGCAAGTGCCACGTTGTCGTTTCCCCACGGCGTTGCCGTTGATGGGCACGGGAACGTGTACATTTCCGACACGGAAAACAACGTCCTTCGCCTCATCCAGCCGGTCACTCCTTCCATCTTTACGGGCGGAGTCGTAAATGCGGCCAGCTTTACCGCCAGGGTTTCTCCGGGTTCTCTGGCCACGATTTTTGGATCGAACCTTATTGGAACCGGCCAGAGCGCCGGCGCTTCTCTGCCTTTGCCGGCCAATTTGGGGGGCGTTGCGGTGAGCGTGAATGGCAAGCCGGGGCCGGTACTTTATGTCAACGCGAGCCAAGTCAACTTCCAGATTCCTTGGGAGACAAAACCTGGATCCGCGACCATTACCGTCAGCTCGAACGGCGTCACCAGCGCTGCCGTGAACGTCACGGTGGTGGCGGCCGCGCCTGGGCTGTTTGTCCAGGGTACGCATGCCATTGTGCAAAACTCGGATTTCACTCTGAATGGTTTGGGCAATCCGGCGAAGATTGGCGGCACGATCATCGCCTACTTCACGGGTGGCGGCGCCGTGAGTCCCGCGGGTAAGGATGGCGCGGCGGCCGGGTCCAATCCGGCTTCCAAAGTCACGTCGCCCGTGACCGCAACGATCGGCGCGCAGACCGCTGACGTTTCATTCGCGGGGCTCGCGCCCGGTTTTGTGGGGTTGTGGCAGGCGAATATCGTGGTGCCATCGGGAATCACGGCGGGTGATCAACCATTGATCATCAGTGCCGGCGGCCTGGCCAGCAACAAGGGGAACGTGAGCGTGACGCCGTAGGGGACCGGCTCCCTCACGGTGGCGGCTCAGTAAGGCGAACGTTTCGGAAACAACTTCCTGCGTTCGTTGGTCACATAGGAAGTGGCGACTAACAACGTTACGACCATTCCCGATTCCGATCCGCTCTGGTACAAAGACGCCATCATCTATGAGGTACACGCCCGCGCGTTCTATGACAGCGACGAGGACGGCATGGGCGATTTCCGGGGCCTCACCAAGAAGCTGGACTATCTGCAGGACCTCGGGATTACAGCGATCTGGCTGCTGCCGTTCTTTCCATCGCCCTGGCGCGACGACGGCTACGACATCTCCGATTACAACGATGTCCATCCGGCGTATGGCACTCTCCGGGATTTTCAAAACTTTCTGAAGCAGGCGCATCGGCGAGGGATCCGCGTGGTGACCGAGGTGGTTTTGAATCATACCTCCGATCAGCATCCCTGGTTCCAGCGCTCGCGGCGCGCTGCTCCTGGAACGCGCTGGCGCGATTTTTATGTGTGGAGCGACACAGCCGATAAATACCTGGACGCGCGCATCATCTTCAAGGATTTCGAAACGTCGAACTGGACCTGGGATCCGGTTGCCAAAGCCTACTACTGGCATCGTTTCTATTCGCATCAGCCGGACCTGAATTTCGACAATCCGCATGTGCGCGAGGCGATTCTGGAAGTCATCGACTTCTGGTTCGATCTGGGCGTCGATGGATTCCGGCTGGACGCCGTGCCCTATCTCTACGAACGAGAAGGCACCAATTGCGAGAACCTGCCCGAGACCCACGCCTTCCTGCAGGAACTTCGCGCTCACATCGATTCGAAATACAAAGACCGCGTCCTGCTGGCCGAAGCGAACCAGTGGCCCGAAGATGCCGTCGCGTATTTCGCCGATGGGCGGCGAATGCCACATGGCCTTTCACTTCCCGCTGATGCCGCGCCTGTTCATGGCGATCCGCATGGAGGACCGCTTTCCGCTGATCGAGATCATGCAGGAAACGCCGGCCATTCCGTCGAATTGCCAGTGGGCGCTGTTCCTGAGGAATCATGACGAGCTGACGCTCGAAATGGTCACAGACGAAGAGCGCGACTACATGTACCGCGTCTACGCCCACGAGCGGCGGATGCGCATCAATCTCGGCATCCGGCGGCGTTTGGCGCCGCTGCTTGAAAACGACCGGCGCAAAATCGAACTGATCAACGCGCTGCTGTTCTCATTGCCCGGCACGCCGGTGATCTACTATGGCGACGAGATCGGCATGGGCGACAACATTTATCTCGGCGACCGCAACGGCGTGCGAACGCCCATGCAGTGGAGCGCGGATCGCAACGCCGGCTTCTCGCGCGCCAATCCGCAGAAGCTGTACATGCCCATCACCATCGATCCGGCGTACCATTACGAGGCGATCAATGTCGAAGGGCAGCAGAACAATCCGCATTCGTTGCTGTGGTGGACCAAGCGCCTGATCGAGCAGCGCAAGCAGTTCAAGGCCATGGGGCGCGGCACGCTCGAGTTTCTGCGCCCGTCCAATCGCAAGGTGCTCGCGTTTTTCCGGCGCTACCAGGACGAGATCATCCTGGTGGTCGCGAATCTTTCGCGCTTTCCCCAGCACGTCGAGCTGGATCTGGATGAGATGAAGGGAATGACGCCGATCGAAGTCTTCGGGCGCACGGAATTTCCGCCGGTGAACGACCAGCCGTACACGGTGACGCTCGGCTCGCTGGGGTTCTACTGGTTCACCTTCCAAGCCAAGCAAGCTCACCAGGAAAGTATTCAAACTCCCGCCACGCCGTCCGGGCTGCCGCTGATTGTCGTCGAATCGTTCGCGCAGGTGTTTCAAGGCCGGAGCCTGGCGATTTTGCTGCGGCGGCTGCCGGCTTACCTGAGGACGCGGCGCTGGTTTCAAGGCAAGGACCGGTCCATCCGTTCCATCGACGTGCTGGACGCCGTTCCCATTCCGGATACCTCGGCTCAGATTCTCTTGGGGCAAGTGGAGTACAACGACGGAGATCCCGAGACCTACGTACTGCCCGGCTCGGTGGCGGTGGGCGACGCGGCCGAACAGGTGAAGGCCAAGCTGTCCGACGTATCCGTCGCGCAGTTGCACGCCGAGGATGGCAGGCGCGGTGTACTCTATAGCGCCGTCTGGGATCCCGCATTTTGCGATACGATCTTCAGCGCGATCGTCCGGCGGCGCCGTTTTCGCGGAAGAGCCGGCGAATTGATTGGCACTCACAATCGAGCATTTCGCGCTGCCTGGGGCGAGAGCCATCCCGATCTTGAGGCGGCGGTATTGAAGGCGGAGCAGTCGAACACATCGATCGTGTATGGGAACCGATTCATCCTGAAGATCTACCGCCGGGTGGAACCTGGGATTCACCCTGAAATCGAAGTTGGGACGTTTCTCACGGAGCAGAACTTTCCGCACAGCGCACCCCTTACGGGGGCCATTGAATATCGCGCGAACAACGGCGACGTGACGGCGGTGGCGGCGTTGCACGCGTTCATCCAAGATCAGCAAGGCGACGCCTGGCACTACACTTTGGATGCGCTGAGCCAGTTCTTTGAAGCGGCCCTGGCGCGCAAGGAGAGCGATTTCGCCGGCCCGGAGGGCAGCCATCATCCATTCGATCTTCGAAAGGCGGAGTTCCCTCCGCACGTGCATGAAGCCATCGGAAGTTACCTGGATTCGGCACAACTGCTCGGCAAGCGTGTAGCGGACCTGCACCTGGCGTTGAGCTCGGATCCCTCCGATCCGCACTTTGCTCCGGAGCCGTTCACCGATCACTACCGCCATGCGATATTTCATGGATTGATGAGCCTGACCGGCGAGACCTTTCAGCTCTTGCGCCAGCGCCTGAGCGCGCTCCCGGCCTCCACACAGAACGATGCGAGGAAACTTTTGGAGCGCCGCGAGGAAATACGAACGCGCACCCGCCTTATTTCCGACCGCCGCATCGCGTCCATGCGCATCCGGCTGCACGACGATCTGGAGCTGAGCCGCGTGCTGCACACCGGCAAGGATTTTGTCTTCATCGGATTCGATGGCCGGCCGGACCGCACCCTGGGCGGGCGCAGGATCAAACGTTCGCCTCTGCGCGATGTCGCGAGCATGCTGTTGTCGTTCCAGTACGCAGCCCAGGCTGTGTTTTTCGATCAACTGCCCGGAGTGACGCGCCGCGCCGAGACGACTGCCGCGCTGGAATTCTGGTCGCGCTATTGGTCCGATTGGGTGTCGGCCATTTTTCTGAAAGGCTATCTGGACGGACTCGGCCAAAGCGCGCTCATTCCCGCCAATGACAACGATAGCCGGTTGCTGCTCGACCATTGCCTGATGGAGTGCGCACTCGAGGAAGCCGTGGCGGAACTTCGCAATCGTCCCGAATGGGCGCGCGTGCCACTGGGATTGCTGGAGAAGATTCTGGAAACCTCATGAAATCTTCTACGCTCCTTGGAGTCCATTTAGGGAGAGGCCGCCATGCAGCGTCGCGAGATTCAATCGGTCTACACGCCCTCCGCCACCTACCGCTTGCAGTTCAACCAATCGTTCACCTTTCAGCAAGCCGCCGGCTTGGTGGAATACCTGGACGAACTCGGCATCAGCGATATCTACGCGTCTCCATTTCTCATGGCGCGGCCTGGAAGCATGCATGGCTATGACGTGACCGATCACTCGAAATTCAATCCCGAGATCGGCGATGAGGAATCGTTCGCGCGGCTTGGCGCAAGCGCTGCGAGCAACGGAGCATGGGCCTGATCGCCGACGTGGTTCCGAACCACATGTGCATCACGCATGCATCCAACAAGTGGTGGTGGGACGTGTTGGAAAATGGTCCCAGCAGCCCTTTCGCGCATTTCTTCGATATCGACTGGCAACCGCCCAAAGTAGAACTGGTCAACAAGGTTCTGCTGCCCGTGCTGGGCGACCAGTTCGGCCGCGTGTTGGAGAATCAAGAGATCCAGATTGTGTTTCATGGCGGTCAGTTTCAGGCCGCCGTGAACGGCACGCGCCTGCCACTGGCGCCAGGCACTTGGACGATGATCCTGGATCCTGCCGTGGCGAAACTGCGCGAGACGCTGGGCGCGCAGCACGAGCACGTCGCGGAGTTGGAGAGCATCGTGACGGCCCTAAGTCATTTGCCGGGACCGACTGAAACCGATGAGGCCAAGATTCGCGAGCGCCAGAGAGAGAAGGAGATCGTCAGGCGCCGTCTTTCCGGATTGCTGGAAGCGAGCCCCGAGGCTGGGCAGGCCATCCAGGCTGCGTTAAGCGAGATCAATGGGCGTCGCGGAGAGCCTCGCAGTTTCGACCGTTTGGAGAGGCTGCTTGAAAGCGAAGCCTACCGGCTTAGCTTCTGGCGCGTGGCGATGGATGAAATCAACTACCGGCGCTTCTTCGACATCAACGACCTAGCCGCGATTCGCGTGGAAGATCCCGAGGTGTTTTCCGCGGTGCATGCTCTGATGTTCGATCTGGTGCGCCGGGGCTACATTCGCGGGCTGCGCGTGGATCATCCGGACGGATTGTTTGAGCCCGAGAAATACTTCCGCTTCCTGCAGGATGCCTGCAAGCCTGACACGGCGAACGGAATGCAAGGATGTTTTACATGGTGGCCGAGAAGATTCTCACGGGCCATGAGCCGTTGCGCACCGATTGGGCGGTGGAAGGCACAACGGGCTACGGTTTTCTCAACCTGGTCAACGGGCTGTTCGTCGATTCCGGTAAGCAGAAGGCCTTCGAACAACTGTATCGCCGCTTCACCGGATGGTCCGCGGCCTTCGACGATCTGCTGTGCGACAGCAAGCGGCTGATCCTGCAGGTTGCCATGTCCAGCGAGCTGAACGTGCTGGCGCGAAAGCTGGATCACATTTCAGAGCAGCATCGTTGGTCCCGCGATTTCACGCTCGAAAGCCTGCGCGACGCATTGCGCGAAGTGCTGGCCGCCTTCCCGGTGTATCGGACATATGTTCGAAGCGATCAAACCGAAGTGAGCGCGCAGGACCGGCGCCAGGTGACGATCGCGATCCGCGAGGCCAAGCGGCGGAATCCGGCGATCAGCGAGTCGGTGTTCGATTTCATCCAAAGCGTGCTGCTGCTGGAGCGGCCCTCGGGCGTAGACGACGCGCAACATGCCGAGCGCCACCTGTTCGTCATGCGATTCCAGCAGCTGTCCGCGCCCGTGATGGCCAAAGGCGTGGAGGATACGGCGTTTTACCGCTACTATCCGCTGGCGTCGCTGAATGAAGTGGGCGGCGATCCGTCGCACTTCGGCCTTTCCGATCAACGCGTTCCATCGCCGCAATTTGATCCGGCGGGAATTGTGGCCGAACAGCATGAGCGCAAGTTCCACGCACGATACCAAGCGCGGCGAAGATGTTCGCGCGCGCATCAACGTGCTTTCTGAAATGCCCGGCGATTGGTATCGCGCTATTCGCCGTTGGCGCGCATTGAACCGCGCGGCGAAAACCGTGGTGGGCGATCGTCCGGCGCCGGACGCCAATGAAGAATATCTGTTGTATCAAACACTGGTGGGCACCTGGCCGCTATTTCCCATGAACTCCGCGGAGCACCAGGCGTATGTTCGCCGCATCGACGAGTACATGCAGAAGGCCTTGCATGAAGCTAAGGTCCACACCAGTTGGATCAATGCCAATTCCGGCTATGAGCAGGCAGTGGCGGAGTTCGTGGAGCGCGTGTTGGAGCCGTCCCCGGAGAACAGATTTCTGCAGGAATTCCGCCAATTTCAAGCGCCCATTGCTAGAGCGGGCATGTGGAACTCCATTGCCCAGGTGCTATTGAAGATCGCTTCGCCGGGCGTTCCGGACTTCTACCAAGGCAACGAGATTTGGGCGTTCGATCTCGTGGATCCGGACAATCGCCGCGCTGTAAACTACGAAGTGCGCGGTAAGATGCTTGCAAGCCTGCGCGCGCAGGCCGGATGCAAAGCGGCGCTGATGGACCGGCTGCGTGAAAATCCTTGTGACGGTGCGATCAAAATGTTCGTCACCAGCGAGGCATTGCGGTTCCGGCGCGATCATCCGGAGCTCTTCCTCCAGGCTTCCTACACGGGTCTGGTGCCGGAAGGCAGCCGGGCGCGCCATGTGGTGGCCTTCGCGCGCGAGTCGGAAAATCAAATGATGGTGGCTTTAACCGGGCGGTTCTTCCTGAAGCTGTGCAATTCGCACGGCAAACCGATCGGCGATGTGTGGGGAAACAGCACCGTCGCGCTTCCGCGGAAGGTGAGCCACGCGAGCTTTCAAGACATACTCACGGGCCAGACCGTCACGGCGCAGCGCAGCGATGACCGCCTGGTTCTTCCTCTCAACAAAGTCTTCTCGCACTGTCCAGTGGCGCTCCTGTTCGCGGAGACCAATCATTGACGTCTCCCTGGCGGATGTCTTATGGCGCCACTGTTCTGCCAGGAGGCGGCGTGCAATTCCGCGTGTGGGCTCCCACCGTAAATGCTGTCGGGGTGGAATTGGGCGGACGCCGCGTTCCTATGCAACGCAGCCGGCGAAGATTTCGAGGCTATGATCCCCGACGCCGCGCCTGGCGATACCTATTCGTTCGTGTTCGACGACGGGCGATCGCGGCCCGATCCTGCTTCCCGATCGCAACCGCACGGCGTACACGGTCCGTCGCAAATCGTCGATCCCGAGGCGTTCGACTGGTCCGATCAAGATTGGCAAGGCATCGCGCTCGAAGATTTCATCTTTTACGAGCTGCACACCGGCACTTTCACGCCGCAAGGAACCTTCGCCGGAGTTGCTTCGAAGCTCGGCTATTTGCGCGATCTTGGGATCACGGCGATTGAGCTAATGCCCGTGGCGGAGTTTCCCGGCAGCAGAAACTGGGGCTACGACGGCGTGGATCTGTATGCGCCGCACTCTGCGTACGGCGGTCCAGAGGGCCTGAAGACGCTGGTGAACGCGTGCCATCGCGCGGGGCTCGCGGTGGTGTTGGATGTGGTCTACAATCACCTGGGGCCGGAAGGAAATTACCTCTCTGAATTCGGCCCTTACTTCACGGATCGATACCGGACGCCTTGGGGCAGCGCCATCAACTACGATGGGCCGGACAGTGATGGAGTCCGGCGCTTCGTCATCGACAACGCGCTCTACTGGCTGACGGAGTATCACATTGACGCGCTTCGCCTGGACGCAATCCACAGTATTTTCGATTTCAGCGCATTGCACATTCTGGCCGAACTGCGCGCTCGATTCCATGGACAGGCTGCCTATTTGGGGCGCCAGGCGTGGATCATTGCGGAGAGCGATCTGAACGATGTACGCGTGCTGAATCCGCCTGCGTTGGGAGGTCTCGGTATTGACGCCCAGTGGCACGACGAGTTCCATCACGCGCTATTCGGATATCTCACGGGCGCGAACCATTCCTATCTGGCCGGATTCGGCCGGCTGCAGCACATTCAAAAAGCGATCATGGAGGGGTTCGTTCACGATGGCTGCTATTCGGCATTCCGCCGAAGGCGCTTCGGGAGTTCGTCACGCGATCAACCGGGGCAGCGCTTCGTCGCGTTCCTTCAGAACCACGACCAGATCGCCAACACCAGCCAGGGCGTCCGTTTGTGGCGCCAGGTTTCGATGGATCAATGCAAACTAGCCGCCGCGTTGCTGCTCTGTTCACCGTATCTGCCGCTGCTGTTCATGGGCGAAGAGTTTGCGGAAACAGCGCCGTTCCAGTTTTTCACCAGTTTCGGCGATCCCGGCTTGGCGAAGGCTGTCACTGAGGGCCGGAGAAGGGAATTTGAAGATCTGAGGCCCGGCACGGATTTCGCGGACCCGCAGGCCTGCGAGACGTTCGAGCATTCAAGAATCTCATGGGACCTGATCGGCGAGCCGGCGCACAGCGCGATGCTTCGGCTATATCACGAATTGATTGCGCTGCGGAAACGCTGGCCCTGCCTCCGGAACTGCCGCAAAGATCTCATGGGGGTGCATTTCAACGAACAGGCCCGCACGCTGCGCATAGATCGCGCGGACCCGTCCGGCTGCCACGCCGCTCTGCTCTGCAATTTTTCGGCGGATCCAACGGCATTCGACTTGGACGAATCCCATTGGCAACTCGTGTTGTCCACGGCATCGGAGCCTGCCGGCGCTCGATCCGTCCTTGGTCACAGCGCGCTGCTGTACGTTCGCGGCCGGGCTTAAACTTTCGAGGTCAGTGTCCGGGAACGCGGCCGGTCGCTCGAAGCGAAATCTGCTTTTGCTTCCGTGGTCGCGGACACATCTTCGGCGCCCGTTTGTACCAGAATCGCGCGGGCGGACTTGACCCAATCCGAGTCGTCGCAATGCACCGAGAGCAGGATTCCGCCCTTCCGGATGCGGCCTTCGTAGCGCTTGGCCTCGTACTCGGGAGTTCCCAGCCCAGCCAAGGCGCCTGTGATCCCTCCGATCACGCCGCCGACGCCGATGCCGCTGAGCATCGCCATGATGGGGCCGGCCGCGACAAACAGCCCGAGCCCAGGAATCGCCAGCGCGCCGATGCCCGCCAGCCATCCGAGAATGCCGCCCACTACCGCGCCCGATCCGGCGCCTGCGGCCGTACCTTCGGGAGCCTTCGTGTTCCGTTCCAGCGCGAGGTCCTTCGTTCCAGCATTGTCCGGGAAAAGGATCGAAATATCGGTGCTACGGAAACCGGCCAGCTTCAATCCGTGAACTGCATTCTCGGCATCGAGTTGGCTTATATAAATACCAAATACTGCCTTGTTCTTGGCCGACATGACCGACTCCTTTAGTGATTTCTTCCCGATTCTCTGTGCAAACCGACGGCCATGGCCAAAGTGTTCATTAAGGAAGCTTAAACCGGACTGACCGCTGAAGAAAATACCGCTCGCACGGATCGGGCCGGGAATTTTTTCAGGCTGATCATTTGTGAAAGGTGGGTGTGAAAGGTCGGGGTCAGGGCGCATCTATACACATAGAGCAGATGGAGAAAGATGCGCGCGGTAGACGGTTCCGGATCGCCGATCTGTTAAAGCCCTATTCCAAGCTACTGGTGGCCGGATTTCTGGCCGTCGCGGGGGAAGGCTTGGCCAGCCTGCTCGAGCCATGGCCGCTCAAGATCGTGCTCGACAACGTCCTGAAAGCCCGGCCAATGCGGGGCTGGCTGAACGCGTGGATCAACGCCTGGTTCGGAGCAGACCAGCTCGCCATCTTGAAGTTCGCCGCGCTTGCCGTTCTCACGATCGCCCTCGTGGGCGCGGCGTGCTCTTACGTCGAAAAATACGTGACTACCAGCGTCGGCCAATGGGTCACTCACGATCTGCGGCGAACGTTGTACTCGCACATCCAACGCCTTTCGCTGGCCTACCACGACCACAAGCAGACCGGCGATCTGATCAGCCGCATCACCGGCGACATCGACGCGATTCAGAATTTCATCGTATCCGGCCTGCTCGATTCCCTGATCAACAGCCTCACTCTGGTAGGGATGCTGGGCGTCATGCTGTATTTGAACTGGCGATTTACACTCATCGCGCTTTCCGTGGCGCCGCCGTTGTTCCTGGTGGTGTATTCCTACACCCGCCGCATCAAGAAAGCGTCGCGCGATGTTCGCAAGAAGGAGGGAGAAATAGTCTCGGTGATGCAAGAGGTCCTCTCCTCGATTCGCGTGGTGAAAGCCTTTGCTCGCGAGGATTACGAGCAGAAGCGTCTGGAAGAGGAGAGCCTGGAAGGCATCGAGATTGCGCTGCGTGCGCGGTCGCTCAAGGCCAAGCTGGCGCCGCTGGTGGAAGTGATCGTGGCCGCCGGCACTTGCCTGGTGCTCTGGTTCGGGGCGCGCTTGGTGCTCACCGGCGCGCTTTCCGCTGGATCGCTGGTGGTCTTCATTCTGTATCTGGGCAAGATGTACAAGCCCATGCAACAGCTTTCGAAGATGACCGATGCATACTCGAAAGCCATGGTCGGCTACGAGCGAATCCGCGAGATTCTCGACACCGAGAACGGCGTGCGCGACCTGCCGGGAGCGCGCCGCGCGGCGAAGTTCAAGGGCAGAATTGAATTCGAAAACGTAACGTTCGGCTATGAGCCGGAGTTGATGGTGCTGAATGATGTGAGCCTCCGGATCGAGCCCGGGCAGGTGGCCGCTCTGGTAGGTCCGACAGGCGCCGGCAAGACCACGATCATCAGCCTGATCCCGCGCTTCTATGACCCAGTCTCGGGCGTAGTGAAGATCGACGGTCAGGATGTGCGGCGATTCCGGCAAAAGTCGCTGCGCCAGCAGATCAGCTTTGTTCTTCAGGAAACGCTGCTGTTCCACGGGCCAATCTGGAACAACATCGCGTATGGAAAACCGGAAGCAACGCGCTCGGAGATTTTACGCGCAGCCGAGCTGGCCAATGCACACGAGTTCATCGAAAAACTGCGGGATGGCTATAACACGATCCTTGGAGAACGCGGCGTCACACTTTCCGGCGGCCAGCGGCAGCGGATCGCGATCGCGCGCGCCATCATCCGCGACACGCCGATCCTGATCCTGGACGAACCGAGCTCGGGGCTCGACGCCGCTTCCGAGAAGCTGGTCTTCGAGGCGCTGGATCGGCTCATGGAAGGTAAGACAACGATCGTGATCGCCCACCGCCTGGCCACAATCCAGCGCGCGGACGTAATCTTCGTTGTGAAGGACGGGAGCATTGTCGAACGCGGCAAGCACGAAGAACTATTGCGTGCCGGAGGTCTTTATGCGCTACTGCACGAGATCCAGTTCCAGCAGAGCCACGACGTTCAACCGAGCCACGACCGTGAGGGAGTGGTCTCTTAGAGCCCTTTCAACAGCGCGATCCTTCGATCGAGCGCGCCCGTGAATCCGTCGATCTCCTGTGGCGAGTATCCCGCGGCGCGGAACGCATCCTGAACTTGATCGTGCGACAACTGTCCCAGCATTTCGCCGATCCAGCGGGCATCTTCCCGCGGAATGCGGCGTCCGATGCCCCGCAGTCCCATGCGGCTGAAAAACTCGTGCGGGTTCATGAGAAACACCAGTGCGGGACGCCGGGGCACGTTGAAGTCGACAAACTCCGGCCCCACGCTCTTGATGAACTTGGAGTGAAGATAAGCGCGCAGGTTTCCTTTCGATCCAGCGTGCGTACGTCCTAGACCCTCGCTCCCAAAGCTCGCTCCCAGATCGCCGACTTCATAGATGCGCTTTTCTCCCTCGTCCGGGCGCCTCTCGATTCGAATCGCGTTGTTGTCGTCCTTGAGATCCCAGTTGTTGATCACCGCCATCATCACGCGTAGACCGTTCAGCTCGCGCGTCCCGATGAACGGGTTGTCGCGCCAGCGCCAAATGTCTTCCTTTTTTTCGCCCTCGGTTCTCTTGAGGCGCACATTGTGCATCACGCCATCCGGTCCGATCAGCTTTTGACCGCGATGCAGGTGCCGCGGCAGTTCCTTGACGCGAACCTCGGGGAGGAAATAGTCTTCGTCCGCGTGATAGCCCACTGCCCAGACCAAACGAGTAGCCACCGTTTCGGGACGCGCCTCGGCGCCCAGCTTGATTTTCCACTTCACGCCGTCTTCGTCGCGAACGTCGTACTTGGGATTGCTGCCATCCAGGTCTTCCTTGACGAACGTAAAGGGTCCGCGCGGCGAGTGCTCCTTGCCTCCGGGGCCGTAGAACAGGTTTTCGGAGCGGATGTCTTTGGGCTCGCGCCAGAGTTCGCTCAGAACAGGCCGTGTAAATTCTCCTTCCAAGCTGGTCGCGACGTAACGTTTTTGCGCGAAAGCCGCCTGGGGGATGAGTATGGCCGCGGCCACCCCGAAGCACATAAGTCCCTTGCTGTGATGCCGCATGGCGCCCTCCCCGGCCGATGGCCTTCCTCCTGTCTAAGCAAGAGCGATGCCAGCCGTTACTTTGGGCTCCTGGCGTCCGGGAGGCACTGTGAAATTGTTGGTTCAGCCGTACGATGGGGTCGGGCCGCTGGTGGACGCCATTGGCCGCGCCACGAGCCGAGTGGAGATTGTCATCTTTCGATTCGACCGCCGGGAAATCGAGGAGGCCCTGGCCAACGCAGCCGGCCGTGGCGTGTTTGTCCATGCTCTGATCGCTTATACCAACCGAGGAGGCGAGCGGAATCTGCGGAAGCTGGAGATGCGGCTTCTGGAGGCCGGTATTACCGTGGCGCGGACCGCGGACGACCTGGCTCGCTACCACGACAAGTTTCTCCTCATCGACCGGCGCGAGTTGCTGATGCTCTCGTTCAACTTCACCCACCTGGATATCGATCACAGCCGCTGCTTCGGACTGATTACGCGTCATCCAAAGCTGGTCGCCGAGGCAGTGAAGCTGTTCGAAGCCGACGCCAAGCGTCAAACCTACGAACCCGGTCTCTCGACATTCGTCGTCAGTCCCCTGAACGCGCGCAAGCAACTGGCGGCGTTTCTTCTGGGCGCGAAGAGGGAATTGCTGATCTATGATCCGGAAATCAGCGATCCCGCCATGTTGCGATTGCTCGAGGCGCGAGCGCAGGCCGGCGTGGAGATTAAGGTGATCGGCCGCGTCAGCCGTGGGAGTTCAACGCTGCCTGTGCGTAAGCTGTCTACGATGCGGTTGCACACGCGCACCATCATTCGCGATGGCCGCCAGGCGTTCATTGGGAGTCAAAGCCTGCGGGAGCTGGAACTCGGCGCCCGGCGCGAACTCGGGATCATCTTTAGCGACAGAAAGATTGCCGAACGGCTTGCGAACACGTTCCATGGCGATTGGCAGGCCACCGAACTTGCCCGAGCCGGCGCACGGCCTCTCGAAGAAGGAGTCGCGCCCGCGGCGAAAGTAGCCAAGAAGGTGGCCAAGGCCATCACGAAAGAGCTGCCGCCGGTGGCGCCGGTGCTTCGTGTTGTGGTGAAGGAGCTGGCCGGTGAGTCGGCCGGTTTGGATCTCGACGCCACCGTCATCGAAGAGAGCGTCAAGGAAGCGGTCAAAGAGGCAGTGAAGGAAGCGGTCCTGGACGCCGTTGAAACGGTAGTGGAACAGAACGGAGCAAAAAATGGCAGCAACTGAAGCCGTGTGTCACTCTCTAATTTAGGGGAGGCCACAATGGCAATCAGCCCGGATGCGGGACGTCCCGCCGAAGCGTCAGACTTGGTCAACGTTGCGCGCCTGGTGACTGCGTATTTCGCGGATCGTCCCGACCCCAAGATCGCCGGGCAGCGCGTCTCATTTGGAACGTCGGGGCATCGTGGATCGTCGCTCCACCGGGCCTTCAACGAATGGCACATCCTTGCCATCAGCCAAGCCATTTGCGCCTACCGGAAAGAGCAGGGCATTGATGGGCCGCTATTTCTCGGCATCGATACGCATGCGCTCTCGGAGCCGGCTTTCGCGAGCGCACTGGAAGTCGTTGCCGCGAACAACGTGCAGGTGATGATTGCTCCTCAGGGCGAATACACGCCGACGCCCGCGGTTTCGCACGCGATTCTCAACTTCAATCGCGGACGAAAGACGGGGCTGGCGGACGGCATCGTGGTCACGCCGTCGCACAATCCGCCTGAGGACGGGGGATTCAAGTACAACCCGCCGCATGGCGGGCCCGCGGGCAGCGAGATCACCGGCGCAATTCAAAAGCACGCCAATCAGTTGCTCGAAGCCGGTTTGGCTGGCGTACAGCGCGTGACGCTGGCTCAAGCTCTACGGGCCGCAACCACGCGCACGCACGATTTCATCGCTGAGTACGTTGCGGATCTGGGCCAGGTCATCGACTTCGACGTGATTCGCGGCGCGAAATTGAACCTCGGCGTCGATCCTTTGGGCGGCGCGGGCGTGCACTACTGGGGGCCGATCCGCGATCGATATGGCTTGAACCTGACGGTTGTGAACGACACGGTCGACCCCACGTTTCGCTTCATGACGCTCGATTGGGACGGCCGCATCCGCATGGATCCTTCCTCGCCCTACGCCATGCGGCGGCTGATTGGCCTAAAGGACAAGTTCGATGTCGCGTTCGCCTGCGACACCGATCACGATCGCCACGGCGTTGTGACTCGCAGCACGGGATTGCTTCCGCCGAATCACTATCTCGCCGTGTGTGTCCACTATCTATACGCCAATCGCGCGGGCTGGCGCAAGGATGCCGCAGTGGGCAAAACCGTGGTCTCGAGCAGCATGATCGACCGCGTGGCCGCGAAGCTCGGCCGTAAAGTTGTGGAAGTTCCCGTGGGATTCAAGTGGTTTGTCGAGGGGTTGCTCTCGGGATCGCTCGGTTTTGCCGGAGAAGAGAGCGCGGGCGCCTCGTTTCTCTCTCGCGACGGCTCGGTGTGGAGCACCGATAAGGACGGCATCATCGCCGCGCTGCTAGCGGCCGAGATCACTGCTCGCGTGGGCCGCGATCCCGGCGAAATCTACGCCGGGTTGGAGCGCGAATTTGGTGAGTCGATATACGAGCGCGTCGACGCGCCTGCGAACGCGGAACAACGCGCCGCGCTTGCCAAGCTATCGCCCCAGGACATCACCGTGAAAGAGTTGGCCGGCGAGAAGATCCAGAAAATCCTGACTGCCGCGCCCGGCGATGGCAGCCCGATCGGCGGCATAAAAGTGATTACCGAAAATGGATGGTTCGCCGCTCGTCCCTCAGGCACGGAAGATGTTTACAAGATCTACGCCGAGAGTTTCCGCGGGCGCGATCATTTGAAAAATATCCAAGAAGAAGCGCAGGCGATGGTCAATGCAGTCCTCGGCGGCCCTGTTGCGGCGTCCAATCAGGGCTGATATCCGTCGTCCCTCCACTTCTGGTAGAGAGCGAGCTGCTCGCTGGTCCAAAAGGGGCCGCCGGGAGGCATGGTTTGACGCTTCAGGCTTTGCTGCACTGCCTCCGAGTTTGCGTAGCTGTTCGTGGGGTCGGACATATATTGGTAGTCGTCCAGATTTACGCCGTGCCTCTTCATATGATCGATATCGATTTGCCGAAACATCGGCTTGATCTCTTTTGAGAACGATATGGGCATAGGCATTTGCTCCTGTCTGTTTCGGTACCTCGTTACCGGAAGCCGGTCCGGACTACTTCGCCGTTAATGCCAACTCGCTGAAACTTTCCGCATCGTAGTTCAGCAAGTCGCCGATGCGCTCCAGGCTGATGTCCGCCGGCGGATACTTCCTGAACACCTCGGGGTCGTGCGCATAGTGCCCCTGCCGCACGAAGACCGTGGTCACGCGCGATTTCCAAAGTCCCTTGATCGCGTGAAGGATGCGCAGTTTATCATCGACGAGCACGTAGTGATCGGCCGGATAGCGCTGCTCGACATCGGCCAGCTCCTGTTCCTTGTGAATGTAAATCAGGACATTGCCTTCGAACAGTTCGAACAGTCCGGAACGAAAGACTTTGTGCGGCTGAAACACCACGTCGCCATCCGACAAGATCACCGGCTGCCCCCATTGGCCCACATGTTCCACGGCGTCCACCGAATTCGGGAACAGACGATTCGCAAACGGATAGCCCATCAGAAAATACGACACCGCCAACAGATTTGGATCGTGCGGATAATCGAAGCGGTAACGCTGCAGCGCTCCCAAGTAATCTGCGTATCCGAGCTCGGAGCGGATTTCCTCGAAGCGTTGCCAATAGCGTTGGGACCGCTCCAGACCGACCTGCGTCTGCAAGTGGCGTTTCAGGTCCGCGGTGACGTGGTCGTTGTCGAGGAGCGTATTGTCGACGTCGAAAAGGAAAACGATCTTGTTGTCCGCCATGCCCGCCTGCCAATTGTAACGCGAGCTACGCTGTCTGTAATTGCTGCCGGTTGGCGCGATCGGCCACGATAGTCACTTGCATGTCGCGCGCCGAGTGGACTACCTGCTGCACCAGGCTTCTTCCCGATAGCGCCGGCCACTGGCTCGGCTTGGGCCTGGCAAGAAAAATGTGTGTGACGCCGTTGAGGTGGGCGAATTCCACCAGCGTCTTTGCCACGTCGTGGCCCTGCAGCACACGCGTTTCAATGTGCAGATTGCGCGCGAAGTTCAGATGGCGTTCCACCTGTTCACGATCGTGCGCCGATAGATCGTGCAGGTCGCTTTCGCGCGATACCGCGACGGCGAAACAGTCCGCTTGCAGGTAATCCGCCACGCGCTTGCCGCGCCGGATGAGCATCGCGCTGGACGGCTCAGGCGTAACCAGGATCAGAATACGGTCCGAAGGTCCTGGCGATTGCTCGGCTTCATCATGGTAGCCAGGCTGCGGCTGAAATCCAGCGGCGTCGTAATCCACTTGCCGGATCTCTACTTCGTGCGCGGTTTGCCGCAAGGCCATCTCGCGCAAAACCACCAGCGTGGACTCCTGGAAGAAATTCTCCAGCGCCTTCTTCGCTTTCTCTTGCGAATAGACCACGCCGCGCGCCAGCCGGTTCAGAAGAGCGCGGGGCGTCAGATCCACCATCACCACCTGGTCGGCCTGCTGCATCACCCAATCGGGAATGGTTTCGCGCACGCGAATTCCGGTGATCTGCCAGATCTGATCGTTCAAGCTCTCCAGATGCTGGATGTTCATGGTGGTGAGTACGTCGATGCCGGCGTCGAGCAGTACCTGCACATCCTGCCAGCGTTTCAGCCTCTCCGAGCCAGGCACATTGGTGTGCGGGAATTCATCGACTACGCAGATCTCCGGATGGCGGCGCAAGATTGCGTCGGTATCCATTTCCTCGAAGAAGGTGCCGCGATAGTCGATTGTGCGGCGGGGAACGATCTCCAGGCCCTCGGTTTTTGCGATGGTGTCCTTGCGGCCGTGCGGTTCAAAGTAGCCGATCACCACGTCGCGGCCCTGGCGCTTCAGCTCCTGGGCCTCTTCCAGCATCTGATAGGTTTTGCCGACGCCCGCGGCGTAGCCTAGGAAGATTTTGAGTTTTCCGCGAGCGTCTCCCATGTCGCGAGCGTCCGCCATGGTTTAGTGGGGAAACACGCGCACGTCGATATCGTTGGCGCCGCGAATCAGCCGGTCGAGCGGCGTGCCGGTGAGGCGCTCCCACCATTGCTCCCGCGTGCTGTGCCCCACGAAAATCTGCGTGATGCCGTGCTCGTGCGCGAACTTCAGCAGCGTCTCGATGGGGTCCTGGCCGTCCAGAATCTCGATCTTGGCGTGAGCGGCGCGCGCAATGTCGAGGTTGCGCTCCAGCGCCGCCTGGTCGTCGGCGGAAATTTCCGCCTGGCGAACATAGGCCACCATCAGATCGCCGTGGAACCGGTCGGCGTTGCGCTTGCCGCTCGCGATCATCGGTCCGGCGTTGGCTCGCGGCGTCATGCAAACCAGAATGCGCTCCTGGGCGCCGAAGGTTTGCGGAATGCCGTTGCGCTGCAGGTAAGCCTCGAGCTGACTGTCAACCACATCGGCCGCCAGCAGCAGCGCGATTTCGCGGAGTTCGGAGAGCTTTTGCGCCGGGCTGGCTCCGTCCACCGAGCCATCGTGCGACCGCTCGATGCACATCTCGGGCGGCGCATCCACCACCACGATCTCGTCGGCCGAATTCAAAAAACTGCGCGGTACGGTTTGCTTAACAACTTTGCCGGTGATCCGCGCAACACGCTCCTGCAGCTCGTCGATGTATTGGATATTGACGGAGCTGATGACGGAGATGCCGGCCTCGAGCAGCTCGTTCACATCTTCCCAGCGGCTCGCATTCTTTGAGCCCGGCGGATTGTCGTACGCCAGGCCGTCCACCAGGCAAACGGCTGGGATGGCGCTTGAGGATGGCCTCCGTATCCATGACGGGAACTCCGTCCACTTCTCGCAGAGGAATCACCTCGAGTTTGCAGAGCACGCATTCGATCTCGGGCGAAGTCTTGGGCTGAATCGCGCCCACCACCACATCCTGGCCGCGCTCGTGCCGCCGCCGCCCTTCGTCCAGCATGCGGAACGACTTTCCGACACCGGAGGCGTATCCCAGGAACACCTTCAGGCGTCCGCGGCGTTCGTAGTCTTCCTCGGCCTGGACCTGTTGCAGCAACTCTTCTGGAGTGCGGCGTCGAATCGCTGTAGGCATGGGTTACTTCCATTATCACCGTTTGGCCCGTTATCCTGGAAGAGCCGAATGACTAAGAGCAGAGCTGAATGGTGAAGGCAATCACAAGCCGGTATGAACGCTGGATTCGCGAGCGCGAGGAGGAGCTCTGCTTTCGGGCCACCAATCGCGTGGTGCGCCATTTCGAATGGGGTCTGGAATGGACCCACCAGTGGCCATGTGCGCAGCAGCATCCCAAAAACGGCGAAGCGCCCGAGGACTACGTCGCGAAGCTCAACGAGCTCGCGATGCTGAATAGCGATGAATTCTTTGGCTATGAGGTGCCGCGCGATTTCGAGCTGCGAAACGGGATTGTGCGATTCCATTCGCCGGTCGAGACGCCGCATCACGAAAACAACGTGGTCCACGCGCAATGGTTTCCGGCGCCCGCGTCCAAGAAAGGCGGCCCGAAGAAAGCCGTGGTCGTGTTGCCGCACTGGAACGCTCCCGCCGACGGCCACAATGCGCTGTGCAAAGGCCTCGCCCGCTTGGGGATCTCCGCGCTGCGAATCAGCTTGCCGTATCACGATTTCCGCATGCCGGCCGAGCTCCAGCGCGCCGATTACGCCGTGTCCGCCAACATCTGCCGCACCATGGATGCCGCGCGGCAGGCGGTGATCGATGTGCGCTGTTGCCTCGATTGGCTCGCATCGCAGGGCTGCGAGCGTCTGGGAATCGTCGGCACCAGCCTTGGCTCGGCCTACGCGTGCCTTGCCAGCGCGCACGACGATCGCGTTTCCGTCAATGTGTTCAATCACTGCTCCACGTACGTCGCCGATGTGGTCTGGGCCGGGCTTTCAACCAAGCACATCCGCCAAGGCATCGAAGAGCACATCGACCTGGACGGCCTGCGGCAGGCCTGGATGGCGGTCTCGCCGGTGAACTACATGGAAAAATTCGCGGCCAAGAAACAGAAGTCGCTATTCATCTACGCCGCCTATGACACGACGTTTCCGCCCGAGCTATCGCGGGACATCGTTGCCAAGATGCGCGAGTACGCGGTGGATCACAAAGTTGTGGTGCTGCCATGCGGCCACTACACACTCGGCGAGACGCCGTTCAAGTTCATCGACGGCTATCACATCTGTTCGTACTTGAAGCGGAATCTGTAGCGCGTTTATTGCAACAAAGCTCCGAGAGCCGGCAGCGGCACAGCACTCTCCTTCAACGCGGCGTCGTGAAATTGCTGGAGCTGGTAGGCCGAGCCTTTGCGCATTTTGTACTGCTCGCGCGTGTCCAGCCATCCGCGCCACCCGATGAAGTACATCGGCAGCTGGCAGGAAGACAACTGCGCGCGCTGGATTTTTCCGGTGGCCTCCTGCTTCTCTTGGAACGTGTCGTTCACCATCAGGTCCATGGCCTGCTGCTCGGTCATGCCCATGGTCTGCAAGCGGATGTCGAGGATCGCATTGGCAATCGCGCGTAGCATTTGCTTCATCATCGTGAGCCGCAGCTCGGGACTATTGTTCAGGAAGCCTTCGTCCGACATCATCTGCTGCGTATATTGGGCCCAGCCTTCCACGTACGGTCCGTTGCTGTAGATGCTGCGCAGCACGCGCCGCGATTTCGGCTCCACGGAGTTGGCGACGGTGAGCTGCACATAGTGGCCGGGCATGGCTTCGTGGATGGTGAGCTCCATCACGCCGTACCGGTTGTATTCGCGCAGCTTCGATTCGACGCTGGCTCTGGGCATGTTGGGAGGAATGGGAGTCACCCAATAGAACGCGCCCAGCTGCGGCTCCAGCACCGGCGCGGCGTTGAATCCTCCCACGGCATAGATACCGCGCATGAACTCCGGCGTGGGAATTACCTGCAGGTTGCTGGTGTCGCCCAACGTCACTAGATGTTTTTCCCGAACGAAGTTGGTGGCTTCGGTCAGATCCATCTTGGCTTGATCCATAAAGGCTTCGGGCGTGGTGTGCTGCTGTGCGATTTTGTCCAGAGCCTGCTTCACCGTTAGCGGCGCGGCCAGTTTGGCCATCTGATCGCGCATATCTTTCAGCGCGGCTTCCGCCTCCGCAAGCACCTGCTCGGGCTTCTTGCCGGATACCAGCGTGTACGCGAATTTTTGATCGTAATTCTCCTTGCCGAGCCGCCAATCGCTGGTCTTCTTGGACAAATCGTCCTTCAGAAACTTCGTAAAGCCACGCAAAGCATCCAGAGCCGGTTTCGCGGCCTGATCGTAATCCGCTTTCAAAGCGTCGGGCGCCTTAGCGCGCAGCGTTTTGTCGATCAAATCCAGATTACCTTCGTTTTCCTCGCGCGCCACGCGATTCCAAATCTCCGGTGCATCGGCCAGGTTCGCTTGCGCCTGTTGCATCAGAGCCGGGATCTTTTGCAAACGCTGGATGATCTGGCGATAGCGCTGATCGATGGGAGCGTATTCCAGCACGAACGGATTGAACAGGGCGTTGCCCACCAGTTCCACGTAGACGGTCGGATTGTGCCGATAGCTTTGAATTTTTTCCAGATCGAGCAGCGAAAGGTTGATCTGGTTGTCGATGATCTGGTAATCCGCGCGGTCCTCGGCCGACAGCGAATCCTGCTGGATTGCAGCCAGGCGGTTGTGGAAATCGGAATAGAACTTGTGTTGTTGTTCGATGCCCGCCGGGCTGAAGTCATCGATTTGTTCGTCGAGATGCACTCCCTTGTGCTCGTGATAACCGGCGGATGTCGCCCCGACGGGCGTCAGAGCGAGCGATCCATAGACGAAGTCGTCGGTCAGGCTCGATAAGTCCGGCTTGGGTGGAGGAGCCGCGGGCTTGCAACTTGTCATGCAAAGAACAGACGCGGCGCCGAGAACAAAAGCTACTCTAAGCGCAACACTAAGCGATGGCTGCATGCACTTTCTCCAAATCTTTCGCTTCGCCAAACTTGGATCCTTCCAGTTGGCTGTTGATATTGCGGAGCAAGCCGGTGAGTACGCCGCCGGCGCCGACCTCGAGGTATCGGCCGACCCCAAGCGATGCCAGCTTTTGGATCACTTCGGTCCAGCGCACCGGATTCGGCACCTGTTGATACAGCCCCTCGCGAGCCTCGGCTCCCGTGCGGATCACCTGGGCCTTCCAGCCGTTGACCAAGGGCACGGCCAAGTCACGAAATTCGGTGGCGTCCAGATCGGCTTTCAGACGTTGCTGCGCGGGTTCCATCAACGAGCAGTGGAACGGAGCGCTGACCGGGAGCATGAGGGCCCGCCGTGCGCCGGCTGCCTTGGCCAATTCGACCGCCCGCGCGACGGCTCCGGCATGTCCGGCAAGTACCACTTGATCCGGCGAATTCAAGTTTGCGGCGCTGACAACCTCGCCTTGCGCTGCCTCGCGCGAGAACGGCTTCCAGCTTGTCCTCCGGTAGCTTCAGCAACGCAGCCATAGCCCCTACGCCCACCGGGACCGCTTCCTGCATGTATCTGCCGCGCTTGCGCACCAAGCGCACGGCGTCGGCGAAATCGAGCGACTTAGCCGCCACTAACGCTGCATATTCGCCCAGACTGTGGCCGGCCACGTAATCAGGCTGGACGTTCTGTTCGTCGAGCACCCGCCAGGCCGCGACGGAAACCGTCAGCAGCGCCGGCTGCATGTTCTCGGTGAGCTGCAGTACCTCTGCCGGGCCTTCAAAGCAGAGCTCAGTGAGTGAAAATCCCAAAGCCCGGTCGGCTTCGTCAAAAGCCGCGCGGGCGGCTGCAAATTCTTCCGCAAGGCTCTTTCCCATTCCAACGTACTGCGAGCCCTGCCCGGGGAAAACGAACGCTGTCTTCATAGTGAACGAACATTTTCAGTTTACCCTGTTGCGGTTCGCAGATTTTTCGATCCTTTGGCCCACCACTTACGTCTTATGCATTGAGGAAGGAGGAGGCATGAATCTTCAGACTCGCCCGCAAGCGCAGCCCGTGCCCCAATACGAAACGAAGGCCTTTGTCTACTGTCCTATTTGCACGCATACGGTGGAGGGGATCGTGGTCGCCACCGGAAAGACCGCGAAGGTGAAGCCGGGCCAGAAGTGCTCGCGGTGCTCGGCTGCCCTCGATCCGGGATACATCATGCGCATGGAACGGGCGGCTTGACGGTTGCGCCATTTTCGCCGCGCAGGCGTGCTAATGTAGTGTCAGCCATGAAACGAAGAGCAACACGGCCAGCAGAGCCGGTGATCGACAAGGCCTTTCTCGAACAGGCCAAACGTTCCATCATGTCCGACCAGGTGGCGCGGCTCGATAAGTGCACCGTGTGCGGCCAAAACTGCGCGCCCAATTCCACTGAAGGCTTGTGCTGGGTCTGCCGCCGCCTGAAGATCAGCGCGTGGCGCGATTCCGATCAGCAAAGCGTTCAGGAGTAGCCAGCGCCCGCTGGTAGACAAAAGCTCCCGCCGCAACATCTTCCACACAGATACCAAGCGATTTGAAGATCGTGATTTGACTTGCGTCGAAATGCCGCTGCACCTTTTGAAGCTCCACGACGTTGGCCCAGCTATCGGCTAGGATCAGGTCGCCGGATTCGATCTTCGCCTGTTCTAACGAATCCACCACTACTAAAGCCGCACGGCGAACCAGTTCGCCCGGCAGTTCCCTTCGATTCGCTGCGTTTGCACCCATGGCGTTGACCATCGTTCCGGGAGCGATCCAGGAGTCTTCCAGGACTGGCTCTTGCGAATTCGTGGCCGTTACGACGATCTGCGCGCCGCGAACGGCTTCCTCGGCCGTCTCGACGGCTTGAGCCGAACACTCTTGCGCGAACTTGCGGCGTTTCTCCTCGCTGCGGCTCCAGACGCGCACGGTTTTGATTGGCCGGACCGCGCGAATCGCCTCCACCTGAGTTCGCGCCTGAAACCCAGATCCGATGACGCCCAGCGTATCGGCTTGGGGATTCGCTAACAGGTCGGTCGCGTAGCCGCTTGCCGCGCCAGTGCGAATTTGGCCCAGATGATTGGCCTCCATCGACGCGAGCGGCTGCGCTGTCGCAGCGTCGAAGAGCACGAAGAAGAAATGCGCCCCGTGACTTGGGATGGGTGGAATAGAACTTGGTTCCGAAATAGTTGCCGTACGACGCGGCCATGCTGTGCAGCGCCGATCCGGTCTGGAGAATCAGACGCCGCCGCGGCTGGTTGATCGCCCGGCCCTGGGCCAATGCTTCGAAGGCGTCACGCATAAGGCCGATGGCGTCGCGCATCGGCAGCAGTTCACGAACGTCCTCTTCGGACAGGTAGAGCATTCTGAAATGCTACTACTTCGTGACGGGGTCGGGACTTTCGGGATCCAGTCCCAACTCGGCGATGGCTGTTTGCGCCCGCTGCTTGTCGAATTTTCCGTCGCGTGCGAGCCGCGCTAATGCCGCTGCCGCGATGGCTTCCGCCCCGTTCTCGAAGTGCTTCCGCAGGTGCTCGCGATTGTCGCTGCGGCCGAAACCGTCGGTGCCGAGCGTGACCAGACGGCCGGGCAGCCATGGTGCAATCTGATCTGCAACTACCTTCATGTAGTCGCTGGAGGCTATGATCGGGCCTTGGACGCCGTCAAGCGCCTGGAGCAGGTAAGGTTTGCGCTCCGGTTCAGTGGGATGCAGGCGGTTCCATCGTTCTACTTCCAGAGCGTCGCGCCGCAGCTCGTTGTAGCTGGTGATGCTCCAAACGTCCGCCGCACCTGGTAGTTTTCCGCCAGGATCTTCTGCGCCCGCAGGGCTTCGTTCAAAATCGGCCCGCTCCCGAAGAGCTGCACTTGCGCCGCTCCATTTCCGGCAGCTTTGAAGCGGTACATGCCGCGCAGGATTCCATCCGCCACGCCTTCCGGCATTTGCGGTTGCGCGTAGTTTTCGTTGTACAGCATCAGATAGTAGAAGCGGTCTTCCATCTGCTGGTACATGCGCCGGATGCCATCTTGGATGATGACCGCGATTTCGTACGCGAAGGCCGGGTCGTAGCTGTGGCAGGTGGGAACCGTGCTCGCGAGTACGAGGCTGTGGCCGTCCTGGTGCTGTAATCCTTCGCCCGAAAGCGTGGTCCGGCCGCCGGTTCCGCCCATCAGGAAACCTTTGCCGCGCGAGTCGGCGAAGGCCCAGATCAAGTCGCCGATGCGCTGGAACCCGAACATCGAATAGTACGTGAAGAACGGGATCATGGGCACGCCATAGGTTGCGTACGCTGTGCCTGCCGCCGTGAACGAAGCCATCGATCCAGCTTCGTTGATGCCCTCTTCCAGGATCTGGCCGTTCTTGGCCTCTTTATAGAACAGGAAATTCTCGCTATCCACGGGCTTATAGAGTTGGCCCCGGCTGGCGTAGATGCCGTACTGCCGGAACAACGATTCCATGCCGAACGTTCGAGCTTCGTCCGGTATGATCGGGACAATATACTGGCTCAGGCTTTTGTCCTTGAGCAAAAGCGTGAGGATGCGCACGAACGCCATGGTGGTGGAGACTTCGCGGCCTTGTGAGCCTGCGACCGACTCGGCGAACAGCTCCAGTGGGGGCGCTTCAATCGTAATCTTCGGCACCGAACGCGCCGGCAAACTGCCGCCGAGCGCTTCCCGCCGTTCCCTGATGTAGCGAATCTCGGGGCTGTCTTCGGGTGGGCGGTAGAACGACGCCGTGTGGACGGTCTCTTCGGAAATCGGAATATCGAAGCGGCGGCGGAAGTACAGCATTTCGTCTTCGTTCAGCTTTTTCTGCTGATGCGTGACGTTGCGGCCTTCGCCAGCCTCGCCCAGGCCATACCCTTTGATGGTTTTGGCCAGGATTACGGTGGGTGCTCCGGTATGCTCCATCGCGCGCTTGTAGGCGTTGTAGACCTTCAGCGGATCGTGCCCGCCGCGACGCAGGGCCCCAACTTCGTCGTCGGACAGATGCTCCACCAGCTTGAGCAACTCGGGATATTTGCCGAAAAACTCCTTGCGGGTGTACGCGCCGCCCTTAGCCTTGAAATTCTGGTATTCGCCGTCGACGCACTCGTTCATCCGCTTGATTAGGAGCCCGGTGGTATCCCGGGCGAGCAAATCGTCCCAGCTCCCGCCCCACAGCACTTTGATGACGTTCCATCCAGCGCCGCGGAAATGCGTCTCCAGCTCGGTGATGATCTGCCCGTTCCCGCGGACCGGACCATCCAGTCTTTGTAGATTGCAGTTCACCACAAAGATGAGGTTGTCGAGTTGCTCGCGGGCGGCGAGCGTGATGGCGCCCAGCGATTCGGGCTCGTCGGTTTCGCCGTCGCCCAAGAATGCCCAGATTTTGCGTGGAGTAACCTGAACAATGCCGCGGTTCTCCAGGTACCGCATGAACCGCGCCTGATAGATCGCGTTGATCGGGCCGATGCCCATGGATACCGTGGGAAACTGCCAGAAGTCCGGCATCAGCCAGGGATGCGGGTAGGAGGAGAGCCCAGGATGTTCGCGGAGTTCGTGCCGGAAGTTTTCCAGGTGCTTCTCGCTTAGACGGCCTTCCAGGTACGCGCGGGCATACTCGCCGGGCGAAGCGTGACCTTGGAAGTACACGAAATCTCCGGGCTGATCGCCGTGCCGTCCGTGAAAGAAGTGGTTATGGCCGACTTCGGCCAGGGTCGCAAGCGACGCGTAGGTCGAAATGTGGCCACCAATGCCGCTGTCGTGTTTATTGGCGCGTACCACCATGGCCATTGCGTTCCAGCGAATCAAGCTTTTGATCCGCCGCTCGATGGCGCGGTCTCCCGGGTATGGTATTTCTTCGTCCACCGGGATGGTGTTGATATAGGGAGTTTTCAGGCCGGTGGGAGTCTGGACTCCGTAAAGAGCGGCACGGTCGTTGAGGCGGCTGAGGAGGTAGGCGGCGCGATCCGTTCCTCCCTCTTCTACGACGCCGTCGAGCGCTTCAAGCCACTCGCTGGTCTCTTGTGCGTTGGGATCCTCGCTGGTTACGAGTTTAGTTGCAAGCATGGGTTTGGTTTAGCGGTCACTTTCAAAATAGCACTAGTAGGACTATCGGAGCTTTTCCCACTAGGTCGCGTCCGCTGACGTGGCGTGAACAGGATGAGCGTGGCGGAATCTGCCAACGTGGCGGCTGGGAAAGCCGCAGCTCACAGCACTGCTATGATAGCTCGCCCCGAGGGTGATCGAGCTGGGTGGGTTAGTTCCGGGCAGCGCGTCTTGCGCGGGACTGTCGTGCCAAAGCGAGCCCTCTCAACGCAACAATGGCGCTGTCAACCAAATGACGTTCGTGGCGCAGCTGTTTCAAACGCGTGTTCACAACCGTCAAGGACCCGTCCAAGTCCTCTGCCCGCAACTTCCGGTTAAGTTCGGACTTCGTGTTCATGAATGTTCCCCCAAGTAATTCAGAGCAGCTGATGTTCCAGTCTAAGTGCAAGCAGGGAAAGTAACTATCAGGACGCTTGTGATTCTGATGTCGGATGTAGGACTACATTGGCATAGGGGGATCGCCTACGTCGTAACAGGGACAAAAAGGGGCTTCTAGTCCACGAGCTTGTTGTGGATGGCGTAGTGCGTGAGCTCGGCGTTGGTCCGCATGCCCATTTTCTCCATCAGGCGCGCACGATAGGTGCTGATCGTCTTGTCGCTGAGTGACAGCAGATCGGCGATCTCGCTGAGAGTTTTGCCGGATGCGATCAGGCGCATCACCTGAAACTCCCGATCGGACAGAATCTGATCGGGCGGCCGATCGGCGCCCCGTTCCATGTCGCCGATCAGCTTCTCGGCGAGTGCCGGGCTCACGTACTTCCCGCCCTCCATCACCTTATGAATGGCTTTGGAGAGTTCGGCGCGTGGGCTGTCCTTGGTAATAAATCCGGCCGCTCCCGCTTTGAAGGCGCGGCGGGCGTATTGCTCCTCCGAGTGCATGGTGAGCACCAGCACCGGAAGACGGGGGCGGATCTGCTTGAGTTCCTTGAGAACTTCCAGCCCGCTCTTGCCGGCGAAGGAAAGATCCAGAATCACGGCATCCCATTCACTTCCGAGCGCCAGGCGGAGGGCCTCATCGGGTGTGCCGGCCTCGCCGCAGGAAATGGCGCCGGGCTGCTCGTCGAGGAGCCTTTTGACGCCGTCCCGCACCACTTCGTGATCGTCAACGATGAGGACTCTTCGCATCACGCCGTCCTTCCCCGGATCGGTACGCGAACGTGCAGTGTGGTGCCGATTCCCTGGAAGCCAACGATATCTACCATGCCGCCAATCAGGTGAGCGCGCTCGCGCATTCCCAACAGTCCCAAGGACTCACGCCTAAGTTCTTCCGCCGGTGTAATTCCGCGGCCGTTATCAGTCACTGTCAGAACGAACATTCCGTCTTCTTGTGCCATCGTAACGCTCACCCGGGTCGCTTGCGCATGCCGGAGAACGTTCGTGAGGGCTTCCTGGACGATGCGGAAGACCGCCGTGGATTCCTGATCCCCCAGCGGGATGTTCTGCAAAGCGCATTCGCAGCGGCACTGGATTCCTGTGCGCGCTTGGAACTGCTGGGTCTGCCATTCAATCGCTTCCATTAAACCCAAATCGTCCAGAATGCTGGGGCGCAGTTCCGAGGCGACACGGCGCACCACGTTGATGGTGGTGTCGGTGAGGCCGACCATTGCCGCGAGTTTGTGCCGCATTGCTTGTAAGTGCGCTTCGCCGGCCGGTTGTTGGATCATCTTTTCCAACGCCTCCAGCTCCCATCGCAAGCTCGTGAGAAGGCCGCCCAGTTCGTCGTGAACCTGGTGAGAGATCCGCATGGCCTCCTGCTCCCGCGCCGATTGGAGACTGGCGGACAATGCGCGCAACTGTCCGCTGCTGGCCTTCAGGCGGTCTTCAGATTCCTTGCGATCGGTGATGTCTTCGGTCACGCCGCCGATGCGATAGATCTGCCCAGATTGGTCCCGGATCGGAAACCCCCGATCGCGGACCCAGCGGACTTCGCGTTCTTTCGTGATGATCCGGTATTCGATTTCGAATTCGCGCCCGTCGAGATGTTCCACGGTTTCGATCACCCGGGAACGGTCTTCGGGATAGACTCCGACGAGCTCGCGCCCCGCCGCATAGAGGCTCTCGCAGCTCTGGCCACAAACCTTCTCATACATAGGGCTCACGTAGAGCAGTTGCTTGAAGTCGGGCGACCGCAACCAAAACACTTCGCGGATGTTCTCGGTGAGCTGGCGGAACCGCTCCTCGCTTTCGCGTAGCGCCTCTTCGGCCAGCTTGCGTTCGGTAATATCGTTGGCGATTCCGGCGATCCGATAAACCTGCCCGGAGTGATCGCGGATGGGGAAGCCGCGGTCGCGGATCCAACGTACCGCTCCGTCAGGCCGCGTGATCCGGAATTCGATGTCGAACTCCGCTCCTGCACCCTGCCGTATAATCTCCGCCATTCTCTCGCGATCCTCAGGATGAATGATGTCCAGGAAGGGTTGATAGTCCGGATCCCGATAGCGGTCTTCGGGAGAGCGTCCCGAGATGCTCTCATACGCGGGGCTGAGGTACAGCACCCGCTTGAAATCCGGCGTCTTGATCCAAAACAGGTCGTGTATGTTTTCCGCTAACTGGCGGAATCGCTCTTCGCTCTCTCGCAACGCTTTTTCGGCGCGCTTGCGCTGGGTGATGTCCTGCCCAATTCCAATTCCAGTGCCGTCGGAAAGATGCAGAAGGGCCCATGAGGTGTCGATGACGCGGCCATCGCGAACCGTCGTTTTGAAGTCCGCCCATTCCGCTTTGGAGTTGAGGATAAACTCGCGGACCTGCTGGCGATACTCAGGGTCGGGGTAGTTCTCCACCAGGATGTCAATGTTCTGGTGTTGGATCTCTTCGAGCGACCATCCGAGCGTGCGTTCCCACTCGCGGTTGACGAGCTTCAGCCGGTCATTCTGATCGACGAAATTGATCATGACGGGGAGGTGATCGAAGATAGTTTCGAGAATCTCCTTCTGCCGCCGCAGCTCTTCATTGGCCGCGGCAAGCTCCCGGGTTCGTTCCTCCACGCGCTGTTCGAGCTGCGCGTTGAGCTTGGTGATTTCCGCTTTAGCGGACCCGATCTCGGGTGCTTCGATGATCTCCCAATCGCCTTGACGCCGGGCCAGGGCGAACTGATGCGATCGGGCGGCATCCAGAATTGCCGCCGCGCTGCTTTCCGCGAGCGGGAAATGGCACAACGCGATCATCCGGCGATTCGCAACCGAGTTGCCCAGCTCCCGTTCGAATTCACGAAAATATTCTGTGTTGGCCTGCTGCAAACAGGCTGGACAACCGGCGACTCTCATCCCGGCGTAGCCTCGCGCCAGTGCATCGTCCAGCTTTTCGTGGAGGCGCCGCACGATGCTCCGTGTTTCGGCGATGGCGCCATCAAATGAGGGAGCCGGGTGAACCGCGATCTCGATCCCGCCGTCTGCAAGGTGCCTGTCCAGATCAGGAATCGATTGACGCAAAGCTTCTAGAGCATCGGCTTCCGTGACTGGCGAATAGATGCTCCACAGGCAAAATTCATGATTCTCCAACCCCGCCCGGAAGAAGGGAACCGAAGTGTCCAGCAGATCCTGCTTGGTTTCGAAGAAATAGCAGAAGTGCGTACCCCAGGGCATGTCGCCCATGACGCCGATCCCGGTCGTGGTCGCCTCGGTTAGCATGGCGGTGGCCTCCTTTGAATCGGTGCAGGCGGCTTGGCTGGCGCAGCGGACCGAAACGCAAAGCTAGTGGTAAGTGACTGACCACATGGAGGTAAAGCATATCACAACCGGGCGGTAACCTGACCGTCCCTAACGGCGTCTTATGGTTTCGCCGATAGGAGTGAGTACTTACTTATGGAAGCTGCCCGAGCCCGCGACGCCGATCCAGCTAAGCCTTCTTTATCCGAAGCGCTGCCGGAGACTCCGCCATCCACGGCGCCCGAGGCTCCCAGCCGTCCCGTACGGATGCCCGGCGAGGACCGCCGCCGGCAATTGCTGAGCGTGGCCATCGACAGTTTCGCCCGCAACGGATTCAGCGGAACGAAAACCAAGGACATAGCGGCCGCCGCGGGCGTAAGCGAAGCCATCCTCTTCCGCCATTTCGCCAGCAAAGAGGACCTGTACCACGCGATCCTGGACGAAAAGGAAGCCGCCCTGGGTGGTGACCGATGGTTCGTGGAGATGAACGAATTGGCCGAGCGCCGGGACGACCGCGCGCTTTTCCGGCACATCGGCCGACAGCTCGTTCGCTCCTTCCGCGAAGACGCCGCGTTCCACCGGCTGCTGCTGTATGCCTCGCTGGAAGGGCACTTACTGGCCGATCTCTTCCATGAACGGTTTGGCCTGCCAATGGGCGATTTTCTTTCCCGCTACATTGCCCTGCGGCAAAAAGAAGGCGCGTTCCGCGAGTGCGAAGCGGGCGCGGCGGTGATGTTCGTGATCGGATCGATGGTGCATTACGCCATGGCGCGTCATGTTCTGGGCGCCAAGAAGTTTCCGCCCAATGAGGACACGATTGTGGATCAGTTCGTGGAGCTGATCCTGGGCGGTATGGAACAGCGGCCGGCCTCCGGCCGTATGGCGAAAGGAAAGCAGAAGTAATGCGCTCGATTTTATCGTTCTCCCTGGCTCTGGCGGCGCTGCTCCTTGCCGGCTGCAACAAGGAGAGCAAGAACGTCTCTCTAACCGAAGCCGCAACTGGGCCGGCCAAAGTGGTGAAGATCTCCACGGTGCGCGCCGTCACACGCGATGTGTCGTCTTCGGTGCAGGTGACGGGCAGTTTTCTGGCTGAGGAATCGTCCGACGTTGCGCCCCCGGCCGCTGGAAGAGCGATCGAGACGCCGGTGGATGCGGGCGCATTTGTCAAGGAAGGCCAGCTTTTGGCCAAGCTCGAGGATCGCGATGCGCAGCTTCGTTTGCAAGCCACGCTGGCTTCCGAGCAACAAGCCGAAGCGAGTCTACGGCAAGCAGAGTCGCGCATCGGCCTGGCGCAAGGCGGCAAGTTCGACGCCAACGCCGTCCCGGAGGTTCTTTCGGCCAAGGCGTCCTACGATTCCGCCGTGGCGCAGGCAAGAAACTCGGAAGCCGATGCACAGCGCTACGACGCGTTGATCAAGACCGGCGATGTTTCGCAGAGTGCCTACGATAAGGCGCGCACGCAGGCCGATACAGCCAAGGAGCAAACCAATTCGGCGCGGCAGCTCTATGAAGCGGCCCTGAATTCCGCGCGCCAAAATTTCCAGGGTGTGATCAACGCGCAGGCCTCGCTGGCCGGCGCTCGCGCCCAAACCGCGATCGCGCGAAAAGCCGTGGAGGACACCATCATTAAGGCGCCTTTCGCGGGCTATATCAGCGCGCGCCCCGTGGCGGTCGGGCAATATGTCGCGCTGACCTCCAAGATCGCCACGTTGGTGCGCGTCACGCCGCTGAAGCTGGATCTGCAAGTCCAGGAATCGAATGCCCCGCAGTTGAAGGTCAATGCCGAGGTAGAAGCCAGCGTTCCCGGCTATCCGGGCCGCACGTTCCGCGGAAGTGTGACGTCCATTAATCCGACCGTCGACGCGAATTCGCGCACTGTCACCGTTGAAGCGAAGTTCGCCAATCAGGATCTGGCGCTGAAGCCAGGTATGTTCGCCACGGCGCGAATTTTGCTGAACGGCAGCAGCATGGGAATCTTTCTTCCCCGATCCTCCGTGGTGACGGACCCGAGCACCAACTCGTCGCAAGTCTTTTTCGTGCGCGATGGCAAGGCGCGCGTGGCTGTAGTGCAATTGGGCGCGGTCGACGGGAATATGGTCCAGATCCTTTCCGGCATCTCCTCGGATTTTGTCGTCGCAAATAACCATTTGCAGGATCTATACGACGGCGAGCCAGTGGAAACCGACCGAGCCGCGACCGGGAGGGACTCGGTCCCCGGCGGAGGCGAATAACCCGTGCATAAACTTGCTGAACTGTGCGTCAAGCGGCCCGTCTTCGCCACTATGCTCATTGTGGCGCTCATGGTGGTGGGCGGCTTCTCATTTTTCACCCTGGGCGTGGATCTGTTTCCAAAAATCGATTTGCCGACGGTGTCGGTGAGCGTCAGTAATCCCGGCGCTTCGGCCGAGGAGGTGGAGACAGACATCACCAAACGAGTCGAAGATGCCGTCAACACGATTAGCGGTATCGATTCGATTAACTCCACTTCGGTGGAAGGCGCCTCCACGGTGGTCATCACCTTCGAACTCGACAAGAACGGCGATGTGGGCGCGCAGGAGATCCGCGACAAAGTAAACCTGATCGTCAACGATCTCCCCGATACTGCCAAGGCGCCGGTGGTACAGAAGTTCGATCCCGACGCCACGCCGATCATGCAGATTGCCCTGTCGTCGCCGCGTCCGCTGCGCGAGGTGACCGAAATAGCCGACAAGCAAATCAAGCCGCAGCTGGAAAACATCAACGGCATCGGACAAATCCAATTGGTCGGCGGCCTGAAGCGCGAGATCCGTGTGTGGGTGGATCCAGATAAGATGCGTGCCTACAACCTGGCGATCTCGGACGTCGCCAACGCGCTGCGGCAACAAAACATGGAAATGCCGGCAGGCAACGTAAACGCGGGCGCGCGCGAACTCGCCGTCCGGACGCTAGGACGGTTAGTCGATCCGGCGCAGTTCAACGAGATCGCGATTGCCACTCGCGGCTCGTATGTGGTGAAGCTGCGCGACATCGGCTATGCGGAGGACTCGCAGGAAGAACCTACCACTGCCGCACGGCTCAATGGCGACCCAGCCGTGACCATGGTGGTGTCCAAACAATCCGGACAGAACACGGTCGCCGCGGCCGATGCGCTGAAGGATCGGATCAAACAGATTGAAGCTGCGCTGCCTAAAGACATCCACATTCAGGTCATCAACGATCAGTCCATTTTTATCAAGGCAACCGTACATTCGCTGGAAGAGCACTTGATCGAAGGAAGCATCCTCGCCGCCGCGATCGTCTTCGCATTTCTCGCCAACGTTCGCACCACTTTGATCTCGGCTCTGGCCATTCCGACGTCGATTATCTCGACCTTTGCATTAATGGCTGCAATTGGTTTCGATCTGAATCAGATCACGATGCTGGCGTTGACGCTCATGGTCGGTATCGTGATCGACGACGCGATTATTGTGCTCGAAAATATCTACCGGTTTATGGAAGAAAAGGGCATGTCGCCGTATCGCGCCGCGATCGAAGGCACCAAAGATATCGGCTTGGCGGTGATGGCCACCACTTTCTCCCTGCTGGCCGTGTTTCTCCCAATCGGTTTCATGGGCGGCATCGTCGGCCGTTTCATGTCGTCATTCGGATTCACCGCTTCGTTCGCCATTGCGGTCTCGCTGCTGGTTTCTTTCACCTTGACGCCTATGCTCACATCGCGGTTCGTCAAGATTCTTCCGAAGCGCGAAGACGGGGAAAAAGGAGCAGCGAAAAGTTCGAAAGACTCGCGCTTTTTCCGCTTCCTGGATACGCACTACACCAGCATGCTGCACTGGTCCATGACGCATCGCAAAACGATGGTGGCGATCAGCGTGGGCGTGGTGCTGAGCAGCATTCCGCTGTTTATGCTGGTGGGCAAGAACTTCATTCCCGCTGACGACCGGTCGGAGTTTCAGGCCAGCATTCGGGCGCCCGAGGGAACTTCCTTGGCCGCGACCGTCACCATTGCCGAGCGCATCGCGCGCGACATCCGAGCGCTGCCCGGAGTGACGGCCACATTGACATCGGTTGGCATTGGATCGGCATCCTTTACCGGCTCGAGCGCGGGTGAAGCGAACAGCGCCTCCATTTACGTGAAGCTGGTGCCGCGCGGTGATCGCAAGGATACCCAGGATCAAATGATCGCGAAAGCGCGCGAGATTCTCACCCACTATCCGAAGGATCTGCGCACCAGCGTCGGGCAGGCGGCCGATGGACCTGGTGGGGGGCAGGCCGATGTTCAGTTTACTCTCACCGGTCCGGATCTCGACAAGCTCAACACCTATTCGCAAACGCTGCTCGCCAAGCTGAAGCAAATTCCAAACGTGGCCGACGCCGACACATCGTTGGTATATGGCAAGCCCGAACTGAGGGTAGAGATCGACCGGCAGCGCGCCGCGGACTTGGGCGTGCGGGTCAGCGATATCGCGCAAGCTCTGAACACGATGGTGGCCGGCCAAGTGGTTTCGTCGTTCCCTTCCGGCGGCGAAGAGTATGACGTGCGTCTGCGGGCCGACATGCAGTTCCGCACCAGCGCCGAAGGGCTGCGCCAGCTCACCGTTTTTTCCACCAACACTCGGGGCTGGGTGCCGCTGGACCAGGTGGTCCGCATCAAGAGCGGCGACGCACCTTCCAGCATCGGGCGTCTGGACCGGCAGCGTGAGGTAACGCTGAGCGCCAACGTGTTGCCCGGCGGATCGCAACAGAAAGTCATTTCTTCTCTCAATCAACTGGCGGACGATCTCCACATGGGCGCCGGCTATCGCACCGAACTGCTCGGCACTTCCAAGGAATTGAACCGCACGGCCTACTATTTCATCGTCGCCATCGCGCTTACATTCATCTTCATGTACATCGTGCTGGCGGCGCAGTTTGAGTCGTTCCTGCATCCCTTCACCATTCTGCTGACCCTGCCGCTGGCCGTGCCATTCGGAATTTTGTCGCTGCTGATGTTCGGTCAATCGGTGAACATCATGTCCGGCCTCGGCTTGCTCCTGTTGTTTGGAATCGTGAAGAAGAACGCGATTCTGCAGATCGATCACACCAACGGATTACGCGCCACGGGAATGAACCGCTACGACGCCATCATCCAAGCCAATCGCGACCGGCTGCGGCCCATCCTGATGACCACCACCGCGCTGGTGGCCGGCATGCTGCCGCTGGTGGTATCGAACGGCGAAGGGTCCGCCAGCAACCGGTCCATCGGCGTGCTCGTGGTGGGCGGGCAAACCTTGTGTCTCTTGCTGACCCTGCTCGCAGTGCCGGTGTTCTATTCGCTGTTTGACGATATGAAGCAGTTGCCGATGTTCCGAAAGCTCGCCCGCAAGCGCGATCATGCGCGCGACGCGGTTCCTGGAATCGACGTGGCGCATCAGCCGGTGCATTTTCAAGGAGGAGAAACCGCCTGATGAGTTCCCGCACGTTCGCGGCGCTGGCGCTGCTGGCCCTCACGCCGTCAGTCTTCGCGCAGCAGGCTACATCAACTTTGGTGCCGCCGGTCCGGCCGTTCCGTCTGCCGCCACGCACCGGCGTCGAGACGCAGATGGAGATCACACTCGACCAGACGCTCGCGATGGCGCTCGCCAACAACAAGGACATCGAGGCTTCGCGGATCGATCACGAGGAATCGGAATACAATTTGACCGCGGCTCTCGGCGCATTCGACGCGGTGCTCAACACCACCGCCTACTGGGAGCAGCAGATTACTCCCGTGGCCTCGTCCCTGGGAGGAACGGCAACCGGAAGCTTGCTGAACAAGACCTGGCTGGCGGACCCGGGCATCACGCAGCCTTTGCCCTGGTACGGCGGGACGTTCAAGGTGGATGTGTCGTCCGCCGACGCGTTCTCCAACAATACGTTCCTTTCGCTGAACCCGCAGTATGAGACGTCGTTGAATTTCTCCTACACGCAGCCCCTGTGGCGCAATCTGCTCTATGACAGCAATCGCCACCAGATTGATGTCGCGAAGAAGAACCGTTTCTTGACTGACGAGCAATTTCGCCAGCGCGTCATGACCGTAGTGTTGCAGGCTGAACAGGGGTACTGGGAACTCGCATACGCCTATAACAATCTGCAGGTGCAATTGGAAGCCGTGCGAATCGGCATCCAGCAGGACGAAAGCAACCGCCGTCAAGAGGAGCAAGGACTGCTGGCGCCCATCGATGTAGTGGCCGCGCAGACGCAACTCGCCAATTTCGAGGTGGGCGCTTACGCGGCGCAATCCGGATTGACCGCCGCCGAGAATGCGTTAAAGGAGCTGATTCTTCCCGAAAGTTCCGACCCGGCGTGGTCCGCGGCGCTGGTTCCTATGACCCCGCCGGAACTCAAGCCACCCATCATTCCGCTCTCCGACGCCATCGTTCAGGCGCTGGCCAATCGCCCGGAGATTGCCGAAGTGAAAATCAATGGCGAGATCAACGAAAAAGACGTGCGCTATTATCGCGAGCAGACCAAGCCGCAAGTGAACCTCACCGCCTTGTACACCCGCGCGGGATTGGCGGGCGTAGAGCTTCCTCCGGGCCCCAATCCTTTTACCGCCGGCTTTGGTCCCCTGACCGACCGCTTGAATGCATTGTCCGCCCTCGCGGGACTTCCGGCCCTGCCCGGATTTTCGTTCGGAAGCTCCGTGGTGCCTCCCCAATTCGTGGGTAACGCTGGCCAGTCATATTCGCTGCTCTGGGGCGGTAATTTTCCGACGACGGAAGTGCAGTTGAGCCTTTCACTGCCGCTGCGGAATCGGACGGCGGACGCGAATCTCGGCAAGTCGCTCGCGGAAACGCGCCGCATCCGCAATCAAATGCAGCAAACACAGCAGAACATTCAATCCGATGTTCGAACTGGGATGGAAAATATTCAGATGGCGCAGCTTCGTCTGCAATCGGCGCAAGTGGCGCGGGAATCCGCCGAAGAGCAGTACCAGAGCGAGCAGCGCCAGTTTCAAGCGGGCACATCAACCTTGTTTCTGGTGCAGCAGCGCCAAGCGACCATGATCACCGCGCGCAGCCAGGAGCGGCGCTCGGAAGCCGATATGAGCGAGGCGATCGCTCAATTCCAGTTGGCGCTAGGGACCATTCTCAAGGAACGCAATATTAGTTTGAAGAAATAACTCCGCGGCTACTTGCCGGCGCCGTGGCTATTTCCCGACGATGTGCCGCGCGTCCTTGTTGTTTTCTTCGCACACGTATTCCATCAGCTCAGTGTCGGCCAGCAAATGCGGATTCTCGGTAATGGTCCACGGCTTGGTGTAAGCTTTCGGATCGTCGATGGTGATCTGAATGTCCATGTGGCCGTAGTCGTGGCGGCGATAGCGCTCGGTGACGTGCGCGGCTTCGGTGAGCGGGTGGCCATTGGTATCCATCCAGATTTTTCCGTTCAGCCCGGTGGTCTCTACCACGAAATCGTCGCCGTCCCAATGGCCCGTCGAAAAGCCCTGCCACGACGGTTTGAAATCCTTCGGCATCGTCCGGCCGTCGGTAAAGATTTGGCGGTAAATAGTGCGCGATTCGTACAGGATCACCACCTCGCCGGGAAACTGCATGATCTTGAATGGCGAAGTTACGGCGTCCTTCTCCGGCACGCCCGAGGGCAGGCATTGATTGTTCGGATCGTCCCGGCCCATATTCGCCCGGCGGTCTTTGTACAGCGCGGCGGCCCACGGCTGGAACGGCACTTCATCCGGCTTCAAGTCAGCGGCGATGTTGATCAGATACTTCAAGCCATTCGGCTCCCAGATGCCGGAGATGTCCACTTTGCCGTCTTTGGTTCTGGGCGCGGGAGCCGACATGTCCACTTTTCCGTCCTTGGTCCGTGGCGAGCCTTTCGTCGGGTAGTTCAGCCACTGGCCGTGCGCGCTCGCAGCGAGAAATAAGAAAGGTGGCCACGCTCGGAAGCGTTTTCATTTGCGGTTCTCCAGGCAGATGGACTCCGTCAGTTCAGCCGCGGGCTGCAGCCGCGCGTGCTCGGTTGCGGTGAAGGAATGCGAGTATGTCTTCGGATCGTCGATGGTGATCTGAATATCCAGGTGCGTGGCGTCGCGGCGATGAAAACGCTCCGTCACGCGCAGCGCCTCGCTATGACGCGTACCCAGATTATCGAGCCACGATCCATCATTGAATCCGGCCGCCTCCACCACCAGCGTGTCTCCCTCCCAATGCCCGACCGAAAAGCCCAGCCAGGCCGGCTGCGGATCCTGAGGCAGCGAGCGGCCATCGGTGAAGATCTGGCGGTAGGTTGTGTAGTCCTGATACAAAATCACAACTTCATCCGGCGATTGCAGGATCTTGAACGGCTTTTCGGTGTCGATCCTCGGCACGCCGGGATACGTGCAGTTCAAGTCCGGATCGCGCTGTGCTTCGCTGGCCTGGCGGTTCAACAAGAGCGCGTTCGCTTTGGAACGAATCGACAGCACTTCCTCCGGCGCCCATATGCCAGAAAGATCCGGCTTGCCATCGGGTGTGCGCTTCACCTGAGCCGGCGCAGCCGCCGCGGCGATCATCAATACAACAGCTAGTCTCAATTATTGCCTCAATCCGTACACAAACAGCGAATTCCCCGCCGCGATCGCGACGTATTGCTTGCCGCCCACCGAGTAACTCATGGGGCCCGACGACACCTGGCCGCCCACCACGGCTTTCCACAGCAGCGAGCCGGTGCGAGCATCCAGCGCCATGAAATAGCCTTCGCGTCCGCCTGCGAAGAGCAGATCAGTAGCAGTGGTCAGAATGCCGCTGTCGGTGACGTCGGTCATCTTGTATTCCCACTTGCGATCGCCGGTCTCGGGATCAATCGCGCGAATCGCCCCGTAGCCGTCTTCTTCCTTGCGATTCACGATCTGCGGCGGCCGGATCAACGGAACCGGCGACGCCGGCAACGGCCCAGTGAACAGCCGCCCTTCGGCAAACTCGACGTTCTCCTTCTTGTACACCGAATAATAGTTATCCCACGTGGGAATGTAGAACAATCCCGTGTGCGGGCTGTAGGATGGCGAGTACCAATTCGTCGCCCCCTGATTGCCCGGATAGATGAGCTTGCCGTCCGGCGTGGGCACCATGTTGGCGGCGCGCATCGGCCGCCCCCGTTCGTCCAAACCCGTCGCCCACGTGACCTTCGCGAATGGCTTGCCGAGCAGAAACTCGCCAGTCGTCCGGTCGAGCACGTAGAAAAATCCGTTCCGATTAGCCCATAACACCACTTTGCGCCGCGCGCCTTTCCATTCGAGGTCGGCCAGCACTGGGACCTGCACGGAGTCGTAGTCGAAATCATCGTGCGGGGTGAATTGGAAATGCCACTTCAGTTTGCCCGTATCGGCGTCGAGCGCGACCACGCAATCGGCGTACAAGTTGTCTCCCATTCGCAGGTCGGCGTTCCAATCGGGCCCCGGATTTCCGATGCCCCAGTAGGTAAGGTTCAAGTCCGGATCGTACGAGCCTGTCATCCAAACTGAAGCCCCGCCGTGTTTCCATGAATCGCCCGCCCAGGTTTCATGGCCCTTCTCGCCCGGCCCGGGAATATTGTTGAAGCGCCAAACCTCCTTGCCTGTATGGACGTCATAAGCCGCCAAAAAGCCTCGAATACCGTACTCGCCACCCGCCGTCCCGATGATCACCTTGTCCTTCACCACCAGCGGCGCGAGCGTGATGGCATAGCCGGCTTCCGGATCGGCCACGCGCGTGTTCCACAGCAGATGCCCGTTCTTGGCGTCCACCGCGACGATGTGCGCGTCGATGGTCCCCATGAGTAGCGTGTTGCCCAAAATCGCGAGACCCCGGTTCACCCGCCCGCAGCACAAGCGCGCCTGCGGCTCCGGGCTATAGGAGTAGATCCAAAAGATGCGGCCGGTAGCGGCGTCGAGCGCCACGATGTCGTTGGGCGCCTGGACTGTGTACATCACGCCGTTCACTACTAACGACGTCGTTTCGAATTTCTCGAGCGAGCGCGCCTGAAACACCCACTTCTGCTCCAGATTCTTTACGTTGCCCGGCGTGATCTCGGAGAGCGGGCTGTAGCGCTGGCTGAGGTAACTTCCCGAGTAGCTGAGCCAATCCTGCGGAGTGTCGCCCGCGTGCACCAGGCGATCGGACGAGATCTGGGCTGAGAGGGAAACTGACAGCGATGCTCCAACCGCGAGCAGCACAAACGTGGACCGAATCATTTGGAATTTCACAATCCTTTCAAGGAGACCAGATAGCCGACAAGGTCCGATAATTCGTTGCCGCTCAGCTTGTCGCGAAACGATGGCATGGGCGAGTTCTTCAGGAATTCGAACTGGCGCAGATCCGCCTTCTGCAGCGAGACCAGCTTTTCCTGGCTGTCGATGAGCTGCAGCGAGTAGGTATCTTCGTTGAGGATTCTTCCCGTGATAGTGGCGCCATCGCGAGTTACTGCGCGGACGTAGCGGTTTTCCGGGAGAACCTCGGCATTCGGATCGACAATGGAGCGCTCGATTTCATCCGGTTTCCTCCGGGCGCCGACGTCGGTGAGGTCCGGTCCGACCCGCGAACCGTGATCCTGCACGCGATGGCAATTGAGGCAGCCCTTGCTCTCGAGGAGCGACTTGCCGTGCGCCAGGTCTTCCTTGCTCGCGCTTGGGGCGCCGGTGGCAGCGGCCATCGATCGCAGGTACGCCACAATCTGGTGCGCCTGCTGGTCGTTCAGACTTGCCGGCGGCATCGGCGTTCCCTGGATGCCTTGCTCCATGATGGCCACCAGTTCATTGTCGGTGGAAGCGCGCCGGAATTTTCCGTGGCCGAGATCGACGCCCGAAACAAAATCGCCATTGGGCCCGTGGCAGTTGGAGCAGTTGACGCCGTAGAGCTGCTTGCCGGCTTGGATGTCGGCGGGAGAGTAGCCCGTTTGCGCGCAGGCCGCGCCTGCTGCTAGAGCCACTAGCGAAAATCGCAAACTCCACCGCCAACTCCACATGGTCACGCCACCTTTCGCGCTGAAAAACAGGGCTAGCAGGCTAGTTTATCGTGCGGGGCCAGTGCGGTCAAACCAGGCGGTGAAACTAGCCGAGCGGCCAGAAAATCTCGGTCTTCCAATCTTTCGGATCCGGATAATCCGCCGGATCGGTGACATAAACTTCCCACGGAGCGCCCGCGGCAGTAAGACCTTCGGCTTCGATCCATTGTTGAACCGCGGCGTGGGCTTCGGTGAGCTTGTCGTAGGGACCCGAATGCGTAGTGCTGGCGGCGAACCCGCCCGGCAGGGTTTCAGCGCGAACATCTGCGCTCGATCGCGCGCCGCTGTGACCGGCCACCGGCAGCCCGGCTTCGATGGTCAACAACCCAGGCCCCCATTCGAGATAGCGCGTGAACGGCTGCCCGGCCAAAGCGATGCCTTTACTTTGCGCATGCATAAAGACCTGTCCGAGCACTTCGGCCAACGTGCTTGCGATCTCGGATGGCTTCACCCTGCGCCGCACCACCAGCACGGGCTGCGGTGCGATTTCCTTCTTCGTGATCGAGTACGCCATGTTGTTTGTCTGTGATCTCCCGTCCTCGCGAATGTAAAAGAGCCCAACGCACGGCCCGATGGTGCTCACCAGCGCCGCGTGTTTGCCTGCTTGTTCTGCACCTGTGCCGTCCGCGAAGCCGCGGCCGCGATAAACGCTGGGCGCCATTCCGAATCGCTTTCGAAATGTTCGGCAAAACGCTTCGTGACTTTGGAAGCCGCAGGATAGCGCCACGTTCAGAACCGAATCCTCGCTGGTGAGCAACATCGCTGCCGCACGATCCAGCCGGAGCCGCAAAGTAAATTGCTTGGGCGTTTCGCCCGCGGCTGCCGAAAACACGCGATGCAGATGAAAGGCCGACAGGCCAGCTTGGCCGGCCAGCACACCAAGCGAAACATCCTCGTCGAGATGTCCGCTGGCGAACGCCATCACGGGCTGAACCTGTTGCAGTGGCGTTGTCATGTTCTTTAAGAATCTAACGCGACACGGGCCTGTTTGCTTGATCTTTCTTGCGGTGAGCCTTTTTGATTGAACTTTCGCCGCTCTCAATTCGTCTATCACTGCAATGCTGAAGTCCTTGCGCCACGCTCTGCGGCTGCTGCTCAAGAGCCCTGGATTCACGCTAGTCGGGATCTGCTCGCTCGCCATTGGGATCGGGGCCACCTCGGCGATGTTCAGCTTTGCCGACGCCCTGATTCTGCGGCCGCTGCCGGTTCTCGAACCGACCCGAATCGCGGCTGTGACCACTTCCAGCAACGAAGTATTCTCCAACGCGGCGCTCGCTTATCCGGACTATCGCGATTATCGCGATAACAATCGCAGTTTCGACGGCTTGGTCGCCGCAAGCCTCACGTCGTTCGGCATGAAGCCGGACGCAGCCGCGCTCCCGAAGGTCGCCCTGGGCATGTATGTCTCCGGCAATTTTTTCCGCGTGCTCGGTGTGCAACCGGCGCTCGGGCGCGGTTTTCTGGAATCGGAAGACCAGGCCGTGGGACGCGACGCGGTGGTCGTGCTCGGACACGACTATTGGGAGAGCCAGTTTAACGCAAACCCGTCGATCATAGGTTCCACCGTTTGGATCAACGGTGTTCCGTGCGTGATCGTCGGAGTGGCGCCTCAGCAATTCACCGGCCTCGATCAGTTCGTCAAGCCTTCATTGTTCGTTCCCTTAGCCATGTCGCCTCGTCTGACTGGCGACAACAATCTGGAGCGCCGAGACCTGCGCTGGATCACAGTGAAAGGCCGTCTGAAGCCGGGCGTCAGCATCGCGCAGGCCAGTGCGGATCTCACGGGCATCGCCTCGCGGCTGGAGCGGATGTACCCGCGGACGAACCAGAACCGGCACGTGGATGTTGAGACCGAGTTTCAACTGCGCGTGCGGCAATCCCCGCCGAACGCCGCGCTGGTGGCGATGCTGCTCATGCTCGCGCTCTGTGTGTTGCTGGTGGCCTGCGCTAATGTCACCGGTTTGCTCCTGAGCCGCGCCCGGGCACGCTCCCGCGAAATGGCCGTGCGGCTGGCCATCGGCGCCGCCCGCGGCGCGCTCATCCGGCAACTGTTGCTCGAAAATTTCCTGCTGGCGATCGCCGGCGGCCTGCTCGGCATTGCGGTGGCCTATGCGGGAACCAGCTTCTTTAATAGCATCCCGATTCCCGTCGATGTCCCCCTGGCCTTCCACGTTTCGGTGGACCGGCGAATGCTGTTGTTCACTGTGGCAGCCTCCTTGATCAGCACGTTCCTGTTTGGACTCACTCCCGCACTGCAAACAACTCGACTGGATCTTGTTTCCGCACTCAAAGCCGCCGATGCGGACAGCGGCGGCCGCCAGCGGCTGTGGGGACGTAACTCGATCGTGGCGGGACAAGTGGCTCTTTCGCTGGTCCTGCTGATTGTTTCCGGCGTGTTATTGCAAGGCTTCCGCGACGAACTGCTGCAAGGTCCCGGTTTTCGCACCGATCACCTGTGGATCACCAGTTTCGACACTGACCCGCTGCACTATACGGACGATCAAAGCCGCCGGTTTTACAAAGATCTCTTGGACAAGACTCGCTTGGCGGCTGGAGTGCGGTCGGCGGCCTTGATGTCGAACATCCCGCTGTTGATGGGAAGCTCGGGCGTCAGCCTGGTACCGGAAGGCTACACCCTGCCACCGGGGCAGCAAGCGATCAGCCAGGCCGCGTACTACGTGAGTGAAGGCTATTTTGCAACCATGAGCGTTCCGATCGTGCGCGGCCGCGCGTTTCTCGATTCCGACCGCGAGGATACGCCGCGTGTGGCCGTGGTGAACCAGCATTTCGCCAATCACTATTGGCCGAAGCAAGACGCACTGGGAAAGCGCTTCCATCTTCGGTCTTCCACCGGGCCGCTGGTCGAGATCGTCGGCATCGCGAGAACGGCAAAATACTTCTGGATCGCCGAACCTCCGCTCGATTTCGTTTATCTGCCCTATACCCAAGAGAAAAATCCCGCGATGACTGTGGTCGCCGAGGCTGGCACTCCCGACGCGGCTGCCCTCGCGCCCGTGCTGCGGGAAGTGGTGCGCGGGATCGATCCGGACATGCCGGTGTCCAATACTCGCACCATGCAGGATTTTTACACCCAACGCGCGATCAAGACTCCCGGCATCATCGCTCAAAGTGTCGCAGGTCTGGGCGCGATGGGCCTGATTCTGGCAATGGTGGGGCTTTACGGGCTGATCTCTTACTCGGTAAGCCGCCGCCGGCGCGAGATTGGCATTCGCATGGCGATTGGCGCGGACCGGCGGAAGGTGATTCGCATGATTCTAGGGCAAGGTCTGGTGCTAGGATCGATCGGCGTGAGTATCGGCCTGATTGCGAGCTTCTTTGCATGCCGCGCCGTCATGACCGTGGCTTTCATAGCGTCGTTCGATCACTTGAACTACGCGCTGTTCCCCGCCATCGCAATCCCGCTTCTGGCCGTCACGCTGCTGGCAACCTTCGCGCCCGCGCGCCGTGCTTCACTAGTGGATCCGATGCGCGCGCTTAGGGATGAATAGAATTACCTAATCAGCGAACTCACTTTTCCACGGTAAGCTCTCGGACAATTGTGCGGGAACCTGCCGCACCGTTCGGTCCTTGGCCGGAGGTGCCGGATGGAAGTATTCCGAAGCCAAGAACGCGACAATTGCGATCAGTCCGGCCGCCCAGGACAGTGGGAAACTCCCATGTTCGAATCGTCCAACCAGTTCCGTGTTGCGGGCCGAAGCCGCGGCAACACATAGAACCGACATCGCGATTCCTATCCAATAAAAAGTGGTGGTCCACTTTTGCTGGACCATCGTTTTCTCATCTGCAGGCATCAAGTTCGTTGGCATCGAATTCTCCTCCGGGCAGCGCCGACGAACTCATTCTACACGATTTTTATAACTTTTTCACGGAATCTTTATGAAATCCTTAGGTGCGGGTGCAGCTTACTGTGGCGCCGTCCGGCCCCGTAGCAAGTCGCTCAGGCTGTCGTACAACTGAGGATCGTTCTGGACCACAAAGAACAGCCCGCCCCGGCCGTTTTGGCTGCTGTCGCAATACGGCCCCGACAAGCGTGCCCTGCTGGTTCATGTCGCCGAAGATGACGTCCGCGCGTCCGCACGTGGACACGCCGATCTTGGCGTGATTTCCCTCCGGCTCCGCGACACCCTCGAACCCAAGGGTCTTGCCTTGCCATGTTCCAGTCGTTGCGATTTCCACCGCGCCCGGCCTGCCCAGCGACCTGTCCCAACAACCAATCGGAGTGGAAACCGTGGTGGTGGGAATTTCGGGCTTGGTCCACCAGGACGCAACTCGCAGCGGCTCGCCGCCCAGCAGAGCTGAAACCATCTGCCACGGCGGGACATTCAGGCCGGACGGTTTCGAGATCAGCAGGACCCCACTCGACAGAGTGTCCTTTGTCGCGGTCTTGCTCCTGGATTCCTTTCCCAGGCTATCGACCAGCGCTTGAATCTCCGCCGGTCCTCCGTTATTCACGATTTGAAGGTTTCCCGGGTCCGTCACCACACTCGCATTCGCCACGGCCTTTAGCACAATGACAACGTCGGCCTGGTTCAGTTTCAGCGCGAAGAAATGTTGGCTGACCAAAACGTTATCGTCCGTCACACACCCCAGCGTGTTTCCATCGGTTTTGCGGGGCTCGCGCGCACTTCCGGAGGCGGGCCAGGACGGCGTCGAAACCTGCAGCACCATTCCGTTTCCATCCTCATTCCAGGCCAGCATTCCCTTGGAATGCCCCCACGGCGCGTACTGGGTCTGGAGCGGATCTCCGTAAAACTGATCGTTCCAGAGCACGTAAAAGAACTTGCCGCTGAAGACCTGATCGAACGTTGCGCCCAACGGATCGATGGTCGTATCGCCGGCACATCCCGGCCCTTGCCGAAGAGTGCCATCGGCGCTGCTGGCGAATGCGAACTGTTGGCCGAAGCTCCGATAAGGCTGAACCGCGCCGCCGAAGAGGCAAGTCCTTAGAGGGCCGCCGCATTGAGGAAACGATTCTGCATTGAATTTGAATACGAACCACCAGTTCACCGGTTGCCCGCTTGCCAATAGCGGGACCGGGGCCTCTTGAGCCGCCAGCGCCGCGGCGCAACACATCATAAGGAACAACTGGCATCGCAAGTTCATACTGTCTGATCGGCGAAATTCGAGCCGGGTTCTAATGAGACATGCGGGTTCTTCTCTTCGGCGCCACCGGGATGGTCGGCCAAGGCGTTTTGCGCGAATGCCTGCTCGATCCCGAAGTCGAAAGCGTCGTGTGCATCGGACGCGGCTCCATGGAACAGCAACACCCGAAACTTCGCGAGCTGACACACAGCAACTTCCTAGACTTCACGCCCATCGAAGATCAACTCTCCGGCTTCGACGCCTGCCTCTTCTGTCTCGGCGTCTCTTCCGCGGGAATGACGGAGGAGGACTACCAGCGCGTCACCTACAGGTTTACGATCGCGGCCGCGAGAGTTCTGGCGCGCCTCAACCCGGGCATGACATTCATTTATGTTTCAGGCGCGGGCACTGACAGCTCAGAGCGTGGCCGCCGCATGTGGGCGCGAGTTAAGGGCAAGACCGAGAACGAACTGCTGCACATGCCATTCCGGGCCGCTTACATGTTCCGTCCTGGATTGATTGTTCCGCTGCACGGCATACAGTCCAGGACCAAACTGTACCGCGTCCTCTATGCAATACTCGGGCCGCTATCGCCGTTACTGCGTGCGCTCTTTCCCAACTCCGTACTCACGACCGAGCAAATCGGCCGCGCAATGATCAAGGTCGCGCGCGGCGGCTGGCCGCAACCCGTGCTCGAAGCCTCCGATATTAACCAGGTGTAATTTTTTTATGTGGTAGCATCCTGGAAGTGTCCGCGGTCGAAATCAGCAACGTTACGAAGACTTTCGAAGCCGTCACTGCGGTGGATCAGCTCTCGCTGTCGGTTCCCGTGGGGTCGGTTTATGGATTTATCGGTCCAAACGGTTCCGGTAAATCCACCACAATGCGGATGATCACTAACATCCTTTATCCCGACTCTGGGACCATCCGCGTGTTAGGCCACGAGCGTTCCATCACTCGCTCCGCCAATGGCTCGCAAATGATCGGATATCTCCCGGAAGAGCGCGGCGTCTACCGGAAAATGCGCGTCCGTGAGCTGCTGAAGTTTCACGGCGAGCTGCGCGGCGGGCGGAACGTCATACCCGAGGTGAACGCCTGGCTGGAACGCCTGGGCCTGGCCGATCGCGCCGACAACAAGGTGGAAACTCTCAGCAAAGGCATGAGCCAGAAAGTCCAGTTCATCGCCACCGTTATTCCTGAGCCGAAGCTGCTGATCCTGGACGAACCCTTTACCGGCCTCGATCCCGTCAGCGCCGATTCGATTCGCGGCGCCATCCTTGAAATGCGCAAGCGCGGGTGTACTGTCATTTTGAGCACTCACGATATGACCGTGGCCGAAAGTTTGTGCGACTCCATTTTCATGATCTTCCGCGGCCGGAAGGTTCTCGATGGGACTCTCGCATCCATCCAGTCGGGCTACGGAAGCGACACCATCCGTGTCGAGGTCGCGGGCGGCGTGTCCGCGTTGGGCGAGTTGCCCGGCATCGAAAAAATCAAGGACCTGGGCCAGCTCCAGGAACTGCACATGGCTCCGGGGTGCGATTCCCAACTGGTATTGCGCACCGTTGCGGCCCGCGGGCGGATCTCCTCGTTTTCCGTGGTGAAGCCTTCGCTCCACGACATCTTTGTCCGCATCGCCGGCCCGCAACCCGAGGAGGAGGCCGCAGTTGAATAGAATCCTGCTCGTCGCTAAACGCGATTACTTGCAAATGGTCCGCAGCAAGGCCTATCTTGTCGGACTGATCTTGCTCCCGCTGTTATTCGGTGGAGGAGGTTTCCTGGCCGTTGCCGTCAGCAGCAAAAACAATGTCGCCCGCCAGCAGCGCGTTGCCGTGCTCGATCGCACCGGCGTTTCCGCGGCAGCCATAATTCAGGCCGGCCAGGAAGCCAACCGGAAAACCGCGGCCACCGCCCCCGTCGGCACTCAGGGCGTTCCGCGCCTTGTTTTCGAGGAAGTGAAACCCGAACCCGACCAGGCCGCGCAACTGTTGGCGCTGTGCGATCGGATTCGCGCGGGCAACCTGTTCCTCGTCATCGATATCTCGCCCCAAGCGCTTCAGCCGCCGAAAGACTCCAAGCAGGAACTGGTCCGTTACTACACCAGTTCGGGCGGGCTCGTCGATCCGTTGAGCCTCTGGCTGCCCGGCGTGGTCAACGATGGCCTGCACCGCGTGCGTCTCGCGAAACTGGGCGTCGACCCCTCGCGCATTCCCGATGCGCTGCGCGATGTCCCGCTGGTGTCCATGAAGTTGGTCGACAAAGATCCAGCCACCGGGAAAATCCTCTCAGGCGAAAAGAAAAATCAATTGCAGAGTGGAGCTGTCGCGTTCTTCCTGGTCTTGCTGTTGATAATGATCGCCATCTTCGGCTCGGCTCCTAACCTGGGCGCGGTGGCCGAGGACAAGATGCAGCGCGTCTTCGAAATGTTGTTGAGTTCCGCGTCGCCGTTCGAACTCATGATGGGCAAGGTTCTGGCGGCCGTCGGCGCGTCCTTGACCAGCTCCATCGTTTACATCATCGCCGGACTACTGGTGCTGGCCGGCATGGCGATGTTCGGCCTGGCGCCGCTCAATCTCATTCCGTGGTTTTTCGCGTACCTGATCGGCGACGTGGTGATGCTCTCGGCCGTCGGCGTCGCGCTCGGCTCGGCCTGCTCCACTCCGCAGGACGCGCAACATCTCGCGTTCATCCTGATTCTTCCGATCATGATTCCGATCTTCGTGCTCACCCCAGTCATGCAGCAGCCCAACGGCGGTCTCGCGGTCGTGATGTCTTTCATCCCGCCATTCACGCCCGTGCTCATGCTGCTGCGGCAAGCTCTACCCGGCAGCGTCCCCTGGTGGCAGCCGTGGCTCGGCTTGCTGGGTGTCATCGCTTATGCCTTCGCGTCAGTCTGGGTAGCTGCCCGAATTTTCCGTATTGGCATCCTTTCACAAGGCAAAACGCCCAAGATCGCCGAGCTGGCGCAATGGGTCCTGCGCGCGTGAACTCAGGAATCACGAATAAATTCCCGTGGACCGGCGCTCGTACGCCAAAGCCTCCAGCAGCGATTCAGTAGACAACCTGCCCTCGGCCGCGGCCGCAAGCTTGGGTTTGAGCTGGTTGAGAATTTGTGCCGCCATGCGCGATCGCACGTCGGGAGACAGGTCATGGCGCCGTTGCAGGAAAGTATCGATCAACGCCAGTTCCTCGACTGAGAGCGCTGCGGTGGAGAGCCGGGCCGCAACTTTCGGCTGCTCCGAGGACGATTGTGACGTGTGCCAGATCGGCTTGATCTCCTTCATCGAGCTTTCGCGAACCACGATAGAGCCCGCGATGAAATCGCCGAGACGCTTGTTCTGCTTATTCAACAGGGCCACGATCACGCCCACGGCGTAAAAGAACGCAGGCATTTGATCGATGATGCGCAGGAGGTTGCGGCCGATCGTTTCCGATGGGGTCAGCGGGCGCCCGGAGTCTTTGACGACGCGGATGCCGATCAGGCGCTTCCCCGGCGTCTGCCCGCTCCAAAGGATTTCAAAGGCGGCGAAATAGCCGAACGTTAGCAAAAAGACCAGCGCGCCCAGGATGGCAAGCAGCCACAAACCGTGCGTGCGGAACCCCAGCAGCGTTCCAGTCACGCCCAGGACAGCAACCAATATAAACAGGAGCAATCCGATGCCGATCTGAATCATCGTGTCGATCGCCAGCGCCAGGAATCGGCTGCCAATGCCCGCCACAGTGAACTCGAGCGGCATTTGCTCGGGCGTCTCGATAGTATGCTTGTCGGAGAGGGACGGAAACGAATTCGGTTGCTGAGGGAGCATGGTTTCAATCCACTGGATCGACAAGCGAAAAAGTCACTGGGAACGTCTGGAATACCTGGTGCGGCGCGCCGGATCCGGTATCGCGAAGCTGAATCATCAGGAACTTCAAGAACTCGGCCTCCTATACCGCCAGACGGCTTCCGACTTGTCGGTGATTCTCGAAGACGTTTCCAGCCCGCAATTAGCAGCTTACCTCAACCAGCTCCTTGCCAGAAGTCACAACTTGATTTATATGGGTCAACGGCCGAAGGCGGCCGGCATCGCGAACTTCTATATTCACACTTATCCGCGAGTGTTTCGTGAAACTTTACCGCAAACGCTGGTCGTGATTGCTATTTTTATGCTGGCTATGTTGGGTGGGTGGGCCGTAACGCTGCACGATCCGGGTTTCGCTCACCGGCTACTGAGCCCGGAAATGATCGACAATATCGACCGGCGCGAGATGTGGACTAAGTCCGTGGTCACCATAAAACCTCTCGCAGCGTCGTCCATCACCACCAACAACCTGACGGTTGCGTTCACGACATTCGCTCTGGGAATCACGGCTATTGGCACCATTTGGATGATATTGCTGAACGGACTCCTGCTGGGCGTGGTGGGCGCGGCAACGTGGCGCGCGGGAATGGCGCTCTCACTGTGGAGTTTCGTCGTTCCGCATGGCGTCTTGGAACTGCCGGCGATTTTCATCGCGGGCGGCGCGGGTCTGGAAATCGCCCGCGGATTGCTGTTCCCCGGACTGCTCTCACGGCGTGAATCTTTGTCGCGCGCCGGCGGTCGAGCGTCGCGTTTGGTCCTGGGGAGCTTGCCGCTGCTATTAGTCGCCGGAACGATCGAGGCGTTTTTCTCGCCCACCAATGCCCCCATCGCCATGAAGTTCTCGCTCGGAGCGGTGCTGTTTGCCTCGCTGCTCGCCTATCTACTTGGAACCGGCAAGTCCACGGAAGTCAAAGCAGGCTCCGGTCTTTGATCTCCAGATATTGATTGATCAGTGAGTCGGCGAGGCTCCCTGGGACCAGGTCGATCGCTAGCACGCCCCGTTCCCGCAGCCCGCGCAGCAGCAGGTCGCGGCGTTGGATGATCTCAAGCGCGGCCGCGTGGCGAAACATCTCCTCTTCGGTTTGAGGTATCGATCGCCCGAGAGCCAGCAAGTCGGGTTGGGTGACGGCGGCGAAGACCACCAAATGATGACGAGACATTTGCCCGGCGTATTCGATGACTTCAGGCGTCGTGGGCGTCTCGGCGAAGTCGGTAATCCACACCACCAGGGATCGCCGGCTTTGCGTGCGAAGCAACGCACGGGCGGCCAGAGCGTGATTTGCCTCAGCCGTTTCGCCCCGAACTTGGGCCAGCGAGTCGAGGATGCTTCGTAAGTGCAGCGGGCCTCGGCCCACGCCAACCGATCGTTGAATGGCGCGGCCATAAGCCAACAGGCCAACACGGTCGCCGTATTGAGAAGCTACTTGCGCCAGCGACAAAGCTGCATCCACCGCATAGTCGAGTTTGGACGAACGAAAGTCCCGCTTGGGATCCTCTACCTGCGCGCGCAGCAGCCGCCCCGCGTCGAGCACAATCCAAACCGTCTGGCTGCGCTCCAAACGATATGTCCGTGTGATCAGTTGGTGCCGCCGTGCAGTTGCCGGCCAACAGATGTCGCGCATGTCGTCTTCCTGCCGATACTCGCGGAGCGCTTCGAACTCCCGCCCCATCCCCCGTTGCCGCCGGCGCCGCTTTTCCATTTCAACCTGGCGGCTGCGGATGAGATACAAAGCGTAGCGCTGCGCTTGCTCCAGGTCCGGGAGGACTCGCACGGTTTGCGCGAGATCCGCCACCGCCCAGCGCTCTGCAAGACGGAAGGATGTCCGATACCGCAGAAAGAGCCGGCCGAGCGTGATGTCGCCACGCGTGCGCGGAACGATCGGATACTCGCGCCGCGCTAGAGCGGAATCCGCAACTGCGATGTCCATGCCGGGCGGCTGATCGCGCAGCGCAAGCGGCGTCTCATCGGTCATCGATGCGTAAATCGGCGTTTGGCTGTGATTTTGAAGTTCAATTTCAACCGAAGCAGGGTGCGCCAGAGAAAGTGGCGAATTCCAAACGCGGCGCGCCTCCAATTGTCCTGGCGCCGGCAAATGGAGCAGGTCAAATAACCAGGCGGCGAGCACAATCGCGTCCCACAGGAACATCCCGGCAATCAAACGCGGCGACCACCAGGCAGGCACCAGCCAGATCAGCCCCACGAGCAGCGCAACAAAGAAGCGGGTTCCGAAGGCAAAGGGCAGCCGCGCGCGCGACACTACACGCGCTTCGATGCTCGGTCGGTACAAGAGAGCCCGTCACTTCGGTACTTCCACCGCCGACAAAACTTGTTGAATCACCTGATCCGCCGTGAGCCCCTCCAGGTCGGCTTCCGGTTTGAGTATGATGCGATGCCGCAGCACCGGGAGCGCCGCGGCCTTCACGTCGTCGGGCAGAAGAAAGTCCCGGCCATCCATGCCTGCTAACGCGCGAGCGACATAGAACAGCCCAATCGCCGCGCGCGGACTGGCGCCCAGCGAGATCGCGGGCCAATCGCGTGTGCGCCGCACTAGTGCCACAACGTACGCGTATAACGCCGGCTCCACGGTCAGCTTCTCAATCTCGCGGCGCGCCGCGGGAAGCAGCGCTGGATCCAGCGGACTCAAGGTAATCTCATCCAGACGCCGCGGATCGAATCCCTTGTCATACCGCGAGAGGATATCGATCTCTTCCTGCGCGCTCGGATAGGTGATGCGGATTTTCAGCAGGAACCGGTCGAGCTGCGCCTCGGGCAGCGGATACGTGCCCTCGAATTCAACCGGATTTTGCGTCGCGAGCACCGTGAAATTGTCCGAGAGCGGGTGACGCGTTCCATCGATCGTCACCTGGCGCTCTTCCATTGCTTCCAGCAGCGCGGCCTGCGTGCGCGGCGCGGTCCGGTTGATCTCGTCCACCAGCAAAAGATCCGTAAACACCGGCCCTCGATGCAGGCTGAAGGTGCTCGAGTTCATATTGAAGACGTTGGTCCCCGTGATGTCGGCGGGCATCAGATCGGCGGTACATTGCACGCGCTGGAAGCCCAGTCCGCAGACGCGCGCCAGCGATTTCACCGCGAGCGTCTTGGCCAGTCCAGGCACGCCTTCGATCACGGCGTGGCCGCCGCAGGTCAGGACCACCAAGAGTTGATCCACAACGTCGTTTTGGCCAACAATCACCTTCGCAAGTTCGGTTCGCACCTGCTTGGCAAGCGCGGAGAGATGTTCCACGTTAGTTTTTCTCCTCGGACTTCTTGTCTCCGGACTCTTTCTCAAACCGGGCGATCGGCGTGCGGAGCTGCTGCTCGTAATTTTCCATTTGCTGAACCAAGCCGAGAGCCCGCCGATCTCGGAGTTTCACCAGGTTCGAAGCCCGCGCAGCTTCCTCGAAAACATCTCCCAGTTGATGGTCGAAGCCGAGCCGTTGGGCGGCGGTTTGCGCCAGCTCTGAATTGGCAATATTGGTGGCCAGCCCCAGCCGCCGCGCCAATTCCAGTCGTAGCCGCCGATAAGAAACGGCAACCGGGATCGACGCCGCGCCAGCGCGCTGGTAGAGTCCTCCCATGGTCTCGACAAACTCCAGTGGTGAGAGCCTCGAAACCACCGCGGGCGTTACGAGAGGGCCGCTGCGCCGGCTGAACGTGAACAGCAGGCCGATCGCGAAGATCCCTAGCTGCACACCACCCCACGGAATCGGAGTCTGCTGAACGTAACTCCACAGCGACCCGCGCTCGCCATGAAAGTACTCGTCCCAATAAATGGAAACGGGTTCGCCCGCATTGGATTCGGACACGGTGTTCAGAAACAACCTGAGATTGTCGGCCCTCGTGATTCCCGCATTGGTCAAAGGCGTTGCAGCCGCCCACCACAGGATCTCTCCCGCGCCCATGCGCCACGCAACTACGGCCGGCGATCCGTTGGTTCCGTAAAGCCCGAGTTGTTTGGGCGTCAAGCCCGCCCAGTACGCAGCCGGCCGCATCACAATCTTGTCCGCACCGCGAGAAACAGAACTCGGAAGGCTTGGGGTAAAGTCCTTCCAATCGGGATCCATGATCAGGGGCGATAGGCGAGCGCTAGGAAAAAAGGGACGGACCAGGGCCCCGCAAAACAGGATGCGGCCACCGCTTTCGACAAAGCGCGTCAGCGCCTGGCTGTCGCGCGCCGTAGGCGCTTCCGTGGGATCAGCCAGAATCAGCAGCGAGCCTCGTCCTGGATTGGGCAACGTAGCGGGCGGTTCTTCCCACCGCTGGATTGAATAATGCAAATCCTCCAGCAGAAGATAAGCGGCACGAGCCCCGCCTGAGCCCGATGAGTAACTGGAAGGCACCGGCGAAGTTTGCCCGGTAGAGGACGGCGCGAACGCGACCGTACTGGCCAGAAGCAGTACCGCGATCGCCGCGGCGCCCAACAGCAGATTGCGATCGGCCGCGGTTAGTCCAGCTTGCATCCGAGCGCCTCCAATTGTTTGAGCGATGCCTCAAAATCATCTGAGTGCGCGGCTTGACCCGCGTACCAGAAGCGCTCCAGACCCGCCGTCAGTGCAGTCAGCGGAGCGGCCGCCGCCGTTTCCGGCGCCGGAACCAAGCGCAGATATTCGCGCGGAGTTCGCGTCAAATCCTCGGGCAACACGTGCCTTTCCTGAAGGCGCGAAATGCCGGCCCAATATGCGCAATGAATCGCCTCCCGCGCGTCGCCCCGATTCGCCGCTTCCCGGGCGGCCCGTACCCACGCCTCCCAACTCTGCGCTTGCACTCCGGGATTTGGCGGCGGCAAACTGAACGCTGGATCTCGTCGAGTCCAAACCCGGAACAGCCAGACGGCCAGCCCCCCAACAGCGCCCACCAGCAGCACCCAGAACAGGATCTTTCCGCCGGTCGGATGTTGCGCGGCAAAGCTGAAAAACCTCTGCACCAGCGATGCAAGCCACAAAACCACGCGTTGGCGGAACAAATCCCAAGCGGTGGGCGGACGGACACCGGCGAACTCGGGACGTGCCAGGATTCGGTCCAGTGTGCCGCGCGCATCAGGCCCGGCTTCGGCCGGTGTTTTCGAGAATCCTTCCAACTGCCGCGCGATCAGATCGAGCCAATCTTTCGACGCCTGAATTCGATCGCCACGCGCCGAAACCAAAATCGACCGCAGCGGTTCGGTCGAAATCGAGTACCGGTGATCAGGTGTTTCGACCTCCCATGCGGCGGGCAAGCCAACCAGAACCGCGGCGCCTTTAGAATCCAGGCCGGCTTGAATCTGCCGCAGGTGCGCGGCGAGTTCCGCGGGATCCTCTTGCGCCTGTGCGCCGGCCGTCACAATCGACAGCGCCAGGCACCACAGAAGCGGCTTCATCCGGTGAAGATTCATCCGGTCAAGAAATGATCGACGGCAAGCTGCTTGGCCGGGCGCCCTGGGGAACGTCCGGATTCATCATGAGTTGCAGGTCGAAAGCTTCCTTGCGAACTCGAAGGTCGTAATAAAAGATCGAGGTTGCGATCAAAAGAACCGGCTGCACCAGGGTGGTGGCAATGCTGCTGCTCACTTGCGTCATCGCCAGCCAAAATCGAAGCATGGCCGGATCTTTGGCCGCCGAAACCATCAAAATGCCGAAGGGCACCGCAAAGAGGATCTGGGCGCCATACGTCAAAACCACTGCGAGAATCAGGATCACGAAGGCGCGGCCGGCATTTTCCCTGGTGAGATCGAAGCTGCGCGACAACGACTCGCGCGGCCCGCGTTGCTCGATCAACGCGGCGGGCACGCAAACCAACAAACGGCAGGCCACGTAAATCCCTGGGATCACAAACAGGATCAATGCTCCGCCGATCGCCAGTCCATTCAGCACCACCACTCCGAACAGAGCCCCGATTTCACCCCACACACGCCGCAATGAATCCGCAATCGAGGAGGGCCGTCCTAGATAAAGCTGCGACACGGCCAGAATCGCGCCGCCTTGCGCGAACAGATAGGAGAGGACAGCCACAAGCAGCAGGAGCAAGGTCATCACCGCATTTAGCGCTATGCCCGATAGCTGAAACGCGGATTGCGTCAACCGGAATGCGAGCACCAGCAGCTCCGGAATGCCTGAAATTCCGATAAAGAGCAAAAAGTACCGGCGATAAAGCGAGAAAGTCCGATCCAGAATCTCGCCCAGCGATAGGGGTCGCAACTCAAGCCCGGTCATTTATGCCTCCGCGCCAACACTCGCAATCCGGATAGAGCAATGGTAGCGCATTGACACTCGGCCCACCCCGAATGTAGGATCGAAACGATCAAGAAAGGTCTCTCCATGTGGAACCCGCGTTCGCTTGCTCCTATCGTCTCCCTTGTCGCCCTGTCCGGCGCTCTTGTCTTCGCGCAGCAGAAGGTTAAATGGGATAGCAAATTCAACATCCCCGTCGCGCCTACCGGCCTCGCCGCACGGGCGCTGCCGGACCATCCTGTGGTATTCGACACCGCTGAAGGACAAAAGATCCGCGTTGTGGTTGTCACCAAGGAGCTCGAATATCCCTGGGCTCTCGCTTTTCTTCCCGACGGTACCATGCTGGTGACCGAGCGCTCCGGTCACATTCGCGTCATTCGAGATCCGGGGCACAACGCCAAGCTCGATCCCAAGCCAATTTCCGGTGCTCCGATGGCGTTCTGGGCTGGCGAATCCGGCGGCCCCGGCGCCGTTCACGGCTACATGGACATCCAGCTCCATCCGAAATTCGCCGAGAATCACCTGCTTTACCTCACCTACACCAAGCCGCTCGACGGAGGAAAAAGGACCACCGCCGTCGCGCGCGGCCGTTTGGATGGCAACGCGCTCACCGATGTGAAGGACGTCTTCGTTTTGCCCGAAGCCAGTACCTCGCGCATTGCCTTCGGCAGCGACGGCATGCTATACCTGAGCACCACCGGCCGCGATCCGCAGGATCCCAACACGCTCGGCGGCAAAGTGCTGCGCTTGCGCGACGATGGCTCCGTTCCGCCCGACAACCCGTTCGTGGGCCAGGCCAATCATCGGCCCGAGGTCTACACGCTTGGACACCGCAGCGCGCTCGGACTCACCGTGAATCCCATCACCGGCGAAATGTGGGAGAACGAGAACGGCCCCAATGGCGGCGACGAAATTAATATCCTGAAGCCCGGCCGCAACTATGGATGGCCTCTGGTCAGCTATGGGCGCACCTATCAAGGACCATGGCAAGTCTCGCCCCCCAGCCATGCGGGCTTCGAGCCTCCCATCGTGATTTGGATCCCGGCGATTGCCGTCTCCGGCATGACGTTTTACACTGGCGACAAATTTCCGCAGTGGAAGAACGACGTCTTCGTCGGCTCGCTTCGCGAGGGCGAAATCCCCGGCACCGGCCACCTGGAGCGCATCCTCTTCAACGACAAATGGGAGGAACTGCGGCGTGAAGCGCTGCTCCGCGAATTCCGCCAGCGTATCCGCGACGTTCGGCAAGGCCCCGACGGGTTACTGTACTTGTTGACTGACGCCAAGGAGGGAGCGGTCCTGCGAATCGAACCGGCGGAATAGCGATTACTGACTGTTGCCCAACATCGCCTCCAGCGCGGCCAGCCGCTCGTCGAGCGAGCGAATTTGCGCCGCCTGCTTTTGCACCTCGTTCAGCAGCATGGGCGTGAGCTTCTGGTACTGCACCGTTTGGATTCGGCCGTCTTTATCCCGGACCACCAGGTCTGGATAGACATCGGCCACTTCTTCGGCGATCAGCCCGTAATCCACTGGCTTCGATCCGTCCGTATAGGCGCGCTTATAGCGAAACGTGACGGGACGCAGGCTCAGCAATCTGCTGCTGGCCTCGCCCATGTCCTGGATGTCTTCCTTGAGGCGCATCGACGAACTCATCGTGCCCAACTGTCCGTTAGAATCGATCACCACCGGGACCGCGCCGCTGGCGCCCGTCGTGACTCCGCTGACGCCGGCTGCAAAAAACGAACTCTGCGTTCCCGCGGTTCCAATCCGGATTGTTCCGCCCTTGTCACCAGCCGTCCCAATGCTGCCCACGTAGACGCTGTTGTTGTTATCAGCCGGCGCGTTGGTCCCCGCGCTAGCACCGATAGCAATGTTGTCGCTTCCTGACGAATTGTGATTCAGCGAATCCGCGCCGATGGTGGTGTTGTTGTTCCCCGTGGTATTACTGCTGAGAGCGGACCGGCCAACGGCCGTATTTACGCTTCCGCCGACGTTGCCCCCAAGCGCGCCTGCCCCACTGGCCGTGTTGTTGCTGCCGGTATTATTCGCCAGTGCAGCCCAGCCAAAGGCCGCGTTGAAGCCATCGGTCGTGTTGGCTCCCAGGGCGCCCTCGCCGGTAGCTGTGTTAAAGTTCCCAGTGGTGTTGACTGCCAGTGCGTACGCGCCATTCGCGGTGTTATTAAGACCGGTGGTGTTGGCCTGTAGCGCTTGGTAGCCGCTAGCCGTGTTGAAGGTGCCGACGGTATTAAATTGCATCGCCAGGTAGCCCGTCGCCGTGTTGAAGCTTCCGGTGGAGTTACTTTGCAGCGCCTCGAACCCGCTGGCGGTGTTAGAGTTGCCTGTCGTGTTGAGTTGCAACGCGTAGACCCCACTGGCCGAGTTTTCATTCCCCGTCGTATTATTTGCCAGCGCGCCGCCTCCAATCGCTATGTTCTGGCTCCCAGTGGTGTCGCTCGTCAGCGCTCCGGGGCCTAGGGCCGTATTGCCGTTGAGGTCCTGTGGCGCGGCAAAATAACCGTTCATGTCGATAACCACATCAATCGCCGCCGGCCCCGAGTTATACACACTCACCCCGCCCGAAGGCGTCCCCGCCGGAACAATGGCCGCGTTCGCCACGATCGTTCCTTGAACATCGTTCAACGTCGAGTCGGCAGGCCGTGGAGATCCAGCCGGCCACAACGAGACATACCCCACCGCGCCTCCCGCCTTCGGCACCACGGTGAGGTTGAACGAGTACGCCTGGGCGATGGAAGGAATCGCGCCGCACGGCGATGGCATAGTATTCGCGCTCGCTTCGACAGACGATTGCACGGGGAACGTCGCCGTTCCCGCGCTTGCTATGGACGGCCCTGAAAAAGGCTCGATCCCGTTAAACCCAGTAGCAGCGCCCCGCGTATCAACCAGGCGGCATGGCGTGATAGCCACGAAAGTAAGTGGGCTTGTGGAAACCGCATTCGCCGAGAGCTGGAGCTGCGGCGCGGCTTTCGTTGTCGATTCTCTCTCCGCTTGGTTCGGTTGCCAATACAAAGGAGTTGACCAGTGTTTCAGTGGCACCATATTCTCCTGCGCCCGCAACCCGCTCAATACTACGGGAAGAAAAACCACCGCACGAACTGAGTATTTGAAATAGATCACCGTAGATTCCTCCTCCTATCCGTAGGTTCCGATTTGGATTCCTACAGTATACAAATCCATTGGTCTTTCAGCCTGTGAAATTCGCAATGGAATAGACCGCCCTGCCTACGGCTGGACGCACAGATCCACGTAGCTGCCGCCATCCGCCGCCCCGAAGTCGCCTCCGGCTCCGATCGCGATGCGCGTGGTGAGCGGGCATCCGCCGTCGCTACTCGGCGTAGCCTGCGCTTGAGCCAGTTCCTCGGGGAGCGTCACGTTCACCTGATACAAACCGACATACCCGGGGACCAACCCAACATACGCCGGATAAATCCACCGCCCAATTGGAGCCCATACAACCGGCGGCGCGGGTGATGCCGCGGGCAGATTCAACTGATAACTAATCACAAGCGGTAGAGCGTTTCCAGGAATTGTCGCGGGAGCCGAGGCCACCGACGCCTGTCCCGTCGGCACGATCGGGTTGGTCGCACCAAGTCCGACCGCGTAGAACGTGATCGTTTCCCCAGGCCGCGCGTCCCGGCCGTTCGGATAACCCGCATCTCCAACAAACGTGCCGTCGGCGTGCGTCACTAGTGAATAGCAGATGCCGCCAATTTGCCCAAATATCGTGTCGCATGCGTTCACGATGTGAGGCTGGCTGCCTTCGACGGTGACTGGGAAACTTTGCCCGGCGTTTCCGCCAACAACGACGGTAAGAAGGATGTTGCCGTTGGGATTGAAGCATGGATTTGGGAATCCCATAGCCACGCACGTCGGCTCGGTTGGTAGTTCTACAGTGATATGTGTGAGCGAACAAGGCGTGCTGATATTCCCTGCGCACGAATCGTAGGTGATGATGCTGAAAATGGGCAGCGTATCCGGGTAACCGGGAATCTGGCTGGTCACCTTCACGCTGACTCCGGACAGCACTGTTGGCAGCGGAACGATCGCGGCCCTTGCGTCCGGTACATTTAGACCCTTGACGAAAAGCGTTACAACTCCCCCACGAGCCCCCACGAATCCTGGCTCCGGAATCGAGTAACCCGCCGAAACAATTTGGCTTGGCGTTTGAGCGGACACAGTTGCGGCCCCGTTCAAGAGCACGCCGCACAGCACGAACAGTTGGCAAGCAACTTCGCAAAATGGGCGCATGCTCCATTATCCGATGTTCTCACCTCGAACCATTTGCGATCGGTATGTCCTCCCTTGCCCGCTCCCATCAGTGCTATCGTTACTAGCACCCGCCTCCGCACCGGAGGTCCTGTTCATGGCCAAAAAGAAGCGGGCGTCGAAACCCGAGAAGGCTCATCGTCCAAGTGCCAGCCGGGGTGCCAATCCCCGCCGCAAAGCGAAACGCGCGACTGCCGTTCCACCACTTTCGCCTGGATCCTTCCCCATCGTTGGTGTGGGTGCTTCGGCCGGCGGCCTGGAAGCGTTGTCCGAGTTTCTGAAAGCTCTGCCGGCCCGCACCGGGATGGCCGTTGCCATCATCCAGCATCTCGCTCCCCAGCACGAAAGCGCCCTCACCCAACTTCTCTCCAAAGCCACCAGCATGCCGGTCATCGAGGTATCTGACGGCATGGCCGTCGAGCGTAACCACGTCTACGTGATCCCGCCCGACACCATCATGACCATCCAGAGCGGCGCTCTACAGTTGATTCCGCGCGAGCGCGCTTCGGTTCCTCACCACGCCATCGACGAGTTCTTTACCACCCTGGCGCGCGAGCAGAAAGACCGCCGCCATCGGTGTCATTCTCTCCGGCAGCGGATCCGACGGCACGCAGGGAATGAAGGCCATTAAGACGGAAGGCGGCGTTACCTTTGCGCAGGATCCCAAAACGGCCGCCTGGCCGGCCATGCCTACCAGCGCGATTGCCGCGGGCGCTGCCGATTTTGTGTTGCCGCCAGCCGGCATCGCCGCCGAACTGGCGCGTATCAGCCGCCATCCTTACCTGTTGCACAACGGACAAGAGCCCGACGGCGATGGTCTCGAAAAGATCTACCTGCTTCTCCGGTCCACCACCGGCATCGATTTCCGCTTGTACAAACAGCCCACCGTCAGCCGCCGCGTCGCGCGCAGGATGGCATTACAGAAGATGGCGTCGCTCAACGACTACGTGCGGTTCCTGAAGCAGAATCCCGCCGGGATCAAGTCGCTCGCGGACGACATCTTTATCCACGTCACCGGCTTCTTCCGCGATCCGGAATGCTTTCAGGCGCTACGAAAAGTCGTATTTCCGAAATTGCGTTTGAACCGGCGGCCTGACCCGGTTCGCGTCTGGGTCCCCGGCTGTTCCACCGGCGAAGAGGCCTACTCCATCGCGATGCTTCTGATCGAGTCCCTCGGCGTGAACGCAAATCAAACCAAAATCCAAATGTTTGGAACCGATATCAGCGAATCCGCCGTCGAGCGCGCCCGCGCCGGTATCTATTCCGAGTCCGCCGTGCGTGGCGTGTCACCCGCGCGCCTGAGGCGATTCTTCCTCAAGGTCGAGCACGGCTATCAAATCAACAAGGACGTGCGCGGTCTGTGCGTTTTCGCGCGGCATGACTTGGCCAGCGACCCTCCCTTTTCCAAACTCGATCTCATCAGTTGCAGAAACGTCCTCATCTACGCCGGGCCGAGTTTGCAGAACCGCATTTTGGCGGCTTTTCAATATGCGCTGAAACCCGGAGGATTCTTGTTCCTCGGGAAATCGGAAGCCATCAGCGCCTATTCCAGCATTTTCACGCCGGAGGACCGCAACCACAAAATCTTCTCCCGCAAGCCGCGTGCGACGCTGGCGCCACGTTTCGACTGGCGAATGGACGATCACAAACAGCCCGGATTGGCCACGCCAATCCCCGCGTTGCTTACTCCTGCCGCCGACGTCCAGAAACAAACCGAGCAGGTTCTGCTCCAGCGTTATGCGCCGCCGGCTCTGCTGATCGATTCCAATCTCCACATCCTCCACATTCAAGGGGATCTCGGAACCTACCTCGTTCTTCCCACCGGGCCGCCGACGGTTCACTTGCTCAAGATGCTCCGTCCGGAGTTTGTCCTCGACCTTCGGAAAGCGGTCTCCAAGGCCCAGAGGGACGGGACGGCCGCAGCCACGCAACTGATCCGCTTCGAGCACAACCGCCAACCGTGCGGCGTACGCCTGGAGGTTTCGCCGCTGGGGAAAGGCAACGGGGGAAAGCCGGACCTGCTGGTCGTCTTCCGCGCCATTTCGCCTTCCGAGCTTCCCAGCCCGAAAGCCTCAGCGAAGGGCCGCACCAAAAAAGATTCCAATATCGAGCGGGAATTGGCGGCCACGCGGGAGTATTTGAGTTCGCTGATCGCCGAACACGAAACCGCCCAGGAGGAGATGAAGGCGGCTCATGAGGAGATCCTTTCCAGCAGCGAAGAGCTGCAAAGCACCAATGAGGAGCTTGAAACCGCCAAGGAAGAGCTACAATCCTCCAACGAAGAGCTCCTGACTCTCAACGAAGAACTCCTGCACCGCAATCTCGATCTGAGCTTGCTGACCAACGACCTGAACAACGTCCTGGTCGGCGTGGATATTCCTGTCGTGGTTCTGGATGCCGGCCTGCACGTCCGCAGGTTTACGCCCCTGGCAGGAAGGCTTCTGAATCTCATTGAAACCGACGTGGGCCGCCCCTTCAGCGATGTCGCCTCCACCCTCGCCGTATCCGATTGGGATGCCCTGTTCGCGGAGGTCATCAGCAGCGTTCGCCCGATCGAGCGCGAAGTCAAGGACAAGACCGGCCGTTGGCTGTCCCTCCGCATCCGCCCCTACCGCACCAGCGACAACAAGATCGACGGCGTCATCGTCATCCTGCTCGACACCGACATCATGAGGCGCGAGTTGGAGGAATCGCGCGATTACTCCCACATGTTGCTCGAGTCCGCCGAGCAGGCCATCGTCGCGGCCAATGCGGATCAACAAATCGTGCTGATCAATGGCGCTGCTGAAAAAATGTTCGGCTACCTTCGCGCCGATGTGCTCGGGAAACCGCTCAGCCTCCTGCTCCCTGCCGGAGCACGAGGGCTGCCGAAAGGATGGAACCAGGTTCCCCCTCGAAGTCAGTTTGAGCACCATCGATCAATCCGGCGTCAAGCTCACCGTGGCATTCATGACCGATATCACTGAGCGCCAGCGTCTGGCGAATCTATCGGAAACCTACCGCGCTGAGATTCGCGCGCTCGCCGCCCAGCTCATCACCGCGCAGGAAGAGGAGCGGCGCCGGGTTTCTCGCGAACTGCACGATAGCCTGTGCCAGAAGCTGGCGTCTCTCGCTCTCGACGTGGAAGATCTCGCGGTTACCCTTCCCTCGCCCGCCTCCACGCGGGCTCGTCTACAGGATCTGGGCGCGCGAGCGATCAAAGTCTCTGAAGAGGCCCGCCACATCGCCTACGAACTGCACCCCTCGGTCCTCGATGACTTGGGCCTGGTGGTTTCCTTGAAGGCGCTGTGCGACGAGTTTTCAAAGACCAACAAGAAGATGCGCGTCACTTTCAACGCCGGCAAGCTGCCGGTTTCGCTCCCGCAACAAATAGCCTCCGGCTTGTACCGCATCGCGGAAGAAAGCTTGCGCAACGTCGCCAAGCACGCCAAGGCGAAGCACCTCTCGGTCGAACTGGCCGCGCGCGACCACGGACTGCTCTTGTCCCTCCGCGACGATGGCCGTGGATTCGCTCCCCAGGCCGTCAAAGGCAAGGGCGGGCTCGGCTTGGTCAGCATCGGCGAGCGCGCGCGCATCATGGGTGGAACACTGGCCATCGAGTCCGAGCCGGGACAGGGCACCCGCATTTCCGTGAGTGTTCCCTTGCCGCAGGTCTGACGATGAAACGCTCGCGAATCCTTCTCGCCGACGATCATGCCCTGATGCTCGACGGCTTCTCGAAACTTCTCGAACCCAAGTACGCCGTCGTGGGGACAGCCGAAAACGGGAAAGCGCTGGTCGAGGCCGCGATTCGTTTGGAGCCGGAACTCATCATCCTCGACATCACCATGCCTCTGCTGAACGGTATCGATGCGGCCCGCGAAATCCGGAAACATCTCCCGCACGTGAAGCTATTGTTTGTAACCATGCACACCAGTCCCACTTACCTCCAAGCTGCGCTGGATGCGGGAGCAAATGGCTATGCCGTGAAGTCTTCCGGCCGGAGCGAAATTCTCGCGGCCGTCGAATCGGTCTTGGGCGGCGCCCGCTATATCGCGCCGGAGATCGGCGGGCGTGGGCTGGGACTCAGCCCCCGCGAACGTCAGATCCTGCAGTTGACCGCCGAAGGCAAAAGCCGAAAGGAAGTTGCCTTCACCCTCGGCATTTCCGAAAAGACAGTCGCTTTCCACAAAAACAATTTGAAACGGAAGTTGGGTCTGCGGAGCACCGCGCAGCTCACTCGGTTTGCCCTCGATGAAGGCCTGATCTAGTCCATTCAAACAACCAACCCTGCTGAAGATAGATCCTAGACTTTTGTCCAGCTAGCCCGCACCAGGAATTAGAGCTAACGTCGTAACAAGGATCTAGACAGGAGCTACGATCAGAAATAGGCCTTGGGAGCGCGACAAGTTAAGACCATCCGGCGGCGCGGAAGTCCGAGCTAGCAGTTGTCCGCCCCCATTGCCACCCGGTCAGTATATCGCAAAGCCATGACCGCAACTGTGCTGGATTCTCGATCGGCAAATGAAAACCGTTATCTCTCTCTTCGTGCCGAATTCGACGCTGCCTATCGGGATATGATGGACTCGTCCCGGGAATACAGCGCGGTTTTGATGAGGATTCCTCCCGCGTTGTCTCTGGATGACCGCCAATCGCGCATCGACACCGCCGCCCACCTCTACGAGGATGCGCAACAAAGGTTCGCGGCCGCCGTTACGAACCTGAACAATTTCATGATCAACCAGATCATTTCATCTCGTTCTGCGATTCAACTGGCGGCGGTCCACCCGTAGTCGCCGGGCAACTCCTGACCTGACCGTTCACGCAAACGGATTTTCATCCGCGCTAGGTCCGTAGATCGTGGGAACCGGCACTTCCAACAATCGCAGGTACACCGACAATTGACCGCGGTGGTGATACCAGTGATTCAGCATGATCGATCGGAGCATCACGGCGCGGGGCATCGCCATCACTTCTTTGCCATTCAGCGTCGCGCGCCAATTTGCGCCCGCGGCCGATTCGCTCACTCCGCCCAAATAGTCTTTCGCGGCTTTCACGCTCGCTTCCAAAGCCACAAGAATCTCTTCAGTGTTCTTCGGAACCGCCGGAATGAGATTCGCCGGGTTAATTTCGAAGTCGTCCACCTGCGCGAGTCTCGTAATCCCGCCGGGAATCGTCGCCACATGCATGGCGAGTTGCCCGAGCGACATCGATCGCGGGTGCGGCTTCCATCCCAGCTTATCTTGAGGAACGCGTTCCAGTACTCGCTTCGTCGTGGCCGCCTCCTGCTGGATCTCGCCGATCATTGGTTCAAAAGCCTTGCTCATTTTGCCTCTCCTTGGTTTGCGGAAATGCTCTTCGGTTGCGAGTAGGTCGCCGTTAGGTCAACCAGCTCACCATCAATGTACTTGTCGTGATGGCGAACCCACGCCATCGTATGCTTCAAGCCTTCTTCGTCGCGGCCTTTGGGCGTCAGGTCCAGGAAATTGTACGTCCCCAGCAAAATATCCAGCCCCCGCCCGTAGGTGGAATACGTGTGGAAGACGCTTCCGCCCTGGTCCTTGTAAAACACACTGGCGCCTGGCCCCTCTTCGCTCGGAAACTTCGTCTCCGCGTAGTTGTAGTACATCTTGCCGGCTGCCAATTCGTCCTTGGTGAACGAGACGTGAAAGTCGTAATTGAAGTCGCTGCCATTGGACGACACCCACGGAAAACGCCATCCCATGCGCTTCTTGAACGCTTCAATCTGCGGCAAGGGCGCGCGCGAAACCGCCGTCAGCGTGACGTCGCGATGCGGCAAATGCATGACTGGGCCATCAAAGTGATCGCCCAGAAACGAGCAGCTCGGGCAACCTTCTTCCCATCCCGGACCGAACATGAAATGGTAGACAATCAACTGGCTCTTGCCGCCGAACAGCTCGGCCAGAGTCTTCTTTCCGCCGGGCGAATCGAAGACATAATTCTTCTCCACCTTCACCCATGGCAGTTTCCTGCGCTCCGCGCTGATCGCGTCCCGCTGCCGCGTGAATTCTTTTTCTTTCCCCAGCAGCTCCTTGCGCGCGGCGATCCATTCGTCCCGCGAGACAATCTTGTGCTCCGTCATGATCGGCTCCCTTCAGCCCGGGCGCGCACCCGCTCGTGCAGGCTGTTCCACCCCGTCCCCACGTTTTTCCGGTGGCCTTCCTGAATCAGCCCCAGCGCCACGTGCTGGAACTTGAGCAGCGTTCCCCCGTCCGCTTCGCTCAAACGATATTGCACATTCGACACGGCGGGATACGACATGAACAACGGGCCGGTGATTTCAAGCAGCGCCGGCCGCTTGATGGATTGCACGTGACCCCACAAATGGCCTTCGTTGTTGCCCAGATCGCGGTACCATCGTCCGCCCGGCCATGGCTCGATCTTCATCGGCATGGGCTTGCCATCCGGTCCCTGATTGTGCGGTCCCACTTCTTCCAAAATCGCTGCGAACGTTGCCTCCAGCGATGCGCGAACGTGAATCTCCTGCGTCACGCTTAAGGTCAAATTCTCGATCGACTGCGCGGTTGCATTCATGATTCCTCCTTGTCTTTTCTCTCAGCTCGTTCCTTGATGCGATTCAATTGATGTGCCCAGTAGCGTTCGAATGTGCTGGTCCAGTCATGCAGCGGCCGGATCGCCTCGGCATTGGTTCGATAAAACGCTTGCCGCCCGTCCCGCCGCATATGCACCAGCCCAACGTCTTTGAGTACCCGCAAGTGTTTCGAAACCGAAGGCTGCTCCAGTCGCAAGGCCGTCACAATATCCCCAACGGGCCGCTCCTTCACCGCGAGATAGCTCAGGATTTCCCGCCGCCGCGGCTCGGCCACTGCGTTGAAGGCGTCCGATGTTGTCGCGGCTCTCGGCATAAGGACATTGTATTCCGATATAGGAATATGTCAAGCCTGCGCGGAGCGGGTCCCCTGATCTGAAGCCGGCTCCCGCGCCGGCCTCCCATTCCCCTGGTCTCTTGGCGATGTATACTATACATCATGAGACGGACGCAACTCTATCTGGACGATCATCTCTGGAACGCGCTCCACGCTCGCGCGCGCACACGAAAGACCACCATGTCGGAACTTGTAAGGGAAGCGGTCCGCGAGCGTTACCTCGGTAAACAAGACGAACAAGCCAAGGCGATGCAGGCATTCGTCGGAATTCGGAAGGAGGGCGCCGAACCAGTGGACGTCGCGAAATATGTCCGGAGTCTTCGCCGCGGTAATCGCGTGGATCGGCTCCTCAAGCCATGACCGTCCTCGTCGATTCCGACATCCTGATCCACGTTTCTCGTGGCCGGAATCTCGGCGTTATCTCGAAATGGATCGAACTAAGCAAGTCCGATGCCGCTATCTTGTACTCGCCTGTCAGCGTAGCTGAACTCTGGGCCGGCGCCCGTCCGAATGAGCACGACGCCATCGACAATCTTTTCCGGTGTCTCACTTGTGTTCCGATTGACCAAGACGCGGGACATCAAGCGGGCGCATTCCTGCGGCAGTATAGAAAGAGCCACGGAGTTGAGATCGCCGACGCGCTGATTGCCGCGGGCGCGCTGGCAAACAAAGCAGATCTTTGGACGCTCAATCGCAAACATTATCCTATGAAAGCGCTGTCCTTCTTTTAGTGATGATGGAAGTTCATGCCGAACGATCCCAAGTACCTGCGTGACGCCTCGGAAGCCTTCTCACAAAATAGGCTGGTCCGGCACATTACCGGGGCCTCAGATGGTCGCCGCTCGAGATGAAACCGGAAGCCGCCTTCTGCGGCCTATTTGACCGAATCGTGCGCGCCACGCGAGTCTGCAACGCACAAATCGCCCGCCGCAAACTTTAGTCACAACCATGTTCTCCCAGCCAATCCATTCAGTTGCCCTCCGTTGCGCCCCGCTCCTCTTGACATCGCCCACTAAAATGAAAGCGCATGAATGGCGATCCACTCGCGCATTGTTGGCTTCGTTTTGCCAAAATTGACAAAAACGCCACCGCGCACACACAAAACACCCCCTCTTGCGCCACCCGTCCGCCCGGTAAACTATAGAAATGCGATCCGCCGTGCGCTCCCTCCGCCGCAGGCCCGCCTTCGCGCTCGCTGCGATTCTCACCGTCGCCCTCGCCGTCGGAGCCAATACCGCGCTCTTCGGCGTCATCTATCAGGTCCTCATCCAGCCGCTCCCGTTTCGCGATCCCGCCCGGCTCGTGCGCATCTGGGAAACGCATCCCGCTCTCCCGCAATTGCAGGTGACCGCGCCCGATTTTCGCGACTGGCGCAATCAATCCCGCAGCTTCGATGCGATGGCCGCGCACACCCTCTCGGCCATGAACACGGCCACGCTGCTCGGCCAAGGCGAGCCCGAAATGATTCACGGCACGATGGCCAGCAGCAATCTTTTTCCAACCATGGGCATTCAGCCCATCGTGGGCCGCAATTTCAGCGACGCCGAGGAGCGCGCCAGGCAACAAGTAGCCGTCATCAGCGAAAACCTGTGGCGACGCAAGTTCGCAGCCGATCCAGCGATCGCGGGCAAGCAGATTCGGATCGACAAGCAGTCGTTCACCGTCGTCGGCGTCGTTTCTCGCCGCCAGGCTTTTCCCGATTGGGCCGACTTTTGGTTCCCGCTTTCCTTGATGGAGTCTCAACTTCAGGACCGCCGCAAATTTCATCCCCTTGAAGTTGTCGCGCGCCTGAAGCCCGGCGTCACTCTCGAGCAAGCGCAGAGCGAGATTCAAAGCATCGCGCGCCGCCTCGCCCAGGCGCATCCGGATACCAACGCGACCGTCGGCGCTTTCGTAATTCCGTTGGCGCGCGAGCTCACTCGCGACGTCCGTCCTTCGTTGTTGCTCGCATGGGCCGCGGTCGGCCTGGTGCTATTGATGGCCTGTGCCAATCTCGCGCATCTCTTCATGGCGCGCATGGTGGAGCGGCGTGAGGAGATGGCGATTCGCGAAGCGCTGGGCGCACGGCTCGGGCCACTTGGTCCGTCAAGTCTTGACCGAGAGCCTGCTGCTCGCCGCGATCGGCGGAGCCGTTGGTGTCGCGCTGGCAGTTGGCGCGAGCCGGTTCCTTCCCTTCGAGCATCAAGCATGGCAGGCGCCGGTTTGGCTGTTCGTCGTCACCATCTCCGCGGTGGCCGGCGTTCTGTTCGGCCTGCCCGCCTGCTGGCAAGTTCTGCGCGAACGCGCGGCTCACGGCTTCCACCAGGTCGGTCGTGCGTGGACGTTCCCGGCTTGGATTCGTGCTCTTGGCCGCTGAGGTCGCGATGGCATTTCTGGTTCTGAGCGGCGCCGCGCTGCTGTGCGCGAAACTTCGCCGCGTTGCTCTCAGAAGAACCGGGGTTTCAAGCTGAACGCGTCCTGGAGATTCCAAGCCTTCCCTTGAACGGCGGCTGGGAGAAAATCGCTTCCGCGCTTCGACGTGGCCCGGGCGTTCAGGATGTGGCTGCCATCAATTCAGCGCCCATGAGCTTAGGACTATCGGAGCACAGCCGTTTCGCCACGCGTTTCGGCATTGAGGGTCGGATCTTCGACAAGGGCAGTTTCCCGGTTACTCAATACCGCTGGGGCACGCCCGAGTATTTCAAAGTGCTCGAAATTCCCTTGCTCCGCGGCCGCTGGCTCACCAATTCGGTAGCCGACCAGAACCGCATCCTCATCAATGAGACGCTCGCCCGGCGTTTCTTCGCGAATCAAGACCCAGTGGGACAACACCTGATCATGGGCGTGGTGGACCCTCAGCAAAACTCGCTCGAAATCGCCGGCGTCGTCGGCGACATCCGCGATTTAGGCCTGGATCAGGAAATCGAGCCGACGGTTTATGGAATCTTCACCGGGCCGGTCATGACGGTGTTGATAAAAACCGATGCCGTTCCCGCCCAGTTCGCACCCGCCGTTCGCGCAGCCATCCAAGCCGTCGATCCCGAGATTCCTATTTCCAAGATTCAGCCTCTCGCCCAGAACGTCGCGGATTCGCTGGCCCGCCGCCGGCTCGCGCTTACGCTGCTCGGAATATTCGGCGCGATGGCGGCCATGCTCACAGCCGCCGGAATGTATGGCCTGCTCGCTTACTCGGTGAACGCGCGTGTCCGGGAGTTCGGAGTGCGCGGTGCCGTGGGCGCGTCGCGCGGGGACCTGATCGCGATGATTCTACGCGAAGCCGTCATTCTGATGGCTCCTGGCCTCGCAACTGGCCTAATCCTGGCGTTCGCCTTCGCGCGCCTGATGCAAACCTTTGTCTATCAGCTCTCGCCACTCGATCCCGTATCGCTCGTCACTGCCGCGGTTTTTCTCACTATGCTGACGATTGTTTCCGCGTTGCTTCCCGCTCGCCGCGCCGCGGCCGTGGATCTTGCCACAGCGCTCAAGGCGGACAATTAGTAAAATACCAGCCATGCGACGCAGAGAGTTTGTTGCCGCGGCCGCCCTCGCCGGCGCCGCCGCCACCAATGTTGTGGCCCAAACCAAAGGACGTTTGAAGCAATGTGTCACGTCGTTCCCGTTCGATCCGAAAATGCCCTTCGAAGACCGTTGCCGTGAAGCGGCGCGTCTGGGCTGTGTTGGCTTCGATCTGATCGGACCGAAGGACTGGCCGACGCTCAAGAAATACGGCCTCATCCCCACCATGGCTCCTCCCGGCGGCGTCACTATGGAAGACGGCATCATTCACAAAGAGGCTCACGAAAAGTCTCTCGCCTCGCTGGGCGCTTCCATCGACGAGTGCGCGGCCGGCGGATGTCCCAACATCATTACTGTCGGTGGACAGCGCAAAGGCATGTCGGATGCCGAGGGCGCTGACAACGCTGTCGTGTTTCTCAATCGCATCAAGGCCCGCGCCGAAGACAAAGGCGTCACCATCTGCATGGAAGTGATGAACAGCAAGCTCCAAGACCCCGGCCTCGGTCGAAAAGATCAAATGTGCGATCACTTGAGCTGGGCCGTGGATGTGGTCAAGCGCGTCAGTTCTCCGCGAGTCAAAGTTCTGTGCGACATCTATCATCTCCAGATCATGGATGGCGACGTGACACGAAACATCCAAACTAACTTTCAGTACATCGCGCACTTCCACACCGGCGGCGTTCCGGATCGCCATGAGATCGACGATACGCAAGAGCTGAACTACCGCTTCATCGCGAAAACCATCGCGGATCTTGGATACACCGGATACATCGCGCACGAGTTCCGGCCAGCGCCGGGCCGCGATCCGATGGAGAGCTTGAAACAGGCCATCGATATCATCACGGTTTAGCGAGCTGTTCCGTTTGTTGAACAACGGTGCCGTTCGCGCTCGGCGCTGCCGTTGAATACGTGATGGTTGCCTGTGTCGGCACGGCGAGTGCGGTGCCCGCGGCATGTACCGCATCCATGATCCAAAGGAACAGGTCCTGCTGGATCTTCATAAATTCGTCGCCGTCCAGCGTGCGGATGTAAGCGAAAACTTCGATGTCCAGCGAGTAAGTGCCGATTCCAACAAAGCGCACGGGCAACGCGCCTGATTCGACCTTGGCATGTTCCTTTAGAATTTTCGTGATGGACTGAAGCAGCGTCCGCAGTTGATCCGGAGTCGTATCGCGCTTCAAATTCAGTGTGAAGTGGAAGAGCATCTTGTCGCGGCGGTCGAAATTCTCGAGCGTCATCGTCGAGAATGAGCCATTCGGCACCGTTACCAGCGTCCGGTCGAGTGTGCGGATGCGCGTGGAACGCAGGCCGATATCTTCCACAGTGCCGATGCGATCACCGAATTTGCAGAAATCGCCAACCGATACCGGGCGATCGCTGATAACCGATACGCTGCCAAACAGATTCTCGATGGTCTTTTGCGCCGCTAGCGCAATTGCCACGCCTCCGATGCCGAGTCCGGCCAACAAAGTAGTTGTATTGTATCCCCAGGAACCGAGGATCGCCGTAATGGTCAACAGCAGAATCGCAATCTTGATCACGCGCCCGGCCAGCGGCAGCACCGAGTACGAGAAAGCTCGGTGCTTGGCTCCCAAGCGGGCCCGGAGCCGCCGTACGATCGCGTCGATGATCGCTCCGCATAGCCAGAAAAGTCCCGTAAAGAAGAGCAGCGCGAGGACCCGATCCAGATACAACCGCAGCAACGCCGAAGGGCCGAGCCATTCCATCCCTGCTCGAAACAACGACACCGAGAGCAGCAGACGCAGCGGGCCTAGAAAAGCATGCAGGGCGGAGGGATTCCATTCGGGAGCAATCCGCCGCATGAATTGCCCCGCGAGCCAGAGCGCGAACTGCGAAAGCAGCCGCGACAGCGCTGCCAGCCCCATCGCAAGTAAAAGCAACCCGATCCAGCGCCACAACGGAGTATCGATCAATTGCCAGTTCACCAGCGGAAGAGGCAGATGCCTTTCAATCGCCGAATTGTTGGTCATCTGGGCAATGATCGGGATTCTTGCGACGCTGTCGGAGGAAAACAGCCAGACCGATACTCCCGAGTGCAAAGTAATTCGTTCCAGGTCGAGTTCCAGTGTCTGGCCGTTCACCTGAAAGCTGTCGATGCGCTCACGATCGCCGGCGGGGTTGCGGCTCAGGTCCGCGACGTCGAACTGAGTGTCGCGATCCAGAATCGTTTCGAGCTGGCGCGCAAGTTCCGTCCCATCGGAGAGGCGTTTGCCCGCCGGCAAGCTCCGCAGGTCCATGTACCTCCACGCGCGCGCGTAATTCTGGGCGTGCGCTGCTTCAAGAAACCCGACTACGGAACTTTGCGGGGTATCGCGGCCGAGAGGATCTTTGTTCTGGGAGCAAGCGCTGAAACACAATGCGAGAAAGCACAAAACCAGCCGAGCCATGACGGTTGGCGTGCACGTGTCATGCCAACGGAACGGAGTAACGGTTACAAGCCCTGTAATACAGCGGCGGAGGTTGTGAGGCGGCCGCCGGCGTCGCAAAACTCGTGGAACATTTCACTCGCTTTTTGTTCGTCGAGGGCCTTGACCGCATCGGTCACCAGTTCCACGGGTTTGCCTGTTTTGAGTAAACCGAGCGCGGCGAAGCGGACGCAGATTTCGGTAGCAACGCCGTAGACGACGTAGCGGTCCGCGTTGAGCTGAGCGAGAAGAGGCTCAAGATCAGGGTTGCTGAAGCAATCCAGTTTTTGTTTCTCGAGAATGAGCTGACGGTCGACCAGTGTGACCGCGGGCTTGTGCTGGCCCGTGGTCCCAACGACGCAATGTGGCGGATAGATTTGAAATTCCGGATCGTCCTCGCTGTGAGCATCCATGCTGGAGATCAGCACGGGCGCGTGCCGATTCAACTCGGCGATCACCGGCAGAATATGCTCGGCGCCTGGCACATACAGCGCGCCCGCGGGGTACACGAAATCAATCTGTGTGTCGATGTCGAAGAAGACCGGTTTCATCCTGGACCTTTTCGTAAAGCGCCGAAAGCTCGCGGCTGTGCTCCACCCGATACTCCTGGCCGGTATCGAAGAGGCTGCGGACCGCGATCGGCAAACGCTTCACCGCTTCGGCGGCGTGCTGCCGCGCGGCGGTGGCCGTGGGCAGAGGCTCGATCAATTTGCCGCGCAGCATCACGGGGCGAAGCAGCGCCTTGGCCTCTGGCTCGCCCGGACCGCAGCCCAGGCATTCCCACGAACAGGCGATGACGTCATGACCGGCAAATCGAAACACCTGCTTGGCTCCCGGCAAGGTATGTTTGTCTTCGCTGAATTTCGCGGTGAAGCGGCCATCCAGCTCAACCAGCTTGTAGACCACGCCAAGATTGGGCGAGTCCGTGGAGGTGGCCAGATCGGTTCCGACGCCGAAGGCATCAATGGGCGCTCCAGCGGCGGCGAACTCGAGGATCTTGTACTCGTTCAGATCGCTGGTGGCCATGATCTTCGCGTCTTTCAAATTGGCATCATCCAGGATCTTGCGCACTTCGCGCGAGAGTTCCACCAGATTACCGCTGTCGAGCCGCACGCCCCACAACGGCTTTCCGAGCGAAGCCGCGGTGTGCGCGCCTTCCAGCGTGTCGTAGGTATCGATGAGATATGCAGTCGCGTCGCCCAGCAAATTTTGAAGCCGCGCGAAAGCTTCTTTCTCGGTTTCGAATGCCTGCACCCAGGAGTGCGCGGCGGTTCCGAAAACAGGAATGCCGTAGCGAAAACCGGTTTCCGTGTTGCTCGACCCGATGCATCCGCCGATATACGATGCGCGGCCGGCCAGTACACCGGCTTCGGGCGAATGCGCGCGGCGCGTTCCAAAATCCACCACGGCGCGGCCTCCGGCGACTTCGACGATGCGGGATGCCTTGGTGGCGATCAGCGATTGAAATCCGATGGAGGCGAGCAAATATGTTTCGGCAATCTGTGCTTCCATCAGCGGCGCCCGTATGGTAAGGAACGGTTCGTTGGCGAAGATGGGCGTGCCTTCCGCCATCGCGAACAGGTCGCCGGTGAAGCGAAGGTCGCGCAACGCATCGAAGAATTCAGCGGGTGCACGCCGGAACTGGGTGAGGCCGCGGAGATAATCGATCTCCCCGGTAGTGAATTTCAGGTTGAGAAGATAATCGACCGCCTGCGCGAGTCCGGCCGCGACAACGTAGTTGCGGTATCGCGGGAGGTGGCGGAAAAACAGCTCAAAAGTGGCGAGCTCGTTCGCTTTGCCGGCCTCGAAGTAACCAGCCGCCATGGTGAGCTGGTAGAGGTCGGTCAGTAAGCCCGTCATTTCTTGGCCGGCGGCGCGGGCTTCACATCGGAGGCTGATTGCGAAAGGTCGTCGACGGTCTTCGCGTCGAGGCCGTAGAGAGCCGGCTCGTTCTCTCGTTGCGCGATGTAATCCGTGCCTTGCTTGGCGATTAGCAATTTCTCCGTCGATTTGTTCGAGACTACAGTGATGTCGATGGTTGGAGTACCGAGTGTTCCAGTTTCGATAAACTTGTTGGCTGAAAGATCGCGGAGTTTGTCGAGAAAAGATTGCAGACTCACGCTGTCCATCTTCTTGCCGTTTGAGAACCAGTCTTCGCCGCCTTTTTGGAACGAGTAAGTTTTCCCGTTCGCGTGCATGTCAATCTTGCTCGGGTCGTTGAACCCGAAATCGAAGAGCTTCTTGTTGCGGAAATCGTCGAGGGCCTTATCGACGCCGGTGCCCAATTCGGGAGTCGCTTTGAAAACGCCGGGAACGACGGTGGATTTGGCGTAGTAGTCGTCTTTGTTTTTGCGGATCTCGATCTGCTGCGTGCCGGAGGGGTCGGTCAGTTTTACGGTCGCAACTAGTGTGCCCGACGCAAATTCCGCTGCCGATTTCTTCGCGTCGTCCGCGGAAAGCGTGAGATCCATTTTGGCGTCCTTCAATTTCCGCAGCATCTCGTCTACTTGCAGGCCGTCGGCGCGCAGTGGCTTTGGCTTCACGATCTGCCATTGATCTTTGTCGCGGCCAAATTCGATGTCCTGCTTCTTAGCCATCAGTTCCACGCGGCTCAGCTTGTCTTGATCGAAGCTGAGGAGGCGCTTGTCGCGCAGATCGTTCAGGGATTTATCAAGGCCGCTCTTGACATAGGTTGCGACTGTGAACACACGCGGATCGCCTTCCAACATGGCGTACGATCCGCTGTTGGTTGGCGTGTCGTCACCGAACTTGAGTTTGCTGATTTTGCCGCCTTTGCCCGCGATGTCGACTTCGAGACTGGGCGCGTCCAGGCCGTATGCGGACACGTTGGAAGCCTTGTCTTCGACGACGCGATCGGAGCTAACGTTAGCGGCTGAACCGACCAATTGGTTTATGGAGTCCTGATCGGCGCGTGTACGGCATCGGCGCGGTGATGTGCCATTTGCCACCGGTTTTCTCCAGATCCGTTTCGTCAGCGCCCTTCTTTTTCAGTACGATTTTGCTGATGTCGCCTTCGGTGAGCGAAAGGATTTTCGGGGACTGATCGGCGGGAGGCTTAGCCGCCTCCGTGGCTTTTTGTTTGTTCGAGTAATACAGTCCGCCCGCGAGCGCCGCCAACAGGACCACGGCGACTAACAGACCTCGAATGCGCATTCCCGGTTATCTCCTCTTCAGCCAAACCATGACGCCGCCAAAGATCACGATCAACGGCAGAAAGAATTGACTGGTGGTCTGCACCATCCGGAATTGAGCGCGCGTTAAAGTGATTCGGCGATCTTCAGGTTCTTTGGGACGGATGGCGATCAGGTCTTCGTCCGATGAAAGCCAGTTGACGGCGTTCAGCAAAAGATTGCGATTGCCGCTGAAGCCGAGGGCCTGATTGGACGCCCAACCCGAGTTGCCAACGACGACGAAACGCCCTTCGTTATTGGGTTTGCCTGTGCTATATGTGCCGGCGACCGCCAACGTGAAAGGTCCGTGTTTGTCTTTGTTCGGATCGATGCGAATCTCGGCCGACGCCAGTTTATCTGTCGCAAAGCTGTCGGCGGAAGTGGAGAACAGTTTCGAGATGGTGGTCTTATCGGTGTTTTTCGTTTCGAGCGAGCGCGAGAGCGGGAAAGCGGTGGAGATATTGGTGAGATCGTTCACGATCGGATGGGAATCGTATTGCATGATCACCGGCGCTTCCGGGCCTCCGCCTAAAAGCTGCGATGCGGCGCTTTCGTCGAGCAATAAGTCCTTGTCGAGAGTCACTCCCCAGCCTTCCAGCAAATTCGAGAGAGCCTGGTTGTCGCCCACTTGGCGCTGGCCGAGTTTCAAAGGAGGATCCAGCATGAAGAAGGCGCGGCCTCCATTTTCGACGTACTTCTTGATGGCGTCCACTTCCGGCTGGATGTAATCGCCCGTGGGACCAGCGACAACCAAAACTGTGCAATCGGATGGGACCTCGGCTTTTTGCAGCAGATTGATGGATTGAAGTTTATAGTTGTTCTTTTCAATCACCGTTTTGAAGCCGGAGAAGCCCTCGCCCTGCGAAGAATCATCCAGGCGATGCTCGCCGTGCCCGGTGATGACGCAGACTGTGCGTTCGCCGCCTTTAAGCGCACGGATGAGAGCGCCGGTGACTCCTTCTTCGTCGAAGGTTTTGGCGTCCTCGCGGCGCGTGCCGACGTCAACCACCGCCTCGCCTTCGCGGGTGACATTGGCGGCGCGCGCCAGGGTCGGATTTTTCAACAGGTCGACGTATTCGATGTGCAGTTTCGGCGAGAGATTGGCATAGCGATCCAAAAGATCCTTCGCAGCTCCCATGCCAGTGGAACGATCGAAATAGCGAATGGTGACATCTTGCTTCAAATCGCCGACGACTTTCTTGGTTTGGTCCGAGAGGCTGTAGCGCTTGTTGGCTGTCGCGTCGAAGGATTTGTTGTAGCGATTGGCGAGAAAGTTCGCGACGACGATCACGGCCAGGATCACGAGGATGTAGACGGTTACGTATGCCGCGTACTTGGTTTGTCTGGTTTGCATCCACCCGGAGTTCATTTATGACCTCCACCTGAGGGATTCCATGGAGCGTGAAGTCAGGAAAAGCCCCAGGAAAATTACGGAAAGATAAAATACGGCGTCCTTGGTGTCAAGCACGCCTTTCGAAAAGGAATCGAAATGCGTGATCACGGAGCAATATGCCAGAACTTTCGCCCACGTTGCCGTCTCATATCCAGACACCCATTCCAGAACCCACAGCAACAGGCAGACGCCGAAAGTAGCGGCGCCCGCGATGATCTGATTTCGCGTCAGCGTGGAGATGAATGTTCCGATGGCGAGCAGTCCGCCGGCTTGCAACAACAGGCCGAGATAACCGATGGCAAGGGGCTTCCAGTCTGGATTGCCGTAGCGGAACAGGAAGGAGAAGTTGATGGCGCTGAACAGCAGAAGCACGGCATAAAGAATAAGCGCGGCCAGCCATTTGCCGATGATCACTTCCAGATCCCGAACCGGCGAAGTGGCGAGCAGTTCGATGGTGCCTTGGCGCTTCTCTTCGGCGAACAGGCGCATGGTCATCATAGGAATGAAGAACAGGCCCACCACGCTGATGTTCGACAGCAGCGGCCGGATGACATATTCGTTTACGCTCATGGGCATGGGCTGACCGCTCATTTGCGCTTGCAAGCTGGCCGCGTTGAAATAACCGACCGAGTTCCAAAAGAAGAACCCGAAAATGACGGCAAACATGGTCAGCAGTAAGTAAGCCACGGGCGAAACGAAGTAGCTGTTTAGCTCTTTTTGGCAGATAACCCAGGTATTCCTCATTGGTTCTCTCCTTGCACAACTGCTTCGGTGGGGGCTGCGGGCTCTTCGGGTTCCGCGACCTTCTCTCCACCGGTCAACTGCAGGAAGATTTCTTCCAGGCTCATGGCGGCAGGCCGAAGTTCGTTCAGATTCCATCCCGACTCGACGATGGCACGCGCCAGATCGCCTCGGATGAAGCGATCCTTCAAACTTTCCACTTCGAATATGGACCGGTTGCCGCGGGTTTCCTTGAAGAGCACGCGGCTGACGCCGCTCACAGTTTCGAGGCGATGCTGGATGGTCTGGGAATCGAGCGCGCCGCTGCGCCCCTCCACTTCCACCAGCACAGATTCGGCGCCGCGCGCGCGGTTTTGAAGGTTATGCACGGAGTCGGTGGCGACCAGCTTGCCCTTGTTGATGATGAGCACCTGTTCGCAAGTCTGTTCCACTTCGGGCAGGATGTGGGTGCTGAGGATGATGGTGTGATCGCCGGCCAGACTTCGGATCAGATCGCGAGTTTCGATAATCTGCTTGGGATCGAGCCCGGCAGTAGGCTCGTCAAGAATCAAAACGTCGGGATTATGGATAATCGCCTGAGCCAGGCCGACTCGCTGCCGGTAGCCTTTTGATAGCTTTCCGATCAGCTTCGCCCGCACATCGGCGACGGCGCATCGCTCTGCAACCTCGGTGACGCGGCTCGCCAGGCTCGGGCCCCGACATGCCCTTCAGCTTTCCGACAAATGTGAGGTACTCCTGGACCTCCATTTCCGGGTACACGGGCGGAGTTTCCGGCAGATAACCGATGCGCTTTTTCACTTCCAAGGGCTGCTCCAGCACGTCGAAGCCGGCCACGTTGGCGGTGCCTTCCGAAGGCGGGAGGAAACACGTGAGAATGCGCATGGTGGTGGTTTTCCCGGCGCCATTCGGTCCGAGAAAGCCCACAATCTGGCCTTTCTTCACTTCGAACGAAATGTGATCCACCGCAAGCGTGCGGGCGTATCTCTTCGTGAGGCCTTGAACTGTAATCATAGTTAGACTCGGAGGAACTGCGATGACTGGCCGGAAGCGCCTCCTGGGAGGCCCGCTCCGATCAGGCTGCTGCTTCACATGATAAAAATCGCTGGAGGCGAATGTCAATTTGGCTGCGTCTGAGCGTGCGCATCATTCTGGCCGGGCAAAACCCATGATCTGTGCGCCCGCATCGACGTAAATAATGTTTCCGGTAACGCCCCGGCCAAGATCGCTGGCCAGGAAAACCGCAGTGTCGGCCACTTCCGCCGGATCGGTGTTGCGCCGGAGAGGGGCCATTTTGGCGCCGCCCTCCAGCATTTTGGAGAAGTCCCGAATGCCACGCGCGGACGTAGTTTTGACGGCTCCCGCCGAGATTGCGTTTACTCGAATATTGGACGGGCCGAGATCGGCCGCCAGGTACCGGACGGAAGCTTCGAGCGCTGCTTTGGCCACGCCCATCACGTTATAATTCTCGACGACGCGAGTGGAGCCGAGGTAAGTGAGGGTCATGATCGACCCGCCACCAGGGTTTCCATCGTGCCCGGGCGCAGCCATGAGGGGCGCCGTCGCGCGCGCCACGGCCACCAGCGAGTAAGCGCTAACGTCCTGAGCCAGCGCGAAACCGGCGCGGGACGTTTCCACAAACGGGCGGCTCAGATCCTCGCGATTGGCGAACGCGATGCTATGCACCACGGCGTTGAGCACGGTCCCCTGGCCCTTTAATCCATTGGCTAAGGCGTCCAATTGGGCGTCCTGGGTTACATCGCAGGGCAGCACCTGGTGAACCTTGAGTTCGGCGGCCAGTTCCTCGACGGTCTGTTTTTGGCGGTCGCCCTGGTAAGTGAGGATAACGTGGGCGTTTTCGCGGACAAAGGCGCGGGCGATGGCGTAAGCCAGGCTCCATCGGTTCGCTACGCCGAGGATGAGGGCGGTCTTGCCCTCCAGCAACTGGGACATGAACCAGTTATTGTATCAGCCACGGATGGACACAGATAAACACGGATAAGTGGCTAGCGATTTCGGAGCTTCAAAATCTGGAACAGGTTACTGTAATCATCGGTCCAGGGGCGGAGGTCAGGGCGGTAGCGCGCGGGGGCGACGCTGGAGGACTTGAACGCGGGGTCGTGGAAGATGGCGGCGTTGGCGCGAGACCAGCACCCAATCGCTATTGGAGAAAGTAATCCTCTGCTTCGTCCTCGATCGTCGACGTCGATGGCGTGTTTTGCCGAAGTCGCGCGCGTTGCGCGAGACCACGGGGACCAGATCGAGATAGCGATTGGAAACGTGCACCGCCAGGATGCCGGTGGGCTTCAGATGGCGGAAGTAGAGCGCGAAAGCCTCGCGCGTGAGCAGGTGAACCGGAATGGCGTCGCTCGTGAAGGCGTCGATCGCCATCAGATCGAATTGCTGGCTGGGCTGGGCTTCTAGCGTGAGGCGCGCGTCGCCGAGCAGGACCTGATGATCGGCCTTGCAATCGCGGAGAAATGTGAACCAGGTGCTGGCGATGGAAAGCGCGAGCGGATTGATTTCATAAAAGCGGAAGACGTCGCCTGAGCGGCAGAAGCTGGCGGTGACTCCGGCGCCAAGTCCGATGACGGCCACACGAACCGGCCCGCGCTTCTGCAAATATCCCATGGCGCGGCCCATGCCGGAGTAGGGGCCGTAATAGCTGGTGGGCTCGTCGCGGCGCGCTGGCGTCCAAGAGCTGCTCGCCGTGGTTGATGGTGCCGTGGATCAGGCGGCGGACGGCGGTGTCCTCTTCGTCCTGCGCGATGTCGCGGACGCGCAGCACGCCGTAGAAGTTGCGCACCGATTGAGCGGAAGCGCTGGTCGCTGAGATGTTTTTCGTAGCCGAGGTGGATCGCGAGACCGACGGTGAACGCGAGCATCGCGATGCGGACGGCAGCGACGGGAATCTTGCCCTTCCAATGCTGCGGCGAGATCCAGAGAACGATGGCGGCGAGCGCGCTACAGGCCACCATCGCAAGCGGAAGTTCGAGATAGGTGTGAAAAACGTGCGGCGCGATGATGGCGACAAACACGCCGCCCAGCGCGCCGCCGAGCGAAATCATCATATAGAAGCTGGTGAGGTGACGCGGATCGGGCTTCAGGCGCGCGAGTTCGCCGTGGCACACCATGCAGCCGATGAACAGCGCCGCGACAAAGGTGGGGATGGCCCAAGCGATGTTGGGATTGCCTTCGTTGGCGTAAATCGCATAGGCGGCGCCGTCGAGCGCGATGACGCAGCAGCGGAAGGAAGACGCCGCGATGGTAGACCTTGTCGCGCTCGAAGCACAGGATGAAGCTCAGCAGATAGACGGCGAGCGGGAGCACCCAGAGAAACGGAATGGGCGCGACGTTTTGGCTGAGATGATTTGTGATGGCGAGCAGCAGCGTGGAGGCGCAGGCGGCGAGCGCGGTCCAGAGGATGCGTGTCGGTCCAGGTGGGCGGTGAAGCGTCAGAATGCGCCGGCGTTGCAGCGGGCGTGGCTGGTGGCTGGTGGCTGGAGCGCAGGGCTGTCCATGCGACCGCCGCGCAGAGCAGCTACGAAGACCACATAGATGCCCGACCATCCGTAGGCTTGCCCGTGCGTGGTGAACACCGGTTCGACAAGGACTGGATAACTCAACAGCGCGAGCAGCGATCCGAAATTCGAAAGAGCGAACAGGCGGTAGGGGATGGCGCCGGGTTTGGCGGCGACGTACCAGGCTTGCAGCAATGGGCTGGTGGTGGAGAGCAGGATGTAAGGCAGTCCGATGGTGGCGGCCAGCAGAAGCAGGATGCGCAGCGAAGGGTCGCCGGCATGCGACGGTTTCCAAGCTGGGCGAAGGCAGAATGGGAAGCAGCGCCAGGCTGACGGCCATGAGTGCGATGTGCAGCATGGCCTGCTGCTTGGGCTTGAGCGAGCGTGGTGGACCAATGCGCGTACAGGTAGCCTGCCAGTAACGCCGCCTGGAAGAACATCAGGCAGGTGCTCCAGACCGCGGCCGATCCGCCGAACCACGGCAGGATGATCTTGCCGATCATGGGCTGCACGGCGAACAGCAGAAACGCGCTCAGAAAGATGGTGCAGGCGTACGTCAAGCATCGGCTTAATGCGCACAACGCAGCGGGCCGCGATGATTTGGCTACGCGCCGCGCTGTGCGCTTAGTAACCAGCAATAATCGCACAGGGCACGCGGCGCGTGCTAGACTTTAGGCGGTTTGAGGCTCGCCCCTGTCGACTACCTGATCCTCGCGCTGTATTTCGTCTTTGTCCTCTCGATCGGCTGGATCGTAAGACGCAAGGTCGCCACCAGCGCCGATTTTCTGACCTCGGGCCGCTCGGTGCCGGTGTGGATCACGAGCCTCGCGTTCATCGCCGCGAATCTCGGCGCGCAGGAAGTGATCGGCATGTGCGCGTCGGGCGCGAAATACGGCATCATGACCGCGCATTTCTATTGGATCGGCGCGGTGCCGGCGATGCTGTTCGTGGGCGTCTTCATGATGCCGTTCTACTATGGCAGCCGCGCTCGCAGCGTGCCCGAGTATCTGAAGCTGCGCTTCGATGAGAAGACGCGCGCGCTGAACGCGGTGACATTCGCGGTGATGACGGTATTTTCGTCCGGAATTTCGATGTACGCGCTGGGGCTGCTGTTCGAATTGGTGCTGCACTGGAGTTTCACCGCTTCGGTGCTGTTGTCGGCCGCCATCGTTTTGGTCTACACGTTCCTGGGCGGGCTCACCAGCGCGATTTACAACGAAGTCCTGCAATTTTTCCTGATCGTTCTGGGATTTGCGCCGCTGGCGATTTTCGCGGTGATGAAGACCGGCGGTTGGAGCGGCATGGCGGCGCGTCTTCCGCAGGTGATGACGCACACCTGGACGTACGCAGGGCAAGGCGTCCGAGAATCCGATGGGCGTGGAAGTGTTCGGACTGGTGGCGGGGCTGGGCTTCGTGCTGTCGTTCGGATATTGGTGTACCGATTTTCTGGTGGTGCAGCGCGCCATGGCGGCGGAATCGATGTCGGCCGCGCGGCGGACGCCATTAATCGCGGCATTTCCTAAAATGGTGATGCCATTTATCGTAATTGTGCCCGGTATTGCGGCGCTGGCGCTGTCGCACATGGCGCTGGGCTACTCGATCCCGCTGAAGCCGGACGGCGGGCCGGATTACGACCAGACGCTCACGACGCTGATGGCGCAGTTTTATCCATCCGGCATGCTGGGCCTGGGGCTGACGGCGCTGATGGCGTCGTTCATGTCGGGCATGGCCGGCAATGTCACGGCGTTCAACACGGTGTGGACCTACGACCTGTATCAAGGCCACATCCGGAAGAACGCGCCCGATTCGCATTACCTGTGGGTGGGCCGCGTGACGACCATTGTGGGCGTCGCGCTGTCGGTTGGGCACGGCGTATCTGGCGAGCCACTTCAACAACATCATGGATTTTCTGCAACTGGTGTTCGGCTTCGTCAACGCGCCGTTGTTTGCGACATTTTTGTTGGGAATGTTTTGGAAGCGCACCACTGGCCACGGCGCTTTTGCGGGATTGCTGGCGGGCACTGCCGCGGCCGCGGCGACGCACGGCTTGACGGTTGCGGAAGGGCAAGGGCGGATGGCTGGGGGCGACGCTGCACACGTTTCCGTCCACCATGGCGCAGAACTTCTGGATTGCGATCTTCGCGTGGTCCACGTGTTTCCTGGTGACCACGGTGGTGAGCTTGCTGTCGGCGCCAAAGGCGGAGTCGGAGCTTCAGAATCTGGTCTATGGGCTTACCCGCATCCCGCATGAGGATGTGCCGTGGTACAAGCGGCCGGCGCCGCTGGCATTGATTGTGGTGGCGGCGCTGGTGGTGTTGAATGTGTTGTTTTGGTGATATGAGCGATCTGCGGGTTACGATCGGCGGGTTTTTCGTGCTGGTGGGCGCGATCGTGGGCGTGCGCGGGCGTCGGCGGCGGATTATCAAGCGCCGCTCGAATCGGCCAACGTGAATCTCTATTGCGGCGTTTCGATGTTGATCTTCGGAGCGGTCATGTTGTGGCTGGCGTGGCGAAAATCACGCTCATAGATGTTCGTTTCAAACAGGATCGGCTTCATCTGTCTGGCGAATTCGGCCTCTGAAAACTGAGCGGCGTAGCCTTGCAGCGCTGGCGGATCGATGCGGTCTTCCAATTCGTCCCAACGCTCGATCGCCTGGAGCATAGCCGTTCGGGTCGTCATAGAGCAGGCCTCCGAATTCCGGCACGATTTCAAGCGCGCCGCCTCGAGCCCACGCGATCACAGGCTTGCCGCTCGCCAGCGCTTCCACCATAGTGATTCCGAAATCTTCCTCTCCCGGCATGAGAAACGCGCGGCATCGGGCGTAGAGCTCGCGCAATTCCTCATCGCTGACGCGCCCGCAGAATTCGATATTCGGAGCGCGCTGCTCGCTTGAGCGCCTTGTACTCCGGCCCATCGCCAACCACGCGCAGCGCGCGTCCATTGCGGCTGAACGCGCGGACGGCGGCGTCGACGCGTTTATAGGACACCAGTTCGCCGACGATGAGGTAATAGTTTTCGGGCGGTCTCCAATAGAACGTTTCGACTGCCACGGGCGGACGGATCACGTGGGACTCGCGGCGATAGGTTTTCCAAATCCGCCTCCGGACATTTTCGCTATTCGCGATGAACTCGTCGACGCGCGCGGCCGAAGCGTAATCCCACAAGCGCAGATAATTCGTAAGCGGCGTCATGAGCGCTCGTTTCCAAGGGGAACGTGTCCATTCGTTGCGATAAGCGGGATACATGTCCCACAGATATCGCATCGGCGTATGGCAGTAGCAGACATGCCGGGTGTGCGAGGAAGTGATCACGCCTTTCGCCGGACCCGATTCGCTGCTGATGACGAGGTCATATTCGCGCAGGTCGAAACTCTCGAGCGCCATCGGCATGAACGGCAACAGCGAACGATAGTGCCGGCGAAGGGGCTGGAGAAAAGACGCGCAGACGCGATGGCCGCGAATGGTTTGCGATACGCGCTCGGGATTGTAGAACAGCGTGAACACATCGGCATCGGGCAACAGGCGGCACATCGCCTCCACTACTTTCTCACCGCCGCGCATGTTGAGCAGCCAGTAATGAACGATCGCAGTACGCATTGGGCCCAACTTAGTAACTGATATGAAGTATCTCAGAGGCCCGGAAAGCCCTTGTTTGCGGTTTGTACCTTTCTTGTAAAATCTGCCGTTTTCGCCTGTTAACCTCTGGTGTTCGCGCACTGCAATCGCTTACTCTGGCAACGAAGCGACCGCTATGCCCGAAGACTTGAGCCCCATCCAAGTGACTACCGATCCCGTTCTGAGCATGTTTGAACTGCCATTGCGTGCGACGTTCTATCCACTCGGTTATCCGCTAATCCTGGAAACAAATTCGCACGACGTGATTCACGCGGCCGAGGAAGGCTGGGCCGGGTTTGAGCGGATGTTCAGCGAGGATCCGGTGCGCGTTTGCCTGGGTGTGGCCGATAGCGATTGGGAGTCGCCACTACCCGCGTCGATCATCCGCGCAAGAGAAAACTTGATGTCGATCGTTGCCGATCCGGAGAACTTCATGTTGTGTGATTTCAACCGAGGCTTTGCGTTTGGCTGGGTGACGCGGAGCACAGCGGCGGATCATCCTCTGTTGCGTTACCGGTTCCTGACCGCGGGCGGAGAGACGCTGGCACAGCAGAGGGCTCTTGCGCCGCTACATGGCGCGCTGGTGATGCGAAACGGGACCGGTGTGATGTTGTGCGGCGATTCATTCGCAGGCAAGAGCACCTTGGCGTACGCCTGCGCGCGCTTCGGCTGGACTTACGTAAGCGATGACGGTACGTATCTGGTGCGCGGCCGGGACGACCGCTTTGCGATTGGAGGCCCGCACAGTATTCGCTTTCGCCCGGATGCTCCCGAATTGTTCCCCGAGCTGGCTGATCATCTTCCAACGGTTCGGCCCAACGGCAAAATCGCGATCGAAGTTCGCACGTGCGATCTGCGTATAGCAACGGCGACGGGCTGCGTTGTGGATCACGTGGTCTTCCTGGACCGCGAACAGCAATGCAATCATCCGGGGACAACGTCCGTCCACCGCTATCCGGAGGATCAAGCCCGCGAATCTTGGGCGCAATATGCCGTACTGGGACCGGACGACGTGCGGGCCGCGCAGAGGCGTTGCTACGAACAATTGTTGGACGCGCGCCTCTGGAAAATGCAGTACTCGCGGCTGGACGATGCGGTCGCCCGGCTGGAACGATTGGTTGACGAGGGAGCTTGAACTAACATGGATCGCCGATTCCTTGTCTTCCTGGTCTTCGTGATCTTCCGCTTCCCCGCGTTCTCTCAGGTTTCTTCCGGCAGCTTGCTGGGCGATACCCGCGACGAAAAGAAGGCATCGGTTGGCGAAGTGTTGGTGGTAGCGCGCAACAACGATACCGGATTCTCTCGATCCGTCTCGACCAACGAATTCGGCAGTTATCGTATCGACGATCTTCTTCCCGGGGCGTACACGGTTACAGCGCAACATGACGGCTTTCAGGCTGTGACCGTGTCCCCCGTTTTTGTAGAGCTCAATCAGAAGACTCGGCTCGATTTCGATCTGCGCGTCGGGTCGGTGCATGAAACGGCCACGGTTGTCGCGCACGCGTCTCCATTGCAAACCGACGAAGCGTCGGAAGGTTACACGCTCAGCTCCGATTTCCTGGAAGAGCTGCCGCTGTTGGGGCGCAACATCGTCGATCTGGTTACGCTGGGGCCCGGGGCCATCCCTCGGCAGCTCGGCGGATTTACACACGACCAAATGAACGACCTGCAGGGGAACCGAGGCGCAGTCGCATTCAACGCACCGGTGAACGGCGCGCGATCGACGGAAAACAGTTACATTCTGGACGGAGCTTATAACACCGATCGCAATGTTTTCTCGATCGCGGTGATGCCGCTGATGGAATCGGTGGAGGAGTTCCGCATTCAGAGCTCGCTCGCGCCCGCTGAGTTCGCCGGAGCAGGGGGCGCCGTAATCGATGTGGTGACCAAGTCCGGTGGCCAGGCGTTTCACGGGAACATTTTCGAGTTTTTTCGCAATGAAGCCACCGACGCCAACGGGTTCTTCGCGGTCGGTGGACTGCCTTCTGCGATCTTCCGGCAGAACCAATTCGGCGGCAGTCTGAGCGGCCCGATCGCGCACGCTACGTACTTCTTTGTGTCCTATGAAGGACTGCGCTCGCTTTCGGCGAGCCCCACGCAGCACCTGGTTCCGACGGCTACTGTTCGCGGCGGCGATTTTACCGGCGGTTCAATGATTTTCAACCCGCTCAGTCTCGATGCCGGCGGCAACCGAGCGCCCTTTCCGAACAACATCATCCCATCGAGCATGATCGACCCCACGGTGGCGAAGTATCTGGCACTCTATGAGCCTTTGCCGAATGCGCCGCTCGCGAACGGATTCGACTACGTCGACTCGACGCCCAATCGCGACAACAGCGATAACGGGACCGTGCGCATCGATCGCGGCTGGGGAGAGCGAGACCGGCTTTTCGCGCGCTACACGATCAATGACGAACGCTCGCTCTTGGCGGGATCGTTTCCCGCGCTTCCTACCGTGGAGAATCTGCGCGCGCAGCAGGCGGCCATCGGCAATACTTTCGCGGGCGCGTCCTGGGTGAACGAAACGCGCTTCTCATTCACACGGCTGCGCGTCTTCGATCTGTCAACTAATGCGTTCGGCGCGAACGTGCTGGGGAACCTCGGCATTACGGGCCTCTCGAACGATCCATCCAACTACGGTCTGCCCGCGCTGACCGTCACCGATTACGATACCGTGCAGGATTCCGACAACCTTCCGCAGATCCAACGCGACAACACGTGGAACTTTTCCAATAGCTTCTCGCGGACCGTGGGCCGGCACACCTGGAAGACCGGCTTTCAGTTCACGCATTTCACCATGGGGTACCTGCAGAGCTTGTTCTCGCGCGGCAACTTCATTTTTAACGGTGGCTACACGTCCGATCCACAGAATCCCAACACAACCGGCGATGCGTTCGCCGATTTTCTGCTTGGATATCCTGCTCAGACACAGCGCAGCGTGGGCAATCCACAGGCGTACCTGCGGCAAAACGCGTATGCGGCATTCGTACAAGACGATTGGAGGATCACGCCGCGCATCAGCATTTCGGCGGGGCTGCGGTATGAGTACGCCGCGCCATTCAGCGAGGATCGCGGTAGTCTTCTCAATCTGAACTATTCCACGTTGCCGAACGCGCCTGTGCTTCAGCCGGTGAACACGGTAACCAATCCTAATCGCTTGAACTTTGCGCCGCGGCTCGGATTAGCGGCGCGGTTGCCGCATTGGTTCCCGCATGCGAAAGATACCGTGTTCCGCGCGGGATACGGTATCTACTTCAGTCCTGCTTTGGCGATCGAAGCTTACGATCTGGTCCGCAACGGCCTTAGCAATCAGCTCAACGAACCCGGCGGATTGGCGCCGGTGTTAACGATCCAGGGCGGGTTTCCGCAAAGCAGTTCCACGGGCTTCCCGAGCTACTACGGCGTGGACCCGAACGCACCCATGACGTACGCGCAGCAATGGTCGGCGAGCATCCAGCAAGAGCTGCCGGGAAACACGATATTCGAGATCGCTTACGTGGGTTCCAAGGGCACGGACCTTTCACTGTTTCGGCGGTTCAATACGCCCGCGCAGGTGGAAGTGGGAAGGGATTTGCCGCCGCGGCCGGGGGATTTGCAGTCGTTGCGGACCTTTCCGGAACTGGGGACGCTGTATCAAATTCAGCATATCGGAAACTCAATCTATAATTCGCTTCAGATTAAGGGAGAAAAGCGCTTCTCGCGGCGGCTTTCTTTTCTCGCGAGTTTTGTATGGGCGAAATCGATCGACGATGCCGACTCGCCAGTAGCGGGCAGTTACGAAAGTTTCGGCGCGCAGGACGAGCGAAATTTGCGGCTGGAGCGCGGCCTATCGTTCTTTGATGTCCGCTACCGCTTGAGCGCCGGGTATGTTTATTCGATACCCGCCGCGCCAGTGTGGAAACCTATTCTGAGCAACTGGCAGATCAGCGGAAACATGACGTTCCAGACGGGAACACCGTTGAACCCCGTCTACTATGCGACCGATTTCGCAAATTCGGGCACGCCCAACCGCCCGAATATCGTGCCCGGACAGTCCATTGGCTTGCCGATCAACCAGCGCAGCGCCGATCATCTGTTTAACACCGCCGCGTTTTCGGATCCGGCGCCGTACACGTTCGGCGACGCCGGCCGCGACATTATTCCGGGACCCGGCAACGAGGTGGTGGATGTCGCGCTGCACCGCCGGTTCATTCTGGCGGAAGGAAAATCGGTGGAATTCCGTTGGGAAACATTCAACGCGTTGAATCATCCTAATCTCGGAATCCCAGGGCCATATCCCGATTTCGGACCGTTTTTTGGTAAGGCGTTCTCCGCTGGGAATCCGCGGCGGATGCAATTTGCGCTGAGATTCGATTTCTGAAACCACTGAATCAGCAGATTCCGGCGTTTGCGAGCGCGGTGCTCGGTGCGTTGCAATTCGCTGGGCCGGACCGTGAGGCGCTGGCGGCTCTCGATGAAGATGCCTGGAAGAAAGCGCTGGAGTTTTCGGATCGATTTCAGCTAACGTTGGCGCTCGGCGCCGTGTGTGGCGATCAGCTGCCGGATGCGGTACGGCAGCGTATTCATCGCGACTTGAACAATAATGCCCAACGTTGGATGCGAACGCAAGCCACGTATAAGGAAATTACCTCGGCATTCGATGCCGAAGGAGTCGAGTATGCGATCCTCAAGGGTTTCAGCCATTGCCCGCTGTTCGTTCCCGATCCGCGCCGCCGTCCGCAAGGCGACATCGACTTTCTCTTTCCGCGTGAAGATGTGTATGGGGCGCGGGATGCGGCAACGCGCTTGGGCTATGAGCCGATAGTCCCGGACGATCGCAATCCCATCGACCATTTGCCGACCATGGTTCGGAAGACCGGTTGGCAGTGGCGCGGCGATTTCTTTGATCCGGACATGCCGTTGTCGATCGAGCTGCATTTCCGCTTTTGGAATGAACAAACGGAGCGGCTGGCTCCGCGCGGTCTGGATTGCTTCTGGGAACGCCGCCAGGGCCGGGAACTGGAGGGCCTGCGATTCACTGGGCTCCATCCGGCAGACGCGATCGCATACTCCTCGCTCCACTTGCTGCGGCATCTGCTGCGTGGCGATCCACGGCTGTTCCATATGTACGAGCTCGCCTGGCTTTTGCATCATCGCGCCGATGATGCGAGGCTTTGGGCCGAGTGGATCGAGTTACACGACGAATCACTGCGCCGATTGGAGGCCGTGTGCTTCGCGCTGGCAGAGCGTTGGTACGCATGCCGGCTGCCCGAGGCAGCGTACGAGGAGATCGAGCGGCTCCCGGTGGATGTGGTTCGATGGTTGGAAACATTTTCCTGGTCGCCCGTTGCGGGCATCTTTCATCCCAATAAGGACGAGCTCTGGCTGCACTGGGCGCTCCTTGATTCGCGCCGCGATCGAATTGCCGTGCTTCGGCGCCGCATCGTACCTGAGCGCCTTCCAGCGCCCGCGGACGCGGTGCATGTTCCCCGGAGCCAGCTCACATGGCGGATTCGAGCGCGTGGCCGCTTACGGCATTCACGCTACATTTCTTCACGCGCGTGGCATCATGCGCGCGCACTCCCATCCATTGCGGGGAGCGCGGTCCGCTGGTTCGGCCCCAACCTGGAACTCGGTCCTGAATATTGGCGGCTGCTGGCATCGGAGGCTTTCTTCGATTTCGGCATGTTCGTGTTCTTCTTCCTCTACAACTTGTATTTGCTCCAGTTGGGATTCCGCGAGAACTTCCTGGGATTGATGTCGGGGCTGATGACGGCTGGCAACGTCGTGGGCTCCGTGTTGTCGGTCTTTGCAATTCGGCGGTTCGGCATGCGCAGGACCCTGATGGTCTCGTTCGCGCTCACGTCCGGGCTTTGCGCGATGCGGGCGACAATCACTTCGGGGCCAGCGTTGCTCATTCTGGCTGTGTTGACGGGCCTGGCCATGTCTGTCTGGCCCGTGGCGCTCGCCCCCGCGGTAGCATCGGTGACCACCGAGAAGAGCCGCCCGCGCGGCTTCAGTTTCATCTGCTCGTCTGGAATCTCGATCGGAATCTTCGGGAGCTTGGCGGCGGGCCGGCTGCCGGGTTGGATTACGCACTTTACACGGGCATCCTCCAGCATCGCGTCGTACAGGGTATCGCTGCTGGCCGGCTGCGCGATCGTCTTGTTATCTCTGTGGCCGCTCGCAGGCGTGAATATGTCGAGTGCGGTTGTGGCGGGAAAAGGCAAGCTGCATCGGCCCGGCCCCATCGTGCTGCGCTTCTTAATTGCGATGGCTGTATGGAATCTTGCCACCGGCACATTCAATCCTTTCACCAACGTATTCTTCGCGCGGATGCACATGCCGGTGGAGCACATTAGCTACGTCTTCTCGTCGGCGCAATTGGCGCAGGTCGTGGCCATCCTGTGCGCGCCGTTTTTCTTTCGCAAGTTCGGCACCGCGCGGGCGATTTATGGAATGGAACTGGCAACCGCGTTAGGAATGCTCGCGCTCGCGATGGCCGCCGGTCCCATGTGGGGTGCTGTCGCGTACACAGGCTACATGACGTTTCAATACATGAGCGAGCCCGGAATGTTCACGCTCTTGATGGACAGCGCAGCGCCCGGCGAGCGCGACAGCGCTTCCGCGCTCAACTTCCTGGTGATGTTCGGCGGGCAAGCCATCGCCGCGGCCGTGTCCGGCGGGATGTTGGCGCGCTTCGGATATCCGCCCGTACTAGCCGTGGCGTCCGCTATGTGCGTAGCCGCAGCGCTTCTGTTCCGCGGTCTGCTGGTGAAGAGACCGCCACTTCTTCGAGCACCCGAATGATGTTTTTCCGATAAGCGGGAATTGTGTAGCACCGCGCCCACGCTTGGCGCGCGTTCCGGGCCACGCGCTGTAATGCCTGTGGGGTTTCGATCACATCGCGGATGCGCGACGCCAAGGCGTCAGCCGAAAACTCGCGCGTGAGAAATCCGGTCTCGCTGTCCAGCACGACCTCGGGAATTCCTCCGGCTGGAAACGCGATCACCGGGACGCCCGCGGAGAACGCTTCGACGATAATACGCGCCATGCCTTCGCGCTTCGATGGGACCAGCAATAGATCCAACTCGCGGAGAATTGGGCCGACGTCCGATTGCCACGCCACGAATTCCACGGGAAGGCCGCGCGCCCGTCGCCGCACTGCATCGAAGTACTCCGAGGACGAGCCAAACAGGGGTGCGCCGCAAATCACAAACCGGGCTCTGGATAGATCGCGCGCGAGCATCGCCGCCGCGCCGGCGAATTCTAACTGACCTTTTTCCGGCGCAATGCGCCCGACGATTCCGATGCGCCAATTTCCGTTGCGTCCGAAATCGCGCTCGCGATAACCCGTGTCGCGGACGCCGTTAGGGACCACGAACGTGTTTTGTGCGGGCGTGCAGCGGCGCAGCGGATCCAGCACAGAATTACTGCATCCAATCGTCGTGGCCCGCGCTCTTTGGATACTCCGGCCCAACAGAGACGCGCCCACGCCGCGGATGTGACTGTGGGCGTGGAACAAAGTCTGTGCAGATCCGCGCGATGCGAGCGCCGCGGCGGGCAAAAGACGAGGACCGTTCACGTAGATCAGGTCGAAGTTGTGTTGCGCGGTGATAGCGCTGATCGCGCGCATCTGCTTATGCAAATCCAGTGCGAAGCGAAAGGAATCGGCGGCACTTTTGCTGCCCGAGCGATAAGGTCCCGAGGGGATTTCGCCAGTGGGAATGCCGAGCGACTCAAGCTTTTCCACAAGCGGGCCATGCCCCGGTACGAGCGCGCGCGCCTGCCAGCCCTTCTGCAGCACCGCTTCCGCCGTATCGAGCAGAGTTTGCTGAGCGCCGCCCAATTCGCTGAATTGATCCAGAAACAGTATTTTCACTGGGGTGTTCGAGTGGCCAGCGCGAGGACAAAAAAATAGACCGGGAGAATGCGCCAATATGTGAGCAAATCGGCGGAGAGCATCTGCACACTCTGGCCGGCCCAAAAGCAAAGCATCCAAGCGCCGGTGAACGATCGCACCGGCTCATCCGAACGAGCCGCGCGATAGGCGTACACAAGAATTGCGATGTTGAGCGCCACCACAGCCGCCAAGCCTGCGATGCCGGTTTCCACGAGCAGCGTCAGGTAGGTGTTGTCCCCAACGGCCGTGGCCCCGATGAAATCGGAATACGGGAGCGTCTTGTATCCGATGCCCAGCAAAGCGTGCCAGGGGTTGGCCACGAGATAATCCACCAGCGTCCGCCAAGCGTCGACGCGGCCAGAAAGGACTGCGTTGGGCGACTCCGAGAAATACTCGAACGCGGCGAAGACACGTAGCCATGCCGTCTGCGCGAACACCGGGAATGCAGCCCAAAGAATGGCGAGACTTGCTCCTCCGAAAGTCACAGCGGCCACCACCAGCCGCCGCCAACGGATGCGATCGCGGCGCAACCACAGCAGGACCGCCAACGCTACCGCGAGATTCACGAGCGACGCGCGAGAGAACGACAAGATGAGCGCCGCTGCGAGCGGAATCGCGCCCAGGAGCAACACCAATCGTCGCATGGGCGAATCGTTCTTGCGCAGGAACAGCGTCACGGCGATCATTTCCAAAAAGAAGGCGCACAGATTGCCGAGCGTGCTGGCCTCGTAGAAGAAGCCTTGCGCGCGGCGAAATACGCCACTCTCCAGCCACACGAACTGTTGTTCGTATCCCGCCGGCGCCGGGAACTGAAAGTAAAAGTCGACGCAGGCGAACAGAGCGGACAGTGCGCCCGCCCAGAACAGCCAGTGGATCGCTCTCCAGGACTGCAACGGGCTCAATCGGCCGGGACCGTCACGTGTGTAGAGGAAAACGTAAACGGAAACTCCAAATAGGGCCACGCGGGCGAGGCTTGCGGCGGCGATCGCGCCTCCGGAGTAAACTGCCGCGGTTGCGACGCTGGCGGCGAAGATCGTCAACAGCGCGATCACCGGAATGGCGAGCCCATCGGGCCGGAATCGCCATTCGCCCAATCGCAAGAATCCGGCGAACAGTCCGAAACCCGCGACCAGAATCGCAATGTGCGGTCCCGTGTCGCCCAACGGGATTGGAAGCGGCGGAGTCAGCAGGGCGCATCCGAAGAACAATGCCAGCCATGCTGTGGGCGTTCGGATGAGAGTCCAAAAGATGGGAATTACAAGCAGGGGCGCGGCCAGCAGGGCTTTAAGCGCAACGCCAGGAATCGTCGCCACGGCTGTTGCGTAGGCACCCAGCGTGGTGCCCAATAAGAGTTCGCGCCGCAGGCGAGCGTCTACCGTGGGGATCATGCCCGGATCTCGCGGGTGCCGATCTCACGCTCGAACGCTTCGTAGCGGATCTGCTTTCTGCTGTAGACGAACACCGCGCTCAGATAGACGATCGATGCGATCAGCGCCACTAGCAGCGCCACCGCGACGTTGAGCGGAATGTTGGGTGAACTTGGCCGTTGCGGGACGATGCCCGGATCGATGATGCGCAGCCGTTCGGCATGCGTACCCGCGGAAGCTTGCGCCTCGAGCAAATGTGTGGCTAACGTCTGATAGGACTGCCGCGCCACGTCGAGCGCCGCTTCGAGCGACTGGCGCCGGGAGTTTCGGCCCGCCAGCGTCGCCGCCTTGGCTTGAATGACCCGTTGCAATTCGCGGGATCGCGCCGTCAGAATCGCTACTCGCGCCTGGGCCGCGCTCAGCTGTTCGCGGGCGAATGAGCTGTCGCGTGCCTGCTGCTGGTACTCGGCGGCCTCGGATTCCGCGGCGATAAGCTGCTCTTCAACGTTGCCGCGCAGGGCGACGTCAGCGTCAATCTCCGATTCGAGAGATTCCACTGGTTCATTCACCGCTAACGCGTTCCAGGCCTTTTCCAATTCGTCCAAGTGCCGTCTCGCTTCGTTCGCTTGCTGCGAGCCGGCGTCGATGAAATCGCGATCCGAGGCCAGGTTTTCGGCATGGCTGATGTCTACCGTCTCGGTGGCCAAATACTGCGCGAGAGCTTGCGCCTGCTTGGCGTCGCCGAGCGTCGCGCTGATTTCCAGCACTTTCGTATCGCGCACCTTAGTCACCTTGAGCACTTTCCGCTTGAGCGACTCGATGGACTGGGAGCTGTCTCGACGCAGATGAAACAGATCCGCGGCCTTCGCGAATAGCGTGTTGCCGTTGGCGAAAAGTTCATACGTCTTCAGCGACTCCAGATACATGGCGCTAACGGCCGTGGTGAGCCGCGCGTCGCTGCCTCCCGGAGGTTCGATGATCACGCTGGCGGTGGCCGTATACTGTTTAGGAAGCAAAAGACTGATGGCGAGCGCGAACGCCGACGCTAAACCGCAAGCCGTGATCAACACCAGCCAACGGGCGCGCAGATGCTTAAGGTATTCAAAAGCGTCGAATGAGTAGTACATGCTGTTACCGCTCCCGGACCGCGCGCGTCACCTGAACATGCTCCCGATCGTGGCGCTCGTGGTTGCGCTGATTCCGCTGCTGATTGTTCCCGGCGCGCTCGCTTATTTCGATGTTACGCCGAAATTAGCGATTCTCCTATTCGGAACGGCGCTAATGTTGTTACATTTGAGTGCAAATACGTACAATATGCGTGCGCTGTTGCGAGCCGCCGCAGGACGGTGGCTGGCCGGTTTGCTCGCCGCGGAGTGGCTGGTTTTTGCGTTCGCGAGTGCGTTCTCATCCAATCGGGCGCTTTCCTTTGGCGGAGGCCTGTGGAGGCGTTTTGGCCTAATCTCCGAGACGGCGCTGGTGCTGTTCATACTGCTGGCGGCCGGCTGGCTGGCTGCGCATGCGGACGGCGTGCGAATACTGTTGCGAGCCGCGGTGGCGAGCGGCGTGGTGGCGGCCTGCTACGGGATCGCGCAGTATTTCGGCTGGGATCCGCTTCTGCCCGCACAAGCTTATCAAGTTGGGGAAGGGACTCTTGCGATTGTTCGTCCACCGGGCACGTTGGGACACGCCGACTATTTCGCTGCGTGGCTGGTGGTCGTGGTTTTCTTCGGGCTGGCGCTGGGGCGGCTTGAAACCACGCGGTTCTGGCGAATGACGGCGGTGGCAACATCCGGGTTGGCGGCCGTCGCGATCGTACTGAACGGAACGCGCGCTGCGATGCTCGGCGCCGCGGTTGGAGGCGTTGTACTGTTATTCACGCGGCGCCGGCGAATCGGTGCACGCGCCGGAGTCGTCGGGCTGGTCTGCGCCAGCGGGTTAGTTTTGTTCTTCTACTCACCTGCGGGAGTGAAGCTGCGCGCACGCCTGCATTGGTCTCTGGAAGACGCACGCGGCGGAGCTCGGCTGCTGCTGTGGCGCGATTCACTGCGCATGAGCGCTGAAAAGCCCGTTACCGGTTTCGGCCCGGAAGTATTTGGCACTGAGTTTCCGCGTTTCGAATCCGAAGAACTCGCGGCGGCGTATCCGGATTTCTATCACGAATCGCCACACAACATGTTTCTCGACGCGTTGACGGGGGAAGGCATCTCCGGATTGCTGGTGCTGGCGGCGCTGTGCGGACTGGGCGCTGTGGCAGCGATTCGCGCGTGCCGTTCGGGCAATCCGCTTGGGCCACCGCTGGCCGCCGCGCTGGCAGGCACACTTGTGGCGCAGCAATTCACGGTTTTTGTCGTCGCGACGGCTCTCTATTTCCACTTGCTTGTCGCGCTTCTCGTGGTGACGGCGTGGACGCCATGGAAGTCTGATGTTCCCATCCAGCACGCACGCCGTTGGATCCTGATTCCTTGTGGTGCGGCCGCGTTCCTTCTCGTAAGTGCAGCGGTTCAAATGATCGCCGCGGACCGCGCCTTCGCGATCACTCAGCAACGAATGGCCGCTGGAGACATCGGCGGGGCGTCCAAGGCATATCGCGAGGTGTTGCGCCGGCAGCTTCCTGGCGCAAGTTCCGATCTAGGCTACTCGCTCGCAATGCGGCAAGCGTCACTTCGCGCGCCGATATTCACCATGCGGCTCCTCGCCCGCCAACAAGCGCTGGAAGCAGCCATTCGCGCGGCCGGAAGCGCGGAGGATCGCCAAAACGCCTGGTACAACCTGGCCGTGTTGTTCGCTGAAGAAAACGATGCTGTGAGCACGGAGCGGGCGCTCCGCAATGCCATTGCCTGGGCGCCCAACTGGTTTAAACCGCACTGGGCATTGGCGAAACTCCTTGCGATAGCAGGTCACGGCCCGGAAGCGCTGGCGGAAGCTCGTATCGCGGTCGAGCGCGATGGCGGACGCGATCAGGAAGTCGCTGAGACATGGCAGCAGTTGCAGCCATCGTCGAAGACCGCGCACTGAGTTCTTCACAAAGATTTTACCGTTTGGTCATTGCCTATCGTGGCTGCTCGGACCTATAGTGGGCGCAGGGACTACTTTGACATGAAGACTTATCGCGTAATTCTTTCATTTTCCGGCCTGTTATTGATCAGCGCCGGCCTCGGCTTCGCGCAGCCGTCGATTTCGAAGGGAGGAATTTTGAACGGCGCGAGTTTTGCCGCTGGCCAGCCGATTACTCCGGGCTCCCTGATCTCAATTTTTGGGACGAATTTAGCGAACACCGTCGCCTCAGCCGATACGATTCCGTTGTCCACCAAGCTTGGCGGCGTACTCGTGCAGTTTGAAAACGGCGCCACCCAAGTCCGCGCGCCCATGCTTTTTGCGGCGCCGGGCACTTCGTCGCAATTGAACGTTCAGGTGCCCTGGGAGATCGTGCCCAGCGGAACGTCGGCCACGGTCAAGGTGGTGGTGGACAACAACGGGAAACTGGCGACAGCCCAAGTACAGGTTGGACCGTTTTCTCCCGGCGTGTTTGCCTCGAATGGCCGAGGAGTCGCGGTCAACTTCAGCGACGGCACGCTCGCCTGGCCGGTTGGCGCGGTGCCCGGACTCACCACGCATCCAGCTAAGCCAGGCGACGTTCTGGTAGTGTACGCCACGGGATTGGGCGCGGTGGATCATACGCCGGCCGATGGAGAAAACGGGGGCAGTGAGTTGCGCACTAACTTGGTGACACCGCAGGTGATGATCGGTGGCGTGACGGCAAAGGTTGCGTTCTCGGGTCTGAGTCCTCAGTTCGTCGGCGTCAACCAGTTGAACATCACCGTGCCGAATGCCGCGCCGGGCGATCAGGTGCCGTTGCAGATCTCGGTGGGCGGCATCACCAGCCCTGACACGACGACGATCGCAATCAGCCAATAGGCCAGAAGCCAATCCAGCTGGAAGCTAATACGTGCGCCTGGTTCTTACCAGGCGCCGTTGCCTTTGATGATGGCCGGTATGGTGCGGGCCAGAATCTTCCAGTACATTTTCTTGGTGAGGCTGCGCACCAATTCCAGATCCATGGCGGCGCGGCGTGGAAATCGAACCGCGCTCCGGCCGCGGATTTGCCACAGTCCCGTGAGGCCCGGTTTCACGGACAGTAACTCGCCGGCGTTCTCCGCGTAGTAGCGATCGATTTCGCTGCGCGTCAAAGGGCGCGGGCCGACCAGCGACATCTCGCCGCATGCCACATGCCACAACTGCGGCAGTTCGTCGATGGAATGTCTGCGGCAGAACGCCGCGAACCAGCCAGTTACCCGTGCGTCGGAAGGATCTTTGCCAGCCCCATCGGGCTCGGCGACAATACGTTCGATCCAACCGGCGGCTCCTGCGTTGGAACTCGATTCCGGCCACATGGTTCGGAGCTTCAGCATCCAGAATGGCCGTCCATTCCGCGCGACGCGCAAGTGCGCGATGATCGGGGTCCTTCCCGACAAGGCAGCGATCGCAAGCGCTGATCCGGCGATCACCGGGCTCGCAATGGCCAGGAGTGCGGCTCCGGCCGCGCGCTCACCAATCTCGGTCAGCCAGAAATTATGACGCGGCGACTCGTAAATCAGTGAGCTTTCGATCGGTTCAAAGTTGGTGGTAGACACAGCTAGAGTGCCGCGAAATTCGCGGTCCTAATCGAGTATACGAGGCGATCCGCCGCGCACCAAGAGTTCTACATTTTGTTTGCATTTCTTTTACGCGGGCGCCGGGCCCCGGTAGAATAGGGTCGTGTCTCAGGTATCCCCGCTGGCCGGTTCGGACGCAGTGCTCGAGCGCGAACTGGCGTATTACGAGAACCTTTACGGCACCTACGGGCCGAGCCTGTTCGCACAGCCGGCTGTGGTTTTGTTTCGCGAGTACCTGGTGCGCAGAATTGTTCGCGCCATCGCCCTCGGCGGCGGATCGCGCGTGTTGAGCATCGGCTGTGGCATCGGCGATACGGAGTTGTTGCTGGCGCCCCATGTCGCGCACGTGACGGGCGTCGATCTTTCTCCCACGGCGATCGCGGAGGCGGGCAGGGTAGCCGCCGTTCGAAACGTTACTAACGTCCGTTTCGTTTCCGGAAGTTGGCAAACCGCGGCGCTGGGAGACGGTCCGTTCGATGCCGTGATAGCGATCTTTTTCCTGCATCACTTGCCGGATCGAGATCTGGCGGCGTTTCCGGACCAGCTTGCACGGCTACTTCGCAACGGCGGCGGGTTCTATGCGCTGGATCCGAGCGCGCGGCGCCTCTCGGGCTTCCTGGGCCAGCTCCTGGTGCCCAAACTGATGGCGAAGTATCAGACCGAGGACGAGCGCCAGCTTTTGCCGGGGCCTACCGCGGCGCCATTCCGGGGCGCGGCCTTTGCGACCGGGACGCGTTGGTTTGATTTCACGTCCACGCCGCTGGCCGGTTTGTTTCCGTCCTGGGCCGCGGGGTATCGGCTGGCGCGGACACTCGACGAAGCGCTCACGCGAGTGCCGTTGCTTCGTGAGCTGAGCAGCAATTTCGAATTGATCGCGCGCAAGCCTTGAGCGCGTCTGATTAGCGTCCCCGCACCGCGTCCGGCAAGGACACATGATTGTCTTCGAGAATGGTGCCGGTAGCCCGTTCCAAGGCAGCTCGCGCCTTCAGATACGCGCTTTTTGCGACCACGACAGTCGACTTCGCCTGCGCCAGATAGCTTTGATATTGAATGATGAAAAAGCTGGTGGACGCGCCGACGTCGAACTTGGCCTGCTCGACATCGAGAGATTCCTGCTGCAGCTTCTCGGTCTGGAACGCCGCTTCATACGAGGCGCGCGCGCGGCGCATGGCGATCAGCGCGTCCTCTACTTCGAGCTGCGCCTGCTTGTGAAGCTGTTGTTGCAGGACCTGGCTTTGACGGAGCAGGATCTCGTCGCGCGTGACATCGGCCTGAGCGATCCGGTTGCGCAGCGGCAGCGTGATATTGAGGCCGACGCCATAGGTTGGATACTTGCGCGTGGCAAGCTGCTCGAGCGCATTGCCGTAACCGCCGATGAGCGGCGAATCGATGCCACGCCGGACTCAGCGGATTCAATTGGCCCGCCAGCGCGTTGTTCTGGGCCACGCCGACCAGATCGATTTCCGGCCGCAGTCCGTTGCGGGAGCCTTGCAAGCTGATTTGCGAGTTCTCCACTTGGACCCCGGCCTGCGTCAAATCGGGCCGATTGGCGAAGGCCAGCGTAAGCAAGTCCTGCAAGGGGCGGGTTTCGTCGGCGGCGGGAACTTCGATGGAATCGGTGGGAATGATGCGCGCGTTCAGCACTTCGGGATCGTTGTCGGTGCGGCGCGTGATCACGTTCTTGACGATCGCCTCCTGCTCCTCCAGCAGCCCGCGCGAGTCGATCAGATCCTGGCGGATGGAGTAAACCTGCGCGTTGGCGCGCGTCAGCTCGATGGGCGCCTGCGTGCCCTCGTCCACTTCCGCCTTGGTGTCGGCGTAAAGCTTCTCGGCCGAGGCCAGGGTCTCTTCCTTCACCTTGACGTCTTCATAAAGCGCGACCAGGTCCGTATACAGGCGCACCACTCCGTAGACCGTGGCGATGAGCTGCTGCTGCACCAGCAGGTTCGCGATTTTCTGCTCGTTCTTCGAAATGCGAATGAAGCGGCGATTCACCGCCAGTCCGAATCCGCGCAGCAGCGGCTGGGTGACTGTGAACCCAAGGCTGGACGTCGTGTAAGGGCTAAAGGCATTCAGCAGAGAATTCGTCGTGTAGCGAGAGTTGTCGAAGCCGACATTCAGCTCCGTCCCTGGCCCGAAGCCTTGGGTATAAGCTGCGTTGGCGTTGGTGGTGCTGCCTGCGAGCGCGTTGGCGCCGTAGGCCAGCGGACTGGGTGTCGGGCGTGGTTTGATGTGTCCAGTTCAATTGACCGGTGAGCGCGGGGTCAAACTGCGGAATCGCCGGACCTGTCGAGAGAGGAACGTTCTGAAGCATGGAAAGATTGTCCAGTTGTTCGGAGAGGGCGCCGAGCTCGGAAGGATTGGTCGGCACCGAACCTGCTGCTCCGACGCTGAGAGCCGCCGCCGACGTCACCAGAGGACTGGCCGGGCCGCCCACGCCTACCGGAACTTCAAACACGTTGTACGTCAGTCCTCGCAGCAGTCCGCCGCCCTTGGCCCGCAGCACCTCGGTATCGGCCGTGGGCAAAGCATAGCGCTCGAGTTGAATATCGAGATTGTTCTCGATGGCCAGCGCGATTGCATCGGGAAGCGAAAGATAAATGTTGCCCGATCGCAGCAGTTGGCGAATCCGCGGTGAATTCGCCAGATCCACGGGTGCGATCGGGTGCTCCACGTAGGGCTGCCTCAGCCAGTCGAACACTTCCGCCGGAAAACCCGCCGGCGCGAGCAGGAGCAAACATAGAAATACGACGCTGATCTTCTTCATACTGATCTTGTTCATGTGATGGATTCGGTTCCAAGCACACGGCCCGGCGATGCGGGCCATGGCCGTGTTCTTTCAGAGTACGGCAGGGTAGTGGAGGACACGAACTAGCGGGAGCGTTTGGATGCGCTTCCGTCGCCCGCCACCATTACCGGATGCACCTTCACGCCTTCCTGGACGGAATCGTTCGGATTCGCAATCACGCGCTGTCCGGCGTTCAGCCCCGAGAGGATCTCGATCTGGCTGCCATAGTCCCGGCCGACCACGACGCGCTGAAAGTGAACCGCGTTGCTCGAATCGAGCATGGCAACCATGGTCCCCTCCGGCCGCACCGATAAAGTATCGCTGGGCAGAAGCAGCGGTGGATCTTTGCGCGGAAGATGCAAGTCCACCTCGACGTACATGCCGGGCAGCAGCTTGCCTTCCGGATTGGGCACTTGAACCTCTACCAGCAGCGTTCGGCTGGAGGGATCCAAGGCATTGGCGGTGCGCGTAACAGCGCCGGAGAATTTGCGCTCCGGAAGCTCGGGCGTGGCCAGCGACGCCATCTGGCCGGCGTGCACATCCGAGGCGCTGGACTGCGGAACATTCAAGTAAGTGCGAAGCAGATTGGTTTGTGCGATGCGAAACAGCATCGTGTTGCCGTTATTGATCAGGGTTCCCACGTCGACGTTGCGGAGCGTGATGACGCCCGCGAATGGCGCGCGCACCTTGAGGTAACCCTGCATTTCGCTCAACCGCCCGACGTTGGCCTGCATGGCGGCGATGTTTCCCTTGGCTGCGTCCACAGCCCGCTCGAGCGCCCGCACATTGGCGGCCTGGGCCTGATATTGCGCCTGATATTGATCGTTCTCTTGTTTGGAGACCGCGCCACGCCGCACCAGATTGTCCCAGCGGGAGGCTGTCACCTTGGCGATCGATTCGTTGGCCTTACCCTGTTCCAAGGCCGCGTTGGCGCGCGCCAAATCCGCCTCCGCCTGCTCCACCGCGGCTTGGGCTTGCCGAACCTGCTGATCTAGATCCGGCGCTTCTACTTCCGCCAGAAGCTGCCCAGGAACAACGCGATCGCCAATATCCACGTAGCGGCGTTGCACGTAGCCTTCCGCGCGCGCCAGGATGGGCGCTTCCGTAACCGGCCTGAATATTGCCGGGCAGCACTAGGTCGCCCACCGTGGACGCTCTCTTCGCCGTCACCACGGTAACATCGGGCAGCGCTTCATTCTGCGCGCTGGCTTCGGCGGTAATTTGCAGCTCCCGCTGGTGACGCGGGATATAGCCCACGAAGAAAGCCACCAGAAAAATCGCGGCCACAAGCAGGAGCAGCAACACGATCTTGACTCCCGGCGGCCGTTGGGGGTGCTCCAGCGCCGAATGCGCTCCGCGCGTATTCTTTTGCTCCAACTGCTGGGTCAGCCGCTCGATTTCGGCGCGCAATTCCTCCTCGGTCGACGCCCGATCGATGGGATTGTCAGGTTCGTTAATGGTCGATGATGTCATTACAATCTAAATCGGATAAGTTCAATACGTCTGGAATTCGGATTCCGGCAGTCCTTCGCGTTCCTCTTCTTCGATCCGCCGGTCGTGATCGATGGGCGGCCGTTTGCGCATATAGCTGTAAACGATCGGTACGATGATCAAGGTTGTCACCGTGGCCAGCAACAGCCCGCCGATCACGGCCCGGCCCAGCGGGGAGTTCTGCTCGGCTCCCTCGCCGATTCCCAGCGCCATCGGCAACATGCCGAGAATCATGGCGGCCGCGGTCATCAGCACCGGACGCAAGCGCGTATACCCGGCCGAAAGCGCCGCCGCCCGCGCGCCTTTGCCTTCCATTCTTTCGTCATTGGCGAAGACCACCATTAGAATGCTGTTGGCGGTGGCCACTCCGATGCACATGATCGCGCCCATCAGTGACGGAACATTCAGGGTCGTTTGCGTCACGAACAGCATCCACAAGATGCCGGCGAGGGCTCCGGGCAGGGCAGTCAGAATAATGAACGGGTCCACCCAGGATTGGAAATTGACCGCCATTAACAGGTATACCAGAACGATGGCCGCCAGCAGGCCCAGGCCCAGACGATAGAACGAACTTTGCATGGTGGCCGCCTGTCCGCGCAGAAAGATCTGCGTTGTCTTGGGGATCTTGGTCTGCGCGATAATTTTCTCAACCTGCGACGCGACCCCTCCCAGATCGCGCCGGTCGATGTTCGCGTATACATCAAACACCGGCTGCACGTCGTAATGATTCGCGATTTCCGGGCCAGTGCTGTGCTCGATGGTCGCGAGATTCGACAACAGCTGGGTCTGATAGGGCAGCGCGCCGGGGTTGCCATAAGCGGTGGAGTTTTGATTAGGCGACGCTCCGGTCGAACCATTGCCCTGGTTCGCCACACCCTGCATGGAGCTAGGCGTGCTGAACGCCACGGCGGCGCCCGCGGCGGAAACGGGCGTTCGCATCAGCTTGGCGATGGAATCCAGCTTGTATTGCGGCGTCTGGATCAGGATGTTGTAGCTGACGCCATTCTTCCAATTCAGCCAGAAGTTCGGGGCCACCTGGCTGCTGCCGCTGAGGGAAATCAGCAAACTGCTGGCGACGTCGCGTCTGCGTGAGTCCAAGTTGCCCGGCTTTGATGCGATCGACATTGATGCGCAGCTCGGGAGCGTCCACGATCTGGTGAATGTGAACGTCGACGGCGCCGGGAATGCGTGCGACTTTCTCTTCCAACTGTTGCGCGATCGCGTAATTGGGCCCGGCGTCGCGCCCGGTGACTTGCACGTCGATGGGCGCGGGCAGTCCCGAATTTAGAATCTGATTGGTGATATTGGCGGCTTCAAAGAAGAAGACGAGCTCGGGAAATTTCTCGTGCAGCCGCTTGCGCAGCCGCTCGGTGGTGATCTTCGGTGGGCGTGTGGTCCTTGGTCATCGAGATGAGAATGTCGCCGTCGTTGTTGCCGATCGCCGCGCTGTCTCCAAACGCGAGATTGAACCCGCCCGGGGGCACGCCAATATTGTCGAGAATCGTGTCCAACTCGCCCGCGGGAATGACGCTCCGGATTTCCCTTTCAATCTCCGCGAAGATCAGCTCGGTTTTCTCGATGCGGGTTCCAGCCGGCGCTATGGCGTGCAGACGAATCTGCCCGGAATCCACGGTGGGGAAGAAGTCCCTTCCCACCAGGTAGACCAGGCCCAAGGAGCCCAGCGAAAAAATCAAGAACGTGGCTAGAACGGCGAGCGCGATGATCCAGCGCCCAGTCCAGCAATCCCGTGTAGGCGGCGCGAAAACGCTCGAACCGGCGATTGAACGCGAAATGGATGCGCCAGATCAGCGGGTGGCCTTCGGCAGTTCCGCCCTCGCCGTGCTCGCCGGCGCGATACATGTCGACTTCCGGCTTCAACAGGTAATGCACCATGGTGGGAATCAGCGTGCGCGACAGCATATACGAGGCGAGCATTGCGAAAACCACGGCCAGCGCCAGCGGCGTGAACAAAAACTTCGCGGCGCCGGTCAAAAGCAGAACTGGCGCGAACACGATGCAGATGGAAAGCGTGGAAACGAACGCCGGGATCGCAATCTGCTGCGCGCCATCCAGCACCGCCCGTACCAGCGGCTTCTTCATCGCCAGATTCCGGTGCGTGTTTTCGATTTCCACAGTCGCGTCATCCACCAGAATGCCGACCGCCAGCGCCAGGCCTCCCAGCGTCATCACGTTGATGGTTTGCCCCATCAGTTTCAGAATGATGAGCGAAGTCAGAATCGACAGCGGAATCGAAATGCAAACGATCAGCGTGCTGCGCCAGCTCCCCAAAAACAGCAGGATCATCAGGCCGGTAAGAACCGCTGCAATGGTGCGCCTCCCTGACCACGCCGTTAATGGATGCGCGCACGAATAGCGACTGATCGAAGAGCTGGCGAATCTTCAACGCCTGCGGCATGGCGGCCTCCAGCCTGGGAAGCTGGGCCTTCACCTTGTTGACGATGTCGAGCGTCGATGCCTGGCCATTGCGCAAGATTGTCAGCAGCGCTCCGCGCGTTCCATTGGTCCGCACGATGTTGGTCTGCACGGAGAATCCGTCGCGCACGGTGGCTACGTCTTTCAAATACACGGTGGCGCCGTTTACCGTCTTGATCGGCAGATCGTTCATGTCGCTGATGATTTCGGGACTGCTGTTGATGCGCACCGCGTACTCGGTGTCGCCAACCTTGATGGTTCCTGCCGGAAGGATCAGGTTCTGCAGATTGAACGCATTCGAGACGTCGATGGCCGATAGCTGCTTGGCGTACAGCGCATTTGGGTCCAGGTCGACAACTACCTGGCGCTGCTTGCCGCCGTAGGGGCCCGGCACCGAGGCGCCTTGAACGGTCGCCAGCGGAGTCCGGATGAAGTTCTGCGCCAGGTCGTAGATTTCCTGCTCGCTCAGCGTTTTGCTTTCCAGGCCCAACTGAATAATCGGCACGCTGGATGCGTCGTACTTGATGACGTTGGGCGGGAAAATTCCCGGCGGCATGGTGCGCAACACTACGTTTGCGATGGCGGTGATCTGTGACATCGCCATGTCGATCTTCACGTTGGGCTGAAAATAGACGCGCACGATAGAGATGCCGTAATAGGACTGCGATTCGATGTGCTCGATGTCGTTGACCGTGGTCGTCATGCCGCGTTCGAAGACCGTAAGAATGCGGCTTTCCATCTCCGGCGGCGACATGCCGGCGTAGTTCCACACGACGCTGACGACTGGAATGTCGATGTAGGGGAAGATGTCGATCGGCATCGTCACGATCGACGTAACGCCAAGCAAAAGAATGGCGAGCGACATCACGACGAAGGTATAGGGGCGCCGGAGCGCGAGTCGGACTATCCACATAGACAGCTCAAGCTATATGGTAATAAAGATGATCCGCTTCGCCCCGAGGTTAGTGGCCCTTTGGAGCTACTTTGCGGCCGGCTTGGGTGCCGTATCTATCTCATTCGTAAAAACTTGATTGCTCAAATTCGCTTTGGCGCCGATGCGGATCAACTGCGTTTCCCCCGGGCCTTGGAAGAACGTGAATCCCGGCCGATTATTCCATGCTTGCGGGCCGCCCAGCTTGATTCCGTGCTGCAAGGTGACATCGTGGATACGTTTCACCAGGGCGTCGTACTCGGGATCGCCCTGTTTGTGGCCCGAAAAATTGCCGAGATCGACGCTGGCGGCGAAGATCACGTCGACGCCCGGAACCGAGGCGATCTTCTCGGCGTTGTCGACGCCAATCGGCGTCTCGATCATGATCACCACCACCATGTTATCGTTCGCGGTCTGGCGGTAGTTGGCGCCATAGAGCGCGCCATATTGGCCGTTGCCCATACTCCGGCGTCCCTGCGGCGGATACTTCGCCCATTTCACGGCGTTCTGAGCTTTTTCCACCGTGTCCACGGTCGGCACGATGATCCCAAGCGCGCCGATGTCGGTGGCCTTCTGAATATCGCTCTCGGTGGCGTCGGGCACGCGAACGAACGGCATGGCCGTGGCGCCCCGGCAGGCCCAGATCATGTGCGCGACGTCTTCAAACGTGAGCGGGCTGTGCTGCATCTCGATCCAGGTGAAATCGTAGCCCGAGTTCGCGACCGCACAATACATGTTGGGATCGGGCGAGAAGACCGTGGCGCCGGTGATCGGCTTGCCCTCGGCGAGTTTCTGTTTGGCGGTGTTGTAGATTTTGGCGGGCTCTTGGGCTGAAACCGATACAGCCAGTGCCAGCGCGATTAGAATGCTGCGACGCATAAGGCCTCCTTGGGATCGGAACAATTCTACTTCAGATTGAGAATCCCAAGTCTGTGTTCCGCGGCAACGAGGACGGAGCAGACACTACACGTCCGACTCGGATCCCGGGATTAACGCTAGTACATGAGACCACGCCACAAGAATTCCATCACTGGGACAGGCAGAGGACGAGTTCACAGGCATTGTTTTGCGAGTGTATCGCGAGGATTCGTCAGGTCGAGTCGTGGTGATTGAAGCGGATCAATCCCGGTTCTACATAAACTCACCACTCACGGCAGGCAAGTAGAGGTTGCTGATCTTGATCAGGTCCGCTCGCGTGCGGCGCTGCGCGCCGGTTAACGTTTCGAGCAACGCGGTCATTGACGTTGCGAACCACGACCGCCTCTGCTTCAGTGATCAGGCGATTAGAGACCTCAATGCGCAACGCCAGAATCGTGTTGCGCGGTGTTTGTCCATGAGGCATGTCAGGCATGCACAGTCACACGTGTTATCTGCCAGCGCAACTCCGGGCGCGGCGGCAAAGTGTGTTTGGCATGTGGCGTCTCCTGCCGGACAAAAGCAGGTCTATGTACAGCCGGTGTCAACCGGCGGAAAATGGCCGGTGTCAAATGGAAGAGGTAGCCAGCCGCGCTGGAGCCCCGACGGCAAAGAGCTGTTCTACTTCGCGCCGGACAATACACGGATGGCGGTGGACGTCACTACTTCCGGCGGAACCGTTCAACCTGGAGTTCCGAAGCCGCTGTTTCGAGCGGCGGTTTTGGGTGGCACTGGCGGCGGGGCCGACAGGCATGGCGTTGGGATATATCTCCCGATGGCAAGCGTTTCCTGATCAACACTGCACTGGAAGAAGCGGCAACGTCGCCCGTTCCGGGGCAACCGGCGACGCCTGCAGGCCATTCGGCGCCGTCCGCGTGATCTTTGAAAAGCCCAGGTGTTATAGTAATCGAGCGGCATCGCGGCGTTCATATGGACTTGACACACATCCATCTCTTACTCAATCATTTTCCGACGATCGGCACGATCATTGGCGGCGGTTTGTTTTTGCTTTCCCTCATCGACGAAGAGCGACGATCTGAAGCGCGCCAGCCTGGCTGTCCTGCTGGGAATCGCTCTCATCTCGATCCCCACCTATATGAGCGGGAATGGCGCGCAGGACGGCATCAAGTCCTTGCCGGGCGTATCAAAGTCCCTGATCGAAGCCCATGAAGGAGCGGCATTGGTGGCCATTGCGTTCATGCTGGCCACCGGAGCGTTTGCCTGGCTGGGATTATGGCAATTCCGCCGCCTGGAACGCGTGCCGAGCTGGAATCTGGCGAGTGATCCTGATCCTGACTGTGGTGTCCTTCGGCCTGATGGCCCGCGCCTCCAACTTAGGCGGCGAAATTCGCCACGCGGAAATCCGGGCCAGCCAGGGAACGGCTACGCCGGCGCCACCGTCCGCAGAGGAGAGCCACGGTCTGGCGCGGACTGTGGGTTCCTTCGTTACCGATACGCCGTGGATGTGGCCGACCTGCGAAACACTGCACTTCGTTGGCCTGAGCCTTTTGTGCGGCGTGGTGTTTCTGGTTGACCTGCGGGTTCTGGGAGTGATGCGGGGCGTGTCCTTCGCATCCCTGCATCGCCTGCTGCCTTGGGCCGCGTTGGGATTCGGCGTGAACATCGGCACTGGTATGTTGTTCTTCGTGGGGATACCCGGCCAGTACATACACAATCCGTCCTTCTACTGGAAAATCGGACTGGCGATGCTGGCCGGGGCGAATGCGTTGTATTTCACCATTCTCGATGAACCGTGGTCCCTGGGACCTGGGGAGGACGCGCCGCTTACGGCCAAGTTCGCCGCTGTGTCCGCCATGGTCCTGTGGGTCGCTGTGATGTATTGCGGAAGCATGTTGCCGTTCCTCGGCAACGCATTTTAGCCGGGCTTTGAAATTGGGAGGGAGGAAACCTTGTCATTGGTAGTCGGGACCATTATCTGGGTGAGCGTGGTAACGGTTGTCGTCGCGATAATCGCCTATGTGTTGGATAGAAGCACGGCGCGCCGGGAGCGCCGGGAACAATAAGGCCAAGGAACAATACATGCACCACCCCTTTCTTGAGTTCATCGAAAACATGGCATTCAGCCAATGGGTGAAAAACGCCCCAACCATTTGGGCCTTCCCGACGATTCTCATCGTCCACACGCTCGGGATGTCCATGGTGGCTGGAGTGAGCGCCATGATCAGCCTGGTTGTGCTGGGTTTCTGGCCTGCGGTTCCAATCAAGCCCTTCGAACGCGCGTTCCCGGTATTGTGGTGGGGGTTCGGCATCAACGCGGTGAGCGGAACCATGATGCTGGTCGCTGACGCCACAACCAAGCTCACGACTGTGGATTTCTATCTCAAGATGGCGTTCGTGTTTGCGGGATTATACGTGCTCATACGAATGCGGCGGCAGATCTTCGACGATCCGCAGCTCGATAAGGCGCCCGTGACGGGCAGCGCAAAGATGCTGGCGTGGGCGTCGCTGGCGTGCTGGTTTGGCGCGATTACGGCGGGGCGGTTGCTGGCGTACGTGAAGTAGACGTTCATCCGATGACTCGCAGAGACGCATTTACCCGGATGCTTCTCGGGTTCGCCGCGCCGAGTGCGACGGCCCGGCTGGCCTGGGGGCATGACATCGGCAGGCTGAAAGCTCGCCTTGCCGACATCGATAAACGTAGCGGCGGGCGGCTCGGATGCGCGGTCCTGAATACGGCCACAGGGGCTGTTGTCGCTCACCGGGGCAACGAGCGCTTTCCGATGTGCAGCACCTTCAAGGCGTCGGCCGTTGCGTTCGTGCTGCAGCGTGTCGACCGCGGAGCGGAGCAACTGGATCGGCGGATCGTATTTTCGGAGCACGATATCCTCTCCCATGCACCGATCACGAAGCTCCATGTGGGCGGTGACGGAATGTCAGTGGCCGACCTTTGCGCCGCTGCCATCACCGAGAGCGACAATACGGCGGCTAATCTGCTTCTCGCGAGTTTCGGCGGGCCTGCGGCGCTGACCAGTTTCTGGCGCGCAATCGGCGACACCGCGACTCGGCTCGATCGGACGGAACTAGAGTTGAATGAAGGCATACCGGGCGACCCGAGAGATACGACGTCACCCGCTGCGATGCTCCAAAACCTCCGTAAGTTTGTGCTGGGCGATGTCCTCGCACCGCCGTCGCGGAAGATGTTCACGAAATGGCTGGTTGCAAATACCACCGGCGATGCGCGTTTGCGGGCCGGTTTTCCGCGGGATTGCGAGATCGGCGATAAGACCGGTACCGGCGGATACCAGACCAGCAACGACATCGCGGTGATATGGCCTTTGAACCGCAAGCCGCTGGTCGTGGCCGCCTACCTGACTCAAGGACCGCGTTCGGACGACGACCGCGACAGGATCTTGGCCGATGTGGGCCGCGCTATTGCCGGCGAGATCACTTCAACGGGTAGCCGGTGTTTGAGAAACCGGAAACGATTCGGGCCCTGGGGCATTGCCCCCGATGAGTCGCCGTCACATCAATTTGAGAGACCACCGAACCGCGATGCCCGCACGTGAGCAACGTTCGGTCCAAGTCGCTGCCGCATCCCGCCGCATCCAGTAACCCCCGCCCCTCGCCCAGCGTCTTTCCGGTGATATACTCACGGGCGGTCACTGCGTAACGGCTGCCAGTGCCTATCACGGTTATTGAAGAGGAGCATAAATGTTTCAGCGAACACTAGGATGTGTGGCTTTGTTTGGGTGGTTGATGGCCGCCAGCGTCTCTTTGCAGGCTCATCACTCCCTCGCGGGCGTGTACGACATGAAGAAGGAAACGAATCTCGAGGGGACTGTCGCCAGTATCAAGTTTTCCAATCCCCACGGCTCTCTGACTCTCACAGTCAAAAATGCCGATGGCACCACCACCGACTGGGTGATGACGCTCGGTTCCGCGACGGCGCTGGCCCAACGGGGGATTGGTAAAACCGGACCGAATGCGCTTCACGCCGGCGACAACATCAAAGTGATGTTCCTTCCCGCGCAAGGACGGCAGTCCGTTAGGCTTTCTCAAGACCGTGACCATGCCGGACGGGCACGTGATCCAGATCGCCGCTCCGAACGCCACCGAATAGCCAATAGACGACGGAGCGGACTATCATGGCATCTCGACGAAGGATCATTGGGACGAGGATTGCTATCGGAGCCGTTCTCACCATCGGCGCACTGGCGCCGGCTGGTGTGCGGGCGCAGGGGTTCGGCGATTACCCCGTGATCTACAGACCCGCGAAGGACGCCAAGGACCTGCGCTCGGTGCTGTTCAACTGGACCTGGTACATGGGCATGCTGCGGGGCGTGGATGAGCACGAGCTGATCGCCTCGCTCGAATATCAGGGCAAGGGCACCATCCAGGTGGACGGACAGCCCTGCACGCTGACGAAGTATCGCGTCAGCACCAGCTACCAGGCGCCGGGGCAGCGGGTTCAGTACACGTGCACCCGGTCCAATGGACAAACCTATTCGAACGTCGAGGTGGTCAGCGGGCAGTACGCCTGGAACGAAGACATCGCGGGTGCGGAGATCATTCCGGGGAAGGGAAAGGCGACGCCGATGCCGGGCGCCGTTGAAGAGCGGCTGATCCGCCTGTGGGCCAGTCCCCAGGGCGCGCCGAAGGCCGCGATCGCTGGCATAGGGCCGGCAGCTACGCCTGGTGCCAACCCAGCCGCGCTCCTCAAGGACGGTGTCGATAAGGCGGGCGAAACGTCCCTATCGTGGGACGCGGGTAAGCCAGTAGTGACCTACCCCATTCCCGGTGTCCCGGGCGCGATCGCGACCGCCACTCTGAACGACAAATACATGGCCGAGCGCGTGGTGGTGAAGCAGGGATCCAAAACCACCGAGTTCACCTACGGCGATTATCAGGACTGGAACAATCCGCTGAACAAGGTCGACGCGCTGTACGCGGGCAAGATCATGGAGCGCCGCAACGGCGCCGCCGTTCGCGACCTGACTACGGTCCAGACGGAAACAGGCAGCGTGTATGTTGTGTTGCCGGTGCCGGCCAGCGTGCAGGCTGCAATCCATGTGGCTGCGAAACCGGCGCCAGCTCCGGCGAAGATTGGAAGCTTCCGCGGAAACACCCCGGTTGGCAAACGGGCATCCGGACTTTTCGGGCAACTGGAATTCGAACGGCATGAACTGGCGCTACGGGAATCGCCGGTGCAGTCCCACGCAGCAGGAGGGATGTTCCCGGGCACTCAATCAGACCATGGATTTCGAATTCGAAGCGCCTTCGCGGTGGGGGCCGAATCGTCCAATGTACAAACCCGAGTTCTGGGACAAGGTCCAGGCGCTCGATATGTGGACGAACAAGGAAGACCCCGTGATGACGTGCCAGCCGCTCGGAAATCCGCGGCAGGGCCCGCCCCGGCGCATCGTTCAATCGGAGAACGATATTATCTTCTTCTACGGCCAATACGCCGATGGCGGCGGCGGAAATAATGAATATCCGCATCATCCCGACCGACGGCCGCAAGCACGACCCGAAGAAGGCGATTGAGGCCACATATTACGGGTACACGGTGGGGCAAGCTGGGAGGGCGACACGCTGGTGCTCGACTCCATCTCGTTCGTCGATACCACATGGCTGGCACGCGGCGGTTTCTTTCATTCCGACCAGATGCACGTGATCGAGAAGCTCACTCGTCAGGGCAATAAGATTCTGTACGAAGTTACAGTGGATGATCCCGAAGTGCTCGTGGAGCCGTGGGTGATGACGCCGAAAACGATGACGCTCAGCACGTTTCCCGATGCGGGGCTGATATCGGAGCGAGCCAACTGCGAGGTCTACGAGACGAAGGACATCACGTCCCAGATTCGGCACTAATATGACCAAAACACTATTGGCGCTCCTCGCCGTGAGCGCTGTGTCCGTCTGTCTCGGGCAATCCTCGGCGCCCGCACCCAAAGTGGTGGCCACGCTCGGCCAACTGATGAAGGGAACACTATACCCGGAATCGAATGTGGTTTTTGCGGCGCAGGACGTGAATCCCGCCGACGTTGCTCATGCAAAAGATCCCGCCATGTCCACCGACCTGCTGACGAGTCAGTACGGCAAGTGGGAAGCCGTCGAGAACAGCGCTCTGGCAATCGCTGAAGTTGCCAACCTCCTCTCGCTGCCCGGGCGCAAGTGCTCGAATGGCGCCGCTGTTCCGATTGCAAATCCGGATTGGGCCAAGTTCGTTCAAGGGCTTCGGGACGCGGGAATGATGGCCTACACGGCGGCTCAAGCCAAGAATCAGGACAAGATGACCGACGTCGCCGGCGTAATGACGAGGCCTGCCAGAACTGCCACGTTCGTTATCGCGAGAAGCGCAATCCCGCGGACCGATGCAAGTAAGCCAGGCGCGCGGGAGGACCAACGCCTGAGGCTGGCGTTATCATCCCTATCTTGCCGATCGGGTGCGTAGGCTTTGTACGGAGATTAAACCCGGCTATAAACTTCGTAAGTGTGAATTGGTCAGGATGCCCATGAAGCTATCCTGGACCCACGTCGTAAGCGGCGCTTGCGCGGTTTGGCGGATCGCGCCCGGATCGCTTATAAGGACGACCGGCGCCCTAAGATGGGGTTCGCGCTCTGGGGTGCCGATTTATCGAACTCAAGTGCGGCCCTAGGTGGTAGAATCCTGCCGATGCCCTCGAAACCCATCCTGGTCGTCGCCCTCGCGATCGGCGCATGGAGTGTCCTGGCCACGGCCCAACCGTCGGGCCCGTTGCGGTCCTCGAAACAAGGGTCGAACGTCTCCAGGCCCACATTGAAAGCGTCGAGTCCATCCGCGCCATCAAGCGCCTGCAGTATGCCTACGGACACTACGTCGAACTCGGTTTGTGGAACGACTTCGCGGACCTGTTCACCGCGGATGCCGTCACCAACTACCAGTCGGGCGTGCGCGGAAAGGATGCGATCCGCCTGCTCTTTTTTGAGAAGGTCGGGCAAGGGAAGCTTGGCCTCTCCGAAGGCCGCATCTATCCGCACATCCTGTTCCAGCCGGTAATCAGCCTCGCGCCGTCGGGCCGAACCGCGAAGGGGCGATGGCGCATCCTGGCGATGTTGGGAGGCTACGGAGGCTCGGCCACATGGTATAGCGGCGTCTACGAGAATGAGTATGTCTTGGAAGACGGAGTGTGGAAGATCAGCGTGCTTCACTCGGAACCCAAGGTCACGGCAGCGTACACTGCCGCTGGCTGGAAGGATTCCGGAGCGCACGTCCCGTTTCACTACACTGCCGCGAGCGTCACGGCATCGATCCCGGATACAGGGAGCCTGGGTGCCAAGCGGGCGTTCGGCACAACTCCCTCACTCACATCGCTTGCCGATCGCGTCAACCAACTCGCACGGCGTGCCGCGCGACTGAACGATCAGGCCGAGGTCACCAATCTCCAGGACACTTACGGATACGCTGTCGATCGCAAACTCTGGGATCAGGTGGCGGATCTTTTTGCCGAGAACGGAACTCTGGAGCTGGGGTTGCAAGGCGTCTACGTGGGCAAGGCCAGCATCCGGCACGCTCTCGATCAATTCGGGCCGCAGGGACTCCGTGACGGGAGAGCTGAACGATCACGTCTACCTGCAGACTCTCGTCTCCGTCGCGCCGGACGGGCGCACAGCGAAGGCGCGTGGAGTCGAGTTGATCATGTCTAGTGCTCCCGGCGGCGGCGAGCTGAGCGAGGGCGTCTTCGAAAACACGTTCGTCAAACAGGACGGTGCCTGGAAGATTCAGTCCGTGCACTTCTACCCGCGCATGATCGTCGATGCCGCGGCAGGCTGGGCCAAGAGCGCGAAGCCCGCGCCTGGTCCCAGCAAGGAGTTTCCTCCGGACCGCCCGCCGACCGCTTCTTATGAGATCTATCCCAAGTTCGCGGTTGCCCCGTTCCACTTCGACAACCCCGTCACCGGAAAGCCGCCCCAGTATCCCGAAGGGGTTCGATTCGTCGCGAGGCCCCCTGCGGCTACCGCGGCGCCTGTGAGCGGACCGGCGATCCGCAATGCGGCGGACTTGGACGCTGGTTTGGCGAAGGTGGAGCGCAGCCTCACCGCGGCGGAAGCCTACGATGCAGCCGAGAACCTGATCGGCGCGTACGGCTACTACCTGGATGAATCGCCGAGCGAAGCTGGCCAGCTTGTTTATTCAGCCTGGCCGCGATACTACACCGGAGAGCTCCATCTTCGTACACCAAATCCTGCAACCGGTGATCGACGTCGCGCCGGACGGCAAGAGTGCGAAGGTTCGCGCGCGCCTGCTGGATCTCGGCGGCATTTCCGGAGGCGCCGGCTACTGGACGGCGGGCGCCTTTGAAGGCCAGATCGTTTCGGAACAGGGCACGTGGAGATTCCAGACAGCGCGTTCCTCTTCACGGTGGTCCGCCCCTTATCCGGGTGGCTGGGCTCGAATTCCTTAAGGCAGCAGCGCGCTCAGTCGTTTGAGCTAGCCGTTTTCGACGCGCGCTTTGATATCCAAGTACGCCAGATCGATGAGCCTGCTCAGGGCTGCCGCGTTGGTGGGCGTTCCCGGTCGCAGCTTCACATGGCGCATGAACTTGCCGGCGCCTTGCAACAAGCGGGCCGGATCCGGCAGCGCTGCGCCGTGAAAGAACCCTACGTTCACGTGCGAAGTGAATACATTGACGTAGCCGAAGGGCGCATCTCCCAGACATGCAACCGGGCAACCGTCATGCAAGAGCTCCCGAACTTCGTCCCCGCACTTTCGCATCACCTCGAACCACTGATGCGCGATGGCGCCCAATTCACCAGCATGCTCTTTCATCCACGCTTCAATGGCGGGATCACGCTCGACGGCGCCGTTGAATCGCAGCAATTCCGTTCTCATCGTCGCTCCGCGTGCTGCGTGGGCGAGTCGTCTTGAACTACTTCGCTCGCCCGGTATAACCCTGCGCGATCGCCGGAATCGCGATGATCAGGTTGCGCGCGCTGGGCGTTCCCCATCCGCCATAAAACACGATGCCGAAGAGGGTCTTTTTGTCGCGGCCGCCGAAGAACGTACCGTGCAGGCCCTGCGGGCCGGGGATGCTGCCGGCGAACTTGCCGTCCGGCGCGAAGACATCCACCGACTTGCCCGTCGCAACATAGACGCGGCCCTGCTGATCGACGGCCGAACCGTCGCCGCCCTCACCGCCCCGCAGTTTGCCGAACTCGCGCTGATTAGTCAGCGAGCCGTCAGGCTTCACATCGAACGCGAAGACCGTTGCGCCGTTCGTGACGTAGAGCGTCTTTTCATCAGGACTCAAGATAATCCCGTTGGCGAGCGGAACATCCTTCCCGTACTGCGCGACCACGCCTTTCGGATCGGCGTAGAACACTCCGCTGCCGGCGGCGCCGGTGACCGAGAAATAGACGCCGCCGCGCGCGTCGGCCATCAAATCGTTGATGACGCCGCCCACGCATTCGAGCGGCTCGCCGTGGAACGATGTCGCGAACATCTTCCGCTGAGGCTCCAGCTCTTCGATGGCCGAGCCGAGCCCGCGTTCAGCGACGAACAATTCGCCGTTCTTGCCGCGGGAGACCGCGCCGCCGGTGTTCGTGTTCGCAGTAGAGCATCTTCGCTAGGCCGGTCGACGGGTCCATTTGCATCACGTTGCTCGCGTCGTTGTTTGCGAACAACACCGTGCCGTTGTCGCCGGCGATGGGGCCGTCGACGTTATTGCCCTCCCACGACCAGACGACTTTCCACGACCGCCCCGCGGCGAGAACGCCGGGAATTGCGGCCGTGGATGGAAGCGCTGGAGCCGGCGGCGCCGCGTTCGCACTCGCCGACTGAGCAATGGGAATCCCGAACGGTTTCGGCGGAATCTTGCACTTCGCAAGCACGTCCTTGATTCCGGGATTCTGCCAGCTCTGCATGCTGCTGCCGCGAGGAAAAGAAGACGACGGACTCTGCGCGGACACAACAACAGCCGCGCAGCTGGCGAGCTACCACGAGCGCGATTTGCGATTTCATTCACTGATCCCTTTCGGATTTCACGTCCCAGTTCGAATTCGTGCAGAGGCTGCAGTTCTTGCCGACGAACATGGCGCCGGCTTTCTTGTCGCCTTTGAACGTCCACAGGAGCCAGTTCGATGCGACATTGGCGAATTCGCCGCCGCCCGGATGAAAGACGGTCGCAGTGTGGCCGGCGTTGTGCCGGGCGCCGTAGAACGTGGGCAGGTGGTCGATCATGTCGAACGTCGCCAAGGACGTCGCCAACATAAAGTCGGGGTCGCTGCCATTGATGAGCAGCACGGGCCCGTGCAGTTTGGGCAGGGCGTCGGAAGTCGGAAACGGCGACGGCGCTTTCTGCACGCCGGAATTGAACACGCCGATGGTCTTGACGCGAGGATCGGCGCCGAGCGCGATCGAGAGAAACCCTCCGCACGACTGACCCATGACCGCGACTCTGTCTAGTGCGATCTTGCCTTCAAGCGGCGAGCCGGTTCGTGCGTTTTCCTTCACGGCCCACTCGATCGCGCCGCGCAAGTCATCCGCGGTTGCCTGTCGCCGCGCTGCGCCTTCCTGTGGTAGCGTGCCCATCACCAGGAAGCCGTGCGAGGCGATCGTCGTCAGAAAGCCCGAGTAGCGCGTGCTGTCAATCGCGCAACCGCCGTTGCCCCAGACCATCACGGGCAACGTGTCCTTCTTCGGAAACGCGTCGAGCGTCGTCGGACGAAACACGAGATAGCCGGGCGAGCCGAACGCTTTTTCGGACGTGATCTGGTACGGTCCAGGCTCGGCGAGCGGCGCGCCTTCCAAGGGCAACGATCGCTCGATCATTTCACGAGTGATGCCGGGCGGCTGCGCGAGGCACACGCCGGCAGCTGTGAGCAGCACCGCGGCTGCGGCAACGATGGTCTTATGCATGAGTCGTATCCTCCGCGACCAGGATATCCCGAATCGCCAAGCGAGCAAAACTCCCGAAGCATGTGGGTTTGATCGAGTTGTCGCTTGTCAAGTATGACACTCGGCGCATTACTTGAGTTCAGGCCGGCCGGAAACGGCCCTTGGAGGAAACTAGCGTTGAAGTTGCTTAACGGACTCCGGCCCAGTGCGGTCAAGGCGGTCGAAGCACACCTCCGCCGGCTCAAGTTGCCCAAGGGAGTCAGCCTGCACTCGCTGCGCCACACTCATGGGTCGCATCTGATCCTGGCGGGCATGGAGATCACGGCTGTGTCTGCGCGCTTCGGGCACTCCTCACCGCGCGTGACGCAAGACATCCACGCACAAGCGACACGCGGCAGGGACGACGAGGCAGCGTTGAGATGGGAACAGTTCCAGGAAGCAGAAGTGCCGAAAGAGCAGCCGGGAGTTGTTCAATGAATTTCGCTGGTCTGTTGCCGGTGGCAGCGCGTTTCTTGTAAGTTGTAGAGGAATTGGTAGCGCTAACGGGAATCGAACCCGTATTTAAGCCTTGAGAGGGCTCCGTCCTAACCGTTAGACGATAGCGCCGCCGTTCGAACTCCCCCATTATACCCGGTGGGCGGCCCGGTCCTCCAGCCTGTTAAACTGAAGATTCGCTCGCGGCCCCGCTTGCGGGCCGTTTAAGAGCAAACGGAAGGTAAACTATTCAAGATGATTTCAGCGACACAGCTACGCCCAGGCATGGTGATCAAGTTCAATAACGAACTGTACTCCATCTTTAAGATGGAGCACCGCACCCCGGGCAATCTTCGCGGTTTCGTGCAGGTGAAGATGCGCAGCTTGAAGAGCGGCACGATGACGGAACACCGCTTCTCTTCGGAAGATCGCGTGGATCGCGCCGCGCTGGAAGAGATCGAGATGGAGTACCTGTACGACGACGGCGAATATTTTTACTTCATGAATACCGAGAATTTCGAGCAGATGCACCTGACGCGCGAGATCCTGGGCGATGCCGTCGAGTACCTGGTTCCGCAGTTGAAGGTCAACATCGAGTTCTACGAAGGCAAAGCCATGAGCGTGGAGTTACCGCCGACGGTGGACCTCACGGTGGTGGAGACGGAGCCCGGACTGAAGGGCGCGTCGGTTTCGAACGTCACCAAGGCGGCGAAGCTCGAAACCGGGCTGGTGGTGCAGGTGCCGCCCTTCATCAATGAAGGCGAGAAAATCCGTGTAAGTACGGCGGAAGGCACTTACCAGGAGCGCGCGTAGTTGCGCCCGTTCAGGCGGCACGCTCCGTCAATTCGTAGCTGGTGCTGCGGCCGCCGGCGCCGCCGCGGGTGAGGATTCCGCTCTCTACCAAATCGAGAATATCGCGCAGCGCGGTGTCCTGCGAACAATCGGTGATCTTGGCGTATTTCGACGTCGTCAGTTTGCCCTCGAAGCCGTCGAGCAAGCGGTTCACGATCTTGCGCTGGCGGACGTTCAACGGAGTGGCGGCGAATGTCTCCCAGAAGCGAGCCTTGGTGAGGACCGCCCTAAGCGTTGTTTGTGCGCCGTCGATGGCGCGGCCCAGGCAGCCCAGAAACCATTCCATCCATTTGGTAATGTCCATGCGTCCGCTTTGGCTGCGCTGTAAGATGTCATAGTACGCGTTGCGCTCCTGCTGAATTTGCGCGGACATGCTGTAGAAACGCTGCGAACTGCTCTCGGACCGCGCCAGCGCCATGTCGGTGATCGCTCGAGCGATGCGTCCGTTGCCATCGTCAAAAGGATGGATACTCACGAACCATAGATGCGCGAGCGCAGCTTTCATCACCGCATCGCGGGCGGGAGAAGCATTGAACCATTTCAGGAAGGCTTTCATTTCCCCGGGGAGGCGCGCGGCGGCCGGCGCTTCAAAATGCACCTTCTCGCGGTGCGTGGGGCCCGAGATTACCTGCATGGGCCCGGCGCCGTCATCGCGCCAGCGGCCGGTCTTGATCTTGCGCAGGCCGCTGCGGCCCGTGGGAAAGAGCGACGCCTGCCAGGCGAACAGCCGGATTGCCGTTAGCGGCCGGTCATATTGGCCCGTTGCGTTCAGCATCATCTCCACCACGCCTTCCACGTTGCGGTCCGCTGGTTTCAGCGCGCCGATGTCCACGCCGAGCTTGCGCGCAATCGAGGAGCGGACCTGCTCGGTGTCCAGCCGCTCGCCTTCGATTTCGCTGCTCTTGATCACATCGGAAGTCAGGGTATGGAGCACAGCTTCGGTTTGAAGATGGAAGCCGAGCGCTTCCATGTGGCCGATCAGCCGGCCTTGCTTCAGACGCACCGCGGCCAAAGGCTCCGCCAGCCGATCCCGATCCCACTCGAAGCCGGGCCAATCCGGGAGGTCGTGGATGTATATTCTCCGCATGTTCTGCGTTGATTGTAGCGTGTATTCACCGCATCGGGCAAGCTCAATCACCGCATAAAGTGCGTTGATTGGTTGGGCTATTCTCCGCATCATTAGGCACTAACCTGTTTTTTCAACGGCTTGGCACAAAGCCCTGGTCCTGGGCGGGGGAAACCTGCTATCCTGAATTTGTCCTTGTAGAGGAGCGGAGACCATCAGTAACCGGTCGCGCAGTTCCGGGAGTTTCGGAGCGCCGGTGAAAGGGGTTGGCAGCACATTCCGCCGAAATCGGCCCTGGCACTTCCGCCGGGGCGATTGGGGGGCCAGGCTAATACCTGCCCACTGTCATCCGGATCTCTGAGATCGGGTGGAGCGCTACCGGGGAGCACGGCATCTGGACGCGTGTCCTTCCTTCCTCCATCCGCGCAAAAGTGATGAATATTTTTGAACTCACGCGCGCGCTGGTGGATATCGAATCCATCACCGAAAACGAAGAACAGATGGGCCGCGCGCTCTTCGCGCATCTATCGGAGCTTGCATCGAAGTTCAATGGGCGCGCCGAGCTGATTCCGGTGGAACCGCGCCGCAACAATGTTCTCGCCTGCTGGGGTGAGCCAACGGTCACGTTTTCCACCCACATGGATACCGTGCCGCCGTTCTATCCTTCGCGCGAAGATGACCAACACATTTGGGGACGCGGCGCCTGCGATACCAAGGGCATCATCGCGGCCATGATCTTCGCCGTGCGCGAGCTGCTGGAAGCGGGCCGCAGAAACATCGCGCTGCTGTTTGTGGTGGGCGAAGAGCGCAACAGCGCCGGCGCGCTGGCCGCGGCGAAGGACCCGAGGGGCTCCAAGTTCCTCATCAACGGAGAGCCGACCGAGAACAAGCTGGCGCTCGGCTCCAAAGGCGCGCTGCGTCTGGAAATAATCGCGAACGGCCGCATGGCGCATTCGGCGTACCCGCAACTGGGCGAATCGGCCATCGAAAAGCTGCTGGATGCGCTGCAGGAAATCCGGCGCGTACGGCTGCCCGTGGACAAGATCCTCGGTGCCAGCACGCTCAATATCGGAACCATCGCCGGCGGCCGCGCGCCCAACGTAATTCCGGATCACGCGCAGGCCGAGCTGTTTATCCGCCTGGTGGACGATGGGGACTCCACGCGCGCCAGTATACGGCAGGCTGCGGGGCGCAAAGCGGAGGTCCGCGAAATACTAACCATTCCCGCCGTACACCTTGGCTCGCTGCCGGGCTTTGAAGCCACAATCGTCTCCTTCACCACGGATATTCCGGCCTTCGGCGGCGCTTGGGGGCAACCGTATTTGATTGGTCCGGGCTCGATTCACGTCGCGCACACAAGCGAAGAACGGATTCCCAAGGAGCAAATTGTCGAAGCAGTACAAATTTACAAGCGAATGGTCCAGCAACTCTTATGAACGAAAACAGAATCCCCGTCGGAATTTTGGGCGCCACTGGAATGGTGGGACAGCACTTCGTCAAGTTTCTTCAGAACCATCCCTGGTTTGAAATTGCGTGGCTCGGAGCGAGCGATCGCTCGGCGGGCAAGCCGTATCGGGAGGCTACGAGCTGGCGCTTGGATGGCGCCATGCCGGCGAGCGTTCATCATTTGGAAGTGCAGGAGTGCAAGCCTGCGGGTGCGCCGCGCCTGGTGTTCTCAGCGATGGACGCTTCCGTGGCCACTGAAATCGAGCGCGAGTTTGCGCAGGCCGGCCACGTGATCGTCTCCAATTCGCGCAACCATCGCATGGAACCCGACGTTCCGCTGCTGATTCCCGAAGTAAATCCCGATCATCTGAAAATCATTCCGCATCAACAACGCGAGCGCGGATGGAAGGGGCAGATCGCGACCAATCCCAATTGTTCGACGATTGTGCTGGCGATGGCGCTGGCGCCGTGGAAGCAGTTCGGCATCACGCGCGCGATCGCCACCACGATGCAAGCGATCTCGGGGGCGGGTTATCCGGGTGTGGCTTCCATGGACATCAACGCCAACGTGATTCCATTCATCGGCGGCGAAGAGGAAAAAATGCAGCAGGAGACGCAGAAGATCCTGGGCGATTTTACCGGCGACGGCCTCCGGCCCCTGGATGCAAAAGTCAGTGCGCATTGTAATCGCGTGCCGGTCGTCGATGGGCATACGGTGACCGTCAGCGTGGAGTTCGAGCGCAAGCCGAGCAAGGATGATATTATTCGCGCCCTGGTGAATTACCGCAGCGTGCCACAGGAGCGCAAACTTCCGAGCGCGCCACCGCAACCCGTCATTTACATGGAAGAGAACGACCGGCCGCAGCCTCGCCGGGATGCCGAGCGCGAGCATGGGATGGCCGTGTTCGTGGGCCGCCTGCGGGAATGCCCGGTGCTTCACTATAAATTTGTCGCGCTTGGGCACAACACCATTCGTGGCGCGGCCGGCGCAGCGGTGTTGAATGCCGAACTGATGTACTCGGAAGGTCTGCTCGACTAATGATCGTCATGAAGTTTGGCGGGACCTCGGTCGAATCCGCCGAAGCCATCCAGCGCGTCACCGGCATCGTGAAGTCGCGTCTCGACCGCAAGCCCATCGTGGTGGTCTCGGCGATGGGCAAAACTACGAATCGCCTGCTCAAGATCGCCGATCTCGCTGTTGCAGGCCAGCGCGACGAGGCGCTCCGCGAATTGATGTCGTTGCGCGATTTTCATTTGCGCGAGTCAGGCATGGAGCGGACGGTAGATGAGCATTTTCAAGAACTCGCGGAGTTGGTGAAGGGCTTGGCCGTGTTGGGTGAACTGACGCCGCGCTCTGTCGATGCGATCTCGAGCTTCGGCGAAAGATTGTCGAGCCTGATCGTCACGAATTACTTTCAGCACCACGGGTTGAATGCAGTGCACGTGGATTCGCGGAAGGTAATCGTCACCGATCATCGCCACACGCAGGCCATCCCGTTGCTTGAACAAACGTACGCGAAACTAGCGGCTGCGATTCCTCCGCTGGTGAAGCAACACGTGGTGGTCATGGGTGGATTCATCGCGTCAACCGAGAACGGCGTCACCACGACGCTCGGCCGCGGCGGGTCCGACTTCACGGCGTCCATCGTGGGCGCGGGTGTTGGAGCCGAGGAAATTCAAATTTGGACCGACGTCGACGGCATGCTGACCGCCGATCCCAATGTTGTCCCGGGCGCGCATCGCGTGAAGGTGATTTCGTTCACCGAGGCCGCCGAGCTGGCCTATTTTGGCGCGAAAGTGTTGCATCCCGCGACAGTGATGCCGGCCATCGACCGCAACATCCCAGTGATGATCCTCAATTCGCGCCGCCCGCAGGTGGAGGGCACGCGCATCCAGTCCGCGACGGTTCACAGCAAGAATGTTGTGAAGTCGATTGCGTGCAAAGGCAAGGTGATGGTGCTCAACATCCGTTCTACGCGCATGTTCATGGCGCACGGTTTCATGCGGCGCATCTTTGAGGTGTTCGATCGCAATCAAACCTCGGTGGACATGGTTGCGACGTCGGAAGTCAGCGTCTCGCTCACTATCGATCAGCCTGAGCGCTTGGAGGCGATCGTCATGGAATTGCGCGAGTTCGCCGAAGTCTCGGTGGATGAGAATCAGGCTATCATCTGCATTGTGGGTGAAAACATCGGCCACACTCCCGGCATTGCGGCGCGCGTGTTCAGGGCGCTCGGCGGTATCAATGTGCGCATGTTGTCACAGGGCGCGTCGGCGCTGAACCTGGGATTCGTAGTGGCGGGCGGCGATCTCACAGCCGCGGTCCAGGCTCTGCACACCGAGTTTTTCACCGATCTTGATGCGGCGGTCTTTGAATTGAGTAAACCAGATGCCTAACCTGGCTATCGTCGGTTACGGCAAGATGGGGCGCCTGATCGATCAGCTCGCACCTGAGTACGGATTCACGGTCACCGCGCGCGTGGACGTGGATCGCGACGAATCGATCGCGGGCGCGGATGTCGCGGTCGAGTTTTCCGTACCGTCGGCCGTGCTCGGCAATATCCAAAAAGTCTCGGCGCTGCGCATCCCCATCGTGATCGGCACCACGGCCTGGGCGGATCACCTCGCCGAAGCCAAAGCGGTAATCGAAGCAAACCACGCCGCTCTGGTTTGGAGTCCGAACTTCTCCGTGGGCGTGAATGTCTTTACACGCTTGGTCTCGGAAGCCGCCCGGTTGCTCGCGGATGAAAAAGAATATGGCGCGTGGGCTTGGGAGATCCATCACATCACAAAGAAAGACGCACCTTCGGGCACGCTCGTCCAGCTCGTGGATCGGATGAAGGCTGCCGGATATGCGCGCAACATCGACGTCAGTTCCAGCCGCGCGGGCGCGCATCCGGGCACGCATGAAATTGGTTTCGATTCGGCCGCCGACACCATCACTCTGCGCCACACTGCGCGGAGCAGGGAAGGCTTCGCCCGAGGTGCTCTGAAAGCGGCACAATGGATTATCGGGCGCGAAGGATTCTACGAATTCAGCGACGTACTCTTTGGAGCCTGAAAGCTTTTTGGAGGAAGACATGTTATTTCAAGGTTGCGGCACCGCCATGGTCACCCCGTTCCGCAAGGACGGGTCTCTCGACGAGCATACGCTTCGTTCGCTGGTGAAGCGGCAGATTGAAGAAGGCATCAACTTCCTGGTGCCGTGCGGTACTTCGGGCGAGAGCCCCACGCTTACTCACAAGGAACATCTGCGCGTGGTGGAGATCACGCTTGAAGAAGCCAAGGGACGCGTGCCGGTGCTGGCGGGCGCGGGCGGCTACAACACGGCGGAGGTGATCGAGCTGGCGCAAGAGATCAAGGCGATGGGCGCCGACGGCATTCTCTCGGTGACGCCGTATTACAACAAGCCGACCCAGGAGGGGCTGTACCAGCACTACAAGGCGATCGCCGCGGCGGTGAAGCTGCCCATCATTGTATATAGCGTGCAAGGCCGCACCGGTGTGAACGTTGAGCCAGCCACGCTGAACCGGCTCTCGGAGATCGATTACGTCATCGGCGTGAAGGAAGCTTCGGGCAACATCAGCCAGATGGCGCAAGTGGTGCAGCAGGTGCCATCCAGCTTTGCTGTCTTGTGCGGCGACGATTCGATCTCGATTCCGCTGATCGCTCTGGGCGGCCACGGCGTGATTTCGGTGGTCTCGAATGAAATCCCGGGCGAGTTCACTAAACTCATCCAGCGCGCTCTAGCCAACGACTTCGCGGGCGCACGTGAACTGCAGCGCCGGTACCTGCCGCTGATGGAAGTGAACTTCGTGGAATCGAATCCGATTCCGGTGAAGGCGGCGATGGCCGTGATGGGATTGCTGGAGCCTGTGTGGCGGCTGCCGTTGTGTCCGCCGAACCCGGCGAATCTTTCGAAGATCGAAAAGGTTCTCGAAGCCCTGGGTCTCCTGGCCGGCCGGAGCGTGCATGCAGGCTGAGATCGAGAAACTTTTTGACCAGCCGCCCTCAGCTTACACCGACGATCATTCTCAACTCTTCCAGCGCTTCAAGCAGGCGCTGAATAGCGGTGAGGTTCGCGCGGCGCAGCCCGACGAAAGCACAAAGACCGGCTGGCGCGTGAACGCCTGGGTGAAGAAGGGAATCCTGCTCGGCTTTCGCATGGGCGCGGTGGTGGATATGTCGATCAACCCAACGCGGCAGCCCTGGTTCGATAAAGCCACGTTTCCAGTGCAGCGCTTCACCGCCGATCGCGGAATTCGAATTGTCCCCGGCGGATCGAGCATTCGCGATGGCTGTTACATCGGCCGCGGCGTCACGTGCATGCCGCCGATGTACATCAATACAGGAAGCTGGGTAGGCGACGGCTCGATGATCGACTCGCATGCGCTGGTTGGAAGCTGCGCGCAAGTGGGAACGAATTGCCATATCTCAGCGGCGGCACAGATTGGCGGAGTGCTGGAGCCGGTGGGCGCCCTCCCGGTGATCATCGAAGATGAGGTACTGATGGGCGGCAACACGGGCGTTTACGAAGGCACGGTGGTGAAGCGCCGCGCAGTGCTCGGCTCCGGCGTGATCCTGAACCGATCCACACCGGTGTACGACGTGGTGCGGGGCCAGATCTACCGGGCGACGGACGAGGATCCGCTGGTGATTCCCGAAGACGCGGTGGTGGTGGCTGGATCGCGCGCGATTACGTCGGGGCCGGGGCTCGACTGGGGCCTGTCGCTGTACACGCCGGTGGTCGTCAAGTATCGGGACTCAAAAACCGGCGCAAAAATTCAGCTCGAACACTTGCTCAGATAATCGAGCGTGGCGCGAGCCGCTTTCTCCCAAGCGAACTGAGCGGCACGGCGGTGCGCGGCCTCGGTGGAGATTTTGCCTGAAGCCAGCAGCAGCAGCGCGTCGCGAATCTCGCGGTCGCTCGCCGGATCGAAGAAATGCACGGTCGATAGCGCGATCTCGCGCAGCGGCGGAATATCGGAGCAAGCCACGGGAACTCCGGCAGCCATCGCTTCCAGCACGGGCATGCCGAAGCCTTCGAAAGTGGATGGATAAATGAAGCCAAGCGCGCCGCGGTAAAGCTCGTACAGTTGTTCGCGCGGAATCCAGCCGGTAAGTTCCACGGAGCTCCCAGCCAGACTCTCAATTTCCACAGCCGCGAATCCGCGCACGCCTGTGATCACCAGTCGAGGTGCGTCTTTGGTTTGCGCATGCACGCGCAATAACCGCTGCAGGTTTTTATGCGGATGCGTGGTGGATACGCACAGTAGATAATCCTGGGGTTCGCGGTGTTGCGCGACCTCGAAAAGCTGGCGCTCCACGCCGTGCTGGATCACCTGCGCACGGCGGCCGTAATAGCGCTCGAGATCGTCGGCGGTGGCTTGCGAGACAGCGATTAATCCGCGCGAGCGCCGCGCCGCGGCCCACAGGAAAAAATCCCAGAACGGAAGATCGAACCAGCGAAAATACTCCGGATGGCGCGTGTGCTGCAGATCGTGAAATACAGTGACCATCGGGCAGGCGCACCAAAGGGGCGCCGTAAATCCGGGGTTGAGCAAGACATTGAGCCGGTGTTTGCGAACCGCGAAGGGGAGCGCGAGTTGCTCCCACAGAATTCGCCCGGGACGGAACGTTGCATGAACAGGTTGCCGCGCAGTAGCGAAATTCGGCCGATCGGGAACCAGATCGGCGCCGGTCTCGCGGTTGGTAAACACCACATATTGATTCACTGCGTCGATTTCGGCCAACGCGCGCAGCAGATTGCGAAGATAAATCTCGGTACCGCCCACGCCGCCCGGAATGAGGTAGAGGGCGTTGACGCCGATACGAATCATTTGTGGTTGCAAAAACTATCGGCCCATGCGAGCCAAAGCCTCGCGCGCAGGCTGGTTGTTCGGATCGAGCTGCAGGACGCGCTGGTAATCCGCGACGGCCTGCGCCTGGTCTCCTTGGATGGAATGAATGTTTCCGAGGTAGTAATACGTCATGGCGAACTGGGGACTCATCCCCTGGGCCGTTTGCAGTGCCGCCAATGCCTCGGGATATTTGCCAATCTTGCCGTACTCCATACCGATCTGCGAATAAATGTGTGCGCTCGGCCGCTGCCCGGCGGCTTGTTGAAACTTAGCGATAGCCTCCTGGGGATTGCCGGCGCAGTCGTAGGCCAACCCCCAATCGAGCAGCAAATCCCACCGTGGGCGCTCCGCCGCGCCGACCTTCTGGTATTGCTCCACAGCATCAGTGCAGCTTCCGGCGTCATATTCGGCGCGCGCCAGTTGGAACCTAACACGATATTTATTGGGCGATTTCGAGACGGTGTCTTTCCAGATGTCGACCGCGTTGCTCCAAAGCAAGTTTCTCTGGTACGTCAGCACGCCTTCCCCCACGAGCACAAGCGCGAGCGCCCCTACCAGAACGTTCCGCGAAACCTTCCAGCGCCTGAGGAATTCGAGCGTCACGAACAGAAGACCGATGAAGGGAAGATACATGCGGCGCTCGGCCATGGGATCTCGTAACGGCACTAGCGACGAAGTCGGCGCAAGCAGAATCAGCCAGACGAACCAACCGTAGGAGGCCAGCGGAATGCGGCGGCGGTAGATCCATGCCAGCACGGTTACGATCAGCAATCCGGCCAAGGCGAAGACGGCGCCGTGGTCCAGAATGGTGCGCGAAATGTGGACCTCGGGGTCGAGGTTTTGGCCCGCGGGAATGAAGAACAGCCGCACGTAATCCCATATAACGCGGCACTCGGTGAAGAAGTACTGGCTCCATGTGAGGTCGCGCATTTGAAATCCGGCGGTTTGATTGTGACGGAGAATAGCCAGGATCTTGACCGAGGCGAATCCGATTCCGATCGCGATGGGAACATAGAGCTTCCAGTTGCGCCACATCACCGAGGGCGAAAACTCGAAATTCCAGTAATAGTCCGTGAGGAGGAACAGGGCGGGCAGTACTGCGGTATGTTCCTTGGAAAGGCCTGCCGCGGCGAATAACACGAGGATACACATCACGCGCGGAACCGACAGCACCGTAGTCCGGCGATATAGAAACACCACGAACGCCGCCAAAACAAAGAACACGCTGAGTGTCTCCGACCGGCTGGCGATGTAACTGACGGACTCGGTCTGCACCGGGTGCAGGAGGAAGAGTCCGGCGGCGAAGATGGTAAGGATGCGCGCTTGCGTTTCGTCCAGCTTGGCCCAGCTCAGCACTCTGCTCGCGGCGAAGAAGATGAAGAGCGAATTACAAACGTGCAGGAACAGGTTGGTCAGATGGTAGCCGAAGGTGCTCTCGGTGCCGGATTGCTGGAAGTTCAGCCAAAAGCTGAACATCAGCAGTGGCCGCATCTGATATACCCAGCCCCGCAGCGGTAAGCTGGCGGCGTCGGGAAGCAAATAGGTCAGATGCATGTCGTCCAGCAGAAACGGCCCGCGGAGAGCCGGCCAATAGACTTCGAAGGCCGCGATCAGCGCGATCCCGAGACTTGCGGCGTAAATCCAAAACAGAGGATTCGACTGCGATTTCGCAGTTGCGACGGGGGGCGCTGGACGCTTTGATTTCTTACTTCTACTACTCTTCATTCGAACTTTTCGGGCAAGCCTTGCAGGGACGCCGGCATCCGGCCTTGCAGTTGAAATTCCACGATGGCGAGCCGCTGGGCCATGGCGATATTGGCGTCCTTCAAATCGGAGATGACCACCGAGAGGCGATAAATCACGATCACGAAGACGCAGAAAACCAGGAGCAGGAGCGCTAACGGGGGATCGGCGAGGCCAAGCTGGCCGGCGATCCAGTTGAGAACCGCCGAGGATCGCGAGAGCACGAACAGAATGACCGCCGCAGCCAGCCAGCTCACGGAATATTCCACGCGGATGTGCGAGCGCCGGACAGAGAACAGGACCAAGGCCATCAGAAGAACACTCAGGGCGGTGGTTACATTGAGCAGGCGTTCCATTGCTTCATTCCTTCTTCCGCTGATTCCCGTCTTCTGCTGATTCCTTGCGGCGGCGGCCTTCAAACTTCAGGACGTTAATGAACACGCCCAGCAGCACGTGGAAGATGTAATATAGCGATTTTACCGCGGTGATGGTACTGCGGCCCGTCTTGCGGGGCCGCATGCGGCAGGGCACTTCCTGGAATTGGAAGCGTTTGCGCTGCAAAACGACCAGCGCCTCGATTTCCGGATATTCCAGAGGGAAGCTACCGGTAAAAACCTGCAGAGCCTGGCGGTTCACGCCGACGAAACCGGAGGTAGGGTCGTGCACTGCCTTACCCAAAATTGGCCGTAGCACCAAGCGAAAAAACCAGATGCCGAGGGCGCGAACCGAGTTGGTGTAGCCGCCTTCGCCATTCTGGAACCGCGAGCCGATCACCATGTGACAGCCGGTGTCGAGAAGCGTTCGCAACAAATCGGGAATGTACTTGGGATCATGCTGGCCGTCGCCATCCACGCGGATGACATACTCGTAGCCCAACTCGTAGGCGAGTTTGTATCCCGCCTGAACGCCGCCGCCGAGGCCCAAGTGGTAGGGCAAACGGAGAACGTCGGCGCCCGCGGCCCGGGCATGTTGGTCGGTGCCGTCTGTGGAGGCGTCGTCAACCACAAGGATCGGTACTTCAGGCATCACGCCGCGCACCTCGCGGACCACGCCGGCGATCGCTCCAACCTCATTGAAGGCGGGAATCAAAATCAACAACTGCTTCGGCGCCGAGGCTGGCTTCACAGTGCGGCCACCTGGCGGGGACTGATGGAGAAGCGGCGGATGAGGCGGTGGAACTGTTTCGATGTGAGGCGGCGCTTCATCCGGCGGCGCTGGCGCCACACCTTGGGGAAACGCGCGAGTAATTCCAAATGGCCGCGGATGACGTACCAGGGAAGACGCGCCAGGCTGCCACTTTCGCGCTGGAACTCGGCGGCCTTGCCAGTGCCCTTGAGCGCGTAGACGAAATGCCAGAAGTAGCGCGCAGTGGCGTGGAACGGCACCCAGGCCAAATCGAGCAGCGGAAAGCTTTTGAAAATCACGAACAGGCGGTTGCGTTCCACGTAGTAGGCTTTGAGCGCGGAGGCTCTGCCCGCCGAATGTGAATAGCGATGTTCCACCACGGCGCCGGGAACGTACAGGCATTCCCAGCCGGCCCAGCGCGCGCGCAGCCCCAGGTCGGTGTCCTCGCAGTATAAGAAGAAGCTCTCATCGAACAGACCAATTTCGTCGAGCATTTCGCGCCGATAGAAAGCGGCCGAACCGCTGGGCAGGAGCGCCTCTTCGGTCTGTGAGTACGCGCCGGGCGATTCCAGATGGCCGCGCTGTTTGCTCGATCCGTCCATGCACAGCAGCATGCCGGCAGAATCCAGGCGATCCGCGTCCGCCAGCCGGACTTGCGAAGCACACATACCGAAGTCGGGCCGATGCTCGATCGCAGAAACCAGGGCTTCCAGCCAGCCGGGATGCGCGATCGCGTCATCGTTCAAGACCGCGAGAAACGGGCGCGCGATTGATGGAATGCCTGATTCACCGCGGCTCCGAAGCCAACGTTGCGATCGTTGGCAATGACGCGTGCGCAATCCCGCGGTTTCGCCCGATGCTCGCCGCTGTTGTCCACCACGATCACCTCAAAATCGCGGAACGTTTGGCGCTCGAGCGACGCGAGACATTCGTCCAGAGATTCGTCCGCCGCCAGAGTAGGAACGACCACGGTCACTTTCGGTTGGATTGTGCTGGAGGATTCTCGTACCATCGAAGGTTGTGCGAAGCCGCCGAGCCCAGCACATACGATAGGATAGTGGCTTGCATAGACACTTACTATACATTCTCTGTGCTAGCGGCCTTTGGGCGCAAACGGCGGGCCATTTGGGCGAGGTCCGGCAGCTTACCAACGGCGGGGAAAACGCTGAGGCGTACTGGGCGCCGGATGGCCAGCGCATCATCTTTCAATCTACGCGTGACAAGCTGGAATGCGATCAGATTTTCATTATGAATCGCGACGGGTCGAACCAGCATATGGTTTCGACCGGCAAAGGCCGCACTACTTGCGGATATTTTCTGCCCGATAACAAGCATATTTTGTACGCGTCGACGCATGAGGCCGGGGACGCGTGTCCACCTGCCGCCGATCGCAGCAAGGGCTATGTGTGGGCCGTTTATCCGACGTACAAAATCTACCTGGCGACCGATGACGGAAAGATTTTGAAGACGCTCGCGGGCGCGCCGGGTTACAACGCCGAAGGCACGGTGAACTTCAAGACCGGGCGGGTAGTTTACACGTCCCTGGAATCGGGCGATTTGGATCTGTGGACCATGAAGCCGGACGGGTCGGACAAGAAGCAGGTGACGAAGACCGATGGGTACGATGGCGGGCCTGTGTTCTCGCGCGATGGCAAGATGATCACGTGGCGCGCGAATCATCCCCAGACTCCCGAGACCGAGAAGCGTTATCACGATTTGTTGAAGGACAACCTGACATCGCCGATGAAGATGGAACTTTTCGTGGCGGATGGTGAAGGAAAGAACGCGAAGCAGATCACCAATTTCGGGTGCGCGAGTTTTGCGCCGACGTTCACGCCGGACGGGAAGAAGATTCTCTTCGCGTCGAACAAGCACAACTGTGACGGGCGCAAGTTCGAGTTGTATTTGATCAACACCGACGGCACGAACCTGGAGCAAGTGACGGATTTCGGCGGATTCACGGCCTTTCCCGAGTTTGCGCCGGACGGGAAGATGATTGTGTTCGCGTCGGACAAGGGCGCGAAGTCGCCGTACGAGTTCAACATTTTCACGGCGGAGTGGAAGTAGGCTATCGCTTCAGCTTCCGCTGCCACTCCCGCCGGTAATTTTCGAGAAGCTTCCTCGCCTCCTCTCGTTGTCGCACCTCACGCTCGCGAATTTCCCCGAGGTTCGGGCCCAAGGCTTGGTCGAGCGCCCTCCAATTCTGCTTCAATAAGACAGCCAGTCCTTCGAATGCCGGGTCCGGGTATTCGCCCTGGAGTAAGCTCAACAGCGAGCTTACGTAGTACCACATTTCAGGTTCGGAGCGCGCCGCTAATTCCGCCGAGATGATGCTTCTGTCTCGAACAAAGCGCAACCGGAGCGTCGGTGATTCCAAAAGGACGAGGCAGGTTCCGAACGACTTAGCGTCATACTGATAATCAACAATCTTGAAGCCACACTCGGAAAATAGCCACGGCATGCGCTGTTCAATCAGTTTCACCAACGGATTGACGTAATCTTTCGCCATAACACTGCTTCGCAATTGTAGCGAATCCAATCCGGTATTGACGCCGCACTCCGCCTTTTGAGACGATAAACGCGTCGAGCCGTCCACGCATAAGGAGCTTTTCACCGTTGTACTTACGAACGTTGGGCATCATCGCGCTTCTTGCGCTCGTGGCCTTCGGCGAAGCGCCGGCCAAGCTGACGCGCGATGACGCGCAAAAACTGAAAAGCCCGGTGGCGTATTCCAAGAAATCGATCGATCGCGGCCGCGTCATCTTCCTCCAGAATTGCACCAGTTGCCACGGCGAGAACGGCAAGGCGGAAGGATCCCTGATCGCGGATGCGACCGATCTGACCACGCCGAGCCTCTACAAGAGCGGGACCACGGAAGGCGAGATTTTCCGCAGCATTCGCGATGGCGCGGGCGATCAGATGCCGGCGTTCAAGGCGCAGCTCGGGAGCGAAACCGACATCTGGAATCTGGTAAACTTCATCCGCAGCCTGTGGCCGGAGTCCATGCGCCCGGCACTCCACGACGACAGCAAATAGCGATTAGGAGAATCAACATGAGCGAGAGCACGAAGCGCGAAGTACAGAAAACGAACGCCGGCGACAACGGGGACAAGACCGAATCGCGACCCTCGCGCCGAGGCCTGTTCTCTTCCATCGGCGCCGGCGCGGCAGCAGCCGCCCTCGTGAATCCCGGCAAGATCTTCGCCGCTCCCACCGCGATTCCCTCGATTCGGATCTCCAAAGACATCACCGACAGCTTGGCCGAGTCGACCAGGCTCGGGTCGTTCGATGCCAAGGGCGGAATGACGGGCGCGGAGGTTTTTGCCAAGTCCTGCAAGGACGAAAATCTCGCCGCGCTCTTCTGCTGTCCAGGCAATTACCAGATCATCAATGCGATTTCTGCCGCCGGGATTCCCGCATTCGGCGGGCGCTCGGAAGGTTCCATGGCATCCGCGGCGGACGGGTTTTCGCGCTGCACCGGCGAGGTGACGGCATGCTCCGGCACCGAGGGCCCGGGCTTCACCAACATGATTATGAACATCGCAGTGGCCCACCGCGCCCGCACGCCGCTATTGGTGCTCGCGAGCAATGTGACCATCGCGACCGACGATCGCGAGTATTTCATCCAGACCGGCTATCAGCAGCCGACTACCGAGGGACTGAAGAAGTACGGCAAGCGGCTGATTGCTCCGGATCGCATCCACGAGTACACCGGCTACGCGTTTCGCTATCTGAAGACGGGCGTGCCGGGGCCGGTCCATCTGGATTTTCCGGGTGAGATTTACAACCATCGCTTCATGGCCGAGTCGGAAGTGAAGGAATACTACAGCAAGGAAAAATATCGCACGGAATCGCGGCCTCATCCGTCGCCCAAGGAGCTCGCCCAGGCTGTGGACATGATCAATCGCGCCGAGCGGCCGGTCATCGTGGCCGGGCATGGCGTGTTTTTCAAGAAAGCCTGGGAGCCGCTGATGGTGGCGGCGGAGAAGAACGACATCGCCGTAGTCACCTCCGGCCCAATGCGCGGACATTTCCCCGATGAGCATCGATTGTCCGCCAGCCTGTCGCCTGACGCGTTTATGAGCGCGGACTTGGTGGTGTTCGTTGGCCAGTACAGCATGCCGACCAAAACGGAGCGCTGGCGCTTCCATCCGGACGCTAAGGCGATCCGCGTGAATCCAACCGGCGAGGACCTCGGACGGAACTGGCCGCTCGATTTGGGAATCGTGGCCGATGAGGGCGCCTTCCTGGAGGGTCTTGCGAGCGATTTGCCGAACAAGAAGCGCGATGCCTGGGTCGGCGAGCTGGCCACTGCTCGCCAGAAATATGAAAAGCAGCTCACTGATGAGTACGAACAAGGCGTGAAGCACAGCCAAGCGACCAACACAGTGCATCACGCGGTGGTGTGCAAGGAAGTTCACGATTTTCTGTACAAGGGCAACATCGATCCGAAGCTGACAGTGACGGGCTGGGGCGGCTGGACGATCGGCAACGCGGGAGCGCGATGGTTGCGCGCGTACCGGCCGGGCCAGGAAGTGAACTGCCCGTATCAGTACTCGGCAGTCGGGCCGGATCTCGCGATGATGATCGGCGCGGGAGCTGCTGTGCAATTGGGCGCGGGCCCGCAAGCGCCGTACAAGGGCGCGCCGGTGCTTGTCATTACGAGCGACGCGGGCATCGCGTACAGCATGTTCGAATTGGATACGGCGGCGAAGTACAAGATCCCGATCATTTGCGTGGTCTACAACAATAACGCGTGGGGCATGTGGCCAAGCGCCGTGGGCACGCCGCGATCGATGCACATGTACCTGTTCCAGGAGAATCTGCGCTACGACAAGATGGCGGAGGGACTCGGCGCGCGCGGCGAATATGTGCGCACGCAGGATGATTTCAAGCGGGCGCTCAAGACCAGCTATGAAGTGGCCGCCAAGGAACGCGTCTCAACGTTGATCAACGTGCAAGCCCTGAAGGAGTTCACTTCGGGCAAGGATTATCCGCCGGGCAACATCATTAACCCCGAGCCGGGCGTGGGAGCGCTTGCGCACTAAGAAAGAAGACCCGGCAGCGATCGTCACGGCGATTCTCGAAGGCTACGCTGAAAAGGCCGTTTTTCGGGGCTTCAGCGCACATCCGAAACGCGGCGGCAAAGCGAAGTATTCGATGGTATGGCATTACGACCGGCCATTCGAGTTGCTGTTGGATGTTCCGAAAAAGACGCTGCAATTTCCCGCGGTGCTGCCCGGCGTGCCGGCACGTTCCGCGATGTATCGCGAACTGCGCGCGTTCCTCAAGTCCCGGACCTCTGCTGAAATGCCTGAGCATCGGCGCGTGGATCGCGCGCGAGCGCGCCTCGCGACGAGCAATCAACGCGGCGCCGTTTCGCTGACGCTAACCGTGAAAGATGGCGATTTCGATTACGCGGCGCGCAAAATCATCCACATCGTCCACGAAATATTTATGGTGTTCCTGGTAGACGGTCCGTATTACGAGTATATGGTCGAGCACCTCGGGCTCGATCCAGATAGATATTAGAGCTTCCTGAGCCCGATTTTGCGGACTTCGATCTTCATCGGCTCGCCCGTGTGAAGTTGAATCCCAATCAAGCCGTCCAGCTTGCGATTGGCAGCGTCGTCATCCATCAGAACGCTCATCACGCGTCCATTCAAGATCTGGATTAGCACATTGCCGCGCGCGATGATCTGATACTCGATTCCAGCCCTCACCCTTGATCGCACTCTTCAGTTCCGCGTCGCTTCCCGAGCGATCCCAAGTACCAGGGGCTTCATGCCGGATTCGACGCGAGCCGTCTGCCCTCGCAACGCCAGAAAGCCGCGCCCGCGCTCTTCATAGATTTGGCCCGTGTACTGCTGTTCGGCATCGATGTCCGCCTGATAGCCCTTCATGGCCCAACGAATCTCAGGCAGCTCAGAACTCCGGTATTGAATGCCGCTGTTTCCACCCGTCAGGCGATATTCAGCTTCGAGCTCAAAGTCAGCCGGCGATCCACCGCGCCAGATCAAAAACGTGTTCTGTTTCGGCATCGCGCTCAGGCTTGGTCTCCCCCACGATCGCGCCGTTCTCCGCGCGCCAAAATGCGGGATCGCCATCCCAACCCGCGAGAGTCTTGCCGTCGAATATCGCTTGCGCCGGCGCGAACCGCGCGGCCATGAACAACAGCGCCGCACCGATCCAGATCGTGCGCTTACGGCTGTGGAATGCCCAATCCGAATGCATATAACATCCCGTCCTCTGTCCCCACATAGACCCGGCCGCCGCCCAGGCCGAAGGCGCTGAAGTGCGAGAAGCCGCGAATGGTGTCGGCGCTCGTGAACAACACGTCGCCGGTGGTTGCATCCAGCGCATACAGAATCGCGTGACCGGTTTTCGCTTTGCGATCCTCAACGCCCAGCAAGTTGCCGCTCGGGCCGAACTGCACGGGCGAATCGCCGTCGGACAATGCGAACACGATGCCATTCGCGATAATCACCGGCGTCGGCACCGACATGTTCAGCGAGTTCCAGGCTGGCGTCAGTACCGGCTTGCCCGCCTGTTCTTCCACCTTGAATGCCATGACGCTGCCGTCGGGTGTGTCGCCATGTTGCTGCGCGAATTTGGTGTCCGCGGTTGGCGGGCCCCACGCGGGAGCGTACAGCCAGCGTGTTCCCGCGGAGTCCTCCCACGTAGAGAACGCGCCCCAGAAGCCCTTCCCGGCGAAATTGATTTCCTCGTTCGCGAGCAGCGGACTGCGGTAGAGCGGTGTGCGATGATCGGCGCCGCCCAGGGACTTCGTGTCCAGCAGGAAGATGACGCCTTCTTTGCCGCTCGCGGCCGCCAGTTCCCAGTTCTTGAAATTGAACACGGTAGGACCGATGCTTCCCATGTCGAGATCTTTCTTGGTCATCCACGTGCGATTACGCGGCGTGAAATAGTCGGCCAGTTTCAGATCCTGGGGCGCCAGCGCGATCACCGAATCCGCCATCTGGTGGTTCTCCGGATCGAACATGCCATCGCCCGTCTCAATGATGAGTCTTCCATCCGACGTAATTGCGGCGCCTGCGCGTCCCCAAACACCCGCGCCATTGGTGCCCGTTTCGAAGTACGAGACCTTGTGATCCGCGCTGCTCAGATCCATCGCATACACGCCCGACTTCACGCCGTTGCAGTTTTGCGAGATGGTCGAGTAAAGCACACCGTTCACCAGATTCATGCTCCACATCTTCGCGAAGGCCGGAACGAAAGGCGCGGGCGCGAGAACGTCTTCGCCGCTGACTAAATTGAAGGCGTGCAGTTTGCCGTCGCTAGCGAGTACATAGAGCGCCTGGCCGAATCCTGGCGCGGCGCCTCCCGTCCGAGGAACCGGACCGATCACAGGTGTCGCAGTCAGCCCGTTGGGACAAAGCCAACTATCGCGGCGTTCGGGTGTGCCTTCGGCCGACAGGGTCTTCTCCCAGAAAAGTTTTCCTGTGTCGCCGTCGATCACGAACACTTTATTAGACGCGCCCGCGGCGACCACCAGGTCCTTCACGCCTTTGGGCGTCGCCATATTTGCGCGTACCAACGGCGCGGTCAGGTTACTCAGGGCTTTGGCTTCGCTCGCGAGTTTCACGCTCCATTCGAGCTTCAGATGCTTGATGCTCTCGATCGTAAGATCTGTTTCCGCCTTGTTCCAACCGGTGCGTTGCGGGTCGCTGCCGAACGTGAGCCAGCTCCCGCGTCCGGGTTGCGCCTGCGATATCAGTGGCAGTGCCAGCAGCGCTGGCAATAGGGTCTTGAATCTCATGGGCGGGGCCAGTGTATATCCGGCCGGGTGCCGGTGTCAAACAAGCGCCTGCTAACAACGTTACAACATTGCCTTGGACGCTTTGTCTCCCACTTGCAGTGTGCGAGCGTAACAATATTAGATGCCGCTCTGGGCGCTACTGAAATTTCACTTTGCTCTTGACGCAAGCCTATAAGTGGCATATCATTTACGAAGCTAAAGTTTGCAGATGCTCGTGGCATTTCTTCGTCACGAAGCGTTCAGGGTCACTTACTCAAGGTCTGAGGAGAGGTGTGTATGCGCTCAGTGTTTGTAGCCGCTGCTGGTTCAGTACTGATTGCTTTAGGTTTGTTGCTGCTTGCGCCGTTTGCCTTCGGTCAAGGGGGAACCGGAACGATCACCGGCACCATTACCGATCCGACGGGGGCCGCCGTCGCTTCCGCGAACGTGGAAGCCCGGAACGTCGAAACGGGAGCGGTTTACACCGGCGCATCCACTGCCTCCGGCAATTATGCGATCCCGAATTTGCCGGTCGGTACCTACGAGTTAACGGTTAAGGTAGCGGGATTTAAGACTTACGCCCACACCAATCTCACGATCGCCGCGGCCCAAACCATCCGTCAGGACGTCCCTCTGGAAGTTGGCGCAGCTTCGGAATCAGTCACCGTCGAAGCCCAAGCATCCCTCCTGCAAACCGAGACTGGCGACCAAACCGTTGACGTCACGCTCACGCAAATGGACAACTTGCCGCTGTTGGGCGTCGGCACCGTCAACGCCGGCACTTCGGGCTATCGCAATCCGTACAACACGCTGCTCACGCTTCCGGGCGTCAGCCAGTACAGTAGCAGCGGATTATTCAATATCAACGGCCTCGGCGGCGGGACCAGCTTCACTCCTTCACTGGGCGAGACGATGCGAATCGAAGGCCAGGACGCCACCTCGCGCATCTTCAACACCTACGATTACACGCAGATGGCGCAGCCCAACACGGACGCCGTTCAGGAAATTGCGTATCAAACCAGTAACTACGCTCCTGAATTCGGCCAGGCCGGCAGCGCCGTGATCAACATGACCATGAAATCGGGGACCAACCAATACCACGGCACCGCTTTCGACTATTTCGTCAACGAAGATCTGAACGCGGCTGATCCTTTCACTCAGAACAAGGAAGGCACTGGCAAGTACCGGCCGATCAACCGCCGCAACGATTTCGGCGGCACGCTCGGCGGTCCGGTCATGATCCCCAAACTTTACAACGGCAAGAACAAGACCTTCTTCTTCTTCGCTTACGAACAGTACCTGGAAGGCACGTCCTATAGCTTCAGCGATACGGTTCCGACCGCTGCCTTCCGCGCCGGGGATTTTTCCGCGATTTCAGCCAATGGCACCTGCGCTTTGTGCGCACAATACAATATCCCAACTGCTCCACTCGGCACGGATCCTCTAGGCCGGCCGGTGTACGCCAACGAAATCTACGATCCCGGTACGCGTGGCGTCACCGCCGGAGGCTTGGGCTATGCAAATCCATTTTCGGGCAATAAGATCCCGCCGAGCGCATTTAGCCCCAGCTCGCAGGCGTTCCTTGCGCTTTTGCCCCAGGCGCAGACCAATAGTCTTGTCGGCAACTATCAAGGCATTATCCACGGCGGGCGGTATTCCGCCATCCCCTCGATTAAAATTGACGAGATCCTCTCGGACAAGGACAAATTGTCGTTCTTCTGGGACCGCAACAACACGGAAAGCCAGATCGGCTTTCCCCTCGGAAACGCCGATGGTTTGCCCGAAGAGATCGGCGGTTACCGCGGAACGTTCATCCCCACCTGGATCACGCGTGTGAATTACGACCGAACCATTTCGCCGACCGTCCTGTTGCACCTTGGCGCCGGCTACATGCACACCAGCTTCAACGATCATGCGCCGTTCCTGAATTTCAACCCCTCCCAATTTGACCTTACCGGTTTTGTCCAGAATCGCCAGTTCCCCAGCATCACCGGAATGTGCGGCCAGCTCGAAGGGCCTCCCGGCACGTCCGCGGCTTGCCTGAACGGTCCCGGCGCCAATCTCTTCGGCCAACTGTTTTCTGGCTTTGGAGGTATGCAGAACATCGGAACCTCCGGCCAAATCCAGTCACAGAATTACGAAGAAAAGCCCAGCTTTGATGCAAACGTGACCTGGGTCAAGGGTTCCCACAGCTTCAAGTTCGGCGCCGAATTGTATCTGGACCAAATCCTCACTGGTGCCTATTCCGGCGTTACGCTGGCGACCGAGGGCGCGTTTGGGACTCCAGACGCCGGCATCGCAGCCGCGACAGCGCAGCCGTTCGTCCCGACTAACAGCTACAACGGATATAACATGGGGAACGGTTTCGCCAGCTTCCTGCTCGGCGATTACACCTTCGCGAACGCGATCGGCGCCAATCTCCAGAACCCAGCTGAGTTTTATCGGCAGGGCTATCAGCAGTGGGGCTTATTCGCCCAAGACTCCTGGAAGGTGACGCGCAAATTGACGGTGACTTACGGCGCGCGTTGGGATTATGCCACGCCTTTCCAAGAGCAGTACGGCCGCTTGGGACAGTTGAACGGGACTTTACCGAATCCCAGTGCCAGTGGCGCCCTCGGTGCGATTCAGTACGCTTCCAACTGTAATTGCAACTTCTATAAGTCCGCTTATCCCTTCGCCATCGGCCCGCGCGTCGGCGTCGCTTATCAGTTGACGCCGACAACAGTGATTCGTGGCGGTTGGGGCTTCACCTATCAGTACGTGAGTAATGCGGCGGGCGCCGTCGTTGGCATTCCCGGCGTCTATCCTCTCTCCGGTGTCAATCCTTACGTAAATATCGCTGCGCCAGGGGCCATTGCCACACCGACTTGGCCGACCACCAACCCCGGCGCGTATCCGCTCCCCGGTACCGTGGGCGCTCCAACGGGTAACTTTGTTCCGGATGCCAACGAAAACCGCCCGCCGCGCATCAACCAGTTCAGTGTCAGCGTCCAGCAGCAGGTCACGCCGAACTTCATCCTTCAAGCCGCCTTCGTAGGCAACCGGGCTGCCTGGCTCGGCTTCGGCCCGCTCGGCACCGTCGACGGCACCGGCGTCAACAGCAACGGAACCGCTCAGATCTCCCCGGCAACCTACGCACAATACGGTTTGTATCCTTACCCGGGAACGGGGCCCGCGGGCTACAACAACTACGCGGATTACCTGCTGACGCTTCAGCCGCTCAACAGCGCCGGTGTGCAGCAAAGGCTGACTGCGAGTGGACACCCGGGCTTCGTACCATATGCAGGCTTCCCAATCCACAACTCGCTGAACAGTGCCCTGTACCCGTTCCCGCAGTACGGTGGACTCACAGATACCACCTCGCCGACCGGCGCTTCCAAGTACGACGCTTTGCAGCTAACCGCCACCAAGCGGTTCTCGCACGGCCTGCAAGCCGGCGGCACCTATACCTGGGGCGGCGGCTATCTCCGGCCGGATCGGCAGAATTTCTTCAATCCAACCGGCAACCCGTGGCAGATCCAGCAAATTCCGATTCAGGCTCTAAATTTCAACGCGATCTACACCGTTCCCAAGGCGGAGTTCATACCCAAGTACCTCCAATACGCGGCTAAAGATTGGCAGGTCGGCTGGTTCGCGAATTACCAGAGCGGCCAGTTCCTGACGCCTCCGAACAGCCCCACACTAAACTTTATTCCGAGCCAAGATATGCGTGTTCCGGGCCAGCCTCTGTATATGCCGGGTGTGAATATCAACGATCAGAGCAGCTGGAATGCGTACTCCACGCAGGTATTGAATCCCAAAGCATGGCAGTCGTGCCCTGCGAACTCCGTCTGTCCCGCAACCTCGACCTTCTACAAAGATTTCCGAGGTCCACGGACGCCGACCGAAGATGCCAGCATCGGCCGCAATTTCCGGTTCGGCCCCGACGGCAGGTTCAATCTCTTTATCCGAGCGGAATTCGTCAACATTTTCAACCGCACGTTGTTCCCGAATCCAAGCACCACCAATCCGCAAAACGGCGTGGTCCACGGCGGCGCAAATGGCCAGTTGACCGGCGGCTTCGGTGTTGTCAACGCGTACTTGACACCGGGCAGCTACTACTCGGCCAATACCGCTTATCTCCAGGGCCGCACCGGCACCCTGATCGCCAGGTTCTCTTTCTGATGTACTGATGTAGTGCGCTGGAAGTTTTCGTTTGTTCTCGCTACAACGCTCGGCTTGTTCGCGGCCGGTCGGGCGTTCGCGCCCTACGCGAGCGTCAAGCCAATCCTGAGCCAAGGCCCCGTCGAGCTCAGAAACGCGGACGAGGCGGCTTGGTCCGCCTGGGCACACAAACAAGACAAAGCCATTCGCGCGCGTCTCGATCAGGGCGAGTTGGACTCTATGGTCAACCTTCTGCTCTATGGCACCTCGTTCACCAAACAGCCGCGGATCAGCATGCAGGGTGAGGGCATCGCCGAAGCCTCCAAGTCCGGCGTCCTGCGGGCGAGAGTGGACGATTTAGTCGCGGGGCTCGGCAATCCCGGCGACAACGAACGGCTCACTTTTCTACAGCGGCTTTTGAGAAGCCAAGGGTCCCAGCACACGGGCGTCTTCATCCTCCAGAATCTTCAGCGCGTGGTTCAGGAGCGGAAGATTCTCGCCGAGCGCGCAGCCGCTGCGAAGCCTTCATCGCCCTTGGACCGGGCGTCGCTGTTCCGCGATCGCGGAGTTTCGCTCGACACCGGCATCTTCCCCGGCTACTCCATCGAACAAACCCTGCGCGATCTTAAAATTCGCGGTTTGCTGCGCGAAGGCCAGGTCTCGCGCGTGGCAGTGATTGGCCCAGGCCTGGACATTATCGATAAAAACGAAGCCAGTGCCTACGACTATTACCCCGAACAGACTCTGCAACCCTTTGCCTTGTACGATTCGCTCGTGCGGCTCAAGCTGGCGAAAGCCGGCGCGATATCCATGTCGATTTTCGATATCAGCTCCGCGGTGATCCAGCATATCCAGCGCGCACGCGAGCGCGCGGCGAAGAACGTGGGCTATGCGATTCAGTTGCCACGCGACACTGCGGTGCCTGCGCCACCGGATCTCATAGGCTACTGGAAATCGCTGGGCGATCAAGTGGGCGCCCCGATCGCGCCCATCGCTCCTCCGCGAATCTTCCAGCGGCTGGAGACGCGGGCGGTGCTGATTCGTCCGGCCGTGGTTCTCGCTTGCCAGCCCATCGATCTGAACATCGTTCTGGAACGCCTCAATCTGGCCGCCGCGGATCAGTTCGATCTGATGGTGGCCACAAACATCTTTGTCTACTACGATGCCTTCGAACAGGCCCTGGCGCTGGAAAACGCCGGCTCCATGCTAAAGCCCGGCGGACTCTTGCTAACCAATGACCGCCTGCCCGTGCCTCCTGGCGGTTCCATGCGGCTAGCAGGCGTTACCGAGGTGCCTTTAGACGCTGCCGGCGCGAGCGCAAGCCAAGCCATGGGTTGGTATCGGAAGCAATAGCGGGTATTATGAAACATATATGAATCGAACCGCTCTCTTGATACCGTTTGTCGCTGCTTCCTTGACCTTAGTGCAAGCCCAAGACCTTCCGGCAGGCAAAGGGAAGGACCTGGTGGAGAATACTTGTGGAAGCTGCCACGGCCTGGACGTTGTCGTTGCCCAGCACGCCACACATGACGGTTGGGCGTCGATCGTCGATTACATGGTGTCGCGCGGCGCCACCGGCACTCCCGACGAGATCAAGACCATCGTCGATTACCTGGCGAAGAATTTTCCAGCCTCGAAAACCAACGTGAACAAGGCGTCGTCGATGGATCTGCAAACGCAGCTTGAGCTGACTGCGAAGGACGCCGACGCGATCGTCAAGTACCGCACCGATCACGGCGAATTCAAGGACTTTGACGGATTGACGAAGGTCCCTGGCGTCGATGCCGCGAAGCTCACCGCGAAGAAGGACAGCATCGCTTTTAGCGATTAGACTCGTATGACCCGGCGAGAGGCTCTCAAAGCAACTGCCGCCACCGCGGCGCTCGTCGCGCCAATGCCGGCGCCCGCGGCGAAAGCATCGGCCGGGCGATTGAAGCAGTCTCTCGCGCGCTGGTGCTACGCCAAGATCCCGATCGACGACCTGTGCCGCACAGCAGCGGACCTCGGAATCACCGGCATGGACCTGGTGGCTCCCGAAGACTGGCCGGTCTGCCGCAAATACGGAATCACGCCTGCGATGGTGCAAGGGGCCGTTATCGGTAGTCCCAACCCTTTCAGCGAAGGTTGGAACAACAAGGCCAATCACGAAAAGCTGGAGGAACTGGCGCGCACCAGCATTGTCCGGGCCGCCGACGCAAAGGTCCCGAACGTCATCACGCTATTCGGAGCGCGGCGCGGGATGGGCGATCAGGAAGGCATCGACAATTGCATCACCGGCCTGAATCGCGTGAAGAAGTTCGCCGAGGATCACGGCGTCACGCTGTGCGTGGAGCTGCTGAACAGCAAAGTGGATCACAAGGATTACCAGGGCGACCATACCAGCTATGGCGTGGCTGTGGTGAAGGCCGTGGATTCGCCGCGCGTCAAGCTGCTTTATGACGCCTACCACATGCAGATTATGGAAGGCGATTTGATCCGCACCATCCGCGATAACATCCAGTACATCGCGCACTTCCATTGCGCCGGCGTTCCCGGCCGCCACGAGATCGACGATACGCAGGAAGTGAACTGGCACGCGGTAGCGAAAGCGATCGCCGATCTGAATTTTCCTGGTTACATCGCGCAGGAGTTTGTCCCCACGCGCGATCCATTGACATCGCTGAAACAAGCCGTGGAAGTGCTGACGGTTTAGAGCTAGCGATACAGGCGCCGGAGCACGTGCCAGCCGCCCGGCTGGAATCTGTTGCGTGCCCTTTCCGGATCGCGCGTCGCAAGATAATTCGGGTCCGCTTTGCCAGGAACGTCGCCACGTTCAGGCCCGGCCAGGATTGGGTGGGAGAGGGTCCGGAACAGTGCGAAGATGCGGAACCCGTTCTGCTCCAGCAGCGACATCGCCGGCGTCGGATAGGACCCGAAATCCTCGAACACGATATCCCGCAAAGTTCCGAGCGTTCGGGGACCGCCGCGCAGAACCGCCAGTTCATGCCCTTCGACGTCGAGCTTCATCAGTTCAGGCGTTCCTGAAAGTCCCGCGTCATCCCCCGCATCATCCAGTGTCCGGCAATCGACCGGCGTGGGTATTCCCGCGGAATTCCTGCCGGCGTCCAGACGCGCCACGCCAGTGTTGCGAGCCCAATCTTCCGGCAGGAACAGCGAGGCCTGGCGTGCCGCATCTGAAAGCGCCATGTTCCGCGTTTCAATAATGTCCTTCCCTAACGCTTCATTGAGCCGGGCTGCATTGGCTTGCAACACGGTATACACAACCGGGTGCGGCTCGAAGCTTTGGACTCTTCCCTCGGCACCGACCCTCAGCGCCATAATTACCGACATCAGCCCCACATGTGCTCCGACATCGATCGCATGGGCTTTCGGATCAAGCAGCCGGTAGATCGCTTCCGCGGTGACGATGTCGTACATGCCCTTGCGGCGGATGGAGTTCGAAATCAACTCGTCGGGCATGACGGCGAGCGGGAATCCGAAAGAGGTGAGCGCGCCAGGCGACGCGCGATCAGTCTTATGAATGAGTCGCCCGAGCAAGCGCCCCGGCTGGTAAACGTATTCCGGCTTCAAGCCCGATATTTTCGCATTTGCGCTAATAGCCCACAGTGAACCGCTGGCCCGTGTGCCGCGGCGTTTCCAATTCGTCGATCATTGCGATCGCGTAGTCCTCAAGTGAGATTGATGCCATGCCATCGGGCGCGACCAGCAAGTCGTCGAGACCCAGCCGGAAATTCCCCGTCCTCTCGCCCGGAAAGATGGAGGTCGGAGGGCACAGGAAAGTCCATTCCAGGCCGTGCTCTTCCTTCAGAAGGTCCTTGATGACGGCTGTCGATTTTGCGCCGCCTTCAAACGCTTTGGGAAACTCAGGGCGGTCCATCGAGCGGACTCCATCCACAAGGAGCGTCCCGGCTCCTCCTACAGCGAGCACGCGTTTTACGCCAGCCTCCTTTGCTGCCGCGATGATGGAGCGAGTTCCCGACACCTGACTCTCGATGCGAAACTTCACGTGCGCATCGTGCGCCGCGGGATCGGCCGGCCGATAGCTGATCAATGCTTTATAAAATGCCTCCGGGGCAGCCCGCAACGCCGTGTTGCGGTCCACTTCAGTCTGGTTCACCGCGGCTTTCAGGCTCTCCACCATGACGGGGTCCGCGGCGGTGGTGTACGAATGGAGGATAGCGTCCTGGCCTTGAAATTCATGCGCCAGAACGGCGGTGTCCATTACGTCGCACCGCACAGCGCGAACCAGGGCATGTGAAGCGATCTTTTCAGGATGCCGGCAAATCGCCGTAACCGTATGCCCGCGGTTCACCGCTTCGGTCAGGAGTTTTGAACCGATTAAGCCGGTAGCACCGACGAGCGCTATCCTCATGATGGACGCTGAGCCGCGGCTAACAGGTGTTACCTCACGGCTGCTGTTCGCCATCCAGCCGCATAGTTTTCGCGGACCGTCTTGGCGTACGGCACGGGGCTCACCACGGCGCGAATTTCCGTCTGCTTGTGGCGCTCCACGGTGGCCTTCTTCGTTCCACCGCCCTCTTCGCCCCAAACCAGCGTTACTTCGGTGCCGATCTGCACGTCATGCTCGACAATTCCAAGCGAAAGCATCGACCCTTCGTTGTAGCTGTAGCCGCTGAACATGGAAAGCCCCGCCAGCTTGCCGCCGATCAATACCTGGTCGTAGGAAGCCGAAGCGTAGTTCGACAATGGCAGGTCGATGTACTTATTACGCTGCTCGATGGGCCCGAACATGGACCGCTGGATTTTCGCGACATCCTCGGGGTTCCAGGCGAAGGTTACTTTCTTGCGTTGCGGCTCCTTGGAAATCTTCTCCAGCGCCTCACGTCCGATGAAATCGTGGTCGAACTTTACGAAGGGTCCATAGCCCATCTCATACGGCGTCACGTAGTAGTCCGCGATGTTTTTCGAAACGTAGCTCCCGCCGAGAGAGCCCGTGCCCTCGTAGCTAGCGGCCGGCAGCCACTCACGATATGCCTTCATCTTGTCGCCGGTATAAACAGCCGGGAGAGGCGATGGAATCCAGCCCGACTCCAGCGTGTTGGTTGCGTAAGCGCGCGAGCCAACTTGCGTCAGGCCAAAGTCCTTGCCCGCCTCCACAATCGCCGTGCGGATTTCCTCGCGCTCCTCGTACGGCCCCCAGATCTCGAGTCCCGGAGCGCCGGCCATGCCGTGGCGAAGCGCGCGGACCTTGCGTCCCGCGATATTGATGTAGCCCATGTCGAAGAACTTGATCTCCGGGGGCGGGCCACCGTTCAGCTTTTCGATCAACTTCCAGGCGTTCGGTCCTTGAATCTGGTAGCGATAGCAGGTGCGGATTACCGCTTTGCCGCCAGGATTCGAGGGCGACCGGTTGTCCAACTGTGTAGTGACCTTGAATCCGCCGGTCTCGGCCTGGAATTGAATCCAACTTGCGGCGGGCGCGCGGCCTACGAACACCAGCTTGTTGGGCTCCAGGTTGAACAGAATTCCGTCGCCAATCACATGCCCGTCGTAGCTGCAGGGCGCGAGCTGTTTGGCTCTGTCCACCGGGAACTTGGCGAAACTGTTAAAACCGAGATACGAAGCCAGCTTAACGGCATCCGGCCCTTCCATATAGACGTTCGCCATGTGGTGGGACTGGTCGAACAGGACGCACGAGTCGCGCCAGGCGCGTTGCTCATCGCGCCAATTGCTGTATTCGGCCGGAACGACCGGGTACACATAGGCGCCGATCTGCGAATTCCGCAACAGATCAACCGGATTCTTCGTCTTTAACAAATCTTCCAGACTTTGGCTCACAGCAGTGATGATTCCTTTCTATTTGGCACAACTATTGCGTTGCGCCCCGGGACACAAACACACGAGTCTATCACATGGAGCTGGCACGATCTATTCTATTAGGATTCCAAAGCACGCGTATCATCGTTCGATATAATGGCCGCTGCCAATGAAGATCGATCTTTTCAATCACTTTTTCCCACCGCGCTATGCGCGCGAAGTTATCGAGGCCGGACTCGCGGGCAAGGACATGGGCAAGCGCGTCCGGAACGTGCCCACCATCGCGGACCTGGACGCGCGCTTTCGCGTGATGGACGAGTTCGGCGAGTACTGCCAGCTTTTGAGCCTGCCGGCGCCTCCCATGGAGGTGATGGCGCCTCCCGACAAGTCGCCGGAATTCGCGCGCATCGCCAACGACGGCCTGGCGGATCTGGTCGCGAAATATCCCGACCGCTTCATCGGATTCGTTGCCTCGCTGGCGATGAACAACGTGGATGCATCGCTCGCCGAAATCGACCGGTCCGTCACGCAGCTAGGCGCGCGCGGGTTTCAGATTTATACCAACGTCGCCGGCAAGCCGGTGGATGCGCCGGAGTTCGCACCATTGTTTGACGACGCGGCACGCCGCGATCTTACCATCTGGATGCATCCTGCGCGCGGCGCCGATTTTCCCGACTACAAGACAGAAACCAAATCGAAGTACGAAATTTGGTGGACCTTCGGCTGGCCGTACGAAACGAGCGCCGCGATGTCGCGCATCGTGTTCTCGGGCATGTTCGACCGGCATCCGAATCTCAAGATCGTAACGCACCACATGGGTGGGATGATCCCGTACTTCGAGGGCCGCGTCGGCTACGGCTGGGACGTGCTCGGTTCGCGCACCTCGGACGAAGATTACGTCTCCCTGCGCCAATCCATGAAGAAGCGCCCCATCGACTATTTCCGCAACTTCTATGCCGACACCGCGCTGTTCGGCGGACAAGCTGCGACCAAATGCGGACTGGATTTCTTCGGCGTGGATCACGCGGTCTTCGCCTCCGACGTCCCGTTCGAACCGAAACCCGGCCTCTACATTCGCGAGACCATCCGCTGCATCGAAGGTCTGGACATCAGCGCCGCTGACAAACAGAAGATCTACGAGGGCAATGCCCGCCGTCTGTTGAAACTCACCTAAGGAGCTTCCCCATGAAATTGACACTCGGGTTCGCTGCCGTTTTGCTCTCCGCTCCCGTGTGGGCGGCCAGCTGTGAGAGCCTCGCTTCGCTGGCGCTTCCGAACACAACGATCACGCTCGTGCAACCGGTCGCCGCAGGTGACTTCGTTCCGCCGGGCGGAAACGCTGGTGGCCCTCCACCGCCAGTCGCGTACAAGGATCTGCCGGCATTTTGCCGTGTTGCTGCGACACTGAAGCCGTCGAGCGATTCCGACATCAAGATGGAAGTCTGGCTGCCTGCGTCAGGCTGGAACCGCAAGTTCCAGGCCGTCGGCAACGGCGGCTGGGCCGGAGTGATCAGCTATAGCGCGCTGGCCGAGGCGCTGCACGATGGCTACGCCACCTCTTCCACCGATACTGGCCACGTCGGCGGCACCGGCAGTTTTGCTTTGGGTCATCCTGAAAAGCTGGTGGATTTCGGATATCGGGCAGTGCACGAGATGACTCTCAAGGCGAAGGCCATCATCGACGCGTATTACGGCGCCGCGCCCCGCATTTCCTATTGGAACGGTTGTTCCACGGGGGGCCGGCAAGGTCTCAAGGAAGCGCAGCGATTTCCGGACGACTATGATGGCATCGTGGCCGGCGCGGCCGCCAACCCGAGAACGCATCTTTCTTCCTGGCAGATCTGGCTCGCGCAAGGTGTTCTGGACCCGCACAACTACATTCCAGCGAGCAAATATCCCGTCATTCACAAGGCTGTGCTCGAGGCTTGCGACGCCACCGACGGGCTAAAAGATGGCCTCATCAGCGATCCCACCAGTTGCCACTTCGATCCCAAGAGCATCGAATGCAAGGCGGGCGATGAGCCTACCTGCCTTACCGCTGGGCAGGTGGAAGCGGCGCGCAGAATGTATGCGGCTCCCAAGAATCCTCGCACCAATGCGCCGGTTTATTTCGGCGTGGAGCCTGGAAGCGAGCTCGGCTGGAGCATGTTGGCGCGCGGCCCGGAACCTTTCTCCGCCGCCACCGATCAATTCCGCTACGTCGTCTTCAAGAATCCCGCCTGGGATTGGCACACGCTCAACCTCGACAGTGACGTAGCTCTGGCCGACAAAATCGATAACGACACGATCAACGCCGCTGATCCCAACCTGAAAGCTTTCCTGGCACACGGTGGAAAGCTGCTGATGTACCACGGCTGGGCCGACCCCGGCGTTCCGCCGCTCGCCAGCGTCAACTACTACAAAACAGCGGTGGACACGATGGGCGGCGAAGCCAAGATGGCGGACTCGATCCGGTTATTTATGGTTCCAGGCATGGGCCACTGCGGCGGCGGGGAGGGCCCCAACAAATTCGACATGATGAGCCCCATGGCGGCGTGGCGCGAAGATAGCCGCGCGCCGGAGCGCGTGATTGCGTCACACAGCTCCGCCGGTAAAGTGGATCGAACGCGGCCGTTATGCGCGTACCCACAGATCGCAAAATACAAAGGAACCGGCAGCATCGACGATGCCGGGAATTTCGTCTGCGAGACGCCGAAGTAGGAGCTACTTCGCTTTCTTCTGCTTCTGCTGGCCGACGCGGATCTTGAAGGTCTGCTGCTTGGCTTCCTGGAACGCCTTGTGATCGTGCCGCGAAACGACATCGCTCAAGTACGAATCCACGTTAGCGTCCCTAGGCAGAACCGCCATCACGGTGAAATTCTCGTTGCAGGTCGGGCAGAACGGACGAAAGCGCTTTACGTTGGGAATGGCCATAACGTTTTTAGTTTATCACGGTAACATGGGCGCGGGACAATAGAGCATGCTCTCGCGCGCCGCCGCCGTCGAAAGCGTCAAACAAGCCGCAAAAACGGCCATCGCGGGCGTCATTTCGCTCTTGATCACGGATCTATTTCATCTGCAGGAGGGGTATTGGGCCGCGATCACCGCGTTGATCGTGATGCAGTCCAACGTCGGCGCCACTCTGACCGCGTCGCGCACTCGCCTGGCTGGAACCGCGGTCGGAGCGGTGGTCGGCGGCCTGTTCGTCGCGCTTTGGGGCACTAGCGTAATCGGGTTTGCCCTTGCGGTCACGATCGCATTCGTGTCGTGCGACCTGCTGCGTCTGGCCGACAGCCAGCGCCTGGCCACGGTCACGGTAGCCATCATCATGCTGATCAGCCGCACCAGCGCTGCATGGGTGATCGCGGTGCACCGCTTCGCTGAGGTAGCGCTCGGCATTTTGATCGCGCTGCTGGTCTCGCTGACACTGTGGCCGAACCACGCGCGTCGCGCCGTCCGCCGGGGGCTAGCGGCGGCACTCTCGAAGATCCGAACCTATTACGACGCCCTGGCGCAAAGTTACCGCGGCCAGCCCGCCGATTCCATCGACACCCTCAACGCGCAGGTTTCGGAGGCCCTGGGCAGCAACGCGGCGCTGCTCCAGAACGCGCTTCAGGAAGCCTTCGGGCCCCTGAAAGAGCGGGAGTCCCTCGCGTTGCTCGCCAGCCAGGTGGAGCGTATTTTTCACGCCGTGGAGTCCTTGGAATTCGCCGTTCGCGACAGCGCATCGGACACATATTCCCGGCGCTTTGACGCCGGACTCGATCGTCTGCGGGATGCGATTTCCCTGGCGCTGGATCTGCTTTCCAAAAGCATCGCCGAGGGGGAGCTCTACGGCGAGTGGCCCGGCCCGCTGGCTGCCATTTCCGCCCTCGACGAGCAGGCGGCACACGCGCGCAAGGCCGCTGCAACACACCACTATCCGCTCGATGAAATTCTGCGCTTTTACTTCTTGTTGCTGACCTCGCGGAATTTGATTGACGAGCTGGAAATGGCGCACGCGTTCATTGCCTCGCGTCTTCCTGCGAAAAAGAGTCGCCTTCACGCAGAGTAGAGACTGATAAAATCTCCTTAGTATCCGAATGGCGCTGGTAAATGACTAAATTCCGGGCGTTGTTTTCGGCGGCGGTCCGGCTCAGCGAGCGCTTCCCGATTCTTCTTCTGGCCTGTTGGGGAATTCTCTACCTGCCCAGGCCCTTCGTCCTCGGCTTATATGTGGACGATTGGTGGTACCTCATTGAACCGCTGCACGCCACCGCTCCATTCTCGTTAGACCGGCTGCACCAGTTCGTCGGGTTCGCGACGAACTATGCCCCGCGGCCCTTGCAGGGGCTGACGGCGTTCCTGGTGACGTCCATCGCCGGTCCGTCGCCGGCAGGCATCCAATTCCTGTCCACGCTTCTGGTTCTGGCCGCTGCTCTCTCTCTTCGCTCCTGGCTCAATCGCCTGATGAATGTTTTTCCCGGCTATCGCAACGTGGCCGGAGATTTCGCGGTGGTCTTCTGGTTGGCCATGCCATGGATGATGGGCGAGACAGCCTGGCCCACCGTGATTCATAACTTCGGAGCCCAAATCCTCTTCACCGAATTGGCTCGCCTGCTGTTGGCGCGCGAGCGTTTGACCACGCGCCTGGCCGCGCTCGTGACTCTGGGAATCGTCGGCTCCAGTCTGTTTTACGAGGCTTTCTATTTCGCAATTGTGCCCGTGGTCGTGTTTTATTGGTTGATTGGCCGGGGACCGGCGAAGAATCGCCGCGACTTGGCCGCACTCATCGGCATCTGCTGTTTGGCGCAAGCGATACCGATCGCGTTCAACCGCTACGTCGCCCGCCTGTCGCCCGTGACCGCTAAAAGCTTCAATCCCCATTGGGCCCAGTGGACCATTGGCAATCTTCTCGCAATGCCAAACGCGCTACTCAATAGTTTTCCCGAATACCGTCTCCTCGGATTGCTGCTCGCGGTCGTGGTGCTGCTCTGCGCCGTGGCGTTGGGAGCTGCGGGAAAGCATTCGGCATTCGAGCGCTCACTTCGAGGTTATTTGATCGGACTGCTGTCGATTGCCGCTGTGATCCTGCTTATTTCAACGGCCATTTATTCTGCCGCCGGATATGGGTTGGCGTCGCTAGGCGTCGGCTCGCGCACGTTCTATGCTGCTTCGGTCTCGCTCACCATGGCCTTCTTTGCCCTGATCTGCACCGCGTTCATTGCAACCGCGCGGATGGCCAAAGCGCCTTTGCTCGCCGCCTCCTTCGCCCTGGTTCTGGTGCTCGGGCTGGCGCAACATCATCGCGTCGAAGAGTGGGGCGACGTTTGGCAGGAGGAACTGCAGATCCTCCGCGGCGCGCCGCTCGACGAAATCAAGAGTCTTCCCGTCGAGGCCGCCATTTTCTACGCCGGACCGTACCAGTATCGCGGTATGGTCATCTTCGGCGCGCAATGGGACCTGACCGCCGCCGTTGCTTCCAGAAGTCCTTTGAACGAAAACCGGCGTCCTCACCAGGGGCTGCACACGATTTATCCCGCTGCAAATCGGTTCACGTGGAGTTGGGACGGCGCGACGCTCTGGAAGATGAGTTCCGGGCATCTTGCGCAAACGTTTCCCGTCAAGCAACTCTATCTCTGGCGCGATGGCGCGCCGCACCTCGAGCGGGTGGAACCGGGCTTTCGATGGCCCTCCAGTCCACGCACTTAGCGAACCGATTCGAGCGAAGGCAGACGAATCCGCAGCACGCGCTCGCGGTCGCGTTCTTCGGCCAGACTCCTGGTTCGCGCCGACAATAACTCGCGCAATCCGATCATGCCGAGAAGCTTGCGTTTGTCGCCGCGCTCGACCACCGGAAAATGCGTCAGGCCGGTCTCCGCCATGCGGTAGACCACCACGCGCAGCGGCTCGTCCGGATACGCGACCACTGGATCTGAGGCCAGTTCCGCCAGCGTCGTAGTCAAGTGCGTGGCACCGCCGTTCGCCATCCACTTCGTCAGGCCATTCCTCGTGATCACGCCGCGCAGCTCGTGCGCTTCGTCGACCACCGGATAGAGATACTGGCCTCGTGGCCGGTGGTTGCCATTCAGAATCGCGCGTACCTCCTCCAGCGTAGCGCCCGCGGGAAACGCCACCAGGTTCGTATTCATGGCATCACGCGCAAACAGAATCTCGAGCGGATCCACTGCATATTCGCGGCTCAGATGATAACCGCGGCGCGCGACTTTCTCGGTCAGAATGGATCGTTTGAGCACCAGCACCGTGAAGCCATGCGCGATCACGCTCGCCACCAGCAGCGGCAGCAGCACATTGATGTCGTGCGTCAGCTCCAACGCGAAAATGACGCCGGTCAGAGGCGATCGCATGGTGCCGCCCAGAATCGCTCCCATTCCGATCAGCGGCCAAAAGCCCGCGCCTTCGTGCGGCAGAAACATCGCCTCGAGGCCGCCCAGCGCGCCGCCCATCATCAGCAACGGCGCCAGCACGCCGCCCGATGTTCCCGAGCCGAGCGACACGGCCCAGATAATGGACTTCACCAGCAACACGCCCAGGATCACGTTGCGCGCGACGTCGCCTTTCAGCAGCGCGCCAATGGTGTCGTAACCGACGCCGAGGGCCTGCGGGAAAATGAGCCCGCCTACTCCCACCACCACTCCGCCGATCGCCGGCCACCACATCCAATGGATGGGCAGCTTCAGGAATGCGTCTTCCGCTGCATAGACGGCGCCGGTGAGCAAAGCCGAAAGCGCCCCTGCCAACAACCCGCAGACGACGCACCCGAGCAGCCCTTCCGGGCCGATGAATACCGGATGCGCCGGAACAGGGAACAGCGGTCCCAGCCCCAGAATGTACCGGCGTGCAGCGCCCGCGGTTGCGCTTGCAAGCGCCACCGGGATCAGGCTGCGAGGCTTCCACTCGAATAGCAGCAGTTCGACCGCCAAGAGTACCGCGGCCACAGGTGACGCGAACGTTGCCGACATCCCCGCCGCGGCGCCGGCCACCAGCAGAGTCTTGCGCTCTACGCTCGTGAGCCGGAAGAATTGCGCGATCATGGACCCGAACGCGCCGCCCGTCATGATGATTGGTCCCTCAGCGCCGAACGGTCCGCCGCTCCCGATCGAGATCGCCGACGAAAGCGGCTTCAGGATTGCGAGGCGCGGCGGTACGCGGCTGCCGTTGATCAAGATCGATTCCAGAGCTTCCGGAATGCCGTGCCCGCGAATCCTCTCCGATCCGTAGCGCGCCATCAATCCGATGACCAGCGACCCAGCCACCGGAACCAAGATCGCCCAGGCCCCCAGCGTGTTGCCGGCCGGAGAAGTCAGCGCCGTGTCCCAGCGGTGGTAGTAGAAAAGATTCGTGAACAGGCCAATCAGCCGCAGCAGCAGCCACGCAACTACCGTGCTGAGCAGCCCGATCGCGATCGCCAGCAGCGAAATTGGGATCACTCGCGCGTCGGTGGTGAAATCGCCAAGTTCGGCGGCGCGCGAATGCTTCGGCTTCACGCCGCCCTCCGCTTGGCCCGATGCTGCCGCGTCCGATGCTGCCGTGCAATAGCCCCGAGCGCCTTGGCCAGCCGCGGACCGGCCGTCTCCAGTTCCTGATGATGGGCCACCGAAAGCTTTTGCAGCACGCTCGCGCCGGACGCGGTCAAACGCACAATCACCTGACGGCGGTCCTCGCGGCTCAGTTCGCGCACCACATGACCGTGCTTCTCCAGGCGGTTCACCAGCTCCACGGTACTGTGGTGGCGGAGCTGCAACCGCTCGGCTAGTTCGCCGATGGTTGGCGTTGCGCCGTCCGGCAATCCTTTGATCGCCAGCAGAAGCTGGTGCTGCTGCGGCTCCATCCCCATCGCGCGGACTTGTTCCTCGCTGAAACACAGGAAGCGCCGCACCTGGTGCCGGAACTCGGCCAGCGCGCGGTATTCGTCCAGTGAAAGGTCTTTCATCAATTACATCGTAACACGATATAACAGCGAACCTAACGTCCGACCTGTTGCTTGTTTGCCGCCGGCAGTGCTATACGACTTTGGATGGCTAATAACGGCGAACTCCGCCGGCATGCGCGAGCTCCCAAGTCGGCGCAAGTCCAACTGGCCTGGAAGGACCGCCAGGGCGTGGATCGATTCGTCAACGGCCGCGTCGTCGATGTCTCCGAAGCCGGCATCCGCGTTGAAGTGCCCGAGCCGCTGGAGAAGCAAATCTACTTGACGCTGCAAGCCGCGAGCTTGGGCTTGCACGGTACGGCCTCGGTCCGAACCTGCGCGCGCAAAGGCACGAAATATGTCGCGGGCCTGGAATTCAGCGCCGGGCTCAAATGGAAACCGAAGAGCTAGCGGCCGTTCCGCCAATCGAAACTTACTATTTGCTTCATCCAGAAATCTAATTGCCCGCCGCCTGTCACTTGCGGTAACAATAGACCTTATGCCCTACCGAGTCGTATGGGCGGCATTACTTGCACCCGCGTTGGTGCTCGCCCAATCCATCCCTCCCGCAACCGAAACTCGCATCAGCAATCTAGAGGCTGCCGTCAAATCCGCTCAAAGCGCCGGTGACAACGCCTGGATGCTGGTCAGCGCGGCGCTGGTCCTCATGATGACCGGCCCCGGCCTGGCGCTGTTCTACGGCGGCCTGGTGCGGCGCAAGAACGTGCTCAGCACCATGATGCACAGCTTCGTCCTGATGGCGGTGGTCACCGTCGTCTGGGCCATCGTGGGTTACAGCCTGGCCTTCGGCGAAGGCTCGCCCATCCTCGGCGACCTGCGCTATCTGTTCCTGAACGGCGTCGGCGCCGCGCCCAATGCCGATTACGCCGCCACCATCCCGCAGCAGACGTACATGATCTATCAGCTCATGTTCGCCATCATCACGCCCGCGCTGATCTCGGGAGCCTTCGCCGAACGCATGAAATTCAGCGCCATGCTGCTGTTCACGGTGCTGTGGCTGTTCATCGTCTACTTCCCGCTGGCGCACATGGTCTGGGGCAAGGGCGGCTTGCTCAATGCGTTCTCGGGCGGCAAGATTCCGTGCTTCGATTTCGCCGGCGGCACCGTGGTGCACATCAGTTCGGGCGTTTCGGCACTGGTGTGCGCGCTCTACTTGGGCAAGAGGCAAGGCTACATGTCCGAGCCCATGAAGCCGCACAACCTGGTGCTCAGCGTGATCGGCGCCTGCCTGCTGTGGGTGGGATGGTTCGGATTCAACGCGGGCAGCGCGCTGGCGGCGTCGCCTCTGGCCACCAGCGCATTTGTGGCCACGCATTTCGCGACCGCCGCCGCGGTCTTGGGCTGGATGCTCGCCGAATGGATCCACAACGGCAAGCCCAGCGTGCTCGGCGGCATCTCCGGCGCCGTTGCGGGACTGGTCGCCATCACTCCGGCTTCCGGATTCGTCAAGCCGTTTCCCGGCGATGCTGATCGGTTTTCGTCGCGGGCATGGTCTGCTTCTTCATGGTCACCGCCGTCAAGAGCAAGTTCGGGTACGACGATACGCCTGGACGCGTTCGGCGTGCACGGCGTCGGCGGAACCTCGGCGCGATTCTCACCGGCGTTTTCGCCACCAGCGCCGTGAACGACGGCTTAAAGGACAGCGCGGCAAAGTGCTCGCCGCTGGGTCTGGTCGACGGCCACGCCGGCCAGGTGCTCAATCAGGTCATCGGCGTTGCCATCTCCTGGGGCTTGGCGATCGTGGGAACGCTCATCATTCTCAAGATTTGCGATGTCGCTGATCGGCGTGCGCGTCTCCCAAGAGCAAGAGCTGGAAGGCCTGGACGTCAGCATGCATGGCGAAGAAGGATATAATCTCGAAGCGTAGCAGGACTAACCATGAAAAAAATCGAAGCGATCATCCAGCCGCACAAACTCGAAGACGTCAAGGAAGCGCTCAAAGGGATCGGCATCGACGGCATGACCATCTCGGAAGTGCGCGGCCACGGCCGCCAGAAGGGCCACAAGGAAGTCTATCGGGGCATGGAATACCAGGTGGATTTGCTGCCCAAGGTCAAAATCGAGATGGTGGTGCCCGACGAGCGTTCCCCGGAAGTGATCCAGACCGTGGTCACCAGCGCCCGCACCGGCAAAATCGGCGACGGCAAGGTCTTCGTGTACGATGTCGCCGAGGCCATCCGCATCCGCAACGACGATCGCGGCGACGGCGCTCTCTAAGCGGCACGGAACGCCCGGCGGGTCACAAGTCAATTACGAAAATAGTGGTTATTGTCGAGCCGTTATTTCTTGACAGGGTCTTATTTTGATGATAGCCTCGCTCCAATTGCTCCGTTAGATATTCTAAATGACGCTGAACGCTTAGCGGTTAGGCTCAGAAACCGCTGGGATTACGATCGCCCCGGGAGGCCCGAACGGATGAAATATCCTCCTTCTAGCATTATTCCTATCTGCCTCCATTTGTGCCTGGGCTGGTGGCGGCTGCGCCGCCGAGGGGCCGAATGGACCAATCACCTCAGATACCGCTTTTCTTCCTACAGGCTTGAACGGAGTTACGTGCGCTGACCAAGGACCACTGTTCTGTCCGCCGATCACCGTGACGATTCCCGTCACCAGGGTCGTGGGACCCGGAATGAACGATCCGACCGGTCAACAGCCGCCAGTCATCAATCCAGATGGAACACTAGTCAATCCCGGCGCTTACGTTCAGAACGGAATCGTTTCGCCCAAGGCATATTTGTTCATTGGCGCAACTCACTCCTATGATGACGAGTCAATCATAGTTACCTTCAATGGCCAAGTCCTGACTGGCGGTCAGTGTGGAATCACAGGATTGGTGACCGGCGGCAGCGGCAACGGCGGCGGCTGTTACGAAGTGGATATTAGCCTCGTGAGATTCGCGACTAGGAATCCTGGGGCTGCTCCAATCCCAGGCGTCAATACAGTTGAAATTAGTTTGACGACCAATCGCCCCAACCTGGGTGATGATACGAACTCTTTTGATTACGCCGTGGGGGCATTATCTTTCCAGGCTATGGCGCCGATTGTGCTGGTGCATGGATCTGGCGGGGAAGATGGGGGCTATTTCAATATGCCGGCCCCGTTTCAGAACTATACCAATCTACCTTTTGAGCCGTTCATACAGCCCTTTCTGGATGGCAAGTACCCATTCGACAACTCGATCAATCTCAATCCTGAAACCACCATTCAAGCGGACGGCGGTAAACTGATTCCGCTTCTTTCTCAAGTAGCTGCAACTTTCGGAGCCAAGCACGTACATTTGATCGCGCACAGCAAAGGGGGGCTGAACAGCCGCTATGCGCTAAGCCAGTTGAACCAGCAGGCAAAAAGTCAGCCATCTAGTCTGGGTGTCTACTCACTCACCACGCTTAGCACGCCCAATCATGGATCGGTGCTGGCCGATTACTATTACTATTCTCCGAAGGCCTCTTCCGCGCTGCTGAGCAGCAGTCCCGAGCTGGTTTTAGCAGCCAAGATTCAAAGCAACTTGCAACCGAGCTTTGAGGATGTGCGAGTTGACAGCGTCGAGGCGTTCAATTTGCAGGAAATCGAGACACCGCTTCCGAGCTCTTTCACGGTGGATGGAGTCCAGAATCAGGTCAGCTACTATGCCGTTTCGGCGAATGCCAGTACGTCAAGCTCGCATGTTCTTTCGCTGGCCGATATCTTCGCAATGCCGATCGTGCAATCAAGTCCGGTTTTGCAAGGTCTCATCAATCTTCAGGCATACCAAGCCGCATACAACGTGCTGGGAGAGGTGAAATACACGACTCTAAATACAACAACCCTGCCGTTGCATATGGGGCACGATCACGACTGTACAGGATCACAACTATTGCGCGGTCCCATCGACGTGCTTTCAGCCCAATGATCTCATCGTGACACGGGCAAGCTCCAATTACACTTCCCTTTCTTCTCCTCCGGTGACGTTTCAGGAAATCGATTTCTTGCAGGGGCAGAACCATTTCAGTGAGGCGAATCCGCTGAACGGCATGGCACAAATCGTTATCCAAAGTATCAGGGCTGCACAGCCGATGCAGTAGGAATGCGCCTTCCATTGCATAGAACCTTCACGTTCGCGGTGCTCGTCCTTGCATTATCGGGCTGCATCTCTCCCCAGCAAATGGACGTGAAGGCCAGCTTGGGAGCCGAATTCTGCCGCCAAGTCAACATCCCTGGCGACCCGCCCCTGTTTTGGTCGGTCGATCCTTCGGCCAATAATCCCGACAATGCGGCCTTTGACACAGACGATCTGAAGAGTCCGGAATTTCGGGAGCCCGTCGGCCATTCCGCGGAACTCTACTTTGCGGCTGTACCCGGGAACACCAGGAAATTGGGGCCTTACAGCAAGGAAAAATACGCTGTCAGTATACCCGGATCGAGTGCCGTTCATGAGATCGGCCGCAGCGAATGGTTCCAAGCGCAGCCACTCACCCACTTAACCCTCTTCAATTCCTCTCCGTCTGATGGCCGCATCCCAGAGGACGACGACAAGAACATTTCGTATAAGGGTAAAGAGTTTCGAAAACTAGGTCAGCACGTGCTGGTAGGAATCGTATCCGCCAACGATCGCTGGATCGCCGTCTTCAGCTACGACGGCAAGCAGGCTTATGTGCCGCCAGAGCTGCGGCATATGCCGTCGGTGCCCTTAGGTGGAGGGATCAACAAGCACCCTTCGCAAGGAGAACTCTACGTTGATATATACGACGTCGGAACGGGGCGAAAGGTCATTGCCTTACAAGGTGAGTTTCGAAATCTCGCAGCAAACGCATGGCCAAACGACGCGTTTTTCCTTGAAGACAGGTATTTCTTCTTGAACACTGGCACAACCCAGATCAATCAATTCTGGCTCTGTGCTCTTCCTGATTCTGTCACCGGAAAGGTTCCCTGAATTCATGCTCAGAATCATCGGTTCGCTCTTCGTTCCTCTGCTCCTCCCCTTGCTGCTCACAGCGCAGTTGACTCCATTCAATACAGTTAACGTGGCTACAAAACCGTGGGATACGCGAAGCGTGTTGGTTCCTCCCAGCTCGACATCCTCGTCGGTCCAATTCACCGTGGATGCAAGCAGCCAAGGCGGGGATACCTTCGACATCGTCGTGAACAATCCGGCGGTACTTATCGGGATAACGACACCGGGTGGAACGCAGATTAGCGCCAATAATGCCAGCGGACTGGGTTACCAGTTCAATGTCTTTACCGTCGACACATCGGTAACCCCAAATCCATTCTTGATCTTGGGCACGCACACTCTAGCAGGCTGCGGAAAAAGCTCTTTGCGAGAAGCGAGCCCGGCCTTTTTTCGTGGTTTGAAGCAGAGTTTCCATCCTCTAGAGCCGCTTTAAGCGGCCTAGCGAGGCCCCTCGGGCCTCTCTCAGACAGCCGCGAGCGTGAGATTCCGCAACCGAACCAGGTTGTAGGCCGCCGCCGCGAAGGTGAACATCCAATCCACTCGCTTCCGCCCGCGATGCTTGGTCTTGCGCAAGCCGGCGACGGTTTTGATCCAGCCGAAGATCTCCTCTACGCGTTTGCGCTTACGTTGGCTCACAGCGTAACCTGGGTGCCGCGTGGTGCGCCCGTCAATCGCGCTCGATCGATGCTTGTGTTCATTCTGGGCCACATGCGGGGTCACGCCGATCGCACGTAAGGACGCCACCATCTGCTGCGTGTCGTAGTTTTTGTCGCCGCCCAGTGTGATGCGCCTCTGGCCCCGCCCCACACGCCACGCCATGACCCAAGCCGACTCGCGTTCGGCCTTGCCTGTCGACTTCGTCAGCCGCGTGTCCACCACCAACCCATGGCGATTCTCCATCAGCACATGCGCCATGAAGCTCAGCTTGGACTCGCTGCCGCGCGACTTCTTGAATAGCCGCGCCTCGGGATCGGTGGTCGAGCGATGCGTATCGTTGCGCCGCTCCTCGCCATGAAAGTTTACCGATGGATTGCTGCTCCCAGCATTGCTTCCCTCATCCGGTGGCTTGCCTTTACCGTCCTTGCGTTGAAAGCTCTTGTGCCCGGCCCAGGCCTCGATCAACGTCCCGTCCACCGTGAAGTGATCGGGAGAAAGCAACTGTTGGCCGCGCGCCTGCCGCAACACCTGATCAAAGAATCCATCGGCCACTGCGCTCTTCAACAGCCGCTCACGATTCTTGGTAAACACCGTCACATCCCACACCGCCTCGTCCATATCGAGCCCCACGAACCAGCGATAAAGAATGTTGTAGTCCAACTGCTCCATTAATTGCCGCTCGCTCCGGATCGTGTAGAGCACTTGCAGCAGCAGCGCGCGCAGCAACTTCTCCGGCGCGATCGACGGACGCCCGTGCTTCGAGTACATTCGCGCAAACCGTGGCGACAGCCCCTTAAGCGCCTCGTCCACCATCCGCCTCATCGCTCGCAGCGGATGATCCGCTGCAATCCGCTCTTCCGCCGTCCGATAGCTGAAAACCCCGCCTTGCTGATTGTCTTCGCCTCGCATAAAACAAAGACGTTCTTTATTGTTTCAAGGTGTCAGTGCTGGAGGCCTTTTTTCCGCAGCCTGCTAGTCGTGCTTCCGGCAGGATCCTCGTCCGGCGCCTATGTGGTGACTGCTAATGCAACCACCGCTACCACACAGACCTTGTTGCTGGCATCCTACTATTCTTCTTCTCCCGTAACGGCTGGCCTCACGACGGATGCTTCCAACTACCGCCTCGGCGATCCTGTAACGCTAACGGGCTTGTTATTTGATGCAACAGGTCCAATCACAAACGCGACCGTGACGGCGTCAGTGGTCGTGCCCGCAAATATAAGCGCCCAAGCCAGCATAGGAGGTTACCAGCTAGTCAGCCAGCAGCCAGCCGAAGCGAACACATCGTTCTATACGTACACGGCCAATCTGACGAATACTGGTGCCGCCATCCAGGGCGCAAGCGCGGATGTGACCAGTAGCTCCAGCACTGTCACGGTCCAGCCCACTAGTCTTTATTTCGGTGACGTCGCTGCCGGCGCGACGGTGACCAGCCAGAACACATTCACGATGCAAGCGCCGGCTTCACAGGCTCCGGACCTGTCTATGCTTCAGTGGTCACCTCAAGTCCCCGGCGTTTCCGTCTCGGTCCCGTTGGTGGATTCAGGATCTTTCCCCGATGCCACTCAGGGCGACGGACTTTTTTCTGGCTTGTTCACGCCATCGCAGCCGGGTGCCTACGTTGCGGCTGTTCAGGCGACAGGAACCTCTTTAGGGGGTGTGCCGTTCTCGCGGACGGCGTTGACGGACTTCACGGTCGTTCCTTCGAATGCGTCGCTCGGATCAATCTCGGACCAGGGCGTAGACACGAATGGGGACGGACTGATCGGTGAAGTTGTCGTAGACGCAAGCGTGACAGTGCAGACAGCCGGGACCTACCTTTTCAGCATTGTTCTCCAGGCCAGCAATGGGCAAACGGTTTATTCCGCCAATACTGCAACGCTAACAACCGGATCGCAAACCATATCAGTACAGTTCGCCGCGACCGACATACTTGGCCTTGGTGTTAACGGTCCATACGAGAAGACACAGGCGTTTCTGGCTCTGATAAGTGGACCCACTCAAACGGTTGCGGATCTGAAGTCGGATGCCGGCCCGACGGCGCCATATGCCCTGAGCAACCTCGACCACGGCCCCGTCTACTTCACAGGCCAAACAGCGCTGTCGGCATCAACACCAGCGGAGGAACGCTATTCAACGTTCTCCGCGTACAGGCCGGGGTCTTCCTTAACTTTTCCGGATTGAGCCAAAACAACTGCACGTGGCAAGGTACGCTCACCGATAGCATGGGCAACGCCCTTGCATCAGCAGCCGGCAACGGACAACCCGGCAACGGGAATCAAACCATCAATTTCGACTTTGATGGAAACTTGATCGGCCGCTCGGGAACGAATGGCCCCTACATCGTCCAGAGCGCTGGGGTGAACTGCAATTTCGTGAATGCTTCGGCTAACCCACTAATGACCGTTCAAGGCTTCATGGCTAACCAGTTCACAAACATAGCGCCGGACTTTACACTCAGCGCTCCCGCCTTTTCGATCCTTCCCGGCGGCAACGCAACCGTCGAGTTGACCTTGTCCGGCGTGGGAAGCTTTAGCGATATCGTCAATTTCATGGTTACCAGCGTGCCCAGCGGATTCACGTCCTCGTTGGGATCGCCGGTACTTGCCGGACCTGGATTCAATTTCCTAACCGTAACCGCGCCGGCAAACGCAACTCTTGGCACATCCTCGATCGCGATAACTTACGCCACGGCCACGGTCATGAAGACCCTAACTATCCCTGTGACAGTCGTGTCGCAATATCCGGTGGTCACGGTTAACCCTGCCAACCAGATCGTCGTCGCGGGAGGCACTCAGCAATTCTCAGCGACGGTGACAAATACATCCAACCAGGGCGTCACCTGGAGCCTTTCTTCGCCGATCGGCACGATCGATCCGGTGACAGGCCTCTACACGGCTCCTTCGAATGTCACCACGCAACAGAGCGTCGCCGTTATAGCGGCTAGCCTAATCGACGCCCGGATCACGGGTTCGGTACCGCTGTATCTGACGCCACTCGGCGCCCCGTGGCTGGATATCGATCTTGGCGCAATCGGCAGCCCAGGAAACGCCTCCATAATAAATGGTGTGTTTACGGTCCAGGGAGCCGGCAATAGCATTGATGACACTAACCTTTCCAATGACGGATTCAACTTCCTGTATCAGCCGCTGGCGGCGGTCGGCAGTGTCACCGCACGAGTGGTTAGCACCACTGGCGAAGCCGCGCTCATGATGCTTGGTCCACTGTTTGTGGGCGCCGCCGATGCTTCATTGAGCATCAATCAAACCGGCGAGGTGATGTTTTGCAATCGCGTGACCTCTCTTGGAACTTCGCAGTGCAATACTACCAGCGGGATTAATCTGCCGTACTGGCTGAGACTGACTCGCAATGGAGGGAATCTGGCGGGATTTATTTCCCCAGACGGCGTGAATTGGACACAAGTCGGCGGGAATGCAGTCAGTATGGGTTCGCCTGCGTACCTTGGCTTGGCAGGTACATCACTCTCCTCGGGAACGTTAGGCACCACGATATTCGACAACGTTGCAGGAAACCTCGGTGACGGTCGCTATTCCCGTATTTACACCCGCCGCGGGGACATTCACTTCGCCTCAAACCGTGACCATCAGCAGCACGACCTCCGGCGCCTCCATCCGCTACACGGTCGATGGGAGCACGCCCACAGGCCGGGCCCGTTCGATTCACCACGTAAGTATAGAGGTTTGATTCCGGACGCGTCTCCATTGCTGCCATCTGAATCAAAAATAGTTTCCCTGTTCTGCTAGCAAAATACTTCACCTTAGTATCAAAATTCATCAACATTACACTTGACAAACATTCGCCTATGGCGGAATCTAATGCTGACAGAGATCGGAAGCTGCTAAAAATCCGACCCTGCGCCTTCTGATCGAGTACGCAATTGGAGGGCTTTGCTAGCCCGGCGGGCAATAACGAGCGATATTCGGCTCAACAGAGGAGTTTGTTGCATGCCACGTGAATTCTTGATGTTGATGATAGTGCTGGCTATCTTTGCGCCAGCAGCGCTTGCCCAGAACTGTAATGGCGCCAATGGAGCCCCGTTAAGCGGTCAAAATCTCGACGCGTATACAGCCGTGGGATACGTTACTGTTCAGTCGGAGGGGCCAACCGGGACTTTCACCTGCACGATGAATATTACGGTTCCTCGTTATCAGCCTGTCGTCGTGCTCCAGTATCTAGAGAGCTGGTTCTGGGCGAATCCGAACTTTGAGAATTGCATGAACGGCGTCGGCTATTGTCAAAACACGATCACCGTAAACTTGAGTGGGCCCGGTATTTCGGACACCGAAACCTTTACGGCCGATGGGTTGGCGCGCCCGCCCGGTGGAGCTAGCCCACCCTGGGTACTCCTCAGCAATGCAGAAAATGAACTCTGGGGCCGCACAGTAATCAAGACCGTTGACGTGTCTGGTGCGACCCAGTTTTCCGATGCGACACTCCAATTTTCGGTAACGGACATTGTCCCGCAGGGCAGCTTTGAAGGCTCCGCCTCCGGCATCTTTAGCGCGGGCGGCTCGATTGACATTCTCGATCCCGTGCCCGACCTCCAGGACGGAAACCAAATCCTCGCGGACCCTGACTCTTTGGCCACTCTGGGAAAGCTAGTCATAGGCATTGCGGCCGACGGAGCTGCGAGGGTCGTGCTCCGAATCCGGGCTGCCGAACCGGGACAATCGATCACATTGGCACTGCTCAATGATCAGGGAGCGGTGAGCACATCCGCCATTGCTGACGGCACGCTGGCGACCCTCGACGGAACACCTGTCTCGGGCCAGGTGCAGTTAACCGCAGTTAGCACGCTAGAGGGGCCAATGGCGTTCGCGTTATATGAACCGCCCATCGATTTTGACCGGCGCGGTACAGACCCCAATGGTCCAGGCATCGACGACAATTCAGCCAGCCGAACTGTCAACTTTCAAGTCATGTCTGTGTCTGGCCCGCCGAACCTGGTAACGCCGCCTTTCACCATTTGGCGTCCGCCGGTAATTCTGGTGCACGGCTTGTGGGGAGACCCTTCCGATTGGGATAACTTCACTCCATTCCTCGGGAATTCCCGGCAAAACATCCTCCCGGATCCCCGGTTCAGCGATTCCCAATTTCAGGTTCACCGGGCGAACTACAATTACCCCACCAACAACGCTTTGTCCGATGTCATGCCCTTTTCGCTGTTTTTATCCAGGGCCCATACAAATTCCTTGGGCTTCGGATTCAATGCTCCGCTGGTCTTAGATCAGATCCAGACCACTATCAACGACTTCCGCCAAGCGAGGCAGGCCGCCGCGACGCAGGTGGACGTAGTCGCTCACAGCATGGGTGGGACAATCGTGCGAACACTGGAGTATTTGTCCGGATATACCGATACCTCATCGTTCGGTCTTGGAAACGTGCACAAACTTGTCACCATCGGAACACCCCACTTGGGCAGCCCATTGGCTAACCAGTTATTGCAGGATACCTGTGTGCGCAACGCCTTTGCGTTCACGGGAAGATTCGCAATAACCACGGCGACCGTGAGCGGGGTGCCGGCAACCGGGGGAGGGGTTGGCGACCTTCAGGGATCTGGATTCAATGACGGCTCGCAAAGTCAAGCCCTGATGAACATCCAGAACCCTACCCCCCATGAAGTGCCGACGCTGCCGATTGCGGGAATAATGATCGCAGCGGTAAATCCCCCAAGCAATACGAGCGATTTAGCTTGTCCGTTCCCATGCAAAGCCGCCGAACTTCGTAAATGTCCCGGGAGCGCCCTGGCAGCCAACCTCAGCCCACTGGGATGGCCCGCCGTATTTGGGGCTCCGCCCAACAACAAGAGCGACGCCATTGTCCCCCTGAATAGTCAGTTGAACGGTGTTCCTAGCCCGCTGCAAGTGATCGGCATCGTCCACTCGGCAGGACTGGAAGATCTTGACTTTACCGGCCCCGGCGAACTTGATCCACTTGAGGGCATGATTACTATCCAAACGATCGTTATTAGCGCATTGAATGCGTCGGTTCATAACTCGACATTCTTGACGCTACCGTAGGAGGACGTATGCGCTCACAGAGCGAATCGCGATTGACGCAACTTGTTAGACTTCTGGTCTCATTGTGTATTCTGGCTGGATTCCTCGAAGCACAGCCCAGCCTCAGGATCACCTCGCCCGCAGATGGCGCTACCGTCCACCCTGGCGAGACGCTGACCGTGACCGTCGACGTTTCACCTCCTAAGGGCGTTTTCGATACGGTGCTCGTAGGTGGCTCTACCCCCATCGGTAACGGCAAGGAGGCGCTCAACGCGCCGCCGTATAAGTTCACGATTCAGATACCAAGTGGCATCACACCAACCAAATACTTTCTTGCTGCCAAGGGGATTACTTCGTCGAAAGAGTTCGTATACTCCGAACCTATTGACATACTGGTGGAACGCGTGGGCTCACCGGTCAGTATAGTTGTTTATCCAACCGTAGCGGATTTCACCATGGAGCAAAAGCGCTATCTGCAAGTCACCGGACGCTACAAGGACAACACGACTGCGGACCTCACGCAATCCGACCGGATCAAATATGTTTCGAGCGCTCCGCAGATCGCAACCGTGAACGCTCAAGGCATAATCACTCCGGTGGCGCCAGGGTCGGGAAAAATCACGATCGCTTATGGAGACCTCAAGCTGGAGGTGCCAGTTACGGTCAGGGGGAGCCGGCGATGATTATTCGCGCCCTCCTCGTCATGTGCCTCCCGCTCGGCCCTCTTGCAGCACAATCGCTTCAGATAACGTCGCCCACCGACGGAACGGTTGTCAACCCTGGACAGCAGCTAACGGTCAATGTCGCGGTGTCGGGAGCATTTCAGGAGGTGGCTGTGGTTGGGCAGTCCCCGTTTGGCACCAGTCAGCAGTCACTCAATGCGCCACCCTATCAGTTCACAATGCAGGTACCCAGCGCCATTAGCCCAGGTCAGTACACATTGACCGGAGTTGGCGTGACGGCTTCTGGCCCCTTTTACTCCGACCCCATTCTGGTGGACGTCGAGCGCGCCGATAATCCCATCAGCATACGCGTGGAACCAACAATCCTAAACTTGTATCCGGGCCAAATGGGCTATCTGCGGGTCACCGGCCTGTTCAACGACAGCACAACGCTCGATCTCACGCAGTCGGGGCTTATAACCTACGCGTCCGACACGCCTGGCGCTGCCACGGTCGGGCCACAGGGAATCGTTACGCCGGTGGCTCCTGGCTCCGCCAGCGTTACTGCTGCATACGGCAGCCTCTCGATCACCGTTCCTGTCACCGTTCCTCAGCCGCTAAAACTCGCGCCCCCGCGAAAGGCGCTGTACGCCTCGCAAACAGCGCGGTTCTATGCGCAACCATCCGGTCTATCGAACCCGTCCATAGCCTGGTCCGTGGTCCCGAACGGCCTTGGGAGCATTGATGGCACCGGGCTTTACACCGCACCATCCGCCATCTCCACGCAACAGACAATTACGGTGATGGCGGCGAATGCGGCGGACAATACACAATTCGCGACTGCCACCGTACTACTTTACCCGATCGTGGCTGTTACGATTCAACCAGGTTCCGTCACCCTGAACCCATCGCAAACGCAAGCTTTCACCACCGGTGTGGCGAACGCGGTGTCCCAGGGAGTCAGTTGGACCATCTCACCCAGCGGGACCGGCAGCATCGCCACCTCTGGACTGTATACTCCTCCCAGCTCAATCTTGGCGCAGCAAACCGTCACCCTCACAGCCACGAGCTGGTGGGACAGCACGAAGTCCGCCTCGGCCACGGTGACGCTCATGCCCCTTCCGGTGTCGGCGACACCCACCTTTAGTCCCTCACCAGGGACCTACACCTCCACGCAGAACGTCATCATCAACACCGCGACCTCCGGCGCATCCATCCGCTACACGATAGACGGGAGCACACCCACCGAGACCGTTGGAACGTTATACAGCGGTCAGATCACCGTGAGCGCCACCACGACCATCAACGCCATCGCTTATGAGAGCGGATTTGCCGACAGCTCCGTCGCGTCGGCGACGTACACCATCGCGGCGTCCCAAGCGCTCTGGGTGGTGGATGGCGGGAATAGTCGTGTCGAAAAGCTCGATTCGAACGGAAACTACCTCGCCGGCTTTGGCAGCTACGGTTCTGGAAATGCCCAGTTCCTCTCTCCATGCGCCATTGCGGTGGACTCGAACGGCAACGTTTGGGTTGTCGACAGCGAAGGCGATCGCGTCCAGGAGTTTAGTTCGGGCGGTACCTACATGTCTCAGTTCGGAACATTTGGCTTCGGCAACGGGCAGTTCAATGGTCCGAGCGCCATCGCGATCGATGCCAGTGGAAACTTCTGGGTCGCCGATTGGGGCAATAGCCGTGTCCAGGAGTTCAGCGCGGCGGCGGCTTATCTCGACACAATTCGGGACCTACGGTTCCGGCAACGGGCAGTTCCTCTCTCCATCTGCGATTGCCATTGACGCCAGCGGCAACATTTGGGTCGTGGACAGCGAAGGCAATCGCGTCGAGGAGTTAAGTTCGAGCGGGACGTACATGTCTCACTTAGGAACATTTGGCTTCGGCAATGGGCAGTTCAACGGCCCGAGCGCCATCGCGATTGATGCCAGTGCAAACTTCTGGGTCGCTGATTGGGGCAACGGCCGGATCCAGGAATTCAGCGCGGCGGGCGCTTATCTGATGCAGTTCGGCTCCTACGGTTCCGGCAACGGCCAGTTCCTTGCTCCATCGGCGATTGCCATTGACGCGCAGGGCAACGTTTGGGTCGTCGATAGCGAAGGCAATCGCGTCCAGGAGTTTAGTCCCAGCGGCACATATATGTCCCAGTTCGGCACGTTCGGTTTCGGCAACGGCCAATTCAACGGTCCGAACGCCATAGCCATCCACTAGCACTGTGGGGGCTCCGTCACGCCCGGTAACATCCTTCACAAGACGCACGTCTTGTAAAATGTTTGGTACGCTTTCTTTTTGACAACATTAGTCTTGCTCCGCCGAGCGTACCGGGCGTACAGTAAAAACGGAAAATGGATCAGCTCAACGAAGCACAACACACGTCCGTGGACGTGCCTCCCACCCGCCGCGCTTTCTACATCGGATTCATTAACGGCGCGATGGGCTTGATCGGCCTGGCCCTGGCGGCTCCGGCCGCGATTTACCTGTTGTTTCCTCCCAAGGTCCACAAGGAAGCCGAATGGGTGGACGCATCCGATTTGTCCACGATTCCCACCGGCACTCCCACCGAAATCGCCTTCGAACGCAAGCGCGTGGATGGCTGGAAGGTCACCACCGAGAAAGCCACCGCCTGGGTGGTGAAGAAGCCCGATGACGCCGTGGTCGCCTTCGTTCCGCAGTGTACGCACCTGGGCTGCGCCTACCATTGGGACGATCCGAGCCACACCTTCGTTTGTCCTTGCCACACATCGGTCTTTTCCATCGACGGCAAGGTGTTGGGCGGCCCCGCGCCGCGCCCGCTCGACCGTTACATGACGAAGATTCAGGACGGCAAGCTCGAGATCGGCCCCGCGGAGCCGCACGCCTAAGAGCCCATGCGCAGAATTATCGACTGGCTCGAGCATCGCACCGGCCTCGAAAGCGCCGTTAAGAACTTTCTGTATGAGGATATCCCCGCTTCCGCCGGATGGCACCAGATCATCGGCAGCATGGCCGTGTTTTTCTTCGTGATCCAGGTCTTCACCGGCGCATTGCTGGCCTTCAATTATGCGCCCACGCCCGGCGAAGCGTATAACAGCGTGAAGTACATCATGACCGAGCTCACTGGCGGTCCGCTGATTCGCGGCCTGCACCATTGGGGCGCCAGCATGATGCTCATCATCGTCGTGCTGCACATGATCCAGGTGTTCATCTACGGCGCGTACAAAAGGCCGCGCGAAGCCACGTGGATGGTCGGCGTCACTCTGCTGCTGATCACTCTCGCCTTCGGGCTCACCGGCTATCTGCTCCCGTGGGACAACCGCGCCTATTGGGGCACGGTGGTCACTACCCAAATCGCGTCGCAAGCGCCCATCGCCGGGCCGTACCTGTTGCGATTACTCGGCAGCCAGGGCAGCGTCGGCAACGTCACCTTCTCGCGATTCTACGCCCTCCACACCGTTCTGTTACCCCCGTTGACGATCATTCTCATCGCGGTTCACATTTATCTGGTCCGCAAGCATGGTGTCGCGGCCGCGCCGGGCGACACTGCCCCCAAGCGCAAGTTTTTCCCCGAGCAGGTGTTCAAGGACACCGTCGGCGTCGCGATCGCATTCATCATTTTGTTCGTGATGGCCGTGGTAGCCAAGGTTCCGCTCGAACGGCTGGCCGATCCTACCGACACGGCCTACATCCCGCGCCCCGAATGGTATTTCCTGTTCCTGTTCCAAACGCTAAAGTTCTTCAAGGGGCCTTTGGAAACCGTCGGCAGCGTGGTTTTGCCGGGCGTCGCGGTGCTCACGCTGTTCTTGATTCCGTTCATTGACCGCGGGCCCATGGTCCGCCTGGGTAAAAGAACATTCGCCATCTCCTTTGTTCTTCTCGCGGCCATCGCCTGGACTGGCCTGACGACAGCCGCAGTCGTCACCACGCCCAAGAATCAGGAATTGGCCGAAGACACCACGACGGACGCGACTTCCGCGCCAGCGCCGGCCACCAATCCCCAATCCCCAACCGCCAGCGAGGCCGCCTGGCAGCGCCTGACGCCGGAAGAGTTGGCCGGCCTCGGGTTCTTCAGGAAGCAAGGCTGCATAAACTGCCATCCGGGCGGGGGCAAGACCGGCATTGGCCCCGATCTCACTAAGTTGCCGGCCGGTCACCGTAACAACACCTGGCTGGTTCCGCACTTCAAGAATCCGTCGCAAATTGTCCCCGGCAGTATGATGCCGCCCATTGATTTGCCCACCGCCGACTTGAATGCGCTCTCGTTGTTCATCTTGAAATTGACGCCCAAGAACGAGCAGGCGCTCGAATCGGCGCCGGATTTTGTGACGCAAGGCGCCTTGGTCTATCACGCGAATCATTGCAGTTCCTGCCATCAGATCAACGGCGTTGGTTCCACGCTCGCGCCCGCGCTCGACGGTGTCGGCCTGCGCCATGATCGCGCCTGGCTGGAAAAGCATTTCGCCGATCCCGCCGGCGTCAGCCCAGGCAGCATCATGCCGCCCTACAAGCTCAAGCCCATGGAACTCGACGCCATCTGCAAATACTTGCTGCAGTTGCCCAAGGGCGCGTAAATGCATCGTCCCCAGAAACGGGGAACTTTGCCGGTCTGTACAGCGTAACCGCACCCAGGAGGTGGAATCTCCATGCCGCGCTGCCTTCAGTTGGCTGGTCCCGTTCTGCTCGTCTCGCTCGTAGTTCCTCTTCACTCGCAAGAGTCTGCCGCTTGGAAAGACCCGTCGCCCCACCTCACGCGATTTGTAACCGTTGAGAAGGGCCTGCGGTTGGAGGTGCTCGATTGGGGCGGCACTGGACGGCCCATCGTCCTTCTTGCCGGCGGCGGGAACACCGCCCACATATTTGATGACTTCGCACCGAAGCTCACCTCCCAGGGCCATGTCTGGGGCATCACGCGGCGCGGGTACGGCGCGTCCGATTTTGCAGCCACCCAGAACGCGGCTGATCGCCTCGGCGACGACGTGCTGGCGGTGATTGACTCACTCAAATTGAACAGGCCGATCCTGGTTGGTCACTCCATCGCCGGGGCGGAATTGAGCTCGGTTGCCAACAAAGCGCCGGACCGGATCGGCGGCCTCGTCTACCTCGATGCCGCATATTCCTACGCCTTCGATAACGGTAAAGGAGTGGACGTCAAGGAACTGCAGGCGCTCCAAAGCCCTCAACCTTCGCCGCCTGGCGCAGCGGATTTGGCGAGCTTCGGTGCACTCCAGAAATACTATGAACGCGTGAACGGATTCCCATTCTCCGAAGCGGAGCTCCGCCAGCAACGGGAATCAACTGCCGGCGGAGGGGTCGGAAAACAGCGCGACTTTCCCGGCGGCCCCACGCTCTTTTCGATCATGCTGGGCGCGGAGAAGTACAAAACTATTCCGGCGCCCGCGCTTGTCATTTTTGCGAATCCGCACAGCCTGGGAACATGGATTGACGCGACTACTGATCCTGAGGTGCGGGCCGCCGCCAAGGCATATTCCGGCGCGTTGACAGCTTTCACTGAAAAGCAAGAGAAGGCTGTTAAAGATGGTGTCTCTATGGCAAACGTAATCACGCTCGCGGGTGCGCATCATTATGTATTCCTCTCGAATGAGGGGGACGTGCTGCGCGAGATCCGCTCCTTTCTAGCCGGTTTGCACTAGCAGTTTTCCATAGCTTCTCCCAATTCCAGATCCCGTTCGCCACCTCGGTTGACAACGGGAACCCCAACTGAAGCGCGAGCGTACAGACCTGACCGCGATGGTGCCCTTCGTGAGAGAGCATGTGGCACAGCATTTCCGGGCCAACCGTCCAAGGCCGGGCCAGCCGTCTCTATGAAACTTCTCTATACGGCCCCCTTCGCCGCCAAGCGCCTCCGCGAGCATCTCCGCGCGGGTCAAGATGTTCGATGAGCATCTGGTTCATGCGGTCATTGGCTGCAAAGATCCGGACTGCAGCCCGGCCGAGTTGAGTCTGGACCCTGTGTGGACGCGTAGTCACGGCTCCTGCTCCCTGACCTAAGTAACACGTAGCGGTCGTTCGGTGGGGCGCTTAGCGCAACGAACTGAGGCGCTTAACCCAATTTGCGAGAAAACATCTGCCGTCGAACCAGCCCGAGCGCCGTCCCCGGTTTGGTTTTCAGCGTGCTAAATGTAAGGTGAAAGGGAGGACATAAACCCGTGTTCTCAATCGTCGAATTGAAAGCCACTGCTCTGGAGTATGGTATCCCAGGCATTTCCCAAACGCTCTTGCCGCTGCTCTTTGCGATGATGCTCGCGATCTCCATGATCCCGTACCTGTTCTTGTACCTTTCGCTGCGGGACAAACGGGCTCAAGCGCCGGCGTCGTCAAGGCTTGCCGCGAAGCCTTTTAGACAATTGACTGCGTGGGTGCATGCCCACCGCCATCCTCAACTGCTCCATCATTAAGGCATTTTCGCCATTTTGATGCGCGTGCTTTGCGTCTAGCGTCCAACCATGTGGCCCGGCGCTTTGTTGTTTTCTTCGCAGATGTATTCCATGACATCGTCTTTCGGCAGCAGGTGAATTTTGGCCGAGACGGTCCACGGTTTGACGTACGCTTTCGGATCGTTGATGGTGAACTGAACGTCCATGTGTCCCACGTCGCGGCGCGTAAAGCGCTCGGTCAGATGCATCGCCTCGGTGGCGGGATGGCCGCTCATGTCGAGCCAGGTTTTGCCATTGAAGCCCGTGGTTTCAACCACCAGCGTGTCGCCGTCCCAATGCCCAACCGAGTAACCCTGCCAGGTGGGGCTTGGATCGACGGGGAGCGGACGTCCGTCCATGAAAATCTGGCGATAGATGGTGCGGGATTCGTACAGGAACACGATCAAGTCGGGCGTCTGCACGATCTTATATGGCGCAGGAACCGTGTCCTTTTCGGGCATACCCGATGGAAGGCACTGCGCGCCCGGGTGATCTTTGCCGTTGTTGGCCATGCGTTCCTTGTAGAGTGCCTCGGCCGAGGGAAGCATCTGGACGTCGCCCGGCTTCAAATCCGCCGCGAGGTTGATTAGCAACTTGGGAGGACCAGGGTCCCCTTCGGCGTACATTTCCCAAACTCCGGAGATATCGGGCGTGCCTTCGCGGGTGCGCGGGGGCGGGGCGGTCAGGTTAACTTTGCCGTCGGCCGTGCGAGGCAGTTTCTTCGAGGCAGCGCGAGGCCACTGGGCCGGAGAAAGCGCGGCGGACGCGAACAGCGCGAATGCGAGCAGGGATATACGAGGCATCTTCGAGCACTCCGTCCTCGTCAGTATACATCGGCCGCCTTTCGTGCTTGTGAGTCCGTCTCGATTCCCGCCCTACAAACTCGGCTTGTGCGCCAGCTCGCGGTCGAGCCAAGCCATGTAACGTTCGGAGCCGCCCACCACCTGCATCGCGATCACTTCCGGTACTTCGTAGGAGTGCAAGCGCTCGATCTCAGATCGCAAGTCGTCAAGCAGCGCCCGGCTGGTCTTAATCACCAGCAGAACCTCCTCCTCTTCTTCGATCGCGTCCTTCCAGCGATACACACTGCGTGCACCGGGGACGATGTTGACGCAAGCCGCCAGCCTCTTTTCCACCAGCCCACGCGCCAGGCGCTGTGCCTCTTCGGGCGAACTGCAGGCACTGAGTACAACAATTTTGTCGGTCATGGCAAGTTTTTTCGCGGTTGCTCTGGATCTTTTTGCAAAAGAGGATTATAAACAAATGTAAGGACTAATACTCGATCGAATGAGCAACGTTGTACGCCGGGCTATCCTTGTCATCGTTTTCGCGTTGATCGGGGTCTACGGCTTGGTGGAATTGCGCGGCCCACAAGGCCTTCCCGCCCTTAAAGAGCGCTGGACCGAGATTCGCAGGCTGGAGGAAGAGAACGCCAATCTTCAGCGCGAGAACGACTATCGGCGCGACCGTATCAGGAAGCTGGAAGGCAGCGTGTCCGAACAAGAGCTGGAGATTCGCAAGAAGTTGAAGCTTCTACGCCCCGGCGAGACTTCGTTCATCCTCCCCGAGCAGCCCAAACAGCCCGATTCTCCATCAAAATAAGGCGTGATGATTCACCGGACCCTGTCCGGCTCCGAGTCCGGGATTTCCGCGAATCGCTTCCGTGATGTAACGTTTCGCCTGTGCGATTGCTTGCTCAACATCGCAACCGGATGCCAGCCCAGCCGTGATCGCGGCTGAAAAAGTACACCCGGTTCCATGCGTATGGCGGGTCTCGATCCGGGGCGAAGTGAACTCCCGGAATTCGCCCTGATGGAACAGAACATCGGCCGCATCGCCCGCGAGGTGCCCGCCCTTCACCAGCACTGCTTGCGGCCCCAGCGCGGCCAATTCTTAGCCGCCATCCGCATTCCATCGACATCGCGAACATCGGCGCCCGTGAGCAGCGCGGCCTCGTCTAGATTTGGAGTCAGGAGAAACGTGAGCGGTAGCAGCCGGTTTTTCATCGTTTCGACGGCATTGGCATCGAGTAACGCTGCACCGTGTTTGCTCAGAATCACCGGGTCTAGCACCAGAGGAAAGGAAAAACCCGCCGCGAGCCCCGCCACTGCCTCTAAGATCCCGCGATTGCCCAGCGCCCCGATTTTCGCCGCAGCGGGCGGAATGTCGCCGATGACGGCTCGAATCTGATCGGCCACCAAATCGGGCGCCAGACACTCGACCCGGTCCACGCCGCGCGTGTTCTGCACGGTGATCAAAGTGATGACAGCTTCACCATAAACGCCAAATTGATGAAATGTTTTGAGATCGGCTTGGACTCCGGCGCCGCCGCTCGGATCGGATCCGGCAATCGTGAGCGCAACCGGCTTAACTGGCGCCATCTTTGATCCCCGACATTCGTTGTACCATCGCAAACGTGTCGGCTTCGGCGGCAGTCTTGTCCGCCCGATAGTGCTTCACGCGGGCAAAGCGCAATGCCAGGCCGCTCGCGTAACGCGGGCTCACCTGGATTTCATTGAACGCGATCTCGACCACCAGCTTCGGCTCCACATACACGGTATAGCTGTCGCGACCGATTTCGAGCTTCAACAATTCCTTGGTCTGCCATTCGAGCATCTCGTCGGTGAGCCCCTTGAAGGTTTTGCCGAGCATCGCGAAGCCGCCCTTTTCGGTGTCACGAGCGCCCAGATGCAAATTGCTGAGCCATCCCTTGCGCCGGCCGTGTCCCCATTCGGCGGCCAGAATGACGAGATCGAGCGTGCGGGCGCGTTTCACCTTGACCCAACTTTGGCCGCGGGCTCCGGCGGCGTATTTCGCATCGATCGCCTTGGCCATGATGCCTTCGTGACCGCGCGCGAGCGCTTGTTCCAGAAATTCATCGCCCGCCAAGGCGTCGCCAGTTACCATGTGCGGGATCAGCGAATCCGGCGCGATTTTCGAGAGCTCAGTGAAGCGCCGCGTTTGCGTCTCGTCCAACAGCGGACCGCCGTTTAAGTACAGCAGGTCGAACCAGAACGGCGTCATCGGCAACTCTTCGCGCATGCGCTCGACATCCAGTTTGCGGCCGAAGCGCCGCATTGTAATCTGAAACGGCCGCGGGCGGCCATCGGGAAGAAGGCTGATCACTTCGCCGTCCAGGATCAGATCTTTGGCCGGCAGGGCGCGCACGAGGTCGACGACTTCCGGAACGGCTGGCGTAACATCTTTCAGGCTGCGCGAATAAACCGCCACTTCGTCCCCCGATTTGTGGACCTGCACGCGCGCCCCGTCCATCTTGAATTCGAGCGCCGCTTCTCCGATGCAGGCCAGAGCTTCGGGGATGTCGTCGGCCGACTGCGCGAGCATGGGCTGGATGGGCCGGAACAATTGGACATCGTATTGTTGCAATCCGGTTTCGCCCGATTCGAGCGCTGCCCGCGCCACGCGCGCAATGTTGCCGGCCATCATAGCGGCCCGCCGCACGCGTTCGGACGAAATGCCGGACGCCTTGGCGACAGCTTCCAGCATGATTCCATCGAGTGCGCCCTGCCGCAGTTCGCCCATCAGCAATCCGGTTAGAAACTGCTGCTCGGCTTCGGTGGCGCGCGCGAAAAGCGCTTGCAGCAAATCGAGACGCCTGCTTTGCGATCCGCTGCCGGATACTTCAGTAATCGATTGGAGTGTGCGGTCGACGTCGAGGATTTCGAGGGCCGGATTTGCGGCGGGAGAATTACGAGCATCGCGCAACGCGGCGTAACCAATGCCGATGCGGCCCTGCCGGATTTGTCCCGCCAAAAATTGAACCACGATTTCGATTTCCTCGGGACGAAGCTCGCGAAGCAGCGCGGCAAGTAGCGCTATTTTTTCGAGCCGCTTGCTGGTATCGGCGACGCGCCGGGAAGTCTCGACTACGCTCGCAAGCAGCATGCTTGCAGCATACTAGTTCACAAACGGAATCTGTTGCTCGGTGGTTGCGCCGGCCGAATTGGTGATTTGGGCGCTGACGAATCCGATTTGCGAGGTGGCGCCGGTGACGGGAAACGTCGCGAGCAGCGCGAACGAACCGCCGGCTTGCGTGGCGGTGAAATACTGCTGAAAAGCGCTGGCTGCATCCACGTTAATCGCGCCCTGCGCCAGCGCGAGGCCCTTGAGATCGTAGAACGTGAACGCGAGCTGCGATGCCGAGTAGGTGTTGTCGAATCCGGAAAAGGCAACTCGGAGCGATCCCAGCTCCCGAACCGCGGTAAAGCTATCGAGCACGATCACAGACGGCGGAATTGTCAGCGTTGCTTCGACCGGAGCATTGTTCTCCAGCGCCAGCGTGAACGTGATTGTCCCGGCCGTCGTTCCGGTCTGGAAGGCCATGGCCGGTTGGCCGCCGATCTGGGCTGAAGTGTCGCCGGGGGAGATGGTCACGGTGGCCTGGCGCGCCGGCCCCGCTAGAAATTGAACCGCAGCGTCATTGCTGACGCCCGCTAGAGTAGGCTGAAACGTCATCGTCAGCGTTCCGGTGCCGCTTACTTTGGAAGCCGCAGCAAGCGAAATGGAGACGCTGTTCTGCTGCGCGCTTCCGCCAACCGTGGATGCGAAGGTGATGGTGGCGTTCGGAAGCGGGGGATTCAGCCCTTGACCCGTGAGATTGAACGTGCGCGAGTCCACCGTCAACACGCCCTGCGCGGCGGTGCCGGATTGCGGGGTGAACGAGACCTGGAACGAGGCTGATTGCCCGGGGCCGAGCTGAAGGGGCGCTGAGAGGCCGATGGGTCCTTTAAAACCGGTTCCAGAGACGGTCAACGTTCCGACGCTGATGTTGGCGCTGCCCGGATTGGTGAGGACGAAGCCCTGCGTCTGGGTAGTTCCCGCCGGTACCGATCCGAATCCGACTGTTGCGCCGGCCGAGAGCGGCGTGTTGCTGCCCGCCAATGTCACCACCGCCGATGGAACCGCCGCGCCTTCGAGGACGATGTTTACGTTGTTGAGCGCCAGAGATGCGCTGTACGAAGCGGCGAATGTGGGGCTAAAATTCGTGTCGATTTCAGCTTCCGATGCCGGGCCTGCGTAGGGCGCGAGCGTGTAAGGGAGCGAGGGCGCCGATTGGATGCTGAAGCCCTCGCCGGCGAGCGAAAGTGTCTGCAGAACGACCGGACCGCTGCCCGTATTACGCACGCGAAATCGCGTTTCGAGAGTATCGCCCGGTGCGACCGTGCCAACGTTAAATATCGGGCCCACGGGCGTGTAGTTTGTTCCGTCGAATTGAAAGACCTGAAGCTGGGCCAGCGCGGAAAGCGGCAACAATGAAGCAAACAGGAGGATGCGCGCGATCACTGGCCGGCCTCCGGAAGTTGATACAAGGCTTCACGGCCAGGCGTGATCCGGATGGCATAGCGCCTGGCGCTGTTTGAGTCGCTGAGTTGCACCCAGTCGTTCGTCATTTGCTGCAAGGAAAACTTCTTGGGCAATGCTCCAGGTATGTGAACCTCAGAGCCATCCGGCTTGCGCAAGACGATTCCGTTGGCATCGGCGAAAACCAGATCGCCGGATGCAAGCGGAAGTAGGGGAGCCGCCACGCCTGGAAGCGCCTTTTGTGAAGCGATTCTCGATCGGGTGAATGGAAACTGGACCTGCCAGACGCCGTCGTCGCGCTGAACGATGAGGGATGCTTCGAACGCATTCGGCAATGCGATGGCGAGGATGGTCTCGGGCTCGGGGCGGAACAGGATCGTTTCGAATCTTCCAGCGGTCCACTCGATGAAAGTGTTGCTGGTGGCAACGTAGGCGATCGCTGTGACGCCGTCCGGCGAGAACGCGAACAAAGCCGGTCCCGCCGCGGCATCAGTGGTCGCGAGCACGCGCCCTTGCGTGTCAAAAGCCGCCAGGGTTGAGGCAGTTTTCAGAAGTCCCACAGACCCGGCAAAGGCCTGCGAGATCACGTCCCCGGCGACTGATGGGCCAAGGATGAAATTGCCCGCCACTCCATACATGGGGCGGAGCGTGCCATCTGAGACGGCTGCGAATCCCATCTGCGGGGGACGAATTGCGGTTTGTGCGGTGGCGCTGGCCGCCAGGAGAATAGTGATGAAAAATTGCTTCATTACGGATGTCCCACGGTGATGCTTGGTGTGCCGATGGAAAGCCCTGGTACTGAGGAGGTAGTGGATACAGGCGACGATCCCTTCGAAAAAGCGTATGCACCGCCGGCACCCGCGCCCGCGGCGATCAAGGCCAGCCACAGCCACTTGCGCCCTCCGTGCGATGCTTTGAAAACGCCTTCGCCGCCGGACTTCGGGGCGACGGAGTCACTCAAATATTGGGTGCTGACGAGGCCGGCGCGGGCCTGATCTTTAATGGCGGTGATGCGAATCTCCACCGGGCCGGGCGTTTTGTTCCATTGCATACCCCAAACGGTGGCGCGCCCATCAGGGCCGGTAGTGACGATCTCGGTACGAAGGCCGGAGCTGAATGTTCCGGTCGCGCCTTCATCGGGCAGGCGGAAGCTGACCGCTGCCAAGTCCACGGGTCTGCCGGTTTCGTCAGTCACGAGAACTGTGAGGCCGCGGGTGGCGCGCGCTCCTGTTCGATAGACTACACCCTCACCCTCCACCACCTTCAACTGGACGATGACCGAGGCGTTAGCGGAAACGGCGAATGCCAGGGCGCAGCAGAGGATCGCGCGGCCGGGGTTTACTACGCGGAATTGCACGTCCTATACGTGGCGCGGGGCTGGGGATATTCTCTGGGGATTGGGGGCGGTGGCGGGAGGTCCTTCGCGCCGCAATGTTTTTCAGATTTCGGGCGCGGGTGGGAGGTGTGAAACTGTCGCGATGTTCGAGGGCAGGCGAGGCCTGGAGGTTAGGTATTGAACGCAATTGAAGAGCCGGCTGACGATAGGATTGTTCGGAAGCCTCCGGAATTCCTTGCCCCTTACGAAGACATAATCACGCCACACGTTAAGGAGGCGATTTTAAAGCAGTCTGTCCCCTTGTCTCTTTGGCAACTACCAAGGGGCGATGATTGCCCAGGGGGAGGTTTGGTTTCAGGAACAGCGCGACGGTTCCTTTAGAATACGCTGAGGTGCTTCTTCGGGTAATGGTTCGTGCCCCATCCTTTCCCAGTCGGCCGTGGTCAGGCCGAACTCGGCGCGCATTTCTCCATGCGGGATCGGCTGGTTGTGCTTGAGCCACTCGTCGGCTTCGGCGACGGCTGCGCGCTCGGCGTCGCTGAGCGTGTCGCCATCTTCCTCTGGCGAGACCATGGTTTCCAGCCGGTGAACCACTGCGGCGAGCTGGCCGGGTCCGAGCTGATCGAGCAGCTGATGGGCGTGCTGCTTGGCTTCCGGTAGGTCAGCGGCCGTTGCGTTTTTCCTGCCGAGCCGTTTCTGCACGAAGCTCCGGCGGCAATCTGATGTGGTGCAACACCAATACCGATCAATAGTTCCGGATGAACTCGGCGTCGCCCTCCAGGAAATCATAGTCGCGCATGCTCTCCCGCTCTACGCACGCAATCTCCTCGAAATCCAGATTCTGCGGGTCGCCCGCAAACTCAGTCGCGCGATAAAGAATCAGGATCGGCGTTCGGTCCGGATATTGGTACTCGTACCGCATGATCTCCCGATCCACACGCTGCCTGCCGCAACCGTGCTAATCGGCGCCCCGCTGATTCTCTAAACGGACCGCCCCGCCAACCCGAAGTAAGTAGCCGCCGCGAGCATGTGGCGGTCGTTGGTCCACACCGCGCGCTCACCTACTTCCTGCGCCGTAGTCAGGTGCACGGCGTCGGCGGTTCGTATGAAGAGATCGCGGGGAGCCGACACCATCAGCGCGCTGGTCCTCCGCAGCAGGGCTTCGTTGACAGGAATGAGCTTCCACAGCCCGTCCTCTATGTGCTCGGCAAAGCGTGACGCCAGATCGCGAGCGTCACGTTGCGAGAATACGCCCTCGCGCAAGCGGCGGTGAAGCACGGCGTGAAACTCGGCAAGCGCCCATAGCGACGAATAGATGGCATCCGCTTTTCGGACGAGTTCGCGAACTATCGGAAAACACGGCGGCTATCGGCCCCGGTCCTTTGCGAGGACTTTTGTGCTGTCGCTGACCTGCGGCATGCGAGCCCAGATCCTCTGCATGGAAGTGAAGATCCGCGCTTTATTCCTGACAGTCATGGGCGCCGGTGCGGTGATGGGGCGTAACTCCGCAACCGGTTCGCCACGACGCTCGATCAGGATAACGCAGCCCTCCGCGGCCTCGCGCACCAATTTTGACGTGTGGATGTGAAGTTCGCGAACCGAGGTTGTCCGCATATGCTACATTGTGGCACCTGACTGGAGAGTCTCAAAAGCTCCGAATGAACTCGGTATCTCCCTCCAGAAAATCGTACTCACCCAGGCGGCCGCGCTCGACCCACGCGATCTGCTCGAAATCCAGATTCTGCGGGTCGCCCGCGAACTCGGTCACGCGATAAAAGATCAGCAAAATCGGTGTACGTCCGGGATATCTATACTCGTAGCGCATGATCTCCCCCTCCACCCGCGCCCGGATCGCCAATTCTTCTTCCAGCTCGCGCACGACAGCCGCTTCCGGCGCCTCGCCCGGCTCCACCTTGCCGCCCGGGAACTCCCACTTCAACGGATGCTGGCCGGTTCGCTTGCGTTGCGCGATCAAGACGCGGCCCTCCCGCTCGATCACTGCCGCCACCACTGTGGTCATAATCAAGGGTAGTGTACAGCGAAGCTTTTCTCGATCACTTCAAGAATCCGCGCCACGTGGGCGAGCTCGCGCCGCCTGCTATCACGGTGGAAATCTCCAATCCCGCTTGCGGCGATATCTTGCGACTCTCTGCGCGCTTCGAGGACGGCCGCGTCGCCGAGGTTGCCTACAAAATCCGCGGCTGTACGGCGTCCATCGCCAGCGGATCCGCGCTCACGGAATGGATGCTCGGAAAAACGCGCGCCGAGCTCGCCACGATCGACCCAGCCACTGTCGAATCCGCAGTCGGCGGCCTGATCCCTGAGTCCAAACACGCCGCGGTGTTGTGCGTCGACGGTGTGAAAACGCTCCTTCGGCATCCATAAATAAGGCCGCGATCACAAAATATTGACTGCCCGCGCCGCCAGCAGCGCCACCGCCAACAGCGAGATGCACGCCTGCACCATCATCATGAGCTTGGCCCAGCGCGACAGCACCGGGACATCGGTCGGTGAAAACGCCGTGCTGGTGTTGAACGCCAGGAACAGATAGTCCACGAATCCCGGCCGCCAGTCGCGAGCTTCTTTCCCGGCATCATCATTTGTGGAAAAAGAAAGGCGCCCTCGTCATGTGCTCCGCCTCAAGTCCCGCTGATGCGGGCCGCCGGCATCCAAACGCCAATACCAGGAAGCGAACACCAGAATGTTGGCCACCCACAGAGCTGCGGCGGCGCGCAGCAGCTCCTGTGGAGGGTCGGCATGCATGGGCAGCCGAAAAATCAACAAACCGAGCGACCAGACCATCGAGGCGGTCAGTACCCCGAGTACGGTGTGCGCCAAGATCCGGTTCCAGCGGACCTTGCCTGCCCGGTGCGTCACGATGGTCGGGATCAGCAGCACCGAAACAACCGCCAGCAGCAGCCACTCCTGTCCGAATCGTAGCGGCGCCGGTATCACGAAATGCAATCCGCCAGTGGCCAGCATCGCGAGCACCGCCGGCCAGCGAGGTTCCGGTTGCCTGGGTTCGGACTCCGGAGTCGGCCTCTGGTTGGGCGTTCGGCTGAGACATATGGGACAATGTACCAAGTCACCTCCCCATGAAGGTCGTGGTTCAAAGTTCGTCGTTGATCTTTACTTTGCTTTCGATCATCCTGAACGTGCCGATCACGCGTGTCAGGCGTAAACCGGTGGGCCGGGAGGCGGCTCGCAGAGAACCTAGCACTGCGACGGGCTAGCGGCGGGCGACGTTCCTGGCCAAGGCTGCCCGGCCGCGGCGGCTGCAACATTGATACCGAGCGACACGTCTGTCGTACACTGATTCAGAATGCAATAGTCATGGCCATCTCACCCCGCTTCGCACTCTCCCCGCCCACTGACGAAACGCCATCCAAAGCTTCCCGCGATTGCGTTTACTCCTTCGATCTGCATGGAAACCTGATCGAAATGAACGCCGCCTTCGCCGAAACCACCGGCTATGATCGCGACCAGGCGTCGCGGCTCAATCTGAGCCAGTTGCTCGACGCGGAATCCTGGCAACGTTCCCGGGAGCAGGTGCTCGCGCTGCTCGGTGGGGGCGGGCCCCACAAGCTGTGACCTCACCGCGATCGCGAACGACGGCAGCCCATCCGGATGGAGGTGGTGCGGCGCCTGCTATTTGAGCGAGGACGGCCGGTGGCGATTCAGGACTGCGGGACTATTGCGCTGGACCCGGCTCGCGAAGCTTGTCCCGTCGAAGCCGGCGACAGAGGTGAACAATGTCGCCGAACAATTGAAGCAATTGCATCGGCTGAGCACCACGAACTATGTCACGCTGGACCAGGCTTTGCAGGATCACTTGCGCACCGGCTGCCAACTGTTCGATCTTCCGATCGGATTGCTTCTGCAAGTGGAAGGAAGCCACGGGCTGATTCGGCTTCCCGCGGTTCCCACGGATTCTATCCGGGCTCCACTGATTCCGTTACGGGAAACGCGAGCCACTACCATCGAAGGCCGGCTCAGGACCGTGACGGTCTCAGCGCCCGGCAACATGCGACGCAGAACCGCGGCACCGGCGTTCGAGACCTACATCGGTACGCCGGTGTGGCTGGGCGTCGGAGCTGTTTGCGACGCTGAGTTTTTCGTCTCCGTACCGGCTCGCCGCGCGTGCTTTCGCGGCGGCCGACCGGGAGTTGATCGAGCTGATGGCGCGCAGCATCGGGCGCGTGATTCTCGAGCACAGAATCCAGTCCGAGCGCGACCGGCTGCAGAGCCTGGAGAAAAACCGCAACCGCGTGCTCGAAATGGTGGCCGAGAACGAAAGCATCGCCGCCATCCTGGTGGAAGTGGTGCCATCTGGTGGAGGAGCAGTGTCCGGGAGCGCTGTGTTCTCTGCTGATCGCTCAAGGATGAAGTGCTGGCGTGGGCCGCCGCGCCCGGTTTCCCGCCGGATGCCGTCCGGTTGTTCAAACCGCTTCGCGTGCTGCCGAACGCGCCGCGCTAGCATCGGCCGCGCCTGAAACCGGTGAGGTGGCGCGTGCCACGGTTTTCTGGGACGACGTCGGGGACTGTCCGTTTTGGGCCGGACGCGCGCATCTTCGCCGCGCAGCTGGGCATCGTCGCCTGCCGCTCCACTCCCATTCTTTCCGGCGGACGGCGAGCTGCTGGGAATTCTGGCGCTGCATTATCAAATCGGGCCAGCCGCACGACCACAGCGACACCGAGCTGCTGCAAGCGGCCAGCCGTCTGGCGGCGCGGGCTCTCGAACAGCGCGGGCTCAACGAACGTCTGGAGTTCCAGGCGCGGCACGACTCTCTCACCGGTTTGCCCAACCGGTCCTATTTCATGGAGCTCCTGCACGCGGCGCTTGCAACGATCCGAGCGAGCGCTCCGGAACGCTGGCCGTGCTGTTCATCGATCTGGACCGCTTCAAGCAGATCAACGATATTCTGGGCCACGCCATGGGCGACCGGCTGTTGAGGGAAGTGGGCCAGCGCCTGAAACGGTTGCTGACCGAGGACGATCTCGCCGGGCGCATGGGCGGCGACGAGTTCATCATTGTTCTCACGCGCCAGCCGGATGAAGAGGCCGCCGCGCTGGCGTCGCAGGAGTTTCTGGAAGCTCTTCGCGCGCCGCACCAGATTGAGGACAACGAGCTGTTCGTCACCGCCAGCATCGGCGTCGCCATGTTTCCCCGGCACGGCAAGACCGTCGCGGAGCTGCTGCGCAACGCGGACCTCGCGATGTATCACGCCAAGAACAGCGGCAAGAACGACGTGGAGGTGTTCCGCGCCGAAGATCACGCCGCCAGCCTGGAACGCCTGCGCCTGGAAAACGCGCTGCGCCGCGCGCTGGAACATCAGGAATTCGAGCTGCTGTATCAGCCCGTGGTCAGCATGAACGGGAAGGTGGAGGGCCTGGAGGCGCTGCTCACCTGGCGGCATCCCATCTACGGGACCATCTCGCCCAAGCAGTTCATCCCCATCGCCGAAGAGACCGGCCTGATCATCGATATCGGATCGTGGGTGATCCGTCGAGCTTGTCTCGAAGCCGCCAGCGTGGCACAAAGCCGGCCACAGCGCGGCTCGCATCTCGGTCAACGTGTCGGCCTTGCAGTTTGAGCGGCGCGATTTCCTGGAAACCGTGGCCGGTGCGCTCGCGCTCAGCAACCTGCCGCCGGATCGCCTGGAGCTGGAGCTGACCGAAAGTTACATCATGAAGGATCTTCCGCAAGCGGCCGCGCGCTTTGTCCAGATCCGGAAGCTGGGCGTCAGCATCGCGATCGACGATTTCGGCACCGGCTATTCGTCGCTCAGCTATCTGAATAAACTGCCGGTGGATTCGCTGAAAATCGACCAATCATTTTTACGTAACCTGCAGGAGCCCGAGGGATCGCTGGCGGTGATTCAGAGCATCGTGCGTATGGCGCACAGCATGAATCTGACGGTGGTGGCGGAAGGCGTGGAGACGCGCGCGGAGTTGGATCTGGTGCGCGTGCTCGGTTGCGATAAGGTGCAAGGCCACGTGTACGGGCCGGCGCGGCGGCGTGAGGATGTGGAAGACTGCTGCTCGCGGCGCACGATTCGCTGGGTCCGCTCGAAACCGTATGTAGCACACATTCATTCCACGCGCAGCGACAGCAACCCGGCGAGTTCCTTGAATTCCTCACTCCACCGGGCGTCGCTCGCGTGAAGCATGTGCGGGTACACTCGCTGCAATATGTCGTAGCAGCGGTTTTGCACGTGCCACAACACCAGCGGAAACGGCAATGCGACGGGCGGCCGCCACCATCTCGCGGAACTTGACTAAGCGCGTCAGGTTCTTGGGATCCTCGAGAAATCGCTCCGCGCCCTTTTCGATATTGCGGCGCAACGTAATCTCAAGCCCGGTTTGATCCAACGGAACCTGAGCGATGCGGATCTCTTCGAGCAGGCTCTGAATCGCCGACAGATCGAGTTCCGGCGGCGCTAGCGCCTGCCGCAACAAGCCATTCAACGCGACTTCCGCCGTGGCTTTGAGCTCCGCCGGAATCGGGATGCCGCAGTCGCTCAAGAAACGCAGAAGCGGAGCCTGATCCTCGTACATCTTGCCGGTAGACCGACGACGAATGTTCCACCGTGGATTCCAGTACCTCGCTCAGAACCTTGCGCTGTTCGTCGCGGAATAGATTCTTCAGCGAGTACATGTGGCCGCCGAATCCCTCGTCCAGGCAATGAATGGTGGCCGCCAGATCCGACCGGCTGAAGGCGTCGCGCGTCGATTTGCCCAGCTCGCGGTAGGCGTCTTCGCTTTCGAACAGCGCCACGCCGCCATGCAGATTGTGGTCGCCGAAATGCAGCACGCCGAACATCAGCATGTCGGAATCCTGCGTGATCTCCGAAGTGAAGCGCGCCTTGCCGAATGCCAGCCGCATCTTGCCCGAGCGCTTCAAGCGGTAGTCTTTGTTGTCCACCGAGTAGGAATAAATGCGCGTGTTATCCGGGTAGCTCTCAAACAACGAGCTCATGGCGTAGTGCGCGCCGAGCTTCAGCAAGTCCACGCGGGCCGGTTTGACGAACTTTTCGAAGATGCTGGCGCCGTCGCCGTGTCTCGGGAAGGTTGCTCTTGGCAAGCGCCAGTTTCTCCAGGAAGCCCGCTTCGATGTCCTCTCCGAAAAGTTCGCCGGCCAGTTGCGCCACGCGCCCGGCGTACTGGATCACTTGCACGGTCTCGATGCCCGATAGCTCGTCGAAAAACCAGCCGCAGCTGGTATACATCAGCATGGCGTGCCGCTGCATCTCGAGCAGCTTCCAGACGTTGACGCGATCGCTCCGCGGCAGGTGCTTGCGCCGGAAATTGGCCGCCGCGAAGCGCTCCTTGCTGGCGTTCGAGCGGTCTAGAATAACGTGAATATAATTGTTCCGCGCCTCCCACGGATCCTTGAAGTAGCGCGCTGCCATGCTTTCATAGCGTGGCGCGATTTCGTCGCGCAGCCAGTCCAGCGCCGCGCGCAAGGGAGCGCGCCATTCCTGATTCCAATCCGGATGCCCGCCTGAATTGCAGCCGCAGTTGGTGGCCCAGCGTCCCACGCCGTGGACGCAGCTCCAGGCGGTGTTCTCCAGGATCTCCACTTCCTGTTCGGGTGGATGCTGTTCGAGAAACTCGCCATAGTTGGTGATCTTCGCCAATCCGCTGGACTCGATGTGATCCAGCGCGTACGCCAGCGCCATGTCGCCAAACGGGTGATGGTGCCCATACGTTTCGCCGTCGGTCGCGATGTGCGCCAGTTGCGGGCCGGTCACGGTGATCCGATAATGCATCCAGCAGCCGGCTGGCGAAGCGCTCGCCGTTATCCAGCAAGCGCTCAAACGCGACCGCCTGGGAAACCGGCCCGTCATAAAAGAACAGATCGATGGAGCGTCCCGAGGGAAGTTTCTGCCGGTAAGGGCGCGCCGGATCGATCCGCTGGCCGGTCACGTCGGTCCCATCGACGGATTTCGCCTGCGACGGCGCCAGGATCGTGAACTTGATGCCGTGCTGCGCCAGCAGGTCCAGAGTCTCCAGGTCGACGGCGGTTTCCGGAAGCCACATGCCTTCCGGATCGCGCCCGAAGCGAAACCGAAAATCCTCGATTCCCCAAATCACTTGCGTCAGCTTGTCGCGCGCATTGGCGAGCGGCATGATCATGTGGTTGTAGCACTGCGCCAGCGCCGATCCATGGCCGGAAAAGCGCTGCGCGCTCAGGCGGTCGGCATCCAGGATCGATTGGTAGGTTTCCGGCGCCTTGTCCTTCATCCAGGACAGCAACGTGGGGCCGAAGTTGAAACTGATGCCGGCGTAGTTGTTGACGATCTTCGCGATGCGGCCCTCGGCGTCCAGGATCCGGGCCGCGCTATTGGGCGCGTAGCACTCCGCTGTTACGCGCTCGTTCCAATCGTGATAGGGCGCGGCGGAATCCTGGAGCTCGATCGCTTCCAGCCACGGGTTTTCGCGCGGCGGCTGATAGAAGTGGCCGTGGATGCAAAGGTATCGGTTTTCGTTCACGCTCGGATTGCCTGTTGCCCCGGCTTCGTGGCCTGGGCGGCGCCGTGGCACGGCAGTCCCGTCTGCAACATGGACGCAGAAAGGGCTCGGGTTTGTTCGTCCATGGCGTATTTTAGCATCCGCGCCGAGCGGATGAATGTCTCTCGCGCGCCATTCAATCTGCAACTGAGTCGTTAAGTTCATCGGCTCCAAGCCATCGCTCCTGACCTCGCCACGCAAGTAGAGTGCGAGGGCCCGCTCAATATCATGTTTGTAACGATGGCCGTCCAATTTCCGCGACAGCGTCTTCAGAACATGCAACATGGCTTATCTCCGACATCACTATGAATCAATAACGGCGGATTTGCTCGCGGATTTCGGACCTGATGGCTCTGCTATAACTTTCGCATAAGAATTCCAGGGGTTTGAAACTATGAGGTCCGTTTTTTGCGAGACAAAACAAGACATTCAAATTATGCTTTAGCGATTGCACCTGAATCTAGAGCACAGAAAGGTTCGTGATGAAGCGCATTGATTCGATTATCAGGCCGCATCAATTAGATGATGTGAAGAGCCGCCTCAACAATCTCGGCGTACAAGGAATCACGGTGACCGAGGTGAGGGGTTTCGGCCGTCAAAAGGGCCACACCGAGGTTTACCGGGGCACCGAGTATGCGGTCGACTTCCTGCCGAAGATACAAATCACGATCTTGGCTTCGGACGAGCTGGTTTCCGGGATTCTGGAGGCGATCGCGGAAGGCGCTCGGACCGGGAAAATAGGCGATGGCAAAATTTTCGTGACACCCCTCGAAGAAGTGATCCGCATACGCACCGGCGAGCGAGGAGAAACCGCCCTTTGAAGTTCCAGCAACATACAATTTTGCAGAACACAGGAGAGAGCACACATGATGCAGAGTACTGATAAACGCGGCCAGCGCAAACGGGCGATCTTGGAACGCGCTATGGCACTCTTGGGTATTGCTTTGATCGCCGGATCTTTGACCGTCTGTTTTGCGGACGATCCCAAACCCGACCCCGCAGGAATAGCGACCGGGGACAAGACAAGTGTCGTGGATGCTGGCGGAAACGCTTTTGTTGTTACCGAGCCGACCGACAAGACGGACCCAGACTACGCCACGAAGAAGAAGGCATTCGACGAGTACCAAGCCCAAGTGGCCAAAGAACCGCTTGCCGTTAAGCTGGCCGACTCGGTTGGGCACGTCCGCGTCGCGACGAACTTCGCGTGGACGCTCAATACTGGATATCTCGTGCTCTTCATGCAAGCTGGATTCGCACTCCTTACTTGCGGCTTGGTGCGAAAGAAGAATGCCGGACATCTCATGATGCTGAACTTTGCCGCGTATGTTTTCGCATTTCTCGCCTACTATGCTGTCGGATACGCCTTCCAGTTTGGCGCTGTTGCCGTGAACGCAGCACCGGCAAACCTCGGCGGTGTTCCCACACTAAACCACTTCTTGATCGGCGGTGGTTCTTGGGGATTCTTGGGCGGCAAAGGATTCTTTCTACTCGGCCCCGCATACGACGCTGGAAGCAACGTGTTTACGCTTTTTGAAGTCGTGTTCATGGAAACTGCCGGTTACATTATCGTGGGCGCAATTTGTGAGCGGATCACGTTTTGGTCGTTCTTGCTCTGCGAGCTCTTTATGGGAGCGATCTTGTATCCCGTTTTTGGCTGCTGGGTCTGGGGCGGTGGGTGGATGTCACAACTGGGAACCACAATGAATCTAGGCCATGGCTATGTCGATTTTGCGGGCTCCACAGTTGTCCATGCGGTGGGCGGCTTTGCCGCTTTGGCTTTAGCTGTGATCCTCGGCCCGCGGCTTGGCAAGTACGGACCGGATGGCAAGCCGCGGCCCTTCCCGGCGCACAACATCGTGTATGTTGTCATCGGGACCTTCATCCTCTTGTTCGGCTGGATGGGGTTCAATCCGGGATCGACTCTAGGTGCCACCGATATGCGCATTTCAGTGGTAGCAATCAACACGAACTAGCCGCAATCGCCGGTTCGGCAACCGCGATGTTGGTGTGGTACTTCACGTTCGGCAAGCCCGACATTTCGATGGCGTGTAATGGCATGCTCGCCGGCCTGGTCGCCATCACGGCTCCTTGCGCGTTTGTGTCTCCCACGTCAGCGACCATCATCGGCGTGATAGCGGGAGTGATTGTCTGCTACGGCGTTCTCTTCTTTGAGAGGGTGGTGAAAGTCGATGACCCGTGCGGCGCCATTTCCGTGCACGGCTTGTGCGGTTGGTTTGGGGCTGTGTCAGTCGGCATCTTTGCGGACGGAACATACGGGGCTGGATGGAATGGGGTTGGCCCTTCGAGCTATCTCGGGCATGCTGGCCAAGGCGTGACCGGTCTCCTCCACGGGGACACGCACCAGTTCCTGGTCCAGCTTGGCGGAGCAACCGTGTGTGCAGTCTGGGCCTTTGGCGCCACATTCGCCGTGTTCACCGTCGTCAACAAGATCAAATCAATGCGTGTTACGTCTGAAGTTGAAGAGGAAGGACTCGATGTGCCAGAGTTTGGCATGCCGGCTTATCCGGAAGACATGGCTGTGGCGGCCGAAGCCTAGCTTTAGTTCTTCATCGCGCTGAAAAAACCTGACCGTCCTTGCGCTCGTTCACGTTGTTGACCGGCCAAGGACGGTTTTCTCTTGATGGTTGCGTTCCTGAGTTACCAAGTCCGAAAGCTGCTATCTGATGACGATTACAGAACCCGAGAAAGTGCGCAAAGATAAAGAACTCATAAGGATTTAATGAAAAAGTTGTGAAGGTTCTGGCTGTGGAGCTTGAACGCCGCCATCGCGTCCGTAAATTGCCAGTGTGTAGCCCTACAATCCGGTAGCATACTGTCATGCGCGCCAACACCACGCACGTTACGACTCCCTTGCCGGGGATGATTCCGATCGTGGGCGCCCCAGAACTGGAGCCGGACATCTGCTGGCGGGCCATGCATAGCAGGGACCCGCGGTTTGATGGGAGATTCTTTGTCGCCGCAGTAACGACCGGAATCTATTGCCGCTCAATTTGTCCGGTCCCCTTCGCGAAGCCGAACAACATAGCGCTGTTTCCGTGCGCTGCCGCTGCTGAGGCGGCCGGGTACAGGCCGTGCCGGCGGTGCCACCCCGAAGGCTCTCCAGGAACACCGGCATGGCTCGGTACTTCAGCCGTCGTCTCGCGCGCGCTCCGGCTTATATGGGAGGGCGCCCTAGATGGTAACAGTGTCGATCAGCTAGCCGAGAGATTGGGTATCGGGTCACGCCAACTGCGGCGCCTGTTCATCCAACACCTGGGAGTGCCACCGATAAAGATCGCCAGTACGCACCGAGTTCATTTTGCTCGAAACCTAATTGAACAATCCGACATGCCCATGGCGGAGATTGCGCTGAACGCAGGATTCCAGAGCCTTCGCCAGTTCAACCATGCTGTGCGAACGATCGCCGGACAATCTCCAACTGATCTGCGCCGTCTCCGCGACAAGACCGCCATCCAATCGCAGCGGGGCGAGTTCGTGATGCGGCTCCTTTATCGTCCTCCCTTCAACTGGCCTGCCCTGGTAGCCTTTCTCAGGCCGCGGGCGACTCCCGGCGTCGAACTGGTCCAGGACAACTGCTACCAGCGAACAATCGAGAGCGACGGTGGGGCGGGAGTCATCGATGTCAGGCCCGATCAAGAAAATGCTTGCCTCATCGTACGCATTACTTTGTCCAAATACCGGGGCCTCTTGCGCGCGGTTGAGCGCATCCGTCGTCTTTTCGATTTGGCGGCCGACCCTCTACAGATAGCCGGCCATCTGTCGCAGGACCCGAGGTTGAAACCACTCTTGAATAGTCACCCCGGTCTTCGAGTGCCTGGCGCGTGGGACGGCTTCGAGGTTGCCGTGAGGGCCGCGCTTGGCCAACGCTTGACAGTCGTGGACTCCAATTCGCTCGCCGGCAAATTGGTCCGCAACTTCGGAAGGCCAATTGAAACGTCTGTTGAAGGCCTCACTCACCTGTTCCCGCGACCGGAGGATTTGGCCGATGCAGAACTCACGCCCTTAGCCATGCCTCGCAAATGCGCAGCCTCGATCAATGCATTTGCCCGCGCGCTCAGCAACAAGGAGTTCAGCTTCGAATCTCTCAGAACCCTACAAGAAACGATCTCACGGTTGAGCGCAATCGAGGGGGTGGGAGAAGAGATGGCCCATTACATTGCCATGCGTGCTTCGGGAGAGCCCGACGCCTTTCCATTGGACTGTCGATCGCTAATGCGTGGGCCATGGAAAGGTGAAATCCCGGCCACACCTGGGCAACTGCGGAATCTCACTGAGCCGTGGCGGCCCTGGCGGGCCTACGCCGCGATGCATCTTTGGGCAGTCAACGCGGGTCTTTGAACCCAACCACGCGCCGAGATGTTATGAGCACGACGCCCTCAGTTAAGACATTTGCACGAGTCGCGAATACGGCCGGGGTCCGAAGTTGGATGTTGATCGCATTAGCCTTCGCGGGACTCCTATTGCTGTCAAACGTCCACTTAATCTCCGATAGGCTCCACGCCTATCTTAGTGCTGCTCCACTGGCGATAGCCGGAATCGGTTATGCAATCCTTCAGTTGCGCACGGGACCGCCACGCGCAACGTTGCTCAAGCGATTACTTCTTGCTGCGACATTTGTGATTTGGGCAGTCGATCAACTGCTCCCATCGGGGCGCCTCGCGACGCTGATTGGCGATACGGTTATCGCCGCTTACGTTTTGGACCTGTCCTGGTTAAGCCAAGAACAAGTGGCCGACAAATCTACCTCCGATTCCGAAGATGGCTCGACTTGACTGTTTCAACATCCAGCATCGCTGCAATGTCACGCTGGACCAAATGGTTCCGATCACATCGAATGCAAACTGCGCCGTGACTATGATTGCGCGCGGCGGATTGACCACTTGGGCGAAAAAACGGCCTACCCGTCGTCTTGCGCGCAAATAGTTCAGATTTTCACAGCGGCCGCTGCCGCCCTTCGGCTTACGGCCCGTATTTTGGAACGGCAGCCCACGCAATCAGCCTTAGTTCACAGTGCGTCGCGGAGACGCTACCGGGAGCCCTTCATTTCGCCCACTTGGGAAACTCCGTGAGCAACGTTGTTTCGACTGTCCGGAGTTGCTCCGCTATCCAGCCTTTATCCTCATCGGTCAAGCTCATCAGTCGTTCCTGTTCGCTGTTGCCACGTTAGGAGGGCCTAGACCCCCGCCCCTTCATGTTTTCCGCGGTTCACCCTATGCGAAACTAATTTCTGGCCGATGAAACGATTGTGGTGATCGGGCGACACATTTGAAGAGAAATTAATGCGGCGTATCTAACAGATTATGCAGCTTTCCATAACCGATGGTACGTCCAACGCGTAGGGTTGCCCACGCCCAGTGATATATTTGAGAGTCGTAAGTTAGTCCATGCCCTTTCAGATTCATCCGGTTAAGGAATTTCTTGTCCGTCCCGCTCTGCCACCAGCCATCTCCCGGATGAGTGAACTTGCCTATAATCTCCTCTGGAGTTGGGATCACACCGTCCGGTCGCTGTTCCGGCGGCTGGATTCAACCTTATGGAAGAACTGCGGGCATAACCCGGTTTTGATGCTGGGCCGCGTTCCGCAGGCGACTCTAGAGCGTGCAGCCGCCGATCCCCGCTTTCTCGGAGCGTATCGCAAAGCCTGTGAGCGCTATTCCAGTTATCTGGAGCGCCCTGGACCTGCCGACGACCGGCTGATCGCCTATTTTTCAATGGAATACGGCATGGTGGAATGCATGCCGATCTACGGCGGCGGGCTCGGAGTGCTTTCCGGCGACCACTTGAAGGCTGCCAGTGACGGCGGTGTTCCCTTGGTCGGCGTTGGCCTGTTGTACCAGAAGGGCTATCTGCAGCAAGCCCTGAACCCCGATGGCTGGCAGCAGGAGCGCAACCCGGTGAACGACTTCTACACGCTTCCGGTCCGGCCGGTCTGTGACGAAGATGGCCACGAGATGACGGTGCAGGTGAAACTACCCACCGGGGTGGTAGTGATCAAGATCTGGCAAATTGTCGTCGGGCGGGTAAGGCTCTACCTGCTTGATACCAACATTCCGGAAAACGATCGGATCGAACACCGCGAAATCACCGACCAACTCTACGGCGGCGACATTCTCACCCGCATCCGGCAGGAGATCGTCTTGGGGATTGGCGGCCTGCGCGCGCTCGACCGGCTGGGTCTGAAGCCCACGGTTTGGCACATGAACGAAGGCCACTCGGCTTTCCTCGCGATCGAGCGCATGCGGCGCCTCATCAAAGAATACAAGTTGTCCTTTGACGACGCACTCGAGGCCTGCCGGTCCAACAGCGTCTTCACGACTCACACCTCCGTCCCGGCTGGAATCGATCTGTTCGAGCCGGGCCTTCTGTACGAGTATTTCGGAGAGTACTGCGCTGAAGCGGGAATACCGTTCGAGAAGTTCCTGGCGCTCGGCCGGTTCCGCCAGGAGAATCATCACGAACCGTTCTCGATGGCGATCTCCGCGATTCAGACCTCCGCCTTCCGCAACGCCGTCAGCAGCCTGCACCGCCAGGTTTCACAGGAAATGTGGCAGGAGTTGTGGCCCAAACTGCCGGTATGGGAAGTGCCGATCACTTCCGTCACCAATGGCGTCCACCTTCTCACCTGGTTGAACGGCGATCTGGCGTTGCTCTACGATCAGCATCTGCAGCCGGATTGGCGGGAGCGAAACGCTGATCCGAGGATTTGGGACCTGGTGGACGACATGCCCTCGCAGGAACTGTGGGAGGCTCATCGCCGCCGCAAGCGCTACCTGGTGTCATTCGTGCGCGAGCGCGTCGTGGCCGCGGCTGTGGCCCGCAAAGCCTCGTCCGCCGAGCAGCGGCGTCTAGCCGAAGTGCTTGACCCCGACACGTTCACCATCGGATTCGCGCGCCGCTTTGCCACCTATAAGCGCGCCACCCTGCTGTTTCGCGATATCGAGCGGCTCAAGCGGCTCCTGACCAATCCCGAGCGTCCGGTCCAGATCGTCATCGCCGGGAAGGCGCACCCGCGGGATCTGCCGGGCAAGACGCTGATTCGCGAAATCGTCCAGCTTTCGCGCGCGCCCGAGATCGCCAAGCACATCGTGTTTGTCGAGGACTACAGCATCGAGGTCGCGCGTGAGATGGTGCAGGGAGTCGACCTGTGGCTGAACACCCCGCGCCGCGGCGAGGAAGCTTGTGGCACCAGCGGCATGAAAGCCGGCGTCAACGGCGTACTCAACCTTAGTATTTTGGACGGCTGGTTCGACGAAGGCTACGAAATTTCGGGCGGCTGGGCCATCGGGGACCGGGAGGCGTACTCCGAGGACCAGGATGAAATCCACGCCCGCGCCATCTACTCCATATTGGAAAACGAAATTGTGCCGATGTACTATCAGGATCGCGAGGGTGGCGTCCCGGTGGATTGGATGCGCCGCGTGAAGCAGTCCTTGAAGCATCTCAGCCATCAGTTCAACTCCGGGCGGATGGTCGGCGAGTACCTGTCGCAACTGTACGAACCGGCACACCAGGCTTTTCTGGAAATTTCGCACGATTGCTTCCAGCCGGCCCATCAGAGGGCGGATTGGAACCAGCGCGTGCATCAAGTGTGGGACAGCGTCGGATTTGTGGAGATTGGTCCAGGCCCAGATGTTTCGGTCTTGACGGGCGTTCCGATTCCTCTGCGCGCCGTGGTGAATCTGGCCGGCCTTTCGCCCAGCGACGTGCGCGTGGAAGCCGTGGTGGGGCGAATCGGCGTGAATGGAAACCTCGAAGAGACTCAGGTGATGAGCCTTCCAGCGGTGGAGCAAAACGGGACCGGTTACGTGTTTCTTAAGGAGTTCGTACCGCATCAAACCGGCAGGCTAGGCTATTCGCTGCGAATCAGCCCGAATCACTACGACGATCCCCTGACACGGCCTTGTAATTCTTTATTGAAATGGAGCGGAGAGTAACCTGGGTTCGAGTAAAGTTTCGTGCTGGAACGGATACATTGTCGCATCACAGTTAGATTTCAGTAGCTTCTGTAGTTGATTCGTGGTACATAGTATGTAGGCGCAAGCGGAACAATGTCTTTTCCAGCTTCAGCCGGTTCCCGCAGCAATTCTCCGCATTGATCCCAAGCATGCCGGCACAGGGCCGAACGCCCCAATCAACGTATAAGAGGCCAGCGGAGTGGGAAGATGCCGTGAGCTGCAAAGTGCCGATCACATTTGGTCGAACGGATAGTAGTGCGAGAGCGTAAGTTCCAGGAGTCGATTTGACACATGGACGACGACCGTAAGTATAGACAGCGTGGCTACATGGACTCCAATGGCGAGTCCAGAGACCGCCGCCTTCCCGACCGGCCCAAGCCTTCCGGCCCTCGGCCGCCTCTGGATGTCACCGGTCCCCGGCTCCCCCGCCTGCTCCAAAGCGTCGTAGCCGCGCGTTGTTTCAATTGTTCAACTGCGCTTTCGCCGGACGCGGATTGGAAAGGTAAGTGCCCCAAATGTGGCGTCGCTTTGCATTGCTGCAAACAATGCGCGCACTTCGAACCCTCCACCCGCTTTCAATGCTTGAAACCCGTACCAGTACGGATAGTAAGCAAAGATCAGGCCAACGAATGCGAGCTGTTCAAACCGCGAGTGACAGTGGCTCGCGACGCCGCGCCCGCCAATAACAATGTTGCCGCCGTTCAGCAACAACAAGCCCCCCGCACTCAGAACGACGCCCGCGCCGCGTTCGATAGTCTCTTCAAGAAGCCCGAGTAACCGCGCCTGGTTCCGCCTTGCGCTCCTGGGGCGCTAAAAAGAAATCCAAAGCCTTGCTCAAATAACTCTTCAACTCCGCCCGCTTCACCACCGCATCCAGGAACCCGTGTTGCAGCAAGAACTCGCTGGTTTGAAAACCCGCGGGCAGCTTCTGCCGTATGGTCTGTTCGATGACGCGCGGGCCCGCAAATCCAATTTGCGCTCCCGGCTCGGCGATGTTTAGATCGCCCAGCATCGCGAAACTCGCTGTCACGCCGCCGGTGGTCGGATCCGTCAGCACGCTGATGTACGGCACGCGGGCTTCGTCCAGCCGCATCAGCGCGGCGGAAATCTTGGCCATCTGCATCAGGCTGATCGCGCCTTCCTGCATGCGCGCGCCTCCCGACGCCGAAACGATGATCAGCGGAACCTGGTGCTCAATGGATCGCTCGATGGCCCGTGTAATCACTTCGCCTACCACGGCGCCCATGCTGCCGCCCACGAACTTCAGCTCCATCGCGCACACGTGTACGCGCCGGCCATTCAGGTTGCCGCCGGCGGAGATGATCGCGTCGCGCAAATGCGTGGCTTCCTGGGACGCGGCCAGGCGCTCGCTGTATTTCTTGGCGTCGACAAACTCCAGCGGATCGGTGCAGGCCAGGCCCTGATCGAACTCTTCAAACTTGCCTTCGTCGAACAGCATCCCGAGGCGCGTGCGAGCGCCCAGGCGTCCGTGGTGGCCGCACTTGGGGCAAACCTGGAAATTGTCCTCCAGCGCCTTGCGCCACACGATCTGTCCGCACTTCTCGCATTTCAGCCATAGGCCTTCGGTGCGCACGCGTTTCTCGCCATCACCGTGTTTCACCGAAGCTTTGTCCCGAGTAAACCAAGCCATCCAGCCTTCAGTATAGGCGCTGGCCTGCCCTTGACGTCAGCGCTTACTTCGAGTATGGATGTCCGCGCAAAATGGTAAAAGCCCGGTAAATCTGTTCGGCCAACACTACGCGCGCCAGTTCGTGAGGCAGTGTCATGTCGGAAAGGGACAGCGACAATCCACTCTGTTCGCGCCAGTTCGCCGGCGGCCCTTCCGCTCCCCCCACCAGGAAAATCAGATCGCGCGCTTCCTGCTCGGCTCCCGAGATGAACCGGGCGAATTGCGCCGAATCCATGCGCTTGCCGGCCGGATCCAGCAGGACTTTCATCGCCGTTGGGTGCTTGACCCATGGATCGAATCGATTCGGCTGGATCTCCCGCATTTCACACTTGGCGTAGCGCGTCGAACGTTTAATGAACTCCTCCGCCATGCGGTTGGCATTTGGATCGCGCGGCTTGCCGAGATAATATAGTAGGATTTTCATCGAACGGCTTACGAATCATGTTAGCTGCTCTTCCTCGGGCCCATCGAACGCGCTTTCAGTTCTTGATCGCTCTCGCTTGCGCTACATTCGCGTTCCCGCTGGCTAGGGCCCAACAAACCACCATCATTCAACCGGCCCCTTCTCCACTTGCGATTACGCCGCAAGATGTCCTCACTGGGGCGATTGATAATCAAGCAATCGAGCCGTTGCCTTCCAGCGTCCATCCCAAGGCGCGCGCGGAGTACGACGCCGGGCCGGTGCCGAAAGACCTTTCCATCATGCGCATGACGCTGGTCTTGCGCCGCAGCGCAGCCCAGCAAGCTGCACTCGACTCGCTCGTAGCCGCGCAGCAGGACCCCAAATCTCCGCAATATCACAAGTGGCTGACGCCCGAACAATTCGGAGCGCGGTACGGATTGTCCCAAAACGATCTGAATAAACTCACAGAATGGCTGAAACGCAATGGCTTTGTGGTGGATGAGGTCCCGAAAGGTCGCTGGACAATTGTCTTTAGCGGCACCGCCGGCCAGGTCCAGACCGCATTTCACACCGAGATTCATTACTACAACGTAAATGGAACTCGCCATCGGGCGAATTCGACGCCGCTCGAGATTCCCAAGGCGCTCTTGCCCGTAGTGGACGGCGTTTTGGGAATCCACGATTTTCGGCCTGTCCCAATTGCGCACCTGGGAAGCGTCCCGCACTTCGGCAGTGGCAGCACCGGCGATCACTTTCTTTTCCCATCCGACTACGCCACGATCTACGACATCAACCCGCTCTACTCCAACGGGATCGACGGTTCGGGACAAACCATCGCCATCGTTGGGCGCTGCAATATCGATACGTCCATCGTGCAGACGTTTCGATCGTTGACGGGGCTTTCTCCCAACAATACCTCCGTGCTTCCGGTGCCGAACACGCAGACGCCCGCCCCCTGCACCGGCGACGACTTGCTGGAGCCGTATCTCGATGTGGAATGGTCGGGCGCAGTCGCAGTGAATGCCAAGATTGTGTTGGTCGTTGCACCCGACATTGGCGATGCGGCTACCTACATCGTCGAACAGAACCTCGCGCCGGTGATGAGCACCAGTTTCTCGAGCTGCGAGGCAGATAATCTGGGAGCCAACAACCGGTATTGGTTGAATCTCTGGGAACAGGCTTCCTCGCACGGCATTACGTCTCTGGTTTCGTCCGGCGATTCGGGCGCGGCGGGATGCGACGATCCCAACTCGGCCACGGCATCTGGAGGCCCAAGCGTCAATGCGTTATGTTCCACACCTTATGACATTTGCGTTGGAGGCTCGGAGCTAAACGATTTCTCGAATCCTGCGAATTTCTGGTCCATGCAGGGCACTGCCTTGCGATACATACCGGAAGTAGCTTGGAACGAGAGTGGAAGTAACGGTGGGAGCGGTCTGTGGTCCACGGGCGGAGGCTACAGCGTCGTCTACCCTAAAACCAATGCTCCCTGGCAGACAGGCAACAGCTCCTCCTGGAGAGGAGTGCCGGACGTCTCGCTACCAGCGGCCGCTCATGACGGCTACTTCATCTGTCAGGACAGCGGCTGCAATCTCTCAACCTTCTATATCGCGAGTGGAACCTCGGCTGCGGCGCCTTCCTTCGCTGGCCTGATGGCCTTGGTAGTGCAGAACAAAGCCAGTCCGCAAGGAGCCGCGAATTCACTCCTCTACGCGCTTTCCTCGCACAGCAATGTTTTTCACGATATCGTGACCGGCAACAATTCCGTGCCCGGACAGAGCGGGTACTCCGCTGGAGCCGGTTGGGACCCGGTAACGGGTCTTGGATCCGTGGATGCAAATGCGATGGTCACGAATTGGGGTTCCACTTCCACCACCGCTCCGTCGGTGCTTCTTTCGGCGAGTACCGTCACCTTTGGCAACCAGCTTGTCGGGACTACAAGCTCTTCGCAAACGGTGACCCTCACAAACAACGGCAACGCGTCCTTGAACATTTCCGCCATTTCGCTCGAGGGAACGAACACGGGCGATTTTCCGTCCACCACCACCTGTCCGCATCCGGGCGCACTCGGCGCAGGGCAGAATTGCGTTTTTAACGTTACCTTCAAGCCGGTTGCTGTGGGCGTCCGCACGGCGTCGATCGTAATTTCTGATGATGCCGCAGGTACTCCGCAGAGCATTTCGCTTTCGGGAACGGGGACCTCAAGTTCGTCCACTCAGCCCGCGGTGCTCGCCGACCTTACTTCGAATTCCAGCGGCATTGTGAACGGGACTTGCAGTACGCCTCCTCAGGTAACCAGCTTCAGCGAAACATCGCCAGCAGTCTGGCTTTACTTTGACCTCAACGGCGTCAACGCTGGAGATATTTTCCACATGTCGTTCATCCGTCCCGACGGAGTCGAGTACACGAATCTTACATCGACGACTGACTTTAGCGGGGTCGCATGCTTTTCCTACTTCATTTCAGTGTCCGGTTATCCTCCAGCTTCTTACCCAGGCGCCTGGACCATCAAGACGTATTGGGACCAGTCCGCCACACCGCTGTTCACGCTGAATTTCACCATCAATGCGCCGGTCGCTCCCCCCACGGCCGTGATTCCGCAATTCGCCGTCGGTGCGTCGTTCGTCACGGACTTCTACGTGGTGAACCGCGGTTCAAGCCCGGCAAATTTTTCGATCACCTTTTATTCGGACAACGGAAGCCAGGTTTCAGTTCCTTATGGTGCGGCCTCAGTCACCACTCTCACCGATACGGTGCCCGCGGGCGGGGCAAAGTATTACGAAGTGGGGACGCCTCAGGGCGCTGCTAAATCCGGATCGGCCATGATCGCCGCGGATCCTTCCATCACCATCCAAGCCCTGTTCCGCCGCCGTGGCTCGGACGGCAGCTATTACGAAGCGGCGGTTCCGGCCGTCACTGGAAGCCATGAGGTTCAAGTTCCATTCGACGCGACCACCTTCAGCGCGAACGGCTCACAGATCTACACCGGCCTTGGTATCGCGAACCTCGACACCAACAATTCGGCGAATCTTTCTTGCACCGCGCGGGACTCGCAAGGCAACGATATTCCGAATGCCATTTCCGCTCCCCCGCTGAACCCGCTGGGGCACTGGGCCGCCTACGTTTTCCCGGCTCTGACCGGCAAACGAGGAACTCTGGACTGCTCCTCCAACACGCAGATTGGAGCGGTTGGAATCCGCGCCCTGGGTACTAATGCTCTCTCATCGCTGCCCGTGATCACGCTTCCAATCGGCAATTCGGCCGCTACGAAGGTGCTCCCGCAGTTTGCGGTGGGGGCCGGGTTCGTAAGCGATTTCTATGTGGTCAACAGCGGCACCGCCACCGCAAGGTTTTCCATCGCCTTCCACGAAGGTAACGGTAATCCCGTTGCGCTGCCGTTCACCGGTTTGGGCAACCTCTCCACGCTCTCGGGCTCCGTCCCAGCCGGTGGAGCGAGCTATTACGAAGCAGGCACGCCGCAGGGGGCGGCACTCTCCGGCTCGGCGGTCATCACTTCGGATCCTGCCATTACCATCCAGGCGCTGTTCCGGCGCCGGGGCTCGGACGGCAGCTACTATGAAGCGGCGGTCCCGGCCACTGCCGGCAGCAATCGGATTCTGGTGCCATTCGACGCTACAACATTCGGCGGGAATGGCGACCAGATCTACACCGGCTTTGCTGTCGCGAACCTGGGCGCATCGAACTCCGCGAGCGTGGCTTGTACAGCGCGCAATTCACTGGGTAACGACATTCCCGGCGCAATCTCAGCTCCGGTTTTGAATCCGCTGGGACAATGGGCGAACTATTTGTTCCCGGCGCTCACAGGTCTACGCGGAACTCTGGATTGCACGTCCAACACAACCATCGGAGCGATCGGCATTCGAGCCTTGGGTACCAACGCCATCTCATCTTTGCCGGTGATTAGCTTGACGAATTAGGCGCCGCCCAATCCCGAAAGTCATCGCGCGGCTGCATTTACGTTACTCTAGTTAGATATGGCTGGCGTCGCAGCCAAATTCATACCGAGAGAATTGCTGATCCACACGCCGGATGGAGCGGTCCGTCCGTTGTTGCTGGAGCGCGAGCGCTATTCGCTCGGCCGCAGCAGCGCGAATGAGTTGTGCTACCCGGAAGATGCCGGGCTTTCCCGCCAGCATCTGGTGTTGGAGCGCGGCGCCGACGGCTGGGTGGTGCGCGACTTGGGCAGCAAGAACGGCACCTTCGTCAATGGCGTCCGCATCAACGCTCCCTTTGCGTTGGGAAAGAATGATCGCGTCACCGCCGGCCACATCGCGCTCGACTTTGGCGAAAACTCTCTGCCGCCTCCCGCCGACAATACCGTCATCTTCATCGAGGGCATGACGCCCACCACCTCGGTTTCCACTACCGTCGCAACTAGCCTGAAAGGCGTCCTCAGCCAGGAGAAGGAAATTGAAGGCGGCCCGCAGATGCGCGCTTTGATCCGCGCCGGCCGTGAACTCGCGGGCAATATGCCCCTGGCCGAGCTTTTCAAGCTGATCATGAACCTGTCGGTGGAGGCCGTGGGCGCAACGCGCGGCGTGCTCATGACGCTGGAAGGCAGCGAGCTCGTGGTTCGCGCCGCCTTGGGCGAAGGCTTCCGCATCAGCAACGCGGTGCGCGACCGCGTAATCAACGAAAAAACGTCGCTGCTCGTGCGCGACGCGCGCCTGGATGAAGCTTTCGCCGACCGGATGAGCATCGTCCAGCAGCAGATCCGCAGCATGCTCGCGGTCCCGCTCCAAACCGACGACCGCGTTATCGGGCTCATCTATCTGGACTCGCCCCATTTCATCAAGGAATTTACCAAGGACGATTTGAGTTTGCTCACCGTGATGGCCAACGTCGCAGCCATCCGCATCGAACACACGCGCTTGGCGGAAGTGGAACAGGCCGAGCGCATTCATGCCAAGCAATTGGAGCAGGCGGCCGAAATCCAGCGCGGCTTGCTGCCGGTGCAAGCTCCGAACGTGCCAGGCGTGGATTTGGCGGGATATAACGCCGCCTGCCACACCGTGGGCGGCGATTACTACGATTTCCTCGCCTATCCCGGATGGCCGCGTAGGACTGCTGGTCGGCGATGTGGCCGGGAAGGGGATGCCCGCCGCGCTGTTGATGTCCAGTTTGCAGGCCCGCGTGCAGGTGTTATTCGACGATCCTACCAATCTGGCTGCGCTCGTGACCCGGTTGAACCGGATCATTACTTCCAACTGTCCATCCAACCGCTTCATCACGTTCTTCATCGGCGTTCTGGATCCAATGACCGGAGAGCTGACCTATGTGAACGCCGGCCACAATCCTCCGCTGGTGGCTCACGCCGACGGCTCAGTGGAAAAATTGGATGGCACCGGTTTGATTCTCGGCATTCTGCCCGTTGCCACCTACGCGCAAAAAACTTGCACCTTAGCTCCCGGTGATGCCGTGCTTCTCTTCAGCGATGGCGTCACCGAAGCGGTGCGTCCGGATGCCGACGAAGAGTTTGGTGAAGATCGGCTGGCCCAGAATTTTGCGAAGCTGCGCAATGAGGACGCGCAGTCCATCATCGAGACCATCAATCAGCAGGTTCACGATTTCACCGCCGGAGCGCCGCCGGCCGATGACATCACGCTCGTCGTCGCGAAGCGATTAGCCAACTAAGTCCCGTGCAATGACGCGGATGCCGCAGCCCTCCGCCGCGATATCGCGTGGCCAAGCATTTCCTGCATATTACAATTCAGTTACTTAGCGGCGGAACTCCGTTTGCATCTCCGTGCTGCAAGGAGATCCATGCCGGTAAACAAAATCCGCGTGCTCGTCGCGGAAGATGATGAAGTCAATGCGAAAGCTGCCCGCACCATGCTCGAGCAGCTCGGCTGTTTCGTCGACATCGCGACCGACGGAATGCAAGCCGTGGAGCATTTTCGCGATCGCGACTATGATTTGATTTTGATGGATTGGCAAATGCCGCGCATGGATGGCATCGAAGCCACCGCGCGCATTCGCACCATGCCTGGCGGGCAAGCCACGCCAATCGTCGGAACTACTGCCGGTAAAGCGCATGCCGAGTGTTTGAAAGGCGGTATGAACGACGTAGTTCCGAAGCCTTTCCTCTTTGACAAGCTGCGATACGTTCTTTCGCGATGGACCCGTTGGACCGGCGCTCCCGAACCGGGGTCCTGCCAGGCCTGATGGCGGATTGCGGTTGACTCTTCGCTCGTCTACAATTAGCCCAAGCCTGAAAGCCCGCAGCCACGGGGAGAGCTATGAGTCCGTCGAGTGAAACGGATCGCTCGTTCGAACACATCGTGTTCGAGTACGCAGAGGCTGTGTCGGGCAAGACTGGCGAGTCTTTCTTCCGTTCCCTCGTTCAGTATCTGGCTCGTGCTCTGGACGCCGACTGGACTTTCGTGGGCGAGCTGCTGCCGGATGGCCAAAGAATCGCCACGTTGGCCGTTTATGGACCAGGCGGCGAGGCGGCAGCCCTGCAATACGATCTCGCTGGAACGCCCTGCGCTAATATAATCCAGCAAGCGACCTGCTCTTACCCGAGCGGCGTGCAGCAGCTTTTTCCTCGCGACATAATGCTGGCTGATGTCGGCGCCGAAGGATACGCGGGATCGCCAATGCTGGATTCAGGCGGACGCTGCCTGGGTCTGATTTGCGCCATCACCAAGCGGCCGTTGCGGAACGCTAAGCTGGCCGAAGCGCTGCTGAAGATCTTCGCGACGCGGGCCGGCACTGAACTGGAACGCGTGAGATATGAAGAAGCGCTCGCGCATAGCGAGGAGCGCTTTCGGTCGTTCGTCGAGCATGGCAACGAAGGCATGGTGTGGGTAAAGCTAGAGCAGCCGGTTTCGATGAGTCTGCCCGAAGATGAACAGATCGAGCAGTACTATCAGCACGCGTATGTGGCGGACTGCAACGATCAAGCAGCGAGACTATTCGGCTTTGCTAGCGCCGAGGGGCTGATCGGCGCACGGCTGGAGACTGTCACACCGCGCGCCGATCCCGAGCAAATCGAGCGTTTACGCGCGGGCATCCGCAGTGGTTGGAACCGTTCCCAATTGGAGCGGACCTTGCTTGGCCGCAATATCCTGATGACGCGCCATGGCGTCGTCGAAAACGGCAAGCTGCTGTCCGTGTGGGTCACGGCGCGCGATATCACCGCGCTCAAACAGGCCGAAGCCGAAGTGCTGCGCTTGAACGACGAACTGAAAAGCCACCTGGAACAGCTAAGGGCCTTGCAGACGCAGCTGGAGCAGGACAACGCCTATCTGCTCGACGAGATCCGATCCGAACACAACTTGGGCGACATGGTCGGCGCCAGCCCGAAGTTCCGCGAGTTGACCGAGCGCATTCACTTGGTGGCGTCCACGTCGGCCACGGTTCTGATCACAGGCGAAACGGGGACAGGAAAAGAACTGGTGGCGTGGGCGATTCACAATCTCAGCCCCAGAAGTAACCGCCCGCTGGTGAAGGTGAACTGCGCGGCCATCTCCGCGGGATTAGTAGAGAGCGAACTGTTCGGTCATGTCAAAGGCGCGTTTACAGGCGCCACGGAGCGGCGCGTCGGCCGCTTCGAGTATGCCGACCACGGAACCTTGTTTCTCGACGAAGTGACCGAACTGCCGCTTGAAACGCAAGCCAAGCTGCTGCGAGTGCTCCAGGAGCAGGAATTCGAGCCGGTCGGATCGAACCGCACGATGAAGGTGGACGTGCGGCTGCTGGCCGCCACCAATCGCAATCTGGCGGAGTTGGTGCGCGAAGGCCGCTTTCGCATGGACCTCTACTATCGGCTGTTGGTGGTGCCGGTGGATGTCCCGCCGCTCCGCGAACGCCGCGATGACATCCCCCTGTTGGCCGCGCATTTCGTGCGGCGCTTGTCGCGCCAGTTTGGCCGGCGAGTGGAGCGGATCTCGGAAGACATGATGCGGGAACTGGTGGCGTACGATTGGCCGGGCAACGTTCGCGAGTTGGAAAATTTCCTGGCGCGCGCCATCGTTTTGTGCCCCGGAGATACGCTGGATATGCCCCTGCTCGAGACGAATTCAACCGCTCCCGCGGTCAACCATTCTCGAAGCCTGGAGGCGACCGAACGGAAGCACATCGAGAGTGTGCTGGCGTCGGCGGGCTGGGTGATCGAGGGTCCCAAGGGAGCGGCGGAGATTCTCAAAATGAACCCAAGCACGCTGCGAAGCCGCATGCGACGGCTTGGGATACAACGTCCCAAATCTTCCCTATAATTCTCTATTGATCCTTAAACAGTCGTATGTTATAGTCTGTTTAGGGAATGTCATGAGGAGCTATATTCCGTCGAACAAGTTGCCGATCGTCTCGGCCTCCACGTGAAAACCGTGCGCAACTACGTCCGCGAAGGCCGTCTCAAAGCCGTGCGGATCGGCAAGCAATATCGCATCGCACGCAAGGATCTGGAGGCCATGACGGGGCGTCCTGAGCCGCCGCCCGAGCCGGTTCGCCGCACCCGTCACGTGGAAGTCTCGAGCATCGTCGAGATCGATGCCGTCAGTCCCGAGACAGCGAACCGCTTGACGACGTCGCTCATCGGCGGCGCCAAAGGTATTCGCATCGAGACCATCTATAACGCCGAGCGCGGGCACATGAAGATCATTCTGGTCGGGAGCATGGAAAGCAATGCCGCGTACTTCAAATTGATCGAACCAATTCTGGAGTCCGAAAAATGAAAAGCATTTACAAATCCGCCGATGCCGAGCGTGCGGTCCGTGAGCGCTATCTCGAAATCTTGAAATACTGGCCGGTGCCCAACCATCAGCTTCGCGTGCCCACGCGCGAAGGCGAAACGTTCATCATTGCGTGTGGCCGCGACGACGCCCCATCGCTGCTGCTCTTCCATGGCAGCATTGCGAATTCAGCCATGTGGATGGGCAGCGTGGCGGCATGGGCCGAACACTTTCGCATTTACGCGGTGGATATGATCGGCGACGCCGGATTAAGCGCACCTTCGCGCCCGCCGCTCGAATCGGACGCCCACGCGCTCTGGCTCGACGACGTGATGCAGGCGCTGTCGCTCACGCGTGTCTCGATTGCCGGTGTATCGCTCGGCGGGTGGCTCGCTCTGGATTATGCCATCCGGCGGCCCGGCCGCGTGGAAAGCCTGGTGCTGGTGTGTCCAGGCGGCATTGGCCGCGTCAAGATCGAAACTCTCCTTAAACTGATTCCGTTGCAGATGCTCGGTCGATGGGGAAAACGCAAAGCGGGTGAAATTGTTCTGGGACGCGCGCCGGCCAATCCTCCCCCGGCAGTCCAATACTTCATCGAATTCATGCGGCTGATCCATGACAATTTCCGCGTCCGCAGAGTGAAGCTGCCGGTCTTCGGTGATGACGCTTTGCAGCGGCTGAACATGCCGGTGCTCGCGATTCTCGGTGGCAAGGACGCGCTGATCGATTCCGATGAAACGCGCCGCCGGCTGGAGCGCAACGTCCCCCACGCTGAAATTCAGTACATCCCCGAAGCCGGGCACTACATTCCCGGTCAGACCGGCGCCGATCCTCGAGTTCTTGCACCAGCGGCAGCCTCTGGCTAGCTGCTGATTTTGTGCTTCTTGAGCCACTTGAAAATCCGCGGCCACAGCTCATCCATCTGCTGCGGCGTGAAGCCGTGCTTTCCTTCAGGAACAGTGATCAAATCCGCGTCGCCGCCCGCGCTCTTGATCGCTTTCGTCAGATTCACGCTCTGTTCGTACGGCACTAGGGGGTCCGCATCGCCATGCAGCGCGAGAATCGGCGGCAGCCCCTTGCGCACATAAGTGATGGGCGACATTTGGCGCTCCAGTTCCAAACGATCCGGTTGTTCCGGGATCCATAGAGCGGCGTACTTGCGGGCATTCGGACCTGCAAGTTGATCCCCCACGTCGGCGATCCCAAAGAAATCGATCACGCCCGCGATTTTGATCACCGGTCCAAGATCGGCGGACGCCGGCGCCATCCCCACCATGAGAGCGAGATGCCCTCCGGCGGAACTGCCCATGACCACAATCCGGTTGGGATCGACTTTGTATTGCGCCGCGTGATCATGGAACCACTTCGCTGCTTGAAGCACGTCGCTTACCGCGGCGGGCGCCGGCGCTGCTTTCGCGAGCCGGTACTCCACGTTCGCCGCCACGAAGCCATGCCGGATCAGCGGGAGGCAATACGTCTCCAGCATGCTTTCTTTGTCGCCCTGAACCCAACCTCCACCGTGGATGACGATCACGCCCGGACGATTCCCAAGCGCCGGCACGCTCGGCTGCAAAATGTCGAGCACCGTTTCCGGATATTTGTCGTAATGGACGTTCGCTTCAATCTGGTAATCCAGCGCGAAAGCGCTTGGAGCGAGCGCGAGCAATAATGGAGCAAGACAGCAAATGAAACAGCGCCTCACAATCCTCAGTGTACTCTGCGTTTTTCTCGGGCTTCTCGGCGCCAGTGATGCCGGGCCTGCGGTCGGAACGCAGTTTCCTGAGCCGAGCGTGCGAAGTCATCTGGGACCGAAGGGTGCGTTGATTTCCGTCGGCCCTCAGTTGCCGGACATCGAACAGAATACGCAAGCGTTGCAAAAACTTGGATTGGGTATCGTTGCGGTCCCCTCGAAGATTCACCCCGGCTGGTACGTGCTGGATGCGCGCGGAGTGATCGTGGCCAAGTATTTTGACGACGACGCCCACTACACGCCGGCCGCGATTTTGGTTCACCAATTCCGATGGACGCCTCCAGAACCAGCCACTGAAGTCGAAGGCAAGCAGCTCACGGCCAAGGTCGGCGCTAGCAACATGATGGTCGCGCCGGGGCAGCGCGTCGCTTTGATTCTGGACATTGACCTGAATCCCGGCATGCACGTCTACGCGCCCGGTGTCGAAGGCTATATCCCGATCGATTGGAAGATGCAGGATTCGCCCACTGCTGCCGTACACGAGCCGATGTTCCCGCATTCCGAGAAGCTGTATCTCAAAGCGATCGACGAAACCGTGCCGGCGTATCGCAACCATTTCCGGCTGACACGCGATATTACGATCCGCCACCCGCTCGACGGCTCCGGAAAATCTCACGGTGCCGGGCTCGCTTCGCTATCAGGCGTGCGACGATCGCGTTTGCTACATCCCGCAAGAGCTGCATCTGAACTGGACGTTCAAGTACGTCCAGGCGCCCTAAAAATCCAACCCTCGCACGACGCCCGCGATGCCTTTCTTCGGGTCGGCGCTCACCGCATAATCCACCGCGACGTGGAACGGCTTCTGGGGCCCGCACGCGAAATCGTGATGCGCTTCGCCTGAGTGCTTGATAAGCACCTTGCTGGGATCGGGAATCTCGAATACCATCGCTGTTTGTCCCACCAGCACGTGAAACTTTGCAGATTCGCCGTCGCAATCCAGGCGCTGCGCGACGCCTTCCACGTGAGCCATCTGATCGTCATGTTTGATGAAAGGATTTCGAGGAGCCGTTTCGCGGACCTCGGAACCTGGCGCGGAGCGGTATTTCAACGTGGGCGGGCTGGGCTCGTTTTCGCCGTTGCTGGCTTGAACCCCGGGCTTCGCCGGCTCTGCTCGCTTCACCGCCTCCTGGGCCGGCGCGGTCTGCGGCGCCTCCAAAGCTCTGATGAGCGACTCCGCCTGCTGGGTTTCCGCCGAAGTCTTGGCCCATTTCTTGGCCGAGTCGGCATTTTTACGGGCATCATCCAATTGACCGGTGCGGTAGTCCGCGTACGCTAGCGCCAGAAAATAGGATGGCGCCTGATCGGGATTGATCGTTGGGATCCGGTGCAGCTCGTCGAGAGCTTCTGTGTAATGTCCCTGGCTGGTCAGCAACAGGCCCAGCCGCAGGCGCGCCTCCACGTAATCCGGCTTCAGGTCCACGGCCCGCCGCAGGATCCCGGCGATGTCCTGGCCCGCGGGCGTCGCTTGCGACTCCAGCGCCGCGTAGTCAAAACACATCTGGGCATTCTTCGTGCCGGCGGCGAACGCTCGCGAAAAATGTTGGCGGGCCGACTCCGTATTGCTCGCCTGCCACTCCATGTAACCCAACGATTCCTCTACTTCCGGCTTGCCGGGATTGTCCTTGGCCAATTGTTCGTAGGCCCGCCTGGACTCGTCCGGCTTGTGGATCAGCGCCAGCAAATCCGCCAGAACCATTCCTGAATCGAATTCCGCGGCCTCTGACACTTGCGGATCCTCGGCCGATTTCTCCAGCTTCACGTCGAACACCACACCATAGAATTTGTCGCTCTTAAGATACCGGTTCAAATCCTTCGCCACCTCCGCCAACCCCTTGCCATAGACGCTTTGGAAAGCCTGCGCCGTGTCTTGTCCGTTCGCCACCGCCAGGACGAATTTGGAAAAGCCGGCCCGATAATCGGGCGAAAGATACAGCATGTGTACCATCAGCCAGCTTTCGGCGTAAAAGATACCGGCTTTATCGCGTTCGTTGTACATGGGCGAATTGAGATCCACCGACGACAGTGCATCCAAAGGAAGCCACTTGGCAGTCAGCAATGTCTGGACACGGCCGGGAAGCAGGTTTCCCACAATTGCTTTATTCCCTTTCGGCGTGAGGCTGGAATACACGTCGGCCCATCCCTCGTTCAGCCAAACGGGCAACTTCAGTCCGGCGTGTTGAACCACAAGATGCGTGTATTCGTGAATGGCCGCTGGGTAGCGTTCGCTCGATATGTCCTGCATGACGATGTAGTCGCGGTTACGCCCATGTGCGTAATACGCGAACGCGCTCTCACTCATGCGGTACGGTTTGTACTGGGCCTCCGATCGAAACGCGACGATCCGCACCGGGAACTCGGGCGCGCGCTTGGACGGGCTCGCTTCCAAGAAAAAACTGCGGACCTGCTCGAAATAAAGGATGGCTTCCCGCCCCTTTTTCTCTCCGGCCGTGGTGTATAGCTCGAAATGCGGGGTCCCGAGCTTGATCCATTGTTCCGCTGCGCCCAGTACTCCTGGAAATAGGGTGATCCCTATCATTGCCGGAATGACAAATGTGGCCGCGCGTTTTCCGCCGCAATATTGCATAAAAAGAAACGTTAGATGATTTTAAAATAGGCGAGACTTTTGTGCAACTCAAATGTACATTGGACGCGTGCCGGGGGGGGCGCTTTTCAGCCCACCATTTGCTCCTCTGGTGCAGTCACGGGCAGCTTATGCCGGTCCAGTTTCGCCGGACGGCCGAGCAAGTACCCTTGTATTTCATCGCACCCCAGGTTGCGTAAGATCTCCAGTTGCGCCGTAGTCTCCACGCCCTCGACGATCACTCGCTTGCCGATACTGTGCGCGAGCGAAATCATGCCATGGATCAGCGGCACGGCGGCGGCAATCTCGCCGATCTGCGCGACGAAACAGCGATCGATCTTGAGTGTATCGATCGGCAGCTTGGGTAGATAGCCCAGTGAAGAGTAGCCGGTGCCGAAGTCGTCCACCGAGATGCGAACCCCGTGCTTGCGCAGTTCGGACATTTTCTGGACGGTGCTCGCAAGATCGCGCATCACGATCGACTCGGTGAGTTCTAAATCCAGCAGATCGCCGGTCAAACCGATTTCCCGCAGCACGCCGAGCACTGTGGCGACAAAGTCGGCGCGGCCAAACTGGAGTGGGGAAACATTGACGGCCACCCGCACGCCGGGCTGTCCATGCTTCTGCCACCAGCGGCATTGCCGGCACGCCTCGCGCAACACCCATTCACCCAGCCGGATGATGAGTCCAGTCTCTTCGGCCACGGGGATGAACTGGCTCGGGGGCACGAAACCGAGTTGGGGATGCGGCCACCGCGCGAGAGCTTCGTAGGCGGTCTGCTGGTTGTCGGACGCGGCGACGATGGGCTGGTAATACAGGCACAGCTCGTCCCGGTCGAGCGCGCGGCGCAGATCGTGTTCCAGCTCCAGGCGCTCCTGGCAGGCGGCGCCCAGAGCGGCGGTGTAAAAGTGAACCCGATCCTTGCCGGTCTGCTTCGCTTCGTACATGGCGGCGTCGGCGTTGCGGCGCAGAGTGCTCACGTCCCGGCCATCTCTGGGGTAAGTGCTGATCCCCATGCTGGCGGTGATCACAAGTTCGTGATGAGCCACGAAGAACGCGCCTCGTAGCGCAGCTCTCAGCCGCTCGGCAACGCACAGCGCTACTTGATCGTTCTGCACCCCGTTCACCACCACCATGAATTCATCGCCGCCCATCCGGGCCAACAGATCTCCCTGGCGGATGCAGGCGCTGAGTCGCTGGGCGACTTGTTGCAGAAGAGCGTCGCCGGCTTCGTGCCCAAGCGTGTCGTTGACGAACTTGAATCCATCCAAATCCACGAAGATGACTGCCGTTCGGGAGGCGGACCGGTCGGCGCTGGCGATGCTATCGGCCAGGCGGTCGGCGAGCAGCAGGCGGTTTGGGAGTCCGGTGAGAGGGTCGTGCAGAGCCCGGTATGCCATGTCCCTTTCGGCCTGCTTGCGGGCGCTGATGTCGCGCGCGATGATGGCCGATCCATTGCATTGGCCGCCGGCTTTGCGAATGGGAGAGACGCCGAGTGAAACGGCAACTTGGCTGCCATCCCGGCGCCGCAAACACGCTTCGTCCACTCGAGAAGATTGTCCTTGGCGGATTTGCAGCAGCAGCTCACGCGCCAGATCGGGCGACACCAACAGCGCGGCAACCGGCAGAGCCCCGGCCTCGGCGGCAGTGTAGCCGAGAAGCTGCTGTGCTCCGGCATTCCACGTCGCGATGACGCCACTGCTGTCGGTCGCGATGATGGCATCCTCGGAACATTGCACGATGGCCGCCAATTGCGAAATGGCCTCCCCGGCCAGCTTGGTTTCTGTAATGTCCGTCGCCAGGCCGATCCACTTATAGGCTTCGCCCGCGGCATTCCGAAGAGCCTGTCCGCGATTGGAATAGTGATAGATTCTTCCGTTGCGTCCGACAACCCTGAATCCGCCGCTGTACCGCTCCCCACTCTGGATGTAGCGGGCGAATTCCGGAACGACCCGCGCCAAGTCCTCGGGATGGACGATGTTCTTCCAGGCTTCGTAGCTCAGCGGCGTAGGCCAGTCGCCCATGCGCTGATGGGCCGGCCCAAAAACGGCAACCTCGCCCGTGCGCAGATCCCATTCGTAGATCATGTCGCTGGCGTTTTCGGACGCAATCCGGAAACGTTCCTCGGACGCCCGCAGTGCATCCTCGGCAAGCTTTCGCTCGGTGATATCCTCGACAAGCACGATGATTCGCCGCGGCCCCGCCGGCTCGTTGGGAACCATCACACTGGTTCTCACCCAGGCCACGCTGCCGTCTTTGCGGAGCAACCGGCGCTCGTTGATAAAGCTGCCCAGCTCGCCCGCCAGAATGTGCTGGAACAGTGCCAGCCGCGCGGCGCGGTCTTCCGGATGAAGCGTCTCGCTGAAGTTCATCCGGCGTAACTCGCATTCCTCATATCCGCTCAACTGGCACATGCTTTCGTTGGCGTAGACGAACATGCCGTGAACATCAATGATGGCCATCCCAATCGCGGCGTGCGCAAACGCGGAGCGAAAACGGCGTTCGCATTCCGGCGAGGCATCTTGAATCGAAGACTGCTGCACGTTGGCCTTATCGGCAGTCTGATCCAACGTTTGAGGGCCGCTCCCAGGGCAGCCAAAACACGGCACACTAGAGCCATGGAACAGAGAACGCTTGGCAGGACCGGCCTCCAGGCCGGCCGCCTGGGCATGGCTTCGTCGTATGGCGTGCCGGCCGCCGGCGTGGAACGCGCCTTCGAACGCGGCGTCAATTACCTGTACTGGGGCAGCTTCCGCAAGGGGACTTTCGGACAAGCGCTCAGAAACCTGAAGCCCCAGCGCGACCGCATGGTGCTGGTGTTGCAGTCTTATTCCCGCATCGCGGCGCTGCTCGGCGTCAGCATCGAGAGGGCTCTCCGCCAGTTGACATTCGACCATGCCGACATTCTGCTGCTGGGGCTGTGGAATCACCATCCGCCCCCGCGAATCATGGCCGCCGCGCTCGAACTGCAAAAGCGCGGATTGGTCCGCCACATCGCCGTATCCACGCACGCTCGTCCGCTGGTGGCCGGCCTCGCCGCCGATCGAAGCGTCGATGTCGTACACCTGCGCTACAACGCCGTTCATCGCGGCGCGGAAAAAGAGGTGTTTCCCCGCGTGGCGGATCAGGCGGACCGGCCTGGAATTGTAGCATTCACAGCAACCAGTTGGCGCCAGTTGATCGATCCCAAGCGCATCCCCGAGGGCGAGCGCACGCCCACGGCGATCGATTGCTATCGCTTCGTGCTTTCCAATCCCGCCGTGGATGTGTGTCTGACCGGTCCGTCCACGCAGGAGCACGTGGACGACGCGCTCCAGGCAATCGACCTCGGCCCATTGAGCTCGGACGAACTAGTCTGGATGCGCCGCGTCGGCGATTTCATCCACCGGCATTAATCCACCCAATTATGGATGGATCGAGATGGTCACACCCTTCTGGGTGAACGCGGTGCCCACCGTCATCACCACCGGAATGGCGGGACCGGTCGCGACTCCGGTGGGTATGGTTACATTCACTTGCATGAAGCCGGCAGGCTCAAACGGCGCCGCCCCCGCATACGTAACGAAAGCGGGAAGCCCGCCGACTTGTGCGGTGACTGTAAGCTGCGGCTCGGCGAACGGCGGCGTTCCCCCAGTGATCGATCCGGTAACGCCCGGCGGATTGGTCTGCCCTTCACCGGTGGCGTAGATGCTCACCGTCGATCCAATGGGCGCGCCGTTCGTGGCCGAGTTGATGGTGCCATCTTGGTTCACGATCGCGCCTTGACCGGCCGTGTTCAGCATGAAAATGCCGGGCGCCGCATCCGCTACTTTTAGATCGTCGGAGGCCGATGCCTTTCCCTTGTACCACACCGTTAACTTGGTGGCACTGGACGCCGCCAGCGCATAAGGTACGATCGCGGAAACTTGACCGGACGAAGTATATAGGATAGGCGCCGAGAAGCCATCAAAGAAGACTTGCGTATCGCCGAGAGTTCTGACAATCGGACCACCGGTCCATGCAACCGGGGTATCCGGCCCGATCTGGGAACCGAAAATCGTCACGAATTCGCCCGGCGCGACGGCTCCGGCGACGAAGCTCGCGGCATTCACTACCGCGTCGATGTTGGGCCCGGCCGGGGTTACAGTCAACGTCACCGGAATCGGCAGGGGCGTTACCGAATCGTCGGACGCGGTGACGGTGATCGTTCCGCTGTAGGTGTTCGGAGCGAGTCCGGTGGGATTCACCGAGACAGAGAGGTCCAGTGGAGTCGCACCGCCGGTGGGGTTGACAAAGAGCCAGTTTCCTTTATCGGTGGTCGACACGGCGGCGGAGAGAGTCAACGGCGGTCCGGTGCTGCTGCTGACAGTGACGCTTTGCGCCGCCGGAGTTTCAGAACCAGCAGTGTACTTAAATGCGATGGGAGCGGGGGCCGCGCTGAGCATTTGCGGATTGATCACGTTGAGGGTGACCGGTACAGTTTGAGGAGAGCCCGCAGTGGGCGTGACGGTGATTGCTCCGTGATAGACGCCGATGGCCAAGCCCCCGGAATCGATGGTGACGGTGAGCGTCGCCGGCGTTGTGGCCACGGCCGGGCTTACGCTCAGCCAAGTGCCGCCTTGATTGGCGGTTGCCGCTGCGCTGAAACCAATGGAGGACGTGGTGTCTTGGGCTTGGCTTGTTCCAGTGGTTACTTGAAGGCTCTGGGAGGTCGGATTCGAACCGGCGGACGTGCCTTGACTCAGGGTGATTTGCGACGGGGTGACCATCAGCGAGGGCACCGCTAAAATGGTCAACGATACCGGCACCGCGATGGGGCTGTTGGCCGCCGCCGAGCTGACCGTGACCGTTCCAGTGTACGTTCCCGCGGGAAGGTTGGAATAGTTTGTGATCGAGACGGTGATGGTTCCAGGCGTGTTGCCCGCCGGATTCTGCGATACCAGCCAACTTCCACCCGTATCCGTACTGACGACGCTGGTGTAAGACAACACCGCACCATCAGCCGTGACTGAGAGCGGCTGCGGCACCGGAGTGTTGGCGCTTCCCAACTGCACGGTAAAGGAAAGCGTTGCCGGGTTTACGGCCATCTTCTCCTGGGTCGGCGTGCCCGTAATCGTGATGGTGAGGTTGGCGGCCGTGACATTGCCGGCGGCATCCGACGCGGTAAGAGTGAAATCGAAGAGTCCTGGTTTGGAGGGTGTTCCGGCGATGGAATACGAGCCGTCGGAATTCCTGACAAGGTTCAGGCCGTCAGGCAGCGCTCCGTTTGAAACTCGAATCGCGGGATTGGGGAAGAACGGCGTCACCGCGCCCCCGCTGGTTGTCACTTTTTGCGTGTAGGCCACGTCGACAATGCCATTCGGAAACGAGGTGTTGGTGAATACAAACGAGGAAGACGCCGTGGTGATGGTGAGAGTGAATATCAGCGACGCTGTCGTGCCTTTGTTGTCCTGGACAGTGGCGGTGAACGTTGCCGTACCCGCGGCTGTTGCGACGCCGCTAATCAAGCCCGTATTGCCATTCAGGCTGAGCCCTGCTGGAAGCGCACCCGAAGTAACGGACCAGGCGTAGGGAGCGATTCCGCCCGAGGCTGCCAAAGTTGTCGAATAGGACTGGTTGACGGATCCGCCGGGTAAATTGGCGGGCGTCGTAATTGTCAATGTCCCGTTGCCGGAGCCCTCGTTCACGGTGAACGTCTGACCGGCAATCGTCAATGTACCGCTGCGCGCCGTGGATGCGTCTGCTCCGACGCTGTAGTCAACGGTTCCATTGCCGGTGCCGGATGCGCCGGACGTAATAGTGATCCAATCCGCATTGCTGGTGGCGGCCCAGCCGCAACTCGCCGCCGTGGTCACTTTCACGCTTCCCGTACCGCCCGCGGCCGGAATGGCCTGGGAGGTGGGTGAAATACTGTACGTGCAGGCGGGGCTGGAGCTGATTTGCAGCGCGAACGTCGGGGTGGTGTGATACTCGCCGGCATTCGTTCCCAAAGCCAACAGCGTGCCGGGCTGTCCGGTCACCACCAGGTCGCACTTGGCCAGCCCGTTGCTGTCGGTGTAAAGGTACCCGTTGGGACCATTGCAGTGCGCGGTGGCCGGCTTGGTCGGATCGAGGCCGTTCACAATGTGAATGCTCACATTCGGGATCGGAGCATTCGCGTTCGCGCCGTAGCCTGCCTGTACTTTCACTTCCACCGCGTCCGGCAGCGTGCTGCCTGGCGACGCAGTCAACGTGGCTCCGGGCGTGGGTTTCAGCAGCGTCACGCTGGGAGGCTCGGCTTGCGATCCATCACTATTATAAGAGGGCACCGCGATCACGAAGAAGCTGACGCTCCCGTATTTAGAAGTTGCCTTGACAACGTTCTCCAGGAAGGACTGCTGCGGCTGCAAGGCCGAGGTTGTGAAATGGGTGCTCGCCTGCCCGCTTGCATCGGTGACTGTGGTTGCATCCGGCAGCGTGCCGTTGCCGGTAGTAATGGCCCAGGTGATGGCGACACCCGGGAGGGGTTTCCCGCTCGCGCTGTTGACTTGCACTACCAGCGGAACGCTGCTGAGATACGAAGGAGAATTCACCATTTGGCCGTTGCCCGACACTATCGCTAAGCTTTGCGCGTTTACATGGATGCCCAGGCAGATTGCAAGGACCAGGAAGGATAAGAAACGAGTCGCGAGAATTTTGTTAGTAGTGTGGCTAATCACAGTATTGTCTCAATTCGGGAAAATGCACTGATGGCAGGCGCGGGATTCCCTCACTCTATCACGTCTAATGGCTGGTGTCCTCACATTTGTGAGATAACGTTTGGCAAGCCGCCACTACCTCGCCGTGAAAGAACAAACCGCATCGCCCGCTCCCTCGATTGACGCCGCCGCGCGCCAGCGCGCCATTGACGCCGCCCTCAGCCAGATGGACAAACAATTCGGCAGGGGCTCGGTACTGCGCCTCGGGTCGCGTGCTGTTCTCCCCGTGGCCGTGATATCCAGCGGCTCCATTTCGGTGGATGCTGCTTTAGGCGTCGGCGGCTTTCCGCGCGGACGCGTGATCGAGGTATTTGGCCCCGAGTCGTCCGGCAAAACGACCATGGCGTTGCAGGTGATCGCTCAGGCGCAGAAAGCCGGTGGAACCGCCGCGTTCATCGACGCCGAACACGCGCTGGACGCCGCTTATGCCAAGAATCTGGGAGTGGACGTGGACAACTTGATCGTCTCGCAGCCCGACTACGGCGAGCAGGCGCTCGAAATCGCCGGGGCGCTCATCGGCTCGGGCGGAATTGACATTGCTGTCGTGGATTCGGTTGCGGCGCTGGTGCCGAAAGCCGAACTGGATGGTGAGATGGGCGATAGTCACATGGGGTTGCACGCGCGGCTGATGTCGCAGGCGCTGCGCAAGCTGACCGGCACGGTAGCGCGGACCAATACGCTGCTGGTCTTCATTAACCAGGTGCGCGAGAAAATCGGCGTCATGTTCGGAAATCCGGAGACTACGACCGGAGGCCGCGCGCTGAAGTTCTATTCCTCCGTGCGGGTGGAAGTGCGCCGCATGGCCGCCATTAAGGACGGCGAGAAAATTGTCGGCAACCGAACCAAGGTCAAGATCGTCAAGAACAAGGTGGCGGCGCCGTTTCGCGAAGCGGAAGTGGACATCCTCTATGGCCAAGGGATCTCGCGCGAAGGCGATCTGCTGGATCTGGGAGTGATCCAGGAGCTTGTGGAAAAAAGCGGCTCGTGGTTTAGCTACGGCGGCCAACGCATCGGACAAGGCCGCGATAATGCGCGGACGTTCCTTACCGAGAATCCGGTTTTGGCCGTTCGGCTGGACAACGAACTGCGCGCCCGGCTGGGTTTGTCGAATGCCTCCGTAACGGTGACGGCAGGCGATTCGCTGGACTTGGCGCAAACCGCCCGGACCGCGTAAATTCAGGCCTCGAGCGGTCTAGGTCGCGGCAAATGCCCATTCCATCGGCTCCCGGAACGTGCTAGGCTCAGAAAGCTGAGAAAAAACGCGGATTTGAAGCATTCTTCTCTTTACAAGTCGGTTGCCATCTCGTATGATTTGGTAGAAACAATTCGATCCGGTTATGTTTTAATCGGCCGGCCCGGATTTGGAAGAACCATACAAGGAGAAGTAAATGGCAGCAGCTAAGTTGACGCAGACGCAAGTAATCAAGGAACTGGCCGGAGCCATCGGTACCACCACGAAGGTAGCCAAGCAGTTCGTTACGAGTTTCTCTGAATTAGCCGTTCGCGAGACCAAGAAGAACGGCATGTTCGTCATCCCCGGCATTGGCCGATTGGTGCGCGTGGACCGCAAGGCGCGCCTCGGGCGCAATCCCGCCACGGGCGAGACCATCAAGATTCCCGCCAAAAAGGTGGTAAAGTTCCGGGTTGCGAAAGCCGTGAAGGACGCGATCGTACCTCCGAAAAAGAAGTAGTCTTCACAGCACTCGAAAAACAGAAACCCCCGCGCTGGGTATCGCGGGGGTTTTGCCTTTTCTAAAGTCGATTGAGGTTCGCTCAAGGTGCGAGCGAGTCCAGGAAGCCTTACACCTACTTCTTGTCGTCGTCCTTTTTGTTGTCGTCTTCGGTTTTCAGAGCGTTCTTGAAGTTCTTGATGCCTTCGCCCAAACCCTTCGCCACCTCGGGAATCTTCTTTCCGCCAAACAGCAGAACGGCGACCACCAAAATGACCACAAGTTCAGGAAAGCCTATCGATCGGAACACACGGCCTCCTTATGGACACACTATGGACACGCCTTATTGTAGGGACGGGGCTTTCCTGGAGTCAAGCCAATGGCTTCCGAGGCGAGTCCGGATAGGGGCCCCAATGCCCTCCTTTTAACCGGCTCGTAACATGCAATACTTGAACCCGACCGAGCCGCTCTGATATACATAACGTTCGCCTTATGTGGCAACACAACTACACACCCATCCACGGAAGCTTGCTGCTGTCCTCGGTTGTCGCGGCGTTGCCCATCTTCGTCCTGCTGTTCTTGCTCGGCGTGCGCCGGACGCCGGCGTGGATTGCGGCCTCCTTCGGGTTGGGAACCACGGTGCTGGTTTCCTTCTTCCTGTATGGGATGCCGGTGCCCCGCATCATATCCGCCGCCGCGTATGGCGCCGCTTATGGATTGTTCCCCATCGGCTGGATCGTGATTTGGGCGCTGTTCCTGTACCGTTTGACGCTGGATACCGGCAAGTTTGAAGCGATCAAACATTCGCTCCGAAGCTTGACGCGCGATCCGCGTCTGCAAACACTGCTGATCGCCTTCGCCTTTGGGGCTTTTCTTGAAGGGGCGGCCGGATTCGGAACACCCGTTGCTGTGGCCGCGGCCATGCTGGCCGGGCTCGGATTCTCTCCATTTCACGCGGCGGCGATTTGCCTGCTCGCGAACACGGCGCCGGTGGCGTTCGGATCCATCGCGATTCCCATCGTTACGCTGGCCGGCATCACGGGCTTGCCGCTGATGCGATTGAGCGCCGGCGTGGGACGGATGTGCGCGCCGGTCTCGTTGATCGTGCCCGCGTATCTGGTGGTTGTGATGGGCGGCTGGGGTGCGCTGGCTCGTGTTTTCCCGGCCGCGTTGCTGTGCGGCGTAACGTTCGCAGGTTTGCAGTTCACGATCTCCAACTTCGTTGGACCGCAACTCACCGATTTGATTGCTTCGCTCTGCGCGCTCGGCGTCCTGGTGGTGCTGTTCCTGTTTTGGAAGCCGAAGGACAAAGACAAGTACGAGCTCACCGCAGCCGCCAAGGCCGCCGAGGTGTCCGAACATTCCATGGGCCAAGTGTTTGTGGCCTGGAGCCCGTACCTTTTGTTGGTCATCTGCGTTCTGTTGTGGGGCTGGACGCCGATGCTGAAGCCGCTCAATTCGGTCAGCATCCCGATTGCGTGGCCGGGTTTGCACAATCTGATCGCCCGCATTCCACCGGTGACCCCGAAGGTGTCGCCGTACGCCGCCATTTTCAACTTGAACTGGCTGTCGGCTTCGGGGACATCTTGCATGATCGCGTGTATCCTGAGTTGCTTCGTGCTGCGTGTGCCGCCGCTGAAAGCGTTGAAGATCTTCGCCAGCACCATGCGGCAGCTCACGTTTTCGCTCGTCACGCTGGCCTGCGTTCTTGGGCTGGCGTTCCTGATGAACTACTCGGGCGCTACCGGAACCCTGGGGCTCGCGTTCGCCGCGACGGGCGCATCCTTTCCATTCTTCAGCGCGATTCTCGGCTGGCTGGGCGTCTTTCTCACCGGCTCCGATACTTCGGCCAATGCGTTGTTCGGGAATCTGCAAGTGGTAACCGCGTCGAAGCTCGGCTTCAATCAAGTGCTGATGGCGTCGGCGAATTCGGCCGGCGGCGTGATGGGCAAGATGATCAGCCTGTCGAGCATTGCAGTGGCCGCGGCCGCCACCGGGATGGCGCCGGACGAAGAGGCCAAGCTGTTCCGCTTCACGCTGAAACATAGCGCGTTTCTCGCGTGCATCATCGGCCTGATCGCGCTGTTCTACACCTACCTCGCGCCGGGGTTGCAGCCGTAGTTCGGTCACTGATCGCCGCCATTCGTCCCCGCGGCTGGAATGGCCGTAACCGATAGTTTCTCGCGGCCGTTCGGTTGCATCCGCACGATGGCCGCTTGCTTCTCGAACGGCTTGCGGAAGTCGGGATCTTGCGGCGCGCCCACCGGCACGTCCTCCCATGCGAAGACTTTGTAATCGCCGGGGGCGAGGTCTTTGATCTTAAACTCGCCTTTGTCGTCCGAGAAGCCGGTGCGCGAAAGGTCGATGCGTCCGGAGTGGTCTCCATAGGGAATCACCGTGACGCGCGCGCGCGCCACGGGATCGCCTTTGGCGTTTCGCACCGAGCCCTCTACCTGACCCACGTCGGCGCCAAGCACGATCACGAGCGGCTCTGTCTTGGCGGCCAAGTCGACCCGGCGATCCGCGAGTTTTTGGTCGCCCATGCGCACGGATTTCAGATACACGCCCGCGACCCGGTTGATCCCGATTTCGTAGACTCCCGGAACGGCATTCTTGAATTGAAAAGAACCGTCCGGTTTAACATCTGCGCGCGAGGCGCCGAGCATTGGAACCCTATACTTCGATTCAAAATCGATGCGCAGCTTCTCGAACTGGCTGAACGCGCCGCCTTCCACGCGCACTGAGCCGCTAACCTCGACCAACGGAAGGAACGTCAGCGTTCCTCCGTCGACGTTTGCATTGACCACGTCGACATGGGCAATGGCGACGACCGGTTTGTCGTCATTGGACCAGTTCATTACGGCCTGATACGAGCCCGGAAGAACTCCCTGAAAAACTATGCCGTCCGGCGAAACGCCCATCGAATGACCTTCAAAGCCTCCTCGCTCATTCACCAGGAACGCACCGAAACTATCCAGTGACCGATGTCCCTCAGGGAACTCGAAGCGAACCGAATACGAACTCCCCGATTGAAGCCGAATATCGCAGCCTTCGAGTTGAGCGCCGGCACGCAGTTGAATCGGCGCGGCGTGGCTTTCGTCGGACGTCCCCGGATAATAGGTTGCGTCTTTGACGGGCCCGTCCCATCGTTGGCGCGTGGCCCTCAAATACAGCGTCCCTGGGCGCAATCCGAAGAGGCGGAACTCGCCGTTCTCTCCGGTTTGAACCTGGTCGACCATCCTCAGTTGCTTCTTCCCGGCAGAATACATGGAGCGAAGAGCATTCACAATGGCTCCACTGACGGGATCGCCATCGGAATCGAGCACGCGTCCCGTGACCACGCCGAGCGGCGTGAGCCGGATCTTGTAGTCATTGACCTGCTGGCCGGTTTCTATTTTGATGTTGGGCGGTGGCGCGCCGGTAGCGCCGGAAGACCGCTGGAAGAAGTCCGGATGCTCCGCGGTAACCGCGTATTCGCCAGGCTCGACGTCGACGATCGAAAAATGCCCGTTGGCGTCTGTTTCATCGGCGTAGCTCAGCCCGTGGTCCGCGTCGCGCGCGCGCAAGACGACAGTCGCCTTCCGCACCGGCTCTCCATTCAGGGAGTTGATCACGATACCGTCCACGCGCGTGACGACGGGCGCAGGCGCGGAGACCACCTGGGCGAGAAACCCCGCGAGAATCAGGATCGGGATCATGGCAGCTTGCCGCGCTCCTTTTCCACGTCTTCAGCCGTGATCACGCTGAGCTGAGCCGAAGCCTTTTCATTGGGCCCAACAGTGACTGCGACGCTTCGGCTCTCGAATGGTTTCCGGAATTCGGCGGACCGCGTACTGCCCTCCGGGTCGCTTTCCCACGCGAAGACTTTGTATTCGCCCGGGGCGACATCCTTGATCTGGAAATTGCCGGCGGAATCGGTGACCGCGATTTTGAACAGGTCCTGACGGGCGTCGAATTCCTCGGCGGGTGCGAGGGTCACCTGCACCGACGCCGCCGGCTGGCCGCCCGCGGTCTGCACCATCCCATCCACCTGGCCGCCATCGGCACCCAACACGATGTTCAACGACGCGCTCTGGCCTGCGCTGAGATCGATCTCGCCGCTATTGACTTCCCGCTCGCCGAAGCGGATGGATTTTACATATTTGCCAGGCGGCGCGTTGAAGACTTGGACCTGGTAAAAATCCGGAGCCAGGTTCCCGATCACGAATTTTCCATCGGCGCCCACCGGACTGTTCCCGCCGCCTTGCCCGGCTCCGGGCGTGAGCGGCGAAAGAGAAACATTCACCTCCAGCCTGGCCGGCTGCGATCCTTCGACAGCAACAGCTCCGGAAAGATTCGCTGCTGCTTTCCGCTCGAGGACCACTCCGTTGACGTCTGCATCCGAAACGCGAACGGTCTGGACGTCGGGCCGCTTGCCGCCATCGAAATGGATATACATCAGCGTATAGGAGCCATTCACCAGGCCTCGCACGTCGAAGGTCCCATCGGATTCGAGGCCGGCGCCAGCGATGTTCACCGAGTCCGCTTCAATTTCCACTCTCCCGCTGACGCCTTTTGCGGCGGTTGCGTCGCCGGCCGTTCCCCGGATGTGATAGGCGGGCACTTTATGCAGCCGGAAATCGATGTTGGTCACGTGACCACCCGCCGCGACATTGATGGCCGCGGCCTGACCGGCATCGGATTCGTTAGGGTAGAAGGTCCGTGGATAAGCTTCTTCGGGATGAGTCCAGCGCGTGCGCGGCGGAATGTTTTGTTGCGATGACACCGAAACCTGCAGGTAGAAACGGCCAGGGGACAGATTGGACGCTTCAAATTCGCCCAGGTCGTTGGTTTGGGTGAACATAAACGCCACAAGCCGCCTCGGGCCCTGGCCGTAGAAATATCGCAGCACCAAGACTTGAGCCTGGGCGATGGGATCTCCGTCCTCGTCTACGACGTGTCCGCTCACGGTTGCAACCGGGACCAGTTTGAGCGCGACGTCGTGTACCTGCTGTTCTTCGGCGACGGTGACCGGCTGCGGCGGCTCACGCCGCTCCTTGCTTCCCAGGAATCCGTCCCGGTCAGCGACTAGGCGATAGATGCCGGGATTCACGGCATCGAATTGGAAGTGGCCCACGGCATCGGTCATCGTGGTGCGGCTGGTGTACGCCGATGTGCCGCCTTCGAGCGTGACGACGGCTTTCTTCACCGGTTCGTTGGTGACCGAGTTGGTGACTATGCCCTCGATGCTGCCGGGCTTGGAGCCGGGCGGCTGGGCGCAGACGATTCCCGCCGCGATTGACAGAGCTGGGAGGATCGCCGTGAACTTCATGACGGTCGCCTTTAATTGTCCCGCAGATGTTCGTGTAACAGGGTGTTCATGCGTCCAGGATGCTGGAGGGTGACACCGTGCGAGGTGCCCGGGATCTCGACAAATCGCGCTCCGGGAATTCGATCGGCCATGGCGCGGCCGATTTGGGGCGGCGCAATGCGATCGTGCTCGGCGCTCACCACCAAAGTTGGAAGCCCCGCGAGTTCATGCAGCCGCGGCGTGGCGTTGTAACGGACCATGGCCGAAAGCTGTTTCATCGCAACGGGCGGCTGATCTGCAAGGTCGTGACCAAAGAGCGGCGCAAGTTCCGCGGCCAGGTTCGCGCGGTCCGATGTTGCGAGCGCCGAGGGCGGCATCACAATTTCAAGGAACGCCTTACGGCGCTGCGGCCTGGTTCCGATGCGAGTGCGAAGCCCGGTCCAGATCATCCAGGGCGAGAGCCGCGTGGCGTCGCGGCCGTGCGGGAACGAGCACAGCAGTGACAAACTTCGCACACGTGCGCGAGCCGAGAGCGCGGTGTGGAGGGCGATGAGTCCGCCCATGGAGTGGCTGACCAGATGCGCTGATGCCCAGCCTTGTGCGTCCATGAGCGCGAGTGTGTCTTCGGCCATTTGCTCCAGAGTAAGCCGGGCGCCGAGCGGTTGACTGCGGCCCAGGCCGCGATTGTCGAACCAGAGGCACTCGTAATGCGCGGCAAGGGCGCTGACTTGGCGGGCCCAGGCCCCGCCGTGGACGCCGACGCCTTGGATGAGGACGACGGGTGGTCCGCTGCCGGCGATCTCATAGGAGAGATGGTAGCCGTTGTGGAGGATGGGGTCGCGTTGGGTTCGTTTGGTAATTTCGGTATTTCGCACGGTGCGGGGGGCTCCGGGACCGAGGTGGCGACCGATTTCAATTTTAGACCAGTGGTAGGGCGAGGATTGAGGTCCGGGCGCTGGAACGCTTGGTGTTGCGTGCGGAAATATTTCGGGCGCGTCGTGATTGGGAATTGGGCGGAGTCGGATGCCGGGGGAGTGGCTACGCGGTCATCCTAACTGAGGGGCCTGGTGTTGAAATCGTGCGGCGCTCCCGGCGGCACGAGGTCATAGCGTTGACGGAAGACAGAGCCAGAGTCCCACGGGACCTGAATTCGAAAGTCGGATCGTGTCGACCTGCTGAGTCGGCCCGCGAACAGTAGCGTGCGACGGTCTCTACTTCAGTCTTTCGTTTCTATGTCTTGGACGTGGCGCGCGACTTGCGTCCAGTGTGGCCGGAATCGGAGTCGTCAATGAACAGCGTACAAATCGAACAGAAGAGTTATGAGATGCCCCCGAGGGACGGGTTCACCGTCGCTCATTTTCTCACCGTCGCCGACATCGAGCGATCGGCTCGCTACTATGAAAGGGTCTTCGACGCCCAAGTTCTAAGCTTGGGTGACGGCAACGCGCCTGGGTACCTTCAGCTGGCGAATATTTGGATGATTCTGAACGTCGGGGGCGGCCCGACTCCGGATAAACCGTCTGTAACGCTCAGCGTCCCCGACCCGAATCACATCAACAGCTTTATGAATATCCGCGTTGCGGATATCCAAGCTTGCTACAAATTGTGGAAAAGTCGAGGAGCCGAGTTCATCACCGAGCCGATCCCCAAGTACGGCGAGACGCGCTGCTACATCCGCGATCCTGACGGTTATATCATCGAGGTCGGACAGAGCACCGCCCTTAAGTACGGTTAACGCTCGGCCCCGGACTTAAGGAGACCACGCACATGACCGCCCCCATCACGTCGAACACGCTTAGTGTCAACGTATTTACCGCGCCGGGAAAGGTAATGGTAGGTGAGCGGCCCAAGCCCTTCGGCGAAGCGCTCGGCTTCGACCCGGCCACATCGACTTTAATCTTCGGCGAGTACGACGCGGTGCTGGTAGACGCAATGACGACGGTGGCTGAGGCCGAGGCTCTCTCGAATTGGGTTGCGCTGCACAACCGCAACCTGGAGACCATCTATATAACGCACGGCCATTTCGACCACTTCTACGGTCTGAGCATTCTGCTCGACCGTTTCCCGAGCGCTCGGGCGATAGCAACGCCCAAGACGATGAACGCCATGCAGATGTCTTTCACTCCCCCAGTGGAGCGGTTAGCCCGCCGGTTGTTTCCTGGGCAAGTGGCCACTAAATTGGTTCCACCTCAGCCTTATGAGCACGACACGTTCACTCTCGAGGGCCACGAATTGCGCATCATCGAGCAAGGCCACACCGATAGTCCCGATACGACGTCTCTCTACGTTCCATCGATCGGACTGGTCGTCGCCGGCGACGTAGTGTACAACCAATGTCACATGTATGTCGGCGACACCACCCCCGAAAGCCGAGAGAATTGGATCGCGGCGCTGGACCGGTTAGCAGCGCTGAAGCCGGAGATTGTTGTTGCCGGTCACAAGAAGCCTGGTGCGCCCGACTCACCGTCGGCGATCCAGGACACTAAGCGCTATCTGCTGGACTTTGATCGGCTGCAGAAAACCGCGACGTCCGACCGGGAGCTGTTCGATCAGATGACGGAGCTATACCCGCATTGGGTAGCCAACCAGTCGTGGTTGATGTTCGGATTCCCGGGCTGATGTGAACGCTTGCTCACCCGCGCATGAGTGAGCGGTTCGGGACCGCTTCCTTGCCGGTCGCGGCTCGGTTAGCGCTGGCGTAACCTTAGGGATCTACGATGCTTTTGGTCGTAGATATCTATCTACTTGACAACTAGATACATCCGGCGTGATTATGGATGTAGGACTGTTCCGGTCCCAGATCGGACACGCCATGCTGAAGCTCACCAAAAAAGCGGATTACGGGCTCATCGCCTTGAAGCACCTGGCGGTGAATGCGCCGGCCAGTTCCAGCGCCAAGGAGATCGCCGAGGCGTATGGGATCCCGTCGGCGCTGCTCTCGAAGATCCTGCAGAAGCTGGTGAAGAACGGATTCCTGCAGTCCGAGCACGGGACCAACGGCGGCTACAAGCTGGCTCGGGACCCGCACGACATCACGGCGTACGAAGTGATTCGCACTATCGACGGTCCGGTTTTCTTGACGGCCTGCTTCACCGAGCACGGCTATTGCTGCCACACCGATAAATGCATTGTGCGCGATCCGCTGCAGAAGGTTCACGAGGGAATCCTGCGGCTTTTGGCGAGCATCAGTATCGCAGATATGTCCGCGGATTCTCCGAAAAGCGAAGGCGAAGATCCGTTGGCCAAGGCTGGCGATCGTTTGTATGATTTAGCGATCCCGCCGGCAACGATGTGATGAAGGACGAGAAAATGAAACTGCCGATTTACATGGACTATCACGCGACCACGCCGATGGACCCGCGCGTGTTCGAGGCGATGAAGCCGTATTTCCTGGAGACGTTCGGGAACGCCGCCAGCCGCAATCACAGCTTTGGCTGGGAGGCGGAGGAAGCCGTCGAGAAATCGCGCAAGCAGATCGCGAGCCTGATCGGCGCCACGGCCAAGGAAATCGTGTTCACCAGCGGCGCCACCGAATCGAACAATCTGGCGCTCAAGGGCGTGGCCGAGATGTACGCCGAGAAGGGCAATCACATCATCACGGCGGCCACCGAGCACAAGGCGATTCTCGATACCTGCAAGCGGCTGGAGAAGCACGGCGTGCGCGTGACGTATCTGCCGGTGCAGCAGAACGGCCTGGTCGATCTGGAGCAGTTGCAGGCGGCGATCACCGACAAGACGATCCTGATCAGCATCATGTACGCGAATAACGAAATCGGCGTGATCCAGCCGATCGCGGAGATCGGCAAGATCGCGAAGGCGAAGGGCGTGCTGCTGCACACCGACGCGACGCAGGCGGTCGGCAAGGTGCCGGTAAACGTGATCAAGGACAACATCGACCTGATGTCGATCAGCGGCCACAAGATGTACGGGCCGAAGGGCGTCGGCGCGCTGTATGTTCGGCGCAAGGGCCCGCGCGTGCAGCTCACCGCGCAGATGGATGGCGGCGGGCACGAGCGCGGCATGCGGTCGGGCACGCTGAATGTTCCGGGCATCGTCGGGTTGGGCGAAGCGTGCGCGTTGTGCCAGGCCGAGATGGCGGAAGAGTCCAAGCGCATGGCGTATCTGCGCGACAAACTGCGCGACAAGCTGCAATCCGAGCTGGATGAGATCTACATCAACGGCACCATGGAACATCGCCTGCCGAACAATCTGAACATCAGCTTCGCGTACGTCGAAGGCGAGTCGCTGCTGATGGGCATCAACGATATCGCGGTTTCGAGCGGCTCGGCCTGCACGTCGGCGACGCTGGAACCGAGCTACGTGTTGAAGGCTCTGGGCGCCGGCGACGACCTGGCGCACTCGTCCATTCGTTTCGGCCTCGGCCGCTTCAATACCGAAGAGGAAGTGGACTACGTCGCGGCCAAGGTGATCGACGTGGTGAAGAAACTCCGCGAATTGTCGCCGCTCTATGAGATGGCGAAAGAAGGAATCGATTTATCGAAGGTCCAGTGGGCCGCGCATTAAGACAGAGATAGAGAGGAAACCAACATGGCTTATTCCGACAAAGTAATCGATCACTACAACAACCCCCGGAACGTCGGCTCGATGGACAAGAGCGATCCGAACGTGGGCACCGGCATGGTGGGCGCGCCGGAATGCGGCGACGTGATGAAGCTGCAGGTGAAGGTGAATCCGGAGACCGGCATCATCGAAGACGCCAAGTTCAAGACTTTCGGCTGCGGCAGCGCGATCGCCAGCTCGTCGCTCGCGACGGAATGGCTGCGCGGCAAGACCGTGGACGAAGCGCTCGCAATCAAGAACACCGACATCGTCAACGAGCTGAGCCTGCCGCCGGTGAAGATTCACTGCTCGGTGCTGGCCGAGGACGCGATCAAGGCCGCCATCGGCGATTACAAGGCGAAGGCTGGCAAGACTGAAGCCGTCACATCGAGCGTCGCATCTAACTAGGTGATGGTTACCGTAACACCCAAGGCCGTCGGGAAGATCCGCGAACAGTTCGCCAAGCATGGCGTCCAGGGAGGACTGCGCCTGGGCGTGCTGGGCGGCGGATGCTCGCGGCCTGAGCTATCTGTTCAAGTTCGATGTGAAGCCGCGGCCGACCGACACGGTCTACGAATTCGAGGACGTGAAGGTTTTCGTGGACCCGAAGAGCATGGTCTATCTGAACGGCATGACGCTGGATTGGAAGGACTCGCTGATTCACTCCGGCTTCGAGTTCGACAATCCGAACGCCAAGAAAAGCTGCGGCTGCGGAACGTCGTTTTCGGCGTGACGGACTACTACGCTCTTTTCGGCATCCCGCGCGCGCTCGAATCTTTCGCTGGACGAGCTGCAGAAGCGCTTCTACGAACTGAGCCGGCAGCTTCATCCCGATCGATTCATGCGCAAGCCGGAAGCCGAGCGGCAGCGGGCTCTGGATCTGTCGTCGGCTCTGAACGATGCTTACCGGACGCTGAAGGATCCCATCAAGCGCGCGCAGTATCTGCTGAGCTGGAAGGATTCGATATCGGCGAGCAGCGTTCCAAAGATGTTCCGCCGGAGCTGCTCGAAGAAGTGTTCGAGTTGAACATGGCGCTGGAAGAGATGCGCGGCGGGCGACGATTCGGCGCGCCCGCAGCTTGAGGCAGGCCGACAAGAACTTTAACGGCATGCTGGCGGCGGCCGATGAGGAACTGGCGGCGCTGTTTGTGAAGTACGATGGCGCGCCATCGCGCGACGTGCTGGGCGAAATCCGCAACGCTCTGAACCGCCGAAAGTACATCCAGAACCTGGTATCAGAAGTTGAGAAGACCCTAATCCCGAGCTGACAATGGAAATCGATTTCACATCCACCGGCCACATCGTCGGCATCGACCTCGGGACCACCAACAGCCTGGTGGCCTTCATGGATCTCACCGGTCCGCGCATCATTCCCGGGGCCGATGGCGACAAGCTGGTGCCGAGCGTGGTTTCGATCGCGCCAGGGCGGCGAAGTGGTGGTCGGCAATCCGGCGCGCGAGCTGCTGATGACGCAGCCCGAGCGCACGGTCTATTCGGTGAAGCGCCTGATGGGGCGCGGGCTCGCGGATGTTCAGGAAGAGCTGAAGCTCTTTCCGTTCCACATCGCGCCGGGCAGCGAGTCGGTGATCCAGCTCCAGCTCGGCGATCGCACGTTCACGCCGCCCGAGATCTCGGCGATGGTGCTGCGGCAGTTGAAGCAGAACGCCGAGGATTATTTCGGCGTGCCGGTGGACAAGGCTGTGATCACGGTGCCGGCGTACTTCAACGACGCCCAGCGCCAGGCGACCAAAGACGCCGGGCGCATCGCGGGGCTGGAAGTTCTGCGGCTGGTGAATGAGCCGACTGCCGCGGCGCTCGCCTATGGCCTGGACAAGCGCGAAAACGGCATCGTCGCGGTTTACGACCTGGGCGGCGGCACGTTCGACATCTCGATTCTCAAGCTGCACGACGGAATCTTCGAAGTGCTGGCCACCAACGGCGACACGCACCTGGGCGGCGACGATATCGATAATCTGCTGCTGCGCATCGCGCTCGAAGACGTCGCGAGCGAATGGGGCGAGGATTTGTCGCGAGACAACGAAGGCGTGCAGCGGCTGCGGCGCGCGGTGATCCACGCGAAGGAGAAGCTGTCGTTCGTTCCTGCCGCGACCATCGAGCTGGAATACCGCGGGAAGAAATACCAGCGCGAGATCAATCGCGAGTTATTCGACAAGCTGATCACGCCCATCGTCGACCGCACGCTCGGGCCGTGCCGCGAACTGCATCAAAGACGCGGGCGTCACCGTCGATCAGATCGACGAAGTGGTGATGGTGGGCGGATCGACGCGCATTCCGCTGGTGCGCTCGGCCGTCGAAAATTTGTTCCGCTCCAAGCCGCATACCGAGCTGAATCCGGATGAAGTGGTCGCGCTCGGCGCCGCGGTGCAGGCGGCGATTCTATCGGGCTCGGTCGACAACAAGCTGCTGCTCGATGTGACGCCGCTTTCGCTCGGCATCGAAACCATGGGCGGCGTGGTGTCGAAGCTAATTCATCGCAATTCGACCATCCCGGCCAGCGCCACCGAAAGTTTCACCACCGGCGTCGACGGGCAGACCAACGTTCTGATTCACGTGGTGCAAGGCGAGCGCGAACTGGTGAAGGACAACCGCAGCCTCGCGCGGTTCGATCTGAAGGGCATCGATCCGGTGCAGGCCGGAATGGCGCGCATCGAAGTCCGGTTCCTGATCGACGCCAACGGGATCTTGAGCGTCACCGCGCGCGATCAGCGCACCGGCAAGGAACACAGCGTCGAAGTGAAGCCTTCGTACGGCCTGACGGACGAGCAAGTGGAGAAGATGATCCAGGAGTCGTTCGAGAAGGCCGAGCAGGATTTTGCCGCACGGCAAGTTCGCGAGCAGCGGGTGGAAGCCGACGCGATTCTTGCTGGCCGTCGAAAAGGCCCGCAAGCACGATGCCTATTTCGAGCTGACGGATGAGGAGCGCGCGGCCATCGACAAGTCGATCAACGAGCTGCTGCTGGTTTACAATGCCGACGATCATCACTTGATCGCGGCCAAGATCGAGGAAGTGAATCAAGCGACCATGAAGCTGGCCGAGAACATGATGAACACGGCGGTGAGGGGCGCGCTCAAGGGAACCAAAATCTGATGCCTGGACTCACCTGGGACCATACCGAAGACATCGCGCTGGCGCTCGCCGAGAAATTCCCCGATCTCGATCCCACGCACATCCGCTACACCGATCTGCACCAATGGATCACGGAGCTGGCGGACTTCAAGGACGATCCGAAGGCGTCGACCGAAGGCAAGCTCGAAGCGATCCAGATGGCGTGGCTGGAGGAGTATCAGGAGAGCCGGGAATAGCGCGCCCCGCGTGCCCAAGGCCTTGTGCTAGACTAGTGAAGTCGCAGTATAACCCAGGAAAATTTCAATGCCGAAGCTGAAGACACATAAGGGTGCGTCCAAACGGTTCAAGAAGACCGGGACGGGCAAGGTGGTTCGCCATCATTCGTTTGCCCGCCACATCTTGACGTCCAAGACGCGCGCGCGCAAGCGCAAGCTGAAGCATAGCGTGGTGGCCGATGAGACCGACCAGGCTAAGCTCAAGAGAATGATTCCGTATTAAGTACGAATGTTGTGTGGAACGGCGCCGCACGTGCCGTTGCCGCCGGCAAAATTTAACCGAGGAGTAAAAACGTGCCAAGAGTAAAACGCGGTACCAATCGTAGAGACTATCGCCACAAAACGCTCGCTCGAGCGAAGGGCTATTTCCTAACCAAGAGCAAACTGAATCGCGCGGCGCAAGAGGCCGTCGAGAAGGCCTTGAAGCTATGGCTTTGTCGGACGCCGCCGCAAGAAGCGCGATTTCCGCTCGTTGTGGATTGTTCGCATCGGGGCCGCCTGCCGCGCCGGCGATATTTCCTACAGCAAGTTCATCAATGGTCTGAAGAAGGCCGGCATCGAGCTGAATCGCAAGATTCTGGCGGATATGGCCGCCACCGATGCCCCCGCTTTCGCCGCGTTGGTGGAGAAGGCCAAGGCCGCGCACGCCGGGTCGTAGCGCCGTATCATAAAGCAATGAACGCCGTACAACAGGAACTGGATTCGCTCGGTCATCTGGAAGAGCGGATCACGCGAGCCGTGGAACTGGTGGCCAGCTTGCGCTCGGAGAAATCGGCGCTCGAGTCGCAATTGGCGTCGGCGATTGCGGAGCTGGACACTTTCCGCAAGGAGCTCGACGAATTGCGGTCTGAGCGCAGGCAGGTTCGCACCCGCATCGAGAAGCTGCTGGGGCAGATGGATCTGTTGAGCGGGACGTAGGGCCGCGCTCCTCTTGGTCGCGGCTCCTTGCAAGAGCCGTCTAAAAATGACAAGCTTATAGCTAATGCCAACACGGAACCGGTCCGTGTCACCATCTTCAATCAAACGTATTCCTTGGTGGCTTCTTCCGAGGAGCCGGGCCGGATCGAACAACTTGCTCAACGCGTCGACGATCTCATGTCGACTATCGCGGTGCGCGCCGGCAATGTCGACTCCACGCGAGCGGCCGTGCTGGCCTGTTTGCATTTAGCCGACGAGTTGGAATCGCTGCAGCGCCGCCTCAACACGCTGAAGGATGATGTCGACCACAAGGCGCGCCACTTCAGCGTGCTGCTCGACGAGGCCATCGGCGGCGAAAACCTGCTGGCGCCTACTTCGGCCAAATCGTAAAATCGCGGAATGCCATCCGGGCGGGCGTCTTCATGTGCGCCAACGCGTCGTTCAGTTCCAGCAGTTCGCCTCGTCCCATATCGAGCGAGTGCTCGTCGGGCTGATACTTGGCTGCCAATCTTGTAGTCCAGGTACGGCGTGCGTGACTGTTCGATGTGGCAGCCAACGATGTGCGTGATGATTTTTCCGTCGGTGAAACGAACCAGGCGCTCCGTGCTCGCAACGAACGCAGCGAAATCGGCAACGTACAAACGGCCCGGATAGAGGCTGTCGCCCGCATCCAGAATTCCGGTCTGGCGATCGTAATATGCCACGCTCAGCACATCGTGGCCGGGGATCGGAACCACGTCGAGGATTCGTCCGCCTAGATCGATCTTGCCGTTGCTGTCGGGCCAATGCGCGATGTCGAACGTCTTCATGGTGGCCTCGACGGTGAGCGGCACCACGGTCGTGTTGGGCCGCGCCCGAAACTGCGCGTCGCCCGCGGTGTGATCGTCGTGCGAATGCGAATGTCCGACGATCAGCGGCGGCGCCGGCTTGTGATTGCGCTTGGCCCATTCATCAATGACACCGGAGACGGCCGCGGCAACGTGCGTTTCGCCCGCGCCGGTATCGATCAACAAGGCCTTTTCGCCGCCGAAAAACAGATACAGGAACGGCTTCTCGTAATTCACGCAGCCGTTTTCCCGCAGTATGTAGAGATCGGGATTGTATTCGTGGATCTCCCATTCCGGCGCCGAGCCGCATGTGGGGCCGCCGGTTCGCCAAGACTTCGGCAACGTGCCGGCGCGAACGCCTCCGCCGTTGGGCTCCGGAGCTTGCGCCCAACAACATACGCAGACGAGCAAGAGAACGAGGCTGAGTTGAAGCGATCTCATTATCGAAGTGTAGCGTCTACGGTGTCATCCCGGCTTGCTATGATGAGTTTTCGACCATGGCTGATCCTCTCTTAGAACTCGGTCCACTCTCCGAAGCCGTTACGCACGATGTTTCGGTGGAGGTTCTATCGCAATATTCACCTGACAACTCGCGGCCGCAGCACGGCGAATGGGTGTTCGAGTACACCGTGCGCATTACCAACAAGGGAGCGGAGACGGTTCAATTGATCAGCCGGCACTGGATCATCACCGACGCCTCGGAGGACACCCGCGAAGTGAAAGGCCCGGGCGTGGTCGGCGAACAGCCCGTGCTCGCGCCTGGCGAATCGTTTAAGTATTCGTCGTGGTGCCCGCTCAAGACACCGCTTGGTACCATGCGCGGCACCTACCAGATGGTGCGGGCCAACGGCGAGCAGTTTGATATCGAGATTGCGCCCTTCGCATTGAAAGCTCGCTACACGGTTCACTAACCAGCCGGGCAACATTTGCTCGCTCTACCGCGCCGCGGCGGGCGGCCGAATTTTCTTGCGATACTCCGGATACAGCGTTTCCGGTTTTCCTGTGGCCGCGTCGCGCGGTACGCCGTACTTGGTGGTCATCTCGTCGACGAACGGATTCTTCTCGGGCAAGTAATGCGGAGCGGTTGGGCCTACGCTCCCTTCATAGGCGCTGACGCACGGCGGGCCGATGGGAGGCTGCGGCGTCACGCTCGCTTGAAAGCTTCTCGACAGGATCCAGGGCTCGGCAAGGTAAATTGGATCCTGGATGATCTCGAGGATCGTCAGGATATCGCCGTGGCGGTAAAAGCGCATGGTTGTTGTCGCTTCATCGCTTGAAGGCGCGCCGGTTTTTCGCAGGAACCCAGCCTTCATGTGCGTTGTGTAGGTGACGAGCGTGTTGCCTTCCCATTTGCCGGTAGTGAACCCGGAGCGCGTGTGCAGAGCATATTCCGACGGGTGAGGCCGCCCGTCCATCCAAATCGTCATCGGCGCCCGATCCTCCCATCCGCCGATGGTGTAAGAGATCACGTTTCCTTTGAGCGGATCGGTTTCGCTCCAGATCCTCAAGCCAAAGGGTCCTTGGACCAGATAAAACACCGGCCATCCTTGGCACTGATGTTCCACCATCTCGAGTTGCGACTCGGAATAGCTCAACGCTCGAATCCGCCCTTCCTCGCTGAGCGGGATTCCCGTGAAGTCCACCGGCAGCCCGTCGCCGGTGAGGAACTCATGGTTTCTCGGCGTCCAGGAGCCCGTCAGCTCCACCTGCGCGAGTGCAGTCCGGCAGGCCAACAGACACAGCAGTGCGCCTGCCAGGGCCGTAGCAGCGGAACGGCCTATTTTGCGGTGCATGGCTGCGGATCCCATTTCGAGCCGTCGGCCTCCTTCTTCAATTGCGAACTCGTGGTGAAGGGCTGCCGGAGATACTGAGGATCGTCGACGATCGCGGTCACCAGCAGCACCTGGCCGCCGCCAGGGATGGGCGCGGCGTCGAAATATTCCGTCACGACGGCGTTCTCGCTGTAAGGAACGCCGTTCTTTCGTAGATATCCGGCCCGCAGGTTGGTGGTGGTCACTTTCAGCGACGACGGTTTCTCCCACTGTGCGGTTGAATATCCCTGCCAAGTGCGCTCACCGGTCGAAGACGCAGGTCCATCGAAGTGCAGGAGCCGCGTCTGCATGCCCGCGTCGCTTTCGACCTTGAGCGTGTTTTCGTCCTGCCACGTAATGTGAAACCGCGCAGCCAGCCGCATGATCGCGCCGGCGCCGTACGACTTGCATTGATTCCCCGAAGCTTCGTCGGCCGCTGGATCCCACGCGTCCGCCACCTTGCGCGCCTCCGGAGTCATGGGCACGGGTTGGTAATCGCCTTTGCGCGGCGTGATCATCCGGAAACGCCAGTCTTCGGTCACGAACGCGACCCAATAGCCCGTGATGTCGATGGGCGCGGACGCTTTCGCTGTGGCTGCGCGGACCTGACCGGCCGCGGGCGGCTGTGCGAACAATGGAAGCGCGGCGAGGGTCGCTATCCAGACGATTCTCATTGCACTTTCTCATTCATGCTGCGATAAATCGCTTCAACGAAATCGTTCGTGGTCCACGTACCAGTGTCGGACCCGTAGCGGCGTGTGTAGCCGCGGGCCGGCGAGGCCGCTTTGATTTGTTCCAACGTAAGACCCTGCTTCATCAGATCGCGGACACGGTCGCGAATGATCGTCACCATGTCGCGGTAATCGACGACATCGAGTTGATCGCAGATGCGGCCATGGCCTGGAACAATCAGCGTGCCCTCCTCGCGCGATACGATGGGCACGGACGGAATGGCTGTATCCACCAGCTTCTGCAATGCCGCGATCTCGCCATTGATGCCACCTCCCCTGGCTACATCGATCACCGGGAACCGCCTGGTATCGAAGACGTCGCCCGCCACGACAACATCGGAGCGTCGAAAGAAGACGATCGCGTCGCCATCGGTGTGCGCGGCCGGCTGATGGAAAACTTCAATGCCCTCGCCGTTGAGGTACATGTACTTCCGTGGCTGATTGAACGTTTCGGTTGGCCAAGCGTCAATCGGAAATGGCGAAGGCTTCCCGCTCGGCCCGCTCATTCTCGTCAGCACCTGCTCCGCGGAGAGAATCGACGCCCCGCCTCCCAGGAAATTGGTGGCGAGGCCCGCGCCGCCATTTCCGGTAAATATGGTCTGCCCAGCTTTCGCGACGATCGCGTTGCCGCCCACATGATCCGGATCGGCGCTGGTGTTGATCACGTAACGGATGGGCAGCGCCGTGACCTTCTTGATGGCCGCGACCACCGCATCGGCGTTGGCCTCCGAACCCGAGTCGACCACAACCACGCCATCCACGCCGATCTGAAAGGCGATGTTGCCGCCGGCGCCCGCAATCATATAGAAGTTCGGCCGCAGTTGAAGCACCTCGAGCTGTGCCGCCAAGCCATTAACGGAGAATAAGAGCCCAGCCGCTAGCGCGATAGTGAATCTGCTCGAGAGGGGCATAGGTCTCCGATCAATTCTACTCCCGTGGCGGCGGGTCCGATGCCCGGACGTGTGAAAACCTGGACCCGGTCTTGCACCCGAGGTTAGGTTGCGAACAGCACGTGATGCAGAAGAATCGGCGGACACAAGCCGACTTGAACTAAGCCGCACGGGCCAACATGAGAATACGCAAACCGCAGGCGACGCGCAGATCTGCTTCAGGACGCGGACATCGTGGCGGCCTCCGGCTCACCCGACTGTATTCGAGGACTGATTCCTCTCTTCTCCCAGGTGTCTCCGAAGAGTGAAGCCCGCCACTTGATAACATCAACTAGACTGACAAGAGGCCGCTCGTCTTCCTCCGAGTGAGCGCGCCGCGATTACCGGATGGGGACTACGAGTTGAAACCCGAGGTTGAGAGTCTCTTCCACGAGCTTGCCGATCTCCCGCCTGATCAACGGGAAAGATATTTCGAGAGTCGGCAGATCTCTGACGAAGTACGCGCGGAAGTAGAGGTATTACTGCAGTTCGACTCCCGCCCAAACGACGGATCTTGGACCGGGCACATCGCCTCTTCGGCTGAGCGCTCGTTCTTGGACAATCTCGAACCGAACCCCAGTTGCGGCCCTTACCGGCTAGTCCGCGTTCTTGGAAGGGGAGGCATGGGGTCCGTGTACTTGGCGGAGCGCGTCGATGGAGAAGTCGAACAGCGGGTCGCCATCAAGTTTATCGGACACCGCCGTCATGAGCCGGCCTTCGTGGATCGCTTCCTCAGGGAGCGCCAGATTCTGGCGTCGCTCAGCCATCCGGGCATTGCGCGCCTTTTGGACGCGGGTCACACCGCCGATGGCCAGCCCTACCTGGCGATGGAATACGTCAAAGGCCTGCCCATCGATATCTACGCCGCCAAGCTCGATCTCCGCGGTAAGTTAGCGCTCTTTCTGAAGGCCTGCGCGGCGGTTTCCTACGCACATCGCAACCTCATCATTCATCGCGATCTCAAGCCGTCGAACATCTTGGTTGAAAGTTCCGGTGAATTGAAGTTGCTCGATTTCGGCATCGCCAAAATGCTGGATGCCACGCTGGATCAAACGCTCACGCAGGAACGTATTCTGACACCCGCGTTCGCCAGTCCGGAGCAGGTTCGCGGCATGCTCAGGCTACCACCAGCGATGTCTATTCATTGGGCGCGGTGCTCTACCATTTGCTTACAGGACAATCTCCTCACGCGCTTTCCACGCAAAGCCAGCAGGCCATCGAACTGGCGGTATGCCAGACACAGCCAGCGGCCCCGAGCAGCATCAAAGCAGCGCTTCCCAAGGACCTCGACTTCATCATCCTGAAGGCTCTCCGCAAAGAGCCGGAAGATCGCTATGGCTCCGTCGATGCCTTGGCCGACGACATCCGCGCGTTCCTGGAATCACGGCCGGTGCATGCCCGGCGGGGCAATATCTGGTACGGGAGCCGTAAATTCCTGCGGCGTTACTGGGCGCCGGTGGCCACAGCCGCGGCCATCGTCGGTAGTCTGTCGATAGGATTGTTCCTTGCCAATCGCGAGCGAGCCATTGCTCAGCGACATTTCATGGAAGTGCGCCAACTTTCGAACAAGCTATTCGATATCGATGCCCTGGCTCGCCAATTGCCCGGCAGCACGAAGACGAGACAGTTGATCGTCGACACGTCTCTCGAATATCTGGGGCGTCTTTCCGCGGACGCTCGAGGCGACCCGGGGCTTGCCTTGGAGGTCGGCGATGCTTACATGTGGGTGGCGCGCGTGCAAGGCGTGCCCTTGGCCGCGAATCTAGGCCAGATCGACCAGGCCGGCAAGAACCTCCGTCTCGCAGAGGGTTTCATCCACTCGGTGTTGGTATCGCAACCGGGGAATCGGATCGCAGTACTTCGTTCGTCTGAGGTGGCACGCGATCGAATGATCCTAGCCGATATTAACGACCGTTCCGACGAAGCAAACGCCCTCGCGCGACAATCCGCCGCGGCCCTGGAGAAGTTCAACGCCCAAAAGAGCGACCAGCCCGAGTCGGCGGCGATCTTACTCACCTATCTCAACATCGCCCAGCGCTATGAGCACATCGGTTGGGCCGATGACGCTCTCGTCCTTTGCCGACGTGGCAGTGACCTCGCGCGGATGTTTGGAAGTTCCTCGGTGCGCGGCACATTTCTTCAAGTGGCGGCGAAAATCTTTCAAAGCCGGGGCGATCTCGACGATGCTCTCAAATCCATTCAAGAATCGGCGGCCGTTCTTGAGCCGGGCACAGAAAACGCCGACCAAGGGCAGACGATGAATTACGTCATGTCTCTGGTCTACGAAGGTGAAATTCTCGGCGGCGACAACGCCATCAGCCTGGGCCGCCCCGAGGAAGCGGTTGCGGTGCTCGCTCGCGCGTTCAAAATTGCCGATGATCGCGTTCACCAGGATGCAAATGATGAGAACACCCGGGGCAAATTGGAGATGGCAGGTTACCCTCTGGCCAGTATTCTGCGTCATTCGGACGCCCGGCAAGCCCTAGCCGTATATGACCACACGCTTCGCCACCTAGCCGAAATCAAGAGCAATCCGAACGTGCAGTTTTATCAGGCGCGCGCCATGGCCGGCTCCAGCTATCCGCTGCGGAAACTGGGCCGAACCGTGGAAGCTCGCGAGCGGCTGGAGGCTGCATTCAAAATTCTGCTGCAGCTCAAAATGTATCCGTCGGATGAAGTTGGCTTGGGTACCGGAGCACATCGCGCGTTAGCCGCCCAGGCCGATTATGAGGCTGATACTGGCAATGTCCCACATGCACTCGAGATCTACCAGGAATTGCTTCACCGGACGGCGGGGTCCAAGCCAGGACCCGAAATCAGTCTGGAAGACGCTGTGGACCGGTCGGGGATTTATGCCGGAATGGCCACCGTGCATCGGCAAGCGGGGCACGCCGAGGCTGCCTCAGCCTTGGATGAGCGGCGGTTGGAGCTTTGGCGGCGCTGGGAAAAGAAGCTTCCAGGCAATGCGTACGTGGCGCGTCAGATGGCTTTGACAACATCGCATTAGCCTGATCCGGCCATTTCATTGCGAGGCCAGGCCTGCGCCAGGCGTAGGTGGCGGCGAATGATGTGTACGGAAATGGAAAGCGCTTCGGGGGATTCTTCAGCCGTCATTCCCCGACCTAGTGCATCTCGATCAATCGCGCTGCGAGAATTTGGAAGGGGTCTTCAGCCCGGCGATCCGTGTGGCCACTAAGTTCGTAAATCAGCTCCTACTTCGGCCGATCCGCCGCCCGTGATCCGATGGGATACCGTGGCGTCCTCAAAAAGACGTTCTCTGCAAGAGGGAGCCAACCCACCCGCGCCATCCGCCCCAATCCCAGTCACGGCCTCGGGTGAGACCATCTTCGCCGCGCTACCATCGACCTGCGCCGATCCCGCCCCGCTGCCCGCCGCCCCGCGTGCTATTCCGGTTGCGGGGTCCCCATGTCAGCTACACCAATTAGGTCCCTCCGCCGCACTCCCGCGGATCGGCGCGCATACAACGCGCACCGCCGCCCTCCTCGAACTCCACAGACACCAAGGAATCTCCTGCGAGCCCGCCATATAAAGCACATGCGCTTTTGTGTTATCGGTGTTGAATGGCGGCTAGGTTCGCCTTTTCAGCCGCCCTGGGGCTTGACACCATGCGCTTAAGCCTCTAGCCTCAAAGCATTCCAGTCTGGAGGCACCAGATGCGAGCCATGTACGGTATTGCCGGCCTTGTCGCGATCGCGGCGATGGCCCAGGGCCAGGTCACGTTCACCAAGGACGTTGCGCCCATCCTTCAAAATCGATGCCAGTCCTGCCATCGGCCGGACACGTTCGCTCCCATGTCGCTGCAGACGTATGAAGAAGCGCGGCCGTGGGCCAAGTCGATCAAGCAGAAAGTGCTGGCGCGCGAAATGCCGCCGTGGTACATCGACAAGAACGTGGGCGTTCAGCATTTCAAGAACGACGTGTCGCTCTCGGACGACGAGATCGCGACCATCGTCAAGTGGGTGGATGCCGGCGCGCCCAAGGGAAATCCGGCCGACATGCCTCGCCCGCGCACGTTCACCGATTCGGATAAGTGGCACTTCGACCAGCCGGATCTCATCGTGACTTTGCCCAAGGACCAGATCGTGCCCGCCCAAGCGTCCGACCGTTGGATCGATGTTTTGGTGGACCCGGGCCTCACCGAGGATCGGTATATCAAGGCGATCGAGGTCAAGCCGATCAAGGGTTTCAGGGCGGTGCATCACGTGACCACGTCGATGAAGCACGACGATGATCCCGATGACGGCGACAACGTCCAGGGAACCTTTCTCAACGAATACGCTCTCGGAAAGAACGCGGACGTGTTTCCGGAAGGCGCGGGCCGCTTGATGAAGGCGGGGACGAAGATCAATTTCAACCTCCATCTTCACCCGATGGGCCAGGAGACTCCGGCGAACGTGGCGCTCGCGCTCAAGTTTTATCCAAAAGGATTCACGCCCAAGTACATTGAAACCACGGAGAAAATCGGCGACCCGAAGGATCTCGACATTCCTCCCAACGCGAACAATGTCCGGTTCGATGCCTACAACACGCTCGCCAAGCCGGCCCGGCTGCTATCGTTCCAGCCGCACCTGCACAACCGCGGGAAGGCGTCGTGCATGGAGGCCATCTACCCGGGCGGGCACAAGGTGGAGATGCTGAGCTGCGTCAGCAAGTATCAGTTTGCCTGGCATCTGGTGTACCTGTACGCAGAAGACGAGCAGCCATTGCTGCCGGCCGGGACTGTGCTGCACATGATCTCCTGGTATGACAACTCTCCCACGAACAAATTCAATCCCGATCCGGACAACTTGATTACCTACGGGCAGCGCACCGTCGACGAAATGGGCGGCGCGTGGGTCAGCTATTACTATCTCTCCGACGAAGATTTCAAGCAGCAAGTGGAAGCGCGAAAAGCGAAGCAGATTCTGGCGAAGGCGGAGTAACGGGTGCGCTGGGCTTTGTTGTTGTCGGCCGCATTATTTGCGGGGAGCGGAGCACGCGCCCAAGTCCAGTATTCGCGGGGCCAGGACGTCGCTCCGACATTTGAAGGCTGGGAGCGGAACGCCGACGGAACCTTCAGCATGGTCTTCGGGTACCTCAACCGGAACTATGAGGAGGAGCTCGACATTCCGGTTGGACCGGACAACACTGTTGATGCCGGCGCTGGTGCGTCCGGTGATCGCGGGCAGCCGACTCATTTTTACCCCAGACGCCAGCGCTTCTTGTTTCGAGTAGTGGTACCCGCGGATTGGGACAAGCAGCAGAAAGTGATTTGGTCCCTGACCTCGCGCGGGCACACCAATCAGGCCAAGGGATGGCTCCAGCCGGAATGGGAATTGAGCGAGGACGTCATCGTCGAGAACATGGGCGGCGGCGTGCCCGATCCGAACAACAAAGCTCCGTCGCTCACCGTCGGCGATGTGCCAGCGGTTACGTTGCCGGACGCAGCTACACTGACCGCCTCGGCCACCGACGACGGCCTTCCGAAACCGTACCGGCGCTCGCCGTCGAATCCCGATCGCGACGCGCAACCTAAGCGGCCGCGGGGCGTGCAGATCAAATGGATTCAGTACCGCGGACCGGGCAAAGTTACCTTCGATCCGGCGGCCTCGGCCGTCGTGTACGGAGAGCCAGTGAAGCTGCCGTCGAAGGCGAGTTTCAGCGCGCCAGGAACATATGTTTTGCGCGCGACGGCTAATGACGGGCAGTTGTTCACGTCACGCGATGTAACCGTGGTTGTGAACTCGAGCGCGCCGGGGCAATGGAACAATGATGCAGACGACTACCGCGGCGGCTGGCGAACCGACAAAGGCGAGGCGCACACCTATGAGTTCTCCATCCGGGGCGATAAGGTGCGGGGCATCTACTGCACCTACTGCGCGGATGCGACGACGCTGGCTTTTGTCGATGGAAAGCTTGGACCCGATGGCATCACCTTCGTCGTCACGCATGTAAATTCGGATGGCAGCACTGCGTATCAGGACAACGCGACAGCCAAATTCGATCGCGGCAACCTGATCGTGAGCGGAGAGTCGCATGGCCAAAAATTCGAACACGTCCTTATTAAAGACCCTCGTGGCCCGGACCCGCTCCCGGTTATCGTTTCCATACTCCCTAAAGCTCCGCCCGTTCCCGCCGTGGCGATCAATCAGCAAGGCGTGGGAGCACCGGCGCCGCGTTATATTCAGCCCGGTCCCTGGAAAACATCGCTGACGGAAAAAGATGTGATCGGAGTGTGGCTCGGCTTCGGAGTTGGCGCGCCAAAACAATACTTCATCATTCGCAAGGTTGGCAACAAACTTCGCGGAATGGTCTGCGGAACGTGCGACAACCCATATACCATGGCGGCGCTCGATGACTTCGAGATCCAGGGCGACTTACTGAAATTCAACATCCTGCACGAAGACTGGGGCGACGGCGAACTGCCGACGTTTTCGAAGCACGTCACCGCGCACGTTGGCTGGAATGAACTTCGCTGCACCACCGAGGTGGACCATCAGCCCACGCCTCCATCACGGCCCAGGCCGCCAGGCTTCGTCCCCGGGTTCTCACTCACCGGGCCAATTGCGATTGAAGCCACCGCCGGCAACCGCTGGGCGGAATGGCCTCCGCTGAACACCTCGCTACCTCATTAGTTTTTCCCGAGATGAGTGCGGTCCTTCTCGTTATCGCAGAAGTCTTCAAAAATGTCGGCGTCGGCCATGAGATTGTGCGGGATCTTGACGGTGAAAGGTTTGGTGTACATCTTCGGATCGTCAAACGTCATTTCGATGTCCAGGTGTCCGAAGTCGCGGCGGTGGAATCGTTCGGTGACATGCAGCTCTTCACTGTGCGGGTGGCCTGCCGCATCCAGCGTCGTTTTGTCGTTGAAGCCGGCGGACTCCACGACCAGGGTGTCGCGCTCCCAATGTCCGGCCGAATAGCCCAAATACGCGGGGAGGTTGACCTCTTTCGGGAGACTGCGCCCATCGGTGTAGATTTGACGGCGCAGGTTCTCGACTTCGTACAACACCATCGTCAAGCGAGGCGCTTGTACGATCTTGATCGGTTCGGAGAGCAACCCGGCGAGCGGAAAGCCAAAGACGCCCGAACAAACGTTTGCCGGGTCGCGAACTGCGGCGCTACGGCGGAGGATTTCCACGGCTGCGGGCTTCAGCATGGCTGCTTCGGGCTTGTAGTCCAGCAGAATATCGAAAGCGTATTTGTGTTGCGTGCCGATCTCCATTCCGGGCGGGGCCAGCGTAATCTCAGATTCGAAGCGATCGCCGAAGAGTCGCCTGATTTCCGCGATGGTGGTGGTCTCGTGCATCCAGACGCCGGAGAGGTCCGGTTTGCCGTCGAGCGCGCGGGGCGCGGGCGCGGTGAGGTTCGGCTTGCCATCGGCGGTGCGAGGTGTTCCCGGCGTGGGATAGTTCAACCATTGCGCGTGGGCTCCGATGGAGAGGAACGCGGCCAGGACAGCCAGTTTCAAATGAGGCATCTTGAAAAACTCCGGGACTTCCAATGTTACTTCAGATACCAACTCGGGAAGAATCCCCGCGAAAAGGGAACTTTAGCCTTGCAAGCCCGTCTAAGTTTCTACATAGGTATCGAACTCCGCCCTAGGAGGATCAATGCTGCACGAGCTCCGTTTCGGCATGCGCATGCTGTTCAAGCAGCCCGGCTTTAGTTTGCTCGCAGTGCTCACGCTGGCGCTCGGAATCGGCGCCACCTCGGCCGTCTTCAGCCTTATTCAAGGCGTCCTGCTTACGCCGCCGCCCTATCGCCAGCCGGACCGTCTGGTCTTGATCCCAGCCGTTCGAACCGATCACCAGCCACTCGCGCTATCGCCGGGTTGGTCGCTGGCGCAATGGATGGACTGGCGCGGGAAGACGAAGTCACTCGACGCCATCGCCGCATACGGTTGGACGTTCAACTTCCGGGTCCAGTCCGATGGCAGCGAGTCGATGGAAGGGATGGCTGTCACGAGCGACTATTTTCGCGCGCTCGGACTTCAGCCCGTACTGGGCAGGACATTTCTCGACTCGGAGACCGCCGAAAAGGCCGCGCCAGTGATCGTTCTGGGCTACGATCTTTGGCAGCGAAAGTTTAACGGGGATCCGCACATCCTCGGCAAAACAATCCGCATGAGCCGGCGCGACACGCCGCCCACAGTGATTGGAGTGATGCCGCCTCACGTTCGTTTTCTTCCATCGCCCGGCGCCTCGCGGGAACCCAATTACGATTTGAATGCGCCAGTCGATTTCTGGGTCCCCATAACGTCCAACCCGGCGACGGTGAAATACCGCGGATGGAACGTGGTCGCGCGATTGAGGGACGGAACCACACTCGCGCAGGCGCAAGCGGAGCTGAGTGCCTTGGCCGAAACGGAAGCGCGAGGGGATCGCCAGTTCGAAGGCTTCGCGCCATCGCTGCAATCGCTGCCCGCGGAGTTGAATCGGGACGGCCGGGGCATTTTGTTCCCGCTGCTGGGCGCCGCGGCGCTGGTTCTGTTGATTGCGTGCGGAAATGTGGCCGCGTTGCTTCTTGTGCGGGGCCTGCAACGGCAGCAGGAATACGCGGTGCGCAGCGCGCTCGGCGTGGGACGCTGGGGACTGATAAGGCAAGTCTCCATCGAAGGCCTGCTGCTGGCGTTGGCCGGAGGCGCTTTGGGAGTCGGCCTGGCCTTTGGAGTCGTCAAGATCTTCAAGATGATCGGCGGGCATGCCATCCCGCGCCTGGACGCGGTCGGCACCGGCTGGATCGTCCTGATCTGGGGAATCAGCTCGGCGGTGTTGGCAGCCCTTCTTGCAGGTTTGTTGCCTGCGCTGCGCGCATCCAGCCTGGATCCAATCGAGGTTTTGAAAAGCGCAGGACCAAAGAGCAGCGCGGGACGCGGAGAGCGCCGGCTGTTGCGCGCGGTCGCTATGTTTCAAACCGCGCTCACGCTTGCGCTGTTGGTCGGCACCGGTCTCCTGATCCGCACGATGATGAATCTGTCGAAAGTGCAGTCAGGATACGGGACCACGCACATTCTGACGGCAACCGTGACAGCAGTGAATGGCGACTGGTTCCGCTTTCACCTTCTGGCGTTGGAGCGCGTGGCGGCGATTCCCGGCGTGGAGAAAGCCGCGTTCGGCTGGGGCGTGCCGCTCACCGGCACCAGTTGGCCCGGCGAGGTGGAGATCGAAGGGCAACCCGCGCCGAGCAATGCAGGCGACCGCATCGCAATTCCGCTGCGGGCGGTCACTCCGGGTTATTTCGACCTCTTGGGGCAGGGCATCGCCGTGGGGCGCGACTTCCGTTCCAACGACAGTCGCGATGCGCCTGGCGTGGCGGTGGTCAATCGGGCGTTCGTGGACCGGTACTTTGCGCATACCGATCCGCTGGGCAAGAAGATCTGGTTTGGCGGCCGGAAGCAGCCGTCAATCTCGATCGTCGGTGTCGTGACGAACTCGCGCACGGACGATTTGACTAAGGCGGCCGAGCCCGAGATTTACCTGCCTCTATTCCAGGCGCAGGCGTTCTCGAAGGACTTGGTCGTTCGGACCACAGCCGATCCTCGTTCCGTGATCACCGCGGTCGAACGCGAGCTGCGCTCGGTGGACCCGACGGTAGCGATCGAAAACGTGAAGACCATGGACCAGATTCGGAGCGAATCGTTGGCATCACGCACCTTCGCAATGCAGCTTCTGGTTGGATTCTCGATCGCTGGCAGCGTTCTGACGCTGGTCGGCATTTATGGCGTGCTCGCGTTGTCCGTTGCATCTCGCCGGCGCGAGATCGCCATTCGGGCGGCGGTTGGCGCTGAGCGAAGGCACATTCGCAATCTCGTCCTGGCGGAGGGATTTCGGTTGATCGCCGGTGGAGTTGTCTTGGGTACGGGCGCGGCGATGATGCTCTCGCGCGTTCTCCGATCATTTCTATTTGGCGTCGGTGTCAGCGATCCAGTCACGTTCGCGGGAGTGGGGTTACTGTTCGTGGTTGTCGCCCTGCTGGCGTGCTGGTTGCCCACGCGCCGTGCCGTGGCTGTCGATCCAGCAGAGGCTCTCCGCTACGACTGAACGCTTCCTTGTAGCATATAATCTTCACATCATGAACCGGTTGGTTCTTTTGTGCTGGATCGGATCGTTGTACGCGCAAAACGGTGGAACGATCACCGGTACTGTGGTCGATTCCGACGGTGAAGCAGTCGCAAATGCTCAGGTTCAGGCTACCAACCGGAGCACGAGAGCGATCTACAAGACCACGGGTTCCGAGAAAGGGCATTACCAGCTGGCAGCGCTGCCGCAGGGCATTTACGACCTCTCGATCAGTGCTCCGGGATTCAACGCGTACAACCAGCAGAATGTTTCCGTCGAGGCGCAAGACCCGCTACGCCTGGATGTTCGCCTGCTCGAATACCAGTTGGGAACGCTCGGCGACGGGCGGGAGTTTCGAGTGCAGCTCACGAGTCCGCATCCTGCGCCGTCGGGGCCTACGCCGCGAACCTCGGATGGCAAGCCCGACCTCTCCGGCGTCTGGTTCGCGCAACGAACGGTGGACCCGGGCAAGCCGGAGCCTCTCCCTTGGGTGGAAGCGCTACTCAAGCAACGCGCGGCGAACAACTTCAAGGATGCTCCGGGCGCGCATTGCCTGCCGCGAGGCATCACCAACGCCGGCGCATTGTTTCCCTTCAAGCTGGTTCAAACGCCCACGCTGCTGGTGATGCTTTTCGAAGATGACATCCCGAGCCATCGCCAGGTTTTCCTTGACGGGCGCGGTCATCCCAAGGATCCGAATCCGATGTGGATGGGGCATTCCATCGGACATTGGGAGGGAGACACGCTGGTGATTGACACCGTGGGCTTCGACGACCGATCCTGGCTCGATACCGCGGGCCATCCACACACCGAAATGATGCACGTGATCGAGCGCTTTCGGCGGCCCGATCTCGGACACCTGGAAATCGAGATCACGATCGACGATCCGGGAGCTTATGCCAAGCCCTGGATAATTAAGCGAGCCGCGGAGCTGGATGCCGGCGACGACATCGGAGAGTATGTCTGCAACGAGAACGAGAAAGATGTAGGACACATGGTTGGTAAGTGAGGAATGCCAAGTGAAGAATGCCAAATGAGGACACCGATGAAACTCTGTTTGTTTTTCGCGATCGCCATGACAGCGCTCGCGGCGGACGATCCTTACGCCGCGCAGCTATTTCAAAAACACTGCGCCTCGTGCCATAACTCGGAGGCGGGAGCCGGAGGGCGGGTTCCACAGATCTCCGCGCTCAAGTCCATGACGCCGACGGCAATTCAGAAGACGCTGGACAGCGGCGTCATGAAGCAGCAGGCTGCGCCGCTGTCGCCGGACGAACGCCAGAGAATCGCGAGCTTTCTGGGAACAGCGGTAACCCTGGAACAGAAGCGCGAGGAAATCGCGAATCTGTGTCCGGCGGGCGCGGCGCCGAGCGAAAGTCCCTCATGGGCCGGTTGGGGCGGCGGCCTCGCCAATATGCGCTTCCAGTCGGCGAAGGACGCGGGGCTAGCCTCTGACGACGTGCCTCGGCTGAAACTGAAATGGGCCTTCGCGTTCCCCGACACATCCACGATGCGTTCCCAGCCTGCCGTCTACGGCGGCAGAGTATTCGCGGGCGGGCAGGACGGCAGCGTTTATCGCGCTCGACATGAAGACCGGTTGCGTGTACTGGGCCACCACTGTACAGAGCCAGGTGCGATCGGGCATCACAGTGGGAGAGGCCGGCGGTAATCCCGCCGTGTTCTTCGGCGACTCCGCCGGGTTCGTGTATGCGCTGAACGCAGCATCCGGGAAGCAGTTGTGGAAGGTGCGCGCCGACGAGCATCCCGCATCCACTGTCACGGCGACGCCGGTCTATTACAAGGATCGCCTGTATGTCGGCGCCGCTTCGCGCGAGGAATCACTGTCGGTTTCTCCGGGTTACCTGTGCTGCACGTTCCGCGGCAGTGAGTCGGCGCTGGACGCTGCCACGGGAAAGATGGTGTGGAAGACCTACATGATCGGCGATGCTGCCAAGGCGCGTCCGAAGACTAAGTTCGGCGCAACAACCTGGGGACCCTCGGGAGCCGGCGTTTGGACCGCGCCGGTGATCGACGCCGAACGCGACACCATGTATGTGACCTCGGGCGACAATTACTCCGATCCGCCGACCGCGATGAGCGACGCGCTGCTTGCTTTGCGCATGTCCACAGGTGAAATTCTGTGGTCCAAACAATTCACGGCGAAAGACGCGTGGAACAGTTCATGCCAGCTCTCGGGCAAAGTGAATTGCCCGGATTCGGATGGTCCCGATTTCGATTTCGCGTCCTCGGCCATTCTGGTTTCGCTCCCGAGCGGCAAGCGCGCGCTTTTGCTCGGGCAGAAGTCGGCCGTGATTTACGCCGTCGATCCGGACCGGCGCGGCGAGATCCTATGGCAGGCGCGCATCGGCAAAGGCGGCACGGTGGGCGGGATCGAGTGGGGCTCGGCCACCGACGGGCGCAATGTCTACGTGGCGCTATCCGACATTGGTTTCGAAGTAGACCGCAAGCCGGGGAGCAACGACCGCTCTTACAAGCTGGACCCGAAGGCAGGCGGAGGATTGTTCGCGTTTCGCGTCGACAACGGCGAACGAATGTGGCAGACTCCACCGCCTGGCTGTGGCGATCGCGAGCATTGCAGTCCGGCGCAGTCGGGAGCCGTGACCGCGATTCCCGGTGTGGTGTGGTCTGGCGCGGCCGATGGCCATCTGCGCGGCTATTCTACTTCGGACGGAAAGATCATCTGGGACTACGACACGGCCCACGAGTATCAAACCGTGAACGGCGTGTCCGGCCGCGGCGGCGCAATGGACGTGGCAGGTCCTGTGGTCGCGGGCGGCATGTTGTTCGCGGTCTCGGGCTACCCGGCGCGCGGTGGTCTGCCGGGCAACGTCTTGCTGGCGTTTGGGCTAGATTCGGACTTGCGGAAATGAGACTGTGCGGTTTGCTTCTCATCGCGCTTGCGGCGGCGTTGCCTGCTCAGCAGCCACCGGACCCAAACGCAAACTTCACGGGAACCGTCACCAGGCTCGAGAGCAACATTCGGGTGCGTGCAGCGCGCATTTATTTCGAACCCGGCGCGCGGACGAAGTGGCACGTCCACGAGCGCGGCCAGATACTGCTTTGCGAAGAGGGCGTCGCGCGAACCCAGGTACAAGGGCATCCGGTTCAAGAGCTCCATCCCGGTGATACCGCGTTCGTGCCGGGAGGTGTACCGCACTGGCATGGGGCAGTGGCCGGCCAATCGACCACGCTCTTTTCCGTTGATATCAGCGACGGCCAGACCAAGTGGCTGGGCGCGGTGACGGACGTCGAGTACAAAGCAGACCCGAAACGATAGCGATAATCATTGCCGAACCGAGGGTGATAAGATCGTTAGCCATGAACGAGCTACAAGAACGGGTTCGCCTCTCATTGGCGATGTGCGCCTTCGCCGCTTTGCTTCTGCCGGCCGGTGTGCGGGCCGCCACAGGTTGTGGCGTAATCAAGCCGGACTCGACTGACGCGGTCGCCTTCGCACCAGACCACCACAAAGTGATTCTCGAAAACGACGCCGTTCGCGTGCTGGAAGCGCGGGTTCCGCTGCATAGCAAGGAACCGCCCCACACCCACCCCTGGCCCAGCGTATTCTTCGAACAGACCTCGGGCCGCGACGAGCCTTGGAAGACCGTCAACATCCGATGGTCGCAAGGAGGGCCCAGCAAAGGATTCGAGAGCAGCGATCGCGACCGGCATAATCTGCTCATCGAAATCAAAACCGTCGATTGCCAGCCAGCGCCCGCAATGGAGTTGCCCGACACCGATGCGGTCAAGGTCCACGACCCTAATCTCAGCGTGGTCCTTGAAAACGAGTACGTGCGCGTGCTGAGCGTCCGGGTCCCACCCGGCGAGAAGGAACCGTGGCACACGCACACCTGGCCGGCTGTCGTGGTGTATTTCAGTCTGCCCCCGTCGCAGCGGTTTTTGAAAGATGGCACGAAAACGGCGCGGCCGGAGCTGAAGGAACTGCAAGTGACCTACGATCCCAGCAGCCAACCGCTGCACTCGGTGGAAAATCTAGGCACCGTGACGTATCAAGCCTACCGCGTGGAACTCAAGCCGACGACCACTATTGCACGTGCCCGGTGATCCATTTCCCAAGCAGGGCCGCAATTTCCAGACTGTTCTTTTCGATCATCAGCATGTGACCGTTGCCGTGAATCCCCTGCTCTCCCAGACGCAGATGAGCATTGGGCACGCCGGCTTGCGCTAAGAACCTGGCGGTGCAGTGGTCGTAGGGCGCGTGGTAGGACGCCTCGGCCGTGACCACCAGCACCGGGATACCCTGCAAATTCACCAGGCGGCGCGGCGGATCGGCCTGGCTCCAGCAACGCACTAGATCCGGGGCGTCCGCTTTCGATTGCTGCACGATCGCAAGCTCCGCAGGGTTTTTCACCGGCGGCGCGTAAGTGATGGGGATATCGGTCAGGCCCCAGGCGCGGTTTTTGTTCTCGTCGAAAACGGCGTTATGGAAGGGCGGTCCAGCGGGTTCCATGGCAACGATTGCCTTCACGGCTTTCGGCCGCGCATCGGCCAACAGCCAGCCAAACGATCCCGACTGGGAATGCGTAACAATAATCGCGGGTCCGATCTTGTCGAGCAGAGCCGCGCCGTCAGCCTGCACGAGCGTCTGGGTTTCCACGGCGCTCTCCAGGCCCTCCACCTGAGTTGCGTAAAATGCATCGAACACCGGATCGCCCTGGCGGCCTTTCTTGTCGCCGTTTCCCGGCCATTGCGTGTGCATGCGAGACTGCGGCCACAGGTGATCAATCTCCGGCGCCGTAAATCGCTGTGACACCCAGGATGGCGGCCGCATTTGCACAGGGCCATTCACGGAAGGATGCCAGGGCGACCGCCCGCGCGCCGGTTGATCGACCAGATAAACCACGTATCCTTGCTCAAGAAAATAGTCGGCCCATCCCGCGCGGCCGTCCGGCGTCCCCATCCAATTGGTCGCGGTCTGGCCCGCGCCATGAAAAAACACCAGCGGGTACTTCTGGACGACGTGTTCGGGGCGAAGAACCTCGACATACATCTGGCCGGCCATCACTTCCTTGTCCGGATTGCCGGTGTATTTGCCGCCAACGTAGAAATAGTCGCGCGTTGAAAGCGCATGCTGGCCGAAGGCTGGCAGGAAGCACGCGATCATGACACAAGCGGGCACGGCGAAAGCGAGAGTAGCTGGCCGGATCATCCTCACATAATATATGAGAGTCTATGCCGCAGCCGGCGAACACAGTTGAAGATCCTGCTGGAGCCTTGTGGCGCCAATGGCTATGGCGTCCCAGAAGCACCTGGATTCGAAGGATCGTGTTCCAGTTGCACCTGTGGTCGGGATTGCTCTTGGGGCTTTATGTCGTCGTGGTCTGCGCGAGCGGCAGCGCGATCGTCTTTCGAAACGATATGTACGATTGGCTGGAATCCGGTGGCAAAGCAGTTTCCTACAAGAGGGCTCTCTATCATTGGCTGTCCTGGCTGGGCAAGCTCCATGGGAGCCTGCTCATGGATAGCGCCGGGATGACAGCGAATGCAATCGGAGGTTTCCTGCTCGCTGCTTTGTGTCTGACTGGGATGATCGTTTGGTGGCCAGGCCTTGCAAGCTGGCGCCGCGCGCTGACGATATCTGCAAACGCCGGCTGGAAACGGTTCGTGTTCGATCTGCATGGCGCGGTGGGCTTCTGGACGTTCGCCGTTCTAGCGATGTGGGGACTGACGGGCGGATATTTCGTTTTTCCGCAGCCTTTCCGTGCAGCAATCGCCTTCTTTACGCCGCTCAATGCTCCGGCATTTCAGCCCACGGGCGGGCGTCTGGTACCTCGGCCGTTGACACTCGGCACTCGAATTTTGCGAGGATTTTCGCTGGCTCATTATGGCAACTTCGGCGGCTGGCCAATCAAGCTGTTGTGGGTGATTCTGGGCCTTGCGCCTGTTGTACTGTTTTCGACTGCGCTTCTGATGTGGTGGAGCCGTGTGCTCATGCCGGCGATGCGGCGCTTGCGAAGAAGGTCTGTAGTATAGACGCCGTGCCTCATCCAGCCAGGAGTTGGGTTCCCGCGTTCGCCGCCACCATCATCGCAATGATGGCCATTCAGATGTCGAGCCTGGGCTTTTCTCCGCTGCTGCCTGCGATTCAGAAAGACTTCGGCCTCAGCTATTCGCAGGTCGGGTTGTTCACCGGGCTCTATGGTCTGGTTGCAATGGCGGTGAGTGTGCCCGCCGGCATTTTGGCGAAGCGCGTGGGAGAGAAACTCGCGCTGACTGCCGGACTGTTGGGCGTCGCGCTCGGGCTGTTGCTGTTGAGCCAGGCCTCGTCGTACAAAGGCGCTCTGGGGGCTCGCGTCGTATGGCTGCTCGGGTATCGAGTAGCGTTCGTTTGCGTGATGACGTCGATTGCGCTGGTTGCTCCGCCCGAGTTCCGGAGCACGGCGATGGGTATTCTCGGCGCGATGGCGTCGCTCGCCTCGGTAATCGGTGCGCCTTTCGGCACCATCATCGCGAAGCCTTACGGATGGCGCGGCGGGATCATCGGCTTCGGCGTTATGGCGCTAGTGGGCGCGGCGGTCTTTTGGTTTGGTTACAAGTCCGGCGCCAGCGGTGGCGAAACTTCGTTTCATGCGCATGGGCCGTCGATGCCAAGCAGGAGTGCATTCCGCACGCCCGTGGTTTGGAGCATGGTGCTGCTCGGCCTGATCAACATGGGCGGTTTCAGTGCGACTTTCTTTGTGCCATCGGCGGTGAAATCGACGTTCCAGCTCGACGCCATGGAGAGCGCTTTCGTCATCAGCACCAGCTACGTTGTCGCGATCTTCGTCAACGTACTGTTTGGTTATCTCTGTGACAGGTTCGATCGCTGGGACATGATGATCGGGCTCGCGGTGGTGCTGATTCCAGCCTGCTTCGCGATGATGATTCCGAACCTGCTGGTCTTTCGAGTGGCGACTGCGCTTGTGATCTCGCTCGGACTCTGCGCGACGAATCAGATCTTCGCGCTGGCGGGAGACGTCGTAGGAAGAAGTGAACTGGGGCCGGTGATGGGCGTCGTCGGACTAGGCGGAGGCGTCTTCGGATACGTGGGGCCGCAGGTCCTGGGCATGTTACGCGATCGCACCGGAGGATTCACCGCCGGCTGGTACTTCGTTGCGGCCGGAGTCATCGTGTCGCTCATCGAGATTCTATTCTTGAAGCACTACAGCCGTTCGAGAAAGGCGCCGACTTTTTGACGCATTGCGGGCCCGTCCCACCCGCGCGCGTCCACCATGTCCGCCACGATGGGGAGAACCGGAATCCCCGCGGCTTCGAGTGCGCGTTCAACGAAACGATTGCCCGTCGCTGATGGCCGCGTCCCCAGCGGTTCAAGCACCAGTGCGGCATCGATGCGGTGTTTCTTGGCCTGATCGACGATCCATTCGTTGGCCCAGGGCGGATTGTGGAGCTGTTCGTTGAAGCTGACGGTGCGGCTGGCGAGGGCTCGAAGCGGATCATCGAGGCCATAACGGATATAGCCGTCGGGTCCGAAAGCCAGGTACATGGACCAGACGAACACCGCGCCGTATTGTTCTTCGAACGCCGTGTAGAAATCGGTGTCGTGCCAAAGTCCCGCGCCCACCCACATCAGGCGCAGGCGTTCGGAGGGGCACGCCGCGATGCTCGCGTCGACGCGCTGCTTCACTTCATCGCGAAACGCGCGGGCGTGGCCAATGGCCCATGCACTGCCACGCAGCCACTGCGCCGCCATCACGTTGCTCATCTGTTCGTGCATTCGGACCGGCGTTTTCGGGGCCTGGCAAATCATTTCGCGGACTTCTTCGAAGTATTCTTCCTGCCGGTTGACGCCCTCCATCAAATTGCGCAAGCGCTGGAGATCGAAAGTGCTTCCAGTAACGCTTTCCAGAGTTCGGATCAGCAAATGAAACTGCGCGATCATGAAGTCCAGCCGATGGCCTTCGAAGAGCTCGTTCCAGCGATAACGGCTCAGCTCCCACCATCGAGGCGGAAGCTCGCATGCGCCGGGAGCGTCTAACGGAACAAACGGAGCGCCGAACTTGGCAGCCCATGTTTCGAAGACGCGTTGGATGCAATCGCAAGTAAAGCGGGCCGAAAGCAGCGCGGGCTTCGGAAGGCCGCCCCAGGGCGCTTGCCCGGTATCGCCTCCTATAGTCGACGCCAGCGTCGAGGCAAGCGACAGGCTGCAATAACGGCACAGGCCATCGTGATAACCCATGGCGTTGAGGTTGTCGAGATAATAAGGCGCCAGACGTTTGGCGGCAACCATCGCGGCCCACCATTGATTGCTCACTACGGGTACGTCAATGGCATGGAACAGTTCGAGCGGCATGTCGGCCTGCACGATGGCGTAAGGCTTCTGGTTTTCAAAAACGTCCTGGCGCAGTTGAGCGAACCAGGCCTTCTGATACGCGGCGGCGCGAATGGTGGACTGCAATTGCTTTTCAGCCATTGCGGAGCCTCGCGATGAATGTTCCTATTTCATCAGAAGACGCGCCGCGCAACATCAGATGCGGGATCGCGCGCTTGTCTAGAGAATCGCGCAGGCGCGGATAATCCCATCCGATGACGTCGTCCTCTGGAGGCAGGTGGAAGATCACGCCGTCTACCTCGCATGCCTTGCGATGGAACCAGGCATCGGCAATTTCGGCCGGGAACACGCGCGGACTCGGAGCATCGAAGTAGTATTTCTCGAAAATGGCACGCATGGGATCGATCGTAGGATCGATGTCCTGGCCGGGGGCGCGGGAGCCCCACCAATCGTCTTCGGCCACGACGATCGCGCCGTGAGACTCGATGGCCTCGCAGAAATCGGGTTCGTCGAGCGGTGAGCCTTTGACGAGAAGCCGCGGTCCTTGGAGCGGCGGCCGCATCTGGATTTCGCGGAGCGCCTCCTGCGCCAGACGTGCGTACTCGGTCCGATCCATGAAGTACCAGGCTCCGATCAGCGCCAGTGCTTCCGATCCGCGCAGCCTCGGAGCGGGGCATTCCCGTTGCTGCAACAATCCTCGGATGGCATGGCGCGCCGCATTGCCTTCGGCGATGGCCGTCGAGAGCGCTTCGGGGTCGATCGCGCGCCCGGTCAAGCGCTCCAATTGCATTTTCAGTTCGCGAGTCCGTTGTAGTCCATACGCTTCGGTTTCCGGCGACCGCGCGTGCAACAAGTTGTAGAGGATCGGCTCAGGTGCGCGTTCCGTGCCTTGGCGAACCACCTCGCGCAGGTAAAGGTAGAGCTTATGTTCCTGTTCGGACGTTCTGGGGATGACGACCGCGCTCAGCAACACGCTCTCGGGCGAGATCAAGAAGTCGAAGATCGCTTTCATGCGAGCGCTGAACACATCTTCCATGTAGCGATCGGCGAGCGGCGTGTGCGGCCGCCGCGGGCTGAGGAGGACCGGTTGCAATCCTGCCGCCCGCAACAATTCCCAAGGGACGGTATTGGAGGTCACGCCTACGACAGGCTTCGGACCTTGCGGCGGGATCGCCCGTTCGTAGTAGACCTTGGCAAGAGTCGAGATCAGATCACTCGCCTCGCTTTCAGCTCTTCAAAGCGTTCCTCCGAGTAGCCGAGCAAATCGCAATACACTTCCCGGTTGTGTTCTCCGAGCTCCGGAGGGGGCGTATCGAAACCGGCTTGCGCGCGGGAAAACTTGATCGGCAACCCCATTCCGTAGACGTCCTCCACCTTTCCATATTTCGGATGAGCGAGCGGCACCGTCTCACCGCGCGAGACGACACGCGGATCGCGGACGGCATCTTTGGGGTCGCGAACCTCGGCGGCGGGGACACCCCAGGGATCCAGCGCCGCGACGACTTCCGCGCTGGTTCTAGAGCAGGTGAACGCCTCCAGAATCGCGTCGACTTCCGACACATTCACCACGCGGTCGTCACGCTTGGCGAAGCGGGGATCGGCGGCTAATTCCGGCCGGCCGATGGCTTGAAATAGAGAATGCGCGAAAGCCTCGGTGGGCGCGCATATTGAGACGTAGCCATCCTTGGTTCGATACATTCCGAACGGCGCGAGCCGCGGGACAGTCAGGCCGGTACGTTGCGGGACGCCGCAGCGATCGAGAAGATCGAAGGGCTCGCCCGAGACCAGCATGGTCATGACGCCGAGCATGGAGACGTCCACGTGCTGCCCGATTCCCGTGCGCTGCGCCTGATGGATGGCGGCCAAGACGCCGATGACTCCGAAGAGCGGCGCGGTGAGATCCGCAAACGGCACGCCGATGCGTATGGGCGGATCGCTGGGGCCGCCGGAAGTCATCATGACTCCACTTAACGCCTGAATGATAGCGTCCATGGCCTTGCCGGTGCCCGGATCGCCCTCGCTCCCGAAGCCGGTGATGGAGCAGTAGACGATGCGCGGGTTCACTTCTTGCGCGAAGGTGTAGCCGGCGCCCAGGCGATCGAGTGTGCCGCGGCTGAAGTTCTCGACGATCACGTCGGCGCGGTTGACGAGGCCGGCATAGACGCCGCGCGCCTCCGGATGCTTGAGGTTCAGCGTGACGCCCCGCTTGTTGCGCAGCCGGTTGAGAGCGGATACGGAGACGTCATCGGGATGTTGCCGCGCGAGCGTGCCTCCTTGGGAGCCGAGATAGGGTGCGTTGGAGCGGGAGGTGTCGCCGCCGCCGATCGGGTTCTCGATCTTGATGACTTTCGCGCCGAGACCAGCCAGAAGCAGAGTAGCGAAAGGGCCGGCGAGCGCGGTGGTCAGGTCGAGGACTGTGATGTCTTCGAGCGGAGTGTTCTGCATGTCGAAATCACCCCGGATGATAACATCGCGGCGCGATTATCTGATCAGAGATCACATGACACGGGCTCACTCGTTTCGTCTGCCACAAGCCTGCCGAGTCGCAACTCCGCGGTAAGAACAGCGACCCGGATCAGAGCGGGTTCGTAATAAGCGGGCAACAATTGCCGTATTCCGATTTCCCAGAGCCGGTCCACGTCGCAGGGCTCATTGGTGAGGACCAGGTATCGCTCGATATTAGGCTCTTCGCGCCAGTCCGCAAGGTGAAGGATCGCCTCATCGACTACGACGACACCACGAATGGCTGTGTTCGGCCGATCTACGATATGGACCAGGTGATTCCCGTCGGAGACGAGCAGTTGGAGTAACGCCTCCGCGTAGGCTTGATCCTGAATGGCTATCTGAACATCGAGCATTTGATCGCGTTAGTAAGCAACTGACCGGCCTCTGGGTTTGAGGGCTTGGACAAGAGGGATTCGACAACCCCGGGTCCCTCCTATACGCTTTGGTTTCAATTCGATAGCGGCGTTCCCCCGTGAAGACGGGCCTTGACCACCGAGTGCCGTTTGGACCCGCGGGAAGCCAGCTCTTATGTCAGTTGAGGAATTTCGCCCACATGATTTGGGCGTGATACGTAGCTTGTGTGTTAGGGCGAGGTACCCGATCCGAAATAAAACGTGCTATCGTTTTCCAAACAGGAAGCTACAGCATGATTCGTATCGCACGGTTCTTGGCGCTTTCGGCCTTGGCGGCAGGACTTTCCGCGCAAACCGTCCGTCTGAAATTGGGCGATACGCTGCAGCGCGACATTTCCGCGGGACAGACCCAGTCCTACACTGTCAAGCTCAAAGCCAATCGGTACATGCGCGCGAGTATCACTCAGACGAGGCCGGCCGTGGTGGCTGACGTGTCCAGTCCGGATGGAAAGAAAGTACTGGAGGTGGACACTCGGGACTTCGCGGGCAAACCAGTCCGAATCGTTTGGATCGCCGAGGCCAAGGGAGAATACCGTATCAGTGTGGGTGGCACGGGCCACTATGAAATCAAATTAGAGGAACTACGAAAGGCCGGCGCGGATGATCGAAAGCGTGCTGAAGCCGAGCAATTATTCATGCAGGGGCTCGGAGAGGCACGCAATCATGCGTACGATCAAGCCGCTGTTTCTTACACACGGGCGCTCGCTCTGTATCAAGAGGTGCGTGATCGCGGGCGCCAAGGGGATACGTTACACGTTTCAGGGATCGCGTATATTAACCTGCGCGAAAACGAGAAAGCCATCGAACGACTAGAGCAGGCACTGACGATTCGCCGCGAGATCAAAGACCGCCGTGGCGAAAGCCGCACGTCGAATAGCCTTGGCAATGCCTATAAGAACCTAAACCAGGACCAGAAGGCGATCGGCTATTACGAAGCAGCCCTGGCGATTGCTCGCGAGGATCGGAATCGAACGGACGAGGGTGCCACCTTGTACAACCTCGGCCTGATCTACAACCAAGTGAGCCAGAACGAAAAGGCGATCGGTTACCTGGAACAAGCCTTGGCGATCTCACGCGAGGTCAAGGATCGCCACGTGGAAGTCTCCTCCTTAACGTACCTTGGCAATGCCTATGGCGAAATGAGCCAGAACGACAAGGCGATCGGCTACTTTGAGCAGGCGCTGGGGATTTCCCGCGAGATCAAGGACCGCCTCAGCGAAGCCTACAACCTGGTGAACCTCGGCACCGTGTACCTTTTTACCAGTCAATACGAGAAGGCGATCGGCAGCGACGAACCGGCTCTCTCGATTCTGCGCGAGTTGAAGGATCGTCCTGGCGAGGCTGGCACCCTTAACAATCTCGGTGCGGCTTACAAGTTTCTGGGCCAATACGAAAAAGCGATCAGTTATTATGAGCAGGCATTAGCGATTAATCGCGCGATCAAAGCTCGAAGTGACGAAGCCCAGAACTTGAGTAATCTCGGCGAATGTTACGCGCTCTTGGGTGAGAACGAAAAAGCAATCGGCTACTTCGAGCAGGCGCGGTCCATTTCGCATGAGGTCAAAGACCGCAGCACCGAGGCCCTGACATTGGCGAATATCGGTTCCGCGTTGAACGACCTGCACCAGTACGACAAGGCCATCGGCTATCTCGATCAGGCAGCGGCGATTGAGCGCGAGATTAAGGCCCGCCGGGAGGAAGGCACCATCTTGAACGGCATTGCTGAGGCGCATCGAGGCCTGAGTCAGTATGATCGTGCCGCTGCCGATTATGCCCAGGCACTTGCGATTTCGCGCGAAGTCAAAGACCGCAGCACGGAAGCCACGGTGCTCTCGGGCTTGATGGAAAATCGGCAAGCCTCTGGCCTGCCCCGTCTGGCGATCTTTTATGGCAAACAGGCGGTCAACACCGTGCAGTCCATGCGGGCCGATATCAGCGGTCTCAGCCAGGACCTCCAGCAGAGTTTTCTCAAAGGAAACGAAAAGCCGTACCACACTCTCGCGGAACTTCTGATCGCGCAGGGGCGTCTCGCAGAAGCGGAGCAGGTGCTGGCTCTGTTGAAGGAAGAAGAATACTTCCAATACATCCGCCGGGAGCCGGCGGAAGGCGCAGCGCTGAACCGCCGTGCCGATCTGACGCCCGATGAAGCTGAATACGAGAAGCGTTATCGCGAGATCGGTGACCGGCTGATGACCATCGGCGCCGAGCGCGGCGAGTTGCTATCGAAGACTGCGCTGACGCCGGAACAAACGCAACGCCTGTCCCAACTCGAACAGGATCTGGCCGTCGGCAACCAGGCTTTCGAACATTTTCTTGGCGATCTGACGCAGCACTTCAGCGCCAAGCCGGAACTGAACGCCAAAGTCGTCGAGGAGCTACGTGAGGAAGAGGGCTTTATGGAGGACCTGCGCGAGCTCCCGGCCGGAACCGTCGCGATCTACACCTTGGCGGGCGACGACAAGTTCCACATTATTCTGAGAACACCGGACGCGCAGAAGGCGTACGAGTACCCGATCAAAGCCGCGGATCTGAATCGCAAGATCTTCGAGTTTCGCGAAGCGGTGCAGGATCCGAAGGCCGATCCGCGCCCGCTCGCCCAGGAGCTCTATCAGATTCTGATCGCGCCCATGGCGGAGGATCTGCGGCAGGCCAAGGCACAAACCCTCATGTGGTCGCTCGATGGCGCTTTGCGCTATGTGCCGATCGCGGCGCTGTATGACGGCAAGCAGTATCTGATCGAGCAGTATCGGGTGTCGGTGATGACTCTGGCGAGCAACGCGCGGCTGAAGGACCGGCCCGACAGCGAATGGTCGGCTGCGGGTTTCGGAGTGACAAAGAAGCACGAAGACAATGAAGCGCTGCCGGAGGTCGCGGCCGAGTTGCAGGGCGTGGAAGAAATCCTGCACGGCGAAATCAAACTCGACGAGCAGTTCACCGAAGCGTCCATGCGCGCGACGCTGTTGAAGCGATTTCCGGTGGTGCACATCGCGAGTCACTTCCGGTTTCAGCCGGGGGATCAATCGAAATCGTTTCTGTTATTAGGCGATGGCGGCCATCTCAGCCTGGCGGAGCTGAAGACGCTGCCGAATCTGTTTAGCGGCGTGCAATTGCTGACACTGTCGGCGTGCAACACCGGGGTGGGTGATGGAACCGAGGTGGAAGGCTTCGGAACGCTCGCGCAGCGGCAGGGCGCGAAAGCAGTGATTGCGAGTTTGTGGCCGGTAGCGGACGCCAGCACCAGCCAACTGATGCAGGAGTTTTACCGGATCCGAGAAACCTCGGCGGGGATCCCGAAACTGGAAGCGCTCAGAGAAGCGCAATTGCAGTTGCTGCGCGGCGAAGGCCAATCGAAGCCTGGTGCTTCCTACGCCCATCCATTTTACTGGGCACCGTTCTTCCTGATGGGTAACTGGCTATAGATTGTTGCGGCCCTCTACAGCCAATTGCCCATCAAAAAGAACGGAGCCCAATAGTACGGATGCGCGTAAGGGGCACGGCGCAACAGTTCCAGTTGGGCTTCCCGCAGCGCTTCGACTTTCGTGATCCCCGGCGAAGACTCGCGAATCCGATAAAAGTCCTGCATCAGTTGGCTGGTGCTGGCGTCCGCCACGGGCCACAAACTCGCAATCACCGCTTTGGCGCCCTGCCGCTGCGCCAGCGTTCCAAATCCCTCGACTTCCGATCCATCCCCAAGCGCTGTGTTACAGGCCGACAGTGTCAGCAATTGCACTCCGCTAAACAGATTCGGCAATGTCTTCAACTCCTCTAGGCTGAAGTGTGCGCCGTCGCCGAGGAGCAAGAAAGACTTTGACTCATCTCCGGGCTCGAATCGGAAATGGCTCGCAATGTGAACCACCGGATATCGTTTCAGAAGCGTCTCGCGCATGCCAGACTCGGTGAATTGTGCGTCCAATTTGACCTCCCCATGCAGAATCGCGTGGATGCCCGCCAGCTCGGAGGCAACCTCCGGAAGCGGCGCCGCATCGCCGTACCCTTTTGTCACGCCGAAACCTGCCAGGAGCCATTCTTTGTCCGGACGATCCTTCAGTCGGGCGTTACTGGCAAGTGTCATTACAGAAAGCCGGTATCGCTCGATCAGGTATTGGTGGCCATCGTAGAGCGCCGCCAGCGGCAGGTATCGCAACACGCCGTCCAACGACCACATCAAGGTTTGCGCCTTGGCTTGTTGCAAATCGTCAGCTATGGGCGCGATTAGAATCCGGTACAGTTCCTCAGCGGCGGGACGGGGATCGCTCATGGGATCTTGTAGCGCTTCACGAAACTCGAACACTTTGCGATTGAGATCGACGGCGGTGATCGGATACTCATAAGACTTCTGTGCGTCCGGCGTCCGTAGGATGGCGTGGAACTTCTCGTCGCCGGCCAAGGTGTAGATCGCGACGGTTCCGGCCGGGAGTTCGCGCAGATCCTCCATGAAGCCCTCTTCCTCACGTAGCTCCTCCACGACTCTCGCATTCAGTTCCGGCTTGGCGCTGAAGTGTTGGGTAAGGTCTCCGAGAAACTTGTCAAAGGCGATGTTGCCGACTTTCAAATCCTCCTCGAGCTTTTCCAGGTGCCGTGTTTCCGTGGAGGTGAGCGTCTTTTTCGTAATAAGCTCGCCGCGCTCCGCGCCGATGGCCATGAGACGGCCGCCAATTTCGCGGTAGCGCTGCTCCCAATCCGCTTCCTCCGGCGTGAAATTGGCTCGGCCGCTGAGCGAGGCCCGCTCGGCACCGTCACGCCGGATGTATTCGAAGTATTCGTCTTGCTTTAATAAGCCCAGAACTTGTTCGGCTTCCCCCAGACGGCCTTCTGCGATGAGCAGTTCCGCCAACGTGTGATAGGGCTTCTCGTTTTTCTTAAGGAAGCTCTTTTGCAAATCCTGGCCGAAGGTACGAATGCTCGATCGGAGCGATTGCAGTGCGTTAATCGACTGCTTACCGTAGAAGACGGCCAATCGCCGCTCGCCTTGGCCGCTCCATGCGTCCATCAGTCCGTTGAGTGCGAGGCTCTCTTCTCCCAGATCCTTCGTCACACGACTGGCGGCGAGCGCTTGCGTGTGGTACGAGACGGCCTTGGAGAAATCGTGCAAATTCCAGTGGGCCGTACCCAGTGCGTTCAGGATCTCGGCGTCTTCGTTACTTCCTTTGACATCGCGCTCGAGCGACAGCGCTTGATCGTAATAGTCAATTGCCTTCTGTTGCTGTCCGAGGTCGGCGTAGATGAGTCCAATGTCTTTCAAAGTGATGACCTGAAAACCGCGATCGTTGATTTCGCGGAGGATTGACAGCGCTTGTTCATCGGACCGAAGCGCTTTTTGATCGTCTTTCCGGTCTCGATACGCCCCAGCCAGATCCGTCAAGGTCACGGCCTCGCGGTCGCGATCCTTGATTTCTCTCTGAACCGCAAGCGTCTGCTCGAAAAAAGCCACCGCCCGGTCATATTGGCCCAGGTCGTCGTTGAGGCGCCCAATGTTGGTTAAGACGGCGGCTTCACCCCGGCGATCCTTCACCTCCCGGAGAATTTGAAGGGCCTCCTGGTAATAACGGAGTGCATCGTCGAATCGGCTGGTCTCGTGGTAGACGATTCCCAGGTTGTGCAGCGTCATGCCTTCCTGCTTACGATCCTTGACCTCGCGCAGTACCGGTAAAGCTTGTTCATCGTACTCAATACCTTTGTTGTAGTCCCCCACGCTAAAGTAGTTCCATCCAAGTCCAGCCAGCGAGCGTCCCTCGATGAGCCGATATCCGAGTTCGCGCGAAGTCGAAAGCGCGCGCTCGTAATAACCGATGGCGTCGTGGAAGCGCGATAACTTCTCATTGGAAATTGCAAGGTTAATCACGATCAGCGACTCCCGCTGCCGGTCTCCCACACCATGGAAGAGCATTGCCGCCTGTTGGTAATAGCTGATCGCCACCTCGGACTGGTCAAGATTCGCGTACGCAACGCCTATATTGCCTAGAATGCGCCCCTGGCCGCGCTGGTCTTTGAGTTGCCTCGCAACCTTGAGCGCTTGCTGGTAAGCCGCAAGAGCGTGATCTTCGTCATCGGAATCGTTATAGGCCAGGCCGAGATGATGCAGCGCCGCTTCCAACGCGGGACGATCTTTGGTCTCCCGGAAAAGCGTGGCCGACTGCTGGTATCGCTCTACTGCGCCCCTGAAGTTGAACTTGCGTGTTTCAGCCGCGGCGTCGGAGAAAAGCCGCTCGGCTTCGGCGCGCTTTCGTTCTTTGAGGCCCGCAGAACGCAACTTTTTCACTTTCACTTCAAAGTGAACCGTCGTCGCAGCGGGCCGGACTTCGAGTCGATAATTTCCCGGAACTTCAGCTGCCCAGAAAATCGGGACTGTTTTCCTCGGAAAATCAACGGTGCCCAACTCGATGACGGCGTTGCCGTTGGGTGCCTGGAGCGTAACGGTCATATCGCCGTCGATTGAGCGCAGCTCCGCTTCTAAGAATTCGCCCGGCTGGAGTGAGATGAAGTAAGACTGCGGCTGCTTGCCGCTCACGGAATCGCGGAGAACTCTGCCCGGTTGCAACGAGGTTTGCGCGCAGAGTAGGACTGGCAATGCGCACAGAGTAAAGCCCGTGACTTGCGCCAGCGTGCTCGCCCAGCCACCCTGCATTTCCATGACTTCGATACCGTTTTTCGATTGTAACCGGAACCGCCGCTCACCGTATGCTGGCACGGACCGCAAGCTCGGTTTGCACCGGGGCCGGTTTTGCGAACTCGTACTCGGAATATTCGATCGTCAGATCCGCCAGGCCGAACAGCCGTGCGTCAGTCAACGAGTGATTCGATGCCGGCACCCACCACTGGCCATTCTTCTCGAAAGTCTGCACGAAGTTCACGTCCTTGGTCCAAAAGGAAACCTTGCGCGCCGGCGCTCCCTCTACTCGCATCACCGCGTAATCGCAGGCGTCCACCCAGATGCGGCCGCGCGTCAGATATTTGTTCTGGGTCCTGGGCTCGAGCTCGATCACAAACGCTTCGTGCCCATAGACCTGCTCGGTACCGGCTAGCCGGAACGAATAATTGTCGGGCGTGATCCGCGTCTGCGCCTGCTGCTCCGGCCGCGATGCCTCGACTTCCGCTTCGAGCAGCCTATGGAACACGTGCTTGCGAACACCGCCGTCTCCCTGTTCGGAGAGGATGACGAACTCCTTCACGCCATTCGCCTGGCGCGTCCACCGCACTACCATTTCCGCGTGCCGGTCCCTGTTTTGAAGCACGTACCTGGAAGTGACCGAGTAAGCGCCGATGCTCGCCTGCCGGGCGTGATCCTGCTCCATCACTTTGGCGATTACCTCGTCCGCTGCCGGCGCATGGGCGGCCGGCGCTGCTACCACTGAACAAAGAAGAGCTGTGATGGTTTTCATGGCGTGAGCCCCTTTCACGCAGGCATGCGCATTCCCCGAACGGAAGGGGCAATCACGGCCGCAACATTTTGCAGGTTCCCCTTTCCGCCGTCGACTACGCATGTTCGGCGGGGAGCGGAACATGAAAAAGCAACATGTCGCGATCATGATTACGGGCCTGGCGCTCTTTTGCGTCGTGGCCGCCAAGGTGGGCTGGAACGACATTGCTCAACAGCTGCGGGCCATCGGTACGGCGTTGCCCATCCTTCTGGCTTTGAGTGCATTGCGGATGGCGCTGCAGACGGCTGCCTGGTCCGGCGCGCTCCGTGTCCACGGGATCCGGGCGAGTTCGGCGAACTTGATCGGCGCCCGGCTCGCTTCTCGAGCCATGGGCTACCTTTCAGTGCTCGGCCCGTTGGTCGCCGAGCCGATGCGAATCAGCCTCCTCGAAGTTCGCTCGCAAGAGGCGACCGCGGCCACTTTAACGGATACCAGCGTTTACTGGGTCAGTTCCTGGCTCTTCACTATCTTTGGAACGGTCTGCGCGGTTCAGTTCATTAGCGGCGGAAAGCGTCTGTGGTCGCTGCTGATGCTCGCGCCATTGCTGATTGCCGCTGCCTTCCTCATGATTCGCCGCAAACCGGTGCTCCCTGGCCTGGTGCGCCTGCTGGCGAGCCGCTGTCCGTCCTGGCTGCGCAAGGGAGAACAGGTCGAGATTGGAATCCGCGATTTCCAGTCGGAGCATCCTGCTTGTATCCGCCGCATGTTCGCGTACGGAGTCGCCTGTCAGATCCTGATGGGCGCGGAGCTGCTCGTGATCTTCCTGGCGTTACGGATTCCCTGCCATCCAGGGACGATCCTCGGCCTCGAAACCGCCAGCCGGGTGGTGAAGAGCATGGGTGGATGGCTTCCGGCGCGAATCGGCGCCGATGAGAGCGGCATGGCGGCCGCTGCTCTGACCTTTGGACTCTCTTCGCTGACGGGGTTGGCCATCGCCCTGGCTCGCCGGGTTCGCGACCTAACGGAAGCGCTCGCGGGATTTTGCTGGCTGGCATGGCACTCGCGATCGGCTCGGCGAAGCGTCAAGTCAGGTGCACGGCTGGTCCGGGCAACCTGCGCATAAAAGGCTCATCGCTTTCCCCCTTCAGCCTCGGCCATCCCCGCCGAGGCTTTTTATTGGATTCTGTTGCCCCTTGCGAAGCGCTACTGCGCATGTATGGTCGAGAGCGGGAAACGCTCTTAGGGAAAAGGAGAAACGACCATGAAAAAGCACATTCTGACAATAGCCGCTCTGCTGGCTTCGACCATCGGGATTGCAGGAGCCAGGGAACTTACCCTTTGGGTATCCGGATCCGGCACGGCCCAGGAGAGCGACCGGGCGTCGGCCGTGAGCGAGGCCACCGACACTGCGACCCAACAAGCCAATGCGGTTTGCATCGGCGAAGTGGTGAACGTCGAGCCGACGGGAACGTCCTGTTTTGGCGGCGGCGACAGCCCGTACACCTGCATGGTTTTCGTGAAGGCGGAATGCCGCATCCACACTGCTCGCTAGGGCCAAATCATGCGCGCAAGGATCGGGGCCCGGCAGAAATGCCGGGCCCTTTCGTTTTCGTCGAGCTGCAGAAGCTTCTAATACGTGCAGGATGGCGTTGGCGGAGTGCCGGCGGGCATTTGGCCGTTTACTATTAGTGTCGCGTTACCCGGTTTGTTGGTGCCGTAAAGCACGCAGTAGTACTGAGGCATCGCCGTGCTCAGGACTGTGCATGTGCTGCTCCCTGCGCTCCCGATAATGCCCCCATTCGCCTGCTCTTTGCATGTATTATCAGCCACGACTATCTTCCAGTCAGCGCCCGGAGGATCGAAGACAATTTGGTCATTCTCAGTGGGGTTTTGCGGGTAAGTGGATACCGGGATCGGAAGAAAGTCGCTAGGACTGCTGCCGTCGGATGGATAGTAGTACACCGCGCTCGCCTGGCCGTTGGGATAGGCTTCGCCGCGGTAAGTATTGCCGCCGTTCCGTGTGCTGCCCGGGGCCGGTCCGAACGACACCTGAGATCCAATGTTTCCCAGATGCCCATTCGCGTGGGGGCCGGCATAGCCGGGGTCCGTGCAGGTGCGACAGTCGTAGTAGTACATCTTCAAGCTGGGTGTCTTGTACTTGACATGACAAGTAGCGGACGGAGTGTTCTCATCCTCGGTGCAAGGAGATTTACCTGAGTTCGGGGGGCCCGCGAATTTCACGGTGGTAGAGACTCCGTCCTGCGTAGCCCAATTCAGGACGTCACCGCTATTCGGCGATGGATAGACCTTGCCGTTCAAAACCACCATCGTCATGGTGTTACTTTTCCTGTACTCGCCAATCGCCACTCCGGCAGCCAGCGCTGCCAAAATGAGGATCAGACAGAACCATCGTTCTTTAGTCATCTCTGGTATCCCCTCTTTCCCATTGTTGGTTCGTTACGGCTTCTTTAAGGCTGCTTGCAACCTTGGATCACCCAGCACAGTTTGCAAATCGACGGCGATATTGACCTCTACTCGCGATATGCCTTGCTTCAATAAGTCCAACGTCAGATTGATTCCTTTCTCTTTCTCGCCGAGTAATATGAGGACTTGGGCTTTCAGAAGCTGCGACTCCAGGTCTGGCGCGCCGCGCTTTTCGGCCTCGGCCAACTGCTCAGCCGCCTGCGATCGGTGGCCTAGCTTCGCCGAATAGTAGGCTAGGGTCATCCAGTCGCCCCCGTACCTCGGATTAATCTGTAAGTCGGCTGCCAGGATTTCCGCGGCTTTCTGATAATTCTTTTGGGTCGGAGCCGTCTGGTGCAACATGGTGTAGCAGTCGCCGATGTTGCGCCAGATCATGTGCACATTCGGGTTGAGGTCTCGCGCCCGGTTATAGTAGTTGAGAGCTTTGCTATAGTCACGGGCCGCATAGGCGACGTTGCCCAGGTTCAGTAGTGCATCTTCGTTGGGATGATTCGCGATGGCTCGCTCACACGCATCGCGACCTTCCTCGGTCTTTCCGAGTAACAAATATGCGGCCCCCAGGTTCGTCCAGGGGATGGCGGCACGAGGCGCGATACGAGTCGCCTGAAGAAAATAGTTGGCCGCCTCCTGGTATGCTCCCTTACCCCGGTAAATCAGTCCAAGGTCGTTGTAGGCGGGCCAATAGTTCGGGCGTTGCGTCAGCAGGTTTTGGTAGACCCTTTCTTCGAATTCCGGTTGATTCATGTCCCGGAAGGCCTGCGCCTCATACATCAGGACCTCCTCGTTCCCGGGATCGATCTTCAGAAGGTCGCGGAACATCCGGACCGCATTTTCTGTGTCTCCCGAGTAAAGGTCGATCAAAGCCTGGCTGAATTTCGCGCGGCTCGACGCGGGCCCATACTCGAGTGCAAGCTTTGAGTTTCGAGAAGCCAACGCCAAGTCCGATTGATCCTTCTGAAACGCATAGCGCCTGCTGTATGCGATCGCGAGCCCAGCATAGGCAGCCGCGTATCGGGGGTCTTCGCGCAGAGCAGCTTGATACTTTTCAATCGCAACGGCCAGGCCTTCGTTGTTCGGTAGGCCCATCTGCTCCTGCGCTCCGAGAAACAACAGGTACGCGGCAGGCCGGACATTTGCGACTTCGTCAATCGCCTGGGTCGAAGCCGGGCCGCGCCGCACGTCGAGCAACCTTGCCGCGGCCTCTGTAGCGCGCTGCCCAAGGGTTGAAGCGCCGCCGCTCACACTGTCTCGCCGCAGCGGGTTTCCAGTGACTGGATCGAGGACGGAAAGGCTGACTTTGAGACCGGAGCCCGGGAGCAGCGATGCCGCCAGTACAAGATTGGCGCCCAGAATGCCGGCCGCTTCCGAGGGCGTCACCGCCGTATAGTCTCCTCCCAGTGTTCCGCTGTTCAGGATCAGAAATTCTTTGTCATATGCTTCAGCCCGCGCCAACTCGCGCGAAACAGTTTCCAATAACTGGCCGACGATCGAAGCGCTTTGCGGGTCCGTGATCTTGGGCCAGATCATTGCGGCGACGAATCGCCGTGTGGGTAGTGGATGCCTCCAATTTTCGATGCCGGACCAAAACCAAGCCGTTGCCGCACCCGCGGCTACAGCCCCGGTCGCCCAATAAAGCCAGGCGCGCCGCGGGGGCGACCAGCTCCAGGCTACGGGCTGGCCCCCTTTGAGCGCCTTCGCTACTTCTTCCGCCGATCCGAATCGGTCCGCGGGCTCGAACTCCAGGCACTTTTCGACGATCCAGTCCAGGCGCCGCGGCAACCCCGGCCGTATCGACGATATCGCCGGCGGGCGCTTACCTCGCTTCACGGCCGCCGCCAATGGCGTCGACGCCTCGAACGGCCGCTTGCCCGTGGTCATTTCATACAGCACCAGGCCCAGCGAGTAAACATCCGTCGCAGCGCTCACCTTTGTGCCCTCAAACTGTTCCGGCGCCATGTATCCAGGCGTGCCGACAATGCCGCCGGTGAGAGTCAACTTTGGCCGCGCGTGCGAATCCCCCGGCCGCAGCGCCAATCCGAGATCCATCACTACAGCCTGCGTCACGTTGCCGCGCTTGGCCAGCATGGCGTTTCCCGGCTTGAAGTCCCGATGCACCAGGCCGGCCGCGTGAAGAGCTTCCAGGCCTTGGCACAGCTCGATCGCGATTCGCTCTGCTTCGTTCCACGGCAGCGGGCCTTGTTCGATTCGCTTGGCGAGCGTCGTGCCTTCGAGCAACTCCATCGTGAGGAAGGCCGCGACGCGATGTGGTCCATCATCCGGGATCATGAATAGTTCGTGAATCCGGCAGACGTATGGGCTAGTCACTTGCCTCGCCAATTGCACTTCCTGCTTGAACCGTTGCAGGAGCGCGTGATCGCCGAACATATCGCGTCGAATCGTTTTCAGCGCTACCGGTCCGAGTTCCTGATCGTGGGCCTCATACACTTCGCCCATTCCTCCACGGCCTAACAGGCGGACGATGCGGAATCGGTGCAGAATCACGTCGCCTTCGCGGAAGGCCGGTGTCTCCCCACGAATAGCGGGCGCAGGGATGCGGACCACAGGCTGCAACATCGTGCCGGTTGGCGCATCGGATGACTCGCCGTTCGCCGCCAACAGCCGTTCCAGTTCGTCCGCCATGGCGTCACCCTCGTCCCGCCGGATCCTTTCGACAAAGGCTTCGCGATCAGGCAAGGGTAGATCCACGGCTTCTTCAAACCATTCGCTCAGACGTGCAAACTGTTGGCGAGTAAATTCCATCACGGCCAACCCGGCCAAGACTGCACTTACTAAATTACCGACTTACACTTACTTACCGTCACGGCTAGATTGACACCTATCGAGCGCACGCCGCAAAGGCGCATCTTCGGGCGTCTGCTTGAGCGCCGCGCTCAATTCGTCGCAGGCCTCCGCGACCAATCCAAGCCGCAGATCCACTCCGGCGAGCAAAGCCAGCGCCGATGAATCGTTGCTCGTGGCGCCGGCGGCAGTTGCGAATTCCACGCGTTGCCGCGCGTTCTCCGCCGGCAGGGCAGTAAACTGTGCCATCCCAATACCTATCGCGACGCCCGAATGCATCGCGCGCACTCGCCAGACGTACCTTGCGCCCGCCTCAATGGTTCCGCTCGGCACGGGGACCTCCGTCGATTCGGTCGTGACGTTCAACAGGCTGTCGCCGGCGTCGTTTGTGAGCACCACGCGGTAAGACGCCGCTTCGGGAACTGCTTTGAAGCGGAGGGTAACCTGGTTGGCAAGCGCAACAAAGCCCGCCCTCGGGTAGAGATAATCGCTTATGTCAGCGGGTCCGCGCATGCGTGGCGCGCCGGAGGTTGGAGCCGAGTCTGCCAGGACCGACGCTGGTTTCGGGATGGGCGGGAGTGCAGGCAACTCCTTCGCGGCGCCTACAATCTTTGGCGCTGCGTCCGCAGTGATCGTGGCCTTAGCGCCCGCACCAAGTTCGTACCGTGCGCCGTTCGCAAGAATCAAGACGACTCGCGACCGCGCGCCCACCTCAAGCGTCGAGCCTCCGGAAATCCAATCCAGGCTGGAGATGGCGGTCTTTTCACGGCTACCGGGTGATTGCACGGTTGCACTGCCGGTAAGGGAGGCCACCACGGCCAACGAGCTATTGCAGCAGTCCGCCGCGTACAAGGGCGCTAGCACCAGCGCCGTTGCTATCCATCGAATTGTCGGATCGAACCTCCACATAGGACCTCCGCGATCAGCGCCCTGCCGCAGGGTAAGCGCTCAAGCTGGACTTGAGAACCCAGGCGGCCAGCATGCTGAACAAGATTGCGAGCTCCGGGCCTACCACTGCGATCATGGTCCGCCTGGAGCGAAATACCCAAAAGGCCACGCCCAGGTACCCGCACAACAGAATGAGCGAGGCGATGAATGAGACAGAATAGCGATGAGGGAAGCAAAGCGCGGCAGCCGTTATGGCCAGGCAAGCTAATCCTACCGCGGCGAAGCACCACGGCAAGGGGATTTCGTGGATGGGATCGCCGGCCAGGATCGTATTGGCGATCAGAGCTTGCAGGAATTGTCCGGCTACCAGTTTGTCGCTGGCCGAACGAGGCACTCGATGTTCATCGCCGTTCGCGGAGAACGTTGCGCCGGCGATTACAAGCCGGTTGCGAAAGAGCTCGGGCGTCGCGCTCAGACGCGCCGGCACGTCCTTCCAGGAAATCGGAGTAAGATGTCGCAGAGGCACGGAGTAGTTGATCCATATCGGCGCGACTGCCGCAACCACGCTCCGCCGCTCAGGAAACGCGGCCTCAACCGCACGGTTGGCAAAGGACTCGCGCGTGCCTCCGGACCTATCGGTATAGAACCGCCGCGCACGCCGGATCGTCCGGTCCTCGTCCTCCTCTAAATTCGTCAGTCCGAAGAGAGATGCATATCTCCGCGGGCCCAGCACATATGCCGTGAGACGATTCACGCACTCGGTCCCAATGACATCGCCCGAGGGCGTGGCAAAAATGGCCAAAGCCAGCCGATCGGCGTGAGAAGCTACGGCTTTCGCGAACTCCGGCGACTCGCTCCAGCGGGACGGGAGGAGCAAGTCAACAGCGACGGCCCTCGCACCGGAGGCGAACAGCCTGTTGATCATAACAGCGAATTCGCCCGCACGATCGGTCAACGGCCGTTGGTCCGCGTCGACTGTCGCGTCATCGATCGACACAAGCATCAGGCTTGGATCCAGAGGAGCTGATGGAGCCAATGCAAAGCGCAGGTCGGTAATTCGGCCCTCGAGTATGCGGGAGAGGCGTAATTGCGAAAGACCCACGGAAATCACGACTGCAACCACGGTCGCGGCGGCGGCCAGCGTTAATCGCTTCGGCCATTCTCGAGCACGCCACTTTCGCTGCTCGGCACCGAGCCATGCCTGGCTTACCGCGGAAATCGCGGTTGACGCGCTTGACGGACGCGCCTCTGGATCCGGGTTCAGCAATGCGAGCACCGGCAAATCGATTTCGACGGGAAGCGCCGGATTGCGCGAGGAAGGCGCCGCGGGCGGCTTCGTGCTGTTCGGGGCGACCTCGGAAAACTGCCGGCCGAACGGCGTAGTGCCGGTGAGGAGCTCATACATGAGCGCGCCAAACGCGAACCGGTCGCTCGCGGGGGACGCCTCTTCACCTCGGAGCAACTCGGGAGCCATATACGCAAGTGTTCCGCGAAGGTTACCAATCGTGGCCCTTGCGTGCCATCCTCAGGCCGCGCGCCCGAAGCGGGATTTCTCAGCCGTGCGAGGCCGAAATCCACCACTTTCAGATGCGCGGGTTCGGAATCGGACGCTTCGCAAAGAAATAGATTGGCGGGCTTCAAGTCGCCGTGAACAATATTGTTGGCGTGCGCCGCATCCACGGCGTCCGCGGTATCGCGCAGCAGACGGATCGCCTCTTCGAAGGGCAAGACCTTCTGCTCCTTCAGCATCTCGCTGAGCGGCTTGCCAACCAGATATTCCATGACAAGGTAAGGAAGGCCACGGCGAGAGTTGACGCCGTAATCGGTCACGTTCACGATGTGGGGATGGTTCAGACGGCCGAGGGCGCGGGCTTCGTTCTCGAAACTCTCGCGATAGGCCGGTGAAAGTGCGCCTTCCTCCAGAATTACCTTCAGGGCAAAGCGCTTCTCCAAACCGACGTGCTGCGCAAGATAGACCGCACCCATGCCTCCGCGGCCGAGCCGCCGCTCCACCAGGTACTTATCATCGATCAACTGCTGTCCTGCAAAAGCGACCTGTAAAATCGAACCGTCGCGAGGACACGCGGACTGAGGAGTCTGGTAGCAGCGCCAGCATTTCGGACATTCCATCACGGCCAGCCCGGCGGGAGCGGCGGTAGGCCCGGCCATGCCAACGGTCTCGTCATCGGCGTTGAGGAGCTGGATTAAGCGGCCGCGCAGTTCGAGATCACCCGCGCATACTTCGTCCAGGTAAGCAGTGCGCTGCGGTTCGGTGAGGTTGACGGCCGCTTCGAAGATTTCCTGGAGCTGGGCGTGGCGTTCGGGAGTCATCCGCTCGGCCCTCCCATTTCCGTCTTGAGCCAGGCTTTAGCGAATCGCCAATCGTTCTTGACGGTTTTCACCGACACGTCCAGGACCTCGGCCGCTTCTTCCTCGGTCAGTCCAGCGAACGAATGCAGTTCGACAACCTGGGCCTGCCGGGGATTGAGCTGCGCCAGCCGGTCCAGGGCCTCGCCGAGCGCGAGAAATTCCGGGAGATCGCGAAAGATGGCGGGTCCCTGATCGTCCAGCGCGATCTTTTGGAAAGCGCCGCCGTGACGCTCCGCTCCGCGTTTTCGGGCATGATCCATCAGCACGCGCCGCATGCTTCTTGCGACGGTGCAAAACAAGTGCTTGCGATTTTCCCACCGAAACGCCTGGCCGTCGAACAGCCGGAGATAAGCTTCGTTGACTAGCGCGGTGGCTTGCAGGGTATGGTCGGCGCGCTCCCGCCGCATATAAGCTCGCGCCACCTGTCGGAGCTCGTGATAGACCATCCCGAACAGCTCCTCGGGCGATTCCGGCCGTCCGCGATAGGTTTCGACCAGAGACTCTTCGGATTCCGGCATTTCAGGCGGGGAAGACATAGTTAACCTTCTTGAGATTATAAGCCTCGCGAACGTCATAGCACGCGTCCCAAGACTTCCAAAACGCCGGTGATGGCGCGAAATAACAGCGCCACCACCACGAGCTGCCATAGCGTCACGGATGCCAACAGGCTGACGGCGAACCACGAAACCAATGCCGGAATGGCTTTCTGCTTCATAACGTCCTCCTAGGAGCGCCACGGCGGCGGCTCACAAATATATGCGTGGAAACGCAGCGTTCCGGGCAACCGGAATGTAGTTCCGGCGGCGATTACCCCTTTTTCTCCTGGACCGCGCATGCCCCAGTGAGAGCGCGAACCGCTCTCTAGACCCAAACGAGGAGAACGACAATGAACAAAAGACTGCCTACGATCGCTGCCCTGGCCGCTTGCCTAACGGCTGTGGTGCCTGTCGCCACCGCCCAGGAACAATTGAATAGATTGCAAACCAACCTGCCTGGAGTAACCACGGCAGCCGAACCGCCCGCGGGTTTCGACCACTTAACAGCGTCCGAAGACGAGCTTGCTCTCTATGGCTTCCCGCCCAGGCCCGACGAGATGATGGACCCGCATGCGTACGCGTCCTGGAAGAGAGCGATGGGCGCATCGAGACAGAGGATTTCCCCGAAGCTCGAACAAACGCAGATATTTCATGGTCCGGCAAGGCAGGTGGAGAATTCTCAAGGTACCTCCAACAACTGGAGTGGAGTCGTGGATTTTGGAGGCGCCGCAAGTTACCAACATGCTACTTCCTTCCACTTCATCATCACCGACTTCGTCGTGCCGGTTGCCAGGCAGGCTTACGGCGTCTGCACGGGCTCGTGGGATTATTCTTCCACCTGGGTCGGTATCGACGGCTACGGATCGAATGATGTTCTGCAAGCTGGGACAGAGTCTGATGCTTATTGCGGCGCAGGGGGCTCCGGGTCCCTCTACTCTGCTTGGTATGAGTGGTTTCCTTACGGCGAAGTGCGGATTAAGAATCTTCCTGTGGCCCCGGGCGACGATCTGTTCGTCGAAGTCTGGAACACGACCGCGGTTCAGGGTTATGCGTACTTAGTGAATTACACCACCAATCAAGCGGTAACGGTCGGGTTCACGGCGCCTCCAGGAGCCGCTTTCGTGGGGAATAGCGCCGAGTGGGTCGTCGAACGGCCTGGAGTGAATGGCGGATTAGCGAACCTGACAAACTATGTTTCCGACTATCTCTCCAACTGCTACGCCGTTACCTGGAACCAAGTCTCCTATTCTCCGGGTAGCTCCTCGACCCTGCAGCTCACTATGCTGGACAATAGTGCACGCCCGATCTCGTTCCCTACAGTGCTGGGTGGCTCTGCGATCTGGTTTCAAGATGAGGCGTCCGCGCGGTGAGAGCCTCAGTGGGGTTTGTCACCGGCCAGTGCCGAACCTGGTACCGGGCGTTTATTAGATTGGATCGGGCGGGCTTGGTCCCGCCCGAGTTGCATTCGGCCCGGATTTTCGCCAGTATTGCTGAGGGATGAAGCAAATTCACTGGATCTTGTCGATTGCCCTAATTGCCCCAGCCATGGTGATCGCGCAAGGTCCCCAACCGAAAGCTCTGCACCGTGATCCCACCAAAAGCCCGGCCTCCGAGCGTCCACCGCAAACCGTCATCCCACAGACTTATTCGATCGAGCAGATTCACGTCGGCGAATTGCGGTTCCGCTCGCAGTGCGGTTTCTGCCACGGCCGTGACGCCGCGGGCGGGGAAACAGGACCGGACCTCACTCGCTCCAAGCTGGTCGCCGAAGACAATCGTGGTGATAAGGTCGGACCTCTGGTTCGCGCTGGACGCCCGGAACAGGGAATGCCGGCGTTTGCACTGAAAGATGCCGATTTAGCCGCGATCGTTGCTTTCATTCATGACCAGAAGACCAAAGCTGAAGCGCTTGGCGGCGGGCGCCGTTCCGTGGACGCCAAGGACCTGGCAACCGGCGATGCCGCAGCCGGGCGCCGCTATTTCGATGGAGCGGGTGGCTGCTCGGCGTGCCATTCAGCGAAGGGCGATCTGGCCGGAGTCGCCTCCCGATATGAGGGATTGGCGCTCTTGATGCGGATGTTGTATCCCAGCAAGCGGCCTGCTTCGGGGCGTTCGAACGACATCGATCTCTCGGCCCACTTCGATCAACTCGCGAAATACACCGACGACGACATGCACAACGTCTACGCCTATTTGGTTACCTTGAAATGACGCGCCTCCTCCTCGGAATCTGCCTCGCTGCGCTGACATACGCGCAAACCGATGGCTGGCTGACGTTTCACGGCGACTACTCCGGCCAACGTCATACCAACCTCGCGGAGATCACCCCGGACAACGTTGCGAAGCTCCAGCAGGTGTGGCGATTCGAGACCCACCAGAATCAGCAGATCAAAGCCTCGCCGATTGTCGCGGGCGGCGTCATCTACATCACCACGCCGGACAACATCTGGGCCGTCGACGCCCGCACCGCCGCCGAACTCTGGCATTACCAGAATCCCCCCAATGACGCCTTCCACATCGGCCACCGCGGCGCGGCCATTTACAAGGACACCGTCTACTTGACCACCCCCGACTGTCACCTGATCGCGCTGAACGCCAAAGACGGAAAGGTGAAATGGGACGTCGTGATTGCCGATTCCAACAAGGGCTACTGGTCATCGAACGCTCCTCTCGTCGTGCGGAATCACGTCCTGGTCGGCGTCTCCGGCGATTTCGATAACCTGCCGGGTCAGTTGAAATCGATCGACGCCGATACCGGCAAGACGCAGTGGATTTTCTACAGCACACCTCCACCCGGCGCAAAGGAACCAAACAGCGGCGGCGCAACCGGCGGCCAGATGTGGACCACCGGCACGTACGATCCCGATCTCAATCTGGTTTACGTCGGCACCGGCAATCCCACACCGGTATTGAATGGAGCAGCCCGGCCGGGCGATAATCTCTGGACCTGTAGCATCGTCGCACTGAACCCCGACACCGGGAAACTCGTCTGGGGCTTCCAGGTCTCGCCGCACGACACGCACGATTGGGATGCGAACGAGGTTCCCGTGCTGGCGGATGCCGATTTCAGCGGGCAGCCGCGCAAGCTGTTGATGCAAGCCTCGCGCAACGGCTACTTCTTCGTACTCGATCGGACAAACGGCAAGAGTCTGCTGACTACGCCGTTTGCCACCGTGAACTGGGCCAAGGGAATCGATGCCGCAGGGACGCCCGATTCCGGATCCGGCCAAGTTTCCATCGAAGAGCGGCGTCCTGGTAGCACCCAACGAGAGCGGCGCCACGAACTTCCGCCCGCCGAGCTTTCGATCCGCGGACCGGCCTGTTCATCGTCAGCGCTCAGGACGGCTACGGAATCTATTTCTTCAAACCCGAGCACGGAGCCTACGGTTGGGCCGGCGCCGATTATGGCGTCGCGGGACGGGCTTTCCTCCGCGCGATCGATTACAAGACGGGAAAGATCGTATGGAATCATCCGATCGGCGATGGCGCGGGCACGGCCGGCGTGCTCACCACCGAAACAGGCGTGACGTTCAGCGGCGACGTTTCCGGCAATGTGCTGGCCCTTCGAACCAGCGACGGCACGACGCTATGGCAGCAAGCCATCGAGCAAGATCGGAAATGGCCCCATCACTTATGAGCTGGACGGCAGACAGTATCTGCTGGTAGGCGGAGGCAGCTCGCTCTACGCATTCGCCCTGCCGGCAGCCGCGGAGCAGGTCACCGCTCCAGAAGACTCGTGCCCCGATCCGAGTGATGATCCTCGATGGCGAAAGCGGTGGTCCCTATCACAACTGGCAGCTCACCACGCAGGTGCTCCGGAAGGAGCTCGTGGAGACGGGCCTGTTCCAGGTGGACGTCGTAACAGCGCCTCCCGCTGGCGGGGACTTCGCCGCGTTCAAGCCCGACTTCAGCAAGTATGCGGCCGTGGTGTGGAATTACGACGCGCCCGACGAGCGCTGGCCGGCCGAGCTAAAGGCGTCGTTTGAGAATTACGTTCGCGGTGGCGGAGGCTTCGTCAGCGTGCATGCCGCCGATAACGCGTTCCCCGGCTGGCCGGCGTTTAACGAGATGATCGGCGTGGGAGGCTGGCGCGGCCGATCGGAGAAAAACGGCCCATTTTGGTATTTCAAAGACGGCAAGCTAGTTTCCGATCCAACTCCGGGCGCTGCCGGCAGCCATGGCCAGCGTACGCCATTTCAGATTGTGGTTCGCCAGGATCATCCCATCACGAATGGCCTGCCCAAGGTTTGGATGCATCAGGGCGATGAACTTTACTCGCGGCTCCGCGGCCCCGGAAAGAATATGTCGGTTCTCGCGACCGCGTATTCCGATCCCGCCAACAACGGAACCGGTCACGATGAGCCGATGTTGATGGCCTTGAGCTACGGCCGCGGCCGTGTGTTCCATACAACGCTGGGGCACGATGTCAACGCGCTGAGCTCGGTGGATTTCGTGGTGACCTTTCAGCGCGGCACGGAATGGGCCGCAACCGGCAGCGTGACGCAGAAGGTTCCCTCGAATTTCCCTACCGCCGACTCGGTCAGTTATCGGACGGACCTCGCCGCCATGGACCCAGGCTACAAGCGAGGCCTGAATCCTCTGGATGCGTCCCCCGCGCGCTAGCGTCTCACCCGACAGCGATGCGCGCTTCGACGAGCATAACGCTGCTTCGACTTCCAGGGCGACGTCCTAGATCCGCGAATAGGCTGTGCTACGACCAGGTGACCGACAATCCGGCCAGGCTTGGAATCGTGCCCGCCACAAGTGCTGGCCGCGAGCGATCACGGCCGCAAGGATTTCTAAGCAGAGATACCTCAGTCCTTCCATGATGCGGCATCAGATCTCGTCGATCAGCATAACTACAGTGGAGGAAACGTTTGGCCAGTTAGCTGATCAACCAATCGTCGCGCCTGGATATACGGGGTGTTCGCCAGCGCAAGCATCGGTGTAAGCTCTATCTCTGTCAGCGCGATGAAGAACCTCTCGTAGATCTTGAATTCTTCGAGCCTAAACTTCTCCGGCTCCGCTTCAAGAATCCATTTGAAATTGAAAAAAGCCTCGGCCAATCGCTTGTAAAGGTTGTTTCGGAAATGCGTTGCTGACCCGCATCCAGCGACAATAGAAACAGCGTCGTTGTGCCAATCGTAAATGTGCTCTTCCACGCGACGCGAACCGATATTGGCGCTGGCCCTCCTGCAGAGTCTTAATAGCTTGTCAACCTTCGATCTAATTTCCTCCCTGCCCTCGGATGCGTTGAAAGAGCAGACGGAGTAGCAATTGAGAGTGACGCCGTCTTGGTCGGTTTCTCCATCCCAGTATGGTTCGGCGTTTTCCTCAACCAACCGAAGCCAAAGTTTGTCCCGAAAGCCATAGGTAGCCGTCATCATCGGGAAATGCTCGGCTGAATAGATCTTCAACTCCGCTTTCGCCTGGTCAACGACGCCCACAAAAAACGGGATTTCAAGATGCTGCAGGTAGCGCACCTTGTTGTGGGCCTCGATCTTCCGGGCATTGGTCTTCACCTGGATCGCAAATGATGTGCGCGCTTCAATGGTCGGCGGATCGGTTTCGAGAATATCGAAGATCGTACAGTAGAAATCAGATCCAACGTCGTCGGCAACGGTTGTCGGCTGCGCTACGAAGCTGAATCGCGACAAGAGATACTCGGCTAGGCGTTCGCCCTCCCAGCCTGCCCGCACTCGATAGAGATGTCCCACGGATGCTTTCAGTATAAAGGATGCCTTAATTCGGCAGCAGCGCAACTTGTGCGAGAAGTTTCGTCGAATTGTGAAACAAAGGTCGCGTTGTGGTATATTTTATGGCCGAATGTCGATCACTTTGAAGGATATGCTACACGGCGGTGCAGTCATCCAGATCGCTGAGTTTCCAACGTTCAAGGCCATCAATCCCTTCGAGCTTGAGAAACGGGGCAAAAGTCGAACGCGGCCTTCATCATCAATACGAACGCTGGTGTGTATTTCAAATACGGGACCAATCCAAATAAACGATGGAAAGAATACAGCTTCGTGTTCAACAAAGCGAACTTCGATGAATTGGACGCACTAAAGGCCAGGTTCGGCGGTCGAGCGTTTGTTGCTTCCGTGTGTGTCAAGGCAAAGGAGGTCTGTATCCTGGCCATTAACGAGCTCTACACAAAGAGGGAGGAACGAGATGCCGAAAACGGCGGCCCAGAGGACCAGTATCAACTGCCGTTTCCGTACGCCCACGCAAGAGTTTCCGCGTATACATGAATGCTCCGCGTGTCAAAAAACTAGCCTGAGTCAGACCATCGTGAACCGAAACTGTTTCCCGAAGGCCCTTTTCGAGTAAGAGGAGCCCGTGCGGGAGTCTAATTTGAGACTGGACGACCAGGCAGTTCTGTCTTTAAGTGCGTAACCATCGTCCGTTCGCCCTGTTCTTCCAGAGAACACGGCCGGTGCGGGCGGCGCTAAGTCGAAAATCGACGTTGACGGTTTCTCGCCAAACCGCGGAATTACCAAACAGGCCAGGAGCCTCCATAGGTGCGGCAAGACCGCCCCTCCCTGCCACGGACGTCATTTCTGTGATACAGTTTGTATATACAATGTGCGGTATGAATGGGACGAGGCCAAGAATCTCCGGAATCAGCGGGACCACGGCGGAGTCACGTTCGAGCTGGCCGCTCTCATCTTCGAGGATGAGAACTGCCTTGTTGCTCCAGATCGTATCGATCGAGTAACGGGAGAGCAGCGCTGGCACGCTATCGGCGCGGTTCGCAATGGGCCAGGAACTGTTGCCGTGCTGCTGGTGGTTCATGTTTATCGGGAGGAACACAATGGCCAAGAAATTATCCGCATCATCTCGGCCCGCGCGGCTGAAAAGCATGAAGTCCGAAGATATCAAAAGCAGACGATTGACTAACCGGGAGAGTCAAACCATTCAACGGATCGCCGCACGACAGGCCGCTGGGGACGACTCACGAATCAATTTCAAAGGCATCCCGCGTCTGACCGATCGACAGCTTGCAGCCATGGTGCGATTCCGCGACGCCAGACCGCGGAAGAAGGCGGTCAGCGTGCGTCTGGATGAACACGTGCTCGTCTGGCTGAAATCGAAGGGCCGCGGCCACCTGACGCTGATCAACGACATTCTCGCGAATTTGATGGAGGCGGAACTGAAAGCAGGCCGCGATCGTTAGCGAGTGCCAGCGATCCACTTTGACGGTGTCGCCATCGCGTCGGGCCCCGCCGTTCACTCCACTCCCTCACCAATCTCCCCCTCCCACCCAACAACTTCCGCCGCCCTGCGTACGAAAACGCCATCCGCCCATGCTAAGACGGCAACGGAGGCCCCTATGACAAATCCAATCCCGATCCCACCAGCCACCAGCAACCAGCCACCAGCCCCCAACCGCTCCACCGGACCGCGCACCGCTGCCGGCAAACAGCGCTCCTCGCTCAACGCCTTGCGCCACGGCCTCACCGCCGCTTCCCCGGTCCTCCCCTCCGAGGACCCCGCCGCCTACCAGCGCCACTGCCGCCAGTTCCTCGACGAATACCAACCCGCCACTCCCACCGAATCGCACCTCACTCAGGAACTCGCCGACACCGCCTGGCGCCTCAACCGCATCCCGACCCTGGAAGCCGATCTGTTCTCCCAAGACCTCAATCCCCAATCCGTCATTTCCCAGCTCGCCACCCTCGGCTTGCACTCGCAGCGCCTCTCCCGCCAGTTCCAGCGGACCCTCGACACCCTCCGCGAAGTCCAAGCCGAGCGCCGCCGCGAGCAGGAGCGCGACCTCAAGCGGGCCGCAGCCCTCTTCGAACTCCATAAACACAAAGGCATTCCATACGATCCCGCCCAATATGGGTTCGTTTTTTCAAAAGACGAAATCGAAGCCTACGCCCATCGCCTGATGCGCCTCAACGAGTCGCGACATACGGAACATGTGCTCTTCCATATGCAGCCGCCCGCTCGCGCCGCCGCATCTTACTGAGCCGCCTCCGACGATTCGTTATATACTTTCCCGCAAGCGAGAACCATCATGCCCCGTAAACTTTCCGCCACACTTCCAGCGATCCTTTTGACCCTCACCTGCCTCCTCAGTGCCGCCGACCCTGCTGCCGACGCCCTGCTCAAAAAAACCGGCGTCTACAACGCATCCAGCACCGGCAAGACACCGGGCTTCGTCGTCGATCCCTCATGGCCGCAGCCGCTCCCCAACAACTGGCTCCTCGGCCAAATCGGCGGACTCTATGTCGACCAGCACGATCACATCTGGGTCTACAACCGGCCGCGCACCCTGTCGACAGACGAAGCTGGGCTCGAAGGACCGCTGCCCGGCGCCACCGACGACAAGGGGCATCCGGTCAATGGCCTCGGCCAAGAGCGCTCCTACGGCCCCGTGTCGGATTGCTGCAAAGCTGCTCCCTCGGTTCTCGAGTTTGATTCCGCCGGCAAGCTGCTGCGCGCCTGGGGCGGTCCGTCCGATCCCGGCTTCATCGGCGGCAAATGCAAGGCCGAGGCTGGCTGCATCTGGCCGAACAACGAGCACGGCATTTACGTCGATCACAACGACAACGTCTGGATCTCTGGAAACTCCGCGTCGCCCAGCGGCGGCGTGCAAAAACGCGGACGCTCCGCCGTGGACCACACACAAAGAAGGCGGCGACGGCTTTGTACTGAAGTTCGACATGAACGGCAACTTCAAAATGAGGATCGGAGGCACACCAGGCGGCCCGAACAGCAACGACACGAATGGCGGCATCAACGGCACGCCGCTGCTATATCAAGCTGCGGATATGGTGGTCGATCCCGCAACCAATCACCTGTATATCGCGGACGGCTACGGAAACCGCCGTGTTCTAATCGTCGACGCCGGCACCGGAAAATATATCGGCCACTTCGGCGCCTACGGAAACAACCCAGTGGATGACGCAGCCGCGGAAGCCGCCGGCTCCTGGATCGCGGACTCCACCAAAGGCAACCGGAAGCCGGCCTTCTTTCGAAACCCGGTGCATTGCGTGAAGATCGCCAATGACGGAAAGCTTTATGTCTGCGATCGGGGAAATGATCGCATCCAGGTTTTCGACAAGAACGATCCCACGCTGGGTAAGCCGTGCAGCAATCCCACCGGCAAGGCCGGCACATGCGGTTTCCTTGCCGAGCAATTCGTCAGCGACCACACCAACATCATCGGAACAGCCGTCTCGATGAATTTCTCGACCGACAAGGCCCAGAGCTGCCTGTATGTGGGCGACAACGCCAACATGACCATCTACATTCTGAACCGAACCAATTTGCAGGAGCTCGGCCAGCTCGGGCGACATGGGCGCGGCGCTGGCGAATTCCACTATCTGCATCAGGTGAGCGTCGATAGCAAGGGCAACATTTATACGGGAGAGGTCGACACTGCGAAACGGATCCAGAAGTTTCTCCGGTTCGGCGCCACCGGATGCAGTGGAACCGGATCGGCTACCGTCGGCGGAGTAGCCACGAATTCCGCGGCGCGCACAGATCAGAACTCGATGCTCGCTCATCAGCAGTTACTGGCAAAGAGCAAGCAGGGCCGCATCGATGTCTACTTCGAAGGCGACTCCATTACCAGGCGCTGGGGCGCTACCGATTATCCCTACCTGCTCGCAAATTGGAAACAGAATTTCTTCGGATGGAATGCCGCGGATTTCGGATGGGGCGCGGACAAAGTCGAAAACATCCTGTGGCGTTTGGAAAACGGCGAGCTCGATGGCGTAAATCCGAAAGTGATCGTCCTGCTGGCCGGAACCAACAATGTCGGCAACCACGATCCGCCGGAAGAAATCACAAGAAGTTTGGAAGCAGTAGTGCGGCTTATGCAGCAAAAGGCTCCGGGCGCCACAATTATTCTTACCGCGATTTTCCCCCGTAATGACCGCACCGAAGCGATGCCGGTGATCGACCAGATCAACGCAAACCTCGCACTTCTCGCCGACGGCGCGAAAGTCCGTTACCTCAACATCAACGGGAAGCTGGCCGATGAGAATGGAAAACTGTTTCCCGGGATGATGAATCCGGACTTGCTGCATCCTTCGCTCCAGGGGTATCAGGTCTGGGCGGATGCTTTGAAACCCATTCTGCAGGAAATTCTCGGGCCTCGCGCATCACCCCATCCTGGGGAATAGCGGCTTTAACGCCGGATACAGCGAACGGTATACTTCGTGGCCAGCGGCATAAGTTTTCGATTCTTCAGCACGCGGCTCGACGATTCCGCCCTCTCGAACGATGGCCCGGCAGGCTTCTTCAACAGACGAATGTTCTCCGGTCGCAACCATCGCCAGTATCGCAGCGCCCAACGCGGACCCTTCTTCGGAAGCCATCGTAACCACGGGCCTTCCAAAAACATCCGCCAAAATCTGACGCCACAGCGGGCTGCGCGCGCCGCCGCCGGAAGCCCGAACGGACGCGACATTCACGCCCAGCGCCGCCACCAAATCCAAACCGTCTTTTTGGCTGTAGGCGACGCCTTCGATCAACGCCCGAATCAAATCCGCACGCGTATGTTTCGCCGTCAGGCCGATCCAGCCGCCGCGCGCCGCGGCGTCCAGATGTGGAGTGCGTTCGCCCATCAAATAAGGAAGCCAGTACAATCCGCGCGCGCCGGGAGGCGATTGTGCTGCTTCGGCGAGCAGTTCGTCATAAGACATTCCCGGTGCGAATTGATTCCGGAACCATTGCAGACTCAGACCGGCCCCTTGTGTCACTCCCATGACGTGCCACTTGTCCCGAACCGCGTGACAGAACGTATGCACGCGTCCGTGCGGATCGTACGCCACGTTTTCCATGTGCGCGAAGATGACGCCCGACGTTCCCAGTGTGCAGGAGACCGCGCCCGCTTCCACAACGCCATTGCCAACGGCGCCGGCCGCCTGATCTCCACCACCGCCGGCCACGGGAGTACCTCGCGCCAAGCCCGTCAACGCCGCTGCGCGCTCGGAAATCGTTCCCGTGACATCGGCGGATTCGTACGCGCGCGGAAGAATTGCAGCGGTCCAGGCTCAAACCGTCCATCATTTCGAAGGACCAGCGGCGGCGAACCACGTCGAACATCGCGGTTCCGGAGGCGTCGGAAACATCGGTTGCGAGTTCGCCCGTGAGTCGAAAGCGAACGTAGTCCTTCGGCAGCAAAACATGCCGCACGCGCTCGAATTTTTGCGGCTCGTGATCGCGCACCCACAACAGTTTCGGCAGGGTAAATCCAGTCAGCACCGGATTCGCCGTATGATCGACCACCTGCGCCGGTCCAAGTTGTTGATTGATCCAATCCACCTGCGGTTGACTGCGCTGGTCGCACCAGATCAGCGCCGGACGGATTACGTTGTCGTCGCGATCGAGAATCACCAGCCCGTGCATCTGTCCGGAAAGGCCGAAGCCTCGGACTTGATTGCCGGCGATTCCGGCAGCGGCCAGCGCGCCGCGAATCGCCTCAAATGCCGCGTCGGCCCAGTTTTCCGGACGTTGCTCGGCCCACAGCGGTTGCTCCATCACCATTTCTTCGTGAGCAACAGAGACTGCGGCGGCTTGTCTTCCGCTGGCGTCGAGGAGAATCGCCCGTGAACCACCTGTTCCAACGTCGACCCCGAGCCAGTACGTGCTCATTGGATTTCGATATAGTCCAAGGCCGCGGATTCCCCGCCGTCGGGCGACCCTTCGATGCGGATCTCGTCTCCGGGTTTGAGCGCGACTCCGGGTACGATTCTCAGCGAAGAAGATGTGCCGTCGATCTTCTGCGTGGGCAAACGATCCGAAGCAATCCATTGCTCCAATGGTTCGCCGTTCAACAGAAGGCGGAACCGCGCAACGCCATTGTTTTGGTCGAAATAGCGGATGCGAACGTCATGCCGGCCTGGACTGCCGCCGAAAACGAAACTCGCGGCACACCGCGAAATCGGGCATGAGACCGCCATTCCGCCGGACGCCGCTTCCCAAGGAGTGACTGGAACCAGCGTGTAGCCTTCCAGGTGCATGGATTCCGCTTCCGTGCGGCCTGGATGTTTTCCCGCCCGGCCTTTTTCATCGGGGATGCCGGATGTTTTCAGAAACCAGTTCACCACTGCGTCGCGCCACACTTCGGCCTGGCCGGCCTGATATTCGAGTTGCGCGAGCACTTCCCGGTAACGGCGCTCGTCGATCGAGCCTTGCAGCGTTCGCCACCTCCGGACGTAATTCTCGGCGGCCTCGGCGCCCTCATAATGCGAGTCATACAGGTATTGAATCACTGTCTTACCGGAATGCAGCCGGTACGTGTAGGGCACGTGATGGAAGAAGAGCAGCAACTCATCCGGAGTGCTGGCCGTAGATTCATAAATTGTCGCGACGTCTCGACGGTATTGACCCACGAAGCCAGTTCCCGACTTTACGCTGCGATCCATTCCGACGCCTTGCGAATCGGCATTATGCCACTGCCCCCAGCCATTTCTCTCGGATGCCTCAACATTGACGCCATAGTGATTGCCAATGATGTCGGTCAAGGTTTGCAATCCTAGCGGCCCGGTGTAATTTTCGTAAGTACTCCAGGAGCTGAGCTGAATGTCGTTGATCGTCGAATCGACTTCCCGGTCGGGCCCAAACGTCAGCCGCGTCCATTCCTCCGAGATTTCGCGCGCGCTCAAATCGGGATTCCATGCCAGGCGGCCGAAAGCGTAAAGATTCGCCTGCGAAAGATGATTCCCGAACCAGTTATCGTCGAGGCCAACGTTCGACACGCCCACGAAACCGCCCACCGGCCGGCCGAATACCTTCCCCGAAACCAACGCTCTTACGGGCGTGGCTTCGGATTGCGCGTGCATATCAAAATCCAAAACTTCTTTCCACATCGGCGCGAGAAATACAGTATGACGCGCCTGTCCGAAATACTCCTGCGTAATCTGAAGCTCGATCGCCTGATTGGTTTTCTTCAAAGTTCCGAACAAAGGCGAGGGTGGTTCGCGCACCTGAAAATCGATGGGGCCGTTCTTGATCTGCACCACCGCGTTCGGTTCGAATTTTCCATCCAGCGGCCGGAAATTGTCGGCGGTGGCGCGAGCGCGGTCGTTCTTCGGATTCCGCCAGTCCATGTGGTGGTCGTAAACGAAGCCCCGGTAGAAGAGAAGGCCGCCATGAGCCTTCAGCGCGCGGGCCACAACGTTGGCTGCATCGGCGTGCGTGCGCCCATAGGCCGAAGGTCCCGCGCGCCCCTCCGAATCGGCTTTGATAATGATTCCCGCCGCGTCTGGAATCGCGCGATAAAGCCCATCCACTTTCGCACTCCACCACGCCGCGACGCGCGGATCGAGGGGATCGAAGGTATCCAATCCGCCCAATGTTTTGGGGCTCGCAAAATCGGCCGAAATCGCGATCCGAACGCCCCACGGGCGGAATGCCGCTGCGATGCGCGCGATCTGGGGCAGCATTTCGGCCGAGAGAATTCCGGGATCGGCGTTGACGTTATTGATGGAGCAAGCATTGATGCCGACGGATGCCAGAAGTCGGCCGTAATCGGAGACGCGCGACAAATCGGGGCGCGCATGCCGGCCCTCCCAGAAGATGGAACGGCCTCCGTAACCACGTTCAATGGATCCGTCCAGATTGTCCCAATGATTCACCCAGCGGATGGGCGCATAGGGAACCCCCGTTTCGTCCAGGGAATCGATGGGCTGCTCGAAGGCGATCTTACGCAGCAGCGCGAACACGCCATACAGGACGCCGCGTTCCGAGCCGCCCTCGACCACCGTGTAACGGGCCGATCCTTGCCGCACGGTCTTGATGCGGAAACCGTCGGCGGGTAAGCCTGGAGTGAATTGAGCCGATGGAATCGCTTCCGCAACTTCGCGCCCGGGAACCCGGCCGAGCATTCCCCGCATGCTTCGCGAGAGTTCGTCGCGCGCCGCGAGCAGAACTTCGGAACCAGCCGGCGCTTGGGAACCAACCAACAATGTCACTGAATCGCCCAGTGCTTGCAAATCAGCTTCCGCGACGCGCGCTGGGAGAGCTTGATACCGCAGCCAGGCGTCGTAGCCGCTCTCGGCGTGCAGACTGAACGCGGTGATGCACGCCAACAGCAACCCGATTTGTCTGCCTCGCATCACGTGCTCATGGTACAACGCCCATGGTAAAAGGAAGACTGCATGAAACCGATTCCGATCGAGCAACAACAATCTCTCGTCTCGCGGTTAATGAAGGCCTGCGGCGGCTCCTATAGCCCGGAAGTCCGGCGAAGATACTTCATATCCGGGCCGCAATGGGCCGCCGCCTACGACGGCAGCGCTCTGTTTCATGCTCCAACCAGGCCGCCGCTTGGGTTTGAAGATGTAATCCGGCGTTACGGCGAGATCGGCATCGGACACTGGTGCACGCATGATACCGACATTATTCCCGCCGATGCTTTGGGCACTCCCAAGCAAGCGGAGATTATCGAGCGCATCAAGGCATCGCTCAACAAGCACGGCCTCCGATGTTCGATGGTGACTGCAGAAACCTTTCACCATGCCGTATGGGCCGCGAGCCCGGCCGCCGAGTCGCCGCACGTGCGCGAATACGCGAGATTCAGGGTGCGGAACAACGTGGACATCGGCCACGAGCTGGGCGCGAGCTTCGCGGTGTACTGGCCCGGTTCGCTCGGCTACTACGTGCAGGGCGCGGTAGAAGAAACCGAGACATTGCGCTGGTATGCCGAAGCGCTGAATGCCGCTTGTGAATACGACATTCAAGTATCCACTCAGCGGGGCCGCTCTCCACTGAAGCACTGCCTGGAGGCCAAACCGTTCGAGCCTCAGGCTGAAATCCTTCTTCCCACCAGTGACGCCATGCTCGCGTTTATTTCTTCCGGGCTTCTGACGCATCCGGAGATGGTGGGCCTGAATCCCGAGTATCTGCACGAACTCATGTGGGGCGGCGCGCCCCGGGCCGCGCTCGCGCGTGCTCTTGTGGCGGGCAAGCTTTTCCACTTCGACATTAATGACGGCTACCGGCTCAAGCACGATGTCGATATTGGAATCGGTCTAGTGAACCCGCTCGACTGGCTGAATGTCCTGGTCCTGCTCCGCAGCCACAATTACACCGGGCCTTTCAACCTCGACTACAAACCCCCGCGAACCACCAGCCAGTTCGGCGTGTTCGAGGTCAGCTTTCCTACCGCCGTGGATCGCTTCATCACTCTCTGGGGAATGGCGGGCGAGGCAATCGCCGATCCGGTGATCAAGGAGGCCACCGATGCGCTGAAGGCTGGAGCCGAATATTCCGGCGATCCTCGAGATGCGCAAGCCATTACAGCGGCGCATCGTGAACTCCTGACGCTGCACGAGTTGATCGCCCACCGGCTGGTACAAATTCTGTGGGGCGCGCACCAGGGCCGCGAGTTCTCGATCGGGTAGTGGGGCTCTCGAAAATACTGTGGTGGAGGCGGCGGGAGTCGAACCCGCGTCCGAGAAAGCCCGCCGTGAAAAGAACTACGTGCGTTTCCGATTCGGTAGTTGTCGGCCGCCGCATTAGAACCGGCAAGAAAACGGCGGCTTAGTCCGATTGTCGTCAGCCTGCTGCTCCGAACAGAAGCTCTCGGCCCAATCCTTGAAGATGACGCCCGATGAATGCCGTCAAGGCCCAGCATCCGGGGCGGCTACTTAATTAATTAAGCAGCGTAAGCGAACTGTTGATTGGCAGTTCTGGTTTTCCGATCGTTTTACGGGAGCTCGGAACCCGGCACGCCTTCCCACAACGATTCAATCCCGTCGAATCCGTTGCGCCCCCTCACTTTCAATAATAGCACCACGCTGCCAATCCAACGCCCGTTATCATAAGAAGAAAACGCATGCTGCCTGCAACGATCCCGAACCCCGGGACAACGGGAATCACACGCGATGACGAGGCGCCGCTGTACAACGTTGTGCTGCTGAACGACGACGATCACACGGCCGAATACGTTCTAGAAATGCTGGAGAAGTTGTTTGCTATCGCTGCGCCGGACGGCTGGAAGCACGTGATTGAGGTGGACAGCACCGGCCGGACGATTGTCCTGACATGCGACTTACCGGTGGCGGAATTCGGGCGCGACCAGATTCACGCGTTTGGGGCGGATTGGCGTGTTGCCCAGTGCAAAGGTTCGATGTCGGCGATCGTTGAACCGTGCCCGCGAACGTAAGTCAGTTCACCGGCGTAGGGAACGTCTTCGAGATGTGATCGTGCCAGGTGAGCGTTTCTTCGTCCACGAGGCTCCATAGCAGACCGATGCCGGCCGCCAGCAGGCTGAGCAGCCCTGAGGCCAGGCGATAGAAGCGTTGCGTCCGGGTGGGCCTTTGCCCGTCGAAATTCACCAGCCGCAACCGCGCCCAGCGCTGTCCGGCGGAATCGCCATTGGCCAAGCACCACAGCACCCGGTAGAACACCACGACGGCGGCCGCCATGGTGAGGAACAAGGGAGCGGTCTTGACGCTAAGAACGAACGTTCCGCCGGCCACCCGCAACACAATTCCGAAAAATACGGCTAGGGCAATGGCGACGATGCTGGCATCCACGGCGGCGGCCATCACGCGATGCGCGGGAACCGCTACCGGAGCGTCGCAATAAATCACGCCATCCATGGGCTTGGGGGAACGCGCTGCATGGTTGAACTCGAGGGACTGCTGGCCGGGGATAACCTTGCGATGCCGCTGGCGCGGAGCTGACGGCTGGGTCTTGCGCGGCGGATGCTGCACCATGCCCGGCGCGATGGTCTCAAACGGCACCACGCGAGGCAGTTCGCGCGAGCTGAACAAGGACGGTTGATAGGTAACGTGCGCGGTAACGGGCCGACGGGGTGTGCCCGGCTCGGATGGACGGGCCGGCTGGACCGCTTCCAGGCGCGGTTCTGCAACAGGCGCAGCAGCGTATTGCAACACCGGCGCGTCTCCATATTGCAAAACCGGCGCGGCCGCGGACGATGCCGTGTATACCGGACCCATGCGCAAGCGGCGTCCGCATCGCCGGCAACGGTGATCGTCGTCAGCGTTCGCGGATTGGCAGTATCGGCATTCCATCAAAACACCTCGTCCCAAAAAGTTCTGGTTGCGGATCTCCGGACATCCATGCTACGGTTTTCGCTTGAAGCCTCGCTGTGCAACGTCCGGGGACAACCATTCCTTTCAAAACCTCATGCAAGAGGTTAGCTTTCTTCGTAACATATTTGGGCAAAAATGTCACGAACTTTATTTGGGGGGCTTGGCCTGGATTCTGTTGTCCGCATGCCTGGCGGCCCTCCTTCCACTGTCCGGGCGACTTTCCGGGCAGGTTCCTCCACCGCCCACGCCCGGCGCTGCCGCGCCTCCGCCCGCCCAGGCCACGACTCCCAACGCCGCCAATCCCGACCAGAGGCTGCCTTACACGCGACCCGGCGCGCCTTCGCCCGGTGATTATAACGTGGTACGCGGACACCCAGGAAGTGGACGGCGATCTGCGCCACCTGCGCGGCCATGTGCACATGGAATCCGCCGACAAGAAATTCGACGCCGACGCGGTGGACTATAACGACGACACGGGCGAGGTGGAGGCGTGGGGCAACATCCGCTACGAGAATTTCGTCGACGGCACCAAGCTGTTCTGCGATCACCTCACCTACAACGTCAACACCGAGAGCGGCATCTTCTATAACATCCAAGGCACGTCCGAGTCGAGGATCGTTGCGCAACCGGGATTGCTCACCACCACCAACCCGTTCTATTTCGAAGGCAAGTGGGGCGAGCGGGTGGACGGCAAATACATCATCCACGAAGGCTACATCACCGATTGCAAGGTTCCCAAGCCCTGGTGGCGGCTCTCGAGCGAGAAGTTCGACATCCTTCCCAACGACCGCGCCATCACGCATCGCGCGGTATTTCACGTGAGGAAAGTGCCGCTGTTCTATTTTCCGTACTATTACAAATCGCTCAAGAAATTGCCGCGCCAGAGCGGCTTCCTGACTCCCAACATCGGACACAGTTCGCTGTACGGCGAAATGTTCGGCCTGGCTTACTATTGGGCCATCAGCCGCAGCTACGACTCGCTGTACCGGATTCAGTATTTCACGCTGCGCGGCCCTGCAAACACACTGGAAATGCGCGGTAAAGTGAGGCCCGGCACCGATTTCAGTCTAGAAGTGTGGGCAGTGGAAGACCGGGGCATCAACGCCGGCAACTCCACAAATGGCAGCTGTCCCGCCGGTACCTCTTTAGCTGGCAACGTTTGTATCCAGAAACAGGGCGGCGAGGAAGTCACGTTCGATGGACACTCTCTTCTGGGCCACGGCTGGGAGGCGCTGGTGCACATCGACTACCTGAGCTCGTTTCTGTTCCGGGAAGCTTTCAGCCAATCGTTCCACGACACGATTTTTTCCGAGACGCATTCGGTGGGAGTGGTGTCGAAGCATTGGTCGAGCTTCGCGTTCGACGTGGCCGCCGACCGCGACGAGGAGTTTGAAGACGCCATCAACCCGGATGACCGCATCATTATCAAGAAGCTTCCCGAAGCCGAGTTTCTGAGCCGCGACCGCCAAATCCTGAACGGCCCGATTCCGGTTTGGTTTTCGTTCAATAGCAGCGCGGGCCTTTTGGACCGCATCGAGCCCGAGTATCAGACGCCCAGCTTTGTCAGCCGCGTGGATATCTATCCGGAACTGACCACCGCGTTCCATTTTGGCGATTTTAGCCTCAGCGGCAGCGCCGCCGTGCGCGAGACCGAGTATGGTTCCAGTATTGTGAACGGCGTTATCAGCAGCCAGGCTCTGCTGCGCAGTTCCCGCGAGGTTCGGCTCTTACTGCTTCCTCCAGCGTTCGAAAGAGTTTTCCAGGCGCCGAAGTGGCTGGGCGGCGAAAAGGTGAAGCACGTCATCGAGCCGCGCGTCGAATACCACTTTGTCGACGGCATCGATAACTTTAATCAGATCATCCGGTTCGATGAGTCCGACTTGATGTCGGACACCAACCAGGTGACGCTTTCGCTCGCCAATCGGCTGTTTGTGAAGGACAAAGCCGGCAACGTCAACGAGGTACTCAGCCTGGAAGTCGCGCAGAGCCGTTATTTCGACCCAACCTTTGGGGGGGCAGTAATTCCGGGCCAGCGCAATGTAGTGGAGGACTCCGAGGAGCTGGATGGGTTTTCGTTCCTGAACGGCCCCCGCAACTACTCACCCATCGTTTCCACATTGCGCTTTCAACACGTCGTGGGTTTCGAATGGCGGATGGACTACGATCCGCTGCTCGGCCACGTCACCAACACCACGTTCAACGGAAATGTCCGATTTTCCAAATATCTTTTCTCGCTCGGTCACAGCGAGGTCCGCAACGACCCGGTCATCGCGCCCCGCAGCGATCAGATCAACGCGGTGATCGCCGTCGGCAACCAAAGCCGCAAAGGCTGGAATGCCGCCTTCAGCGCTTACTACGACTACCACAAAGACATTCTTGAGTTTGCGACCACCGAAGTCACGTACAACACCGATTGTTGCGGCATCAGCGTGGAGTACCGCCGCTACAACTTCGGAATCCGGAACGACACGCAGTATCGGCTGTCGTTCACGGTCGCCAACGTCGGATCATTCGGGAATTTGCGAAAACAGGAGAGGATTTACTAGCTCGGGAGGCGGGCGGCTCCCCGCCCCGGCGCCCCGGTCCGGATATTATAGAGGCTGCATTGGCAGTTCAGGAGCTATTGGCCATGACATTCTCATTTCGCAAGCCAAGCGCGCTTACGGTCTCGCTGGCCGTCCTTGTATCCGGGGCGGGGTTTCTGACGTTCACCATGTCCGGAGCCAAGGCGCCCTCCAGCTCGGTTCAGTTCAGTACACACGTCATCACCGACAAGCTCCGCGGCGGTTACAGCGTGGCTATTGCGGATATCAATCATGACGGCAAGCTCGACATCATCCCGGTCGCCGCGGCCAGCCCGGAATTGGCGTGGTATGAGAACCCGGGTTGGGATCGCCACGTGATGCTCAACGATAAGAAGGCGATGCTGTGGGCTTCGCCAGCCGATATCGATGGCGACGGCATTCCCGAATTCGCGTTGCTCAGCGATTTCGGCCAGGATCCCAAGACCGCCAAAGGCTCCATCTGGCTGCTCAAGAGCCAGGCCGATCCGAAGGAAATGTGGAAGTCCTACCTGGTGGACGCCGTTCCCACCGCGCATCGCGTCACCTGGGCCGATCTGGAGGGCAACGGGAAGAAGGAGATGGTCATGGCGCCCTTCGTCGGCCTGAAGGGCTGGGAGGATCCGAAATATCAGGACAACGTGCCGCTGCTCTATTGGCGCGTGCCCGCCAAGTTCGATGAGCCCAGCTCTGACAAAACATGGAAACGCGAGACCGTGGATGACAAGCTCTATGGCGTTGTCCATCATCTGCACACGGTGAAGTGGAACCCCGGCAAGCGGGACGACCTGATGATCGCGGGCTTCGACGGCATCGTGCTCTACACGCCTTCCGGCCAAGGCGACAAGTTGAAATTCGAGCGCAAGCAACTCGCCAAGGGCGACGAAGTGAGGGACGTGCCGGGCGCCGGTGGAATGACGAAAGGCAGCAACGACGTCTATCCCATCTACATCAAGGGCAAGCGCTTTCTCGCGGCTCAGGAACCGTGGCATGGCGATGAAATCGTCGTATACACCAATAAAGGCGGGGAATGGCAGCGCAACGTCATTTTCAAAGGGCTTATTCAGGGCCACGAGATGGCGGTCGGTGATCTCAATGGCGATGGACGCGACGACATCGTGGCGGTGGACGTCACGAACCGCGGCCGGCCCACTCCGGCCAGCGTACATATTTTCTACTCAGAAGACGACGCCGGGACGCAATGGCGTCACGAACTGCTCGATCAGGACATGATGGCCGGGTCGGGCGTCGTGGTGGCCGACATCAATGGCGACGGCCGGCCCGATATCGTTGCCATTAGTGGAAATGCGGTGAAGTATTACGAGAATCTGGGGGTCACCAAGTAATGCAGCCAATCAGAATCGCCGCCGCAACTGCCGGCGCCTTGTTATCGATGCTGACCGCCGGAGCCCTGCTGGCCCAAACCGGCACGCAGGAGTCGTCCAGCGCGGCAACCGGAGTTCGCGCCATCATCCACTCGGTCGCCGATCTCGATAAGACCGTCAGCTTCTATCGCGACGGACTCGGCCTCGCACTGGTTGGCCCCGGCGGCAAGCCCGCGGCGACGCTCCCAACGCCGAGTCCGCTCAATGAAGATTTATCGAAATTCACCGCGACGCACGGCGCCAGTTTCCGCAACGCCACGTTCAAGATCCCCGGCGCGAAATTCGATCTCGAACTCACCGAGTTCACCGGCACCCGGCGCAAGAACGTTCACCCGCACATGCAGGATCCCGGCGCGGCAACGTTGGTGCTCATCGTTTGCGATGTCGATGCCGCTCTCGCCGGCGTCAATAAAACCGGCGGTTCCGTGCTCAGCATCGGTGGCCAGCCAATGAAGGTGGGCGGCGAGAAGAGCAAAAGCCGGTCGGTTTTCGTGCGCGATCCCGATGGCTTCATGCTGGAGCTCGCCGGCATCCAACCACTGCCCCCAACCACCGCGTCCGCTGGCAGCAACGTCACTGGCGGCCGCATCGGCATCACCATCCAAGACACCGATCAGACGCTGAAGTTCTATCACGACGTCCTGGGCTTTGAGACCAAGCCCGCGGCGCCCGAGTTCGCCACCGACAAAACCATCGCCACGCTCATCGATGCCGAAGGCGCGCATTGGCGCATCAGTTCCGCCAAGGTTCCTGGCTCGACCGTCGAGTGGGAGCTGCTGGAATTCAAGGGCGTCAAGCGCATGCCGTTCCGGCTGAACGTTCCCGACATCGGATCGCCCGCCGTTTCGGTACATGTGAAGGACGTGACCGCTGCGATGGAAGCGGTGAAAGCCGGCGGCGGTTCCGTCTACACCATCGGAGGACAGCCCGTGAAGCTGGGCAACGCACTTGGCGTTTTCGTTCGCGATCCTAACGGACTGTTAATTGAGCTGATTCCTGGGGCTTGAGCAGCCGGAGGCAAACCAGGTGCCCGACTTGTGCGATGATCTCGTACGGAACGTGGCCATCCACCTCGGCGCGAAACGCATTCGCGTCCACGATGAATACGCGCGTCCGCGGCCTGTGCAGCGCCTCGGGTAATTTTCCAGGTTCCAGCACCGGCACAAAGTAGCGATCGCCGTACCACAGAAACTGATTCATCTCGTCGAAGCGCGGCGCGCCGTCATCGTAAAAAGTGATGAGCTCGTTGGGAGCGGTCGCGCGAGTGGATGCCAGCGCGATCGGCCGGGTTTCCGCAGCGTGCCAATTGACGGGCGGCCGGATGGCGACCACGATCACCAATACCGCCAGCAGCGGCGTCAGGATCCGCAGTCCGTTGCGCACATAGCGTTCGGGAATCAGCCACAACGATCCGATAGCGGAAAGAATCGCGAATGCCGGATATGCGGGCAGCATGTAGCGCAACACGCGGCTTTTCGTGATCGCGCACAGCGCGTACACGACGGCGATCCAAAGGATGAGGATGCTCAATTTGCGGTCGCGCCGGCGAATCACCAGGACCATCCCCGCAATCATCGCGGGCAGCCACGGCCAATACGATTTCGCGACCATCCAGATGTATTCGAAAGCGCCGGTGTAGCGCCGCCACGGGGGCGACAACGATCCAGTGACTTCCTGGTTCATGTAGAGCGAGCTGCGAACGAAAAACTCGGCGCCGTATCTGTAGATCCACTGCGCGTACCAGGCGATCGGCGGCAGGAAGGCCGCGAGCAGCCCCGCCGTCAAATAGCGCAGCGGAGGCCGCCGGCGATTGACGATCATGTCGACGGCGAATAGTATCGGAATGCTCACGCCCGCCAGCGCGCGAGTCAACTGAGCCAGTCCCGCGAATGCCCCCGCCGCGAGCAGCCAGCGAGGATCGTCTTCGCTCAGCACCCAACTGCAAACCGCGGCCAGAAAGAAGAACGTGAACGGAACATCAGTCATCGCGCGCGCGGCATATTTTATGAAATAGATGCTGGTGGCCATGACGAACATGGCGAGGGCTCCGGTGAACGGATCGCCCGTCAATCGCCGGCCGAGCCAGGCAACCAGAAGAATCACGCCCAGGCCGCACAGCGCGGAGGGCAGCTTGGCCAGAGGATCCGAAAGCCCGAACGGGACGAACAGCGCCGCCTGCATCCAGGAGAACAAGGGCGGATGCTCCAGCGCCGGTCCGCCGTTGCTTTCGATCTCGAGCCAGTGCCCCGATTGAACGACATGTTTTGCGACCAGGGCATAGCGCGCGTCATCATATCCGGCGAGATCGCCAGTGCGAATCGGCGCCAGCAGAACCAGGGCTGATAGGAGGGCAAGAATCCAGAAAAACCGACGATAGCTACGCAGAGGGTCAAGCGCGCGGAACAAGCGTCCATTATTATGTATAATGGCGCCGGAGTCCCGTTTGCTCCAGCCTCTTTGTCGAGGGAAACATGACGCTGCACCACGTGAGTTGCGCGCTGTCTTTGATTGTTTGCGCCGTCCCCGCTTTTGCCGGCCCGCCTCCAACGCCGGTTACCGCCGTTCTGATGCCCGATGGACGCTATTCCCGAATGGCGATCACCGAAATGGGCCGCGAGGCTGCCCGGATTTTGAAGCACTCCGGAGTGGCATTGCGCTGGCGTCTTGGTCCTACAGCGCAGGTAGCCGATGGCCTGCTGGTTGTTGTTCAGTTGCGAGGCCGCTGCGATATGGATAGCCCCTCAGCCGTCCCCAAGCCCGGTGCGCTCGGCTGGTCGCACGAAGTAAATGGCACAGTGCTTCCCTTCAGCGAATTGGCCTGTGACAGCATCCGAGGCGCGATTCAGTCGGCCTGGCTGCCCCACAATTACGTCCAGGCAAATATGTCGCTTGGCCGCGCGATGGGCCGTGTTTTGGCGCACGAGCTTTATCACATCGTGGCGGATACCGGCGAGCACGGCCAGGACGGCGTCGCGCAGCCAGCGTTATCAGCGCGCGACTTGACCTTGGGCCTGCTGGAACTCCAGCCGGCGGCGGTTGCGGCCATCCAAAGCGGTCTGCGCCAAGCTGGGCGCTGAGCCTCCAGTACCGTCTCCGGGATTACGCTGTATACTGATAAAAATCGGAGGCCCGTCCAAAGTATGTCCTTCCGCGCATTCGTGCTCTTGATCGCCGGCTTTTGTGGCTGCGCCGCGCTTCAGGCTCAGATTCCCGCCTTGCCGCCCTGCCTGGGTCTCGGCGGACCCGGAGATGCGGGGTGTACGGTCGGTTCTTCGTTCGACTACGACTTTGGCCAATTATTCGGGCTCGAAGCACTTGTCGCTGAAATCGACAGCGCCGGTGATGGCATTCTTTTCACTTACAGTGTCTCAGCCACTGGGACGCTGCCCCCCGGTTTGACCCTAAGCCCGAGCGGCCTTCTGAGCGGCACCTTCACCGCGAGTGGAGACTTCTCCTTTACGCTCACAATTAGTTTGAAGTTGACATATCAGGGGGCGGTCGTCTTCGATCTGCCCTTTTCCATCCCGTTCGATTTGATGGTCGCGGACTATTCCGGTGATCAGGTTACCGTCGATCCGATCGCTCTGAACTTTAACTTGACGCAGGGCGGCTCGGCGGCGACGCAGTCGGTGAGCGTCACCAATCACGGCGGTCAGGCGGTTTCAGTTCTCGGCCTCGGCGGCAACAAGCTCGGGCGGCAATTGGTTGAGCGTCATCTTCGACTGCACGTTCCGTTCCTGCTTACGGCTCCGCGACCGTTTCAATCGTCGCCAATCCGGGGAACCTGCAGCAGGGAACGTATTCGGGAAACATCACGGTTTCGGCTGGATCGCAAACCCTCGGGGTTTCCGTCAACGCGGTCGTGACGGGAACCCAACCGAACCTCGCGCTCTCCCAAACCGGACTCTACTTCGATGCTGTCGCGGGCGGAAGCGCGTCGTCTCCGCAAACCATCGCTGTCCTCAATCACCGGAGCCGGCACGCTGAACTACTCGGCTTCGGTTTCCACCATCCCTTCGGGTGGAAGTTGGCTAAGCGTGACCCCATCTTCCGGATCGAGCAGCGCCTCTAAACCTGGTTCGGTCACTGTGAGTGTCAACATAGCCGGATTACAGCCTGGCACGTATTACGGCAAGGTCTCGTTCTCCGCGTCGGGAGCTGCCGATTCGCCACAATTCGCATCGGTGGTGTTGAACCTGGTTTCGCCAGCCAATAGTCCCGGCGGCTCTCTCGGTCCATCCGGGCTCATCTTCATTGGCAGCGCTGGCGGGACGGATCCCACCGCCCAAACGGTATCGATTACCAATCCATCTCCCGTTGCGCTTACCTATCTGGCGACTCCTTTCGTCAGCGGGAATGTGTCGTGGCTGAACACGACCCCGGCATCCGGCAACGTCAGTTCCAGTCAGTCCGGCACAGTCAGCGTGCAGCCGTCGCTGCAAGGCCTCGCAGCCGGCGCTTACATAGGAGATTTGAGCGTTTCGTTCGTGAACCCGTCCGCACCCTCTTCAACATCGCAGATACTCCACGTCGAGGTGCTGCTGCTCGTCTTACCCGCTGGTGTCAGCGTCCCATCCATCGAGGCGAAGGATGAGCCGCGCGCCACTGCCTGCAAACCCACCCAGCTTCTGCCGGTATTCACGCTGCTGGGGGGCGGCTTTAGTGTCAACGCCGGTTGGCCCACAGGGATCGAAGTCACTGTGGTAGACGACTGCGGAAACCCATTGAACTCCGGCGGTGTGACGGTGACGTTCTCCTCCGGCGATCCGGCTTTGTCCTTAGCATCGATCGGTAACGGAAGCTGGACCGGGACATGGAACGCAGCTAACGCGTCGCCAGGAGTAACCCTCACAGCGCAGGCGCAGGAGATCGAACCGGCATTGACGGGACACGCCCAGATCGGCGGCTCGTTGGCATCGAACGACGCCGTGCCTTTGGTGTCAACCGGAGGCATTGTGAACGCGGCGAATTTCGTCCACAATCAGCCGCTGGCGCCGGGATCGTTCAGCGCGATCTTCGGATCGAATCTCGCCAAGGGTCTCGCCGGGTCCACTACGTTCCCGCTCAGCACCCAGCTCGGAGACACCTCGGTGTTTTTGAACGGCGAACAACTGCCGCTCCTATTTACGAGCCTCGGCCAGATCAACGCGATCGTGCCCTACGACGTTCCGGTCAACAGCACCCAGCAACTCATTGTGCAAAGGGGCAATACAATTTCCGTCCCGCAGCCGATCGTGATCGCAGCGGCGGTGCCGGCCATGTTTACTCAGAACGGCGCCGGTACTGGAGCCGCGCTGTACAACGTGTACAGCTCCAAGGGCGCGCCGTTGCCGAATAACAGTCCGGTTTCGGCAGGCGATGTGATCGTGCTCTACGCCTCCGGATTGGGAGCGGTGACTCCAAAGGTGGCCGCGGGGAGTCAGACTCCGCTTTCTCCGCTGTCGAATACGAACAACCCTGTTACCGTAACGATCGGCGGGAAGCAGCAGACCGCCGAGTTCGCGGGTCTGGCGCCGTTGTTCGCGCAACTTTATCAGGTGAACGCAATCGTTCCAAGCGGATTGCCATCGGGGAATGCGACCGTAACACTGTCCGTGGGTGGGCAGCAAAGCGCGGCGGTCACGATCGCCGTGAAGTGAATCCCGCTAGTGCGCGTGCGAGTGGGCATGGCTCGCGGGCCGGCCAGCGAGGTCCTTCATCGTGACCACTCGATGGCGGGCTTCGGCGGGCTCGCTCATCTTTTGCCGCACCCACGCCGTTAGTTCGGGAACGCCCGAGCCCGCGCGCAGATTCGTGAATAAAAACGGGCGATCGCCGCGCATTTTTCGCGCGTCGCGCTCCATCACTTCGAGCGAGGCTCCCACATACGGCGCGAGATCGATTTTGTTGATCACCAGCAAATCGGAGCGGATGATTCCCGGTCCGCCTTTGCGCGGGATCTTGTCGCCGCCCGCGACATCGATCACGTAAATCGAAACATCCACCAGCTCAGGGCTGAATGCCGCCGCGAGATTATCGCCGCCGCTTTCGATGAAGACCAGTTCCAGGCCGTGGTGCGTGCGCTCGAGATTCTCGATGGCTTCGAGATTCATCGAAGCGTCTTCGCGAATGGCGGAATGCGGGCATCCGCCGGTTTCGACGCCGGTCACACGATCCGCCGGAAGCGTGCCCTGGCGGATCAGGAATTCGGCATCTTCGCGCGTGTAAATGTCGTTGGTGACGACGGCCAGGTTCACCTCCGGCCATAACTTCTGGCTCAAGACATGCACCAGCGCGGTCTTGCCGCTGCCGACCGGTCCCGCGACGCCGATGCGAAACGCGCGATGGGTGTGATTGTGGTTCATAGATCTAGAAGAGAAAATAGCGCTGCGCAAGCGGCAGGACGCTCGCGGGTTCGCAGGTGAGAAGCTCGCCGTCGGCATGGACTTCATACGTTTCCGGGTCCACTTCGATACGCGGCGTGGCTGAATTGTGGATCATGTCGGCCTTGCCGATCTTCCGGCAGTTCTGCACGGGCACCAGGCGCTTGCCCAAGCCGAGCTTTTCCATGTAAGGAAACGACGCACCTGAAACGAAGGTAGCCGCGGTTGATTGGGGCGCTGCTCCGAACGATCCGAACATCGGGCGATACAGCACCGGCTGCGGCGTTGGAATGGACGCGTTGGCGTCGCCCATCACGCTCCAGGCGATGAAGCCGCCTTTGATGATCATTTCCGGTTTGACGCCGAAAAACGCCGGGCTCCAGAGCACCATGTCGGCGAGCTTGCCGGCTTCGATGGACCCGACTTCGCTCGCGATGCCGTGCGCGATGGCGGGATTGATGGTGTATTTCGCGACGTACCGCTTGATGCGCTGGTTGTCGTTTCGCGAAGAATCGCCCGGGAGCGGGCCGCGCTGCACTTTCATCTTGTGTGCGGTTTGCCAGGTGCGCGTCACCACCTCGCCGATGCGGCCCATGGCCTGCGAATCGCTCGACATCATGCTGATGACGCCGAGATCGTGCAGGATGTCTTCGGCCGCGATGGTCTCCTGCCGGATGCGGCTTTCGGCGAACGCGACGTCTTCGGGCACCTGCGGATTCAGATGATGGCAGACCATCAGCATGTCCAGATGCTCGGCGATGGTGTTCACGGTGAGCGGACGCGTGGGATTCGTGGATGACGGCAGAATGTTCGGCAGTCCGGCGATCTTGATGATGTCGGGCGCATGGCCGCCGCCCGCGCCTTCGGTGTGATAGGTGTGGATGGTTCGCCCGGCGATGGCGGCGATGGTATCGTCGACGAAACCCGCTTCATTCAGGGTGTCGGTGTGGATCGCGACCTGGACGTCGTACTCGTCGGCCACGCGCAGGCAGGCATCGATGGCGGCGGGCGTGGTGCCCCAGTCCTCGTGCAGCTTCAGTCCGCAGGCGCCGGCGAGAACCTGCTCGGCCAGCGGATCGCGCGCGGACGGCATTGCCTTTGCCGAGGAATCCGAAGTTCATGGGCCAAGCTTCCGCGGCGCGAAACATCTGCTCCAGGTTCCAGCGGCCCGGCGTGCACGTGGTCGCGTTGGTGCCGGTGGCGGGGCCGGTGCCACCGCCGATCATGGTTGTGGTGCCGTTCGACAGCGCCTCATAGATTTGCTGCGGCGAGATGAAGTGGATGTGGCTGTCGATCGCGCCCGCGGTGAGGATCTTGCCTTCGCCCGCGATCACTTCGGTGGAAGCGCCGACCACCAGATCCGGATCGACGCCGGCTTGCGTGTCGGGATTGCCGGCCTTGCCGATTTTCACGATGCGGCCATCGCGGACGCCCGATATCGGCCTTCACGATGCCCCAATGATCGATGATCAGCGCGTTGGTGATCACCAGATCGAGCGCGCCGTGCTCGGCTTCGCGTGTGGCGGTGGAACTTTGGCCCATGCCGTCGCGAATCACTTTGCCTCCGCCGAACGTGATCTCATCGCCGTAGACGGTGTAATCGTGTTCGACTTCGGCGATCAATTCGGTATCGGCCAGGCGGACGCGATCGCCGCGGGTGGGTCCGTACAAATCGGCGTAGGTGCGGCGGGGGATCTTCACGCTCATTTCGTTAGAGCTCCGTTCACTTTTGCCGTTGTGGCCGTACACGCGCGCGAGTTCCGGCGAACGCCACCAGCGGCACTTCCTTCTCTTCGCCCGGTTCAAATCGGATAGCGGTGCCCGCCGGCGATATCCAGGCGCATGCCGTACGCGGCCGCCGCGGTCGAAATCGAGGGCGGAATTGACTTCGAAGAAATGATAATGGCTGCCAACTTGGACCGGCCGATCGCCCCGGTTGCTGACAACGACTGCGAACCGTGGCGCGGCCCGCGTTCAATTCCAGGTCTCCGTCGTCGAGAAAATATTCGCCAGGGATGCATGCGGGCTCCTATTGAATCGGGTCGTGAATCGTCACCAGCTTGGTGCCGTCGGGGAAGGTCGCTTCCACCTGCACTTCATGGATCATCTCCGCGACGCCATCCATAACGTCTGCGCGCGTTAGGATGGAACCGCCCATGCTCATGATGCCGGCAACGCTCTTGCCGTCGCGCGCCGCTTCCAGAATTTCGGCTGAGAGGATCGCCATGGCCTCCGGATAGTTGAGCTTCAGGCCGCGCGCGCGCCGCTTCTTGGCCAATTCGGAAGCGACGAAGATCATCAATTTTTCCTGCTCGCGCGGAGTCAGATGCACTCAGCTTTCTCCTTCAAGTAATGATCAATGAATTTTTCTTGGGAGCGTGGCGACCCGGCCACAAAGAGACCACTTGGCGGCTCTCCAAAATTCGACGAGCCCGCTTGCCAGAGCGCGTCCATGGATCGCGACGCCGCGGATCACCAGGCCATGCGCCCTCAACGAGGTCACCCCCCATAATATCTCAGAGCTGGAAAGCTGGTCCGCGATGATTTGCAGTTGCGCTTCGAGGGTCCTCCAATAGACTGGCTGCTCGCCCGCGCGGCAGACATAGCAGGATGCGAAGTGCCGGAAGGGTCCGAGCCGGGCAAGAGAATCGAGTCTATCCGCGAATGGCGTGAGGGTCCAGCGTTCGATCGCGACCGGCTGCCCGCAGGCGACGAGTTCGAAGTGCGACGCAAGCGAGTCAAAACGAAAAACCTCACCCGAAGCTTCGCGGCCGGGCGCAACGCGGTCCCACCAGATGAGGGAGCCGCCGGGATCGAGTTCCACTCGCGTTGTCTGCTCGAAGCGCGAGCCGGCGAAGGGGATCAGTTGGTCGGGCAAATATTCCAGATACGCGCCGGCCGCGATGTTTACGCGGGTTCGCTGCGATGCGAGACCCTGGGGCGAACGGCTGCGATAGACTCGCGTTGCGCCAGTGGACGTCACTTGCGCTTGTGCTCCGTCGCCGAGATCGATTTCGCAGTGCAGCGCGTCGCCATCCAGGATTCCGCCGGAGAGATTGTGGATGTGGGCCAAGGTTTCGCCGGAAGGCGCGCGGAATCCGCGGACCACTCGCCAGGGCGGCTGCTGATTCTTGACTCTCAGAATGGTCGTACCGGCATCCGCAGCTTCGAAGGATAGATGGAGTTGGGAGGGCGCGCTCATTTCAACTCATGAACAGGCGCGTGTAAAGTGTGGCATGTCGGGCGGACGCAACATCGAGGAGAGGCGTGAAGGAACTCGCGAGCGAAGGCTCTGTCACGCTGCGCTCAACGGCGGCGAGAATGGCGGGTTTCAAACTCCAAAGAATCTGGTGCGCCTGTGTTTGTCCGAGCGGGAGCAAGCGTTGGCAGGCGGACACGAGCGCCGTCATCGATTGCTGGAGATAGGCGGCGGCGGCGGTAGCAGCATCGATCGCGAGGACGCCTGCAACCAAACCGAAGCAAGCGGCGAGATGAAGTTCCGCTTCGAGCTCGGATGCAGAGAGCAGCAACTCATCTCCCGTTATGCTCGCGGCCAGCCGCAGGAACCGCCGGCCCATTGCGGCCGAAGCGTCGCGGGATTCGCGGGCCAGTTTTCGCGCGCCAAGTTCGGCGTTCCAAGCGAGCCACTCAGGGATGCCTGGAAAAGTGCAGCTCGCCACGCAGTAAGCGGCTTCGAGGGAGCCAGTTTCGTGAAGATAATCGTCCAAAAATGACGCCAGCGTTTCGGTGTTCAAGAGACCGGCTTCCACCAACGCTTCGAGTCCAAACGAATGCGCGGCGCCCCCGATGGGTAACGCGCTGTCGGCGAGTTGTTGCAACCGCAGGAGCGCGATCATGCTGGGTTGCATCAGGCAAAAACGCATTGAACGGCCTCGGGCACGGGATCGGCCGCGGCGGATTCATCCCAGCCCAGTTCGGCGCGTACCACGTCGAAAAATGCGCTGCGATTCACATCTTGTCCTTGCAGACGGCTGGCGAGAATGTCGGCGGTCGTCAGATTGGAACTGGCCGCAATGTATCCCGTATTGGAGATCAAATCGTAATTGCCCCAACGGCTGCGGTAGAGGCCCTTGCGATTCCATCGCACCGCGGAATACAGCGCCTCGTTGATGCCGCTGAGCGGGAACAGAGCGCCGTAGACTTGGCGATATCACAGCAGACCCGCGCGAAGTACGTGATGTTCGGCCCATGCCAGGCCGAGCGCAGCGGATCGGGAATGAGGCCGAAGAGATTGGAAATCGCGAGCCGAGTCGGGCCTTTGAATTTGGCGAAGCTGATCATCGGGCAGCCGGCGTATTGGAGCAGCACTTCGGGAACGTTGTCGTCATTGCATGAGCCGTCCCAGTAGGCTTCGGTGATGTTGACGTACTCGGCGTGGTGTTTGGCCAGGACGCCGGTGAGACCGGTACGGCGCAAATACTCCGCGTCCTGTTGCCGAATCCACGCGCGATTGTCGCGAGCCTCTGTCTCCCAATTGAACGCCGCTTCCTCCAGGTTTCTTGACGATGTGTGGCCCTCCAGAACGATCGCAGGCGCGGGCAGAGCGCTGAGCAAAAGATCGAGCGCAGCCGGATCGGTGTAGGTTCCCGTCGCATAGCCATGCCAGGTGACTTTGACGAGCACGCGGCTCGGGATTGCCTGGAGGCAGAATCTGTTCGAGCAGGCAGCCCATACGCGAGCGGTCCGGGACACGCGCGATCACGCCCGCGCCGACAGTCTGACATTCCGGGGCAGAAATGTTTCGCTTGGGCGATGCCACTCGCACGGACTCGCGCGCGCGTTTTTCGTTCCACAATCGCGTGATGCGCTGCGTCAGCCAGGCAGTGAGCGCTGGATGGTCGCCGGGCGGCTCGGCCATGCGCCACGCGGCGGCTTCCGGATGGTCACGTTGAAAATTTTGCAAAATGACTTCCGCGAATTCGACGTGCTCGGTGCGCCATAACGCTTGCGCAAGCACCACCCAGTTCAGAGAACGCTGCGCGCATTTTTCGAGCGTATGCGCGAGAAATGGTTGCGCATGCCGCACGAATCCCACTTCGCCCGCCGTGAGGCTCAACCGCTCCCAAATTAAACGCATCAGCCGATAGCTCTGCGAGCGGTCGCCCGCGTCGCCGTGTCCGCTAGCTGCGAAGATTAGTCCGGTGGCGGGTGCCCACTCGGTCGGCCAGAGCTTCCACGAGCAACGGATGGCCGGGATCGGCGTCGTCATGATGTATGACCAGCGCCGGTCTTGCGCGGCGTGCTTCGCCAATGGCGCGGCCAAGCGCCTCGCGCTGGAGCAGGTTGAAATCGAGGGCCGTGGGAAGGACGAAGATCTCGCCGGAATCGCGAGCGGAAATTGCGGTCGATAACGCCTCGAACGATGCCGCTTCGATCGCCGGGCGGAAACCGAGAATCGGCTCACATGCCGCGGCAAGCGCATTCGCGTCCCAGCGCGGAATATCCGTGGCGAGAATGAACGCGGGCGTCAGTGCAGTTTTCCGCCAATCCGGCCGTGTTTGGTCATCGAGGCCAGCACGTCCACCATTGCGCGCACCGCTACGAGTGCGGTGATGTCGGAGATATCGTAGGGCGGGGAAACCTCGACAGCTTCCATGGCCGCGATGCCTTCTTTGGCGACGCCTTTCAAGATCGCGAGCGCCTCGCGAGGAAGGAAGCCGCCGGGCTCCGGCCAGCCAGTGCCGGGCACAAATCCCGCGTCGACCGAATCGACATCGAAGGAAAGATACACGGCACTTGCGCCCTTCCAGGCCACTTCCAGCGCGATCTCGATCGTCTTGTCGATGCCGATGCGCTCGATGTCTTGGATGGTCAGCACCGTCGACCCGCGCTCGCGACCTTTCTTCACACCCGGCCGCGGCACCTGCCAGCCACCGATACCGACTTGCACCAGATTCGTCGGCGGGCAGTTCGGAATGTTTGTCGCATGGAACCACGGACAGGTGTGCATGATCTCGTCCATGTCTTTTTCCTGCGTGTCGATGTGCCGGTCCAGATGAATGATGCCGACTTTGCCTTCGACGCATTGCGCCACGCCGCGCGCGCAAGGGAAGCCGATGGAATGGTCGCCGCCCATGATCATCGGCAACGTTCCTTGCGACAGGATGTGCGCGACGCCCTTAGTGATCTGGTCGTGACTCTTGGTGATGTTAGCGGGGCAAAAGATATCGCCGACGTCGCACATCTTGAGCGACTCGCGGAGATCGACGCCCAGTTCGAAATTGTAGGTGGTGTATAGCGACGAAATGCGGCGGATTCCTTGCGGGCCGAAGCGCGTGCCCGCGCGGTAGGTGGTGCCGATGTCGAACGGCACGCCTACAAAAGCCACGTCGTATTCGCCGACTTTGCGCACGTCTTCCAGATATGGGGTCTTAAGAAACGTATTGATGCCGGACCAGTGCGGCAATTCGCCACGCTGGAAACAACTGATCTCGGATTTGTCTTGGATGGAATCGACGCATTCCAGGCCGAATTCCTTGCCGCGCCGGACCTCCTCTTGCCACTGCCGCAATGGAATGTGATCCTCGTCGCGGAGGGCTTTCATGCCTTCCAGTTCCGGCAGCTTGATCTCTCTGGTGTGTTCCCGATGCTTCGGGGCATGGCTCTTGTAAAAGGACATGGAGGCTTGGTTGTAGTTGCTTACCTTTCTAGTTTAGGCTTCGTTTCAGACTTCCGGGGCACCGGTTTGTTCGTCGTTTTCCGCGCCGCCGGGGAAGGTGGTTTGTTCGACGCGGCGAACCAGGGCTGCGATTTCAAGCTCGCCGGCCGTGTCCGGCACGGAGAGATCCAGCACCACATTGGCGCCGTCGTCGTCGCCGGTGCGGCCGAGCGCGATCACGCGAGTGGCGAGGAGTACGGCTTCGCGCGGATTGTGGGTTACGAAGAGAATCGTGGTTCCGGTTTCGCGCCACAGATCCTTGATCAAGCGCTGCATCCCTGTGCGCGTGCCAGGATCGAGCGCGCTGAAGGCTTCATCCATCAAAAGGATTTTGGGCCGCATGATAAGCGCTTGCGCGATGGCTACGCGCTGCTGCATGCCGCCGGAAAGCTGGTGCGGATATTTGATTGCGTCCGATTCCCGCAAACCCATACGGCGCAAATAGCTGATCGCCTCGGAGCGGAATTCGCTTCCGGCGCACGCGCTTGGCGGGAGAAAAGCCGCCCAGGATTCCGATCTCGGTGACTTCCAGCCCAAACGTGATGTTCTCGATCACGGTGCGATCCGGGAACAGGGAATATTTCTGCGGTACGTATCCGCAGCGCCGGTCCGGTTGCTTGCGGGGGCTGCCTTCCACCAGCACCTGGCCACCTGCCGGCATTTCTTCCGCGAGCACGAGCCGCAACAAGGTGGACTTTCCGCAGCCCGTTTGTCCAACGATGGAGATGAACTCTCCGGGTTGAATATCGAGGCTGATGTTATTGAGGATCCGCTTCGCCGGATTTCCCGGCTGGCCGTATTCGACAAAGACGTCCTGCACGCGAATCAACGCACGCGACTCCAAGGCTGCTGGTTCGGTGCGTTGTTCGGGTAGCGTTTGTGCTGAGGCCACTCGCGTCATTCCTCCTGAAACTCAGGCCTCCTGAAACCAGGGATGCAGTTTGCGGTTCAACGTTCGCATCCCAAAATCGACCAAGAACAGCAGCAAAGCCACCCACAGCACGTACGGGATGATGGTATCCATTCCCATATGGCGACGCAGCAGCGCGATCCGATACGCCAGGCCGTCGGTGGACGCGATCATCTCGCCGGCGAACAGGAACAGCATCACCGCCTTCAAATTGAGCCGGATGCTGTTCAACACCCGCGGCCAAATTTGTTTTAGGACGATGCGGTAGGTGATGGAGAAATCGCCCGCGCCCAGAGTGAAGCCCTTGACGATCTGCTCTTTGGGCACGCTGCGCGTGAGATTGAAGGCGTCCAGGATGATGGTTGGCGCAACGCCGATTACGATCAGCATCACCTTGGCCAGTTCGTCGATCCCGAACGCGATGAACAGAATCGGAAGCAGCGACAGCGCGACAATTTTGTCGAAAAACAGAACGAAGCGCAGGAAAAATGATCCCACATAGGGAAACATGCCCATGTGCAACCCCAGAAGCACGGCGGGAAATAACAGCGCCATGCTGATGAGGAAGCGGCGTCCCGTAGCCACGGTGTCTTTCCAGAGCATGCTGCGCTGGATCACGCTCGCCGCCAGCGATTGTTGATCGGGATTGGCCACCGCCTCGTCGTCCTCGGCCGGCTTCAACGTGGCGTCGACAAAAGCCTGGCTCATCTGGTGCAGCGTGGGCATCACGCGGTCGTCCGGATTGTCGCGGTGGCGCGCGCGGGAGACCCAGAAATAGCTGATCACGCCGGCGCCAAACAGGAACCAGGAGAGAATCCAGACAGTGGTCCGCGAAGGATGTGCGTGGATTTGAAGCACGCTCACAGTTTGCCTCCCGCGGCGAGTTCCATGTAGGACGCGTCGAACCGCAGACGTACGCGTTCCTTCTTGCCTTGAATAGAACCGTCGGGGAATCGAATCGCGACGTCGTCCGGCGAGCTGGTCTTGTCGCCCAGCAATCGATGCGAGAAGCAGAATTGGCGGACGAGCTCCATGGTCTTTTTCAACTGATCGGATTTCGTCATCTCGACCGCGGACGGGGCCGTATAGAACAGGTGCGTGGTGGCGAGCTGCTCTTTGTACGATTCCAGCGTGTCTTCGGAAACGCCGGCGATCGCCGCAAGAACTTTGTCGCCTTCCGGTCCGGGCTTGGCCATTTGCGACGTCAGCTCGTACCATGCGCCGACGACGGCCTTGGCGAATCGCTGGCCGGAGCCATCGGGCCGGTTGAGGATGTCGGTGCGGACTACCAGGAGGTCGAGAATTTCGCCGGGGATTTTCGACGAATCGAAGATCTTGGTGATCCCTTTGCCCTTCAGGATCTGTGAGACGAGCGGCTTCCAGGTAACGACCGCCTCCTGGCTGGTGTCGCTTAGAAAAGCGCCCGCAATGTCGGAGTCCGAGGTGTTCACATATTTGACGCGCTTGATATCGGCGCTGAGGTTGTTGAGGGTCATGGCTCGCTCGAATAGATATTGCGAGACCGTTTTCTCGACCAGTAGAACGCGCTTGCCGGGAATCTGGCCGAGCGTCAGATTGTGCCGCACCAGCACGGCGTCGTTGCCGTTGGAATAGTCGCCGGTGATGATGGCCGTTGTGTCGACTCCAGCGGCGGCCGGCATGTCGAGCGCTTCCATATTGGTCATCACGCACGCGTCGATGTTTTTCGCGACGAAGGCGTCGAGCGAAGGCGCGTAATCGAACCGCTGGACCTTGATGGCGACGCCATATTTGTCTGCCCATTTCTTGAGGAGACCGGATTTCGCCATGTACTGGTAGGGATCCCAGCCGACGTAAACAGACCAGCCGACGGTGAAAGTAGGCGGATTCGCCGGCGGCGTTCAAGGCGCCCGACAGCAGGAAAAGCGCGGATAATGTTGGTAAGAGTTTTCGCATCTCAACCGTCCGTGCAGCAGGGCACTCGGTGGCTACATGGCCGGTTGAATTTCCTAGTATATCGCAGAGAGACGGCTCCGAGCCCCGGCGCTCGCTCGTTCGTTTTCGTGCTTTTCGTGTTTTTCCTTGTCGCCGTGCAGCGCGTTTTCGACGGCTACGGCAAGTTCGGGAGAATCGGGCGTGACGTCGGGCTCGAATCGCTGCACGATCTTGCCGTCGCGGTCAGCCAGGAACTTGGTGAAATTCCAACGGATGGGGCCGCCCGTGGTGGGATTAGCCTGCTTGTCCATCAAGAACTGAAAGAGCGGCGCCACATGTTCGCCCGCGAGTGAGACCTTCGCAAAAATCGGAAACGTGACTTTGTACTTGCCCTCGGCGAGCTGCTTGATGGCATCGTTGCCGTCCGGTTCTTCCTGGCCGAAATCGTTGCTGGGGAAAGCCAGGATCACGAGTCCCTGGTCTTTGTATTTCTGGTAAAGCGCTTCGAGGCCCTCGTACTGCGGCGTGAAGATGCTGCGGCTGGCGACATTGACGATCAGGAGCACTTTGCCGCGATAGGAGGCGAGCGGCACGGGCTTGCCGTCGATGGAAAGCGGGATGTAATCGAGAACCGTGGTGGCGCCGGGGAGCACGCCACTCACGGTCAAGAGAGCGAGGATCAAAGCCCCGCTACGGTTAAAACTCATAGCGTAAAGCGAACTGCATTTCGCGCGGCGGCATGGTGTTCTGATATTCGCCGAATGCACCGGGGCTTTGCAGCGAGAGGCTGGGCTGGATGAAGTTCACGTTGTTAAATGCATTATAGGCTTCCGCGCGGAACTGGATGCTGTGGCCTTCCCAAGGAAGCGGGAACGATTTCGCCACCGCGATGTCGAAGTTCTTCATGCCGGCCAGGCGAACCAGAGCACGTGTTCCGGCCGCGGATCCAGGATACGCATCGGCGAAACTGCTGGTCGCGCCGGTGCTGCCAAATACGCTTGGGTTGCCGCTGGTGTCGTATCCGTTCGTCACTTTATAGGGCGCCGTCGCAGTAGCAAGAGTGCCCTGCCAGTAGTTCACGTCCCAGGTTTGATTGCCCTGGATCACGCTGGGCAAGCCGCTCGCGAACCGCGCGATAGCTTGAAATCTGCCAGCCGCCGAAAATCTCGTTGGCCCATCCCGGAGCAGTGCTCCAGAACGGTTTGCCCTTGCCGATGGGCAGTTCATACACCACGTCGATATTCACCTGATTGCGGATGTCGAAATCGGATGAGCCGCGGAACTGGCCCGGGTTAAATACATTCTGAATCACCGCCCCATCCTGGCCGGAAGACCCTTCGGCGGCCGATGCGTTGTCGATGGAGTGCGACAGCGTGTAATTGAAATCGAATGACAGTCCGGAACTGAAGGCGCGCCGTAAGCTGACCGTAGCGGCATTATAGTCGGCGTCGCCGGCGTTCATCCAGGTAGGCATCGAGCTCATTTGCGGAGCGAAGAATGTATAGCACCCGAACTTGGAAGCGCAGGTCCCAGGCGCGGTGTATTGACCTTGAATGCGGTCTACCGAATGCAGCATGTCCAAATAGCTGCCTCCGTAGACACCGTAGATGCCGTAGAAGTAGTTCGCGGCGGCGCTACCGTTGAAAAAGGCGTTCTTTACCGGCGCGAACATGTTCTGAATGTAGGGAATGTTCGGCACCAACGAAGGATTGTTCATCACCGCCTGCGCCGCGGCGCTCGGGGCGCAATTCTGACCCGGGAAGCCCAGCGACGAACAGACGGAGTTATAGGCGTTACGGATGGTCGTCATGGCTGAGAGCCAGGTCTGGCCCGACGCTGGATCGTACAAGTTCTCCAGAGGTGTGGCTACATCGCCTTGTAACAGCAGCTTGCGGGAGAGCCGTCCGGCATACGAGATCTCGAGCGTCATTTTACCCGGCACTTGGCGCGCAAACGACGCATTGAGCAGGATGGAATATGGGGACTTCAAGTTCGGATAGATTCCCTGGTATTCACCGACGATCCCATTGACGTCAGGTGGAGTGTAGGGGAAGCCGCCGGTGGGAGCGGGTGGAAGCGCCGGCACGCTGCCGTTGTAACGCGGCGATGTGGTGAAAGTGTAGGACACCGGGTTGTTCAGCGTGGTGGCCAGGCCGAATGAGCCGAACTGATCGAATTCGGTGATCAGCTCGCTTCCGAAACGGTCATACAGCATGCGCGCCGCCCGCGCGGAAGACACCGCCTGAGCCGAAAATCTTCTCGATCAGATACCGCCGCGATCCTTCGGAGCCTAGGCCAGGGCGAAGCGCGGACCAAAGTTGTTGTCATCGGGGTTGTACCAACTCGGTTTCCCGTTCACCGGGCCGTTCAGGTTGTAGCTCAGGATCGCATTGGGCATGGCGTTGGAGGGAACGCCCTGCGACCCCAGGTAATCGCGCTGCGCCAAAGTACTGATCGAGCCCGACGTTGGGCGCGACTTGCAGACCATTGGCCTCATATGGCGGTGGATCATTGGTGTAGCGCAGTCCAAACGTAAGCGTCAATTCACGCGTTGCGCGCCATTGATCGCTGACGAAGCCCTCGTATTCGCGCATACGAAAATGCGCGTGCGTCGGGCGCTCCCTGCGGTAACAGCGAGCCGTCCGGTCCAACCTGATAGGTTGCTTGAACATTGTTCACCAACCCCAGCAGAATTCCCATTCCCGAGGCTCGCGGAGAATGTGTTGCCGAGCGCGAAGTTGGAATTGCCGGTTTTGGCGATCATGTAATTGTGAGGTCGGTTTGAATATCTTCGCCCAAACCTACCGCCACGTTAGCGTTAAACCCATAGCTCGGGTACGACTGCGAATAGGTGAACTTGTTGTTGGTCATGATCCGGAAGTTGATACCGGTGGTGATGGTGTGCTTGCCCTTGGTCCAGGTCAGCGTGTCTACGATGTTTTTGACTGGCAAAATGCGGCCGTTGGCGCGCGCGCTGCTGTTGTAATTTTGCAGCGGATCCAGCGGATAGAACGTGAATGAGTCGCCAGGTGTTCCCGAGAAGGCCAAGCCCTGGCGCGTGTATCCGAAGGTGAAGTTGTTGATCAGGCTGGGCGTCAAGATGGCGGTGTAGGTGGCCGAGATGCCTTTGCTGTTGTTCAACAGTTCACTGGCGGGCTGTTGGCCGGGAAATTGAGCCAGGGCGCTCGGTTGATCCTGATTGGCGTTGGATAGCGTGCCGCGCACGGAGACCGTGTGCTTAGCGGCGCTGTCGAGTATGAAATCCATCTTCCCGACATAGGCGCGATTGTCCAAGGCGTCGGGCGCGTTGAAGCGGTAGCCCGTGAAATTCAGACCTCCATCAGCGTTACCGCCGCCGCCATAGTTGGGGTCGTTGCCCACCGGGTACTGTTTGAGGATGTTCAGATAAGCCTGATTTACGCCGATGTGCAGAGGATCGACCTGCTGAATCTGCGCGGGAGTGAGCGTGTAGATGTTGTTCGTTGGCGTCGGCGAAGGTGAGAATGCCTTGCTTCAGATTTTCGCTTGGGCACGAGGCGCTCCACCGCCGCGGAACTGGCGTCGATGCGGCGCTCGTAGTTGAAGAAGAAGAAGATGCGGTCTTTCTTGACCGGACCGCCGAGCGAAGCGCCGAACTGATTGCGGTTCAGGGGCGTGACCGGCACGCCGGCGCGATTGTTGAACCAGGTGTTGGCCGCGGTAACCGTATTGCGGTTGTATTCGTAGGCCGAGCCGTGCAATTGATTGGTGCCGCTTTTCGTGACCAGTACCACTTGGCCGCCGGACGAGCGGCCCTCATCGGCGCCCTGCCCGGCCACCGTCACGCGGAATTCCTGTACCGAATCCAGCGGAATCGGCAGCACGGAGTTGAAGCCTTCGAAACGGACGTTTGAGACGGCGTCAAATTGGCGTTGGAACCTTGCGAAGATCCCGAGTTGGCAATGCCGCCCAGATCCCGAGTTCTCGTTATCGTTCACATCCACGCCGTCGAGAATGATGTTGTTCTGATCGCGCCGCGATCCCAGCACTTCGCCGCTGGAGGTCACGCCCGGTTGCAGGCTCAGCAACTGCACGACGTTGCGCGTGTCGAGCGGCAACTGCTTGATCGAATGCTCGGTGAATGCATTGCCGACCGATGCGTCGGAGGTGCTGACCAGCGAAGTTTCCGCCGTGACGTTCACTGTTTGGCCGGTGGTGCCGATTTCCATCTGCAAGATTGAGGGTCGCCGGGACGTTGATTTGCAGCACCACGTGTTCGCGCGTTGCTTGCGAAAACCCAGGCTTGGTGACAGTCAAGGTATACTCGCCCGGCATTTCCTGGAGGAATTGGTACTCTCCGGTGTTGTCGGTAACCACCTGGCGGCTTGCGCCCGTGCTGCGGCTGCTCAATTGCACCACCGCCGCGGGAATGACGCCGCCCTGCGCGTCGGAAACCACGCCGTGCAAGGAACTGGTGGATTGGGCCTGGAGCATCGAGATCGCCGCCAGAAAGAGCGCGGTCAGCAAGCTCAGTCCCGCCAAAAGACTCCGCCGGGAACGCCGTACAAAAGTCCTCGTCAACATATGCCTCTCCTCGAACTGAAAGTTTGGAAATCAAGACAGAGCGACTGGCTCGGGCGCCGACAAGGCGAGAGGGCCGCGGGAGCGGTGCGGCGAGCGACTCAGTCGAGGAGCAATTAGCGAAACTGCGGGGCGGTGCGGCAGTAAGAAATCCGCACGGAAAAACACTTCAGAGCACGGGAACCCCACGCGGCAGTTTTCTAATTATTACCCTGGTTACGAAGCACTGTCAAGGAAATCTGTATCGCAAATTTTTATGAAAGTACTAAGCGCTAGCAATACTAGGCAATGATGTCGTGAATCACGTTTCCGGCGACGTCGGTGAGCCGGAAGTCGCGGCCACTGTAACGATATGTCAGCTTGGTATGGTCGATGCCCATGCAGATACAAAATGGTGGCGTGCAGATCGTGCACGTGCACCCGCTTGTCGACGCCCTTCCAGCCGAAATCGTCGGTGGTGCCATACGTCATGCCGCCCTTCACGCCGCCGCCGGCCAGCCACACGGTGAAGCCATGCGGATTATGATCGCGGCCGTTGTGTACTTGGCCGCCCATGAATCCGCTGCCCACTTCCACCACCGGGGTCCGGCCGAACTCGGAGCCGCACACGATCAGCGTTTCGTCCAACAGGCCGCGCGATTTTAGATCCTTGATGAGAGCCGCGAACGGCTGATCGGAATCCTTGCCGGTCTTGCGGTGCAGTTCGATATCGAAGTGATGGTCCCAGGGATCGCCTTTGGCGTAATACACCTGCACCATGCGAACGCCGCGCTCGATCAGGCGGGCCGCAGTCAGGCAGCCGCGCGCAGTGCTTCCCTCGCCGTACAGCTTGATGGTGGCTTCGCTCTCTTTGCGGACATCGAAGACGTCGGGCGCCTCGGTCTGCATGCGGTAGGCGGTTTCCATGGATTGCAGCGTGGCGTCGAGCTGCGGATCGTCGGCGTGCTCCTGCTGCATCTGCAAGCGATCGAGCTGGCTCAGCAGATCGAGCTCGCTCTTCTGCTGCTTCAGATCGAATCGTGCGTTGCGGATGTTGGGAATCAGCTTTTCCGGATCGAATTTCTTGTCGCGGACATTGTCGGAAATGTAGGTCCCCTGATAGACCGGCGGAAGAAATGCCGAGTTCCACAGCGGCGGCCCGACGGTGGTCGGCACTTCGGGACACAGCACCACGAAGCCGGGCAGATTCTTGTTCTCCGTGCCCAGCCCGTACGTAAGCCAAGACCCCATGGAAGGCCGGCCGGGCTGGATGTGGCCGACGTTCATCATCAGCAGCGATGGCTCGTGATTGGGGATGTCGGTGTACATCGACTTGATCAGGCACATGTCGTCGACGCACTCGCCCAGATTGCGGGAAGATCTCGCTGACCTCGATTCCGCTCTTGCCGTACTTCTTGAACGTGAACGGCGACTGCATCAGGTTGCCGGTTTTGCGCTCGTGATCGGGGATCGCGCCCGGCAGCGGCTGGCCGTTGTACTTTTCGAGCATCGGCTTGTAATCGAACGTGTCGATCTGCGATGCGCCGCCATTCATGAACAGGAAAATGACGTGCTTGGCTTTGGGTTTGAAGTCGGGAATGCGCGCGCTGGGCACGCCCTGAACGGTGGTTGCGTCGGCCTTCGCAAGCGACTCGCCGATCAGGCTGGCAAAACTCAGCATGCCAAAGCCGCTGCCCATCCTGCACAAAGCTTCGCGCCGCGAGAGCGGCTGGCGGGCGGGTAAATGCAACATCGTCGTTGTTCCTTTCTGCCTTAGTTCACAAACTCAAATTCGTTGGAGCTGAGCAACACGCGCGTATACTCGTTCCAGGCCGTGGTCGGTTGGCCGGCCACCTGCATCTCCGGGCGTCTCCGGATGGGCCTGCAAGAAATCGAAGCCGGCCTTGGTCTCCGCTTCGCTCGGCGCGCGCCCAAACAAAATGCGATACGCCTTCTGAATCCGCGCCGTGTCGTTGGCTTCGTCGTACACGCGCTTGGCAAAAGTCTCGCGCCTGCTTGTACACAAAACTGCTGTTCATGAAATACAGGCGTTGCAGCGGAACATTGGTGGTGAAGCGCTGCTCGGCGGTGAAGGACGGATTCGGAAAATCGAATACCTGCAGGAAATTGTCCAGCCGGTAGCGGCTGATCTTGCAGTAGACCGTGCGGCGGAAGTTGTCGTCGGCGAAGTCGGTGGACGGCCCGCCGGTCTTCTTCAGATCCAGTGTCTCCGGCGACAAACAGCAGCGAATCGCGGATGGCCTCGGCATCCAGGCGCTGGCGGTTGGCGCGCCAGTACAGCCGGTTGGCGCCATCCTTCTCGGCGTTCTCGGGCGACGATTCGGTGCTCAGTTGATAGGTGGACGAAAGCAGAATCTCGCGGTGCAGCTTCTTGATCGACATGCCGTTCTTGACGAAACTGCTCGCTAGATATTCGAGCAGCTCGGGATCGGACGGCGGATCGCCCATCTTGCCGAAGTTATCCGGCGTTTCCACGATGCCGGATCCGAAATGCCACTTCCACACGCGGTTGACGATCACGCGCGCCGCGATCGGACTTGCGACGATGGCGTCGGCCAGTTCCAGACGGCCGCTGCCTTTGGCAAACGGCTTCGGGTCGGGCGGCGACAAGACCGAGAGAAAACGTTCCGGCACCGGATCGCCCAGCGTGTGCGGATTGCCGCGCACGTTGACGTGCATGGTCTTGTATGGTCTGTCGTGTCGCTCGCGCCATGCAGGAACGGATACGGCGCCTGCGCTTTCTTCAGCGCTTCGATTTCGGCCCGCAGAGCCGCGACATGCTCGGCCGTTTCCGCCGAAAAATGCCGCTCCAGCGCCCAATCGCGCAACGACAGCAGGCCCGGATCGGGACGCGTATCGCTCTCGGAATCCTGGTCGGCGCGGATAAACGTCCAGGTACAGATTCGTTCGCTCGATCGGCATGGTCTTCAGCTCCAGATCGCAGCCCGGGCAGAACTGATCGTTGGTCTCGAACTCGTTGGGATAGGCATCGCGGCGCGGCTTCTTTGCGAACGTCCGCCTTGGCCTTGATGATGTCGTTCTCTTCTTTCAGCGCCGCGGCTTCATTGGCCACTGCCAGAACCAGGTTCTGAAAATAATCCGCCAGGAACTGCGCCTGTTCCAGAGTGCCCCCGCACTTCACCATGTCCTGCCAGTCGTGCAGGTATGAATAATGCTTGGGCGGCTTGGCCAGGAACTTGATCCAGCGCTCCAGCATTTCAGGATCGACTTTTTGATCCACCGCCGCTTCGGCGACCTTTTTCTTCGGCTCGCCGGTCACCTGCCACGCGGCGATCATGTACTTCGAGGTCTTTTGCGCCAGCATCTGCGAATACAGCTCGCTTTGTTTCTCCATGAAATTCGTCGAGGACTTCTTCCTTGTCGTCGATGACCTTCTGCTGCTTCTCCCAAGCCGCCATTTCGGCCGGCGACGTCGCGGGATATTCGTGATATGTGGTGTTCAAGAACACAGCCGCGAGCGAGTAATAATCCTTTTGCGAGATCGGATCGTACTTGTGATCGTGGCAGCGTGCGCAGGCCACCGTGAGTCCCAGCATTCCGCGCGTCACCATGTCGATGCGCTCGTTGCGCTCGTCGGCGCGGCCTTGCACCGGCTCGGCCTGGTCCCACCACCACGGGCCTTGGCCCATGATCGCGGTGCCCGCCACGTCTTTATCGCGCTACGCTTCGGATCCAGCAGGTCTCCCGCGAGCTGCGCCTTCAAGAACTCGCCGTACGGCATGTCGTTGTTGAACGCCTGGATCACCCAGTCGCGAAAAACGTAAGCGCCCTGAGAACGGCATGTAGCCTCGATCCTTGGGATCCAGACCTCGCACGTCGTCTTCGGCATAGCGCGCCACATCCAGCCAATGACGGCCCCAGCGCTCGCCATAGCGCGGCGACGCAAGCAGCCGGTCTACCACCTTCTCGTAAGCATTGGGCGATTTGTCGCCGACGAACGCGTCCACTTCCTCAGGCGTCGGCGGCAAGCCCGTCAGATCCAGAGTGACGCGGCGGATCAGCGTCCGGCGGTCCGCCGGAGCTCACGGGCTTCATGCCTTTCGCTTCCAGCTTCGCCAGATACAAAATGGTCAATATTTGTTTTCGCCCAGGACTTCTCCTTCACGGCCGGAACGGGCGGATCCTTCAAGCGGCTGAAACGACCAAAACGCGCGTTGCTCGGGAGTGATCACTTTGCCGGGCGAACTCTGGCACTGCCGCCGCCTTCGTCTCCGGCCACGGCGCGCCCATTTTCACCCAGTCCGTGAGCGCCTGGACTTCGGCCGGCTTCAGCTTCCCGCCCTTCGGCATTTTAAGATCGCCGCTCTGCCGCACGGCTTGGATTAAGCAGGCTCTTGTCGGGATCTCCCGGCATCAGCGCGGGGCCCGACTTGCCACCTTGCAGCAGCCGCTCTCGCGAGTCGACGCGCAGCCCTCCCATCTCGGCCGCGGTGTGGCAGTCGTAGCAGTTTTCCGCCAAAATCGGCCGCATTTTGTTCTCAAAGAAATCGGGAGTTTGTGCGGCCGTAGGGGGCGCCGGCGCCTGCGCAAACGCAGGAATGAAAGTCAGAACAGACAGGATGGCGTACTTCATGATCAGAGACCCTTCGGGTCTATCCTCCATACTTCATGAAACTCGTGATTGGAGAGCCACAGCGAGCCCAAGCCGACCCGCAAAGCGTCGCCGCCTTTTCCAACATACTGCGTGACGACCCGGTTTGTCGCCGGATCGATTTTCGATAGCGGCTTGCCTATGGCCGTCACCCACACGGCTCCCTCTCCTACCGCGATATCGCCGCCCGCGCCGGGCACGCCCACTTCAATCGTAGCGGAGACCTTATTGGTGATTGGATCGATGCGCGATACGCTGCCGTCGCCTTGATTAAGGGTCCAAACACTGCCCAGTCCGGTCGCCAGGAATCGCGGCGAGGGGCCGACGGGGATCTTGGCGATCATCTTTTCCGTTTTTGCGTCCACGCGAGTGACCAGGTTGCCCTTCGTGCTGGTGATCCACACCGAGCCGGCGTCGAATGCGGCCGTGTAAGAGCCCGCCGGGATTGGAATCTTGGACACAACTTTGTTCGTTGCCGGATCGATTCGCGAGAGCACGCCCGCGGCGTCCGAGGGCATCCAGATGCTGCCTTCTCCCGCTGTAATACCGCCTTCCGTGTTGGCAACACCGGACGGAATGGAGGCGACGATCTTAAGCGACTTTGCATCCACGCGCTGGACCGACCCGTCGCTGCAGATCGGCACCCATACACTGTCAAAAGCCAGGGCCAGTCCGGAGCAGGGCGTCTTCGCCACCGTGATCACGGCGCCGATCTGGTTGGTTTTGGGGTCCAGCTGCGAAATATTGTTCTTTGGGTTATTCGAGATCCAGACGCTGTCGCCAATGGCGACCCAGTCGGGAGAGCCGGGAATTGAAAACTTCGCGATCGCGTGCAGCTCCGACATCGGATGCTGCACTGCCTTTAGATCAGGGCTGTCGGCGTGAGCCGCGCCCATCGCAGTCACCGCCAGGAAATAGAAAAGCCTGCTCATCTTCATAGGATTGCGAGCGCTTCCGACGTGGAGGGACTCGAGTTGGCGGCTTGGCGAACTCGTCTCACTAGTCTATCGCATTATCGCAACGTTGAGCAAAGCCGTTTGCGAGCGCGTGTACCATGGATTTAACCTGCCGTGCCCGAACTTCCAGACATCGTGATCTATATCGAAGCGCTCGGAGAAGCGCATTCTTGGGCAAGTGCTCGAGGGCATCCGGCTGGTCAGCCCTTTCTTGTTGCGAACGGCCGATCCGCCACTGGCTGCCGTATACGGCAAGCGCGTGCGCGAATTGCGCCGCATCGGAAAGCGAATCGCGATCGGCTTGGATGACGACGTTTGGCTGGTCCTGCACCTGATGATCGCGGGGCGCTTGCATTGGCAAAAGCGCGGCGCCAAAGTATCGCGTCCACGAGGTCTCGCGGCATTCGATTTTTCAAACGGGACGCTGGTGTGGACCGAAGCCGGCTCGCAGAAGCGCGCGTCGCTGCATGTCGTGCGCGGGGAAGCGGGGCTGAGCGCGCTCGATCCGGGCGGCCTCGAAGTCCTGGAGACCGATCTCGATCACTTCGCCGCGGTACTTACGTCGGCGAATCACACACTCAAGCGGGCGCTCACCGATCCCCGGCTGTTCAGCGGCATTGGCAATGCGTATTCCGATGAGATTCTGTTTGAAGCGCGGCTCTCGCCTTTGGCGTTGACGCAAAAACTTTCGCGCGAGGAGATCGAGCGATTGTTTCACGCCGTTCAGTCGACCCTTCAGCGCTGGGTGACCGGGTTGCGCGACGAAACCGGCGACGGCTTTCCCGAAAAAGTCACCGCCTTTCGACCGAACATGGCCGTGCATGGCCGGTACAAGGAACCCTGCGTGCGTCTGCGGCGCCAAGATCCAGCGCATCCGCTACGCCGCCAACGAAACCAACTATTGTCCCAATTGCCAGACCAACGGAAAACTGCTGGCCGATCGCGCGCTCTCGCGGCTGTTGCGCGAGGACTGGCCGCGCACTCCCGAAGAGCTCGAGTTGCTCACCAAGAAGTCTTGAGCTATTTGTGATGTTCCCCGCCGCCGTGTCCACCTTCGGCGTGGGGCGCAGCGTGAGCTGGTGCGGCGTGAGCAGGCGCAGCGTGAGCTTGAGGACGAGCTGCCGGTGCGGGACGGGCCTGAGCCTGTGGACGGCTTCCGCCCCCGCCAGGGTGCCCCGCTGGACGCGACTGTTGTGATCCGCCAAAGTTCTGCGGACGCCCGGCTGGACGCGACTGTTGTGATCCGCCAAAGTTCTGCGGACGGGAGGCTTGAGGCCTCGCGGCCTGAGCATGCGCTGTTTGTGGACGCGCCGTTTGTGGACGCCCCGCTTGTGACCCGCCAAAGTTCTGCGGACGCCCCGCCTGGGGCCGCTCCCCTTGTGGACGCTCCCCTTGCGGACGCGCAAAGTTGCCGCCCGCGGGCCGATTCACACCTTCGCCGTGTCCAAAGCTAGCCGTCGCCCGCGTGACCCCAGGATGGAAGTTCGACGGAACGCCCCGCCCCGCATGCTCGAAAACGCCGCGGTTGTAGCCGCCAAAGTTGCCGTGATTGTACACCGTCGCTGCTGTTCGAAATATAGGTGTCGTGGTTGTAAACCACCACGCCTCCGCGCCAGTTGGGCGCCCAGCTGTGATAACCCCAGCCGTAGTGACCGAACAGTGCCAATGGAAATGCCCAGCGACAGAATCCGAGTCCGACGCCCACCGCCAAGCCGGGAGGCGGCGGCGCAACATAGAATCCAGACCATGGCGAAACCCAACCGCCGTAGATGCGCCACGGATTGTAGTAGGGCACGTACACAACTTCGGGATTCACGGGAGCAATCAGGATTTGGCCGCCATCATAATACACGCGCTGCTGTGGCGTGGATCGCAAGTAGCCGCCTTGCTGCGCCTGCACGCGCGCGGCTTGGACGGCGTTCATCACATCGCCGGGCTGGTTGTAGTAAGCATTGCCGAGCGAGTTCATCCAGTTGTAGTTACGCGCCAGGTTATCCAGCACCGAAGGGAAGGCCGTCAGCGCCTTGACGCTCGGGTCCCAAGGCATGCCATTGGCCATGATCGGCGCGCTGCTGCGGCGGCAAGCCGGCGTTTTGGCGCGACCAGTTGTCGGCGTCGCTGACTTGCTGCGGATAGGTGGAAGCGGTCAAAATTTGCGCCACCAGCGAGTCCGGGTATAAGGCGATGGGCGCCACCAATTGATCCAGCGCCAGTGCGTCCATGGGCGCATAGACGCCTTGCGCATACAGATTTCCGGACGCGAACGGAACGAGTAAGAACCGACAACGTCAGCGCGATCGACTGCCGCGCGATTTGATAACCTGAAACTGCCCGGGATCGCTTCATGTTCGTTCCTCCATTTTCCGTACTCAACAACACCGGAGAACTGCTCCCTGGTCATGGACGCGCCTGCGGCCGGGCGCGGTTCATCTAGAAACGTCTAATCCCCATTAAAAACATTAACCTAGACTTAGCCTGGCGTCGTTGTAAGAGTGCCCTATTACGAAAAAGAATTGGCGCAGATCGTCGCGGAGTTGAACCGCGCGGCTCCCGGGCCCCGCGACTCCGCGCGAGACCGCGCTTCAGAACGCAGCGGTCCAGAACCTGGAATCGCTGGACCAGCTGTTGGAACATGCGGTTCGTCAAGCCGCTTCCGACCTATTGCTGATCGCCGGAGCGCCGATCACGCTGCGCATCGGCGGAGTGCTTTCGCCATCCGGCGGCCCGCCGCTCGAGGCCGAAGATACTCGCAGTCTTGCTGCTGCCGTTGCTGACGCCGGCGCAAACTCAGGAGCTCGCGCGCAATCGCTCCGTGGATCTGTGCTTCCAGCGCGAAGGCGTGGGCCGCTTCCGCGCCAATCTCCATTATCAGCGCGGCACTCTGGCGGGCAGCCTGCGGTTATTGCCGGAGAAGATCCCAACGCTCGAATCGCTCAATCTGCCGCCGAACCTTCGCCATCTCGCGGAAGCGCGGCAAGGGCTGGTCCTGGTGACCGGCCCGACCGGTTGCGGTAAGAGCTCCACGCTCGCTGCGCTGGTGGATTTGATCAACACCCACCGCCACGTCCACGTGGTCACCATCGAAGATCCCATCGAGTTCGTGCATTCCAACCGGCAGTCGATCATCGAGCAGATCGAGGTCGGGCAAGACGCGCCGGACTTCGCGGGATCGCTGCGCAGCATTTTGCGGCAGAATCCCGATGTGATTCTGGCCGGTGAGATGCGTGATGCCGAGACCATGGCGACTGTTCTTACAGCCGCGGAAACCGGGCACTTGGTGCTCTCCACTCTGCACACCAACGACACCTCGCAGGCCGTGTCCCGGATACTGGATTCGTTTCCAACCGCCAACCAGCCGCAAATCCGGCAGCAGCTCTCTTTGGCGTTTTGGCGGTGGTGGCCCAGCAACTGGTGCCGGCGGCCGACAAAGCCATGCGCTATCCGGCGGTCGAGATCCTGATGGCAAGCAGCGGGGTGCGGAGTTTGATCCGCAAAGGGGAAGATCACCAGCTTTACAGCGCTATTTCGACGGGACGCGGCGAAGGAATGATCAGCATGGAACAATCCCTCGCCGAACTGGTGCGCAGCGGCCGAATCAGCCGGGAGACGGCGGCCGCGCACTGCTTCCATCCCGAAGAGTTGCGCCGCTACATGCCGGCGTAATTCGAGATCAGCTGCGCGCCTTTCTCGGGATACCGGTCGAGCAGCGAAATTAAGACGCCAGCCCCGTCAGGCGCTGGAACTTCGCCTTCGACAATGGCTTTGTTGCTGACATCGTGGCCGTACAGCTTCCGGTCTTCGCTTGCTGTCTTTACTTACCACGGTGCCGTCCAGCGAAATACCCGCGAACACGCCGTGTGCGCGCGAGTAAGACAGAATCTCGGCATGCAACGAGGCGTCAGTATCGGCCGCGGCAGTTCTTCCCACTGGTCCACCTGCCACCGAAGCATCCGCGCCGACGGTGAATTTATCTTCCGCCAGTTTCTCCATCCCCTTGCGGTCCATGATCAGCATTACAACGTCGGTGGATTCGATACCAATTTGCGCGCCGAAGCTCCCGCCTCCGAACCTGATCGCCGCGGGCCCGCCCCACGCGCCAGCATGACGGCAGACCCCGAATCCGCGGCCATAGTCACCGCCCACCAGAAAGGCGCCCTTCTTCAGCCCCGGAACAATGACGACGCATTGCGCTTTTTCCAACAGATCGCGCGGGATGCCTTTGTCTGGAGCGCCCATGACCTCGCGGAAAACGTCCGCCGACGCTCGCAGCCTGTGATCGGGTGTGTCCTCCTGAGCCCACAGTGCGGGTGCAATCATTGCGGCGCTGGCTGCGATCCATTTAATGTTTTCAGCATGGTTTATTCCTCACCTCGCCGATTAGATGCTCCCCGCCGGGGAACGTGTCCGGGCTCAATACGCTAAAATAAGTGCGAAGCAATTGGGCGGCATATAGCGTCTCACAAAGACATGCGAATTCTTTCTTGCACTGGCCGCACTGGCTGGTTGGCAGCAGCTGGTTGATTTGGCTGTTCGGAGTCGCCAGTCTTCCCGGCCAGCCCGCCGGACAGGCCAAGCCCGATGTGGATGTTCTCGTGTTTATGGACGGTGAGAGACTGACCGGGCACTTCGTCAAATCCGCCGGATCTTCACTGACGTTCAAGAGCGACTCTCTCGGCGAGATCACGGTGGACTGGAGCAAAGTGAAGGAGCTGGAAACATCGGCGAAAGTAGCCGTGATTCCCAAGGGTGTCCGAATACGCAAGCCTGGCGATGCTGCGAATATTCCCCAGGGAACGCTCTCGATGCAGGATCAGCAAATTCATTTGACGGCCCCGCCCGCGCCATCCCCACCGTCCATCCCTATCGCCGACGCCGGGCAAATCGTCGATCAGGCCGGTTTTCAAAACGCGCTGTCGCACCAGCCCGGGTTCTTTGAAGCCTGGAAGGGGGCGGTAACCATGGGCGCCGCGGTGGTGAATGCCACGCAGAACAGCGAATCCTTCACGGGAGCGCTCAACCTGGTGCGCGCGATTCCCACCGAGAACTGGCTGGAGCCGCGTAACCGGACCAGCTTGAATCTCAACGCGGCTTACGGCGAAGTCACGCAGCCCGGGACGCCCAGCATCAAGACCGCGATCTTCCACGGCGACGCCGAACGCGATGAATATTTCAGCCCGCGTCTTTACGCCTTCGGACAGGGCGCCTTCGATCACAACTTCTCGCAGGGCCTGGATCTGCAACAGACCTACAGCGGCGGAATCGGCTGGACCATGATTCAGCGCGCCAACGAAACTCTGGACCTCAAAGGCAGCGTGAGTTATATCCAGCAGCAATTTTCAGGTGCAGGCGCACCCACGCTGAGATTTGATCGGCTCCGTTTTCGCGGAAGCATTCAACCGAAAGTTCAGGCACGGCTTGGTTCTAGACCAGCGCTTGACGCTGGTGCCGGCGTGGAACAATACCAGCGCCTATTCGGCGGCCTTCAACGCGATGCATCACCATGCCGGTGTACAAGCGGCTGAACGGATCCGCTGGTTTCATCGATTCGTATCTCAACAATCCTCCGCCCGCGTTCCGCAAGAATTCCGTCCAGGTGACGTTGGGGATTACCTACGCGATTCCGTAATTCTCTTTGAGGCTCGCACAGATTCAGCTGGCGATCATCAGATTGGAAGCAACCTCCCGCCAGCGCTTCGCCTCTTCCGGACGCCCCGACTGCTCTTCGGACAAAGCCAGCATCTCGAGCGCCTGCGCGAGCGGCTGCCCTCCCTTGCGCTCCAGCACTCCGATCGCGTGATTCAGCAGTTCCTTCGCTTGTGCCGTGCGCCTGGATCTCAGATACAAACCCGCAAGCCGCACTTGCGTCTCCGCGTTGTCCAGCGGATTCACTCCCACTTGCCGGGCGCGCAAAGCCAGCAATCGCTCGAACTCGCTCGCGGCGCCGTCCAGATCTCCTGATTCCTCGAGCGACGCGGCCAGGTGATACAGCCCTTCGGTGGCTTCGTGCGAATCGAGTCCCGAGGCCTCTCGATGGATGTCGAGTGCGCGCCGCAAGCAACGCTGCGCTTCCGTATGATCGCCGTGCCGGCGCTGGAGCATTCCCAGTTCCGCGAAGCTCTGCGCCGTTTCGGTGTGCGCCCCGCCGAAAACTTGCTCCGACAACTCAGCCGCATGACGGAACGCCTCCATGGCCTCCGCGTTGTGGCCATTCTTCAGATACGCACTCCCCAGCTTCCGGTAGCATTTCGCGACGCGCGCCCCATCCGGGCGGGGCTCCGCGAGCTCGGACTGCAGAATATCAACGATGCTCTGCGCTGCTTCCGGGTATCGTGCCTGATCGATCCGGATATCCACCAGCGCGTCTTGCGCGCGAGCGCGTAACGACCGGTCTTTCGCCCGATCCGCCGCCTCCATCGCCGCCAGCGCCGATTGCTCCGCCTCCGTCACTTTCTTCTGCCGCCGCTGCGCATACTCCAGATTGAGCAACAGTTCGCACCGCCGTTTATCTGAGTGGCGCCGCTCGGCCAGCGCCGTGCTGAGGTGCTTCTCGGCCTCGCTCCAGTTGCGGGAGTCCAGATGCCGCTGGCCTTCCACTCGATGGAAGTGCCGTTTCCGATGCCATTCCTTGACGTGTGGTTCGGCCCATCGGGCCACCCTCATCGTGAGACGGAAAATTCGCGTGACGCTGATCATAGGCCCCCCTATCGCAGCATCGGTGGAAGCGAGTGGAGACTTTAGTGAATTTTCCCCGTGACTGTGAGGGAGAGGCCTAGCTATAGCTAGCGGCGCACGATCACTTCCCGCAAGTGATCCCGCGTCAGGAAAAACTTCACCGAGTGATACTTTTGGAAAAGCTTCTCCAGCGTGCGGTTGTTGAAATATTGCACCGGCCGCACCTGATTGCGCGGCGTCAGCGACATGATCTTCGATTCCACGATGCGATAGGTGTAAAGCGGCGCGGTCTGCGCCTTCTCCTCGGCGTGGAAAAACGCCAAGCAGCGACGACTGTGGACGCAGAATGCGGCTCAGCCGGTCCACCGTATCCTGCAATAGCGGCGGCGCCAGAAATTGCAGGGTGTCCCAAATCAGCGCGCCGTCAAAACTTCGCTCGGGGAAATCCAAACTCTCGCGCAGAAACGTGGCGGCGCGCTCCGGGTCGGACTGATTCGCGATGAAGTCTCCGCCGGAGCCAAAAGCTTCTTCCATGGTACGCAGAACATCGTTGGAATAGATGCGGTGCCCCATGGAAGTGATGAAGCTGATATTCGCCTGGCTGGCGCCCGAAAAATCCAGGATTGACAGGCTTTCCTGATCCTGGAGGGACGAGAAAAATTGATCCAGGCCGTTGCTGGGCCGGTTCTGGGCCTGCGCTGGAGCGCCGGATTTCTTCGGCTGTAAGTGAAGCGGCGGTGAAATCGGTTCCGATCTGAACCGGTCCTTCAGCAATGCTTCACTCCTTCCTCGAACATCAATGCATCTAACGCGCGGAATCGCCGGCTACGGCCGGCGTGGCGGCGGCATTTGCGCGCCGGAGTCGCCGCGGCGGCAGGCTTGGGTTGAGAGGACGCCGCGGGACGCGTGGTCTCGGGACGCGCGATGTCGATACTGCCCTTGAAATACGCTCCGTCTTCAATCACGATGCGCGCGGTCTTGATGTCGCCCACCAGTTTCGCGTCTTTGCGGATGTCGATCTTGTCCGATGCCTCCACGTTGCCGTGAATGGTGCCCAGCACCACCACCTCGCGCGCTTTCACGCCGGCCTGCAGCTTGCCGTTCGGCCCCACGGTCAAACGATGTTCGTGCAACTCGACGGAGCCGTCGATCTCGCCATCGATTGTGAGATCTTCGCGGCTGAAGATCTGGCCTTTGATCATGACAGACTTTCCGATGATCGCTGGCCCTCGCGAGTCGGCGGCAGGATGGCTGGAAACAGGATTGGTCGACATAGGGGCGTTCTCCTTGGCCTGGCTGGCAGCAGGCGCTGGCGCAGAGGCGGGTTTCGGTGGATACTCTTCTTCTTTCCGTTTATTCCACATTAAGGACGATCTCCTTCGGTTGCTTCGTGAGTATGATTGCAGTAAAACGCATCATAAGGATGCAACCATCGTACTACGGCATTGGGCGTGTGTCATTGGCTCGTCATGCGGGACAGTCTGAAAGGTGAAAATGGGTTCCTTGCGCAGGTGGCCCAATCCCATTTTTACTGGCGGCGTTCGCCCTGCACCCCACCGTTGATCGTGAGCTATTCCGGTGAAACTTCGTCCAAGCGGACTTCCCGTTACTCATCCCATCTGGAAGGATGGCGAGTGTAAGAGTCCCAACATGCCTTAGGAAGTGTAGGGGCCGAAGCTGGCCGTCACTGTGTCGCTTTCATCAGTGTTTGAGAGGATGTGCACGGCGAAGGTTTCCCCGCCGGGTTCTACACGGATAACGATGTGTCCGGCGCGCGACTTGAGGTCGTCGGTCTTCTTATTGGCGATGCGATTCTCCTGCTTGACCGAGGTTGCGAAAACGTCGCGGTTCCCGGAGTAGATGGCTTTGGAGTAGAGCGTGTTCAGCACATTGACGGTCGGGTGCGCGGAGTCCCAGGTCGGGATGACAAAGACCTGCGGCTGCAGTGCGCGAACATACCGGTCGCCATTGGCATTGAAGTAGCCATGGTGGTTAGCGACGGCGACACTGACCGGACCGCACACTTCGGCGGTGGGAGATTCGGAGTCGCGCCAAGGATCGCGGCCGTAGTTGGTGTCGTTGGTGAGATCGCCGCCGGTGTAGTAGCCAAACTTTCCATAGCGGAGACGAATGGCGCAGGAGCAGGGATTCTCCGCGGGGTAGTCGGCAGGCTTGAGAGTTGATACTTCTGGGAAGAGCGTTCTTGTCTGCTCGCCTTTGCCGGTCCAGACCTCGCCGTTGGCAATCAGGTTGCGAATCTCAAAGCTGGGGTAGTCGGCCGATTTGTGCTGCAGGGCGAACTGGTCTCTGGAGCCGGGGCGAAAACGCTCGACTCTTTTGCCAGTCTTGATTTGCGCTTGAAGGAACACGCGATAGTTCTTCTGGAAATCGATATCAGCAGGCGCTGGATAGGTGTAGTCCGGCCATGCGCGGTCGACGAACCTCTGGATCGGGACGATGGCGGCCACGTCGGAAACACCTGTCAGACGGTACGTGCCGTCGGACGAGAGCGGACCGTCCGGTGGAAGATAGCCGACGTGATCGCCGTGCAAATGCGTGAGCAGGAAGGTGTCAACGGTTGTAAGTCCACTAGCGCCGAAACGCCGCTTTGCATAGCGGCCGATCCACTCGCCGGGACGATGCTGGCCTGAAGGAAGGAGATCGCTGAGATATGGCGTGGTGCCATAAATGGCACCGGCATCGACCATCATGGTGGTGCCGTCGGGCAGGATCAACAACGTACTGTTGCCGCGATTGGTCGCGATCTGGTGGATTTCAAGTATGCCTGGCTTCCATGCGGGGAGGGCTTTGAAAACGGGCGCCGCAGCGCGGAGAAGCATTGCGGGAAGGCTTTCAAACGCGGCAAGAGCAAGCGAACTAAGTAGAAATCGGCGACGTGGGAGCATGCGACATAGTATGACGCCGTTTTCAGTTCTTTCATACGTAAGTCCCGATAAACGTTAGGGCTCTATCGTGACTGCCCCGAGGCGAAAGCGGCTCGTCAGAAGTTTTCTGGGAAATAGCTTCTGGTCGGCCCGGCACTGTAGAGCTGAGTAGCTCCTGTCGGGTCGCGGCCTCTCCCTATAAGCCTTGGATTTTGCCCGAAAGTTCCATGGACCCGCTCGATTCGCGTGGGATAATGTAAGTCGTGTCCAGAGTACATGAACTCGAACAGCGCTTGGCGCGCACCGAGCAGCAGTTGCGTCTGCTGCAGAAGATCAGCCGCTTCCTGGTGCGGGAAATGAAGCTCCAGGATGCGCTCGATAGTGTTGTTTCGCTCGTGGTGGAATTCATGGAATGCGACTCTTGTCTGCTGTACTTGCTCGATAACCGCGAGCTGGTCTTGCGCGCCAGCAATCGCCCGTCCGCGGTCGGCAACGTAACGCTGGCCATGAACGAAGGCCTGACCGGTTGGGTGGCTCGCGAGAAGCGGCTGCTCGCCATCTCGCGCGAGGCGTTTCGCGATCCGCGATTTAAATTCTTCAGCGATCTTCCCGAAGACACCTACGAAGCGTTCCTGTCCGCGCCCGTGCTTTCGCGCCGCGGGGTCGAAGGTGTCATCAACGTTCAGCATCGCGATCCTCATGCCCACACCGGCATCGAAATGGAGCTTCTCACCAGCGTCGGCGAGCAATTGGGCTGCTTGTTGATGCTGTCTCGCTCCGGCAAAGCCGCCGGCGAAAGTTCCGACTTGGTTTTTTCGGCAGGACCACAACGTGTCAGCGGCAGCTAGAACAGTCGCCCTCGCCCTCGGCCTGCTCGGTTCCCTCGCAACGCTCCGTGCCGCGCCGCGCTGGAAAATTCAATACCTCTACGACCTGCCAGGTTCCAACTTCGACATCCGCGATATTGCGTGTCCCAGCGCCCAGCGCTGCGTGGCCGCGGGCGTGATCACCGACAAGAAGGAACACGAGCAGGGCACGGTGGTTGTCACCAGCGATGGCGGCGCTCAATGGTCCAAGTACGACGTCAAGGAACTGCCGGTTTCTCTATTCTTCCTGGACGAGACTCTAGGGTGGATGGTCACCGATCGCGGACTATGGTCGACCGTGGAGGGCGGACGAAGCTGGACCAAGGTTGACAATCGCAAGGGAATCCTGGAGACGCATTTCCTGGATGCCAATCACGGCTACATCGCCGGGACATCCAGCTTGTTTGACGAAACCTTTGACGGCGGCAAGACGTGGAGCGAGCGTCCGGAGGCCAAAAGCGCAACCGCGAACCCCCGTTCGCTTATTTTCGACTCCATCACCTTCAGCGGCACGCACGGAATCGTCGTTGGCGAGATCGATCCGTCTGCTCCAGTTCCGGACCTTGTGTACCCCGCCGCAGTCCCCACCGACCTCAATCCGCGGAACAAGCATGTAGTCATCCTGGAGACTTTGGACGGCGGGAAGAAGTGGACTTCCGGGCCGATCCCGCTAGATGCAGACCTGGCTCGTTTGCGCCTTTCCAAGCAAGGTTTTGCACTCGTTCTGGTGGTGTACCCAGAACCTCGCGCTCCCGTGGCCTCGGCGGTCTTCCAAGTGACGTTGGGCCAACCGAAGTCGCGCGCCATCTTCGGCGAGCGCGACCGCACTGCAATCGATGTCGCTCTGCTCGATGATGCTGGGGCAGTGCTGGTAGCCGCGGAACCGCCCGGCAATTCGCCCCAGGTGCCCATCCCAGGCAAACTCAAGATCCTCGAAAGCCGCAATCTCAAGGTGTGGGAAGAAATGGATGTGGACTACCGCGCTGTGGCGCAGTCCGCGGTGATCGCTGTGGCTGACCCTCGTCATATTTGGGTGGCCACCGATACGGGCGCGATTCTTGGCCTGGTTGGCGCCGATTGAACAAACAACCGTCGCCGAAGTTGTTTTATCCACATTTTGTCCACAGCGAAAACCTCGTAACCTATTGATTATAAGTGGCATAAAAGTATTGGAAAACCCTCTGTCATCGTCATTTAACAGTTGACTCCCACTGCGTTTCAGGCAATCATGGACGTGGTTCCAAGAGGTTCAGAGAGCAGTAAGCCTGGTGAACGGTAGCGAATCTGGAACACCGATCCGGCAGCGGCTAGTTAATAAGACTAATTAACGCTTTCGGGGAGCGAAGGGTAATCGGGCCGGGCACCAAGGTAGGCTTCTCAGATTGAGCCGCCAGCCGAGCGCTATGATCCGAAGGGATGCAAGTCCCGAACGGGAAGCGAAAGCTGGATGGACATTTGAGAGTTTTGAGCTCGGAAGACGGCAACGGGCTTTGATCGTCGAACATCCCCGGGGACGTGGCAAACACATCCGAGGGTGGGAGGTCAGAGCCGAACGGGCTGGACGAAGAGTTCAGAATTTCGCCGAAGAAATAGGTCAGGAGCGTTGACCTCGCCGCGGTGGTTTCCGAAAGGGAACAGTCGTTGCGGGCGAGCGAAAGGCCGTTTCGAGGCGTAGGCTTCTAGCAGGTAGTAAGGCAAGCGAATTCTGGAGCAACGAACCGTAGCTGGTCAGAGAAAGACCGTTGCGGGGAGCGAAGGAGCGCAGCTTCCACTATCCTGCATGCCATGCTCTGGCCGTGCATGCCGGCCGGGGAGCGGATTGCCGACTAGGTCACTTGGAACCTTTTCTTTTTTAGCGCCCGCCTACTTCTCCACCGGAATTCGTAGCGACCCCGCCACGCCTGTCGATGGATCCCGAACCACCACGCGGATGGCCTCGCCGGTGGCTTGGATACCCGTGGCATCGATTACCAGTCCCCGCTCCAGAAACTGCGCCATCTGTTCGTCCGTTAAGTTGATGCCAATCATGCTGACGCGCGGACCGTTTTCGAACGGAAACGCAACTTCCACTTTGCCCACCCACTGAACGCCCGTTCGTTCCAGATGCACGTCATGCAGATCCACCGTCAGCCGCACTTGATAGCGCCCGGGCCGCGGGTCGGGTTCAGTCCGCGCCGTGAGCCCGATCGCAGTGTCGTCCAGAGGATTCTCGAAAAGTTCGGCGATCGCGTCCGCCCGCGGAAGAGCGCTCATCGCCAGGTCCTGCTTCGTGGCGAGATAGCCGGGCCGATAGCGCACTTCGAGATGGGCCGGCTTTCCCACGGCCACGGTCACGGTGAGGCGATGATACCTTCCGTCAAGAACTTCTTCGGACGGATAGTAGCCAAGCGTATAGGCGCCGCGGGAATCTTCCTCGGCCGTTTTCAAGGCAAGCGGCAGATCGCCGGCATCGTCGAACCCGGTGCCCCCGGTGACCGCCGCGAGATCCCGAACCGCATGCTGCGTGGCCATAAAATCCCCCGCCCCATATTCCACCGTCCGAACCAGCACAGGATACAAAGCGATATTGGCCTCGAGTAACATGCCCATGACGGGGCCAGGCACCATCGGCTCCTCCTTCACCCAGATCAGGTTCCGGCGGCCCGGCATCCCGGACAAATGTTGCACGATGCGCCGCACGGCTTCGATCGTCGTCGCGTCGTTGTTTGCCGCGTAAACGCGGGCGGTCAATCCGGCGAGGTCTCCGATCGACTTCGTGCTCATGGCAACCGAGCGGGCGTCTTCCCGTCTCCCTCCCGCGTCAATCTCTCCCACCATATTGACCGGGAAATCAAACAGAGCGTCGGTTATGTTCGCGGGGAGCAAGTCACGGCCCGAATCCAGATGCGTTATCGCCGCTAACAGCTTCTCGGGGTCGTCAGTGAAATCCTGCAACACGTGCAGGTTGTTCCCGAGTGAGTAAATCGCCGCGCGGTCCTGCGGGCCCAAGGAGTGGAGTAATTGGAGCACCCCCTTGCTCTCGTAGGCCTTGAGACCGAAACGTGTATTGAGCTGATCGAAGAGCACAACCGTGGCGCTCGGAAGTGATTCGCCGCGGCGGTTGACGCGATTGGAAACTGCTCCGGGCGGGAGCGCAGCCGTAACTGTCTGGCTGCTCGCTTGGCCGGCGCGAAAAACATCGATGCGCTGCGGCTTGCCCTCATCGAGAACGGTAAAGTCGTCCCGCGTGAGGCCCGTCACTGGATGGCCGGATGAGAACCCTGTGCTCTTGCTGCGAACTACAACCTCCACCTGCACCAATCGAGTGCCGGCATGGAATGTAGCTGGTTGCGGAGTTGCGATCGCGGCCAGGCAGAAGCCGGCAAGAATGCGCACGCATCATCTCCGGCTGCTGGAGCCTACCGGCGCCGCGTTGCGCTGCACGTAGTCGGCGCGGAACCCTTCCAGAGCCTTCACCAGTTGATCCACCACCGTACCGCGACTCTCGACCTTTAGCCCCTCGATCGAAACCGCCGGCAACAGGTCGCGCGTGGTCGAAGTAATGAACACCTGATCGGCCCGCTCCAAATCCGCGGGCATAAGCGTTCGCTCCACAACCGAAACTCCCGGAACGCGCACCACCTCCAACAGCAACTCGCGGGTGACTCCCGGCAGACAGCCGGAATCGAGCGGCGGCGTCGACACCTCGCCTCCCGTTGCGGCGAAGATGTTGGCCGACGTGCATTCGCTCACTTCGCCTCGCTCGTTCAACAGCACCACTTCGTCAAATCCGCGCTGATGCGCCTCTTCATACCACGTCAGATTCTGCGACCACGACAGTATCTTGCAGCCCGAGAATTCGTTCGCCGCGTGACGGGCGTGCGGCTTCATAGCCAGCCTCACACTCGATCCCCAGGGGTTCAAATCTTTGGTGAACGCCAGCACATCGAAATCGCGCTCCAGATCAGGCCCCTCGAACATGCCGCCGCGATTGCGAACCACCATCACCCGCAGCGTCGAGTTCCAGGCCGAATTCGCCTCAATCAGCCGCAGCAGTTGCGCTTTCACCTCCGCCGGATCTTGAGGGAACGGAACGTGGACCTTGGACGCATCGCGATGCATGCGCTCCCAATGCCGTTCAAACGCGAACAGCACTCCGTCGGCGACGCGCAGCGTGCTGAAGACTCCCCAACCATTCAAGAATCCGACCTGGCCGGCGCTCACGCTTTTCTCGTGTGCGTCCAGGATTTGGCCGTTGTGCAGTAGGAGGCGATGCATACCTCAATGTTAGCTCGCGCGGCTCTTCCGGTCGCGGGGCCGCAGCACCCGGTTCCACCACAGGATCGCGCCGGTTACAAATAACGCCGCGGGGGCCAGTCCGAATAGCGCCCAAGTCGCCTTAACGGTCTGATCGCAGAGCCCGGGGCCATGACAAGGAATCCCGATCCCGTTAATACGGCCGAAATGCAAGTAGGCGAGCCAATAAATGATCTGATCGACGACGCGCCCCTTGGCGTTGGCGGCGGTCAGTGGATCCAGCCGGTCGGCGAGGTCCTGAATTCGTTCGGCGTAACAAAGATAGATGCCGCTGAGCCCGAACACCAGCGCGAAGGCGAAACTCCAGAAGCCGATCATGCTGTGCAGGTGCCAGATCATGCGCTTCCATCCCACGCCGCGATGCAGTGCAAGGCTGCGGCGCCAAGTCTTGCTGCCCGGCCACCAGATCACGATCCCTGAAGCAGCAACCACAAGCACGGCGAATGCGCCTATCCCGTTAACTGTTCGACCTCTTGGCCCCGCGAGCAGATTGTCATGCAGGTCGAGTACGAATGCCACCAGCCGCATTCCGATTGGCACTGAATCGCCGAGATCGTTGCCGCTCCGCGGATCGAACAGCCGGTGTTTGATCCGGTCGCCGCGCTCCAGATCGATATCAACGGCTAGATCGAGGTCCCGCGACCGGCTGATTCTGGCCACTCGATACCCTGGATACAAGCGCCGTGCGGCCGCAGTGAGCTGGCCGTCGGTCAATCGTGGTCCTGAACCCTTGGAGAGGATCGGTTCGGGAGTCGCCGCCCGGTAAAGCTCGTTCCAATAGACCAGCACGCTGCCGGTCACGCTGATCATAAAGATGTAGAGCCCGACGGCGATGCCGCTCCACAAATGGACCTGAAATAGCGCTCTTCGCAACCAGATCTTCTGCGGCTGCCGGATCCAGCGTTGCCACACGGTCAGCTGATTGCTTCCGGTCACTAGCGACAGGCTATAACAGAGGGTGGATCGCGTCAATCTTCGGCCCGTGCGACGTGGCGCGCCAACTGAGTGCGTCTAACGTCGCATTCCCGGTTCGTCAATCGCCGGCAGCAGTTGTTGAGTCAGTTTGGGTTTGACGCAAAGAACCGGCCGGAACATAATGGCTATCACACAACGAAAGGACAGGGTGAGAGCGTGGTCAACAGAACAATCGCATTAGCGATGAGCTTGATCGTCCTCTCTGCCATCCCCGATGTCCGCGCCCAGGGCCGACGCGGGGAGCCGCCGGGGCCTCCTCCATCGCCTAGAGCTGCGGCGCGGATCGATATTACCGGCTATTGGGTTTCACTCGTCACTGAGGACTGGCGTTACCGGCAGTTTACGCCGCCCAAGGGCGATTACGAGTCCGTTCCGATCAACCCAGCGGGGCGAAAGCTCGCTGATGCATGGGATCCCGCAAAGGATGAGGCAGCCGGCGAACAGTGCAAAGCCTACGGCGCCCCCGGGATCATGCGTGTGCCCACGCGGCTGCATATCGCCTGGCGAGACGACGACACGCTGACGCTCGAAACCGACGCAGGCATGCAGACGCGGATCTTCCATTTTGGGCCGCCCCAGGGCGCGGGCGCAGACTGGCAGGGGATTTCCCTAGCGTCCTGGGACTACCCTCGGGCTCCGATCACTTCTGGATTTGGCGGAATCGACTTTGGATTCACACCGCCTCCTCCTCCCGGTGGTTCCTTAAAAGTCGTAACTACCAAACTCAGACCCGGATACTTGCGCAAGAATGGCGTCCCGTACGGCGCAGGCACTGTACTGACCGAGTATTTCGATCGCTTCGATGTGCCGGGCGGTGAGGCACTCTTGCTCGTCACGTCCGAAGTGAACGATCCGGAGTACTTGGCACAGCCGTTCTGGACAAGTACGCATTTCAGGAAACAAAGCGACGCTTCGGGTTGGAACCCTACTCCATGCGTGTCAAGATGAGAGACTCCATGAAAACCCCTTGCACGATACTGGCGGTTGTCTTCGCGCTGGTGATGAGCCTGACGCTCGCTGGACAAGGCCGTCCGCCCGCGGGGCAATCGCCGCCCGCGTTCGACATCGACGTTACAGGGTACTGGACGCCGGCCTTGCACGAGGATGGTCTGGAGCGTGGAGCTGGCCCGGAAATCGCCGATTACGGCGGTTTCGCGTTGAATGAGGCAGCCCGGGTGTTCGCGCTGTCTTACGATCCGTCGCGCCTGACATTGCGCCACCATCAGTGTGATGCCTACGTGATGCCTTACCAGATGCGCGCGGTCGGAAATTTTCGAATCTGGGAAGAGCGGGATCCACACACCCAGCAGTTGATCGCGATTGACGTTTGGGCTCAGACCACGGAGGGACACCGTGTGATCTGGATGGATGGCCGTCCGCACCCTCCGGCGTGGGCTCCCCATAGCTTTGTAGGGTTCTCGACGGGACGGTTCGTTGGAAATGCGCTGGAAATCTATACCACGCACCTGAAACAGGGCTGGCTGCGGCGGAATGGCTCTCCGGAAAGCGATCAGGCTACCGTGATGGAGTTCATCGTTCGTCACGGCGACCACCTCAGCGATACAACTGTGATCACAGATCCCGTGTATTTAACCGAGCCCGAAGTCCGCAGCAACGACTATGTTCGCCAACCCGGCGATCACCATGCCTGGTTGTATGCCTGCGACGATGGTGAGGAGATTACGGGGAGAGCACCGGATGCGGTGCCTAATTATCCGTTTGGCAAGCAGCCGTTTGCCAGAGAATACTCACAGAAGTACAAACTGCCTTTCATAGCGAGTTTGGCTGGCGCAGAGTCGATGTATCCCGGCTTCGCGGCGAAGGCCAAGAACGCGACTGAATCTGAAGCTTTGGCCAAATTGCAACCCGCGCCCAACCAGCCCTCGGAAACAAGCCGCGCGGCGAATCCGGAGCCGCATGATGGTGAAATCCATGTGCTGCCGATCCGCGGAGATGTCTACATGCTGGTCGGCGACGGTGGAAATATCGTCGTTCAGACCGGCGAGCAAGGGGCATTCGTGGTGGATACCGGCGAGGGCCGGCTGGCCGACAAGGTCATCGCCGCCATTCGCAAATTGAGCCAGAAGCCCATTCAGTTTATTGCCAACACCAGCATGCATGGCGAACATGTAGGGGGAAATGCCAAACTTGCGGCGGCCGGTTCCGATCCCAGCCTTCCCGGTTCTTTCTTCGACCTCCAGACGCCGGGTGCGGCGACCGGCCACCTCACAGACCCCGCGCATCACGCCACTCTGATGGCGCAGAACAATGTTGTGCTTCGTCTGGAGGCCGCCAAGGCGTCTGAAGATATGATCCCTTCGGACACCTATATCGAAGAACGCCGCCGCAAGTTCCACAACGGCGAGTTGATCGAGCTGTTTTACGAGCCGAAGGCTGTGACCGACGGAGACAGCATCGTTCACTTCCGCAAGTCTGATGTCATTGCTACAGGCGACATCTTCACGACCACCCAGTATCCGTTGATCGACTTGAAGAATGGCGGCAGCGTGCAAGGCGAAATCAAAGCACTGAACGATATCCTAAGCCGCACGGGCTATGAACACGAAGAGCAGGGCGGAACCTACATCGTCCCGGGGCATGGCTATCTGAGCGACGAACATGAGGTGGTGGAATATCGCGACATGGTGGTCATTGTGCGCGATCGCGTGCAAGCGCTGATTAAAGCTGGCGCCACTCTGGAGCGGGTGAAAGCGGCTCGAGTTACCGCCGACTATGACACGCGTTACGGCTCCGACTCCGGCCCGTGGACCACCGCGATGTTCGTCGAGGCTGTTTACAACAGCCTGAAGCAATAGCAAGAGAAGAGCTGTGGAGGAATGGAATCGATGTTGAGGAAGATTGGATGGTTGACGCTCTCGGCTGGGCTGTCATCTCTTTGGGCTTGGCAAGCGCCCCCCGCTGCTCCGGCGAAACCGGATTCGACCGAGGTCACGGCCCACGTAGAGAAGGCGAAAAAGATCGCCGGTTCCACGTGGGCTTCCGAGGCCCGTTTCTTCTGCCTGGTGCCGCGCCCGAACAGCCCTAAGGATCCGCTGATCGAACCGGCTAAGATTTTCGATAACCTCTACGCGATTCGGCAGATCGGGGACGATAGTCTACGCGATTACCACGCCTGATGGAATCATCCTGATAGACTCCGGCTATGCGAACGAGGTGGAGTCTGTGCTTCTTGCCGGGATGAATAAGCTGGGCCTCGATCCGGCCAAAATCAAGTACCTCATCGTGACACACGGCCATGCCGATCATTTTGGCGGGGCGGCCTTTCTCCAGCAGCATTACGGCGTTCGTGTAACGCTGTCCCGGGCGGATTGGGATCTGATGTTGAATCCGCCGGCACCACCGCCGGGTAAGGCGCCAGGCGGGTCCACCGGTGATGCCTCCCAAGAAGGACCTGGTCGCGGAGGAGGGCCAAGCGATTACGTTAGGCGGCGAGAAAGTGGTGCCGGTGATGATCCCCGGGCACACGCCAGGATCCATGGGCTTGATTTTCGATGTCACCGATGCCGGCAAGCGCCACGTTGCCGGGCTCTACGGCGGGACAATTCTACTTCCGGGAATTATCTCCGATCAAGGCTTACAGCAGTACCTCGGCTCCATCGAACACTTCAAGCAGATGGCAAAGCAGGCCAAGGTTGACGTGGAATTGCAGAATCATCCCCTCTATGACAACTTCGAGGAACGCCTGGCCAAGCTTCGCGAACGCAAGCCCGGAACGCCGAACCCGTTCATCGTCGGACAAGCGAACTATGGCAAATTTCTGGATGTCATGGCTGAATGTATGCAGGCGCAGATAGCGCGCCGCGCCGAGTGACATTGGCCGCGGCTACTTCGCGAGGTCCGACGCTCTAGCCGGAGTTGAAATAGCCCTCATTTCGAACTGCCGCTCCTCCCATCCCACACAAAATACCGCCCCGCTTGCGATACCACGCCATCCGCCGAATTCTGTAAAATGAAATTTCACGCCGCGAACTTGAGTTCACCGTATGGCGATGAAACCGTTGCATTCTTAAGAGGAGTTAAATGGCAGTCACACAAGCGGGGCTCGAGGGCATCATTGCCGCCGAGTCCAATATTTGTTTCATTGACGGAGATCGTGGAATCCTCAGTTACCAGGGCTATAACATCCACACCCTGGCCGAACACGCCACTTTTGAAGAAGTAATCTATCTCCTCTGGCATGGGCGCCTTGCCGAAACAATCGGAGCTCGACGCGCTGAAGGCGGACTTGGTCCGATACCGCCCGATCCCGAAAGAAGTCGTCGAGTTTCTGGGCAAGGTTCCCAAAGGCACTCCCATGGACGTCCTGCGCACCGCGGTCTCCATGCTGGGCCTTTACGATCCTAAAGCGCGCGACAACTCCATCGAAGCCAATGTGGAGAAAGCCGCCCGCCTGATGTCGCAAACCGCCACCATCGTCACTACGTTCGATCGCCTCCGCACCGGCAAGCCCGTTTTGGACGGCGATCCCAAGCTCGGCCTCGCAGCGAATTTCCTCTATACGCTCACCGGCAAGAAGCCCGACGACGTGATGGAGCACGTCTTCGACATCGCGCTCACTCTGCACGCCGATCATGAGCTGAATGCGTCCACCTTCGCCGCGCGCGTGGTGGCGGCGACGTTATCCGATATTCACTCCGCGGTTACCGCGGGCATCGGCGCGCTGAAGGGTCCGCTGCACGGCGGCGCGAACGAAGAAGTGATCCGCATGCTGCTCGATGCCGGCGACGAGAAAACGGCGCTGGCCCACGTGCAGGACATGCTGGCGAATAAGAAGAAGATTCCAGGGTTCGGCCATCGCGTCTATCACACCGAGGATCCACGCGCCACCCACTTGCGCGCATTGTCCGAGGAACTCGGCCGCCGCACCGGCCACTTGGATCTGTACCTCACGTCCAAGAAAATCGAAGAGACCATCAAGGACCAGAAGCGTCTCAACGCCAACGTGGATTTCTACTCGGCGTCCACTTACTATTCGCTCGGGATTCCGATCGACCTGTTTACGCCGATCTTCGCCGTCAGCCGCATGTCCGGCTGGACCGCCCACGTGCTGGAACAATACCGCAACAACCGGTTGATCCGGCCGCGCGCCGATTACACCGGCAAGCCGGTCGGCGAGCCCTGGATCCCGATGAACGAGCGGTAATTGGCCACAGATGAACTCGACCCGATTAAGGCTTATCTGTGTTTATCCGTGTTTATCTGTGGCTAGATCCTATCTTCAAGCATGCATGATCTCTCGTTCTTTCGATCGAATCTCGATTCCATCGCCCAGCGACTGGCAACGCGCGGGTTTCAACTCGACGTCGAACAGTTTCGTGCGCTGGACGCCGAGCGCCGCGCCGCGCTCACGGAAGCCGAGCAGCTCAAGGCGCAGGTAAACGCAAAGAGCGCGGAAGTGGCCAAGCTGCGTAAACAGGGCCAAGATACCAACAGCATCCAGCAAGAAGTGCGCGCCATCGGCGAGCGCATTTCGGAGCTGGATCGAAAAAGCGAAGTCCGCGGATGAAGCCTTCCGCGGATTATTGGCCGGCGTCCCAAACATTCCCCACGAGTCCGTGCCAGTCGGCAAAAGCGCCGATGACAACGTCGAAGTCCGCCGCTGGGGCCAGCCGCGCCAGTTCGATTTCGCGCCCAAAGCCCACTGGGATCTCGGCCCGGAACTCAAAATCCTGGATCTGGAACGCGCCACCAAAATCACCGGCGCTCGATTCGCCGTTTACTGGGGCATCGGCGCGCGCCTGGAGCGTGCGCTCATCAACTTCTTCCTCGACGTCCACACGCGCGAGCACGGCTACACCGAAGTGCTGCCGCCATTCCTGATCAATTCCGCCAGCCTGTTCGGCACCGGCCAGCTTCCCAAGTTCAAGGACGATCTGTTCAAGATCGAGAACACCGATTTCTGGCTCGCGCCCACCGCCGAAGTGCCCGTAACGAATCTATTCCGCGACGAAACTTTGAACGCCGACGACCTTCCCATCTCGCTCTGCGCCTACACGCCGTGCTTTCGCAGCGAGGCCGGTTCCTACGGCCGCGACGTCCGGGGCATCATCCGCCAGCACCAGTTTCAGAAGGTGGAGCTCGTCAAATTCACGCAGAGCCGATCAAAGCTGGGAAGAGCATGAGAAACTAACCGCCGACGCCGAAGACATCCTCAAGCGCTTGGGCCTGCCGTTTCGCACCGTGGTTCTCTCCACCGGCGATCTGGGCGCGGCTTCCGCCAAAACCTACGACCTGGAAGTCTGGCTTCCCGGCCAGAACGGCTACAAAGAAATCTCCTCCTGCTCGAATTACGAAGCCTACCAGGCGCGCCGCGCTTCCATCCGCGCGAAATCGGGCAAAGGCAAGTCCGACTACGTTCACACTCTCAACGGCAGCGGACTCGCCGTTGGCCGGACCTGGGTGGCGATTGTTGAAAACTACCAGCAGGCCGACGGCAGCGTCCTTGTCCCGGAAGCTCTTCGTCCTTATGTGGGCGCCGAGCGCCTGACGCCCGAGTCACAAAACTTCCACTAAAATTCAGCGCGCCGAAGTGCTTGCCCGGCCGAACGTTGACCCGTTCCGGCGTCGGCGGTGTGCGCGCGATCCCGCCGAATCCATGGATAAGCTTGGACCAAACCCGATGTTGGACCAAACTATGGAGGCAGCATGTTGAGTTTCAAATGGTGGCTGCTCTACGCCGGCTTGGCGTGCAGCGCGAAATTGCAAGCCACTCCGCCCCTCACCACGATTAGCGACACGCTCTTCAACGCCGATGGAACTCCATTCAGCGGTGTCGTCACCATCTCGTGGCCCAGTTTTGAAGCGTCCGACACGTCTAACGTCGCGGCAGAGACCGAACAGATCCAGGTAAACAGCGGCGTCCTGTTTGTTCAGTTGGTTCCAACCACCAACGCGGATACAGCCGCCATTTACAACGTTCAATACGCCAGTCTCGGCGTCACTCATTTCGAGCGAGGCGTGGGCCGTGCCCCCCAGCCTTCTGCCGCTGCGCGTGCGCGACGTTCGAGTGCCTCCCGGATCCGTCACCGGTTCGGGCCCCGCGGCCGCGACCCTCATCGGCATTTCCGACGTCACCGGATTGCAGAACGCCCTCAACGTGCGCACCATCGTCGGAACCGGCTTTGCGGCCTCTCGATCCGCGGTGATCGACGCCACCGGCGCGATTGACGGCGCGGTGGGCAACCTCAACGACTGCCTGCATGTCGATGGAACCTCCGGGCCGTGCTCCACCTTCTCCACCACATTCATCGATGGCGAAACCCCAGCGGGAACGCTCGACGGTTCCAATGCCTCGTTTGCTCTTGCCAACATCCCAAGTCCGGCATCCAGTCTGGCGCTCTTCCGCAATGGACTGCTGCTGCGGCAGGGGGGCGATTATACGCTGTCCGCCAACAACATCACCTTTCTCACTGGAGCCGCCCCGCAACTCAACGATATCCTGACCGCCTCCTATCGCCTCTCCGTCAGCATTCCGGGCGTGGGTTTTATCGATCAGGAGATCCCTTCGGGCGTCATCAACGGGCTCAACGCTGCGTACACACTGAGCCAGACTCCCAGCCCCAGCACCAGCCTGACGGTTTACCGGAATGGCGTGCGTCTGACTGCCGGCGTCGACTATACCCTTGTAGGGGCTGCCATTACCTTCGGGTCAACCTTAGTTCCCCAGACCGGTGACGCCTTGATTTGTTCTTACCGGACCACCCAGTAAGGCTCAGAGTAATAAGGGCGTTTACCGATCCAGCTACGGTATTTTCTTAGTTGCCCGTAACGCCCATCTGCCTCAAAATGGACTTGAGGCGGAGAAGACTATGAGCCGTATGCTGCTACGTTTTTGGCTGCTACATATTTGGAAGGACCAACGAGGCCAGGATTTCATCGAATACTCCTTGTTGGCCGCTGCTATTGTAATCGTCGTCGCGGGGTTCCTGCCCCAGAACGTCATGCCTTCGGTGAGCACCATCTTCTCCAAGATCACCAGCGGCATGGCCATCAGCTAGATCAAAGCTGCCAACCGCCGCCCAACGCGCGATAAAGCTGCACCACCGACTGCAATTCCAAGAGCCGCAATTGCGCGAGATCCAACTGGCCGGTGAACAGGTTCCGCTCGGCATCCAATACCTGCAAGTAGCTATCCAGCCCTCCGCGATAGCGCAGCGTGGACAGCCGGACGCTCTCAGAAAGCGCCGTCACCAGCTTCTCTTCCTCCGCGCGCTGCTCCCGCGTGCGGCTATGCGTCGCCAGCGAATCCGCAACTTCCCGCAGCGCCCCGTAGATGCTCTTCTGATACGCCAGCAGCATCTCGCGCTCTTGAGCTTCCGTTAGCTGCACCCCCGCCCGCAGCCCCGCGTGAAAAATCGGAAGCAGCGCCGCGGGCCCGATCGATTCCATCCGCGCCGGGCCAGTGAACATCCCCGCCAGCGACCGGCTTTGGCTGCCCAGGAATCCGGTCAACGAAATATCGGGAAGGAACAAGGCCCGTGCAGCCCCAATCTGGGCATTCGCCGCGATCAGGTTGTCCTCGGCTTCACGGATATCCGGCCTCCGCTCGATGAGTGACGACGGAAGCCCGGCCGGCAATTCGGGAGGGGCCGTGAACTGTTCCAAGGTCGCGCCACGCGGTACCTCGGCGGGCGCGTTTGCGAGCAGCAAGTTCAGCGCATCCTCGGTCGTTGCGATGGATCGCTCCACACTCGCGATTTCCGCCGTCGTCGTATAGAGAAACTGCTCGGCCTGGTGTACTTCCAAACCGTTCGCCGCTCCCCGATCCTTGCGAAGCCGGATCAGCCGCAGATTGTCCTGCGCGATGCCATTGTTCTGGCGCGCGATTTCGAGCTCCAGATCCAGCTCGCGCAGCGAGAAGTACGTGGTCATGACGTCGGAGATCAGCGAAATGACCACGCCATTGCGTGCCTCCTCCGATGCCAGATATTGTGCCCGCGCCGCTTCGTTCAACCGCCGCAGCCGCCCCCACAGATCGAGCTCCCAGTTGAATTGCAGACCCGCCTGCGTGTAACTGAATGCCGACGGAGTGTTCGGAGGGAAGGGGAATGACCCGATGGTCGACGTGCGCGATGAAGTGAAACTGCCCTGCGCATCCAGCGTCGGCAACAAATTGGCGCGTTGGATCCCGTATTGCGCGCGAGCCTCGATCACCCGCTCGGCCGCGATCCGCACGTCGAAGTTCTTTTCGAGCGCCGTGTCCACCAACTGCTTCAAGGTGGCGTCCTGGAATAGCTCAAACCATTTCTTGTCCGAAATGGACGCAGCGCTCGCGGGCTCGCCAGGGAATTGCGCCGGAACGCTCGCCGCGGGCCGATGATAATTCGGCCCCACCAGGCACCCGGTCAATCCCAACGCCAGTACCAACGCCAGCGGTGCAACAAACCTCCGCATCAATCCGTGGCCTCCACCGGCTCCCGCTCCTGCTGCATGCGTTTGCTGCCCTTGCGGCCCCGCCGTTCCGCGATCGATTCGATCACGTAGTACTGCACTGGAACAAAGAAGATCGCGAGCAGCGTTGCCGCCAGCATGCCACCGAAAACCGCGGTTCCGAGCGACCGGCGCGAAGCCGCGCCCGCGCCCGTGGCTACAAACAACGGCACCACACCCAGAATGAACGCGAAGGACGTCATCAAAATGGGCCGCAGCCGCAGCTTCGCCGCATGCAGCGCCGCCTCGCGAACCGGCATGAGCTCTTTGTCATGGCTGTCCTTGGCGAACTCGACGATCAAAATCGCGTTCTTCGCCGCCAGCCCGATCAGCGTCACAATTCCGATCTGCGTGTAAACATCATAAGGAAAATCGCGCAGATAGACCGCCAGCAGCGCCCCGAAAAGTCCCAACGGAAGGGACAGCAACACAGCAAGTGGTATCGACCAGCTTTCGTACAGCGCCGCCAAACATAGGAACACCAGCACCGTCGCGAACCCGAAGATCACGCCCTCGTGCCCCTGCGCGAGCTTCTGTTGATACGTGGTGCCCGTCCATTCGTAGCCGTAGCCGGTGGGCAATGTTTGCGTGGCCACCTTCTCCATCACGTCGATGGCCTGGCCCGAGCTCACGCCCACCGCCGGCGAGCCCAAAACCTGGATCGCACGATAGCGGTTGTAGCGAAACACCACCTCCGGCCCGCTCGACGGCTTGATCGACGCCAGCGTGCCCATCGGAACCATGTTGCCGTCTGCGCTCCGCACATAAAAGCGATCGATATCGGAAGGCTGATTGCGGAATTCAGGCGCTGCTTGAATCAGCACCTGCCAGGTGTGGCTGAAGCGATTGAAGTCGTTCACGTACAGTCCGCCGAGAAAAGTTTGCAGCGTGTTATAAGCGTCCGTCACCGGCACGCCCATGGTTTGCAGCTTGTCCAGATCCATATCGATGCTGTAGGACGGAACGCTCGCCCGGAACGTATTCACCGCGTTGCCGATTTCGCGATGTTTCCGCGCTTCCTCCACCACCGTATCGCCCACCTGGCTCAACTGCTCCAACTCGCCCCCCGCCCGGTCTTCCAGCATCATTTGGAATCCGCCCGTGTTACTCAATCCGAGAATCGGTGGAAAACCAAACACGGTGGTAAATGCTTCGGGAACATCCGCGGACGCCTGTTGCGCGCGCGCCAGAATCGCGGGCAGTTGCAGGTCTTTCGATTTCCGCTGCTCCCATGGCGTGGTGATCGCGACAATCGTGCCCACGTTCGAGGCATTGGTCTGCGTGGTGAAGTCCGTTCCGCCGATCACGAACCAGGACTCGATGCCCTTCACCTTGCCAAGGCGCTCTTCGATTTTGGCGATGGCGGCGTCCGTCCGGTCGATGGACGCACCGTCGGGCAGCCGCACCGGCATAAAGAATGCGGCCTGATCCTCATCGGGCAGGAACCCGCCCGGCAGTATCTTGAACAGCCACGCACCCGCTGCCCAAAAAAGCCCCAACGCCGCCAGCGTGAACCCGCACCGCCGGATCAAAACCCCTACGCCACTGAGATATCGATTGGTTGTCCACTCGAACGCGCGATTGAATCCCCGGAAGAACAACGCGATCGGGCCGCGCGACTTCCCGTGCGGCTTCAATAGCAGCGAGCTGAGCGCGGGACTCAGCGACAACGCGCTAAATGCCGACAACAACACCGAGCTTGCGATCGTCAATGCGAACTGCCGGTAAATCTGGCCGCTGATGCCTCCGAGAAACGCCACGGGAATGAATACCGCCGCCAAAATACACGCAATCGCGACCACGGGCGCGGATACTTGCTGCATCGCTCGCAGCGTCGCTTCGCGCGGGGCCATTCCGTCGTCGATGTTGCGCTGCACCGCCTCCACCACCACGATCGCGTCATCCACTACGATGCCGATCGACAGCACCAGTCCGAACATGCTAGTGATGTTGATCGAAAATCCCAGCAGCGGGAACAGCGCAATCGCTCCGATCACAGCCACCGGCACGGTCAGCAGCGGGATCAAAGTCGCGCGCCAGTTCTGCAGGAAGATGAAGACCACCAAAATGACCAGCCCCACGGCCGAGAGCAAAGTGAAAATCACGTCTTGAATCGACGCACGCACAAAACGTGTGGAATCGTAGGGGATCGTGTAATCGATACCCGGAGGAAAGTTCAGCTTGGCCTTCCGCATGAAGGCATTCACTTGATCGGAGGTCTCCACCGCGTTCGCGCCCGGTGATAGAAACACGATCACATTGCAGGCCGGCTTGCCGTTCACGCGCCCGAATCCGGAATAGGTGAACGCGCCCAGTTGAACCGTGCCGATATCGCGAATGCGCAACAGCGACGCGTCGGGCTGCGCCCGCAGCACGATATCGCCGAATTGTTCCGGATTCACCAGACGTCCCGGAGCGCTCACCGCGTATTGAAAATCGGTTCCATGCGGTGACGGCGCTTCGCCCAACGCGCCCGCGGGATTCTGCCGGTTCTGCGCGTTGATCGCATTGTTAATATCGGTCGCGGTCAAGCCCAGTTTCGCCATCTTGTCCGGATCCACCCAGACTCGCATCGAATACACTTGCTGCGACTGCAGCCGCGATTCGCCCACGCCCGAGAGGCTTCCCACTTGATTGAGCAGATTGATCTGTGCGTAATTCGTCAGAAACAGCGAATCATAACGGTCGTCCGGCGAAATCACGCTCACCACCATCAGGAACGCGCTGGAGACTTTCTTCACCACCACGCCTTGGCGTTGCACTTCCGGCGGCAGCCGCGGCAGCGCGATGTTCACCTTGTTCTGCGTCTGCACCGTAGCGGTGTCCGGATTTGTGCCGAGCTTAAATGTGACGCTGATGGTGATCGCCCCGTTATTGGCGCTGCTCGACAGGAAGTACATCATCCCGTCCAAACCGGCGAGTTGCTCTTCGATGGGCTGCGCCACGGTCTTTTCAAGATCGATCGAGTTGCCGCCCAAATAGCTGGCCGTGATCTGCACCACGGGCGGCACCACTTCGGGGAACGCCGCGATCGGCAAATTCGGAATCGCCACGATGCCAAGTAGCACGATTACCACCGCGATGACGATGGCGAAGACCGGACGATCGATGAAAAATCGCGCCATGACGTTTTAGCTGCCCGTGCTCGGACGATACGGCGCCGGCGTCACGCGCATGCCCGGCCGCACCTTGAGCTGGCCTTCCACAATCACGCGATCGCCCGGTTTCAGGCCTTGTTGCACGATCCAATCTTCGCCCACGCGCTCGGCGGTCGTGATGGGGCGAAGCTCTACCGTGTTCGCCGAATTTACCGTGTACACCGTCTGCACGCTCTGCAGTTGCTGGATCGCGCGCTGCGGCACCAGAATAACGTTGCGGCGTAATTCCGTTTCGACGCGCACTTTGCCGAACTGCCCGGGCAGCAGCGTGTGCTGAGGATTAGGAAAGCTGGCCTGCAACTCCAAAGTGCCGGTCTTCGGATCCACTTGATTGAGCGTGTTCTCAATGCGTCCTTTTTGCGGGAATTCCGAAGCATCCGCTAGGATCAGCGCCAGCGCGGACTTGAGCAACGTTGGATTCTTCTTGAAAGACAGGTATTGCGCCTCCGTCACCTTGAATCGCACCCAGATCGGATCGAGCGGCACGATCGTCGTCAGCGGCTGCGGCGCGTTCGCCGTCACCAGGCCGCCCACCGGCACCAGCGTATCTCCGATCAATCCGCTGATTGGCGCGCGAATGGTCGCATATTCCAAATTGAGCTCGGCCGTTCGCAAGGCAGCGCGCTGGGCGTCCACTTTCCCGCCCATCGATGAAATCTGAGTCTGCGTCGAAAGGCGGGTCTGGTCGACGTTGGCCTGGTTCGCCCGCACCGTGGCTTCCCCCGCCCGCAACGCGGCAACCGCTGTGTCCAACTCCTGTTGCGCCGCGGCGTCTTCTTTCACCAGCGGCGTCAAACGATCGTAATCCTGCTGTGCCTTCACCAGATTGGCCTGCGCTGCGGCGAGATTCGCTTCCGCTTGCAGCAAAGCCACCTGCTTGCGCGCGAATTCCAGATCCGCTTCGCTCTGCGCGACGTTGCCCTTGGCCTGCTCCACCGCGGCTTGATAAGGACGCAGATCCAACACGTACAGCAAGTCGCCCGAGCGTACTTCCTGGCCCGGATGAAAAAGCCACTTGTCGATGTAACCGTCCACCCGGCCCCGCACTTCAACGGTATTGCGCGCATAGGTCTGGGCTGGGTAATCGGACATCACCGGCACGTCGGAGGCGTCCACCTGTCTGACCACCACCATCGGCGGAGCGGGCTGAGCGCGCTGGGTCTGCGCCGCCGAATTGCAACCACACAGTGCCAGCAAACTGCCGGCGGCGACTAGCAAAAGAATCTTAGGGTAAATACGCTCACCAACCATTTACAGTCTGAGTTCCGTTAGATGCACCGGGGCTCGAAGCGACGCAGCTTTTTTCGAGGTAAACATCTCCATTCTAACAGTCATGTAGAATGAATCCGCGTGTCGACTCGCGCCTTCCTGCTGCTCGTCTGCACGATTCGGCCACCAAGGTGAATTACGGCGCTTCGTCTCGACGCAAGGACGGCGAGGCGATTCCCGAGCCCGATCCGTACTTCAAGTGAACCCTTCTCGCTAGGGCCGCGGCTCAGCCTTCGGCGCGTCGGGCTGAATGTTCAGACGGTTTTCGAGAATCCGGTTCAGATTCTGCAATCGATCAGTGCGTTCTTTCTCTTTGCGGAGTTCTTCCGTTAGTTGCTTGACTTGCTTTTGAAGCACGTCCCGATCGCCATCCGGTGAAGCCGGAGGAAGAAGTTGAGGCGGTTGAGCGGGCTCGCTGAACGCCGGAGCGATCATGCGCGCCGTCTCGTGCACCGGCGAACCGCTCGGGGGATAAACAGCGAGATCGAACTCGACGTCGCCCGATTTCGCGAGATACGTCATCTTGCCCGCGCGCAGTTGATCGCTGGACAGAGTCACTTGAGAGTTCTTGCCGCCATCGGTGATGTCGATCTCGCCGCGCTCGGAATCGCGAACGGTGCGCGACTTCGGGTCCCATTCGAGTTGCACGGTCCGAGACGAGTTGGAGGAAATGTGAAAGGCCACCGGTAAGCTTTCGGCCGGCTTCTGCCCGTGGCTGCCTATGGAAATATATAGCGGCCAAGCGCCCAGCCCCAGCGCCAGCACAATCGGTATGGCCCAAAGCCAGCGTTCGCGCGCGGGCAAAGGCTCCTCCGTTTCAAAGGTGGGAAGAGCGATGGGAAGAGCGATCGGGGGAGCAATCAGCGGCGCGGCTGAGGGAGGAGTGCCGGCTGATTCGAAAGATCGCTTCGTCTCGACAGCGTCGGTGGGCGGAGTGACCATCGGCCCCAGAATGAAGTTGTTGTAACTCGCCTCCGTTCGGACGCTGCCGTCCGCTTCGCGGACGAAGAAACCCGCCTCGGCTCGGCCCTCTCCCGTGGGATGAATTACCAGCGTCACCTGTGACGACTCAGGAAAGAAGCCAGAGTAGGTTTCAACATCCGAAGGAGTCATCACAACCCCATCAACAGGATGCGACACGAACCAGCCAACCGGCCGGAGATCTTTCAATTCCCGATTCCGCCGCGCCGCTTCGAGCTCTACAGCCAGGTTCATGCGATCGCGATGGGAGAGCGATAGCTTCTCTCCTTCCGAGTGTTCGCACGCAATCGGACGCCAGGTGAGGATGCGAACCGTGCCCGGGCGCTGCGAGCCAAACAGCACGCCGCCCACTTCCGCGCCGCCGGAGGCGAGTTGCGGCAGTTGGCCGCAGGCAAACACGCGGATCTCGTCCATTACTTCCTGTGGATATTCAATGGTCCACGCAACCTCCGGAGCGCTCCACGAGGCGAATTGAAAGTCAGCGTGCACGGCCTTCACGAGTGTCATAGAAAAATACTCCGGGCCGAAAGATTCGCACCGCAGCGGCCGTGGTGTCTTCGTCGTCATCCCCCGGCTCTTCGTGCAGGTGATAATAATACGTGATTCCACCCATGGCGACCCCGAACAGTAGGATGCCCGCGAACCACGCGATAGTACGCCGCGTCCAAACTTTTTTCTGTTCCACGATACCGGCGGTGAATCTCACCGAACACCACGCCATGCCGAGCAGGCACCCTAACTTGATGTACCAGGGCATCAAATCCAGATGACCTTGCCCTCCCACTTCGCTCCATACGCTAAGAATTGCGACCAATGCGACTAGGAATTCGATTGCATAGGCCAGGCGCAGCCAAGACGGATACACCTCGGGCGGCCGACCCACTTCCGGAGCCGGGGCTTCCGCGGGCAGCACCTCGGCACTCAACTCCGGCAGGGGTTCCTCGGTCTTCGGAAGCTCCAGTGACTCGTTCACTTCTCTACTCAACGTATCACGTTCTTTTTCCCGTCACTATTTTCCTGAGCGCTTTTCTCCTTTTTCAGCTCCAGCCCATGATGGGCCGTTACATCCTGCCCTGGTTTGGCGGCGGGCCCGCGGTTTGGACCGGTTGTCTGCTCTTCTTCCAGACCTGTCTGCTGGCCGGATACGCATACGCGCATTGGTTAGGATCCCGTTCTAACGTCCGCCGGCAGGCGCGGGTGCATGTTGTATTGCTTACGGCGTCGCTTTTGTTACTTCCGGTTGCTCCGCGGGCGGACTTGTGGAAGCTTGGCTCGGCGGCCGATCCGCTGGTCCGCATCCTGATCCTTCTCACCGTTACCGTGGGCGGCCCGTATGTTTTGCTGTCCTCCACTACGCCGCTGCTGCAGCGCTGGTTCGCGCTCGGCGCGGGCAGCCGATCGCCCTGGCGCTTGTATGCGTTGTCGAATTTCGGATCGTTTTTGGGCCTGCTGGCGTATCCTTTCGCATTCGAGCCATTCTTGCGATTGCGCACACAAGGATGGATCTGGTCCGGGGCCTACGTTTTGTTCGTGATCGCTTGCGCATGGACTGCCTGGCGCGTGCGCGCCTCCACAGCGCTCGAAGGCCCGGCCAGCGATCCAGCCGAGTCGGTCCGGCCCAGCCTTTTGACCGCGCTGTTCTGGCTCGGACTTTCCGCCTGTGGATCCATCGTGCTGGTGGCCACGACAAATCAGATTTCCGAAGACATCGCAGTGAGCCCGTTTCTCTGGGTCGGCGCGCTTGCGATCTACTTGCTTACTTTCGTGCTGGCATTCGAGAGCAGCCGGTTTTACCGGAGGACATTTTTCGCTGTCGCCGCCGGAGTTGCAGCCCCGGTGGCTTGCATGTTGCAAGCCGCGTCGATTGGTCTTTCGCTGCGGTTGCAACTCGCGCTTTATCTCGGGGCGGAGTTCATCGTTTGCATGCTTTGCCATGGCGAACTCGCGCGCTCGCGTCCGTCGCCGCGCTATCTTACGCAATTCTATTTGACGATCGCCGCCGGCGGCGCTTTGGGCGGCGCTTTTGTAGCGCTGGTGGCCCCACGAAGTTTTACCGAATTCCGCGAACTCCCGATCGGTCTCGCCGGCGCGATGTCTGCTGGGCTTCGCCGGATGGCTGCGTACCGGAGCGCTTTCCGAATGGACCCGCAGCAATCTGGCTGTGCGAGTGCCATTGATGGCTTTGTTGATCGGTGGCCTCACTGCGATTGTGGCTTCGGGCACCGGCGGCAAGATCGGCGCGGTAGCAAGCGCACGTAATTTCTACGGAATCCTGCGCGTGATGGAACGCTTCGATGACAACGGCGCTTTTCGCGAGCTGCAGCATGGCCGCACGCGTCACGGAATCGAATACCTCGCGCCCGCCCAGCGCGATTGGCCGACAACCTACTACGGGCCACACAGCGGCATTGCGATTGCGCTCAATGCACTCGATCAACCGAATCGACGCATCGCGGTTGTGGGTCTCGGCACCGGTACCCTGGCGGCCTGGGGCCGTGCAGGCGATGCGTTCCGTTTCTATGAGATCAATCCGGATGTGGAACCGATCGCGCGGAGCTGGTTTTCGTTTCTGCGCGACTCCCATGCGCGGACCGAAGTCGTTTTGGGGGACGCGCGCATCGAACTTGGCCGCGAACTGGCCGCTGGCCAATCGCAAGATTTCGACCTGATTGCGGTGGACGCGTTTTCGGGCGACTCGATCCCGATGCATCTGCTGACGGCCGAATGCGCCGATATCTACCGGCGGCGTCTGACGCCCGGCGGCGTGCTGGCGCTGCATATTTCCAACCGCGTCCTGAATCTGGATCCGGTGGCGCGCGGCGTGGCGCGGTATCTGGGCTGGACCGCGGTCCAGGTGATTTCGGGAGACGACGATAAAACCGGCGAGAGCAGTTCGCGCTGGGTTTTGATGACCGCGGACGCCCGATTCCTGGAGCGGGCCGGGTTGTCGCAGCGGTCTTCGGCATGGAGCAAACGCGCGCCGATTACGTGGACCGACGATTTTGCGAGCCTGTGGCACGTGCTGATGTTCTAAAGCAGCTCGCACTGACCGAAGAATAATCCGCGGGCACGGCCGCGGCGCGGATGGCGCTCGCAAACAATTGACGGCGTTCGAAAGAAAGCGGCTCAGCGGCGGTCAACGAGCAGGCGGCTCCCTTACGGCCGCGGTGCGGTTATGGTCTTGTCTTTTGCGTAGCAGATTGGATCGAGCTTGCACTCAGCGCAGTTGGGCTTTCGCGCGATGCACAACGCGCGGCCGTGATAGATCAACTGCAGCGGGAAGTCGAACCATTTCTCCCGAGGGATGATCTTCATCAAATCCTGTTCAATCTTGACGGGGTTGGTGTTTTTGCTGAGATCCAATCGTTGCGCGTTGCGTTGAACGTGCGTGTCTACCACAACCCCCGAATGCACTTGATAGCAACCGCCGAGCACGACGTTGGCGGTCTTTCGCGCGGCGCCTGGAATGGTCAGCATCTCATCCATTGTCTTAGGCACCTCGCCGCCAAAATCGCCAATGATCTTACGCGCGGCGCCAATCAGCGATTTGGCTTTGTTGTTGAAGAAGCCCGTGGAGCGAATATCGTTGCCAAGTTCGGCGGGATTCGCGGCCGCGAAATCGGCCATGGTTGGATATTTCTGAAACAGGCCGGGCGTCACTTCATTGACTCGCTTGTCGGTGCACTGCGCCGAAAGAATGGTGGCGACCAGCAGCTCCCAACAATTGCGATGGAGCAAGGGCACCTGCGGCTTGGGGTACATTTGGTCCAAGAACTTCAGGATCTTGCGGACGCGGGCGGCGCGCTCGGCGGCGGTTTTGGGGCGCGGAACCAATTTCGGCGGCGTAGCTTGCTTGGGCAAGCTGCTATTCTCGCAAATTGCCGAACAAATTATTGGCGGGTGATCAGGATTTCGGGCCGCAGGGACTGCCAGTCTGGGATCGAGGCGGCCTTGATTCCCGCATCCAGGTCCGCGTGGACTTCCTTGGACTGGTTGGCTGGGAGCGATGGGACTACGCTCGAAACGCTAAAGAGCGGTGTGCCGGACGGTGAATCGGCGGAGTGGATGGTGATGCGAATTTTCAGGCCGGTGAGCTCACCCGACGAATGGTTGATGGCGATGTACTGAAGCTGGGGCTTCTTGTTGGGCGCCGTGACAATGCGCACACCGGCCACTTCGACGAAGCGCGCTCCCGGATGTTCTTCGACGACCGGAACAGGGGCGGGCGCTGGAGCCGAATCGCTGGTCTGCGATTGCACGGGAGCCGCGGAAGCCGCCTTGGCGTCCCGATTCGCGCTGAGATATTGAAGCAACGTGCCCGCGCCCAGGAACAATGCCGTGGCCACCAACACGCTGACCATCCAGGTGGGAGCGCCGGAGCGTCTGCGCGCCGGACCGTGGTTGGAGTTTTGGTTCCCGGTAAAGTTTCGAAGCTGCGGCGGAAGGCAAGGACCGGCGAGCGTGGGAGTCTGCGGCCCCGCGGTGATGGTCGCCGAGCCAGTGTTCTCCGGCGCATGCGGCACAAAGACAAGCTTGGGCGAGCGCAGCCATTGCTCGGCCGGCGGCGCGGGGGCGGTGACGATCTCGCGCGGCTCGTTCAGCAGCAACGCCGTGGGCTGTTGATGAAAGGCCTTCTGGATCGCACGAAGGGCAACCCGCTCCAGCTCCTCGGCGGACGTCTCGAAGGCATGGAGCATTTCTGAAAGCGACTCGCCCGTGAGTTCGAGCGTGGAAGAGATGTAAGCCAGGCTCTCCGCTTTCGGCTGAACAGCCGCCGGGCTAATGCCGTCGCCGCCCTGGGCGAGTTCATGCGATGGAACAGCCGGCGTGAGCCGCGCTTCGCCTGGTTGGACGAAACCGGCGATGCCGAATTCGCTTGAATCGGCGCCCGGCGGTGTAGCGCGAACGAAGGCCACCGATCGCCTGCGCGATGGCGCCGGTTCCACTTCCCGCTCATGCGCTTTCGGAACAAGCCCGGGCACCGCCTGAAAACTGATTTTGCCCGTTGGCGCGAGGTCCGCGGCTTTCAGTGCGAACGTCGTTTTGGGACTCCTTGCGGCAACCAATGAGGGCGCCGGCAGGCGAGGCGCCACGGGGGAAACCGCGGGCTTCTCCATTTCCGGCAGCGCGGGGCACGATGGCTTTAGAGCCACGTTGTCGAGGGGCGCCAACTTGGAGGAGGCTTCCGGCTCGACTGTCTTGGCCGGCTCCAGTTTGGCCGGTTCGAGCTTGGCAGACTCGATCTTGGCCGACTCGATCTTGGCAGATTCAACCAGGGGCTTCACCAACGAGTCGATTCTTGGATCGGGGGCTTGATCGGAGTCCGTGGCGGCGTGTTCGGAAGGGTCGGCGATTAGTACCGCGGCGTTGACCGGTGCGGAGTGTCCGTTGGCTGAGGAGACCAGATTCCGGTAGGAGGCGGTGCTTAACAGCCCGACAGCGGGCGCGGGTTCCAAGTTTTGAGCCAGGGACAGGACGCCGGCACTGGTTGGCTCTGAAGGCGCCGCATCCCCCGCCGCAGCGCAGCTGGGGCATTCCCGGATAGCTGGGGAGCATTCATGCCCGCACTCAGGACAAATCCAGTACAGCATATATAACCACTTTAGGACCAAAGTGCTTTCCAATCTGTCGGTGAGACACCCTACCTTCCTCTAAGAGGGGCCTTATCTTGCTAAATCGCAGCACTTAAAGGGCAAGCTACACGCAAAACAGATACGCTGGGAGCAGTGACCTTCCATCGGCGCTGCCCGGGAAGGCCCCGGAGAGTGGGGGTCATCGCCGGAAGCTTTAATCCACCTACGATCGCTCACCAGGAATTGGTTTATGCGGCGGGCTTTCAGGTGGACGAAGTGCTTTGCGTAGTGCCGGGAGTACTTCCCGCACAAAGAGTACTTCGGAGCGACGCTTGAACAGCGCGTGGAAATGTTGGCTGCAGTTGGATGTGCGGCCTTGCTCGATTGCGTCGGGTGAGAAAGGGCTGTTCATCGATATAGCGCGCGAATGCCGCGAGTACTATGGGCCGAAGGTAGGGCTGGCTTTCGTTTGCGGGCGCGATGCGGCCGAGCGAATTCTCACATGGGATTATGGACGGCCGGGCGTGGTGGAGGAAATGCTGCGTGAGTTTGAGCTGCTGGTAGCTCCGCGCGGCGGACACTTTCGAGCCGCCCGCAGAGTATCGGGATCGCATTCACGCATTAGAAATCCGGAGCGGGCACGAAGAAGTTTCGTCGACCGAAGTAAGGGAACGAATCGCACGAGGCGAGCCGTGGGAGCACCTGGTTCCGGAGAGGATTCGGGAACGCGTGCGGGAGATTTATTCGTGAAGGCTGGTGTCCAAAAATGCGCGAAAGCGATGACTGCGGCTGGGATGCCGTAATTTGCGCAAGGCCTTGGCTTCGATCTGCCGGATACGTTCGCGCGTGACGGCAAAATGCTGGCCCACTTCTTCAAGCGTGTGCTCGCTGCCGTCTTGCAGGCCGAAGCGCATCTTGATGATCTTTTCTTCGCGCGGGCTGAGGGTCTTCAGCACTTCGGCGGTTTGCTCGCGCAGGTTCAGGTTGATGACCGCTTCTGACGGCGAAACCACGCGGCGGTCCACGATGAAATCGCCCAAATGCGATTCTTCCTCTTCGCCCACCGGCGTTTCGAGCGAGATGGGCTCCTGGGCGATGCGCAGGACCTTGCGAACTTTGCCGACCGGAAGCTCCATCTTCACCGAAAGCTCTTCGGTGGTAGGCTCGCGGCCGAGTTCCTGCTGGAGCTGGCGCTGAGTGCGGACCAGTTTGTTGATGGTCTCGATCATGTGCACCGGGATGCGGATGGTGCGAGCCTGATCGGCGATGGCGCGCGTGATGGCTTGCCGCACCCACCAGGTGGCGTAGGTGGAGAACTTGTAGCCGCGGCGGTAATCGAACTTGTCCACGGCCTTCATCAGGCCGATGTTGCCTTCCTGGATCAGGTCGAGGAACTGCAATCCACGATTGGTATAGCGTTTGGCGATGGAAACGACCAGGCGCAGGTTGGCTTCGATGAGCTGCTTCTTGGCGGTTTCGGCTTCCTGCTCGCCGCGCTCGACGATATGCAGCGTGCGCCTCAGTTCGCTGGCGCTGGCGCCGCAATCTTCTTCCAGTTGCTGGATGCGCTGGCCGCACTGGCGCAGTTCCTTGCGCAGATCGCGCGATGGCTGGCCGCCGTGGGGCTCTTCCAGTTTCCGCTGGAGCTTGGCGATGTCGCGCTCGAGCGGCTTCAGTTCCTCCACCGCGCAGCGCAAGCGTCCGGCCAGACTGCGGCGGACCGAAGTGCTGAACCCGATGTTGCGGATGATGCGCGAAATCTGCACCATGTTGCGCGCCAGGCCGTAGCGCAGCCCGCGGTGCTGCTTGGGCTTCATCTGGCGGGAGACGGCTTGCAGCTTCTGGCGGAATTGCTGGCTCTTCTTGTAGTACTTCTCGATTTCGGCGACCTGCGCCAGCAGATCGTTCAGTTGGGCGCTGAAGTCTTCGTCGGTGATGACGAACTCGGGAAGCACCAGAACATCGCGGACGCTAGTCACGCCGCGCTGCAGATCCTCGCCCAGTTGGATGATCTCGCGGATGACCAGGGGGGAACGGGAGAGCGCCTTGCGAACGGCCCATTGGCCGCGTTCGTTGCGTTTGGCCAGCTCGATTTCGCCTTCGCGGGTGAGCAGCGGAACGGTGCCCATCTCGCGCAGATACATGCGCACCGGATCGTTGGTTTTGTCGCCAACATCCTGGGCCAGTTCGAGGTCGCCGAAATCATCCGGCTCGTCCTTGGAGGCTTTTTCGAAGTCGAGCTTCGGCTCTTCCAGAATTTCGACCCCGGCGCTGTCGAGGTCGGTGAGCAGGTCTTCAAACTCGCGCCCGGACGGGAAATCTTCCGCGAGCAACTCGTTGACTTCGTCGTAGAGAACGAATCCTTTTTCTTTGCCCGATTCCATGAGATTTTTCAACCGGCCGTATTTGTCATCTGTTGCCACTGGCGCCCCGCTTACCAGCGATGATTCAGCCCTGATTCCATTTAGTGTACAACATCGGGTTGCGGTTCTCTGGCTGTTCTGGTTCATCTGGATGTGCTATTCGCCTTCATTTTGTAGCGCCGCTGGCGCTGCGCGATTTTTGATCGAGTGCGACCACTTCTTCGGCCAGCCGCATGGCTTCCTGAATATTCCCCTCGCGTTCGGCGGCTTTGATCCGGGCGCGCAAGGCAGCCGCTTCCGAGCGAGGGTCTTGTGACTTGAGGCTGCGCAAACAAGCCACAGCCTGTTCGGCGGCCTTCTCCTCCTCCAATATTTCATCGGCAAAAACGATGGACGACAATAGGTCCCGATCGGCGTCGGAAAGGCGGCCTTCGAGGTCGGCAAACCGGAACGGCGCTCCATCGGAATGCATTGCAAACAGGGCCTTAAAGACGTTCCGGGCGACGAATCGGTCGACCGCGGCCAGGCCGCGTAATTCCGGGATGGTAAGCGACCGGGCGGCTTCGCTCGCAAGCAGCGAATGGAGCAGCAGACGCTCGGTGGGCGGCGCTTCCGGGCGGCGCGGAACGGTGTTCGATTCCTTGACGCCTTTGCTGAAATGTTCGCGAACCAGCTTCTCGTCGACGCCTAAGTAGTCGGCCACGTCGTTGGCGACGGCGAAACGCTCCAGGCGATCGGGGATGCGCTGGATGGCGGGCGACAGGAACTTGAACGCCTCCATGCGGCCCTCGACGGTGCGCATGTCGAATTTGGCGCGGGCGCGGTCGGCCAGCCAGTGGAAGTAGGCGGGCGCTTTCTCCAAGCGCTGGCGGTAGACTTCGGCGCCGGAGGCCTTGACGAACTCGTCGGGATCGAGATCGCCGCCGAGATCCAGCATGCGCACGTGGAGTCCTTCGTCGAGGAGCATTTGGATGGACTTTTGCGCGGCGTTGGCGCCGGCGGTGTCGGGATCGAAATTCACGACGATGCGTTCGGAGTGGCGCTTGAGAACGCGCACCTGGGTGTTCGTGAGCGCGGTGCCGCAGCTCGCGACCACGTTGTGAACGCCGGCGGAGTAGACGCCGATCACGTCCATGTAGCCTTCGACCAGCACTGAGTAGTCCTGACTTGCGGATGGGCGTCCTTGGCGCGATGCAGGTTGTACAGCACGTAGCTTTTGCGATAGAGGGCGGTTTCGCGCGAGTTCAGGTACTTGGGCTGGTCGTCCGGGCGGAGCGCGCGGCCTCCGAAGCCGATCACTTTTCCCGATTCGTTGTGAATGGGGAACATCAGGCGGCCGCGGAAGTAATCGTAGAAGCCGGCGCCTTCCTGGCGCTTGGCGACCAGGCTGGATTGTTCGAGTTGCTCGGGTGAGAAGCGCGATTCGAATTGACGAGCGAGCTGATTGCCGGAGGCTTCGGACAGTCCGAGGCCGAATTCGGCGGATTGTTCGGGCGTCACGTTGCGGCTGGCGAGATATTGGCGGGCTTGCGCGCCGGCGGGCGAATTCAAATTGTTTTGGAACACGCGAGCCGCGATTTCGTGCATCTCCATGCAGCGCGGCGCGGAGCTTGGCTTCGGGATCGGAATACTCGCGCTTGGGCATGGGGATGCCGTGGCGTTCGGCGAGCAGCTTGAGGGCTTCGAAAAAGCTGATGCGCTCGATTTCCATGACGAACTTGAGGACGTCGCCGCCGACGTTGCAGCCGAAGCATTTGTAGCGCTGGATGGCTGGCGTGGACGTTGAAGGACGGCGTTTTCTCGGTGTGGAACGGGCAGAGGCCGAGGTAGCGGCCGGCGAGTACCCGAGCGTCTTCAGGCTCACATATTCGCTGATGGTTTTGACGATGTCGACGGATGATTTAACTTGCTCGGCGAAATCCATGTTCGTGGTGGCGGCCGTTACTCCGCGAACTGTTGCTCTTATAGGTAACACACCGGGCGGCACGGTGGCGCGCGACCGCGCCGGTTGTTGGTTATTAGTTGTTGGTTGTTGGTGGTGAGGCGTGAGGTGCTGGGGTGGCAATTTTTTTCGCGCGTGGGGAATCGGCCGGCGGCGGGGTGGCGCAAGAGGGGTAGTTTTGTGTTTGGTGGTGATTTTTTCTTGGTCCTTCGTGGAGGCGAGGGGCGAGGCGCTTTGGTTCGAGCGTAGCAGGAGGAAAAGCGAGCGGGCGGGGCGGGGAGGTCAAGTGGTTGGAATTGGGGAAGAAGGAAGTTGGAGAAGGTAGTCATCGGAAAGTCGTGCGAATCGCGCGACACTGGGTACGGATGCAGGTTCCGGATCCTGTCACGATTGAGCGCGATGCTCTGGACGCCGCCGTCGGCGAAGTGCCGAACGCGGATGCGGTTTTCGTGGTGTGGGCGGGGGAGCGGTCGGCGTATCTGGCGAAGACCAGCATGCTGCGGCGGCGGTTGATGCGGATTTTCAAACCGGGCGAGCCGGGGGCAGCGCCGAAGCGGTCGCTTGAATCTGCGCGAGGTGGCGACGCGGGTGGAATATTGGCCGACGGCGTCGCGGTTTGAATCGATGCTGCTGCACTACGCGCTGGCGCGGCGCTTTTATCCCGAAGATTATCTTCGGATGATCAAGCTGCGGATGCCGGCGTACGTGAAGCTGATTCTTGTCGAACGAATTTCCGCGCACGCAGGTGAGCAGCGGCTGAGTGCGGGGCGCGCGCTACATTACGGGCCGTTCCAATCGCGAGCGGCGGCCGAGTTGTTCGAGAACCAGTTCCTGGATTTGTTTCAGATCCGCCGCTGCCAGGAAAATCTGGAGCCGAGCCCTCAGCATCCAGGCTGCATCTACGGCGAGATGAACATGTGTCTGCGTCCGTGCCAGCAGGTGGTGAGCCGCGAGGAGTACATGAGCGAAGTGGAGCGGGTGGAGGAGTTCTTAACGGGGAACGGCGCGGCTTTGATCAGCGTGACGTCGGCGGCGCGCGACCGGCTGAGCACGGAGATGAATTTCGAAGAAGCTGCGCGGCAGCACAAGCGGATGGAGCGGATCGAGTCGGTGCTCGCGCTGCGTGGGGATCTGGTGTGCGATATCGATCGGCTGTATGGAGTAGCGATCGCGCCGTCGCTGGCAGGCGGACAGCGTGTTGCTGTGGTTTGTTTGTCAGGGCGCGTGGCAGGCCCCGGTGCGGTTTTCTTTGACGTCGGGCGTGTCGTTGGATCAACGGCTGCGCGAACTGGTGGCGTCGGTTGCTGTGGTCATGCCGCCGCTGGCGGAGAGGCAAGAGCATCTCGCGATGCTCGCGCGCTGGCATTACTCGACGTGGAGCGATGGCGAATGGGTCGGGTTTGCGGGGCTGGAGCAAGCGCCGTATAGGAAGCTGGTGCGGGCGATTTCGCGCGTGCGGCAGAAGGCAGCGGCGTCAGTCGAGACGGGCGCGCCGTAGGAAATCCGTGGCGACGTCGCGGGCGGGGCGATGCTCGCCATCGACGGCAAAGTTCATGCCGCGCATTTCGGTGTCGGAGATTTTGCCCGAGAGTTCGGAGAGAATCGCGCGCAGGGTGGGATACGCGGCGAGCGTATCTTCGCGAATCACGATGCAGGCCTGATAGGGCGGGAAGACATGCTTGTCGTCCTTGAGAACGGTGACGTCGAGCTTGCTCAGCAGTCCGTCGGTGGCGTTGCCGGCGGCGATGCTGACTTGCTTTTGCTCGAGGGCCTGGTAGAGAAGGCCGAGGTCCATGCTCTTGGGCGCGGCGATCCATTTGATGGAATAGGCGCGATTCAATGCGCCGTAGGCGTCGGGGCGCGTGAGGAATTCGTAGCCGGCGCCGAGGGTGAATCCGGTGGGATCGGCTGCAGCGTCGCTTAAGGTGGCGAGATGGCGCGCGCGGGCGTCTTCGCCGCGGATGGTCATGGCGAACGAGTTTTCGAAGCCGAGGGGATCGAGCCAATCGAGATGGAAGCCGCTGGAGTATTCGGCGCGCACTTGTTCCAGAACGACAGCCGGATCGGTGACGCCGCTGCGCTTCATCACGTTGGTGAAGGCGGTTCCGGTGTATTCGGGATACAGGTCGATATCTTTGGCGAGCAGCGCCTGGTGCGCGAGCAGCGTTCCGCCGAGATCGAGCTTGCGTTCTACGGGCTGATGCAAGCGCGCTTCGATGTGCTGAGCGATGATCTCGCCGAGGATGAGCTGTTCGGTGAAGTTTTTCGAGCCGACGACGATGTGGTGACGTGCGCCGCAGCCGGTGACCAGGATGGAGATCAGGAGATAGAGAATCGTCGTTCGATCCAACTGAATCCTCCGTCTGAGAGCAAGGCGAGCAGCGCCGCGGGGATGGCGCCGGCCAGGATCTGCGTGGTGTCCACCGACGCAATGCCGCGGAAGATGAAGACGCCGAGTCCGCCGCCTCCGATTGCGGCTGCGATGGTGGCCGTGCCGATGGTGGTGACGGTGGCGATGCGAATGCCCGCGAGGATGGTGGGCGCGGCGAGAGGTAGCTCGACTTGCCACAGCAGTTGACGGCCAGTCATGCCCATGGCGATGGCCGATTCGCGGACGGCGGCGTCGACGCCCAGGATGCCCGCGAGGGTGTTGCGAAGAATCGGAAGCAGCGCGTAGAGGACCAGCGCGACGATAGCGGTCCGTTTGCCGATGCCGCCAATGAAGGGAATCGGGATCAAGAATCCGAACAGCGCGAGGCTGGGGATGGTCTGCATCACGTTGGCGAAGCCGAGCAGAGGAGCGCGGAGAGCGGCGCGGCGCGTGAGCAGGACGCCGAGCGGAAGGGCGGCGCCGATGGCGATGGCCATCGAAACCAGAACAAGGACGAAATGTTCGCCTGTGAGCTGCGCCATCTCCTGCAGCAGATAGGGAGGGATCATGGCTTCCCGATTATAGTGTCGATAAAAACGCGCGCGCTTCCGGGCCGCTCGAATCCAAGAACTCGGCCGGAGTGGTCAGAACTTCCAGTCTGCCACGATGCGAGGAGGGCGATATCGGTGCCTAGCCGGAGGGCTTCGCGGACGTCGTGGGTGACGAAGATGGACGTTTTTTGCAGGCGGTCGCGGAGTTCGAGGAATTGGTCCTGCAGTTCGACGCGGGTGACGGGATCGAGCGCGCCGAATGGCTCGTCGAAGAGCAGGAGCTTGGGTTCGGCAGCGAGGGCTCGGGCCACGCCTACGCGCTGGCGCTGACCGCCGGAGAGCTCGCGCGGGCGGCGATTGCAGAAACTGCGCCGGCTCCAGGCCCACTTGATCGAGCAATTCGGCCACGCGCGCGGCGACGCGCTGGGGCGGCCAGCCTTGCAATCGCGGAACGAGGCCGATGTTTTCGCCGATGGTGAAATGCGGAAAGAGGCCGACTTCCTGGATCACGTAGCCGATGCCGCGGCGGAGTTGGATGAGATCCCAATCGGTGGTGGCGCGCGATTCGACGAACACCTGGCCCGAGGTGGGAAACAGGAGGCCGTTCAACATTTTCAGCGAGGTGGTTTTTCCCGAGCCGCTGCGGCCCAGCAACACCAGCGTGCGTCCCGGCTCGATGCAGAAGCTCAGATTGTCGAGGATCAGGTTGCCATTGATCCGGTAGGAGACGCCGCTAAACTCGAGGGCGGCTGCTACACGCGCGGAGTGGGCTGCGGCGCTCAACGGACCGTCCAAAGGTTTTCGGCGAAGGGCCAATCCGGATCTACCCAGCGGGCTTCGGCCTCGTATCCGGTTTGAGCGGCCATCGCGTCGAGTTCGTCGAGTTGGAATTTGTGCGAGGACTCGGTCCAAATGGTTTCGCCCGCGTGGAAGGAGACTGTTAAGATCGGCCTCGGCGATGACACGCGGTCTGATTCGCGCGCGAGCGCAGGTGCATTTCGATGCGGCGGTGTTCGCCGCTCCAGCGCGCCTCATGCTCGAAGCCGCGCAGTTGGAAATCGGCGCCGAGCTCGCGGTTGATGCGCCCGAGCAGGTTGAGATTGAAGGCGGCGGTGACGCCTGTGGGATCGTCGTAGGCCGACAGCATGCGGGCCGGTTCCTTGATCAGGTCGGCGCCGATCAGCAGCATGTCGCCGGGAAGAAGCGAGCGGTGGAGATCGCGCAGGAACGTGATTGCGCACTTGCGCTCGAAGTTGCCGATGGTGCTGCCGAGGAACAGGACAAGGAGAGATTCACCGGGCTCACGCATGGCCGCGGCGTGCGCCATGCCGTCGAGATAGGACTGAACCAGCGGATACACTTCGGCAATGCCGGACAGATCGCGCTCACAGCGGGCGAGAGCGTCCGCCGAGACGTCGATGGGATAGTAGCGCGGGTTGCCTCCGATGGCCTGGAGCAGGTGCCGGGTCTTGTGGCCGACGCCGCTGCCGAGTTCGATCACCGCGGCGCGGGATGGAATCAGGCCGGCGATTTCGCTCGAATGGCGGCGCAGCAAACGTTCGTCCGCGCGCGTCAGACCGTACTCGGGAAGATGCGTAATGGCTTCAAAGAGCGAACTGCCCAATTCGTCGTAGAGATACTTCGAATGCAGCTCCTTTTGAGGCTTAGCGAGGCCTTTGCGCACGTCGGACGCGAACTCGCGTATGTCCGGGCCGGCTGGGGCCTCAATCTTCGACCAGGCGAAAGCTTGCGTAGACATAGGGGTAGTTGGGGCGAAACCAATTGCGGAACGAGCGGCGGAGCATGCAGGCCGCAGTCACGGGCGACCCGCCTTTCAGCACGTAGTGTTCTTCGTCGAAGAAGTTTTGCGAATAGCCCGGATAAAACGGCAGGGGCTCGAATCCGGGGAACGGGGCGAATTTGGTGGCGGTCCACTCCCAGCCGTTGCCGACAAGCTGTGAGACGCCGAAAGCGCTGTCGCCGGCTGGGTGCGCGTTCACGTCCACGGGATCCCAATGGTGGAAATCGAAATTGCCACGCGCTGCGTCGGGCGGCGGCGTCGCCCCATGGATAAGGACGCTCGGAGGCGCCGGTTGTTTCGCCGGTCGTTCCGTAAGCCGCGCGATGAAACTGCGCCTCCGTTGGGAGCCTTTTGCCTGCCCAGCGCGCGTAGGCACTGGCCTCGGCGTGCGTGACGTAGACCGGCGCGCTCAGCGGGAGCGGGACTTCGGCGAACATACCGCGATAGATGAAGTTGTCGCCGCGGCGGGTCCAGAAATGTGGGGCGGGGGCACCCTGGCGCACGAAGTCGAGATACTGGCCGTTGGTGATTTTGTACTTGCTGATGCGGAATGCCGGGACTTCTAGCCGATGCTCGGAGAACTCGTTGTCCCAACCGAATACGCCCGGTTCTTGACCGAGAGTCGCGAGGCCGGGCGGAATTTCGAGCATCGCATGCGGTATCGGTTGAGCCGAGCCAAGGGCCGGCGGCGGACCGGCGATCTTCTGGTCGTATGGCAGGTTGTGTAATAGATAGGCCAAGGTTTCGGCGTGCATCAGCCGATGTTCCAGGGCGACGTGAATGATCTGCTCGGGGACGCGGTCCAGCAGTTCGTCGATTATGGCGCGAACGCGGCGGTTATAGGCCTGAATTTCGGGGACTGCGGGCCAATCGGACGGTTGGTCGGACGCAGCCTGACCTACCGGCGGGTCGATTCCGAACTCGAAGAGTTTGTCGAAATGTGGACTCAGCGAGTCGACACCCAGCGTCTTTCGACAGATCAGATTCCAGTCGAAGGCCTCCAGGTGCCCCAAATAGAACACCATCCGGTGCCGCTCGGGGATGGGGCGCGAGTAGAGCGCGTCAGGGATAAGCCTGAAGATTGAGTCAGTTCGCTCGCGCGCCGAGTCCAGTTGTTGCTGGAGCGCCTGAATCACTCCGGTTGCAGTCGACATTGCTCGCCCTCCGGCGGTGCAATATCAGGCTAGCATCCGAACCGCCAAAAAGGGATTCGAGTGTCAGTGCCGTTGTTACTCGGTACTGCCGAGTTACTTGGTGCCGGGCGCGAGTTGGCCGGGCTGGATCGGTGCGGCGGTAGCTTGGGCGCCAGCTTGGGCGTTCTGAGCGGCTTGCGCATCCCAAAGTGACTGATTGCGCTTCGTCTTCCAAATCCTGTCGCCCCACCATTCGTTCGACGCAGCGGCAGCGGCGCCGTTCGGGATTGGCGACTTCTTGGCGGCGATGGTTTCCTGCGCGTCCATGGCTTTGTAAGCCATCAACTCGAAATTCAGGGTTCCGGTAGCGCCGGCCGGATCCGTGTAATTAATGACCAGCGTCTGCCTGCGATGGCTCGCGATGGGCGAGATCGCCGGGAACACGTGCAAAACACGCCGTACGTCCGCCTTTTCGATGTCGGTGCCGGTGATCTGATCGTAGGGCAGCTTGTAAACCGATCCGTTGTAGGTGAAGCGGAACTCCTTGGCGTCGTCAAAATTGAACGAGCCGGCGGAGTTGACCGGGATCGATTTCACCGTTCCGCCGACGTACTGCACAGCGTCGGTTGCGGCGCGGACCACGGCCGGGGGCAGGGCCGCGAAGATGATTGTCGAAGCGAGAATTTGGCGGATTGCGAACATGTTTCTCTCCTTAAGGAACCCATGCGAGCGCGGTTCATGCCGCGCGCTCCTAGCAAGTACTATCGGACGCGAAGTTCCAGGACTTTAGGCCTTCGCCACTACAATGGAAGCAGCATGTCTGTCTACGACGACCGCCGGGAAGAGCTGGAGCAGCAAGAGTTTATGATGGGGACCGAGCGCGGGCGGCTGTCCGTTACGCTGGACCTCTTAACCGACGCGCTGGTGCTGGTGGGCCAGCACGGGGTCTACTGCCAGAGCGCGCGGCAGCCCGGCAAGCCGGCCATGGACATCCAGATGATCTCGAAATGCCTGACGGACGCTAAGGAACTGGTGGCGGACGTGATGGGGGAGCTGAAGCGGAAGTCGCAGGCAGCGCGGGACTAATGGTGGCGCGTTTCGAGATAGAAGAACGTCCACACGAAGATCAGGCCGAGCACACATAGGCAGAGCATGAAGAGCTTGCGGCCGAGGGAGGGCTGGTAGCCGGGCGGCTTGTCGGGGGCTGGTGACTGGTGGCTGGTGGCTGGATCGGGGGGCATTGGACGATTCAAGTATAACCTCACCAAAGTTGCTCCCCGCATCGGCTCGGCGAGTCGAGACGTCACTAAGCTTTCGACGGTCCATTGCCGATGAGGGGCTGTGATGAAAGCGCTCGCAATGCTTTTCTTTATTGTCGCGCTAGCTGCCCCGCAGTCTGCGATGCGAGAAGTTGTCTACCAGGTCGACGGCACGGCCAAGTACGCGAATCTCACGTTGACGAATAAAGACGGTGGCAAAGAGCAGAACCAGGTCAAGCTACCTTTCGAGCTTAAGTTCTATGCGAAGGGCGGTCAATTCTTGTATCTGTCGGCTCAGAAGGTCCGGGTAGTTAAACCTGGTTTGCACGTACTCGATGATCAGCAGGACGTCGTGGACGACGGTATCAACGGAACCGTTCACGTTCTGATTAGGTGTAGCGGGGCAGTGCTTCAGGAAGCATCTTCGGATGCCCCATACGGTATTGCCACTGCAGAAGGAAAGCTGCCGGATTGAGCTTTGGCCGTACCTGGTTTTTTCTGTCCGCTTCTAGGGCCTGCACCAAGATGGCCGCCACGACGGATGCGATTCCGGCGGCCACGCGCCGCTAAGTCCAATCTCACCTCTTAATAGTTTCCCTATGAGCAGCGCGTCGCGGCGGTCAACCTCCAGATAGTTATCTTCTGCGACTAGATCTGGATGACATTTTGCGTAGTGGCCGTTACCAAGTAGATCACCTCGTCGCCGCGGAAGGTCGCCGCTTGGTAACAAGTCGCTAACAAACGAGCTTAGCATCGACCAGTCGAAGACTTGGATTCCATGGTCATTGTCAAAGAATACATTCCAGGGCCGCAGGTCGCCGTGGATTAGCTGATGTCTCCGGGTCCAGAGCGCGAACTCGATTAGCTGGGCTTCTATTTGCCGGTGGTCCGGTGCCGGTTGGATTTCCCAGAGGTTTCGGCCTTGGGCCTCTTCAGAAAGAACGATGCCCTCGGCGGTCACGAAAAACCTGGCCACGCGGGGACTCACGTCGAGGCTTTGAATGCGCCGGTGATGGTCCGGGTGATCGGGGTGGGCGATCTTCGATGCGTAGTACCTTACGCCGGCCTTTATGGCAATGCAGAGCGTGGTTGGCTGAGAGCCGCGGTATTTCTCACGGCTAATGTACTGCACTTCATATCCCTGCGGCGCAAGAATATCTTCGATATTCGAGTCAAGACTCACGGAGGACCTCTCGCGGGAATCGACTACTTGCGATCGCGCTGCTTTTGAGTCTGTTGAAAGCACGCTTCGCTTTCCGCCCGAATTTTGCGGACCCAGGCCGCGGCTCCGTCTTTGAGCTCGGGATGATCTTCGTCCTTCCAGATTGGCTCCTTGCGCTTGAAGAGTTCCAGAAGTTGCCGGCGTTTTTCTTCTTTGGTCATAATCTATATTCCTTGCAAGAACGGATTGCGCCGCCGCTCGCGGCCGATCGTGGTGTTCTGGCCATGGCCGGGGATCACAACCACTGCGTCGTCGAGCGGCAGGAGCTTGTCGTGGATCGAGCGAAGGATCTGGCGCGAATTTCCGCCGGGCAAATCCGTGCGGCCAATGCTATCCATGAATAACGTATCGCCCGCCGCGAGCTTGTTCTCGGCCGGAATCCAGATGCTGATGCTGCCCTGCGTGTGGCCGGGCGTTTCGAGCACGCGGAACTCGGCCGGACCGAGCTTCACGACTTCACCCTCGCGCGCGTTCACGTCGATGCCGGTCTTTTCGGGCGGGGCCATTCCCAGCCAATTCGCTTGCATGTCGATGTGATCGTATAGCTCCTGATCGTTGGCGTTCATGTACACGGGCGCGCCGGTGAGCGCCTTCAGCTTCTGCGCTCCGCCGATATGATCGATATGCGCGTGCGTGATGATGATGGCCTTCACGCGCAGGTGATGCCGCTCCAAGGTGGCGGTGATGCGCCCGATCTCGTCTCCGGGATCGATGACCACTGCATCGCCGGACGCCTCGTCGCCAAAAATCGAACAGTTGCACTGCAGAGGCCCGACCGGAATGATTTCGTGAACCATAATCGTATACTCGAATTATGGACCCAGCCGTACGCGCGGTGCTCGGAGTGTGCATGCGATGGATACACATCGTTTCCGTCGTGACGCTGATCGGCGGGTATATATACGCGCGATTCGTGCTGGCTCCCGCGCTCGCGCAGGGCGCGCCCGCAGAGAGCAACCGTCTGACCGCGGCAGTGCAATCCGCTTTCCGGCCGCTACTCTTCACCGTGATCGCGACGGTGCTGATCTCCGGCATTTACAACTACGCGACAAAGGAGAGCTATCCGCCCGGTTATCACATGTGGATGGGGATCAAGCTGCTTCTCGTGTTGCACATCCTCTCGTCGGCGATTCTGGACTCGGCGCGCGCGCCGAATCCGGCAAAAAGCAGCGCGCACCGCAACTGTGGATCGTGATCACGGGGCTGATGGCGATCGCGATCGCGAATTACTTGAGGTATTTGTCGCTACGATGACCGGTTACGAAGCACTGCGAAGTCGCGCGGCCTGGCTCGATCTCTCCGCCCGCGGGAAAATCAAACTCACCGGCGAGGATCGCGCGCGCCTGCTGCATGCGATGACGACGAATCACATCCAGCAGCTCACGCCAGGCACGGGCTGCTATGCGTTCTTCTTGAATGACAAGGGGCGCGTGCTGTCTGACGCGAATGTGCTGTGCCGCCCGGATCATTTCTTGCTGGACGTCGAGCCCGAGACGCGCGAGCCGCTGTACCAGCATCTGGACCGCTACATCATCGCCGACGATGTCACGCTCGAAGATGTCACCGACGCCACCGCGACCATTGCGGTCGAAGGCCCGGAGGCAGCGGAAGTGCTGCAGCGCGCAGGTGCGCCGATTCCGGAAGCGGAATATTCGAGCGTTGATTGGGCCGATTCGGTGGTCGCGCGGCTGAACTCCACCGGCGAGCCCGGATTTTTCATCTTCGCGCCAAGGCGCCGAAAAAGCCGCGCTGATCGCGCGTCTGGAAGCCGCCGGCGCAGAGCCCGCCGATGCCGAAGCGGCCCGCGTAGTGCGTCTGGAACACGGCAAGCCGCGCTATGGCGAGGACATCAGCGAGCGGTTTCTGGCGCAGGAAGCGAATCAGCCGCAGGCGCTGCACTTCAGCAAGGGCTGCTACCTGGGGCAGGAGATCGTGGAGCGCGTTCGCTCGCGCGGGCAGATCCATCGCGTGCTGAAGCCGCTCATTCTGGAAACGACGGAACCGCCGGCGCCTGGAACGAAGTTGGAGGACGGCCTCGGAAATCACTTCGGCGGCCTATTCGCCGGCTCTCGGCAAAGTTGTTGCTGCTGGCCTACGTTCGCAGTCTAGTTACGCGGTGTTCAGCACTTTCGGGAATCGACAAATATCCGACGATGGTGTCCTTCTTCACGTCGTTCACCACCAGCTCGTAAGGCTGCTTCGCCTTGGACGTCATGAACTGCAGCGGCTCGTTGATGACGCGATCTTTCTTCTCCACGGTCTTATCGTCGGCGGTCAGCTCGATGGTAAAGCGGTTCTTCTTGGGGTCGGCTTTCTTCAAAAGGATCCCGACGTCTCCCACTTTTTGCGGCTGCTTGGACTTTTGAATGGTGAATTGGACGTAGTTGCGCTCGCCCAGCGCTTGCAGTGCCGCCAGCTCCTTTCCGTTGGTGGCGATCAGGACGCTGTGTCCGTCGATCTCGCCGGTGGCTCGCTTCAGATCGGCCACGGTCTTTTCCAGTTGCGATTTCGTCGCGGCCACGTCGCCTTTCACCGAGGTCACTTCGGTGCCAACTTGGATGAACTGCGTGTCGGCCGACTCTTTCACTTTGGAGATGTCGGAAGAGAGCTGCTGCTTGGCCCTGCTCTTGCGCTGCTTCCAGCTGCGGCGCGCGTCTCGTCCACTTTCTTGAGCGCCTCATCTTTGGCCTGACCCGGCCGCGAGGTTGGCTTGCCGGCGCGCGCGTTCCAATTGGTCGCGCAGCTCGTCCACGGTCTTGCGATTGCTCCGCGTATTCACGTGAGGTGGCTTCTTCCAGCTTGTCGATCCGCGACTGCGCCGCATCGTTGGCGGCCGTCAGGTCCTTCTTCACCTTGTCCAACTGCATGTAGAGATAGACATTTGCGCCGATCAGCGCGACCACGATTCCACAACAGAACCCCGAATTTCCAGCCCAATCCTCCGCTGGCGGGCGCGGGTGGAGGAGGCGGCGCATAATACTGCTGCGGCGGCGCGGCATAATACGGAGCGGCCGGCGGCGGCGATCCCGGAGGCGGAGCGTAAGGTGGCGGAGCGGGAGGTGTATGAGGGTGGCTCAGGAGCCTCCGGGGCTGGGATTGGGGAAGATGGACATTGGACCTCTGATGCGTAGATTACCAGTTATATAACCTTTTGGATGGATGGCGCGGGCCGCCGGTTTCAGTGGCGATCAGGGCTTAGGCCGGAATTCGGAGCTAAGTTCCGGTGGAAGGTTTTTGCTTCGGACCCGCGAACTCCAGGAAGGTCTGCTTGGGCATGCCCGGCTCGAAACAGCGGCGGCAGCGAGCCTCGTACATTCCGCTTGCGCCGACCACGATCAGGTCGCTCGACTCCACCAGCCGCTGCGTGTGCTTGGCGGGATTGCCGCAGCGCATGCAGATGGCCAGCGTTTTGGTGATGGATTCGGCCAGGCTGAGCAGTTCGGGCATGGGCGCAAATGGCCGGCCCATGTAGTCGGTATCCAGGCCGGCAATGATGCACCTGTTTGCCGCTGTCGGCAAGGTGCGTGGCGACATCCGACCAGGCCCGGGCCGAAGAAGTTCGATTCGTCGATGCCCACCACTTCGGTGCGCGAATCCAGATTCGGCAGGATTTCCGAGGCGCTTTCGATCACTTGCGACTTCATGCGCAGATCGTTGTGCGAAACGATTTCGTCGCTCGAATAGCGCTCGTCGATCAGCGGCTTGAAAACCTGGACCCGCTTCCGCGCGATCATGGCCCGCCGCAGCCGCCGCATCAACTCCTCGCTCTTGCCGGAAAACATCGGACCGCAGATGGCTTCGATCCAGCCCAGATTCCCCGTGACAATATCCATGGAACGAAAGCGCATCTTATCATGGGAGGGTGCCGTTGGCCGGCAGTATCCTACGCGAGCGCTTCATTGTTCCAGAGATGCTGGATCATGCGCCTCCCGACGTGGTGCGCGCCAGCCTGCGCGACCTGGAGCGGATCAATCGCTATCTCGGCGGATATCTCGTCTTGCGCAAGATGTTCGCGCGACTGGTGCAGCCCGGCGAAGCCTTTTCGGTGCTGGATGTGGGAGCGGCTTCGGGCGACATGGGCGCGGCCATCCGGCGGAACTTCCCGCGCGCCCGCGTGACCTCGCTCGACTATAAGGTGGATCATCTGGCGCAGGCTGGCGATCCCAAGGTGGCGGGCGACGCGTTCCACCTGCCGTTCCGGCCCGCGAGCTTCGATTTTGTTTTTAGCTCGCTGTTCCTGCATCACTTCACGGATGACCGCGTGGTGGAGCTGTTCGCGAGCTTTCGCTCGATCGCGAGGCGGGCGGTGCTGGCGATCGATCTGGACCGGGGGCCGCTGGCATATTATTTCCTCCCGAACACGCGCTGGCTGTTTGGCTGGCACGCCATCACGATCAACGACGGCCAGATTTCGGTGGAGGCCGGCTTCAAGCGGGACGAATTGCTGGCCCTGGCGGCCAAAGCGGGGTTGGCTCGCGCGCGCGTGCGGGTGCATCGTCCATGGTCGCGGTTGTCGCTGGTGGCGCCGGTGTAGGAGCGCCACCGACGAAACGCTAGACTGTAAAAGCCTCCATGATTCTGAAACAGTATTATCTGGGCTGCCTCGCTCACGCCTCCTATTTGCTGGGCGACGAGGCGAGTGCGACCGCGATCATCGTCGACCCGCAGCGCGACATTCAGCAGTACCTGGCCGACGCCGAGAAATTCGGCCTCAAAATCCGCCACGTCTTTCTCACCCATTTCCACGCCGACTTCGTGGCGGGCCATCTGGAATTGCGCGATCGGGGTGCTCAAGGGGAGCGCGACGATTCATCTCGGCTCTCGCGCCCAGGCCGAATACGCCTTCGTGCCGATGAAGGACGGCGATACGCTCGAGTTCCCCGGTTTGCGCTTCCAGGTGCTGGAGACGCCCGGCCACACCATCGAGTCGATCTCAATCCTGGTATTCGATCTGGAGAAGGACGCCGTAAAACCCTACGCCGTCCTGACGGGCGATACGCTGTTCATCGGCGATGTCGGGCGCCCCGATCTGCGCGCGTCGCTTGGCTGGAGTGCCAACGACCTCGGCGCCCATCTCTATGACTCGCTGCACAACAAACTCCTGACGCTTCCCGACGAGACGCTAGTTTATCCAGCGCATGGCGCCGGCTCGCTTTGCGGGAAGCAGCTTTCCTCCGACACGGTCTCGTCGCTGGGCGATCAACGGCGATTGAATTACGCGCTGCAGCCCATGTCGAAGGATGAATTTATTCGTCTCGTCACGGCGGACCAACCCGACGCTCCGCCGTACTTCACCTACGACGCGATTCTCAACACGCGCGAGCGCGCCACCCTAGACAAGAATCTCGAGCAGGTGCTCCATCCCATCGATCTCGGCGAGGTCCTTCGGATGGGAGATGAGGGCGCTCAGATTCTCGACGTCCGCGATCCAGCCGAGTATGCCAAGGGGCATCTGGCGGGCAGCATCAATATCGGACTCGGCGGCCAGTACGCGACTTGGGCGGGCACGGTGCTCGACCGCACCAAGCCGATCGTGATCATTGCCGAGCCCGGGCGCGAACAAGAAGCCGCGCTGCGCCTTGGCCGTATTGGTTTCGATCACGTCAAAGGCTACATGGGAGGCGGTATGGAAGCGCTCGCCGAGCGGCCGGACCTGGTGTGGCCCACCGAGCGCTTGAGCGCCCCGATGGTGGCGGAGGAATTAGCGAGCGCCGATCCGCCGCTGGTGTTGGATATCAGAAATCCGCGCGAGTGGGCGACGAAACACATTGAGGGCAGCGTGAATATTCCGCTCAATCATCTGCAAGAGCGCATTGCTGAAGTCCCGCGCGATCGCCGCATTGCCGTGCATTGCGCGGGCGGCTACCGTTCATCCATCGCCGCCGGCATCCTGCACCAGTACGGGATCACGCATCTGATCGAAATGGCCGGCGGCCTCGCAGCGTGGGATGCTGCGAAGCTGCCGGTGGTCTCGCGAGGCTAACGTAGGCCGTCTATCGGGAGATTTGACCCGAAGTATTGACGATCCAAGGGACGCCCAGATCCGGAGACACAGCGATCTCGCTGGCGCTTCCGGGAATCTGCACCCAGGCTCCGAACTGCAGTTGATAAATTGGAGATTCGACGGGAGGGGCAGCCCCGCCGTTGCAGCCAGTGATCCAGACATCCCCCAACGCATCCCCAAATTCAAGCGCTGCTGACAGCGGCCCTATCGCGATACTGGTCGCGCAGGCTCCTGTGTACTTGGTAAGCGCGCCTCCAGCCTCGATATAAATGTCGCCCGTCGCCTTGAGGACCCACGGAATACCCAAATCCGGCGACACGGCTATTTGGCTGCCCGTGCCGGGTTGCTTCACCCACGTCGAACCCTGAAGTTGATAAATGGCGCCGTCCGTACCCCACCCGCCATCGCATCCGATGATCCATGGAACGCCGTACTTCAAACCGAACGCGTTGGGACCCACGCCAATCGACGTCGCGCAGGCACTGCCCGGCGCCGCTACCCACGAGCCGCCGCTCAAGTACGAGATCTTCCCGGCATGGTTTACAACCCATGGGACGCCTTGCGGTGACACGGCGATCATGATTCCGGATATACCGGTTTGCTTCACCCATTTCGAGTTCTCCCAGCGGTAAACGAGATAGTCATCACCATCCTTCGCCTTGGTGTTTGAAATGATCCACGCATCTCCGATCTTGGAGCTTTCCGCGTTCGGACCAACGGCAATGGATAGGGGGTTGCAAAAGCCGTTTGAAGGTTTGGTGCACGGCATCACTTCCGCATAAGCCGAAGCGCCTCCGGCCCCCGCAAATTGAGACACGTCGAAATACGTCTCGTCCGTTTTCCCGAGTGAGACATTCATGTGCGAGGTCGAATTTGTGAAATCCTCCAACAGAAAAATCTTGGAATCGTTGCTAATCGTTTGTGAAAACGCGCCCGTCTTTGAGGACCAGGCCGTGCCTGTCATCGTCACTCTGGGGGTCAAGTCAGTGAATTGAACCGCCGGCTTGCAACATTGACCGCTCTGATTCTCGATCACGAACTCCGCATTCACCCCGAGAGTCATTCCCGAATGGACTATAGCCGACCAACAGGGCGAGCCGGCGGGCAAAGTACAACTAAGAATCGCGCCGGTGGTCAAGTCCTTCAGGTAGTTGCATCCATACCCGCCTTTGATATTGATGTTGCCCTTGGCGTCGCAATACCAGTTCTGGTCGAAGATCTCGTCGCCGGGGTTAGGGACAAAGGCGCCTCCGTACCCGTTGCTATTCCCGCCTGGTCCACAGCAAAACTCTCGCCAGCTCCCATAGGTGGCGACAAAGGGGCTGGTTTCCACGCTCACGCCGGCCTGGATCAGGCCGGAGCCCGTGCCATATCCGCCAAGACCGTTCCAGATGGATAATTCGGTGCCGGTTGTCTCGTCTCCGCCGGGGATCCCGGAGGGAACGTTGAAATTTCCCTCGATGGAAAGATATTTGGGGGAGCCTCCTAAGACGGATCCGACCCAACAACAATTGGGAGTTGGCTTCTTAACGCCATGCGAGTGCGGACTCGGGCGCTTGGCCTCGAGCATTCGTCCGGGCTTCTTGGCCGCGGCGAGCCAGCGGGAATACGCGGCCGGGTCCTGCTCAGGGTCTGGCCGAAGTCCGTAGCCTGCCTGGAGCAACTCCGCTTGCGCGTAGCTCAGCGGATCGCCATTGAGCGCCGGCACGTCGACGCCGCGCTCGAAAGCGAGATTGAGCGGACGTGGAGCGAATGTCTCATCGGACGACAAATCGGCGGAATAAAGGAAGGGCCTGCCGTCAGAGTCCTTGCAATCTAAAGTGAGCCGTTGAACTTTGTCGCCGGCGGCCGCCCGCACCGCATGAAATCGGGCGTAGCCGTCATCGTCGGTGAAGAGCGTGAGACCAGTGGACGGCTCAGCGCCTTCCGGATAAATGAGACACTGCAACCCAGGCAAAGCCTGGATTGACGCGGGTGCATAGCTCTTTTTCGGCGCGCTGGGTATCGGATGGTTTAGCGCGCTGGCGTCGAATTCCTGCTGGATTTGGTCCTCGTCCTGAGCAGCGGCAGTTGCCGCCATCAGGAGAGCCATGCAAACTCCGGCGGCAATTTTGTACTGCCATGCCAGGCCTTCGTTCCTCCGAGAATTGTGATTCGTTTTCATGTGTTTCTCCCCTTCACTAGTCAACGGCGGAAAGCACGCGCGAAAACCTTAATCGCACTCCGATTCGGGGGTACTGCCTCGATACTAGAACCGGCTTGGCCAACTCAGGTTGCGAGCCATGAAAAAAGGGCTCACCTATGCAAAGGAGAGCCCTGACAGATCGCGCGATGAGTTGGCTTGGGGACGAAACGGAAGTCGGCTTCCCGAGGTTATCAGCGTGACGAAACTACTGAGCGGCACGCCCTAATGTGTCGGCGTATTCACCGGCACGGGATTCGCGGACGTGTTCGCCACCTGAACGAGCGAAGTCACCACGGCGTACGCCGCTTTGGGCGCCACTAAGATCAGAAACCACGCAGCCAGTGCGACGGAGCCCAAGCCCATCAATAGTCTCCTTGCGAGTTTCATTGTTCCTCCCGAAGGAGTTGGATCCGAGACTTCAGCAGCCATCTCGTTGCCAGCCATTTAACCTGGAATAGCCAGCCTGACCCGTGCAGGTCCGGAAAGGGCCGTCCAGCATGGATATCTTCAATCGGTCCGTTGCGAAACTCCAAGGCGACGATTGCCTTGGCGTCTCCCGCAAGTTGCCGACGATCAGTGTGCATGATCGAGGGGTTTACCAAAAGCATTCTGTCACGGAATTTCTGAAACGAAAGGCTCCAATGAAGACTCTGGGAATTCTGGCAACAGTCTCGGCCTGTAATTCGCGATAGCCACGTTTCTCGAGCCGATACGTTTCCGCATCGCGAAAAGAGACCCGATTCCGGCCAGCAGAAGGCCGATTGAGCCTGGCTCGGGAACAGTAGCCACACCGGAAGGACTCACAGTAGCCGAATAGTCCGCTGAGGCAAGCACAGTGCTCGCGACAGAATCGTCTTCCGCGCAGAATTGGTCGACCGCTGGATCACAGAACGCGCCCAACAATCGGAACTGTCCACTTTCTGTCGTCCCTACCGGAAGACCGGAATTCCACGTGAACTGAAATAGTCCAAGTTGGTCCAGTGGATCGTAGAGCTGCGTCGCAGTTTGTCCCGGCGCCAAATTTGGGAACGGGAAAATAGAAGCATCCGGTGTGCCGTCCGTGGCTAAAAACAAGTCGCTGTCGATCCCGCTGATGTCCAGGTAGTCCGTCGTACTGTCATTTGTGATGGAATACCCCCAGCCAACGGTTGTGCCGGCCGGGCCGGAGACATCCGGCGGTATTACCGTGAAGGTTAGCGAATCGGCCCGACTGGGCAAGGTTGTAAGCAGCAGTCCGAGAGCGAGGCAAACGCCGAAAAAATAACGTCGCATATCCATCTCCTTTGTTCTCATTCTCCCCTCACCTTTGGATCATGGGATGACCGCTTCGGCTGTCGAATAGTTGTAATTCGTGCCCAGAACGTTCTGCACCGGTCCACTCTCGGTGATAGATATCCGCGTCACCGTGCTCGGGACATTCAGATACAAGCGCACTGCCACCTTATTGCCCACATCCAGGTTGTTGATGACGAGCATCGGCACAGCCGGAGACAACTGGGTGTTGTAGGTGACGGTTCCCGTTCCGGAGAGCGTGCGGAGCGTCAGGGTCTTGATGATCAAATTGCGTGCGTTTCCCGTTCCCGTGTTGGTCAGCACGACATTTACGTAAATCGCGCCGGAAGGATCGGTCCCGACGGCTCCGACCGTGGAACCGGTAATGCGCGGGGTTCCAATGACAACGGTAACCGTGGAAGTCGCGCTGCCCACGTTGCCGTTGGAATCCTTAAAGATAAACGTGACGGTGGTAGTGCCCACCGGGAACAATGTCGTGTTGCTGACCGGTATGCCACCTACTTCCCGAGGTAGCTGGACCGGTAGAGGAGAAATGCTCTCGACTGCGGTAGCGCCCGCCAGGAAGGCAGCGAGAGCCGGCGAAGCGCTGCTGGTTGTGCCCGCCGCCTGCGTGGCGGGTATGGTAACGGGCGCAGGAGCGGTCACGACCGGTGCGGTTAACGCAGCCGAGACAACTTCGTTCAGCATCGGGGAGGTGCCCGCAGCATTGGAACTGTCTCCGCTGTAGACCGCGGTGATCGGGTGCGTGCCGACGGATAGCTTGGAGAACGTCAGACTCGCTGCGCCGCCTGTCAGAGCCACGGGGGCGCCCAAACCGATGTTGCCATCCATGAACTGGACTGTGCCGGTGGGTCTGTTCCCGGTCACAATGGAGGTAAATGTTGCGCTCTGGCCCGCGGTTGCGGGATTGAGGGATGAAGCGACCGTCGGTGTCGTGGCATGCAGGTTCACCACTTCACTGAGAACGGCGGACGTGCCGGCGGAGTTGGAACTGTCTCCGCTGTAAACCGCCGTGATCGAGTGCGTCCCGGCTGACAGAGTTGAGAGTGTCAGGGTTGCTGTGCCTCCCGCCAGGGCAACCGGGGCGCCCAGACTGGAGGAGCCATCCATGAACTGGATCGTGCCCTTCGGGCCGCTGCCGGTCACAGTGGCAGTAAAAGTGACATATTGGCCGACGGTTGCTGGATTGAGCGAGGAAGTCACGATCGTCGTGGTTGGGGCCAGGACCGCTTCGCTCAGAACTCCAGATGTGCCGGTCGGGTTCGCGCTGTCTCCGCTGTACACCGCTGTGATGAAGTGCGTGCCCGCCGCCAACGTTGATGTCGTCAGAGTGGCGACGCCTGCCGCCAGGGTGACAGGCGAACCCAGGCTCGCGCCTCCATCCATGAACTTGATCGTGCCGGTCGGGCTGCTGCCGGTCACGGTGGCGGTGAACGTTACTGGATGGCCTACGATCACGGGATTCACCGATGTGGCCAACGCGGTGGTGCTTGCGCTGGCGCTCCCCGTGATCGTTTCATTTAGCACAGGTGAATAGCTTGCTGCGTTATACGTGTCTCCGCTGTAAACGGCTGTGATCGAATCGGTGCCGACCGGCAACGTGGAAGTCGTGAGCGACGCCATGCCGGCCGCAAGCGTAACGGGCGAGCCGAGACTTGTGCCTCCGTAGAAGAATTGCACCGTGCCAGTGATGTCGTCGGCTCCGGTTACCGTCGCGGTAAATGTGACGGACTGGCCCGAGGCCGCTGGATTGAGCGACGAGGTTAGAGCCGTAGAGGTGGGCGTCAGCGGGCCGGGCGCGCCAAAAATCTGTACAGTGCCACCCTCATTCCCCGCTAGCCCGAAGGTAACTATGTGGTGGCTGACCGGGTCGACAGCCAGGGGTCCCCCAACGATGGTGCCAAACCCGCCGAATTGGCTGAGATAGTTGCCGTTTGAGTCGAAAATCTGAATGGGGGCAATCGCGCCGCCCTGCACGATGATGTTATGGCTTACCGCGTCGATTGCCAGGCCCACCACACAACCGCAGGGAGCCCCGAACTGGCTCAGGTAAGCTCCCGAGGAATTGAAAATCTCCACTCGAGAGGTCCCAATACCGTCCCCATTATCCATGACGACAATGTTGCGCGTCTCCGGATCTATGGCAATGCCGACCGGCTCAACGAATTGTCCGTCGCCTGCTCCAAGCGTTCCAAACTGACCCAGATACGCGCCGGTGGAACTAAAAATTTGCACCCGGCTGTTTCCCCAATCCGACACGAGAATATTCTCAGTGACCGGATCGATCGCCACGCCCGCATAGGAGCCTCCATAAATGGACGGGAAATCGAACTGTCCCGGGCCTGTTCCCGGTGATCCAAACGTGCTTTGGAACACTCCGGCGGAATTGAAGATCAGTACTCTGTCCGCCTTATCCAGGGCGACAACATTGCCGTTAATCGGATCGACAGCCAAGCCAATAGGGTACTCCCCGAATAATCCTACGCCCGTTCCCGTGGGATAGAACCCCGCCAGTGGATTGCCTCCGGGCACCGCCGTGCTCACGAACTGCTCGCCATTTCCACCGAAGTACCCTTCGAAATTTCCGTTCCGATCAAAGATTTGTATGCGTCCGGTTGAGTCCCCGGCCAGAATGTTGCCCGTGTTGGGATCGATCGCGAGACTCGCGGTAACAGCAAATTGCCCATCACCTGAGAGTCCGCTTCCGTAGTCGCCAAATTGCGTTAGGAGAGAATATGTCGGTACTGGATTAGGCCCAGCCGAGACGACGAAAGTCACCGGCACAGCATATTCTCCTCCCGTTCCCGGCCTTACTCCTTGCAAGACGGGCCCGGCCGATGGATTTTGCGATATGACTACGCCGGCGGGCACCGTCGACGAGGATTGCGTCGTCAGAGTCCACGGCACCCACGGCGGGAACGCTCCAGAAGCAGGCGACAACGCGTAAAGAGCGGAGACAGCGTAGGCCAGAGTCTTGCCAACTATGTTCGGCACTGTGATGCTAACGGGAGGTCCCGAAGAATAAACAAGACTGACCGAAGTGTCCCACGCAGCCATGGCGCCCGCCGGTGGATTTTGCGAAATAACCTGGAAGGCCGGGACAGTGCTCGAGGGCTGGTATGTGACCGATCCAACAGCGAACCCAGCGGCGTTGAGCGTCGGCTCGGCGCCTGTATAGCTAACACCATTTGTTATGCTGGTACCCACCACATTCGGTACCGCCGCAGTGACAGGCCCGCCCGAAGAAACAACCAAGTTAATCGTTGCTAAGTACGTGGCTAGGGCGCCTGCCGGCGGATTTTGCGAGATGACGAAGCCGTCTGGAACCGTAGTCGAAGGTTCTCTCGTGACGGATACGAACCAACCCGCACTGCTGGCAAGAACTTGGTTTTCACCCACTAGGCTTGGGACTGTGTATAGGTAAGAGGGAGAACCGACAGAATACGTCACGTCCACCGTAGAACCGCCCGTGACGACAGCACCAGCAGCAGGGCTTTGCGATATCACATACTCGTCCGACACTGTGGAGGAAATCTGGGCCGTAAATGTGCCAGGAGTGAGGCCCGCTGCAATGATGTCCAGGTAAGCCGTTGAATAGAGAGTTCGCGTCGTGACAAGGTCGGGCACGGTGTACTGCGCGGCTGCCGCCGAGACTTGCAGGTTTACAGCGGAGCCGCCGACTGCATACGCTCCGGGCTGAGGAGTTTGTGAGAAAACGTCGCCCACTGGCACGCTCAATTTCTGAGACGGCGTTATCGTACCCACTGTGAGACCCGCTGCGGTGATGGCGCTGGAGGCTGCGGATTGCGTGAGGAGGTAAACATTGGGAACGACGAAAGACTGCGGTCCGACTAGTCCGGTTGAAATGGAAAAACTTACCGGGGTATCCGCGGGGGGGCCGCCCCCGGCCAACGGGCTTTGTAAGATTACCAACCCTGCCGGCACCGTATTCGAGGCGGCTTCGCCGATCGAACCGACGCTGAATCCGGCGGTCAGGATGGCGTAAATGGCGTTAGCCTGCGTGTCACCTACGATGTTCGGAATAGTGTCTATCTCTGCATAATTTCCAAACGAGACGGTCACATTCACGTATGAACCCAAGCTGGTTGGCGAGCCCGCCGCGGGGACTTGCGACATCACCGTGCCGGCGGGGATTGTTAACGAGAATGCATTACTGATCACGCCGAGATTAAGTCCTCGCGCGTTGATTGCGCTCACGGCGGTGGAGATCGGGTCGCCGATGAGGTTCGGCGTCAGATCCAACTCGGCCGTGGCGCTGGCAATGGCCAAGCTGAAAAAAGTGCCCGGGGTGACTTCTGTGCCGGCTGGCGGACTCTGCGATACCACGTCACCTGCGGGAATGGAGGAGGCCACGATGCTCTGCGATCCAAAATAGAGCCCCGCCGCGGTAAGGGCAGCGACAGCCGCCGTGTAGGTCTGGCCAACGACGTTGGGCACGGTGACCGTGGGCGGAGGAACGGAAGACGGAGGACCGGAAGACACGGTTAGGGCAATCAGGTAACCGGCCGGCACATCCACGCAGGCGGCCACATCCTGGGAGATGACGGTGTCCGCAGCCACGGTCGTGGAAGATTGCATGGTCACCGTTCCGACCGCCAGGCCCGCACTCAAGATCGCTGCTTGCGCTGCGGCTTGCGTCAGCCCGACGATATTGGGCACGCCCGGGGATGGCGGCAGATCCAGTTCCGCGACACCGCTGTCCGTCACGGAAGGCTGCGTCAGGCTCACCGCTTGCAGTGTGAATGTGGCCCGTAGTAGAGCGGGGCTCCCGCACCCCAAACCTGCGGGGACCGTTACAGGAATTGTGATTAGTTGGCTGGCGCCGCTCGCCAGAGTCACGGAGCCAGGCAGGCTCGCCGTGTTCCACCAGGCATATTGCGTCACCGGTGTGAGGCTATAGGTGTCCTGCTGAAGTCCGGTGTTGGTAATCCCGTAGGTCAGGTTCAGGCTGGCGCCGGGAAGAACTTGAGCGAACCCAGGGCTAACCACCTGCGCCTGGTAGGGCGTCGAAGGATTCACAGGCACTTGATATTCGGGGTCAGAGTGGCCAGTGGGCCGGCTGGCGCCAACCCCAGAGGCGCCAATGTCCCCGCCGGCATAGATCAGGCGAGGCCAGTCATCAAAGCTGACCAGTTTCTGATAGACGGGAGTGGGGCTTCCGCTTGGCGGATAGGCTAATTGCGCGTTAACGTCCGCCTGAGCGTTTGTTTCCGCCGGATTGCCGTCGCATTTCCAGTCAATGGGACCATTTGCGTTCGGCACGAATTTCTCTCCGGTGTTCGAGTTCGGATCGCCGCCGGGGCAATAGTAGGAAGTTCCGTAATTTCCGAGGAGCGGGCCGCCCTGCAGACCGACGGCATCATTGAGCGCGTTTTCGTTCAGTTGCGGGATGAAGGAAAAGCGTGAATAGTCCATGATTCCGCCGAGGGTTTGAAGGTAGATTCCGCTCATCTGGAACAGGTAGTTCATCACGCTCAGATAGTTGGGTTTGTAATTCGTGTCCTCCTGGCCACCGTGGTGCAGTCCCAGATTGTGGCCGAGCTCATGCATAAAGGTGCTCGCCTGCTGAAAGCTGGTGCCCACCTGGCCGGAGTAGTGCCCCAAAGCCACAATGAAGCTGTCGTCCGGAATATCCCCGGATATGCCGGAGGCGAAGATCAGGCTTCCTGTGTTGTCATAAATACCCAGATTGTGGGCGAATATCATGTAGTGGAAAACGGGGGCGCGCTCGGGCGGGAAGTTTGACACCTTGAGAAAGTCGAAAGCGGAGAAGTCGTAATCGCAACCCGCGGTGGGATCGGGTCCGGGCGCGCAGCCTCCCATCGGCCCACCCAGAACAGAGATTTCAGGAATGGATTGCGACTGGGATAGATCGCCCCAGGTCGCACGGGTCTGCGGATTCATGATGCAATCCGAGCCGCAGTCAACGTGAAGATTGATGCCCGTGGTTCCATCCGGATTCGCTACCGGTGCGGTGGCGAACGCCGTGATGAGCTTGTTAAGGGCCCCATTATTGAGCTTATGGGTATGGCCAAAGACGCAACCAGTGGAACCACACGTGGTAGCGGGGGGAAGCACCATGTAGTCGGCCTGCACAAAAATGTCTTTGTGCATGGGGTCGGCGCCCATGGCCGGCAGGTCCACAAACTTGCCGGTATTCGGATCGGTGTAGCCGTATTTCTCCCAAGCGTCGCAAATGCCGTCGCCATCCGTGTCACCGCCGTCGTTGATACACTTTGGGGTCAATAGAAACGCATGCAAGTTGCCCTGATACGATCCGGTCCCGACGATCTGTCCGCGGTCATTGATGGCATTGGCAGAGGTTAATTCCCAGCATGAGGAGCAAGACTCGGAAACGACTAAGGATGGATCGAGGAGCAAATTGAGGTCGGCGGCCGGGCCGCCGCTCGGCCAGATTACCGCGTGGTAATCCTCCGTAAAGTAGTCGGGGGAGGAGCCAAGATCTACTTCCGCACCGCCTACAACGTCGTGCGCGGAGTTGTTGATGCCGAGGGCGTCGCTGTCCCAAATATCCGTCGAGAGTCCCCCCAAATCCTTCATGTTCCCTGACTGGAGAAGAAAGGCGTGGCTAGACCCCGAGGCGGTATCTGCCGAGCCAACGATCGTTCCAGAATTATTGATGGCGTTCGCCGCGCTAAATGCGCCCCCCAGGGTACCTAGCTGGTCGCTGGGCAGAAATGGCCCGGTACCCGTGTGAGCGAACCCAAAATATCCGGTCAACCCGACCGTTGTTTCTTGGCTGTTGATCCCCGATGGGGAGATAACCAATTCACCGGGAAAGTTGCCAAGCATGTGATAACTCCCGTCGTACAACCACGCGCCGCTAACGGCGCCGGTGTCCTTGTATGACCAATCGGATCCCCATCCGACGACCTGTCCCGCGTCATTGATGGCCGTGGCCTCGCTCTCGGCGCTGGGTGGTTGGATGTGGTTGCTGTAAGGGGGAAGAAGCGTGTACCCCGGCGGAAGACCCAGGTCCTGATACGAGCCGGTGGAGCTGGCGTAAATAAAACCGTGGTTTGTTCCGTCATTACAGATGCCATCGGCCGCGGCCCAGGAATAGCCCGCCACCTGACCGGAGCTATTGATGCTGGTAGCCACGGTGTCATTTTTGGAGGGACCGCTAAAGTTCATCCCACCGGTGTAAGTATCCACAGGGGATGGCAGTACGAGGCAAGTGTTTCCAGGGAGTCCACTGAGATAACTCATCGTGCCGGTTGTCGGGTCGGTGGCACTGGGCGTCCAAATGAAGGCGTCTTGGTTAATGTACCCCAAATCGTCCTCCTCGTCGTTAACACCTGAAATACCGACCACAATGCCGGAATTATTGATGGCCAAGGCCTCGCTGTCTGTGTCTCCTTGAGAGTCCAGCACTCCTAAGTCGGTGATGGTGTAGCTGCCCTGGGGCACTGCGGGAGCGTCCGGCGAACTATCCAGGCCAGGGCTGTGGGTGGCGAAATGCCCTCCGGCCGGTCGGCCACGGGACCGATCGCGGGTCCGGCTCGCCAATTGCTGATAGTTGGTCTCCTGATCCGGCGTCAGTATCTTGGCGAACGCCGCCTGAGCCTGAGCATTATTGGTGGCGATCTGGGATCTCAATTTGCCGATGGTATTCGAAGCCTGAGTAATGGCCAACGTATCGTTTGCCTTGGTTGCCGAGGCTAGGCTGGCACGGGCGGCCCTCAGACTCGGGCGCAGCGCGGCATTCGCCATAGCCGCATTCGAGTAGATCCTGGCCGCTTGCTGTTGTTGGTCCCGGGACAGATTCAGCAAAGCCCTCAGACGGCCCACGTCCCGGTGCACTCTCATGGCCTGATTAGGATCCACTGAAGCCACTGAATGAATCGTGGGAGGCGCCGCCTGCGCAAACAACATCCCCGTCGCGGCTACCGCTGCCAATACCGAAGCGAAAAGATCTTTCAGATTCGAAGTCATTTCAAAGAGACTCCTGCGGCCAGGGTGATTGCGTTCGCGAATGTCAATTTCAAGTCCTTCGTAGCGAAGCGACGCTATCCGTCTAACTTCCACCGCCTCCCGCGATCGGTGCCAGATGCCCCCAGATGGTACACGACGTGACCCCCTCTGAGCTCATGCCGTTCAGGAGTACTTTGCACTGAGGGCCGGGTGAGTTCGCGGTCCAGACGCTTACGTTGGTGAGAGTTCCGTCATAATTCTCCAGGATGTCAGGCGATTCTCTGTTTAAGTGGACATGCAGTGCGACACCCTGTGCGCCGCCTGCGGTGGTTTGACCTTCGGGGTAAGATGTGCCGGTGTTATAGGTGAGCACCCAGGCATCTTGCGGGCCGATACCACCTTCCCAAAAACCCTGAATGCTGACCGCGTCAATAAATAGCGTGTTTCCCGCCGGAACCGCTTGGAAAGCGCAAGATGCCTCCTGGGTGCCGAAGAACGCACCGGCGCAATTCGATTCATAGAGCTGGGGAGCCGACGGTGCAACCACGGTGGGCACCGTATTTACCACCTGCACCAGGGCTGCCACCGAAGCGCGGACTGCGCGAGGAGCAACCAATGAAAGGGCCACCGCAATCACGGCGACCGCAGAGACTGGAACGAGAGCCTTGTGCAGCAGATTTGAGATCATTTGAGCCTCCTTTTTTGGATCGATTTGGTGAGAAGTGTTAAGCCCAACAGCGCGGTTCCCGCCAGAGTTCCACCGAAAGCCGGTTCGGGAACCGGCGATGTCGCGCCCGGCAGACCAGTGATATCGAAGGCATATGCACCGCCTAATGGGTCGGGGCAAGCGGCGCCGTTGATGTCGACGTTGCAGAACAAGCCGCCGGTGAAGTCGCTGAATGCTCCGCCTAGGGTCCCGTTGTCGAAAACTGCATTGGAGATATATTGCCCATCGCTGAGCACGACGGTGTAGGTTCCCGGCGCCAGCGAGGGAAGTGTCATGGTAATGTCGCCGCATTGGGTCGAACCACCAATCACTGGCGCTCCGGCGGGCCCACAGCCTACGAAGCTCGGGTTGCCGTAATTCGAGAGGTCCAACGAGGTTCCATAAGGATTACTGAAGGCGTCGGTCAGGATGGTGGCGCCGGATCCAGTGCCGGAGAAAATCGCCAGGAACGGGTCCGTGCCACCCGCCGAAATAACATCACCGGCGGCATTGGTACCTCCTCCGAAACCCCAGGTTTGAAGCCCGATTGTGGCGGAAGAGCTCAAGGTGAAAGTCTCCTCAACCACATCAGTCGAACTGGCAAGCGTGCCGGTGTAAGAGACGGAGTCCGCGTGAAGCGCTGCCGGGACGAAAGAAAGAACAAGACTTGCTAGCAGCCCGTGCATAAACCGGGTAGGCGTAACACTCATGATTTGGTCCTCGTTAGTTATTGGCGGAAAGCGCCGGTGAAAACCGTAATCCCGCCCGGAAGAGTTTGAAGGAAAAAGTACTAGTCCAATTTCGACCGCCCGAAAACAACCCACGCTGCCAGCCACATCCAAAAGGTGTTAGCCTTCTTCTCAGACCGCAAACGGAGCGTGGCACAAAATGCAGCCACAGTCTGAGCAGATAACGCAACTCTTGCAGTCGTGGAGCCAGGGTGACCAAGGTGCGATCGAGAAACTTGTGCCGCTGGTCTACGACGAGTTGCATCGGCTGGCGCAACGTTACATGGCTGACGAACGGCCGAGCCACACGCTGCAAACCACCGCGCTGGTGAACGAGGCGTACGTGCGGCTGGTGGATTCCGAGCACGCGACCTGGGAGGGCCGGACGCATTTCTTCGGCGTTTGCGCGCAGGTGATGCGGCGCATTCTGGTGGATTGGGCCCGTTCCCGTCATGCGCTGAAACGCGGAGGCGATGTGAGCGCGCTGGATCTTGACGAAGCGCTTGCGGCGGCAAAACAGCCGGGCACAGACCTGGTGGCCATAGACGATGCCCTGAAGGCGCTGACGGCCGTCGATCCGCGCAAGGGTCAGGTGGTCGAGATGCGTTTTTTCGGCGGGATGAGCGTGAAGGAAACCGCCGAGGTCTTGAAGGTCTCGCGAGGAGACCGTGCAGCGGGACTGGAAGTTGGCCAAGAGCTGGCTGCGGCGTGAGTTGAGCCTAGGGCACTCCCGTGGAAACTGAGCGTTGGCGGAAAATCGAGCGGTTGTACCATTCGGCGTTGGAGCGGGAGGAGAGCCGTAGGGCGGCTTTCGTCGAACAGGCATGCGGTGGAGACGAGCCGCTGCGGCGGGAAGTAGAATCGCTGCTGGCGCACGCCGGAGACTCCGAGGACTTCCTGGAAGCGCCGGCTTTGGACTTGGCGGCCCGCGATCTGGCAACATCTCACGAGCCGCGCGCACCTTCGCATCCCGTGGCCATTGGCCGCTATCGTATCATTCGGCTGCTCGGCGAAGGGGGCATGGGCACGGTCTACGAAGCCGAGCAGGAAGAACCACGCCGCGTCGTCGCTTTGAAAGTGATCAAGCTCGGCTTGGCCACTCCCGATCGGTTGCGCCGATTCCGGCAGGAATCGCAAGCGCTGGCCCGTTTGCAGCATCCCGGCATCGCTCAAATCTACGAGTCCAATACCGCCGATACCGGCTTCGGCCCGCAGCCATTCTTCGCGATGGAGTTCATCCGTGGCCTGCCTTTGAAGCAGTACGCGGAAGTTCATCAGCTCAACACGCGGCAGAAGCTAGCGTTGATGGTCAAGGTCTGCGAAGCGGTCCATCACGCGCATCAGCGTGGACTGATTCACCGCGATCTGAAACCGGGCAACATCCTGGTGGATGAGACCGGCCAACCCAAGATTCTGGATTTCGGAGTGGCGCGCGTCACCGAGGCTGATGCGCAGGAGGGTGACTCGCAGCCGACCATGCAGACCGGCTTAGGACAGCTGGTCGGAACACTCGCCTACATGAGTCCCGAGCAGGTGCTGGGCGACCCGCTCGAAGTGGACACGCGCAGCGATGTCTACGCGCTGGGAGTGATCTTGTATGAACTCTTGTCCGGGCGGCTGCCCTACGAAGTGAACCACCGCCAGTTGCCGGAAGCGGTGCATACCATTCGGGAAGAAGAGCCCGCGTCGCTCAGCTCGATCGGTCGTGATTATCGCGGCGATATCGAGACGCTGGTAAGGAAGGCGCTGGAGAAGGACAAAACCCGCCGATACGCGTCAGCGGCGGAACTGGGCGCGGACATTCAGCGCTACCTCAACGACGAACCGATTGCGGCGCGGCCGCCGAGCGCCGCCTATCAACTGCAAAAATTCGCGCGGCGGCACCGCGGGCTGATGGCGGGCATGGCGGCGGTGTTCGTGGTGCTGCTGGCCGGCGTCGCGGTCAGCACATCGCAGGCCATCCGGGCCAACCGGGCGGGACAAGCGGCGCTGAGCGAACGCGACCGGGCCGTTGCGGCCGAGGCAAGCGCGGTGCAGGAACGGAATCGCGCGCTCGCAGAGAAACAGCGTGCAGACGACCAGTCGGCCACCGCGAAAGCGGTAAGCGACTTCCTCCAAAACGACCTGTTGGCGCAGGCCAGTGCCAGCGCTCAGGCCCGCCCCGGCACCAAGCCCGATCCGGATCTCAAGGTGCGTACGGCGCTCGACCGGGCCGCATCCGGCATCGCGGGGAAAGTTCGACAAGCAGCCTTTGGTGGAGGCTTCCATCCGGCAGACGATTGGGAACACGTATCTTGATCTCGGCATCTACCCGGAGGCGCAGAAACAAATAGAAAGAGCAGTCGAGCTGCGGCGCCGGCTGCTGGGCGAAGACCACTCCGACACGCTGGCCTCCTTGAAGACCCTTGGGGTCTTGTATCGACAACAAGGTAAGGCTGCGCAGGCGGAAGCGGTGTTGACCAAGGTGCTGGATGCCGAGCGGCGGGTTTTAGGCGAAGATCATCCTGCGACGCTCGAAAGTGCCTACGCCCTGGCGCTTTTGTACGACGACCAGGAAAAGTTTCCGCGCGCTGAGTCTCTGTTGACCAGGACCCTGGAGGGCCAGCGGCGCAACCTGGGAGAGACGAATCCCAGTACCGCACTCACCATGAACAAACTGGCGGAAGTTTACAAGGAAGAAGGCAAGTACCCGCCAGCCGAGTCTCTCCACACCAGGGCCCTGGAGATCCAGCGGAGCGTGCTTGGCCCGGAGCATCCTGAAACGCTGTACACCATGAACAGCCTGGCGAGTTTGTACGACAACGAAAGCAAGTATCCGCAAGCCGAGCAGTTATTTTCAAGCGCGCTTGCGGTTCAACGGCGGCTGCTGGGAGAAGAGCACATCGAGACGTTGGAGACCATGGGCAATCTCGGTAACCTGTACCGAAGCATGGGTAAGTACGCCGAGGCCGAATCGCTGCTGACTAAGACCGTCGAAATCCAGCGTCGCGTGCTGGGCGAAGAGCACATGGACACCATGTCGGTTCTAGGTGACCTCGCCGCGCTGTACCAAGGGCAAGGCAAGTATCCGCAGGTGGAAACCATCGATACGAAGCTTCTCGAAATTCATCGCCGCGTGCTGGGCGAGGAGAATCCAGTGACGGCGCGCGCCATGAACAATCTCGCCGTGCTTTACGGCAAGGAGGGCAAGTGGGCGCAGGCGGAGCCTTATTTGGCGAACGCAGTGGCGATCCGGCGGCGCGTGCTGGGCGACGAGCATCCACTCACATTGTTGACCATGGGCAACCTGGGCTTCGTTTACCAAATGCAAGGCAAGTATGCGCAGGCTGAACCCCTTTCCATCCGCGCGGTGGAGGGCTTGCGTCGAGTGGAAGGCCAGGAGAATAACGACACTCTCACCTGCACCAATATGCTGGGGCTGCTGTACCGCAGCGAAGGCAAGTATGCTCAGGCGGAACCCCTCTTAATCAAGACTCTGGAGATCCGGCGCCGTACATTGGGGCAAGACCATCCGGACACCATCAAAAGCATGAACAGTCTGGCCAACCTGTACCGCAGCGAGGGTAAGAGTGCGGACGCTGAGACTCTTTTGGCTTCGGTACTGGAGGCGCGGCGTCGCGTTTTGGGTCCGGCACACCCCGACACGATCAGCGTGATGGCTTTGCTTGGGGAGGTTCGTCTGCAGCAAAAGAAATACACCGAAGCGGAAGTTCTGCTTCGTGAAGCTCTAAATAGCAGCGAGAAAACCGGAGCCGATTTGTGGGAGCGATATTGGAGCCAGAACCTGCTGGGCGCCAGCTCTGGCTGGTCAGAGCCAATATGTAGAGGCAGAGCCGCTGTTGGTTTCCGGTTATCAAGGCATGCTGCAGCGGGAAGCCGCAATTCCGCTGGAAGACCGGCGGGTATTGTCCCAGGCCGGCGAGCGGATTGTTCAGCTCTACGAAAAGTGGGAAAAGCCGGAGAAGGCGGCGCAGTGGCGCGAGAAGCTCCAGTCGAAGTAAGATAGTCGCGTTCGCGAATCTTCATGCGAACTTTTGTCAGGAGATCAACTTGAGCTTACGCATCAATGACGAAGCGCCGAACTTTTCAGCCGAGACGACCCAAGGGGCTATCGACTTCCACCAGTGGGTCGGGGATGGTTGGGCGATTTTGTTTTCCCACCCCAAGGACTTTACTCCCGTCTGCACCACAGAGCTGGGCTACATGGCTGGCTTAGAGCCGGAATTCGCCAAGCGGAACTGTAAGATTATCGGCCTGAGCGTCGATCCGGTGAGCAGCCACGGCAAATGGAAAGCAGATATCGAGGAGACGCAGGGCCATGCGGTGAACTACCCGATGATCGGCGACACCGACCTGAAAGTCGCCAAGCTCTATGACATGCTGCCGGCCGAGGCCGGGACCACTTCCGAGGGCCGAACTGCCGCGACCAATGCCACCGTACGCACTGTGTTTGTCGTCGGTCCGGACAAGAAGATCAAGCTGATGCTCAGCTACCCCATGAGCACCGGACGCAACTTCGACGAGGTGCTGCGCGTACTGGATTCCATCCAACTCACGGCCAAGCACAAAGTTGCCACGCCGGTAAACTGGAAGCACGGTGACGACGTGATCATCCTGCCCGGGGTGACGGAGGAAGAAGCGAAGCACAAGTACCCGGGCGGCTGGAAATCGCCCAAGCCGTACCTGCGGATCGTCCCACAACCGAAATAGGGCTCGGCGGGGTTGCTATACTGCATTCGTAGTGCCTCCACCGGGTAGTGGACAACGGCTCCAGGAATTTTTCCCGAAGCGCAACCCGGAGGTAGCTTTCGTATGCACACATACCGTCTCGCCATAATCACTGTAGTTGTCCTCGCGGTCCCGCTCGTGGCCGCCCCCCCGGGTTCGGCACCGAGCCAGCAGACTTTGCCGCGCACTTCCGATGGCAAGCCGGACCTCGAAGGCATCTGGCAGGCGTCCAGCACCGCCGCGGCCGATCTTCAGGATCATGTCGCAAGCCTCAACATGCTGGCTGGCCGGTCGGTAGTTGCCGGTGGCGCAATCCCGTATCAGCCGTGGGCCGCCCAGAAGAGGGCTGAGAACTTTCAGAATCGGCAAACCGCCGATCCGCTTTCGAAATGCTACATGCCCGGCGTCCCGCGAATCATGTACCTGGATTTTCCGTTTCAGATTTTCCAGACGCCGAAGATCATTGGCCTGGCCTTCGAATGGGAGTTGGACTACCGGCTGATTTACACGGACGGCACTCCTCACCCGACCGACAGCGATTCCTGGATGGGCGATTCGCGAGGTCACTGGGAGGGCGACACCCTGGTGGTGGACGTCGGCAACGTCAATGACAAAACGTGGTTCGACATGGCGGGGGACTTTCACAGTGACGCTCTCCACGTAGTAGAGCGCTACCACATGACTGATCGCGACACGATCCAGTACCAAGCCACGATCGAAGATTCGAAGGTTTTCACCAAGCCTTGGACCATCAACATCGCATTGCGCCGGCGGGTGGATCGGGACCGGCTTTTCGAATACGCCTGTCAGGCTGAAGTCGAAGAGGTGAACGGTGCGTTCACACGCGAAGAGCGAACGTGGTATCCCGGCAGCGCAGCAGCGCCTCCAGTGAAGATGGAGGCCTCATCGCGTGTGCCTCCGGCGCCGCAGCCTGTGCCAAATCTTCGCCGTACGGCCGACGGCAAGCCGGATCTGCAGGGCTTTTACGAATCCAAGTCCAGAGGCGCGAACCAGGCATTAGAGGGGCGGGCCCCGGGGGGAAAGGACTTGATCATCGATCCACCGAATGGGAAACTTCCGATGCAGCCCTGGGCCGTGGCGGAAAAGGCCAGCCGGGATCTGACCGAGCGCGGTTACGACGATCCGACGGCTCACTGCTTCCCCCAGGGCATCCCTCGGTCGATGTGGATCCCGCAGGGGATTGAGCTCGTTCAGACACCCGATTACATTGTCTTTCTGTTTGAACGCACGTCCTGGCGCATCGTGCCGCTCGATGGGCGCGCACACCTTCCCGACAGTATGCGTTTGTGGCAGGGCGATTCGGTCGGGCATTGGGAGGGCGACACGCTGGTCGTCGATACGACCAATATGAACGGCAAAACCTGGCTGGGTGAAGGCGGCGAAGTTGTGAGCTACGCCGCGCACGTGGTGGAGCGATTCACCCCGGTGGATCCTGACACTCTTAACTACGAAGCGACTGTCACCGATCCGGTGGTGTATTCGCGCCCCTGGACCATCGCGTTTCCCATCAAGCGCGAGAAGTTCGACCTGATCGAGGCGGCGTGTCACGAGGAAGATCACGATCTCCCACACCTAAAGGCTCTGAAAGACTCGGCAGCCGCGAAGAAGAGATAGGGTTCTGGCGGGAGCGTATTGTCCCTGCGTTGAATCGATCTTCGCCCGGGTGTGCGCCCCCCACGGCGGCGGCCTTGGCATAATATGTTCTTGATCCGAATTGGCTGCGTGTTCCTGCTCTTGTCCCTTGCCGCGTGCGACCGCCTTCCGGAAAGCTATCCTCCGCCCGAACAGCGCCAGCCGATCGCCGGATTCGGCCCGGATGCGGGCGGCGACGCCATGATGGTGTCCATGGACAACTCCGATGCCGATCAGCTCATCGTCCAGGATGTTTACGGCGGCAGCAACATTCCCTGGCGCTGGACCAAACAGGAGCCGACGGTTCGAGTGCTGGTGCTTTCCGCCGAAAACCTCAAGTACAGCACCGATTTTGCGCTCTGGGACGACGCGTTCAAAATCAGCGGTCCGGTGGAGGTTTCGTTCCTGGTGAACGGCAAGCTGCTAGACAAAGTCCGCTACACCTCGCCCGGAAACAAGCATTTCGAAAAGGCGGTGCCCTCAGATTGGCTGACGGGAGGCGCCGAGGCCAACGTGGCCTTGTCGATCGATAAGCTGTACACCGCGCCGCGCGACGGGGCCAAGTTCGGAGTGATTCTAACGCGGATTGGTCTCAAGCCGGCGGGTGGCAAGCCATGATTGGAATTTCCGAGTCATGATCCATCTGGTCCCCGTCTTGTTCGGGGCGCTGTTCACCATAGCTACAGCGTGGTCGCTCGGTGTGTTGCTGTTGCGCAACCTCGCGCTGACATTCTATGTCTGGGAGCGGAGGCTTCTGGCGTTCGTGGTGGGATCGGCGTGCCTGAGCGCCATCATGTTCGGATTGAGCGCGGTCCGGCTGGTTCATCGCGGCGTTCTCCTCGCCCTGGGCCTTGCCGCCATCGGATGCGCGATTTACTTCGGCCGGCTCCGGTCTCCGCAGAAGGCGTTCGCGCCTCTCGATCCCGTTTGGCGCTGGCTTTTTGTCATCGGCTTTGCAGCTTTTACCTGGTACGGCTTTTTCCATTCACTTGCGCCCGAGCATAGCTCCGACGGCATGGCGTATCACCTCAGCGAGGTGTTGATTTACCGGCAAGCCCATGGGTTCCCGCGCATCACTACCGACATTTACGCCAATCTGTCGCAGGGGATCGAGCTCCTGTATTTGTTTGCCTTCGATTTCGGCAGACACTCGGCGGCCGCTCTGGTTCATTACGCGTTCCTGATCGTGCTGGTGTTCCTGGTCCTATCCTATGGGCGGAGAATCGGGCGGCCGGCGGTGGGCGTCGCTGCAGCACTCTTTACGTACACGAGTCCGGTTGTCCTGCGCGATGCGACCACCGCGTACATCGACGTTGCGCTCGCCTGTGTTCTGTTTGCATTGTTCTATCTGCTGCAGGTGTGGGACGATACCGGAGATTCAAAACTGCTGGCGCCTATCGGGCTTCTGGCCGGGTTCGGTTACGCGGTCAAGTACACGGCGTTTCTCGCGGCGCCCTATGCGGTGGGCTTCGTAGCCTGGAAGCTTTGGCGCGCGCGTAAGCCGCTGCTTCGTCCCGTGCTGCTGATCGCGCTCTTGGCCGCGGTGATGATTCTCCCCTGGATGCTGAAGAACTGGATCGAAGTCGCGAACCCGCTCTCGCCGCTCGCCAATCGCATCTTTCCCAATCCCTATGTGCACATCTCATTTGAAGACTTCTGGCGGCGCAATCTCAGCACGTACACCCTACCCAGCCGCTGGCAGATTCCACTGGAGGTGACCATCAAGGGCGGTCATTTAGACGGCTTCCTGGGTCCTGTGTTCCTGCTCACGCCGCTGGCTCTATTCGCGCTGCGATTTCGCGAAGGACGCCAATTGCTGCTGGCCGGCCTGCTCTTCGTATCCGCATACTTCAGCAATATCGGGACACGGTTCCTGATTCCCATGGTTCCATTCGTTTCTCTCGCGCTGGCTCTGGCGATTGCGAACCTTCCCTGGCTGCTGTTAACGCTGGTGGCCGCGAACCTCATTGCCTGTTGGCCCCGCATGTACCTGAGTTATTGCGACCCCGGGGCGTGGCGGATCGAGCGTGCACCGGTCAGGGCCGCACTGCGCTTGGAATCCGAGGATGCGTATTTGAGCCAGGACGTCGACTACAAAATCGTTCGCATGATCGCTGGCGCGGTGCCGCCCGGCGAGAAGATCCTCGCCATCGGGCAGGGTGGCAGGTCGTATCTGCCGCGCGAAATGCTGATTGGCTATCAGGGCGCCGCCAATGAGGTAATGCAGGATATCCTGTGGACGCCGGTGGTGCAAGGCTTTCAGCCAGCGCGCGCTATGAAGTTCGATTTTCCAGCGCGTCGGTTTCGCAAGCTGCGTGTGGTTCTGAAGGGTAGCGAACCCATGGGCCAATGGTCCTTGAGCGAGTTGCGAATCTTTAACGGCCCCGTTGAGCTGCCGCGCGATCCCTCCTGGCGACTGGAGGCCCATCCGAATCCCTGGGAGGTGCAACTGGCGTTCGACAATAGTCCGGTGACGCGCTGGCGCAGTTGGGAACCAGCCCGGCCGGGCATGTATGTTGAAGTGGATTTCGGCCGGCTGCAAACTGTCACTTCGGCGGTGGTCGAATCCAGCGACGACATGATCAATGCCAAAATCGCCCTGGAGGGTATGGGAGCGGATGGCCAATGGAGTACTGTTTCGGATCATCCGGTGGTATCCAATCACACTATTCGCACCAGCCTTCGCATGGCCGCCACTGCCGAATTGAAAGCGCGCGGCATCCGCTACGTTCTGATCAAGTCCGGCGATCCTTACGCCATCGATTACATCCGTTATCCGGCAGCCTGGGGAATGAGTCTGGCCGGCCAGGAGGCTGACGCGCACCTGTACCGCATCCAGTGACTCGTCTTTTCTCTAATGCCTCAATACTTCCTCGGCGTCGACGGCGGCCAATCCAGCACCACCGCGATGATTGGGGACGAAATCGGCCGCGTGATCGGCCTCGGGATAGGTGGGCCGTCCAATCACGCCGGGGCGGCCGAGGGCCGGGCCAAGTTTATCGACGCCATCACGACATCGCTGCGCGGCGCCTGTTCACAAGCTGGGCTGGAACCTGCTGCGATTCGATTTGCCAGCGCTTGCCTGGGATTCAGCGGCGGTCCGGCGGACAAGGAAGCGATTCTAGGCGAGATTCTCGCGAGCGATCGCATCCTGGTCACCGACGACGCCAGGATCGCCTTAACTGGCGCTTTGGCTGGCCAGCCCGGAGTGGTTGTGATCGCCGGGACCGGCTCCATCGCATTTGGCCGGAATGACAAGGGCCGTACGGCGCGGGCTGGCGGTTGGGGCTATCTGTTTGGGGATGAGGGCGGGGGATTTTGGATCGTCCGTGAAGCCTTGCGTGCTGCCCTCGGCTGGGAAGAGGGCTGGGGATCTCCCACCGCACTGCGAGCCATGCTGCTGAATGCGACGGGCGCCCGGAACGTGAACGATCTGATGCATCGCTGTTACACGCCGGAATTCCCAAGGCCGCGTACTGCATCCCTGGCGGTACTAGTGAATTACGTAGCGGAAACGGGCGATCCGGCGGCACAGCGGATTTTGAGCGCCGCGGGCCGGGAGTTGGCCCGATTGGGGCGCGCAGTCCGTGACCAGCTGTTCGAATCGTCACAATCGGTTCCATGTGCTTACGCAGGTGGAGTTTTCCACAGCCGTATGGTGCTGGCTCGATTTCGTGAAGCGCTCGGCGCGGAGCCCGGATTGGTTGCGACCCCTCCTGCATACAATCCGGCCAGGGGAGCGCTTCTGGAAGCTTATGCTGCGATGGGACCAATTCCTTACGGAGTCAGTCAGCCGTTTCCGGTACAACCACTAGGGTGAGTTTCCCTCAACCGCGTCTGCAATCGTGCGATAAGCCTCGTCGAGGGCGAACGCTGGCGATGGCTTGGGATTGGCAAAACCGTAAGAAATTTGGTGGGATTGGTTCGCCCGGGGGTGACGGTCCGCCCCTGCCGCCGCTGACCGAATCCTCGGCCGATAAGATACCTGTGACACATTACGGCAGAGGACTCAAGGAAGAACACGGCGACATCGCCGTGCGAGCCCATTGCTTGCGCGTAGCCACCTGGTCCAGCGAGTTGGCCGGCGCCATCGGACTGTCTGAATCTGAGCGGAAGCTGGTGGAACAGGCCGCCATCTCCCACCATATGCCCGAGATTCTGGTGAACGGTCAGGCGCACGCTCGCCTGCTGGCGGAAATGCACCTGGAAGCGGCCGGGGAGCAGCCACTACTCCCCAATGACGTTCGGCTGGTGTTGGAGACTCTGTGGGGCCGGCGGCCGATTTCCGATCCAGCCATGGGCAAGATTGTCGCGGTGCTGGAGATCAGCGACGACTTCGATCAGTACTTTGAATCCCAGCCCTTGTTCGACGACACCGACCCTCCCGACGAATGCACAAATTCGTCTGTGGAAGCCATGATGTCCTACTTGCAGGTGACCAGCCGCGCCGACGTGAACCGGGTGATCGACCGGCTGCCGGTGTTTCCCCGCGCCGCGCGCGAGGTGGTGCGTCAGGTGACCAATCCCGACGCCGGTCCACGCGAATTGGAAGCGGTATGCTCGCTCGATCCAGTGCTGGCCGGCCGCCTAATTCAGATCGCAAACTCGGCTTTTTACAGCCCTCGACAGCCAATCGGCACCATCTTCCACGCAGTGGCCTTCATTGGCACCGAGACCACGCGCCGCGTGTTGCTGGCGGCCGCCTTGCGCGGGAACTTCGCGTCGTCGCAGGCGCATCACATTTGGAATCATAGCCTGGACGTGGCCCAAACCGCCCAGATGCTGGCTCTGCACTGTTCCAGCAGGCTGGACCCTTCCCTGGTGTTTCTCGCGGGCCTGGTTCACGATGTCGGCCGCCTGGCATTCTCGATGATGCCCCCTGCTTTCATGGAACGTTTCCATCGTCTCACCGACGGCGGCTGTCCTTCCGTCGAAGTGGAGATGTGTCTGTCCGGGCGTTGCCACGGCGAAGTTGGATCCGAGACGCTGGCACAGTGGAAATTCCCCGCCGACATCATCGAGGCCGTGCGCTGGCATCATCGACCGGAGCGCTCCGAACTCGCCCTGGCGTCGCTCCTCTACCTGGCCGAATTCTTGACCGAGTCCCAGGAGGATCTCCCTTCTTACGTTCGTTTGAACACGGCTTGCCGGCAGGCGGGAATCAGCATAGCCACACTAACCGAACTGCGGCACGATATCGGCGGGCTGGAGAGCCTGCGCTTCGCGGCGTAACTCCGCGCTTCAAAGCCCAACTACGTCGAAGCCCTCGCGCCGCGCCGCTTCTCGCAAGCGCACATCGCCGCACAGGAACGGCCGGTTCTTCGGCCTCTCGTTGCACCAAACCAACGCAGCCGCAAGTTGCAGAGCATCTGCCGCGCGCAGGTCATGCAACTCGATTCGGTTCCCGGCGATGTCCCGCACGCGGTTGGTGGGCTGAATCTCTCGCCAGCCTTTGCGGAGCACGCTGAGCCGCTGCAGAGCCGCCGAATATTGCCGGTCGAGCAACAAAAGGTCGCGCTTCAGGCGAGCGAGAGCGCTCTGTACCTCGATACTGGAGGCCCACCAAACCACGGGCGCGTGCTGATGCAAAAGCTTCCGGCTGTGTTGTGGATTATCTGCGGGAACGCAAAGTGGCACCAGCGCGCTAGCGTCCCAGAAGCCCGGCATCGCGCTCTTCCCGATCTCTGGAGACTGCCCTGGTGGCCGCCGTCTCGATTCCAGGTTTATTGGCTTGGCCTGCCCCGATCGACCAGAACGCACGTTCATTCAGAGTCTCGGCCGGAAGCAACAATTCACCGCTAGCCGCCAATGCGAGTTCTTCGGACGATACATCGGCAGCAGACAGCGGGACCAGTTTGGCTACCGGGAGATTACGATCGCGGATCACGATCTCCTCTCCCGCCCGCACCTGTTGCAGGTAAGCGCTGAGGCGGTTTTTGAGCTCTGCGATATTGACTGACCGCATGTAGCTATTATAGCTATATTCGAGCAAGACCACGCATTGTTCGCCGCCCGGTCTGTTCGGACTATGTGGCCATGCCGCGCTTCCTAGGCACGGTCTGTCATAATCGTTAGGTGGGTGACGAGATTCGCCGGGTCAACGAACCGAGCGCGCTGGACGGCTTGATCCGGCGCGGCCGGCGCCGCCAAACCTTTCATCTCGCTATCCACGCCGCTTCATTCGCCGCCGTGGTTGCGCTCGGGGGCGCGATCCTGCTGCTCGTCGTAGGTGCGCAGATCCTCAATTGGTATTGGCTGGCGGTACTCTTTGCGGCGGGTCTCGGGGCCGGCGCGTATCGTTTGCAGGGCACCGTGCTCACGCCCTACCAGATCTCACAATCGCTCGACCGGCGGCTCGCGCTGAAGGACGCGCTCTCAACCGCGTATTTTTTCAAGACACGCCCGGACCGCCATTCCGCGCCGCGTGAGTTCATCGAGTCACAACGCGACCAGGCGGAAAATTTGGCGCGGTCGGCCGACGTCGATCGTGGCATGCCGTTCCTGGTGCCCCGCACTGCGTACATCAATTTGGCTTTGGTGGCTGTCGCGCTGGGGATGTTCGGGCTGCGCTACGGAATCAAGCGGAGCCTCGATCTGGGCTCGCCGCTGGTCCGCCTCAATCTGGACGGATTTTTCGGAAATTCCCCAAAGATCGCCGATGCGCGCGCGCGCGGAAAACATCCCGGCGATGGCGATGGACGGCGCGATCCAGGCGCTTCCGTGGATCCCTGGGAGTCCAAAACCAACGATCTCGATCCCGCCACTGAAGCCGCGTTGCAATCGGTGGAAGATCCCGACCCGAACAACGCCGCCACATCTCCCGACGGTGCGGCCAAAGCTGATGCCAAGAGCACCGAACAGTTGCCGCCTGGAAGCAATCCGCTCGATTCCGGCGAAAAGGGAGACTCTTCGCCGAGTGACGCGAGCGCAAACGCATCGCCCTCGGCGGATTCCAAGTCCGGCCAGCAGAACGGCTCCAAGGACGCCAAGGATTCGAGCCAATCCGGCAACTCGGCCGAAAATTCCAGCTTGGCCGGCAAGTTGCGCGACGCGCTGTCGAATCTTCTGGCGAAGATGAAGCCGCAATCCAAACAAGGCGGCGGAAAACCGAACGATTCCTCCCAGTCGGCCAGCTCAAAGTCATCGCAGCAAGGCGAAAAGCAGGAAGGCGATTCGAAGTCGCCCGGCCAGGAACAAGCCGACGCCAGCGCCAACTCGCAATCGGAAGGCGAGCAGCAGCAAGGCGGAACGCAGCAGGCCTCGCAAGGCAAGAGCGACGGTCGCAGCAACAATCAGCCGAACTCGCCCGACGGCAAGAGCGGCATCGGCAAACAGGACGGCGACAAGGCCGCGCGCGAAGCGGCAGAACTGGCCGCGATGGGGAAACTCAGCGAGATCATCGGCAAGCGCGCCGCCAACATCAGCGGCGAAGTGATGGTGGAGGTTTCTCCCGGCAAGCAGCAATTGAAGACGCAGTATTCCGATCGCACCGGCTCGCACGCCGAGGCGGGCGGCGAAATCAATCGCGACGAAGTTCCGCTGGCGTATCAGCAATACGTCCAGCAATATTTCGCGCAGATGCGCAAGCTGCCGGCAGCCAAGAGCAAGGCCGCGCCGGATGCAAAGCCGTCCTCCGCGATTCCGGACACGAAGTCGAAGTCCGCGCCAGCGAGCCTGCAATAGGTTACGCCGCTTGACCGAGGAACCTTCGCTGCCAACGGGGATTCTGGGAGAGAATTCGACCTTTCCGCGCTCAGCTACCCGCAGTTCTTGGCTTTCTTCTTCGATCGGCCTGTCGTTGACGATAAAGAACAGTATGAACTCTTCCGCTCCGGCATCGACGATTTTGTTGCATCGAATCCGGCAGCTGTCGTGTTTTACGTTCACGAGATGTGTCGAACGTTTTCTGAGCTGGCGAAGCTCTACTCACACGAGCAATTGGATCAGGGCTTGTGGGCGGTTTTCGGTGCTGCCATCAGTTGCGAACAGTATCTTTTCGATCCAACGGTGGATCAACGTTCGCGAATCGACTGCATCGAGTCTATGTATCTGCCGTTTCGGGACGCGGTCGCGCACAGTGCCATCGATAAACGGGGCTCGTTCTACTGGATGTGGTGGGATATGATTCTGCACACGTTCTGGCAGATGGCTGACAAATTCGATTACGCAAGTCTTTCAGGAGGCAGCAAACAAATACTGGAGACGATGTATCAAAGAGCGCTTGAATTCGATTACGCAGGTCTTTCAGAAGATAGTAAACAAATACTGGAGGCGATGTATCAAACCTTGCGAAGGATTCTCGCGCTCGATGATCGAGGCTGTCAGTGGAGCGCGCTGCATGGACTGGGACATTTGCATCACCCTTTGGCGCACGAGACCGTGCAGAATTATCTGGATGATCACCGCAATGAACTCAGCGATGAAGACGTGCAATGGATTGAAGGATGTCGTGACGGTCACATTGCTTGATCACTTCTTGTCCTTGGTCTGCGCGACGGATTGCGCCAGGTAATTCACCACCTGGGCTTCGTCCCGAGCTACTTCATAATACGCCGCGCGCAGTAGCTGATCCTTGCGGTTGATCAACGTTTCGCGAATGTTCTGTTGCACGCGCGGATCGGTTAATTCGCGCTGCCCGGCCGGCTCCCTGGAATAAATCTTGAACACTCGATAGCCTTCGGCCGTCTTCACCACCGGCGTGATCTGGCCCGGCGGTGCGGTTTGAATCGCCGTGCGGATCTCGGGATTCGCCTTCTCCAGCGCCGACGCGGGCACGAATCCCAGATCGCCTCCGTTGGGCGCGGAAGTCGGATCCTCGGAGAAGTTCTGCGCCAGCATCACGAAATCGTCGCCCTGCTTCAACCGCGCCAGGAGCATGTCCATCTTCTTGCGGGCCTGGTCTTCGTTCTGCGCCTTGTCGTTTTTCAAATTGCGTACGTTGGGATCCGGATTCGGCGTCACCATAATCTGCGCCAGATGCACCTGCGGCTCGGGAAAATTGAAGCTGCTCTTGTTGGCGTTGTAGAAGTCGGTGACATCCTTGTCGGAGATGGAAATGTGCGACGTGATTTCTTTGTTCAAGAGCTTGGTCATGCTGAGGTCGCGCTTGAGCTGCGCCTTCATGTCGTCCGCTGTCATCTTGCGCGCGGCCAGTTGCTTTTGAAATTCCTCCTGCGTGTAGGGCGCTTTCAGCTCGGCGAATCGCGACTCCACGTCCGCGTCGGTTGCCATCAAGCCGAGCTTCTCGGCCCGCTGCAGCATGATCTCGTTGTCCACCAGCGTGCGCAGCACTTCCAGCTTCTGGATCATCATCTGGTCGTCGCTGGGACGCTCGCTCGACGACATGAACTGCGCCTGATACTGCTTGTCGAGCTCCGCGTAGGTGATAACACGCCCGTTCACGGTAGCCGCGACGTTGTCAGGAACGGTGTGCTTGCATCCGTACATGCATAGGATAAGCGCGGCGCTGGACAACGCGGGGAGAGGACGAAGCATTCGGTAGATGATTCCATTCTACAGTCTCCGGCTGCAACCGCGCGGATCAGGAGACCGTAACGGAGATCTACGGCCGGCCTTCGCTCGACGGCGGCACCAGCCCCTTAATCCGCAGAAATGCTCCGATAATTCCGTACATTTCGTTGTCGTGCGAGATGTTCCAATTCAGCAGCCCGAGCTTGCTCATGTCCCACCGGAACCATTTCACGTGCGCGGCGCCGGCCTTGTCGGTCATGGAGGCGTATACCGGATCGCAGTAATCGAACGACGCCTTGAGCGACGCAACCAGATCCGCTTTGGCGGTCTTGGGAGGCGCGAACTTCGCGTCAGCAGTGGTTTTCTCGCCTTTCGCCACCTGGCACATCAGCAACTGCCCGTCGGCGACGTGCGCGATCATCTCGCCAAAGGTGCGGACTTTGGGCATGGTCCGGAAGGAGTAATCCTCGGCCGGCATGCGATCGGCGGCTTTGAGCAGGCTGTCCTTCACCAGCGCGTAACTTTGTCGCGCGTCGTCGCTAAATGGATTTTGCGCCTGCAGGGCTGCGGCGCTACACAACGCGAATAATCAGGAACGAATAGGAGCGTTTCATTTTCCCACCAGGTGCTTCAGATCTTTGTTGTTTTCATTGCAGACGTATTCCAGTAGCTCCGTGTCGGGCTGTAGTTTAAGCGGCAGGGTAACGTTCCAGGGCTTGGTGTAGGCTTTCGGATCGTCGATGGTGATCAGAATATCCATGTGCCCGAAATCCTTGCGCCGGAAACGTTCTGTCACATGCAGCGCGTCAGTGGCCGGGCGGCCTTCGTTGTCCAGCCAGCCCTCGTTGTTGAAACCAGCGGTTTCCGCCACGAAATCGCTGCCGTCCCAGTGCCCGATTGAGTAGCCCTGCCAGGTCGGATTGGGGTCCTTGGGAAGCTCGCGGCCATCGGTGAAAATCTGGCGATAGCTGTGCACCGCCTCGTAGAGGATCGAAAACCATTTTGTCGCCGTTCGCGATTTTGAAAGGGTAGGGGACGGCGTCCGAACGCGGCACTCCGCCCGGAATGCAGTTTCCGGTCGGGTCCTCTTTGCTCTCTGTGTCGCGCCGATGCTTGAACAACGCTGCTGCCCAAGGCTGGAACGGAGCATCGCCCGGCTTCAAGTCGGAAGCGATGTTGCCGATGTAGGGTGGCGAGGGCTTCCAGATGCCGCGCAAATCGGGCTTACCATCATGAGTTTTCGGCGTGGGCGCCGCGAGATTCGGCGACCCGTCGGGTTGGCGGGGAATACCTGGCGTCTTAAGATCCAGCCATTGCGCGGAAGCAAGCCCGCAGGCAAGGCATAAGATGGCTCCCGCAACCGCGCTACTCTTCACGCGTATCAGTATACACGCGCGCGTCAGAGGGGCGTTATTTCGACGCCGGAAGGCCCGGCGCCCGCGTCACGCGTTCTCGATTCGCACTCACCGCACGCACCTTCGCGGCTTTGTAATCGGTGACCAGGCGTTTTGCGATCTTGTCGGCGACGTCGGCGCTGGCGCCGAGAAACTTCCCGCCCATACTCTCGGCAGTAGCGGACCAAATCACATCGCCGTCTTTGCTGACTAGGCGGACCGTGGCGATTGCCTCGTGCTTGCGCTCCTCTGTCCGGCGGCTCTCGTTTTCGCCGATGCTCATACTGCCCGAGTGATTGCTGCTGCTGCTCGAATAATTGCGCAGGCCTTCGCTGCTGCCGCTGCCGAACTGCGTATGCGCGTCGATGCCGTCCGACGATTGGAAGGTATCGGTGAAAAGTTTCGTCGTCGCCCGCGCCCTTCAGCACTGCGTCGGCTTTCTCTTCATCTTCGGTGATGATGAACTGCTTGGAGTTGTGCAGGCTGGTCATCAGCAGGTCGCGAATCTGAAGCGCGTCGTCGCCGCCGGTCAAGACCGCGATATAGATGCGGCGGACCTTGCTCAGACTGCAGTGCGGACTCGTCTTCCGGAGTCTGTTCCACAAACGGCGCGAAGAACAGGACGGCGCACAAAAACCATGGCATGGCTCACTCCTTTCCGCTCTCTGCGGGCGTCGTCGTCCTGGAATTCGACTTTGCGGCCGGTGCGCGCTTCCAGGCTGACCAGCATGGCGCGAATGTCATCTTTGCTGACTTTGAAGATCATGGCTTGTTGATGATCGTCATCGTCCGAGTAGCCGACCGTGAGAAAATGCTGGCGCTTCTTGGCAAGCAGGAACAGCGGCGAAATCAGCACTGCGGCAATGTAGCGGCGATCCACCTTCTCGCCGTATTCCACCAGATTGATCTTGGCGTAGGGAACGCGCCAGCTCGCTTTACCGGAGTAGAAAACGAAAATTGCGTCGTCCACTGCAAGCACGGTTCCATGGCAGCCGGCTGGGATTTGAGTGATCGTCCCTCCGACGTATTCCGCGTGGCCTCCCAAACTGCTGGCAAGCAGGACCGGGCAGAGCAGCGCCGCCAGTGCGCCAAGCGCGGCGAGTTTTTTGGGTGTCATACTGGGATTAGTAGCCAGGTCTGCCTGAAACTCTCACCGATGTAGCCGCCGATGTTTGCCATGGACCAAAACAAGACCCAAGAGGAGCGCGTCCTTACCGCCGAGGATGCCGGAGTGGGTGTGATTGTGAGTCCCGACACGCGCCGCGGCAATCGCGTGCCGCCGGGTCAAAGCCGAACCAAGAAGTGGCCGATTCTGGATGCCAGCGGTCCGCCGCCCATTTCGCTCGATCGCTGGAAGTTTTCGATCGGCGGCCTGGTGGCGCATCCCCGGGAGTGGAACTGGCGGGAGTTTCAGGACTCGAGCGCGTGAAGGTGTTCTCCGATTTTCATTGCGTGACGCACTGGTCGCGATTGGGCAACGTCTGGGAAGGCGTTTCCACCCGCAAGCTGATGGAGATCGCGGGCGGCGCGTTGCCGGAAGCGCAGTATGTGCGTCGCGCGCGGATATGACGCCGGATTCACGACCAATCTTCCGCTCTCTGATTTTCTGGCCGAAGACGCGCTGGTGGCATTTCTGCATGACGGCGAACCGATTACGGAAGAGCATGGCGGGCCCGCGCGGCTGATCGTCCCGCAACTCTACGCCTGGAAGAGCGCGAAATGGATCGCAGGCCTAGAACTGCTGGATCACGACAAGGCCGGTTTCTGGGAGCGCAATGGGTACCACATGCATGGCGACCCTTGGAAGGAAGAACGTTTTGGCTGGTGATGTTTTGAATAGCAAATTGGCTCGCGGCGCGAGGCTCGAACAATGGACGGGAGCGGCGCGATTCGCGCGCAAAGCGGCGCCGGAATATTTCAAGCGGTATCGCGAGGAACGGAAATGCGCCATTCCGCCCGCGCCCTTCACTCCGCATCCGAAGCGCTGGGCCGAGCACGGATCTGCACGCGGCTTGGCTGGGCCATAGCACCGTGTTGCTGAAGATTGACGGATTTACGATCCTCACCGATCCGATCCTCGGGTCGCGTTGCGGGGTCCGCATGGGTCCGGTAACGGTGGGGCTTCGAAGGCTGGTGGCGCCGGCCGTCAGCCGCTCGCAGTTGCCGCACATCGATCTGATCCTGCTGTCGCACGCGCATTTCGATCATTTCGATCTCGCCACGCTGCGCGGTTTGGAGCGCGCGGGCACGGCGGTGGTTACGGCCAAATTCACCAGCGATCTGCTGCGCGTAAGACGCTACCAAAGCGTGCAGGAAGTGGGATGGGGCGAGCGCATCCGCGTGGGTCCGCTCTCGATTTTGGGCATCCCCGTCAAGCACTGGGGCGCGCGCATGCGCAGCGACGTACATCGCGGGTACAACGGATATCTGATCGAAACAGCGCGCCATCGCGTGGTGTTCGGCGGCGACACCGCGTTTACCGATTCATTCAAATCCGTGCATGCCAAGAAGCCCGTGGACCTGGCGATTCTGCCGGTCGGCGCATACGATCCGTGGATTCACGTGCATTGCAATCCCGAGCAGGCCTGGCGCATGGGCGCCGATTGCGGGGCCGAGCATCTGCTGCCGGTGCATCATCAAACCTTCCGCTTAAGCCGCGAGCCGTATCTGGAACCGGTGGAGCGCTTTCTCGAAGCCGCCGGAAACCATTCTGACCGCGTCGTCGTCACACGCGTGGGGCATGAATGGACGCAAAGCTAGCGGCGAAACGTACAGCGGTGTTGCTCGCGGCAGCGACTGGCCTATTTGCTCAAGACGCGCGCGACATCATCCGCAAATCCGTGGAGCTCGATCAAGCCAACTGGGTCCGCATGAAGGACTACACCTGGATCGCGCGGCAGACCGATCGCGACCTGGATCCACGCGGCAACGTTAAATCGGAGAAGACCGACGAGTGGGAAACCGTGGTCCTGTACGGCGAGCCGCATCGACGCATGCTGGAGCGCGACGGCAAGCCGCTCTTGCCCGAAGATCAGCGCAAGGAACAGCAGAAGCTGGACAAGGCCGTCGCAAAGCTGGAGCAGGAAAGCCCCGAGCAAAGAGCTCACCGCGAGGCCAAGTACGAGAAGCAGCGCGAGAACGGCCGAGAATTTCTGCGCGAGGTTCCCGACCTTTTCGATTTCAAACTGTTGGGCGATCAAAAAATCGACGGCCATGACGTGTGGGTGATCTTGGCCACTCCCAAGCCCGGCGCTCAGCCCAAGCGCGGCGACGCGAAGCCGCTGCTCAAGGTCCGGGCGAAGATCTGGATCGACAAGGCCGAGTATCAATGGGTGCGTTTGGAAGCGGAGACGACTGCGACGATCTCGTTTGGACTGTTCATCGCGCGGTTGAGCCCCGGCGCCAAGCTGGTGTTCGAGCAAACCCGCGTGAACGACGAAGTGTGGTTGCCGAAGCGCGAAGTCGTGAGCGGCGCCGGCCGCGTGGGATTGGTGAAGAAGATTGCAGCCGAGCAGGAAGTCACGTGGAACAACTACCGTAAGTTCCAGGTGGATTCAAAAGTGGTGGCCACCGAGTAGGAGCTACTGGCCCAGCGTGTCCGCCAACTGTTTTAGCTTGGCTTGGAACTTGGCCGCGTCCGAGCCCGGCCGGAATTCGATGACGCCGGCGCGCGGGGTGAAGGCCACGGAGCGCGAATCGCCCTGCTCGATTTCGACGAAAGGCGTGGATAGCTTGCGCACCACTTCGCTGGACATATCCATAGCGTTGGCGGGCGCGGTTCCCAGGATGGCGGCAAATTGATCCTGGCTCCAGCGGCCGACCAGGGCCGATGACGGAAGGATGCTTTCAAAGCGCGTCTGAAAAGCGCGGACCGCGCCGGCGATGACTTTCTCCGAATAACAGTTGCGCAGGCCATCGAAGTTGCAAAGCACCACCAGCAGCACGGAGAACGGCTTGTTTTGGCGAATCAGTTCGGCAATGCGATTATCGACGGCGTGATTCTCCGCCGGCCTGACCTCAGGCGCGGGCTCGGCTTTGGCGCGCGCTGCCCGCACCTCCTGATGCAGCAAACGAATCTCGTCCTTGAGCTGTACGATCGCCAGTTGATTGCCTGCGCGCATCTGTTCAACGCTGGCGGCGATTTTGGCGGTGGAGGTTTCGATGGCGGCGCGAATCTCGCGAATATCATCGCTGGCGGCGGTTTGGTTGAGGTGCTGCAGTTCGCGCTTGAGGCCGGATTCGAGCATCAGTTCGCTTTCGCTGACAGTACCGGCAAAGGCTTCCACCGCGGCTGCGGCGGCCTGGATGTCTTTGCGCATGCGCTGGATTTGCGCGCGGGTTTTGTCCCAATAGTCCTTCAGTTCGGCGTCGAAACTGGTTTGCACGCTCTCAAGCTCGCGGGCGTCCGCATCGGCCTGCAGTTTCTCCCGCAGGGCCTGCAATTGCGCCCGGAAATGAGCCGCTTGCGTAGCGTCCAGTTCTACCGCGTGCTGGCCCGAAGAGCGCAGCGCTTGCGAGTAACAATTCACCGCCGTGCGATGGAACTCTTCCAGGCGGTCCAGTTCTGTAACCGTTTTTCGTAGTGAGATCAAAGGGAGCCTTCAATCCCTTATCGGACGCCAAGGTTCTGGATTTTAACCTTTTAACACCCACGGAAGGGGGTGTCGAAATTTCGACGCCCCTCATTGCGGGCGGAATCCCGCTCCTTCGATCTTGCCATCCGGCCCCACCATCAGCCGGCATTCCGCCACTCCGTTTTCAAACTTTACTTCGTAAATATCGGCGCCGCCCGGCCCGACGCCTTTAAACGTCACCGCTTGCAAGGCGCCCAGTTGTTGCATGGCCGTTTGCATCTGCGGCAGTTGCTGACGGGTCGCGATCGCCAACTCGGGGGCCATTTCATCGTAGTCCGGCTGGCCCCGCCGCACCTCGTCCACCAGCTTCCTCAGCGCCGCCTCGGTTCTAGGATCCTGGGTCTGATCCTTGAACTTCTTGGCCACGGCTGCCTGCGCTTCCGCCACGCGCTGCGCCTCACTGTCGCTCAACCGCGCGGCCTTGTGGTCCATGCCATTCTGATGCAGCGTCACCTCGTCGCCTTTCCGGCGGCGTCAACATCGAAGGTAAGCTGCGCATCCACCACTTTCAGGAAGAACTCGCGATCGCCTTTAGGGAAAATCTCGAACTTCGGCTGGCCGGTGAGTTGCGCGTACATCTGATCGCCTTCGCGCGTCACCAATAAGGATGGCTCTCGGGGCAAGCTCATATGCGCCGACATACCCGTCCAGAACCTTCGGATCCGCCGGATCCGCTTTCGTGATCTCGCGCTCCGCGGGCCCGAAATCCGGCCATTTATATTCATACGCGATGGTCCGCAGAATCTCGCCCGCGAGCTGGCCGCCGTTGTCGCTATTCGTCATGATGACCGCGCCATCACCGTTCTCGTACACCACCATGTCGCACTGAAAGCCCTCATTGGCGCCGCTATGGGTAAAATAACGATGCTCCGGGCTGCCTCCTGTTACCGGGCCCAGCCCCTGCTGATTCATTCCAGGGGTCAGCATCTGCCGCGCCATCGCCGCTGAAATCACGCGGTTCGACTTGCTTGCCAGCGACATCTGCACTTCCATCGCATAGCGCGCCAAGTCCAACGGCGTGGTCCACAAACCAGCCGGCGCCATTTCCGGATAGGTGTGCGGGCCTCCGGTGACGGGCTCGCCATTCTGGCGGTATGGCGTGGCGGCTTCGCCGATACGGGCTGCAGGCAACGGTTGCTCGTAGGTGCTGCGTGTCATCCCGATCGGTCCCAGCACCATTTCCTGCATGAGCTTGGGAAAAGACTGGCCTGTCACGTCCTGGAGCAATTGCTGCACGATCACATAACCGCCTCCGGAATATCGCCACATCGTTCCTGGCGCCGTGTCCACGCGAATCGCGGGACTGTTGGCAGGCTTCTCGCCGTTCAGCACTTGCACCAGAGTCGGCACGGGTGCGCCGGATGCGTAACCGGGAAAGCCATGCACGGTCATCCCGGCCGTATGGGTCAGCAGCTCTCGCAAGCGTCACCTTGGTCTTGGCGGTGAACTCGTTGTCCGGCACTTTCCAGCTTTTGAGATACCGGTTCGCATCGGTATCGAGATCGAGCTTGCCCGCCTGCACCAGATCCAGCACCGCCAACGCCGTCACCGGCTTGCTGATCGACGCCGCCTGGAACAGAGTCTCGGGCGTCACCGGCGGACCGCCGAGTTTGGTCACTCCAAAACCTCGCGCCCATTCGATCCCGCCGCCATGGATCACCGCGATGCTGACTCCCGGGACGTGCAGCGCCGCCATGCGATCGGCCAGTTTCGTGGTCTCGACCGGTTGGCCCTTCATCAGGACGGCCGGCATCAGCCCGTTTTGTATGCGCCGGATTCGCTGTTCTCCCGCCGCAGAATCGGGAGCAACTTGGGCGGTGAGCAAGCCAAAGGTGAGGACGCAAACGGCCGCGCCGAAAAATGCTGAGGGACGGGAGAAGGACATCGCGTGTGCTCCTTATTTGTCCGTAAGTTATGCTAGCACGGGGCATTAAAGTTCCCTGCGCCGGCGGTCGAAACCATAGATAGAGATAGCTTTTCTCCATGCGCCGAATCCCTCTCGAAACTTGGGCCGCTGTCGCCGGACTGAGCGTGCTCTGGATCGTCCTCGGTTCCCGCATCGCCCCGGGCGCGCGCAATCACGATTTCTTGAACCTCTACACCGGAGCGTCGCTGGCTCTCGACGGAAACTTCGCGCATATGCACTCGCCCGCGGTGCAGCTCGAGCGCGAGCGCCGGTTTGTTCCGAAGCTCGACGCGTTGGTCCCCTTCGTCCGGCTGCCCTTCTATGCCCTGATCCTCGCGCCCCTCGCGCTGTTGCCATTCGGGGCAGCTTTTTGGGTCTGGATCGGTCTCCAAACCGGACTCTTGTTTGGCTGCTGGGCCTGGGCCTTCCGGCGATTTGGCCCCGACGCTTTGATTTTCGGCGCGCTCTATCTTCCAACCGCGCTCGGCATTGCGTCCGGACAGGATTGCGTTCTGATGCTGGTTATCGCGATCGCGACTTACGCACTCGCCGATAAAGGCAAGCACTGGGGCGGCGGGGCTGCGCTCGGCCTCGGCCTGATCAAATTCCATCTTTTTCTGCTGTGGCCGCTCGCCCTCCTGATTCAGAAACGCTGGCGCATGCTATTCGGCGCGATCGCAGCCGCGGCAGCCGAACTCCTGGTGTCTCTGTGGCTGGCCGGCCCCAGCGGCCTGATGGAGTATTTCCGCCTGCTTCAAAATAAGGACATCCAGCATCTCAGCCCGTCGCCCGAGCTGATGATCAACGCGCAAAGCCTGGCGATCAATTTTGGCTTGGATAGTCCGCTGGTGCGCGCGCTCTTAGTTCTAATTGTGATTGCGCTGGTGTCCGTGGCTTGCTGGCGTGCTCCTTTGTGGCGCTCCGTCGCGGCGGTTTCCGCCGGTTCTCTATTGGTCCCGCCCCACGTCTACGGCTACGATGCCGGACTGCTCCTGCTTTCGCTGTGGCTCACGATTTTCGTATGCGTCGAGAAACCAGCGCGCCTGGCAGCCACGCTGTTATGCACGCCGCTCCCGTTCTTGATGACTCTGGCGTCGCGACCCTGGGCCGCCGCCACGTCCTTGGCGCTGTTGCTGTTCCTTGTCACACTGAGCCGCAAAGCCCGGCCCGAGCTCGCGCCTAGCTGATCCGCTAGAAGCCCTCCCAGACGTAAGCCGAGAAATTCCGCGTCTTGCGGAAACCCATCCGCTCGTATAACGCAATCGCTTCCGTATTCGCCGCCGTCACCGTCAACGTCACTTTCTTGCAGCCGTGCCTCGCCAGCGACTCGAGCGACCGCCGGATCAGCTCGTATCCCACGCCCGTCCCTCGCGCGGCGCCCGACACGCATACCTGCGTCACGTGCCCGACGTCCGCATGCACCAGGCTCGCCAGGCAGATTCCGTTCAGCCGCCCCGTCGCCGGATCCAGCGCCACATACGAAGCCGGCTGGAAGAATGCCCCGCAACCGGGGTACTGCACGATGTTCATCAGGAACCGCCGCGCTCCGGCGGGCGACCGGTATTGATCGTTGATCTCGCTATCCACGTGCCCCCGGTAAGCAGTCGCAATCAACGTCGCCGCCTCATCCTGCTTGCGCTCGGACCAGCTATCGAACACCACCGGTTGTTTGGGATGCAGTTCGCGCAAACGGGCCACCGACTCGCTCGATATCTCCATGAAGTTGCGCAGGTGCGTGCGCAGGAAGCGCCGCTCCGGCAGATCCATCGCCGCCCCGGTTCGCAGCATCATCAATTGGGATTCGATGCGCCGGATGTACTGCATCTTCATCAGCCCTTCGACCACTGTCGTGAGTAAGAGCTCTTCATTCTCTACGCTCAAGTAATCCTTCATTACGTAGAGGTCGCCGATCAGCCCCTTGCGCTCCTCGGCCACGTAGTAGCAATAGCCGACCGGATACCCATTGGTCAGCAGCGCATAGCCGTTCAGAGCTTGCATCTCGAGAAACCGGCGGACTAATCCGGCCGATCCCCGAAAATCCCAATCGAGCGTATCGCGCCAGACCTGCGTCTCTTCGTCGAGCAGCATGTCCAGATCCCCGCCCCGCAGAAGGCGCAGCTCCACCACGCGCTTCAGTGGAGTCTCGGAAACGGCCGCCATACGTTCAGCCTACAGACTACACCGAAACAGGATGGCAATCCACCGTGCGCATCCGCCGCCCCCGGATTTATGAACCGGGTTAATGGGTTGGATGTTTGACGGGCACCTTAGGCCGAAACGAGGGCGGCGCTGGCCCAGCCCCAATTGCGCCGACCAGCTTGAACTCCAGGCGATACTTCTTGCTCTCGAACGCTTTGAACTCCGGCGTGGTTGCCGCGAAAGGATCGATCGGGCTTTCCACCACGGCGGCGACGCACAGCGATTGAAAATTGGGCCCCTTGGCACAGGTGAGCGACTTAACCGCCTTGGGCCGGGAAGCAGGATGAAGAATCATACGCCCATTCACCGTGCTTCTCACCAGCTCCTCTGATGGCGCCGCTACGCCGAGCGGCTGGATCCAGAAGCCCGCGCCATTCGAGATAGCCCACTCGATTGTCGCGTTGGCGAAGTTGCCGGTTGGGATGTCCGATCCGTCGACGCCCGGGTTGTAGTCGAAGACGCATTCAAACGCGCCGGGGCCGGGGCTTGGGCTGAAGCTCAGACAACTCGGCGGGATCAAGACATTTGATCTTTGCAGCAGCGCGCCGTGGATAAGTATCGGCGGCAAGAACCCTATAGGGCCGGCGGGCGGCGTACCGGTGTCCGATGCATCGCCAAGGCCGGTCATTGCGGGGGGCCCGCTGCCGAAGCCAAAGAAACAATCGGATCGTCCGGTGATTGCGGAAACACATGAGGGAGCGGTGGCGAGAGTAACGGCGGGGCTGACATTCGTGATCGAACCCCACAGCAATCCCTCCGCCGGCGACAGGCTTGAACCATTCGCGGGAAGCCGAACCAAGTTTCCTATGGAAATTATGGGTAGCCCGGAAAAGGCTTGCGTCGCCGTAACGAAGCAGTCGACCGTCGGCGCCGAGGATCCAACGGTTGACGAGGAGCAGCTCAGCATCTGATGATTCCATGGCTCAATGCTCCATTGCGCCAAATCGAGGGGCAGGCCGGGGCCCGTGATTCCCGATCCAGCAGATAGATCCTGAGGCGTTGACCAGGCGCCATTCATGAACGTCCATTGCCGGATTTGGGCAGCGGCGTCAATGACGAAACAGCTTGTCGTACCGCTGGCCCACGGGACGCAGCTGATATTCGAAACAAATTTATCATTCGTTTTCGGTGTAGTTGGGAACGTAACGGCTGGAGGGCCCAACGTTCCATTCGACAGGCTCACCAAGCTTAAGGTGCCCGCATTCTCCGTGTAGAACAAGCAATCCACTAAACTCCCATTGAGCACGCATTGCACCGCCTGCGGCTGAGCCTGCACGGAGAACGGCACCACCGGAGTGATCACGCCCGTCATTGGATCAACCAAGGCGCCGGCGATCAAACCGCCGTTCCCTAGCGTGGGTTCAACCGACGGGTTTTTGACGATCATGGCGCAAAAGTAAGCCGGAGTGCCGCCCGCTCCCAGCGAATTGCCGAAAACGCACGATGGCGGCTCCTCCGAGTTGAGCCTCAAGGTCGGCCACGCGAGAGGCGCGAGTGGATGGTGGATCGGTGCGGCAAAAGCCAACCCGATACCCAAGATCAGTGTTACCAATGAAATGGCACGATGCATAGAATCCCCTGGCCGATAGTGAGTCGGGGAGGCGCGGCGTTACAGAGAAGTTTGACTCAGCACTGGGGCAGGTCGCCCTGCTTCTTGCCTTTCGCGACCTCGGCCTGCACTGCCTTGCGCTGGCCCTATAGCGAGCAGCGCCGCATACCCCTGCGTTTGTGATTTTAGCTAATTGTGGCGCACGCTTTAAGCGTGCCGCGTTCACACTTGTGTGAACGCCTATTGAGGGCCGATCAAGCGATTGAGGTTCTCAGTGATTTCCGCCAGGTTCTTCTCGATTCTTAGCTGCCCATAGGACTATCCATGATGGCAACGCATGCGAGCTATGCTAAAGGGAATGCTGCGCTATCACGTTGCCTACTATCTCCCGCGCGGTGACGATCGGATGGTTGTGGCCGAAGTCTTGGATTTTCCCGGCGTCGTCGGCCAAGGCTTTGATCTCGCCGATGCGCGCCTCATGATCGCCAGCGCGCTTGAGGACATTGCTCAAATGCATCTCGAGGAGGGGAAGCCGCTCCCTGTTCCGAATCCAGATGCGGCGGCCGCCGATGCCGACCTGATCGAATTGCTCCCGCTTTCGGTCGAAGCCGGTGCGTCTAAGCACTGAAGCGCCACGAACTGATCAACCACCTTCAACGCTACGGGTGTCGCCTCGACCGCGAGGGTAGCCGCCATTCCATCTTCGTCAACCCCGCCAACAAGGCCAAGGCTCCCGTCCCGCGCCATACGGAGATTGCCAACCGCCTTGCGATCAAGATCTGCAATCAGTTGGGCGTGGTCGATTCGTCAATGAGCCTTGTTCGGGATGTTTGGACGGCACGCTACAATATGACTTTCAACGGAGGCCCAATGGCTGCACTTCCTCGGCGCAAATCTGTGCCCGTCAAAATCGGCGACGTCTAGGTGGGCGGCGACCACCCCATCGTGGTCCAGTCCATGACCAACACCGACACTGCTGACACCGCCTCCACCGTCAATCAGGTCATGGCGCTCGCCCAAGCCGGCTCCGAGCTCGTGCGCGTCACTGTCAACACCGAAGCCGCCGCCCAGGCCGTCCCCAAGATCGTCGACACGCTCGACAAATTCGGCGTCCGCGTCCCCATCATCGGCGACTTCCACTACAACGGCCACATCCTCCTCAAGAAGTATCCCGACTGTGCGCGCGCACTCGCCAAGTACCGCATCAATCCCGGCAACGTCAACATCGGCAAGAAACACGACGACAACTTCCGCACCATGATCGAAGTCGCCATCGAGCACAATCGCCCGGTGCGCATCGGCGTCAACTGGGGTTCGCTCGACGGCGCGCTGCTCACGCGCATGATGGACGAAAACTCGAAGCTCGCCGAACCTCTGGATGCGATGGAGGTTACGATGAACGCCATCGTCGCAAGCGGTCTCCTCGCCGCCAAGGCCGCCGAAAGCTATGGACTCGGCCGCGACAAGATCATCCTCAGCGCCAAGGTCTCGCGGCGTGCAGGATCTGATCATGGTGTATCGCAAACTCGCCGCCCAGTGCGATTACGCGCTGCACCTTGGACTCACCGAAGCGGGCCTCGGATCGAAGGGCATCGTCGCCACCACCGCCGCGCTCTCGGTGCTGTTGCAGGAGGGCATCGGCGACACCATCCGCGCGTCTCTCACTCCGCTCCCCAATGGCGATCGCACCGAAGAAGTCATCGTGTCGCAGCAGATCCTGCAGGTTCTCGGACTGCGCGCCTTCACACCTCAAGTCACCGCGTGCCCGGGCTGCGGCCGCACCACCAGCACCTTCTTCCAGGACATGGCCGACCAGATTCAGAACTACCTGCGCGACCAGATGCCCAACTGGAAGGAGCGCTACGCCGGCGTCGAAGAGATGAAGGTCGCGGTGATGGGCTGCGTGGTCAACGGCCCCGGCGAATCCAAGCATTCGCACATCGGCATCTCGCTGCCCGGCACGTTTGAGGAGCCCGTCGCGCCGGTTTATATCGACGGCAAGCTGTCGACGCACTCTGCGCGGCGACCGCATCGTCGCCGAATTTATCGAAATTCTGAACAATTACGTCGATCGCCGCTACGCCGAGCGCGTCGCCGAGATCACAACGGTGTAAACTCTTCATTGAAGCGCGATGCTTCACCGAATCGCACAGATTTTCGCCCTCCTTTCGATCTCCTTCGCCGCCCACGCGCAAGATTCCGTATGCGACATATTCAAGGATCTGAACGCCGCCAACGGCCGGCAAGTCACCATTCGCGGCGAATTGTTTCTCACCGACAAGCGTGCCGCTCTCGGCGCGACCGAATGTGAGATATCGTTACTCGTCACCCATATCGGACTCACCGGGAGGCCCCCATGTCTTCCAGACTTGGCCGACCGCAATTGAGCTCGTCCCCTCCCCAACCCTGCCTCGCGCCCAGGTTCTAGAGCTGAACAAGCGTGCCGCCGAAATCAAGAAACTCGAGGCCCAGGGTAAAACGCTCGTCGCCCACGGAACATTTTCCGGACGGCTGACGCTCGGAGCAGATGGCAAGATGCCCGCCAAGCTCTCGATTGACGACGCGCGCGACATCACCGTCGAAACGTTGCCTCCAGCCGCCGCATTGCCCGTGATTCCCATCTGCGATCTCTTTCAGGACCTCACAAAATGGAAAGATCAGCGCATCGCGGTCCGGGCCGACGTGGTCCGGTACATCGGAGGGTGTTTGGCTGAAGCGGGCGCTGCACGAGCGGATTTGTCACCGATGGACATCGTTGGCCCGTCCTCCTCACATATGGAGCGCCCGACTATTTTGGCGCCGATCCTCCGTCGTTGTTCCGCCTGAATGAAGCCTCGAAGTGGCCCGTACGGCAAAGATCCCTCCCGAGCTCCGCGGCCACTATAGCGTCGAAAACATTGCAACCCTCGTCGGCAGCCTCCGCATGCGCGACAAGTACATTGGTCGTTGCCGTCCTGGCGGTGATTACATTGGAAACGGGTTTGGACACTTGAACGCCGCAGCCGCCGAGCTCGTCATCGAGTCCGTGCGGGACGCCGAAGTGCGCCCTGCTCAGCCGCCAGCCGGCGACGATGAAGCTGAACCGCCCTGCACACCGCCGAATCACGCGGAACTCTGCACGACCGCAGCGAATCTCGAAGAGGCCGCCTCCCGCGATTGCATCGATCGCGTCAACGAGCTGCTCGCGGCCAACGGTATCGACAGCAAGAACGACGAATCATCTCCGGCGCTGAACTCTGCCATTAAGCTCGGGCTGGAGCCAATCGCCCGCCTGCTGCTCGAAAGGGGTGCGCCAGTGAATCCGGATACCAAGGATCCTTGGATGAAGCCAGTCATCTTGGCCGCCCATCAGCGGCGCATCGGAATACTACGCGCGCTCATGAAGGCTGGCGCCGAGGTGAATCCCAAGGACCAGGACGGAATATCCTGGCTGGCCGGCTACGGCTTCTTTGACGTTGAAGTCAGCAAGGTTTTCCTTACGGCCGGCGCCGATCCAAACGCGGCGGACGACCATGGCGCCACCGCGCTCATGCACGCCTCGTACTACGGTTACGAAAACGAGATCAAACTGCTTCTGGCGTATCACGCCGCACTCGCGCTCAAGGACGATCACGGCCGAACCGCTTTGATGTACGCGGCCGAAGGCATGTATGTTGACGCAATTCCGCTCCTGCTCGCCCAAGGCGCCGATCCGCACTCGCGCGATGTGGATGGCCTAACTGCTCTCGATCTCGCCAGGAAATCCGGCAACCACTTCGCGGTTGAGCTTCTGGAATCCGCCCTCGGCCCCGCCCGCTAACCCTACGCGTTCTCCGACCACACCGCCAACTCATTCCCGTTCGGATCGGCAAAATGAAACCGGTGTCCGCCTGGAAACGAGAACGTATCTTTCACGATCTTTCCTCCCGCCGCCTTGATCTTGGCCTGCGCCGCGCTCAGGTTGCTCGAATAGAGCACTAGCAGCAGCCCGCGCGCCGGCGCCGGAATTTCCTTCCAGAAACCGCCCGCCAGGCGGCCGTCATGAAAGCTGGTATAGTCCGGCCCATAGTCCTCGAACTTCCATCCAAACGCGGCGCTATAGAATTGTTTCGTCCCCGCGATGTCGGTGGCGGGAAGCTCAATGTAATCGATCTGGTTTTCTGGTTTCGGTTGACTCATCGTGTCTCGATCTTAATCCAGATAGCGCCCGCGGGATTGTAGAAAACGGCCAGGAGTGCATCCGGCGAACTCCTGAAACTCGCGGATGAAGTGCGCCTGGTCGTAGTAGCCGCAGGCCACGGCGAAATCGGCCCAACTGGGTTGGGCTAGCCCGCGTAGCCGCGTGATCCGTTCCGCAGCCTTCCGAAACCGCAGAATCCGGCTCAAGTACTTCGGCGAAACACCCGCCCGTTCCAGACACAGCCGGCGGAAATGCCGGACGCTGAGCCCGCTCTGCGCGATCAACTGATCCAATGAGGTCTCAGCCGATTCCAGCTCCCACAACACTCGCTCCCCGATGCCCGGCGGATCCAGCGGCCTCAACCACTCATCCATCCGCTCACCCATCTCTTCCAAGCTGTGCAACTCTGCCAGGCGCTCGAACATCCGCTGTGCCGCGCTGCCCACCAGATCGTCCAGCGGCCGGATTTCGTCCGCGAGCAACTCCGCTCCCGGTATGAACGCCGAGGCCATGCCGGGCCGGAACCGGACTCCAAAGTACGATTGCGTCGCGCCCGCCGCTGGCACCCGCATCGGAGCCGTCATCAAGCCGACCGTGGTTAAGCCGATCGGCTCGCCGCCGCTCCGTGAAAACAGGATGTCAACACAGCCATCGGGAAGCACCAACTGTTCACCCGCCGCCTCCACGCTCTGCGCCCAATAGCATTCCACGTAGCGCCGCAGCCGCGGGCTCGGCGCGATTTCCCTAAAGGTGGCTGCCACGTCTTCCAGTTTAACCAACAACCAACAACCAACAACCAGTAACATTATTTCAGGAGCCCAATATTGTCCCTTGACGACGAGATGTACAGCCAGCGCGTTCAACGCATCGCCGAAATCGAAGCCCTCGGCTTCCAGCCCTATGGCCATCGGTTCGATTTCACGCACACCATCCCGCAAGTCCTGGCCGAGTACCGCGACAAAACCGCCGAACAACTAGCCGAACCGCGCGTCCAAGTTCGCGTCGCGGGCCGCGTCATGACTGTCCGCCGCATGGGCAAGGCCGGTTTCGCGCACCTGCTGCAGAATGGCGAGCAACTCCAGATCTACGTTCGCAAGGACGCGCGTCAGCGAGCAGGAATTCGCGCTCTATCAACTGCTCGATCTGGGCGACATGATCGGCGTCGAAGGCTACCTCTTCCGCACCAAGACCAACGAACTCAGCATCCACGTCGAGCATCTCGATTTCCTGGCCAAGACCATGCTCTCGATGCCCGAGAAGTGGCATGGCCTGGAAGACGTCGAAACGCGCTACCGCCAGCGCTATCTCGATCTGATCGCGAATCCGGAAGTCCGCAAAGCTTTCATCACGCGCTCGAAAATCGTCTGCTCGTTGCGCCGCGAGCTGGAGTCGCGCGGCTTTCTGGAAGTCGAGACGCCCATGCTCCAGCCCATCTACGGCGGCGCCGCGGCCCGGCCGTTCATCACGCACCACAACACGCTGGATATCGATCTTTATCTGCGCATCGCGCCCGAGCTGTATCTGAAGCGCCTGGTCGTCGGCGGCCTGGAGCGCGTCTACGAAATCAACCGCAACTTCCGCAACGAAGGCATCTCCACGCAGCACAACCCCGAGTTCACGATGCTCGAGTTTTATCAGGCCTACACCGACTATCACGGCATGATGGATCTTTCTGAACGAACTGCTGCGCCAGGCTGCCATCGACGCCACCGGCGGCACGGCCGTCGAGTATCAAGGCACGCAGATGGACTTCGGCAACATCCGCCGCCTCTCCATGCGCGAAGCCGTGGGCGATTTCGCTCTCAAAGGCCACGCCCTGGTGGAAGCGTTCGAGCGCGAGGTTGAACCCAAGCTCGTCCAGCCCACTTTCATCTATGATTTTCCGGTCGAGGTTTCGCCGCTGTCGAAGAACAAGCCCGATGATCCGGATTTCGTCGAGCGCTTCGAGATCTTCTGCGTCGGGCATGGAAATCGGCAACGCATTTACCGAGCTGAACGATCCGCGCGAACAGCGTCACCGCTTTGAAATGCAGCTCGCCATGCGCGAACAAGGCGACGCCGAGGCGCATCAAATGGACGAAGATTATGTTCGAGCGCTTTCTTACGGCCTGCCGCCCACGGGTGGCGAAGGCATCGGCATCGATCGCCTGACCATGATCCTCACCAATTCGCGCTCCATCCGCGATGTAATTTTGTTTCCGCTATTGCGTCCACAATGACCATGACGCCGCAGCACGTTCGAATTCTTTGTCGCCAGCCGCTATCTGCGCGCCAAACGCAAACAGGCCGTCATTTCGGTGATAACGGTGATCTCCATCGCGGGCGTCGCGGCCGGAGTGATGGCGCTGGTCATCGGCATCGCCATCAACAATGGATTTCGCGACACGCTGCAGCGCAGCCTGCTCGGCGCCACGGCTCACGTCATGGTTCTGGCGAAGGATTCGTCGCAAGGCATCGCCAATTGGCGCGAACTCGATCCCAAGTTTCGCAAGCTTCCGCACGTCGTCAGCGTCTCGCCCAATCTCTACGGCGAAGTGTTGCTCGCCGGGCCGCAATTGTCCCAGAGGCGGCGAGCTCAAAGGCGTCCCTATCGAGAATCCGCCGGACATGCTGAAACATTTGAAGCAGGGCTCGTTTGAACGGATCAAGGACACCAGCGGACTTCCCGGCATTATCCTCGGCTCGCGTCTGGCGCAAAACACGGGTATGCTGCTCGACAGCATTGTGTACGTCTTTATCTCCACAGCCGGTCATGACGCCTCTGAACCCGATGCACTTCTCCGCGCCCTTCCGCTTCCGCGTGGTCGGCATTTTCGAATCCGGCTTCTATGACATCGACTCGGCGTGGGCCTTTACTTCCCTCAGCTCCGCTCAAGTGGTTTTCAACGTCGGCGACGTGGTCAACTCCGTCGAACTGCACCTGGACGATATTTATCAGGCCCCCGCAGTCGCGAAACAAGCCGACGCGATCGCTGGTTCAAAACTCTCGGCCACCACTTGGATGGAGCAATATCATCAGATTCTCAACGCGCTCAGCATGGAACGCATCGTCACCGCCGTCACCATCGGCCTGATCGAAATCGTTGCCGCGCTGAACATTCTCATCACGCTGGTGATGATGGTGATGGAGAAGAACCGCGAGATCGCCGTGCTCATGTCGATGGGCGCAAAACGCCAGCAGATCCGGAGAATTTTCATGCTGCAAGGGGCGCTGATCGGCGTGGTCGGAACCGCCATCGGCCTCGCGCTGGGCTATACGCTATCCCTTTTGGCCGATCATTACCGCTGGCTGCGATTGAACGAGGACGTCTACTCGCTCGCCTACGTTCCCTTCAACCCGCGCTGGCAGGACGCCATCTGGATCGCCGCCGCCGCAATCTTCGTCAGCTTGATCGCGACGCTTTATCCCGCCAAAGCTGCAACTGCCATCGCGCCGGTCGAAGCGCTCCGCTATGAGTAGCTCACACGCTGCAGGCGTGTGGCTCGTAAATGCAAAACGGATCTTCTCCTAGCGGATCGCCCATTGCTTCGTAGGCGCGGGCGCGCGATCCGCCGCACAACGCGTGATATTCGCAGTGGCCGCAGCGCCCGTGCAACCGGGCCGGATCGTGCAAGCGCCTGGAACAGCGCGGAGTTCCGGTAAATGTCGGCTAGGCGATCCTTACGAACGTTTCCCGCCGTCATGGGCAGAAAGCCGGCCGGGCAAATGTCGCCGGTGTGCGACACAAAGACGATGCCGTGGCCGTCGCGGATTCCAAAACCGCGAAATGCGGGGCTGCGCTTGATCTGATCGCCGTTCAGCCCTTCTGCCCGCATCCTGAGCAAGGCAACCCGCCGGTACGATGGCGCTTCGGTGGTGGCCACGGTGAACGGCGCAGCATTCGACGTCTCGTGAATCCAGCCCATCAATCGTTCGCCTTGCTCGGGCGTCAGCGGCTGCAGGACCTTGCCGCGGCCTACCGAAATCAGGAAGAACAGGCTCCAGCGCGCCGGCATCAGCGGTTTGAGAAGCTCGTAAATCGCGGGCACATCCGCGGCCGTCTCCTCGGACACCAGAGTGTTCACTTGCAGCGGCATCCCGAGTTCGTGGGCCCAGCGCATGGCTTGAACGGTCCGGTCGAAGGTGCCCGCCACGCCGCGGATCGAGTCATGCCTCTGGGCGGTCGATCCGTCCAAACTCAGGCCCAGGCCTTCCACGCCGTGCTGCTGGAGGCGCTCCAGGACATCGCGAGTGAGCGCGGGCGTGGCCGCAGGAGTGATGGAGACGCCGATTCCGAGGCTGCGCGCCTCATCGATCAACTCGTAGAGGTCCGCTGCGAGCCAGCGGGTCGCCGCCGGTCAGGATCAATTGCGGGAGCGGATCGCCGAAATCGAGAATCTGGCGCAAGAACGCCCTGCCTTCCTCGAAAGTCAACTCGCGAGGGTCGGGCAGTGGCTACGGCCTCGGCGCGGCAATGCCGGCACGCCAGGGCGCAGGCTTGCGTCATTTCCCAATACACGTTCAAAGGCGTCTGCGCGTAATCGCGCAGTTTATGATGGGTGGCTGCTGGCATATGCTAATGCCAAGCAAAATTGGGGCCATCCCCGGGGCAGCCCCTTTTCTCAGACCGGATTCACCCCCCTGAAATCAACGTCCCTAGTGACCGTCGTGATCGGGGTCACCCTGCGCGGCGTCACCGGCTTTCGAAGCTTGCTTGCTTAGAACCACCGTATCTTGCGGTTGTGCTTGCTGTTTTGCATTTTGCGCCTGGACGTTCTGCTGCCTCTGCTGTGTCTGCTGTACCTGCGTGCTAGGCGTCGTGGAACTTACGCTGTTGATCATTATGGTCTCCTGACGTCTTGCTTATCGGACGCCCCCGGGCAAGCTTTAAGCAGTTATCGAGTTATTTTGACCCCGGCAGGAACCGGTACCCCACTCCGTGCACTGTCAAGAAGTGGCGGGGCCGGTCGCCGTCTGCTTCCAGCTTCTGCCGCAGACGCACCACGTGCGCGTCCACGGTGCGCGTGTGCGGGAAATAATCATAGCCCCAAACCGAATTGAGGATCGCGTCACGCGTGAGAACCCGGTCGGGATTCTGCAGGAAGTAGGTCAGCAGATTGTATTCGGCGCGGGTCAGCTTCAATTCCTGACCCGCTCGAGACACCACGCGCCGCGTCAGGTCCACTTCCACTTGTCCGAACTCCAGCACTTTGCTTTCTTCCGACGACGTGCGACGCAGTACCGCCCGAATACGGGCCAGCAGTTCGCGCACTCCGAACGGCTTCACCATGTAGTCGTCGGCGCCGATTTCGAGCAACTGGACTTTATCCATTTCGCCCGCCCTCGCGCTCAGCACGATGAGCGGCGTCTTCACCCCGCGCTCGCGCAGCCGTTTGCACACTTCCGCTCCGCTCAGGCAGGGCATGCACAAATCCACCAGGATCAGCTTCGGCTTCAGATCCAAGGCTTGCTGCAAGCCGGACTTTCCATCGGCCGCCAGCGCCGGTTGGAAACCTTCGCGCTCCAAAATCGCGCTGAGCGTGTCGCGCAGGCTCGGATCGTCGTCGATCACCAGGATGGTTTCCATTTGCAGCCTGTAAGGATTTTAGCGAGCGCCCCGGCGGAAGTCTTGGAACGGATTAACCCGCGCGATACAATTCCAATAGACGTTCATGGCTTGGCCGGTGATGCTGCTGGCCCGCGAGTTGGATCTCGGGGGCAGCGAGCGCCAGATGACCGAGATCGCGAAGACGCTGGATCGATCGCGATTTACGCCGCACGTTGGATGCTTTCGGCCGCACGGGATGCGGGGCGCCGAGCTCGCCGCCGCGGGCATTCCCATCGTTCACTTCCCGGTGGATTCGGTTGTTTCGCTCCGATCGCTTTCCGAAGCGCGGAAGCTGCGGAATTACCTCCGGCGGCATGGAATCCGGCTGGTACATACCTTCGACTATCCGCTGACTTTGTTTGCCGTTCCGGCCGCGCGCTGGGGGACGTCGGCGGTCGTGGTGTCCAGCCAGCGTTCGCACCGGGAGTTGATTCCGTCGCGCTATCGCCGGATGATCCGAATCACGGATCGAATTGCGGACGCGGTCGTGGTGAATTGCGAGTTCGTCCGGCGTCATTTGGAAATCGACGAGGGCGTCCCGGCCGAGCGCCTGCGGCTCTGTTACAACGGCGTGGATCTGGAGGAATTTCGGCCCTTAACCCAACATCGCGAGAGCGTAACGATTGGGGCTGTTTGCGCGCTGCGGCCCGAGAAGGATTTGGGAACCTTGATCGAAGCATTCGCGCGCGTGAAGCGTCCGGGCTTGAAGCTATCGATCGCCGGAAACGGTTCGATGCTGGAACAACTGCGTTCGCTGGCCGCCGCGAGAGGCCTGGCACCCGATCGCATATTCACCGGGGCTACCGCGAATGCGGCAGAGTGCCTGCGCGCCATCGACATTTTTGTGCTCTCTTCGCGATCCGAGGCTTTGTCGAATTCGCTGCTGGAGGCGATGGCCTGTGGTTGCTGTCCGGTGGCTTCCCGGGTAGGCGGAAATTTCGAGTTGATCCGCCACGGCGAGAATGGAATGCTTTTTGAAGCTGGTGACGTCGATCAACTGTGCCATGTTCTCGAACAACTGTTAGAGCACCGCCGGATACGCCTGCAGTTGGCTGCGCAGGCTCGCTCGGATGCCGAGCATTTTTCGATCGGTGCATCGGCGCGGCGCATGGGCGAGATCTATGCAGAGTTGATCGAAGGATCGAGCAGGCGATAATACAGCGCGGTCCATTGCGGCCCGATTTCCCGCCACGAGTATTTCTCGCTCTCGGCGCGGCCATTCCTCGCCAAGCGCTCCGCAAGTTCCGGATCTTCGAGCAACCGCAGTGCGCAAGTGGCCATGGCTTGATGATCGTTGGGAGGGAAGAGCAACCCTGTTTGTTGGTGGTGGACCATGCCGGGGATGCCGCCGGCGTTGCTCGAGACAATCGGCAGACCGGCGGCGAAACATTCCAGCAGGGAGAGCGGCATGTTATCGGCGTTTGGGCTCATCAGATAGATGTCGGCTTCGTTATACAGCACACCCATATGTTCCGGCGAAACAGGACCGATGAATTTTGTCTGACGTAATCCGAGCCAGGCGGCCAGGGCTTCCAGTTGTGGCCGCAGTGGTCCGGTGTGCGTAATGGTCAAACTGGCATCCGGGTGGCGCTGTTGAATGATGGCGAACGCGCGCAACGTGCAGGCGGGATTATACTCCGGCGCGAGGCCTCGATTGTGGAGAAAGATCGGCCGGGGCTGCGCGCGCTCGCGATAGGGCAGGGAATCGACTTCGGCCACGTTGTGAATGCGCCTGGCTTCGAAACCGAAGCGCGCGAAAACGTCCACGAGATAATCCGAAGGGACGACGACCGTGGTGGCCAATCGCATCCAGCGGCGCGCGAAAGGCCAGTGAAGCAGGTGATCTTCGGCGCGGCCGTCGTGGTAGTTAAGGATGCTTTTCTTACCCAGCAGATACCCAAGCAGCAAAGCAGGGGCCGGCGCGAGATAAAACGCGAAATAGCCGGGCGTGAAAATGTGCAGGACTTCGGCGCGCCGGATCTCAGCCCCCAGCCGGGCCAGATAAAGAACGAGAGTAATCAGCGTTCGCACGTACTTGATCCTCAGCGCGAAGCGCAACCAGGGATGGACGGGCGGATTCACCGGGAGAAATCGAATTTGAACGGAGGGCTCCTTTGCCAGGCGGCGCACTAATTGGTTCGCTTGGATCGATTGGCCGCCGATGATGTCGAGCGAAGGTGCGATCAGCAGAACGTGGATGGGGCGCGGCGCTTGGGGCACGGAATCCCTGAGCCGGCGCGTTTCGTGGCTCACGTTCGCCAAAACAGCGGGCTTCGCCTTCAGCATCGCGCTACCGCTGCTTGCTGGTCCGCCGCATGGACCGGGAACAATATGGTCTGTTCAAGCAGGCCTTCTTGGTGGTCACGACGGCCATGATTGTGTTTGCCCCTGGGCGTTCCCATGAGCGCGTTCTATTTCCTGCCGCGGGAAACAACGCGCCGGCGTGAAACTGTTTTGAACATTGTGTTGTTCCATGTTGTGGTGGGCGCGCTGGCCTGCGGCGCGCTGGTTCTTTATCCCTCCATCCTCACAGCGATTTTCCATGGCGCTCAGCTCGCACCATATGCGGCTTGGATCGGCGTCACGATTCTGTTCTGGATCTCGGGAGCTTTTCTCGACATCGTCCCGGTGGCGAACGACGAAATCCGGCTGGCTTCGGCGTTCATCGTCGGGATTCAGGCGTCGCGCGCGCTGATCTTCGTCGGTGCAGTGTTGCTCTTCGGCACGCTTCGCTCGCTGCTTGCGGCGGCGATTCTGCACGGCGTGATCCAGACGGTCGTCCTGGCCTGTTATCTGGAGTCGCGTTTTGCGGGATTCTGGCGCGCGTTTGACTGGCAAATGCTGTGCGAACAGTTGTCGTACGCCATTCCGCTTGGCTTCGCGGGCATTCTGATGATCGTCCAAACCGATCTCCACAACTATTTCGTGTCGAATCATTTTGGACCATCGCCGTTCGCGTCTGTACTCCCTTGGCACGTTGCAACTGCCGCTGATGGGGCTGATCCAGGAAGCGACCAATTCGGTTCTCATTACGCGCGTCAGCATCTTGCAGAAGCGCGGCGAGCGTCGCGAAATCATTTTGCTGGTGGCGAGGGCGGCTCGCAAACTCGCGGCAGTCTACTTTCCGGTTTATGTTTTTCTCATGGTGGCGGGGCGCGAGTTCATTCGGGTTTTGTTCACCCCGCGCTTCGCCGATAGCTGGCCGATTTTCGCTGTGAATCTCACGCTGCTGCCGCTTGGCATTGTGTTGCTTGATCCGCTCTATCGGGCGTACGAACACGAACGTTATTTCCTGTTGCGGCTTCGTTTGGTTTTGGCGGCGGTCGTGATTCTGACGCTTTGGCGCTTTACCGCGCGGCTGGGATTGCTGGGCGTGATCGAAGTAGTGGTCCTGACCGCCATTGTGGAACGCTCCGTGATGGCATTGCACTTTGGACGGCTGCTGGGCGTCACCGCGCGCGATGCGGTTTTGCTGCGCGACATCGGCAAGCTGGCCCTGGCGGCGATGGCGGCCGGTGTGATGGCGGATGTCATCCGGCTGCTGCTCGTGCGTGAGAGTGCTTTTGCCGTTCTCGCGATATGCGGCGGGGCATTCGCCGTGGTCTATCTGCCCTTCGCCAGCATCGTCACTTCGGCGGGAGTCAATTCGCGGTAGTGCCCGATGGGAAGATCGCCGATGCGCAATCCACCGATGGCGATGCGCACCAGTTTCAGCGCCTTGCTTCCGATCGCCTCCATCATGCGGCGTACTTGCCGGTTGCGTCCTTCGTGAATCGTGATCTCGATGAAGGAATACTTGGCCGAATCGCGTACGCGTTTCACTTGGGCGGGTTGCGTGGGACCGTCGCTCAGTACCACTCCATCGCGCAATTGCTGGAGCTGCTGGTCGCTGAGCAGCGTGGACGCCTTCACCAGGTACGTCTTGGGGATTTTGGAATCGGGATTGGTGATGCGTTCGGCAAATTGCGTGTCGCTCGATAGCAGCAGCAGTCCGCTGGTGTCCTGATCGAGCCGTCCTACGGGCACAACCCAACGTCCCGCGTCTTGGATCAGATCGTAAACCGTCGGCCGGCCTTCGGGATCCTTGAACGTGGTGAGGTAGCCGGTGGGTTTGTAGAGCAGCAGGTAAATCTTTTCGCCTGCCTCGACGGGCTGGTCGTCGAACGTGACTTTGTCGCGCGCGAAATTCACCCAGAGGTCGGGGGTTTGGACCAGCTTGCCGTTCACCTTGACGCGGCCCGCGCCGATCCATTTGCGCGCTTCGGTGCGCGATCCCAAGCCCGCCTTCGAGAGTACGCGGTCCAAGGTCTTCAGAGGGCGCTTGCCGGGCGGGCGCTGCTTCTTCACGCCAATACACTAGCATGCGGTTTAGTTGTGGATCGGCGAAGTTTTTCTCGCGGGTGATAGTCTAGAGGTGCGGCATTTCCTGGAATGCGGAAAGTCACGCTGATCCGGGGCGCGCGGCAGTTGTTGACATTGCGCGGGCCGAGCGGTCCCCGGCGCGGGGCCGACCTCCGAAATCCCGGAATCATTCAAGATGGCGCGGTGCTGATCGCCGACGGGCTGATCCGCGAAGTTGGACCGAGCCGGCGTCTGGAGAATCTCGCACTGGCGCGCGGAGCCGATGAAATCGACGCCAGCGGACGCGTGGTAATGCCGGGTTTCGTGGATAGCCACGTCAGCGTGCTGAGCGGGCCGGCGGTGGCGGCTCGATCGATTCAGGAGTTATCGCCGCGGACGCTCAAGACCCTGGCGCTGCGCGCGGTGGAAGAAGGCGTGCGGCACGGGACCACGTCCATCGAGGCGAAATCCGGCCTGGGGATCACGGAGGCGGGCGAAGTGAAGAGCTTGCGCATCCACGCCGAGTTGAAGGATTTTCCGCTGACGTTCGTCTCCACCTTCCTCCCAGGCGGGCTTGAGCCAGGGTTTGGCGAGCGGCTGTTGCCAATGCTGCGGCGGCGCAAGCTGGCGGAGTTCGCCGAGATTCGTTGCGAAGAAAAAACGTTCGATCCAACGCAAGCCTGCCGCTTTTTTAGCATGGCGTGCCAACTTGGTTTGGGACTCAAATTGAGCGCGGGATCGAGCGCGGCCCCGGGCGCGATCGCGATGGCGGTGGAGATGGGAGTTACGGCGGTGGACGACGTAGTGGATGTGGCTGAGCACGATGCGATGCTGCTTGGGCGATCGCAGACCATCGCGACACTGTCGCCCGGCCCGGCTTTCCTGGGCGGCAATGGCTGTGCGCCGGCGCGCAGGCTGATTGAAAGCGGCGCGGCCATTGCTCTTGCCAGCGGCTGGCATCCTGAGGACGCTCCCTGGTCGAACATGCAGATGACCATCGCGGTGGCTTGCCGGGCAATGCACATGACCGCTGCCGAGGCGATCGCGGCCGCGACCATCAACGGAGCCCATGCCATGCGGAGGGCCGGCAGCATCGGTTCTATCGAAAGCGGCAAAAGCGCCGATCTGCTCATGTTGAGCGTGCCGGATTACCGTGAGTTGCCGTGCCACTTTGGTGTGAACCTGGTGGATTTAGTGATGTGCCGCGGTGCAGTGCTGGTGGAACGGTCCGAGGTCCGGTGGCCGGTCCGTTAGAATAAGGTTAGTGCTGGTTTCGATTAATCCCCAACCGCAACGTCCGCAGTGGCTGCGCGCTCCAGCTCCATCCGGCGACAACTATCACGAACTGAAAAAGCTGGTGCGGCAGCTGAATCTCCACACAGTGTGCGAGAGCGCGGCTTGTCCGAACGTGGGCGAATGCTGGAATCATCGGACGGCGACGTTCATGATCTTGGGGAACGTCTGCACGCGGCGCTGCGGTTTTTGCGCGGTCCAAAAGGGCCCGCCGATGACGGTGGATTACGACGAGCCCCGGCGAGTTGCCGAAGCTGTCGCGGTGCTCGGATTGAAGTACGCGGTGGTGACCAGCGTGAATCGCGACGATCGTAAGGACGGCGGAGCCGAGCTGTTCGCGCTGACCATTCAGGCCATCCGCGAGCGAATCCCCGGCTGCAAGGTGGAAGTGCTGACCCCCGATTTCCAGGGCTCGCACGCGGCCATGGATATCGTCATGAAAGCCGACCCGGATGTCTTGAACCACAATACGGAGACCGTGCCGCGGCTGTACCGGCAAGTGCGATTGGGCGCGCGCTACGAACGCTCGCTCGACATGCTGGCGTACGCGAAGCAAGTGCGGCCAGCTGTGCCCACCAAGTCGGGACTGATGCTGGGGCTGGGCGAGACCGGCGATGAAGTCCGGCAAGTGATGCGGGATTTGCGCGCGCACCACGTAGACATTTTGACGCTGGGGCAGTATCTGCGGCCGTCGCTGAAGCATTTGCCGATCATTCGCTATATTCCGCTCGAAGAGTTCGCCGAGTTCAAGCGGTTCGGTTACGAGCTGGGATTTTCGCACGTGGAATCGGGCCCGCTAGTGCGGAGTTCGTATCACGCGAGCGACGCGTTGTAAGAAGGGCTTCGCTCCCCCGCGATTGACGTGTACGGTTCAACCGTACACGCTCTACATACTGGTACTGACTTGATCGACTACCATCAGGAGCCCGCGATGCCCATGAAGAATCCGCCCCATCCGGGCGACTTGATAAGAACTGAAATCATTGATGCCCTTGGCCTCAGCGTGTCGACGGCAGCTGAGATTTTGCAAGTGCGCCGTGCCATGCTCTCCGATCTTCTGCACGGCAAGGCCGCGCTGACACCGGAAATAGCCCCGTGCATCGGCCCGGACATGGACCACCTTCTCCGCATGCAACTCGCTTACGATGTTGCCCAAACGGTCTAGCTACTTCGTTTCTGCTGGCGTCGACGTTGCCGGGCCCATCCCGACGATCTCGAGCGTCACGTCTCCGTCCTTCGCGCCGTCGTAGTGGATCTGCTTACCATAGTGCGTGACAAAGCTGCCGGCCGGTATCGGGGTGGTGCTGTCGGGATCATACTTGGAGCCGGTGCCGACGTACCAAGTCCCCGAGATCACGGTGATGAAGCGATCATTCGGGTGGAAGTGCGGATGGCTCATATGATGCGCATGCCACTTGGTGAGGACCACGTACAGCCCGGGCTTGGAGGGATCGCCGGCCAGCACAGCTTGTGAGGCGCCGCCGGGATTGTCGGTCCAGTGGATCTGGTCGGGCAATTGGTAGGCCAGGACCTTGGGATCCGGCGCGGACGCTTTTACGGAAACGAGTCCGAACAACAGGCTTGCGGTGGCGAGCAAACGGTAGTTGATCATAGGGTTCTCCTCGCATCATCTTATCGCTGTTGTCAAGTTCAAATGATTTGATAGTATGGCCGCATGGCATCCCCCGAGATTCGCCGCCTGCACTGGCAAGCGCCCACAGGCGAGTTCAATTTAAGCCGCCTGGAACGCATGATTTACGGGCCGGGCAAGATCGCGGCGCTGAAAGACGAGATGGAGCGGCGCGGGCTGAAACGCGCCGTTGTGGTGACCACGGACGTGGTGGCGAAGCTGCCGATTCTCCAGCAAGTGACCGGAGCTTTAGGTTCGCGATGCGCGTCCGTGTTCTCTGGAATCATCCAGCATGTTCCGCGCGGCACCGTGAACGATCTGCAGAAAGAGATTGAGCGAGTGAATGCCGACAGCCTGGTGAGCTTCGGCGGCGGCAGTCCCATCGATTCGAGCAAAGTGGCCATCTACGGGCTGCTGGAGACCCGCGAACTGGTACACATCGCGGTCCCCACTACTCTGTCGGCGGCGGAATATACGCACGCCGGTGGAGTGACGGATGAAAGCACCCGCGTGAAGAGCGGCGTTTACGATCCGCGGGTGTTGCCGCGCACTGTGATTGCCGATCCGGCGCTGACGTTATCGACGCCGGACTGGCTGTGGGTATCGACGGGCATCCGGGCGCTGGACCATGCGATTGAGTGCGCCTACGCGATTCGCCATCAACCCATCAGCGACGCGCTGGCAGCCAAATCGATCGCGCTGTTCTCGGAGCATCTGCACGCGTCCATCACGACCACGGGCGACGAGCAGCTGGCGCATCGGGGGCATTGCCAGTTCGCGTCGTGGTATTCGATTTTCGGCGCCATGAATACGCGCTTCGGCTTGTCGCATTTGCTGGGGCACCAGATCGGGCCGCGCTGGGACGTGCCGCACGGAATTACGTCGTGCATCACGCTGCCGCACGCGATGCGATTTATGGCGGAGATCGCGGCGAACCGGTTCGGACCGGTGGCGGAAGGCTACGGGATTCCGTTCGACCGGTCGAATCCAAAGCCGGCCGCGCTCAGATGCGCGGATCGGACGCAGGAGTTCATCGCGCAATTCGACGTTCCGAAGAGGCTGCGGGACGCTGGCGTTCCGCGCGAGGAGCTCGGTTCGATCGTGGGTCCGATCACGCACGAGCTGGCACACATGGGCGTGGTGGACCGGCCGATGACGGAGCAAGAGGTGCTGGCGCTGCTGGAAGCCTGCTACTAGGTACGCGCGAGGTTTGCCAGGGGCGGAATCGATCCGCCCCCCTTTGCGCTCAGTCCCTGAAAAAGTAGTTCCGGCGCTCGCCGTCGTAGGTTCCGGTTCGCAGACAACAGCTCTTAAAATCTGCGGCCGGATCCACAGGGACACAGATCGTTGCGTCCCAGTTTTTCCAGAAGTTCCTTGTCCTCGTTGACGATCCGGAGACCACGTTTTACGCGCGTCTCGGAAGGGAATCCTTTGCGGCGCTTGCTACTGCGCTCGAAAGGAGGATTGGTTGGTGTTGGTTGGTTTCATGGTGAGCCTCCTCAAACGCAATCAGGATAGCAGGCGGTTGCTGCTCAGCGGTAAACCAAACAGCCGCGGGATTCCAGGTTTGCGATCCAGGTGGGCGTCTTAAGCGTGGTTGCCCAGCGCAAATCGAGTTTGTCTAACTTGGGCAGCTCGGCGATTGCGGCGGGCAAATCTGTTAGCGGGTTGCCGCGGAGATCGATCTGTCGCAGTTCCCGCAGCCTCCCAATCGATTCCGGCAGCGATGCGATCTGATTGTCTCTCAGGTGCAGCTCGCGCAAGTTCGCCAGGTTCCCGATCGAATCGGGGAGCGATATCAGGCGATTCCCGGAGCCTCTCAGCTCGATCAGGCCACGCATTCCAAGAACGCACTCGGGCCACGTCTCAAAGGCGTTATCGCTGATGTTCAAGTAGCGCAACTTTGTCAGCCGGGCCAGGGAAGCAGGCAGCGAGGTTAACCGGTTGTCGTGGAGATAGAGAAAATCGGTGAGCTCGTCCAGGTCTCCCAGCGCGTCAGGAACGCTGCCGAGTTGGTTGTGTCCCAGGTCGAGCATGCGAAGTTGTTTGAGGCGGCCGATCTTGGCGGAGACTTCCGTCAGGTCATTGTCCGCCAGGACCAGGGTTTCGAGCTCAGTTCGGTTCCAGACCCAGTGCGGCACACGACCGAGCCGCTGCTTCCATAAATTTAGGTGAGGCTCGGTCAACGCTGCTCGGAAACGGATTTTTCAGCCAGGTCGCCCAGGATCGGCAGCTTGTACGTTTCGTCTTGCGAGGTTTTGACGATCATGAAGATCCAGGCGCCGAAGACAGCGGCCTTCATGAGCCCGGGGAAGAGCTGGTGGAACGGCGGCCCAAAACGCGAAGTGGAACATGGGGCTCAGAAACCAATCGACCAGCAGCCAGGTGACGAAGAGGTAGAGCCCCTGGAAGGCATGAAAACGGACGCGGGTGTCTTCGCGAAAGCGCGCCGACGCCAGCACGACGATGGCGACAATCCATCCGAGGATCGGGATGTAGCACAGCAGGGAGGCGGTTCGCGGGCTGATGCCGTGCATGTACTCCACTCCGGGCGCGCGCGGCGGCGGGTTGACGCGCGCCACATACCCGCAGTAAACGTCGCGGGCATTCCACGGATTGTCCGCATTGGCAGCAGTATGGCATGGTGTTTCGTTTTGTCGCTTCCTAATCCTTATTACGTTACGATTTCCGGCGTGTTCCGGCAATATGCGTCTTGGCAATACGAGGCTGTGATACGATGCGGCACATGCGTACCGCGAACCTCGGCCTCGCCGTGCTGGCCCTGCTGCTCCCCTCCCTGGCGGGCGCCCGCCCGCTCGAAATCTTCTTTGTGGACGTGGAGGGCGGGCAATCGACGCTGATCGTGAGCCCCTCGGGGCAGTCGCTGCTCATCGATACTGGCTGGCGCGGTTTTGAGGGGCGCGATGCCGAACGCATCGTGCAAGCTGGCCAAGGCGGCGAAGATCAAGCAGATCGATTACTTGCTCATCACCCATTATCACCGCGATCACGTGGGCGGCGTCCCGCAACTGGCGGATCGCATGAAGATCGTGAACTTCGTGGATCACGGGCCGAATACGGAAGATTCGAAAGTCACGAAAGAAGACTACTCGGATTACGTGAAAACGATTCAGCGCGGCGAGCATATGGTGGTGAAGCCCGGCGACACGGTTCCGATCAAAGGGCTTTCGGTCAAGGTGCTGGCGGCCAACGGGCGAGCATATCGAGACGCCGCTGCCGAGGCGCCGGCCAGCCCAATTCGTTTTGCGCGGCGACGCCCAAGCGCGACACCGATCCGACGGAGAACGCGCGGTCGCTCGGCGTGCTGGTGACGTTGGACAATTTTCGATTTCTCGACCTCGGCGACTTGACGTGGAACAAGGAGCTGGAGCTGATGTGCCCGAACAATCCGATTGGTACCGTGGACGTGTTGCTGGTGTCGCACCACGGTCTGAATCAGTCGAACTCACCGGCGCTGGTAGACGCGGTGCATCCGCGCGTGGCCATTATGAACAACGGTGCGCGCAAAGGCGGCAGTCCGGACGCGTGGCAGATTGTGAAGGATTCGCCGGGTTTGGAGGATCTGTGGCAACTGCATTACGCCGAGGCCGGCGGCAAGGAGCACAATGCGCCGGATTCGCTGATCGCCAACATTGACGAGCAGTGCACCGGACAGTACATCAAGCTGACAGCCGAAGGAAACGGATCGTTCACCGTGTGGAACCAGCGCAACAAATTCGAGAAGGTGTACAAGGCGGGCGGGAAGTAATCACGACCTAGCCGCACGGCAGTGAGGGGCGCGTTGGCAGCAATGAATGTGACCATTCAAATTCCCGACGAGCTTGCTCGCGACTTGGTTGCGAGTGGCGGTGATCTCTCGCGCCGGGCGTTGGAAGCATTCGCCCTGGAGGAATATAAGAACGGGCATCTCACCAGACCCTCGATGCCGAAGCTGCTTGGTTTTCCGACCCGCGATCAGCTCGACGGATTCCTTAAAGCTCACGGAGTAATTGAGGACCTGCCTACACTGGATGACCTCCAACGAGAGAGACAAGATTTGCGCAGCCTCGGGCTCTGATCCAGGTGCGCGTTGTAGTCGCCGACACGGGGCCCATCAATCACCGGGTCTTGATCGGGCACTCTGAGATTCTTCCTGCCCTGTTCGAGAAGGTGATCATTCCGTCGGCGGTGCGTGATGAGTTGATCCGTGCCGAAGCACCGGAAGCGGTGCGCAACTGGATAAACAGGCCGCCAGCGTGGCTAGAGTTGCATCTTCTTGCTGACAGTGCTCTCGATGCTGCTTTGGAAAACCTTGATGAGGGAGAAAAAGCGGCTCTGATTTTAGCCACCTCTTTAGGTGCTGACCTTCCGCTGCTGGACGATCGCGAGGGGGCGAGGGTAGCACGCGAGAAAGGCTTTCGCTTGGTCGGGACGCTCCGAGTGCTCCAACTGGCAGCGAGGCGTGGCCTGCTTGATCTGGGCCAATCCTTCGAACAGCTCAAGCAAACAAATTTCCGCTACCGCCACGAGATCATGGACAAACTGCTCAACCAGTAGTCGGACGAATGATCGTGGGGCCGCCAAGCGCATGGCTTCGCGTTGGCCAAATGTTCATGTAGAAGAATCGGACGGCAAGACGATGCACTGGAGCAGTTAGCGGTGTGGTTCACGCTAGAGGCCGGGGTGAGTTCGGTGAGCTGGACGTTGCATCCGCTGGTGTTGGAGCGATTTCAAAGGAACGCGCCAGGGTCCTAGTGCGTCCCTCCCTTGACCGATTCTCGCTTAGGGCCTAGAATGATAGCAGCCCCGATTCTTGTCTGGCGGTGAATTGTATGAAACTAAAGCACTTCTTGGCTTTGTCCGGTGTTGCGGCAATGGCACTGACAGGCGCGTACCTGCTTGCAGCCCCTCAGGAGGCTCAGCCCGACAAGAGCGATCAGAAGGCGGAGGCTCCCGCGGCGCGCGACACCGTCTCCAAGCCGATGACCGCGAAGCAGAAGAAGAAGCAGGAAGAGAAGCTTCGCAAAGAGCTCGAAACGCCGTATAGGAAATGGTTGAACGAGGATGTTACCTACATCATCACGGACGAAGAGCGCAAGGCGTGGAAGAGGCTGAGCACCGACGACGAGCGGGAGAATTTCATCGAGCAGTTCTGGCTGCGGCGCGATCCGACGCCCGACACCGAAGAGAACGAATATAAGGAAGAGCACTACCGGCGCATCGCCTATGCCAACGATCGCTTCGCGTCCGGAATTCCGGGCTGGAAGACGGATCGCGGCCGCATGTACATTATGTATGGTCCCCCCGATGAAATCGACGATCATTCCTCGGGCGGCACCTATGACCGGCCGATTGAAGAAGGCGGCGGAACGACGTCCACCTTCCCCTTTATCGACTGGACGTACCGCTATATCGAAGGCGTCGGCAGTAACATCAAGATCGAGTTCGTGGACACCACGATGTCAGGGCGAGTTCCACATGTCGATGGACCCATCGGAGAAGGACGCTCTGACGTACGTTCCCGGCGCCGGCCTGACGCTGTATGAGCAGATGGGCATGGCCGATAAGTCGCAGCGGTTTACCCGCACCGACGGCACGACGCTCGGAACCGGCGGCCAGCCCATGCCGGCCAGCATGGACGAGTTCGAGCGGCTGAACCAATTCGCGAATCTGCAAAAGGCTCCGCAAGTGAAGTTCAAGGATCTGCAGGCGGTGGTCAGTTCCAGCATCCGTTACAACAATCTGCCGTTCAAAGTGCGGGCCGACTACATCAAGATCACCGACTCCACGATTCTCACAACGGTGACCATCGAGTTCCAGCGCCGCGACCTGCAATTCCAGCAGAAAGACAACATCGCCAAAGCCACGGTGAACATCTTCGGCCGCATCACCTCCATCACTGGCCGGGTGGTGAACACTTTTGAAGATCCCGTGACGATAGAAGTGCCCGCTGATCTGCTGTCCAAAGCCATCGACGGCGCGTCGATCTATCAAAAGGAGATTCCGCTGGCGCCGGGAATGTACCGGCTGAACGTCGTTTGCAAGGACATCACCGGCGGGAACATGACCAACTATCCGATGGCGCTGAACGTTCCGCATTTTGACGACGAGAAGCTGGCGTCGAGCAGCCTGATTCTGGCGGACCTGATCGAGAAGGTTCCGACCAAGAGCATCGGCACCGGCCAGTTCGTGATCGGCGACACCAAGGTCCGGCCGCGCCTGACCGACACCTTCGATCGCGGCGAAAAGCTTGGAATTTACACGCAGTTCTACAATTTCTCGCCGGATGAAAAGACCAAGAAGCCGAACGCATCCATCGAGTATGAAATCACCAAGAAGCGGCGCGCAGCAGCCGGTGCTGCACTACAGCGAGGAAGTGACCACCATCCCGGGGGCGTCCTCGCAACAGGTTACGGTGGAGAAACTTCTGCCGCTCCAATCGCTGGAGCCTGGCCAATATACGTTGAATATGAAGGTCGTGGACAGGAACAGTAATCAGACATTAACCCCGACCGCCAGTTTTACGGTAAAGTAGGTCTCAGGTGGGCGGGCGCAGGTGGCCCGTCAAACGCAGTCAGTACGGGATGCAGACCGTTCGACCCAAACTCGCTGCCAGCGTGATTGCCGCGCTTTTGTTGTCATGCGGTGGCAGCTTGTCCGGCAACCGAAGGTGCACTATCGGGCAGCATCGCGGGTGTGGTTCGAAACTCCAGCGGCGTTCCCCAAATGGGCGCCTCGGTGTATCCTGTTCAATCGCTCTGAGCGCTTGCTGCAGCGCGCCATGACCAACGAGCGCGGAATGTTCGGCTTTGGCCTGCTCACTCCCGACGTTTATTCGGTGCGAGTGTCCCTGGCCAGCTTCGTTCCGGCGCGTGAAACAAAAGATCGCCGTGCAGCCGGGCATGCAGAGCCTGCTGTATGTCAATCTCGCCAGCGTATTGAGCTCCATCGAACTGGTGTATGCCAAGCCGGGCGAAGGCGCGCTCATGAGCGATGACTGGAAATGGGTGCTGAAGGAATCCGCGTCCACGCGGCCCGTGTTGCGGATGCTGCCCGGCATGTCAGCGCGCTCCGATCCGAACCAGCGCCAATCCCCGTCCGGGCAGCGCGTTTTCCGATACTGTGGGGGTTTTGAATCTTTCGGGCGGCGACCGGGATCGCTTGGCGGTTCTTCTTCCCAGACCGATTTGGGCACGGCGTTCGCGGTGGCTACGTCGATATACGGCCACAATCAGGTGCAGCTGAGCGGCAATGTCGGCTATAGCGCGCGACGCGGGTTTGCCGGCGGCCGGCTTCCGCACCAGCTACAGCCGCGACGGAGCGGGTCCGGAAGTGGCTGTGACGTTACAACAGGTTTATCTGCCTGTACGCGGGGAAGCTTGGCGAGCGCTCCGTGGCCAGGCCGATGGCGTGCCCGCGCTGCGCAGCATGTCGGTATCGATGCACGACAGCACGGATCTCACCGACGATTTGCGCCTGGACTATGGCGGTTCGTTCGATTCGGTGAGCTACATGGATCGCGCTGAACTCGCTGAACCAGTTCGCCCGTCTTACATATGACCTGGGCCGGGCCGGCAAAGTGAAGGTGGCCTACAGCTCCGGGGCGCCAGCCACCGAATTGCTGATGGATTCACGCGACGTCGAGGCTGGCGTTCGCGGGGAGGCGGAAGCCTTGGCGCAGGATCTGGCGGCGCTGGCCGTGCTGCCGCGCTTTCCCTGCTGGACGGGCACGCGGCTATCCAGCGGTCGCAGGATTTCGAGATTGGATACGAGAAGAAGATTCGCGCCACAACCTTCAACTTGACCGGGTATAGCGAGAGGGTAAGCAACGCAGCCATGACCGTGGTGGCACCCCAAGGCGCCTTCGCACGCGGGCGATCTGCTGCCCGATATTTCTTCGCAGAACAGCATTTTGGACGCCGGCAGCTTCCACCGGCTGGGCTTTGCCGCCTCGGTATCGCGCGCGCTCGGCGACCGCGTGCAGGTGGGAGCCTCGTTCGGCAGCAGCGGCGCGTTGGCGCCGGCCGGGGATCAGGAAATGACGGTCAATACGCGCCGATGCATTGCGCGACCGGCTGCACAGCTCGCAGCGTTTCTGGGCAAGCGCGCGGGCTTCCGCCACGCTTCCCCTGACCGGCACCGTGATCACCGGCAGTTATGAATGGATGGATTATAACGACATGATCATGCCGGATCACGTCTACCTGACGCAGAGTCCGTACGCCGAGACCGGCTTGAATCTGCGCGTCCGCCAGCCGATCCCCGTCAGTGCTGGGAATGCCCGGGCGCCTGGAGGCGACCGCCGAATTGCAGAACGGACTGGCGCAAGGCTACATGCCCGTTACCCAGGGCGGCCAGCAGGTGACGCTGGTGCAGTCGCCACGGGCGCTGCGCGGCGGGCTGAGCTTTATTTTCTGAAGTCATATTAGCCACAGATAAACGCAGATAAACACCGATATCCGCGGCTAATGGTTTTTTGAAGTGCGGAAATCGTGTACGTTACCACTTGCGATGATGGCGAGAACAGGACCCGGAGAGAGAAGCTATGAGCAATGCAAGAAAGAGCTTCGTTTTATTCAGTGTCACCTATCTGTGTTTATCCGTGGCCAATTGTTTTCAGCCGATGCCGATGCTCATGTTGAGCAGCAGATCGTTGACGGCTTTATCGAATGGCGGCGTGGAAGCGAGCTCGTAAAGTTGGCCGCCTTCCTCGATGTCGCTGGCCAGCCGTTCGTCGAGAGCGTGGAACTGATGCTCGAAGGCCGCGGTTAGCTCGCTGATGGCGCGCGCGAAATCGTGCGACGCGGCGAATCGGCAGGCCAGCTCGTAATGGATCTCGGAAGCCAGCGGCGATTTCGGAGGAGCCAGACGCAGCGCCCGATCCAGATAAAAACGCGACCGCGCCCGGTCGGACCGCTGATAAATGCGGGCAAAGCCAAGATACAGCGTGGGTAGCGGCGCGCCGAGTTCGGAGCCGGCGATGGCTTCCAGATGCGCCGCGGCGCTCTCGTCCCGCAGCAGATCCAGCATGGATTCCTCGCCGAGCTGCCGATCCTGCCAAGCCGCCAGACGCGCAGTGATCTCGGCAATCTGCTGGTCATAACTCGATGGCGCGGCGGGTGCGGCTTTCGCTGGAGCGCCGGCCAGCATGCTCTTCACACTTTGCTCGGTGTGCTCCTGCAGCTCGCGCAGATCGCCCATGGCGAGGCCGATCTGATCCTGGATATGGCGGATGGTGTGGTCAGCCTGCCGCGAAAAGCTGCGTGGCGCTCACGTAGGAAGACGCAACGAACACGATGGCGTACAAACCGGAAGTCCCAAGCAGAATGAGGACCAGCAGCTCCATGTCACCGACGCGCTTGCTGAGCAGGTCCACGCGGTCTTGGAGGATGCGAGCATGGCTATCCTCACTGAACACGGGCTCGCGGGCGGCCAGGTAAGCCCATTGACGAAAGTTCCACAGCTCCAGAGCTGCCAGGAGAAGGACGGCGCCAGACGCCGCGAGCAACAGACCCAGCGCGACTTTGCGAAGCGCTCGCCATTTCGACAGCTTTATTCTACAGCCGCGAGGTGGATTTTTCCGATCGAAGAAGTACTGGGAAGCCGCGGCGCGCGGACTGGATCTCGAGACCGCTCCGGTAGCTCGGGTACCAGGTACTACTTGCGCGCGCCCCGCTGGGGCTTCTTCAATCTTGACTGCCGGAGCTTGCCGGATTTGCGCTTTGGCTTGCTGATAATGAACGTGCCGCTGCCGTGCGCTTCGGCTGAATACTTCTTCTCGTCTACCATAAAGGTTCATTGTCTCATGAAACGCTTGCTTTCATTTATCGCGGCTTGGGTGTTGATGGCGACCGCTCCAGCGCAGGAACTTTTCAGCCATATCGGCGCCATCAAGCAAGGCTTGTCGGCCATTACCGGCCTGGCGTTCACGCGCGACGTCCCGTACGCGCTGATGACCAAGGATCAGCTCCGCAAGTACCTGGAGCGGCGGCTGCGCGAGACCATGAAGCCGGACGAAGTGCGCGCCGAGGAGCTCACCTTGCAAATGTTGGGGCTGGTTCCCCGCGATTTCGATCTGCGCAAGAATACGCTGGAGCTGTTGACCGAGCAGGCAGCAGCGTTTTACGACTACGACCAGAAGCGGCTGTTCGTACTGCTGGGCGCGGGCGATGGGGATGAGGAACGGGTCGCGTTGATTCACGAATTGGCGCACGCGCTGGCCGATCAGCATTTCCATTTGGCGAAGTTCATCCATGAAGGAATGAAGAGCGACGATAACGCCACCGCGCGGCAAGCCGTTATGGAAGGACAGGCCACCTGGCTGATGGCGGCCTTATCTCGCGAAGGAAGCGGGCGGGCCGGCGGAGATTCCGCCCGGAGATGCTCGAGATGATGAAGAAGAGCGCCGAAGATTCCGCCGCCCAGCAGTATCCGGTGTTCTCGCAGGCGCCGCTTTACATTCGGGAGTCGCTTGTGTTTCCCTACGCCGAAGGCCTGGCATTTCAGGACGCCGTGTTCCACAAGCTGGGCAAGGACGCGTTTTCCGAGGTGTTCGCGCACCCGCCGACATCAGCGGACAGATTCTGCATCCGGAGCGGTATCTGGCGCACGCGGGCGTGATGATTCCCGAACCTCCGGCCGTGCCGGACGCTCGCGAATTTCGCAAGCTGGCCGATGGCACGTTGGGCGAATTCGATTTTCGAGTGCTGCTCGCGCAATACACCAGTGCGGACGACGGCAACTCCGCAGCCGAGCATCTGGTGGGCGGCGTCGTACGAATTGCTGGAGCACAAGCGCGAGAAATTCACCGGTGTTGGCGGTGGCGTCGGCGTGGGACTCGCCGGGGTGGGCGCGGCAGTTACTTCGATCTCTACAATCGAGTGATGCAGGGGAAATGGAAGAAGGTGGAGTTCACGAGCGAGACGTGCGGATCGCGTTGAAGGGCGCGGCGACTCGGGATATTTTCGAGTGTGGGTGGACGGCGTAACGGTGAATCAGATCGAGGGATGGAAGACGCCAGTGCCGTAGGGCCAACCAAATCACAGAATCGCAATCTGAATATCATACGACCGCAATGAACGGGGATTAAGCTGGCCAAGCGATTACCGCAAAGGTAATCCAGAGAGGTGAAATCCCCTATGAAAACTGATCGCCGCACCTTCCTGAAACTTCTGAGCACAGGTGCCGCTTCCGCCGCCTTTCCCGCGAGTATCAGCCGAGCGCTCGCAATTCCGGCCAACCACCGTACCGGCACCATCGAGGACGTCGAGCACATCGTCTTCATGATGCAGGAGAACCGCTCCTTCGATCATTACTTCGGCACGATGCGCGGCGTCCGCGGCTTCGGCGATCCGCGGGCCGATCAAGCTGCCTTCCGGCAACAGCGTCTGGCACCAGCCGGACCCGAGCAACCCCGATGGCTATGTCCTGCCTTTCCATCCCGGTGCGCCTAACCTCGGACTGCAGTTCCTGCAGGACCTGGCGCACGACTGGGCTAGCACGCACGCAGCCTGGAACGATGGCAAATACGACCAGTGGGTGCCGAACAAGGGCACCACCACCATGGCGCATCTCACGCGCAGCGATATCCCGTTCCACTACGCGCTCGCCGACGCCTTCACGGTCTGCGACGCCTACCACTGTTCCTTGCTGGGCCCCACCGATCCGAATCGCTATCACATGTGGACCGGCTGGGTGGGCAATGATGGAAGCGGCGGCGGTCCCGTGATCGACAACGCCGAAGCGGGATACGGTTGGTCCACGTATCCCGAGTTGCTCCAGAAAGCCGGCATCTCGTGGAAGGTTTATCAGGACGCTGGCGACGGTCTCGACGCCGCCGACTTCTGGGGCTGGACCGGCGACGCCTACATCGGCAACTACGGCGACAATTCGCTCCTCTACTTTTTCCAGTACCAGAACGCGCCCGACAGCAGCCCGCTCGCGCAGAATGCCAGGACCGGCACCAACATCGCGAAGAGCGGAACGCTGTTCGACATCTTCCGCGCCGACGTTCTCGCCAATCGCTTGCCACAAGTTTCATGGATTGTAGCGCCCGAAGCCTACACCGAACACCCCAACTGGCCCGCGAACTACGGCGCGTGGTACGTCTCGCAGGTGCTCGACGCGTTGACTGCCAATCCCGAGGTGTGGAGCAAGACGGTCTTCTTCCTGATGTACGACGAGAACGACGGGTTCTTCGACCACGTGGTGCCGGCCACTCCGCCGCAGTCGCGCGCGGAAGGCATCTCCACCGTCGGCACAACCAATGAACTGTTCGCCGGCAACACCGAATACCCTCCGGGGCCATACGGTCTGGGCATGCGCGTGCCGATGATCGTAATCTCGCCCTGGAGCAAGGGTGGATGGGTGGATTCCGAAGTCTTTGACCACACCTCGCTCATCCGCTTCATCGAGCGCCGCTTCGGCGTCAGGGAATCGAACATTACGCCGTGGCGCCGCGCCGTTACGGGCGATCTCACGTCAGCCTTCAACTTCGCATCACCCAACGATGCGACGGTTCCTCTACCCAGTACCATCGCCTATATTCCACCCGATAACAACCGCCATCCCGACTACGTTCCCGCGCCGCCGAACGTCCAGGCGCTGCCCGCGCAGGAATCAGGCACACGTCCAGCCCGTGCATTGCCGTATGAGCTGTACGTCGATGGACAAGTAAACGCCTCGCAGGGAATCGTCCAGCTCAGCTTCCGGAACACAGGCAAGGCCGGTGCGTTTTTTCAAGTACGTTCCGGGGACGGCCTGACCGGGCCATGGGCGTACACGGTCGGCGCCGGCGGCGAAACCTCCGACAGCTTCGGAGGCAGCGGCAATACTTCATACGATCTCTCGGTCTTCGGCCCGAACGGCTTCCTGCGCACGTTCGCGGGCAGCCTCGCGCCGGCCAGCGCCAACCTCGTAGTGAAAGCGACGAACTTTGACGAATCCGAGAGCATCTTACTGCTGATTCAGAATCAGACCTCAAGCTGGGAGAACGTGAGTATTATTGACGCCTACTCCGGCAAAACAACAACGCACCGGCTCCAGCCGCACGCCACCTTCACGTATTTTGGCCAGTTGCAAAGGTCCTTCGGTTGGTATGACCTCACCGTAGCCGTCGATTCCGACGCAAGTTTCCATCGGCGGCTTGCCGGGCACGTAGAAAGTGGAAGAGGCAGCTTGACCGATCCAGCGATTGGCATGACGACGCAACAAACTACCGTTCTCGCCTGACAGCTGCGTTTGCAAACACTGAGCCCGGCCCGACACGCAATAGAAGGACGTGGAGGCCGGGCGTTTTATTCCGCTAGGGGTCAATTTTTCCTATGCGACTTGTGCAGGACCGGGTCCCATTTTCTAACCCGATGCGCTACACTTGTTCGACATTCATATCTCTTGGCCCAGGGTTGAGATTTGGCTCAGCGAAATTATTGTCCCCATAGGCCCGGCGGTATGAGCGAGAAGTCGAGTCTATTCTGATCAACCTATTTTCGCGAGGATGCCCGATGTCGAAGAATTTGCGATCTTATTCTTTCCTAGTGCGCTCGCTGTGCTGCTGCGCGCTCACAATCGGCTTGACGTCCACCCTGGTGGCGCAGAGCGCCGAAAACGCTCCAGCCCGGGTTCTCGTTACGCGGCCCATCGATTCCAACAGGCTCTACACGCTCGCCGGAAACACGCGCAGTGAGGCGAACGCGCAGAACGACCGCGGGAAGGTGCCGGACACGTTCGCACTGCCGCACATGCTTCTGCAATTGCGGCGCAGCCCGGAGCGGGAACATGCGCTGCGGGTTTTTATCGATCAACAACACGATTCCGCCTCGCCTAATTTCCACAAATGGCTGACAGCGGAGCAGTTTGGACAAATATACGGACCGTCGGCGCAGGATATCGAGGCAGTATCGGAGTGGCTGCGTTCGGGCGGCTTCACGGTGAATACCGTGTACCCGAGCGGAATGACGGTCGATTTCTCGGGGAACGCCGGTCAAGTGTTTGCTGCATTCCACACGGAAATTCACAAGCTCTCCGTAAACGGGAAAGATCACATCGCGAACATGAGCGATCCTCAAATCCCGGAAGCGCTTGCGTTCGCGGTAGCGGGAATTGTGTCGCTGCACGATTTCCGGCCCAACCCGATGCGCGTGTCTGCCGCGAGAACGCCTGCCCCCAAGTACAGCATAGAGGCTCAGCTTGTCGTGCCGGCCGATCTGGCCACGATTTACGACTTGAAGGCGGCTTTTGCAGCGGGATACACCGGTAAAGGGCAGACCATTGCGCTGGTGGAGGATACCAACCTTTACAACACGGCCGACTGGGATACTTTCCGGAAGGCATTTGGATTGTCCACGTACACTTCCGGATCCCTGGTGACGATCAATCCCGCGCCCCCGCACGGAGCCTCCAATTGTTCCGATCCGGGAGCGAACGGAGACGATGACGAAGCCACGCTGGACGCCGAATGGTCCAGCGCCGCCGCGCCCGACGCGACCATCCAGTTGGCAGCTTGCGGGGACACCGCCACTACATTCGGAGGCCTGATTGCAGGGCAGAACTTAATCAACGCTAAAGTCCCGCCTCAGATTATCAGCGTGAGCTACGGCTTCTGCGAGGCGGCGAACGGAGTAGTGATGAATGCCGCTTACAACTCCGCTTACCAGCAGGCGGTGGCGGAAGGCGTGTCGGTGTTTGTCGCGGCGGGAGATGATGGCGCTGCAAGTTGCGATGCCGGAGCCAGCGCCGCAATCCATGGCATCGGCGTCAGCGGTTTCACTTCTACGCCCTATAACGTTGCCGTGGGAGGAACCGATTTCGCCGATACGTCGCTAGGCACGAACAGCACGTATTGGAGTTCCACGAATAATTCAACAGATCGCGGCTCGGCTCTGTCCTACATTCCAGAGATCCCCTGGAACAACTCGTGCGCGGGTTCGATCCTGGCGACTTTTCTGCACTATTCGGTTGGTTATGGCCCGAGCGGCTTTTGTGGCAGCAGCCTGGCGCAAGAATCCATAAGTCTTCCCCTGGGGGCGGGCAGCGGAGGACCAAGTGGATGCGCGACCGGCGTTCCAGCGGCAAATCTGGTGGTTGGAGGCAGCTGCAAGGGCTACCCCAAACCTTCCTGGCAAACGGGAGTGCCCGGCATCCCGAACGACGGTGTCCGGGACATTCCCGACGTATCGCTCTTCGCCGCCAACGGAATCTGGGGCCACTACTATGTGTACTGCTTCACCGATCCCAACAATGGCGGCTCGCCATGCACGGGCTCGCCATACTATTGGTCCGGCGCGGGCGGAACCTCGTTCTCGTCCCCGATCTTGGCTGGGATTCAAGCGCTGGTGAACCAGAAAATGGGCGGCGCCCAGGGCAACCCCAATCCGGTGTACTACAAACTCGCGGCTAGTTCGGTGGCCTCATCGGTGTTTCATAGCATCACGACGGGCGACATTGCGGTGAACTGCTCGGGAGACATCAACTGCTTCGGAGCCGGATTCGTGGGAAGAGGCCGCGGGTCGTCGGATACCGGATTCGACGGAAACGGCGCCCTATCCACCACCAGCTCAACCTATACCCCGGCCTTTGCCGCCGCCGCCGGTTGGAATTTTGCCACTGGGCTTGGCAGCGTGGACGCCTACAACCTGATCTTGAATTGGACCAAAGGCCAGTAAAGGAGAATGCGCATGTACCGAACGATTTTCCTACTTAGCAGCGCTCTTTTGATGGCGACTACTCCTACGTGGGTGGGGGCTCAGAGCTTCGATACCAGTGGGACGGCAAGTCTCAAGGGACAATACCTATTCCGGTATGTCAATTTCTTCCCCGACCAGATGGGCAACCTGGTCGAGTCCTGCACTCTGACCGGCGCCATCACGTTCGACGGCGCGGGAAAGTACACGCTCTTGAATACGAAACTGTACGATTCAGCCGGGTCGAATGGCGCCGGCTTCTGCGCTTCATTGGGCGGAGGCACATACGGAGTGCAATCCAACGGCCTCGCCCAACTGGACAATCCTCTCTACCAGGCGACTCTTTTCGGCACTTTCAGCAAACCCGTCGTGACAGCAAGTTCGACGGAGGACGGCCTTTTCGACCTGTTCATAGCGGTTCAAGCTCCAGCTTCCGCTTCGAATGGTATTCTCGCGGGCCCCTTCACGGTGGGTACTCTGGACTTTCTCAACGCGGACGCCTCACTGGCGCGGCAGGGCTACTTCACGTTGAATGCCGACGGCCATGGGAATTTCGCGGCATTCAGTGTGACTGGATCGCTCCAAAATGTCCGTTCCGGCGCCACCGTGACGCAAGACGTCGCCGCTTCTACCTATGCCTTCTCCAGCGGGCCGGGAGGAACCATGACGTTCCCTGGCGACGGGAATAGTAAGACCGCGATCATCGGCGGTGAGAAGGTTCTGTATGTGTCGGCCGATGGCAACTGGTTCATAGCAGGCTCGGCAACCGGATCGGACATGATCTTTGGGTTTCGCGCGCCCTCGGGCACAAGTTCGAACAAGCTTTTGAGCGGCACCTACCTTACCGCGGGAATAGAAAACACTCTGCCCGGTACGCTCAATGTTATGGATGCCTTTTACGGTTCCACGGTTACCAATGGAGCAGGCGATCTCATCGCGCATGAACGGTACGATCCTGTCCTTGGATTCACCAATGACTTCACCATCAGCACGGCCGTAAGCATTGGGGCAGACGGGTCCTATTACGACGGCAACACGTACACTTATTTGGCCGGCGCCAATGGAAAAGCGCTGATGCAGATTGGATCGAACCAACAGTTCTCCCTCATCATCGGCGTTCAGGCCCCGTCGTACAAAGCAACTTCCGCAGTGTGGATTGATCCGATCGGGATTACCGAGGCAGCCAATTACACGGGGATCACAAACGCCGTCTCTCCCGGCGAGCTGGTGAGTTTGTATGGAACCTTCGGTGTACAGAGTCAATCCGCCAAGACGCTCCCAATCTCAACGAATCTCGGTGGCGTGCAGGTTTTCGTCAATGGGATCGCCGCGCCGGTCTATCTGGTGAGCGAGAACCAGATCAGCGTTCTGATTCCTTACGAGATTGCTGGGGATTCTTTCGCCACCTTCCAGGTGGAAGTAAACGGGACGAAATCCAACCTGGTAACGTTGTACTCGGACAACACGTCGCCGGGAATTTACACGCAAACCGCGAACGGGATTGGAGCGGGTGCAATCCTGCATACTGATTACTCCGAGGTAACGGCCGCCAATCCAGCCATGCCCGGCGATACGGTCATTATGTTCATGAGTGGCCTCGGGCCCGTAACTCCGGGAGTAGGCGATGGCGCATCTGCTTCCGGCAGCCCCATCAGCAACAGCGTTGAGTCCCCGTACATTTCCGTGTATCTTTTCGATGGATCGAATTTTGTACCGGCCCAGGTTTTGTTCGCCGGTCTCGCACCGTTCTACGCCGGGTTGTATCAGGTCAACTTCACCTTACCGTCGGGTGGGTTGAACGATGGCAACGCGAGCATTTCTTTTGGCACCCTGGAGGCCATTAATCAGATGGCGACGATCAGCTTGTCGGGCTTCTCGAGCACGACGGCGCTAAACGCTCCACGCCGCGCTCCTATGTTGCGGCGGCCTCCAGTCCCGGCTGGCGCGGCCGGGAGGCATCCGAAGGGCTTTCGCCGGGCGTTGCCGTAGATGTTCGCAGGTGGGTCCCCGGATTGATATCATCGTTGCCGGGATTGCAGTCGTGAAACGCTAGCAGTTCCGCGGAACCGGGGAGGGCGGAGAGGAGAGATCATGGCGAAATCGAAGACTTCGGTTGGCCGTCGCGGCTTTCTGAAAAACGCAGCGGCCGGGTGCGGCAGCGATCGTTAGCACGACGCCGCTGGTGGAAGCTCAGGTTCAAAGCGACCGGAGAGGTGCGGCGCCCGCATCCACGCCGGCGCCGGCTCCCACCGAGAAACAACTGGAGCGCGAGGCGGGCAACATTCGGCCGCCGGTGGCAGTGCGCACGATCACGCGTCCGGGCTCGGATCTCATGGTCCAGACGATTCGCGACCTCGGCATCGAATTCGCGGCCGCCAATCCGGGATCGAGTTTCGAAGGTTTGCAGGAGTCCGTTCATCAATTACGGGAATCCGCCGAATGTGATGCCGGAGTGGATCACCGCGCTGCACGAAGAGTCGGCGGTGACCATGGCGCACGGTTACGCCAAGGCGGAAGGCAAGCCGATGCTGGCGCTGCTGCACGGCACCATCGGCATTCAGCACGCCGCCATGTCCATTTACCAGGCCTACTACGATCGCGTGCCGGTGGTGATGATCGCGGGCAACGACGTGGATTTCATTCCAGCGCATACCGCCGCACGATATGGCGGGGATGGTTCGAAGCTTCACGAAATGGGACGCCGAGCCGAAGACGGTGGAGGAGGCGCTGGTGGCAATTCAGCGCGCCTACAACGAAGCCATCACGCCGCCCATGGGGCCGACGCTGGTGGTGCTGGGTTCGGAGATTCAGAAGGAAAATCGTCCCAACGTGCAGGATTCCGGCTTATAAGCCGCCGCAGTTTCCGACCATCGACGCGACGCACGGCGCGGGAGATCGCGAAAGGGTTTGGTGGCAGCGCAGAATCCGAGGATCGCGGTGGGCCGGTTGCGAACGCCCGAAGGCGTGAAGCGAGCGGTGGAACTGGCCGAACTGGTGGGCGCCTGCACCAGCACGGCGGCGACACAGGGTCCGATGAGTTTCCCGCAGCGCCATCCGCTGTGCGGGCCGGGCGCGGACACGAATTACGACTACACGCTGGGTCTCGAAACGGGCGGCGCGCAGGCGTCCATCAACGGGTCCGGGGCTGGCGAAAATGCGTCTGCAGCGCGACGTGACTCACATCGATTCGGCGGCGTCCAGGACGGGCCGAGCAATTTCGGGCGCGGCGCCGCGGTGAAGTCGGCGCCTGCCGATCGAGGCCGACGCCGAGGCCAGCCTTCCGCTCATCATCGATGAAGTGAAGCGGCAGCTGACGCCGGAGCAAAAGGCGCGCGATTCAGGAGCGCTCGGCCAAACACGCACGGGCCAATCACGACGCGCACGTCGCGGCAGTCGAGCAGGCGGTGGAGAGAGCGAAGGCCGGATGGAATGGACGTCCGATCAGCACCGCGCGCGTTTATGCCGAGCTCTGGCCGCTGATCATGAATGAAGACTGGTGCCTGGCTTCGCCCAGCGCTTTCTCCGGCGGCCACAACGCGCAGCTTTGGGATCACAACAAGCCCTATAGCTACCTGGGCGGTCAGGGCGCCGGCGGCATGGGTTACGGCGCGCCGGCATCGGTAGGCGCGGCGCTGGCGGCCAAGGCCCGCAATCGAATCGTGATCAACATCCAGACCGACGGCGACTGAATTATGCTCCGGGCGTGCTGTGGACGGCGGTGCATCACAAGCTGCCCGATGCTCACCGTGATGCACAACAATCGCGCGTGGCACCAGGAATACATGTTCGTCGAATACATGGCCGGCGTGCGCGGGCGCGGGCCGGAACGCGCGACGATCGGCAAACGTCTGCGCGATCCGTATCATCGACTACGCGAAGATGGCGGCGGGCTACGGCATGGCCGGCGAGGGACCGATTACCGATCCGGCGAAGTTGCCGGCGGCGCTAAGCGCGGCGTGGCGTCGGTGAAACGCGGCGAGCCGTATATGATCGACGTGATCACGCAGCCGAGGTAGAGACCCCAATGCCCAAACATCTCCTCCTCCTGTTCGCACTGCCGTTGGCGTTGGTTGCCCAACAGGCCAAGATCAGTGCCCGCGCCCGCGAGTCCCGTCAGCGGGAACGCCACGAACGGCAAGGCGCTGTATTATTCCTACGGCTGTTACGCCTGCCACGGCTACACTGGCGAAACCGGAGCCGCGGCCGTTCGTGGGACGCTGGGGCCATCTCACGACCGAGCTGACGTTCATTACGTTCCTGCGGGAGCGCGCCAGGTATTGCGCCGGTCACGCCTTCGGGTTCGATGCCGAATTTCAGCGCGGATGTGCTGCCTGACAAAAAGGCCAAGGACATTTACGCTTACATCCGAACGTTCAAGAGCTCGGCCCCGGATGGCAAGGATGCCCACGCTGAATGCGATCGTCGAGGCAGCGAAGCAGGAGAAGAATTAGCGTGGACCAAAGAGCCAGTTCCTTTGCAATCACGTTGGTAGCGGCTGCCGGGTTGATCGCCGGTTCTTCCATTGCGTCCGCGAGCGATGCCATGCCCGCTGCGCAGCAGACCGAGCTGGTTCATAAATACTGCGCGGTGTGTCACAACGACGCGCATTTGAACGGTGGCATGTCGCTCGAGCACTTCGACTCGGCGCATGCCGATCCCACGATCACGGCGATGCTCATGAGCAAGCTGACCAACCTCTCACTAGAGAAGGTCGTGGAGGCGCAAACGGATCCAACTGCAGCGGCGCTGCTGGTGAAGTCCATGCAGAAGGGAGCGATGGGGGCGGCGGGATTGCCCGTTCCAGATCGTGCCACGCAGGACGCCCTGGTTGGCGCTCTCGCGGCCGAAGCGGCGGGCGCGAAGGAGTGGACTGTCCAGCGCACGGGCACGCTGATGGCTGCGAGCATTCTGAAGGAAGTGCCATCCACCGCCGGGGAAGGCGCGGCGGACATGTACCGATTGTCGATCACTTGTGACTCGGGAACGCACGATGGCGAAATGATCGTTGCCTTTGGGCCCGGATCTCCCGGGAAGGGACGAATCATGGCTGCCGCCGTAGATGGTGGAGCTGCGAGCACGTACGACCTCTTCGAAATCGAAAAGAAGATGTTTCGTGGAGCGACCGGGAAGTCAGGAACCGGGGCCGTGAGGCTCGCGCCGGTTTTGCCCGGACGAGCCCTGACCATCAGCAACGTGTTCCCGGATGAAGCGGTGGAGTTTTCTTTCGTCGGACTCCCGCAATCGGTGCGCCGGGAATTCGCGGCCTGTTTCACTCCAAGCGAGGCCTCGGCGTATTAGTCGCAGCGTGGCGCGGTGGGATCGATGAGCCACCGAAGCAGGAGAAGAATTAGTCCGCTTGGTCCCATCACTTTTGAGTTGGTTCCCGGCCCTTCGGAATCCGCCATTCCCCTGGGTCCGGCGGAGGCTTGAATTCGTCGGTGCTAAAGACCCGCAGAGCCTCGCCAGGCCCGGAAACTTTCAGCACCAGCGCGATCGCCCACCGTGGCCCCTGAAAGTAGGATACGCGGATACGGTGCAGGCCCTCGGTCAAATCGACGCCGCCATCTTTCCATATCGGGGGGTGGGTTCCGTCGTTATCGATAATCACCTGATCGTCGATGTACAGCTTTGCGCCGTCATCGGACATCATGTTGAACCTGTACCGGCCGGGCTTCGCAATCCAGAATCGTCCGGTGTAATCGATGGCGAACCACTCGAAGCGCTTCGTGACGCCAGGGAAGCCTTGCCTGAAATCCTGAGCTGCCACGTTTAGCGACGAAGTATAGATCGCGGGGCCGGCCGGCTTCATTTTTTCAAAATCGGGCAGATTTTTCGTGTTGTGGTGGATGTGATAGACCAAGCCGCGCAGCCCGGACGGGATCACCACAGTGGTTCCAAAGACCGGTATGGGTTCATCCTGCGCCGCGGCAGCGATTGAGCACGCGCCGATCAGGAGAAGCAGCGGCACGCGCATCGGGTTCGACGGCGATCGCGCCTGGCTCATAAGAGCATGGTAGCCGAAAGCGGCATTCCCGAAATGCCCCGCTCCACTACGATATAATCGGGGCGTAAACTAGAAGAAAAGGAGTCCTTGGATGCGCCTGGCTTGTGTTGCCCTCTTGTTTGCCGCTGGAATTGGCCTGAACGCGGCGACCCCGAAAGCGGAACCGTCGAAGAGCGAGGCGCCGCCCGTGCTCCGGAAATCGCCCGAATTCGTCATCAAATTCGTGGATGGCCATCAGATGCTGCTGAGCAGCCTGAAGGGGAAGGTGGTGGCGCTGCTGATGGTCCACACCACGTGCCCTCATTGCCAGCACACGTCACAAGTATTCACGCAGCTTTACAACGAGTACGGGCCGCGCGGCTTTCAACCGGTGGACGCGGCGTTTAACACGATGGCGAATCTCTACGTCGCCGATTTCGTGAAAACCTACAACATCGGTTACCCGGTCGGTTACAGCACGCCGGAAGAGGTGATGGCTTATCTCAACTTCAACGTCATGGAACGTTACACGGTGCCGCAAATCGTGTGGATCGACCGCAAGGGGAATATTCGATCGCAGACGCCGGCGGCCGGGGACGATCCGACGTTTTACACCGAGAATTACTGGCGCAACATGATCGAGACCCTGCTGAAGGAGCCGGCGACGAGCACGACGCATCACACGACCGCAGCGAAGGCGCATCCGGTCGCGCAGAAGTAGAGGAATTTTCGGGACCCATTCAGCGGCGCGACGGTATAATAGCCACAGAGCGCCCGTAGCTCAGTCTGGATAGAGCGTTTGCCTCCGGAGCAAAAGGTCAGAGGTTCGAATCCTCTCGGGCGTACCAAACTACCTTCGCAGCTCCGCGCGCGTTTGCAGGTAGGCCGAGCACGTTGGCTCGTGACAAAATCCCATCCAAATGATGATTGGAGATGACGGGGAGCTGGTTTAGATCGAAGCGGCTCATGGTGTCGAGCGCGCTCATGAGCGATGCATCGGGCGTCACCGACTGCAGATCGTCGAGTGGACGCATGATGTCGTGAAGCGTGGTGTAGGGCCATTTCGCCCGGTCCACTTCCTTGACCTCGTGGGGCGTGACCAGCCCGGTGACTTCGCCTTTCTCCGCCACGACGAAACAGCGTTGTCCGCTGCGGAGCAGATGTTCCTCGACGAAGTTCTGGACATTCAGCCATCCATCCACCGTCTGGCAGTCGCGCGCCATCACGTCGGCGACGCGCACGCCACTCAGCGCCTCGGTTAATCCAATCTGCAGGTCGCTCTCTCGCGCCGCTTGCAGCAGGAACCATCCGATGAAGGCCATCCATAGACCGCCAAAACCGGCGCCGCCAAAATACTCGAAGATGCCCAGGGCGATGAAGCCGAAAGCGACCACCTGGCCAGTCCTGGCGGCTAATCGCGTGGAACGGTTCGCATCGCCCGTCTTCCACCAGATGATCGCGCGCAATACGCGGCCGCCGTCGAGAGGATATCCGGGAACAAGGTTGAACGCCGCTAACGTGAGGTTGATGTATCCGAGCCAAAGAAGCATCCCGGTCCACGGATCGGTGGAAGGTTGTCCTACAACGCGGGCCAAGGTCACGCAGATCGCTCCGATGACGGCGCTGGTCAGCGGCCCGACAAAGGCCATCCAAAATTCCAGTTTCGCGCTGGTCGGGTTCTTCTCGATTTGCGAAACGCCGCCCAGAGCGAAGAGCGTGATTTCCTTCACGGGCAATCCGTGCGATGTCGCCACCAGGGAGTGCGCCAGTTCGTGCAGCAGAAGCGACACGAAGAAAAGGATCGCGGTTGCAATCGCCACTGTCAGGATCACACGATCGCCCCAACCGGGATTACTGGCGTGGAATTGTGAGAAAAGCGAATAGACGATGAGGAGCGCGATCAAAAACCAGCTATAGTGCAGCCCGATCTCGATCCCGAAGAGTTTTCCAAGCTTGATCTGTGAGCGCAAGGTTCGTATCCCTACTCGTTTAGTTTATTCCCGATGCGCTTTGGGTGAGCGGCACGTTCAGCGCTGCCACAAGATCTGATTGGCTTCAAGAGGCACCGCGGCCCCCGTCATGCTGGGGACTACGCGAGGCGTGTAATCATTCGCCGAACGGGTGGCCGGAACGCGCGCCGAATACAGATAGCCGTTCGTCGCGCCGACCAGCGGCTGGCCGCGATCCATTTTTTGACGGAAGGCTCCCTCCTTGCTGTCTGCGAACAGCTCGACGGCCACTACATCGGGATTGAGCTCGTCCAAGTAAACCTGAACGGCGAAGACAAGCTGGTCGTTGTCCTTGTCTACTGTCAGGGAGCCGAATCGTATGGCTGACCAGTGCCGATCCAAGTCGCGCGTCCATTGGATGAGATCCAGCGCCTGCTTGCCGTCTTGCGCGGATCGTTCCTGAAAGGCGGCTGTAGCGGGCAAATAGTGCTCTTCCGTGTATTGCCGGACAGCCCGGTTGGTCGAAAATGCCGGCGTCAAGCGCGCCATGCTTTCCCGCATTCGGGCCACCCATCCGGTTGGAATACCTCGATCATCGCGGGCATAAAACTGGGGCACGATTTCGCGTTCCAACAACGAGTACAACGCGTCCGCTTCGGCCGCGTCCCAGGCGGGATCGTGGTCGTGCTCCTTCCCATCGCCCAGAGCCCAACCCACTTCGGCCGAGTACGCTTCAGCCCACCAGCCATCCAGCTCCGAGAGATTCAACCCGCCGTTGACAAGCACTTTCATGCCGCTGGTGCCGCACGCTTCCCAAGGCCGCAGGGGCGTATTGATCCACAGATCCACGCCCTGTACAAGATGTTCCGTCAAGAGCACATCGTAGTCGCTCAAGAATACGGCATGGGGACGGACCTCCGGCTGCCGGACGAAGTCGACCCACTGCTGGATCATGGCTTGACCGGCCAGATCCTGGGGGTGGGCTTTGCCGGCCAGGATCAATTGGACCGGCTGCTGCTCTTTGGTCAGAATCCGGATGAGCCGCTGTGGATCGTGCAAGAGCAGGTTCGGGCGCTTGTAGGTGGCGAAACGCCGTGCGAAGCCGAGCGTCAACGTATTCGGCTCCAAAATCCGGCCAGCTTCTTCCACTTCTTCTGTTGGCGCGCCATGGCCCGCCACCTGCAGTGCGAGACGCTCTCTGGTGTACTCCACCAGAGATTGGCGGGTGGCGGCGCGAAGCTGCCACAGTTCGCCGTCACTAGCATTGCGCACACCGGCTCCGACATTCTCCAGAGTCCCGGTCCAGAGGCCCTTCCCGCATGCCGCGGTCCAAATGTTGTCCGCTTCCGCCGAATCCCAACTCGGCACGTGAACGCCGTTGGTGACATGCGTGACTGGAACTTCTTTCCGCGGCCAGCGTGGGAAGAGCGGCTGAAAGATTCGCCGGCTCACTTCGCCATGTAGCCGGCTCACGCCGTTGCATCGTCCGCTGCCTCGAATGGCGAGATACGCCATGTTGAATGGTCCTGACGGATCATCGGGACTCGCCTGTCCAAGGCGAAGCAGTTCCTCGAACGATATCGCCAGGCTGTGCTCGGCGTAGTGGCGAAGGTACTTCTCCATCAACTCCGTGGAAAAGCGATCGAATCCCGCTTCGACCGGCGTGTGTGTGGTGAAGAGATTTCCCGGCCGAGTCACCGTGAGCGCGACAGGGAACGGCTGTTTATGATCCACCATCCAGGCGCGGGCCCGCTCGAGGATGGCGAACGCGGCATGGCCTTCATTCAGGTGGCAGACCTCCGGCTGCAGCCCGATGGCCCGCAACAGCCGCCAGCCGGCGATTCCCAACACCAGTTCCTGCCTGAGGCGCAGATCCGGCCCTCCACCGTAAAGTTCGCTGGTGATGCCGCGATGCGTGGGAAGGTTAGCGGGGTCGTTGGTGTCCAACAGGTAGAGTTTCGTTCGCCCGACCTGTGCTTGCCAGGCGCGCACCCACATTCTGAAGCCGGGAAGATCGATTGGGATTCGCAGCCATTCCCCGCTTGACTCGCGCACGGGCGTGATTGGAAGTTGCCCCGGTTCATTGACCGGGTACAGCGCCCGCTGGCTGCCGTCGGCATCGATCTCCTGGCGGAAATAGCCTTGCTGATAGAGCAGCCCGATACCGATGACCGGCACGCCCAGGTCGCTCGCGGCCTTCAGTTGGTCTCCAGCAACGTTGCCCAGACCGCCCGAATAGATCGGCAGCGCTTCGCTGAGCATGAATTCCATGCTGAAGTACGCGACGCTGCTGAGTTTGGAATTTGGATGCGCCCTTTGGAACCATGCCGGCGATTGCAAGGTATTGTGCTGTTCTTGCAAAAGCTCTTCCACATATTGCCGGACGGTTGCATCGCCGGCGGCGCTCTGCAATTTCTCCCGCGAGACTGTCTGCAGGATAACCCAAGGATTGTGCGTCAGATCCCAAAGTTCCGGATCAAGACGCCGCCACAATTGATCGGAGGAATGCTTCCAGGACCACCGCAGATCTAGGGCCAACTGAGCCAAGGCTTCGGATCCGGCGGCTTCGGGTGGATGGAGCGTGTCGTCTGGATTGGTCATCGAACGTTTGGACGCTCAAAGCGCCCCGAAGGTCGCGCGTTTATTGTTTCAATCATGTTCCGATCTGGCGCATCCATATGGAATCTTCGCTGAGCGGGCATGGCGGCTCCGAGCGCTCGCTCCGTTTTGCTGTGGGTCGATGTAGTCTTATATGTACCGTATTAATGCGCAAGCCCTGGAGGATAGAGATGAAAGCGAGCAGTTTGAGATGGATTTTGATCTTGGCGGTCCCGGCGGCGATACCGGGCTACGCCGGCGAAACGGCGAAACCGCTGGTGGTGGCGTCGCAAGGCAGTTTCTTTGTCGGCGGTGAGGCCAAGACTTCCAAGGAGCTCAGTGGCAGTACGGCCGGGCCGGGCGCAGGCGTGGAAGGTGACGTCACCATCAACCAGATGTACGTGCAGTATCAGACGCCGGTGAAAGGCAATCAGCATGTTTCGGTGGTGATGGTTCATGGCTGCTGCCTGAGCAGCAAGACCTGGGAAACGACTCCGGACGGACGGATGGGCTGGAACGAATACTTCTTGCGCAAGGATCGTTCCGTGTATCTTGCCGACCAAAGCTCGCGCGCCCGCTCCGGCTTTGACGCGACCAAGATCAACGCCGTCAAGCTGGGGAACGCTCCGCCCAGCCAGCTTCCGAACATATTCATGGCGAGCCATCAGACGTCGTGGGTCTTGTTTCGCTTCGGGCCCACCTTCAACACCGCGTTTCCAGACGAGCAATTCCCAGTGCAGGCCGCCGACGAACTCTACAAGCAAATGATCCCGGATCTCAACGGGTTTCTGCCGGCGCCCAATCCGACGTGGACCAACATGGCGGCATTAGCCGTTCAACTGCATGGCGCGGTGTTGATCGGGCACTCGGAGTCCGGCTTCTTTCCCGAAGAAGCAGCGATGATTAATCCAGCGGGCGTCAAGGGCATTGTGTCCATCGAAATGGGATGCACCACGACGCTCAACCCGCAGCAGCTTGGGACGCTTGCGAAGATTCCCATCCTGATCATGTTTGGCGATCACCTGGGAGATATTCCGGGCCCCTTCGGGTCTCTGTGGCCCAACAACCTCGACACTTGCAATAAGTTCGTCCAGCAAGTGACGGCGGCGGGCGGCGACGCGCAGTTGATGTACCTGCCGAAGATGGGCATCAAGGGAAACAGCCACATGCTGATGCAGGACAAAAACAATTTGCAGCTCGCCGACTTGATCCTGGGATGGATCGATGAACGCGTCGAAAAGAAGGGCGGTCATCACAAGTAACGATTCTGTCGGACATTTGATATGATGAGCCCCGTCAATTCAAGAACGGGGTTGTTTATGTCTAAAGTGCGGCTGGTGCTTGCCCTGGGAACGGTAGCTTGGCTGGGTCTCCCGCTGTTTGCCCAACACAGCTACGGCCCCGCCGATATCGAGGACGGCGGAAAACTATTTCGCGCCAACTGCGTGTCCTGTCATGGCCCGGAGGGCAACCTGGTGGACGGCGTGGATCTGGGACACGGCAAATTCCGCCGCGCGTCTACCGAAGACGAAGTGATCCAGATCATTGAGGACGGTATCCCTGGAACCGCGATGCCGCCCAACAAACTCACGGATTTTCAGGCGGGAACCATTCTGGCGTATCTGCGCTCGGTGGCCACCGAGCGGCCGGACTGCGAATCCCAACGGAGACGCGGCGCGCGGCAAGGCAATCTTCGAAGGTAAAGGCGGATGCGCTGGGTGCCATCGTGTTTATGGAGTTGGTTCGCGCGTCGGGCCGGACCTGAGCGACATCGGAGCGCTGCGGCGAGTGGCTGAGATCGAGCGTTCGATTCTGGATCCGAACGCGGAAGTGCTGCCGCAGAATCGCTACTACCGCGTGACCACTAAGAGCGGCGAAACCATCACGGGGCGGCTGCTGAATGAGGACTCCTTCTCAGTTCAGCTCCTCGATACCAAGGAGCGGCTGCTTTCGTTCCAGCGCACGGATCTGCGCCAGGCCGGATTCCTAAATGAATCGCCGATGCCGTCTTACAGGGACAAGCTGAGTCAAGCGGAACGAGATGATTTGATCACGTACCTGGCTTCATTGAAAGGGTTCTAGGTAAATGTCGCAACGCGCGGTGTCGATCCTCGGGTTATTTGGATGCATGGCCGGTGCACTGTGGGGCCAGGTATCCTTCGACCGGATTTTGGCGGCCGGCAAAGAGCCGCAAAACTGGCTGACGTATTCCGGCTCAACCATGAGCCAGCGCTACAGCACGCTCGCACAGATCACCCCGCGAAAACGTGAAGAACCTGGAATTGCAGTGGATGTTCCAGGCGCGGTCGCTCGAAAAGTTCGAGGCCACGCCGCTGGTGGTGGATGGCATCTTGTACACCGTGCAGGCGCCGAACAACGTGGTTGCGCTGGATGCCGTGACAGGGCGCGTTTTCTGGACCTATCCGTATGTGCCGTCGCGGGCGGCGCGTCCGTGCTGCGGCCAGGTGAATCGCGGGCTGGCGATTCTGGGCGACACGCTATTCATGGGCACCATCGATGCGCATCTGATCGCACTGGATGCCAAGAGCGGAAAGCCGATCTGGAACGTGGCCGTCGCCAAAGCAGAGGCCGGCTACGCGCTGACGCACGCGCCGCTGGTGATCAAGGACAAAGTGATCGTCGGGACGGCGGGAGGCGAGTACGGTATTCGAGGCTTCATCGCCGCCTACGATGCCAAGACCGGCAAAGAGGACTGGCGCTTCTACACCATCCCCGGCAAGGGCGAGCCCGGCAACGAAACCTGGAAGGGCGATTCCTGGCAAGCACGGCGGCGCGTCGGTCTGGGTGACCGGGTCGTACGATCCAGCGCTGAATCTGACGTATTGGGGCATTGGGAATCCGGGTCCGGATTGGAACGGCGACGACGCGCGATGGCGACAACCTATACAGCGATTGCGTGGTCGCGCTGGACCCGGATACCGGAAAGCTGAAGTGGTATTTCCAGTTCACTCCGCACGACACGCTCGACTACGACTCCGTGCAGGTTCCCGTGCTGGCGGACATGGATTGGCAAGGCCAGCCGCGCAAAGTGATGCTGTGGGCCAATCGCAACGGGTTCTACTATGTCTTGGATCGCGCGACTGGTCAGTTCTTGACTGGCAAGCCGTTCAGCACGGTGAATTGGGCGAAGGGCTTGGACGAAGCCGGCCGGCCGATGCGGGTGAACGGAATGGAGCCGACCGCCGAAGGCCAGCAAGTTTACCCCGGAGTGCAGGGCGCGACCAACTGGTATTCGCCCTCCTACAGCCCGCGCACCGGTTTGTTCTACATTCCGGCTTGGGATCAATATTCGTCGGTGTTCGTGAAAGTGCCCACCGAGTACACCGAGGGCAGGCGCTACGTCGGAACATCGCCGAGATCGGTAGTGGGGTTGCAAGGCGCGACCATCAATCAGCGCAAAGAGGAAGAGGGCTACGGCGCGGTGCGCGCGATCGATCCCAAGACCGGCGAGAAGAAGTGGGAGTTCAAAATGCTGGACGTCACCGATGCCGGCATCCTGACCACGGCTTCGGACGTGCTTGTTCTCGGGCGGGCGCGAGGGGTACTTCTACGCGCTGGATGGCCGCACCGGCGAGTTATTGTGGAAGGCGAATGTGGGCGGCGCCAGTGGCCTCGGGACCGATCTCCTATGCGGTCAACGGGAGGCAGTATATTGCGGTGTCGGCCGGGAGTTCGCTGCTGGTGTACGCGCTGAAGCAATAGATTAGATTTGCGATCGCAAAAACAACGATTCCACTTCTGCCCTCTCTGGAGCCGACGTCTGAGCGCCCGCGCGAGTGACCGAAATCGCGGCAGCCGCGTTCGCAAATCGGAGGGCGTCTTCCATGTCTAGGCCTTCTGCTAGCGCCACAGCCAGTGCGGCGTTAAACGTGTCGCCTGCCGCGGTGGAATCCACGGCCTGCACCGCGAAGGGAGACATATCAAATGCTCGATCCGGTCCGCAGTACACGCAGCCCTGGTCGCCCAGTTTCACGACCACTGAGCGAACGCCGAGGTCCCGGATGCGATTGCCGAGTGCGATTGCGTCGGCGGGCGTGACGCGGCGCGGCGGAAAACCAGCCAGGACGCAGGCCTCGGTTTCGTTCGGTGTTGCGATGTCGACTAGCTGGAGGATCTCCTTGGGCAGATCGCGCGCGGGCGCAGGGTCCAGGATACAGGTGGCGCCCACTCGATGCGCTTCGCGCAAACCCTCCGCCACCGTTTCGAGCGGGACTTCCAATTGCAACAGCACGCAGCGCGCGCCGGCGAGTGCCCAGCGCTGGGAATGAATATCGCTTATCGACAGAACGCCGTTCGCCCCCGGCGCGACGGTGATCGAGTTCTGTCCCGCCGCGTCTACGTGAATCCACGCCACGCCGGTGGCTTCGGAATCTGTTACTAGCACCGGGCTGATGTCGATGCCAGCGCCCGCCAGATTGGCCTTGAGCGCGCTGCCGAACGAATCGGCTCCAACTCGTCCGAGCATCCGCACTTCCGTCCCGCTGCTTGCGAGTTTCGCCGCGGCATAGGCCTGATTCGCGCCTTTTCCACCGGGAATCACGCGGAAATTGCGTCCGAGAATGGTTTCTCCTGGAAGCGGCAGGCGGTCGACGGCGATCACAAAGTCCATGTTCAGGCTGCCCACTACGACAATTGAACTTGGCATTCAGAGGCTCGCCATCCCGATCAAGACCAGGCCGATCACGTATCCCGCGAACATCAGTGTAACGAAGGTCCAGGTGTCTTTCGGTGCGTGAATGAATTCGCGCCAGATGAACACGCCCCAGATGGCGGCGACCAGCGTCGCGCCTTGACCGAGAGCGTACGAGATGGCGGGGCCGGCTACACCGGAGGCGATCACGTTGAGGCTGAGCGCCAGCATCCAGATGCATCCGCCGAGGAATCCAAGCGAATGCAGTCGCGCGCGTCCGCGGAAGTAATCGGCGTAGGCAACCTTGCCCGCGCGCATGAAGATCGTGTTCACCACAAAGTTGCTCGCGAGCAGGCCGAGCGCAAACCAGACCAGAGCGGTGTAAGGCGTCAGCAGTCCAGGCAGAATCGGGCGCGTGCTGAAATCGGGCGATACGGCGGCGAGCAATTGTGGGTAGAAGAAGCCCATCAGACAACCGGCAATCGCTGAGAACACCAGGCCCCGCAGCGGCTTGGTCTTCGCGGCCGGTGGGAGACGGCGGTGCGCGATAGCGGACATGATCATCGCAAAGACGATCAACGCGACGCCGGCGAATAGAAGCGCGGCGTTGCCTTGGGGAGAGAGAACGTAACTTTTCACTGTGCCGATCACCAGCGCGAGACCGACGCCGACGGGAAACGCGACCGCCATACCCGCAGCATCGATCCCAACCACCAGCAGAATATTCGAAATGTTGAAGAGGACGCCGCTCAGGATCGAAGCCCGGATCGCGCTGCTTGATCCGCTCCGCAGGTTCTCAAGAAACCCCACGCCGGAGGAGCCGGTGCTGCCCAGCGTAAACGCGAACAGCAGAGAGAACGCGAACACACCGATCGCGTAGTCCCAATAGAACAGCTCAAACGGCCAGCGATCCTTGCCGGCCAGTTTCTGCGTGTTGGCCCACGAACCCCAGCCCAGCATCGTGACGACGCAAAACAGTATGGCGACACCCAGATCGTGAACGATAAACACGGCGAGTCATTATACCCAACCATGAGGCTTGCTATTCTGTGACACGTGCCTGAGGAGATCCTGATCGACACCGATACTGCATCGGACGATGCTGTTGCATTGATCATGGCGCTGTGTTCGAAAAGCGCGCGCGTGATTGCGATCTCCACTGTGGCGGGCAATGTTCCTGTCGAGCAGGCCACTCGGAATGCGCTCTATACCACGGAGCTCTGCGGCGCGAGCACGCCGGTCTACCAGGGAGCCGGGCAGCCCTTGGCCCGTCCTTTGATGACTGCTGAGTGGTTCCACGGGCGCGATGGATTGGGAGATCACGGCTATCTGCCCCCGCAGCGCTGCGCGGAGAAACAGCATGCGGTGGAAGCCATCATCGCAACGATTCGAAGCAATCCAGGGCTTCTGCTGGTCACTCTCGGTCCGCTTACAAATATCGCGCTGGCAGTGGCGCAGGCACCGGATATCGCCGGTAATGTAGGGCGCTGCGTGGTGATGGGCGGAGCGCCGTGTTGCGAAGGCAACGTCACGCCGGCCGCCGAATACAACATGTGGGTTGATCCCGAAGCCGCCCGCATTGTGTTCCGCAGCGGTTTGCCGATTGAGCTGGTGGGCTGGCAATTATGCCGCGGCGCGGCTGTTCTCACGCCGGCCGACGTCGAGTTGATTAGCAAGATGGGCACTCCGCTCGCCAACTTCGCCGTGGAATGCAACAGCACCGCGCGAACAGCGTACCATAGGCAGACCGGCGAGGATGGCATTTCGCTGCCGGACCCGGTGGCAATGTCGATCGCGCTCGACCCCTCCATCGGTTACGAATCGAGCCGGCACCATGTGGATATTGAGACCGCGTCCGAGCTCACGCGCGGTATGACGGTGGTGGATCGCTTGGGCGTCGCCTCCGATGAGCGGAATCGCGGGACGTGGGCGGAGCTGCTCGACCGCGGCCCCAACGCCAAAGTCTATTGGGCCATCGATGCGGAGCGCTGGAAGCAGGCGCTCTTCGCGGCTCTGAGTTGACTATGGAACTACCTTGGTCGTCTCGCCCTTCTTCTCCAGGTCGCGAGCGCCGCTGAGCGCGTCCAGCATCATGTAGTTGCCTTCGTGGCAGGCGTACTCGTAGATCTTGTAGCTCGGATCCAGCTTGTAGGGCATGTGGAGGGTCCACGGCTTGGTCCAGGTTTTAGGATCGTTCACCGTGAGATCGTAACTCAGGTCCTTGGGCGAAGTCCGCTTGAAACGCTCGGTCAAAACGGCGGCATCGGAAAACAGTCCGCCGCCCACGCCGGGCTGGGGTTTCAGATTTGTGGTCTCGACCACCAGCGTGTTGCCTTCCCAATGCCCGCGCGAATCGCCCATGTACGTTTCGATGCCCTTGCCCACGTGCGGACGCCCGTCCAACGGGATCACGCGAGTCTCGTGAATCATTTCATTGCGGATGATCACGTAGCCGGGCGCCTGGAGGATCTCGTTGCCGAAATTGTAAAGCGTCGGGAGCATGCTGTTGACCATGCCGCGCGTAATGCAGCGGCTGTAAATGTCGAAGTCCTCCCAGGAATCCACTTTGTCTGGGAAGTGGCTGCCGGGCCCGAGTCCGCCGCGCAGCGCGTGAACCGCCGCCTGCCCTTCGGGAGTCAACGGAGGAATCCTGCCGTTGGGAGGATCGACGACGAGTGAGGCTTGACGGTCCGGCTTGCCGCGCTCCTGCCAATACGAAGGAGGATTGATGGTGACGTCGCTACCCTTGGCAACTTCTTCATTATCTTCGTCGGACTGCTTCTTGAACTGGCTCTCCCGCTGCGCTAATTCCTGCGTCGGTGAGCACGGCTCGATCGCCCAGGCTGACGGGCCGCTGCATTGGAATGCGCGCGGTGGCCGGCCACTCGCCTTGAATGTCCGGATCGCCCCACGGAGTCTTCGGCGGCGTCCAGTTGGATTTGACGGAGGATGTGGCCGCTTTTGCGGCCGGCGCTTGTGCCGCAACAGGCAAGGATGAAAGGGCCACGATCGCGACCGAGACAAAAGCGCGGTGAGCCGTCATTTCTGATCCTCCGGGATGTCCGGGTTCGATCCGCCGACGAACAACTTCTTGCCGTCCTTGAATGTCACGCTGCTGCCGTTGGCCCGGAAGGTCCCGTTCTTGGCTTGATAGCCCTGAATGGTCAGCTCCGTGCCCACTTCAAGCGAGCGCTTGGTGAATCCTCGCCGCAGCATGATATTGGGGCTGCCGCATTCGACCATCCAGTTGGTCACGGTGCCGTCGGGGTTCTTCACGTCGATGTGAATCCAGGAGTGCGGATTGATCCACTCCATTTCCGTGACTGTTCCGGTCAAATGGACGGGCTTGCCCTTGTCGAACTCTGCTTGAAACGCGTGATGCGCCCAAGCCGGCGCCGTCATCAGAATCAGAACCGCGCCCGCAGCCATCATCGCTAAGCCTAGTTCGCATTCGGACTCCTTCCTGATCTGAAATTCTACTCCAATTGCAGCTATTTCGTTGCTTTTTGCTCGTCGGCGCGTGCTCCGCTGAGAATGTCGCCCAACGCAATGTTGCCCTCGTGGCAGGCATACTCATAGAGCTGATACTTTTCGTTCCGCTTCAAGACGATCAAGATGGTCCAGGGCTTGGTCCATGTCTTGGGATCGTCAATGGTGGCTTGATAGTTGAGCGTGTCGGCGTTCACGCGGGTCAGGCGCTCGGTCAGCTTCAAATCGGCGCTGTGATGGCCGGGATCGCCAGGATAGCCCGCGCCGTTCGAACCGATCGCGTCTTTGTCGGTGAAGTTGGTGGTCTCGATCACCAGCGTGTTGCCTTCCCAGTGGCCGCGCGGATCGCCCATGTACTGCCGGATCGCGGGGTTCAAATGCGGGCGTCCATCCAGGGGAATGACGCGCGTTTCGTGGATCATTTCATTGCGGATGATCACGAGTCCCGGCGCCTGCAAAATCTCATTCCCATTGTTATAGATCACCGGAATGATCGATCCAAGCACGCCGCGCGTGATGCAACGGTAATATATGTTCAGATCCTCATAGGAATTGGCCTCGCCGCGCCATTCACCTGGAAATCCCTTCCCGCCGCGCGCCTTCTTTCCGAACCTTCTGTTCCTCGGGCGTCAAGGGCGGCAATCTTCCATTCGGCGGATCGATGATGAGCGAAGTCTGGCGCGTCGGCGTGCCGCGCTCAACCCAATATGACGGCGGGCCGATTCCCACGCTGTCACTGGCGGCGGTGGACTCACTATCGGCCTGGGCTTGTTTGCGCGCCTGGGCTTGCCGTCTGAGCGAACTCCTCGTCAGTCAGGGTGGTTCGGGTTCCGAGCTTCTCGGGCCTTTGCAGCGGCACGCCCATGTTGCCCGGCCACATTCCTTGCAGGTCGGGATCTCCCCAAGCCGTTTTCGGCGCCGTCCATGGCTTTATCTGCCCGGACAAGGATGCTCCGATGATCAAGCGACGAATGCAAGGCGGATCATTTCACTGGCTGCTTCTTAAATTGTCCGTACAGAAGTTCTTCAACGAATTCCACGCACTTGAACTCGAATAGCTGCGCGTTCTTTTCCACCTTGCGGTAGAGCGGCATGCTGATCTTCCAGGGCCGCGTGAACACGGTGGGGTCCTCGATGGTGGCTTCGTAGTTCAAATGATACGGATCGGGGCGGCTGAAGCGTTCCACGACGTGCAATTGCTTTCCGCCGAAATCGCCGGCGCGGTCGAACCAGGCGAGTCCATTCAAGCCCGTGACGTCGACCACCAGCGTGTCGCCTTCCCAATGCCCGTTGTTTGTTCCCATCCAGGTGTCGGACGCCGCCTCTTCCGGCTTGCCCATGTTCACCAGGCGATTGGCGCTGGCGAACTCGTAAATAAACATGATGCCTCGCGGCGTCTGCACGATTTGAAATGGATACGGCATGTAGTTGGCGCGCGGAATACCGGGCATGTAGCACTTGGCTTCGGGATCGTTGGTGCGTCGCGCCGCGAAATTGGCCTTCCTCTTTTCGAGAGCCTCGGGTTTGTAGGGGATGGTTCCACCTTCCACCACGCTGGGACCGGCGGGTTCGGAGCCGATCGCGCCCGTTTGCCACATCGGTCCCGGCTGAGGAGAATGATCCTCCAGATCCCAATTGGCCGTGTTGATTGCCTGATAGATGCCGCTCAAATCCGCGTGGCCGTCGGGCGCGCGCGGCGGGCGATAGGTTTGGGCGGTGGCAGGCAACAGCAGGGTGAGCAGAGCGCCGGCTGCGATCGTCGGGTGAACAAGGTTCCGCATGGTCCGGTATCGATGCTACGTGAGGAGCGAGGCGTAGTCAATGGGACGCGCGGCCTCCGGCCTTCGCGGAATCGCGGCGTTTGATATACTCGCTGGTCGCTGGTCGGTATTCATTTGGAAAGGAGTGCTGACACTTGCGACTGAGAATCCACCACGTTCCCCTCGCGATCGCCGGCGCGCTCTTGCTTGCAGCGGTTCCGGGCTCCGCTCACCATTCATTTACGGCGGAATTCGACGTGGAAAAGCCCGTCACATTCACCGGCACTGTCACTGGCATCGAGTTTTATAATCCGCACGTTCAGGTCTACCTGGACGTCGCGGGAGAAGACGGCAAAATCGAGAAATGGCATCTGGAAAGCGGCCCGCCCAATCAATGGCAGCGGGGCGGATTGCGCAAGGCCATGCTCGCTCCGGGGACCATGGTCAAGATTCGCGCCTACCGCGCCAAGGATGGCACCCAGAATTTCGCCTTTTTGCGGGACCTCACATTCCTGAGCGGGCCGCAGAATGGCACGCATTTCGAGCTTTGGATCGGCGGTTTGGACGAGAACGGCCGGCCGATTTATCCGGGGCAAAGATGAATATGCGTCTGACAAACGTCACGCTCGCAATCGCGCTCGCGGCCGTGGTGTCCTACGCGCAACAGCCAACGAGTCCACCTGCCAACAACCCCGCGAACAATCCGGCGAGCAAGCCAACGCCGCACGACGAGTACGGTCATCCGGATTTATCGGGACGCTGGGGCGGCCAAGGCGGATTCTTCGCGTTCAAGGATGACCAGGGGACGCACATCTACCTGCCTTCCCGCGAAGCGCCCAAGGACAAAGACCCGGACGGAAAATTGCGCCGTTACTACCTGCAGGTGGACGGCGACAAGCAGCGCGCGGCGAACGCCAACAAGCCGCCGTACAAGCCCGAGTTGCTGGCGAAGGTCCACCAATTGGATCGCGACGAGAACAAGCTGGATCCGGTGGTTCAATGCCATCCGCCAGGCGTGCCTCGCATGGGTCCGCCGGCGCGGATCGTGCAGAGCAAGGGCTGGGTAGTCTTGATGTACACCACCGAGCCCGGCAATTTCTTCCGGCTCGTCCCAACCGACGGGCGTGCGCATCGCACGGATCTGGATGGCTCCTACAACGGCGATTCCGTCGCGCACTGGGAAGGAAACACGCTGGTCGTGGATGCCACCGGCTTCAACGACGACACCTGGCTCGGCAGCGATGGTTGGTTTCATTCGGAAGCCATGCACGTCGTGGAGCGCTTCACTCGGGAGGGCGACACGCTGCGCTACGAAGTGACCGTGGAGGACCCCGAAGTCTTCACTCAACCATGGGTGCGCGCGCGTGTACTGCGGTTGAACCCAAACCCAGCGGACGAGGTTTACGACGCGCCGTATTGTCACGCCGTGGATGCGGGTCACATCGTCAACCACGATCATTTCTGATATGCAGCGGATCTTGTTGGTCGCGCTCGCCGGCTTCGTAGTCCACGCGGCCAGTGCGCAGGAAAAATCGCCACGGCATCATGAGCGGGCGGTCGTCAAACAGGACGGCCGCGACATCGCAACGCTGATCGTCTATCCCGAAACGAAAGACAAGAAGCCGGTGGTTCTGCTGATTCACGACAGCACCGGCATCACCGATTGGTTCGAGAGTTTCGCCGATCAAGTGGCGGGTATGGGCTACATTGCTCTGGCTCCGAATCTTCTGTCGAGCGCGGGGCTTCCCGCCGACCAGCAAGTGATGGCGGATCTCAACGCGGTAGCCGATTACGGCGTCAAGCTTCCCGCGTCGAATGGAATGCTGTTCGTCACAGGAATCGGTTGGGGCGGAACGCAAAGCTTCCGCTTCGCGGGGGATCGCTCGGACGTCGCCGCGGCTCTGGTCTTTTGCGGTGCGTCACCGGAGAAAGACTCCATCGCCCGCATCAAAGGGGACATATTCGGCTTTTACGCCGCGAATGATTCACGCGTCGACGCAACCGTTCCTCCGGCGCAGGCCGCGGCCAAAGCTGCGGGTGTGGTTTTCGAGGCGGTAACGTATGATGGTGTCGGCCCGGAATTCATGCAGTCCGGCGGCGTCCCTGATGCGAAGCCGGCCGATAAACTGGCTCGCGGTTACGCTCTGGAACGGATGAAGAGCGTTCTGGACATGGTTTCGCTGCGCGGCTATTAGCGCTGACCGCAGGCCCGATTAAAGGAGACATTTCATGCGACGGGTTTTTCTTGCATTGACGTTCGGGATCGCGACGTTGGCGTTCCTCTTGCTTGCGCAGCAAGCGCCCACCGGTGGGCCGTATAAGGTGCTCAAGACCGCGAAGGTGGGAGGCGCGGGTGGGTTCGATTATATAAATGCGGACGAGGCGGGCAGGAAGTTGTACGTCGCTCGCCGGGGGCCCTCGCGAATTAACGTGTTCAATCTGGATACGCTGGAGCCGGCCGGCGAAATCGCCGATGTGGGCGCTCATGGAGCCGTTGTTTCCCCGAAGACCGGTCACGGATTCGCGAGCAGCAAGCCGGTGGTGATGTTCGACAGCAAGACTCTTGCCACCATCAAGAACATCGATGTCGATGGGAATCCGGACGGCTTGTTCTACGATTCATTCAACGACCGGGTCTACGTTTTGAGCCATAGCGCGCCCAATGCGACGGTGATCAACGCAGCGGATGGCTCGATCGCCGGTACCATCGATTTAGGCGGTGCTCCGGAGCAGGCGGCTAGCGACGGCAAAGGTCATGTCTACGTCGATATTGAGGACAAGGCGAACATCGCAGTGGTGGACGCCAAGACCCTCGCCGTAACAGCTCACTATGATTTGCAGGGTAAAGGCGCTGTATGCGCGGGGCTGGCCATGGATGCGAAGAACAACATCTTGTTCGCCGCCTGTCGCAATCCGCAAAACATGGTGATCGTCAACGCCGGGGATGGCAAGATCCTGGATGTTTTGCCGATCGGCGCCGGAACCGATGGCGCGGCGTTCAATCCCAACACGATGGAAGCGTTCAGCTCGCAAGGCGACGGGACGTTAACGGTGATCAAAGAAAACAGCCCGTCCAGCTTCGTCGTTGAGCAGAACGTAACAACCATGCCCAGCGCCAAGACACTTACACTGGACGCCAAAACGAACCGCGTCCTGCTGATCGGCGCCGAGTTCGGTCCGCCGCCCGCTTCCGCGCCGCCGGGAGGACGTTTCTTCCGAGGCCCGATGACGCCGGATTCCTTCTCGATTCTTGTGGTCGGCAAATAGAATATGCATACTTCATCTGTGGTGCTACGAGCGTTGGTGTTTAGTCTCCGCTTTGCTTCCTCTTGCCGCTCAAACTGTCTCGGGCCGATGTGAAGGGAACAGCGCTATGGCTGGATCCGGCATCGGGTCCCGCGTGGAACGGCTGGGGCGTGGACATCTCCAATTCGCGTTTCCAAACGGCGAAAGCCGCGCAATTGACAGCGGCCCAGGTGCCACGTCTCAAATTGAAATGGGCCTTTGGACTGCCAGGGGCCAAGCAAGTATTTGGCGAGCCGGTGGTGGTCGGCGGGCGCGTATTCGTCAGCGACGATAACGGCGTGGTCTATTCGCTGGATGCCCGGACCGGATGCCAGTATTGGACGTTTCGTGCCGGCGCCGGTGTACGCTCCGCCGTTTCGATCCGGCCGTCTAAACCATCTGCGACAGCATACTTCGGCGATCTGAAGGCTAATGTTTATGCGATCGACGCAACGAAAGGAACGCTGCTCTGGAAGGTTCAGGTGGACGAACATCCCGCCGCGCGCATCACCGGAGCGGTGCAGATTTTTGAAGATCGAGTCTACGTGCCGGTTGCATCGTCGGAAGAGGGAGACAGTTCGAGCGCCACGTATCCGTGTTGCAGTTTTCGCGGCAGTGTGGTGGCGCTGGATGCAGCCACCGGCAAGCAAGTCTGGAAAACCTGGACCATCGCCGAAGTCCCGAAGATCGTCTCGAAGAACGCGAACGGCACCAGCCGCTGGGCTCCCGCCGGCGGCGGCATATGGAGCGCTCCGACTATCGATCCAAAACGACACGCCCTCTACGTCGGCACGGGCGACGCATACACCGCTCCGGCGCCGAAGAACACGGATGCGATCATGGCGCTGGATCTCGATTCGGGCAAAATTCTGTGGTCGGTGCAAGCCACGGAAAACGATGCGTGGGTGGTGGGCTGCATGCGTCCTACGCCGCTGGAAAACTGTCCCAAGGATTTCGGCCCGGATCAGGACTTCGGCTCGCCGCCCATTCTGCGCGACCTCCCGGGCGGGCGCACTTTGTTGATCGCGGGCCAGAAGAGCGGAAACGTGTGGGCCTACGATCCGGATCAGCATGGCGCGGTCGTGTGGCGCACGGCATTGGTGAACAACACCAAGGAATTCGGCGGGAAGATCGTTTGGGGAGGATCGGCCGACGAGCAGGCCGCGTACTTCGGTTTGGGCGAGGGCGCCGTTGCGGCGGTCGAGCTTCGCAATGGGGAGCGAAAGTGGATCACGCCGTTCGCGCCGGCGGAAGACCGCGCGCAGCAGCGGTCGCACACCGGACCGCTGACAACGATCCCCGGCATCGTCTTCTCGGGCGGCTATGACGGCGTGCTGCGGGCTTTGTCCACATCCGACGGAAAGGTTGTCTGGCAGTTCGACACGCTGCGCGAGTTTCAAACCGTGAACGGCGTGGCGGCGAAAGGCGGATCCATGGGCTCGGCGGGATCCGTGGTAGCCGGCGGGATCCTGTTTGTGCCGTCCGGGTACGTCGGCGTTTCAAACAGCATCCCGGGAAACGTGCTGCTCGCGTTTGAGAGCCCGCAGGAGTAACGAATCACTTCTTCCCGGCCGGATCCATCGCTGCTGCTTTTATCGCCGTCGCGGCTGCCGGGCTCGTCAACGACTTGATAATCTCGTTTGCGGCGTCGCGATTCTTGGCCGCGCTGGCGACTCCGGCCGTCATTACAATCCGCTTCTGGAATTCGGGCGGCACTGGGCCGGCCAACTGAACGCCAGGCGCCGGTAGTATTTCGCTGATCAGCCCGAACGTGACGTCAACTTTCCCATCGGCGACGTTCGCCATGGATTGCTCCGCGCCCGTTTGAAGAACGGTTTTGCCTTGGACTTCGTCGCTGATGCCGAGTTGCTTGAACATGTCGAGAACGGCCGGAGTGCCCGCGCCCACTTTCACGTACCCAACGGATTTCGCTTTCAGGAGCGTTTCCTTCATGGCTTGCGCGGTACTAATGTCCGGCTTCGGCGAGCCCGCGCGGACTGCGACGCCGACTCCGCTGCTGGCGAGATCCACCGTGGTCCCGGCCGTGATCTTGCCTTCTTTGGTCAAGTCTTCCACGATTTGCTGCGTCACAATGGCGAGATCGAATGACTCGCCACTTTCGATGGACCGCCTGAGCGTCGCCGAGGGGCCGAATTGAATGCTGATCCGGCGTCCCAGGGAGTGTTCGAGTTCAGGCTGAAGCTTCTGGATCACGGCCCGGAAACCGTTGGAGCAGATAATGCGAATGTCGGTTTCCTGCGCGGCCGCGGTTTGAGCCGATAGCAGGCCGAACGCGGGAATGCTCGCCGCCAGCAGCGCGGCTCTGGTATAGGTTTTCATCGTTTCCCTCCCAAACTGGAATCGTGCATCATATCCCAATCGGGTCCAAGCGTGCCGGAGCGCGTGCGAGTCTACTTCGCGCTCAGGACTCTGGTAGCATAAGAACCTCTGATGTCGGCCGCCGTCCAATCCGCGGTTTCAGTGCTGATCATCGACGATCCAGGCAACCTGGAACGGCTTTCGAACTCGCTGGCCCAGCCCGGTCTTGACATCATGACTGCTTCCAATCCGGAAGAGGGGCTGGACCTGTTTTACAGCCGGCGCCCTCCGATTGTACTGACTGATCTGCTCCTGCCCCAGATGAGCGGCATGGAAGTTCTGGAACGGATCATGGATGTAGATCCGACGACGTACGTGGTTCTCATGACGGCGCGCTACTTCTCCGAGGCCGCCGTTCATGCGGTGAAATACGGGGCCAGCGATTACATCAACAAGCCGGTCTCAATCAGACTGCTTCAGGAGCGCATCGGTAAGCCCATTGAAAACGCCCGGAAACGGCTGCGCTCGCTGCAGCTCGAAGATGAATTACGAACCACGTCGGAGTTCGAAGGGCTCGTCGGCCGGAGCCCACACATGTGGGATATGTTCTCGCGTATCCGCCGTGTCGCGCCGCATTACCGTACGGCGCTTGTGACCGGGGAAACGGGCACGGGGAAGGATTTGGTGGCACGCGCACTGCACCGGCTCGGTCCGGTGGCTTCCGGCCGTTTTGTTGTGCTCAACTGTTCCGCCGTAGTGGAGACCTTGTTTGAGAGCGAGCTGTTTGGGCACGTGAAGGGCGCTTTCACGGGCGCGACCCACGATAAGCAGGGCTTCTTCGAACACGCCCACGGCGGCACGCTGTTCTTGGACGAGATCGGTGACATGCCGCTTGCCACGCAGGCCAAGCTCCTGCGCGTGCTCCAGAATCAAGAGGTGCAGCGCGTGGGGGCGCTCCACACGCGCAACGTTGACGTGCGTGTAGTGGCCGCAACTAATCACGACCTGCGCGCGGCAATCGTGGAGAAGCGTTTTCGCGAGGATCTCTACTACCGCCTCTCCATGGTTGAGATTCAAGTGCCCCGGTTAGCCGATCGCAAAGAAGATCTGCTCTTGCTGGAACCGCATTTTCTTGCCCGGTTTGCTGCCCTTTATGCGAAAGACATTCGCGGGCTGACCGGTCCCGCGCAGCTCCGGCTCTTGCAGCACACCTGGCCGGGAAATGTGCGGGAGCTCGAGAACGTCCTGGGGTACGCGGCCATGATGACCACCACCGGCATGATCGACGTACAAGATTTACCTCCCCACCTGCAGGCTCTCGCCAAGCTCCCCGCATCAGCGCAAGGGCCAGTTGCTGCTCCGGAAACAGACGCCCTCAAAGTGCAAGAGCGCCAGCTCATCAATCGAGCGCTCGAAACGGCAGGTGGCAATCAAACCCAGGCCGCGCGTATTCTGCGGATCAGCCGCGACCGGCTCCGATACAAGCTGAAGAAACACGGCCTCGACACTCCGGGCTCCGGCCAGCCTGCGGGATAACGCCTCGTCCCGGTGCCGCCGATGACGACCGGCTTCCATCTCTTCGGGCCAGTGCATCTCTTGATTCTGGCCTCCGTGTTCGCGATCGCCGGTGCTCTCTCCATGGCGTCGCGGCGAAGCCAGGCATCGGCGCGCACGATTCGCTACGTCCTCGGCGCAGTGCTGGCACTCAACGAACTCGTGTGGTACGCATACAGGATCCACTTCGAGGGATTCCGCTTCCCCGAGGGACTTCCGTTACAGCTCTGCGACCTGACTTTGTGGCTCACGGTGGCGGCATTGTTCACGCTCAATCCCCTCGCATTCGAAGTGGTGTACTTCGCCGGATTGGGCGGAAGCGGGATGGCGCTGCTTACTCCTGATTTGTGGGCGCCACTGGCGTCTTATCCGACGATCTACTTTTTCCTCGCCCACGGGATGGTCTTCGCCTGCCCGCTGATGCTCCTCTGGAGCAAGCAGGCCAAACCGCGCCCCCGCTCTCCCTGGAAGGTATTCGCTGCGCTCAATGCCTACGCTGGGGCGATCGGTATCTTCAACGCGATTTTCAAAACTAACTACATGTACCTTTGCGACAAGCCGGCAAGCGCTTCGATCCTGAATTTTCTTGGCCCGTGGCCGCTGTACCTGGTAGCGTGTGAGGTTGTCGCGCTGCTCATTTTCTGGTTGCTTTGGCTTCCGCTACGCTGATAGTAGCGAAAGGGTGAAGGGAAGATCTATGCGAAAGCTTCATTGGACACTCGTGGGTTTTGCAATGAGTGGTGCGTTCGCGCTCCCCCAGGAAAAAGCCGCCGTTCCGGGAGTGCCGGTTCAAATGATCGTCACAGTCGAAGGACGCCATGACAAGAAAGACGTCCCAGTCCTGCATAAAGAAGACGTGATGGTATTTCAGCGGAAGGAACGTTTGCGCGTAACTGATCTGGTTCCTCGCCCGGGTGAGCAGGCGCCGCTCGAACTGTTCATTTTGATCGACGACGCTTCCGGCACCAGTCTCGGCTCGCAACTAGGCGATCTGCGCCAGTTCATCGAGACCCAACCGGCCGCAACCTCAATCGGGATAGGCTACATGCGAAACGGCGCCGTTGAGATCGTGCAAAACTTGACGCCCGATCATGCAAGCGCCGCCAAAAGTCTGCGCCTGCCACTGGGTGACCCAGGAATCTCGCCAAGCCCGTTTCTGGCGCTCAGCGATCTGATCAAACGCTGGCCGGCGAACCGGGCGCGTCACGAAGTTGTGCTGGTGTCAAGCGGTGATGATCCCCTGGGTGGCGCAGTGGTCGATCCCTACCTGGATGCCGCCATTGAACGCGCTCAGCGCGCCGGGATCATTGTGTACGCTATCTACTCGCCGGGCGCCGGTCACTCCGGCCATAGCTTTTGGCGAGCGAACTGGGGCCAGAATCACCTGGCGCAGATCGCCGAGGAAACGGGTGGCGAATCCTACATGCTTGGATTCGGGCCGCCGGTTTCCTTCCAGCCCTATCTTGCCGAGATTGCCGAGCACCTGGCTCATCAATACCTGGTGACATTCCTCATCCCGCCTGGCGCGAAGGCCGGTTTCCAACCCGTGCGATTTACGACAGAAGTTCCCAATGCCGAACTTGTGACAGCCGGTAAGGTTTATGTTCCAGCCGGGCATTAAGGGGCAAGAGGAAAAATCATGACGAAGGTGTTTCTGGCTTGCCGAACCGCGCTAGTGGCCGTCCTCAGCCCGCTGCTTTTTGCCGGAACGGCGCGGGCGGGCGAGATCAAGGTCATGACCTCCGGCGCATTCACCGCGGCGTACCTCCAACTGATCCCCGATTTCGAGCACGCAACGGGGAATAAGATCGTGACTGCCTACGGAGCGTCGATGGGCAATGCCCCGGACTCGATTCCGAGCCGCCTCGAGCGCGGTGAACCAGCCGACGTTGTGATCCTGGCCGCCGCCGCGCTGGACGATCTGATCAAGCAAGGCAAGGTTGTCCCGGCGAGCCGCGTCGACCTGGTCCGATCCAGTATCGGCATCGCCGTGCGCGCCGGAGCGCCCAAGCCCGACATCAGCTCGGTAGACGCGCTCAAACGCACGCTGCTCGAAGCCAAGTCCATCGCATATTCCGCCTCTGCCAGCGGCGTCTATCTTTCTCATGAAATGTTCCAGCGTCTCGGGATTGCGGAGCAAATCATGGCAAAGTGCAAAAGAATTGCGAACGAGCCAGTCGGCGCCGTGGTCGCGCGCGGCGAAGCCGAGATCGGATTCCAGCAGATCAGCGAGTTGCTTCCCGTCGCTGGAATCGAGTACGTCGGCCCGCTGCCGTCCGAGGTTCAGCGAGTTACTGTGTTCTCCGCCGGCGTCGCCACGGGAGCAAAGCAGCCGGATGCTGCTCGCGCGCTCATCAAATATTTCGCCTCTGCTGCTGCCGCTCCGGTGATTACGAAAACCGGCCTCGATCCGGTCACGTCTCAGGATCGAACGACCAGGTAGATTCCTTCCAGCCGTCCAGATCATACTCGGCCATGCACGATTCAGCGATTCCCATGAACTCATCCACCAGTTTCTTGCGCCGCGAAAAGTTCACCACGTCCATTCGTACTTGCTCGTGGTTGCCGGAATAGTTCATCTCGTAGAGCTCGTGGCGCGCTCCAAACTCGGTCCCGATCGCATCCCAAATGAGCTTGAACAATTTCACGCGTTCTTCCGCCGAGCCGGAGGACCCGCGATAATACTTGTCGATCAACGGCCGCAATTCCGGGTTCTTCAAATCCTTGTAGCTGGACGGCGAAGCTAACAAGCTGCCCGCCAGATGCTTCTCGAAATTCTGGCGTACCGCCGGCCAGCATTCGTAGGCGAACATCTTGATCGTGCTCGCGTACTCCGCCTTCGGCACCACCGTCCCGCCGGGCGCAGGCTCAGGATCGAGACACATCGCGGTGGTCATGGCCATCATCAGATGTCTCCATGCCAGGATTTCGCCCAGGGCCGCCTGAACACCCCGGAAAGAATCGGTGCCATTGGTGGCAATCCCTTTGGCGAACAGGCCGGCCATCAGCTCCAGCTTCACCGTCAACCTGGTCCCGGCTTGCAACGTGAAGCGATTCACGAATCTCGATTCGGCATAGAACGAGTTGGCCCGCTCCGTGTCGCGATATACCAGCAGATTCTCCCAAGGCACGAAGACGTTGTCGAAAATGATCACTGCATCGTTTTCATCGAAGCGGCTCGACAGAGGATGGTCGAACGGGCTGTGCGCGCTCATCTCATACGACGACCTGCAAATCAGTTTGGTTCCCGGTGCGTCCATCGGCGATATGAATACGATCGCGAAATCCTTGGCCTTGTCCTTGTCGAGGACCACCGCGCTGTTCTGCGCCACAAAGGTCGCGTGCGTAAGCGCCGAACCAGTTGCCAGCATCTTCGCACCCGACACCACGATGCCGTCATCGCGCTCCTTCACCACGTGCACGTAGACGTCATCCACCTCGTGCACGGGCCGGTTGCGATCCACGGGCGGGTTCACCAGCACATGGTTCAGGAACAGACACTGCGACGAGTATCTCCGGTACCAGGCTCTGGCGCTGCCGTCGAACGGAGCGTAGAATTCCGGATTCGCGGCCATGCTCGCCATGAACGAGGCTTTGTAGTCCGGTGTTCGGCCCATAAACCCGTAACTCAGCCGGGCCCAGATCGTGATGGCCTCGCGAGCTTCCATAAGTTCCTGCGCGCTATAACTCGGTTTGAAGAATTTGTGCGTGCGCTGCCCGAAGGCGTCGCTACCGGTCAGAGCCGGCTGCTGACTCGGATCGTGGAGGGCATCGTACAGGCGCGCCACCGACCGGCTGGCCGCGCGAAACGCGGGATGGGTGGTAACATCGCGAACGCGTTCGCCATTAATATAGACCGCGCGTCCGTCGCGCAGCGTCTCTAGGTAGGCGTGTCCGTCCAGCAGCCCTTCAGATGGCACGTCAGATGGCACAACCCAGGGTACACCAGGTATTTGGAGATCTGTCCAATTGCTTGACAGCGGCCGCGGGTTTGATACGCTAGCGTGGTTGGAGGGGCTTTCTTGAAAAGGCACTTGTTCGCGGCGTTGCTCGCGCTGGTTTGTGTAATGTCTTGCGCGATACCGGGGGCGGCTCAGGCACCGGCGTCCCAGATCGCCCGGACCCCGAACAATACACCCGACCTCAGTGGCGTGTGGCAGGCGATGAACCCCGCACACTGGGATCTTCAGGCGCATGGCCCAGAGCCGGGGCCCGATCCCGCAGTAGGCGCGCTGGGCGCCGTGCCTCCCGGGCCGGGTGTCGTAGAGGGCGGCGAGATCCCGTACCTCCCCGCCGCTGCAGCGAAGCGGCAACAGAATTTCAAGGATCGCTGGACCGCCGACCCTGCGATCAAGTGCTATATGCCGGGTGTGCCGCGCGCCACCTACATGCCGTACCCGTTTCAAATCATCCAAGGGTCGGACACCATCATGATCTCCTATGAGTTCGCCGACGCCGTCCGGCTGGTCTATATGACGAACCCGGGACCGGCGCCCGCCGACAGTTGGATGGGATGGTCGGTGGGACACTGGGACGGAAATACGTTGGTCGTGGATGTGACCAGCCAGAACGATCAGACCTGGTTTGATCGCGCGGGCGACTTCCACAGCGACCAGCTGCACGTAGTGGAGCGCTATACTCCGCTCGACGCGAATATCCTGATGTATGAGGCCACCATTGAGGATTCGAAAGTGTTCTCGCGGCCCTGGAAGATCAGCATGCCTCTCTACCGGCATGTGGAAAAGAACGCGCAGTTGATGGAATTCAAGTGCATCCCCTTCTCCGAGGATGTGCTCTACGGCAACGTTGGCAAGCAAGGGAGCCGATAAGGAGGCTTTTATGACCCGATGGATCTTCATGTCGATCGCGTTTCTGGGCGGAGCCGGTCTTGCACTGACGCCCGCGTTCGGCCAGAGCGCGGCGAAGAACGACAGCTCCTGGACCGTGCCGCTCGCGCGCGATGGTCATCCGGATTTGCAAGGGATCTGGACCAACAAGACCATCACGCCGCTGGAGCGTCCGGTGGCTCTCGGAAATAAGGCCTTCTTTACCCCGGAGGAGGCCAAAGCTTACACGCAGTCAACCCTCCAGCGGAACAATAAGGATCAACGGGGCGGAGGCGTCCGCGATGTGCTGAATGCCTACAACGCCTTCTGGTGGGACTCGGGAACCAAAGTGCTCATGAACATGCGGACGTCGATCATCACCGATCCGCCCGATGGCCGAATCCCTCCGCTCACGCCGCAAAGACAAGCCCAGTTGCAGGAGCGGGCTCTGGCCGTTAAGGTTCGTTGCGAGCGTCCCGGTTGCGAGATCGCGAACAGCGGTCAGCTCAGCCCCGCCGACAAGCCCGAGGATCTGGATTTGATGACGCGCTGCATCTCCTTCGGAACCGTTGTGCCGATGCTTCCCAGCGCGTACAACAACGACTATCAGATTGTTCAGAGCCCCGGCATGGTAGCAATTGATACCGAGATGGTCCACGATGTCCGCCGGATACCCACTGACGGAAGCGCGCATTTGCCCGCCAACGTTCGCGAGTGGATCGGCGATCCCAGGGGCCATTGGGAAGGCGACACGCTGGTTGTCGATAGCACCAATTTCAGCGGCGAGACCAGGGTTCGCGGAGCTGACGAGAATCTGCATTTGGTCGAGCGGTTCAGGCGCGTGGGTCCCGACACACTGCTGTATCAATTCACTGTGGAAGATCCCACCGCGTTTACGAAGCCGTGGAGCGGAGAGATCCCGATGACCAAAACCGACGGGTTGCTGTACGAGTACGCCTGCCACGAAGGCAACATCGGCATGCGGGACATAATCGCCGCCGCCAAGGCCGCGGAGAAAAAGGCCGCCGAACAAGGGGCCCAGAAGAAAGAGAATTGACATAGTGATCGACATGAGAAACAAAATCGTTTTTGCGGCAGCGTGTATCGGTTTGGCCCTGGCCTCCCTGCCTGTCTGGGCGCATCACTCGTTCGCCGCCGAGTTCGATGTGAATAAGCCCGTCAAACTGCACGGCGTGGTCACCAAGATGGAATGGATCAATCCGCATTCCTGGATCCACATGGACGTGAAGGGCGACGATGGCAAGGTGGTGAACTGGGCGATCGAATGCGGAAGCCCGAACACGCTCTTCCGCCGCGGCTTGAACAAGGAATCGCTGCCGGAGGGCACCGAGATCAACGTCGACGGCTATATGGCCAAGGATGGCGAGAACAAAGCCAATGGCCGCGACGTCACGCTGGCCGACGGGCGAAAGCTGTTCCTCGGCTCGTCCAATCCGGATTTGGACAAGTAAAGGGCTCCGTGAACATCACACGGCGGTTTGGGTTCACGGCGTTGTGGGCCGTAGCCGTTTGTGGTGCGAAGGAGCCTGCTCAGCGTATTTACCAAGTCGGCAACGGCGTCAGCCCGCCACGTCTTGTCAAGAAGGTTGAGCCGCAATACTCCGGCGAGGCGCGAAAAGCGCGGCTGGAAGGGACGGTGCTTTTGCGGGTCGTCATAGGCGCGGACGGTAAGGCGCGGGATTTCCAGGTGCGGCGTAGTCTGGGGCTGGGGCTGGATGAAAATGCAATCGCGGCTGTGAGCGGTTGGGAGTTTAGCCCCGGCGTGAAGGACGGCCAACCCGTAAACGTCCAGGCGCAGATCGAGGTTAATTTCCGGCTGCTGGACAAGGAATCGAGCGTTGCCTGGCATCTCACGCGTGTCGAATTCCAGATTCCGGACGGCGCCGAGCGGCCCGTTGTCGTAAAGACCGCGGTTCCACATTCCATTGAGTATGCTGTGAGCGCCACGGCCACTGTGAGCTTCGATATTGACGAAAAAGGCGAGCCCGTCAACGTTCACGTCGACAAATCTTCGGACGACGAGTGGGCCCGCAACGTCACCGACGCCCTCGCAAATTGGAAGTTCACGCCCGGCTCCAGCCACGGCGCACCAGTCTCCGTTCCCTGCACCATGGATTTTGTTCGAGGAGCAAACGTCCCATGAAACGCTGCTTTCTGTTATGCCTCGCGATGGTGATCGTGTTTATCCCGCTACGTATGCGGTCCGTGGTTCACGCCGCCGAAGTTATGGCGCCGCGCTTTGAAGTGGACCCCTACTGGCCTAAGCCGCTGCCCAATCATTGGATTCTCGGCCAAACCATCGGAGTCTCGGCCGACCCGCAGGACCACATCTGGATCGTTCACCGCGTCGGTTCGCTTGAAGCCGGCGAACAGCACGCCACAACGAATCCGCCCATCTCGCAATGCTGCGCGCCTGCGCCGCCGGTGCTCGAGTTCGACCAGGAAGGCAACCTGATCGGCCACTGGGGCGGTCCTGGACCCGGTTACGATTGGCCCGAGTCGGCGCACGGGATAACAGTCGATTACAAAGGCAACGTCTGGCTCGGCGGCAATTCCCGTGGACCGCAAAGCGCGCGCGGCGCGATCAATGGCCAAGATGAGGAATCGAAGGCCGGCGACCAAGTCGACAGTTTCCACGACAACCAGATCCTCAAGTTCACTGAGGACGGCAAATTCCTGATGCAGATCGGAAAGCCGCGCCACAGCAAAGGCAGTAACGATGTCGACAACGTGCGCCTCGCGGCGAAAACGTTCATCGATCCGAAGACCAACGAGCTATACGTCGCCGATGGCTACGGCAACCACCGCGTCATCGTCTTCGATGCCGAAACCGGCAAGTACAAGCGCCATTGGGGCGCTTATGGCCACAAGCCCAGCGACGCCGACCTCGGACCCTATAAGCCCGACACTCCGCCCGCGCAGCAATTTCGCAATCCCGTGCATTGCGCCATGCTCTCGAACGACAATCTGCTCTACGTTTGCGATCGCGTGAACGACCGCATTCAGGTCTTCCATCCCGATGGCACGTTCGTCAAAGAGGCGTTCATCGAAAAGCAGACGCTGGGTTCCGGCTCCGTGTGGGACATCGCCTTCTCGCGTGACCCGCAGCAGAAGTTCCTGTATGTCGCCGACGGAGAAAACGACCGCGTGCATATCGTGGATCGCGATTCGCTTGAAGTTCTGACCACCTTCGGCGAAGGCGGCCGCCAGCCCGGCGAATTCTACGGCGTGCACAGCATCGCCACCGATGCGAAAGGCAACATCTACACCACGGAAACATATCGCGGGCAGCGAGTGCAGCGATTCGTCTATAAAGGTATGGCGCCGATCACGAGCAAGGACCAGCGCGTATTGTGGCCCAGGCATTAGGAGAATCAGCATGCGAATCGATTGGAAGATCCTGTTCTTAGCAGGCTGCGCCTCGGCGCTTTTGGCGCAAGACTCTCGCCCCAGTTGCAACAAATGCTCGGGCACCTATATCAATAGCAGCGAAATTCAGGCGTACATCAAGCGTGCGCCGGCCGACGCCGTGGCCGATCAGCAGGTGCGCGCCGTCGATGTCGGCAAGAGCCACGTCGATATCGGCGTCGTCTATCGCGGCAAAGCAACTGCGGGCGGCGCGGTGGCCGAGCACGATCTGGTCAGCGAGGTTTATCACGTCATCGATGGCTCGGCGACGCTGGTTCTCGGCTCCGATATCACCGGTCTGAAAAAGCGGCCACCCGATGATCGCGCGGTCCGGCTGCTGAACGGCCCCGGCGGCAACGGCACCTCGATTCAGAATGGCGCTACTTACGAACTCAAGCCCGGCGACGTCGTGATCATCCCGGCCGGCGTCGGGCACTGGTTCACGAAAATCGACGACCACATTTCCTACTTGATGGTCCGCATCGATCCCGACAAAGTAACGCCGCTGAAGGACGAAGCCGCATCCAAAGCCGACCTCGCAGCCGGCTACGTGGGTCGATAATGGGTGACGCGATAATGAGAGCGATGAAAATCGTACCAGCCCTCGCACTGCTCGCCGCGATCCCCTGCGCCGCCGCCGTCTCCGGCGAAGCCGTCTACCAGCGGCGCTGTGCCGCCTGTCACGACGCGAACATCGAGCGCACTCCGCCCCGCGCGGCGCTCCAACAGTTGTCCGTGGCGCGCATCTTGCGAACCCTGGACTATGGGGTGATGGTCAACATCGCCAACACTCTCGATCGCGAGGAACGTGAAGCGGTCGCGAGCTATCTCGGCGTCCAGCGTAAAGACGACGTGCCGGTCCCGCCCCAAGCGTATTGCAAGGACCGATCTGTGACCATCAGCACGTCGCCCAATCCAATCTGGAATGGATGGTCGCTCGATCCTGGCAACACGCGGTACTCGGCGGCAAGCGGAATCGCGCTGAGCCAGGTGGGCAAGCTCAAGCTGAAATGGGCCTATGGTTTTAACGGCGATGTTACGGCATTCGGAGCGCCAACGGTGCTCGGCGGCACGCTGTTCGTCGGGAGCGCGGGCGGCGTGGTGCAGGCGCTCAGCACGGATTCGGGCTGCGTCCGCTGGGTCTATCAAGCCGACGGGCCGGTGCGATCGGCGATCGTTGTCGTCCCCAACGGCAAAGCTCATATGGCCGTGTTCAGCGATCTTATCGGTTGGGCCTACGGCGTAGAGGCGGAAACCGGTCGCCTGATCTGGAAAAAGAAACCGGAGTCCCACGAGTCCACGAAGCTGACCGGCTCGGCCGCCGTCCACGACGGAGTCGTCTTCATCCCAGCCGCTTCCTGGGAAGAAACTCGTGCGACGAATCCGGATTATCCGTGTTGCACTTTCCGAGGCAGCGTGACGGCGCTGCGTGTCAAGGACGGCAGCGAGGTGTGGAAGACCTACACCATTCGTGAAGTGCCCAAGCAGATCGAAAGAGGCGGCATCGGCACCTGGGGTCCGTCGGGCGGAAGCGTTTGGGGGACGCCAACCGTCGACACTAAGCGCGGCCTGCTGTACGTTGCAACCGGCGATAATTTCTCAACGCCCGCAACCGAGTTGAGCGACGCTGTGCTGGCGCTGGATATCAAAACTGGACGAATCGTTTGGGCCAAGCAAGTGACGCCCGGCGACATTTTCAGCGGCGCCTGCACGGGAGCCAAATGTCCCGGGCCGGACTACGACTTTGGGTCGTCGGTAATCATCGAAAAGCTCCCGAATGGCCGCGATATTTTACTGGCGGGTCAGAAGTCGGGCGTGGTTTATGCGCTTGACCCGGAACGCAAAGGCGAGGTTCTGTGGCAGACCCGCGTCGGCAAGGGCGGCACGAATGGCGGCGTGCAATGGGGAATGGCGAGCGATGGCCAGAAGGTCTACGCGGCTGTTTCGGATCTGGCGAGGAAAGGTGCTAGGGGTGCCGTTCAAGTCGGCTTGCCGCCCGATCCCAGCCAGGGTGGAGGATTGACCGCACTCCGAATATCGAACGGCGAGAAAGCCTGGTATGCGGCGCCTCAGCCTTGTGGATCGCAGCCAGCCTGCAGCCCAGCGCAGCCCGCGGCCGTGACCGCAATTCCCGGCGTCGTGTTTTCCGGATCGGACGACGGACACCTGCGCGCTTTCGCCACCGAGGATGGCCGCCTGCTGTGGGATTTCGATACCGTGCAAAGCTTTGAGACCGCGAATGGAGTGCGCGCCAAGGGGGGCTCGCTCGACGGCGCCGGCCCGGTGATCGCCGGAGGGATGCTGTTTGTGAATTCGGGCTACGCGCGCAACGGCGCCATTGCGGGCAATGTCCTGCTGGCGTTCGCTCCCGAAGAATAAGGTAAGGCCTTCCAGCGGTCCACTTTGCACAGGTTCAACCGTAAAGACCATCAGGTGAATTGCCGAGATATATGTAGATGGATCGGCGCAAAGAAGCTCGATTTCAGGTGTACGCTCCGGCTAAGGTCGCCCCGCTGGACGAGCCCGAGACCGAGATGGATTGCCAAGTTATTGATATCTCAGGGCTAGGCCTGCGATTCGTCGCCGAAACGGAATTCCGAGAAGACGAAATTGTAACCCTAGATACCGATCAGCACCTCATCCTGGCCGATGTGCGGAATTGCCGCGTGCGAGGCGCCAGGTTCCTGATTGGAGCCGAAAGGATCCATTCCACGGCGAAAGTTTCGTTGCCCCAAACGGCCTCCAAGCTGGATCGCAATGAGGCATTAGTCGCGGAATATCATCGCCGTCTGCGCGGGGAATTGCCGCCCGCGGAACCACTTGAGCTCATTCTCGTGCCCTCGGATGTTCAAGTGATTCCTGCAGAGGAGCCGCTCGCAACCTTGGCCGAGGCGGTTGCCACGCGAGTCGAGGAACCGCCAGTCGAGGCACTGGCGATTCCGGTCGAGTCGCCTGCGGCACCAGAACCAGAGCCTCCCTCGCAACCCAATGCCATCGTTGAGGAGCCTCCGGAGGCCGCTGCGTCTCCGACCACGCTGACACCAGCGAAACCGTCCGAAATCAAGCTCAATTTCCTGGGCAACTCTCCGTTCGTGGCGAAGCCAGTTGAGATTTTGAGCGGCGTGAACCCGGTTCATCCCGAAACCGCGCCACCGCTTCCGGCCCCACAGGACATCGCGGTTGTCGCGGCCGATGCCGCGCCCGCGGAAAAGCCGCCGGAGAAACCGCCGGAAACCAAGGCGATCGTGAAAGGATCGGCGGCAGCGAAGGGCGCCCCGCCAATCTATGCGATTGATCCCATTCGGGAGGCCTTCATCAAGAGTGAGACTGAGCAGCCCGCTCCGTCCAATGGGAAATCCCGCTCCCGCGTGTTGGTTGTCGCGATTGCCGCCGCCTGCAGTGCGTTGGCGGTGTGGGTCCTTTGGTTCGGGCCTTTCGCTAAGCACGCTCCGCTTCAGACCTTCGCCGATGCCCAAAGCAGCACTCCCGCTATATCCGCTCCGGCCCCCGCGCCCGTACCGACTCCCACTGTGCAGGCGACGGAGCCCGCGGCAACTCAGAGCTCTACTGCGCCGGCACCGGCCCCCAGTCCCGCGCCTCCCGCCGGCCAGGCGACCGCGTTACTCGAAGCGAGCGGCGACAATTGGGTGACCGCTTGCAGCGACGGGAAACTCGCTTTCACTAAGATGTTCGCTGCAGGCAGCAAAGAGAGCCTGACTTTTTCCACTCGCGCGGTGGTGCGTGTTGGCAGCGCCGGTGCGCTGGAAATCTCACTCAACGGCAAATCTATCGGGTCTTTGGGCCGCTCCGGCCAAGTCCGCGTAATCGAACTCAAACCAACGTCGTGGAGCTTCCTCTCTCCACGCGAAGAGAACGTTTGCACCCAGTAGGTTACCTATGACTTGCGAAAACTGTGGCGCGCCCATGCGTTTGTCTCGCGATCAGGGTCTGATGATCTGCGATTATTGCGGCGGCCAGTCCACGCCTCCGGTGGACGAAGATGGCGTGCTGGTGCTGGACCCGACCTCACACGATTGCCCCGTAGGCGAGGTGGTGCTCGTGAACGCATCCATCGAGTCTCACGAGCTGCTCTACTGCACCGAGTGCCACGGAATGCTGTTCGACATGGAAAAGTTCCTGCCGCTGCTCGAAGTTCTGCGCGAGTTCCGCTACTGGTCGAGAAGCTCGCAGGCACCGCGCGTTTACGAGGACGGCCGAGTACTCCACTGCCCTCTTTGTAAACAAGAGATGGACCGGCATCCGTATGGCGGAGGAGGCAACGTGGAGGTTGATTCGTGCGAGACGTGCAGCGTTCTCTGGCTCGACCGCGGGGAGCTCAGCAGAATCGTCGCGGCGCCGGATCGCGATCCGCAGCCCATTCTCAAAAGCCACGGTTCCCTGGATAAATCTGACGAGGACAGCCGTTAGTCCCGCGCCACTTAATTTCTATTTCTGCTTGGGTGGATCGGTGTCGTTCTGCGCCACCGGCGCCGACGACCCCAAAAGCAACTTGCGGCCATCCGGGTACGTCAAATTGCGGCCATTTGCGCGCTTGACTGTGTGGTCCCGCGATTGATATCCGTCCACGACAATCTCGGTCCCAATGGGCAGACTGTCGCGCGTGACTCCGTGCCTGAGGAGCGAATTCGGACTTCCGCCCTCCACCATCCAAACTTCCTTCGTGCCATCCGCCTTCGTAACTTCCACGTGAATCCAGGCGTGCGGATTCACCCACTCAACCTTGACTACTTTGCCCTTCAATAGAATTGGCCGCTCCGGATCGAACTCGCCTCCGAAGGCATGATGCGCGGCAAGCGGCGTTGTAGCAGCCAGATACAATCCGGCGATCGCGACGAGAAGTTTCATGTAGAGTCTCATTTTTTCGCCTTCTCCGCGGCTTCCGCTTCCCGCACCCGCGCGCCACGCAAGATGTCCTCGAGCGCGTAATTGGCCTCGTGACACGCATATTCATAGATGTGCTCGCTGGTTGCGGGCCAGGCGTATTCGCCAGTCCAGGGCCGGTCCCAGGTGGCCGGGTCCTCGACAGTAAAACGATACAGCAGCGTTTTGGCATCCATGCGGGAGAACCGCTCGACCAAGTGAAGATTCTCGGTTGAGCCTCTGAATCGAGTCTGGTCGTTGAAATTCGTGGTGTCCACCACCAGCGTGTCGCCTTCCCAATGCCCCACCGAATCCCCCATCCAGCGCCGAATGGCTTTCGGAAGATGCTCGACATTCTTGCCTGCACTGCTCATCCGAACGATCCGCGCATCGTGAACCATCTCGGTAAGGATCATCACCGAGTCCGGCGTCTGCACAATCTGGTGAAGGTTGTTGTAGAAGTAATCCGGCAGAGCCGGCGGACCCGATGTTGAACCAAACCCGAGGAGGCAGCGCTCGCCCAAGGGCCGCTGCTCCGGGTTGTCGTAAGAGCCGGGCGGTTCGAGTCCCACATCCCTGCTTTCCTGCTTGTCAGACGTCGGCCGTGCCAACAAGGCGAGCATTCGTTTTCGCGCGGCTGGGTTCAGCGGCGGCACTCGGCCGTTGGGTGGATCGACGACGATCGACGCGCGGATTTGTCCGTCCACCACGGTGTATCGCGAACCGGGATCGAGCCAGAAGACGTTGTAGCCCCCCACGCCTCCCGCGGGGCCAGTGGATCCATCGCCACCCTTTGGAGGCGCTGCTCGATCTCCTCCTTTGATCGCCTCATTCCCTTTGTCGCGCTGCGCCGCGGTGTCTTTCTCCAGTTTGGCGGCCTCTTCGGGGGTGAGTACGGCGTTGGTTCCGGCCGTCCTTTCGAGCGGAGTCAGCGTGGCGAGGTCATAGGTGCCTTGCAAATCCGGGTGGCCGTCGGGCAATCGCGGCGGGTGATAAGTGGATTGACCGGCCGCGGGGAAGGGAATCAGGGCAATCGCCGTCAGACCGGCGAACACGACAAACTGCTTCCGCACAATCGCACCTCCGTTACTTGCCAAGCGGCTTCTTGCGCCACTGGCCATACAATAACTCTTCCACAAATTCAGGGCACTTGAAATCCAGAAGCTGCGCGTTCTTTTCCTGGCGCCTATACAGCAGCATGCTCATCTTCCAGGGACGAGTGAAGGTCTTGGGATCTTCGATGGTTGCCTGGTAGGAAATGACATCCGGGCTGGTGCGCGTGTAGCGTTCCACCACGTGCAGCGCCTCGCTGTGATAATTGCCGGCACGATCGAACCACGTGGAATCGTTCTGGCCTTTGACGTCCAGCACCAGCGTGTCGCCCTCCCAATGGCCAGCCGACTGACCCATCCAGGAATCGACGGGCGGCGGCCCGGGGTCCTTCAGAAAGATGTTGCGAACCGCTCCGGCGTATTCGTAGACAAACACGATGGCACTCGCGCTCTGCAAAATCTGGAACGGGTAAGGCATGTACGTGGCGCGCGGAACGCCTGGCAAATAGCATTTGATTTCGGGGTCCGAGGACAGCCAGTTCTCCCGATTCTCATTCCGCTTCGCCAGGGCCTCCGGCTTATAGGGGAGCTCGCCGCCTTCTACCACGCCGACGCCAGGAGGCACGGACCCAACTGCGCCGAGCGCCAGCACGGGCGCCGCAGGCACCGGACCATAAGGACCAGGCCGCAGCGCCAGCGCGGCCCGCGCCACGTGAGCTTCAATATCCCAATTGGCTTCGTTGAGCGCCTGCCAAATTCCGTTGAGGTCGGGCTTGCCGCCCGCGGTCCGCGGCGCGCGATACGTGGATGTCTGAGCGGACAGGGATAGCGCCATTGCCGCCGTCACGGCCAAGATCCCGATCACCCTCTTCATCTCCACACATTCTACATCCGCGCCGATCGCCCGGCTCGCCCGACTCGGCTGTTTCGGAGTGCGGCAGCAAAGCGGTATAACAACAACATGTCTTCCACGACGAAACTTCTACTGCTATCCGCTCTCGCCTTAGGCGAGCTCGCCGCGCAGCCCCGAACCTTCCCGCAGCCTCCTCCGCCTAAAGAGGTGACGATCACCGCAATTCCCGGAGTGATTGATGCCGGCGCCAAGTGGACTCTGGTTTGGCAAGGCGATTCGAACGCCGATGGCATCGTAGGCTACAAAGATGGGCTGCTGTTCGCGCAGGAGCAGACCAATCACGTCAACATGCTCGACAAGAAGGACAAGTTTTCGGTCTTTTTGACGAACGGTCACGGGCCTGGGGCGGTGACCATCGGGACAAAGGGCCAGATTATCGTCGACGAGCGAACCTGTACCGATCCCGGCGGTCACATGGGTGGTAAGCCCGCCGATTGCGCCGAACCCACCGGCGTCGCAGTCCTCACGCCCGAGCGCAAAGTCCTCGCGAACAGCTTCATGGGCATGGGACTCGGGCGCGTGAATGACTTGATCGCCGATAAGAAGGGCGGCGTCTACTTTACTACCAACACAGGCAGCGGTGTCTTCTACATCAAACCGGGCGGCGAGGTTATCGGCATCGGCGAGAAAATTCGGAGCAACGGGATCAACCTCAGCCCGGATGAGAAGACGCTCTACGTCACCAACGGCCCGGTGATCATGGCCTACGATGTGCAGCCCGAGGGCTCAGTTAAGAATCAGCGCGAGTTCGCCAAACTGGAAGGCGGCGGGAACGGCGACGGCATGGCGATCGACAGCAAGGGGCGCATCTTCGATACTGCGAACGGCATTCAGGTGTTCGACCCCGACGGAAAATATCTGGGCATGATTCCGACGCCTCGCACCGTCATCAGCGTGGCGTTTTCCGGCCCGGGCAAGAAGACCTTGTACGCAGCGATGATAGGCGCGGTGGACGCCAACGGTCAAGAGATCAAAACGCCGGATGGTGTCCGCAACACGGCGATGAGCCTCTACAAAATTCAAACGATCACCGAAGGATTCAAAGGGCGCGCGAAGTAGACGGCACGCCCACTTTCTCCGAGAGACGAGCTACTCGACTGGCGGAAGAGCCGCCTGGTTGCCCGTGTTGATGCAGGTAGGATGCCCGAATCCGCCGGCGCTGATGCCGGTGCCGCCATTCGGATTGGCTGCGATGTCATAGATGATGTTGTCCGGATGCGCGGGATCGCCCGAGACGCCGCCGACCCCCGACAGATGGTCCAGCTTCAAGAGAGCGCGCACGCGCCATGCGATGTGGTGATCTGCGCAGGACGTGTCACCGCTGACGCCGACCGCGCCGATCAGCACCCGACCCGGCCCATACAGCGCGAGGCCGCCTCCGAAAACGTTGACGCCTCCGATCTTGAAGCCGACCATCGGGTCGAACGCGGTGCCGTAGAACGACGACTGCCCGCCGTAGGCGACTTCGGTATCCACAGGGTTGCTGGCTTGCAAGCCGTAGAGGCTGCCGCCGGGTTGCACGGCCGAATACAGATTGGCGGTGGAAAGCGCGAGGCCGCTCGATTGGCCGGATCCGTTGGAACTCGAAGACGCGTCCAGGCTGAACGCATTCGCGGTATTGGCCTTCTGGGCCGAAATTGCGCGGCTTCCAGGCCACTGCGCTCCGCGGTTCACACCGGAAAATGCAACCGCGCAAACTACGCCATCGCGATTGACGATGGTGGCCCACATCTGATTGTTGAGCCCGCTGGTTTCGGCAGCGGTCGCTTTCGAGATCGCGCTCTGCAGGGCGCCGTAGCCAGGAAGATTGGAGCAGCCTTGTGGTTGTCCGCCAAAGTTCTGGGCTGCAAGACTAAACGCACATAGCCCGAGGGCCAGCGCTGAAGACACAAATCGGGTGCAATACTTCATGGGGTTCCTCCTGGGAAGAAACTATGACACAGAATGCAAGCGAATCAAATCCTCCAGGAGCATTAGGGAAGCGATACACTGTCACAGAGGAGATAGCAAATGGCGGACGAAACTCAAGATCCTAAAATCAATGATGAGTCACGCGGACTTCCGCGTCGCGACTTCATAACATCGGTAGCGGCGGGCCTCGCCGCTGCGGGTACGGCTTCGGCAGCGATGAAGGTAGTTGAGACCGACGTCGAGATCAAGACGCCCGACGGCACTTGCGACGCCGCCTTTATTCATCCGGCTTCGGGTTCTCACGCGGGCGTTCTGCTGTGGTGCGACGCGTTCGGCTTGCGGCCCTCCATGCGCGAAATGGGCAAACGTCTGGCCGCGCAGGGTTATTCGGTTTTGGTGCCCAATCCGTTCTACCGCATGGGCAAAGCGCCGTTCTGGACGGATGCCTCCACAGTGGATTTCGGCAAGGAAAGAGGCAAGATCGGGCCGCTGATGGAATCGGTGAACGCGGCCGGCCATGCGGAAATGGATGCAAAAGCGTATATCGCTTTTCTCGATGATCAGAAACAGGTGAACAAGTCGAAAAAGATCGGGACACAGGGCTACTGCATGGGTGGACCGCTGGTGATGAAGACTTGCGCCACGGTGCCGGATCGGGTCGGCGCCGGCGGATCGTTCCACGGCGGTGGCCTGGTGACCGACAAGCCCGACAGTCCGCACCTGCTCGCGCCGAAGATCAAAGCGAAGATGTATTTCGGCATCGCACACAGCGACGACGTGCGTCAACCGGACGCCAAGGACAAGCTGAAGGAAGCGTTCATCTCTGCGGGGAATCCGGCCGAGATCGAAGTGTACCAGACCTGTTTCCATGGCTGGTGCGTGCCCGACATGCCGAAGCAAGCCGATGGCACGCCTACGTACGACAAGCCCGAAGCCGAAAAGGCGTGGGCCAAGCTCACGGCGTTATATAAGGGCGCGCTGGCTTAAGCTGGTATGGGCCGGGCGGATTCGCATCGGTTGGCGCTCCAAGATGCAATCTCAGGCACTCTCCTATCTTTCGCCCAAAGCGGCCGTCCAATCCAGCCCGATTCACGGCCGCGGGCTTTTCGCGATTGGTGAGTTTCAGCCCGGCGAAATTGTGTGTGTGAAGGGCGGATATATCTTCACCCGCGCGACGCTTCGCGAAATCGCGCCCACGCTCGGACCCGCGGAAATTCAAATCGCCGACGATCTTTTCGTCGGACCGCTCAATATCGACGAGCGGGAAGGCGGCATGATCTTCAGCAATCATTCCTGCGATCCGAACCTTGCCGTGCAGGGCCAGATCGTATTTGTGGCGCTGCGGCGCATCGCAGCGGGGGAAGAGCTTACGCACGATTGGGCCACCACCGATGACGACGACTACACAATGACATGCCGGTGCGGAGCGCCAACTTGCCGCGGGGTAATAACAGGAAAGGATTGGCAGAACACGGAGCTGCAACAGAGGTATCGTGGAATGTTTTCCTGGTATTTGCGGGGGAAGATCAGCGCGGCGGCGCGATGAGGTGACCACTTTTTGACAAACCCTTACACCCGCGGCGCCGATTGCATCGGTCTTCTAATAGGTGCGCCTGACGGTGTCCACCAAGGAGAGGATCGATGAAAACATTCGCTTCAAGCTTTCGATGGATGGTGGTTTTTGCAGCGCTTACCCTGGGGGTGAGTTTCGCCGCGGATATTGACGGCAAGTGGACCGGTCAGATCGAAGGAAGAAATGGTCCGCAGACCCGGACCCTCACGCTGAAGGCCTCTGACAATGTCCTTACGGGCAGCATCCAGGGAGGCCGTGGCGGACCGGTTGAGATTTCCAATGGAAAAATCGATGGGGGCAACGTCTCCTTTACCGTTGTCCGTGAGTTTGGCGATAACAAAATCACTCAAGAGTACAAAGGCACGATCTCAGGAGGCGAACTCAAGCTGACCGTCTCAGGCGGACGCGGCGAGCCCCGTGAGGTGACGTACAAAAAGGAGTAGCGCCGGCTGCCGAATGCTCTTGACCATCACCACGCCGGATGAGGGTGCGGCGCGTTTTGTGCGCGCGCTCGTCCTTTAGCGTCCAGCAAACTTAGGACTGCGGTACAGTATCGGGGTGGGCGATCGGACCACTTCCCCTCACCGGCTCGCGCTTGCACTCGTAATTTTTCCGGCTTCGCTTTTCGCGCAATGGCCCACGTACCGCGACGCGGGAGCGCCCAGGCTGACGGATGGCCGCGTCAATATGGATGCGCCCGCGCCGAAGACTTCCGGCGGCCACCCCGATCTTTCGGGAGTCTGGGATCGCGGCTTGGTCCCCGGAGCGCCGCCGCCTGTTCCGGCCAACGCGCTTGGCACGAAGCTTCCTTCCGGACCGCGTCCCTTCCAGGATCTTCCGTCGCTGTTTCCCGATGGTCTCCCGCTCCAGCCTTGGGCCGCTGAACTGCGCAGGCAGCGTCTGGCGGAACATAGTAAGGACCATCCCGACGCGCACTGTTTGCCCATCAATCCGATCCAGCTCCACAGCCATCCGCAGGCCCGCAAGATCATTCAGACGCGCGGTCTAGTTCTGATTTTGTACGAAGCCAATGATGGAATCCGGCAGATCTTTGCCGATGGCCGCCCGCTCCCTAACAACGACCCGGAGCCGTGGTGGTACGGCTATTCCATCGGCAAGTGGGAAGGCGATACACTGGTGGTCCAAACCACCGGCTTCCGGGACATGGGCTGGATCGACGAGGAAGGCACGCCCATCACGAGCGCCGGCAGGCTGACCGAGCGTTTCCGGCGGTTGAATTACGGGACGCTGGAGATCGAAATTACCGTGGACGATCCGAAGACGTTCACCAGGCCGTGGAGCTTCAAACTGGTTCAGCGTTTGATGCCGGACACGGAATTGATCGAATTTGTTTGTGCGGAGAACAATACGAGCCTGAAGCACCTGGTTGGAAAGTAACTCAGGCGGAAGGAGGCGCTTATGCGCCGCATCATCGGTGGTTGTGCGTTGTTTGCTGCTGGAATCGGAGTGGGAGTTTTTCTGATGCAGCCCGGCCGGGCCCAAAGCAGTCAGGTTTCAGGGCTCCGGTTGAATCACGTGGGAATTTACGTGAAGGATTTCGATGAGTCCATGCGGTTCTACACGCAGACCATGGGATTCCGCGAAGCCTTTACCATCAAGAGTGCCGACGGCAAGCCCACGCTGGCCTATCTTCAGATCACCAAGGACACGTTCCTGGAGTTGGCGCCTGCCACCGCGGAGCGTCCCGTCGGGCTGAGCCACATCGGCATCTGGCCGGAGGACCAAATGGCAACAGTCGCAGCGCTGCGCCTGCATGGAGTCCAGGTGAATGATCCTCGGACCGGTTCGACGAAAACCAGCATCACCAACGTCATCGATCCAAACGGCGTCCGGCTGGAGCTGGTCGATTTCCTTCCGGGCTCGCTTCCGAGGAAGGCCATCGACGAGTGGAAACCGTAGGGTTGTTTGGCAAATCGCGCTATCCCTTGGATCCCTCGAACGATTCCCGGCCGGAGCGGGGCAAGACGGCCGGAGCCCGGAGCGCCGCAGCCAATTCATCGGGCCGTTGCGTTCCCACCACCAGCTTCTCTCCCGACGCGAGTGTGATGCGCACGCCCAAGCTGCCGCCTGCCACATAAGCCTTGCCGGCACGAGTGGATCGGATGCCGTAACCGCCGTAATCGCGCGCGGGGTCATGAGCGATCGTTTCCACCGATTTGATGTTGGTCGAGTGGAACGCGGCGCAAACGCCACAGCCCGCGCATGGCGATCGACAATTCCCCCGGGCGAACCTCGGTGACCAATCGAACGGTGATGAGACGAATATAGATCAGCCAAAGGAACACCGTCCATCCGATAACGTCGCCGTTGGACATGGGATGTTTGCCCCAGGTATGTCCCAGGACCACTTGCCAGATGAGAAGGCCGAGCATGAAGCAGGGCGGACTCGCCAGCGCCAGGCCAATGCGGCGCAGCGGAAAGCGTTGTACCTCCCGGAAAACGCTAGCGGAGGAGGCCAATGGTGAATTGGAGCGCGGCGTATTGGATCTGATAGTCGTACTTGGCGTTGAGATTTTCGATTTCCGCCTGGGTAACGTTCAACTGCGCCTGGGTCAGCTCGACGATCGAAGCCAAGCTTAGATCATATCGTCCCTGGGCCAGTTGCTGCGCCAGCGAGGCTTGCCGCAAGAATTGAGCCGTGACATCGATTCTCTGATAGGCATCGTTAGCGCTGGCCCAAGCCACGCGAACGTCGCGGCTGATTCGCTGCTGTTCATCGCGAAGCCTTTGATCGGATTCCAAGGCCCGTTGATAGGCGGCTTCCTCGCGGGCGGAGAACAGATGGCCATTGAAGATGGGGATGCTGACGTTGGCGGCGACAGCCTCATACTCGGGCGGAATCGGCGAAGAGGTGGGGTTATTGATGTAAGGAGTATAGCCTGCCACGGCGAGACCGCTGACGGTTGGCCGCTTCAAGTCTTTTTCAGCCGCGGCAAATTTGTAAGCTCCCTCGCGCGCCGCGCGCAGCGATGCGAGTTCGGGACGATTGTCAATGGCTTGGGCGACCAGCGAATCGGCGGTGGCCGGCGGCGCTGTGGGAAGAGGTTCATCGGAGAGAGTAAAGTTGGCCGGCTGATCAGAACCCATGGCCCGGCCCAACTCCGCAATCGCTCCGGTCACGGTATCCTGGGCGCGCAGTAGCAGAAGCTTCGCCTCCGATACATTGACATCCGCGAAAGCGACGTCGACCTGGGACCGAAGATTGTTGCGGGCCAGCTCGGTGATCTGATCGTCCAGCACCCGGCGCGCGCTCACGGTCTGCTCGGCGACTTTTACGGTGTCCCGCGCCCGGAGAACGTCGAAATACGCGCGGTTTACGTCAAGCAGAACTGTGTACCGCGTCGCAGTCGAGTTCTGGACCGCTGCTTGCGCTTGAAAACGCGCGCTGGATACCAGGTTGGAAGTGCGTCCGAAGTCTGTGACTAACTGCTCGATGTCAACGCCCTGGCCTTCGCGCTGAAATAGGCGCGACGCCTGCAAATTGCCGGCGCCGATCCGCGAGCCGTCGTAGCTCTGCGATCCAGTCACCTCGCCAGTGATGGTCGGAAGGTAAGGCGCGCGATTGATCACGATCTGCTGATTCGCGTAGTTGATTTCGTTCTGGGCAGCCTGGATCTGTGGATGATTCTTGATGGCCAGCGCCTCGGCTTGCTGTAGCGTCAACATGGGCGGAGCCTGGGCGAACAAGGGCGCCGATAATAGCGCGGGAACCGCGATTAAAAAAGCCGTCCGGCTACGCCTCGGAAACATTCCTTCTCTTCCTTCCATAGACCAGAAGATATGCGGCGGGAACGATGAATATGGTGAGCAACACCGAGGAAGTCAGGCCGCCGATGATGGCGCGCGCCATCGGCGTGTACTGCTCGCCGCCTTCGCCGAGCTTCATGGCCATCGGGATCATGCCGATGATGGTTGCGAGCGAGGTCATCAGAATCGGCCGCAAGCGCACGCGGCAGGCCGTGACTATGGCGTCGGCCACCGACAAACCCTGCTCTTCTAGCTTGTGCGCGAAATCTACAATCAGAATGCTGTTGGAGTCCGCGATGCCGATTAGCATGAGCACGCCCATCAGCGACATGACATTCAGCGTGGTATGGGTCAGCGGCAGAATGATGAGCACGCCGACGAAACCCATCGGAATGGCAAGCATGATCAGGAAAGGATCGACGAACGACCGGAACTGCGCGATCAAGATCAGGAACAGCAGGATGAACGAAATGCCGAACCCGATGGCAAAGCTCTTGAACGATGCGTTCATGCCTTCCACCATGCCGCGCAAGTTGACGCGAATATTCGACGGCAGTTTGGCATCGCGAATGGTCTCCTGGATCGCGCTGGTCAGTTTGCCGAGATCTTCGCCGGAAGGGGTGACATAAATGTCCACCACACGCTGGATCTGGTAGTGATCGATTTCAGTCGGGGATTGCAGCTTTTCCAGTGACACGACGGAATCGAGCGTGGTCGGCTCCGTCAGGTTCGGAGCGCGAAGCGGAATCTGCTTCAGATCGACCAGGTTGTGAATGGCGGCTTTGCCGTGCTCGGCGTACTGCACAGTCAGGAAGTAATCGTTGCCGGTCTGATAATCCACCCAGTAGTTCGGCGCGATCATCGTATTCGAATTGAGCGCGGTGATGACGTTGTCGACGATATCCTTCTGCGAGAGCCCGAGTTCTGCGGCGTGCACGCGATCGACGTTCAGGCGAATCGCGGGATAGTTCATGTCCTGCGGGATATAGATCTGGCCCACGCCGGGCAGTTTTCGAATGCGGCGCGCCAAGATCCTGAGCCACGTTGTAAGTGGCGCCCAGATCGCGGGTGTTCACCTGAACGTCGATGGGCGCGGGCATGCCGGAATTGAGAATCGCGTCCACCATGGAGCCGCTTTGGAAGAAGGCGCGAACGTCGGGGAATTTCGCGGTCAGTTCGTTCTTGACGCGGTCCATGTAGACCAGGCTGCTGATGCTGTGATCGTCGTTCAGGGCCACCTGGATGGTGGCTGTGTATTCGCCGGCGTTGGTGGTGTAGAGCGACGAAAAGTCGTTCACCACTCCGATATTGGAGACGATCATCTTGAGATCGTGCGGCGGAACCACGTGGCCGGATCAGATCTTCGATCTTGGCGACGTACTGATTCGTCACTTCGATGCGGGTTCCGGTGGGGACCTTGACGTTGAGCGTGAACTGGCCGGCGTCGGTTTGCGGGAAGAACGCGCGTCCCAGAAAAGGATAGATTGCCAAGGCTCGCCACGAAGATGCCCATGAGCAGGGCCAGCGTCAGCGCCGGACGCTTCAGCGCGCGGCGCACCCAGCGCTCGTAGAAATCCAGCAGAGCGATTGAACATCCGGTTGAACCAGGCATTGAAGCGGCCGCCCAGCGATCGATCCTCCGGCGCGCCGTCGAGCCGTGCTCGTGATGGAAGCCCTTGAGGAACTTGGAGCAGAACAGCGGGATCACCGTCATGGCCACCACAAACGAAGCCAGCAGCGACAGGCAGAAGGCCAGAGCGAGCGAAGAAAACAGGAACTTGCTCACGCCGACCAGCAGCGTGACCGGAAAGAAATCGACCACATCGACCAGCGTGGCGGCCAGCACCGCGAGGTTCACTTCCGCTCCGCCTTCCTCCGCGGCAACCGCGGGCGACGAGCCCATTTCCAAGTGGCGGTAGATGTTTTCGAGCGAGATGACGGAGTTGTCGATGACGCGCGAGAACGCCAGCGCCAGGCCGCCCAGGATCATCGTATTCACCGTGCTGCCCAGCATGTAAAGAATGACGAAGGTGGCCAGCGCGGAAATCGGAATCGACAGCAGGACCGCGAAAGTGGCGCGCATGCTTCCGAGGAAAATCAGAATCATCAACGTGGTCAGCACCAGACCGATCACGCCCTCATGCAGCACCGTGTTCAACGCTTCTTTGACGAAAACGGACTGATCGAAGACGATGCTGGTCTTCAACTGCCGGGGGAGATCGAACAGATGGGCGGTAAGATTGCGGACGTCATCCACCACCTGTACGGTGTTGGTGTCGCCGCCCTGCTTCATGATGGGAATGTAGGCGGACTTCTGGCCGTCAATGCGGACGATGTTGTACTGGAGCTGGCTGGCGTCTTTGGCTTCGCCGACATCCCCCACCGAAACCCACTGCGTCCCCACCGTCTTGAGAGGCACGCTGTCCAGATCCTTGACGTTCTTTACCAGGCTGTTGGAGTAGACGTAATAGTCATTCGGGCCGATCTTGACGTCGCCGGCGGGAAGAATCAGGTTGCTGTCGTTGACCGCATCCACCACATCCATCACGCTCAATTGCCGCGACAGCAGCTTGTACGGATCGACGTAGATCATGGCCTGGCGATACTTGCCGCCAAACACGCCGGGGATTTCCGCGCCTTTCACCACCGCGATCTGGTTGCGGATCTGGAACTGCGCCAGATCGTGGAGCTGCGTTTCGTTGAGGCCCTGCGCCCTTTACCGTCACCAGGCATACCGGAAGGCTGGACGCATCGAATTTCAACACCACGGGCGGAAGCGTTCCGGGCGGCAGCCGCTTCAAGTCCGCCAGCGCCAGATTGGACAGCTGCGTGACATCGGCGTCGGCGTTGGTTCCCGGCTGGAAGAACACCTTGATCATGCTGACGCCCAGCAGCGATCGCGATTCCATGTGGTCGATGCCGGAGGCCAAGCGTGAAAAACCGCTCCAGGGGATTGGTGATGTCGGTCTCGATGTCTTCGGGAGGCATGCCGGAGTAGAACGTCGCGACGATGACTTCCGGCATGTTGATGGTGGGGAACAAATCCACCGGCATGCGCGCCAGGCTGGTGACTCCGATCACAGCCAGCGCCAGGCAAATGACGACGATGAAGTATGGATTTCGAATCGAAAAGCGTGGCATTCGAGATTCTACTCCGCGGTTGCGGGCCTCCTGCGATACACCAGCAGATAAGCGGCCGGAACGATGAACACGGTCAGCAGGACCGAAGAAGTGAGGCCGCCGATGATGGCGCGCGCGAGCGGCGCATACTGCTCGCTGCCGGTCCCCAGCTTCAAGGCCATCGGAACCATTCCGATGATGGTGGCGAGCGAGGTCATCAGAATCGGCCGCAGGCGAACGCGGCAGGAGGTGATGACGGCGTCCTCAACCGTACGGCCTTGTTCCTCCAGCCGGTGTGCGAACTCCACAATGAGGATGCTGTTGGACGCCGAGACGCCTACCAGCATCAGAATGCCCATCAGCGACATCACGTTCAACGTGGTGTGCGTGAGCGGCAGGATCACCAGCACGCCGATAAATCCCATGGGGATTGCCAGCATGATGAGGAATGGATCCTTGAAGGAGCGGAACTGAGCGACCAGGATCAGGAACAGCAGAACCACCGACAGCGACAAACCGATCGCGAAGCTGGTAAAGGATTGCTGCATAGCCTGCACCATGCCGCGGAGGTTAATGCGGATGCCGTCCGGAAGCTTGTTCCGCGCCAGCAGATTGTTGATCTGCGCCGAGACTTTGCCCAGGTCCTCGCCGGAAGGAGTGACATAGACGTCCGCCACGCGCTGAATCTGGTAATGATCGATTTCCGTGGGCGACTGCACGAATTCAACGCTCGCGACATTCCCCAAAGTGGTAACTGGCCGAACGCCATCGACGGCCTGAAAATGATGATCCGGCGCGGTCCAGCCGGGTGTTGCTCGGTACGTTGCCGCAGAGGAATCTGCGTCAGGTCGACAAAGTTGTGGATGGCAGGGTGGCCACTCTCGTAGTACTGGACAGTCAGAAAATAGTCGTTGCCGGTCTGATGGTCCACCCAGTAATTGGGCGCGATCATCGTATTCGAATTGAGCGCGGTGATGACGTTATCGACGATCTCTTTCTGCGTGAGGCCGAGTTCGGAGGCGTGCACGCGGTCCACGTTGAGGCGGATGGCGGGATAATTCATGTCCTGCGGGATGTAAACCTCGCCGATGCCCGGCAATTTGCGGATTTGCGCGGCCAGTCCTTCCGCGGCGTTGTAGGTAGCATCCAGATCGCGGCTGCTCACCTGGACGTCGATCGGCGCGGGCGCGCCCATGTTCAGAATCGCATCCACCATCGATCCGCTGGAGAAGAACGTTCGCAGATCCGGATACTGACGCGCAATCTGCCGGCGCACCCGGTCCATGTATTCGAAGCTGCTCACCCGGTGCGAATCGTTGCAGCGCCACTTGAATGGTCGCGGTATACGGGCCGGCGTTGGTGGTGTAAAGGGCGGAGAAATCCGGCACGATCCCGATGTTCGAGACGATCATCTTAAAGTCGGCCGGATCGACGACCTTCCGGATCAACTGCTCAACCTTGGCCACATAGTCGTCGGTGGCTTCAATGCGCGAACCGGTGGGAACTTTCAGATTGATGGTGAACTGGCCGGCATCGGTTTGCGGGAAGAAGGCCACACCCAGCAGCGGATAGAGCGCGAGACTCGCGACGAAGACCCCTGCCAGGAGCACGATCGTGAGAACAGGCCGCCGCAGCGCGCGCCGTACCCACCGTTCATAAAAGTCCAGCAGACGGGTGAACTCGCGGTTGAACCACGCGTTGAACCCACCGCTCGCCGTGACCGTCCTGCGGCGTGATGGAAGCCTTTCAGGAACCGCGCGCAAAACAGCGGGATCACGGTCATGGCCACGAAGTAGGAGGCAAACAGCGAAATCGCGACCGCCAGCGCCAGGGCGGAAAACAGAAACTTGCTGACGCCGTAGAGAAAGGTGACCGGGAAGAACACCACCACCGTGGTTAGCGTCGCGGCCAGGACAGCAAGGCTCACTTCCGCACCGCCTCTCTCGGCTGCCGCCTCGGGCGACGCTCCCATCTCCAGATGGCGATAGATGTTTTCCAGCGCGATCACCGAATTGTCGATCACGCGCGAAAAGGCCAGTGCCAGCCCGCCCAGAATCATCGTGTTGATGGTGCTGCCCCACAGGTACAGGACCACGAACGTGGCTACCGCGGAGAGCGGAATCGACAGGAAGACCGCCACCGTTGCGCGCAGGCTGCCCAGGAAAATCAGGATCATCAGGCTGGTTAGCGCCAGTCCGATCAGGCCTTCATGCAGCAGCGTCTGGATCGCCTCTTTGACGAAAGCCGATTGATCGAACACCACATTCGCTTCCAACTGCTGCGGAATATCAAACAGCTTGCCAAGCATGTCGCGGATACCGTTCACCACCTGAATGGTGTTGGTGTCCCCGCCCTGCTTCATGATCGGCAAGTACACGGAACGCTGGCCGTCCACGCGGACGATGTTGTACTGAATCTGGTTGGCGTCCTTCGCTTCGCCGATGTCTCCGATGGAAACCCAGCTTTGTCCTTTGGTTTTGATCGGAACTTGATCCAGGTCCGCGACCTTCTTCACCAGGCTGTTGGAGTAGACATAGTAATCGAAGGGCCCCATCTTCACGTCGCCCGCCGGCAGAATGAGGTTGCTTTTGTTCAAAGCGTCCACCACATCCATCAAGCTGAGTTGCCGCGACAACAATTTGTAAGGGTCCACATAGACCATAGCCTGGCGGTACTTTCCGCCAAAGGGCGGAGGAATCTCGGCGCCCTTTACTACCGCGATCTGGTTGCGAATGGTGAACTGACCGACGTCGTGAAGCTGCGGTTTGGGACAGTCCCGCGCCCTTCAAAGTCACCAGGCAAACGGGCAAGCTGGAAGCATCGAATTTCAAAACCACGGGCGGCAGAGTTCCCGGCGGCAGCCGCTTCAAATCGGCCAAGGCCAGATTGGAAAGCTCGGTCACATCGGCGTCGGCATCGGTGCCGGGCTGGAAATAGACTTTGATCATGCTCACGCCCAGCAGGGAGCGCGATTCCATGTGATCGATGCCAGAGGCGAGAGTGAAAAACCGCTCCAGCGGATTGGTGATGTCAGTTTCGATATCTTGCGGCGGCATTCCGGAATAGAAAGTCGCCACCACCACTTCAGGAAGATTGATGGATGGGAACAGATCCACCGGCATCCGCGCCAGGCTGGTTACGCCGATGACCATCAGCGCCAGGCAAATCACCACGATGAAGTATGGATTGCGGATGGAGAAGCGGGACACAGTTCAGACTTACTTCTGTTCTTCCTGGCCTTGGTATTGCACCAGTTCAATCGTCTTGGGCCGTACTTCCTCACCCGGCTTGAGACTGCTGCGGTCGCTGACCACCACCATGTCGCCTTCCTGCAGGCCGGAGAGAACCTCGGCGTCGGTCGCGGTCTGGATGCCGAGCACAACTTTGCGCTCCTCGATTTTGTTGGACGAATCGACCACGATCCACCGTCGTCTGGCCATTCTCCTGATTCACCGCCTGCAGGGGAAGCGAGATCGCGTTCTTCTTCTGTTCCAGCGTGATAGTAGCTTCCGCGTACAGGCCTGGAAGCAGGACGCGGTTCGGATTCGGCACGTCCACTTCGGTGTGCATGGTGCGGGTATCCTCGCGAACATCCACTGAGAAGCGGGCTACTTTACCCGGGAAAGTCCGGTTCAGCGACGGGACGTTGACGTTTACCATATCGCCCAGATGGATGAATTTAACGTAGGACTCGGGCACCGGAATCACCAGCCGGAAGAGATCGTCCTGGGAGAGCCGGACCAACGGCAGGGCTTGCGTGCTGGAACTGGTGCCCGCTTTGCATCAGCGTCCCAAGATTGGCAAAGCGCTGCGTCACGACGCCCGCAAACGGAGCGGTGATTTTTGCGTAATCGAACAGCGCCTGATCCTGCTCGCGCTTGGCTTGTGCGTCAGCCAGCTTGCTTTCAGCGGCTTGCAGGTTGGACTTGGACGCTTCCACTTGCGCCGCCGAGGCCAACGCCTTGCCCTCGGAATCGTCCACTTCCTGCTGGGCCACAAGGCCAGGTTTAGACTTCGCGACGCCGCTCAACCGGTCGAACTGAAGTTGAAACACTTTCTGCTGGGCTTCCACGCGGCTCAATTCGTTCTGGGCGTGAGATATCATGGTCGGAGGCGTTCTTGATAGCCGCGTCGTCCTGCTTCAGTTGCAATTGCAACTCGGGGATTTCCAAGGTCGCCAGGACTTGGTCCTTCTGCACGCGGTCTCCGTAGTCGACATTGAGTTCCTTTACGAATCCGGATTCCTTGGCGTATACGTCGATCTCCTGGAACGGGACCAGCTCGGAGGAAAGGGTCAACGTCCGCCCCAAATCTTTTCTCCCGACCTTTGCAACACCCACCGAAACTCCGGCCGAATCCGGCGACCCCGGTTCACCGGGATCTTTCGCCTGCACCTTTCCGGTCCCGCTACAGGAAGACAGAACGCCGCCGGCAACCGCGACCAGGCCGAACCACAGAATCACACGGGAATTTGACTTCATAGGTCTATTCAACGTCCCGCCACGGCAAATCGCAACAGGCGTTCATCTTTTGAATCCGATCAGACAATTCCGCTAAGCTGAGAATGCGAAGAGCGGCAGAACCGAATCAAGTCGCGTTCCTCCAGGCAGATTTTGGAGGCTTCCAAGGAAACGTCCGCTGCGATAGACAGAGGGATGGTCAGGACTCCGTGGCGGTCGCCGTGCAACAGGTCCCCGGACGAAATCTTCAGACCGTCGATCTCCACTGGTTCACCAAATTCCGCTATGTGAGCGTACGCGTGTGACACCGAGGTGCGCTCCAGCATACATTTGAAACCCCAGGGCTTCCACGGCCGGCAAATCGCGAACCGCGCCGTTGGTGACACAACCGATGCAATTCAGAGCCAGGCCGATGCTGGCGTGAATTTCACCGACAAACGCGCCCAAGCCCGGCGAGTGATCGACATCCTGCAAAACCATGATCCTTGGCTCGGGCAACGAAGCCACATATTCCCACCAATCGATGCGATCGTAATAGCACCGGTGGCTCATCGGCGGGGACGCGGTTCGCATACTTGCGGTGGCTGCGTAACCGACCATCGGAGGGAGGTCCGGAAACCGGCAGCGTGCCACGCCGGAAAGGAATCCCTCGTTGCGGAGCCGCACCGCTAGCCGCTCGATGGCGTTGGAAATCGTGCAGCTATCGAAGGCCTTGAGTTTATCCAGATCGACCGGCGAAAGAACGTTTGGTTGAGTCATTTCCCTAGACGCGATTGTAGCCGATAATGCATAGCTTGACCGAGGCGCTTCAAGAATCGTCTATGCCTAAGATACGGCGCGGCGGCCGTCCGGCCCTATACCGCGCGGTTGGTATTTTTCGACAAAAATACAGGTAGATTGGCTCGGCGCCGCACGGCCTCGGGTAGCATGGGGTAAATGCGCTCCAGCAGCCTCATGAGCGAGGGCCGCAGGTTTGCTTCTGATACTATGGGTTCGGAACAAACTCGTTCAGACAGTGTGTTTTTTCGCTCTCGCTTCGCACTCGCGGTTGGGTTTGGCGGGCTGCTCTCGATTATGGCCCTGGCCGGAATCGATGCGCTGCGTGTTCTGCAGCAGTTCCGCCACAGTGACGATCAAATCAGGCAACGCTATCTTTCAGAAAATCATGCGCTAAACGACATCCGTTCCGACGTTTACGTTTCGGGCACTTACGTCCGGGACTACCTGCTGGAACCCGAACCTCAGCGGGCCGACGCCTACCGGGCCAGTTTGGAAGACGTCCGCAAGCACATGCAGGCGGCGCTTGATTCCTACGGGCGCCAAGTGGCTCCGGCCGAGGTACCACCATTACACCGCCCTGCGCACCGAGTTGATGGAGTATTGGGGGATTTTGGCTCCGATCTTCCATTGGGACGCGGCCGAGAGGCGCCGCTCGGGATATTCGTTTCTGCGCGACGAAGTGTTTCCGCGCCGGCAGAATATGCTCGCGATCGCGGGCCGGATCGCCGACATCAACGAACAGCAGCTGGATGCCGGGAACCATCAGGTGGTTTCACTGCTGCTCAGTTTCCAAACCCGGCTGCTGCTGACGTTGATGGCAGCGCTGGCCCTGGGAGTGGGTTTGGCTTTGTTCACGATGCGCAGGATACTGAATCTGGAAGAGCAGGCGCGCTTGCAGTATGTGGAAGTGGCGGATGCCCGCACGCAGCTCAAGGAACTGTCGGCGCGCCTGGTGCAGGCGCAGGAATCGGAGCGGCGGTCTCTCTCGCGCGAGTTGCATGATGAAGTGGGGCAGGCGCTCTCGGCGGTGCTCATCGAACTGCGCAACCTTTCGGCGGGCCTGGCGGTGCGGTCCGAAGAGCAGTCGCGCCGGCATGTGGAAACCATCAAAGGGCTGGTGGAGGGTACGGTCCGCGTGGTTCGCAACATGGCACTTCTGTTGCGGCCTTCGATGTTGGACGATCTCGGCCTGATCCCGGCGTTGAAGTGGCAGGCGCGCGAGTCCTCCAAGAGCACGTCGATGGATGTGACGGTGGCGGCCGAGCTCGACTCCGACGAATTGCCGGACGAGTACAAGACATGCATCTATCGCGTAGTTCAGGAAGCTTTGCACAACTGCGCGCGGCATTCCCATGCGACCACCGTCCGTATCCGCGTCGAACAGGAACGGGATCGCTTACTGCTGACCATCCAGGACGATGGACAGGGCTTCGACGTCCAGCCAGACGAAAGGACTGGGATTGCTCGGGAATTCAGGAGCGCGTTGCCCGGCTGGGGGGAAGATGCAACGTTCACTCCAAGCCAGGCAGTGGAACAACGCTTGCAGTGGAATTGCCCTTTACCGGGAAGAACGCAGAGCGTCTACATCCATGAAACAGATTCGCATCCTGTTGGCTGACGATCACACCGTGATGCGCCGAGGTCTCCGGCTCCTGCTGGAGAGTCATCCCGAATTCGGGGTGGTCGCCGAAGCGTCGGACGGCCGGCAGGCTGTGGAACAAGCCGAGGCCACCGAGCCGGATGTCGCGATCCTCGATATCGCGATGCCCAATCTGAGCGGCATCGAAGCCGCGCAGCGCATCAAGCGGTACTCTGCCACATACCGCGATCGTGATTCTCAGCATGCACTCAGACGAAGGCTATGTGCTGCGAGCGCTGAAGGCTGGCGCCAAGGGATATCTTTTGAAGGACTCCGTGGAAGGCGATCTCATCGACGCGATAAAATCCGTCCACGAGGGCAGAACATTCTTCAGTCCGGAAATCACCCGGATGCTGATGGAAGACTACGTGCGAGAAATCCGCACGCGCGGCGCCGACGATAGCTATGACCTGCTGACGTCCCGCGAGCGGGAAATCCTCCAGTTGCTGGTGGAGTTGAAGTCCAACAAAGAGATCGCGCAGTTCCTCAATCTCAGCCTCTACACAGTGGAAACGCATCGCAGAAACCTGCACGAAAAGCTCAATCTGCATAGCCTGCCGGAGCTGATTCTGTACGCGGTTCGGAAAGGCGTGATCTCCTGACTTTCCGGGCTCGCTCGGGAGCAACCCCTGTTTAGCCGGAAAAACAATCCGCCAGCGGAGACAGAAAACGCACCGCGGCGTCGATTCCCCGCAGAACAGTCTCATCGCGGAGCGGGCGAATCAGGACATCAAATCCGCGGTGGTTTAGCACGTCCCACCACAGATAGTCGTCCTTCCATGGCGAGACCAGGAGGATACAGCTTCGGGGAGAACTGGCGCCCAAGCGATCCATGACCTCTCGCCAGGGGTACCCGGGTTGGCTGCGATCGCATAGGATCAGATCGAAGTCGTTCTCAGAAGCCAGGCGGAAGGCGTGGCGTGGAGATCCGCTAAAGCACAACCGCCAGCCGTACAGATCCTGTAGCCGTTCCAAAACAAATCGATCGTCCAAACCGACACCGACAGCCAGAATCCGAAGAGGCTCGCGGCATGGAACAGCGGGCTGATCGCGCTTTCTCAACCAATCACGGCACCACACGGTCGATTCCTATAGCTTCGAGTACTGCGCCACGCTCCTTGCGGTGGTCCAGAACGATAACGCGAGTTTGAGGGCGCGGCTGACTTCGCCGGCCCGCAAAGGTTTGGCCAGAAGGTCGTATCCTCCGCAGCGGATGAGCTCCTGCCAAAGGTAGTCATCGGCGACACGAGAAGCCAAGATAACGCAAGAACGGTGAGGCGAGGAGGCGAAACTCTGGACGGCGGTTCGCCATTCCTCATTAGGCCAATCGCGGTCGAACAACATGACCGGAGCATGCAACCGGCTTACCGAGTCCCGGGCTTCCTCGCGTGATGTGGCGAAGTGTATCTCCCACAGTTCGTGCTCGCAAATATCCGCCAATACCTTGCGATCTTCATGGTTCACTACCAGAGCGACAATGGCGGTGCGGGGGACGATTGCGCTGTTGTCTCGCTTTGAGGTGCGAGCCGAAGTTGTCCGGACAGGCTGAGGCGTAAGGGAAGCCTGGTGCTCTGCGCATTCACGTTCCAATCGTTGCCGGTAGGCGTGGATCCATGCTTCAAAGCAAGACAGACCCTGCGCGCCGCCTTCGACAGTGCGGCGAGGGGATTGGCGTCCACAGCTAGGTCGCAGAAGTCTTAGCCAATTCTTTAAAGTTCTCATTCTCAGCCGGTTCCTGCCACGGAGCCTTAAGCCCGGATCGTGCGATTGCAGCTTTCACCCGCTCAGGCGTTCCAAGATCGCTCCAGCCTACATCTCCCATGCGGAGCACGGCCAAATGTTCCGTGCTGGTTGATAGCACCTGCCGGGAAAAGTCTCCGGGCGTGAGCGTTTCCCACAACAGGTCTTGCCCAGCCACGCAGGCGCCGCCGCTGGCATGGCGCCGGGCCGCCGTAAACGCAGAGAGCATTCCCGGCGCCGAAGTCTCATCGAGCATCTCCAGAAAAATCGAGGCCCGCCCGATCATCACGAACGTATTCCACAAGCATCCCTGGGTCAGGAGCGCCTGGGCCGTCGGATGCGACGGTTTCTCCCAGAAGCGGTTGACCCGCAGCAGCGCATTCGTGAAGCGGGACTCAAAACGCATGCCTGGCTCAATCCAGCCGTAATCAACTTCCGCGTGTTCCGGCTCCGCTCCCAAAACCACCAGCGTGTCGGAGTGGTGCTGCGCCACCCGTACGGCCCGATGAACCGAAGCGACGAAGCGCGCCTCATTCGAATAGTGATGGTCGGTGGGAAAAAAGGCGACCACGGGATCTCCGGCTAAGGTAGTAATCCGCAGGAGGCTGCAAATCACCGCCGCAGTGGTGCCTTTGTTGGCGGGTTGAACTACCAGGCGATGAGGCTCGACATCCGCCAGTTGGTGGCTATAGAACTTCTCATGCGCCTTCACCACCACCATCACTGTTCGTTCGGGGTGAATCGCCTGAGCCAGCCTGGACCGGGTTTGAGCCAGCAGCGTTTGGCTGCCGTGCAGCGCGCAATATTGCTTCGGCCGATTTTCACCGGAGAGAAGCTGAGTGAGAGCTCGCAACCTGGTTCCATCGCCACCCGCCAGGATGACCGCCCAGGGTTGTTGATGACTCAAGATCGTGCCTTTCCGACGCCGATGAAGCGTTCCAGGATCACCTGCCCCACGTTATCTCCCTTTGCGAAGCTCTTCCATACCAGCAGACTGGTAATTCGGAACAGGCGCTTTTGGTACTAGAACGCCAACGCTCCTACTAACGTGGCCGCGTCGAAATTACCGCATTGCAGGTATGTTCACTATCGGCGTTAGAACATAAACTGTGACTGACTGAACCCTCAATCGCGACGGGCGCGACCGACGATGTCGAGACACACTTTGCGCCCGTCGTTCCTTCTTAAGAAAACAAGCGCGTGTTTATCAATTGGGATTGCAAGTGCAGTTCTGCTAAGGCAAAGAAACAGCCGGTACGATCAAACGTGGGAACTGTTGCGGGGCCGGGTGGCGACCTTGGAGTGTCGTAATTGACGGTGCGCTCACCCGGCGTGTACGGGGATTCTTTTAAAACTATAACGGCCGCCGGCCAGGATAGATATCGCATGCGGCTGGTATTTTCCGATGGAGTGGCCCGGTAGACTGCGAGTCATCTCGTTTGCAGGTACAGTGTTATCGAAGCGGGCCGGGTTTCTTGCGGGGCCGGGCGGCGTCACTTTGGAGTGTCGGTTTGACAGTGACGCTACCCGGCGTGTACGGGGATCTACGAAAACTATAGCGGCGCTGGCACGGCATAGGTATCGCGTGCGCTTGGTATTTATTGATGGCTTCCTCTTGTAGCTTCCCGCGTGCCGACTTACTGGGCGCCGGAGCCGTGCGGCCGGAATTCAGCAGCTCCGGTGGTATTGGGCCAGACTTCGGAATCGCGCCAAGGGTGTAAATATAACAGCTAGAGCGTTTGCAAGTTTGGCCGGGAACGTGCCCTCTAGTAAGCCGGCGTATGAAGCGGAAGCAATCAAGGTACCCCGAGTTACTCACGGGCGCGTCCGTTTCAATAGGCGCGGGAGGTAGAAAGATGAAAGATCGAATCACACCCGTCCGGCAGGCAGTCAGCATATTCTGCGTCGCGCTCTTGCTTCAGTTTTCCGCAAGCGCCCCACTAGCCGCGCAACAGCAACCTGCACCACCACCGTCACAGCAGCTCTCGCCCGATCAATTGGACAACCTGGTGGCGCCAGTCGCGCTTTATCCCGATGCCCTGCTGAGCGAGGTATTGGTTGCGTCCACGTATCCCCTCGAAGTGGTGGAAGCGGGACAGTGGCTCCAACAAAACCGGAACCTCCAGGGTTCACAATTGGTGGACGCCGCGCGCCAGCAGAGTTGGGATCCAAGCATTCAGGCGTTGGTGGTCTTTCCGGATGTTTTGGGCCGCTTGAATTCGGATGTTCGCTGGACCGAGGACTTAGGCAACGCGTTTCTGGCGCAACAGGCCGACGTGATGAACGCCGTGCAGCGGTTGCGCGTGCAAGCGCGGGCGGCCGGCAAATTGAATTCGAATACTCAGGAGACAATCGCCACGGACACGCAAGCAGGCCAGACCGCGATTGAAATCCAACCGGCCAATCCGCAAGTAATGTATGTACCGGACTACAACCCCGAGGACGTCTGGGGTCAGCCTGACTATGGTTACTATCCTCCGCTCGCTTATCCGGACTACGTTGGTTTCGGCTGGGGGCCGGGAATCTATATCGGCGGCTTCTTCGGAGGATTGGGATGGGGTGGCTGGGGTTGGGGACCAAATTGGTTTGGCTGTTCGATTTTTGAGAACGGCTCCTTCTTCAACCATTATGGCTATCGCGGATTCCACGGCTACGGCGGCGGGTTCGGAGGGCGTGGACTCTGGGCACACAATCCGGAGCACCGCATGGGCGTTGCGTACTCAAATCAGGCGGTAGCGAACCGGTTCGGCGGCAACTTCGGCGGACGCGGGAGATTGGGGGGCGCGGGATCCGGTTTCGCTGCGAATCGAATGAATGCTGGCGGCAACGCCGGCTTTGCAAATCGCGGCAGCTCCGGCTTTGCGAATCGCGGCAATTTCGGCTCTGGTGCAGCGCGGCAGGGAAGCCAATTCGGAGGCAACCGGGTCCAAACGCCGCAAGGAGCATCGAATGCCCGGGCAGGCCAGTGGAATCGCTTCGGTAGTTCCGGGTCGCGGCAAAATCTTCGGGGCAACTCGACGTACGGTGGAAGCAGCGCGTATCGCTCCACCCCTTCGTTCAGCGGTAACTATGGTGGAGTTCGCAACATGCCCGCGTATCGCTCCACCCCTTCGTTCAGCGGTAACAACGTCCGCTCCACACCTTCGTTCGGCGGTAACAATGTCCGCTCCGCTCCTTCGTTCGGCGGCAACAACGTTCGGTCGGCTCCCTCGTTCGGCGGCGGGTTTCGCTCCGCTCCTTCGTTCGGCGGCGGACGCAGTGGAGGCGGTAGCTTCCACAGCTTTAGTGGCGGAGGCGGCGGGGGCTTCCACGGCGGTGGTGGCGGCGGATTCCATGGCGGAAGCGGTGGTGGCCACGCCGGTGGCGGCCGTCGCTAGCCCCAAACTTCGAACGGGACCTACCAAAATGAACTGTCTGAATATACCAGCCGCAAAGTATGGGACCTCACTGTAAAGCGCGGTAATTTTCAGGTGACGGAGCGGTAACTCACCGGGATCGGCGTTCTCCAGACGGCGCCGGTCCTCTCTTGCCGGTCCGGGAAATTGAGGTGCATTCCATGCACAAGGCCTCCCACCAGGCTGCGCGATCGCCGCGGCATTCCTTTTTATCTTGGATCCAAGACATCGCGGCGCCCTTGTTGACGTTGCTGTTTGCCCTAGCGGCTGGAAGCGCATTCGGCGACCAGGTCACTCCGGCTCCGCGCGGCCTTGAATCGCTGATGGAGATGAGCGGCCAAGTGCGTTCACTGTCGCGGCAGGTGGCGCCGGCCGTAGTGCAAGTCGTGGTCAGCGGCTACGGTCTGGTCGATTCCGAGTCCGGCCATCCAGTGAGCTTGTTAGGACGAGAGAAATCGATCGGATCGGGCGTGATTGTCGATCCCGAGGGCTACATCATCACGAACGCTCATGTCATCAAGGGCGCCGTAAGCATTCGCGTGGTACTGACGCGAGCAGCCGTTTCCGAAGACACGGCGGACGATCCCAACAACCTTCGCACGATTGACGCCAAAATCGTCGGAATCGATCAGGTCTCGGACTTGGCGCTGCTCAAGATTGAGGGCAAGGGGCTGCCCACTCTCCAGTTAATGAACTCGGATCATCTGCGGCAGGGGGATTTGGTTCTTGCGATCGGCGCTCCGATGGGTCTGCGGAATTCAGTCTCCTTTGGAGTCGTAAGCTCGCCCGACCGCTCACTGGTCGAGGATAACCCCATGGTCTATATCCAAACTGACGCCTCAATCAATCCTGGTAACAGCGGCGGCGCGTTAGTGACCATGAGCGGGCTGCTGGCTGGCCTGAACACGTTCATCGTGTCCCAGTCCGGTGGAAATGAGGGGCTGGGATTTGCCATCCCTGCCAATACTGTCCGGGACGTGTACCGGCAATTGCGTAAGAGCGGGCGGGTGGACCGGGGAGAGATTGGCGTCTTTGCGCAGGACATCACATTCACGATGGCCAAGGGGCTTTCGTTGGCGCGCGACCACGGAGTCATCGTATCCGACGTGGTTCCAGATGGCCCGGCGGACCACGCCGGTCTGAAACGCCGGGACATCATCCTGGCGCTGGACGGGCAAAAAATAGCCACTGCCGGCCAACTGGAAAACCGCATTTACCGGCGTTCGGCCGGTGACAAATTAGAGTTGCGAGTTCTGCGGGGGCAAGAAGAAATAAAAGTTGTTCCGATCGTTCGGGAGCGTGACGACAAGGGCAGCCTCCTCGGGCGTCTGATTCATCCGGAGAAGAATCTGATCGCGCGCCTGGGCATTTTATGCATCGAGATTGATAAGGAAGTGGCGAAAATGATGCCCGGCCTACGCCGCGATTACGGGCTCATCGTCGCGGCCAAGACGGACGGAGGTCAATCGCAACTTATAGATCTTCAGCCCGGCGATATTATCGAGGCGGTGAATAATTCGCCCGTGGCGTTGTTGGATACGCTGCGAACAACTCTCAGCCAGATGAAAACAGGCGATCCGGTGGTGCTGCAGATCGAGCGCGATGGCCGGTTCCAGTATCTCGCCTTTGAGTTGGATCGCTGAGCGGTCCGACGGCTAGCCTCTCCTGCCCAATATCCCGACTTCCTTTTTAGGCAACTGGTCGAGCATGGCTTGGCTGATCCCGAAATTACTCGTCAGCAGCGAATTCGGATTGCCACCTAGCCAGTTTGTCAGCGAGATCTCCTGATAAAGTCCGCTATTGAACAGAATCAGGATGCGCGTGGGCTCATCGCCTACCTGCTCGATGAAATGCCCGTAGCCTTGTTTGATGAAGGCGACGTGTCCAGGGCCGAACTCTTCCGTCTTCACTCGTCCATGTGATCCGAAGATGGTGACGCGCCCCCGGCCTCTCACGTAGAATTGCCACTCGTCGGCATGCGGATGCCAGTGCAATTCGCGCAGCGCGCCGGGCTTTAGATCCATGCGGACCGCGGTGAGCGTGGTCTGGATCGGGAATTCATTCTGTGTGACGATCCGCTCCTCGCCCCCAGCGAAAGCCTTGGGCGTCATCTTCCCGATGCGGAACTTGTGAGCGGATTGGCTCGGTTGCAGATCCGCATTGCGAATGTCCTCCACCGCCGGCGGGACGCGTCCCGGGCCGATGTACAGCTCCTTTTGGGGGAATTGGCCAAACGCGGATTCCGGGAGGTTCAGATTCCGCGCCAGAACGTGGTGGGGCGTGCGCGCGATCCAGTCGGTGATGCTGAACGTTCCGAATTCTGAGAAATGCCCGTTGTCGAATCCCAGCAGGAAATGGCACTCCGTGTTGCCGGTGTTCTGGATGGCATGTCCGTGGCCGCGCGGAAAATACCAAGTGTCGCCTTCCTCGAAATCATCGACTTCAGCCTGCCCGTTCGGCGTGATGACAGTGGTGCGGCAGCGGCCGGTGAGCACGTACGCCCATTCGGCGGCCAACGCGTGCCAGTGCAATTCGCGAATTGCGCCCGGGTCGAGCTTCATGGAGACGCCCGCGATGCTCTGCGAGACCTGCAGCTGTTTGACCGTCGCTTCTTTGGCAGACCCGCCCGGTCCAACCCAGCCCTTCTCGCTCTCGATGTCGTATTTGAAGGGCTCCAGTTCGTCGCCCTTAGTCTCCTCGGCTGGGGCCGCCTTCACCTGTTCGGCAATCGCCGCGGTCGCGGCCAGTCCTACTGACACGCGGGATATGGCATCGAACAGATCTCGGCGGTTGATTTCATCGGGCATGGGTTTCTCCTTCCGCGTACAATGCTATCAAATGTCCATGCGATATTTGCTGTTCTGCTTGTCGGCCGTGGCGCTGTTCGCTCAGGATACGGACCTGACGCAGGCGTTGCAATCCTCCCGGCAGCGCATCGATTCGATTGACGGCCAAATCGTGACGCTGCTCAACGAGCGGGCGCAGGTGGTGCGGGAAGTGGGGCTGGTCAAACAGAAGTTTCACGCGCCCGTCAGCGCGCCTGGACGCGAGGAGCAGGTGGTGCGCCGCGCGGCGTCGAGAGCTCAAGCGCCGCTGACGGGGCCGGCGGTCGAGGCGATTTACAAGACCATCCTGCGCGAAATGTCGGCGATGGAACAGGCCGAGGTCGAAAAATCCTCACGCTAGGCGAACTGCTTCTTGATCGGCAGTTCGCGGATCCGCTTGCCGGTGGCCGCGAAGATCGCATTGCAGATGGCCGGCGACATCGGTGGAACTCCGGGCTCACCCACCCCGGCGGGCGGAGCAGTGCTGGGAACGATGTGGACATGCGTTTCCAGGGGCGACTCGTTCATGCGTGCCACGGGGTACGTGTTGAAGTTCGATTGCTGGATCCGGCCGTTGGCGGCGGTGATTTCGCCCATCAGCGCGACGCTGGTTCCGAATACCGACGCGCCTTCTAACTGAGCGCGCACGCGATCCGGATGAATCACCTTGCCGGTGTCGAGCGCGACGTCAACGCGCGGAATGCGAAGCTTTCCGTTATCCACTTCCACCTCGACTACGGTCGCGACATAGGTCAGGAAGCTGCGATGGACCGCGATGCCGAGCGCGCGTCCGTTGCCGGGCTTCTTCTTCGCCCAACCGGATTGCTCGGCGGCGATTTCAACCACGCGGCGCATGCGCGCTATGTCGAGCATGTACGGATCCGGGCTTTTGCGATCGGCGGGCGCGCGCAAATCGATCTTGCGAGGTTTGCCTAGAACGTCGAGCAGGTATTCGACGCGATCGCGTCCCGCAGCGGCGGCCAGTTCATCGGTGAAGGATTGGACCGCGAATGCGTGCGGAATATTCGCAACTGATCGCAACCAGCCAATGCGAATCTGTGTGTCGGCCGGTCCGCATTCGGCGCGAAAGTTGGGGATGTCGAAGGGAACGTCGTTCCATCCCATATCGAGCTCGAAGGTGCCGTACTTGGCCGTGACATCGTCCTGCGATCCAATGGGCGGAAAAACGCTGCGCTGCAACCAAGCGATTGGGCGGCCCTTCTCATCCGTAGCCGCCTTCATGTACATTGCCGCGACGGCGTGATAAAAATCGAACCGAATGTCGTCTTCGCGGCTCCATACGACCTTCACCGGCTTGCCAAGCTGCCTGGAAAGGATGGCCGCCTCAGCGACATAGTCCGGTTTTGATTTGCGGCCGAAACCGCCGCCCAGCAGTGTGACGTGACAAGTGACGTCAGCCGGCTTGATCCCGAGAGCCTTCGCGACGGTGTCCTGCACGGCCTGCGGATTCTGCGTCGGCGCCCACGCTTCAACCTTGCCGTTTTTGAATTCGGCCACAGCGACCGGCGGCTCCATGGACGCGTGCGCGAGGTGCGGCACGTAGTATTCGGCTTCGTGGACCTTCGTCGCTTTCTTGAACGCGGCATCCACGTCGCCATCATTGCGGGCGACTTTGCAAGTTTTGCGCGCCGTGTCTTGCAGCGTCTTCTTATACGCGGCGGAATCCAGGCTGGCGTTCGGTCCGAGGTCCCAATCGACTTTGAGCTTTCTGCGGCCTTGCATCGCTGCCCAGGTGTTATCGGCGATCACGGCCACGCCACCCAGCGGCTGAAACCCATACGGCTGCTTGAAGGGCGGGATGGTCAGGGTTTTCGAAACACCGCGGACCTTGCGGGATTCGGCGTCGTCAAAACTCTTGAGCTTTCCCCCGAAGACGGGCGGACGTTCGATGGAAGCGTAGACCATGCCCGGCATCCGCGCATCCATTCCGAAGAGCGGTTGACCTTCTAGAATGCCGTCGAGATCCGTGATCGGCACGTTCTTTCCGACGTAACGATACTCGGCCGTAGACTTGAACTTGAGTTGCTCCTTCTTTGGCACGGGCTGTTTCGCGGCCAGCGGGACTAGCTCGCCAAAACCTAGCTTGCGATCGGACTTCGCGTGCACGACCTCGTGATTTTTCGCCTTGCATTCCGACGCCGGCACTCCCCACTTGGAAGCTGCCGCGGTTTCGAGCATCATGCGGGCGGTTGCGCCGGTCTCGCGCATCGTATCGTAGAAATCGCGAATGGATTCCGAGCCATCCGTGTCCTGGCTCCCGTATTTCATGTCGCCGATGGCCTGCTCGATCCTGACGCGCGCCCAGTCGGCCTCGAGTTCGTCGGCCACAATCATTGGCAGCGATGTTCGGATCCCGGTTCCCATTTCCGAGCGGTGCGCGATGATGATTACGCGGCCGTCGGGCTCGAGGCCCAGATAGACGCTGGGCTGCCAGGTGGCATCCTTGGTTGTCGCGGCCAGCGATCGAAGGGGAAGGGAAGCTGCGCCGAGCACTAGAGCGCCCGCGGAGAAGACGCCGCCCAGGAAATCCCGGCGGCTGACTACTGTGATCGTTTCGGTACTCACGCTTTCACCCCCGCGGCCATTTTCACCGCCTGCCGGATTCGTTGATAGGTGCCGCAGCGGCAGATGTTGCCCTGCATGGCTTCGTCGATGTCGCGATCGGTGGGCTTAGGCTTTTCTTTGAGCAGCGAGGCGGCCTGCATGATCTGGCCGCTCTGGCAATATCCGCATTGCGGCACGTTTGCAGCGCGCCAGGCTTTTTGCAGCGGATGGTCGCCTTTCGGGCTTAGTCCTTCGATGGTGGTGATGCGCTTTCCGGCGACGTCGCTCATGTTGGTGACGCAGCTTCGCATCGCTTTGCCCTCGACGTGCACGGTGCAGGCGCCGCACAGGCCCATGCCGCAACCGAATTTCGCGCCCGTCAGCTCGAGCAAATCGCGCAGGTACCACAGCACGGGCATAGCGGGATCGCCATCGTACTGCTTCATTGATCCATTCACGGTCAGTTGAATCATTTGTGTTCCTCGGCGTGGATCGGATCCACCCAGCGCACGGGGCTCGGCTCCTCCACAGGTTCGATGTCCAGGTTCACCACCACCGCTTCGTTGTCGCTGCGGACCAGCACGCACTCCAGCGTTTCATCGCTGGACGCATTGATCTCCTGGTGCGGCACGTAGGGCGGCACATAAATGAAATCGCCAGGCCCTGCCTCGGCGACGTATTCGAGATGATCGCCCCAACGCATCCGGGCGCGGCCGCGCACCACGTAAATGACGCTTTCGAGCGCGCCGTGGTGATGCGCGCCGGTCTTGGCGTTGGCAAAGATGCTGACTGTCCCGGCCCAGATTTTTTGCGCACCCACCCGAGCGTAGTTGATCGCTGCGGCGCGATTCATTCCAGGCGTCTGCGCGGTGTTGGTGTCGAGAGAATCCTTCGGGATCACTTTCACCCCATGGGTTTTCCAGTCGACCGCCGCGTCCATATCGATCCAGTTTAGCTGACTTTGCACGATTCAAGTAGGGCCCGCTCGACCAACATGCTAGGCTTTCAGGATGGTGTCGAGGCTCGCCGTTGCACTTCTTGTTTTAGCTTCCGTATATGGAGCGGCCCCGGATTTCCAGTTGCAAAAGATCGGTACTGGAATTTGGGCCGCGATTGTCAACGACGAGGGCCTGGCCGGCGGCAATGCGGGATTCGTGATCGGCGACGACGGCGTTCTGGTGATCGACACGTTCCAGGATCCCCGGCCCGCGAAAGCGCTGCTCGCCGAGATTCGCAAGCTCACGCCGCTGCCGATCCGCTTCGTCGTGAACACGCATTATCATTTGGATCACGTCAACGGTAACGATGTGTTTGCCGCTGCCGGAGCCACGATCGTGGCGCATCGCAACGTGCGGGCCTGGATGCGCACGGAGAACATCAAGATGCTCGACCCTCCGGTGACGCCGGAGAAGAAGGCACGCGTGCAATCGCTCACGCTGCCGACGGTGGTTCACGATAGCCACATCGATCTTTACCTCGGCTCGCGGCGAATCAATGTTCGCTACTATCCCGGTCACACCGGCGGCGACTCCGTCGTTTGGATCCCGGATGCGCACGTTGTCTTCTGCGGGGACATGTTGTGGAAGGATCACATCCCGAATCTGATCGATGCTTCGACCGGGCCTTGGGTGGAATCGCTCGACGCGATGCAAAAGGACTACGGGCCATCCACCTGGGTCCCGGGGCACGGCGGTGTCGCCAGCGCTCAGGACGTTCTGACCTTCCGAAAATATCTGGCCGATTTGCGCGCCGGAGTGCGCCGCGAACAAGCGGCTGGAAAATCCGGCGACGCGCTGGTGCAGGCTTTGCTGCCGGGCCTCAAGTCGAGCTATGGCAAATGGGGATTTTTTCAACGACTATGCCGCCCTCGACATCGAACAAACTGCGCAGGAGATGTCGGGGACCAAGCGGCTGCCGCCTAATCCTGCGCAATAGGCTGGAGTGCCTGAGCCTTGGCCGAGTCGAGAAAAATGGTCTGATGCGCGATGCGAGCGAGTGTTGCGCGATGAGTAATCAGAATCGCCGTGCGGCCCTCGGCTACGCGGACCAATGTTTCGGCGATCGCGCGCTCGTTGGTTTCATCCAGCGCCGAGGTTGGTTCGTCGAGAATCAGTACCTTCGGATTGGCCAGAAGAGCCCGTGCTAGCGCGATGCGTTGGCGCTCGCCTGCTGAAAGCGTTTGGCCGCGCTCGGCGATGATCGTGTCATATCCATCCGGCAAAGCCAAAATGCGTTCGTGAATAGACGCAGCCTGGGCAGCGCTCACGATCTCATCGGCGCCGGCCTCGGGCTTAGCGTAAGCAATGTTCTCGCGTACGCTGGCGTGAAACAGGTAGGGCGTCTGATCCACTAAGAGCACCGCGTGACGCAGATCATCGAGCGAAAGGCCGCGCAGATCCCGGCCATCGATGCGGATAGAGCCAGCATCGGGATCGTAAAACCGAACGAGAAGATCCGCCAGCGTCGACTTGCCCACGCCGCTCGGGCCAAGGATCGCGCAGATAGTGCCGGGCGCGACCCGGAACGAGAGGTCTTCTATGACAGCATCGCCGCCGTAGCCGAACGAAACGTGATCGAACTCGATTTCGCCGCGGACGCTTCCCAAGGGTTTTGCATTGGACTGCTCGACAATCTCCGCCCGCGTGTCGAACAATTCCCAGACTCGCGATAGCGACACGCCGCCCGATACCAGATTGCTATAGAGGCTCATCAGGTTCTGCACCGGCGAAAGCAGCCGCAGGTGGTAAGACATGATTGCAACCAAAGATCCGATGGTGAGCGCGCCGTCGATCACCAATTTGCCGCCGTAGAGGAAAATCGCGGCCGTGGAAAGCGTCAGTATAGTGCCGGGAACCGCGCCCGAGAGGAACGAAACAAGCTGCATGCTCATGAGCGCGTCGAGGAAGCTTTGATTTCGCTCGCGAAACCGCTCCACTTCCCGCGCTTCGGCGCGCGCCGAGACAACCAGTCGGATGCCCAGCAAAGTTTCCAGCAGAAAACTTCCGATGTCTGAACTGCGCTCCCGGACCGTTCGCACGCGCGCGGCCAGACGATGCTGGTAGTGCTGCAGCGCCCAGACGCCGGCGGGCACCGCGGCCACGCTCACCAGAAATAGGCGCGGGCTGAGCGCGATCATGATGGCAGTGCTGCCAATCAGAAACACCACGTTCGACAGCACGCTCAATAAGCTGTCGGCCGAGACGCGCTGCACCTCGGCGATGTCATTATTAATGCGCGAGACCACGTCGCCCAGCTTTCTGCCTGCCCAAAAGCGCGGCGAGAGGGTTTGCAGGTGCCGGTACAACGCCAGGCGCATGTCGAAGAGCACGGAAGCAGAAACGCGCACGTACTGATAGCTGGACGAAGATGTTCAACACGAATCCAAGGACCGTGACGCCGAACATCAGCCCGCTGACAACCAACAGCATCCGGAGATTGTGTTTCAGCCAACGCGTCATCGATCAGAAGTTTCGAGATGTAGGGCTGCAGCAGACCGAATCCGGTGGCGGCGACGCCGGCCAGAAGCACGAAGACCAAGCGAGGCCAGTAGGGGACGATGAAACGCAAGGCGCGCCGATAACCATCAAGAGGAATGCCGCGGTCCTGCATGAGCCACTTTGTTAATAGCACATGTAAGGCGCACGGGCGCGGCGCGCGATGACCCTCATAAAGAACTTTTCTACCCCAGCCGTCGTGGCGACGGTGTATGATATCCGAATAAGGTTATGAAAATCCTGCTTGCATCGATTCTGGTGTTGCCTTTGCTTGCTCAGGCCCAGAAGCCGCAAGCTGCCACGTCAGCAGAGCCGGCTAAACCGGCGCCCGAAGCGGGCATTCCGGTCACGAATCAATTGGTAATCGCCAAGTGCGGTGCTTGCCATACTAAGGATGAAAAGGGCAACATGTTGCGCATCTCCTGGGAGCGCGCAACGCCCGAAGGCTGGGAAGAGGCGATCAAGCGCATGGTTCGTTTGCGCGGCGTCAACTTGACACCCGACGAAGCCCGGTCGATCCTGAAATATCTTGCAACCGATCACGGCTTGGCGCCCGAAGAGGCGAAGCCGATCATGTACTACGCCGAGCATCGGATTCAGGACGAGACCAATATTCCGAACGACAACGTGAAGGGCGCTTGCGCCAACTGCCACGCCGATGGCCCGCCCGCTATCCTGGCGCCGTTCGGCGGAAGATTGGAAATATCTCGCGAACCTGCATATCGCGCTTTATCCGCAAGCCGACGAGGCATTCCGGTTGGGCATCAACGCCGGCGGTTTCGATGAAGACCGTCACCACTCGGATCCCGGCGCGCCCCTGCCGGTGGACGATGGCGCTCGCGTATCTGAGCAAGACAGCTCCGCTGGAAACTCCCGAGTGGGCCGCGTGGCGCGCTCGCATGCGTGCTCCGAAGCTCGCCGGTAAGTGGATGGTATCGGCATACGTGCCCGGGCGCGGCAAGATTTATCGGCGAGATGGAAGTGGAGAACGCCAGCGGCAGCGATGACGAGTTCACCACCCGCGTGAAGCTGACCTCGGTGAAGGATGGTACAACCATCACGCGCACCGGTCACAGCTTGGTTTACGCGGGCTATGCTTGGCGCGGCAAGTCGAAGGGCACCCCGGCCGCCGAAGCCGCTCCCGACGATCTGGGAAGCGAAATGCGCGAAGTCATGTGGGTCTCGCCCGATCAGGCAGCGCCGAGGGCCGCTGGTTCTGGGGCGAGTATCAGGAGTTCGGCTTCGACGTGAAGATGCAGCGCGCGTCGGCGGACCCAACTTTGCTCGGCGCCGACGTCACGTTGCTCAAAGCCGGATCGCAGGGAATGCGCGTGCGATTGATCGGAGAGAGCTTGCCGGCGCAGGTGGCGCCCGCGGATCTGGACTTCGGAACCGGCGTCACGGTGAAGCGCATCGTTTCTCACACGCCGACCGAAATCGTGGCGGAAGTGGATGTCGCGGCGGACGCGGTGTCCGGCAAACGCGATATCGCGTTTAGGCGCTCGGTGCTGCAAAGCGCGATCGCCGTTTACGACCGCATCGACTACATCAAAGTGACCCCGGACTCTGCTCTGGCCCATCTGGGAAGCGAAAAGCATCCCAAGGGCTACCAGCAGTTCGAGGCCGTCGCCTACCAGCGCGGCGCGGACGGCAAGTTGCACACCGCGGATGACGTCGAACTCGGCCCCATCGAAGTCGAACTGGTCGGTGGAAGAGTTTTACTCCACCTATGGCGACGATGACAAGGAGTTCGTCGGCTCACTGAGTAGCACCGGCCTCTTTACGCCAGCCTCCGACGGCCCCAATCCGCAGCGCAAATTCAGCCGGAACAATTACGGCGATGTTTGGGTGGTGGCGACGGCGAAGGACGAAAAGGACAAGGACGGCAAGCCGCTCACCGGCAAGTCGTACCTGGTGGTGACGGTTCCAACCTACATCAAGTGGGATCAGCCCGAGGTGGGACAATGACGGCCACGGAAGCTGACACGCGCGCTTATCGCTTAGGCGAGTTTCACCGCTTTGAAGCGGCCGGAGCGCACTTCCTTTATCTGGTCCCGGCGGGCGCGATTTTCGCCGTGGACACCGCCGTCGGAAAATTGATCGACTGTCTGTCGCCGGGCGAATTGCCGCACGAGCAGATTAGTCGACGATCTGGCGGCAAACGGCCTCACGATCGAAGACGCCGAGGAATTGATCGCGGAGATGTATCACTCCAACGTGATCGTCGCCCGCGATTCCGTTCCGGACGAGCCGCAGCCGCTTCCCGATGTTTTTCCCATCCAGACGCTGGTGATGAACCTCACCAACCAGTGCAATCTGTCGTGCCAATACTGCTACGAGTTCGGCGCCGACAAACTGGCCACGCCCGAAGGCAAGCCGAAGTTCATGGATGTGGAAACGGCCAAGACTTCGGTGGATTTCTTGCTCGCGCAATCGGGCGACCGGCGGTCGATTCACATCACTTTCTTCGGCGGCGAAACGCTGATGAATTTTCCGCTGCTGAAGGAAGTGGTGGCCTACGCCAATCAGCGGGCCGCCGAACAGGGGCGCCACATCGATTTCAGCCTGACGACCAATGCCACGCTGCTCACGCCCGACGATCATCGAGTTTCTCTCCGAGAACCACATCGGCGTCACCGTGAGCATGGATGGCCCGAAGGAGATGCACGATCATCTGCGGGTCTTCTCCAACGGCAAGGGCAGCTACGACATCATCGAGCCCAAGGTGCGGGCGCTGATCCAAAACCATCGCACCCGGCCGATTACGGCGCGCGTCACGCTGACTGCGGGCGTTTCCGACGTGATCCGGATTTTCCGCCACTTGAAGCAGGATCTGGGATTCCACGAGGTCGGCTTCGCGCCGGTGACCACGTCGCCAAATCAGCTTTACGCCATCAACGCGACGGGCATGGACAGCGTGCTGGATCAGTTCCACACGCTGGCTGACGAGTATCTCGAATACGCGATGCGCGGCGAATCGCACGGCTTCTCGAATGTCAGCGACACGCTGGCCGAGCTGTGCCAGGGCGTGAACAAATCGCATCCCTGCGGCGCGGGCCTGGGCTTGCTGGGAGTGGGACCCTCCGGCGATATCGCGCCGTGCCACCGTTTTGTCGATTCCGATGCGCACGCGCTGGGGCACATTTCCACGGGCATCGATAAAGCGAAGCAGAGCGATTTTCTGCAGCGCGGCCACATCGGCTCCAAATACGATTGCCACACGCTGCTGGGCGCGCCCGCTGTGCGCCGGCGGCTGCCATCACGAAGCATTCGTACGCTACGGAGACACGGGCATCCCAACCTCCACTATTGCGATTGGATCCGGGACTGGACGGACACGTGCCTTCGAATCTACGGCGCGATCGCGGCCAAGAATCCAGGATTTTTGCAGCAGTTTGCCGAAAGGAAAGCATCATGAAACACATGCGAGCGTTGAACAAGAAGGCCGGGCGCATCGACGAGTTATGTGACTTCGCGCACCGAAGATGTCGTCGGCATGCAGGACCGGCCGTCCAGCCAACCACAGCGCCCCCACGTTCCAATGGGGTGCGCGCTGATGTTCACGCCGGGTTGGGAAGTGGACGCGGCCGGCGGCACTGCCGGGCTTTGCCAGCCGGTGGAGCGCGACATCTACGATTGCTTCGTCAGTTGCTACTGGCCGGCGCAGGTTCCCGATCATTTGAACAACGCGCCCGACTGGACCGCGAAATGCGCCACCGCCACGAAAGACTGGCGAAATCTCGATCTGGTGTTTCCATAAACCATGGCGATTCAACTGACTTCTGCCGCCATTGCACAGCTTTTGCCGCGCTCGCAAGCGCGGGCACTCTGTACCTGCCGGCGTATCCAGCGGCGGTCCTCGTTTTTGACGAGGCCAAGGCGCAAATCGTCGACCGCATTCCGCTCTCCACCGGCACGCCCATGTCGATTCGGCTGTCGCCGGATCACAAGAAGATCTACGTCACCACCATCGACCACAACGGCATCGAGGTGATCGACGTCGCCACGCGCAAGGTGACCAATCATTTTGAGCTGAACACTCCGGCCAAGCAATACCGCTTGTTCACTGGCACGGCCGATCCGGAAGGCAAGTTCTTCTATGCCGTCACCAAGGAGATCACCAAGTTCCCCGAGCACTACGAAGTCGCCAAACCGAAGTACACGGTCGTCGATCTGGAGCAGCAGAAGATCGTCAAGACGGTCGACATTCCGAAGGAAGAAGAAGCTCAGAACGAAGGCGACTATGGCGTCGGCTGGCTCGAAATTTCGCCCGACGGCAAATATCTGTACCAATTCGGCGAGAAGATCACCATTCTTCAGGCCCGCGATTTCAAGGTGGTGGATCACATCGACCTCTCCCGGCCGGATGCTCCCGGAATGGAGAACGTCCACTTCGGCAGCGATCTCGATCTGATCAATTCGCCTGGCGAGCACACGGGAATGTTCGTTTGGTCGGACCCCGTGGTTCACAACCGCGTATTTGGCCTGGCGCGCATGGATCTGACCACGCGGCAGATCGACTTCAATCCGATTGGACCCGCCCCCGCCGGCATGGCCGGCATCGAGGTCACGCCCGACAAGAAATGGGCCTACACTGTGGTCACCACTGGAATCCATGGGACCAAGCGCTGTGAGTTTTGGGCGTTCGATCTCAGCAATGGCGATCGAATCACCCAGCGAGCCGAAGTTCCTTGCCGCACGCGGTTCACTCTCGGCATCTCCACCGACGGCAAGAAGCTTTACATCTACGGGGCGGGCTTTGACATCGAAGTGTACGATGCGGCCACGCTCAAGTACGAAAAGACCTGGGACCTGAACAACGACGTAACCTACGCCGGGATCGTCGTGCTCCCGTAGCTTGTGATCATCCGGGGAGACGGCGTAGCGGCGTATTGTTGCGCTCATCTGCTGGCCAAGGCTGGATTTCACATTGATCTACAACCCGTGGATCGTCCGCGATTGCCGGTGATCCTTCTTGGTGATCAGGCGCTCGCGCTCATACGGGATGTTTTCGAGAAGCCCGCTCTGTTCGACAAGGCACCGCGCATCCAGAAGCGCGTGGTGAAGTGGGGCGCGAATGCGCCGATCGAAGTCGAGCACTCGGCGGTCACGGTCTCGGAGCAAACTTTGCTCGATGCTATCCGGCCAAGCCTTCCGCACGGCGCGCGAGAATTCGATTGGACCATTCTCGCGGCGCAGCCTCTGCCGAAGGGCATGTCCGAACATAACTTCGGTGCTCGTCTAGCTTCGGCGCTTCAAGTAACGCTGAAAGACGGCGTCGATCGCGCGAGTTGCTGGATCGAATCGCTCAGTGACGGATGGTTGTTTCTGGTACCCGGTTGGTTGCTTGCGGTGGGAGCGCCCACGGAAACATTACTCGCCAAAAGCCGCGTGATCGCGCCCGAGATTACTCAGATCGGCGCGAGTTCCGGTGAATTCCCGGCCTACGCGCGAATCGCCTCGCCGCTCTGCGCCCCCGGCTGGCTGGCCTGCGGAACTGCGGCGATGGCCTTCGACCCCATCTGCGGCGACGGAACAGCGCATGCGGTCCGGGAAGCGATCCTTGCGTCGGCAGTGATCCGCGCGCTTGCCAACGGGGGGCCCACCGACGACTTGTTATCGCACTACGAGACGCGTCTGACAGCCGGGTTCCAGCGTCACCTGGTGTTGTGCCGCCAATTTTACTCGACGGGCGCATCGAGCCCGCTCTGGCGTGACGAACTGGCGGCGATTGACCGGGGCATCGATTGGTGTCGCGGCGCGTTGGCCAGTCACGCGAACTACCGCTATCAATTGCGCGGCTTCGAGTTGGAAGCAGTGCGCTGAATGCCTTCATCGCCTGCTGCGAGCAGAGCAGCTGTTGCGTAGCCCGTCGCCGCGTCGCTCATAAACTTCTCCGGTATCGTGCCAGCGGCGTGCTTGTGGTTCATCGACTCGGCCGGCCAGTAGCCATCGGAATTCTGATGAGTCCGCAGCCATGTCAACGCGCGCGATAGCACGGGATCTGAGGCCTTTAGCCCGGCCTGTTCCAGGGCGAACGCGGCCAAGGCGGTCGAATAGCTATTTGAGCCAACCGAAGGCGGCGCGGCGTCGTGCTGGTTCCAGGGACCGAGCGACGCCAGTGTCCAGCCGCCATCGGCTTCCTGTTTGCGCCCGAGTTCCGCCAGAATCGCCGCCTTGTCCGCGTTCGGCAAAAAGCCGTGGAGCTTCGAGGACGCCCACAACAGAAACAGCCGGTTATGCAGCGGCGTGCTTCCCTGCTGCGCCCGCAGATAGGCGGTCAGCGCAGCGACATTGCGCTGGATCTCCGGGCGCGACTGATAATCCCCCGGAGCCAAGCCGGTGGCCAGAGCGCCCAGCGCCGCGCCATAATACGGGGAGTCCTTCGTTTCCCACGGGTCGAGGTTGTAGTCGGACCACAGCCAGGCTCCTTGCGCCGGACCCTCCTTCAGCTGGATCGACCACATTCGTTCCAACGCTTTCTCCCCCTCCGGGCTCAGCTTGCCGCGCGGCGCGTCTTCCATTGCTATCACCACCGAGGAAACTACCACTTGAGCCGCGTAAACTTGATCGCCAAGATGGCCCTTAACGCCACCGAACAGTTCCTTGGCGTCCGTCCGGAAGACCGTGGCGCGCGTGCCTTCCACGAGCAAGTCCTCATACAGCGTGGGCCCGGACTTCTCGTCTAGCGACTGCCTGAGGGCCGGGCGCGAGACCAAGTAGGGAAGGCCGGTGTGGCAGGATACGCACACCACACCCGACACGAGCGCGTTCGGCCACGCGGCCCATTCCTTCTGGCGCGAGTCCATGTACTGCGCGGCTAGCCGGGCGTTCCAGTCCTGACAAAACGCGGGCGCGGCTGCAAGTGTTAGGAGAGCGGCTACACGTATCGACATAGGCTTCTTGTTAGCTCGGAGTATAGCCCGATTTAGTCAGCAGGTCCAGCGCGAACTTTGCACAACTTGCACAAGGTTGGTCTTGACACTATTGCAATGGTTGGTTATACTCGTCTGCAAATTTCATCTGACCCACGTCGGTTTTTTTACTTATAGCAGGGGTAGTGGACGCAACGGCGCGCCCTCAGTTTTGAAAGCTGAAATGGTCGTCCAACTGGTTGCAATGTAAACGTATCCGGCTGTGCGAGTCGCCTTCCAAACGAAGACCTGTTCTATTTTGCGGAAGGTGCAACCGCCACGATGAGGTTGGCTGAAGCTCTCCGACGAGCAGCCGAGAGTGCTCGGCATAAGGTCCATCGAAAACTTTGATGGCTGCTTTCTTTATAGCTTTTTTATGGCATTTTACGTCCGCCTTTTCCATTGGCTGGGCCGCTCGAAATTCACAAGGAGAGATTCGATGTCGTCTGCAAGTTCCTTACAATACCCAGTTTTCTTTGTAGGTCGTGATCACAAGTGGATGCGCGTGGCTATGCACGCGGCCCTGTCGCTCTTTTGTGTCCTGGCGTTCTGTCAGTGGAGCAACGCCCAGTCCACGTTTGGCACGGTGCTCGGGACGGTGAAAGATCCGTCGGGCAGCTTGATCCCGGAGGCCAAGGTGACGCTCATGAACACCGGCACCAACGCTGAGCATGCGACCACCACCAACGCGAACGGAGGGTACGAGTTCGTCAACGTCGAGATCGGAAACTACAAGCTCAGCGTGGAGGCCCCCGGCTTTCAAAAGACCGAGTACCAGGCGTTCGACCTGGCGGCGCGCGCGACGATGCGTATCGACATCGATCTGAAGGTTGCCTCACAAGCCACCTCGGTGACCGTCGAGGCGGTAGCTGTCATCCAGACCGATGCTTCCAACATCGCCGAGACAAAGGGGAGCGTCGAGTTAACCGACCTTCCGGTGGCTATCAGTACCCGCTCCTCTGGTTCCACCAGCGCCTACGCCACATTGGGAGCGCAGCCTGGCGTGCAGTTCGATTCCAACAACAACATAGAGGTGGCAGGAGCAGGGCCTTCGCAGCTTTCCTTCAGTATCGACGGCATCAGCTCCGTCGGCCCCGGGTCACTGGGCGCGCTTCAGGAATTGTTCCCGTCCTTCAACTCGATCGAAGAAATCAAGATCAGCGAAAACCTGAATCCGGCCGAATTCGGAGGCGTGGCCGACGTGACAACAGTTTCCAAATCCGGCACCAATGAACTCCACGGCGGGGCGTTCGAGAACGTTCAGAATACCGACTTCAATGCCGCCGACACGTTCGCTAATCAGGTCACCGAAGACAAGCTGAACAATTTCGGCATCTATCTGGGCGGCCCGGTGATTTTGCCGAAACTTTATAACGGCAAGAATAAGACATTCTTCTTCGGAAGCTTTGAAGTGCTGCGGCTGCCGAAGTCGGAAACCTTCGTCAATAGCGTTCCCACTCAGGCGATGCGCGATGGCGATCTGTCCGCATATCTGAACCCGAACGTCGGAGGCGACGGTGTCGAGTTGACCGGCTACCCCGGCAATCAGATTCCGAAAAGCCAGTTGAATCCCTACACCCAAAGTCTCTTGAATTTGCTGTATCCATTGCCGAATTTTGGGCCGCCCGGCGCCATCGCGAACAACTATCTCGGCATATACCCGGCTCCCATCAACAGCACCCAGGGTGACGTGCGCTTGGATCAAAGCCTCGGCCCCAAGCACATGATCTTTGTCCGGTGGACCCACAAGAATCGACGCATCACAACTCCGCAAGGGCAGGGCTTCTTTCCCAGCAATCCCAGCACCCCGCTCCTCGGTGGTGTTTCGCGGCCGGAGATCTATAATTCTCTAGCGACTTCCTACAACTGGGTGATTTCTCCAACGCTGGTCAACGAGTTGCGTGGCGGCTTTAGCGTCATCTCTCGCAACGTCACCGGCGGACTAACGTCGCAGCAGTCCGCGGCCGCTCTGGGGCTCACAACCGGACCCGGAGCCCTGCCCGGCGCCCTGCCTCCGGGGTACGACGCTCCAACGGTCATCCTTGCGGGATTCATGGGATTCCAGGCCCAATCGAACGACTTGAATCCCCATGAGGGCACCTACGAGGTCACCGATAGTTTGACTTGGACCAAAGGCAAACACACGTACAAGTTCGGCGGTGACTTCCGTTATCTCAGCAGCCTCAATACGCAGGTTTTCAACGATTACACCATGGGCCAGTATCAATTCAACGGCTCCGTGATGAGCGGATTGCTGGGGGGCGGCGCCGCGGTGCCCCTTGCTTCGTTCCTATTGGGATATCCGGATCTGACCACTATCGCCACTGTGATCAACCCAAACACCGACTCTCGGGCAGGTGCCTACGCCATATACGGGCAGGACGACTACAAGGTCTCGCAATCCTTGACCATCAACTATGGCTTGCGTTGGGAATACCATCCCGGCTTCCATGACATCAACGGCAACTCGGTGAATTTCGATCCGTACTACCAAAACATCGTGAATGGCAGGAATACCGGCGCGGTCATCGCGGAAAACCAAACTGCCCTAACCACCAACCTCAATCCGGGGTTTGTAGAGTCAATCGCCCCAACTCCGGTCATCCTGGCATCAAAAGCCGGCGTTGGTATATCCAACCGCAACGCCTCCCATTTGGATTTTGCGCCCCGAATCGGTTTTGCGTGGCGGATGTTCAACAACAATAAGACGGTTCTGCGTGGCGGCTACGGGCGGTTCATCGAATCGCTGCTGAGCGCTACCGCCATCGACGGGTGGTCGGTGGGAGCCAGCGATGTCGGTAACTTCCAAAACTCCATTACCAACGGTGTTCCACAGTTCAAAGCGCCCTACTCTTTCCCGGCCAATATCGCCCAACCGGGCAGCCAATTCTTCGACTTGGCCGCGGAGGTGCATTTCAAGGATCCGATCGTTGAGGAATGGGATCTCACTCTGGAGCAAGAGTTGGGCAAAGGAGTTGGGCTGCGCGTTTCTTATGACGGAAATCACGCCTACAACCTCCCGTCGGCGACTAATGCGAACCAGCCGCCTGTGAACACGTTGGGCTTCAACGATCCGGCAACGCAAGCTGCGATTCCTTTCCCATTGCTGTCGTATCTCGCCACCACCAACACTCTCGGCTTTGCCAATTACAACGCGGGAACCATTTCGGTGAAGAAGCGCTCGGCGAACCTCCAATTCGAGGTGAGTTACACCTACACGCGCGATCTGTCGAACGTCAACGGAGCGCCCACTTCGTCCGCTTCCGCCTATGCGAACGAGCAAGGGAGCACTTTATCGGATCCCTACCATCCAGGTGTCGACTACGGCAATGTGCCCTATGCTCGTCGTAATCGCGTTGTTGCGAGTTTCCTGTATAGCCTGCCCGTAGGAAAAGGCCAGGCTTGGTTGAATAGCAACTCCGTTCTCGACAAGATTGTTGGCGGTTGGCAGCTGGGTGGCCTGCTACTGTTCCAGAGCGGTCCGTTCCTGTCCACCACGGTACTGAGCGATCCTTCAGGCACGGGCTACAACATCTACGGCAATCTGTACGCTGTCGGCGGACGTGCCGACACGGTACCGGGAGTGAGCCCTTATGCGGGACAAACCACACATAACTGGAGCAGCAGTTCCTACATCAATCCCGCGGCCTTCGTCGATCCCTGCGCGAATGCTTGCCAGAACGGGACGGCGATCGGCCGCTTTGGTAACGAGACATCGGGATCCATTGTCGGCCCTGGCACGCAATCGGTATCCTTGTCGCTCATCAAGCGCTTTACGGTGAAAGAGCGGCTCCGTTTTGAGGTTGGAATGCAAGTATCCAATGCCTTCAACCATCCCAACTATGCTCCGCCGAGCTCCCTGATCGTGGGCGTCCCGGGATTCGGCCAACTCACAGGACTGCAGGGCGGCGGGGGCTACAATGCCGACAGCGCCGGACCGCGCCAGATCCAGTTGACCGGGCGCCTGACGTTCTGATCGCTCGCGGAACAGGGGCGGCTGAGATAATAAGAGCACGTGAAACAATCACTGCTTCTATCCGCAGCCGCCGTCTTTCTAACCGCGACCGCGTACGCCGCGCCCGAACCGCTCATCGGAACCTGGCGTCTCGATAGCCAGGAAGTCAACGGCCAAAAAAGAGAATCCGAACCGCTCACGCTGAAGATTACGCAGGCGGGCGACAAGCTGGCATTCGCGTTTTCCGTGCCCGTCAACAACGTTTACTTCGTCAGCATGACGTACACGGTCAAACTGGATGGCAGCGAGGCCGACGTCAAGAACGCGCAAGGCGAAAAGATCGGCACCATTCAAATGAGCCCCGCCGGCCCGTCGCAGTACAAACTCGTCTTGAAAGGACCCAACCGGCCCGACAGTTCCGGAAAGCTCATGGTGTCCGCTGATGGAAAGACTCTCACCAGCGAAACTGACACGGTGCAGGGAGGCCAGGGCGGACGGTCCATGCACTCCAAGCAGCTTTTCTCGCGCTACTAGCGGTGCGGGTGCGACGTGGGCTTACTCCAGCGCTATTCCCGCCGGCCTCAGCAAGTTTTCCTGCGCCGGGTGAATTTCCAGGTCCACCTTTGGGTTGGAATCATCCTGACCTTGTATCTGATCGTGATCGGAGTCACCGGATCGATTCTTGTCTTTCGGCCGGAGCTCGAGCGCGTGAGTGGTTTGAAGCCGTGGCAGGGAATCCGGGTGAACACGCCGCCCGCCGATATCGCGACCGTCGTGGAAAGCTTGAAGGCCGCCTACCCCCGCCTCCACATCGTTTCCGTGGACACTCCCAACGATGATGACGCTACCTTCGTCGCGATCCTGGAAGGGCGGGGCCGGATCAAGGTGGCAAGCGATCCCAGGGACGGCAAGGTCCTGGGCGAGTTTCCACGCGGACGAAATTGGATGGACATCGTAGAGGATCTCCATGTGGCCATCCTGATCCCCCGGCACGATCGCGGCCGGCTGCTGAATGGTGTTGGCGCTGCGTTCCTGCTGTTGTTAAATGTCACCGGCATGGTGATCTGGTGGCCGGGCATTCGAAATTGGAAGCGCGCGCTTATAGTGGACTTCCAAAGAAACTGGCGGCGAATTAACTTTGACCTGCACGTCGCGGTAGGCTTCTGGACCATTCTGCTCGCGTCGTTCTGGGCTGTGAGCGGGATCTATTTCGGATGGCCCCGGCAGATTTTTCTCTTCGTGAATTCGCTCTCGCCGGTGATCACCGCGCGCCCGCCAGCCATCAGCGTTACGCCTGAGACGGATGCTCCCGAGCTCGATCTCCGCGAAGTGGTGCGGCATGCTTATGCGCTCGATCCGGGAACCGTTCTAGGCGGAATCGCATTCCCTTACGGCCGGAGAGCGCCGCTGGGAATCCTGATGCGCCGGCGGACCAGCCCGGGTTACGAATACACGGACACGGTCTACTTCAATCCCTACAGGGGCGAGTACATTTCCACTTGGCGGTATGGAGTGAATCAAAGCCTCGGGGATTGGATCATCTGGTCGCAGGTGCCTTTGCATTTCGGGACCTATTGGGGGATGGGCGTCAAGATCGTTTGGGCCGCCGCGGGCTTGGCCATCCCGCTGCTAGCCGTTACGGGGTTGCTGATGTATTGGAATCGGGCGCTGCGGCGAAAGTGGACCAGGCTGCGGAGAGCCAGAGCGGCAGTCTTTGCTGAGCGGCGCGGGTGAGCGAGCGGTCTCCCCGTTTCTCGCAACCTTGTTCATCTTTGCGCAATGTTTATGATAATCTAATGGGAACAAGGCCTACTCGGAAAACAACACCATGTCGAAAACGAACTCCGCCAGCCGCGATATCGCGACCGCAATTCATCCCTATACCAATCTGAAGCTGCACGAGAACGAAGGCCCGCTCGTGATCTCCGAGGGCGACGGGGTTTTCGTGCGCGGCGAGGACGGCCGGATGTATCTGGAAGGGCTCGCGGGATTGTGGTGTGTCAGCCTGGGGTTTTCCGAGCGGCGTCTGGCCGAAGCCGCCTATCGCCAGATGTTAAAGCTGCCTTTTTACCACACGTTTGCCCATAAAGCGACAGATGTTGGCATTGAACTCGCCGAAAAGCTTCTGAGTATTGCGCCTGTTCCAATGTCCAAAGTCTTTTTTGTGAACTCGGGCTCGGAAGCCAACGACACGGTGGTCAAATTGGTCTGGTATTACAATAACGCGCTCGGCCGCCCGCGCAAGAAGAAGATCATCAGCCGGACGAAGGCTTACCACGGCGTGACTGTCGCGAGCGCCAGCCTAACGGGTTTGACGAACAACCATCGCGATTTCGATCTGCCCATCGACAAAATCTTGCATGTCGATTGCCCGCACTTTTATCGCTTCGGACTGCCGGGCGAGACCGAAGAGGCGTTCGCCAGCCGGATGGCCGATTCCCTGGAGAAACGCATTCTGAGCGAAGATCCCGACACAGTGGCGGCGTTTATTGCGGAGCCGGTCATGGGCGCCGGGGGCGTGCTGCTGCCTCCTGCGACTTATTTCGACAAAATCCAGTCAATTTTAGGGAAATATGACATCCTTTTTATCGCCGACGAAGTGATTTGCGGCTTCGGACGCACGGGCGAGATGTGGGGATCCACAACGTATGGCTTATATCCCGATATGATCACCTGCGCGAAGGCTCTGTCTTCCGGCTATATGCCGATCGGCGCAGTGATGGTCTCGGGGGCAATTTATGATGCGCTGGTGAAGCAGTCCGAGAAGATCGGTGTATTCAGTCACGGCTTCACCTACAGCGGCCATCCAGTCACTTCCGCAGTAGCTCTCGAGACGCTCAAGATTTACGAACAGGACGACATCTTATCCAAGGTGCGCCGCATCGCTCCGCGCATGCAAGCTGCGTTGCGCCGGTTCACGGATCATCCGCTGGTGGGCGAGGTTCGCGGCATCGGTTTGATGGGCGCAGTAGAACTGGTTGCCGACAAGGCCACCAAGGCGCCGTTCGAGCCCGCAGCGGCAGTCGGTCCATTTCTCGCTAAGCGGGGGCATCATCACGGCGTTATTCTGCGTGCTATGGGAGACTCCATTGCATTCTGTCCGCCGCTCATTATCAATGAATCGGAGATGGATCTGATGTTCGAAAGGTTTGCTCTCGCGCTCGACGACACATTGGCCATAGTGCGCGAGCGCGGACTGATCGAGAGCGCTCCAGTCCCGGCACTAGCGAAGTAAAGCGCGCCAGAGTTACGCGCCTGCCGGAGGGTTCCACGTTCGCTGTCAAAAAGTGGGCGGAGTGTTAATCCAAAGGATCAGTGTTTCGGTTTTCCCAGGGTTGACCCAGCGATGTTGCGTCCTGCTGGTGAAATAGAAGCTGTCGCCTGCACGAAGCTGAAACTTCTCGCCGGCCAATTCGATGTCCAGCCGTCCACGTACCAGATAAAGAAATTCCTCACCATCGTGCGAGTAGGATTCGCCGCTGCCTGCACCCGCGGCGACGCGAAAGAGATGCGGCTCCATCGTGATCTTTCCTGACGCCAGCAGTTCCATGTGAACGCCGGGCCCGCCTTCCAGGCTCTTGCGATCAGACGGTCTCACCAATGGCCCCGTTCCGTCGATGGGATTGAACAGGTCCAGAATATTCAGGCCGTAATACTGCGCCAGCTTGCGCATAATGCTGATGGACGCGCCGCTCTGCGACCGCTCCAGGTTGCTGAGGAAACCGATGGAAACGCCCACTGCGTTGGCCACGGTGGCAAGCGACTCCCCGCGCTGCAGGCGCAGCTTCCGAAACCGCGGGCCGATGGAGGATTGCTCTTCGGCGGGGCCCGCGTCGCGATGGTTGAGCAGACCCTCTTGCTTCAATTGATTGAGAATCGCCGGCGCATTCAGCCCTTGCACCCGCCGCAGGTAGATAGCGCGCCGCAGAACCCGCAGATCGTCATTGGTATAGAGCCGGTACTTGCTCTGGCTGCGCGCGGGGCTGGCGAGTCCGAGTTTCTCCCACGAGCGCACCATGGAGGCGGATACACCCAAGCGCTGGGCAACGGCGCCGACCTTCAACGCTTCGCCCACTTTCCTCGTGGAACGCGAGGCCTTCTTCGTGCGATCTCTGGTCTTGGAATGTGAGTTCGATGCAGCCTTGGACAAGGAAATCTCTAGGTAGCCCTCGTTGGGCACGCTCGTTGTTTGTCTTCCGAGTATAGCAGCCGGAGGCTCGCAATTCCCTCAGATATACATTCAGATTTTATCGAAGTGGCTCCGGAATCGCGGCTCCATCGGCCCGCGGATCCGATGCAGCGTAGTTCATGCCGGTTTTCGAGTTATGTAAGATCGCCTGGCCGCGGCCCATGGTTTCTACATATTCGCGGCCGATTCGGATCTCGTGGCCGCGCTCGGACAATTGTTGTAGCGTTTGTTCAGGCATGCGCGATTCGATGTAAACATCACAGCCGGCGGCGCTGTTCTTGAAAAAACGCGGCGCCTCCAGCGCTTCCTGAAGGCTCATGCCGTAGTCGACGTAGTTGGATACGAACTGCGCGTGGGCCATCGGCTGCACCGCGCCGCCCATGATGCCAAAGCCGATGTGCTCGTCGCCTTTTTCCATGAAGGCCGGGATGATGGTGTGAAACGGGCGCTTGCCGCCGGCCAGCACGTTGGGGTGCTTGGGATTGAGATTGAAGCTCGCGCCCCGGTTTTGCAGGACGAACCCCATCCCTTCGACAGTGACCCGCGAGCCAAAGAAAGAATAGACGCTCTGAATCCAGCTCGCGATGTTTCCGTCCTTATCGACCACCGTCAAATACGTCGTATTGCTGCCCACCGGATCGCCGGCCTTTACGTCGCAGTTCGCGCGATTCGGATCGATCTTGGCCGCACGCTTGCGCGCGTACTCTTTCGAAAGTAGCCGGGCCACGGGCGTATCGTGAGTGCGCGGGTCAGCAACGTTCGCGTGAATGTCGGAATACGCCAGTTTCATCGCCTCGATCCGCTTATGCATTTCCGGCGCTCCGAACGCACCCAGCGGCGACGGCGGTGCGGTCTCCATAATATTAAGCATCTCGAGCGCTGCCATGCCTTGGCCGTTCGGCGGAAGCTCGTAAACGCGCCAGCCGCGGTAATCAATGGACAGCGGCTCCACCCATTCGGACGAATACGACGCGAGATCCTCCTTGGTGAGGGTGCCTCCCAGGTGCTCGGAGGTCTTCAGGATCGCCGCGGCAATCTCGCCCTTGTAGTACGCGTCCGGCCCTTGTTCGGCGATCAAGCGGAACGCACGCGCCATATCGGGATTCTTGAATAGCTCGCCCGTGTGCGGCGCTCTTCCGCCGGGCAGTAACACACGCTTCGACTCCGGATTCGCATCGAGGGCGTGAACGATTTCGGGAGCGGCCCAGGCCTCGTGCATACCTTCGTAGACCGGAAATCCCTGCTCGGCGTATGTGATTGCATCGTGAAACAAGTCCTTCCAGGGAAGTTTGCCGAAGCGCTGGTGCATCCGATACCAACCTTCCACCGCGCCGGGAACCGTGACGGCGTGGATGCCCTCTTGTGGCATGCTCTTGAAGCCATGCTCGGCGAGAAACGCCGGAGACAGAGCGCGTGGCGCGGGTCCCGAGGCATTCAGTCCGGTTAGCTTTCCTGACTTCGCGTCCCAATACATGACGAAAAGATCGCCGCCTAAGCCCGTCATCATTGGCTCGGTGACCCCGAGAACCGCATTCGACGCGATAGCAGCGTCCACCGCCGATCCGCCGCGAGCCAAAATTTGGGCTCCCGTTTGCGACGCCAGAACTTGACTCGTGGCCGCAATTCCTTGCTGGCTGATGACGATGGAGCGGCCGTAATTGCGGCCGAGCACTTGTGGGTATACGAGCGGCATGAGGAAGACCGAGAGTCCCAGAATACTGAATACGAATCTCAAGCGTTGCTCCTGGAAGCTGCATCGTGAGCTTGTGCGATCAGTATTTCGCGAATCGAAGATCGCGAGCCGTTTTTCAGGGCGCGTGCGATCAAGCCGGTCATGTTTGCGACGGCGAAGCTCGCCCCTTGCAGGTTACGAGCGACAGGAACACCCGGAATCGGCCGCGGATACGGCGATGCATGAAACACGCCATCGTGACAGCGGAAGGAATCGCGCGGGCAATCGGGATCGGCAGCCACGCCGATCACTCCAGGCAAACTGCCGGGCAGGGCACTCGCCGCGCTGACCACCAGTAAGTCGTCGCCGAGAACGCGTAGGAAGCTTTCCCGATGCGCCGGATTCTCAGTGCCGAGGCTCAGATTCACCAGGTCCATGCCATGATCGCGGCACCACGCCAGCGCGTGCAGAATCACGCCGATGTTCGCCGTCAGCCTCCGGTCGAACACTTTGACCGCGTACAGCTCGGCGTCCGGCGCCTTTTCGCGGATGGCGCCCGCGACCGCTGTGCCGTGGCCCAATCGATCGACTGAATCCGAGCCCTCGCCCGCCATCGTGATCTCGACCCCGCCGGCGATTTCGCCAACGTGCGGATGGCCGGGATGAATGCCGCTATCGATGATCGCGATCTTCACAGCAGGATGAAGACGATCTTAGCATCTGGCACAAGCTTTCACGGTTATTGTAAGGTTGGTACATGGATTTCTCGCGACGTCAATTCCTGGGTGCGGCAAGCGCACTCGCGCTGAGCCAAGCGGCACTGGAACGAGCACAAGGCCAAGGCGAGTCCGCCGATCTGATTCTGTTCAACGGCAAGATCGTCACCGTGGATGACGCATTTTCCATCCGCCAGGCGATCGCGATCAAAGATGGCCGCATTCTGGCCGTGGGCGGCAATGAGCTTCGCAATCGGTACGCGGCTGCTCGCGTCATCGATCTCGGCGGCCGCACCGTGCTGCCGGGATTCATGGACACCCACATCCACCTGGGCGGCCATTCCCGCCGTTACATCGATTTTCGCGAGACGAAATCGCTGGCTGAGTTGAAGCAGCAGGTTAGCGAGAAGGCGAAGGAGCTGGGTCCCGGCCAATGGATCACCGGCGGCGACTGGGACGAATACCATTTCACCGAGCAACGCAAGCCCGTCCGCGCCGATCTGGACGCAGCCGCGCCCAAAAACCCGGTGGTGCTCACGCGAGCAGGCGGCCACAGCTCGGTGGGCAATAGCAAGGCGCTGGAGTTGGCCGACATCAACAAAGCCACGCCCAATCCCGATCGCGGCCTCATCGAGAAAGACCCGAACGGCGAGCCCAACGGAGTAATTCGCGAACGCAACGATCTCTACACGCGTTTGGTTCCACCCGACAAGCCCCAAGACGTCCGCGAGAGCCTATTCCAGGATGTGCGCGAGCAGCTCAAACTCGGCATCACCAGCGTGATCGAAGCGGGCGCAACCGTGCAACCCGACGTGGTCGGCTCATACGCCGAGTGGGAGCTGCTCTACGAAAAACACGGCACGGAGCTGCCGCGGGCGGCCATCCAGATTGGATATCCCTCGGAAGCCGGACACGCCAAAGAGGGTGCAGCGAGACTAAAGGAATTTGGCCGCAAGACCGGCGATGGCAACGAGCGCCTGCGCGTAGGATCCATCGGTGAGATGATGGCCGACGGCGGATTCACTGGGCCGACGGCCTGGGTACTGGTCGATTATAAAGGGCAGCCGGGATTTCGCGGGCGGGCATTCTTTACGCCCGAGCAGATCCACGCCAACATCGAAGAAGGCCACAAACTGGGCTGGCAATTCGGAATTCACGCGATCGGCGACGCAGCCATTGCCATGACCGTGGATGCACTCCATACCGTCCTCCACGATTATCCGCGCAACGACCACCGGCATTATCTTTGCCACTTCACGGTTCTTCCGCCCGAGCAGACGCTGCAATATATGGAGCAGGACAAGATCCTCGTCGCGCAGCAACCCAATTTCACCTACAACCTGGAAGGCCGCTACACCGAGACGCTGGAGGGCAAGCGCCTGGCCACCAACAATTCCATCGCGACGCCGATCAAGCACGGCATCTACATGGCGTTCGGCAGCGACAATCTTCCGATCGGCCCGATGGTCGGGCTCTACGCGGCCGTCACGCGCAAAGGCGAAAGCGGCAAGATTTTCGGTCCCGGCGAAGCAGTCAGCATGAAAGACGCCATCACGATGTACACGCGCAACGGCGCGTTTCTGACGCGCGAAGAAAAGCTCAAGGGCACGCTCGAAGCGGGTAAGCTGGCCGACATGATTGTGCTACCCGAGGACCCGCTCAGCGCCTCGCCCGACAAGGTCCTGAACATGAAAGTGGACATGACCATCGTCGGCGGCCGGATCCTCTACGATCGCTCACAACACGCCTGACAATTACGGCTACGGCAAAACTGCGATTCCCGCGTAGGTGATGTCGTTCTTGAGATCCCACGTCTTCTCCCACTTGAGCGTGGCGGTGTCGTAGACCTCGATCTCGAAACCGGCGCCGTAAATGTAGAGCTTCTTGCCGTCGCTCGACATACCGAAGCTGAAGCGCGTCCGGCAAGGAACTTCAACCCTCTGCGTTACGCGATCGCTGGTCAAATCAAACTTCCAGAACTCACAGCGCTTATTTTCGGTCCCTCCGCTAGCGATAACCGTGTACGCGGTTTTCTTGTCCGGCGTGACCTGCAGTCCCGCCATTCCGCTCGGCGCCGGGCCAATGGGACTGTAGTTCACTTCCCGCGTCGCCAGGTTCAAACGCGCGAGCCCGAACACGCGATTATGCACAATCGGATCGGACGAGTTGAAGATCGACGTGTGCACACCGGGTTGGCTGATTAAATCGAGATCGCTGCCGAGGTGCACGTTGTCCATCGCCCCGAAATCCGGCTGCTCCAGATCCAGAGTGTCGACCAGCTTGAAGTCCGAGGTTTGAAGAATTTTGATCTTCGGTCCGAACTGGTACAGATATTTTCCATCCGGCGAAACCTCGAACGAGAGGCGATTGGTGCGTTCGTCTTCGGCCGGCATGTCCACGGTCTTGACGATCTTTTGTTGCTGGAGATCGATCACCGTGTATTTCGCGCGTGCGACATCGAAGTGTTCCGGAAGCCTGTCGATCTCGCGCGTCACGGTGTAGAAGAGCTTTCCGTCCGGATCCACGGCGCCGCCGCGGAAGCGATACTGCTTGGTCGGCGTGTTCAGCTCGAAATGATTGATCACCTTACGCGAGGCGATGTCGATCACTTCAATGCCGTTGTGATCGATGGTGGTGACATAAATTTTCTTGTGATCGGGTGCCAGGCGCATCGACATGGGTGTGCCGGTTTGTAGAGGAATGCGGTCCACGATTTGGCCCTTGGCCTCATCGAACACCAGGACTGCGGCCGGGTAGGCGGGAAGATACAGCGTGCCCGCGCTCGCCACGGCCGCGAACAATGGCAGAAGCGAAAGCAATCGTCTCATTAACCGGGGTTTCATAACCTTAGACAAGGTTACGATAAATCGATTGTTCAGCGCTCGATCATCAACCGCGCGACGGCCTGTTGGGAGGGATCTTCGCTCGCCGAGAGCGTTTCAATCACGCCCGCGCGGTCTTCCGATCTGCGGTTCTGATTCAGCTTGAACTTGCCCTGGAGTTTTTCGATGTGGATTTCGAACGCCACGATTTCATTCAACAGTTTCTGAATCCACGGAGCGTCGGAGTCGAAGTCCCAGGGCTTTTCGAACGAACTCTCGTGTTTGGCGGTCAGATTCTTCAGGAGCGCGATCATGGCCGCTTTGTTCCCGATCTTCGGAAAACCGTATGCGTGGACGACGGTGTAATTCCACGTCGGCACGTTCTCGGGATTCACGTACCAGGATGGAGAAACGTACGTGTGCGGGCCCTGAAAAATCACGAGCGCCTGAGAGCCGGCTCGCAGGTCTTCAAGCTGCGGATTCCGGATGGCGACGTGCGCGCGCAGCACACCATACGGCTCCACGCTGCGATCCAGGATAAAGGGTATGTGCGACGCGGTCAGTTCGCCGCCGCGCTGTGTCACCAGTGTGGCGAAATTGAATTCGTCCATAAAGCCCTGGAGCTTAGGTACATCCTCGACGGCGAATACTTGCGGAACATACATATCCGCTCATTGCAACATATCTGCAAGGAAGGTTAAACTCGCAGCATGCCCGATTCGTCGCCGAATCCCCTGGTCACGCGCCGCGAAGCCGCGCAATTGTTGGGAGCCGCGGCAGCGACACAGTTACTCGCCGCGAAGGGCTCGGACATCTGTTTCCTGACCGCAACCGAGATGGAGGACCTGATTCGTCGAAAGAAACTGAGTGCGCGCGAGACGCTGGACGCTCATCTGAAACAGATTGAGCGCGTCAATCCGCAGGTCAACGCGATCGTCACCCTGGTGGCGGAGCAGGCCATCCAGAACGCTCTTAAAGCAGACGAAGCGCAGGCTCGCGGCGCGGCCCTCGGACCGTTGCACGGGCTGCCCATCGCTCACAAGGATCTGGTGGAGACCGCGGGTATTCGCACTACCTTCGGTTCGCGAATTTTCAAGGACTACGTGCCCACGCACGATGCGATCCTGGTGGAGCGAATCAAGAAGGCCGGGGCGATTTGCTTGGGCAAAACCAACGCGCCCGAATTCGGCGCTGGATCGCAGACCTTTAACGCAGTGTTCGGCGCTACGAAAAATCCGCACGATCTCACCAAGACCTGCGGGGGCAGCAGCGGCGGCGCAGCAGTGAGCCTGGCGTGCGGCATGATTCCGATCGCCGATGGCAGCGATAGCGGCGGCTCCCTGCGCAATCCCGCGTCGTTTTGTGGCGTGGTCGGATTCCGCACCGCTCCGGGCCGCGTGGCGCACGCTGCCGTCGGGGACTCGTGGTCCACCATCGCGGTTTCCGGCCCCATGGCGCGCAACGTTCCCGATCTCGCGTTACTGCTGAGCGTGATGGCCGGGCCCGATCCGCGCTGTCCCATTTCAATCACCGAACCCGGCTCGCGTTTCACCGGCAATCTGGAGCGCAACTTCAAAGGTGTTCGCGTCGCGTGGTTCAAGGACATGGGCGGCATTCCTTTCGACCCGCGCGTTCTCAGCCTGGTCCACGCGCAGCGAAAAGTTTTCGAGAGCCTCGGCTGCATCGTGGAAGAAGCCGAACCGGATTGGACCGGCGGGCTTGCCGCTTACGATACGTTACGCGCCTGGGGCTATGCGTCCTCGCAGGGCGAGAACATCCGGCTGCATCGCGATCTGGTGAAAGACACCATCCAATGGGAAGCGGAGCGCGGTTCCAAGCTCACGGGCGCCGACATCGCGCACGCGCATACGTTGCGCAGCAAGGCGTGGGACAACATGCGGCTCTTTCAGGAGAAGTACGAATACTTCATCACGCCCACCTCGCAAGTGCCGCCCTTCGATGTGACCCAGCCGTATCCCACCGAAGTCGCGGGCGTGAAGATGTCGACGTACATTGAGTGGATGAAATCCTGCATGATGATTTCGGCGCTCGAAAATCCCTCCATCTCCATGCCGTGCGGGTTCACCGAAGATGGCTTGCCTGTCGGATTGCAGATCGTCGGCCGTCATCGCGATGAGTGGAGCGTGCTGCAACTCGCGCACTCGTTCGAGCAAGCGACGCCGGGATCGCGGCGCAGGCCGGCGGTCGCGTAAAGTCTAGAGCCGCTTTATGAAGTGTACGCTACGTTCCGTAATCTCATACCCGAGCGCTGCGTGGGCCTGTTGCGATACCTCGTTATCGATTGCGGCGTCCGACGCCATCTCCACGCAACCTTGCGCCTGCGCCCATTGCTCGGCCGCACACATCAACTCTTTGCCAACGCCCCGATTCCGAAATTCTTCGCGCACGAACCAGCCTTCCAACTACCCTACTGGCCGTGACGGATCGCATCCGTCGGCGTGGGAACGAAGTCCAGCCTCGGCAATACCGATAAGCGACTCACGCTCGTCGAGTGCAACAAAGTTCAGCGCGGGAAGACCTAGCTCGAGTTCCTGTAAATGCTCTTCCGCCGGAGAGTCGGGCCACAACAAATGCCGCATCGCCGCTAGCTCGTGCCGATCCGAGGGCAGCGCCTCCCGGATGCGCCACCTAGCCATTCGACCTCGCTAGTGGCAGCAGTGCTCTTTCGCCGGCGGTGGTGGCACGTCCATCGCGGGGCTGCGCTCGAAGAATCCGTCCGGACGAAATTGGAATCCGAGCATCGCTACCGGCATCACCGGCCAGTCTTCGGGACGCGGCACGTGATTGTGTCCGAACACGTACCATAGCGAAATCTCCGTATCGTCGATCTTGCGGTCCGCTTTGGTCCAGGCAGGCAGGCCGTCGCCCGTGGGATGCTGATTCGGATACTCGCCGGCCGCATAGCGCTCCCTCGGATTATAAGGCGTCACCCAGACGCTGATTCGCCGTGAAGCCGGCGCGCCGCATGATCTTTGCGTCAGGCTGCACCAGCGGCGGGCAATTCTCGCCCGGAACCAGGCGATACCCCACCGGCTGCCCAAGCCGGTTCTTCTTGCCCGGATTCACCACGCGCCAGAATCTCGCGCTCGCGGTATTCGTCCGGCGTTGCGCTTCCTTCTCGGTCCTGAACCGTTTCTCCTCAGCGACAAATGCGTTGCCGTGCGGATTGCTTGGGCCCGGTGGGAACGCCCACGCTGTTCACTTCGACGACCGAATTGTTCGGACCATCCAGGGACGGCACCAGCCGCGCCGCGAAGATGTGCTGATGAAATGGTGCGTTCAATTGCGGAGCCACTTCCACGCCGTATTGCGATTTCTGCCCAGGCGCGAGCGCCGTCGTGTTCATGATCCCCGTCAGCTTGATCTCGCATTGAATGGATCCGTCCTGGTAGAAATACCAATAGAATCCGTATTCGTAATTCCCCACCGTGGCGATGAAGGAAACCGACAGCCGCCGCGACCTTCGCACTTCCGATTGGCCCGTGCGCCAGTCCGTGTGCTTCCACAGAATGCCGAAGTCTTCCTCATGCAGGCACACCGCGTTCTTCAGCGGCGTCACATTGCCGTGGCTGTCCACCAGCGGAAAGTCGAAATAGTGGATTACGCCCAGACAATCGCAACCTAATGCCAGTGAATTAGCCAGCATTCCCAGGCCATATTCGCCGATATCAAACGCATTCTTGCGATAATACTGCTCGCCCGGATCGCCGTACGGAACCACCATCTCGCAAATGGATGCCCGATACAGGATCGGCCGCTCCACGCCATCGTCGTTGTAGCTGATGGTGTGCAGCACCAGGCCTTCGCGCGACGTGAAGCCAACGCGAAACTTCCATTTCTGCCACTCCACCTGATTGCCGTCCACCGTGAAACTCACGCCCTCCGGCTGCACGATCTCCACCGGCTTGAGATCCTTCCGCGTATTGGGAATGTACTCGCGCGCCCAATTCCCAGGCTCGGGAGGCAGCGGCGCGATGGGGTATTCCTCAATGCGGATCACTTCCATCTTGTAGAGATCCACCACGACTCACCATGCTGTCGATGGGCCGCGCGTAGCCGTTGTCTTTCGGCTCGGATCGAAGGAAGCACAGCGCTCGCATTCTCCGCAGTCCCTGTTCTTCCGGCAATTCCGTTCCATACATCGCCAGCCGACCAGGGGTCCACCATCACCAGATCGGCGTCCGTCACACCGCGTTTCTTCAGCGCCTCCAGGAATAGCGGCGAGCGCCGCACAGCTTCCTCGCACTCCCCAAACTCATCCAGCATCACGGAAGGCTGCACGCCGCTCGGCAGCGGTGTCACCGATGGAACCGACTTCGCGACCAAGTCGACCACGGCCTCGTACGACGCGCGCTCGCTGCGGTCCAGCAGAACGGCCAGCGCCTTTCGTTCAAACGGGCTGCCAGGCTGGTAGGTCTCGATCAAAGCTTTCGCGGGCTCGATTAAATTGATCGACCCGATCCGGACATTCTCGCCGAGATACTTTTCGCGGCGCAGGATTCGGACCGCTTCGTCCAATTCGGCGGCATACAGAGGATCGAGTGGATGCTTCGCGTGCGGAGCCGCTGCGTGCTCCGAAATCTCGGGAGTCATGTCGGTTGGAATTGCCATATTGCCGCCTTTCTTGTTGGGATCGCGACTACTTCAGCAGCTGGGCTGACGCGGGGCAGAACGTGCGCCGATTTCGCTTAAGTCTGATGCTAGTATAAGTGGATGGAACTTGGCAATACTTCGGTAAGGTTGGTAAACCCCGCCGCCCCGTCCGCGCCAGTGGTTCCAACGTCCCCTTCTTATGGCCTGAAGTCCGGGTCGCTGTCTCCCTTTCAGACCCTGGCTCAATCCATCGCTGTGATTGCGCCCACGGGCGCGCCGGTGATGACGGTGCCGCTCGTCTACGCATTGGCCGGACAAGGCTGCGCCATCGCATTCTTGATTTCTACCATCGGCATTTTACTCGTGGCGCTCAACATCAACCAGTTCGCCAGGAGGTCGGCATCGCCCGGCTCTTTGTACACCTACATTACGGATCACATGCATCCACGCTTTGGCGTGTTGGCCGGCTGGGCTTTGTTAATCGCCTATATCGGGACGGCCGCGTCGGTAAGCGCGGGGGTCGCCAATTATGCCGATGTCATTCTCCGGGACGTCTTCGGTATGCAAGGTTTTCCGCTGTTGCTGACGGCGCTGGTCACCGCGATCGCGTGCTTCCTCGCCTATCGCGACATCCAAATCTCCACGCGCCTGATGCTTTGGCTCCAGGCCGCATCCGTGGCTTTGATTTCGTTCATCGCATTCGGCGTGATTGCCAAGCACGGATGGCGCCCCGATATGGCGCAGCTCACGCTTCAAGGCGTTAGCCCCGAGAAATTGCGCCTGGGGTTGGTGCTCGCCATCTTCAGCGCAGTGGGATTTGAAAGCGCGACGTCCCTCGGCTCGGAGGCCAGAGATCCCCTGATAAACATTCCGCGAGCCGTCAAATGGAGCGCGATTCTCGCCGGCGTGTTTTTCTTTTTGTGCTCCTATGCCGAGGTGCTGGGCTTTCGAGGCGAAACGCAAACGCTCAGTCAAAACGTCGCTCCGTTGCACGTACTGGCGCGTCAGCTTGGGCTTCCGCCACTCATCGGCACGCTTACCGATTTGGGCGCGGTAGTGACCTTTTTCTCGTGTTTCCTGGCGTGTATTACCGCGGCTGCGCGCATTCTGTTTCTGATGGGCCGCCATGGCGCGCTGCACTCGGTGCTGGGCGAGGCGCATGAAGAAAACCAAACTCCGCATCGTGCCGTGCTGTGGAGTTCGATTGCTGCATTCCTGCCGGCCGCGATCATGACGCAGCGGGGGATGAATCTGTTCGACATCTATGGCCTCATCGGGACCCTCGCGACCTTCGGCTTCGTCACCGCCTACATCCTGGTCTGCGCCGCAGCACCGCTTTACCTGCGCTCGCAAGGGCGCTTGACTCCGCAGGCCATGGGGATCTCCGTTTTGGCGATTCTCGCCATGGCAGCCGCGTTGCTGGGCAACCTCTATCCGGTTCCCGACGCGCCCTACTCGTATCCTTCCCTATCTCTACACGGTTCTGCTGCTCACCGGCTTCGCTTGGTCGACGATGTGGCGCGCCCGCACGCCTGCCTTCTCCGCGGAGATCCCGGCCGACTTGAGGGCCCTACCCAATGAAACCGATTGATCGCGAACTTGGAATGGACCGCCCCATCAAGCGGCGGGATTTTTTGAATGGCGTCGCGGTTGCCATTGGTGCACCTTTGCTAGGAGCGCACGCGGCATTCGGTCAGGCCGCTCAGCCCGGGCCCGGCTACTATCCGCCCGCGCTCACGGGAATGCGCGGCACGCATCCAGGATCGTTTACCACGGCGCATTCGCTGCGTGATCACACCTTCTGGAACAACCATGCCGACAAACCATCCGACACCGGCGAGCGCTACGATCTGGTGATTGTCGGCGGCGGCATCAGCGGATTGAGCGCCGCCTATTTCTATCGCAAAGTCGCGGGTGAACAGCGCGCGCATTCTGATCCTGGATACGTTGGACGACTTCGGCGGCCACGCCAAGCGCAACGAATTCGACGTCAACGGCCGCAAGCTGCTGGGCTACGGAGGCACCTACGCGATCGAGAGCCCGAGCCCCTATAGCCCGATCGCGAAAAGCGTCATCAGTGATCTGGGCATCGACGTGACGGCCGACGCGCGGGTGAGGGACACCAAACTCTATTCGTCGCTCGGCATGGGCCCCGGCGTTTTCTTCGACAAAGAAACATTCGGCGCCGACGTGCTGCTGCCCGATCCTAAACCAGAGAAGGATGCCGATTTTGGAGATCCAGGCACCACTGAAACGCACTGGAAGGTGTTCCACGAACGCGCGCCTTTGCCGGCCGCCGCGGCGCAAGACATCCAGCGCATTTACGAAGGCACGAAGGATTACATGCCGGGTTTGTCGCCGGCGGAAAAGAAAGCTCGCCTGGCACGCATGACGTACGCCAAGTACCTGACCGATCTCGTGGGCGCCGATCCCGCCGTGGTCAAGTACTTTCAAACCCGCCCGCACGCTTATTTCGGAGTCGGCATCGACGCGGTCTCGGCCCAAGACGCCTGGGGGTTCGGACTCCCCGGCTTCCAGGGTTTAGATCTTGGCACGGAGCCCGGCCCAGGCATCAGTCACGACTCGATCCAGAACGACGAGGCCGAGAAATACTGGTTTCATTTTCCCGATGGCAACGCGTCCATCGCGCGCCTGCTGGTGCGGAAAATGCTGCCGGCCGCGATTCCCGGCAATTCTATCGAAGATGTGGTCACGGCCCGCGCCGACTACGCGCGCCTGGACGAAGCCTCCTCCAACACACGCATTCGCCTGAACAGCACGGTCGCGCGCGTGCAGCACTTAGGCGACGTGGACACCGCGAAGGAAGTGGAAGTGGCTTACGTGAAGGACGGCAAATTGCAGTCGGTTCGCGCGGGACACTGCATTCTTGCGTGCTGGCACACGATGATCCCGTATCTGACGAACGAAATCTCCGAGCGGCAGCGCAACGCGCTCGCGTCGGCCGCGAAAGTACCCATCGTCTACACCAACGTCGTTCTGAAGAACTGGACCGCGTTTCAAAAAGCGGGCGTCAATTCCATCTACGCGCCGGGCAGCTACTTCGAAGCCCTGCAGCTCGATTTAGCCGGTGAGCATCGGCGACTATAAATGTCCCCGCACGCCGGAGGAGCCGATCGTCGTGCATCTGATGAAGACGCCCTGCCATCCCGGGCTCCCCGCGCGCGACCAGCATCTCGCCGGCCGCCTCGAGTTATATGGCACGACGTTCGAAACATTCGAGCGCAACATTCGCGACCAAATTGGCCGCGCGCTTTCCAGCGGTGGATTCGATCCGGCGCGCGACATCGCCGCCATCACGGTCAATCGCTGGCCGCATGGCTACGCGTACGAATACAACTCGTTGTGGGATCCATTCTGGCTGGAGGGCGGGGAACAGCCCTGCGTCATTGCGCGGCAGCCCTTTGGAAGAGTGGCGATCGCAAACGCTGATGCCGCGGCCTACGCCTACACTGACGCGGCGATCGATGAGGCGTATCGCGCGGTGGACGATCTGCTCGGCATCTCGCGCGGTTAGAGATCTTCGAGCGCCATGTGCGATTCAGGCAGCACTTGACCGCCGTCCACCACGATCGTCTGGCCGGAAATAAAGGCCGCTTCGTCGCTGGCTAGAAACAGAGCCGCGTAAGCCACGTCCTCCACCGAGCCCAGCCTTCGCTGCGGAATTGCGGCGGTCATCCGCGCGATGTACTCTGGCCCGAGCGCTTCCACGCCTTCCGTGAGAATGTTTCCCGGCAATACCGCATTGACGGTGATGTGGTGCGGCGCCAGTTCGATCGCCGCGGTCCGAATGAAGCCGAGTTGCCCCGCTTTGCTCGCCGCGTAGTGGCTCCAGCCAGGATATCCGGTGATTGGTCCGGTGATCGAGGAAGTCACAATGATCCTGCCCGTGCCGCGCGCTTTGAGCCCCGGCAGGCACGCGTCCACGGTAAGAAAGGTGCCTTTGAGATTGATGTCGAGCACTTGATCCCAGTCCGCGGCCCTCATCTCTCCCAGGCGTGCGGCCGGAAAAACGCCGGCGTTGCAACAGACGATATCGATTCCGCCGTGCCGCTCGATCGCCGTCCCGGCCATTCTCGCGGTATCTTCCTCGCTCGAAACATCCGTGGCTACCGCGCTCGCGATACCACCCGTGGAGCGGATCTCGGCCGCTGCGGCTTCGGCCTGCCCCGCATCGCGCGCCGCCAGCAAAACCTTGGCCCCTTTGCTAGCGAAGACACGCGCAATTCCTTTTCCGATGCCTTTGCTCGCGCCCGTCACGATGACGGAGCGGCCTGCGATGGATGTCAACACGATCAGACTATCTTAGCGGAGACCTCCGGGTTCCATACCGTAGTAGGTTCGATCGTGAAGTAAAACGTCGCGCCTTGATCCGGCTTGGCATCGGCCCAGATTTTGCCTCCATGCCGCCGCAACACGCGTTGCGCCGTCGCAAGGCCAATCCCCGTTCCTGGAAACTCGGTGTACCGGTGCAAGCGCTGGAAGGCGCCGAACAACGTGCTGGCATACGCCATATCGAAGCCCACTCCGTTATCGCGCACATAGAACGCCAGTTCATTGTGGCGCCGGGTTTGGCCGAATTCGATCCGCGCCCGAGGCCGAGGTGAGGTAAACTTCACGGCGTTGCTCAGCAGGTTCACCAGCACGATCTCTAAGAGGCGGGCGTCCGCGATCCCGGCGAGCCCTTCTTGAATCGCGAAGTCGATATTCCGGTTGGGCTCGGATTCCTGTAAACGGCGCGCAATCGCACTGGACAGCGCGCTCAAATCCACGGATTCGTAACGCAGTTCCGCCCTGGTCAACCGGGAAAGCTTCAACAGATCGTCGATCAAGTTGCCCATCCGTTGGGTCTCCGCCCGCACGCGCTCGAGATATTGATGCGCGTTCTGATCGAACTGGCTTCCGTATTCTTCCAGCAGCGCCAGGCTCCATCCGTCGATCCCACGCAAAGGAGCGCGCAGATCGTGCGACACCGAGTAGGCGAACGCTTCCAACTCTTTGTTGGATGCCTCCAACTGCGCGGTGCGATCCTGCACGCGCTGCTCCAACTCCCGGTTCAGCTCCCGGATCTCCTCTTGCGCGCGTTTTTCCTCCGTGATATCCCGATTCGTCTTCAGCACGGTTTTGCGGCCATCCGGCTCGATGACCAGCGTCATGCGGCTTTCGACGATAATCTGGCGTCCGCCGAGCACGTGCGTGAGTTCGCCGCGCCACTCGCCGTCCCGCAGCAGCCTTTCTTGAATGGCGGAAATCCCGAGGGGATGAATAGGATGAAGCAGTTCGTTATGGATACTGCCTACAGCCTCCTGACGACTGATTCCATAGAGCTCCTCGGCGCCGTGATTCCAGTACTCGATCACGCCTCCGAGTCGCCACACGACGATCGCGTCTTGAGATTTGTCCAGAAGATCCGCCTGGCGCCGCAACGTTCTTTCGGAGCTCTGTAGTTTGCCGATGTCGTTCTCGATGATCACGCCGGCGACAATCAGCAACGCAACCAGTAACGCAGTACCCAGCGCCAGGGCCCAGCGCGTCCGAGCTGCTTGATCCGCCGCGGCCTGCGTCCGCTGGGTGAGCAGGCGATGTTCTTCGGCCTCCACTGCGGAAAGCAGGAAGCGGATCTGGTCCATGAGGCGCGCGCCTTCGGCCGTGCGTACTGCTTCGATCGCCGGCCCGATACCTTGCTCCCGGCGGATGGAGATGCCCCGCTCCAATCGGGCCAGCCGGATGCCTGCCAGCCGATCCACTTCCTCCAGGCGGGTCTGCTGGAGAAGGTTGTCGCCGGCGAGCGCGCTAAGCCTTTCCAGTGCGGGCCGCTCCGCTGAGACCACCCCGCGATAAGGCTTCAGATATTGCTCGTCGCCGGTCAATAAGTAGCCTCGCTGCCTGGCCTCGGCGTCCTGGATGGTTGAGAGCAGCAGTTCGGAAGCGTTCAGCACCTGGTAGGTGTGCTCTACCAAGCTTTCGGCCTCGCGGTCACTCGCCAAATCGGACCACACCAGCACGGCCACGATCACCAGGAACAGCGACGCTGCGAGCATCAGCACCACACGCGGCAAGTGGCGTGCGCCGGGGAGCCGGTGGCTGAGCGAGCTAACGCCGATGCCTGCTACTGCGAAAGCCGCGAGGCGCCACGCATCCGCCGGATTTGAGGCCACGAACCGGAATTGCGGAGGCGAGAGGTAGAAACAGTTGACCGCGAGATTAGCAGCCGTCGCAAAGAGAGCCGGCCCTCGGCCGCCGAGATAGGCCGTGATCATCACCGCCAGCAGAGACATCAATAGCGGAACGACTAATACGGGGCTTGGGTTCAGCGCCACTTGCACCGCAATCCCCGCCAGCACTGATAACCCAGCCAGAGCGTAACGGCGGATTACGGATGACCGTGGCGCCTTTGTGGACTGCCTCGCCGCCGCCAGCCCGCTCATACTAGCCGGCGCTACCGACATGTTGGCCCTCGCGCGTATGGTCTTTACACTTCGCCGTGAAAACGAGCCTGACTTCCGTGCCGCGGTGCGAGCGAATGTCCAAGCTGGCGCGCAATTGTTGAGCCAGGGCTCGCACCAGCCGGAGGCCAAGCGACCGCGAAGTTGTCCAGTCCAGGCCGGCCGGGAACCCCACGCCAGTGTCGGATAGCACCAGCGCCACCGCTCCCGCGGATTGGCGCCGCAACAGAATGCGAACCTCGCCTTCACGTCCATCCGGGAAGCCGTGTTTCAAGGCGTTCGAGATTACCTCGCTGATCAGCAGGCCGGAAGGCAGCGCGTCATCCAGTTCGAGCCCGATGGGATCCAGCTCCGTATGCAGTCGAATCTGCCGGTTGTTCACTCCGTAGGAGCGAAACAGATGATCGATCATGCGCAGCAGATACTTCGAAAAATCCACCGTGGCGAAATCCTCGGATTGATAGAGAATCTCGTGCAGCAAAGCCATGGAATGAATCCGGTTCTGGTTCTCTTCCAGCATTCTTCGAGTCTCGGAATTCGAAGCCGCGCGCGATTGCAGGCTCAGCAGGCTCGACATCACCTGCATGTTGTTCTTGACGCGATGGTGTATTTCGCGCAGCATGGTTTCGCGCTGGCGCAGTATTTCCGCTTGGCGCTCCAGAGTGGCTCGTTGCGCGGTGAGTCTCTCTTCACTCTCGTTGAGCGCGCGTTCCGCTTGAGCGCGCTCCCGGCGCGTCCGGACGTCCCGGATTTCCCGCTCCACCGCCGGAGCCAAACGCGCCAGGTCGTCCTTGAGCAAATAATCCTGCGCGCCGGCTCGCATGATGGCCACGGCCAGCTCCTCGCCGATCGCTCCCGAGACCACGATGAACGGGATGTCGAAGCCGCTCTTCTGCAAGAGCGATAAAGCGGACGGGGCGTCAAACTCAGGTAAGCGATAGTCCGCGATAATCAAGTCCCAGGGCTGTTTCGACAGCGCTGCTTTCATCTCTGGGGCGTTCACTACCCGCTCGGAGAATACTGCATAGCCGGCTTTTGTCAGGAAGCGTTCGTTAAAGGCCGCGTCGCTGAACGAGTCTTCGACGTGCAGGACGCGCAATGGCTCACCCATTGGACTGGCTCCTTTCGCCCGGTGGAGGCGGATGATTGAGGACCAGCCAATACAAACCCAGTTGTTCCACGGCGTGCGCGAATTGAGTGAAGTCCACAGGTTTGCGGATGTAGCTGTTGATGCCCAGATCGTAGCCCGCGGCCACATCCTGCTCCTCGTTGGAGGAGGTGAGAATCACCACTGGGATGCGGCGCGTTTTTGTGTCCGCCCGAATTCTCGCGAGGACCTCCAGGCCGGGAATTTTCGGCAGCTTCAGGTCCAGCAATGTCAGCATAGGCTGCTCGGTGGCGTCGCGCCCTGCGTGAGCGCCCGCGCCGAAAAGGTAGTCCAGCGCTTCCTGGCCGTCCTCGACCACTACCAACTGGTTGGCGATTCGGGCCCTCTCAAGCGCACGCTTGGTGAGGGCGATATCGCTCGGATTGTCCTCGATCAGCAGAATCGTCTTCGAACTCAACTGCTCCCCCGCCATCAATCCTGGATCTGCGCAACGGGCAATGTGGAGGGATCAGGCGAGTCCGACCGGCGCCCACGGCGGGGAAGGCCCAGTGGCGCAGTGTAGATTTGCTGCAAGCTACGCCCGCAGTAGCGCCCAAGGAATGCTGTGACAAGAATTGTACACCATGGCGAGACGGAAGCCCAGGGTTACCTGATCAGTCCGTCGAGGACGCCGCATATCAAGCTAACAGGGCTCGGGAGGTTCGCCCCAGGCTGGTAGAGCGGCGGATAATTTCGCTGCGCTCGTGATTCAGCAACCGGACCGGAGTTTTTCGGAGCCCCACGCGGAAACCGGATCAGCCGTTGCGTCGCTTGATTCGCTCACGAAGCGGTGGAGCGCGTCCAGCTGCTGGCCGATACGATCCACGTCCGCCTGTGCCGCGGCGCTTTCGATTTGCCGTCCCATCTCCTCGATGGCGGGAAACCCATAGCCGCGTCCAGTGCCTTTCAAGTTGTGGCCGAAACGGCGGATGGGTCCGAAGTCGCGCGTCATCAGCGCTTCCCGCGCTTCTTCGATTTGCCTGTGTTTGGACTCCAGATACTGGGGAACCAGCGCCCGCACTTGTTCGGACACTTCCAGGGTTGTGATGGCCGGCTGGATGGGACGCGCGCCATGGACGTTGGCATAGCGCTGGATCGTCTTGAGGAGCGTGCCGCGGTCCACCGGCTTGGCCACGTGCGCCACGCATCCCGCTTCCAGGCTGGAGCGCACAGCTTCGCCCATGGCGTCGGCTGAGAGAGCCACAATCGGTGTCGAGGCGCCGCGCGAGGTTTCCCAATCGCGTATGACTCGGGCCGCCTCAAACCCGTCCAGGACCGGCATATCGATGTCCATGAGAATCAAGTCGAATTTTTCGCCCCGCTGCACCAGGTCCACGGCCTCGCGGCCCGTGAAAGCGAAACGGAGCTCCACTTGTTCATACCGCAGATAGTGCTCGAGTAGCAGCCGGTTGTCTTCGGTGTCCTCGGCCACCAGGATCCGGATCGCGCCGCTCGACGCCGGGAGCTTTCCCCAGGCCGGTGCGGCTGAGCCGGCATCAGTAACGGCCGGCGCTCCCAAAGGCGCCCCAGGGTGTTGCGCCGCTTCCAGCGGCAGACTGAAATGGAAATTGCTGCCGCCGCCCGGCTGACTGGACACGCCGATTTCTCCGCCCATCAGCTCCACCAGATCGCGGCAGATCGTCAGGCCCAGACCTGTGCCCCGCTGGCCGACAGTTTGATTCGGCAGCTGAATGAACTTCATGAAAATCTTGCCTTGATCGTCCGCCGCGATTCCGGGCCCGGTGTCCAGAACTTCGCACCGCAGGCGCCGGCCGCTCGATCGTGCGTCCTCCACGACACTGACTCGAACGTCGACGCGTCCCGTGGTGGTGAACTTCAGTGCGTTGCTGAGCAGATTCACCAGCACCTGCTGGATGCGCAGCGAGTCTCCCACGATCCACTCGGGTGTCCCAGGATCCACATCCACTCCGAGCCCGATGGCCTTGCGCGCGGCCTCCAGGCGGAAGGTGGCTGCGGCGTCGTCGACGATCTCGCGAATTTGAAAAGGCGCTTTCTCCACTTGTATTGCGCCGGCCTCGATCCGTGAGAAATCCAGAAAGTCGTTGATCAGCGCCACCAACCGCCGGCAATTGCGCTGGAACATGTGGACGTATTCGCTTTGATCGAAGCTCAGCGCGGTTTGTGACAGAAGATCCGCCGACCCCAGAATCGCATTCAACGGAGTGCGAATGTCGTGGCTGATCTTCGCCAGAAAATCGGTCTTGGCGTGATCGGAAGCGACTGCGGCGTCTCTGGCGCGGATCAGCGCGGGGTCGGCCGCGCTGGCCGGACCCGGTCTCCCGCAGGAATACGTAGAAGCCGCGCGTCCGGCATCCCGGGAGGGCACAGAAATGTCATCTCCACATCGGTGGCCGGGCTGCGGGGCGGTTCCAGCCGAACGGTGATTTCAGCCCGGCCGGCGAGATTCATGATCCGCACCGCTTTTTCGATTCTCGGCCGGTTCTCGATCGGCAACGTGGCTTCCAGGCTTGGGGGCCGATAGACCTCCGAGACGCCGGCGATCTCCCCATACGCTTTGTTGAACCAGACATAGCGGCCCAGACTGTCTACCTCCGCAATGCCGTGCAGCGCGCTCTCCAGCGCGGTGCGCCGGTGCTGCAATAGGCGTTCGATCTGTAGCAAGCCGTCGTTTAACACGCCGATTTCGTCCCACCCGTGCAGAGGAGCAATGTTGACGCCGCCTCTGGATAACTCTGCGATGTTCTTGTGCAGCTTCCCGATGCGGCCCGTAATGCCGTGCGCGAACAGGAGCGTCATCGCCAGGCCGCCCGCGATCCCGAAGAAGACGCAAATCGTCATGATTCCGTTCTGCCGGCCGCGCAGCGCATTGACGCGGCCCAGGTAGGCGGTGATCGCCCCGGTGTTCGTTTCTTCCATGGTATTGAGAATGCGCTCCAGCTCCAGCCGCTCGGCTTCGGCTGCATTCAGGGCTACCCGGAGTTGGCCCCAGGGCAGATCGCGGGACCGGAAGCGGGCCGTGTTCCCGAAAATGCGCTCGATACGCAAGCGCTCCAGCGCCGCGACCTGGCCCAGACGCTGCTTCTGAGCAGGTTGGTCCGCGGTCAAATACGAGAGCTTCTGCCAGGTCGAATCGAAATCCGCCAAAGCCTCGCGCGCCTTGTCCGCAAATGGTTCATCGGCCGTGATCAGGTAGGCGCGCACGTGCGCGCTCGCTTCGATTTCACAGGTTCTGAGCCGTTCGATTTCACTTCCGATCCGCAAGCTTGTGTTGAGTTGCTGGTTTGCGGCCGCGGTTCGCGTCCCCACCATATAGGAAGCGCCCGCCATCGCGACCGTCGCCGCGGCCGGAAACGAGATCAAAAGCAGGCATTTGGCCCGCAGGGAGAGATCTAGCCATTTCCGCAGCCAGCGCATCGCTAACGATCCAATACCACGCGTAAGAGCTGGCATAGCGCACTAATCTTGGTTTTGTCGAGCGAAGCATCGGCTCCCAAATGTGCCGAAACCATCAGGTACAACTCGGACTCGGTGGCGCCGGAAACGGCGACAATCCGGATCTCGGGAAAGAGCTCCTTGAGTTCCCGCAACGCTTCGAAGCCGTCGCATCCCGGCATGACCATATCCAGAATCACGGCGTCCACGGCATGGTCGCGCAGTTGCATCAGACAGTGCTGGACGTTTCCTGATTCCAGCACTTCAAACTCAGCGGGTTCCAGGATGGCATGCACCAATGCCCGAAAGTTCTCGTCGTCGTCCAAGACCAGCACCTTCGCCGTGAGGGATACGGCCGCAGCGGTCCGTTGCGATTGGGTTTCCAAGACCTGCTTAGCCATGCCTTTGCGTATCGGCGAGGGCCGGAAAATTATGAACCACTGCCCCGCGACTCTTGCCGCGCCCACCGCGACCGATAAGCCTTCCATGTACGCGACCGTATGGGGAGGCATCCGTGATACTAGCCACGGTCTCATCAGACCCTGATTTTCATAAGGATGTGCGGGCAGCGCTGGATGGGCACCAGCGGTTTGAGGCCGCCTGGGATCTCGGCTACGAGGACTCCGCCCGGCTGCGGGGCATCAGCGCGGAGGAGAAATGCATGCTCGTCCTCGATTTTTCCGATGCGCCCCGGGTCTTGACCATTGCTCGCGCCGTGGACGGACGCCCGCAAATTGCGAGTATCGCGGTCCGGGGCGGGGGCACACGCGAGGAACTGCTTCAACTTATGCAAGTGGGGGTCCGGGACGTGCTGGCCAATTTCACGGCTCGCGACCTGCGGCAGGCTGCTGCCCGCGTTTCTGCCCAACTGGCGTGCGCGGAGGATATTCCCGGCGATCTGTTCGCCTTTCTGCCCGCCAAGCCGGGCTGCGGCGCAACCACGCTCGCCACGTATGCCACGGCGATCGCTTCTCAATTATCCACGGATCCGACTTTGCTGCTGGATTTCGACGTTCGCTTGGGCGTCACATCGTTCCTTCTCAAGGCGGAGGGAATCCACACCATTGTCGATGCGTTGTTGCAGACCGATCATCTCGATCAGGATTTGTGGTCGAGCTTGGTGGCGCAGCTCGGCAATCTGCATTTGCTCGGGTCGGGGCCCGTGGATTTCTCGCGACAAGTGTCTCCGGAGCACTACGCCGCACTTTTGGATTTCGCCGTTCGCCGTTACTCGCGGGTCAGCGTCGATCTGCCCGGCACCATGGAGGATTTCGAGTACGAGACGCTGATGCGATCGAAGCGCATTTTCCTGGTGTGCACGCCGGATATCGGTGCGCTCCACGTGGCGCGCCGCAAAGCCAGTTGGCTGCAGGATCTTCGATTGACCGATAAAGTCGCGGTGGTGCTGAATTGCGCGGACCGGCGTTCGAGCCTGTTAGTCGACGACATCCAGCGCATTATTCAATTGCCGGTTCGTTATATTGTTCCAGCCAACACCGGCGACATTTCGCGCGCCGTACACAAGGGCGCGGTTCTCGACAGCTCCTCCGGGCTGGGCAAACACATCGCCCGGATCGCGGCCGAGCTTACCGCCGGGCGCCCGGCGTCCCAGAAGCCAAACGCGGTGCGCCGCTTCGTGGAGTATTTCTCGATCAGCGCCGCGCGCGATACAACTTAGCCACCTCGGACCATGAATGGGACAATGACATGACAAACCAAACCATCCTCAGTCTATTGGATTACCTGTGTAACGAAGCCAGGAATTCAGTACACGCTAGCTTCGGTCTGATGGCGCTCTGTCCGGAACTGGGCGCCGACCTGAATTGGCGAACCTGCCTGGATACCAGCAAGAGCAGTGCCGACCGGCTGCTACGCGCCATCGATGATATTCGCGAATTGTTTTCCGAGGAAGCTCCCGCGGCGGACCTGGCGGAAGAGTTCGACGTCACCCTATGCCTGGGAGAGACGATCGAGGTCCTGAACCTGGCCGCGAGCGCTAACGCCAGCCGCTTGATTCTCCAGCCGCCCACGCTGCCGTTAATCGGCCGCCAGGATCGCCGCGCAATCGAACAAGTGCTCTCACGAGTACTGGGCGCCGTTACAATGCTCAGCCCGAGGGGCGAGGCGCGCGTGACTGTCACGGGCCTGCCCGCGGCTGGGTTGGACGCGAATGGCGGCATGCGTTTCCAGATCGTTCCCCACAATTCCAACATCGCTCTGCGCGTGGCCGATTGGCTGAACGCCAATCTGGATGACCTGCATTTCAAGGATGCCGATGACGTGTTGTTTGGTGTCACAGCCCTGGTAGCCGGAAAGAGGATTCGGGCCCTGGGTGGCACTGCTAATTTCCAATGCGACGCTAGTTCGCCCATGGGCCTGGTGATCTCGCTACCCTGGCGGTCGGACCTCAACGCGGAGACCGGCGCAGAGCCGGCCCAACACGATCACTCCGCGTTGAACATTTTAGTGGCAGAGGATTCCGACGAAAGTTTCGTTTTGACCAGAATCCTGCTCCACCCCGAGTCCGTTTGGCGGGCCCAGAACGGCCTGGAAGCGATCGACCTGGTGAAGAAGCGGCGCTTCGATGTGGTCTTCATGGACGTGCACATGCCGGGACTGGATGGGTACAAGGCCATTCGCACCATCCGCGATTGGGAAACGCAGACCGGCAATGCGCGCACTCCCATAGTCGTTCTCTCCTCCGACGATCTGGATACCCAGACTCGGTCGGCGGCACAATCGGGATGCTCGGGATTTCTTCGGAAGCCGCTCAACAATCGCGACCTGTTGGATCTTCTGCAGCGCCTCAAAGAGATGCGAACACTAGCGGCGTAACTCGTCGTTCGATTCTTAACCTTGCAGCCGAGCCAGCGCTCCAATTACCTCGGCCGGTTTTTCGAAAGGCGCCACATGCCCGGCTTTGGGTATCATCACCACTTCCGCGCCGGTGATGCCACGTTGGAACTCCTGCGCGTAAGCCGGCGGTATCAGCTTGTCTCCCTCGCCCCAAATCAGCACCGTCTTCGCCTTGATGCGATATAGCCGCGAGGCCAGGCCGCGCTCGGGAATCGGAAAGAGAATCTTCCCCGCCGCGCCGAGTTGCCGTGCATTCTGCACCAGGAAGCGTTGCAGAAACTTCTGATCGCTCATGTCGGCTCCCGCACTCATGATCTTCGCTCCGGCCTCGGCGTCATAGAACAAGTACCCCGGCAGCTCATATGGCAGCATCGCGAAGATATCCGGAATCGGATGCTGGTCTAGCCACAAACCCGCCGGAGCAATCAACGCCAACCGGGACACATCGTTGGGCGCAATGGCGGCCATTTCGCTCGCAATCATGCCTCCCATCGACAAGCCCACGAGAATGGGGTCCTTCAGGCCCAGGCGCTCCACAACGTCCCAGGTGTGCAGCGTGAAATCGAGCATATCGCGCAGCTCGCCGCATTCTTCGCTGTCCCCGTAGCCGGGCACTAGCGGCGCGTAGACGTGAAACTGTCCCGCTAAGGCATCCAGGAAACCGAGATCCAGGTCCAGTCCTCCGGCGCCGTGCAGGAACACCAGCGGCCGCCCCGAGCCGCCTTCGTAGTAGCGCACCGCGGCGCGATTGGTTTGAACGGTTTTTAATTCCATGCTTATCGCTCGTCTTATCTTTCAATGCCCGCGAGTTCGGACTCGGCCGGCAATCCGCCTCCCAGCCCAGCAGGTTTGGCGCGTTTGGAGAGCGGTTTGCACCAGAAGCGCTGGTCGTCTGCGTACTCGGGAAACATGTTGCGCAGCTTCGGCATCACTTGCTCCGCGAACAGCTGCGTCGAATGCATGCACTTGTCCTGAGGCATGTCGCCCACTTGCATGAGGCAAAAAATGTTGCCCACGCGCAGTTTCTTGATCAGATCCTCCATGCGCTGGCGCACCGTTTCCGGGCTTCCCGCGATCACGCTGCCGTTGTCCACCAGCTCCTTCCACGGAAGCTCTTGAAACATGGTTTGCGGCGCGTATTGCGAAAGGATGCCTTTCTGGATGGTCTTGATGGTGCGATAGCCGGGAGCGTCGGCGAAACCCGGATACACGTGCAGGCAGCGGTTGTAGAAGTAGCTCACGTGTTTGGCATATAGCCGCTCGGCCTCGGCGTCGGTATCCGCGACGCAAATGGTTTGGGCGAAGCCCGCGCGGTACGGCGACGTATCCGGCACATTGCGCTCGGCCACGCGGTCCCAATAGCCCTGCATCAGCGCCTGCCCCCGAATGTAGCCGCCAAAGCTCAAGTACGAATAGGAATACGTGTTGTCGATGCAGAAATCGAAAGTTTCGAGCGACCCGCCTCCGGGAATATGGATCGGAGGATGCGGCTGCTGAATCGGCCGCGGCCAAAGGTTCACATAGCGCAGCTTGGTATAGCGCCCGTTGAAGGCGAACGGTTCGCGCTCCGCCCACGCCCGCTTGATCAGCTGATGCGCTTCCGCGTATTTTTCGCGCGTCAACCCAGGGATGGTCCCGTAGCAGTAGTTGGTGTCCATCGACGTACCGACAGGAAATCCGGCGACCAGGCGGCCGCCCGAGATGCAGTCCAGCATCGCGAATTCCTCAGCCACACGCAGTGGTGGATTGTACAGCGCGATAGAAGCGCCCAGAACCACCAGAGCCACATCATCGGTGCGCCGCGCCAGGCTTGCTGCGATGAGATTGGGCGAGGGCATCAGGCCATAGGCGTTCTGATGATGCTCATTCATGCCGATGCCGTCAAAGCCAAGCTTTGCGGCGTATTCGAGCAAGTCCAGATAGTTGTTGTAGACCTGGTGGCCTTTCGCCGGATCGAACAGGCGCGAATCGATATCCACCCAAACTGAATGATTCTTCTCGCGAAAATCATCCGGCAAATACGGCCACGGCATCAAATTAAACCAAGTGAATCGCATGGATCTCCCGAGCTAAAGCGCCCTCACTAAGATTCGGGGCGCATTCGGATGATCAGACTATCACATTTGCAAGCAGACAAATCTTACGTGAGGATCAGCTTCGACGACGACGGAGAATTTTGACGCGCGGCTACTTGTCGGACTTGGTGTCGGGCGCCGCACCCTGGCCCGCCGAGCCGACGAACAGCTTGCGGCCGTCCGGAAACGTGATGTCGCGGCCGTTAAGCTTGTTGGTCGCGTCCTTGGCCTGATAGCCATCCACCACGATCTCGGTGCCCACAGGCAACGAAGCCTTCGTAAAACCGTTCCGCAGCAAAGTGTTCGGACTTCCGCCCTCCACCATCCAACTGGTCACCGTGCCGTCTTCATTCTTGACGTCGATGTGGATCCAAGCGTGCGGATTGATCCATTCCATTTTGGTCACGGTTCCTCTTAGCTTCACCGGCTTGGTGGAATCGAACTCAGCCGCAAACGCGTGGTGCGCCCACACCGGCGCCGCGCTCGCAAGCAAACCCACGCCGGCAATCAGAATCGCTATCTTTCGCATTGGGTTTCTCCTTCTACTTCGGGGCTTTCTTCTCCGCTGCCCTGCGCGCCCGCCAGAATGTCGGCCATGGCGTAGTTTCCTTCGTGACAAGCATACTCGAAAATGGGGCCCTTTGCCTTGGTCACCAGGATCTCGGCCGTCCAGGGCTTGGTAAACGCCGTCGGATCGTCCACCGTGAATTCGTACAGCAGCGCATCCGCCGATTCGCGCTTGAATCGCTCGGTCAAATGCAAATTCTCGTCCGACCCGCGAAAGGAGTACTTACTCGAGAAGTTGCTGGTATCCACCACCAGCGTGCTTGCCCTCCCAATGTCCGCGCGAGTCGCCCATCCACAACCGGATGTTGCCCGCGAGGTGCGGGCTCCCATCCAGAGGGATCACGCGCGCGTCGTGGATCATTTCGTTGAGAATCACCACTTGGCCGCGTGTCTGCACGATCTGGAAATTGTTGTTGTATGGTCCGGGCAGCATCGGCGGACCCGCCGTGGTCCACGCAATACAGCGCTCACCGAGCGACCGCCCTTCTGGACCGTCGGTGGCGTGCTCTTGCATCCATGCTCGTATCTCTTGCACGCGCTTCTGCGCCTGAGGCGTCAGCGCCGGGATCCGTCCGTCGGCTGGATCCACGATCAGAGACGTTCGCAAAGTGCCGACCGCCTTCGTCCCGCGGTCATACCAGAACTGATTGTACGCGGTAGCCACGTCCGCTTCTGCATTCCCCGTGCGGTGATCGACATTGGTGCGCTCCACCATTTGTTTCGCATAGGCTGCCGCTTCCTCGGGGGTGAACGTTGGCTTGCCGGCCAGATCGGCCGGGCGCTCCAACGGCGTGACGGTGGCGTTGCTCCAAATACCCTGCAAATCCGGCTGACCATCGGCCGTGAGCGGCATTTTCTGCGCGCACGCAGCCATCGCGATCCCTAAGGTGAGCACCAGTGCGCGGAGCATGCGCCTACTTCTTCGTTTCGGCGGCGCGAGCGCCGGCGAGAATATCGGTCATCGCGTAATTGCCCTCGTGGCACGCATATTCATACACCGCGCCCGTCGTCTTGTTCAAGGGAATGCGCGCGGTCCACGGTTTGGTGAACGCGCTCGGATCGTCGACCGTGAATTCGTACTCAATGGCCTCGGGAGATACGCGCGTGAACCGTTCCGTCAGGTGCATGTTGGCGTCCGATCCGCGAAAGCTGTATTCGGGGATGAAGTTCGTCGTATCCACCACCAGCGTGTTGCCTTCCCAATGCCCGCGCGAGTCTCCCATCCATCCGCGAACGCCCTGGCTAACATGCGGCCGCCCGTCGAGCGGAATCATGCGCGCGTCATGGATCATTTCATTCAAGATCACGACATAATCGTGGGTCTGGAAAATCTGAAGATCGTTGTTGTACGGTCCGGGCAGCATCGGCGGACCCGCCGTGGTCCACGAAATACAACGCTCCGCGAGGGACCGGCCTTCGGGGCCATCGGTGGCATGGTCACGCATCCACGCCCGGGTTTCGTCCTGCGCGCTTCTGCGCTGCCGGCGTCAAAGGTGGAATCTTGCCATCGGGCGGGTCGACGATCAGAGAGGTGCGCCGGTCCGCAACCAGGTCGTTTCCGCGATCCCTCCAGAACTCGTTATAGGATCGGCCGACATCCACCTGCGTGCCTCCATCGCGCCGATCGCTGTTCACTTGTTGCAGCGTCTGCTTGACGTAATCGGCCGCTTCCTGCTCGGTCAAAACCGCTTTCCCGGCGAGCTGCGCCGGGCGCTCCAAAGGCGTGAGCGTGGAATTGGTCCACACGCCCTGCAAATCGGGCTGGCCGTCCGCTGTTTTCGGCGCCGTCCAATTCTTAGATGATGACGTCGCACTCTTTGCGGCCTTGGCGGAGACGGGCAGGCCTTGGCCGGGAAGATGAACGGTAGAGAAAAACGCGGCGAAAATCGCCAGCGCGACGAAACCAGCGGAACGCCGGGAAAGCATGGATAACCTCCGCTCGACTACTTGCTGGGCTGTTTGCGCAGGTGCCCGTACAGCAGCTCCTCCACAAACTCCACACACTTGAATTCTAGCAATTGCGCGTTCTTCTCCAGGTGCTTGTACAACGGCATGCTGATCTTCCAGGGCCGCGAAAACACTTGAGGATCCTCGATGGTCGCTTCATAGTTCAAAACATTTGGCGCCACCGGTGTATATCGCTCCACCACGTGCAGCATGTCGCTGTGAAAGTCGCCGGCGCGATCGAACCAGGACTGGTCGTTAAAGCCAGTCACATCCACCACCAGCGTGTCTCCGTCCCAATGCCCGGCTGACCAGCCCATCCAACTGTCCACCGGCGCCGGCCCGGGATTGTCCATGTAAATGGTGCGCACCGCGCCGTCGTATTCGTACGAGATCAGAATGTACTTGCCGGACTGCACAATCTGGAACGGATAGGGCATGTAGGTAGCGCGCGGCACGCCGGGCAGGTAGCATTTCACTTCCGGATCCAGCTTCAGGCGGTTGGCGTAGTTCTCTTTCTTCTTCTGCGCCGCTGCTGGAAGGTACGGAATTTCGCCGCCTTCCACCACGCCGATTCCCGGCGGTTCCGCGCCCGTCGCGCCCAGCGCCACTACTTGACCCGCCTGCGCCGAGTGCCCCTCCAGGTCCCAGTTGGCCGTGTTCATGGCTTGCCAGATGCCGTTCAAGTCCGGCTTCCCATCCGCGGTTCGCGCTGGTTTGTAGGCCTGATTTTGCGCTATCGCGGGCGTGAGCAGGAAGGCCGCGGCAACTGCGCTAAACACCAAGAGTTGAAAGTGATTTTGCGTCCGCATATACGGTGCTTTAGATCGTACATTCCACGGAAGCAAGTGTCAAATGGCGCGCGTACTAGATGACATGGGTGTGGGCTCGCGGAAAAGCTGCCGCCCCGAGCGCTTTACCCGCGTTCTTTTTTCGGCGGCGCTAGCTTCACGCCCGCGCGTCGCGCCTTGGAAAGCCCGATGGCGATTGCTTGCTCTCTTGAAGTAACGCCATGTTGGCCTTTGCGGACATGTTCCATCTCCTCGCGAACAAATTCGCCCGCCTGCGTGCTCGGCGCTTTGCCTTCTCTCGCGTCTTTGCGCGCTCGCTCAGTCGTCCGTTTTTCTGGCATGCTGCCTCCTATTGATGGACCAGCTTCGGGAGGACTTCGTCTCGGTTTGGAAGTCTCGCTTAGGCGCCTGATGCCGCCACGCCTTCAGTGCTCACGTCACCCAGCAGCGAACGCAGCCGCGCAAACTCCATCACTTGGCCCACCATGATCGCCATCTGCTGCGCCGTGTGCTCTTGCATCCCAACGCCGTTTTCATCGAACCGCTCCACCAGCGTGTTGATCGCCACGCCCATCGGTGTTGGCCAACCCCGCAGCGCGTGCACGATTGAGCGGAAGGCCGTCAGCACGATGCCCGTCGATTGCCACCCGTGCCCGCACACGATCAGCCCTACCGCGCGCCCGTCCAGATAGGGCTCGGGATCTTTGCACATGTCCTCGCTATAATCCAGAGCGTTTTTCACCAGCCCCGAGACCGACCCGTGATAGCACGGCGTCGACAGAATTACGCCATTCGCGCGCCGCAGCGCGGCCACCAACCGCTCAGCGCCCTCGGTTCGCGCCGGTGATTCCGGCGCATACATTGGAAGATTGATAGCGGCGCCATCAAAAAGCTCAACGTCCGCACCTTGCGCCGCTGCCAGGGCGAGCGCGTAGCGCAACGCTTTTTCGGACGAAGAGCCCGGGCGCGTCGTCCCGCCGATCCCCACAATGAACGGTCGTAGGTTGGTCATATTCCGATTTCGGATGAAAGCTCCGTTACAATAGTAACTTCTTACCTCCATGAAATTCGGCGGCTTCTACGAACATCAACTCCCGCGGCCCTGGGTCCGCGAATCCGAGCACACGCTTCTCAAGAACGCTCTGGAACAGGCCGTGCTCTCCGATCAGTGCGGATACGACTACGTTTGGGCCACCGAACATCATTTCCTTGAAGAATACGCGCACTCCTCCGCGCCGGAAGTTTTCTTGGCCGCGGTGAGCCAGCGCACCAAGAACGTCCGCATCGGCCATGGCATCGTCCAGACGCCGCCCTTTATCAATCATCCCGCGCGTGTGGCCGAGCGTATCGCGACGCTCGATCTGCTAAGCGATGGCCGGGTCGAATTTGGCACCGGCGCGGGCGCCACAGAAACCGAACTTGGCGGATTTCTCGTGCCCCAGGCCGAGAAGAAGAACATGCAGCTCGAAGGCATGCGCATCGCGGTCCGCATGCTGGTGGAAGATCCGTTCACTGGTCATGAGGGCCAATTCGTCAAGATTCCGCCGCGCAACGTTGTTCCCAAGCCGTATCAGAAGCCGCATCCGCCGCTCTGGATGGCTTGCTCGCGGCGCGAATCGATTATCCAAGCCGCCAAACTCGGCCTGGGCGCGCTGACGTTTTCCTTCGTCAGCCCAGAGGAAGCGCACCAGTGGGTGAAGGACTACTATCACGTCATCGAAAACGAATGCGAGCCGTTGGGCTACGCGGTGAATCCGAATTTCGCGGTGGCCGCGCCGTTCCTGTGCGATCGCGATCAGGCGCGCGTGGAACGAATCGGCGCCGAAAGCTACGGGTTTTTCCTGTATGGATTGGGGCACTACAGCTTCTTCGGCGAACATCGTCCCGGCCAAACCGATATTTGGGACGAATATAAGAATAATCCCAAGGAATTTGCGCCGCCCGAAGGCCGCACGCAGGATTGCGTCGGCACGCCGCAACAATTGCGCGAGCGTTTGCGCGATTTCGAGCAAGCCGGAATCGATCAAGTGCTGTGCATTTCGCAGGCCGGGAAAATCCCGCACGATCTGCTGTGTTCGTCCATCCAACTGTTTTCGAGCGAAGTGCTACCCGAGTTCAAGGAGCGCGATATCGCCGCGGCCGCGAGGCAAGCCGACCGCCGCGCTTGCATCAACGAAAAAGCCTTGGCTCGCAAGCCTAAAGTGGAAGCGCCGCTCGCCGAAATGGTCATCCGCGCCGCCGGCCACCATTAATTGAAGGAACTGGCACGTCCGTCATCCCTTGCGCTAGCACCCGCGTCACATAATCCGCGAACTCGATCGTCTGCTTTGATCCAAACGGCAGCCGCCCGCTGATGGCCAATTTCGCGAGCCCATGCACCCCGGCCCATGCCACCAGCGCGTAGGCTTGTGGATCCCCCTTTGGCAGACCGCCTTCCGCTTGCACCGCTATAATCGCATCCAGCAGCGTTTGAAACGCGCGCCGCGCGGCTACGGCATGCTCCGGCCGCGGGACTTGGACTCGGGGGCCATCAAACATTATCAGGATGTGTTGCGGCCAGTGCAGCGCAAACTGCACGTATCCCCGGCCCGCCAAGCGCAACAGCTCCGCCGCGGTTCGGCCCTTCCGCATCGATTTCTGCATGGACTCCGTTAGCCGCGCGAAGCCTTGCGCCGCCACCGCAGCCAATAGGTCATCCTTGTCGGTGAAATGGCGATACGGTGCGTTGTGCGACACACCGGCCCGCCGCGCTACCTCGCGCAAAGTGAACGCCTGCGGCCCCACTTCCGCGATCAGCGTCACCGCCGCGTCCAGCAGGGTTTGCTTGAGATCCCGGTGATGATAGGGCCGTTTGGCAGGCATGCTTCCTTTGTAACAGAAGATGTTGACAAGCGCAACATCCGGGTGCACAATAGAGGTGGACAGTGTCAACATCGGAGGCCGCCATGGTTTCTTACAAACAGCATTCTCTGGACGATCGCTGGGACGCCATCGTCATCGGATCGGGCATCGGCGGCCTCGCCGCCGCCGCTCTTTTGTCGAAACATGCCGGCAAGAAGGTCCTCGTTCTTGAACGCCACTACACCGCCGGCGGCTACACGCACAGCTTTACTCGGCCGGGCTATTCCTGGGACGTGGGCGTACATTACGTCGGCGACTTGCAGGACACCGCCTCGCCTTTGCGCGCGGCCTTTGACCACCTGACCGGCGGTGCGCTCGAATGGGCGTCCATGCCCGACGTTTACGATCGGATCGTTATGGGCGCCCGCACTTTTGATTTCCCCACCGGCATCGAGCGTCTGCGCGCCCGCCTGAAGGACTATTTCCCCTCCGAGGCCGCCGCGATCGACGGTTACCTGGCCGCGCTGCAATCCGCCCAAAAAGCCAGCGGCCTGTACTTCGCCGAGAAAGCCATCCCCCGCGCCGCCGCACGGCTGGCGGGCCGTTTTATGCGCGCTCCCTTTCTGCGTTGGGCATCACAATCCACGCTGGAGGTCCTGCATCGCTTCACGCATAATCCAGAGCTCATCGCGGTCCTCACGGCCCAATGGGGTGACTACGGCTTGCCTCCCGCGCAAAGCAGCTTCGGAATCCACGCCATCGTTGCCAGCCACTACTTCAATGGCGCAAGCTATCCCGTCGGCGGTGCGGCGCGTATCGCCGAAACCATCGCTCCGTTGATCGAGCGCAATGGCGGAAAAATCGCTGTCAGCGCCGAAGTCGAGCAAATCATCGTTCAGAACGGCAAGGCCACCGGCGTCAAAATGGCCGATGGCCGTGAGTTCCGCGCCGACGTCGTCATCAGCGATGCGGGCGCGCGCAATACATTCGAGCGCTTGGTCCGCCCACCGCAACCGATTATTGAAGACCTGCGCCGCCTGCCTGGTTCACTCGCGCACTTGAGTTTGTACGTCGGCATCAAGCAAACTGCACGCGATCTCGGGCTCACCGGCACAAATCTTTGGATCTATCCGGAATCGAATCGCGGCGCTGTCGATCATGACGCCAATCTTGCGCGCTTCATCAACGATCCATCCGCTCCGTTTCCCGTGGTCTACATCTCGTTCCCTTCGGCGAAGGATCCCGACTTCGAACGCAAATACCCGGGCCGCGCGACGCTGGAAGTTGTCGTCTTCGTCCCATATGAGTGGTTCTCGCCCTGGGAAAACTCGCGCTGGAAAAAGCGCGGCGCTGAATACGATAGGTTCAAGCAAACGCTCGCCGAGCGGCTCCAGCAGGAACTCGAGCGCACCGTCCCCGCCGTCGCAGGTAAGATTGATCACGCCGAGCTATCCACTCCGCTCACTACGCGCCATTTCATGAATTACTCGCACGGGGAGGCCTATGGACTCGCTGCGACGCCCGAACGTTTCCGGCTGCGCTCGCTCACTCCGCACACTACGGTCCGCAACCTATATCTCACCGGTCAAGATGTTACAACTCTTGGTGTCTCTGGCGCGCTTTTCGGCGGCGCCGTGGCCGCTTCCGCGATCCTAGGCCGCAACCTGACATCCGCGATCACGAAACCAGCACACAGGACGATCCGTCACGTTGCGATGTAAACTGAATCGCGATGGCGCACCGGTCCTTAGCCGTGGCAGAAGTCGATCCAAGTAGTTCCGAAGCAACCGAGCTAATGGCCGCGCTCGATCGCGATCTGAACGCCCTTTATCCCGGTCTCGAAATTCATGGCATCGACGCCGCGAATTTCCGCCAGAGCGGCGGTGTGTTCTTGATCGGATGCGTGGACAATATCGCGGTCGCCTGCGGCGCTCTTCGGCCGATGGACGGCGGCGACGTCGAAGTGAAACGCATGTACGTGCGCGACACCCACCGTAAACGCGGTTTTGGACGTGCCATGCTTGCCGCCCTCGAAGAAATCGCCGCGCGCCGGGGCCACCGGACCATTCGGCTGGAAACCGGCCACCGCCAGCCCGAAGCCATTGCCCTGTATGAAAGCGCCGGCTATCATCGCATCCCGTGCTACGGCGCCCACGCTCCCGACCCGGACTCCCGTTGCTTCGAAAAAACGCTGCGCTAAATCCGCTCGAATTCGTGGACCGTCAGTTCGCTCTCCACCTCTCCCGTGTGTTTGATCTCCGCCGGCTCGAAGAGCATCACTTCCACTTCCTGGTCGGCTACCGGCCGGTGCTCCACGCTGCGTGGGACAATGATGAACTCGCCCTCGTTCAACGTTACGCTGCGATCGCGAAACTCCATACGGAAACTGCCCCGCACCACCAGAAATAGCTCGTCTTCGGCCGCATGATCGTGCCAAACAAACTCGCCTTGAAATTTGACCAGCTTTACGTGCTGGCCGTTCAGCTCACCCACCACGCGCGGATTCCAGTGGTCGGAAAACAGCGCCAGCTTCTCACGGACGTTCACCTTCTCCATGCGACGAGATTAGCAAAAGTCCGCGTTGGAGCCCTCCCGGGGTAAAATCGTTCAACACGTATGCCTCTGGCTCCCGGTACTCACTTGGGACCCCATGAGATCCTCGCGCCCCTCGGCGCGGGTGGCATGGGCGAGGTGTATCGAGCTAAGGACACCAAGCTCGATCGCGAAGTCGCCATCAAGATTCTCCCCGACGCCGTCGCGCACGATCCTGAGCGTCTTGCGCGCTTCGAGCGTGAAGCCAAGGTGCTGGCGTCTCTGAACCATCCCAACATCGCCCAGATTTACGGCATCGAAGATCGAGCGCTGGTGATGGAACTGGTGGAAGGCGAGCCGATCCACGGGCCGCTTCCGGTTGAGACGGCGCTGAACTACGCCCGTCAGATCGCCGAAGCGCTCGAAGCTGCACACGAGAAGGGGATCGTGCATCGCGACCTGAAACCGGCCAACATCATGGTCACTCCGGCCGGAGTTGTGAAGGTGCTCGATTTCGGCTTGGCCAAGGCCGCGGAGGAGCCCGCCGGCGCGGGGAATCCGTCGATTTCGCCCACTTTGACGGTGCGCGCGACGCAAGCCGGGATGATCATGGGTACCGCGGCCTATATGTCGCCCGAGCAAGCGGCAGGCAAGCCGGTGGACAAGCGCGCCGACATCTGGTCTTTCGGCGTGGTCTTTTGGGAGATGCTGACCGGCCGGCGCCTGTTCGATGGCGAAACGATCTCGCACACACTGGCTGATGTGCTGCGCGCGCCGATCGATTTCGGCAGGCTGCCTAAAGAAACTCCCGCGCCGATTGGGGATCTGTTGCGCCGCTGCCTCGATCGGAATGTGAAAACGCGTTTGCGGGATATCGGCGAGGCCGGGATCGCCATTCAGAGGTGGTTGGCGAATCCTACCGTTGCTCCGGAAACGATAACCGCTCCCTCACGGTCGCGCCTCAGCCTCGTCGCGGTCGGTGTCGCAGTGGTAATGACACTAGCCCTTGCTGCCCTTGCGTTTATTCACTTCCGCGAGAAACGCCCGCAGGCGGAAATCGCGCGTTTCGAGATCGGCCCACCCCGCAACGGAGAGTTCACGTGCTGTGTCAGCATCTCGCCCGATGGGCGCAAGATCGCCTTCACTGCTCAGCAGAGCTCGGACATTCGCCCGCGGCTTTGGGTTCGTTCGCTCGACACGGTCGAAGCAAGAAGCGTCTATCTGAACCTCGTTGGTGGAAACGTTGCGCCCCATCCGTTCTGGTCCCCGGATAGCCGGTACATTGCATTTTCCGGCGGCGGAAAACTCCGGAAGATCGAAGCCTCCGGAGGGCCTCCACAAACGATTTGTGACACTCCGGTCGGTTACACTGGCGGGACCTGGGGCGCGGATGGCGTAATCGTTGTCGATAGCGCCGCCGGCTTGATGCGAGTCCCGGCGGACGGTGGCGAACCGGTGGAACTCACGAGGCTCGATCCGTCACGCCAGGAGAGCGCTCACGGTGGTCCGGCGCTCTTGCCGGACGGGCGGCACTTCCTTTATCTGCGCCGCTCAAACCGCGACCAGAACAATGGCATTTTCATCGGAGCGCTGGATGCCAAGCCGGAGCAGCAGGAAACCCGGCGATTATTGGCGACCAACTTCCCCGCGGCCTATGCCCCATCGCCGGGCGTAAGTGTTGGGCACGTTCTGTTTCTCCGCGAGAATACGCTCATGGCCCAGCCGTTTGATACCGCTAAACTGGCGATGGCGGGCGACGCTGTTCCAGTGGCTGAATCCGTAACTACGTCGAATGGACGCGGCGTGTTCGACGTCTCTGCGGCGGGCACTCTGATCTACCGAACGGGTGCTTACTGGGATCAACAGCGGCAGCTCGCCTGGTTCGACCGGCAGGGGAAGATCCTCGGCCCGCTGGGAGATCCGGCCGATTACGCTGGCGGAATCGCCTTGTCCCCCGATGCATCCCGCGTGGCAACCACGCGCGGATCGGGCGATGCCACCGACATCTGGCTATTGGATTCGCGCGGTGTGAGCACGCGCTTGACCTTCGACGCGGCCGCCAACGGATTGCCGGTCTGGTCCCCGGACGGAAAGTATATTGCTTTTCGATCCAACCGCCGCGGAAAATTCGATCTGTATCAGAAGCTGTCGAACGGTGCGGGCGACGAAGTCCTCCTGGTGAAATCCGATGAGGACAAGTTTGCCACCAATTGGTCGCGTGATGGCCGTTTCTTGATGTTTACCGCGACCGGTGCGAAAACAAACTTGGATCTATGGCTTCTACCGCTAGGTTTCCCCAAGGGCGGCCAGCCGATTCCGCTGCTTCGCACCGAGTCCTTTGAAGGCTATGGCAGCTTTTCCCCGGACGGTCGCTGGATCGCTTATACATCGAGCGAATCCGGGCGTCCTGAGGTTTACGTGCGGGCCTTTATGGCTCCAGGCTCGGCCGCCTCTTCGTCCGCCGATCCGGCGGGAAAATGGCAGGTATCAAGAGACAGCGCCCAACTCCAGCAGCCTCGCTGGCGCGCGGATGGCAAGGAACTATTTTTTGTGAGTCGCCAGACGGTGATGGCTGTCAACGTGAGCTTGGCTCCGGTGTTTCAATCGGGAAATCCGCAGCCATTGTTTCGTTTGCCGTTGACCGCGACGCGATGGGATGTGACTTCGGACGGAAAGCGTTTCTTGGCTACTGTGCCCACAGACGCAGCTCAGGACGCTGAGCCCATAACCGTGGTCTTAAACTGGACGGCGTTGCTTCCACGCATCTCGGCCCGGTGAGCAAAGCCGATTACCAGGCCGAGATCGAGCGGCTTCTTCGCGGGTAGATGACCTTACTGCCGCGAGCCTGGAGTGAACGAAACTCCGCGCAGGACTTCCGCAAACCGGGCAGTCCGCAACGGGAAGAACCGTTCGAAGGAAGCCAGCTTCGGATCGGTGTTCTTTACCAGATCCGTGATCACGACCAGTTGGTTCGGATCCGCCCCTTGATCTCCGTTTCCACTCACCGTGGAAGTGATGGCCCAAATGGTCACCAGGCCGAATCCGTCCACGCTGCCCGTAATGTTGCGCAGCCCGTCCGCCGCCGGCGCCCAAGGCAGTCCTGTCGTGGCGTTGGTTCCCGTGGGATAGCCGAAGATGTTGTACGGCGTTCCCAGGCGCAACCCGTTTTGCAGCGTGTACGCGAGATTCCAGGTTTGCGTCGTGGAATCGAAAACCCACTTCTGCAAACCGGCGGTCGTTTGCGCGGCTGCATGCGTGTAGAGATCGGCAGCATCTGCGTAACCATCGCCTTCGTCGGCCACATACAACGTATTTGCATCGGCGAACCACAGGCCGAACGGGAACGTCGTCGCGGGGACAACTTTATTCGAAGTGGCAGGAAATCCCGCCAGGATGCACATGTTGTTTGATAGCCCACTTTTTTGAAGCGTTGACAGGTTGTATGTCAGCGGTGTCGTCGGCAGCGTTGCGCCCGGCGCTGGAAGGCCCGTGCCATTTGGACACGCCGTTCCCGTGGTATCCACGAAATAAACCGTATTGACGCCGTTGCCGCCGCTGCCCTTGGTGTAGTACAGGACGTTGTTGAAAATCGTAAGGCCTCGGAAGTTATCGTCCTTTCCCACCTTGTCCGCCTTCGCGCCGAGCTGAGTCACGGAAAAGCTTGCAACCGGAGTTGGCGTGCCGGGTGTTTGCGCGACTTCGGGCATTGTGGATGGCGTGATGATCTGCGCGCCCGCTCCCAAAATCACGCCGTTCGGTTGAGGATTGCTGCCGTTGCCGGCGTTCCCCGCGGTGTAAATGACATTCGCCGCGGCATTCAGAATCGCGGACCGCCCGTTGTTTCCGCTATAGGCCTGGGTTTCGGTGAAATGAAATTTGCCGTTCTGATCCACCTGCGCCACGGCGCGCAGGTAGCTGGTTCCCACCGGATTGGTCGGATCGGGCGCCACCGGCGTATTCGAGTTCGAGGCATCGATCGTATCGATGGGCGCGACGTAGCCCATGAACGTCACGTACTTTCCGTCCGTCGAGAGATGCAGACCTAGCTCCGACTTCGAACTGAAACTCGTCACCAATTGATCGCTCGTGCTGCCTACCTGCTTCATGGAGCTGTTCGGCACCTCCAGCGAATTCAGTACCCAGCCGAACGGGGTTGTCTGATCCAGAAAAATCTTCGACGTGATGCCGAAACTTCCATCGTAACTGTCGTTGTTCCAAACGAATGGATACGTGCCGTTGTCGGGCGCTCCGGGAGCCGTGCCACAGCCGCCCGATGCGGCCGGGCAATCCGGCGGCAAAAGCGTGCCCACCGCGACGTTGTTCGGGTTGTTGTCGTACACGCTGCGGCTTACCACCAGGTTGCCGGGGAAAAAACGAAAGCCGCCGAAATCGTCGTCAGCGGCCGCTGTCACGCCGGCCGCAACCAAGCACAATGAGAACACGGCGCAACGTTGCACCACGCGAAATGTCATAGTTCGGATCTCCTTAGGTTGAATCATCCGGTTGACGGTATCATTCGCTTGTTGCAAACTCATTACCGCTCGATGAATTGTCAGCTAAGGGGCGCGGAGCCCGATATAATGCCCGCAGGATGAAATTGGAACTTAGCCGCCGTGATCTCGCTGTACTCATGACGGCCGCCGTCACCGCTCCACGAGGGCTCTCCGCGCAGACCGCCGCAACGCCGAGCGGGCCGATGCTCGATCTGGCCGAGTGGTCGTACTTCTGGTATGGCGTCGAGCACGCCACGCTCGCCCGCGGAACCATGTGCAACGGAATGCAGATGTACGTCGAGCACTGGATCCCGCGCGAAGTGCGGCATCCATTTCCCGTTGTCCTGATCCATGGCGGCTACGGCCAAGGGTCCGACTGGATCAGCAGGCCCGACGGCAAGCGCGGCTGGGCCACGCTGCTGTTAGAGCAAGGCTACAAGGTCTACGTGATTGATCGCCCCGGCCAGGGACGCAATCCCTATCATCCTTGGGTGCACGGCTACTTCGACAAACAAGCGCCGACGTTCGAAGCGGTAGCGCGCGATCTCGGGATCGCCGACACAAACGATCCAACGGTCGCGCAAGCCGTCGCCTCCCTGGGCCAGCCGATGGCCCCGAACAATCCGCTCACCCAAAACTTGTGGCGTTCACGCGGCGCGAAGCTTCTGGACGATATCGGTCCCGCGATCCTGATCACGCAAGGCGACGGCTCGATCTTCGCCAAGCTCGCAGCGGAAGGGCGTCCGGACCTGGTCAAAGGCATCGTTGCGATCGAGCAATCGTCCGAGGAGGTAAGTGCCGCACTAGAAAAACTCTCGTCAGCCGCCCCGCCTTCCAAGCCCACGGCGGCCGATCCCAAGCCCAATCGCGAATCCACCGCCCTCAAGCTCGCCGATCAAGGTTGCTTCTGGATCGGTGTGCAACGCAAGAGCATGCCATACGGCACCATCGCGCTCGGCCAGATGTACGTGCAGTACATGATCCCCGCAGAGAGGCGCTACCCGTACCCGGTCGTCATGATGCATGGCGGTGGCGGTCAAGGCACACACATGATGGGCATCGGCGGGCGGCCCGGATGGGTGCACTATTTCGTGCAGGCCGGCTACAGCGTCTATTGGCTCGACCGGCCCAGTTACGGTCGCTCGCCGTATCATCCCGACGCGCTCGGCCCCAGCCATCTGCCGAACGTGCCGCCTTATGAAGGCTTGGTGCAAACGCCCGTCGTGTTCAACACCGCGCAATGGCCCGGCCCCGGCGGGATGTCCGATCCTCTCATCGATCAGTTCATGGCCTGCGAATCGGGCAACGTGATGGACGAAGCATTCCACAGCGATCTGGCGTGGCAGGGCGGCGTCGAACTGGTGGATCGCATCGGCCCCTGCATCTTGCTCACGCACGCATTCGGTGGATTCTTCGCCTGGGGCGTGGCCGACCGGCGTCCCAAGTTGATTAAGGGCATCTTCGCCATGGAGATCAACGGCAATCCCTTCGCCGCGCAGCTTCGTTGGGGATTAACCGCCAGCCCGGTGACCTACGATCCGCCCGTCACCGATCCGTCGCAGTTTAAGTTAGTCGATCACACCGCACCGCCCGATTCACCGCGCCCCGTCGTGTCGCCCTTCAAGTTGCAAGCCGAGCCCGCGCGCCAATGGAAAAACTTGCATGGCATTCCCATCGGTTGGCTGACTACGGAGTTCGGGGGCGGGGGATCGCCAGTTGCGAACGTTGAGTTTCTAAAACAGGCAGGCTGCGCGGCCGAAATGGTTCGACTGCGCGACTACGGCATCCTGGGCAACGGCAATTTGATGCTGCTCGAAAAGAACAATCACGAAGTCTTCGGCGTGGTGCGCGATTGGCTGGACCGCAAAGTCGCTCTGCCCCGCCGTGTCTGACCAAGAGCTACTTGCTATCCGGCTTGTCCGTCGGCGCGCCGGTTCCCTGCGATCCGATGAACAGCTTCTTTCCGTCCGGGTACGTGATATTGCTGCCGTTCGCGCGATTCGAGTTGTCCTTAGCCTGCCAGCCTTCCACCACGATTTCAGTCCCGGGCGGCAGCGAACCCTTGTTGAAACCGCGGCGCAGCAGCCCGTTCGGCGCGCCCGCCTCGATCATCCAGTTCGTCACCGTTCCGTCCGGGTTCTTCACGTCCAGGTGAATCCAGGCGTGCGGATTGATCCATTCCATCTTGGTCACCGTGCCCTTCAACACCAGCGGCTTACTGACGTCGAATTCCGCGGCGAACGCGTGATGCGCCCAGGCCGGCGCGGCGGCGAGCATCAACCCAAACCCCGCGGCCAGAACAAATAACTTGGTTCTCATAACTTGAATCATCTCCTGATGGCCCCCTCGGGCGCTACTTGTTTTGCGATCCCTCGCTCGCCTTCTTGGCTTCCTTGGCGTCTTCGAGGCGCGCCGTGCTCAGCATATTGTGCATAGCCATATTGCCTTCGTGGCAAGCATATTCGAAAAGCTGATAGCCCGGTTCGTGTGTGATCGGGAAGGCCACTTTCCAGGTCGCGGTGTAAGTCTTCGGATCGTCCACCGTCAGCTCATAGTTGATCGTATTGGCGCTCACGCGGGTGAATCGCTCGGTGAGCTTCATGTCGTCGCTGTAGGGAGCGCCGCCATCGCCGTTGACGCCCACGGCCATCCTGCCGCCCAGCAAATTCGTGGTCTCAACCACCAGGGTCTTGCCTTCCCAATGGCCCACCGCGTCGCCCATGTACGACTTAATATTGGAACTGATATGCGGCCGCCCGTCGGTCGGAATGACGCGAACATCGTGCACCATCTCATAGCGGATAGCCACGTATCCCGGCGTCTGCACGATTTCCAGCCCGTTTCCGTAGATCACGGGAAGAATGGAACCCGCCACGCCGCGGGTGATGCAGCGGTCGTAATAGCTCCAATTCGTATAGGAGGCCGGCACGGTTTCGCGCCGGACCTTCATCTTCGCATCCAGCGCAGCCTGAGCCTCGGGCGTCAATGGGGGCAGCCTGCCGTCCGGCGGATCCACAACCTGCGAGGTCTGATGCGACGCCCTGCGCGCGAACTCGCCCCAGTGCCCGGGAACAGGAGCGGCGTCCACTCCGCGCCCATACCGTCCTTGGGGCTGCGGAGGCGCTTCGCCCTTTTCCTTCGCCTCCAACGCGGCTACGGCCGGCGAGTGATTGTTCCCGCCGCCATTCGCGATGAATTCCTCGGAGCGCTCTACGTTCTTCTCGCGCGCCTTCAGCTCGTCCTCGGTCAGTGTCGCTCGCGTACCGAAGTTCTTGGGCCGCTCGAACGGCACGCCCCAGGTATCGTCGCTGGTCCAGGTTCCCTGAAGATCGGGATCGCCCCATGGCGTCTTGGGAGTTGCCGGCTGCGCCTCGGACTTTGCCGATGCCTTCGCGGCTGGCTTTGCCGCCACGGAGGTTTGCCCGGCTAAGGGCGCCACCGACGTCATTGCCGCCAAGGCCGCCGTGGCCACCGAATACAGGAAAAATCGCTGACTCATGGAAGTCTCCTTCTTTGTTGGGCGATCTCAGCTCTTTCGAGGTTACTCACTTATTTGCCGGGCTTCCGGACCAAATCACCGTACAGCAACTGCTCGGCATACTCCACGCATTTAAACTCCAGCAGCCGCGCGTCCTTTTCCCGATGGCGGTACAGTACCACATTGATCTTCCAGGGCTTGGAAAACGTCGCCGGATCCTCGACTGTAGCTTCGTAGTTCAGTGTGTTGGGATCCAGCAACGTGTATCGTTCCACCACGTGCAGCATGTCGCTGGCAAAATCGCCCGCGCGATCGAACCACGCCATCCCGTTGAATCCCGTCACATCCACCACCAGCGTGTCTTTCTCCCAATGGCCGTTGGACGTCCCCATCCAGGTGTCCGTGGCGGCCTCCTGCGGCTTGCCCATGTTGATCAGCCGGTTCGTGGTCGCATATTCGTAGGCGAACAAAATGTCCTTTTGCGATTGGATGATCTGGAACGGATACGGCATGTACGCGGCACGCGGCACGCCCGGCATGTAGCACTTCACTTCCGGATCTTCCTTCCAGCGGTTGGCTTCGTTTTTCTTTTTCTGTTCGAGCGCGGCCGGCAGGTACGGAATCTCGCCGCCTTCCACTACGCCTTGGCCGGGGGGAATCGCGCCCAGCGATCCGAGTTGCCAGAACGGCCCGGCCGTGGAGCTGTGGTCTTCCAGGTCCCAATCCGCAGTCCCCATCGCCTGCCAAATCCCACCCAGATTCGGCTTGCCGTCGGTCATGCGCGGGATTTTCGCTCCCCCGGTTTGGCCTGAACCCGGCAGTGCAGCCATCAAGAAAGCGGCGCACATGGCCGCGGTAATTACGAAATGTTTCATAACGCTCATCAGCATATCACCAGAATTCCTCGCTTACAGTCCACCCGAACTCATTTTTGCGTAGTACGAATCGTAAAAAGTCAGCTTCGCCGGATCAATTCCGGAGCCCGCTTCTACGGTATCGCCGAGCACCATCGTCTTCTCGCTCTTCACCTTGTACGCCGGCCACTCCGGCAGCCCTTTGCCGTTCGGATTTCCCGTCGCGGCGAAATTCACCCAGTATGACGACATCGTCTCGGCAAGTTGCTTGTCCGTGTCGGTCCACGTCGCGTTCGGCGGCTGATTGTCGAACATGTACGCCAGATCCGCGGTGTGCGTCGCGCCGCGCGAAGGCTGCCCGGGCGCTGTCGGCGGAACGTGCGTGAAGAAATACAGGTATGCTTTGCCTTTCCCGCGCTCCGACTGCAATTGCGCCCATTCCCGCATGTGCCAGCCCATCTCGTCGCGGAAGCTCGCGAGTTGCGATGTGCCCGCTTCCGCATCCGAGCTCGCCGGATACAGCTTCAAATACGCATCCGCCTGGTCCGCGAAACGCCGCTTGGCCGTTCCGGAGAACTGATCCGCCTTCACCGTTCCCGGCCGCGAGAAAAAGGTCCCTTCATCGCGATTCGATCCCACCAAAAGATCGACGTCATTCTGCTTGTGATGCGCATACGTCAGCGACAAATCTTCGGGAACATACCAGCCATCCACGACGATGCCAAATGCTCCGCGGCTGTTCTTCAATAATTCATCGGCCGGCTTCGTCCGCAATTCCGCGATCGATGCCGCGCCTAGCCCCTGCACCAGTTTCTGCCCATTTTCTTCCGCCGCCGCGAGCGTCGTCATGTGGCCGATGCTGATGCCCATCCACGCGCCGCTCTGCCCGATGGCCCTTTGGAAAAGTCCCTTGCCTTCGGGCGAACCCACCATCGCCGACACCAGCATGGACCCGGCCGACTCGCCGTCGATGGTCACGCGCTTCGGATCGCCGCCGAAGCCTTCGATGTTCTTCTGCACCCAGTGCAGTACGGCCGCCATGTCCATCATGGCGTAATTGCCAGAGGCATGATGCGCCGATTCCTTGGTCAACTCCGGATGCGCGAGAAAACCGAACACGCCCAGGCGATAGTTGTACGTCACCACCACCGCGCCCTTCTTTGCCAGCGCCTCGCCGTTGTACATCGCGAGCGATCCCGCGCCACCCGTGAAGCCGCCGCCATAAGTCCACACGATCACTGGCCGCCGCTCGCTGGCCGATTTCGCGGCTGTCCACACGTTCAGATAGAAGCAGTCCTCGCTCGGCGCAGGCCCAGACGCGCCTGCCGGCCCGCGCTGTTGCTGCATGCACACAGGACTGAATTCATCGGCTTTGCGTACGCCCTCCCACTTGGCCGGAAGCTGCGGCGGTTTCCATCGCAAATCGCCCACCGGCGGCGCGGCGAACGGGATGCCTTTGTAGACGCGCACTTCATCGCCGCTGGCGCCTGAGACGCCCGAAACCAGGCCGGAATCCACGTGGACAGGATCGGTAATCGCGGCCGATAAAATCGGTGCGCCGACTAAGATTGTTCCGAAAACGAGGCGGAATAGGCTACGCATGGTTAGCCAGTATGTCAGTTTTTCGGGCGGCGGGTCAAGGACTGGAACATCAGTTGCTCGGGTCCTTTGTGCGACACGCGTTCTCTCCCCAGAATTGACCGGAATGGTGGTAACCTGTTTCGGCGAGCCACGGAACCGCCGCGGCTCCGACCCTCAAATCCATCAGGAGGCGGTCTTGGCTGTATCCATCTTCCACATTGGGCTACCACTGGATCATCCAGCGATCCCGTTAGAGGAGCGCCCAAAGATCGCCAAAAGGTTAAGTGACCTGCGGGAACGGATGACAAGCGCTGGCTATAAGTACGAAATCACCCACGCCTCGCCTGAGACCGGCCTCGATAGTTTCAAACATCAACTAAGAACGCGACCTCCCGATGGCGTCCTGATCGGGGGCGGCGTAGCAAGCGATCCGGCGATGAGTTACTTCATGGAGCAAATCATCGACGCAACTCATGAAGTGGTCCCGAAAGCGAAAATTATGTTTTACAACCACTCAGTGGATGTACGCGTAATTGTTGAGCGCTGGTTCGGATCCCGGCCCGAATAAACTTTCTGTCCTGTGGCTCGAACGCTCCATTGTTTTCACTCGAATATTAACTTAGAATGCTTTGGGTTACCGAAGGAGAATGGGCATGACGAAGAAATTGATGCTGGCCGCCGCTGCAATGACGTGCTTGACGTTATTTGTGCTAAGGGGAGAGGAACCTTTGCACGCCGTATTTACTGCCACTCAGGCTGAAACTGGACGTGTCGCAGCGATGAATACATGTGCGAAATGCCACACCCCTTCTCTGGAGGGGCGGGTCGGCAATCCGGGTGAAAATCCGCCGCTCAGCTCTTTGCCTAGTGACTTTCAGAAGTTCGTATCCAACCCCGCCCGTGGACAAAACGCTGGTAGAGTTCCTCCACTTCTGGGTCCTGTATTTATGAGTCACTGGGAGGCCAAGACCACCAAAGACCTCTCCACGAGCGTTTACGGTACAGCTAGGGCGTTCTTTCCGGGGACAGACGAGCGAACCGCTCTTGCCATTGCGGCTTATATTCTGCAACTGAACGGAGCGAAACCCGGCTCGCAGGAACTAAATATGTCGACCGCTGTTGAGATTCATTCGCTTGCTGCTCGCTAGGGAGCGACCTGGACCCGAAAATAGCGCGAGAGTGCTTTATAAGTGTGAAGATCCTGTACAGGTGTCACCCCGCGGTCCAACAATTCTGTGGTGATTTCAAGCGAATTCAACAATGGGTCCCGAGTTGCTAACTTTCTGATGATGAATTTTGCACTTGATGAGACTGCGCAATAATCTATTGCGGCTTTCGCTTGCATTTGTGGTGATAGCCGTTCTTGCAGCTCAAACGCCGGGCGACCCTGACTGGCAGACCGCAGCCGGAGGGAAGATGGCATTCGATGTCGCTTCCGTCAGGCCGGCCAAGTCCCCGCGACTCCCTAGTTTTCCTCTGAACAACGGGGATGCGAAGCCGCCGGGCGGCCGTTTCTCGGCCAGTTTCTCACTCGCCGCCTACATTTTTTTCGCCTACAAGCTCGATGCGTTTCAGGGAAAGGAAATCTCTGCACAACTTCCAAAATGGGCGAATGAGGACTACGCGGTTGACGCAGAGGCAGACGGCAATCCTACGAAGGACCAGATGCGCCTGATGATGCAGTCTTTGCTTGCCGACAGGTTTAAGCTGAGGGCTCATTTTGAATCCAAGGAAGTCCCCGTGCTCGCTCTGATTCTTGTCAAACCCGGCAAACTCGGGCCGAAGCTGCTTCCGCATTCCGAGGGCCCGCCCTGCCCTGATTCATTTGAAATGGATAAACCGTTTACACCGGTTCCGCCCCCGACCAAGGCGGGTGTCGTGTTTCCACCCCAGTGCGGGACTTCCGCCCAAGTCCGGGGAACCTCGGAAGGTACTTGGATCGGCTCGCGGAATACGACCATGGGGTTGCTTGCCAGTGACATTTTCGGCTTAGGTTCCCTAAACGGGGAAGTAGATAAGCCTGTTGTCGATCAAACCGGCCTCGAAGGAAGGTTCGATTTCATTTTGGAGCTTCCAGCCGGGATGATTTCCTTGTTTCCCAAGCCACCCAATCCGGATGACCCTCCGAAAGGGACGCCTTTTCTAAATGTAGTTCGTGAGCAACTGGGGATGAAGCTGGTGCGGTCGCGAGGCGAGATACGAAAGTTGATTATTGATCATGTCGAGAAGCCTTCGGAGAATTAATCAATCCGGCCCGATTCTAGAGTGTGCGAAAAGCTGGGAATACGGATTCGCGCGGAGTTTGGCAACTCCGCTGCTTTCCAGCATTCCTCCCGACCGCTCCCACGGCGACTTTACAGCCATGCAATTTGATCTAATATCCTCCGCAGCCTCGCACCCTTCTGCGGATTGATTGACTCCACGAATCCCACCCGCCCCTCCAGATGCGCCCGAAACAATGGATGCTGTTCGCGGTTTTGGCTCGCCGCGCCTAGCCTCACGCAGTTGGTAAGCGTCGCCCTCAGGCGATCGAAATCCGCCCGGATCACATTCACGCGCTGGTTGGCTGCCAGCCCGGCCAGGCGCTGCCGGACGCTCTGGCGCATGATTCGCGTCTTGCGGTGATTCACCGTGAATCCTTCCTCCGACAAGATCACAGCCACGTGCGTGGAGAATCGCTCCACACGGCGCTCAAAATCCTCGCCGCCTGAAAACGCGAGATCGTCTGCGTAGCGCGTGTACTGCGCTCCGGCCGATCGCGCCAGCCCCGCCAGCCGGCAATCCACGCGATACGCGCAAAGGTTGGCCAGGGCCGGTGATGTCGGCGCTCCCTGCGGCAAGTGCGGACGCGCGTACAGCTCCCCGTACCCTGGCGCCGAGTTTGTGCAAATGCCGCCCAACAAATCAGCCACCGATTCCGGATAGCCCATGGTCCGAAACACGGCCTGAATCCTCGCTCCCGTGATGCTCGGGGAAAAATCTTGCAGGTCCATTTTCAGCAACACCCTTTGCCCGACGTGTGGAAGCACATACGTCTTGATGGATCTTCCGGGAACGAATCCATGCGACGCCGGATGTGCCGGAACCTTGTTCAAGATCTCGGCCAATATCCTCCGCTGTAGCTCCTTGAGCGTCGGTTTCGGCGCTTCGATCAATCGCTTCGCGCCCGACGCCTTCCCCAGCGCGCGGTAATGATAGTGCTGCAGCCGCGGCCGCTTGGTCTTATATCCGAGTCCCTTGAGATCGGCGAACCAATCCAACTCCGATGGATAAAGCAGCAGCCACTCCGCCAAATCCCCAACAGTCGCGATTACCGGAAGCCTCCAACCCTCGACAGGGGCGACAGGCCAATGCGCTATGGACAGTTCGGCGCCGTGCGCGGCCCAGGCGCGTCTTACGCCCCGGTCTTGATCCAGGGAACTGGACTACGTCGCGTTGCCGGGGACGCGTTCCTCCTGAGGTCGCCTGCACGTAACGACGCGCCAACGGCCGAAGCCAGCGCCAGCGCCTTCCGAGCGTCCGGCTCGCGCGCTCGACGATTCCATCCACAGTCGCCTCGCCGGCCAACATGGATCGCGCCAAAGCTGTCAAGATCGAGTAGCCCGGCATCGCAAGAGGACGGCGGAATGCCCCAACGAGTCTGACTCTGCGTGAGCGGTTCTGCGTGGAGCGCAGTGAGACTCACGCGACGAAACCTCAGTTATTCACGATTCCCTGGGGTATCCCCAGAGAGAGCCAACCGAACCCAAAGGTCCGATCCAGCCCAGCTTGGAGCATTCCTCCGCCGGGAATGATGATAACAATGCCGATAGCAATCCCGCGCGCCAACCACCCCACTCCCTCGCGCTGGAACGAAAAATTCGGGGTCGCGTCTAGGTCTTAGTAACGTATGTTCCTGGCTCCGCATTCTACCCGGTTGCCTGCTCTACTGCTCCTCTGCGCTTGTGTGGCCGCTGCGCAATCCTCCACGGTCAATGTGCAAGTCCTCAATCAAATCGACCCTTCCGCGGGCCGCATTAAGCGCACTTCAGCCCCAACATACACGCGTACAGACTGGCAGCCCTCTGAATTGACCTGTGGGATGTCCTGACCAGGCGGCGAAGGGAGGCAGTGGAAGTTCCCTGTGAGATCAACTAAGCGGGAGCCGCCCCCGGCCCGGTCGCGGGCACTTGGCAGAGCGACTCCAGATCTTCGGCTAGTCCGGAGAGCTGCAGCGACATCGCGTGGATCCCCTGACGCGACGAATCCCCGCGGCATCCGGTGGCGGTTTCGGCGATGCTCGCGGCGATTTGTTCTGTTGTGGCGGTCTGCTCCCGGACGGCCGCCGCGATCGTATCCTGCATTCCGCGAATCTGCTGGATGATGGAAGTAACTCCCGCCATGGCCGCTGTCACGTTGTCCACCTGGTTGCTCATCGCAGCGATGCGCGAATCGATCGCCGCGGTGGATTCGGCTGCGGACTGGGACAGTTTCTTGACTTCGTCGGCTACCACGCTGAAACCGGCTCCGAACGGCCCGGCGTGCGCTGCTTCAACCGCCGCATTTAGCGCGAGAAGGCTGGTCTTGAAGGCAATGCTGCGGATCATCTCGGTGACCTTTCCGATTTCGGAGCTGGCGTTTTGAAGGCTGCCGACCGCTGACGCAGCCGATTGGACCAGGGTGGCCGCTCCGCCTCCGACTGCGGATGCCTCCGAAGCGCTGGCCGCAATGCTGTGAATGCTGGATTGCATATGGCCGGCTCCGGCTGCGATCGTTTCGACATTGCGGGTCACCAGTTCGCTGGCATCGGTGAGGCCGCGCGAGGTCACCCGCAGCGTGCGCGCGCTCGCGCTCATGCGCTCGACAACCCGCCGCATCTTGCCGGCGTCGTCGAGCTGGCGTTCTTCGGCGGCGAGGATGTCGTTGCCAACCCGGCGTCCGACGGCCAATCCCGTGACGAGCGCCGCCAACGCCACCACGCCGACCAGAAGGAACGTCCCCGCCGAGAAACTCTGAATGCGCGCCACGGCCTGCTCCTGGGCGCCCTCGGCATCGTGCGCGCGTTTGGATCCAGCGAGAGCCACCTGCCGGATGGATCCGATGGAGGCCGAAAACAGCCCCTCGGCCTGCCGCTGGGTATCCAGCCCTTCCCGAACGGCGGAAGCCACGCCCGCGGGCCCGATTAGAAGTTCCCGCACGCTGGAGAAAGATTTTCGGGCAGCCTCCACCGCACCGCGATCCGTCGACCGTCCAAGCCGGGAGAGTCCCTCGAGAATCGACGCCAGGCTCTTGCTCACTTCGTCACACTGCTGGGCAATCTCGCCGGCCATTCGATCCGCGGAGGCAACATCGGACGCCGCCAGAAGCTCCCAGCCGAGCGCCTGAATCGATCGTCCTCGCGCCTTCACTTCGGCCGACGCCGCCGAGACGGAGGCCACCTCCGCGATGAGTTCGGTGGCCCGATTCATTCCCACGTTGGCGTTCGCCACAGCCAGCTCCAGAGGATCGATAGCCGCGGCGATCTGGCGCGATAGTTCGTCGCTGGCGGACGTCAGGTTCTTCTGCAGCGCCTCGAAATCGTTCTTGACCTTTTCGTCTTGCGGGGCGGCCAGCAGGGCGGCCCGTGCCGCGAGCAAGCCAGTATCCCCGTTGATCCCCGCCGTGAAGCTGCCGGCGAACGACTTCACTCGGGCCGCAAGGCTCTTATCGCGTAATTCCTGCGACACCATGCTATCCAGCACTCCGCCTACCTTATCGCGGAGCGGATTGAGACGGAATTTCTTGTCGATCAGGCGGACTTCCTGCAAGCTCGACCGCAGTTGCTCGATCTTCTCGCGCTCCACCAACAAGGCGCGAATCGCCGTGTTCGCATCGAGGCTCGTCTGCTTGGACGACACCAGCGCCTTCTGGCTGGACTCCTGAAGTTCCCCCATGGCAGCCGATAGCTTCATGGTCGCCGCCGCTACACTCTCGATTTCAGCAGTGACATTATGATTTGCTTCCGCGATCCGCTTCCGCGCCTCGATTCTCTGGTGCGACATACGAAGCAACTGCTCGCCGGTTCGAGCCATATCTTTGATCACGCCGCTCTCGGCGCCTCCGGAGCCCGCGGAGACCGCCAGCTCCTTCGCGATCGATTGAACTTCGATCATCGTCTGGCCGAGTTCCGATTCGACGCCGGACAACTCCGCCAGTGTCGAAGCCGCCGAAATCCGGGAGAATGAGCCGCTAATTCTTTCAAACCCCCGTTGCAGCTTGGCCAGTTTTACCTGCGTCGGCGACGTCTCCTGGGAGAGATGGGCAATTTCCCGCCGAATGAGGAATACCGCGCCAATCGACACGACGGCCACCACGCTCATCCCGCCAATCAATACGACCACCAGCAGGATCAGCTGCCTTCGAGTGGACATAGCGTTTCGTCTCCTGCCCTTTCGTCAGAGAGCCGGTCGCGCCTTCCCGTCCTTCACCGTTGTGATGTACACCGCATTCGAGCCCTGGTGATTGGATGGGGAGAAGGAAAAGATCATTCCCCCGAGATCGAGCTTGGACATCCCGTGGAATGCGTCGATGAGTCTTTCGCGGCTAAGATCCTTACCCGCCAGATCGAGAGCTGCGATCAGCACGCGGCCACCGGCGTAACCCTCGAAGCTGACGTAGGTGGGCGAGGCGCTGGGCGCCGATTTCTTGAGGGCATTCTGATAGTCGCGAGACAGAGCTAACGTGGCGTCGGTCGGCGAAGGAACCACCTGCGAGATCAGCATTCCCTCCGACGCTGCTCCGAGTGCGGCAATCAGGCTCTCGGTCCCCACAAACGAAATCGTGGCGAACTGTGCTTTCAAGCCTGCTTCCCGGGCGGCGCGTACGAATACCGCGGTGGGTTCGTAAGGGCCCACGATTACCACCGCATCCGGCGCGCCCGCCAACACAGCCGCCAATCCGCCTTTGACGTCTAACGTGTTGCGCTCGAAGGAACCCTTCGCAACCAGCGCGAGTTTTCTGCGTGTCAAGGCTTTTTCCACCCCGCTCAGCACCGAAAATCCAAAGGAATCGTTCTGGTAAAATACGGCGATCTTTTGGATCGCCCGGCTTTTGGTCAAATGCTCCACCAGCGCCTCCGCTTCATCGTCGTAGGAGGCGCGAATGTTGATCACGTAGCGCTGCACCGGGTCGCGCAGCAACATGGCCCCGGTAAAAAGACCCACCAGGGGAACTTTGTATTCCTGAACCATCGGCGCCGCCACCTTCCCGGTAGGAGTTCCCACATACCCGGCCAGCGCGAATACTCCCTTGTCCTCGATCATCTTGCCCGTGCACTCGACGCACTTGTCGGGCTCGTAGCCATCGTCGTCAGCCAGAAAGCGAATCTGCCGGCCATGGATGCCACCTTTGGCGTTGGCCTCCTCGAACGCGGTCTTCAGACCCTCGTTCATGCCAGTTCCAAGGCCCTCGGTGGGACCCGTTAGAGCGGCGCACTGGCCAATCAGGATTTCGTTATCTTTGATTCCGGGATCGCCCGCTGCCAGCGGCCGTTCAAGAATCCAGGCGGCGGAAAACAGTGCCGCAGCAAGCGCAAAACGATGGTTTCGGGAATTCATATGTCGTTTTGCTTATCGGACGGCGCGCGGCATTCTTCAGGATCGGCCGCAAAGTTGAGCGTGGCGGCCTAGCGCAATCCGCCGGACTCAACCAGCGGCGCCTTCCGCGGAAAGATTGCGGCACGCCGACGCGAGATCGGGATCGAAGTGAAGGATGCGGTTGGCGTGAGCGATTTCAAAGACGCGCGCCACCGTTCCACTTGCGCCCGTGACGCGCATGCGGCCGCCGCTTTGTTCCATGCGTCCGAAGCAGTAGATCAGCATCCCCAGTCCCGAACTGTCGATGTAATCCAGCCCGGCCAAATCGATCACCATCTTGCGCGTTCCGCCATCGATCATGCGGTTGATGGCGTTCTCGGCGTAACTCAGGGAGTTGCCGAGATGCAGGCGCCCGGACATCTCCATAACCGTCACGTCGTCGATTTGTTGCGTCTTGGTTTCTACCATGGCTGCCAACAATTCTACTCCCGCATGTATCCAGTAAGCGGCGGTCCGATATACTTCAGAGAGAAAAGGAGCCAAATATGCGCAATATTGCGCTCGTCCTGACTCTGGCTTCCGCCGCGCTGCTCGCCCAATCGCCATCGTCGTACCGCGTCACCCACACCTACTTGCTGGGCGGTGACGGCAGTTGGGACTATGTTGTTCCCGATCCGCCGCATCACCGCGTCTTTGTCGCGCGGCAGAATCGCGTGATGGTTATCGATGAAGACAGCGGAAAACTGCTCGGCGAAGTCACCGGCATCAACGGCGCGCACGGAACGGCTTTGGCCGAACCCACGGGACATGGATTCGCCACCTCGGGCAACGATCAGTCCGTGGTTATGTTCGACCTGACGACCTTCCAAGTGCTGGGCCGGATCCCCGCCGCCGAAGATGCCGATGCGATCGTCTATGACAGCGCATCCAACCGCGTCTTCACGTTGAACGGCGACGCGCATTCCTCCACCGTCATCGATCCAAAGGCGGGAACGCTGATCACCAACATCCCGCTCGGCGGCAAGCCGGAATACGGCGCGTCGGGCGGCGACGGCAAAGTATACGCCAATCTCACCGACGTCAGCGAAGTGGTGGAGATCGACGCCAAGGCGGCAACAGTGCTCCGCCGCTGGTCCACCGCGCCCTGCAAACAACCGGTGTCAATGGCGATCGATACTGGACACCACCGCCTGTTTAGCGGGTGCCGCAGCGGCGTGCTGGCCGTTTCCGATTATCAAGCCGGCAAGGTGGTGGCAACCCTTCCGATCGGCATGGGCGTCGATGGCGCCGGGTACGACGCGTCATCGGGCGACGTGTTCGCCTCCAATGCCGACGGCACGCTCACCGTGATTCATCAAGACTCGCCCGGCCAATATCACGTCGCCGAGACCATCCCGACGCCGCAGGGGTCGCGCAATATGGGGCTCGACCCCAGCAATCACCGCGTGTTCCTCGTTTCCGCAAAGTTTGGCGAGGTTCCCGCGGGAGTCAGACGCCGGCCGCCCGTCCTCCCGGGGACATTCACCTTGATGGTGATCGAGCGCGGGTCCGCGTCGCCCTAGCGGCCGGATAGTGCGTGTTCCTCTTCTAACGATGGCGCGGCTGAAGCTGTGCCTTTGATGAACGCCAGCAGATCGGCATTGATTCGGTCGGCGTTCGTCCGAGGCATGCCATGCGGAAAGCCCGGGTAGACCTTCAACGTTGCATTCTTCAGGATCTTCGCCGACATGAGGCCTGCCGCTCCGATCGGCACAATCTGATCGTCGTCGCCGTGCATCACCAGCACCGGAATGTCGATCTTCTTCAAATCCTCGGTGAAGTCGGTTTCCGAGAACGCCTTGATGCAATCGTAATGGGCCTTTACCCCTCCCATCATTCCCTGCAACCACCAATGTTCGCGGATGCCTTCGGAAACCTTCGCGCCCGGGCGATTGTAACCGTAAAACGGCAGCGTGATGTCTTTGTAGAATTGCGGCCGGTTGGCCGTCGAGTGCTTCCCGCAGACCATCGAAAGCCGACATCGGCAGCCCGGCCGGATTCTTTTCCGTCTTCAGCATGAGCGGCGGCACGGAGCTGATGAGGACCGCTTTGGCCACTCGCTTGGCGCCGTGACGGCCCAGGTATCGCGCCACTTCGCCGCCACCGGTGGAGTGCCCAACCATGATCGCGTTTTTCAGATCCAGCTTCTCAAACAATGCCGCGAGATCGTCCGCATACGTGTTCATCTCGTTGCCGTCCCAGGTTTGAGAGGACCGCCCATGGCCCCGCCGGTCGTGCGCGATCACCCGATAGCCGAGCTGTCCGAAGTGCAGCATCTGCCCGTCCCAGTCGTCCGCGCTCAGCGGCCAACCGTGCGAGAAAACGATCGGCTGGCCCGCGCCCCAGTCCTTGTAGTAGATCTGGGCCCCGTCCTTCGTTGTGATGGTGCTCATGTAGTTCCTTCCTTATGATTTGCGCCCTACGGCGCGTCCCCAGCCCCAAGTCTGAGCGATAATCGGCGCGAAAGAATCCCAACATCGGATGAATCCTCGCTACCCTGTTTCGGTTCGTCTGGACTAACACCAACTAGGTATTCCATCTCCACAAAAAAATAGAGACCGCGCGCCTCAAACACGCGGTCTCTGATCGTTGGCCGAAAACCAAACGATAAAGCGAAATGAGCAAGTCTTCCGTTATTCGGCGTGCGCCGCCATCGCTACCTTTCGCCGCTCGAAGACCATCTTGAGCGCTGACGGCGTGATAAACGTTGTCAGCATGATCATCAAAACCAGGGCCGAAAACGTGGCTGGGGGCAAGACCGGCTGGCCATGCAAAATCAGCGTGCTTCCCATTCCAGCGAAGATCAGGCCGACCTCGCCGCGGGGTATCATTCCGACGCCGATCACGAACCGGTCGACGCCGCGCTCCAAGACTCCCAGCCCGCATACCTGCTTGCCGAGAATCGCGGCCAATGTGATGAGCGCGGCGAAGCCAAGCACGGCGGGGGACGCAAAGCTCCGCAAATCTACGCGCAGCCCCATCAGTACGAAGAAGACGGGAACAATCAGAGTGTTGATAGGGTAAAGCAGCTCCTGTACGCGCCGTTCACCGCGCATGGTGAAAGGGCGATAGTGAACTTCTTCCAGCACGACTCCCGCCGCGAATGCGCCAACGATCGGGGCCAAGCCTACCAGTCCCGAGATAGTCGCGACAGCAAAGCAAAAGCAGATGCAGAGACTCAGCAGCGCGCCGGCCACCTTGAGCCGCGCCGCGTAGTGAAACACCCGTGACGACCAATACCTGCCAACGATTACGGCAAGAGCCAGGAAGAGCCCCGCTTTCACCACGATCCAGAAGACCTGTGCGATGTCGATCCCCGCGGCGCCGGAGCCCGCCATCGCGGTTGTCACCAGTCCGCTAACCACGGCCAGGACGACTAAGCCCATGACGTCGTCGGCTACCGCGGCGCCGAGAATGATCCGCGCCTCCTTGGTATCGGACCTCTGCAGATCCTTCAGGACGCGCGCCGTAATGCCGACGCTCGTGGCCGTGAGTGTCCCGCCAACAAATACGTGGCTGAGCCAGTCGGCGCCCGGCATCAATTGTGTCGAGACGATGTACCCCAAGATCATCGGCGCGATCACGCCCAAGGTGGCAACCAATAGCGACGACCACCCCACCGCAAGCAGTTGAACCAGGTCGGACTCAACGCCGACCTCAAACAACAATAAAATCGCGCCGATCTCTCCCACCATGCGCACCGTGGAGTTGGTCTTCAACGGATCGAGCAGGGTGAAACCGAGCAGGTTCAGGTTGCCAAGAACAACTCCCATCACCAGCTCTCCCAGAACTGGCGGCTGGCCTAAGCGACCCAGCAGCTCTCCTCCGAGTTTGGCGGCAATGATGATCAGTGCTAAGACCATCATCGACTGGCGGACCATTTCACCAATGTCGGTGACTTGCATATTTCTCGACGCTTGTGCGCTGAAGCCTCAGGCCCGTTTGAGCGATTGCTTCCAGTTCATTAACGCGGCGAGCGCGATACCCGCGATTACGGCTGCCAAAGGCGCGCCCACCGCCAGCATGGCGTACCCGACGACGAGCATCGCGACCACAAAATATCGCCACTTCATTTCACGACCTTCAGGATCAGTGTCAACACCACCATTGCGATCATCAGAAGCGTAGCGGGCCGCTTCAGCGATTTATTCCACTCGGGCTTTTGTGTGCCCTCGCGGATCAGCCGCCGGATCTCTTGCAGTTGCTTGCGTGCCATTGAGAGCTCCCAGCCGTTTCCGGCTAGGTGGACGGCTTTCAGCGTTTCCTGCTCGGCGCGGGGCAGGGCCCGCAGTCGATACAGCAGTTCGGAATATTTCAGTTGCGCGAAGAAGTGCGTGCCATCCAGCTTCACGGCGGTTTCCAGCGCGTCCATGGACTTGTACGCGTCGTAGTTCATCGCGTAGGCCATTCCGAGGCAAGTGCGCAGGTCGACCGAATGCGGATTGTCCTGGCAAGCCCTTTCGAGAGCCCCGATGTGCTGGCGGAGTTCGGCTGGCGAGACCGTGTGAGGGTCTCGCCAGGGAATCGGGAGAATACGTACCGGCCGTTCGACGACCGGTACCAGAGCAGTATTCAGAGTTTCTAGAGCGGTGGTTGCCATCTTAGTCCGCTCCAACAGCGACCGCGGTCGGCTTGAGCTCAAACTCGGGATAGCAGAGCGCGCCCATTTCCGGCAGATCCAGTCCTTGCAGTTCTGCCTTGGCGCCAACGCGCTGCCCCACCACAGCGTCGATGATCCAGTTGATGACGAAGCTGAAGGTGAACACGAAGCCGACCAGCGTTGCGACGCCGATCAACTGCGCCACCAGCTGGCTGGCGTCACCGTAAAACAGGCCGGTGACGTTGCCGTTCACGCCGTTCCAAGTGCCTCCGTAGTTGCTCTTGCCATCGGCAAACAGCCCGACTGAGATGACGCCCCACAGTCCACACGTTCCGTGGACCGAGATGGCGCCCACCGGATCGTCCACCTTCATGACGCGTTCGATGAACTCCACCGAGACGCAGACCAGGCCGCCCGCGATCAAGCCGAGAATAACCGCCCCGACTGTGTTGACGAACCCACTGGGCGCCGTGATTGCCACCAGGCCCGCCAATAGCCCGTTCCCTGACATCGATGCGTCCGGCTTGCCATAACGGAGCCACATGTAGAGCATGGCGCCGAAGGACCCGGCCATGCCGGCCAGCATGGTGTTCACGGCGATGGAGCCGATGCGCAGATTGCCGTTGCTGGAAGCGCCCAATGTGGATCCAGGGTTGAATCCGAACCAGCCGAAAGCCAGGATGAAGCATCCCGTGAGCACGATGACGAGATCATGCCCTGGCATGGCAAGGGGCTTACCTTGGCGGGTGTACTTACCGATGCGCGGCCCGACAATCATCGAGACCGCCAAGGCAGTGATGCCTCCAACTGCGTGAACCACGCCAGAGCCCGCGAAATCGGCGTATCCTTTGCCCAAGCCGAAGTTGGTGCCAAGGTTCGCGAGCCACCCTCCACCCCAGGCCCAGTTGCCAAAAATTGGGTACGTGAACGCGCCCATGATGAAGGAAGAGACGACGAAGGCGGCGTACTTCCAGCGTTCAGCGGCTGCTCCCGTAACGATGGTCAGCGCGGTATCCATGAACACCATCTGGAATAGGAACAGCACCATGACCATCACGTCGTACGAGTGATTGTTGGTGAGGAAGAATCCGCCTTGTCCAAACAAGCCGAACGGTTTGCCGAACAAGTTAATGGCGAACTCCTTGCTCAAGACTGGCGTACCTCCCAGGTTTGCGTTGGCCCCGTAGCCGCCGAATTGTACGGCGAATCCGATGAGCCAATACGCCAGCATTCCGACGCCGTAAACCATGAAATTCATCATCATGGTGTGGTTGGCGTTCTTGGCGCGGCACAGGCCCGTTTCGACGATCGCGAACCCGGCTTGCATGAACATGACCAGGAATCCGGTGATCAACGTCCAGACGAAGTTGACGGCGATCTTATTCTGGCCGATTTGATTGGCGATGTCGCCGACGGTGAGGCCTTTCTTGGAGTCGGCCACAGTGATATCGGAGACCGTGCCAGTGAGGCCGCCATCCGGATCGCCCTTGGCGCGCGCGTCGGCTGCCGGCGGAGCAATGTTCTTGACGTCGGCGTCGGTGAGCGCGGCGCGGGCGGTGGAGCGGCGGCCGGCGCGGCCGAAGGCGCCGGGGGCGCCGCTGCCGGAGTCTGCGAGGCCGCAAAGGGCGCCAGACTCAAGACGAACGCGACTATCGTGATAGTTTTTTTCATTTTGATCATCTCCTCCAAACCGCCTTGCTGAGGCACGCGCGGTTGAGTACGCCAATGATGCCGATCAGCGAGATAGCGATCCCGGCCAGATACGATAATCAGGCGCATCGTATTGTCAGCCGTCATTCCGACACTGAAGAACGCGATCAAGAAACCCAAGAACGTAACTACAACTCCAGCAATCATCATGGTGTTATCTCCTTGTTGTCCTTTCCACAGGCCTCAATGGCTCTCCTGTTCCCAGGGCTTGCACTTCATGAAAAAAAAGGCCGAAACGGCTATGACGACCACTCCGATCAGGCCCACAATGATGCCGCCTCCGGCAAAGCCTCCAGCCAGCACGGTAAAACCAATCAAGAAAAGCGTAATCGCGATCCCCTGAGTGGTATTTGCTCCCATAAATCCACCTCCAAAATGTTATTAAACTCGCAAAAGCAGACACTATTTAGCAATTCAGGAACACGCATAGCAGGCTCGAAGAGAAGAGCGGCCTTGGAAGGCGCGCCCTGCAATGAACGGGGCTCGGCCAATCGGCTGCGTCGCAGCCGCTACTGTCGTGTGCTCGGAATGCGGTTTTTGCTTGCGGCTAGCGGATCCGGGGCTAGCAGCCGACGGGAAACTTCCGAATTGGAAAGATGTAGTCTATCGGCCATACGAGGAAAGCGCCAATCAATATTTTCAATTAAGTTGGAAAGTATTTTGGATTTTGTGACAAAAGAAAGATGCACATTAGCCGAAGGAAAGGTCGTAATTATCCCTTTGTTTCCATCGAATTCCGGGCCTGGCGCTATGCGGCCAGGTGGCCGGACCCGCCCGCGGACCGTTCCGGCGCCCTTTCCTTCGGGCACGCTATTCTATCTTCTGGATGCGCGTATTCATGTCCAGGGGTGTGCCGATCGCGGGCGAAACGCTCTCGCCTGGGCTCCGTGCGCCTCGCCGTGGAGCGCTCGAGCGCTGGATTGCGTTTTGCCTGAAAGCCGGCAAGGTCAAAATCTCCGCCGTGACGGTGTGGCTTGTCACTATGGTCGCCTTTACCGACTGGGCCGTCGGCAACACCATATCGCTCAGTGTGCTTTATATCCTTCCCATGATGCTCGGAGCGGTGATCCTCGGGCCGCTTGAAATCGCCGGACTTGCTCTGGTATGCGCTGCCCTGCGCGGGCGCTTCGATGTGCCCAGTTCACACGCCGAAGCCGTGCTGCGCTTCGCCTTCGCATCGTTGTCCTACTTCGCATCGGGATTGTTCGTGACGGCGCTGGTCCGAAATCGCGAACTAATGGTGGAACATCTCGCTAGGATTGAGCGCGAGCAGGAACTGCGGCGCGAAGCCGAGCAACAGCTCAGCGTACTTGTGGAAAGCAGTCCGGCGGCTATCCTGACGCTGGATCAGGATGGTCTGGTGCTGGCGGCAAATCGCGCCGCCGAGAGTTTGTTTCAGATTCCTGAGACCCAGACGTTGGAAGGGCGTGACATCGCCGCGTATCTGCCACTACTTGCCGACGCGCTTCGTTTGGAGAACGGAACGGAAACGTTTCGAACCGCCGCCCAGTGCCAAGGGCGTCGCGAAAACGGGGAAATCTTTTTGGCCGATACCTGGTTTTCCTCCTATCGGACATCCGACGGCGAGCGGCTGGCGGCGATTGTCGTGGATTCATCCGAGGAGATGCGCGACCGCGAGGAGCAAAATCTCCAACAGCTCATGAAGTACAACCGTATCGCGGCGTCGGGCGTGTCGCACGAAGTTCGGAATTTGTGCGGAACCATCGCGTTGCTGTCATCCAACCTGCGCGAAAAACACAGCCTCGCCGAAGATGAGGATTACCAGGGGCTGCTGACGCTGGTGAAGGGCCTGGAACGGATCGCGTCGTTTGATCTGCACTCCCGCGTCCAGGAAGCGGTGGAGGCGGTGGAGTTGAAGAAGGTTGTGGATCACTTGCGGATCATGATCGAGCCGCACTGGCAGGAAATGGATGCATCCGTTACGTGGGAACTGCCGGACGCACTGCCCGAAGTCGCCGCGGATCCGCAAGGGCTGCTGCAAGTATTCCTCAATCTTGCGCAGAACAGCTTGCGCGCGGTGGGCGAAGCCGAGGCCCACGAACTGGCAATCACTGCTCGATCCGGCGGCCAGCGGGTGCTGGTGTTCTTCCACGATTCCGGGCCGGGAGTCGAGTCGCCCGACCGCCTGTTCCAGCCGTTTCAGGCCGGCGCCGACGGAAGCGGGCTGGGCCTTTATATTTCGCGCGCGATTGTGAGAAGCTACGGGGGGGATTTGCGGTTCGAGCCCAGCGCGCGCGGTTGCTGCTTCGTGGTCGAGCTGCCTGTGGCATAGAAATTCGGGGTTGTGGAGAGAAATTTGGAAAATATCGCGGTTGCCACCATCAACGTGCTGCTGGTGGACGACCACGCCATGTTCCGCGAGAGCCTCGCGCGCGTGCTGGAGAAAGAATCCGGCATCAAAGTGGTCGGCCAATCGTCCACCTGCTCGGAGGCGCTGGACCTCCTTGCCGCGTCCGGCCCCAGTATGGTCCTGCTCGACGTGGACCTGGGCCCGGAGCGCGCGCTCGATTTCATCGTCGAGGCGAAGAAGCGCGGTTTTGACGGACAAATTCTAGTGGTGACGGCGGGCGTCAGTGGTCCCGAAGCAGTCCAGTTGGTCCAGGCCGGCGTGGCCGGCATCCTGCATAAGCATCACTCCACCGAAGCGCTGTGTAAGACCATCCGCCAGGTGGCGGAAGGCCAGGTGTGCCTGGAGAAAGATTACCTGACGGCCCTCTTCCGCTCGGTGGATCGCACAAAAGAGCCGGCTCGGCCGCGCTTGACCGAACGCGATAAGAAGGTGCTGCGGTTTATTTTTCAAGGCCTGACGAACAAAGAAATTGGAGCGCGGATCGACATCTCCGAAGGCGCGGTCAAATTTTCACTGCGTCAATTGTGTGAGAAGTTGGGCGTGCGGACACGTGCGCAGTTGGTGAAGGTGGCGATCGAGCAGTATCGCGACCAACTCTGATTCGATCGTCGCATAAGCCGCCAACCCAATCGGCTAGACTGGACAAGAGGCCGCATAGAGGACATCCCGCTTGTCTGCTGAGCAATTTGAAGCAAACGACGAGGGTGGTTTTGCCGAATCACCCCGCCCGGAAGACGTCGAGACTCCCTACCTCACCCGCACCATCACACCCAGTCATTCCATCGCCGGCCTGAACATCGGCCCCTACCGTCTGATTCAACGGCTCGGCCACGGCGGGATGGGCGAAGTATGGCTCGCCGAGCAGAAGGAGCCGGTTCGCCGCCGCGTTGCAATCAAGCTGATCAAAGCGGGCATGGACACCCATGAGGTTGTCGCGCGCTTTGAATCCGAACGGCAGGCGCTCGCGCTCATGAACCACCCCGGCATCGCCAAAGTCTTCGATGCCGGCTCCACCCCCGAAGGCCGCCCGTATTTCGTGATGGAGTTTGTCAGTGGCATTCCCATCACGCGCTACTGCGACAAGCACAAGCTCACTACTCGCCAGCGTCTGGAACTATTCGTTCGCGTCTGCGAAGGCGTCCAGCATGCCCATCAGAAAGCCATCCTGCATCGCGACTTGAAGCCTTCCAACATCCTGGTAGGCGAGATCGACGGCCTACCCGTTCCCAGAATCATCGATTTTGGCGTGGCCAAAGCCACGGCGCAAGGCCTCACGGACGGAACCATGTTCACCCGCGTGGGTACCATCGTCGGAACGCCCGGCTACATGAGCCCGGAGCAGGCCGACTCGGCCGGCGCCGACGTCGACACGCGCACCGATGTGTATTCGCTGGGCGTGATTTTGTATGAGCTGCTGGTGGGCGCTTTGCCGCTGGATTTCAGCACCACCCCCATCGATCAGGTGCAGCGCAAGCTGCACGAAGAAGACGCCCCGCGGCCCAGCACCAAGGTTCGTACGCTCGCCGGGCAATCCGGAATCGCTGCCCAGAACCGCGGCGCCGATGCACCTACGCTGGAGCGCCAGCTGCGCGGCGATCTGGACGCCATCACCCTCAAAGCTCTCGAAAAAGATCGCGCCCGGCGCTATGCCACGCCGTCTGAGCTGGCGGCGGACATTGGAAGATACTTGCGCCATGAGCCAGTGGCGGCGCGTCCGCCCAGCAGGGCATACCAGCTCCGTAAACTCGTGCGCCGCAACCGTGCGCTCGTCACCAGCGCAGCCGCGATTTTGCTCACGCTGATAGGCGCCACCATCGTCAGCACGCGCGAAGCGATTCGCGCCATCGCAGCCGAGCGGTCGGCTGCTGCCAGTCTCAAGCAGTCGCGCGAGGAAACCGCGAAGGCAGAAGCAGTCAATTCTTTTCTCCAGGACATGTTGTCCGCCGCCGATCCCCGCAATGCCAGCAAGGCCGACCCCGCCAAAGGACGCGATGTCACCGTGATGCAGGTCCTCGACCAGGCGGCCAAGCGGCTGGACGCCGGCTCGCTTCGTTCCCAGCCGCTGGTTGAAGCCGCGGCGCGCGAAAGCTTGGGGACCACACTCTTTGGCCTCGGCCGGTTCCAAGAGGCGGAGCATCAATATCGAACGTCGCTTGCACTTCGCCGCGCGGCGCCGGGCGATCACAGGGCCGACGTCGCCGACAGCGAGGCGGCTCTCGCGTCGCAGCTTTCCGAGGACGATAGGCTACGCGATGCCGAGCCGCTGCAACGCGACGTGCTCGCCATCAATACGCAGTTGTTTGGGCCCGACGACATTCGTGTCGCGCAATCCCTTTGCGACCTCGCCATCACGCTGCGGCGCGAAGGAAACCTGAAAGAAGCCGAAGCGCTTTTGCGGCAAGGGATCGCCATCTTCCTTAAGAATAAGGACACCGAGGACGTTAGCATCAACCAGCACAATTTGGGCGTGAATCTGCGTTTGCAGGGACGCCTGGCCGAGGCGGAGACGGTGTTTCGCCAAGCCCTGGCGGCGCGCATCGAGATCTCCGGCCCGGAGCATCCCAGTGCCGCTCAAACCATGAACCAGCTCGCCTATGTGCTGCACGATGAGCACAAGCTCGCCGAAGCGGAGAAATATTCGCGCACATCGCTAGCGATCTCGCGAAAGCTTCTCGGCGATCAACATCCCGACGTCGCCGTCGGTCTGAATCAGCTCGCTACGCTGCTGCGCGATCAGGGCAAGCTGGATGAAGCGGAGTCGATGTTTCGCCAGTCTCTCGCGCTCGCGCAGCACGCCCTTGGCGTCGAGCACACCGATACGGCCCGCATCGAATCAAACCTGGGCGAGCTCCTTGCTGCTCGAGGCAAGCTCCCCGAAGCCGAGCAGTTGCTCCGCTCTTGCCTCGAAACCCGCAAGAAAATACTACCCGCCACGAACCCCGACATCTTCCGCGCCGAAAGCAACCTCGGCGGCGTCCTCGCCCGCGACAAACGTTTCCAACAGGCCGAGCCACTGCTTCTGGCCGCCTATCAAGGTTTCGACAGAGCTCCCGCGCAGTATGCGTCGCGCAAGCAGGAAGCGCTGGACCGGATCGTTCAGTTATATACTGCCTGGAGCCGCACTGCACCCACCGCCGAGAAACCAAAACTCGCGCAATGGAAAGCGATCGAATCCCAATAACGGGCCACCGCGGGATCCCCGGGGAAACGTTCACTCATTCGGTTTGGTTGCGATGCCCATGATGTGCGCGCTCGCTCCGATTAACGTAACCTCGCTCTCCAGCGCCCTCACAGTCGCCATGAGTTCCTCCTGCTGCTCGGCAGTCGCCAGTTCCGGTACCGTCCAGAGCGGGCCCTCGATCGCGCACAGCCTCGGGTTTGAAAACCCTCCTTCCAGCAGTTCCATCCGCAACTCGTCAGGATGATGGAAGAAGGCGGTCGTGAAATAGTCGAAATTCCCGGTTTCGTTATGGTGTTGCCCGGTCTTCAGATCCTGCTCCACGATTCGAACGAAGTCGGGGTCGCGAATCAGCCCGCGCCCGATGCCATCGAGCGCCGAGGCGAAACGCGAGATTGCCACCGCCAGCAGAACGCCTCCGGTGCGCAACACGCGGCGCGCTTCGCGAATCGCCTTGATCCGATCGGTGGCATCCGTCAGGTGGTAGAGCGGCCCGAAGAAAAGCACAGCATCAGCCGTCCCGTCGTCACATGGGATTGCGCGCGCGTCCCCCACTTGAAAGCTTCGCGGTACTCGCTGGCCCCCTGTGGCTCTCTCTTTAGCCTGTTCGACATGCAAAGGTACCGGATCGATCAAATCAACGGCGTAACCCCTGTCTGCCAAGGGAAAAGCATAGGCACCCGCACCGCCGCCAACATCCAGAATCAGCGCTGGCGGGCGCGGCAGAAAGCGATCCAAGAGATCCAAAGTCCGAACTTTTTCCCAACGGGAGAATGGGCTCTCCAATCGCTCGGCTTCTTGACCGCTTTCATAGTACGCGAGAATTTGTCGTCCGAGCGAAAAACGCGTAGAGGGCATTCCTCTATTTTGAATCTTCGCAACTAGGCTGTGCGAAGCTGATCTGCGCGATTACTCGGTCCGCAACGCCGTCATCGGTTCTACACGCGCTGCGCGCCAGGCGGGAATCATCGAAGCCAGCAACGCCGCCAGGCCGAGGAGCAAAACGGCAACCGTCAACATGACTGGATCCCACGGCTTCACGCCGAATAGCTGAGTGCTCATCAGCGTGCCGGCCCCGATCGCGGCCGGAATGCCAAGCGCAAGCCCGGCGCCTACCTGCCAGAATGCACTGCCGAGCACCATCCCGATCACGCGCCCACGATCCGCGCCCAGCGCCATCCGCACACCGATTTCACTTGTCCGCCGCTCCACCATATACGCCAGCACTCCGTACAAGCCCACCGCCGCCAGCACCAGGCCAAGCGCACCGAAGAGCATTGTCAGGGTTGCGATCATGTTTTCTTGTTGGAAGTCCGCGCTCACCACGCTGGTGTACGGGTCAACGTCGTAGAGCACCAAATTTGGATCCACGCCCGCCAGCGCCTTCCGCACGCGCTCTCCCAGCCCCGGCGGATTTCCCGGCGCCCAAATCACGATGTTGTAGAGATAGTGCGACCAGATTTCGCCACTCTGGAAGGCCGGATCGTCGTATTGCACGGCCTGTGCTTCCGGCACCCAAAACATAGGCCGCACGGCTTTCCTGTAGTCGTACGTCAGATACCGCATATCGTTCGTAACTCCGACGATTTCGAACGTTGCGGAATACTTTATTCTGTCGATCCCGAAGTGCTGCCCGATTGGATTTTGGTCCTTGAAGAACCTCCTGGCAAAAGCCTGATTGACCACTGCCACCTTGCGCGTCGCCGCGGTGTCCGCGTCTATAATGGGCCGGCCCAGCACGATCTTCGCGCCTATGGTCTCAAAGAAACCTGGCATCACGCGCGCCCACGAGGCGCCGGTGTCCTCTCGAGCGGGGGGCTCCGGTCTGCCCTCGATGCGAATCGCCTCATTCCAACTGTCGCCCGTCATCGGCGCATACAGCGCGGGCGCTACCATCCGCACGCCGGGAATCCGAAGCAAGCTATCGTCAATTTGCCGGAACATCGGCTCCATTTGTTCCGGTTTGTAGTTACCGAGCATTGGATTGATCCAGGCGATGTACCGGCCCCGCGCCTCGAATCCGAAGTCCTGGTGCTCCAGGTTTCGCAGGCTTCGGCCCAACAGGACCGCCGCGGACAGCAACACCAGCGACACCGCGACCTGCGAGATCACCAGCGACTTTTGCGCCCACGATCGCCCCGCGCCAACAGAGCGCCCAGCTGCCCGCAACGCGTCCGCCGGGTCGGTATGCGAAGTCATCCACGCCGGAGCGATCCCAAAGACTACTCCCGTCAGCACCGATACTCCCAGCGTGAACACCAGGACCGGCCAGGACGGTGCCGCCTTGATCGGAACATAGTTGTTGGGGCCGCCGATTCGGAAGGCCAGGTACAGGATCAGTCTGGTCCCGGCGTATGCGACGCTTATGCCCAGCGCTCCTCCGATCACCGCCAGCACCATGGACTCCACCAGTACCTTACGGACCAGGCGCCCTCGTGAAGCACCCAGTGCGACTCGTATGGACGTTTGCGCGCGGTCCCTGAACCCGCGCGCGAGCATCAGATTCGCCAGATTCGCGCAAGCCACCAGCAGCACGCATCCTACCGCGATCAGCAGCAACTTCAGGCCATCCTGATATCGGTCCCTCATAACCGCCACGCCTGCACCGCCTGGAATCAGATGCAGAGTTTGCTGGCGCCAGAGTTGCCTCTCGCCCGGCTCCATGTCCGGAACGTGGCTAGCCAGCCAGTCATGGAGTTCCACCTTCAGTTTTGCTTCGAGCACCGTCGGCTGAACTCCCGGACGAACTCTTCCGATGAGGTCCAGGAAGTTGCCGTTCGGCCTTTTCAACCGCGACGTCGCTCCGTCGATCAATGGCTCCGTCGTCAGTGGCAGCCAAATGTCAGGCATGCCCCAGTCCGACAGCTTCGCTCCATAAAAGCCCGGCGCCGCTACGCCGATTACGACGAACGGATGCCCGTTAATCTGATAGGTAGCGCCCACAACGGATGGGTCGGAGCCATACTTTTCTTGCCAGATGCGGTAGCTCATCACGGCGACGGACGGCGCACCTTCCCGGTCGTCCGCATCTGTCATGAGCCGGCCGATCCAGGGCTGCACGCCAAAAGTCTTGAAGAAATTGCCGGACACGTACTCGCCGTTGCGCGTATCCGCCGCGGCCCGTGACCCTGCTCTGCGAACGCCGAGCTGTGCATTGCCGGCCTGGAGTGCCGCAAGTTCTGTGAACTCGGGCGTCTCGGCGCGAAAGTTCTTGTAGGCCTCCCATGAGAACAGCGAGAAATCTCCATCCTCGCCCTGGGCATATCCTCCCCAATTGCAACAGCGAACTTTATCTCCGATCCTCCACAACTCCTCCGGCTTCGTCACCGGCAGCGACTTCAGCATCACTTGGTGGACGAGCGTAAAGATCGCCGTCGTCGCTCCGATTCCCAGCGCTAGTGTGATCACCGCTGTCACCGTGACTCTTGGATCTTTCCGTAGTTGCCGTAGCGCCTCTCGCAAATCAGCCAGCACAAGTCCCCCTCACCGACCTTATACGCATGAAGTCGCAATCAGTTTGCAAATCTTTCTCCACCAGCTCCTCGTTCCCGTTATCATGAGTGCTGCGCAGCTCAATTCTCTCCGGAAAGTCTGACTACCGATGAGCCTCGTTAGCCGCCTGATTGGCCGCCTCTGGCGTCTACCTGCCCCAATTAGCCGCGACGTTGCGTCCGAGCCGCTCCGAATTCCAATGCGCGACGGTCCAGAATTATTGGCTGATCGCTACTATTCCCGTCGCGGCCCCGCGCAGCCAACCCTGCTTATTCGAAGTTGCTACGGGCGGGGGACTCTGTTCAAGTTCTTGGCCCGTCTCTTCGCGGAGCGCGGAATGCAGGTGGTCCTTCAAAGCTGCCGTGGCACGGATGGATCGCAAGGAACTTTCCGCCCTTTCTTCGACGAACAGAACGATGGCGAGGACACCGTGAAATGGATCGAGCGCCAACCCTGGTTCACTGGAGACCTCGCGCTGTGGGGCGGGAGCTACCTCGGCAATACCGCGTGGGCCGTAGCGAATTCCAGCGTCCGGGATCGAGTTAAAGCGATCGGCCTTCACGTCACGCTCACGAACTTCCGCGACCGCACGTATGCCTTCGACGGCTTCACCCTCGAAGCCTCCATCGGCTGGACGGCCACCATGCTGAGCGTATTTCGGACCAGCGGCTTGAGCCCCTTGGCTGCTCTCATGAGCGCGCGAAAAACGCGACCCCTGACGCAGCAAGCGATGGAGACCATTCCGTTGCGAAAGGCGGACCGTGTTCTCGCGCCCGAAGGTGTTTCCTGGTGGCAGGATTGGATGGATCATGCCGAGCCCAATGATCCCTGGTGGGACCCGGTCAATTATGGCCAGGCGGCTGAAACCGTTCCCCCAATGTTGATGACTGCTGGCTGGCATGACATCTTCCTGCCATGGCAGCTAAGAGATTTCATGACTGCACAACGCGCCGGCCGCGAAGTTCGCATCGTCATTGGTCCCTGGATGCATGCGGCTCTCCCTGGGGCGGCCGAATCGATGCGCCGGAGCATTGCCTTCTTTCACCAACGATTCGGCATTGGGTCGCGTACACCGGATAACGCCACATCACCGTTGCGTGTTCGGCTCTTCTTGATGGGCGCGGATGTTTGGCGCGAGTATCCGTCCTGGCCGATTCCAAACAGCGTGGATCGGAATTATTACCTGGATGCGGGTGGCGTTCTCGCACCCAACGCGCCACGATCGGAAAGCCGCACCAAGTTCGATTACGATCCCGCTCACCCCACACCCTCGTTTCATGGGGCGACTCTCGAAGGCCGAAGCGGTTCGGGCGACATGGCCGAATTAGAGCGCCGATCCGACGTGCTGATCTTCACCACTGAACCTGTGAGCGCGGATGTGGACGTAATCGGCCCCATTTCCGCTGAAATATTTCTGCGCTCCAATACGGAACACACCGACCTCTATCTCTGCTTGTGCGATGTCGCGCCAAACTCTCGTTCCACCAATGTCTGCGATGGCTATATCCGGCTGCGTCCGGGACCGCCACTCGCCGATGTCCAGGGTGTGCGACAAGTTCGCGTCGAGTTTTGGCCCACGGCTTATCGATTTCGCCGCGGACATCGCATCCGCGGTATCGTCGCCAGTGGAGCCCACCCCCGTTACGCACGCAATCCCGGCAGCGGCGAGTCATTAGGTCACGCAAGCACTATGGTCATCGCTCACCAGGAGATTATTCATGGTCCCCAGCATCCGTCGGCAATAACCCTGCCCGAAACCAGCCGTTGACTTCGCAGCTTCCGATTTCCTCCCTTCTCTTTCTTCACCTTACCCGCCCCATGCGCTCCAGCATCTTCCCCACGCGCTATCCTTCCCTCAGCATGTCGACCTTCCCCCAGCCAGCCGCCAACAACCAGCCACCGGCGGCCGGCTCTCAAAAAAATCACCGCCCAACACAAAACTAGGCCACTTGCGCCACCCAGCCGCCGATCCCGGCCCGAATTTTTGGAAAAAAGTCGCTACCTCGGTACACCCACCAACCACCAGTACCAAAGCGTGCTTCCGCGCGCCGCCCCGCGATGTATCCTTAGCTGAGGCTCCCAATGCCACCCCCCCAGCCGCACCGGCTCCTCATCGTGGATGACGACCCGTCCATTCACGAGCTCGTTCACGCCATGCTCGCGGGCACAGACTGGGAGGGGGTCACCACGTCCGGTGGTGAGGAAGCTCTCGCCCACCTCGAAACTCATTCGTATGACCTCTTGCTCACCGACATTCTCATGCCGGGCATGGATGGTCTGACGCTACTCGGCCAACTCCGCAACCGCTATCCGGAAATCCCGGTGGTCATGATGACCGTACGGAACACTCCGGACAACGTGCTTGGTTCGCTCCGGCGCGAAGCTGCCGCCTATATCAGCAAGCCCTTCTCTCGCGACACGCTCCTCGGCACGCTGCAAAATGCCTTGTCCACCTCGGTCGCCGGCGACGACATCAAAATCCTCTCGGACAAGCCGAATTGGATTTCACTCCAGATCCGTTGCCGCATCGCAACGGCCGACCGCCTCACGCAATTCGTGCGCGAATTACCCAGCGATCTGGATCCCGACCAGCGCGAACAGATCGCCACCGCCTTCCGCGAGCTGCTGATGAACGCCGTCGAGCATGGCGGCCACCTCGACCCCGAGAAAACCGTCGAGCTCAGTTACATCCGCACCGCGCGCAGCATCGTGTATTACATCCGCGATCCCGGCGAAGGTTTCTCCATGGACTCGCTGGCCCACGCAGCAGTTGCCAACACCGCCGAAGAACCATTCCGGCACGTCCAGTTGCGCCAGCAAATGGGAATCCGGCCTGGCGGATTTGGACTTCTCATGACGAAAAGCTTCGCCGACGAGCTGATCTACAGCGCCAAGGGCAACGAAGTGATTCTCATAAAATACCTGGAAAGTTAACGGAGGAATTTCTATGAACGCTTACTCCCCGAACGGCGGTACGGAGGACAACCCGATGCTCCCACCCGATTCGTCATTTCAGCCCGTGCCCGAGGCCGCGTCCGATCCGGGCGCAGGCAACATCGACAAGATTCGCGACATCCTCTTCGGTTCCAACATGCGCGACTACGAGCAGCGCTTCGCGCGCCTGGAAGAAGCATTGAGGAAAGAATCGTCCGATCTCCGCGAATCCACGCGCCGCCACCTGGAGACGCTGGAAGCGTTCGTTCACAAGGAACTCGCGGCTCTCGAAATGCGCCTCAACACCGAGCGCGATGAACGTTCCGCGGCGGCGGCTTCGATTTTCAAAAAAATTGGCGAGATGGAAACATTCGAAGCGCAATCCAATCGCGAGATCCGCGCCGACCTGCTCCAACAGTCTAAGGAGCTGTCCGACGCGATTCGTGCTAAGGGCGAGGAACTGGTCGCGCTGCTCGAACGCCGCGCACTGGACCTGCAGCACGCGAAAACCGATCGCGCAGCGTTGGCGGGCTTGTTCAACGAAGTCGCGCTCCGGCTTACCGATCAATTCAAGGTAACGGCCGGTTAATCGCGCCTTCTCCAAGACCATGCCTACCGACGGTGTAGATCAGCCGCTTGCCGAGCTGCGCGCAATCCTTCTTGGCCCGGATCGCGTGGCCTGGGAAAATCTGCGCCAGCGCTTGGACAATCCATCGCGGCGCGCCGAGGATGTCGCCGGCGTATTGGCCGAAGCAGTGCGCCTTCGCTCCATCGGGCATTCCGATATCAAGCTCCGCCGCGCACTCCAGCCGCTGCTCGAAGAAGCGCTTCAACTTTCCGTGCAGTCGAATCCACGCATGTTGGCGGACGCGCTCTTCCCCATCTTTGGCAAGGCTATCCGCCGTGCCATCACGTCTGAGCTCGATGGAATGCTCCAGTCACTCAGCCAGACGCTGGAACAGAGCGTCTCCTGGCGTAGCGTGCAGTGGCGCTGGGAAGCGCTTCGCACCGGCAAGCCGTATGCCGAGATCGTTGTGCTGCGCAGCCTGCTGTATCGCGTCGAGCAGGTGTTCCTGATTCATCGCAACTCTGGTCTGTTGCTGCAACACGTGGCGGCGGCGTCCGGCCAATCGCCCGAAACAAAAGATCCCGAAATGGTTTCGGGCATGCTCACCGCGATTCAAGATTTTGTTCACGATTCGGTCAGCGGCGCCGAAAGCGAGAATCTCGAAACCGTTCGCATGGGCGAGATTGAAGTGGTGCTCGCCTACGGCCCCGACGCCATTCTAGCCGGTTTCGTTCGCGGTGTCGCGCCTCGCAAACTGCGCCGCGTTTTTCAGGACACTCTCGACGCCATCGAACAAAAGAAGGCTGAAGCGCTTCACACTTTCGCCGGCGATACTTCGCGATTCGATAGCTGCCGGCCGCAATTGGAAGCTTGTCTCCTCGGGCAAGGCCGGCCCGGCGAACGCCCATCCAGCTCACGGGCTGCGCGCGCGCTTTTGTTTGGAGTGCCAGTTCTTTTGCTGCTGGCGCTCGCGGGCTGGTGGATTTATTCAATCGCGATTGAACGCCGCGTTACGAATTTCGCGCATCAGCTGGAAAACCAACCGGGCATCGTGCTCACCGGCGTCGAAAAGCGCGGCTCGAAATTTTACATCGCCGGCCTGCGCGATCCGCTGGCAACCGACCCAGCGTCAATTTTGCCTGCCGACTTGCCCTCCAACAAAATCGAGTTTCGCTGGGAAGAGTTTCATTCGCTGGTTCCCCATTTCGCCGCTCAGCGGCAGCTCGCCGAGTTGAAAGACCAACTGGAGCATCGGGCATTTCGTTTCATGACGGGCAGCGCCGAGATTCCGCCCGAGCAGCGCTTTCTCCTCGAAGATGTGGGGGCGCAGATGATTTCGTTGATCCAGGCAGCAAGTGGTCTCGGCAAGACGATCCAAATCGAAGTGCGCGGGAATCACGATCCTGTCGGCACGGAAGAATTCAATGCGGCGCTGTCGCGATCGCGGGGCGAAAATGTTCGCGCGGCTCTCGTCACGTTGGGCGTGCCTGCCGCCCGTTTGATCGCAGTCCCGGAGGATCGCGACCAGGAAACCTGCTCCGCCGTCAAGGAAGAAGAGCGGATGTTTTGCCGCAGTGCGTCATTTCGCGTGATCGGCGTTCCGTAGGCGGCATGCTCAAGAAAAAAGTTTGCATGGTGGGTCAATTTGGCGTCGGTAAAACCAGCCTGGTGCGCCGTTTTGTCGACAGCATTTTCGACGAGCGCTATCTCACCACCGTCGGAGTCAAGATCGATCGCAAGGATGTCAGCGTTGGTTCTGAGTCCGTCACGTTGATGTTGTGGGACCTGGCCGGCGAAGACGATTTGGCGCAGCTTAACATCTCGCATCTCCGCGGCGCGTCCGGTTACATCCTGGTTGTGGATGGCTGCCGCGCGGCATCGCTCGCAAAAGCTTTCGAGTTACAGCAGCGCATCGACGGACAGCTTGGCCCGCTGCCGTTTGTTCTCGTCTTGAACAAGGCCGATCTGCGCGATCAATGGGAAATCAAGGACATTGCCGTTTCCGAGCGCGGCTGGCCCACTTTCGAAACCAGCGCGAAATTTGGCCGCGGCGTCGAAGAAATGTTTCTCGCGCTCGCCGAGAAGTTGGTCCAATGAATTTGCTCGCGGCTCTCGGCTACGCGGTGTTTGAACGGGCCGCGGATGCGTCGTTTCAGCTCGTGGGATCCGCGCCCGATTGGCTTCCGGCCGGTTGTCTGACCGACGCCTTTCTTTTCCTCGAAGTCTTTCTTCCCGATGCCGAAGAGTTTTGGGCGAATCCCGGAGATCGCTCCACGCTCTACTCGGATCTCTGGACTCAAAACGATCTTCACTTTTGCGCGATCGCGGTCGCGGCAGAACAGCGTCTTCTTCTGATCGAGTGCGCCGAGCGACGATTTCAGCAGACGCAGAGTTTCGTTCAATACGCGCATGAAACTTCACTCGCTCGCGATCAGGTTGCCAAACTCACGGAAGCGAAGACCGAGTTCCTGGCTCGTATGAGTCACGAAATTCGCACGCCCATGAACGCTCTGCTCGGGATGGTGGAGTTGTTGTCCGAGACTTCGCTCAACGACGAGCAGCGCCAGTATCTGCGCGTGTTCGAGCGAGCGGGCGACAATTTGATGAACGTCGTCAACGATATTCTCGATTTCTCGAAAGTTGAAGCCGGGCAGATCGAGATCGAGAACACAGAGTTCGATTTGACGGAACTGATCGCGGGAGCAATCGAGATCGGCGGCGTGCGCGCCCGAGCGAAGGGCCTTGCGGTCTTCAGCAGGATCGAACCGGATGTGCCCCGCTATTTGATCGGCGATCCGGGCCGGCTGGGACAGATTCTTTTGAACCTGCTCGGCAATGCGACGAAGTTCACTGAACGCGGCGAGCTCGCAGTATCGGTCTCGCTCGATCCGGAAGCTGCAATTCACTTTGCGGTTTCTGATACCGGCATCGGCATTCCGGCGGATCGTCTTGCGACGATCTTCGACAGTTTCTCGCAGGCCGATGCTTCCACGACGCGCAAATATGGCGGCACAGGTCTGGGGCTTGCGATCTCGAAACGCTTGCTTGAATTGATGGGTGGCAGAATTTGGGCCGAAAGCATGTTGGGTTTGGGAACGACGATTCATTTCACCGCGCGATTGACGCCGTGCGAAGGCAAGGCACTCAAGAGCGAAGCGAAGGCCGTCACGCTGAACCAGCGCGGTTTGCGGGTCCTTCTTGCCGACGATTCGGAAGACAATCGATTTCTGATTCGCAATTATTTGAAGGGCACAGGATCGAGCATCGACGAAGTGGTGAACGGCGCGCAAGCAGTTGAGCGATTCAAGCACCACGCTTATGACGTCGTTCTGATGGATGCCGAGATGCCTGTGATGGATGGCTATTCCGCGACTCGCGAAATCCGCGCGCTCGGCGCAACTCCCGTTTTTCTTCTGACGGCACATGCATTCAAAGAGGCCAAAGACCGCAGTTTCGCAGCGGGCTGCACGGAGCATCTCACGAAACCGATCAAGAAGGCGACGCTGTTGGAGGCGATCAACAAGTTTGTTCCCGTCAGCGATCGACTTCAGGTTTCGGTGGAAGACTGGCTCAAACCGGTGGCTGGCGGCTATCTTGAGAAACGCCGCGCAGATGTTGCGAAGTTGCGCGAGGCGCTGCAACGCGGCGATTTTGGTACGATCCGCACGCTCGGCCATCAAATGGCCGGCACCGGCGGGGGCTACGGGTTCGAGCCGATCACCGAAATCGGCAGTGCGCTTGAAGAATCGGCGTTGGCCTGCGACGCCGCGCGGATTCAGGCGAGCATTGCGGAGTTGGAACATTACTTGAATGTGGTTCGAGTGGAGTAGTTTACGCGTAGATGCCGGGAGCTTCGTGGCCGGTTTTTTGGACGTACTCGGAATACGATCCGAGATAGAGGTGCGGATTGCGGTCGCGGCCGCTCTCGCCTCCGAGTTCCAGAACGCGCGAACTGAGACCGCGCAGAAACGTGCGGTCGTGCGACACGAAAATCATAGTGCCTTCGAATTGTTTCAGGGCCTCCACCAGCATTTCCTTGGTGGCGAGGTCGAGATGATTGGTCGGCTCGTCGAGCACCAGGAAATTCGGAGGATTGTAGAGCATGCGAGCCATCGCCAGCCGCGATTTCTCGCCGCCGGATAAAGCGCGGATGCTCTTGTCTATGTCGTCACCCGAAAATTGAAACGCGCCGGCCAGCGTGCGCAGCGATCCGAGGCCGTCCTGCGGGAAATCTTTCTGCAGTTGCTCGATGATGGTCAGATCGGGATCTAACACGTCAAGCGATTGCTGCGCGAAGTATCCCATGGTGAGGCTGGCCCCTAAACGCACGCTGCCTGCGTCGGGTTCGATGGCGCCGGCGATCATTTTGAGCAGCGTGGTTTTGCCAGCACCGTTCTTACCCATGACAGCCCAGCGCTCGCCGCGGCGTACGGTGAGGTTGAATCCGTCGTAAATCACGCGGGGGCCAAAACGTTTGTGGAGATCTTCGATCACGGCGACTTGGTCGCCCGAGCGCGGCGGCACGCGGAACTCGAATTTGACCACGGTGCGTTTTTTCGGCAGCTCGACTTTCTCGATTTTGTCGAGAGCCTTGATGCGGCTCTGCACCTGCGCGGCTTTGGCGGCGTGCGTTCGGAAGCGATCGATGAAGCGCTGCTCCTTGGCCAGCATGGCCTGCTGGCGCGCGAAGGCGGCTTGCTGATTGGTTTCGCGAATGGCGCGCTCGCGCTCGTAGAAATCGTAGTCGCCCGAGTAGGTGACGATTTCGCCCGAGTCGATCTCGGCGATTTTGGTCACGATGCGATTCATGAATTCGCGGTCGTGCGAGGTCATCAGCAGCGCGCCCTGATACGACTTGAGGAACTGTTCGAGCCAGATGATGGATTCGATGTCGAGGTGATTCGTCGGCTCGTCCATGAGCAGCACGTCGGGCCGGCCGAGCAGCACGCGGGCCAGCGCCACGCGCATTTTCCAGCCGCCGGAGAGCGCGCCGACGTCGCCGTCGATTTGGTCATCTTCGAAGCCCAAGCCGTGCAGCACCTCGCGCGCCTGCGCTTCGAGCGCGTAGCCATCCAGATGCTGGTATTCTTCCTGCACTTCGCCGAAGCGTTCCAAGATGCGGTCCATTTCGCCCGCGCGTTCGGGATCTTCCATGGCGCGCTGCAAGTCTTCGAGTTCGTGGTGCAAATCGCCGGCGCGGCCGCTGCCCGCGATGGCTTCGTCGAGCACCGAGCGCCCCTGCATCTCTTCTACGTCTTGCCGGAAATAGCCGATGTGAAGGCGCTTGGGAACCGTGACGTCGCCTTCGTCGGGCTCTTCGTCGCCCACGATCATGCGAAAGAGCGTGGTTTTGCCCGCGCCGTTGGGGCCAACCAGGCCGACCTTTTCGCCGGGGTTCAATTGGAAGGAAGCGTCGACAAAGATCAACTGCTTGCCGTACTGCTTATTGATATTGGAAAACGAGATCACGCACCACTAAGCTAACAGGCTCAGGACGATTGCATCATCTCCGCAAGCTTCAGAACCGTGGCCCAGTTGCGCGCGGTGGAGGTGGTGGAGAGCTTGGAATCGAAGTACGCGTTGGTCAGTTTGGTGCGGCCCATCCCGTTGGGAACGTGCAGATAAATTTCCTGGCCAAGCACGTGAAAGGCGTCGGGGGCGGAGCGGGCGGCGTCGAGCGAGGCGACGGCGCGGGCGTTGGGCGGATCGGCGAGGAAGTAGACGTGGAGCCATCTGTGGTCCTCGACCTTCGGGAGAAACGGATTGCCGCGGATGGTTTTTATGAGCTGCGCGGACGACCGCAAGACCATGGGAACCCGATAGCCGTAGCGCTTCTCGATTTGGGTGGTGACGACTTCGACGATCTTCGGCGCGCCGCTGGAAGCCTCGAAAATCACGTTGCCGCTTTGGATGTACGTGCGCACGTTCGAACTGCCGGCAGCGGAGAACATTTGTGCGAGATCTTTCATCGGCAGCATGTTTTTGCCGCCGACGTTGATGCCGCGAAGGAGGGCGAGGTGGGTCATGTTTCTCTGATGTTATACTCTTCTTGCGTTTGAGACAGCTGCTATCGAGGACGAACATGCTACTAAGAAATCTTCTGACACTTTTCGCAATTCTGATCGCCGCCGGCATCGGCTACCGGTTGGGGAAAACGACCACCGCAAGCGCAGCTACCAGCCGCGTTTTCGAGATCCGGACGTACACCGCCGAGCCGGGAAAGCTGGACGCTTTGCATGCCCGTTTTCGCGATCATACGGTCGCGATTTTCAACAAACACGGGATGACGAGCGTGGGTTACTTCGCGCCTACCGATGATCCGCTCGCGAAGAACACGCTGGTTTACATCCTGGCGTTTCCGAGCCGCGATGCCGCGAAGAAATCGTGGGACGAATTCAGGAACGATCCGGAGTGGCAGAAGGTGCAGAAGGAATCGGAGGCGAATGGGAAACTGGTCACGAAAGTGGAGTCGGTATTCGCGGAGCCGACGGACTATTCGCCGATGAAGTAGGCTTCGATCGTTTTCAGTCAATGAGAGTGCGAAGCTTCGCTCGCACTGCGGCCAACTCGGAAGCCGACGCCTTGCCCTTCCGAACCGCTCTCCGGGCACGCCAATCGAAACTCTTCACTTGATCGGAAAGCACGACGCTAGGACGGTCTCCCTTGAGTGGCACCTCGAACGGATAGCTCTTGATTCGCGTGGTCATGGGACAGCAAATCATCAGGCCGGTTTTATCGTTATACTCCACGGGGCTCAGAACCAGGGCTGGCCGATGACCCGCCTGCTCACGTCCCGCGTGCGGCGTGAAGTTCAGCCAGACAATGTCGCCCGCATCTGGCGCCAAACCGCGAGCCACTACCAGACCTCTTTCCCTTCAGGTCTGCCGAAATCAATCTCTTCGTGAATGTTGTCCTTCGTGATCCCCTTCAGGAGATCTTTCAACTTGTACTTCTTCTCGCGGACGGGCTCGATGATGATTCGGCCAGCTTCCTCGCGGATGTCCACTTCCTCGTCGAGTTTCACTGCAGTGGCTTCCAGCACGGCTGATGGAATGCGGATCGCTGCGCTATTTCCCCACTTCTTGATCGACGCTTTCATCGGTTCGCTCCTTAGTACGATCTGTATCTTCAGGATGGCATCCGGCGCGGACTGTGTCAACAATGTAGATACGAGTGATCCGGCTACAATTCTGAGGATGGCGGCTTTGCAACCCAACAGCACCCGGAAGCTCGTGCTGTTGGTCGTCATTTTTCTGGTCTTTGCCGCGTTTGGTGTTGCCCATATTGTTAAGCCTGACTGGTTCATCAAGCGTTCCGGCGTTTGGAAGGGCGTGAACCGTTGTCCGAGTGCGATCGGTTAGGATCGCAAACAGTGAGAGCCTAGTCCGGGCGGCTTCCATTCCGGTCTTCCAAATGATATACATACTGGAACGGAGGTTTGGATGCGCTACGTGTCTGCGCTGGTGGGTTTGGCCCTGGCGGCCCCCCTTTTGTTCCCGGCCGAGGCGCCGCACGTTTTCACGCCCGCGCAGAGGAACTACTGGGCTTTCCAGCCGGTGAAGAAGTCGCCGGCGCCGGCAGTAAAGGACAAAGCCTGGGTTAAGACGCCGATTGACGCGTTCATCCTCGCCAAGCTCGAAGAGAACAATCTCCAGCCCGAACCCGCGCGCCGATAAGTTGACGCTGCTGCGGCGCGTCACCATCGACATGACCGGCCTGCCGCCGACGCAGGAAGAGATCCAAGCGTATTCTGAGCGACAAGTCGCCGAACGCCTGGGAAAAAGTGGTGGATCGGCTGCTGGCGTCGCCCGCTTACGGCGAGCGCTGGGGCCGGCATTGGCTGGACGTGGCGCGCTACGCCGACAGCAACGGCTTCAAGGCAGACGAGACGCGTCCCAATGTCTGGCGGTATCGCGACTACGTGATCAACGCGTTCAATACTGACAAGCCCTACGACCGGTTCATCAAGGAGCAGATCGCGGGCGATGAGCTATATCCGGGCAATCAGGAAGCGCTGGTTGCGATGGGATTCAACCGGCACTGGATCGACGAAACAAATGCGCCGGATCTGTTCGAGCGCCGCCATCAAACGCTGGACGACATGACGACCGTGACCGGCGTGGCGTTCCTGGGTATGACGTTCGGCTGCGCGCGCTGCCACGATCACAAGTTCGATCCGATCCTGACGAAGGACTACTATCGGCTGCAGGCCTTCTTCGCGAACACAGCGTTTGGTGATGGTCCCGCTGCCGCTGGCCGATCCCGAAGCCAGGCGCAAGTACGACGAGCAGTACGCGGCGTGGGACGCGAAGACCAAGGACATCCGCGACGAGATGACCAAAATCATGGAGCCGATTCTGGAATCGCGCAAGCAGCACTCGGCCACTGTCATGACGGACGAAGTGCAAGCCGTCGATCGCGAAGCCGGCGGATCGCGCACGCCGCTCGAGCAGCAGGTGTATCACATCGCCGAAACGCGCTTCGGCGGCTTTGGCGATCCGGTGAAATCACTCAAGCCGACGGACGCGCAAGCGCTATGCCGAGTTGAAGATCCGAGCTCGCCAGCTTCGATTCGATCAAGCCTGCGCCGCTTCCGGAAGGCCAGTTCATGAAGGACCTGAGCTGCCACCGCGCCGCCAACCTACATACTCCACGGCGGCAGCCGCTTGGCGCCAGGCGACGAAGTGCAGCCCGGGATTTCTTTCCATTCTCGATCCGAGCGACGCGAAGATCACGCCGCTTCCGGCGCTTGAACTCCACTGGCCGCCGCAGTGCGCTCGCCGCAGTGGCTCGCCGATCCATCGAATCCGCTGCCTGCGCGCGTGATGGTGAATCGCATCTGGCATTACAATTTCGGGCGCGGCATCGTCGCCACGCCGGGCGATCTTCGGGCGGATGGGCGCGCGTCCCACGCATCCGGAACTACTGGATTATCTCGCGAGCTATTTCGTCGACAACGGCTGGAGCATCAAGAAAGTTCAGCGCCTGATTCTGCTTTCGAACGCGTATCAGGAAGCATCGGACTATGACGCGAAGATCGCCGAGGCCGATCCCGATAACAAGCTGTTGTGGCGCTATCCGCGGCATCGCATGGAAGCCGAAGCGATTCGCGATTCCATGCTGGCCACCAGCGGTCTGCTGAATCCGCAGATGGGCGGGCCAGGCGTGTATCCGCCCGTTCCTCCGGGACTGATCACCGAACTTTCCGCGACCGCGGTGGCAGGCGGCTGGAGAACCGAGAAGGACCCGGCGCAGAGCGATCGGCGCAGCGTCTACATTTTTGTGCGGCGCAACCTGCCGTATCCGCTGCTGCAGGAATTCGACACGGCGAACACGTTCGAGAGCTGCGATTACCGCAAGAATACGGTGACGCCGCCGCAGTCGCTGGATCTTTTGAATAATGAGCTGGTGCTGGATTGGGCGCGGTCGCTGGCCGGCCGTGTTTTCAATGACAACGGACTTGCGCCCGCGGCACAAGTGGATCGGGCGTTTCGTTTTGCTTATGGCCGCGCGGCAAGCGCCGAAGAACAGAAGATCGCCGAGGATTTTCTGGCAAAGCAGACGCCGATCATGGTTGCGCGTCTCGCGAGCAACGACGCCAAGCCGCCGCTCCCGTCGAATTTGCCGGCAGGGAATCGATCAGGCGCGCGCAGCCGCGTTCGTCGACTTGTGCCACATGCTGCTGGATTCGAACGAGTTCCTGTATATCAACTGAGGCCGCAGCGTATTGAGGAAGGCATGTTAGACAAGCTCCAACATCATTGGAACGTGACCAATCGCAGGCAATTTTTTACGCAGGCCGGCAGCGGCCTCGCGGCCATCGCGCTAGCTGCGATGATGGATCAGGATGGCTACGGCGCTACTGCCGTCGATCCGCTGGCGCCCAAGAAGCCGCACATTGCGCCGCGCGCGAAATCCATCATCTGGTGCTTCATGGAAGGCGCGCCGAGCCACGTGGATCTGTTCGATCCCAAGCCCGCGCTGGTGAAATATGCCGGGCAGCCGGTGCCGCCGTCGTATCATCCGGAAACATTGCAGAGCGCTTTTGGCACCACGCATAACGGCCTTTATCCCGACGCGCCACACGTTCAAACAGTACGGCGAGAGCGGCCTCTGGGTTTCCGATTGGTTGCCGAACATCGCCGAGCACATGGACGACATCGCGGTTCTGCGGTCGTGCCAGGCCGACGGCGTGAATCACGTGGGCGCGGTCTGCCAGATGAACACCGGCGAAATCCTGGCGGGCCGTCCGTCGATGGGCGCGTGGGTTACGTACGGTTTGGGCAGCGCGAATCAGAACCTGCCGACGTTCGTCGTGATGCAGGACGACAAAGAGATTTTGGGCGGCGTTCAGAATTACAGCGCCGGATTCTTGCCTGCCACGTACCAGGGCACGCTGTTCCGCAAGGGCGAGACACCGATCCTGAATCTGAAGCCGCCAACCGGCATGACCGATGCGCAGGAGCGCAACAAGCTGGAGTTTCTGCAGGCGATCAACGATCGTTTCGGCCGCGATAAACAGGACGATACGGAACTGGATGCGCGGACTCGATCGTATGAGCTGGCGTATCGCATGCAGTCGGCGGCGCCGGAGGCGGTGGACATCAGCTCGGAATCGGAAGCGACCAAGAAGCTGTATGGGCTGGACGATCCCGCGACCGCGGTTTACGGAACCAATCTGCTGCTCGCGCGACGATTGGTGGAGCGCGGAGTGCGGTTTGTGGAATGCTACAGCGGCTCGGGCTCGCGCTGGGACGCGCACAGCGAGTCTGGAAGCGAATCACACAGAGAATTGCAAGTCATGCGATAAGCCGGTTGCAGGTTTGCTGACGGATCTGAAAGCTCGCGGCATGCTGAAGGACACGCTGGTGGTGTGGGGCGGGGAATTCGGGCGCACGCCTTTCGTGCAAGGCAATCCGAACGATGAGAAGGCCGGGCGCGATCACAATCCGTGGGGCTTCACGATTTGGATGGCGGGCGGCGGCGTCAAGGGCGGCCAGACGATCGGGAGCACCGACGAGATCGGGCTGCGCGCGTTGGAAGAGCCGCATCACGTTCACGATATTCACGCGTCTATCCTCTATCTGCTCGGCCTGGATCATTTGCGCACCACATTACATGCACAATGGCCGCGCCGAGCGGCCCACGGGTACCGCGGGAACATCTGATCCCGAAACTGTGGGCGTGAAGTTTCTCCTGCTTTGCTTGATCGCGTTGAGTGCGTGCGCGCCAGACTCTGCCTGACGGTCCGGGCAAAGAAACTTTCCAGATGGTATGCAGCATGTGCCACTCGCCCGACGGCGGTGATCGGCAAGCAGGGCAGCAAGCAATGGTGGCAATCGAAGGTGACCGAGATGCTGCAGGAGGTGACCGACGTTCCCGATTCGGATGTCGACGCGATCGTCGCGTATCTGGCGAAGAATTTTCCGGTCGTTAAAATCAACGTGAACAAGGCGGCGGCGAAGGACATGGAGACCGGCCTGGAATTGACGGCGAAGGAATCGGAAGCGATTGTGCAGTATCGCGAGGCGAAGGGGAGTTTCAAGACGCTGGACGATTTGAAGAAGGTGCCGGGGCTGGATGCGGTGAAAGATTGAATCGAAGAAAGACCGCTTGGAATTTTGAGGGAATGTGAACTGGGTCCTATGCTTCTTTTTCTGTGCGCTCGCCGCCTTCGCTCAAGATCCGGCGCGATTCTACATGACAGCCGAGACCGGTCGCGACACGTTTCCCTTCTGGGCGGAATTCATTCTCGACGTTGCGCCTGATGGCCCCGATGTGGTGGTCCGCTTCATTCGGATCGCTCCGCTGACTGAATCCTGCCAGCGAACGGTGGTTGTGCAAATGGCGACGACACGCCTGAAGAACACTTCCCCAGCAAAGCTCGTAGGCGGAAAAAATCCCTGCGAAATCGTTCCTGCGTCAACCGCTGATCCTGTGCAGGATCGATCCAGGGCGGAGCTGAGGTTTGCATCAGCGTCCGTCCGGATTGTGGCGCAATGTGGCGATCACGAGGTGAAGTTGCAATTGCCGGATCGTCGCGGAGTCGACTTCGATCAGTTGAGGTTGAGAACGTTTGGAGCCGCCAGACCATTCGATAGTCCCTCGCCCGAGCAGAACCTCAACTTGCAGCAAGCCGGCGCCGCGATCGTACCGGAACTGCTGGCCGGGCGATTTGATGCGGGTTTCTCCGATGGAGCCATCGCCAAAGTTCTCGCGGACTATCATGGGCCCGTACCGCCGCCCGATTTCACGGCGGAACTGATGAACGCGGACACTTATCAGTTTGCGAGCTATGCGCCGCCTGTCTATCCGCCTGTGGCAAAGGTTACGCGCGCTTTCGGCGGTGTGCTGCTTGAACTCACGGTTGACCAGGCGTCAGGCGAGGTGAGGCAGGCTGTGGGATTGTACGGCGATCCGGTCTTGACTCGAGCGGCCATCGAGGCAGCCATGAAATGGCGCTTTGTTCCGGGCGCTATCTCTGCCCAGCCGATTCATGTCATGCTGGATTTCGCATGGCGATGCCCTTGAGCGCTCCCCAACGATTCAAAGTTGCTTCCAAGGACGGCGTCCAGATTTCTGTCCAAAAGGCCGGATCGGGCCCGGCGTTGCTGCTGGTTCACGGATCGCTCTTGAATGGCACGCTCTCATGGGGAGCGGTTCTGCCGAAGCTTGCCGAGCATTTCACCGTTTATGTGATGGACCGGCGCGGGCGCACGCCGAGCGGCGATGCGAAGAAATATTCGATCGCGAACGAGGCGGATGATATCGGCTGCGTGGTTGACGCGATCGGGGGACCGGTGATCGTGCTGGCGCATTCCTACGGAGCGCTGGCGTCGCTGGAGGCTCTCGATCAGATGAAGGGCGTTTCGCATTTAATCCTCTATGAGCCTCCTGTAATGTTGAAGCCAAGGGACTCCGCCATCGCCACCAGCCTGGAGCGGGCCCTGGAAGCTGGCGATCGTGAAGAGCTGGTCACAATATTTCTGCGCGATCAGATACGAGTGCCGGCGGACCGCATTGGAATGATGCAGTCTTCGCCGATCTGGCCGATCGTGCTGGAGATCGCTCGACGTTGCCGCGCGAGGCTGGTTCCGTCAATGCTTATCAGCCTTCCACCGAGCGCCTGGCGAAGGGGAAGACTCCAACGACCATGCTGCTTGGCAGCCTGACCACAGGCCTTCTGCGTGACGCCGCGTGTTACGTGCCGATGCGATTCCAGGTTGCCGGATGGTGATTCTCGAAGGCCAGGGCCATGGCGCTCTCTGGATGCGCCCGATTACTTCGCCAACAAGATTCTGGAGATCGCAAAGTGAACACTCGACGGTTTCTGATTGCGTTGCTGCTCGCGAAAGCCGGATTCGCCCAACTGTCGCCGCAGGCCACCTGGGCGGCTCACGCTTCGAACGAGTATGACGTCGTGCCGAACGTAACCTATGTGACCGCTGGAAATACCGAGGTCAAGCTCGATATTTACCGCCGCCACGGTGTCACTACTCCGCAGCCCACGGTGATTCACTTTCATGGCGGATTCTGGGCCGCGGGGACGAAAGAAGCGTCGCAGATGTATCTCATCCCGTGGTTTGAAATGGGATGGAACGTGGTGAACGTGGAGTACCGGTTGGCCAAGGTGGCACTCGCGCCGGCGGCCGTGGAGGATTGCCTCTGCGCTCTACGTTTCGTTGCCGCGCAGGCCAAGACTTACAACTTTGACGTGAACCGCATCGTGTCGATGGGCGAATCCGCCGGTGGGCATCTCGCGTTGACCACCGGAATGATTCCCGAAAGCGCCGGGTTCGCCCGCGAATGCGAAGGCGCGCCGCTGCCCAAGGTGGCGGCCATCATCAATTGGTACGGGGTCGCGGACGTGGCCGACGTTATCGACGACGGGCCGCACAAGGCGAATCTTGCCGTGCAGTGGTTCGGCAGTTTGCCGAATCGCGACGAACTTGCTCGCCGTCTTTCCCCGCTGACGTACATTCGTGCCGATCAGCCGCCGGTGCTGACCATTCATGGCGATGCCGATCCGACGGTGAACTACCAGCAGGCTGTACACCTGCATGAAGCCCTCACGAAGGCGGGTGTGCAAAATCAGTTGCTAACGATCCCGGGCGGTCATCACGGAAATTTTTCGCCGGAGGAGCGCACCAAGATTTACGTGACTATCAAGGAGTTTTTGAAGAAGAACAATCTGCCGGCCGGCGAATAGAGCGATCTTAATCCCAAGGGCTCTTGGTCCCGTACGGCAGGCTGGTTCCCATCGCTTCGATCTCGTGAATCTTGCCGCCGCGGATCTTGAAGATCTCGCCGGCTTGCAGGTTCGATGTGCCGCCGTTCATGTGCACCACGTCGACGCCCGGCACGCCCTTGATCTTGATGTCGTGGACTGCGCCGCGATGCTGGAACATCGGAAACGCGTAGACCAGTCCCTTCTGTTCGTCGACCAGCCCGAGGCGGCGCGGCCAGAGGCGCGTGATGAAGCTCAGAATTCCGGCTGTTGACCTGGGCGGTGCAGGTCAGCGTACCAAGAATCGACATTGCGCGATCGCCCTCGGGCGAACCCATCGGAACGGGCCAGGGCACGGGCGTCGCGTTGTGGGTGGTCTGGCCGCCGTTTTCGTGGCGCTCGCAATCTTCGGCGAAGGGAGCGATTTCGCCGTCGCCGTGCTCGATCGATTCGAAGTAGCGATTGGCAGCGTCGATCATGTCTTCGCGCGAGGTGCGCTCGGAAGGCGGCACGTCGGCCAAGAACCGCCGCGCGCGGTGTGACGAGGTTCTGCATCCGGTCCGGGCGCATGTTACGCGCGAGCACATGCTCGATCTCAGTGATCTCGCCGTCCACAACTTTCAGACGCAGGGCGATGATCAGCGGCCGGTCATTCTCCTTCATGACGCCGTAGAAGCCGACTTGGTTGGATGCGGGATCGACGGCGTAGATTTTGAAGGTGGTGGGAGCTTCCGACGCGCCAACCCACAGGCCGTCGCCGATGCGGATTTCCGCGGTGTTCTCGGTGAATCGGACCCCGCGCGACAGCGGCAGACCGGACGGATCGTGTTTGACGAGGGCGGCGAGATATTGATCGGTGAGAGCGATCATGCAGGCGCGGTCGCAATGTTTTCCCGCGGCGAAGCAACTCGCGGAAAGTAGCACGATGATCCCAGGCTTGGCGAAAGTTCGCATATCGGGCATTGATTATATACTGAAGCGCTGAAGGAGATCGTTATGGGGAAATGGATACTGGTTGTATTGGCTCTTGCGCCGGCGTACGCGCAAGAGAAGAAGGCCGCCAGTTTGACGGCAATGGATTACGTCGAGATTCAACAATTGGTGAACAAGTACGGGCAGGACATCGACACGTGCACCAACAACGGGTACGATTACGCGGATTTATACACGCCGGACGGCATCTTCATCGACAAGTATTCGGACGACGGTTTCATTAAGGGCGGGGTCCAACGGGCGAAGGGGCGCGATGAGCTGGCGGCGGCATCGTGGGGCGGCTCGAAGGGCTGCAAGGATATGCCGTGGAATGGCTGGACGCATTTGATGGGCGATCTGGTGATTACGCCGACGGCGGAGGGCGCGACGGGCCGGTGCTATTTGATCATGCTGGGCGAGAAGGGACCGGGCAGCGTGGATCGCGATGGCGGCTACGAAGACATTTACGTAAAGACGCCGAAAGGCTGGCGGATCAAGTCGCGCACGCACGTGCGGACCAAGGAATGGAGCAATCCGTTGTTGCAGAGCGCGGATCGCAAGTGAAATGAAGACGCATCGTCGCTTGTGCGTCTTGATACTGGCGTGCCTGCTAACGCGCGCAGCCGGCTGACCGAGCGGCCGTTCAAGATCGTCAAGCTCGATCCGGCGCTGGATGAGCATCATTTCGCCCGATGCGAAGCTTGAAACACTCGGCGATCATTTTGGTTTAACCGAGGGGCCGGTGTGGGTGCAGCACGGCGGCGATGGATATCTGTTGTTCAGCGATAATGCGGGGAACGAGATTTACAAATGGTCGCCACACGCGCCGCTTTCGGTGTTTCTTCAGAAGAGCGGGTATACGGGAAACGACGTGATGAACGTGGGTGCGCAGACGGTTTCGGGCGGCGGAGTTGCGATATTGCTGATCGGCTCGAACGGGCTGACGCTTGATCCGCAGGGGCGGCTGCTGATTACGGCGATGACGGATCGCGCGATCGTGCGGCTGGAGAAGGACGGCACGCGGACGGTGCTGGCGGATCGCTATCAGGGGAAGCGATTCAACGGTCCGAACGATATCGTCGGCCAAGTCCGATGGCGCGATTTACTTCACCGATACGGTTTGGGGGATGCGGGGCGCGGAGAAAAGTCCCGACCGCGAGCTGCCGTATAGCGGGTTTTTCTTGATCAGGGACGGCAAGGTCACGCTGCTCGGCGGGGAAAAAGACAGCGACACGCCCAATGGCATCGCGCTGTCGCCGGATGAAAAGCATCTTTATGTGACGGCGGGCTTGTCGAAAACGATGCGCTATGATGTGCTGCCCGACGATACGGTGGCGAATCCGGTGAAGTTTCTCGACGCCGGGATCGACGGGATCAAGGTGGATCAGAAGGGCAACGTCTATTCGACGGTGCGCGGGAGCGAGATTTGGATTACGTCGCCCGAGGGGAAGCATTTGGGTACGCTGCAAATGCCGCAAATCGCAACGGAGCCGAGGCCGCGGATCGTTACGACGAATCTTGCGTTCGGCGATGCCGATAGCAAGACGCTCTACATCACGGCGTGCACGCATCTGTTTCGAATTCGGATGAAGGTTACGGGCGTGCGGCCGGGACCACAACGGTAATCGGCGCTACGCCGAACGCGATGATGCCGCTGCCGGCGGCGATCGCGATGTATTGTTTGTGATCGAACTCGTACGTCATCGGCGACGCCTTCCAAACTTGATTCGTTGGGAACTGCCAGAGGATGGCGCCGTTGGTCGCGTCGGCGGCCATGAACGCGCCACTGTTTTCGCCGAAGAATACCAGAGCGGAAGCTGTGGAAAGCACGCCGGCGGAGGCGGTCACGGGGCCGGGGGATTGCGGCATTTCCCACGCGATGTCACCGGTCTGAATATTGATGGCGCGCAGAACCTTTTCGAACGTCTCGCCGGGTGCGGGCCGCGCGACGCCGCCCATGTAGCCTTTGCCGGCCTGCCATTCGCCGTGGTTCTTCGAAAACAGATTGCAGCGCTCGAGCGCCTGGAAATAATAGAGGCCGGTGTCGGGATTGAAAGACGTCGAGAACCAATTGGTGCCGCCTTGGAATCCCGGGCAGACGTAGGTTTCGCCGCCGGGCACTTCGGGCAGGGGCTTCAAGATCGGGCGGCCGTCTTTGCCGATGCCTTCGGCCCAGTTCAGTTTCTTCAGGAATGGCTTCGCGAGCAGGAGCTGGCCGTTGGTGCGATCGAGCACGTAGAAGAATCCGTTGCGATTGGCTTGCAGCAGCAGTTTCCTCGGGCGGCCCTGCCACTCGGCATCGACGACGACGGGCGGCTCCTGCGCGTCCCAATCGTGAATGTCGTGCGGAGTGAACTGGAAATACCATTTGAGTTTGCCGGTCTTGGGATCGAGCGCGAGAACGGAATCGGTGTAGAGGTTGTCGCCCGCGCGCTCGCCGCCATCAAAGTCGGGGCCGGGATTGCCGACCGGCCAGAATAGAGTGTCGGATTCGGGATCGTAGGTGCCGGTCATCCAGGTGTCGCCGGAACGGTGTTCAACATCTTTGCCCGACCATGTTTCGGAGCCGGGTTCGCCGGGGTTCGGCACGGTCCAGAATCGCCAGGCTTCTTTGCCAGTGGACTGATCGTAGGCGGCGAGGAATCCGGGCGCGCCTTCATCGCCACCGGCGGTGCCGGAGATCACGAGATTGCCGACCACCAGCGGCGCGGACGTTCCGTTGTAGTTCAGATGCCAGTCCGCCATTTCGGTTTCCCACAGCAGTTCGCCGTTGAAGCGGTTGAGCGCGAGTAGATGCGCGTTGTCGGTGAGCTGGAAGATGCGATCGCCGGACCAAGCCACGCCGCGATTGAAACCGATGGCCGCGTTGCCTGCGACGCCCTTGGTGCGGGCCCGCTGGTAGTGCCAAATCAGGCGGCCGGAGCCCGCGTCGAGCGCCCAACATTCGTTTGCGCTGGATACGTACATGATGCCTTCGACGACGACGGGAGTGTTCTCGATTTGCGAAACATTCGGCATGGGAAAGATCCAGCGGGGCGCAAGAGTGCCGACGTTGCCCTTGTTGATTTCGGTGAGCCTGGTGTAGCGGTTGCCGCTGGGGTCGCCGTTGTAGGTGGGCCAATCGGTTTGCGACGTGACTTCAACAAAGCGATCGTTGGCCTTGCGCAGAAGGTGAATTCGTTTGTCATCGGTGCGGAGTTGAAGATCGAGCGGGCCTTGGTTTAGTACTTGACCTTCGAGTGACCCACCATCGAATAGCTGGACCTTCCTGCGAACCGCTCCCGGCGCCGCCGCGCGTGACATGGGCGCGAGTGTGCGGAGATGCGCGACCAGATTGGTCATTTCCTGTGCGGGCAGATCAAAAGCGGGCATTCCGGACGCGGGCCGGCCTAGGCGCAGGAACGCGGCGAGTTCGGTGGCACTGCGAGCGGCGATTTGCGACTGAATGTTGGGACCACCTTCACCGCCGGTAGCGTCGGCGCCGTGGCATCGGGCGCAGCGGGTTTCGTACTCGCGGCGGCCAGGATCGGTTTGGGCGGAGGCGAGTGCGAAGGCCGCAAGACCGAGGAGCGCGAAGCGGAAAGTCATCATGGAAGATATCTCAGGGCAGCGGTTTGAGCTCGGGTTGGACGCCGGGGGGCAACGGGTACTGGTCGACGTTCAACATCATTGAAACGAACTGGTAGTAGCCCACCACGGCCAGCAGATCCACCACGCCGCGTTCGCCGAATTTGTCCTTGGCCGCTTGGAAGGCGGCATCACTGACGTGTTTGGTCGTCAGGATCTCGGTGCAAAAGTTGTAGACCGCCTCTTCGTCGGGCTGCATGGAGGCAGGGCGTTTTCCGGCGGCGACAGCATCGATGATCGCCGGGCTCAGACCGGCGGCGAGCGCGTTTCTGTGATGCGCTTGCCATTCAAACTGCGCGGTCCAGAAGCGCCCGGTGATCAAGATGGCGAATTCGTTCAGCCGGGGCGGGATCGAGGAATGGAAGCGCATCTCGGCGCCGAACTTTTGCGCGAGATCGCCCATCTCGGGGCTTCGAAGCAGCACGTTGAAGGGGCCGTCGAGGGAAGTACGGGGTCCCGCGAGGATACTGTCGACGAGCTTCTTCTGCGCGGGCGTCATGGTGTCGTATGACAGCGGCTGGAAGCGTCCGCCGCGCAGGTGCAGATCGCGAGTGGTGGGGGCTTGTGCGTTCACAGTTCCAAGGATAGCCAGAGCAATGGCGAAAGTGCGCATGGAAGTTCCTTTCGTAAGATGAGTGATTCACCTGCATCAAACTGGCAGGTTAGTGCGTCTCACCTGGTGATGAAGTATATCTGGTTGGTTCTCATATTGGCGGTTACGGCGTGGGCGCAGTCGCAGGCGCAATCTCAAACGGAAGAGCCGAAACACAGTCGCGGGGCGGGCAAGGAGATCGGCAGCGGCTCGGGTGACATTGGTAAAGGCGCGGCCAAGGGCGCGGGAAATGTGGCGAAAGGCGCCGGAAAAGGCGCGGCGGATCTGGTGACGCTGCATCCCATCAACGCGGCTGCGTCGGTTGGTAAAGGAGCCGCCGTAGGGGGCAAAGATGTTGCCGTGGGCACCGCGAAGGGCTCGGGTAAAATCGGCAAGGGCATCGGCAAAGCGATTAAGAAGATATTCTAGTAGTCGATCGGAGAGACCAATGGACAAAAACGATCAGCCATTCCTGACAGACGTCAAAGAGCTGCGCTCGCGTGCGCGCGCCAGTCTCGAAAAGGGCGCGGTGACGCCCGCTTACCAAGGGAATGTCGAGCAGACCATCGACATCCTGCAGGCAGTGCTCGCGACCGAAATCGTGTGCGTGTTGCGGTACACGATGAACGCGATTGCGGCCACCGGCATTTCGAGCGAGGGCGTGAAGAGCGAATTCGAACAGCACGCCAAGGAAGAACAGGGCCACATGCGACTGGTGGCGGAGCGGATCAACCAACTTGGCGGAACGCCGAATTTCAATCCCGAGGGGCTCGCGTCGCGGTCGGCTTCGCAGTACACCGAGGGCGCGAACCTGGTGGAGATGATCAAGGAAAACCTGGTGGCCGAACGGATCGCGTGCGAACATTATCGCGAGCTGATTCGATACTTCGCCGACAAGGATCCCACCACGCGCGTGATGATGGAGGGCATCCTCACCAACGAAGAGGAGCACGCCAACGACATGCACGATCTGCTGGTGGCGCACGAAGGCAAGCCGATGCTTCGCGCCAGCTCCCGCGCGTAAGAGGATAAAATGGCAGCGAATGCGTGCTGCACTGGTTTGTGGCCTGGCCGTGCTCGCGGTGAGCGCGGTGCTGGTGGCCGAGCGGTTGGAAGATACCTTCTACGTTCCGCTGGATGATCCGGCCATCCAATATGCCGCGCCGGCCAAGGACCCGATAGCGCGCCTGGAAAAGCAGCTCGAAAGCGGCAAAGTCAAGCTCGACTACGCTCCGAATGGTTGGGGCTATCTCCCCGCACTGCTGAAGCAGCTCGATATCAACATCGATTCTCAGGTGCTGGTGTTTTCGCGCACCAGCATTCAGACGCAGCGAATCTCGCCGCGCACGCCGCGCGCGATTTACTTCAACGACGACACGGCGGTGGGCTTCGTGCAAAACGGCGAGGTGCTGGAGTTGTCGGCCATCGATCCAAAGCAGGGCGCGGTGTTCTATAGCCTGGATGCCGAAAAATCCGATCGGCCGGAGTTTGCGCGCCGCGACGATTGCCTGCGATGCCACCAGGGCGCACCGACGATGGGCATTCCGGGTATTCTCGTCAGCTCCGTGCATCCTGTGACGGACGCCGAGGCGCGCGAGTCCCACGGCAGCGCTTTCATTACTGACGACCGCACCAGTTTCGCCGAACGCTGGGGCGGGTGGTACGTCACCGGGACGCATGGATCGCAAATGCATCTCGGGAACAATCCGCAGTTGGCCGATCCCCTGGCTCCCGGGCGCGCGGTGAAGGAAGGCACGCAGAACCTGACCAGCCTGTCGGGATTCTTCGATACCTCGCGCTATCTCGCGCCGACCAGCGACATTGTCGCGCTGATGACGCTGGAGCATCAGACGCGGATGACGAACCTGATGACGCGGATCGGCTGGGATGCGCGGATTGCGTTGCGGGAAGGCAAGGACAAGCTCGACGATGCCGCGCGCGACCGGATCAACGGCGAGATCGAAGAGATGGTTGGGTACATGCTTTTTGTGGACGAAGAGCCGCTCAAGGACCCGGTGACGGGCGTCTCGACGTTCACGAAAACGTTCTCCGCGCGCGGGCCCCGGGATGCCAAGGGGCGGTCACTGCGGGATTTCGATCTGCAGAAGCGGCTGTTCCGTTATCCGCTGTCCTACATGATCTACAGCGCGGCGTTCGATGGAATGCCGGACGTGGTGCGTGATCGGGTGTATCAACGGCTTTACGACGTGTTGACCGGCAAGGACCAGAGCAAGCCGTTTGCGGCAATTTCGCCCACCAACCGGCAGGCGGTGATCGAGATCGTCCGGGCCACCAAGCCGCGACTGCCGGAATATTGGCGGTCACCGGCTTCCGGCCACTAAATCGAACCGTTACCCAAAGTTAGACGACTCAGGGAGTAACAATAGAATGAATGAGTTCGTCATTGCTATCGGTGCAGAAATCCGGAGTGCCGGAACTGCCCGCCGGAAGAATTGCAATATCAGTAGCTTGGGCGGTATCCTCAGAGAAGATCCTGGGGAACCGGTAGCGCGGAAACATCCATGAAGATAAGACAAGCTGTCGGTTGCATTGCGACCATGACCGTCGTCTTGGCTGCCCAGACGGCAGGCCCTCAATCATCGTCCGCTCCCTCCCAGGTGCCCTCTCTGGTGAACGATGCGCAGGCGGAACGCGCGCTCCTGAACCAATACTGCGTCACCTGCCATAACCAAAAGTTGAAGACTGGCGGTCTCGAGCTGGATAAGCTGGACACCGCGCACGTCGCCGATCACCCGGAAAAGTGGGAACTAGTCGTGCGCAAGCTCCGCGCGGGCATGATGCCGCCGTCCGGGATGCCGCGGCCGGCCTGGACCACCTATGAATCGATGGTGACGTGGCTCGAGACCGAGCTGGATCGGAACGCGTCGACTCATTTCCCGCCGCCCGGCCTGCATCGCATGAATCGCACCGAGTACGCGAACGCGATTCACGACATGCTGGCGCTGGACATCGATCCGGCGAAGTATCTGCCATCCGACGACTCGACGCGCGGATTCGACAATATCGCCGGCGCGCTGTCGCTGTCGCCCGCGTTGCTGGAAGGGTACACCACGGCGGCGGCCAAGATCAGCCGGATCGCGATGGGAGACGTCAACGAGCCGGCGCTCGCGACATATCGTGTGGCGTCCGACACGACGCAGGATTATCACATCTCGGGGCTGCCCTTCGGTACGCGCGGCGGGCTGGTGGTCCAGCACGAGTTCCCGGCCGATGGCGATTACGTGTTCAAAGTGTTTCCCATTAACAAGGGACTGATGGATGGCAACCGGGCCTTCGGCGAGATTACCGGCGAAAAGTTGGAGCTGCTGATCGATGGTCAGCGGATTCATCTATACGATTGGGACAAGGAAGTCGCCTCGGGCAAGCCGGTACACGGCGGGACGGCCGACATCCATTTCCAGGTGAAAGCCGGGCTGCACACGGTTGGTGTCACGTTCCTCGCCACGCAGCTGGCGCCGAGTCAGGATTTGGATGAGCATTTTCTGAGGAGCACCATCGAGACCGGTGGACTGCCGGGTTTCAAGTTCTATCCACATGTAGGCAAGATGGAAATATTGGGCCCGTTCAAGCCCGCGGGTGCGAGCGAGTCGGCCAGCCACCAGAAGATTTTCGTATGCCATCCAGCGGATGCCTCGCAAGAGACGGCCTGCGCGAAGAAGATCGTGGACACGCTCGCGCGGCACGCGTTCCGGCGCCCGGTGACCCCGCAGGATACCGAGACTTTGATGAGCTTTTATCAGCAGGGGCGCAATGAGGGAAGTTTCGATACCGGGATCGAGCGCGCGATGCAGCGCGTCCTGGCCGATCCCGAGTTTGTATTCCGCAAGGAGGCTGAGCCGGAGAAACTGGCGGCTGGTCAGAGTTATCACATCAGCGATCTGGAGCTGGCGTCGCGGCTTTCGTTCTTCCTGTGGAGCAGCATTCCCGACGACGAACTGATCGACGCCGCGGCGAAGAACAAACTGCACGAACCCGCGGTGCTCGATCAAGAGGTGCGGCGCATGCTGGCCGATTCGCGGGCCGACCGTCTGGTGATGAACTTCACCGGCCAGTGGCTGAACCTGCGCGCGCTCGGCACCTGGGCGCCGACGGTTTCGCTGTTTCCCGATTTCGACGACAATCTGCGCCTCGCGATGCGCAAGGAGACCGAGCTGTTTGTCGGGGACGTCGTGCATGAAGATCGCAGCCTGATCGATCTGCTGGATGCGAAATACACGTACCTGAACGAGCGGCTGGCCAAACATTACGGCATTCCCGGCGTGTACGGCAGCGATTTCCGCCGCGTGGAGCTGACGCCGGAATTTGACGTGCGGCGGGGCTTGCTCGGTAAAGCGGCTATCGAGACGATCTCTTCTTATCCGCAACGCACTACGCCTACGGTCCGCGGCAAGGACATGATGAAGATTTTCCTAGGCGTCAGTCCGCCCGATCCGCCGCCCAACATTCCCGCGCTGAAGGATCAGGGCGCGGCCGTCCATGGGGGCGCTAAACCGACCGCGAGGCAGCAGTTGGAAATCCATCGGAAGAATCCGCCGTGTTCGACGTGCCATAGGATCATGGATCCGATCGGCCTTTCGCTCGAGAATTTCGACGCAGTCGGCGCTTGGCGGACCGCCGAGAATGGGACGCCCATCGACTCGTCCGGAATGCTGGTGGATGGATCCAAACTGGATGGCGTGAAAGGCATGCGCGATGCGCTACTGCGCTATTCGCCGCAGTTTGTTCGCGTGGTGACCGAGAATCTTTTCATCTATGCGATGGGCCGCGGGACCGACTATTACGACATGCCGCTGATCCGCTCCATCGTGCGCGATGCTGAATCGAAGAACTACCGGTTTTCATCGATAATATTGGGTATTGTCAAGAGCGAGCCGTTCCAGGTGAATCAGAAGGAAGAGATCACTTCGAACGGCCAAAAACCGGTGGCTGATACGGGCGGCCCGGTGAGCGATCCGCGCGGTCCACAAGTCGCGCGGGCAAAAGAATAATATATAAGGGGACGCAGTCGATGTTTATTACTAAGAAGCACATGTCCCGGCGCACGATTCTTCGCGGAGCTGGGGTTGCGCTTGCGTTACCGCTGCTGGATTCCATGCTGCCGGCGCAAACCCTCATCAGCAAGACGGCGGCGAACCCCAAGACTCGTTTCACCGGCATCTTCGTTCCTCACGGCGCGGCGCCGGGATGGTGGGTGCCGGAAGGTGGCGGGCCAGGCGAGCCAAAACGCGAGGCCGGCGCGAAAGATTTCAAATACCCGATGATGTTCGAGCCGTTGGAACCGTTCCGCGAGCACACGGTGATCATGAGCGGCTTGTGGTCGCAGTCGGCCGAGCCGCCTCCGGGACAAACGGGAGCGGATCACTGGGTGGCGGCCGCGTTCCTGTGCGCGAACAAGCCGAAGAAGACCACCGGCTCTGACATCTACGACGGGACGACCATCGATCAGATCATTGCGCAGCATGTCGGGCAGGGATCGCTGCTGCCATCGCTCCAACTCGCGTTGGAAGATCCCGGCGCCAATTCGAGCAACTGCGGCGAAGGTTATAGCTGCACGTATTCGAACACGATTTCGTGGTCCACTCCGACGCAGCCGCTGCCGATGGAGCTGGATCCGCAAGTGGCGTTCGAGCGGTTGTTCGGCGCGGGCGGCAGCTCGGCGGAACGTGCGGCGCGGCGGGAACAGGATCGCAGCATTCTGGATTCGGTGACGGCCAAGCTTGCGAGCTTCAAGCGTGATTTGGGTCCCAGCGACCGGTCGAAGCTCGAGGAGTATGAGACTGACATCCGCGAGTTAGAACGGCGGCTGGCCATCGCCAAAAAGGCCACCGGCAATGTCTCCACCGAGGGCGTGGTGATTCCGGCGGGCATCCCAGAATCGTTCGACGAGCACGTGAAGCTGCATTTCGACCTGCAGCGGCTGGCCTTCCAGGCCGACATTACCCGGGTTTCGACGGTTCTTTACGCCCGCGATCTGACGTCGCGCTCGTACCCGGAAAGCGGAGTACACGACGGCTTCCATGGAATCTCGCATCACGCCGAGAATCCGGAGACGATCGCGCGGTACGCGAAGCTGAACCAATATCACATCAAGTGCCTGGCGTATTTCGTCGACAAGCTGAAGAGCACTCCGGATGGCGACGGTACGCTGCTGGATCATTCGCTGATCCTCTATGGCACCAACATGGGTGACTCGAACCAGCACCTGCATTACGATGTTCCGCACGTGCTGATTGGCGGAGCGTCGGGGCAGCTCAAAGGGAATCGCCATTTGTCGTATCCGTCGAAAACCGTTCCGACCGGGAACCTGCTGGCGAGCGTCCTCGACATGTACGGGGTCCACGAAGAAAAGATCGGCGACAGCACTGGACGGTTGCCGGGCTTGGCATAAGCCTATGCGGACACGCGTCGCGGCCATTTGCGCTGGGTTGGCGGGAGTGTGTTTTGCGGCGTTCGGGGCAAGCAATAGTCCCATCGCCGACGCGGCGATGAATGGTGACGCGTCCGCGGTGCGGGCTCTGGTGCAACAGAAGGCCGACGTCAACGCACTGCAACCCGACGGCACGACGGCGATCCAGTGGGCGGTGTACCGCGACGATCCGGAAATGGCGGGTGTGCTGATTGCCGCGGGCGCGAACATCCAGCTTGCCAATCGCGAGGGCGCAACGCCGTTGTATCTCGGCGTCGCTGCACGGAAGCGCGGCGATGATCGAGAGGTTGTTGAAGGCCGGCGCCGACGCGAATCAACTTGGACCCGAGGGCGAGACGCCGCTGATGCTGGTGGCGCGCACGGGCAATCTGGACGCGATCCGGGTGCTGTTGAATCATCATGCCGACGTGAACGCGAAGGACAAACTGCGCGGAACCACGGCGCTGATGTGGGCCGCCGAGCAGTCGCATCCGGAGGCGGTGAAGCTCCTGATCGAGCATGGAGCGTCGGTCAGCGCGCAGACCGAGATGGATACCCGCAACGCGCGAAATAATCTGGCCAACACCGTAAAACAGCGCTTGCACGGGTCCTTTGGGGCTCTTGGCAGGAGGGGCCCTGGAAACGACGGTGATCCCCCGCCGCCCCAGGGTGCGGTTGCTCCGAAAGCGGCTGCCGGTGCTTCGGCGCGCGGTCCGGCCACTGCTTCGAGGACGGCACCGGCCAGCGAAGCCAATCCCGAGGATGACTTCATCGCATTTTTCCGGCGCCCGGCCAAGAAAGATGGCGGCGGGTTGACGCCTTTAGTTTATGCGGCGCGCGAGGACTGCATGGAGTGCGCCAAAATGCTGGTGGAAGCGGGCGCTGATGTAAATCAGCGAACGTTCTATGGTTGGACGCCGCTTCTGGTTGCGACGCAAAACCGCCATTACAAGCTGGCGCAGTACCTGCTGGAGCACGGCGCAAATCCAAATACACCGAACAACGGCGGCTGGACGCCCCTCTATTTGGCCACCGACAACCGCAACATCGAAGGTGGCGACTATCCAGTGCGCGCGCCCGACATGGATCACCTGGATTTCATCAGGCTGCTGATAGCGAAAGGCGCCGACGTGAACGCTCGCATCTGTGGCGTGGAATCGACGCCGGAGGAATGTAAGGGCGACAGCACCGAGACACGCACCAATTTCACCATGCAGTGGCTGTTTGAGGACGGCGCGACGCCGTTCCTGCGCGCCGCGCAATCGGGCGACGTCACACTGATGAAACTGCTGCTCGAGCACGGCGCAAATCCCAAGATCTTCACCGCTCATGATGTAACGCCGCTGGCCGTGGCGGCGGGCATCGGCTGGGTGGAAGGCGTGACGTTTGAGTGGTCGCCGCAAGAGAACATCGAAGCGGTGAAGATGTGCCTGGATCTGGGCATCGATCCCAACGTCGCCGACGACGAAGGCCGCACTGCGCTGCACGGCGCGGCGCACAAGGGCCGGCTGGAAGTGATTCAGATGCTGGTGGATCATGGCGCCAAGCTGGACGCGCACGACGGCGGAAGCCGCGACAGCGTGAACGGCGCGCTGCTTGGAAAGACCTGGATCCCGATCGATTGGGCGCGCGGGCTGGTGCGCGTGGGCGTCCAATCCGCGATTGCGCATCCCGAAGCCGCGGCGCTGTTGGCCAAGCTGATGACCGAAAAGGGAATTCCCATCCCGCCGCCACCTTCGTCATCGATTTGTTTGACCAAGGGGCTGAACGGCTGCGAGTAGATCGCTCCTGACGGTCGCGGCCCGGTTCAGAGGTTTAGCCGGTTGTCGGAAACGAACGCCGGGTTCCAAGTGACTTTTGCGGGTTCCTGAAACTCCGGGTTCTCTTCCTTTAGCAATGCGACCGTAGCTTCCACGGCGGCGTCCTTGGCTTCCTCCTCACCAACGGCCGTGATTTCGGCCTCATGATGAGAATCGCCCAGTAACTGCAGGCGCCAGGTGGTCTCGCCCGACGCTTCCAGAAGGAGCCAGTACGGCCCCAAGCGAGTTGTGAGTTTACGAGCCAAGGTTTAAGAAGATTTCGGAGTTGACAAAAAATAGGATGCCGAAAGCGGACGAATGGTTACCAACGCGGGCCCTTGCCGCCGCGCCCGCCTTTGAACCCGCCGCGCCCGCCACCACCACCGGGCCGTGGGCCTGAACGCTCCTCGCGCGGGCGTGCTTCGTTGACGCTGAGGTCGCGGCCATGCAGATTGCGGCCATTGAGAGCGGCTATGGCGCTGGAGGCTTCGTTACGATTGGTCATTTCTACAAAAGCGAAACCCCGCGGTTGGCCGGTGTCTCGATCGCGCACAATGTTAACTCGTTCCACGGCTCCGAATTCATTAAACGCCGCCTCCAGATCTTCCTGGGATGTTTCGTAGGAAAGATTTCCCACGTAAATGTTGGTCATGTGGACACTCCTTGCTGCGGGCATGTGGGCAGCGTGATGCACGGTTACAGGCGAGCTGGCGTACGCCGGACGCGAGGCGAAGTCGCGAGCAAATTGGACTGGATTTCATGGTAGCACGCATATCGCGGCAGCTAATCTGACACGCGTACCAGCACTTTGCCCATCGGTCCCTCGGCCAGCCGGGCGAACGCGGGCTTCACGTCTTCGAACGCGAAAATCTGATCGATGACGGGCTTCTGTCCGGCGGCATTCAGGCGCCTGGTGATCTCGGTCCACGCAGCCTGCGCGGCGTCCGCCGTGTAGTCGGACACCGCTACGCCACCGATCCGGTTCCGCCGGAAGAATAGCATGGCCGTGTTGAACTCCGGCACCGCGCCGCCACTTCTTCCTACAACGCTGATGCGGCCTCCTTGGCCAAGCATGGCGATCACCTGGTTGAACAAAGCCGCGCCGACGTTGTCGACGGCGATGTCCACTTTGCGCGGCGCGATTGCCGCCATCACGAGCTTGCGCAAGTTCGGATCAGCTGGGTCGAAAACGAAATCCGCTCCCAGCTCTTTCAATCGGACGCCCTTTTCCGCGCTTCGCGAGAGCGCCACCACCGTCAAGCCCATGGATTTTCCGAGTTGTACCGATGCAGTGCCCACGCCGCCGGAAGCGCCTGTGACCAAAAGCACCGAGCCGGGCGATGGTGGCGCCGGGGGATCAATCCATTGCGTGAGAGCCTGCCAGGCCGTCAAATAGACCAGCGGAGCGGCGGCCATCTGTTCAAGCGACCAGCCTTCCGGCGGGCGAGCGACAGACTTGGCCGGCGCCACGACCTTTTCAGCGAGCGTTCCCCAAACCTCCACGCCGCAGTCGCACCGCAGGATGCCGGCCGTATCGCCAGGGCGGATGTTCGTCACTCCCGCGCCGACTGCTTCTACTTCACCCGCGCCATCACGTCCCAGAATGTGAGGCAGCGCGGGCTTGGCCGGATACATCGCTTGCGCCAGGAAGGCGTCGGCCGGATTCAACGCCGCGAATCGCGGGCGAAGCAAAACTTGATTTGGACCGGGGACAGGATCTGGCGTCTCGCCCAATCGAAGGTGATCCACGCCGTCGTAGGCGTCCATGAACCATGCGCGCATTTTTGTATTGTCCCGCAGTTGGAGAGAATGGACCGGGTCCCCAGCGGCTAGTGCTAAAACAGTCCACTAGAGAAGCTTCTGGTAGACTGGCAGCATGGCTCGCAGCAAAGACAAGAACGACCGGGGCGACATGCTGCAAGGCACCCTGGCGATGCTGATTTTGCGCACGCTCCTGCTGGCTCCCGCGCATGGCCACACCATCGCGCACGCCATTGAGCGCACTTCGGAAGACGTCCTTCAGGTAGAACATGGCTCGCTGTATCCTGCGCTGCACCGCCTGGAGGAACAGGGGCTAATCGCGTCCTTCTGGGGGACTTCAGAGAACAACCGGAAGGCCAAGTATTATCGGATCACACCCGCCGGGCGGAAGCATCTGGCCACCGAGCGCAGCCGCTGGGACCATATCGTGAAGGCGATCGCGCGCGTGCTGGGTCCCGCGACGGAGTGAAGATCCGCTCGCGAAGAGTAGTGTTGGGCGTTCTATAGTGAATTGGTGGCACAGCCTCGATCCGGGACGCCGCTCTTACTACTGGGCCTCGCGCTGGCTCTGGGCGCGACGTTCTTCTTCGGCTACCGCGCGGGCAGAACCGCGCGCCACATCCATTGGAGGAACGAGCGCATTCAAGCGTGGATGAGCGTGCCCTTCGTCGCTCACACCCATCACACGCGTTCGGAGCTACTGTTCCAGGCGATTCACGTTGAGCCCGACCCGCGCGACCGCAGGCCGATTCGCGAGATCGCGCGAGCCGAAAAAGTGCCGGTGGCCGAATTGATTCGCGACCTTGAGAGCGCAATCGCGAACGCGAACCGACCCGGCCCGGAAGCTGCGCCACAGTCCGGCAAGGCACCCTGATGCTCGATCAGTTGCTCGCCGCAGTTACACATTACGGATCGCCCGCGCTGTTCGTCGTGGTTGCGATCGCGGCCCTCGGCGTTCCTTTACCCGTGACCCTGCTTTTGATCGTCACCGGATCGCTGGTGGCTCAGGGCGCGATGGAGATCTGGCGGGCAATCGCGATCGCGTCCGTGGGGTCCGTTGCCGGGGACCAGATTGGTTATGCGGTTGGCCGCTGGGGCGGCAAGGTTCTTGTCGCAAGAGTGGCCGCGATGCTGGGTAATGCAGACCGCATCCAGGAACTCGATGCGAAAGCCAAGAGTTGGGGCGGTACGGGTGTGTTCTTCAGCCGTTGGCTGGTCTCGCCACTGGGTCCGTGGATCAACCTGGCGAGCGGCGCTGCGGACTATTCCTGGCTTCGCTTCACGCTGTGGGACGTTCTCGGCGAAACGCTGGGAGCAGCTCTCTACATCTGGCTGGGTCTGGTTTTCAGCGACCGTGTTCAGCAGATCGGATCAATTCTCGGCGACGCGGGGTGGGCGATCCTCGGCGTTCTGGCTGCCGCGTTTCTCGGCTGGAAGCTGTTCCTCGGGCGTCGAGCTACCTGAGCGCGCTGGCCGGTGCTTCGGCTCCCAGAAGATGGAGCAGTCCTCCATGTCCACGCGCTGCTTGTAGAGATTTGGGAGGTCGTAATCCTTAATGTCGTCGCTATCGCAGCTATAAGCGGCCGCAAAAATGCCCGATTGAACCTGGCGCTTGAGCTCGGCGTCAGGGATGATGTGGAGCAGTGCGTTTTCTTCCGGACCCAGATCGATTTTGTGCGTGTAGGTGAGCTCCAGGCCGGGCGGAGGCACGCGGCGCGTCAGGAAGTAGATCGGCTCGTCGGCAAATAGCAGCGCGTTGCGGGGCGTGACTTCGTCGACTCGTTTCGCTAAGCGTTCGTAGCTGCTCCAGTCGCCGATATCCAGCCGGTCGTAGAGCGAGCGCCCCAATCCCAGTACCAGAATCGTGACCACGAACAGCACCGCCCAAAGCGGCTTATCTGGTTCGAAGACGCGGGAAGCGATGGCGTACAGGCCCACCGCGGCCGGGATCGCAAGGAAGGGGACGGCCAGCAGAAAATAGCGCGAGAACGTTGGATGCGCGCGGCTAACTTCGATAGAGAGCGCGGCCGCGAGCCAGGCGCAGAGGTAGAACTCGGCTCTGGTTGCCGCAGGCCACTGGCTCCGCCGTGCGATGTACACGAGGCCGGATATCGCCAGCAGGCCGATCATGAGGGCCTGTCCAGAGTCAATCCAAGAAGTCAGGACATCGAGATCGTGGCTGGTGGTCTCGGGCCAATACAGTTTGCGAAAGACGGCGTGATATTGAATCACGTTGAACCAGGTTTGGCGCGACCCCTGCCAGCCCAGCCACATGACCGGCGTGAACGGGACTGCGGTTCCGATGCAAAAGGCGAGGAGCTTGATCCAACGGTTGCCTGCGCGATTGTAGAACAGAATCCATGCCAGCAATACCGGTGCAGCAGCGGCTGTCAAAAGCGAGGAAGCGGCGGCGATGCCAGCAAACAAGCCTGCAGCGGTGGACCAGAGCGGCGCGTTTCGATCCACGGCTCGAACGGCAAGAAGAAATGCGGCCAGGACCGTGAACAGACAGATGCCATAAGGCTGCGCGACAGGTCCGTAGATGAAAACCATCGCGTTCAAGCCGGTCAGCAGAGCGGCGCTGAGAGTGGCCGCGGTGCGCCAACTCGGGACCGGGAAACGGAGGAAAACGAATCTGGCCGTCAGCAGCACAGCGCCGATGGTAAAAAGCGCGGCAAAAGCGTGCGGCACGCGCCAATTTTCGCCCAGCAGGCGCATCCAGGCCGCATTCCAATAGGCGTTGATGGGCGTTTGCGGGAAACAGAAATCGATGTAGGGCCGCTTGCCGCCGCCGATCAATTGCGCCGCGAGAAGATGATAGCTTTCATCCCAGGTGAAGGCCCATTTCTCGGCGTACAACAGGAACGCGGCTGCGTAGAGCGCCAGCGCCGCGAACAGCCAACGGTATCGAACCGGGCGATCCGGCTCCGTGCTCGCAAGACGTACCGAATCCATGAATGCGAATTATGGCATAGTGCTTGAAGGGAGAACCACCATGCAGCCAGCTCAAACCGGTTTCGATCAGCTCAAACAGAGAATGCGTGGCGCCTGGATGGCGGGAGATTTTGGACAGATTGCGCGGTACACCGCCCAGTGCGGGGAGCGATTTGTGGATCGGCTGCAGATTCCAGTGGGGGCGCGGGTGCTGGATGTTGCGTGCGGCACAGGCAATTTGGCCATACCCGCGGCTCGCAAAGGCGCCGAGGTCTCGGGCGTGGACATTGCTCCGAATTTGTTGGATCAGGCGCGTCAGAGGGCCGGCGCGGAAGGTCTGCGTGCAGTTTTCGATGAAGGCGACGCGGAGCGGCTGCCTTATCCCGACGCTCACTTCGATGTGGTGATGAGCATGTTTGGCGCAATGTTCGGTCCGCGTCCGGAGCTAGTCGCAGCAGAGCTGGCCCGCGTATGCCGGCCCGGAGGCATGATTGCCATGGCCAACTGGACGCCCGAGGGTTTCGTGGCCAAACAGTTTGGTGTAGGTAATCGTTACCTTCCGCCGCCGGAAGGAATCCCGGCGCCGATACTTTGGGGCGATGAGCACGTCGTACGGCAACGGCTGGGATCCTACGCCTCGGAGATTCGGACTAGCCGGCGAATGGCGGATTTCGATTATCCGTTTCCGCCGAGCGAAGTGGTGCGGTTCTTCCGGCAGTATTTCGGACCGACCCAAGTCGCGTTTTCCAGGCTGTCCGCCGACGCACAGGCGGCTTATGCGGCGGATCTAGAGAGCCTGTGGCGCGAACACAACGAAGCGGCCGATGAGCGCACCGCCGTGCGCGCCGAATATCTGGAAGTGGTCGCCACACGAGCCTAGGGCCGCGGGATACCGATCACTTCTTCCACTGAAAGCGTGCGGCCGTTCCTGACGCTCGAAACCGGCAACGTTACCGTCAAGACCCCATCTTTCAACTGAGCCTTTGCTCGGTGGATTCTAGCGCCATTGGGGAGCGGAACCACTCGACGGCCGGCCCTGCGAAAAAAGGCTTCCTGCTCGCGGTTCGGCTGGGCTTCGATAACGAGCATACTGTCAGTCAGGTCAACGCTCACTTCATCCTTCTTGAGGCCAGGAAGGTCCGCACTCACGATCAAATTGCCGCTGATGCTGCTGATGCGTACGGGAAACGCGGCTAGTTCGGCGATTAGGCTTCGAATCCCCAGCCAGCGTCCGTGGCCTCGTTTCACGGCCGGATTCGTCTCCCTGGCTAAGCTAATCGCCGACATAAGCTGTGTCCTCAGTTTTCAGGCTGCTCGCTGTCGTCCTTGGTCACTGCCGCATTTTGTTCGTGTCGAGACTCGACACCGCAGGAGTTCGACATTCAGGTAGGCACGCCGAAGCGAGGCAAGACCCAGCGCATCAGCGCAACATACCCCGCGGCTAAGAGAAGAAATTCCAACCAGTCCGGCATTGCGCTTTCCTTCTGTGGTCATTGACCGCTATGGCCACGCCCGATGATCCTGATCATCTTAGCGTTGATCCAGACGAACCGCCACGCCTGCCATGGTAAGAAAGTTCGCAGGAACAGCGTCCAACGTGTCGGCTTGGTGGCGTAGAGCCACTCGCTCTTCGGGATGGCTTCTGTCGTCTTGGGTTGAGTCAGTAGAGCATTCATAGTCGCATCCTCACTCCGGAATCATCGCCCAGCCCGGCCGCAAACGGGCCTTGTACAGGAACATGTGATGCAGCAGGATCTTGATCCAGTGCCCCGCGAGACCGATTTCGCCGAACGTATAGTCCATATCACGGCCAAACTCGGGGTATCGCTGGTAGTCGGGAACGATCGGGAAAACCGTGATCGATGCCGCGCTGCCAGTGAAAGGGTTGGCGCCCGCGGAGGCCACGCACGCCGCGCCCATTTCCGCCATGGAGGCGGCCTGAGTTGGGACATTGCTTCCGCCCAGCATATCCACAATGCTGTGAGCCACAGCCTTGCCGATCATGGCCGACGGCATGCCTGTGCGTGGCGGGGCCGGCGAAATCATAAGACCATCGGCGTTGGTGTGCACCTGGGAGATCGGATGCGGCGGAGCAAACGCAATTCCCGCCGCGAAAAGATTCGGATAAGCCGGGCTTTGATAATGACGCGGCCAATCGCGCGCCTTCCACTCGGCGTACGGCTTCTTCGCGTAGTCGGCATCCACTTTCATGAAGCCGCTCGGCGCGAAAACGGCGCCGGTTATGTCGTCTCCCTTGCGGCCGAACGCTTTCAGTCCAACTCCGGCGAAGGGCGGCAAGAGCATTGCCATGTCAAAAGCGGCTTCCGAGTCTCCCTGATCGAGAGTCTCCAAGTGGGCGACATCCGGCTCGACCGCCCGGACATGAGCTTTAGTGACGGAGCGAATGCCCCTTTCGGCGAACAGCGACTCGGCAAAGATCTTGCTGGGCGTTACGTAACCGCCGCGCCGGATGTGCACGCCGTCGATACCCAAATCCCCCAGTTCGTATTCGTTGGTGACGAATGTGATCTCGGCCCGGTCGCGGACTTTGTGGGCGCGCAACTCGAACTCGAGGTTGACGACGTACTCCAACGCGGCGCCTTCGCAGGTGCATCCGCCGTGGCCGACGCCAACCAGGAAGCGCTTCTTTTCACCGTGTTTCATTCGTTCCACCATTTCGAGGAAAACGCGCGAAGTCTCCTCGGCATGGTCCGCGGTACAGACCGAAAGGCTATTCTTGCCTGGGCCCAGGCCGGTGGTCGCGTCGAAATTGAGTTTAGGGCCGGTGGCGTTAATCAGGAAATCGTAGGCGATTTTCTCGCGCTGCCCGCGCTTGGCGTCGAGCGTCCATTCGATCTCGACAGTGGGCCGCGGGTTCGTTTCGTCACCCTCCGGGAATAGCGCGACGGCCCGCGCCTGCTTGAACTCGATTTCATGCCGCTTGTAGATTGGCGCCAGCGGAACCATGACTTGGTCCTTGCGCAGCAGGCCGACTCCAACCCAGATATTGGACGGGATCCAGTTGTAATCGGGCTGCGGCGATACGACCACTACCTCGTCATTCTTGCCGAGCCACTTCCGCAGAAACGCAGCGGCGGTGTGACCGGAAATGCCTGCTCCGAGAACTACGACTCGCGACATGTTGAACCTCCTGTCTCTTAAGCAGAGTCAACTGCTTCGAACACCGAGCTTACGAAGGATCGTTATCATCGGGCACCAGTTGGTGAACGCCGATTGAAACAGGTTGAGACCGACGAAAGCGGTGAATAGATACCAGTACGGGCTCACCCAGTAGCCAAGCGCCAGCGTAAGCATCACGAAAGCGCCGGCAATCAGGCGCAGATAACGTTCAATGTTCATACGGCAGTCCTCCTTTTGTTGAAGGCATAAAACAAGACCGGAACCGTCATTCGCGACAGCAACAGCGAGGCAATCTCGCCGGCCATCAAAGCGATCGCAAGGCCCTGGAAAATGGGGTCGAAGAGGATCACCGAGGACCCGACCACCACGGCGGCAGCGGTGAGCATCATAGGCCGGAAGCGGACCGCGCCCGCGTCGATCACGGCCTGATCGAGCGGCATTCCCTCGCGCAATCGCAGCTCGATGAAGTCGACGAGGATGATCGAGTTTCGGACGACGATGCCTGCGCCCGCGATAAAGCCGATCATGGAAGTCGCGGTAAAGAAGGCGTGCAGCAGTCCGTGCGCGGGCAGGATACCGACCAACGAAAACGGGATGGCGGCCATGATGATCAGCGGCGTGAGGAACGACTGGAACCAGCCGACGACCAAGCCGTAGATCAGGATCAACACCGCGGCGAAGGCGATGCCTAGATCGCGGAATACTTCATAGGTAATGTGCCACTCGCCATCCCACTTCATCGAATAGCGGCCCGGATCGGTGGGAAGCGCCGCCATGTGCTGCTCGATCTGATAACCTTCGGGGATTTTGAACTTGTCGATCTCGGGGCCGAGCTTGAGAATCGCGTACACGGGGCTCTCCATGGCGCCCGCGATGTCGGCGGTGACGTAAGTGACGGGCATCAGATTCTTGTGGTAGATGCTTTTGTCTTCGATGACCTGATCGACGCGAACCAGCTCGCCGAGCGGCACCATTTGCCCGCCGTGACCGGCGATTTGCAGGCTTTGCATCCGGTCGAGATCGGATCGCGTGGGCCGGTCCAACCGCAGAGTGAGCGGAATGTCTTCCTTTTCGGAGGCCTGATGCAGCAACCCGGCTTGGTAGCCCGCCGACGCCACTTGCATCGCGCGCGCGACATCGTCCTCGGAGATGCCGTTCAGAGCGGCTTTTTCCTGATCGACAATCAGGCGGTACTTCGGCTGGTCGTCCTCCACGTACCAATCGACGTCGACCACGCCGTCGGTGCGCTTGAACAGATCGCGCATTTGCCGCGCCAGTGCGATCCGGCCGTCGAGATCGGGGCCATAAACTTCGGCGACCAGCGTTTCGAGCACGGGCGGACCGGGCGGGACCTCGGCGACTTTGATGCGCGCGCCGTAGCGCTCGGCGATGGGGTCCAGCCGCAGCCGCACCTGTTTTGCGATCTCGTGGCTCTGCAGTTTGCGTTCGTCTTTGGGCAGCAGGTTCACCTGAATGTCGGCGACGTTCGGCCCCCGCCGCTGGTAATAATGACGAACCAGCCCATTGAAGTTGTACGGCGACGCCGTTCCGGAGTAAGTCTCGACATTGATCACTTCGTGCTGCGTTTGGGTCTCTTCGGCAAGCAACTGCGTGACGCGCGCGGTCTGTTCAAGCGTCGTGCCATTCGGCATGTCGACAATCACTTGAAACTCGCTCTTGTTGTCGAAGGGCAGCATTTTGACCTTCACGAAACCGATGTAGAACAGCGACATGGATGCGAGCAGCAGGACCACGACGCCGCCCAGGAAACTCCATCGGATGAGCGGGCCGATGCAGGAGCCCGCCCATGACGCGGCGATACAGACGGGTCATGAGATCCTCCCGCTCGCCTTCGTGGTGTGCGCCGCTCGACTTTAGAATTCGCACGGCGGCCCAGGGCGTCACCAGGAACGCCACCATCAGCGAGAACAGCATCGCGGCGCTCGCGCCGATCGGGATGGGCCGCATGTATGGCCCCATCAGGCCGCCGACGAAAGCCATCGGAAGAATCGCGGCCACTACAGTGAGCGTGGCGAGAATCGTGGGATTGCCGACCTCATCTACAGCTTCAATCGCTACTTCGAACGGCGGCCGGCCGTGATTGGCGGGCAGGCGCCAGTGCCGCACAATGTTTTCCACCACCACAATCGCGTCGTCCACCAGGATGCCGATGGAGAAGATCAGCGCGAACAGTGTGATCCGGTTGAGCGTGTAGCCGTACAGATAGAAGACCGTGAGCGTGAGCGCCAGCGTTACAGGGATTGCCGTAAAGACGATCAGCGACTCGCGGAATCCCAGCGTGATCGCGATGAGCACGCTCACCGAAACGACCGCGATCAGCATATGCCACAGCAGTTCGTTCGATTTGTCCTTAGCCGTGTCGCCGTAATTGCGCGTGATGGTCATTTGAACATCGGATGGAATCACGCTGCCGCGCAACGGTTCCAGGCGATGCAGTACATTGTCGGCGACGGTGACCGCGTTGGTGCCCTTGCGTTTCGATATCGCAATAGTCACCGCCGGATAGAAACCGTGTCCGTCCGAGAAGCGCACATATTGCGATGGCTCCTCGCCGCCGTCGGAAACTTCGGCGACGTCGCGCACGAAAATCGGCTTGTCATTTGCGGCCCCTGCCACCACATTGCGCACGTCGTCGGCGCACGTGAGGAATTGTCCCGTCTCGAGAAGATATTCTTGGTTGCCGCTGGCGAACTCGCCCGAAGACAGTTCTTCGATTTGACGCGCCGAGCGCGCCCGCCACCTGCAAAGGCGAAAGGTGATACGCGGCCAACCGCGCCTGGTCCAAAGTAATGCGAAGCTCGCGCCGCTGCCCGCCTATCAGTGCGACGGCCGAAACATCGGGCGTCTGTTTGATCGGCGTCGTCCACCTGCGCGGCGATCCGGCGCAGCTCGAAATCGCCATAGCGCTTGCTCCAGAAGGTCAGCGCGAGGATGGGCACGTCGTCAATGGAGCGCGGCTTCACCAGGGGCGGGGAAGCGCCCGGCGGAATCAGGTCCATGTTCGCGGACAGCTTCTGATTCAGCCGTACGATGCTCTTCTCTTCGTCCTGGCCTACGAGAAAACGCACGATGGCCATCGACGTTCCCGGGCTCGAGGTCGAATAAATGTACTCCACTCCCGGGATCTCCCACAGCAGCTTCTCCATGGGTTTGGTGACGCGCTCTTCTACTTCGCGCGCGGACGCTCCGGGCATTTGTACCGATACGTCAACCATTGGAACGATGATCTGCGGCTCTTCCTCGCGCGGCAGTTTCCAGACCGCGAACAGACCGAGCAGAATCGATCCCACGATCACCAGTGGGGTCAGCTTCGAACCGATCCAGCCTCGGGCGAGTTTCCCCGCGGGACCGAGTTTGCGTTGCGCATTCACGGCTTGGCCTCAACACGCGCTCCGTCAGCGAGGCCCTGAGGAACGGGGAGAATCACTTTCTCGCCGGCGGTCAGGCCGGAAAGCACTTCCACTTGGTCCTTTTGTTTGTCACCGAGGGTGATTAACCGGGTTCTTGCCAAGCCGTTCTCGGCCACGAACACCGACTGCAATTGGCCTCGTTCGATAACGGCGGCGAATGGTATCGCCAGAACCTGGCGGACGCCCAGTTGGAACTTCGCGCGGCCGAAAATGCCGGAGCGCAGCGATGGCTCCGCAGGCAAATCGATCTTGACCGATATAGGCACGCGATGCCGCGTCGACCGCTGGCACGATTTCGGACACTCGCGCGTCGAACGTGCGATTGATTCCGTCGAGCGTCACTGAGACCGCCTGGCCCGCTCGAATCGCGGCCAGCTTGGATTCTTCCACCGCCGCCTCCAGCCGATAGCCGTCGCGCTCGATGATGAGCAGCGGCGCGCCCGGCGCCGCGAGGTTTCCAGGATCGACCGACTTGGCAGTCACGACCCCGGCGAAAGGAGCCTCAACTTCGGCGTAGCTCCGTGTTACCTGGGCCGCGCGCACTTCCTCGCCGGCTTGCGCCAGCTTGGCGTCCAGCTGAGTACGCTTCGCCCGCGCCATCTCGAATGCCGATTGTGCTGCTTTGAGTTTCGCGGATGCTTCATCGAACTCCTGGTCGGAGATCGATTTCTTCTCGTACAGTTCGTTCATGCGTTTGAATGTGGCCTGCACCAGCTCGAGGTTCGCCTTCGCTGCCGTCACCGCGCTGTCAGCCTCGGGAATCCCGTTGCGAACTTCCTCGCGGGCCGCATCAGCGCGATTCGCGCTCGCGTCCAAGTCTCGTGCATCCAGGACCACTAACAACTGCCCCTCGCGAACGCGGTCGCCTACTTGCACTTTCACGTCGCGAACGTACCCCATCCACTTTGCGGCAATGGTGGCCGATGTGCGGGCGCGCACCGTCCCGGTGGCCTCATAAATCGATGGCCACTGCTGGACACCTGCCGTTTCAACATTGACGCCGATGGCCTGTGATTGCGCCACGGACGGGACCTCGGGCGGCTCGCCGCAGCCGGCCAGCCAAATCAAGACAGGAATCAAAATGAGCGTGGCTCTTTTCATCAGTTCAAAACCTCCGAATCCGCGCTCAGCGTGCCCGCGGCCAATGCCAGCATCGTAGCGGCGATGCGTTGGTCATGAACGGCCGCCAAATAACGCGTCTGTGCGTCCAGCACCGCGGTCTCGGTGCGCAGCAGGTCGGTGACATTGTTCATCCCGGCGTGGTATCGGTTTTGCGTGATGCGAAGACTTTCTTCGGCTTCCGCGACCGACTCTTTCGCCACGTCGATGCGCTGTTCGGCGGCGCGCAGATCGGCGTAGGCGCGGCGGACTTGCAGCCGGATCGCCGAACCTGCGCTTTCCTGCTGCGCCTGACTGCGGCGCACCAACGATTTGGCCCCGTCGATTCGCGCCTTGTCGCTAAAGCCGTTGAACAAATTCCAGCGCATCCCGAGCGAGACCAGCCAATTGGCGCCGCCCCGATCGTAAAATCCCTGCCGGTCCGCTTCGAAGGCGCCGTGCAAGGCGACTTCCGGGAGAAGGCTGCTGCGCGCTTCGGCCGCTTGCGTCTCGGCCAGACTGGTGGACAGTTTTGCCTGGCGGGCTTCTGGCCGCTCGGCAAGGGCGCTCGTTTCGTAATCAGCCAGCAATCCGGCCGGCGCCGTGGCTGGCGCCAGAGGAGTGATCAAGCTATGCGTGACGTCGAGCGGCAGACCCAGAGCGTCGTTCAAGGCCGCGCGAGCTACGTCCAAATCAGCGGCCCGGCGGATCTGTTGCTCGCGCACACCGGCCAGGTGCACACGAATCGACAACACGTCCGCATCCGTGGAAAGTCCCGCGGAACGTACGTTCGAGGCCTGCTGCAGGTCGGCTTCGGCCGAGCGCACCGCCTGATCGGCCGCTTTCACTTCCTCGGCGCTCAGCACCGCATCGTAGTAAGCCCGGACCGTGCTGGCGATCACTTCCATCTGCGTGAGCCGGTGATCTTCGCCCGCGATGTCCTTCGTTAGCCCGGCCTCGCGAACGGCGTGCTTGGTCTGCCCCCCGTCGAAGAGCGGTTGGTCCGCGGTCACCAGCGATTGAAAGTTGTTCAGGAAATCCGGGCGATTCAGCGGCCCGAGCAGGAAAGTTTTCTAACGCCGAACTGATGCTGTGTGAGCAAGGAGGAAAACACGAACACCGGATTGTCGCTGCGGGTCCAGGATTCCGAATAGTTGACCTTGGGCAGGAAGGCTCCGCGAGCTTCTGCGATCTTGCTTTCGGCAGCCTGCTGAGCCGCGCTGGAAGCGTCGATTGACTTGTTCTTCTCTAAGGCTGTGCGGACCGCTTCCTTCAGGGACAGTGGATCTTGTGCCCAGACGGGCATTCCGCACAGCATAATGAGAATCGCAGGGGCCTTCAGCATCGTTTCAGCCTCTAGTTGGGTTCCATAGAAGCGCTCACGGTTTTCGGCCCGCCCACAACGGGCGCCCTGTCTTGTCGCGCAGCGTGAGCGTTTTGCCGTCCTTGGTCACCTCTCGGGCAATGAGAGCAGCCTTGCCGTCAATGGTCACCCTCGATCCGAGGACTTGGACGGAATCGCCCTTTGCAAAACTGAATCCTTCGCCGGTAACGAAGTCGGACGGTCCGACATGCGCTTCAATGGTTTCGGTCTCCGTTTTAACCAATAGATGTGTCCCGTTCATCCGGCCCATTTGCGGGTGAAGGACGTCTTGAACCGTACCCGTTATGGTGGTTTCGGTTGACGCGTCATAGCGCATCATCTTCATATTCATGCCGTTCATTCCGCCCTGCGGCGTGTTCGTCCCGCCTTGGCTCGTATTCATTCCGCCCGGTCTCATGCAACACTGTCCCGGCTGAGCGGCTGCCAGGACACACGTGGCTGCGGTAAGGCAGCCGATTTGCAACATTCTTTTCATCACTGTTCCCTTTCTGGAGGCCATGCCCAAGGTGGGTGTTCTCACCCACTTTGCGCTGAATGACGCGGTGCGCAGCCTTGCGCAAACCCGCCAAGTACCTGAAATTCGGCCTCACAAGTCGCATTTTCCTATCATTCTGCTTGTGAAGATGCAATCGCTCAACCGCGGTGACACGTGTCACCTTTGGAAGGGTGCCTGCATCTGGGGAGGTAGAAGGGCACACGAAGATCATGGAAGTAACAGCAACGTTTCTTGGTGACGCGAGGTTCGAAGTCCTGGCCAGAGGGCACCGTGTCATTTGCGACCAGCCGAGGGAAAACGGCGGCGCGGATACGGGCATGACGCCGCCCGAGTTTCTGCTGGCGTCCCTAGCAACTTGCGCGGCATATTACGCGGCTCAGTACTTAAAGGCTCGCCAGCTGCCCGCGGAAGACTTGCGGGTGCGGGTCAGCGCCGAGAAAGCGCAACAGCCCGCCCGGCTAGGCTCCTTCCGAATCGAAGTGACGGCGCCAGGGCTGGACGAACGTCATCAGGCTGGAATTCTGCGTGCCGCCAAAGCTTGTCTGATCCACAATACTCTGCTGGAGCAGCCGAGCATCGAGGTTGTGGTTAACGCAGCGGAGCTCGCTCACGTTTAGCGGGCGTCCGCCCGGTACAATCAAGGGCGGGAAGCAACCATTGGACCGCGAAGAAGAAGTAGAGCTCGCCCGACAGTTGATTATCGGGAATCCGGAGGCGTTTGATCGCTTTGTCGATCACTTCCGCACGAAGATTTTTCACTACAGTTGGCTGATGTGCGGACATCGCGAGGACGCTGAAGAAGTAGCGCAAGAGACCTTGCTCAAGGCTTTTGAGAGCTTCGATCAACTGCGGGAGCCCGAACGGGTGCGCCCGTGGGTGTTCCGTATCGCCAAGAATGCGTGCCTGATGAAACGGCGCAAGAGCGTGTTCGCCCCAGCGCATGAGCTGTCACTCGAGCAATTCTTGCCGGCGGGCAAGGATGCGGATGGAGGCAGAAGGATCGACATCGCCGACTGGTCGCGCCTGCCGGATGACCAGCTACTGCAATCGGAGATGAAACAAATGCTGGAGCGCGCGATTGGCGAACTGCCGGAAATCTATCGCTCGGTAATCTTGCTGCGGGATATCGAGGAGCTGGCGACTGGAGAGACCGCGCAAATTCTGGACGTGACCGAAGACACCGTTAAAACCCGCCTGCATCGCGCCCGCCTGGCGTTGCGCCAGATGCTGGACGAGCAACTTCGCGCGCAGGTCCATCCCGTGGCGCCGGGGGCCGCGATTCGAGGAGGATGACAATGGCATCGCACATACATTCCGAGAAATGCAAGGAAGTGTTTGCACTGCTCTCGGACTACCTGAATCTGGAGCTCCCGCCGGATGCCTGCGCGGAGATCGAGACGCACCTCGCGGGCTGCCCGCCCTGCATCGAATTTGCCGACAGCCTCCGCAAGACAGTGGACCTGTGCCGCGGCTACCGTCCCGCCGAATTGCCCGAACCCATCGGCACGCAGGCGCGCCAGCAGCTTATGGAGGCTTACCAGAAGATGCAAGCGGCCCGCAAGACGACCTCGGCTTGAGACGGACGTCAGCGGCTCAATAAGACGAGCGTCTTGTTCTCCTCGCGCCGCTTCTTGTGCCCGCCAACGCACACCGTCGACATCGCGCATTCTTCGCAGCGCCCGGAGGGCATGGTTTCCGGCGTCAAGCGCGGTTCGGCGCCCAGCCAGTACAGCGCGTTTGCCATGACGCAGAAACCGGTCGCGGCAAACCACACCATCGCGCCGCCGACGAAAGCGGTGAACAGGGTGAACCACGCGCTGCATGTCAGAATCAGTAGCGACGCTACGGAGATGTTGATCCCGACGGCGAGATAAATGCGCCGCTCGAGATACCATTTGTCGGTTTGCATGAAGTACAGATTCCAGCGCTTTGGCGTGCCTTCCCCGAGCATTGGGGTGAAGCCAAACAATCGTAGTGCATTGCCTATGGGGCAAAAGCCCGTAAAGGCGACATTGATGGAGACGAGTCCCGTAGCGGTGACTCCCAAGATCCACAGCGGCTGCATCAACAATGCCATTGCTGTGCTTGCTAATAGAACCACTCCCGCAATCAACCAGACGGTCCGTTCGATGTACCAGCGGTTGGTGGGAACAATATAAACACCAGATCGCAGTGTCATTGCTGGACTATAGCACCGGCGAGAAAACAGAGCAAGGATCGATCCTTACACTGGACGAGCGGGCTGAGGCTTGGCGAACCCGAGGCTGGCATCGCTCATCAATTCGTGGGACCATCTTCATAAGCAATAGAAGGAGTGGACACATGCTTCGAAGAGTCGAGGCTGTTGCCGTGCTGATCGGCGCTGCGATGATGCTGGCGGCCGATCCGTCCGTGGCCAGCGCGCAGACTGCCGGGCCTGCTGCCTGGCAGAACGATCTCAAGCCAATCGCGCCTGCCGATTGGAATTACGACTTTGCCGCCCATCTGCTGGAACGCGCCGGGTTCGGTGGGACTCCTGAAGAAATCCAAGCGCTGGCGAAGCTGACGCCGCAGCAGGCGGTCGCTCGGCTGGTTCGATTCGCAGGAACCGACACGAGCCACTTGTCGCCGTTCGACGCGTCCGACATTCACGACGCAGGGCTCGAGCCGTTTCCTCCCAGCCGTCCGGCCGTGACTGACGAAGCCAAGAAGACTGGTGAGGCTCTGGGCATCAAAGTGAAACCCGAGGGCGCCAGGAGGCTACAGCCCGTCGTCAACGAGTTTTTCTATTGGCTGCGCGCCAGCCAGTTGGAAACGAACCGCGTCGCGTATTGGTGGGCGAATCGAATGCTGACCAGTCCGCAGCCTTTACGCGAAAAGATGGCGCTGTTCTGGCACGGCCATTTCGCTGTCAACGAGAGCAAGGTCCGCGATTGCCGCAAGCTTCTCGATCAGTTGGAGCTGTTTCAGGACCAGGGCCTCGGTAATTTCCGCGATTTGATGGTGGCCGTGGCCGAGGACCCAGCCATGCTTACCTTCCTGGATGCGGGCGTCAACGTGAAGGGCGCAGCGAACGAAAACTTCGCGCGCGAAATCATGGAGATGTTCACCATGGGCGTCGGCCATTACACGGAGAAGGATATTCGCGAGGCCGCGCGCGCCTTCACCGGATGGAATTACGTGGATCTCAAATTCGTCGTCAACAAAGACGAGCACGACGATGGCGAAAAGACATTTCTGGGCAAGACCGGCCGTTTCGATGGTGTGAATGTGATCGACATCATCATGCAGCAGCCTGCCACGGCCGATTTCATCGCGGGCAAGATCTATCGTTACTTCGTGCGCGAGGATCTTTCGCCAGCGCTTCAGAAGCAACTGGGAGCCGTGCTGCGCGATCACGATTATCAGATCGCGCCGCTGATGGAAACGATTTTCCTGTCGCGCGATTTTTACAGCCCGGCGTCTGTGGGCACGCACATTCAGGGGCCGGTGGAACTCGCGGTGTCGACGTATCGCAAACTCGGGCTAGGGAATGTTCCCGGTGTTCCCGATTTCAACGTGGCCACTGGTGCGTTAGGCCAGCGGCTTTTTGCGCCGCCGACCGTCGCCGGTTGGGCGGGCGGCACAAGCTGGATCACGCCCGGCCTGCTGCTGGAGCGCGCCAATTTTGGCCGCGACGTACTGTTTCCCGACATCAACTTCCTTCCGCCGGACCGGTACACGGGCGATCCCGAAGTGCGGCGCGTGGCAGCGCGCATCCGTCAGGGCATGGACATCAGCGCCGCAACCAAGCCGGAAGACAAGAGCGGCGATCTGGCCGAATCGAACATGGCGGCGGATCGCGACGAAGACTTCAACACGCGCTACGGTAGTTTTCGCGGCTGGCAGATGGCAATCGAACGGGTGAAGCCGATCCCGCGCGACACGGCGCAGATCAATCTGTCGCGCATGGTGCTCGACCAGCACCTGGCCAACACGACGCAGGTGGTGGACTACATGATCCATCGCTTCATGCGCGTACCGCCGGGCGAAGACGCGCGGCAGAAGATGATAGCGTTTCTCAACAAAGAGCTGGGCACCTCGGATATCGCCGCCGCGCAAACGTATCTCGAAGATCCGCTGCGGATGGTCCTGCACCTGATCATGAGCCAGCCCGAGTATCAGTTGGGTTAGTTTCGGAGCCTGTCAATGAAGAAAAATCATTTCTCGTTTTCCGAATCCAGCCGGCGCGATTTGCTGCGGCTCGGCATGTACGGGATTGGAGTGAGTGCCGCCGCTCTTCCCATGCCGCTGTTCGCGCAGGCTGCAGCCTCGCTCGCGGGCCAGGCAAAATCGGATGGAAGGATACTGGTGGTGCTGGAGCTCTCGGGCGGCAACGACGGGCTCAACACGCTGGTGCCTTACGGCGACGACGCATATTACCGGCTCCGGCCCAACATCGGCATTCCGCGCAAAGAAGTACGGCCCATCGACGATCACTTCGGATTCAGCCGCGGCATGGCCGGATTCGAGCGGCTGTACAAGAGCGGCAAGCTCGCCATCGTTCATGGCTGCGGCTACGAGAATCCGTCGTTCTCGCATTTCACTTCGATGGCTTACTGGCATACTGCCGCGCCCAACAGCGGGGAACAATACGGATGGGTGGGCAGGTTGGCAGACGAGATGGCGCCCGCGGCGCCGCCCAACTTCATTGTGAACATCGACACGCGGCAGTCGCTCGCGGTTCGCAGCCGCCGGCATGTGCCGGTGGTGTTCGACGATCCCAACAAGTTTTCGCAAGAGATTTTCTTCGACGAGCGTCAAGCACTGCCGTCCCCGATGGTGAACGAGCAAATCAGCAATCCGTCGCGCAGATTCCTGTTGGATACCGCTCAGAGCGCCAAGCAAGCCTCCGCGCTGGTGCGCGAAGCGTGGTCGAAATACCATTCGCCGGTGGATTACGGAATCGTGGGACTCGATCTACCCAAGGTCGCGGCGCTGATCGCGGCCGGCATGCCCACGCGCCTCTATTACACCGCCTATCGCAACAACGCGTTCGACACGCACGTTTTCCAAAACGACACGCACAAGCGCCTGCTCACGTACGCTTCCGATGCCGTCGCGGCGTTCTTGCAAGACCTGGAACGTATCGGACGCGCCGACGATGTAGTGGTGATGGTGTTCTCGGAGTTCGGCCGGCGTGTGCCCGAAAATGTGAATCTCGGGACGGATCACGGCGCCGCGAACCTGATGTTTGTCGCGGGAAAACAGGTGAAAGGCGGGCAGTATGGAACCATCCCGAGCCTGACCAAGCTGGATGCCGGCGACAATCTGGTTTACACCACGGATTTCCGCCGCGTGTATGCGACGATGATCGCGGGATGGCTCGGGGTGCAAGACACGCACCAATTGCTCAACGGCGAGTTCCAGCCGTTCGAGATGTTTCAGAGCGCTTAGCTCTTCAACAACTCCAAAAGCGCTGACGAAACTGCTTCCGGTTTTTCACGTGGCAGAAAGTGTCCTGCGCCGGGGATGATGCGGCGCGCAACCAGCGATGGGAAAACGGCGCGTTCGCCGGGCGTCGCTTCGGGTGCAGGATGGACCAAAGCGTCGTTTGCGCCGTAGAGCAGAATCGTCGGAGCGGCAATCGGCGGCCGTTTTGCAAGCTCGCGCTCCATCTGCATGAATCGCTGTTCGCCCGGGGCGTTTCCATTGCGGTGGCGATAGGAGTGAATCACTACGTCGACGAAATCGGGATTGTCGAATGATGGCGTGGTGCGGTTATACTCTTCGTCGCTAAAATGCCACCCCGTCGACCAGGTCTGCCACAAAAGCTTGCACAGGCTGCGCCGATTCGCACCGAGCCCCGCACGCCCGCGTTCGGTATTGAAATACCACTGATACCAAAGCTCGCGTTCTACCTCGGGTGGCGCCGGACGCTGCGGTGCAAAAACGTCTTGGATCAGATAGCCGCCCATCATCGCCGCTGCGCGCACGCGGTCGGGATGCAGAGCCGCTGCGATGGCCGCCGCGCGCCCGCCCCAATCGTATCCGGCGAGCGCCATTTGCTTCAGGCCGAGAGCATCGGCGAAGTCGATCAAGTCCTGGCCGATCGCCGCTTGCTCGGCCATCCGAGGCGCGGAAGGATCACGGAATCGCGTGGGTCCGTAGCCGCGCAAGTATGGCACCAGCACCCGATAGCCCGCCTTGGCGAGCGGCGGCGCTACACCGTCGAACGCGCGAACATCGTCTGGAAAGCCGTGCAGCAGAACGATCGGGAAGCCTTGCGGATTGCCGGTCTCTTCGTACGCGATGTCGAGAACGGATGTTTGGACGGATCGAGTGAATGATTGCGCTTGCGCCATAGTCGCGATACCTGCGCCGGCTGTCTGAAGAAACCTTCTCCGATTCACGTTAGCGCGCTTCCATCAGCTGCAGGTAAAAATTGTTCGGATCGCGCAAGATGATCACGCGCTGGCCTTGCGGGAGCGTGACGGGCGCGCCGCCGGTGGTGATCACGGAAAATCCCGCGCTCTTCAGGGTCTCCGTCAGCGTGTTGATGCTTCGCACGAAAACGCGCAGCATTCCCTGGCCGGGCTCGGGAAAGGGAACGTTCCGGCCATCATCGTTGCCGTCGCCCTGGTGAAACGGATTGGGATCTGATTTAATTCCGAGTACGCTGGCGTAGAGCGCAGTTGACTGTTGCACGTCGGAGACTCCGACTCTCAGATCCGCTTCGGGATTGTCGGAGCGCTCCACCTCGACCGGGAATCCATCAGGATCACGGAGCGATTTCGAGGCCGTCCGATCGGTGAAGGATCAAAGCCGCTGTGCCTGGGCCTGAGATCGGTCCGCCTTTCGGCTTTCGTGCTTCGCCCCACTGGACCAGTTCGATTCCCATGGCCGACCCCGGGATCTTCAGAACAGCGGCGCGAAATTGCTTGCCCGGCACGCCGTATAAATTCGCAACCGCCGGATTGTCGGTGAACTTGTGCTCGCCCTGCGGGCCGCTCACCTCCAGGCCCAATTTGTCGTGATAGAACGCCAGAGATTGATCGAGGTCGGCAACAATGTGCAGGAATGGCCCAACCCCGACCACAGGGCTTTCTTCCGGCGGGGAAGTCTGTCCGAGCGTCATCCCGGCGCCAAGCAGTCCGAACATCAGCCCCGCGGCGCAGATTCTCATCGTTTATGCAGTATACCTGAGCGTTCGGAACCTCATCGCCACGCCGCAATAGGTCAAATTCCTCGATCGCGACCTAAGCAATTAGTTCTATTGATTACTCGAAGTACTAGAACTACGATTGGTCAAGATTATGCTGAGCGACCGAGTGCGTCTAGCGACGATCCTGCTGTTCAGTGCAGCTCCAACCTTCGCCCAAAACCCAGCGACCAGCGTGACCGTGGATGCCAACGCCAACCGGCATGCCATCAATCCCAATATCTACGGCATTGCTTACGGGGATGCTCACGACATGACTACCCTGAATGCGCCGCTTAACCGCTGGGGCGGGAACTCCACCAGCCGTTACAACTGGCAGATCGACGCGCATTCAGCCGCGGCCGACTGGTATTTCGAGACCTACTCCGATGGCAGCGGAACCCCGGCGGGATCCGCCGACGCTTACGTGGCAACCACGCGCGCCAACAGCGGGGCCGAGCCTCTGTTCACCATTCCGATGATCGACTATCTGGCGAACCTCGGGCCGAATCGAGGCACTCTGGAAGGGTTTTCGGTGAAGAAGTATGGAGCGCAGCAGGCGACCGATCCCTGGAATTCAGACGCGGGCAATGGCGTCAGCTCGGCCACCGGCAAGAACATCACGGGCAACAATCCGCTCGACACCGGCGTCGCGAACAGCACCGCGATCCAGCAGGGATGGCTGGAGCATTTTGTATCGACGTACGGTTCCGCCTCAACATCCACCGGCATCAAATATTACATCCTCGATAACGAACCGTCCCTCTGGAATTCCACGCATCGCGACGTACATCCCAACCCGGCCACCTATCAGGAGATGTACGACAAGATCGTGGCCTACGCTAGTACGATCCGTGCCGCCGACCCGGCTGCGAAAATCGTCGGCCCCGAGGAGTGGAGTTGGTGGGCGATGTTTGCAAGCGGATTCGATCAGGCCAATGGATCGAGTGCGGCGAACTCGGATTACAACACGCACAACCAGACTTACTACTATCCTTGGTTACTGCAACAACTTTACGCCTATAAGCAGCAGACGGGAACGCAGCTTCTTGATGTGCTCACCGTACACTGCTACAACGGCGCGCCCGGTGGCAGCGACGACTCTCTCTCTGGGCAGCAGTATCGCAATCGGGAAACGCGTATCCTGTGGGATCCAACCTTTCAGGACCCTTCCTGGTATGGCGATATCGGCATTAACGGCCGCGTCATCAACTGGATTCCCACGCTGAAGTCGATGGTGAGCCAGTATTATCCGGGCCTCGAGATCGGATGCACGGAATATAACTGGGGCGACGAACCGAATCTCAACGGAGCTACCACGCAGGCTGACGTGTTGGGCATTTACGGTCGCGAAGGCTTCGATCTGGCAACCCGCTGGACGGTCGCCAAGAACACGGGCACAACGCCGACGACTTACTATGTGACTTACCTCGCCAGCCAGATTTATCGTAACTACGACGGCAATAACTCCACTTTTGGCGATACCAGCGTTGAGTCGGATGTGGCCAATCCCGACAACCTCTCGGCGTTTGCGTCGGTACGCGATACCGACGGTGCGTTGACGGTGATGGTGATCAACAAGCAGCAAGGCAGCACGCCGGTGACGGTGAGCCTTGCAACTTTTTCGACCTCCGGGACGGCGCAGGCCTGGCAGATCAATTCGGCCTCTCAGACTTCGATCGCGCGGCTGACGGATTTGAGTGTGGCGAACAACTCGATTTCGACCACCGTACCGTCGCAGAGCATCACGTTGTTCGTGATCCCCTCCGGCAACACGCTGTCGCCTCCCAACGCACCCACGGGACTTGCAGCAACGGTGGGCAGTGGTAGCGTGACGCTGACCTGGAATGCGGCGGGGGGCGCGACCAGCTACACGGTGAAGCGAGGGATCACGAGTGGCGGGCCCTTCACGGCGGTCGCCAACGTAGGCAGCTCGCCGACCAGTTACACGGATTCGGGGCTTACGAACGGTACCACTTACTACTATGTAGTCACCGGCTCCAATTCGGCCGGCACTAGCCCCAACTCTGCCGTGCTTCCCGCGACTCCGATTGTGCCGCCCACGTTCACTTCTTCGGCCACGGCGAGCCCCAATCCAGTCACACAGGGCGTCTCCACCACCATCAACGCCACCGTCAATGACACGGCTAATACGTTGACCAATGGCGTTGTACAAATCATGGTCCTCGACCCGAACGGCGCCACCGCGCTTACGCAGAACTTCACCGGGCAGAGCTTTACGTCCGGTCAATCGCATCCCTACCAAGTCAGCCTGGTTCCTTCGCTCGCGGGCACGTATACAGTCGAGATTGGAGTGTTCAGCTCGACGTATCAACAGTGGAGCTGGAACTCCTCGGCCACCGCGATCACTGTCAACTCGAACCTGACCTTCAGGTCATCCGCGACTCCCAATCCGTCGACGTTCGCGCCGGGAGCATCGACCAGCATCGCGGTTTCCGTCACGGATACGGGCACCGCTGCGCTCTCGAATTCCATTGTCGAGTTACAGGTCTTCGATAAGTCGGGGAACGCCGCGATGACGACATATTGGACCGGCCAGAGCTTCACCGCCGGCCAGACGCTGCAATTCTCCTACACTTGGAATTCTTCCGCCAGCTTGGCCACCGGGACTTACTCGGTGGATATCGGCGTCTTCAATGCAGACTGGTCCCGTAATTACTACTGGAACGGTTCCGCGGGTTCGATTACGATTTCGAGCACGCAACTCCCGCCCGCGCCCTCGGGCTTGACCGCAACGGCGGGTTCGGGCACGGTCAGCCTGAGCTGGAGCGCGAGCAACGGCGCGGCATCCTACAACGTATATCGCGGAACGGCAGCAGGGGGCGAAGGTGCGGCTCCGCTTACGTCGAACATTGCCGCCACGTCGTATGTCGACTCCAGCGTCACGAACGGCACGAAATATTACTACAAGGTCGCGGCCGTGAACGCCGCCGGCACTAGCGGCCTTTCAAATGAGGCCTCCGCGACACCGAAGCTCAGCGCGCCGGCCGCGCCAACCGGATTAACAGCAACGGAAGGCCCTAAACAAGTGACACTGGCTTGGACGGGCAGCAGCGGCGCAACCTCCTACAACGTTTATCGCGGAACGGCGGCGGGCTCAGAGGGCGCCACGCCCATCGCGACTGGAATCACAACGACCTCCTACACCAACACCAGCTTGACGAACGGCAAGACGTATTTCTTCAAAGTGGCCGCCGTGAATGCCGGCGGGACTAGCGCGCTGTCCAATGAAGCGAGCGCGAAGCCCGAGCCGAAAGCACCTCCCGCGCCCACCGGGCTCACCGCCACTCCGGGCGGCGCCCGGGTGAAGCTGAGCTGGACTGCATCAGCCGGCGCGAAATCGTACAACGTTTATCGCGGAACAGCGGCAGGCGCCGAGAGCACAACGCCTATCGGGACTGGCATTACCACGACCTCCTACACCAACGCCGGTCTTACCAATGGGCAGGCGTATTTCTTTAAGGTGGCCGCGGTGGATGCCGGTGGCACAAGTGCCCCGTCGAACGAAGCGAGTGCCACACCCAAGAAGAGATAGCGTTACTCGCGCTCTCGGGCCGCGGCCGAACCCGATGTACCAGGAGCGATCCAGAAGGAGGTGTCGGCGAAGTAGGTGGCCAATACCTCTGCCCGTTTGGAACGTCTGTACAGCTAGCAAACCTGCCGGTCTGCCAAGTCCGCGGGCAGGGCGTCGCTCTCAACTGCGTTGGCAGCGAGCCAACTCAAAACGGATACTTCCGCTGCTTCGTGTTTTTCTGCAACGGGTTCGATGCTGACGATCAGCGCTTGATTCGGAGGCAGATTAAGCGGCTCATCGGGGACGATGACGTTGCCGTCGAAATGTGCCTTGACCGTCGTCATGGCTCGCTTCCTTGCTCTTTCTGACAGGCTCGTTTCACTTGGACAGCCAAGCTGTGTGTGCTGCATAGGTAACAGAACGTACCGGAGACATGGGTTACACTTTTTCCCCTGGAAGGGGGGCGGCAGGGGATGCCGTGGCAGGAAAGTTCTGTTACGCATACGCTTCGTGATTCGGTTCAAAGACGGCGAGAGCATGGCCGCGTTGTGCCGCGAGTTTCAGATTTCTCGCAAGACCGGCTACAAGATCTTCGAGCGTTATGCGGAATTTGGCTCCCCAGTCTGGACACGTTTCGAACTCTTGTGGCCTAAAGTGCGGTCCGCTCGAACCGGTCCACCTTCTTTCAGACCAAGGGCGTGCGCGCATGACGGCCGTAAACACTACGGCGATTGAACTTCCCTTTACGGAAAAGGCTAATGCACGGCGAGCCAGATCAACCGTTTGCGCTTGATAGCTCCAAGTGTCACTCGCGTTGCCCATAGGCGCCAGCTCTCCCGCGGCCCTGCGCCGTCAATTGGATGCGCCGCACAGGCTCTCCTTCGCATTATCTTTCTCCGACCGATCCGTTTCAGCCATAGGAATCGTCTTCATGGTGTCCGCACAGAGAACAACCTTTTGGGGAGGAGAATATTATGAACACGACAGTAGCGGTGACCAAACAGGTCACCACCCTTATCAACATCTTGACCGTTGAGCCTGAGAATCAGGAAAAGCTCATCGAACTCCTGCGTGCCAATACTGAAAACGTCGTCAGTAGGCTTGAAGGCTGGATTTCGACCAGCTTCATCGCCGCCCAGGATCAACGCCACGTAATCATCTACTCGCAGTGGCGCGATCTCGCATCGGTGGAAGCGATGCGGGCCAATCCCGAAATGGTTGCTTACTTCCCGAGGATCGTAGCGCTAGCCGCATTCGACGGTTTCGCCGGCGACGTCGTCTACAACCACCACGCCTGATGCCCGCATAAAGGAGAATGAACATGCAAAACCTGAACGAAAAGCGCATAGTCATAACCGGCGGGAGCGAGGGACTGGGGCTCGCGATGGTCGAGGCGCTCGCCGCTTGCGGCGCGAACGTTACCGCAATTGGCCGCGATCGAAAGAAGCTCTCTGCAGCCGAGCAGGCCGGTGCTACCGTGATCGCCGGCGACGCAACCGACGCCACGCTTATGAACTCGGTCGTCTGCGAGGAGGTGCCCGACGTGCTAATCCTCAACGCCGGCGCGCGGCTGCCGATGAAGCCGATCGATCAGCAGAGCTGGAACGAGTTCTCGACCGCCTGGAACACCGACGTGAAGGCAGGGCTAATCGGCATTCAGGCCGCACTCAATACCCCGATGAAGCGAGGCGGCCGCGTTCTGGTCATGTCGAGTGGTGCATCGATGGTGCTCGCCGTGCCGTTCATTAAGCCCGAAAGCCTGCGGCTATCCGGCGGCTATATAGGCGCCAAACGGATGCTGTGGTTCATGGCCCATAGTGCAAACGCGGTATCGCGCAAGCGCGACCTCGGGATCCACTTCCAGGCGCTGGTGCCATGTCAGCTGATTCCCGGCACCACGCTCGGTCGCCAGGTTGCGGCTGCCTACGCGGAAAGCGAGGGTGTCAGTATCGAGGAGCACGTCAGGCAACGTTATGGCTCGATCCTGTGCCCGGCTCAGGTGGGAAGACAGGTCGCCGAGCTACTCGGCGATGCGCGCTATCTGGCGGGGGTCGCTTACGGCTTTCGTAGCGATAGCGACATCCTGCCGCTGGACGTATGATTCATATACGCTGCCTTCCTGAGGAGCCGACATCAAATGACTGATGATTTGCGCGCTGAGTTCGAACGGTTGGTGGGTGAGTTTCGTCCAAAGCTCCATCGCTACTGCGCGCGCATGACCGGCTCCTCCGTCGATGGTGAGGACATTGTCCAGGACGCTCTGATTAAAGCCATTGCCGCGCTGCCGAATGTCGGCGTCATAGACAACCCTGAAGGCTGGCTGTTCCGAATCGCCCACAACACCGCGCTCGATTTCCTGCGCCGCCGCGCGCGCGGCCCGATGATGCAGAATAATGAGGCCCTTGACATGATTGCCACTCCGGATTCCCCCGATCACGACCCCGCGGCCGCAACGATGAGTCTGCGTACTTTCATGCGGCTCCCGGCGCTCCAGCGGAGCGCGGTCATTCTAAAGGACGTGCTTGGCCACTCGTTGGAGGAGATCGCGTCAATTACCGGTGCGAGCGAGGCCGCCGCGAAATCCGCGCTCCAGCGGGGGCGGGTTCGTTTGCGCGAGTTGGCAAGTGAGCCCGCCGACGTCTCGCTGCCGATGCTGTCAGATGTAATGCGCGCAAGACTGATCAAGTACGTAGAGGGGTTCAAGACTGGAGATTTCGACGCGGTTCGCGCTTTGCTGGCCGACGACGTCAAACTCGACCTCGTCGCGAAGCTGCGCAAGCAAGGAAAGAGCGAGGTCGGGGAATACTACTCTCGCTATGCAGCCTGCGAACAATGGGCTTTCGCGGCGGGCATTGTCGATGGCCGGGCCGCGATGCTCGTATACGACCGCGAGATCTCGCTCGCGACGCCTGCCTATTTTGTTGCCCTGGAATTCGACGGCGATCGCGTAATCTCGATCCATGACTTTCTGTTTGCCCGTTATGCGATGGAGGGGGTCGACTTGTCCCTGCTCAATCCCGCGCCGCGTTCCCGGTAAAGATGAAGCGACGGCGAAGGACTAGGGCGGACCGGGATTTGAAGAAGCGCTAGACCCCGTGCCTTTTCCCAAAAGGCCAGCAAGGATTCGAACCCGAGTACCAACGCTTTAGCTCTTTCGCACATCCGTGCACTTAATGGAATGAATGCGATTTTATTTGGCTCCTCAGGTAGGACTCGAACCTACAACCCTTCGGTTAACAGCCGAATGCTCTACCATTGAGCTACTGAGGAGCAAGGCAGGCAGGTTACTTCCCATTCATTACAACATCCTGCCTCTGCACTGTCAAATTGCAGCCACTTGCCCTAAATTGGGCGACTAACCTGAAGGTCCCCGCATGGAATTGCGAAAGGCATACGCGCGGCACTGGTTGCCGAGCGAGTTTGTGGAATTTGGCGCAAAAGTCCGGCAAAGTGCGTGACTTGGCCTATCTTCCGAAAAGCACCTCGCTGGAACGAGCAACATCCCGAACCGCGAATTTGTCCGCGCCGGCAAGGCCGAGTCAATTTCCCTTCGGGCAATCGCCAGACCAGGCTTCCGTTTCAGCTTCTGCCGAACCAAGCGCTGATCCCCGAAGCTTGGACCCCTCTCGTTTTGTATTGTCGCGCTAGAGCGACGAGCTGCTACTAGTCGTGCCCGTGAACTGGGCGGAAACGGGGTAGTGCGATCGGCTGGCCAAGCCTCCGACCACACGAAGAAACGGAGCGCGGCTGGCCAAGGAGATGATCTATGCGTCACATAAGTCGATTGTTATTGCTGACCGCTCTGTTGCTCCCCAGCGTGCTCTCGAGCGGGACGATCGGCAAAGTAAGAGAGAAGCTCGATGGGTACGACCGCATTGAAGTGGCGCCCCTTCGCAACAAGGTAGGCGACGTCTTGGATGCGAAAACGCTGACGGAACTGCAGGATATGATCGTCAAAGCGATCAATGAATCCAAGTTGATGGGGGCTGCCCTGGATCCCAGTATGGCATTCCCGAAGAAAGACCCGGACGACGACACCAAAGTCTTGTTCCAGGGTACGGGGAAGGATGAGGACAAAAGCACGTTGATCCTGTTTACTGAGATCATTACCTTCAACAAAGGAAGCCGAGCCAAGCGCTACTGGGTTGGCGGTGGCACGGGCAGGGCCGAGGTGCGTGGTAACTGTTATTTGCTGGATAAGAGCAGCGGCGAACAACTGTACAACTTCCAGACGTTCGGCGAGACCAACTGGGGTCTTTTGGGTGGAGGAAATGACAAGGCGTCGAAGGGGTTTGCGAACCGAATCGTGAATTTCATCAAAGGCAAATACTGACCTCGGCGGGTCAGCCCCCAGGCTCTATGCCGGCGAGGGCGAGTACGACCAGCTTCGTAGCCGAATTTTGGCCGCTTGCTAAACTGGTAGTCTCCCCATGGAATTGGAAAAAGCATACGAGCCGCAACGCTTCGAGCCGCACTGGGCCGAGTGGTGGGTGGCTTCCGGCATCTTTCACGCCGATCCGCAGGCGCCAGGGCCGCGATTTTCGCTCGCCGTCCCGCCGCCCAACGTCACCGGATCGCTGCACATTGGCCACATGCTTGATCACACCGTGATCGACACCGCCACGCGCTGGCATCGCATGCGCGGCGACAACACGCTATTCCTTCCAGGTACCGATCACGCCGGCATCGCCACGCAGATGCTGGTGGAGCGCAGTCTCACAGCCGAAGGCATCACGCGACGCGAGATCGGCCGCGAGGAATTTGTGCGCCGCGTGTGGGAGTGGAAAGAAAAATACGGCAACCGGATCACGTCGCAGATGAAGCGCATCGGCGATAGCTGCGATTGGAGCCGCGAGCGCTTCACTCTCAGCCCCGAGCTTTCGCGCGCGGTGCTGGAAGCCTTCGTGCGCCTTTACGAGCGCGGACTCATCTACCGCGGCACCTATATGGTGAACTGGTGCCCGCGCTGCGCCACCGCGCTCTCGGATCTCGAGGTCAAGCACGACGACACGCAGGGCAGCCTGTGGCACATCCGCTATCCGGTGAACGGGAGTTCGCGCTATCTGATCGTCGCCACCACGCGGCCGGAGACGATGCTAGGCGACACCGCCGTGGCCGTGAATCCCAATGACGCGCGCTACCAGGACCTCGCCGGCCAAATCGTCACACTACCGCTGATGAACCGGCCGATCCCGGTGATCTTCGATGAGATCGCCGACCCGCAGTTCGGCACCGGTGTGGTGAAAGTGACGCCCGCGCACGACCCGAACGATCTTGAAGCAGGCAAGCGTCATGATCTCGCACACATTAAGGTCATCGGCGAAGACGCGCGCATGACGGCCGAGGCAGGCCCGTACGCCGGGCTCGATCGCTTCGAAGCCCGCAAGCGCATTGTCGCTGACCTGGAAAAGCAAGGCCTGCTCGAAAAAGTGGAGCCCTACGCGCTGGCCCTCAGCAAATGCGATCGCTGCGGCACCATCGTGGAACCTCTCATCTCCACGCAGTGGTTTGTAAAAACGAAGCCACTTGCGGACAAGGCGATGGCTGCGGTGAATGAAGGCCGCATCCAGTTCGTGCCGGATAACTGGAACAAGACCTTCTTCAATTGGATGGAGAACATACGCGACTGGTGTATCTCACGCCAGCTCTGGTGGGGCCATCGCATCCCGGCTTGGCATTGCGCGAATTGCCAGAAAATCACGGTATCGCGCGAAATCCCCAAGGCATGTTCGCATTGCCAGTCGGCGGCGATCGAGCAAGATCCCGATGTACTCGACACGTGGTTCAGTTCCAGCTTGTGGCCGTTTTCCACGCTCGGCTGGCCGGCGGACACCGAAGATCTGCGCGCGTATTATCCAACCAGCCTGATGATCACCGGCTTCGACATCCTGTTTTTCTGGGTGGCGCGCATGATGATGATGGGCATCGAGCTCACCGGTGACGTGCCGTTCCGCCAGGTGCACATGCACGGTCTGGTGCGCGACCCTTATCGCCAGAAAATGTCGAAGACCAAGGGCAATGTGGTGGACCCGCTCGACATCAACGATAAGTACGGCACTGACGCATGCCGCTTGTGGCTGCTGATGGCCGCGGCTCCCGGTACCGACATCACGTACAACGAAGATAAGCTCAACTCGGCGCGGCAATTCTGCAACAAACTCTGGAATGCCGCGCGGCTGCTGCTGATGAACATGGAAAGCTCGGGGCTAGAGCTCTCCCTGCCCGAGCCTGGCCAGCTTGAAATGCTCGAAGACCGCTGGATCTTCACCCGCCTCAGCCGGACTGCCGAATCGGTGAATCGGTTGCTCGAGCAACATCGTTATCATGAAGTCGCCGAGGAGCTGTGGCAATTCTTCTGGCACGATTTTTGCGATTGGTATCTTGAAATCAAGAAACTTCGTTTGGTTCCCGGATCCGGCCTGACGAACGACTGGCGCAATTTGCTGGCGGTATTTAGCTCTTATCTACGATTGCAGCATCCCATCTTGCCGTTTATCACTGAAGAACTGTGGCATCGATTTGGACAAAACACATCCATCGCGCTGGCAGCCTTCCCGCAGGCGGGTGCGAACGACGAAGGCGCCGAGCGCGAGATGACGTTGCTGCAGGACATGGTCACCGCGGCGCGAAAGCTAAAGGCCGACAACGGAGTGGACGACAAGATGGAGCTGGCCGGCGTACTGTACTGCCGCAATGGGGCCTCGAATGTCGAACTACCGGTGCTCGAGCGCCTGGGCAAAGTAAAGCTGGAAGTGCGCACCGGAGCGGCCCCCGTGCTGACCGGCGCGGTTCGCTCTACAACTTATTTTGATCTTTCGCTCCAGCTTCCCGAAGTAGATCACGAGGCTTTGCGGGAGCGCCTATCGAAAGAAAACGATAAGCTGCAAAAACTCGTGAGCGGGATCGATCGCCAACTGGAAAGCGAGAAATTCTTGAAGGGTGCGCCGGCGCATATCATCGAAGATGTGCGCGCGAAACGCACGGAGTACCTCGCTCAAATCAAGAAGAACCGCGACACGCTCGATGGGCTTTGATCTTGCGATGCTGCGGGCCCAACTCCCCGGCCGCCGCATCGAGTGGCACACTGTACTCAATTCCACCATGACCGAAGCTAGCCGTTTGGCCGCATCCGGCGCGCCCTCCGGCACGGTTGTCGGCGCCGAAGAACAGACCTCGGGCCTTGGCCGCCATGGCAGAACATGGCACTCCGAACCGGGGTCAGGCCTATATGTTTCGGTTATCTTGCGGTATCAATTCGCGCCGGTTACATTGCCTGTAGTCACGCTCGCGCTCGGACTAGCCGTGACTGAAGCGATCCTCAAAGCCACCGACCTCGCGTGCGATCTGCGCTGGCCCAACGACGTGCTGATTCAATCCAGCAAATGCGCCGGCATCCTGACCCAGCTCGAAGGCTCAGCTATCATTGCAGGCATCGGTATCAATGTGAATCATTCCTCGTTCCCTGCAGAACTGATCGGCATCGCGACATCCTTACGGCTGGTGAGCAGCCGCGTCCATTCGCGTGAGCGTTTACTGCTGGAAATGCTCCCTGCCATCGACCGCTACTGCGCGCTGCTTGAAACCGACGGCCGCGCCCCGATACTCGAAATGTTTTCTCGCGCATCGAGCTACGTATCCGGCCGCCGCGTGTGCGTGGATCAAGGCGGCTCGATGCTCCGAGGCATGACAGCGGGCCTCGCCGATTCCGGGTTCTTGCTTCTTCACGGTGACGATGGACGCGATCACCAAATCATCGCCGGAGGTGTGCGCCCATGCTCTTAGCTCTCGACGCAGGCAACAGCAACATCACGATCGGCGCTTTCGAAGAGACCAACCTGGTGAACCGCTGGCGCCTCCGCACCATCCACGAACAGACCGCCGATGAATGGGGTGTGCTGATGCGTAACCTGTTCGCGCTGGCGTCGCTCGACTTAGCGCGCGTGGATGGCATCATCATCGCCAGCGTCGTTCCCACGCTTGACGCGCCGCTGCTCGCGATGTCGCAGCGCTATTTTCACACCACGCCGCTCTTCGTGACGCCCGACACCGACATCGGTTTGAAAGTTCTGTACGACAACCCGCGCGAAGTGGGCGCGGATCGCGTAGTAAACGGTGTCGCGGCGTTTCATCGCTATGGGGGGCCCGCCGTGGTCGTGGATCTGGGAACGACAATCAATTTCGACGTTGTTTCGGCCAACGCCGAGTACCTGGGCGGCATGATCTGCCCTGGAATCGGAATGTCGATCACCGGCTTATTCGCGAAGACCGCGCGGCTGCCCATGGTGGATCTTCGCGAGCCCGAGCGACTCATCGGCAAGAACACCGTCAACAGTATTCAGTCGGGCCTCTACTACGGATTCGCCGGATTGATCGACGGAATCGTCGGCCGCATCGTGACCGAACTTGGCAGCAACACCAAGGTAATCGCAACTGGAGGCCAAGCCCAGTTGATCGCGCGGGCGGCACGGTCGGTGCAAGAGATCAACGAAGACTTGACGCTCGAAGGCCTGGAAATCATATGGCGCCGCAACCGGAAGAAGTGACACCGGACGAAACAAGCTGGCCATCCAATTACTTCAACTATTTCACTGAAGTTGAGGAGCGTTTCCAGAAGGCGCGCGGCACCGGGCTGTTCCTCATGTCGCCGCTCGATTGGGCCCTGGTGGAAGCGTGGAAAAATGCGGGCGTGCCACTGGAAGCCGTGCTGCGCGGTATCGATGCAGCTTTTGAAAAGTGGCGTGCGAAAAAGAAACGCGGCCAGAACGTCAATTCGGTAGCGTACTGTGCCCAAGCTGTGATGTTGGAAGCGCAGGCCATGGCCGGAGTCGTGCCTTCCCCCGGTAGTCGCAAGGAATCCTCGGCGCCGTTCAGCCTGGAAGCGCTCGAAGCTTATTTGACCGCCAACGCCGAGCAGATCCGCCACCAGGAGGGCTTGTCGGAAATTGCTGTCGCGGTCGATCATCTCGCTTCTGGAGCCGCAGCGCTCTATCACGATCTCGAGGATCTGGAGCGCCGCCTGACTGCGCTCGAAGACAAAATGATCGCCCTGGTGCGCTCCCGCCAGACCGGCGAGCAACTACTTGAAGCGCGCCGAGAACTCGACCTTCAGCTTCGTCCCTACCGTGGAAAGATGACCGCCCCGCAGCTTGCCATGCTTGAAAAGCAATATCTCGAGCGCCAGTTGCTCGAATCCGCGGGCTTGCCCCGCCTAAGCCTGTTCTATCTGCGGTAGACCTCGGTGGTTATCATAGGTCTTGAACCCCATGTCGCCAGCCCCGACGCAATCCAAGCACGCATCCCGTGTGATCACGATTGTCACCTTGGTGGTCTCACTCGCGTGCGTGGTGTGGTGGGTCAACGGCGTGAGTTGGACGGAGTTGTGGGAAGATATTCGCGAACTGGATTGGCGATGGGTCACCGTCGCGGCCATCGCCGATGTCTTTGTCTACGTGGTCCAAGGTTGGCGCTGGAGTCTTGTGCTGCTGCCGGTGGCCCCCGTGTCGTCGTGGTCGTCGGTGGGCGCTATCTTCGTGGGACAGTTCGCAAACGAAGTACTGCCGCTGCACGCCGGTGAATTGATTCGTTGTTTCCTGGTGGCGCGCTGGAGCAAGATTCCCGTCTCGGTCACCATGGCCTCCGCGCTGATCGAGCGCATCTTTGACGGTTTTCTGCTGATCGGCGGCCTGTTTCTTTCCTTGCGATATATTCACCGTTTTCCTCTGACGCGTGGACAGACCCGCGGCATCAATATCATCAGCGACGGCAGCATCTCGCTGGCCGTGCTTCTCATCCTGGGCGCGGTGCTGCTGGCCATTGCGATGTTCTGGCGCGAGCAAACGCTGGATGCGCTGCTGGACGCCCGGATGTTCTCCTGGGTTCACGTGTTCGTTGAGGACCTGCACCGCATCGGCCACTCGCGCTACCTCTACGCTTCCGCCGGAGTGAGCGTGCCTTTCTTGCTGGTCCAAATCATCCCCATCTACGCCATCATGCAAGCGTACGGTTTCGATAGCGTCTCGTGGGCGCAGGCCGGAGCGCTGATGGTGTTGCTCCGTCTTGGCTCGGTGCTGCCGCAGGCGCCTGGCAATATTGGGCTGTTTCAGGTTGTCTCAACCTTAGTTCTCACTTTGTTCGGTGCACCGGCCGCGATGGCGCGGCGCTTCGCCTTTATTCTCTGGGCCGTGATTACGGTGCCGCTGCTCGTGGTGGGTTTCATCGCCCTGATCGCCTCCGGCTCAAAGATGGGCGACATCCAGCGCGCAGCCGAGGCGGAGATGCGCGCGCGGCAAGATCAACTCGCCAAGAGCTCTCAGTGAGTCATGGCGTAAATCACGTAGTTGACGCCGACGCGGATCGCGAGCCCCGAAAATTTTTCCGGATACGACGGATCGTCCGCGAATTCCCACGCGTCGCCGACGTCCGAGTTGTACGAGATCGCAACCATGATGCGGCCTTTATCGTCGTAAATTCCGCGCCAGTGCGCGCCTTGTCCGCCTTCGCGGCAGTTCTTGCAGCCCTGGTACAGATGCGCGGCGCCCGGTATCTGGAAGCGATCCTTCAGATCGAACACGGTGTGAAAGATCGGATCGTCTTCGGGAATATCCACGATCGGCCGGTCTGGAAAAACAAAGCGGATGCGCTTCAGGAACATCTCCCACTCGTAATCCCCGTGAAAATCGTCCGCAATGAAGAAGCCCCCCCGCAGCAGATACTCGCGCAGGATTTTGCCTTCCTGCTCCGTCAAACCCCACTCGCCCACCTGCACCGCGTACAGCCAGGGCCAATTGTAGGCGTCATCGCCGTCCTCCAGCAGAACCGGCTGCTCCACGGAGCGGACGTGAAGGCGCGTCAACCGGCGCACGGCTTGCGAGAAGTGACGGTCGGCGCGCGGATAATCCTGCGTCCATAGCGACAGCCCCTGCCGAAAGTCACCATCAAAACGTCCGGCATAGCCGTCGTTGGGGCCCGGAGGAAACATGAGCCGCGCGAACGCCCACTCGCCTTTTTCCTGCCAATCGGGCGTTAATTCAAAGTTGAAATATTCGACGCCGGGCAACTGCCGGAACGGCTTTTGGAAAGCATACAGCGCGCCGATGAAAACGAAACCGCATCCCAGCCAGCACGATGCTTTTCGCACATTCATCCGTTGCCCTACTTGAGAGAATACCATTCGAGCAAGCCCATGCACGCCGGCACACGGCTGGTATACTGCGTGGGTGAATCCACCGGGAACCGTGGCGCAAACCTCAGATCACGGCGCCGCGCTCACGGCCGGCTTTCTGGGCTGGACGCTGGACGCCTTCGATTTCTTCCTGGTCACGTTTTGCCTCACCGCGATCGGCCGGGAGTTCCACAAATCGGACTCCGCGATCGCGCTCTCCATCACCGCGACGCTGGCGTTTCGTCCCGTCGGAGCGTTCGTGTTCGGCCTGCTCGCGGACCGCTATGGCCGGCGACTTCCGCTGATGATCGATCTGGTCTTTTACTCCGTGATCGAGGTGCTCACCGGACTCGCCCCCAATTACACGACGTTCCTCGTACTGCGCGCATTGTTCGGTATCGGCATGGGTGGCGAATGGGGCGTGGGCGCATCGCTCGCGATGGAAAAAGTCCCGCCCCGTCTGCGCGGCCTGCTGTCGGGTTTGTTGCAGGAGGGCTATGCCGCCGGCAATCTGCTCGCCGCCATCTGCTATTTCCTGCTGTTCCCGCGCTGGGGCTGGCGGCCGTTGTTTTTCCTGGGGGGAATCCCGGCGTTGCTGGCATTGTTTGTCCGATTCAAGGTGAAGGAGTCGGAAGTCTGGCACAAGAGCCGGGAAGAGAGCTGGAGCGGATTGGGCCGCGCCATCGCGTCGCATTGGAAGCTGTTCGTGTACCTTACTTTGCTCATGACGATGATGAACTTCGTCTCCCACGGAACGCAGGACATGTATCCCACCTTCCTGGAACGCCAATGGCACTTCGCGCCCAGACAAGTGTCTGTGGCCACTGGTATTTCAATGATCGGCGCGATTCTGGGCGGCATTGTGATGGGGCTTCTGTCGGACCGTTTCGGCCGCCGCCGCGTAATGATCGGCGCGCTGCTGGGCGGAATCTTGATGGTCCCGCTGTGGGCCTACGCACCATCCACCGCGTTGCTGGTGCTGGGCGCCTTCCTGATTCAGTTCATGGTGCAGGGCGCATGGGGCGTGATCCCCGCGCATTTGTCCGAATTGTCGCCGGATTCGGTGCGCGGATTCATGCCGGGGTTCGCGTATCAATGCGGCGTGCTGGTGGCGAGTTCGGTGGTCTACATCGAAGCGGTGTTCGCCAAGCGGCTGAGTTACGCGACCGCGATGGCGCTCACGGCGGTGACGGTATTCGCGCTCGCGGCGATCGCGACCGGCATCGGCAAGGAACGGAAGGGCACGGTGTTCGGCCTGCAGCCAAGTTAGAGCGGAACGGGACGCTCGGCGCCGGAATTGCGGCGGTACGGTCCGGGCGATCCATTGGGAAGAGTGGTGTTTTGATCGGTGCGCGCCTGCGCCAGTTGTTGCCACGTGAGCTCGCGGGCTCCGGTGAGATCGGCTCCCCGCAAGTCCGCCGCGAACATGACCGCGCCGCCCAGCCGCGCCCCAGCCAGCTCCGCACGGGACAGAATCACGCCGCCGAGTTGAGCGTCGCGCAGATCGGCGTGCCGCAGCCGGGCCCGATCGAATTGCGATCCGGTGAGATTGGCTTGGACGAACTTCGCGCCGGTCAGATCGGCGAGTGAAAAGTCGCACCTCTTCACCAGGCTGTTGTTGAAATTGGTATCGGCTCCGTTGGCGGCGAGAAACCGGCAGTCTTGAATCTGCGCGTGAGAAAAGCGTGCGCCGGCGAATTCGCTTTCGGCAAAATCGCAGCCGCTGATCCGGGCGTGATGAAAACCGGTTGCATTCAATGTGGCTCCTGGGAATTGGCAGTTTTCAATGAGGGCTCCCTGAAATCGCCCTTCCCGGAGATTGGCTTTGCGAAAGCTTGTGGCGCGAATTTTAGCATCCGAAAAATTGCCGCCCGACATCCAACTGGACCCGAACTGGCACTCAGAGATTTGCGTCTCGCTGAAGTCGCCCGCCGACAACAACGCGCGCTCGAAATCCGAGGCCTCGATCACTCCTCGACTGAGCTTGATCGCAGAAAGCTCCGCATCAATGCACGTCACGCCCCGCAGGGTCGCGCCCTTGAGGTCCACATCCCTCAAGTTCAACTCGTTGAGCGTAAAGTTTTCCAGTATGCAGCGGCTCCCGCTGAATTCGTCGTCCATCCACTGCGCGTGCAGGCGCACGATGTCGCCGATTGACTCCCGGTCCTTATTGGTGGCCGTCGTTTCCATTTCACCAAATAATCTCATCGGTGAAACCAGCGGCAGTGTTAGAAAAAGAGGACTTACCGCGGCTCGGCAACGGGCATCCGCAGAGGACTATGGCTCATAGGGAAACTTTCGGATGCCCTGAATGCACTCCGCGAGTGCCTGCAGCAGTGAGGACCCCCAACCGGTGGGCGTGTAGGGCGCGGTCTTTTGATTGGTTTGCTTATCAGTCTGGGCCAGAAAGCGCATGGCGGGATCCGGCGGATTCACGTATTCCCGGACGGTGATCAAAAACTCTACGTCGCCGCCCGCCTGTTGCTTTAACACGGCGTATTGTTCGATCTTACACAGCCGCTCGGCGGGCTTTTCCTGTGCGTACGTCCATTCAGACACGGACACGATCCTCCTTGGAACTTGCGGACAGCAGTTCCTCAGTGTATCGCAGCCCGGAAGAGCGGATGCCGCGTCAGTTCTCTGTTTCGGTGGAATGGCTGCTTGTAAGGAATATGTCGAGGAAAATGCTAACGACGTAGCCGAGGAACGCGCCAGCCGCGCCGCAGCCGATCAGGGCTTGTACAGGACCGAATCCAAAGCGATCCGCCAGGGGGATCGCCACCGCGAGTCCCACAGCACAGAACACCGCAGCTACCAGTAGACGTTTTCGCATCAGTCACCGCCTTTAGTCGACACCCAAAGCCAGTATGCGGCCACTAAGGGATTCCTGCCACAGGGAGACACTGTATCGGCGCTGAGACTCGCGCCTGAAGCGGCTTACTGTTTCACCTGAGTACGTCTACGAGTAATAGTTCCAAAGCGGGCCGCCCGCAGCCGGCGGATTAGTCGAAGTCGAATGGCCTCTTGGGTTTAGGCGCGTCAGGATTTTCCTTAGCCTGCTTAAGTAGTTCGTCGAACTTCCGTTCCAACACCTTGTGATGGCTTTTATGCTCGTCAAACGATTTCTGGAAAGTCTCGCCGCGGCGCGCCTCTTCCCCTCTCATTTTTTGGACGGCAGCGCTGATGTCCTCAATCGCCCGGGGCTTCTGGTGCTCCTCGTAGCTGATCACAGCGCTGAGTTGGGGATCGATTTGCAGCTTCGCCTCGCAGCATGGGCAGCGAACTTCCACAAGCTGACGTTTGCCTTTGGCCATACCGCCGATTCTAGCGTATCCGTAAGTGACTAGCGCTGGTGATCAGGGTACGGAATTTCGCGCGGCCCATCGTCTAGCCCTTCAATATGGATTACTCCCGGTTTGGTTGGCACTGGAGCTGGGGCGGGGACGGCTGCCTGCGACGCTCCCCCGGCCCTGTACCCCGCCGTGAACGCCTGTGCGCTCCTTGCCAATTCCTGCGGAGTCAGCCGCAGGCTGATCTTGGCTGCCGGGCCTTCGGAACTGAACTTCAGTTTTTTCACAATGTCCTGCATCTGCGCTTCAACTTTCTTGTCCTTCGATGCCTCCGCGATCAGCCGCGTCATTTCCGTAACCACCTGCTTGGCCGATGCCTCCGAAGCAAAGTGCACAGTGATGTCCGCAGCCAAGCCCGAGCGCAGGCTAATGCCGGCCTCGAGTCCTTGCGCGCCGGATACGAAATCGCCCCCAGGAATCAGGCCCGCGAAACGATCGCTCGCGAGCAAGTCGGGCTGGTTCATGACCACCCAAAATTCATACGCCGCTTCCATCTCGGCCGCTCGCGCGAGGATCGAGCCGGACGGTGGCGCGGGTGGACCGAACTGGTTGCGGTCGAGCGCGGCAAAGACCGACGGTGCGTCCCCAAAAAGGATAGTCTCGGGGTCGACCAGAAGGTAAGCCATGTTCTTGTCACCCTTGGACTGCGGCCGATACACTTGAAATGCATTGTAAGATTGTGCTTTGGTGTCGAGCCTCGCGAAGAACTGGCGCACCTTAGCTCCGTCAAAATGACCGTGCACCGCGAACAGCACGGGAGGCTGAGCCGATTCGGCTCCGGCGTCGTTGGTGGTCGGGTTGCCTGGCGACGAGATCAGGATCCGGTCGACATCGTCCAGCATCTCGATGTCCGGGAAGGTGGTGGTGAGTTTGCCGCCGGGCCACTTCTCGTGGAGCGCCGCAATCGCCGGCGACTGGCGGATGCGCTGCAAATTGATGCTGACCAGGGCTCTGGCGTTGGGATAGACGAACCGCCACAGAGCAGGGTCGGACTGGCATTCGGCCGCCACCGGCGCGAGCAGAGCGATCATTACTACCCAAGGACCAACTCTTCGCATATCCACACTCCTCTATCGGCGAAATTGGAAGCGGGCTTGAGGAAGCCGGGGAACAGCCAGGATGTTATATTGGGAGTGCCTTCCTCGCTGTACTCCGGGCCCGTAGCTCAGTTGGTTAGAGCGCTACCTTGACACGGTAGAGGTCACAGATTCGAGTTCTGTCGGGCCCACCACTCCAAATGCCCGCGCCCGGCGCTACTTCGGTTTCGTTTGGTAGACTCCCGCCGGCGCCGTAAGCATATTCTCCAGCTCCGCTTTCCCGCGCGGAAGCAGTGCAAAGAACGTGCTGCCAACTCCAACTTCGCTTGTGACTCCGACCCGGCCGCCCTGCGCCTCCACGATCCGTTTCGTCAGCGCGAGCCCAAGCCCCGCGCCCTGAAACTGTTTCGCGACTCCGGCGTCGAGTTGGTGGAACTCCTGAAACAGGAGCGCCTGGTCTTTCTGCGAGATGCCGATGCCAGTGTCCTGCACCTCCAAGCGGAACCACCGTTCCGCTTCGGCCAGCGCTCGGACGGTAATGCGGCCCTTGCTCGGCGTGAATTTCAGAGCGTTCGACAAAAAGTTGAAAAGAACCTGCCTGAATCGCGCCTCATCCAGAAAGACGTACCGGCCGTCGGCATCGATTTCCCGCCGGATCTCGATTTGCTTCTGCTGCGACATCAATTCCAGCATCTGCACCGTCTTCTGAATGGACTCCTCCAAATCGACCACTTCGGGACGGAACGTCATCTTGCCGGACTCGACCTTGGCGAGGTCCAACACATCGTTGATCAGGTGCAGCAGGTGACGCGAACCCTCCAGGATCTCGCCGAGATACTCGCGCTGGTCCTCGTTCACCGGCCCTGCAACGCCGTCGATCAATACCTCGCTGAATCCAGTAATGCTGTTGAGCGGCGTGCGGAGCTCGTGACTCATGTTAGCCAGGAACTCGCTTTTGAGTTGCGTGGCCCGCAGAATTTCGGCGTTCTGGCTTTCGAGCAGCGCCGTCTTCTCGCGAAGCTCTTTGGCGGAATTTTCGAGAGCGGTCTGTGTGACTTCGCGCGACTGGACGGCCTGATACAGCCGCGACCAGACCAGGCGCGCAAGTATAAGAGAGAGAATCGCACCACACACGAATCGCCACTGCGTCTCTCGCGCCCTGTCCTTCTGCTGCTGCGAGCGGATTTCCACTATCTGGTACGAATCGCGGCGAGTATCGCCGATGGCGGCGCGGAGCTTATCCATCGCCGCTTTCCCGCGGCCGGTTACCACTTTCTTGCGCGCTCCCTCAAAATCTCCGGCGCGGCGCAGCTCGATGGTCTCTGCCATTTCCGAAAACTTGACTCGGACCAGCGCTTCAATCAGGTCCAGGTGAGCTCCCAGGGACGGAAAGACATTCTGCGTCGAGCGCAGATCGCTTAGGATCTGCTTGGTATCTCGGACTCCACCCTGGTAGTCGGCCAAGTAGCTGGGCTTTCCCGTCAGCAGGTAGCCCCGCTGGCCGGCCTCCGCGTTTTCGACGCTCGACAACACGCGTTCAATCTGAGTGAGCGCCTGGTTGGCTCCTACCACCGAGTTGATCTCCCGGCCCCAAAGCACCAGGCTCCAGGTAGCAAAGCCCCACACCAACACGTAGAGCGCTACGCCGACAGAAAAGCCGAGCCGGATCTTCTGGGGCAGCGCGAGACGGGCTTTTCGGGCTGGTTGGGACTCAGCTTGCATTGGAGAGCGACGCCGCTTGCTTGCGCAGCAGATGCATGATCCGCGTCGTCACGTCCTCGGGATCGAACGGTTTGACGGCGTAATCGTTGGCCCCGTAGGCAAACGCCATGCTGATATCGTTCTTCTGCTGCCGTACGCTGAGCATCAAGATCTGAAGCGCGCGATTCCCCTGGACGTTGCGGATTTCCCGCAACACCGACATACCGCTCAGCCGGGGCATGCCGATATCCAGAACCAGCAGATCCGGCGACAGCTTGCGGACTGAATCCAGCGCCTCGTTGCCGTCGCGCGCCGCAACAGTGTCCACTCCGAGCTTACCCAGCATAGGAGACAGCAGAGAATGAATGATCGGATCGTCATCGGCGATGACCACCAGCGGTCTTGCGTTGCGCTCCAACGGCAGCTGGGGCGGTTTGGGTTTCTGGCCAATCACGCGGCGGGCGCGGCACAGCAATTCCTCCGAGTCCCAGGGCGCAAGCACGAAATCGACGGCCCGGTCGAGCAGGGCCAGCTTCGAATCCATCACCGCTGTTCGGGACGACACCAACAGGACGGGTTTCTCCAGGATCGGCTGAGCGGAAACCGATTCCCAGCAACGGGTCCCTTCTTCGGTGCAAGTATTCAGAATGATCAGATCGTGCGCGCGCATGGCGTCCAGACCGATGCCTCGGGACAACGCTCCCAGGTCGCGCGCGGTGGCGTGGACTTGATCGAACGCGGCGCGAACGCGAGCCGCCTCGCTGTCGCTGAAACCGATCAGACCGATCTGCTTGGACGTCAGATTCTCGACCAGGTCCTTCGAAACGGCCGGCTCGCCAGCGTTCGCTATGCCCCGAACGAAGAGTTCTTGAATCTCCGCGAAACAATGAGCCAGCCGCGGCTGCCATACACCCGGCTCCGCTTCCATTAATTCTTCGAGCTCCCGCGCTCGCTGGGTGATCTCGGGATAACCGAGCGTGCCGCCCATGCCGGCCCAGTGATGAACCACTCGCCGCATGGCGTCGATTTCATCAATGGTGTCAGCCGCGGCGTATTGGCGGCTCATTCCCTCGCCTTCCGCCAAAAAGCCGTTGCGCAGCTCGCGCAGCAGATCGCTGGGGTCGTTCGTCGTATCGGGTTTCACAGCGGCGGCCTGTTGGGGAGACTTCGCCAGGTAACGCCGGATCTGATCGACGAACGTGCGCGTGTCGATCGGCTTGCACATGTAGCCATCGCAGCCCGCGGTTTTTGCTCTCTCCTCGTCGCCCCGCATAGCGTAGGCCGTCAACGCCACGATGATCGAGTCGCGCGTGCATGGATCATCTTTCAAGCGGCGAGTCAACTGCAGGCCATCCATCCCGGGAAGCTGGATGTCCATCAGGATGAGTTGCGGCGAGAATGACCGCAGCGTCTCCAATGCCTCCGAACTGTCCCCGGCCGTACGGACTTCGAAACCCGCATTCACCAGCAGTAACCGGGCGAGCTTCACATTGGCGGGGTTATCGTCGATGATGAGGATCGGCTCGTGTGCCATTTTGCCCTTCCTTATATCGGCATCAGACGAAAACCTCAGCAGACTAGATCTTGCAACTTATAGATGTTACAGCGACTTGCCCAATTGCGCCGGGTCGTTTTCGCCTTGCCCGCCCGGAAGGGCGTAAGATAACAAGTGCTGTCGATTACCCGATAAAAGGTTCTGTCATGCGTCTGCTCTACGTTTCTTCGATCGCCCTTTCGCTCTGCATTCTCATCGCGCCGCCACTGCACGCGCAGGGCGAGACATCTCGTGTCGTCGCCGGCGGCGGTATTTCCGTTCCCCAATGGACCGGCAAAATCGACGCCAACGAAGAGCGGCAGGGCCGCACCTTAAACGACGCGAAACTCGCGAAAGAAGGCGACACGTTGCGCGTAACGACCGGTCCCGCGGTGGCATATTGGAATCCCGCCAACAAGGCGACGGGCGACTACACGGTGAAAGCGACTTTTACCGAGCCAAAATACATGAACCTCAACAGCCACCCACATCCCTACGGCATTTTTATCGGCGGCAATGATCTGGGCTCCGCGAGTCAGAGCTATCTTTATTGCGCCGCTTACGGCAACGGAAGATTCATCGTGCGTGGCTTCGGTCCCAGCGCGTTCCAGATGAACGGATTTGCCGGCGAAGCGAACGCCTCGGTGCACAAAGCGGCGGGCGTGGGACAACCTGTGACGCAGGACATCGCTCTTTCGGTGAAGGGCGGCAAGGTGGAGTGTTCCATCAACGGAACGGTGGTGGCGAGCTACGATAAGTCCGCTCTGGTGACGGAAGGAAAGCTCAAGTCCACCGATGGCGTCTATGGACTTCGCTTCGCCCACAACACGGAAGTCAACGTTACGGGATTCAACGTTTCGAAGAACTGACAAGCCCATGCACAAACTACTCTCAGCGTTGCTGGCGGCCACCGTCCTCCCATTCGGGGCGCTATCGCAGCAGCCCAAAACACCAGCTCCAAAATCGCTGCGGCTCTACGTGTTCGATGGCGGCAGCTTAAATATTCCCGATACTTCTCCCTATCGGTTGAAGAAGGAAGATCTCGCCACAACCTACATGTCGGTGGCGTGTTTCCTGGTGGTCCACCCGAAAGGTACGCTGCTGTGGGACGCCGGGGCGGTTCCCGACGGCGCATTCAAGCCAGACGGGGGACCTGGCACGCTTCGATACGCGACCGCGATGAAGCCTTTGCGCGCGCAACTGGCCGAAGCGGGCTATGCTCCATCCGACATCACGTATCTCGCGCTCTCGCACTTCCACTGGGATCATGTCGGAAACGCCAACATGTTTGCCGGTTCGACGTGGCTGGTAACGCAAGCCGAACGAGACATCATGTTCTCCGATCCTCCTTCCCCACGCACGGAACCGCAGAACTTCAGCGCGCTGAAGAGCAGCAAAACGGTGATCCTCACCAAGAGCGAGTACGATGTCTTCGGCGACGGCAGCGTAGTGATCATGGCCGCGCCGGGGCACTCTCCCGGACATCAGGTGTTGTTCTTAAACTTAAAGAAGACGGGCCGGCTGATGTTGAGCGGCGATCTATATCACTATCCGGAAGAGCGGAAGCTGCATTTGATTCCCACCACCGAGTTCAACGCGGATCAAACCGTCGCGTCCCGCGCCTCTGTGGAAGCCTTTCTAAAGAAGACCGGCGCTCAACTTTGGATCCAACACGACTTCAACGGCAATGCGAAGCTCAGGAAAGCCCCGGGTTTTTACGAATAGGTTCTATCGCCGGGTCCCAAAACGACGTGAAAGCGGAACGTCGAGCCTTTGCCCGGCAAACTGCGCACGTCGATGTCCCCCTGCATAAGCTCGATCAACTGCTTCGAGATTGTGAGTCCTAATCCCGTTCCGCCGAACCTGCGGGTCATCGATCCATCCGCCTGATGAAATGGCTCGAACAAGGAACTGGGGTCAACGTGTTCCGGAATTCCGATGCCGGTATCTGAGATTTGAAACTTGAGTTGAATCTTGCCATCCGTGAGGGGAACTCGTGTTACGTTCAACGCGACTTCGCCTCGCTCGGTAAATTTGATGGCGTTGCCAACCAGATTGGTCAGAATCTGGCGGATTCTTCCGCTGTCGCCCCAGACCGTAACGGGCACATCGTCGGCAACGGAGCAATTCAGCTCTATCTGCTTGCTTTGCGCTTGCGGGGCGAATAGCTTCATCACCTCGGCCAACATGTCGCGTATGCTGAAGTTCTCTTCCTGCAGCCGCAGCGCGTTCGCCTCGATCTTGGAAAAATCCAAAATGTCGTTGATCAGAATCAGTAGCGATTCGGCGGATTGCAGGACAGTTTCAGCGTAGTCTCGCTGTTCCGCGTTGAGCGCCGAGTCCAGCAGCAGCGAAGACATTCCGATGATCCCGTTCATTGGAGTTCGCAACTCGTGGCTGACGTTGGCGACGAACTGGCTCTTCAGCTTGGACGCCTCTGTGAGAGCAAGATTCAGCTGATTCAAGGCCTCGGCGCGTTTTCCAGCAACACGCTGCCTAACCCAAAGGAAAACCATGATGAATAAGCCAAGCGCCAGGAAGCAGCCGGCCGCGATCTTCCTGTATGGCGGTAGGGGCGCGAACCGAAGGTCGGAAGTCCGGTCCGGCACCAAGTTGTACTCGACCGGGCCGCCAGGATTCTCTTGATATTTTCGGACGAATGCTGTGATTTCGACCTCGCCACCGGATAAGAACCGATCTCCAAACGCGCGGTCGTGGAACAACTCCTCACGTATAAAAAGGCGGATCTTGCCGGACCGGTCGCTGAACCATGCACCATGTGCCATGAAGTCAGGCGGCACCAGGAGTCGCCCCTCCACGCGAACTCTCCGCGCATTGAGATTCCCTTCGTTAATCTCCCCGATCAAAGCGTCTTTCGCCGCGGGAGCCGTGGCATGCCCGATGCTCGCGATCGAATCTACACGAATCTCTTCGCCGCCTTGATACGTCGCGAGCCGACCTTGAATCCGAATACGCTCGCCGGCCCGAAACCGGCCGCAAAGGACCGATTCGGACCCAAATAGAACGATCGCAGCGTCGTTGTCCTGGGCGTAGGCCAAACAGGCTCGGTCTCCGACGGGAATCGGATCCGAAGACAGCGTACCTTCCGTCTCGATGTTGCTGCCCGAGGGAACGCTCGCAGCCGTTCCTGGCTGTGGCAACAGCAATCGGATGGGGATGATTTCGCCGGCTTCCGCTGTGGAAGGCAGAATCGCAAGCAGCGCTGCTGTAATCCGGATTAGTTTGTTGCCCCTGCGCCTTGTCATCGACAGCGGATGGTCAGACCCCGCCTTAATCCAATATCGGAGGACAGCCATGGCGAATGTACCTTTTCGCTGAAAAAATTCGTTGCGGGACACTGCCGGCGGCGACGAACGTGTAAGATAGCGTGCTGTAGAATGATCCCACGGAGCCAGAGCTACTCCAGAAGGAGAATGTCGATGAAACGGCTTTATCCGATCGGTTTCGCCGTGACGATTGCAGTGCTTGCTCTCGCCGGAGTCGCCGGGCGCGCCCAACAGGCCGCGGGGCCACAAGGCAGCGCCGCGCGAACGCCCACGGCGCCTCCACCCATCATCTGGCCGTCCCCGCCCCTTCCGGATGGGCCCATCGTATTGGACACTGGCATCCAACATCAGATCCGGCTGATCGTCACCAAAGGGCTCAATCAGCCCTGGAGCATGGCATTTCTCCCAGATGGCGGCATCCTTATTAGCGAGCGCCCTGGACGCTTACGCATTGTGCGAAATGGCGTGCTCGATCCGAATCCAATCGCAGGCTTGCCGCAGGTGCAAGCACGAGCGTTGGCCGGGTTGATGGACCTGGCGCTGCATCCGCACTTCAACGAGAACAAATTGGTTTACTTCACCTACCACAAGCCGACCGCCAACAACGCCGGGATCATCACGCTCGCCCGCGGACGATGGGATGGGAGCGCTCTCGCCGACGTCCGCGACATCTTTTCGACCGCGACTGAAGGCGCCTTCGCATCGCGGATTGTCTTCGGCAAAGACGGCATGTTGTATATGACCGTCGGCATCGGCGACCCACCGGGAGCGGCGCGCGCGCAAGATCCGAATGACCTCTCCGGCAAGGTGCTGCGGCTGCGCGACGATGGAACCGTTCCTCCGGATAATCCGTTCGTCGGACGCCCGGGCTACCGGCCGGAGATCTATACGATGGGCCATCGCAATGCCTTGGGCCTGGCCGTCCAGCCGGACACGGGCGCGATCTGGGAATGCGAGAACGGGCCGAACGGCGGCGACGAGATCAACGTCCTGCAGGCGGGCAAGAACTACGGATGGCCGATTGTGAGCTTCGGGCGTTTCTATCTCGGACCGCGCGTGTCGGAGGTCCCGTGGCGTGAGGGGATGGAGCCGCCGCTGGTGTTCTGGGTGCCGGCGATCGCGGTCTCAGGCCTGACCTTCTACACCGGCGACAAGTTCCCAAACTGGAAAAACAACGTGTTCGTAGGCGGCATGCGCCAGGGCGAAGTTCCGCGCTCCGGCCATCTGGAGCGAATCGATTTCAATGACAAGTGGGAGGAGCTTCACCGCGAATCGATGCTGCGCGAGCTCCAACAGCGCATTCGCGACGTGCGCCAGGGTCCCGATGGCTTCCTCTACGTGTTGACGGCTGAAAACGACGGTGCGCTCATTCGGATCGAGCCTTCCCCCGCGCAGCCGAACGGCAAGTAAACCGTCCGCGGGCTCTTACACTACGCGAATCACTGGATACAGTGCTCCCGGCCGCAGCAACTCGGCCAGCTCGGGCAAGCGGTGGGGACCAAACTGCGATTCCGGCTCCAGCAACAGCGTGAGTAAACGCCCCCCGGGCTGCCGCGTTGGAAAAACGACGAAGTCATCGAGATTCAGGGGAGTGGGCTGCGCCGAACAGATTGGAAGCGCCGGAGTATCTTCATCGCTGGACGGGATCAGGGACTCGATGCGATATTCCTCCGTGATGGAAGAGCAAAAATCGCCTACGCCGGCGGTTTCGAAGCGATGTTTTGCGACTGCCGCCAGGACGCCGATCAGGTTGCGAGGCACGCCGTAAGCACTCGGTGTTTGGACGGTTCTGGTAACCGTGACATCCGGCAGATAGCTGCCGGGAATTTCCACCACTGATATATCGCCTCTGCTGGCGGACTGCATTTCCATGTAACGCGGCGCGTTCGATCCCGAGTGGTGGCACCGCACCGGAACCAGCCCGGCGGAGCCGCGATTCTGTTGCGCGATGGCGTCTGAATTTTCTGCTGCCCAGTCGATCACCGCTTCCATGGATCGGAGCAGGGCGATGTTGGGAGGCGTGAACGCGATGGAATCATCCGGCGATGAACGGCGGCCCTCGATCAGGACAGCCGGGATTTCGAACCGGACCGCCAGGGCATTGCGGGCGTCCAGAACGTCGACATTGCTGTGCCGCACAATTCCGGAACGAATGATGGTGTACCGGTCGCAGCGGATGCCCGCCTCCGTCATGCGCAGTTTCACGAATTCCAGGGCTTTGCGCCGGAGCCCGGGTCCGATGGTGGTGCGGACCGCCGGGTTGGTCTGAAAGTCGATCATGACGTCTTGCGGAAATACGAAATCGAACGGCAACAACTCTCTGCGCCAGGGACGATAGGTGTGGACGTCAATGATGAGATTGGGCTGCCAGCGGTCAACGAAGGCGTGTACCGCTGATATTTCAGGCGTGGAAAGAAGCAGATGGTCGCGGTTCAGATCCACATCGGCGGCATTGCGCCTGGTTCCAGCCAACCCACCGTCCGGGTTTGCATCGGTCAGGACGGCCATCTGAACAGGGGCACGAAAAGCTCCGGCCAGAACTCGATTGAGCAATTCCGCAGCCGCATCTCGCGCATCCGGCTCATCGCCGTGCTGGCCGGCTAGAATGAAGATCCGCAGCCGCGCACCGGGCTCTCCGCAATAACTGACGATGAGTGGCCGGCCCTGGACGGAGTTTCCGATCAGTTCGAAATCGCCCGCGGCGGGAACACCACTGAGTGGCCCGGAAATACCAGGCTGACCAACGGCGGGGGTGTTCATTACTCTACCTGCGCGGCCACTTGGGCGGACGCTTTCCACCTGCGCTCTTGCCGAATTCCTAGCGCCATCTTATCCACAATAATGCGTGCCAGCCGGGCTGCGCCACCTCGCGACGAAACTACCGGGACTGGGCTTCGGGCCGAAAACTCGCGCACAAAAAGCGGAGAGTTCGTAGCCAGGCCCGAGGCGGCCCACACGTCCAGCCCGGCCTTCTGCACGAACTCGGTGGCGAACAGCAGCGAACTCGAACAGGCGCCAGCCACCACAACTCCCCGGACCCGGCGCCGGATCTCCTCGGATTCGAGAAGCATTTGCGTCTCCGGCTGCAGGCACCCATCCGCAATCTCGGCAACCACCAACTGTGCGCCGGCGCGCACACCGGCATCCGTAATAACGTCCATGAGCCGGATTAATTCGCCAAGCGGCTCCCCGCAGGTTGACGGAAAGCCATAGTCGCTGAAATCGGTAGCAAGAACAGCTCCCGTTGCGCGCATCTCGTACAAGTCTCTGGGAGAGGCGCTGCCGGTGAGCTTGCAGCCCGCCACGCGAACGCCGCCGGCGGCTAGGGCGCGCAGGATCTTGCGCGTCACCGTGGTCTTTCCAGTGTTCATCCCGGTGCCGACCACCAGGACTACCTCCGGCGACGGGCGAAGTCCCACCACGGGCTGAAAGCGAAGCTCCTTCAAATTGATCCGGCTACCCGACGAGTCGGCGAGGTAACCGACGAAAGAGAGCGCGGTGGGACGGCCGACGTCGTGATGGCGCGACACCACGGTCCCAATCAAGCCGCTGGCGGTCAACAGATGGAGCTTCTTCAGATCAAGAACCCGGCCCTCATACACGTCGGTGGCATATCTGTTTCCGAACACGCCCACCAGCCGGTCGCCTTCGTAGAGCCGAAGCCTGCGCTCTTGTTCCGTTTCAATATGGTGGTGGTGCCCGACTCTCTCCACGCGAACCACAGCCACATCAGCGGGACGCGGCTTGGAGTTGTCCAAGAGGAGGCTGTACGGAACGTCCCCCGTCAAGTGGCGGCCCGCCCAGGCCCACTTTACGGAACCAAAATCGTGGATTTCGCATTTTCCGGCCGCCTGCGCGGACGGTGAAAGAGCCGTTGATGCCAGCGGCCCGAAGGCATCCGAAGAACCGGCAGTGTCGAGCATCCCGCTTCGCCTCATCATTTATCTATTTGAGCGCTGTTAGACGCGCGATACCGGAGCCGTCAACGCCTCCGCATTCTCCGGCCGCAGGCTCTTGAGCATGCTCTGAATCATCAAGTCGAGCAGAGCGTGCTTGTCGCACCAGGGAAAGCTTGGCTTGACGATCAGCAGTGCGGTGATGCCGTGCAGCGACGCCCAGACCACCTGGCTGACCAACTCCGGGTCCGCCTCGGCGAACTTGCCTGTCGCCATACACTCGGCGACTCCGGCGCGTAACTGGAAAAAAGCCTCCATCGCTTTGGGGAACTTCTGCAGGACCTCTTCAGGAGCCAGGCGCTGCCCGGAATCCAGAAGAAACGCAACCGTGTATTGGTCCGGATGCTGCAAGCCAAAGTCGACGTAGGCGCGGCAGTTCTGTTGGAACGCTTCGAGCGGATCGGCAGCGGCCTCGACAGTCCGGCGGAAGATATCGGACAACTGTGCGAACGTCTGCTCACAAACACACTCGAACAACTCGGCCTTGTCCTTGAAGTGGAGATAAATGGTGGTGGGCGAGTATTCGATCTTCTCGGCCAGCTTTCGCATGGAAAGCTGATGATAGCCCTCGTTGGCAAGGACATCTAAAGCCGCGCTAAGAATCTCTTGGCGAAGGCCCTGTCTTTGGCGTTCTTTGCGCTCGACGATTCCCAAGGTGACGCAAAATTAGCATGCTTTGATACGGCAGTCAAGTCTCGATCCAGGCTACCCGGAGGGTCTTTAGGCCGTATGTGCAACGGCGTGCGTAGTGTCCAGGCTGTATCCGTGAAGTACCAAAGCGGTACCAAAAAAACGTCGCGACTTACCACGGATGAGCGCTTATGTGTCACGTTAACTTGGAGAGTTACATACACTTCCTTCACCGCGTGCTTGAGAGTTAACCATGTTAATAAAGAACACGTCGCTAGGGGCCAATGGCTGGCAACTTCTCTCTTGCATCTTTAGTTCGTTGTGGTAGTTTAAATCTACGGAGGATTCGATGGAACAAACGGTGAAAGGCGATGCCACTGCTTCAGCTGGCACGGAACACACTTCACGGACTGTTCATCTTTCTGGAACAGGCCACAAAAAAAGGAAAACATCTTCAAGAGGCGTCCGGCGCCTCACCGATATTGACCGGCGAGTAAGTAAAGCTGTGCGCCGGGTAACTCGGGCTGTCGACAACGGCGTCGACACTTACATCGAGCATCGCGACAAATCCGCGGCGACCCGTAGAGACGGCCCCGTTGTGGACTTTGTGGAGAACGTCTCCTACGGCGTGTCGAAGACCATTTCCGAAGCCAGTCCCATACTGCACGACATCGCGGAAGCCTACAATACGCGCAGGCTCAGAAGGCAGCTGCGACGGGTCGCGCGCGCTTTCACGAACATCCCGCTCTTCGGGTAAGTTTCGCCCGTGCTCAGATCGTTTTCCTGAGCGGGGCGATTTTCCAGTCCCAGGCGTTGCTAGGGGATTTTTGTCCTTGTAAAGCCGAACCGTAGCCACTTATGTCCCGGATGCACATCCAGAGGACGGAATTTTGGCGTAAGCGATAACGAAGGAAAGGTGATGGCGAGTGAAACGGAAGGTGAGGGCCACAGTGACTGAATCACATACTTTAGAAAGCGCGGTTCCGGTAATCATGGACGCGGGTTCGCGGTCGAAAGCATCCATCCGCCGGCTCAAGGACGGCCGGGGACCTTTGATGCGGGAAGTCGATGAGATCGTGCAAGACGCTCGATCGAATTCAACGGTTCCGGCGGGCGGCATCCTTCCCGTGGTGATAGTTTATCGTCAAAAGCGGCGCCGCCGCAGCCGCTTGCGTATTCCCACGCCCTTGGACTTGTTTCGCGCGTAGGCCCAGTAGCCGAATTCGAACAAATCTAAAATAACTGGCGCGGGATAGCTGTCTGTGTTGCACCGTGTTTGGTGCGGTCTCCAGTTGCGGTTGAGACTGCGCGTGGCGCGATCCCGCGACGGCTCGCAATTTTTTCGGCGCTGCGCGCGCTAACTAGGAGATCCATCGGCGGCTTACGAGGTATGCCTTTTTTTGCGATGCAGTACCAGATTCTCTTTCACGACACTATGGCGTATGGGTCGCATCACCACATGACCAACTTCAAGTTCCAGAACATCGCCCGTGAAACGATTCTGTTTGAAACGTCACTCAACGGCCAGAGATGTTTCGACGAACAGGCCAAGGACATCGTCATGCTGACGCGGGAGGCCTACAGCTTGAATCTTGCGCCGGTATGGCTGGGCCAAAAGGTCGGGATCCTGCTTTCCTACGAAGATCCATCGAGAAGCAGCTTCCGGCTTTGCTTCCGGGTGATGGACGAGACGGGTCAGCCGGTCTGTTGCGGTTATCAGACCATGATTCTGATTCACAAGGACACACATGAACTGGTTCCGGGCCCTCCGTTTCTCGCGAAGTACCTGGATGCCGAAGTGGAATGGAATCTGATCGAGCCGTTGACCAATCCGAGTTTCGCGGAACGGGCGAGATCGGGATCCAGCGGCGTCCGCCACATTTTCCCGGAACGGATACGCTGCTTGGGCAAGGCGATTGCCAACGCTTCCAAACGATCCGCATACCCCAAGATCGTCGATGAAAACATGAAGGAGTACGAATTCCAGGGATAGTTATGGCAAATGCTCCGTTAGCGGGAAAACTCGCATTCACCTTTCCGGGTCAAGGCTCGTACAACGGCGATGTCCTGCGCGAGTTGCACAACGGCTTTTCTTATAAGGCGGAGTTCTCCCGGGCGAACGATATCGCGCGCCAGATTCTGGGCGGCGAGTTTCTGTCATTAGTCGAGAGCCGCACCGCGGAGGAGCGGGACAGCGTTCTCAAGGCGTGCCCCGAACTCGATCAAGTTGCAATTTATGTCACCAACTATCTGATTGCGAGCGAATTGATGGCCTCCGGTCTGAGGCCCGATTTTTTGCTGGGGCACAGCTTCGGTGAATTGGCGGCGCTTGCCGTTGCCGGCGTGTATAGCTTCGAAACGGGGCTGCGAATCGTGTGCCAGCGGTCGGGCGTTTTGCGGGAATTTGCCACGGGCGGAAAGATGGCCGCCGTGTCCTGCGGCGCGGACCGCGCGCGGGAGATTATCCGGTCGCTTGGCAGGCCGTCGCTTGAGATTGCCGTGATAAACCACCCGCGGCAAACCGTGATTTCAGGATTGGCCGCAGACTTGGATCAACTGGGCGAGTTCATGGCCCGTCAGGGAATCAATTTGACGGTGCTGAAGTCCAGGTACCCATTTCACTCCGCGTTGCTCAAGCCAGGTGTCGAGCCGTTTCGATTGATGCTCTGCTCCTATAAGTTCCAGCCTGCGGCGATCCCGGTGTACCTGTGTACCGAAGGCAAGCTGTATTCGAGCGGAGCCGATCTCGCCGTTGTGTTGTCGGAACAGTTCGTCAAGCCGATGAATTTCGCGGCCACGCTCGCCGGCCTGCACCAACAGGGCTTCCGGAGGTTCGTCGAGTGCGGGGCGGGCAACATCGCAACCAAAGTGGTGCTGGCATCCGGATTGGAAGGCATAGCGGCTCGCGCCGCGGCGCACGCCGACGATGGTCCGAAGAAGGGCTGCGCGGCGATTCTTCAGGAATTTGGGGCTGGAGCCTCCACGGCCGTTCCGCAGGCATCCGGGGAGCTGGTCGAACTCGCGAGACAGATGCGGGAGGTGCTGGAGCGGGCTTCCCGCGTACTGGATGGAGCAGCGGTCGACACTGCGCCGAGCTCGCCCCCAGCGCCAATCACGCCAATCGCAGTGGCGCCGGTCGCAGAGCAAGACTTCACCGGCGAAGTGGAACCATGCGAGGACGAACCGGTTGCGATCGTCGCGATGGGATGCGTGCTCCCGGGCGCGCATGATCCGGAGCAGTTTTGGAACAACGTCTTAACCGGCGTCAGCGGCATCGCCGACTTGGGGCTGGAAGACGAGACCTTTAAGCGCGACTTTCTCGCCGGCGTGGGCGGATCCGATCCAAAGATCGTTTCCGACAAGACCTACACACTGCTGAGCGGGAGCGCGGGGGAAATTTCATACGACGCGACGCTGTTGGCCGGGTCCTACACGGAATCGGAATTCAACAACCTTACGCGCGTGGAGAAACTCCTCGCTCTGGCCGGGGCTCAGGCGCTCGCGGGTCTCAAGCCGACTCTCGCAGTGTTGCCGGCTGACCGAATTGAGTGCATCCTGGGCGCTACTGCCGACGGCTCCGGCGGATACGACTACGCCGTCTTCGAAGCGAGCATGGAAGAAACTCTCGCGCAGGTGGAGCCCGATGCGGGTTTGCGCGCGGCCTTCGCGTCCACGATGCGCAGGGTGTGGGGCGAGCCGCCCGCACATGGCGCGAGAGCTCCTCAGTGCGAGAGCTGCAGGACCGTGATCCAAGCGCTGGCCGGGCGTCCCATCCGAACCTACATTATCGACGCCGCCTGCTCGTCGTCTCTTTATTCGATCGGCGCCGGCGTCCGGGCATTGCAGGATCGCGTGAAGGACGTGATGCTGGTCGGCGGCGTGTTCGCCCCGGCACTTGCCAATAGCGCGCTGTTCGCGCAGTTCCGCGGGCTGAGCTCCACGGGCACCCGGCCGCTGGACGCGACAGCCGATGGCGTGATCTTTGGCGAAGGCGCCACCGTCCTGGTCTTGAAGAGACTCGCCGACGCGATGGCTGCCGGGGACCGGATATTCGGCGTGGTCCGCGGCGTTGGTATATCGAGCGACGGAAAGAGCCCGGCCATCAACGTTCCACAGTCCAAGGGCCAAAGCATCGCGATCCGCCGCGCGTATGAAGCGTCCCACATCGACATGAACTCCATCCAGTATGTCGAGGCGCACGCCACCGCGACTCCGGTGGGAGATGCGGTCGAGTTCGGAGCACTGCGCCAGGCGATTTCTCGCGACCCGTCGTTACCGCCCATTGAACTGGGAAGCGTCAAGGCGCTGACCGGGCACACGGGATGGTCCGCGGGAGCCGCGTCAGTGATCAAGCTTTGCAAGGCGTTCGAGCACGCCACGGTTCCTCCGCAATACAACTACGCGTCCCCGAATCCGGACATTCAGTTGACCGGTTCGCCATTTCGCATCTCCACAACGGCGAGCGCCTGGCCAGCGAATATCAAATCTCTGCCGCGGCGGGCCGCGATCAACGGCTTTGGTTTCGGCGGAACAAACGCGCACTTGATTCTCGAGCAATTCCATCCCGCGTATCACCGGAAACTTTGCGCTTCGGTTCGTCCGAAAACTCCCCAGCCGATGACGCTGGCAGTGATCGATGCTGCCATCTTGTTCCCGGCCGAAAGCGGACTGGAGAGCTCGCGGCCTACTGGCCAGCGCGCATTCAATCGATCCGCGCTGCGTTTGCCCAAAGGCAAAATGGTTCTGCCGGACGTAACGGATCACATGGACCCCGGCCAGTTTCTCCCCTTGCTGGCCGCGGAGCGGATTCTGCCGGTGCTAGGAGATCGCCTGAAGGAGCTGCGTGTCGAGACCGGTGTCGTCATCGGCGTGGAATCCAAAACCGAGCGCGGGATTCGGGCCAATCAGCGCATCTTTCTCGATCGTTTGAAGCGGCGATTCGCCGAGGATCGGGAGCCGGACGGTCTTCCGCCGGGGGCGCGTAACGCGATTCTCGATCGCCTGTGCGCCGCGGTTCGCAAGGACGTGATTCCTTCCGGCCCTTATACGCTGCCGGGTCTGATGCCGAACGTGATCTCCGGGCGCGTCGCACATATGTTCGAACTGAATGGGCCGAACGTGGTGGTCGACATGGGCTCCAATTCGCTCGCGCAGGCCGTTCTGGTGGCGGGCGATTTCCTGGCGCATGGCGATTCAAAGGCCGTGCTCGCGGGCGGATTGAATGCCGTTCGCATGTCCAAGGACGATGCCGAAGCCGTCTTCCTGATGCTGCTCACCACGGAAGCGACCGCCCGTGAACTGAATCTTCCGGTCGCATGCCTTCTCACGGTTGGCGGCTCGCAGGCCTCGCAGACGAAAGCGATTCACTATCGAGGCGCGGAGGGCGCCGTCGAACTCGCGGAAGCGATCGCGAGAGTTCGTGATGAGAAGAAGGAAGCCAGCGCTTCTGGGTTTGTGCTCAGACCGAATGGTGCGGCGCTGCCCGCGCCGAAGCCGCCTGCGCCGAAACCGGAGACGTTGCTCGGATCAGCGGCCTACGCTTTCATCCAAGGCACGCCCATTTACAACTACACGCCGGTTGAGACAGCCGCGCAACTGCCGGCCGCAGCCAAGCCTCGGTCCCTGGGCAAGATCCTGTTCCTCACCGGCCAGCCTGATCATTGGAAGCAGATCGAGAAGAACGGAACTCTCGCCGGGCTCAACTACCACGTCCTTTGCCCGCAACCGGCCTCGCTCGCCAATGCAACCTCGATCGATCTTGCGAACGAAGAAGCCGTGACGAAAGCTCTGGCCTCGCTTCCGGGCCCATTCGATACCATCGTGCCGGTCAAGTTTCTCGCGGACTCGCTCCCCGATTCACTGCTGACGACGCCGGTCGACAGCTCGCTCGGGCTGGTCGACCTGGTCTTCGCCGTTTGCCGCCGGCACTATGACGGCTTTCAGAGCGGCCAGATCGCCATGGGCTCGCTGTGTCTCGGAGCCTTTATTGACGGCCGTGTGAATCCATTTACCGGCCTGATAGCCGGGTTCGTGAAATCGCTTGCGCGCGAACTACCGAGCGCCGTCTGTCGAAGCCTGAACGTAGCTGACACCGATTTCCGCCAGGGTCTGGCGCTGCTTGAATCCGAGCTTTCTCAAACCGGGCAACCGGTTGAAGTGAATTACCGCGATGGGAAGCGTTTTGTGATTCAGCTCGCGAAGTTGGAGCAGGCATCCAGCGGCCAGAGTCCGTTGTTGAACGCGGATTCCGTGGTTCTCGCTACCGGCGGTGGCCGTGGCGTGACCGCGGTGCTTGCCGAGGAACTGCTCACCCGTTTTGGTTGCACGGTGATCGCAGTCGGCCGCACCAATCCAGCGTCGGCGCCGCCCGAACTGCTTCAAATGGACTCCGCGCAGCTCGCCGAGCATGAGCAGGAGTTCTATCGCCGCGAACTCGCTAAGGGCGGGGGAAAGAAGATCACGCAGCTCAGGGATCAGTTCCGCTCCTATCAGGCCGCGCAGGAAGTTCACGATGTGATGCGGCGCCTTTCCGCGTTGCCGGGCCGATTCGAATACATCAGCGCCGACATGACGAACGGCGATACGACGGCATCGATCGTGAACTCGATCTATCAGAAATACGGCCGTCTGGACATGGTTTTGCACGGGGCCGGCCAGCAGATCTCCAAAGTCCTCACGAAGAAGACCATCAACGATTTCCGCAGTGTGGTTCGCGCGAAGATTGCGAGTCTGCAGCATATCTATCAGGCTTGCGAGAAGCAGCGCGCGGGCCGGCCAGTACACTACCATCTTCTGACGTCTGCTTTCAGTTACATGGGGAACGATGGCCAACCCGACTACGGCGCGGCCAATGAAGCCATGAACCGGCTGGGCGATGTTATGGCCGCGGCGAATGGCTCCGGTCAGGATGCCGCGCAGTGGTGTTCCATCGCGTGGCTGGGATGGGCCGGGATTGGAATGACGCGCGGAACGGAGTTTGCGGCGCTGGCAGCTAATCGCGGCCTGCGCGGGGTCACCAAGAGCGAAGGCCAGGACATTTTCTCGAAGTTCTTAGTCGGTGAACCCACCGCCCCGATCAACGTCTTAATGGCCGACGGCGAGCTGAAGTTCTACAACGTCGCAACCACCGGGAACGGCTATATTCGCCCGGCCCGCCGGATAGCGCCCGCGCGCGCCAAGCGCAATCACTTGCTCATCGAGCGCACGGTGAATCTGGATGAGGCGCCTTACATCCGTAATCACATCGTGGACGGCATTCCCACGCTGCCCGGCGCATATCTCATCATGATCGTCGCCGAAGCCGCACTCGAGTTTTGCCCGGGCCTGAAGATTACGGCCTTTGAAGAAGCATCCTTCCGTAGATTTGTGCGCGTGCGCACGGATGTGCCCACCAAGCTTCGCCTGAATGTCACCCGTCTCAGCGAAGACGAACACAGCACGTTCGTCCGTGTGCAGGTGATCTCCGATTTCCTGCACAAAAACGGCATGGTGCTCCAGAAAGACGTCGTTTATTTCGAGATGTCGGTGCGGCTGAGCGCGGCGATCCATGCGGCGCAAAACGGACACGGCGTGCATCGGGCCGAAGGCCGTATGCTTCACGATCCCTACATTACGGGCGCTCCGCCGGTTCAATTGACGGGTCCCTTCCGGACTCTTCAGAACATCGTCGCCGGCGACCGCATCCGTTCGGCCGAGTATCACCCCGAAGAAGAGATTCGGGAAACCGCGTATCGTCCTTTCCTCGCCAACTTGCTGGTCATGGATTCGCTGTGGCGGTTTGCCTGTATCGATGCCGAGGGCGGCGACGCTGTGCCGATCTACATCCCGCTGGCGGGAAAAGTGATGAACATGTACTACGACATCGCCAGTCCTTCGAATACACCGACGCTCCTCGGAAAGCTTTACATGACTGGCTTCAATCCAGAAAAAGACCAGGAATACCTGACGATCGGCCCGGTGGAGGCTAGGGATGCGAACGGTTCGATTCTTATGGAAGTCGAGAGCGGCAGGTGCAGAAAAGTCGGCGAGGTGCGGAATGGCCATTCCTAACGCGTCTCTCGTCGGCATACTCGATTCCGCGGAGCTGTCGGCCGATCAATGTGCGACGTGCCTCTCGCCGACAGAGCTTGCCGAAAGCGCGGCGATTCGCAGCGAGCAGCGCAGATCCGAGTGGCTGGCCGGGCGGATGGCGGCGAAGTTCGTCTTTCTTAAACGCGAGCAATGCGGCGCATCTGCGCGCTCATTGAGCATGCGGCAAATCAGGGCGAGTGATTTGTCCGAGTTTCCATCGGAGGCGTATCGCGACGTGACCGTAGCCCGGGACAAGTCTCCCGCCGGCGGCGCACCGAGGGTCGGCTGGCGTTCGAAGAGAGAAAGTGTAAGAACGGCGATTTCCCATTCCAATGGGCTCGCGTGTGCCTTCATCGGAGACACCGAGGTCTGTGCGGTGGATATCGAGGCCCCGTCTCCCAGAGTTCCCGCATTCTACATGCGCAACTTCACGCCGCGCGAAAGAAACTGGACCGGCGACTGCGCCCGCTCGTTCAACATGGATCCGGACTGGCTCTACACGCTGCTTTGGAGCGCCAAGGAGTGTCTGTTAAAGACGCCGGCCTTCGCGACTCTGAGTTTGTGGAATATGTCGTCCATAGAGATCGATATCGTGGCGGGAAGCGAGCGGCTGAAAACAGTGCATCAGACCGCGGGCCTTTCCGGGAATTTCGAGTACATGCGAGTCGAGACGCCGCAGGGTCTCGGACCCAAGAGCGATTTTCAACTGGCGGTTGGAGGAACGGCGAATCTAATTCTTGCCGCAATCACCAACTGGACTGAGACAGCGAAAACAGGAGGAGTATGAGCACAGCAATGGCGCCAGCCACCGTGGCAGATCTGACCGAAGAAGTCCGCGCGATCTTCGCACAAGTTACCCGCTACCCTTTGGAGATTCTCGACCCCTCCGCCAGTCTTGAAGAGGATCTCGGGATCGACTCAGTCAAAGTGGGCGAAGTGTTCGGCGTCCTCGGCGAGAAATTCAATTTGTCCGACAAATTGGTGATCCCGCGGGAGAACCTCCGCAATATCGGGTCGATCGCCGCGAGTCTGCGGGACTATCTGGCGCAGAATGCACCTGCGCCTCAGCCCGCGCCGCAGATTGTCGCGCAGCCAGCCGCCGCTCCGCCGGCGTCGAAGAATGGCGCGCTATCGAATGGCGCGGTCGCGGTCAAGGATCTGGACCAGAGTGTGCGCGCCGTATTCGCTGAAGTGACGCGCTATCCTCTCGACATTCTCGATCCTTCGGCGGGACTGGAAGAGGATCTCGGCATCGACTCCGTAAAACTTGGCGAAGTGTTCGCGGTGCTTCGCGAGCGTTATCACCTGCCCGAGGACATGGAGATTCCGCGCGAGAGCTTGAAGACGATTGGCGCAGTCACTGACGCACTGCGGAGTTACATCGCCGCGCCGGCACCCACACCTGCAGCCATAGTATCGGCCCCGGCAGCTCCTGCGCCTCCTGTTTCACAGGCCGCCGCCGACATTCTGAATAGCTCGTTCGCTGCGCTTACCCCGGAGCGCCGTCCGTTCGAGGGCAAAATCGCGCTCGTCACAGGCTCGGGCCACGGCCTTGGAAAGGACATCGCCATTTACCTGGGCGGCCTCGGTGCAACCGTGATCGTGAACTCGTTCCACTCGAAGGACCTGGGCGAAAAGACCACGGAGGAAATCAAGGCGGCCGGCGGCAAGGCCGTCCATATCTGGGGGTCGGTTGCTACCCCGCAGCACCGCGACGCCATTTTTGCCGAGATCGACAAGCAGTTCGGAGCCCTCGATTTCTTCATCGCCAATGCCTCCAACGGGATGTTAGCCAAGCTCGAAGACATCACAGCGGAGCATTGGGAAAAAGCATTCCGGACGAATGTCATCGGCTTGCACCAGTGCTCTTTGAAGGCAGTGGAGTTGATGAAGCGCCGCGGCGGCGGGAAGATCATTACCCTTTCGTCCCCGGCCGCGAACGGATACGTGGACTACTTCGGTTGCATGGCCGCGGTAAAGGCTGCCGTCGAATCGCTGACCAAGACCATGGCCATCGAATTCGCCAAGTACAACATCCAGATCAACTGTGTCTCGCCGGGCCCGATCTACGGGGATCTGTTGAACAAATGGCCGGAGAGCAAGCGGCTCATCGCAAGCTGGGAACGCGCCACTGTATTTCCGCGCCTTTGCGTCGATCGCGATGTCTCGCATTTCATCGCGTATTTGCTGAGCGACGCAGTGAAGCTCTTTACCGGGAGTGTGCTCGTCATTGACGGCGGCATCTCGGTCTGGGTGGGCGGCGTGAGCGGGGAAGTCGGGGACGGTAACGGGCGGCCGCGCGCCGCGAACGGTGTGCCTCTGGACGTGCCGGCTTACCACGGCGCATCGAACTAGCGGTTTCTCGGGGCGGGCTCATGCTGCCATTCTTGCTAAAACAACCGCTGACCATTCGTTCCAAAGAAGCCAGCTTCGCGGAGCGGGGGTTCGACATACCCGATCCCGCCTTGTCCCAAAAGCTGGAGGGCATGCTCGGCAGCTTCATCGGCGGCTACAACCTGGCGGTGCGGACTCCCGATGCGGACAAGCTCGTGGAGCGTCTGCACCGCAAATTCGACAACCATCACGTCGGCTTTGCTTTTGAGGGCGTGGGGCTCTATCTCGCGATGCTCGACCTGATGATTCCCGGCAAGTCGAACCGCTTAGCGCGATTCGTGAAACGCGAGGGCAAAGATCACGACTACATCATCGTCGTGGGCGCCGGCTTTGCGATCGCTCGCCTGCCGTGGGGGATGCGGAACATGGACCGGTATCTCGATACCCTCGATCCGCTCATGGCCTGGTGCGTTCCCGACGGTTATGGTTTCCACCAAGGGTTCTTCCACCACACTCGCTACATCGACGGCGCCAAGGATCCGCCCAAAGCGCTCGGTCCGCTCGGGGCCCGCTTGTTCGATTCCGGAGTAGGCCGCGCGATGTGGTGGGTGAAGTGCGCGCAGCCTCTTGGGATCAGCTCCGCCATCGATCGATTCCCGGAAGCCCGCCGCGCCGAACTGTGGAATGGCGTTGGCGTCGCCGCCGCGTACGCTGGCGGAGTTGGCGTGAGTGCGCTGCAAAGTTTGCGGGACCTGTCAGGACCGTATCAGGCCGACTTCCTCTCAGGCCTTCCGTTCGCCGCTCGCCTGAGACAAAAGGGCGGAAACTATTCGGATACCACGGAACTGGCCTGCAGTGTCTTACTCGGCATGAGCACGGACGAAACTGCCGACGTGGCCGAGGCTGCTGCGGCCGCAAGCCGGAGCCAAGTGCGGGGTAAGGGAATTACCAACGCTTACGATCTGGTCCGGAAACATTTAGTAAATGAGATTCGAGCGCGCGTGGGGGTCGCTTAACATGGTTGCCAAACCTCAGTATGACGTCATGATTCTCGGAAGCGGATTGGGTGGCGCGATGCTGGCCGCCATTCTCGCCAAGGGCGGCCTGTCGGTGCTGCTTCTCGAGGCCGAGATCCATCCGCGATTCACCATCGGGGAAGCCACTACGCCCGACACCAACTTCCGTCTGAAGTTGCTCGGAGTGAAGTACGACGTGCCCGAGATCGGCTATCTGAGTTCGTTTCACGAGCTGAGGGATCATGTCGGTCCATCGAGCGGCGCCAAGCGCGCCTTCAGTTTCCTCTACCATCGCGAGCGGCAGGATCAGAACCCGCTTGAGTCGCACCAATATCCCACGCTCGCGCCTCCCATGGGCCCGGACTGCCATTTCTTCCGTCAGGATACTGACGCCTACATGATGGCGACGGCAGCCCGCTACGGCGCGAAAGTCCGGCAGCTCACCCGCATCACCGAATTCGAAATCGAGGGCGAGATCGTCAAGCTGGTTTCAAACAAGGGCGAAGTGTTCACTGGGTCGTACCTGGTGGACGGCACCGGGATGAAATCGGTACTGGCGGGGCGCTTCAATCTGCGTGACGATCCCAACTCGTATCTCACCAACTCGCGCGCCATCTTTACCCACATGGTGGATGTGGAGCACTATGACACCGTCGGGCGCCCCCACGAAGAGTACGGGCTGAAATATCCGCTATCGCAAAGCACGCTGCATCACATCTTCGACGGCGGCTGGATGTGGGTGATCCCATTCAATAATCATGCCGACGCGGTGAATCCACTGTGCAGTGTAGGGCTGCTCCTGAATCGCGAGAAGCATCCTGAAACGGGCATGGACCCCGAAGAGGAATTCTTTAGTTTCGTGCGCCGCTTCCCAGCCGTGTCCAAACAGTTTGCCAAGGCCAAGGCGGTTCGCAACTGGAACGCTACGGCGAGGATCCAATACGGGTGCACGCAACTTACAGGGCATCGCTACTGCCTCTTGTCTCATGCTGCCGGTTTCATCGATCCGTTGTTCTCTTCCGGCTTGGTGCTAACCACCGCAACGGTGGATCTGATCGCGCAGCAGCTCTTCCGCTCCTTCGAAACCAACGATTTCACGGTCGAGAACTACCAGCACATCAATGAATATTTTCAGACCAACGCCAGGTTCTTCGATCGCGTGGTCGGCAACTCGTTCTTGTCCTTCCAGGATTGCGAGCTGTGGGACGCGTGGTTCCGGGTCTGGGTGGTCGGCCTGCTGATTGGCACCGAGCTCAACGGAAAGCTGTTTGTCAGCTACCTCGAAACCGGTGACAAGGCGATCCTCGACGCTTCGCCTCAAGGCTCCCATAGCGGCGTTCTGGGGTCCGACTATAAGCCATTTCGCGAACTGTTCGAACGCGCGTCCGCCGAAATGGATCGCGTGCGCGCGGGCGCAGACCCAAAGATGGCCGCGGCCCGGATTCGCGAAATGTTCCGCGGGCTCGATTATGTTCCCACTTATTTCCGCTGGCACGATGCAGCAGTGCGCACCACTCCGGCCTTCACCGTCGGCGGAATGACTCGCATGTATTTTTGGTATCGGCTTTTTGCTCCGCGTCCGGTTTTCGAAGAGTTGTACGGTTGGAAGCCGCTGACCGCTTACGGCTACATTTTTTCCTCCATCCTGAAGAACATGGGGCTCGCCCGGCGGCGTAGCCGCAGCTACATTCGGGACGTTTTCAAGGCATGGAATCACGAATACACGGAGCCAGAACAACTTCCGCGTTCGGCGGCGCCGGAGGCCCGCGCTCCGCTGCCCCAAATACAGGTCACTTCCGTCGGCAAATAGCCGGATAGATTATGCCTTCGATCGAAATAGCATCGGCCAAGTATCGCCGCATTCCGGTTCTGCTGGCGGTTGTTGTGGCGGTGTCGGCGCTGGCTGCGCTGGCCCGCATGTCCACCCCGCCGTCCAGCGAAGCCGCCCGTCTGGCTGCGCACTTCCGCTTCTCCGTGCAGAATCTCCCTGCCGGTCCCTGTTCCGCCGGACGTTGTCTATCCGGTGAACAAGACTGCCACGCACATGCAGTTTTACTACTATCAGGTCGGCGAGTCTGCGGCGCTCGGCGATCTGGATGGCGACGGTCTGCCGAACGATCTTTGCCAGACCGACGTCCGCGCCAAGACCGCGATGGTGAGCCCGGTGCCAGGCACGGGCGCCCGCTACAAGCCCTTCACGCTCGACTTCGGCAAATATGTGGATCGAGTGACGGAATATCCCAGCGTCTGCCGCATCGCCGACATGAACGAGGACGGCTTGGCCGACATCTTGATCGGATTCTACGGCCGTCCTCCGCTTCTTCTTTTGCGCCGCGACACGCCGGACGTGAAGCCTGGCGCGCCCATTTCAATGGATTCTTACCAAATCGTCGAATTGGTTCCAGGCCTGTCCGAGCGCTGGTGGACCGCCACCGCCACCTTCGCCGATATCGACGGCGACGGCCATCAGGATCTCCTCATCGGCAACTATTACGCCGACGGCTCCGAACTCACCGATCCCAATTCGTCCAAGCCTTTCGAGATGAACGAGGATTTCTCGCGAGCGAAGAACGGCGGCACCAGCCGCATCTTTCTCTACGCGGGCAGCTCGTCTGGCTCATCGCCCTCGGTTCACTACCGCGACGTGGGCAACGTGCTTCCCAACAATGGCGCGCACGCCTGGACCTTGGCGATTGGCGCGGCCGATCTCGATCGCGATGGCCTTTCCGATCTTTACATCGCCAATGATTTCGGCCCCGACCAATTGCTCTGGAACCACTCGCGGCCCGGCTCGGTCCGGCTCGAGGAACTGAAGGGACAGAAAGGCTTCTTCCGGCCGTCGTCCATGGTTATCGGAGAGGATTCGTTCAAGGGCATGGGCATCGATTTTGCCGACATCAACAACGACGGCATCTTCGACATGTACGTCAGCAACATCGCCTCGCCGTTCCGTCTGCAGGAAAGCCATTTCCTGTGGGTCAGCACGGGCGAAATGAGTCGCATGAAGAATGGTCAGGCGCCTTGGGTCGACCACGCCGAAGACCTCGGTGTCGCTCACAGCGCCTGGGCGTGGGACGCGCGCTTTGAAGATTTCGATAATGACGGCACTGTCGAACTGGTGCAGGCCACCGGTCTGGTGCGCGGCCGGGAAAACCGCTGGCCGGATCTCGCTCAGGTCGGCGGCGCCAACGACAGATTGGTGCGTTATCCGGCCTCCTGGCCCAGATTTCTCCAAGGAGCCACCGACGTCGATGGCACTTTCCGCAAGCCATTTTGGGTTCGTGGGGACGATGGCCGCTACGTCGATCTTTCAAACATTCTGTTCCCCGATCTGACCTATCCCACCCGTGGGATCGCGGTCGCCGACGTGGATGGCGACGGTTACCCGGACATGGTCTACGCGAACTTCTGGTCAGACTCTTGGTTCATCAAAAACCACGCGGCCGGCAACCAGTTCCTCGGTCTCCACCTCCTGCTCCCAACGGCCGAAGCCGCGAACGATGCGAGCGTGCCCGCTGCAATTCGAGTACACGATGGCCATCCCGCCTGGCGTGAAGGAACCCCCGCGATCGGAACGTTTGTCGAGATCGAAACGCCCGATGGGCGCAAGCAGATCCGCCAGGTGGATGGCGGCAATGGCCACTCCGGACAACGCAGCCCCGAAGTGAGATTCGGCCTGGGCCGGATTGCCAACAACCCAATCCCAGTGCGGATCACCTGGCGCGATCTTCACGGAACATTGCACCACGACGCGCTTGCTCTCGCGCCTGGTTATCACACGGTCCTGCTCGCAGCGAAGGGAGGGAATCAATGAGCGCACCCGCCCCAGCCATGAGCGCCCCTGCGATGGGCGCCGCGCCGAAGAAAAAAAGAGACCCACGGATGGGGCTCCGCACTTCGGCCACCTTCGCCACTATTTTCACCATTCTCGGCCACACCGTCTTCGGCTTCGAACAGTCTTGGGCGCAGGTCTTCGTGGCTCTGATCTCCGGTTACTCCTGCGCTTTCCTGTTCGAGTGGGTGGATGCGAAGGCCAACCATCGCGCTCCGGAGTTCCTTGGCGGTGGTGCGCGCAAGGTCGTTGATTTTCTGCTGGCGCCGCACATGACTTCGATCACCCTGTCGTTCTTGATCTACGTAAACCAGCGTCTCTGGATCATGGCGCTGGCCTGCGCGCTCGCTCTCGGATCCAAGTACGTGCTGCGCGTCCGGCAGAACGGCCGCCTGCGGCATTTCATGAACCCCTCGAACTTCGCAATCGCTATCATCCTGGTTGCCTATCAGTGGACCGGCATGCTTCCCTGGCAATACACCGCGGACATTCGCGGCGTTTGGGATTGGCTGGTGCCGCTGATCATCGTGATGTTGGGCGTTCGACTAAACATTCTGTTTACCGGCCGCGTTCCTACTATCCTGTCGTGGCTGGTCACCTTCGTGGTGCTTGCCGCGGCGAGGGCCTGGATCTTCGGTTACCCATTCGCCGGCCAGCTTGTCGTCCTGACTGGCATCCCCATGGTGCTGTTTACGCTCTATATGATTACCGACCCGCAGACCTCGCCATCCCCCCTCAGGAGCCAGATTCTTTTTGGGGCGGGCATTGCTTGTGCTTATTCGGTTCTACTTGCGCTTCATGTGCAGTACACTATGTTCTACAGCGTGACTGCAATCTGTTTGATTCGAGGGCTTTGGCTCTTCGCCCTCAATCTGCGGGAGAGGTCCGCCAAGCGGGCTGAAGAATTAGGCGTGATCGGTAGCGGGGAGTTGAGGGCCGTTGCTTCCGAACGGCTGCCTCTATAACCAGAATCCCCGGTTTTGCCGATACAGAGTGAGCACACTAGCGGTACTCTTGAGGATTAAAATGCTAAATCGGGGGCGAACGTGGTCAGAAAGATCTTAGTCTTTGCGGCCATTGCTGTCGTGGTCCTTTTGGTTATTGGGGTGGCGGGGTACCGGTTCATGTTCCCTGCACTGCCTAATCCGGTGCAGCCCCGCGAAATCGTCCGGCTGAACCAGGGGTGGACTCCCGATCAGCGCGAAAAGTACTATCAGACGCCGCAGGGCTCGCTGATCATCCCTTACAGTTGGTTTCTTGCTCTTGAGCAGCCGGGCATCGGCAATCATGAGTCTTTCAACACCCAGGAGAATCTCGCTAAGTACGATCTGGTCCTCGACGCAGGATCGAGATTCAATCCCGATCAGCTTCCGGTTGGGATCACGAAGCAGACCATAACTCCTGCCTACGTTCCCGAGTTGGGCTGCGGTGCGCCGCCTTGTCCAGCCGGCGCGGCGGTGCACGCTGAGTGGCTGACTTATACCTGCGCGGCGTGTCATACCGCCCAGATCAATTACCAGGGCAAGAGCTTTATCGTTGAGGGCGGCCGGGGCAGATGGAATTTCACGGTCTTCAACACGACGCTAGCCAATCTGCTTCTGGTTACCAGCCTGTACCCCCCGATGTTCGATCGGTTTGCCACGAAGGTCATCCGTATCGAGAAGCGGCCCGATGACCCCGGCGAACGAGCGGCCATCAAAAAGGAATTGCAGGAGTTTCTTCACACTCCTCCTATCGTCGACGGGATCAACGCCGGCTTGCATCGCACTTACCCGACCGAAGAAGGCTACGGCCGGATGGATGCCCTGGGACGAGGCTCCAATGGACAATTTGCTCCGCTGGACAAGAGAAATATTCTCCTCGCGAACGCGCCCGTCCTCATCCCGCCCCTGTGGTACACGCACGATTTCGATTGGGTGCAGAGCGTCGCGGCGATTCGACAGCCACTGGGACGCAACATCACCGAATCCTGGGGGGTGAATTCTTCGGTTGATCTCCTGAACACCGACTCGGGGAAAGTGTTCGATTCGTCCATACCGTTCCAACACATGTTCTGGATGGAGACCCTGATTTCGGTGATGAAACCGCCTGCCTGGCCCGACCAAATCCTGGGCAAGGTCGACCAGGATGCCGTGAAGCTGGGCAAGTATCTCTACGAAGAAAAGGTCTTCGACGGTGCGCTCACCCCTGCCGAGGAACAGTGGTGTCCCGACGCCCAGGCCGGTGCTCCCGGGACCGATGGTTGGCAGCCCTGCCCGAATCCAAACACTCCGAAGAAAGGCCTCTGCGCCCGTTGCCATGCGCCGGTGGGGGAAGTTTATGCCAACCAGTTCGGGAAGCGTTATTTGCAATTGCCGATGTACAAACTAAGTGTCCTTGGCACCGATCCCTGGGACTCGGTCAACTTCAACGCGCGCCAGGTGTATACCGGTCCCCTCAAGGATAAGTTCAGCGGCCAGGACAAAGTGGGTATCGGCGTTGCCTTGCTCACGTCGACGTCGGCAATTATGGCGCGGGAGTTCGTCAACCAGCATATCCCGGCGGCGGATCAGCCCGTGGTCACCGGATATCGGAGCAACAATTTCCGCGCACCGCTGGCCTATCCTGCGCGGCCCTTGGTTGGCTACTGGGCTACGCCGCCGTATCTGCACAATGGCGGTATTCCCAACTTGTACGAGCTGCTCAGCCCGCAGGAAGAGCGTTCCGTGACGTTTTGGACCGGAAGCATGGAGTTCGATCCGGTCAAGGTTGGGTACCGGGACGAGGAGTTTGACGGAGCTTTCGAGCTCGTCACAAGGCGTAGCTTGCTGGGTGCCATCGGGTTTTCCATTCGCGAACTTCTCGCGGGGCACCTGCAATTCAAGAGAGACGTCGATGGAAACTCCAACCTGGGGCACGAGTTCCGAAATGCTCCCAAAGGAACCAAAGGCGTCATCGGGCCCCTCCTGACTCCAAAGGAGCGGATGGCCATAATCGAATACATGAAGGTGATGGAGGAGTTGAAGCCTTTGGACGGCGGCGAGGAGAATCGCCGGCGGGGCACCGTGCTGCAACAGATGGAACAGGAATATGAAGGCGCAAGTTCCAATCGCGCCGCGGTCACCAATAGGACACCCTGAGCTTGGAGCCCTTTTCAAACAGCGGTAAGACTGTGCTTGTTACCGGAGCAACCGGGCAACAAGGCGGAGCTGTTGCACAGCGCATGCTGGAGAAGGGCTGGAAGCTGCGTGCGATCACGCGCAATCTCGAGAGCCGCGCGGCCAAGGCCTTGGCGCAACAGGGCATCGATCTCATGCGCGGAGACTTGGAGGATAAGGCTTCCGTCGAAGCTGCCGTCCGGGGAGCCTACGGAGTTTTCAGCGTCCAGGATGGCGCGGTTGAGGCGCAACGTGAAATTCAGCAAGGCCGGAACCTGGCGGACGCGGCGCTGAAAGCGGGCGTCACCCATTTTGTCTACAATTCGGTGGGCGGTGCGGACCGGAACTCGGGTGTGGAGGTTTGGGAGCGCAAGTGGGAAATCGAGAAATATGTTCGCAAGATCGGCCTCCCTGCAACCATTTTCAGACCGGTTTCGTTCTTCGAGAATTACTACCGCGAGGTATTCGAGATCCCCATCCTGAAGGGTACTCTCCGGTCGCCGGTGCGGGGCGACAAGGTTTACCAGATGATCGCCAACTGCGACATCGGCGGCTTCGTCGCGCTGGCCTTTGAGCGTCCCAAGGAATTCATCGGAATGGAGTTGGAGATCGCGGGCAGCGGATTGACCAATCGCGAGTCCGCGGAAGTCTTCAGCCGCGTTCTCAAGAGGCCGGTTAAATTCCGCGCTATTCCCATGCCGATCGTACGGATTTTTCTCGGAAAAGAGATTTACAAGATGTGTACCTGGCTTAACGAGAGCGGATATAAAGCCGATATACCGGACCTTCGCCGGCGCTACCCCGAACTTCATCTGAAGTCTTTAGAAGATTGGCTGTACATGGAGGGGTGGCATAAGCACGCCCGGCCGAGCCGGCATTAGCCTGGGGGTGCGTTTGGAAACATCCCTCGTCACAGTCGGTTCGAACACGCTGTAATTTCTCGATAGTTCTCGGATAAAGGAGGAGATGGGCTTATGCACGGCGCATTCTTAGCGGGCGGTATTGTGGCAACTGGCGGATTATGTCTCCACGTTTACACTATGGAGCATTGGATTTATCCAAAGCTGAAAGATTCCGGGTTCCCGGCAACGCCATTCGGCGACGCCACGCAGATGAAGAAAGGCTACCGGCTGTTGTGGCATTTCTTTACGGTCAACATTCTGACCACGGCCGTTCTGGATTACGTTTGGTATTTCACGGATTGGTTCCCCAACCCTACGCCTGTTGCCCGCGTGCTTTGTTTCGAGTGGTTCGCTCAAGTGTTCGCGTGTTTCTGTGTCAGCCATTTTTCGCCGTCCCAGCTCATCAAGGCTTTCCAATGGGTGATCCTTCTGGCCATCGGAGGTCTGACGTGGTTGGGGACGGTTTGATGGTCGGGAGAACCGGACCGTGAGCAGGGCGCGCATCAGCATCGTCGTTTATTCCATCTACCTGGCGATCGCCGGCACCGGCATCGCCCTCGTCCCCACTCTGATTCTCCCGCTGGCAGGTCTGTCGACGGCCAACCAGGTCTGGGCCCGGCTGGCTGGATGCCTGGCCTTTATGCTCGCTGTGAAAGAGCTGCAGAACTCGCGCTATGAAATCGTGGAGACGTTCCAACTCGTTGTCTATACGCGTTTGTTCGTCGCGACTTTTCTCGTGGTACTCGTCCTCCTGCGCATTGCTGCCCCTATTTTCCTGCTGCTGGCCGCGCTGGATTGTGGCGGGGCAACCTGGACGCACTGGGCGATCCGAGCCGATCGGCGCTCTGCGCAGCCCAAAGCGGCCTGATTGCGCGACATTCGCGCCGAAACAGCGAGGTGCTTGCGATGGACTGGCAGGGCGAATCCTGGACGAATTGGGAAGGGAATCAGCAATGCAAGGCTGAAGTTTGCATCGCTCAAGACCTGGCCGATCTCCGCCTCATTCTGCAGAAAGCCAAGAGCGACGGGAAGACCGTCCGGGTTGCCAACGGCGGACTGCGCCACTTTTACTCCGGCTCGTTTTCGGGTGCGCCAGTGGTTAGAAACGACGGTGGCATCATTGTCCAAATCCCGGGGCTCAACCAGGGCTTCGTGCATGAGGATGGCAGTAAGCGCATCACCGCCCAGGCCGGCATGCTTTTGGGCGACTTCGTGGCGCTGGCTTCCAGCCGCGGGCTAACGCTGGAGACTGCCCCCGTACCGCTGTTCATCCAAATGGGCGGCGCGGTGGCGCTCAGTTGCCATGGCTGCGGCAACCACAGCGGAACAATCTCGGACCTCGTGGTGGGCATGGAGATCCTCAAACACGACGGCACGCTCCAAAGAATCACGAGAGAAGAGAATCCGGATCTTCTGAGAGCAGCCCAAGTCAATCTCGGCGCGCTAGGCATCATGTACACCGTTACTTTGCAGTGCGTCGACCAATTCAAGCTCCACGCAGTGGACGAATTCCGGCCAATGGAGGCCACTATCGCCGGAATCGAAGAACTGGTGATGAGCCAGGACTACGCAGAGCTGTTCTGGGTCCCATTCACCGGCCAGGTCTGGGTGAAGAGATGGAATAAGAAGAGCTGGGAGACGCCCAGCCGGAATCTTCCGGGACTGGGCAACCGGATACAACAGGAAGTCTCCGTATTTCTAGGCACGCAGGCTCTGGAGTTTCTTTTGAAGCACCCCCGCTGGACTCCGATGGTGATGAATCTATTTAGACCAACCGTCTGGACCGGCGAACGCATCGGGCCTCCCTCCGTGATTTTCCATTACCAGCAAAAATTCCCGCGAACGCTTTGGGACTTGTCTTACGCCTTGCCCGTCGGCAAAAACTTCGAAACGTTCAAGAGCGTGTGGAAGTTCACCGTCGAGAGAGTCGCAGAGTTCGCCAAACCGAAGCCCGGAAAGAGCCACTATTCGCCCTGGCCAGGGTCCTACGAGAAAGACGGCCGTTTCCCGATGAGCTTTTTACTGCACATCCGCTTCCTCGACCATAGCGACGCCTATCTCGCGCCCGCTGCTGGCGAAGAGCGGCGGTTCATGTACGAAGCAATCACCTATATGGGCACAGACTGCCAGCAGTTCTTTGACCAGATCGAGCGTCGCTTGCTCCAGTTCGGTGGCCGGCCCCACTGGGGCAAGACTTACAGTGACGATCTCGATTTTCGGAAAATTTGGGGCGCCAACCTGGATCAATTCGAGGCGATCCGCCGCGAGATGGATCCCGGGGGTCTGTTTCTGAATCCGTTCCTGCGGCACGTTTTTGGCCTGGCGGAGAAGCCTCGCTAGCCGTGGAACGATTGGTCTTCGTACAGTACTGCGCTGCGCCGTTTTTCTTTGACGCGAACCTACATATGTGTTATAAAGCAGTGTAATGTTATGAGCCGAAAGGCGTCACGAGCATACGGGCCGGACGCCAGAGTACGGTCGGCCTAGGAAGAGGTTGAGGTTCAGTATGGCAACAACTCCAGTCGATACGGCTCGGATCGAAACAGCTTCCGTTTCTCACGCCGGCCAAGCACTACCGGTCGTGCTGGATCTTGGCAAGACCAAAAAGAAATTGATTCGCGAGCTCAAGCGCGGAGAAGGTAAACTCATGGCGGATGTTGCCGAGGCCGTGGAGGCCGTCCGTTCGAACCTGAGTTCCGAACTGGACGGGAAGGTCCTGGTCCCGGTCGTGATCGTTTATCAGCGCAAGTCAAGCCGCAAAGGCGCGTTCCTGCCCTTTTCAATCTGACGTCGAAAGGCGGTTTTCATATGGCACAGGCTGACCCTAACTCCAAACCGGAGTCCACGGCTTCCATGTCCGCGCAGGTGGACGTGACGGTGGAAACGAAGCCCAAGAAAAAGAAGCGCCGTTACACCAAGGGGTTGAGCACGGTCCAGCATCTCGAGCGCGGAGTGGCACGCTCCCTGGATGTCATGGCGGAAGGCGTCGCCCGTGTGTTCAGCGATTATAAGAAGCGAAGCGATAAGTCCGCCCGCAAGAAAAAGGACGGCGCGCTGCGGGACGGCATTGAGAATTGGACCAAGGCCATGGGCAAGGGGATGAGCATTTCAAGCAAAGCGCCCTACAAATTCGTCAGGACCGTGAGCCGCGGCCGAGGGTCGAAGCAGTTGCGCCGCCTGGTCCGGTCGCTCACCCCGCCGCCTCTACGCTAGTTCCAAGCTGCCCGTGCGCTGAGCCGCCAGGCGAACCTCGACGATGACACCCAATGGCGGCAATGAGCAGCCCGGCAGGAATGGTTCGGGGCGGCACGGCGGAACACCACCGGCCGACTCGCTGCTAACCGAAAACGGGCATAGCACCTCCCAGGAATGGCCGGACTACGAACTAGGTGCGCGCCGGCGGGAACGGATCCGCATGGCTGCGCTCGCCGGGCTCCAGCGCCGGAGACAGGCCGCCGAACCGGGCGATCAACGTTCCACCTCCGCGGGGATCAATCCTGAATCCCTGACATTCAAACAGCCTCCCGGGCTCCTGCCGCCCAACATTCGAAAGCGTCTCCAGGGCGATGTGATGCCCCAGGTCACGCCGGCCATGATGCGGCAGTTGACCTGGCCCGCGGGCTTCTTCAAAACATCTTCGCGGCTTCTGGTTTATGGCTTCGCCGCCCTACGCTGGTCCCTGGAGATTGTGTGGGACAAGCTGCGGCGCATGGACAGCCTGGATCGCCGGGCCGTCCGGCTGCGCGAGGCCATCCAAAGAATTGGCGGCACGGCCGTGAAACTGGGCCAGCAGATGGCGATGCGAATCGACCTGTTGCCTTACGAATACACGGTGGAACTGAGTAAGATGCTCGACCGGATGCCGACCTTCCCCACCGAATATGCGATCCAGCGCCTGGAGAGCCATCTGGGGAAGCCGCTGCTCGAGGCGTTCGCCGCCTTCGATCCAAAGCCGATCGGCTCGGCATCGGTGGCCTGCGTTTTTCAGGCGTTCCTGAAGAGCGGCGAACGGGTTGCCATCAAGATTCGCCGTCCCGGCATCGGAGAACAGTTCGTTGCCGACTGTAACGCGCTGGGGGCCGTTCTTCAGGCCCTCGAGTTCTTCACTATCATCCGCCCCGGCCTGTCCCGCAATTTCCTGTTCGAATTCCGGAGCATGCTCATGGAAGAGTTGGACCTGACCAAAGAGGCCCGCTACACCGAACTGTTCCGGCGCGGAGTGCGGAAGCACATGAAGAATATCAACGCGCCGAGAGTCTACTACGAGTTTTCATCCGAGGACATCCTGGTGACGGAGTTCGTCGGCGGGGTCTGGATGCGAGAGCTTATCGCGGCCGTGGAAGAGAACGATGAGGAGGCGCTGGCCCTGCTGCGGCAGCAAGGCATTCATCCGGAGTTGGTGGCGAGCCGTCTGCTCCGAGCCAATCAGTATGGGGTATTCGAGAACGTCCTGTTCCACGCCGATCCGCATCCGTCCAACGTGGTTATACAGAAAGACAGCAACCTGGTTTTTATCGATTTCGGGTCATCGGGCGCATACACTACCAAGGAGAGAAACAACTGGCGGCAACTGTCTTACTATCACGACCAGGCGGATATCGGGAGGATGGTCCAGGCGGCATTGGCGATTCTCGAACCTCTTCCGCCCATCGACGTTGACGAATTCAGCAAGCGCGTCGAGTTGATCTTCTGGCAGGACCTGTATGCGTTCCGCAGCAAACACACCGAATGGTGGGAGCGCACTTCGGCCAAGATCTGGATCCGGTTCCTGCATCTCGCGCGTGAATACAACGTTCCGTTAAACCTCAACACGCTGAAGATGATCCGTTCGACGCTGATGTACGAAACCATCGCGGCGCGCCTCTACCCCAATGTGGATGCCTACCACGAACATCGGGTCTATAACAAAGCCGCTGGGAAGCGCGCTCGCCAGCGCGTTCATAAGCAAGTCCTCAAGTTCCTTTTCAAGGGACCGAGCAACGAGGCCTACCTGACGGTGGAACAGGTGGCCGACATGGCCAACCGAACTTTGTATCTGGCGCAACGCTGGCTGGACGCGCCGCCTTTCCAGTTCTCACGCCTGGTGGACAAAGCGGTCTACGCGGTTTCCATCTTTCTGCGTGGAGTCCTCACGTTCTCGGTGACCACGCTGGGATTGAGTTTCGCGCTTCTCGGCTACCGCCTGATCATGTCTCGATTGGGTCACTACGTCGCGTTGGAAGCTCCCCAGGCACATGGGATCTTGGCCACCATCATGCAGCGCTTGGCTGTTTATGCCAGCAGTTCGAAAGCGTCGGCGCAGGGGATCGATATCTGGGGCGCGGCTCGCGAAGTGATCAGCTTCACGCCGTATCAGTTCCTGGTGGGGATCATTGTGTTCCTGGATATCCGCAAGGTGATGTTCCGCTTCTTCGATAAAGACATCAAGGGACGTGAGATGAACTAACCGGCTGTACCACCGAGCGGCCATGCCAAGCGACCGACAACTTGCCCTGAACACCGAGTATCCGCAGCCGAATGAGGACGAACTGGCTGGGAAGATCTTCGCCCTTCTCCGCAAGGACCTGGAGGCACGTTTCCTGCAAGGACTGACCTACCGCATGGCGAATACCAAGTCCCACGCCGCGGTCCGCGCCGAGTTCGCCGTCGATCCCGATCTTCCGGACGAATTTCGAATCGGCGTATTTCGGGAACCCCGCCGGTATCCGGCGTGGATGCGATTTTCAGGCACCGTGCCGCAGCCGGCTCCCGATCTAGTTCGCGATGTTCGGGGGATCGGGCTCAAGCTCATGGGTGTCGAGGGCCCGAAACTCCTGCCTTCCGACCCGAATGGTACAACGCACGACTTCACCTTCGTTTCGCACCAGAACTTCCTGACCGGCACGCCCGTGGATTTTTACGACTTCCTACGCAGCGGCATATTAAACGACCGCAAGAACCTCGGTGACTACTGGAAAATCGCTGCGTTCATGCTCAGCCATCCGGCGATATTTACCGGTATGCTAGCCGTTCAGAGCCGAATCGCCAGCTTACTCGAAGTGAAATGGTTCAGCACCACGCCCTATCTCTTCGGTTCGCGCGCCGTAAAATACTCGCTGCGTCCGTGGCTGGATCCCGTCAGCAAGATACCGAGGAAACCCGGCAATAACTACCTCAGGGAAGACCTGATCCGCAAACTGCGTGAAGGCGAGGCCGGATTTGATTTCCGGATTCAGTTCCAGCTTGATCCATATAAGCAGCCGATCGAGAATGCCTTGGTGCCATGGAAAGAAGAAGATACTCCCTGGCACAAAGTCGCCACGATTCACATCCCGCGGCAGGAGATCGATTCACCCGAGCAGATGCTCTTCTGCGAGCATCTGAGCATGAATCCGTGGCGGTGTCTGGCGGAGCATCGTCCTCTCGGAAGCGTCAATCGCGTGCGCCGCCGGATTTACTCGGAAGGATCGGAGTTCCGTCACAAGCGCAACGCCGTTCCTCTTCGTGAGCCCGAGGCCTGATGCGCCTGCTCACGGGAGCAACGCTCAGGTTTTGGGGGACTTGGTGAACGAGTTCGTGATGCGGTCGCTTTCCAGAACCCCAACAGCCTCTTCGCTGGTTGCTGGGGACTCGGGTTGTTCGGTCACGTTCTTCTGCAGGTAGGCGGCATATTCACGCATAGCGGCTACGCTGTCGGGATCGTCGCAGCAGAGTATGCTCCCCTCCGTGTCGTACGCCAGCCCGCGGCTGAGCTCCAATCCGATTCCGCGAACGATGGCCTTGCGTCCTTCCGTAAACGCGAGGAGGCTGCGCCGGCTCATCCTGTTGGCGAAGGCCTGCACCTTTTCGACGAACACCGCTTGGGGGAAGTGATCGGTGATCAGACCCGCCTGCTTCGCTTCCTCGGGTGTCCAGACCGCGCCGCCAAGGATCAACTCAATCGCCTTACCTCGGCCGACCAGCCGGGTAACCCGCTGCGTGCCGCCGCCCCCGGGGATGATGCCAATCAGCACTTCGCTCTGGCAAACGGTGTAGCCGGCATCGCCGATCATGAAGCGGAAATCGTAGCATCCGGCCATCTCCGTGCCGGTTCCATTACAGGTGCCGTTGATGGCCGCAATTGTGATCTTGCGGCAGTTCTCGATGGTATAGGCCGTAGCCATAATCTGCAGAAACATGTAGAACGTCGGCGCCTGATTACGCAACATACGGGCCAGGCCCAGCACGAACGATTCGTACCAACGGGAGCTCCGCAGCATGCGCAGGCTCAGCGCCATCTGCCAGCGGCCAATGGCGGCGGTGAACCTCCACTTGAAGATCCAGTTGAGCAGCAGCTTGCGGTTGTCGCGCGTGGCGTTCATGAGCTCCGCAATCGAAAAATGAAACACATACCGGCCCGGCAGTCCGCCGGTGAAGACCACTACGCGCACCGCGGGATCCGCTTCCGCGTCGCGAAAGGCACGCTGGATTTCGGCCATCACGTCCGTGTTAATAAGATTGGCTGGTGGATAGCAAAGTTCGATCCAGCGCGTATTTTCGACCTGGCGCGTTTTCAGAAATTGATAGCTCATCGGAAGCTGGTCCTCAACCTACGCTTAGTGCGCCTCCTCGGTGGAGGGCTTGATCCAACGAATGATCCTCAGATCGAGGACGAAGAAGGCGTACATGACCGGAACCAGGAGCAGCGTAACCACGGTGGCCACCATCAGACCGCCGATCTGCACATAGCAAAGCGCCTCCCACAACGGCCCGCCGTGCTCGGCGAGCGGAAACAGCGCGATGATGGTCGCACCAACGGTGATCAAAACCGGGCGCAGGCGTATGATGCCGGCATCGATAAGCGCGTCCTTGAGCGGCTCGCCCTCCGCATGTTGCTCTTCGATGAAGTCGAACAGCACGATCACGTGACTCACGATGACGCCAATCAGGCTCGCGATTCCCAAAAATGCCGTGAACCCAAAAGGCGTATCCATGATCCTCAAGGCGATCATGGCGCCGACCATGCCATAAGGGATTGCGCCGAAGACGATCCAAGGTTTTGCGGCGCTTTTGAACTGGAAGACGAGCGCGAGGAAAATCAGCACGGTGGAGACGATCAGAACCACCACGATTTGTCCGAAGCCCCGGACTCTTTCGTCCTCTTCTCCACCGACGGACAGAGTGTATCCGGGCGGCAGGGATGCCGCCAGCTTATCAATAGCGGGTCTGGCCTTAACCATGACTTCGGCCGGAAGCGCGCCAGGGATCGGATAGCATTGCACGTTAATGGTGCGGAACTGATTGTGCCGGGCAATCTTCTCGGTGGTCATTTCGGGGGGGCGAGCCGAGGAGACCTGGCTGAGCGGGACCTTTTGCGATCCCTGCAGGGCGTAGACGTACAAGTCCTCGATATCGGAAAGGCGGGCCCGCTCGTCGATCCGCAGCCGCAACACAATGGGAATTTCATCCTTCCCCTGGCGCAGTTTGCTGACCGGCAGGCCGCTGAGACCGCCGGCCGTGGAGACGGCGATATCGCGGTTCGTCACGCCCGCGAGATTTGCGCGGTCCGAGTCCACGGCAACTTTGACTGCGAATGTCTCGGCGCCCCAGTCATCGCGAATGCGGGCGGCCTCGGGAATATCCCGGAAAATCGCCTCCAACTGGTGGGCGTAACCGCGAAGCAACTGCTCGTCCTGGCCGGAGACCATCACCTGAATGGGGACTCCGATTGGATTGCTAGTCTCAAGTTGGCGCATATCGATCCTCGCGCCAGGGACGGAAGCGGAAAGAGCATGCTGCAACGGGGCGACCAGTTCTTCGGTGTCGTGCTTATCCTCGACGCGGACGATGATCTGCGCGTAATTGGGCTGAAACAACTCGGGCGATACGGAAAACCAGAAGCGCGGTCCACCGCCTCCGACGAACGTGGTGAGAGACAGCAGAACCTGCCGCGGCTTGCCGTCCTTATCCGGGTGCGCCTTGCCAAAATCATCAGCGACTTTCCGGATCGCGTTTTCGGCTTCAATCACCGTCTGGGCTGTGGCCGAGAGGCTGGCGTCTTCGGGAAGCCAGACGTCGACGAACGACAGATAGGACAAATCCTTGGGAAAGAAGATCTGCCGGATGTTGGCTACCGAGGCGAAACCGATGCCGAGCAAAACGAGGGAGCCTAAAAGCGCCAGTTTGCGGTGTTCGATGAGAGTTCCGGCAAGCCGGCTATAGTAGTGGGCAAAGCCTGTTTGCCGCCGTTCGGCCATCGGGAGCTCCGGTTTGACACTCGGCTTCAGGAAGTAGTATCCGAGAAGCGGTACGAAACTCATCGAAACGATGCGGGACGCCACCAGTGCGCAGGTCAGGACCAGGGGCAAGCTTTTCGACGAAATTGCCCGTGAGTCCGGGAATCAAGAGCATGGGGAGATAAGCCACGATGTTGGTAATCGTGGCGAACAGGATGGCGGTGGCCAGTTTCGTCGGCCCAAGCCAAGCCGCGACCACCTTCATCTGGCCGTGATCGAGTTCGCGTTTAATTGCGTCGATGGCGACCACCGGGTCGTCCACCAGCAAGCCGAGGGCAATGATAAGGGAGGCGATGGAAACCTGCTGGATATCCAGCCCGAGGATGTCCATCATCCCGAACGTCATGGCCAGCGTCAGTGGAATCGAAATCGCCATGATCAATGCCGAGCGCCATTCCCAGAACCCGATGAGAGCGAGCAGCACGACCAGTACCACAGCTTCCGCCAATGTCCGCATGAACAGCCCGACGTTCTCGGACACCTGCAGCGGTTGATCCGAGGTTCTGGCCAGGATCAGATCGGGTGGCAACTGGCTGCGGAGTTTGGCCAGAGTAACGTCTACTTGGCTGCCAAAATCGGCGATCTGGCGGTCTTCGCGCATGAAAACCGAGAGGGTGATGGAGTGGCTGCGCTGCCAATTGCCGTCCTTGTCGCGCGCCAGATAGTAATTCAGATAGAGCGGCGGCTCATACCCGCGGTTAATGTCGACGCCCTCGCGAAGGTACACGGGCGCTCCCCGAGGAGTCGCCGTGAGGAGAATATCACCGATCTCTTTTTCGTTGTGGAATTCACCGGAGGGATCGAGCAAAATGTTCTTTCCGCCCGTTTCCAGGTTGCCGCCCGGCAGGATTACGTTGCGCTGCGCGAGAAGCTGAGGGAGCACCGCCGGCTGAATTCCCAAGGAGGCAAAGCGGTCCTGGGAATACTCCAGGTAGATCTGTTCGTTCAGCACGCCGGCCCGGTTTGCCTTCATCACCTCCGGCACGGTTTCAAGTGTTCGCTGGATGAGATCGGTGTAGGTGTCCAGTTCCTTCAGGCTGTACTTGTCGCCGGCTGACGCGGTGAGCCGCGCCGGGATCTGATTGAGATCCTGGATGTATGCGACGGGCCAGGTGTCGGGATGGATCTCCGATGGGCGGAGGCGATCCCGAAGGAAGCTGTCGGTAAATTTGGCCGTGGCCGCGTCGTCCGTTCCGAAATCGCCGTCCACGCCGACAAATCCCGGACCCTCGACGGCAATCAGATCACGCCCCCGATGGTTTTCCTTCGCGTACTCGATGAAGAGATCGCGTTCCTGGCGCGGCACCAAGGGACTGACGGACATTGGAAAGCAGATGACCCCAGCCACGCGCCGGGCCTGGGGCGCCCGCGTGCGCTCGGTTTCGAGAGCGCTCCGGATTTGGCTTGAGCGCCAGGCGATTTCGTCGGGTCCGGCTTTCGGGCTGGCGACCGAGAGCATGAGGGCGGCGGTGTCTCCGAAGTCTCGCAGGAACGTGATCGGGCCGGCTCCTTCCGGAAGATCGTTGATCGATTGCAGCTTGAGGTTGATATCGTCCCAGTGCTTGGCAACGTCGGTAACGGTGCTCTCCTGCAGCGCGATATAAATGATCGAAAGATTGCTGCGCGAAACCGAATCGATCTTGCGGATCATCGAATTGGTCGCGACCGTGGCTTCGATTTTCTTGGTGATCAGTTCTTCGACTTTGTCCGCCGAGACGCCGGGCCAAGGACAAATGACGGCCGAAAACGGGGCCTGAAATTTGGGATCCTTGCGCTTGGGCATCTGGATGTAGCCATAGACGCCCCAGAGTATGGTGGCGACCAGGAGGACCCAGCTGATCTGCCGGTTCTCGACGCAGAAGCGAGCAACGTTATGATCGTTCTCAATGCGCTGGGCATCACTCTTCTTGTGGGTCATTTGGAATCCCTCAAAGCCTAGGGCACGATCTCAACGGTTTCGCCGTCGTTGACCAGGGAGGCCCCGGTGACGATGATTCGCTCGCCCGGCCGCAAACCGTCGTTGACGATGATGCGGTTGTTCAATGCGCCGCCCAGACTCACGTCGCGTGCCCGGGAGACGGTTTTTCCGCCCTGATCATCGACTACAAATACAGAGTAACCCTCCGGCTTGGTTTTGGAGCGGATGATGGCGCTCATCGGCACTACCGGGACAGGCGCGACCTTGGCAAGAGCGGGGAGTTGTACGGTCACGATCATGCCGGGTTTGAGCCGCAGATCGGGATTGGGGAAAGTGATCTCGACGTCGAAGACGCGGCTGCGGGGATCTGCTGCCGCAGCGATGGAAGTCACGCGGCCGTCAAACATGACGCCGGGAAGAGCCTCCGCTGAAAGCGCCAGCGTCATGCCGGTCCTCAAGCTCTTGAGCAGTGTGTCCGGGGCGCCGAAGACTGCCTTCAGGCTGGTCAAGTCAGCCAGCACGAACGCGGGCGTGCCGGGACCGACTAGCGATCCCACTTCGACCAGCCGCTTGATCACCACGCCATTGGCAGGGGAATTGAGCGTCGCATCCTTCAGCGCGAGATTAGCTTCGTCCACCACGGCTTGGGCGCCGGCCACGCGCGCGCGTGCCAGCACAATCTGGGCTTGCACTCCATCCAGAGCGGCTTGCGCGGCGTCCAATTGCGCGGTTGCTCCGTCCATGTCGGATTTCGTGAGGCTCTGCAACTTGAAGAGGGCGGTAGCGCGATCGAAATCGAGCTTGGCCTTGTCACGGGCCACCTGTGCTTGCTTGCGTCCATCCTCGGTTTGATCCACGGCCGCCTTGGCCTGATCCAACTGGCTGACCGCCTGGTCGACCTTGGTCTTATAGTCCGCCTCCCGCAGGCGGACCAGAGTCGTCCCCTTGGTGATCACGTCGCCTTCGTACACCAGACGCGTACCGCCATGCTCGTCCGGCACACGGAGGATCTGGTCGACATAACCGCCCAACCGGAATGCCAGGTCGACGCGGGACGCAGGCTCGATGCTTCCGGAATAGCGCGGACCATCCTCGCTGGTTGCCGTTACCACTTCCTGCACGCGCACCGGCGTCACAGGCTTTACGTAGGCCTCCTCTTTCTTGCAGGCCGTACAAGCAAGCGAAAGTGCGAAAAGCAACCACCAGACGGGCTGTTTCACGAGTTTACCTTTCCCCAGTGGCTTTCTCCAGATCCGCGCGCGCCGTCCAAAACGACAGGAGGGCCTCCTGGTATTTGTAGGTCTTCTCCGCTAGCGAGGCTCTGAGCTGGAGCACGTCCTTCAGCAACACCTGATTCTGGTCATATCGGTTGACCGCGACCCGGACTTTTTCCTGATCCGCTTGGAGCGCCAGATTCGCGACGCGAAGTTGCTGGCGGGCCTCCTCCAGTTTGCGGTAATCCAATCCCACCTCGACCTCAATCTGCGCCGTCGCTTCGTCCACTGCGGTCTTGGCCTGCTCCACCGTTTTGCTCTTGGAAGCCAGCTCCTGTTTTTTTCGGCCCCAGTCGAACACGTCGTATTTCACCGAAATACCAAGCGCCGCGGTGTTCGTCGGAATGAAGTGGATTCCGAACAGAGACAGGTAGGCGAAGTCCAAGCTCACGTCCGGTATGTACTCTGCTTTCTTTGCTCTTCGATCGACTTCGGCCTGTTGAATCTTTAGGCGGGCTTCCTTCAGCTCGGGACGCTGTTCGAGCGCCCGTGTGCGCATGGCCGCCAGATCAAGTTCCGGGCCGAGATTCTCCGGGGCTGCGGCAACGGCGAAATCGGTGGTCAGGTCGCGGCCGAGCAGATTGTTCATCTTTTCTTTCAGGGTGGCGGTGGTGTCGCGCAGAGTCAGCTGCTGACTCTCGACTGTAGCCAGGCCCGTTTCCGTATCGAGCACATCCTGCTTGAGAACCACTTGCTGGGCGAATCCATTCGACGCCAGGCGATTCAGCTCCTGAAGCAGCTTGACGGTGTCTTCGGTGGCACGCAGCCCGCTTTGGGTCTGGGCTAGGTTGTAGTACGTCTTTTTGACGTCGTTGACGATGCTCTGCTCCTGGAGGCCGAGCTCTTCCTTTGCGATTTGCTCCTTCAGTTGCTCGTTTTGGATGCCGAGCCCGATCTTGTATTGTTGCGACAGCGGCTCGCTCGCCGTACCGAAGACGAAGCTGAACAACCGGGCCGGGGTATTGATCGTCGCCGGTGCGGGCGGAATCGGTCCCAACTGCGGCAAGACTCCGAACACGCCTGCGGGAAAACTGAAGTCAACCGTGTCCAAAAGATGGCCGCCCAGCATGTAGAATTCGAATTGCGGCAGACGGTACTTCCGCATCACGTTGACGGCATTCTCCGATTTGCCGACCTCGAGCTGCGCGACCTTAATCTGCCGATTATGCTGCAGGGCCAGAGCGACTGCTTGGTCCAGAGTTAATTGTTCCTGAGCCCCCGCCAAAGCCGGCCAAAAAAGGAACAGCAACGCACTCCATCGTACTGTTCGCAAAAGTTCCAACCCTCCTCCGGGAATTGAACCTTCAAGCGGCACCCGCTGCCGGGGGTAGTATAACATCAGATGGTCGATTTCGCCAACGAACTCTTGAATTTTGCGCCTCCCACCCAGTCCATCAGGGGTGTGGCCATTCCGGTGGTTACCAGAGCCATGGAAACCATCATCGAGAACAGCTGCGGAGCGAGAATGCCAGTGTCGAGACCGATATTCAGGACGATCAACTCCACTAAGCCGCGCGTGTTCATCATCAGGCCGAGTTGGCAGGCGTCCCGCCAGCCCATTCCTTTGGCGCGCTTCGCATTCGCGATCCCCGCTGTACCGCGACACCACTTGCCTGCCAATGTACTATGGTTGGCCTGGCGCGGGCGCGCGAACTTGCAGCGATGCTGTAGACTAGGCGAAGAAAAAATCGGGAGGTTCGTTTCATGACATTCCACCGTGGGTGGTTGCTTTTCGTTATCGGTGCGCTCGCAGTGATGGATTTGGCCGCGCAAGCGCCGGGCCGGCCGGATTTGCCGTCGCCACCCCCGGGACCTGGCGGCGGTCTCTCGCCGTACGCCACGCTCCCACCGGTGCCCACCAAATCGAACCCTCTCGACAAGCTAACGCCCGTCAGCGAAACTCTGCTGAACAACCCACCGGTGGGAGATTGGCTCACGTGGCGGCGAACCTACGACGACGTCGGTTTCAGCCCGCTGAAGGACATTGACCGGAGCAACGTGGGCAATCTTCGCGTCGCCTGGACCTGGTCGCTGCCCGCCGGCGCGAACGAAACGACGCCGCTGGTTCATGACGGGGTCATGTTTGTTTTCGGATTTGGCGATCGCGTGGAAGCATTGGACGCGGCCACCGGCGACCTGCTGTGGCACTATGCGCGCAAACTTCCCGAGGACGCACGGCCCGCGGTGAAGCGGAACATGTCGCTGTACGGCGATAAACTTTTCGTCCCTACGTCCGACGGCCACATGGTGGCGCTCGATATCAAGACCGGCCGGCCCATTTGGGACCACATGATGCTCGATTACAAGGGGCCGTACCGGCTTAGCGGCGGTCCGATCGCGGCGAAGGGCAAGGTGATGATGGGGGTCGCCGGCGCGGCGCCGGGTGGCAATTTCATCGCGGCACTGGATGCCAACACCGGCCAAGAAGCCTGGCGCTTTTACACCATCGCGCGGCCGGGCGAGCCGGGCGGCGAGAGTTGGAACGGCCTGCCGCTTGATAAGCGCAACGGGGGTTCTGTGTGGACCGCCGGTAGCTACGATCCTCAGTTGAACTTGGTCTACTTCGGAGTGGGCCAAACGTACGACACCGGACCCCTGGTGCATCCGGCCAGCCAACCGGGAGTGACACGCGACGCGCTCTACACCGATTCCACGCTGGCATTCAATCCCGACACCGGCAAGCTCGTCTGGTATTTCCAACACGTGCCCAACGATCAGTGGGACCTCGATTGGGCCTTCGAGCGCCAATTGATACCGCTGCCAGTCAACGGTACGACCAAAAAGCTTGCCGTCACATCGGGCAAGATGGCCCTCTACGACGCACTGGATGCAGCCACGGGCCAGTACGTTTTTTCCATCGACCTGGGCTTGCAGAATATCGTGACCGCCATCGATCCCAAAACCGGCGCGAAAACCATCAACCCCAAAACACTGCCCGGAGACGGCGAGACTAAATTGGTGTGCCCGCACGCAGGAGGCGCGAAGAACTGGCTCCCCGGCCTCCTACAATCCCAGTACACAGATTCTGTACGTGCCGCTGACGGAGTCGTGCATGGATATGATCCCGGTGAAGGCCGGTGAGCGAGCCAGCCTCACTTCGGGAGTACGCTGGGCGGTGCGGCCGCGCTTGGATTCCGACGGCCAGTACGGCCGCGTGATGGCTATCAATCTCGCAACGCGAAAAGTCGTCTGGACCGAGCGCCAGCACGCCCCCATCACCACTGGCGTCCTGGACACCGCGGGCGGCGTGGTGTTTGAGGGCTCCATCGATCGCACGTTCCGCGCGCGCGACGAATCGAGCGGCAAGGTCCTGTGGCAACAACGCCTCAACGACGTTCCCAACTCGGCGCCCATCAGTTATTCGGTGAACGGCAAGCAATACGTAGCCATCACAGTCGGCAATGGCGGCGCGGTTCCAGCTACGTGGGCGGTCTTGGTCCCGGAGATCCACGATCCGCCGGACCGTGGTGCAGGCGCCGTCTGGGTTTTCGAGCTGCCGGCAAGCCGGTAAGTATACTGCACGAAGCAGCCCCTCCGCTTAAAGGCTGAGAATCTCCCTCAGGCGCGCGGATTGGCGGCGAGACAACTCGACATCGAGACCACCGCGCAATCTCACAATGAGGTTTCCTCCCGTTCCCCATTCCGCGCCCTCGATGGACTTCAGATTGATCAGATGCTTGCGGCTGGCCCGAAAGAAAGCGGCCGGGCTGAGCCGCTCCTCGAAGGCCGCGAGCGCTCCTGGAATCAGCGGCCGTTCTTTCCGAAAGAACACGCGCGTGTAGTTGCCTTCGGCCTCCACTAGATCGATCTCTTCGATCTTGACGATCCAACATCGTTCGCCGTCTCTCAGGAAAACCTGCTCAAGGCGCGGAGGGCTGCGGCGCCCATGCAGTTTTTGCAGCGCGAATGCAAGGCGAGCCGGCGCGATTGGCTTGAGCAGATAGTCCAGCGCATTGACGTCGAAAGCCTGCAGCGCGTGCTGGTCATAGGCCGTAGTGAAGATGACTTCGGGCACTTCGCGGAGACGATCCAACAGATCGAATCCGGTCATCCCGGGCATTTGAATGTCGAGAAAAAGCAGATCGGGTTCCAGCTTTTGAATCAGCGCCAGCGCCTCTTCTCCGTTGGCTGCTTCTCCTGCGATTTCCACTTCCGGGTGGGCAGCCAGAAGGCGGCGCAGTTCCTGACGCGCGATCCGTTCGTCGTCGACGATGATGGCCTTCATAAGGTCTGGGGGATCACCACCGTTGCCGTCACTGTGCCGCCGCCATCGGCGAGCTCCAGCGTCGCCCGATCGCCGCAGAACAATCGAAGACGTTCACGAGCGTTATCCAAGCCTGTGTGCGCTCTATGGGGGTCGGGTTCGATGACTCTGCCGGTGTTCTCAACCTTCAGCACCAGGCATTCACGATCCTTGATTCCGAGCACCCGAACTGTACCCCCGCCAGGAAGTGAAGAGATGCCATGTTTGACGGCATTCTCTACCAGGGTCTGCACCAGCATCGCCGGAACTGCGCACTTTCCGGCCTCCTCGCCGACTTCCAGGGAAACTTGCAGCCGTTCTTCGAAGCGAGTAGCTTCCAGCGCCAAGTAATCCGCAACCGCCTCCATCTCCTCCGCTAGCGGAACCATCTGCGCACTGGACGAGTGAAGTGAGCGTCGAAACAGACTCGCCAGGCTCGTAATCATGTGTTGCGCGCGCCCGGGATCTTCCGTGACCATGCCACGTATCGTATTTAAGGAATTAAACAAGAAATGCGGGTTAATTTGGGCTTGGAGCGCTCGTAATTCGGCTTGGCGGCGAGTGAGCTGCAGCTGTACTTCCCTGAGCTCAGCCTGCCTATATCGCCGGTACCAACTGATTCCCACGTAGAACGCGGCCCACATGCACGTGACGAACGTGATGCCGGACGCTGTATATGCGGTTGCAGCAGTATCGAAAGCGCCTGGGCCGGCAAACACCCGGGCCAAGGCCACTACAAGAGCAGCCTGAACCAACCCGACCCCAATCGCGCCGCCAAAGATGCGAGGCAATCCTTGGGCCGCCGGGATCATCAGCCAATCACGGCGCAGGATCTGCCCGCGCAGCAGATGCGTGAGCGCGACGCTGTAGAGAAAGAATAGCGCAAACCCGATAGCCGTGGAGCCATGCCATCCGGAGTAAAAGCTGATGACGGCGAAGACAACGGTGCTGTATCCGCCCCAGCCAATGATCTGGCATGCCCAGTACAGATGATTGGTATTGACGTTCATCACTTTCGGCCGGCCACAATTTGCCCATCCAGCATAGTCCAGACTGGCCGGCGCAGTGTATCGATCCGCTCCAGGGGGTTTGCCTCGGTGAGGATCAAGTCCGCTCGATAACCAATCGCAATTCTGCCTAATTCACCGGCCTTCCCCAAATACGCCGCGTTGTTCACCGTCGCGAACGTCAGAATTTCGCTGGGCGCAAAGCCTGCGCGAGCGAAGTGGGCCAGTTCGCGGTGAAATCCGGTCCCGTATGACACTAGGGGCGCGTCGGTTCCAATGACGATTCGTGCTCCGGTACGATACAGTTCGCGGACCGATTGGTAACTCCGCTCCATCCTGCGAGTCTTTTCCGCGGATGCAACTTTACTCAACCCAAGGCTCGTCTCGTATTCTCCGAACGTCGGATCCAGGTACGGGCGCCGTTCACCTACCAGCGATGCCAACGAGGCCGGTATGTTTTGAAGGTACGCGGTATGTTCCACTCCGGTAGCTCCGGCACGGATGGCGTCCTCAACCTCCGCAGCCGTTTCAGCATGGACGACGCTGATCAAGCCGTGGGCGTTGGCCCAGCGAATGCCCCGCGCCATCAACTCCGCGCCGAGCTCCTGCTTGGCGCGGCCGATGGTTCCGTGAATGAATTTCACCGCGTCCGGAGGCCCCTCGGCGAAGTTGCGATTCAGCCCTTCCAGCAAGCTCCGCTCATCGGCGGCGAGAATAGCGCCCTGTCTGGACACCGATGCGGACCAGATGGTACTTACCGGATGCCCCGCCGGCGATGTCACCAACCGTCCCACGGTGAAAAGGCGCGGTCCAAGAATCCTTTTCTGAAGAATCCCGGCTCGCAGCCGGAAGCTCTTTTCGGCGGGTCCGCCCAAATCCCGAACCGAGGTCACGCCGCTGGCGAGATACGCGCTCCGTTGGGGACCATAATCGCCCAGCATCGACATCATAAAATACCCAAACTGGAAGCCAACTGGTATTTCGACCGGCGATTGCAAATGCGTGTGAACATCAATGAGCCCCGGAATCAGGTACTGGCCCCGCGCATAGATTCGCGGCCAATCAGGATGCACCGATTCTGGCCCGATCTCGGTAATCCGCCCGCTCTGAATGTAGACATTCTGACCATACACGACTCGATTGGAGACTGCGTCGACAATTCGCGCGCCGGTGATGACCGTCACATTGCTCTCTCGCTTGGGCCATCTCGGATTCGCGGCGGTTATGAGGTACAGAGGTGCAAGAATCCCCACAGCCAGCGTGAAGGCGGCGCCTATCAATGCCCATCGTGCCGTGCGCCAGGTGGTGAGATAGAACAACAAGACGGCCAGCGCGTAGAATTGAGGCGTCGCGCTTAGGTAGATGATCCAGCGTCCGTCAACAAACGGGTGGAAAGTGGCGCCGCCCCACCAGGGATACAGTACGGCCAACGTCGCGAAGTACAGTGGCAACGAGAACAGATATCCTCCGAGCAGCCTCACCCACGTCCGGCCTTTCCTCCAGGACAGAAATGCGCCGAGGGGCCACCAATACAGGACACCAAGGGCCAGTCCGCCCGCGAGCACCGGGAGGACCGCAATCCAGCCGTCCCCTTTAAGGGCGAGGCATGCAACCAGCGGCATCGGCGCCGCGATGAAAAGGGCAGAAGTCGCAAGGAAGCCTCGAAAGGTTCTCATCCATGGATTTTCTGCCGCCCTCGCCGGGGACGGAGTTTAAAAATGACGAGCGGCAAATCGGGATCGGCGAACGGCGCCGGCGGGTTACGGCGCGTCTCCGGGTCCGCCTCATGCGGGCGAGCCGGTCGAGGGTCCTTCGCAAAAAAATCAGGGGATTCTCGGGGCGGTTTGCGTCGCGGGGCGCGACGGCTCGGTGAACTTTGCCGCGTCGATCCCAATGTTCGGCTGGATCTCGCTGAACTCCGTGGTGGACCTTCCATCTAACCAGGTGGCGGTTACGCGATAAGGAATCTGCACGCCCGCGACCTCGCGATAATCGGCGTAGTCGATCTGCGTGGGGTTCAGGCCGACGGGCGACTCGGCGTAGCGGACCACTCGCGCCAGCAGCCCCGACTTGCTGTCGAAATACAGATTCACTGGATACCGGCCGTCACTGCTTCCCTGAATCATTTGCATGTCGTGTCCATCAATAGTGGCGTGAGACGCCGCGCGCCATTGCGAGAGCACCACCTTGAATTGAGCCGGGAACCACACGGCCGCGTCCAGCTTGATGCCGGTCAGATCGCCGCCCGTCAGTTCGATTAACGCAACTGGTCTTTCTGTCGCGGGACCCGCGATCCAGCCTGCACGCCCGGTGTACGTCGTTGTGCTGTCGCCGGCCGAGGTGTGAATGACGGTGCTGAGTTGATTCGAAGCTTTCGCGTATACGTCCACCGGATATTTTTCGTCTTGATAGCCCTGGTAAGTTCCTTTGGCCGCGAAACTGGTGATCTTGGCCAGCCGCTCGGCGCCTCCAACGGCCTGGACGTACTTGTCGAGAATCTGATCGGCGGAGGGAGCTTTGCTCGAAGCAGGCTCACGCAGTTCATCGGGCTCTTTCGATGGCGGCGGCCCGTACAGGTCCGCCAGATTCGGAGTGACGTCGGGACGCTCCACGCCGCGATGGCAGGAATAACACGTGATCTCGCGCTTTCCGCCGAAGTAGGTCTTGTTGATGGCGTTCATCATGGCGATCATGCCGCGCGCTTTGTTCTTGCGCGGATTGTCGTCGGCGTACTTGTCCCAGTTGCCGCCGCTCTCGGCGCTATGGCAATCGGTGCAAGTTTCACCCAACGAAGCCGAGAAGAATCCCATAGTGGCCATGAACTGGTCCACCGGAATTCCTTTCAGCGCCCGGATGTTTTTGAAGGCCTGCTCCGCCAACTGCGGTTTTTGTTGCGTCTGCGCCGGCACGCTTGTGAGCGCCAGCATGAGCAGACATGCGCACATGGTTGTCAACCTCATTTTGCCTCCATCCCTGCGAGCGAGCGCAGAACCGAAACTACCGCTGCCGTATCCTGCAAACCCATGCCCTGCGCTGCTGCGGCCGTATACAGCGGAACACTGGCGCTGAACAAGGGAACGGGACATTTGGATTGCTTGGCGAAGTTCGCGATGATGTCCAAATCCTTTTGAAACACGTCCACCTTCATCATCGGAGTTGCGTAATCGCGAGTGGCCATGCTCGGCCCGCGCACTTCCAGCATGCGCGAAGTGGCCGCGCTATCGGTGAGCACGTCCACCAGCACGGAAGGATCCAGGCCGGCCTTCTCGCCCAGTACGATCGCTTCCGCTGCGCCCACGATGTGGATCGCGACCAGCAGGTTTGCGATGTATTTCAATTTTGAACCAGCGCCGAAGGGACCAACATATCGAACCGACCGCGCAAGGTGTGCGAGGACGACGCGCGCTCGCTCGAATTCGGCCGGATCGCCACTGGCGAAAATCGCGATGTCCTTGGCCATGGCTTGCGGGCCCGTGCCGCTGATGGGAGCGTCCAACATGCCGATGCCCGCACTCGCGAGTCGAGCACGAGCACGTTCTTTGTCTTCGAGCGCGAGCGTGCTGGTCTCGACGACCAAGATCCCGGAACGCCCCGCTGCGACCACGCCTTCCGCGCCGAATAGTGCGTCTTCCAGCGCGGCGGAGCTTGGCAACGACGTGATCACGATATCCGCTTCGGCTGCCACCGCGCGTGCCGACGAACAGGCGTGGCCCCCGTGCGCGCTCATTGCATCCGCGTTCGCAGGGAGCAAATCGTAGCCCGACGCGCGAATACCTGCTGACACGAGATGCCTCGCGAATGCGCCGCCCATGATTCCCAGCCCAATTACGCCAGCCGGAATGGAATGCCCACTTCCTTCACTGGTCCCCATGGTCTAGAATCTTCTCATGCCACGTCGACATGAGAAAGCTCTTTCGAGCTATGCGCGGAAATTTCTTTTAATCGCAGTCGCGGCCGTCTACGCCTGGGCGCAAAATCCAGGCGCAAAGCCAGCCTCCCCGAAACAAGCGCCCGATCCCCTGATCGCAGATCCGCAGCATACGCATCTGGAGCTCGAGAATCAGTGGGTGCGCGTTTTTCAGGAACACTTGGGACCGCACGAGACCATGCCCATGCACCAGCATCCCGGCCCGGGCGCCGCGATCGTTTTTCTGACGGACCGCAACAATCACCTGGTCTATTTCGATGGGACTTCGAAGGATTTTCACAATCAGGCCGGCGACGTGATCTGGGCCGCGCCCACCACGCATCGATCGGAAAATTCGACTGGAGCAAAGTTTGCAGCCCTCCAAGTGGAACCGAGGCCCGTGGCCCATCCCAAGCCGTTTCCGACGGAGGCGACGGACGCGGTGATCGTGGATCCTGAGCACTATCATGTATTGGTGGAAAACGAATGGGTCCGGGCCATCGCCTTAACCGTGGGCCCGCACGAGAAGCTGAAGATGCACAAGCATCCAGCCACGGGAGCTGTGGTGGTGTTGTTGACGGATCAGGATATGCGGCAATATCACGCGGACGGAACATCTCAAGAGAGCCACTACAAAGCCGGCACAGTCCGTTGGGCTCCTCCGGACGCCGCCCATCAAGATGAGAACCTCAGCGACAAGCCTTTGCGCATCGTCCGGATTGAATTGAAGCAGGCTCAGAATTAGGCTTTTCAAGTAGCCCTTTCGAGTGGTTGACAGGCCTGGGCGCACTCTGATGAACTAGGCTCTCTAACTGGAGGAAAGATTTGGCAAACGTAGGTGCAGTCGGACTGGATTGGCAGGAGCGCATTAATTGGGACCGGTTAAGGAAATACCGGCTGGAACGCGCCCGCGAACGGATGAAGGCGCATGGCTTGGGCGCGATGCTTTTGATGTATGACGAGAACGTCCGTTATGTCACCAGCACGTTGACTCCCGGTTGGAACCGCCTGAAGCCGGGCCTGCGCTACGCCATGCTGTGTGGCGACGACGCACCCGTGCTGTTCGAACAGGGCGATATCGGCATGCATATCGCCAAGCATTCGCCCTGGATCCCGAAGGACAACATCCGCTACTCCTACGCCTGGATCAAAGGCGCGGCGGGGCCGGCATCGCTGCAACAGGTGGAGAAGTTCACGCGAGCTGTCAAACAGGAGATGAAGAAAAGCGGCGTGGATGGCATGAAGCTGGGTGTCGACTTCATCGACATCAACATGATGCGCATCTTCCAGGACGAGAAAATCCTGTGGGACGACGGCATGACGGCCATGATGGAAGCGCGCGCCGTCAAGAATCAGGACGAGCACGAGTGTATGCGCATCGTGGGTGCGATCGGCGATGCGGCGCACTGGGAATTTATGAAATTCCTGAAGCCGGGGCTCACCGAGAACCAGCTCACCGCGCACATCATGGAATTTCTCTACAACATTCCGGGGATGGAAGACGTGGAGGACGTGATCGTGTCGTCTGGTCTCAATACCTGGCCCAACTGGCGCAACTTTTCGGACCGCATCATCAAGCCGGGCGACATGGTCTTCATGGATCTGGCCGCTCTAACGTGGAACGGTTACAAATCATGTTACTACCGGACCTACATGGTGGGCCGCGAGCCGAATCAGGAACAGAAAGACTACTACGCGCTCGCCCTGAAGTGGCTGTATGATTCCATCAAAGCCGTGAAGGTGGGCGCTACAACGCGAGATATCGCATCTAAGTGGCCTTCAGCGAAAGAAGCCTGGGGCTACGAAGAAGAAGATCAGGCTGCCGCGAATTTGTGGGGTCATGGCTTGGGCTTGGCGCAGTACGATCAGCCGGTGATCTCGCGAATCTGGTCGCTAGATCATCCCATCGAGATCAAGGAAGGTATGGTCTTCGCGCTGGAGACGCAACACGGGAAACCGTATCAGTGGGGCGTGCGCATTGAGGAAATGCTCATCGTCCACAAAGACAACGTCGAGATCGTTTCGAATTTTCCGGTGGAGCAAATCACGGTAGTCGATCCGATGCCGGGTTACTCCGATTACGGCAAGCGGCCGGGCAACTAAGTAGGGCAATGCAGCAATTCGTATTTCCGCTCACCGCTCGCGAGGCCACCGACGCCGGCCGCTTTGGTCCGAAGGCCGCGAATCTCGCGCGGATGGGCCAGGCGGGGTTGCCGATCCCCGATGGTTTCTGCGTAGGCGCGGAAGCGTATCGCAGGCAGGTGCGCGCACTCGGGCTTGAGGATGACGCGCGTGGCGTTTTCGCGGCCGAGGAGAGCCCCCAAGCTCGGCGGCACGCGCTGATGATGAAGTTGGGATTGCTCGATCAGCCGATCACGCCCGAAGTTCTCGATCCGCTGCTCACAGCCTGGCGGAAACTGAAAGCTAAGACTGGCGCGCTGACCGTGGTGCGGTCTTCCGCGCTGGTCGAAGATCGTTTTGGATCCAGTTTCGCCGGCCAGTTTGAAAGCTTCCTCGGCATCGAGAGCGAGGAGGATTTCATCACCTCGGTTCGCTCCTGCTGGGGTGCGCTGTGGGCTACGCGAGCGTTGCGCTACATGGCGACGCACGAGATCGATCCCGCCGATACCGCGATGGGCATCCTGGTGCAGCCGCTGGTTTCGGCGCGAGCATCGGGCGGGGGATTGAGCCAGGCACCTGGGGCGAGCGGCGAAGGCTCTATGATCCTGAGCGCGACCTGGGGCCTCGGCTCCGCGATCGCGCAAGGCGAAGTGACGCCCGATCGCTACGAGTTGTCGCGCGACGGTGCGCTCATCAGCATCACGGCAGGCCGCAAGGATCATCAAGTGGGATGCATCCACACGCACGCGGTTCCGGCAGCAATGGTCTCCGAGCCCTGCCTCACCGAACCCCGGGCTCTCGAACTAGGCGCTCTTTTGCGGCGCGTGGAAGATCTCATGGGACTGCCGGTGGAGATCGAATGGGCGATGGACGATTCTGGATTCCAGCTCCTGCAGGCCCGTCCTTTGCACACGCAGCCCGCCGTGACTCCCGACGCAGTCTGGCTGAATCGTCCACGATTGAACGGCCATGCCGCGGGCGTGGGCTGGGGCGAAGGTCGCGCGTGCGTCATTAACTGCGAGTGCGAACTTTCGCGCGTCGCGCCCGGAGATATTCTGGTAACGCGCGTAGCCGGCCCGGCGCTAAGCCACATCCTGACTCGCGTGGCCGGCGTGGTGGCCGAGCGCGGCGGCAGCACATCTCATATGGCCTCGCTCGCGCGGGAACGTGGAATTCCGATGGTCCTGGGAGTGCTCAACGCGACATCGCGTATACCCGATGGGTCCACCGTGGCCGTGGATGGAGTCGCGGGCGTCGTGAGGTGGATGAACTGATGCCGGCCAAACTTGTAGCAGTTACCGATTCCGTGTTCCCGAATCTCGATCCGGCTCGCGAGGTGCTGGCGAAGATCGGCGCGGAGCTTCGTCTCGCCAAGGAGCCCAAGCCTGAGGCAATCTTAGAAGTCGCGCGCGACGCCGACGCGGTGCTCGCCACTTACGGCAAGGTGACTGCGGATATGATCGCGCAAATGCCGCGCTGCCGCGTGATCTCACGCTTCGGGATCGGCGTCGACAACGTGGACATTCCGGCAGCAACCGCCGCGGGTATCGTCGTCACCAGGGTTCCCGATTACTGCCTGGACGAAGTTTCCGATCACACCATGGCATTGCTGCTGGCGCTGGTACGCAAGATTCCGTCGTCCAATGCACGAACGCACAGCGGCCGATGGGAAATGCGAGCGGTGATTCCGATTCGCCGCCTGCGCGGGACCGTTCTCGGCTTAGTCGCATTCGGGCAGATCCCACAACTCGTCGCTCCCAAGGCGCAGTCGTTCGGCATCCGCGTTGTGGCCTACGATCCTTACGTGTCGAAGCAAGTGGCCGAACGCGCGGGCGTGGACCTGGTGGAATTCGACGAGCTGCTGAAAATTTCCGACTACATCTCGATCCACACCCCGCTCCTGCCCGCCACCCATCATTTGTTTAACGCGGACGTTTTCCGGCGGATGAAGCCGACGTCTTATCTGATCAATACCGCGCGCGGACCGATCATTGACGAAGCGGCTCTCGCCGGCGCGCTGGATCAAGGCCACTTGGCGGGCGCGGCTTTGGACGTGATGGAGCAGGAACCCCCATCCGGGTCGCCGCTGTTTGGGCGCGACAACGTGATCGTCACGCCGCACACCAGTTTCTATTCCGAGGAATCGTTAGTCGATTTGCAGACCAAGGCCGCCGAAGAGGTGGTCCGCGTTCTGACCGGCCAGGCGCCGCGAAATCCAGTAAATCCTGAAGCGTTAAAAACCGCCCAGGCGATCTAAATTTTAGTTGGAGGAATTCATCATGTCGCAAGAACCGTGGAAGACCGATCAGTGGTTCGTTAGCCCGTGGAACTTTGAGAGCGCGGTGCGCGATCAGCTCCACTTTGCGAAGCAGATCAAGTTTCACGACATCACGCTGCGCGATGGCGAGCAGCAGACCGGCGTTATCTTCACCAAAGACGATAAGATCCGCATCGCCGAAGCTCTGGCCGAAGCCGGCGTTCATCGCATTGAAGCCGGCATGCCCGTAGTCTCGCCGAGCGACAATGCCGCGATCAAGGAAATCGTCAAGCGAAACCTCGGGCCCCAGATCTTCGCTTTCTCCCGTTGCATGGTGGACGACGTCAAGCGCGCCGTCGATTGCGGCGTCTCGGGCATTGTGATGGAAGTGCCATCCAGCACGCACATCATTGAATATGCCTATAAATGGCCGCTCGAAAAGGCTATTGATCTTTCCATTGAGTCCACCGCGTACGCGCATTCGCAAGGCCTCGAGATCGTGTTCTTCCCCATCGACTTCAGCCGCGCCGAAATGAAATGGGTGCTCGACCTGATTCTGCGCGTCGCTAACGAAGGGCACATGGACGCGCTCGCCTTGGTCGACACGTTCGGGGTGGTCTCGCCGCACGCCATGCAGTATCTGGTGCGAGAAGTGAAGAAGCGCGTCAACAAGCGCCTGGAAGCGCACTTCCACATGGACTTCGGCATGGGCATCGCGAACACAATCATGGCGCTGGCCGAAGGCGTCGAAGTGGTGCACTCCACGGTGCTTGGTTTGGGCGAACGCGCGGGCAACGTGCCGATCGAAGAGACCGCCATGGCGCTGCTCACGCTGTATGGAATCGATACAGGTTTGAAGTACGACAAATTTTACGGACTGGCGCGGCTCGTCGAGCAGCTTTCGGGACACAAAGTGGCGAGCAATCGGCCAGTGGTAGGCGAGCAACTGTTCCAGATCGAATCCGGCATCATCGCGAGCTGGTGGCAGAACTGCGGCAAGGATCATCCGACGGAGCTGTTCCCGTTCCACTGGGATGTGGTCGGGCAGCCGCCGGCCAAGGTTGTCCTCGGCAAGGGCAGCGGAATCGATTCCATAAAAGCCGCGCTCAAGGGTATCGGCGTGGAGGCGACCGAAGAAGAGGCTATGCAAGTGGTCGCGGGCGTCAAGCAGTTTTCACTCGATCACAAGCGCCTGCTGACCGACGCGGAATTTCGCTCGGTAGTCGCGCAGGTCCTTCCTAACAAAATCGGCGCACAAGCAGTTCCCGCGTAAGGAGGCGTTCCATGTCGAAATATCTGGCGCTGGCTGTTCTGGCCGCGGCGTTCACGCTGAGCGCGCAGACTAGCCGCCCCGACTGGGCCTTCCTCACGCCCGACAAGCAACAGCCTACCGCGAATGAAGAGGCGGGACCGATCCACATTCCGGGCAGCACCAAAGAATACACAGCGGCGCAAATCGACAATCTCTTGAACCCGCCTGTTTGGTTTCCCGACGAGGTTGCATCGGCGCCCTCGATAGTTCTGCAGGGCAAGGGCGCGACATTGGCCTGCGGTTCCTGCCATTTGATGTCAGGGCATGGCCATCAGGAATCGGCCGACCTCGCCGGACTATAGCGTCGATTACATCGTCCGCACCATGTCCGATTTCAAGAGCGGCTCGCGCATCGATCCCGCCCGCATGAACGCGATCGCCAAGGCTATGGCGGATGAGGACATCAAGCAAGCGGCGGAATATTTCGCGTCTCTCAAACCGGGCGGCTGGGTCAAAGTTGTTGAGACCGACACCGTTCCCAAGAGCTACGTCAGCGTCAAAGGCCGGCAGCGTCTTCCTTCGCCGGGCGGCGGCACCGAGCCGCTGGGCAATCGCATCATCGAACTTCCGCTGGATACGGCCAGAGCCACCAGCCGCGATCCGCACTCGGGTTTCACTGCCTACGTGCCGACTGGAAGCCTTTTCAAGGGCGAGGCCTTAGTGAAGAACGGCGCCGGAGGCAAAACCATTACCTGCGCGATTTGTCATGGCGAAAAACTCGAAGGTTTGGGTGACGTTCCGCGTATCGCCGGACTCCATCCCGCCTATGTCGCGCGCCAGCTTTACGCATTTCAAACCGGCACGAACCACAGCGTGTCATCGGCGCTGATGAAGAAGGTGGTCGCGAATTTGACGGCCGATGACATCCTCGCGATCGCCGCGTACGCGGCAGCGCAGTAATTCAGAAAGAAGAGGAGAAGATCATGAAAATGAAAATCTTTACGACGGCGCTTGCTTTTACGGCCGGCGTTGCTTTCGCGCAGAGTTCTTCCGGGAACATCGACAAGTTCGTGATCTCGGGCGCCGCCGCCAAGAAGGCCATGACCCGAGAGATCTCGGCCGACACGGCTGAAAAGATCACGCAAGCATGCGTCGATTATGCCAAAGAGCGCAATATCGCCGTCACCGTGTTCATCTTGAACCCGACGGGCCAGATCGTGCACGCACATCGCATGGACGGCCAGGTTCCCATCAACGTCGAGACCGCGTTACTCAAGGCCAAGAGCGTGCTGTATACCCGCGATTCCACGCACGCGCGGGCCAACATGGTGGCGAACAACCTGGCGCTGCAATTGCGCTGGTCCGACATCGGCGTGTTTCCGACGTCCGGCGGACTTCCCATTGTCGTCGACGATCAGATGATCGGCTCCATCGGCGTGGGTGGATCGAACCAGGATGAAGAGTGCGCCTACGCCGCGCTCACTAGCGTTGTCGGCCCACAACCGCCGCTTGCGCCAAAAACGCCCCCGCCGCCACCGCAAGCACGGCCGTAGGACCCGGATAGGAGATGCCCATGTCTGAAAGACTCACCCGGCGATCTCTGTTGGGCGCGGCGGCCGCAGGTTTTGCAGGCTCTATCGCGCGAGCGCAAGTATCAGGACTCACACCCGGTGGCGGTACGCCGCCCTTCCCACTCGCTCTCGGCGCGCTCGACTTTCTCGACCGCAAGCAGTATATCCACAACATGGAGATCCACGCGACGTTGCCCGGCTCCACCATCAGCGGCGGCGAGCCATTGATGGCGATGTGGGCCAAGGGCAAGCAGCGGCTGCTCCCCGCCAACGGCGGATTCGTCGACGTCACGGAACCCACCAAGCCGGTCGTGCTCAACAAGGGCGTCGTCAAAGGCAACGGCGCCGTGGCATTCAATACGGGTCTGAAAAAGTGGATCATGATGTGCACCGCCGCCGCGCCCCTGACATCGGCCACACCCGAATTTCCGCACGGCGCGTATGACAAAGAGCTGCGCGACCGCTCCGTCAATTTCAAAGGACTGCGCGGGATCCGCAATTACGACATCACCGATCCCACCAAGCCCGAGTTGCTCGAAGAGTTCAACACCGGCGAAAAGGGCAACGGCACGCACCACAATTTCTACGACGGCGGCAAGTACGCCTACTTGGATTGCGGCTGGGACGATCAGTTGCGCCTCGAGAATCATCAGCGGCCGTATAGCAACGCGATCATGATCGTCGACATGTCCGATCCCGGCAAAGTAAAAGAAGTTTCGCGCTGGTGGGTCCCCGGCCAGCGTCTTGGCGAAGAAGCCGAGTACAAGAAATACATCTTCGCCGGCGACAAAACTTCATGGACCGGCAATCACGGCGCACTCAGCGTACCCAGGCGCGTGGAGGACGGCGGCAAGTACGGCTATGGCGGATTCGGCGCTTTCGGAATGTACGTCATGGACTTGAGCGACATTGCCCATCCGAAGCCGGCCGGCAAGGTGCAGTACGAATTCAACGCGCTCGGAACCATTCCGTTCCATACCTGCTATCCGGTGATTTCCGGCGCCGCCCATCCGCGCCTGCAGAACCTGATCGTCGCGACGCATGAAGCGCTCGAAGCCGATTGCCGCGAGGTCTATCACACGCCTTATGTCGTCGATGTGAAGGATCCGCACAATCCGAAGATCATCGGTTTCTTCCCGCGGCCGGCCGCGCCGCCCGATGCACCTTATTCCGACTTTTGTTTTGCACGTGGCCGTTTTGGCTCGCACAATACGCAATGCTGGCTCGCGCCCGGAACTTCGCGGCCCGAGATCATCGCGATCGCGTGGTTTAACGCGGGTGTCCGCATTTTCGATTTATCTAATCCGACGGCTCCCAAGGAGGTCGGCTATTTCGTTCCGCCACACGAAGGCGAAATCGACAATTATGAAAGCTGGTGGCGCGGTTCGACCGAAAACGTTTTCGTCGAGTGGGATCGCAATCTGATCTGGATTGGCACGCACGCCGGCAGCTACTGCCTCTCGTGTCCCGCGCTCGGCAAGCCGGTGCTCGAGCCGCGCAAAGTGGAACGATGGTCCGTGCCACACTGCAATGTCGGGTGGGACGGCTAGACGCCTGTAAGCACCGCAGTCTTGCGGCGAGATTTCGGTACCGACGGTTGAGCGGCCGGTGCATCGTCCATCGGCAAGCTGAAGCGGCGGATTTTGTCGTAGGAATAAAGTGCGCCGGCCACGGCTCCGGCAGTAGGCACCAATCCGATTTCTCCCGCGCCTTTCGCTCCGTAGCCGCCTACTTCGTCGGGAACTTCGATCAGGATCACGTCGATCCTGCGGCGTGTCCTTGGCCTTCAGGATGCCGCAATCGCGCAGCAGCAGAGAATCCGGCTTTCGCGTTCGTGCTGGTGAAATTTTCAGAAAGCGCATAGCCGAGGCCCATGTGAACGCCGCCTTCCACTTGTCCGGCGCAACCCTTGGGATTGATGGCGCGGCCCACGTCGTGCGCCGCCACGACGCGCTCGATGCGGCCGTCATCGTTCAGAATGACCACCTGCGTGGCGTAGCTGAACGTCATGTGCGTGGTCGGATTCGTCAGCGCTTCCGGCGTGCCGGGTTTCGTCGTGAAATTGCAAACGTAGTCGCCGGTGTACTCACGGCCCACTAGCTGTTCGAGCGTCGAATGCTTCAGGTCCTCCGCAAGTTGGACTGCCGCCCGCTGCGCCGCGGCGCAACTCAGCGTAGTCGCGCGCGACGCCCAGGTTTCGCCGCACTTCGCGCCCAGCGCTTTGTCCCAGCGGACGTCCATGATCTCGGGAGGCAGTCCCGTCTCTTCGCACACCGCCTGGCGGATCGTCGTGAAGAGCCCCTGGCCCATTTCGGTGTAGCCGGTCTGGACATCCAGACGCCCGCCTTCCAGCACGCGGATCGCGGCGTGTCCGCTATCGATGGTGCCGTTGCCGATGCCGGTGCTCTTGATGCCGCAGCCGATGCCGGCGTACTTCGCGCTCTTGTAAATGTCCTTGACCGCTTCCAAGCTGCGCCGCAGTCCCGCGACGCTCTCGCGCATGATCTGGCCGGTGGCGAAGGCATCGCCCGGATTCAGGATGTTGCGCTCGCGAATGTCCCAGCCATCGATGCCCACGCGCTCTGCGAGCATGTCCATGATGCCTTCCATCGCGAAGTGCGCCTGGTTGGTGCCAAAGCCGCGCATGGCGCCGCTGGTCGGATTGTTGGTGAATACCGGCCTTGGCTTCGGCATCCACGTTCGGCACGCGATACGGGCCGCAGGAGTGACACGCCGCGCGCAGCAAGCATTTCGCGCTGGTGCCCGCATAGCCTCCCACGTCGCCCACGATGCGGACGCGCACCGCCAGCAAATGGCCCTCGGCGTCGGCGCCAACGGTGTAGCTGAGCGTCATCGGATGGCGCTTGGGATGAAGCTGCGTGGATTGTTTCCGCGTGAGAACCGTCTTCACCGGGCCGTCCCAGCAGATGCGCCGCCAGCGCCGTCTGCACCTGGATGGACAGTTCTTCTTTCGCGCCAAAAGAGCCGCCGCTGGACGCCAGCGCGATCTCGACGTCTTCCGGGGGAAGATTCAACGACGTGGCGATCTGGGCTTGATCGAACGTCGAGCCCTGGCTCTGCGAAAACACCTTCACGCCCTTTCCTTGCGGGATCGCCAGGCAAGCCTCTGGCTCGAGAAATGCCGGTTCGATGGGCTGCGTTGCGAAGGTCTGCTCGATCACGTGCGTGGAAGCCGCCAGTGCCGCATCCACATCGCCGCGCGAAAACGCGGTGGTGTCCAGCAGGTTCGGATGCACGTGCAAATTGCCGGGCGCATGTACCTGCGGCGCATCGGGCAGCATTGCCGCGAACGGGTCGGTCACCGGCTCGTACACTTCGTAATCAACTCTGATCTTGTCCGCGGCCTGTCGCGCGTGGAAAGCCGTGTCGGCTACCACCAGCGCCAGAATATCGCCGACGCAGCACGTGGTCTCGCCGACGGCCACGAAGATCGGCAGGTCCGGAATCGCGAGACCCGTGCCGCGCTGTCCGGGAACATCGGCCGCTGTGAGAATCCGCTCCACGCCCGGCATCGCCTGCGCCGCCGACGTATCGATCGCCAGAACCTTGGCGCGCGGGTGCGGACTCAGCACCGGCGCGGCGTGCAGCATGCCAGGCGCGTGCATGTCATCCACGAAAGGCTTCTCGCCCAACGCCTGCTCGATCCCCAGATATCGCGATGGCGACTGTCCCGATCCCATTGGCGTGCTTCCCATTCTCAGTAGTTCCGGCTCAATCCGTACTCTTCGCCGAAGTAAGAATGCCGCCGCGGTTCATCCCTCGGAAGCTGCTTGTGATCGTTCCAGGCTTCGCCGGCTGTTTGAATCGCGTCGATGATGCGCGCGTAGCCGGTGCAGCGGCAAAGATGAGCGTCCAGCGATTTCGCGACCTCTTCGCGGTCATGTGTGCGGTTGTGCTCGCAGCAGCCCCGACGCGCGAACCACGATGCCGGGAATGCAGAAGCCGCACTGCACCGCGCCTTCCATGCAGGAACGCTTCGCTCAATACGCGGCGCATCTCCTCCGGCACGCCTTCGAGCGTGACCACGTCGTGGCCCTGCCATGTGTTCCGGCTTGCGCAGGCACGCCAGCACCGGCTGGCCATCCACCAAAACCGCGCAGCATCCGCAAGCGCCTTCGGGCGCGCAACCGTTCTTGGCCGAAACCACCCCGCACTCCGCCCGCAGGACTTCGAGAAAGTCCATTCCCGGCTCGTACGACACCGTGGTCGGATTGCCGTTCAGTGTGAAAGTGATCTCCGGCATAGTTGGCGCCAGCGCGCCGGGGCACAGCATCCCCGCTCACTCCAGACTATCAGAATCGCTCACGAGTTCAATGGGATGCGGGTCCTGGAACGATGGCCATTTGGAGCTAGTCTGACCCCGACGCGAGTCGCTACTTGCCCACCAAATGCGTCAGATCCTTTTCGTTCTCTTGGCAGAAATATTCCAATAGCTCCGTATTCAGCACGATGAATTGATGGAGCGTCACGGTCCACGGCGCGGTATACGCCTTGGGATCGTCCATCGTGATTTCGATCTCCAGGTTCCCGTAATTGACCCGCCGGAAACGCTCGGTCATTTTGGCGGCGTCCGTCAGAGGACTGCCGCTGCGATCCAGCCACATCCCATCGCGGAACCCAGTCGTCTGAACCACCAGCGTGTCGCCCTCCCAATGTCCCGACGAGTAGCCGGCAAACGAGGGGTTGGGGTCCTGCGGCAACGGGCGCCCATCGGTGAAGATCTGCCGGTAGGTCACGTCGCGCTCCGAGAGAATCACCATCAGCCCCCGCATCTGCACAATCTTCCGGTAGGGCGGATACGTGAGCAGGCGCAGCGCGCCCGCCGGCATGCAATGCGACACCGGATCGTCCTTTCCGTTGTCGGCCATGCGTTTCTTCACCAGCTCCGCCGCCCACGGCTGATACGGCAGACCGCCGGGCAGCCGCGCTCCAATGTTCACAAATTCACGCGAGCTTGGCATGTCGGGGCAGCCATCGGGCGGACAGTTGGTGTTTTCGGCCTCCCAGATTCCGGAAAAATCCGGCTTGCCGTCGGCGGTTCGCGGCGTGGGCGCGCCCAGGTTCGGCACTCCGCTCGGAGTCTTCGGCACGCCCGCGGTTGGATACTTCAGCCATTGCGCTGAGAGGAGTGCCGGAATCGCGAAGAAAATGGCGGCTCTCATGTTCACGTATGATCCAGGATAATCTTCAAGCGCCGCTCAGCGCCGTCTTCCACCATCCCGAGCGCCGCTCCCAGCTCGTCCAATGCCATGCGGTGAGTAATTAAAGGTTCCAGTTGAACCACTCGGCGTTCCACCAGGTCGATCATCACCGGAAAATCCTGAGCTGTGGCGGCGCGATTATTGATCAGCGTCAGTTCCTTGAAGTAAAGATCGTAGAACGGCAATGCACCACTAGTGGCGCTGGTGATCCCGAACATCTGGATGCGGCCTCCAAATCGCGCCATCCGAATGGCGTCGGCGATGGACGACATCACGCCCGTACACTCAATCACAACGTCGGCGCCTCGGCCTTCCGTAGCTTCCGAAACCCTCGCTACCGTTTCCGGCCCGGATTCGATCACCACATCGGCGCCCATTTGCTTCGCGAGATCGTTCTTGAACCGGCTGCGGCTGATTCCGATCACCTTACTCGCGCCGCGCGCCTTGGCGAGTTGCACGTGCAACTGCCCGGACACTCCGAGGCCGATCACCGCCACCGATTCACCCAGCGACACATTTGCCAGTCGTTGTGCGTGCAGGCACGTGGTGGCCACCTGAATCAGCGGTGCAATTCGAAGATCGATGGAATCCGGTAGCCGGAAAACTTGGCTCGCGGGTACAGCCGCGTATTCCGCGAACCCGCCGTTGGTCTCGCGCCCGATCAGGCCTCCAGCGGGACAAAGGTTGGTTTGTCCGATCCGGCAATGAAAACAGGTCCCGCAATAGAGGACTGGATCGATGATCACGCGCTCACCGCTCGCCAGTTCCCCCACCATCTCATGCCCCATGATGAGCGGATACTGCGCCGGGATCGCGCCCTTGTAAATCTTCAGGTCGGTTCCGCAAAGCCCGCTGTGCGTGATCCGCACTAGAACGTGCCCGGCAGGGACTTGCGGCGTTGCAACGTCGTCGAGCGCCAGGTCGCTCGGCGCTCGCAGGACCATCGCTTTCATTCAGGCGCCTTCATGCCGGCAGCGACTTCCCTCGCGTCTCGGCCCCGAATGGTAGCAGCAAGAGCCCGACCACGAATGCGATCGACGTCAATGCGACGGGCGTGCCGAGCGTTCCATAGTGCCGGATCATCGCGCCAACCAGAAACGTGAGACCCGCGCCCGCGAACCGGCCGACGTTGGTGGTGAACGCAAATGCGCTCACCCGGCAATCCGTGGCATATTGTTCCGGAAGCCAGAACGAATACACCACGAAGTTCGCGCCACCCACGCCGAGGAAGAAGGTGCACAGCAGGAACCACATGATGGCGTTGGTCTTGGCATGTAGAACACGTAACCGAATGCCAGCCACAGGAAGATCAGCATCAAAGCGAAAAAGATGCCGAGCACCACGCGGCGATCCAGCCTCTTCGCGAGTATCGGAGTCAACAAGGCCCCTAGCACGGTTCCGATCCCAAGGATCGCGGTTGAATAGGACGCCAGGCGAGCTCCCGTAAGCGTCGGCAGGTCGCGCATTCTCGGATAAATACGTGACGGCCGACGGCACATACACCGACCCTGCCCACAAGCCCACAATGGATGCCACCAGGTAAAGAGAATTCAGGATGGTACGCGTCCGATACTGCGACGTGAAGAGCTTCAGGAACGCGTGATGCATCGCGACAATGCCGCCCTCTTCGCGCCGGTTCTTCCAGCGCTCCGGTTCATGCAGCCGGTTATAGAAGAAGGCCACCAGGATGGCGGGCGCGCCGCCCACAACAAACATCCATCTCCAGCCGTATTGGCTGCCGATGAAATAATTGGCCAGCGCTGCGATCACGAAGCCGATGTAGTAGCCCGTGTGCATCAAGCAAACGCCCCAGGTGCGCCGCGTTTCGGGCCATTCTTCCGACACCAGCGATGCTCCGATGGACCATTCTCCGCCGATGCCGACGCCCGCCATGAAATCGGACAATCGCGAGGGACCAGACGTTGTGACACAAGGCCGCGAGTAGCGTGAACAATGAAAACCAAAGGATCGAAAACATCAATGTGCGCGCTCGGCCGAAGCGGTCGGCGATCGGTCCCCAAATCAGCGCCACGCCCCATCCGACCATGAACAGCGCGAACAACAGACCGCTGTAGTAGCCGACGTTGGCCGTTGTGGCTGCAATGCCGGAGCTCGGCAACACGTCGCGTAATGCTGGCACCAGGACCAGCGAAAAAATGAATGAATCCATCCCGTCCATGGTCCATCCACCCCAAGCGGCCCAAAAGGCTCGCTTCTGGCTCGAGGTGAGCGGGGCCGTGGCCGCGGGAGTATCTACAATTGGTTTAGTCGTGGGATGCATTAGTGTACGTTCTTCTCGATCCAGCTCTCAAAAAAGGCGGCGATGGCGTCGCTGTTCTTCTCCAGCATCATCTCATGCGCGTTGCCCGTGATGCCTACGTCCTCCAGCTTCACATACGTGGTCTTCACGCCAGCCTGGTTCAGCCACTTAGGAACGCACGAATCGAAGACGCGGTGATAGCTCGCTTCCCCGGAAACATCCAGCACTGGAATGTCGCGCATGTTGACAAGCTTTCTAGCCGGCTCCTTCTGCAGCCAGCAGGGAACCAGGCCGGGGCCATCGGACTTCGCCTCTAACTCCACTTGCAGCTCGGAAGGATCCTTGGCCGGCGGGTCATAATGCAGCGGCAGATTGGTCAAGCCCCAGGGATTGCCTTTGCCGTTGTAGGTCTGTTTAGCCGTGTCCACGTTCTGGATCGGCGGTCCACCGGGCTCGACTGTAACGATCGCCTTCACCAGCTTCGGCCTGGCGTCCGCGATTTCCCAGCCGAAATTTCCGCCCTGCGAGTGCGTGAGGAGAATCACCGGAGTACCGATCCTGTCCAGCAGAGCCATGTGCGCGTCCAGATTCAGCTTGTCCTGCGAGACGCCTTGCAAAAATTGCACTTGAGTTTTCGCGAAATCATCGAAAACAGGGTCTCCCATTTTCCCTTTATTGGGCCCATCGCTCGGCCATTGTGTGTATTTCTTGGCTTGCGGCCAATCGCCGAGTTCGGTCAGGTCCGTCCAGATCTTCTCCAATTGCGGGGCTGTGCGAATGGTCAAATCGCCGTCTGCGTTCGGGACGTAAGCCGAGCGGCCGCGCGCCGGATAATCCACCATATAGACGACATATCCTTGCTTGATGAAGTAATAGGCCCAACCTGGGCGGCCATCCGGCGTTTGTAGCCAGTCCGTTCCAGTTTGTCCGGCGCCATGCAGGAACACAATCGGATACGCGCGCCGCACCTTCTTCGGCACCATCACTTCGACATACTCGGCGCCATCCATGATTTCCTTGCTGGGCTCACCAACATAGTGCCCGCCCACATAAAAAAAACCGATGCGTGCGACATCGGAGGCCGAGACAGTCGGAATAGACGGCGGCGGAGCGGACTTGCCCGCTTCAACGCTGTTGGCTCCATAGCAGCCACAAACGGCATAGGCGGCTAGCGCTGCCAGAACGAAATTCGGGGTTCTTGGGAACATGATGATTGCGCTCCTGCTGGTAAGAAATTAGATCATCGGCGGCCCAGGAAATCAAGACAAACTTGTTTTCGGCCGCGTGGATCAGCCATGTTTCGCGGTGGCCAACCGCCATGGCCCTTTAGAAGCATTGACACCTTCGAGAGTGCGGTGATATAGTCACCCCCAAATGCGTTCTAGCATTGCGAGAATGCAGAAAATACCGGTGTAGGAATTAGTTGGAAGGTTGGTGTGAGATGAAGAAACTGTCGAGTTCATTTGCCGCGGTGGCGGGCTTGCTGCTGCTTTCCGTTTCCCTTTCGGCGCATCATGGCCAGGCCGGTTACAACACCACGGCAACGGTCACGGTCAACGGAACCCTCACGGATTTCAAATTTGTCAATCCTCACTCCATCGTCAGCATCGATGTGAAGAACGATCAGGGCGCGGCCGAAGCCTGGCAAGGCGAACTCACGAGTCCGAATCACCTGATCCGCGCCGGCTGGGAGGCCACCACCCTCAAGCCCGGTGACAAAGTTATCATGACCGGCTATCGCGCCAAGAGCGGCGCCAATTCCATGTGGATCACCAAGATTTCCGTCAACGGTGAAGAACTCAAGATGGGCGCGGGGAATTAAATGCGAACTTGCATCTTGTCATCATTGGCCCTCTCGCTGGCCGCATTCACGCTCCCTTCCATGTCGTTTGCGCAGTCGCCCGACGCGGCGAAATCCGCATCTCCGGCGCCGAATATCTCGGGCGTCTGGAACGTCAGAGGATCCCCGGCGACCCGCTATCTGTCCTACAGCTTCAGCAAAGACGATCCGCCCATGACTCCCTGGGCCGAGGAGCGGTTCAAAGCCACCAAGCCATCCTTCGGACCGCGCGCCGTCGAAGATTCGAACGACCCCGTAAATCCCACCACGCTCAGCGCCGTCGGCTGCTTTCCTCCCGGGATGCCTCGCATGTATTTGCAGCCGTTTCCCATGGAGATCATTCAGGTGCCGGGCCGCGTGATCATGCTGTTCGAATTCAACCACTTCATCCGGCAGATCTTCACCGACGGACGGCCGCACAACACTGCACTCGGCCCCACCTGGCTGGGCGACTCGATTGGCCACTGGGACGGAGACACCCTGGTCGTTGATACCATCGGATTCAACGACAAAACCTGGGTGGATCGCGCGGGACATCCCCACAGCACCGACATGCATCTTGGTGGAGCGCATCCGGCGAGTAGACGACAAAACGCTGACGGACGACATCACGATCGAGGACCCGAAGGCGTACACGAAACCCTGGGGTGGACAGATCACGTTTGGGTTGCGGCCCACCTGGAACATCACGGAAATGGTCTGCGAAGACAATGTCAACTTCGATGATTTCCTGAAGAACGAAGCCAAACCCAAGAAATAGAGGCGTATCATGCCCCATCGCCGGGGATTCTTAAAGGCCGTGGCGAGTGCGACCGGGGTCGTTGCCGCCGGGTGCAGTCTCATGCCGGCGGCCCAGTCCGCCGCGAAGCCAGCAGGGAAGCGCCGCCTGGTCACCTTGGGCGGCCGCCGCGTGAAAACCGTAGATGTTCACGCGCATTGCGCCGTGCCGGAAGCGCTGGCGCTCATGCCAATGCCTTCCGGATCTTCGGCCCGCTGGGACAGCCCGCAGCTCGCGATCGGCCCGGAACGCCTGCGCATCATGGACGAGCAGGGCATCGATGTGGAGGCGCTCAGCATCAACCCGTTCTGGTATGCGGCGGAGGTCGATCTGGCTCGCAAGCTGATCCAGCTTCAGAACCAGAAGCTCTCGGCGTTGTGCGCGGCCTACCCTGATCGCTTCGTAGCCTTCGCCTCGGTAGCTCTGCAACATCCTGATTTAGCAGCTCAGCAATTGGAGGACGGCAAGAAGCTAGGCCTGCGTGGCGCCGCGATCGGCGGCCATGTCAACGGAGAAGAAATATCCTCGCCGCGCTTCGATCCTTTTTGGGCCAAAGCCGAGGAACTTGGCGCCCTCATCTTTCTGCACCCCCAAGGCATTCCCGAGCTTCAGAAACGACTCCAAGGCAACGGGTACTTGAGCAACGTGATCGCGAATCCTCTGGAAACCACGATCGCTTTGTCCCATTTGATTTTCGATGGCACGCTCGATCGCTTCCCCAATCTCAAGATCTGCGCGGCCCACGGCGGTGGATACCTGCCGTCTTACTCGGCGCGGTCCGATCACGGCTGCGCCACGTCGCCGCCCGATTGCAGTGGAAATCCGAAGAAACACCCCAGCGAATATTTGCGCCAGCTTTACTTCGATTCTCTGGTTTTTACCCCGGAAGCCTTACGCCACCTGGTGGCCGAGTGCGGCGCGAGCCAGATCGTGATGGGAACCGATTGGCCATTTCCATGGACCACCACCGCCGTCGATCACATCCTCAACACTCCCGGCTTGAGCGTCGATGAACGCCGGGCCATGTTGGGAGGGACCGCTTCCAAGTTGCTCGGCATTAGCGCGGATCGGTCTGCATAAACGCTGGTTTCAGGCTGCTCTAGCTCCATTGAGCTATCAGTTTTCGCTTGCGCCCCTTGCATGCTGGTGATATCGTTGTTTCCCAAGTGTGCATCAGATGACGGCTCCGCGATTGAGGACGTCTCTATTTCGAAGCTCGCCCGCGACACGCCCGATTCGTGCGCGCTATTCCATCCGCAATCCTGAAAGTATTTTGTTGGAGAAACTCCGTGCGTAGATATCTACTCATCGTGATCGCAGTGGCGGCCGTTTTCGCGGCGGGTTTTCTCGCTGGAACCAAGCTCTCTCCGGTGCAGGCCAAGGAAAAGCCCGGTACGGGATTCGCGGCGGCGCCCGGCGAAATGGGAGTCCAGGATATATTCGGCCCGTACGAAGTGGAGAAGGACTGGCCGAAGAACATCAGCACGCTTCCGGGAAATGAGAAATGGACCTGGGGCGCCGGCCAGAGCGTGTACGCCGAAAATCCAAATCGCATTTTTCTTCTGTTCCGCGGAGAGCTCCCCAACATTCCCCGGCCTCAAACGAAATTGATCCCCGAGTTCGGTCCGAGTCTCTCATTCCCCATCGGTCGCTTGCCCTGGCGTGATGCGACCGTCGCCGCGCTGCCGGGTGCCGGCGGCAGCGGTCAGGATCCCGACGATGGACCGAAGCTGTGGAAGGGCACCGTCGGCGTGGACGCCAAGTGGGAGCATTGCCTCACCATAGTGGACGCCAACGGCAACATCGTCGAGACGTGGACCCAATGGGACAAGATCTTCAAGCGCCCGCACTTTGTCGCCATTAATCCGTACGATCCGGAAAAGCACGTATGGGTGGTGGACGATCACATGCACGCCATCTACAAATTCACGCACGATGGCAAAACTCTGGTGCAGACCATCGGCACGCCTACGGTGAAAGGCGCGGACGGAACGCACTTCAACCGGCCGACGTTCCTCAACTGGCTGCCCGACAGCACCTTGTTCGTCTCTGATGGCTACAACGGGACGCGCGTCGCGAAATTCGATAAGGACGGAAAGTTTCTGCTCGATTGGGGCATGAAGGGCACGCCTCCCAATGAAACGCGGCCCTACTACATGAACAACGTCCACGGCATGGCATTGGACCCACAGACGCGGCACGTCTTCGTGAACGACCGTGCCAATCATCGCATTCAGGTCTTCGACGAAAACGGAAAGTTCCTCTACGCCTTCAGCATGGGCCGGGAGCCGTCCGACATTCATTTGATCTACATCGGCAGCGACCGGAGCCTGTGGGCCTTCGATCGCGGAACCTCCAAGATGCTCAAGTACGACTTGGAGGGTCACTTCCTCTATTCCTTCGGGACTTGGGGCGATTTCCCCGGCGGCTTTTGGGGCGTTCACGGATTTAGTGTGGACCAGGATGGCAACTTCTATGTCGCCGAGGTCGACAACGGAAGGGTACAAAAATTCAAGCCAAGGCAGGGTGTGAACTCGGCGTTCTTGGTGAGCAAGCCAGTCTACTCAGCTTGGAAATAGGGTGCTGAGTTAGCCGCGCGAGTTACTAAGTCGCTCGCGTGCATAGATCGTTCGTCTGGATCGTGATGCGCTGCTGTCGCAATCGGCGGCGGACGGTGTTAGTGTATTTTGGCGTGAAATTAGCGGAAATTCCAGGACAATTTAGCCTACACGTGGAATGGTGTTGACATTTCACGCGGCTAATGTTATACCCGCTTAGATCTGTTTGGGGTAAGTGTTCCAACCATCAGTTAGTAAGTCAGGTGAGGGAGGTCTCCATGTTGAGTTGGCGAATCCACGGTGTGCTGAGACGGATTAGCGCTACCAAGACTCGTACTATTCTAGGCGCTGGCTTTCTGCTGCTTCTTGCGTCGCTTCCGCTCTTTTCGCAAGGCAGCGAAGGGCGCATCTCTGGAACCGTCACGGATCAAACAGGCGCGGCAATCCCGGGCGCCAAGGTGACAATCACAGACGTTCAACGAAACGATTCGCGTACCTTGACCACGGACTCAGCTGGCGCCTACGCGGCCCCTAACCTGATTCCCGGCACGTACACCGTCCACGTTGAATTCCAGGGCTTTAAGAACGCCGATCGTAGAGACATTCTGCTCGAGGTCGCCCAGGACCTTCGTGTGGACGTGCCCATGCAGACCGGCGAGCAGACCGAGACCGTGACCGTAACCGAAGAAGCCGCGGCCCTGAACACGACCAACGCCGAATTGGGCGGAACGCTCGCGAACAAGGTCATCAACGACCTGCCCCTGAACGGACGGAACTTTGAAAACCTGCTGGACCTTCGTCCTGGCGTCGTCAAGTATCCCGGGAACGCGGGCTGGACCCAGGCCACCAATGGCCTGCGCCCGCACGACAACTTCTTCATGGTGGACGGCATCGACGCCAACGATCCATGGATGGCCCAGAGCATGATGAACGCGGTGATGGCCGCCGGTGACGCCGGTACGATGCTGCCCATCGACGCGATTAACGAGTTTCAAACGCAGCAGAACCCGCGCGCCGAATATGGCTGGAAGCCGGGAGCGGTCGTGAACGTAGGCGTCAAGTCCGGCAGCAACGAATACCACGGAACAGCGTATGCCTACGGCCGCACATCGTCATGGGATGCCAATAACTTCTTCAGCAACGAAGTAGGACAACCTCTTCCCCCACTCGCGTTGGAACAATACGGAGGCAGCGTGGGCGGCCCCATCATCAAGGACAAGCTGTTCTTCTTCGGCAACTTCGAATCCCAGCAATATAACGTCGGCAGCCCGTTTGTCCACAGCGTGCCTTCGACGAGTAGTCTGATCGGCTCTTGCCAGTCGGCATTGGCGGGCGGGAACCTCAGCGCGCTGAGCGCCCGTCTGGCCGGGTTGAGCAGCGCGTGCGCGCCGCTTTCGAACTTTCCTGGATTGTTTCCCGAACAGCGCCACGGGAAACTACGCCACGGCGCTCTCCAGTACAAATTCGATCTTTTCGGGAGTCGGACGGCTGGATTATCGCATCAACGATAAAAACACGATCAACGGGCTCTTCTTTATGAGCCCGGGGAGCGGCACCTTCGTCGACGACGCCATTCACGAACTCGCCCCGCAGTGGCTGACCACCCAATACGCGCGATCGCAAGTCATTTCTGGAAACTGGGTTTATGTTGCCACTCCCGCCGTCGTAAATTCTTTGCGCATTGGCCTATCCCGCTATCACCAGGTCTTCGGCACGCCTGATGTTGGGGAAAATCCGGCCAACTACTCTTTCAATGGCTCCACTTACAATTTCTACACCGGACAAACGGATCCTACGTTCGGCGGCTTTCCTCGAATTCAAATCAATGGGTATCCGAGCTTCCAATTAGGCGGGCCCGTCAGTTGGCCCAAGTCGGTTGGGCCGGACAGCGTCTACCAGTTCAACGATTCGCGTGTCCATGCAAAGAGGCAAACACGCCATCAAGTTCGGCGGTGAGATTCTCCTGAACCGAAGCGACGATAACGTCACCAGCAACAACAAAGGCCCCGTCGCATTTAGGAGTCTCGATAACTTCTTCACGGGCACCATCAAAACCGCCCATATTACAAGTGGCGACACCGCCCGGAGCTTAAGCGACGAGGGCTACGCCTTGTTCGTTCAGGACGACTGGCGCATCACGCCGAGGTTTACCGTGAATCTGGGACTGCGGTACGAGTTAACCACCGTGGTTCAGGCTGACGGCAATTTGCTTGGAAACTTCCTTCCAGGGCAGGGTATTTATCAGACTGGATCGTCCCAACTCCCCAATGTCATGAATGGCGATCACAAGGATTTCGCCCCTCGCGTCGGTTTCGCATGGGACATCGCGGGGAACGGCAGAACAGTCGTACGCGGCGGAGCGGGCGTTTACTATTCCCAGGCCAGCTTTGACGCGTTCATGGCCGTGGCCAATCTTTACGGTCTGCGCACCATTCCCACGGGTGTTCCGTTATACGCGAACGGGAATTCCACGCCAACTACAGCCGGTGGAAAAATCAATGTGGCCAGCATCACGTACTCGGGCTCGTCACTCGGCTCGGCCACCACTCCGGGAAGCATCGCATATGGATGGGCCAACAACAGCTCGACTACGCCGCTCTATTCCCTTAGTTCGGCTTGCGGCGATGGAACCGTCACCCTATCCACCGGATTTACACCCCAGCCTTGTTCCATCCTTGGCGTCGATCCGAATCTCAAGACTCCTTACGTCGCCACTTACAATCTGGGTATCCAACACGCACTTACCAGGACGCTTTCGCTGGAGGCCACTTACGTCGGAAATAACGCTCAGCGGTTATTCGGAGTAACTGACTTAAACCAGCCTCTACAGGTTGGTGGGTTCAGCGCAGGTTGGGGAAATCCGGCCAATCCCAACAGCCCCGCTGGACAATGCCTGGCCAGTGCCTCCGCTGGTTACAACAACTGCGGCCCCAACGGCGGGGCCGAGGTCGCGGCGCAGCCCTATAACAGCAAGTTCCCATATCTGAACTTTATTGATTACCTGCGGAATAGCAATATCTCCAATTACAATGCCCTGCAGGTTTCCTTGACCCAGCGCGAGTCGCATGGTCTCTCATTCGTGTTGGGTTACACCTACTCTCACGCTCTCGCCGAAAACTACGATAACTGGAGTTACGTCGTCCCCATCAATAGCAACAGCCAGAAATCTATTTATGGGGACAGTATGTTCGATATACGGCACCATTTCACCGCCTCAGTCACCTACCTGCTTCCCTCGAAAGCGACTAAGAGCCAGTTGCTCGAAGGTTGGTCTATCAACTCCATCATGCTGTTCCAAAGTGCCGCGCCGTGGGCCATCAACGACCTCACTACCGACTTCAGCGGAACCAACGAACTCAATAACCCGATCGGCTCCAACGGCGAACAGTGGGATTTCTTCGGCAACCCGAGTGACTTCCAGACCAGGAAGTCGTTCAACGACACCAACGGCTGCTCCAACGGGACATGCACCACTGGGATTCCCTATTTTCCAGGAACCAGCAACGCGAGTTGCCTCGCCCAAGCCACCGCAATGGGACCGCTGGCCGTGGCATCCCTGACGAACCTCGGTTGCTACGCTAACGGCAAGTCCGTCCTCGTACCGCCTCCGTATGGCAGCTACGGCACCACCGGCAACAACATTTTCCGCGGACTGCCGTATTACAACGTAGATATGTCGATCACCAAGGCGTTCCACTTTGGCGAACGGGTCACGGCTCAGTTCCGCGCCGAATTCTTCAATATCTTCAACCACGCGAATATCGCCAATCCGGAAGGTGGGCCTGGAGGATTTGAGGCTGGCTTCACCGATCCGAGCGCCGCTGCGGGCGCGGGTTTCGGTTTCTTTCCGTCAACCCCGGACGTCGTCAGTTCCAATGCCGTTCTTGGATCTGGCGGCCCACGTGCCATTCAACTGGGCTTGAAGTTCATTTTCTGATAGCGTTTACTGATGGCGTCTGCGACCACCGAGGTAAGTCCGCCCACCCGGCGTAAGCCGGTCTACAAAAGCCTCTCGGCGCAGGTGCTGTTTGCCATCGCGGTCGCCATCGCTCTCGGCTATATCAGCCCGGCGAATGCGATCGCCATGAAGCCGCTGGGCGACGCCTTCATCCGCCTCATCACCATGATCATCGCGTTGGTGATCTTCTGCACGGTGGTCTCCGGTATCGCCGGGATGCAGGACATGAAGAAGGTCGGCCGCGTCGGCGGCAAAGCGCTGCTCTATTTTGAAGTGGTATCCACTATCGCTCTCGCCATCGGCCTGGTGGTCGGCAACGTCGTGCAGCCCGGCGCCGGATTCAACATTAACCCCGCCACGCTCGACCCGAAAGCTGTCGCCGCCTACGCCGGCCAGGCCAAAGCCCAAAGCGTCACCGATTTCCTGATGCACATCATCCCGAACACGGTGATCGACGCGTTCGCCAAGGGCGACATCCTGCAAGTGCTGCTGCTCGCAATCCTGTTCGGCTTCGCGCTATCCATCGTCGGCCAGCGCTCCAAGCTGATCGTCGACGTATTCGCTGCCCTGACCCACGCCGTGTTCGGCGTCATCAACATATTGATGCGGCTCGCGCCTATCGGCGCTTTCGGCGCTATGGCCTTCACCATCGGCCGCTACGGACTGGCGTCGCTCGGACCCCTGGCCAAGCTGATCGCCCTCTTCTGGATCACCTGCATTCTGTTCGTGCTCATCGTGCTGGGCGCAGTCGCGTGGCTCGCCGGCTTCAACATCGTCAAGTTCCTTTTGTATATCAAGGAAGAGATCCTGCTCGTTCTCGCCGTCAGTTCGTCGGAGCCTGCGCTGCCCACACTCATGCAGAAGATGGAAAACCTCGGCTGCTCCCGCGCGCTCGTTGGCCTGGTGGTCCCCACCGGTTACACCTTCAATACGGACGGCACCAGCATCTATATGACGCTCGCCGCTCTCTTCGTCGCGCAAGCCACTAACACGCATCTCACCTTGTCGCAGCAGCTGACCATCTTCGCGGTGGCCGTCCTCACTTCCAAAGGCGCCAGCGGTGTGCAGGGCGCGGCGTTCATCGCCCTCGTGGGAACAATGATGGTGATCCCAACCATCCCCGTCGCCGGCATGGCCCTGATCCTCGGCATCGACCGCTTCATGAGCATGTTCCGCGCCCTCATTAATATGGTGGGCAACGGAGTCGCAACGGTGGTGGTGGCCCGCTGGGAAAACGAGCTCGACCGCAAATCCCTACAGCAGCAACTCGGCTAATTCTGCATTTATGCAGTCTTGGCTTCGAGCTGAATCACTAGCCGTCGGCCCACAATGTGTGCAGCGCGTTGCAGTGTATCCAGCTGCACGCTATTATTCTTCGGATCAAGCAGCCGCTCGATCTGGGTGCGGCTGGTGTTCATCCGCTCGGCCATCTTGGTTTTGCTGATGCGTTGTTCCTTCATGGCCTGAGCGATCTGCCACGCGAGGACGCGCTTCACCGCAAGGTCATGCGTCTCTTCGTAGATGCCATCTTCTTTCAAGAGGTCGTCGAAAGAGGAACCGATATTCTTCTTACTCATGACTCTGTTTCCTTCTTGCGTTTCCTTGCCAGGTCAATCTCCGCTTCGGGCGTTTTCCGGGTCTTTTTCACGAAACCGTTGAGGATGATCAGATTCCCTTGGTGTAGAAAAAATATCACTCTTGCGATCCCGTCCGTAATGTTGCTGCGGACCTCCCAAAGGCCGCCGCCGAGCGACTTACATAGAGGCATTCCGATGGGCCAGCCGAATTCAACCGTCTGGATATCAGCGCCAATAACCTTGCGGTCATCCGCCGACAACGACTTGATCCAATCGCGCACCGGCTCCGCTCCCATGGGAGTGCGGTAAAAAACAGCCGGAACCTTCTTAGGCGGCGGAGCCAAGACATAAACCTAGCAGAGATCACCTTCTAGCTAAACTGTACCGTAAAAGGTTCCGTTCCGGCAACAGTCACACACCCGGAGGTAAGCGATTGCGTTGGCAGGAACCTTCTCCTCCTAGAACTTGTCTAAACTGACGTAATGGTTTGGTCTATCACGAGATCAGTGCTCCTCTTGAGTGCGATGGCGCATTTGACGATCGCTGCTGATCGCATTCTGGAGGACGAGACAACACAGACCCTTGTCTTCCGGAAAATCGCTGTTCCTGTCCAGACCTTCAGCCAGTCGTACGCGCTGCAACAGGCACGTCAGTTTCTCGCCGAAAACGCCAAGCCAAAGATGATCCGGCTAACTTTGGTTCCGGATGAAAAACCAGCAACATACACGCGGTTTGGTTGTGACCATTGCAATCCGTACGGGTTTTGGCGAGCCCAATGGGATCAGATCAGCGCGGTCACCTTCCCTATCGCGGAGCTGATGAGCATCGAGGGGAACGCCATTTTGCGATATCGCAACGAGAGCGGCGTTGTGTCGATTCTGGTACTGCAGGGTTCGGACCCGCGCGAACTTCGAGTAGGTGGCTACCAAGGCAAGATTATTCATGTCGCAATGCAGGGAAGGATTGACTCACCGCTCCCACATCTGTATGTAGTCGGGTCTGGCACGATTTCGTCTAAAGACGGGGCCTACTACGCTAGGGCGCTGGCAGCTAGGCTCGGTGTGAGTGAAGCATGGATAGAGTTCCGTGCTGATCCCTGGTTCATCAATGAAATCTGGACGCCCTTTTTTCCGCTGTTCGACACCTCCGATTCTGCACCGAAGAGGAGGCATTCAAGGAAGCCAAGACGCCATACTGTTTCTACTTCACGCCAACAAACAACAGGTGCTCGTGGGAAGGTCTGGTCGCTCTTCCGTAGCCGTATAGCAGCGAGTCACACTCAGTCCAAGAACGGTTACCCCTCCCCCACCAAATGCTTCGCCGCCCAATCCGCCAACGCCGGCGGCCGCATCGCTCTCGGCCCGCCCGCATTCGACGCCTGCGCGTGCCCCGTCCCTTCCACCATCTCGCGCTTCGAATTCACCGCCGCCTGATACAGCCGGAACGCCCCCTGCGGGTCCATGATGCGGTCATCCTGGCTATACCCGATCAGCATCGGGCACTCGATCCGATTCGCCCGCCCCTCCACCGTATACTCCGCCAGTTTCTTCCGCGCGTCCGCCAAATCCCGCGCCCCGATGATCCACCGCACCCGCTCCTGAATCGGCGGATAGTAGTCGAACAAATCGCGCCCCAAATCGGACGATCCGCTGCTCATCAGCGCCGCCGCGATTCGCGATTCTCCACTGGCCGCGCGCGGCACGCCGTACCCGCCCATGCTGATGCCCTGCATCCCGATGCGACTCGCATCCACGTCCGGCCGCGTCACCAGATAATCGATCATCGCCTTCGCGATTCGCTCCGTATCCGGCGGCAGATGCAGATCCTTCAGCCGCAGCGCGCCGCCTTGACCCGGAAAATCCAGTGCCAGATACGCCATGCCCCGCGTCACGTACGCGCCGCCATTCAGGATGGTCGCCTCCGCCATCGTATCCGCGCCTTGAAACGCGATCAGCGTCGGATACTTCTTGCCCGCCGGACCATTCGGCTTTCGAAAATACCCATCCAGCATCTGCCCTTCATAGTTCACTTGCACGCGCTCGAACGGCGGCTTCGTCTGCTGCCACGCCTTATCGAACGTCTCCCGCATCTTCTTATACAGCGGCAGCATGCGCGCCTCGGTCACCGGCATCGGCCAACACGCCTCGCGATAAAAGTTGGAAGCCCGCGAATAATACTCGTTCGCCGTCACCTTGTAGCCTTCGCCCGCATACTTCTCCGCCAGCTTCTCGTTCCGCTCCGCCACCCGCGTCCACTCATCGATCCACGACGCCAGATTGAACGGCTTCAGCCGCTGCGCCACTTCGAGCTGGTCCGCATCGCTGGTATAAGTCGTGGCCGACAGACGGATCTCCAACTGCCCTCCACCGGGCAGCCCTTTTCCGGGATATAGCTCGGCCTCGTTGCGTCCGCCCACAACTCCCAACCGCCCCGCTTCCGACCCCGCGTCCTGCGCTCGCGCGCGCGCAACTAAAGCGGACACGGCCCCCCATCTCACCAACCCTCTCCGGCTTAGTTTCGAAAGTGACTCCATGGTCTGCCTCCTCGATCGTGGATTGCATCGAGTATACATCCAACGTTTCGGCTGCGTTTCTAGCCCCTTGGAGCCATATTCGTTAGCCCGTCGCAAGCGCGACCTAACTGCAAGCGGTATACGGCATCAGCAATGACAGCCGGACCGGCACGTCCCCCACCGGCGGACACGCCACTTCGCCGCCCTGCCATAGTAAAGGCCGCTCAGGATCGTTCAGGTGAAGATACACCGCGAACCGGAGTGGCCCCGTTCCCTGCACGCAATCCATCGAGCGTTGAATCAGCGTCTCGCCGTCCTTCGAGAGCAATCCTTCGTCATACCCCACCATCATGCGGCTCTGATCGTCGGGGAAATCAACTCTCCGCACTGATCTGCGGCCGATACACACCGATTATCGTAAGCGTCGGTTCTGCCATATCGATTACTTACGATACACCCAGTCACACCCGTCCCAACCCATCCGAATCATCCACTTCGCTCTCCCTCCACCCCAATCCTCTTGACATCGCTTTCTACAATAGAGGGCATGAATAGCGATCCACCTCGCGCATTTTGGCTTCGTTTTTTCAAATTTCAAAAAAGCCACCGCGCACACACAAGCCACCCCCTCTTGCGCCACCTCCTCCGGAAAGATTCTCGCCCCACCAGAACCAACAACCAACAACCAACAACCAACAACCAACAACCAACAACCAGCCCCCGTTGACGCGCCGCCCGAATCGATTTAGTCTCAATAGCGAACATGACCAACCTCAAACCTGTGGACGTCGCCATCGTCGGCGGCGGCTGGACCGGCCTCGCCATGGCGAAGGAGCTCGTCACCCGCACTTCGCTCAACGTCCTGGCGCTGGAACGCGGCGCACCGCGCGACCTCGCCAGACTACGCCATGGACATGGACGAGCTCGACTACAACATCCGCCTCCGCATGATGCAGAACATCGCCGAAGAGACCGTCACGCATCGCCACTCGGCGCGCGATTCCGCCGTCCCGTCCGGCAATACGGCTCGTTCCATCCCGGCACCGGCGTGGGTGGCGCGGGCGAGCATTGGACCGGCATGTGCTTCCGCTTTCTGCCGAGCCTATTCAATCTGCGCACTCACCTCACCGAAAAGCACGGCGCCGCGCGTCTCCCCGCCGATCTCGCGGTGCAGCGATTGGGGCGTCACCTACGATCAACTTGAGCCGCACTATTGGTACGCCGAGCAGATGATGGGCGTCAGCGGCAAGGCCGGCAACCTGCGCGGCAAGCTGATCGACGGCGGAAACATTTTCGAGTCGCCGCGTATGCACGAATACCCCACGCCGCCGCTCAAGAATTCCTACGCGTCTCACCTGTTCGAAGAGGCGACGCGTAAGCTCGGCTATCATCCGTATCCCACACCCGCCGCCAACCTCAGCGAGAACTACACCAATCCCGACGGCGTCACGCGGCCCGCCTGCGCCTATTGCGGCGTATTGTTCGCGCTTCGGCTGCATGATCGGCGCGAAGGCGCAGCCCACCAATACGCTGCTGCCCGTTCTGCGCAAGCACAAAAGCTTTCAACTGCGAACCGGAAGCTGGGTGCGCCGCATCGTGCATGAAAACGGACGCGCTACGGGCGTCCAGTTCACCGACGCTAACGGCGAGGAGTTCTTCCAACCTGCGGAAACCGTGATCCTCGCTTCCTTCACTCTGAACAACAACCGCCTCCTGTATCTTTCCAAGATCGGCACGCCCTACGACCCGGCAACGGAAAAGGGAACGCTCGGCCGCAATCTCACGCATCAGGTGGAAGGCGGAATCCGCATCTTTTTCGACAAGCCGCTCAACGCTATTTATGGGCGCGGGCTCGCTCGGCCGGCGCATTTCCGATTTCGACGGCGACAACGGCCTCACCGGCGAGGACGGCCTGCTGCGCTACGGAATGCTGAGCTTGAACGGCAACGGCGACTTGCCCATCGGTGCGTTCGGCGCCATTCCTCCCGATGCCTCGAAATCCAATTGGGGCGCGGAGTGGAAGGCCGCTTCGCTCAAGTGGCACGATCGTGTCACCGCAATTCAACATGTACGGCGAGCACATGTCCTATCGCCAAAACTACATCGACCTCGACCCCACCTACACCGACAAGTTCGGCGATCCGTTGCTGCGCTTCACGCTCGACTGGACCGAGCACGAGCACAAGCAGCGCGATTTCGCCTACGATCTTGCCGCCAAGATCGCGCCGGCCATGGGCGCGAAGATCGATCCCCGCCGTCCCTCGCGAGCCAAGTACAACGTGATCAATTACCAGAGCACGCACATTCAAGGAGGCGCAACGATGGGCTCATCGCCCGAGGCGAGCGTGGTGAATCCTTATCTCCAACATTGGGACATGTCGAATCTTTGGGTGATCGGCGCGTCGTCGTTTCCGCAAACCGCATCAGGCAACCCGACGCTCACTGTGATGGCCGTCACCTACTGGGCCGCGGACGCGATGATCAACAAGTATTTGAAAAACCCCGGGAGGCTCGCATGAGACGCCGCGAATTCCTGACCATCCCCGCCGGCGCGCTGGGTGGCACACTGCTTTATACGCTCGCCCGCGAACCGCTCCGTCTACAAGCACAAGATGGCAACGTCAAAGTTCCCCTGCGATTCTTCACCGCCGCGGAAGCTCGCGTCATCGCCGCCGCCTGCGAGCGAATCTTCCCGAGCGACGCCACCGGCCCCGGCGCGAAGGAAGCCGGCGTTGTCATTTACATCGATCGCCAACTCGCCGGTCCCTACGGCGTCGACAAATATCGCTACACCAAGGGGCCTTGGGTCGAATCAGTTCCCGAACACGGCTATCAGGGCAAGGAAAATCCGCGCGAGACCTATCATCAAGGCATCGCCAAGCTGGGCGCTAGCTTCGATCAACTGCCAGTCGAAGAGCAGATCCAGAAATTGCAGTCGATCGAAAAAACGCACTTCTTCCAGTTGCTGCGCGCCCACACCATCGAAGGCATGTTCTCCGATCCGATGCACGGCGGCAACGCGAATCTGATCGGCTGGCAGTTGATCGGCTATCCCGGCCCGCGCATGAGTAACAAGGCCGATGTCGATCAGCACTTCGGCGCCGAATTCCGTCCCAAACCGGCCGGTCTCGAGCAAATCATGCGCCGCCCGGGCAAACCTTGGGAGGACGAAAAAGTCTAACGCAGGCGTCCTATTTTCCCAGCCAGTGCAGCGGCGCCGTCGTCAGCCACGGCACGTACGTGATCAGCAGCACGCTTCCGCCCAGAATCAGCAAGAACGGCAGCGTCGCCCAAATGATCGTCCCCATCGGCTTCTTAAAACGGTATGCCGACAAAAACAAATTGATCCCCACCGGCGGATGCAGGTAGCCAAGTTCCAGGTTCGCGATGAAAATCACGCCCATCTGCACAGGATCGATCGAATACGCCGCGGCCAGCGGCTTCAGCAGAGGCACAACTACGAGGATCGCCGCGAAAATATCCATCAGCGCGCCCACCACCAGCAGCGCGGCGTTGAGCAGCAGCAAGAACAGGTATTTCGATTGCACGTGCGTCTGCACCCAATCGATTAAGCGCGACGGCACTTCCGCGTCGACCAGATAATTTGTGAACCCGAGCGCGACGCCCAGGATCAGCAAAATTCCGCCCACGATGGTCGCGCATTCGACGAAGACTTCTCGATAATCGCGCCCAATTCTCAGGTCGCGATAGATGAACACCTCGACCAAGAACGCACAAAAAGCCGTCAGCGCCGCCGCTTCTGTCAGCGTGCCGAATCCTCCGAACAAACCCACGATCATGATCACCGGCAGCGCCAATTCCCATTTCGCGCTCCACACAGCGGCGCTCGCTTCGCGCAATGAAAACGGCTCGCGCACGGCATCGCTCTTAATGCCCATGCGAATTCCGACAAAAGCGATGCACGAAATCATCAACAGCTCGGGCAGCGTCGCGCCGATGAACAGGCGATCGATAGGAGTCTGCGAATAGACGCAATAAAGAATCGCCGGAACGCTCGTCGGAAATAGCAACCCGAGCGACCCGGACGACGTCAGCAATCCGATCGAAAAGTTTTCCGGATAGCGCGTCTTGATCAGCATCGGTACCAGCAATCCGCCCGAGCGAAAGGATCGTCAGGCCGGAACCGGCAAACGTGAACACCGTGCAGATCGCGACCGTCGCGATGGCGAGCCCGCCCGGAATCCAGCTAAAAACGGCCGTGAACACGCGCAGCAGCCGCTTGGTCGCGCCGCCTTGCACCATGAAATATCCGGCCAGCGTGAAGAGCGGAATCGATGGCAACAACGGCGACGCAACCAGCCTGTACATTTCCACCGGCACCGACGCAACCGGCGTTCCGCTGCTCCAGAACAGCAACAGCGCCAGGCCGCCGAAGACCGCGAAGATCGGAAGGCCGAGCACGATCGCGAGCGTCAGCAGTGCGAAAGAAAGTGGAAGTACGCCGAACGCCCCGGCGGGAATCACATGACCGAATAACGCGGGGATGAACAGACCGACAGCGGCGATAGCGCGCCCTATCCCAGTAGGGCTCGCGTTCCAAACCGCCCGCAGTGCGATCACCGCGAAGCCGACCAGCATAATCGCGAGCGCGGTCCATTTGGGTAATCCCGGCAAAAGATAGCTGCCCGATTCGCGCTCGCTTTGAACGAACACCCAGCTCGCATAAGCGAGGCACGTGGAAACCGCCGCCAGCGCCGCGCTCCAGAAAATCTTCGCCGGCACGATCCAGGATTCCGGAAGAAAGCTGCTCGACGACAATCCCAACAATCGGCCCGATCGCGAAGCCAGCATTCCACCCAACATTCCGATCCACAGCGTGAGTTGCTGCACCACGACGGCTGATCCCGGAATCCCGGGCCATCGGAATTGCCGCGCGATCATTTCTGATCACCGGCAGCAAAGTCATCAGCGAGAGCGCGAGGATCGAGAACGAGTCTTCGAAGAGTTGAAGCAATGTGACGGGCGCGGAGTTGTCGGATGGAAGAGTAGCGCTCACTGGAGGGAGGCCACAGCGGCATGGTGCGTCTTGCGATATTCGTCGCGCAGCCGCTTCACTTCATCGAACAGATCGGCCGGCACCACCGGACCGCGCAGCTTCGGCCAGATCCCTTCCGCTAGCTGCCGCCACTCGGCCACCGCCTTGGCGTCGGCGTGAACTACATTGAGTCCGAACTGCTGCATCAACGGGATCGAACTCGCCTCTGATTTGCGAATCTCCTCGCGCAGCGCCACGCCCGCCGTCCGCGCCGACTGCATCATTTCCTTTTGCACCGGCGCCGGAATCGTGTCCCAAACATCCTTCGAGATCACGGTTGCTCCGACGAGTTGCGCAAAGTGAATGTCCAGCATGTTCTTCGCACCGCCGAACCACTGGTTACTCAACGCCACCAGCGGAGGCGCTTGGAAGGAGTCGATCAGTCCGGTCTGCAATCCGGTGAGGATATCGGTCGCGGCCAGCGAAACCGGCTGAAATCCGTTGATCTTGTACAGCTCGAACGTCGAGTTGTCGCCCTGCAGAACGCACAGCTTCATGCGGCGAATCTCCTCCGGCCGCGTGGCGGGCTGCTTCGTGAAGAAATGCACCCAGCCCGCGTCGCCCCAATTCAACACGATGAACCCGCGCTGCGCGAGCCCTTTTTCCAAGCGGTCCGATATGTGGTCGCGCACATAATCCAGCTCTTCATACGACGACAGCATCATGGGAACTTGCAGCGCCGAAACCGCTGCATCGATGCCGCTGAGCCCCGCGCCCGATAGCGCCACGGCTTGCAACTTTTTGATGCGCAGCTTCTGCACCATCTCGGGCTCGTCGCCCTGTTCGCCACCCGGATAAATCTTCAGTTCGATCTTTCCGCCGGAGGCTTTTTTCCACTCCTCGCCCATGTTGAGCAGGATTTCGTGCCAGCGCGATCCCTTCGGAACAAGCGTGCCTAGACGGATGATGGTTTGTGCGGGAAGACAGGCCGACAACAGGACGCCGAGCAGGACGACACGGACCATCAGAAGCATGGTAGCGCAATCGCCCTTCCGCGTCTCCGTCAACGCGACTATAATTGCTCCAGTATGCTCCCCCGAATCCTGCTTGTCTTCACAACTGTTCTGGGGCTGACGGCTTCGCTGGCGCTCACAACAGTGCTCGCCCTGCAGGCGCAGCCGCCTTCCGAAGACCGCCCCATCGTCCCGGAAAATCCCGCCGAAGATGTCCGCTTGCCCAACGGAAAATTGCAGCGCCAGGAAATCCTCAAGTCGGATTATCAGAAATCCCTCGATGATGCTCGCGCTTTATCCAAATTAGCCGACGAGCTCAAAGTCGATCTGGAAAAGAACGACTACAACGTTCTCTCGCTCGCCACCTTGAAAAAAGTCGACGAGATCGACAAGCTCGCCAAACATATCCACGACCGGCTCAAGCGCTTTTGATATGTTACGCTGGAGCGTTTAGCATCTCACCATGGTCCCCACACGCGAAAAAGCGCAGTTGATGAGCGCCTCCGAGATCGACCGCACACTCGTCCGGCTGGCCCATGAAATTCTGGAGAAAACCGAAAACCTGCAGCGGCTGGCCTTCATCGGCATCCGCCGCCGGGGAGTTCCGCTCGCGCTACGTCTCGCGGACAAGATCAAGAACCTGGAAAACCTCACGGTTCCAGTCGGTTTTCTCGATATCAATCTCTATCGCGACGATCTTTCCACCGTCTCGGAGAAGCCCGTCCACAGCGCTACCGAGATCAACTTTCCCGTCACCGGCAAAGACATCATCTTGATGGATGACGTTCTCTACACCGGGCGCACCATACGCGCCGCACTCGACGCGCTGTTTGATCAAGGCCGCCCGTCTCGCGTGCAATTGCTCGTGCTCATCGATCGCGGCTGGCGCGAACTCCCCATCGAAGCCCGCTACGTCGGCCGCATGGTCCAGACCAGCGCCAACGAAATCATCGAGGTGAAGCTCCAGGAAATCGATCACCACGACAAAGTTTTGCTGGTGGAGAGAACCTGAGGACGCCTCATGCCCAGTGGACTTTTGGGAATTGAGCCGCTGGATCGAGTCGAGATCGAAGCCATCCTCGACCGCGCCAAGAGTTTTCAGCCGCAGCAAACCGCCCGGCGTAAATCGGACCAGCTCCGCGGCCGCATGATCGTCAATCTGTTTTTCGAGGCCTCCACGCGCACGCGCACCAGTTTCGAAATTGCCGCCAAGCGCCTCGGGCGCCGACGCCATCTCCATTACTGCATCGGGCTCCAGTGTTTCCAAGGGCGAATCTCTCGTGGACACACTGAACACTCTGGGCGCGATGCACCCCGACGCCATCGTCATGCGCCACGCTGCTTCCGGCGCTCCGCACTTTCTGGCGCGCTATTTGGTGGAGACGCCCATCATCAACGCAGGCGACGGGACTCACGAACATCCCACCCAGGCGCTCCTCGACGCGCGCACGATTCTCGATCGCCGTCCAACGCTGGAAGGCTTGCGGGTGGCCATCATCGGCGATATCGCGCACAGCCGTGTCGCGCGCTCCAACATGTACTTGCTCTCGAAGTTCGGCGCGCAAATCGTCTTGTGCGGGCCAGCCTCTTTGCTGCCGCCTGAGCTGGCGCAGCTTGCACCCGGTGTCAGCTTGACACACAAAATGGAGGAGGCCATCCGCGGCGCCGACGTCATCATGATGCTGCGCGTGCAGCTCGAGCGCCAGCACGAAGCCGCGTTTTCCGCGAACGAGTATTTCCAGTTTTATGGATTGCGTCTGGAACACATGATACTCGCCAGGCCCGACGCCATCGTCATGCATCCGGGACCCATCAATCGCGGCCGCGAGATCTCGTCGGAAGTGGCCGATTCACAGCGTTCCGTCATCCTCAATCAGGTGGAAAATGGGATCGCCGTACGCATGGCCGTACTTGAGCGTATCCTCGGAAACTGATCTTCCATGTCGAAACTTGTCATTCGCAACGGCCGCGTGATGGACCCGGCCAGCGGTCTCGACGCGGTGCGCGACATCGCGATCGAAGGTGGCCGCATCGCTGCCATCGGACAGAATCTCGACGCCACCGGCGCAAACGAGGTCGACGCCTCGGGACTCATTGTCGCGCCCGGCTTCATCGATATGCACGTTCATCTGCGCGAGCCTGGCTTTGAGTACGCCGAGACCATCGAAAGCGGATCGCGCGCCGCCGCGGCCGGAGGCTTCACCTCCATTTGCTGCATGCCCAACACGTCGCCGGTAAACGACAATGCCACGGTCACCAGCTACATCATCGAACGTGCGGAGCGTCATGCCATCGTCAACGTCTTTCCCATCGGAGCCATTACAAAGAACAGCGCGGGCGAAGAACTCGCAGCCATTGGATTGATGAAAGATGCCGGCATCGTCGCCATTTCCGACGACGGCCGCCCCGTGATGAATGCGCGCGTGATGCGCCGTGCCATGGAGACTGCGCGATCCTTCGGCCTTCCCGTGATCGATCATTGCGAGGACCTGCACTTAAGCGCGGGCGGCGACATGCACGAAGGCGTCGAGAGCGTTCGTCTCGGTCTGCGCGGCATTCCGGCAGCCTCCGAAGACGTCATGGTGGCCCGCGATATCTTGCTCGCCGAGCTCACCGGCGCGCGATTTCATGTCGCGCACATCTCGTCGCGTCATTCCGTGGAAATGGTTGCATTCGCAAAAGGGCGCGGCCTGGCCGTCACCTCGGAAGCCACTCCGCACCACTTCGCTCTCGCCGATAATGCGATGCCGCCGTACGACAGCAACTACAAAATGAAACCGCCGCTGCGCTCCACCTGCGACATCGGCGCCGTCACCGCAGGGCATCATCTCCGGCGCTATCGACGCCATCGCCACCGATCACGCGCCCCATGCCGGCAGCGAAAAAATGCAGGAATTCGAGAAGTGCCCCTTCGGCATTCTCGGACTAGAGACCGCCATCGCCGTCACGCTCGATCGTCTGGTCCACAGCCGCAAGATTACGCTCATGCGCATGCTGGAGCTTTTCACCATTGGTCCCGATCGCGTGCTCAATCTAAATCGCGGACGCCTCGCCATCGGCGTACCGGCCGACATCACCATCTTCGACACGGAACGCGCCTGGACCTACGACGTGAACCGCTCGGCTTCGAAAAGCCGTAACTCGCCGTTTCATGGCCAAACATTCCGCGGCGGCCCAGTCGCAACCATCGTCAACGGCAAGCTCGTCTGGACGGCCGAAGGCGTCAATCTCGCGGGCGCCTCGCAATAGAGTACAGTTACTAGAGACTTGGATCCTTCCTATCGACACCGTCAGCTCCCCGGCCGCCAGGCTCGCGGCGGATGCCTTTGGTATCTGATCGTCGCGATCGTTCTATTCATCGCGGTGCGCCTGCTATGTTCCTGGGCCATCGACTATCAATGGTGGAAGGAAATGGGCCAGTTGCACACCTGGTTCAGCATCCTGGCTTATAGCCTGATCCCCGCCACCGGCGCCACCATCATCGCGTTCATTGTCTTCTGGACGGCGCACACGCTCGCGCTCAGGCATGCCCGCGTACGGCTCTCTGAGTATCCGCTCTATGCGCGAATCACGGCACTCGCAATCTTTTTCATCGCCCTGGCAGTCGCGCTTTCCACGCTGGACACTTGGACCGTGGTCCGATACTTCGGCGGCCGCGATTTGGGCGGCGCGGCCACGGCCTGGCGCGATCCGGTCTTCAATAATCCGCTTTCGTTTTATCTTTTCAAAATCCCGTTTTATTCCGATCTGCTCGGGCTCGTGCTCGGCATCGTCGTGTTGGGAGCGCTCATCTACTGGGTTGCGGCGCGCGGCTGGCAAATCCGCGAACGCGTCGGCGATCTGAAAAATGTCCAGGAGATCAGCTTCAGCGAGTTGGGTCTCGCGGGCGCCTTGCAAAGCAGTTTCCTACGGAGCCTCGGCGCGGCATTCCTCCTCGCACTGGCGGTGCGTTTCTTCCTCGCCCGCTACGGCCTGTTGCTCAACGAACACGGCAGTTTCATGGTGGGCGTCGACTACGTGGATCAAAACATCGTCCTTCCTCTGCAGTGGGTGCAAATCGCCGGATGCATCCTCGCCGCAGTCGCGCTTGCGGCCGCTCGATGGCGAACGGCGTTGGTCGTCCTGGTCGGCGCCATTTTGCTGCGCAATGTTATTCCGCCCATCGTCGCCACCGCCTATGTGCGCCCCAATGAGATTTCCATCGAGCGGCCTTTCATCCAACGCCACATCGCAGCCACTCGCTCAGCGTTCGGCATCGACGACCGCACCCGCGAGCTCGACTTCACCGCGCAGCCCGATGAGCGCGTCGATTTCAAACAGCATCAGCCGCTGCTCGATAACGTGCGGCTCTGGGATTGGCACGCCTACCACGACGCTATCACGCAGCTCCAGCCCTATCGGCCCTACATTTATTCGCTCCCCGACGTCGATCGTTACACTATCAACGGCCAACTGCGCCAGATGATGCTGTCGGCCCGCGAACTGGATCTCACGCAACTCGGCGAGGCGGGCGGCCGCTGGATCAATCCTCACTTCATCTACACGCACGGCTACGGTGTCGTGATGGCTGAGGCCAACACGGTTTCACCGAACGGCCTGCCGGAGCTGATCATCAAGGACGCGCCGCCGGTCATCAGTGTTCCGGGGTTGAAACTGACGCGTCCCGAGCTGTACTACGGCGAGAACGTGCAAGACCCGGTGTTTGTGGATACCGCGCAACCCGAGTTTGACTATCCCTCCGGCGACCGCAATGTCGAAAATCATTACGACGGTAAAGGCGGTTTTCCCATTTCCTCGCTCCTGCTGCGCACCGCCGCCGCGGTATCGCGCGAAGACTTCAATATCCTGCTCACCGGCTATCTCACTTCCGAGAGCCGCATGATGATCCGCCGCAATGTTACTGCGCGCGTGAACGCCCTGGCCGATTTCTTGACGTGGGATCCCGATCCCTACCTTGTTCTCACCGACTCCGGCCGTCTGGTCTGGATCATCGACGGCTACATGACCTCGGACGTCCATCCATACTCGGCGCACGTCGGCATCGAGGGCGCCGGCGAATTCAACTACATTCGCAACTCGGTGAAAGCCACCGTCGATGCCTACGATGGCAGCGTGCATTTTTACGTCTTTGATCCGGGCGACCCGTTGCTCCAGGCCTACCGGAATCTGTTCCCCGATCTGTTCGAGAACTCCTCGGCGATGCCCGCCGATTTGCGCCGCCACGTGCGCTATCCGGAGCTGATTTTCCGCGTGCAGGCCGACATCTATCGTCTGTTCCACATGCGCGACCCCGACACGTTCTACAACAAGTCCGACGCCTGGGACACGGCCAAGTTTACGAATGAGCAAGGCGGCACGCCGGGGCCGCTCGCTCCCACCTACGTCGTGGCGACATTGCCGGGGGAAACGAAGCCCGAATTTCTCCTGATGATCCCGTTTACGCCGCGCAATCGTGACAACCTGATCGGACTCATGATGGCGCGCTGCGACGGAGAACATTTGGGCGAGAAAGTGGTTTTGCTGCTTTCCAAGCAGGAGATCATCCTCGGCCCCATGCAGATTGAAGCGCGGATCAACCAAGACCAGAACATTTCGAAGGATCTGACTCTTTGGAACCAGCAGGGCTCGCAAGTTCTGCGCGGCCAGATGCTGGTACTGCCGATGGGACATTCGTTTTTGTATGTGGAGCCGATCTACATTCAGGCTTCACAGGCCAAAATGCCGCAATTAAAGAAAGTGGCCCTCGCCATGGGAAACAATTTGGTGTACTCCGACACCTATCAACAAGCCCTGGCGCTATTGGCGGGCGAAAATTTGCCGGCGCCGCCTCCTGAAACCGCTGCCGCGCCGGCGAACACCACGGCCGCGCAGCCTTCTGTCCAGCCTGATTCGCGCATAAATCAAATCCGGCAACATCTCCAGCGTTATCGCGAACTGGTGTCGCAAGGAAAACTTTCCGAGGCCGGCAAGGAACTCGAAGCGATCCAAAGCCTGGTGGAAAAATAGTTATTCCGGAATTCCTGCGATCTTCGCCGTAACCTGCCATAGGCGATCGGCCACGGCGTCATCCTGTGCGAGTTTCGACGGTTCGACGGGCTTGCATTTATAGAAATAGAGGCCGCTGGTTTTCGCCGCTTCGTCCGATGAGGCCAGATAAACGATCGTCTCGGCCCCTTTCTCGGGCGAGATCGCGAAGATTTTCATCAGGCCGATAATGCCGGCCATCGACCCGCCGCTGTTATCGCCGAAGCGAGTCTTCACGAATCCCGGGTGTAAACTATTCGCGATGACGCCAGTTCCCGCCAGCCGGCGCGCCAGGACGCGAGTGAACAGAACGTTATACAGCTTTGAGCGGCTGTACGAAGGGAACGCCTTGTAGTCGTGCTCGTATTGCAGATTGTCGAAATCGATCGTGGCGCGGTAGTGGGCATGCGACGAGGTGTTGATCACGCGCGAAGGCGCCGAAGTGATCAACCGCTCGCTCAAGCCGTGCGTCAGTACGAAATAGGAAAGATGATTTGTGGCGAAAGTCATCTCCAGACCGTCTTCCGTTACTTGCCGCTGGCCAAACATCGCTCCGGCATTGTTGATCAGCACGTCGACGCGCGGCTCGGCTGCCGCAATCTCTTTTGCAACGCGCCGCAGTTCGGCCAGTCGCGAAAGATCGCCGTAATGGATGCTGTGCTGCACGCCCGGAGCAACTTGACGCAGGCGTGAAAGAGCCGACTCTCCTCGACTCTGGCTGCGAGCCACCAGGACAATGCGCGCGCCCATCCCGGCCAGTTGTTCGGCGGCCACCTGCCCGATTCCGGAGGTGCCGCCGGTGATCACCACTACTTTTCCTTGCATGCCTGCCCGCCAGTGTAACCTAATTGAGGATGCGCATCGTATCTGCTTTCGTCGCGGCGCTGTTTCTGACAGCCTGCCACAAAGAACCTCCGCAAGCGGTAGTGATTCCGCAGGAATTTCGCGTAAAGTTCCAAACATCGCAAGGGGATGTTGTCGTAGAGGCGCATCGCCCCTGGGCGCCGCACGGCGTGGACCATTTTCACGAACTGATCCGGATCCATTACTTCGACCAGAGCCGGTTCTTCCGCGTCGTGCCGGGATTCATCGCCCAGTTCGGGGTCAATCGCGACTTCAACGTCCATGGGAAATGGCGCGAATATTTCATCGTGGACGATCCTCCGCAGCAGAAGAACGTGCGCGGAACGCTGGCGTACGCAATGTCCGGACCAACCACGCGGGCCACCGAAATCTTCATCAATCTCGCCGACAATCCCGCGCTCGATCAGCAGGGCTTCGTTCCCTTTGCCAAAGTTGTTCAGGGGATGGACGTCGTCGACAAGTTCTACTCGGGCTACGGCGAGATGCGTCCGGAGGGCAAGTACATCGACCCGAACCGCGTGGAGGGCGAGGCCAATGAATATCTGGTGCAGCGCTTCCCGAACCTGGACTACATCGTGAAAGCCGAGATTTCGCCGTAAGCGGTCAAAAGAACTCCATGGCCTTCGCCGAAAGCGCCATGCCGATCCAGAGTAATAACGATACGGCCCCGATCAGCTTCGACGGCTGCTCCGCTGTCACTCTGCGCCGGACCGACAATTGAAAGACGGTCGCGACGATCAAGAGCAGCATCTTGAACCAAAAGACTGGATTGTCGTGCCACTTGGCGGCTTGCGCCGTGAACATGAATGGGCCGGTGATCATGAGCAACGCGAAACCGCTCCAGGTCCAGGGCGCCAACGCCGCGGCGACTTGCGCGACGGGTTGACGGCGCATCGCGACGCCGAGCAGCCCCATGTCGATCAGCAGCAGTGTTCCCACAAACAGCGCCAGTCCGATCAGGTGGAGGCTTTCGACGATGGGAAATAGCACACGCGAGTTTCGGAGGAATTCGCCAACGGGGGAGCGCTCTATCCATTCGAACGCGGCGCAAAATGGAAAGTCGGAAGCGAACGTATGCGGTCTCATGTCATCTCATAGCCGACGGCGCGTCCGGCGGCGATTACGCAGATCCAGCAGACGATGGACGCTACGCCAGCCAGGCGCGCACGTGCGGGAGTGAGCAAGGAAGCGTCCCAGGCGCCCACTCCGCGATAAATGCCGTAGTGAAAGAGCAGAGCATTGCAGCCTGCGAGCGCGAGGAACAGAAGTTTCCAGCGAAAGAACAGGCTGTGGTAAAGCCTGAGCGGCTCCGACCAGGCGAGCAGCGATCCGGTGACGAACATGAAGGCGAAACCGGAAAGTGTCCAGGGCAAGACTTGGCCGATGACGCTCGTGACCGGCGCGCGCCGCATGCCGAAGCCAAGCAAGCGCAAATCGACTACGACGATTGTACCCGCCACCAGCAGGACTCCGACGCAATGAAGAACATCGAGAATCGGATAGACCCAGATGGATTCCCGAATCGCAACGCTGCCGTGCGTTTGTTGGATCCACTGGCAGATGCTAAGCATGCAGGGCCTGCTTTAACAATAGAACGCCGATCAACGCGAGGCCCACGTTCACCGCGATCAGGAACCGGGCGTTGCTGAGGCGGCGATGAACGGCGTGGCCGAGGAAGATCGCGATGAGCGCCAGCGGAAGTGAGAGCACATAGTAAGCGCTGACGGTGCGAGTCCAAAGGCCAGTGAATGCGTATCCCGCCATTCCAACCATGCTTGCGATCAGAAAATATCCTTGCAACGTAGCGCGGAACTGCGTGGGCGTCCAGCGGCGCATGATGCCATAGACCACCAGGGGCGGGCCGTTCATCCCGTACGCGCCTCCGAGAACACCGGCGGTGAATCCGAACAAAGGCGCAAGCCGATCGCCGTGGAGTTCCAGTTTTCTGCCAGCGAGCGAGTAGAGTGCGAAGGCGATGATGAACGCGCCGAGAATTGTCTTGACGATGGATTCAGAGACGGTCTTCAAGAGCAGCAGGCCGAGAGGAATTCCGAACAACGTGGAAAGAACAAGCCAGCCCGCGCTGCGGACGTGGATGTTGCGCCAGTCTTGAATGACGACGGTCAACGCCACCGTGATGGAGACCAAGACGGCCAAAGGCGCGGCCACCTGGACCGGAAGCGTGAGCGCGAGAAGAGGGACAGCGACCAGTGCTTCGCCGAAGCCGAGTGCGGAACGAATGAAGGTGGCAAGAAAGAGAACGGCGAGTACTTGAACAGTGGTTCCGCTCAGGTTGATGAAAATCACGTGGCAAAGATGCGCTGGCTCGCATCAATCTTGGCGTAGATAATCGCACCGAACACGCACAGGGCGGAAGTGACGAAGAACGGAACATCCCAGCCGAAGTCGCGGACCAGATACGCGAGCAGCGCTGGTGAAATTGCGCCGCCGATGTTGCCGCACATATTCATGACGGACGCGGTGCAGCCGGCGAAGTCGCCGCCGATATCGAGAGGGATGGCCCAGGACACGCCCACGGTCAATTCCAGACCGCCGAAGGCCAGGCAACTGAAAGCGACGCAGAGCTTCGGATCGTGCGTAAGAGTGGCGGGAAGAATTCCGAGCGCCGCGATGACGAAGCCGGCGATGCCGACGATGCGGCGGGCGTAGGTGACGTTGCCGGTGTAGCGCAGGAAGCGATCGGAGAACCAACCGCCGGCGAGATCGCCGAGCGTGCCCGCAAGCAACGGGAGGCTGGCGTAGAAGCCCATCTGTTTGAGATCGAAGCCGCGATGGCTGTTCAAATAGGTCGGAAACCAGTCCAGGTAAACTGCGAGTGCGTACTGATAGCAGAAATACATCAGCGCGAGGGCCCACACCGTTCGGCTGGAAAGAATGCGCCGCCACGGCACGCGGACACCAATTTTGGGGCGCGGACCACCGGTTGTGGAATGAATCAGATCGAGCTCAGCCGCGTTGACGCCGCGGTGCTGTTCGGGTGAGTCGCGATAGTAGAAAAACCAGAGGGTGGCCCAAACCAAGCCGAGTCCCGCGAATGCGAGAAAGGGCATGCGCCAGCCATAGAGCAGGATCATCCAAACCACCAGCGGCGGCGTTACGGCGGCGCCCAGCCGCGAGCCGGCGTGCGTTATTCCTTGCGCGAAGCCGCGTTCGGCGGGAAGCATCCAGCGGGAAAGCGATCGCGTGGCGATGGGGAAAGCGCCGGATTCACCGACCCCAAAGATGAAGCGCACCACCACCATTGATGCGGCACTCCAGGCGAGGGTGGTGAGGGAGGTGAACACACTCCACCATGTCACGATGATTGCAAGTGCGCGGCGCGGGCCGATTTTGTCGCCGAACCAGGCGCCGGGAATTTGGAAAAGCGTGAAGCCCCAGCGGAAGCTGGCGAGAATCCAGCCGGCGGTGATGAGGGAGAAGCCGAGATCTTTGCGGATGAGAGGCATGGCCGACGCGATGATGGTGCGGTCCATGTAAGTGATCATGTAGATGGCCACCGTCATGGCGAGCACGGCGTGGCGGACGCGTGTGGGGCGGAGGGTGTGTGGTTGAGACGTCGGCGAAGTGGCGGCGGACGGGGCGGATGGCATCATCGGCGGGGACGATCCGAAGGGGCATCATATCAGACGGTGGGCGGTGGTTGGTTGACCGAAAATGGATCGACCTCGGAGCGCGGTCTCTTCGTGAGGGCGAGCGGGTGAGCGATATCGACGGCTAGTGCCGCCGCGAATTCGATGCCGGCATGAGTGTGAAAGCGCCTTTCGGATTGGCGCCGGGACTCCGCGGTCCGGGACCGGAAACGAGATGAAGCGAATGCCGCCGGATTCGGTGCCGGTGCGTTCGTCGGAAAGTTGGAGTTGCCCGGCGGCGGCGCTTTCGAGCAGAGAAACAATGGCATCCACGCCGGCCTTCCGCCAAGCCTTGAGCTCATCCTCCAGCCAGTCGCCGCCCCGGGGGCGCAGCCACGGCGAGGCGACCTGGCCAAGGCCCAGGTATCCAAAACCGGTCAAGCTTCATGATTCTTTTTCCATTAATCCCGCAGGAGCCGGCGACATCACGCGTTCCCCAACATGAGTCACCCGCCTTGCCCCAACTTTTTCCCCACCCCTTCAACTACTTCCCCCGCCCATCCCCCATGCAGCCCCCAATCCTGGGGGCTATTCTCGAATCGACCTTATGCCCAAGCACCTCCTTCAAAAGGATCAGGCGGTCGCCCTCCTCTACCACGCCCGCGCCGCGACGCCGTTCTTCTCCCGCGACGGCCAGCCCTGCGCCAGCATCCCCGCCAATGTCGATTCCTGCCGCATCCTCCCCCTCCGCTCGGCTGACTTCCGCGACTGGCTCACCGCAAACTACTATTCCGAGTTTGAGAGCGCTCCGTCCTCCGTCGCCCTTCGCGCCGCGCTCCGTACCCTGGAAGCCCGCGCTCAATATGGCGACATGCCCGCTCAAAAAATCGATCGGCGCCTCAGTTTCCAAGGCGACCCCTTCGCTCCGTCCAAAATCTTTCTCGATTTGGCGAATCCCGAAGGAGAAATCCTGGAAATTACATCCCATGGTTGGAACATTACCGATAACTTATCTCACTCGTTCCGCCAATCCGCCTTCACCTTGCCGCTCCCCGTTCCCCAACCAGCCACCAGTCACCAGCCACTAGCCACCGGCGCCTTAGATCAACTCGCCCAGCTTTTTCTGCTGTCGCCCACTGCCCGGACCCGCATATTCACCTGGCTGGCCGCTGCACTCCGCCCCATCGGACCGTACCCCATTCTCGTGCTCCGCGGTCCGGCGTCCAGCGGAAAATCGGTCCTCGCCCGCGCCCTCCGGGTCTTGATCGACCCTTCCACCGCTCCCCTCCGCCGCCTCCCCGAGCGCGATCGCGAACTGCTCCATCTCGCGCTCCAGAACTGGATTCTGGTCTTCGATCAAGTCCACCGCGTCCCCATCAAAATCTCGGAAGCTCTGTGCGCCATCTCCTCCGGCGATGCTCTTGAACTCGCGCAGCCTGACGCCCGCGACGCTGCCCTGGTGGAAATCGCGCGGCCCATGATTCTGATCGCTCCTCTCGACGAAGCTCAGTCTCCCTGGAATCCGCCGCGCTCGCTCGCCAATCGCAGCTTGACCGTCGACCTTCCTCCCATCGCCGTCCCTCGTCCCGAAGCCGCCGTCTGGTCCGCCGTTGAGGCGCTGCGTGCCCCGGCCTTGGCCGTGCTCGCCGATGCGGTTGCTTCCGCGCTCCTGCGCATCCGCGACGTCGATCTTGGCAACGTCGCCCGCTTCCCCGATTGCGCCGCTTGGGCCGTGGCCGCTGCGCCCGTGCTCGGACTCGGTGCCGCCGCCATCACCGAAGCCATCGCCGGCCTTGACGCCGTGTGGATCGGCTCCGATCCCTTACGCGATACGCTCTATGCTCTCTTGCGCACCAAGCCCACTTGGTCCGGCGACGCGACTACGTTGTTGACCGAACTGCGCGCTCTCGCCCCGCTCGCCACTCTTCCCAGCACTCCCAAGGGACTGTCCCAAGCCCTCGCCCGCATCCCCGGCATCAGCGTGTCCAAGGGCAAAGGCGTTCATGGCCAGCGCACTCTTTCGATCGTCGACTTAACTCAAAAAGGAGAAGTAGATCATGGTACCTCAAGGATTCGCGGCGCCGAACTCAGCGCTGAATTCAACAATTAATCGCGGAAACGCGCTCTCGAAAAAGCTCGGTCTCCTCGGAATTATCGTCACCAGCCTGGAAATTAATCCGGCCGGACCCGCCGGAGCGAATATCCCGATGAGCGGCGTAAGCATCCCGAATGCCGAGGCGCTGGGCGTCGGCCCCGATGACCTCGTGCACTTGCTCTTTCAGTATGTGGGCGGGGAAGGGAACCAGCCCGAAGTTGCCGTCATCGAGCAATTGCTCGCCCCCTGCACCGTAAGCGCCGTCATCGCCCTGTTCGGCGGTCTTTTCCCAGCGCTCAGCGCTGTTCAGTCCGAGGGCCGGGCCCTCACTGCTCTTGCCAATCTTCCCTCCGTGGCCACCGCGCTCAAGGCCGCTTTAAGCTAGCCGGGAAAAAATCACCCCCAAACACAAAACTAGGCCACTTGCGCCACCCGCTAAACTAAAAAGTAGCTCGTGCGCATCTGGATCCTATTCGCGCTCGCCGTCACCCTCTTCGCGCAATCCGCCACGCCCCCCACTGAGGCCGGCGCCCGCCGCCTCAACCGCTACGAATACAACGCTACTGTGCGCGACCTCCTCGCCACCCCTTTCCAGCCCGCCGCCGATTTTCCCGTCGATGATTCCGGCTACGGCTTCGACAACATTGCCAGCGTGCTAACTCTCTCGCCCGCCCTCATGGAGAAGTACCTCGTGGCCGCCGAAAAAATCGTCAAAGCCGCCATCGTTCCGCTCGCGCTCCCCCAGCCCTCCGTCCGCCGCTACGCCGCCCGCGAATTCCACTTCAAGGTGGACTTTGAAGGCGACTACGACATCTTGATCGCCGTCCATGGTGACGGCCCCTTACCCCAGGCCACGTTCTCAATCGACGGTGTGCCCGCCGAGACTAGCTCCCTCCAATTTCGCGTGCACTTTGGCCGAGGAAATCCCAACCTTAGCGTCGAACTGTCTCCCGACGTGAACGCGCTGAGCTATGTCGAAATCCGCGGCCCATACAATTCCGTCGCGCCGCCGCTTCCCGAAAGCTACGCTCGAGTGTTCCGCTGCGGTCACGCTCCCGGCCATCACACGCTCGCCTGCGCTCGAACCAATCTTGCCGATCTCGCGCGCCGAGCGTATCGTAGACCGATTACCAATGACGAACTCAACGGGCTCGTCCACTTCGTCGAAAACGCGCAGCAGCAGGGCGAATCCATCGACCAGGGCATGCAGCTCGCTCTTGAAGCCATCCTCGTTTCACCGCGCTACCTCTTCCGCATCGAGCCCGCCGATAAACTCGACGACTTCCAATTCGCCTCGCGTCTTTCTTATTTCCTGTGGAGCAGCCTGCCCGATGACGAGTTGTTCCAGCTCGCGCTCGATCACCGCCTCCGCGATCCCGAAGTGCTCCATGCCCAGATTCATCGCATGTTGCTCGATCCCAAATCGCGTGCGCTGGTCGAAAACTTCGGCGGCCAGTGGCTCCAGACTCGCAACCTGGCGAGCATCCAGCCCGATCCCGTCAAGTTCCCTCAATTCGACGCCTCTCTGCGGCACGACATGCAGCAAGAGACTCAGCTCTTCTTTCAATCCATCATTCGTGACGACCGCCCCATCGCCGATTTCCTCGCCGCCAACTACACGTTCTTGAATGAGCGCCTGGCCGTGTTCTATGGCATTGCCGGCGTCGAAGGTTCACGATTCCGGCGCGTCGAGCTTCCGCCCGATTCGCACCGCGGCGGCATTCTCACTCAAGCCAGCGTGCTGACCGTCTCGTCTTACCCCGCGCGCACTTCGCCCGTTCTGCGCGGCAAGTGGATCTTGCAAAATCTCCTCGACTCCGCGCCGCCGCCTCCACCGCCCAACGTTCCTAACCTCGACGAAAAGGCCATCGGAGCCACCATGAGCATGCGGCAGCAGCTCGAGTTGCACCGCGCGAATTCTGGTTGCAGCGGCTGCCACGCCCGCATGGACCCGCTCGGCTTCGATCTTGAAAACTACGACGCCATCGGCCAATGGCGCACGAAAGACGGAGGTTTTCCCGTCGACGCAGGCGATGGCCCCGATGCCTTGAAGCAGCGTCTTCTCAGCGATCAAAACAGATTCGCGCGCTGCCTTGCCACGAAACTCGCGACCTATGCGCTTGGCCGCAAAGCTTCCTTGCCCCCGGCTACTGGTAACGAGACGTTCTCTCAGCTCGTCGAAGAGATCATGATTGGCGTCGCCCATGAATAAAGTCCTCAGCCGCCGAACTATCCTCAGGGGCATCGGCGGGGCCGTGTCTCTCCCATTGCTCGATGCCATGGTCCCGGCGTTTGCGTCTACGCTCCCTGTGTCCATGCGACTCGCGTTCATCTACGTTCCCAACGGAATTCTGATGAACCAGTGGACGCCCAATCTGGCTGGCCCGGGTTTCGAGCTTCCGCGCATCCTCGCTCCTCTCGCGCCGCATCGAGAGAATGTGCTCGTACTCTCGGGCCTTGCACAAAACGCCGGACGTCCTATGGGCGACGCCGCCGGCGATCACGCCCGCGCATCCGCTACCTACCTCACTGGGGTGCATCCCAAGAAGACCGATGGCGCAGGGATTTGCGCCGGAATCTCGGTGGATCAAGTCGCCGCCAGCCACATCGGCGCGGCCTCGCGATTTCCTTCCATCGAGCTGGCCTGCGAAGACGGCCGCATGGTCGGCAGTTGCGATGCTGGATATAGTTGCGCCTACAACAACACCTTGTCCTGGCGTACTCCGACCGCGCCGCTGCCGCCGGAAGTGAATCCCCGAGCCGTGTTCGAGCGGTTGTTCGGCGCCGTCGACGAAAACCCGATGGATCGCGGCAAGCGCCTTCGCGATGAAACAAGCGTGCTCGATTATGTTTTGGACGACACGCGGCGCTTGACTACGCAGCTCGGCGCATCCGATCGCGGAAAGATTGAGGAGTACCTCACTGCCGTCCGCGAAATCGAGCGCCGCATCCAGCTTGCAGAAAATGACCACGAGAATCCGTCGCCTTCGATCGAAAAGCCCAACGGCGTCCCTGCCGCCTTTGCGGATTACGCGCGCTTGATGTTCGACCTGATGGCCGCTGCCTTCCAAACCGGCGCGACGCGAGTCTCAACGTTCATGCTCGGCCGCGAAGGCAGTCTGCGCACGTATCGTGAAATTGGAATTTCCGATGCCCATCACCCCATCACACACCACCGCGGAAATCCGGACTTGATCGAAAAAGTCGCGCGCATCAACAGCTATCACATTGAGCAGTTCGCTTACTTTCTTGCCAAGCTGAAATCCATTCCCGACGGCGACGGCACCCTGCTCGATCATTCGCAAATCGTGTACGGCAGCGGATTGAGCGATGGCAATCGGCACGAGCACGACAATCTCCCGGTTCTGCTGGCCGGTAAATCCGGCGGCCAGCACATCGCCTATCGCGACGAAACTCCGATGAACAATCTGCATCTGGCGCTACTCGATCGCATGGGAGTCCACATTGATTCTTTGGGTGATTCCAGTGGAGAATTGTTTCAATGACTCGCATCACGATTCTCCTCCTCGCAACTTCTCTAATTGCGTCCGCGCAAACGCCTTCAACGCCGGCCAAATCTTTCACAGCGCAGTTTGAGGATATAACCGGCCGTCTGCTTGCCATGGCCAAGGATTTCCCCGAAGAAAAGTACAGTTACCGCGCCACCAAGGATGTCCGATCGTTTCGTGAAATTGTTGTTCACGTCGCGTCGGGAAATGCTTACGCCGCCAAAGCGGGCCGGGGCGAAAAAGCGAATTGGGACGAAATCGATCCCAAGGGCTACCCTACGAAAGCCGCCGCCGTCGCTCTTCTGGAGAAAACAATCGCGGATGCCAACGCGACTTTGAAAGCGACTCCCGAAGATCGTTGGGCTAAAACCGTCCAGCCGTGGCTCGCGGTGATCGAGCACGCCGGAGAACATTATGGGCAGCTTGTGGTTTATTACCGCAACAACGGAATGGTTCCTCCAGAATCGCGTCCCAAGAAGTAGTTAAATACTAAGTAAGTGAGCTTCAACGGGCGCGTTGTTCAAGCGTGCCAGTGCGAGACAGTACCAGCGCAACTGGTTTTCATAGCGCTTTCGATTGGGGCCGATTTCTGCGTCGGTTTTGAAATCGACGATGTGCCAGATTCCGTTTTCCTCGAACGCCAGATCGATTACGCCTTCGAGAATCCGGTTACCTTCGAGGTGCAGCAAAATCGGCAGCTCTCTTCGGCACGTTTTCGATTGTCGCGCCCGCTCCAGCAGCGAATGCTGCAAAGCCGCGAGCAACGGCTAGGGCGGCATCTTTGACTTCCTGATCCGTCGCGCCTAAAACCCGGCCGTGTACCTTCGCCAGTTGGTCGATATTTTCCCCGTTGAGAGGCACGTCGCGGAGAATTGTATGAACCAAGGTTCCAAATCGAGGACCCGCGGATCTGCCAACCGTTTTTTGCACGATTGCAAATAGCACCGGCATTTCCGCCGGTGATTCCGGCGCTTCGGTCGCGGTGAAGACGTCGAACTGCTTTTCGGCTCCGGCGGCGATGGTTTTCTCACGCTGCTCTTTCCATTCGCGATAGGCAATCAGGCTTGGCGACTGTTCATCGTTTGGATCGCCCTTCAGAATCTCTTCCTGCCGTAATCCCAAATTTACCGGTGGCGCTAGTTTCAAAGTGCGCGGATCCCACCAAACCACTGCATGATTTCCTTGTTGTGGCGCGTGCAAGCCGGGTTGCACGGACGGTTCATCGTGCGCGAAGAACGGCCGGTCGATTACCGAAGCATCGCCGAACTCCGGACATCCTTCCGCGCGCGTTGCGTGGCGGTAGCGATCGTTGGCCGGATAAATGGCCTTGTTCAGCGGGCTCAGCCAGCCGGCCAGTTCTTCATCGCCCACGCTCGGAATCACCAGTAAATCGCGTGCGCGCGTGGCGGCAACATAAGCAACTCGCACTCCTTCGGCGCGTTCGCGCAAGCGTTCCTCGGGTTCATTTTCCAGCAATTCCCACGGAGCGCAGCGCAGCAATCGCGTCGCACAAAGGCGCTGGCGGGCGTCGATGTACCGGTCGGGATCGCCGGCCGCAATATTGGCCGTCATGTCCGCGAGTATCACGACCGGAAATTCGAGACCTTTGGCCGCATGCACGGTCATCAACCGCACTCCTTCGGCGCCTTCTTCGAGCACCGGCGCTTCAGCGGACTCGGCTTTTTCCGACTGCGCTTCCAATTCTTCAACGAATCCGCGAAACGAAACTCCGCCCGATAATTCAAAACTTCGGGCGAGGTCCGCGATGCGATGGACGTTGGCGAGCACTTGATGTCCGGCGGGGCGCAGTGCGAATCCCGCATGTGAGCGCGTCACTTCGAGCAGGGCGTTTACGGTATCGGCGATCGGTCTTCGATTGCGGCCACGGTGCAAATCTGCGAGCAAGTTCAGCGCCTCGGTTATGGGTTGGAAATCAGTCGGCAAGATTCTCAGGCCGGGGTCGAAAGGGATTAAGCCGGCCGACCTCGTGATGGAATCGGAGCAGCAGATTGTCCGGAATCGCGAACAGCGAACCTTTCAGCGTTGCGAAAACCGACAATTCGTCTTCGGGCCATTCGATGGCTGTGAGGGCTGCCCGCAACGTTTCCACTTCTTCGCGGCTGTGAAACGATTTCGATCCGACCAGCAGGTGCGGGATTTCACGGGCTTCCAATCCGCGAACATAATCGCGCGTAATGTCGCGGCCGAAATTCGTGAACCTGCGAAACAGCAGGCAAATGTGTTTGGAAGCGAGGGGCACCAATTGGGTTGGATCTTCCAGATCGCGAACTTTCCAGCCGCTGGATCGCACGAGCCAGTCGCAAAAAGACACGATGGTTTCCGGAAGACAGGCATCGATGGCGAAGCGGGAAATTCGCATGCTGCCGTAGGGACGAGGCGCGGGCAGCGCGATCAAGCTGGGCTGTCCATTGATGGCCGGCGTGTCTCCGTGGAGGGGAGCGTAGGCGGCCTGGCCGGCCAAGACATCATCTTGCATTTCTGTTTCAAACGCAGAGTTCACCAATTGTTGGATGGGGCGCAAGGCCCGAAAGCTGGTGGTCAATTGAACGACGGCCGCGCCGCGTTGCGCGAGCCCATCGCGAATGTCGCGGTAGAGCACTACGTCGGCCCTCCGGAATTTGTAGACGGATTGTTTCGGATCGCCGACTACAAAGAGCTTCCCCGGCTTCGGCCTCACTTTCATCCAATCGGACTGCTCGGGATCGTCCGCGGCGAGCAAAAGCAGAATTTCGGCTTGCAGCGGGTCGGTGTCCTGAAATTCGTCGATGAAGATGTGAGTGAAGCGGTCTTGGAGATAGCGCCGCACTTCCGGGTTGCCGCGCACCAGGTCGCGCGCGAGCAGCAGCAAATCCACGAAGTCCAGCTTGCCCGCGCGCCGCTTGAGCTGGTCGTACCGCTCGACGAGGTCCCACATTTCGCCGCGCAGCACGGCAGCAAGATCGGCGTCGGCGGCGTTTTGAAAAGATCCGAGTTGATCCAGCAGATGTTGTCGGGCCTGGACGACTTGCTCGCGAGGAACACCGTCGGCGAAAAAGCCAGCCCCCTTTTGCGGATTCTTCTTGATATCGCGAATCAGTTTGATGAGCAAGCTTTCGAGCGAATCATAATCGCGGGCGCGGGCCGATTCGGAGCGCTCGATCCAGGTCATCAGTGCTTGCGCAGGCCGAAGCGACTTAACTAGATTGTCGCCGCGCCTCGCACAGCGCGAGGCGGCTTCCGCGATCAGGCGGACTTGCTCCACCAGCCGGTCGATCTCCGCTTCGCGTTTGAACTCAACCGTGCGCCAAGGCGCCGGATGATCGCGCCACTCGATGAGCTTCCATGCGGCGTACTGCAGTTGCTCGATCGGAGAAGCTCCATCGAAAGAGTCACGAAATGCTAGACGGACCAGAGCGCGGCGCAAACCGGGCGCGCCCTCGCCGAGCTTGCGCTGAATCCAGGCACGAAAGGCGCGCTCGTAGATGCGGGAAGCCTGCTGCTCGGAAAGCTCCTCGAATGCCGGATCGACGACGGCCTCCACGGGACGCTCGCGCAGAATCTGGGCGCAAAACGAATGGATGGTTCCGATGGAGGCCTCTTCCAAATGTTCGAGAGCCTCTTCGATGTTCGATCGTTCGGTAGGAGTTGCCGCAGCGCCGCGAGCGCGATCCAGCTCCTGGCGTAAACGAAGTTTGAGCTCGCCTGCCGCTTTGTTGGTGAAGGTGACCGCAACAATATGGCTGATGGTGGTGAGACCGCCGGCAAGAACCGCGACGATACGCGCGATCAACTCGGTAGTTTTCCCTGTTCCGGCAGACGCCTCCACAATCAGGCTTTCGGCGAGCGAAGTGCGTATGCGCTCCCGCGCGGCGCGGTCATCGAGTTGGATATCGATTACGGGAGTCATGGCGAATGGCGGATTTCGATCAGCGGGTCGAGACGATCCGCTTGCTTGCGTTTCACGCGCGTTTCTTCGTAGGGGCCGCACACCGCGGTGTAATCGCACATCGCGCATGCGCCAGTCTGCGGGGCGGCAGGGAGAAAGCCTTCCGTAATGGAATCGTCGATGGTGTGCAGGACGCGGCGCAGGCGTTCGCGGGCTGCATCGTCGAGGGAGATATCGATGGAAGAGAAGTCGCCGCGCTGGGTGCAATAAAACAGGCGGCCGGATTCCACGGATTCACCCAATAATGTTTCGGCGGCCAGCGCGTAGAGCAAAGGCTGAAGAATTGCACCGCCGCCAACGTACTGCGGGCGGGTTTGCGGCGCTTTGCCGGTTTTGTGATCGGTGATGCGAAGCGTGTTGCGCGACGCGTGGCGCTCGATCAAGTCGATGGACCCGCGCAAGCGCACGTGGTCCAGGATGTGTGCTTCATCGGTAGTGCTGGCCTGATCGCGGTGCGGATCGGGCGCGAGTCCAAAGCCGAATTCGAAATGCTCGGGAATCCAATCAGATTGCGTGGCGGCGACGTGTTGCAGCCACCCTCGCAGATCGGTCCGCAGGTTTTCGATCTCGCTCTTCCAGACGCGCGGGATGGCGGGCGCGAGTTGGTCCTCGTAGCGGGCGGCCACGCGATCGAGCACTTGATCGGCGAGGTCGAGAGTCTGAGCCAAGCGCGGCAGTGTGACGGGCAAAAGGCCGGCGCCAGTCAGCTCACGGAAAAGTTCAAATTGTGCGGAGTGGAACAGCGCGCCGCGCGTCAGCGGGTCAATCTGTTCCAGGCGCGCGGGGTCTTCGCGAGGGCGCAATTGAAAAACGGCGTGCAGCAAAAAGCGGTACGGGCAAGCGGCAAAATGCTGTAGAGAGGATGGGGAAAAGCTGCGCTGGGCGAGCCGATGTGTTTTGAGAGCCTGGAGCGTGGCGGAATCGGGATCGACGAGCCCATCCGCACTCGACCAGAAGTTGCGCCAGCGCCGGCCGCGCGTTCGCAGAGATCGGGAGAGCGCTTCGTTCGATTGCATGAGGTAGCGCGCACTACCTGTGGCCGCGGCGCCGCGCAGTTTCAGCGATGCTTGCAGCGAAGCCAGATCATATTCGGCGTCGTCGATAGCATCGCGCGGGTGGGAGGGCGCCGGCCAATCGAGACGCGCTGGGGCGCTGGCTGCGGCGCGCTTTCCAAACTCGCGCAGGGAAGGAAGGCGGCCTTCGGCGGCGCGGATCACTTCCAACGCGTAGAACGAGGGCACGCGGGCGCGCGATTGCGCGACGTCCATACGCGGGTAAGAAACGACCAGGTTCTTTGACGCAGCCGCCGCAGCGGAGCGAAGCAGCATGCGCTCGCGGGCGACGCGCTGCTCCTGTGTGTCGAGACCGGCGCCGAGTTTGGCGCGGTACACATCCAACAACAGCGGATCTTCGAGCGATCGCCGGGGGAAAAGGCCTTCGGCAAGCCCGGGGAGAAACACTACGTCAAAACTGCGGCCGCGCGCTTCTTCGATGGAGCCGACGAAGACTCGTCCATAGCGGCGCTTGGGCGGCTCGGAGCGCAGAAAGCCGAGGCGTTCGGAAAGCACGTCGTACACTTCGTCGAGCGAAGCAGGGCCGACTTCGCTCATGGGGTCGAGTTCACTGAGCACGGCGAGCACCGATTCCGGGCGCCGCAGCGCCATTTGCGCGAGAGCCGTCAAGCGATCGAGCCAGACTCCCCAGTGTTCGGCGGCGGGAAGCGATCCGAGCACGTCAATCAAAGGGAGCGCAAAATGTTCTAAGCGGGTAAGCTGGTGGATCCGGCGTTCGATAAAGGACCGATGGGTCTCGTCTTCTCTTTCGAGAACCCGCAACTGCGCCTGGAGCTCGGCGCGCAGTCCACGCAGGCGGCGGGCCCAACGGTCGCGTCCGCCAATCACCGCGGCGTCCACGAGCAGTTTTTCCCAACCGAAGGGAACATCCAATGCGTGGAGATCTTCGTCTGGGCGCGCAACGGGTAGGGGAGGATTGCCAAGCATCTCGTCGTCCGCCGGAATCCACTGCACTGGACGCGATTCGGGCGAGCCGTCGGCGTTGAGCGGCGGAATTTGGCCGAGGGAAAGATATTCGGCGAAGCGCGATGCAGAGCAGCCATCGCTGGCGCAGGCGAGCAGCGCGAGGAAGGCACGGCCGGCGGGATCGGGCCGAGCTGCTCCGCGGCTGAAATAGTGATCGATGCCGGCACGGCGGAGCGCCTCCTCAATGAGCGGCTGATACGGATCGACATTGCGGAGGAGAATCGCGATGCGATCGAAGGCAGTGCCTTGCGCAGCAAGCGCGCGGACGCGGCGCGCAATCTCGACGCACTCGAAGCTTTCGCCGGGCGCGGAGAAAAGCAAGGAAGCATCGGGAGGAGCGGAGGGTGGCTGCCCGGATGAGAAGAGCCAGGTGCGGACGCGATCGAGAGTTGTGGCGGGCGGAGCGGTGTCGGTGTTCTCGCGGGTCATTTCGAGAATGCGTTCCAGAGATTGGAGGGCGGCATCGTCATCCGAGATGGCCGTCGCAAATACCGCAGGTGAACGTTTGACCAATGCCGCGATGAGTTGCTCGTGCGCCGCGGATTCGACAGCGAGCCCGAGCAGAACGATGGGAAGACCTGTGAAGCGATGATTGCTATGCGCCGCCTCTTCGGTAGCGAGACGGAGAAGCAGAGGGAGGTCGGCTACCGAACGCGCGGCCAGTTCCTGCTCGTAGAGCGCGAGAAGATACGTCAGGTCGCCTTCGGGCGGGGCCGCTTGTTGCAGGCGAAGTTCGGCGATCGTCTTGGCCAGGGCGCGGGCGAATCCCGGTGTTTGCGCGACGGGGGCGAAATAGGTCAGCTTTTTCGCCGTTGCGGCGGCGTGAACGATGCGCGCGGCGAGGGCTTCGATGCCGAGGCGGGAGATGGGGGCAAGCGCGAGGCGGCCCATGGGTTGAGCGCCGAGATTCGCAGCGAGTTGCGTGAGCGTGAGTGCTTGCAGGCCCTGGCAACCGGAAGGAAATGCGCGAATCGCGAGTTCGTTAGCGGCGGCTCGCGTCGGGGCGATGACAAGGATTTCGGTTTGTTGAGGCTGGGCGTTGAGGAATGCGGCGGCGCGATTGAGCAGAGTGGTGTTGGAGCGGGAGTGAACGAGCGCGCGAGGGGCCACAGACAATTATATTGGGTTGGACGAAGCTAGTCGGCGCGGAGAGCGGTCATCGGATCGGTGCGGGCGGCGGTGAGTGAAGGCGCGAGGGCGGCGGCGATGCCGCACGCGATCAGGAGGGCGGCGACGATCGTGATGATGAGCGGGTCGCGCGAACGGGTTTGATACAGCATCGATTCGAGGTAGCGGCTGAGTAAGAGCGAGCCCGCGATTCCGAGCGCGGCTCCGATGAATGTGAAGCGGAGGGCCGAGCGGACAATCAAGGTCGCAATTCCCGCGGGCGACGCGCCGAGCGCGATGCGAACGCCGATCTCCTGGGTGCGGCGGGCGACCAGGAATCGGACCAATCCGTAGAGTCCGCTGACGGCGAGGAGCAACGTGATGGCGGCGAACAGGCTAAACAAGATGGCATGAAAGCGTTGCGGGAGGGCGAAATCGCGGACGCGGTCCTGCATGGTCATGACGTCGACAGGAACCGAGGGTTCGAGCGCGCGGATTTCGTCGCGCAGCCAGGACTCGATAAATTGCGGGCGCAAGGGGCTGCGAACCGCGATGGCGAAGTGATTGCCGGTGGTGCCGCGCACCCAGAAATCGGAGAATTGATCGCGATCGATATAGAACTCAGGATACGTGGAACCGGCGAGGCCATTGTTGCGGACATCGGCAGCGACGCCAACGATGGTGTACGTTCCCGACTCACTGAGGGCGACTCGCTGGCCGATGGGAGGTTCGCCGGGCAGAAGCTTGCGGGCAAGCGACTGGCTGAGGATGATCGCGGGTGCGTTCGGATTGTTCTTATCCGAGGAGTCGAAAGTGCGGCCTGCGAGGAGACGAATATGAAAGGTTTGAAAGTAATCGGATGAAACGGCACGCCAAGGGACCATGCCGCCGACGCCCTGATCAAAAGGCGGACGGCCAGGAATGCGAAGAACGAAGAACGGCATGGAGCGGCTGGTTCCGCCGGGAGGGATGGAATCGGAGAAGGCGATGCTGGTGACGCCCGGCCGGTTGTGGAGGCGCTGTTCGAGCTTCTCGGAGAGGGTGCGGAGGCGAGCGGTGTTGTAGCTCGATCCGAGCGTGAACTGCGCGGTAACGAGGTGCTCGGTGTCGAGGCCGAGCGGTACGCTCTCGAGTTTCCACAAGGTACGGAGCATGAGGCCGGCAGCGGTGAGCATGATTAGTGAGCCCGCGATTTGCAGCGTGACCAGCGCATCGCGGAGGGAGGTTCGTCGAAGCGAGGTGGCGCGCCATCCGGTGAAGATTTCGAGTGTAGGCTGGCGCAGGGCCGGAAGGGCTCCGAAGATGAGGCCGCTCGCGAGTGAAAGCAGCGCGGCGAACGCGAACATGCGGGCGGAGAAGTGGATTTCGGTGAGTCCTGGGATGCTGTTCGGAGCGGTGACGAGCAGGATCTTGAGAAGGAAGAACGCCAGGGCGCAACCAAGCGCGCCGCCGCAGAGGCCGAGAACAAGGCTTTCGGTGACGGCGTGGCGGGCGAGACGGGAGCGGCTTGCTCCGAGGGCTTGTCGCATGGCGAGCTCGCGCTGGCGGCTGGTGGAGCGCGCAAGCAGGAGGCTCGATACGTTTAGACATGCTAGCAACAGGACGGCGAGAACGGCGAGCAGCAGGACCCAGGAGGCTTGACGGCGGTCGCCGCTTTGCCAATCGCGGAGAGTGCGAACACCGATGTGGATTTCCTTTTGGTACGGAAGTGGCGCACCAGCGATGTCTCGCTGCAGCATTGGATCGAGAGCGGCAGCGGCTTGCGCGGGGGTCCAGTTAGGACGGAGGCGGGCGAATGTGCGGAGGAGCGTGCCGTTGTTCGGGAAGACTTGCGCGGCTTCGTTCAGCTGCTGGGGCAGCATGACGTCGAATCGGCCGAGCGTCGGCATCACGAAATCTCTGGAAAGCACGCCGATGATTGTTGCGGGCGAGTTGTCGAGCGAGATGGAACGGCCGAGTACGTTGGTCTGGCCGCCGTAGCGCGAATGCCAGAATCCGTACGAGAGGAGCGCGACGCGGGGCGCATGAAAACGATCTTCGTCGCGGGTGAAATTGCGGCCGATCAGGGGTTGTACGCCGAACAGAGGAAGATACGTGGACTCGACGCGGACGCAATCGAGGCGGGCGGGATTGGTTTCGGTGAGGTCGCAGGGCTGCGAGCCGGGGTACATGGAGGTTACGGCTTCGAAGGCGGGAATCTTGCCGCGCCAATAGAGGTAATCGAAGCCAAATTGAAATTCGCGCGTTTCGATGGGCGCGGTGATTCCGTAGGCGACGATGCGGCCGGGGTCGGCGTAAGGGGCGGGGCGGAAGAGAACGCCATCGACCACCGTGAAGACGGCCGTGCATGCGCCGATGCCGAGCGCCAGGATGAATAGTACGGTGAGTGAGAAAGCCGGATTGCGGCGAAGCTGACGGAGAGCGTGGGAGCGAGATCTTGAAGGATGCTTTCGAGGAAGGGGACGAGGTGGAACTGGCGGGTGTCTTCGAGGATGAGCGTCGCGTTGCCGAACTTTCGGCGGGCGGAGGCTTGGGCGTCGGCGGCGCTGAGGCCGGACTGGCGTTCGAGATCGGCGCGCATGGCGAGATGGGATTGAATCTCTTCGGCGATTTCGGCGTCCACTCGCGAACGCCGGAACAAAGTGAGCCAAAACCGTTTCATACATACCTCAGGACGCGTGTTACGCCCTTGGAGACGTTATCCCAGTTCGATTCGGCTTCTTCCAAGCGCTGGCGGCCGGCGGCGGTGAGTTTGTAAATGCGGGCGCGGCGGCCGTTTCCGGTTTGAGCCCAGGAAGCCTTGACGAACCTATCGCGCTCCAGCCGGTGCAGGGCGGGATAGAGCGAGCCTTCCTCGACGCGCAGCAGGCCTTCGGAGACGGATTGGATGTGGAGGGCGATACCGAAGCCGTGATTGGGGCCGCGGGCGAGTGTTTTGAGGACCAGCAGGTCGAGTGTTCCGAGGAGCGTGTCGGAAGATCGGGCCATGAATGCCTCCCTAGATAGCTTACTAAGACAGCTAGGTCAACAGTATGACACAAAAGAGGCGGCGCGATAGACTGGTCATGCAGGCGGGTAAGGATGAGAGTTTTAGGCGTACTGATTGTTGGCGCGATGGTTGCATGGGCGGGGCCGATCGAGGACTCGCTAGCGACGGGCCGCAAGGCGCTTGGAAACGACGGCGTCGCAACGGCCTGGAAGCTCGCGCAAAAGGCACTCGCGGATGCCCCGGATTCAGCGGCGGCGCACGAGTTTGCCGGCGAGGTCTTGTTCCGGCGCGGCGAGTTCGCGCTTGCGGACGCCGAGTTCAAAAACGCGATCGAGTTGGACCGCCGATTGGCGCGGGCGTGGTGGGGATTGGCGCGAGTGGCCGAATGCGCGGCGATGAACCGGACCGCGATTGAGGATTACAAGCGCGCGTACGAATTGGATCCGAAGGATGCAGGGATTCAGGCGGCCTGGGTTTCGCGGCTGCGTGCGGCGAAGGCGCCAGATGGGCGCAAGGTGATGGCGCTGGCAAGTCCGTATCATCTTTACCAGCTTTCGTTGCTGGCGTTCGAGAACAGCGCTACGCACATCCGCACGTATGGACTGGAGGCGATGGTGAACGGCAGTCCAGTGAAGTTGGTGCTGGACACGGGGGCGGCGGGAATTGTGATGTCGCGCGCGGCGGCCGAGAGAGCGGGACTCACGCGAGTTTCCGATGCGGCGGTGCGAGGCATCGGCGACGACGAAAAGACGGGAGGTTATCGCGCACTTGCGGAGCATTTTCGGATTGGCGATGTGGAGTATCGTAACGCGGTGATCGGTGTTTCCGAGCAGAACATGGCGGGGATCGAGGACGGCTTGATCGGATCGAATGTCTTTTCCGAATTCCTAATCACGCTGGATTTCGCGGGTGGGAAGTTGCGGTTGGACCCGCTGCCGGGGTATCAGCCTGGCGACGAGTTACGGGATCGAGCGGAAATCCCCGAGATGCGAGATGCCGCGCGCGTGTTTCGGTTCGGACATGTTCTGTTGGTTCCGGCCAAAGTGACTTCGCACGCGGGGCTGTTCGTGTTGGATACTGGCGCGGCGCGCACGATGATGTCGTACGATCTGGCGGCGGAGGCGGGCAAGGTGGATCGCGATGACCGGACCGCGATCCGTGGGTTGAGCGGTAAAGTAGGCGACGTTTACCAGAGCGGGAACGTGGTGCTGGAGTTCGCAGGGTTCACGCAGCGGAATCTGGGGATGACGGCGATCGATACGTGGCAGATCAGCCATCGGTTGGGGACGGAGATTTCGGGTTTTCTCGGTCTGCCGGTTTTGGATTTGTTCACCGTGACGATTGATTATCGCGATGGGCTGGTCAAGTTCGACCGGAGGCCATAGGAGCGTTCGATGGAGAATCGCAGGCCCGTGTTTGTTCCTCCGGACGGCGTGAAACAGCGAAAAACGGCGCCGCATCAATTTGTTCTAGATGCACTGGAGCCGCTCGCGCCGAGGACGCGGCCGATGTTCGGATGCCTAGCGATTTATGTGCGGGAGAAGATCGTGCTCATATTGCGCGACAAGGGCAAGCCGGCAGAAGACGACGGCGTTTGGCTTGCGACGACGGCGGAGCATCACGAAAGTTTGCAGCGCGATTTTCCGAGCATGCGGTCCATTCAAGTTTTCGGAAGAGAGGTAACGCATTGGCAGGTGCTGCCGGCGGACGCGGGAGATTTCGAGGAGGCGGCGCTGCGGGCGTGCGAGCTGATTGCCGCGAGGAGATCCGCGGATTGGAAAGTGCCGAAGGGGCGGAAGAGAAGATTCGGTAGTTGAGCGTGGATTTCGCGATTGGGAGATTGGCGACTATGCTCCGACTTCCACGTAATCGACCGAAGAATGGGGCTCGGGAATCGCCTCGCCCACTTCACGCATCGCATCAAAATGCGAGGCCAGCGCGTCCTGGAAATTGCTTCGTGCGTCTTCAGGAGTGTCGCCGACGGCCGCGCATCCGGGAACGTCGGGCGAATATGCAGAATAGCCGGTTCCCGTTTGCTTCGATGATTACCGGATAACGTCTTACATTCATTTCAGACCGGCCTTCTTGAGTATAGCGTTCAGGGTGCCGGTGGCGAGTTCCTTTCCCTGGCTGCCGGGAACCGTAATAATGAGGGCCTGGCTCGGGTGTTTGAAATGCCGATGGCTGCCTTTGGAGCGCAGCTCGACCCATCCATTCTGTTCCAACAAGCGAATCACCTCGCGCACTTTCATTGGCATGGACTGACATTAAGCGTTCACTGGTTCTGTTTCTCAAGGAATTGGTCGCGGAGATCCGCCAGCGTTCGTCCTTCTCCATCTCTCCAAGTTCTCCAGCCGTTCACAGTCTCCCGATCGCTTCCAGCGCTCTGGATGCAAGCCAAAGCGGCATAACTCGGCGCGGAGAATGACCGGCCCAACGTTTCCAGCGACCCATCAGTTGAGACGATGGCTTCGTATTGCTTCTTATCGCCCCCTCGGGGTCTGTAGGACATGAACAAGGATTGCCCCTGATACAGCAGATGGCTCTCTATCAGGTCGGTAAGAGTGACATCGTAGTACTTGTATCCCGGGTCCGATTCGTCGGAATCCGGAGAGGTGTCGAGGACGGGCCGATACTCCTCGGGAATCTCGTAAATAACGCTACCGGGGTTGTCGAAGTCAACAAGCTTGCGGACCTGCCACCGTCTGACTTCATTCTTTAGTGTCTGCGCCCACTCGTGCAGGTCAGAACTAACTGCATCGATGGGGATTCCGACGATTGGCTTCCCTTCAAAAACGTCCGCCACGAATTGACGTATGTCGATTTCGCTAATTTCGAAATCGTCGAAGTTCTCTCGAATGGATGAGTTTTCCCTCACCTTGTTTATCACTAGCTCCGTGAGCGCTCGGCGATTCGCGGGCTGTGATGCCGCTATGATTTGCTTGGTGACTTGAGGAGCGATATGGCTCCAGACGCTGTGACCCCCAAGTTCCGCTTCGATGATAAACCAGCGGCGAGCTGCGATATCGATGACGTAACCATCAGGGATAGTTCCCGATCCATTTGGAGTGCGAATTAGAGATTTCGGCAGGTAGATTGAATCGGGCCCGAATATGAGCTCCGCGTTGCTCTGAACAACCGTTTCCAGCTCCTGCTCATCGTTAAATGGCGCGGATATAAATCTGGTCTTTCCTTGAATGATCACTGCTTTACGCGCTCGCTTTCCGGCGCTACAAGGGTCACTAGAGAGCGTAGCACGGTACGTTCCTTCGCTTTATCGACCTATACTAGTTGTCCGACAGCGCCTTCATTCGATCGCGACGGGATTATCATTCACTTGCGCAGGGAGCGCTTCCAGAAGAAATAGCCGAGCATGGTTTTGGCGTCGACGATTTCACCGGCGTCGATGGCGGCCTCGATTTCCTTGGCGGTGAACCAGCGGGTTTCGATGCGTTCGTCGTCCATGGGCGTGGCTTCGCCGGCGGTGAGGCCGGTGGCGAGGTAGATGGTCATCTTCTCGGTGAGGAAGCCGGGGCTGGGGAAAAAGGTGATGAGCTTCTGCCAGTTCTTCGCTCGATAGCCGGTTTCCTCCTTGAGCTCGCGCTTGGCGGTTTGCAGCGGCTTTTCGCCTTCGTCGACGGTGCCGGCGGGCAATTCCCACAAGAAGCGCTGCGCGGGCAGGCGGATATTGGCGGACCAGGAGAACGCGCTTGCGATCGTCGACGGGCATCATGACAGCCGAGCCGCGATGGTGCACGATGGATCGCTTGATTTCGAAGCCGTCGGGATCGATGGCGTGCTCTTCCGAAACTGTGAACAGGCGGTTCGTATATTTTTCAACCGAGGAAATGATTTTCATGATTTGTGAATTGCTTTTTCGAATTCGGCGAGCGGCAGGGTATTCAGAAGGTCGCGAGCTTCCAGCCATCCTCGGCGCGCGGTGATGACGCCGAAGGGCATGTTGATGCCGAGATGCTTGGTTTGGTGCGCGTCGGTGGAGATGGCGAACTTGCAGCCGAGACTTTTCGCCGTGCGGATCATGGCGCCGCCCAGGTCGAGACGTTCGGGACTGCCGTTGATTTCCAGATACACGTTGCGGCGCGCGGCTTCGGTGGCGACGCGTTCGAAGTCGAATGGGAACGGATCGCGATGGAGCAGCATGCGGCCGGTGGGATGGCCCATGACGTCGCAATGACGGCGATTCGAGGGCGCGCATCAGTCGATCTGTCATCTCGGCGGAGTCGAGATTCATGTGGCTGTGGACGCTGCCGATCACGATGTCAAGCTCGGCGAGCGCGTCTTCGGCGAGATCCATTTCGCCGTCGCGTTTGATGTCGCATTCGAGGCCGGAGAAAATGCGGAGCGGGAGGCCGGTGCGGTTCAGATCGCGAACCTGTTTGGCGAAAGCCACTGCGCGCTTTTCATCCAGGCCGTTGGCCATGGCGAGCGCTTTGGAATGATCGGTGATGGCGATGTATTCGTAGCCGAGCGCGTGGGCGGCCTCGGCCATTTCCTGGAGCGTGGCGCGGCCGTCGGTTTCGGTGGTGTGCATGTGCAGGTCGCCGCGGATGTCGGAGAGTTCGATGAGTTTGGGCAGGCGGTTTTCGAGCGCGGCTTCGATTTCGCCGCAGTTCTCGCGCAGCTCGGGCGGAATCCAGGGGAGGCCGAGGGCGGCGTAAACTTCCTCTTCGGTTTCGCCGGCGACGCGCTCGCCACTTTGTCCGTTGGCATCGAGCTTGAACAGGCCGTATTCATTGAGCGTGAGGCCAAGCTTCAAGGCGCGGCTGCGCACCAGGATGTTGTGCTCCTTGCTGCCGGTGAAATACTGCATGGCTGCGCCGTAGCTTTCCTGCGGGAGCGCGCGCAGATCCACTTGCAGGCCGTCGAGCCCATATTGGATGCTGGCTTTGTTAGCGCCTTTGCCGAGGACGCTGTGCGCTTTGGGATGCTGCGACGAATCGTTCGAGGGCGTTTGCCGCGCCTGGGCCGGTGACGAGCAGATCCAGATCGCCGATGGTGTCCTTGCCTCGGCGGAGGCTGCCGGCGGCGGCGATTTTCTCGATGCCTCCAGTTTCAGAAAGATAGGGGATCAACTCGTCCGCGACCTTTTGGCCGAAGCTGAGCAGAAAGCGCCCGGTGCGCTGGCGATATTGCGCGATGGACTTGAGTACCTTCTCTTCGAGCTTGGCGCCCATGCGGGGAAGCTCGCGCAGTTTTTGTTCCTGGCAGATTCGCTCCAGCTCGTCGATGGTGGCGACTTTGTAGTGCTGGTAGACCAGGGCGATTCCTTTGGGGCCGAGGCCCTGGATCTTGAGGAGGTCGAGGAGGGTGGGCGGAAATTGTGCGAGCAGCGCGTCGCGCTTTTCGAATGAGCCGTGCTTAGAGAGTTCTTCGAGCACGCTGGCAAGGCCCTTGCCGACGCCCGGAATTTCGGTGACCTTGCGCTCGGGGTTGGAGAGGATGTCGTCGACGCGCTCCGGATATCCTTCGATGGCGGAGGCGGCGTTGCGATAGGAGCGGATGCGAAAGCCGTCTTCGCCCGCAATCTCCATCAGGTCCGCGGTTTCGGCGAGAACGCGCGCGAATTCACGATTTTCCATGCGGCCTAGCTGCGCTCGGGCCATAGGGCCCGTTTGAAATTGTACCGAGCATATGCGGCTCAACGTGCACGAGCACGTCGGCCACCCAGTCGATCTCGGCGCGGATCCTTTCCTTGACCTCGCGTTGCGATTTCGTGGGATTCGTAAACGCTCATGGCGGGGTCGACTTCCAGGTGCAGGTCCACGTGCCACTTCAAACCGGTCTTGCGCGCGAAGCATTTTTCAATGCCGAGGACGCCGGGGACGGCGAGGCCGACCGTGCGGATACGATCCATGGCTTCGGGGTCGGGCATGGTGTCCATGAGCTGGAGCATGGTGTCGCGCACCACGCGAATGCCGAGGAGCACGATGATGACGCCGATGGCGGATCCGGCGATGTGATCGGCGGCGGAGAATCTTTCGGGATCGAACAACGTGATGCCGAGGCCGAGCAACGCGGTGCATCCGGAAAGAATATCGACGGTGTCGTGCCAGCCGTCGGCCGCCAGTCCGGAACTGCCGATTTTGCGGGCGTAGCGCAATTTGGCGGCGCTCATAATGGACTTGATCGTGATGGAGGCGAGCAGCGGCCAAACGGCGTACGAGGCCGGAGAGTGGCTGGGAACATTCGCGAGATGGAGGGACTCGAAAGAGATGAGGACGCCGCTAGCCGCCAGGATCATCCCGACCACTAATGCGCTGATAGTCTCCAGGCGGCCGTGGCCGTAGGGATGCTGCGGCGTCGGGAGGCTTGGAGGCGATCACCAGGCCGAGCAAGACGAGACCGGAGGTGAGCACATCGCCGGCGGATTCGATGCCGTCCGAGACCGTGGCGGTGGAGTGGGCGCTGAGACCGATGGTGATTTTCGCGGACGCGAGCCCCGCGGCGATCAGCAGGCTGGTGATGGCAATCCGGCGGCTGGCAAGTTCGGCGGTCACGGTGACTCTCCGATCACCTGCGCCTCTTCTGGACGTGGACCAGTTGATAGCTCCCTTCGACGAGGCCGCGGATTTCGGCCCAATTCAGTTTGGTGTTGGCGCGCAGCGAGACCCAGCCGTGCTGGCCGACGTAGGGAGTCCGGTAGAAGCGGCCGTCTTCGAGGAAGACGGGCTGCATCTTTTTTCCGACTTTGACGCAGATCGAGAGCACGCCCTTGTAAGTTTCGAGCACCGTAAAAGTTTTGGTGCCCACCTGAAAGGTGGGGTGGCCGAAGGTAGTGGTTTCACTGGTTTTCGGCAGGGCTAAACAGATTTCGCGCAAGTTTTCCAGGATCTTCTTTTCGTCCATCAGCAGTCACATACCAGCGTACTAGAAGGAGGGCGGGAAGGGCAGGCGGGCTGCGGAAACGCGGGGGCGCAGGGGATGGCCTTAGTCCGTTTAAGTGCCAGCATCTAAAGTAGGATAGTACTTCAGACGAAACTCAAGCATGCCCTTCAAGCTGCGCCGCAGCTTCACCGTTACCCTTGCGCTCGGGATTTTGGGCATGCTGGTCAACCTTCCGCAATTCAGCATTTTCACCGGGGCGCGGCTGCTTTTCGGGGGCGTGTTCTACTTGGGCGCAGCGCTAATGTACGGTCCCATCTACGGGGGGCTGGCAGCTTTGATCAGCGCGTTCCCTTCGGTGGTGTTGCGGGGGCATCCCCAGACCGGTTGCATCCTGGTGGCGGAGGCGTTGACGGTAGGGTGGCTGGCGCGGCGGCGTTTCCATCCCGCGCTCGCGGCTCTGATCTACTGGGCCATCATCGGAACGCCGCTGGCCGGGCTGATTTACATAGTGATCTTGAATTATCCGGCGCCGTACGACTGGGTGATGGTGGTGAAGTATCCAGCCAACGGGCTGGTGAACGTGATGATTGCCGAGTTGCTGATCAGCATTCCGGCTCTCCAGAGGCTGCGGGATCCGGAGGGGCGGCTGGCTGAGCGGCGAACGTTGCGGGCCTATTTATCGAACGGTTTCCTGCTGGTGGCCACGGTGCCGCTGCTTTTGCTGAACATCGTGAACGGCGAGAACTATGCCGAGCGGCGGGAGCGCGAAGCCGGACAGCGATTGCAGGAGGCAGCCAGGGCGATCCGGGAGGATCTGGAAGATCATGTGAAGCAGCATCAACTGGCGGTGCGGGAGTTATCGCGCTCCATCACCAGCCAAGGCCGGTTCGATCTGGCGGCGCTGAACGGGTGGCTGCAGCGGACTCGCGAGGTTTATCGCGGTTTCCAATCGATCACCATCGGCAACGCGGATGGATTCCCGATGGCGGTGGATCCGCAAGAAGTGCCGGGGCTCGGAGGAGTGCTGAGCAACAAGCCGGGCGATGTGGTACCCGACAGCGCCACGATGCGGGATCGTGAATACTTCCAGCGCACTCTGGCGTTGCGCCGGTCCGTGATCTCGGATGTCTTTGTGAGCCGCGTTGACAGGCAGCCGGCGGTGGCGGTTACGGCGCCGATTTTCAAGGCTGACGGAGCGCTGTTCGGCGTGATCGCCGGGACGCTGGATTTATCGGCTTTCGAGCAATTGGCTCGAACTTTCGGGACGCTGGACGAGGCGCGCATCTTCATCCTGGACAAGCACGGCCGCGTGATTTATTCGAACCGGGGCGCGGCTTACCGGCCGCTGGAATCGATGGCGGGCTCGCCTCTGGTGAAGGGCGCTTCCCAAGGCAGCGCGGCGTTTCTGGTGGATCACTTGGATGCGCAGCAACATAATGCCAGCTATCTGGCGAGCCATGCCGAGAGCGGAATGACGGGCTGGACGGTTCTGATCGAGCAGCCGCTTTCACGGCTTCATATCGAGACCGAACGCTATTACTTGATGACGGTGGCATGGCTATTGGGGGCGATTCTGCTTTCGCTGCTGCTTTCCCGCGCTGTGGATTCGGGCGTGACGTCTCCGCTGGAGCAACTGGTGAAGCGGGTGCGAAAGTTTTCGGTTCAGCAGGACACGCTGGAGCGGATCGAGCTGCCCGCGCAGGCGCCGGCCGAGGTGGCGGAGCTGGTGAGGGATTTCGGCGAGATGTCGGTGCGGTTGCGGCAATCCTACACGGAACTGCGGGCGGCTTTGTCGGACCGCGAGCGCCTGAACAGCGAGATGGAGGGCTTGCTGAAGGATCTGGACAGCAAGGTGCGGGAGCGCACGGCGGAGCTGGCGGAGGCCAAAGCCCGAGCCGAAGAAGCCAGCCGCGCCAAGAGCGAATTTCTCGCCAATATGAGCCACGAAATCCGGACGCCCATGAACGGCGTGCTGGGCATGATGGGTCTGGTGCTGAACACCGAGCTGCATCAGGAGCAGCGGGAATACTTGCACATCGCCAAAACGTCGGCCGACTCCTTGCTCGGGCTGCTGAATGACATTTTGGACTTTTCCAAGATCGAAGCGAGGCGCATGGAGCTGGAGTCGATTCCATTTTCGGTGCGCGACTGCGTGCCGGAGGCGGTGCGGACGCTGGAGTTTGTGGCGCGCGAGAAGGGGCTAAAGCTTTCCTGGACGGTGGATCCCGGGATTCCCGATTTCCTGCTGGGCGATCCGGGCCGGCTGCGGCAGGTGCTATTGAATCTGATCAACAACGCGGTGAAGTTTACGTCGGCGGGCTCGGTGCGGGCGCAAGCGATGCTGGAAGAACAGCGCGAGGGCCGGGCGGTGGTTCGTTTCGAGGTGACGGACACCGGAATCGGGTTATCGAGCGAGCAAGAGGAGTTGATTTTCGAGCCGTTCCGGCAAGCGGACGGATCGGTGACGCGACGTTATGGCGGGACGGGCTTGGGCTTGGCAATCAGCTCGAACCTGGTAGAACTGATGGGCGGGCGAATTTCGCTGAGCAGCCGGTTGGGGGAAGGAAGTACGTTCTCCTTCTCGATAGCCTGCCCGGTTTACTCGGGAGCGGAAGAGGAGGCCGCGAAACGAGCGGCCAAACAGGTAAGAGGTGAAGCGGGCGCGGCAAGGCTGCGCGTGCTGCTGGCGGAGGACAATCGCGTGAATCAGTTGCTGGTGGTGCGATTGCTGGAAGCGCAGGGCCACGAAGTGACCGTGGCAGGCGATGGACGGGCGGCCGTGGACCAGGCAGTGCGGGTGAATTTCGACGTGATTCTGATGGACGTGCAGATGCCGGGGATGGATGGTCTGGAGGCGACGCGGATCCTGCGCGCGCGTGGCGTGCGGACGCCGATTATCGCGATGACCGCGCATGCCATGCAGGGCGACCGCGACCGTTGCCTCAGCGCGGGCATGGACGCCTACGTCAGCAAACCGATCCAGCCGGAAGAGGTGTTCGGCACGATCGAAGACGCGGTGGCGGCGAGCAAGGGATAATAAGCCCAAGGCCCGGCGCTGTTCGGGCAATATGTTCGAACGCTACACAGAACACGCGCGGCGATGCATCTTTTTCGGGCGTTACGAAGCCAGCATGTTCGGCTCCCCGGAGATCGCGACGGAGCACTTGCTGCTCGGCATTTTACGCGACGACAAAAAGGTTGCCTCCCAACTTGGCATTGGGGCCGACGCGATTCGCAAAGAGCTGGAGCAACTTGCGCCGCCGAAAGAGCGCGTGTCCACGTCGGTGGACATGCCACTCAGCATGGAAGCGAAACGCGCGCTGAGTTTCGCGGCGGAAGAAGCCGACGCGCTCAGCCACAAAGACATCGACACGTCTCATCTGGTGCTCGGCTTGTTGAGAGTGGAAGAGAGCCTGGCGGCGAAGCTGCTGCGCGCGCACGGCCTAGATTACGAGCGGTATCGGGAGGCGGTTGCGAAGGGGACAGAGGAAGGGGAGGTTACGTAATTCAGCCTTGATGCCGCAGGTGCGAATGTTGGAGCGGCTGGTGGACGCAAGCAACGGACTCGAATCGATGCGCTCGGCCACCTGATCGACTTGGGTCTGGTCCACCACTAGCGGCTGGTGTAAGCCATCCTGGGATCGCAAAGGACGGCGTCTGGACATTATGCCGATTTCCCATGGCCGGAAGAGGTGGATTTGTGGGTGTCGTTGAACCGGCTGCTGATTCACGTGTTGCAGCGGCTTCCCAAAGACAAGGCGGACATGCCCTGCCGGATCGGGATCGCGGAGCCGGTTCCTCTGGTGAAACTGATGGATGCGTACGTGGAGCATTGCCACGATATCGTAGGGCAGATTCTGGCGCGGTTGGAATAGTTGACAAAGATCAATTAATTCATTGACACTGGCAATATGCCAGGTGTCAAGGATCGCGTAAACGCGGTACGCGAGTTCAATCGGTTCTATACGCGGCAAATCGGACTGCTCGGCAAAGGATACCTGGACAGCCCATTCACTCTCGCCGAGGTCCGCGTGTTGTATGAGCTGGCGCATCGGGAGTCGCCGACCGCGGCCGAGATCGGCAAGGCGCTGGGGCTGGACGCAGGCTATTTGAGCCGCATGCTGCTGAGCTTTCAGAAGCGCGGGTTCCTGGCGCGGAAGACATCCAAGAAGGACGCGCGGCAGAGCCATCTTTCGCTGACCAGGAAGGGACGGGCCGCGTTTGAGGCGCTGGAGGCGAAGTCGGAGGCCGAAGTGGCGGAGATGATTGGCCGGCTTTCGGCAGCGCATCAAAATAGACTGGCCGCCGCGATGGGAGTGATTGCGGGCCTGCTGGGCGAACCCGTAGAATCTAAGACGCCCTACCTGCTGCGTACGCATCAGCCGGGCGATATGGGATGGGTGATCCACCGGCATGGCGTACTGTACGCGCAAGAGTACGGATGGGATGAGCATTTCGAAGCGCTGGTGGCGCAGATTGCCGCGGAGTTCATTCAGAAGTTCGACGCGAAGCGCGAGCGCTGCTGGATTGCAGAGCGCGACGGCGCAATCGTGGGGTCGGTGTTCCTAGTGAAGAAATCGGATCGCGTGGCGAAGTTGCGGCTGCTGCTGGTGGAGCCGTCGGCGCGCGGCCTCGGGATCGGCGGCCGGTTGGTGGCTGAATGCGTCCTCTTCGCGCGGCAAGCGGGATATCGGAAGATCACGCTGTGGACGCAATCGATTTTGGATGCGGCGCGGCATATCTATCACAAGGCCGGGTTCCGCTTGGTGAAGCGCGAGCGGAATCAGACCTTCGGACACAAGCTGGTGAGTGAGACCTGGGAGCTGACGCTGTGATCGCCGCTACTGCACTGTCCAGTATCCATCGCGCGTCTTGACGTGCAGCTCGGGGCGGTCCTGGATCGTGACTCGGAGCGCATGAAACGTCCCGGGCTCGCCGCCTTTCGGCTCGAAGCTCAAAATGTACTGGCGGTGCACTTCCTCGCTCACCAGTTGGATGGCCTGTTCCAGGGCGCTTTTCTTCAGAAAACTCAGGGCTAGGCCGCCGGTAGTTCTGGTGAAGAGGCTGGCAAGATCGGGCTGGTGCAAGCGAATCAATTCGCCCAGCGCATAAATCGGACTGGCGGGTCCGATGTCCGGTGGAACCGCAGTGTCGTCGGGGGCCGGGCAAAGCGCGCACTTCTGAACCTTGATGCGTTCGTCTTCGGGCTTCAGATCTTCCGCCGTCTTGGGCTTCACGGTGAACGGCTCGAGGAACGGCGAATAGGTCAGCCAATAGACTGCGGCGTTGAGGCGCTGGACTTGTTCGACGACTTCGGGCAGCTTCGTTGCACTCGACCGGTCGCGCCTTTCGGCGATCATCAGGACGATGCGCCGGCGCCCGGGCGGCCGGTGTTCCAGCATGAGAAGGGCCTGGTGCATAGCATCCAGGATGTGGGCGTTGCCGCCTTCCTTGCGCAGCATGCGCAGCGAGTGAATCACGAAATCGGGGTTGTCGGTGAACTCCTGGTGGACCTTGACTTCATCGCTAAACGAGATGACTGCAGTCTCGCCTGCATCGGCTGCCAGCAACTGGGTAAATAGAATGCCGCTGCCGCCCAGCTTGTCGATGACGGCTCCGGAATTTGCGCTGGTTTGTACCGCGACCACCAGGTCGATCGGATACGCCATCCAATCGAGCTGTATCTTCTGCGGCACATTGTTGTCGTAAAGGATCAGGTCTTCAGGCGTGAGACCGTCGACGAAGCGTCCCTTGGAATCGGTGATGGTGGTGGGCGCGACCACTAGAGGAACCGTGCTCTTGAATTGGGCACAAGCGGAGCAGGCAAAGAAGAAGAGCGCGCCGGCGAGACGCATTGGCAAAAGCGTAGCAGCTTGCGGGCCAACCGCGGCGCATTAGCTCGGGAACCAGAAGCGAAATCGGCGCGGGGGATTCTGCGGAGCCGGAAGGATTGAAGACCGCTTGCTTACGCGCGCGGCTCAATCGGCGCGTTCAGGATCGGCCGGATCAATCGGGGCGGCGAAATCGGTCAGGTTGTCCGGGTCGATTGACTCGACGGGTTCGGCAAACACGCTCTGCTCTATCAGCGGAGCGACCTCGGCTGGCGGCTGGGCGGCCAACTCGGCGTCGGTTTCTTCGGACGGCAATTCTTCCGCCGAAAGCGGGACTTCGCACTCGCAACAGTCGCTACAACGCTTGCAGCGCACGCAGCGATGGTTGGCGCAGGCGTCCTTGGTGCAATAGGCGCAAATCTGTGTGGACGGTTCGCCACAGATGCTGCAGGTGAAAACGGCTGCACTAACAATCATGGATGCACGACTTTCTTGCTCTTCGCCGCGGGCTGCTGGAGCAGGGCGGCGCGGCAACGCTGGGCTTCGCGATCGGCCACCTCGAACTCCTGCTCCTTTTGGTTTGCAAGATCCTGCAAGTATTGGCGGAGGCGGTCGCGGTTGGTGCTGTTTTCGGCGATCACGGATTGCATGATGGAAGCCAAGGCCGGGTTCTGATACTTGCGCACGCCTTCCACCAGCGAACTCAGGGCGGTTTCCATGGCCTGCATCCGGAAGTAGGCATCCAGTCCGATGGCCAGGCGCTCGGGCTGCCGGGCGAAGGCATCGGTGGAAGCGAGCAGGTATTTGAGCTGGGCCTGCGCCGTGCTCCACTGGGCCACGTAAGTTTCAGAGGCGCCCTTGGATTGCCAGCCGGCGGGCTGCACCTGATCGATGATGGGCTTCAAGTGCGAGGCCTGCTGCGAAAGCGCGTCGAGGATCTTGCGGATGTCCCACTCAGAGGTGACGCCGCTGGAAGCAGACGGAGTTGGTGGAGCTGGATCAGGTGCTTGCCCGAGGGCCACGGCTGCGGAGGCTAGCGACAAACACGAAATTATGGCGAACTTCATGAGCAACCTTCCCTAGAGGCTAGTGTGCCACACGCGGATCGCCGTGCGTGACGGTGGCCTAACCGGGAGGGGGGGCCGATGGGCCGGACGAACCAGGCGGAGGCGGCGTGGTTGGCGGAGCCGGGGGTTTCGGCTCACCAGTGGTCGGACCGCCAGGGCCGCCGGGAACCGGGAAGCCCACGCGTCCGGGGGGACTGATGGCTATCCGGTAGGCGGCATCGCCCAAACCGCGCACGATGCGGTGGAACAGCTCGTTCTTATCGATCAGGCTTTTGGCCAGCGGCTCGTCGCGATAAACGTGCAGCGATTCGCCGGCGTTCACCACTTTCGGCGCTCCAGGCTTCAGCGCGTGGCGGACTTCGACGGAGCCTTCTTCCACTGAAACGATGGTGGTCTCATCGTCGTCGTTGATGCTGACGTCGAAAATGGTGCCACGGACCGAAATCACCGCGGTGGGAGTCATGATCCGGTTCGGATTGGGCTGGCCGCCCAGGCGCTGGATATGAATTTTGACGCGGCCGACGAAGAGATCCAAAAGATCCTGAAGACTGCCGGGGTTCTTGCGGAAAATCACGTTGGAGCTGGGGTAGACCTCGAAGGTGCTGCCGTCAGATGTTTGGAACTTGGCGTAGCCGTCCGGGCCAGTGAGGATAACCTGTTGGGTCTGAACCGAGTCGCCCACATTGAGGGCCCAAGGTTCGGAATCGCGCAGGACGGAGACTTGTCCCGTCATGGAAACCACCTTGGCCGCGGCGTCGCGCGACGGGGGGAAGAATTGGGCCGAGCAGATCCCCACAGCCGCAAAAACCAGCAGCACAGCGACGAACCCGCGGTTGCCAACTAGCCTCATAAAGTTAACGAGAAGCCTGGCCGATCCCACACCTAAAGTACTATGTGGCGTATTACTGACCTAAGACTTAAGAACACAGTCTACCATCAAAAGTGCTTAGCAAGACGATATCCTATCGGGACATTTGTGAACAAGCTGTATAGATTCAGTTCGTTTGATGGGAAGTAGATTCGCTGAAGGGATACAATAGACTCGTTTGATGTGTCGGAGGACCACAATTCGGGCAGTTCGATGGGTGAGGCTGGCGATTTTGCCGCTGTGTGTATGGGGCCCGGTTTTGGCTCAAGGGACGGGTCCGGCCTGGCGCCATGTAGGGAATTCGGCCATCGATTTGGCACTGCCGTCACCGGCCACGGGGCCCGTGGATCGGGTATGGTACTCACCGGACGGACTAAACTTATTCGCGAAAACTGCTTCGGGGCGTGTTTTTCGGACGGCGGACTTTGAGCAGTGGCGATTGGTGACTGATGGCAAGGCGGCGCCGCCGACGGTTGATGAAGCCGTGGTTCCAGCCACTCCCGAGGTTGCGTTCAAGCTATCGAGCCCGGCGGGGACTTCGGGGAGATTGTACGGAATCGGGGCGGATGTTTACCGGTCGGACGATGCCGGAGTGAGCTGGGTCAATTTGACGAGTTATCGAGGCGTTTGCCTGCTGGGATCGGGTTTGCGAGCGGTTACGGCGTCGCCGGTGGACCCGGACGACGTCGTGGTGGCTTCCGACGCGGGCGTTTGGCGGTCGCTGGACGGCGGGCTTTCGTGGAACGGTCTGAACCAGTTCCTGCCCAATCTGCCGCCGGGGCATTTGATGGGATTGCCGGGCGGGACGCGCGGAGTGCGGCTGGCTTTATCAGGCGGATCGGCAATTGGCGTCGCGCGGGAGGTGGAGTGGGCGCCGGGCGAGAAGGCGGCGTGGAAATCAGTGGCCGCGGCCGATGTGGACCGCGAGCAGAATCTGAAGAATGCGCTGTCGCGTGTGTTGAAGCGCGCGGTTACCGCGATTGCGGCCGCTGGGGATTACATTTACGCGGGCGACAGTGAGGGACGGCTTCAGGTGTCGTCTGATGCCGGCGTGAGCTGGGGCGCGGCTTTTAGACTCGGCGAGCAGGGCAAAGTGGAAGCGATCTGGGTGGATGCGAACGATCCGCGAGTGGCGGTGGCCGTTTTGGGCGCGCGAACTCGGGTGACGCCGGGCGCTGCCAAGCCGGCGTACGTGCTGCGCAGCATGAACGGCGGAAGCTTCTGGGATGACATCACAGCGAACCTGCCGGAGAGCTCGGCGGCGCATGGTGTGGCGGCCGATCGCGCGGGCGGCGCGGTTTATGTAGCGACGGATGCAGGTTTGTTTTACACCACGACCGACCTGGGGGCGGCCGGCCGGCCGACGGCGTGGACGTCGCTGAGCGAGCAATTGCCGGCGGTGGCCGCGACGGACGTGAAGCTCGATTCGGGCGGGAATCAGCTTTTTGCAGTCTTGGACGGTTACGGAGTATACACCACGATCGCGCCGCACCGTTTGCGCGATGCGCGCGTCGTGAATGCGGCGGACTACAGCACGCGCCCCGCGGCTCCAGGTGCATTGCTGAGCGTGTTGGGAGCGCGGGTGGAATCGGCCCGCAGCGGAGGATGTCGTGGCGCCCGTGCTGGATGCGAACGCCGCGGCTTCGCAGATCCAGGTGCCATTCGAAGCCAAGGGCAACGCAGTGTCTCTATCGCTCCAGGCAGCATCCGGGCCAATGACGTTCGGCGTGCCGTTGAAGAGCGCTTCGCCGGCGATTTTCGTGGATCCGGAAGGTACGCCGCTCATCATGGACGCGCAGAGCGGAGTGCTGCTGGATGCGAGCAAGCCGGCGCGCGCGAACTCGCGCATACAGGTTCTGGCAACGGGCCTGGGGCTGGTAAAGCCGGATTGGCCCACCGGGTTGGCGGCGCCGTTGAAGGATCCGCCGCGGGTGGTTGCGACGGTCCACGCCTATCTGGCGGCTCGCCCGTGGAGGTGACGCAGGCGTCGCTGGCGCCGGGATATGTGGGCTTTTATTTGATCGAGATTCAAGTGCCGCGGATCGCGGACACGGGCCCTTCCGAGCTCTACCTCGAGGCGGAAGGGCAGCAGAGCAATCGTGTGCGATTGTATGTGGAGCAATAGCCGGCAATTGAGCGCGGGCGGAGCGTTGTAGGCCATGCTTCCGACTTCCTGGCGGCGGCTGCTCAGTCTCATACGCATTCTGCTGGCGATGAGCTGCCTGGCGACGCAACTGATCTCATCCAGCTTGGTCTGGACCGATACTGCCATTCTTTTCGCGGTCTACATTATCTATTCCCTGGTCGCGTTGTTCTGGCGCGGCCTGGAAGAGTCCGGGTATCCGACGCTCGGGCTGATCGTCGATTTCGCATTCTTTTTTATCGCGGCCATTAGCGGCGCGGCCTACGGCTACTGGATCAGTTCTGTGTTCTACGCTTACGTCGTGCTGGTGGCCGTGATGCTGCACCAGTGGTGGAAGACCGTGGTGGTGGCGGTGGCGGCGATCACGCTGCTGTATGTGGTTCCGAATCTGCATTCGTCGGAGATGCTGCGGCCGGCGTTTATCGCGGCAGGCATTCTGGGCAGCGTGCTGGCCATCCAGCGCGAGTACCTGGAGGAGCGGCTTTCGAACAGCTCGCGGCAGACGGTGCTATACCGCTACGACGCCGAGAAGGCGCGCGAATCGGAGCGGCAGCGCATCGCGGCCGATTTTCACGATGGTCCGCTGCAGAGCTTCATTAGTTTTCAGATGCGGCTGGAGATCATCCGCAAGCTGATGAGCCGCGATCTGACGGCGGCCATGGAAGAGTTAGCTCCAACTGCAGGATTTGTGCAAGAGCCAGGTCAACGAGCTGCGCGCCTTCGTGCGGAGCATGCGGCCGGTGGACGTGGAAGGCAGTCTCAACGCAACGCTACGCCGGGTGGTGGAGCAGTTCCAGAAAGACAGCGGCATTCCCGCGACCTTTGTGAGCGCCGAGTTTATGGAGCCGGCCGAGCCCGAGGTTTCGCTCGAGCTTTTGCAGATCGTGCGCGAAGCGCTCTATAACGTGCAGAAGCATTCCTCGGCGACTCGTGTGGCGGTGAGCATCGCGAAGTCGGATACCGCGCTCGAGATCATGGTGGAAGACAACGGCACCGGGTTCCCGTTTAGCGGCCGGTACACGCTCGACGAGCTGGAGCTGCTGCGCCTCGGGCCCATGAGCATCAAGCGCCGCGTGAGGACGCTTGGCGGAGACATGGTGCTGGACTCGAAGCCTGGGCAGGGAGCGGGGCTGAAAATAAGGCTCGCGACTTGAGTCGCTTCGCGGTTGTTGGTTGTTGGCTGTTGGTGATTGGCCTCGGCGGTTGCGGGAAGTATCGGGATTTCACATTGCCGGAGCAGCCCGGTGGGCCTTCCGTTACGTGGAAATGGCAAGCGCGTTCTGCGCCGGTGCTGACGCGCGGCGCGGCGGGCGAATGGGACGCGGTGGATGTTCTCAATCCTTCGGTGATCCGGCAGGGCGACGCCTACTACAACTTCTTCTCCGGTTACGACGGCAAGGCCTGGCACACGGGGCTCGCGGTATCGGGCGACGGACTCACCTGGCACAAGGAGGCGAGAATCCTGTCGCCAGATCCCGGCATCTGGGAAGGCAGAGCGATTGCAGCCAACGGTTCGGCCATCGCCGACGAGAGCGGCATCCTGTATTACTACCAGGCCGGAGAGCCGCAGCAGATCGGGCTGGCGCGGTCGCGCAACGGGCATCAGTGGATGCGCAACGAAGCGCCGGTGCTCTCCACCGGTCCGTATGGAAGCTGGGATGAGAGCGGCCTTGGCGATCCGTATGTGATTCGCGCCGGCGGAGGCTACTACATGTTCTATTTGGGAATGGATCGCGCGCAGCGGCAGCGGCTGGGCGTCGCCATGTCGAGCGACGGTGTGAGCTGGTACAAGCTGCGGAGCAATCCGATTCTGGAGCCAGGCGGGTACGGGGCGTTCGATGCAAAGGGAGTGGGCGAGCCGGCGGTGTGGACCTCGCGCGGCTACTACTGGATGCTGTTCACGGGGCGTGACGGTGGCGAGGTGCGGCGGCTCGGGCTGGCGCGATCGCGCGACGGAGTCCGCTGGGAGAAACTGCCGATGGTGATCGCGGGCGAGCAGGCGTGGGATTCCAAGGTAATCTGCGACCCGACTGTGATAGCGAGCGGCGACCGCGTTACAGTATGGTTCGGTGGCGGCGATGAGCCGCATCCGGCGCAAAACATCGATGGACAGATCGGCGTGGGGACATTGACAGTGGAGCCCCGGCAGTGAAGGAGCAGGGAATCTAGAACAGCATGAAGATCGGAATCACCTGCTATCCCACGTATGGCGGCAGCGGCATCGTCGCGACGGAGCTTGGCCTGGAGTTGGCCAACCGGGGTCACGACGTACATTTCATCACCTATGCGAATCCGATACGCCTGGATCCTGGGACGCCCCGCATCTTCTATCACGAAGTGGAAGTGTCCACGTATCCGCTGTTTCAATATCCGCCTTACTGCCTGGCGCTGGCGTCGCGCATGGCGGAAGTGGCGGAAGACTACAGTTTGGATCTGCTGCACGTGCATTATGCGATTCCGCATTCCACCGCTGCGATGCTAGCCCAACAGATGGTGGCGACGCGGCGTCGTCTCCCGTTCATCACCACGTTGCATGGCACCGATATCACGATCGTCGGCATGGACCGGTCGTATTTTCCAATCACCAAATTCTCGATCGAGAAGTCGGATGGGATTACCAGCGTCAGCCACGACGTGCGCCGCGATACGTATGAAGTGTTCGGGGTGCCGAACGAAATCCGTGTGATCTACAATTTCGTGAACACGGAGATTTACCGGCCGATGGAAAGCCGGCCGAACCACGAAAAGCGCCTGATGCATATTTCCAACTTCCGGCCGGTGAAGCGCGTGATGGATTGCGTGCGCATTTTGGCCGAAGTGGTGAAGCAGACACCCGCTCACTTGTACATGGTCGGGGATGGGCCGGACCGTCCGGAAGCGCATCGTCTGGCGCGCGAACTGGGTGTGGAGCCCAACGTGACGTTCCTCGGAAAGCAAGATCACGTGGAGCGGCTGTTTCCGCGCATGCACGTGCTGCTGATGCCGAGCGAGATGGAGTCGTTCGGATTAGGCGCGTTGGAAGGGATGGCATGCGGAGTTCCGCCGGTGGCAACGCGCGTGGGCGGATTGCCGGAGCTGGTGACCGATGGAGTGGACGGGTTTCTGGAGCCGGTGGGCGACATTGCGGCGCAGTCGCGGCGGGTGGTCGAGCTATTGACGAACGAGCCGTTGCATCGCACGATGGCGGAGGCCGCGCGGCGGACAGCAGTGGAGCGGTTCGCAAGTTCAAGGATTATTCCGCAATACGAGCAATATTATGAGGAGGTCATCGCAAATGGCGGCCATTAAACTGATCGCGCTGGCGGCGGTGTGTGCGGCTGGGTTCGCGCAAGATCTGAAACCCGTCATCGACAATGATCGCGTCACGGTATGGGACGTCACGTGGGCGAAGGGCCAGACGAATCCGGCGCGTGGGCACGATCGCGATACGGTCGTGATGTGGCTGGCCGAGCACAAGGCGGCATTTTATCCCAAGGGTGCGGGTCTTGATGAGAAGGGAAACGCTGGGAGATCGCTCGTCATCGAGCTGAAGGACCATCCTGTTCCGCCGATCGAGAACAAGACCGGTTATCCGCTGGCCTTCCCGCGCCCGCACGTGAAAAAGCTGCTGGAGAACGATCGCGTGATCGCGTGGTCCTACCGCTGGAATCCCGGCGAGCCGACGCCCATGCATTTTCACGACAAGGATGTGGTCGTGGTCTATCTGGAGGATACGGCGCTGACATCCACCACACTCGACGGCAAGAGAACGCTGAATGAGTACAAGGCTTTCGATATCCGATTCAACAAGGGCAACCGCACGCATACGGAGCTGCTGGATCATGGGACGGGAAGCGCGATGATGATGGAGTTGAAGTAGGTAGAATCCAGAGTCACTTGTCAAACGTGATGTTCGAATCCGCGGCGAACTTACGGTAGTTCTGAAAACGAATCTCGTTCTTGGTGCAGATGGTAGTCCCACGCTGGCAGGTCAGGATCTCGCTATGGAGCGGCAACGGGTAGGTCTTTCCATCAATCCTCGTGAACCCGTATTCGACCACGGATTCCGCCTTATCGAACGGGAAGCTGGCGGGTAGCTGCCCGGTCTGCTCCTCGATCCGCATCACGTTAAAAGTTGCCTTGTCGATCCAAACTGTCCCGCTGTAGGCCGGCGTGGCCTTGGAGCCGTCCGGCGCGTGAATGTCCCAATCCGAATTTTGCTGCTGCACCTGAAAGTCATAGGTATAGGTGGATCGTCCGTCGATGGTATCATCCTTGGTTTTGCGGAACGCGGCCGCCGTATATGGATTGAGGAGGCTTTCGAGAGTGGTCTGGAATTCGCCGGTGGACCAGGCGCCGGTCTTTTCCACTGGACGGTTGGAAGGCCTGCCGTTCACCATAATGTTGCGATAGTCTTCCTTGCCATTCACGCTCGCCACCTCGGCCGTCACCACGTCCAGCACCTGCCACTGAGGAGGAAGCACGCGGCTGAAATATCGCGTGGTGTTCTGCTGAACGAGAAAGTTCGGCAGTCCGTCGGTGAGGCGGTCGGCTGCGTCACGCGCTGATGCGATGACATCGTCGGCCGTCGCGCTTGGACGTGGAATCGGTTTCGCGTTCTCAACCGGCGGTTCGGCCTTTTCAACCGGCTGAGTAGAATCGGCGGAATCCGGCGCGGGCGCTTTCGCGAGCGTGGGAATCTCCCGGTCACCGTTGCCGGTGGTGTCGGGCTTCGATCTTCCCGACGGCTCGGCCGCGGCTTCCGTCGCGCCGGTCGAATGGGTATCCGCCTCGACTGGGGTTTGCGCTGACTCGTGGTCAAAGGGTCGTTCGGCACGCGCCCGCTCGGCATCCGTCGATTTACGGTTCACAATAACGCGCAGCGCCGTTTCCGGGTCGTCGCCATTGACTTCCACCGAGAGCTGGTCTCCGGGCCGCAACAAGGAATCGCGAACCTGCTCACCTTCTTTGTCGCGAAATTGTGTTTTCGCCAGCGTCCGAAACTTGAGAAGCTTGTGCTTGGGAGTTTCGAGATATAGGTCCTTCTCACCGAGCTCACGCAGCGTTCCATCCACCGCGCGGAGCGCCACCCTTGTGCTGTTGCTGTCCGCCGAATCTTTGTCCTTGTCTTTGCTTTTCTTGCCGGGCAGCTTCGGCATGGGAAGATTGAGCCCTCCGGGCAGCCCGATCGTGCCGGGAGGGTACTCGCCGGGCGGATACGAACCCGGTGGATACTGTCCCGGCGGATACTGGCCCGGCGGGTATTGTCCCGGCGGATATTGGCCTCCCGGATACGGCGTCGGATAGGGAACTTGAGAGCGGCCTGCGGCGGCTGCCAACAGGGCCGGGAGAACAAATCGAAGGATCCGGGTCAAGAGGCCCTCCCCTGGAGCGATTATACGCGCGTGGGACGCGGAGCGGCTCCGGATCGTTCCATATGTTTATGACGGGAACGGCGCGCGCAAACGTAAAAAGGAGAGAATGAAAGAACGATGCGTTATATGGGCGCGGGCCGTCGTGGGCGAATCCTGCAGGGTATGGTCCTCGCGGCTTTCCTTTGCGCTCAGTGCGGCGGCCAACCGGCATCGTCCAGTGCGCCCCCGCCCACCGCGCCCAATTCCAACACGCCCGAGATTACAACGAGCGATGCACCGATCACGTTCAGCAGCCGGGTGAATCTGGTGTCGGTGCCGGTGGTGGTTCGCGACCGAGAAGGCCATGCTGTTGGGAGCCTTCAGCAGGAGGACTTTCAGCTTTTCGACAAAGGCAAGCTTCAGGTGATCACCAAGTTTTCCGTTGAAAAGACCGAGGCGCAGGCCAATACGGCTCCCGGGTCAAAGCAAGCCACACAAGACAGGCTTATTCCTGGCGAGTCCGTGCTGCCGGAGCGATACATCGCCTATCTGGTGGACGACATTCATCTGCAGCGCGGGGATCTGTTGCAGACGCGGCAGGCGATGAATCGCCACTTGGACGAATCGCTCGAGCCCAAGAGCCGCGTGGCGATCTTCACCACCAGTGGTCTGATGAAGGCCGATTTTACTGACAACCGCGAGAAGCTGCATCGGGCGATCGACAGCATCCAGCCGTGGACGAGCGGGCCCGATCCTCAACAAGACTGTCCTCCGGTCAGCTACTACATGGCCGATTTGTTGGTGAATAAGCTGTTCTATCTCGACGGCGCCTTGTTTAGCGACCAGCAGCTCGCCCAAATGGTTATGAGCGGCACGGCGGACCAGGCTCTGATCGCCATTGTCGCGGAAGCGGCGGCGTGTTCGCATATGTCGTTGGCTGCGCCATCTACTGCGTCCCCTACGCAAGGCGCCGCGCTGTCACTTACGCCCGAACCACTGATCACGCTGGTGCGGTCGGAGGTTCGCCAAACCCTGTTTGCCGGCGATCGGGACACATTAAGCGCGCTTGGAACATTGCAGGACGTCACTCGCAGGCTGTCGACGATGCCGGGGAGCCGGACGCTGGTACTAGTTTCGCCGGGCTTTCTACTCACACGAGATCATCGCTCCGGCGAATACGCTGTGCTGGATCGCGCCATACGCGCTAACGTGACGGTCAATACGATCGACATGCGTGGTCTGTACGCCCCGCCTGGAAGCGATGCGAGCGAACGGGGGCATCAATCCGTCTTCGCCGGCTATCTGACGCAGGCTGAGATCTCCGCGGCTTCCCAGGCCGACGACGTGCTGGCTGAGGTCGCGGATGGCACCGGAGGCAAGTTTTTCCATAGTGACAACGACCTCAAGGAAGGCCTGAACCAATTGGCGGCACGTCCGGAATATGTATACGTGCTCGGTTTCTCGCCGGACAACCTGAAGTACGATGGCAGCTATCATCAGTTGAAGGTCAAGATAAAGAGCTCGCAGGATATGACTCTGCAAGTGCGGCGAGGTTACTGGGCTCCGAACCATGCTGTGGATGCAGCGGAAGCGGCCAGGGATGAAATTCGCGAGGCGGTTTTTTCTCGGGAAGAAATTCAGGACCTTCCATTGGACGTTCAGACCGAGCTCTTCAAGCCGACCGAGGAGAAAGCGGAACTGACCGTGGTCGGGCATGTGGATGTTCGAGGCTTGCGGTTTCGAAAGTCCGAGGAGCGAAATAGCGATACGCTGACCGTGGTGGCGGGGTTGTTCGATCCGAACGGCAACTACGTGGCCGGGATCAAACGAGTGGTGGAGATGCATCTTCGCGATCGGACACTGGCTGCGTTGCAGAGCTCCGGAATCACGGTGAAAGAGACGTTTAACGTGGCGCCCGGGCGATACGTGGTGCGTATGGTGGTGCGCGACTCAGTCGGGAATACGATGGCGGCTCGAAACAGAGGCGTAGAAATCCCGTGAGCTCCGGTTTTGTTCGCAGCAGCGTGATCGCGGCACTCCTGTGCTTTACCGGCGGCGCGTTGCGCGCCCAGCCCAGCCCCGTGATCCGCACAGAGACTCGCGAAGTGCTGGTGGATGCGATCGTAACGAACAAAAAGGGCGAATACGTCCGCGACCTGACCAGCAAGGATTTTCGCCTTTGGGAAGACAATAAAGAGCAGGCCATCCAGAGCGCCTCCCTGGAACGCGGGCCGGTCACTTCGCAACCGCATTACCTGGTTCTGTTCTTCGCCGGCATGGAATCCGCGCATGAGGTGGCGGCTCGCGAGGCGATCTTACGATTCATCGACGCAAACGCGGAGCCCGGCCGCAGAATGGCGGTCGTGTATTTCAACGGTGCGTTGCGGATCGCCCAAAACTTCACCGATGATGCGGCCCGTCTGAAAGAGGCGGTGCGTAGCATGCCATCGTCCAGCTTGGCTCCCAGTGCAACGGATGGCGGTCCCACCGAGTCAACCTTCGAGAGAATGAGCGGACGAGCTGCAAATCGTCACGTCGTGACGGCAGCCATGGAGGCCGCGACGCGCGACACAGTTCGATCGCTGGCTACGCTCGCGGCGAATTTGGGAATCCTTCCGAGCCGCAAGATGATCGTTCTTTTGAGCGGGGGGCTGCCATCATCGTCCGTTCAGAAAGGCGAGCTGACGGCCGCGATCGACGCTTGCAATAAGTCGGATGTCGTCGTCTATCCCGTCGATCTACGGCCCCTTTCCCCGCAGGCCGGAACCGGGGCGGATATTCGCAGCGCGTCGGAGGGTGTAGCGGAAGTGCCAGGGATCAGGATGCGTGGGTTGGAGGGACTGCAGGGACAGGGCGACGATTCCAGCGCGAGCGCTCCGGATGCCGGAGCCACCGGTCAGCAGATTCTGTTCAGTTTAGCGGCGGGAACGGGCGGGCTGGTTGTTCCTAATGCCGGTCAATTGCAGCGAGGTTTGCAAAAGATCGGCGAAGAGCAGGACGCCTACTACGCTCTCAGCTATTCGCCTTCCGATTCCAAAGAGGGGAGCTGCCACGCGCTCCGCGTTAAGGTGGATCGGGGCGGGACCACGGTACGCGCCCGGAGCAATTACTGCGCATCGAAGCCGCAGGATTTGCTGGCGGGGACCTCCACCGGCCAAGATCTGGAGCGTCGCGCGGCTGGGCCACAAGCTGGCAGCATCGCCGCGTCGATGCAGCTTTCGTATTTCTACATCTCGTCAACTTCGACCGGCTCGGCGGGCGTGGCGCGAGTGAATCTCGCAATGGAGATCCCCGCGGACGGTTTGAAATTCGAGAATCACAAAGGGAAGCTGCATGCGGAGATCGATCTTCTGGGCGTAGCGTCCACGGCGGATGGCGGCGTGGGGGCTCGCTTCAGCGATGCGCTCAAGATCGATTTCGATAATCAGGCGGAGTTCGAGAGCGCTAAAGGTAAGCCGCTCCATTACGAGAAGGAGTTCAAGATCGTTCCGGGCCGCTACAATTTCACGCTGGCCTTCGGTTCGGGCGGCGAGAATTTTGGAAAGTTGGAAGCGCCGCTGGACGTGGAACCGCGGATCCCGGGAGAGCTGGCCATGAGCGGTCTGGTGCTTAGCAGGGAGACCCACCCGGCGGCCGAGCTGGGCCTCGGTGGGGCAACTTCGCTCACGGAAGATCGCACGCCGCTCGTTATCGAGGCCGGAACTCAGAACGCGCCGGAGGAGGTGCAAATTGTTCCTTCAGGCTCCAATCAATTCGCGAAATCAGAGGCCGGTTTCTTTTACTTTGAGGTGCATGCGCCGGATCCGGCGGCGGTGCGCCTTCGGTTTCGCGTTCTGGATCGAGCGACTGGGGAGGCTAGGTCGGATTCGGGACTGATGAAGCTCGAGATTCCGAAGCGCAACCACGGTGATGCGATCCCAGCCGGGTCTAGGTTGCCAATCGACAAGCTCGCCGCTGGATCGTATGAGATCGAAGTGACGGCGACCGATGCCGCCGGGAAGGCCCTCCGGCGGACGACGGAGTTTGAGGTCAGGTAGGCGTCAATTCGGCCGCTAACATAGGTGGGTGAACGCCATGAGGAATGACGAGGCCGCGCCCGATGGTGTTGAACCGACCGAGGTCATTCGTTTCCCCATCGAGGGCCAGCGGCAAATCGCTAAAGCGATCCTAAATCCACCTGCGCCGAACAAGGCTCTCATGAAGGCCGCCAAGCGATATCGTGAGCTGTTTGGCGCGCTTTAGCCGCAGACTCCGTTGCGGCTCGCCGCTCTTCGCGATCCCTTCGAGGGCGTACTCATGGAAACCGGTATCTTTCGCGGGCTCTACAACGATTCCCGTGGTTTTGTCCATTGTTGGGCCCGGGCAAGCGAAGAGTCGGAGATTTCTTGGCTCGCTTATGCCAATCCGTTTGGCGTGGCAATTGAATCGACGATTGGACGATTGCAATCGGCACTCGCAGGGAGTACGGATCCCAGACCAGAGTTCGCTCCGATCAAATATCACATATGTGCCCTGGCACGAGAGCGAACCGGGTAACGGTCTTTTCCTAAGGCTGACCTACAGAAGTTGATGTCCTTCGTTTGGGTGTCCCCACACGCACCGCAGTGGTTGCATGGCGTGGACGAAGAGGAAATCCGGGGTCACGGTCTTAGCAACGTCCCCGTTAATAGAAGACGAAGCCCAAGGTACGGCCCCCTGCCAGTGGGCATCAAACTTAGCGTCGGGACATTAAACGAATGTCGTGGCGAGGCGCGCAAGCGGAATCTGCCGCTAAGTGACTACGTTTCCGAGCTGATTGATGACAAGTTCAATCCACCATAGCGGTGTCGGATGCGGCAACATGCGCCTTGGTCCCAGATAACCCGTGACTGCGCATGATATCGGATGTACTCAGTTCTGCGCAATGTTTTCAATGAGGTAGCCAGGCCAAGCGCCTCTCGGGAACTTTTCCCGCCCGGCCGGGGTCTATGTCACTAGCAGGGTTCGTAATTTGGGGCTAGAATCTGAGTAGACGACTGTGGCTGATACTGCTGTTGGTCTACATGTAGAGGGGTGCCTTTTCTCCCACGCGGAGGAAGACGCACTCGTGTCGGCGCTCGGCCAGGGAGCGGAAGACGCGTACGAAATCCTGATCCAGCGCTATCAGCAACCGGTGTACAGCCTGGTGTGCCGCTTGATGAACGACCCCGGCGACGCGCCTGACATCGTGCAAGAGGTTTTTCTGAAAGTGTTTCGCAGCATCGGCGCATTCCGCGGGAATAGCAGCTTGAAAACCTGGATCTACAGGATTGCCGTCAATGAAGCCTACAACCATCGCCGGTGGTTTTGCCGGCACCAGCGGCAGGAGGTAGCGCTCGGGACTGAAGAAGGCGCGCCGAATCACGCGGACAACATGACCGATCCGGGGCGGTCGCCATTCGAGCAGGCGGCGGATCATGAGACTCGCGCGCTGGTGGAACAGGCGCTGGAAAAGTTGAACCCGAAGTTTCGCGCGGCGGTGGTGCTGCGCGACATCGAAGACTTGAGCTACGAGGATATCGCGACGGTTTTGAATGTTTCGCTGGGCACCGTGAAGTCGCGCATCATGCGAGGACGCGAGGCGTTGCGAAAGATTCTGGAAGGCCGTCTGGAGCCGGGCCGGCTTGAGCCGGGACGGTTGGAGGCGGAGGCGGACGTGCGTTGGTCCTCCGAGCCGGTGACGGAATAGTATGGAATGCGCAACCGTTAGACAAAGAGTGTCGGCTTACCTGGACGATGCCGTTTCGGCGGAAGAGGCGCGCTTGCTGAAGCGTCACTTGAACACGTGCCGGGAGTGCGCGCTGGAAACGGAACAGTACTTCGGCCTACGCGAGAAGCTGCGGTCGTTGCCGCGCCGGGTACCGCCGGCCGACTTAACGACGCGCCTGCGGGTGGTCGCCTCCAAGGTAAGGATGGAATCCTTCGGCGGAGCAAGCCGGTGGAAGCGGTGGCGGGACCGTGTGGAATTGTCGCTGCACGATTTGATGCGTCCGCTGGCGCTGCCGGCCGTGGGCGGGTTGTGTTCGGCTGTATTCCTGTTCAGTACACTGGTGCCGATGTTCAAGTCGGCGTTCGCGCTCGACACCTTAGCGGGCGATGTGCCGACCATGCTCGCCACCGAGCCGATGCTGAAGGACACGGCTCCGGTCGCTTTTGCCGACGGTGACGCGGTGGTGGATTTGCAATTGGACGGTCGCGGCCGGATTATCAACTATTCGATTGTCAGCGCGCCCGGCCAGCAGAGCGAGAAGCTGCGGCACAGCATCGAGAACAGCTTGTTGTTCACCGAATTTTGGCCGGCCACCACCTTTGGCCGTCCAGTGGCCGGGGCGATTCGCATTTCCTTCCACAACAACAGCCGCATTGAGGTGCGCGGGTAACGCGCAAAATTCGGCAGCTCGTTCCACTGAACTCCCACGCGCGACGGAGCCGGGATTATACTTGCTTGGAGAGGTAATCTTCATGCCCACTTCCCGACGGCAGTTTCTGCACGTTGCGTCCGCTGGCGCGGCCTGTGCAACGTTCGGCGCAGCGCTTAGTTCCGCGGCCGATCCTACGCTCGGTATGATCTTCCCGCCGGCGAATTACCCCGTTCCTCCCGAAGCGACGCTGCTGTACCCATCGGGCGTGCGGTTCCTCGCTGAAGGCGTCGGCCTGGAAAAGATGACGGCGGAGGAATACGACCGGGTGTTCGTCCGAATCCTGCCGGCAGCGCAAAAACTGGCTAAGCAGGGCGCGAACGCAATCTCTGTGATGGGTACGTCGCTCACGTTCTATAAAGGCGCTGAGTATGAGCATCAGTTGAAGATGAACGTCACCAAGGCGACGGGGCTGCCTTCTACCACGATGAGCAGCGGGATCGTGGAAGGCTTGAAGGCGGTGAACGCGCGCAAGGTCGCGGTCGCCACTGCCTACAACGAGGACGTGAGCCATCGGCTGAAGGTATTTCTCGAGGAGTCGGGATTTGAAGTCGTGTCGGTGAAGGGGCTCGGCATCGTGAGTTTCAAAGACCGGGGACCCGTCACACCCGACGAGCTGCTCAACTTCAGCGCTACGGTGTACGAGAGCGCACCGAAATCGGACGCGCTGGTAATTTCCTGCGGCGCTCTGAAGACGCTGGATCTGATCTTGCCTCTGGAGAAGCGTTGCAAAACGCCGGTGGTTTCGAGCACGCCGCACGCGCTGTGGGCCAGCGTTCGGTTGTTGGGCTTGAGCGGGCGGGCGGAGGGTTACGGGACGGTCCTCGCGAAGGGCTAGCGTCATCCGTGAACATTCGGAGAATTCGCAGGGAGCTCACTCGCCGCGTGCTGCTTGCCCTGCCCGACCAAATGGCAGTCCAACTCGCGTTCTGGCGAGCTCACGGATTCTGGCCGGATGTTGTCAACCCACGGTCGTTCTCCGAAAAAGTGCAGCATCGGAAGTTGTTTATCTACGACGAACTGATGCCGCCGTTCGTCGACAAGGAGATAATGAAACACCTGGTTGCCGATATTGTAGGACGGGAGGCCTTCACGCCAAGGACTTACTGGGTCGGCCCCGATGTTTCAGGCATCGATTTTAATTCTATTCCTCGGCCTTTCGTGGTAAAGCCGACGCATATGTGCGATTGCGTCCGATTTGTCCGCGACGGGGACTCGCTGGATGTGGAGCTGCTCCTGAACGAATGCCGCTCCTGGCTTAGAACGCCATACGGGAACCACAACCGCGAGTGGGTGTACCGCGGGATTCAACCCAGAATTCTGATTGAAGAGATGCTCGGAGACGGTCCTGTTCCTCCGGACTATAAAATAGGGGTGTTCGGAGGAAGGGTGGAGTTCATCCAGGTAGACGTCACTCGTTTCAAGAAACACCAACGAGTGATGTACGATACCTCCTGGAACAAGCTGCCCGTGTCGATCTCGCGTCCCACGTACGATGCATTCTGGAGCAAGTCCGTTTCGATCGCCCGTCCCACCATTGCCCAGGAAGCTCCGCGGCCACCCACGCTGGACGTAATGATCTCCGTTGCTGAAAAGCTGGGCGCTTTGTTCGATTTCGTCCGTGTGGATCTTTATGAGCATCGTGGCAGAGTGGCCGTCGGCGAGCTGACCTTCTTCCCGGGTTCGGGGTTGGCTCTGATCGAACCGGAAAGTTTCGACGTCGCGCTGGGCGAAAAGTGGCAGATCGCGCCCCAACCAATCATGCACGGCGCGAGGGCGCAGCTCATGGGCCGGGCAGCCGAATTACTTGCCGTCCACTGAGAAGGCGAGCAGCACGTTGCCGGGCATGCCGCCGCCGGCCGCGTAACCCGAGTTTACGAACATCATGCCGCCCCCGATGACGGGTCCGGGACCGTCCATTGAGCCCCCATGCGCCTCGACGCCATTCACGGTTTTGTAGGTGCCGATGGTGTCGACGTCCCAAAGAATAGATCCGTCGGTGGTGGAATAAGCGCGCAGGTGCCCGTCGACCGAACCCGAGAATACAACTCCAGGAATCGCGGTGACCGCGGCCGATTGCGCGGGACTGCAGCGTTTGCGGTCGCCGCACGACGCGGGCGGCGTGTACCAGACTTGTTTGCCGGTGTCGAGACGCAGCGCGAACATGCCGCCCCCTTTGTTCGGATCGACGTCCGTGCTCAGGCTGTATGGGACGACGATGCGGCCGAGATCGGCCAGCGCCACATACACATTGAGGCCGTCCGTGGCGGAGCCCCACTGCACGCCGCCGTTGGTGCCCCCTTTGCCCACGCGCGTGCTCCAAATCAATTCGCCTTGATTATCGGGATCGACGGCGTGCACCAGGCCCGATTTTTGCCCGGCCACCAGCGCGCGCTTGCCGTTGGCGAGAGTCACGAGAATCGGTCCGGAGCTGAAGTCGAAGTCGGGGCCGTTGGACTCTGGGCAATTGGTTTTGTCCGGAATCCGGCAGGCCGCCGTGTAGGCGTCGGATGGAGTCATCTGCCTCGACCAAAGAATTTTGCCGTTATCGAGATCGAAGGCGACGAATGCGTCGCTCATACGGCTGGTGGGATCGCTGTAGTTGTCGCCGGTGGTCGCGTAAAGCGCGTTGTGAATGACGTCGATCGCGGGGCTGCTCCAGATGGGCGCGCCGGAAGGGCCCCAGAGCTGCGTCCCGACCTTGTTCTTCTTGGTTTTGTGCGCTTGCTCGGGGATGGTATAGGTCTTCCAGAGCTGCTTGCCGGTGGAGGCGTCCAGCGCGACCATGCTTCCGCGGAAGCGGCAGCACTCATAATCCGGTGAAGCGCCCGCGCCTTCTTCGCCCGACGCAACGGGCACGTAGAGACGGTTGTTCGAGAAGACCGGCGAGCCGGTGATGTGCGCAACCGGGAAGGTGTCCACCTTTGTCTTCCAGAACAGCTTGCCGGTCATGGCATCGACGGCGTAGGTGAATGCGCTGCCGTCGCCGAAGAAGGCGGCATAGCGCGGACCGAATTCGGTGTTGACACGGCCGATGCTGATGGCCGCCCGCACGCCGCCGGAGGCTTTGAAAAACCAGCGAATGCAGCCTGTTGCGGCATCGAGCGAATAGACCGTCCCGCTGGTGCTGCCGATGAAGAGGCGCCCGCTCGCCAGGGAGGGGTGCGCGTTGGCATCCAGCGTGGCCGGAAATCCGAAGGCCCACTTGACCTTCAAACGCTTGACGTCGGCGGCGCTGAATCCAGCCTGCTCGGCGGCTTGAAAGCGCGTATTCAGCAGATCCAGCCCCCAGCCGTTCCAGAGCGGGCTCGCGGAAGGATTGTTGAATTCGGGCAATGGTTCAGAGCATATTGAGGCCGGCGCGGGCGAGGTGTCGAGAGGATGCGCGAATGATTGGCCGGTGACGAATTCGGCGACGGCCCGGCGGCCGGCTTCCGACTGCCGGTTGGCCATCGAAATCATCGGGCCGGATTCCATGGCTGCGAGCACGCGCTCGGGCGTCATGGCCCGGAGAGCTTCGCGCGTGGGTGCACGGTCCGCTCCATGATCGTGGCAGGGCGCGCAACTGCGCTGATAGATGGCCGCTCCGTCCTGTGCGGGGATGAATTGGGCGGACCAAAGCAGGAGCAGCGAACTTACGGCGCAGCGCAGCGGATATGTCATCTCGGGATGGATTTTATCATGTTGACGCTTGCAAAGCCCTGAATTGGGAAGTGCTACCTGCTCCGTTGCTTTGCGATGTCTCGAAAGAATCCGTTCAACTCCGGAAACGGCGTGATGCCGTCCAGTCCGGCGAAGCTGCCTTCTTCGGCGATCAGTTTGGCGGCGCGGTTGAATCCGGTCCACGCAGCGCGCGCCAGCGACGAGCCAAGGCTCACTCGCCGCACGCCCATTTCCGCCAGGCCGCTGACGCTGATGCCCGTGTTCGCGCTCATCAATACATTCACCGGTTTCGGACGAACGGCCGCAACGACGGCCTGGATGTCGGCGCGCTCACGCACGCCCGGCGCAAACAGCACGTCCGCGCCAGCCTCGGCGAAGGCTTGCAAGCGGCGAATCGCTTCCGGCAACGGCTCCGGGCACCCCACCAGAAAACATTCTGACCGCGCCGTCAACAGAACGCCGGATGCGCCAATAGCCGACCGGGCGGCCTGGATTCGCTCCACCGCCAGCCGCAAATCATACAGCGGCTTTTCACGATCACCCGTGGCGTCCTCGATCGAGAGTCCGGCCACGCCGGTTTCAACGCACAGCCGTACGTTGGCGGCGACGCCCTCCGGCTGGTGCGCGTAGCCCGATTCGAAGTCGGCGTTCACGGGGAGATCGGTCGCCGACACGATCTCCGCAATATGTTTCAGCACCATATCGCGCGGCACGGCCCACTCGGCGTCCGGCAGACCGCGCGAAAACGCCAAACCGGAGCTGGTGGTGGCCAGCGCCCGAAATCCAAGATGACGCAGATAGCAGGCGGTTCCAATGTCCCAGGGATTGGGAATCACAAAACAGCCGCTCTCGTGGAGCCTGCGGAAGACGGTGCGGCGCGCCGCAAAATCAATAGTAGCCATGGCAGCTAGAGGTTAGCAAATTAACCGATTCTTAATGTGATAACATCCGATCTTGATATTTCGGCGCGCGGCGGCCGCCGGGCGGTCTGTCGTGCGCTTTTATATTGGAAGCGGAGAGTAACCGAGTGAAAGTATACGAAGGTTCCGACATCAGAAACATCGCCCTGATCGGCCACGGACACAGCGGAAAGACCACCCTGGCCTCTGGATTTTTGTTCACCGCCGGCGCCACCAACCGGCTGACGCGTGTGGATGAAGGCACTGCCGTCACCGATTTTGACGACGAGGAGATCCAGCGCAAGCTGACCATTTCCACCGGGCTGGCATTCGCCGAGTGGGCCAAGAAGAAGATCAATCTTATTGACACGCCCGGCTTCAATATCTTCATCAACGACACCAAGGCGGCTCTGATCGCCGCCGATGCCGCGCTGGTATTGGTGGATGGCGTGGCCGGCGTGGAGGTGCAAACCGAAAAGGTCTGGAGCTTCGCCGACGAGTTCAATCTTCCGCGCGCGATTGTCATCAACAAGCTGGATCGCGAGCGTTCTTCCTTTGAGCGCACGCTGGCGAACGTGCAAGACGTTTTCGGCCGCCTGGCGGTTCCCGTCGAGCTTCCCATCGGAGCAGAGAAGGAGTTCAAAGGCGTGGTCGACGTGATTCGCATGAAGGCCTACACGTACACCATGGATGGCGATGGAAAAGGCAAAGAAGGCCCGATTCCCGAGAATCTGGCCGAGCCCGCGCAGAAAGCTCACGAAGCGCTGGTGGAGATGGTGGCCGAGGGCAATGACGCGCTGATGGAGGAGTTCTTCGAAAAGGGGACGCTTCCGGTGGAGCATATCATCGACGGCCTGCGCCAGGCGATTCGCGAACGCCGTATTTATCCGGTGCTGTGCGGCTCCGGGCTGCATAACGTCGGGTCCGATCTGCTGCTGAACTTCGTGGTCGAAAATTTTCCCGCGCCCACCGAACACGAGCCCATCCATGGGAGGGTCAATGGCGGCGGCGACGGCCAGCGGTCCATCAAAGATTCCGAGCCTGTCTCGGCATTCGTGTTTAAGACGATCGCTGATCCTTTCGCCGGCCGCGTCACGTATTTCAAAGTGATCTCAGGCGTGATCAAGAACGACGCCAATCTGGTGAACGCCCGCAGCGGCGCGACGGAGCGCCTGGCCCACGTGGGGTGCCTCGAAGGCAAGACGCTCCAGCCTGTGACTGACATCAGGGCCGGCGATATCGGCGCAGTGGCCAAGCTCAAGGAAACCGTGACTGGCGACACGCTGTGCGACAAGCCATCGCTCATCAGCTACCCGCCGGTGCACCTGCCGGAGCCTTCCATCGCTTTCGCGATTTCGGCCAAGAGCCGCCAGGACGAAGACCGGCTAGGCAACGCCGTCCAGCGAATTCTGGAAGAGGACCAGTCGTTGCGCTTTTATCGCGATCCACAGACCAAGGAGTTCCTACTGGCTGGCAGTGGGCAGCAGCACGTCGAGGTGATCGTTAGCCGGTTGAAAAAGCGCTACGGCGTGGATGTCGAGCTGCACGCGCCGAAAATTCCATATCGCGAAACGATTCGCGGAAAGGCCGACGTCCAGGGGCGTCATAAGAAACAGACTGGTGGGCACGGCCAATTCGGCGATTGCTGGATTCGCCTGGAGCCGTTGTCGCGCAGCGGCGGGTTCGAGTTCGCCAACGAAGTTTTCGGCGGAGCCATTCCGCGCAATTTCATTCCCGCCGTGGAAAAAGGAATCGTGGAAGCGGCCGCGAACGGCTTTCTGGCCGGATATCCGGTGGTGGATTTCAAGTGCACGGTTTATGACGGATCGTACCATGATGTCGATTCGTCGGAAATGGCGTTTAAACTCGCCGCCCGCAAAGCGTTCAAAGCGGCGATGCAGCAAGCCAAACCCGCCATTCTCGAGCCTGTGATGAACGTCGAAATTCAAGCTCCCGTGGAATACGCAGGCGATCTGATGGGCGATCTCAACGGCCGCCGCGGGCGTATTCAAGGCATGGACATCAAGGGCGGCACGCAGATTATCAAGGCGCAGGTCCCGATGTCGGAAATGCTTACCTATCAGAACGATCTGATTTCCATGACGCAAGGCCGGGCCTCCTATCAAATGGAGTTCGATCACTACGATTACCTGCCGCAGTTACAAGCCGATAAAGTGATAGCCGCCGCGAAGGCCGCCAAAACCGGCGAGGAAGAAGAAGAGGAATAAACCCGATTCACTGGGAAATGCGCTAGCATTTCTCATAAGTGCACGAACTTCGATACGCGGTGCGTTCGCTTGCGAGGCAGCCGGGGTTTTGCCTCTCCGCGATCTTGACGCTGTCGCTCGGAATCGGCGCCAATTCCGCGATGTTCAGGGTGTTTGACGCGGTGGTGCTGCATCCTTTGCCGTATCGCGACCCGAGCCGCTTGGTTCTGGTTTGGCAAAAGCCTCCCAGCGGCAAGGCGAGCCCGGTTTCTCCAGTCAACTACCTCGAATGGTCCAAACAAACCAGGTCGTTTGAACGGCTGCTCGGCATGCGCAACCTGTTTTACAGCTATCGCGGCCGGGAAGAATCGCATCAGTTGTTGGGCGCGCAGGTTTCGCGCGGATTCTTTTCGGCCCTTGGCCTGCCAGCGGCCCTCGGGCGCGAATTTCGCCCTGGCGAAGAGGCCTTCGACAAAAATCACGTTGCCATCTTGAGCTACGGTCTATGGCGGCGCGAGTTCGCGGGCGATGCTCGTGTGCTCGGGGACGCCATCAACATGAACGGAGAGCCGTACACGGTGATCGGCGTTGCTCCGGCGAATTTCGACGAATCGCTCGCGCTGAGGGGGATCGATGTCTGGACGCCGCTGGACCTTGATCAGCATTCCGATCGCGATCCGGGTCTGCGTTCGAACACCATGGGGGTAATCGGCCGCCTCAAGCCGCAAGTGACAATCCAGGAAGCGGATCACGAGATGCAAATGGTAGCGAGGCGGCTGGAGTCGGAATTCCCGGACATCGACCGGGGCTGGTCCGCCATGATCACGCCGCTCCAGGACTACGGAGTTGGCAAGCTGCGATCCACTATGGCCGCGCTTCTGGCAGCGGTGGGAATGGTGCTGCTGATCGCCTGCGTCAATGTTGCGAATTTACTGTTGGCGCGAGCCGAGGTTCGTTACAAGGAAATCGCGATTCGCGCCGCGCTCGGGGCCAGCCGCGCGCCGGCTGATTCGCCAGCTACTGACCGAGACAATGCTGCTGGCGCTGGCGGGCTGCGTTGGCGGCCTTGCGCTTGCCTATTTTGGCGTGCGCCTGCTGATCGCGCTGAAAGGAGTGGAACTGCCGGGCCTGGAGAACGCGGGCCTCAACGCGAGCGTTCTTGCGTTCACGTGCGCTGTTACAGTGTTCACAGGCATTCTGTTCGGGCTTCTTCCCTCACGCCAGTTGCTCGGTGGAGATTTGAAACAGGCGGTTCGCGAATCCGGCCGAACTTCCATCAACACGCGCCGCGGACATGCGTCGCGCAACGCGCTGGTGATTGCCGAAACCGCTTGTCTCTGGTGCTTCTGGCGGGAGCGTTGCTGATGGCGCGAAGCCTGCTGTGGCTTCAGAAGGAAAATCGAGGATTTGATCCCGACCAGCTACTCAGCTTCCGCGTATCGTTTTCCCGCACGGATTTTCCCGATTCGGCTTCGATGGCAGGCTACTATCGAGCGTTGATGGAACGGTTGGCGAGGCTGCCTGGTGTGGCCGGGGCCGGCGCAAACACGAATCTTCCGATCGACGGATTTGTGCTTACGGGCCAGCGATTCCGTTTGCCCGGCGAGGTCTTGCCGCCATCGCAGCGCCCGGCGGCGGCTTGCGATTTGATCAATGGCTCCTATTTCCGCGCCTTCGGAATCCCTCTTTTGGAAGGCCGGCCGTTTGACGATCGCGATCGGGAGGATGCGCCTCCAGTCGCGATCGTGAGCAATTCTCTGGCGCGGCGCTATTTCCCGGGGCAGAATCCAGTCGGCCGCAAAATCATCGTTGCCACTCCTGGGAAGGCCGCGATCGAGGTGACGCGGGAAATCGTGGGCGTGGCCGGAGACATCCGTTACCTGACGCGCGGCGCGGAGGAGTCGCTCCAAATTTACCTGCCGTATGTGCAAACCACTTGGCCGAATATTTATGTGACGCTGCGGGCCCTACGTGATCCGAACGCCCTTGCGCCATCCGTGCGCGCCGCGCTGCGCGAACCGGGCTGGAACCGGCAATCCATCGCGGATCTCCGCGGCATGCAAGATCGCATCGCCGCTTTGAACGATAAGCCGCGGTTGAATGCACTGCTGGCCGCGGCCTTCGCCGCGATCGCGGTCTTGCTGGCGGCGGTGGGTGTGTACGGTGTGGTTTCTTACTCGGCATCGCAACGAGCACAAGAGATCGGGGTACGCGTGGCCTTGGGCGCCACACCGCGCGACATCGTTCGCTGGATTCTTGGACAAGCCCTGCGTTTGACCGCCGCCGGGTTGGCTCTCGGATTGGTCCTTCACGTCGCTCTTTCGCCGGTGCTTGGAAGCTTGATTTACGGCGCGAGCCCGCGCGATGCATGGTCCCTCGTGCTGAGCGTGCTGGTTCTGGGATCGCTCGCGCTGATCGCCAGTTACATCCCGGCGCGGCGCGCGGTGCGAGGTGATCCGATGGCGGCGTTGCGATCGGAGTAGGGTGATCGGAATAATTTTGGAACCGCCCGCGCCGGCCACGCGTAACAGTTCTCAAGGAGTACTGCGCCATGGCATTTGTGTCTTCGAGTCAGTCCACCGGACTCGCCGGCGTGAGCCGGCCGATGGTCCAAGCGCTTTTCGTGGCAAGCTGTTTGCTCTCGGTGGTTTCGTGGTACACCACGTTCGAGGGCATGCGCCTGTATCTTTCGGTCTGGTTCTCGGTCCTGGCTTCGCTGGGAATCCAAACCGCGCTGGTGCTCGTAGCGTGGCTGATCGGGTTCAGCTCGGGCTCGCGTAACATTGGCCGGCGGCCGCTACTGATTGGCGTTTACATTGTTACGGCCGTCGTTTCGATTGCCTTCTCTTATACCAGCCTTTACACGTGGTTCAGCGCGCGCGAGCGACCCGCCACCATCGAACGGAAACTGTACGACGCCCTGGGCGATTCCGCCGGCCAAACGCGCAAACTGCTGACCGCCGCGATTGACGAACAGCAGAAGCACGTCCTCGCGCTGCAGGAGATGACCGAGGCTGAAAAGTCGCATGGACTCATCTCGCGGGCGCAGGACGCCGACCCGTACCTGGCGAATATTCGCGCCGCGGTGGCTCGCGAAGCACAGACCTACGCGGACAACTATAAGGAAGGCGCGGGTGCGGGAGTGCGGTACTCCGCGTTTGACCGCTATACGAAGCTGGCTCAGGAATCCCTCGGGCAGATGCAGCGCTCCCAAGCAGAATTGGCTAGTTTTGTTTCAAACACCAAGCCGCTGGATTCCACCGAACAGCAACTCGCGACGTACCGGCAGGTATATGCGAACGTGCCGTGGAATGAAATGGAGCAGGCGCTGCACTCGGGCCAACTGGCGAAACCACCCATGCCCGCGTACAGTGATTTTGTCGACCGCACGGTATCGGGACAAGAAGATCTTCTGGTCGCCTTCGAAGAACTTTTCACCGCGCCAACCGCGCGGCACGTTTTCGCTCTGATGCTGGCAGCGTTCATCGACATCGTGGTCTTTCTTCTGGCGTTCGCGACGGGGCCCTACTTCTTCGGGGCGGCGGAGCATCGCTGGATCTCGGCCGGAGCGGCGCTGGAGGGATTGGATCAGCAAATCTTCACGCGCGACTTGCTTCGCAAACTTGTGCCCGGACCACGCGGGATGGCGCGCGTGGAAGCGGCTGCACTGACGCCGGGAGAACAGCAGCTTTGTTTGCTCCTCGCTTCGAAAGGGCTCGCGGTGGTGGTGGAAGAAGACGGGCGGCGATACTACATGCTCGATCAGAGCATCCACGAACATTTGCTGGAATCACTCGCGTCGCAGCAATTTCCACTGCGCGCAGCGTCCGCGGCATCGCACTAACGTCGCGGTCATTTCCGCCGCTTTTTGCGTGCCCGCTCCGGCTCGATCACTGAAAAGTTAAGCTTGTGCTCCACCGGATCCACGCGGTCCAGAAGTACGTGGACCGTATCGCCGATGCTGAACTCGCGCCGGGTGCGCTGTCCGACGATCTTGCGCGCATTTTCCTGAAACATGTAGCGGTCGCCCGGCAGCGTGTCAATGGGTACCAGACCCTCGACAAACAAGTTTTCGAGCTCGACGAAAAAGCCGAATCGCGTGGTGCTGATGATCAAGCCGCTGAATTCCTCGCCGACGCGGTCCTCCATGAAACGCGCCTTTTTCCATTCCACCAGTTCACGCTCGGCTTCGGCGGCGCGGCGCTCGGTCTCGGAGCAATCGTGGGCGATCAATTCCAAACGCTCCTGTCCAAGTAAGTCGCGCCTTCCATCAAGAAACGCGCCCAGGATGCGATGCACGATTAAATCAGGATACCGGCGGATGGGCGACGTAAAGTGCGTATAGCTCAAAGCTGCTAGCGCGAAGTGGCCGCGGTTCTCGGCGCTGTAGCGGGCCTGCTTTAACGAGCGCAGCATGAGGTAGCTCAGAATGCGCTCCTCCGGCTTGCCCTCGATTTGCGCGATCAGCTTTTGATAGTTGCGTGAAGAGATCGAAATGCTGATCATCGGCGATGACGATCTCCTGACGCACCATTTTTCCATCGCGCCTCCGCATCGGCGTCGTACGAAAGCGCTTCACCGGAATCGCGCCGATGCCGAGCGAATAACCGAAGTGCGTGGCGATCTCCTCGAATTCCATCACGCGCTTTGGATCGGGCTTCTCATGGATGCGAAACAGCGATGCGATGCCGGCTTGCTCCAGGTGCGATGCGACGGCTTCATTGGCCGAAAGCATAAACTCCTCGATGATCCGGTGCGCGATATTGCGCGGGCTGCGCGTGACAGCGGCCATTTCGCCGAACTCGTCGAATTGGATCAGCGGCTCGGGCATGTCGAAGTCAATAGCGCCGCGCTGGATGCGCTTCTTGTTCAGGATGAGAGCCAGCTCGCGCATCAATTCAAACCGTTCTAGCAGCCGCCCGTAACGCTGGCGCAACGCCGGGTCGCCTTCCAGCAGCGCGTGAACATCGGTGTAGGTCATGCGCTCGACACTTCGGATCACGCCGCGCCCGAAGGTTTGCGCGATCACGTCCCCGCGCCGGTCAATCTCTAACTCGACGGAAAGGACCAGACGATCGACACTCGGTTTCAGCGAGCAAATCTCCGTGGACAGCTCAAGCGGCAACATGGGAACGGCGCGATCGGGAAAATAGACGCTGGTGCCGCGCAGGAACGCCTCCTCATCAATCGGGCTGCCCGGTTTCACGTAATGGCTGACGTCGGCGATGTGGACGTGCAGCGCATAGTTGCCATGCGGGAGCCGATCCACCCAGACCGCGTCGTCGAAATCGCGCGCGGTTTCGCCGTCGATGGTAACGATGTCGAGCGCGCGGTAGTCCTGGCGTCCGGTGAGTTCATCAAGCTGAATGATGTTCGAAAAGCTTTGCGCTTGTTCCAGAACCTCCGGCGGAAAATGATGCGGGATGTGGTGCTTCCGGATCGTGATTTCGACGTCGACACCGAAATCGTCGGGGCGGCCTAGGATCTCGATCACGCGGCCCACGGCCTGGCCGCCGTCTTCCGGGAAATTCGAGAATCTCCACATTGACGACCATGCCGTCGAGATCTTCGGGAGATTGCACTTCGACTGGCGCGACGCCGACGCGATCGCGATTCGCCGAGGCTGGGGGCACCTCCATACCTCCCGGGATTTGGATCCATTGACGAATTCGCTCGTCATGTGGCGCCACAAAGTTTCCACGCTTGCGAATCCGAAACTCGCCAACCACGGTTTGGTGCGCGCGGCGCAGGACCTTGACGATTTCGCCGTCGGCGCGGCCATCCTTTTCGATTCGCGCGATGTGCACCACCACGCGGTCGCCGTGCATGGCAGATTGCGCCGACTCGCGCGGGATGTAGACGTCGCCGCGCAAGCCTTCGATCGGATGGTCGGGAATCAGAAATCCGTAGCCATCGCGATGCATGTTCAAGCGGCCAACCGTGTATTCGCGGCTGAAGCGGGTGACCACAAAGTGACCGGAGCGAACTTCGATGAGCTGGCCGCGCTCAATCAGGCGGTCGAGAGCGTTCTCCAGTTCATCGCGCGATGTAACGCGGGAGCCGAGTTCCCGGACCAGTTGTTTAAACGTCGCCCGGGCATGCGGCAGACGCGCGATATGTTCAAGGATGACGGCGTCGGTCACAGGGACTGGACGAATCCCTTAGGTGTCATGGGTAGCGATCGAAGGCGAGTGCCGGTGGCGTGAAAGATCGCGTTGCCGACCGCCGGAGCCAGACCGACAATCGGCGTTTCGCCCGCGCCAGCGGAAGGCAAATCCTTGCGATCCACGAGCACCGTCTCAATAATCGGCAGATCGCTGAAGCGAGGGACGCGATATTTGGAGAGACGCCCATTCAAGATGCGGCCGTTCGAAAACTCCACAGCTTCGAACAGTGCGCCGCCGAGGGCCATCACGACCGAACCTTCGATTTGATTCTTCAAATGTTCGGGATTCACGATCGCGCCGCACTCAAACGCCGTTACGACGCGCTCGATTTTCACTCTGCGGATTGGCGGGTGTTACTTCAGCGCCGAGAAATTCCGCGTGGAACGATCGGTGATTTCGGCGCAGGTGGCAACGTAGCCGCCTTTCTCGACACCGCAAGCGAGGCCGAATCCCTTGGTTGAAGAGGCAGTGTCAGGGCCGCTCTTGGAACTGGCCCAGCCGAATTTCTCGGCAGCGGCTTGGAGGACGGCGCGCAGCCGGTCGTTCTTCAGGTTCTTCAGGCGAAATTCCAGAGGATCCATCGCGACCGCGGCCGCCAGATCGTCCATGTGCGACTCACGCGCGAAGTGATTGGCCGTCGCAGCCAAGCCCCGATAGGAACCTTGCCGCAGTGGCGTTTCCGTAGGGTGAAACTGTGCCGTGCGGTTGGCGATCTCGTAGGGCGTTTCAATCGCGGATGGTCCGGAGTTGTAGTTGTGAAATTCCCATGCCGTGATCAGGCCGTCGCTCGCGACACCGCTGCGAATCTCGATGACGCCGGCGGGACGGAAGTAGGCCCAGGTGAACTCCTCTTCGCGAGACCAGATGAGCTTGACGGGTCTGTTCACTGCTTTCGCGAGACGAGCGGCTTCGATGGCGGCTTCGCCGGTGTGCTTGCCGCCGTAAGCGGAGCCGGTGTCGGGCACGATGACGCGGACCTGGTCTTCGCGAATCTTGAAGGCCGCGGCCAGCTCCGCTTGGACGCCCCACGGACGTTGCGTGCCGGTCCACACGGTGAGCTTGCCATCAGTCCATTCAGCAACCGCCGAGCGCGGCTCTAGCGGCACGTGCGCAATATACTCGACAGTGTAGGTGGCGTCGAGCTTATGCGCGGCCGATTGCAGCCCCTGCTCGAGGTTGCCGTGAACCGTGGGCGTAGCGGGCGGTCCGAATTCGCCACCGCCGCGTTGGGTGGCGGGGTGTTCTTTTAAATAGGCGAAGAGCTCCTTGTTGGATGGCTGCGGGTCCGCGTTCCATTCAGCCTTGATTGCGCCGATAGCCTTGCCAAGCGCGATCTCGTCAGACGCGACAGCTCCCACGAAATCGCCATCCCGCACAATCAGGACGTCGGGAATCGCGGCGGCATCCTTCGCGTCGAACGATGCAAGCTTGGCGTTGAACGCGGGCGGACGCAGCACGCGGCCATAGAGCATGCCGGGTCTGGCGAGATCGGGTGTGTAACGATGCGCGCCCGTCACCATGTCGAGAGCATTCACCTTGGCGACGGAGGTGCCCTCGATTTTCCACTCGCTGGCGGGGGTCACGCTAGCGCCGTCCACGGTCTTCAGCAATTTCTGCCCGCGCGTCAGTTCGCCAAACCCAGCGGATTCGCCGGTCGCGTTGTTCTTGACCGATCCGCCGGCGACCGAGATCGACGAGCGATCCGTTTTCCACTTTGCCGCGGCGAGATCGATGAGAGCTTCACGCGCAGCCGCGCCCACCTTTTTCATCTGCGGAGCCATGAGCGGAGTGGTGCGGCTTCCGAACGTGCCCAAGTCGTAGGGCGTAAGATCAGTGTCGGCCATCACGAGATGGATCGACTGAACCGGCGTGCGCAGTTCTTCGGCGACCGCCTGCGCGAGGGAAGTGCGGATGTTCTGCCCAACTTCGGCCTTGCCGGTGAAAACGGTGATGGTTCCGTCTTCGGCGATGTGAAGCCAAGCGGCTAGCTCAGGGGGGCGGGCATCGCCGCGGAAAGCAGGGCCGCGTCCGGATTCCTGGGCGGTGGCGCGAGTGTCGAGAGCGAGAAGAAGGACCAACCCGCCTCCGAGGAATTTGAAAAAGTCACGGCGCTCGAGTTCAAAAGGCTCGAAGCGATACGCCGGAGCCTCGAATATTTCGTAACGCTCCAGTTCGATCTCAGGCATGCGGGGCTCCGGATTTTGCGCTGGCCATTTGAACCGCTTGGATGATGCGCGGATACGTCCCGCAGCGGCAGATATTGCCTTCGAGCGCGCGGCGGATTTCAGGCTCGGAGGGATGCGGCGTTTTCTTCAGCAGTCCCACGCTCGACAGGATCATGCCGGGCGTGCAGTAGCCGCACTGCATCGCGTCGGCTTGGATGAAGGCTTCCTGCAACGGATGAAGCTTCCCGTGTTGCGCCAGGCCTTCGATGGTTGTGATCGATTTCCCGGCCACGTTGGAAACGCGCGTCAGGCACGAGCGGATGGGTGCGCCATCGACTAAAACGGTACAGGCGCCGCACTGGCCCTCGCCACAGCCGTACTTTGTGCCGGTGAGTTCAAGCTCGTCGCGCAGCACCCAGAGCAGCCTGCGATCGGCGTCCACCAGGAGCCGGTAGTGCTTTTGGTTGACGACGAGTTCCATCCTCTGATTTTACGCCTCGGGGATGGGTCGCGGGCCGGCCAGCTTCCAGAAGATGCCAAAATAGAAATCCTGGATTATGTCGCGAACACTGGCCGCTACCATCCTTCTTGTGTCCTGCTTAGCTTCCGGACAGGAGCCTGCTCCCGAATCCATCGAAGCGAAGACTCGTGGAATGGCCAAGCTTGACGGCTATTTTCCTCTTTACTGGAATGACCGCGATGGAACGCTATGGCTCGAGATCCCGCGCTTCGACACGGATTTCTTGTACCTCACGGGACTGGCGGCGGGCCTCGGATCCAATGACATCGGCCTGGACCGCGGGCAAACCGGAGACACCGCGGTGGTCTACTTTGAACGCACCGGCAACAAGGTCTTCCTGGTGCGGCGTAATGAAAGCTTCCGATCCACCAGCCCGAACGCCGCCGAACGCCGGTCGGTGGAAGAGTCTTTCGCGAAGTCCATACTGAAGGGCTTCACTGTCGCGGCGAAAAGCAACGGACGCGTGCTGGTGAACGCTACGGATTTCTTCGTGCGCGACGGATACGGCGCGGCGCCGGCGTTGCATCCCGGCAAGTATCACGTCGACGACAGCCGCAGCGCTGTGTACCTTCCGCGAACGAAGGCGTTTCCCAAGAACACCGAGATCGAGGTCACTCTGACATTTACCAAAGACCCGGACAGCGGGTTCGATCCGGGCTTCCCGGCGCAGGGGCCGCCTTCCATCGGCCAGGGCGGGGGACGCGCCGCCGCGGTCAACAACGGTCTGTTTTCGGGGACCGTGGCGAGCGTAACTCCGGACGAGCAAGCGGTGACGTTGCGCGAACATTATTCGTTCGTCGAACTGCCGGACGGCAATTTCAAACCCCGGCGCTTCGATCCGCGCAGCGGGTTCTTCGCGAACATGTTCGTCGACTACAGCACACCCATAGGCGAACCGATGGTGCAGCGCTATATTACGCGGAGGCGTCTTGAGAAAAAAGATCCCACCGCGGCCGTGAGCGAACCCGTGGAGCCGATCCGGTATTATGTAGACCCCGGCGCGCCGGAGGATGTGAAGAAGGCGCTGGTCGAAGGAGCGAGCTGGTGGAACCAAGCCTTCGAGGCCGCGGGGTTTCGCAATGCGTTCCAAGTGGCGGTGTTGCCGGACGGCGCCGACCCCATGGACGTTCGCTACAACGTGATCAACTGGGTCCACCGTTCGACGCGAGGCTGGAGCACCGGCGATGCCATCACGGATCCACGGACGGGCGAGATCATCAAAGCCACCGTGACGCTCGGTTCACTGCGGGACCGGCAGGACTATCTGATCTTCGAAGGATTGCTGTCGCCGTACACAACCGGGGATGAGAAGCCGGAGGTGCTGTACCAAACCGCGCTGGCGCGCATCCGGCAACTCGCGGCGCACGAAGTTGGACACACGCTCGGGCTTGAGCACAATTACTATGACAGCCAGCTCGGATGGATTTCCGTAATGGATTATCCGCATCCAGCCGAAACATTGCGCGACGATGGCAGCATCGATCTGTCCAACGCGTATCCGGCGCGCATCGGCGAATGGGACAAAGTCGCGATCAGCTATGGATACGGTCAATTCGCGGACGGTGCGAATGGCACGAATGAAACCGCCGCACTGACGAAGATCCTGGAAGACGCGTGGAGCAAGGATCTCCGCTTCATGACCAACCAGGATACGGGTATTCATCCGAAAGTGGATCAGTGGTCGAACGGCGTCAATCAGGCTGACGAATTGAACCGCATCATGAAGGTCCGGCGTGCGGCGTTGAATCGCCTGGGCGAACGCACCATCCGCAATGGCGCGCCAATGGCGACGATTGAGGAGGCGCTGGTGCCTATCTTTATGTATCACCGCTATTCGGTGGAGTCGAGCGCGTCGAGCATCGCGGGACAGGATTACATCTACGCTCTGCGGGGCGACGGCCGCACGCCCGTCAAATGGGAAACGGCCGCCAATCAGCGCAAGGCGCTGGACGCTCTCATGAACACACTGAAGCCCGCCGAGCTCACGGTGCCCCGGAGCGTACTCGACGCCATTCCACCGCGGCCTCCTCAATTTCCGCGGCAGCGCGAGTTGTTTCCGCGCACGACTGGCCGGGCCTTCGATCCATTGAGCCCGGGGACGATTGCCGCCGACGTGACGATTGGTTTCGTGCTGCAACTCGACCGGTCGGCGCGAATGGTGGCGCAGCATGCCGTGGATCCTGCGTTGCCGGGCCTCGAAGAAGTCATCGACCGGCTGATGAAGGCGACGTTTGACGCAACCGCCGGGACTCCGTATGAAGCCGAAATCCGCCGCGCCGAGGAGCGCGTGCTCGTGGACCGGCTGACGTGGCTGGCGGATGGTTCGCCGAATGGGCAGGTCCGGGCAATCGCCTCATGGAAGCTCACCAAGCTTGCGGCGCGGCTGAAGGCTCAGGCCACGGCGAGCGAAGCAGACCAAGCGCAGAATGCGCTGCTTTTGGCGGATATCAAGCGATTCCTGGACCGGCCGGCCGAGCAGTTCCAGCCGATTGTCGCGCCCGATTCACCACCTGGCGCCCCGATTGGTGATGACATTGGAACCGGATGGCTCGACAGGCCGCCCTATTCGCGGGCGGATGGCGCTCGCTAGCGGCCTACACAGCTCCCTTTCGCGCAATCGGAAGGCTCAGCACAAAAAGTCCCACGCCCAACAAGACGATGGTTGGACCCGGCAGGAAGTGGAAGGTCTGGGCCAGCCACACGCCTGCCACGGATATCGTTCCGCCAAGCATCGCGGACGCAATCACGTAGCGGCGCATGCTCCGCGAGCTGTTCTTTGCGATCGACGCGGGAATGATGGTGAGGGCGCCCATGAGGAGCGTTCCCACCAACTTGATCCCCAAGGCCACGATCATCGCGAAGATCAGCAGCAACGCCAGATCGTAACCCCGGCCGATGTTATGCACCTTCGCCAGGTCCGGCGAAACGATGCGGAACAAGAAAGACTGCGCCATCAGGAAGCAAAGCGCCGATAATATCGCCGCAGCAAGCAGGATGACAAGCAAAAATGGCAACGATAGTACGGGAAAGGCCCCAAAAAGCGCCTCTATTACGTCGCTATTTGGAAGAATCAGGATTCCGATCGCCAAGCTGGCGGTGAACAAAAGCCCGACGATGGCATCCGGCGGTACCAGGCTTCTCCCTTCCAGCCAGAAGATGAGAAAGGAAGCGCCGATCAGGAAGACGACCACTCCATAGAAAGGATCTAAACCATACACCAGGGCTAGCGCGATGCCGGGCAGTGCGACGTGAGAGAGCGCATCGCCGACCAGCGCCATCCGCCGCAGCAGGATGAATGGTCCGATGCTGCCGGAGGCGATACCGGCCAGCAGTGCGATCCAGAGCGATGCGTGATAGGGCGATGGCACGATACTTAATGGCCCGAATCGTGCGAGTGGCCATAGTAGCCCGGCTCGCCATAAAGAGTCGTGAGGGCCGCCGAATTCAAAGCCTCCACCGGCGATCCTTGACAGACAATGCTCTTGTTCAGGCAAACGACGCGCTGCGCGTAGCGATAGACAACGCTGAGATCGTGCGAGATTAGCAGCAGCGCCGTGCCGCGTTCCCTCTGCACGCGATGCAGGACCGCGTAGATATTCTCCTCGAATCCCGCGTCCACGCCCGCTGTCGGTTCATCCAGCATCAGCACCGCTGGGTGTTGCAGCATGGCCCAGGCTATGAGCAGCCGTTGTGTCTGGCCACCGGACAGCTCCCCGAGATCCTGCCGCAACACGCTTCGGTCCAGGCCCATCAATGTGAGCTCGTGGTCCAGATGGTGGACAAACTCCGCGGTGGGATGCCAGAAACTTGGCGATTGCAGCAAGAAAAACTCCATGGCCGTGATCGGAGCCGAACGATCCACCGAGAATCTCTGCGGGACGTAGCCGATCTTCGTGTCCGGCCGCCAGCTGACGGTTCCCGTGTGGGGCAGCAACCCTAGCAGCGCGCGGAACAGTACGGTCTTGCCTGCGCCATTGGGACCGATGACTGCGAGAGCCTCGCCCGAGCGCAAGGTGAAGGAGATGTTGCGCAGGATCTGAGCACCATCCAGCACGACGGAAAGGTTCGTCACTGTGAGGATGCTGTCGTCGGCCATGAATGGGGCGGGCGTTCATTATCCTATCATTGGTGATCGCGATTTGAGGGGCATCACGCATCCATCTGGCTAATCTAGCGGGAGCCCGGCGTAATTCTCGGCGAGCGCGGTCATCGCAGCGTGGGAACTGGTAAAGTAGTCGAGCTCGGCAAGCTGGCGGCGATGATCGAACCCGTCTCCGCCTGGGAAGAGGTGCAACATCGACGTCATCCACCAGGAAAAGCGTTGCACTTTCCAGACGCGGCGAAGACATTTTGCGGAATATTGATCGAGAAGATCGTGGCGGCCGGATTTGTAAAAGGCTTCCAAAGCCAGGGAAAGAACGCGCACGTCCGCGATCGCCAGGTTCAAACCCTTGGCGCCGGTGGGCGGCACGATGTGCGCGGCATCGCCCGCGAGAAACAGCCGGCCATATTGCATCGGCTCGATCACGAAGCTGCGCATCCCCGTGACGCCCTTCTGAAGTACCGGTCCCGCCGCGGGCGCCCAGCCGTCCTCAGTGCGCATGCGCGCGCACAGCTCTTCCCAGACACGATCATCGGGCCACTCCGCGAGATCCTCATCGGGCGTGCACTGCAAATACAAACGCGTGACTTTCGGCGATCGCATGCTGAAGAGCGCGAACCCGCGCGGATGATAGGTGTAGATCAGCTCTTCGGACGTGGGCGCCGCCTCGGCCAAAATGCCGAGCCATGCGAAGGGATAAACGCGCTCGTAGGCCGTGATCACGCCCTCGGGCACCGACGGGCGGCAGACGCCGTGGAAGCCGTCGCAGCCGGCAATGAAGTCGCAAACGACCTGGTGCGCTTCGCCGTCCTTGCGATAGCCAATGTTCGGCAGTGGCGAATCGAGATCGTGTACGGTGAGATCTTCAACGTCAAATACAATGTGGCCCCCGGTATTAAGCCGCGTCTGCACCAGATCCTTCACTACTTCCTGTTGCGCGTACACCGTGATCGCGCGCCCGCCAGCCAGTTCTGCCATGTCGATGCGATGCCTGCGCCCGCCGAAGTTGAACCATACGCCCTCGTGCCGCAAGCCTTCCCGTTGCACGCGCTCGCCGATGCCGGTTTCAATCATCAGGTCGACCGTACCCTGTTCGAGCACGCCCGCGCGCACGCGCTCTTCGATGTACTGGCGGTTGCGGCACTCCAGAATGACGGAGTCGATGCCTGCGAGGTGTAACAAGTGTGACAGCATCAGCCCGGCGGGCCCGGCGCCGACGATCCCGACTTGAGTTCGCATACGTTTTCTAACTTACCAGCCCAACGGGTCCGCGCGTAGAATTAGAAATGACCTCCTAAGGCACGGGGAGGCTGCGATGACCCAGAAAATTGACGCTTGGCCAGAGCTTCCGTTGGACGCCTGGCAGGACACCTACGACACCCTGCACATGTGGACCCAGATTATCGGAAAGATCCGCATGACGTTAACGCCCTTGATCAATCACTACTGGAACGCGACTTTGTATGTGAGTGCGCGCGGGCTCACTACCTCCGCGATTCCTTACGCGCGCGGCATCTTCGAAATCGAGTTCGACTTCATCGGGCACAAGCTGGTGATCCAGACTAGCGAGGGCGCGGTTCGCATGCTGGACCTGGCCCCGCGCACGGTCGCCGATTTCTACGCAGAGGTGATGAGTACGCTCGCTGCGCTCAAAATCGATGTCCGCATTCGTGCGCAGCCCGACGAGGTTGCCCATCCCATTCCGTTCGCCGCCGATCGTGTACATAGATCCTACGACCGTGAATCCATCGAGCGGTTCCGCCGCCTTCTCATCTCCGTGGACCAGGTGCTGAAGAATTTTCGAACCCGTTTCATCGGGAAGTGCAGCCCCGTACATTTCTTCTGGGGCAGTTTCGACATCGCGGTGACGCGATTTTCGGGCCGCCTTGCACCGCCCCGGTCCGATGCCCAGCTCCAGGAGATGATGCAGGAAGCGTACTCGCACGAAGTGAGCAGTGCCGGATTTTGGCCCGGCGGGGGCGATATCAAGGGTCCTGCATTTTATTCCTACACCACGCCTGCGCCGGCGGGATTCAAGACTTACGCCGTTGGTCCGCAGCAGGCGTTTTATCACCAGGGACTCGGGGAGTTTCTTCTCATGTATGATGACATCCGCGCCGCGGCATCGCCGCAATCGGAATTGATGGATTTTCTCGAGACCACCTACGAGGCCGGGGCGAATCTGGCGAAATGGGATCGAGCCGCGCTCGAAAGGCGGAGCGAGAACCGAGCCACAACAGGAGGCTAGCATGGCAAAGCAGTGCACACATCTCAATCAAATCAGCGTTACCAAGCCTTCCAAGCATGTTTGCGAGGATTGCATCAAGACCGGCGATCCGTGGGTGCATCTGCGCATGTGCCTGGAGTGTGGCCACGTCGCTTGCTGCGATTCGTCGAAGAACAAACACGCGACCAAACATTTTCATTCGTCGGGTCATCCCCTCATGCGGTCGATTGAACCGGGCGAGCGCTGGATCTGGTGTTATGCCGACGAAGTTGCTGCCGGCGAAATCCAGGGGTAAGTCTCTATTTGCCTGAGGCGGTAGCGCGGCAGGGCTCGGGACGCAGGGAGCCGGCCAGCTCTTCGCGCCGGGACGGCGCCGCATCCAACCCCGCGAGTCTGCGAAACTTCGATGGGCTAAGCCCCATATAACGCTTGAAGAGGAACGACAGATGGCTTTGATCGGAAAAGCCGCAGGTCAGCGCGATTTCAGCAAGTGGCGTGCGGGAATGCGCCAGTAAGTGCGACGCGTATTGAACCCGGCGCCGCCGGATCATCTCGCCGATCGTGCAGCGATTGTATTTGTGGAACTGCCGTGAGAGATGGACGTAGTGGACGCCCACTTGCGAGGCGATCTCCGCCAAGCTGAGCCTCTCCAGGAATCGCGATTCCACGATTTCAGTGGCGTGCTTCAACCAGTGGGGCGCGAGCATGGACGCATCCGCTGTTCCCGCGCGCGCGATCTCGGCCAGAATTTCAAGTACCAATCCTTCGATGGCCATGGCCGACGCCGTGTCCTGACGCGAGAACTCGGCGTAAAGCCGGTTGGCAAGCCACGTGGTGCTGAGTTCGTTGATCTCGGCCGGCTTGTGAGGAAGATCGGGACTCTCGCGTAGTTGCTCGAACGCAGAAGCCTCCGCGCTGATGTGGAGGCAGCGCGAGCGTGCCTGGATCTCGCTCTCGTGCACTTCCCCGGCGGGCAGGAAACGGATCATGCCGGTGCGGCACAGAATGGATCGTGTGGCGTAACGTTCGCGAAAGGCCCCTTCGATCACGAATGTGATGTGCGCGTGCTCATGCGAGTGCTTGGATAGCACCAGCCCGCTGGGATATAGGTTCTCTCTGAGCGTAAAGGGTCCGACACTACGCAGGCGCAGGGTTTCTCCGGATACGTCCACACATGCTCCTATTCATTCCCTGACGCGCACGACGGAACGTACATCCTGTGCGCTATTGTTCCAGTCCATCATCGGCGGAAGCGAGCGCGCGAGTCGTTGCCGACTTGTAAACCTTTCGTAAAAACGGGCATTTGCCACCGAATGAGCACGGGATTCCAGCCGCATGTCGCGATAGGATTTAAGGGAGCCCTGCATACATGACAACGATTCTGGTCATCGATGACGACGAGAGCCTGCGCGACACCATTGGCATCATGCTGGAGCAGGAAGGATTTGCGCCGATTTTGGTGGCCGACGGCAAAGCCGGCTTTGAAAGGGCGCTTTCGGTGAAGCCGGACCTGATGATCGTGGATCTGCGTCTGCCGGGGATGAGCGGCACGGAGATTTGCAAGCAGGTGCGCGCCGCCAATCTCAAAACTCCCATGATCGTTTTGAGCGCCGTGGGCGAAGAGGTGGATAAGGTGCTGCTGCTCGAAATCGGAGCCGACGACTATATCGTCAAGCCGTTTGGAGCGCGGGAGCTACTGGCGCGCATTCGTGCGTTGTTGCGAAGAACGTCGGCGGAAGCCCGCAAAGTGGCGCAGTTCGGGGCCATCGCGGTAGATTTTGAGCGGCGGATTGTCACCCGGCGGGGCGAGCCGCTGAAGATGACGCCGGCCGAGTACAACCTGCTGACGTATTTCTTGCAGAATCCGGACCGGCCGCTGACGCGCGACATGATTCTCAATTCCGTGTGGGGCTACGAGTCGTTTCCGAATACCCGCACCGTGGACGCTCACGTGGTGCGGCTGCGGCAAAAGCTGGAAGCGGACGCCAACTCGCCGCGGCATTTTCTGACGGTGCACGGTGTGGGATACCGTTTCCTGCCGTGAGCCGCGCACCAGGTTCGGTTCTCATCGTCGAAGACGCGGAGACCTGTGCCTCCACACTCGAGATCATCTTTAGCTCGATTCGAGGGCTGCGCGTGCTGACGGCGGAGAGCGCCGAGCGGGCGTGGGAGTTGATCGAGAGCCCCGGCCAGGACATTCGCGCCATCGTCACTGATTTGCACATGCCTGGTATGGACGGCTTCGAGTTGATTGACCGCGTACGGGCCAACCAGGCTCACGCCGGATTACCAATCGTGGTGATCACCGGCTCCACGGATCCGCATCTCTCGGACCGCCTGCGCACGCGCGGCGTCAGCGCGGTCTTCGCGAAACCCTATTCACCCGCCGTCGTGCGGGAGAAACTGGAGCAGCTTCTGAGAAATGAAACCCCACTGGACGAAATTTAACTCGATTCAGCTTCGCTCGGGAGCGATACTGGCGATATTGATGCTGGCGGTGAGCACGGTTGCTCATGCTCAAAACGCTCCTCAGGTGCAGGAGATCCTGACCCGGTTGGACCAGTTGGAGAAGGACAACCAGGCCTTGCTTGAGGAAATCCGGGCGCTGCGGCAGGAGATCTCGGTGTTGAAGCCGCCCGCGCCCGCCGCGTCCGAACCGCGGGAACAAGCGGAGGAACGCCAGGAAGTGCAGCAGAACCGGATCGACGAGCTGGCACAAACCAAAGTGGAAGCATCGCAGAAATTCCCAATTCGCGTCACGGGCATGGCCCTGTTCAACGCGTCCCTGAACGGCGGCTACAACGGGAACATGGAGAATCCGCTTGTGGCCTCGTGGCTGCCGGGAGACGAAACTGGCGACGGCACGCTCCGCCAATCCACTCTGGGATTGCTGTTCAACGGCCCGCAAACTTTTCTGGGCGGCAGGATCAGCGGCTCCCTGTACATGGATTTTTTTGCCGGCACCACCGCTTCCCTGAATCACTTGGTGCGGCTGCGGACCGCATCGATCACAGCGGACTGGAGGAATACCAGCATCCTGGTTGGACAGGACAAGCCCATCATTTCGCCGCGCGATCCGGATTCGTTGGCCCAAGTCGGGTATTCGCCTTTGACGGGTTCCGGCAATCTGTGGCTTTGGCAGCCGCAGGTCCGGCTGGAGCAACGCTTCTCCTTGGGCGAGAACACCGGGCTTCTCGCGCAGACAGGCGTATTCGTGACCAGTTCCTTGAGTTATCCAATGACGATGCCGATCGCCTACCCGGAAATGTATGCCGGTTCAGCGCCGCCGAACCAGGAATATTCGCGGCCAGGAACCGAAGACCGCCTCCAATTGTGGCACCGTTGGGGCGACACCGGGCGGTTTGAAATCGCCGGCGGATATCACTTCAGCGAGAATCGCGTGGTCGAGACGGTGTTCCCTTCCGAAGTCTACTCGCTCGACTGGTTCTTTCGTCCCGTGTCGAAAATCGAGTTTTCCGGAATGTTTTTCCATGGCCAGAATGTCGCGACGCTGGGCGCATTGCCGCAGGGATTCATGGTGACGCCGAGCGGTAAGTGTTATCGCCGTGCACAGCACGGGCGGATGGGCGCAGATCCGTGTGCCGATCACCGCGCGTCTGGCATGGAACGTCTATGGCGGCCAGCAGGACGATCGAAACTCAGATCTTGCCTACGGCTACATCGGCAAGAACCAGGGCTATTTCAGTAATCTGATGTACCGCATCGCGCCCAACGTCATGGTGAGCCTGGAGGGCGGACAGGTACGGACGAACTACATCGGATGGGGAAATCGGGTGAACGATCATTATGATTTGGCAGTTGCGTATCTTTTTTAGGCTGGCGTGGCTTCTCGTCGCTGCTGGTCTGGTGCGCTTCGGCAGCGACGGTGACCGGCCGCGTGGAACTGGTGTCCTCGCACGATCCGAACGTCCGCAAGCACACGGACTATTCCGGTGTTGTGGCGTGGCTGGAGCCGGCCGGCGGGAACGCCCTGGTCCCGGCCAGCGCCCGGCATGCGCAAATGATCCAGAAGAACAAGACCTTCTCGCCGCACGTGCTGGCCAATCACGATGGGAACCGTCGTGGACTTTCCGAACTTCGATCCGATTTTTCACAACGCATTCTCGAATTACAACGGGCAGATCTTCGACATCGGCTTGTACCGCCTGGCGCCACCAAGTCGATCGCATTCCGCCGCGAAGGCGTGGTGCGCGTGTTTTGCAACATTCATCCGGCGATGAGCGCCGTGATCGTGGTTCTCAGGTCGCCCTACTTCGCGGTTTCCGACAAGAGCGGCAGTTTCCAGATCGCAAATGTTCCGCCGGGATCCTATCGCTTGCACGTGTTTCACGAGCGGGCCACGGAGCAGACTCTGGCCGCGTTGACGCGCCCCATCGAGGTGGGGGAAGGACCTTCGCAACTCCCACCCGTCCAGGTATCCGAGAGTGGTTACCTCGAGCTGCCGCACAAGAACAAGTTTGGGAAGGACTATCCGCCGACGTCCGATTCCGGCGGGTACATGGGAACCAAGCCATGACATTTTCGCGGCTTTCGTCTGTTGTGGAAGATTCTGATTCCAACGTCGTTGGTCATGACACTGGGATTCGCCATCACCGGCTGGCTGGTGCAGCGTGACGTTGTCAGCGCCAGTTACGCGAGCGTGGAAGACGAAGCCAAGGGGAGCTTCCAGGCTTACGAATCATTGTGGAAGGCACGGGCGAATTTGTTGGGATCGGTCAGCAAGATATTGAGCACCATGTCTGACGTGCGCGGCGCGTTCGGAACTGGCGATCAGGCGACCATCCGCGATACCGCGGGAGAATTGTGGTCGAAAATCTCGCAGGAAGATGCGTTCTTCCTGGTTGCGGACGGACAGGGGCGCGTGGTGGCGAGCCTGGGGCAACCGGCGTCCTTCGCGCCCAACGACGATCTTCCGATGGTCCGCGCCGCGCGCCCGCAGTTCCCCAAGCAGGCCTCCGGGTTCGTGCAGAAGGGCGACGAATTGTTCCAGGTGGTGGTGACGCCGGTGTACGTGCAGTCGCCCGCGGGGCCGGTGCTGTTGAATGCGCTGGTGGCGGGCTATCGCGTGGATTCAGGCGTCGCGGAGCGGTTGAAGCACTCCACTGGCGGAAGCGAGTACGTATTCGTATCGCGCAGTCGGGTGGTCACGTCCACGCTGTCGCCGGAAGCGACCACGGCGATTACGCCCGAGCTGCTCAAGAACTCGGGCGAATTCAAGGATTATCTGGCGGTTCCCACGCCGCTCTTGGATATCAGCGGCGCGCCGCTCGGACAGCTTTTCATTCTGCGCTCTTTAGCCGGAGCGCGCCAACGGCTGACGGAGCTGCGGCGCGAGGTGATCGCGCTGTGGCTGCTGGCGCTGCTGGCGGCTCTGGTCACAACTTACCTCGTGGCTCGCAAGATCATGCAGCCGGTGGCTGAGTTGGATCGCGCCGCGGCCGAAATCGCCAGGCAAAATTACGACTATCAGATCAATGTCCGGAGCCAGGATGAACTCGGCCGCCTGGCGCGAACGTTTCAGAGCATGTGCGAATCCATCCGACAGGCGCGCGAGGAGTTAATCCGCCAGGAGCGCATCGCCACCATCGGCCAGTTGTCCACGTCGATCGTTCACGACCTGCGCAATCCGCTGGCGGCGATTTACGCGGGCGCCGAGATGATGATGGATGGAGATCTCTCCGAGGACATGACGCGGCGGCTGGCCCGCAACATTTATCGGGCCTCGCGCGGTATTCAGGACATGCTGCAACAGTTGCTGGATGTGGTGCGGGGAAAAACGACCGGCAGCGAGTTGTGCAGCGTGCGTGAGGTGATTGGCGCGGCCTGGAGCACGGTTGCGCCTTTGGCTGAAGCCCGCCAGATCGATCTTGCTGTCGATATTCCGGATGGCCTGGAATGCCCCATGGAGCGGGCGCGCATGGAGCGTGTGTTCGCGAACCTGTTCGAAAATGCGATTGAGGCGATCCACTCAGGCGGAACGATATCCATTCAAGGGGAGATGGAGGGCGAAAGCGTGATGGTGCGCGTCGCCGACACCGGTCCCGGCATTAGCGCCACGCTGCGCGCCCGGCTGTTTCAGCCCTTCGTCACCGCGGGCAAGAAGAATGGACTTGGATTGGGCCTGGCATTGTCGCGCCAGACGCTGCTCGATCACGGAGGCGACATCTGGGCCGACGACAGTTCGGATGGCGGCAACGGCGGTGCGCGTTTCTGTTTGCGGCTGCCGAAGAACCGGTCCGGAATTATGCACGAGCCGGCTGTGGTGAATGGGGCGGGCTAAGCCGGCGGCGCTCGCAAGCCGGTGGCATTCGCAAGCGATTTCCCAATCCTCGTCGGCGCGAATCACAAGCACCTGCACCACTGAACCGGCCGCCGCGATGTTCTGATCGAGCTCTGGCGCGGCGTTCTTCGCTGGATCAAGCGTCAGTCCCAAAAAGCCGAAGTGCTCGCACACGTCGTTCCGTAGCGGGGCGCAATTCTCGCCGACTCCGCCCGTGAAAACGATTGCATCTACTCCGCCCAGGACTGCCAGCATCGCGCCGATTAAGCGCACCAGACGATGAGCGTAGATCTCGTACGCCAAACGCGCATGCTGGTTGCCGTTCTGGATGGCTTGCCAAAATCTCGCGCATGTCGCCGGATAATCCGGACACGCCGAGCAATCCCGACTGCTTGTTGAGAATCTCGTCAAGCTGATCGGCGGTGTAGCCGAAGCGGCGGAGCAAGTGGGTGAGAAGTCCAGGGTCGATTGAGCCGGAGCGTGTGCCCATCATCAGGCCTTCGAGCGGCGTAAAACCCATGCTGTTGTCCACGCTCTTGCCGCCGGCCACGGCGGTGACCGACGCGCCGTTCCCGAGATGGCATACGATGAGCCGCAGCGAGCTCACGGACGCACCGAGCAGTTGCGCACTGCGCCGGGTTGCGTACTGCACGCTGATCCCGTGAAATCCATAACGCCGGATGCCCTGTTCGAGCCAGGCATAGGGCCCCGGATAAACGTAGACACTCGGCTCCATCGTCGAGTGGAACGCAGTGTCGAAGACCGCGACTTGCGGCACGCCGCCAATGACGCGGTCGATGGTCTCGATGGCGTTCAGTTGAATACGATTATGCGCGGGAGCGAACTCGGCCTGTTCGGCGATCCCCGACCGAACTTCAGGTGTCACCAAAACGCTCTCGCGATACTTTGGCCCACCGTGGACAATGCGATGCCCCACTACCTCGATCTCCGCGGGCGAATCGATCGCTTTTTTCCCACCCTCCCAAAGACCACGCAGGAGTGAGTCCAGATTCGCGGTGGCTCCAGCTTGGGCGCGCCACGCAGGTTGCAGGCGTTCCTTCGGCAATTCGCTGGGAACGTCCTGGAACCAGCATTTGAAGCTGCTGGAGCCCGCATTGATCACCAGGGTTTTCACCTGGCGGGCCACTTCCAGTCGCGAATTTCCGGCAGATCGTCGCCGTAACGCAAAATGTATTGCTTGTGTTCAATCAGATAATCGCGCAATACCTGCTTGGGATAACCGGCCGTGCTGTGCAGACGCGGCACGCGATCGATCGCGTCGCCGGCCAGGTGGAAACGATCCAGATCGTTGAGCACGGTCATATCGAAGGGCGTCGTCGTCGTGCCCTCTTCCTTGTACCCGCGGACGTGCATGTTGGCGTGGTTGGTGCGCCGGTACGTCAGACGATGAATCAGCCAGGGGTAGCCGTGAAAGGCGAAGACGATGGGTTTGTCCGCCGTAAATATGGCGTCGAAATCGCGATCCGAGAGCCCATGCGGATGCTCGCTCTGCGGCTGCAGCGTCATCAAGTCGACGACATTCACCACGCGGATCTTTACATCGGGCGTCAACCGGCGCAGCAGATCCACCGCGGCCAGAGTTTCAAGCGTGGGTATATCGCCGCAGCAGGCCATCACTACGTCGGGCTCCGCGCCTTGGTCGTTGCTGGCCCAGTCCCAAATGCCGAGTCCCGCGGTGCAATGCTTGATTGCCGAGTCCATGTCGAGATATTGCAGAGCAGGCTGCTTGCCGGCCACAATCACGTTGACGTAGTTGCGGCTTCTGAGACAGTGGTCGGCCACCGAGAGCAGCGTGTTCGCGTCCGGGGGAAGATACACGCGCACCACGTCGGCTTTCTTGTTGACGACGTGATCGATGAAACCGGGATCCTGGTGGCTGAAACCGTTGTGATCCTGCCGCCAGACGTGCGACGTGAGCAGATAGTTGAGCGACGCAACCGGACGCCGCCACGGAATGTTCCGCGTCACCTTGAGCCATTTGGCGTGCTGGTTGAACATCGAATCCACGATGTGAATGAAGGCCTCGTAGCACGAGAAGAAGCCGTGGCGCCCCGTGAGCAAGTAGCCCTCCAGCCAGCCTTGACACAGGTGCTCGCTTAAGACTTCCATGACGCGGCCATCCGGGGAAACATGATCGTCCTCGGGAATGACGGTCGCGGTCGAGGTCCGGTCCGTCACTTCAAACACCGCGCCTAATCGGTTCGAGGCTGTTTCATCGGGACCGAAGATACGGAAGTTCCGGGAAGCCTGATTCAGGGTGAGCACATCCCGCAGCATGTTTCCGAGCGCGCGCGTGGCTTCTGAGACCACAGTTCCGGGCTTCGGAACGTCGACCGCGTAGGATCGAAAGTCCGGCAGATGAAGGTCCCGGAGCAGCGCGCCCCCGTTGGCGTGCGGATTGGCTCCCATGCGGCGTGTGCCCTGGGGCGCAAGCTCGGCCAACTCTGCAATCAGCGTGCCCTGTTCGTCGAAAAGCTCCTCGGGATGGTAGCTTTTCATCCATTCTTCGAGCATTCTCACATGGCCCGGCTTGGTGGAAAGCTCGGCAAGTGGAACCTGGTGCGCACGAAACGTCCCTTCGATCTTCACGCCGTCGACGATCTTGGGACCGGTCCAGCCTTTCGGGGAATCGAGCACGATCATGGGCCACTGCGGGCGCTCGCTGAATCCGTGTTCGCGCGCGCTTCTTTGGATGGACTGAATCTCCTCGACGATGGACTCCAGCGTCGCGGCCATGGTTTGGTGCATGTAGCCGGGCTCATGGCCAGAGACGAAGTAGGGATGGTACCCGTAGCCCCGCAGCAGCTCGGCAAGTTCTTCCTTCGGAATTCGGGACAGCACCGTGGGCCCCGCGATCTTGTAGCCGTTCAGGTGCAGAATTGGGAGAACCGCGCCGTCGCTCACCGGGTTCAGGAATTTATTGGAGTGCCAACTGGTGGCCAACGCCCCGGTTTCGGCCTCGCCATCGCCAATCACGCAGCAGGCAATCAAATCGGGATTGTCTAAAACCGCGCCGTAGGCATGCACCAGCGAATAGCCCAGCTCGCCGCCTTCGTTGATGGAGCCGGGCGTTTCCGGAGCGGCATGGCTCGGGATGCCCCCGGGAAAAGAGAATTGCTTGAACAGATGCTTCATCCCGGCGGCGTCTTGCGTGATGTTGGGGAACAGGTCCGTGTAGGAACCCTCGAGGTAGGTATTGGCCACCATGCCCGGTCCGCCGTGGCCGGGTCCACAAATGTAGATCATGTCCAGGCCGTATTTCTTGATGATCCGGTTGCAATGCACATAGACGAAGTTGAGGCCTGGCGTAGTACCCCAATGGCCCAGCAGCCTAGGCTTGATGTGATCGAGCGTCAGCGGCTCGCGGAGCAGGGGATTGTCGTAGAGGTAGATTTGCCCTACAGAGAGGTAATTGGCGGCGCGCCAATATGCATCGATTTTCCGGAGTTCTTCGGCCGCGAGCGGGCCCGAGGGAACTTCGGCGGGTTCGGAGAGGGTGTTTGCCTGCATCAAATGCTCCCGAGAGAGGATCATTCCTCTCTCATCGACTAGGATGACGCGTTCAGGCGAAGAAAGCAGTCACTCGATTGAAATGAGGTTTCCGGACGCAGTCTAGCTCTTGCCCGGCTTGGCTGGCTTCGGCGGCACGTAGCCTTCCAGCGAATATTTGTGATCGCGGTAGTATTTGCCCGCGTCGTTCAAGTTCCAGGAATCCGGCGGGTGGCAAAACGAACATTCCTTCTTGGTCCTCCGCGAGTATTCGGGTTTGGCCACGCCGGTCGCGGTACTGAAGAAGAAGGCGCTTGAAACGATTCCAGCAAGCGCGAGAATTTCAAACAGCCTGCGCATGATCGGTCCGGTCATCTACAGCCGAGTTTACCGCAGTTGCATCGCCTCGAGGGTGGACAAGCCGTGGACAAATTGTCTCGCGCCAGGCGCCACCGGACCCGTGCCTGAGGACAGCATGTCCCAACATCCAGAGGCTGAAACGTTGTATTTGCAATTACTTACGATTGGAGAGCGGCGTGCCTTCACAGGGCCATCATGAGAGGAAAACAGATCATGGTTGTTGCGGCTCTACTCGCCGCCGCAAACCTTTGCTCCGCCCAGCGCGCGAAGCTGTCTCGCGACCTGGAAGGCCGGGACGCCGAAGCCCGGGTGAACGTAATCGTCCAGTACAAACAGCCACCGCAACAGAGGCACGTCGACGCCGTGCTGCGCCGAGGCGGGCGACACCTGGGCATGCTCGGTTTGGTGAATGGAGCGGTGTACTCGGTGGCCGCCAAAGACCTGGCCGATCTGGCGAACGACCCGGATGTCAAGTACATTACGCCCGACCGCCCCCTGAAGGCAGCTGGATCGTCGAGTTGGTGGGGTAGTCTCACCAACGACTATAAGCTGCAGGCTGTCAACGCCGACGTCGCGCAATTAAACGGATTCAATGGCGACGATGTTGGCGTGGCCATCATCGACAGCGGCATCACCAACCGGCCGGATTTCCACAATTCTTTCTATAGCGGATCAGGCTCCCGCATTGTCCACTCGGAGAACCTTATCAGCCGGGGCGCCTCCACGGACGATTCGTACGGTCACGGAACGCACGTGGCTGGAATCGTGGCTGGAAACGGCAGCCAGTCGTGGGGTGTCTACTCCGGCGTTGCGCCGGCTGCCAACATCATCAACCTGGTCGCGCTCGACGGCACGGGCTCGGGCACCGATAGCACGGTCATCGCGGCGATTCAGCGAGCGATCGCATTGCAATCGCAATACAACATTCAGGTAATAAACCTCTCGCTGGGCCGCCCGGTTTATGAAAGCTATACTGTCGATCCACTGTGCCAGGCGGTTGAAGCTGCTTGGAACGCTGGCATCGTCGTGGTTGTGGCCGCCGGAAACGATGGCCGCGATAATTCGGAAAACACCGATGGCTACGCTACGATCACTGCTCCCGGAAACGACCCGTATGTCATCACGGTCGGGGCAATGAAGACCGAAAACACCGCGACGCGCTCCGATGACCTGATTGCCAGCTACAGCTCCAAAGGGCCGACGGCGTTGGACCAGGTGGTAAAGCCCGATCTCGTGGCGCCCGGCAACCTGATCATTTCCGTGCTCGGCGACGGGGCATTACATCAAGAATATCCGCAGAACATCACGGATAACAATTACTTCATATTGAGCGGAACCAGCATGGCCGCGCCCATGGTGAGCGGGGCGGCCGCGTTGCTGTTGCAACAGAACCCCAACCTTACGCCGGATCAGGTGAAGGCTCGGCTCATGAAAACCGCTTGGAAGAACTTCCCGACGTCGAGCACCGCCGCCGACCCTACAACGGGTCTCTCGTATACCAGCTACTACGACATCTTCACCGTTGGAGCGGGGTATCTGGATGTTTGGGCGGCGCTGAACAATAACGATCTGGCACGAGGGAGCGCTGCTTCACCCATTGCTTCCTACAACTCGTCCACCGGAACAGTCTCCATCAGCAACCTCGGCGGACAGGCCGTTACCTGGGGTTCGAGCCTCATCTGGGGGACTAACCTGATCTGGGGAACCTCGACGGTCTCGGGGAACAGCTTGATTTGGGGTACTAACCTAATCTGGGGTACCAACGCGCCGGCCAGCCTAAACTTGATCTGGGGTACCAACCTCATCTGGGGCACCAGCACTCCCACTGACGAAACAACGACTGCCGTCATCTACGGCGAACAATAGAAAGGCGAATCTCATGAAAAACCTGGAATCATCCGATATAAATACAAACCAGATGGTCCTATTCGCCATGAATAATTCTGCGGTTCGCCTGCCGATGCCCGTGAGCACGTACGCCATTTGGGGACTCGATGCCTTCGCCAGCCGAAGCTCGGCGATTTGGGGAACGTCGGCCGTCCCGGGGGCCAGCCGCAAGCAGAACTTCAGCGCCATCTGGGGCACGTCCGGTATTTGGTCGCCGGTGCAACACGCCCGGACATCTTGGCTATCAATGGAGTAAACAGTTAAGTCCCTGGAGAATATGGGTGACGCGTAGGCAGAGTCTGGCAAGCACGTTCATCGGTCTGATTACCGTCGTCGGGCTTTTGGCGGTGCTACAGCCCCTGGCAACCACCCACGAGTCGCTGTCCATCCGCTTTGTTTGCTACCTGGTTCTGGCGCTGCTCTCGTCCAGCCTGAAAGTAACGCTTCCCGGCGTAACGGGTACGTTGTCGGTTAGCTTCCTGTTCATCCTGGCCGGGATGGCGGAGCTCGAGCCCGTTCAGACCATGGCCATCGGCATCGGTTCGGCGCTGGTCCAAATCTATTGGCACGCCAAGAAGCGTCCACCGCTCTACCAGGTGCTCTTTAACCTCGCGGCCATTGCGATCGCTATACGGTTCGCGGAGGCCGCCATGCGCTCGGCCGAAATTATGGGCGTGAGCCTGCCCTTTCGGCTTTTGTACGCAACGGTGGGCTATTTCATCGCCAACACCATCCCGATCGCCTGCGCCATTGCAATCACGGAACAGCGGAACCTCTACCGAGTCTGGCGCGAATGCTATTTTTGGGCCCTGCCGTACTACCTGCTGGGCGCGACGCTGGTGTGCGTCTTGCACTGGGTGAATCAGAATCTGGGTTGGGAGTTTTCTCTGCTCACCATGCCGGTGGCGTGGGTGGTGTATCGCTCGTATCGGCTCTATATCGGCCGCTTGGAGACCGAGAAGCATCGCGTGGAGCAGGAGAAAGAGCACGTCGAAGAGATGAACGCTCTGCACCTCCGCACCATCGAAACGCTCGCTCTGGCGATTGAAGCCAAGGACCAGACCACGCGCGACCATCTGCGCCGCGTACAGCACTATGCCCTCGAAATCGGAAAAGAGCTGGGTCTCACCGAATCGGAATTGAATGGCTTGCGGGCGGCTTCGTTGTTACACGACATCGGAAAACTGGCCGTTCCCGAGCACATTATTACAAAGCCGGGCAAGCTGACACCGCAGGAATTCGAGAAGATGAAAATTCATCCCGTGGTGGGCGCCGAGATTCTGGAGCAGGTGAATTTTCCGTATTCGGTGGCGCCCATCGTCAAGGCTCACCATGAGAGATGGGACGGAAACGGATACCCGCTGGGCTTGGTGGGAGAGGAGATACCGTTGGGCGCCCGCATCCTCTCGGCCGTGGACTGCCTGGACGCTCTGGCCTCCGACCGCCAGTACCGGCGCGCCTTGCCGCTGGACGAAGCGATGGCCGTGGTCCTGGGAGAATCGGGCAAGAGTTACGACCCGCGCGTCGTTGAGATTCTCGCCCGGCGTTATCGTCAACTGGAAGAAGAGGCCCTTCGGCTGAACAAGCCCGCGTCCAAGCTCTCCGTCGACGCCAGAATCGAACGTGGCAAAGCACCCGCGGCCGGATTCGCGTCCTCGGCCAGCGCAGAAGCAAAACGCGATTTCCACTCCCAGATTGCGGCCGCTGGCCGCGAAGCGCAATACACGCTGGAGCTCGTATCGGAGCTAGGAAGCTCGCTTGGGATGGCGGAAATGCTCGCGGTGTTGAGCTCGCGGCTAACGCAATTGATCCCCTGCGATTCCATTGCAGTGTATGAACGCAAAGACAATGTGCTGAAACCAGTGTATGTGGATGGCCGCGATCGCATGTTGTTCTCATCCCTCCAGATTCCCCTGGGAGAGGGGCTGTCGGGCTGGGTTGCCAAGCACAATCAGCCGATCCTGAACGGAAATCCTTCGGTGGAGCCCGGCTACCTCAACGATCCGAAGAAATTCAGCCTGCTGCGGTCGGCGTTGTCCGTTCCTTTGACCGGCCAAGACAATACCGTCGGCGTGCTCAGTCTATATCGCGCCGATTCGGATGCCTTCGCGCCGGATCACCTGCGTATTCTTTCGGGAATCAGTTCTAAAATTGGCCTTTCGTTTGAAAATGCATTAAAATATCGAGCGCTAGAGGAATCCGCGACCACCGATTATCTGACCGGCCTGAATAATACCCGAGGATTGTTTGACCGCCTGAATCAGGAGCTCTTGCGCCGGGAATCGGAACAGTCACCCCTCACCGTGATGGTCTGCGACCTGGATCGATTTAAGGAGGTGAACGACCGCTTCGGCCACAGCGCCGGAAACCGAGTCCTACAGGCCTTCGCAAAGGGCCTCACCAGGATCAACCGGGACCAAGACGTGACCGCGCGCTTTGGGGGGGACGAATTTGTCCTGGTCCTGCCGGGCATGGAAGCAGAGGCGGTGGGCGACAAGATCCTCGCCCTGTCGGCCCTGGCTTCTGAAGTAGGCCGGATGGTTTGCGGCGAGAACATCATATCGGCCAGCGTGGGCGTGGCGTCGCGGCCCGACGATGGGGTCACCGCCGACGAGCTTCTGGCTGAAGCGGACCGGCGAATGTACGCCAATAAGAACAGCTTGAGGCCGAAGCCACTGCTCGGTCGCGAGGCGGAAGATCTGACGGTAGCCTTACAGTAAGCCCGAATGGCGCGGCCTAGTTGGCGACGGGATCGGGAATGCGAGCTTGCGGAACACGGTGGCGCCAAATGCGGATGGTGCCGAATTTCCGCGCCAAGGCTTCGAGATAAAGGTAAACCACTGGTGTAATGTAGAGCGTGATGAACTGAGAGAACAGCAGGCCGCCTACCACAGCCAGTCCAAGCGGTTGCCTGGCGTCGGCGCCCGCGCCTATTCCCAAGGCAATCGGAAATGTTCCAAATAGCGCGGCAAGCGTCGTCATCATAATAGGGCCGGAAGCGCAGGATGCAGCCCTGGAAGATCGCGTCAAACGCCGGCCGGCCCTCCACGCGCTGCGCTTCGATGGCGAAGTCGATCATCATGATGGCGTTCTTCTTCACCACGCCAAAGAGCATGATGAGGCCCGACAAAGGCGTAAAGATCCAGCTCGCGGTGAAAAATCTTGAGCGTCAGCAGCGCGCCAAAAACCGCGGACGGCAGCCCCGAAAGAATCGTGATGGGATGAATGAAGCTCTCATACAGCATCCCCAGCACCATGTAGATCACGAGAATCGCCACGATCAGCAGGATCGACAGTCCCCGGAAGGATTGCTGGAAGGCTTGCACCGTACCTTGATAAAGCGGCGCGATGGTCGGCGGGATGCGCAGTTCGCGGATCACGTCGTCGATGGCGGCAGCCGCATCGCCCAGCGCGAAGCCAGGCTGCAAGTTGAACGAAATGGTGGCGGCCGGCAGTTGGCCGAAGTGATTTACCGACAGCGGGCCCACGGTGCGGTGCACCGTGACGACGAGTGTCCAGAGGAACCAGCGATCCCTTGGCGGATCGAACATATAGCTTCGAAAGAGCGTCCGGATTGCGCTGGTACTGCGGCTCGACTTCGAGAATCACCTGGTATTCGTTGGAGGGCGTGTAGATGGTGGAGACCTGCCGCGTTCCATACGCAGTGAAGAGAGCGTTCTGGATTTGATCCGCCGTCACGCCCAAAGTCTGCGCCCGGTCGCGATTGATATCCAGCGTGATCTGCGGACTCGCGATCTGCAGATCGCTCGTGACGTTCATGAAGCCGCGCAAGGTACGAATCTTATCCAGCAGGATCGGGACCCAAAGGTAGATCTCGTGCTGATCCGCGCCCTGCAGCGTCAATTGATACGGGCTCTGCGTATTGTTGCTGCCGATATTGATCGGCGGCGGATTTTGCAGAAACGCCTGAATTCCGGGAACGGAGAGAATCTTGGGCTGCAGTTCCTGGATCACCTGATCGGCGGAAAGCGGACGCTGGTCGCGGGGTTTCAGCATCATGTAGACTTGGCCCTGATTGCTGCCGCTAACGTTCGCAAAGACGCCGCGCACGTTCGGATCGTGCTCCAGAATGCTTTTCACCGACCAGACATGATTCACCATCGAGTCAAATGAAATGTCTTGTCCGGCCATGGCAATCCCGTTGATCACGCCACTGTCGGTGCTGGGAAGAAAGCCTTTTGGCATGTCGAGGAATAGCCAAGCGGTGCCGCCCAGGAGACCGAACAAAACCATGAGCGTGGCGAAGCGGTGGCGGAGAACCACCGTGCAGCGAACGTTCGTAGGCGTGGGTCAATCCCTGGAAAAAGCGTTCCAGCCCGTTGTAGAGGAAGCTGTGGCGGCGGTCGTGGTGGAGCGTCAGAAAACGGCTGGCCAGCATGGGCGTTAGCGTGAGCGACACGAAACCGGACACCAGAATCGCGACCGCGATCGTGACAGAGAACTCGTGCAGCAAGCGGCCCACGATGCCGCCCATGAACAGGACCGGAATGAATACGCTGACCAGCGAGATGGTCATCGAAAGAATGGTGAATCCGATCTCGCGCGATCCGCGAAACGCCGCTTCCATCCTGCCCTCGCCCAGTTCCATGTGGCGCACGATATTTTCCAGCATCACAATCGCGTCATCCACCACGAAGCCGACCGACAGCGTGAGCGCCATCAGAGAAAGATTATTCAGGCTGTAGCCAAGCAGGTACATGATGGCGAACGTGCCGACGATGGAAAGCGGCACTGCGACGCCGGGAATCAGTGTGGCCGAGATGTTCCGCAGGAAAATGAAAATCACCATCACGACCAGGCAGATGGTGAGCACCAGCGTGAACTTCACGTCCTGGATGGAGTCGCGAATGGAGGCGGAATTGTCGTGAATCACTTCCAGGTTTATCGATGGAGGAATTTCCGAACGGAAGATCGGCAACAGACTTCGGACGCTATCCACCACTTCAACCGTGTTGGTGCCCGGCTGGCGCTGGATCGCAAGGATGATGGTTCGCTTGTCGTTCATCCAGGCCCGGACCTTGTCGTTTTCGACATCGTCCAGAACCCTGCCCAGTTCTTCGCAGCCGCACTGGATTGCCGTTCCGGTAGGTGACAATCATCCGCCGGAACTCGGCCGCGTTCGTCAATTGACCCGAGGACTGGATGGTGAAAGCCTGCTTGGTGCCGTACAGCTTTCCCGTCGGAAGGTTGCTGTTGTTGGCATTGGATAGCGGCTTGCACCTCATCGATGCCGATGCCGCGGGTTGCCAGGCTGTCGGGATCCAACTGAATGCGGACCGCGTACTTCTGTCCGCCGAACACTTGCACTTGCGAGACGCCGCTGATCGTCGAAATGCGCTGCGCCATCACCGTCTCGGCATATTCATCCACCGTGTAGATCGGCAGCGTGTCCGAACTGAGGCCCAGGAAGAACACAGGCTGATCGGACGGGATTCACCTTGTTGAAGGTCGGCGGCCGGGGCATGGTGGGCGGAAGCAGACCGCCGGCCTTGGCGATTGCGGACTGGACGTCCTGCGCGGCCGCGTCGATATTGCGATCCAGACTGAATTGAATCGTGATGTTGGTGCTGCCGAGCGAGCTCGACGAGTTCATCGAGTCGATTCCCGCAATGGTCGAGAACTGGCGCTCCAGCGGCGTGGCTACAGAAGCGGCCATGGTGTCCGGACTGGCTCCGGGCAGCGCCGCCTGCACTTGAATGGTCGGGTAATCGACGCTGGGCAGAGCCGCCACCGGCAACGCGCGGTAGCCCACGATGCCGAACAGCAGAATCCCAAACGCTGTCAGCGTCGTGAAAATGGGCCGCTGAATGAAAAAGTGCGAAAGATTCATCAGGCCCCCGCGTCCGCCTTCGCCGCCGGCAACCACGCGGATGCGCGCGCCGGGGAACAGCCGGAGCTGCCCATCCGTTACCACAGTTTCACCGGGTGAGATTCCACTCTCCACGACAATTTGGTTGTCGATAGTCTGGCCGACCGTCACAAGCCGCGTCTCCACGGTCTGATCCGGCTTCACAACGAATGCGAACTGGCCCTTTTGTCCGGACTGAATCGCTTCGGACGGAACCACCGTGGCGTGATCCAGGGTCCGCAGAGTCATGACAACGTGTAATGAACTGGCCTGGCCACAGCGCATGGTCGCTATTCGGAAACGTCGCCTTCAGCTTGATCGTGCCGGTGGTGCTGTCCACGCTGTTGTCGATAAACGTGAGCAGGCCTGTGGCGGTTACCGCGCGATTGACGCCGTCCGCAACGCCCGTAGCGGTGACCGCAGAGCGCACCCTTCGGCATTGTAGCGGCGAATTTCGCGGCAGAAGCTGTTCGGGCGCGCTAAAGGTGACGTAGACGGGCTGCAGTTGATTGATGTTCACCAATGGCTGTGGTGTCATTGGCTTTCACCAGGTTGCCCGCTTGCAGCAGAAGGCTCCCGGCGCGTCCATCGATGGGCGACCGGATATAGCAATACGAAAGATTCAGCTTCGCGGTTTCAATGGCGGCATTGTCGGAGACCACGGATGCCTTGGCGCTCGCGAGTGCGGCTTGGTCGGCACGAACTGCTTCGTCCTGCGACCTGGGACGCGGTCTGGTAGGACTCGTTCTGATCCTTTGAGATCACGCCCTCCGTGGCCAATCCTGCGTAGCGCCTGGCCTGCTCCTTGGCGTTGGCGGCCTGCGCCCGGTCGCGCGCCAGATTCGCTTCGGCCTGCGCATACCAGGGCGATGTCCTTTTGAAGCGCGGCCTGAGCCTGATCCAGGGCTTGCTGGTAGGGGCGGGGGTCGATCTCAAAGAGCTCCTGGCCCTTCTTCACTTCCTCGCCTTCCTTGAAGAATACCTGCTTGAGCTCACCGCTGATCTGCGCCTTGACGGCGATCACCGCGACCGGCTCAACGGAACCGATCTGGCGCACCTGAATGGGGATGTCCCGAGCCTGCGCCTGCGCGATCGTGACCGGCGTGGGTGGTATAACACCTTTCGTTTTGTTGGCCTTATCGTTGCGGCCCGTGCAGCCAAGAAGGCACACCAGCAACACGGACGCAAACCCGCAGCGGAGGTAAACCAACACCTGTGAAAATTGCTCCTACTGCTAGAGTATCGAAAAACTCCGCGAAGGTTACTCAACCAGGATCAGGAACAGCTCAGGAAAAGAAATCCTTCAATCCACGATAGATCCAGATTGCGCCGACCGCGGCCAGGAGAGCTGCCGAAGTCCAGCCGAACCCGCGCAGATAGGGCTGGATCTGGTGCAGGCGGATCTGAATCTGCCTCTGCTCCTCCTCCAATTTCGTTTCAGCGGCACTGAGAATCAGCGTGTCTTCTTCCCTCATCCCCACGAGCGACCGGTAGAAGAACAGAGACAGGAAAACAACCGTGACGACGGCCCAAGCGATCGTCAAAATCATGAGCAGCGACAAAGCAGGCATGTGCAAACCTCCTTGCGACTCAATTATTCAATGACGAGTTTGAACCGAAGTCAAGGGGGCGTCGCTCAGCGCGACGGGAGGGCTACGGCTGCAAAGTCGGGCCCTGCGGGTTCGGCGGAACTGACGATTGGAGCTCCGACCTCTTATACTTCGGTTCGCTCACATATCCTTCGATGTGATCCTTGGCGATCTTGTTCACCACGAGTTCCACCGGCTGCGGCCGGTCGGAGAGGCTGATCCATACCGTTTCGTACAGGTTCACGCTCTTCTTCTGGAGTTGGTTGTCGTCCACCACCATCATCATGTCAAACCGCTTGTGCTTGGTGTCGGCCTTGCGCAATTCTACGCTGAGAGGACCAACGCGCGAGTATTGCTTGGACTTATCGACGGCGAACTCGTAGTAGGTGCGCTCTCCGCGCTTTTGGAGCGCCACCACGTCGTCATGCGTGCGCGCGATGGAGCCGTTCAACTCGTCCTTCGTCAAGTTAAGATTGCTCTCGAGATCGCTGCGGGTCTGGCTGAGATCGCTCTGAGTCCGGCTGATGTCCTCGCGCGCGCTGGCGATCTGCCGCTGCTGTTCGGAGAGCTGGTTTCGTATCCTGCCGAGGCCCTCGTCGTTGCGTACCACCCTGGCCTGGCGCACGGTGCGGACGCGAGGCCTGTCCTGAACCGGTGCCGAAGCTGGAGCCGGAGGCGCCGCCGTACTGGCTGCCAGGTCGATCATCCGCTGGTTCATCGATTGAAGCTGGGTCTGAACCTGCGCGAGTGACGCCACCAGGCCTCGATTCGCCGCTGCCAGGTCGCGGCTCTGTTGGCGCTCGCCTGAAACGTAAACGTATCCGACGGCGACGGCTACAATGAGCGCGATCGCCAGAAAGTACACCAGCCAGTTGGAGCGCGGCCTGATCGGCTCTCGCAGCGGGGACACGTGCCGGCTGCCGGCATCGTTCGGGTCTTCCATAGAACACACCTCCAGATTGTGTTTGGTGTTTTGCAACTTGCGTTCCAATGCGTATCCGCTTGATTCCAGGCGGGCGTGCATTTCCGGACCGTTGGAAGAAATTACCTGTGCCGCCAAGAATTTCATCGAGCCGGTTCCGCCGCCGGGGATTCAGATAGGTCAAACTAAGAGTAATGAAGTTGATCCGGCGGATTCACCGGAAGGTCCGCGAGACGCGCATGTTCGTCCGCGCCATGCAATCGGCTTCCCACCCGATTCTGGCGCAGATCGTACCCATCCGGCGCTGCAATCTGGATTGCTCCTATTGCAACGAATATGACAGAACCTCCGCGCCGGTGCCGCTCGAAACTATGCTCCACCGGATCGATCGGCTGGCCGATCTCGGCACCACCATCATCACGCTGAGCGGAGGCGAGCCGACGTTGCATCCCGATCTGGACGCCCTGATTCGCCGCATTCGGGACCGCGGGGCGATCGCGACACTAATCACCAACGGCCTGCTTCTCACTCCTGACCGGATTCGCGCCCTGAATCGCGCCGGGCTCGATTATTTGCAGATCAGCATCGACAACGTCGCGCCCGACGATGTTTCGAAGAAGAGCCTGCGCGTCCTCGACCGGAAGCTGGAGTGGCTGGCGCGATACGCCGAGTTCGGCGTTACCATCAATTCAGTTTTGGGCGCGGGAGTTCGCAATCCGCACGATGCGATTGTGGTCGGGGAGCGCGCCAGAGAGCTCGGATTCACCAGCACGGTCGGCATTCTGCACGATCATCGCGGCCAGCTTCAGCCGCTTGAGCCGGACCATCGAAGCGTTTACGATCGCTTCCTGCGCCTCGGGAACGCGCTGTTCTCGTTCGCGCATTTCGATCATTTTCAGGAGAACATCGGGCGGGGATTGCCGAACAACTGGCACTGCCGTGCGGGCGGCCGGTTCCTGTATATCTGCGAAGACGGGCTAGTGCATTACTGCTCGCAGCAACGCGGCAAACCCGGCATTGCGTTGGATGACTACACCGTGGACGACATCCGTCGCGAAGCTGCTCGTCCCAAGGGCTGCGCGCCATTTTGCACCATTTCGTGCGTTCATCAGACCGCCATGCTCGATGAATTTCGCGAACGCCCGCAGGAAACGCTCGCTGGGATTCTCGACCGGCGCCGCGCGCTCGATTCCGGTTTTGGAACTCCGGCCTCGGTCGGCGTGTTGTCGTGGCTCTTCCTCGACCAACGTCGCCGCGCATTTTTCGGGAAGCTGCTGGTCAGCGCGCTACGGCTGAAGTGACTCGCGACCTCAGGCCGTAAGCAGGGCCTGTACGTAGTCAGGTTTCAATGGAAGACGCCGGGCGATCTTTCCCGTTGCGTCATGAAGCGCTGCTGCGATCGCCGGCGCAGCAAGAGCATTCGCCGCTTCCGATCCGCCGCCATAGGCGCCCACTTCGGGCCGGTGCAGAAGCACGACTTTGATCTCGGGCACGTCGGACATTTTGAGGATCGGATAGGTGCGCCAGTCGCGCGCCGTGATCCCGCTCTCGTCAAACTTGGCTTCTTCCAGCAGCGCATGGCTGATTCCCATCATCGCGCCGCCTTCCACCTGCCGCTTCAGCTGCATCGGGTTGACGACGATGCCGGGGTCCACCGCGATCGTATACTTCTCCACTTGGATCGCGCCAGTCGCGGGAGTAACTGCGATTTCGCAGACGCAGGCCCAGTAGGTCCCCGAGCGGAACATCACCGAAACGCCCCGGCCGCGCACCGCCTGGTTGCCCACCGCTACTGGACTGCCAACGGGCGAAGAGCGCGTCTCCCATCCCGAAGCTTCGCGGACCGCCTTGAGCACGCCGATCGCGCGTTCTTCCGTCGCGTGATTGATACGGAACTGAATTGCGTCCGCGCCCGCGAGCGCTGCAGCCTCGCTGATAGCCAACTCGCGCGGGAAATTCTGCTGGAATTGTCCCGGCGTTCGCATGCTGTGATCGCGAAGTCCAATGGCGAGCGGCGAGGCTTTCTGGCCGACCTGAAACGTGCCGTGCCCTTGTTCCTTCAAAACCGCGACGCCGTCGTAGATCCAGGGATCGGAAATGTCGTTGACCGTGGAGCCAATGAAAACGCCCTTCTCGCTGGGAGCCGGCATGGTCGGCAGTCCGGCGAGTACGGCGCCCACGGGCCGGTCGTCCTGCATCGCAGGCATGTAATGGTCGATCTGATACGCGACCATTTTGCCTTTCGCGTCCAATGCGATTTCGACATCGGACATCGCAGCGGGCGATTGCGTGGACCACTGGAAATCCTCGGGCCGCATCCATTGTACCCTTACGGGCTTGCCAACTGCCTTCGACAGGATGACTGCTTCGTCTTCCGCTCCGGCATTCCCGCCGTTGGATCTCCCATAATGGCCGGCGCCGGCGAACGTGCGCACCACGATGCGATCGATCGAGGTCCCGAGCATCTGCGCGATTTCACCGCGCAACGCCTGCGGATTCTGGTTATGCGTGTAGATGTGAACGGTCCCGTCCGGACGAGCATCGGCCACGGCCAAAGTCGGCCCGATGGGGGCGTGCTTCAGGAACGGGAACTCATACGTTGCCGAGAGCTTCTTCGCTGCCCCCGCCACCGTTGCCGGCACGTCGCCCCTGGTTTTGTCGCTCTTGGTGACGCGCGTGGTTTTCCAATCGGCGGCTCTCAGGTGATCGAATAATTTCGCATCGCCCGGCAGGCCTTTCCAGTCGGTCCACTTCGTCGCGGTAGCTACTTGCTGCGCCGCGCGGATCGCTTCCCATTCGGTGGGCGCCACCACTCCCACCAGATTGCCTTTGACGACGACTTGCGCATTGGGAAATCGCGTTTTGTCCAACTCGCCCGCGGACACCAGCGTTGAGCCAAGCGTCTTGGGATGCACCATGCGCGCGTGCAACATGCCTGGCAGACGAACATCGGTGGCCCATTGCTCGCGAGCGCTGACTTTGGACGCCGTCACGCTGTTCTTATAGGACTTGCCGATGATGGTGTATTGACTGACTGGCTTCATGGGCGGCTCGCCCGTGACCGTCAATCCCATCGGACTTGTCAGGTCGCCCATCACGGGGATCGTGAGCTTCAACTGCTGGCCCTTGACGAGATCGCCATACGTCATGCTCTTCCCGCCGCCGGAAACGACACCGTCCTTTGTGGAAAGCTCGCTCTTTGGAACGCCGAGCCGTTCGGACGCGAGGTCGAGCAGCGCCTGATACGTATAGGCCGCCGCTTTGCGTACGTTCGGCGTTCCCCGGCCGAGAAAATCGAAGGCGCCGCTACCGTCGGGCGTGCGATCGGTATCGCCCATCACCACTGTCGTGATCGCCTCAAACGGCGCGCTCAACTCTTCGGCCACAATCTGGCGGTACGCGGTGAACGTCGTGCTCTGACCGAAATCGCTCTTGCCGGTGCGAATCAGGATTGTGTTGTCGGGATGAATCTCAATCCACGAGCTGGGAAGCGCCGGGTCCAGCGTGTTCTTGGATCCGGCGGTCTTGACGGCTTTCTTCGGCACCGCGGCGCCCGCGATTCCAAAGCCTACAAAGAGCGCGCCGCCCGTTTTGACCAATTGCCGGCGCGTCAGGGTGGCGCCAAAGACATTGACGGATTTTTCGTTCGAGATCGCCATCGCCTTAGCTCCTCTCCGCCATGATCTGGCCGGCGCGCCGCACGGCGTCGATGATCGCAATGTAGCTGCCGCAGCGGCACAGATGCGGCGAGGGGCCAGACGTTGTGAACGCCTCTTTGATTTCCGCGACGGTCGGCTTCGCGGTGTGTTCGAGCAACTCCGTCGCCTTGATCATCATGCCGTTCTGGCAAAAGCCGCACAACGGCGTTTGCTCTTCGATCCACGCTTGCTGCACGGGATGCAGCGTCTTCTCGGCATCAGCCTTCGATAATCCCTTCTGCTGTGCCCACCGAGCGGGGAGCCCTTCGAGTGTTGTGATTTCCTTGCCGGAGGCTGCTGAGAGCGGCGTCACGCACGAACGGATTTCCTTGCCATCGACCAAGATCGAACAGGCCCCGCACTGGGCCAGGCCGCAGCCGAACTGCGGTCCAGACAGTTCGAGATCATTTCGCAGGACATAGAGGAGTGGAGTGTCGGCGGGCGACTGGACATCGCGCCGGACTCCGTTGACGACGATTGTGGCCATGAAAAGCTCCTTCCGGAATACGCGCTTATTCGAGCACCATGGTATCAAGAACTACAGCCGAGTCCCTCGGCATGACGCCCCGTCGTAATCTATCCAAATGAGCCAATTCAAGTTCGATGACGAGCTGAGCCGCAAGATCGAGGCTTTGTACGCCACGCCTGAAGTGATCGCGCAGCGCAAGCAGGTGCTACAAGCGCTGGATTTGGCTCTGGGCGAACATGTGCTGGATATCGGCTCGGGTCCAGGACTCCTGGCTCATGACATGGCGGTTGCCGTCGGCTCCGAGGGTTGTGTCTGCGGGATCGATCGCAGCGAGGCCATGGTGGCGATGTCTCGGAAACGCTGCGCCGATCTGCCCTGGGCTGAATTTCGATCGGCCGACGCGGCGAAGCTGCCTTATCCAGACGACACCTTTGACGCGGCCGTGTCCACGCAGGTCTACGAATACATTTCCGATATTCCAGCGGCGCTCGCTGAGCTGCATCGCGTGCTGCGGCCGGGCGGGCGTGCGGTCATCCTGGATACCGATTATGGATCGTTAGTGATTCACACTGAAGACGTGGTGCGCATGGCCCGCGTCGTTGCGGCTTGGGACGATCACTTCGTGCACGCTTATCTGCCGCGTGCTCTGTCCCGGCAATTGCGCGAAGCTGGCTTCACCGTCCGCCAGCGGATGGCGATCCCCATGTTCAATCCGGAGTTTGAGGACAAAACCTACGCAAAGGGCATGCTCGAAATGATGGCATCGTTCGCGGCGGGGCGGAACGGCATCACTCAGAGCGAGGCCCACGCCTGGTTTGCCGAGTTCGCTGCGCTTGGCAAAAGGGGCGAGTTCTTCTTCAGCTTGAACCGCTATATGTTTGTTGCCGACAAGCAGAGTGCGGCCTAGCGTCTCACACCAGCAGCCGCGTCATCACCCATCCGCCGGAAACGAGACCAGCGAAAATCGTGGCGGCCAGCAACAGCGGCCGAGTGCCGGCCTGTTTCAATTGCTGCCAGCGGGTCGCCATACCAAGTGCGAACATCGCGCTCGACAACAATACCGTATCGAAATCGATGAGGTGCGTCCGAACGGCCGGGGGCAACTTTACAAGAGACTGCGCGACGATCACGGCGCCAAACCAGACCACGAACCAGGGAAACTTGATCTTCCGCGACACGCTGGCATCGCTCGCGCGCCGCAAACGGCTGATGACGACGAGCACCGGAGCGAGCAGCAGCACGCGCAACATTTTCGTGATCACTGCCGTATCGCTAGCCGCCTGGCTCACGGCGCGTCCGGCCGCGAGGGCCTGGGCCACTTCGTGCACCGTGGCACCGGTGTAGATGCCGAACTGGCGCTCGGTGAATCCAGTAAGAGGATAGAGCACGGGGTAAAGGAACATGGCGATGGTTCCAAACACCACCACGGTGGCTACGGCCACGCTGACCTTGTGCGATTCGCTATCGATCACCCGTTCGGTCGCCAGGACTGCGGCGGCTCCGCAGATTCCGCTGCCCGCGCTCACCAGCAACGCAGTGTCGGCATCCAAGCCGAATACGCGGGTACCCAGCCAGTACCCAATCAGCAGGACACTCCCGATGACGGTCAAATCCAGCACCAACGCACGAGGACCGAGGTTCGACAGATCCCCTACCGTCAGGCGGACGCCGTAGAGCACGATGCCGAGCCGCAGCAGCGTTTGTTGGCAGAACCGCAGGCCAGGCTGCAACCGTGCCAACAGATGCCGCGGCAAGGTATTGCCCGCCGCCATTCCAGCGATGATCGCCAGCGTCAGCGGGCTAAGTTGCAGTTGATGGTTCCACGGAAGCACCGCGGCCGCCCAGGCCAGCAGGGAAGCCGACAGGCATAGCGCCACACCGGCGCTAAGTTCTCGGGACATGGTTCCACACTAGCCGGATATCCAAAATAAGTAAAACTGATAATGTCGATGATCTTATTCGGTTCGACCGATTTAAGATGGAGGCATGCAGATCACGCTTCGCCAACTGGAGATCTTCGCGGCCATCTATCAGGAGGGCGCAATTACCCGGGCGGCAAACCGCATTGGGTTATCCCAGGCCGCTACCAGCCAGGCTCTCGCGGAGCTCGAAAACCAATTGCACCGCCGGCTGTTTGACAGGAATGGCCGTCGGATCGTGGTGAACGCAGCGGGCCGTGAACTATTGCCGGCCACGATCCAGGTGCTAGACCGGGTTCGCGATATCGAAGCGGGCACCGGTCACCGGCCGCTAAACGTCAAACTCTGCGCCAGCCTTACAGTTGGCAACTACATGCTGCCTTCCCTCATCGCCCGGTTCACGCGGCGTCACGCGGATGCTCGCTTCCATTTGGCTGTCGGAAACACGGACTATGTGGTTGCCTCGGTACAACAGTTCGAAAGCGACGCGGGATGGGTTGAGGGCTTCTCCCGCCATCCCGACCTCGAAGCATTCCCCTGGCGAGAAGACAAACTGGTGATCATCGCCGCGCCTGGCCATCCGCTGGCGGGACGCCGGGCCACGCCGTCCGCTCTGGCTGACAGCCGCTGGGTTTTGCGCGAAGCGGGATCCGGCACCCGAGCCGTTTTCGAAGACGCGATTGAGGGCCGATTGCGCCTGCTCCATGTTCCGCTGGAATTAGCCGGTATCGGCGCTGTGAAACGAGCAGTGATGGGCGGCGCCGGACTGGGCTGCATCTCGCGTTCGGCCGTGGACCCGGAGCTGAAGATCGGTCAACTTCGTCTGGTATACGCGCCCTGGCTCGACCTGCGGCGCCAGATCACGCTACTGATTCATCGCCAGAAATACGTCGATCAGGGCTTGCACGAATTCCTGCGGTTCTGCGGCGTGGAACTGCCGGCAAGCCGCGCTACGCGAGCATGATTTTGCGGGGGAACTGCGCGTTATCTTCGAGAAATGTTTTCTTCCGGCTGAGTTCGGCTTTTGCCGGTTGTACTGTTCCGTCCACGTCGGTGGCGCGGGAAACCAGCGTATGTTCGCCCGGCGTGGCATCCTTCCAATCGAAGGTGAACAGTTTCCACGAGTAGCGCGTGTTGGATTTGTCGAGCGCCGCGGCTTGCCAGGGCCCGCCATCCACGCTGACTTCCACCGACCTCAGCGGCGTGCCATCGTTCAACACGAAGCCGAAGACCTGGTGTCCGCTCGAGTTCTTTCTGACGCGAGTGATTACCGACTTGATGTTCATGTGAGTGACTTCGGTCTCCACCCATTGGGTGTTGGGATCGGCGTCTTCTCCCGTGCCACCGACGCCGCGCAAAGTGCGATACCAGCGGGCTTGGAAATTTCCCAGATAGCGATCTTCTTGCAGATGGATTTCAGCGACCCACTTCACGTTCGAAACACCATACCGGCCCGGCATGATGAGGCGAACCGGAAAACCCTGATCGCGCGTGAGCGGCTGGCCATTGAGCGCGTAGGCCAGTATCGGCTCCGGTTTCATCGCATGTTCCAGCGTGATGCTGCGGCCAAACTGCTGTTCGAGCTTGTAGGTGTCTTGCCGGAACACGACGTCTTCCTTGCCTCGATCGGTGCCGAAAAATACGACCTCGCGCGCCTTCGCGCCGACGCCGGCATGTTTTAAAACGTGGTTCAACGGCACGCCGGTGAATTTGCCGCACGACGAAAGTCCATCAAAGAACCGGCTGCTGTTGCCGGAGCATTCGTAGCCATTCACCAGGTCGGTGGATTTCATCGCCTTGAGATCGGCGAGGGAAAGTTCCATCGGCTTGTTCACCATCCCGGTCAACTTCAGCCGGTAGGTGTTCCCGTCGATCTCCGGACGGTTGTAGTGCTGGATGAAGAAGAACTGGTCGTTGGGAGTGATTTGTCCGTCGATCTTGCGGATATCGAGAAACCGATTCGCCGCGTTGGGATTGCCATTCACCTTGTAGTCCTTCGGATAGTCGGTGAACGGGATGTCGATCTCGCCTCCAGTCGGCGCGGGTATGGCCCAGTCCGGAACAAGCGCTAACAGGCCGGCGGCGGCTAAACCTGACTTCAAGGTGTCTCTGCGGGTGATCTGCTCCGGCATCGGTGATCTCCTTATCGCGATGAAAGTTGCCAGATTGCTTCAATTAGATTATCACCAGGCGGCCGGAAGTGGCGCTGCTGGAGTTGAGTCCCTGCTTTGATTGTGGGACACTTTCCTTCGCGGAGGCTTGACATGAAACGTTTCATCGGACTGGTTGGCGCGCTCGCGCTCACGAACCTGTTCTCGTTTGCGATAGCCGCAACCCAGTCGGCTGAAGATCAGATCACGGAAGCCGTGCTGCCCCTGCCAGAGGATCTGCGGGCGGGTGCAACGGTGGTGACTTACGACCTGGAAACCGGCGCCCGAAAGGTGCTTCGCCAGGGTACCAATACCTTGGAATGCGAGCCCCGGAATCCAAGCGACGGGTTCATTCGCTGCTATAGCAGTGTGATGGCGCCGCGTCATGAACTGGAAGCGAAGCTGCACGCGCAAAAGAAGTCCGACAAGGAAATCCAAGATGCGGTCGCCGACGCGATTAAAGCGGGGACCCTCAAAGTCCCGCCGTTCGGGACCATGTCCTACCGGTTGGCGACCAAAGATGGCGCGATCAAACGCCTTTGGGTGATGTCCGTGCCCTATGCGACGCCGGACTCAATCGGTGTGTCAACTACGAGCCAACGCGACGCTGCACTCAAAGGTCACGGTCTACCGTGGCTGATGCTCGCGGGCACGGCCAACGCACACGTCATGATCCCGATCGGCGAATAGCCGCTCTACTTCTGGACGTCGGAATCCTTCGCCGCGCTCCACTGCGAGAACGATCCGTCGTACATATGCGTGTCGTAGCCCAGGTACTTCAACGTGAAATACGATTGCGATGCCTGCATGCCCGTATTGCAGTAGGTGACGACCGGGCGGTCCGGCTTCACTCCGAGCGACTCATACAGCTTGCGAAGTTCCGCTTCCGGAAGCAGTGACATGTCGTCTTTGCTGGCCTGCGTCTGCATCCAATAAACGTTGGTTGCGCCGGGAATGTGGCCAGGCCGCGGGATTTCCGAGGACGCCGCAGTAGTTCCAGCGAACTCTCCCGCCGTGCGGGCATCCACCAACACCGGCGTGGAGGCCGGGGCATTCGTCGCGGCGTACGAGAGATCTTTCACGGCATTGATATCCACTACGACCTCCGGCCGGGGGCGCGCAGTCAGACGGCCCTGCTTCACTTCGGGAGAATCCTTCGCGAGTGGACGGGATTCCGTGGTCCATTTGTGGAGCCCGCCATCGAGCAAGGCCGTGGCTTCGTGCCCCAGATAATCCAGTGTGAAATAGGCGCGGGTCGCCGGGAGAACGGAGGCATCACCGTATAAGATGACGCGAGAATCGTCGGACACACCGGCGCTTTCGAACACCGTCTTGAGAGCGGCCGCGGGTGGCAGTTCGTTCAGCAGTCCATCGCGTGTCACCGCAATGTCCGACAAGGCTAGGAATCGAGCACCAGGGATGTGCCCCGCGTCGTAAGTCTTGCGATCCCGCGACACGTGGAGGATGACGATGTTCGGATCGTTGAGGTGCTGCGCCAGCCAGGCGGTGGAAACCAGCATGTCGCTCCGCACGGCGGGTGCGGCGGAGGCGGCGAGCGAAAGCAGAAATAGGGAACCCAACACTCGAATCTTCATCTCAGCCTTTCTTACGCAGGGTTTGTTGGCCCGGCAATCATTTGGACTTCTTCAGCTTCTTATAATACGCCTCAATCGGCGCAAACGGGCCGAACTGGTGCTGCTCCATGGGAAAGGAATCAGCGTAGGGCCCATACCCGGTGTCGACGGGCTTGGCCTTGCGGTCCGGGAAATCGCGATCGAGGTTCGCCATGTGGGGCCGAGGCTGCGAATTGATGTAGGCCGCGACGTCGAAGGCCTGCTCGTCGGTAAGATCGGCCTTGCCCAGCGGCATGCGCGCCTTGATGAAGCGGGCGGCGGTAAGAACACGGTGCATGCCCGCGCCGTCGTTGAAGCTGTCGGGGCCCCACAGCGGAGGGAACACGTACCCGTGCAAGGGATTGGCGGTAGCCAGCAGACCAGCGCCATCCTTGCCGTGGCAGATCGCGCAACGGTCGCCGAAAACCTTCTCGCCGGCCTTCAGATCGGCCGCGCGGTTGGGAGTCTTGAACGCCGCAGCCTCTTTCGCTTTGCGGAGGCTGGCGCCCATGGCGGCGTTGCGGTCGCCGAGCGAGCGGATGTAGGACGCCATCGCGATCATCTCCGGGCTGTTCGCGGGGAGCGCGCGCCCATTCATGCTGCGCTGCAGGCACTCGTTGACGCGGTCTTCGATGTCGGTCATGCCGCCGGTGCGCCCCGAGAATCGCGGGTAGTGTTCGGTGGCCTGCATCAGAGCCAAGGTGCCAGGTTCAGTGCCCGTACCCAAATGACATGAGCCGCAGTTCAGGCCGCTTCCTGAAAAACGCATCTTGGGATCGGGATTGTGCGGGCCGAGCAGTTCCGAAGTCTGGGCCAGCAGGCGTTTCCCATATTCTTCGGTAGCGATGTCTGGCACGTTCGCGTGCGACGTGAAGGACCGGCGCAGGCCCAGAGTCAACGTAGCGCCGACGATGATCGCTCCCACGGCGCAACAGACCAGAAGCACGCCGGCCATGCCGCCTTGCTCGCTTCGCGGTTGGCGATCACTCATGCGGACTTGCTCCTTTCGGGGCCCCTACAGCGGACGTGATCATAGTTTTTCACATTTGCCTGGAACTTGTACTTCGGCCGCTCGATCCAGGCGCGCAGATCGGGCCGCATGAGCCAGGCGGCGAAAAACGCGGCGGCAAATCCGATCGCGGAGAAAACAATGACGCTGGTGATCATCGTCCCCCCTGGAAAAAGTTGCGAACGTAATATGCGACCGCGGACAGCTCCGCTTCGTTCAATCGTTCGGTCCAGGGAGCCATGGGCGTGCCGTCCACGCCGTTACGCAAAGCGCGCAGGCTCTCGGCTACGCTGGGGCGCGCTCCGCGAAAGTCGGCCGGCGACATGGACAACTCGCCCACTGCCGATCCATCTCCCGCGCCGCGCTCGCCGTGGCATTGCACGCAATTGGCTGTGTAGATCTGCGCGCCGAGGTCGACGATATTCGCCGGAAGCACCGGCTCCTGCTGCGCCACGTAAAAACCGCGCACCACTTGAGCGATAGCCGCAAGGTCATGGGCCGAAAGATCGCGCCAGCCCTGCATGGATGTTCCCGCGACTCCGTTCCACAGAACCTGGCCGAGGTGATCGACCGTGTATTCGTGCCCGGCCAGATTCGCCGGCTGCGGGTGCAGCGCCGAGGCGCCGGGTCCATCGGCTTCGCCGCGCAATCCATGGCAGCTCGCGCAATTGTGAAGATAGAGCTGCTGTCCGCGAACCAGATCGCCCGTTGCCGCTAGCTGCGGAGCGGCGCCCTGCCGCCGAGCCCTGGCAGGATTCGCATTCAGTGCGGCTGCGTGAAACGCCATCTGCGCCATTTCATCATTCGGGCAGTTGCAGGCGGCGCGGGCGTGCGCTTCGCCTTCCGGTCCGGCCAGTTCGCGCGCGCGGCCGAGCGTGTTCAGGTACGCCACCAGATCGCGCGCTTCCTGCCTGGGGCGATCCGCGGATCCATCGAACAACGATGGATAGGCCGGCATCACGGAATCCGACACCACAGTGCGTGGCGCGATAGAGATGCGCGAACTGCCAGTCGTCGGAACGCGTAGCGCCCTCGCGCGCCAGGTCGGGTCCGATCCGCCGCGTGCCCCACAGGTGCGGATAATCGAAACGAGTCTCCCAAGCCAGAGTGGGCGCTCCGAATCGCGCCATGTCGGAGTGCAGGTAGCGGACCTGTTGCGTGTGGCAGTAGGCGCATCCTTCGCGGCTATAGATGACGCGCCCGCGTTGTTCGCTCACGCTGAGGCCGAGTGGATGCGCTGGCGACATAGCGCGCGTCTCGTCTTCTAATACGCGGCCCGGCCAGATGCCCAGCAGTGCCACCGACATCGCAAAGAACAACACTCCGGCGACGCTCGCCACCAGGTAGGACATGCGAAGAAAGCGCCCCGCGTTGCGGCTCACGAAACCTCCGCCGGCGCGAGGCGTGGTGCGATTTCACGAACCGGTTCCAGCCCGATGGTCTGCTCCACGGATTCAAGACCGGCGCCGCGCGGACCGGTGGTCAGGCCCAGAAGCAACGCGATGAACCCGGCCGCGATCGGAATCGCCGAACCAGTGCGAACGATCCAGTATGGCCGCGCAGCCCGCACAGAATCCAGCCACGGCGCAGCCGACTGCCATAGCCGCGCTTCCACGATCCCCGCGATCGTCAGATCCGTCACCATCAGGATCACGCCGGCAAATAGCAGCCAATACGACCACTCGAGCGCGCGTGCGTTGTAGCGGGCCCAGGGGATGCGCTGCCATACGTGCGCCAGCCCGCCCGCCGCCGCAAACGTCGCGAAGCCGAGCATGGCGAGATGCGAGTGCCCGATCACCCAGTCGGAAAAGTGGATCGCTTGGTTGACGGACATCTGCGCTTGTATCGAACCCTGGATGCTCACCACCAAGTAGAAGATGGTGCTCATCGCCGCGAAGCGCAGCGCCACATCGCGCGGGAAGACGCCGGCGCCGCGCAGCGAGAGCAGCAGATTCGCTACGACGATAATCACGTCGACGCCGAGCAGCGCCGACGCAGTGATGGCTCCGATCTGCGCGCTCATGGGGATGACGGAGAACACATAATGATGCGTGCCGTTCAGCGGATAGAGGAAGAACAATAGCCAGAAGCCGAGCATCGAAAGAAAGTGGCTGAAGATCGGACGGCGCGTGGCGGCGGGAATGACGAAGTAGATGATGGCGAGCGCGAGAGGTGTCACGTATAGGCCCACTGCATCGTGAATCCAGAGTCCGCTGAAGGCTGCTCCGCGCGCGCCCGGCACGAACTCGGGCACGAAGTTGCCCATGGGGTAAGCCAGCAGCGTGAACACCAACGCGCCGATGACATACCAGCTCGACACGTAAAGATCTTCCAGGCCGCGCCAGAAAAACGGCGGCAAGAACTGGATGATAGCCAACGCGAGCGCGAGGACGACGAACACGTCGACTACGATCGGGAACTCCGCCCACTCCAGCGGCTGGCTGAATCCGGCGAGCACCAGCACCCAGCCGGGCGCGACCACCGCGAAATTCCATAGGCCGAATATCCATTGGCCCAGCCGCACGCTGGTGACTGGACGGCCGGTGAGCAAGGGCACCGCGTGATAGAGAAAAGCGAAGAACGCGTTGCCGAGCCATCCCAGCATGATGCCCTGCGTGTGGTCGTATCGCAGGCGGCCCCAACTCAGCCACACGTGGTTTGCGCCCAGATCCGGAACCAGCAACTCGAGCGACGCCAGGATGCCAAACGTCACTGAGATGAGCAGCGTCACAATGGCGGCCACGCCGTGCGCATAGATCAGCCGCGTTTCCACCGCGGGGGCGGCAACCGGGTTCGCTCTTTCGTTCATCGGCATCGATCATACTGACACCAATCGGTTCCCTCGCGCAAATGCACTATCATGTTTGAGAAACTGAACAGTTCATCGAGAGGAGCTTATGAAAAAAACAATTCTGGCTGTTGCCGCACTAGCGATCATCGCCGGGTTCACCGTCTTATCGCAAACCCCCAGTCAACCGAAATATCAGGTTGTCTTTCAGTTGACGGAACCGGAGGGACAGGCTTGGGACGTGCTGCCGATGCATGTCGCCAATATGCAGAAAGCCCTCGCCAAGGACGGCGTTCAAGTGGAGGTGGTGTTCTTCGGCCCGGGACTCAACATGCTGCTGAAGAAGAACACGGCCTATGAGGCGCGCTTGAAGCAGTTGGCCGATAGCGGGGTCACCCTTGCCGCCTGCCAGAACGCGATGAAGTTCCTCAACGTGAAGACGGAGGACCTCTTTCCGTTCGCGACGCAGGTGGACTCCGGGGTCGCGGAACTAGTCCGCAAGCAGAAAGCCGGCTGGGAGTACATTCACTAAGACATGCCGCCGGTTGAACGCGTTTTGCAAATCGCCGGTGGCTTTGTACCTGCCCGGTGCCTGCTGACAGTGGCCGATCTCGCGATCGCGGATTTGATTGAAGCCGAGCCGGTAAGCGTGGCGGCGCTCGCTTCCGCCCGCGAGGTCGACGCCGAGGCGCTGCGCCGGGTGCTGCGCCTGTTGGCCGCCCATGGAGTCTTCACCGTAAACGGCGAGTTGGTGTCGCACACGCCCGAGTCGCGGCTGCTTCAGTCTGCGCACCCGCAGTCGCTGCGCTCGATGGTGCGCATGATCGGAGCGCCGGTGAATGCCCGGCCTGTTGAACACCTTCGCCATTCCGTGGCCACTGGTGCATCCTCCGCCGAACAGGCCTACCCGGAAGGATACTGGGGCTACCTGGCGCAACATCCTGAAGAAGGCCGGCTGTTCGATGCCGCCATGCAGGCCAAAGCCCATGCGCAGATCGCGGCCATTCTCGACGCCTACGATTTTTCCTCTTTCCGGCGCATCGCCGACATCGGCGGCGGCCGGGGCCATCTGTTACACGCGGTGCTCGATCGTTACCCGCGTTCGCATGGTGTTCTCTTCGACCAGCCCCACGTGATCGCCGATGCTTCCACGATCGCGGCGGACCGGTTGGAGTTCCACAGCGGCGATTTCTTCGAGGACCGCTTGCCGGAAGCCGATGCCTATGTATTGATGGAAGTGGTTCACGACTGGACCGATCCCGATGCATTGCGCCTCTTGCGGTCAGTGCGCCGCGCCACGTCCGGCCACGCGCGGCTCCTGCTGATCGAGAGCTTGATTCCGGACCAACCCACGGCCAACTGGACGCAGATGCTCGATATCTTCATGCTCGCGTTGTTCGGCGGTAAGCAGCGCACCGAGCGCGAATATATAGGTTTGGCGGCGCCCGCCGGTTTCGAATGGCAGCGCACGGTCAGCGCGGGACCTGTGGATATTCTGGAGTTCACGGCGTCCTGATCGCGGAAGCGGACGCCGCCTAGTTGGTTTCCGACGGTGATAGAATCCAGTTCGACATGCCTACAGAATCGCGAGCAAAGCGGGTGGCCCCGTCGATAGACCTCTTCTCGTTCGCTGGGGAGCACCTTTTCTATGAAGCTCAGATGTTCGTTGTTTGTCGTGCAATAAAGCCGCGCGATCAGTTCGAGGCGAATCTGAAAGTCGAGGGCTTCGGGCTCCATCTCAGGAACTTGATCGAATTCTTCTATCCGTCCAATCCCCACGCCGACGACGTGCTTGCAGTCGATTACGTTGCGAATTGGGATGCCAAGCGCCCGGCGATCACTCCTCTTCTCGAAAGTGCTCGAGCACGGGCAAACAAGGAATTGCACCATCTCACGGCGCAACGCATCGCTGGCAGACCCTCCCACAAAGCGTGGGACTTCGAGGGCATTGGCAAGGAGCTTAAGGGCGTTGTCTCAGCCTTTATTGGCCTGGAACCAAAGATACCGCAGGGCACGATTTCTGAATTGTCGGAGATTTGACGGACGCAGCCGTCACCGGTGGCGCCGGGCCGCCGCACGGGTCGCGTCCGGCAGCTTCATATACAATAGTTTCGTTTCAGCCGTTCGAATGGAGGTCAAGATGAAGAAGTCGTTCTTCGCTGGCGCGGCCGTACTAGCCGCTTTGACTACACTCTCTGGTTCAGTTTTCGCGCAATCCGGCGAAACGCTGCCGATCCCCGGCGGCGAGGTCGCCAAGGACCTGCCCGGCGCGAAAGAGCTGCCCGATCCGAACATGATGTACAAGGTGGTGTTCGACATCGCTACCGCAGCTCCAAAGATTGATGAAGTGAATCCGGGACTGAACGCCGTGACGCGCTATGTCAACACGCTCGCCAAGAACGGCGTGCTGGCCGATCATCGAAAGATCGCGGTGGTGTTCCATCGCGGCGGGACGGACGTCGTCATGAACAACGAGGCCTTCAAAGCTCGCAACGACGGCAAAGACAATCCAAATATTGCTTTGATTCAGAGCATGAAGAAGGCGGGCGTCGACTTCCGGGTTTGCGGCCAAGCCCTGATGGCGCGCAAGATCGATCCGAAGGCCGTCCAGCCGGAGATCGAGGTCGATCTCTGGGCTCTGACAACGCTGGTCAATTTGCAGCTTCGCGGTTACGTGCACGTCGGATTGAATTAAGGTGTTGAACTAACGCTTATGAAGAAAACCATTTTCTCCCTGATCGCGCTGGCGCTCGCATTCGCCGCCACTGCGCTTCCACAAACACCCAAAGCCGCGAAACACAAGGTGGTCTTTGAGCTCAATGCTCCGGAGCCATCCGGCTGGGATCAGCTCTTTCACAACGTCGAGAACGTGCAGAAGATCTTTGCCGCCGACGGCACGCAAGTCGAGATCGTATTCTTCGGCAAGGGTCTGCGGATGTTGCTGAAGACCAACTCCGCGTACGCAGACCGCCTGAAAGCCGCCGCGGACAGTGGCGTGGTGCTCGCCGCCTGCCAGAACACCATGCGCGCCATGAAGGTGACCGGCGACGATCTTTTCCCCTTCGCCACGCAGGTGGATTCAGGCGTTGCGGAGTTGGTCCGCAAGCAAGAGGCCGGGTTCGTTTATATCAAGGGCGGCGAGTAGGCCGCTGGAGGAAAGCATGATCATCAGCCGCCGCAAGCTTTTCGCTGGCGCAGCCGCAGCCGCGCTTTCGCGTGTTTTGCGGGGAGCCGACCAGGCCGATCTGTCGCGGATGATCGTACGATCGCCCCGGCCCGAAGATCTCGAGATGCCGCTGGACGGCTTCACCGATTGGATCACGCCGATCGATCGCTTCTTCGTCCGCTGCCACACCTACACGCCCACGGTAAACCTGAGCGAGTGGAGCCTCAAGATCGATGGCGTGGTCGAACATCCGATGACGCTGACGATGGACGATCTCAAGAAGCTGCCGCGAGTGGAGCTGGTCGGCGTGTTGGAATGCGCCGGCAATGGAAGAAAGTTTCTACGAGCCGCACGTTGCGGGCACCCAGTGGGCTTTTGGCTCGGTCGGCAATGGGCGCTGGGCCGGAGTGCGCCTCCGAGACGTGCTGCAAAAAGCCGGCATCAAGAGTTCGGCCACGGAGATTTTGTGCGATGGCGCCGATGTCCCGCTGGGCAAGATGCCGGATTTTCAGCGCACCATCACGACCGCCAAGGCGCTCCATCCCGATACTTTGCTGGCGTACGAGATGAACGGCCAAGCGTTGCCGATCCAGCACGGATTTCCGTTGCGCGTGATCGCGCCTGGATGGGCGGGCGATTCGTGGGTGAAATGGTTGCAGCACATCGAAGTGCTCGATCACGAATTCGAGGGCTTCTGGATGAAGACGGCGTACCGCCATCCCACGCACCCGGTTCCTCCGGGCACGGCTGTGGACGCGTCGGAGATGGTGCCGGTCACCGATCTCAACGTGAAGTCCGTGATCGCGGTTCCGGCTGGATGGGCTAAGCCTGGGACCGTGCGAGTCCAAGGCACCGCGTGGTCCAACACTTCGCCCGTCAGCAAGGTCGAGGTTTCGACCGATGGTGGCCAGAGTTGGAAGCCGGCCAAGCTAACCGGCCAGCAGACCAAATACGGTTGGCGCATCTGGCACTATGACTGGAAGCCTGCCGAGGGCAAGTATACGCTGATGTCGCGTGCGACGAATATGGCTGGCCAGACTCAGCCGCTGGCTGAGGAATGGAATCCGAATGGCTATTTGTGGAACGTGGCCCAGCCGGTCCCGGTTACGATCTCGGCGCAAGCGCCGTCTATTGCTGCCGCCGAAGTCGGCCGCTCCGGAAACTGCAAATCCGGAGGGCTACAAGGCCGCCTGCTTCGCTTGCCATGATGACCACATGATGCAGCAACAACACCTGACCGGCGCGCAGTGGGACCGCGAGATAAACAAGATGACGGGCTGGGGCGCACAGGTGAAGCCGCAGGACCGGGAAGCGATTCTGAACTATTTATCGAACCGCTTTAAGCAATAACGACGGGACAATCGTCTGTCTTGACATTGTCTGGCAAGGGAGCTACCCTGAAGGACAAGGATGACACAGCGTTCCACGCGCACCGAGAAACTCGACCTAAGGCTCACACGTGAAGCTAAGGCAGTGCTGCAGGCGGCGGCTGCCGCATCGCGCAGGTCGGTAAGCGAGTTTGTCTTGGAGAGCGCGCTGACGCGTGCCGATGAGGCGTTGGCTGATCGCCGCACTTTCGGGTTGGACGCTGTTCAATGGAAGGCCTTCCTGGCTGCGCTGGATGCTCCTCCACGGCCGCTGCCCCGTCTGAAGCGTCTCCTCAAAGAACCTGGGTTCTTTGAATCCTCCTCGAAGCGGTGAGTGAGCAGCGGCTAGTCGAAAAACTTCGGCGCGATCACGCGGTGGAAGACTTCGACTGTGGCCGGGAAGAACTCAACAAATACCTGCGGCGCTATGCCTGGCAGAATCAGCAAGCGGGCGCCTCCCAAACTTATGTTGGCCTTCTCGATGGCGCCATCGTTGGCTATCACGCGTTAGCTGCCGGACAGGTTTTGTACGACGATGCTCCGCAGCGATTGACAAAGGGCCTGGCGAGACATCCCATACCAATCATGCTGCTGGCGCGTTTGGCGGTAGACCGCCGCTGGCAAAATCAAGGCGTCGCCAAGGCGCTCTTGAAGGATGCGATGCTGCGAACCTTGCAAGCAGCCGAGATTGCAGGCATCCGTGCAGTGGCGGTTCATGCCAAGGATGACGCCGCGCGGCGCTTCTATGAACGTTTTGACTTCGTGCCGTCGCCAAGCGATGCGATGCATTTGTTTGTATTGCTGAAGGATGTGCGGCGGATTGTTTTGATGGTATAACAGTTATATACGCGCTTCGACTACAGCCGCGAGAAAAGCCGTGAGGTCAAACGAAAGCACGGCGTCAGCCTTGAAGAGGCGCAAGAGATCTTTGACCAGGCTTACCTGGTGGACCAAAAGAGCGACGATCCGGAACAGTTTCGTGCTATCGGTTGGTGCAGCGGTAGCTTATTCTCGGTGATATTCGAAATCAGGCATGACTCCGAAGGCGAATACTACCACCTCATCACAGCCTGGAAAGCCACCCAGGAGGAAGAACAAATCTATGCCGAAAATGTCTAAAGCAAAACCAACGATGCAGACCGCCGACGAGATCGCGGACATGGCGACGCGGGGCGAAGACATCTCAGCTTATTTCACTAATAAGTTCACTGTTGTGAGACCAGTCCGGCGGGTCAACGTTGATCTGACGCAAGGCATGCTCCGGGAACTCGATGCGCGAGCGGCTCGTCTCAATATCAGCCGGCAAGCGGTAATCAAGACGTTGCTTGGACGGGCGCTGAACGAAGAGCGGCCGGCGAAATCAAAGTCGAAGTAAGGCGTCTAAGGATGAATTCTTCGTACGAGTGCATGCAGTATCGGAACCAAGTAACCTAAGGATAGAGTGTCGGCAGGCGATGTAGCTGTCGTACCCGCCCGATTCGAGCTTGCCCGCTTAGGTATTCTTAATGCATGGAGCTGATCTTCGAGGTTCGCGACGCGGAGGAGGGCGGCTATTGTGCTCGGGCCCTCGGCCACGCCATCTTCACGGAGGCTGAGACCTGGGAAGAGCTCCGCACCAATGTGCTTGAGGCGGCCATGGTGCATTTTGAAGATGGCCCGGTGCGGCCGAGCGTGCAACTCCATCATGTCTAAAGCAAGACCGGCGGCGCCGACAGCCAATCAGATCGCGGAGATGGCGACGCGGGGCGAGGACATCTCAGCCTACTTCACTAATAGGTTTACTGTTGTGCGTTCCCGCGACGCGTCAGTGTTGATCTGACGCAGGGCATGTTGCGCGAACTGGATGTGCGAGCGGCGCGGCTCAATATCAGTCGGCAAGCGGTAATTAAGACGCTATTGGGTCGGGCATTGAGTGAAGAGCGGGTGGGTAAGGCGGCAAGAACCCAATAGGCAAACCGAGGGTAAAGATTCGCGGAGCCGTTGCCGATCGGGCGGATAAGAAGCATTTCATGGCCTGGTTTGGGAAGAAAGCCCCGCAAGAACGGTCCGCTGGTGGATCGGTGATCCATCGTTATCCAGAGAGTGAGTGGTCGCCGCCCAACATTGGTTTCGCCGATGAGACAACGGCGAAGTTTGCCGAAGCTCGCAACGAGGTTTTTGGGCGAATTTTCGGTAACGTTCACGATACCTCGCTAGAGCCCCTTCCGCGGTTGCCGCGCATCGATGTCCTTACGTATTTTCGCCAAGCAAAGGACGGGCGAAGCACTTGCACCCTGGTGACCTCGGGCATGAGTGATTTGCCGATGGAGCTACCTGCTTCGGTGGACGCCCCGCGGCGAGTCGAGCTGATCTTCTACTGCTCCGAACCCACGCAAGAATACATTGAAACGATGCGCTGGCTGGCACATTTCCCACACGATCAGAAGGCTTGGATCGGATCTGGGCACACAGTGCCGAATGGGAATCCTCCGAAACCATTCTTTGGGAGCGCAATCTTAGACACCATTCTGTTCTTGCCGCCGATCGTCAAACGCGATCAAGCGTTGCCGGATGAGCTCAAGCTTGGTGGCGATCCGGTGCATTTTCTTTGGATGGTGCCGTTAACCACGCCAGAGTGCCAACTGAAGCTGGATCGTGGTACCGACGCGATACTTGGTCTGTTCCAGAAGAATCGGCATCCGCATGTGTTTGATCCCCGTCGGGCGAGCTACGTCTAGCAATCGGATCGGGCAAGCGGTGGATAACGCAACCAAGTAACCTAGAACTAGAGTGTCCACAGACGTTGCCCCCGTTGTCCCCGCGCCCGGATTAGTCGAGCAGCTCTACGCCGAGCTGGAGCAGAAGATCCGCGCGCTGCGGCCGAAGGACGACCTCTCGCAGCTCGAAAAAGCCTACCGCATGGCCGCCGAAGCGCACAAGGACCAACTGCGGCAGTCGGGCGAGCCCTACATGATCCATCCGCTGCACGTCACGCTGATCCTGGCGGACATGCAGATGGACATGGTCTGCCTGATCACGGGGCTGCTGCACGACACCGTCGAAGACACCAGCCTCAGCCTGGAGACGATCAAGAAAGAGTTCGGCCCGGAAGTGGCGGCATGCGTGGACGGCGTCACCAAGCTGAGCAAGCTGAAGCTCTACTCGCGCGAGGAACGGCAGGCCGAGAACGTCCGCAAGATGCTGCTCGCGATGGTGAACGACATCCGCGTCATCATCGTGAAGCTGGCGGACCGGCTGCACAACATGCGCACGCTGGGGGCGCTGCCGCCGCGAGCGGCAATTGCGCATCGCGCAGGAGACGGCCGAGATCTACGCGCCCATCGCGCACCGGCTCGGGATGGGCAAAGTCCGCGGCGAGCTGGAGGATCTTTCGTTCCGCTATCTGGAGCCCGAGGCATGGGCGGAGCTGATGCGCGAGATCGAGTCGCAGCGGCTGCAGAACGAAGAGTATCTCACCAAGATGCGGCACGACGTCGAAGTGAATCTGCGGCGCGAGAATATTCCGGCGCGCGTGGAGGCGCGGATCAAGCGGCCGTATTCGGTGTTCCAGAAGATGAAGCGGCAGAAGATCGCGCTCGATCAAGTCTACGATTTGCTCGCGCTGCGCATCATCACGGACTCGGTGAAGAACTGTTACGCCGCGCTGGGCGTGATCCACAACGAGTGGCATCCGATCCCGGGACGCATCAAGGATTTCATCGCGATTCCGCGGCCGAACCTGTATCAATCGCTGCACACATCGGTGATCGGCGCGGGCGGGCGGTCGTTTGAAATCCAGATTCGCACCGAGGAGATGCACCGCCTGGCCGAGGAAGGCATCGCGGCGCACTGGAAATACAAAGAGGGGCGCAAGGGACCCGGCGCGGACGATCAGCGCATCAATTGGCTGCGGCAGCTGGTGGAGTGGCAGCAGGAAATGCGCGATCCGGGCGAGTTCATTTCCACGCTGAAAGTGGATTTGTACCCGGAGGAAGTCTACACGTTCACGCCGATGGGCAAGGTGATTCCGCTGCCGCGCGAGGCCACGCCCATCGATTTTGCATACGCCATCCATAGCGACGTCGGCAACACCTGCGTGGGCGCGAAGGTGAACGGCCGCATCGTGCCGCTGAAGTACAACCTGAAGAACGGCGACGTGGTGGAGATCCTGACGCAGACCGGGCACATGCCGAGCAAGGACTGGCTCGGGTTGGTGAAGACGCCTCGGGCGCGCAACAAGATCAAGCACGTCATCAACGCCACCGAGCACGCCAAGGCGATCGAGATCGGGCAGAAATATCTGGAGCGCGAGGCGCGGCGGCTGGGCGTGTCGCTGGCGAAGATCACGAAGGCGGATATGGAGCGCGTGGCCGGCGAGTACGGTTGCGGCAAGACGGAAGACCTGCACGCGGCGCTCGGGTACGGCAAGTTTTCCGCGCGGCAGGTGCTGCAGAATCTGGCGCCGGACTCGGTGGAGCCGGCGGTGGAAGCGCCCAAGCCAGCGTCCGCGCCGTCTGGTACCGGAGCGGCCGGCGGCGCTCTGGGCGATCAGGGCGACCTGGTAATCAAGGTCAAAGGCGTCGACGATCTGCTGGTGTATCGCGCCAAGTGCTGCAATCCGATTCGCGGCGAGGGCATCGTGGGGTATGTGACGCGCGGCAAAGGGCATCGCGGTGCATTCCAAGAATTGCTCGAACGTCCAGAATCTGATGTATGAGGTGGAGCGCAAGATCGACGTGGAATGGGCGCGCGCCGTGACCGAAACATTTCCGGTGCGCGTTGTAGTTCACACGGACGACCGGCCGGGTATGCTCAACCAGCTCACTTCCGTGCTGTTTGCCGAGCAGAGCAACATCCGCAGCCTGGAGGCGAGCGGGGACGACAAGCGCGGCGACGGAGCCATCATCGACATGACCGTGGAGGTCCGCGATAAGAAGCAACTGGAGCGCGTGGCGGCGGCCATCCGGCGCATTTCCGGCGTCCGCGACGTCGAGCGTACACAATAATGGCGGACCCAATGATCGAGACGCAAGCCGAACCCGAACACATCGCCATTTCGAAATCGAAAGGCATTCAGATCGATTGGAAGGATGGGCATCACAGCCAGTATTCGCTCGCGTATTTGCGCGATGAATGCCCCTGCGCGAGCTGCACCGGCGCGCACGGAACCGAGCCGCAGAAGACCAACTATTCCGCTCCGCCTGCCAATCCGTTCCAGATGTACAAGCCAACGCTCAAGATGCTGAACGTGGAAGCGGTGGGGCATTACGCGATTCGCATCGAGTGGAACGACGGGCATAATACAGGCATCTACTCTTTCGATCACTTGCGCAAAATCTGCGGGTGCGCCGAGTGCAAGAAGTAGCTCCCCGGGCGGGGCGCGGTTCCGTTCAATCATGACAACCGATCGCATCGTAGTGGTGGGGGCCGGAATCATCGGGGCCTCCATTGCCTACCATCTGGCAAAGCGCGGCGCCAAGGTGGCGATCGTGGACGCGGTTCGTCCCGGCGCGGGCGCCACCGAGAAATCGTTCGGATGGATCAATGCGACGTTCTCGAAGTGCCCGCGGGCTTACTTCGATCTGAACCAATTGGGGATCGCCGGGTGGCGCCGCCTGGAAACGGAACTGGGCGGCGAGCTGAAAGTGCAGTGGGGCGGGAGCGTCGCGTGGGCCCCGGCGGACGGCGCTGATGCATTGCGCGAGAGTGTCCGCGGGCATCAGGCGTGGGGCTATGCAACGTATCTGATCGACGAGGATCAGATGCACCAGTTGCTACCCAACGTTGCGCCGGGCGAATTCGGAGCGGCATGCCACTGCGAGTTTGAGGGCGCGCTCGATCCGATGGACGCGGTGAAGGCCATGCTGCGCCAGGTGCGCGAAGCGGGCGCGGAAGTGCGATATCCGCACGAGGTCACGGGTTTGAAGATGCAGGGCGGGCGAGTCACCGCGATCCAGGCCGGAGAGACTTCGCTCGAAGCAAGTGTGGTGGTGCTGGCGTGCGGCGTGGCTATCCCGCACTTGGCCGGGATGGCGGAGGTCAGCGTTCCCTTGAAGGAGTCCGAAGGCGTCCTGGTGCATACGCGGCCCCAGCCAAAACTGATTGACCGGGTGGTGCTCGCGCCTGACATTCATTGCAAGCAGAAGCTGGATGGGCGCGTGATTGTGGGCGGGCAGATTGTCGCGGGTGTTGGGACGGCCGTGGGTACGGTTGCGGAAGCTGGTGAGTACGGCAAGCGAATCTTGCGCGAAGCGGCGCGTGTCCTTCCGGGGTTGCGCGGCGTGGCGGTGGAGCGCGTGACAGTTGGGCGCCGCGTGATGCCGCTGGACGAATATCCGATCGTGGGTTTTGCGGCGAGCTGTCCGAATCTATACGTCGCGGCGATGCATAGCGGAGTGACGCTAGCGCCGCTGATCGGGCAACTGGCGGCGCTCGAAATCTTGGACGATGCGCGAGTCAGCCTGCTGGAGCCCTATCGTCCGTCGCGATTTATTGACTGACATTTATTGACTAACCGCCAGCAACGTCGGGTTGGCGTCGACGCCATTTTGGCTGACCTTCACCACAACATTGCCGGTGTGTATGCCGGTTGGGACCTGGAAATCGATCTGGTAGAGTCCGACGAAACCGGGAGTGAGTCCGGCGAAGAACACGTTCGATGGCAGCCCGTCCACGGTTACGGTCGGCTGATTGGTCACCTTAGCGAGCGGATTGGGCGGAGCTGGAGCGGGCATCCCGGAAGGAACGCTGGGATTGGTTGCGCCAAGGCCGACCAGGTACATAACCAGATATTCGCCGGGTTTGCCGGGACTTTTGCTGTCGGCGAAGGTGCCATCCAGGTGCTGCGCGACGATGTCGGCGTTGTTCTGAATGCTGGGTGGAGGACCGTTTAAGTGCGACAGCACGCCTGGCCCGCCGGGGACGATGTCCAGCGTGACGGGCAGCGTGAGCGCGTTGTTGACGCTGAACACAATGGGAACTTGCTGCGAAGCTGCGATTTCGGCAGGTATCTGGATGTTAACCTGTCCGCTGCTCAAGAAATAGAGCGGGGCCCGATCGGGGCCGACCTGAGCGTAGGTGTTATTGAAGCTGGTAGGCAAGGGAAGTTTGCCGGTGGCCTGTGCCGAGGCGGCCAAGCCGGTGCCGAAGACTTCGGCGATCATGCCGGGCGCAAGCGGTCCGCCGACCACGGGATTGAGGTTGTTGAGCGTGCCGCCGTTGGCGAGAGTGGGCGGAGGCGTCTGGTTGGCTGCGATGCCGCCGTACAGCTTGGCAGTAGCAGGTTGCAGATTGCCCGAGTTCGCGTTGAGCGTGACCACCAATTCGGAAGTGACGGCGCCGGGCTGCCAGGTAGCGGTGTAATTTCCGAGCGAATCGCCTACTAAGGAAAGCGGGGCATCGCCGTTGGAGAAGCTGGCGACGACGTTGCCCGTGAGGACCAGCGCGCCGCAATCGTCGTTAAGTTGGACGATCAAAGTGGCCGGCCATCCAGCGGGAACCGCGAAGTTGTTCACCAGGCCATTCTCCGTGATCGCAAGTTTGCTGGCGTTGCAGCCCAACGCTTCGGGCCTCAGGCGCGCGCTCGAACTGGAAGTGCCGTTGGGCTGGACCACGAACGTAACGTTCACGGACTCAAGCGATTGGCCGATGGAAATGTTGACGTTGCCGGTGTAGATGCCGGCAGAGAGCCCGGTGGGATCCACGGAGACGGCAACGTTACCCGGAGTTTGTCCCGTCACGGTTCCGGATGAAGGCGCGGCGCTGAGCCATGTGCCGTGGTCAGTCGTCGTGGTGGCAACGTCGAAAGCAATCGACGTTGCGCTGCTGGAGTTGACCTGGACCTGCTTAGCCGTAGGCGCGGGTCCGCCAGCCGGCGTGGTAAAGAAGAGGCCGCCCGGGGTCGCATCGGGCGATGGCGCAACCGAATCCGGATTCACGTTCAGGACCGCAGTTACATATTGCGGCGAATTGAGCGAATTCTTATCCTCAATCCTGACCAGTGCGTAGTACGGGCCCACTGCCAGTTGCGTTGCGTTTTGAACCGGGGCGAGCGTCAGGATGCCAGGGGCGGCTGGGGTTGCGGTGCCGCTGGTCGAAACCAGGTTGAGCCAGTTGGAGCCGTTGACCAGGCTCGCCGTCCAATGCACGGTCGAGGAGGGATCGCCGATATTGAGTATCTCAATAGTATTGGAAGCCGAAGTGCCGGCGTTCTGGCGGGCGTGGAAAAAGACGCCTGATGGGGCTACGGCCATCACCGGACCGCTTGCCGACACAAACAACGATATAGGAATGTCGGCATTCCCGGCGGCCGACGAAACATGAATGCTGTCGTGGTAGTTGCCGACGGCGAGGCCGGCTGTATTCACTTGCACCTGCACCTGCACGGGCGCGCTGAGTGAGGTCTGGCCGGAACTGGGGGTAACGCTGGTGATCCAGGAACTTCCGCCTGTGACCGACACATTGAAGGCGAGCGTACCCGCGCCGGTGTTCGACACAAGCAGATCCCCGACCTGGATTCCGGGCGTGGCCGAACGCGCGCCGAAGTTCAGTATGGATGGCGCAACAGAGAGCTGCTGAGGCGTGCTGTTGACGTTCAGCGTGACTGAGACGTCGGTCGGAAGATTATTGCTGTCAAGAACATGAATGCGCGCCGGATACGAACCGGCGGCCATGGTGCCTTGATTCACGCCGACCACCAATCCCGCTGGCGCGTTAGCGGCGGTCTGGCTCACTGTAATCCATGCAGGCGCCGCAGTACCGTCCTGTCCGTTGTCAACTTGAACGCTAAAGCTCACGGGTGGTTTCGCGCCTGTCACAGGCGTCACGCCGACGGCCTTAGTGGGTGGAGGAGCGCCCTGTTGATCGGCATTGAAGGTGAGACTCAGCGGGGATACCTGGATCTGCGGCGTTCCACTAATGAAGCTGACATCGAAAGGCGAAGAGGTCTGGCCACCCAAGCTGTCGGTGACTGCGATGTTGAACGCAAACGGTCCTCCGGGCGCGGTAGGCGTGCCGCTCAGGAGCCCGCTGCGGCTCATGGAAAGGCCGGCCGGGTTATTGTTCATCGAGAAGACATAACCGGATGTGCCAGGCACTCCGCCGGTGGCCGTGATCTGCTGGGAATAAAGTGCGCCGACCGGGGCGCTGGGAAGGGGCGAAGCGGTGGTGATGGTGGGCAGGGGATTGATGGCGATGGTGTAATCGTTCGTGATGCTGGTCGGATTGGGCGCGTTCGATGTGGCCATGATTGAGAAGCTAGACGATCCGACTTTACCGGGAGTCCCAGTGAGCGTTCCGTTCGTAAGCGAGAGGCCGATCGGCAAAGGGTTGGGATTGAATGGATCCATCACCACGCTGAAGCTGTAGCCCCCACCACAGCCGCTTGTTTTGAAAAAGACTGGCGCATATCGGACGTTGATGTCGCCGGGCGGAAGGGCGCCGGAAGCGGGAGTCATCGCCGGAACGCAGGCGGCGTTGATTGTGATTGAGAAACTCTTGATGGTTGTGGTCGGTGCCGAGTTATTGTACATCGCCCCGACGTTGACGGTGAATGCTCCCGCTTGGGTCGGTGTGCCGCTGATTAGACCGCTGCTCGAATCGAGGGTCAAGCCGGGTGCCGGGCTGCCTCCAGAGTTACAGCTCCCCAGCCCACTGGGACAGATTTCCCAGGTGACGGTTGAAAACGCGCCGGTCTCCTGAAGCTGTGCGGAATAGGCGGTACCTATCGTTCCGTTTGGCAGGTACGTATTCGTGATGCTGAACTGCGCGGAAAGGGCGCCCGCGAATGCAAGAAGTAATAAGACCGTTACGGCAAAAGAACGCATTGTGTCCATTCTACGGGACTTCATTCGATGGAACCATAGGACTGTTGTGTACGTACTCTTACATAGAGAAGCGTGAGTCAATTTACCTTCTCCTCCTCTGATGTTTGGCGCGGCGGGCAACCCTCGTCGCGCCGTTTTGTACCCGCCTGATTCTTTGTCCCTTATTCTACTGCGGCTTCGGCGAGCTTTTCAAAGAATTTCTTGATGATCATCTTGGAGGTTGTGTCCAGCAGGCGCTGGCCGACGCTGGCTATAGTACCGCCCACCTGAACGTCGCCGTCGAAGGCGACTTCCGTGGATTCGCCCTGGGGTGTCAGATTCAGCACGCCTTCGCCCTTAACGAACCCAATCTTGCCCGTGCCTTCCACAATCAGTTTGAAACTGCCGGGCGGGCTTTGATCGGCTAGCCGGATCTTGCCGGTGAACAGGCCGCCCATACTGGCGATGGCCATCTTCATCTTCATCTCGTATTGGTCGTCGGCCAATTTATCGAGGTGATCCGTCCCCGGCATACATTTCGCAAGGACCAACGGATCCTGGAGCAACTGGTAGGTACGTTCGCGACTGGCTGGGACGGAGTAGGAACCGCTAATCTTCAAGCAGTCCTCGAAATTGCGACGGCTAGCGCGCGCATGGTGTAAACGCGAGCTAAGTGCTTGCGATAGTTGGCGGAGCCGTTCAGGTCGGAGTTCGCTTCCACTCCATCGGCAACCAAGGCGGCGGCGTTTTGGATATCGGTGGGCGAGCCGACTCTGCCTTCGAGTGCTTGCTCGACCAGCAGCGCCCGGTAGGGTTTGCCGGCCAGTCCGGTGACGCCGATGCGGGCAAACGTGATCTGGTCGCCGATCTTGCGGATACGGGCGGCGATGCCGACGATCGCGAATCCCGAGGCGGGTTGAACCACCTTTTGATAGCTGGTGCCGGCCGAACGGTCTTCCACCGGGACGATCACTTCGCGAATCAGCTCGCCCGGTTCAAGTGCGGTGGTGAAGGTGTCGACGAAGAAGTCGGCGATCGGGAGTTCGCGCTCGGATTTGGCGCTCACCAGCACGACCCGCGCTTCTAGCGCGAGCAATGAGGCGGGATAGTCGGCCGCTGGATCGGCATGCGCGACGCTGCCGCCGATGGTGCCGCGGTTGCGCACCTGGATGTCGCCGATGTGGCTGGCGGCTTCGGCGAGCAGCGGGCAACTGGAGCGGATCAGGGCGGAGCTTTCGACATCATAATGCGTGGTGGTGGCGCCGATGCGGAGGAAGCCCCGGTCATTGCTGTCTTTGTCTGGGCGGATGTAATTTAGATCGGGAATGCGGCCGAGGTCGACCAGTTGTCCGGGCGTCGCGAGGCGCAGCTTCATCAGCGGGATCAGGCTCATGCCCCCGGCGAGCGCTTTCGCCTCGCCATCGCCGAGCAGGCTGAGAGCCTCGCTCAAACTTGCGGGCGCGGAGTAGTCGAAATTTTGCGCGATCATGCGCGGCCTCCTGCCTGGATCAGATTCCAGATTTTTTCGGGTGTGAGCGGCATGTCGATATGGCGCACGCCGAGCGGGCTGAGGGCGTCGACCACGGAATTCACTACTGCCGGCGAACATCCGATGGTTCCGGCCTCGCCGACGCCTTTAACGCCCAGCGGGTTCACGGGCGATGGAGTAACGGTGTGGCTGGTTTCGATCCAGGGCATGCTGCTGGCCTTGGCAATGGCGTAGTCCATCAACTCGCCGGTGATCAATTGGCCGTTGTCGTCATAAACAGCCTGTTCCCACAGCGCCTGGCCGAGGCCTTGCGCGACGCCGCCGTGGACCTGGCCTTCGACGATCAGCGGGTTCAAGATGTTGCCGCAGTCATCGCAGGCGACATAGCGTTTAACCTCGATAGCGCCGGTGTCGCGATCCACTTCGGTGATCACGATGTGCGCGCCGAACGGGAAGGTGAAATTGGGCGGCTCCCAGAAGTAAGTCGCGACCAGTCCGGGTTCCGTATTGGGCGGCAGCTTCATGGCGCGGTAGGACGCCGCGGCGATTTGCGCGAGCGGCACGGATTTGCCGGTTTTGTTGTCGGTGCAGACTCCGCCCGCGAACGTGACGTCGTCGCTTTCGAGCAGCAATGCGCCGAATTTCTTGATCTTTTCCTTCAACTCCTGGATGGCGTAATACATGGCGGCGCCGCCGATGGCCGTCCCTCGGCTGCCAAAGGTTCCGATGCCATATTGAACGATGGCGGTGTCGCCGTGAACCACCAGCACGTCGTCGATGCCGACGCCCAGCTCGTCGCCGGCGACTTGCGCGAAGGTGGTTTCTTCGCCTTGGCCGTGTGGCGAGCAGCCGGTCATTACTGTGACTTTGCCCGAGGGCTCGATCTTGACAGTGGCGCTTTCCCAGCCGCCGGCGGGAGTGGCGGGCGATGGGCCGATGGCGCAGATTTCGCCGTAAGTGGAAAGGCCGATGCCCATCAGGCGTCCCTGAGCGCGCGCTTCCTTCTGTTCTTCGCGGAGCTTTTTATAGCCGACGGTTTCGAGCGCCTTATCGAGCGGCGCCGCGTAGTTGCCGCTGTCGTACACGAGGCCAGTGGCCGTGTGGAACGGGAAAGCGTCGTTCGCGACGAAGTTTTTGCGGCGGATGTCGACCGGGTCCATCTTGAGCTCGGCCGCGAGCACGTCCATCATGCGCTCGATGCCGTGCGTGGCCTCGGGACGGCCCGCGCCGCGATAAGCATCGGTGGGCACGGCGTTGGTGAAGACTCCGACAATATCGGCGCGAATGTTCTGGCACTTGTAGAGGCCGGGCATCATGAGCACCGAGAGCGTAGGGATGGCTGCGGTGAGCAACTGATGGTAAGCGCCCAGGTCCTGAATCAGTTTGAGCTTGATGCCGAGAACTGTGCCGTCTTTCTTGGCTGCGATCTCGTAATAATCCACGTGGCCGCGGCCGTGAATGGTGCAGGTGAAATTCTCGCGCCGGCTTTCGATCCACTTCACGGGCTTGCCAATCTTCATGGCGACGAAGCCCATCAGCGCCTCTTCGGCGTAGACATTGAGCTTGCTGCCGAATCCGCCGCCGACCTCGGGCGTGATGACGCGCACGCGGTTCTCTTCCAGGCCTAGCATCTGCGCAATCAGGGTACGAAGAAGATGCGGAACCTGTGTGGAGGAATGCAGCGTGAGGGCGCGGTCGCCCGCCAGCCATTCCGCTACGACGCCTCGGGTTTCCATGGCGGTGGGGATCAACCGCTGGCTAGTGATGCGCTGTTTGACGATCACCTCGGCTTCGGCGAATGCCTTGTCGATATCGCCGCCATCCTGGTGGTAGTTGAACGCTATGTTATCGGGCCATTCGGGATGCACGGCGGGCGCGCCTGGTGCGATGGACTTCTCAGGATCGGTGACCGCGGGGAGCGGCTCGTATTCGACTTCGATGGCTTCGGCCGCGTCGCGCGCGATGTAGCGGTCGGTGGCAACCACCACCGCGACTGGATGTCCGACGAAATAAACGCGATCCATCGCGAGTATGTGATGATGCGGAATCCGCAGGCCGGGCAGGGAAGCGCCGCAGGGCACAGGGCCCACCTTCTCGGTGTCTTTGCCGGTGAAAACCGCGGCGACGCCTGGAAAATCGAGCGCGGGCTTGATGTTGATGGATTTGATCTTGGCCGCGCCGTGCGGGCTGCGGACGAGGCAGGCGTGGTGCATGCCGGGCATCTGTATGTCGTCGACGTAGGTGGCGGTTCCGGTGATGAGTCGCGGATCTTCGCGGCGGCGGATGCGCTTGCCAACCAGGGTTTCAGTTTTCGTAGTGGTGGTTGCCATGGTTGCTCTCCTATGCCTTCGCGGCGACAGCTTTGACGGCGTTCACGATGTGCTGGTAGCCGGTGCAGCGGCAGAGGTTGCCTTCGAGTCCCGCGCGGATTTCCTCTTCGGTGGGGTTTGGATTGCGCTCGACGATTTGCTTGGCGGTCATGATCATCCCGGGCGTACAAAAACCGCACTGGAGGCCGTGCTCGTTCCAGAAAGCTTCCTGCATGGGATCGAGCTTGCCGCTGGCATCGAGTCCTTCGATGGTGAGGACGCTGGCGCCGTCGGCCTGCACCGCGAACATGGTGCAACTCTTGATGGCTTTGCCGTTGACGTGCACCGTGCATGCGCCGCACAGCGAGGTCTCGCAACCGATGTGCGGGCCCGTTAAACCGGCCACTTCGCGCAGGTAGTGAATGAGCAGCAAGCGCGGCTCGACGGTGTCGGTGCGCTTGGTTCCGTTGAGGGTGAGGGTGATGGATCGAGTCATGGTGGAAGTCCCAGCGGATATGAACATAACACAAGGGGAGGGGAGGCGGGAAGACGCCGGATCGGAATAACGCGTCAGTGGACGCGGACGGCATCAGCGCGGCAGGTGCGCACATCTGGAACGGGTCCAACTTCGGAATTCGCCGTCGCTGTCCACGATTTATGAAGGGGCCAGAAGGTTACCTTCGGCTATACAATGAATGGGCGTGTGGTGTTCGTTTCCCGCTGCCAGCGCGGTGGAACGGGTTCGGATTATCAGTGCCCGTTTAACGACGCGTAGCGAACGCAAACACTATGAAGAAGGCATCGGCGACCAAGAACGGTGACGAATTGCGAAAGGAGTACGATCTATCGCAATTGCGAGGTGGCGTAAAGGGCAAGTATCATCGCCAGGCCACTGCGGGAACGAATCTTGTGTTGATTGACCCCGACTTGGCGGCCCTTTTTCCAGACAGTGAGGCGGTGAATCGGGCGCTCCGCGTGTTAGCGGAAGCTGCCAAGGTCGCTACGCCTTCCAAACGCAGGCGTGCGCGGTAACCGACGCATTCCGTTATGCAAGTTAGTCTGTGCTTTGGGTTTCTGAAGAGCGAGTGGCAAGATCTCAAGCCGCGTCACGCGCAGCGTGCCGTTTGTTTTCGCCCATCGAGTAGGTGATCCGCCATGAGAATAGCGTGCCTGGGGTGGGGATCCCTGGTTTGGGATCCCCGCGAGCTATCTATACGACGCGAGTGGTTCACGGACGGCCCCTTCGTGCCGGTAGAGTTTACTCGGCAGTCGTCTGATGGGCGCATGACCCTGGTGATCGATCCGCGAGCGACGCCAGTGAGGGTTCTGTGGGCACACATGGTGTCGGTTGAGCTTCCGGTTGCCGTAAAGGCACTCTGCAATCGAGAAGGAATCACGGAGAAGAACTGTTCGTCGCGGATTGGCTCATGGAAACGCGGGGATGCGCCACCCCGCGACATCCCTGGCCTACCCGCCTGGGCCGAGGCACGCGAAGTGGATGCAGTCGTTTGGACCGCTCTCGGGCCGATGTTCGAGGAGAAGGACAGATCTCCATCCGCAGATGAGGTAATGGCCTACCTCCGAGGGCTTCGAGGACCGGCTCGCGACCACGCCAAACAGTATATCGAGCGGGCACCGCGACAGATTGATACCGACTACCGACGCCAGATTGAGGCCGCGTTCGGATGGAGTTGCTCCGGCGGGCTGTCATCCTAGAAAGGCGCAGGACGTGGTGCGACCAGCGTTACCGCTTCGCGATCAGCTCGCGTACCTTGGGACGGTTGAACGCCAGCCCGATCCTCGGCAAGTGCGTCGTCTTCGGTCTGATATTCATTGAGCGAGCACTCGCTGCACTTTTTGATCATCCCGACGGCTGGAGGCTTGCTCTTGATCATGTTATTTCTTCCTTCTTCGGCTGCGCAACGCCGTGATGCTTTCCGATGTAGGCCGGCGGAAACCGCTAGCGACGTGCGTGTCCCAGCCAACGTAGCAAGCCTGAAAACACAAGCTCGAATTGGTCGGGCTTCAATACTCCAAGCTTCCTGATGGCTCTCACATTGGGATAGGTGGCTACGTTCTGGACCAGGAATGCCCCTGGCTTCAGGAAAGGTACGTTCACAGCAACCTCATATTCGGAACCACGCAGGCTCGTTGTATGAGGCAGAATCGTGATCAGCGCACGATCGTTGTCGCCGTATGCCACGCTCACGATTAGCGCCGGGCGAACCTTTCCCTCCATGCCGAGATCGAACAGCCAGACTTCACCGCGAGCGGGTAGCATTCTCCTCAGCGTCGAGCAGAGCGAAGAGCTCATCCGCGGCGCGAGCGGTTTCTTCGTCATGCAGAGGACCCGAATCCAACGGAAGGGCGCGCCGCATAAGTTCAGCAGTGAAAATTCGTTTCTCCTCCGCTGGCAGAGCTTCGTACGCTTCGAGCAGGAGGGCGGTCTGCTTGCTCATGACTCTAGGCTAGCCCCTTGCGGTCCGCGACACAACTTGATGTCCGAGCATGCTCTGCGGGGGATGAGGCTCGCATTTGGCCATTTATCTATATTGCACCCCAATCTAGCGTTTGGAATTAAGATAATCGCATGGCCAAAGCCGTCCAGCCGTGCCCGGTGGAAGAAGCGATCCAGGTGATCGGCGGCAAGTGGAAGCTGCTGGTGCTGCGATCGCTGTTGCTGAATGGTCCACAGCGGTACAACGAACTGCTCGGAACGGTGACGGCGATCAGCCCGAAGGAGCTCACACGAAATCTGCGGGAGCTCACTGATGCAGGGTTAGTGGCGCGAGACTCTGGGACAGGCCGGTTGGCCGCCTACAATCTCACGAAGCTCGGCAAGGGGCTCATGCCGACCTTCAAAAAGCTCCTGACGTGGGGAACGAAGCTGCTGGCTGCGCGCTAGGCCCATTACGCACATTCCGGTGCGTTGACAGGCTTTCGAAAGCGAAGAGAGAATGGGTCCACTCATGAAAGCCTTCGCGGTCAAGACTTCGATTCACGCGACGCCGGAACGCATCTGGGCCTTGCTCACGGATGCCCCCGGATACGCTCGCTGGAACAAGACGGTGGAGAAGATCGATGGAACGATCGCCCCGGGCGAACGCATTTCGGTCCATCCGAAGATCAATCCCGGCCGCGTATTCCCGGTAACAGTAGCCGTGTTTGAGCCGCCGCTACGCATGGTTTGGAGGGGCGGAATGCCGCTGGGACTCTTCAAGGGCGAACGAACGTTCATGCTCAAGACGGGGTCCGCCGGCGACGTAGAGTTTTCGATGCGCGAAGAATATACGGGATTGATGGCGCCGCTGATCGCCCGTTCCATTCCGGATTTGCAACCGGCATTCGATGAATTCGCGAGCGACTTAAAACGCGCCGCGGAGGCGAGTTAGCGAGGGACCCGGGATCCTGGGCCATTTGATACCAAAAGAGCGCTACACTGATACCAGCCATGGTCGTGGCAAGCCACATCGCGGACGTGCTCGGCGGGCAGCCTGTATTGGGCCGGCGGTTGGGATCGATCGCGGCCCTGAACGACGCGGTGTCGCAAGGACTGCCAAAGGCGGCGCTACGTGAAACAGCGAGCCGCGTGTTCACGAGCAAGGCGGAACAGAAGCGCCTGATGAATCGGATTGTGCCGGAAGCCACGTTCAAGCGCCGCCGCGACCGGTTGAGCGCAACCGAAAGCGAACGCACGGAACGCATGGCGAGAGTGGTGGCGAACGCGGAGTACGTATGGGACGATCGCGACGACGCGCGCCGATTCCTGACGACGCCGCATCCCGCGCTGCGGGGCAAGAGTCCCATCAATGCCGCGATGACCGAACTTGGAGCCCGCCAGGTGGAAGAGATTCTCGGCAAAATCTTCCATGGCCTCCCGTCGTAGCGGGATCTGGCGAGCCTATCGAATCGCCGATCGCCGTCACAATATTTTCGACGGGGAAGGCGCGGCCTTATTCGGCGGACGGTGGAACTCTCCCGGCCGGCGGGTCATTTATGCCTCCGAAAGCTTTGCCGGTGCGATGCTCGAAGTTTTGGTGAACGCGAATACCGGGCGAATCCCGAAGCATCACGCGTGGATCGAGATTCTGATTGGCGCGGACGTCGGCGTTGAAGAAGTGGCCGCGCGGAAGCTTCGCCGTTGGGACGCGCCGGATCAGCTAACGAGCCGGAAGTTCGGAGATCAGTGGTACGACGAGATGCGATCCGCCGTGCTGATGGTGCCGTCGGCAGTCACTCGCGCTGAGCGAAATGTCGTGATCAACCAGGAACACCCGGCATTCCGAAAGCTGCGCGCTACACAACCGAAGCCAGTCGTCTGGGACAAGCAGTTGTTTGAACGGTGAGCTTCAATCCACTGGATTCGTCGCGAACACCGAAAGCTCTGGCGTGAAGCCGCGGTCGTTCATCTCGAGCACCGCCTTGATCATGTGCGCGATGTCCTCGCTTTGCAGCTTGCTCGAATTGGCTTTCTGGGGCAGATCGGCTCTGCGGAAGAAATCGGTGGTCACTTCGCTCGGATTGATCAGGAAGACGCGCACGTTGTACTTGCGCAGCTCGGCGCGCCAGCACTCGGTCATCCCGCGCAGGGCGAACTTGCTCGCGTAGTAGGCCGTGCCTTTGGGCGCGCCACGCAGGGACGCGGTGGATGAAATGTTGATCAAGTTGCCGCGCTTGCGCTCCTTGAAAAGCTTAGCCGCCTCGCGCGACATCAGCATCGCGCCGGTCACGTTGGTGGCGAAGACGGCATCGAAGCTGGCGCGGTCCATGTCGATCAGATCCTTGAACACGCCGAAGCCGGCATTGTTGATCAGAATATCCAGATCGCCGAGCTTCTCTTTGACCTCGCGAAAGGTCCGCAGCACGTCGGCTTCGTTTCGCGACGTCCGCTTGAATGCCGACCACGCCCAGCGAGCGGGCGGCTTCGGCCAACCGGTCGGGATCGCGCCCCGTGATGGCGACACGCGCGCCTGCCTGCTTCAGTACCTCGGCCGCGGCACGGCCAATGCCGCTTGAGCCGCCGGTAATCAGAACCACTGCATTCTTGACATCCATGTTCCTATATTATGGACGGCTGGGTAACAGATCACCATATGAATCGCAGCACCGATCGCATTTTGACCACGCACTGCGGCAGTCTGCCGCGTCCCACGGACTTGCTGGATTTGATGAAGGCGAAGATCAACGGCCAGCCTTACGACGCCGCCGCGTATGCCGCGCGGGTTCATAGCGCGGTCGCCGAGATCGTGCGCCAGCAGGTGGAATGCGGCATCGATATCCCCACCGACGGCGAGCAAAGCAAGCCGGGTTTCTTCGCGTATGTCAACGAGCGTCTGGCCGGTTTTGAACCCATGCCCGGTCCGCGACCTGCCATGTTCCAGGCGGAAGTGGAGGCTTTCCCTGAATACTACAAGCAGTATTTCAGCACTGCAATGTTGGGTGTCACGCTCGCGCCGCTGGTTCCGTTCGTGTGCACGGGTCCGATATCCTACCGCGGACAAGAGGCGGTGCAGCGGGATATCGAGAATCTCAAAGCAGCGCTGCGCGGATTGCAGCCAGCGGCCGTGTTCATGCCGGCAGTTGCGCCGAGCGGCGTGGGAAAGAACGAGTATTATCGAACCGACAAGGAATACATGTATGCGGTGGCCGAGGCTCTAAGTGCCGAATACCGCGCGATCGTCGATGCGGGTTTCTTGCTCCAGATCGACGATCCGTTTCTCACCGAGCTGTACAGCTACTCGCGCCTGAGCGCGGCCGAGCAGCGGAACACGGCCGAGAATTATGTCGAGGCGGTCAACCACGCCCTGCGCGGCATTCCAGCGGAGAAGGTTCGCTTCCACACCTGCTACGGGATCAACGAAGGGCCGCGTGTGCACGATGCGCCGCTGAAAGAAATGCTCCCGGTCATTTTGAAAGTGAATGCGGGCGCCTACTCGTTTGAGGCTGCAAACGCGCGTCACGAGCATGAGTATCACGTCTGGGAAAATGTGAAGCTGCCGGACGGCAAGGTCATCATACCGGGCGTGGTCACTCACGCGAGCAACATCGTGGAGCATCCGGAACTCATCGCCGAGCGCATTGTTCGCTTCGCGCGTCTGGTGGGCCGGGAGAACGTGATTGCCGGGACCGACTGCGGATTTTCGTCGCAGGCGACTTATCAGCCGGAGATTCATCCGTCGGTGATCTGGGCCAAGTTCAGGGCCATGGCGGAGGGGGCGCGGTTGGCGACTGAAGAACTCTGGCGAAAATAGTAATGCGAGATAAGCCATGAATCCGTTACCACTCGAAATCACACCGCAGGAAATCCAACGGCGCTTGGCCGCGGGCGAGAAGATCGCGCTGATCGACGTGCGCGAGCCGGGAGAGTTTCAGTTGGCGCGGATCGAAGGCGCCGAACTGGTGCCCATGCGAACGGTGCCGGGCGAACTCTCCAGGCTGGACGCACAGGCGGATGACACGCCACTGATCGTCTATTGCCATCATGGTGTGCGCAGTTTGAACGTGGTTCATTGGCTGCGCGAGCAGGGCGTGGACGCGTGCCAGAGCATGGCTGGAGGCATCGATCGCTGGAGCCTGGAGATCGACGCGAGCGTGCCGCGGTATTCCTGAGACTTTCGCCGCCCGTTCCGAACTAAATTGGCGAAATGCCACGGGCTCTACTCCTTCTGGGCTTGTTGCTGGCGCGGTGCGGTCTCGGGGCGGATCCTCCCCGGCCTCGAGTCGCACCGAACTATAGCGCCGCGAGCATTCTCAATGCGGCCGACAACCAATCCGGCGCGCTTGCCCCGAACACGATCGCGTCGCTCTATGGCTCGAATCTCGCGTACAGCACTGCGGGACTCACACCGGGTGATGTTCATGGCGGCGTGCTCCCCATCGTGCTTGGCGCCAGCGAGACGACTGTGTATGTCGACAACTATGCCGCGGACTTATATTATGTTTCGCCCACACAGATCAATTTCCTGGTGCCGCCGATGTTGTTGCCGGGGCCGGCGACGGTGCGAGTGGTGGTGGATACAACGCGGGGGCCGATCGTACCGATGACGCTTGCTCCCGCCGCGCCCGGCCTCTTCCAACTCGATCTTCATAACGCAGTCGCGACTCTCGTGGATGGGTCCGTGCTTACGCTATCATCGCCGGCGCATCCAGGCGATATCGTCGTGTTATATGCGACGGGACTGGGCGCGACCGTTCCACCGGCGGCTTACGGACTCTTGCCCACCGAGGCAGCGCCGCTGGCACCCGGCGCGAACCTGAAAATTCTGCTGGATGGTGTGGCCGTGGAAGCGAGCGCGATCGACTACGCGGGCGTTGCGCCGGGCTATGCCGGGCTGTATCAGATTAACTTGACGCTACCGATGTCCACGGGAGTCAACCCGCAGATCCGGCTGGTCATGGGTAAGGCATCTAGCATTCCCGGCGTGCATCTTCCCGTAAGCCGTCCTTGACAGCCTGTGAGCCGCCTTTGACAGCGTAACTATCCCTCCAAAGCTTAAGATTTGGCCGGTTTCCGCCGAAAGTCTATTAGAGTGACCATGGTGGGGCCAAACGAGGCGAGATGACGATTCGGAAAAGAGTCGCTGTTTTACTGGCGCTGATCTTGATCTCGCTCTTGGAGGTCGTGGCTGTTACCTCGCGCGTGCTGTTGTTGGACAGCTTTGCCAATCTTGAGGACGCGGACGTGCGCCTGAATATGGAGCGCGCCAGCAATGCGCTCTCGGATGAGATGGCCGATTTCGCGCAGTCGGTACGGGACTACGCAAGCTATGACCGCATGTACGGCTACATGGCCAACCGTGATCGTAGGTTTCCCGAGGGTGAATTCGGAAACCTGGATGCGCTCCGGACAAACTTTGTCGGCATCTTTGACTTAGACGGAAAGATGCTGTTCGGCAAAACGGTCGCGCTACCGAATCTTAAGTCCGCCGGGTTTCCGGCTGGACTCGCGAATTCCTTTGGAGCTTCCGGCGATTTGCTGCGCAGGCCGGGTGAGGAGTCGCCGGTCTCGGGAATCCTGCTTTTGCCCGCTGGGCCGATGCTGGTAGCCGCCTCACCAATTTTGACCGCGGACCGGAAAGGGCCGATACGGGGAACACTGGCCATGGGACGGTGGCTGGACCAGTACGAACTGGAACGCCTGTCACGGAAGACACGCTTATCGCTTTCCCTCCGGCCGATTACCGAGGCTGGTCTGCCCGGAGACTTCGCATTGGCACGAGGGATGCTTTCCGCGAAGCAGCCGGTGGCCGTGCGCCCGTTAGAGCCAAACGTGGTGGCGGGATACCTGCTTTTGAAGGATCTTCGAAACCAACCCGCGTTGATTCTCAAACTCGAACTGCCTAGAGCGATTTATTCGAAGGGCAAGGCCACCGTACTGTACCTCATGTTGTGGATTTCAGCGGCTGGCGTCATTTTCGGCGGCGCCATGTACTTTTTGCTGAACCGCGCGATTCTATCGCGTTTGGCACGGCTCAGCCGGGGCGTGGAAGTTATCGGGAGGAGGAGGCAAATTTCCGAGCGCGTCCAGGTTGATGGGAATGACGAGCTGACCAGGCTCGGGACCACGATTAATCAAACGTTGGGAGCTCTGGAAGACGCCGAAGAATCCCTGCGAAAGACCAATGCCGAGTTGGAAGACCGCGTCCGCGAGAGGACCGCTGAACTCGCGGCCAGCAAGGAAGCCGCGGAAGCCGCCAATCGCGCGAAGAGCGAATTCATGGCCAATGTCAGCCACGAGCTGCGCACTCCCATGAACGGCATTGTGGCCATGATCGACATGGCGCTCGAGACCGAGGTGACCGCCGAACAATGCGACTACCTCCAGACGGCGCGAGGCTCCGCGGGGGTCATGATGACGGTCATTTCCGACATTCTGGACTTCTCGAAGCTCGGCGCTAAGCAAGTGGAGTTGCGGTCCGAGCAGTTCCGTGTCGCCGACTGTCTAGCCACGGCTCTACAGACGCTCGGGGAGGCGGCCGGCGAAAAGGGACTGAGCATTCTATTGGACGTCGCAACAGGCGTGCCTGAAAGCGTCGTTGGCGATCCATTGCGAATTGAGCAGATCCTGTTGAACCTGATTGGCAACGCCATCAAGTTTACCGAGCACGGGCATGTCGAGGTTCGCGTCGAGACAAAGTCGGAAACGAGCGAGGCGATTGAGCTCAATTTTTCCGTGTCGGACACAGGCATTGGGATTCCGCCCGAAAAACGGGAGGCCATTTTCGAACGCTTCACGCAGGTGGACATGTCCTCAACCAGGAAATATGGAGGCCTCGGCCTGGGGCTGACCATTTGCTCACAACTGGTCAAGGAGATGGGTGGCCGAATTTGGGTAGACAGCGAGATGGGCCGAGGGAGCACCTTTCATTTCACGGTTCGTCTCCGGCATGCTCCGCTCGCCAACCCGGTGTTGTTGGGCATACCGATTTGAACAAATGGCTTCCACTTCCGGCAAGCTGAATCAGGGTTGCGGTAAATGTTAAACTGATCGGCTTGGCGCGCCATCAATTCGCAGTCATCGCGCTCGCGGCCATCGCGTTGTGCTCCATTTCCTGGCGTCTACTGGACATCCTGGGCGCGGCTTCGCACACTCAGGTGTTCGGCGTTGACGCGTTCGAGAATCGATTTGACGAGTTTCGCAAAACCGTTCAGCCGCACTCGGTGTTCGGCTATGTTTCAGATACCCCGCCCAGCGATCCGAGTGCGCGGGCGGAGTTTTACCTGACGCAATACACGCTGGTCCCCGCCATCGTGAAGGCGACCCCGGATGAGCCTTTGGTGATCGTCAATTTTCATAGCGGCAAACCGGACGAAAAACTGCTGGCAGCCAACAAGCTTGTACAGATCCAGAACTTCGGCAATGGCGTGCTGCTATGCCGGAGAAGACGGCGATGATCTTTCTTTGCCTGGCCTCCATTTGGCTGACAGGGCTTGGCTTGGTTTGGTGGATGTTTCCGCGGCCGTTGGGATGGTCGGTGCACAGCGTGTTGTTGTTGTGCCTTGGAATTGGCGCCGGCGCGGGCGTTGTGTCCTCCTTGTACTTCCTATCGCTGCTGCTCGCGGGCCCAAGCTTCCCCGTGTGGGTCTTGCTGTCGGGCTGCGCGGGGATTGCTGGACTTGCTTTTGCACTGACCCGGCGGAAAGGAACGCTGCTGGGTTGGGCTGACGGCCTCGAGCCTCCGTGGTACCTGCGCGGCTTGTTCCTGCTGGCAATCGCGCTGGCGGCGATCACTTTCCTGGTCGCTGCGACCAACAATCCGCACGGCGACGAAGGCGCGTGGTCCATCTGGAATTTGCGGGCGCGATTTCTATTTCGCGCGGGCGCGTTTTGGCGAGATGCGTTTTCGAGCGATTTGAGCTGGTCGCATCCCGACTATCCGCTGCTTCTGCCGAGCCTCGTCGCCTTGTGCTGGAAGCTGGCCGGCCAGGAGTCGATCAACGCGCCGATCGCGATCGCGTTTTTGTTCGCCCTGGGAACGGCGGGCGTGCTAACGAGCGTGGTTGGAGTGCTGCGCGGCAAAACGCAAGCGTTGGTCGCGGGCACGCTATTGCTCGGCGCTGCCGGCTTCATTTCCTTGAGTGCGGCGCAATATGGCGACGTGCCCCTGAGCTTCTATATTCTCGCGGCGCTGGCGCTGCTATGTTTGCAGGATCGCCATCCGGAGGATCTCCGATTCAGCGCGCTCGCCGGATTGATGGCCGGCTTTGCCGCCTGGACCAGGAATGAAGGCGTCATTTTTCTGGCGGCGTTGATCGTGGCACGCGTGATCACCAGGGTCCGATTCCGCGACCGCGCCGGGCCGGTGGCGCTGGTGCCGCAAATGGTTTGGTTGGCAGCGGGACTGGCGGCGCCGCTCGCCTTGCTGATCTTCTTCAAACTGCGCGTCGGCGGAGCGAGCGATCTGTTGTCCGAGAAGCCTGCGCTAGTGCTCCAACATCTCGCCGACCCCGCCCGATGGATCTTTACGATCCAGAGCCTGGTGATCGCACTGTTCGGACTAGGGCGCTTCGTTGTCTCCATCGTTCTGGTCTTGGGGCTGTACTGGTATCTGGTGCGATTTCGAGTGGAAGAACGCGACCGTGCCGCGCTCAAGTTCGCCGGAATCACGCTGGTCCTTACCCTTGTCGGTGAATTGGCCATGGACCTGGCGTTCGTGGACCTCCTACCGGTGGAACTCGGCACCGGCTTGGAGCGAGCTTTGCTACAGCTTTGGCCGGCGGGAGTACTCCTGTTCTTTCTCGCGTCTGGTCCGCTGCAACTGGGTTCGGAACAAGAATCGGCGTCGAAAAATAAGTCTGCCAAAAAGGCGCTGAAGCCAGGGCGACGGGTGGCGGAGACCCGCTGACGCGCGGCTACGTTTAAACTGGAGAGAAGGAAGTGCCAGATGTATATTCGTCTCTCCTACGTCACACTTGCGTTCGTGGCCGCTCTGAGCGCCCAGGAGCCAGCGTCTTCGGCACAGTCCGCGGCGCAAGAGCCGGCTCCGGTTACGGCCGAGCCCGCAACGCGAACGGATGCGGCAGCGAAGGCGGACGGTTTCGTCGTCACCGTCGGGACTCGGATACCGCTGAGCATGATCAACAGCATCAGCACCAAAACGGCCGCGGAAGGCGAGCGGGTATATCTTGAGACAGTATTTCCCATCCTGGTGAATGCGCACGTGGTGATTCCGCCCGGCAGCTATGTTTCGGGAACCGTCACCGAAGTGAAGCGTCCGGGGCGGGTGAAGGGACGCGGCGAGCTTTATGTCCGTTTTGATGCGCTCACGCTTCCCAATGGAGTGACACGCGATTTTCGTGCCCGTCTGGGCAGCCTGGATGGGCGGGCGCCGGAGACTCTGGACAAGTCCGAAGGCAAGATCAAAGGCGAGGGCGACAAAGCCGGTGACGTCAGGACGGTGGGCGAAGCCGCGGGCGCCGCAGCAACGATCGGCGGTCTGGCTGGAGCCGCCGCTGGACACGCTGGGCTGGGCGCAGGCATCGGCGCCGCGGCGGGCGCGACGGCCGGGTTGATCGGTGTGCTGCTTACGCGTGGGCCGGATGCCGTTCTGGCGAAAGGCACCACGATGGAGATGGTACTGGACCGTCCGCTGGAATTTACCTCCGCGGACATTGACTTCCGAAACTCCATGCCGCGCGCCAATTCGAGCGATGGACCAGGACCGCAGCCCAGCCGGAAGTCGCAGAACGGGTCGCATTGGCCGATATTCTAAGGCGCCGGCGCTAGCGGCGGGCCACTCGGCTTAGTACTTCGGATCTAGCTTTTCACCCCTGCCCCGTACCTGCGGTTTTTGATACCGCCAGTCTATTTCCACCTGCCTCCCCCGTTCCTACAATCGAGACGTCATGGAATTAACGGACGTCCAGCTGATTCTCGCGGGCATAATTGTGACGGTCATTCTTCTGTTCACCCTCTTCGATCACTGGGGAAAACAGCGCATTGATCAACGTTCTCAGCGCATTAAGACACCGCGCGTGGCCGGCCCGCGACGCTCGGTGATTATGTTCGATTCGACGCCGATCGAATATCTAACAGCGCAGAAACTCGCGGCCGAGCGGCCAATCGATCCGCTCCATGCGGCAGCCATTGTTTCGAAGGTCCCCGTAATTCAGCTAACGCCGCGCGAGACCCTAACTATCCAAATGACCCCTCCGGCGAGCCAAAAAACTGGCCCCTCGGATGGCCCGCCTTCGCCGCCAGGCACCGATTCCTTGCCGGCGATTACCATCGACGCGGCCCTTTGGGAGCGCCTGGTGGCTAGCACGCCCAAGCAGGATTTACTGACGGCGGTCGATGCACGAACCGATCCTGTGCGATCCGATCCGGAACCCGCGCTGTCGATCAATAATGGGTCTCCGACGGCTTGGCCCACCGGCATGATCCAGCACGCTGCCTTTGAAAAGCTGCTGGATGGCGGACGGCCTTTCAGCGGGTTGGTAGTTTCCATCGGCATCAACGACGCCGGCAGCAGCATGTGGCACAGCCAAAGCTTGATTAATCGGTCGGCAGCTACATCGCTGGGCTGCTTCGCGAGAACGATTTCGCTTGCCGCACCGCCTACGACGAATTCATCTGGGTGTGTTGTGACGAGCAGGGCGCGCAGGCGCAGCGGCGCTTGAATCACATTTCCGAGCGCCTCTGGGATTACCAACTGCGCGGCATCGGCGCCCGCTCCATTTTGTTCAGTTGGGGCGGCGTGCAAGTCCAGGATCAAGCTTTGGCCGAGGCGGTAGCCTCCGCCGTGGATCGAATGCGTCAAACCAAGCGGAGCACCTCTCCCTCCGGCTTGGCCAGAGCGCATTCAACCTCTGTCTGACCCACTTCCTTCTCAGGGTTACTCCGGGAGCCGCACCGCAGTCTTCGGCGGCTTCTGGAGTTTTTTTGTTAGCGTTTGAAGATGCTCTGTCGCATCGCGATCGGTCCTGGTTTTGGCCGCCTGCTTAGCGGCTTGCTAAGGAAAGCAGGGATTGAAACACGAATACGCCGAAGTAAATGGAGTCCGGCTCCACTACGTCACCGCCGGTCACGGCCCGCTGATCATTTTCCTGCATGGCTTTCCGGAGTTCTGGTACGAGTGGAAAGCCCAGTTGCCGGAGTTTGCGAAGGACCATCACGCGGTTGCGCTGGACATGCGCGGTTATAATCTTTCCGGGAAGCCCGCCGGCGTGGATGCGTATCAGATGGCCAGCCTGGTAGAAGACGTGCGAGCGCTGGCCGAACATCTGGGCTATAAGAAGTTCGTTCTTGTGGGTCACGATTGGGGCGGCGGAGTGGCATGGAGCTTCGCCATTGCGCATCCCGAGTATCTTTCCAAGCTGGTGATCGTCAATTGCCCGCATCCGGCGATTCTGGCGCGCGAACTCGCGAGCAATCCCGCGCAGCAGAAGGCCAGCCAGTACATGCTGCTGTTCCGCAGCCCGCAGGCCGAGCAGATGCTCTCGGCGAACAATTACGCGGCACTGGTGGACGGCGTGCTTGGCGACGGTTTGAAATCCGGAGCGTTCACCGAAGCGGACAAGCAAGCGTACATCGCGGCATGGTCGCAACCGGGCGCGCTGACCGGTGGGTTGAATTACTACCGTGCGGCCAACTTGGGACCGCCCTCACCCGACGCGCCGGCAGCGCCCCCAGCCGACCCTGACAGCATGGTGGTGAAAGTTCCGGCGCTGGTGATCTGGGGAGAAAAAGACACCGCGTTACTGACCGGGAATCTGGACGGCATGGACAAATTCGTGCCAGACCTGACCGTGAAGCGTATTCCAGACGGATCGCACTGGGTGATTCATGAAAAGCCCGCGCTGGTGAACGAGTACATTCGCGAGTTCATACGGTAGCCGTCACTTGCTGCGGTCCTTTATGAGGTACCGTGGAAAAAGAGAGCACATCCATGAATGTGACTCTAAGCCTAAACGCTGGAGTGGAAAGAAATTTGGCGGCGCGAGCGCATGCGCGTGGCGTGTCGCTGGACGAATACCTCCAGGAGCTTGTGGCTAGGGAAGCCGGTCTTTCCGCCGCCCAAGCAGTTCGATAATCTTTCCGACCTTCTGCTCAACTCTCCCTTTGCCGGAGCCAATCTCGACCTCGGGCGGCCCAAAGACTATCCGCGCCCGGTTGATCTTGGATGACCGGATTTCTCATCGATACGAACGTTCTCCCCGAATACAACCGGCCGGGAGGCCCTGACGCCGGTGTCAAGCAGTGGCTCGAAGGCATCGAACTTCTTGCACCAGGTAAACGCCGCGGCACAGCTCGAAGAGTGGCTAGCGCGAGATCTCGAAGCCTGGTTTTCTGGGCGCGTGCTGCCCGTAGACCGGCGAGTAGCGGACCGGTGGGCTTCGCTTCTGGCGCAAGCAACAATTCTTAGTGGCCATCCGTTCCGTCCGACCACCGTCCAACCGGAACCATGAAAATAGTCAGCCGGCCTTGAGCGTCCTTAGTTGAAATGATCGGGGACCCCGGCAGGTCTGCGCCCCAAGTCGCCGGATCTGTCGGCGGGAGGAAAAACATCAGGTGAGGATGCCAGTGACCGGCTTCGTCGTTCAAGTACCCTTGCTTAGACATCATGTAACACATCGCGCCAGATTCGGGCGGAGGCAGCTTCTTCTTGTCGAGAGCAGATTTGATGTCCTCGAACATCTGAGCTTTGGATCGTCCAGCCAAGATCGACTCGGTTTTCATAATCGTTTGCGGCAGGTAGGATCGCACGGCAGGCGGGTTGAAGCAGATCGGGCCCCGCAGTTTGGGATTCCAAAAACTGGGATCGTCGATCCCCGCGGTCCAGGATCGTTCCACGATGCACACGAAACCGTTCTTGCCTTTGGCCGCGGTTTCGTAACGATGCCGGCCGAGCACCATGACTTCAGCATCCTGCGAGATGGATACCGGTGCAGCGCTCCGCGCCAGCATTATCTCGGCGCTGCGCTCCATCAGGTACTGCTCCAGTGGGGCCATGCTCGGATACTGTGTTTTGGCCTCCTGTGCGGGTGCTCGCCCTGCCGCGGACAGCATGACGGCCAGCGCGAAGCTTGATAACGCGATCGTTCTGAGAGCCTTCCACTTCATTGATTTCTCCTGGGATGACCTAGAAGTAAATCTTAGCGCCGAGTTGAAGCACACGTCCGGCCGCATTGGGGTTGTAGGTCGTGACACGGCCGAACGTGCTGGCCGCGTTGAAGTCCTCCCATGCGGTGATATTCTGCGAAAACGCGAAATTGGTGTGGTTGAAGACATTGAAGGCTTCCAGGCGAAGTTCAATCTGCCTGGTTTCCGTGAACGTGATCAATTTGCTGAGAGCCAGATCGGTGTCGTTGATTCCCGGGCCATGGAAGTTGTTCCTTCCTTCGTTGCCGAGTTGGCCCGGAGTTTCCTGCGCGAACGCGTTCGGATTGAAGTAGTAGTTGGGCTGAGCAGGATTCGATCCGAACTGCAGCGTCGCGTTGCGCGGGTCGTAGATCGACGGGTAGCCGACCACATTCGGCGCATCCCAGCATCCGTAGAAACTGGTCGGGGCGGAGACCGGGCATTGTAGCGATAAATCGGACGTATTACCCACGATGATCGGAAAGCCGGTTTGCAGCGTGGTGATACCTGCCACCCGCCAGCCGCTCACCAGATACTTGCCGAAAGCGTTGTTCCACTTCGGTATCGGGAGTTCATACGTGTAATTCACCACAAAACGGTGCCGGGCATCGAAGTTGGAATCTCCCCGGTTCAGCGCGAAGTCGAACGGATTGCTGGTTCGAGTGGATCCCGAGGCCGCACCGCTGCCCTCGTAGCCCGAGCTGTCGTCGATGGAATGGCTCCAGGTATATGCGGCCTGGAACATGAGGCCGCGAGCGAGGCGTTTTTGAAGTTGCACCTGCAGCGAATTGTAATTGGAGACGCCTTGGCTGCCCTGCACGCCAACCGAAGCGAATATGTTGCCCGGTGCGTACATGGTATGGGTCGGATATGCGATGGCCTGGTTGTCCCGGTTAGCTATGCAAGTCGGGTCGGCGGCGCACGCCGCTGTTCCCGCAGGTGAAATAGGATTGCCTTCATAGACCATGTCCAGATGCCGGCCTTGAGCTCCCACATACCCGACTTGCAGGATCATTTGTCCCGGCAGTTCGCGCTGAATGTTCAGGTTGTAATTCATGGCGTAGGCATCGGTCAAGTTCGGATTCACCGTGCTGATGCTCAGCGGTTCGAATTGCGAGAAGTTCACGTTTTGGCCCTTGGCGGCCGGTGTGAAGGGGAAAGGATTCGGGGCGGCGTTGCCGGTGGCGATATCCACGTACGGGTTGGCGAATGTGGGGCTCCCGCCGGCCCCAGTTGCGGCGAAGGATGCGATGAAGAAAGGCGGAGCGCCGAGCTGTTGAAGCGCCAGTTCCTCCGCAGCGCGATTGAAGTAGATGCCGTATCCGCCCCGGATCACAAACTTATTGGCTTTGTCGCCGCTAATGGCGCCCCAGTTGGGTGAATACGCAAATCCGAAGCGCGGGGCAAAGTTGTCGTTGTGCTGGTGATACCCGGACGTCGTACATCCAGGGTCGCCAGGAAAATCCAAACCCGCCGGCGCCGTTGGGAATATCGTAGATTGCTGACCCGGGATGAAGCAGTTGTTGTAGAGTCCGCCGTACTGATGATTGACCAGCGGAGTGTCGATCTGCCACCCAAGCCCGTAATTGAACGTCAGATTGTTCCTGATCTTCCAGCTATCTTGGGCGTACGAGTAGTATTCGTAGCTGCGGAACGCCTGCACGCCGCCGCTTTCCTGGATGAATATATCCGGTACTCCCAAGAGAAAATCGGCGCCGGGATCGCCAGTGCTGTATGCACCAGTACCATTAAAGGCAAACTCGCCGTTGTTCAAGGCATCGAATGTGTCGTTGACCTCGTAACGCCGCCAATCGAAGCCGAACTTCAGGGTATGACTGCCGACCACCTTGGATAAACTCTCGGTCATTTCATACGTGTTATCGATGGTCGGCTGCGGACCATCCGGGCTTCCGCCCAGATTGAAGTAGCCGTTGAGGCTAATCAAAGGCATGCTAGCCACGCTCGGAAATTGCGAGTTTATCCCGGTGAAGCCGTAGGAGGATGGAAGCGCGGGATTCTCAGGCGATACAGCCTGGTAATTCAACCGGTACCATGAAGCACGGAATTCGTTCAGGGTGGTGGGATTGAAAGTGTGAGACCACTGCGCTGTGTATTGCTTGGTCGCTTCCGGATCGGTCTCTCCGAAGCCGGGCAGCGTGGAGCCCAAGAACGGAAGGTCGCGAAGAGCAGTGTCGTGCTCGATGAACAGGCTGGCCCACACACTGTCCTTATTGCCGAAAGTATGATCGACGCGCGCGATTCCCTGCTCCAAGTCCTGGGTCGCGATGGAGCTGAACGAATATTGGTTGGCTCCGAAATTGGGCAGCGGAACGAACTGGTTCATGAGTTTGACCGCCAGCGGATTTAAGTCCGCCGTGGGAATGTGGCCCGCTGGAAAAAGCGTATTGTAAGGCGTCCCCGCCGGATACGTGGCGCCATTCTCGCCGACCAGCGGGACTGGGGACATGGCCGTGGAGTTGGCTATATCCGGAAAATATCCGTTACGTTGATCCTGGGTGAAGACGGGCGTGGTCTGCGAAAACTGATTGGTGTCGGGGCGGCGGTTTCTGGTTCCCTGGTATGACAGGAAAAAGAAAGTGTGGTCCTTCCAAATGGGACCGCCTACCGTTCCGCCATACTGATTCTGATGAAAGACGGGCGGCGTCACCGAGAAAAAGTTCCGCGCGTTCAAAAACGTATCGCGATAAAACTCAAAGGCGCTGCCGTGGAATTGGTTGGTGCCCGATTTGACGATCGCATTCAAAATGCCGCCGGAGTTGCGGCCGTATTCGGGATTGATGGTGCTTTCGATCAGGTTGAACTGGTCAATCGCATCCGGGCTAGGAACAAGGCCGACGGCGTTCAGGCGATAGTCCACTGCATCGGATCCATTCAGGAGAAAGGAATTCTGCTGGCTCTCACTGCCGTTCATGGCATAGTTGCCCCGATTGCCGTCGCTCTGGCTGACAGCACCTGGCACCAACTGCTGGAGTTGCGTCCAATTGCGGCCCAGCAGGGGCAAATCCACTATCTGTTTGGCGTTGATGATGGTGCCGAGCTGGGTGGTACTGATTTCCACCTGCTCCGGGTTGGCTTCTACCTGCACCGATTCGGTGAGCTGTCCGACCTCCAGCGCGAGGGAAAGACTATAGACCTGATTCAAAGTAAGCGTGATATTGCGGGCCGTGGAGGTGCGAAAGCCGGTCTTGGTTACGGTCACATCGTAAATGCCGGGCGGCAAGGCTAGAAACTCATAGCTTCCGTCGTCGTTACTCACCACCGTGCTGGACACCTGGGTCTGCGTACTGGTGGCCCTCACTTCCGCGCCAGGAACAGCCGCTCCCGACGGGTCGGTCACGCTCCCACGGATATGCGCGACGACTTCCTGCGCGGGGAGATTCCAGAACGATGCCAGGGACAGGATGAGGATTCCCCAGCCAAGCAGCATTAGCTTTTGCATTTTTCCCTTTCCTTTTTTGTCCTTGGCCGGTTCGCGCCGCAGTCTTGCGGGCGGCCAGCCATTCTTCGCGCGACACAACCGGGTGGTATTCCACCTCGATCCCCTCTACATGATATGTTGATATCAACATTAATGGCGCATGTCAAGAGCTAAACGTTCGGCAGTGGTCCTTGAATAGCAATTTCTTAGCGCTTTTGGGATCTCCCTAACAATGGATACGGAAATTGTTATATATGGAGTGCAGGCTGATAGCCTCTAATGGACTCACTACCCAAAGTTCCCTTTGAGACCACACTCTTGGTCCGCGATTCCTGCCTCTGCCTGCATGTGCAGCGGGCTGCCCGGGCGCTGGCGCGGCGGTTCGATGAGGCTCTGCGGCCCCTCGATCTCACCAACGGGCAATTTTCGTTGCTGATGTCCCTGAACCGGCCCAAGCCTCCGGCCATGGGCGCTGTAGCGTCGCTGCTCGCCATGGATCGCACCACGCTGACCGCTGCGTTGAAACCGCTGGAGCGGCGCGGCCTGATCAAAGTGACGGCGGATCGGCTGGACCGGCGCAGCCGTCTGTTAGGGCTGACGGCTAACGGGCGGCGCTTGCTGGCGCGCGCCGTGCCAATCTGGGAGCGCACGCACCGGGATGTAGAAAGCCTTCTTACGGATGGAAATCCCGAGGGCCTCCGGAACAATTTGCGCGCTCTGTCCTGAGGGACGTGCGCGACACTGGGGTAGCCTATTTCGCCGGGAATCTCCTGCTTCAAACGCCGCTTGCTGGGAAGCTTGCACGTACCTGGGATCGGCTTTCATTGAAGCCTCGACAGCGAGAAAATGCTGCCCAAGCGGATGATTCGCGAATAGGTTTCCGTGGTTGGCCACGACCCTGATGTTGGCGATAAAATACCCTGTTCGGACGGGAAATTGCCAATGCCGGTTGACACGCCGCCGGAGCGCTCGAGATCGTGGTCGGTGGCGGTCCGGTTGGCCAAAACGGAATGGATATATCTTGTGAAACGCCGTCCACGTCCGGCTCCGCGCGGGCTCGCAGACCACGCGGTTTGCTTGAATGGACGGCGACTTACCAGGACCGATCCTTCCGCCGCCCGTGGATTCTCCGAGTGTCTGACCATCCACCCAATGCTTAAACCACCATACCAGAGCGCTTCCGGCTCACCACTCCGCCAAGTTAACGGGCGACGTATGCTAACGTCCTTATCATTCTCTACTTGGGTTGGCAAGGTGAGCGTGGATTGAAAACAAAAAGGCAACCGCATCTAAGGCGACGAATCCGGGTCAATTGAATTCAGCAGCTTCCGCCACGTTCTGCTCAGACCACTCCTTCATGAAGTGAAAAGGGGGTGGAGCAAATTATGCGCCGCTGCCTGCCGGGTGGGAGGTCATACAGCATGCTTGATTTCTTTGACAGATGCACGTGGGTTATCGCTGAACGGCACGCTTAAGGCCACTGACACCGCGTTGGTAGCTGGCATCCAGACCCCCCCAGGACCGACGGATAAAATTCTACTCGCTCCCTATATTTTCTGGCATTTCGTCAGCCCTAGTGAGACGCAGACTATATCCGCTTAGGAGGCCTTCGCACGTTACAACGTGGTTCGCTTTTCGGTACCTAACCGGTGTCTGAGAAATCGATTACGCCGGCAGCAAGCGGGGTTTTTATGAACTGCTGCAACTTTGGATGCACAGGCAAAAGTGTTTTAGGGCAACCGGGCATCTCGCCCAAAAATTAGGGTGGAAAAGGAGAATCAAAGTGAAGAAAGCTATGACAAGGGGACTACTCGCAATCGGGCTACTTGCTCAGCTGGTACTGAGCGCACCATCAGCAAAGGCACAAACTGTCGTGTTGTCCGACAATTTCACGTTCAACGGGACAACGCCATGTTCCAGCATCACTTCGTGGAACGGGAACCCTAACGCCTATCCTCAGGATATGGGCGGTATCTGCCTTAATCAAGGCGACTCGTATGGCGGGTATGGCTCTTTTCTTGACGTGCCATTTCAACTCGGCTTCTTGAATAATGGCTATCTGGCGGGATGCAATCCGCTGGCATGGGGAGCAAAGACGTTCACCATTGGTGACGGCACGCACAACGGAGACGCGTTTACGGTAGCGGGCAACACAACCTGTCCCTACTACACGGGCGAGTATGGTGGTGCCAGCAACAACCTATTGGTCGGCTTCAATGTCGTTGCCAGCTACACGGTCGTTCAGCACAGATCTTGCAATCGCGGCCGTTGCATCACCTATTTTACCAACGTGCTGCAAGGTGGCACGGGCACAGTTGAAGAAACACAGAACTAAAGCGCGGAAGGAGGCTCTGCTTCATCAAGCTGGCTCGTCATGCATCGCGAAACCTCGGTCCGGGCACTTGTTCGGTTGGTGGGCTGAAGGTCTATCGCGACCCAACGATTCTGATGGTCCCGCCCAGACTGCCGGTCGGGCTGGGGTAGTCCCAAATCCTGTCTACTCGCGGTAGATGCTGCCTGGCGGGTTAGTGTCTACCGACGTTGTTGGCCCACTCACGAGTGCGCTTCGGCCGGAATACGCACCACGCGTACGGCCCTCCGCGGCACCTCGGATTCCGACCTTGGTCCGTGTTTCCGACAACCCGACCACGCCTGACATCTTCATCCAAACCTCTTCAGAGTTTGGGGACGAACAGGATTTCGAGCACTCGAAAATCGTCGTCTTCGGGTGTTCGGGTGAGGGTGACCTTGGCCTTGACTCGCGCCGTCGATGAGAAATTTCGAGCTTCTCTTTTGGGACCGCGAGCGATCTAGTCCTGCAGTTCTTCCCAGCCGTTCATTATCGTAGGGGGATCAGAGCAATGCTCATCATGCGCCTGGGACGCATGTCCGGAGGGTAGGCGGGCAAGCGCGCCAGATCCACGTTCCGGCAAGTGGAGACGTTCGTGGTCGTGGTGCGAACGCAAAAATCCATGGAAGCGCATGCTCGGGCCTTTTCCCGAGGCAGTATTTTTCGAGCGGCTCTGGAATCCAGACCGTTTGGACCGCACCGGGCGTGAATTTTTCCCCCGGAAGCGCACGAAGAGAGACGCCTCGAGTTCGACGCTGCTGTCGCCGTGGCGAGGGGTCTGCGTCACGGCGACTGCGCGGAGCATGGTGGCGGCGGCACGGCTCCGCAGGCAATGAAGAGCGTTCATGCGTTGATTGTCGCGAGAAACGCGTAGGCGATTGGCTCAATGGCTGGTTACCTATCCTAGTCGGTGCGTGAAAGTATTAGCACCTGAAGACGGGCGACTCGTAGGGTTCTGCGTACAGCGCAGAATAGGCTTTCGTGGCCACGCCCTTCGCAACTCTGTCCAGTTTTCTGACAATTCGCTCGCTGGCGGTGGCCGCTATTCAATCGGACAGTTCAAAGTGCCGCCGCTTTGCTGGCAACGTCCTCAGCAAGCTTGTCGAGATCCGCACGCGCCAGCAGCTTGCCCCGTAGGACCACGGAATCAATCTTTCGCGTGTTCCTGATGTCCTCCAGAGGATTCGCATTCAACAGGACGAGGTTCGCGGTCTTTCTTTCCTCAACGGTTCCGTGGTGGTCCAGTTCGCCGAGGAAGCGGGCGGCGTTCCTGGTGGAAGTTTGCAAGACCTCCATGGGGGAAAGGCCGCACTGGGCCAACAATTCGAATTCCTGGTGAAGAGCCCAACCGGGAAAATTATAAGGATTGGACACGCTGCAATCCGTGCCGGCCAGGAGTCCGACTCCGGCGCCCTGCATCATCTTAAGCATGACGGCGGTCTTCTCGTGCGCCAGCGCAATCAGCTGGATGTCGCCGTCCGAGAAAAGAGGACGGCGATCCGCCGGCTCCCATGTTCGCCAAAACCTAGACGACAGGTATTTGCGCTGAGGGTGCTGAGAATAATCGACGCGCCCGATCGACTCCAGTTGTTTCAGCACAATCAGGGTAGGCGTCACCCAGACGTCACGTTTCACAAACTCTGAAGAAAGCTCGTTCGTCAGACCCTCATCGAATCCCAGGGCATAACGATGCATGCGCTCTGCGTTGGACATGTGCTTTCCGGCCTTATTGCGCGCGACGCACTCGGCGTTGATCTCCATTTCATTTTTCGAACAGCCGCAGAGCGTATACAGCGTCGCATGTTCAAAAAACCTGACGCCGCTTTTCACTGCCTCGCGCGTTGTCATCGTTAGGTACGGCAAATGCCCGCCCACCGTTAGTCGTCGCTTCCGCGCCTCATCCATCAGCGCGGCAAACCCTTCGGGTGGAAATTCCTCGGAGTGTATCTTGATGAAATCCGCTCCCATGGCCTTCAGTTTGCCGACAGCGCTGCGAGCGGAGGCAGCATCCTTTACGGCAAACGATCCGGCGAGCTGCGGATCCGGTCCCTCGACCTTCGGTCCGGAGGAGAGGATGCGGGGGCCGATGCGCGCGCCCTTTGCGGTTTCCGTCCGCCACTGGAACACGGTTTGCGCATAATCGCCCCCCATTTCACGAACTCCGGTGATGCCGTTCGCGATATAGAGACTGAGCCATGCCTCATTGTCTCGGAACAAGGCAGCTGTTCCGCGAGCGTGGACGTGCATGTCCCAAAGGCCTGGAATCAGGTATTTTCCCCTAGCGTCGACAACCCGAGCACTCTTTGGCACTGCGATTTCGGGAGAGTTACCGATCTTCCGGATGCGATCGCCTTCAACAATGACAGTGCGATCATCCAGAGCTGGACCACCGGTAGCGTCGATGACGGTTACGTGGGTAAAAGCCAGGGTGTCGTCAGGCGCTGCGAAGCAATTCAGCGCCCCTCCGAGGTCCAGTAGGGAGGCAACTGTACCAGCGCCGAGGGCGAGAGATTTCTCCAGCAGGGCGCGGCGAGTGAGCGGCATACGTTCTCCTCCGATCGTCTGTGGTCCACCGAGTATATAAGAATAGACGTTTGTCAGATCACCCTGCACATCGATTTCTTGATCACTGCTCGGATTACGCGCTACTCGGAAGTTGGCAAGACGTCGGGTCGGAGGAAGTTGGCAGACACCTGTCCAAAGTGCAGGTGAGCGGGTGAACGGAAGCGCAGGACAAAGCTCGTTGATCCAAGAAGATTCGGCGGGTGTCTGTAAGGCACGCCAGATCGTGACTGGCACCCGGCGGCTCTGGCGTCCGAACCGCCGTGCTCAGATGCCTTCAGTCCTGTGCTCCGCAAACCCATCCGCAGGCCGAATACGTTGAAACCAGAGGATCTTGTCCGGCTGAGGATGAGTGTAAAATTGTCCCTGGCTATACCTCGTTCGATCCTCGCGGGAGAAAGTAGCGTAACATGATCGTGCATGGAGGCTTATCGATGCGAAAACACACACATTTGATCCTTTCGTTGCTGGTTCCAGCCTTTTTAGTCCTCGGCGGATACGCCTCCCTTAAGGCTCAACAAAAAACTTCTTCGACGACCAGCGGGAAACGCTGGTCTGATCCAGCCACTTGGCCTGACAAAAAGGTGCCAGCCAAAGACGACCTTGTCACCATCGGGAGGGACATGGACGTAGTCCTTGATGTCACTCCGCCGGCGCTGCACGGTTTGACCATCGACGGCAAACTCAGCTTCGCAAACAATAAGGACGTTGAACTCACCACCGAGTGGATCATGTTGCACGGCGAGTTGGAGATCGGCACGGAAAAGGCCCCTCACACCCGCAAGGCCACCATCACCTTCACCGACAACGTCAAAGGCGAAGACATCAGTGGAGTGGGTGGAACGACGGACCGCGTGGACCGCGGGATCCTGCTCATGGGCGGAACCCTCAATCTTCACGGTGACCGGACCAATTCCTGGACGAAGCTGTCCAGCACAGCGAACGCCGGCGCCACCTCGATCCAGGTCCTGAACGCTGCCGGCTGGCGCGTCGGCGACGAGATCGTTCTCGCATCCACGGATTTCGATCCCCGGCAGGCAGAACGGCGCAACATTGCGGCCATCAGCGGAAACACGATCACGCTCGACAAGAAGCTCGACTACATGCACTTCGGCAAGATCACCTTCGACGTGGATGAACGCGGCGAAGTGGGCTTGCTGACTCGCAACATCAAACTCCAGGCATCGGCCGACGCGGAACAGTCCTTCTACGGCGGGCACGTCATGGCGATGGTCGGAAGCAAGATGTTTGTCGAGGGCGTCGAATTCAATCGAATGGGCCAGAACATGACTCTCGCCCGGTATCCGATCCACTGGCATCTGATCGGCGACGCGCAGGGGCAGTACATCAAGAACTCTTCGCTTCATGACACCTACAACCGCTGTGTGACCGTGCACGGCACGAATTTCCTGCACGTGGAAAACAACGTGACCTACAACACCGTCGGTCACTGCTTCTTCCTGGAAGACGGCATCGAGCACGGCAATGAATTCATCAAGAACCTGGCAATCCAGACCACGTGTCATCCGACATTGGAATGCGTGCCCACGAATACCGCCGCCAACGGAGAGAGAGGCGCCAACTATGCGAATCGTCAGGCCTATAGGGAAATGAGCTTCCACAGCAAGAACGTTCTGCTGCCTTCGGACAACACGGTGGCGTCCTTCTGGATCACCAACCCGGACAATAGCTTCATAGACAATGTAGCGGCCGGTTCCGACGAGAACGGTTTCTGGCTGTCTCTGCCGGAACACCCGCAAGGGAAGTTCAAGGATTCGGACCTCAGCAAGACCATCTGGCCGCGCCGAACGCCGCTGCGCGCATTCAGAGGCAATGTGGCCCATTCCAACTTCGACGGGTTCATGTTCGACCGGAACATCTACGAAGACAACACCTTCGGTCTGGCCACCATCCCGTTCCTGCCGTTGGCAAATCCTGCTGACCTGGATAGCGAAGTGGTGGAGTCGCACTTCGAGAGCTTGACCAGCTACAAGAACCGAAATGGCGGTCTCTGGGGCCGGGGCGACATGTTCGTCTACAGCAACTTGAAACTCGCTGACAATGCCATTGGCATGACGCAGGCCGCCGGCGACATCGGCAGCGAACCGTTTCAAGCACGGCTGGTTGATTCGCTGGTCGTGGGCGAGAGCGACAATCGCGGCAATCCCACGACGCCCGAGGAAGTTGCCTATGGCCGCAGCCTGCCCAAGAAGCGGATCCCTGACTTCCCGATCCGCGGCTTCGAATACTATGATTACCGCGGTGATGTGGTGAACACGACATTCGTGAATTTCCAGGACAACGATCGGAGAAAAACGGGTGCGCTGTCCTTTCTGTTGTACACGAGCGCGGGGGTCAGTACCGGAAGCACCATCAGCGGTGCGAAATTCGTCAATGCCAAGCCGGTGTATTTCCCGAAATTCGATACCAGGTTCGATAATGATAACCGCGGCGGCAACGCATATCGGACCCTGTCGATCCACGACCTGGACGGTTCGGTGACCGGCATCCCCGATTCCCACATCATGCTCAACGATGGTGAGAACGACAGCGTCGTCACTGACAACACCTGTGAAATCCATCCCACCTGGAACGCCTCCGTGTGCAAGGGTGATGTCGGTCGCCTGAATCTCTCCGACAGCAGAGGAGAACTTCCAGGCAAAGTCGATCTCGAATCGCGGACCGCCCGGTTCGCTTTGCTCTCTACGATCGGTCCGAATGCACCAGACACTCCCCTCGTTCGGGCCCAACGTGCCGCTCTGTTTTCTCGTCGTGCTCCGCAGGCGCCCATCGCGCTTGTTCGCAACGGCAAGGAATTCAAGATCTCCGGCGACCAGAGCACTGTGAAGGCCGGCACCGAGATCCTGGTGAAGACCGAAAGACAGCAAGTCTCTCTCAGTCTGGCCGAAATGGACCAGGGGTCATGGGTCATATTTGAGCTGCCGGGTTTCACCAAAGCAGCCTCCGGAACGGAACAGCCCAGCATGGACGCATTGCGCAAGGCGAACGCGACGTCTTATTTCAGGGGCGGGGATGCCCTCTGGGTCAAACTGGTGGTGACCAAGCCTCCGTTGCCGATTGTTCGTCCAACGGATCTGCAAGCCAGTATAGCGGTCAGCAGATAGGATCTGTTTCGCGAACTGAATGAAGCCCTGGGCACGAGCCGGGGGCTTTTTTGTGCGGCGGATAGTCCGGCCGAGAGCGACGCGTTAGCGTCGCGGTGCGCCGAGGGTGCCCGACGTTCCCCGTGGTTCCGGATGGTCAGAGCCCGCCACTGCACAAGCTCCGGGCGGATGACGCGCCCCGGAGAATGCTGGTCAACGCGGACCTCTTGAAGAGTGGTCGACCATTCGGGCGAACCGACTCTTATCGGCAGACACAAGGGCGTTTTATCGAGACTAATCCGCCTTGAGCTTCTTCTTCTAGAGACATGTGATTGAGATGGGTCCGAAGATGCGGCCAGTTGCGCATGCGGAGACGATTTTTAAGTGGTTGTTTTTCAGGACGTTATTGTGGCATGTATACTGTTGAAGAGATTTTTAGGCGCGATTGGCGGTTAACAGAATCGCAGCGGAACCTGCTACTTGATCCGTATCCGAACCATAACGCGGAGGCCACATGCCGGACTGGCACGATATTCTGAAGTTTTTGGCCGGTGTTCTAACCGGCTTTTGCCTGAAATGGTACTTCGTGTACCGCTCCGAAAAAACATCGATTAAGCAAAGCGGAAACGTAGTAGGCGGAAACATGGCTGGCGGCGACGTTAATATCGACACCCGAAAACGGTGATGGACCAAAGCAAAAATGAAGTGCACGGAAACCTCGCGGGTCGCGACGTCAATATCACTCACGTCGGGGCGGAGCGAGAGACTTTCATGGTACGACTGCACAAGAAGTTCGAGATGGAGCGCGCGAACAGTGTCACGTTCAGAGAGACGATCGATGCGCTCCAGTACTTTCAGGATTCCGTCGATATTGTGCCCATGGGGCTGGAGAAGAAGCTTGAACTTGCCGGCAGACAGATGGACATCCCACAAGCGCTCCGGGCAAAGGAGCTATTCGTCAAATGCATAGCCCGCTACAGCCTCTCCGAATCCGCGCAGACGGTTATCGCATATTGCCTGGGCAAAATTCACGAACTGTTTAAGGCGAACGTCAGTCCCTTGATCGGACAAGGGGTATCGGCGCAGACAATAGACGCCGCTGTATTTACAACCGTCATTCAGCCGGTTCTCGCGGAACTCGAGGTGAATTTTCTCGGTCTCATGCCTCACGAGTTGAGGGGCATGGTCTACTACCTCACCGGCAACTGTTTCATTGATTGGCACGTAGTTCTGGTAGACGCGCATGTACCATCCAGCTCTTGACCCGTATCACAGCGCGTTCCGAATGCTGGTGCTCCTGTCCTTCGATCCGACCCGGCAGTACGAAAGAGCCGCCCTCCAGATACTCGATTTCTATGCAATTTTCCCGGAGCTTCTCCCTACTATCAAGTTTCCGAAGGAGCATCTGAAATGGAAGCGCCAGTTCTCTCAGATTACAAACCCGTACTGGTTTAGCGGCGAACAAGGACTGGTATTTTCCCGTATGCAGACCTTACAGGATAAGGCTCTTGATCTGCTCTACGCACAAGGTCTCTTGGATCGCGAAAATTACGCCAACGGGAAGGTTCAACTGAACACGGAACAGTTCAAAAGGCTCGATCTGCCGGAATCTGCACTGGTCCAAAACAAACCGTTGCTAGAGTTTCTCGTTACCGTGCTGGGCCGACTCCCGCTGCACGGCGTCGGGGGACTGAAGGATCGCACACACCTGTTGGAATATCGGTACGACAATGTTTGAGCCGACGGTTACTCTCTCCAGACTGGTGGTAACGAAAGGTGGTATTCGCGTCTACGACGAGACATTCCATCTAGGTCTGAATGTCATCAGAGGTGAAAACGGATCCGGAAAGACGACGATCGCTGACTTCATCTTTTTCGCACTCGGCGGTGACACGCCACAATGGCGAGCAGAAGCCGCGCTCTGTGATTATGTGTATGCGGAAGTACAGATCAACGGCGAAAAGGCGACCTTTCGTCGTCAAATCGAGTCGGAAAAGCTTCGACCCATGAGTATCTTCTGGGGTGATTTCGAAAAGGCAGCCGCTTCTCAGACTGAATGGAAAATATTCCCCTATGCGGGATCCGCCACGAAGGAAAGTTTCTCCCAGGTAATTTTTAGCGCGGCAGGGATCCCAGAGGTAAAGGGAGAGCTCTCTGCCAAAGTTACCATGCACCAGATCCTTCGGCTTGTCTACGTTGACCAAAAGACTGACTACGATCAGGTATTCAGGGCCGACCTATTCGATAAGGCTCTGACCAGGGAAGCTGTTGGAGACCTCCTATGCGGTATCTACGATGATGAGCTCTATACTGCCGAGTCGCAGCTGGCTGATAAGCATGCAGAAAGGTCGGCTCTTCAGAGCGAATTGAGAACGATCCTTTCGCTCCTGGGCGAGCAGGCGGCCCCCAGCATCGAATGGCTTGAGCAAGAAAAGGCAACGAGGAATAGCGAGCGTGAGAAGGCATACAGCCAGCTCGAATCCTTGCGGACACGAACGACGGACACCGTAGAAACGATAGCAGGTCGTCGCGAGCAGCTCGCGCAAGAGCTTGCTTCGCTGAATCAGCAGGTTCGCTCTGCGGAAGACCGTATAAGGCAGGCACGGGTTGATATCGAGGATCGCCAACAGTTTCTCATTGCGCTGAACGAGCGGCTCCGAACTCTCAACGAATCGCAGACGGTTCATGACAGGCTCGGCGCGCTCTCATTTCAGGTCTGCCCGGTCTGCTACGCGCCACTCTCTGCGCAGGATGGCGTGTGCCATTTGTGCAAAAACCCCGGGGACGGCCGCAGTGGGCAGAATCTTCTCCGCCTTCGGCACGAGCTTGAACAGCAGATTAAAGAATCGAAGGCTATGCAGGATCAGATTGGCTCCGAAACCGCAGCGTTGGCAGAAGTACTTAGACCCCTGCACGACAGGCAAAAGCAACTGCAGCTCCAGTACGATGAGCTCTCGACCATCCCTCATGCGTCCTTGGACGCCGCCGCAGCCAACTTATATCGAGAGATCGGCTACATCGACCGCACCATTGAGGATCTTGAACAGAGGTCAAAGTTTGCGGCGAGGATATCGGCTATCACCGAGTTGCAGGCAGGCCTCGCCGCGGAGATTTCTCGTCTCAACGACCAGATCGCATTCGGGCGTGTTAGGCAGGAACAGACAAAGAAGGACGTGTCGGACCTCATTTCAGACCTCACGGTAGGAATTCTAAAACGAGACATCCCCCGCGAGAAGGCATTCCAGGAAGCGACAACGGTGAGCTTTGACTTTGGGATGAACAAAATATCAGTAGACGGTCGAAGCAATTTCGCCGCCAGCTCGAACGTCTTTTTTAAGAACGCATTCCATGCGGCTCTGTGGGAAGCCTCGACGCTACGCCAATATATGAGATATCCGCGCCTGGTGATTTTCGACAACGTGGAAGATAAGGGTATGGAGCCAGAGAGAAGCCACAACTTTCAGAGGATTGTCAGAGAGCTAAGCGACACCACGGAGTGTGAGCATCAAATGATCCTGTTCACGTCCATGGTCGCACCCGAGTTTGAGGACGTACCTGGAATGCTTGTTGGTCCGCGCTATACACACGAGAGAAAGTCGCTCCAGTTTACGTTATCGGCAACCCAGTGATCTTGATTGCCGGAAACTTTTTCCGGTTCGTCGACGGCTAGGCCTGTGATCGCGATTGAGACCGATAAGTCGGCTTCTAGTCCCGGATCGGATAACGGACGGCAGTTCTGTCCGAGTGACCGGCTCATGGAGAATGCTGGTCAGCGCCCACCTCTGGAAGAGTAGCCGACGATCCTACCCAAGTTCGCGCCTTCGCTAAGCGCCGTCTGTATTGGTCTAGCTGTTCCCTGTTTCCCGCCCTCTGATATATTCATTGTTTCGTGGCGCTGAGATAATGGACGATGATTGACCCCTACGCTTTGGAATGCGTATCCGTTTCACGTATCCTTTACGGCTAGATCGTGGTCATTTTTCAAGTATGGTAGGTTCATGTCATGAGGAAGAAGAATCGCTCGTTCCTTCTGATGTCGTTGCTTTCAGCATCGTTGCTCGTCAGCGTGTTCACTATCGTGCAGGCGCAGAGTCCTGCAGCGCCGGCAGCCAAGGCGACGAAGTGGTCTGATCCGGCGACCTGGCCCAACCGCAAGGTGCCCGTGGCAGGCGACAAGGTCACCATCGACGCCGGACAAAGAAGTGGTGCTGGACGTCAACACCGCCGCCGCTGCACGGTTTGACGATCAACGGCAAACTGAGCTTCGCGGACAATAAAGACTCGAACTGACCACCGAGTGGATCATGGTGCACGGGGAGTTGGAGATCGGCACGGAAGCCAAACCCCACACGCAGCAAGGCGACCATCACCTTCACCGACAACGTCAAAGACGAAGACATCAGTGGAGTGGGTGGAACGACGGACCGCGTGGACCGCGGGATCCTGCTCATGGGCGGAACCCTGAATCTTCACGGTGACCGGACAAATCACCTGGACCAAGCTGGCCAAGCACAGCGAAGCCGGCAGCCACCTCGATCCAGGTCCTGAACGCTGCTGGCTGGCAGCGTCGGCGAGGAGATCGTTCTCGCATCCACGGATTTCGATCCCCGGCAGGCAGAACGGCGCAACATTGCGGCCATCAGCGGAAACACGATCACGCTCGACAAGAAGCTCGACTACATGCACTTCGGCAAGATCACCTTCGACGTGGATGAACGCGGCGAAGTCGGCTTGCTGACTCGCAACATCAAACTCCAGGCATCGGCCGACGCGGAACAGTCCTTCTACGGCGGGCACGTCATGGCGATGGTCGGAAGCAAGATGTTTGTCGAAGGCGTCGAATTCAATCGAATGGGCCAGAACATGACTCTCGCCCGATATCCGATCCACTGGCATCTGATCGGCGACGCACAGGGGCAGTACATCAAGAACTCGTCGCTCCACGACACCTACAACCGCTGCGTGACCGTGCATGGCACGAATTTCCTGCGCGTCGAAAACAACGTGACCTACAACACCGTGGGCCACTGCTTCTTCCTCGAAGACGGCGCGGAGCACGGTAACCAGTTCGTGCACAACCTGGCGATCCAGATCAAGTGCCACACTTCAAAGGCCTGCATGCCGACCAATCTCGCCGCAAACGGAGAGGACGGTGGTTCGAATCCACTCGCCCCGGCCAATCCTGAGAACAGCTTTACGAACGAGAATCGCGCGACCTACAGGGCGGCCAGCATGTCCGGCAAGGACACCCTGCTGCCTTCGGACAACACGGTGGCGGCTTACTGGATCACCAATCCGGACAATGTCTTCATCGACAACGTGGCAGCGGGTTCCGATGAGAATGGCTTCTGGTGGTCGTTGCCGGAACATCCGCAAGGGAAGTTCGAAGGTACGGAGATCAGCAAGGCCACCTGGCCGCGTCGAACCAGGATGGCGGAATTCAGGGGCAACGTTGCCCACTCCAACTTCGACGGGTTCATGCTGGACCGGAACATCAATCGGGAAAACGTCTTCGGGTTGGCCGGCCCCTCGCACATCGCCAAGGAAAATCCCGCTGACGAAAACAGCAAGAGCGTGGAATCGCTCCTCGCGGATCTCACCGCTTACAAGAACCGCAATGGCGGCGTCTGGAGCCGCGGCGAGCTGCACATCTTCCGGAATCTGAAGGCGGCGGACAATGCCATCGGGTTCACGAGTTCAACGGGTTCCTTCGGCGCTGACACATTTACCTCACTGGTGGTTGATTCGCTGTTCGTGGGCGAAACCGACAACATCGGCAACCCCGTAACGCCGGAAGAAAAGGCCTACGGCCGCAGCCTGCCGAAACGCCTGATTCCGGATTACCCGATCCGCGCCTACGAGTACTACGACTATCGCCATGACGTGGTCAACACGACATTCGTGAATTTCCAGGACAACAAACAGCGCGGATCAGGAGCGCTTTCCTGGCTGTTGTTTACAGGCGCCGGGGTTACCACCGAAAACACCGTCAAGAGTGCGAAATACATCAATGCCAAGCCCGTGTATTTCCCGAAGATCGACCCCAGGTTCGACAGTGACAACCGGGGTGGTTCGGCCTACCGGACCGCGGCGATCCACGATCTGGACGGCTCGACGACCGGCATCCCTGATTCCTATGTTCTGATCCACGACGGCGAGAACGACAGCGTCGCCACGGACGACACCTGCGAGATTCATCCCACCTGGAACGCCTCAGTGTGCAAGGGTGATATCGGACGCATTCAGTTCCGCATCAGGAGGGCCGGACCCACAAGGGGTGCTGGTCTTGCGCTGAAAGATGTTGCTTTGCGGTCAGCTGGTCCTGCGCGGGCGGCTGGTCCTGCGCGGGCGGCTGCTCCTGAAAAACCAATTACCCTGAGCCGCAATGGCAAGGACTTCAAGATCACGGCCAATCAGAGCACTGTGCGCGCCGGTACCGAGATCCGTGTGAAGACCGAAAGACCGGAAGTTACTATCAGCTTGAGCGAAATGGCCAAAGACTCATGGGTCGTGTTCGAGCTGCCGGGTTTCGCCAACGCGACCTCCGGGAAGCAGCAGGACAGCATCGACGCCCTGCGCAAGGCGACCGAGACTTCGTATTTCAAGGGTCCGGATGCCGTCTGGGTGAAACTGGTAATCCCGACCGCCCCCAAGGGCATTGGCATCGATCAGTTTGGCCCGTTGGATACTCAAACCAGCATTACGGTAAGGCGATAAGCACCTTATTCGCGAACTGAACAAAGCCCCCGGCGCGAGCCGGGGGTTTTTTGTTTCGTACCGCACCGCAGAGCCAGCCGCGGGCGAATCCGATCGTCATTGTCTTCGGGTAGCAACGCCCAACAGCATCCCGTGGTCATCGACTGCGAAGTTCTCCAAAAACGGCGTTCTCGTTGCACGACTCCGGGTGAGTTACGCGCTACTCGGAGCAAGCTCGCGGACGGTCGCTACGAGCGGCCCCGAAACGGCAAAGGATTCCGCCTGTGAAACGCCGTCCACGGAAACCACATGAGCGAGAAGTCGTCGATTTGACCATGCCTCCCAGTTTCCCGCAAGCAGTTACCCAGCGTTCAACTATCCGCCCCAATCCCAGTCACCCGCCTCCGCCCCGCCATCTTAGCCACCTTATCAGCAACCTAAGCCGATCCCGCCCGGCCCGGGCCGCGCCACGGTGGTATCCCAGTTCCGAGGTCCCCAAATGTCAGCTACAGCAATCACGTCCCTCCATCGCACTTCCGTGGATCGCACCGCCATCAACCGCCGCAACTCCCGGCACTCCACCGGCCCCCGCACCGCCTCTGGCAAGCAGCGTTCCTCGCTCAACGCCCTGCGCCACGGTTTAACGGCCGCCTCCGCCGTCCTCCCCTCCGAAGACCGAGCCGCGTACGACGCGCATCGCCGCGGCTTCTTCGATGAATACAAACCCGCCACTCCTACCGAGACCCAGCTCGTCATTGAACTCGCCGACACCTCCTGGCGTCTCAACCGCATCCCGCTGCTGGAGGCGGAGGTGCTCGCGCGTGCCGCCGCCCCCGTCCCGCTCGATCAGGAAATCACCTTCGACATTGTCGACGCTCATCGTCTTCTCGCCAACCTCGGCATCCAAGGCCAGCGCCTCTCCCGCCAGTTCCAAAAAAGCCTCGACAAGCTCCGCGAAATCCAAGCTGACCGCGCCGAGCGCGAGCGCCGCGACCTCCAGGACGCCGCCGCCCTCCTCCAACTCCACAAACGCAAAGGAGTTCCTTGGGAGCCCTCCGATCATGGCTTCGTTTTTTTGAAATGCCAGGTGGAACGCTTCGCCGATCGTCTCATGCGCCTCAACGAAGCCCGCCATATCGAACATGTGCTCTTCCACATGCCGCCAGCCACCAACAACCAACAACCAACAACCAACAACCAACAACCGTTGACGCATCTGGGATAATCAAGAAGAAGGCGGGGTAGCCCTCCTCTCCCGAAACATCCCTTGGAAGAATCCATCCTCATCCGTGGAGCGCGAGTCCACAACCTGAAGAACGTCTCGCTCGCGATTCCGCACAATCTGCTGACGGTGGTCACGGGTGTATCGGGTTCGGGCAAGTCTTCGCTCGTCTTCGACACGGTGTATGCCGAGGGCCAGCGGCGCTACGTGGAATCGCTGTCTGCCTATGCGCGCCAGTTTCTGGAGCGCATGGAGAAGCCGGAGGTTGATGAGATCGCGGGCATCGCTCCGCCCATCGCGATCCGGCAAAAGAACACCACGCGCAATCCGCGCTCCACGGTAGCGACGTCGACCGAGATCTACGATTACTTGCGTCTGTTGTATGCTCGCGCCGGCCGCAGCTACTGTCCAAAGTGCGGTGATCACGTGGTGCGCGACACGGTGGATCAGGTGGCGCAGCAAATGCTCCAGCAGCCGGAAGGTTCGCGCTGGTACGCGCTTTTTCCAGTACGCGCCGGTGCAACCACGGATGCGCTGCGCGATCACCTGTTCGAGCTGCGCAAGAAAGGCTTCAACCGGCTGTATCAGAACGGTGCCGTATTCGAATTTTCGACTCCCGAATCCTTGCTCGATATCGATTTCAGCCAGCCGGTGTACATTTTGGTGGACCGCTTCGTAATAGCGCCGGAGCTGCACCAGCGCATCGTGGACACTACGGAAATCTGTTATCGCGAATCCGGCGAGGTGATTTTCGAGGAAGCCACGCCGCAGAATCCGCCTCCGGCGACATTCCGCTTCAGCGAGCAATTCGCTTGCAAACGCGACGGAATCGAGCTTGTGACGCCCGAACCCGGTCTCTTCAGCTTCAACAATCCGATGGGCGCCTGCCCGCGCTGCCAGGGCTTCGGGAACACCGTCGATTACGACATGGACCTGGTGATCCCGAATGCCGGCCTGTCGCTGGATGAAGGCGCCATCGATCCGTGGAACAAGCCGCAATACGAATGGTACGGGCCGCAATTCAAGAAAACATCGCGCGGCAAGGTGCGTTGGACCGTGCCGTACGCCGATCTGACGTCCGAAGAACGGGCCCAGGTGGTGAAGGCGGTGCACGATTTCTTCGCCGATGTCGAAACCAAGAAATACAAAGTGCATGTGCGCGTCTTTTTGAGCCGTTACCGCGGTTACGCCGAATGTCCCTCCTGCGGCGGTGCGCGGCTGCGTGCCGAAGCGTTGAACGTACGGATCGCCGGCCGAACGATCGCGGATCTCGTGAAGCTGAATATCGAGCGCGCGTACGAATTCTTTGAGGCGTTGGAGCTGTCGCCCGAGGAAACGGCCATCGCCGACAAGATCCTGATCGAGATCCGGCAGCGGCTGAAATTTCTGAACGACGTCGGATTGGACTATCTCACGCTGGACCGCTTGTCGTCCACTCTTTCGGGCGGCGAGGCGCAGCGCATCCAGCTCGCGACGTGCCTGGGATCGCGGCTGGTGGGCGCATGCTACGTTCTCGACGAGCCGTCCATCGGATTGCACAGCCGCGACACCGGACGCCTGATCCGGATATTAGAAGAGCTGCGCGATTTGGGTAACACCATCGTCGTGGTGGAGCACGACGCGGATGTAATGCGCGCGGCCGACCATATCATCGACATGGGGCCTGGAGCCGGCGAACTCGGCGGCGAGATCGTGTTTGAAGGCTCGTATCGCAAAATTTTGGCGGATGGCGCGGGCTCGCTTAACCTCGCGGTATTTGCGGGGCGATTTGCAAGCCGCGAACGTGCTGGGCCGCACGGGAAGTGGATCCGCGGCGCGTGGTGAAGTTTTTCGGCGCGCGCGCTCACAATCTTGAAGGCATCGACGTTGCGATTCCGCTGAACATGATGGTCGCGGTAACAGGCGTCTCCGGTTCAGGCAAATCGACGCTGGTACACGACGTGATCTACCAGTCGCTGACGCAGCGTCTGCGGCAGGCCGCGCCGGAGGGGCTGGACGAGGAACTGCAACAGAAGGCCGAGAAGATCACCTGCCGCCGAGTGGAGAAAGCGGAACTGGTGCGCGAGGTGGTGCTCGTGGACCAATCGCCCATCGGCCGTACTCCGCGCTCGAATCCGGTTACGTACATCAAAGCCTTCGATTTGATCCGCGAGCTTTTCGCCTCCACGCCCGAGGCGAGAAAGCGCGGCTACAGCGCGGGGCATTTCTCGTTCAACATCCCCGGCGGACGCTGCGAGAATTGCCAGGGTGATGGTACCGTGACCGTCGAAATGCAATTCCTGGCCGATGTGGAGCTGGTCTGCGAAGAGTGCAAAGGTATGCGCTTCAAGAGCGCCATTCTCGACATTCGCTATGGTGGACTGAACATCCACGAAGTGCTGCAGTTGACCGTGAAGGAGGCTTTGTCTTTCTTCCACGACTCGAAGCGCTTGTACAGCCGGCTCAAGGTGCTGGCCGACGTCGGCTTGGGATACTTGCGACTGGGGCAATCCGCCACCACGCTGAGCGGCGGTGAGGCGCAGCGGGTGAAACTGGCGGCGCACCTGGCGCTGGCATCCTGCGGCGGCACGTTGTTCATCTTCGATGAACCCACCACGGGCCTGCACTTCGACGACATCGCGAAGCTGTTGGCGGCGTTCGAGCGCCTGATTGAGAGCGGCGGCAGCATTCTGATCATCGAGCACAATCTGGATGTGATACGGAGCGCCGATTGGGTCATCGATCTGGGGCCGGAGGGCGGTGACCGCGGCGGGCAGATCGTGGCCGAGGGCACACCCGAGCAGATCGCGGGGGCCCGGGATTCCTACACTGGGCGATACTTGAAAGAATATGCCGCAAACGCCGCACGTTGAGTCGCATTTCACTGCTTCGGATTTCGTACGCGACATTGTGATCGGAATGGCGGATGGACTTACCGTTCCTTTTGCGCTGGCGGCCGGATTGTCCGGCGCGGACACGACCACGCGCATCATCGTCGTCGCGGGACTGGCGGAGATCGCGGCGGGCTCCATCGCCATGGGGCTGGGCGGATATCTTGCGGCCAAGAACGACGCCGACCACTATGCCAGCGAGTTGCGGCGCGAAGAGCGGGAAGTAGAGGAGATTCCCGACGAAGAAGCGCGCGAAGTGCTGGAAGTCTTCGAGACTTACGGTCTGACCCACGCCGAGGCCGTTCCGATCGTCGATTCGCTGCGGCAACGTCCCAAGCAGTGGATCGATTTCATGATGCGTTTCGAATTGGGCCTGGAAGAGCCGGATCCCAAACGCGCGTTGCGCAGCGCGAGCACGATTGCCGGCGCGTACATTGCGGGTGGTCTGATTCCGCTTGCTCCGTATATGTTGATGAGTTCGGCTTACGCGGCTCTGATTGCTTCCGTGATCGCAACCATTATCGCGCTGGCAGTTTTTGGCGCCGTGAAGGGGCATTACACGGGAATGCCTCTTGGCTCGAGCGCGGTTCGTACAGCACTCATCGGTGGGTTAGCCGCCGCGGCAGCGTTTGGTATAGCCCGACTAGTATCGGCGAGGTGATCCAAAAAGCGTCGGCCAAGTCACGATCCGAAGCGCCGCTAAATTTTTCCGAAGATTCTCTTGACGCGCGCACGAGTTTGGCGGTATAAAACGATTTCCCCCATTTAGCTTGTGGTGATGCTCACTGGGTCAGGGGTTGGTCTCTGAGCATACGAAAGGGAATGCTAAAACACGATGTCCGCTGCTCCCGCGCTTCTCGCTGAGAATACCTATTACATAGAAGGTCCTCTTCCAGCTCCGTCGGCCGAAGAGCGATTGCGTGACTTGGTTCACGAATTGCGCCAGCCGCTGAGTTCTATCGAGGCGATTGCCTACTATCTGGAGATGACTCTGCCGGCGGCGCAGGTTCAGGCGCGTCAGCACATGCTGCACCTCCAGCGGTTGGTGGAAGACGCTAGCGAAATTCTGGACCGCAGCGCCGGCAGTGTGCGGAAGCCTTGTGTCCGGGCCCTCAGCGCAGGCGTGCGATAGCGGCTCTGCTAGACACTTCCGCCGTTCTCGCGATCGCGCAGCCGTTTTTCCAGCTCTGCGATCTCCTTGCGGAGCTTCGGAAGGCGCGACAGGCTGGCCAGTTGCTCCAGATGTTCTCTTAGCGGGCGCGCGGGGGTCCCCCATACTACTTGCCCCTTGCGCACGATCTTGGAGGTAAGGATTCCGCAACCCGAGCCTAGCACAGCGCCGGATTCGATGCGAGCCTTGTCGCCAATTCCGACTTGCCCTCCAATCACCGCGAAGTCTTCCACCACCACGCCTCCCGAGAGCCCGGTTTGAGCCGCGATGACGACGTGTTTTCCAATGGTGCAGTTGTGCCCGATATGCACCAGGTTGTCGAGCTTCACGCCGTCGCCGATGCGCGTTACGCCAAGCGCGGCGCGGTCGATGCAGGAATTGGCGCCGATCTCGACGTCATCGCCAATCTCGACGCGCCCGATTTGCGGAAACTTTTGGTAACCGGTTGCGGTGCGGACGAATCCGAAGCCGTCGGCGCCCAGCACGCAGCCGGAGTGCAGTACGGCGCGGTCGCCGATGCTGACGTGTTCGTAGATGGTGACGTGGGAGTGCAGCAGGCAATCGGCGCCGATGCGCGTGTCCGGTCCGATGGTGCAGTTTGGGCCGATGGTGGTGCGCTCGCCGATGTGGGCGCGAGCGCGGATTACCGCGTGCGGTCCAATGGCGGCGGAAGAAGCGATCAGGGCATCCGGCGCGATCACTGCCGTGGGATGTGCGCCGGGAATGATTGGCGGCCGCGGATAGAGCAGTTCGATGACGCTGGCGAAGCCGCCGCGCGGATCATCGACGCGGATCAGAGTCCGGCCCGAGGGAAACTCGCTAGTCACCAGAAGGCAGCCAGCTTGCGATTCGCCGGCCTGCACCGCTGCTTTCCGGTTGCCGACGAACGCGATGTCGCGTGGCCCAGCGGATTCAAGCGCCGCAGCGGAGGTAACGTCGAGATCGCCCGCGCCTTCAAAAGCCGCCTTCAGATGCTTCGCAATATCGTCCACGCGCACCCCTGTATGATACAAACTTATGCCAGTTGATCCGTCGGCCTCGGTGGCTCCCACCGCGCGCGTTCATCCAGAGGCGCGCATCGGGCCGCAGGCCAGCATCGGCGAGTTCGCGATTGTCGAAGAAGATGTCGAGATCGGCGCGTTCTGCCGTTTGGAGCCGTACGTTTTTGTGAAGCGCTGGACCACGATGGGCGAACGCAATGAGATCTCGGCCGGTACGGTGCTTGGGACCGATCCCCTCGACAAAAACTTCACCGGCCAGCGCAGCTATCTGCGAATCGGCGACGGCAATATTATTCGCGAGCACTATACGATTTCGCGCGGCACGCAGCCCGAGAGCGTCACGACGATCGGCAATGGCAACTACATCATGACCTCCGGGCACATCGCGCACAATTGCGTGATCGGAAACAATTGCGTGATCGCGAGCTGCGCGTTGGTGGCCGGGCACGTCCACGTGGAGGATCAGGCGTTCATTTCGGGCGGCGTGGTAATTCACCAATATTCGAAGATCGGGCGTCTGGCGATGATCGGCGGCAATTCACGGGTGAACCTCGACGTCCCGCCGTTCTTCTTGTACACCGACTTCAACGCGCGGCCGAACGGGTTGAACGTGGTGGGGCTGAAGCGAGCAGGATTCAGCGCCGAAGAGATTGCCGCGCTCAAGCGGGCGTATCGGATACTGTATCGGTCCGGGCTGAAGCTGAAGGATGCGCTGGCGCGGATCGCGGCGGAGCTTGATACGGAGCACACGAGGCATCTGGTGAAGTTTGTCGAGAGCAGCGACCGGGGTATTTGTCGAGAGTAATGGCGAACCGCGTTCAACAATTATTGAGAGCCACACGCGCGCGGTTGAAAGCTGCAGCCGATCCGGAGTTCGAGGCCGGAGCTGTGCTCGTTTTTCAAGGAGCCAGTCAAACCGTACGGAGTGCGAACGCCGCAGCTTCGCGAATTGGCGCGGCTGGCATACGCGCAAGTAAAGCACTGGCCGGTGGCCGAGCGCGATCGATTCGTCACGGAGCTTTGGAACAGCGGCATGCTGGAGGAAGGCGTAATCGTATCCCACTTGTACCGGCGGTTCGCCAAGTCCTGCGGCGAACGGGAGTTTGGGATGTTCGAGCACTGGATCGATCGGCATGTTCGAAACTGGGCGCATTGCGACGGCGTCTCCACGTGGCTGATCGCGGCTTCGATCGTGAACCGGCCGGGCTTGGCGGACAGGCTTCCTCGCTGGACGAAATCGAAGAACCGCTGGAAGCGCCGATCGGCGGCGGTGTCACTGATCCAGGAAGCCAAGCAGGGCCGTAACACCGAAACAATTCTCCACATTTGCGATTTATTGCTGAACGACACCGACGATATGGTTCGCAAGGGCGTGGGCTGGCTCTTGAAGGAAACCTATCCCAAGAAGCCGGACGAAGTGATCGGATTCCTGGACAATTACAGGGCGACCGCGCCAAGGCTCGACGCTGCGGCTGGCCGCCGAGAAAATGACTGCGAAGGACCGGCAATGGCTGCTCAAAGGATAACGTTCAGTCGTCGAACGCCTTGCGGTTCCAGTGTGGCCAGCATTTCGCCCGCCGTCTTTCCGCTCAGTGGATGGCGGAAGTCCGGCGCGATCTCCGCGAGCGGCGCCAGCACGAAGGCTCGCTCCGTCATGCGTGGGTGAGGCGTCTCGAGCTCGGGAGTGCGGATCACGCTGCGGCCGTAAAACAAAATATCGATATCGATGTTGCGCGGGCCTTTGGGCGTGACGCGCCGCCGGCCCATCTCGCGCTCGATATTCCGGATGTACGCCAGCAATTGGAGCGGAAAGAGCGCCGTGCTTGCCTCGACGACCGCGTTCAAGAACCGGGGCTGATCGAGAATGTCGCGCGGCTCGGTTTCATATAAAGACGACCGGCGCACCACGCTGATCCCGGCCACTTCCAGGCGCCGCAGGGCTTCCCGGAGGTTGGCCTCGCGGTCGCCGAGGTTCGATCCGAGACCGAGATACACCGTTTTCAAAACAAGCCGCTCTGAAAGCCGCGCCGGCCGCGCGGGATCTTAAAATATTCGAACGCCCGATCCGTGCCGACCCGGCCGCGCGGAGTACGGTCGATGAACCCGAGCTGCATCAAGTACGGCTCGTAGACTTCTTCAATCGTATCGGCCTCTTCGTCGATGGACGCGGCGATGGTGTTCACCCCCACCGGACCGCCGCCGTATTTTTCGAGCAGCGTCAGCATAATCTTCTGATCGATTTCGTCCAGGCCATAGCGATCCACTTCCAACAAATCGAGCGCGCTATGGGCCACGCGCAGATCAATGTGCCCTTCGGCGCGAACCTGCGCATAATCCCGGACGCGGCGCAGCAAGCGGTTGGCGATTCGCGGTGTGCCTCGGCTGCGCCGGGCAATCTCTTCGGCGCCGTCCGGATCCACGGTTACGCCGAGGAGCTTGGCGGAGCGCTGCACAATCGCGGTCAATTCGGCATTTCCATAATGATTCAGCCGCAGCACCAAACCGAAACGGCCGCGCAACGGAGCGCTCACCAGACCTTGACGCGTGGTGGCGCCAATCGCGGTGAAGTGCGGAATGGCGATGGAATGCGTGCGCGCACCGGGGCCGGTTCCAATCAGGATGTCCATGCGAAAATCCTCGAGCGCGGCGTACAGGATTTCTTCCACGTCGGGAAGCAGCCGGTGGATCTCGTCGATAAAAAACACCTGGCGCGCGCGAATGTTGGTAAGAACGCCGGTGAGATCGAGCTTCTTTTGCAGAATCGGCCCGGAAGTCTGCTCAAATCCAACGCCCAACTCCGCGGCGATGATGGTCGCAAGAGTTGTTTTGCCTAAGCCGGGCGGCCCGTAGAGCAAAACATGGTCCATGGCTTCGCCACGTTTCTTGGCGGCCTCGATCGCGATAGAGAGGTTCTCCTTCAAGTTGGACTGGCCAGTGAAATCGGCCAATCGAGTAGGACGAAGAGCGGCTTCAAATTGGCGCTCACCTTCCAGCGGCGACGGAGATGCGATTCCGGTCTCGCGCATCTTATCGCACCAGCTCCAGCGCTTTGCGGAACAGCGGCTCGAAGGCGAGGTCTGGCTCGGCGACCTTCGCTTTTCGCACAGCGGCTTCAGCGGCGCCGCGCTGGCAGCCCAGATTAAGCAGCGCAGAGAGCACGTCTTGTTCGATGTCGCTCAGCACCGGCTCTGCCTTGGATGAAACAGCGGCTGGCGCGCCGCCTCCCAGACCTTCCAGCTTGTCCTTCAACTCCAGGACCATTCGTTCGGCGGTTTTCTTGCCGACACCAGGGATGCGCACCAGTTGAGCGACATCACCGCCGCGGATTGCGTCGATGATGGCGGGCGCGGCCAGTCCGGAAAGAACCTTGATGGCAAGCGTGGGCCCGATGCCACTCACCGAGATCAGCTTCTCGAATAGCGTCTTCTCGTCGGCTGTGAAGAAGCCGAACAGCGCGAGCACGTCCTCGCGAACATGCGTATGAATTCGCAAAGCGACCTCGGCGCCGGTATCGGGAAGCGCCGAGAAGGTCGAGATCGGAATCACAACGTCATAGCCGACGCCGCCCGTCTCGACGATGATTTGATTCGGATGTTTTTCAAGCAACTTGCCGCGAAGGAAGGCGATCATCTCTCACGGCTATTATGCGCCATCCCTCGGGCTATTCGTAACGTAAGGAGCGGATCGGGTCCACGCGGGACGCACGCAGCGCGGGAGCGTAGCAGGCGGCGAGGGTCACGAGCAGTAGCGCGGCAGGCACGATCACTAAGACAGCCGGATTGCTGCTGCCCAGCCCGAGCAAACCCCGGCTCAGAACACCGCGCACTCCGAGGCTGGCCACGAATCCGATGCCAATGCCCAATCCGGAAAGCAGCAAACCTTGCCGCAATACCATCGTCACCACGTTGCCGCGATTCGCGCCCAACGCCATGCGGATCCCGATCTCCTGTGTCCGGCGGCTGACCGAATACGAGATCAGTCCGTATAGCCCGACCAGCGCGAGAGCGAGTCCGAGCAATCCCATGGCGGAGACCAACTCCAGGATGAGGAGCATCACCGAAATCGCGCGCATCTGGAAAAAGTTGTCCATCGTGCGGGCATTGTAGATCGGAACGTTGGCGTCGAGCGAGCGGACCACGTCACGCAACGGCGCGGCGATGCCGGCTGGATCGCCGCTGGTCTCCACCAGAATGGACATCGAACCGCTGGGCTGCTGCGCATACGGGAAATAGACGTAGGGCGTGGGCGGCTCGGCGATGAACAGATAACGTGCCGTCTTGGCAATTCCTACCACTTCCAACAGCGGTCCTTTGCCGTCCCTGATGCGCACCCGTTTGCCGATCGCGTCTTGATTGGGCCAATACTTCGCGGCGAAAGCCTCGTTGACTATCGCGACGGGCCGCGTGTCCGCTTCGTCCGAAGCGTCGAAGGCGCGCCCTCGTACCAGCTCCGTGTGCATGGTGGACAAGTAGTTTTCGTCGATCCCCTCGCCGAATTCTGTCGCAGACTCCTGGCCCTTGGGAAACTGGTAGCCTTCCGGAATTACAATCTGACTGGATTGGCCGGGCGACAAGGGAACCGCTTCCGCCAGCGTGGCGGACTTTACGCCAGGCAGCGCGCGGGCGCGATCCACCAAGTTGCGATAAAACTGGCGCGATTGTTCCGGCGTGTAGCGGACCAATCGCGTATCGAACTGCATGGTCATGATATGATCCGTGCGAAATCCGGGGTTTAGCACCAGGGTTTTGCGAAAGCCCTCGAGCAGCATGCCGGCGGCCACCAGAAGCACCAACGAGAGCGCAACCTGGCCGATGACGAGTACGTCGCGTCCGATAGTCCGGCGGCGGGCGCTCGCGGTAAGGCCAGCGGCTCTCAGCGCGGGAATCAAGTCCGTCCGCGCGGCTTGCCACGCTGGAGCAAGGCCGAACAGCAGCGTGCTGGCCACTGCCGCGCACAGACTAAACAGCAGCACGCGGTGATCGAGCCGGATCAACAGTACGATCGGCAAGTCCGTCGGAATTTGAATCGTCTGCAAGAAGCGAATGCCCAAGTAGCCGAACGCCAGGCCCAGTCCGCCGCCGATGCAGGAGAGAAGAGCGCTTTCGATCAGCAGTTGCCGCAGCAGCCGCCAGCGTCCGGCGCCAATCGCGAGCCGGATTGCGATTTCGCGCGATCGACTGCGGGCGCGTGCGAGCAAAAGATTGGCCACGTTCGCGCAGGCAATCAATAGCACCAGTCCTGCCAGCGCCATCAGCGTCGTCACGAGCGCGCTGTCATATGGATCTTGCTGGAAGCGAGCCTGAAGCTCCGTTTGCACGGCGATGGAGTGATTGTGATTGGTTGCCGGGTAGGCTTTCTCCAGGTTCTTGCCGATGCCGATCAATTCCGCTTGCGCTTGTTCGCGCGATGTTCCAGGCCGCAGGCGGCCCTTTACCTGAAGAAAACGAATGGCGCGGTCTTCAAGCGGATTGCCGGCAATGGTGCCCAATCGCTGCATCATCGTTAGTGGCGCGTAAAAGGCCGGGTGAACGTAGAGATCCATTCCCGTGAATGATTCAGGCGTAACGCCGATGATCTTAAAATCGATCCCGTTCATGCGGATGGTGCGTCCGAGAATCCCGGGGTCGCGTCCAAACGTGGTTGTCCACTGGTCGTAACTCAGCACCGCGATCGCATCGCGCCCGGAAACTTTCGCTTCATCTGGCGCAAACACCCGGCCCAGCACGGGTTCGATGCCCATCGCGCTGAAGAAATTGTCGCTGACCAACATTCCCAGGCGCATTTGCGGCTGGTCAGTAGCGGAAGGCGCGAGGCCTACTGAGTAGAACTGGTAGGCGGCCAGACCCGCGAAGGATGCACCCTTCTCGCGGAGATCCTTGTAGTCGAGATAGGAGACTCCGCCAGGGGAAAAGGCTTCGGCGCTTGTGGCTACGGTGACCACTTCGCCTGGCCGCGTAATCCCGAGCGGGCGCAGCAGTAAAGCGTCAGTGATGCTGAACAGCGCGCTATTGACGCCGATGCCGATGGCGAGCGATAGCCCCGCGATGACTGTAAGGCCCGGGTTCTTCAGGAGCAGTCGAACGGCTTGCCGGATCTCTTGGAAGACCATGCACGGATTACGCACACCGGGCCGGGGAGGTTCCGCGAAACTCAGTACATTAACTACATGGCCCGCCGCCGCTTTTTTGTCGACGCCGTGCAATCGGGTCGCGCCCGGATCATCGGACCGGATGCGCACCATCTCACGCGGGTGTTGCGGATGGAACCAGGGCAGATATTCGAGATCTCGGACAATCAGAATGTTTACTTGGCCGAGGTGGAGAGCGCGCGTAAAGACTTGGTATCGTTTGTTGTCCGGGAGCGGCTGGAGCTGCCCGAGCCTGCAGTCCGCACCACGTTGCTCGCTTCGCTAGTCCGTTTTGAGCGCTTCGAATGGATCGTCGAGAAAGCCACGGAATTGGGCGTGGAAGCGATTGTGCCGCTGGAGTCCGATCGGACGGAAAAGGGCTTGCGAAAAGCCGCGGAGAAACGAATGGTACGGTGGAACCGGATCGCGAGGGAAGCAAGCGAGCAGTCCAGGCGTGCGCGGTTGCCCGAGATCGGACCCGCTGTGGGACTTGCAGACGGAATCAAGATCGAGGCTGATTATCGCTATCTGCTCGATGAAGCGCAGGGCGCCCCGCCGATGCTGTCGGTCTTGCCGGCGTCGCGGAGGGTGGGTGATCGAGTGGCACTGTTGCTTGGTCCGGAAGGCGGTTGGACTGATCGCGAGCGCGCCTTGATCACGAGCGCCTGGTGCTCAGTTTCACTAGGGCAGCAGATTTTGCGCGCGGAAACGGCCGCGATCGCCGCCTTGGCAATCGTCAACGCAGCTTGGAGCGTAGTATGACCAAAGCGGCACTTTTCAAATTCATGGCGGGCCATAAGCTCGGCGTGCTCGGCTATCTATCTCCGCGGGGAGCTCCGCGGTCGGCGCTGGTTGGCATCGCGGTGACTTCGGAGTTCGAAATCGTCTTCGATACGGTTGCTAGCTCGCGTAAGTACCCCAGCCTGCTCGCAAGTCCCGACGCGTCGTTCGCAATCGGATGGGATGGCGAGGTGACTGTGCAATTTGAGGGGCGAGCGTTTCAGCCAACAGGCCAAGAGCTCGCGCGATACCAGCAGATGTACTTCGCGGTGTGGCCCGAGTGTCGCGATCATTTGAGTTGGCCCGGTATCGCGTACTTCGTGGTGCAGCCCCAATGGATCCGCTACAGCGATTACGATCAGAGGCCGCCGCTGATCGAGGAATTCAGTTTCTAATTCAGATGGCCAACACCGCCGCGCTCACCGGCTTCGAGCCGACCGGGATCAGCATGAACAGCGGGCCTTTCTTCCATCGCGCGGCACGTTGCACGTTTTGGATTCGGATCACGGCCATGTCGCCGGACGCCTGATTCAAGATCAACGCGTATTGATCGTCGGGCGTGATGGTGATCGAGGATGGCTGCGTACCCACCGGCGTCACCGCCAGCACCTTGCTGGTTTCGATGTCGAGGATGCTGACGTCCGCCGATTTTGGATTCGCCACGAACAAATACCCGGGTGATGTGGATACTGCCATAGCGCCGGGGCTATGACCGGCCAGCACGGTTTGGCCGATCTGCGGCGTGTAGTAAGGATAAACAATCACCACTCCGTCCATGCCTTCTCCGGTGACGAACAATTGACCACCATCCGTCTTAAAACACAGATGATCCGGCCGCACCGAAAGCGGAAGGTTCACCATCAGGCGCCGCTTGGGCACGTCGAAAATCGACAACATGCGCTCGCTTAGATTGGCTGCGATGAGTTGGCGAGAATCCGATTCGGCGCGCGCAGCCTCGCCGTGCCAAGGCTGGAACCTCACCAGCCCGATTTCGCCCGCGGTGCGCAGGGGCGGGAAGGCGCTCCGGTTTGCGACGTCCAGGAACGTAATGGAACATCCGGCGCCGGAGCTGACGGCCACCGTGCGTTCGTCCGGCGAAACGTCGAAATCGGCGGGGTCGTCCGGGAGCGGCAGAGTCCAGTCGACCCGCAGTGCATCCAGCGCCACGCGAACCAACTGCCGAGGCCGCTGGCAAAGAACATACAGGGCGTCGCCTTGGGGCGCGAGACGCATTTGCAAAGCGACGCTGGCCACGCGCAGTTTTCGTGAAAAGGTCAGGTTTCCGGCAAGAATTTCGTGCACGGAGCCGTTTTCCGGCGTCAGGGCATACACTCGGCCGAGCTTAGGATGCGCCAGAACAGCGGTCGGTGAACCATCCACGCGGATGTGCCGGGCCACGGCGAATACCTGCAGGTCCACGGCGGCGATCGCTCCGCCCTCCTGGTTTGCCACGAAGGCATAGCCCGGAAAGCCGCGCGCCTTTTCGTGGAGGCCGCAAGCCGCCAGGGCTCCGATCCCGCCGGCCAGTCCACCGAACGCAAATGTCCGCCGCGTCACCATCTCATTTGATTCTGGCATAGGCGCGCCCGACAGAACGATCGGCGTGTTTAGAGTTTTCGCTGAAAAATTGATGACAGAACGTTGAATATGATACGCTTTTGATGGATCGTCGGAGCGCCTCCCGCTGTAACCTCTGCATTACCGGAAAAAATGCGTGTGGCAAAGCCTCTCGCACGAAGTGAAGGAGCCGGACAAGTTCTAAATGAACCTGCGTTCGTTGTTTAGCTTATTCTCATCTGATCTCGCTATCGACCTTGGGACCGCCAACACCCTGGTTTACGCCAAGGGCAAGGGAATCGTAGTGAACGAGCCTTCCATCGTCGCCATCAACAAAACCAACGGCGAGGTGGAGGCGGTGGGCAAGGAAGCCAAGGAAATGCTGGGCCGCACGCCGGGAAATATCGTGGCGATTCGCCCCATGAAGGATGGCGTCATCGCCGACTTCAAGGTCACCGAGCGCATGCTCAGCTACTTCATCCTGAAAGCGCACGGCCGGAAGGTGCTGGTGCATCCGCGCATCGTGATCGGCGTGCCGAGCGAAATCACTCAGGTTGAGAAACGCGCCGTGATCGATTCCGCCTATCGCGCAAAGGCCAGCGAAGTGCACCTGGTGGAGCAAGCGATGGTGGCAGCCATCGGAGCGGGGCTTCCGGTGACCGAGCCATCAGGCAACATGGTGGTCGATATCGGAGGCGGCACCACGGACGTCGCCGTGATATCGCTCTCGGGAATCGTCTACTCGCGCTCGGTGCGCGTCGCGGGCAACGCCATGGACGAGGCCATCATGCAGTATCTGAAGCGCAAGTACAATCTGCTGATCGGCGAACGAACCGGCGAAGCCATCAAGATTCAGATCGGCTCCGCCTATCCCTTGGACCGGCCACTGACGATGGAAATCAAGGGCCGGAACCTCATTGAAGGCGTGCCGAAAACGCTGACTATCGACGATAGCGAAATCCGGGAAGCGCTGTCGGAATGCGTGGCCACCATCATGAACGCCATTCGCGTCGCGCTGGAGCGGACTCCTCCCGAATTGAGCGCCGACATCAGCGACCGCGGAATTGTTTTGACCGGAGGCGGCGCAATGTTGAAGAATCTAGATAAGCGCATTCGTGAGGAAACCGGATTGCCGGTATCGATCGCTGAAGATCCGCTGGCGAGTGTGGTCCTGGGAACCGGCAAAATGTTGACGGACTTCAAATTGCTCCGCAGAGTGGCGATCGAGTAGAGTCGGCCCGTCCGGCTGGTCGGGGTTAACGCGTTGTAACTGTATGGATTTCTTTCTCAGCCGCTACCGCCACCTCACGGTACTGTTGATCGTGATCGCGGCGCAGTTGCTGCTGATAGCCTACCAGGTCCGCACCAATAAAGATGTTCCGCTGATCCGCGTCTGGGCTGTCACCGCTGTAACGCCGGTTGAGCAGGGCCTGGAGTTGGTGCGGCGCTACACTTGGGGTTTCGTTGAAGACTATTTCGTCTTGCTCGGCGTGCGCAGTCAAAATGAAAGCCTGCGGCGGGAGAACGGCCAGCTCAAGATCGAGAACAACTACTTAAAGAACGAGTTAGCCACGGCCGACCGGGCGCGCGCATTGAGCGTCTTCGAGGCGCGATCCCCGTCGAAAACCGTCGCGGCGCGTGTCATCGGAAATGGTACCGGAGCCAACTCGAAAGTCGTGTTCGTCGATCGCGGATCCACCAGCGGAGTTGAGAGCGGCATGGCCGTGGTGACGCCGGACGGCATCGTCGGAAAAGTGGTGGACGCCTATCCCACCGCTTCGCTCGTCATGCTGGTCACCGATCCGACCTTCGCCGCCGGCGTGCTTTCGCAGAAGAATCGAGTACACGGCACCCTCAAAGGGCAAGGGCACGCGGAATGCCTGGTGGACTATGTCCAAAACGAGGAGCGCGTGGATGTCGGCGAGTGGTTCTACACGTCCGGCGATGACCGCATCTTTCCGAAAGGCTTCCCCGTGGGCCAGGTCACTGCGGTGCAAAACGGCAAGACGTTTAAAGAGGTCTACGTCACACCCAGCGCGAATCCTGGCTCGGCCGAAGAAGTCCTGATCGTGTTGCAGGCGGTCCATCAGGAAGTGCCGGCGGGGGAATTAGCCACTCCCGGCTATCGCATTCTGCCGCTGCCGCCGGATGCTACAAGTGAAGTGCCGCAAGGGGCTCCGCAGCCGGGAGCCATGGGTACAGACGCCGATCGGCTGCGCGCGCTCTACAAGCAAGCCGGGCAGGACCAGAAGCACGTCTACGGGGAGGGCATACCAGGGTCGAAGCCTCCAGATTTCACGAAGATCCCCACAGTTCGTGGCGCGTCGCCGCTTGCTACTGCGCCCCGGCAACCCACGCCGCCAGCCACGGCCCCTGCTCCCGGCGCTGCTCCGCCCAGTTGCAAAAACGAAGCCACAACCCGCGCCCGCCGCGCAATCGGCCGATCCCACCGATGACGAACCTGCCGGCGTGGCCAAGCCTGCTACGCGGCCTCCGGTTCCCCCAGAGCGCCCCCAAGCGCCACCGAATCAATGACCGAGTACACGGAGCACCTGTTGCGGGAATCCCCGCGCAAGGACACGGCCAACCGGTTTCGCTTGCTGTGGCTGGTGGTGATTCCTCTGGTCGCCGTGCTGTTCCAGGTCTACGTGCCACGCTTCGTAGGCTTTCTGGGCTACCTGGAGCTGCCGCTGCTCATCACGGTGCATTTCGCCTTGAGCCGCGGCGCGCCGATTCCGGGCCTGACCTACGGGATGTTCATCGGCCTGGTGCAAGATTCTCTGTCACATAAGCCTTACGGAATGTACGGGATCGTTAAGACGCTGGTCGGTTACTTCGCGGCCTCGGTAAGCATGCGCTTCGATGTCCAGAATCCCGTGGTCACTTTTATCCTGAGCTTTTTCTTCTACTTTTTTCACCAATTCTTCTATTGGGTGCTGGAGCGCGCTCTGCTAGGCGAAGCGGTCGCCTTCGACGTGCAGCAGAACTTGACCTTTGGACTCTTGAACGCGGCGGTGGCCCTGCCGTTGTTCCGCATTTTAGATAAACTGAAAGTGGCGAATTGAAACTTGTGAAACTTCACGTCGGGCGCGAAGACGAGCAGTCCTCCGCGAATCAGCTTTTGCGCGACGACCCAAAATTCGCGGCGCAGAAGATCGCATTCTTCCAGTACGTCACCGTGGCCGTGTTCCTGTTCTTGATTACCGGCTTCTGGGACCTGCAGATTCGCAACCCGGAGGTCTACCAGGAACGTGCGCTTGAGAACAGCGTCAAGTCGATACCGGTCCTCGCCCCGCGCGGCAAAATCCTCGATCGCGACGGGCGGGTGATCGTCGACAATCATTCTTCCTTCAGCCTGTATCTATCGCGCGAAAACCTGAAGATGGAACATCTGCGGCCCATCGCGGAAGGCTTGAATCTGGACTATGACAGCCTGGTGGCCCGAGTAAGGCGATTTCAATCGCGCGGCGCCCCGCAGTACGAGCCCATCGCGATCAAGGAAGAGCTGACGCCCGGCGAACTCGCCTTTGTCGATTCTCACAAGGACGCGAATACGTTCCCCGAGCTCGAAGTGATTCACGTCCAGCACCGCTTGTATCCGCACGACGGCTTGGCGGCGCACGTCATCGGCTACGTCGGCGAAGTGAGCGAATCTGAGTTGAACACACCCGAGTTCGCTCGCTTCCATCAGGGCGACGTGATCGGCAAGGATGGCATTGAGCGCCAATATAACGACCTTTTGATGGGCGTCGACGGGCAGCGCCGCGTGGAAGTGGACAGTTTCGGGAACGAGCGCCATGTCCTGGACGACAAGGAAGCCATTCCAGGCAAGAACCTGCAACTGACCATCGACCTGGATCTCCAGGCCGTCGCCGAGTTGACTCTGGAGAACCGCCGCGGCGCAGTGGTCGCTCTCGATCCCCGGACCGGCGAAGTTCTCGCCATGGTGAGCCGCCCTGCGTTCGATCCAAACCTGTTCGCCGGCCGCATCCGCTCGAAGGATTGGAAAGTGCTGCTCGACAATCCCGATCATCCTTTGCTGAATCGCGCGATCCAGGCGCAGCAAGCGCCCGGTTCGACGTTTAAGCCGATCATGGCGCTGGCGGGTTTGGAAACTGGTGTTATCGACGACAATTTCCACGTCACGTGCGGCGGCGGGGGTACATTTTACGGCCGCTTCTTCAAGTGTTGGGGCAAGCATGGAACGGTCGGCCTGCACGAGGGCTTAGTTCATTCCTGCGATACATTCTTCTACAACGTCGGCAATCGCCTGGGTATCGATCGCATTGCTCAGTATGCCGACATGGTCGGCTATGGCCACAAGACCGGCATCGACCTTCCGCACGAAGCCGAAGGAGTGGTGCCCTCCAGCCGCTGGAAGATTCGCAATTTTCGAGAGAAATGGTATCCGGGCGAGACGATCTCGGTTTCCATCGGCCAGGGCGCTACCACGGTGACTCCGCTCCAAATGGCAGCCGCCATTGGAGGAATCGCGGTCGGTGGCATGTGGTTTCAGCCGCACTTGGTGGTCGAAGGCGCTCACTTGATGCCTGCGCGCCGCGCCGAGGTGAACCTGGAGAACATCCAGAAAGTTATTAGCGGAATGTACGGCGTGGTGAATGAAGCCGGCGGCACCGGTGGACGCGCCCGGCTGCCTGGCATCGAAGTGTGCGGCAAGACCGGGACCGCGCAACTCGCCTCTAACGATTTGCTGAAGGGAACGTCCTATGGGCAGACTCACAAAGACAACGCCTGGTTCGTCGGATTTGCTCCGCGTGAAAATCCTGAAATCGTGGTCGCTGCTTTATTCGAGAACGGAGAACACGGACAACTTGCGGCGCCCATCGTGCGAGATGTGCTGAAGGCCTATTTCGACAAGAAGGCGCGGCTCGCGCAGCCGCAGCCGCAGCTCGCGCACGTTCCCACGGATCTGCTGCAACCGCCGTCCCCGCTACAACCTGCGGCGCTCCCTGCAACCCGGGCGGCCGTGAACCCGTAATATGCCGGCGCACCGCTCGATCCGCGATTTCGATTGGCTGATGGTCATCCTGGTATGCGCCATTTGCGCTCTCGGTGTGTTGCAAATCTTCAGCGCCACACGGGACACTCGCTTCGCCGAAGCCTGGTGGAAACAAGCCATCTGGATTCTCGCCGGATTCATCGCGCTGTGGATCGGCACCTTGATCGACTATCACACCCTGCTAGGGCAAGCCTATGTCTTTTACGGCCTCTCGGTGGCCACTCTGGTTGCGACGTTTGCGGTTGGAATGACGGCGTTCGGGTCGCGGCGCTGGATCGGCACCGCCAGCTATCATATCCAGGTCTCGGAATTCGTTAAACTAGTAATAGTTCTCTTGGTAGCTCGATATTTGTCGGAGCTTAAGGGCGAGCAGCTGGAGCTAAGGGATCTGCTCAAGCTGGCTGGCTTGGTTGGCTTGCCGATGGTCATGGTGATGATCGAGCCGGACCTCGGTACGGCCTTGACATTCATCCCGATCCTGGCGGCCGGAGTGTTTTTGGCGGGTTTTCGGTGGCAGTACGCAGTGGCGATTTTGGTGATTGTCGCGGTAGCGGCGCCAGCTGCTTATTTTGTGGTGTTGAAGGATTATCAGCGGGCACGGGTGGTCAGCTTTCTGGATCCGAGCCAGGACCCCAAGGGATCCGGGTACCAGGTGATCCAATCGAAAATAGCGGTTGGCGCGGGCGCGCTCTGGGGGCGCGGCGTCACCAAGGGCACACAGACGCAGGGACGTTTTTTGCCGGTGTCGCAGAAAGATTTCATCTTTTCGGCCTTCGCCGAAGAGCACGGATTCGTGGGCGTGATTGTGGCGCTCGGTTTATATTTTTTGTTGCTGATGCAGATCGTTCAAAACGCGCAAACGGCGTCGGACAAGGCTGGGATGTACATCTGCATGGGCGTAGCGGCATTGTTGTTGTTTCACGTGTTGGTGAACGTCGGGATGGTGGTGGGACGGATGCCGGTCACGGGCATTCCCCTGCCGCTGATGAGTTCCGGCGGATCGAATATCGTAGCGATGTTTTTGATGCTGGGGCTCGTGAACAATGTCCGGCTCCGGCGATTTGTAAATTGAAGCGGCCGGGAGACGGCCGGCTTACGGAAGATTGAGGGTGCAGCAGAGTTTGATCCATCTGTTCGGGTTCCGCGTCCTGACCGGCAGTTGGATTGAGAGCCTGTCCAGCCAGCGTGAACAACGGTTCGCCGTTCGAGGGTTGTCTGGTTTCGCGAGTGCCGCAGCGGCGGCCGCGGGTAAGGTGTTCGAGAATCGGTTCTCCGCCTTGCAAGGCTGAAAGATTTTACGTTCGTGCGCCGGGAAAACGGTCCTTTTGGATCACCCGGACATCGAATGGATGGTAGCCCTCTCGCCTTTCTGAAGCTCCGGTTCCCGCCATGAACTAGAGGAGCATCCATGAGCAAGGAATTGGTGATTTCAGCGAATCGCCACGAGATCAAGTTAGGAATTCTCGAGGACGATCAGCTAGTCGAGGTCTTTTTCCAGCGAGCCAACGAATACTCGCTCGCCGGCAGCATTCACAAGGGGCGTGTCACGCGTGTTTTGCCGGGCATGCAGTCGGCCTTCGTCGACTTGGGGCTGGAGCGCGACACGTTTCTGTACGTCTCGGACTTTTCCGACGAGACCGAGGATTTCGATCGGGTTTCAGTGACGCGCGAGCCCTCGCGCGGTAACCGTGGGCCGGTTCCGGAGCGGACGCCTTCGCAAGAAATCTCGCAAGCTGCGCCCGCGGCCGAGGGGGAAGCGGCTCCAGAGGCGGAAGCAGCTGAGACTGCAATGTCGGGTCCACCGATGGAGCGCACGGAGCGAAGCGATCGTCCCGAGCGTAGCGAAGAGGGCGACCGAGGGGATCGCCGCGGCCGGCGCTCTCGCCGCCGCCGCAATCGCGGCCGTGGATTCCCCGATTCCAAGTATGCTTCCGAAGTGTCGCGCCCGCCGCGCTTTGTCGAACCCGCAGCCCCGGCCGCGCCAGCTTCATCGAGCGCCGCTGCTTCGCCGGTTGCCGAGGCGAGTCCGGCCACAACGGACTTCTCCGTACTCCCCGGCGAGTCTCTCGCCAAGTACACGCGGTCCAGCATCCAGCCGCTAGACGACGCCGAGGAAGAGGAAATTCGCGATCTGCAGGAAACCACCGTCGTGTCCGGCCAGGAAACCGCGGCTCAGATTGTGGAAGAAGAAGTAGCAGAGGAAGCCGAAGAGGAGCCGGATGATGCGCCCATCGCCGAAGACACGGTCGCGGCGGAGCTGGAAGCAATAGAAGAGGAGTCGATTGAGGAAGCTGAAGAGCCGGCTTCGGAAGTTGAGAGTGAGATCCTGGCTGAGTTGGGGGCCGCAGGCGCCGACGAATTGGACGCGGAACCGACGGAGACCAACATGCCAGCGGAAGCCGGCGCGGGACAGCCACCCTCTCCAGGTTCCGCGCCCCTTTCCGCTCAGGTGCGCGAGCAAGGTGGACGTTACATGCATCGTCTGCCCCGCCGTATGCGCCGCAAAATGCGTGGCGGCGGCCAGCCCGAGGCCAGAGGTGAGGGAAGACCCGAAGGAAGAGGCGAGCCGCGGCTGGCGGACGAAACGCGTGGCGAAGGTGCGCCCTCCGAATCCGCCGCTGGCCGTCCCGAACAGCGGCCCCAGCCTCGGACTTTCAGCCGTCCCGAAAAGGCTCCCCTTCCTTCCATCACCGAACTTCTCAAGGAAGGCCAGGAGATTATCGTTCAGATCGCCAAGGAACCGCTCGGACAAAAGGGCGCGCGCATCACCTCGCACATCGCTCTACCGGGGCGCTACGTGGTCTACATGCCGACGCTTGAACACACCGGCGTATCCCGCAAAATCGCCAGCGACGAGGAGCGCCAGCGCCTGAAGCGGATCCTGCAGATTCATCACGCCGGAATTCCGGGCGGATTCATCGTTCGCACCGCGGGTGAGGGAAAAAGCGAAGAAGACCTCGCGGCCGACATGAACTTCCTCTTCAACCTCTGGCTGGATATCCGCCAGAAGGCCGAGAAGAAGCCCGCGCCTCTGCTTCTGCACCACGATCTCGACATCGTGGAGCGCACTCTCCGCGATCAGTTTACCGAGGATTTCAAGGCCATCTGGGTGGATAACGAAGAGCTTTACGAAAGCGTCCTGCGATTCGTGCAGCGCTTCCAGCCGAGCTTGGTGACGCGCGTCAAGCTCTATACCCGCCCCGAGCCGATTTTCGACGCGTTCAACATCACGGCCGAGCTAGAAAAAGCCCTGCGGCCCAAGGTCTGGCTGAAATCGGGCGGCCACATCGTCATCAACCAGACCGAGGCGCTGGTGGCGATCGACGTAAACACCGGCAAGTATGTCGGACGGTCCAACCGGCTGGAAGACACCATCGTCAAAACCAACACCGAGGCCGTCAAGGAAATCGTGCGGCAAGTGCGGTTGCGCGATCTGGGTGGAATCATCGTTGTGGATTTCATCGACATGGATGAGCGCAAGAATCGCCAAAAGGTGATGCAGGTGCTCGAAGACGCCATGCGTTCCGACCGCGCTCCCTACAAGATTCTGCAGTTCAACGATTTCGGCTTGGTCGCCATCACGCGCAAGCGTGTAAAGCAAAGCCTGGAGCGGGCCCTTTGCATGCCGTGCCCGCATTGCGAAGGAGCGGGTTACGTCAAGAGTGTGCAGACCATCGTCAGCGAAATCCTGCAGGAGGCCGGCAAACTTGCTCCCACCATCGAAGGCAAGGACGTGATGCTGCGCGTCCATCCCGACGTCGCGAAGTACCTGAAATCGAATCAGAACAAGTCTCTCGAGGAAATCGAGGAAGTTCTGCGCCGGCCCGTGCTGGTGAAGGCCGATCCGCTGCTGCATCACGAGAAGTTCGATCTGGCTTGAGCCCAAACCAACACATCTAAAATTACAATGCTGGAGGTTTTCACTTCATGAGTACGTATGCGCATCCGGAAGTCCTGGTAGACACCGGCTGGGTGGAGTCGCACGCCAAAGAAGCAAACGTCCGCGTGGTGGAAGTCGACGTCGACACGAAGGCCTATGACGAAGGCCATGTGCCCGGAGCGATCGCCTGGGCTTGGAACACGCAACTTTGCGACACCGTGGTCCGCGACATTCTGCCCAAGGCACAATTTGAAGCCTTGATGACGCAGTCGGGCATTCATAACGGCACTACCGTGATTCTCTATGGCGACAACAACAACTGGTTCGCCGCCTGGGCCTTGTGGCAGATGAAGATTTATGGCCACAAGGACGTGCGCATCATGGATGGCGGACGCAAGAAGTGGCTGGCCGAAGGGCGCGATTTAGATACAACCGCGACCCACGCCACCGCCAGCGCTACGCCGTACAAAGCGAGCGATGCGGATCTTTCCATTCGCGCGTTCCTGCCGCAGGTGCAACAAGCGCAGAAGACTGCCAGCGCGGTGATGATCGATGTGCGCAGCCCGCAGGAATTCTCGGGCGAAATCCTCGCGCCTCCCGGCTTGCCGGAGACCTGCCAGCGCGGCGGCCATATTCCCGGCGCCCGGAGCGTACCTTGGGGAAAAGCCTGCAATGACGACGGCACGTTCAAATCGCTGGAGGACTTACAGAAGCTCTATGGCGCGGAAGGTGTCAGCCAATCCAAGCCGGTCATCGCGTACTGCCGGATCGGTGAGCGATCCAGCCACACCTGGTTCGTGCTGAAGTATCTCATGGGTATCAACAACGTGTTGAACTACGATGGATCTTGGACCGAGTGGGGCAATTTGGTCGGTGCGCCGGTCGAAAGAGGCGCGGCAAAATCGGTGGGGCAAGCGTGAAACCAGAACATTTCAGCGAACGCAAAGTGGAAGTCGACGGTTGGCAGGTGAATCTCACAACCTATCAACTGGGTGACAAGTGGCATACCAAGGCCGATAATGTGTCGCCGGGAGCGGCGCTGGCTCGCATTGTCGGGGATACGCGCGAGGACGCCGAGAATCGAGCCTTGGCGCGGGCCAAGGAGCTACTCTCGCGCACCCAGCGGCGAAGTTAATCCCCAGGACGCGCGTTCCTTAACGTAGTGGGCCGCCGCGACCGCGGCGAGCGTCGCGGCGATGAATATCCAGTTGACGATGCCGGGGCACAGCAGGAACGATCCCGTACGTAAGTAAATCAGCCAACTGAAGACCAGCCCTAAGCCGAGCGCCGTTCGCGCGACATCGCGCCGGATTCCGCTCATCACCGCCAGGATCAGCGGCGCCGAAACCACTAGATCCACAAGATAGTGTTCGCCGGATCCGAGCGTCGCAAGCGCGGTGAAACCCACGAACGCGCAAGCGATCGAAATTGCGGCGGGCCCCAACTCGAAGGCGCTCCACAACACCAGCAAAGCCCACGCCATGTGCATGGACGGGATCGCATTATGAACGCCTGCGCTCATGTACGGGGCCAGCGGAACATCCCGCCAATCCGGCAAATGGTCCGGAAACCGTGCTCCAAATGCGTACACGGGGCCTTCCGCCGGACAAGCCTGATAGAGGATGAACCCGGCGACGCCCGCAACCACAAATGCGTGCATCACGTTTATGCTGCCGCTTCGCAGTCCGCGATATAGCGCCCATCCGCGGTACAGTGGCGGAAATATCAAGAGCCCTTGGTAGGCGGCCGACGAAGCCGCAGCGATCCACGGAAAGCTGTGAAACAAGGCAGTCACCGTTTGTCCTGGAGCATTTCGCAACAGCGTTCCGTCAAACGCGTAGAGCAGGTGATCATAGGTGTGTTGTGGCGAGCCGTTGGCCCAATTCATTCCCAAGCCGGCAACCAGCGAGAACACCGGCAATACCAGAGCATCCTGCAGGGCCGCGACCTGGGAAGATGGCCGATTCCAGATCGCCTGCCAGCCCATCACGGTGATGCTTCCGATGCCGAGAAACGCACCGGCGCTAATCACCGCCACCAGGGGATCATGGTCGAACGCGCCTCGCAACAACCCATAGCACGCGGCGTAAGCGCCGCCGCCCGCCGCCGAAATCAGCAGCAGTCTGGATGCCTGGGCGGGTCCCGGCGAAGATGAAGAATGCGCCGAAAAAACCGCACGCGATCATGGAGTTGTTTCCCATGTGCCAGATGCCGGCGATGAGCACCAACGAGAACATCAGCGCGATGGAGGCGAGCCATTTGTATGCGAGCGCGGCCATAGTTCAGCTATCTGATTCATCGGCGGAATCCGTGATGTACTTCAACGCCGCAGTTCGGCTGCCTGTCGGCCATCGCATGTTAGACTGAAGGTCGCGGGCGGCTTCACGCGCGCTCTGCGAGACCCCGGAGAGATGGCCGAGTGGTTGAAGGCGCACGCTTGGAAAGCGTGTATAGGGGAAACTCTATCGAGGGTTCGAATCCCTCTCTCTCCGCCACTCCATGAAAATAGACTACTTACAAAGCGTCTTCGGCAGGTAATATGGCGCTCGATCGATTCAATCGCCGCACACTACTGCGCGGCACAGTGCTGGCCGGAGGGATAACTCGCTTGGCATCAGGTCAGGAGAACAACAGCGGGAAGCGAACCACTCCAGGCGCTCTCGCTTTGGCGCACATCGTCAACGGAGCCATGACGTACGCTTCGTTGCCACCTCTGCCGGTGAAGCACGCCAAGATGATCTTGGCTAGTACATTCGCCAGCGCGGCTGCCGGAACCAATATCGAATCGGCCCGCATTATCCGGGATCTCTCCAAGGACCAGGGCGGGAAGCCGGACGCCACCATCTGGTTCAACGATGCCAAGCTCCCGGCTACCTCCGCGGCCCGTGTGAACGCGATGCAAAGCGATGCAGCCGCGTCAGACGATAGCGACTTACGCAACGTAGCGCATATCGGAACCAATCTCACGGCTGTTGGTCTGGCGGTCGGCGAGCGCATGGACGCCAGCGGCGAGGACGTTCTGAGTGCGATGGTCGCCGGGTACGAAGCGGCTGGCCGCATAAGCGAAGCGATCGCTGCCAGCGCCCAGTCCTCCGAACGCGGCGCCGGCGCAGTCAGCGGCACTGTGGGCCGCGGCTTCCACGCTTCTTCCATCGTCGCGTTCGCTGGAACGGTTACGGCGGCTAAGCTGCTGCGGCTAAGCGACGAGCAGATGGCGCAGGCCATCGGTATCACCGCGACCACGGTTGGCGGACTCGCCATAGGCACCAATAGCTGGGCGCGTGAATATCAAGGCGGAAACGCCGCCTTTACCGCGGTGAATGCCGCGCTCGCCGCAAGCCGCGGCTATACAGTCAATCCGGATATGATCGAGGCGTCGGGCGGATTTCTGGCGGTGTTTGCCGGCGGCACACCAGATACGGCAAGCCTCACGCGTGAGATGAAACGCGATGACGGTCAGGCGTACCAGATTAGCCGATACCTGGCAATCAAGCTGGTTCCCGGAGCTCACGCGCTGCACCCGGCCGTCGAGGCTGCCTTGAACGCGGCGCGCCAGTCCGGAGTCAGTCCCGAGAACGTTGCTCAGATTCTGGTGGCCGGACCGCAAAGCGGACTCGTGGCAGGCATTCCGCCGAAGAACATGATTCAGGCCATTCACAGCCTGTCTTACTACATCGCCTCCGCCGTCGCTGATAAAGACTTTTCCTGGCAACATACCGAGCCCGCCATGATTGAGCGGCCGGTAATCGCACGTCTGATGGGGCTCGTCGCCCGAGATCCGTCGCCTCCTGCTGTGCACTACGACTGGCCATGGGGAGCGACGGTGACCATCGTCGGCCGATCTGGAGCGCGCTTTACCAGCACGGTGGATGCGCCCCGGGGTTCTGCACCCAGAGGCATCGAATGGACCGATGTCGAAGCCAAGTATCGATCCCTGATGCCGGAGTCCAAACTGCCGCCAGCCCGCATCTCGGGAATTCTTCAGCGAATTCACAATTTCGAACAGCTCAGGCGCATAGCGGAACTTACGAGCCTGCTGGCGATGAAGTGATGCGGCAGTCCACTAATGACGGCGGGCGGTCAACGCGTCCGTCACAATCGACGCGCCGCTGTTCTCAGTAGGGAGTCCATCCGCCGCAAGGGCTTGAACCCACAGGCCCGGCCATTTCGGCGATTACCGGCACAAGAACTGCCACAGGGAACACGAGTCTAATGATGCGGCGGATGTGGACAGCGTTGTTTGGCGCGGGGATGGTCGCGCTTGTTGCGGTCCAGTTCATTCGGCCAACGATACCGCATCCACCGGTGACGGCGGATCTCGCCGCGCCGCCCGAGGTCAAGCAAATCCTCAGGAATTCCTGCTACGACTGCCATTCGAATGAGACCAAGCTGGCGTGGTTCGACCAAATCGTGCCTGCGTATTGGCTGGTGGCGAGCGATGTAAAGGAAGCACGCAGCCACATAAATTTTTCGGAGATCGGAAAGCTTCCGCCGGGCCAACAGAAGGCCGCGCTGTACGAAGGGGTGAATCAGGTTCAATTCGGAGCCATGCCACTGCGGGCATACACGCGCCTCCATCGCGAGACCGCGGTCACTCCGACGCAGTTGAGCGTGCTGAAAAGCTATCTGAATCCTCCGTATGTACCCACCGCCGCGGCGCCGAGCGTCCTGGCGGCAGACGACGAGCAGTATGAACAATGGATTCGCGAGGGCAATTCCAAGCGCGCCATAGCGCTCGCGCCCAATGGCATCGAATTCCCGTCCGCCTACAAAGACTGGAAGGCGGTCAGCACCACCAATCGTTTCGACAATGGGACCTTGCGCGTGATCCTGGGCAACGACACCGCGATCAAAGCGATCGCCGAAAATCACATCAACCCGTGGCCCAATGGCACGACGTTCGCTAAGGTCGCCTGGTTCGCGCGCGACGACGGCCAAGGAGGTGTGCGGACGGGAGCGTTTTTTCAAGTCGAATTCATGATCCGAGACAGCCGGAAATATGCGGCGACGGACGGCTGGGGATGGGCGCGATGGCGAGGCGCGGGCCTAACTCCGTATGGCAAGGACGCAGGGTTCCCGGCCGAGTGCACCGGATGCCACGCGCCCATGCGCGATAACGATTACGTCTTTACTATCCCAGTGCGCGCAGCGGCGGTGAGAGAAGATTTGCCGCGGAATCCCCTGCAGTGGAAAGTGATCACGTCGTTGGTCGACAAGCAGGCGTCCACAATGAGCACTTTGTACGGCAACGATGCTGCCGTGCGATACGCGCGATGCAATTCGCAACAAAACTATCCCGCCGGCTCCGTGCTGTCGCTCGTGACCTGGGCACAACGCGACGATGAACATTGGTTCGGAGCAAAAATACCGGGGCAAGTGAAATCCGTCGAATTGCTGACGGTGGACGCAGGGCCGAATGGTGTGCGCTCGTATTCCTACGAAAGTTACCAGGGTTCCCCGCTCGAAAAGGCGGTTTCTTCCGTCGGCCCTTCCCATGGAAGCCGCGCGGCCTACCTACTTTCGCTACGTGCCGCGGTCACGCCTTAGCGAGTGAGTGTTGATTTCAACTACATTTACTTCCGGTCCCGTACAATCTCGGACAGGAACCACGCGCGCCGCTCGGTCTGGTCGATCCAATTCTCAATCAAGCTGGCCGTGGCGACATCGTTCGCTTCATCGCAGACCTTGTGCGTGGACCGTAAGAACCGCGTGAGCCGCTGGTTGTCTGCATACAGTTCCATCAGCAGGTCTTGGGGTGAAACCGCTTCCTCGTCATTATCGCGCAGGCGTTGATTTCGCGCGATATCGCCGATCGAGCGCAGCGTGGTTCCGCCGATCTTCCGGGCGCGCTCCGCGATGTCGTCGGTCATGTCGAAGAGTTGCTCGCCATGTTCATCGAGCAGCAAATGATAATCGCGAAAGTGGCGCCCGGTCATATGCCAGTGGAAATTCTTCGTCTTGAGATACAAAGCGAAAACATCGGCCAGGAGAGCGCGCAGCGCATCTGCTATTTCGGCCACTGAGCGGCTATCAAGATCGCCGTCCAATTCAGCGCGCCGGTTGTTTGCTTCTTTAAGTTGCATGTTTCCCCCTGCCAAAAGTGTGAGGCAGAGCCCTCCTTTATGAATCCCTGCTTGGGGTGAAGCGGCAATAACTCGATTGGGTGAGTGAATCCTCTGGCCGTGTATTTGCATCTCAGAGCACGTGAGCCTTATGAGAACCCACGCACTTGACTATTACCTGCACGATGGCCCATCCGCCTTTCGCTTTGAATTGACGGGCTCTATGACCGATGAAAGCGCTCGATCGATCGAACATGTGTGGCGGACTGCCGGCTCCCTAATCGGTGACCGTAGACGAGTGATCGACATGACATCCGTCACAAGTGTCGACCAACGAGGCAGGGCGTTGCTTACGCACTGGCACGCTGCGGGTGCGCAATTGGTTGCAAACTCGAAAGCCTCCCGCACGCTCGTTGAGTCGATTCTTGGCGCGGCGATTCCCGAGCCTGCGGTAAAGACCCGAGGCTGGTGGCCGAGTCGTGTTGGCATCTTCAAATCCGCCGCAAGTGTGCCGGTGTTGCTGGCTTCGCTTCTCTTCGCGTTCGCGGCGAACGCTGCGAATCTGAAACCGGAAACTGTCGCAGCCTGGGATGACGACGTGGACGCGGTGAAGGCCAACCTTCAGGAGCGCATTCGGCCCGGCAGTTGTTTTCTTTGGACGTTCGAAAATCCCGAGCGTGAAGCCAGAGTCCGCGGAGGGGAGATCGTGGTCGCCCCCGCACCTGGGCCGAACCCGAGGAAAGTGCCTGGCGGATTGATTCATCACTGGATGGGCGCAATGTTTCTGCCTGATGTCACCATCGAACAGGTTCTCCACGTTACGCGTGACTATGACCGTTACAAGGACTATTATCAGCCGGCGGTGGTTGAGTCGAAGACCGTCGTGCGCGACGATGCCGCCGATCGGTTCACGATGCAAATCATGAACAAGGCCTTCTTGCTGAAAACGGCGCTAGACGCGGACTACCAGGCATCTTACGTGCACCTTGACCAAGGCCGCGTTTACAGCGTTTCGCGGACCACGCGCGTCCAGGAATTGCAAGAGTACGGGCAGCCCGGAGAATACAAGCTGCCCGAGGGTGAGGGCAGTGGATACGTTTGGAAACTGTTCAGTATCGCCCGCTTCGAACAGCGAGACTCAGGTGTTTACGTCGAATTGGAGGCTGTAGCCCTGAGCCGCGGGATCCCAGCGGCGGCCCGCATCTTTGTTGATCCGATCGTACACCGTGTCTCGCGCAACTCTCTGCTAATCTCGCTGCGGCAGACGCAAGAAGCCTTGCGCGAGAACACAGCGTCCGCCACTGCGAGGCCCACCACATTTCCGGCTGGAGCAGGGCGCGTGCGGAGTCTCTCGCTAAAGTGACCTAGGTGCTCGCGGTCGGAGGGATACAGGTCTAGTTTGTGTTTCGTTAAGCAGTACTCATAGCGAACGGGCTTGCTGCAGCGCTGTCAGGGATCGCGCCACCCGACACGCCGATTTTCCGCTTTGCTTCCAGTTCATGGTTGACAGCTTCCAATTCTGAAGTCACGATGAAGGATAACAGGCGTGACAGATACTGGAAGTGGAGGACCAGGTTACGTTGGTAACCCGAACGGCACTGCTCCTGTTTTGCTCTGCCGCGCTCTCTTGGGCGCAACTCTACACCGGTTCCGTGACCGGCGTGGTGACGGACCCCTCGGGAGCGTCCGTACCCAAGGCCGAAGTTACTCTCGCGGATAACGATCGCGGCACCCAAACCAAAGCCAATACGGATGAAACGGGCCGGTATCGCTTACGCTCTCTGCCGCCCGGCGCCTATTCACTGCGGGCAGAAGCAAGCGGTTTCGCGCCGTACGGCATTTCAAACATCATCCTGGATGTGAACGCAAGTGTGACGGTAGACGCGAATTTGCAACTTGCCGGGGGAGGCACTGTTGTGGTGCAGGCTATTGCTGCGCTCTCCAACGACGCGACCATCAGCCAAACCCTCACCCGCCAATTGATCAACGATCTTCCCCTCGTGGATCGCAACCCGTTCGATCTGGCCTTTCTCGCCCCCGGCGTTTCGCAGGCGCCCGGCAGCACGTACGGCAATGGCGTCAGCACTCCGGGCTTTGTCACGAATTTCGTCTCGGACGGCAGCCGCAACGCGCAGGCGGACATGTTGCTGGACGGCGTCAGCATCATGAACAGCGACAACAATCCCGGGGTGCAGAAGGCGCTGTATGTCCCGCCAGTGGAAGCGATTCAGGAGTTCAAGATCCAGCAGGCCAACTTCAGCGCGGAGTTCGGCAATAGCGGCGGGACGATCGTCAACGTAGTGACGCGATCGGGAACAAATCAATACCACGGCGAGCTGTTTGAATTTTTCCGCAACAACGTTCTCAACGCGAATTCGTTTTACTCCAACGCCGCAGGCCTCAACCAGCCGCACCTGACCCGCAATGATTTCGGCGTTACGGCCGGAGGGCCGATCTTCAAAAACAAGACCTTCTTCTTTTTCGACTTCAACGGCATTCGCGCGCTCACGGGCGCCACATCATCGCTCGCGGGTGTTCCGGACGCGGACGAACGCGCAGGCAATTTCGGTGAATTGTGCCAGCGGTCCGGGGGCGCTTTCGATTCGGCCGGAATCTGCTCCAACCCCGCCGGACAGATCTACGATCCCTACACCAGCAAGCCCGATGCGGAAAACAATGCGACTGGCCGCGCGCCTATCCCGTTCGACAACCTAGCTACCTACATCAGCCCTGGAAACCCCAACATCCCCTTTGGCCTTGGAAATTTGCCTGCAACGCCAGGCAACCTGATCGACCCCGTCGGCGCCAAGTTCATTCAGGCGTTTCCGCTCCCGAATCTGAATGTTGGAACCGCCGCCTACAACCCGTATCGCAACTGGGTCACGACTGCGTCCAGCCCTTTCAACCAGCAATCGTTTGACATTAAGCTGGATGAACACTTCAGCGACAAGAACGTCGCGAGTGTGCGGTTTTCGCACGAATGGGATGCCGGCGAAAACCCGAATTTCTTTGGGACGGTCTACGATACCAACACGCAAGGCCTCACCAAACATTCCGCTCTGGTCGGCGACGTCAACTTCCTGCACACGTTCAGTGCTGCCACGTTGATGAGCATCTCTCTGGGATACGCGCACAACTGGTATCCGACCGATGGCGTGGCGGCATCGTTCGGCGGCTTCGATCCGGTGAAGGTTCTGGGGATGCCGTCGTATATGGATGCTTCGGGCTTTCTGACTCCGCCCTCCATTTGGCTGTTCAGCGCGTACGGCTGCAATGGCTTCAATGGTTGTGTCGGCGGGCAAGCCTATTCCATTCTCAGATTCGCCAGCGAAACCGGGCATTTGGTGGGATCCGTGGATCATCTCACCGGCAAGCACGAGATCAAAGCTGGAGGAGAACTTCGCCGCCATCGCCTGAATTTTCTGCAAGCAGGAGCGCCCAACGGCCTTTTCGCGCTTACCGGCAGCGGTACGGCATCGAGCGCCTACGGTGTTGGAGGTGACGCGCTGGCAGAGCTGATGATCGGCTACGTCGACAACGGCTTTACCGAATACGAGATCCCTCCGTTCACCTCGACGCAGAGTTACCAGATCGGCGGATTCATTCAGGACAACTGGCGCGTGAGTAAGAAACTCACACTGAACTTCGGTTTCCGCTACGACGTCGAGACGCCGCGCACCGAGCGCTACAACCAGATGAGCTACTTCGATCCCGATGCGGCGTCGCCGATTTCAGTCCCTGGACCTGGATCTTCATGGCGCGGTCGAGTACGTGGGCGTCCATGGAAATCCGAGGACTGAGTTCAACACGTACTGGGGGGAAGTTGGTCCGCGGTTCGGTTTCGCCTACCAACTTCTCCGCCATACCACGTTGCGCGGCGGTTATGGCATATACTACGATCCGTCCGACCTGGGCGTGGTGGGCAACGCCGTCACCGGCGGCTTTCTCGGATACGATGCGATCACCACGGGAGTCAACAATGTTCCTTCGGCGCCCTGGCTGCCGCTGGAGTTTCTGCGCAATCCATTTCCGTTTGGAATCCAAGCGGCAGTGGGTAATCGGGAAGGGTCGTCCACGCTGTTAGGGCAGGCGTTGACCAATATCCCGGTTCGAAACCTGAATCAGGCGCCACAGGAGCAATCCTGGAGTTTCGGAATCCAGCACCAGCTTCCCTGGTCGATCTTGGTCGACGCGGAGTATGTCGGACGGAAAGGAACACATCTGTACGCGATGGGATATGCAGATCAGTTTGACGCGCTTCCGCCGAGTGTCGCCGCCGCGTTTCGCGCCGATCCATCCTACTATCTCGCGCAGGTTCCCAATCCGTTCCAAGGAGTGCTTCCGAACAGCCCGGATTTATCCGGCCCGACAATTCCGCGGTGGAAGTTGTACGTGCCATATCCCCAATACAGCAACGGAGCCGCATCGGGAATCAGCAGCAGCTTCGTGCCTTGGGCCAACTCGATTTACAACGCGGCGCAGCTCCGCATTGAGAAGCGCTTTTCCGCGGGGCTCGAGTTCCTGTTCGCATACACATTCCAGAAAAGCATCGACGATTCCTCGCTAGGATCCAGCGGCTACTCGTTTCTGACGGGCGGCTCCACGACCGCGGAATCGATGGCTCGCGATCCGAACAACCTGCGCCTGGATCGGTCGCTCTCCGTGTTCAGCATTCCGCAAGTCGCACAACTGAGTTTCATTTATCAACTGCCCTATGGACGCCAGCGCAAATACGGGGCGAACGTCAATGCATGGACCAACGCGCTGCTGGGAGGATGGCAGGTCAACGGAATTTATCGAGTCGACAATGGGCTTCCGGTGCAGCTCTTCTTGTGCGGCGGCTGCAGCATGAGTCTGCCGACCTACGGCAACCAATACCCGAATCTGCTCGCCCCGCTCAACGTGGCCGGAACCGGCAACTTGAATCAATATTTCACCAACCCTCAGGTCGCCGTGAAACCCGCGCCCTACAGCGACGGCGATGCGCCGCGTGTCTTGCAGAATGCGCGCATTCCAGGCACCGACAATCTGACCGCGTCGCTGTTCAAGCAGGTGTCTTTGGGATTCCGCGAGGGCGCCATGCTGGAGATCCGGCTGGAGGCGTTCAACGTGCTCAACCGCGTCCAATTCGGACCGCCCGACACAAACGTAGGAGACGCCACGTTCGGCCAGATCGCGAGCCAAGCCAATCAGCCCCGGCAGGTGCAAATCGGGTTAAAACTGTATTACTGAGGTGACCGGCGCATGAGGCCGAGCGTTGGCACGGTAAACCATGGTTATGTTGGTTTCTGAGCGTATCATCGTGGATACTGAGGTGCTGTCAGGCAAACCCGTGATTCGTGGAACCCGTCTGGCCGTCGAGTTCGTTCTCGAGCTCCTCGCGGCCGGTCAGTCCGAGAGCGAAATCCTCACCAATTATCCCGGACTCACGCATGAGGACATTTTCGCGTGTTTATCCGCGTCACGCGCGAACAGGGTGGCGCTAAAATAGATTTGTCGCCCCAGCCTCAATTCGGAGAGCGGAGCCAACTCCTTCGTGCGCCGACAACGCAAACAACGCCTGTACTCAAAGCTGGGTGTCCTGGCGATTGCCTGTTCTCTCCTCGGCGCCTGCCGACACCCGCCATCCGGCGTCGAACCCTCCATTGAATTCAGCCGGCTTCCGGAAGCCGATGAAGGCGGATCGGAAAGCCGGGCCATCATCGAAGGGCGTGTTACCGGGGCTCGCCCGGGGCAGCAGATCGTCTTGTTCGCCCGAAGCGGGGCCGGACTTTGGTGGGTGCAGCCGTTCGCCAATCAGCCGTTCACCACGATTGAAACCGAGTCAAGATGGGAGAACTCCACGCACCTGGGAACGGAATACGCGGCCCTGCTTGTGGCTCCCGGATACAATCCGCCCGAGACCACCGATAAACTGCCGCCTAAGGGAGGAAGAGTAGTGGCCGTTGTCACCGCGGAAGGCGAAGCATCCCTCCGGCCGGTGTCGAGAACACTTCACTTCAGCGGATACGAGTGGGAGATTCGCGGACTGCCCAGCACGCGCGGCGGCACGGCCAACACTTACAACCCCGCCAACGCGTGGACCGACGAGGACGGCCGGCTGCACCTCCGCATCGCTCATGGCCTGGGCCAATGGACGTGCGCCGAAGTGAATCTCACGCGCAGCCTGGGATATGGATCGTACCTGTTCAACGTGCGCGACGTCTCCCAATTGGAGCCGGCCGCGGCCTTCAGCATGTTTACCTGGGATGATGCCTCCACTGACCCGGAGCATCGCGAGTTCGACCTGGAGATCAGCCGCTGGGGCGATCCCGCCAATAAGAACGCCCAGTACGTCGTCCAGCCCTACTATGTTCCCGCGAACGTCGTGCGATTCGCCACGCCCTCCGGCCCACTCACCTTTTCGTTTCGATGGGAGCCTGGGCGCGTGACCTTTCGCACGGCCCACAAGTCTGCGGCGCGCACGGAGGCGCCGGTTTCCGAATCCATCTTTACATCCGGTGTTCCCATGCCCGGTGGCGAATCGGTACACATGGACCTGTATGTCTACGGCAGAGGCAAGAGCTCTTTGGCCAGGGAGTCGGAGGTGGTGATTGAGAAGTTCGAATACCTCCCCTGATTATCGGCAACACCGCGCATTCCACTGTCTGCGGGCTGGGCTGGCCATGGTGTTTTTCGCTTACGCGGCGTATGCGCTCGATCCAAATGAAGCCATATCACGGTACATTCATGACGAGTGGGGCGCTGAACAAGGATATCCAGGCGGGGCTGTCTACGCTATCACCCAAACGGACGGCTATCTTTGGATTGGCACGTCCAATGGCTTGGTTCGGTTCAGCGGATTCAATTTTCGCCTGATTCATGAGGCAAACTCGGCGCACCTCCCCGAGGGGCCCGTGCTGGGACTCACCCCGGACGCTTCCGACAACCTTTGGATCCGGCCGGAAAGCCCCAGCCTGCTGTACTACCGCAACGGAACATTGCGAAATGTTTCAGCGGGCTTGGCGCGGCCCGAGACTGGAGTGACGGCGATGTGCCGCGGGAAAGACGGTGGCATACTTTTTGCCTCACTCTCGAACGGCATCGTCAGGTACAACCAAGGGAAATTCACTCAACTCGCCCCCGCGAGCCGGCTCTCGAACCTCCTGGTGATTTCGATCGCCGCAGCACCGGACGGCACAATCTGGATCGGCACGCGCGACTCGGGGCTGTTCCTATTACGCGATGGACAGGTCTCTCGCGTGGCGCCGGAACTCAGCGACAAGAAGATCAACTGCCTATTGCATGCCGACGATCGGCAACTGTGGATCGGCACCGACGATGGAGTCGCGCGCTGGGACGGAAGCCACGTCACGCCTGCCGTCCTCCCGCGTCCGTTCGACCGTGTTCAGGCGCTCGCCATGATCCAGGACCGCGAATCGAACATTTGGGTTGGCACCTCAAGAGGCTTGGTACGGCTCTCTCCCCAAGGCGTCGAGACGGGAGAACTGGTATCCGGCGAGGCAGTGCTCGCGGTGTTTGAAGACCGCGAGGGGAACGTATGGAGCGGCGCCGAGCACGGCATCGAGAGGCTTCGCGACAGCGCCTTTATTACCTACGGCCGCTCAGCCGGGCTGCCTTCCGATACCAATGGCCCAGTGTACGTGGACGCGCAGGACCGCACCTGGTTCGCGCCCCTGAGTGGCGGCCTTTATTGGCTGAACAACGGGAAAGTGGGAAGCGTTGCTGAGGCCGTACTGAACAACGACGTAGTTTATTCCATTGCCGGACGAAACGACGAGTTGTGGGTGGGCCGGCAGCGTGGAGGTCTCACGCACCTGGTTCCGCGCAATGGCGCGTTTTTATCTCAAACCTACACCCGGACGCAAGGCTTGGCGCAAAATAGCGTGTACTCCGTCTATGAGGCTCGCGACGGAACCGTGTGGGCCGGAACGCTGAGCGGTGGCGTGAGCAAGTTCAGCAACGGCATATTCACGACCTACACCATCGACAGTGGGCTTGCATCCAACACCGTCGCCTCGATTCTCGAAACGTCCGACGGGACCATGTGGTTCGCCACGCCGAACGGTTTGAGCGCGCTGTCGAACGGCCGGTGGATCTCCTACGCGGTCCGCGACGGCTTGCCTTCCGAGAACGTCAACTGCCTCCTGGAGGATTCCACCGGCGTGTTATGGATCGGCACCGCGGCGGGCCTGGCGTTTCGCGGTTCCGGCCATATCCAAGTCGCGATCGGCGCGCCGGGCCTGCTCCAGGAACAGATCTTGGGGCTGGCCGAGGATCAGCAACGGTACGCTCTGGATCGCGACGTCGAATCACGTGCTGCGCGTGAATCGCGACAAATTGGTGCGCGGCGAGCTGGGTGAGGGCGACGTGCGCGAGTATGGGCTCGCCGATGGCCTGCGCGGTGTCGAAGGCGTCAAGCGCCACCGCTCGGTGATCGCTGATCCAGTTGGGGCGCATCTGGTTTTCCATGAATCGCGGACATTTCCGTGGTGGACCCCGCCCGCGCTGACGGCGCAACTCGGCTCCCGCCATCGTTCACATTCAGACTATGTCGGCGGACGGCAGCGTGCTCGATCCGCAGAGTGCGCTGCGCATTCCAGCCGGGCGTCAAAGAGTGACCTTCGATTACGTCGGCCTGAGCCTCTCGATTCCCGAGCGCGGTGCGATTCCGATACAGGCTCGATGGCTTCGACCAGGGTTGGAGCGAGCCGGTGACGACCCGCGAAGCCAACTACACCAACCTCGGTCCGGGCCCCTATCGCTTCCACGTGATCGCCAGCAACTCCGACGGCGTTTGGAATAGCGCGGAAGCCGCGATCTGGGATTCGAGATCGAACCGGCGTTCTGGCAGACCTGGTGGTTCCGTCTGAGCATTGTGCTCGCTTGCGCGCTCGGAATCATCGCTCTTTATCGTTTCCGGCTGCATCGGCCTCACTCGGCAGCTCAACGTTCGTTTTGAAGAGCGGCTGGCCGAGCGGACTCGCATCGCGCAGGAACTGCACGATACCTTGCTGCAAGGCTTTCTCAGCGCATCCATGCAATTGCACGTCGCGGTCGACCGGCTGCCCGAGGATTCGCCGGCCAAACCGTCGCTCGGCCGCGTCCTTCAATTGATGGGGCAGGTGATCGAGGAGGGCCGGAACGCCGTGCGGGGGCTGCGTCTCGACCAATAGCCCCTCGCTGGATCTCGGAGCAGGCGTTTTCGCGAATCCAGCAGGAACTTATGATCCAGGAAGACGTCGGATTTCGCGTGATCGTAGATGGTCAGCCGCGGCCATTGCATCCCGTGCTGCGCGATGAGGTTTATCCGCATTGGGCGGGAAGCTCTGGTCAATGCATTCCGCCATTCGCGCGCGAAAAACATCGAAATCGAGTTGGAATACGCCGCGAGACAGTTGCGCGTGCTGGTGCGCGACAACGGCTGCGGAATCGATCCCCAAATGCTTCAGTCGGGACGGGAAGGGCATTGGGGGCTGCCCGGCATGCGCGAACGCGCGGAACGAATCGGCGCGAAACTACACGTCTGGAGCAGCCCGGCCGCCGGGCACCGAGGTGGAACTGTCGGTCCCCGGCCACGTGGCTTTTCAATCTGAATTCGGCCAAGCGCGGGGATGGCTATCGCGGTTGTACTCGCGGTGGGTCGAAAGCAGCGCCGACCGCATCCGAGCAATGGGAGAGATAAATGACCGATCAAGCCCGCATCCGCGTACTTGAGCGTGGACGATCATCCTCTGCTGCGCGAGGGGATCGCCGCCATCATCAACAACCAGCCCGACATGGTGCTGGTGGCGGAGGCGTCCAGCGGCAGCGAAGCCCTGCAGCAGTTTCGCGAGCATCGGCCGGACGTAACACTGATGGACCTCCGGCTTCCCGACCTCAGCGGCATCGACGCCATGATCGCCATCCGCGCGGAGTTCGCCGACGCCCGCATCATCATGCTGACCACGTTTGAGGGCGATGTCGAGATCCAGCGCGCCTGGAGGCGGGCGCACGAGGCTACATGCTCAAGAGCATGCCTCCCCGCGAACTGGTGGACGTGATCCGCCAGGTCCATGCAGGCAAGAAACGCGTGCCCGCCGAAGTGGCCAGCCAACTTGCGGAGCACCTGAGCGACGAAGCCCTGACCGCCCGTGAGATCGACGTTCTGCGCCATGTCGCGGGCGGCAATCGGAATCGCGACATCGCGGAGCGGCTCTTCATCTCCGAGGAAACCGTCAAGGTTCACGTCAAGCACATCATGGAGAAACTGGGCGCCAACGATCGCACGCAGGCGGTCGCGATCGCGGTGCGGCGGGGCATCATCCAGCTTTAGGGCTGGCAATTACCCCTGGTTGCCGGTCTCCAATAAAAGTTAATACCACGATAGTGGTACTCAAAAATTCCGAGCTATTGGGATTCCTTTTGCGCCTGTATCCCCTACGCTATGAGTCAGGTGCGTTTCGGAAAGCACAACGAGAACGGAGGAAAGGCTACCTGCAACGTTTATTTTCCGCGTTCCCGGGTGGATGGCCTGGGGTAGGCCTGCTGCTGCTGCGCGCGGCCATCGGTTTGGTAGCGCTCATTCAGAGCGGGTTTTATTTGGCGCAAAGCGGCATGCTGACTCCTGGCGGGTGGCTGGGTGGTCTGCTCGGGCTGGCGGCGGGCGCATCGTTACTGGCCGGTTTCCTGACCCCAGTCGCCGGCGCAATTGTCGGCTTCGGCGCACTCGGCGTCGGCCTTCTCCTCTTATCAGCCCCCGCACCGAATCTGTTTGACTCGAGGCTGTCTGCAATTCTCGCGGGCATCATCGGGGCGGCGATCGTATTCCTGGGACCAGGCGCATTTTCACTGGATGCCCGCATGTTCGGGCGCCGGGAAATCATCATTCCTCCGTCCCCCCGCCGCCCCGAGTCGTAATCGTCCCGCGTGACTTTCCAATACCACGATCGAGGTATCCGCGTAGCCGCCGACAGTGGTAGTTCAAAAACCTTCCATCTCGTGATGATACTCCGGCCGCGTTGCCGCAAAGTAATATCGAGCTAACGCGAAACTTGAAGGAGGAGGTACTCAATCATGGCTACTTTGGCAAGCACGATGTTTCCCGTCCGGCGGGATGTTTTTCGACCCGAGCACGAACTGATCGGTTCCAGCGCGGGTATGCGGCGGGCAATGAATGCAGTCCGTATGGTGGCTCCCACCGATTCAGCGGTACTGATTCAGGGCGAGACTGGAACGGGCAAGGAGCTGATTGCCCGAGCAGTCCACGATCAGAGCGCTCGCAAGCACGAGCCATTCGTGACGCTGAACTGCGCGGCGATCCCGAGCGGGCTGCTGGAGAGCGAATTGTTCGGCCATGAGCGCGGCGCCTACACCGGCGCGCTGAACTCAGCCATCGGCCGCTTTCAATTGGCCCATCAAGGAACATTGTTTCTGGACGAGATCGGCGACATGCCGCTCGAGCTGCAGCCCAAGTTGCTGCGCGTGCTTCAGGAACAGGAATTCGAGCGCCTTGGCAGTACGCGCACCATTCGAGTCGACGTTCGCATCGTGGCGGCGACGAATCGCGACCTTTCGGCCATGGTTCAGGAGCGGCGGTTCCGCGCGGATCTGTTCTACCGGCTGCACGTTTTCCCGATTGCGCTTCCGCCCCTGCGCGAGCGCGTGGAGGACATCCCGCTTCTGGTGCGGCACTTCGTGTCCAAATATGCCGATCGCATGAACAAGCAGATCGACATCATCCCCGAGGAAGTGATGGAGGTTCTCAAGCGCCAGAGCTGGCCCGGGAACATCCGCGAGCTGCAGAATTTCATCGAGCGCGCGGTGATCCTCTCCTCGGGGCCGGTTTTGTCAGCGCCCCTGGGCGACCTGCGAGCCGATCCCACCAGCTCGATGGAAGCGAAAACGGCGGTGGGTGGCCGAACGTTGATGGAGGCGGAACGCGCCCATATTCTGGAAGTGCTTAAGGCAAGTGAATTGGGTGGTGGGAGGTCATCGCGGCGCTGCCGTTCGCCTCGGATTGCCGCGCACCACGCTGCTTCATCGGATGCACAAACTCGGCATCGTTCCTGAAGAGGCTCGTCAGGTATCATGTTGAGCCCGGCTGTCGGAGTCTTCAGCTCTACGCTCGTTTTGGCCCTGGCGTTGATCTCGTCGGCTGGGTGCTCCAATCCGGCCACGGGGGCAGCGCGCTCCGCTCCGGTGGCCGTGGAAGTCGCCGGTGTTGAGCAGCGCGACGTCCCCATCTACAGCGAGTGGATCGGCACCTTGGATGGCTTCGTAAACGCGGACATCAAGGCCCAAGTAACGGGCTATCTTCTTCAACAGGCCTACCAGGAGGGTTCGTTCGTGAAGAAAGGCCAACTGCTTTTTCAGATCGACCCTCGGCCATTCCAAGCCGCTTTAGATCAGGCGCAAGGGCAGCTAGCCCAGGCTGAAGGCCAATTAGCCCAAGCGCGCGCCGAACTCTCGCAGGCCCTGGCGCAGGTTTCGGTGGCGGAAGCCAATCAGCGTCGCACTCAGTTGGATGTGGATCGCTACACGCCGCTCGCGCAGTTGCAGGCCATTACTACCCAGGACCTGGACAACGCAACTCAGAACAATCTCGCCGCTAAGGCGCAGATACAATCCGCTCAGGCGCAAGTGGCGACGGCGCGTGCTCAAATTCTCGCTGCTAACGCCGCTGTTCAATCCGCCAAGGCCGCCGCCGAAACCGCGCAGATCAACCTGGGATTTACCCACCTCACATCTCCCATCGACGGCATCCCCGGCATCGCGCAGCAGCAAGTGGGTTCCCTGGTGAGTCCGGCCAGCCCGACCATCACCACGGTTTCGACGCTCGATCCGATCCGGGTCTATTTCACGGTCGCCGAGCAGGAGTATCTCGATTTTCATAGGCGCTACACAACACCGGACACGCTGGACGCCGCCAGGAAAGGATTGCGCCTGGAGCTCATTTTGGCGGATGGGACTGTCTACCCGCAGAGCGGGTCATTTTACTTTGCGGATCGCCAGGTGGATGTCAGAACGGGCGCGATCCGCGTCGCGGGATTGTTCCCTAATCCCGGAAGCATTTTGCGGCCCGGCCAGTACGGCAAGGTTCGCTCGGCGCTGCGAATGCAACTCGGCGCCCTGCTGGTTCCCCAGCGCGCGGTCAACGAGCTGCAGGGAATTTACCAGATTGCCGTCGTCGATCGCGAGAACAAAGTGGACATTCGCACGGTCAAGGCCGGAGACCGGATCGGATCGGAATGGCTCATCAGCGAGGGTCTCCATCCCGGCGAGCGCGTGGTGGCCGAGGGGCTGCAGAAAGTCCGCCAGGGAATGCAGGTCACTCCCAAACCCTTCGGAGCGAAGTAGGCCGCTATGTCGAAATTCTTCATTAACCGCCCGATCGTCGCGATGGTGATCGCGATCGTGACTGTAATCGTGGGCCTAGTGGTAATCGCGACCCTGCCCGTCGCGCAGTTTCCCGCCATCGCGCCGCCGGAGGTTCAGGTCTCCGCCATCTACGTCGGCGCGGATGCCCAGACCATCGAACAATCCGTCGCGACGCCCATCGAACAGCAGATGAGCGGTGTCGACAACATGAACTACATGTATTCGCTCAACGCCACCGCCAACGGCCAGATGCGAATGATCGTCGATTTCGACGTGAATACCGACCCAAACACGGATCTGATCCTCGCGCAGAGCCGCGAAACGCAGGCCGCGCCACAGTTGCCGGTGGATGTGACGAACTACGGCGTGTCGGTGCAGAAATCGGTGCTCGCACCGTTGATGCTGGTGGCTCTCTATTCGCCCAAGGGCACGTACGACGCCCGCTTCTTGGCGAACTACGCGTACATCAATCTGAACGACCCTTTGACGCGAGTGAAGGGTGTCGGCATCGTGCAAATCTTCGGCGCTGGTCAATATGCGATGCGCCTATGGGTAAAGCCCGACCAATTGGCTAAACTGCAGATCACGGTTCCGGAGATCGTCTCGGCGCTCCAGACGCAAAACACCGTGAACCCGGCCGGACAGGTGGGCAGCGAGCCCGCTCCAAAGGGCCAGGAATTCACCTACTCGGTGCGCGCCCAAGGGCGCCTGACTTCGCCCGAGGAGTTCGAGAACATCGTGGTTCGCGAAACTCCCGACACAGGGATTGTGCGCGTGCGCGACGTTGCGCGAGTGGAATTGGGCGCCCAGGACTACAGCGTCGAAGGCCACCTGAATGGGAAGCCCAGCGCGGTGCTCGCGGTTTATCAGTTGCCTGGATCGAACGCCGTCGAGACTGCGGCAGCGGTAAACAAGATGATCGTCGGAAGCCAAGCGGCGGTTTCCGGACGATATAGACTTCGCGATTCCCATCGATACCACGCGCGCGGTGAGTGCAGGCATGAAGGAAATCGTCGAAACGCTGCTGATCGCTATGGTTCTGGTGATCGCGGTCGTGTACCTGTTCCTGCAGGGCTGGCGCGCGACGCTGATCCCACTGCTGGCCGTGCCCGTCTCGCTAATCGGCACATTCATGGTCTTTCCGCTGTTCGGTTTCAGCATCAACACGCTGTCTTTGTTCGGCCTGGTGCTGGCAATCGGCTTAGTGGTCGACGACGCCATCGTGGTAGTGGAATCCGTGGAGCGTCACATCGAAGATGGCTTAGCGCCCAAGCAGGCCGCGCTAAAAGCGATGGAGGAAATCTCGGGACCTGTGATCGGCATCGCACTGGTCCTCTCCGCTGTTTTCATACCGACGGCTTTCATCCCCGGAATCACCGGCAAGCTGTATCAACAGTTTGCGGTTACCATCGCCATCTCCGTGATCTTGTCCGCCTTCAATGCTCTGTCCTTGAGCCCCGCCGCTCGCTGCCCTCATCTTGAAGCCGAAGGTGGAGAGCAAGGGTATGCTGGCCAGATTTTTCGCCTGGTTCAACCGTGCGTTCGGACGCGCTACCGACAGCTACGTCCGGCTGTCGGGCGTGCTCATCCGAAAAAGCGTAGTCGCGTTGGTCCTGCTGGCCGGCTGCGGTGTGGCCGGCTATTTCATCAGCGACAAACTGCCGACCAGCTTCGTTCCCGACGAGGACCAAGGCTATTTTTACCTGAACATCCAGCTTCCCAACGCCGCCTCGTTGCAGCGAACCGAGCAGGTCACGGCGAAGGTTGAGGATATTTTGGCGAAGACGCCAGGCGTCCAGTACACCACCAGTATTCTAGGCTTCAGCCTGCTCAGCTTGGTGCGAACCAGCTATAACGCGTTCATCTTCGTCAGCATGAAGGAATGGGACGATCGAAAGACGAGGGCCGAGCAGTTCCAGGCCATCAAGGCTCGCGTGAATCGCGAACTCAGCGCAATTCCGGAAGCGGTGGCGTTCAGCTTCTCGCCGCCTGCGATTCCCGGGGTCGGAACTTCGGGCGGATTCACGTTCATCGTAGAAGACCGGGCGGGCAAGGACGTTCAGTTTTTGTCCGATAACCTTAACAAATTTGTGGCTGCAGCGCGCAAGCGTCCGGAGATCGGAAACCTCACCACTACCTTCCTGCCGGCCGTGCCGCAGCAGTTTGTCGACGTGGATCGCGACAAAGTAATCAAGCAGGGAGTAAATATCAACGACGTTTACCGCACCATCCAGGCCTTCATGGGAGGCCTGTTCGTGAACTACTTCAATCGGTTCGGCCGCCAGTGGCAAGTCTACGTCGAGGCCGAGAACGAGTACCGCACGAAATCCGAGAACGTGGGCCAATTTTACGTGCGCAACGCGGCCGGCGAAATGGTGCCTTTGTCGGCATTGACCAGATTCGAGTCGCGCAGCGGACCTGAATTCACGATGCGCTTCAACGAATATCGATCGGCGCAATTGAACGGGGCAGCCGCGCCCGGATACAGCACCGATCAAGCGATGAAAGCGCTGGAAGAAACGTTCGCACAAAGCATGCCGCCGGAGATGGGTTACGACTACTCGGGCATGTCGTTCCAGGAGAAAAAGGCGCAGGAAGGCGTATCTCCGTCCGTGATCTTCGGATTCTCGTTGCTGTTTGTCTTCCTGATTCTCGCCGCGCTCTATGAAAGCTGGAGCCTGCCCTTAAGCGTTTTGCTCAGCACGCCGGTCGCGGTGTTTGGAGCGTTCGGTGTCTTATGGTTGCGCCGGGTGCTGCTCGGCCACTTTCTGCCGGCCTACATGGTCCAGATCGAGAGCGATGTCTATTCGCAAATCGGCTTAGTGATGCTCATCGGGCTGGCAGCGAAAAACGCGATCCTAATCGTTGAATTCGCCAAGGATGAACTGGAGAAAGGGAAACCACTGATCGACGCCGCGCTCGAAGGCGCGCGACTTCGTCTGCGTCCGATTCTCATGACGTCGTTCGCCTTCATCTTGGGCTGCGTGCCCCTATGGATCGCTACCGGCGCCGGCGCGGTGTCGCGCCAGATTATGGGAACCACAGTCATCGGCGGGATGCTGGCTGCCAGCTTTATCGGCATCTTCATTATTCCGTCCGCCTTTTACATTGTCGAAAAGCTTTCCGGCGCTGCCTCGCCACGCGATCTTGCGATAGTGCCGCCGCCGTCTCCGGCTCAGGGTGATTAATGCGCCGACACATGAACTCATGGCTCGTCTCGTTGCCGATGGCGTTTCTCTGCGGCTGCACCGTTGGTCCAAACTATCAGCGCCCCAACCTCACGACGCCTGCGGAATTTCGCGCGCCTGACCCGCTTCCCGCGCAGCAAGCCGCCTCCATCGCGGATCTCAAATGGTTTGACGTTTTCAACGACGAACAACTACAAGCGTTGATCCGCACCGCTTTGGTGCAAAATTATGACCTTCGCGACGCGGTGGCGCGCGTCGACGCGGCCCGCGCTAGCTTGGGGATCACGCGATCGGACCAGTTTCCGCAATTCGGCGCCAGCGGCGGCGTCGAAATCAACCGGCTCTCGCGCGACGGCGCCACACCGCTCCCCGCCGCGCTTTCTCCCCTCGCAGAATCGCAACTTCGGAAGCGCATCGCTGAATTTACTATCGTTCGAAGTGGATCTGTGGGGCAAGCTGCGCCGCGCTACCGAAGCTGCCCGCGCGAATCTCCTGAGTGCCGAGGAAAACCGCAAGACGGTAATCACCACTTTGGTCAGCGATGTGGCGACGGCTTACCTGACGCTGCGCGAACTCGACTACGAGCTGGAGATTTCCAACCGTACCCTGGAGACACGGCAACAATCGCTCGATCTGGTGAAGTCCCGGCAGGGAGGAGGCGTTGCGACGCTTCTCGACCGGCGCCAGGCCGAGCAGCTGGTGGACACGGCTGCCCAAACAATTCCAGTAATCCGGCAGCAGATCGAGCAAACCGAGAATCAGATTCACCTGCTACTCGGCGAGCCACCCGGCGGAGTGCCGCGCGGGCGAAGTCTCACGGCGCAACACCTCCCTCCCGAGGTTCCCGCGGGACTGCCGTCGGCTTTGCTCGAACGCCGCCCCGACATTCAAGCGGCGGAGCAAACCCTGATCGCAGCGAACGCGGAAATCGGAGTCGCCCGGGCTGCTTACTTTCCGCAATTGAGCCTCAGCGGACTTCTGGGCGGCCAGAGCACACAGCTCGTGAGCCTGTTTAGCGGGCCCAACAGCGTCTGGTCGCTTGCCCCACAACTTGCGCAGCCGATCTTCACCGCCGGACGGTTGAAATCGAACGTCAGGCTGACCGAAGCCCAGCGCGATGAGGCGCTGGTGCAATATGAAAAGACCATTCAAACCGCATTCTCTGAAGTGTCGAACAGCCTGATCGCTCACCAGCGAGTACGCGAGAGCCGCGAAAAGCAGGAGGAGCTGGTGTTCGCTTTGCAGGACCGCCTGCGCCTGGCATACATCCGGTACCGCGGAGGCGTGGACACCCAGCTTGACGCACTGGACGCGGACCGCGATCTGTTTTCCGCCGAACTTTCGTTGTCGCAAATCCGGCTTAGCGAACTGCTGACGGTGGTGCAGCTCTACAAGGCTCTCGGAGGAGGTTGGCAGTGAATTCCGTTCTCGGTATCCATCACATAACGGCCATCGCAGGCGATCCGCAACAGAACATCGATTTCTACACCGGCGTGCTCGGCTTGCGCCTGGTGAAGGTCACCGTCAACTTCGACGATCCCGAGGCCTATCATCTTTACTACGGCGACGGGCGCGGCAATCCCGGCACCATTTTGACGTTTTTCGCGTGGCCCGGCGCCAGGCGCGGCCGCCAGGGAACTGGCCAGGTCACCGCCGCGTCGTTCGCAGTACCGAAAGATTCACTGGCTTTCTGGACCGATCGGCTCGGCGCAAGCGGCCTGGCTGTCGAAAATCCGCCGGAGCGCTTTGGCCAACCCGTGCTTTCGTTCGCCGATCCCGACGGTATGCGGGTCGAATTGGTGGAAACAGTGCACACCGATATCAAGCACGTTTGGGAAGGCAGCGGCATCCCAACGAAATTCGCCATTCATGGCTTTCACGGCGCGACGCTGACAGAAGCGGGATACGAACGAACGGCGGCTCTGCTCACCGAGACGATGGGATTTTGTCTGCTAGGCCAGGAACACAGCCGTTTTCGCTACCAGTCGCTGCACGCGCATGCGGGCCATTCGAACGCCCCGATGGTTGGCCGAATCATCGACGTGATCTGCGCGCCGGCCGCGCCGGAAGGACGCGTGGCTGTCGGCACCATTCATCACATTGCTTACCGGACCCCGAACGACGCTCAGCAACGCCAATGGCTCGCCAAGATCGGGGAGCTGCGCTACAACGTCTCGCCTGTGATGGACCGCGTCTACTTTCACTCCATCTATTTTCGCGAACCCGGCGGCATCCTCTTCGAAATTGCGACGGACTGCCCGGGCTTTGACGTTGACGAACCCGTGGAGAAACTCGGCGAATCGCTCAAGCTACCGCCGTGGCTCGAGGGCCAGCGTCCCCAGATCGAAGGAGCCCTGCCGGCCATTCAACGCCATCGGCAACAGGGAGTCGCGCCGTGACCGCCGCCGAGTCGACGTTCATTCATCGTTTCGTGGCTCCTTTGCCATCCGGGCCCAAGACAACTTTGTTGCTCCTGCACGGGACCGGCGGCGATGAGCAAGACCTGATCCCTCTGGGTGAGGAACTTCTGCCCGGCGCCGCGCTGCTCAGTCCGCGAGGCCGCGTTCTGGAACATGGCATGCCCCGATTCTTTCGCCGCCTCGGCGAGGGCGTCTTTGACCTCGAGGATCTAAAGCTGCAAACCGAGACGCTCGCCCAGTTCGTCAGCAGCGCCGTGCAAAAATACGGACTGGCGGACAACAAGCTCATCGCCATCGGCTATTCCAACGGCGCCAACATCGCCGCCAGTTTGCTACTGACGCATCCGAAACTGCTCTCGGGAGCGGTGCTTTACCGGCCCATGGTTCCGTTCCGGCCCCAACGCTCGCCTGATTTGAAAGATGTGCCCGTTCTGCTCGCGGCCGCGAGGCACGATCAAATCGTGCGGCCCCAGCAGACCTCGGAGCTTTCGCAGATCCTCGACTCGGCCGGTGCGCGCATCACCATTCATTGGCATCCCGGTGGACATGAGCTCGGCGCCGACGATGTTGCCGCAACCAAGGAGTGGCTCTTCGCATGAACGCGGAACAATTTGACGCATTGATACTTGGCAGCGGCGAAGCCGGCAAGTACATCGCCTGGCACCTCGCGAAATCGGGACAGCGCACGGCAATGATTGAGCGCCGGTACGTCGGAGGGTCTTGTCCCAACATCGCCTGCCTTCCGAGCAAGAATATCATCCACAGCGCAAAAGTCGCGTCATATTTTCGGAGAAGCGAGGAGTTCGGAATTACCAAAGACAACTGGGCCGTGCACATGCCGGGCGTCCGCGATCATAAGCGGAAGATGGTGGACCATCTGGTTCAAGTTCATTTGGATCGTTACCACGCAACCGGCGTGGAACTGGTCATCGGCGAGGGACGTTTCACCGCGCCGGGGACCATCGAAGTCAAGCTCGCCGATGGTGGCGCTCGCACGATGCACGGCCAGCGCGTCTTCATCAGCACCGGCTCGCGCGCGACCCTCGATCACATACCAGGCCTCCTGGAATCGCGGCCCCTCACGCATGTGGAAGCTCTCGATTTGGACCGGCTTCCCGAACACCTCATCGTCTTGGGCGGCGGCTACGTAGGCTTGGAGCTGGCTCACGCCATGCGCCGGTTTGGAAGCCGCGTAACCATCGTCGAAAAAAGCGATCGCGTGGCGCATCTGGAAGACGAAGACGTGTCGGAAGCGCTGGAGCAACTCAGCCGCGACGAAGGAATTGAGGTAGTCACGGGGGCGTCCTTGATGCGCGTCGAAGGAGCATCAGGTAAGTCCGTTACGCTTCATGGGACCCGTGCGGGCTCCCCGATCGTGATTCAAGGCACCGACCTTCTCGTTGCCACTGGCAGAACACCGAACACCGACAGTATCGGCCTCGACCTCGCGGGCGTCGAACTCGGCGATCACGGCCACGTCAAGGTGAATGAACGGCTCGAAACCACCGCGCCCAATGTCTGGGCCGTGGGCGACTGCGCAGGCAGCCCGCACTTCACCCACATCGCCTTCGACGACTTCCGCATTGTCCGCGACAACCTCGCCGGCGGTCATCGCGTAACAACGGGGCGGCAGGTGCCGTATTGTTTGTTCACAGATCCGGAATTCGCGCGGATCGGGCTCAATGAATCGGAAGCCAAGGCTCGCGGCATCGGGTATCGCCTGGCAAAGATCCCGATGGGAGTTGTTTTGCGGGCGCAAACGCTCTCGGAGACTCGGGGCTTCCTGAAGGCGCTCATCGATACTGGCAGCGATCGCATTCTTGGATTCGCCGCCTTCGGAATCAACGCCGGAGAGACCATGGCGACAGTTCAAGTTGCGATCAGCGCCGGTGTCCCCTACACGGCTCTCCGGGATGCCATCTTCACCCATCCCACGCTGGCGGAAGGGCTCGTTCTCCTGTTCTCAGCCGTGCCCGCGCATGCGAGCAATGCACAAGCGTAAGTACCCGCGGGCGCGCCAACGAACGCGTGCATGAAGCGAATCAAACCAGTTATCATGGCTCCACGCCACTTTGGCGCCAAGTAAAGCCAGCGCGAATGAGACGAGCCATGCCGCGGTCCGACTCTAGTGCAACGCAAGCCCAGCCAGCCATCCTGCGCTACGGTCTTGCAGTCAGTTCCGTCGCGCTTGCCCTGGGGCTGGCGCTTCTCTGCAGCCTTACGGATTCCGCAAGGTGGAGATTGCCTCTTCTCTTGTTTGCGGTCGCGATAACTGCCTGGTATGCGGGGCCGGGGCCGGCGACCGTGGCGCTCCTGCTGGCGATCTGGCTCGTTCGACTACTTCTTCACGGAGACCTCGTTACACGCTTTACATTAAAAGCGGCGACGTCCCTTACTTCATCATTTTCGTCTCCTTCGCGGTGCTGGTTGCCAGGTTCAGCGCCGTTCGACGCCGCGTTGAGGAAGCGCTGCTGAAATCCCGCGACGAACTTCAGATGGAAGTAGAGGAGCGTACCCAGCAGGCCAGCCTGCTCGATCTTACTCATGACTCCATCTTCGTGCGTGATATGAATGACGTCATCACCTACTGGAATCGCGGAGCCCAGGAGCTATACGGGTGGGCGCCCGAGGAAGCGACTGGGAAGCGTTCTCACGACTTCCTGCGCACCGTTTTTCCGGCGCCGATCGAGCACATCAACGCGGAGCTGCTGCGGACGGGCCGCTGGGAAGGCGAGCTAAGCACACCAAAGCCGATGGGACTGTGGTGGTGGTGGCGAGCCGATGGTCGCTCCGGCGCGGCGATCAGAACCAGCCGGCCGCCATTATGGAAACGAACAACAACATCACGGAGCGCAGACGCCGGGAGGATGAGATTCGCGAGTTGAACCACGAACTGGCAGGCCGATCGGCGGAGCTGGAAGGCAAGAATAAGGAGCTCGAAGCCTTCGCCTATTCCATCTCGCACGATCTGCGTGCGCCGCTCCGACATATGTCCGGCTATGCGGAATTACTTCAAAAGAAGGCTTCCGATGTGCTTGATGCCAAGAGCCAGCGATATATGCTCATGATCCTGGAGTCGGCCAAGCGCATGGGCGACCTGATCGACGACCTTCTGGCTTTTTCGAGAATCGGACGGACCGAGACGCAGAAGACGCTGGTCAACCTGGAACAACTGGTGAAAGAAGCGCTGAGCGAAGTACGGCAGGAGACCGACGGCCGGAACATCGTTTGGAACATCGGCGCCCTGCCGAATTTCTATGGAGATCGTTCCATGTTGCGGCTGGTATTCGTCAATCTTTTGTCGAACGCCGTCAAGTTCACTAGGACGCGCCCGCAAGCGCAGATCGAGATCGGATGCGACCAGGCGAACAAAGATGAGGTTGTGGTCTTCGTCAAGGACAATGGCGTGGGCTTCGATATGAAGTACGTGAATAAGCTGTTTGGTGTTTTTCAGCGTCTGCATCCATCCCAGACGTTTGAAGGCACCGGCATCGGACTGGCGACTGTTCAGCGCATCGTGCAGCGTCACGGCGGCAAGGTCTGGGCCGAGGGGCTGGTCGATAAAGGCGCGACTTTCTATTTTTCGGCTCCCAAACCGTAACATGGAGGAAGAACATGGAACGACTAGGACGTATTTTGATGGTGGAAGACGACCCGAAGGACGTGGAGCTGAGTCTCACCGCTCTCGAGGAATACAACCTCGCCAACGAAGTAGTCGTCGTCGGCGATGGTGAGCAAGCCCTGGATTATCTGTATTGCCGGGGCGAGTTCGCGACGCGCAACTGCGACAACCCCGCGGTCATGTTGCTGGATCTGAAACTTCCCAAAGTCGATGGACTGGAGGTTTTGCAGCAAGTTAAGGCCGATGAGAAGCTGAAGCTGATTCCCGTCGTAGTGCTCACATCGTCCCGCGAGGAAAAGGACATGGTGGCCAGCTACAAACTTGGAGTGAACGGGTATGTGGTCAAGCCCGTCGACTTCCACGAGTTCGTGAATGCCATCCGGGAACTCGGTGTCTTTTGGGCGATCATCAATGAGCCGCCGCCGGGGAGCGTAAAGAAGTGACGCCTGGCTCCCCGTTGCAAATCTTGTTGCTGGAAGATGATGCAAGAGACGCGGAGCTGGTTCAGGAGCTGCTTGAGATAGAAGGGCTGGTCTGTGAAATAACACGAGTGGAAGATCAAGCCGGGTTCCTGGCTGCTCTGGAACGGGGCGGCTTCGATCTGATCCTGGCGGATTACACGCTCCCCTCGTTTGACGGTCTTTCCGCACTCAGGCTTGCCATGGACGCACGGCCCGATATCCCGTTCATTTTCGTTTCCGGAACCCTGGGCGAAGAAGTGGCGATCGAAGCGCTCAAGATCGGCGCCACCGATTATATTCTGAAAACACGGATATCCAGGCTTGTTCCGTCGATGCATCGCGCACTGCGGGAAGCGCGGGAGAGAACCGAACGCAAGCGCGCTGAAGAGGCGCTCCGGCAGAGCGAGGCGTACCTGGCGGAGGCGCAGCGGTTGAGCCGCACGGGGAGCTTCGGCTGGAATATTTCCACCGGAGAAATCTACTGGTCCGATGAAACCTTTCGAATCTTCGAGGCCGATCCGGCGGCCAAGCCCACAGTGGATCTGGTGATGGAACGAACCCATCCGGACGATCGGGCGTTCCTTCACCAAACGATCGATCGCATCGTAGCCGAAAGAAGTGATTTCGACCATGAGCACCGCTTGCTCATGCCCGATGGCTCGGTCAAATTTCTTCGCGTGGTGGCACATCCGTCCACCCGCGGCAACTCGGGCAGTGTGCTATTCGTCGGTGCAATCACCGATATCACCGAGCGCAAAGTCGCGAACCAGGCCCTGCGTGAAAGCGAGGAACGTTTTCGCACCATGGCAGACACCCTTCCTGAGGGAATCTGGATCGGAACCATCGAACCCAGAGAAGTCCTGTACGTGAGTCCGAGCTTTGAGCGGATCTGGAGCTTGCAGAAAGAGGACCTATATCGAGACCCGTACCTTTGGGACAAGGTCATTCATCCCGAGGATCGGGAACGGGTCCGCTGCAAGTTTGCGCAGTGGATCGCGGGAGAGAGCCCCGGTTATTACGACGTGGAGTATCGCATCCAGCGGCCCGACGGCACGACGCGCTGGGTTCACGACCGGGGTGTTCTCTCTCTAGATGAAGCTGGGCGCCCATGCCGGATCAATGGTATCTCGGCGGACATCACCGATCGCAAGCGGGCCGAAGGCGATCTTCAAAAGGCCCTCGACGAAATCCAGAAGCTGAAGGACCGGCTATACGAAGAGAACATCGCGCTCCGCGAAGAAATCGACAAAGCGTCCATGTTTGAGGAGATCGTCGGCGACTCGCCCGCTCTGCAAACCGTGTTGGCGCGCGTGGCCAAGGTCGCGCCGGCGGATTCCACGGTTCTCATCACAGGCGAGACCGGAACCGGTAAGGAGTTGATCGCCCGCGCCATCCACAAGCGGTCCCGGCGCGCCGCCAGCGCCTTCGTCAGCGTCAATTGTGCGGCTGTCCCGCCCGCCTTAATTGCCTCGGAACTGTTCGGCCACGAAAAGGGGGCGTTCACGGGCGCCATCCAACGACGCCTTGGCCGCTTTGAGTTGGCCGAAGGAGGGACCCTCTTCCTGGACGAAATCGGCGAGCTGCTCCCGGAGACCCAGATCGCTCTGCTGCGCGTGCTACAAGAGCGCGAATTCGAGCGGGTGGGCGGCGTCAAGCCCATTCGAGCAAATGTACGCGTTATCGCGGCCACCAATCGGGATTTGACGAGCGCCATCGACGCCAGTAGTTTTCGAAGCGATCTGTATTACCGGCTCAACGTCTTTCCCATTGAGATGCCGCCGCTGCGGCAACGAAGAGAAGACATCCCGCTGCTGGTGGAGTATTTCATCGATCGCTATGCGGCGAAAGCTGGAAAAAAGATGCGGGGCATCAACCGCGCGACGCTCGAAAGGCTCCAGTCCTACGATTGGCCCGGTAATGTTCGCGAGCTTCAAAATGTCATCGAGCGGTCCATCATCGTGTGTGAAACCGAGAATTTCACGGTCGATGAAAGCTGGCTCTCCCACGGCCCCGGCCAAGATCAAACTATCCGGCCGCTCTTCAGGATTCCACCCTCCCAGGAAAAAGAAACCATCGAGGCCGCGCTGGCCGTCACGGGGGGCCGCGTGTCGGGACCTTCCGGCGCGGCTGCCAAACTCGGCATTCCACCTTCCACGCTCGACTCGAAAATACGCGCGCTTCGGATCAACAAACACCGCTTCAAGACAGGCTAACTGCTGGTCGAAATATCACGAACTTCGTTAATTCACGAGTTTCGTGAGTGCTCATGATCGACAATCTATTTATTGTCAATCGTTTACCGATGGCCATCGTATTGCCAGTTACTATGCGACTTACAGGAAGCGGTTTACAAACCCATGAGCCACGACGTTTTGGAATTCTCGAATGGTATCGCCGGAGGAACCGTGAGCACCGAGGATCTGGTTGCCCGGGTAGCAAAGCGAATTCAGATCTGGTTCCAACACCCAAATCAGGATCACTCGCCCAACCAGCCCTCGCCTGCCCGAGCTCTCTGCTTGACGGAAAGCGCTTTCGACGAGGGTCGCCTCGCCTTGCAAGGGTTTCCATCGTCGAGAGTTACCCCTCAAACTCTCGAGCAAGCGCTGCACAGCCTTCGGGAAGAACTCAAACCGGGCGGCGTGCGGTTCCGAATCTTTGTCACCGGAAGGTCGCGGCTGTTGAAGCCGGGTATTCAAGAACAGCTTTACCTGATCGGGCGCGAGGCGCTGGTGAACGCGCTCCGGCATTCCAATGCGGCCAGCATCGAGGCGGAAGTTGAGTACCTCCCTCGTCAGTTGCGACTGGTCGTGCGAGACAACGGCTGCGGGATCGATCCGCAATTTGCAAGATCCGGGCGCGATGGCCACTGGGGTCTGCTGGAGATGCGCGAGCGGGCCGTGACGATCGGCGGACGCCTTCGAATCTGGAGCAAGCCCGGTTGCGGCACCGAGGTTGAGGTCTGTGTTCCAGGCGAGATCGTCGAGAACTGCGCCTAAGTTGCTACCACGATCGAGGTACAGTGACGTCCGCCACCCGTGTTAGCGGAAAAACACACCAACAGGGCATGTAAACAGGGCGCAAGAAGGCGCAGAATGTACGTGAGAACGAAAGGAAACCAACATGCTTTTGAATGCATTTACCCTGTTTCACGTGCTATTGAGCTTGGTAGGCATCGGTTCCGGATTTGTCGTCGGATACGGCCTGCTTGAATCGAAGCGCCTGGACGGATGGACCTCCATTTTTCTCACAACCACGGTCGCCACCAGCGTCACCGGCTTTCTTTTCCCCTTTCACGGGATTACGCCCGGTATCGTCGTCGGCATTCTATCGCTGGTTGTTTTGGCAGTCGCGATTGCGGCGCGTTACCGTTATGGCCTCGCCGGTGGATGGCGCCCGGCTTACGTACTCGCGAGCGCGTTAGCGCTCTATTTCAACGTGTTCGTCTTGGTAGTGCAGTCCTTCGAAAAAGTGCCGACGCTTAGAGCGCTCGCGCCGACGCACTCTTCCGAGCCGGCATTCGTGGTGACGCAACTCGCCGTTCTCGCGATCTTCGTCACGCTAACGATTGTCGCGATCGTCAAGTTTCATGACGTGCCGATGCGTGCGGCTCACGCGCAAGCCGGAAACTAATTCGCGAGCGGATTCGGGCGCATCTGGAAATGAACAACCTTGCTCGTGGTCCCTTTTCCAGTCTCGCTGTGGAATGGAGTGCGGGTTCCCCACGTGGTCCACACTCCTTTGCCTTTCCAGCCTGCCTTGGAATCGTCGATGCGTCCGTCCATCCCTTTCGCGAAAAATCCCAGCGGATAAGGTACGCGCATCACGACGAATTTCCCGTTCACCAGGGCCATCAGCGAATCCGATCCGTTGCCGGTGATGATGGGCGTGTTCTTGCCAAGCCCCAACGTGTCGTACTGATCCACCCAATCGTAGTAATGTGAGTCGGCGCTGCCTGAATCCTTCACGTTCTTGAAATTCGGTCCGGGCGTAGGATAAAGCGTCCAGCCTTCCGGGCAATGCTGGCCGGTAGCGGTCGGGCCGTTCAGCGGACCTTTGCACTTGCGGCGATCGAAGCTGGCCAGATGCCCGCTTCCAAGCGCCACCCAGGCGACATTATTGCGGTCGATATCCATGCCGCGCGGCGAATAGCCCCACACCTTCGCCTTCGGATTGTTCCACGGCACCTCGTAGTATTCCGCCAGCGCCGTTTCCGGCGGGTTCGATCCAGGATTCAGGCGAACGATTCCGCCCGGGAATCCCAGCACGCTGCCCCAGACCGCGCCATCGGTGCCGATCGCGAGACCATAGAACGCGGCATTGATGCGCGTGTCCTTGGTCGGGTCGGTGGCCGCGTTGAACGCCGACGATGTGCCCAAACTCTCGCCGCTGGGCGCCGTTGCCACTCGCTGTTCCGCTTCCACATACGCGTCGCGCTTGCCGTTGCCGTTGGTGTCGAGAACCAGAGCGGTCCAGCCTTGCGACTTCGCGGCGTCGTGCGTTTGGTCCCACATCTTGGTGTTGAGCCAGCCCACCACTCCACCGCCGCCGCCGCTGCTGGTCCACAGCGTGTTGTCCGCGTCTTCAGCAAACAGCAGGTGATGCGTGCCGAAGCACGTGTCGATCATCTCGGTCTTCTTCGTTGCCGGATCGTACACCGCGAGTTGCCGGCCGGACCGGTCGACCGGTGTGAGCATTGCGCGGATTCGAGGCTGGATCCCGCCTTGCAGAATCCTGGATTGCCGGGCCCGCGGATGCGGCTCGTGTACCACAGGCGGCCCTTGTCATCGAACATCGGATTGTGAACGGTGGTGTGGCTATCCCAGATCGCCTCGTCACCCCAGATGGGCGACGCCGCGAGCGGCTTGGGCTGGCCGGGCGTGTCGGGATCGCGATAGGGAGTTTTCACCTGAGCGATCGTGTTGTGAACCGGATCCAGCACCGGAAGATAATCGCGGCTCTCCTCCGGCGATCCGTAGATCAGGCCGTTGGCGTTAACGCTCGGATTGCCGTTTGTCGGTCGAGATCTCGTCATGCAGATACGCCTTCGGATCCGCCCAGTCCCACTGCGTGATCACGATGTTCCGCTCGACGCCCTGCGGCCTTGGCGGCGCCTGCGCGGGGAGCTCGCCATGCGCGATACGGCTGGTCCAATCGCCAAATTCCGCGGTCGCGCGCTGCGGACCGAGTTGATTCAGCCCGCCTACCATCGCGCCTCCAGCCTGTCCGGATTGCACGCGGCGCATCCAGGCTTGGGCCGGCGAATCGAGGCTAGCGAACATCGAAGGGATCGTGCGCGTGTATGCGCTGCCGAGCTGATGGCACGACTCACAACTGTCGGTCTTGACGAGGTGAATCCATTGGCCTTGATTCTTGACGTTCGGTGAAATGCCGTTGCCCTCCGGACCCGTGCCAGGAAATTCGTTCTTCTCCGGCACCTTCAGCATCGCGTACCAATAGCTGGCGGGATATAATTGCGCCGCGGTTTTCGCGTCCGGCGAAATGGTAGGTTTCAGATCCACGAGCTTGCCCGGCTCGCTCTCCACTTTCGGCGAATCCACCAGTCCATAGCCGCGCGCGAAGACACTGTACTTGGCTTTGGGAAGATCGGGAATCAGGTATCGGCCGCGATCGTCGGTGACCACTTCCTTGATGTAACGCGTGGGCAGGCCGGTTGTCTCCGCGATCACCCAGACGCCCGCTTCCGGCCCTTTGCTGCTGGAGACCACCCCGCCGATATCGTCCGCCTTGATTTTGACCGGCGTGTTCTGTTGTGCGTTGAGGTGAGTGCGCATGACGAAGAAGTAGCTGGCGATTCCAACCAGCGCCACGCCGGCGAAGTTCAGAAGTCGGATAGTCCGCATGACTGTCTCCTTTACGGAACGCTATTATATACCCGCATCAAATGTATAGCTGATGCAGCACTACAACGAAGTTAATTGACCGCGTTCGAAATCCAGCAGCCAGCGTTTGTTGTCCAGGCCGCCGCCGTAGCCGGTCAGCTTGCCGCTACTCCCAATCACGCGATGGCACGGAATGATGATTGCGATGGGATTCGACCCGTTGGCCAAGCCGACCGCGCGTGACGCCGCGGGATTCCCAACGCGGCGCGCAAGTTCGCCATACGAAATCGTCTCGCCAAAAGGAATTTCGCGCAATAGCGTCCACACGCGTTCCTGGAACGGAGTCCCCCGCGGTTTCAACGGCAGATCGAAGTCGCGCCGCACGCCCGCGAAGAATGCTTCGAGCTGCCGTACAGGCTCTCGCAACGACGCGCCGCCGCAATTCCATGCCGTATCAACGACCGGCGCCGTTCGTCCTTTCTCGAACGCGAGCTCGATCAGCCCATCGTCATCCGCCACCAGCAACAGCTTTCCGAGCGGGCTTTCCATCCACGTAAAGCAGGTTTCCATCTTTCACTCCCTGCCAAAGGTGCAGCGCCGCATACGCCCGCCACGGCCTCCACCGTTCGGCAATGTTCCGAAGATCGCGAGCCGTTCGCGCTCCGGCGGCTCGCAGCAAAACAAGATCGGCCGAGGGAAACGCGTCGGGATCGCCTAAGGCGCGCATCGCAACGTACTCGGCCGTCCACTCGCCGATGCCCGCAATCGATCGCATCTGTTCGCGAATCTCTTCAGGCGCCGACGAACCGTCCAACACCAACCGCCCGTTCGCCACCGCCGCGGAGAATGCCGACAGTGTCTGCGCGCGTTTTTGCGGCAGACCTATGGACGCCAATTCCGCCCCTGCCAAATCCTCGGCACGGGGAAACAGGTGTGTCACGCCGGAGCGCGCCGAATCCTGCCCCCGCCCGAACCGCGCCACCAACCGCCCCGCCAACGTCGATGCGCCGCGCACGCTGATCTGCTGGCCCAAAATCGCGCGAATGCCAAGCTCGAAACCATCCCACGCACCGGGTAGACGCAATCCGGGTCTCGACTTCACCAGCGGACGCAAAAGCGCATCGGCCGCAAGCCCGGACGCAATCGCCACCGGGTCCGCATCCAGATCGCACAGCCGCCGCACACGGGAAACGATCCCGAGCAAGCTCTCGGGCCGCGGATGATAGATCCTAAGAATTACTTCCGGCGAACTATGCGAAAGCTCGATGATCCCGGGAACGCCGGCCACCACAATGCTCCGCCGGTAGACTCCGTTCTCCACGCATTCGACGCCCGGAATCGCGCGCGCCGCGAGGAACCCAACCAGGGCGTCCCAGTCGAATGGCGGACGATAACGCAGCCGGAAACACAGAGCCAGGCCTTGAGTAACCGAGGCGCGGATTCCACGCCTTGCCTTGCGGAGTTCGCGCGGAGTGCGATTCCACGTCTGGCGAACCGTATAGTTGAAGCGCCGCACGCTTCCAAATCCGGCCGCCAGCGCCACCGTGCTCACCGGCAGATCCGTCTCGTCAAGAAGACGCTTCGCTGAGAGTAAGCGGTGCGTTTGCGCCACCGCGATGGGAGGCGCGCCCAAATGTTCGATAAACAAGCGCCGCAGATGCCGCTCGCCAACTCCCAAACGCTCTGCGAGATTGCCCACGCCATCCGCATCGAGCGCGCCTTCGGCAATCTCCCGCAGCGCCCGCGACACGGTGGACGACGATCCGTTCCAGGCCGGCGTTCCCGGAGCGCATTCCGGACGGCATCGCAAACACGGCCGCAACCCCGCGCTCGCTGCAGCCGCGGCGGAAGGATAATAATCGACATTCTCTTCGCGCGGCGATGGCGCCGGGCAAATTGGACGGCAGAATATTTTCGTCGTCCGCACGCCAATGAAGAATCGTCCATCGAAGCGGGCGTCGTGCGCCAGCCGGACTTTGCGGCATGTTTCCCGATCGAGTTGCACTACAGTCCCGACTATACACCCCGGCGCGGAACAAAGTAGCCGTTTTCGGACGCAGTCATTCCAAGCACCGCTGATTGCCATGGCCCCCTTTTTTCATGGGATGAGGCGTAAAATCCAAACATGGCTTTCCGCGCGGTTCCTGGACGCCAGGGGGTTCGCGCCGACTTCCATTGTCCGCGGATCGTCATTGCATTCGCTCTGGTCGCGCACGTTTGTGCGGCTCAACAGTTGCCCGATGCGCAAACGCTCTATGAGCGCGCGCAAGCAGCCTCGAAAAACTTTCACAGCTTGCAATTCGAACTCGAAACTACCCTCGAAACCGGCTTCCCCTCTGCCCCCTTAATAATGACCACCGAAAGCGCGTACCTGAATCCTGGCAAGACGCGCACGGAAGTCAGGGCGGCGGGCATCACGATGCTCGACGTTTCCGACGGCGAGACTACCTGGGTCTACAGCTCCGCGGCCAAGCAGTACGTCAGAATCCCGGCGGCGCATGGACCGGCGGCGTTGATCGGGGCAATGGGGATCAAAATTCCGGACCTGTCCTCGGTCCATGCGAGCTATCAGACCACTGGGGAGCAGAGTATCGAAATCAACGGGCAGAAATACGAATGTTGGATGGTGGAAATGCAGATTGGGGAGCTCACGGTGCCCCTCCCTCAGGCCGGTCCCTCCGGCCAGAACGACACCGCGCCCAAGATGACTGGCGCCGTGATGACCTCGTGGATCGACAAGAAGCTCGGCATCGAGGTTCAAACCACGTTTGCCGTGAAGATGGAGATCGCCGGCACGGAAGTGCAAATGCACCAGCGCATGGTGAAGAAGAACATCAAGATCGATCAACCTGTTGACGAAGCATTGTTCACTTTCACTCCGCCGTCCGGCTGCAAGGAGGTAAAAGAGCTGAACTTGTTCGGTCCCGCTGCCCCCAAGGCGGACCTTGCGGGAAAGCCGGCGCCCGCGTTCGAAGTGAAGTCGATCGGAGGCGAAAGTTTCAGTCTCTCCGTGCTGCAAGGGAAGCCCGTGCTTCTGGATTTTTGGGCCACCTGGTGCGCGCCCTGCCGGAAGAGCATGCCGGCTCTCGAAAAGATTGCGCTCGAGTACAAGAACACCGGCTTGGTGATCCTCGGTGTGAATATCGGAGAGGATCGAAAGATTGTCGAGGAGTTTCTGAAAAAGACCCCGTTGGGATATCCCGCGGTGATGAGCGGCGAGTCCAGGATTCTCGAATCTTATCAGGTCACGGCCTATCCGACGTTCATTCTCATCGGGCGCGACGGAAAGATCATTGCCAGCCAAATCGGATTTGGCGGTGAGGAACAATTGCGGCAATTAATCGATAACGCGGAGCTGGTTCCTAAGAAATAACAAGCTTCGTCAGGCGGACTAAGATAGTGCTCAGGAGGTCTGAGGCCGTCATGACCAGTCGAACATCGATCGTTTCCTCAATCGCCTGCGCCACGCTTCTCGCGATTGTTTCGCTAGCGCAGGACAACCCAGCGGGTGCCCAGCCAGGGAACCCCGACATTGCGAGCCTTCCCGCCGGACGCGGCGTGTACTATCGTGCCTCCGGCGGATGGGTGGCTCTCTCTCCCACGTCTCTCATGCCCCTCATGGAAGGTAGAGCCGTGGCTCTGGATATCCTCAACGTTGGGTCGGACCACGCGGGAGCGCAGATGCCGGGCCCGCATGCGATTGTGCAGATCAACGACGCGCGCCCAACCTTTTATATGCGCGGCATCCCAGTTTCCGAGCTGTACCTGGTTCGCGCAGTTCTTAAACCCAGCTATCGCGAACTCCGGATGCCGATCAGCGGACATTTCTGGGAGTGGGCACATTTCCGCGAGAAAGATCTGGCGGAAATTGATCTGCAGGCCGTGGGCAACGGCGTTGTGACGGTCAAGCCACGCGCCGGCCTGAAGCCGGGAGAGTACGCCTTGGCTACGCTCTTTGACTCCGAGCGCTGGATTCGCCTCGGTTATGACTTTGGGTTGCTGGCCGGCAGCGCGGGCCAATAGCTGAACCGAATCCGGGCAGTTCAGGCCAACGCTTTTCCGTACAGCGCGAGCAGGCGGCTCCACGCCTTCTCGGCCTGTGGCTCGTTATAGACTGACGTATCCGGAGGGCACCAGCCATGCGCGGCGCCCGTGTACACTTCGATTTCCGCGGGCAGATTTGCCTGGGCGAACGTCTCTTTCATCACGTCCTTGTCCTTGGGCGACTTCATATCGTCGGTGGCCGCGATCGCGATGAGGAACTGCGCCTTGCTTTTCGACGCCTCGAGATGCGGACTGTTCGGCATATCCGTCACGAGCCCGCCGCCGTGGAATGAGGCAACCGCTCCGACGCGATCCGGCACGGCGGCCGCGGTACGAAACGCCATCGGCCCGCCCATGCAATAACCCTGGGTGCCCATCTTCCGATTCTTGGCAACTGGCGATTGCCTGTCGAGCCATCCGATGAACGCTTTCGCATCCGTCATGTGCGTCGTCTCGTTCAGCGTTTGCGCGAGCGGGATCAAATCCGGGATTGGGGTCGCGGCTCCTTTATCAGCGGTTGGGGCTTTCTTGGTGCGATAGAAAGGATTCACCACCAGCACCGAATAGCCCGATTCAGCCAGCCGTTTGCCCATTTGGCGGAACGCCGGCCGCAGCCCGAAGATGTCCGGCCAGATCAGAACGCCCGGAGCCGTGCCGCTTGCCGGGTGCACAAAGTAGCAGTCCGCCGTGCCGTCGGGCGTCATCACGTTCACGTCCGATTCGGTCACTGCAACCGCGTTCGCGACTTGCGGCAGCATCATGGCGATGCCCGCTCCCAACATGATGCCGAATTGCTTTCGTGTCACCAAACCGAGAGCTTCGTACTCTTCCCGGTCTTTCTCGAAATGATCCTGATCACACATATTCGCTCCTTATGGACGCGTGCCTGGTCGGTACGTGGTTGTGCGGTAGACCGCACGCATACGGAGGTATTCTACATTACTCGGTCTCCTGTGGGCGCCCAGTGTGAAACACAGCCCGTCACCGGAATCACTCTCACGCCGCCCTCGCCCCCATCACGGGTGCGGAACCCTTTGCAACCCCGCCGTATTTAAGAGAAAATGAAGGCCTCGCATGAAGAACGCCGATTTCTACGTGGGAGGCCGGTCCACTTTGAGCGAGCCTCGCGACGCCATCTCCGACTATCGCCGTTTGCTCAACACTCTGGGTGCGCGAGCCCGCCGCATGGGTTCCCGCGATCCGGAAAGTGCCGCACAGGAGGCTCTCAAGCGGTCTCTTGAAAACGAACTTTCGCAGCCCGCGGTCGAGTATTATTTCAGCGACGAGCTCGCGCCCGATGCCGCACCTCCCGCCTGGCCGCTCGATCAGCTCCTGGCGTGGCTGCATGGCGTGCTGCACTTCGTGGTGCTCGAGGAGCACAATCGCCTGAGCAACCGGCGTGAATTGGCCGGTTGGGAGCGCGGCGCGGATACGATGAATCGCCTGGATCCGCGCGATCCCACTCCCGATCAACTCGACGCGCTCATTCAGAGAGAACTGCAGCAGATCGTGATCGAGTGCCTGCCAGCGCTCGATGCCGATTACCGGCGCGTTCTGAGGATGCGCGCGAACGGCCTGAAATACGGCGATATCGCGGAGCGCCTGGGCATCAGCGAGAACACCGTGGCGACCTGGGTCAGCCGCGGCATCCGCACATTGGCGCAAAGCGTTCGCCGGCGGACGCAACATGTGAAGGTAGCGAGGTGACCATGAATATCGATCAATTTGCCACCCGCGATTTGTCTCCCGCCGAGTCGCGCACGCTCGCGCAACAGGCCCTCCAGAATGAAGAATTGTTCGACGCCCTGGTGGCGAAAGGCGCAGTGGAGGCAAGCCTCGATCTTCCCGCTCTGAAGCGGTCTCCCCGCCGCATGCCTTGGGTCGCCGGGGGCTTAGCCGCGGCCGCCGCTATTCTCATCGCGGTTTTCTTATGGCGTGGCAGTTCACGTCCGCCGGTTCTCCCTTCGCTCGATGCCGCGAACGGGCAGCCCGTTCTATTAGCAAGCGACCTCAGCCCCGCGCATTCCACCGAGCGCGCCCGCTTTTCGCGGCGATGCTGCTTCCGGCCGTGAACCGCAATCGAGCGGAACGGTCACAGCGCTCGAAAACGGCGAAGCGACGGTGAACTTGGGCTCGCTCGACGGCCTCACCAAAGGCGCCGAGCTTGGTCCCATCATGATCACCACCGTCTTTCGCGATCACGCGCGCGGCAAGGTCACCGCCGGAGCTGCGATTCATGTCAACGATCGCGTTCAGGTTCCACCGCCCATCCACTTTGCAGCTGTCTTGCAAGAAGTAGACGCGCGAGCTGCATCGGGCGATCTCAATGAGGCGCGCAGCCTTGCGCGAAAGTCGCTTGCCACCGGATCTGCCGGAGAAGCCCGTGCGCTTCTGGAGAAGCTCGCCGCGCTCGATTATCAAGCCGGCGCAGAGGATGCCGCGCGCGAGCATTACGAAGCCGCTGCAAACAATTTCTTTGATCCGCCCGCGGCCAGCCCATCCGAACAGGCCGCCACGCTCAACAGTCTCGGCGCGCTCTATTTGCTACGTCGGTGATGCTACAAGCGCGGAAAAAGTTCTGCGCCAGGCAGCCGCGCTCGCTGCCGAACGCCCAGATTCTCAATAACCTCGGCGTTCTGGCTGAAATGCGCGGCGATCGCGCTCAGGCGCGCGACTATTACAGCCATGCCCTCGCATTAACAGCATCCACGCGCGAACGCACCATCGCGCAAGCCAATCTGACGCGCAGTTCAAAATGAAAGCAGCTTCGCTCGCGCTATTCCTGGCGGCCGGAGCGATGGTTCTCCAGGGGCAAAAGGCGGATTGGGAAGCGCTGGATCAGCAGGTCGAGCAGCTTTATCTCAAAGGTGACATGGCCGGAGCGGTGCGTGCGGCCAAGCTCGCGCTCGATGCGGCCTCTGATCCCAAGCAATCCGGGCGCAGCCTGGACCGCCTCGGTTTCCTCTATTACAACTCGGGCAACCTGAAGGACGGCGAGACGTTCCTCCGCCAGAGCCTGGAACTTCGGCGTGAAAAGCTAGGAGCTGATTCGGACGACTATGCGCAAAGCGCCAACGATCTCGCGCTCTTTCTCCGCGACACTCGCCGCCTTCCCGAAGCCCAGTCGCTGGCCGAGGAGGCAGTCGCTGTACGATCGCAAATTCTGAATGCGAATGATCCCTCGCTCGCCGAGACACTCGAAACACTCGGGACCATCTATAGCGGCGAAGGCGAATACGAAAAATCGGCCACTACGTTCGAGGAGGCCCGGGCCATTTATGAGTCGCGCATTGATTCCAAAAATCCCGCGCCGCCTGAATACGGAACGCTGCTAGTGAGTCTCGCCGGGAATTATCAGCGCTTGGGGAAATACCGCAAGGCCGAGGCCGACTTCGGTACCGCGCTCGATGTTTTGCGAAAAACCATCGGTCCGAATCATCCCATCTATGCTACTAGCCTCTTGGGCCCCGCCAATCTGGAGGCCGAACTCGGCAACTATGCGGCCGCGGAAAAGCTTTACAACGAGGCGGCGCCCCTGTTGAAGAGTTCTTTGGGAGAAGCGCACCCGATGTATGTCCAAATGCTGGACCATCGGGCTAGCCTCTACCAGGCGATGGGCAACCGAAACGCAGCGGAATCCGATTATCGGACCGCTCTCGAGTTGCGCATGAAAATCTTCGGGCCGGATAACCTTTTGGTGGCCGCGACGCTTCGCAACTACGGAAGTTTCGTGTACGCGCGGAACGCGGACGAAGGTGAGAGGCTCCTGCGTGAAGCGATCGAAATCTATGCGAAGCCTTCGGATCGTCCGGCCTTCGACTACGCGAAGACGCTGATTCCCCTAGGAGAAGCTGAACGCAAACGCGGAGATCTCGCTGCTGCTCGCGAGACACTTCCAGAAGGCCCTGGATGTCGCGGCCCACGGCCTCGGCGAGAATCATCCGGTCTACGCGAGTGCGCTTCGAAGCCTCGCGCTCGTGCAACAAACGGCTCACCAGTATGCGGATGCCGAACAGCAGCTGCATCGGGCCATCGCGATCGTCACCGGGAGCCAGGGCGACGATCATCCGGATCTCGCGGCGTATCTGAAAGACCTCGCCGGTCTCTATGAAACCCAGGGCAAATATGCCGAGGCCGTGCCGCCCTACCGCCGCAGTTTCGAAATCAGCGACCGCGTCTTGAGCGGCATTCTGAACTCCGGTTCCGAAAGCACCAAGGCTAGCGTGCTTTCGAACTTAGACGATCCGCTCCCCGCGCTGCTCGAATTCCAGAAGAAAGCCGGCGACCGGTTTCCGGAAGCGCGTGTCCTCGCCTTCGAGGCCGTCGCGCGGCGTAAAGGCCGCGTTCTCGATCACGTGCGCGATTGGCGCCAGAACCTGCGTGCCAATTCCGATGGCGGCAATCGGACGGCGTCTGAGTCAGTGGCAGGCCATCATCGATTGCCAGGCCTCGCTCACCACCGCGCTCGGTTATCGCGACTTGAAGCCGGCCGTGGCCGGAACGTGCGAATTGGAAGACGCCGCGCTCGAAGGCCGCTACGACCGCTTGCTCTCCGATCTGCGCACGAAATGGACCCCTGCACTGGGCAAGCAGGCCCTCGGTGCATTGCGAGATTTGAAAGAACGCTCGGATGCAATCGAAACAGCTCTGAGCCGCGATGTTCCGGGTTTTTCGAGTGGCGCCAAGCCCCCCAGCCTGGACGATATCCGCTCGCGCCTTGCCCCGGATGAGCTTCTGGTGGAAGTGGCCGCCTACGAAAAACATTACGGAGCATTTTTGTTGGATCACTCGGGCCGCTTGCGGTGGCTGGATCTCGGGCCAGCCCGCCCGATTGACGCCGCGGTCCGGGATCTGATCGCGGGAGCGAACGATTGGAGCGTGTCTCTTTCGCGTCACGAGAGCCAGCCGGCTGCGGCAGCCGAAGACACGGCGCGGGAGGCGCTCGCAAAAATGTCCCAAGCCCTCGCGCCGCTGCGTGCCCAACTCAACCGGGAAAGTGCCGTTCACCGCCTGCGCATCGCGCCCGACGGCCTGTTGACCTTATTTCCCTTCGCCGCGCTGCCCACCGCGCCGCGCCACTATTTAATAGAACGCTTCGCCATCAGCTATGTGTCGGCCGGACGCGACTTGGCAGCCTCCGCGGAAGACACGCGACCGGCAGGAGCAGCCGTTATCGCCGTGAGCCCCGGCGGCGCGAAAACGACAAGCTCTACCGGCTTCCGGTCCGATCGCCTGGAACGTTTGGATGGCGCGGAATCCGAAGCCCAGTTCCTGCGCGCGCTGATTCCACGATCCGCAGCTTCTCGCCGAAGGCGAAGCCACCGAGCAAAGGATCAAGGAGCTGCATCGGCCGGCTTTGCTGCACATCGTCGGCCACGGATTGGTTCGCGGAAATGAGGACTGCATAGCAGCCCCCTCCAGTCCCTCCGCGAGTCCCACTTGCGCGCTGTCTGGCGTGGATCCGGGCGCTCGCGCCATGAGTCTTTCGGCCATCGTGCTAGAAGAGGCGTACGGGCGCGGCGCTGGATCAACGCAGGACGGCTTGCTTTCCGCGCTGGAGCTTGAGTCTGTGGATCTTCAAGGTTCCGAGATGCTGGTACTTTCGCAGTGCCGCATGGCGGACGGCGTGCCATCCTCGAGCGACGGCGTCTACGGCATGCGCCGCGCGGCCGCGATCGCCGGAGTGAAAACGTTCGTCGCGCCGCTGTGGAATATTTCCGACTCTACCGAACGAATACTCATGGAGCGCTTTTATCAGGAGCTCCGGGCGGGCCGGGATCGCTCGGAAGCCTTGCGCCAAGCCATGCTTCAAGTCATGCACTCGCCGCCATCCAACACGTTCCTCTATTGGGCGCCGGTGATTCTTTCCGGTGATCCCGCCCCTCTTCCCAAGCGCGTGTTCCTCCCCTGAAGCCACCAAACAACCCACCCCGGGACCTCACAAATCTAAATCGGCGGTGGGGAAATGTGCTTCCAAAATTATTACATTGACGCTTTTTGAAAGTTTTTCTCGTGTAACTTCACTTAGAGGTTGCTCGGGAATTCGGAGCTGCCTCGTTTAAGTCATAGGCAAGGTAGTACTATGCTTGACGGAAAAGTGTGTTCCGCATATACTGAATCCTTCCGATTCCTAGCGCGGAATAGCGTTTCAGCGGGGTTGCGGGTCCGTCTTTCTTAAAGAAGTGTAAACTCGCGAGGATGGCAATGCGAATAGCGGCGGTGTCGGGCTCTTTCATCACGTTACTGGTCGGCGCGTTTTCTTTGGCTCAGGCGCAAGCACCTAAAGGAACCCTCGAAGAACAGCTCGAGTCGGAGTACATGATCACTACCCCGACTGCCGACAACAACGATATCGTGACCCAGGGATCAGTCCTGATTTTGCAAAAGAAAGGCCTTTCGGCAGGCGTCGGTTTCCAGTAAGGTCACTACCCAGAACACTTATAAGGATGGCCAAATCCACGCTGGTGCGGCCACTGCCGTGCGCCGCTTTGGCGGACTGCCTGGCATCGGCTACATCCCGGGTGTTGGAACTGCCGCGAGCACGGCAGCCGGAGCTGCGGGAGGCTCGCGGGATTTCGTGAACGGCGAAAAGCTGTACGTCACCAAAATCACTGTCGATCGGGGTAAGGACGACATTACCTTCGACTTGATCTCCGATTCCTATGGCGACGGCGGGCGATTCAAAGGTTCGTTGCGCATTCAGTTTCCTAAGGGAGCGGTGAAGAAGGCGGATTTGGCGCAAGCCGACGCGCTGATCGGCGAGGTGTTCAAGATTCAGCCGCCTGAGGACGCCAACGCGAACAATGGCAATGGCCAACAGCCCGCGAACGGCGCTGCCGCCCAACAGGCGCCTCCCGCCAATAACGCTGCGGCTCCGGCTCCTGCCGCGGCCGCTGATGCGCCTCCTCCGCCAATCCCGCCGCCTCCGCCGCCCGCCGACGAGCCGCCGGCGCCCCCGAAAACAATTGAGTTGGGACAGACCAAGGACCAAGTGATCGCGAGCTTTGGACAACCGCAGCGAACCGCCAAGGTTGGCACCAAGGAAATCTTTTTCTATAAGGATCTCAAAGTGACCTTCGTTGGTGGGAAGGTCACCGACGTCCAATAGCTCCCGTGCCTGAGTGATAAAGCCCGCAATCCAGGGAGATCTCATGAAAGCGCCTCAATTTCGTCAAGGTTTTTCGCTGCGGTATTTTGCCGCGACGCTGGCCGTGCTCTTCGTTGCATGTTCCATGGCGAGCGCCGACAACAAGAAGCCGTCGGCTCCGGCCCCGCACGCGGCGCCCAACCGCTGCAGCCGCCACCCGGCGGCAGCCGCACACCCAGCGGCAGCCGCACACCCAGCCGGAGCAGCCAGGCCCTCCGCATCTCCCGCGGCTCATGGTCCAACTTCAACCGGGGCCCATGGCCCGACGACAACCGGTGCAGGCCGTGGCCCAACAACGAATACAGCGGGCCGTCCTGCGACGACAACTGGCGCGGCGGGGGGCCGTACGGGTGCACCTGCTGGCGGTGCCCGCCCAGGCACGGCCGCTGCGGGAGGAAACCGGCCCGCCGGAGCAGCCGCGCGCCCCGCTCCTGCGGGAACCAGGACCGCTCGTGCCGCCAATGGCAGCGAAGTACGAACCCGCGCCAACGGATCTAGAGCCGACGTACATGACTCCAAACGCGGCATGGATGTCCACCATGGGCTCAACGGAAGCCGCAGCGTCCGCGTCGAGCGTGCAGACCACTCCCGAGTTGTCGCCGAACGCGGCGGCCGGGGTTATGTGCAGCATCCCTATGGTTATCGGGGTCACGAGTACGGCCATCGCACGTACTACGAACACGGCCGCTACTATGATCATTACTACCGAGGCTATTATTATCACGGCTATTATGCCGAGATGTACGCGCCGAGCTTTTATTACGCGCCAGCATTCTACGGATGGGCGTACAACCCGTGGGCCGTTCCCATCGCGTATCCAGTAGCGGCGTGGGGCTGGGGGGGCAATCCCTGGTACGGATACTACGGCGGCTTTTTCACGCCTTACCCGGTCTATGCCAGCGCGTCGCTCTGGTTGACGGACTACATAATCTCTCAAAGTCTGGCGGCGGCCTACACAGCGCAGGTGGAAGCCAACGCGCAAGCCGCGGCATTGGCGAATCCCGCTCCGCTCACGCCTCAAGTCAAAGATCTGATCTCGGCTGAAGTCCAGCGTCAGATCGCGCTTGAAAACGCGGAGGCCGCGACGGCGAAGACCGGGGAAGCGGACCCCACGTCCAGCGGAATCCAGCGCATGCTCACCGACAATGTTCAACACGTGTTCGTCGTCGGTAAGGACCTCGACCTCGTGGACGCGGCCGGTACGGAATGCGCGGTCAGCGAAGGCGACGCCCTTCAACTCGTTGGCCCTCCAGCCGCCAATGCGGACTCGGCAAGCTTGGCCGTTCTCGCGAGCAAGGGCGGCAAGGAGTGCGTGAAGGGCGACACCGTTTCCGTCACGGTTGCGGATCTTCAGGACATGCAGAACCACATGCGCGAGACCATCAGCGCGGGCATGGGCGAGCTGCAAACCAAGCAGGGCAAGAATGGGTTACCCGCGCTTCCTCCTTCGGCCAACCAGCCGCCGGTGAAGACCGAGCTAGCCATGAGCGGTCCGCCGCCCGATGCCGACGCCAGCACGCAAATCAATCAGCAGTGGGGAGAAGCGGACAAGGCCGAGCAGGAAGTGAGCACGGAAGTCGCACCGGCCGGCGGCCAGTCCGCCGCTGCCGCTCCCGCTCCGATACCAGCGCCGGAAGCCCCTCCGTTCAACGTCAACCTCGGCCAGAGCATCGATGAGGTAACCGCCGGCGCTCGGCCAGCCCAAGAGATGTCGTGAATCTCGGCGCCAAGAAAATCTACGTGTACAAGGACATGAAGATCACTTTCAAGGACGGGAAGGTGGCCGACGTCCAGTAAGGCTTCGTCAAAACTCGTCCTTGCACTCGCCGGAATTCTGCCGCTCTGCGCCCAGCCGCAGGCGGAAACGAATAACGTGGTCCTGGTCGGCCACAACGATCTCAATGGCAATGGCGACGGCGGCGAAGGCCTTGCGATCCAGCAGTGGGCTGATGGACGACGCGTCCTGTACCTGGCTCATGAAGGGCAGAAAACCTGCCTGAGCATCGTGGATGTTACGCATCCCGAAAATCCTGTACTAATCAACCAACTCCCGTCGCCAGCACCCGGCGTCACGCGCTGCAATTCCCTCGGCCTTTCCGGCAACGTGCTGGTGATCGCCAATCAAGCGCTCAAGAAAGGGCAGAAGACAGCGGGTCTGTGGGCACTCGACGTCTCGAACTTCGATCGTATCCGCGATGCGAAGCGCTTGGAGGATCTCGAACTCTCATTCTTCGATACGTCGGGACCGAATTCCCGCGGCATCCACTGCGTGTGGTTCGTCGATGGAGAGTTCGCGCATCTGACCACGGGCGCGGCCGACTTCGATCCGACCAATCCGAACGACGACCAGTTCTACATGATCGTGGACTTGCGCTACCCTCGTCATCCGCGCGAGGTCGGGCGCTGGTGGTATCCGGGCACCCGCAAAGGCGACAATTGCCTCCCGGATTGTTTGCCGAAGCGCCATCCGAAGTTTGACGACGGGTACCGGCCGCATCAAACCGAAGTATGGCCGGATCACCCAGATCGCGCCTATGTCGCTTATATTGACGGTGGCGCGCTCATCCTGGATATTTCCGGACTGGCCGATGTGAAAGCCGGGCGCGCGGCGACCTTCACTCCGAAGGTCGTGGGCCAAACCAAATTCTCTCCGCCGTACACCGCATGGACTCACACCTTTCAACCGATTTTCAGCCGCGGCCTGGCGCTGGTATCGGACGAAGACACGCAGGATAACTGTAAGGACGCACCGAAACTTGTGTGGCTGCTCGATATCCGCGCTGAAACGAATCCGATGGTCATCGGCACTGCTCCGCTCCATTCCAATGACGGCGAGCTTTGTACGCGCGGGGGGCGATTTGGCGCGCATAACTTGCACCCGAACTTTCCCAGCGCTACTTCGGCCAATTTAAAGAACACTACCGTGGCCAGTTGGTTCAACGGCGGCGTGCGAATCTTCCATATTGCCGACGGGCCGAAGGGCGTTCCGAATGCGCCTCCGCACCTGGAGGAAATCGGATACTATATTCCAGCGGCACCGCCGAGGAATCCGACGCCAACCAGCCAAATGAATCACGCGATCGTGGATGAACGCGGCTTGATCTACGCAAACGACCGTTTCACCGGCGGGCTCTACATTCTTCGTTATACCGGCACGGTGCCGCTGGACTGAAAATCAGTCCACGAAAAACGGGGTTTCGGCCTCTCCGCGCGTCACGATGTCAAAGCGATACGCCGGAAGAGCGGCCGCTCCGTTCGAGGCTATGTCGCGGATCGCAAACAGGCGAGCTCGCCGAGCGGGGTCGGCGACACAATCCAACACCGGATCTCGCACAGGCTCCGTCGCGTCAGCGAAAAATACGGTCGTGACCAAGCGGCGTGTCAGACCAATTGCCAGCACCATGAGGTTGAGATGCGGACAGCGCGGTGTCGCCATCCTCGGTGGCGTAGGCGCCCGGCATCACCGTTCGGAACGAATAGCGCCCCTCGGCATCTGTTCGTGACCGGCCCCATCCGAAGAAGCCGGGATCGGCATCGCCCGAACGCGGATCCAGCGGATGGCGAAACACGCCATTCGCGTCCGGCTGCCAAATCTCCACAATCGCATTCTGGATGGGCCGGTTTCCCTCTTCAAATACTCGTCCGTTCAGCAGAATGTGCCGGCCGCGCGCTTGCTTGCCCTCAAAATTCGTCAAGTCGCCGCAGCCGGCGGCGAATTCGCCGGGGAAAAACGGGCCGATGGTGCAATAGGGCGACGTGGGTAGAGTCTTGCGCATCGCTAATCCAACTCCGGCGTGCTGCGCTTCCCGCGAAGAACGAAATCGCGGCGGAACGTCAGCATGTTCACCGCACTGACGGTGGTGGGAGTGGTCTCGAAGATCAAACGGTCGCGAGCCGCTGGATCCTGAACGGCGTTCAGTAGCAGATCCGTCTCATTCAGCGGATCGCCCGGGAAGAAAATCTGCGTCACGAACCGGTTCATCCAGCTCGGACCGAAGATGGAAAAATGGATGTGCGGCGGGCGCCACCACCAGTCGGATTCCATCACCGGATAGGCGCCCGGTTTGATGGAAAGGAACCTGTACTGACCCTCGGGCCCCGTTACAAACCGGCCAAGGCCGGTGAAATTGGGATCAATCGGAGCCTGGTGGCGGTCCAGTTCATGAACGTACTTGCCGGCTGAATTGGCCTGCCAGATTTCGATCACGGCGCCGGCCAGCGGCTCACCGTCTTGATCCATTACTCGCCCCGTCACCGCGATGAACTGCCCGATCGCGCGCGGTCCGCCAGGCACCTTCGAAGACATGTCCTCGCCATCGACCGGCAGGCGGCGCTCCAGATCCAAGGGCCCAGTCCGCTCGGACAGGGTCATGGGCCGCTGAATCAAGGGTTGCAGGGGGTTGCGGGTAAAACTCCGGGGGTAATTTTTGATGTACCGGGCAAGCTGGGTGCTCTCGTCGTAAGGTTCATAGTCGATTCCCGCGGTTCCGGGCGAGGGTAGGTGAATCGAGGGTTGGCCGGGCATGCAACCAAATCTAACACGCCGTCACACCGGACTACCGTAGAATGTGGAGTAAGGGCAGGATTGCGTCGCCACTGGGATTCAGGTGATAATGCGCCAGAGCCCGGCGCCTCAATATGGTGAGCCAAAAGATCCTTCATTATCAACTGCTGGAAAAGATCGGCGCCGGCGGCATGGGCGAGATCTACAAAGGCCAGGATAGCCGTCTCAATCGCCTGGTGGCGGTGAAGATCTTGTCACCCAGCCTGTCCACCGACCCGGAACGCCGGCGGCGATTCTTTCAGGAAGCCCAGGCTGCCTCGGCCTTGAATCATCCGAATATCATCACGCTGTACGACATCGTCTCGGAAGGCGACCTGCAGTGCATCGTGATGGAATACATCGCGGGCAAAACGCTGCGCGAGTTGATTCCCGCCAAAGGGCTGCCCGCCGCGCAAGCCATCCAGTACGGTGCGCAAATTGCCAGCGCTCTGACGGCTGCGCATACGGCCGGGATCATCCATCGGGATCTGAAGCCTTCTAATATCATGGTCACCTCGACGGGGTTGATCAAGGTGCTGGATTTCGGTCTTGCGAAGTGGGTGGATTCGGGGCTGTCCGGCCAGACCGGCGACCTGCAAAACCCGGTGGATACGGCGTTGACGCGCGAAGGCTCCATCATCGGCACCGTCAGCTACATGTCGCCGGAGCAGGCCGAAGGCAAGCACGTCGATGCGCGGTCGGACATCTTTTCCTTCGGGGACGTACTCTACGAGATGGTCACGGGTAAGCGGGCCTTCGAAGGACGGTCTGGCATCTCGACTCTGTCGTCCATCTTGCGGGACGATGTGAAGCCGATTTATCAATCCGCCCCCGACGTGCCGCCCGGGCTGGAGCAGATCATCCTGCGCTGCTTGCCGAAAGATCCCGCGTCGCGCTGGCAGACAATGAAGGAGATTGAAGGAGCGCTGATCACTCTGCAACGGCAGATCGATCCCAACGGGTACGTAGCGCCTCTGCCCACGGGTCCGAGTTCCATGGCAGGTGTCCCGCCGGCCAATATCACGGACGCATCTACGGGCGAACCGTCTCCCAGCTCCTCACCTTCCTTCGCGCCAGGTCCGGCCGACTCCTCTGCAGGGGCCACGGCAATTCTGGACGGGCCATCGCTCCACGCCGCGCGGGCGTCTTCCGCTGTAGCAGTGGCGATACCGGTGGCTGCGCCGAAAGCCCCGCCCATTCCACCGCCCAGAACCGCGCCCAAGGCCCCGCCGATTCCTCCGCCCGCAAAACGCGATTCCTCGCGGTTCGGTGTTCTCGTTCTGGTTTTGATCGGAGCCGCCTTGGTGACGTCACTGGGCATCGGTGGTTGGTGGTTGTGGAACTACCGGCAGAACCAAGGGATCGCGGGCGTGCCGCCGGCCGCGGCGACACAGCCAGCCACATCGCAACCGGCAGCGCAGCCGCCTGCCAATCCACCCACGGTTGCATCGGCGACCCCGCCGACCGAAGCGCCGGCTCCATCCGCGGAACCCAGCGCCGCGACGCCAGCGGGTGGCCCGGCCAAACATGCGCGCAAGCCCAAGCCGAAAGACGCGGACAGCGCGAGGAATCTGCCACAGATTTCATTGCCCGCCACAACTGCTCCGCCATCACCCTTACCGATCCCGCCTGCTCCGATAGTGGCGCCGCCGCTGCGGCCGCCCGCAATTCAAGCTACGCCGGTCTTCGTCAGCGATGCGTCACCGTTCGTGATTATTTTGGGGCAGGACGTTCCCGCCGACGCCCCCGAGGGACTGGGACTAAGCTTCATCGTCAGTGATGGCCTTAAGGTGGGTGAAAAAACCGTCATTGCCAAGGGTGCGACCGTTACTGGTGCGGTCATCGGCGAATCGAAGCCTAAGAAATTTTTGGGATTCGGAGGCGGCCGCAAGCTAATGTTCCGCCTGGTTCAGGCAACGGCAGTTGACGGCAAGAAAGTTGCGGTGCGTGCGCTTCCCAGCAAAAACGAAGAAGGCGTCGCCGCGCGATCTTTCGAAACGGGCAAAAGCAAGCCGAAAGGATACGCGGCCGTGCAAGGCACGTTGTATATCGGCTACATCGACGGCGATCAGACTGTGGCGGTACATGCCTTCCCATTAGGCAAGAACTAAGATTCATGAGCATACCCATCAGCAACGAGGCGCTGGATGTACTCTTTCGCCAGGCCAGAACGCACAATGTTTGGCTGGACCAGCCTGTGAGCGACGAAGTTCTGCGCCAACTCTACGACCTGATGAAATTTGGCCCTACCAGCGCCAACTCCAACCCGGCCCGCATTCTTTTCCTGCGAACCCAAGAAGCCAAGCAGCGGCTTCTGCCTGCGCTGAGTCCCACCAATGCCGGCAAGACTATTCAAGCGCCCGTCACCGCCATCATCGCTTACGATTCGCGATTCTTCGACGAGACGCCCAAGCTGTTCCCCAACAACCCGGCCATGGCCAATGTGTTCTCTGGCTCCCCGCAGCTAGCCGAAACGACGGCGTTTCGCAATGGCAGCCTGCAGGGCGCTTATTTCATTCTCGCGGCGCGCGCGCTCGGCCTCGATTGCGGCCCCATGTCGGGTTTCGATAACGCGAAGGTGGACGCTGAGTTTTTTACCGATAGTGCCGGCAACCCGCCGGCGTTTCATCAGGTAAAATCGAACTTCTTGTGTAATATCGGGTATGGAGACGCGGCCAAGCTTTTCCCGCGCAATCCGCGTTTAGCGTTTGAAGATGCCTGCCGCCTGCTCTAGCGGCGAGGCAAGTTCGGTTTCATCTTGAAGTGCACGCACGCCCAATCGCACAGCGATTCCATCATCGGCACTAGCTTTTCGCCTTCGCCATTCAGCGAATACGTAACCGCCGGAGGAACGGATCCCGACACGTGCCGCTGAATCACGCCGTCCCGTTCGAGTTGCCGAAGCTGATCCGTCAACACCTTCTCCGAAATCGTTTTCAGCTTCTTACGAATGGCGGCAAAGCGCATTGGGCCAAACGATAGACGCCACAAGATCTGCACCTTCCATTTGCCGGACAGGACGTTCATCGTCGCCTGAACCGGACAGCCGTGATGATCTTTCATAGTTCACCCTTACTTATTTGTGCGTACTTCCCTAACTCTCATCGCCAGCTTACGATAACTATATGATTCTAGTCACAGGCGCATCCGGTACTGTTGGCCGCGCTGTTGCAGCGGAACTTCGCCAGACCGGCGCATCCTTCAGGGAGATGGTGCGCACAGCAGGCGATGTGCCGGGGGCTGCAGCAGTCGTCGCTGATTTTTCCGATAAGGCCAGCATGCTGCGCGCTCTGGTAGGCGTGGATACCGTCTTCCTGGTCTGCTCCCCGATTCCAGCATTGGTCGATCTGGAAACGAACGCCATTGCAGCCTGCCATGCAAGCGGGGTAAAACACGTGGTACTCAACTCCGCTCTCGGCGCCGGCGATTATCCCAAATCATTTCCAGCCTGGCATCGCAAAGTGGAAGAGAACCTGAAAACATCCGGGCTGGCGTACACCATTCTCCGTCCCAATTCCTTCATGCAAAACATCACGGCCTACAACGCGCCAAGTATCCGGGCGCAAGGAGTCTTCTACGCTGCCACAGGCAACGCGCGATACAGCTTCCTGGATGTGCGCGACGTGGGCGCCGCAGCCGCGAAAGTGCTGACGTCTCCCGCGAGTCATGCCGGGAAAATATACGAGCTGAATGGTCCCGAGGCAGTCACGTACACGCAGCTTGCGGAGCGAATCTCCAAGGTCACAAACCGCGCAGTAACGTTCGTGGATATCCCCGAAGCAGCGCAGCGCAAAGCCATGCTGGATCTTGGAATGCCCGAATGGCAGGTGAATGCTCTGCTCGAATTGCAACAGTATTACGTAAACGGGCAGGGCGGGGAAGTGGACGGCCCGCTCCAACAACTGCTTGGCCGCGCGCCGGTGACCCTGGACCAGTTCCTGAAAGAATTCAAGGACAGTTTCCTGCCATGAATCCCAAAACCGGAATGACGCTTGATGAGATGAAGGATTTCGTCCGCAATCACTTTGAGGAATTTGTCAATCGCAAAAACCTCGACATCGCCGATGTGAATTTCGCACCGGAATTCCAGGACCATGGAGCCGATGTCCCTCCGGGTCTTCCCTCCGGCCCAGCCGGCGCGAAGCAATACGTGGGCGGTGCTTACAAGAAGTTTCCCGACATACACGTTGAAATCCTCGACCTGATGGCTGAAGACGACAAGGTCGTGGTGCGAAATCATTGGACGGGAGGCGGGTACGAATTCTCTGGAATCGTAATCTGGCGAATTGCACATCGACAGTTGGCGGAGCGCTGGGCCTATCTCACGCCGCCTCAGCCAGTCACGAACTAACCCAATCAAACCAATTCAGTCCACGCCCAGACCTGATTTTCTTGTCACCCGTTCGGGCACTTGTTCAGATCAGAAGAAAGATTGCTCTAGTACTTCGATTTAGTACCTCTGTATCTAGACCGCATCGTAATTTCTGGGCTAACATACCACTACTCCTCCGCTGAAAAATGCCAGATCTTGCGCGCGCCTTCATCCCGCCAGCACAGGATGGCCGGGCGTTCAATACGTCCCGGACCCTCTCCCTGAATCTTGCTGCATTGGAGTGCGTGAAATTCCTCAGGGCCAGGGCGAACCGTTCGCTGAATCTGCAGAAAGCATCGCTCTCTTTGGGGCGTGGGGATTCTTATCCAAGCCATGACCGTGGAAGTTCGCGTGCTCGATAAATCTCACTTGCTTGACCAATCGTCATCATTAGAGCCGGTGGTGGGCCTGGCGCTGAAGACCGGTTCCAACGCTAAGAAGCGGCAGATGGAAAACACAGCCGGCGTTCTGGAGTTGGATCGGCGGCGCTCCTCGCATTCAAGTAGAGTTTCTGGCCACGAATCCCGAACTTTGCCTGAAGTTCTGATGGCCTCGCTGCGCGAATTCAGCAACGCGGAAAACGTCGCGCCGTTCACGACGCTGGTCGCGGCCTTTGCAACTCTACTCTCGAGGTACAGCGGACAGAAGCAGTTCTTGATTGGAACGTCGTTTGGATCCTCCGCTCTGTTGCCATGGCGAGTGGACCTGGCCCGCGATCCTTCCTTTCGCGAACTCCTGCGGCGTATCCGGAGTGAGGCCGTGGATCAAGGCGAGTCTGACGGTGGCCTTCCTCTTTTTCAAGTCGCGTTGATCCTGGAACAGCCGGAGCTGGAAGCAGTGCGTCTTTCCGGCCTCGGCTTGGACCTGGCGCTTCACCTGGAGGAGCACTCGTCAGGGTTCTTGATGACGGCTGATTACGACACCGCGGTCTTCGATCCTGACAGCATTCAACATCTCCTTGGCCAATATGAAACGCTCCTGGCCAGCGCGATCTCGAATCCGGAAGGGCCTGTCTCCCGGCTTCCCGTTCTCACCGAGCTCGAACGCCGGCGCATCCTGTATGACTGGAATTCAACTACCGCACAGGAATATCCAGACAACGTTGCTCTGCAGCAACTCATCGAAGACCAAGTCGAACGGACGCCGGATGCCGTGGCGGTAAGCTTCAAGGACGAGAACGTCACCTACGCGGAGTTAAATGCTCGAGCAAACCAGTTGGCTGCACGCCTCCGGTCGTTGGGCGTGACCGCAAACACGCTGGTGGGCGTATGTCTGGAGCGCTCCATCGATGTGCTAATCGCGCCGCTGGCGATCCTTAAGGCGGGAGGCGCCTACCTGCCATTGGATCCCGATCACCCGGATGATCGCATCGGTCCCATTGTCGAGGACGCGGGCATCGAAATCCTGATTGGCCGGCGCGCATTGGCAGTCCGGCTCCCGAAGTTCAGGGGGAAGTTTGTCTTCCTGGATTGGGAGGCGTTGGAGCGGTATCCGAAGACGAACCACGAAGTGGCAGTCTCGGGCAGCGATTTGGCTTACGTCATCTACACTTCAGGCTCCACGGGAAAACCCAAAGGCGTGATGATTCCGCGGCGCGCATTGAACAATTTGTTATGGTCTTTGCGCGGTTGGTACCAATTCAGCTCGCAAGATGTGCTTCTGGCGCTTACCACCATGGCTTTCGACATCTCCGGCATCGATCTCTGGCTGCCGCTCATGGTGGGAGCGCGCATCCTAATGATAGACCGCGCAACGGCGATGCACGCGCGCCTGCTACAAGACACCATCCATCGCGAAGGCGTCACATTTCTGCAATGCACCCCCGCAATCTGGAAGCTGCTGATCGATTCCGGATGGCCAGGCGAGGCAAACATGCAAGCTGTTAGTGGTGGCGAGGCAATGCCCAACGATCTGGCGCGCAAACTCCTTCCACGAGTACGCCGTCTCTGGAACATGTACGGCCCAACCGAGACCACCATCTGGTCCACAGGTTACAAATTTTCAGGACCGGACGATCCGGTCCTCATTGGACGTCCGGTCGCCAATACTCAGGTCTATATTCTCGATGAGCAGCTAGTTCCGGTTCCTATAGGCGTTCCTGGCGAGTTGTACATCGGTGGCGATGGACTGGCCGATGGTTATCTACACAAACCCCAGCTTACGGCGGACCGATTCGTGGCCAACCCGTTTAGCAAACGGCCGGGAGATCGTCTCTATAAGACGGGCGATTTGGCGCGTTATCGAAGTGATGGAAACATCGAATGCCTGGGGCGCAACGACGACCAAATCAAGCTGCGGGGCTACCGGATTGAGCCGGAGGAGATCCGCACGGCGCTTCTGCGGCACCCCTCCGTCCGGGACGCCATCGCCGTTCTCGAAGCCAGCGCTGCCGGAGAGAGCCGGATCGTTGCTTACCTCATTTCTGAGACCAGCCCTCCGCCTCGAGGCTCCGAATTGCGGGCCTTCCTGCGGAGGAGTCTCCCGGGCTACATGATCCCGGCAAGCTTCGCATTTCTTGAATCTTTCCCCCTGAACGGCAATGGCAAGATTGACCGCAGGGCGCTTCCACAGCAGAAAACTTTATCGCCGGAAATTGCCGGGAGAGACGCGCCCGCGGATGCCGTCGAATCACGGCTCCGGAACGTTTTCCGTTCAGTTCTGGGTCTGAATGACATTGGCGTCAACGAAGACTTTTTCGATCTCGGGGGCCATTCCCTCATGGCCGCGCGGCTGTTCAGCGATATCAACATTTGTTTCAAACTGGACCTTCCACTCGCCACCCTGTTTCACGCGCCGACGGTCCGGAGCCTTGCGGCGCTCATTCGTGATTCGGCCTCCGAACAGATGAGCGCGCCCATCGTTCAGATCCAGGGCGGCAGATCGAAACCCGCCATGTACTGCATTGGGGGGGTGGATGGCGAACTGATCGTCTTCCGGAGACTGGCGATCGAGCTGGGGCTGGATCAGCCTCTGTATGGACTGCAGCCCTTCCGGCTGCTAAGTCCGCTCATTACTGTGAAACAACTGGCCAGCGCGTACATAGACGAGCTGCGGAGGAGAGCCGAATCTCAACCACCTTATCTGCTGGGCTATTCCTTCGGAGGATTGGTTGCTGTCGAAATAGCACACCAGCTGGAACGGGCCGGCGTCGATCCCCCGATCGTGATGTTGATTGACACAGCGTACCGCCCTGGATGCATGGTGGGCGAATCCTGGCCGCACCGAGTACGCCGCTATCGGTACAACTGGAAACAAATCGCCGGCGGAAAAGGTCTGTCTCACGTTGTTGAGCGGGTGAAGGACCGCTTGGCTCGGTTGGCTCGCTCGGCCTCCTTTGCGATAGGGGTTCCTCTCCCGAATAGTCCCAACGATGTTTACAGCGTGCAAGGGCGGGCAGAGGGGGACTACCGGATCACATCCCACAAAGGACGCGTCTATTTGTTCCGCGCAGAGTCCCAGCCGGAGTTCTTCCACGGCGGTCAGAGTTTGGGATGGTCTCGTGTTCTTTCCGACCTTGTGATTGAGGACGTGCCCGGCGATCATGGAACCATGAACACCGGGATCAACCTAAAGATCCTGGCGCAAAAGATCAGGGACAGTCTGCAGCGTCCGCCCGCTAGCGGCCGCCAGCCGCGGGTGTAGTGGCCGAGGCGATCGACGCCGGCTTCGCCATTACTTTTTCGGGATCGGTATCGCGCGGCACCACGACGCCGACCCATGCAAACAGCATCTCATCCCAACTTTGATCGCCCCAGCGGATGGTCGCTTTCGGATCGGGGTTGTACTTGTTGTTCGGGGAATTGTCCCAATGCGCGAACAGCTCGATCTTGGTGCCCTTGGGAACTTCGATCGGCTTCTGTTCGAAGTAAATGGTCTGCCAACTGAAGTCGTAGTGCGGCACGCTCACCAACGTTTCATGCTCGCCACTCGGATAGTCCAGCCGGATGTCCATATCCTTGCCGCGCAGGTGCATATGCGGTTGCGAGTAGATCAACGTCACAGGCTGATCGAATTGCGCGACGGTGTGGCCGGGGTAATTCGGATCGCCGGGCGGAATCGCGAAATCCGCGCCGGCCACCGGCAGGGTCAACAGCCGATACTTCGGTGGTGTCTTTGCGAGCACAAAGCCGACTTTGGTTTGATCCGTCGCGGGCTTGCCGTTGGTGGTGTAGTGCATTTCGAAAACGATGTCAGAGCCGGCCGGAATCAGCTTGGCGGCCTTGTGATCGAGATCGAAATAGTTTTGCGGCTGGATGCCGGGCACATAGCCGAGCAGCCATTCGTTGCTGACGTTGACGCTCGGGTCCACAGGAGCGGGCAGCGCTTCACTGCCGTCGGCGCGTTTGGGGAGCACGTAAGGCTCGCCGATTTTGGCTTCCTTCAACCATTGCGATCCCGGCGGCCGGATGTGAACGCTACCGTGATGAACCACCGTGCGGTTGCCCGGACGGACTTCGGCGTCGATCACCCAGGTGTCTTTCGTGAAGCCGCTCGGAACCACAAAGTAGGTGTACTCAATGGTGCCGCGCGCGGGCACGTTGTAGGCCTTGGGCATTTCGATCACGACGTCGGGTTTGATGTTCCAGCCGTCGCGCCATTCGATGGGCGGCGGCATGTCCTTCGGATCGCCTTCGGGCGCGCCCGCGTCCACCCATGCGACTAGCGTCTTGACGTCGGCCTCGGTCAGGCGGCGGTCGTTTGCGAAGTGACCGAAGCGCGGATCGGCGAACCAGGGCGGCATCTTTTTGGTGAGCACCGCTTCCTTGATGGCCTTGGCCCATGGGCGTGTGCCCTGGTAGGTGAGGAGCGGCATCGGGCCGATCTCGCCGGGACGATGGCAGCTCTGACAGTTCTTCTGCATGATGGGAAGAACGTCTTTGTTGTAGGTGACGGTGGAGTACGTTGTTGCGGCCATGGCCGCCGTCGCCAATATCAAAGAGCCGAAAACAGATCGCAACATGGGCACTTGTGCCTCCGCTTGTAAGTCAATATATCACAACGGGATGGCGTTGCATGCAGGTTTTGCAGCCGGTTTCAAAGGGCGAACTGCGGGCCTGCCCTCTCCTACTTATCCTGAATCGGAAATAAAGTGTGGAACTCGTTGTCCACCATGCGGTCCTCGTCTATGCAAGCCGGGGACGGACGATCGCTCACTTCGACCATAGTGAACCGATAGGGTGGCCGCCACCGCACCAGGAAGTACGTGCCCTTCGGTTCTGCGTCGGGTGGCGTCGGCGGGTCGCTGAAGTCAACGCCGACCTGCCACACTTCTGGCGCGTCCGCACAATGCATGGTCGGGTAAACGAACTCGCCCGCAACGAGATCCTTGTGTAGTTTCTTGTGCCAGTCGCTTGCGGAGCCGCGGTTAGCGGATTCCGACCAGAAAGCGGCCTCGATCCAGTCGTGAGTCAGCCACTCGTCCACAAAGTCGCGTGGACTGAGCGCTAACGGATCGGTACGCCTTACCTGGTCGCCGTCGATTCTGTAGTGTCGAACGGCCTTGCGGCTGTGGACACCAGCGTCAATGCTGCGAATGGTGAACTCGACCAGAACATCGTCCCGCGTCACACTGCCCTGGATTGGAAAATACACACCGAGATACGCCCACTCTCCTCCCTCGACTAATGGGGCTGCTAACAGGTCGGGCCCCAAACGAAACGCTCGATAATATACATCGTGCCAATTCGACGAGCACCACGATTCCAAGGCCAAGGTGAGCAGCAAGTAGTCATTTGTCTCGCTATAGGGTGAGATCATGACGGCTTCAATACTCTGCGGTTTGTAGTCCTTCTCCGTGTATTTGTTCTGCTCGGTCTGCCAAACGCGTCTCCAGCCTTCGTCCGTCCAACTGTACAGATAGGCGGACTCGTCAAAGCCGCATTCGATCCCAACCCCAGTCTGCAAGATCAAGAAGCCTTGGGATCGGCGAAACTTGAGAGCCTCGAGAAAACCCAAAAGCGTCCACTCGGGACATCGTGGTTGATCTGCAGCGCCATCATCGCAGATCAACTTGGCCTCTCGAAGTTCCGTATTCAACCGCCTTTCGAGCTCTCCCTCGTCGCCACGGAGCGCCAAGCCCGTTAAACGCGATTCCACCCAATCTCGCAGTTGATGCTTGACCATGGTCAAAGCCGGAGTCGCGCCCCGAGGTCCGCCGGAGTCCGGCTTCCTCCCTCGCATCCCGATCAGTGTCGCGCGGGCCGCGTCTAGCCCTGAATCCGCCAGGATTGGCAAAGAGACCGCGAACAGCACCAACAACCTGAAGGGGGCCATATCGCCATCATATATTCTGTTGCGAATTGGCGGACGGGTCAGCTAACCTGGCTTGTCTCGCCGTCGGCGAGCGCCAGTTCGGTGATGCGCAGGCCGAGGTTGGTGATGCGCGAGGGGTACAAATCCTTGAGACGTTCTTCGTGCGGCGGGATCACACGATGCACATCTCCGCCCACGCTTTTCACCATCGCTTCGGCAGTCATGATCAGATTGAACTGGCTTCCGGTGGCAAGCCCGACGGGAATGTATTCGGGATCTTTGGGATCGTGGCCGCGCAAGTTTTCGTATCCATAAGCCAGATCGCCGCAAAACACCCAACTGCTCTGCGAGTTCGCCGCGAGATCGTTGCGCACCGTCACGTACATCGATCCCCAGGTGTGCGTGTCGAAGGCGGCGTGCAGATCGATGCCCGGGAGTACGTTTTCGCGATCGCCGTCCACCGTAACCAAGCGGCCTTGCCGCGCCAGATCCACCGTCCGCATGATGTCGGCCGGATCGATGCCGAGCATCAGCCAGCGGAATCTGCGCGGCAGCGCCATGGTCCAGACCCATTTCGAAAGCTCGCGCTCTTGCGAGATAAAACGTCGCGTTCGGGAAATCCTCGATGTTGCCCATGTGATCGAAATGGGCATGCGTGATGAAGATGTTGGAAACGTCCTCCGGCGCGATGCCGATCTCGCCCAGCACTTCGCGCGGCGAATGCCAGCCGCGCACGCCGTACGTATTCGCCAGCACCTCGCCATGCGCCTTGTGGTTGTAGCCGACGTCCACCATGGCGAGCTGGCCCTGGCCCTTGATCACGATGTAGCAATACGGCAGCTTGCGCGTGCCCTGGTTGTGCATGCCGTAGATCAAGCCGCTCTGCGGATAGTTGGGGACCGCCGCGTATTCCATCACCCACAACGAGTACGCGCTCATTGGATGCGGCCTCCTCCGCAGCAGGCTCGCTCATAAGAGACTTTCTCGAAGCCGGGCAGGGCATCGGCGGCGCGTTCGAGTTCAGCGTATCCGGCGCGCAACGGAGTCAGGATTCGGTCGAGATCGAAAGCGCCCTCAGTTTGCTGGAGTGCCGCGCCGATCATTCGCCGCCGCCTTGGCAACGTGCTCATGATGTTTCCGTGCCCGTTCGGTCGGCTGCGCGCTACGGAGCGACTGATCGGCTTCACGAAAAAGTTCGCGGGCGCATCAGGAGCATCGGATGATCGGGCGTCGCCTCCTTTGATCCGGCGGCCGCCAGCACCAGCAATCCCGCAAGTTGGGATGCCACCTGCTTGAAGTCTTCGAAGCAGCGTTGATTCTCGACGATGTATGTTGCCGTTGCGTCGTCTACCATGGGCTCCTATCGCATGACGAATGGATTTGGCGCGTTGCCCGCGATGTCGATCCACACGCTCTTGGTTTGCAGGTAGTCGCGAATGGCGTCGATGCCGCTCTCGCGTCCGATGCCGGATCGCTTGTAGCCGCCGAATGGCGACATGTAGCTGACGGCGCGATAGGTATTCACCCACACGGTGCCTGCTTCCAGACGCTCGGACATCAACAGCGCGCGACGAATGCTCTGCGTCCAGACGCCGGCCGCGAGTCCGTAAACGGTGTTGTTGGCGATGCGAACCGCTTCGTCTTCGTCGTCGAAGGGAATGATGGAGAGAACCGGTCCGAAGACTTCTTCGTTCGCAATGCGCATCTCCGGATTCACGTCAGTGAAGACGGTCGGCTCGACGAACCAGCCCGATCCGCATTCCTCGCGTTGCGCCGGAGCCCCGCCAAGCCGGCATACCGCGCCTTCTTCTTTGGCGATGCGGATGTAGTCGAGAATCTTTCTCGTATTGCGGGCGAGTGGTCACGGGGCCAACTTGCGTCGAAGGGTCCAGCGGATTGCCCATGCGCGCGGTCTTGGCGAGCGCGAGCAGGCGTTCGACGAACTCCGCGTGAACTGACCGATGAATTAGTGCGCGCGAGCCCGCGATACAGGTTTGGCCCGTCGCCGCGAAGATTCCTGAGACCACGCCTTTTACAGCCTGATCGAGATCGGCGTCGTCGAAGACGATGTTGGCCGACTTCCCGCCCAGCTCCAGCGTCACGTGCTTGATGCCGCGCGCCGCGAGTCCATAAACATGTTCGCCGGTTTTGTCACCGCCGGTGAATGCGACTTTGGCGACATCCTGATGCGTGATCAGCGGCTCGCCAACTTCGTTGCCGAAACCGGTGATGATGTTGACCACGCCCGGCGGAAAGCCCGCTTTCTCGAACAATTCGCCGAACGCGAACGCCGACACCGAAGAAAATTCCGACGGCTTCCACACGACCGTGTTGCCCGCCGCCAGCGCCGGCGCGAGTTTCCAGGCGGCCAGACAGCAGCGGCGAGTTCCACGGCGTGATGGCGGCCACGACGCCCAGCGGCTCCTCGCGCGTGAAGTTGAACACGCCCGGCTTGTCGATGGGGATCACGCGGCCCTCAATCTTGTCGGCTAAGTCCGCCGTAATAGTAGAACCATTGCGGGATGTAGTTGAGCTGGCCGCGCATCTCGGCGATCAGCTTGCCGTTGTCGGTGGATTCGATTTCGGCCAGCCGCTGCGCTTCGGCCGCCACCAGCTCGCCGAATTTGCGCAGCAGCGCGCCGCGCGCGGTGGCGGTCAGCTTGCGCCATTCGCCGTGAAACGCGCATTTCGCCGCGGCGATGGCCTGGTCCACATCCGCCTTCGATCCGCGCGGAACCAAGCGCCCACGGTTTCGCCGTGTACGGATTCACGGATTCGAACCATTCACCCGAGGCGGGATCTACCCACTTGCCGCCAATCAACATCTGATGCTTCTTCAAGCTGTCAAACCTCCTAAGGCGCCGACGTCTTCCTGCTGTTCCAGTGTATCGATCATTTCTTCGATGGCACGCGAGTTCGCACACGCGGATCGGAACCGTGCGCGGATTTGTTCCGGCGTGGCCGGGATCACATCATCGAGCCGAGCCTGCGAGATCCGTCGTTGCGACGTCACGATCACTTCCGATCCCTGCGCGCCCGGATACTTCGAGGTGAACTCGGGATCGATTTCGAGTTTAGTAATGTTCGCGAGCCTTGTGATCGCGGGATCATCGAGCGAGCGGTAATTCGACTCTGCGATCACACCGCGCGCCAGCGTCGCGGCGACGCAATACTGGATGCTCATCTTCGCTTCAGGATCCGCTCGAACGGGCCCGCGTAATCACAACCGGGATAGTTTACCGCCGCCGCCGGACGCTTTCACCACGATCGATTCGATCTCGCCGCCACCCTGAAATCCATCCTGCATCGTCAATCGCCAGCGCTGCCTGAGTCGCCGTCTGTGCGTAGTTACACGCGGGCGCGGGCTTGTAATACACCGACAGAATTTCGAATGGCTGGCCGGAGAATGGAGCAACTCGCGCGATGCGATCCGTCCTATTCAGCCCCGCAAAAAGCCCGGCGCGCCCATCCAGCGCACTTTCGGAAGCACGCGCTCCAAGCGCCGCCAGCTCCACCGCGGTTACCGCGTTTCGCGCCGCGAATCCGGGATGAAAAAACATTTCCTCGCCGCCGCAGTACGGCCACTCGTTCAGACCGCCCGTTGCATTGGCCGCGAAGCCGAGCGCGCTGACCGTCGCGTCTTCATCGAGTCCAAGGAGCCGGCTTCCGGCGATCGCACCTGCCAGCGGTCCCGTGATTCCGGTGGGACGAAAACGGCGGACCATCTCCTGATCCATGATGGCCCGCCCGACCGCCGCGCCGATCTCATAGCCGCACACCGCGCCCAAAATAAAATCGCGGCCGCTCGCCTTGTGTTGCTGCGCGAGCGCGAGCAGCGTGGGAAAAATCACCACGCCCAGATGGCTCACCGCGCCCGTGTGCATGTCCTCGCGCACCAGTCCGTGACCCAGCGTTGCGTTCGCGAATGCCGCTTCCGATGGCGACGAGCGTACGGGCGTTCCGATCACCGTTGCTTTGCCGGTCGCGGCGCTCGCCATGCGGATCGCCTGGCATCCCCACGGCAGATCGCGCGCCTCGAAAGCGCACGAAAGAAAGTCGAGGAGACCGATCTTGACCTTCGCGATCACCTCTGGAGGAAGCTGATCGATCGTCAAGCCGCGCGCGGCACGCACCATGCTGCGCGAGAGACTCATTTCCATCCGGTGTCGGAATCGTTTGGAACGTTCACCATCACGGCCTGCACTTGATGGATCTTGCCTGCCGGCAATCTTGAACATTTCGGCGATCAGGATGCCGACCATCTGGCCGTTCATCTTTCGCGTGCATGAACATCATTCCCAACACGACACCGTTCTCGCGATCTACCACCGGGAAGCGCCGATGATCGATCATCAGGCCTTTGAAGATGCCCTTGTCCAATTGCTCGGCGCCGCTCATGGCGGGCCTGCCCATCACGGGAACATTGGTGGTCTGCACGCCGTTCTCGAAACGGTTCATGTCGGCGGCAAGCGGCGCGGGCTTGTAATCTTTTGAGCCTTCGGTCTGCATCGCGGTGAAGTATGCGTTCGCAGCGCCGCTAGTTGCTCCCGGGTGGACCGCGCGGATTCCGGAACAGGCTTCGCTATACAGCGGCCGGAGCTTTGGTCATCTTTCTCGGGCGCGAAAAATCCGGCTTGGCCTTTGCGGCAGACCAGCGTCTCCAGCTTCCGTGATTTTCTTGTTGGCCACTGTTAGACGCACGAGAAATATCGTCGGCTCTCCGCCTTCGGCTACCACGGCCTGCGCAGCGGCGTCTCCGTGGCTTGGATCCAGAGCGTAGAGCCGATACGTGCTCGCGCCCGCCGTCTTCCAGAAACCTTCGCCCAGCTTCATCGCTTTGCCGTTTTCGGTGAATTTCACGGAGTCGGCAACCGGCAGCTTCGACGGATCGTGCTTCGCCAAGCGCATCCAGATACGAATCGACGAATCCCTGCAAGCAAGCACGATCGCAGTCGGCGGCCGGTAATGCGGCAGCAGTGATGGCAGCTATCAAGTAGAACCCGGCGGATCATCGCACCCTCCTGTCTACAATACCCGATTACGATAAACTCCAGTGGTGAGTGAAATCGACATCAGCCCGGCGCAAACGATTCGAACCGCAACGCTCCCGGTCACGAAGCTGGGCGATGTGGGTCCCTTCTGTTGCGATGATGCTGTCGAGCCTGCTGTCCTACGTGGACCGGCAGGTGCTGGCCGTGCTTTCGCCGATGATCCTGCGCGACACCGGCCTGAGCGCGGGAGCGTACGCTAATGCGCTCTCGGCGTTTTCCATTTTTTACATGATCGGGAATCCGATTGTTCGGCTCGTTCCTCGACTTCATCGGTCTGCGCAAAGGCATGTTCACGGCAGTCTCACTGCGCGCCATCGCCAGCACGGCGCACGCATGGATGTCGGGCTTCTGGGGATTCGCTGTGGCGCGGAGCGTGCTCGGTTTCGGCGAAGGCTCGGCTTTCCCGGCGGCTCTGAAAGCGGCGGCCGAATCGTTGCCGCCGAATCGGCAATCGCGCGGAACGGCGATCGGATACAGCGGCGCGTCGCTCGGGGCAATCGTGACGCCGCTGATCGTGACGCCCATCGCACTGCGTTTCGGCTGGCGCGCGGCATTCCTGGTCACGGGCGCAATGGGCGCGTGCTGGCTCGCAATGTGGGCCATCATCGGACGGCCGCCGTATTTGGCTGAGCATCGCCGTGAGTCGTCTAAAAGTTGCGTGGCCCAATTTTCTGGAGCGGCGTCTTTGGATCGTGGTCTCCAGCTTCGGACTCGGCGCCGTCGCGCTGGGCTTGGTTTCATATCTCAGCCCGCTGTACCTGAGCCGCGCATTCAATCTCTCGCAGGCGAAACTTGGCGAGATACTTTGGATTCCACTGGTCGGCTGGGAGGCCGGCTATTTTTTCTGGGGCTGGATCGCGGACAAGTTCGTTACGCGCGGGCATCGGCCGACGGGCCTGTTTTTCATGCTCGCCGATGCTCGCGCTGCCGACGGCGTTGGTGACCAAGATCGACTCGTGGCCGATCGTTCTGGCGCTGTTCTTCTGGGCGACGTTCATCGCCGATGGGTTCGTGGTGTTGTCCTTGCGTGTCGGATCGCATTTGTATCCGCGCGATCAGACAGCCATGGTCGGAGGAATCGGCTCGGGATCCTGGTCGGCTGTGCTGGCCCTGATTCTGCCAGTCTGGGGCCGCTGCTTCGATCTGAAATGGTACGGCGTGGTCTTCGTGTCGGCCGCGCTGTTCCCCATCCTCGGCACGGCGCTATGGTTTTGGTTGAGCCGCCCAGAGAAACTGTGGCGCGAAGCGGCGCTGCGAACGGACTAGCGAAGCGCGCGAGAGAGAATCTCTTGGATCACTCCGGTCTTGGCGTCGGCATAATCTTGAACCTCGTTCCACTCCTTCTGGGCTAACGCACGCTTGGCTTGTTGATAGAGCTCGCGATCCGCGGCATTGGTGCGCAGCCAATCTCGGAACTCGATCACGCGATCGGCTTCCGAACATCCGTTCGAGAACACGTGCAGGTTTATTTTCGTGTCCGGCCCGTTGAACATGCGGTGTTCGTACCAGTGGGGCTCGCGGAAACGAAGCGAATAACCGGCGGACGCGAGAGCGGGCGCGTACGCGTCTTCATCCGCCGAGTCGGCTACGACGAGGACAATGTCAATGACCGGCTTTGCGGCCAGGCCCGGCACGGACGTCGAACCTACGTGCTCGATCCGCAACGCTTTGCTGCCGAGCGCGCGCCGGATGCGATTGGCCTCGCGTTCAAAGAGCTCCGGCCATCGCGGATCGTAGTCGACAATCAGGATTCGCGCGGCCGCAGTTAAATCCCCATTTCCTGGAAAACTTCTCGCGCCAGACGGAAGCTATCAACCGCCGCAGGGACACCGCAGTAAATCGCCACTTGCAGGAAAACTTCTTGAATATCGTTCTTGGTCAGCCCGTTATTGATGGCGCCTTTCACATGGGCTTTGACTTCGTGCGGGCGATTTAGCGCCGAGATCATCGCCAGGTTCAGCATGCTGCGCGTTTTGCGGTCCAGTCCCGGCCGGCCCCAGCATTCGCCCCAGCAATACGTGGTTACCAGCTCTTGCAGAGGCCGGTTAAAATCGTCGGCGGTGCTGATCGCTTTATCCACATATTCGGCGCCGAGCACCTCGCGGCGGATCTTCAGGCCCTTCTCAAACATTTCTTTTTCCACTTGCTCTCCTTGGCTCCTATTACGATTGGACCTGAACGGTCACGCCCGCCCAGCCCTCCATCACTTTGATCAATTCGGTCATGTCGGCGTCCGGGCCTTCGCTCGCGGTGCCGATGGCTAAGGATCTGCCGAACGGCGCTTCCCACCACCATCGGCACGCCCATGGCCTCGGCTTCTTCCATGCACAGCCGGATATCTTTGTTGAGCAGGCCGATGGCGAAACCAAAATCGAATTTTCTGTTTAAAACGCAGCGCGGGATTTTGTCCATGGTCGCGGTGTTGCGGCCGCTACCCGCGTTGATCACGTCGATCACCTGCTTTGGATCGAGCCCCGCTTTCACTCCCATCACTACGGCTTCCGACGAAATCGCCATCGCGGTCGCGGAAAGGAGATTGTTCAACAGCTTCATCGTCTGGCCCTGGCCCGGTTGCTTGCCGACATGAAAAACTTTGCCGATCACTTCGACCACGGGCTTGATGGTGGCAAAAGTCTGGTCGTCGCACGAGACCATCACCGCGAGCGTGCCTTTTTCGGCGCCAGCCACGCCACCGCTGACGGGCGCATCCACGGCTACGATGTTCTTCGCCTTGAGCCCCTCGGCCACGCGCTTGGCGTAAGTCGAGCCGGTGGTGGAAACGTCGATGAAGATTTTGACCTTGCTGCCTTCGATCACGCCGCCGGAGCCTAGCGCGGCGGATTGAACAATCGGTGGTGTTGGCAGGCTGGCCAAAACAATTTCGGCCGCCGAAGCCACCGCAGCCGGCGAATCCACTCGTTTCGCGCCCAACGCTTCCAGAGGGCGCATTGCGGCTTCGCTCTTGTCAAAAATCGTAAGGCTGTTTCCTGCCTCAATCAACCGGCGGCACATTGGGCCGCCCATCCGTCCGACGCCGACAAAGCCGACGTTCTGCTGAGCCATTTACTGTTGTCTCCTGTACCAAAGCCGCTAGGATAACACGCGATGCATGCAAAATTTAGCGCGTGGGCGTGAACATCAAGACGTACGATGACTCCATCGACGTCCGGCCGCGCTGCCGGATAATATTTCATCGACCAGCGGATCGTGTCCAGGGACGATGTGATTCGGCGAATCGGCGAGCCGGTACAGCGTCTTGTAACCTTCCAGCATTTCGGCCACGCTGTACACCACCGGAAATGCCCGGTCATTCTCGAAATTTCCGAATAAAGATGCGCCGCGTCCGCCGCCAGCACCACCCAGCCGCGCCGCGTCCAGACGCGCACGATCTGCAAGCCCGCCGTGTGCCCGCCCACGCGATGCAGGGTCAGTCCTGGCACAACTTCTGACTCGCCGTCATGAAAAACGGCGCGTCCCGCGTAGATTTTCCGTACCATCTCGAGCGCGTTCTCCAGATCGTAGGCTTCGCGAAGGAAGTGATGGCACATGCATCGGCCGGTGGCATAGGTAACCTCGCGATCCTGCACGTGATATCGAGCGGAAGGAAAGCGATCGAGATTCCCCGCATGGTCGTAATGCAAATGCGTCAGGATCACGTCCGTAACTTTATCCGGATCGATGTCGAGCAGCCGCAGCGCATCGACGGGACTGCGCAGGTGCTCGCGTTTGCGCCGGATGGCCGATTCCTCAGCGAATCCCGTGTCGATCACGAACATGCAATCGCTTCGGCGCACCACCCACACAAAGTAGTCGAGATCGGGGCCGTATTCGTGCGGATCGGCAAGGATGTAGCTCTGGCCTGGGTGTCGATTTCCTAGATGGCCATAGCGAATGGCGAAAACTTCGAATGGTTCCATAAAGCCGGATCGATCATTATAATGGACAATGCTTCGCGACAAGTGCGCGCTCATCACCGGATCTACGCAAGGACTCGGCTTGGCCGCCGCCAAACGATTTGCCGCCGCGGGTTGCAATGTAGTAATCAACGGCTTCGGCGACGAACGGAACATCAATGCGATGCGCGAGCAAATGGAGAAGGAACACGGCGTCCGGACCATGTATAGCGCCGCGAATCTGGCGCATGCTCTCGAAATTGACCGGATGTTCGGAGTGTGTCTGGAGAACTTCGGCGCGATCGACATTCTGGTGAACAACGCGGTGGTCCGGTACGCTGCTCCGGTGGAGCAATTTCCGGTTGGCGAATGGGATTTGGGAATCGCGGTGAACCTCTCCGCCGCTTTTCACACGATTCGGCTCGCACTGCCCGCGATGCGCCGGCGGAATTGGGGACGGATCATCAACGTTTCGTCGATCTATGGTTTGATCGGTGGTGTGAACCGCATCAACTACGTCACCAGTAAAACCGCGCTGATCGGCATGACCAGGGCCGTGGCGCTTGAAACGCGCGGGCACGATATCACGTGCAACGCGGTTTGTCCCGGAACGGTGGAAACGCCGGTGCATGTCCACACGATCGAGCAGATGATGGCGGCTGAATCTATTTCGCATGCCGAAGCCGAACGGCTATTCCTTGCGAGCAAGCAGCCGGGCGGCCGATTCATCGCGGCTGAAGACGTCGCGGGCATGATGCTGTTTCTGTGTGGACCAGAGAGCCGCGATATTACCGGCGCGGTGCTGCCGATTGACGGCGGGTGGTCCATCGCTTGAGTACTCCGCTTTCCACTCAACTCGCGCAGTGGGCCGCGAGCGTCAAGTTTGAAGATTTGCCCGCTGATGTAGTCGCGGCGACCAAGTTGCGCGTGATGGACGTCATCGGATTGGCGCTGGCCGGAGCTGAGACAGAATTCGGCCGTTCTGTTCGCGCCGCTGCATTGGCTTTGTCGACTCCCGGCCCCTGCCACATCCTCGGATTTGGCGATCGCGTGAGCGTCGCAACAGCGGCGTTCGCAAACGGAGCGTTCTCGCAAGCGCTCGAATTCGACGATACGCACAACGAATCGATCGTTCATATGAGCAGTCCGGTGGTGGCGGCCGCGCTGGCGCTGTCCGAATTCACGCAGGTGTCGGGGCGCGATCTCATCACTGCTATCGCGATTGGCAACGAGATCTCGTGCCGTGTCGGCAGCGTGTCCTCCGGGGAACTACATAAGCGCGGCTTTCATCCGACAGGATTATTTGCGACGTTCGGCGCCGCCTATCTTGCCGGAAAACTTCTCGGGCTCGACGCGGGAGCGCAAGCGCGCGCGGCTGGCATCGCTGGCAGTTTCGCATCGGGACTGCTCGAATGTTGGGTGGATGGAACGCAGACCAAGTTTCTGCATCCAGGTTGGTCGGCGCACAGTGGCATCACCGCGGCGCTGCTGGCACGCTCGGGCGTAACTGGTCCGGCGCAGGTATTTGAGGGGCGCTGGGGACTGTTCGCGACGCACGTGCAAGACCCGAATGCGCATCGCGACTTCGCGCGCATTAACGACCGCCTCGGCCAGCATTGGGAAAGCCGCAATTCGTCATTCAAGCCGTTTCCCGCTGCTCATGTAATTCATCCTTATATCAGTGCGATCTTGCGCTTGCGCGCGAAACACGAGATCAAACCCGCCGATGTGGAGCGCATCGAATGTCCAGTGACTGCGTTCATCGTCGGCATCGTGTGCGAGCCTACCGAGGAGAAATTCGTGCCAGCGTCGGACTCCCATGGCCGCGTGAGCCTGCAATATAGCTTGGCCGAAGCGCTCTACCATGGCGCACTCGGCAAGTCTGCCTACAGCGCCGAAAGCCGGCAGAATCCGGAGATACTGGGGCTCGCGCGCCGGGTCCAATATTACATCGATCCCGCGTATCCCGGGCCCGGCCGGTTCAAGGGAGCGGTCAAGATCGTGCTCAAAGACGAGCGCGGTTTCGAAGAAATCGAAGAATATAACCGCGGATCGGCGGAAAATCCGATGACATATGAAGAGCTGCGCGCTAAATTCGATCATAATTCGAGCGTGTTTCTCTCGGCAGCGCAGCGTGACCGGCTTGCAGACGGAATTCGGCAGCTCGATCAATTGCCGGATGCGAGCGCGTTATTGCGTGCCGCTCAGGGCGAAGGTCAATAGCTGAGGGGGCGTAGAAGTCGCTGTATTCTGCGGTCCGGCGTTGCCAATCACCGCGCCAATGCCGCCCATGAGCGCGACGTATTGTTTGCCGTCCACTTCATACGTGATCGGCGGGCCGACCCCGCTCTTCAATCCGGTCGCAATTTCCAGGAGCTTCTCGCCTTTCTCCGCGCTGTACACCATCAGGCGCCCATCGTTGATGCTCTGGAATACGAGATTGCCCGCCGTGGTCATCGTGCCGCCGCCAATTCCACCACCTCCCGGCGCGCGCCAGCGGATCTTCTGTGCCACCGGATCCCACGCGATCAGGGCGCCCCGGCTGCCGGTACCCTCGATCGGTTCGGGACCAATCACAGGAAGCTTGTTTTCGCGCGGCGTCGGCATCGGCCGTACTAAACCGTTGTTCGACGTCCGGTCGGTCTTAGGCTCGAACTTATCGACGCTGGCGAAGGTCCAGCTACTGGCGGTGTTCCCGGAAATATACACCAGTTCCGGTGGCCGGATTAAAAGACATCGGCGACCAATTGTGCGCTCCACCCGCCGAGGGAAAAATCGTCAGCGGTTCGCGGCCATATCGGGCCTCGGGATTGACAATGGGCCGGCCGGTCTTCGGATCAATGCCCTTGGCCCAGTTCACCTTCGCGTAGGGCTGCGCGGAAATAAATTCGCCGGTGACGCGATCCAGCACGTAATAGAAGCCATTCTTGCTGGCTTGCATAATCACTTTGCGCGTGCTTGCCGTTGATGGTGAGATCAGCAAGAATCATTTGCTGGACACTGTCGAAGTCCCACGTATCATCGGGCACGGTCTGGTAGTGCCACTTCAATTCGCCGGTCGAGGCTTGGACGGCGAGGATGGAGCAAGCGTACAGGCTGTCCTTTCCCTTGGATCCGCGAAACTCCTCCGGCCACGGTTCGGCGTTGCCGGTGCCGGCGTAAACCAGATCGGTATCGGGATCGTACGCGATGCCGTCCCACACGGCGCCCCCGCCACCGAGCTTCCATGCGTCGGGCGCCCAGGTTTCGGAAGCTTTGCGCATGGCGGAATTTTCAAATGGCTTGGACGGGATCGCCGGGAATCGTGTAGAAGCGCCACAGGCGATGGCCGGTCTTAGCGTCGTAGGCGTCGAAGAAGCCGCGCTTCGGATGATCGCCGCCGCTGACGCCCACAATCACTTTGCCCTTCGCCATGCGGGGCGCCATGGTGATGGTGTACTCGTCCTGCGAATAGGCGACGCGCGCCTCCCAGACCGGCTTTCCGGTTTCGGCATCCAGCGCTTCCAGGCGGCCGTCGATGACCGGCGCGATGATCATGCCCTGATAGATCGCAATCCCACGATTCACCACGCCGCAGCAGATCGCCGGCCGGACCTTGTCCTGATTCACTTCCGGATCCCAGCGCCAGCGCTCCTTGCCGGTCTTGGCGTCCACCGCGAAAACAACGCTCCAGTTGGTGATTCCGTAGAGCGTGCCGTTCGAGACCAGCGGCGTGGCTTCCTGGCCGCCGCCGCCCGCGCCCAAGTTGTAGGACCACGCGGGAGCCAGCCGCTTCACGTTGGAGGAGTTGATCTGATCGAGCGGACTGTAGCGTGTTTCGGCTGGTGTGAGCCCGTAGGTGACCCACTCGCCGTCGCTTTTCAGCTTGGCGTCGTCGATGCGGTGCGCCTGCTGCGCCATTGCGGCCGTAGCAGCCAGCACCAAAACCATTCGTGTCATGCGTTCAATCTCCGACAGAGACTGCGGGCTCCGCGGTGGCTTCGAACTTCTTGCGGCGCCGCCCAAAACTCCCGACCGATCCTCGGAAGCGCTCCATGTAGATGTAGAACACCGGAGTGATGTAGAGCGTCAGCAATTGCGAAACCACCAGTCCGCCCGACCACGGCAAGTCCCAGCGGGCGCCGCGCTTCCGAACCCGAGCCAAAACCGAGCGCGATGGGAAGCGTGCCCACCAGCGCAGCCATGGTGGTCATCATGATGGGCCGGAAGCGGACCAGGCAGGCTTCGAAAATCGCTTCCGACGGCGCCATGTTATGCGTGCGCTGCGCTTCGAGCGCGAAATCGATCATCATGATCGCGTTCTTCTTCACGATCCCGATCAGCATGATGATGCCGACGAAGGAGTAAATGTTGAGCTCATCATGGAAGATGAGAAGCGTGGCGAGTGCGCCCAGGCCAGCCGACGGGAGTCCGGAAAGAATCGTGATCGGATGTATGAAGCTCTCGTACAGAATTCCGAGCACCATATAAATGACGAGAACGGCCATCACGAGCAGCAATCCCATGCCTTGCAGCGACGATTGAAACGCCGCCGCCACTCCTTGAAACGAGGTCTGAATGTCGGCGGGAAGAGTGTCGCGCGCGGCCGTCTCGATTCGCTCCACGGCATCGCCCAGTGAAACGCCCGGCGCAAGATTGAACGAAAGCGTCACTGAAGGCAGTTGGCCCAAGTGCGCCACCGACAGCGGTCCCACAGTGTCACGCGGCTTCGTCACAGCATCCAGCGGCACCAGCTTTCCCACGTCCGAGCGGATATACAGCAGGTGCAGCGCCGCCGGGTCGAGCTGGTAGCGCGGCAGGAGCTCCAGAAGGACCTGGTAGTCATTGGTCGGCGTGTAGATGTCCGATACCTCGCGCTGCCCGAACGCATCGTAAAGCGCGTTCTCGATCTTGTCGGCCGCCACGCCCATGGCGGACGCGTGATCGCGATCGATGTCCACCTTCACCACCGGACTCGCAATCTGGAGATCGCTGTTCACGTCGAACAGGCCCGGCACTTCCCTCATGCGCTTCTCGAAGACTCCAGCGGCGTGATAAAGCTCGTCCAGATCCTGAGCCTGCAGAGTGTATTGATAGACGGTACGGGTCTGTTGCCCGCCGATGCGGATCAGCGGCGGATTCTGCAGATACGTCCGGATGCCGGGGATCCGATTGAGCTTGGGCCGCAGTTCCTCGATGATCTGTTCCGGCGTGAGCTTGCGTTGCGCGCGCGGCTTCAATCTCAATTGCATGCGGCCCGAATTGCCGGCGCCCTGCGGACCTCCCTGCGCGTTGACCAGCGAAAAATATGCGTCCACGTTCGGATCGGCGCCGATCACCGCGGCGGCTTGCTTCTGCAGCCGGACCATCCCCTCAAACGAAGCATCCTGAGGCATCTCGGTTACGCCCCCGAGCTGATCGGTGTCCTGGTTCGGAATGAAGCCCTTGGGCATGACCTCGTACAGCAGCACCGTTGCCACCACCGTGCCGGCCGCCACTATCAGCGTCGCGAAGCGATGCCGGATCACGGCGCGCAGCGTCCACTCGTAGAGATTGCGCATGCCGTCAAAAACCCGCTCCGACGCTCGATACAGCGCGTTGTGCTTTTCTCCCGGCGGCTTCATGAAGCGGCTGCACAGCATCGGTGTCAGGCTGAGCGACACAAAGCCCGAGATAAGAATCGCCACGATAATCACGGCCGCAAACTCGTGGAACAGGCGTCCCAGGATGCCGCCCATGAAGAACACGGGAATAAAGACGGCTGCCAGCGACAGCGTCATGGAGAGAATGGTGAAGCCGATCTCGCGCCCGCCATCCAAGGCCGCGATCAGAGGCGACTTGCCCATTTCCATGTGGCGCACGATGTTTTCGAGCACCACGATCGCGTCGTCGACCACGAACCCCACCGCAAGCGTGAGAGCCATGAGCGACAAGTTGTCCAGCGTGTAGCCGAGAAGCGACATGGCCGCGAAGGTCCCCACCACCGACAGCGGAAGAGCCAGGCTCGGGATGATGGTGGCGGAGATATTGCGCAGGAAGAGGAAGATAACCAGAACCACCAGCACGATGGCCATCTCGAGCGAAAACTTGACGTCGTCCACGGACTTGCGGATGGAATCCGACCGGTCGTAGAGCGTGTCCATGTTGATGGCGGGCGGAAGTTGCTTGCGAAATCCGGGAAACAGGGCGCGCACTTTATCCACCACGTCGACGGTGTTGGTGCCCGGCTGCTTCATCACCTGGAACATGATGGACGGCGTATTGTTGAGCCAGGTAATGACTTTGTCGTTTTGCACGCCGTCGATCACCTGGCCCAGGTCTTCCAGGCGCACCGGCGAGCCGTTGCGGTAGGCGACCACCAAAGGGCGGTACGCGGCGGCGTCCAGCACCTGCCCGTTGGCTTCCACGGTGAACGCCTGGCGTGGTCCCCACAGCGTGCCCGACGGCAGATTGACGTTGTGGCTGGTGATGGATGTTTCCACTTCATCGATGCCGATGCCGCGCGCCGCCAGTTTGCTGGGATCGAGTTGCACGTGAACCGCGAATTTCGCCGTTCCGAAAACGTTGACCTGCGATACGCCGTTGATACTGGAGATGGCGGGCGCGATCAGCGTCTCGGCGTACTCGTCGACAATGCGCGGCGAAATGGTTTGTGAATTGAGGCCCATGAAAAGGATGGGCTGGTCGGCGGGATTGACCTTTTGCACCGAGGGCGGCGCCGGCATGTTCGGCGGCAGTTTGCGGATCACCGCGGAAATGGCTGACTGGGTGTCCTGCGCCGCGGCGTCGATGTTGCGGTCCAGAACAAACTGCATCGTGATGCCAATGTTTCCGCGGACGCTCGAGGATGTCATGGAGTCCAAACCGGACACGGTTGAAAATTGGCGCTCCAGCGGCGTCGCTACCGAAGCGGCCATGGTTTCTGGGCTGGCGCCCGGCAGTTGGGCCTGCACCTGGAGCGTTGGGAAATCGATGTTCGGAAGATCGCTCACCGGCAGCGTGCGATACGCCACCGCGCCGAACAATAGAATGCCCATCATGACCAGGGCGGTCATGACAGGGCGGCGGATGAACAGTTCGGTGATGTTCAAGATCGCTGCTTAGGAACTTCCCTGGCCTCCAGGAGCCTATCTTATCGCAAGGCCGGGGCTTGGGCGATCTCGCGAGCGAAATTCGGACACCCCTCGAGAAGCGCGGTCCACACACCGTGGGTGTATAATCGCGTCCACTGGAGGCACCATGCGTACGTGCTTCGTTGTTGGACTGCTCTTGGCCTCGGCTGCGGCCATGCCAGGATTTCAGGGAATGCCGAGATGTTCGGCCATAGATCCCGACACCGCCAAAACTGGGGATGCGGTGAGCGTCACTTGCCAGAACGCCGACAAAACTTCTGTTGCTGATCTGTACCTCACCGACGGGAAAAACGACACCAAGGTCGCCATCATGGACAGGACCGGCGACCAGATCAAGTTTCAGGTTCCGACCATCAAGCCCGGCCGCTATCATCTCGCCTTTCTGACCGCGAACAAGGCGTCGATGATTGAGCAGCCGATAGTGTTAACGGTGGAGTGAGGGGACCGAGATCGTGATGTTGCGGTAGCGCAGCCCGCCCGTGTGGTCGCCTTGCAGTAATAGCGGCCCAGGCTCCGCTTCGTGGCTGTCGAGAGCGCCGCCGGTGATGCCCGGGATCTCGGCGTTGTCGATAATGAGCACGCCGTCGCGACTCACCGTCACGTAGCGGCCCACCAGTGTTATGTCGTAGCCCTCCCACTGCCCCGGCCGCAGCTCTACCTCCGCCGCCGGAGGGATGAATCCGTAAATCGACCCCATCGAATGAAACGCGTCATTCTTGCTCGGCGGCTCGTATTCCACTTGCACCTCGTAACGTCCCCGCAAGTACACGCCGCTATTGCCGCCGGGCGGGCAATTGTACTCGATATGCAACTTGAAATCGTCGAACGTGCGGACGGTGCGGATATTCGCGCCGGCATTTTGATTTTGCAGCTCGCCGTTATCCACCACCCAGTGGTTGTTGGATGGCTGGTCCGCTTCCCATCCGGACAGATCGCGGCCATTGAATAACGGCTCGGGCATCGCCCACGCCGCGGGAGGCTTTCGGTTCAGCGGCGGCGCCGGAACACCCGTCACTGCGCCGTCTGGGCTGCGTCCGGCGAGCTTACGATCTTTTACAGTCAAATCCCACTGGCCGCTGCCGGAGGACTGCGGATCGGTGAAGGCCAGGCGCGATCCTTCCACCTTAGGGTCGCGCACGGCGTGCACGCTCCCCGTACGGCCGACAATGCGTATCGCCGGAGTGCCGCCCTCGTCGGCATATTCCATCCAAGATGGATACGTGCTCTTTGGCGTTGTAATCGTCAAATCCCAGCGGCCGGTGAAGGGGGAGGCGCTGTTTGCCGAAATACTCGGGAGAAAGGCGCACGAGAGCATCGCGGCCGCCAGCAAAATCTCTCCGCGACAAGCCCGTTGCATTCGTGTTCAGTCTATCGGATTTTGATAGCTTGAAAGGGTCTGAAAAAAAACCGGTTGAAACCTAGTTCGGCAGGCGACCATCCTACACTCAGTAATTACACGGGGCAATTGCTATGTTCATCCGTCCGCGATCATTCCCTCTGCTTGCTTCTGCATTCGCTCTGCTGGCACTGACTGCCGCAGCCCAGCAGGACCGCATCGGCGCGCGGATCGGTAACACTCCAACCGTAGTGCTTTCAGGACATGTCCCGGCCCGCGTGAGAGCGGCCGTAGACCAAGGGCCCGTAGCCGCATCGTTCCCTCTGCCCCTCGTCACGATGTACTTACAGCCATCGTCCAGCCAGCAGGCTTCGCTTCGTCAGTTGCTCGGCAGCCAGCAAGAGCCGGGTTCGGCGAATTACCACAAATGGCTGACGCCGGAACAGTACGCGGATCAGTTTGGCGTCAGCCGCGACGATATCACTCGAATTGCAGCGTGGCTCCAGTCGCAAGGTCTGCAAGTGGAACATGTGGCGCGCAGCCGCTCATTTATTCAGTTCAGCGGTTCAGCGGGCCAAGTGGAGGCTGCTCTCCATACGCAGATCCATCAATACCTGGAAAACGGTGCGGTTCACTACGCAAACACGAGCGCTCCATCCATTCCCGCGGCACTCTCCGGAATTGTGCGCGGCTTCCACGGGCTGCACAATTTTCGCCTCAGGCCCCGCAGTCGAGCTCGCCGAACAGCTCCTGGTCCCGTCTATACGGCAGGCGACGGCGAGAATCAGATCGCGCCGGACGATTTCGCCACCATCTACGATGTCGCTCGATTGTACGCCGCAGGCATAGACGGAACGGGCCAGAAGCTGGTGGTGGTCGGGCAGACCGAGGTCAACGTATCGGACATCCAAAGGTTTCGCTCGAAGTATGGTTTGCCTGCCAACGATCCTCAGATGGTTCTCGTGCCGCCGAGTCCCGGTATTACCCAGCTCGATTTGCCCGAGGCAGATCTGGACCTGGAATGGTCTGGCGCGGTCGCACGCAAGGCCCAGATCATCTATGTGTATTCCACCGACGTGGAGACATCGTTGATAGACGCCATCGACAACGCACGTGCGCCGGTGATCAGCATGAGTTACGGGTTATGCGAGGAGCTCGACGGCATCCCTGACCTGTCGAACGAGCAGGCCTTGGCGTTGCAAGCCAATGCCGAAGGCATCACGTGGCTCAATGCGGCCGGCGATTCCGGGGCGGGCGATTGTGAGGACCCTGGCGCGCTCATTGCGCAGGATGGGCTGGCTGTGGACGAGCCTGGCAGCGTACCGGAGGTGACCGCGGTGGGCGGCACCGAGTTCAACGAAGGCAACGGTATCTATTGGGGCCCGACCAATACCGCAACCGGCGCCTCCGCCTTGTCCTACATTCCCGAGCGGGTGTGGAACGATACAGAGCTGGGATTCGGCTTAGCGGCTGGCGGCGGCGGAACGAGCGTGTTTTTTCCTAAACCCGTATGGCAGACCGGCCCCGGCGTTCCCGGCAACGCGAATCGCAATGTTCCGGATGTTTCCCTCGCCGCCTCGGCCGAACACGACGGGTACCTTGTATACACCAGCAACCAGTTGCAGGTTTATGGCGGAACGTCCGTCCCAACGCCAACGATGGCCGGAATTGTCACTCTGCTCAACCAGTATCTGGTGTCGACGGGCACGCTAGCCCAACCTGGACTCGCAAACATCAATCCCGAACTCTACCGGCTGGCGCAGAACACAACGGGCGTTTTTCACGATATTACAGTGGGCAACAACGGCCTCCCGTGCGTCAGCGGTTCTCCGGATTGCGCGAACGGCAGCTTCGGCTACAGCGCGGGCCCGGGCTACGATCGCGCTTCCGGCTTGGGCTCTCCCGACGCATATAACCTGGTCCACGCGTGGGTCGGCCAGGATGCGCCGGCGGCGGTGGTAGCGGCAGCTATCGATCAGAATCCGGTGTTTGAGCAGTCCGGCAACCAATGGCAGTTCACGATCACGCTTTCGGAGGAGGCTGGTGTCGCGGCCACGGTGACCAATTTCACCATCGACGGCGCAGCCTACAACGTGACCAACGTATTCGGGACTGCCAGCATCCCTGCGAACGGATCGATTTCCTCCACCGGTTTGAGCCTGACGAATCTCGCGGTGCCGAAAAACGTCGCGTTCGCATACAGCGGCACCGATGCGCAGGGCCATCCGTGGTCCGGACAGTTGACCATTCCTTTCGTCGGCCCGCAAGTACAATTGACGGTGGGCGGCGTGAGCAATGCGGCATCCGGCCAGCAATCGTACGCGCCCGGCATGCTGCGTCAGCGTCTACGGGACGGCGCTCGGTAATAACGTGCAGACCGCGGGACGATTCCGCTGCCGCAATACCTGCAAGGCTTCGAGGCTGAGGTGGGCCCCGTTTCGGCTCCCCTATATTACGTGTCTCCGGATCAGGTGAATTTGCAGCTTCCATACGAAACACCGCTAGGGCTTGCGACCCTCACGGTGGGCAACCCGTACATCAACGTGAATGCGACCATTCGTGTGGTCCAGGCGGCGCCTGGGATTTTCATGAGCAACGGATTTGTCTTCCCGCCCTACTCCAGCGCCGCGCGGGGAGCGGAGACTGCTCTGTTCATCACCGGTGCGGGGAAGTTGTTACCGAGTGTTGCGACCGGCGATTCGCCTTCCTCGTCGACGCCCACCGCGAATCTTCCGAAGCCGATACTTCCCGTCGCGGTGACCGTGGCGAACGAAACTGCGCCGATCGTCTTCATTGGAGCAACGCCCGGCACGGTTGGGGTGGTGCAGATCAACTACACGGTTCCGGCCGATGCTCCGCTCGGTGCACAGGACGTGGTGGTCACCGTCGGAACCTTCGCCAGCCAGCCCGCCAAGCTGACCGTGACCCAGTAGCGTGGGATCGTGATAGGCTTTTCGCGAGGGTACGCGAATGAAATTAACATTGCTCATGCTCGCCGTGGGGGTGGCGCTCGCGCAGGCTCCAGCGCCGCAGCCGCTTCCGGAGGGGTACGTTGGCCGCAAGGAAATCACCGCGCGCGGTCTTGCGCCCGCCATGAAAGTGAAGGACCTGGGCACGGCCGGCCACACCTACGAAGTCACCTTCGGCAAGGGCGATGAAGTGGCCTCGGGCCTCACCGAGTTCGCCGAGAAGAATCACATCACGACAGGGCATTTCACTGGCGTGGGCGCCTTCAGCTCCGCATTGCTTGGATGGACCGATCCCGATAAGCGCGCCTTCAAGAAAGTTGAAATCAATCAAGAGGCCGAGCTGTTGTCCTTCGTCGGCGATATTTCAACGCTCAACGGAAAGCCCTACGTTCACGCGCACGCCGTGGTCGGCTTTCCGGATGGCAGCACCAAGGGCGGGCACTTTTTGGAAGGCCACGTGAGCATCGTGATGGAAGTGTTCGTCACGGACAACTTCGGAACCGGCTAGCGCGGCGAAGACGAACCCGTAACGAAGCAATGCAAACGCTGAAGGCCGGTGCGGGTTACTTCGCGCTGGTGTTCGCAGCGGGATGTTTTCTCGGCACAATTCGCACTCTCTGGGTTGGGCCGCTGGTGGGCGTGCGGCACGCCGAACTGATGGAATCGCCTCTGATGCTGGCGGCGATCATCATTGCTTCCCGCCGGGTCGCCCGCAACCCATTGGCGGTTGGTTTCCTTGCTCTCGGATTCTTGCTGATCGCGGAAATCGGAGTAGCCGTCGGGCTGCGGCGCTTGTCGATCGGTGAGTACATCGCCGGCCGCGATCCGGTGTCGGGCATAGTCTATCTCGCGTTGCTCCTGGCGTTCGCGGTTATGCCACGCCTCATGTTCAAGCGGAGAGCCGTAGCGGGCCCGGCGTTGCTCGATCCATTCATTCCTCATCCGGATATTCGCGAGCGGCACGAGATCGTGATCGACACGCCCGCCGGGCTGGTGTTCGATATCGCTCGTGATTTCGACATGCAGTCTCCGGCGACAGTCCGCGCCATCTTCTGGGTGCGAGCGAAGCTGCTCGGTGCGAAAACGGCAGCACGGTGTCCGCAAGGATTCATCGCCGATATGCTGTCCTTGGGATGGGCGCGGCTGGCCGAGGAGCAGGCCGGTACTTCATCGCGGGAGCGGCTTGTCAGCCTTGGAATGCGAACCCGGCGTTTACGCCGATTCCGCCTGGGGAGTTCGCTTCCTTCGCCGAACCGGACCGCGTGAAGATCGCCTGGACGATCGAAGCTGAGGCACTGAGCCCCACCGCACGCGCTTCGCAACGGAGACGCGCGTAGTTGCCACCGACGATGCCGCGCGGGCCAAGTTCCGCTGGTATTGGCGCAAGTTTAGGATCGGGATTGTCTTGATCCGCCGCCTGCTGTTACGGGCAGTGCGCCGCGCCGCCGAAGCCCCGCAAGTCAGGAAATGATGCCCTTGCGCACCGCGTACAGAATCAGCTCCGGCACGCTGTGCAGATTCAGCTTCTGCAAAATGTGCGTGCGATGCGTGTCCACGGTGTAGAGGCTCAGGTTGAGAGTGTTCGCCACTTCTTTGTTGGTCTTGCCTTCGGCGACTAACTGGAGAATCTCGCGCTCGCGGTCAGTCAGCAATTCGTAGCTGTCGTCGGCGTCCTTGCGCCCCAGCGCCTGCATGTAGTCTTCCTGGAGAATTCGGCTGACCTTGGGACTGAAGAACGATCGCCCTTCCACCACCGCGTGGATGGCCGAGATAAGCTCGGCCTTGAGCGCGTCTTTGAGTAAATAGGCGCGGGCGCCCGCCTTGAGCGAGCGGATGATGTAGCTCTCGTCGTGGTGCATGCTCAGGATCACGACGCCGATGTTCGGATGCTTTTCCACGATTCGCCGGGTGGCCTCGATGCCGTTCATGTTGGGCATCGCGATGTCCATCACCACCACGTCGGGGCGCTGATCCTGCGCAAGCTGCAACGTCTCGCGTCCATCCGCCGCTTCGCCCACCACCAGGAACGCGGGCTGCCTCTCCAACAGGAGGCGCATTCCGTCGCGCAGGATGTTGTGGTCGTCAGCCAGCAGAATGCGAATCTGCTCCATCCGCGCAAGCCTCCGTTCCACACCACCTCCGTGCGAAGTTCCCGCGCCTGAGAGATGGCGTCTCGCTTCACCGGCGTAGGTATCGCGGCCAGCGGCAAGGTCACGCGCAGCAGCGTCCCGCGCCCGGGCTGTGAATCGATCTGGAAGGTCCCACCCAGGTGCCGCGCACGCTCTTCCATCCCGAGCAAGCCCAATCCACGCACACGCCCGGGATCGAATCCACTGCCGTCATCTTGCACCGTGACGATAATCCGGCCCGTCTTCCTGCCGCACAGACACCCGCGCGGCGCTGGCCTGCGCATGCTGAGCGCAATTGTTCAGCGCTTCCTGCACCACGCGATACACGCAGGTCTTGTGTTCCTCCGGCAGCTCGCCGGACATTTCACTGGCCACCTGGATGCGCAGCCCGGTGCGCTTGCCGATCTCGCGCGCCTGCCACTCCAAAGCCGGCAGCAGGCCGAAATCGTCGAGCATGGACGGCCGCAGCAGCAACGCCATGTTGCGGATTTCGTTCATTCCTTTTTCGGCCACGCCGCGGATGGAATCCAGATGCGCCCGCACTTCCGGCGCCGGGTCCAGATCGAGCAGGTTCTCCGATTCCATCAACACCGCCGAAAACGCCTGAGCCACTTCATCGTGCAACTCGCGCGACAAAGCGCGCCGCTCTTCTTCCTGCGCCCGCACCAGGCGTGCCGAAAGCTCCTGCAGACTCGCCTTCGAATGGACGCTCTCTTTCAGACGCTGCTGTACCTCGTCTTCCAGTTTCAGGATGTGGAACGGTGGTCAACACGGCCAGCGTGACGCCGCCCAGCAGCGTGATCCGCGATCATCGCCAGCAGCCCGAGTTGCAGGCGTCCGAACAGATCGCCCAGCTTCACATCGCCCCGCCGCAGCGCCTCCTCGTTCAAGGCTTCGATGCGGTCGGCGATTTGCAACATCGACGTCCGGCGCGGAACCAGTTCTTCGTAGAAGAACGCATAGCGGTACTTGCCGCGTTCGTCGGCGGTCCATGCAAACGTTCGATCCAGCACCTTCCAATAGGCTTCAATTTGAGACCGCAAATCCTGGAACGGCGCGGCCTCTTCCGGCTCCAGCGCCGAAGCATAGCTGTTCAGCGCATTTTCTGAATCACGCCGCAGCCCATCGAGAGTAGCCAGTTGCGCACGGGCGCCCGACTGTTCCGGCGCCAGCAAGGAATCTCGCACGAACGTGCCCGAAAGATAGATATTGGATCGAATGCGCTCCAGCGTGCGATTACGCGCCAGGAACCGCGCTTGCAGCTCGGTGTCGTTGTGGCGCAGGCTATTCAGGAACAGCAAAGTCCCGGCTTCGGCCAGCGCCATGATGAGCAGCAGCCCGCCGAATCCCGCAACCAAAACCACTCCCGGACGTTGCCGCATTCTCCCCTCAGTGTATTGCACGGTGCGCGGGAGTAGCTCGGCGGCGGGACGAAACCACACCTCTCTAGGGTAGAACCTGGACCAAACTACGGGAATCGCGTCGATCCTGTATCAGGCTCGCCTTAGGGTGTGTATTAAGGGCAATGGTCTGGTGGAAATACAGTGCCAACGGGATTCATTGCGGCCCGCAGCCCCCGTATTCTGTAACTACAAAACCCTAGGAGGCTTTGGATGAAATCCCAATTCTTGGCTTGCGCGGCCCTGACAGCGCTCTCTCTGACTTTTTCCGGTTGTGCGAAAAAGGTTGCTGCGAAGGCTCCGCCTCCGCCGGCTCCTCAATCCGCCCCGGCCGCGACAGCGCCTACACCGGCGCGCGCAGCCCAAACTCTTCGCGGCCTGCCCAGGTGGCTTCGAGTACGCCGTCGCGCCTGCCGGATGCCGCTACCCGCGCACGCATTCAGGATCTGCTGAACCGCATCCAGGACGCCTATTTCGACTACGACAAGCACACGCTGCGTCCGGACGCCGAAGCCGCGCTGAAGACGGACGCGCAAACGCTGGCCGACATCATCAAGCAGTACCCGGATTTCAAGCTGACGGTGGAAGGACATTGCGACGAGCGTGGATCGGATGAGTACAACCTGGCGCTCGGCGATGCGCGCGCCAAGCAGACCAGGGAGTACTTGTCGACTCTGGGTCTGCCCGCGCAATCAGCTCGCGACTATCAGCTACGGCAAGGACAAGCCGGTCTGCTCCGAGCACGATGAAGACTGCTGGCAGAAGAATCGCCGCGCTCATATCACGCAGGCGCAGGCCAACTAAGCTCGAATTTCTGAATTCTCGGTCTATTGCTTCGATAGCCGTGCCAGCACCCGTTCAATTGCGCGATCTTCGGGATTGGACGGGTGCGCCGTACCGCAAAGTTTCTCCTCCTGCTTCCACAGGTCCTCTGCCAGTGCGAGATTCTGCTCGGCTGCATCCTCCAGAGCGTTCTGGCGGGGATGGCTGGCGAGGGCCTTTCGCACCGGCTCGGCGGCTTTGTTGCCGGGTTGGCAGCGGTCGAACCGGATCAGCTCGGCCTGCAGCAGTTCTTTACTCCGATCGTAACGCGCTGCTGCTCTCAAACCACGCGCATTCGGATCGAGAGCCAGCACCCTCCGGCACAGTTCGAGCTGCGTTCTGATCGCTTGGTCCGATGGATTCAGCCCGAGGGCTTTTTGGAAGGCGTCGCGAGCATCCTGGTAATTCTCCATGGCCAGCTCAGCGTCGCCAAGACCCGCATAGGCCTCCGCATCCCGGTGGTCCGTCTGGGCCACATTGCGGAAGACGTCGGCGGCCTCGCGAGGCGCGCCGTAGCTGAGCAGCATCTGCCCGATCTTTTTTCGCACGGCTGTGTCGTGCGCCGCCGGACCCAGCGCCGCCAGGAGCTCCGCGATGGCCGGTGTCCTTTGCCCGGTCTTTTCCAGCAACAGCGCCAGTTCGAAGCGCGCCTGCATGCGATTCTGCATTTGGCCCGCCGGCCAAGCCCCATCAATCGCGCGGCGATAAAACTTCACCGCGTCGGCAGTCTTGCCTTGTGCGGCCGCGATCCGCGCCTCTCCCAGATTCGCCAGCGCATTTTCGGGATCGCGCTTCAAGAGCGCGGCCAAGTAATCCGAAGCTTCCGCCGGATGGCTGGCCTTCGCCAGCGCGAGCCCCAAGGCCAGCCGGTATTGCGCGTTTCCCGGTGCGCCCGACAGCGCGTCGCGGAACTGTTGCACCGCTTCCTCATCGCGGTCCTGTTGCAGCAGCTCGTTGCCGGTCTTGTAAAATTCCTCGGCGCGCTGCCGACCGCGCCGACCGGTAGTAGTAGTTCAGGAATCCAATCACCAGCAGCACCCCCAGCCCGGCGGCGATCACTCCGGGCACCAGTCTGCGAGATCCGCGAACTTCTTCGCTCGCCACGTGGTCATCGTCTTTTTCACCCGCCACGCCGTACGCCTGCAGGATGCCGTTCAACGTGACGACGCCCTTCAGATCGCGAATATCCGCTCGCCCTACCACGGGCAGCACGTTGAGCTTGCAGATGCGCCATGCGGCGTAGCGCCATGTCCAGCGGATGATCCATGTGCAGATGCGGGAAGTTCTCCGCCGTCAGCAGCGCATCGGGAACGTCCACGGGAAGCAACTCCCCGAGCACGCGATCCGCCGTGGCCTTCGGCGAGCTCATGTTCCACTTGCGCCAACGTGATCATCCCCGCCAGATCGACCGCCATCCATCACCGGGCATGCGTTGTGATCCGGATTGAGATACCGCAACGCATCCTCTACGCGGTCTGTTCTCGAAAGGAACTCACGGCGGCGCCTCGGCGGCGTCGCGAACGATCAGCAATCCTTGCCGGTAACGGAGACCGGACGGTAAATGCAATCCGTCTTGATGCTGCAATGCTTCGTAAATCGGCTCTTTTTGCAGCCGGTACGAGATGTAGAAGCTGATCAGGTTCGCAGATCATGAGCGGCACGATAATGGAATAGTCGCGCGTCATTTCGAAGATCATGATCACCGACGTCAGCGGTACGCGCACGATGCCGGCAAACAGCGCGCCCATGCCCACCAGCGCATACGCGCCGACGCCGCCCGTGAAGTCCGGCAAAAGTTGATGCGCCACCGTTCCCACCGCGCCGCCGAGCATGGCGCCAATGAACAGGCTGGGGCCGAAGATGCCGCCCGCGTTTCCGGTCCCATAACAGCTCGTGGTGGCGATCAGTTTCAGCACCACCAGCAGCGCCATCACCTGTAGGGTCATCTGGCCGTTCAGCGCTTCGCTCACGTGCCCGTAACCGACGCCGAGGACATCGGGCACGAACCATCCCATCAGGCCCACCGCCAGGCCGCCGGCGGCGGGCTGCATCCATTCCGTCCACTTTGGCAGAGCCAGAAAATATTTGCGAATCGCGAGCAGCAGTTTGACGAACGCGACCGACACCAGCCCGCCCGCGATTCCCAGCACCGCATAGGTGATGAATTCGATCGGGCTGACCAGTTGGTACGACGGAACATGAAACAGCGGCTCATCGCCCAGCAGCAGGTGCAGCGTGACCCAGGATGTCGCCGAGCCCAGCACGATGGAGCCGAGCACGGGCGCGTGCAGATCGCCCATCACTTCTTCCAGCGTGAACAGCACAGCTGCTACCGGCGTGTTGAAGGCAGCCGCCAGCGCCGCGGCCGAGCCTACGGGAATCAACTCGCGAATCTTGCTGGGGCTGAGCCCGAGCCGCCGCCCGAGCACCGATGCGATTCCCGCGCCCACTTGCACCGACGGCCCTTCGCGGCCCAGCGCGATGCCGCTGGCGAGCGACGCCGAGCAGCACCCGAACTTTCCGAGCACCGTGCGCATGCGTGATGTATCCATCGCGCAGGAACAGTGCCGCCTTGGTCTGCGGGATGCCGCTGCCGCGCGCGTTGGTGAAGAAGCGCGAGAGCAGATAACCGGTGATCAGCGCGCCGCCGGTCGGGATCAGAACGCGCCGCCAGGCCGCGCCTCCCGCCGGATACATGCGGGCGCCGAGATTCTCAGTGACGTAAATGAATGCCGCCACCACCAGCCCGACCAGCGCGCCGATAATCAGCGTCAGCAGGAGCAGGATTTTGTCTTCGTGTTGGAGTAGCGCTTCGCCGTCGGTCCAATGTCCTAAACGGGTGCGCCAGCTTCGAGGTGTTTGTACGGTAATCGCATCAGTTGACACTTCCTCACCAGATTAACAAGCGAGCGGTGCTAGCGGCGCAACAACTGCGGCACGCGCTCGAAATGCTGATCGCGGGTGATCAGCGCGAGATCATGCTGTAACACAAGCGCGGCGATCCACAGATCGTTGTCCGGAATTGGAGTCCCGGCGCGCTTGAGCTGCACAAACAGCCTCGCGTAGTGCTCGGCGGTCTCGCGGTCTGGAACCAAAACGCCGACCGTGGGCGTGGCCAGGAAGGTCTGGAAAAGACTCTCGTTTCGATGCTGCTGCGAACCGCCGTAGAATCCCGCTTTGATCTCCGCTACGACGATCAATGGGAGCCATACTTCATCGCATTCACCCAACCGGTCAGCCAATTCCGCATCGCCTTGGAACAGATCAGTAAGCCGGTTGGTATCGAGCGCGACCCTCACTTCAACACAGTCTCACTTCCACTTATCCCAATCGATTTGGCGCTGTGCGGCGATGATCTCGTCGAACGCTGGATCGCGAGTCCATTGGCCCACCAAGCCGGAAAAATCCGATCTCCGCGGACGCCCAATGGTCGCGCGCGTCAGCTCGTCCACTACGAGTTGATTCAGGCTCAGCTTGAGATGGGCCGCTTTCTCGCGAAGCGCCCGGTCAACTTCCGGGGGAACTCCGCGGACCGTATACTGAATTGGCTCATGCGTTTGGGCCACGCCTGCATTCATTTTCATGCCTACATGATAGCATGGAGTGTAGGCAAGTCCCATGCCCACCATTCTGACCCACGCCGTAGCCGGTGCAGCGATTGCCCAAACGCTTGCACCGTGCGGGAATAGGAGCGAAATCACGTGGATCGCCGCAGCCTGCGCAATGCTGCCGGACGTGGATGTCGTCGGCCTTGGTTTTGGAGTTCCCTATGACAGCTTATTCGGACACCGCGGATTGACTCACTCGCTCATCTTCGCCAGCCTGGTGGCCTTGGCAGTGACGGGCTTATTACGAAGCAAGGTTCACGGCCGCGATCTGCCGCGAGTCTTCGTCTGCCTTCTCGCCGCAACCGCTTCGCATGGCATTCTGGACGCTTTTACGAATGGCGGATTGGGTGTCGCATTCTTTGCACCCTTCGATTTGAAGCGCTATTTCTTCGCTGTTCGGCCGATTCTGGTCTCGCCGATTGGCTTGTCGGCATTCCTTACACCGCGTGGCTGGTCTACGCTGCTAAGCGAGATGGTCTGGGTATGGCCGCCGTCCATCATCGTGTTCTTGGCGGCCCGATTCGCACGCTGCCGCTAGCGGGCGCAATCCGCGGTCTCGTGGTACATTTGAGCTTTCACCGCGCCACGTCGCACTACAGACGCATGTCCGTACAGATCTTATTGCAGGGCAAGTTGTTGGGGGTCGAGGAGTTCTTGCCGGCCGAGCAACCCGTGGAAGCGCTCCTTGTCGGGCGCCTGCGCTGGGTGAGCCTGCTGAGCGAGATTCTGCCGCGCGCGCTCATCGCCGAACTGGGACTCTCGAAAATGCTGCTGGGATCGAGCGGCGGCGACCAGTTCCTGGTGGTTCTTCCCGACGAGGTGCGGGCGCAGGCCGCGGAGTTTCTTACCTGCCGCGCGCGCCGCGATTCGTGAGCTGAGCCAAAACCGTCTGGAATTGATCTGGGCCATCACCGAAAACCTGGGCGATTGGACGGTGGTCCGCAAGCGCTTGAACGACGAGTTCCAGCGCAAGCAAGGGACCCCGCTCGCCTCCACCGGATTCATTGAGCAGCGAGCCGCGCCGGATGCGGGCTCGGAATATTTCGAGAAGCTCGGCCAAGCCCTGCGCGACGCAACCGATGTCGGCTGGTCGTCTGAATCGCCCGCCACCATTCTGACCATCGGCGGGCGGCATTCCTGGCCCATCGGCACCACGCCCGATTCCGTCCCGCTCGCACGTCACACCGCGCTCACCGATGATGGGCGCGAAGCCGCCACTGCGCCTGTACTGGCATCGCGCGCCGAGGGCCGGCCCGTGTGGGGAGTTTTGCGAGGCGACGTGGACAGCTTCGGCATCCGCATGCGCCGGCTGCAAAGCATCGAAGAGTACGTGCAGCTTTCGGTGCTTTACAAGCAGTTCTTCGCCGGCGAAGTGGAGGTGCTCTGCTCGCTGCCTGAGTTCTGGCGCAAGGTGAACCTGCTGCACACCGGCGGCGACGATTTCGCGGTCTATGGCGCTTGGGACGCGCTCATCGGATTCGCGCGCGAATTGCAGCGGCTGTTCCAGCGTTTCACCGAAGAGCATCTGAAGGAATTTCCGGGGCCGGAGGGTAAGACCATCACGATGGCGCTGGCGTTGGCGCCGGAGCTCGACACGCCGCTTGGCTCGGTGTACGGCCGATCGCGCGACCGGCTGGAAATCGCAAAGTCCGCCGATAAGGATTGCTTTTATTCTGCTGGGCCGAACGCTCGAATGGAAGCAGCTCTCCGACGCCGCCGAGCTCAAGGACGAGCTCACGGCGATGGTGCGCGAATTCGGCGTCGCTCCGCAATATCTTCGCGATCTGTGCGGCATTTATCGCGAAACCCGGCGCGCGCCCGGCGCCAAACGCGTGGAGCGGCCTTGGCGATTCCATCGGCAGGCTGCTGCGGATCCTCGGGAAGTTCGCGCTCCCGCGATTTCCAAAAGGCGCGCGCCAGCCTGATCGCGGACCTGGTCGGCAAGAACCCCGCGAACCTGAAATTGCGCCCGTCGGGCCGCGTAGCGCTAGAATGGGCCAGACTGTCGACCGAAGGCCCGGCAGAGAGTTAACGTACAATACAGAGGTTTGGATGGCTGATACTCCGCAGACACAGACAAGAACCACGCGCACCTGAAGCCCAAGCCGCCCCAGAGGCGGAACGCGCCCAAGGCGGAGCGCCCGCAAGGGCGAACGCCCGCAAGGGCGAGCGCGCCGCAAGGGGAACGCCCGCAAGGGGAGCGTCGAGGGCGGCCAAGGCCCGCAAGGGCAACGCCGCGAAGGTGGGGGACAGGGAAATCGCGAAGGCCGTGGAGGTCCCCATGGTGGCCGCGAAGGCGGCCGGGGCGAGCGTGGAGACGACCGGCGGGGTGGCGATCGAGGCCGCTTCGAAGGCCCGCCGGAAATCGACATCGAGAAGTTGATCTCCGATCCTTGTACCTCGACAACCAGGCCCATGGCGTCGTCAGCCGTATGCGCGACATGGACTCCGGCACCAAGAGCCAATTGCGCCGTCTCTACAATGCCGTTCGCCGCGCCGTCCGCGCGCCGGAGAACGAGCGGCAGCAGCAATTCGTCATGTTGCGGGCGCGTCTGGCTTATACCATCGCGCGTCATTCATTGCGCAGCCTCGATTCGCTCGAGAAGCTGCTGCTTGCAAGTGACGCGCAAGAACGACGCCCGCGGCTACGAGCGCTTCCGCGATCTTTTCGAAGCCATCGTGGCATACAACGAATAACGAACGAGAATCCAGGAACCCGCCGACATGAGTTCGCACACCGCGCAAACGGAATTGAAGTTGATTGGAAAATTGATCGTGGAAGGCGACATCGCCTGCCAGACCGGGCTGCACATCGGGGCCGGGAAAGGATCGCTTGAAATCGGCGGCGCCGATAATCCTGTCGTCAAAGACGCTTTCGGATTGCCCTACATTCCCGGCAGTTCGCTGAGAGGCAAGCTGCGCTCGCTGCTCGAACAGTCCTCCGGACTCGCCGTGCCGTCCGAGCTGGTTTATCTTTCCAAGCGCAAGGGCCAGGAAGTGCGCATTCATCAGAGCGAGCGTCCCGATGACGAAGTTTGCCTCTTGTTCGGGCGCAATCCCGGGCGCATGGAACGGGTCGTCGGGCGATTCTGTGGAATCCAGCGCCGCCACGCCGGCGCGCCTTACCGTTTATGACGCCCCGCTGATCGCCGAAAGCATCACGCCGCAGATGCGCGAGAACATGGACGACGAGCTGACCGAAGTGAAAAGCGAGAACGCGATCGACCGTATTACGTCGCAAGCCAATCCGCGCACGCTGGAGCGCGTTCCCGCCGGCGCGCGCTTCCACTTCCGCATCGTGTTGGATGTTCTTTGCCCCGAGGATCGCGAGCTGCTCCCGCGCCTGGTCGAAGGCTTGCGGCTGCTCGAGGACGACAGCCTGGGCGGCGGAGGATCGCGCGGCAACGGCCGAGTTTCGCTTTCGAGCTTGAAGCTCACGTGGCGCGGGCGCGGCTTCTATGCATCCGGCTCGCCCGAGCAAGAGCTGCTGACCGGCGCGCGATCTGGCGGGCGTCCAGTCGCTCGTGACTGCGTCCGATTTCGCGGAAAAACTCGCCGAGTAGGCATGGATGTCTCCGGCTTCTTCCAACTTGAGCTTCGCGGTTCGATTCCGCCCCATGGGTCCGTGGCGCTTCGGCCCGGATTCCGGCGCGCGCGATCGCGTGGATTTGATCTATCACAGCGACGCGCTCTTCTCCGCGGTCTGCTCGGCCATGTCGCAGCTCGGGCTGGCGGAAGAATGGTTCGCAGGCTACCGCCACGGCTTCTGCTCCCGCGGTGCGCTTCAGCTCGTTCTTCCCGTTCTCTGGCGACACGATGCTGGTCGTTCCGCCGCGCAGCCTGTGGCCGCCGCCGGAGTCCACCAAGGTCCGCTATAAGGGCGCGCACTTCGTTCCCTATTCCGGTGATCCAAGCGCTGCTCTCCGATCAAGCCATCGACGAGGACCGCTGGACGGTGGACGGCGAGAGCGAATGCCTGGTCCCCTCCGAGCCACGGCCGCGGACCGTTTCGTGTGGCGCTTGCGATCCAGCGCCGGAGTGGACCGGCTGCAGCACGCTGGCGTCGAAGTCCATTCCACCGCCTGTCTCGAATTTGCGCGCGGGGCTGGCCTCTGGACCATCGTTCAGTTCGCCGATGAAGAGGCTGCGTCGCAATGGCAAGCGCCGGTTCGAAGCGCGTTGCTGCTGCTGGCAGATTCCGGTTTAGGCGGCGAACGCTCGCGCGGCTGGGGCCGTTCGGAAGCGCCGGAGTGGCAGCCTTGGACACCGCCGCAAGCGCCTGTGATGGAACCACCCAGCGAACGCGCGCACTGGCTGCTCTCGCTCTATACGCCGTCGGAAAACGACTGCCGTGGATTGGAAGCGCGGCAGCTACGTCACCGTCTCTCGGCGCGGCCGCATCGAAAGCAGCGCGCGTTGGGGCGAGCCCAAGCCCGCCACCACAATGATCGCCGAAGGGTCCGTGCTGCTCGGCATCCAACGAGCTGCGCGGCGCCGCCAGCAACGTCGCGCCCGAAGGTTTTCCGCATCCGGTGTATCGCTCCGGATTCGCGGTCACCGTTCCCATTCCCTGGCGGGCCTGGCCGGTCGATGAACTATCGTCTGACGTGTCTCACTCCGACGCTGGTCGGCGACGGCCAGAGGCTTTCGCCCATCGACTACATGGTGTGGAAAGACCACGTCAACGTTCTCGATCAGTGGCGCATCTTCCGCCTGCTTGCCAAAGGCCCGCGCCTGGAAGGTTATCTTTCGCAATTGAAGAAGGCCGAAAAGCTGGACTTCGCCTCCTGGGGCGGATTCGCGCAGAACTACGCCGGCCGGCGCATCCCGTTTCGAACACGCCAGCTCCACGCAATATTGGGAGCGAACGCACGCCGAGCACCTGTTCATTCCCGACGTTCAGCACCGGCCCGAGCGGGCCGTATCTTCCAGGCACCGCGATCAAAGGGCGCCTTTCGCACCGGAGTGGTTCACGGACGGCTGACCGAGCGCTTAGTCACCGATCTTGCGGCGCGCGTCGATTCCGAAGGCAGAATGCCGCGCCGTCCTGCGATATCCCTGGAAGAATCCGCTCTCGGACCCTCCGGCGCCGATCCGTTGCGCGTCCTTTCCGCGTACGATTCCAAGACCGTCCCGGCCACCACGTTTAAGATCTACCTGCTCCGCACGTCCACGCTGGAATCGCGCGGCCCCGGCAAGTTCGAACTGGCCTGGAAGCAGACCCCGCGCGGCAACGTGAAGCGCGCCGAAGACTCGACGCCCGCGTTCGCCGAGATGGCCGTGCCCGGATCGGTGTTCGAAGGCGAGTGGCATCAGAACTCGTTTCTCGCGCAGCCCGAAATCGGCAAGGCGCTCCGCCGCCGCGCGCCCATGAATACCCACGTCATGTTCGAACTGGTGAACACGTACAGCGGGCACTTGCTGCGCATCCAGAAACAGTACGCCGAGTGGACTGGCCTGGCGTTGCTGAAGTCGACCGTCGAACAACTCGAAACGCGGCTCGCCCAAGTTCGCGACGCCCAGCGCGGCTGCGTACTGCCGCTCGGCTGGGGCGCGGGCTTTCTTTCGAAGGTCGCCATCTTGAACACGCAAGACGAGACATATCGCGGAATCCTGCGCCAGGTCGGTCTCTACGCGCGCGCCATCCAGTCCGGCCTCCCGTTCCCAAAGACGCGGCGCATCGTGTTCCTGGGCAATCAGCCGGCCAGCCTCCCCGGATTCGTGCATCTGGAAGTGACGAGCTAGCTTTGCTAGGTCAATCCGGCAAACGGATTCAGCACGCGGACTGTTCCATAAAATCGATCGTGTTGAAGATCTTCGGTAAGGATTTCTTCCATGCCATAGTGTTCCGCGTAGGACCACAGGTGTGCATCAAACCAGTTCAATTGATACGCCGCACAACCACGGATCGCTTGGCGGACAATTGCTTCGTTGGGATACAACACCGTGAATTGCCGCAGGAATTCCTCCGCTTCGCGCAGAGCGTCAGTTTGCTTGAGAATGCTGTGGCCACGAATCGGGCGAGTAACGGCGGCGATGAACTCCACAATCGCCTGATGCGGAACTCGCACGGAATCCTCCGCGATGCCGCGCCTGAGAATTTCCGTCGCAATTTTACGCTTCTCTGGAAATCGGCCGTCGAACCGGTATACCAAGATGTTGGTATCAACGAGAGCGGCCACGGCGGTACAAGTCCTCTCTTTTCCATCCCCGGTCCCGAGCCTGCGCTTCCTTTCCCGCCGATGGGCGCCTACGATGGCGTTCGGTGGCTTGGTCGAACAAGCGCAGACGCGACTCTCGATCCTCTTGGGGCGCTTGTTTTCCAGGAGGAATGACGCGAATTACTTCACCCGCCGCCTTCCAGTCGATCTCATCGCCCGGGCGGATGTTGTACTGGTCGGCGATGGTCTTGGGGACCGTGACTTGATACTTCGAGGTGACTTTCGCCATCACTGTTCCGGAGACCGGGCTCTGCCCTTACCATAGCAAGGATCGCATCCTTGTTCAACGGAGGGGCGTGCTCGGCCAACAGGCCAGTGTCCTCAATTGGTCGCACCTGACCAACTGCGGACACGAAACTGTCGGCCGAGCAGCTCATCCGCCTGATTTCAACGCTGCCTCTCCATAACTAGAAACATGGCCTGAAGGTTGCTTCTCCGTAAGAGGGTATTCGCCACTTGAGGCCAACATGACCACACTCGCTCAGGTAGAGAACAATGTAAGTGCCACCATGATTCGCACCAAGCTCTCCGGTTACGACCTGCTGAATAACCCCAGGCTCAACAAGGGGACCGCCTTTACGGAGGAAGAACGCGACGCCTTCGCCCTCCACGGATTGCTTCCTCCCCACGTAGGAACGCTGGAGGAGCAGGTGGAACGCCGCAAGAAAGCCCTCGACAACCAGCCAACCAGGTTTGACAAATACAGCTTCATGCGCGATCTCGAGGACATCAACGAGACATTGTTCTATTCGTTGATCGCCCAAAACATCGAACAATTGCTTCCCATCGTCTACACGCCGACGGTCGGCGACGGATGCCAGCGTTTCAGTGAAATCTGGCGCAGGGCGCGCGGTCTGTTTATCAGCTATCCCAACAAACATCGCATCGAGCAAATGCTCTCCGATCCTCGCTACGACGAAGTGAGATGCATCGTCGTCAGCGACGGCGAGAGAATCCTCGGGCTGGGTGACCAGGGCGCCGGCGGCATGGGCATTCCCATCGGCAAAATGGCGCTATACACGGCCCTCGCCGGAATCCACCCGGAACATTGTCTGCCTGTTTTGTTAGACGTCGGCACAGACAACCAAGACCGTTTGAACAATCCCATCTACATCGGCTGGTCGCACAAACGGGTGCGCGGCCAGGAGTATGACGACTTTGTCGAGGCCTTCGTCTCGGCCGTCAAGCGCCGCTGGCCGCACATTCTTCTGCAATGGGAGGATTTCGCTGGCTCCAATGCGGCGCGCTTGCTGGAGCGTTACCGCGGCCAACTCTGCACTTTTAACGACGACATTCAAGGAACGGCTGCCGTCACCACCGCGACCATACTGGCAGCCGTCAACGCGACGGGAATTCCGCTCACGCAACAAAGGATTGCAATCCTCGGCTTTGGTTCCGCTGGAATCGGCATCGCAAATCTGCTGGTCGCCGCCATGCACCAAGACGGCGTAAGCGACTCCGGCGCCCGCCAACGGTTTTATGCGATCGATCGTTACGGGCTTCTCATCAAGGGCGGCAAGGACGTTCGGCCCGATCAGCAGCCGTTTGTACGGAAGCGGGCGGAGCTCGCGGGATGGAAGCTGTCCGGCGGCGAAGAGATTAGCCTGCTCGACGTCGTTCGCAACGCGAGCCCCACCGTTCTGATTGGCGTTTCCGGCCAGTCCGGCGCATTCACCGAAGAAGTGGTGCGCGAGATGACGAAGCACACCAACCGCCCCGTGATCTTCCCGCTCTCGAATCCAACCTCTCGCTCCGAGGCTACGCCCGCGAATTTGCTTCAGTGGACCGATGGCCGGGCGCTCATCGGCACGGGGAGCCCATTTGATCCCGTTGAGCTCAACGGCAAATCCATTCGCATTGCTCAAACCAACAATTCGTATATTTTCCCCGGCCTCGCTCTCGGCATCCTCGTTTCAAAAGCAAAGCGCGTGTCGAACGCAATGATTATGGCTTCCGCGAAAGCGCTCGCAGGATTATCCCCGACTCAGAAAGACAAGAACGCAGATTTGCTGCCTCCGATCGCAGACTCTCGCGCCATAGCGCTTGTGGTCGCCGAGGCGGTGGGAAAACAGGCCATCGCGGAAGGTATCGCTGGGCTCACGGACTCGAAAGCTTTTGAGAGCGAACTCCGCGCATACGTTTGGGAACCGTGCTACCTGCCGTACGAACGGCTTGAGGATTGATATCTTATGGCAACACTAGAAATGCAACATCCACACGAATTGAAAAACCTGCCCATCGGCATCCAGGCCGTGGGCAAACGCAAAGAGACGGACTCGATGGGGGAGATCGAGGTCCCCGCCGATCACTATTGGGGTGCGCAAACGCAGCGCTCGCTGATCCACTTTGCGATCGGCGACGATCACATGCCGAAGCAGGTCTATCACGCCTACGGCTACGTGAAGAAAGCCGCGGCGTTGGTCAACGCGGCTGCGGGGCGCCTCGAACAATGGCAGGCCAACGCCATCGCCCAGGTGGCGGATGAAGTGATCGCGGGAAAACTCGACAGCGAGTTTCCGCTTTTCGTTTGGCAGACCGGATCGGGCACGCAATCGAACATGAACGTGAACGAGGTGATCTCCAACCGCGCAGTTCAATTGCTCGGGGGACAGCTGGGCAGCAAGACGCCCATCCATCCGAACGATCACGTCAACATGGCGCAGTCGTCGAACGACACGTTTCCCACCGCGATGCACATCGCGAGCGTCCTCGAAATCAAGAACTATCTCTTGCCCCGCGTTGAGGCGCTGGCGGCGGCGATCGAGACCAAAGCGAACCAGTGGAAGGACGTCGTGAAGATCGGCCGCACGCATCTGGAAGACGCCGTGCCGCTCACCGTCGGGCAGGAGTGGTCAGGCTATGCGGCGCAGCTTCGGGACGCGATCGCATTGATCGATGGATCACTCACGGGTCTGTATCGGTTGGCGGCGGGAGGTACCGCCGTCGGCACCGGCCTGAACGCACCGCCCAACTTCGGCCGCGACATCGCCGCGAAGACCGCCGAACTGACCGGCCTTCCATTCATCACCGCGCCTAACAAATTCGCCGCGCAGGGCTCCCTCGACGCGATGGTCAACGCGCACGCTGCTCTGCGCGCTCTGGCGGTGGCGCTGATGAAAATTGCCAATGACATGCGATGGCTGGCGTCCGGCCCGCGTTGCGGACTCGCCGAATTGATTTTGCCCGCCAACGAGCCGGGATCGTCCATCATGCCCGCCAAAGTCAATCCCACGCAGTGCGAAGCCGTCGTCATGATTTGCATTCAAGTGGTTGGAGACGACTCGGCCGTCGCATTCGCCGGTTCGCAAGGCAACTTCGAATTGAACGCCATGCGTCCCATCATCATCAACAACTTCCTCCACTCCGCGCGGATACTGGCCGACGGCTGCGAAAAGTTCCGGATCTTCTCGGTCGAAGGCACGATGCTCAACGAAAAGCGCATCGCTGAATTCGTCCAGAAATCGTTGATGCTCGTCACCGCTCTCAGCCCGGTGATCGGGTACGACAAAGCGTCGAAGATCGCCCATAAGGCGTTGGACGAAGGCACCACACTGAAGCAGGCCGCGCTCGAAACCGGCTGGATCGACGAGAAGACCTTCGACCACGTAGTTGACCCGAAAAAGATGGTATTCCCGCATGGCTGACGGTTTTCGTGTCGCTGCGAGTCTGTGCCTCGGCGTCTGCTCAATGGCGTATCCCCTCTATTCGCAGAGCATCGAGCCGGAGTCGCTCAGCGGCCCGGATAGCCACGAGACTCCCATCGCCGACCGCCGTCATCTGCTCGGCGATTGGGGCGGCGAGCGCTCGCGCCTCGAAGAAAACGGCGTCTACCTCGACCTCCAATACATCAGCGACACGCTGTGGAACGTCCACAGCCGGCAACCCGAGCGAGTCGCGATGTGGAACCGGATTCGCGGAACGGTGGACATCGGCCTCGGACGGCTCGTTCATCAGAGCGGCTGGTATTTCCATGCCACGGCGCTTTGGCAGGCTGGCGGTAACCTCGGAGCATATCTCGGCCTCATCGCAAGCCCCAGCGGAATGTCCAGCGAGAACACATTCCGGCTGGATTCCTGGTGGATTGAGAAGCGCTGGCGCGACGAACAGATTGTCGTGCGCGCCGGCCAGTTCGCCGGTCAAGACTTCTACGGCGCCCAGCACTACGCGGCGTCGTTCATCTTCGAACCGATGGGCTACGCTCTCAATAATCTCTTCAACACCTTCGAGTCTTTCGATCCGCCCTCGACGCCCGCCGCGGAAATCCGGGTTGCGCCCGTCCGCCACATCTTCGTGAAGGCCATGGTGTTGGCCGCGGAGCATTCGCCTTTTTCGTACAATCCGACCGGCCTGGTTCCCCAGTTCCGCGGCTCGCCCGTGGTGGTCGACGAGATCGGTTTCAGTCCAGGAAAAGACGCCGCGTCTGTCCGAGCCTTCGACAATGTCGAAAGCCGGAAAGGATATTCCGGGCTCTATCAATTCGGCTCGTCATACAATCCCGAGAAGTTCACAGGTTTCACAAGTGCTACGTCGCGTTCCGGAAATTATCTTCTCTACTGGATGGCGACGCAGGCGCTGTGGCGCCTCGACCCGCGCGAAAGCAGGGGCGTTGACCTCACCGCGGCGTATGACTGGAGCCCCCCCGACGCCAACCGGAACAACAAAGTATTGACCGCCGGGCTGCGCTTCAACGAGCCGCTGCCTCTGCACATCCACAACACGATCTCGCTCGGCTACGTGCGAAACAGTTTGAGCGCTCAATTCCTTCAGCCGGAAGTGCAGCCCTGGAACAGCGAACAAGGCGTCGAACTGAACGCTCTTTTCCAAGTCACCCGAGCCATCCTTTTTCAGCCCGTGATCCAGTACTACGCCAACATCGGCGGGGGCGGACAACGGGCTGTTGTCCTCGGATTCCGAACCAAAGTGGAGCTTTAAATACCGTGAATCTCGCCGGACTCTTCGGAGCATTACTCCCCGTATTCTTCGTGCTAGCGCTCGGCTACATCGCCGGAAAGCGTAACACCTTCGATGCCGATCAGGCCGCCGGTTTGAGCAAACTTGCGCTGGGGTTCGCGCTGCCCGCGGCGTTGTTTGTCAGCATGACGGACATCCGAAGGGATCTGCTTCTGCAGCAAGGAAGCCTGGTTTTCGCGCTGCTGATCGCGCACGTTGGACTATTTCTGATCGCCTTGTTTCTCTTGAAGCGTGTCCAGTCTCTCAAGGGCGCCGCCCCCATCGTGTGCGCCCTGATGCTTTCCACATCTGCTACTCCAGTCTTCGGCATTGCCGTGCTGCAACCGCTCCTCGGCGATACCAGCACGGGTACGGTCGGATTGGTTGCCCTGGCCATCAACCTCGTCATGCCGATGGCAATCATCTTCTTCGAGATGAACAGCGCGAAGAACACCACGGTGTCTGCTGGGACATCTTCACGCGACGCGCAGTTGATCGTAGGTCTCAAATCGGGGTTGCAGTCTCCGCTGCTTTGGGCTCCCGTGCTCGGCGTTCTCGTCGTGCTCGTGGGCCTTCACATCCCGAAGGAAGTCGCGAGTTCCTTCGAGATGATCGGTTCGGCCACGTCCGGTGTTGCGGTGTTTACGGTTGGTCTCACGCTGGCTGCGCACGCCTTCCATCTATCGAAGGTCGTCGTGCTGGGCACGGCTGGCCGGATCACTTTGCAGACCGCCGTTCTGTTCCTTCTGTTTCAAGCGCTCCATACCACTGGTCCCTTTGCGCGTGAGGCGCTGGTCTGCTGCAGTTTTCCAATGGCGACGGCGGTGGTGTTGTTCGCGGCGAAATACAGGGCTATGGAAGCAGAGTCGGCCTCCATCCTGTTGCTATCAACGGTGTCACTTTTGATAACGGTTCCCGTCACCATCGCCCTCGGCCGTTAAGAGTCATTTACCAGAAAGGTGATTTATGGCACAAAGAATTGCTGACGTTCTCTGGGAAACGCTGGCGAAGGCCGGCGTCCAGCGCTGTTGCGGCATCGTCGGCGACGTCGAGACAGCGAAGCGCGGGCGTCTTCACGCGCCGACCATCGCCGCCAGGTGTTCCACAACGTCCTTGAGCGTTTCCGATTGTGCGTGGAGCTGCTCGGCCGCGGCAGCGCTTTCCTCGGCGCTGGCCGCCATCGCTTGCGTCACCTGATCCATTTGGGTGATGGCCTTGTTGATATGTTCGATCCCGCGCGTCTGCTCCTGGCTGCCCTGGTTCACTCCGTCGATCAACGTCTTAACCTGGGCCGATGACTCCGTAATAACCCGAATGGCGCCCGCGACATGGTCGACCTTGGACTTGCCCGCGCTGGATTTCGCGATCGATTCCTCAATGAGCACCGCAGTGTCCTTGGCGGCCTGCGCGCAACGCTGCGCAAGATTGCGGACTTCGTCGGCGACTACCGCGAACCCCAGACCCGCTTCACCCGCGCGCGCCGCTTCCACCGCCGCGTTCAGCGCCAGGATGTTGGTTTGGAACGCGATTTCGTCAATTACCTTGATGATCTTCGAAATCTTTTCGCTTTGCGTGCTGATCTCTCCCATGGCAACCACCATCTGGTCGAGCTTTTCGTTGGTCTCGATTAGATTCTGTTCCGATCCAGCTCCCAGGCCCGCCGCCGCGTGCGAGTTTTCGCTGTTCTTGCGCGCCATGGAATTGATTTCCAGGCTGGAAGCCGAGGTTTCCTGAATCGCTGCCGCCTGCTCAGAGGAGCCTTGCGCTAGTGATTGGCTGGAAGTGGAGACCTGTGCCGCCGCGTCGGCCATCTGATGGGCGACTTCACTCAAATCTCCAACTGCGTGACGCAAGGTGCCTGAGATCTTGCGGATGATGAGGACCGCCATCGCGCCGATGGCTGCAAACGCCGCCAAGACCGCCAGACCAACCACCCAGATCGTCCGGGCCACCGCCTCTTTCTCGGTCGCGACGACGGCGTTGGCGCGCTTCACTAACGCATCCACGGCTTTATCGATCAGCGCCGTGGGCGCACGGTCCTGCCCCTTCACCATCTGATCGGCTGCGTGCGGATTCGCTCCCTTTCCGGCGCTGAATACCTTCCAAGCTGCCTCGTACTGTTCGCCCATCGCCGCGTGGGCCTGAAGGAATTCCTGGATGGTTTGCCGCGCATCGGCATCGGTGATCGTACCTTGCAGAGCACCAGCCGTCTCCCGGACCTTCGCCGCCTCCGCGCGGAACTGTCCTGAGTACTTGGCCAAATCCTCCGGATTGGAGCCACGCAGAAGGATGTCCTTCCACTCTTGCACCTGTTTCTTGAACGTCACCTGCATCACCCGCGCGTCGTCTTGTTGCCGGCTGCGCGCCTGGAGATCCCGGAGCGTCTCCTCGTAGCTCACGCTCGTGGTCTTCAGCTCGTAAATCAGAACAGCGATCGCGCTTCCGCCGATTGCCAAGCATAGAGCGACAACCAACCATATCTTCGCGCTGACCGTGGCTTCAGTTTTCATAGCGGCCCCGTAGAACACATCGGCCAGCGGAGGGACTTCTAGAGTTCCGCTCACGCGGAATTCGCGCGGTCTATAGTATTTGGGGAGGCTTCCATATGACGAAGCTGCTGAAATTGATCCTGGCAATCGCGCCAACGTTCGCCGCGCCGGTTTTCGCGCCGCCTCTGTTCGCCGAAGACGCGCCGCCCAAGATTCCGTTCGAGTCCGACCTGAACTTCTTGAAGCTCAACTACCAGATGAATCTCGGCGAGGTGCTGGGCGTCGCCGTCAACTCCAAAGGCACGGTGGTCGTGCTGAATCATCCCGGGAGCGCCACCTCCGGGCCGCTGTATGGGAACGCCACCACGCAGCTCCTCGAATTCGATTCCACCGGCAAATTCGTGCGCGAATTGGGCAAGGGTGTTTACGGCTTGGGCTATGCGCATAGCGTCCGATTCGACCGCTACGACAACTTGTGGGTGGTGGACAAAGGAACGCATGCCGCCATGCGATTCAACCCCGCCGGATTCGTTACGCTCAACCTGGGGCGACGGCCCGAAGGTCCCGATGAGCCCGATTACTACAAAGGCAATGGCCTCGGCCGGGACGGCATCGAACTCCGTCCAGCGCTGCCCCACGTGGATGGAAACTTCCGCGCGCCCACCGATGTCGCCTGGGATAGCGACGACAATATCTATATCAGCGACGGCTACATCAACTCGCGCGTGGCCAAGTTCGATAAGCATGGAAACTGGGTGAAATCGTGGGGAGCGCGCGGCTCCGGCGGTCCGCACGCCAATGAAAATCCCAGCCACTTCAATACCCCGCACAACATCGGGATCGATCGCCAGAACAACGTTTATGTGGCCGACCGCGGCAACCGCCGCATCCAGGTCTTCGATCGCGACGGCAATTTTCTGCGCTTCATCTTTCTGAACGCGCCCTACGACAAAGCCCGGCATCCCGTGCTCGGCAACCCGAATCCGAATCCGCCCGACGAAACGCAGCCCTGGACCATTTGCATCACGCCCGGGCCGACGCAGTACCTCTATACATCGGACCAGGAACCCGGGCGCATCTACAAGTTATCTTTGGATGGCAAAATACTGGGGATGCTCGGCGAGTCCGGGCACGATTCCGGCCAGTTCAACTGGATTCATGGCTTGGCATGCCCCGCGGAGAACACGTTGTTCGTCGCCGACATGAACAACTGGCGCGTACAGAAACTCACGTTGCATCCCGATCGCAACCCGAAGGTGGGCACGCACGATTAACTACTGCAGCCACCACCGCATCGAATCGGCGGCCGCGGTGAAAAACTCCGCGCGCGAACTGGCCGGATCGGATTGCGTCCAATTCCCAGCGGGCTTGTAGTTCGCGTCGTGATACACCCACACCTGCCCGCGCTCGGAGTGTACTAGGATGGACGCGCCGGACGCGCAGTCATACGCAACGTTGTCCACAGTGAACTTGAGGTGCTTCCCATCCACGATGCCGATCTGTTGGAACGGCCGCTCACTCACTTCTTCAGTCGAAAAGAAATACCCGCCGCGTCCCGGAATGTAGAACATGGCGAATCGCCCCGCTACTTCGCTGCCGGCGCCGGACGGTGACGCGGGCTGGCCGTTGATCGAGACCTTCAGGGCGGAGAAACGAATCTGCTCCTGTCGCCCGGAGCCGGCCGCGATGACCGTGCCGCCTCGCTGGTTGAGCCGGATCTGCACCGTATCGGTGAGAGTCTGGTGCAGACCGGGATCGCTGGAAATGGGAATCACAAACTTGTTTCCTGAGGCGAGCGGCGGCGAGTCAAGCACGGACGAAAGCGTCGGAGTCGGCTTGCCGCCATCGGCATTCGGAAAGCGAGCGGCGAATTCGCCGGTCGCCGGCTTTGCAGTCACGCGAAATTGCTGGCCATCGGGTGTCCGCGCCACCGCGAGTTCGTAAGCGAACACAGCTAAATTGTTCTGATCGCGAAAAATGCGGTAAAAACTATCGCCGGAAGCTGGTTCCAGGCTTGCTTGCAACGCCACCGGCGTGCTTTCTTCAGCCCGCGTGGTGACGCTCAACCGCACGCCGTTGCTGAGCGCGACGTCCGCCGATACCTGGCCGAAGAGCGGGATCGCGGCGATCCATAAAACAGCCTTCCCTGCGATCATTCGCCGGCGCGTAGCCTCTCGCGCAGCTCCGCGATCGGTAGATCCTTCCAATTCCGCGTCAAATTCTCGATGCTCATGAAGGAGCGCGAATCCATGCGGTCGATATACAACCGTCCGTACAGATGATCGATCTCGTGCTGTAAAATCCGCGCGTACCATCCTTGAGCCTCAATCCGGCGCTGCTGCCCGCCCTCGTCCCAATATTCGACGGCCACCCGGTGGGAACGTTTCACCAGCGCGCTAAACCCGGCCAAACTCAAGCAGCCTTCGAAGAACTCGACCTGCTCTTCCGATTGCTCTACGATGCGCGGGTTGATCAGCACCTGGAAGGGCACGGGCTCTCGCTCGCGTTCAACCAAACGCTCGGCGGCGATGTCTTTGGCGTATTCCGGGCGGTCTTCGATGACTGCGAGCTGAACGCCCAACCCCACTTGAGGCGCGGCCAAGCCGACGCCCGGCGCGTCGCGCATGGTCTCATGCATCCACGCGATCAGTTGCTGCGTCTCAGGCAAAACGATTTCTTCGTGTAATAGGGGACGGGCTCGCTGCCGCAGTACCGGCTCGCCCACTTGAACGATCTTCAGCCGCACCATTTGATTCTAGCGGCCCGGCTGGTTAGGAGCGGCGCGCCTCGATCAACTGCCCGGCGCGGTCGTGCCAACGGATGTGAGCATGAGAACCACTTTCGTCAGCACCGTGACGATACTGATCGCGATGTTCGGCAGCGTGGCGGCGCAGGCCGCGGCCACCAGTCCTCCCACCAGCGCGTATTCAGCCAAATCCTGCCCCCGCGTGTCTTGAACGATCTTTAGGTTCGAGCTCATCTTCAGTAGCGCCATCATGCGAAATTCCTCCTCGGCTCGACCTGATTCTCGCAGCCGCGCGCGCTCGCTCAAAGGCCCGAATGTACCGATTTTGGTGTGCACCCAGGACCAGCCCCGAGCCCGTACCGGGGCCCGGTTCAGACTAGTACTCGGGTTCCGCGAGTTAGCCCCGCGGCTCAGAGTGTATTCAGGAACGCGATCAGATCGGCCTCTTCCTGATTCGTAAAACCAATGTTGAACCGCTTGTCGTAGAAGACCAGCACATCCTCCAGGCTGGCGGCGGAGCCGTTGTGAAAGTACGGCGCGCGGCTGGCAAGCCCTCGAAGAATCGGACCCTTTAGCTTGCCTATGTCCGCCCATTGCCCGGTGATCATCGCGCGCCCCGGATCCGTTGTTTGCACGGTTTCGTTGGTGGCTTTGTTCACCAAGGTGAACACCGGAAGATAACTGACATCCAAGGGACTGGTCACGTCCGCCACTCCAATGTTCAACGCCGCTGAAACGGAGTGATCGCCGACGTTGGGCGTATCGTGACAGGTTCCACAAGTGCCGGAAAACGAAGCCGGAAGCCCGACGACATCATTGATGCCCGCAACCCCGGAAATGGTGATCGGTTTCGAATTGAATAGTGCTTCACCCCGGGCGATGCTGGCCCGGTCGCCGGACCGAGAATTCACCCATGCGGTAAACAAACCAAAGATGTTGGGATTAAACGGCGCGCCTGTTGGGTTGAAGCCAAAGCTGGGGGGAAACGAATCGTTGATTCCAACGAAGAACGGCTGTGACGCGAGCGCAACCGGTCCGCCTGTTGCTCCGTCGCGGTTCAATGCGCCTGCGCGGTAGTCGTAGGCCTGAGCGGTCCGCAGGGATGTCTCGAAATTCACGATGTCCAGCACTTGCGCAGGTGTGGGGACGGCGCCTTGCGCGTGTCCTGTCGTGGCATCGATCGCTTGCTGAGCCAGATCTGCCAGCAACTGCCCGGTATTCGGGTAAGTGATCTTCTGCGTCGTCGGCGGAGTGGATTCGCGCCCATCCCACATGACGGTGCTGAGGAACTCAAGGTTGGTTGCAGGCAACGGACGGCGGTACATGGAGAGCGTCGACGTATCGCTGCATCCGTAGGGATTGCTTACATTGGCAACGGTAAACTGGGCGCCGGCGGGCACGGCCAACGCGATGCGAATCAGGCCCCGGCTAAGCAAAAGGCTGTAAGCTTTTCGACGGCCTTCCAGGGTCGACGTATTTATATCCTGGTCGCAGTTCGAGCCGTCGTTGGTGCGGAAGATGGGGTCCCGGCCTTGCGTCAGAAGGAACCGAAACTGGATCTCGGCCGCGGACACCCCCCAGCCTTCCGTAGGCCGGTGGCAGGAGGAACAGGATCTCCCGTTCGTGCCCAGCGATTGAAAGAAAGCTCCCTGTAAACTAATAGGGCCATTGTTGATGTTGTATGTTTCCAGCAGCCCGCTGCCATTGGGAAGCGGGAACAGGTTTGGCAGCGATTGCGGAGTCGCACTCGTCGCCGTGGCTAAGATTGTTATCAATACGCCGATTTCTTTGCATTTCATCGTCTTTCTCCTCCTCGGACCATCCGTGGAACACCGTCTGAACGAGGTCCCTATAGTAGTGTGCGGATTTCACGTGTCGTTTTAGTCCATTGCGCGAAAACAGTACCCGGTACTACTGAAAGGCTGCGACTTTTGCTCCGGGCCTGCGGTAACATGGCAACTGCTGTGGAAATCACTGAGCTGCTGCAGCGCGTTCACCAGGGCGATCAACAGGCCATGCACGCCGTGATGCCGCTGGTGTACGACCAGCTGAAGAAGCTGGCTTCAGCACATTTGCGCCGCGAGGGAAGGGATCGTCCCCTCGAAACAACGGCCCTGGTTCATGAGGCTTTTCTGCGGCTATCCGGGGGAAATCATCCCTCCTACGAAAACCGGTCTCATTTTTACGCAATTGCCTCGCGGCTGATGCGCCAGGTCCTGGTGGACTCGGCTCGAAGCCGGGCCGCCGCAAAGCGGAGCGCGTCGGAGGAAATCCAACTCGCCGAACTTCCGGATATCGGCCGGCAACCGGATAAGTCCCTGCTGGCGATTGATGAAGCTCTGGAACGGCTGGCCCACGATGATCCACGTAAAGCGCGATTAGTGGAGATGCGATTCTTTGGCGGCATGACCGCGGAAGAGTCCGCCGAAGTCCTCGCCATCTCCGTCCACATCGTCCGGCGCGAGTTGCGGCTGGCGCAGGCCTGGCTGCGCAAAGAGATGGCTGAGTGAATAGCCGGCTAGAAGATTTGTTTCACGAGCTGGCCGACTTGTCTCCGGCCGCGCGGGAACGTTACTTCGTCCGGCATGGCGTCGATCAGCAAACGCGGCGTGAGGTAGAGGAGTTATTGGCTTTCGATTCGAGCGCCAGCCGGTCGCTCCAACGCGATATTGAACTCGCCGCACAACGGGCGCTGGGCCATCTGGAGAAGGTGGGCCAGAGATGCGGGCCCTACCGGCTGGTTCGTCTAATTGGGCGCGGCGGAATGGGCGCCGTCTACCTGGCGGAACGCGCGGACGGCGAAGTGACCCAGCAGGTCGCCGTGAAGTTGCTCCGGCCTGGCGCTGATTATCTGGAGCGCGAGCGTTTTCTTCAGGAGCGCCAGATCCTTGCGACGCTGGCTCATCCCAACATAGCGCGCCTTCTTGACGCGGGCCATTTGGAGGACGGCCAGCCGTTCCTCGCGATGGAATACGTCGACGGAAAGCCGATCGACGTTTTTACCAGCGAACTTCCGGTTCGCAAAACGATTGCATTGTTTGCTAAGGTCTGTGCGGCTGTCGCCTACCTGCACACCAACCTGATCGTGCATCGCGACCTCAAGCCCACCAATATTTTGGTCAGCGAGGATGGCGAACCGAAGTTACTGGATTTCGGCATCGCCAAGCTGATCTATCTGACGAATGAGTCCACCTCCACCGGCCTGAGGATGCTGACGCCCGAATACGCCAGTCCCGAACAGGTAATGGGCGGGACGGTGAGTACGGCCACGGACATATATTCGTTGGGCGCGGTGCTCTATCGCCTGCTGACCCGCAAGCCTCCGCATGAATTCGGCCCCGGTTCGCCGGAGGCCATCCTAGCCGCCATCTGCACGCGCGAGGTGACTCGCCCAAGCAAGTGGACGCCGGCGTTGAAGGGTGACCTCGAACTCATTCTGATGAAGGCCCTGCGGAAGGATCCGCAGGAGCGCTACGCCACGGCGGAACAGTTTGGCGAAGAGCTGCAGTCGTTCCTTGAATCGCGGCCCATTCGCGCCCGAAAGGGTGACTTGGCCTACCGCGCCCGCAAGTTTGTACGCAGATTCTGGCTCCCTCTGGCGGCGGCAGCAATGGTGGTCACCAGCCTGGTGGCTGGTGTATACGTCGCAAATCGCGAGCGCGCGATTGCAGAGCAGCGATTCCTGCAGGTTCGCCAACTTGCCAACAAGCTCTTCGACATCGATGCGCAAATTCGCGACACCCCGGGAAACACCAAGGCCCGCCAACTGATCGTATCGACGTCTCTGGAATACCTGAAACGAGTTGGCGCGGAGACGCGCGGCGACAAGGATCTCGCCATGGAAATCGGCGCCGCGTATCTGCAGCTGGCCCAGATCCAGGGGGTGCCGGTCAATTCCAACCTGGGACAATTCGCGGAGGCTGAAGAAAGCCTGAGCAAGGCAGACGCGTTTGTGGAATCTGTTTTGAAGGTTGATCCCAAATATCCGCGCGCGCTCCTGACGTCGGCCACCATCGCGCACGATCGCATGGCGGTGGCTTCCATGCAGAATCGGCCCGGCGAATCGCTCGTCGAAGCTCGTAAGGCGGCCGAGCAGCTCGACCGCTACACCGCCGGTGGCGGCCTCGGGCCGTGGGAAATCCGGGAAGCCGCGTTCATGTACGGCAACGTCGCAGTTACGTTTGACGACAATCACCGGTACGCGGACACCATTCGCTATGCCCGCCGCGCCATTGAGATCTCGCAACCTCTCCAGTCCGCCGCCCCGCAGCGCAGTCTCGCGCTTGGCATTATGGCCGTGGCACTTCGTGATTCGGGAGACCTGGACGGAGCGCTCGAGGCCATTCAAGAATCGCGAAAGATCCAGGAACAACTGCTGGCGGATCAGGACAAAACATGGCAGCGCGCGAATCTCGCACTCGTTTTGTGGCGCGAAGGGTCGATTTTAGGAGAACGCGGCGAAGTGAATCTCGATCGCCCGGCGGAGGCGGTTCAGGCACTCCAGAAGGCACTCGATATTGCTGGGGATTTAGTCAACAAAGACCCGGACGACAATCACGACCGTATGTTTTTCGCGGAAATGGGACGGCGACTCGGCAGTATCCTGCTCGATAGCAGTCCGCGGGAAGCGATGGCCGTTTATGACCGATCCATCGAGACCATACACAAAGTCCGAAATAGCAACGCCGAAACCAAGCGGGACGAAGCCGTGCTCCTCGCCGATTCATCGTACGCTTTGCGCCGGTTGAACCAGGAGAAGGAAGCCAGACAAAGAATCGAGGGCGCCGTCAGCTTGTTGCGAGAAACCAGGGACTATCCCGCCGAGAAGATTACGCTGAGCAGCGAGCCCGATATCACGATGCGAGCCTCAGCGGACCAGTACGCGGAAACAGGGCAGTTGGAAAAGGCTGCTCAAGCTTATCGAGAACTGCTCGCCAAGGTTATGGCGTCGAACCCAGACCCGAGGAACGACCTCGAAGATGCATATCATCTCTCCGGTCACTATGCTGCATTGGCGGCGATTCTCCGCCGCCTTGGACGTGACGGCGAGGCCGCGTCTTTCGAGAATCGCCGCCAGGAACTATGGCAGCTCTGGAACCGAAAGATGCCAAACAACCCATTTGTGCTTCGCCAAAAACGCGCCAACTAAGGAGCGCGGAGGTGCATCCGGTCAGCTATTCTTGGGAATTGCATGTCAGCCGAAAGCTTCTCCTACGTTCGCCGATGGCAGAGCGAACTCGACACCCGCGGTTGGTGGCACAGCTTCGATCTTCCCGATGGCAGCCACATTGAAGGCGTCAATCCGATCCACGGCTTGAAGCGCCGCATCGACCAGTTCCCCATTCCCGAAGACCTCCACGGCGCACGCATCCTAGACATCGGAGCCTGGGACGGCTGGTTCACCTTCGAGATGGAGCGACGTGGCGGGACCGTCGTGGCCGTTGATAACTGGGACAACCCACACTTCCGCCAAATCCACGCCGCTCTCAATTCACGCGCCGACTATCGCATCATGGATGTCTACGATCTGACGCCCGCACGTGTCGGCCGCTTCGACATCGTTCTTTTCATGGGCGTCCTCTACCACCTCAAACATCCTCTGCTCGCGCTCGAACGCGTCTGCTCCATCACCACCGATCTTGCGGCCGTCGACTCTTTCATCCTCCAGGATGAACTCCGTACCAGCGAAAAAGCCCTCGACCGCCCTATCATGGAATTCTTCGAGAATGAGGAATTCGGAGGACAATCCGACAACTGGTGCGCACCCAACCTCGCCTGCCTTATGGCCATGTGCCGTACTGCGGGCTTCGCACGCGTAAACCATCTGGCGACGCTCGAGCTCAGTGCCTGCGTGGCCTGCTACCGCAAATGGGAACCTGTGGCGCACCGATCTGGTAAACCGCCCGAACTTCTTTACGTTGCCCACCACACGAACTTCGGCTTGAATTTTCAGACGCACCGGGACGAATACGTCACCATCGCCTTTCGAATCGAGGGCAAATGCCGGATCGACGACATCTATCCGGAAGCCGGAGGCTATGGAGTCCGCGCCATGCACGTCGCAAGGAAGGAGGAAGGGTTTTGGGAAGCGAAGTTCAAATTGCCTCCAGGGCTCACACCCGGATGGCATGAGGTCACGGTCCGCGTCGGCCATAGCGCGCCGTCAAATCCCCAACGCATAGCCGTTGACTTTCCCGAACTAACCACGGCCGCAGCCATCGTCGGCGTATCTGACGGCACGACATGGCGCCAGGGTGAACTGGACCTCTCGGGTGGCAAGGTGCTGTCAGTCTGGGTAACCGGTCTGCCGGAGAACGCCGATAGGACTAACGTGCGCGTCACGTTGGGCGGCCAGCGTCTGGCTGTAATCTACATTGAAGCCGAAGCCGGCAAGCGCCCGCGTCAGGTCAATGTTGAGATTCCCGAAGGCGCGCCAACCGGCCAACTACCGCTCGAAGTCAACGGGAGCGAGCCGATTCCCATCCAGGTCTTCCGCTGACATCGTGAACCGTGGCAGTGACTTTGGCTGTGGGAGCGCCGACGACCTCGGCCTGGGCGCCTCGAAGGTCAGAGATGCGATCAAGCTCGTCGAAGCTGATGGATGGAAGTTGAAGCGAACACGGGGAGCTGATAAAGGAAGCAATCGAGTTTCACATTGAAGGTATGCGGATGAATGGTGAGGCCATTCCCGAGCCCACCTTACACGTCGAGCAGATCGAAGTCTCGGCATAGCCTTAGCCTCGAAGCGCCGCGGTCCACTTTATGCTAAACTTTACGATGGATTTGTAAATTCCGGTCCCTCCGCCGATTTCAGTTTCGTCCTCTTTTACAAGCGGGTTTCTGTATCACGGATTCGGTGGGGAGGGCTCGGTTTTTTGGACAGGTGGCCGAGTGGTTAATGGCAGCAGACTGTAAATCTGCCGCTCCTTGCGAGCTACGGAGGTTCGAATCCTCCCCTGTCCACCAGAAAAGGTTTCGGCCGTTGTAGCTCAGCTGGTAGAGCGCGTCCTTGGTAAGGACGAGGTCACCGGTTCAATCCCGGTCAACGGCTCCACTTCTTCATAAAGGTTACGACGGGAAAGTTCTGACGAGAAGGTTCTCAAATGGCGAAGGAAAAATTTGACCGCAGCAAACCGCACGTGAACATCGGGACCATCGGTCACATCGATCACGGCAAGACGACGCTCACGGCGGCCATCACCAAGGTGCTGGCCAAGCACAATCCGAAAGTGAAGTTCCGCTCGTTCGATTCCATCGACAACGCGCCGGAAGAAAAGGCGCGCGGTATCACGATCGCGGTGGCGCACATCGAGTATGAAACGGCCAACCGGCACTATGCGCACGTGGATTGCCCGGGCCACGCCGATTACATCAAGAACATGATCACCGGCGCCGCGCAGATGGATGGCGCGATCCTGGTGGTGGCGGCCACCGACGGTCCGATGCCGCAAACGCGCGAGCACGTGCTGCTGGCCCGCCAAGTGGGCGTGCCCTACATCGTGGTGGCGCTGAACAAGGTCGACATGGTGGATGATCCGGAGCTGCTCGAGCTCGTCGAGCTGGAAGTACGCGAGCTGCTGTCGAAGTATCAGTTCCCGGGCGACGATCTCCCCGTGGTGCGGGTGAGCGCGCTGGGAGCGTTGAACGGCGAAGAGAAGTGGGAAAAGACGGTAGACGAGCTGATGGCGAAGGTGGACGAGTACGTGCCGACGCCGGCGCGCGACATCGAAAAGCCGTTCCTGATGCCGATTGAAGACATTTTCTCCATCCAGGGCCGTGGAACGGTTGTCACCGGTCGTATCGAAAAAGGAATCTGCAAGGTCGGCGAGGAAATGGAGATCGTGGGCTTCAAGGACACGCGCAAGACGGTGGTGACCGGCGTGGAAATGTTCAAGAAGCTGCTGGACGAAGGCCGGGCGGGGGACAACGTCGGGTTGCTGCTGCGCGGTATTGAAAAGGACGACGTGGAGCGCGGCCAGGTGATCGCCAAGCCGGGATCGATTACGCCGCACAAGAAGTTCAGGGGCGAGATCTACGTATTGAGCAAGGAAGAGGGCGGGCGTCACACGCCGTTTTTCAAGGGCTATCGGCCGCAGTTTTATTTCCGGACCACGGACGTGACGGGAGTGGCGGAATTGCCGGCGGGGACCGAGATGGTGATGCCGGGCGACAACATCAGCCTGATTGTGGAGCTGATCACGCCGGTGGCGATGGACAAGGGATTGCGGTTTGCGATCCGCGAGGGCGGCCGGACGGTGGGCGCGGGAACGGTCACCGAGATCATCGAGTAAGGAGCGACAATGCGCGAAATCATTACATTACAATGCACCGAGTGCAAACGAAAAAATTACAGCAAAACCAAGAACAAGAAGACCAAGACCGAGCGGCTTGAAATGAGCAAGTTTTGTGCGTTTTGCCGCACACATAAGCCGCACAAGGAAATCAAGTAGACTGGGTTGAGTAACTGAGTGTAGAGACGGCCCGAGCGGAGGGGCATAGGCTAACGGTAAACCAGCGGTCTCCAAAACCGCCTTTGGGGGTTCAAATCCCTCTGCCCCTGCCATCCACTCGGAGCGAGGAAATCAGAAACATGGCTACCGCACAACTACCGGAAGGCGACGCTCGGGATTTCATGCAGAGGGCTGCCAGTTGGCCCATCGGCGTGAAGAATTATTTCGAAGAGCTGCAAGCCGAGATGCGCCGAGTTACCTGGCCGTCCTGGAAGCAGGTTCGCGCTACCACGCTGGTTGTCATCATAGCCGTTTTCGCCTTCGCCGCCTACTTTGCGGTGGTCGATCAGATTTTTGCAAGTCTTATTAACAAGCTGATGAGCGCTTTCACCAAGTAGAGATTCATGGCCGACGAAGAAATTATTCCCACTGACGAGACCACGGCTCCAGTCGAGACGACACCGGAGTCAGCCCTTGCCGCGCCCAACGGAGCCGAAGAAGCTCCCGCTGCCGTGCCTGCGGCCGCCGACGAAACCAAGAATTGGTACATCATCCACACCTACTCCGGATTTGAGCAAAAGGTGGCGGATTCGCTGCGTGGACGCGCCCAGGCCTTCGGTTTCGCCGACCAGATCGGACAAATTCTGATTCCCACCGAAGAGGTGGTGGAATTGCGCGCCGGCAAGAAGGTCACCAGTAAGCGCATGCTTTATCCCGGCTACGTGCTGGTGCAGATGGACATGAGCGATCAACTGTGGCATGAGGTGAAGAACACTCCGCGCGTCACCGGATTTGTCGGCGGCGGCAATAGCCCGGTTCCCCTGACCGCCGACGAGGTCAATTCCATCTTGTTCCGCCAGCAGACTTCGGCCGAGCGCCCGCGCCCCAAGGTCAACTTCGAACGCGGCGAGACCGTGCGCATCGTGGATGGACCGTTCGCCAACTTCTCGGGCAAAGTGGACGAGATCAACCCGGAGCGCAACACCCTGCGCGTCCTGGTCACTATTTTTGGCCGTTCCACCCCCGTGGAATTGGATTTTCTCCAGGTAAGCAAGGATTAAGACATGGCAAAGAAAGTTACTGCACAAGTGAAGTTGCAAATTCCGGCGGGCAAGGCCACGCCGGCGCCGCCCGTTGGCACCGCTTTGGGACCGCAGGGCGTGAACATCATGGAGTTCTGCAAGGCGTTCAACGCCAAGACGTCGGCCAAGGACCAAGAGGGGCTGATCATCCCGGTGGTCATCACTATTTTCAGCGACCGCTCCTTCACCTTCATCACCAAGACGCCGCCGGTGCCGGTGCTGATCAAGCGCGCCGTGAATCTGGCGAAGGGCTCGGCCGAGCCCAACAAAACTAAGGTCGGCAAGATCACCGAGAAGCAAGTCGAAGAGATCGCCAAGCTCAAGATGCCCGATCTCAACTGCTTCGATGTAGCCGCCGCCGTCCGCAGCGTCAAAGGCACCGCCCGCAGCATGGGCGTCGACGTCGTTTAAGCTTCACGATCCTTCCATCGCCCCTCCCGCAATCCACCTGCGGGAGCATATATGATTTCAGACCACGGGCGGCTTTCTGTCGCCAACCACCATAACGGGCGAAACCATGTCAGCTTCCCGATGCGCGATCGCAGCTCTGCTTTTAAGCTTGCCTCTGTTTGGCCAGTACGATCTCACCGGCGAGTGGGGCGCGCGCTATCACGAGGACCAGCCCGAACGGATTCCCGGCCCGGAACTCGGCGATTACCTCGGCTTGCCCATCACCGATGCGGCCCGTCTTCGCGCCGACAGTTGGGACGCATCCATCGCGACCCTGCCGGAGTGGCAGTGCCGTCCCCATCCGGCCGACTACGGAACGCGTGGCCCGGCCGACCTGCGAATTTGGAAGGATGTCGATACCGAGACGCAGCAGGTGATCGCCTATCACACGCATGTCCAGTGGCAGGCGCAGGAACGAACCATTTGGATGGATGGCCGTCCGCATCCTTCAGAAGATGCGCCTCACACCTGGCAGGGATTTTCCACTGGAAAATGGGACGGCAATGAACTCACCGTCACCACGACGCATCTCAAGGAGAGCTACGTGCGGCGGAATGGCGTTCCGCGCAGTGACCGCGCCACGCTGGTCGAGCACTGGATCCGCCACGGCGACTATCTGACGTTGGTGAGCATTATCACAGATCCGGTCTATCTGACCGAGCCCTTCATCCGCACCACCAACTGGGTTCTCTCGCCGCAGCAAACCATCGATCCTTATCCTTGCGAAGTCGCCGAAGAGGTCCAGCGGCCGGAGGGTTCCGTTCCCCATCACTTGCCGGGAACCAACCCGTTTCTTTCGGAATTCGCCCAAAACCACGGCCTGCCGGTCGAAGCCATTCGCGGTGGAGCCCAGACCATGTATCCCGAATATCGGATGGCCATGCGAAAGCCACCCGTAAGCAGCGCGATCGAGCCGGCCGTCAATGTCTCCCAAGCTCCTCCGCATGGCATCCATGCGCAGCGCGTACGCGGAAACATCTACATGCTCTCGGGTGCCGGCGGCAACATCGCCGTGGACGCGGGAAGCGAAGGAGTGCTGCTGGTGGACACGGGCTTGTCCGGCATGACCGATGCCGTGCTGGCTGAGATCGCGAAAATCTCAGGCAGGCCCATCCGCTATATCATCAATACGCATCTCGACTCGGACCACACCGGCGGAAATGAAAAGATCGCAAAACTTGGTCAGACCATCGCCGGCGGCGACGTCACGAATCTCACCGATGACGCCAGGGAGGGCGCGAAGGTCATCGCGCACCAAAATGTGCTCAATCGGATGACAGCCGCGGACGGTGGCCGTCCCGCCGCACCTTTCGGCATGCTGCCCACCGACACCTATTTCGGGCGCAGAAAGGACCTTTTCTTCAACGACGAAGGGATTCGTATTCTGCACCCGAAAGCGGCGCACACCGACGGCGACAGTATCGTTTTCTTCCGCCGCTCTGATGTAATCAGTACGGGCGAAATCTTTACGACCACCGGTTACCCGGTGATCGACTTGGCTCGCGGCGGCAGCATCCAGGGCGAACTTGACGCGCTGAACCAGATTCTGGCGCTGGTGATCACGGCGCGCAATGAAGAAGCCGGAACGTATATAATTCCAGGCCACGGGCGGCTTTGCGATGCCGCCGATGTCGCCTACTACCGCGACATGATGACCATCATTCGCGACAGGATATTGGACATGAAGAAGAAAGGCATGACGCTCGATCAGGTGAAAGCCGCCCGGCCTACGCGCGACTACGATCCGCGCTGGGGCGCCACCACGGGCCTCTGGACCACTAGCATGTTCGTCGAGGCCGTGTACAAAAGTCTCGGCGAGAAGGGAACGTTGTAGATTATGATTCGATTTCTCGCGGCCGTCGCTGCTCCTATCCGCACCCGGCCTTCGCGCAGGTGGATTTTTCCGGAAGCTGGGCGCCGCTGTACCACGAGGATCTTCCCGACCGCATTCCCGGCCCTGAATTGGGCGACTACTTGGGGCTCCCCTTGAACGACGCCGCACGCCTGCGCGCCGATAGCTACGATGCGGATCGTATTTCCGTGGTTCCCGAGTATCAATGCCGGCCGCACTCCGCCGACTATTCCATGCGCGGCCTCGCCAACATGCGCGTCGATACCATCCACGATCCCGTCACCCAGCGCATCACCGCGTTTCACACCCGGATCAACTTTCAGGAGATGGAGCGAACTATCTGGTTGGATGGCCGGCCGCATCCCTCCGAATACGCGCCGCACACCTGGCAAGGCTTTTCCACCGGCGCCTGGGACGACAACATGCTGAACATCTACACCACGCACCTCAAGGAAAGTTACTTGAAGCGCAATGGCGTCCCCCGCAGCGACAAAGCCACCTTCACCGAGCATTGGGTTCGGCACGGGAACTTTCTCACCGTCGCCACGGTGGTGACCGATCCTGTTTTCATGACCGAGCCTCTGGTGCGGACGCAAACCTGGATCTTGGATCCCGCGCAAGTGATCGCCCGGGATATCTGCGAGACGGTCGCCGAAGTGCCGAAGGCGGGCGATTACGTTCCCAATCACTTGCCGGGAACAAATCCGTTTCTGCATGAAGTCGCCGATTGGTACGGATTGCCCTATGATGCAACGCGCGGCGGCGCCGAAACGCTGTATCCCGAATACCGGAAGAAGATGGGCAAACCCGAGCAGCCCCGCGATCGTTGCGAGCGCTACTGCTCGTGCGGCGCCGAAGGCCAGATTTGCCTCAGTCCCACGGCCGCTCCGCCCAAACGGTAAACCGGCCATGACCAGAAACGTTTCAATCATTTCTTCCCTTTTTGTCTTTTGCCTCGCGCGCGCCGCCGCGCAGCCGCAACAAAACTTCGATAACGTGCAAATCCACGTCGAGCCCGTTCAGCACAACATCTACATGCTGGTTGGCGCGGGCGGCAACACAACAGTGCAGGTCGGCAGCGAAGGCGTGCTGCTGGTGGACACCCAATTTGCGCCCCTGGCGCCGAAATTGATGGCCGAGATTCGCAAACTATCTCCCGGACCGATTCGCTACATCATCAACACGCACGTGCATCCGGATCACGTCGGCGGAAACGCCGCCATCGCAAAACTCGCCGGTTCCGATCCCGCGCTTCCGCTCAAAATCATCGCGCATGAAAATGTTTTGAACCGCTTGACCGCAACCGCGCCCGGACTAGCTCCCTTTCCTGAGGCGGGCCTCCCCATCGACGAATACGGAACGCCGGAGAAACACCTGCATTTCAACGGCGAGGCGGTAATCATTTACCACGAGCCGAACGCGCACACAGACGGCGACAGCGTGGTTCTGTTTCGCGGCTCCGACGTCATCAGCACCGGCGATATTTTCACACCCGACGGATATCCGTTCCTCGACATCGAGCACGGCGGCAGCGTGCAAGGAGAGATTGCGGCGCTGAACCACATCTTGCAACTGGCCGTCCCCGCCAAGACGCAGGAGGGCGGCACCTACGTGATTCCCGGCCACGGCCGGATCTGCGACGACGCCGACGTAGTTGAGTTTCGCGACATGGTGGTCATCGTTCGCGACCGCATCCGTGACATGATCCAAAAACACATGACGCTCGATCAGGTGAAAGCCGCCAAACCCACGTTCGACTATGACACTGAATATGTAACGCCCTCAAGCTTCGTCACGGCCGATCGCTTTGTCGAAGCAGTTTACAAGAGTCTTTCGACAATGAAATTCAAACTGCCGATCCTAATACTCGCCGCCGCCGCTGGACTCTGCGCACAGTTCGGACCTCCTGCTCCACCTCCTCCGGCTCCTGGAAAACCGGGCGCCCCGGTGGATTTCACAGGCTACTGGGTTGCCTACGTCACCGAAGACTGGCGCTGGCGCATGGTAACCCCGCTCAAAGGAGACGCCGCCAGCATTCCGACCAATGCCGCCGCCCGCAAAGTGATCGACGAATGGGATCCGGCCAAGGACGAAGCCGCGGGCCTGCAATGCAAAAGCTACGGCGCGCCCGCCATCATGCGCGTTCCTGGGCGCCTGCACATCACATGGCAGGACGATACAACTCTCAAGATCGAGACCGACGCCGGTCAGCAGACTCGCCTGCTCCATTTCAGCGGCGAACCCTCGCGCGGCGCCGCACCGTCGTGGCAAGGATATTCGTCCGCAAAATGGGAGGGCGCTTTGCCGACCCCCAATCCGCCAGTCGTATTCGGGTTGGGCCTTGCGCCGCGGCTCGGCGCGAAGTCCAGATCGCTCGAAGTGACCACCACGCAGTTGCGCGCCGGATATTTGCGAAAGAACGGCGTCCCTTACAGCGATAAAACCTTTCTCAAGGAATATTACGACATATTTAGCGAGCCGAACGCCGATACCTGGCTCATGGTGATGACGGTCGTGGACGACCCCGCGTATCTGGCGCTTCCATTCGTCACCACCAGCCACTTTAAGAAACTCGCCGACGCATCGGGCTGGGATCCGCAGCCGTGCACGGCCCGGTAGCCCGATCATTTTTCGTCTGGCAGCGCGAACACATACAGCGCGTTCCCGCTCAACGGATGATGAATCTCGGGAGCGATCGTCAACGGCACTTGCCTGGGACTGCCTCCGCCCATTCCGGTGGTGACCGCGATGTATTGCTTTCCGCCGATGCTGAACGAAACCGGGAAGCCTTGCACTGCAGTGCCCAAGCGGGTGCGCCATAGCTCCTTGCCGGTCTTTACATCCACCGCTCGGAAGTTCCTATCGAGATCGCCAACAAACGCAATGCCGCCGGCAGTCGATAGAACAGCGGTCAGGAATGGCGCCCGCTGTTGGAACGACCAGTTTTCCTTCATCGTCTTCACATCGTAAGCGGCGAGCTTGCCGATGTTCCCGTTGCTCCCCGGCATCTCGAAAAAGCGCCGGTCGGCGGCCGTTCCGCCCGAGCCCTCTTTGAACTCGACCACGCGGCCCTTCATCTCGAGACAACTCTGGCTTAGCGGAATAATAAGCTGGCCGGTTCCCGAATGGTAGCTCATGGCTTGCCAGTTATGGCCGCCTTCAGTACTGGGACACGCTTGGACCCACTGGCCGGTCTGCTGCTCCAGAATATCGGCCCGATAGCGTGGTTCGCCAGTTGCCTCGTCAAATTGGTCGAACACATTCTGGTATACCGTTTCTTTTCGCGCGATATATTTGCCCGTTGTCCGATCGAGCTTCCACAAAATGCCGGGCTTTCCAATCGTAAACGCCAGCTTCTGTCCGTCCGAGTCCACCAGGACGCGCTCGAACACCTCATCCAGGTCCAGGCTCTCGCCCGCGACATGCTGGTAATACCAGGCGAGTTTGCCGCTGTCCGGATTAAGCGCCAGCGTGGAACTCGTGTAGAGCGCTTTGGCTGATCCGGATCCACGCGTGGCGCGCATCCAAGGCTTGGCCTGCGCTACGCCCCAATAAGTCAGGTTGAGATCCGGATCGTAGCTGCCGGTGATCCATGTATCACCGCCGGCGCGCAGCAGATTTGGAAGCTTGCCCCACGTGTCGCCGCCTGGCTGATCTTCCCGCGCGACCGTGTCGAATCTCCAAAGCTGTTTGCCGGTCTCGGGATCATACGCGCTGATGAAGCAGCCGTCCTTCTTATATTGATCGCAACCGCTCAACCCCTGAATTACTTTTCCCCGGATTACGATGGGGCCGCTCGTCTCGGTGTAGCCTCTGGCCGGATCGGCGATCGCGGTGTTCCACACGATTTTGCCGGTCCGCGCATCCAACGCCAGTAGCCGGGCATCAGTGGTCGCCATGAAAACTTGGTCTTGATACAGAGCCAGGCTGCGCATCGCGCCAATGGCTCCGGTGGAATCCGGCCCGATGCGATTCTCCCAAATGAGATCGCCCGTACGGCCGTCAATCGCCTGCACGACATTGCCGGGGTTGGCAAGAAAAATGATCCCGTCGTGCACGATCGGAGTCGGCTCATTCGCGCCGCCGGCTTCGTTCATGGACCACTCCCACACCAGGCGAAGATTCTTCACGTTGCCCGCGTTAATTTGCGTCAGCGGGCTGTAGCTGGAGGCATGGTAATCGCGCCGGATCATGAGCCAGTCGGCCGGGTCGGGATTCCGTAGCATCGCCTCCGTTACCGGCGGATAATTCTTGACTTGCCCCGTGACTGTGAGGCCGCGCCCGGGCGTCGTTTGCAGCCGGATGTTCGCAGCCGCAGAATCTCGCGGCGAGGGAATTTCCACTTTCCCCGTCGCGATGGTTTGGATGGCCGATGACGTGGTCGCCTCGATCGGCTGCGCCCCGGCTTGTGCGCCGTTCACTTGAAGGATGAAAGCCGCCAGATCGACATAAGCTTTCTCGCCGAGGCCGCCGCGATTGGACGGCGGCATGGCCGACGCCATGTAGCTGATCAGATCGCTCACCGGACGCGCGCCCCACGTTGTCATGAAGTTGCTTCCCGCCAATGGCGGCGCCTCACCGCTGCCCGCCAAGTCCGGCCGATGGCAACTCGCGCAGTTTGCTTGGTACGTAAGTTGTCCGGACGCGGCTTGCTGAGCGCCGAGCCTCACCACGCCACCGGCCGCGAGAGCCACGGTCACGCACACTATTTTGAGCATTGGGCGTATTCTATCGCTTTCCGCGCAACCAGAATGACACACAATACTCATTCCACAGCGAACGCTCTGAACCGGGAAGTCTCCGCGACGCCGATCGGAATAGAATGAAGGCTGATGAAAACTTTCGCCGCTATTCTGATGCTGGCCGCGTTGCCGCTGGCCTGGGCCGCGCCGGGCAAAAGCGCCTTGGACAAAGCCACGCTCGAAGCGTATATTCGCCACATCGAGATCTATCGCGGCAATGTAACGTTCAAGATCGATGATCCGAAACCGTCGAAGTACCTTCCTGGATTCTCGGAAGTAACCGTACACCTGATCTTCGACACCGCTCAAAAGGACGAATCGTTTTATGTTTCCGCGGACGGGCAGACGATCGTCAAGGGCGACATTTATGATCTGAACAAGCAGCCGTTCCAGGCAAACCTGGACAAACTTACTCTTGGCGATCAACCGAGTTTCGGCCCAGCCGATGCTCCGGTGACGATTGTCGAATTCGGCGACTTCGAGTGCCCGGACTGCAAAATGGAAGCGCCCGTTTTGCGACACGATATGGTCGATGCATTCGGCGGAAAGGTGCGAGTGGTCTTCAAGAATTATCCGCTCGAATCGTTGCACCCCTGGGCTCGCGCGGCCGCGATCGCCGGCCGGTGCGTATATAAGCAGGACCAATCCGCGTTTTGGAAATTCTACGACTGGATCTACACCAACCAGGAACAGATCGACGGCGAAAATCTGAAAGCCAAGGTTGTCGCCTGGGCCGGTCAAAACGGAGTGGATTCAGCAAAGATCGGGCAGTGCATCGACACGAAAGCCACCGAACCTGAAGTGGATCGCAACATCGCGGAGGGCCACGCGCTGGGCGTTCAAGGAACTCCGACCCTTTTTATCAACGGGCGAAAAATCGGAGGCTTAATGTGGCCTGATCTTCAGCTTGTGATCACCAAAGAACTGGAGTACACATCAGCGGGTCGATGACGGAGTCTGGCGCAGGGGCGCAGGCATGTCAGCCAAGACATAAGCCATCACGGCCATCGCCGCGATATTTCCGCGCAAATCTTCCAGCTTGACCTTGTCCGGCGTATCGGCGCGCGAATGGTGCCAGTCGAAATAATGCGTGCCCACGGTGCGTAGCGCGAGTCCAGGAACGCCGTCCGCCATGATGGGCGCGATATCGGCGCCTCCGCCGCCGGGTTGAATGGAAGCGGCATCGATCCGTTCGAGCAACGCGCCAATCTCGCGCAGTCGCGCGAGGGACGCCTGCAGATCGCCGTTCGCGCTGAGGCCGAAGCCCATGGGTTTTTCCGCGCCGCCGTCCATTTCGATTGCGGCGACGTGATTCTTGACGGTATCGCCGGCCCACATGCGGTACGCTTCGCCGCCGGCGCCGCCGTTCTCCTCGTTGGTCCAGAAGACGACACGCAGCGTGCGGCGGGGCCGCAAACCCAATTTGTGGATCAGGTGCGCGGCTTCGAGCGCAGTGATGCAACCGGAGCCATCGTCCTGCGCGCCCGCGCCGACGTCCCACGAATCCAGATGGCCGCCGATCACGACGATTTCGTCCGGACGCTCGCGGCCGGGAATCTCGCCGATCACGTTAGCGGACTCGGCATCGGGCAACATATGCGCTTCCATTTCCAGGTGGACCGTGACCGCATTTCCGGCGTCCGCCAGGCGCTGGATCAGCAGAGCATCTTCGATGGTCACGGCCGCGGAAGGAATCTTCGGAAGACCGTCGGCGTATTCGAGCGCGCCGGTGTGCGGCGACTGAATGCTCACCGGCGTGATGGAACGCACCAGCGCCGCTACCGCGCCCAGACGCGCGGCGCGCGAAGCTCCGGCGGTGCGATAAACCACAGTGCGGTTGTAGCCTTCGTAGGGGACATTAAAGAGGACGATCCTGCCCTGGACGGCTGCGCGCCCGCGTTTCTCGAGATCCTCGAAGCTCGAAACCGGTACAACTTCGGCGGTGATGCCGCGCTTGGGAGTGCCGATGCTGCCGCCAAGTCCCAAGATAGTCAGCGGGCGAGCGACGGGCTCCGTCAAGGCGGCGCTCTCGTTGCCGCGCACCCAATGTGGGACCCTGACACTCGGTGTTACGACGTTGCTGAGCCCGTCGGCCTTCATCTGCGCGGCGGCCCACGTCACGGCACGTTCGAGCGCAGTGGATCCGCTCAGGCGATTGCCGATGCGGTCGCATAAATAGGTCAGTTTATCCATGCCCTCCTGGTCGGCGAGTGCGGCGTCAATGAGGCGGCCGGTGCTTTCGCGATATTGTTCAGCCAGAGGGCTGGTGGTCTGTGCGAAGAGCGACGCAGTGAGCGCGACTCCGGCAAGCATCGTCAACCAGCGCATTTTCATTGGGCACCTTCCGTGAGCAAGGCATGAACGCGGAAGCCGTGCTGGCGCATGATATCGCGCGCCTGGGCCGCGGCCTCCGGCAGAACATAAAAGAAAGCGCCCACGCGCTCGCTGCGGAAGAGGACGCCCCCGACGTACTTGTCGGTTTCGACGGCGTAGTCCACGCCCGATTCGGTGAAAGCCGATTCCAGCCGCAAGGCTTCTTGCAGTTTTTTGGCTATGTAGATCAGATCCATCTCACGATCTCCAAAGAAATCGGCTTCGCGGCGCATGGGGATTAGCTTTTACAGCTTTGGAGCGCTATGCGCCTACCCCCGCACTCGGGCCGAGAAAGCCTGGTAGGCGCCGGGCGGCATGTTGTCGATCATGGCCTGGGCCACGGTTTCGAGGTTGGAAAGATACTTGGGGTTGCCCATCGCCTTGCGTGTGTCGGCGACGGTCGTTCTGGTTTTTTCCCAAACGAACAAGAGCTCGCCGGCGTTTTCCAGGAACAGCTCCTTGTTGACCGCGCCGGAGGTGACGAACGACGCTGCCATGTCCCAATAGCTGGTGACCATCCGATAATAAGCATTCTCGTCGGATCCAGGGGGGCAGGCGGCCTGATGCTCGGCGGCGTTGGTGGCTTTGTAGCCGAAGAGCCAGCCTCGCGCCTTCCGCATGCGCTCCTCGCGGCGCAAATCGTAGAGCTTCAATATGACGTCCACATCGTGATGATTCGGTTTATCCATAAGGAACAGTGTAATCGGTGGGGTGTCAGGCGTGCTGGCCGACGATTTTGTTTTGGGATTTTGGGATTTTGGGATTGGGGCTGGGGGTGGGCGGCCAGGTGGCGCATCAGGGGTAGTTTTGCGCGCGAGTGACGTTTTTTTCAAAGTTGGCGAAACGAAGCCAAAATGCGCCGGTCGCGTCGTGGTTCATGCGCTTTTAGTGTAAGGGCGGGTGTCAAGAGGATCGGGGCGGGACGAGGGGGAAGTAGATGATTCGGCTGGGCTGGGATGGCTGTGACTCGCCGGTGTGGCGCGTCGATTAGCCATTTTCGCACCACTAGACCTTACGTTTTAGCTGTCGGGGAACTGGTCATTGCATGCAATCGCGCTCTTCCTTATGCCGTTGAAAAATTCTACCGACGTTGACAGGTCATTCGCTTATGCGAAGTCCCAGGCCAAAGCGCAGCCCTGATTGGTATCTCCCACTCATCGGGGGGGCGGGGAGGCTGGCTTTCCATCACGACGCGCAGGATGCGATTAATGCGCGTCTGGTAGCCCTTGCCGTGACGCTTGAGCCAAGCCAGCACGTCCGCGTCGAGTCGAGTCGTTAACTGCTTCTTCACCGGTGGCCAATGCGTTGTCGCCTTCTTTAGAAACGATTTGTCGAGCGGATGTCGGCATCCTTCATCCGGTCAATCCTCGCCAAGCCGCTTTTGATAGATTTCTTGTTCGCGGCGATTTCCTTTCCTCATCGAGATGATGCGTGCTCCTACGGTCGGCGTCCGCGCTACGGAAAATCTTCTTCGAAAAATTCCAACGCCCGGCGCTCGATCGGCGTCGCGCGGTTCTGCTCCGACGTCCGCAGCTCCACCCGGCGGATTTTGCCTGAAGTCGTCTTCGGAAGGTCGCAGAATTCCAGGCGGCGCACACGCTTGTACGGCGCGGACTTGCGCTTGACGAACGCGAAGATGTCGCGCGCGAGTTCCGGGCACGGATCATGCCCGGCGCCAACCACGATAAACGCCTTGGGAACGGCGGCCCGAATAGGATCAGGGCTCGGCACCACGGCCGCTTCCGCCACCGCGGGATGTTCCACCAGAAGGCTCTCCAGTTCGAACGGGCTGATGCGGTAATCCGAAGCCTTGAACACGTCGTCAGCGCGGCCGATGTAGAAGAAATGTCCGTCGGCATCGCGTCGCGCGATATCGCCGGTCCGATGGAAAGCTTCGCCCGCAACGCCGCGCATCAGGCCGAGCGGCGAATTCGAGAGGTCGACGCAAACCTCGCCTTCTTCGGCAGGCTGGCCCTCGAGATCGAGAAGTTCGATGCGGTAACCCGGCGCGGCGCGGCCCATCGATCCTGGCTTCACCGCTTGGCCCGGAAAGTTCGCAGCCAACAGCGTGGTTTCAGTTTGCCCATAGCCATCGCGGATGGTCAGCCCCCAAGCCGCGCGGACTTGCTCGATCACTTCCGGGTTGAGCGGCTCACCAGCGCTGACGGCTTCGCGTAGCTTCACCGGATACTGCGACAGCTTCTCCTGGATCAGCATGCGCCAGACCGTTGGGGGCGCGCATAGCGTGGTAATGGGGTAGCGGCACAACGCTTCGAGAACGGCCGGGGCTGCGAATCGCGCGTAGCTGTACACGAATACGGTTGCGCCGGCGTTCCAGGGAGCAAACAAACTACTCCAGGAATGTTTGGCCCATCCGGGCGAGCTGATGTTCCAATGCACGTCTCCCGGCTGAAGGCCGATCCAATACATCGTCGACAGATGCCCCACCGGATAGCTTTGATGCGACTGTAGAACCAGCTTCGGCGGGCCGGTTGTGCCGGACGTGAAATACAACAGCAGCGGATCGGTGGCGCGCGTCGGTCCATCCGGAGAAAACTGCGCGGACTCGGCATGGGCTTCATGGTAGCTATGCCAGCCTGCCAACGGATCGCCGATCACGGTTCGAGTGTAGGCACCCGCATATGCGTTGAACTTGTGGGATTGTCCGGCAGTGGTGACCACATGACTCACCGCGCCGCGTTCCATCCGGTCGCGGACGTCCTCCTCGGTGAGAAGCAAGCTGCATGGAATTACGACGGCGCCGATTTTGAAGGCGGCCAGGAGAATTTCCCACAGAGCTACATCATTGCCAAGCATCACCAGGATGCGGTCGCCCCGCTGGACACCCTGACGCATTCGAAGAAAGTTCGCCACGCGATTGGAACGCGCGGCCAGCGCGGCGAAGGTGATCTTCGCTTCGACCCCGCTCTCATCCAGCACGAACAAGGCGATGCCGTCGTTGCCGGACGCCATGGCGTCAAAATAATCGAGCGCCCAATTGAAGTTGTCGAGTTGCGGCCAGGCGAACTCGCGGCAAGCTTCGTCGTATTCCACGCGATGGTGCAGCAAGAGGTCGCGCACGCGGAGAAACCCGATCGGGCCGACGCTCATCGCTCTTAGCTTACGGCGCCAGTCGCCATCGGCCGTAGGCCACGAAGATCAGAACGATTCCCACAATCAACGGAAGCAGCGCCTGCGCGGCAGTAGCGGTTGCGAGCGTGACCGCCGTCGCGCCCATCATAATTCCGATAAGTCCCACCGCGGCGACCGGCGTCAACCACACCTGGATGCGCAAGAGCCGCGGAAGAATCAGGCCGAGGCCGCCGAGCACTTCCAGCACCGCGACCAGTCTCAGGAAATTGCCGGAAATTTGGGGCGGCATTCCCTTCGTCAATTGAGCGAGCGGAATTACCAGCTTGACTCCACCGGCGAACAAAAAGAGCACGGCGAGCAATATCTGAAGAATCCACAATGCGCGGTTCATCCCGCGCCTCCTCCAATCAAACTTGTGAGATGCTCCGCTAAACGGTCGAAGGTTTCTCCCGCGCCGATTTCCATGCCGGACTTGATGACTGCGTCACGAATCTCGCGCGATGCATGGAGAATCGTGTTGACGAAAATCATCTTCCCGTTCTGCTCGACGAAAGTAAGAGTGTTGAGCGATTCGCCGGGGTAGTCGTCAAACGACTCAGTGGACACGATCCGGCCGGGCGGCGCGATCTCCTTATACACGCCGCTCATACCCATGTCCTTGGCGCCTGGTCGGCGCATGACGTAGCGCCAGGCTCCGCCCACGCGGAAAGCCACCTCGCAGACGGCGAGCGTCCAGCCATGGGGGCCAAACCAGCGAGTCAGGTGCTCGGGCTTGGTCATTACTTCGAAGACCAGAGCGCGCGGGGCGTCGAAGACACGCGTCAGAACGATCTCGCGATCGGAAGGCGTAGTGACGGTGAGGGCAGGCTTGCTTTGGGCGGCGAGATAAGCATCGAGCTGATCTAAAGTTCCAGTGAAGCCTTGCTCCATGGAACCATGCGCGGCGTGGAAGGTCTTGCGTTCCTCTTCGGTCGCGTTCGTTGGAACCGCGGTTGCCGTCAGCGTCGTTTTGCCGTCACGCTCGGACAGGGTCATCGTGTGAAGCATTTCCAGCGGCCAAGTAGGACTCATGGGGTGCCGCAACAGATTCCCCTCGGCATCCGTAAACGAAACGACCGTGACCAGCCGCTCCGGCGCAACGATTTCGCGATAGATCCATTTGCCCCAGCTCTCATGGCCATCCGGGGATCGCATGCAGTAGTGAAAAACGCCGCCGGGGCGAAGATCCACCTTGCAGGTCAGCATGGTGAAGCCTTTGGGCCCCCACCAATGCGCCAGGCGCTCGGATTCGGTGAACGCTTTCCACACCAGATCGCGGGGCGCATCGAAGACGCGCGTGATTTCGAACTGCACACCGGACATGAGTTCCAGCTCCTCTCCGAGACGTTCCAAGGTTTGAATCAAACCCTCGATCGCGCCGTGTTCGACGGCAACTTTGTCACGCAGAGCAGCCGACTCAAACAGCATACGCGCCGTCACTTTGGTTTTGCCTGCTTGCTCCGCGAACGTCACGGTCATTTGAAAGCGGGGCGGGGAGACGTGATCATAGACGAGGCGAACGGGCTGCTCGACTTCGAGATAGACGATCTCATTCGGATAGTCTCTGCCGTCGGGGCCGTGCATGGTGTGCCGCCAAACGCCGCCCGGCCGCACATGCATTTCGTGGACCGTGGTGCGAAAACCGCGTGGTCCCCACCAGTTCGAAATATGCTCTGGATCGGTCCACATTTGGAACACGAGGTCGCGCGGCGCATCGAAGACGCGAGTGGCGACGATTTCACGTTCGGTCGAGATAGCTGGATTCGTAGCTGCGTGTGTCATGTTCGTTAGCTCCGTACGGGAATGAGTGCGCGCAGCCGCGGCTCGCGCAGGAAAACGCCGGCCCAGATCAGAACGCCAAAAATGACCGGAAAGCACGTATCGAAGAGTGGAGCGCCGATGCGAACCTGGCTGGCGACAGCGCCACCCAGATAGGCCGTCAATAAAAGCGCCCCGAGGGTTGACGTGCGCGGAATCACGTACACCAGCGTGCAAAGAAGCACGATGATCCCAATCTTCACCGCTGCGCTCTCTGGATACCCGAGCCGGGTCTGCGCTTCGAGAACCTGCTGCACCTTCAGGAGTTTCGTGACGCCGTCGAAAATCAGGAACAACACCATGAGCGCGCTCATCGAGCGCCCGGTCCAAAGCATCTTCGCCGGAACAGGGGCCGTTCGCGTTAGTTGCATGTGAAGAACTCCTCCAGCACCGGGGCGAGCACTTCGGGTTTCACCATGTGCGTCTGGCGTTCCAGCGTACGTTGTTGTGCATTAGGAACTGCTTTGGCCACGGCTGCGACAGCATTGCGCAGGGGCGCCGGGCTTTTGCCTCCGTCCATCACGAGCGTAGGCGTCGATACGCGGGACGCGCTTTGAACGGGCACTGTGAAATCGCCCAGCACAGCGGCGTCATACGGGAGTGTGTGCGCTACGGCCTTGAGCTTTTTCCACACGGGCAGCAGAGGCATGATGAGGGCGAAGATGGCCGGAGATCCCACCATTTTCGTCATGAAGTATTTCACGGCCTCGCTGCGGCGCCCGTCCGACAGCAACTGCGCGAGCTGAGCCTGATGATCGGGCGGCGGCTGATGACCACCACTGCCATTGGCCCCATTGCCATTAGCGATGAATGGCGGCTCGTACAGCGCGAGCTTCCTGATATTGAGCCCGCTCGCCGCGGCCGCCAGGGCCAGGGCCGCGCCCGAAGAAGTGCCATGCACGAACGCCGATCCGCCGGCTTCGCCAATAAGGGCCGCAAGATCCTCCACCTCGCGCTCCACGGCGTACGGCGCGGTGTCGCCGCTGTCGCCCCGGCCGCGGCGATCGTAGTGGATGACGGTGAAGCGTTGCGCGAGCAGCGGGACCAGCTTGGGCATGGGTCCGAACTTCCGGCCGCAGAGCGCGCCGTCCACCAGAATGACGGGCGGTCCCTGGCCTGCTTGATCGTACGCGATGGTGGTGCCGTCTTTGGAGCGAACCGTTTTCATGGGTCACCCCTTCTTCGGGTGTTCGAAGTTGAACATCCAGTGAACGCCAAATTGATCGGTCAGCATGCCAAATCGCGCGCCCCAGAACGTGTCCTGCAAAGGCATCGAGACCTTGCCGTTTTCACTCAACGCGGCGAAGAGGCCGTCGATTTCCGGGATACTTTCACAGTGAACGCTCACCGAGAAATTGCTGCCTAGCTGGAACGGCATCCCCGGTTGAATATCGGATGCCATCAACAGCGCGGACGTTCCCTTAGTGAGCCGGGCATGCATGATCCGGTCTTTTGCTTCCGGCGCGGGATTGCCAGGCACCTCAGAGAACGGGTTCATCTGCAGTTCGGCTCCCAGACACTTTGCGTAGAACTGCATTGCTTCGCGGCAGTTTCCGTCGAAGTTCAAATAGGTGACGACTTCTTTCATGCGTTTGCTCCTTTTCGAGGGATTAGTTGGCCAATCTTATAGCTTCGCGATCTCTTCGGCAAGGCGCTCCAGACTTTGCGACCAGCCCGGTTCCATTCCTTCAAGCATGCGATCGGAGTACGACACCAGGCCGGTCATGCGAGTGTGCAGCGTGAGTTTCGTCTTACCGCCCAGGTCTTCCAGCGTGATGCTGGTGATGCCTTCGAGCAGACGCTTGCCGTCCTTGTCGAGCGCGACATTGCTGAAGCTCAGCCGCTCGGGCGGCGCGATCTCGCGATAAACGGCCTCCATGACGTGTTCGTTCACGCCATCGGGGAAACGCATCACGATCCTCCATGCTCCACCAATGCGCAGATCCACGTCGCAGGCAGGAGTGGTAAAGCCACGCGGCCCCCACCATCGCTTCAGATGCACGGGATCGGTCCAGGCTTCAAAGACCAGTTCACGCGGCGCGTCGAACATGCGCGTGAGGGTGAGTTCGCGCTCCTGCGGATTGGCTGTGGGGCTAACTTTTGCGTCGCTTGCGGGCATTGGGTTTTTCCTTTGGCTTTGCTTGGGATTCCTTCGCTGCGCGGGCCTTCAACTCCCGCAGATAATCGTCCAGGCGATCGAAGCTCTGTTCCCAGAATTGGCGGTAGTGGTCGATCCAATCGAAGGCGTCTTTGAGCGGCGCGGCCTCCAGCCGGCAGGGGCGCCATTGGGCGTCTCGCCCGCGGCCAATCAGGTGGGCGCGTTCGAGGACCTTGAGGTGCTTGGAAATCGCCGGCATGCTCATTTCGAAAGGCTCGGCCAATTGCGTGACGGACGCTTCGCCCGATGCCAGACGCGCGAGAATGGCCCGCCGTGTGGGATCCGCGAGGGCGGCGAAGGTCGAGCTGAGCTGGTCGGGGGTAGTCATCGGCTCTTATTAACTAGTCAGTTAATTAACCGTCGAGTTAAATGTACACCGGGGCCGGGCGGGTGTCAAGAACTTTTTTGCTACCTTGCAGGCATGTGCAGGAACATCCGCCCGCTGTTCAATTTCGATCCGCCGACTACCCCGGAAGAGATCCGCGCCGCTTCGCTCCAGTTCGTGCGGAAGATCAGCGGATTTCACAAGCCGTCCAAGGCCAATGAAGACGCGTTCCTCGGCGCTGTGGATGAAATCGCAGCGGTCTCGGCGCGGCTGATCGCGTCGCTTGAAACGAACGCGCCTCCCAGGAATCGCGAAGAGGAAGCGGCCAAGGCCAAGGCTCGGGCGGCGGAGAGGTACCAAGGGTTACGATGAAAACGAGAAGGAGCACCTGCCATGCAACTGAACGTCCCACCCGACATTGAGACGCTGATCAACAAGCGCCTTTCCAGCGGCGGTTATGAGAGCGTTGAGGATGTATTGCGCCGTGCTCTCGAAGCGCAGGATGCCGAGGAAAGCTTGACGGATGAAGAACGACGGGCACTGTCCGCTCACATCGAGGAAGGCTTTCAACAAGCCGAACGCGGCGAACTGATCGACGGCGCGCAGGGACGTCATGAAATTCAAGCGATGAAAGACAACTGGCGCTCGTCTAAGCGATGAGCGAGTATGCTCTCACGCCGCTTGCTAAAGCTGACATTTTTAACATCTGGTCTTACATCGCCGAGGATAGCGAAGACGCCGCGGGCCGCGTGGAGCAGGCGATCTACGACGCGTGCGCTTTTGTCGCCGAAGCTCCATCGCGGGGCCATTCCCGGCCGTACCTGACCGCACGACCGCTTCGTTTCTGGACGTTGACCCGGTATCCCAATTACACGGTCGTCTACTGGCCAGGGACGACCCCGCTTCAAGTTGTCGCCGTTCTGCACGGCAAGCGAAATGCCCGCCACATCCTCCAGCAACGATCCTGATCCCGTTGATCGCCAACGCCAGGCGCCAGCGTACACTGGTTCCATGAGCTCACTTGCGACGCCGCCTCAGGCGCCGATCTTGAACCGTTCCACCGATGCGCTTTTCCGCCCCTTCCAACTCAAAGGACTCGCGCTCTCAAATCGCATCGTCATGGCGCCGATGACGCGCTCCCATTCGCCCGAAGGCATCCCAGGCGCGAACGTCGCCGCGTATTATCGGCGTCGCGCGGAAGGCGGCGTCGCGCTCATCATCACCGAGGGAACGTACGTCGATCATCCCGTCGCAGGCTTCGATCCGAACGTCCCGCGCTTTTATGGAGAGCAGGCGCTAGCCGGATGGCGTCGCGTCGCCGACGAAGTCCACGCCGCCGGCGGACACATTTTCCCGCAGCTCTGGCACGTGGGAACGGTCGTATCGCCGAACCTGGAACTGAAGCCGGGAGTGACGCCGATCGGTCCGGCAAACTTAACCCAAGGCGACATCGACGCCCTGATTGACGCATACGCTAAAGGCGCGCAAGCGGCGAAGGATCTGGGCTTCGACGGCGTGGAGTTGCACGGCGCGCACGGCTATTTGATCGATCAGTTCTTTTGGGACCAGACCAATCGGCGCACCGACAAGTATGGGGGCGATCTCGTAGCGCGTACGCGTTTCGCGGTCGAGATCATCGCTGAAGTTCGGCGTCGCGTCGGTCCCGATTTTCCCGTCGTCCTTCGCTATTCGCAATGGAAACTCGGGGACTTCGACGCAAAGCTGGCGCGCTCGCCCGAGGAATTGGATCGATTCTTGCGGCCCCTTGTCGACGCGAGTGTAGACGCGTTCCATTGTTCCACGCGCCGCTTTTGGGAGCCCGAGTTTCCCGGAAGCGATCTGAATCTGGCCGGCTGGACCAAGAAACTCACGGGCAAGCCGGCGATCACTGTTGGTTCCGTCACGTTGAACGAAGATATGATGACTTCCTTCGGCGCCGGCAGCACCGCGGGAGTCACGGGTCTCGACAATTTGCTCGATCGCCTCGACCGGGACGAATTCGATTTGGTCGCCATCGGCCGCTCACTCATCGTAAATCCAGCCTGGCCGCGAATCGTTCGCAAAGGCGCGCTCAACGAGCTGCAGCCATTCAATCGATCGGTGTTGAGCGAGCTAACATAGTCTGAAACATCGGTTGACTTTCCCGCGTAGCGCATTATAGAATCGCGCACGGTAGTCGAGCGGCTTCCCTTTGCTTTTGCCACAATGAAGTTGGAGGATTCCCTCATATGAAGTTCAAGTTTGCGGTGCTCAGTGCGGGCGTAGGTTTGCTCGTGGCCGCGCTGCCGGTGCTCGCGCACCATTCGTTCGCGGCCGAATTCGACGTGAGCAAGCCCATCACGTTGAAGGGCAAGTTCGTGAAGATGGACTGGGTGAATCCGCATTCTCAAATCCAAATCGAGGTTACCGGCGCCGACGGCAAAGCCGTGATTTGGTCCTTCGAAGCGCTGCCGCCCAATGTATTATTCAGGCAGGGATGGCGCAAGGATTCCATCAAGCCCGGCGAGGAAATCGAGATCGAGGGTTTTCAAGCCAAGGACGGATCTGCCAATGCCTGGACGCGATCGGTGAAGACCGCCGACGGACGCCGTCTGTTCGCCGGAAAACCCGATGCTTTGCCCCCGGGCGCGCCTCCTGGTCCGGATAAATAAGAGAACACGCATGATGAGCATTCGGTTGGTTGAGGCAACATTGCTGGCGCTGGTGTGCGCGGCGCCCGAGATGGTTTCAGCGCAAGCCTACAAAGCGCCCCGCACCGCGGACGGAACGCCCGATCTGCAAGGCATCTGGCAGGTGCGCAACACTTCGGCCGCGTTCGACTTGCAAGATCACGGGGGCGCGCTCGGGATTCCTCCTGGAAGGAGCGTCATCGTGGATCCGGCCGATGGCAAGATTCCCTATAAGCCGGAGGCGCTGGCGAGGCGGCAGGAGAACTTCAAGAATCGAGAAGCCGCCGATACGTTCAACAAGTGCTACATGCCGGGCGTTCCGCGCATCACGTATCTGGATTATCCGTTTCAAATCTTCCAAACGCCCAAGTACACGCTCCTCGCTTACGAGTACAATCACGTCTACCGGACCATCTTCACCAACGGAACGATGCACATCGACGGTCTCGACTTTTGGCTCGGCGATTCGCGCGGCCATTGGGACGGCGACTCGTTGGTCGTGGATGTGGCGGATTTCAATGACCAGACTTGGTTCGACGCTTCGGGCGACTACCACAGCGACAAGCTCCACGTAGTGGAACGCTACACGCGAACCGGTCCCGACACGTTGCAGTACGAAGCCACCATCGAAGATCCCGGCGTGTTCACGCGGCCCTGGAAAATCAGTTTGACCCTGTACCGCCACACCGAACCGAATTTCCGGATCTTGGAATATGAGTGCCAGGCCTACGCGGATGAAGCCGCCAAGGGGAGCCACTAATGGAAAGGACCACTGGCATGAGCAGCTGTTTTCTTGTTTCGATGTTTGCGACGGCGGGTCTGACTGCTATGTTGTCGGCGCAGCCTCCAGCGCCTCCGCGCGGCCCTGACGCGCCCGGCGGAATTTTCGGAGTTCCCCGCCACCAAGCTGGAGGACCGGTGCAGCATCTCGCCGACGGTCATCCCGATATGCAAGGGTTTTGGAGTGCTGCTAACAACGGTGGAGCGGTTTTCGAATTGCAAAATCATCCCACGGGCCGCGCACCTTTCTTCGGCCCCGGCAACGGCGCCATCGTGGAGCCGGCCGACGGATTCATTCCCTATCAAGGATGGGCCGCTGCCAAAGCGAAGGACACTTTCGAAAACCACCTGGCCGAAGAACCCGAGCTGCACTGCTATGAATCGGGTGTTCCGAAGCAGATGTACGTCCAGTTTGGAATGCAGATTTTCCAGCCCGCGAATTACGTCGTCATCACGTGGGAATTCATGCACGCGGTCCGCATCATTCCTGCCGATGGCCGCCCGCACATTCCCACCAACATCAAATTGTTCCAGGGCGATTCGGTTGGCCATTGGGAAGGCGACACGCTCGTAGTGGATACCACGAACCTGAATGATCGGACCTGGTACGACACCGTCGGCAATTTCCATAGCGACGCCGAACACGTCGTGGAGCGCTTCACTCCCGTGGACACCAATACCATCAAATATGAAGCCACCGTAGATGATTCGAAGGTTCTGACCAAGCCATTCAAGATGGCGATGGAACTGTACAAAACCAACGACCCCACCTACGAGCAAATGGAGTTCGCCTGCATCGAAGGCAATAAAGACGTGAAGCACTACACCAAGGACAAGGGCGGAAACGCCGACGTGAAGGTGAAGTAGAACGACAGCATGGCTTCGACAAAATTGGGTCCATGGCCTTGGCCGGATTCGTTGGACGCGGTGATCGCCGCGCCCGAATATCACCGGCTGGTGCTTGAAAACGATCGTGTGCGCGTACTGGATACCCGGATTCCCGCGGGCGACATCGTGCCGGTTCATACGCATCGCTGGCCTGCGATTTACTACACCATCGCTCCGGGCGATTTCGTGCGCCGCGACGGCGAAGGCAAAGTGTTATTCGATAGCCGCACAGTCCCGGGAATGCTAACGGCCTCGGCCGCGAATTACATAGAATGCCTGCCGCCGCATTCGGTGGAAAACGTCAGCGCGGGCGAGATCCACCTGATCAGCGTGGAACTGAAAGACTCGTGATGAAATTCTCAGCGGGTCAGGCCCAGTTTAGCGGCCTGTTTCAGCACCGCGAAGTCCGGTGGAACCGCTGGATCAAAATCCTCCGGGAAGATTTCCTCAATGTGCTCGACGGTATGCTTGGCACGCCGCGTCGCCAATCCAATAAACCAGTCTTGTGTTTGTGTGCAATCGCGCGTTGGCGGCCTGAGGTTGGAATGCTGATCCAGCGCGTTCAGGTCGTTACAGGTTTCCTCGTCTGATTCGGCCGAAAGACCGCTGGATACCGCGGCAACCACTTCGTTCTTGTTCAGCATAGTGCCCTGTACATGCATAAAGGCGTCCAAACCGTTGGGGGCTTTCATCGCCTTTTGCACCAAAGCAAATCCCTGATTTGGATCGCGTTTGGTTCCGATGCCATAGCGATAGAAATTCGCCAGATACATGAGCGCGAAAGCATCGTTCGCATCCGCCGCCTTCTTCATGAAATCAAAACCGGCCGTTGGATTCCTGGGGACGCCGAGTCCAAACATGTTCAGGATTCCCAGATAGACGTTGGCCCGCATCATTCCCTGGCTTTGGCTGATCTGAAACCAGCAAGCAGCCATGTCTAGCGCTCTCGCTTCGTACGCGACTCGGCCTGCGTTGAAAGCTGCACCCGCGTTCGCATGGCTCGGATTGGACGCGTCGCAGGGTCCAGCAATATCAGTGGCCCAACGCGGAATCGGCAGAAAATCCTTCCTGTGAACGACGTCTGGATTGATCAATTCCGCCCGCACCGACCAGTAGTTCGCCCGCTGCTCGCTCTTCGGCAGATCTTCCCCAGCCGCGAACATGTGGGCTAGATCGAGTGCCGCGCCATACGAGCCCTGCATGGCACTCTTCTGTAGCCACGACACGGCCTGCACAGGATTCTTTGCGACACCGGTTCCAAACAGCAAGGCCGAGCCGTACCACATTTGCGCGCCAGCCTTGCCCTGTTCGGCGCCGATGCGGAACCAGCAAGCCCCCGCGCCATCATCCTTGAGTTTCGTGTGCAGCCATCCTCTTGCGAGTGCCTCGCCCCAGGAAACATGCGAAGGATTGTTTGCGTTACACGGCACATCGCCAGGTGTCCCTTTGGACAGCCGCACGAATGCTGCTTTCTGTTTCCCGACTTCAAAATGATCCCGATCGACCACGCGCAACGTTCCCGAGAACCACTGGACGATCCCGCGATCCGTGAATCCCTGGACATCGACTTTGGAGGATTCCGCCGATGAGTAGGTTCCCTTTAGGTACGGATAGCCTGCGGGAAGGAAGGGCTGCGACTCAAGCAGGATGCCGACAAACTCGTTCTTGATCTGTACGATCACGAACTTCACCGGAGGAAATTCCAAATGGCCGGACGCCGGATGGTCGCTTTGCCAGACTCCGCTGAGGTCGGAACTCGCTGAACTCGACGCCTGCGAATGCGCGGGGGGCGCAGCCTGCGCAGTAACGGGCGCCGGATCCGGATCCTCGAATGTGGCCGACCATTTGCCTTTAGCGGGGGCGCTCATGTGGTCCGGCCAAGTCCACGTGACGTCGCCTTCCACGCGATTTCCGTTCCGTTTACCCGTATAGGTAGCAGTGAGGCCGACTGTTTTGCCGCTCACGTCGGTTCGTTGAATGACTGCACCTTGCGTATCGAACCGCTCGACCCTGAGATTCGCCCGAGTGCCGTTACCCCAGTTTCCGATCCCTTCGTTGCCATGAAAAGTCCACAGCGCGCCGCAGCGGCCGGCTTCGCATTCATTCATTTTGTCCGGGATAGACTGAGCTTGTCCCAGTAATGCGAATAAGAGGCCCAGCGGTATCTGTCGGTGCATGGGTTCTGCAACAACTTCGAGAGAGCTACCTGCCTTCCAGCCCCTGCGTCAGCTCGATGCGCGTTCCGACGGGATCGATGATGAACGCGATCTTGAGACCGATCGCGGGTACATCGCGAAACGGCATGTCGAACGTCATTCCATCGGCAGTGAGCTTTTTGCAGAAAGCGTCGAGATCCTTGATCTCAAACCCGATGTGATCGAGCGTGCGGCCCTTGGTGGGCGCCGGTGCTTCCTTGGCTTTCAGGAAATCGACTTCGCCGCCGGGAATCTTCGCAGCCGGCAGATTGCGGCGCGTAGCGGCTTCGGCGCCGAAGGTTTTCACGTACCAGGCCTGGAGAGCCGCGGGGTCCGTCGTCGTCAAGTGAATGTGATGGAAGACCACGGGCTCGCCGATGGAAGCGTCTTCATTGAACTCGACGCGCACTTTATCGGGAAAGGTCACCATGATCTGCTTGTTCTTCTCAATATCGAAAACCGTCGGGATGTTTGCCGCGGCGAGTTTGGTCTTCAGACCGGCGTAATCCTTCACCAGGAAACCGATGTGATTGGCCGTGGATCCGTCGGAGCCCTCGGTGGCGTTGGCCTTCGTGACGATGATGAAGATGCCGGGCAGTTTGACAAGATTCAACGGTCCGGCTTTGGACGCCGTTGCGCCGAGCACGTCCACCCAGACCTTGATTTGCGCGTCTGGATCGGGCACCGTGAGATGAATGTGTCCCATCGAGACGCCCGCGCCGTTCGGCGGAGCGAGCTGAGCAAACATTGTCGCGGCAGAGGCCGCCAGCAGACAAAGCCATCGCATGAGCGATATCCTATCATGGATGTTGGCTATGACTAAACTGACTCGAATTTTCTTGCTGTCTCTACTGATGGTCGCGGTTGGATGGCTTCCCGCGCGGGCTCAATCCAAAGGCAACGCCAAGGCAGGCGCGGAGGCCGGCGGACAATCGCAGATCGAGCGCGGCAGATATATTGTGGAGAATGTCGCGATGTGCGAACTGTGTCACACGCCGCGCGACGAGAATGGCAACCCCGACAAAGGACGTTGGTTGAAAGGCGGTCCGGCGCAATTGCGGCCCACGTATCCATCGCCCTACTGGGCGATTGTTGAGCCGAAAATCGGAGGCGGACCTCCGGGGAGCGATGGCGATTTCATCAAGTTGCTGACGACTGGGATCTCGCGTACTGGCAGCCCGCCGAATCCGCCCATGCCGCCGTTTCGCATGACGCGATCGGATGCCGAAGCCGTACTGGCGTACCTGAAATCTCTGCCGAGGTAGCTACTCGCCCCAGGAGCGCTCAAGCATCCGCGAATACTCGCCGGACGAATAAAGCTCGAAGTTAAACTCGCGCGAGTTGACGGGCGTGAAGTCGCACTCGCCTTGCTTGGTTTGGAAAATCTGGTCGGCGTAGCGGAAATAGATCCGAACGAATTCGTCGGACAGCATTTCGCGCGGCGGCGCGATGGCGAACAGAGTATGCAGACCGAGCGCGCGGCTAAAAATCGATTTGTAGTCGCCCACGCCCCATTTGCGTAGTTTAGCCTGCACGGCTGGAGGCGCGTCCTGAATCAAGAGGGCGGCGAAGCTTTGGTAACAGATGCCTCGCGGAAGCGAATCCTGGTAGCGCTCGGCGAACTCGAGACACTGGCCGATCCAGCGCGCCAGATCCTTTCCGACGTAGTAGAGCATGCGCAGTTCGGAAAAGCGTCCGTCGAGCAGGGCGCGGTCCAGGTCTTCGCGCGTGGCTTCGCCTTGCGGCAATAAGCCTTGCAGCTTGAGATTCGCGCGCGAGCTTTCCACAAGTTTGCCGGGGCCGCCGGCATCGGCGAAGGGATGAAGAATCAGGGGCGGTAGCGTCCGTACGAGGGTGCGTTCCAGGGCGGGCGCGGTTCCAAATGATGAATCGGGTGCCATATTGTTCTGACCTGACCTAAGTATGAGGCCTTACTTCCGCTCGGTCAGTAGTACCTTGGCTTCAATTGTTTGGTTCCCGCGGAGCACCTTAACAAGTACTTCCTGGCCAGGATGGCTAGCTCGTAGCGCGTACGTGAAATCGTACAGGTTTTGAATGGGCTTGCCGTCGAATTCGGTAAGGATGTCACCGGCTTTGAGATTCGCCTTGGCGGCGGGCGAACCGGGGCGAATGTCGGCGAACCTTACTCCATTGGGCAGTTCGGCGAAATCCGGAATGCTACCGAAGTCGGGGCCGTAGCCGCTGCCGGAAACCTTTCCGGAATGCGGGTTGGCGACTTCTTGCGGGGCTTGCGTTTCGGCGACGCGAACGAATTGCGGCCGGGGAGAGCCATCGGTAAGGTGATCGGTAACGTCGGCCACGAGGTCGAGCAAGCGGACAGCGTCCGGTGAATCGATCTTGTCCCACGTATCGCTGGGCTTGTGATAATCGGCGTGGAGCCCGGAGAAGAAGAACAGCACCGGCACTTGTTTAGTAGTGAACGAGGTGTGATCGCTGGAGCCGTAGCCTGCGCGCTCGGTGACGTCGGCTTCGAAATCGTGCTTGGGCGTCAATTGCTTGAGCAAGGCGGCGAAATTGGTGCCGGTTCCGACGCCTCCGACATAGACTTTGCGATCGCGAATGCGGCCGATCATGTCCATGTTGATCATGGCGACGTCGTCTTTCAGCGGCAGCACTGGATGGTTGACGTAATAGCTGGAGCCTAACAATCCAAGCTCTTCGCCGGCGAAGTTGAGAAACAGAATGCCCCGATGGTGTTTGGGCTCGCGCGAGAACCAGCGCGCCAGCTCGACGACGCCTGCGGTTCCAGATGCGTTATCGTCCGCGCCGGGATGGACGGTTCCGGCGAGCGACGGCGCCATGGAGAACTGCTCACCCAAACCGAGATGATCGTAGTGGGCGCCGATGACGACGTACTCGTTGGTCTCGCCGGGAAGGTAAGCGCCGACATTGTGGACCGTTTTCACTTCGCGCGCGATATCGATATTCATGTCGAGGCGCAAAGTCTGGGGGAGCGCGAACGATTCCGGATGGAGAGTCTTGTCAATATCGGCTTCAATGCCTTCCAAAGTTTTCCCGGTGGGCGCGAGCCACCTGTTGACGATGGCGGCCTTCACTTGGACGAATTCGATGCCCGCGTTGTCGGGGCCGGCGGTGGCGCCGAATTTCTCGAGATCGTCGGCATCGCCGGAATGGGCAGCAATGTCGTTGACCATCAGGACGGCCTTGGCGCCGTGAATCTTCGCGTTGCTGGCTTTGCTGAAGATCTGCGAATGCGCGGTGTAGACCTTGCCTTCGAAGACGCTCTTGTCGTCGAATTCCTGCGGTTCGTGACGGATCAGGATCACGATCTTGCCTTTAACGTCGAGGCCCGCGTAGTCGTCGTAATTGTATTCGGGCGCGGTGATGCCGAAGCCCGCAAATACCACGCCGCCGGAAACGTCGCCGGCGCCGGACAGGTTGAGCGGAATAAATTCTTCCTGGAACCTGAGCGATTCGGGCTTGTTGCCCGCGTTGTAGGCGACGCTGTTGTGCGCGCCGAGGCGTGCGGTGGTGGTGACGTCAAAATCCTGATAATAGCTGTCGCCGGCGAGCGGCTTCAGATTCATGCCGCGATACTGATCGCGAAGATAGGCGGCGGCCTTTTCAAGCTCGGGCGATCCTGTCCCCCGGCCCCGCATCTCCGGAGACGCCAGGTATTTGATGATGCCCAGGTATTCGTTGCTGCTTACGTTGGCGGCGATGAGGCCGCCGGCCACGAGCATCAGCAGTACAGTGCGTGCGCGCATATTAGTTGCTCACTACTTACTTAGGGGCGAAGGAATTTTTACTTCGCAGCATTTGTCATCTTTGGCAGCCACGGGGGGCGGCGTATTCTGAGCGGACTTTTGATAATTCAACTCGCCTGAAATGATTTGATCGAGATTCGACCAAGGATAATTGCCAACCAGCCGGCGGCCATTCAAGAAGAGAGTGGGGGTGGCGTCGACATGCAGCGCGCGCGCTTCCGCCATAGATGCGTCGACTTCGGCCTCGGTCGCCTTCGTATCGATGCAGCGGCCGAGCTGCAGACCGTCGAGATCGGACGCAGTCTTGGCGAAATCCATAACCTGGGTCTTCAAGTTGTCGGGCTGGATGTCGGTCTGATGATCGTAGATCCAGTCGTGATACTTCCAGAAGGAAGCCGGACTTTGGTGATAGATGCAGCGGCCGGCGATGGATGCCGCTTTGGCCCAGGGATGGATCTGATCGAGGGGGAAATCCTTGAAGAACACGCGCACCTGGTTTGGGTATTTTGAAGGCAGATTATCGCGCAGCGTCTTGGCTTCCTCTTTGCAATTGGGGCACTCGAAATCGCCAAACTCGACCACGGTAACGGGAGCGGTGTCGGCGCCGAAGCTGGGAGCGCCGCTGGTCTTCAGTTTGTCGAGATCTTCCTTGAATGGGTTCTCGGCGAAGTTGTAGACCACGCCGCGAACGATGTTCTGGCCATTCTTGGTGGTATAAAAGGTCTCCTCCTGCGAGCGGCCCTGGTAGCTGAAGTGGACGTCGATTTGGAGAAGATCAGGGGTTGAGCTCGGCTTGGGATCGTCGATCTTGACCTGAACCTCGGGAATGACCGCGAGGAGGTGGCGGATGTAGACTTCGAGTTGCGTCTTATCCAACGCGGAGACGGGAGCAGGCTTGGGCTTTTCCTGGGCGGGGAGCACGGGAACGAAGCACAGACAGAGGGCTGTGAGGGCGGCAAAACGCATACGTTGATTGTAGCGCGGGATTGCGCATTCGATGGTGCCTGCGGCGGGACAAGAAAGTTTGCAGAGGCGGATCGGCGTTGAGAAAAATCGCCTCGAAATCGTCCGTGTCGGCCTATCGGTGTTGGCGACGATTGAATTCGTGTCAGCGCGACCGTTGCTTTATTCGCGGGCACTGCAGACGTTGGCCGGCGGACACGTGAAACGAAGTTCTCTCCCGATTGTGCGCACGCCTCCTGATCGCTCGCGAGCGAATTGATTTTGTTGCACGAGGGATCTATCGGGCACCAGAGATTCGAATCCGGGTGATAAACTCGCGGGGAGGCGAAACATGAAGATTGGACGGATTCTGGTGTTTGGATTGTTGGCGGGCGCGATGCTGGCGCCGGTGACGGCACGCGCGGAGGATCATGGCGAGAAATCGCTGGCAGCACGGGTGCAGCGGCTGGAGGATGAAGAAGAAATCCGGATGCTGCTGGTGGATTACGGGCGGTCGCTGGATGCGCGCGATTTCGCGAAGTACGCGAGCCTGTTCGCCAAGGACGGGGAATGGACGGGCGGGTTTGGAACGGCGCGGAGTCCGGCGGCGATCAAGGCGATGATGGACAAGGAGATTGGATCGACTCCCGCGCCTCGGCCGAACTCGACGTATCATCTCTTGACGAATTTCGCGATCGATGTGCATGGGGACACGGGCACGGTGTGGTCGCGATGGGCGTTCGTGGTGACGACCAAGGAGAACACGCCGTCGATCATGTATGGCGGGCATTACGACGACGTCGTGGTTCGCGAGGACGGGCGCTGGAAGTTCAAGAAGCGGGTGGCGTCGAACGATATACCGCACTTGGAGAATCCGGCGCCGAAGTAGCTTTTATGCGCCTGAGCATTGTTCTTGCAATTCCGCTTTGCGGGTGCGTGTCTCCGTCCGAGGGGATGGGGCAGACGGTAGCGAGCTATACGCTGGGCGGTCAGCTTGAGCGTCCGGCCGGCCCGCCCGTCATCGTGTTTCTGGGTCTAGTGTCGCCCGGGAAGCTGATCACGGATCCGTCGATCCAGCAAGGGCCGGTGGCGCGGATTGTCGCGGAAGAGTACCAGCCAAAACCCGGTGACCCGTCGCAGCCGCCGACGTTATCGAGAACGCTAACCATGGATTTCGACGAACAAGGGCGGGACGTGGGCGAGATTGAGCGACATGGTTTGAGCGAAACTAGCTCCGTCCTCAGTTACCAGGACGGGCACATCGTGGAGATCGATACCAGCTTTCAACTATGAGGGAAAACCGAAGGGAGATCCAGTGCGGGATCGATGGTCGTACGACACACGGGTCATGTGACGGACTACCATCGGACCCGAGGGTCAAAGAGCGAGAATCACTACACAAATTTTCAGTACGACTCTGAGGAACGCCTAGTCGGCATGGACTATCGTCAATCGGCGGGGATCGGCTCCGGAGCCGAACCGAATATCATTATTCCGAAGATGGCAGGGGCCTTGAAATCGACCAATACGATGCGAATGGCGAGCAGGTCGAGATTGAAACGCGAACTCTCGACGCCCAAGGGCGTATAACCGACACGACGTTCAAGAGCCGCGACTGGACGAGCAAGCAATGGAACGAGCCGATCCATGCCCTTTTTCGCTATGACGAAAAGGGACGGTTGATCGAACAGGATACGGATCCCTACAAGCTTGAGCCTGCCGGTTCGGAAGAATCGATCCCTCCAGGGACAGTCTCGTTAGTGTATGACGACGTCAAGCAGACGCGAGAGATCTCGTACGCGGACGGCAATGAGCGGATTGGGTCTATCCTTCAATTCGACGAAGCCGGTGCAACGGTTGGGTATTCGATGACTGGTAGCAGCGCGCCCTCGGCTAATGTTTCGCTAGAGTGCAAGTACGACTCTCACCGGAATTGGACGGAATGTCTCAAGTGGGTGGCGACGGAGGGCAAGCGAACAATGAAGGGACACTGGAAGCGTACGATTACGTATCGTTAGAGCTTCGGCGTTAGGCGAAAACGTCGAATAGAGAGCTGGGCGTAGTTGTGTTTGTTGGCTGGTTGATGCCCAGGAGCGACTCCGTTTGTTGGAGTTGAGAGCTGCCTTGATAGGCGGCGAGCTGATCGGCCAGCGGCGTTTGGTTGGAGTTGATGGCGGACAAGGCCGAGAAAAGTGACTGCGCCGGCGTGGCGGTTGTTGCATCCTGCTGTCCGAAGAGCGCGTCGGTCATCTGGAGTTGGAGCGCCTGGTCGGAGAGCTGAACAATGTCGGCGGGTGGTGCATTTTCGAGCGCCGTCTGAACGGCCGGCGAAGAGAACGTCGAGGCGAGCGGCGAGTTCTCGTTGGTGAGTGTCTGGAGCAGGTCGGAGAGGCCCGCGTTAGTTGAAGATACGGATCCCATACATGCCTTCGGTACACATATCGACGCAGGTTCTGAATCCTTTAGCGCCGTGACAAATCCTTACCTGGCGCTACTAGTTGTCCGGCGTGTCAGGCGCATCAAAGGATATGGATGACTCGGCGGAGTAGAACTTTCGGTGGCCGGGCTGATCGTTGAAAATTTGGATGATGGTGCGGCCGGGCACGGAAGATTCGACGATCAGGTACTTCTTGGCGAATTTCGGCACATTGATGAACACCGCCTGCCTGGGGTTCGCGCGGCGGCGTGCGGGGTTCGCCCCTTTGTGCTCGCAGGCCTTGATGTCGTCCGCATTGGAGATGCAGAACGTCAGCACGGTAGGCGTCTCTGAGGTGTTCAAAACGTAGAGTTGCTGGCCGGCGATATCCTGCTGCGGGAGCGACCACCCAGGCTCCGCGGAGAATTGGCTCGCATTGCGGTCGAAGTCCTCGATCTGGTTTCCGTACAGTGTTTCCAGAGACGCGCGCAGATCGATCGAAGGTAAGGGCGTCTGAGGCGGTTGGCTGACGCGGGCCCAACACAAGACCGGGACGAAGGTTTCGGCCTCGATGCGAATGTCCAGGGTTTTGCGGGGCTCGACGGCGAAGGTGGGCCCGAGCGGGAATCGATTACCGCGTCCGCAATAGACGTCTACCTGAAGCGAGGCGGGCGAGTCCGAGTTGTTGGTGGCGCGCAAGATGGACCATATGTGAGGAGCGTAGCCCAAGGCGGGAATTTCCCAGACACGCGCGGGAGCGGGTTTCGGTGTCGTGATCGTGGGAACGGGCGCTTGTGCGGCGGCGATACTCGCCAGGGCTGTTGCGGCGAGGAGCGTGATCCAGGCAGTCACCACGTTTGAGAATATGCTAGCGCAAGGGGCCGGCTACTCGGGCAGGGAATCGTCGCCGCCGAGGTCGTTGGTGCGGTTTTCGAACTTGGTGAATTCCTTGAGGAACACCAGATTGACGCGGCCGGTGGGGCCGTTGCGCTGTTTGGCGAGCAGTAACTCGGCCATGCCGCGCAGATCTTCGCGGTCGGGCTTGTAGACTTCTTCGCGGAAGATGAAGGAGACCAGATCGGCGTCCTGCTCGATGGAGCCGGATTCGCGGAGGTCGCTCAATTGCGGGCGATGGTCGCCCGGCCGCGTTTCGGGCGCGCGGCTCAGTTGCGACAGCACCAGCATCGGGACCCTCAGCTCTTTGGCGAGGAGTTTCAACCCGCGCGAGATGGTGCTGATTTCCTGGTTGCGGTTTTCGAAGCGGCCGCGGCCGCTCATCAACTGCAAATAGTCGACCACGACGAGCGACAAGCCGTGCTCGCTCCTGAGGCGGCGCAGCTTGGCGTGGATGTCCATCAAGTGAGTGCCGGAAGTGTCGTCGATGAAGAGCGGCGCTTGCACCAGGTCGGACGCGGTGCGGGCCAGGCGTCGGCGCTCGTCTTGATTGAGATAACCCGCGCGGAACTTTTGCTGATCGACGCGGGCGCCCGCGCAGATCATGCGGGTAAGCAGCGATTCGCGCGACATTTCGAGCGAGAAGACGGCGACGGTCTGCTTTTTTTCGGGGAACATCGCCACGTGCTGCGCGATGTTGAGCGCGAGCGCGGTCTTGCCCATGGAGGGACGCGCGGCGAGAATCACGAGCTCGCCTTCGTGCAGGCCGCCGGTCATTTCATCCAGCTTGAGGAAGCCGGTGCTGAGGCCTTTGATGCGCTTGCTGGGATCGAGGAAGGCGTTGATGCCGCCCTCGAAGTCGTCGAGGATCTGCTTGGGATTCACCAGCGCGTCGGCGGCGCGGGTGTCGCCGAGTTTGAGCAGGCTTTCTTCGGCGCTCGCGAGGATCTGGTCGGGCTCCTCTTCGCCGACGATGCAGCGATCGATCAGGTTGCGCGACGTAAAGATGATGCGGCGCAGGATGGCCTTGTCCTTGACGATGCCGACGTAGCTTTCGAGGTTGGCGAGCGTGGGCAGGCCTTCGTCGAGCGAGACCAGGTAGGTGATGCCGTCGACCGATTCGAGCTGGTTCTGCTTCATCAACTCGTTGGCGACGGTGACGCGATCGATGCGGTCGCCGCGGGCGTAGAGCTCGCCCATGCGGAGGAAGATGCGGCGGTGCTTTTCGAGGCTGAAGTCTTCGGCTTCGAGTGTGCCGGCGACCTGGATGTAGAGCGCGTCGTCCATGAGGATGGCGCCGAGGACGAAGCGTTCGGCGTCGAGATTGGCGGGGAGTCCACGTTCGAGCGCGATGTCAGGAGAAGAAGCTGCCATAAGCCAACCGTTCTACATTAGAGGCGCGGGGGGCGGGGGAAAGGGATTTCTTTAGGCCTTGCGTGGTGAGCCACATACGACTGTGAATCATCCGGAGGAAAAGCCCGAGGCGGGTGCGCCGAGTCAAGTGATCCGCTGACACTGAGTTAGAAGGGATTTCCAGAGGATCGCACAGGTTTTCCACAGTTACAACAATTTCGATTCTTATTGTTCTTATAGCACGAACGGCGGTAGGCTTGTTCTTAAGAGCGCGGCGCCAGAATACGCTGATACGCTCAAGATATCGAGCTGACAGCTTCGGCTGGAAATGCAGTTGCAGTTGACCGCTATTTAGGCTGTCTATTGTGGCAAAACAAAAGGGATCGAAAAGCGCGTTTGCTCCTACACCCGACGAGTTAAGCAGTCCTGAGGTTCTGGGCACTATCTTCTCAACTGGTGGCCTTCGGCGAGTGCTAAAGAGAATCGCAAAGAGGGACAAAGACGATCTGGTTTTTCATCCATTGAAGGCTCTCATCCTCACAGAGTTTGAGGAGCAAATTACGGATCAACTTGTGCGCTCAGTTCCTTCCGGGACGTGGTCGCCGTCCGGCGCTTACGTGTCCCTCACATCGAAGCGCTCAGGCGCATACCGCGAGCTTGTATTCCCGACCTTAATTGACGGAATTGTGGGTAGGTGCTTGATCGACGCCGTCGAACCCCGAATCAATGCGGATGATGAGGGCAAAACATTTTCAGGAAGGTCTCATTTCAGCAACGTCCGCGAACCCGGCGACTATGACGACTGGTTTCAGGTGTGGCAAGACTTCACCGCTGCCGTCGACAGAGCCGCCAAAACCGACGGCTACACATATGTCTTTGACACTGATGTCAATGACTTCTTCCCGTCGGTGGATAGGACAAAAGCAAAGGCTCTAATCGCAGCCCGAACGGGTGCCCACCCTTCCTTGCTCGAACTCTTGTTTTATTGCCTGGAGGCATGGCTTCCGCGATTTGCGTACGCTCCGATGACCGGCCTTCCCGTCGAGGCAAACGATGTCAGCCGCGTCGTCGCCCATGGTTACCTCAAAAGCGTTGACGCAGTCTTTAAGAGGCGGAGTGATTGTATCTACCTTCGGTACGTTGACGACACGATCGTGTTCTGCAAAACGGCAGCTGTTGCGAGAGATATCTGCCGCCTTCACCATCTCGAGTTGAGGCAGCTCGGTCTCAACCCAAACGCTGCAAAAAGTCAGGTGCTGACGGTCGAAGATTTCCAATTGGGGCGCCACCGAGACATGAATATTCGGCTGGAAAGGGCCAGAAAGAGGGGCGATGCTGCTGAGATCGAGGTCGCTGCTATCGATTGGTTCGGACTCGATCCCAAGCTCAATTCCTGGGATAAGATAACCAAGATAATATACTCCCTCGCGCGGCAAACGAAGGCTGATGCGCTGCGGAGCTACGCAATCAAACACGCTTGCACCTTTCCTACCGTCGCCCGGGTCTGCCTTCGATATCTTGTCAGCTTTGAATTGACTGAGTCAGAGCTCCGTTCGCTGTTAAGTTTATCTGGGGAGGATCTCGACATGGAGACAGCAATCCACGTCGCGACTGCCGTCCTCGACGCCAGAATAGATCCAAAATGGTCTGAGCTCGTCCTTACAACCGCGTTTGAGGAGCTTCATCGAAACGACGACCGTCACGGTGTCGGATTCCTCAAAGGACAGTGGCTGCTGGTTGTCCACAAGTACGGCTCCAGAAAGGACCGTGATCAGTTGAAGTCGCTGGGTGTGAACTTCCTGGACGACGCGCAGTGGCGGCTCCATTTCCTGTACGTCTCGCTTGCGATAGGATCATTGAGAATCGCGGATGCCGGCGTCGCGTCTACGCTCGCGAATTCCGATATTCAGTTAGCAATAAGACTCTGCGGTGCGGCGATGTCTGGCAAGCTCGTGCACCGAGACTTATTGTTGCGCCGCGTCGTGGGCCGCGTCAACGACAAAGCCGGAATCGCTGGACGGCATCTCCCATTCCTCCGACTAATGCTCGAGTGTCAATCGCACCGCAAGCGGAACGCTGCGTGGATCAAAAGCATGCTTGATCGTGCGGGTAGTAAAGCAATTGCAGATCAAGTGGTAAGGGAGTTCCTTCGCCGCTACCACGAACGACTTACAAGCTAACCCACCAAATCGCCGACGATAGGTCCTTGGGGCACCCAGACTGTTCCTCCCCATCACTAAAATTGTCTTCATCGTTGGGAAGTGGATCAACTGGGTTGCTGGCAATCGAGATCGACTTTCTTCTTCCGAATGCGCCACAATAAACTGAGGAAGCGGAGAGCATGACCAACCTGACCATCGGGCTGCCGGACGAGTTGGCGCGAGACCTTGAAGGAATCGCGGCCGCGCAGCACAAGACCGTTCAGCAACTGGCCGTTGAACGCCTGAGTTCGTTGGTGCTTGGCGAGAAGGAGCCGTCTCCAGGTTCGCCGGTTGCCGTTCTGCGGGCGATGCGGGAGACGCCGCACCTCAGTGCCGCTGACATGGACGAGCTCGACGCCTCCGTTGCCTCCGGCCGATTAGCTATCCAGCCCGGCGATCCATTCGCAGCGTGACCGCTCGGACTTCCAAGGAATCACGGGCCTCGCAGTGATTGCGCCGTAAGCTGTTATTCTACCGTCCAGCCGCCCCAGGTTTTCTTCGATCGCCGACACGCCGTGAGGGAATATTCGAACTCCGTCTCCGTCTTCACCCATCAGCGACGGAGACGGGAAGATGAAAATATTCAACCATTGCGTGACTTTGTGCGCCATCCTGGCTGCGAGCGGGTGCGCCTTTGGACAGGGTGTTCGAGTTCATGGAGCAACGCCGAAACCAGTAGCCACCGGCGCCGCTGCCGCCGTCGAGCGGATGGATCCGGCCCAGATGCTGCGCTTGACGATGGTGTTGCAGCCGCGCAACCAGGACGAGTTTCAGCAGTTCCTCCATGACGTACAGGACCGCAACTCCCCACGCTTCCACCGCTTCCTGACATTCGATCAGTGGAAGGCCCGCTACGCTCCTCTGGACGCGGATGTGGCCAAGGTGAATGCGTGGGCCGCACGGAACGGGCTGAAGGTAGTTCTACCAATTCCGCAACAACCTGGCGCTGAAGGTTGAGGGCGATTCGCAAACCATCGAGCAAGCTTTCGGCGTGCAGATCAACCACTACAGCTCTGGATCAGGTTCGGAATTACGTCGATTTTATTCGAACGATCGCGATCCAGCCATCGCTCCGGAACTTGCAGGCATTCTGAAGGATGTCGAGGGTTTGAATGACTACGTCCAGATCCATCCGGCCGGCCAGGGGCGCATCGTGGCCAACGATAGCCAGCCGGTTTACAAGCCCGGTCCGTTCTTGCAGCGCCAACACGCGCATGGCACGGGAACGGGGTTTCCGGCCGCACACGCCTCCGTCAGCGGCGAGCCGCGCACGGCGGGCAGCAGGCCGGATATTTCGGGCGGATTGGGAGGGATTGAAGAAGTCGATCTATATAACTCGGAAGCGTATGATGTTGCGGCGCTGCGGCGCCTGAGCCATTGTTGCAATCCGCTGAACAATCCGGGCGGCAGCCCCAAGGAAACATCCGTTGCGATCATCGGAGAAAACTCGATGGACTTTAACGACCTGAGCGCATTTGCTGCGCAATACGGCATGGCGTACGAGCTGTGGCAGGTGGAGATCGACAGTCCCTCGTGCTGCGACAGCGAGATGACGCTCGATATTGAGTCGGCCACCGCGATGGCGAACAGCTTTGGCGCGGAGCAGAACACGGCGCAAGTATTCGCCTACGAAGGCGGCGGCACCCATTTGACCGACCTACTGGACGCCTGGCAAACGGTCCAAAGCGACGATCTAGCGCGGAATGCCAGCACAAGCTTCGGCGCCGACGAAGGCTCCTTCGGTGGCCTCGATCCGAGTATCAGCTCGTTCACCGACGTGATCAATGCAATGGCGGCGGAGGGTTGGAGCATGGTAGCCGCGACCGGAGATCACGGCTCAACAGCCGATTGCAGCCATATCAGCGTCCAGTTCCCAGCCTCTTCGCCATTCTTGGTCGCGATGGGCGGTACAACCCTCACTCTGGCCAATCACGGCGGGCAGCCCCAGTACAACAGTGAGGTTGCCTGGACTGGACCCGGATGCAACGGCGGCAGCGGAGGCTCCACCAATAACGGCGGGGGCGGCGGTGGCTGCAGCACCATAGAGTCGGCGGGTTTCTGGCAGAGCGTGACAACGAACTCGGCCCCGTGCGGGACGAAGCGCGCTATACCGGACATCGCATTGAATGCCGGGACTGGTCAGGCGTACTATTATTTGGGAAGCTGGCAATACTTCGCTGGGACCAGCATCGCGGCGCCGGCGTTTGGCGGAATGCTGGCACAGATCAATTCCTATTTGCTTACTCTCGGGAACATCTGCGCGTCCACGCACGACCAGCCGTGCGCCGGCTTCGGCAATCCGAATCCAGCCATCTGGTTCGTGGGTGGATTGAATTCGATGGGCGGCGGGCGTAATCCGTTTTACGACATCACGAGCGGATGCAATGGCGGCGATGGACAGACGGGCTTCTGCGCCGGTCCGAGCTACGATCTGGCGACGGGCTGGGGCTCTGTGAATATCTTTCAGCTCGCTTGGATCATTAATAACTACATCCTGGCTCCTGGGGCGAAGACCGCGCAGATCAATTTTTCCGGGCCCCCGACAAATGCCTGGTATAACAGCGACCAGCATGTCAGCTTCTCCATAACCACTCCGCCCTTCTCTGGCACCAGCGCGTCGGTGGGGGTGGCCGGTTATTCGGCGCAGTGGGATGCGGTGGTCCCTGACATTCTTACGCACGCCACTCCGGGCAGCGGCGACACCTTCTACGACGGGCCCGCGAAGCTCGGTTCGAGTGACTATCTGGGACTAGCAGCCGCCGGCTCCGGCTGCCACACCGGCCACGTCCGCGCCTGGGACAACATCGGCGATGAAACTTTCGACGAAACCTATGGTCCAGTTTGTTACGATGTTGACCCTCCGGTGGTGAATTGCTCGGTACCCGGGGTGGTGTGGAGTCCTACCGATGTCGTCGTTCCCTGCAGCGCCAGTGACGCGCTTTCCGGGCTGGCCAACCCAATCGACGTCAGCTTCTCCCTGCACACCACGGTTCCTTTCGGCACGGAAACCGCCAACGCTTTCACGCCCATCACGTTCGTGGCCGACCTAGCCGGCAATTCTACGCCACTCATATTCGGTCCATTCGAAGTGGACAAAAAGGCGCCGTCCATCGTGATCACCGCCCCGGCCGCTACGTCCTACGCGATCCATCAAACCATCGATGCGAACTATGCTTGTACCGACGGTGGTTCCGGCCTTGCGACCTGCGTTGGCACGTTAGGCAACGGCGTACTCATCGACACCACATCGCCCGGCGCCAAGACCTTCTCGGTGAACGCCACCGATAACGTCGGCAACGCCGGCGCTCAGCCGGTCTCCTACAACGTGACCTATCTGATCGCCCCGCGGTTCAACCCCAATCAATTCACATTCGGCCTGCTGGAAGACATCCGGCTGCAAATCACCGATTTCAAAGGTGTCAACCTTTCCAGACCCAACATCACCCTGACCGCGACGGCAGTGGATGGCGATCCCACTAAAGCGAAGCCGCTCGGATTCCTCGATCCTGGCAATAAGTTTTTCTTCGTTCCCGGACCGCCCGCCTTCGCGTTCTACGACTATCTGCTGGACGTGCACAAGCTCGGGGCGGGCACGCATACTCTCAGTTTCACCGTGCAAGGCGATCCAGTTGTGCACTCGGTCTCGTTCAATTTGACGAAATAGGCCAACAACAAGGCGAATCGAATCTTTCTGCCGCGACACCTCGGACTCTAAACCGTAAACGGGGTCTTTGGGACTCCGGACTGGCGCGCCCCGGAGGATATCATGAAGCCTTGAGCCTATGGCGCACAACAATCCCTACAAACGGTTTGGCGTGGTTGACAGGAATATTGCCGCAAGCGAGAGCGGGCACGCCTATCTGATGAAATTGCTCGATGGCACTCATCCTGCCCCTCCTTTCTCGGAAGTTTGCGATGCATGGCTGGTGGAAGTGGGCGAGGGCCGGGTGGTCTTCGAGGCCAGACCGTCAGCGCGGTTCTATAATCCGATGGGAACGGTGCATGGCGGATGGATCTCGACGGTGCTCGATTCGGCCATGGGCTGCGCGGTGCAGTCGGTGCTGAAGGCTGGGCAGGCGTATACGACGGTCGAATTGAAGACGAATTTCGTGAGGCCGCTGTTGGAGCAGACTGGAATGGTCCGGTGCGAGGGAAAGATCGTGCATTCGGGTGGCCGTCTGGCGACGGCCGAGGGGCGGCTGATCGATGGCGCAGGAAAGCTGATCGCACACGGATCGGAGACGTGCATGATCATGTCGGCCACGAGCTAGATCCCCAAGCGCCCTCTTGCTCGCGGCTGAAATCACGCAACAATCTGAGATAATGCTGGTGTGCCGATCAGGGGGAAACTGATCAGCGAGATTTCGCCGGCCGACATCTATGAACTTATGCTGCAAGGGACGCCGGAAGATCAGTTTCTCGAATTCAAAGCCGAACTCCTAGATCCGCGAAAGCCCCCCGAGAGGCTTGACGCCGACCGTGCAGACTGGGTCTCCGATCTTGTGGCATTCGCCAATGCACAGGGCGGGCACATCATTGTAGGTGTGCAAGCCGACGACCAAGAACGCGCTTCCCGATTACGGTCGATGACCGGAGATGACGCGAAGAAGCTCGCTGATACTTTGCGTGACGTGGCGATCGCTCACATCAAGCCGAACATTGTTCAGCTGGAAATCCGAAGTTTTGAGATAACGAGTGCCGAGTGGGTTGTCATCGCAGGAGTTCCTCATAGCTCGGACAAACCGCATATGTCGAGCATGCACCATGGAACTAGATTCACGGTGCGTGATGGTAACCGTAAGAGGGAGATGGCGTACGATGAAATTCAGAGGCTTTACCTAAGTGGACCTCAACAGCAACTCCTGCTGCAGTTTATTTCACAGGTCGAGGAGATCAAGTCGCAGGTTGAGTCTATCCATTCGCGACTCGCTGGATTGGAAGAGCTAAGGAAGAGGGAATGAATCGTGGAATACGACATCGCTGAGATTTTGGAAGTGCGTGAAACAGGCCACTTTCTAAAAATCATGCAGGAGGACTTCGAACAGCGGATCGGTACGAAACGGTTTTTTCGAATAACCGGAACGCCTGCCGACCTCGGCCGAGCCGCTGCTGATCTTGAGGACGAGAAGCTTATGAAGCTTCTGTTGCAGCCGCCAAATCCTCATGGCCGCAGGGGGGGCTGGGACGCGAGGCCCCTGCCGCCGCTTCAACGCACAGCGCTGGGCTTTGAGAACGAACGTATCGAGTATCATCACATGAAGTTCATAAAGAATGGGCACCTTGAATTCTGGACAGCGATAGATCATTTCTTCTGCTGGCAGCAAGATGCCGAGGAAATGAAGACGCATCCGCGACTTTATCCTTACCCCGTCGTTGAACATCCGCTGAGTTTTGTAAGGCTCTACCGCGCGTTGACAGATTTACTACAAATCGACAGCGACATAATCTTCCAGATGCAGTATCTAAATATCCAAGGTGCGATCTTGCTCCCCTTCCAGCCGGAGAGCATCGGCTTTAAGGTCCCCATCGAGCCGATCAGGCCGGTCACGAGAAATAGGCTCCTCTTCGAGGCGAAGCGCGTTCGGCAGGACTTTGATCCCGATCCAACCGCATTGCAAATAGTGAAAGATCTGTATTTTGAGTTTGGTTATCGGCGCGAGCACATCCCTTTCTTTGATGAAACCGGGCACTCTGTGCTGTAGTCGAAAGCCCGATGGATAAAGCGCGACCAGCCCGAGAGTCCTTGACGCGGCGTCCGGGATCTGGCATACTTCCATCGATAGACGATGGGAGCCAACGATGGGACAGAGACCCAGCCCCGCGGAACTGCTGCCTGGCACGCTTGACCTCCTGATTCTGCGCACGCTCCTGCCGGGACGAATGCACGGCTACGGCATCGCGCAGCGCCTGAAGCAGGTTTCCGATGATGTGCTCGAAGTGGGAGAAAGCTCGCTCTATCCCGCACTCCAGCGGCTGCTCATGAACGGGTGGGTGAAGGCGGAATGGGGGGCTTCGGAGAGCAATCGACGGGCGCGCTACTACACGCTGACCGCGGCCGGGCGCAAACAATTGACGCGCGAACGCGAGCAGTTCTCGCGAATGATCGCCGCCATTCACAAGGTCCTGGAGATGCCATGATCGCCCGATTGTTCCGCAAGATGCTGGCGCTGGCGCGGCGCAGGCAAATGGATCGCGAATTGGCCGAGGAAATCGAAACGCATCGGGCGTTGTTGGAACAGTCGGCCGGCCATCAGGCCGCGCAGAAGCGGATGGGCAACATTACGCTGGCTCGTGAAGACAGCCGCGAAACGTGGACCTTCCGCCAACTGGATTGGATCGCCCAGGACTTGCGCCACGCGCTCCGGGCCTTGCGGCGCAGCCCGGTATTCACCACGATGGCTATCGTTTCGCTCGCGCTGGGCATCGGCGCCAACACGGCTATTTTTTCGTTCGTCAATGCCATTCTGCTGAAGCGGCTGCCGGTGCCAGAGCCGGAACGGCTGGTCACGTTCGGCGAAAGTTATCGCGGCGAACGCGCGGGCGCCGTGTGGAACATGCCCACCGTGGATGAGCTTGCCAAGCGAGCCTCCACGTTCGATGGCGTCTTTGGCTGGTTTAGCACGCCGGTCAGTTTTTCCACCGGCGACACTGCCCAGTGGGTGAACGGCGAGGTGGTCACCGGCCAGTATTTCCATACGCTCGGAGTGCGGGCGGCCATCGGACGATTGTTCGATGACGACGACGTTCGGAATGCGGCTGGAAATCCCGTATGCGTGCTGAGCTATAGGTTCTGGCAGCGCGAATTCGCCGGCAGTTCGCGGGTGGTCGGGCAAACCGTGTTCCTGAATGGTCATGCCTATCGTGTCTTGGGGGTGACCGCCCGAGGGTTTTACGGCGCCGTCCTGCAGCGCCAGTTCGACCTCGCGGCTCCAGCGACGCGGGTTGGAGATGTTATGCCTGCCTTTGCGGGTATGGATTGGCTGCACAAGCTTTCCTGGCTGAGCCCCATGGCGCGCTTGAAGCCCGGCATCAGCCGAAGTCAGGCAGAACAAGAGACGGAACGCCTGGCGCCCGATTGGCGCAACCGGCAAGTGAGCCTGGAGGACGGGAGTCAGGGGATCAATCCCATGCGATCGTCCTTCGGCCAGCCAGTGTTGGCATTGATGGCGGTGGTCGCGCTGGTGTTGCTGGTGGCATGCGCCAATCTCGCGAATTTGCTGCTGGCCCGGGCGCAGGCGCGCGCGAAGGAATTCGCGGTGCGGCTTTCGATCGGAGCGTCGCGAGCGCGGCTGATGCGCCAACTATTGGTAGAAAGCATTCTGTTAGCGTTCGGCGGCGGCGCTGCCGGCATCGCGCTGGCGTTCTGGATTGGCCGAACCTTGCTGGCTTTTCTGAATACCGGCCGCGCCACGGGCTACGCTTTGCACCTGGACCCGGACGCCCGCGTTCTCGCGTTCTCCATTCTGTTGTCCTTTGCGACCGCGATCCTTTTCGGATGGGCGCCGGCCTGGCAGGCTACGCGTCCCGATCTGCTTCCCGCCTTGCAACAGGACTCCGGCGCAAGTGGCAGCCCGAGCCGCGTGCTGCTGCGCCGAAGCTTGGTTGTAATCCAGATCGCTTTGTCGCTGGTGATTGTCTTTGGAGCGGGTTTGCTGACGCGAACTCTGCGAACGCTGGCGACCGTTGATCTTGGATTTCAGCCCGACCGGGTGATCGCATTGCATGTGGATCCCGCAGCCGACGGCCACTCCGGCGTCGAGGTGTCGGCCATCCTAGACGAAATCTTACGGCGTACGCGGGATCTGCCGGGCGTGAAGTCAGCCAGCCTGGTGGCCACTCCGCCCAATGGTTCCATGGGACTCTCGATGAGCGTTGGGGTGCCGGGTTTTGTTCCGAAGACGGGCGGCAACGAAGTGGTGGTGTATTTTAACTTTATTAGTCCTCATTATTTCGAAACGCTTGGGCAAAGCTTGCTGGGAGGCAGGGATTTCGATGAGCGAGACAACAAAAATGGTCCTCGTGTCGCCCTTGTGAACCAGAAATTCGCCGCGCATTATTTCGGCGGACGCGATCCGGTTGGAAGCAAGCTCCGGATGGACGGCCGTGAGATTGAGATTGCAGGTGTGGTGGCTGACGCGCGGGATCAGGGCATTCGCAAAGGGCCCGAGGAGACCGTGTACATTCCCGAAAAGCAGAGCCAAAGCTCCGGGCTAACTGTTTTGGTGAGGACCGCGGACGATCCGCGGCGGATCATCCCATCGTTGCTTGGGATCGTGCAAAGCGTCGATCGGCGATTGCCCGTCTTTTCCGTGCATACGCTGGACGTGGACGTTCAGGCGGGGCTCAGCAGCGAGCGAATTCTCGGGCTTCTCTCGACGCTGTTCGCAGCGCTGGCCACGCTGCTGGCTGGCATCGGATTGTATGGCGTGCTGGCCTATTCGGTGGTTCGCCGCACGCGAGAGATCGGGGTCCGGATCGCCGTCGGCGCGCAACGACGAGACATCGCAGGTCTGTTTGCGCGGGAGAGCTTGACCCTGGTGCTTGCGGGCTTGGCTCTCGGTGCGCCGGTTGCTCTCGTCTCCGCGCGCGCCTTGAGAACCTTGCTTTTTGGAGTGGGCCCGGCCGATCTGGTTACGCTGGTTCTCAGCCTGGTTGTGCTCGCGCTGGCCGCGCTTCTTGCGACCTGGATTCCGCTGTGGCGCGCGGCGCGCGTGAGTCCTATAATTGCTCTGCGATGGGAGTGAGCAATTCATGCAAACGATTCGCTATGCGGTTCGCCAGCTCCGGCGCAGTCCTGGTTTTGCGGCCGCCGCGCTCCTGACGCTGGCGCTCGGTATCGGTGCCAATACCGCGATCTTCAGCGTGTTGGATGGCGTGGTGTTGGCGCCGTTGCCGTATCGCGCTCCGGATCGGCTGGTGATCGTAACGCTCTTCAACCGAACTCTCGGTTACCCGACGATGCTTTCGTATCCGGACTTCCTCGATTGGCAGCGCAGTTCCCGCTCCTTCGAGCGCGTCGCGGCGTACCAGAGCCAGGGCTTCGACCTGACGAGCCCCGGTACGGCTGAGCATCTCGATGGCAGCGAGGTCTCTTTCACCTTCTTCAGCACTCTCGGTGTCAAGCTGGCTTTGGGACGCGAGATATCGTCCGACGAAGACCGGACGGGAGGACCGCCCGCGGCCGTTATCAGCAATCGCTTATGGCGCGATCGCTTCGGCGCAAACCAGGCAGCGCTCGGAAAGCCCATCACATTAAGTGGCGTCGACTACACCATTGTGGGCGTTCTGCCGCGAGGGTTCTCATTTTGGAGACCGGCCGACCGATGTCTATGTTCCGCTGGGCCGCGGCGATCCGCTGATCCGCAACAACCGCGCCATCCATGACCTCATCTCGATCGGACGCCTGAAACCGGACGTGAGCTTGGGTCAGGCGCGGACCGAACTGAACATCGTGCAGGAGCAGATCGACCGGCTTAATCCCGCCACCGAGCGCGGGCTGGGTACATACATCGTGCCGTTGAAGGAATTTCTTGTGGGTGACCTCAGCGGAACGCTTTTGCTGCTGCTGGGAGCGGTCGCGCTGGTCTTGCTGATCGCGTGCGCGAACGTGGGCAATCTGCTGCTCGCGCGATCCTCCGGACGGACGCGGGAGTTCGCGGTTCGGCTGGCGCTGGGAGCAAGCCGCGTGCAAGTCGTGCGGCAGTTAGTGATCGAAAGCATATTGCTCTCGCTGATTGGCGGCGTTCTGGGATTGGTGATCGCGCAAATGGGGGCTCAAGGGCGTGCGCGCGTTAGTGCCGGAATTGCCGCGCGTCGACAACATCGGGCTGAATGTTCCGGTCTTACTCTTCACGCTTGGCATCTCGACAGCGGTTGGAATCTTGTTTGGCCTGCTGCCGGCGCTGAAGATTTCGAACGGGGATGTGCAGACCGGCCTGAAGCAAGGAGGGCGCGGGGCCGCGGGCGGCCACCAACGAACGCAACGTGTTCTTGTGGTTTCGCAGATAGCGCTGGCTCTGGTGCTCCTCACTGGCGGCAGCCTGCTCTTCCGCACCATTCACAATTTGTGGGCGGCAAATCGGGGTTTCGCTACGCAGAACATCGTTAGTTTTCAGGTTGGGATAACGGCTTCGTCGACAGACACGGCCCAGAAGATGCGAACTCGATACCAACAGTTGGCCGAGCGCATCCGCCAAATTCCCGGTGTGGAAGCCGCGGAGATCACGGCGCTGGTGCCGCTGGGTCACCGCGATAACTCCGGTCCGTTCTGGGTTGGCTCCCGCCAGCCGGCTTCGCTGGCCGAAATTCCGCGTGCGATTTATTATCCGGCTGGTCCTGAGTACCCCCGCACGATGAAAATACCGCTGCTTCGCGGCCGTTATCTCAGCCGATCCGATAACGTGAATTCCGAGCTGGTGGTTTTGATCGACACTCTTCTCGCGCGGACCTATTTTCCCGGGCGCGACGCGCTGGGCCAGATCATCTCCATTCCCAATTGGGGTGCGGCGAAGAATGTAGCAGCCCGCGTGGTTGGCGTGCTGGGCCACGTGGAGCATTATGGGCTGGGTGGCGGCGCGGTGGCAGAGAAACCGCAGATCTATTTCTCCGTCTATCAGCTTCCGGACGAAGCAATGCAGGAGTTCCGCCAGGAGATCGCGTTCGTTGTACGCACGGCGCGTCCTGATGCCTCTGTGATGCCCGCCATTCAGCAAGCCGTCTCTGAATCCGGCGGCAATCAGCCTGTCTACGACATCCGTACCATGCAGGAACTGGTTTCCGAATCAATGGACGGCCAGCGCTTTCCGATGATCCTGCTGAGCGCGTTTGCCGTCCTCGCGCTGCTGCTGGCGTGCATCGGGATCTATGGCGTGATCTCGTACTCCATGGCGCAGCGCGTGCGCGAGATTGGGATTCGCATGGCGCTCGGAGCGATGGGGCGGGATGTTCTGCGAATGGTCATCGGGCATGGTCTGCGGCTGGCCGTGGCCGGTGTCGCGATCGGGACGCTGGCAGCGCTAATTTTGACCAGAGTTTTGCCGAGTTTCTCGCACCTCCTGTATGGGGTTAACTCGGGCGATCCGTTGACCTTGGTTGGCGTCTCGGCGCTGCTGCTGGGCGCGGCTCTCCTAGCCTGTTACATTCCAGCGCGGCGCGCGGCGAAGGTTGACCCAATGATTGCCTTGCGGTACGAATGACGGACGCCAAAACCTAACGGAATCATCCGTTTTTGCCGATCATACGCTCGTCTGGCAATGGCGATGCCTTACTCCCGCAATAACAACGGCGACAGTCTCGATCCGGGCGATTGGGCGGCGTTTCGCGCCCAGGGGCACCGCATGTTGGACGACATGCTCGACTACCTGGAGCACATTCGCGAGCGGCCAGTTTGGCAGCCTATGCCGTGCGACGTTCGGGCGCGGTTTCGGAGTGAATTGCCGGTGGCGCCGTCCGAATTGAGCACCGTGCATGACGAGTTCATGCGCGACATTCTTCCTTACTCCAACGGCAACGTGCATCCGGGCTTCATGGGGTGGGTGCATGGCGGAGGAAATGCCGCGGGGATGTTGGCCGAGATGCTGGCGGCTGGTCTGAACGCGAACCTGGGCGGGCGGGATCACGCGGGCCTGGAAGTGGAGCGCCAGATCGTGCAGTGGATGAGCGAGCTGTTCGGATTTCCGAAGACGGCCTCGGGATTGTTCGTCACCGGGACTTCGATGGCGAACCTGATCGCGGTGCTGGTGGCGCGCGATGCGGCGCTGGGTTTCGAAGTACGGCGGGCGGGCGTGGGCGCGAATGAGAAGCGGCTCACCGCGTATGCATCGCTCGTGGCGCATGAATCGATGCGCAAGGCGCTGGATTGTTGTGGGCTCGGAAGCGACGCGCTGCGGCTGGTTCCGGTGAATCATCGGCATCAGATGAATCTGGCGGCGCTCGAGCGGATGATTGAGACGGACCGGCGCGCGGGCCACACGCCGTTTCTGGTGGCCGGGACGGCGGGCACCGTGGATATCGGGGCCATCGACGATCTGGACGGGCTGGCTGCCATTGCTCACGAAGAGCGGCTTTGGATGCACGTTGACGGAGCCTGTGGAGCGCTCGGGATTCTGGCGCCGGAGATCGCGCCGCGCCTGGCTGGAATCGAGGCCGCCGATTCACTGGCGTTCGATTTTCACAAGTGGGGGCAGGTGCCATATGACGCCGGCTTCGTGCTGGTGCGGGATGGCGAGCTGCATCGCAAAGCTTTTGCCTCGCCGGCCGCGTACCTGGCGCGAGAGACCCGCGGGTTGGCCGGAGGTTCGCCGTGGCCGTGCGACTTCGGGCCGGATCTTTCGCGTGGATTTCGCGCGCTGAAGACCTGGTTCACGCTGAAGGTATATGGCTTGCATGCGCTGGGCGAGAGCATCGCGCGGACGTGCGAGCTGGCGCGGTACCTGGAGCAACGGGTGGCGGAGAGTGACGAACTGGAACTCCTCGCGCCAGTGCAGCTCAACATTGTTTGCTTCCGTTATCGCTGTCCGGACGCCGACCGCCTGAATGCGCGCATCGTCGTCGAGCTGCAGGAATCTGGCGTGGCAGCGCCGTCGACCACGAGCCTGAACGGCACGCTGGCGATACGCGCGGCCATCACCAATCATCGGACGCGGCGGCAGGACATCGACGCGTTGGTGGATGCGACGCTCGCGATCGGGCGCGCGTTGGCCCAAACCAGCGCCGAAGATCTGGAGCTGGAGGCGGTGCTCCATGACTAGCTGGGCGCCGGCATTGCAGAGAAAGGAAGCGCTGCGCGACGTGGAGACGCGCCTCGCAAACGAGCCCGAGAGCGTCGATCTGCGCTTCGAGCGCGCCTGTTTGTTGGCCGAGCTGGGCCACAACGAAGTCGCCAGGCACGCCTATATCGATGTGCTGCGCCGCTGCCCATCGCACGTGGGAGCGTTGAACAATTTGGGCACGCTGCTATACATAACTGGCTATCGAACGGCGGCGCGCAGCGCGTACACCGAGGCCATCGCGCGGCATCCGGATCATCCGATGGCGCACGTGAATCTGGGCAATCTCTTTCTGGAGGCCGGCGATCTCACGGCAGCGCGCGAGCATTACGAAACCGCACTGGCGTTGGACTCGGGATTCGCGGAGGCGCACCAGGGCTTAGGGAATCTTCTGGCCGAGCTGGGGCGTGAGGAAGAAGCAGCGCAGCATCAGCGCTGGGGACATCGGGATCGGCGCGCCACTGAGCTTCCCTATCGCGGCGAAGCCAGGCCGATCGAGGTGCTCCTGTTGGTCTCGGGGCGCCGTGCCGACGTGCCAATCCGCCATTTGCTTGACGACAAGGTATTCCGGACGTTCGTCGTGTTGCCCAACGTGTACGATCCCGATGTACCATTGCCGCCGCACGACATCGTGTTCAATGCGATCGGGGATGCGGACTCGTGCGCGCTGGCGCTGGATCGCGCGGTGACGCTGATGGAGCGCACGTTCGCGCAGGTGATCAATTCTCCGGCCGCGGTGCTGGGCACGGGGCGAGCCGCCAACTCACGGAGGCTGGGCGAGATTCCAGGCGTCGTGCCGCCGGTAATCGCGAATGTGCCGCGCACGCTGCTGAGTTCCAGCGAGGCCGCCAGTACGCTGGAGCGCCGAGGCTTGCGGTTCCCGCTGCTGCTGCGCGCGCCGGGATTTCACAACGGCCGGCATTTTCTGCGCGTGGAGAACCTGGATGGTTTAGCGGCGGCGCTCCACCAGCTTCCGGGCGAGGAATTGACCGCGATCCAGTGGCTGGATGCGCGCGGCGCCGACGGGAAGTACCGAAAGTATCGGGTGATGATGATCGGCGGCTGGCTGTATCCTCTGCATCTCGCCATTTCCACGAGCTGGAAGATTCACTATGTGACCGCGGATATGGCCGACGACGCCGAGCATCGCGCCGAAGAAGCGAAATTCCTGCAGGATATGCCGGGAGTGCTGGGCCCGCAGGCGATGGGAGCGCTGGCCGACATCCAGGAAACGATGGGTCTGGATTACGCGGGCATCGACTTTGGACTGAGCCCAAGAGGCGAAGTTCTATTGTTTGAAGCCAACGCAACGATGACGGTTGTCCCGCCCGGGCGAGATCCGCGTTGGGACTACCGGCGCACCGCGGTACAGCGCGTCGAGGATGCGGTGCGAAGGATGTTGATCGACAAAGCGGGACCCGGCAAAACGGGGCCGGCCCGGACGCAGTGAGGCTACGATATACTGGCAGCCAGTTCGAGAAACTGGAGGCCAGTAGTGATCTATCGCATAATTCCCTTCGCAATCGTTTGCGCGGCTCTCGCGCAGGAGCCGGCTGCACAACCACCTAAGGCCCCTGCCGGCCGGTTCGGCGAGAGCACGGGCCCTCGTGTGTCGCTGTTCTTCCGCGAGGAGTGGAAGACGGTTCCGGGCGGCGCCGAGCATGGAGTGACCCAGGAGCAGGTCTCCAACGCAAACTTGGAGCTGAAGCTTTACGGCACGGCCAGCAACCAGGTGCAGGTTCTTGGCAATGCCGACGATCCCAGCAACCCGCCGCACGTCTGGACCGGATTATCGGCTGCGCCGGTGGTTGTGGCCTTGCGCGACAAGAACAATTTCGCGGACCTGACCGGACTCGCGAGGATCCGCTGGGTCACCAAGGTTTCGGGATTTCACAAAATCCGCCCGGCGGTAAAATTGGCGGACGGGACGTGGCTGGTCGGCGATCACGAAGACGGCTCAACGGTCGATTGGCACCAAAGCGAGCTGTCCATTTCCGAAGTGCGCTGGCTGCGGCTGGATGCGAACAAAGTTGTGACGCACGGCAACTTCGTGGAACATCCCGACCTGAGCAAAGTGGACGAGATCGGATTCGCGGACCTGTTGCCGGGCAGCGGGCATGGGCCGGGCGGATGGGTGGACGTCGCCGCGATCGAAGTCTACGGCAAAACCGCTCCCAGGACCAGCTCGACGAATTAGCCTGCGTCGTTAGAGAGCGCCAAGCAGGGATTTCTGTTTGCCTAATCGCTCACCGCGATCGCGCGCGAAACGCTCGATGCCGGCGAAGATGGATTCTTTGTCGAGGTGCGCTTCGGCGATCACATCCGGCTCCAGTCCGCCGGTGAGCCACTGGTTGTCCCAGTCGGAGGTGAGCGAATAGGCGTCGGTCAGCGGGCCGGCGTCGCGAAGAGGCCACACCCGGCGCGTGCCGGTGGAGACCACCATCAGATCGTAGCGGGCTTCCGGCGGCAGAACCGAGTTGCGATAGGCCTCGGGCTGGCGATCGAATAATTCTTCGCTGATCGCGGCGATCACTTTCACGTTGATTCCGGCCTGTTCCAGACGCGGCAGAATGCTCACCAGGTTCACGGTGGAACTGGAGCCCTGCGTCACGATGTAGCCGTGCTTTGGCTTATCCGGGGCGAAATCGCGAATGACGTAGAAGCCTTTGGCGGCGGCCTTGAGATCGGTGTCGGCGAACTTGCGTGCGATCGGCGACCGGGAAAATCGGGGCGCGCCACTTCGATAGATGATGATGCCGACCTTGGGATCGCGCGCGGCAATCTCGGCGGCGGCGAAGTAGCCCGCCGCGACGTCGTTGTAATCCCAGAAATTCAGATGAATGGTTTGGCCGCGCGGGAACAGCTTCCAGACTTGCGTGGCGAAGATGCCGAAGTGCGTGCGGCCGTCGGCGGCGGTCTCCGGGCCCGAGTGTCCCGCCAGAATATGCAGCACGCCCATGCGGAACTTGCTGTCCTGATTCTGCTGGCTCCAGACGCGCGCCGGCGTGTACATCAGCGGCGTGAACGCGCCGTACGTCCCGCTCAGCGCCCAGACGCCCGCGAATTTTTCGGGATCGACGCTGGCGCTCTGGCTCACCAGGCCGATCGCGGTGGAGACGTTGCCGGCTTCCTGAATCGCGGCTTTGATGCGCGTTCCGAGCGGATTGGTCTCGGGATCATAGTGGCCCCACAGGCTGCCGTGCTCGACGTTGATGGATTCCGACAGATCGGCGGCCAGCGTGATGAAGCGGTTGTCGGTGACGTAGTTCATCCACTTGATGATTTCCGAGATGCCGCGGCGCGTGCCGGCGATCTCGCCGGGTTTGCGGAAGAGCGTGATTGACACATGCTTCTGAGCGCCCGAGACGCGATTCTTCACGGTGACCTTCTGCGGTTCGACCGGAAGGTTCGCGACGCGCAGGCGATCGTCGAGGAACGGATCGGTCTTTGCATCGATGTGAAGCTTGAAATCGTCCTTCACGGTGTCGCCGATGGCGACCAGCCGGTCGGCCAGCCAATCGCCCAGGCCGTTGCGCTCGAGCACCGACATCGCCACGTCGATATTGGTTTTGAACTGGATCAGGCGCTCGCGCTGATCGGTGACGGCTCCATCGCGGATGCCGGCGAACTCCACGCCATAGTGATCTTCGAATGTTTTGGCCAGCGCGACGAAATATTCCGAGTTCATCTTCATGGCGTACGGGATGGCTCGGGTAACCAATGATCTGCTCGTGATGGCCGGCGATTTTTCCGTGGCGCGCGTAGGGCCAGTAACCTTTGGCGGTTTTGCCGATCACGATCATGGGGCGGCGGTCTTTGGGATCCCAGTCCTCCATGGTTTTGAGCGCGGCTACAACCTGGTCGTAATCGTTGCCGTCTTCGAGCGTGAAAACGTTCCAGCCGTAGGAGGTCCATTGATCGACCAGGCGGTAGTGGTCGTACTTGGAAGCGATCACGCCGCCGAGCAGCGAATCGTCGATGCCCGCGTTGTTGTCGGAGAACATGACGCGCAGGCGCTTGCCCACCTGCAATGCCAGGGCTTGGGTCTTCAGTTCCTGAGCGTGACCTTCGGTCATGGCGAATTCGCCTTCGAAGGCGATGACCTTTGGCCCGGCCATGGATGCTCCGGCCATGTCCCAAAACGCGGCTTTGCCGGCGGCGGTCGCGATGCCGATGCCGGATGGTCCGCCGTTCACGTCGTTGGTGACGTCGGTGCTTTCCGCGTGACCGGCCAGCGCGCTGATGCCGCGTCCCTTGGCTTCGGCGAAAAGCGGATGATCGGCCAAACCATTTTGCTCGAGGAGTGTTGCGAGCGCGCCCGCGCCGCGGCGGAAGCCGAGCGCGTCGATGCCGCAGCATGGCGACGTGCGGATCGACGAAATAGCGCTTGTCGCCGGTGGCTTTGTATTTGCGCGCCAGCGCCTCGCCCATGATCATCCAGAGCGCGTAGCAGGTGGGGATGCAGTGGCCGCCCGCCAGCATGAACTTGTCGCCATAGGGATGCTTGGGCCGGCGATAGTCGTAGCGCAGGCCGCCGAAATCGGGGCCGGCGAGGTGAATGGCGACGTTGTACGGCGTGTAGGCCAGTGGGCCGCCGAAATGGCCGGTCTGCGCGTAATTGCCGAGCAGCACCAGCGTCATGCAGGTCATGAAGCCGACGTCTTCCAAGCGCTCGCGGTCGTAGGCCAGGGTCAGCGGTTCAACGGGTGAAAGTAGAGTTTGTGCACTCACAGCCAAGGTCCAATCCCTCCGGGTAGGCGCTTGAAAGCGCGAACCTCTAATATGGCAGATTCTTGGGCGGTGGGTCGTGGGGGCGGCGGCGTCCCAAAATGGGAATCCGGCCCTACAGCTTTCCATTCAAAGAGTCGAAGGCAAGATTTGAACCACCCGAACTGTATTGTCACGGGACGCTAGTCTGCCCATGAACACGCCTTCTTTAGAGCCAGCTTGGACCAGGCTAGTGCAATTCGTATTCCGTCGCCAGCCCTCGCCCGGGGGTGACAGCTCGTATTTTGGGGATTCGTATGTTCGCAAACTCCCCTACCTGCCGGTGGCTGCTGTACTTTTTGCCATCCACTTGGGAGCGACGTGGATAGGCTTTCGCCTCTTGATTAACGTCCCGCAGGTGGCGCCGGTCTGGACGGGGGCGGCGATCAGTCTGGTCTCGTTACTGCTGTTCGGGACGAGATACTGGCCGGCTCTGTTCCTGGTGTTCTTGATCGGCGGTCTCGAGAGGCATCTGCCGTGGCTGCCATGCCTAGGGGTGGCTTTGGGCGGGGTCACGCGCACCTTGGCCGGGGTATGGATTTTCCGGTTGTTTGCCAAACTCAAGCCCCAGCCGGGGCCCTTCGACGATTTGGCCACGATCGTCGCGGCGGGGTTTGTTTCGCCGCTACTTTCGTCTGGTATCGGTGCTACGAGCGAGGTTCTGGGCGGAGTGATTCCCGCCGGCCAGTGGGTGTCCGCGGTAGCCAACTGGTGGATTGGGGACACGCTCTCGATTCTCATGGTGGTGCCCCTTCTACTAGTGATCGCGCGCGTTGCGAGCAGTCCCGGCCGGCGTTGGAGCTGGAGTCTCGCAGTCCAGACGCTGGCGTTGACCTTGGTAGTCGCGGGCGGATGCTACGCCGTTTTCTTTCTGCCGCAGGCTTCTCATCTGCTTTTTTCGGTGTTCTTTCTCATTATGATCGCGGACGTCTGGCTGGGCGCATTGGGGACGCGGATAGCGGCGTTGGCGATTGCCGTAGCGGCGGTCTCGGCCACGAAGCTGGGAATTGGAGCATTCGCCGGAGGGTCACTCGGCGAGAACCTGCAGAATCTGGATTTATTCCTGGTGGCCATTTCTCTCACCGGCATAGTGGCCGGCGCTTTTCGGATTTCCGGCAATCTGCTGGCTCCCGGCGCGGTGCTGGCATCTGGATTGGCGTTGAGCGGATGGCTGTATGCATCGCTAGACCACGAAAGAATGCGCGACGATGAAGCTCACCTGGACCGGTTGGTGATGTCGACCGAGAGCGAGATCAACAACTGCCTGAGGGTCTACAAGAACGCCCTGCGCGGCGCGGCCGGGTTCGTGTCTACGATGGATCATGTCGACGGCGAGAGCTGGCATCAATACCTGAATTCGCTGGATTTGTTCCAGGAATACACTGGAACCCGAGCACTGATGCTGGTTGAACCCGTAGCGGACTCGCAGTTGAACCGCTTTGCGGCAGAGCGGCGACAGGATCATGCTCCGGATTTCGAGGTGCGCCCGATTCTCGGCGCCGAGAAGCCCGCGCCCATTCTGGCCGAACATTTTGTCGTTGCTTACGCCGAGCCACCCGGGACTGCGGTGCATGTGTTGGGGATGGATCTGGCGGCCGAAGTCCAGCGTCGTTCGGCCGCGGAGTTGGCCCGCGACACCGGACAACCTACCATGACAAGGAATTTGATCTTGCATGGCAAGGAAGGCGCAGCGCCGGGGGACGGAAAAGGACTCCTGCTGATGCTTCCCGTTTACCGAGCGGGAGCACCCAGCCAAACGTTGGACGAGCGGCGCAGGGCTTTCATGGCCTGGGTGGTGGTTTCATTTAAAGCGAGCGCCTTCTTTGAGTCGGCTCTGAGTCCCGTTCAGGGATCGCTGACGCTGTCGGCGTTCGATGGCGGCGTGGGCTCGGAAAACTTGATGTATTCCTCCGATACGGGGCGCGGCGCGCGGCCCTTCGAGCGAACCACTCAACTGCAACTGGCCGATAACGTCTGGACACTGGGCTGGAACAGAACCTCAAAATTCCCTTACGCCAGCAAGACTCCCTCGGCGTGGCTGGCCGGCTGCACGGCGCTGTTGTCGTTGTTGCTGGCTGGGCTGGTGGCGAGCTTGCAGTCGGTTGGCAAGCGGGCGTCGGCGCTGGCCGCGGAGCGCACCAAGGAACTTGCGAAAGCCTTGCATCAAGCGGATGCGGCGAATCGAGCCAAATCGGAATTCCTGGCCAACATGAGCCACGAGATCCGGACGCCCATGAACGGGGTGATAGGAATGACTGCGCTGCTGCTGGACAGCCCGTTGAGCGAAGAGCAACGGGATCTGGCGCAGACCGCCCAGACGTCCGCGGAGTCGCTGCTCACGATTCTGAACGATATTCTCGATTTCTCGAGAATCGAGGCCGGAAAGCTGCAGATCGAGGCGGCTCCGTTTGATTTGGAGGCCGTGGTAGCGGGAGTTGCGGAGTTGCTGGCACCGCGCGCGGCGGAGAAGGGAATCGAGTTGGCGGTGAGCTGGCCATCCGACGTTCCTCGATCACTGACGGGCGATGGCGGCCGCATCCGCCAAGTGTTGTTGAATCTGGCGGGGAACGCCGTGAAGTTCACTTCGCAAGGGCACGTGCGGATCCGAGTGGAGTGCGGAGAGCGCCGCGCGGATTCCGCTTTGGTGCGCATCAGCGTGGAGGACACGGGAATTGGGATTCCCGAGGACATGCAGAAGAGCATGTTCGGCAAGTTCACGCAGGCCGACACATCCATCACGCGGCAATTCGGAGGTACGGGGCTGGGGTTGGCCATCAGCAAAGAGCTGGTGCATCTGATGGGAGGGCAGGTCGGGTTGAAGAGCACGCTGGGTGAAGGCTCCACCTTCTGGTTCAGCCTGTGGCTGCCCGTTCGAAGCGGCCCGGATGAGAGCGAACAGTGGCAAATACCAGCCGGCGCGCGCATTCTGATTGCCGATCCTCAAGAGATCTGCCGCGTCAGCTTAAGCGAGATGCTAGGAAATCAGCAGGAGACCGCAGCCACCGCAGGTGAAATGTTAGACGCGCTGCGAAGAACGCGCCATTCCTTCGACGCGCTGGTAGTGGATCAATCGCTGTGGCAGGCCTCGCGAACTGAGCTGGAAGAATTGCTTGGAAAAGATACCAAGCTCATCATTCTTGCACCGCTCGGAATGCTTGCGCCGCTCGGAATGCGCGGAGATCCCGGCCTGGATTTTGGCGCCGGACAGAGCGGCTGGGTGACTAAGCCGGTGCGCCGCTCGCAACTGGCGAAAGTTCTGAAGACCACCTGCGATCCGGTTCTGACACGCTAGCAGCAAGGCGCACGCGATGGCGCGGTTCATTTTGCGAAGACTATCGAATCTACCTGGATGGTTTGGGCTTTCAGCGTGCCAGTGACCGTCACTCGTTTCCCCGCGAACTTTTCGGGTGTCTTCTGGTCGCTCAGCGTGAAGGACTGCTTCCCGTCGTACAGAACGTACTCGGCGCCGTGAATGCCGACACAGGCAGTGGTACATTCGGCGTCCGTGGGTCCCATTCGCATATGGGAATGGTCGCCGTCAGAACACATGCTATCCGTAATGACGCCGGTGAATGTCTGCTTGCCGGGTGGCGCGGCTACAACCGCGATGGCAAGCAGACCGAGGATCAGGGACTTCACTCTCCTAGCTGCCGGGAGTCATCAGGTGCGCGGTGGTCGTGCCCGCGTTCATGATCCAAATACCAGTCTGGCTGGGTTTGTCGGGCAATCCGAGCGACTGCGCGGTGGCGCCCGGCACGGCGATGGTGGTGTGGTGAAAAGCGTGCTCCTGGTCGGGGCCCATAAAGTGAATGAACGCTGATCCGAACTCCGGCTTCACGCGACTGCCATCCTTTTCCGCGGCATCAAAAGCGGCCTGAACTTTCGCCTTGTCACCCAACGCTTCGATCTTCAGGTTCTGAGCGACGCGAGGCAGGTTGCCCATGCTGGTGCATTCGACGGTGAATGGCGGGTGCCCAGGGAACCCCGACAGGTCGTAGCAGACCAGGGCACTCGAGCCCTTCTGCAGGGTGTCATAGGTGAAGTCGGACTTCCACTTGATTACGTTGACGTCTTCTTTTTTCATCCGCCCTGGGGCGGCGAGCAGGGCCTTTTGAACGGGGTCGGCCGGCGCTTGCGCGAATACGCTGGCCGAAACCGCCACGATGCCGAGAAAGATTGTGAGTTTCATGGGTGATCTCCAGTTCCAAGTCAGTATATCGCAGCGAGCTGCGACCTGGCTTGTTCGCGAGTAACATTGGCCGCCTCGAGGATGGCCTCCAACCGGGCGGCGAGCGCGGGAGCGTTGGTTTCCTCGAGAAGCGACACATGGTCGCCGGGCACCAGGTGCGACTCGAAACCGGCGCCCGCGAAGTCACGCCAGGCCAGCCGCGGGTCGCTCAGCACTTGAGTGCTAACCGGGTCGTCGGCGGCGGAAAAGTGAACGATAGGCGAAGAGAGTACACGCGGAACGTAGTTCCTCATGAGCACGCTATTCCAGTCCTCCTCTGTTCGAGATCCCACCGCTCCCTCCGAAGCGAACAAACGATTGGCTTTGGCGGACCACCTCCGGGTTGCGATCCTGAGCAGGGTGTGGAAGTGAGAGGCGAGGTCGCGGGCCGTGAGCGAAACGTTGGTCCACTTGAGGCCGCGGAAGATGGCGGCTCCCTGGCGCAAATAGGGCTTCCATTGACGCGCGATCTTCGGATAGCCTGGCGTTGGCGTGTCGAAAAGCGCGAGTAGGGCCACGTCTTCGCCCTCCGCTGTTAGCTGTAGAGCAGTTTCGAAAGCCACGACACCGCCGTAACAATACCCGCCGAGAATATACGGTCCATGTTTTCTGAGCGCGCGAATGGAAGCCACGGATTGGCGTGCGACCTCAGCCATGTTGACGTGGCGATGGTCCTGCACCGCCGGCGACGGGCAGACCACGATGAAGGGTTGGCCGGGACCCAGGGATCGCGACAGATGGCGGAAGCGGTGCGGATCGAGTGTCGTCGTGGAAAAACAAAAGATCGGAATGCGGGATCCTGAATTTCGCAGCAGCAGCACGCGATTGGGGAGCCGTAGTTCGTCCCCGGCCGAGTTCGTGCAATCTTGCAGCATCCGGGCCAGTGCGGCGACGGTCGGCTGGTCGAAAAAAACGGCTTCCGGAACCGAGTGCTGGCTGATGTCGAACGCCTGGGCCGCTTGAGTCAGCATCAGGGCAGCTGTCAGGGAATCGCCGCCCAATTCGAAGAAGTCATCCTGGACTGCGATCTGTTCGATGCCCAAGATCCTGCGCCAGATTTCGATCAGGCGGAGCTCGGTGCCGGTGGGTTCGGACTCATTCGCGGATGGTTGCGCGCGGGCCGGCACAGCGGAGAGATCGCGGAACTGTTCGGCGAGCGTGCTTCGTTTCGCTTTTCCGAGCGTGGTTCTGGGAATGCATTCCACGAAAATGATCCGCCGGGGGACTTTGTGGGCCGCGAGGCGTAACGCAGCGAAGCGCCTGAGTTCCAGTTCCGAAATCGTGGAGCCTTCGCGCAGCACCACGGCCGCGGCCACGTCTTCGCCGAGCGACGGGTGCGGAATGGCGAAAGCGGCAACTTCAGAAACATCAGGATGGGCCGCGAGGGCGTTGTCCACTTCCTGCGGAACGATTTTCTTGCCGCCCCGGTTGATGATTTCCTTGCGGCGTCCAACCAGAAAAAGATAGCCTTCGTGATCGAGCCGCCCGATATCGCCGGTGCGAAACCATCCGTCTTCGTGAAACGCCGCCTGGTTTGCTTCTGGATCGTCGAGGTATCCGGACATGAGCATGGGCCCACGCACCACGACTTCACCCTCCGTTTCGGGAGGTTGGAGCCGGCCCAAGTCGTCCATGATGGCCAGCTCCGCGTCGATGCTTTTGCCGACCGAACCGGGTTTGCGCAGCGCCGGAGTGCTGCGCGTGGGGCCGATCATTTCCGTGAGTCCATAACTATCGATTACCGGCGCGCCTAAGATCTCCTCGATCGTCGCGAGCAAACCCGGTTGAGCCGGCGTCCCAACGGAGCGAATAAAGCGCAAGGGAATCCCACGGAAAAAATCGGGGGCCTCACGTGCCTGCGACAGAATGATGCGGTGCATGGCGGGGCCGGCGGTAAAGGAAGTCGGACGAAATACCTGCAGCGCTTCAAGAAAACCCGCGAGTTCGAAAGGGGATAAGCAGTACACGCTCGCGCCGGAGAACAACATCGTCAGCAGAGTGTAAAGGCCACTCCCATGGCAGAGAGGCATGAGGCTGAGGAACCGGTCGGCGGAGGTTATTTCGAGCATTCGGCGGTCCTGCGCCATCCCAGCACGGACATTGGAGCGGCTCCAGGGGACGAGCTTCGGAACGTCCGTGGTGGCGGAAGTAAGCAGCACAAATGCAGCGTCCGTTTGGCGGCGTGGCCGTTCTTTGGTTGGACCCTCGATGTTGGCGATAGAAAAGACACCGGCTGGAGCATCCTTCGACGACCGGATGGCGATGAGCCGAATGCCCAGCTCCCGGGCTACTTCTACCGCGGCCAAGTTCCGGCCCTCTTCGAAAATCAGCGCGGATGGACCGATGCGGGGCAAGTACGATCGATACTCGTCTTTGGTGAGGCCCAAGTCGAGCGGCGCGCAAGCCGACTGCAAGGTGATGGCAAGGGTGGCGGTTACAAATGTGGGTCCATTGGGAAGCGCCAGGGTGGCGACAGAGCCGGCGTCGATTCCGGCGCGCTGGAAGGCGTCGCTCGCCGCGGCGACGTGGCTCCAGAGGGCGGAATAGGTGAGTGATTCCCTTCCGGGCGCAGCGAGAGCGGGGGCGTGTGGCGTTTCGGCCGCCCATTTTTCCAGATCGAGATAATCAACTGCCCTACCGGGCTGCACTGAGTTTAAACAATGCTAGCAGAAGATGTCGCGACACAGCGGAGCGCGGCGGCGCGTCCTACTTGCCTTCGTGGACCGAATCCTTTTCGTTTTCGCAATAGGTCTCAATCAGGTCGGTATCGGCGAGCAGGTGGAATGGGACCTTCGCTCGCCAAGGCTTCTCGTAGGCGCCTGGATCGTCGATGGTGATGTCGATGTCCATGTGCCCGATGTCGAGCCTGGTAAAGCGCTCAGTGACATGAGCGGACTCGGTTTGCGGATGGCCCTTGGCGGTATCCACCCACTCACGGCCATTGAACCCGAGAGTGTCCACCACAAGCGTGTTGCCGTCCCAATGGCCGATCGAATAACCGAGCCAGGTTGGATTCGGGTCCTTCGGAAAGGTGCGGCCATCCAGGAACACTTGCCGGAACGTCTGATTCGCCGAGGTCTCATACAGCAGGACAACCAGCGTCGGCGTCTGCACGATCTTCAATGGATGGGGCCCGTTCGCGGTTGTCATGTTGATGCGGGGAACGCCGGGTGGCATGCATGTGTTTAAAGGATCGTCGCGGTGATCCCTTCCTTCGCGCTCGGCTTGCAGCTTTTTCGCCCACGGCAGCATCGCAAGCTCACCAGGCTTGAGGTCCCTGGCCAGATCGTTGAAGTATTGATTCGCGCTCTCCCACACTCCGGACAGGTCGGGTTTGCCGTCCGGCGTTTTTTGCGCGGGCGCAGCGAGATCCACTTTGCCATCGGCGGTGCGCGGAACGCCGGGTGTGCGATAGTTCAGCCACTGCGCGGGAAGATGCGGCGCCGCGAAACACAGGATCAAGAAAAAGACGTGGGGCTTCATTTTACAATCGCCTGCATTACTGCGTTCTCAAACTCCGGCCGCATTTCGCGGATGGGAGTTTGGATCATCATGATCGCCACCACTTCTTCCTTGGGGTCGACCCAGAAGTGTGTGCCATAAGCGCCGCTCCACCCGAAGCTGCCGTCTGTGACCCGATGATTTCCGACCACGGCGTCCTGCATCACGCGTACGCTCAATCCAAAGCCTTCGCCGAGGGTCCGTCCTGGAAGCGTATACGGGATGTGGACGGAGCTCATCAGCTTCACCGTGCGCGGGCTTAACAAGCGCCGGCCATTCAGTTCGCCGCCGTTCGCCAGCATCTGCGCGAAATGCGAATAATCGTCGATGGTGGAGATCAGGCCGCCTCCGCCGGCGAAGTAAACTTTGCTCGACATCGAGAGAGAATTCTCGTTTTTCGTCAGACCTTGGGCGGTCTTCTGATACGCGGTTACCAGGCGCGGCATCTGCGCGTCGGTCGGGTAATGGCTGGTGTCGGGCATGCTGAGCGGGTCGAAGATGCGCTGCTTGAGGAAACGGTCCAGCGGCATACCCGAGGTAATTTCGACGATGCGGGCCAGGACGTCGAAGCCATCGCTCGGGCTGTACATCCAGCGCGTGCCCGGCTGAAATTCCAGCGGCGTCGTGGCCAGCCGGGGGATATAGTCGGCCAGCGTCTCAGTGGGCTTGCGCCGAATCTTTGCAACTTCGCTTTGGCCCATGGGGCCGCTCGACAGGCCGGACGTGTGCGTCAGCAAATCCTTGATGGTGATCGCGCGCTCGGCGGGAATCGTATAGAACTTGGGCGGTTTACCGGGGCCTTGGCCCGGCTCGAGCAGCACACCGACCTTCAGGTCCTTGAACTCGGGAATATATTTGGATACCGGATCACCCAACTGCAGTTTGCCTTCTTCGAGCATCATCATGATCGAGGTGCCGATCACCGGCTTGGTCATAGATGCCATGCGAAATAGTGAGTCGCGCGTCATTGGCTTTTTGGTTTCCACGTCCATCGTGCCCTGCGCTTCAAGATATGCGATTTGACCTTTGCGAGCGACGAACGTCACGGCTCCAGTAATCTCGCCGGCGTCGATGTGGCGCTGCACCATGTCGTGAATCCGCTGTAAACGTTCGGTTGAGAGCCCAACGTCCTCCGGTTTGGTGGAAGGCAGCGAGGCTGCCGTGAGTGGAATCGCGGCCAGCAGGATAAGGAAGATCGGGTGGATCCGGCGCATGACACGCTCCTTTGTTTGGATTGGTGAGATCATATCGCAGCGGAAGGGGTAGTGGGACAGCATGTTTTTAAGGCGCTACATTCTGCTTCGCGAACCGATAATCGCCGGACACGTGTTTGACGAGGAGGTCCGTCACGATGCCCTGGCGGTTCTTGGCGAATTCGATCGCCAGGCCGGAGAAGCCGGAAAAACTGGTTTCCGAGCGGGCAAATTGGCGCTCGGGTCCTCGTCCATCCATGTCGCCGTAGAGTATGCCATCTGAAAACGTGATTTTGACGACGCGGGGGACGATTCTCCAGAGCTTGGGCTGCTCGACGTACGTGCCGACGTATTTCTCGAGAATAGCGGGAGCGACCTTCACTTCCGATTTCGCTTCATCGGAGGCCTTGCCGATCCAGTGCTCGCGCTCACCACTCTTCTCGTTGCAAACGAATTCGAGCAGTTCGGTATCGGCGGCCAGTTGCGCCGCGACAGAGACGGTCCAGGGGTGGGGGTACACCGTGGGGTCCTGGAGCGTCACGTCAATTTGCAGGTGGCCGAAGTCCGGGCGGCGGTATCGTTCGGTCACTCGCAGGGCTTCGGTGTGCGGATGGCCGCTAGTATCGAGCCACGTTCTGTCGTTGTATCCGAAACTTTCCACCACCAGCGTGTCGGCCTCCCAGTGCCCCACCGAGTAACCCATCCAACTCGGGTTCGGCGAGGTTTCCAACGCGCGGCCGTCCAGGTAAATCTGGCGGTAGGTGAGATCGGGGTTGAGGATGACGATCACCGGCGGAGTCGCGATGATTTTCATCATCCCTCCGGCGGTGCTGTCGGCGGCGTCGGTGGTGTACAGCGGGCCCAAGGGCAGACAAAGCGCGCTCATGGCGTCCTTGCCGTAGTTTTCCGTGCGCTCGCGGACCAAATCTCTCGCCCAGGGCTGGACTTCGCCGGGTTTCAGATCGGCGGCGATATTGACGCGATACTTGGGCGATAGCCGGTTCCACACGCCCGAGAGATCGGGTTTGCCGTCGGCGGTCTTGGGCGCGGGAGCGGAGAGGTTGGGCTTGCCGTTGGGTAGGCGGGGAATGCCGGGAGTGGGATGATTCAGCCACTGCGCGTGGACGAGCAGAGCGGGCGCAAATAGGGTAGTCAAAATGCGCGCGATCGTGGCGCTTGCATGTCGCATTGCCGATTCCGAACGAACATCAGTAAATCACACATTGTTTCCGGCGGCAATGCGGGGGTACAAAGATCTATCATGAATAGACACTAAAGCCAACGAATGCCGAGCGTCGGCGCGGAGACGTTCCTCGAATTCGCGGCAGCAATCAATCAGCACGATGTTCGTGCGCTTGCTGGGCTGATGACAAATGGCCATCTGTTCATTGACGGGCTGAGGAACCGCGTGGAGGGAGCGACAGCCATGGAAGCTGGATGGCGCGGCTACTTCGCGATGTGTCCGGACTACTGGATTCGCGCGGACGAAGTGATCGGCGAAGACGGCGTCGTGCTGGCGGCGGGGGAGGCGGGCGGGACGATCGACGGTGTGCCGTGGCGAACGCCGGCGGCTTGGAAGGCGGTGATCCGCGATGGCAGGGTGGCGGAACTCCGGGTGTTCGCGGACAACAAGCCGGTCTATGAGATTTTGGCGAAGCGGCGAACTTAGGCTTGGTGTCCGATCACGGCAACTTATTCCTCTCTTCTAGCGTGCGGCGCAGGATGGGCAAAACGGCGCGGTCCTTCTCGCCGGCCAGCTCTTCCTTGATTGCAATGAGGGTTTCCAGGTCGAGCACGCGGACGCGGAGGCCTTCGCTAATGATTAGCTCGGCGGAATGGGGGAGCAAATCCCGGTAGCCGAGATCCCGGCCGATGGTTCCTAGCAGGTCCAGAGGCCCATACCGTGTGATCAGGTTGATGTGTCCAGTGGAAGCCAGGTGACTGGCGTTTGGTTTGAGACGGCGTTCGCGCTGCATCCGAAAGACGGCGTCGAGAGCTTCGAGCACGGGTAGGAGGCGATCGATGTTGGCCACCTCGCGGGAGTGGACGATGTCGATGTCGAAAGTGTCAATGGGCGCGCCATTTAAGACGGCGGACAACCCGCCCACTAAAATAAATTCGACACCACCGTCGCGTAGTGCGCGCAGTGTCGCGATCAGCTTACCGTGCGGCATTCAATTCGCGGATCGCAAGGATATCGTTGATCCGGTCTTCGAGGTATTCGATGCGCTCGGCCGGAGTGAGCGAGAGCATCCAGCGGATCAACGTTAAGTCGACGCCGTCGGGGCTGTAGTCCGTGAGGCGAGCCAGATCGTCTGTTGCCATCAATACTGAATCCAGCATAACCGTTTAAGCGCGAAGGGCTGTGGCGCGGGTGAATCGCTCAGCGAGCGAACGGACGCGGTCGACCAGTTCCGGTGGCTCGCGTACCTCGAACTCGAAGCCGATGAGCACTAGGTACACGGAAAGATGATCCAGGGAATTGGCGCTTAACCGAAGCTCGCACGTGTGATCGTCGATGGCCTGGAGTGTTCCGGCCGCGGATGGTATCCGCTCGGCGGCTGTTTCCAAGGGAACGTGCAAAGTGATCCGCGCACGGTGCGGATCGGCCGCGAAAGACACGCTGCGCGACACGTAGGCTGCGAAACCGCCTTCGGGAGGTTTGCGCGGCGCGAACCGCGGACCAGTAGTGAGGCGCGATTCGATGCGGTCGACGCGAAAGGTCCGCCAATCGTTGCGGCCCAGATCCCACGCGACCAGATACCAGCGCCGCCCGGTGTGCACCATTCGGTGAGGTTCCACGTCACGCGTGCTGGCCGCGCCCTCGCGGCTGTGATAGCCGAACGCGAGTTTTTGATAGTCGCGGCACGCGCCCGCGATCACGGAGAGCGTTTCCGCATCCACGGTTGGGCCGGTATTCGCGAGCGGCACGATAAAGGAATGGAGCGCGGTAACGCGGCGGCGCAAACGCCCCGGGAGCATCTGCTGGAGTTTCGCGAGCGCGCGCACCGACGCTTCTTCCATCCCGGTCACCGTGCCGCTAGCCGCGGTTCGCAGTCCCACCGCTACGGCGACCGCCTCCTCATCGTCCAACAGCAGCGGAGGCAGCGTCGTGCCGGAACCGAGCTGGTAGCCACCCGCGGCTCCCGAGGTTGAATTCACCGGGTAGCCGAGACTGCGCAGCCGATCGACATCGCGCCGCAAAGTGCGAGGAGTCACCTCCAGACGGTCGGAAAGCTCGGCGCCTGACCAGTAACGCTGCGCCTGAAACAGAGACAGCAAACGGAGCAATCGGGCCGAGGTCTCCAACATTTTCATTTTCAGTATCACACTGATTGAGGACCGAAGCTGTCCGCAATGCCTGTTAAGGTTCTGTCTGTAGGTTCTCGATCAAGAAAGGAAAAAGATATGCCGTTCAGTGAAACATTGTTACCTGAGTTTGATGAAGAGATGAAGAATACGCGCAAGCTGCTGGAGCGCGTCCCCGATGGGAAATTCGATTACCAACCGCATCAGAAGTCGATGACCCTGGGTCGGCTGGCAACGCACGTAGCCGAGTTGCCCGGCTGGACCATGTCCACACTGGAGAGGGAGGTCCTGGATCTCCAGCCGGATTTCAAACCGCAGATCGCGACGTCGCGCGCCGAATTGCTCCGGATCTTTGACACCAACGTCGAACGGGCACGCGCGAGGATCGCGGCCGCCACCGATGATGACTGGAAGAAAACCTGGACGTTCAAGTTCGCTGGAGAGACGATACTTTCGAGTCCGCGCTCGGTGGTGATGCGCGGCTGGGTAATGAATCACCTGATCCATCATCGCGCGCAGCTCGGCGTTTTCCTGCGTCTCAACGAAGTCGCGTTCCCCGGGATGTACGGGCCCTCGGCAGATGAGAAGATGACCGACTATGCGGCCGCTTGAGCGCTACCGCCGGTCGCACTCGAGCGCCAACTGAAGCTGCTTCAGCGCCGCGTTGGTTGCCTCCACCGCCTCCTTCCGATGTCCGCAAAAATCGTGTGCGGCAGTCCGCAGTTCTTCCCGTGCTTCGCGCAATTCGCCGACGGCGGCGCGAATATGGGGGTGCGCTTCGAGAGGAGGCGGCGCGGTTTGCGCGCTCCTAGGGACAGAAACAACGGCCAGCGTCAAAAGTGCCAGCCAGGGCAGGGATTTCGTCAGGCTCTTCATTGAAATGTTCCTTTCAGGGGGCTTTCAATAAAACCGCATGGCGACATAGATTTGCGTTGGTGTAGCGTTGGTCGGGGGACAAGGATACACAGGACTACCTATTGTGCAGTCTTGACTGTACCCCCAAAATATAGCGAACGACCCGCTTTACTTTCGAGGCAAGGGCGGTTACCATAATCCCATCCCCCGAGACGATAATAGGAAGGGGACCGTACTTTGCTGAAGCTCAAGCGGGTTGAAATTCAGGGCTTTAAGTCCTTCTTTGACAGAACCGAGATGAAGTTCGCCGGTTCGGGTATCGCGGCGGTGGTTGGACCCAACGGCTGTGGAAAATCCAACCTCAGCGACGCGATCAGCTGGGTGCTGGGCGAGCAGTCGGCCAAGAGCCTGCGCGGGGCGAGGATGGAAGACGTGATCTTCGCCGGAACGCGCGACCGCAAGCCACTTGGGCTGGCGGCGGTTACGATGACGCTGGTGGATCCGGCCGCCGACGCGGAGCATCCCATTGTTCACCTGCACAATGGGCATGAACAAAATGGTCACGCGAACGGCCATGGTCATGCGGTTCACAAACCAAGCGAAGTTACCATCACGCGGCGGCTGTTCCGGTCGGGCGAAAGCGAATACCTGATCGACGGCCGGGCCGCGCGTTTGCGCGACATCCAGGATCTCTTCATCGGCACGGGCCTGGGCCCGGAAAGCTACGCCATCATCGAGCAGGGACGCATCGGGCAGATCCTCAGCAACAAGCCGCAGGACCGCCGCGCGATCATCGAAGAAGCCGCGGGGATCGGCAAATTCAAAACCAAGAAACGGCTGGCGGAAGCCAAGCTGGAAGGCGCGAAACAGAATCTGTCGCGCGTGTTCGACATTTTGGAAGAGGTCGGGCGGCAGGTGAATTCGCTGAAGCGCCAGGCGTCGAAGGCGCGCAGGTACGAAGAGCTGAAGACCGAGATGATCGCGCATTTGCGCGGCGTCTCTGACGGCGCGCTATCGGATGCTGGAGCGGGATGCGGCGAAGACCGCGCTGGATCTGAATCTCGCGAATGCGGAATTCCAGAACTTGTCGGTGCAGGTGACGGAGTGCGAGCAGGAATACACGGCGCTGCAAGAGGCCTGTTATCGCAACGACGCGGAGTTGGCGGAGGCGCGCCGGCGGCTGGCGGATTTCCAGCTCGAGCAAGAGCGGACGCGCGGGCGGCTGGATTCGCAAGCGCAGCAGATCGGCGGCGATCGAGCAGCGGCTGGCGCAGGGCGAAGCGGAATCGCAGGAGTTGGAGAAGCGTCACGAGCAGTTGCGGCAGGAGCTGGAAGCGCATCTGCAATCGGTGGTGGAGTTGGAAGCTCAGATTCAAGCGGCGCGTGAGCGTTTGGCGGCTAAGGCGGCGGAGCGGGAGCAGATTCAACAAGCGCTGCAGGAGCGGGCGAAGACGCTCGAAACCGGCCGGCAGAATGTACTGCGATTGTTGGGCGAATCGTCGGCGCTGAAGAATCAGTTGGTGCAGATTGGCGAGTACCTGTCCGGCGTGGATCGCGACGTGGCGCGAAACCAGCGCGACGAACAAACGGCGATGGCGGATCTGGAGCGGCTGGCAGGCGTGAAAGCCGAGCTGTCGCGCAGGATGTCGGCGGGACAGATGGAGCTGGAGTCCACCGCGGACCGCAAGCGCCGGGTGGAAGAAGAGCTGGGAACGCGCAAGACGCAGGCGCTCGAAGCGCGCAAGACGCTGGATCATTTACGGACCGAGGCGTCGCGGTTGAAGGCGCGCAAGGATTCGCTCGAAGAGATTCTTTCGCATCGCGCATACACGGCCGAAAGCGTGAAGCGTTTGTTCACGGCGATCGAGCGGGGCGAGGCGGAGGGTTTTCGCGCGGCGGGCGTGCTGGCGGACTTCGTGGAAGTGGAGCCTGCCTACGAAAAGGCGGCGGAAGATTTTCTGCACGAAGAACTGGAATACGTCGTGGTCCAGAACTGGAGCCGAGGCCGAGCGCGGGATCAACATCATGCGCACGGATCTGGACGGGCGCGCCACGTTTCTGGTGCATCCGGAAGAGGGCGAGCAGGCGAGGGCGATTGAGACTCTGGCCGGCGCCGAAGGCGTGGTCGGACGGCTCAGCGATCATCTTGCGGTTCACCAACGGGTTCGCATCGGCGCCTCGGGATTTACTGCCTCGGCTGGCGCATTGTTTTCTGGCAGAGGATCGCGCGGCGGCGCAGAAGCTGGCGACCGAGCATCCGGAATTTTTCTTCCTGCTGCCGGATGGCGTCAGCTATCACGGGCACGCGGTGAGCGGCGGCAAGAAGACGGGCAGCGGTCCTCTGGCGCTGAAGCGCGAGTTGCGCGAGCTGACCGGCGAAGTGCAGGTGAAGCAGCGCGCGGTGGACGCAACGGCAGCGGCGCTGGAGCATTTGGAGCGCGAGATCGCTGGGTTCAGCGAAGATCTGGAAAGCCTGCGGAGTTTGCAGCAGACCCAGGAGAAAGAGGCGCTGGCGCTGGATCACGAGCATCGGCAGTTGGCGGAGGAATTCACGCGGGCGCAAACGCGATTGTCGGTGGCGCGGTTGGAATTGGAGCGCTTGCGGCAAGAGGGCGGCCGGGCGCGTGAGCAGCAGGAGCGCGATCAGCAGTTGCTGGATGAACGCGAAGCGGCACGATCGGTGGAAGAGCAGGTGCTGGAGCAATCGCGCGCCGATTTCGAGGAACTGCAAGCGCAGGCGCACCGGTTGGTGGAAGAGCACGGAACATTGCGGGCGGAGCTGGCGGGATTCGAAGAACGGCAGCGGTCCGAGCGCGCGACGCAGGCGCGGCATGAGGCGGGGATTGCGGCGGCGGTCGGCTCGAAAGCAGGAGATCGCGGCGGAGATGGAGCGCCTGGGCGTGGAGCGGGCGCGGCTGCTATCGGACAATATCGAGCTGGATCGCCGGGCGGGCGAGTTGGTGGAGGCGATTCTCGGCGCCGAAGAAGATCGTGGACGCAGCTGGCGGCACGAGAAACCACGCAGCGCGCGAATCTCGTCGGCTCTGGACGAAGCGCTGAAGCAACTGCGCGTGAATGTGCAGGCGGCGCAGGAGCGGCGATCGCAGATCGAGCTGGAGCTGGTGCGGAAGCAAGCCGAGCTGAAGTATCTTGGATGAGACCAGCCGCAAGGAACTGGGCGTACCGGCGGAGGAATTGTCCGCTGGCGAAGAAGTGGTGCTGGATGAGGCCGGACTGGCCGAGGCCGAGCAGAAGTATCAGGAAGTGAAGGCGCGCATCGAGGCGCTGGGGCCAGTGAATCCGCAGGCGCTCGAAGAGTTTCAGGAAGCGCAGCAGCGCTACGATTTCTTGAACGCCCAACGGCAGGATTTGCTGGATTCCATCCGCGACACCGAGAAAGCGATTCACGAGATCGACGTGGAATCGCGCAAGCGGTTCTCGGAAGCGTTCGAGGCGGTAAACGGATTCTTCCGCGAGATGTTCCGGACGCTGTTTGGCGGCGGCGTCGGCGAGATGCGGTTGACGGACGAGACCAACATCGCCGAATCTGGCATCGACATCGTGGCGTCGCCTCCGGGCAAGCGGCTGCAGAACGTGCTGCTGCTGTCGGGCGGCGAGAAATCGCTGACGGCGATGGCGCTGCTGATGGCGATTTTCCGATACACGCCCGAGCCCGTTCTGCATTCTCGACGAAGTGGATGCGCCGCTGGACGAACCGAACATCGAGCGGCTGACGCGGCTGCTGAAGGAGATGTCGGCGCAGACGCAGTTCATCGTGATCACGCACGCCAAGCGGACCATGGAGGCGGCGCAATCGCTGTATGGCGTGACGATGCAGGAGCCGGGCGTATCGAAGCTGGTTTCGGTGCGGTTCGGACAAGATGGTGGCGCGCTTCCGCCGCCGTCGAGTGCTCCGGAATTGGCGATGCAGGGCGCCGCGGGCTGAATAGGCTATTCGGCTCGCAAGCGCGGTGACCGGGTCGATGCGCGTGGCGCGCCGCGCCGGAAGCCAAACGGCAAGAAGCGCCACGGCGCCGAGGATCGCCGGGACCAACGTGAAAGCAAGCGGGTCCCAAGGTTTTACCCCAAATAGAAAACTCGCGAGGAGCCGCGTCAGTCCGAAGCGAAGACGCGACGCCGATCGCGATTCCGATGCACCGCCAGCCGCATGCCCTGCGCGATCACCATATTTCGCACGCTCGCGGATTCGGCGCCGAGAGCCAGGCGAATCCCGATTTCCTGCGTGCGCTGCGCCACTGAATAAGCCATCAATCCGTAGACGCCGATCGCGGCCAGCAGCAAGGCGGTGCATCCGAAGATCGGACATCAGCAGTGCGTTGAAGTCCTGGCTGGCGGTGGACTTGCGAAACCACTTCGTCCATGCTGCGGATGGAGGCGAGCGGCAGGCCGCCGCTGGCTTGCTGGAGCTGAGTTCTGGATGGCCGAGCTGAGCTGGTTGGGAATGCCTTGCGTGCGAACGATCCACACCAATGTTGAAGCGCGGGACGCCAGCGCGGTGAGCCCGTCGGTGACCTGCGCTATGCGGAATATAGACGGCGGGCCGAGGCCCGACGGTCATCCCAAAGTTGCGAACATCGCCAACCACTCCGACAATTTGCCGCGCGGGTTCCTCAAATTCAGGGCCGTAGCCTTTGCCGAGAATCAGCCGTTCGCCGAGAGGATCGCCTTTCGGCCAGAACTGGCGCGCCAGGGCTTCGTTGATGATGGCTACGCGAGCGCCCGCGCCGTCGTCGCGATCGTTGAATGCGCGGCCGCGCAGCACGGGGATTCGCAACACATCGAAGTAGCCGGGCGAGGCGGTCACCCAACCTCGGCCATCGTAGCGGACCGTTGGCGGGTGTTCGTCCAACGATGTTGAATGGAACGCCGAACATGTTTTCCAGCGGCACGACGTAAGTTGCGCCGGCCCGCACGACGCCGGGCAGAGCCTCCACCCGCTGGACGCCGTCGCGCACCAGATCGCTGACTTGCGAGGAACGCTCGAAGCGCGGGCCCGAGAGGGACATGCGCAGTGTCAGGACGTTGTGCGGGTTCAGGCCGGGATGGACGCGAGCGCAGCGCGACGAAGGTGCGAATCAGCAACGCCGAGCCGATCAGCAGAATCAGGGCCAGAGAGATTTCGGCGGTAACCAGCAGCGAACGGGTTTTGTTGGAATGCGCGCCCGTTCCGGAGCGTCCGCTGTTTTCCTTGAGCGACGTATTCAAATCGACGCGCGATGCTTGCAGCGCGGGGAAGAGGCCGAAGAGCACACCAGTGGCGAGCGCGACCAGAATCGTGAAGACGACCACGCGCCCATCCATGGTGACAAGCGCGCCGCGCGGTCCGATGCGCGGGATGTTGCCGGGATTGATGGCGAGAAGAGCGCGAATGCCAGCCATGCCGAGCGCGAGCCCGAGCGCGCCGCCGGTGAGGGAAAGCAGCAGGCTTTCGGTCAAGAGTTGGCGAACGATGCGCCCGCGTCCTGCGCCGATGGCTGCACGAATCGCGATTTCACGCTTGCGGCCGGTGGCGCGGACCAGCAAAAGATTGGCGACATTGGCGCTAGCGATGAGAAGAACCAGGCAGACCGCGCCGGCCAGCACCAGCAGCGACGGCCGAACGTCCAGGACGATCGCGTCCTGAAACGGCTGAACCTGGAACGCATCGCGAGGGCCCGCCAAGTCGGGGAATTTCTCGTGGAATTCCTGGGTCGCGCAGTGCGAGCTGCGCGTTGGCCATGTCGACGGTGATGCCGGGCCGCAGCCGGCCGACCATGTTGAAGTAGCGCGCCGTGATCGACGCTATTGGGATCGATTTGGAAGGGCAGCCAGACATCGGGAGGAGTATCGAGCTCCGTATAGAAGCTCGGCCCAACGATGCCGATGATGGTGTACGGTACGCCGCTTAGCGGGATGCTCTTGCCGACGATGGAGCGGTCGCCCGCCGAACCGCCGCTGCCAGAGTCCGTAGCTCAAAACGGCAACATGGGCGCCGTTTGGCCGGTCTTCTTCGGCGGTAAATGTGCGGCCTTCGATCACGGGGGCGCCAAGCAGGCGAAAGTAACTCGCGGTGGCATGAATGGCGTGAACCTGTTCCGGATAAGGCCGCCGGTGAGGCTGAGGCCGATACCGCTGATCTCGTACGCAGCGACATCCTGAAACGCTTGGGTCTGCGCGCGCAGTATGTTGTAGCGAGCTGGAGAGCCGCCGTAGTCGGGGCCGTTCGGTGTGTGAGAGCAAAACTGAACGATGCGATCGGCGTCAGGATACGTGAGCGGTTTTAGGAGGACCGTGTTGACGACGGAGAAGATTGCGGTGGTGGCGCCGATTCCCAGCGTCAGTGCCGCGAGAGCCGCGATAGTGAACCCGGGGCTCCGGAGGAGCATCCGCAACGAATGCTTTGAGGTCTTTCACTTTTGGTACACGACGCCGCCTTTCATCACGAACGTGACTTTCTGCAAGACATTGATGTCGGTCGAGCGGGTTGCCGGGAACTGCGACGATGTCGGCAAAATAGCCGGGTTTCAGTGCGCCGATCTGTCCTTGCCAGCCGAGAAGCTTTGCGCCGTTGAGCGTGCCGGCTTGCAGCGCGGCGAGCGGCGTCATGCCGTACTTCACCATGAGCGCGAACTCGCGGGCTTGCGTGCCGTGCGGGAACGGGCCCACGTCGGACCCCATGGCGATGGGAACGCCGGCGGTGAGCTGCTTTGCGAAATTCGCGCGCGTGAACGTCCTGTATAGCGCGATCGTGCGCGGCGGCTTGCGGGTGTGGCGGCGTGTTCGATGAAATAGTCGATGATGGTGAAGGTGGGAACGGCGAAGATCTGCTTTTCGCGCATCAGCGCATGGTTTCGTTCGAAAGTTGAAACGCATGATCGATGGAAACGACGCCGGCCTGCGCGGCGTAGCGCGTGCCCGGTTCGCCGGTGGCGTGTACGGCGATATGTTTGCCGACGCGCGCGGCTTCCTGGACTGCGGCGGCTAGTTCGGCTTCACTGTATTGATACGGCGTGGTGAGTTTGCCATCGCTAACGGAGTCGCTGCCGGTCTCATAGATCTTGATGAAGTCGGCGCCCAGCTTGAACTGTTCGCGCATCACGGCGACCAGCTCGTTCGCATTGTTGGCGTACGTCGCGTTGGCCGAGCACGTGCTGCTCGGGATTGTAGCCAATGGCATCTTCGTGGCCGCCGAGAATGCTGATGGCGTTGCCGCTGATGCGCAGGCGTGGGCCGGGGATCAGGCCGCGATCGATCGCATCGCGCACGGCGGTATCGGCTGCGCCCGCGCCCTCGGTGCCCATATCGCGCTCGGCCGTGAAGCCGGCCATCACGTCATCACGCGCGGCGAGCGTGGCCAGGATGGTACGCTGCGGAACGGATTCCTGCACGGTTTGCAAATCTTCGGCGCCGGGATGCAGGAACAGATGCACGTGAGCGTCGATTAAGCCGGGGAGCAAAGTGGTGTCGCCGAGATCGATATACTGTGCGCTCGGCCGGGCGGTTGCAGTATGGTTCCGATAGCGGCGATGCGATCGCCTTGGATCATGATCTCCGCCGGCGCCGTGATCTTGCCGGTTTCGACGTCGAGCAGACGGGCCGCGTGCAGGACGATAGTGCGCGCCGGCTGAGCGCCGAGAACTGTCGCGAAGAAGAACGCTAGAAATGCTGGTCATGAAACTCGGGTCCCGCGCGCGACGCTTCCAAAACTTGCTCGACTTCCGATTGGTATTGCTTCAGCAGATGCTCGTTGGCGGCTTCGAACCGCATCACCAGCACGGGCTGCGTGTTGGACGCGCGCAGCAGGCCCCAGCCTTCGGGAAAGATGACGCGCACGCCATCGATGTCGATGGTTTTGTATTTGCCCTTGAAATGCGCGGCCACGCGCTGAACGAGATCGAACTTGAGGTCGTCGGGGCAATCGACGCGGATTTCGGGCGTCGAAACCATCTTCGGAACGCCGGCGAGTTGGGCCGAGAGCGGCTTGCCTGACTTCGCGACGATCTCGATCAACCGGCAAGCGGAATAGAGCGCGTCATCGAAGCCGCGGTAGCGGTCGGCGAAGAACATATGCCCGGACATTTCGCCCGCCAGCTCGGCGTGTTCTTCTTTCATCTTGGCTTTGATCAGCGAGTGGCCGGTCTTGTACATGATGCCGTTGCCGCCGAGTTTCGCGATCTGGTCGTACATCACCTGCGAGCATTTCACTTCGCCGATGAAAGTGGCGCCGGGTTTGCGCTGCAGGATTTCGCGCGCGTAGATGAGCAGAAGCAGGTCGCCGTAGATGACGTTACCGTGCTCGTCGACGGCTCCGATGCGGTCCGAATCGCCGTCGAAGGCGAGGCCAAGATCGGCGCCAGTTTCGCGCACTTTGGCGATCAAATGAGCGAGATTGGCGGGAACCGTGGGGTCGGGGTGATGGTTCGGGAAGTGGCCGTCCATTTCAAAGAACAGCTCAGTGGCGTCGACGTTGAGTTTTTCGAAGATGCGATGGAGGACGGGGCCGGCCGTTCCGTTGCCCGCGTCGGCGACCACCTTGATGCGGCGATCGAGCTTGAATTGTGCGGCGACTTCGTCGACATAGGGCGTGACTGCGTCGGTGGTGCTGAGCTTGCCCGTGCCGGTTTCAAAATCGCCGCGCTGGATGATGTGGAGGACATCCTGAATCGCCTCGCCGTGCAGCGTGCCCGCGCCGCAGACGCTCTTGAATCCGTTGTACTCGCTCGGATTGTGGCTGCCGGTGATCATGATGGCGCCGTGGGCGTTCAGGTTTTGCGCCGAGTGATAAAGCACCGGAGTGGGGACCGTGCCGATGTCCGTGACGTTGCAGCCGGCGGCCAGCAGACCTTGCACCAGCGCGTCGCGAAGGCGCGTGGAACTGAGGCGGCAATCGCGTCCGACATTGATGTTCGCGCCACCGCTGGCACGCCGCAGATAGGTTCCGAGACCGCGTCCAAGCTGTTCGACGTCAGCGTTGAGGAGTTCGATGTCCGCGATGCCCCGTATGTCGTACTCGCGGAAGATGGCCGGATTAAGCATATTCTCTGATTCTACCGGTTGTTGGTAGTTGGTCACTGGTTGTTGGTGGCTAGTTGTCGGTGACTGGCAGGGGCGGCCGTTTTGAGAGAGACTAGTAGATTCTATGCCCAATACCAGCGGACGTCACTTTCTTCAGGTTCCGGGACCAAGCAATGTTCCGGACCGTGTTCTACGAGCCATTGCCCGGCCCACCATCGATCACCGCGGGCCCGAGTTCGGCAGGATGACGATCGAGATCCTGGAGGATCTCAAGCCCATCTTCAGAACGACCACGGGCAAAGTCATGATCTTTCCCTCGTCCGGCACCGGCGCGTGGGAGGCGGGCATCGTCAACACGCTCTCACCAGGCGACAAGGTGCTGATGTTCGAGACCGGCCAGTTCGCGACGCTGTGGAAACAGATGGCGGTCGACCTCGGGCTGGACGTGCAATTCGTCGCGGGCGACTGGCGGCACGGCGCCGATCCCGATGCGGTGGAATCGATCCTGCGCGAGGATCGCGGCCACAAGATTAAAGCGCTATGCGTTGTCCACAACGAAACATCCAGTGCGGTGACTAATTCCGTGCCCGCCATGCGCAAGGCGCTGGATCGCGCCGGTCATCCCGCGCTGCTGATGGTGGACACGATTTCGTCGCTAGGTTCGATGGACTTCCGGATGGACGAATGGGGCGTTGACGTGGCCGTCGGTGGATCGCAAAAAGGCCTGATGCTGCCGCCCGGCCTCGGCTTCAATGGCGCGAGTGAAAAAGCGCTGGCGGCATCGAAATCGGCGCGCATGCCGAAGTCGTATTGGGATTGGCAAGCGATGCTCGGGCAAAACAAAGCCGGCTTCTTTCCATATACGCCTGCGACGAATCTCCTTTATGGGCTGCGCGAGTCGTTGCAAATGCTGCGGGAGGAGGGTCTGGAGAACGTGCATGCGCGACACGCACGTCACGGGGAAGCTACGCGCCGCGCGGTGCGAGCTTGGGGACTCGAGGTAGTGTGCGCCGACCCGCAGCGCTACAGCAGTTCGGTCACTGCGGTGTTTGTGCCACCGGCTACGAACGCCGACGAATTTCGCAAAGTGGTGCTCGAAAACTTCAACATGTCGCTCGGCAGCGGCCTTGGCAAGCTGGCGGGGAAAGTATTTCGAATCGGGCACCTCGGCGATTTCAACGATCTGATGCTGGCTGGAACGCTGTCGGGTGTCGAGATGGGCTTGACGTTAGCCGGTGTGCAGCATACTCGCGGCGGTGTCGCCGTGGCGTTGGAATACTTGACTGAAGCCGCACAAAAAACTCAGTCGCAAGCTTTGCAGGCCGTCTAGAAACCGAGTCGCACGCGTCGCGGCGTCGTGCTCGTTCTAGCAGCGCAGAGTCGACATGTGTTCTTCTGCGTCCATCCGCGACCAATCGTTCGTCTTCACAAAATTTTTATCCCTTCCTAAGGACTTCTTCAGTCCCCGCCTTCTACCCTCGTAACTGGGAGGGGGGAATCCAATGGCACTCGCACTGGAAAAGATGATCGCGCCGGTCACCGGAGTCCCGGCACGGCCTTTCGCCGATGAAACCGACTCCAAACTCAACATTTCGGTAGTTTTTACCTCAGTGGAAGCTACGCTCGGCGCCCTGAAAGAAGCGGGCAGTCTGGCCAGTTGCCTGGGCGGGCACATCACGCTTATCGTGCCGCAGGTTGTACCGTATCCGCTGCCGCTTACCAGCCCGCCGGTATTGGTAGACTTCAACGAAAGACGCCTGCGCGTGCTGGCCAGCGGCTGCCGGGTGGAGACCCGCGTTAGCATCTACCTTTGCCGCGACGCTTTCGAGACTTTGACCTCGGTTCTGAAGCCGCATTCCTTAGTGGTGGTGGGACGCCGCAAGACATGGTGGCCGTGGCCGTCCGCCGAAAAACGATTGGCCAGCCAGTTGCGGCACGCTGGTCATGAAGTGGTCGTAACAGAAAGGGATAGTCATGCTTGACCTGTTCTACGTCGCAATCGGTTGTGTGTTTCTGGCTGTCTGCTGGGCCTTCACCAAGGCCTGCGACAAGCTCTAGGAGAAAGATTCCATGGACTATATCATCGCCGGCATCACTTCGCTCGGTCTGTTCATTTACTTGGTTTACGCGCTTCTCCGCCCGGAGAAGTTTTAGGAGAGTCCCATGACAAGCGCTGGAGTTTTACAGATTCTGCTCTTTTTCGCGCTGATCCTGGTGTGTGTAAAGCCGCTGGGAGCCTTCATGGCCAACGTCTTCGAAGGCAAGCGCACGTTCCTGCACCCGGTGCTTCGGTGGCTCGAAGTGCTGACATACAGGGTCTCCGGGGTCCGCGAGGACGTCGAGCAGCGTTGGACACAATACACTGCCTCGTTGTTGGCCTTCAGCATTTTTGGCTTTTTGCTGGTCTACTTGCTGCAACGCGTCCAGGCCTACCTGCCGTTCAATCCGCAGAATTTCGGGACGCCGAATGTGCCTCCCGACTTGGCTTTCAACACGGCGACGAGTTTCTTGACCAACACCAACTGGCAGGCCTACTCGGGTGAATCGACCCTGAGTTACTTCGTGCAGATGGCGGCGCTGACGGTTCAGAATTTCGTTTCGGCGGCCGCGGGTCTGGCCATCGCTATTGCCGTGATCCGAGGGTTCGCGCGCCATGAAATGAGAACGCTGGGCAATTTTTGGGTCGACATGACACGCGCGACATTGTACGTTCTGTTGCCGATCTCATTCGTCGGCGCTTTGTTCTTATGCTCGCAAGGCGTCATTCAAAATCTGAAACCCTATACGAATGTCACGACGGTGGAAGGCGCCAAGCAAACCATCGCCCAGGGGCCGGTGGCGTCGCAGGAGTCCATCAAGGAATTGGGCACGAATGGCGGCGGCTTCTTCAACGCCAACTCCGCTCATCCGTTTGAAAATCCCAATCCCATCACCGATCTGTTCGAGATGTGGATGCTTTTGGTGATTCCCGCCGCGCTGACCTATACCTTCGGCCGGATGGTCGGCGACACCCGCCAGGGATGGGCCATTTTCGCCGCCTTCACGGTGATGTTCTTCATCGGAGTGTTTGTCTGTTATGGGTTCGAGCAGCAGGGCAATCCCATTCTCGCCAAGATGGGAATTCAGACCGCCGCCACGGCCACACAACCCGGCGGAAACATGGAGGGCAAGGAAGTCCGGTTTGGCGTGGTCAATTCCACGCTATGGGCCACCATCACCACCGACACCAGTTGCGGCGCGGTGAATTCGTGGCACGACAGCTTCCTGCCGATCGCGGGCCTGGTGCCCTTGCTGAACATGATGACGGATATCGTCATCTTCGGCGGTGTGGGCGCGGGAATGTACGGCATCTTGATTTACGCCATCATTGCGGTCTTCATCGCGGGATTGATGGTCGGCCGCACGCCGGAGTATCTGGGTAAGAAACTGGAACAGAAGGAGGTGAAGATGGCGATGCTCGCCATCATTGTCACTTCGGCCTGCATCCTGGTCTTCAGCGCCATCTCCTCGGAAGCCACCTTTGCGGCCAAGGGCTATTGGAACCCGCCGGGCGCGGCGATCGCCAACTTGAACAACAGCGGACCGCACGGCTTGTCCGAAATTCTGTATGCCTACACCAGCAGCACGGGCAACAACGGGAGCGCCTTTGCTGGTATCAACGTCAACACGCCCTGGTACAATCTCACGCTCGGGCTGGCGCAGTTGCTCGGACGGTTTCTGTTCCTGATTCCGATTCTCGCCGCCGCAGGCAGCCTGGCTGCCAAGAAGAAAGTTCCGGTCACCAGCGGCACCTTCCCCACGCACGGTCCGCTGTTCGTGGGCTTGCTGGTGGGTACGGTTGTTATCATCGCCGTCCTCACCTATTTCCCGGCGGTCTCGCTGGGCCCGATCGTCGAACATTATTTGATGCATAGCGGCAGGCTCTTCTCGCTAATCACGCTGCCGCTCGGGAGCTAGCACTCGGGAGTAAATCATGTCCACAGTTACTACAACTCCGCAAATGACACCCAACACGCCACTGCAAGAAGATCCCACGTCGCTGCTTCCGAAAAAGCTGGCTCGATCGCGCCCCTTGTTCGATCCGGAGATCGTCAGCCGCGCGATCCAAGCGTCGTTCCTGAAGCTGAATCCGGTCACGCTGGCGAAGAATCCTGTGATGTTCGTCGTGGAAGTGGGCGCGTTGCTCACTACCGTATTTGTGGTCCGGGACATCTTCGCGGGCGCCGCCGGACTGAAGTTTGGAGTGCAAATAGCGCTGTGGCTCTGGTTCACCGTACTTTTTGCCAACTTCGCTGAAGCGATGGCCGAAGCGCGGGGCAAGGCCCAAGCCGACAGCCTGCGTAAGACCAAGACCGACGCGTTGGCCAAGCGCCTAACGGCGGGCGGCAAGACCGAGGAAGTCACCGCCTCGGCTTTGCGCGCGGGCGATGTGGTGTGCTGCGACGCCGGTGAACTGATCCCCGGCGACGGCGAAGTGATCGAGGGCATCGCGACCGTGGACGAATCGGTGATCACGGGCGAGAGCGCGCCGGTGATTCGCGAATCGGGCGGCGACCGCAGCGCGGTCACCGGCGGCACCAGGGTGCTGTCGGATCACATCAAGATTCGGATCACTTCCAATCCCGGCGAAACGTTCCTGGATCGCATGATCGCGCTGGTGGAAGGGGCCGAGCGGCAGAAGACTCCCAACGAAGTCGCGCTGAACATCTTGATCGCCGGCTTGACGCTGATCTTCTTGCTAGCGGTTGTGACCCTGCAACCGTACGCGGTATTCAGCGTGGCACAGGCGGGCGCGGGAGCCGTACCGAGCGTAGCCGTGCTGGTTTCGCTGCTGGTGTGCTTGATCCCGACCACGATTGGCGGATTGCTCTCGGCCATCGGGATCGCCGGCATGGATCGCGTGATGCAGCACAACGTGCTCGCGATGAGCGGCAAGGCAGTGGAAGCCGCCGGCGATGTGAATTCGCTACTGTTAGACAAGACCGGTACCATCACCCTGGGTAACCGCCAGGCGGTCGAGTTCCTGGCCATCACCGGCGTGACCGACCAGGAATTGGCCGACGCGGCTCAGTTGTCCAGTCTGGCCGACGAGACTCCGGAAGGCCGCTCGGTAGTGGTTCTTGCCAAGGAGAAATACGGTCTCCGCGGCCGGCATATTCCCGAGCATCAGGCGAATTTCATTCCGTTTTCGGCCTATACGCGCATGAGCGGCGTGGATTTCGAGGGCCGGGAGCTTCGCAAGGGCGCCACCGAAGCCATCGCCACCTTCGTGAAGGAGAGGGGCGGGGAAGTTCCCGGATACTTCCAGGAAATGAGCGATCGCATCGCGCGCAACGGCGGCACACCGCTGGCTGTGGCGGACGGTCATCGTCTGCTCGGCATCATTCACCTGAAAGACATCGTCAAGGGCGGTATGAAGGAGCGCATCGCTCAGCTCCGAACCATGGGGATTCGCAGCGTCATGATCACGGGCGACAACCCGCTGACGGCCGCCGCCATTGCCGCCGAGGCCGGCGTGGACGATTTCCTCGCGCAAGCTACCCCGAAAGACAAGCTCGAATACATCAAAAAGGAGCAGACGGCCGGCCGCCTGGTGGCGATGACCGGCGACGGTACCAACGACGCGCCCGCTCTCGCACAAGCCGACGTCGGACTCGCAATGAACACCGGCACCATGGCCGCCAAGGAAGCGGGCAACATGGTGGACCTGGACAGCAATCCGACCAAGCTGATTGAAGTGGTGGCGATCGGCAAGCAGTTGCTGATCACGCGCGGCGCACTCACCACCTTCTCCATAGCCAACGACGTCGCGAAGTATTTCGCGATCATTCCAGCGATGTTCATGGCGACCTATCCGTCACTCGCCAAGCTCAACATCATGGGCCTGCACACGCCGCAGAGCGCGGTGCTGGCGGCCGTGATATTTAACGCGCTGATCATCATCGCGCTGGTTCCGCTCGCCTTGCGGGGAGTGAAATACCGTCCGCTGGACGCGGCCAGCCTGCTGCGGCGCAACCTGCTGATCTATGGAATTGGCGGCATCATCGTGCCGTTTCCGGGCATCTGGGCCATCGATCAACTATTGGTGCTTTTTCATTTGGCGTAGGAAAGCGAGCTTAGGAGAACGATTATGTTGTCACAACTTTGGCCGGCACTACGAATCAATATCTTTCTGACGATCCTGCTCGGCGTGGGTTATCCACTCGCGATCACGGGCATCTCGCAAATCGTGTTTCCCCATCAGGCCAACGGCAGCCTGATTACGAAGAATGGCCAGGTGATCGGGTCCGACTTGATCGGGCAGAATTTCACCAAACCCGAATACTTCCAGCCACGTCCGTCCGCGGCCGGCAATGATGGCTACGATGCCACTGCTTCGGGTGGATCGAATTATGGCGCCACCAATCAGAAGCTGATCGATCGCATGAAAGCGTCCGTCGACAAGTTCCACAAGGACAACCCGGATTATCACGGGCCGATTCCAGCCGATTTGTTGACGGCGTCCGCCAGCGGCCTGGATCCCGACATCAGCCCGGCGTCGGCACAGGTCCAGATCGCGCGCGTGGCGAAGGCCCGCGGCATTTCGGCGGACCAGCTCAGTCAATTGGTGGCGCAATATACCAAGGCGCCGGATCTCGGACTGTTGGGCGAGCCGCGCGTCAACGTGCTCAAGCTGAATCTGGCGCTGGACCAGCAGTTTCCAAAGAAGTAAGCCGAAGTAGTTTTCTTACAGAGGCGCTTGCAGGGCAAAAAGTGGTGCGTCGGCTCCTGCAAGCGCTTTTTTTTGTCCGGAAGCGGTACCATTCAATCGGGTGGAGGCCAAAGTATGATTCATTGCGATCTCTGCGGCGAAGCCAAGCAGTGCCAACAGAAGGAAATCGAGGGTAAGGAGTACGACATCTGTTCGGAATGCTGGGCTCCCTTGGCTGCCAAGCTGAAGGGGAAAGGCCGAGTCAAGAAAGAGCGCGAGATGGTGTTCTTGCCGCCGCGGGTTCAGGAACCTGAACGCCAGGAGCCGAAACCGTCGCCCGGCGAGCCGCCGAAAATCTGGGGTAGCGCGGGCCAGCCGCAGTAAGTCGAAATTTTGCGAAAT
>CAVOVR010000007.1:0-356580 GCA_963699905.1 Bryobacterales bacterium
CGCCTTTTCGGTTGACGGGAAGTAGAGGAAGGCCAGGTTTTATCGGCTAACCGGAGCGATGCTACAGTTGTCATGGTCAAGCGTGCGGGGAGGAGAACATGAAGCGTAAAATTTCGATTGGCGCAACGTTTGCGGTCGTCTTGAGCGCACTCGGGATCGCGTCGGTTGTGTTCGAAAAGAAAGCCGCGGTCGAGGCCGCCGGGAATCAGGCACCCCGCTTTGAAGTGGATCCTCTATGGCCGAAACCACTGCCCCATCATTGGATCCTCGGAAATGTAATCGGCGTAGCGACCGACGCGCAGGATCACATCTGGATCATCCACCGGCAGGCTTCGCTGGAGCCCATGGAAAACTACTCCGCGGCGAATCCACCTGGTCCGAAGCGGCGGCCAGGAGTGGTGGAGGCCGAATGCTGCGCGCCCGCGCCGCCCGTGCTCGAGTTCGACCAGCAAGGCAATCTCATTAATTCCTGGGGTGGACCAGGCGAAGGGTACGATTGGCCCGAAACCAACCACGGGATTTTCGTCGACTATAAGGGCAACGTGTGGATCGGCGGTAATGGACGACCGCGTCCCGGTAAGGTCGCTGCCGCGTCCGGCGGTGCGCCGCCAGAAAGCCAGAACACGCCTCCCGGCTATTACAACGACAACATGGTTCTGGAATTCACGCAGTCGGGCAAGTTTCTTATGCAAATTGGAAAGCCCGGCCAGAGCAAAGGTAGCAACGACCTGGAGAACCTGAAAGGGCCGGCGAAATTGTATGTGGATCCGAAGACGGATGAACTATATGTTGCCGATGGTTACGGCAACCACCGAGTGATCGTCTTCGATGCCAGCACAGGTAAGTACAAGCGCCACTGGGGAGCATACGGCCATAAGCCGGACGATACGCCACTCGGCCTGTATCAACCCAGCGATCCTCCGGCACAGCAGTTCCGAAACCCGGTCCACTGCGCGCAGCTCTCGAACGATAACCTCTCTATGTGTGCGATCGCGTGAACGATCGGATTCAGGTGTTCCAGCCGGATGGAACATTTCTCAAAGAGCAGATCCTATACAAGGACACTCTGGGCGATGGCTCGGTATGGGACATTGCATTTTCACGAGATCCGCAACAAAAGTACATTTATCTGGCGGACGGAGCCAACGAGAAGGTGCATATTCTCGACCGCGAGTCGCTGCAGGTGCTGACCAGTTTCGGGGATGGCGGCCGGCAGCCGGGCGAGTTTTACGCGGTGCACAGCATCGCTACTGACTCCAAAGGCAACATCTACACGACCGAGACCTATCGCGGACAGCGGGTGCAGAGATTCGTCTACAAGGGGCTCGCGATGGTCACCAAGCAGGACCAAGGCGTGGTGTGGCCGGGAAAATCGAGGTAGCAACGAGGCGAAGCCGCCTCTCGTTACCCTAGATCGGCAGCTTTATCGGGAGTCTCGCGGAACAGACGCGGCCTCAGCACGTCACGAATGAGCCATGCCACGCCTGCGATGGCTACCAGAACCATCAGACCACGCAGAATGCTGGCGAGTTGGGCTGCTCCTAAAGCTGGCCAGCGCAGCCGGAATTGACGCAGGCGATCGGCGCGATCCAGCATCCAGTGCCACCCAGTATGGGCCACCAGCGCAGACAAAATAATCGTGCCCATACGTTCGGCTACGACGAATCGGAACAGAGCTTCCAGCAACGGGATGAGCAGGATCAGAACGAGCAGTTGCCCAAGCTCGACTCCCACGTTAAACGAGAGCAGCGATGTTAGCAGGTGCGAGCCGGCGAACTGCAGCGTTTGTTTGAGTGCGAACGAAAAGCCGAAGCCGTGGACCAGTCCGAATCCAAACGCCATCATCCAGCGCCGGTGCACCGTGCTGCTCCCCACGATGTTTTCCAGCGCCATGTAGACAATCGAAATAGCGATCAGCGTCTCGATGAGGGGTGGAAACCACAACGCGTCCGGACCGAGATTGTAGGCGGACGCGATCAACGTGATGGAGTGGGCGGCCGTAAAGGCGGTGATCACTGGGATGAGGGCGCGGAAGCGGCGGAAGGGGATCACCAGGCATAGCAGGAACAAAAGGTGGTCGGTGCCATCCAGAATGTGATCGAACCCGAGATGGACGAAACGGAACGCTGCCTGATACCAGCGCGGATCGAGCTGGACCAAGCCGGGGTCTCCCTCAAATTCGAAAGCGCGGATGGCGCCGCCCTGCGGCAGAAAGCGCAGCACCGTAACCACGCGCAAAGCTAAATGGGACAGCCCAGGGTGGATTGAGAAGCGGGAGCGATCAGAGTGAATCGGATAATCGAAAAGCACGTCGAGCATGGCCTGATCCCAAGACAATTCCAGATCGTATGGAAGTGGATCGCCAGTCAGATGCGCTAGCGCCCTGTCGTAGCTTTCGAAAGAACGATCCGATTCCAGTGAAACGCGGCTGGCTGCGATGCGCGGCTTGGGCAGGCGCGCGCTGTCCTCGTAAACATCCACAAAATTCGAAATCCAGAGCGTGGCGGCATTGGGAAGAAAAGGGCCGACCCGGGTCAGGTCGAGATATCCAGGGCCGCGCAGGGGAAACTCGACATCCCGCATGGCCTTGAGGGGCACGCGTACGAGAAGATGAAGGTGGTTGGCATTAGGTTTGAAGAGTACCTGAACCGTCAGATCAGTCGGAATGTCGTGGGCAAGACCGGCGGACGGCACCAGCAGGATGACGGCGGGTGCGAGCCGAGCTAGAAACAAACCAAAATCCGACATAGCTGCCAAAGACTGCGTCTAGTTAGCTTATAACGAAAGTGCGGTTTTGCCGGGCTTGCTCATGCAGTGTCCACAGGTTGTTCGTTCGGCTCGCGATACCCTCAACGGCGCGCGGTACTCGTTGTTGAGTCGGGATGAAGAGTGACCTTCTGCACTCGCCAGTTATTCATATCCGCAACGAATAGAGTGTTCTCTGACGGGCAAGCGATCCCGTGCACCCAGTTGAACTGGCCAAGCTCATGGCCGGATTCGCCGAACCAACCTAGAATCTTGCCGTCTTTGGGATTGATCTTGTAAATCCGGCCCGGCTCTTCGTCTGCGGCATAGAGAAACTGCGGTGATGTGTTTGTCATGCAAAGTGCCCAGGGAGCCGTTACATCTGGCCGATTCTGCGCAACGTCGCCCAGTACGGGATGTCGCGATTTGTCGTAGGGAATGTTTAACAAGATCATCCGCTGAAAGTCGCCATCGCCGTCGAACACTTGAATGCGGGCGTTGCCTCGATCCGCTACGTAAATGTAGCCGTCGCGGTCTGTCACGATATTGTGCGGTGTATTGAATTGGCCTGTCGCGGTTCCGCGCGAACCCCAAGACTTGATCCAGTTCCCATGCTTATCGAATTTTGCAATCCGCGAGTTGCTATATCCGTCGCTCACATAAATGTTCTCTTGCGCGTCCCAGGTGACGTCCGTCGAGCCATTAAAATAGCCGTCCACGTGTCGAGGAGGATTTTGTGCAACCTTACGGGGATCATAGTACTCGGGAACATCTGGCCCCTCCAGGCGGCGTCCGAGGTTCATCACCACCATGCCACCCGGATTGAACTTGATTACGGTGTTCTCCCCCTTGTCTACGACCCACAGGTTGTCAGAATGATCAAATCGCACCGAGTGCGCGTAGCCAAGTCGGTAAACACCCTTGCCCAACTCCCGCAAGAACTTGCCACTGGAATCAAATTCCAGAAGCTGCGTCGTGGCGTTTCCATAGATCGGGCCCACTGTTGCGCTGCCTGGGTGATTGAGTACGACGATGGTTCCCTTCGAATTCACGGCGACGCCCAGGACTTCACCAAGGTTCATCTGGTAGTTGAGCTTGAGAAAGCTGGCGTCAAAGTCGGCCGCGATTTTGGGCGCGCTTTGTTGGGCTGACAAGCTTACCGCAACAAGCGAGAAGGTAAGGAGTTTACTGAGGCGTTCGCTGAATGTTTTCACTTGAACCTCTTTGGTCATTCCGACTGCGTAGGACCGCGGCACTTACAAACCCTCAGTTACCCGGCAGCCCACCTGGGATTTAAAACGCGCGCTGGCTCATTGAGGCCTCTCCCGTGCAAGATAAGCCGCGAGAGCGTCCAACTGGGCGTCGGTGATTTCCGTCTTGCGGAAGAAGGGCATGATTGAGACACCCTTGCGCACAAATATTTTCGTGACAGCCGGAGTGAGATCGGTTCGTTGATCGAGAATCGCCGGCTTGGAGCCTTTGTATTTAGCCGCCAAAGCTTGCGTGCCCGGCTTGCCTACCCCTTCTCCATGGCAGTTCCAGCACCAATACTGGTAGACCTGTTTGCCCCGCTCGACCTGCCCGGCATCCGCCGCGACCGCATTCATGGAGAAGACGCCAAACGCGCCTATGAGAGCCCAGATGATTCTCATACTTTCTTCTGCCCCCGCATTTGTTTCGGCCAAATTCCGTACCGGCCGGCAGAGATGATCCCATTGGGATCCACCGCATCCTTGAGCGTTTCGTGGAAACGCCGCAGCGCGTGGTTGTTGTACGAGTAAGCGTCCGTCACCTGCTGCTGAAACGCGGGCGGCGTACGGTATTCGCCCCAGCCGTGGTCGGCGCCCACCTGGATCAGCTGTTTGACCAGCTCTCGGGTTTTCTTGTTTTGCTCGATATTGTTCCGGTATACGGGAAGACCCATGATAAAGACGAACGCGCGGAACATCCACGTGGCCGGAACGCTGAACGGCGAGACCAGCGAAGGAATGTTCATGTCGCGAAACACTTTCATGAATACGTCCTGGGCCTCCAGAACGGCCTCGCCGCTCTTCGGAATAATGGGCGAGAACCAAAGATGTCCATCGGTGGGCGATGGATTGAACGCCGAACGCGCGCCGATCGTGAATATCGACATATTCGGGACGCCGATTGCTACCTTGTGCGCCTTTTCGAGCTGCTCCGGCGTGGCTGGGAACTTGATAAAGTCGCCTTCGTTGAATTTGACACCGCGAATCCCGGCGAATACTTCCTTCGCGTATTCCCATTGAGCCCGAACAACCTTTTCGCCGCCGTAGAACTGCAAGGTCAAGCTAAAGAATCCGCGATTCGTCTTTTCGGCGTGCTGCTCCAATTCGGCCACGGACGGTCCGCCCGGCTTGGCCAACAGCGAACGCAGATCGGGATCGGGCGGCCCTCCAAAGCCTCCCAGACGGGCTGCCATACTCAGGCATCCCAATTACTCCGGCGTGTTCGAGGCGATTCCCACCCTCCACCAGCGGAATGATGTCGTTTCGCTTGGGGACGATCACGGTTCCGGTCAGATAAGATTCCGGAGCCGGCAACAAGTGGAAGCCCATCTTGGTCACGACGCCAAAGTTGCCTTGACTGAACAATCCATCTACATAGGGGCCGGCCCCGTAGTGGTATTCTGCCCAGGTCTTGGCGCCTGGCAGCGCACCCATCCCCGTTCGAACGATCTCGCCATTCGGGAGGACCACTTCCATGCCGCAATGGGAGTAGAAGTGATCGCGGAAGCCGCCGAATCCATAGCCCACGCCATGGTCCAGCGCATTCCCAATGAGGCTGCCCCAACCGGGATCGGGCACGTCTGCCCAAACTTTCAGGCCTTTCTCTTGGATGTGCCGATACAAGTCGAAATAGGCGACGCCAGGCTCCACGATTGCAAAATGCCGCTTGTCATCCACTTCAATGATCCGGTTCATGCGCTTCAAGTCGAGGACTACACTTCCCGAAAGGTTTGGCGCGGATCCGCCATAGCCCAAATTCTTGCCGGTCGAGATCGGATAAATTGGAATCTTGAACGTGTTCGCAATCCTGACGACTTGAGAGACTTCTTCCGCCGTGTTGGGCGCTACTGCCGCCGACACGAGGATCTCCTCCTTTTCCCCCCAAAAAGGGGAGTATGCGTCTTTGTAGAGTGCCACGTCATCGTCGCTTGTGAACACCCATTCCTTTCCGACGACGGTTTGAAATTGTGAAACGGCTTCTGAAAAATTTGTCGCGCTGACATTAGGAGGTAGAAGAGGCATAGAGTTTTCCTTAAACTAAAGGCAACTGAGCCGCCAAGCGTGGCGCAATGATCCATGAGACCATCGGGCCGGGGGCCCATAGGCGATCCGGAGAAGGATCGATAAAGTTTGACTGCGATTTTTCCGGCTGCCATGGCGGTAACGCAGAGAGTAGACCGGCGAATCCGCAGGCCCAATCCCGCTGGAACACGGCGGCGCGTTCCACCAACTGTCGGGCGCCTGAGACCTCGTGTTGGGCCTGACCGTTCGCAAGAGCGGCGTGGTCGGCGCGGAACCAGAGGCGCATGCCGCGGTCATTCGCCAATGTTTCCAGACAGAACAACGACGTCGAAAGCGTTAAACCGGCTACCACCGCGGATCCCCGATTCCAGCGTACGGCGAGATGTCGATACCACACGTCGGTAACATCATCCGTGATACCTTGCACCTCAAGTCCAAAACGCATGGCCTCGTTACCGAAGGCGATCGCCATGGGGGAAGTGGACTCGACGATTACGTCGTCGACGCGAACGCGCAGCCCATTCTGCGCCAGTGGCCCTGAGCCTATTGGCTCGTTTCGCGCTGCCAGAGCCGGCAAAGCCGATGCGGCAAGAGTTAACTGAAGAAATTCTCTACGGTTTGACAAGAACACCTCCTAAAGATCAACTTCGAACGCCAGTATGGCCCGGCAGGCCGCGAGCCAAGAGAAATTGTTTACGGCAACCACCGGAAGCCCTCCGCCCTCAACAACAGGTTTTGCGATCTGCGGTTCGGTTTACGATAACCGCCGTGGGGCGCCTCTTGGCCACCCATGCAGAAGAGCGCGTCAATCCTCAAGTCCTTTCCGCTCGCGGGCATAGGCTGCATATGCACAAGGCGACTGACGTTCGCGGGGGCGCTCAGCAGCAGGTTGCGCACACGTATCGTATCCGATTGATTCTCCCTTCACAAATCTACATTTAGTAGGCAATTAACTCAATCCGGTCAACGGTTAACGTAAACGTCCACCGCTAGCGTGTGCGGGGTGGGCATGAACGCGAGTGCCGGGACCTTCTAAGGAGCGGTGAGGCACGCCGGTCGTATCATCGTGCACACATGGCGAGCATCCCTTAGGGGGTTCGACGCGACTGATCTTCCATGAACGGTTTACGGTAACTGTTCGCTGACTTGTGCAATCCAAGTCGCCTCCGTACTGTAACAGGTACGTTTAGCTTGGTTATTTGAAGTCAATCAAAACCAAGCCAGTGAAGGAGTCTATGCTGCCTCCCAAGTTCGTTCGTCTTGCACTCTGTCTGTTTCTGAGTGTGTTCGTTTCTTTTATGGTGGGCCAAACCTCGGGCACCGGTGCTCTCACGGGCACGGTTAGCGACCCAACCGGAGCTGTAGTCCCCAGTGTGACCGTTACGGTGACGAGTAACGATACAGGGCAGCAACGTACGGCGAAAACGGGTTCCGATGGGGTGTATAACCTCAGCCTGCTGCCACCCGGAAACTACAAAGTCCAATTCAGCGCGACCGGATTCAAGACGGCCGAGGTCGGCGCCGTGAAGGTGAATGTCACCGAATCGCCTGTGCTCGATAAAGTGCTCGAGGTCGGGTCGCAAGCCGAGCAGGTCACCGTGGAGGCGAACGTCGAAGCCGTCCAGACGGCAAGTTCCACTTTGGGGACCGTGGTTGGGGAACGATCGGTTACCGGATTGCCGCTCACTTCGCGTAACTATACGCAGATTATTTCGCTCGCTGCCGGCGTGAATGCGCCGGTCAATAACGCTTCGGCGGCCGGAAACGGATCGCAGGACGTGAATGTCAACGGCATGGATGCGACCCACAACAACTACCAGATGGACGGCGTGTCCATCACAGGCATCGGTGGCGGAGGCACTGCCCAGGGCTTTTACTCGGGAATCGGAATCCCCAGTCCGGACGCCCTTGCTGAGTTTAAGATTCAGACCACGCTTTATGACGCCGGTTACGGACGCAACCCCGGCGCGAATGTCAACGTGGTTACGAAATCGGGAACGAACGCATGGCATGGCACGGGTTTCGAGTTCTTTCGCAATACAGCGCTGAACGCAAACGACTTTTTTGCGAATCGCAGCGATTTGGGCAAGCTGCCGCTGAATCAGAATCAGTTTGGCGGTGTGATTGGCGGCCCAGTCATCAAGGACAAACTATTCATTTTTGGATCGTATCAGAGGACCGGCCAGAAGAATGGCCTGGACCCTGACGGACTTTCCACGGGCGCCACGCTGCCTCCGATACCGGCCGGTAATCGCAATGCGCCTGGATTTCAGGCTGCGCTGGGCCAGGCGTTTTGCAATCAGCCCACCTACTTCAAGCAGATCGGCCCTCCCGGCCTGGGTGGCGTCCAGGTCGCTTGCGATGGGTCCAACATCAATCCAGTCGCTCTGAATATCCTCCGCCTGCAGAACCCAAACGGGAGCTACTACATTCCGGGATCCACTACGGGAACCTATTCAACCACGACGTTTAGCGATCCCGTGATCTATAACGAAGATCAATATCTGGTCAATAGCGACTACCTGATCAACAGCAAAGAAACGCTCTCTATACGCTACTTCTACTCGAGGGAACATCAATCCGATGGCGTCAATTGCCTGATCTCGCAGACCACTTGCCTTCCAGGCGCTGGTCAGAACGATCATTTCAACAACACCAATGCGGTCTTGAAACTGACCTCGCTTCTAACAAATAGTCTGGTCAATGAAGCTCATATGTCGTTTCAGCGCAATGAGGCCTATCTTGGCACGAAACAGCCATTCACCGATTCGGGAGTGGGAATTACAGGAGTATCGCCGGGGATCAATTACTTAGCGCCCATCACGGTACTGGGTCTGTTTGATACCGGCGGCGCCACTGACCCCGACTTCAACTTAAGCAATCAATTTCAATGGGGCGACCAGGTTTCCTGGAGCCACGGCAAACACAATCTTCGCTTTGGCGGCGAATTCGAGCACATCCAATGGCCGTGGGTATTTCCGGGAATCTCCAAAGGCTGGCTCCTGTTTGAGGACTTCCCCGATTTTCTGTTGGGTCTCCCCGGTTGTGCTCCGGGCACGTTTCCCGTTAGCTGCAACGGCGGAAATCCTGGCGGCACGAACGGAACGCCGTTGAGCAACATTATCGCGACCGTCTTGGCGGTGCGTACTCCGCCCAGCGGCATCGTGCACGGGTACCGCCTCAACGACGCAAATACGTTCGTCCAAGAGGATTACAAGGTGAGTTCCAGGCTGACCTTGAATCTCGGCCTTCGATGGGAGTTTGACGGCTATCCCACTGACAAATACGGCAACCTGACGAATCTGTGGCTGAGCCAAATTGCATCGGTTCCGGTTCCCGGCAACTCTGCGGCCACGGGAACCTACGCCGGGTTCGTCGCGCCGGCAAATTACCAGGGAGTGCCGTTGCCCACCGGCGTTCTGAAAGGTTCCAGTAACGGGCCAACCCGCACCGGAGCACCCTGGGACAATTTTGCTCCGCGAATCGGTTTCGCATGGCAGCCCACCGGCAGCAATAAGTTCGTCGTTCGTGGCGGCTATGGATATTTTTACGACCGTGTAAATGGGAACTCGCTCATTCACGCCGTCGAACAAAGTCCGCCGTACTCTCTTACGCTTGATAATAGCGGTCCGGCAATAAGCTATGCGTCTCTCGCGACGCCATACCCCAATCAGCAACTCGGGTGGGGTTCGCCTCGGTTTGTCAATTTTGCGACCGGCGCGTCTTCGAACCTGAACTATCCTTTCATGTCCGAGAACTTTGTAACCCCGCTAGTGCAGTCGTATAACCTGCAGATCCAATACGAATTCCTGCCGACGTGGGTATTGGAGGCTGGATATGCGGGTTCGCATGGCATCCACTTGGTGGATTCTGGCCGCGAAGTGAATATCGCGCAGTTGGCCAGTCCGAGCAATCCGATTAATGGAATCACAACCAATACGGTGGAGAACGAATCTTTACGGGTTCCCTTCCTCGGCTTCGCGCCGAACGGCTTGCAGCAATCCGGCTCCGACGGAGACATGAAATACAACAGCTTGCAGGTCACAGTCCGGAAGCAGTTCTCGCATGGATTCCAAATGCAGGGGGCCTACACCTGGGCTCGAGCCTTCACCAACTTGCAGGCCAATGGCGGTACGAATCTGGACAGCAACAATCCGAACAACGCGGCGCAACAGTATGGATTGAATCCTCTGTATCGGCCGCAGCGGTTCATTGTGAACTACAGCTGGGACATTCCTTATAAAGGTCAGGGGTTCTCCGGGAAATTGCTGGGTGGTTGGAACCTCTCGGGAGTTACCACCATTCAAGATGGGCAGCCTCTGACAGTACAGGATACGCGAGGCGGCTCAATTTACTGTGGGAGCTGTCAGGCTTCATTTTCGAACGTGTATTCGACCGCCGAGATGGCGAATGGAGCGACCTACGCTAACGTTCCCACGGCCGGTGGAGTGGAGGGGCGGTTGGGAGGAATCAGCGGCGGACCGGGCTACATCAATGCCGCGGCGTTCGGCTCGGTGCCCGTCATTGGCGACGGAACCGGTTTCGGCAACTCGGGCGTGGGCGTCCTTCTTGGCCCGGGCCAGTTCAACTTTGACGCTTCGGCCATCAAAACCACTCGGGTGGGGGGACTCCGGGAAGATGCAACCCTGCAATTCCGGACGGAGTTCTTCAATATCTTCAACCATGCACAGTTCGCGAACCCGGTGAGCACCGACATATCTAAGCCCAACTTCGGCTGGATCACCGGCGCTTCGGTGAGCCCTCGATTGATCCAGTTCGCGTTGAAGTATATCTTCTAGACACGGCAGCGGTCTCTCCCCGCTGCTCGGGCGAGCCGGAGCAGTCACGTTACTTCAGATTTGCTCTCCGCAAGAGCGCAGCAAAACGAGGATCGGGACGGAGGCGGTCGAAGAGAGGATCGCATTTTAGAAACACAACCCAGTCTTTCTGGTCGATGGCTCTATTCAGCCACTCAAATGCTTGTTCTTTGTCGCCTAGTCCGATGTATACTTCCGCAATCGCTAATGCCGGGAAGCAATCGCTTCTGAACTCGTGCAGGAACGCGTTTAAGACCTCCGTGGCCCGTTCCCGGTTTCCCATTGCGGCATGCGTATAAGCCACATGCGCCCTTGCGTGAACGGCGTCTTTCATCAGGAACCGTCCACGTTCGAGCTCCGCGATCCCCCGCGCGTAACTGCCCTTATGAACGCTCGCTAGGCCGAGGACAATATGCGACATAGCCAAATCAGGATCGAGTGCCAAGGCTCTGCGCTGGTGCTCAATGGCCTCGTCAAATCGCCGCAAGTAGTAAAAGGTTTTAGCGTAATAACAAGCCATCAGCGGCGAACCAGGCTCCAATTCCAGAGCTTTTTGTCGCTCCAACATAGCCTCTTCGCCCCGGCCAATGTTCAACAAGTAAGTACCGTACCAGGTGAGAGTGCTCGCGTCGCCTGGTGTGAGTTCAATACCCTTACGAAATTGACGACCGGCCGCCTCCCAATCGCCTTCGTGGATCATGGGTATGGCCAGCGCGGCGTGAGCTTCCCCCAGGCTATCGTCCAACTGAATGGCCCTCGAAGCGTTCAATCTAATTTGAAAGGCCAAGTCTGAAATTCTGGCGGCCTTAACAAAGGGAAGCATGACGAACGACTTTGCCAGCTCCACGTACGGTCGCGCAAAGTACGGATCACACGCGATCGCGCGTTCAAAGTAATGAATGGCGGTCTCGAAGTCGACGGGCGTGTGCCTGTTGTAAAAGCTTCGCCCGGCCGCAAGGGACTCGTAAGCCTTCGGGACACTTGTAATGCCCCCAGCGAAGCGGGTGCCGACATTGGAATGTGCCTCGGGAAAGACACGGTAAGTGAGAGCCTCCGTAACCATAAGCGCAACTTCATGCTGAACCTGGAGCGGATCATCCAATTCCCGGTCGTAACTGTCAGACCACAGGCGGCACCCGGTTTTCGTCTCATTGGCCTGCACAGCAATTCTCAACCTGCGGCCGTATTTTCTTACGCTTCCTTCAATCACCACCCGAACATTGAGATAGCGGCCAATTCTTCGAATATCAATATCAGCGCCTTTGAACCGGAAGGCAGAGGTTCGCGCGGTTAGCCGTAGCCACGGGATTCGCCCCAGCGCGATCGTCAACTCATCCGTTAAGCCATCGGTAAAGCATTCGCTTTCCTCATCGTTGCCGCGGTTTATGAATGGCAACACAGCTATGGAAAATTCCTCCGCAGCATGCGGTGGAGCAAGCAACTCCAGTGAAGGTTCAGCAGACTTTGAACCCCTACCCCTAGACGCCGCTGAATCCACATCTGGCGTGGACAAGTGACTGCCGGGCGACCCTTTCAACTCCCGGAAAACAGGCACGTAGGCTCCTTTCGGAATCTCGATGCAAATCGGATCTCCCGTGCCCTCCAACTCGTAATACTTGGCGAGGCGTGAACGGAGTTTACGGGCCTCAAGCCGGACAATTGCATTTATGCGAGGGTCGAAAGAGTCCCCGCGGTGGAAGACCTCAACACCAATTGAATACTCCTTGAGCAAATGCCCGCGATCCGCGAGCGCCTCTTCCACGACAAATCGGAGGAGGTTTTTCTGTCCGCTGGCAACGCGAAAGGTGCGGCTCGACAGAACGCGTTCCAATTCCACTCGGATTGGGGCTGGAGGCATTGCAGGACTGATGGTTAGTTCTTGCCCCGCACGTCCGTCTAATTGGTGGCTAACCCCCACGTCTTGATCACCTCCGGGAGAACTTTATCACATTGCCTTCATCCTTACGACTAGCCCTGTCCCCAGACGTAAACGGTTAGCGTTAACCGTTGGGAGACTTGAATCTTACTTGGCTTGACAGAAGACGAATTGGTGAATCCGGCTCCATCCTTCTCCTGGCCCTTGCTCTTTAAGAACACCCTTCAAGCTTCCTGCAACATTCGACGCGGGATGCGCTTCGACCGAAGTCACTTCCTGCATTGGCGAAGGGAAAAACTGTTCCGATCGTCAGACGGGAGATAAGCCGCGGCTTACGAATTCGGGAGCAACGAGAAAGCTGGCCGCAATGAGGTGAGCTCGGGCCTCCCGATAGATGCTAAACGGACAAAACACGGTCGAAGAACGAGCGGTAGCGGCGGAGGGCGAGGCGGAGTTTCTTCCGTCGAAACGTTGTCGGTTTGTCCATTCCGCGTCCAGCTTGTGACGCTCGGCTGGCAAAGACATCCGCCAGCCGTTTGATCGCGCTGGCCACCAGTTCGTCGGCCTGGCCTGCTCCACCGCTTTCCGGGGCGCATCCACTAGGCCGCTCCGGATCTTCTCCCAGCGGGAATGGAAATCCTGCGTGTCGTTTGTGCAAGCAACGGCGATTTTCCTCCCGGCGACCTCGGATCCAGCGGCATCGTCTGGCGCACGCCGTGAACAGCCACGATGCTAGCGGCGGCGCGTTCCACGATTGAGGCCACTTGTTTTGGGCTTCGCCGGTCCTGGTGCCATCACCGGCAACCAAGTCAGCCGTCCACAGTCCGATTAATCTTCACGCTCTTCGCGTACGTCGAGTACTTGTGGTGCCATTTTGTTACCTCCTCAGGTTTCTCTCAACAGCGTGCTATCTCCTGAGCGATGCGATAGCTTCTACGACAAGAGGAGGATCTTCGGACAGATCCGTGGCATTTTGATCAAAGTAGCCAACGGATAGCTTACGGGTCTGCATGACATCCTTGGACGAGGATGTCGGCATGATCAGTACTTCAAGCTAACGCGAGTGCAAATGGCGCATCGATGCTGGACCCCCGCTCGATGTCGAGGTTGTATCCACAGAACGCTCTGGAAGCCGGGGATTTCGCCTACCCTGCGCCACAGTACCAAATCCAGCCCGCTTGCGTGTCGACCAGGAGATCCGCTCATGCACTTGTTTCCCGGAGATCGAGTTTGAAGGCTGCAAAGCATAGATACGTTGGGCCGGTGCGTACTGAACCACTGGCTTGTGGACTCGTGAATCGGAGGAACAGCCCGACCAATCACCCACCCACATCAGCTGGTGTTGCCCGGCACACTGCGATTACACGCCAATGATCAGTCAGAGGATCACCGATAACGGTATTGCATTTTGCTTCGCCACGAACTACGCACGCACGACGGGCCTACTCAGGACTAAGTTTCCCTCGTCCGAACCTGACGGAGCGTCTCGCAATCCTGCTCGAAGTCGGCCACGGTGAAATCGTAGACTTCGTACTCCTTCAAAAAGCCGTCCACCTGCATGCGCGTCTCGAAACCAAGCAGCTGGCAAAGCTGAGCGGCCGAAAGCGCGTTCGACCGGTATGCTTCGACAGCGAGGCTTTCAAGCGCCGCGCGAGGGAGATCCGTCCATTTCGTTTTCAGTCCCTGCGCGATGTCCTCCGGCAGTTCAAACTTGATCTGCATAGCGACGATCTCTCATTATCTCAAGGCTCCGATCTTCCACCCAGTGGTGCACGAACGCACATTGTTAGTAGGTGCCGTAAAGACGCCAGACTGTTGCGACTAGGTTTGCTGGTAGAGACTGAATCCCCTTAGCCCAATTTTCGGCGAGCCTTTCTCCTGCTCCCTTCGTTTGCCGATGATTTGCGTGCACCTGCGCTTGGTTTCACATCCGACCCTCGCGGCTCATCAATCCCTGGAATGTCGATCTGATCCAACTTAGCGTGGACTTCTGTCGCTGGAACCAGGTAGCGCATTGTCGTCTCAAGCGATTTGTGTCCCATCCAGTGCTGCACTGTTCTTACGTCGAAGCCCGCCCTCAGCATCCGTGTCGCATAGGTGGATCGGAATGTCTTCAAATCAAATTGTTCTGGGTTCAGGCCAGCACGTTTCGCGACGGATTTGCATTTGTCCAGCATGTGCTGCTCGCGGTTGCCGGTTGGTGACGGGAAGACGAACTGGCAGCCTTCCCGTCTCGGGTGCTTCTCCAGAATCTCAACCAAGTGCTGCGGTATGGGTACTTCGCGCTCTTCCCATCGCTTGGCGTAAAAACCTAGTTGGGGTTTGGCCGTCACGCGAATGGTCCGAAGGTCGAGATTGATGTCGCTCCAGGCAAGATACATCACCTCCTGTTCCCGAAATCCAGTGAGTAGAAAGGTATAGAAGAGGGCACGCTCGTAACTGTCGCACGCCTTCAGGAACGTATCCAATTCCTCTTGCCGATATTCCTTCGGCAGCGTCGTGATCCGTTCCGGCAGATCGAGCAGCCGCGTGATTCCGCCGCGTCCTTGTCGTTTAAAGAATTGAGCAATGATGATGGTGTTGTGCAGGACCGTGTTAGCCGACATGCCGGCATCGCGCTTTAGATGAACGACGTAGTCGTTGAGATCGCTGATCGGAATTGCGTCCAGCGTCCGTCCCTCGAAGTGTTTGGAGAAGCGCCTGAGGACCGCCTCATACTTCCGGTACGTGTTGGGCTTTTTCAGAGTCTCGACGTGTTCCAGGTATTGCGTGACGGCGGACGCTAGAGGCTGAGCTTCCGGCGCCTGGGAGGGAGCGTCATATCCAGGAACTCCCAGCTTTCTCCCTTCCAGTTCGTGGCGTTTCCGGCGCTGTACTTCCTGGGCTTGGGCGATCGTTACCCCAGCCTTCGCTCGACGGCGCTTGCCCACCTCGTACCATTCAATGTAGTAGCGGCCATCAGGGAGAGCGCCCCAATCATAGCCGCCGGAAGGCTTGCGCGGAATGGAGCGAAGAATCCACGCGCCGTCGGTTTTGATTCGCTTGAGACCCATACTGGAGAGTAGGTAGTCGCCCGGTAGGCAACAGATTGCTTGATTTTTCAGGAGCTTGCTCGTCATACTTGGCAAGCCTCACTCGGTGGCAGTTCCACGAACGGACAGCATGAAAGGCATCAAGGATGGAGCTAGAAGTCCAGCACGCACTGGCAAAGTGAGCTGATTAGCCCGCACTCAACAATTTGATAGAACGTCAAGAAAGTTGTAGTATTGTGTTATGGCCCAGTCTCACCGTGAAGCCTCGCGGCAACTCTTCGAGGTCGCCGAGCAGCAGCAAGGCTTCTTCACCACGAAACAGGCCAAGGCCGCTGGATTCGCCGAGAATACGCATCCCTATCATGTGCAGGTAGGGAACTGGATCCGCGAGCACCGGGGAATCTATCGGCTCACTCTGTTTCCGGCGGCTGATCGGCCCGACCTCGTGCTTTGGGCGCTGTGGTCACGCAACCGGAACGAACAAGTCGAGGGTGTATACAGCCACAACACCGCGCTTAGCCTCTACGATCTGTCGGATCTGAATCCGGCAAAGCTCCACATGACGGTCCCTACGGATTTCCGGCGCAACAGCGATATTCCCGGCGCTCTGGTATTTCACTATGCAGACCTGCCCGAGAGCGATGTTCAGACGGCGCAGGGCTTCAAATTCACTCGCCCTCTTCGGACGGTTCTCGACCTGATCGAGGCTGGCGCCGTCGAGCGGAACTTCATCCGCCAGGCGATCAGGCAGGCTGTTGATCGTGGTCTGATCACTCGCCAACAGATCCGGAACGCGCCAATGAGCGGAACCACGCGCAAGATCGTTGACGAAGCGCTACGGCGAATTGCATAATGCCGCCGAGAACATACACTACGGCCGGAGCATTCCGAAGGGCGCTTGAAGAACGCCTAAAGAAGACATCCCTGACCGATCAGATCGATCTCAACCGCATCAGGCGGCAAGTATCATTCGATCGCCTGCTGGCAAGGCTGTTCCGGGAAGAAACAGCGCCCTGGGCTTTGAAGGGCGGTTATGCGCTGGAGCTACGCTTCAAGGCCGCTCGATCCACGGTGGATATTGACCTCGCGTTGCAGCGAGTGGTACCCACGACATCCCTGAGTGGAGACGCAAACCAAGGCGTACGGGAGATGCTACAGAGCGTCGCTGACGCCCCTCTCGGTGACTGGTTCGAATACGTGATTGGACCACCTGTTATGGATTTGACCGCGGCGCCATACGGCGGTGCCCGCTATCCCGTCGAAGCTCGAATGGACGAACGGATCTTCGCCCGATTCCACGTTGACGCGGGTCTCGGTGACGTGGTTATCGAACCGCTGGAAACAATCGTTTGCCGGGACTGGCTCGGATTCGCTGGTATCGAATCGTCGCAGATCCGGATGATCGCGAGTGAACAGCAATTCGCCGAAAAGATTCATGCCTATACGCTCCCGCGTAACACTGCGAACAGCAGAGTAAAGGACCTGGTGGACATGGCTCTCCTGATCGGATCAGGTGGCCTGGATAAACAGAGGATTATGGACGCCCTGCGCCTCACCTTTGAGAGAAGGGGAACCCACGATTTGCCGGTGGGTCTGGTCCCGCCACCAGCAGATTGGCAAATCCCGTTCCAAGCACTAGCGGAAGAGTGTGGGCTCCCGGTTGATGTCGCTGCGGCATTTGCGGGCGTACAGGAGTTCCTTGAAGAAATGTTAGGACGGCGGACGGAGCGGTAAACACGGTATGGGTTGGGAGGATTCAGCATCTCTTCCGTTTGAACCTCCAGAGCAGGAAAATATTCGCCTGCGGGAGGAAAATGCGCGCCTGCAGCGTCTGCTGGCAGTTCACGGTATTCCGATTCCGCAATTCGTGCTGGAGAAACCGGCTCCGACCAAAGCTATCGAGACGGCATCACCAGAGGGTGAGGATAAGGATGAACGCGCCAGAAAAAGAATCGCCCTATTTCGAAGCCTGTTTCGTGGGAGAGAAGATGTTTACGCACAGCGATGGGAGAGTGCCGATGGCCGGTCCGGATATGCGCCCGCAGCTATAAAGGATTGGAAGGCTATCAACAAGAGCCGCCCGGAGGATCGCAGGAAGGTCGATCAAAAGACGCGGAAGTTCCTTCCAGTGAGCGACGCTGTCATCGGGAATCACCTCTTGGGCAAAGAAACCGTTGGCGCGTATCCCCTACTGCCCGACGAAACATGCTGGTTTCTAGCGACGGACTTCGACAAGAAGACTTGGGAGTATGACTCCCAAGCTTTTCTCGAAACCTGCCAGAATTTGGGCGTGCCCGCTGCCCTGGAGCGTTCGCGCTCCGGGAAGGGTGGTCACGTTTGGATTTTCTTCGATCGCGCGTTGCCGGCGACCACGGCGCGCAAGCTGGGATGCTTGATCCTCACGCGAACCATGGAGCGCAGGCATCAACTCGGTCTCGATTCCTACGATCGCTTTTTCCCCAACCAGGACACGATGCCTAAGGGAGGGCTCGGGAATCTAATTGCACTCCCCTTGCAGTTTGCGCCGCGCAAGGCGGGCAACAGCGTGTTCATCGACTCAGACTTCAACCCGTACCCCGACCAATGGCAGTTCCTCTCGACGATTCGACGAATGCCGGCCGACGCCGCGGAGGAGATCATAGCGGCGGCTCAGCGCAAAGGCGACCTGATCGGAGTACGCATAAGCATCGCCGATGACGAGGATACACAAGACCCGTGGACCTTGGCACCTTCCCGCAAGCGCGGAGAGCGGCCGATTGAAGGGCCACTACCAAAGAGCGTTCAGGTCACTCGCGCGAATCTCGTCTACCTAGAAAAGAAGGATCTGCCACCAGCCATGCTGAATCGGCTACTCCGCCTGGCGGCATTTCAGAACCCCGAATTCTATAGAGCTCAGGCGATGCGGCTCGCTACCTACGACAAGCCACGTGTGATCGCCTGCGCCCAGGAATTCGCCCAGCATATTGCCGTGCCTCGCGGATGTCTATCGGAGACGTTGGCTCTCCTTGAGGGGCACAAGATTCGGCCCGAAGTTAGGGACGAACGGTTTGCGGGCACACCGATTGAAGCGGAGTTCCTGGGTCAGCTCCGGCCGTTCCAGGAGGAAGCCGTCGCCAAGATCACCGGACACGACGAAGGTATCCTCTGCGCTCCAACCGCGTTCGGAAAGACCGCCGTTGCAGCGTGGCTGATCGCGAAACGTAAGGTCAACACTCTGGTCGTGGTTCACCGGCAGCTGTTACTCGATCAGTGGCAGGAGCGTCTTGGGATGTTCTTGAACTTGCCTGCGAAATCGATCGGGCATATCGGTGGCGGCAAAATGGACCGGACCGGTTGCGTGGATGTCGCCGTCATTCAAAGTCTGTATCGAAAGGACGAAGTGAAGGACTTCGTCGCCGAGTACGGCCAGGTGATCGTCGATGAATGTCACCACATATCCGCTTTCACATTTGAACAGGTGATGCGACAGGTGAAGGCCAAGTATGTAGTCGGGTCTGACCGCCACGCCGACGAGGAAGGATGGGCACCATCCGATTATTTACATGCAGTGTGGCCCCGTACGGTTCAGCATGAGCGCCCGGACGATGACCGAAACGACGCCCTTCGAGCATAAGGTTACTCCCCGCCACACGGAGTTCCGGATGCCACCCGAGCTCACCGAGGTAACGATTCAGGACATCTATGCCGCGCTCGTGAAAGATGTCACGCGCAACGAGATGATCGCCAACGACATCGTCCGAGCCATACAAGCGGGACGGTGTCCGCTACTGCTTACCGGCCGTACGGAACATCTCCAGTATTTTGCACTCAATCTTGCGGGCATCGCCAAACACGTCTTCGTTTTGAAGGGCGGCATGGGGAAGAAGCAGCGTCGGGCAACGGCGGCTGCCCTGGCATCCGTACCGGAAAACGAATCGCGGGTGATTCTGGCGACGGGAAGTTACATCGGAGAAGGGTTTGACGATGCGCGTCTGGACACGCTGTTCCTGGCCATGCCGATCTCCTGGAAGGGCACGTTGCAGCAGTATGTCGGCCGGTTGCATCGCCTCCACGACAACAAACGATTCGTACAGGTCTACGATTATGTGGACGACTACGTTCTGATGCTGGCCAGGATGTACGAGCGCAGAATGAAGGGCTATGCCGCGATTGGTTATGTGATCGAGTAGGGGATGCTCCGAAGGGTGTGGCACTGCCCAATTGATTCTGAGTTGACCGTTTGGCCGCGTGTTCCGTCCGCCCCAGCGAACCGTCCAGGGCAAGCGAGTCCAACCTGTCTGCGGTTTAGTCTGCTTCCGGCGGCATCGGGTTCAAACCCTGCACCTGATCGAGTTTCGTTTAGACGTCCGTCACCGGCAGACCTGCCTGAGCCACTGCTAGGTTTGCTGGAACCTCAAGTCGCCTTAGCCCGATTTTCGGCGAGCCTTTCTCCTGCTCCCTTCGCTCGCCGGCGATTTGCGTGCACGTCCGCTCGGTTTCAGATCCGACCCTCGGGCCTCATCAATCCCAGGAATGTCGATCTGATCCAACTTGGCGTGGACCTCGGTAGCTGGGACCAAATAGCGCATGGTAGTCTCCAGCGATTTGTGTCCCATCCAGTGCTGCACCGTTCTTACGTCGAAGCCAGCTCTGAGCATCCTGGTCGCATTAGGTGGATCGGAATGTCTTCAAATCAAATTGCTCCGCGTTTAGGCCAGCACGTTTCGCGACGGATTTGCATCGGTCCAGCATGTGCTGCTCGCGGTTGCCAGTCGGTGACGGGAAGACGAACTGGCAGCTTTCCCGTCTCGGGTGCTTGTCCAGAATCTCAACCAAGTGTAGCGGTATGGGCACTTCGCGTTCTTCCCATCGCTTGGCATAGAAACCAAGTTGAGGTTTGGCCGTCACGCGAATCGTCCGGAGGTCAAGATTGATGTCGCTCCAGGCAAGATACATCACCTCCTGTTCCCGAAATCCCGTAAGCAGGAATGTGTAGAAGAGCGCACGCTCGCCGCTGTCGCACGCCTTCAGGAACTTATCCAATTCCTCTTGCCGGTATTCCTTCGGCAACGTCGTGATGCGTTCCGGCAGATCGAGCAACCGCGTGATTCCGCCGCGCCCCTGCCGCTTGAAGAATTGAGCAATGATGATGGTGTTGTGCAGGACTGTGTTGGCCGACATGCCGGCATCGCGCTTTAGATGAACGACGTAGTCGTTGAGATCGCTGATCGGAATTGCGTCCAGCGTCCGCCCCTCGAAATGTTTGGAGAAGCGCCTGAGGACCGCCTCATACTTTCGGTACGTGTTGGGCTTTTTCAGAGTCTCGACGTGTTCCAGGTATTGCGTCACGGCGGACGCTAGAGGCTGATGAGCTTCTGGTGCCTGGGAGGGAGCGTCATATCCCGGAACTCCCAGCTTTCTCCCTTCCAGTTCGTGGCGTTTCCGGCGCTGTGCTTCCTGGGCTTGGGCGATCGTTACGCCAGCCTTCGCTCGACGGCGCTTGCCCGCCTCGTACCATTCAACGAAGTAACGGCCATCCGGCAGCGCGCCCCAATCGTAGCCGCCGGAAGACTTGCGAGGAATGGAGCGAAGTACCCACACCCCGTCTGCTTTGATCCGTTTAAGAAGGTTTACCCGGGGCACACGTCCATCCTAAATCTCTTTTCCTGGATGGACAACATTTAGGACACTATGGCAAGAAGTTCTTTGTAATCAGCGGCTCAAAGGAAGCTGGCATTCTACCACTGAATTACTCCCGCTCTGCCTCTACGACTCGAACATACCAAAACGTGCGCGCGCCGTCTAGCCGTCCGTCACATACGGTTCCAGTGGCAGCACGACCCTGCCCTCCACGATGGGCACACAGTCTGGTGGAAAATCCTGCGTGAAATTAAATCCTTCATTTTGCAGATGCGCGAGAAAAGCCTCAAGATACGCCATCGCGCCGTTGGGCAGATCGTGCAGCGCCATGAGCGTCCAGGGGCGTGAATGGCAGTCGGCGACAGCGCGGTCGAACCAGCCATTGGGATCACGATAGTCGCCCGGCACGGAGTTCCAGAGCACGCAGGTATACGACCCGGCGATCAGCTTCTCGACGATTGCGGGTTGCAGCAGGTGATGGCCGAGCTGGCCGGATCCCGGCGGGCGGAACAAGCGGCGCGGTTGTCCAGGTGTTTGTTGCACCCACGCCAGCGCTTGTTCGGCCTGCTCGAACTCCCGCACTGCGGCCGCGCGATCCAGACGGCCGAGAGGCGCCGAATGTGTAAACGTGTGATTGCCGATCCAGTGGCCTTCCGCGATTGTGCGCTGGATGATGGTCCGGCCTTCGTCCGTAGCTGCCTTCCGGCCCATCACAAAGAATGTTGCTTGAATCCTGTGACGGGCCAGACAATCGAGCACCGCCGGTGTTACTTGAGGCTCCGGTCCGTTGTCGAACGTGAGCGTGACTTTAGCGCTTGGCAACGAGTACGTCTTCGACGATTTCCTTGAACTCGTCCGGGCTCAGAAGCCCGCGCTTCTCGATGCCCTTGTCCTTCACGCGCCGCAGCATCTCGCCGACGGCTTCATCATCGACGCCGGTGATGCCCATCTGTTCGAGGTTATAAGTGATGGACGCCTTGCCGCTCTTTTTGCCGAGCACCACTTCACCGCGACGTCCGGTGAGCGCCGGATGTGTTCCGAACATCGCCAGCGGCTCTTTCACCACCAGGTCGACGCCGATGCCAGATTCGCGCGTGAAGTTGCGCTCGCCCAGGATTGGCTTGTTCAACGCGATGTCAAACCGGCTGATGCGGCTGACTAGTTCGCCGAGTTCGGGAAGTTTGCCAAGATCGTAGTGCGTTTCGTAACCGTAGAGCACGTGCAGCGCGACGATCAATTCCTCGAGCGCCGCGTTGCCGGTCCGCTCGCCCAGGCCGTTCGCGCAGCTATGCACCACTTCGGCGCCTGCTTCCACGCCCGCCAGTTCCGTCGCAACCGCCATGCCGAAATCGTTATGCGTGTGCACTTCAACGGGCAGCTTGGTTATCGACTTTACCAGGCGCACCAGGTACTTCATGGCTTCGGGGAGAACGCATCCCATCGTATCCACAACGCCCACGGAGTCCGGCGGTGCTTCCTGCATGATGCGCGTCAGCAGGTTGGTGAGATCTTCCTCGCGGGCGCGCGTGGTGTCGTAGGGGAAATAGACCGCGTACAGACCACGGGATTTCGCATAGTTGATGACGCCGATGCTCTTCTTCAAAACGTCTTCCCAGGTCCACTTAAATTGGTACTTGAGTTTGGGATAGCCGATCGGAATTTCGATAATCACACCGTGACAGCCGCACTCGAGAGCTTTGTCGATGTCGGCGTTCATGGCACGCGCGAAGGTGTAGATCTTCGACTTGAGGCCCAGCTTCGAGATTTCTTTGATGGCTTGGAAGTCCTGCTCGGACACGGCGGGCATGCCTGCCTCGATACGGTCCACGCCGATTTCCGCGAGTTTCTCTGCGATCGCCACTTTATCCGCGATGCTAAACACCACTCCCGGCGTCTGCTCGCCGTCGCGCAGCGTGGCGTCGTGAATGCTCACCTTCGCAGGCAGTTGGAACGTCGACCGGACTTCCGGAGCGTAATTATAGGGACTTACCCACCATTGATTTTCTCGATAGTATTTGCCGTTCATGGTCTTGTACTGCCAACTATAGCACTCACGGGGCGGTCCTCTCCGTGATCAGACCGATGCGATTTACGCCGGCTCCACGTGCGGTATCGATGACGGTGGCGACGTCGCCAAACTCCAACTCGCGAGCGCCATCGACAAACAGAACGCCGCCTGGCCGCGCTGCGAAAACCAGCCTGAGGCGGGCATCCAATTCCACTGCCGATACGGGTTGTGAATCAATCTGGATGGACCGATCATGGCCAATGCGCAAGACGACATCCAACGGATTCGCGCGGACTGGCCTAGTATCGGCCGCAGGATCGGGAGCTTCGGCAGGTAGTCCCTTGGTGCGATTCGGGAGCAGCATGAAGGTGATCAGAAGAACCAGCAGAATGTCGATCATGGGCGTCACGTTGATCACCGCCGCCGTTTTTCGGGAACCGATTTGCATCGCCACGCAAGTTTGGACACTGCCGGCGGATCAAAAGTTCCTGCAGCGCGCGAGCGCCCTACGATGCGATACCCGAAGGCTGATTCGCCGGTCCCGCTCGCAATCCGGACCATTCCTCGCACAGGAGTATCGAGTTCGCTGGGTTCTGCGACGAGTATTTCAGCGACGCCGGCCTTCCGATCAAGCGCTCGGGTTCGGCCGGGATCAACTCGCGCAGTTTGGAGATGTCTTGGGATGCGGTGTACGTGATGCCGCGCACTGAATACTCGTAGAAAATCGAGTCGCCGGCAATTTCAAGGATGGTGGCGTCACCCAAACGTCCGTTCGAGTTCACTTCCAGCCGCCGCTGCTGCTCTTTGTCCTTCGGCTTGCGCCGGATGCGCCATACGATGTAAATGCCCACGGCCACGGCTGGAAGCGATACGGCACCGATGACGAGTGCCTCTGTCATTGGAAACGCCCGGACGATTGCGAACACGATCTCCTATCGCGCGGGAACCACTGTTTCACTCGCGACTTTGCTGTAGTCCTTCAAAAACTGAGCCAGACCGTTATCGGTGAGCGGGTGATTGAAAAGCATGTCAAGAACCTTGAACGGCATGGTGCCGACGTGTGCGCCGGCTTTGGCCGATTCGATGACGTGCATCGGCGAACGAAGTGAAGCGGAGAGCACTTGTGTCGCGAAGCCGTAATTCTTATAGATGGTCACGATGTCGCGAATCAGATTCATCCCTTCCCAGCCGATATCGTCCAGCCGGCCGATGAATGGACTGACGAAATACGCGCCGGCTTTCGCGGCGAGGAGCGCCTGGCCTGGAGTAAAGCACAGGGTGACGTTCACCCGAATGCCTTCCTTCGCGAGCACCGAGCAGGCCTTGATTCCGTCGCGCGTCAGCGGCAGCTTCACCACCACGTTGCGATGGATCTTGGCGAGTCTGCGGCCTTCCACCAGCATCTGATCCGTGGCGGTGGAGACAACCTCGGCGCTGATGTCGCCGTCCACGATCTCGCAGATGCGCGGGATCTGCTCCTCGGTGGTCGTGTTTTCCCTAGCGATGAGCGTGGGGTTGGTAGTGACGCCGTCCACCACGCCCCATGCGGCGCCCTTCTTCAGCTCATCCAAATTCGCAGTGTCTAAGAAAAATCTCACGGGTTAATCCTCTAGCGCGACGGTGTTCTCCAACACGCCGACGCCATCGATTTCAATCCTGACTTGCGACCCTGATTGCATTGGACCGACACCGGACGGTGTGCCTGTCGCGATCAAATCACCCGGCTCCAGCGTCATAAAACCGCTTATGTACGCGATTATATCACCCACGCTGAACATCATTTCCGAAATGGGTGCGTCTTGTTTCTTCTCGCCGTTCACGAACGTCCGAACGCGCAAGCCGGCGAGATCCACTTCATCGCGCGGGACAATGCACGGGCCCACGGGGCAAAACGTATCGAAGCCTTTGCCGCGCGTCCATTGACCATCATTTCGTTGCAAGTCGCGCGCGGTTACATCGTTGACGCAGGTGTAGCCCAGGATGTAACCTGCGGCGTCGGAGCTCTTCACGTCGCGCGCTCGCCGGCCGATGACGACGCCCAGCTCGCCTTCATAGTCGAGGCGCTGCGACAACCGGGGATAGACGATCACACCGCCAGATCCCAGAAGGGAGGAGGGAGGCTTCAGGAAAATCGTGGGCTCCGCGGGCACCTCGTTGCCGAGCTCCTTGGCATGTTCGGCGTAATTGCGGCCGACGCACACGATCTTCGACGGCACGCACGGCGGCAGGAGGCGCGCGCCGGCTGGAAGGTGCGCCAGCTCGCCGCGAAGAACATCCGGATGATGATCATCGGCCCAGGGCGCGATGCTTGGGTTCAACGTGTAGCGGGCAAGTTTCATTGTGCTGTAATTTCCACGGCAGAGGATGGCTCGCTCGCATTGCCGGCCTGATCAACGGCCGACACCCGATAGCGATAATGCTTCCCGCTTTGAATGCTGCGATCAGAATAGGCGGGCGCATCTAATCCGTGTGCGATCTCAACAAACGGCCCACTTTCTTCGGACCGGAAAACGCGATACTCCTTGAGGTCGGTTTCGGTGTTCCGCGTCCACGCCAACTCCACGGCGCCGAGCCCCACCGACGCAGTTAAGCCCGATGGAACCTCAGGCGGAAACTTGTCCAAAGGGGTGATCGTCTCGGGGCCGGCGAGGCCGCTCTCAACGCTGCCGCGTACGGCTTGCACGGAATATTGATAGGCCTTGCCATACTCGGCGCTGATGTCGATATAGTTGGTCTCGGTCGCGGTGGCGAGCACCGTGGGGCGTGGTTGCTGTTCAGACTTTCGAAAGATGCGAAATTCGCCGGGCGCCGCGCCCTGCCAAGTCAGTTGGACGCCCTGGGCCGTAGCCGTCACGTGAAGATCGGCGGGCGTTGCCAACGGCTGCTCCACGCGGAAGATCTTAAAGTCGGACCAACCAGCATCGCGCCCCTTCGGATTCGTCACCCGAACCGCCGCTACAATTTCCTTTCCGACGAAGCTCGCGGCGGGAAATTCGCCATGCACCGGGCCCGGCTTGTCGGGCGTGGGTACGTCGACGCGCGCGGAGGTCTTCAGCCATTCGTCGAGGTTCCAACCGTTGCTGGGGCCGGGGCCCGCGCGCAATTCCACGCCGCCGATTTCCTCCAGAGGCACACCTTCAGTGGTGAGCGGCGCGATGCTGAAATCGAAATCGAGATTCGCGCCGCGCTCCACAACCGCAAGATCGATGACGCGCTGGGGGATTCGCAGCGCAGGATACAGAGGCTCACCGATAGACCCGCAGCCTGCTAGCAGCGCGCAGACCGGGGCGCAGAGAATCGCGGCCAGCGTGCGCATCGGCTACAGAATGTACCGGCTCAGATCCTGGTCCTTGACGATGTCGGCCAATTGCTTGCGCACGTAGGCGGCATCGATCCGGACGTTCTTCTTTTTCAGATCCGGGCCCGCGAAGGAGATCTCTTCGAGCAACTTCTCCATGATGGTGTGCAAACGCCGCGCGCCGATATTCTCGGACATTTGGTTGACATGCGCCGCGAAGCCGGCGATTTGTTCGATCGCGTCGTCGGTGAATGTGAGCTTGATGCCTTCTGTATCCAGCAGTGCTATATATTGCTTCACCAGCGCGCCCTTGGGCTCCCTCAGAATGCGAATGAAATCGGCTTCGGAAAGAGACTTCAGTTCTACGCGAATCGGGAACCGTCCCTGAAGCTCGGGAATCAAATCGCTGGGCTTGGAGACGTGGAACGCGCCCGCCGCAATGAACAGAATATGATCCGTCCGCACGAAACCATGCCGCGTATTGACGGTGGTCCCTTCAACGATCGGGAGAATATCGCGCTGCACGCCTTCGCGGCTGACGTCGGGGCCGTGCCCCGCCTCGCGGCCGGCGATCTTGTCAATCTCGTCCAAGAAGACGATACCGCTGCGCTCTACGCGATCCAGCGCAACGCGCGTCACCTGATCCATATCGATCAGCTTCTGCTCTTCTTCTTGCACCAGGTACTCGGCGGCCTCGGCCACGCGCATCTTTCGCTTGCGCGTACGCTGTCCGAACAGGCCTGGCAGGACGTCCTTCAAGTTCACGTCCATTTCTTCCAGACCCGTATTGGTGCTGATCTCGAACGTGGGGCCGCGCTCGCGGACGTCGATCTCCACCATGCGATCGTCCAGCTTGCCGGCGCGCAATTTCTCGCGGAGCTTCTCGCGCGTGCGTTCGGCGCTCTCTGAAACCTCCGGCTGCGGCGGCATCAGCAGATCCAGCAGCCGCTCCTCGGCGTTCTTCTCGGCGCGTTCGGCAACTTCTTCGAGGCGCTCTTCCCTCACCATATCGATGGAGATGTCCACCAGGTCGCGAATCATGGCTTCAACGTCGCGCCCGACGTAGCCGACTTCGGTGAATTTGCTTGCCTCTACCTTCAAGAATGGAGAGTTGGCGAGCTTGGCCAGCCGCCGCGCGATCTCGGTCTTGCCCACGCCGGTCGGCCCGATCATGAGGATGTTCTTCGGCATCACCTCGTCGGCGAGCTCGGGTTCCAGCTTTTGGCGGCGAATGCGGTTTCGCAGCGCGATGGCGACGGCGCGCTTGGCGTCGGCCTGCCCAATCACGTACTTGTCTAGCTCTTGAACGATCTCGCGAGGCGTCAGCTCGTCGAGCAGCGGCGTTTCATCAAGCGCTTGGCCGGGCAAATAAATCACCATCTAGCCCAATTCCTCAAAGATCACAGTCTCGTTAGTATAGATGCAAATCTGTCCGGCGATCTTCATGGCCTTGTCGGCTATTTCTTTCGCTCCCAGTTTAGTATTTTCGATCAGTGCCGTGGCGGCGGCTTTCGCGAACGGTCCGCCGGAGCCGATAGCTGCGATCTCTCCGTCGGGCTCAATGACATCACCATTGCCGCTCACAATGTACGTATTGTCCACGTCGGCCACCAGAAGCAGCGCTTCCAGATGCCGCAGTGCGCGGTCGGTGCGCCAGTCTTTGGCGAGCTCCACCACCGAGCGCGCGAGATTGCCGTTGAACTGCTCCAGCTTGGATTCAAAACGCGCGAAAAGCGCGAAGGCGTCGGCCGTGGACCCGGCGAAACCGGCGATGATCTTGTCGTTGTAGAGGCGGCGAAGCTTTTTCGCGGAGGCCTTCAGGACTTCCTGGCCGAGCGTTACCTGCCCGTCTCCCGCCATCACCACTTTCCCACCCCGGCGCACGCAGAGGATGGTTGTGGAGCGTATTCGTTCTTTCATTGTCGGATTGATTCTCGATTTCCTGGACTGCGCCGCGAGGCGCGCTGGAAACCCTATTCTACCGCACGTTCTCAATTTAACCCACATGGTACAACGATTGTATGCCGTCGTATTTCGTCGAGACGCCCGCGTGCCGCTACCCCGTGTTGGTGGAGCGCGGCGGCCTGGCGAACGTGCGCGGCTACGTTCCCGAACGCGCCGGCAAGGTGTTTCTGATTTCGACGGAAGACGTCTGGCAGCTCCACGGCGATGCACTCGCGCAAGCTATCGGCGATCGTTCGCATGAGATTCTATTCTTCCCCGGCGGCGAGCCGCGCAAGCGCCTGGCGGAAGTGGAAGCGCTTGCCGACCAGATGGTGGCGCGCGGAGGCGATCGCGCTAGCGTCATCGTCGCCTTCGGCGGCGGTATTTTGACGGACGTCGCGGGGTTTCTGGCCGCCATCTTCATGCGGGGTATTCCAGTGATTCAGATTCCGACCACTTTGCTCGCGCAAGTGGACGCGGCCGTAGGTGGCAAGACCGGTGTCAATCTGGCGTGCGGCAAAAACCTGATCGGCAGTTTTCATCAGCCCTTGGCCGTGATCATCGATCCGGGCGTACTCGACACGTTGCCCGAGCGCGAATACCGCGCGGGCCTGTTCGAAATCATCAAGCACGGCGTGATCGCCGATGCCGATCTGTTCCACATCATGAGTCGCGAGCCGCAGCGCGTACTCTCGCACGCGCCCGAGGTGGTCGATCGCATGATTTGCGATTCGGTCCGCATCAAAGCGGAAGTAGTCTCCGGCGACGAAAGGGAACAGGACCGCCGCCGAATTCTCAACTTCGGCCACACCTTCGGCCACGCGTTGGAGGCCGAAACCGGCTATTCGCAATTCCTGCACGGTGAAGCGGTGGCGTGGGGCATGAAGGCCGCCACGTTGCTGAGCGAAATGGAGCACTTGCTGCCGGCCGAAGACGCGCAGGAGATTTTGCGCTGCGTGAACTCCTACGGTCCGCTGCCGCCGGTCGCGGGCGTCGATCCGGGGCGAATCGCCGCACGCCTGAAGAGCGACAAGAAGACAGTCAAAGGCAAGATCCATTTCGTCCTGCCCGAGCGCATTGGCGCGGTCAAGATCACGGCGGACGTCCAGGAGCGATCCGTTCGCGCGGCCATTGAGGAAGCGCTCGATTGTTGACACATTCCTCGAGGACGGGCGCCACTCCGGCCGGCACGGAAACCGAGCGCCAAGCCGCTGCTTGGGTACGCGGCATGTTCGACCGCATCGCCCCGCGATATGACCTGCTGAATCATTTGCTGTCTTTGAATATCGACCGTTATTGGCGCTCGCGAACGGTCGCGCAGGTCCCAGAGATTCTCGGACGACCGGGTGCTCGCGTCTTGGACGTATGTTGCGGCACCGGCGATTTGACCCTGGCGCTTCAATCGCGCGGCCCATCGGCGAACGTCTTCGGAAGCGATTTTTCGCATCGCATGCTCGCCACCGCGCGGCGGAAATGCCGGTCGGCGTTTCTTGAGGCCGACGCGCTCCAGCTGCCCATCGGCAACGCCTCGTTCGATCTCGCCACCATCGCGTTTGGATTCCGCAACCTCACCAACTACCGCGGTGGCTTGATCGAACTGCGCCGCATCTTGAAACCGGGCGGCACGCTTGCGATCCTGGAATTCTCCACGCCGCCGAATGCCCTGCTCGCGGGACTCTATGGTTTCTACTCGCGCGCGATCTTGCCTCGCATCGGAGGAATGATCTCGGGGTCGAAAGAAGCCTACACGTACCTGCCGGAGTCAGTCCGCAAGTTTCCCGATGCTGAAGGTCTGGCGAATCAAATGCGCGAAGCGGGATTCGTGAATGTCCGTTTTGAGCGCATGACGGCTGGGATCGTAGCTTTGCACTTGGGCGACCGGCGCTGATCGCTCCGCGGGCTCGGCCTGGGCCTGCATCATTTGCTTGACCGTGATCGATACCAGCGCCAGCGTCAAGCCAATCATGATCGCCACCGATACCCAGGCCACCGCGTTGTAGGCCGCCGAGTTCGTCCATTCCTTCATCAGGCCCTTTTTGTTGATCAGCAGCACCATGTAAATCAGCACGAACGGCAACAGGACCCCGTTGAGCACCTGCGATGCCAGAATCACCTTGATCAGCGGGAAATTCGGCCACAGAATGACTGCCGCGCCCAACCCCACCAGCAGCGTATACAGCCAGTAGAACTCGGGCGCTTCGTGAAACCGCTTGTCCACGCCCGATTCAAACCCTAAGCCTTCGCACACCGTAAATACAGTGGAGAGCGGCAGGATGCACGCGGCAAAGAACGAGGCATTGAACAGTCCCGCGCTGAACAACAGATAGGCGTATTGTCCGAACGGCTTTAGCGCAACAGCGGCGTCGGCAGCGTCGTTGATGTCCTTGGGACCATGCGCCCAGATGGCGGTGGCGCAGGAAACGATGATGAAGAATGCCACTACGTCCGTCAAAATGCAGCCCACCACCACTTCGACGCGCGATTGCACGTACTCCTTAGCTGTGATGCCTTTCTCCACGATGGCCGATTGCAAATAAAACTGCATCCATGGCGCGATCGACGTGCCGACCATGGCGATCAGCATCGTGATGTAGTCGGTGTCGAACATCAGGATCGGCTTCACACTATAAATGGCGGCTTCTTTCCAGTCCGGCTTCAAAAGAAACGCGGAAATGATGTACGTCACATATAGGAAGCACGCCACCAGGAAGATTTTTTCGACGCTGCGCGTAGTTCCCGCGCACCACCAACAGCCAGACCGCGACCGCGCAGATTGGCACGGAGATATAGCGGCTGACGTGAAATAGCTCGAGAGAGCTGGCGATACCTGCAAACTCGGCGATCACATTCAGAAAATTAGTGACGACCAGCGCGATCATCAGAAAGAACGTTGTCCGGAGGCCAAACTCCTCGCGGATCAGATCGGAAAGGCCCTTACCCGTCACCGCGCCCATGCGGGAACACATTTCCTGCGTCACGATCAGCAGCAGCGTAATGGGAATCAACGTCCACAGCGGCAGGTATCCGTATTTTGCTCCGGCCTGTGAGTAGGTGAAGATTCCGCCCGAATCGTTGTCGACGTTAGCCGTGATCAGGCCCGGACCGACCACGGACAGGAAAATCGCGATTTGATATCGAAACCGTTTGAGCACGCCGGGTCACTTCTCTCTTAAGAGTGAGATCACTTCATCGGCCGTGATCACGCCCGCGAGTTTACCTTCCGCGTCGATCACGGGCAACGTCAGCAAATTGTATTTATCAAAGAGCTCGGTAATTCGATCCTGCCGCTCCTTGACGTCAACGTGTATGAGAGGCTCGGCGGCCAACTCCCGCAAAGGGGTCGCTCCGGCCGAGGTGAACAAACGCGCAAGCGGAACGGAAGCCTTCAATTGGTCGCCCGCATCCACCAGAAACAGCGTGTTCAAGTTTTCGAGAATCTCTTCGTGCACCCGCAGGGCCTCCATCGCGCCCTCCACCGTAGTGTTCTCCGGCAAGGCCACGTATTCGGTGTTCATCAATCCGCCGGCGGAACTCTCGTGATACTCGAGCAACTCCTCCACCTCTTCCTTGGGCGCTTGCTCCATTTCCTCGAGGATCTCCTCGGATGTCTTCTCCTCCAGTTCAGCCAGCGCGTCGGCGGCTTCGTGCGGCGACATTTCCTCCACGATATCGGCGGCCTTTTCGGTCTCGAGCGACTCCAGGATACTGGCCTGCACATCCGGCTCCATCTCAGACAGAGTTTCGGCCGCTACCTCGCTATCGATGGTTTCGAAGATGGCTTCGCGATCGTCCGGGCTCAAATCCTCGACGATGTCGGCCAGATCGGCCGGGTGCATTTCCTCCAGGATCTTGTTGCTGATGTTCAACCGTAGCCGGCGCTGCGGGTCCGACTCGATGATGCTGCACTGCTCCCAAGGGATGGAATGAGGCGCGATGACGGTCTGGATGCGTCGGATCCATCGCCGGGGAACCACTCCCTGCGCCAGCCGGCGCAGCATGCTCCGCAATCCGATGTCGATATCGACAATGCTGAGCACGTCACTTTCGTCTTCGTGACGAATCGTGAACGTGACGTCGGTCACCCGCACCACTTTACGGCCCTGCCCATCAATAATCTGCTGGTCGAGAAGATCGCGAACCAGACGCAGCATGTATTCGTCGGAGTGGTACGGGGTCAGTTGTTCGTCTTTGAGATAGATTCCGTCGAGTGAAATGGAGCGGATCTGATCGTACCGGACGGTCAACCAAGCCCAGCCGCCACCGACCAGAAACCGGTCGACGCGCGAAGGGTGAATGAGAGGAACGATGACGGCGTCTTTGACCAGGCCGAGACGCCGGCCCTTGAGGTCATAGACCTTGAGGCCCAGCAGTTCGGTGAGAAAGAGGAATTCGTCCGCCATCGAGAATCGCCCGAGCCCATAAAATTAGACCCGTGGAGCGCGCGGTCCTCGGTTGTTGCGGTTCTCGTTCGCCTGCGCCCTACATGGTCGTTCAGTTTCTACTATGCCGCAAGCCGAGTAGGGCCCGCAACAAAAAATAGCGGCGCCTGGCGATGGGCTTTTGGCCGGCATTTTGGCCCCTCCACTGCCGAGTGGCTTGCGATACACTTTCAGTCGATATGAGCGGCCCATTCCACAAAGATCAAACGGCTCCGCAGTTTCAACTGAAAAAGATTTCCAGTGCCGGCGTTGCGGTTGCGCTCCAAAGGGCGGAACGTTACCGGCTGTTAAATGAACCCTCGCTTGCCGAGAGCATTTGCCTGGATGTGCTGGCGCTTGAACCGGAAAACCAGCGCGCCTTCGTGACCTTGCTGTTGGCGCTGACCGATCAGTTTGGCCACGGCGTAACAGTGGGCAAAGCGCGCGAGATTTTGCCACGCCTGAAGGGCGAGTACGAGCGGCAATATTTCGCGGGGATCATCTGGGAACGCTCCGCGCACGCGCAACTCCGCAAGGGCGCTCCGAATGCCGCGTTCAGCGCGTACGACGGCTTGATGCAAGCCATGCGATGCTATGAACTGGCCATCGACCTGCGGCCGCCGGGCAATGACGATGCCATCCTCCGCTGGAACACCTGCGCTCGCATCTTGATGCGCAATCCCAATCTGCGGGCGAAGCCCGACGAAGCCTACGAGCCGGTGATGGGCGAATAGGCCGCGCAAAACAATAGCGCGAAAATCGCTCGAAGAAAATCGCGTCCTCTGATACAATGTAAGCATCCCGATGAAGTTTGGCGTCGTCGTGTTTCCGGGCAGCAATCGCGATCACGACGCGTGGTACGCCGTCTCACAGATTCTTGGGCAAGAAACCGAAATCATCTGGCACGATGCCACCAGCGTCGGCAACGTGGACGCGCTGATCCTCCCCGGCGGTTTTTCCTACGGCGATTATTTGCGCTGCGGAGCCATCGCGAAATTTTCACCCGTGATGCAAAGCATCCGCAAGTTCGCCGCTGACGGCGGGCTGGTGCTGGGGATCTGCAACGGATTTCAGATTCTGGTGGAAAGCGGGCTGTTGCCGGGCGCGCTGATACGCAATCGCGGGCTCAAGTTCGTCTGCAAACACGTACCGCTGCGCGTTGAAACCACCAATTCACCCTTCACCTCGGAAGCCACGAAAGGCCAGCGCCTGGTGGTTCCCATTGCGCACGGCGAAGGCTGCTACATCGCCGATGAACGTACGCTCGATCAACTGGAAGCGGAAGATCGCGTGACGCTGCGGTATATCGAGAATCCGAATGGCTCCATGCGCGACATCGCCGGCATCTTGAATGAAGGCCGCAACGTGATGGGGTTGATGCCGCATCCCGAAGACGCAATCGAGCCCCTGATGGGGTCGAGCGACGGCATCGTGATTTTTCAATCGATGGTCGCCTCACTCGTCGCGGCGCATTGACGAATGACGCCGCAAGTTATCACTCCAGAGACGATCGAGGCCCATCAGCTCACTGCGCCCGAGTATGGCAAGATTGTCTCGCTGCTCGGCCGCGAGCCCACCTATACCGAACTCGGCGTGTTCAGCGTGATGTGGAGCGAGCACTGCTCGTATAAAAGCTCGCGCATTCATTTGAAGAAGCTGCCCACGCGCAGCAAACTGGTGCTGCAAGGGCCTGGAGAGAACGCGGGGATCATCGACATCGGCGACGGCTACGCGATCGCATTCAAAATCGAATCGCACAACCATCCGAGCTTCATTGAACCGTTTCAGGGCGCGGCCACGGGCGTGGGCGGCATCCTGCGCGACATTTTCACCATGGGTGCGCGGCCCATCGCGGTGCTGGACGCGATACGCTTCGGCCCTTTGGATATTCCACGCAATCGCCGGATTCTGGAAGGCGTTGTTTCGGGCATCGCGCACTACGGCAACTGTTTCGGCGTTCCGACCGTGGGCGGCGAGTGCGTCTTCGAAAATTGCTACAACGGCAATCCTCTGGTAAACGCCTTCGCGCTGGGAGTGTTCCGCAAGGACCAGGTCTTCTATGGCAAGGCCGAGGGCGTCGGCAACCCGGTGATCTACGTCGGCGCGAAGACCGGCCGCGACGGGATCCATGGCGCATCCATGGCGTCCGCCGAATTCACCGAAGAGTCCAAGCAGAAGCGCCCCAACGTACAGGTGGGCGATCCGTTTCTCGAGAAGCTCCTACTCGAAGCCTGCCTCGAAGCCATGCAGACCGGCGCCATCGTCGGCATTCAAGACATGGGCGCCGCTGGACTGACTTGCTCCACGTGTGAGATGGGCAGCCGCGCGGGGACGGGCGTCGAGATCGACTTGCAGTACGTGCCACAACGCGAGACGGGCATGACGCCCTACGAAATCATGCTCTCCGAATCGCAGGAGCGCATGCTGCTGGTGGCCGACAAAGGCCGCGAGGCCGAGGTCTTCGCGGTCTTTCACAAATGGGGGCTCGACGCTGTCACGATTGGCCACGTCACGCCCGATGGCATCCTGCGCGTGAAGGATCACGGCAAGGTGGTGGCGGAGATTCCGAATCGCGCGCTTGCCGACGAAGCTCCGCTGTACGATCGGCCGCACACCAGGCCCGCGCGAATCGCTCCGCTGGAAGCCCCGCCAATCCCCGATCGTTCCAGGCCCGCGGCCATCCGCGCCGATCTCATCGCGCTCTTGAGTTCCGGCGATCTTTGCTCCAAGCGCTGGATCTGGGAGCAGTACGACTATCTGGTGCGCAGCAGCACGCTCGCCGGCCCCACGGCCGACGCCGCGATCATCCGCATCAAGGAAACTGGCACGTCCATCGCGATGTCGCTCGACGGCAATGGCCGCTACTGCGCGCTCGATCCGCGCGAAGGAACCAAGCTGATCGTCGCCGAATGCTGCCGTAATGTTTCGACCGCCGGCGCGCTTCCCGTCGCCGCAACCAACAACTTGAACTTCGGCAATCCCGAGCGGCCGGAGATCATGGCGCAACTGGTGGAATCGATCGAAGGCATGGCCGAGGCGTGCGAGTTTTTCGAAACTCCGATCACCGGCGGCAATGTCAGCCTGTACAACGAGACGCTCGGCGAGGCGATTTTCCCGACGCCGGTAATGGGCATCGTCGGACTGATGAAAACCGCTCAGCCGACGCCGATTCATTTTCCGGCGCCCGGCCTGGAGTTGATTCTGCTCGGCGGATTTGGAAGCGGCGATGAGACGCATTTCGGAGGAACGCAATACGCTAAGGTGATTCTAGAAACGCTCTGGGGTCTGCCTCCTAGTTTGGACATGGCGTATGAGAAGCGCGTCCATCAAGCGATCCGCGAGATTGTCTCGTCGAAGCTGGCGGAAGCCGCGCACGACTTGAGCGACGGCGGCCTCGCGATCGCGCTGTGTGAAAGCAGTTTCGGGCCCGCGGGCATTGGCGCGCGCATCGAGATTCCAGCCGGTCGCGCGCCGCGAATTCACGCTTTTTCACGAAGGCCCATCGCGCATCATCGTAGCCACGTCGCAGCCCGAAAAAGTTGTGGAAATCGCGCGAAAGAATTCGCTTGAAGCCCCGCGTATCGGTGTTACGATGAAAGAGCGGTTACGGATCGATTGCGGTTCGGAAACTTTGCTGGATTGCGACCTGACGGAGTTGAGGCAACCTTGGGAAACTTCACTCGAACGCCTGCTGCACCAGCAGTAGATAAAATCTCGGCTGCGCCGGCAGTAGCCGAAATTCCATTCGACAAATTTCGCGAGGAGTGCGGCGTCTTCGCCATTCACGGCCATAGCGAAGCGGCCAACCTGGCGTATCTCGGGCTCTACGCGCTTGCAGCATCGCGGCCAGGAAAGCGCCGGCATCGCTACCAGCGACCATCGCGAGATCCGCTGCTCGAAATCGATGGGGCACGTCGCCGATATTTTTACGCCCGAGCAGATCGCGAGTCTTCCCGGAAATATGGCCATCGGCCACACGCGCTATTCCACGGCCGGCGACACGGTGCTGTTGAACGCTCAGCCGTTCCTGGTCATGTGCAACAAGGGACAGATCGCGGTGGCGCACAACGGCAACATCACCAACGCCGGCGAGTTGAAGCGCGATCTGGAGCGCGAAGGGTCCATCTTTCAGGCCTCCAGCGACACCGAAGTGATTCTGCACTTGGTGGCCCGATCGCGCGAACGAACGCTCGCGGGCGCGTTGCGCGAAGCCCTGCTGCAACTGGAAGGCGCGTTTTCGTTGGTGTTTCTGGCAAAGGACCGCGTCATCATCGCGCGCGACCCGCACGGTTTCCGGCCTCTCGCGTTCGGAAAAATGCCATCGCCCGAAGGCGGAACCGCTTATGTCTTCGCTTCCGAAACGTGCGCCTTCGATCTCATCAATGCCGAGTATGTAAACGACGTCGAGCCCGGCGAGATGGTTTGCGTCGGTCCGGAAGGCTTGACGCGCGAACGCTGGGCGCCGGCTGCTCCGCAAGCACACTGCGTTTTCGAGCACGTCTATTTCTCGCGTCCGGATTCCATCGTCTTCGGCCGGTCAGTTGGGCAATCGCGTGAAAATCTGGGCCGATTGCTGGCTCGTGAATCCGCCGTGCCCGCCGACGTCGTGGTGCCCGTGCCCGACTCGGGGGTTGCCGCCGCCATCGGATTCGCTTCCGAATCCAACATTCCGTTCCGCCAGGCTCTGATCCGCAATCACTACGTCGGCCGCACCTTCATCGAGCCGTCGCAAGCCATTCGCGACTTCGGCGTGAAGCTGAAGCTGAATCCAGTGCGGCATCAATTGGAAGGCAAGCGCGTGATTCTTGTAGACGACTCCATCGTGCGCGGAACCACCAGCCGCAAGATCGTTCGAATGGTCCGCAATGCCGGCGCGCGCGAGGTGCATCTCCGTATCTCTTGTCCTCCTACGATTTCGCCCTGCTTCTATGGCGTGGATACTCCCTGCGAGAGCGAGCTGATCGCCGCCAATCAATCGATCGACGAGATCCGGCAGTTTGTCGAAGCCGACTCGTTAGCCTATCTTTCGCTCGACTCTCTGCGCAAAGCCGTGTCACGACACGAAAGACGAATACTGTTACGCCTGCTACACCGGCAATTATCCCACCGAACTGGTGCAGATCGAAGAATTAGTCGCAGCACGAACCCGCCGCTAGCGGTCAAGAGTACAATTTAGACATGGGTGCAATCGCGGTGCCGCGTGAAATTGTCGGTGTACTGCCCGATGTGTATCCCCACGAGGTCACGAAATCCAATCTGATTCGAGTTCTGAACACTTGGTCGCTCCATCGGTCGGAATTTCGTGTCTTCTGCGAGACAGCGTTTCAGTTGAATGAACAGGACTCCCTTCTTCTCGACGTCAGCATGATTGCATGTAGCCGACTCCTTCCAGGAACGACCGGTCTCTTCCAAGGTGTGCCGGATCTCGCGATCGAAGTCGTATCCTCGGAACTCGAGACGCACTCTCCGGAGTAAGATCGGTCTCTATTTCTCCAACGGGGGCAAGTCGGTTTGGGTCGTCTATCCAGAGGCGCGCAGGGTTCATATCGAGGACGCTACCGGCGTATCGATGCGGTTCCGCCGCAATCAGCCGCTCACAGATCCCGTTCTCCCCGGCTTCAGCATCCCAACTTCGGCGATCTTCGAGGGTGTCTAGCCCGCAGATCAAATCCGCTCCAGCCGTCGCCGCCTCGGCGCTCGCCGTTCCGCACTCCCGCATTCGCGAACTGGCCGAACTCGCAATGTCGATGGACGGCGTGCTGAAGCTCTACTTCGGCGAATCGAATCTGCCGACGCCCGAGTTCATCAAGCGTGCCGCGCAAAAAGCCATGGCCGACGGCTTCACGTTCTACACCGAGAACGCGGGCTTGCCATCCTTGCGCAAGTCTCTCGCACGCTACTACCTGGAGCTGCACGCCGTCGAGCTAGACCCAGCCAGCGAGTTCGTGATTACCGCATCCGGCGTGCAGGCGCTGCACCTCGCGATTCGTTGCGTGCTTGATCCCGGCGACGAAGCATTGGTTCTCACGCCAGCCTGGCCCAACGGTGCGGCCAACATCGCCATGGCGAACGCCGTGCCCATCGAGATCGCGCAACCGCTCGTGGGCGATCGCTACGGAATCGATTTCGATGCGCTCGAAGCCTCCGTCACGCCGCGGACGCGCCTCCTGCTTTACACCTCGCCTTCGAACCCGTTGGGCTGGGTGGCGACGCTCGATGAGCAGCGGCGATTGCTCGAATTCGCCCGCCGCCATGGCCTGTGGCTGATGGCTGACGAAGTCTACGAACGGCTCAACTACACCGGGCCAACACCCACCGCGCCCGCGCCGACCATCTTGAAGCTCGCCACCCGCGATGACGCCGTAATCGTCATCCAGTCTTTTTCGAAAGCCTATTGCATGACCGGATGGCGCCTGGGATGGATGGTGGCGCGCCGGGATCTGGCCGCGCGAGCCACACAGCTCAACGAGTTCGTGGTTTCGCACGCGCCCAGTTTTACGCAGCGCGCTGGAGAAACAGCGCTCCTCTGGGGCGAGAAGGCACTAGCCGAAATGTTGGTGCGGCTCAAGGAAAATCGCGACTTTTGCCTTGCGGCGCTCGCCAAGATGCCCGGAGTCACCGTGCCGAAGCCCGACGGCGCGTTCTATTTGTTTCCCAAGATCGCAGGCGCGGCCGATTCATTCGATTTCTGCAAACGGCTCTTGCTCGAAACCCACGTCGGGTTGGCGCCAGGCGTTGCCTTCGGAGCCGGCGGCGAAGGCTCCGTGCGAATCTGTTACGCCGCCGACCGCCCGGTGCTGGAAGAAGCCATGGCGCGGCTGAGCCTGTTTCTCAGGTGACAGGCATTTACCTTCCCGCCGCGGATGACGAACCGCGCCAAGAATTGTAGACTGGTTTCAGTAACACACGAACGAGTGGAGGAATCCGAATGCGGAATTGGATCGTAGGCTGCGCCGCGGGCGCGCTATTGGTGGCCGGATTGATGGCACAGGACAAGGGAAAGCCGGGTGACGCGGCCAAGGGCAAGGCGGTCTTCGACCAATGCTCGGGCTGCCACAGCGCGGACACGGACGACACCATCGTCGGGCCTCCGCTCAAAGGGCTGTTCAAGCGTAAGGCGTTGAAGAACGGCAAGCCCGTAAACGAAGCCAACGTGCGCTCGATGATCAACGACGGCGGAAACGGGATGCCGCCTTTCTCCGATCAATTGTCCGATCAAGACAAGAGCGACGTGATCGCTTACTTAAAGACCCTGTAGCACCGGCGGGGCGCGAGGCCGTGTTACATTGGTTCTGCAGGCTCCTTCCCGGAAAGTCCCCATCGTCTAGCCCGGCCTAGGACACCGCCCTTTCACGGCGATAACAGGGGTTCGAATCCCCTTGGGGACGCCAACCTCATGCGATTCATCGACCGCGAAGAAGTCGCCCGTCGGCTCACCTACGACGTGTGCATTCCCATCGTCCGCGATGCGATGATCGCATTTTCCAAGGGCGAGACGAAACAGCTTCTGCGGTCCATCATTCCATTGTCCGAAGGCCGCCTCTTCGCGATCATGCCGGGCGCCATGGGCGATGCCGCCCCATTCGGCGCGAAGTTGATCAGCGTGTTCAATGACAACTTCGCCAAGGGCGTGCCGTCGCACCAGGGGCTCGTCATCCTGTTCGATCCTGGCACGGGAGCGCCGGTTTGCGTCGCCGACGCGGGCCAGATCACGGCCATTCGAACAGCTGCGGCCAGTGCGGTGGCTACCGATGCCTTGGCGCGAAAAGATGCGCGGCGCCTCGCGATCCTGGGCTATGGCGAACAGGCCGCAACCCACGCGCGTGCCATCCGTACAGTGCGCGACCTTGAATCCATCGTGGTGTGGGGGCGTTCGCCCGATCGCGCGCGTGCGTTCGCGGAGCGCATGCAAGCGGAGCTCGGCATACCAGTGTCGACAGCCGCGAGCGTGGAAGAGGCGGTCGCCCACGCCGACATCGTCTGCACCGTCACCGCCGCGTCCGAGCCGATTTTGAAAGGCGCATGGGTGCGGCCGGGTACGCACTTGAATGTCGTCGGCTCCGGCTTCGCAGGACCGGCGGAGATCGACAACGATTTGGTGGTCCGCTCGCGCTTCATCGCCGATAGCCGCGAGGGCGTGCTGAACCAAGGCGCGGAGTTTCTTAGGGCCAGGGCGGCTGGTCTAATCGGCGACGATCACATCGCCGCTGAAATCGGCCAAGTGCTGGCGGGCGAAATCGAGGGCCGCCGATCACCGGACGAGATCACCATCTACAAATCCCTTGGCCACGTTGTCCAGGATTTGGCGAGCGCGTGGGCGCTCTATTCCCAACCCTGAACTATACGCTCAGTACCGGGCAAGGCGACTGATGGATAATCCCGTGCGCGTGCGTGCGCAGCCGGCCCAGCGTCTCATGAATCGCTCCGCGCCCCAGCACGATCAGATCCGCGCCTTCCTGCCGCGCCTCTTCGGTGATGGTGTTCACGATCTCGCCGACGGCGACGCGCAGTGGCAGATCTAACCCGGCTGATTTCAGGCTGGACTCGATCCGGTTCCGCGCCTCCGTCCGCAACTCCTCTTGCAGCTCCTGCTCGCTTTCGAGCGACAGCCAATCGCTGATGGTCCGCACCACGTGCAACAACTGCAGGCTCGCGCCAACCTGCCGGCTGAAGTCCGCAGCCCACTGCGCCACAGCCAGGCTCTTCTCGGTTCCATCCAATGCGCAAAGGATCTTGCGCGGCAGTTCTTGGGCGTGCTGCTTTTCGGCGTGCGCCGCGGTCCACACCGGGCTGTGCACATCGTGCAAAACCTTCGACGTCACCGAACCCACCAGCAGCCTGCGGAACAGGCCATGCCCGTGTGTCGGCATCATCACCAGGTCCACTGCGTTGTCGCGCGTGAACTCCGCGATCTTCATCGCCGGATCTCCCAGCGCCGTTAGCCGCGCCGGCTCCGATTCCAGATCGCCGATCGCCAGCTTGTCCAGCTGCGTTTGCAGAGTGTTCTGCAGCGCCTCAGGATCTGACCCCGCCGGAGAAACAATAAGCCCCGGCGGGGCGACCCAGGTGGGCGGCACCACGCTCAGCAGCGTAACCTTGGCGTGAAGCCGGTTGGCGAGCCCGCGAACGTATGGGACGGCTGCCACCCCGGCTGCCGAAAAATCGATGGGGAAGAGGATGTGTCTGATGGTTGGCATGCGACTCCACAATCTTACTGGACTCTCGCCTGCTGAGGCTGGGCACTTATGATAGTATGGCTAGCCGCGATTGCAAGATCCCAGCCGCCGAAGCTGTAACTCGGGGCGGCACGAAAGGAAAGTCCCTTGTCAGGCCTCAAACAACCTATACTCGGCATCGCCGCCACAGCTCTGATCATCGCCATTTCACTCGGCTTCATCTCGCTGTACGATTATCCGCGCTTCTCCGGATGGGTTTCCACGTTTCTGATCTGCATCATCCCTATGGAGATCGTCATGGGCGTGACCTGGGGTTTGAAGCAGCCAGCCTTCGCCGCGGAGCGCTCTCAGCCGGTGCGCGGGATCTTGTTCAGCCTGGTCGCCCTTGCCACCGGTGTGGTAGTGGCGCTGGCGCACTGGGCCGGTGTCGGCGGCAGCGTCAACCCTCCAACGCCGATGCTCTCGCAGTGTCTGATCGCTTCCGTCGTGATCATGTTCTGGATGGCCATCATGTGGGGCGGATGGCCGTTCACCGCGCTGATCAAGAATCCGCTCGCGGCTGGATTCGCCCTTCTGGCGGCCTGTTACGCGATCAACTACATCTTCTTCCGAGTCTTCTTCAATTACGATTTCCTGAAAGGCGCACCGGTTTACTTCCCCGCGCAGGATCCGCACGGCATGTTCGGCGGCTGGAACAGCGTGGTGTTCTACGTCACCGCCATCGGCGTCATGTTCCTCTCGCTGTGCTTCGATCTGTGGCCCTTCACGAAATCTCCCAGCCTGATGAAGCAGCCGGTGCTCGGGATCGTGTGGACCATCGTGGCTCTCATCATCGGCGGTGCGGCGTTCTATATCGGCGTCGAAGTGATGAAGATGGACGTGGCCGCGTTCATGGTCAGCGTTCCGATTCCGTTCATTTTCGGCACCATTTTCATGCTGAATATGCTGCAGGGCTCGCTGTTCGCCAAGTTCCAACAGCCGCTCAAGGGCGTGCTGAACACCGTGAGCGCGATTATCCTGGGCAACGCCTTCGCATACATGTATCGTGCGCTGGCGCAGACGGTAACCGGCAAGCTCGATCCTGGACCACCCGCCTACCAAGTGGAAATCTGGCTGGCATCGGCGCTGCTCGCAGTGACATTTCCGTTCCTGGTGGCCTATGCGGACTTCTTCACTATGTGGCCTTTGCAGCGGGCCAAAGCCGCGCAAGCGATGGAAACCGCGGGCGGACGCTGATATATTTGACACAATGCGATTCGGAATTCTTGCGGCCGCGATCGGCCTGAGTGCGACGCTCGTTTTCGGCCAGGCGCCTCCGCCGGCCCCAGCCCCCAGTCCCGCGCCATCCTATGCGCGAGCGGCGCAATTGCCCGCGCGCATCGAGAAGTTCACTGCGCAACCGGAGTCGATCAAGCCCGGACAGTCTGTAATGCTCGCGTGGGCTACGGAAAATCCCGCCACCGTCACCATCGATCCCACTTTCGGCAAAGTCCGGCCGCGCGGAACCAAATCGATTTCGCCGGCCGCAACCACAACGTATACGCTGACCGTTCACGGCCCCAAGGATCAGGTGATCACGAAGTCGGTCACGGTGACCGTCGCCGGCACCGTTGCCACGAACGTAGCGCCCGGAGCCGCATCCACAAGCGCCGAAACGCCGCGCATGCCCGACGGCAAGCCCAACCTCACCGGGGTCTACAATTCCAGCTCGTTCAACTTTGGCGGCTCCGCCGTCCGCGGCCAGAACCAGCCGATTCAAGCGGAGCTCAAACCCGGTGCCGAAAAATATAAGGTAGTGCGCGGCCCCACCGACGCAGGCGTCTACGCCGACTGCATGCCCACCGGCGTGCCGCTCGCCTACTTCGTCCCCTATCAATGGGAGATCGTGCAAGGACTCGACAAGGTCGTGATTCTCTACGAATATCTGCACATGTTCCGCGTCGTATCCATCAACGGCACGCATCCGGTGGACCCCGATCCCACCTGGATGGGCGATTCCATCGGACATTGGGAGGGCGACACGCTGGTGGTGGACACCGTCGGCTTCAACGACCGCACCGAACTGCCCGGAGCATATCGCCATAGCGAAGCCCTGCATGTGGTCGAGCGCTTCCATCGCGCCGATTTCGATCATCTGGAGTGGGAAGGGACCATCGAAGATCCGAACGTCTTCGCCAAACCCTGGACGCTCATTCGCACCTTCCCGCTGCGGACGGACCTCGACAAAGTGGACGAATACGTCTGCGAGAACAACAAAGACTACAAGCAATTTTTCGGCAAGTAGTGTTATTCCCGATCCTTGAAGCGATCCACGTGATGGGCCTGGCTCTATCCGTCGGGACCATCGTGATGATCGATCTATACATCCTCGGATGGCGCGAGCGGCCGATCGCGAAATCAGCGGCCTGGACATGGGCCGGATTCGCTGTCATGCTGATCACCGGCGCGGCGTTGTTCCTCTCAAACGTACCGCGCTATGTTCACAACACGGGATTTCTGGTGAAGATGGGTCTTCTAGCTATCGCATTGCTCGCGCATTTCACGGTACATCGCAAGGCCACGCGAACCGCTGCTATCCTTTCGCTCGCGCTCTGGACTTCGGTAGTGATCAGCTCACGGTTCATCGCCGACCTTGACGCCTAATTTCATCGACGCCGCCTGCCGCTGGATCCAGACCACGCCGTCGAGCACGCTCCTGCGCGAATCCACTTGGGGCTTTACCATCCTGAGCGCGCTGCACGTGCTCGGGGTCGCGTGGTTCGGAGGAGCGGTCCTGTTCTCTGTGATGCCGGCCTGGCGACGCATCGGCGCGGTCTGGATGGTGATCACCGGCGCCCTGCTCTTCTGGCTGGAACCGCTCAAGTGCTACCACAGCGCCTTCTTCCTGGCGAAAATGCTGCTTTTATTGATCTTGGCCGCGACCGTATTCCTTCCGCGCGGCGCTGCCCGTCCCATCTCTCTCGTCCTCTGGGCCGCTGTCATCCTCACATCCCAAGGCATCGCATTCCTTTGAGCGGCGTTTGACGCGGCCCGTCCCCTTGCAGTAGTGTGTTCAGTGATGACGTCCCGAAGATCGTTCCTGGCAGGATTCGGCCTCACCATAGCGAGCGTGCCCTTGCTGGCCCACCACGGCACCGGCATGTACGATATGTCGCATCCCACCACCGTCACCGGCGTTGTGAAGCGCTTCGAATGGACGAATCCGCACGCCTACATTTACCTCGAAGTCAAAGACGAAAAGGGCAACGCAGTGGAATGGGCCATCGAGATGATGGCTTTGAATCACTTGAAGTCCTATGGCTGGTCGCGCAACACGGTGCAGCCAGGCGACGTGATCAGTTGCACCGGCGGAGCAGCCAAAGGCGGCCAGCCCGCGATGCTCAGCTCCATCATCAAGCTTGCGGACGGCCGCGAAATCAAGTCGTAATGCTCCGCGCCCTGGTCTGCGCCGCGCTGTTCCTTTCATTGACGAGCGCCCAGACGCCACAGCCCCCTCCAGAGCAGGCTCTCGGGCCCTCTGGCCGCATCCAGGCCCGAATCGCGCCGCCCGCGCGGATCAACAAGTTCACGGCGGATCCGGTTTCCCTGCAACCCGGCCAGTCATTCCTGCTCATCTGGGCTACGGAAAACCCGGCGGGCGTCACCATCACGCCCGGCGTCGGAACGGTGGCCGCGCGCGGAACCCGCAAGCTAACGCCCAAGGCGACCACAACCTACACCATCACGGTGCATGGCCCGAAGGATTCCGTGATCACGAAATCGATCACGGTAACCGTCGCCGGAACGGTGCCGATCACTGCGGAATCAGTCACCGAGGCGACGAAGGAAGTGCCACGCATGTCGGACGGCAAGCCCGATCTTTCCGGCGTCTATAACCTCCCGGGCCGCGCCACCGACGCTCCGCCGGAACTCAAGCCCGGCGCCGAGAAATTCAAAGTCGTGCGCGGCCCCAAAGACCCCGGCCTCTACGCCGACTGCATGCCCACCGGCGTCCCGCAAACCTACTTCGTGCCCTATCAATGGCAGATCGTGCAGGGCCGCGACAAGGTGGTCATCCTGCACGAATACCTGCATCTCTTCCGCGTAATCCCAACCGATGGTTCGCCGCATCCGGCGGATCCAGATCCCACCTGGATGGGCGATTCCATCGGTCACTGGGAAGGCGACACCTTGGTGGTGGACATCATCGGGTTCAACGACAAAACCGAACTGCCCGGAGGCTATCGCCACACTGAAGCGCTGCACGTGGTGGAACGTTTCCATCGCATCGATTTCGATCACCTGCAGTGGGACGCCACCATCGAAGATCCGAACGTCTTCACCAAGCCCTGGACCCTGAGCCGGACCTTCCCGCTCCGCGCCGACTTGGAGAGGGTCGACGAGTACGTCTGCGAGAACAATCGGGACTACAAAGATCTTTTTGGAAAGTGACCTGTTCGGAAGATGAGCTATTTCGCGCAACCGAACTGGGTCGCTTCGCGCAGTCCCTGCGGCACTTTGCGGTTTTACCGACCTTTTCTTTGGTTTTTCAGTTGCCCACCCGATTACTTCACCGACACGAAGGGGGTAGTTGCATGGGACAAATCGTCGCAAGCATGGCGACAATGCACGCGCCGCAGCTGTTCACCAGGCCGCCTGAAGAGGACCCCAGGCAGCTCGACGCCGGCATTGCCGCCATGCGGCGGCTAGGAGCGCTTCTCGATGAAACCAAGCCGGACGCCCTGATCATCTTCGCCAGCGACCATATGGAGACGTTCTTCTTGAAGAGCGTCCCTACGTTCGCGATCATGTCGTGCGATAAAGCTACGGCGGCCTTCGCCGGCCAGTCCTACAATCCGCCGATCCACCAGGCACTCGCCGAAGGCGTGCTGGACCAACTGGTGGCGCGCGATTTTGACATGGCATATTCTCAGGAAGCCGACCTCGGCCACTCCTTCGCCGCCATCTTCGAATGGGTGCTCGAGAATCGCGCCATCCCGGTGGTTCCCATCTTCATTAATACGTATTTGCCGCCGTTACCTAGCGCCCGGCGCTGCGCCGCGCTTGGAAAGGCCATTGCAGAAATAGTAGCCGCGCGGCCGGAGCGCGTTGCCGTGCTCGCCAGCGGCGGTATGTCGCACTATCCTGGCACCTGGAAATACTACACACCCGCCTTCGATTTCGATCGCTGGTGTATCCATGAACTCGAAAACAGCCACAGCGATTCGTTCATTAATCTGACCGCCGAGCAACTCGATGAAGTCGGCAACACCGAGATGCTGCCTTGGGCCGCGGTCCTCGGCGCTGTTGGACCGCAGCATATGGAGCTGCTTTCCTATCAGCCGACCACGCATCACGGTCACGCGGTAGCGATTTTCCATCCCGGCGAGAAGCCCAATGCCGATCCTTCGCAGCCCTACACGTTCCATAATCATCCCTACCACTTCTACAACCATCCGCCGCTCGCGGCGTACAAGCTCAACAAGCTGCTCTACGATCTGCGGTTCAAACCCAGTCTGCGGATGCGCGCCTTCCAGGATGTGACGCCGATCGCCGCTGAGTATGGTTTAAGCAGGGAACACACCGCCGCGCTTCGGGAGACGTTTGAGTTCCGGCACATCGACAGCGACAAGCCCGGCCAGGACGCCGATCCGCTCGCCAGAGTTGGGGCGCATCCCATCGGCGCGTTGATGGCCGTTCACACGCTGCAGCAGGAAAAGCGGAAGCTGAGTGGGGCCGCTCCGCGCGTGAAGGAAGCGGCGTTAGTCTAAAGTAAATGGGCATAGCCTTATGCCCAAACTCCAAGCCAGGCCGGAACCTGTCGAAGTAGATCTCTCGAAGTCGGCGATCGTAGTCGTCGACATGCAAAACGCCTTCGCCAGCAAGAGCGGCATGCTGGATATCGCAGGCGCCGATCTCACAGGCGCTCCGCGCGTCGTCAGCGTGATTGGTCAGATACTGCCGGCCGCCCGCGGCGCTGGCATGCCCGTCGTCTATTTGCAGATGGGTTATAAGCCCGACTTGAGCGACAGCGGCGGCCCCGAATCGCCCAATTGGCACAAGGAACTTGGCATTCGGATGATGAACTGCCGCCCGGAGCTCAAAGGTAAGCTGGTCACCGAAGGAACTTGGGATTTCGCGATTGTGGACGAGCTGGCGCCGCAGCCGGGCGACATCGTGATCGTCAAAACGCGCTACAGCGGCTTCGCCCGGACCGCGCTCCACGCCGAGTTGCAGGCCCGCGGCATTCGATATCTTTTCTTTACCGGGATCGCGACCAATGTGTGCGTGGAATCCACGCTGCGGGACGCTTTCTTTCTCGATTATTGGCCCATTCTGATCACGGACGCTTCCATGGCGTCGGGCCCACCGTCGGTCCAGGAAGCAACGTTGTTTAACATTGAATCCTATTTCGGCTGGACCATTCCGTCCGAAGAGTTTCTGGCGCACGCCACCCGTTAGCCCAAACTCTCGAAAATCTCCTGACGCCCGATAAGCATTTTGGAGAGCTTATGGACTCGCAAATGACTGTTGGGAAAAAACTGACCCTGATTGGCGCGCTGCTCATCGGGTTGACCATTGTACTTGGCGTTGTTACGCTCATCGGGCTTCGGGGCTATGACAAGGTAGTGCACTCGCTCGCGGACGACGCTTTGGTGGGCGTCTCGGCCTGCAGCAAGGTGGAAGCCGAGTTCCTGGAAATGCGCGGCGATATGTGGCGGCACGCGGCCTCCAACGATTCCAAGGATATGGACCATATGGCGCAAGAGATCCAGCGGCTCAAGAGCGAAATCGCTTCAAAATTGAAAGATATTCAAACCGCCATCTTTAGTGACGAAGAGCGAGCCATCAATCAAAAGATCGATCCCGCCGTGGCACGCTACTACGAACTATGGGAGAAGGTCGCCGCGCTAAGTCGCGCGGGAAAGAGGGACGAAGCGTATCGGCAGTATGCCGATGGCAGCGCGATCTTCACCGATGTCAGAGATGCGATCCATGCTGAGACCGAATATAACCGCCGCAATGGTACGAAGTATACCGCCGAGGCCGCCGCGACCGGCGCTCGAGTGAAATGGCTCACCTGGCTGCTTCTGCTGCTTTCGGTCGGCCTAGGCAGCGGAGCATTGTTCCTGGTCGTTCGCAACCTCAACCGCGTGTTGCGCCAGACCGTGAGCGAATTGACAGAAGGCGCCGGGCAAGTGGCCAGCGCTTCAGCGCAAGTTGCCTCCTCCAGCCAAACGCTTGCCCAAGGCTCGTCCGAACAGGCCGCATCGCTCGAAGAGACCTCGGCATCGAGCGAGGAAATCACGTCCATGACGCAAAAGAACGCCGAGAATTCCTCCACCGCCGCAACGCTGATGACGGACGTCGATCAGCGCGTCACCGAAGGCAATCGCACGCTGGAAGAAATGATGCAATCCATGCGGGAGATCACCGGATCGAGCGACAAAATCTCGAAGATCATCAAGGTCATCGACGAGATCGCATTTCAAACCAACATTCTCGCCCTGAATGCCGCCGTCGAAGCGGCGCGCGCCGGTGAAGCAGGCATGGGATTCGCAGTCGTGGCGGACGAAGTGCGCAGCCTCGCGCAGCGCTCCGCGCAAGCGGCCAAGGATACTTCCTCTCTGATCGAGGAGTCGATCGCCAAATCCAACGAAGGCGGCACCCGGCTGCAGCGCGTCGCCGATGTTATGCGCGCCATCACAGAAAGCACCGTGAAGGTGAAAACGCTGGTGGACGAAGTAAATCTGGGTAGCCAGGAGCAGGCCCGCGGCATCCAGCAAATCTCGAAAGCCATCACCCAGATGGATCAGGTGACGCAGGGCACAGCGGCGAGCGCCGAGGAGAGCGCATCGGCGAGCGAACAGTTGTCCGCGCAAGCCGAAGCCATGGATCACGCGGTCCGCAAGTTATCGCTGCTGGTAGAAGCCAGCGACGCAACCGAGGTCAGAAGAACTCACATCGCGCGTACGGGCGCGCCGTCGAAATTAGCGCAGGGCCCCGGCTCCAGTCTCCGGGCATTGCGATCGGCCGTGGCGACTGGTTCAAAACCCGCCGCGAAGCCCTCGCACACAGCCACGGAAAGGCAGCTCGCCGAAAGCTTCGAAGAAATGTAGAGCGGTTTCCGCGATCTACGTCTCGCGGGCATATAATCGATTCGATATGCCGCCGAATCGATGGAACCGAACTGCCTGCTTCGCCGCGATCGCGCTCTTGGGCGCGCTTCCGGCCGTGGCAGCTACCTGTGAGAGCCTCGCGTCCTTAAAGCTCCCTGATACGACCATCACCCAGGCGCAAACCGTCGCGGCCGGCGCCTTCACCATGCCGGGAGGCGGATTCATGCCGTCGCCCATCTCGCCCAAGAGCCTGCCCGCGTTCTGCCGTGTCGCCGCCTCCTTGCATCCCAGCAAGGACTCCGACATAAAGATCGAAGTCTGGCTCCCCGCCGACGGCTGGAACGGCAAGTTTCAGGGCGTGGGCAATGGCGCTTGGGTCGGATCCATCATCTATCCCGCGCTGATGGCCGCGCTTGAAAAAGGCTATGCCACGGCCGGCACCGATACCGGCCACGTGGGTGGTCCGATGGATGGCAGCTTCGCGCTCGGCCATCCGGAAAAGGTGATCGACTTCGGCTATCGCGCCGTGCACGAGATGACGCTCAAGGCCAAGGCCATCGTCGCCGCCTATTACGACAAGAGCGCGCAATTCTCCTACTGGAACGGCTGCTCCTCGGGCGGCAAGCAAGGTTTGAAGGAGGCGCAGCGATACCCGGAGGACTATGACGGCATCATCGCCGGCGCACCCGCCAATTACTGGACCCATCTGACCGCGGCCTCGGTCTGGGTCGGCGCTGTGACGCACAAGGACGAGGCCAGCTTTATTCCGCCCGCCAAGTATCGGATGATGCATGAGGCCGCCGTCCGGGCCTGCGATGCCGTGGATGGCTTGAAGGATGGCCTGATCGACGATCCGCGCCGCTGCCATTTCGATCCCAAGGTCCTCGAGTGCCCGGGCGCCGATGCGCCCACTTGCCTCACCGCGCCTCAGGTGGAAGCTGCGAAGAAAATCTACGCTCCAGCCACCAATCCGCGTACCGGCCAAGCATTCTTTCCGGGCCTCGAGCCGGGCAGCGAACTCGGCTGGGGGCTTCTGGCGGGCGGGAAGGAACCGTCCGAAATCGGCATGGCCGAATTCCGCGACATCGTGTATCACGATCCCAACTGGGACTGGCGCACCTTCGATTTCGACAAAGGCATCGCGCTGGCAGAGAAGGTGGACAACAACACCATCACCGCCAACGATCCCAACTTGAAGCAGTTCTTCTCGCACGGCGGAAAGCTCCTGATGTACCACGGTTGGACGGACCCGCTCATCGCGCCCGAGAACAGCATCAACTACTTCACCAACGTTCTCGACAAAATGGGCGGCGCATCGAAAGCCGGCGATTCCATTCGCCTGTTCATGGTTCCTGGAATGGATCACTGCGGCGGCGGCGAGGGCCCGAGCTCGTTCGATTCGGTGAGCGTGATGGAGCAGTGGGTGGAAAATGGTAACCCGCCCGCGCAAATCGTCGCCTCACACTCAACCGGCGGCCAGGTGGACCGCACACGTCCGCTTTGCACCTATCCGCAGGTGGCGCGTTATAAAGGAACCGGCAGCATTAATGAAGCCGCGAACTTCGTTTGTACGTCGAAGCCTTAGGAATCATGTTCCTTAGAACTGCCTGCTGCGCCCTGTTGCTGGCCACTGCGGTATTTGCGCATCACTCGCTCGCCACGTTCGACATGACCAATCCGGTATCGGTAAAGGGTGTGGTTGAGCGTGTGGAATGGGCCAATCCTCACGTCCACGTGTACGTCAGTGTCCGGAACAACAAAGGCGACTTGGCGGAGTGGGTCATTGAAATGGACCCGCCCGATTTCTTAGTGCGCAATGGCTGGACCAGCGCAACCGTGAAGCCCGGCGACACGATCACCTGCACCGGCGGACCGGCGAAATCCGGCGCAAAAACCATGCGCTGTACCCAGGTGGAACTCGCCAACGGCGAGAAGCTTCGATCATAGTCCAGCGAATAGGTGATCGGGAACGCTGGTTTAGGCCGATGCGTCTCCTTTGTGTTACTCTGCACACAAACCATGCCTGACCTTCTCGTCAAGAAACCTCTCGACATGATCAAGGAGGAGTGTGACGAACAGGGCGAGCACACACTCAAGCGCGCATTAGGACCTACAAATCTGATCGCACTGGGCATCGGCGCCATCATCGGCACCGGCATTTTCGTGCTTACCGGGCAGGTGGCCGCGCAGAACTCTGGGCCGGCCGTGGTGCTCTCGTTTATATTCGCTGGCATTGCCTGCTGCTTCGCCGGCCTCTGTTATGCCGAATTCGCGTCGCTGATTCCCATCGCGGGATCGGCTTACACCTATGGCTACGCGACTTTAGGCGAGCTTGTCGCCTGGATCATCGGCTGGGATCTGATTCTTGAATATGCCTTCGGCGCCGCGACAGTGGCGTCCGGATGGGCTGCCAACGTCGTGCAGTTGCTGGCGCGCCTGGGTATCGATCTCCCGCCGCAGTGGATCGCCACGCCGGGAACCCAGCTCGCCTACTATAAGCATTTTTGGCAACCCGTCGCTTCCCTGCCCGCTGGCGTAGACGCGTCGACACTCCCGCACGCGACGGCGGTCTTCAATGTCGTTGCGTTTCTCGTGATCGCGTTGGTGACCACCATCCTGGTCATTGGTATTCAAGAGTCCGCCACCATCAATAGCGCAATCGTGTTCGTCAAAGTTGGGACGGTTTTGGTCTTTATCGCCATCGCCGCCGCGTATGTCTGGCGCCATCTACCCGAGGCCAAAGTCAACTGGACGCCGTTCGTTCCACCCAACAGGGGAACCATGGGAGAGTTCGGCTGGAGTGGCGTCATGCGCGGCGCCGGGAAAATTTTCTTCGCGTATATCGGATTTGACGCCGTCTCCACCGCGGCGCAGGAAGCCAGGAATCCGCAAAAAGACATGCCGGTCGGCATTCTAGGATCGCTGACGCTGTGCACGCTGCTCTATATCGTGACGGCGTTTCTGCTCACCGGCGTGATCAGCTACACGCGCTTGAACGTTGGCGCGCCCATCGCGCTCGGCATAGCCGAGACGGGCGTGCAGTGGGGCGAGTTTCTGGTTTTGATCGGAACCATCATGGGCTTGAGCACTGTGATGCTGGTGATGCTGCTCGGCCAGTCCCGCGTGTTTTTCTCCATGTCGCGCGACGGTCTGCTGCCGCGCTGGGCCGGCGCCGTGCATCCGCGCTTCCGTACTCCCTGGATTTCCTCCATCGTGGTTGGTATCTTCGTCGCGTTTCTCCCCGCCATTCTACCCATCGGCGTCTTGGACGAAATGACCAGTATCGGAACCCTGCTGGCCTTCGTGATCGTGTGCGCGGGCGTGTGGGTCCTGCGGAACCGCCGCCCCGATCTGCACCGGCCCTTCAAGACTCCGCTCGTCCCGCTAGTGCCGATTCTCGGCATCCTTTCTTCGTTCGCGCTGATGGCTTTCCTGCCGCTGGCCACCTGGATCCGGCTGATTGTCTGGCTGATCATCGGCATGGTCATCTATTTGACCTTCGGCCGCAGGAACAGCCGCGTGCAGGAATACGTGGGATCGCACAGCAAAGTCTCGGCAGCCAAGCGATAGGAATATGACGGGGTTCAGGCGTTCGTTCGTGGTGGCTGCGATGTTGGGTTGCGCGAGTTTTGCGCTGTCCGCCCAGGATTCAACGAAATCGACGGCCGAAGCGAAGGTTGTGGTGCCGGGGCCACCCGCGCCGTTGGCGCCGGTTCAACCCGACTCGACCACCGAAAACACCGTGACCGTTGGCGGCGAGATGATCGCGTATCGCGCCGTGGCCGGAACGCTGACGGTCGGCGCCACCGACGCGCAGGACGCGAGCTTGGGATTGGACGGCCGGCTTCTACCCGATAGCGGAGAAAAACCGCCTGACCCCGCGAAACCGGACGAAGCTCCGCCCACGGCCTGCATGTTCTACGTTGCCTATTTCAAGAAGGGCGCGTCGCCTGAGACTAGGCCCGTAACCTTTCTGTATAACGGCGGGCCGGGATCCGCGACCATGTGGCTGCACATAGGGGCCTTCGGTCCTCGGCGCGTTCTGACTACTGACACCCAGCATGACCCTGGAGCGCCCTACAAAACTGTGCCCAATGCTTACAGCTTGCTGGACGCGAGCGACCTGGTGTTCATCAATGCTCCCGGAACCGGATTCAGCCGGATCATGGGTAAGGATAGAGAGAAAGCCTTCTGGGGCACCGATCCTGACGCCCACGCGTTCGAGCGATTTATCCGCCGGTTTTTGACGAAATTCGATCGCTGGAATTCACCCAAGTACTTGCTTGGCGAAAGCTACGGAACTCCGCGTAATGCGGTGCTGAGCGCGATGCTTCGCAACGTCGATCTGAATGGGATCGTGTTGTTATCAGCGACCCTGAGCTTTGACAACTGGGGCGACGCACCGCGCTGGAACCCTGGAATCGAGCAGCCATATGTTTTGATGCTCCCAACTTTTGCAGCGACGGCATTCTATCATCACAAGCTGCCTCAACAGCCCGCAGCGCTGGAGCCTTTTCTCAAGACGGTCGAAAAATTTGCGCTGAATGAATACATGCCGGCGCTGTTGGAGGGGTCGGAACTCACGGAGGCCAAGAAGCAGACCATCGCCGAAAAGCTTCATCAGTACACTGGCCTCCCCGTGGCGTACCTGCTGAAAGCGAACCTGCGCGTGAGTGGCGGTGCTTTTTCGAAAACGCTTCAAGACGACGCAGGCATCACCACGGGGCGCTTGGACACGCGGTATCAGGGGCCCGACTACAATCGCCTGAGTGAGGAAGCGGAATACGATCCGCAAAGCAACGCCGTTTCGGCGGCATACACGACGTCCATCAATCAATATCTGCGCGCCGAGCTGAAGTACGGCGAAAACCAGACGTATAAACCGGGCCTCTCACCGGACACCGACCCTACATTCGTTCAATGGGACCTGAGGCATCAGCCTCCCGGCGGACCGCTGGCGGCGGCATCAGGCAACGGCACCAACGTGCTGCCCGATCTGGCCACGGCAATGAAGGCTAACCCGAAGATGAAGATCCTGCTCGCCGGCGGCTATTACGATTGGGCTACGCCGTTCTTCGAAGGCATCTACGAAATGCATCATCTCCCGATTCCCGATAGCCTGCAGGCGAACATCAGCTATCACTACTACGAGGCTGGCCACATGGTCTATGTGAATGAGGGCGCGCTGAAGCAGTTCCACGACGATGTGGCTTCATTTATCCGAAGCACCCAGGCGCCGAAGTAAGGCCGCCGTTTCCTATTCCAGTGACACAGGCCGGTCGAAAACCACATCCAGCGTCGACCCCTGCCGCAGCTCTACTTCCTTGCCGCGCGTAAGCAGCACAGTAGCGAGCCCGACCGCCGAGCCCACGCCCGCGCCGATCCCCGCGCCTTTCCAACTCTGGTCGGCAATTCCGCCAATGCCGGCTCCGGTGCCTGCCAGGATCGCGATACGCTCGGCATCCTGCCCCTTGCCTGGCGCCGCCTCGATCGCGTTCTCCGAGCCTTCGACTTTCTGCCCGGTCGCGCCCGAATCCACCGAGCTCAAGTGCGGCGAGAACTTGTAGACCTTGCCGCTGGCGAGCGTCAGCGTCTCCAAACGAATCGCGAGATTCGCCCGGCCTTTCACTCGTCCGCTTTGCTTGGCTTCCGTAACCACGCCCTGCACGTAGCTCCCGGCGGGCACGGCGATTTCTCCGGCGCTTGCAATCGGAACCGCCGTCCGCAAATAAACGAAGTCGCCTTCTTTCGCGGTGCGGGTGCTGAGTGAGTTTTCCATCCGCAGCAACACATGAGCGCCTTGCGGAATTTCCGCCGCTGGAGCAGTAGAAGCGGCAAAAGCAAAAAGCGGGACCAGGATCGCGATATTTCGCATTGGGCGACCTCTGTTCAAGATGATAACGCCATCGAACTCGGCCTGCGTGTTTCCCCTGAGCCTCTCCGCAATATTGCCCTAGGCCCTATAAGGTTTTAGTACCCACCGGACGATCAAGAGGTACGGGTGCATGCCGTGTCTTTGATCCCCCGGATCCTCATCGAACGCAAAGCGGGCCAAATCGTTGACCCCGTTGAGCGTTTGCGCTATCTGCAGCGTACGGCGGCGCCTCTGCAACCTCGCCTCCAAGCCCCCATCCCCTGGCCGAAGCGCAGATTGCCCGCTCTCGCACTGGCTCTGCTTTTGGTCTGCCTTCTGACACCCGGTTACTCGGTCGACCATAAAGCTTCTCGCGGTAAGCCCACTTTCTCGTTGGGCCTCACCCACGTTTCCGCCGCCACCACGGATGTCGTACCGGACGTTTGGCTGGTGGACAAGTCCACCGATTTCGAAACCTACAGCAACGGACTGCGCATCGATGATCGTTATACAGCCCGGAATGAGACCCGCATCTTTTACCCGGTTTACCAACGTGGCGCAATCGATCCCGACCAGCCCGAGTGGCGCTCCGAACCGGCGGGCATTGTTTATCACACCACCGAAAGCGATCAGGCGCGCTTCACAGCGGACCAAAACGCGAGGCTGAAGCGCATCGGCAAGGCTGTGATCGGAGTCGTCGAACAGAACCACAGCTATCATTTCCTGATCGATCGTTTCGGCCAGGTGTTCCGCATCGTCCCCGAGTCGGACATCGCCAATCACGCCGGTTATTCGATCTGGGCCGACAACACCGGAATCTACGTGAACCTGAACGCCAGCTTCCTCGGGATCGCTTTTGAGACGCAAACGCAGCGAGGCGATATGCCGTCGGCCAATCCCGCGCAAATCCACGCCGCGCGCATCCTCACCGAGATGCTGCGCAACAGATACCACATCCCGCAATCGAACTGCGTCACCCACGCGCAGGTTTCCGTGAATCCCGACAACATGCTGGTGGGCTACCACACCGACTGGGCGGGTAATTTTCCGTTTCTCGCCATCGGTTTGAACGACAACTATACGGCCCCGCCGCCGAGCATCTACGCTTTTGGGTTCGACTACGATCCCGTTTTCATCCATGCAACCGGCGTTCGCCTCTGGCAAGGTCTCGCTCTGGCCGAAGACCAGATGCAAACGCAAGCCGCGGCACGCGGCATTTCCGTGTCCCAGTACAGAGCCATTCTTCAGAAGAAATACAAGGAGATATTGGCGGCGCTCAAGGCAGCGGCCACCGCCAACGAGAACCAACATGAGACATAGCGACAAAGTGAACAATTCCGCGGTGGGATTGGATGTCGGCACCAGCCGCATCTGCCTGGCGCAACGCGTGGGCGAGGAGTATCAATACGAGACCCAACTCAACGCCTTCGTCACCATACCGTACTCGAAGATGACCGAGAACGTGCTCAAGAAAGAAAAAGTGCCGCACACGGTCAACGGGCCGGAGATCGTGGTGCACGGCAATGAATCGGACCGCTTTGCCGACCTGCTGAACGTCGAGACCCGGCGCACCATGGACAAGGGCGTGTTGAATCCGGCCGAGGCGGACAGCCTTGGAATGCTGCGCAAGATCGTCGAATCGCTGCTCGATCCGGTGAAAGATCGCCAGAAGCTGTGCTTCACGGTTCCCGCGGCGCCGCTCGGAGCCGAGGAAAACCTGACCTATCATGAAGCCACGCTGCGCCAGATCCTCAACGACCTCGGTTACGAAGTGAAGAGCATCAACGAGGGCCTGGCAGTGGTGTATTCCGAGCTCGAAAGCTCCAACTACACCGGCATCGGAATCAGTTGCGGCGGCGGCTTGTGCAACGTTTGCGTGTCGTATCTGTCCGTGCCGGTGTTGAGCTTCTCGATTCCCAAGGCGGGCGACTACATTGACTCGAGCGCCGCCACTATCACGGGCGAACGCGCCAATCGGGTCCGCATCGCCAAGGAAGATTCGTTCCACTTCAACGGCTTCTTCGCCGACAAGCTGCAACAGGTGCTCGGGGTCTACTACGATGAGATGATCCAGTCGCTGGTGCAGGGCATGAAACAGGCCTTCGCCAACGCTCGCAACCTGCCCCGGTCCAACCGGCCTCTGCCCATCGTGTTGAGCGGCGGCACCGCCATGCCCGAAGGTTTCCGCGATCGTTTTGAGAAGGCTCTCACCGAGGCCGAGCTGCCGTTTGCGGCAAGCGAAATTCGGCTAGCTTCCGATCCGCTGCATGCGTCGGCCAAAGGCGCGTTGGTTGCGGCGCTCGCAGACGCCTAGCCTTCACTTGACTATACCGGCTGGGTAACGCGACCGGGTTCGAGAACCTCGCGGGCCCAGCCGGACGCTGCGCAGTACACTTCGCCCAAGCTTCCCGTGACCAAGGATAGTTGCGGGGCCAGCTCTTCGACGCGCGCCCAATCTGCCAGCTCGTAGGCTTTGGCCAAATCGTAGACTCGCTTCAGCGTGTCTCCCTCCGGCGCCTTTCCGCTCAAGACAGCGGCAATTTCGGGCGCCAGGTTCATCTCGGCGAGCGCTTCTTCGATGGGCCGGTCGATCAAAGCGTCCAGCAGCGAAAACAGGCCCATTAAGAATGCCGACTGCTCCAGGCCTTTGCGCGACGTATTGGCCAGCGATTCGCAGAATCGCGCACGAACCAAGGAGTGGAGAATCAGCTCGCCCGGTTTATCTTCCGCCGTTCGCGTCATCGTCGCCAACGAAATCCACTTGCGCAGCTCGTTTTCGCCGAAGAACAGGAGCGCCTGGCGAATGGACTTGATCCGGTTGCTCACCGCGAACAAGGGCGAATTGACGTAGCGCAACAGTTGATAGGAGAGCGAGACGTCTTCCAGGATCAGCATCTCCAGGCGGTCAAAATCGAGCTCGGGGCGCTGTGCTTCTTGGAGTAATCGCAAGCAATGGACCTTTGTGGCGGGGATTTTGCGGCCGCGCACGATCACTGGCCGCGCGAAGAAGTAGCCCTGGAAAAAGTCGTAGCCGGCCTCGCGAGCCCATTCGAACTCTTCGTGCGTTTCCACTTTCTCGGCGAGTGTCTGCAGGCCTTTCGCGCGATAGGAGCGCACCAGCGCTTTTTGTTCGGGGCGGGGCAGGCTTTGAATCTCGATCTTGACCAGGTCCGCCACTCGCAGCAGCGGCTCACAGCCCTCGCGGAACACAAAATCGTCCAGGGCGAGCTGATAGCCTTGCTCGCGCAACTTGCGGCACGCTTCCAGGACCTCGTCGTCTGGCTCTACGGTCTCTAGCAGCTCAATGACAGTGCTCTCCGGCGGCAGCGATGAATGCCAGCCTTGCAACAGCGGTCCACGGCCGAAATTCACGAAAGCTTTCTTGTTCCCGACCAGGTTTTCCAGTCCAATCACCAACAGGCTGTTGGCCAGGACCTGTCTGGTAGCAAGGCCGCCTTCGGTGCCGTCGAACGCGTTTTGTCCGGCCTCGGAGCGAAACAGAAGCTCATAGCCATGGACGCGACGGTCGCGGTCGAAGATGGCCTGTCGGGCGACAAGGACATCCATGAGCAGCTATCGGCCAAATCCCGTAATCTACTTAGCTCAACCTGCCCTTAGAATCGGTATTTTTGTCTAACAGCGTCGAAAACCCGCCACGATCTGGTACCAGAGAATTCATACGCAAATTCCGTAGGCGAAAAACAGCGCCTCCCGGCCGAAAGCCAAGGGCAAGAACCCGACTTGTAAGACGGTGGACACCCAGCGCTGGTGCGAAAACAGGTCCCAGGCACAGAGCAGCAACAAAATTAAAATCATCCCAGGAGCCGCCTTGAGCAGGGCCTTCAGGACAGAACGTATCCCGCCGGGCACGCGCTGCCAGTCGAGGGTATCGTCTTTCGGCGCGGCGATTTGTCTCTCGACGATGATTAACCCAATTAGAGCGAGAACAAGAAGCCAGCCCATCCACGGACCCGGCCAGTCAACTTTAAGAAGGACCGCAGCGCCCCGCATGAGGGAAATTGCAAAGCCTGCCTGCGCGATGATCTTCAGCTCCTTGCGATGAGCTATCGAATAACGAGCGAAGCGCGATGCCGGTTCTTCCCGTAAACTATCGAGTTGTCGACGTCCAGCCGAAAAAAGTAACACGTCCAGCCATAATAAAAGCCGAGCGCCAAAGACGAATCCGGGAAATCAATGCCGGCCAGCCAGCTTTCACAACTGCCGTCCGGGTGAGACTGATCGGACTGACTGCGGACGGAACGCCGCCAGCATAAAAAAAGGAGATAACACGAGAACAATCCGGCAAGCACCAGCACGATCCCGATCACCCGGCTGGCGGTCCGCATGAAGCAGTCTTAGAACGGTTTTACGCGGATTTTGCCGCGTTCAGATTCGCAAGTCGTGTTGTTTCAATTGCTTTCTGGCACTTTGCTGGCTGCTGTGTTCACTTTTGACGTTGGTGCGTCGTCGCAATGCGGTGCGCCGTTGGCAGGCGCCCGTGGTGACGCGGAAGCCGGCAACGACGATTGCCATCCGCTGTGGGCCGGCGGTATATTGATCGAGAATGGCCATCCGATTCGAGAAGATCTGGGTCCAACAATGCAAGGCGACGAAAGGAATCAAGAGGCGTTTCGGCGTGAAGAGCGCGCTTGACTACTTGATTCGTGAGAAACTGCTGAATTTCGCCGACGCAGCTGAACAGCGGCCCGAGTTCGCCCGGGAACTGCCGCGCTTCCTGGCGGAGGTGTGGCGGATCTTCAACCAGTACGAGATCGCCGGCTACGTTGCGAGCTTGAAACCCAAACAGAGGAAACGGCTGCGCAGGCTGCTGTACTTGCAGCTCCCTACTCGAGGTCCGGCAACTGCTCGCGTGGGATCAGGAGACGGATTGACCGGCCTTGGCCAGGAATACGCCCAATGAAGCCGTTGGCCTCCAGCGTGAGCACCATCTGGTGCACGGAAGGTGGCGTGACTCGAAAGTAGCGCTGCATGTCGGCCTCGGCCGGCGGTTGTCCGTTCACCTTCGTGTAGTAGTAGATGAAAGCCAGGTATTGACCCTGCTTGTCTGTATAGTCCTTTTTCACGGTCGCGATTATTGCGTCCCCAATCCCCCGACGATCAGGCCGGCTCTGGGTGCATATCTCCGGATTTTCGAATTCTCACGATGCGCCGAAAAAGCACCCACCCGCACAAGAGTGGGACGCCGAACATTAAAGCCGCAGCCACCGCATCGAACCAAGTAAACCGGAACCTTCCGTACACGGCATTGATGGGCTCCAACTGGATCTGAACTTTCAGCGGAGCGGCTGCCGCACGCAGGGCATCCAGTGTGGGGAAGTCGGTGTGTGTTCCGGTTGCAGTGTCGAGCATGAAATACGAGAGGACCTTGCCGTGGCCCTCTGGCCCCGGGTCCTCATAGCTTTGGCAAGGTGCGCCTCCAAGAATGTAGCGCCCTGCGAGTTGCAGCAAGCAAACATCGGCCAGAGCATCGTTCGATGCAGCCACCACGCCACTAATCGTCTGCGTCCTCGGATTGTAAACAAATCCGCGGTCGGTTACATCGATCATCTCGATCGCGTACCCGTTTGGCAGCGGGCACGTCCAACCGTCTCCTATGCCCGGATCGCGGTGAAAGGCCATTTCGTTCACAACAGCGTAGATGATGAAAACGCCGCCTGCCCATGCGAGGCACGCGAATGGAAACAGGCGTATTGCCCAGATCAATCGTCGTGAGCGTCGGACCCTTTCCTGAGTGAAATAGGACGCGATGCGCGGCAGGATCGCTGAACCGATCGTGGCGCCGATCAAGCCGACCACACCCCAAAAGATGAGGACAATGCCGATTCCCATCGCGTTCGCAAGCTTAGCACGTGGCCGGATTAATGGGACGGATGTTTGGGATTAGTGCCGGTGATACGGACCGGGCCTCGCTGAACCAGCCCGTGAAGTAGTGCGAGCCGGCTTCAAGATCGGCTTGTACATATCCTCAGGATCGAAGCCCAAACGCGCTGCGTTGGCTTCCATGATCGCGATACGGGCCACGAGCGCTTTATTGCGCTCACGCTCGTTCTGAAGTTCCTGGGAGAGCCCATGAACCTGGTCATGGAAGGATCGCCTCTCAATCTCCCTCCCGGAAGCACGACCATTTTCCCGTTGGCGCTGTTCGGCGGCATTGATCTCCCGATTGAAGCCATACTTGTACAGAGTTGTAGGGCTGACGCCGAGCGCTGCGGCGACACTCCGTACGTCGAGTGGGCACGCCTCTGCCGCATGGGCTTCGGCGACCGCCAAGTGGTCACGAAGACGCCGCAGCAAACCTTCGCGCACGCTTGATCGCGGCATGGGCCTAACGCCTCTTGCCCTTCGGAAAAGGCCTGACGAGGGTGCCATCTGCGGACGCAGAATCCCCATCGACGGCGAGTGCCTGCCGGATACCGGCGAGGGTTTGCTCGTAATGATCGACCCAAGCCTGGGCCACATCCCCTCGAGCCTTCGCGCCCGCGATCGCCCGTTCCGTTGCCAGTTGAATCTGGACCAAGTGAACGCGCTCGCCGGAACTCCCTTTCGTCCGTAAGTAGTCAGGACAACCGCGAACGCAGTTGAGGTGATATTGGCAAGGAGTGACCGCGAAATCGTGCAAGCACAAGCCGAACGCTGTTACGTGAACGGCCTGGATCTCCGTTTCCAGAAAGACGTCGCGTTTTGAACGAGGCAGCTCGAAGAAAGCATCCGCTTTCGTGCCGCTCAACTGCCCGTTGCGGATACCTTCCTTGACCCAAGCGAGCCGCTCATCGACCGTCGCATGCCGATATGCTTCCGTGTCACGCGGGTTCTCGCGCCCCAACCAGCGAGTCTGCAGATCCACCGGCAGTCCGCCCTTGTCGGCGATGTAGTTCAGCCAGTGACGGAACTGATGACTGGTGACCCGGCAAGAGGATCCGTCTGGCTCCCTGATATCGAACCGTTCGAAGACGGAACGAATCTCACCTCGGCCAGACAAAAAATCGGAGATATCCTGGATTACGACGGGCTCCACAAGGAGCGGACAATCCGCATGGTGAGGATGGAAGAAGTGGCGAAAGGTCACCAGCAACGTTTCAGAAAGCATCAGGAAGTTGCCGTCCCGCTTATCGACAGTCCACAAACGCGCGACGCGCAACGACAGAAGGTACTTCTCGACTTCCGACGCGCGGTAGAAGGTGCCGTTTCTATCGGAATGGCGGGGAATCCGGCTCGGGGGACAGAGAAGGCCGACTACCTTTGACACCTCGGCCGCGCTCATCCGTGCGGCCCAGTGATGGCCAGGAATCGGCACTCGATGCGGGGTCCGTTCAAGTTCCAGGGCGCGCCCACGAGCGGCGTCCGTCAGGCTTCGAATCTCCGCGATTGCCGGCCGCGCCAGTTCAGCTCCGGTGGCGGTCAGCCACCGCACTGCAAACATCCTGGCGCCGCCGCGCGACTTCTCGCGGAAGTATCGGAGCCCATATCGTGGCTTGCCAGAGCGAACTTCCTCGACTTCGCAATCCGTCGGCATCGTCAACAACTCACCGATTCGAAGGCCAGTGACTACGAGGATGGCGATCGCTGCAATCCGGAGCCGATCCCGGGGCTCGGTCGCGAGCTCCCGATAAATGTCAGCAAGGCCCAGCAAGGCCGCCTCGGTGGGCAAACGGTCGCGCCTCTCCTGCTGGCCCGCAATGGTGTGGCGGTTGAAATCTTCGATCCTTGGCGTTTGTGGTCTGTAGTAGAGCGCACGGGTGATTCCACGGGCGGCCAGGAACTCCGCAAAAGCGATAATGTTGACGACGCGCTTGTAGATGGTCGATTCACTCCAATGAGTGTGCATCAAGATCTCGGCCTGGCTGATGTCTTCAGAACAAAGATCATCCCATCGGAACCGACTGGCAACTCGCGGGCGGCGATTCAGGATCGCCTCCCACAGCATCCGGATGGAATCAAGCCGGGGACCCATGGACGTGGCCGAACCATAGTCCAGGATGAGCCAACTCTTCACAGCTAGGGCGAGGTTCGGTGGCAATGGATCATCAGTCGTCCCATGACGCGTGAAATAGAGCCGTGGAGACGCGCTGTTTGCGGTGCGATCCTTCAATGCGCGGATGTCCCAGCACGGTTCATCGAAATCGAGGCCAACGGAGGCGAAGCCGACGGCGAACCTTTCTCGGGCGGCCGCAACCAAAACGGCGAAGGCGTTCCGGGCAGTATCCCTTGTCACGCACTCTCCCGCTCTGTTCGGACTGCTGAAACGACCTGCAAGATTCCGGCCCGCACGTCTTCCAGTTGCATCAGAATCCGTTTATCGTTCGTCTGCCCGCCGCTTGCCAGGAATGTCTCAATCGAGTGCAGCATCTGCTCATGCGGACCATCTCTGAGCGCTGCAAAGGACGGACAGAGATAGCAACTGATTGGCGGCAGCAATCGACATGGGCCGTCAGCGTGAGCATTCAGACCGCACAGACCGATGCCGCCGACGTCCAGATGGTCGATCCCCAAGTGTGGAGCACTGGCGGGAATCAGCGGACTTTGCGAGCCCGCTGCAGATTCGACAATCTTGCCTTGAAAGCGATTGACCACAGGCTCCAATGCGGAATCGGTCGCCTTCGCCACCGCATCCGTGATCGATGAGGCAGTTTCCACGTACACTCGAACGTTCTGTGTGTCCGAATGGTCGAGCACCTCCGCGATGTGAAAAAGGGAAGCGCCTTCCTCGGCCATGTGGGTCGCGATCGTGAATCGGAATCGTCGTGGCGATATCGCCAGGAGCCCTCCGGTGCGCGGCGAAACCAAGCCCGCAGCTTTGGAGAAACGCCTCATTGCTGACCGCGCGTCTGTCTCGGCTCTCGATGACGAAAACCAATGGAAGAGGGGATCGTTCGGGCCGCCTTGGCGCAGGCTCGTGAGGAGATCACCGAGATTCTTGCTGATCGGGCGCCGCTTGGTTTCCCGTTGCGCCGTGCGCTTCTTCACGCGTGGCACATCAAGCTGGTAAAAGACTCCTGTGCTGGTATCAAATCGCAAGAAATCTCTGTTCTTGAGCCGAATGGTCGCAAGCGCGTTGTGGCCCAACTCGAGATGCAGCATCACGCCGGCGCGATCAACATCTGTCCCTTCCCCATCGACAATCGCACGCCGGATCAGCAGAAGTTCATCGGGAGAGAATGGTCCTCTGACAGCATCACGAAAGCGGACATGATGGCCTTTCGCATTGCCGACTGCTGTGACCGCCTGCAGCCTGCGAAGGAAAGACGCGTCAAAGCCTCCAACATCGTGGGCTACCGACCATTCGTAGAATGTGCGCAGCCGGGAAAAGTCATTGCCCTTATCTGCGGTGTTCATCCCGTGGGCCAGGAATCCTCGCGCGAGTCCCTCCGTCAGATGCCTCCAGTCAAAAGATTTCTCGTGCTGCGAAGCGAGCCACCTTCCGAAACGCTGAAACATCCCAAAGTCGTTCGCCACGGTTCGTGGTTTCTTCCTTGTCAGCCGGTCGGCCAGATAGAGCTTCACGCAATGGATTGCCCCAACAGCGAAAACGGGGGGCTCCTTCAGCGCAGCCCAACTGAGGACCAGAAGCTGGCCACCATCGACTGATGACTGGAACGCCCACGAGTCGCCGGAGGTGTTGACAGTCTGGCCGTCGAGAGAACGGACCTCCGGCGGAATGGCCCGGAGCGGTTGTCTTGAGGTGCTGGCTCCCATAGGGCTTCACTCGGGGCGTGATTCCACCTCATACGACTTCCGCTGGTAGTCACGGACCGATGCCGACGCCTGCTTGGCGATAGCGCGCTGGATGTACCGGCTTGCCGACGAAGGGCTCTTCCAGCCACCGAGGTAGACCAGGCGATCCATGCCATTGGGCTGGTCAGCCAACACTTCCGCCATCGTTTCAGCCCACGTGTGGCGAAGGCGATGCCAGGAGAGTGGCTTCACACCGGCATGGCGACCGATTGCGACGATAACGTCATCGGCCCTGTCGGAAGAGAGCGGCGCGCCGGACCGTGCAACGAAAAGATAGGGACTTTTGCCCGACACTCTACCCAGGGGCGGCGGGTACGTCAGGTATGCACGGATGGCGGACAGCAAAAAACCGGAAGCCGGAATCGCTCGTTCCGCAGTCTTCACGGCCGGCTCGTGTGGCCGGGAGTCGTTCGGATCGTCGGGCCGGCGAAGGATCAGGATGCCGTCATTGGCGCCGCGAGGCAACGAATCGAGCCGCAGTTTGAGAAGTTCGCCACGGCGAATACCCAGCTCAAGCGCCACTTCAAACATGAGCCAGTTCCGCAATCGAGCATGAGGAGCGAAAACCTCTGGAAACGTCCAGGCAGCTCGACGATGGGCCTTGCGGTCCGATAGCAAGACGAATCGTCCTTAATCTGGTCGCTCTTCGAGCGGCTCGATCCGGTTCGCGGGCCGGCCGCCGATACGGAGCGATCGAATGATATCGTGCAGGCGGCCGCGCTCAGCGCTCAGCCGGGCGATTGTCAACGGATGGCCGCCCCCACGATTAGAACTATCCAGAGACCAGCGCAAGAAGTCCTCGATGACGCTGAGACGGTGGTCGAAGGCTCCGGTATCGGCAGACGACCCATCGGTGTTGGAGCGAAGTTCGGATGCAAGGGACTCGACGTGACGGCTGTCCAGGACCTTGCCCGCGGTCAGGAAGCCGTCCAGATCGAACCCGGCGGTCTGCTTGCGCCCAGACATAAAGACGGCAGAGAACCCGAAGGTTGCTTACGAGCGTCGAAGACTGAACTCGGTATCGGCGGTGCCGGACCGCCCATCGAGTCCCCACGCGAACAGGGAGCCATGTAGCCGACTCGACCAGGCACGGCAACCGCTCGCCGTTTTCCAGAACCACCCGCAGCACCGTGAATGGTCGTTGGACGCCGGAAGCCGTTTCCGCCATGAACTGATCAGACGACTCAACGGAGGATCGGTTGTTAGGAAATCGAAAGTGGACAAAATGGACACTACCCGATCCAATCCGAAGGTGACCGCTGAAACTGGACACACCTCAAAGCGAGGCAGGAGGGCCGGCGGGCGGCTGTTGTTGAGCGGCGCAAATCGCTCCGGCCTACGGCCTACGCGATTCGCGCCGCTCAACAACAAATCTCAAGAGACCAGGGAAAAGACAAAAATCGGGGCGGAAACTGGACACTTCCCCAGAATACCCGAGTCAAAACGGAACGTCGTCGTCGGTGATCCCTTGATCCATCGGCTCGGCCGCCGCAGCCGGACGTGGCGCGCTACGTGGCATCGACACCGGCCGCCCTCCGCCTGTATCTTCCATGCCGTCGCCGCCCCGGCCGCCCAGCAGAATCACATCCTCGGCCACCACCTCGGTCCGGTATTGCTTCTTGCCATCTTTGTCGTCATAGCTGCGCGTCTGCAGCCGGCCCTCGACGTACACTTGCTTGCCCTTGGTGAGATAGTTCGCCAGATTCTCCTGGCGCCAGAGCACGACGTTCGCCCAGTCGGTCTCTTCTTTCCATTCACCGCTTTGCTGATCTTTCCAGCGGCGATTGGTTGCCACCGAAAAAGATGTGACCGAGACGCCAGCCGGAGTGAATTTCGTCTCGGCGTCTCTGCCCAGATGACCGACCAGAATAACTTTGTTAACGCTGCGCGATGCCATAATGCAAGCACTGTACCATACAAAATAATGTCTCAGCTTTTCGCAAAGCCGCATCTTATGCTCAGGCTGCGCGAATGTGGCCGGGATCGTAATGAGAAATTCCCGAACGTCCGATTACTTCTGCAACAAGCGGCCGCGGCTAAGTTAAATTTTTCCTTGCGGCTGCCGGATCTGGATGTACAATAGTGAGCAATCCAGACGGGTGAAGCGGGCGGCGCGGGATGGAGTAGCGTCGGGTGTCGCGGGATTCGACCCTGAAATTTCGCCGTACGCGATGAGTGAAAGGGTATGCGGAGACCCTGTTGCTTGTTAAGTCGACTTGGCGGCCGGTGGATGCTGGCCGGTCTGATAGTGAGCTTTGCGCCCCTGCGCGCTCAGATCCTGATCCACACCTCGGGCCCCAGTCACGGCGCGAACATCTTTAACACCGATTTGGCCGTGCTCGAACAGGGCGAGCAGCGCAAGGATCTGCCCTGTACCGTTACCCCCAGTAAGCCCGCGCTTGGGTTCGATTTGAAATTCCACGCTGGTTATCAGGTGAGCGTGCCTTTAAAGGAACTCGCCGGCGACGAGAATGTGCTTAACATCGTGTTTCGGGTCTCTGAACAGGACCATCGGGACGATCCCGTCTATTTCACCCAGCATCTGCGGGTTCCCCCGATCGAGGAAGAATCCAAAGGCGATGCATATCTCCAGGGAGCTTTCGACGTGGGCGAGGGATCGTATCACATCGACTGGCTGATGCGCGACCGGACCGAGCGCGTGTGTTCCTCGAGCTGGGACACCGAGGCCAGCCTCGCGCCAAAAGACCGGCCGATGAGCCTCTCCATTGCGCCGGGAACGGTCGGGCGGGCCGATGGCGAGGATTTTAAAGACGAGCCTCCTGTCGACCGCGTGCCCGTTGAGCCGTCCCTCAGCGTGAAGGTGCTAGTGAATTTCGCTCCCCAGAACTCGCTCTCACCGGCTTTGCAGCCGCTCGACACTACTGCCCTGGTATCGATTCTCAGAACCATGGCCCGCGATCCGCGTATCGGAAGATTCTCGATCGTCGCCTTTAACATGCAGGAACAAAAGGTGATCTATCGCCAGGACGGTGTCAGAAGGATCGATTTTCCGGCTCTCGGAACTGCTCTGACTACTCTAAATCTCGGAACCATAGACCTCAAGCGCTTGGGTGAGAAACACGGCGATACGGACTTCTTGACTGGCTTGGTGAGGAAGGAGATGGTGGCAGGGCCCGAGGACCATCCCGATGCGCTGGTTTTCGCCGGCCCGAAGATCCTGCTGGACTCGAATCCTCCCGAAGAGGCCCTCAAAGACGCTGCGGATATCGATTTTCCAGTCTTTTACATGAATTACAACTTGAATCCCCAGGCCGTGCCCTGGAAAGATGCCATCAGCCATACCGTCCGGTTCTTCCGGGGATACGAGTACACCATTTCCCGCCCTCGCGATCTTTGGTTTGCCGTATCGGAAATGGTCTCAAAGATCGTAAAATCAAGGAACGGAAGGGCGGCGGCATCCATCTCAAGTCAGTAGGGGTCAATGAGAATACTGAATCTGGCAGTGTCTTTGGGAGTTGTCGGTCTGTGCGGCGCTCAAGCGTTTGCCCAGGAGTCGCTGTATGGCCAATCCAGAGCGAGACATTACGCCAATAGTCTCGCCCCCTACGTAGTCTCGCCCCAGGAAATCGTCGACCGCATGCTGGAACTAGCCGATCTGAAGCCGGGTGAAAGGCTCTATGACCTGGGCAGCGGCGACGGCCGTATCCTGATTACTGCAGTGGTGCGGTTCAAAGCCAAAGCGGTCGGAGTCGAGATTTCGGACGATCTGGTCAGCAGCACCAATGCCCGCATCCGCCGGCTCGGCCTGGATAACGACGCGAGCGTGATCCATGGCAACTTCCTGGATGTCGATCTGAGCCCGGCGGACGTGGTAACGCTGTACCTCGCTACAGACGCCAACGAAATGCTGCGTCCCAACCTGGAGAAGTATCTTAAGAACGGCGCACGCGTGGTGTCGCACGAGTACGCGATGCCTGGCTGGAAGCCGAAACTGGTGGATAAGGACCCGGAGCGCCACGGTCACACCATCTACCTGTACGAGATGCCGCCCAAAAAGAAGTAGCCGCCGGTTACCCTGTTCTTCGTGCCCTCTTTTGACGTCGTCGGCGTCGGCTTGAACGCCACCGACACTCTGATCCTGCTCCCTCGCTTCCCAACCTATGGCGGCAAAGCGCCTTTTGAGCGGGAGGTGCTGAGCCCCGGCGGGCAGGTGGCGAGCGCGATGGTCACGTGCGCAAAGCTTGGGATGCGAGCCAAATACATCGGCACGCTGGGTGACGATGAGCGCGGCCGCGTCCAGCTGGATAGCTTGCGCGCGAGCGGCATCAACCTGGATGACATCGAAATCCGTCCGAACTGTCCGAACCAAAGCGCCTACATTCTGGTGGACCATTCCACTGGCGAGCGAACCGTTCTTTGGCACCGCAACGAGTGTTTGCGCATCGATCCCGCCAGCTTGACCCCCGAAAAGATCACTTGCGCGCGCCTGCTCCACATCGATGGACACGACACACCGGCGGTGGCTCGCGCAGCGGAAATCGCGCGCCGGCATCAAATCCCGGTGACGGTAGATGTCGACACCATTTATCCGGGCTTCGACCGGGTGCTTCCGAACGTGGATTATCTGATCGCGAGTTCCGAATTTCCCTCGCGCTGGACGCATGAACCCGATCCCTTCCGCGCGCTGGCGATGATTCAGGACGAATACGGCATGCGGGTCGCGGCGATGACGCTGGGCGCGGATGGCGCTCTGGCCCGCGTAAGCGGCGAATACATCTATTCGCCCGGATTCGTTGTGGAGTGTATCGATACCACCGGTGCGGGCGACGTGTTTCACGGGGCGTTCTGTTATGCTGTGTTCGAGAGCATGCCGGTGCGCGAAGCGCTCGAATTTTCAAATGCCATGGCAGCGCTGAACTGCACCGCCTTGGGCGCGCGCGGGCGCATTGCAAGCCTGGGCGAGGCGCAAAAGTTGATGCGGGGCGGCGAGCGGCGCGTTCAGTCCGAGCTTCGACCTGAAATGATCCCTCTTAAGTCCTCCGAGCCGCACTACACGCGCGCCACCGTCACGCTGGTGATCATCGCGATAAATGTTTTGGTCTTCGTGTACGAGCTCAGCATGCCGAGCTATGCCCTGAACCGCTTCATCATGCTGCACGGCATCGTTCCGGATCGGTTCAGCTATTCGTCGATCCTGACTTCCATGTTCATTCACGGCGGCTTTCTGCACATCGCCGGCAATATGTGGTTCCTGTGGGTATTCGGCCGCGGCGTGGAGGATGTTCTCGGCCACGGAAAGTACCTGTTGCTGTACATGGTCTGCGGATTCGCAGCCGCCTTCACGCATATACTGATGAACACCAACTCCACGGTCCCCACCGTGGGCGCGAGCGGCGCCATCGCCGGCGTGATGGGCGCGTATTTGATCAAGTTTCCGCGCGCCCATATTCGCACGCTGGTGTTCATCGTCGTTTTCGTCACGACTATCGACATTCCTGCGTTTTTTTTGCTCTTGTATTGGTTCGCGATGCAATTCTTCAGCGGCGTCGGTTCGGTGGGTTATTCGCAAGCGTCGAGTGGCGACGTGGCCTGGTTCGCGCACGTTGGCGGTTTTCTGGCTGGCATGGCGCTGATGTTCCTCATGCCCACCCGCCCGCGCGTGCGGCAGTGGTACCGGGATGTTTGAGCTGGTAGGCACCGGATCGGCGTCGATCGAAAAACCGCTCGACGTTTTGGCCATCGCGGCGCACCCTGATGATGTCGAGCAAACGTGCGGCGGCACGTTGATCCGCATGGCCGGGCAAGGCTATCGCACCGGCGTGCTCGATCTCACCGCCGGCGATATGGGCAGCCGGGGAACGCCCGAGATCCGTTTGCAGGAAGCCGACGCCGCTGCCCGCGAGATGGGGTTGTCGTGGCGCGGCAATCTGCGGCTTCCCGATGCGCGCTTGGAAAACACCATCAGCGTGCGCATGACTCTGGCGATGGAGATTCGCAATCTGCGGCCGCGCGTGGTGATTCTGCCCTATTGGGAGGCGCGGCATCCCGATCATTACCGGGCATCCGAGATCGGATTCGAAGCCTGCTTTCTCGCTGGGCTCAAGAAGCTGGATGAAGAAACGGAGCCGCACCGCCCGCACAAGATCGTCTACTCGTCGCTCTACGCCAACGTGACGCCGTCGTTCGTAGTGGACATCTCCGATCATTTCGAGCGCCGCATGGCTGCGCTGTTCTGCTACCAGTCGCAATACGGCCAATCGAAGGAGGCGCGCGAGCTTTTCCCGGATCAGCAGGAAATTCGCGAACGCCTGGGCTCCATCGCCCGCTTCTACGGCAACCTGATCGGCGTGAAATACGGCGAGCCGTTCGTGGTGAAAGAGATGCTGCGCGTGGACGACATCGCCGCGATGGGCGTGCGCAGTCTCTAGAGCGGCAGATTGCTGTGCTTTTTGCGCGGCATAGTGTCCACCTTGTTTCGCAGCATGCGTAGCGCGCGGATCACTTTCGGGCGCGTTTCATGCGGTTCAATCACATCGTCGATGAACCCCCGCTCGGCCGCGATGAACGGGCTCGCGAAGCGGTCGCGAAACTCTTCGATCTTTTCCCTGCGCGCCGCTTCGGGATCGCTCGCCGCCGCGATTTCCCGCCGGTAGACGATGTTCACCGCGCCTTCCGCTCCCATCACCGCGATCTCGGCCGTAGGATATGCGAAGTTCACGTCAGTGCGCAGATGTTTCGAACCCATGACGTCATAAGCGCCCGCCGTACGCTTTGCGCGTGATCACGGTCACTTTGGGAACCGTCGCTTCAGCGTAGGCGTACAGGAGTTTGGCGCCGTGGCGGATGATGCCGCCGAATTCCTGCTCGGTGCCGGGTAAGAAGCCTGGCACGTCCACAAAGGTCAGAATCGGGATGTTGAAGGCGTCGCAGAAGCGCACGAATCGCGCGGCCTTCACCGACGAATTGATATCCAGGCAGCCCGCGAGAAACGCCGGCTGATTCGCTACAATCCCAACGCTCCGGCCATCCATGCGCGCCAAGCCGATTACGATGTTCTTGGCCCAATGCTCGTGGATCTCGAAGAAATCGCCATCATCGACGACGCGATGGATGATGTCCTTGATGTCGTAGGGCATGTGGGAATCGACGGGCACCAGCGTATCGAGGGCGGCATCGGCCCGGTCGATCGGATCATTCGATGGGCGCGGCGGCGCGTCGTCCACATTGTTGGACGGAATGTAGGACACCAGCTCACGAATCATGCGCAGGCACTCGGCGTCGTCATGCGCGAGAAAATGCGCCACGCCGCTGATGCTGTTGTGCGTCTCGGCGCCGCCCAGCTTTTCCTTCGTCACGTCCTCGTGCGTCACGGTCTTGATCACGTCGGGTCCGGTGACGAACATGTGGCTGGTGTGGTCCACCATGAAGATGAAGTCGGTGAGCGCCGGCGAATACACCGCGCCGCCCGCGCACGGCCCCATGACGGCCGAGATCTGCGGGATCACTCCGCTCGCAAGCACGTTGCGCAGGAAGATGTCGGCGTAACCGGCCAGCGACGCCACGCCTTCTTGAATACGCGCGCCGCCCGAATCATTCAGGCCGATCACGGGCGCGCCGGTCTTCAGCGCGAGATCCATGATCTTGCAAATTTTCAGCGCGTTCGCTTCCGAGAGCGATCCGCCCAGCACGGTAAAATCCTGAGCGAACACGAACGCGAGGCGCCCGTGAATGAAGCCCGAACCGGTGACGAAGCCGTCGCCATCGACCACCTGCTGATCCATTCCGAAGTCGATGGTGTGATGGCGGACCAGCTTGTCCATCTCTTCGAACGTGCCTTCATCGAGCAGCAGATCGATGCGCTCGCGCGCCGAGAGCTTGCCTTCCGCGTGTTGCCGCTGCATCCGCTCGGCGCCGCCGCCCGCTTCGGCATTGGCGTGACGGCGCCGGACCTCTGCTAATCGGTTCGCGGCGAGACGGTCGGTGGACATATCAAAATTACAGTAGCAGGTGTGTGGCGCAGCGGGACGCCGTTAGTGGCTGGTTCTGCGATGTGCCGCTAGGGCTCGCCCACCACATACTTGATCTCCACTTCGCCAATGTGAGATTCTTTCTTGAAGACGCGGATTTGTGCGGAGTATCTAATTTGGAGCGTGTGGGGTGGCAACCATTCCGCCAGTGCAACGAATCGAGCGGCACCGTGATTATCATCAGCGATAAATGTATTCCCCGCTGAGTCGGATGGCCCTGCTGTTGCGGGGAGAACGGTCACCTGAAAATTGTCGGCGGTTGTCGCTCCGCAATTCCGATCGAAGGTTACGTATTTCCATTTCCCATCAGGCGAAACGTGCTCAGATCGCACCTCGTTCTCGCAACAGCCGTTAAGTAGAAGGCAGACCGCCACTAACAATCCTAGACGGCCTCGCACCATTTAATCCTAGCCCAAGGTGATCTGAATGCCAGCATTGAAGGGTGCTCATCGCGCCATCAATCACCAATTCGCTCCCCCGGTGAATGCGGCCTCATCCGACGCGAAAAACGATCGCTTGCACCACTTCGCCCCAGCGTGAACCGGCGTTGCAATAGAATCTCAAAAAGGAGCCCGATTCGCATAGAAAACACTAGTGAGACCTCCGTCTATTTCGAGAATAGTGCGCCGATCTTACGGGTGGAGAATCTCGACGCGAGTCTCCGCTTTTACGTTGAGGAGTTTGGGCTTCGATAGCGCGCCGTGGAGAACCGACAACTTTACCAGTATAATGGGATGAGATTATGGTTTCAACCACGAGTCTCTACCCTTATGCCTAGCCACCTAATTATCGATCGGGGAGGACGTATCGTCATCCCGAAGCCTTTGCGCGAAAAACTCAATCTTGCACCGGGCGATTCTCTCGAGTTAGAGAGCGCCGGCGAGCAGATTACGCTGCGTCCGGTACGGGGAACCGCGCCGCTCAAGAAAGAGCACGGTGTCTGGGTATTTCGCTGCCGGGCAATCGCTGCCAGCATCGTCAACGGACGAGATGGTCCAGCAGATCCGTGAGGAGCGCGATTTGAACAACCTCGGCAAAGGAAAATGAAAGCGTTTTTCGACACCTCGGTGTTGGTGCCTGTGTTCTACGGCGACCACGTCCACCATCGCGCCAGTATCAATCTGTTCATCCGGTTCGATAAAACTAGCGGATGCTGTGGAGCTCACAGCCTGGCTGAGGTTTATTCGACGCTCACCCGAATGCCGGGCCGGCATCGAATCAGCGCGGAGCAAGCGATGCTCTTCGTCGGAGATATTCGCGAGCGGCTCTCATTGGTGGCCCTGACTGGCACCGAGTACGCCGATGCGTTAGGAGAATCGGCTGCCAGAGGAATCGTAGGAGGCGGCATCTACGACGCGATACTGGCTTATTGCGCTCTCAAAGCGAAAACAGAGGTCATTTATACCTGGAACGAACGGCATTACGCGCAGTGCGGCCGCGAGGTCGCTCAACGGCTGCGTACGCCGCGCTATTCCGCGTAATATCCGCTGCGCGAATGCAGCTCCGCCGCCGGATACCGCTTGCGCGCGGCGTCCCCCAGCGTCACCGTGATGTGCCGGAAATTGCCAGGCTGCGACGGCGGCTCGTGATACGCCAGCATGTAGCGGCCGCGGATGCGCTCGATCATATCTTTAAACGAATCGCCCGCGTTGGCCGACCGCACCCATTCGCCTCCGGTCTTTTCGGCCAGCTCAAAACAGTTCGCCGGTGTGAGGTCAGGATCCGCCGGCTTGCCGGGACGCAGCGGCTCGGGCCGGATCGCGCGCCCGGTGATGATCGCATTGAACACCGTGTCCGCTTTATCCAGCTCGCGTATAACCTGCCCATCGGTGAGCTGATAACTCGTGCTGAGATTGTCGGTGAGGATCAGGATCGCGCGCCGTCCGCCGGGGCCCGCGTGCTTCTCCATATAATGCGCGGCGCTCACGACAGACGAATTGATCTGCGTGCTCGATCCCACGTCCCAATTTTTCACCGCGCCGCCGATGTTACGGGCGGTCTCGGCCAGATTGTCGCTGAAACCCTGTGCCACTGCAGTGCCCTTGGCAAACACCATGATCGCCACGCGATCGCCCGGCCGCAGATGATCCAGGGCCGCGCGTGCTTGCATCGAAATCTCGTCGATAGACTTCTGCATGCTCCCGCTGATGTCCAGCAGCAGGATCAGATTCACTGGCTCGTCGCCGTGAGAGAACGAAACGATGGACTGTGGCTGTCCTTCATCCGAGACCGCGAAGTCGTCCTTGGCGAGATCCTTGATCAGCTTGTTGCCGTCCGTCACCTGAACGTCCACGCGCACGTCCGACACGCCGGTCTTGAACGTGGCAGCCGGCTCGTCGGCCGCATCCGGATCTTGCACCGTCTTTGCCAAATCCTGAGCGCAAAGAGGCGCTAGGATGAAAACGGTCGAAATGAAAAACATCATCATCGGCACGGCCGGCCACATCGACCACGGCAAAACCGCTCTGGTTCGCGCGCTCACGGGCATCGATACCGATCGTTTGAAGGAAGAAAAACGCCGTGGTATATCCATTGACCTGGGCTTTGCGCACCTGCAGCTTTCGGAAAACGTGCGCCTCGGCTTAGTAGACGTGCCCGGCCACGAAAGGTTCATCAAAAACATGCTGGCTGGTGTAAGCGGCATAGATCTTGTTCTCTTTGTTATAGCTGCTGACGAGTCCATAAAGCCACAGACCCGGGAACATTTTGACATCTGTATGTTGTTAGGAATACGGAAAGGCATGGTGGTCCTCACGAAGGCCGATCTGGCGGCCGGCGATTTGCTTGAGCTTGCCCGGTTGGAAGCTGGGGAATTCGTGCGCGGCTCGTTCCTCGAGGATGCGCCAATGGTAGCGGTCAGCGCGGCCACGGGCGAAGGTCTCGACGAACTGCGGGCCGAGCTCGCGAAACTGGCCGCCGAGGTGCCGGAGAAAGACGCCTCGCAGTATTTCCGCTTGCCGATCGATCGCGCGTTCGCCATGCGCGGTTTCGGCGACCGTGATCACCGGTACGTTGATGTCCGGGGCAGTCCGCGTGGATCAGGAGGTGGAACTGCACCCGGCCCGCAAGCGCGTTCGCGTGCGCGGCATTCAGGTACACGGAGCCGCCGTGCAGGAGGCCATCGCGGGACAGCGAACCGCGCTGAACATCGCGGGTATCGATGCTTCCGAGCTCGCGCGCGGCATGGTGCTGGCGGAAGCGGGCCGCTTTCAAGCAACCTCGCGCATCGATTGCGTGTTCGAACTGCTGCCATCCGCCAAACCGCTGAAGCATCGCGCTCCGGTACATTTTCACGCCGGCGCCGCGGAGGTGGAAGCTGAAGTCCGCCGGATCAACGGCACGGAAGCGGTCGCCCCTGGATCGCGCGAATACGTCCGCATCGTGCTCAGCGAGCCGTTGCTGTTGCTGCCCGGCGATCGCTTTATCTTGCGCATGTTCTCGCCCGTCGTCACCATCGGCGGCGGTGTGGTCCTGGACATTGCCGCGCCCCGGCGCGCGGCTCGCGAACGCCTGAGCATTCTTGAGACCGCCCCACTGCCCGAACGCATCGCGCTGCTGGCTCGCGAATCGCGTTACGGAATCGGAATGGCCGATCTGGTGGCCCGCACTGGTTTGCTCGAAGCAGATCTTCGAAAAGCCTCGGCTGCAGCCGCTTCCGTGACCGTTCTGGAATCGCCGCAGTTCTGGCTGCTCGATCCCGCCTGGGTTACAAAACGGTTGGAAGCCCTGCACGAGCATATAAAACAGTTTCATCGGCAAAATCCGCTGCTGGCTGGAGTCTCTAAGGAAGAACTGAGGAGTAAGTATTTGCCGGGCGCGCCGTCCTGGCTGATGGACGCGCTCCTCGCCCGCTCCAAGACATTGACGGCTGAGGGGGAAACCGTACGCCTTTCGTCGCATAAGGTCGCGCTCAGGCAGGACGAGGAGGAAGCCACGGCGAAAATCGACAATGCCTTCCGCGCGGGCGGGTTGGCGACGCCGGCGGTGCAGGAAGTGCTGGTGAAATCGGGCGTCGACCCCACTCGCGCGCGCACCTTACTCCAGATAATGCTGCGCGATCGCCGGCTAGTTCGCATCAGCGACGAACTGGTGTTTCACTCCGCCGCTATGCAATCACTTCGGACACTTCTGGCACAGAAGAAGGGCCAGCGTTTCTCTGTCCCCGAGTTCAAGGATTGGACCGGCGTGTCCCGCAAATACGCGATTCCGTTGCTCGAATACCTGGATCGCGAGCGAATCACGCGGCGCGACGGGGACGCACGGACGGTTTTGTAACGGTTAGGCCTTGACATCTAGGCGAACAAATGGCGAATATAGTGAGGTCGGCAATGACGGTCCGCCATGCTGTTCGAAGACGATCCTCCCCCAAAGCCTGCTGTGAAAGAGCTGGCTGGCATCGCGCGTCTGGCTGCGTCCAGCGATGTGCTCGAAGCCAAGCGTCAGGTGGAATACCTGGAGCTCGAAACCCGGCGCTTCATCGGCCGCGGCTCGGGCCGGATGAGTTCCATCTATACTCTCAATCCCTATCGCGGCTGCGAGTTCGGATGCAAATACTGCTATGCCCGCTATGCGCACGAGTTCATGGAGCTGCGCGATCCGGACCTGTTCGAGCGCAAGATCTACGCAAAACAATTCAGGCAGGTCGCGTTTCGGGCGGAACTGCGCCGGCTGAAGACCGGCGACACCATCTGGATGGGCACGGCCACCGATCCGTATCAACCTGCCGAGCGTCGCTTCAACGTCACGCGCCAAATGCTGGAGTCGTTCGCGGACGAGCGCGGTCTGGATATCGGCATCACCACCAAGTCCGATCTGGCCGCGCGCGACGCGGCGCTGATGTCGCGAATCGCTCGCAGGAACAAGATTCGCGTGCATCTGACCATCACCACGCTCGATGAACGCCTGGCCCGTTTGCTGGAGCCTCGAGCGCCTCGTCCGGAGCTGCGTTTGGGAGCGGTGCGAACACTTAGCCGGGCCGGCATTCCCGTAAGCGTACTGGCCCATCCTGTGATGCCGCTGATCAACGACAGCGAGGCCAGCCTGGACCGCGTGTGCGAAGCCGCGGCCCGCTGCGGTGCATCGTCGTTCAGCGCCGCGCCATTATTTCTGAAGCCCTGCGCGGCCCAGGTCTTCCTGCCATTTCTCGAGCAGCGCTTTCCTCACCTGGTGCGACGCTACCGCGAGCGTTTCGAAAAGTCCGCTTATCTGAAGGGCCACTATCCCGAATTGATCGCCGAGCGCGTGGAGCGAATCCGGTCGCGCCACAAAATGGGGGATCGTCAAGCGCCCGAGTGGCCGGTCCAGCCGTACCAAGACGATCAATTGGAACTCTTTGCACTTTACACCGCAAAGTAGATCGCATATAATCACCCCATGGCCACTGTCCGGAGCATTCGCGCGCCGCGCGCCGAACCGGTTTCCCTACAGACTCACGCGATGGACAATCTGCGGTTCATTCGCGAAACCATGGAGCGTGCCGGATCGTTCACCGCCGTCCCTGGGTGGGGCGGCATCGCGATGGGCGCTAGCGCTCTTATCGCCGCGGGTATCGCACTTCGCCAGCCGACGCTCGAACGCTGGCTCACCACTTGGCTGCTGGAAGCGGCATTGGGGATGGTGCTCGCGGTCCTGGCGATCCGGCGAAAAGCCAAAGCCGCGCAAGCGCCCGTGCTCTCGGCGCCCGCCCGGCGATTCGTTCTCAGTTTCGCGCCGCCGTTAATCGTCGGAGGACTGCTGACCGCTGTTCTCTATCGGGCCGGACTTCCGGCGGCCATCCCCGGAACCTGGCTGCTGCTGTATGGCACAGGGGTGGTCACCGGCGGCGCGTTTTCGGTGCGCGTAGTTCCCGTGATGGGCCTCTGTTTTATGTTCATCGGCGCGGTGGCGCTGTTTTGTCCGCTGGCCTGGGGAACGGCCTTGTTGGCCGCGGGCTTCGGCGGTCTGCATTTGATCTTTGGAGCGATTATTGCCAGGAGGTACGGTGGCTAGACAAAACACGATTCGAAAGGAGCGGCCTGTGGACAAGCCGGCCGCGACACGGGGCGGTGCTGGTAAAGTGCTCGCAGGGCAAGCGCTCGCGGAGCTGGACCGTTTGATTTATGAGCCTATACGGCTGCGGATCGTGAGCGCTCTGGCCGTCAACCCGTCGCTAACGTTCAACGAGCTCAAGAAACTTCTCGAGACCACCGATGGGAACCTGAGCGTTCACGCGCGCAAGCTGGAAGAGGCCGACTACATCGTCTGCACGAAATCGTTCGAGGGACGCATGCCCAAGACGCAATATCGTTTGACCGAGACGGGCCGGCGCGCGCTCGAAAAATATCTGAATCACATGGAAGCGCTGATCCAGGCCATTCGGGAACGCTGAAGCGATATGAAACAGGGAACTTCAAGCTCGCTGCACGCCGCGATCATTATGGATGGCAACGGCCGCTGGGCCTCCGCGCGCGGGTTGCCGCGAGTAGCCGGACATCGCGCCGGCGCTGAAGCCTTGCGCCGCACGGTGGAAGCCGCGCCCGATCTCGGAATCGGAGTGCTGACGGTCTACGCGTTTTCCTCCGACAACTGGCGGCGGCCGCAGCCCGAAGTTGCGGCGCTGATGAAGATGTTCCACACTTACCTGCGCCGCGAGCAAGCCAAATGCGTCGACAAGGGCGTGCGTGTGTCGGTGATCGGTCGGCGCGATCGTTTGCCCCGCTTGCTGCTGCCCGTGATTGACGAATGCGAGGAAGCCACCGCGGGCGGGCGAAAGCTGAATCTGCGACTCGCGGTCGACTATTCCTCGCGCGACGCGATCCTCGCGGCGGCACAGGCTCTGAAGACCGATGCTACGCGCGAAAAGCTTTCCGAATCGTTGGGCAGCCCGGACGTCGATCTGCTCATCCGCACGGGTGGCGAACAGCGTCTGAGCGACTTTCTGCTTTGGGAGTGCGCCTACGCCGAACTGATCTTCACTCCGGTGATGTGGCCCGATTTCAGTGCGTCCGACCTTGCCGCCGCCGTCCAGGAATTCCACTCGCGTGAGCGCCGGTTCGGAGCACTGCCGCACGCGGCGTTAGCGTGAAAGTAGCGATCGCGCTCCTGGCGGGCCTATCGATAGCCGCCGGCCAGCAACCTCCCAAAGCGCCTTGCATCTTTGACGGCTTCGACATCAATTCGAAGTTGGCGGAAACCATAAAGACGGGCGATCCGGTGGTCGTCAGCCGAGTGGAAGGCGATTGGACTTGCGGATACCTCACGTCTCGGAAAGGCGCTGCGCAAGGTTGGGTTCGATCGAAGGATATCCGCGCGCTCAACTTCGATCCAAACCCTACTCCCGCCGCATGGACCGGGACCTGGGTGCAGGGAGAAAATCGCATCAAGATTAAACTTTCGAAGACTCCGGGCAAGTTGGCCCTCGAAGGCGAGGCGTACTGGCACGGCTTCCGAGACAAGGTCCACGACGGCGAATTCTCGGCCGAAGCGAGCCCGGCCGGGAATCATCTGCATCTCGAGGATGATTCATGCCAGATCGACCTGGCGCTCTGGCCGGCAAGTACCTTCTCGCCAACGACAACAACATGTGCGGTGGAATGAACGTGCGATTTTGGGGCGTCTGGAAGCGGCGTTAGGCGAGTTTACCGAGGATCACGCTGAACATCCGTTCGCAATTGGGCGCGGCCTTTCGCACCTATTGCCGGATCGATCAATTCAAGCAGCTTCGTCCCGTGCTTAACCTTGTGATACTCGCCATTCGCCGCTTTATTCAAGCGTTCCATCACGTCATCCTTCGGAATCTCTTCTACCTTCGGATTAGCCTATATGCGCTTTAATTGAATCTGCCCTTGAAGAGCGCCTTTAGAGGCATCGATATCGGCAAGGAACCAGGATTCCATAATCTCGAACCATCCAGAAGATGGACTCTGGATCGCAGCCTTCAAGGCCTCTTCTTGCGGATCTTGCCTCGTCTGGCATCTTCGCTATCGAGCAGCAAGCACGTTCCAGGCATCCGGCGTGGGTTTTCAGCGCGTCATGAGAAAATCTTGACGGGGTGCCTTCCGTAGTTGCCACCGGCTGGTGGCGAAACACCAGCCTTGCTGCTCGCCGCTTCTACGATTTCGCCGAGAAGAACCGTTGAATCCGGGCCTCAGGCGATTATCGCCTTCGAAGTAGATTCGAAGCTCGCGTCACCATCGATTGCCGCCGATCTCCCCTTTCCGCCAAAGTTGGCCGAGGCTGTATCGCTCCAACCACAGCGAAAGCTGCTGCTTATCCAATCGGCGGAACTGTGTGCTGTTGTCCGCGTCTCGTTCGGTTACCAGAACGTCTTCCGGCCGTTCGGAAAACGCGTCGATCAAGGCTTCGGAGTGAGTTGTGACGATGAGCTGTGTCCGTTCCGAAGCTTCCACCAAAGCTTCAGCAACTATTTGGATAGCTTCGGGATGAAGTCCAACCTCCGGCTCCTCGATGCAGATCAGAGGCGCGAGGATTGGGATCAAGAAGAACCGCGAGGAGACAGAGGAATTGAGAGTACCATCGGAGAGCCGCCACGACACCAAAGGTTCCAACAAGCCGCTCTCTTCGATATACGTCTTCGCGATCGGACCGTCGAGGTTCACTTTCACATCATTGAATCGATCGCAAAACCGGCGAAGGTAATCCCGAATTTGCTCGTGGAGGCCTTTGAAGTTCATGTCGAGCAAGCACAAGGCTAGATTGCTCGCCACCGTCGTGAAGGAACTCCTTTCGGGTCGAGGTCGAAGCACCCAACCTAGCTTGCGCATCGCCGGTCGTCCGGAATTCGCGATAAATCCGAATCGACTCGAAGTCCGCTCCCGACGCGCGTTATCGGGGTCGGATCGCCGGGGTTCTTGTACAGCTCGAAAATCGACTGTGTAGGAGAAACTTCGCCCCCGAATCCGGACCGAAGTTGACCTTCCCGCCGCAACGCGATCGAAATAGACTACTGGAGCCAGCAGCTTGAAGACTTCCATATCCACGATGAAAAGCTTGTGCGCCTGTCGGAGAACTCCAAGCGGTACTGCGAGCGGCTCGTCCATTAAAAGCTGCATTCTATAGCCGCGATCGGGGAGACGGTACGCAAGGGAACAAACTACATGCACACCGCCCAGCCTAAGAATTGCCGTGTTCAAATCCACCGGTGCCGCCTGCAACAACCCAATCGCCTCAATCAGATTGCTCTTCCCCGACGCATTCGCGCCAATCAACACGTTCAGCCCCCGAAGCTCCACCTCCGTGCTCCGGAATGACAACAAATTCTCCAGCTTGACCTTGCGCAGTAACATGCGTACAGTCATTCTAGCGACGATCTGCGGCCCGTGACACACTGTTAGCCGGAAAACGCCGCGCAATTTGCAAGATCCGCTAAAATAGAACCAGGCCCCCCGCCATGCTCGACGCCACTCTTGCGAAAATCTTCGGGACCAGGAACGAACGCGAAGTCAAGCGGCTCCGTCCAACTGTCGCCGCCATCAACGACCTCGAACCCGGGCTCCAGCAGCTCTCCGACGCCGAACTGGCCCAGAAAACCGTGGAATTCAAGGAGCGGATTGCCAACGGCGAGCCCCTCGACGACCTGCTGATTGAATCCTTCGCCGTCTGCCGCGAAGCCGGACGCCGCGTGCTCAACATGCGGCATTTCGACGTGCAACTCATCGGCGGCATGGTTCTGCACCGCGGCAGGATCGCTGAAATGCGAACGGGCGAAGGCAAGACGCTGGTCGCAACGCTCCCCTGCTATCTGAACGCGCTCGAAGGCAAGGGCGTCCACGTCGTCACCGTCAACGATTACCTGGCCAAGCGCGACGCCGAGTGGATGGGCCGCATTTACAGGTTCCTCGGGCTGTCGTACGGCATCATCGTCCACGATCTGGACGACCAGGAGCGCCAGGCCAGCTACAACTGCGACATCACCTACGGCACGAACAACGAATACGGCTTCGACTACCTGCGCGACAACATGAAGTTCCGCCTGGACGATTGCGTGCAGCGCGGCCACCACTTCGCGATCGTGGACGAAGTCGATTCCATTCTCGTCGACGAAGCGCGCACCCCGCTCATCATCTCTGGCCCCAGCGAAGAATCGACGGACAAGTATTACAAGATCAACCGCATCATCCCCAAGCTGGTGCGCGGCGAAGAGATCAAGGGCAAGGAGCCTGGCGAGAGCTACACTACCGGCGACTACACGGTCGAAGAAAAGCATCGCAGCGCGGCGCTGACCGAGGAAGGCATCGCGAAGGTTGAAAAGCTGCTGGGCTGCGGCAATCTCTATCAGCCGGAGAACTGGTCCACGCTGCATCACGTCCAGCAAGGGCTGAAGGCCCACGTGCTGTTCCATCGCGATAAGGATTATCTGGTGCAGGACGGCCAGGTGATCATCGTCGACGAGTTTACCGGGCGCGTGATGCCGGGCCGCCGTTGGAGCGACGGACTGCACCAGGCCATCGAAGCCAAGGAAAACGTCAAGATCGAGCGCGAGAATCAGACGCTCGCCACCATCACCTTCCAGAATTACTTCCGCTTGTACAAAAAGCTGGCCGGCATGACGGGCACCGCTGAAACCGAAGCGGCCGAGTTTGAGAAGACCTACAAGCTCGACGTCATGGTGATTCCCACCAATCGCAAGATGGTCCGCAAGGAATTTCAGGACATGGTCTACCGGACCGAGGAAGAAAAGTTCCGCAATGCGGCCAAGGAAATCCAGACGCTGCATGAAAAGGGCCAGCCGGTGCTGGTCGGAACGATTTCGGTCGAAAAATCCGAGAGGCTCGCCGGCCTGCTGAAGAAGATGGGCGTCCGGCACGAAGTCTTGAACGCCAAAAATCATGAGCGTGAGGCGTTCATCATCGCGCAGGCCGGGCGCAAGAGCGCAGTCACCGTGTCCACCAACATGGCGGGCCGCGGCACCGACATCCTGCTGGGAGGCAATCCCGAATTCCTCACCAAGGAATTTCTGAAGAAGGAGAACAAGGATCCCGATCTATATCAGACCAGCCCGGCGGGATCGCCCGAGCGCACCGAATGGGACCGGATCTTTACGCGCTTCAAGGGCGAAACGGCCACCGAACATGACGAAGTAGTCGCGGCGGGCGGGCTGCATGTGCTCGGAACCGAACGGCACGAATCACGCCGTATCGACAACCAGCTCCGTGGACGCGCCGGCCGCCAGGGCGACCCGGGCAGCTCGCGCTTCTACCTATCTCTGCAAGACGACCTGATGCGCATCTTCGGCGGCGAGCGGATGCAGAAACTCATGCTGCGCCTGGGCATGGAGGAAGACGTACCCATCGAGTCCGGCCTCATCACCAAGCGCATTGCCGCCGCGCAGGAAGCCGTCGAAGCCCAGCATTTCGCGTCGCGCAAACACTTGCTCGAATACGACGACGTGATGAACAAGCAGCGCCAGGCAGTGTACGGGATGCGCCGCCAGTTGCTGGAAGGCACGGACCAGAGTGAGCGGATCAAGGAGATCATCGGGGGCATCGTGGCCTCCTTCAGCGACGTTCGCTGCCCAGAGAAGACGCACATCACGGAGTATGATCTCACCGGATTGCAATCCGACGTCCTGAGCCAGTTCGGCGTCAAAATCGACCTGGAAGATCTGAATGGGCTTCTGAAGCAGGAGATCGAAGACCAAATTAACGATCTGCTGGAACGGCGCTTCAAGGAAAAGGAAGAGCTGATCGGCCCGGAGAACATGCGCGAAGCTGAGCGCATGATCATGTTGAACGTGATTGACGGCCAGTGGAAAGACCACCTGCTGTCGATGGACCACTTGAAGGAAGGAATCGGGTTGCGCGGCTACGGCCAGAAAGACCCGCTGATCGAATACAAGAAGGAATCCTTCTCGATGTTCCAGGACATGATGGATCGGATCGAAGACGAGACCATTCGCTACCTGTTCTTCCTGCAGGTGACCACCGGCCCGCCTCCTGGTGAATCCGGCAATGGCGGCGGCCCGGGTGGCCTGCCCGCCAGACCCAAGCCGGTTCTTCCCTTCCCGGATGAAGACGAGGAAGAGGAAGAAGACGAGGAAGAAGCGCTCGTGGCCGCCAATGCCGAGCAGCGTCGCGCCGCGCAAAGTGCGGTGGACGATTTCACGCGCAATATCCAGCGCAAAAAAGACAAGGAAATGGCCGAATTGCAGTTCGTCGGCGGGAGCGGCACGACGACTGAAAAGAAGCAGGCCGTATCCGAGAAAAAGGCTGGCCGCAACGATCCCTGTCCCTGCGGCAGCGGCAAAAAATATAAGAAATGCCACGGAGCCTGATTCTAGCGGCGCTGTTTGCATCCTCCGCCTGCGCGGCCGGCATTTGGCCGCCGAAGCTGGCCGATTCTCAACTCAAGTCTGCTTCCTCTGTCGAGACCCCGCCGATGTGGGCGGAATACGGCGTTGATAGAGCGGAGCGGGCCGATTACGGCTCATTCCAGGCCACCGCGTGGCGGTTTAAGGACACTACCGGCGCTTATGCGGCCTCGCTGGAAGTCAAAGGTGCCCGTGTCGGAAATTATGTTGTCCAGTGCGATGGGAAATGCCCGACGGGGCTGGACCAACTCGCCAATTCCGCGCTGCCAACAATCTCGCATACTGCGGTTCCCACGTTGAACACGTATTTTCCCTCCAAAGCCCTGTTGCCGCGGTCGGAACGCTACATCTTGGGGCCGCTGGGGCTGAAGGCGGATGCACCCGAAATTCCGGCCGTGGCGGTGAAGTTTGATTTCGGGACAGAAGGCCAACTCGCCCGCTATCGGAACGGCGTCTTGCTGGCCATCTTTTCGTTCCCACTTCCGTCCATGGCGCGTCAGCAACTCCCCGAATTTCAGAAGATTGCGGGAGCCACCGCCAAGCGCACCGGGCCCCTGGTGGCTGTAGCCATCGGGCCAGCCGCAGCCTCGGCGAAGCTGCTTGAGACTGTGAATTATCAGGGGGTCGTTGCCGAAAACGAGAAGCCGCCGGTGAAGCCGCTCGAGCTCAAACCCGAAACCGCGGGGCAGATGGTCCTTGCCATCATCAGCTTGGCGGCCTTGTTACTCGGATTCTGCCTGCTTTCGGGCCTGGCGGTCGGCGGGAGCCTCAGGTTAGCCCGCAAGTTTGGCTATTCAGCTGCTGAAGGAAGCCTCATCACACTGCATCTCGAGGGCAAATAACTCCCTCGATTTCTCCACCTTACAAACTAAAGCACTCCCCGCCGCAACGTGATCCACAAAGTTTCCCACAAGATTTCCGAAACGAATCCCGCCTCTAAGCTGTTCTGGATCAGACCCTTGGAACCTAATCCTTGCGAACCAGTTTTTCACTTGACTCGCAACCTTCATGGCCCTATTATCTGAATCACAAACAGGTTTTGACGGTTGCGTTTCCGTCGAATCTGATTCTCCCATACATCGCCCTTGTTGAAAAACAAGGGGCCTGTTCAGATTCAGGCAGATGGTGTCGAATGGGGCCTTCGGGCCCCGTTCTGAACCGTTTTCAGCCTTCCAATCGCAATCCTGGCGTTACACTGGTATTTGATTCCGCCCCATCCGCCCCTTCCGAAGTCTGCCGACGCGCCTGCCACCTGGCGCGAACGCCTGCGGGCGCTCCGCAACGTCCCACCCCTATTGCGTATGGTTTGGGATACCAGCCCGGCGCTCACGCTTGCAACTACCGTTCTGCGGTTGATCTCGTCCGTAATCCCGGTTGGCCAGCTCTGGGTTGGAAAACTAATTATCGACCAGGTCGTCCGCGCGATTCAGGGGCGCTTAGCGGACCCTCACCAGATTTGGGTGTATTTGGGCTATGAAATCGCATTGGCTGTCCTCAGCGACCTCTTATCGCGCGCGGTGAACCTTTCCGACAGCCTCCTGGGCGACAAGTTCACCAACCACGTCAGCCTCCGGCTGATGGAGCACGCCAACCGAATGGACCTGGTTTCCTTTGAAGATCCAGTGTTTTACGACAAACTGGAGCGGGCGCGCCGGCAAACCACGGCCCGTCTGGGGATGCTCGGCATTATCGCGGGAATGGGCCAGCAGTTCCTCACGCTCTTGTCGTTGCTGGCCGCGGTGGTCTCATTTTCGCCGTGGTTCTTGGTGCTTTTGGTAGCCGCTGTCATTCCGGCGTTTCTGGGCGAAACCCGTTTTGCGATGCTGGCCTACTCGATCCTGTACCGCTGGACGCCGGAGCGCCGCGAGCTTGACTATCTGCGGATGCTGGGCGCAAGCAATCAAAGCGCGAAAGAAGTGAAAATCTTCGGCCTCGGCGGGCATCTGGCGGATCGTTCGCGGACGCTGTTCGACCGGTTCTACGAAGAAAACAAGGCGCTGGCGATCAAGCGCGCGGTCACCGGATCGCTGCTGAATCTGCTGCCGACAGCGGGCTACTATGGCGCCTATGTTTTGATCCTGATCCGGACCATGGCGGGCGCCATGACTGTAGGCAGCTTGACGTTCGTCGCGGGCGCGTTTGCGCGGTCACGCACGTTGATCGAAACGCTATTTTCGAATTTGAATAACATTGCCGAGCAGGCGCTTTACATCAAAGACTTGTTCGACTTCTTCGAAACCGAGCCGAATATTGTTTCGCCGGCGAATGCCCTGCCCGCGCCGCGGCCGATTCGTTCGGGCTTTGAATTTCGGAACGTGTCGTTCGCTTACGCCGGATCCGAGCACCAGGTGCTGCGCGGCGTGAGCTTTCGATTCGACGCCGGCGAACGGATCGCGCTGATTGGCGAAAACGGCGCGGGAAAGACTACGCTCGTCAAACTGCTAGCGCGCCTCTACGATCCCACCGGCGGCGCGATTCTGCTCGACGGCATCGATCTGCGCGAATACGATGTCGACAGCCTGCGTGCGGAAATTGGCGTGATTTTTCAGGACTACATGCGCTACGACATGCTGGTGCGCGAGAACATCGGCTTCGGGCGCATCAAGGAGCTTGGCAATCAAGACCGCGTGGAGAGCGCCGCGCGCAAGAGCTTGGCTGAGCCGTTGATCGCGCAGTTCAAAAGCGGTTACGATCAGATGCTCGGCCGGCGCTTTGAAAACGGCGTCGATTTGTCCGCTGGGCAATGGCAGAAGGTCGCGCTGGGGCGCGCCTACATGCGCGATGCGCAGGTGCTGATCCTGGACGAACCCACCGCGAGCTTGGACGCTCGCGCGGAGTACGAAGTCTTCCTGCGTTTCGCCGATCTCACGCGCGGACGCATGGCCGTGCTGATTTCGCATCGTTTCTCCACGGTTCGCATGGCCGACCGAATTCTAGTTTTGGCGGATGGCGCACTCGTCGAACAAGGCTCGCACCATCAGTTGGTGGCCCTCGGCGGCCGCTACGCCGAGCTGTTCGAGCTGCAGGCCGCGGGTTATCGGTAGCCGATGCGATCAGCCGCCGCTAAAGACCGACTTCAGCCACGCGCCGAAATGCAGATGGCGGCCCGGGACATTCGGGCCACGGCGCGAAGCTGATGGTTTCCGAATCGCGCTCCACCCACAACGGCACGGAGTCCTGCGCGCCTTTGTAGTCCAGCCGCACCACGACGCCCGTGCCGCAGGATTGCGAAAGCCCGATCGACGCCGCGGCGGGATCATCCGGCATGCGCGCTCTTCGGCCCCCAGTCATCCAAGAACTTCGGAAACGGATACTCCGGACAGGGGTGCGTTTCGGTGCAGCCCCACATGGCGTAGGCGGTTGAGTAGTTGTGTGCCGCCAGCAGTCCAAGAAAGTTCTTGGCCTGCCGCTCCTCGGCGTGGTTCTTGAAAATAGCGAAGAGGATCAGCCCCGCTACTAGTACAGCAGCCAAAACGATCGAGCAGTTCTTCACCAGCCCGATGATCCGGGCGCGGTGCTGTTCGGCGGCTCCGTAGGCTTCCAGGTAGCTGGACATCTGCCTACTGCTATTTTACAGCTTTCATCGGGCGGCTCTTACTTGACCGGATAGGCTTTGTTATATGCGGCGGTGGCTTCGGCGGTGATTTCGAAGGCGGTCTTGAAGAAGACTGTATTCGCGCTGTCCACAACGATGTCCAAGCCTTTCTCATCCGCCAGCTTTTTCACCACTTCCTGCATTCGGGTGCCGGCGCGCTGAATGATATCGGTGCGCTCGCGCTCCACGTCCTCTTGCAGATCCTGCTGCAAGCGCTGCAGTTCGCGTTGCTTGCGCTGGCCTTCCGTGTTCAGCTCCTGCGTGCCCAATTCGTTGAGCTTCCCGCTGTTGAGCTGAGTCTGGATGTCCTCGAGCTCCTTTTGCAGCTTGACCATCTGATCCTGGCGAGGCTTGAACTTGGCCTCCAGTTCCAATTGCGCCTTCTTTAATTCCTCGGTTTCGAGCAGCGCCTTCTGGGTGTTGATCACGGCGATTTTCACCTGTGCGCTGGCCGTGCCGATACTGGCAAGCGCGAGCACCGCGATGAGCAGCTTATTCATTGCCGAATACTCCCAGGATTTCGTCCTCGCGAAGGATCAGGAATTCGTCGCCATCGATCCGGATGTCGGAGCCGGAATATTTGCCGAACAAAATCTTGTCGCCGGCCTTGACGGCCGGGACCGCGCGATTACCGTCCTCGAGAAGCTTGCCATTGCCGACCGCCACCACCTCGGCATGTTGCGGCTTCTCTTTCGCGCTGTCCGGGATGATAATACCCCCGCGCTTGGTTTCCTGCTCTTCCAGCCGTTTCACGAGCACGCGGTCATGGAGCGGACGAAGGTTCATAAACAATCTCCTGTCACTCGGTTTGAGGGGTTGGGAACCGCAGACGACACAAACCCGAAGACACCCAATGTAACACAGATTCTCGGGGTTTGATGCGCCCCAGCGGAGGTCTTTTCGGGGAGGTCTGACCGTGCCCGGAAGCGGACCTGTCTTGAACCGTGAAATAACAGCACAGGAGATATCATTTATGCTATATAAGGCGGCAGTTACTCGGGAGGCGCTATGATTTCGCAGCGTATGTTCTTTAGCATCTGCCTTGCGGCCGCATTCGTTGGCTTCCGCGGACCGGCAGCGGCGGATACGTATCAGATCATCTTGCATGGGAAGGTGACGATGCCCGACGGCTCAGTCCCGCCGGTCATCGTGGCGATCGAGCGGGTCTGCAGCGACGACTATGGTTCGGCGCCAGGCCCCCTGACCAATAAGAAGGGCGAGTACATCTGGAAATTGGCAATCGACCCGTTGGACAGCCGCGACTGCCGACTCCGCGCGACGCATAGCGGCTACACTTCCACCTCGGTTGAAGTAAATGATCTGGACACCACCCGCACAGCCCTCGATCTTCCTCCGCTGATCATCAGCGCCGCGGCGGCCGATCCCTACGCGATCATTGTTGCGGACAGCGGCATCCCCGGCCGCGCAAGAAAGGATTGGGACGCGGCTATGAAAGCGCTGGACGTTCCTGACATGGCCACGGCGGGGTCCCATCTGGAGGCCGTCGTGGCTGCCGCCCCGAAATTCCCGCAAGCCTGGCACGCGCTGGGCGTGGTGGATGAACGGCTGAAGAAGCAGGCGGAAGCGCGAGCGGCGTATGAGCACGCAATTGAGACCGATCCAAAGCTTCTTCCTCCGTATCTGACCCTGACGCGGCTGTGCATCAAGATGAAAGATTGGGAAGGCGCGCAAAAGGCCGCTGCCGCGCTGATGAAAGCAGATTCGAAGCACGCCTATCCGGAAGTCTACCTGCATCTCGCCGTAGCGCAGTATGGATTGAAGGACTATGCCGGCGCCGAGGCCAGCGTTCAGGAAGCGATCCGGTTGGATCCGGACCACAAGCGGCCACGAGCCGAATATGTTCTGGGCCGGATTCTCGAAGCGAAAGGCGATACCAGTGGCGCGAAGGAACACATGGAGAAGTACCTGAAATTGGATCCCGCTCCGATCGACGTCGACCTGGTGAAGGGGCACCTGGAACAGCTAGGAAAGCCAACGGCCACTGCTGTCGATCCCGGTCTAGAACCGCTGTAACGAAGCGGTCGCCGCGTTTCTGCTCAAGTAGCGGCTGGCGAAAGTCAGGAACGCGGGCCAATTCGGGCCCGCCGTATGACCTGCGTTATGCTGGCGGAACGCCAAGTCGCCGCTGATGAGAGCGGTTTCCACGGGGGGCATTTCGGCGGTCCCGAGTCCTTTCTTGCCTAGAAGATTGTAGACGGGCCCTGCATCGGCTTCGGCGAGGAACATACCTTTGGCGTCGACCCATCCGTCGCCGCCTTCCAGCGAGCCCGCGCTGATGAATATGGGGCGCGGGGCGCATAGCGCGATCAATTCGTGGGAATCCACCGGCAGGTCGTTCGGAGTGAGCGGTCCGGCATATTTCAAGAAATTGCCGGCCATCCAGTGATATTCGTTCAAAGCTGCGACATTTTCCAATAATTCCCCGAAATTGCGGCGGTGGAGTTTTGCACCGCCTTCACCGGAGGACGCGATGAAGCCGACGGCGAACCGCGAATCATACGCCATGGCAACGAGGGCTGCTTTGCCATAGCGCGACATGCCTTCGATGCCCACACGGCGGACGTCCACGGACTTGTCGGTTTCAAGATAATCGAGCGCGCGGCTGGCGCCCCAGGCCCAGGCCCGCAATGCGCCCCAATCGTCCAATTTGCGCGGCTCGCCTTTGTTCATCAATCCGATGATGCCCTGCGATAGCCCTTGCCCGTTGTCCGGCTGGATGCTGGTGGGAATCAGACTGGCGTAGCCCCAGCCTTTCGCGAGAACCTGCTGCTGCCAGGTGGGACCGGCAGGCTGCGGCGGGGTTCGCCCCGCGGGAAATTGAAACGCCAGCTCCATGATCACCGGCACGGGACCCGGCGCGTTGGCGGGCGTGGTCAAGGCAAGTTTGATTTCGACTGTGTCCACACGCCCCAGCAGTTGTTTTGTGATTACCGGAACGTCGCCGTTCATTTCCTGAGTTGCACTGGTGATTTCCCATTTCACACCGGGAATATTCTTCGGGACGCGGCCATAAACTTCACGATCAAAATCCTCGACGATTTCCGGCCGCCGCCGTTCCCACCACATCTTGGCCGAGGTCACTCGCTTGCCGTTTTTGAGAACGAGCGGGTCCGGCACATTCGGATATGGATTGGCCTTCGCCTCGTCGTAGTTCACGGCGTGGGGCGATTGCGGGTTCCTGGCGTCGGCGCCCGGCCGTAACGATTGAATGTGCAGCAGACTGAGGAGCTGCTGGCGATCCAAGAATTCCAACAAGAGCGCGTTGAATTGCGAAGGATTATCCAGCATCACGAAGTGGCCCGTGCCCGGGACCTCGTGATATTCCAAGTTCGGAAAGTGCTCCTTCATGTACGGCGGATTGTTGAGTCCGGACTTGTCGGCGTAGATCCCAAGGATCGGCATGCTCAAAACATCGCCCTTCCAAATCGCCGGATCGAATGTGGCGTTCATCGCGCCCACTGCCGTGGACTCCGGGGCCGCCAGCATCATGTCGAGGATCTTGGTCTGATTCGCCGGTGTGGTGGACGCGGAAAACATACCGCGAATCATCGTCTCGCGATTCTTTTTTCCGTCCGGCCCCGACATCTGCTTCGGATCGGGCGCGGGGCCGCGGCCATTGCCGAGCGAGACCAAGCCATCCACGAACACCATGGCGGCGACGTGCTGGGGATAGAGCCGCGCGTATTGCACGATGACCGGCGTGCCCATGCTGTGCCCCACGAGCACCACGTGATCCGCCTTCGCTTCCGCTCGGACAGCCTCCACCGCGCGGGCGAACAGGTCCATCGAAAGCTTACCGTCGGCCGGCGCGCCGCTCTTACCGTGGCCGGGGAGGTCGAGCGTCAGAACGCGATATTGCTTCGAAAGCACGGGGACTTGCTCACTCCAGGTTGTTTCATCGCACGTCCAACCGTGCACCAGGATCACTGTCCTCGGGCCTTTGCCCGCGGACGATGAATGAATCTGGATGCCGTCGACCGTGGCCGCAGTCAGCGACCATGCGAAAGCGACTGCGAGGGCCAGCAATCTCATGCCGATCTTCTCCTATCCGCGCGCGATGAAGCGCAGCGACGATTCGTTGATGCAGTAGCGTTGATACGTAGGCTGGGGACCGTCGTTGAAGACGTGGCCTAAATGCGCCTCGCAGCGCGTGCAGTGGACTTCGGTCCGCTCGATGAGCATGCTCCTGTCGCTTCGCGTGCGGATATTTTCCGCAGCGATGGGAGCCCAGAAGCTCGGCCAGCCGGTGCCGGAGTCGAACTTGGTGTCGGAGCTGAACAGCGCCTCGCCGCAGCAAAGGCAGCGAAAAAGTCCCGAAGCGTGCATCTCATGATAGGTGCCGGAAAAAGCCGTGTCGGTGCCTTGCTGGCGCGTCACATAGTACTGCTCGGGGCTAAGCAGCTTGCGCCAATCGGAATTGCTGCGGTCGATTTTCCTGACCCGTGCTGGACCAAGCTTCACGCCGGCGTCGTTGAATTCGACGACGGTAACCTCCTCGCCGGTATCGACGGCGGATGCTCCGTCCTCCCGGCGGATCCATAACGGGACAATCCCCGCCATCGCGAGCGGAGCGGCGAACAGTGCGCGGCGAGTCAGCGGTTCCATCTAAGCCAGGGCTGCTTTGATCCGTGCGGGCGTGAAGGGCACGCGGCGAATCCGCACGCCGATGGCATCGAAGATCGCGTTGTTAATGGCCGCTGCCGTCGGACGCGATGACGGCTCGCCCGCACCCGTTGGCGCGCTCTCGGGATGATTCAACAAGATCACTTCGAGCTCTGGAATGTCGGCCCACCGGGCGACCGGGTAAGTGTTCCAATCGACGCTAGTGACGTTGCTGCGATCGAACGTTACTTCCTCTTTCAACGCCCGTCCCGTGGATTGGATCAGGTTGGCCTGAATGGTCCCGCGCAGCGCCTCTGGATTGACGATGAGGCCGCAATCGTGCGCGCAAACCAGCCGCTTGACGCGCACCTCGCCGCTACGCCGGTTGACTTCAACTTCCGCGACGGTGGCCACGATGGTTCCACCGCGCAAGGCCAAAGCGATGCCACGGCCCGAGACAATGTTTCCCGAACCACCGCCATGCTTCGGCGACGGCCTGGTCTCCCACCTCGCCTTCTGTGCAACCGCTGCCAGAGCAGCCTTGGCGCGAGCATCCTCGACATAGCGAAGCCGGAATTCGATCGGATCGGCGCCAGCGTTGGCCGCAAGTTCGTCCATGAAGGATTCGCCGGCGAAAGTCCCCGCGGGCCCGTTGGGATCGCGCAGATGCGTCGTGCGCATGGGAGACGACGAACCATACAGCGGTGCGATGATATGCCCGACCGATCGAACGTTCTTGAAGGCATACGCATACGAATCGCCGCCCCATCCCACATATTCGTCTCCGCCCGTCGTATTGGGCGTTCCGATGAGTTGCGCGGCCAGCATATTGCCCGCGCTATTGGGCTGCGGAAGAATCTCGGTGCCGGAAAATGCTCGCGACTCGAGGTGGAGCGCGGTAACTTCATTGTGGGCGTCGAGCGCAGCGGCCAGATCGACGATCACAGCCGGGCCTTTGCCGCCCCACGCCGTCATGTCCGCGCGCGACCACTGCACGCGTACCGGTTTGCCGGCCGCCTGAGAGAGCAGCGCAGCGTCGGCGGCCACGTCCTCGTCGCCGGCGCGTCCATAAGAACCGGCCGCTTCCACCCAGATCACGCGCACACGATCGTTGGTCAGGCCCAGCATCTGAGCAAGTCCTTGTTGCAGCGCGTGCGGCTTCTGCGCGCCGCTCCACACTGTGGTTAGGCCGTCTGCGCGAACATCGGCGACCGCGCAACCCGGGCCCATGGTGGCGTGAGCCTGAAACGGCCACTCGTAGCTTGCTGCAAGCTTTTTCGCCGCACTCGCGAGTGCAGCCACGGCATCGCCCTTCGCAGGCTGTTCACGGGTTGCCTTGGGCTGGGCCGACCGCATGTGATGGTACACGTTGTCGGGAAACGCCGCAGCCGGAGGGCCCCAGTTGACCTTGAGTTCCTTTGCGGCGCGAATGGCGGCCCACTCATTTTCAGCGACGACGCCGACGAAATTGGCCTTCACCACGGTTTTCACATAACCGGGGATCTGCTTCACCGAACTCTCGTCGACGCTCTGGAGCATCGCCCCCGCGCCGGCCGGCCGGATGACGCGGCCGTGCAGCATTCCAGGAACGCGAACATCGGTGGAGTACTTTGCCGTCCCGAGGATTTTCGGAGCCAAGTCAATGCGCGGAACGGACTGCCCGACGATCGTGTAGGTCGCCGGATTCTTCGGCTTGCCCCGGCCTTCCACGTTCAGCCCGAAGCCGCCGCCAGAAACTCGCAAAGCTTCATTGAGATCCGTGCCGCCTGCGAGTTCTGCGTAGGAGACGCTCTTGGACACATCGCCGTTCACGCTTACCACGCCGTCTTTCACCTGGAGCTGTTCCGGTGGCGCGCCGAGCTTCGCCGACGCCAGTTGCAGTAGCATCAGACGCGCGGTTGCCGCCGCATTGCGCAAAGGTTTCGCACCCGCCGAGATAGACGTGCTGCCGCCGACTCCACCTTGATCGGGAGTCTCGGCTGTATCGCCCATGACAAGCTGAACGCGATTGAATGCGACGTCCAACTCATCCGCCACAATCTGGCCAAGCGCGGTTTGCACGCCCATCCCAATGTCCACCTTGCCGGTAAAAACGCGGATGGCCCCGTCTGTTCCGACGCGCAGCCAGGCGTCCAAACGGGCCGGCGCCGGATTAGCCGCTGTTTCCGCGGCCATGAGCTGCGGAGCGACGCGCGAATCAGACAAGCTGAATCCAATAAGAAGGCCGCCGCCGACTTTGAGAAAGGCTCGCCGTGAACTGTCCGTGATCGAAGTCATGGCTATGCGCCCCTCTCTTTGCTGCCGGCCGCAATCCGGACAGCCGCCACGATTCCCGCGTGGCTGCCGCAACGGCAAACCAAGCCCTCAAACGCGCTCTTCATCTGGTCATCGGTAGGGTGCGGATGCTTGTCGAGCAGCGCCTTGGTGGCCAGCACCCATCCATTCAGGCAATATCCGCACTGGAAGGCCTGTGCCTCGATGAACGCGGCTTGCACCGGGTGAGGATGCTCCGGCGTGCCCAGTCCTTCGAGCGTGACGATCTCTTTTCCGCTCGCGCGCGCCACTGAGAGCATGCACGACCGCACGGGAACATGATTCACCAGCACGGTACACGCGCCGCATTGCCCCAGCCCGCATCCGAAACGTGGATTATCCAAGCCGGCGTTGTCGCGGAGAGCATATAAAAGCGGGCACTCCGGATCAACGTCAACCTTATGAGCCTTGCCGTTCACCTTCAATGAAAAGTGCGCCATGATCACCTCGCGCGATTGATTTCCTCCTGTTAGTCTACATCCAGGAGGCCAGCCGAGGTGACTACCATGACACGAGCCATCCCCGTCACGCTGGCAATTGCATCGGCCGCATTTGGGCAGTCAGCGGGCATGAAAGCGATCGATCGCGCGGCCGAAGCGCTGGGCGGTAAAGAGAAGATTCTGGCTGTGAAGACGCTGACGATCGAAGGCTCCGGCATTGCCGCGAACATCGGGCAAAACCCGCACCCGGAAGGTCCGCTCCCGACCTGGTGGGTTCCCGAATTCAAGCGAACGCATCGATTTGGTGAATCAGCGCATGCGCACCGAGCAGCACCGCATCGGGATGTTTCCTTTCGCGCTGCCCACCGACGAGCGTCAGATCCCAGACCTGGACGGTGATGTCGCCTTCAACAGTAAATGCCGACGGCAGCGCGCAGCGCGCTCCGGACGCGGCAGTAGCGGATCGCCGCATCGAAATGCTTGGGACTCCGGTGACCATTGTGCGCGCGGCCTCGATCCGGGCGCAAAGGTGAGCGCTCCGCGACAAAAGGGGCCGCGAGAGAGCATCGACATCACCACTGCGAAGGGCTCCAAGCTCACGCTGGCACTCGATGAATCCACACATCTGCCCGCATCCGTGAGTTGGATCACTTCGAGCGAGAACCTCGGCGATGTGGTCAATACTACTTCGTTTGAAGACTACGAAACTGTGAGCGGCATCCAACTTCCCAAGCATTACGTGACCAAGATCGATCTTCGGAACTGGACCAGCGGAGATTTCCACGTATCGAAAAACACAGTGGATGGCGTTATTGGCGATCTGGCCGCTCCAGCGCCGTGAAGAGCGCCGCACCGCCTCCTCCGGTCATCTCGGTGGACGTTCAGCCCAGTCGCCAAAGGGATCTGGTGGCTGGCGGGTACCGGAGGCAATGCATTCAGCATACTGTTTGAATTTGAGGATCATCTGACGTTGTTCGAGGCGCCCACCAGCGAGGCTCGCACCAAAGCCGTGATCGACAAAGCCCGCGCGCTGGTCCCGAACAAGCCGTTGACGGAAGTGATCGTGACGCATCATCACTTCGATCACACCGGCGGCCTGCGCACCGCGGTGGCCGAGGGTCTCACGGTGATCTCGCACCAAGGCAACGAGAGCATCTTTAGGGAAATGACCTCGCGCAAGGCGACGCTGAAGCCTGACCTACTGACGAGGTCTGGCAAGACGCTAAAGTTTCGCGGCATGGACGACACCCTGGTCCTCAAGGACAATTCGATGGAAGTGGACCTCTTCCGTCTCCACGACAATACGCACGCGCCGTACCTTATTGCCGCATTTGTCCCGCGCGACAACCTGCTGGTTCAAGGCGATCTGATCGATATGACCTGGTTCCGGCATCCGTGGGCGGAAAACTATCGTCAGAATTTGGCCATGCGAGGGATTCACTTCGCCAAGGACATCCCAGTGCACGGCCGCATCGCGACGTTCGATGAGGAAATGGCCGCACTCGCGGAAATGGAAGAGCGGATGAAGTAAGGAGTGTGGCAGGATAGGTTCGATCGAGTCCTGTGGGAATGGGAGATGCGTGGAGTGGAACGCCACTATAGCGACGACGAACTAGTTCATCTGGGACTCGGCGCCGTTGGGCGGAACGTTCGAGTCGATCGAACAGCGGTCCTTTTGAATCCGGCCGGCATCCGCATCGGGGACCACGTACGGATCGACGCGTTTTGTTTGATCAGCGCTTTCGGCGCAGGCGTGTCCATCGGTTGCCACGTGCACATCGCCACCGGAGTATATATCTATGGCAGCGGAGGTGTCGCGATCGGGGATTTCGCTGGCGTGTCCGCTCGCAGCATTATCTATTCCGCAAACGACGACTATTCAGGAGAGCATTTGACGGGGCCGACGCTACCGCCGGAATTTACCGCGGTTACAACAGCGCCGGTGCATATTGGCCGCCATGCGGTGCTCGGCGCGGGCTCGGTGGTCTTACCGGGTGTTGCGTTCGGCGAAGGATCCGTAAGCGGCGCTCTTAGCCTGATCAAGCAAAGTGTAGAACCGTTCACTATGGTCGCCGGAGCTCCGGCGCGCAAAGTGAAGATGAGATCGCGGCGCTTGCTTCACTTGGAGCAAGAGTTTTTGCGTGGCGAGAAGGAGCCTGGGGCTTGAGCAGTTTGCAGGTGCATGTTCCGATCAGTCCAACGCCTTCATTTTTCACTATGATGCGGTACCTGGCCGCCACGCTACGGCGGCACGTGCGCGGATTTAGGGAGTGCCGCCTCATCGCCAGCATTGGCGAAGATTGCGAGCCCTTTGACGTCGACGCCACGCAACCGGAGTTGGCTCGCTATGGTATTACCTGGCGCTGGGTGGATCGAGAGGCTTTTCGACGCCACTCTTACTTTGCAACGGGTCTGGACCGATGGGCTGAGCCATTTGAAGCTGATTTTGTATTGATGGCGGACGCCGATCTCTTATTCCTCGGCGATTTTTCCGATATAACCACACAGCTTGCGCAGCCTCGCGGAATTGCCGGCGTCATTGGCACTTACCCGCCGTGGCTGGGCCGAGGAAACGGCAATGTGGATCAAGAGCGTTGGTGCGAGTTGTTCAAGCTAGCCGGACTTCCGCAGCCCGTCTTCGATTGCCATCATCCCGGGCACGGCGTTTACTATCCCGCCGGTAGCGGAATGCAAGCGGGGCCGGTATATTACAACTTCGGATTTGTATTGGGCACACGGGAGGCAATGAACGCTATCGCAAAAACATTTTGTCGGGACTATCTTCTGGCGGCGGACTTCCTGAAGAGCGACCTCGCCGCTCAAGTGGGGCTAACGCTTTCTATCGTACGCAACAGGATTGGTTATGAGATCTTGCCAGTTCGTTACAACTTCTGGCCGGACCGCACATACTACGAGGCTTTTCCCGCGGATGCAGCGGACCTGAGGATCCTGCATTACGTGCTATATGGTCCATTCCGTAAGCATCATGATACGGGAAGCCCAGCCGATATCGCGGCTTGGATCTCCGCTCACGGGGAGAGTGAAGACCCTCACATCCAATTCATCGTACGCGCGCTGGAAGAGGGGCACGCGGCAGTGATGGCCGACCTTTTGGATTCGACGACGTGATCCCCGTCGCGCGACCCCTACTGCCGGCCGCTGAAGCCATTCGCCCGTATCTTGAGCGCATTGACGCGGCGCGTTTCTATTCGAACTTTGGACCGCTGAGCCGTGAACTAGAGGCACGGCTTTCTTCTCACTTCGGTCTTTCGCCAGACTGCGCCGTATCGGCCGCTAATGGAACGATCGCCCTGACGGCGGCGCTGGCCACGTTGACCGGGGGCGAAGGGACCTGTCTTCTTCCCAGTTGGACGTTCTGTGCTTCGGCCCATGCCGTCATTGCGGCGGGCCTAAGACCGCATTTCTTAGATGTTGACCCGCACAGTTGGCGCCTGGCGCCGGGGGTTGCGGAACAAGCTCTCGGCGAGATTGAGGGCGTCCGCGCGATTATGCCGGTTGCGCCCTTTGGGGCGCCGGTGGATGTGACGCCGTGGGAAGCATTGATGCGCCGGACGGGAATTCCCGTGTTGATTGACGCTGCGGCGGCATTTGCGGAGCAGAAGATCGGCGCGATACCGGTAGTGATCAGCTTGCATGCGACAAAGATTCTCGGCGCAGGTGAAGGTGCAATCGTGCTCGCGCGCAATCCGGAATTGATTGCCGAGGTGACACGAAGATTGAATTTCGGCTTCCATGGAACGCGCGTTGCCAGAGTGGCTGGGTTCAACGGTAAGTTGAGCGAGTACTCAGCTGCCGTAGGACTTGCCGCACACGACGCCTGGGCGCAGAACCGCCTTCGTTGGTCAAGCCTGCTGGATCGTTATGAATCGGCGCTCGACGCCAGACACGTGGAGCGTACCGGGCCGTGCCAGCGAGGCCTGAGTTCAACACTCGTATACAGTTTCCCCACTGACGCGACCGATCTCTCCTCGCGTCTGGCTCAGACAGGAATCGGTAGCCTTCGCTGGTATGGCGCCGGTTGCCATGCCGAACCGGCCTTCGAGGCGTTTCCCAGACAATCATTACCGGTCACCTCCGCGCTCGGTTTCTCTTGCCTGGGCCTGCCGTTTTTTTTGGACATGGATGACCGGGCCATCCATGCAGTCAGTGACGCACTGGCCCATTCGATCAGGAAACGGCCAGCCCTTGCGGAGATGGAGAAGCGGAATTAAGCCAAGCGGAATTAGTTGGCGGGGAGCATGTCGTTCCGGATCACTTTGCCGCCCTTCATCACAAACTTCACGCGCTGGAGTTCCGAGATATCCGATAGAGGATCGCCGGAGACCGCGATCAGGTCGGCGTACTTGCCTTTATCGATGGACCCGATCTGGTCCTGCCATCCCAGCGCTTCGGCGTTGATCATGGTTCCAGACTGAATCGCGCGCGCCGCAGTCAAGCCGCCATGCTTCACCAGCGCTTCGAAATCGAGCGCCTGCGTGCCATGAGCGTAGGTCGAGCCATCGGCGCCGCTGCCCACCATGATCTTCAAGCCCTTGGTCGCGGCGGCCATCTGAACGGCGTGTTCGAAAATCGGAATCATGCGGTACTTGCCGCCGGTATTCTTAGCGTCGTTATCGTCCATGTAGGGCTCGATGTATCGCACCAAAGTGGGATCGTAGTAGAGGCCCTTCTTGACCATCTTGTCGGCCTGCTGCTGATCCAAGTCGAAGGCGTGTTCGATGGTGTCGCAGCCCGCGATGATGGCGTTCTTTTGCCCCTCGCCTCCGTAGACGTGGCACGCCGTCTTCTTCCCGAGTCGATGCGTCTCATCGATCAGGGCCTGTAGCACGGGCATCGGGTACGTCACCTGATACTGGGCGACACCCGTGGCGGTGAACGAATAAGCGCCCGCCGGGAACAGCTTGATCCAGTCGGCGCCGTGGGCAACCTGGTCGCGCACCGCCGCGCGCGCATCGTCAACAGAGCGAACCACCGCGCTTGTCAACGGATTATCGGGAACCGCTGGATCAGGCGGCTTCGCGCTCCACACGATCCCGCGAGTCGACACTTGATACCTGGGGCCGTCAATGCGCCCTTGGTTGATGGCATCGCGAATCGTGATGTCGCCGTATCCGTTTCCGTGCGTGCTCATGTCGCGCGCAGCGGTGAACCCCGCACCCAAGTCGGCCTGCACGTTCGCGATCGCGATCACCATGGACGCTTCGGTCGTTCCATTCGGCCCGCGCGTGTCGAACATGTGGGTGTGCGCGTCAATCAAGCCGGGCAGCACCGTAGCTTGGCGCAAGTCGATCACTTGCGCGCCCGAGGGAACTTTGACCTGAGACTGCGGGCCGACTTCGGTGATTCGATCGCCGGTCAGGATCACGACCTGCTTCGTCAACATTTGGCCGGTCTTGCTATCGAACAAGCGGCCGGCGCGGATCGCGATCGTTCGCGGCGCCGGAGGGCATTGAAAGATCCCGCCATCGGATCCCACGCAGGGTGTGGGCCCTGCTCCTCGCCAGGGAGCCGGCGGGGGCTGGACCTGTGCTCGAATAACGGTGGCGCTCAGTGCGAGCGCGGACAACATGGTCAAAGCAGATTTGCGGCGCATATGTGAACCGCAAAGATTATAGCCGGGTTGCCTCACCAAAAGCAGCCCGGGCGACGCCGTAGGCCCAATCGAGCCAGGGAAGAAGCGCCTGGATGTCGGAGGTCTCCACCGTCGCGCCACCCCAAACGCGCAGTCCCACGGGCGCATCGCGATAAGCGCCGATGTCGTAAGCGGCGCGTTCCTTCTCCAGGATCGACACGATGGATTTAGCGTGCGTGTTCTGATCGTCGGCGGAGAGCGAGGTGAAAGCCGGATCCTTGATCTTGAGGCAAATGGAAGTGTTCGAGCGGCTGGACTCGTCCTCGGCTAGAAACGCGGCCCAGGACGATTGCGCGGCCCAGTCTTCGATACTCTTCAAATTCGCTTTGGAGCGCGCGATGAGCGCCGACAATCCGCCGATGGATTCCGCCCACTTGAGGCTGTCCAGAGCGTCTTCCACGCATAGCATTGATGGCGTGTTGATGGTCTCGCCCTGGAAAATTCCCGCGATTAGCTTGCCACCCTTCGTCATCTGAAAAATCTTCGGCAAGGGCCGAGGCGGAGTGAAGCTTTCCAGCCGCGCGACCGCTCGTGGGCTGAGAGCGATCATTCCATGCGCGCCTTCGCCGCCCAACACTTTTTGCCAGGACCAGGTGACCACGTCCAGCTTGTCCCACGGAATGTCCATGGCGAAAACAGCGGAAGTGGCGTCGCAAATCGAGAGTCCGGCGCGGTCTGCCGCGATCCAGTCACCGTTCGGAACCCGTACGCCGGAGGTAGTTCCGTTCCAGGCGAAGACGACATCGCGAACCCAGTCCACTTGAGTGAGATCGGGGAGCTCGCCGTACTCGGCTTTGAAGACGCGCAGATCCTTCAATTGGAGCTGGGTTTTGCAATCGCCGGCCCAGCCGCTGCTAAAGCTCTCCCAGGCGAGGACGTCCACGCCTCGTTCGCCGAGCAGCGACCACAGCGCCATTTCCACCGCGCCAGTGTCGGACGCCGGAACGATGCCGAGCACGTAGGAAGCGGGAATGCCGAGAAGTTTCTTGCTGCGCTCGATCACATCCGCGAGTTTGTTCTTTCCGATCTTGGCGCGGTGGGATCGCCCGAGCGCCGCGTCCTTGAGCGCATCAAGACTCCAGCCCGGCCGTTTCGCGCAAGGTCCGGAGGAGAAGCAGGGGTTCTTGGGAGTATGAGAAGGCTTCATTGTTTATGGAGTTTAGTTAAAAGAGTTGCCACGAATGTAGGCACGCACGTGCCGCCAATTCGTACAGCGCCGATTACGCCGGCCAACACTAGCTTATCGAAGATTCGGCCCTGGATCCGGACCTGAGTTTTTCCCGCGGCCTTATGTTGAAGCGCGCGTCCCAACATGCTTCAATATGAGTGACACTCCCTTCCCGAGAACACTGGAGGACAATCCGAATTGAATGCTGCAATCCTCGCCCTGGAAGACGGGACGGTCTTCGAGGGCAAGAGTTTTGGTGCGCCGAAAGATAGCCTGGGCGAAGTGGTGTTCAACACCGCCATCACGGGCTATCAGGAGATTTTCACCGATCCGTCATACGCGGGCCAGATCGTCGTGCTGACGAATCCTCAGATTGGGAACTACGGCGCGAACGCTTACGATCAGGAAGCGGCGCGGCCGTATATCGAAGGGCTGGTGGTTCGTGAATTCTCGCACCTGGCCAGCAACTGGCGATCGGAAGAAAACGCCGAGCAGTTTCTCGCGGGCAACGGAATTCCGGTGGCCGCGGAGATCGACACGCGCGCTCTGGTCCGTCACTTGCGAACACGCGGCGTGATGCGGGGAGTGCTTTCGGTGGGCGCAGCGACCGGGAGGAACTGGTCGAGCGCGCCAGACAGAGCCCCGTCCATGGCCGGTCTCGACCTGGCGACGCGCGTTTCCACGGCTTCCAGCTACTCGTGGGACCAGCCGGTGGCAGCGTGTTCTCCCTCGGAACCGCTCGCCAAACCGGCCGAGCAGTTTTGCCACGTCGTTGCGTTCGATTACGGAATCAAGCGGAATATTTTGCGGCGCTTGGTTCACGTGGGCGCGCGCGTCACCGTAGTGCCCGCGCTCACGCCGGCCGAAGACGTGCTGGCGCTCAATCCGGACGGCGTGTTTCTATCGAATGGTCCGGGCGATCCGGAGCCGCTCGAATTCCAGGCGCCTCAAGTGCGAAAACTGATCGGCAAGAAGCCCATTTTCGGGATTTGCCTGGGCCATCAGATTCTGGGCCTCGCGCTTGGGGGCAAGACGTACAAGCTCAAGTTCGGACATCGCGGCGCCAACCATCCGGTGTTGAATCGCGTGACCCAAAAAGTGGAGATCACATCGCACAATCACGGCTTCGCTGTGGATCCCGATTCGCTCAACCTGAACGAAGTGGAGCTCACGCACATCAATCTGAACGACCAAACGCTGGAGGGCTTCCGGCATCGCAACGAGCCGGTGTTCTGCGTGCAATATCATCCCGAGGCCGCGCCCGGCCCGCACGATTCGCATTATTTGTTTGACGATTTCATGAAGCTGATCAAGGATTCCGGAGGCCGGTAGCCAATGCCCCGACGCAACGACATTCATCGCATCCTGATCGTCGGCTCCGGGCCGATCATCATCGGCCAGGCCTGCGAATTCGATTATTCCGGCGCGCAAGCCTGCAAGGCGCTCAGGTCCGACGGCTATGAAGTGGTGCTGATCAATTCCAACCCGGCCACCATCATGACCGATCCGGACCTGGCCGACCGCACCTACGTGGAGCCGCTCAGCGTGGCTTTCGCCGAAGAAGTGATCCGGCGGGAGCGTCCCGACGCTTTGCTCTCGACCGTGGGCGGCCAGACCGGCTTGAATCTTTCTGTGGATTTGGCCGACGCCGGCGTGCTCGACAAGTACGGCGTGGAGCTGATCGGCGCCAATATCGAATCCATCAAGAAAGCCGAAGATCGCTTGATGTTCAAGGACGCGATGCGGAAGATCGGCCTGGAAACCCCGCAATCGCAACTGGTGAACAACGTCGACGACGGGCTGGCATTCGCGCAGCGCATCGGATATCCCGTGATTCTGCGGCCCAGCTTCACTCTGGGCGGCTCGGGCGGCGGCATCGCTTACAATCGCGAAGAGCTCAGCCGAAATTCTGGAGCGCGGTCTGGATCTTTCGCCCGTGCACGAGGTCCTGATCGAAGAGAGCGTCCTCGGCTGGAAGGAATTCGAGCTGGAGGTGATGCGCGACATGGCCGACAACGCCATCATCGTGTGCTCCATCGAGAACTTCGATCCGATGGGCGTGCATACCGGCGATTCCATCACTGTCGCGCCGGCGCAAACTCTCACCGATCGCGAGTACCAGATGATGCGCGACGCGTCCCTGCGATGCCTGCGCGAGATCGGCGTGGACACCGGCGGATCGAACGTGCAGTTCGCCATCAATCCGGAAAACGGGCGCATGGTGATCGTGGAGATGAACCCGCGCGTTTCGCGCAGCTCCGCGCTCGCTTCCAAGGCCACCGGGTTCCCCATCGCGAAGATCGCGGCGAAATTGGCGGTCGGCTATCGGCTGGACGAAATCAAGAACGACATCACGGAAGTCACGCCCGCGTGCTTTGAGCCGACGCTCGATTATGTCGTGGTCAAAATTCCACGCTGGCAGTTCGAGAAGTTCCCGGGCGCCGAGCCGGTTCTCGGAACGCAGATGAAATCGGTGGGCGAAGTGATGGCGATCGGCCGCACCTTCAAACAGGCGCTCGGCAAAGGGCTCCGCAGCCTCGAAACGGGCAAGGCCGTTACCTCCGAGAGCTTCGATCCGGCGCTCATCCGCCAGCGCCTGATCACGCCGAATCCCGAGCGTTTGGGCTACATTCGCTTCGCGCTCGAACAGGGTTGGACCGTGGAGCAGATTCACGAAATCACCTCGATCGATCCCTGGTTCTTGAAGCAGCTTCGGGAACTGGCGGATCTCGAGCACAGCTACGCGGGGCTGGAACTGGGTTCGCTCCCACGGGACCGGATGCTCGAAGCCAAACGCGATGGAATCTCGGACCCCCGGCTTGGGCGGCTGATGGGAAGCAGCGCTGACGCAGTGCGCGCTCGGCGCAAAGAGCTCGGTGTTACCGCGGTGTTCAATCGCGTGGATACTTGCGCGGCGGAATTCGAAAGCTTCACGCCGTATCTTGTATTCGAGCTACGAATCGGAAAACGAATCGGCACCCGTCGATCGCAAGAAAGTCATGATCCTCGGCAGCGGACCCAACCGCATCGGCCAGGGCATCGAGTTCGACTACTGCTGTTGCCACGCCGCTTACGCGCTGGAGGAATTCGACCATGAATCGATCATGGTCAACTGCAATCCCGAAACAGTTTCCACCGATTACGACACCAGCGACCGCCTGTACTTCGAGCCGCTCACCCTCGAAGAAGTACTCAACATCCACGACGTCGAAAAGCCGGACGGCGTCATCGTTCAGTTTGGCGGCCAGACTCCGCTGAACCTGGCCCTGCCGCTCAAGGCCGCGGGCGTATCGATCATCGGCACCGATCCGGCCAATATCGATCTTGGCGGAAGATCGCAAGCTATTCGGCAAATTGCTCGACGAACTCGGCATTCCATCGCCCGCCAACGGCACCGCCACCAGCGCGGAAGAAGCCTGCGCAGTGGCTCGCCGCATCGGTTATCCGGTACTGGTCCGGCCGAGCTACGTGCTGGGCGGACGCGCCATGGTGATCGCCTACGACGAAGAGATGGTCCGGCGCTACATGCACGAGGCCGTGGTCTTCTCGCAAGAGCGTCCCGTGCTGATCGACCGGTTCCTGGAAGACGCCACCGAAGTGGACGTGGATGCCCTGGCCGATCAAGACGGCGGCGTGCTGATCGCCGGCATCATGGAGCACATCGAAGAAGCGGGCGTGCATTCGGGCGACAGCTCGTGCGTTCTTCCTCCGCAAGGCCTTTCCGATGCGGTGCTCAAAACCATTCAGGATTACACCGAGCGTCTGGCGCGGGCGCTTCACGTGATCGGTTTGATGAACGTGCAGTACGCGATCAAGGACGGCGTTGTGTACGTGCTGGAAGTGAATCCACGCGCGTCGCGGACCGTGCCATACGTCAGCAAGGCCACTGGCGTACCGCTGCCGAAGCTCGCCGTCGGCTTGATGCTCGGGAAGAGACTCCGCGATTTCGAACACCTCACCGGCGGCCGCACCTCGGGCGTTCTGCCCGTGCCACAGTGCTTCGTGAAATCGCCAGTCTTCCCGTTCGGAAAATTTCCGGGCGTCGATCCGGCGCTGGGTCCGGAAATGCGATCCACCGGCGAGGTGATGGGCGTGGGCGAAAACTTCGGCGAAGCATTCGGCAAAGCTCAATTCAGCGCGGGCACGCCGCTTCCCGAGAGCGGCACCGTATTCATCAGCGTGAACGATCGCGACAAAGCAGCCGTCGTGGAAGTAGCGGCGAAATTTGCCGAACATGGATTTCAACTCGCGGCCACGCGCGGGACCGCGGCCGTTTTGAAAGCGGCTGGCCTCGAAGTGAAGACGGTCTTTAAAGTGAACGAAGGACGTCCCAACGCAGTCGATATCATGAAGGCTGGATCGTTGAAGCTGGTGATCTACACTACCACCGGCGGCCACACGTTCAAGGACGAGCGCGATATTCGGCGCACCGCGGTTTCCTATCGCATTCCGTGCATCACCACGCTCAGCGGAGCGAAAGCCGCCGCTCAAGCGATCGTCTCGCGCAAGCGCGATCCCATCCGTGTATGGAGCTTGCAGGAGATTCACCGGCCGGCTGGCGTGGCCACCACTTCGTAGCTCAACGCTGGCTCGCTTCGCCGGCTTGAACGCGTCTTGTGAACTCGGCGGAATTACCGAGCGGCACACTCAGCGTTTTCCATCGGCCGGAGCAGAGGTGCTTCGCCAGAAACACGATCTGGCCGCAGTGGTACGAATAATGCGCTACCTGCCGGTTGATGGCTTGCATCACCGAGTGCGCCTCGCCGCGAATCGTAATGGTGCGGCCAAGATCGGCTTCGGAGAGCGATTCCAAAGTCCCGAGCAATCGCTGCCAGCCGTCTTCCCACATTAGGATGAGCGCCTCGCGGGTTGCCGGAGGCGCTGAAAACTCGGCGTCGCGGTCGCGATCCGGCTTCTCCCCGTCGCTCGTTAAGAAATCGGTCCAGCGCGAGCGCATGTTGCCGGCCATGTGCTTCACAATGAGAGCAATGGAATTCATCTCGTCGTCCAAGACAGCCAGAAGCTGATCGTCGGTCACCTGTTCCATCGCGCGTTCGGCGAGCTTTTTGTAATACCGGAACACCCCGATGGAATCTTCCAGGTATGACGTAGTGAACTTGAGCGCCATAAACAAATGTTACTGCGGCGTCACGTCGCGAATGTAGCCGCCGGAGACATTCAAGACCGTGGCCTTCCGGGCGTTTAACAGCGCTTTCACGGTTTCAAGTGGCAGTTCATACCGCGGGAGCCAGCCTCGCGAATCGTCAACGTTCCGGCCGCCTTCTGGCGCGATATAAACATTCTGAACGCCGAGCGTCTCAAAGGGACGATCCGCGAAACCGGAATAGAACTGATCGGTACTCAAACCAGTGACGAGCAGAATTTTGCCTGGATGAGCACGGTCATATGCCACGATGCCGCTCACTAACTCGCGAGCCACTTCGCCGCGCTCCACTTGCCAGCTTGTGACGTCCCACGCCGCTGGCAAACAGATAGCCAGATACAGCGCCGCCACCGGGGCAATCGCTAGCGGACGGCGGGCCAGCGCTCCGGCCAGGATAATCGCGAGGCCCATAGCCGGGCCCGTCAAAAGGTATTCTTCAATGTGATCCGGCAGCGGAACCATGGGAACCAGCAGGGCCAGGAAACATGCGAGTCCGAACAGACCGATGCGCCCACCGGCGAGGATCGCAGCGATTACAGCAGCGCCAACGATGGCCGTAGCCGCGATTGCGAACCAAGCGGGCCACTCCCCGTGAAACTGAGCCAGCTCCTGGGGACCGAGCGCCAGCTTGACGTAGGCCGCCAACGTTTGAAAAATCCGCGAGTCGATTTGGATCGCGTAGGGCCCCGATTCGGCGGCCGGAGCCGCCCAGAAATGCAGCACCGTGAACGCCGCGGAAATTGCAAACAGGGGTGCGGTGCGGCGCACTTTTGTTCGATCGTAGAGTAGCGCATACGCCAGCGCGATCACCGGATACATCACTGCAATCTCGAGCGACCCGAGTCCCAGCGCAAACACGATCATCTGCCGCCAATACTTACCTTCGAGGAACAGCAGGAGCGCTAAGAGAACGAACAAGAGATATTGGCTCTCGTTGTAGATAGACGTCCAGCAGAGCGCGGGCGCGACACACGGGTTCGCGAGCCATAGAATGGGAGCGCTGGCCGATGCAAGTGCCGACCCAGTGAGCCTGCGGACCAGCGCCGCAAGGAGAACGACGTCCACGCCGACGGTGGCGAACACGACAATCCGGAAGGGCAGAGGGTTCACGCCGAACAGCGCTTTCAACCCATAAAAGAAGAGATTCTCGCTCCACGGGCGGATGTTCCCGTGGGCCTTCGGGGCGAACAGGATCACCAGGAAATCATGGAAATCGGTGGCGGGTCCCAGATGCAGCCACCCGAAATCATCTTGATAAAACCAATCGCCCAGTCCGCGCCAGTAGAAGGCCAGCAGGAAAATAAGCCCGGCCAGCGCAGCGCCGTTTCGGAGTAGCCGCTTATTTGAATCGTCGACAGTAGATTCCCGCACTACGGCTTGATCACTTCCCTTAAGAACGAAAGGATGGCCGCCAGTTCGGCATCATCGTAAGCCTTGATCACTGAAGCATGCCGCCACGCGCTGCCTTCGGCGACTTTCAGCATCGCAGGATCGACGGTGCGCAATACCGGCGGAACGGAAGTCAGATCGTAGAACAGCGCCCGCGTCTTCGCCTGGCTCACGATGAGCGCGGGCATGGCTTCGCCGTCAACGGTGGCGGTGCGGACGTCCGGTGAGGCGAGCGCGCGCAGCGCCGAGGCATCAGCGGGAATCTGCGAGATCGGCGTGCTCACGGGAATCCCCACGCCGTTCACTTCGTGGCAGGTGGAGCAGCGCGCGAAACCCCGCACGGCGTCAAAGAACAATGCGCGCCCTCGTTCAGCAGCGGCGGAAAGCGGCGGCTCCGCGGGTCCAGCAGCGCCGGGACCGGGGCCGAGGTTGACGGCCGGATTCGTGATCCCGTTGAGAGTAGCAACATACCCGATCACGGCAGCTAAATCCGCTCGCGGCAAGGTTGTTCCAAACGCCGGCATCGCCGTTCCCGGCAATCCGCGCATGATCGTATTCGTGATGTAGGTTTGATCGAACCCGCGGCCGGCTAATCGCGGCGCACCCGCAGGCGCGCCCTTCGCACCATGACAATAACCGGTCGCGCAGGATTGGGCAAAGACCTTCTCCCCCGTATTCTGCGACCAACCCAGCGCCGGGATGATCAGCAGCAAAAGCGCGCGTTTCATTTGAAAGCCTCCGGCAATGCGAACACAATTAGCGTGGAGCCCGTCCGCCAGTTCTGATCGGGAAACAACGGAGCTAGCTGGGCGCCCGTGATGGCCTGCTGCCAGCCGGTCGGCGTCGCGATGTATTGGCGCCCGCTGATCGAATAGGAAACCGCCGACCCGCGATTGCCCGCGCCGGTTTGATAGCTCCACAGCTTGTCACCCGTGCGCGCGTCAAGCGCAAAGAAGTTGCCTTCGGGATCGCCAGTGAAAACCAGGTCGCCCGCGGTAGCCAGAACCGACGCGAGCAGCACATACCGATAGGGCATGCTCCAGATGCGCTTGCGCGTGATGGGATCCCACGCATCCAGGTGGCTGAAGGTCTTTCGATCCGGCGGCAGCTTGAACGTGAATCCGCCGTTGGCATGAAAGCGCCCTTCCACAGCTTCCGTTGACTCGGATCTCAGATCGTTGCAGACTTCATTGATCGGTGCGTAAATGTAACCGGTGCGCGGCGAGTAGGCCGTCGAGTTCCAGCTCTTCGCTCCCGCAGCGCTCGGACAAGTAGTTCACCACTTTGCCCGCCTCCGGCTCGCGGCGCCCCACCAGCTTGCCGTCTTCGGTGATGCCCGAAATCCAGGTCTGCACTTCCGGCATGGAGAAAGCGCCGATGAATTCGCCGGTCACGCGATCCAGCACGAACGTCACGCCGCTCTTGTTCATATGCACCAGCAGCTTTCGCATCTGGCCGTTGATCGCGCGATCGATCAGCACGCATTCATACGCGGAATCGAAGTCCCACAAATCGTCAGGGACTTCCTGGTGATACCAGCGCAGCTTGCCGGTGTCGGCATCGAGCGCCACCACGCTCGCGGTGTAGAGATTCGCTTCTTTGCCCTTCGCGCCCGGCACCAGTCGATCCTGGTCGTTGAAATCGCCGCCCGCGTTGCCCGTGCCCCAGTAGACCAGATTCAGCTCCGGATCGAAGGAGCCAGTCATCCACGGCGCGCCGCCGCCCAACTTCCAGCTATCGCCCTTCCACGTCTCGTGACCCTTTTCGCCGGGCCCAGGGATCACGTACCAGCGCCATGCGAGACGGCCGGTCTTCGTATTGAACGCGGTCAGGTAACCGCGATGCGCGGCGTCGCCGCCGGTTTCACCGACGATCACCTTGTCCTTCACCACCAGCGGCGCGGCCGTGATGTCGCAGCCGCACTGGCGCGGATCGTCGACGCTGACCTTCCACTGTTCGGCGCCGGTTTTCGCGTCCAGCGCAACCAGGAAATTGTCCGTGGTACCGAAAAATACTTTGCCGTCGGTGACCGCGACACCGCGATTTTGCAGGAACGTCATGCCGCCCGGTTTGCCCGGCCTCGGTGTTGGATATTTGTAGTGCCACAGCTCGCGCCCGGTGGCGGCATCGAGCGCGAACACCTGAATGCGCGGCGTGATCAGGTACATGACGCCATCGACGACGATCGGCGTGGCCTGTAGATTTTCGGCGTAATCGCCGGTTTGGAATATGCCACACCGGCACAAGGTTCTTGACGTTCGCGGTGTTCACCTGATCGAGCGCGCTGTAGCGCCACGAGAGCTGGGTGCCGCCGTAATGCGGCCAATCGGCGTGTGTCGCTCCATCGGGAGGCACGGTTTGCGCGCACAGCGGGGCCAGCGCAAGAACCAGCAAGAATCGCATAGTGTTCCATCATATTAGAAATCGCTGCGGGACTAGCGAATCGCGTCCAGCCACTTTTCCGCCAGTTTCACCGGGTCACTCGATAGTTCGATCAGCGTATTCTCCTGCTCCCGGCCTCCGTCTATGAAAACTGCAAGCACGCCGTTCGGCGTGGGACGCAATTCCAGTTTCTTGGCGCCTGCTTCCAATCGGAGCGTGGAATCCACCCACACCGGCCGCACCAGGATTCGACGACGATGGCCGATGTCTCGACAGGCGGTCAGCAGCCCGTCTTTGAACGGGCCATTGCGCAAGGCATCGGCATGCGGCGCGATCTGAAGCGCCACCGAGCGTGCGGCCTCCCGCGCCGCGGCTGCGCGGGCCAGTGCTTCGGGGTCCTTTTCTTCCCGTGATTCAAGCGCTTTCAGATTGCTCTCCAGATTGTCGAGGAAACTCATTGCTCCCAGGATAATCCGCTTCGTACGGCGCGAAAAGGTAAAATCAAAAGGCACGCTTCTGCATCTCAGATCGCGTGACCTGTATCTAACAAATAAATTATGCCAACTGCCTACATTTGCCAAGGCGTCCGCACGCCCATCGGACGCTACGCTGGAGTTCTTTCTTCGGTGCGCGCGGATGATCTTGCCGCACACGTGCTGGCGACCCTGCGCGCCAAGTTTCCCAAAAGCGACCCCGCCACGATCGACGAAGTCATCATGGGCTGCGCCAACCAATCGGGGGAAGACAATCGCAACGTCGCGCGCATGGCGCTTCTGCTTTCGGGCATTCCGCACACCGTGCCCGGCGTGACAGTGAATCGCTTGTGCGCTTCCGGCATGGAGGCAGTCGCGGCGGCGTCCCGGGCGATCGCAGCGGGCGAAATGTCGATCGCTATTGCCGGCGGCGTCGAGAGCATGAGCCGCGCGCCTTTTGTGATGGGCAAGGCAACTGCTGCCATTCGCGCGCAATGCCGAGATCTTCGACACCACGCTCGGCTGGCGCTTCATCAATCCGGTGATGCAGACGAAGTACGGCACCGATTCGATGGCGGAAACCGCCGAGAACGTGTCGGAGGATTACAAGATCGATCGCGAGACCCAAGACAAATTCGCGCTGTGGTCGCAGCAAAAGGCCGCCGCCGCGCAGAAGGCCGGGTTTTTCGCCGAGGAAATCGCGCCGGTCATCATCCCCGGTCCAAAAGGCACGTCGAAGACGGTTTGCGAGGATGAGCACATCCGCCCTGACACGACGCTCGAAGGCTTGGCGAAGCTTCCCACTCCCTTTCGCAAAGGCGGCACGGTGACCGCGGGCAACGCGTCCGGCATCAATGATGGCGCATGCGCGATGTTCGTGGCATCCGAAGAAGCCGCCGCGAAGTTTGGACTCACTCCGCTCGCGCGTGTCGTAGGTGCAGCAGCCGCCGGCGTGGAGCCGCGCGTGATGGGCGTCGGCCCGATTCCCGCCATCCAAAAGCTTCTGGCACGCGTAAAGATGTCGATGGATGAGATCGATATCCTCGAACTCAATGAAGCCTTCGCCGCGCAGGCCGTGGCAGTGACTCGCGCGTTCGGATTGCCCGACGATTCCGAAAAGGTGAATCCGAATGGCGGCGCGATCGCGCTCGGCCATCCGCTCGGGATGAGCGGCGCGCGCCTGATCCTCACCGCGACGCATCAGTTGCAGAACACCGGCAAACGCTACGCAATTGCGTCTATGTGCATCGGCGTGGGCCAAGGCATGGCCACGCTGCTGGAACGGGTTTAGCGCGAATTCGTCGCGGCAGCCTTCAATCCAAACACCGTCAGATCGATGGCGTTGGCCATCGCCTCGTAGCCCGCGTCATTCGGATGCAAGTGATCGCCATTGTTAAAGCCCGGACGAAATTGCTTGGGGTGCTCGGGGTCGCGCGCGACAGCGTCAAAATCCACCACGGCATCGAACGCGCCAGCCGACCGAATCCACTGATTGACTGCTTCGCGGATCACTTCTCCGCTCTCGCTGTAGTACGCCGCGCCTTCATACGGCGTAAGCGTGCCTCCGATGACCTTGATTCCGTGCTCATGCGCTCGTTCAACGAGTTGCTTTAATGCGCCGATCAGATCGTCGGAGCTAACCGCATCGCTCGCTGGCGTACCAGGCAGCGATGCGAGCCCGATGTCGTTGATGCCTTCCAGAATCATGAGCCACTTCACGCCCGGTTGCGCCAGCACGTCGCGATCGAAGCGAGCCAGCGCGCTCACTCCCGCGCCATCGCGCAGCAATCGATTGCCCGAGATGCCCTGATTCAACACCGCGATGTTCGCTCCGCCAGAGGCCGCCAGCCGTCGAGCCAGAAAACTCGGCCAGCTACGATCGGTATTCGGCGTGGACACCGCACCGTCGGTAATCGAGTCGCCAAATGTCACAACCGCCGCCGCATCCGGGGGCGCGGCCACATCCACGTTCGTCAGAAAGTAGAACGACTGCGTAGTGGTTGCGTCCGCGATCATGGGCGCAGCCACGGCGTCGCCCTCTTTGGAAATGTACGTGGTATGCAATCCGACCGCGTGCATCGTGTCCGTTGCGGCACTCTCGGGAATGTAAATGCTCACCGCGAGATCGCTGGCAGCCGGAACATCCAGATTCACTGGATCGCTGATTTCCGTCGCGCCCGGTGGAATCCAGCAGGTCGGGCGGCCGCTGAATAACAGCGCGCGATCGGACGCCGGAACAATCGCCGATTCTTTGTCGCGCATTGCGATATGCGCGGATCCGATCACCAGCGGTGCGCTGCCAAAGACATTCGACAGCTCAACGCGCACGCGCCGACCACCGATGCTGGTGTGCGCGATCATTCGCAGCGTCTGATTGTGGAAGGTCGTGATGGGCGCCGGCCGTGGAGGTGCGGGAGGAGGAGCGGGCGTCGTGGCTTCGGCCGGTGGCGCAGGCCGCCGAAAGGCAGGAAAGGGCTGCACCTTTTGCGGCGAGGTGGCCCAGGTGCTCACCCAATGTTCGGGCGACTGCGCGAAGACGCATTGCGCCAAAAGAGCGGCGATAAGCAGTTTCATGTTCAATTACTTTATCAAGGCTGTCAGGAAGGTGCGCGCCTCGGCGATCTCTTCCTCGCTGACAATGTGTGGGCGGCCCTTATAGATCTTCAGTTGCACGTCCGCGCCGAGCTCGCCGAACAACCGCGCTGCCTCGTGGGTGGAATCTTCTGGAATCCAATCGTCGGCATCGCTGCCGGTGAGCAACATTCGCAGGCCTGCCAGGGATCGCGGCGCGGTCGACTTCCAGTCCGACCCGGGCACGCCCATCAATCCCCCAGTGAGCACGATCAGGGAGCGTACGCAACCAGGATGACGAAGCGCGTATTCGAGCGCGAGGGATGCGCCCTGCGAAAACCCGACGATCACGAGTTGTTCCGGGCCCAAACGCCCGTTTTCGCCGGCTTCAAGCACCGCCTCATGGCATCGCTCGACGGCCTCAGTCAGGTAGGGCTCGTTCGTTTCGCGAGGATCGTAGAACCGGCCGGGATACCAGCTTCCAGGTGTTTCCGCCTCCGGAACAACCCAGCGGATGCCTACCAGATTTCCGAACCGGGCCGCTAAATCAATTTTCTCTTCCGGGGTTTTGCCACGGCCATGCAGCAAGACACCGCCTATTTGCGCCAAGCCCCGCGCCGAACCAACAGTCCGAACGCGGGGCCGCGTTACATCGATACTCACACTACCAATTTACTGCGTTGCTTACTTCTTCGTGGCGTCGCCGCCAATAAACACGGCTTGGCGATGGGACGGCCCGATGCCGACGGCATCCGCGGCGGAAGGCGTTCCACCGGGTGTCGCGGTATGCATGGCTACCGCTTCCAGATGCGTTGGGAAGTTGTTTTCCGGAATCGTGATCGGGTCCAGCATTCCCATGATCTCGTCACGGCGTTCCTCAAACCACGGTGGCAGCAGTAACTGATGTCCCAGCGCGTCGTACGGTTCGTCGCGGGAGAATCCGCCCTCGGCCGTGGCCGCGCACTCCACCAAGATCCCACCCGGGCAGCGGCAATAGATCGAATGGAAGTAATTGCGGTCTTTGATTTCCGAGCAATCCGTATAGCCCAGTTCCTCGTAAATTCCCTTCTGCTCGGCGAGCCCTTCGTCAGTTCCGGCATCCAGCGCAACGTGATGGCCCGTGCCCGCGCCAAATCCCCAGCTTCCGCCCGGACGATCCGGCTCATGCAGCAGAATAATGGTCTTGTTCGCCCCGCCGCCGTTCAGTTCCAGGCGATGATAATTGCCTTCCACGCCGGTCTTCTTGAATCCCAGCGCTTCGATGAAAAACCGCTCGGTCTCCGGAATCTCGCGAACCGATAGCACCGGCCCATGGAATCCATGCGTCGCAACATCGGCGCTGACTTCGCCCACCGTCCACGGCTTGCGCTCGTCGGTGGAATCCTCGATCACTTCGAGCTGCAAGCCGGAGGGATGGTTGAACCGGATGAACTTCTGTCCGAACCGCTCCTGAATGCCGCTATGCTTCACCTTGTGATGCGTCAGGTGCTCGTCCCAGAATTTGGTGGCGCCCTTCTTCACGGTGTAAGCGGTGGACTGGATCTGGCCCGATCCCGGACGTCCCGGCACGCGCTTATAGGGGAAGGTGGTGTAAACCGAACCCGGCTCCGCGTTCGCGTTCGAATAATACAAGTGGTAATGGGCGTAGCGTCCGTCAAAAAGAATGGTCTGTTTGATCAGCCTCTGCCCAAAGACTTGCGTCAAGAAATCTACGTCTTCTTGGGCTCCAGATGCACAAACGGTGACGTGGTGGAAGCCCGATACCAAGGACATGTTGCTTTACCTCCGGCGCGATTATATCAAGTGTGACGTGGCGTCAACCCGCGCGCGTGGTCTCAATATATCAACAGACGACTGCTGCATGCAACGTTCGAAGCGCTAGCTTTCGGCCGCTTCGGTGCAATCGGATTCGGCGAGCGCAACCGGCCACATCGCGCGCGACCAGCGGGCGTGAAAGCTCAACTCGCAGAAATAGTTAGCCAGCGTCACCAGCGGTACTGCCAGCATCAGGGGAGTGAGCGACGACTGTCCAGGGCTGGTCGCGAACCAGGCTGGATCCGATGCCGCAGCACCGCTTGCGTCAGCTTGGCATAGTTGCCCGACGCGCCCGCCACCTGGCCGCGTCCTTGCCGCACAGCTTCCAGGTAGGAACGCAGGCTGTCGGCGCCAGGAACCTCGGTGTAGGTCAGCGCCAGCGTCTCTAGCGTGTGCGCGTCGCTTCCGGCTACCGGGGCCTTCTGCCAGTCTTCAGCGAGCCGCGCCGCCGACCGGTTATTGGCCGCGGGAATGTGGCCGTTCAGGGTCTCCATGGCCGGGAACAAGTCTTCGAACATCTCGAAAGTCCGAGCTCCGTGCGGCGTCCGGTGAGGCTGGAAAAGACGTGGTTGATGCTGAACAGGATCTGTTGCTCGCGCAAGTAGGCAGCCAGCGAAGGCACGTCATTGCGCCGCCGCTGCAGTTCGATGTGATGCCGCTCTTCGATGCCGTAGACACCGACGTGGATCTCGGTCTTGGACGGCGTCGTGCAGGTCACCTCTTCGCTCAGGAAGAAATCCGGGATAACGGCGGAGATGCTCGGCGGCAGTCGATGGAATCATGATCGGTGACCGTCACCAGATCCATGCCGCGCCGCTTGAGAGTCTGATAGACGGCTTCCGGTTCGTTGTAGCTTTCCCGGCAAAACCGATGGAACCCGGGAATGTTGCACATGCCCGAGTGACGCGTATGGACGTGCAGGTCGCATCGCATGGCCCTTTGTAACCCGCCTGCCGTTACAAGCAGGTTGAATTGTGGAAAAAACATTCGTGACAGGAAATGTATTTTAACGCGCCGGGTGTAGGATCGAGGAATGCCCGAACGTAAAGCTCGTCCCGCACCGAAAAAAAAGACGAAGCAGAACACGAAGCAAAAACCGAAGGTTTCGTTGAATCACGCCATGATTTATGTACGCGAAGTCGCCCGCGCGCTGCACTTCTACCGGGACTTGCTGGGCCTCAAGGAAGTCGACGTGTTTCAGTATGATTCACGTCCGGTTTATGCCCGGTTACAATCGCCCGTCGGGACTGCCACCATCGCGCTGCATCAGGTGGAGCGCGGGCAGGATCTGCCGCCGTTCGATAGCATTTCGCCTCTACTTCGAAGTCAGGGAGCTGGATGCACTGTGCAAGAGTTTGCAGGCCGCGGGCGTCGAGATGACGCAGTTGCCCAAGCCCATGCCCTGGGGCTGGACGCATGCCTATCTAAACGATCCCGACGGCCACGAAGTGAGCCTCTACTGGGCGGGAGCCAAGCGTCTGCGCGGATCGGGCACGGCGAAGAAGCAGCGCGCTGCAGTGAAGTGATTCCATCGCCCCATCCGGTGATACCATGAGATCGCAATCACCTGAACCGCGCCCGTAGCTCAGCTGGATAGAGCGATTGGCTTCGAACCAATAGGCCGGGGGTTCGAGTCCCTCCGGGCGCGCCAACTCAGTTTCATTTGACACGCGCCCCCAACCACGGTAACGTCGCTGCATGGCCTTGGAGTACTTCGATTGGGAAGTGGGCGATGTCCTCGTCCTGCACCTGCAAGGCCCCATCACGCTGGGCCAGGCGACCCAGAAACTGCGCGACTTGATCCACGAAACCGTCGCCTCGGGAAGAACGAAAATCCTTTTGAACATGGCTGAGGTCTATTACATCGATAGCAGCGGCCTGGGCGAACTGGTCGCCGCTTGCACTAGCGCAAAGCGTCAGGGCGCCACGCTGAAATTCATGAAGCTTGCGCCCAGAGTACAGGACGTGATGCAACTCACCAAGCTCTACCAGGTCTTCGACGTGTACCCCGACGAGGATTCCGCCGTCCGCAGCTTCGCCGTCTGATGAGCGAACTCACCCCACGCTTGCAGACCACCGCGCTTCATTCCGTACATCGCCGAATGAACGCCAAGATGGTCGATTTTGGCGGCTGGGACATGCCTCTGCAATATTCCGGCATCCTGGATGAGCACCGCGCGGTCCGCGCGGGCGTTGGCTTGTTCGACGTGAGTCATATGGGAGAGATCGAGATCCATGGTGCGGACGCAGGCGCGCTGGCTGACTACGTCACCACCAACGCCGTTGCCAAGCTTCAGCCTGGTCAAGCCCAGTATTCCGGCCTGCTCTACGATCACGGCGGATTCGTCGACGATATTCTGGTGCACAAAATCGCCGCCGATCACTATTTTCTGTGTGTCAACGCGTCCAACCAAGAGAAGGATTATCAGCACATCACAGGCGCTAATCGATTCCGGGCCAGGGTCGACTTCGCGAGTAACCGTTACTCTCAACTCGCGATCCAAGGTCCGCGCGCACTTGCAACGCTGCAAAAATTGACCGCCAGCGATCTCACGACCATCGGCTACTATCACTTCATCGACGGCGAAATCGCGGGAACTCCCGCGCGCATCGCCCGCACCGGCTACACCGGTGAAGATGGCTTCGAGATCTATTTCGCGCCGGACGATTCCGAGCGCGTCTGGAACCAGATCCTCGACGCCGGCCAGCGAATTCGGCATTAAACCCTGCGGGCTCGGCGCGCGCAACACCTTGCGTCTGGAAGCTGGAATGGCGCTCTACGGCCACGAAATTCACGCCAGCATCACGCCATTTGAAGCGGGCCTCACATGGATCGTCAAGCTGGATAAAGGCGACTTCCTCGGCCGCGCGGCGCTCATGCGTCAGAAACAACACGGCGTCACCCGCAGACTCATCGGTTTTGAAATGACCGGCCGGGGCATCGGCCGCGACGACTACGAAGTCTTCCTCGACGGATCGCCCGCGGGCTGGGTTACCAGCGGCGGTCCATCGCCTACGCTGAACAAGAACATAGGAATGTGCTATCTTCCGGCTGGACACGCGAAGCCGGGCCAGCGGATCCAGATAGTCATCCGCAATCAACCCGTGGAAGCCGTTACGGTTCCCGCGCCATTCTACAAACGGACCAAATAAATGTACCCAGAAGATCTGCACTACACCAAGCAACATGAATGGGTGCGCTTTTCGGACGGCGCCGGCGTAGTTGGAATCACCGATTACGCGCAGAAAGAGCTCGGCGACATAGTGTATGTCGATCTCCCCCGCGTTGGCGTCACTGTGGAACAGGGCAAGGTCATGGGGTCGGTTGAATCCGTGAAAGCGGTCTCCGATATCTACGCGCCGGTTTCCGGCGAGGTCATCGAAATCAACGATGCGCTCGCCACCGCGCCCGAGAAGCTCAACGAAAGCCCGCACGGCGATGGCTGGATGGTCAAGATCCGGTTGTCCGCCCCCGATGAAATTTCGGGCCTGCTCTCCGCGGCGGATTATGAAAAGTACGTCGCCGAGGAGGAGACCGGGCATTAGCGCTCCCGGCCCCACCGCTCGTGCGCTACCTGCCGAAATCCGATATCGAGCGCCGCGAGATGCTGTCGGCCATCGGCGCCGATTCTCTCGAGAGCCTGTTCGCGCATCTTCCCCCCGAGGTCCGGCTCAACCGCTCTCTGAACATTCCGCCGGGCAAATCGGAATACGAAATCGTCGATTATTTTCGCGCGCGCGGCGATGAATGCGCGCACGGCTACGCCTCATTTCTGGGAGCGGGCGTTTACCACCATTACCGGCCCGTGCTGGTGGATACCGTGGTCTCCCGCTCCGAATTCCTGACCTCTTACACGCCCTACCAGGCCGAGATCTCGCAAGGCACGCTCACCACCATCTTCGAATTCCAAACCATGATCTGCCAGCTAACCGGCATGGAGGTGGCCAACGCGTCGATGTACGACGGATCGACCGCTGTGCCGGAAGCCGCGATGATGGCCATGCGATTGACCCGCCGCGATCGCATCCTCACCGCCCGCACTGTGCATCCCGAATATCGCGAGGTGCTGGCTACGTACGCGCGGCATCAGGGCATGCCGGTTATCGATGTTGACTATGCGCGCGAAACAGGCGCGCTCGACCTAAGCGATCTCGAACAAAAAATCGACGCTGAGACCGCGGCGGTCATCATTCAGTCGCCAAATTTCTTCGGAATCGTCGAGGACGTTCGCAGCGTTGCTGAAATCGCGCACCGCCACGGAGCGCTGCTGATCTTCGTTTTTGCCGAAGCCGTTTCACTCGGCCTGATGGAGCCTCCTCGCGATGCCGACATCGTCGCCGGCGAGCTGCAATCCTTCGCCATCTCGCCCAGTTACGGCGGCCCATTCGCCGGCATCATTGCCACCAAGGAAAAGTTCATGCGTCAGATGCCTGGCCGCATTGTGGGCGAAACCAAGGATACTCGCGGGAATCGGGCGTTTTGCCTGACGCTCGCCGCCCGCGAGCAGCACATCCGGCGCGAAAAAGCCACGTCCAATATCTGCACCAATCAAGCTCTGGTGGCGTTGATGGCCACCGTATTTATGACCGTCTACGGAAAAGTGGGCCTGCGCGAACTCGCGGCGCAGAATCTATCGAAGGCTCACTATCTAGCCGGAAAATTGCCGCTGCGATTCACCGGGCCGTTCTTCAACGAATTTGTGGCTTCCGTGAAATCCCCCGATGCCGTGAATCAATCGTTGCTGCGGAAAAACATTATCGGCGGCCTCCCGCTCGCTCGCTTCTATCCGGAGCTCAGCGACGCGATACTCCTGTGCGCCACCGAGATGTCACGGCGCGAAGACATGGACGCGATCGCGGAGGCGTTCACGGCATGATCAAGAAGGTCCGCCCGCACATCAATCAAAACGAGTCGCTTTTGTTCGAGCGCAGCTCGCCCGGAAAACGCGGCTATCAATTGCCGCCGCTGGATGTTCCCGCCGTCGACCCCGCCTCCGCGCTCGGCGCCGCAAACACGCGCTCCGAAATTGAGGATTTCCCCGAAGTCAGCGAAGTCGAAGCCATCCGCCATTTCACGCGCCTCTCTACGCAGAACTACGCCATCGATCTCGGCCTCTACCCTCTCGGTTCTTGCACCATGAAGTACAACCCGCGCGTGAATGAGCAAGTCGCACGGATGGAAGGACTCGCTTGGGCGCATCCCTACCAGCCCGAATCGCTCTCGCAGGGAATCATGGAAGTGATGGCGGCGCTCGAGCAGATGCTCGCCGAAATCACCGGCATGGACGCGGTCACACTACAGCCCGCTGCCGGTGCACACGGCGAATTCACCGGTATCCTCTTGGTCCGCGCACTGCTTGAGTCGCAAGGCCATCCCCGTAAGAAGCTGCTCATCCCGGATTCGGCCCACGGCACCAATCCCGCCACCGCGACGATGGCCGGATACGCGGTCCAGAACATCAAGTCCAACGCCCTCGGCATGATCGACGTCGATGAACTCGCTCGCGCCGTCGACGAAGACGTCGCGGCATTGATGCTCACCAATCCCAACACGCTCGGCGTTTTTGAAGAGCACATCACGCGCATCGCGGAAATCCTGCACGCGAAGGGCGCGCAACTTTACATGGACGGCGCCAACATGAACGCGCTAGTGGGCATCGCGCGGCCGGGCGACTTCGGCGCCGACGTCATGCACCTCAATCTGCACAAAACGTTTTCGACGCCCCACGGCGGCGGCGGCCCCGGCTCCGGTCCTGTGGCAGTGAAGAACCACTTGATTCCATTCCTGCCCAAGCCGCGCCTCACCCGTATAAGCGATCACTGGACCTGGAACTACAATCTGCCGCAATCCATCGGCCGCGTCCGCGCCTTCTACGGCAACGTTGGAATGGTGATTCGAGCGCTAGCCTACATAATGGCCCACGGCGGCGACGGTCTGCGCAATGCCACGCTAGACGCCGTTCTCAATGCCAACTACCTGCGCGTTCTACTGGAGCCTTACTACGAGCTGCCGCACAAAGCTCCCACCCTCCACGAATGCGTCTTCAGCGACTCGCGCCAGGCCCATCACGGCGTTCGTACCGGCGACATCGCCAAGCGCCTGATCGATTACGGCTTCCACCCCTATACAGTGAGCTTCCCTCTCATCGTTCCCGGCGCGATGATGATCGAACCGACTGAAACGGAGGGTAAAGCCGAACTGGATCTGTTCGTCGACGCGCTCATTTCCATCGCGAAGGAAGTTGAGGAAACTCCCGACCTGGTCCTATCGGCGCCTCACGATACGCGCACCAGCCGCGTGGACGAAGTCACCGCCGCGCGCAAGCCGATCCTGCGCTGGAAGCCTTAAATGAAGCAGCCCAGGCTGCCTTCAAACCCCTGCTCAACGCGCCCATCCGGCCAGACTACGATCGGCACCATGTCGCCGAACTTGCGCGCCTCGTCCAACACGGATTGGCTCAGCTCCACGCGACGCTCTTCATACTGCACACCCTCCGCCTCCCACTTTTTGAGAAGCTTCACGCACGCATCGCAGCCGCGAATGGTATAAACAACCGGAGTCTGCATGACCTCAGGACGCGCGATCCGGCAAGTGCAATGCCGTCGAAAGCAGGAAGCGCATTTCCTTAATCGCTTCCTTCCGCCAATCGTCTGAGCGCGGCTGGAGCTTCGCGATCACCTCGCGCAACAGCTCCTGCCTGCGATCCTCGGGCGCGGTGGCAAACGTCGTCTCTTTTGGCAGGCCCATCTGCGCTTTCACTTGATCCAGGATCTCCGCCAGCTCGCGATGCGCACCCTCGGAGCGCTCGGTGAAATGCGTGATGTACTGCATGTCGGCGGTGTAGAACACGAACACCGGGATCGCGCGCGACTTCCCGTCGTTGCTGAGAAATTCGTCCATGATGTCCGGATTCTGGTCGCGCAAAAACACACGCAGGGTCATGCCTGTCGCATCCGCGATCCGCGCCAACGTTGGCAGCTCGCGATACACGTCGCCACACCAGGCCTCCGCGATCGCCAGAATCTTCACCGGGCCGCGTGGAATGGAAGCCGCTCTCTGAAAGAAGGCCAAGTCTTCCGGAGTGAGCGGCGCGCTCTTGTAGTTCTGCTGAAACTTATCGACATTCACTACTGCTTGAGCTAGGAAATCCGCGTACGTCAGCCCTTGCTCGAACCGTACGGGAGTAATAACGGTGGTTGCTGTTGACATCTTCGTTTTCCTTACCCCAGGGTACGACAATTTTTCGCCCGTATCTTTATTCTTAGTGCGGCATCAAAAGATGTGGGCAAAGAAGCGCGCCGAAAATTCCGTGGCAAGATCTTTCTTGGAGGCATGATGCCAAAGATGCGAGCAGTACAAGTCGCCCGTGCGGGCGGCCCTTTAGAAATTGTCGAACGCGACATTCCCGATCCCGGCCCCGGCTACGTGCGGATCAAGGTCCAGGCTTGCGGCGTCTGCCACAGCGATACGGTCACCAAGGATGGCCTCTTTCCTGGCATTCAATATCCGCGCGTTCCCGGACACGAAGTCATCGGCGTAATCGATGCAGTCGGCCCCAACGTGCCGCGATGGAAAGTCGGAGATCGCGTCGGTGTCGGCTGGAACGGCGGATTTTGCGGCTATTGCGACAACTGCCGGCGCGGCGACTTCTTCGCCTGTCAGACTTCCACCGAAGTCACCGGCGTCTCGCGCGATGGCGGATATGCCGAATATATGGTCGCGCCCATCAGCGCACTGGCGCTGGTGCCCACAGAGCTTTCCTCCGTCGAAGCGGCGCCCCTCATGTGCGCCGGCGTCACCACTTTCAATTGTCTTCGCAATAGCGGCGCGCGGCCGGGCGATCTCGTCGCCGTCGTCGGCATCGGCGGCCTCGGCCATCTCGCGGTGCAGTACGCCGCAAAGATGGGATGCAAAACCGTCGCCATCGCGCGCGGCAAGGACGAAGAGCCATTGGCCCGTCAGCTCGGTGCGCACTATCACATCGACAATAAAACGCAAGACCCCGCGGCCGAGTTGCAGAAGCTGGGCGGCGCCAAAGTCATCCTCGCCACCGTCACCAGCTCCGACGCCATGAAGGCCGTTCTGGGCGGCCTCGGCGTCAGAGGAAAGATGATGGTGATTGGCGCGGTTCCATCGCTCGAAGTCGAATACTCTGCAACTGCTGCTGCGGAATCAATCCGTCACCGGCTGGTACTCGGGCGTAGCCGCCGATTCTGAGGACACGCTCAATTTCAGCGTGCTCTCGGGCGTCCGCCCCATGAACGAGACTTTCCCGCTCGACCGCGCGCCCGAGGCCTACGACCATATGATGAGCGGCAAAGCGCGCTTCCGCGTCGTGCTCACCATGGGCAACTGAACGTTGCACCCATCTTTGGCGACCGATATAATCCTTGCGATTGTCCTATAGGCTCGCCAATGACTGAAGGTCCCCGCAACCGCCCATCCCGCCGGCGTTTCCTCGCAACCACTGCCGGCGCCACTGCCGCCCTCGCCGGACCCGCCGCCGTTGTCTCAGACGCCCAAACCGCCGCGCCCCTCCCGGACGAGATCACGCTGGCTCTCGTCAACGGCCGAATTCATACCATGGACGCGGCCGACACCGTCGTCAACACGGTGACCATTCGAAACGGCCGCTTCAGCGCCGTCGGCGGGCGCCCGCCAAAAGCCGGACCCAGTGTTCGCATCATCGATCTGCACGGCCGCACCGTGACGCCCGGCCTGGTGGAACCGCACATCCACATCGTCAGCCTCGCCAATCGTCCCGGCTATCACACCATCCTCGAAAACACCACTTCGATTCGCGAAGTCCAGGAAGCGCTGGCCGCGCGGCGCAAGGATGTTCCCGCGGGCGCATGGATCACTTCCATGGGCGGCTGGCATCCCAACCAGTGGGCCGAACATCGCCATCCAACGCTCGCCGAGCTGGACGAAGCCGTTCCCGATCGCCCCGTGCTCCTCTACGAACGCTTCACCGGACCCGCCGCCACCAACAGCCTGGGCAAGGCGTTCTTCGATGCCGCCGACGCCGCGCCGCCCGTGCATCCCGACATCAAGAAGATCAACGTCTCGGCCACCGGCGCCATCGCCCCAGCGGGATTCACCGGAGGCGGCCCCTCGGCTTCGGCGCTGTTTCTCCTGCGCCGTATGCAGACTTTCGACGACAAGAAGCGCAGCACCATGGACGCCATGCGTTATGCGGCCAGCGTCGGGCTGACATCGCATCTCGATCAGGTGTTGTTCCCCACGCCCGGCCCGCTTCATCCCAACCAGATCCTCTCCAATCTCGATCAGTACCGCATGTATGATTCGTGGCTCGAGCTCCACCGGCAAGGCCTCACCATCGTGCGCCTGCAAATGAATTTCTTGCAGAATCAAAGCGACCCGCAGCTTCCCGAACTGAAGGAACGCCTGCGAAATCAGTTTCCTTTCTTCGGTGACGACATGATGCGCACCGGCGCTATCGGCGAGTGGGCGGCGCCCCTCAACAGCGGCGCAGTGTGGCGCGAGGCCCAGCATCTGGTGGGACAAGCCGGCTGGCGCAACGAAAACGCGGTGCAGAACCTCGCGGGTCTGCGGCAGGTGGTCGAGGAATACGAGGCTGTGAACAAGGAGCACGACATCACGCAAGCTGCGATGGGTGGTCCACCACGTTCCGGAAGTCAACGCCGATCTGCTCACCCGCCTCAAAGCCCTCGGCTGCGGAGTGGAGATGGGCGCTTTCCGCTGGGTCACGTCATCGGATCCGAAGGTTGTCGCCGGGCCGCCGTTCCGCACCATCGTCGACCACGGCATCCAGGTCGGCATTCACGGCGATGGCGTCCACATCGCGCCGTTGAACCCCTGGCTGCACATTTATTACGCCACCACCGGCATCAACTCGTTTGGCGATCAGGTCAATCCCGGCCAGCACCTCACGCGCGCCGAGGCGCTCCGCCTGTTCACCCGCAGCAACAGTTGGTTCCTGCGGATGGAAGATAAGATCGGCTCCATCGAGCCCGGCAAAGCTGGCGCGATCTCGCCGTATTGGATCGCGATTATTTCGCCGTGCCCGATGCCGAGCTCAAGAAAATCCGTTCCGTGCTCACCATCGTGGATGGCAAGATCGTTCACGACGCGGGGCCGCTATAGACCGCGCGCGCCTGCTATCTTGAACTGTTGCGCCGCCAGCTTCTCATCGTCGCGCTGGTCGTCCTCGCCCTGCGCCTGCCCTTCCTCAACCAGGCTCTCCAGGGCGACGACATCCTCTACCTCACCGAGGCCGAACACGCGCAGATCGACCCGCTCCATCCCAAGCACACCACCTACGTGTTCATGGGCCGCGACATCGATATGCGCGGCCAGTCCCATCCGCCGCTCGACGCCTGGTTTCTCGCTCTGCTGATCGCAGCCACCAAGGACGTCTCGGAAATTCCCTTCCACGCCGCCTACATTCTGTTCTCGTCTGATCGCCGCCTTCAGCGCGCTCGCGCTCGCGCGCCGGTTCAGCCCGCACCCGCTGCTCGCTACTCTGCTGTTTCTTGCGACGCCCGCCTTCGTCATCAACGGAACTTCGCTCGAATCGGACGTCCCATTCGTCGCGCTCTGGCTGATGTCCACGGCTCTGTACGTCACCGCAGTCGATCGCGCGTCGAAGCCCCTGCTTCTGGCTTCCTGCTGCGCGATGGCATTGGCCGCGCTCACCGCCTATCAATCCATCCTGCTCGGTCCCGATCCTGTTCCTATACGGCCGAAAATGGCGAACCGCGCGCGCCGCCGCTTTCACGCCATCTGGCGATTCTGGTCGCCTGGCAAATCTTCGAGCGCCTCTCCACCGGCGCGCTCCCCGCCGGCCTCCTCGCCAATTACCTGACCACCTACGGATTCGAAGCGCTCGCGCAAAAACTCAAAAGCGCGGTCGCGCTCACAGGTCATCTGGCGTGGATTGTCTTCCCCACGCTATCCATCCCGCCCCTGCTCGCCATCCCCTTCGCCATCGGCGCCGCGTTCTACGATCTCGACCCGCTCTTCTGGGCTTCGATCGCCATCGGCGTCGGCATCCTCATACGATGCGCCCAGCGATGGCGTGACTTCCTAGCGCAATGGGTCCTCATCTTTTTCGCTGGAGCCCTCGTCATTTTCTTCGCCGGATCCGCGCGCTACCTGCTGCCCATCGCGCTCCCCATCGCGATTCTCGCCACCCAACGCGCCGGCGTAAGGTTGCTGCAAGTCAGTCTGGCCTGCGGATTCGCCCTCAGCCTCACGCTAGCCGCAGTCAACTACCAGCACTGGGATGGCTATCGCGAATTCGCGCGCGCGCTCGCAAGCGACGCCCAATCGAAGCGCATCTGGATCAACGGCGAGTGGGGCCTGCGCTACTATCTCGAGTCCGAAGGCGGCCTCCCTCTGCGCCAAGGCCAGGCCATCCATCCAGATGAAATTGTGGCTTCGAGCAAACTCAGCTATCCCATCGCCTTCACTACCGGCGGCGGCATCCTCGCACCCATCGCGCAACGCACCATCACGTCCGCGATCCCGCTGCGCCTGGTCGCGCTCGAAGGCCGCGCGGCGTATTCCACCACCATGCTCGGCCTGCGCCCCTTCGACATTTCACTCGCGCCCATGGACCAGCTCACGCGCCGAGCTCATGATCGAACGCAAACCCACCCTTACCGATCTACCCATGAACGCACCCGAAGCCCAGCAGCAAATCGTCACCGGCGTTTATCAGCTGGAAGGCGGCCAGTGGCGCTGGATGAGCCGCGCCGCCACGATTCTCCTGAAGCCGCCAGTTGAGCCAACTCCGCTGACGATCCGCTTCACTATCCCCGACGCGTCGCCCGCCCGCCAAGTCACCATCACCCTGAACGATCGCGCCATCGCGTCCCAAACCTACCCCGCCCCCGGCACGTACTCGCTCTCTAGCCCGCCCATAAAACCCGATGGCGATACCGCCAAATTGACAATCACGCTCGACAAGAGCTTTTCGGTCCCCGGCGACAGCCGCGAGCTCGGCATCATCTTGACCGAAGCCGGTTTCAGATAAAGGTGGGAAACTGAAGTCATGAAGCCAATCGACAAAAAGATCAAGGACGACGTGAAAGAAGGCAAAGTCCCCCAGAAGATCGAAGACCTTCCCTCGGAATGGGCCAAAGAGGATCGCCAGGAAGAACATCGCCAACCCGACCTCGGCGAACTCGATGAAGATCCGTCCGAGCTATAGCATTCTGCACCGCTAAGTAGCTGCCCCTTCAATCCGTTCTGAACCCCGAGAGATTGCTTCCTTGACAGGAATTGTTTCATACGTATAATTGAAACGAACGTATGAACACGAAGGATCGCATCCTCAATGCCGCCGAACGCCTCTTCGCCCGCGATGGTTTCGAAGCCACTTCGCTCCGCGCCATCACCGCCGAAGCCGGCGTCAACCTGGCCGCAGTCAATTATCATTTCCAGTCCAAGGAAGCGCTGGTTCAGGCCGTCATCGGGCGCCGGATGGGTCCGCTGAATACCCAACGCCTCGCCCTGCTCGACGCCTACGAGGCCGAGGCCGGCGGCGCTCCGGTGCCGCTTGAAAAGATCATGGACGCCTTCCTGCGCCCCATCGTCGAAATGGTCGGCAGCCACGCCCACGAATTCGTGCCGTTGATCGGCCGCCTCTATACCGAACCGGGCGAGTTCACCGAGCGCCTGTTCAAACAGCAGTTCGAGCATATGGCCCGGCGCTTTCTGCCGGCGTTGCAACTCGCCCTCCCCGATTTGCCGCCCGCCGAAATATCCTGGCGGCTTCATTTCGCCATCGGCGCGATGGCTCATACCATGGCCGCTTCCCGGTTGCTCAAGCTGATGTCGGGCGGTCTGAGCGACGTCTCCGATGTCGAAGGAACGCTCGCTCGTCTGAACTCGTTCGTCTTAGCGGGACTCACCGCGCCGGTTCCCATCGAGGTTCACCATGCCGCGCACTAAACTTATATTTGTAATTGCCGTCGCCCCGCTCCTGGCCCAAGGCCCGGACCAGCAGTTGCTAACTCGCCCGCCGGTGCTCCAGCTCAGCCTCAAGCAAGCCGTGCAGCTCGCGCTTGCGCCCGAAGGCAGCACCCGCGTCAAGCTCGCCGAAGAGGATCTGAAGCAGGCGCGGAGCGCTGCCAATGAATCCCGCGCCGCCCTGCTCCCCGATTTCGAAGGCTACGTTCAATATCAGAACGAGACCACGAACCTCGCGGCCTTCGGTTTTCATTTCCCAACGATCCCGATCCCCGGTTTCGCCATCCCCACCTTCGTCGGCCCCTTCGGCGTCCTCGACGCGCGCGCCAGCGTCAACCAAAGCGTCTTCGACTTCAGCACCATCCGCCGTTACCAGGCTTCCAAGGTCGCCATCGAAGCCACCAAAGCCGACAACGAAGGCACGCACGATCAGGTCACCGATCAAGTGGCCCGCGCCTATCTCGCCGGCCTCCGCGCGCAAGCCTCGCTCGACACCGAGCGCGCCAACGTCGAGCTTTCGGAATCTCTGCTTCGCCTGGCCCAGCAGCAGAAGGCCGCCGGCACCGGCACCGGCATCGAAATCACGCGCGCCGAAGTGCAGCTCGCCAACGACCGCCAGGCGTCTGCTGGTCGCCGAAAACGATCGTCGACCGCACGCGCCTGCAACTCCTCAAGGTGATCGGTCTCAAGCTCGACAACCCGGTCGAACTGGTCGATCGCTTCAGCTACATCCCCGTGGAAAACGTCGAGCCCGCACAGGCCCTCGCCACCGCCAGCCAGACATCGCGCCGAGCTGCGCGCGCAGCAGCGCCGCGAGGAAAATGCCCGGCTCAACTACAGCGCCACCAAGCTCGAACGCTTGCCTTCCGTCGGCGCATTCGCCAACTATGGCGACATCGGCTCCAGCTTCAACAGCGCTCTTCCCACGCGCAGCGTCGGCGCATCGCTCAAGATTCCGATCTTCGATGGCGGACGCCGTGACGCTCGCCGCGCGGAAAGCGCCTCGCAATTTCGCCAGGAGTCTATCCGCACCGCCGATCTGCGCGACCAGATCGAACTGGACGTCCGCGTCGCCATCGACAGCTTGCACTCGGCCGACGCGCAGGTGAAAGCCGCCGAAGAGGGCCTGACGCTTGCCGAAAACGAAGTCGCCCAGGCCGAGCGCCGCTACAAAGCCGGCGTCTTCAAACAGCGTCGAAGTCACCGACGCACAGACGCGGCTGGCACGCGCCCGCGACAACCGCATCAGCGCGCTGTACAACTACAACCTTGCTCGGATCGACCTGGGCACCGCCATCGGGCACGATCCAGAGCATGATCCAGTAAATCTGTTCAAAAAAGAGACCCTTCATGAAACGATTCATTCTTCCAACTCTCATCCTCGTCGCCCTCGCCGCAGCGGCTGGATATTACATCTACGGACGCCTGCATCCCAAGAACACGAACACGCTCAGCGTTTCCGGCAACCTCGAGTTGACCCAGGTCGACATTTCCTTCAAGGTTCCCGGCAAGCTGATCGAGCTCAATGTAGACGAGGGCTACTTCGTCAAGAAAGGGCAGGTCATCGCGCGCATCGATCGCGATCAAGTCGAACAGCCAGCGCGCGCGTGACGAAGCCAGCCTCCACAATTCCCAGTCGCAGTACGACCAGATGGAGACTTCCGTCCAATGGCAGCGCCACACGCTGGAAAGCGACGTCGCACTGCGCACCGCCGAGCTCCGCGCCGCGCAAGCGCGTTTGGCAGCCTTGGTGGCCGGTTCTCGCCCCCAGGAAATCCAGGAATCTCGCGCCGCCGTGGCCGACGCCAAGGCGCAGCACGATCAGGCCCAGGCCGATTGGGACCGCGCGCAGGATCTTTTCAAGAACGACGACATTTCGAAACAGCAATACGACCAGTACCGCATGCGGCTGGACAGCACCTCGGCCCTGTTGCGCCAATCCGATGAGCGCCTCGCGCTCGTCGTCGAGGGTCCGCGCAAAGAAGATATCGACGCCGCGCGCGCCGATGTGGCCCGCGCCGAGGCTGCCGTTGCAGCCGCCGAAGCCAATCGTCTAGAACTGAAGCGCCGTGAACAGGACGTTTTCGCCCACCGCGCCGATGTGAATCGCGCCCGTGCCCAAGTGGCCATCACCGACACGCAGATCAACGACACCGTGGTTACCGCGCCTATCGATGGCGTGGTGCTGGTGAAATCGGCCGAGGTCGGCGAAGTGCTGGCCGCCGGAACCACCGTCGTCACCATCGGCGATATCGATCATCCCTGGCTGCGCGCCTACATCAATGAAACCGACCTCGGGCGCGTAAAGTATGGGCCAGCCCGCGACGCTGACCATCGGATTCCTTTCCCGGAAAAGCCTATCCCGGGCCGCATCTCCTTCATCGCTTCAGAAGCCGAGTTCACGCCCAAGCAAATCCAAACTCGTGAGGAGCGCGTGAAGCTGGTCTACCGCATCAAGATCGACGTCGACAATCGCAGCCACGATCTGAAATCCAACATGCCGGTCGACGCGGAGATTCAAGTCAATGACTCCCGCACATAACTCTACATTGGCCAAATCCCCGATCATTCGCGCCGTTAACCTGACCCGCAAGTTCGGCGACATGACTGCGGTCGATCACTTCAACATCGAAGTCGCGCGCGGCGAAATCTTCGGCCTGGTCGGCCCCGATGGCGCCGGCAAAACCACCACGCTGCGTCTGCTCTGCGGCCTTCTCGATCCGACCGAAGGCGAAGCCTGGGTCGCCGGCCACAATGTCGCGCGCGAGCTCGACGCCGTCAAGGACCGAATCGGTTACATGGCCCAGCGCTTCGGCTTGTATGGCGATCTCACCGTCGACGAGAACATGTTCTTCTACGCCGACCTGTTCGGCCTCTCGCAAGACCGAGCGCGAACTCCTGATCCAGCGGTTGCTCCGCATGACGCGCATGGAGCCTTTCCGCAAACGCCGCGCCGCCAATCTTTCCGGCGGCATGAAGCAGAAGCTCGCGCTCACGTGCACGCTGCTGCATCATCCGCAGGTGCTGTTTCTTGACGAACCCACCAACGGCGTCGACCCCGTTTCGCGCCGCGATTTCTGGGCCATTCTGTATCAACTGGTCCGCGACGGCCTCACCGTTTTCGTCACCACCGCTTACCTGGACGAGGCCGAGCGCTGCAATCGCGTCGGCCTGATGAACCACGGCCGCATGATCCGCTGCGAATCGCCGCAAGGACTGAAACGCAATTTCGAAGAAGATCTGCTTACGAAATCGAGACCTCGGATCAGCGCGCCGCCGGAGTGCTCAGTCGCAGCCGGGTGCTAAAAGACGCCGAACCATACGGTTCAAAGCTGCACCTTTTCCTCCCGCTCGGTCAGGGAGCCGACGTGATCGAAACAGCCCTAACCGCGCAAGGCATCCACGTGATCAGTCTTCGTCCCATCGTTCCATCGCTCGAAGACGTCTTCATCGGCCTGATAAGAGAGTCCCAAGATGCCGCCTAACTCCAACGCCGTCGAAATCCGCGACCTCGTGAAACGCTTCGGTACGTTCGTCGCCGTCGATCATGTCAACCTCGAAGTCCGCCGCGGCGAGATCTTCGGCTTCCTCGGCCCCAACGGCGCCGGCAAATCCACCACCATCCGCATGCTCTGCGGTCTTCTGAAGCCCACCTCCGGCAGCGCTACGGTCGGCGGCCTCGATATCGCCACGCAATCCGAAGCGATCAAACAGAACATCGGCTACATGTCGCAGAGATTCTCGCTCTACGACGATCTGTCTGTGGAAGAGAACATCGATTTTTTCAGCGGCATCTACAGCGTCGCGCGCAGCGCGCCGCGCCGAGCGAAAGGACTACGTTCTGCGCATGGCGGGCATCGAGGAACGCCGATCCAGCCTCACCGGCCTGCTCTCCGGCGGCTGGAAACAGCGCCTGGCGCTCGGTTGCGCCATCCTGCACGAACCGCCCATTCTGTTTTTGGACGAGCCCACCTCCGGCGTCGACCCCATCGCGCGCCGCACCTTCTGGGATCTGATCTACCAGCTCTCCGCGGCCGGCCACACCATCTTCGTCAGCACCCACTACATGGACGAAGCCGAGTATTGCCATCGCCTCGCACTGATGTATCGGCGGCAGAGTGATCGCCCTCGGCACGCCGGCCGAGCTGAAACAACTCGCTCGCCAGCCACCATCTGTTTCATCTCGAAGTTTCCGACCTGCTCGGCGCCATGAATACGCTCGAAAAGATTCCCGGACTCTCGGAAATCGCCGTCTTCGGCGGAGGCCTGCACGTCACCGCCGCCGACCCCACGCGAGCGGTTCCCGAAATGCGCGTCGCGCTCGAACAGGCCGGGATCTCCGTCATCGTACTCGAACCCATCCAGCCCTCCATGGAAGACGTCTTCGTCGCCATGATCGAGGAAGAAGAAAGGAAGGTCGCATGAACTTCCGCAGGCTGAAAGCCATCACCAGGAAAGAACTGCTGCACATCGTCCGCGATGCCCGCAGCCTGGCGCTCGCCCTCGCGCTGCCGCTCGTGATGCTGCTGCTGTTCGGCTACGCGCTGACGCTCGATGTCGATCGCATCCCCACCTACATCTACGATCAGGACCACACGCCCGAAAGCCGCGAGTTGATCGATCAATTCCGCGGGTCGCACTATTTCCAAATCCGCGAAGCGATCAACAATTACCACGCCGCTCGATCGCGGCATCGACAAAAGCGCGGTCCTGCTCAGCGTCGTCGTGCCGCAGGTATTACTCGCGCCACCTGCTGGCCGGCGAAGAGGCCGACGTCCAGTTGCTGGTCGACGGCAGCGATTCCAACACCGCTTCCATCGCGCTCGGCTATGCCGACGCCGTGGTCCAAAGCTATGCCGCCCGACTGCGATCGGACGCCCAAGTGCAGCGCGGCGGCCAGCCCTTGCGCGTTCCGGTCGACCCGCGCATCCGCGTCTGGTACAACAGCGATCTCAAATCCAAAAACTTCATCGTCCCCGGCCTGATCGCCGTCACCATGATGATCATCGCGTCCATGCTGAGCTCGCTCACCATCGCGCGCGAATGGGAAAACGGAACCATGGAGCAATTGCTCTCTACTCCCGTGCGGCCCAGCGAGCTCGTTCTGGGCAAACTGCTCGCCTATTTCGCGCTCGGTCTCGCCGACATGGCCATCTCCATCATCGTTGGCATATTCATCTTTCAAGTTCCGTTCCGCGGCAATGCCTGGTTCCTGCTCTTCACCAGTTGCCTATTCCTGTTCGGCGCGCTGTCCTGGGGCATCTTTCTCTCCGCTACCGCGCGCTCTCAGTTGATGGCATTTCAAATGGGAATGCTCAGCTCGTTTCTCCCCGGCTATCTTCTCTCGGGCTTCATTTATTCCATTCACAACATGCCGAAAATTATCCAGGTCGTCAGTTACATCGTGCCGGCGCGCTATTTCGTCACCATTTTGAACGGCGTGTTTCTCAAAGGCGTCGGATTCCGCATCTTGTGGCTCGAAGTCTTGATGCTGGCGGTCTACGCCGGCTTGGTATTCTGGGGCGCGTCGCGGAAAATGCGCTTGAAGGTGGCTTAAGCATGCGAGAACGATTGCTCGGTATTATCCGCAAGGAATTCCGCCAGGCGTTCCGCGAGCCGCGCATGCGCAGCATGCTGTTTATCCCGCCGCTCGTGCAACTGTTCGTCTTCGGCTTCGCGGTGAATCTCGATGTCGATCACGCCACACTCGCCTGGATGGACGGCGACCGTTCCTATCAAAGCCGCGAACTGCTGGCTGCTTTCCAAGGCTCCGGACGTTTCGATCTGGTCGCCGAACCCGCCAACGATCGCGAGGTCCAGCAGCTGCTCGATTCGAGCACGTGTCGACCTGGTGGTGCGCGTGCTTCCTGGCTTCGATCGCGACCTGCAGCGCGGCCGCAACACCTCGGTGCAAGTTCTCATCAACGGCACCAACTCCAATACCGCGTCCATCGTCTCCAGCTACGCATCGTCTATCATCACCACTTTCGCGTCGCAGGCCATGCAAGAGCGCAATCGCGATGTTTTGGCCGCCCGCCAGGTCCCCGCGCCAGTGTCTTTCCACGTGCCACAGCTCAAAATGCAGAGCCGCGTCTGGTTCAATCCGGACCTGCTCAGCCGCAACTATTTCGTTCCCGGTATCGTGGTCAACATCATCATGCTGATCACGCTGATGCTCACCGCCATGGCCATCGTTCGCGAAAAAGAAATCGGAACCATGGAGCAGTTCATGGTCACGCCCATCCGCCCCATCGAATTGATGCTCGGCAAAACATTGCCGTTTGCCCTGGTGGGCCTGGTCGACACGGTCCTCGTCATCATCGCTGCCCTCCTGTTATTCCACGTCCCATTCCGCGGCAGCGCGCTGCTCCTCTTCGTTTGCGCGGGCTTGTTTCTGATGACTTCGCTCGGCGCCGGCCTCTTCATTTCCACCATTTCGCAGACGCAGCAACAGGCCATGATGACCACCTTCCTGTTCTTCCAGCCTTGCTTCCTGCTGAGCGGTTTCGCGTTTCCGGTCCGCAATATGCCGGACTCCATTCAATACGTCACGTATCTCAATCCCGTGCGCTACTTCATGGAAATCGTTCGCGGCGTTTTCTTGAAAGGCAGCGGCGTCTCCGTCCTCTGGCCGCAAATGCTTGCCCTCACCATCTTTGGCGTCGTCATTCTCACGCTCAGCTCACTCCGTTTCCGCAAACGCCTGGATTGATTCCCCTACGGCTCCCGCACTTCCAGACCCGGAGGCGCAACTGCAATAAAGTGCTTCGGATTCCACGTCAGCAGCACCGTTGCCCCAGCATCTGCGGCGCACCAGGCGATCAGCGCATCATACACTTGTCCGCCGCCGAGCCCCAGCTGAGAGAGATTCTCAAGCCGCCCCCATACGCCTCCAGGTTTCGCTCCGGCAACCAACGCCGTCCGTGCGAAGTTCTCTTCAATACTCCGCTTGGCAATATCCGGGGGCAGTCGATACGGCGGTGGAATCCGAGTCAGGACCGAGTAGCACTCCAAGATGGCGTGGATCGGAAGGACGATTTGGCCGCGATTGCGCCAGTGCTCATAAGATCGCAGCGTTCTGCCATGCTGGGCATGCCAGTCCGACAGAAGCGCAATCAGATAGCTCGAATCCAGCGCTACTCGAGTTTGCCCGCCGGCCATGCGCTAAAGTTCACGATCACGGGACTTGCGAATCCACTCATTCGTCTCGTCCACCGACATTTTCGCCACGCCCGGGATGCTCGCAACGAATACGGTCCCCTTCTTAACCAAGCGTGCCTTCGGAGATTTGCGCTCAATCTCGACCCTTCCATCCCGATACTGGATCTTCAGTGGCGATCCCGGCTGTAGTCCAGCCGCCTCTCGGATCGCCTTTGGAATCACGACTCGCCCCGCGCGATCAATGGTATTCTTCATGGTAATAGGATACCATTTACACTGGTATCGATCGCATCCACCGTGATCTCAGCCAACTCCCCGCTCACCACCGCGACCCGCTCCCCGCGCGGCGCCCACACTTCCGGATCGGTCGGGCCGAAGATCGCGACTACCGGCGTCCCAACAGCAGCCGCAAGATGCGTGATCCCGGAATCATTGCCGATGTAAATGCGCGCGCTCGCAAGCCAGCATGCCAATTCATACAAATCTTCGAACCGCACCGCGCCGTCCAGCGATTCCTCTGGTCCCGCGCACCATCGCACCGGCATCGCCAAACGCTCGGCCAGTTCGCGAAATCGCTCCAGTGGCCAATTCTTGCGCGCACTCCCCGAAAACGGATGAATCACCGCGAAATCCTCTCGCGCCGCACGCTCGCAATCGATCCGCGGCACAGCCGATCCCTCACCACCCGCCTGCCGCAGAAAGAAATCCGCGGCGTGAATCTTGCGCGCCACTCTTGGGCAAGGCATCGAGAAACTGAAACGGCAATCCCAGCGCGCGCATCTGCTCGCGAAACTCCCCGCGATTCGATCCGTACCAGGAAACGATCGAATCAAACGCGCGCAACCGCGCGATCAAGGCCGGCGGCGGCTCCACACCGGGCAATCCCAGCACATCGATCCCCGTCGAATGCAATCGCACGCGCTGGCGCAAACCGGATGAGCGGCACGATCGCCGAAGGAGCCCAAACCTCGGTGTACTCGGCTCGCAAGATGCTCCATCGCCGGAAGCGACAGAATGCAATCGCCGATCCCGCCCGGTCCGGATAATAAGCCTACGCACGCCGCGCTACTGAATGCTGTGGCTGGTCTCCCACGAACGGACCATCCACATCGTGGAGCTCAGGTGCACGGCCTTGGCGGAATCCAGATCCTGGTTGCCGACTTCGAAATGCACGGCCACCATGCGATCGACAGTAGCGTGCGGCGCAATCGTGTCCTTCATCCCAAGTCCGTCGTTGTATTGATCGCCCAGGAACCGGTTGTATTGGAAGAGCTGCTTCAGATCGGCCTTCGAGACCGTGACGCCGTCCACCATTTCTCCGTTCTTCTTTTCGAGCGACATTTCCACGTTCCCCACCACGAACGGAATATCGGAGGGATTTTCCACGCGAAAATCCAGCACCGCGATGCTGTTCCCATCGCCCAGCGCTCCGGTGCGGACCTTCAGGATCTTGCCCTGCAACTGGAGATGCGATCCTTTGTTGCCGGTCACCGTAAGAAACACCGCAGCCCCTACGGCCAACCACGCCCACGCCGAAAAAAATCAGAAGTTGTTTGTTCATCCGGGAAGCTCGCGCTAATCCCCCAACAGTTTGCCGTATCCGTGCAAGCTGGTCACATTATCGCAGACCGCCTTGATCCCCGCGGTAATCGGAATCGCCAGAAGCAGTCCGATGCCGCCCCACAGCGTGCCCCAGAACATCAGCGCCACCGTCACCACCAGCGGATTCAGATGCACGCGCGAGCCCACCACTTTGGGATACAGCAGGTTCATCGCCACCAGGTGCAGCACCGCCACCACCACCGCGATCATCACGTAAATCGCCGGGCTGCCGTGTAGACGATCAGCCCGGCCGCCTGCGCCGGCACCATCGCCAGCGGCAGCCCAACGTACGGCACCAGGCTCAGAAATCCGCTCAGAGGTCCAATGAGCGGCCAATACGGAAGACGGATCGAAAAAAAGAACGCGCTGCTGATGGTCGCGAGCAGCAAGCCCAGAATGAAATTGCCGATCACGTAGGCCCGCACCATGTCGGCCACGCCCTCCCAGCTTCTTCCCACCATCTGCCGCTCCGCCCCGCTTGAACAGATACAGAAAACTGCGCCGCATATGATCGCGCCAGCTCAGCATGAAATACACCAGGAACGGCACAAAGCTCGCCATCAGCAGCACATCGTAAAAGGACCGCATGTACCCGTACAAATACGTGAACAGCGGCGTCGGTTCGGAATGGATGCGGACTTCGGGAATCTGCGGCGGCGCGACCGGTTTCCGGCGCCTTGCTTCCCCGCCGTTTGCGGGCCGGTTCGGGAACCGGATTGGCGGGGCGGCGTTTCCTGGAATCGCTTGGGAATCATCACCTGATAGGTTCGCTTCTCTACCTCGTCCACCCGCGTCGCGACGTTGTCCACCATGTCGTTCATGCGCTGGCTGTAGGTCGGCAGTTCCTCGACGAACCCGGAAAACTGCGTGTACAGACCGAGTCCCAGCAGATACAAAGCCAGCAGCGCGATGCTGCACACGATGAAGCTGGCAACGGCGCGCGGCAGCCGCAGCTTCACGAAGGCGGTCACCACCGGGTCCAGCAGGAAGGCGATGGTGATGGCCACCACCATGGTGATGAAGAAGACCCGCCCGAAGTACAGCAATGCCACGCATGCGGCAACCGCGAGCAGCGTAACGCCGGCCTGTGCCGGCTTTTGCGACGGCAGCGTAGGCACGGGGTGGCGTCGGCGTAAGGGTGGACATCGGAACCTCGAGTCCTCTTCTATGATGAAATGAAATCGGTAAGAACAGCAAACAAAAATAGGGCCAGCTGGCCGGTTTTGACGAATTTCATGACACACAGGCAGGATCTTGGCCCTCGATTTGGGCAAACGGCGCATCGGATTGGCGCTGAGCGACGAACTCGGAATCACCGCGCAGGGCCTGGAAACCCTGCAGCGCACCAACATTCGCGAGGATCTGGCGCGCCTGGCGAAACTGGCCGCCGGGCAACAACGTCACACTGATATTGATGGGCAACCCGCTGCACATGAGCGGTCAGGAAGGCCGCGGCGCGGCCCATGCCCGCGAATTCGGCGCGCGCCTGGAGGCCGCCACCGGCATTCCGATCCAATTTTGGGACGAACGCCTGACCACGGTGCAAGCGCAGCGCGTGCTCCGCGAAAGCGGCATCAGCATTGAAAAGCGCGCCAAAGCGGTGGACCGCCTGGCCGCCGTCATTCTGCTCGAAAGCTATCTCGATTCCCGCCAATCATGACGCGCGCCGCCCGGCTGATATTCGCTGTGCTGGCTGCTAGGCGCGATCGCCGCCGGCAGCGGCCTATCTGTCCCTCAAAGCCACCTACCAGGGCTTTCACGAACCGGTGATCGTCGACTTTCCGAAAGGCACCAGCACTCAAGCCATGGCGGAAGAGCTGGCGCAAAACGGCGTTATTCGCTATTCCTGGCAATTCCTGCTGGCCCGCGCGCTCCATCGCAGCCGCCGTCTGCAAGCCGGCGAATACCAGTTCGCGCAGCGCCGACTACGCCATCCAACGTTTTCGACCGGATCGCCCGCGGCGACGTGTTCTTTTACGAGCTCGTGGTTCCGGAAGGCAGCAACATGTTCGACATCGCCGCCAGCATTTCCCGGTTCGATTTTCTGCAAGCCCGCTCGATTTCTGCATGCTCGCCCGCGATCCCGCGCTGATCCGCGATCTTGCCCCGGGCGCTCCCACGCTTGAAGGCTACTTGTTTCCCTCCACCTATCGCATCACGCGCGCCACAACCGTACAGCAGCTTTGCGTGATGATGACCGGCCAGTTCCGCAAGCATTGGCGCGCGTTTCAACCGCGCGGCGCAACCGCGAATAACACCGTCACGCTGGCCTCGCTAGTGGAGAAGGAGACCGCGGTTCCCGAGGAGCGCCCCATCGTGGCTTCGGTTTATGAAAATCGTCTGCGCAAGGGAATGGCGCTGGATTGCGACCCCACGACAATCTACGCCGCGCTGCTCGAGGAACGGTATCGCGGCGCCATCTATCGGTCCGATCTCAACAGCAATAACGCCTACAACACCTACCAGCATGCGGGCCTTCCGCCTGGCCCGATCGCGAATCCGGGCATCGAGTCGCTCAAAGCGGCGCTCGCGCCCGCCGAGACAGATTATCTGTACTTTGTCGCGAAGCCCGATGGCTCGGGCGGCCATCAATTCTCGACGACGATGGAGCAGCACAACGTGGCCGTGCAAAAATACAGGCGCGCGACAAACCGGCAACCTGACCCGCCGCCTGCGCGGCCGCACCGCCATTCGAAACGCAGAACGCGTTAGAGTGAGGGTATTGATCTTCCAAGCCTACGATAATCATTTGGAACAACTGAGTGCTCTGGCCGAGCGAGTCTGTCGATCTCTTCGCGAAGCTGGAATTGAATATCGCGTCGTTGGAGGACTGGCCGTGTTGTTCCACGTCGCCTCGCGCGATCCGCTTGCCGCTCGATTAACCAAGGATGTGGATTTGGCCGTGAATCGCGCGGACCTGCCCCGCATTACCGAAGCCGTGCGCAACCTGGGATTGGAATACCGCCATGTTGCCGGGGTCGATATGCTCGTCGACGCGAAAGCACCCAAAGCGCGCAGCGGAATTCACCTGCTGATTGCTGGCGAGAGGGTGCGTCCGAGCGATCTGGAGCCAGTGCCGAGACTCGCGGACCCTTCGGTAGGCGAAGGGGGTATCCTCTTGGTCGCGCCCGCAGAGCTGGTGCGAATGAAACTCATCAGTTTTCGCCAGCGTGACAAAACCCATCATCATCGACATGGATTCGGTCGGGCTTGATCACGCCCGAAATCGAAGCCGCGCTCCCGGATGTCTTGCGTGAGCGACTAGAGAAAGTGCGCGCGGAAGAGCGCGGCGCCTGAGTCAGGATTCGAAGACTTCCTCGATCGGGACTGCGATGTCCGGATCCTTCGTGCGCAGGATCCCGTTCAGCACTTCGTGCATCTCGCCCGGCGTGTAGCAAAACGCCTGCTTGGTCAACGGATCGATCACCCAAACGTAGCGGACTCCCATCTGGAAATAGTCCGACAGTCTTTCGTTGAGTCGCAAGACTCTGTCTTCTGGCGAAAGAATCTCGATGCAGAGAAATGGCGCCTGCCGCACTATTGGATCGCGAGGAGCGGAAGCCGGGAGCACGCACAAATCCGGCACACGAAAACGCGTGGGACTGACTTGTACGCGCTGTTCTGACAGTACGCGGATCCCCCACTGAGCTTCCCTATTAAACAGGAAAGCGCCTAGACTCATTTGTGTTCGACTGTGTGGCTGCTCGCCCAAATTGCGCTCCTGGATCTCGCCGTCCACATAATCCCGATCCGGATCAAAGCTCGCGGCGAGATATTCCTGGACAGAAACGAGTGTGGCGCTCGACATCGGCGAACCTCTCCCCATTATGCTCCTAGTCTACCGGCGCCGAATACGCCGACGCGGGCGCGGAGGCGATCAGGCCGTCCTCAAAAGAATAATCGGGCTTCGGGAACTTGTGCCGCATGTACCAGCGGTAGGTTTCCTTCAATCCGGCATTGAATTCCACCGGCTTGAATTTCAAAATGCGCTGCGCTTTGTTCACGACCACCGTGATCGCCGGCAGATCGAAATAAACGCCGAAGTACATCTTCGGTCCCATGGGATGGCCGCCGGCGCGCAAGATCCGCTCGCGCGGCAGACGCACGAAGGTTGGTTCCTTTCCTGCGGCGCGCGCGAACGCCTCCACCGCTTCCACCTGCGTCAAGCGGCCGGGGATTGGCGATGTTGAACGCGTGCCCCTCAATGTCGGGAATGTCCATCACCTTGACGCACGCACCAACCAGATCGTCGATATGCACAAACTGCATCAGCCGCCGGCCGTCGCCCGGCAGAATCAGCGGACGGCCGTCGCGCAGCCGATCCCAGAAAAAAGCCTCGCGATAAAACGGATTCCCCGGGCCATATACGAACGGCGGACGCAGCGTCACCACCGGAAATCCATTGCGCTGCCGCATGCGGAACAGCGCGCGCTCGCTCATGGCCTTGTTGCGCACGTAGGGATCGTAATGATCGTCCGGCGCCAGCGCGTCGCCTTCGTGATGATTCAGACCGTCGCCATAGGCGCCCACGCTCGACATAAAAACATATCGATGCAGATTGTTTCCGCAGGCCCGCGCCGTGGCTTCCACCTGCGCGGCCGTGGTGCCATGCTCCCAGTCGTACACGTTGTCGTAGACGACGTCGAAGTTCTTGCCCGCGAGCGCCCGCTTCACCGCATCGGGATCGTTGCGGTCGGCGACAATATTGCCGACCTTCTTTCCCAGCTTGTGGCGGGGCTTGCGATGCAGAACGGTGACGTCGTGCCCGGCGTGGACCAACTGCTTCACCAGCGCCTGGCCGATGAACAGAGTTCCGCCGATCACCAGCACTTTTCGCTTGGCCGGTTCCTGTCGTTTGGATCCGTTAGTCGTAGTACTCGAGCCCAAGGTGTGTAATCAAATCCTCACCGCGCATCCAGCGCAGCGTGTTCTTCAACTTCATCAACTGAATGAAAACGTCGTGCTCCGGATACAATCCCGGCGCCGTCATGGGAGCTTTGAAGTAGAAGGAAAGCCACTCTTGGATGCCTTTCATGCCCGCGCGCTGCGCCAGATCCAGGAACAGAACCAGATCCAGCACCAGAGGAGCGGCCAGGATGGAATCGCGGCACAGGAAATTGATTTTGATTTGCATGGGATAACCCAGCCATCCGAAGATGTCGATGTTGTCCCAGCCTTCCTTGGCGTCGCCGCGCGGCGGATAGTAATTGATGCGAACTGCGTGATAAAGATCTTTGTAAAGCTGCGGGTAAAGCTCGGGCTGCAGAATCTGCTGGAGCACGCTCAGCTTGGTCTCTTCTTTGGACTTGAAGGAACCCGGGTCTTCCAGCACTTCGCCGTCGCGATTGCCCAGAATGTTGGTCGAGAACCAGCCCGACATTCCCAGCATGCGCGCCTTCAATCCCGGCGCAACCAGCGTCTTCATGAACGTCTGCCCGGTCTTGAAATCCTTGCCGCAGATCGGAATCTGGCGGTCGCGAGCGAGCTCCAGCAAGGCCGGCGTGTCGGTGGTCAGATTCGGCGCGCCATTGGCGTACGGCACTCCGCTCTTCAGCGCCGCATAGGCGTAAATCTGGCTGGGCGCGATGTCCGGATCGTTCTTCTGCAATCCGCACTCGAAATCTTTCAGCGTCTGATGCACGGCTCCCGGCTTGTGGAACACTTCGGTGGACCCGCACCAGATCATCACCAGCCGCTCCGCGCCGTTGGTCTCGCGAAATTGCCGGATGTCCTCCATCAGCATTTCCGCCTTTTCCATCTTCGAGCCGGCTCTTTGACGTTGGGCCCGTTCAGGCGCCGCACATAATCGGTGATCGAAAACCGCCTGCATGGGCTTGATGGCGCTCAGCGGCTCCCGCACCTTTTCGAGCAGCGACTTTTCGAGCACCGCGGCATGCACGGCCGATTCGTAGGCGGTGTCGTTGAAAATATCCCAGCCGCCGAAAACCAGGTCATTCAAGCCTGCCAGCGGAACAAAATCCTTGATGTACGGGCTGCGGCCTTCGGTGCGTTTCCCGAGCCGCACGGTTCCCAGCTGCGTGAGCGATCCAATGGGCTGCGCCAAGGCCGCGTTTCACAGCTTCAACTCCCGCCATGAACGTCGTACTGACCGCTCCAATGCCGGGAATCAGGACCCCCAACTTACCTTCGGCGGGCGCAATCCTGGTGTTTCCTATGGTGGACAACTGCGAATCTCCTTGGGTGGCGACGAGGCTTCTCCAATGTGCCCTCGAACCGGGCTTGCGACGCCTATCCGTCGCTATTGTAACATTTTATGTCGCGATACGGCAAAACGCGCACTTTTGGCGCCCTGACAAGAGAAGATTCGGCATTTTACACCCGTAAAATAGTCTGAGCAAGCGTACATCGACCTATTTGACCAAAATACTTGACGTTAGTCAAGTCGTCAAGTATGATGGTCAGTATGAACCGCCTTGACATGGAGACGCGATGCCAGGCAATCTCCGCCCTTGTCGAGGGTAACAGCATCCGTTCCACCGTCCGCATGACTGGAACCGCTAAAAACACGATTCAAAAACTCCTTCTAGAAGTGGGACAAGCGTGACTGGCGTTTCAGGACGAAGTTCTTCGGAATCTGCCCTGCAAGCGTATCCGAGTCGATGAGTGCTGGGCTTTCTGCTACGCCAAGGCTAAGAACGTGACGCCGGAGATGGCGGCTGAGAACCCCTTTGCTGGCGACTGCTGGACCTGGGCCGCGATCGACGCCGATACGAAGCTCATTCCTTGTTGGATCATCGGTCCGCGCGACGGCGTCACCGCGCGCATTTTTGTGAACGACTTTGCTGACCGGAAATTGGCTACACTGAATGCAATGACTGAGCGTACTGCCAGCACCATTCAGCCGGCACTATCTCCGCCATTCTGATCGATGACGAACAACTCGCGCGCGATGAGCTTTCCTATCTGTTGAAGGAATTTCCCGACATCGAGATCCTGGCCACCGGCCGCAACGGGCTGGAAGCCGTCAAGCTGATCGAGAATCTGGAACCCGACGTCGTGTTCCTGGACGTGCAGATGCCCGGCCTGGACGGCTTCGGAGTGATCCAGAATCTGCGCGAGAAGAACATCCCGCTGCCGCATTTCATTCTCGCCACCGCCTACGATCAGTACGCCATCCAGGCGTTCCGCTGGGAAGCGCTGGATTATCTGCTGAAGCCAATCGAGAAAGACCGGCTGGCGTTGGCGGTGGAGCGCGCGCGCAAAGCCGTTACCGACAAAGCCAAGACGGCGCCGCAGCCGGAAATCGCGCCGCTGAAACCTTCGCCGCAGCGCACCAAGCTGCTGGTGAAGAACAACAATCGCAACTTCATCGTCGACGCGCAGGACGTGGTTTACGCCACCATCGATGACGGACTCATCACCGTGGTGGCGACCAACGTCGAGGGCGAATCGAACTACCGCACCATCGAAGAGCTGCAATCCAACCTCGATCCCGACACGTTCTGGCGCGTGCACCGGTCTTTCCTGGTGAACATTCATCGGATCAAGGAAGTGATTCCGTGGTTCAAGTCCAGCTTCCAGCTCCGCATGGATGACAAGAAGCAGACCGAAGTGCCCGTGAGCCGCGTGCAAACCAAGCGCCTGCGAGCGCTGTTGAAACTGTAATCCGAAAATCGGAGGCCTATGTCTACTGCCGCTCCAAGCCGCGCCGCGGTCACGATTCGCCGCGCGAAGCCCGAAGACGCCCCCGTTTGCGGGCAAATTTGTTACGAAGCGTTTCACAAGATCAACACCGATCACAATTTTCCGCCGGACATACCGGAACTCGCGCGAGGCGTTGGACTGTTGACCCAACTGTTTTCGCATCCCGGCTTCTATTGCGTGGTCGCCGAATCCGGTGGACGCATCGCCGGCAGCAACTGCCTGGACGAACGCGACACGATCGCCGGCATCGGGCCCATCACGATCGATCCGAAGGTGCAGAATCGCGGCGTCGGCCGCAAGCTGATGGAAGCGGTGCTCGATCGCGCGCGCGACCGAAACTTCGCGGGCGTTCGTCTGGTCCAGGCCGCATTTCACAATCGGTCGCTCTCGCTTTACACGACGTTGGGCTTCGATGTTCGCGAACCTCTGGCGGTCATCAACGGGCCGGCGATCAAGAAAGCTTTCGACGGATTTGCGGTGCGCGCGGCACAGCTTTCGGATCTGGAAGCGTGCAACCGAGTCGCTCTGCGCGTGCATGGACATCATCGAGGCGGAGAACTCGCCGATGCCATTCAGCCAGGGCACCGCGACCGTCGTCGAACGTCACGGCCGCATCACCGGATATGCCAGTCGTCGCTGGCTTTCTTCGGGCATGCGGTTGCGGAAACCAATCCCGATCTGCAGGCGATCATCGCGGCAGCCGACGGTTTCGTGGGTCCCGGAATCCTGGTGCCATCGCGCAACTCGGAGCTGTTTCGCTGGTGTCTTGTCCAATGGCCTGCGAGTGGTGCAGCCGATGACGCTGATGTCGATGGGGCTGTACAACGAACCGAAGGGCGCGTTCCTGCCCTCGGTCACTTATTGAAGCACGTAGCCGTATAATAGGGCACCGTCTCCCTCACGGTCGCGGCTCGGTAGCGCGGTCGCTATGCTGGGCCGTGCGTTGGAAACCTTGGCTGAGTCATGTGACTCGACTTAGTGCGGCCTCTGAGATTCGAACTTGGAAATCCACTGGGGGATCAGCTTCGAGGCCTCGTCGAGGGAGACGGTACGGCCTTCGTCAGCGTCTTTGATCCCACGTCAATAGCGGCCAGAGTTTCGGCGTCCACCGCTACCTCTTCGGTCACCGGAATGTGCCAGTTCAGGTCCACCACGTGATCAGCGGACGTCGGAGGACTTGACAACTTGCACGGTCGCGCCGCTGGCGAGCGAGTCGGGCGGATTGGAAATCACCAAATCGTTTTCGTCGACGCCTGAAACGACTTCGACTTCGTTGCCGTAGTCCTTGCCCAGGATGACGGGAACCAATTCGGCTTTGTTGCCATCGCGGACCACGCCGACGCGCAGGCCTTCGCTCCGGAACAGCAGCGTGCTGACGGGCAAAATGAGCGAGCGCGAGCCTTCGGGAATCATGAGATGCACTTCGGCGTAGGCGCCCGGACGAAGTTCGCCCGAGGCGTTATCGACGTCCACTTCGGTGAGCAGCGTTCGTGTGGCCTGGTCGATGGCGCCGGCGGTGCGAACCAGCTCGCCCGGAAAATGGCGGCCGGGAAATTCCGACAGCGTCAGATAGGATTTGAGCCCTGGCGCGGCAGCGCGCGAATCCGCTTGCGGGACGCTCACATAAACGCGCAGCTTCGCGGTGGCGGCCATGTGGAACAGCTCCTGCGCCGGCCCTCCGTTGCCGGCATTGATGAGCGCGCCGACGTCGATATTGCGCGCCGTCACGATCCCATCGAATGGGGCTTTCACAACTTCGTAGCTCTGCATCTCTTGCAGCCGGCCCAGATTGGCTTCGAGCCGCGGCGATATTGCTGCGCGCGGCCGCGATGGCTTGTTCGAGCGCGTTGAGATTGGCCACTTGCGCCTGGTATTGCGCCTGATACTGATCGTTTTCCTGGCGCGAGACCGCGCCTTTTGTCACCAGGTTCTGCCAGCGATCGGCGTTGACGCGAGCGAGCTCCTCGTTCGCCTTGCCTTGCTGCTCGTTGGCGATGGCCTGATCTAACGAGGCCTGCGCCTGCTGCAGGGTGGCCTTGGCCTGGCTGACCTGCTGATCGAGCTCGGGCGCTTCGATGATCGCGAGCTCCTGCCCGGCTTTCGCATGGCCGCCGATGTCGACGATTCCATTGCTTCAGGTAGCCACTGGAGCGCGCATAGATGGGTGAGTCGGTGAAAGCCATGCACATTGCCGGGGAGGACCACTTCGTTCTTCATGGCGCCCGGCTTGGGATGAATCACGGAAACGGCCGGAATCGCTAGTTCCCGCGTGGTTTCTTTTACCGCGGCGGCGGTCTGAATGCGGGCGTTGATGCCCCAGAAAACGACGCCGGCGACGATCAGTATGGCCAGGACGAGCAGGACCGCAAACCGTAGCTTTCGCGAACGGGCCGGCGGCAGGCTGGGAGGCAATACGGCCTTGGTCTTGATCTGGGTCTCCAGCATGGGCTCACTATCTAGCATCGGCAATCATGCGCCTCCGGTGCAACATGCTGAACACAGTGGGTACGAAGAACAGGGTGGCGATGGTCGCGCAGATCAGTCCGCCGATCACGGCGCGGCCGAGCGGGGCGTTTTGCTCGCCGCCTTCGCCCAGGCCCATGGCCATCGGAATCATGCCGATGATCATGGCGAGCGCGGTCATGAGAACGGGCCGGAACCGCGTGAAACCGGCTTCGAGCGCGGCGCGCACCGGATCGCCTTCGGCCTGCAGATGATCCTTGGCGAAACTGATCACCAGGATGCTATTGGCCGTGGCCACGCCGACGCTCATGATGGCGCCCATCAACGCGGGGACGCTCAGCGTGGTGCGCGAAATAAAGAGAAAGATGACGATTCCGGCCATGGCGGCGGGAAGCGCGGTGATGATGATGAACGGGTCGAGCCAGGATTGGAAGTTAATCACGATGAGAAAGTAGACCAGGATGATGGAAAGAATCAGGCCGCCCAGCAGGCCGCGGAAGGACGACTGCATGGTATCGATCTGGCCGCGCACGATCAATTGCGATCCGCGCGGAAGTTTTTCGCGGGCCTTTTCGACAATGCGGTCGATGTCGGTGGCGACGCCGCCCAAATCGCGATCCTGCACGTTACCGAAAATATCGATGGCGCGCTGGATGTTGTAGTGCGAAACGACGGCCATTTCGGCGCGGCGGCTGGTGTTGACAACGTCGCCCATGATTTCCGAGCGCCGGACGGCTTGGCCGGTGATCGGAATGTTGTTGAGATCGCCCACCGAAGAGATGTCGTACTGCGGCGTCTGCGCCACCAGGTTATACGTCACGCCGTTCTTCGGATCCAGCCAGTAGGAGGGCTGTGTTTGAGAGCTTCCGCTCAGCGAGATCAGCAAACTGTTGGCGACGTCGAGCTGCGAATAGCCGCTCTCGATGGCCTTGGTGCGATCGACGTTCACCTGAATTCGCGGCAGATCGAAAAGCTGGTGGACCCGGAGATCCACCGCGCCGGGCACGGTGCGGAGCTGGCTGAGAAGACTGGTGGCGAAAGCGTGGTTGGCGACTAAGTTCGGGCCGGAGACTTGAATATCGATGGGCGCCGGCAGGCCGAAGTTCAGAATCTGGCTCACGATGTCGGCCGGCAGGAAGTAAAAGGTGACGCCCGGAAATTCACGCGGCAGCTTACGGCGCAGCTCGTGGACGTAAAAGTCGGATGGCCGGTGGCCGGGCTTAAGCGTGACCAGAACATCGGCATCCATGGTGCCGATCGGCGCCGAATTGCTGTAGGCCATGTTGATGGAGCTATATGGAAGCCCGATGTTGTCGATGATGCTGGCGAGATCGGATTCGGGAATCGCTTCGCGCATCGAGGTTTCGATCAAGTCGCCCAGGCGCGCGGTCTCTTCGATTCGCGTGCCGGTTTTGGCGCGGAAATGCAGATTGAACTGGCCGGCGTCGGTGACCGGGAAAAAATCGCGGCCGAGCCAAGGCATCAAGAGAAAGGCGGCGGCGCAGAGCGCCGAGGAATACCGGAACGAAGACTCGGCGGCGCGCGAATGCAAGTTTCCAGCAGTCCGGAGATAGCCCAGACGCGAAGCCTCAAAACCGCGCTCGAAGGCCCGCTGGAACCGCGCCGGCGATGTTCCAGGATTTCGGCTCGGTCGCATGATGCCCGTGGACTTTGAGCAGGTACATCGCGAGCGTCGGAACCAGGGTGCGCGAGAGCACGTAGGACGCAAGCATCGCAAACACCACAGCCTCGGCGAGCGGGACGAACAGATAGCGCGCGACGCCGGTGAGGAAGAACATCGGGATGAAAGACGATGCAGATGCAGAGCGTGGAAACCAGCGCAGGAAGCGCGATCTGCGCCGCGCCGTCCAGGATGCCGGTGTGCAGGTCCTTGCCTTCGTCGAAATTGCGGTCGATATTTTCGATGGTGACCGTGGCGTCGTCGACCAGGATGCCGACGGCCAGCGCCAGTCCGCCCAGCGTCATGATGTTGATGGTTTCGCCGAGCGCGCTCAGGACGCAGATGGAGCAAAGGATCGAAAGAGGAATGGAGATCGCGATGATCAGCGTGCTGCGCCAGCTCCCGAGAAACAGCAGGATCATGATCGCGGTGAGACAGGCGGCGATGATGGCCTCCCGAACGACCCCGTTCACGGCGGCGCGCACGAACAGCGACTGATCGGCGATGGGCTCGATCTTGAGCTGCAGGCGGAAGCGTGGCGGCGATTTTCGGCAGCATATCGCGCACTTCCTTGACGATGTCGAGCGTGGACGTGTCGCCGATCTTCAGAATGCTCAGCAGTGTGCTGCGCTGGCCGTTGCGGCGGACGATATTGGTTTGCGGCGAGAAACCGTCGCGCACGTGAGCTACGTCGTGTACGTAGATGTTGTGCTCCCGACGGCCTTTACCGGAAGATCGTTGAGCTCCTGAATGGTCTCGGGGCTGGCGTTCAGGCCGACATCATATTCGAACTGGCCGATCTTGGAAGTGCCCGTGGGCAGGATCAGGTTCTGGGTGTTGATCGCGTTCACGAGGTCGGCCGGCGACAGGCCTTTGGACTGGAGCAGCGCGGGCTGCAGATCGATCATCACCTGGCGCTGCTTTCCGCCATACGGCCAGGGAACAGCCGCGCCCTTCACCGTAGCGAGCTGCGTACGGATGAAGTTGGCGGCGTAATCGAACAGTTGCTGCTCGGAGAGCCCTTGACCGGAAAGCGCCAGTTGGAGGATAGGAACGCTGGATGCGCTGTACACGATCATGTAGGGCGACTGCGATCCGGGCGGCATCTGATGGATGGCGTTCTGGGCGACGGCCGTCATCTGCGCCATCGCCATTTCGGTGCGCGTGCCGGGGTGGAAGAAGACCTTCGTGATGCTGCGGCCGTTGACGGTCTGCGATTCCATGTGATCGATGTCGGTGACCACAGTGGTAAGCGAACGCTCATACGGCGATCCGACGCGCTCTTCCATCTCCTCGGCGCTGAGGCCCTGGTAGTTCCACAGCGCCGCGACCACCGGGATGTCGACGTTGGGGAAGATGTCGATGGGCGTGCGCAGAATGACCAGCGGGCTGATAAGCAGGATCAGAAGCGCCATCACGATGAACGTGTAGGGGCGGTTCAGCGCGATCTTAACTATCCACACTGGGCAGGGAACTCCTCAGAAGTAGGCGGCAGAACATACGGTGTTCGTTACTGGCCCTTTATAACTAACGTGATGCGGGCGTTTGGCGCGGCGCGTCGGGGAAAAGGCCTGATCTCATTGTACCTTATGGGCAAACTGAGAGCTTGCGATTGCCGGACGATATATCGTACGATAGCTTTGTCGATATATTACGTTCGACTGTATCGAACGAGCTAGGAGATTTGCCATGAGATACGGATATTGCGGCCGCTGGAACGAGTCCGGCGATTGGGGCGGATGGGCTTATGCTCCACCGTGGAGCAGGCGCGGGCGATTTTTCGGCGCGGGCGAGGTGCGGATTGCGATTCTGTCGCTGCTATCGGAAAAGCCGCGGCACGGATACGAATTGATGAAGGAACTGGAGACGCGATCGGGCGGAAGCTATCGCGTGAGCGCGGGCACCATGTACCCGGCGCTGCAGCAACTGGAAGACGAGGGGATGATCATCTCCGAGACGAAGGACGGCAAGCGGGTGTATCAGCTGACCGATCTCGGAAAGCAGGAGTTGGAACGCGAGCGCGCGACCGCGGACAACATCTGGCGCCGGACTTCGGATTGGGGCGACTGGGGCGAGTGGATCGTGGGCAGCCCGCTGGGTCCGCTGATGAAGGCTACATTCCGCGCCATGAAGCACGCGACGCGCGATCCAGCGCTGCGAAAGCGGGTGGAAGATATCCTGGATAAGGCGCGGCGAGAGTTAGAGGATTTGTAAGAGCTATTTCCCGCTGGCCGGTTCGCCGTCGGAGGGAAATTCGAATGTCTCGCCGCCAGTGTGAACCGTGAGAGTACCGGGGCCGAGGACTTTTCCACTGCTCGGGAAAAACACGGCGCCGTCGGTGGATTCGCCGGAGCCAAGCTTGGTGGGCACCAGCGCCAGAGCGGATGCGGCGGCGCCGGCTTTGAGCCGCGCGGAAACACCTTCGGCGAGCGCGCTTTGGCGGCGGGTTTCATAGCCATTCGTGGTCTGCATGTGCTCGTTGCCGTAGACGCCGCGTTCGTAGGTGGTCACCAGTTTGACCACATCGCGGCGGCCGGCTTTGGCGAGTAAGGAGTTCACGACACTCAGCGCGGGCGAGGCTTGCCACGCGGTCCCATCCTCTTGGCGGTAGCTAAAATCTTCCGGCTTCACCGTCCAGGAGACGGGCGATCCGTTGGATATCGAAACCTGCATGATGGAGTATTCCTTCAAGTGCGCCGGCAGGTACGCGAACATGACCGTGACGCCGCCCTTGGTGAGCGTCTTGTACAGCAGCCCGTTGGATTCGAACGGAATGATCTGTGCCGAAATGATCTGCGCGGAGAACACGGCGCAGGCCGCCAGGCAGAACGCCGGGCAACGCAGCGCAAGTAACCTCATCATCCTAATCCTATGATAAAGGTCTGCGCGGCGGTATGTTGGCGAAGATACGCAAAGATTCGTCATAATGGAACTTATGTCAACGGCAACCACAAAGACGACCCGGGACGTGGCCCGGCCGCTCAGCTCCAACAAGCATCTTCTGCGGTGGGTGGAGAAGATGGCGGAGCTGACCAAGCCGCGCGATATCCATTGGGTGGACGGCTCGGAAGAAGAAAACGAAGCGCTGTGCGCCCAGATGGTGGCGGGCGGCACGTTCATCAAGCTGAACGAGGAGCTTTGGCCGGGCTGCTATTATGCGCGCTCGGACGCGAGCGATGTGGCGCGCGTGGAGGACCGCACGTTCATCTGCTCGCTGTCGAAAGACAACGCCGGACCGACCAACAACTGGGTGAACCCGTATGAGATGCGCAAGAAGCTGAAGGAGCCTGTTCAGCGGATGCATGCGCGGGCGCACGATGTACGTGCTGGCGTTCAGCATGGGGCCGGTCGGCTCGCCCATGTCGCAGATCGGCGTGCAGCTCACCGATTCGCCGTACGTGGTGGTGAACATGCGCATCATGGCGCGCATCGGGCTGCAGGTGTTCAAGGAAATCGACAAGGACGAAAAGCGCGTGGTGCCGTGCATGCACAGCGTGGGCATGCCGCTCGGGCCCGGGCGAGAACGACGTGCCGTGGCCGTGCAACGAAGAGAAGTACATCGTGCATTTCCCCGAGACGCGCGAGATCTGGTCGTACGGATCGGGCTACGGCGGCAATGCGCTGCTGGGCAAGAAGTGCTTCGCGCTGCGCATCGCGTCCAACATCGCGCGCGACGAGGGCTGGATGGCCGAGCACATGCTGATTCTGGGCGTGGAGGATCCGCACGGCGAGAAGACCTACGTGGCGGCGGCGTTTCCGAGCGCCTGCGGCAAGACCAATTTCTCGATGCTGATTCCGCCCAAGGGATTCGAGGGCTGGAAGGTGTGGACCGTGGGCGACGACATCGCCTGGATCAAGCCGGATGCGAACGGCCGGCTGCGGGCCATCAATCCCGAGGCGGGCTTCTTTGGCGTGGCGCCGGGGACGTCGGTGAAGACCAATCCGAACGCCATGACGACGCTGGCGCGCAACACGATTTTCACCAACGTCGCGCTGACGCCCGAAGGCGGCGTGTGGTGGGAGGGCATGACCGACGAGCCGCCGGCCGAGTGCCTGGACTGGCGGGGCAATCGCTGGACTCCGGAGATCGCGAAGGAGACCGGGGCCAAGGCCGCGCATCCCAACTCGCGCTTCACGGCGCCGGCCTCGCAATGCCCGACCATCGATCCGGCGTGGGAAGATCCCAACGGCGTGCCGATCAGCGCGCTCATCTTCGGCGGCCGGCGCGCCACCACCATGCCGCTGGTGTACCAGGCGTTCAACTGGAGCGCGGGCGTGTACATCGGGCGCAACCATGGGCTCGGAGACGACGGCGGCGGCGGCGGGCGGCGTGGGGCAAGTGCGGCGCGATCCGATGGCCATGCTGCCCTTCTGCGGGTATCACATGGGCGATTATTTCCGGCACTGGATCAAGATGCAGCGGACGCTTGAGCGAGACGCCGCGCATTTTCCACGTGAACTGGTTCCGCAAGGATGCCAATGGCAAGTTCCTGTGGCCGGGCTTCAGCGAGAACATGCGGGTGCTGAAGTGGATCGTGGACCGGGCGCATGGCCGCGCGCTGGGCCGCGAGACGCCCATCGGCTGGATGCCGCGCTACGAGGACATCGAGTGGGACGGGCTTGAGTTTTTCACGCGAGCAGTTCGATGAGCTGCAGGCCTTCGACCGCGAGGCGTGGCAGAAGGAAGTGATCGAGCACGAGGAGCTGTTCCTGGAGCTGCACGATCATTTGCCGCCGGAGATGATTTACGAGCGCGAACTGCTGATCTGCCGGTTGTAGGAACTTTGAGGCTTTATGCAAGTGACTTTCGATGTGCCAGAGGAACTGGCCCAATATCTCGGTCAGGACCCCCAGGCACTCTCGCGCGCTGCGCTTGAAGCGCTGGTTCTTGAAGGCGTTCGTTCGGGTGCACTTTCCACAGCCCAAGGCCGTCGAGCCCTGGGCATCCGCACGCGCGAGCAGATGGATGCCTTCCTCAAGACCCACGGCATCAATCTTCCGCTCACGATCGAGCAGGTGCGCCGTGATAGCGAAATCGCGTTGTCATTCAGTGAATGAAAGTTGTCGATCTTTCCTGAGAGCTGCGCCTCCTTCCTGTTGTCGGGAAGTGCCGACCAAAGGCAGAAGGTTAGGGCAGAGGGTGTCCAAAGTCGATTGGTATCTCAATCAGGCTCTCCATATGATCGTCCTCTGCCCAATCAGCATCCTTATCTTTAAGGCAATGTGCGATGAGATGGCTATGGATAACATTGACGACCCAGTAGTGGGGCAACCCCGTCTCGCTTACGATCTCGTCGGTTCCGACGAGTGCGGGCCCCTGTGTTCTTTTAAGACGGTCTTTTAGTCTAGCGGAGATGCAACCCAGATCCTTCTTCATCTGCTCGCTGCACAGGACACCAATCGCTTCGAGCGCTTTGATCCACCCGTGTCCCGTAATTTGAAAATGCCAAATCGAAGTCAACTTCACGCACTGTGCATCTGCTAGAACCTTCCAAGTCGTAGCGTGTATTGGTTTAAAATGTGGTAAGTCCTTTTCGTATTCCTCGCCGATGGCGGCATTGGCACAATGTTGCCCGATGAGCCGTAGGGCAAGCGCCTCATTCGCTAAAAGGTCGCCCTTCGAGATAGTCATGATTAATTGTCATATTCTTTGCGACGAACCGGATGAACTTGCGGCTAATGATCGTTGAGCACGGACTGATCACGTCCGAAAATTTCGCGTCCCATTAAGGACTTCTTAAGGCCCCGTGTGACAACATGGGCAATTGAGCACTCTTTCTGCTTTCGGATTATTTGCAGTCACCGCCATGCTGGTCTGCTACGCGCTCGAGAATCGGAGCCGCTGGTTTATACTCGGTTTCGCTGGAGCGTGCCTGCTCGGATCAGCGTACGGTTTTCTGCAAGGAGCATGGCCGTTTGGCTTGGTGGAATCCGTTTTGTCATTGACCGCGATTCGGCGCTGGTGGACGCTCCGGGCCTAAGGCGTTCCCCCGAGAATACCCTCCGCGAACACTATACGTTCTAAGGCGACCTGCGCCCCGAACTAGTACCAAGAACCAATTGTTGATACCGTGTTTCAGCCTTAGTCTACATTCAGGAGTGTCACAAAGAGATGCTTAGAGGCATAATAATCTGTCCCGATGTAGATTTGAATGAGCGCTTAGAGGCGATACTGACCGAGATCGGGATCGTTAGCGTAACGCGGACACTCGACCGCTATCCGAATTCTTTGGAACTGATGCGTTTTTTGCGAGCGCATGCGCCGCAAGTGATATTTGTCAGCACAGAGTCGACGGCCAAGGCGATGGAAATTGCGCGCGAGGTAGAGAAGAACACGCCGGGCGTTCAAATTGTCGCGATCAATCGCTTCGTCGATCCGCAGATTTTGCTGGAAGTGATGCGCGCGGGAATCCGCGAGTTTGCGTCGCTGCCGTTCGATCGCCAGGCGCTGGTGGATGCCTTAGTACGCATCAAGGATGCTGTTCAAGCGAGGCCGCCGGCCATCGAAGCGACCAATCAGGTTTTCAGCTTCCTGCCTTCCAAAGCAGGCGTGGGAACATCTACGCTGGCGCTGAACGCAGCCGTGGCGATGTCGCGCGTGCCGGACTCCTCGGTGCTGCTGTCCGACTTCGACCTGAATTCCGGCATGGTGCGGTTCATGCTGAAACTGGATAGCACCTATTGCGTGACGGATGCGGCCGAACACGCGCTCGAGATGGACGAAAGCCTGTGGCCCACCATGGTGACTACCATCGATAAGCTGGATGTGCTGCACGCTGGAAAGCTGAATCCGGATTTCCGCATCGAGCCGACGCAGATCCGCCATCTGATGGAGTTCATGCGGCGCAACTACAGCGCCCTGTGTTTCGACATGTCGGGCAACCTGGAGCGGTATTCGCTCGAGATCATGCATGAATCCAAGCGGATTTTCCTGGTGTGCACTCCCGAGATTCCCTCGCTGCACCTGGCGCGCGAGAAGTATCAGTACCTCAAGCAGCTCGATCTGGGCGACCGAGTGGCCATCTTGCTCAATCGCCAACCGAAGCGGTCCATCATCACGCCGGGGCAGATTGAACAGCTACTCGGCGTGCCGATCTACATGACGTTCCCGAACGATTATCAAGGCGTGCAGCGCGCGATGACCGCCGGGCACTGGGTGGAATCCAGCAGCGAACTGGGCCGGCAATTCACGTCGCTCGCTCAATACATGCTGGAAGCCAAGACAGGCCAAGCGCCGGAGCCGAAGAAGCGCTTCATCGAGTTCTTCTCGGTGGCGCCGCCCAAGGCCGTCACCCCCCTGCGCAAGTCCGTCGGATAACGCACGGCTCAAACTCCGGGCGTTATTTCGAGCTTGGAATCGGCCAAAACTAGCAGCGCCGCCAGGCACGCGCTCTTCTGGTCAGTTGTCCAAGGCGGACCGAGCGAACTTCCGAGGCCTGCAATCTCGCGCTTCACCGAATCCGTGTCCGCGCCGAACACCGCCTGGGCGCGTGGATCGAGATCGCGTTCCCGAATCCCTGTCACCGGCAGATTCAGCCGCTCGCCGGCGCTTCGAAAAGATTGGCGAAAGAACTCGCCCTCGGCGGTGTGAATGAGAGGATGAGAGGCAAGGATTTTTGAGAGCGGCGGCAGGTTGCGGCCTGCGGCGAGAAGAATCGCACAGCTCGCCACAATCTTCCGGCGGCGGCGCGCTTCCTCAATGGTCTCGCGAAGCGCCTCCAAGGCAAGCTGTTCCGACGCGGCGGCGCATTCAGCCAGGTAGCGCTCGGCGGCTGGAAGACTGCGGTCCTTCACAAAATGAAACGGCTGGTTCGCGCCTTTTAAGTTGGGCGCGATCGCGATTCTTCTTCGGTCCAGCACTTGAATCGCGCCGGGATTACCCGCGACAACTACCAGGGCGCCCCAACCCGAGTGCGGCCGGATGCCGATGGCTGCCCGCTGCATACTTTCACCTCTAAGAGAGGCTATCATCGTCAATTGGAAAGCGCCGTCCTCCAGTGGGTCGCGACCTACGGCTATTTCGCTATCTTCGGGCTGCTGATCTTCGGGATTGTCGGCCTTCCCGTTCCCGATGAGTTTCTGCTGACCGGGTGCGGCTTCCTGATCTATCGCGGCGATCTGCACGCGATTCCAGCCTTTGCGAGCGCGCTCGGCGGAAGCATGTGCGGCATCACGTGCAGCTACTTCATTGGCCGAACGCTCGGGTGGAAGTTTCTGCATTCGCGCGCCGGGCGGCTGCTGCATATTCGCGACGAGCAGATCCGCTGGGTGCATGACTGGTTCAACCGGATCGGCCATTGGGCGCTGATGATCGGCTATTTCGTGCCCGGCGTGCGCCATTTCACTGCAATCGTGGCGGGCACGTCGAAGCTGGAATACCCGGGCTTCGCGTGCTTCGCGTATGCGGGCGCGCTGCTGTGGGTGAGCACGTTTCTTTTCATCGGCTATCATTTCGGTGCGCGCTGGGAGCAGATGCTCGGCGCTGGTGGAGCACAATCTGAAGCTGGCTTCGGCGGTGGCGGGCGTGCTGATTGTAGCGTATGCCGCGTACATGTACGCGCGGCGGCGGAGGGGCGCGGGCAGCAACCGAGGTAGTAACCTATGAACGGATGGGTACGGCGGTAGTTCAAGAACATTTTTACACCTCGACGACAGGCAAAAAAGCAGCGATGGCCGTGAGCGGCTGCATTCTATTTCTGTTCGTCGTTGGACATCTGATCGGCAATCTTCAGATTTATGAAGGCCCGCGAGAAGCTGAACCACTACGCGGTGCTGCTGCGCTCGAGCCCGCGTTGCTGTGGGCGGTGCGCGTGGTGCTGCTTGCGATGGTGCTGCTGCACATCTGGTCGTCGCGTGCAACTGGCGGCGCGGAACATCGGCGCGCGGCCGGTGGGTTATCGGAAGAAGACGGCGACGGGATCGTCGTACGCGTCGCGAACCATGTACTGGAGCGGCCCCATCATTCTGGCGTTCGTGATTTATCATCTGCTCGACTTCACCTTCGGCAAGGTGAATCCGCACTACGAGCCGGGCAATGTGTACGGCAACGTGGTGGCGAGCTTCCAGGTGATTCCGGTGGCGGCGTTCTACATCATCGCGATGCTGCTGCTGTGCCTGCATCTGTATCACGGGTTGTGGAGCATGTTTCAATCGCTCGGGATCGCGCATCCGCGCTACACGCCGATGTTGCGGAGAGGCGCGGCGGTGGTGGCGATGTTGATCGCGGCGGGGAACATTTCGATTCCGGTGGCGGTGCTCTCGGGATGGATGACGCTGATGCAACTCGACGCTCGCGTACCCCACGGCCCGATCGAGAAGCTGTGGGATCAGGCACGCTTCGAGATGAAGCTGGTGAATCCGGCGAACAAGCGCAAGCACACGATGATCGTGGTGGGATCGGGACTGGCCGGCGCTTCGGCGGCGGCGACGCTCGGCGAGCTCGGCTACAACGTGAAGTGCTTCTGCTTCCAGGATTCGCCGCGGCGTGCGCACAGCATCGCGGCGCAGGGCGGCATCAACGCCGCGAAGAATTATCACAGCGACGGCGACAGCGTATTCCGGCTGTTCTACGACACGGTGAAGGGCGGCGATTTCCGGTCGCGCGAAGCGAACGTGTACCGGCTGGCGCAGATCAGCGTGAACATTATCGATCAGTGCGTGGCGCAGGGCGTGCCGTTCGCCCGCGAGTACGGCGGGACGCTGGCCAATCGATCGTTCGGCGGCGCGCAGGTGTCGCGGACGTTTTATGCGCGCGGGCAGACTGGGCAGCAGTTGTTGCTGGGCGCGTATCAGGCGCTGGAGCGGCAAGGTGCACGAAGGACGCGTGACCATGTATCCCGCGTACCGAGATGCTGGACTTGGTGGTGATCGACGGGCAGGGCGCGCGGGATCGTGACGCGCAACCTGGTAACCGGGCGAATTGAATCGCACGTGGGCGACGCGGTGGTGCTGGGAACGGGCGGCTACGGGAACGTCTATTATCTTTCGACCAACGCCAAGGGATCGAACTGCACGGCCATCTGGCGGGCGTACAAGCGCGGCGCGTTGTTCGCGAATCCGTGCTTCACGCAGATTCATCCGACGTGCATTCCGGTGTCGGGCGACTATCAATCGAAGCTGACTCTGATGAGCGAATCGCTGCGCAACGACGGCCGCATCTGGGTGCCGTTGAAGGCTGGCGACAAACGCGCCGCCCAATCAGATTCCGGAAGCTGAGCGCGATTACTATCTGGAGCGCCGTTATCCGAGCTTCGGAAATCTGGTGCCGCGCGATGTGGCGTCGCGCAATGCGAAGGCCGTTTGCGACGAAGGCCGCGGCGTGGGCGAGACCGGGCTCGGCGTGTATCTCGATTTTTCGGATGCGATCCAGCGGCTGGGTGTGGATGTGATTCGCGAGCGTTACGGAAACTTGTTCGAGATGTACCAGCGGATCACAGACGAAGATCCGTACAAAGTGCCGATGCGGATTTATCCCGCGATTCACTACACCATGGGCGGGCTGTGGGTGGATTACTACCTGATGAGCACGATCCCGGGGCTGTTCGTGATCGGCGAAGCGAATTTTTCCGATCACGGCGCGAACCGATTGGGCGCGAGCGCGTTGATGCAGGGGCTTTCGGACGGCTATTTCATCTTGCCCTACACGGTGGGCGATTACATCGCGAAGACCAAGCTCGAAAAGGTGGATGCCGGGCGCGGCGGAGTTTCGCAGCGCCGAGGCGTGCGTCGCGGAACTGACGAAAAAGCTGCTCGGAATTCGGGGCAAGCACACGGTGGACGCGTTCCATCGGCAATTGGGCAAGATCGTTTGGGACTATTGCGGGATGTCGCGAACGGGCGCGGGATTGGAAGAAGCGATCGGGAAGATTCGCGAGCTGCGCGGCGAATATTGGCGGGACGTGAACGTTCCGGGGAGCGCGGACGATCTGAATCAGTCGCTCGAAAAGGCCGGGCGCGTGGCGGATTTCTTCGAACTGGCCGAGCTGATGTGCATCGACGCGCGGCATCGCGAGGAAAGCTGCGGCGGACATTTTCGCGAGGAGTATCAAACGCCCGATGGCGAGGCGCAACGTAACGACGACGGCTGCGCGTACACGGCGGCGTGGGAGTACAAAGGCGCGGAGCATGCGCCGGAGCTGCATAAAGAGCCGCTCACATTTGAATACGTGCATCCCAGCCAGCGGAGCTACAAGTGATGCGCCTGATCTTGCATGTCTGGCGCCAAAAAGACGCGGATGCGCCTGGAAAAATGACGCGCTACGAAGCGAACAACGCCAATCCCGACATGTCGATGCTGGAGCTGCTGGACGTGCGTGAATGAAGGTCTGATCTTGAAGGGCGAGGAGCCGATCGCGTTCGAGCACGACTGCCGCGAGGGCATCTGCGGATCGTGCGGGTTCATGATCAACGGCATCGCGCACGGGCCGTTGCCCGCCACCACGGTGTGCCAGCTCAGCATGCGGCATTTCAAGGATGGGCAGGAGTTGTACATCGAGCCGTGGCGCGCGCAGGGCGTTTCCGGTGATCAAGGATCTGGTGGTGGATCGCGGCGCGTTCGATCGGATCATCGCGGCGGGCGGCTACGTCAGCGTGCCGACGGGCAGCGCGCCGGACGGCAACACGATCCCGGTGCCCAAGGAGAACGCGGATCGCGCGATGGATGCGGCGGCGTGCATCGGTTGCGGAGCGTGCGTGGCGGCGTGTCCGAACGCATCGGCGGCGCTGTTCACGGGCGCGAAGATCGCGCATTTGGGGTTGCTGCCACAGGGTCAGCCGGAGCGGTCGCAGAGGGCGCTGAAGATGGTGCGGCAGTTCAACGCCGAGGGATTCGGGAGCTGCACCAACATCGGCGAGTGCGAGGCGGCGTGTCCGAAGGAGATTTCGCTCGAAGTGATCGCGCGGATGAATCGCGATTTTATCGGCGCGAGTTTCGAACGGCGGTAGCTACTCTTCAATTTTAATCGAGGGGCCTTTTTTGCCGCTCTCTTCAGACGCCCGGCGCTGCACTTCCCGCGCGATGGCAACGAACGGCGCGCCGGCATCGCCGAGCGTGATGGGCTGGCCGGAATCGCCACCGATACGAACCGCGGGATCGAGCGGCAGCTCACCCAGGAACGGAACATTCATCGCCTCGGCGGTTTTCTTGCCGCCGCCATGGCTGAAGACATCAATGCGCTCGCTGCAGTGCGGGCATTGCAGATAGCTCATGTTCTCGACCAGGCCGAGGATCGGCACGCGCACCTGCTGGAACATGTGGATCGCTTTACGTGCGTCTTCGAGCGAGACTTCGGACGGCGTGGTGACGACGACGGCGCCGGTGAGCGGCGCGGTTTGGATGAGCGAGAGCTGCACGTCGCCGGTGCCGGGCGGAAGATCGACGATCAGATAGTCGAGCTCGCCCCAATCGACGCCGCGCAGGAACTGCTGGATGACGCTGTGCAGCATCGGCCCGCGCCAGACCAGCGGTTTGTCGCCCGGATTCAGGAAGCCCATCGACATGATGCGCAGGCCGTTCTTTTTCGAGCGGCTGGATGCGCTCGCCGATGGCGTGCGGTTGGGCGCGAACGCCCATCATCAGCGGCACGTTGGGCCCATAGACATCGGCATCCAGGAGCCCCACTTTGTGGCCCAGGCGCGATAGCGCGACCGCGAGATTCACGGACACGGTGGTTTTTCCGACGCCGCCTTTGCCCGATCCGACGGCGATCAAATTCTGGACGCCGGCTATCGGAACTTTCGGCTGCTCGGCTTGCGCTGTGTTGGGACCCATCACTTGATGTTAGATCATCGGGTCGATGTTAGAACATAGTCCCATTCTTTCGCGGCGCGATCGCCGCAGGTAAGTGATGTCGCGATCGAGCAAGTATCCTTCTTTCACCAATTGCTGCGCGGCGGCGGTGATCTTGTCGAGATAGTCGTTCTTGGAGGGATAGCGCTCTTCGATGGAAAGGCGTGGATCTTTGCGATTCTCGCGCTCGGCCTTGTTCACGGGGAACGGAATCCAGGACCCGGCCTGGGTGTACAACTGATCGGGCGCGCCAATTTTGGGGCTGCGCAGATTCCAGCCGGTGTAGGAAGCGAGCGGGACCTGAATTTCGGGCATTCGGATTCCCGAGGTTTCGTTGCCATCGGAGATTCACTTGAGGGACAAGGGTTGGGAAGGGAGGGCCGAGTTTGGGAGGCTCGACGGAGAAATCGAGGCGAAAAGCGCGCCGGTTGGAGTGTGGAACAGCGATGCCGGGGACTTTGGGAAACGCATAGGCTCCCACGGAAGCCAACTCGTCCTTCGCGATCCGCGGATACACGGACGCAGGCGGCTGTTTGCCGTCGGCGAGCCAAGCTTGCATCGCGACGAGGAGCGCCCGCAGGGAAGGCGTATAGTCGTTCGTGCTGTCGAGGTTTTGGGCGTCGGGATGCCGTGGAGGAAGACTTCCGGTTCCGTGCCGCGATCCAGGGAAGAAGTAGATGCGCGTGTCCTTGGGCGGCGGCGACATCCCGCTTGCCATCGGGCGTGGTGTGAATCAGCGAGGCGGCGCGGCCCCAATATTCATACGAGCCATTGGTGTAGAAAATCTTGGGAACGGTGTTGGTGCGAATGGCGTTGGCGAGAAGCCCATCAGTCGTCCGCAAAGGGTGGAATGTCGACCGGATAGAGGATGTTGAAGAACGGATTTCCGTCGCGGGAAGGCTGCGCGAAGCGGGCGTTGAAGCCGCCACGGCCAGCGCCTCCAATATGGGCCCACACGCCATCGAAGACACGGCGATCCTTCTCATCCTGATTGAAACCGTCGTACAGAAAGGTCCGAAGAAACCTGCCGCTTTGGGAAACGCCGAAGCCGAGGGTGCGCCGGATGTCTTTGCGGAAGTCGTCGATCGGACTGGCCACTCCACCGGACTGCAGGCCACCGTATTTCAGATACGACACAAAGTCGCGCACAGCCGCGGGACCGAGGCCAACCAGCACCGGATCCTTGGCCTTGTAGACCACTTCGTAAATCCTGCCGGGCTCAAAGCCGGCGGCCATACTGACGTGCGTAGGATCGGCGAAGGTCCATTGTTCGCGCGGGATGACGCGGCGTTCGCCTTCTATCGTGTCGCGGACGAAGAGTTTGTTGGCTGGATCCTGGGCGTCGGACACGGGGTAGCCGAGTTCGTCGCGATCGCCCAAAGGAATCGTGGTGACGCGCTGGTTGCCGACCCATTCCGAGCGAACCAAACCGGTGATCGGTTTGCCCTTGTTGGTGGCGATCGGCACTTCAATGCGAAGCACACCGTGCGAAGGCGGCACGTCCCACTCCCAGCCGACCCAAGCTAGCGTGAAACCCTGCTCCAGGAGGAAATGGTCGCCGACATCGAACATGCCAAGCGCCTTGTTGCCGCGGTTGGGGATTTCGACCAGGGCAGTCCCGTTGCGCTTGGTTGGATCGTGAGGCCGAAGCAGGTACAAATCGGCCGAGAATTCGACTTTGCCTTCGGCGTTGCGCGGGGCGAGATCGATGTCGGCAATGATGCGGTTAGGCGCGAGCTTAGGATCAACCGCGAAGTGAATCTTCCCGACAATGCGTTCGTAGCCGGCCTCTTCGGATCGTTCGGTGACGTCAACGCGCGTGACGGCGGCGAAGGCTGCCGAAGTAATCAGGAACGCGGCTAAAAAGCGGTGGAACATGGTTGTCATTTTATCCTCAGGCGAGGGCCAGGTTGGCTTGGGCGCGCAGCGAGAAATCGGAGAAATGCCCGGCGCGGAGTTTTGGAAACGCGGCGGCGGCGATCATGGCGGCGTTGTCGGTGGAGAGCGCGGGAGTGGGGAAATAGACCGGGCACGCGAGTCCGGCGGCGCGAGCAGCGCTCCGCAGACCCGCATTCGAGGCGACGCCACCGGAGATGATAAGCGATCGCGCGCCGATTTCTTCGATGGACACTGTGGCGCGGCGGAGCAACTCTTCGATGACCGTGTGTTGGAAGGACGCGAGCAGGTCGAGCGTGGGTTGGGGGGTGAGTGGGAGGAAATCGTGAAGCGACGTAGCTTGCGAACGGCGGCGGGCTTCGATTTCGGCCGCGAGATCGTGATGCTCGGCTTGCTTTTCAACCCAGCGAAGGACGGCGGTTTTGAGTCCGCTAAAGCTGAAGTCGAGCGTGTTGCCCTTCATGCGGGCGAGCGTGAACTTTACGGCGTGCGGATCGCCATGGGGCGCAAGCTGATCGATGATGGGGCCGCCGGGATAGCCGAATCCGAGAAGCTTGGCCACTTTGTCGTAGGCTTCGCCGGCTGCGTCGTCGCGCGTCTTTCCGAGCAATCGATAGGCGAAGCCCTCGCGGACTTCGAACAGATGGGTGTGGCCGCCGCTGACCACGAGCGCGAGCGCGGGATATTCGATGGCCACGCCCGCTTCAAGAATCACGGCGTGGATGTGGCCTTCGATGTGGTTGACGGCGATGAGCGGGAGGTCGCGGGCAAAACAGAGCGACTTGGCGTAAGTGATGCCGACGAGCAGCGAGCCGACCAGGCCCGGGCCTTCGGTGACCGCGATGGCGGCGAGATCATCGAACGCGGCATTGGCTTGTTCCAGAGCAAGGCGAACCACGGCGACGATCGCGCGCAGGTGCTCGCGCGAGGCAAGTTCGGGAACCACGCCGCCGTATTTTCCATGCGCGAGCTGCGAAGCGACGACGGAAGATAGGATCGCGCTGCCGTCTTCGACCACGGCGGCGGCGGTTTCGTCGCAGGATGTTTCGATGGCCAAGATTTTCACTGCTCCGGAGATATTCACTGCTATGGTTGTGATTTGGACCTTTCGCAATTTCATTATCACTTGCCGGAGTCGTCGATCGCGCAGGAGCCGCTGGCGGATCGCGCGGCGTCGCGAATGCTGGTGCTCTATCGCGCGGAGCAGCGCTGGGAGGATCGTCTGTTCCGCGAGTTCCCCGAGTTCCTGCGCGCGGGCGATTGCCTGGTGCTGAACGATTCGAAGGTTTTTCCGTCGCGATTGTTGGGCATCGGGTTGGATTTTCGGGCGTCGTGGAGGTGTTGCTGGTGCAGCCGATGAGCGAGGATGCCAAGACGTGGACCGCGCTGGTGCATCCGGGCCGCAAGATGCGCACGCGGGAGCGAGTGGCTTTTGACGGCGTCGAGGCCGAGGTGATCGGGCGCGGCGAGTATGGCGAGCGGACGCTGCGATTTCACTTTTGACGATCGGGACGGAGATTTTTATGAGTGGCTGGGCAAGGATCGGGACATGTGCCGCTGCCGCCGTATATCAAGCGGGCCGACACGCCCGAGGATCGCGAGCGGTATCAAACCGTGTTTGCGCGCGAGGCCGGATCGGTGGCCGCGCCAACGGCGGGCCTGCATTTCACGGCCGAAATCTTGGATGCAGTGCCGCAAGGCCGGCGCGGAGATCGCGTACGTCACGCTGCATGTTGGGCTCGGAACATTTCAGCCCGTGCGTGGAGAGAAGCTGCACGCGGAGCGATTTTTCATAAATTCGCAAAACGAAGCCACGATTCGAGCGGCCGAACGTGTGATCTGCGCGGGGACCACGAGTGTGCGCGCGGTGGAGAGCATATATCTGGGCAAGAGTGTCGAGACGGATTTGTTCATTCGGCCAGGATTCGAATTTCGACGCACGAACGCGATGTTGACGAATTTTCATTTGCCGGAGTCGAGCTTGCTGATGCTGGTTTGTGCGTTTGCGGGACGGGAGTTCGTGCTGTCGGCGTATGAGCATGCGGTGAAGGAGGGATATCGGTTCTACTCGTACGGCGACTGCATGTTGATTCGTCTGAGTCAAAAGCCTAAGAACGATTGCCAGGATTTCAGGCCCTCGGTGTTGTGCGATTTGAGAGCTTCCAAGCCTTCCTGCGGCGCGTACGGGTCGGTGAGCAGATAGCGGCCGACGCGCGCGATGTCGAGCACGTCGTCCATCATGGCTTTCCAATGATCGGGCGCCCAATCGATGGCGTGCGAAACCACGGAAGGCACGCCTTCGGCGACACCATCGGCCGTCACCATGTTGAACGACTCGGTGTAACTCGGCTGAAGCAACAGATGCATATGCGCGACGCTCTGGCGAAACTTGGGCCAGGATTGCCAGCCGTTCTCGATCAGCTTGACGTTGGGAAGGCCGTCCAGCATCGCGTGCGCCGAGCGCAGGATGGTATCGCCGCCGCCCTCGGTGCGTCCGGCGGAGAGCCATAATTCGAGATTGGCCTTGTAGCGATGCGTGATTTCGAGGGCCGCGCCCGCCGCGCTCATGAAGTTCTTCAGCGGCCGCGTGGCGCCGAAAGCGCCGATGCGCAGAGTGCCGCCGCTGTAGAGCGGACGCCACGGAAGAAAGTCGGCGTCCAGATAATAGAGGTTCGGAAGGTAAGTGCATGGGCGCGTGTAGGCGCTGCGCACCCATTTGCAAAACTTGATGCTGTTGCCCGCCAGATGAAAATTGTGCGCGGCCGCTTCCACTTCCATGGCCTCGCGAACCAGCCGGACGCCGTTGGAGTCGGCTTGCAGAAAGCCGACGTTGGAGTGGCAATTCACCGCGAAACGCGTGGAGGAGTGGGCCAGCACCAGGCCGTGGACATCCACCGAGGGCATCCAGGGCGCGGAGATGACGACGTGGGTGGCGGGATCGCGCTGCAATCGATCGCGCAGGTCCTTGGCGCTGACTACGGGCCAGACATCGGCGATCACTCCGCCGCGGCGCAGCACTTTGCAGGTGTTGAGAGCCGAGACGCCGAGTCCGATGTGGCTGATGTTTTGTTGAGCGGCGAAGTTCTTATAGGCGAGGACGAGTCGTTGCATCTCAGAACTCTGGGATGCTTCGATGCTAAGACCTAGGGCCAGATGTCCGGGAGGGCGATGCGCTCAAGCTTTTGAAAAGCGGTCAGAAGAAAATCGGCGAGAGATGTCATTCGGCTGGGTGTTGGTTCGCGGGATTGGGTTCGTTTGGTAATTTCGCTGTGCGGGACCGGTCAGGCGAGCAAGCGATGCAGGAAAGCCCAATATCCAGGGCCCACGCGGAACTGGCCGTTCAGTGCCACGGGGGTTACGACGTACAGCATCGCGGAAAGCAGAGCCTGAGTGACGCCGAGCACGGGAACGCTGGGGCGGGCTTCAAACATTCGCGTTGAAACAGTTCCCCACAGAAATGTTGCGGGGACGAGGATGGGATTCGGAAGATGGGCGGCGGCGAACATTACGCCCGCGATGCCGGAGGTGCTCCAGGAAGCGCCGAGGCTGTCGCGCAACCGCCGGTAAAGCATGTTTTGAAGCAGGAGTTGCTGGAGAACACACCAGCAGGCGTAACCACACCAGCGATAAACCGCATGCATCGAAGTGGTGGTCTCGATCCACAGCAGGATGCCGAGCGAAACCGCGCAGCTTGCGAGCCACCACCGCCAAGCGGCGACCGCGCCGACGAACGCGCGCAGGCTCAAGCCGAGCGATTCCAGAGTCTCTGAATGCCAGACAAACGAAAGCGCGACCAGCGCGAGGGGAATGAACAGACTCCACGACCACCACAAAGGCCGCAGCCAGATGTAGGCGATGACGAGGAAAGAAAATGCAAAGGCCTCGGCCAGGTGCCGAGCGCTATTCCACCGCAATGCTGCCGACCTCATTGTTACTATTTTATGACAACCGTGGCGGAGGCAGGTTGAACCGCTATTATGGACTCTGCTCACGGGCGGGTCGTCAACGGTTCGGCCGTTTTCCGGCAATTAGACGTAACGCCGACACCAGGTGATAGACTAATGCTTCTCCTTCAGAAAGACTTATGCCCCCCACAACCGCAGTTGTCAATGCCGCCAATGCTTACCGGCAGATCATTACCAACTTCTCGAATCCGCTTGAGTTCGTCCGGGAGGCGATAAGCAACTCAATAGATGCCGCGGCAACAGCCTTGACTGTATCGGTCGAACAAGCGCCCGGTCCGACAGGCCAGCCAGAGATCAGAATCACGCTCAAAGACGACGGCAACGGCATGGATGCTCGAACGTTGGAGCGGTTCTCGCACCATGGTGGAATCGAGCGATGGTTCAACTTGGGCGACTCTGAAAAATCTGATCTGTAGATCGAAACTGACGACCCCGAGCATCCGATCGGTGAAAAGGGATTTGGCACCAAGATCTATCTGAACAGCCGAAAAATAGAGGTCCGTACCCGCGATAAAGTATCCGGCATCGCCCGGAAGGCCACCAGCCAAGGTCATCTGGAGCGTATCCATGAATCGAATGCTCCGCAGTACGACACGAGCGAAGAGAACGATGGCGTCGAAGGCACTGAGATCAAGATCTTCGGATACAACTATAACGACGGCGCCAAGCTGGGCCACGACCAGCTCAAGGACTACATCCTGTGGTTTACGAAGTTCGGGTCCATTGAGCCCCTGTTGTGGCCGCTGTTCCCCAAATATGCCGTTTCAAAATCTCGTCTTTCCAGCTTGAAGCTCAACCTTCGTGGTCTGGGTTTCGATCCCTTGCGCCATGCCGGCGATGAAAACGCTAAGTTCGTAACTCTGGATTTTGGCCATCCATTCCCGGAAGAGTGCTTTGACGGCAAAGCGCTTCGCGCGAAGGCGAAGGCAAAGAAGGCCAGTCCTACGGATTTCTATTGCCGCCGATTCGTGAAAGAAGGCAGCTTGAAGAAGTTTCCGGGCTTTCGGTGGCAGGCTGCATTCTCAATCGAAGGAAACCGCGTGAAGTATGAATACAATCCGATGGTGCGGCGCCAACGATACCAAGCGCCCCAGGGAGCCTACAAGGTAGCCGAACGATATGGCATCTGGATCTGCAAGGACTTCATTCCGGCCGACCGCGTCAACGTGCTACTCCCCGGCAAGGGGACTGAGTTCCTTAAATTTCACGCCTTCTTCAACTGTCAAGGGATCCGGCTGTCTGCCGACCGTACATCCATCGGACCTACGCCTCCCGACATCAGAGTTGCCATAGAGGAGCAGATCCTCGATCTGGTGAAGGAAATATTTGAGGACGAGGGTGTCGCGGCGCTCCTGGAACAGTTGGATGAAGCCGAGTTTGGCGAGCGCACCGAAGAGCAAGAGAAGAAGGACTATGCCCGCCGGGTCAAACAGGCTAAGAATGCTGCTTCAGCGATTTTCAAGAACGTGGATCTGAGAGAACCTCAACGCGAACTGGGCGTGGTGGCGCTCTTGGCCCAACTCTTAGCCGTTGAACCGAGCCTGTTCCCTTTTCGAGTCGTGGATTGGAACAATGCCGAGGGATTCGATCTCCTGGCGCGAGATACAAGCGAACTCGGCTTCGAAGATGCTTCTAAATTCTACGTTGAGTGCAAGCACTGGCTCACTGGCACGTTCAATCATTCCCTCAACAACGTGAAATACATCGTGTGTTGGAATTCCGACCTTGATAATGAGGCCATCGTCACCGCCGTCGGCGGCGATACTCGAAAGATGGTTATTAAACCAAAGGGCCTGGAGCGTCCGAGCACTCAGTTCTTCCTCTCCCGAGAAGACGCACCCAACAACATCGAAGTGTTCGTATTGCGACGACTTTTGGAAGAACGTCTGAACATCACCTTTCAGAAACCGGACGGCAAATAGGCTCGGAACTCTTTACGAGTACTGTGGCGTTGCCAATCCACTTGGACTGTATTGTCGGCAACCGGTCGAAGTTCGTCTCCCACGCTAACAGACCCACTGTCGGGAGGCAGGGCACAATAAGGTAAACTAGCCTTTTGATCCCATGAAAATTCACGAGTATCAGGCCAAAGCGATTTTGGCCAAATACGGAGTCCCTGTGCCTCGGGGCGAGGTTGCGTTCACGGTTGACGAGGCGGAAGCGGCGGCCAAGAAAATCGGCGGCAGCGTGGTGGTGAAAGCGCAGATTCACGCGGGAGGCCGGGGCAAGGGCGGCGGCGTCAAGGTGGCGAAGGACGCGGCGGAAGCCGTCGAGATCGCGAAAAAGATACTGGGCATGCGCCTGGTGACGCATCAGACCGGCCCGGAAGGGCGCATCGTGCAGCGCTTGCTGATTGAGGAGACGCTGCCGATCGCGCGCGAGTTATACCTGGGCATCGTGCTGGATCGTGCGCAGGGCAAGCCGGTGTTCATGGCTTCGTCGGCGGGCGGGATGGATATCGAAGAGGTAGCCGCGAAATCGCCCGAGTCGATCTTGAAGGAAGCGTTGGAACCGGGCTACGGCCTGGCGCCGTTTCAAGCGCGCAGCATGGCGTTTGGAATGGGCGTGGAGTCGGAGAGCGCGAGCGCGGCGGTGTCGGCGATGATCGGGCTGGCGAAGGCGTACGATGCCGTGGATGCGTCGCTGGCCGAGATCAATCCGTTCATCGTATGCGACGACGGCAAGGTGTACGCGCTGGACGCGAAGTTCAACTTGGACGACAACGCGCTGTACCGGCACAAGGACCTGCTCGATCTGCGCGACTTGAACGAAGAGGATCCACTCGAAGTGGAGGCGTCGCGATTCAGCCTGAACTACATCAAGCTGGATGGCGACATCGCGTGCATGGTGAATGGCGCGGGCCTGGCGATGGCGACCATGGACATCGTGAAGTACGCGGGCGGGAGCCCAGCGAATTTCCTGGACGTGGGTGGAGGCGCGAACGCCGAGCAGATCAAGAACGCCTTCCGCATTCTGTTGTCGGATGCGGGCGTGAAGGCGGTGCTGATCAATATTTTCGGCGGCATCTTGCGCTGCGACGTGCTGGCCACGGGCGTGGTGAACGCGGCGCGAGAGCTGAAAGTTACAACACCGATCGTGGTTCGCATGGAAGGGACCAATGTCGAGAAGGGGCAGGAGATTTTGAGAACGTCGGGCTTCAACTTCACCGTCGCCGACGGGATGCGCGATGCAGCGGAGAAGGTGGTGAAGGCGGCGCAAGGAGTGAAGGCATGAGCGTCCTGGTGGATCAGAACACGCGGGTTTTGTTTCAGGGCTTCACCGGACGCGAGGCGAGTTTTCACGCGCAGGCATCTATCGATTACGGAACCAAAGTGGTTGGCGGCGTGACGCCGGGCAAGGGCGGGCTGATGCATCTGGGGCTGCCGGTGTTCAATACGGTGGCCGACGCCGTGAAGCAGACCGGCGCCACCGCCTCGGTGATTTTCGTTCCTCCTCCGTATGCCGCCGACGCAATCATGGAGGCCGTGGATGCGGGCGTGCCGCTGGTGGTGTGTATTACGGAGGGCATTCCGACTGAAGACATGGTGCAGGTGCGCGAATTCATGAAAGGCACGACGTCGCGGTTGATCGGTCCGAACTGTCCGGGCATTATCTCACCGGGAAAATGCAAGATCGGGATTATGCCGGCGCACATCCACAAGGAAGGACATGTGGGCGTGGTGTCGCGCTCAGGCACTTTGACCTACGAAGCGGTGGGGCAACTGACGAAGCTCGGGATCGGGCAGTCGACGTGCATCGGGATCGGCGGAGACCCGATCATCGGCACGACGTTCCTGGACGCCATCCAGCTTTTCAATGCCGATCCGGATACGCACGCCATCGTGATGATCGGCGAGATCGGCGGCAACGCCGAGGAGACGGCCGCGGAGTACATCCAGACGCACGTCAAGAAGCCGGTGGTGGGATTTATCGCCGGACAGACCGCTCCGCCGGGACGACGCATGGGCCACGCGGGAGCGATCATCTCGGGCGGCTCGGGAAAAGCGGAAGACAAAATGAAGGCGATGAAAGCGGCGGGCATCACGGTGTGCGCCACTCCCGCCGAAATCGGGGAAAAGGTGAAGAGCCGCCTGTAGCTTGTTGTAAAAAGCGACGCGGCACAAATCAAACATGTCAATCGAACAGACATTTGCAATCATCAAGCCGGATGCGGTGGCGTCGGGGCATGCTGGTCAGATACTCAGCATGATCGAAAAAGCCGGGTTTCGCATTCGAGGCATGAAGATGACCAGGCTCTCCAAACAACAGGCCGAGGGCTTCTACGACATCCATCGCGAGCGGCCGTTTTTCAGCGGACTGGTGACGTTCATGACCGAAGGTCCGGTGGTTTTGCTGGCGCTGGAGCGTGAAGACGCCATCAAGCGGTGGCGCGAACTGATGGGCGCCACCAATCCGGAGAAAGCCGCGGAAGGGACCATCCGGAAGAAATTCGCGCACAACATAGAGCGGAACGCGGTGCATGGGTCGGACGCGCCCGAGACCGCGGCAATCGAGATTCCATTTTTCTTCAGCATGGCGGAGTTACTGTAGCGCGATCTCGCGAAAATACCTGACTCTGGTGTAAGGTAAAGCTTGGGAGCATGGCCGCCGATAGGGGCGGATGAGGTGTAGCGCCTTGCTTCGACTTGTTCCGCGAGCCACCGGCATTTTGGTTCTGGCATTGCCGGTCCTGGCATGGGCAGCGCAAACGACGGCCCTGGTGCCGTCGGTGTCCCAACTCACGCTCAGCGCGATTGCGAATGGTCCGGCGCCGCCTCCGCAAATTTTCACCGTTGTCGCGTCGGATGGCTCGTTCGTCAATATTGAAACGCTGGTGGACGGAGGGTCCGCGGGCAGCGCCGCACCGGCGTGGATCACAGTGACGCCGCATCTTGCCACAACGCCCGCGCAGGTGCAAGTGGCAGCGAATCCGGCCGGGCTCGGTCCAGGCGCCTATTCCGCGCGCGTCCAATTTACGGACCTGAAAGGCAACTCGCTGGGGAGTGCAGTCTCGGTGACGCTCCAGGTTACAACGGGGCCGGCACAACTGGATGTTAGTCCGAAAATTCTGAACATCTCAGGCTCCATCGGGCAGGGGTACGTGCAACAAGGACTTTTCGTTCGCAATCTGGGGCCGGGAACGCTGGCGCCGGTGAGTGTCAGTGTGGTTTCGGGGTACCCGTGGCTCTCGGCAGTGGTTCCATCGTGCGATACGGCTTGCGCCATCACTATCCAGGTTGCGATCTCGACGCTCCCCCCTGGCCCACAAACTGGCCTGTTGCGAGTGAACACTGCATTAGGATCCGTCGACGTCCCGGTATCGTTGTATGCGGCCGATCACGGGCCGTTTGTTCAAGTGGCTCCCGAAGGTCTGCAATTCGGCACGGTGGAAAACACCAAGCTGGTGGATTCGCGCAGCATCTCGTTGGTCAACGGCGGAGATGGCCCCGCAAATTGGTCGGCGGCCGTGGTGGACGGTGCGGCGTGGCTTTCGCTCGATACCGCTTCGGGAGTAACCGCGGCCGGCGCGACGTCGCAGATCACGGCCACCATGAACTCCGGCTTTCTCGGCGGAGGCGTTTATGGTGGATTGATCGAGATCTCGGCGCAAGACGGAAGTTTCAACCCGCTCTACGTGCCGGTGGTGCTGCGAATCGAGAATCCCGGTACGGCGGCGGTTCCCGTGCTTTCCACCGGCGGTGTCCTTTTCCAAGTGCAGATCGGTTCTGAAGGCGAGCAACTGCCCGTGACGCTGTCGGCCGGGAGCCCGAGTTCGATCGACTTTCAAGCGTCAGCGCAGAGCGCCGGGTGGCTTTCCGCCGGGCCGACGAGAGGGCAGGTGTCGGGGGCCTCTCCTGCCGCGCTGAACGTTGTTGAATCGCCCACTGGACTGGAGTCCGGCTTCTACAGCGGCCTGGTGAACGTTGCGTTCGGGACGGGCGCCTTGCGCACTCTCAACGTCGGCATGAGCGTGGTAGATCCGGCCAATATGAACTGCAAACCGCAGTTCCTCTACTTGACAGAGACGGCGCTGGGCAGTGGTTTCTCGACGCGCATTGGATATCCGACGCCGCTCGAAGCGGTGCTGCTGGACGACTGCGGCAACCTGGTCTCGAATGGATTCGTGAACGCGGCCTTTTCGAATGGCGATCCCGATCTGACGTTGGAACCGCTGGGTCAAGGCCAGTACGCGGCTACCTGGATGCCCGGCCACGCGTCCGATTCGCTGGCCAATGGCGTGGTAACGGTCACATTGAGCGCATTTGTTCCCAGGTTGGCCATTGGATCCACCGATGCGAGCGGCACGGTTACGAGCGACACCGCGCCCTCCGTGACCGCTGATGCGGTTTTGAATAATTTGAATCCCCAGGTGGGTGCTCCCGTGGCGCCGGGGACCATCGTGCAAATTTATGGCTCGTCGTTGGGCATAACCGGTGCGGGCTCGTTGGTCAATGGGCAACTGCCCACCCAGTTGAATGGGGTTTCGGTGACCATCGGCGGAATCGAGGCGCCGCTCTATTTCGGCAGTAGCGGGCAGATCAACGCCCAGCTTCCGAACGAGCTTGAGGCCGGACAGCAGTATGAGTTGTACGCCAACGTGAACGGACTTTACTCCAACCCCGTGACGGTAAATACGACGGCCGTGCAGCCTGGCTTGGCGAGCTTTGCCGACGGCACGGTGATCGCGCAGGATCTCAGCTACAGCCTGATCACCGCCGATCATCCGGCGCACGCGGGGGAAGTGATCATCCTGTATGCGACCGGCATGGGCGCCACGAATCCGCCCGTGGCAACCGGAACTGTGGCGCCGAACTCGCCGCTGTCGAACGTCACGATGACTCCTCAGGTGACGGTCGGTGGCGCGAACGCGAAGGTGATATTTGCGGGCTTATCGCCGGGATCGGTCGGGTTGTATCAAATTGACGTGACGATTCCGACGGGGGCAGGCACAGGAAGCGTGCCGCTGGTGATGAAGCAAGGCGGAGTAGCGGCCAACACGGTGATGGTGCCGGTGCAGTAGAACGGCGTTCAGTAAGATTCGAGACTGTCCCTCCACGTGCCGATAAGCTCAAAGATGAGCGAAAAGGCCGGCGACAACGCTACAATCTCTGTAAGCCCGAAGTTGAAATTCGGCCAGGCACGAGTGGATAGCAGACCAGCCAAAGCCAAACGCAACGAACACCCTCTCCAGACTCCGCTCTTTGCGAATGGCGCGTCAAAGCGGGTGAAGCTACGGAAGCCTTCGCTGTTGGTTGAAGACAACACACCGGAAGGGCTGCAGGCACTTCTCGAAGCCAATCGTTATTACCGCGAAGTTGCTTGGCCAGAACCCTACAATCGTACCAGCCATCTTCTCCAGCTGGGTGACGCGCGGGATCTGTCTTGGCTATCTGACCGCTCCGTTCACTTGGTGGTTACGTCACCACCTTACTGGACGTTGAAAGAGTACGCCGCGGGCAATGGCAACCAGATGGGCCATTTCGAAGACTATGATCATTTCCTGACGGAACTGGATCGCGTCTGGAAAGAGTGCGCTCGTGTTCTGGTGGGCGGCGGGCGTATCTGTTGCGTTGTGGGAGACGTTTGCATCCCGCGTAAGCAAGGCGGACGGCATTATCTGGTGCCACTCCATTCCGATATTCAGGTGCGGGCGCGTAGGCTTGGCCTGGACTGCCTCACACCTATTCTCTGGCACAAGATCGCGAACGGCGCGACGGAAGCGCAGGGTAATGGGGCTGGATTTTATGGCAAGCCTTATCAGCCCGGCGGCATTATCAAGAACGACATCGAGTACATTCTGTTCTTGCGCAAAGGCGGCGAATACCGATCGGTACCAATGATCCAGAAGAGCCTTTCGATGCTGACGCGTGAGGAGATGCAGACCTGGCAGCGCTCGATCTGGACGGATTTACGTGGCGCCTCCACTCGATCCGGGCACCCGGCCCCCTATCCTGTGGAATTGGCGGAACGGCTGATCAAGCTCTTTTCGTTCGCAGGCGACACGATCCTCGATCCATTCGCCGGAACAGGGTCAACATCGCAAGCTGCTATCATCGCGGGAAGGAATTCGATCGCCAACGAAATCGAGCCTACTTATTTCGAGATTGCCAAGCGGCGCATTTTGGACACCGCCAGGGAGCCTCGACTGGCTGGCGCGACTGAGGCCCATGTCCGATTCGACGGAGGCACTGCCACAGACCGGCTACCGCTTGCTGACCGAATTCCGGCACCTCTTTGAAGGCAAGATCTACAAACATCGAGCGTCAAATCAGGGCGACTTCGTCGCGATGCACTTCTATGAGGACTTGCTTGACGTTCGCCGGTCTTCCAAGTTAGTAGATGGAATCCTAACTCGCAAGGATCGGGTGTTGAATGTTCAAAATCGACGCCGAGGCATTGCCGCTCGCCGCGGTGATGGAACATTGGGCGAGATTATTCCGGGCGAGGCCGCAATCTTTGACGCTGGCTATCGGGTGGCAAGACGGCCAATCGCCACCCTTGAAATTGGCGTCGAAGTGAAGATACTCGCGAAAGCGATGATCAAGCAGATCGATCGCGTAATCAACGATCTGAAAAATCAAGTAACCCAGTTCAAACGCGGCGGCGGAAATCCAATCTGCGTCGCGATAGTCGGAATCAACCAAGCGGAGAGCACGATCGGTTACGAGGGCGACCGTCCGTTTCCCACGACGGGCAAAGACGGATTCCTACACCCTTTCCAAGAAGCACCCGAGGCAGAGCGCCGGCTGCGATTGTTGGCAGCGCCCGATTACGATGAATTCCTGATCTTGCCCTTCAAGGCCTCGAACGCGGAACCCTATCCGTTTGAGTGGGCAAACTACAATGAGACGCGTCTGGACTATGCCGCGGCTCTTGCGCGGATCAGTGCGCGCTATCAGCAACGTTTCTGAGCCCGGCGGGCTGACGGTTAGGAGTGTTGGCATCGAACAGCCGGCTGACCGCCAAGCCCACCAAAATCACCACCACGCAGCCGATCACGTTGTACCACAGGAACGAAATCTTGGTGAACAAATTCGCGGCGAAGATGGCCGCTTCGCCCGCCATTACGCCAAAGAACGCGCCGTTGGCGCCGACGCTGCGGAAGAAGAACGCCAGCACAAATACGCCCAGCAGCCCGCCATAGAACAGCGATCCGATCACGTTCACGGCCTGGATCAAAGCCCCGAAGTTCTTGCCGTACTGCGCGAAGCCCATCGCAAAGCAGCCCCAAAAGATGGTCGCGATGCGCGAGGCGATCAGGTAATGCCGGTCGGAGGCATCGCGCTTGATGTGGCGGCGGTAGATATCGATCACGGTGACGGCAGACAACGAGTTGATCTCGCCTGACGTCGACGACATGGCTGCCGAAAAAATCACGGCGACAATCAGGCCGACCACGCCCACGGGAAGATAGCGCGTCACAAACGACAGAAAGATGTAGTTGGTGTCGTCGAATTCTTTTCCGACCAGATGCTCGCCCGCGGCGTGCGCGCGTTCAGTTCCTGCTGGGCATTGCGGTAACGATCGAGGCTGGCTTCCCGCGCGGTGCGGTCGCCCGAGTGAGTGGCCTGCAGGTATTGATCCGCGGCATCGCGCCGATGGGCGAATGCTTCCTCGTAACGGCGCTCCACTGCCGGGAATCGCGCATCCCGCTGGACGTTCTTCAGTTCCACGGGCTGAAACAGGACCGGCGGAGCTTCAAAATTGTAGAACACGAATACCATCGCGCCGATGAACAGGATGAAAAACTGCATCGGGATCTTGGCCATGGCGTTGAGCAGCAAGCTGAGGCGGCTGTGCGCCACCGATTTTCCGGTGAGGTAGCGCTGCACTTGCGACTGGTCGCATCCGAAGTAGGCCAACGCCAGAAACATGCCGCCAATCAGACCGCTCCAGATGTTGTAGCGGTCGTTCCAATCGAAGTTAAGAGTTACGGCATTCAGCCGCCCGGCCGCGCCGGCCAGCGAAACCGCGTCGCGCGAAAGAAACACGGTGCGGCAGAAGATGGATCGCGAGTAGCAGCGCAAGCACAAGGCCACAAAGGATCAGCGACATTTGCTGAACGTCGGCCCACGTAACCGCTTTGATCCCGCCGAAAGAGATGTACGTCATGATGAGGACGCCCATCAGGATGGTGGTCGTCCGATCGGGCCATCCCAGGATCACCGAGAGCACCACGGCCGGCGCATAGAGCGACAGCCCGGAGGCTAGGCCGCGCTGGATGAGAAAAATGAAGCTCACCAGGGAGCGGGTCTTGGAATCGAAGCGGTGTTCCAGGTATTCATACGCGGTATAGACATTGGCGCGATGAAAAATCGGCACGGCGGTCGCGCACAGGATCACCATCGCGATCGGCAGCCCGAAATAAAACTGCACGAAGCGCATTCCGTCGGTATAGCTTTGACCCGTGGTGGAGATGAAAGTGATGGCGCTGGCCTGCGTGGCCATGATGGAAAGACCCATGGCGTACCAGGGCATCGATTTGCCGGCCAGCAGGTACTTGTTCATGGTGCTGCTGCCGCGGCCGCGGTAAAGTCCGTAGCTCACAATGAACGCGAGCCACGTGAACATCACCACCCAATCGAGTGGCCTCATGAATCAAAAACTCGCGTGAAGACGTAGAACCCGGCCATAAGGAACGCGAGGTAACAGAGCACGATGATGTAAATTCGCCGCCAGGACCCGAGAATCGGCGGCGGCTCGTCTTCGGCGCCGTGGAGTATGTTGGAGTGCGGTATTCTGTCGGGCACGCCGCTCACAGCGTTTTCCCGGCGCTCAACAAATTCGCAAAGATGCGGAATGCGCCCGGAACTCCCGCCGGTAATTCGCGGAACCAGGAAAACGCGGTGAACACGTAAGCGCCCTTGCCGTAATGCGTGTACAGCGTAATGCCCGTCTGCGGTTTTTCGCCGGGGTCGTGGGTTTCGAATAGCGCCTGGTAATGCTCGTCCCATTTGGACGCGAAGTAAAGGCCACGTTCCTGAATCCATCCTTCGAAATCGCGCGCCGTAATTTCGTTGGGCTGGTGCAACAACGGACTCGCGGGAATCAGAAATTGAACGGGGGCTTCTTCCACCGTCACGCGCTCGCGGCCCGTGGTGATGGGGTAAGGGCCGATATTCGCCAGCAAGTTGGTGTCGCCGCCGAACGGATTGCCCCCTTCGGCGACGTTGTACTGCACCACCAGCGTGCCGCCGTTCTTTACATACTCCAACAGCCGGCCCTGATTGGCGCGCAGATCGGCGCGAATGTTATAGGCCCGCACTCCGGTGACGATGGCGTCGAAGCGGGCGAGATTTGCGGTCGCGAGATCGTCGGCCCCAAGAAACATCACATCCGCGCCCAATTGTTGCAGTGCTTGCGGCACTTCATCGCCCGCACCCATTACGTAGCCGATGGTTCTCGGCAGCAGCCGGACATCGGCGCGGACCAGCTTGGCCGTGGCGGGTGGAAACAAGACCTGGGTTGGAATGTGCGGGTAATTGATAGTCTGCATCTCAGTGCTGACGTTTTGATCTCCCACTCGCGCACTGGCTTGAAGAACGTCTTGCGCGTCAGAGGATGGCGGCGCCAATTGGAATGAAAGAACGCTTTGCTCGCCCGCATCGGCGAGCTGAAACTTTTGGGAATTCGCCCGGACTTGCCAGCCGGCTGGCGCCTGGATGCGAACCTCGCCAGCAACCTTCGGAACATTCGCTTTCACTTGCAACTCGACCGTCTTCGCCGCCCCTTGCGGAAACAACACCGCGGCTTGCGACCACTGCAGCGCCACGGGAGGTTCAACCACCACGGGCCGGGTTAATTCGCCCTGCGCGCGCTCGATATAACGATACTGGACCGGCCGAACTACTTCGACGTCATCCGATTCGATCCGCAAGTGAAAATGCGCCTTGAATAGCGGCGGATTTTCGGCCAGGCCGACGTCGAGCTGGTTCGGGATCGCGTAGGTGTCGCCTTGCTTCGGCTGTATCAGCCAGTAGGGTTGCGACAACGCCTGATGCTCACGTACCGTGGCCGTCAGAGTGAAAGTCTGGGGCTCATTGAAAGGCAGCACAGCGCCGAATTTGGCCTTAGTTGTAGAGGGCGTCGTGGCGGGCGCGATGCCCTCAATTTCAATCGACTTCACCTGCACCGCCAAATGATCGCGGCTCAGCGCCGTTGCGTCGAACTTGAGCCCTCCCCCGGGCGTCACGGCATACTTATCCGCGGTCGCATCCAGCCATAAGCCGGAACAGAGCGCGATTGTGTCGGTCGAGGTCGTGCTGTTTTTCATCCGGCAGCGGCGGGCGCAGCGAGGCCATGGCTTTTTGCGCTTTGAGCAGCAGCGGCACGATGCGATCGGGATTCTCCGGGTCGAAACTCCGAGCCGCCTCCGCCAGTACTTTGCCTACCGCCGCTCCCCCTGGAACGCGATTCCAGGAAATATCGATGCCGTCGAAGATGTCCTTCGTGGCGACAGGACCGGCCTGCGTCACCAGATAGTCCTTGGCGGCTCCCCGGCGCTCGGCTGCGCCCATCCCTTGGCTGCGATGCATGCTGCGCGACATGCCGGCGATCTCGGCATACGAGTGGCCCAGCACGGCATCATATTCGCCCGGATCGACGACGATGCGGTTGGGCATCTTCTCCACCTCTTCACGCTGCTCTTTGGTAAACGCCCCCGGATTCCACATCAGACGCTTGGCTTGCCAGGGCTGGACCCATTGCAACTGCTCCGGAAATCTCTTGGGGTCGGCAGCGGCGGTGAACGCTTCCTTGCCAAGAATCGCCGAGACCTGGTGCTGGCCGTGCCCGTCGCGCGGCGTGCCGCTGAACCGCAGAATAATCACGTCGGGCTGGAAGCGGCGGATCACCCAAACCACGTCGCCCAGGATTTTCTCGCGCCCCCACTTATCGAGAGTTTCTTCCGGAGTTTTGGTGAAGCCGAAGTCGATCGCGCGCGTGAAGAACTGTTCCGCGCCGTCGATCCTGCGGGCAGCCAGCAGCTCTTGCGTGCGGATCACGCCCAGCGCGTCGCCTTGCTCGGCGCCAATCAGATTTTGGCCGCCCTCGCCGCGCGTGATCGACAAATAGCCCGTCCGCACCTTGCGCCCGCGCGCCAGATAAGCCAGCAGCGCGGTGTTCTCGTCATCGGGATGCGCCGCGATCATCAGGACGCTCCCCACTACATTCAGCCGGTCGAGAGCCAGGCGTGCCTGCGCCGATCCCGACAGCTCGCGCTGCGCGAATGCGGGCGTAAGACAGGCGCCGATGAGAACGGCTAGGATAGACGTGCGCACAAGGTCCAAAGGAATATGATACGGGACGGGCAAGGGGGTTGGGGATTGGGGACTGGAGATTCGCGGCGAAGCTCCGTTTATGTCTGCCTGTCACTGCTCATTGTGGTGGTTCTGTTCTTCCACAAACCACTGTTCAGCACCGCATACACCTTCCCGTGGGATTTTCGCGGCGTCCAGGTTCCACTCATCACGTTCCTTCGCGATCAACTTGCTCGAAACCGCTTCGCGCTTTGGAACCCGTACACGTATTGCGGCTACCCGATTTTCGCCAACATCCAGGCCTGCTTCTTTCATCCGCTGGTGTTCGCGAGCGCATTGATCAGCAGCCGGTTGTCGTGGTCAAGCTTGCCGCTCCTGCTTGAATGGGCCGTCGTCCTGCAAGTGTGGATCGCCGGCGTCGCCGCGTATCGTCTGTTCCGCGAGTTCGGCCTCGGTACAGCGCCCGCCTGGACCGGCGCGGTAATGTTTGAAACCGGCAGCTACTTCGCATCGCGAGCCGAGCACATCGATTCGATGATGGCCGCGGCCTGGATGCCGCTGGCGTGGCTGGCGGTCTGGAAGTTAGCCGTTCCGAGTTCCGATGCCCGGCTCCGTCTGGATTGGCTGGCAGTACTCGCCGCGGCGCTCGGGTTATCGGTTTGGGGCGGATTCCCGCAGGCCACGGTGGCGGTCTTCGGATCAACCGTAATGTTCGCGGGACTACTCGCCCTGTTACGCATGGGATCGGCCCGAGTGCTCGCCCGGACCTGCTGCGGCTGCGTGTTGGGCATTCTGCTGGCTGCGGCGCCATTCATTCCCACCACACAGCTCACCGAATTGAGCGTCGCGAAATATCGCGCGGACTGGCTCGGAAGCGGCGGCGGGCTGTATTGGCAAAGCCTGGTCTCGCTCGTCGCCCCCAATCACTACAACATATTCGACATCGGCCGTTTCAACGGCCCGGGCGACCCGACGTTTCTCTATCTGTACAGCAGCATCGCCGGATTGCTTCTCGCGATCTTCGCGCTCGTGTTCGCGGTAGTGACGCGCCGCAATCGGACCACCGCACTGTTCGCTCTCCTGCTCGCTTTCGCTATGTTCTGGATGCTCGGCGACAAGACCCTCGTGTGGCGAGCACTCTTTCCGCTCTTGCCCGAGAAGGTGCGCATCGGAATCCACCCCGAGTACACCTACTCCATCTTCAGCCTTGCAATCGCAGGGCTGGCCGCGATTGGACTCGATTCCATCCGGATCCCCAATCTGGCTCGTTGGGCGATCGGAATCATCATCGCCGTCGATCTGTTCCTGGTCGGATCGGGACGCCCGATGAACAGTTCGGTGGTCGCTCAGGATCCGGGCGTGACGCGGAACGCATTCGATGGCAATAGTTTCTTGCTCGAGCGAGGTCCGGCGTTACGTGGATCAAAGCGTTCCGCCCTGGCGCATCGATACCTTCGACTCGAGCATGGAGTGGACCTACGGCGCGCCCATCCTTCAAGTGCCCAGCGCGAGCGGTATCAGCCCTCTCGCGCTCGAAAACACCATTCAACTGCGGCTGTTTCTGCACGACGGGAACCGCGCGGGCTGGTATTATCCGCTCGAAAAACTCGATTCGCCCGTGCTGGATCTGATGAACGTGCGTTACGTGCTCGCGCGCGCCACCGACGTTCCCCGCCTTTCCGCGATCCCGAAGTTCAGGCATGTCGCCAGCCTTCCCGGCGCCGAGCTATTCGAAAATACGGCAGTTCTTCCCCGCTTCTACTTCGTGCGCCGGGTCCGGCAGGTGTCCGCGCTCGCCGAGGCGCACGCATTGATTGAACACGGAAAAATCGATCTTCGCGACACCGCCGTCGCAGACCAACCCATCGATCTTCCGCCGGCAGATTCCGCCGTGCCGCCCGGTGAGGTGACGGTTACGCAATATGAGCCATCCCGCCTCGAACTGTCCCTGCGTGCCGCGCCGCCCCTCCCTATTGGTTCTTTCCGAGACCTACTATCCTGGATGGAAGGCCTGGATCGACGGCCGGCCCACCGCGATTTACCCGGTCGACATCGCGTTGCGGGGCGTCGTCGTCCCGGCTGGCGCGCACCAGCTCCGCATGGAGTTCCGCCCGGCGATCCTGCCGCTCTCGCTTGGCATCTCGCTTGCTACCGCAATTCTATTGGCAATTTTTCCAATTCTGTGCAGGGCCGGAGCTACATCGTTACAATTAAATTGAATGCCAGCAGCCCCCACCACCCCCCATATACGCGTACTCGTCGTCGACGACGAAGAAAACCAGCGCGCCGGCCTCGCCAAGATGATCCAATCCTGGGGATTTGTGGTGGACACCGCTTTTGACGGCCAAGACGCACTGGAGAAGTTCAATCAGGCGCCGCCTCACGTGCTGGTCACGGATCTGATGATGCCCCGCATGGACGGATTTGAGCTCCTGAAGCGCCTGGGATCGCAGAACGTCCTGCCGCCGGCCATTGTGTTGACTGCGTTCGGCAATATCGAGACCGCCGTGCAGACCATGCACGATCTCGGCGCATTCTGGTTCCTGGAAAAGCCCATCCAGCCGAGCGCCTTAAAGGTTTTGCTGGAACGCGCAGCCACGCAGAGCCGCTTGGCGGAGGAGGCGGAGCGCCTGCAGCGGCAACTGCTCTATCAGGGCGTCCTGGTCGACCTGGTGGGAACCTGCTCGGCAATGCAGCAGGTATTTTCCCTGATCCGGCAGGTGGCGCCCTTCGAAGGCCGCGGTGCTAGTTACGGGCGAAAGCGGCACCGGCAAGGAATTGGTGGCGCGGGCGATCCATCATCTCAGCCCGCGGGCGCGACGGTCCATTCGTGGCCATCAATTGCGCCGCGCTTCCCGAGACGCTGATGGAAAGCGAGCTGTTCGGCCACGAAAAAGGCGCCTTCACCGGTGCGGTGGAACGGCGCGCGGGTTGTTTCGAGCTGGCCCAGCATGGCACGTTACTGCTGGACGAAATCGCCGAGATGCCCGTAGCCACGCAAGCCAAGCTGCTCGCGTGCTGGAGGATTCTTGCGTCCGGCGGCTGGGCGGCAAAGCGGAAATCGCCGTGGACGTGCGGGTGATCGCTGCCACCAACAAGGTGCTGGAGGAAGCCCTCCGCAAGGGTGAGCTGCGGGAGGATCTATACTACCGGCTGAACGTCTTTCAGATTCCTCTGCCGCCGCTGCGCCAGCGCGAGGGTGATCTGCCGGTGCTCATCGAGGCGCTGATCCAGATGCTCAATCGCAAGCACGAGACGCGGGTGGTGGACGTCAACGCCGACGTCCGGGAGCAGCTCAGGCGCTATTCCTGGCCCGGAAACGTGCGGGAACTGCGCAATGTCCTGGAGCGCGCCGTCATATTGGCCGGCGAAGGGACCATCACCAAGCATCATCTTCCGCGCGACTTTGGCGTGCCCGCGGGCGCGCGCCCCATCCAGCCCGAAGTGGAGCCGGATGCCGTGCGATTGCCGGTAGGGACCACGGTGGGCGAGGCGGAGAAAGCGCTGATTCAGTTGACGCTGCAGCACACCCGCAACAACAAGACGCGGGCTGCTGAAATCCTGGGCATCAGCTTGAAGACTCTTTTCAACAAGCTCAAGGAGTACGGCTCGGCCGAGGCAGAGGCCACCACGGGTACATAGATGTCCTTGAAGTCCCGCCTTCGGCGTCCCATCGTAGCGCTGGTCGCGCTGGTCGTTGTAGTGATGTCCCTGCTCTATCTGTCCGACTTCACGCGCGTGTCCTTTGAAGGCGCGTCGGACCGGGCCGATCTGGTGGCCGAGCAGTTCAAGCTTTACCTGGAAAATCATCTCAACCTGGAGATGGCCCGGCATGGCCTCCGTCCCAATTCAGCGGCTGAATGGGAGGACGGCTGGACCGCGATCATCCGCAACGATCCGGATATCACCGACATGCTCAACCACACGCTGGCGAAAGCGGATTTGGCGCTCGCCATCCTGGTGACGGACGACCGCGGCAATGTGCTGGCGGCTTCGCCCGTGGCCACGCAGCGCAGCGTCCTGGAAGGCGCCGAAGACATCCACGATATCCAAAACCGCTGGTGGGCAGTGAATCTGTGGGACCTCATGACCCGCCGCGAAAACTACCTGGTGACGCGGCCCATCGGGTTCCAGGACAGCAAGCGGGCATTGTTCAACATTTCGATTGTGATCCGCTCGGTTCTTTTGCGGCATGAAGTGGAACCGGCGTTGAAAAGCTTGGTGCTGGCCTTCGCCCTGGCACTGTGCGTCTCGATTTTGCTGGGCGCCGTGCTGCCGAATTTGATTATCGATCCCTTGCAGCGCGTCAGCCAGAGCATCGACCTGATTCGTACCGGCCAGTTTGGCGCCTCCACCGCCAAAGGCCCGCGAGAAGCCCGCGAGTTCGCCGACGTGCACTCCAAGCTCACTCTTCTCGACGAGCAGTACCGCGGAGCCAAGCAGGACGCCAGCGAGTTACGCACCAATATCGAGCAGTTGCTGCAGCGCCTGGAGGAAAGCGTACTGCTTTTCGACCATACCGGCCGGCTTCTCATGGCCGGGGAACCGGCCGAACGCATGCTCGGGAAGAACGCACGAAGCAATGGCCGGATGCACGCTCGAGGAGTTATTTCCGCCGTCCTCCGTGTTGGGCGAAATCATCGGAGGCGCGGTTCGCAACAAGGAGTCCGTCGAGGAACGGAAGGTCACGGTTCCGCGCGCCGACGGAGCGCCGCAGCGTCTCGCGGTAGGCGTGCAGATACTGAGAAAGAGCTCCAGTCTGGAAACCATGGGCGCGTTGGTCACGCTGCGCGACGTGGAAAGCCGGCGGCAGCTCGAACGCCAGCTGGATTTCTCCACGCGGCTGGCCGCCATCAGCCGCTTGACCGGCGGGGTGGCGCACGAGATTAAGAACCCGCTCAACGCCATGGCGCTGCATCTGGAAGTGCTCAAAAGCAAACTGGTCGGCCAGCAGCCCGAGATCGATGTGATCGGCCGGGAAATCAAGCGCCTGGATACGGTAGTCAAGACGTTCTTGAATTTCAACCGGCCAGTGGACTTACAGTACAAGCCGATCGACTTCAATGAACTGGTGCAACAAATTCTGTCTTTGGTCTCGGTGGAAGCAACCGCGAAGAACGTGCAACTCGAAACCCTTTTGGAGGACAAGCTTTGGATCAGTGGAGACTCCGATCTCCTCAAACAGGCGATTCTCAACGTAGTCAGCAACGGCCTGGAAGCGATGCACGGGGGAGGAACACTCACCACCTGCACGGCAAGTGACGGGGACGAATGTTTGCTGACGGTTCGCGACGCTGGGTCCAGGAATCCCCATTGAGATCCAGAGCCGCGTGTTTCAACTGTACTTCACCACCAAAGAAAACGGCTCCGGAATCGGGCTCGCGACCACCTTCCGTGTTGTCCAACTCCACAATGGTACAATCGACTTTACCAGCGAGCCTGGAAAGGGCACCACATTCCGGTTGCGCTTTCCAAGAATGGTCGATCACGAACGTGAAATGCTCACTTCGGCCACGACTGTTTCTTAACCGAACGCCTCATTGAGCGATGCCAGGCTGTCTGCGTCTCCGCTTCTTATGTTTCCAAGGCTCCGTGGCGCTGTTGCTCGTGCTCGAGCCGGCGTGTCGTAAGCGGCAAGTGTCGATTCCTGTTCCGCCGCAGCCAGCCGCTTCAGGCCAGCCCGCCGCCGGGGCGACAACCGCACCGCCTTCGCATGAAACTCCCGCGCCGCAATCGGGCGCCACCACAACCAGCAAGACGCCGGAGAGCCAGTATCAGATCAACAAACCCGCGCCGCAGGCACCCGCGCCCGCTCCCCGCAAGGCCTCTCGTCCAGCTACCGCGCCGGCTCCTCCAAACCCGCAGCCATCGACGCCGCCTGCTGCCCCCGCTCCCGCCCAGGCGCCTCAGTTAGGGGATATTGTGACCCCCGATCAGCAGCGGCAATACAACGCTGCCATCGACCAGAGCCTGTCGCGCGCTCAAGCGAGTCTGGCCGGCATCGCAAACCGGGAGCTAAGCAAGGATCAACAGGGCCTGGTTGAGCAGATCCGGAATATCATGCAACAGGCGCAGGCTTCCCGGACCTCCGACCTTCCCGGCGCCAAGAGCCTGGCGGAGCGCGCGGAAGTGCTGGCAAAGGATCTGGCGGGCAGCTTTCGCTTTTAGGTAACAGCCCACAAAACGGAGTGCGGCGGCCTCGTTGCTCGGGCCTATTGAGGGTGCCGCCGCACCCTTTGCGGGCTAGCCCGCGTCCCCAAGAAAAGCAAAACGCGGATGACCAGCGCCCATCAGGGGCCGATCACCCGCGCTTCGGTCAGGCGGTGCTCTCGGGAGATTACTGAACCGGACTGGTGGACACAGGGGCGTTGGATGCCTGTGTCTGATTCGTCAAGTCCAGCGTGTAAATCTTGACATCCACCCGGCGATTCTCCTTGCGGGCCTCGCGGGTTTTGTTATTGGCGTCCGGGAAGTCGCTTCCAACACCCAGCTCGCGAATGGATCGCAGCGGAATGTTGTGCTCCACTGCCAGGTAGTGGACCACCGCGTCGGCGCGCTTGCGGCTTAACTCACGGTTGTAAGCCAGGTTGCCGGTTCGGTCAGCAAACCCTTCCACTTCAATGATATAACCCTTCATGCCGCCGAGTTTTTGAGCGGCATCGTCCAGCTTGGCCTGCTCATCCTTGGCCAGCACGCTCTTGCCAAAGCCGAAATAAACCGGCTCGGTGCTCATCAGCTTGTAGTTGTCCAGGTTTTGAATTGTCGTATCCAGCTTGGTCCCCGTCTGCTGCGCCAGCGTGTTGGCGGCATCGGCTTTCTGGGCGGCATCGGTCGCTGCGGCGTTTGCCTTGGCAGCTGCTGCAGCGGCTTCGGCGGCTTTCTTGCCGGCGTCCGTGGCCTTTTCATCGGCCGTTGCTACTTGCCGGTCCAAGTCTCCAATTGCCTGGTCGGTTTGCTTCTTGTTATCCTCGGTCTGCTTTTGCAGATTAGTGACCTGCGCCTGGGTCTGATTGGCTTGGTTCTGCACCGGAGCGATAGCTTCACGGACGTGCTTCTTTGTTGCGCATCCTACGCTCAAAACCGACAGTCCTGCCAAAACCCCCAAAAACGCTGATGTATGACGAAGTGACATTAGCGATCTCCTTCTCGGCCTAAGATAGCACGTGACGAACCAAAAGATAAACTCATGGTACTTCGGTACTGACGGGTCTAACAATATCGTAGATACCTCAAGCTTCCATGTAAAACTTTCCTAGCCTCTCCCGTTTTGACATGATTGACATTGAAACGTGATGCCCCATTGGTGCGACTCCACGGCGCCGTGCGCTAAATTGGTTGCACGTGGAAACTTACGATCTCATCGTCATCGGCTCAGGTCCGGCGGGCCAGCGCGCGGCCATCCAAGGCTCCAAGATGGGCAAGCGCGTGGCGCTCATCGAGCGGCGCGAAGTGGTGGGCGGAGTTTGTGTCAACACCGGCACCATCCCCAGCAAGACCTTTCGTGAGGCGGTCCTGCACCTGTCCGGCTATTACTATCAGAACATCTATGGCGTGAACTATCGGGTCAAGGAAAAGATCACCATGTCGGATCTGGCGTTTCGCGTCCAGCACGTGATCAAGACCGAGGTGGACGTCATCCAGGCCCAACTATCCCGCAACAACGTCGAACTCATCATCGGAATCGCGTCTTTCATCGACCCCCACACCGTCCGGGTCACCAGTTCGCGCGGCGAACAGACCTACTGCGCCGAATTCGTCGTCATCGCCACCGGCACCAAACCCGCCGAAGCGACCAAAGTGCCCATCAACGGCCGCAACATCATCGACAGCGACCAGGTGCTGACGATGCCCGATATTCCGAAAAGTCTGATCGTGGTAGGCGGCGGCGTTATCGGCGTCGAGTACACGTGTATGTTCGCCGCCCTGGGTGTCCGGGTCATTCTGGTGGAAAAGCGGCCGCGCTTGCTCGAATTCGCCGATTCCGAAATGGTGGAGGCGCTGTCTTACAATTTGCGCGATCATCGCGTCACCATGCGATTGAACGAGGAAGTGGAGAGCGTGGAAGAAACGCCGGATGGCAAAGTGGTGGCCAACCTGGAGAGCAAGAAAAAACTCTCCGGGGACGCTCTGCTCTACGCCGTGGGCCGCCAGGGCAATGTCGCCGAGCTGAACCTGGATGCGGCGGGCGTACAAGCCGACTCGCGCGGCCGTATCAAAGTGGACGCGGAATACCGCACCCAGCAGCCGCACATTTTCGCCGTCGGAGACGTCATCGGTTTCCCCAGCCTGGCGTCGGTTTCCATGGAACAGGGCCGCATCGCCGCCGCCGGAGCCTTCGGCAAAGTCGTGGTATCGAATCCCGCCAGTTATCCTTACGGCATTTATACGATCCCTGAAATCTCATTCATAGGAAAGACGGAGGAGCAGCTCACCGACGAGGACGTCCCCTACGAAGTGGGCGTCGCGTATTATCGCGAAATCGCGCGCGGCCAGATCCGCGGCGACACCACCGGCCGCCTGAAATTGATATTCCATCGCGAAACCAAACAGGTGCTGGGAGTCCACGTGATCGGCGAGGGCGCTTCCGAATTGCTCCACATCGGCCAGGCCGTCATGATTCTGGGTGGTACGGTGGAGTATTTTATCGACACGGTTTTCAATTACCCGACACTGGCTGAGTGCTACAAGGCTGCTGCATTCAACGGACTGAACAAGCTGCTGCAATCGTAGGCGTCGCCAGCGGCATCCAAGTGGTAACGCTGGAGGAAGGGAGGTAGCGCAGGCACGTTCCTGCGTTTAAACATGAGCCGGACAATTGGAGTCACCACCGCCGAGCGGATTGCAACTGGATTGGTCGAGGGCGAAAAGCTGGTTGGCAAGCTGCGGGTTCAGGAAGAGGACCCCGCGGCGGAACCGCTGCTCAGCACGCCGCCTGCTGGAATCGCGCAGTGTCTCGCGCAGGAGATCGCCTCGGTGGCCGCCGGTGCCCGTGTGGATGCCATTGGAATCGGCATGCCCGGGATCATCAAGGATTGCTTCATCGAGGACTCGCCCAATCTCCGCCAGCTCAAAGGCGTGAACATGAAAGGCTTGGTTGAGGAGGCGTTGCGCGAGGTCGGAATCACGGCGCCGGTCTTTGTCTACAACGACGCCAACGTGGTTGCGGCCGGCTTGGCGGCTACGCACGGGCATCTCGACCGCTTCATCCGCGTGTGGACTCTCGGCCACGGCATCGGCTTCGGCATCTATCCTCCGCGTCCCGGAATTTGGGAAGGCGGCCACGTGGTGGTCTCGCTCGATCCGCGCGAGCGTTACTGCGGCTGCGGCGGCGTGGGACATCTGGAAGGCATCATGGGGCACCGCGCCATGCGCCTCCGGTTCCTGGACATGGAGCCGGATGAGATTTTCGAGAATGCCAAGAATCGCGACCAGCGCTGCGTGGAATTCGTGAAGCTCTGGCATCGCGCATTGGCCGCGGCGACCGCCAATTCCATTCATATGGCGGGGCCCGGCAAATTCTTCATTTCCGGATTTAACTCCAAACATCTTGACCTCAATCTGCTGCATCAGTACCTGCACGAGATGGTGAAGATGAGCCCGCTGCAGAGCTATGTTTTCGAAGTGGCCCCGGACACCGACGAAAATGCGGTGATCGGCGCGGCCGTCAGTGCGGCACAAAGCATTCATGCGTGAACAAATCTCCCCGGCCCGCGCCATCAGCGGCGCAGTCCTCCTGCCAGGGGACAAATCGATTTCCCACCGTTATGCAATGCTGGCCGCGATCGCCGAAGGCGTCAGCAAGATCGCGAACTATTCCACCGGCGCGGATTGCCAGTCGACCCTCGGCGTGCATGCGAGCGCTGGGAGCCGAAGTGGAAAGGAACGATGGCGTCGTCCAAATAGAAGGCCGCGGCCTGGAAGGATTGCGCGAGCCGGCCGCCATGCTGGACGCGGGCAATTCCGGTTCCACCATTCGGATGCTGTCCGGCATTCTGGCTGCCCAGCCGTTCGTAACCTGCATCGGCGGCGATGAATCTCTGTCGCGCCGGCCCATGGAGCGCATCATGAAGCCGCTCGCGCAGATGGGTGCGCGCATCGAAGCGCGCGAGAATCGGTTTCCGCCGCTCACAATTCACGGCAGCCAAGCTTCATCCCATGGAGTACACGCTGCCGGTGGCCAGCGCGCAGGTAAAGAGCTGCGTGCTGTTGGCCGGGCTGTTCGCCGAAGGCCGCACCACCGTGCATGAGCCGGTACGCACGCGCGACCACACCGAGCTGGCGTTGCGCGAATTCGGCGCCGACGTTGAAATCGATCAAGCGATCCATCACTGTCACCGGACGGCCGCGGCTAGAGGGCCGCGAACTGCGCGTGCCCGGGCGATCTTTCGTCCGCCGCGTTTTTCCTGGTGGCCGCGCTCATCGTGCCTGAATCCAGCCTCACCATTCATGGCGTGGGCCTCAACCCCACTCGCTCGGCGCTGCTCGATTTCCTGGCCGAAATGGGCGCGCAAATCAAGATCCTGGATGTGACCTCCGTTGGGCGGCGAGCTCATCGGCGACGTGCTGATTCGCAAATCGCCCATCCGCGGAGGCGTGCTCGAAAAAGACCGCACCGCCGCGCTGATCGACGAGATTCCGGTGCTGGCCGTCTTGGGCGCCGCCAGCGAAGAGGGACTTGATGGTCCGCGACGCTTCGGAATTGCGCGTGAAGGAAACGGATCGCATCGCTACCATCGCCGAAAATTTCAAGCGCATGGGCCTTGCAATCAACGTGCGCGAAGACGGCTTCGAAGTTCCCGGACGCCAGAAGTTTCACGCCGCGGAACTGGACTCATTCGGCGATCATCGCATCGCGATGGCTTTCTCCGTCGCGGCGCTGGCCGCCGATGGACCCTGCACCATTCTGGATTCCGGACGCGGCCTCCGTGTCTTTCCCCGAATTTTTCGATACACTACATCGAGTCGCGGAGTAATACCTGATATGGCTGTCGCCGATCTGACGCTGGAAGGTTTGGTGCACGATCTGAACAACGTGTTTCAGACCATCGCGGAAAGCGCCGAGCTGTTGGAAGACGATCCTAGGTGGGAGAAACTGGCGCACACCCTCCAGCGCAGCGCGGACCGCGGCCACCGCATCGCGCATAGCATTCTCGAAACCAATCGCTCGCCCATCGAGCTGGCGCCCATCATCGAAAACGCCTGCCTGTTTTGCCAGGACTATCTGGAATGCGCCAATCGCCCAAAGATGGAATTCTCGTCCGAGATCGACTTCGGATTTTCGGCTCAAGGGCGATGCGGCTGGCTGGGAACGCGTGTTCGTCAATCTGTTCCTGAACTCCGCGCAGGCCGGCGCCAAGAACATCCGCCTTCGCGCACGCGGAAACGAAATCGTGGTCAGCGACGACGGTCCCGGCATTTCACTCGAACTGCTGCCGCGAATCTTTCAGCCGCGCGTGTCCACGAAATCCATCATCTCCGGCCTCGGGCTTTACGTCGTGCAATCGATCGTCGAACAAAATGGCGGATCGGTGATGGCCGCCAATGGCTTGAACGGCGGCGCAGTCTTCACCATGGGGATTTAGCCGTCTTCCCTGCCTCCGATACGCCTCGTCCAGAATCTCCACCACGTGCGCGACGCGCTGCCCCTTCCCAAATTTCCGCACGCCCGCCCGCAATTGCAGCATGCATCCCGGATTCGCCGCCGCGATCACGCCCGCCTCAGTCGCATTCACGTGATCCATTTTCTTCTTCGAGCAGCGACATCGCCATGCCCGTGTGCACGACGTTGTAGATGCCCGCGCTTCCGCAGCACAGATCGGATAACCGCATCTCGCGCAACTCGAGCCCCGGCACGGCTTCAAGCAATTTCCTCGGCGCCGAACGGATTTTCTGACCGTGCGCCAAGTGGCACGAGTCCTGATACGTCACCGTAATCGGCAGCGAACGCATTTTTGTGATTGAGCTCGATGGACGCAAGAAACTCGTTGACGTCTTTTACCAGGGCCGAAAATCGCTGCGCTTTCTCCGCGTACTCGGGATCGTGCTCCAGCAGTTCCCAATATTCCTTCAGCGTGGATCCGCACCCGCCGGCATTCGTGATGATGGCATCGAATCCGCCATCGAGCAAAGCATCGATATTCTTCCGCGCCAGCTCGCGCGCCTGATCGCGAATCCCCGCGTGCACGTGCAACGCGCCGCAGCAGTTTTGATTCGCGGGAATCGAAACTTCACAGCCATTCTTCTGCAGCACGCGCACGGTCGCCTCATTCAGTCGCGCAAAGCTGATGTTCGCGATGCATCCGCCGAGCAACGCCACGCGATACCGGCGCTCGCCTTCCGCCGGCAACATCTTTCCGTAATAAGCGAAGAAGAACGGCGTTTCGATCTCCGGCGCCAGGCTCTCCACTTCACGCAGCCGCGCAGGCAAGAAGCCCAGCATACCGGTCAGCCGCTTCAGTCCGCTCGCTTGATACAAGTAAAGCAGCGCGCCGGCGATTTCGAGATTCATTCGCGACGGCAGCAGCCTGCGGAAACACCAGCCACCGAATCGCCCTCTCGCCGCCACGGACGGCGTCGTCTTGTTCTCGATATCCGCGCGCGCCGCTTCCACCAATCGCCCATATTGCACGCCCGATGGACACGCCGTTTCGCATCCACGGCATGCCAGGCAAAGATCGATATGCTCGACGTACGAAGGGCTGATCGCGGCGCCGTTCGCCACTTGCACCATCTGATAAATGCGGCCGCGCGGCGAATCCATCTCGACTCGCAGCTCGCGATAGGTAGGGCACGCGTTCAGACACAATCCGCAATGCACGCACCGGTCCAGATCGGTCTGCTGCGGCTTGTCGAACGCGATGAGATCAGATGCGGCCATACAACCTGCCGCGGTTGAGGAGACCCTGCGGGTCGAACATTTCCTTGATCTTCTTCATCATCGCAAAATCGTTTCCTGATTCATTGGGACACGATGCGGCCATAGCTCGCTCGATTCGCGAAAGCTTTGCGGCGCAAACTCGACAACGCTCGTGCCCACCGCCGGGAACCGCACATCTGCGGCCTGTTCGAAGTATCCGTAACACACGCCCGAACCCGCGCGCGCCGCAGCCCGAGCCGGCAGCGAATCCAGCACGCGGCCAACGTCGGAAAGCACGCACGAAACGCGCACCACCGCGCCATCCTCATGCTCACCAAGAAACTGCGGCGTCGCCTCGCGAATCCGGCGCCACAGTGCCTCTTCTTCGGCGCCCTCCAGCACGCGTGCGCGCGACAATTCGCGTGAATAACGATCCAGAACCGCGGGACTGCCTCCCGCTTGGATCGCGAGCCGATAACCTCCGGGCGATTTCAGAATATCGATCGCCGCAGGGTTGCAACCTGCTCTTGCAGCACTTCATCGCGCGCGGCCATCGCATCCGACATTTGCTCGAAGTCCTGAACAAAAGTCCGAGTTGCCGGCGGGCATCGGATGAAGCCGGAAATTCAGACTCGCGATCACCGCCAGCGTGCCAAACGATCCGATCATGAGCTTGCCCATGTCGAGCCCCGCGACATTCTTCACCACCATGCCGCCGGTCCGGATCAGCTTCCCTTCCAGCGTGGCGAAAGTCATGCCGATCACCATGTCTCGCGCGCTCCCATACAGCCTGCGCCGCGGACCGCTGGTGTTGGCCGCCACGATGCCGCCCATGGTGGCCTGGTCGGAGAACGGTGGATCAAGCGGGATCATCTGCCGGTGCTCCGCCAATACACCGCTCAGCTCGCAATAGGAGATGCCGGCGCCAACGCTGACGGTCAGGTCGCGCGGATCGTATTGCAGCACCTTGTTCAGCGCGCGCGTGGATATTGTGACATCGGGCGGCGAAATGGGACCGCCCATGCGATCCTTGGTCGAGTTGCCACACACAGTGATCTGGCGATTTCGCGCACCGGCCTCCCCCAGACCCTCCGCGAGTTCTTCCGCGCTATCCGGAACGATGGTCATGAATTAGCTATCGTATCAACGAGCGGTGTCCATCTTCAGCCCGAGCGATTTTCTCGAACTCACGCTAGCCGCGTTATTGCTTGTGATGGCCATCATCGCGCGGCCGTTCGTCGAGCCGTATGCTCGCAAGCTGGCGCCCAAAACAGCTTGGTGCATGCTGATCCTCGCGCTACTTCCCGTGGCGCTCCGGCTGGCGATGCTGTCGCATCATCCCGTTCCATCGCCCACCGTTTACGACGAATTCGGACATCTGCTGGTCGCGGACACACTGTTTCACTTCCGCCTTGCGAATCCGGCCCATCCGATGCGCCGGTTCTTCGAGACGTTCTTCGTTTTGCAGACGCCATCGTACGCATCCATTTATCCGCTGGGACAAGGCTTGGTGTTGGCGATCGGCCGCGCCATCTTCGGAGTGCCCTGGGCCGGCGTGCTGCTTTCGACTGCGGCGATGTGTTCGCTCTGCTATTGGATGCTGCTCGGCTGGACGGCGCCGGAATGGGCGCTGCTCGGTGGCGTGCTTGCGGTAATTGAATTCGGGCCACTGAGTTCGTGGATGAATAGCTATTGGGGTGGATCACTGGCCGCAGTCGCTGGATGTCTCGTCTTCGGCGCTCTCCCCAGACTCCGCGCTTCCCCGCGCATTCGTGATGGCGCGCTGTTGGGCTTGGGGCTCGGAATCCATTGGCTGGCGCGCCCCTATGAAACAATATTTCTCGCGATCGCTGCGCTTGCTCTTTCTTTTCCCGTTGCCCGTCGAATCTGCGCTCACTCGCGAAACCGGCGCTGGCCGCGGCGTTGGTCGCTGCTTCCAGCAATCGGACTTTCACTCGCTCAGAACAAACAAATCACCGGAAGTTGGACCACCCTGCCCTACATGCTCAGCCGCTTTCAATACGGCGTGCCGGCCTCGTTCACCTGGCAGCCGAACCCCGTGCCGCATCTCGAACTCACGCGCGAGCAGCAGCTCCAATACAAGATGCAGACGTCATTTCGGGCGAGCGGGCCGGAAACCATCGAAAGCTACTTGTTGCGGCTGGAATATCGCATTCGCTTTTATCGCTTCTTCTTTCTCCCGCCTTTGTACATCGCGCTGCCATTCTTCTTCGCGCGCGTGCGCGAATGGCGGTTCGCCTGGATCGCACTCACGCTCCTGCTCTTCGCACTGGGCGTCAACTTCTATCCGTTCTTTGAGGTTCACTACCTCGGCGCGCTGACGTGCTTGTTCCTGTTGGTCTGCATCACCGGTCTCGAACGGCTCAGCGCGCTGAACGCCGATGCCGCGCGTCTGATCGTCTTCCTGTGCTTTGCGCATTTCGCGTTCTGGTATGCGAGAGGCTTCAGCGATCAACCCACGCCCGATCCGCGCGTTGCCATTAATCAGCAGCTCTCGCTCGCGCCGCGGCAAGCAACTCGTCTTCGTGCGCTACTGGCCGCAGCACATCTTCCAGAACGAGTGGGTCTACAACGATGCTGACATCGACCATTCGCGCGTTGTATGGGCGCGCGACCTGGGCTCTTCCGAAGGCCAAAAGCTGCTGCATTACTACCCCGATCGGACCGCTTGGCTGCTCGAACCCGATGCGACGCCGCCCAAGCTCAGCCCGTACCACGTGGAGCCGAACCGCCAAACCGCTGCCTCCGCGCCTCACCGCACAATCCACCGCCGTTGCGTTTCGAACAGGTTCACTAAGCGATGTATATCTTCCACCTGTTCCGATCCTTCATCCCGAGCCTCAATCCGATCGGCTTCAGCGCGAGCGATTTCATCGAACTCATCGTTACGCTCGTCCTCGTCCTGTTGGCATCGCTCAAGTACGGCAAGCGCCTCGCCGAAAAGACCGGTTGGTGCATGCTGTTCCTCTTCATCCTGCCGATCGCGCTCCGGCTCGCGTTGCTTCCGCAATATCCAATTCCAACCCCAAATGTTTCGGACGATTTCAGCTACGTCCTGATCGCCGACACACTACGCCATCTCCGCCTCGCCAATCCACCGCATCCTCTGCACCAATTCTTCGAAACGTTCTTCGTGTTGCAGGAGCCCTCCTACGTCTCCATCTTTCCACTCGGCCAAGGCCTCGTCATAGCACTCGGCTGGACCATCTTCGGCCATCCGTGGGCCGGCGTCGCAATCAGCATCGGCGCACTCTGCGCGCTTTGTCTACTGGATGCTGCGCGCCTGGGTCTCCGCTGGTTGGGCGCTCATTGGCGGCCTGCTCGGCGGTCATCGAATTCGGGCCGCTTAATCAATGGATGAACAGCTATTGGGGCGGCGCCGTTTCGGCCTGCGCCGGATGCCTGGTGTTTGGAGCGTTGCCGCGACTGCGCCAATCGTACCGGCGTCGAGATGCCGCGTTATTGGGCCTCGGCTTGGCTCTTCAACTTCTCACCCGCCCCTATGAATCGATTTTTCTCGCGCTGAGCGTGCTCTTGTTCTTTCTACCCGACGTGCGGCGCTTCACCGAACTCGCCCGCCCCGCGATTGTCGCAGCAATCGTCGTACTCCCGGCGATCACGCTGATGCTTGTCCAAAATAGACAAGCGACCGGCAGCTGGACCACGCTTCCTTACATGCTCAGCCGCTATCAATACGGCGTGCCAACCACGTTCACCATTCAGCCGATTCCCCTACCGCATCGATCGCTCACGCATGAGCAGCAGCTCGACTACGACGCGCAATCGGAAGCTCATGGCGCGGGAACCGACACGTTCGCGAGCTATTGGGCACGATGGGCCGGCCGCATCCGCTTCTATCGTTTCTTCTTGCTGCCGCCCCTGTTCCTGACGCTCCTCGCTTTCCTGCCGGCGCTGCGCGAATACCGGTTCGGCTGGGCCGCGTTGACGATCCTCATATTCAGCCTCGGTACAAATTTCTATCCGTATTTCTACTCGCACTACATTGCCGCGCTGACTTGTTTATTCGTCTTGATTTCAGTGGCGGGCCTCGAAAGGCTGAGCCGATGGAGCCGGCTATCGTCACACATCCTCATATTTCTTTGCGCCGCTCATTTCATCTTCTGGTACGGACTGCACGCCTCCCGCGACGCCGAATTGATCGCCGCCATGACGCCCTATGAAACCTGGGATGCGATCAATTACGGCGATCCTCAAGGCCGTGTCGCCATTCAGGGCAAGCTCGACGCAGTTCCTGGGCAGCAATTGATTTTCGTGCGCTACTGGCCCCAGCACCAGTTTCAGGAGTGGGTTCACAACGCGGCCGACATCGACCACGCGCAAACTATTTGGGCGCGCGACCTCGGCCCGGACGAGAATCAAAAGCTTCTGCGCTATTATCCTCAGCGGACTGCGTGGCTGCTGGAACCGGACGCGCATCCGCCCCGCCTGAGCCGCTACCCACGCTAGCCGGCTTCCTCGCGATCACGATCATGGAAACGGGCGGAAACGGTAGAAACCGATCGATTCGCCGCCATAGAAACACGAAGGCATCGAACAGACGCAGAGACCATCGGCTGATGCGCGAACGCTTGAGCAGCTTACCGTACACATACCACGCCGGCGATGAGATGCGATTGAACCCGATGATCGATTCCACGCGCAATCCCGCACGCTCCAGCACGTTCTGCAAACCCTCGCGCGTGTACCGGCGGCGGTGCCCGAGTACTTCATCCAGGCTTCCGAAAAGACCTGGGCCTTGCGGCGCCAACACGATCGCGCGGCCGTTCGCCCTGAGGACGTCGAACATATTCCGCGCACACGCGAAATCGTCATCCACGTGTTCCATCACGTTTAGGCAAACCACGCTGTCCATCGATCCACGAAACCGTTCGAAGTCGTCGGATTGAACCGCGTCGCCGGAATGGATTTCGACATTCGCGCGATGCTTGAGCGCCGCTTTCAATCTCGCGAGATGCCCGTCATCGACGTCCGACGCAACGTAACGGTCGCGGCCGAGCGAAAGGGGACGCGTTAAGTTGCCCATGCCTGCCCCGAGTTCCAGCACGCGCCGTCCCAGAAACGGCAGGATCGTGTCGGCCATCCATTGATTGAATCGTGGCGCCACAGAGAATGCGTCAAGAATTTCGGCCGCTGAATCTCGGTAGAGATCGGATGTGAGCCCGAACCGCAGGATCGTCCATGCCGCCTGGAGCGCGTCCGCGAAGCCGATTTTCTTGCCTTCCGCGTACGTCCGGCCTTCGTAACTGATCGGCACTTCGTAGATGCGCGCCTGCCGCTTGGCTAGCTTGATGGTGAACTCAGGCTCGAATCCAAAGCGGTTGCTGCGCAGCGGAATACTCTTCGCGAGCGAAGTGCGAAAGGCTTTATAGCCCGTCTCCATGTCCGTGAGATTCAGGCCGGACACTGCATTCGCAAGCCCGGTGAGCAGGCGGTTCGCGACGGCATGCCAATAGTAGAGGACTCGCCGCCGCGCGCCCGCCGCAAAGCGCGAGCCATACACTGCATCCGCGACGCCGTCCACCAGCGGCTGCAGCAACTTCACGTATTCGTTCGGATTGTATTCGAGATCGGCATCTTGAATGATGCAAACTTCACCGCGAGCTTCTTCGATGGCGCGGCGCACGGCGGCGCCTTTGCCCCGGTTCTTATCGAAGCGCACGAGACGAATCACGTCTGGAAAGCGCAAAGCAATGTCGAGAACGGCTGCGGCGGAATCATCCGTTGAGCCGTCGTCAACCACGATGACTTCGCGCGCGAAGCCCGGCGGCAGCGGAGCGGCGATCACGCGCTCCAGCAGTGTCGCAACGAACTCCTGTTCGTTGTACATCGGGATCAGGATCGATACGTCAACTACCAACCCGTTTTCTCCATGCGGTCGAGAATTTCCGCGCTGTATTCGTTCATGCGTTCCGGCTTCCGCTTCAGCGGCCCGGGAATGATCGCCGCCAATCGCGCGGCTTGCTCGCGGCTCAACTCAGAGGCGTGCACGTGATAGTAATGCTCGGCCGCAGCCTCGCCGCCGTAGATTCCCGGGCCCCATTCAATCACATTCAAGTACAACTCCAGTATCCGATTTTTCGTTAGCAGGGCTTCCACAACCGGCACCAGCGCGAACTCCGCTCCTTTGCGAACAAAGGATCGCTCGGTGGTTAGAAACAGATTCTTTACAAGTTGTTGCGTGATCGTGGAACCGCCGCGCCCCAGCTTGTGGCGCTTGATGTCGTCCTCCACGACCTTTTGCATCTCGATCCAATCGAACCCGTGATGCTGCCGGAACCGGCCGTCCTCGGCCGCGACAACGGCATGCTGCAAATTGGGCGAAATGCTGGAGAGCGGGACGAACTCGTAGCGCTTCTTGTAAGCGCGATGCGCGCGCAACGCTTGAACGCGCCTCTCCATCTGAACCATCGTGGTCCAGGGATCGATCCAGCGCAGCAAGAAGATCCCGGCGGCGCAGAGCGCGTACAGTCCCACCGCGAACAACAAACAAACCAACAACGGCCTTGCGCGCTATCATCGAACTTCTGTTATGTCTCACGTCTCTCATCTGGAGTGTAGCGTTTGCGACCGGCGCCACGAAGCAGGAAAATTACAAACGCTCTGCGATTGCGGCGGGCCGTTGCTGGTCCGGTACGATCTCGAAAAGACTAGAGCAACCTGGAACCGCGACTCGCTCGCAAAAGCGCCGCCGAATATGTGGCGCTACGCGCCGCTGCTTCCAGTCCAGGACTCCAGACATATCGTGTCCCTCGGTGAAGGCCTGACGCCGTTGATGAAAGCCGGCCGGCTCGCCGCGCGCCTCGGCGCAACCGACGTCTGGGTCAAAGACGAGGGCGTGAACCCGACTGGTTCCTTCAAAGCTCGCGGGATGTCGTGCGCGGTTTCGATGTGCGTGGAACTGGGTCTGTCGAAAATCGCCGTCGCGTCCGCAGGCAACGCCGGAAGCGCTCTCGCCGCATACGCGGCCGCCGCCGGAGTCGAAGCGCATATCTTCGTACCGCGCGACGTTCCGCGATCGAACTACATCGAGTGCCGGGCCTATGGAGCCCACGTCATGTTAGTCGATGGATTGATCAGCGATTGCGGGCGCATCATCTCCGAGCGCAAGCAAGCCGAAGGCTGGTTCGACATTAGCGGCCTCAAAGAGCCGTATCGCATCGAAGGAAAGAAAACGATGGGCTATGAGATCGCCGAACAGCTCGGCTGGACCTTGCCCGACGCGGTCCTATATCCGACCGGTGGCGGCCTGGGCCTGATCGGAATGTGGAAAGCTTTCGACGAGTTGGAAGCCCTGGGTTGGATTTCGAGTCAGAGACCGAAGATGATCGCTGTGCAGACCACCGGTTGCCAGCCTGTCGTTCGGGCCTTTGAGCAAGGCGAATCGAAGACCGCTATTGGGAAGATGCGCACACGGTGGCCGCCGGGCTCCGCGTGCCGAAGCCGTTGGGCGATGCTCTGACGCTCTCGGCGATTCGCGCCAGTGGAGGGACTGCCGTCGCCGTCGACGACGAAGAGCTGCTGGATGCGAGCCTGGAAATCGCCGCAGACAACTGGCGTATTCGCCGTCGCCCGAAGGCGGGGCGCCTGCTGGCCGCGCCTCAAGAAACTTCTGGCCAATGGGTTTCTCAAGCCGGATCATCGCATCGTCCTTTACAACACCGGCACCGGATTGAAATACTTGGAGGCATTTTCCCCTCGATTTCCGCAGAGCAGCCTTTCCGAACACGACAAACTCGGCGGCTTGATTACACCCCGATAACAGCCCCTATTTGCTTTTGACACTGCCGCTTGACTTTTGGCACACTATAGGGGTGTCTTGGGAGTCAGCCCTTCCTCCCGGCTTCGGCCCTGCTGGTGTCTTCGAGTCCGCGGTGAAACCTGCCTCTTCCCTCTTCAGAAATGTCAAGGAGCCTAGTCAATGAAACTATTTGTAGGGAATCTCCCTTATGCGGCTACTGAGGCCGACTTAACGGATTTCTTCTCGCAAGCGGGCGTCGCCGTGGATAGCGTGAATGTGATGCGCGATCGTTTCACCGGTGAGGCTCGCGGATTCGGGTTCGTTGAAATCAACGACGACACCGCGGCAAATCGTGCGATCGAAGCTTGTAATGGCCGCGACCTGATGGGCCGCGCGCTGGTGGTGAACGAAGCCCGTCCCATGGTTCCTCGCGAAGGCGGCGGTGGCCGTGGTCCCGGCGGTGGCGGAGGACGCGAGCGCCGGGGTGGCCGGCCCGGCCGCTAGACCACCTATCCCTCCAGTATTTTCGCGATCGCGTCCGCGTCGTTCGGCACTACGACAGGACGATTGCCCAACCGTGCCTCAATCGGCTTGCCGTCGGGATCCTGCAATTGACCGGTGTGATAGCGATAAATGTAGTCCGGATCCTTCAGAACGTTTCCCGTCAGAACAGCGACCACGTCTTCGTCCGCCCGAATGACTCCGGCTTCGGTCAGCTTTCGAATTCCCGCCAGTGTCGCAGCCGACGCCGGTTCACAGCCGATGCCGCATTGGCCGATGATCGCTTTCGCGTCAGCGATCTCTTGTTCGCTGACCTTCTCTACGGTCCCGTTGGTGACTGTGATCTCATGCAGTGCTTTGGGCCAGGAAACCGGATCGCCGATGCGAATGGCGGTGGCCAGCGTGCGGGGCTCAGGAATGCTCCTGAATTCGCCTTTGTTTTGCATGAACTCATAGAACGGAGCGGCGCCTTCCGCCTGTACCACAGCCAGACGCGGCAATTTCCGAATGAAACCGAGCTGGCACAACTCGCGCAGCGCCTTTCCAAACGCAGATGTATTGCCGAGATTGCCGCCGGGAAGGACGATCCAATCGGGCGGATTCCAATCGCGCTGGTCCAATAATTCGAAAATGATGGTCTTCTGGCCTTCGATGCGAAATGGATTGATCGAATTGAGCAAGTAAATACCGAGGCGTTCGGCCAGCACTCGCACCAGCGCCAGGATCTGATCGAAATTCGCCTCCACCTGCAACGTGCGCGCCCCGTATTCCAAAGCTTGCGCGAGCTTGCCGTAAGAAATGTTGCCGTGCGGAATGAAGACGATTGGGTCGAGGCCAGCGGCGCTCGAGTATGCCGCCATTGATGCCGACGTGTTTCCGGTGGAGACGCACGCAACACGCTGCCGGTCTAATCGAATGGCCTGGGTGACTCCGCACGTCATGCCGTTGTCCTTGAACGATCCGGTCGGGTTGAAGCCCTGATGCTTGAAAGTAAGACGATCCAATCCGCCGTAGCGAGCCGCGCGCGGCGCATCGAGCACTGGCGTATTGCCTTCGCGCAGCGAGACCACTTGATGATGATGGCCATCGAACGGCAGCAATTCGCGATAGCGCCAAACGCCGCTCTGCTCGAGCGCGTCATTGGATGTGCGCCTGGATCGCCAGTTCTGCTTCAACACCTGAACATCCACGCGACCTTCGGTGAAAACTACTTCGAGCAGACCCGTACCACAAACCGGACAATTATAGATCGCCTCATCGATCGGAAAACGCGCGCGGCACTGCTGCTCGAAACACGCCAACTCAGCTAGCATGATTAAAGTATCCCCAATATGGTCTCGGTTTGTCTTGAGAATGGGAAGGTCTTGGTGCGCAACCAGGCGCGCCCGCGACGCCCGGAAGGATTCGCTTTGATCCGCTTGCTGTACGGTGGAATTTGCAACACCGATCTCGAGCTGGAGCGCGGGTATTACGGTTTTCGCGGCACGCCGGGCCACGAGTTTGTGGGCGAAGTGGTGGAGGCGGATGATAAGCATTGGATCGGCCAGCGAGTAGTCGGCGAAATCAATCTGGCGTGCGGCAAATGCGAATGGTGCGCCCGCGGGCTGGGACGCCATTGTCCTCGACGCACGGTGCTCGGAATCGTCAAGCAGCCGGGCGCGTTCCGCGAATTCCTGACGCTGCCCGAGCGCAATCTGCGGCGAGTGCCGCGCGAGATTTCCTCCCAGGAAGCCGTGTTCGTCGAGCCATTGGCCGCAGCCTGCGAAATATTGGATCAAGTGCGCATCGCGAAAGGCGCTCCGGTGGCCGTGCTTGGCGACGGAAAGCTAGGATTGCTGGTCGCCCAAGTCCTCGAAGCGCACGGCGCAGAGGTTCATCAATATGGCCGGCACAAAGAGAAGTTGCGAATCGCCGAGCAAGCGGGCGTCAGCACAGAGATTGCGAAGAAGCTGCCGGTGGCAAAGTATGAATTTGTCGTCGAAGCGACCGGATCGAGTGAGGGCTTGCAGCAGGCAGTGCAAATGACGCAGCCGCGAGGAACGGTAGTGATGAAATCCACGGTGCATGGGCTGGTGTCGATCGATTCGGCGCCGGTCATCGTCAACGAGATCACGCTGGTGGGGTCGCGCTGCGGGCGCTTTGAACCCGCGCTGCGGTTGCTTAAGAGCCGCAAGATCCATGTGGACGCGATGATTTCGGACGTATTTCAATTGAAAGATGCGCCGCGGGCGTTTCGAGCAGCCGCGAAGCCGGGCGTGCTAAAGATATTGCTTCATGATTAGATTCCGAATCCTATGCGGCCTCGTCTTAGCTGCTCTTGCTGGCCGCCGCGCAGACTCCGGAATACGGTTACCGAGTGGTCCACGTTTATCCGCACGATCCCAACGCCTTCACCGAAGGCTTGGAATATCGAGCGGGATTCTTGTATGAGAGCACTGGTCTCAAGGGCCGCTCTTGGCTGCGCAAAGAGAAGCTCGAAACCGGGCAGGTGGTGCAACAGATCGATCTGGATCCCCAATATTTCGGCGAAGGAATCACGATCTTGAACCAGCAGATCGTGCAGCTCACCTACATGACCGAGATTGGATTTGTGTATGACCAATCCAGCCTTCGGGTGAAGCGAACCTTCAACTATTCCGGCGAAGGCTGGGCGCTCACCAACGATGGCCAGAATATCTACATGGACGACGGCACAGCGCAGATTCGCATTTGGGATCCAATTACGCTGCAAGAAAAGCGCCGCATTACGGTTCACGATCACGGACAGCAGATCACCAATGTGAACGAGCTCGAATGGGTGCACGGCGAGATCTATGCCAACATCTGGCAGAAAGATGTAATCGCCCGCATTTCTCCGGTGGATGGCCGGGTGCTGGGATGGATCGATCTTGCGGGCATCTTGCCGGCCGCAGATCGCTCCGGCCAGGAGGATGTTTTAAACGGAATCGCGTATGACGTTTTGGGCGATCGCCTCTTCGTGACCGGTAAGCAATGGCCCAAGCTCTTCGAGATCAAAGTGGTTCCGAAGCTTCAGCGGAAGAACCGGTGAATTCGATCCCGGAAGCGCGAATATAACGATCGCTTTACCTCCGGCTCGCTCGCGATCGGCGTTTGCACTGAGGGCTTCGGCATTCCACTCTGCGCGGCTTGCGAGTAGCGTTCTTTCGCGACCATCCGGATCCGGTAGCCGTCGAACGAATAGGTCTTCCGATACCAATTTCCGTCCACGCCCTCGATAATCACGGAAAAGCTCGGCGGATCGGTCGTGTTGTTCACCATGCTCGGATAGTGTCCAACGATGTTGCGCTCAATGTAAGCCGTCTCGTAACGATGATGTCTCAGACTCCACACGAACACGCGGAAGCTATCAAACTCATACGGCTCGCCGCCTTTGGTGATAGTGGTCCAGAACCAATTGCTCTTCACCGCGCCGTCATCGTGCACTTGCCCGAGAGGAAGATAGGATGTGATCCGGTGCCCTTCCGCGTACTGCGCGACTTCGTCGGGAATTGCCATGCTGAGCGGCCGCGTCAAGACCCATCCCACTTTGCCGTCTGGAGCGCGAATCAGGCTCCAGTCATCCATCGGAACCGGCGCGGGCGGCGGAGCAGGCGGAGGAGGCGTGGCGGGAGTTTCCGGTTCGAGCTTCGGAACCGAGAGCGCCACCCAATTCGCAGGCGGCTGCGGCGCGGGGGGACGCGGGGGCGGGCCGATTCTGGTCTGCGAAGATTTCGCTTTCGCTTTTCTGCGCGGAGCCGGCGGCTTAACCGGCGTCGGCGTGGAATCCACGGAAGCCTGAATTCGCGGCATCAGTTTGTGACCGATGACATCCGCTTTGCCGTTCTCTGGAATCTGTCCGAAACTCGGGGACGTGCGGTTGGGCTCGGTGTGCAAGTTGAGCGACTCGAAAACCGTAGCCGCCCCTTGTGATGGAAAATGCGCCGCGCTTTCCGCCATCCCACGCAGCGCATCCATTTGTTGGGGCGTCAGAAGCTGGCGCATATCGGTCCAGCCTTCGACGCCTTGCGCAGTTCGAACTTTCACCAAACGGTGCCGGTATTCGATCACCGAGAGTTTGTCGCCGTGTTTAGCGGTCCCTGAGATGGCGGACTTGGGAGCTAGTTCTTGCCGCAGATTGAGCGTGGTGGGGCCAACGTAGGCGTCACCAAGGGAGTGAACAGGAGGCGGCTGATCGCCGCAAGAAACCAGGAATGCGAGCGAGAGAAAAACTACAGCGCGAGTCAAGGTCACGTGCGCTAACTTCTGTTGCTAGTGTATCAGTAATGGCCGAAGAAGTGACCCATCCACAAGTCGAATTTTATTGTCCGCGATGTCACGCGGCCGTGACCGATCCGCTGGTGTGCGGAGATTGCTCGGCGATTATTTGCCGGACGTGCGGCGCCCCGTTGGAAAAGATCGACGAGTTGGGAATCGGTTAGGGAACCCAGGTCCGCAGGAATTTCACCGGACCGTCCGGTTCAATGGTGAATGGCGCGCAACCGGCAGGCACGAGCCACGCCTCCCCTTCACGAAACTGCCGATCGGCGATGGCGCCGGCGCCACTCGCAAAGATGACGATGTGAAAGCGGTCAGGCTCGGGTTTGTACAACAAACTGGAAGCAGTCCGCGCGAGCTCGGTGTGGAAATACTGGCAGTCGATCGGAAGCATGACGGATTTCGGGTCGCTGGCCCCGGTGTAGGAAACTTGCACGGCTTTGTCCAGATGCAGTTCGCGTGGCCGGCCGTAATCGTACAGCCGGTATGTGATATCGGAGTGCTGCTGAACTTCGCAAAGAGCAAGCCCGCCGCCGATGGCGTGAACGGTGCCGGCGGGGATAAAGAAGGCATCGCCGGCTTGCACTTCCACCCAATTCAGCAACTGCTCGATTTCGCCGCTGAGCGATACCTCTCGCAAACGCTCGCGACTGATCGCTTCTCGAAACCCGATGGCAAGGCGCGCGCCCGGATCGGCGCGGAGCACGTACCACATCTCGGTTTTTCCGCGCGAATTCTCGTGCAGGGCGGCGAAATCGTCGTTGGGGTGAACCTGCACCGACAGGCGCTCGGAGGTGAACACGAACTTCACCAGCAGTGGAAGATCGGCCTCGAACCAGACTTCACCGATTTTCTTGCGATCGGAATTCAGATACCAGGGCAAGAGATCCGGGGTACCCCACACCTTCTCGAGAAAGCGCGTGGGCAGACGTATGGGTCCGCTATCGCTCACCTTTATCGCCCGGAGATGAAGCGCTCGATCCGATCGAGGCCACGCTCTAATTCTTTCATCGAAGTGGCGTAGGAGATTCGGACGTGCTCGGTGGTTCCGAAGGCCTCGCCCGGCACGACGGCGACGTGCGCCTCAGACAGCAGCTTCTCCGAGAACTGCAAGGCCGATGTAATCCCGTTGCGGAAACCGACCGAGATGTTCGGGTACGCGTAGAACGCTCCCTTCGGTTCAGCGATTTTGACGCCCGGAATGGCGCGCAGGCGCTGGACAACGAAATCGCGGCGCCGGCGGTACTCGGCCAGCATGACCGGAATGGAATCCTGCGGTCCGCGCAAGGCTTCGATGGCGGCCTTCTGCGCGATCGACGTCGGATTGGACGTGGTGTGGCTTTGCAGCTTCAGCATGGCGTCGATGAGCGGCTTGGGCGCGAGCGCGAACCCAACGCGCCAGCCGGTCATGGCATAAGTTTTCGAGAGCGATCCGGCGATGAGGACATGTTCCTTGGCGCCCGGCATGGACGCGATGGAGAAAGGCTCGCTGTCATACAGGAAGCGGCAGTAGCATTCGTCGGTCATCAACTGAATGCCGCGCTTGACCGCGAGATGATAAATCTTTTCAAACTCTTCCCGGCTGAGCACCGCGCCGCTGGGATTGCAGGGCGAGTTGATGATCAACAGCTTGGTTTTGCTGGTGATGTGGGGCGCGATGTCATCGGCGGTGTATGTGAAGCCGGTGGCCTCATCGCTCTCGACGAAGACGCACTTGCCGCCGGCGTAATTGACGACGTCTTTGTAGGTGACCCAATACGGCACGGGGATGACGACTTCGTCGCCGGGCTGGATCAGCGCCTGCATGATGTTGAAGATCGCGTGCTTGCCGCCGACGGTGACCAGGCACTCGGCAGGGGTGTAGGAAGTTCCGTAGTCGTCGTGATGCCGGGCGCAGACCGCCTGCTTCAGCTCTACCGTTCCGCCCGTGGGCGTGTACTTGGTGAAGTTGGCATCGATGGCGGCGATGGCAGCCTTCTTGATGTTGTCGGGCGTGGGAAAATCGGGCTCTCCGGCGCCAAAATCCACTACGTCCACGCCTTCGCGGCGAAGCCGGTCGGCATCGGCGGCAACTTTCATGGTAGAGGACTCGCTGATGAGCGAGATGCGGTCGGCTAATTCCAAAATAGCTTGCATGTGAAGGTTTACTCTTCTCCAGTTTCTTCGAGGAGTCTTCTTTTCAGTCTACCTTCTATTGAGGGCGGCACGAGGTCCGCGATGTTTCCTCCCAGGCGGATTACTTCTTTCACCAGGCGCGAGCTGATGAAGGAGTGCGCTTCGCCCGCCATCAAGAAAACGGTTTCGATCTCGGGACGGAGTCGGCGATTCATCAATGCCATCTGGAGTTCGTATTCGTAGTCGGAGACGGCGCGAATTCCGCGCAAGATCACGCTTGCGCCGCGCTCGGAAGCGTAATCCACAAGAAGACCGCCGAACGAGCCGACCTCCACGTTAGGAAGATCGCGAACCACTTCCTGGAGCATCTCGATTCGCTCGTCGAGGCCGAACAGCGGCCGCTTCTCGTCATTGCGGAGAATGGCGACGATGAGGCGATCGAACAGAGCCGAGCCGCGCTGGATGAGATCCAGATGGCCGTTCGTAATTGGATCGAAGGAGCCGGGGTAGAGGGCCACGACCGTGGCGGGTTTCGGTCTCAAGGTGGAAGTTTATCAGATTGGGTTCGCGCAAAACGGAGTGCTGCGCGGGCGAGCTCTGGATCCCTTGGCGTACGCGGTGCACCCTTTGCGCTCGATTGAGGCAGCGTTCCAGTGACGAGAGAAAAATTGCGATTTCTGGATGAGCGTCCGAAATTTCGCCGGTAAGCTGATGGCTGGCAACGAGATGGCGCATCAGGCATATTTTTGCGCGCAAGCGACGCTTTTTTTCGGCGATTTGGGCGCGCGCCGTGCGGTTGTTGGTTATTCGTTGTTAGTTGTTGGCCGGCGGGCATCGGTATCAGGATAGTTGCCCGGAATGCCCGGCGGATGGAGTGCGGCCGGTAAGTGGTTGGAGGGGGAGCGAAGAAAGAGGTGGGGAAGCGGTGAACGGCGCCTTAACCATCTTCGATGAGCGCTCATCATGACACCAATGATACGACTGATATAATAGTCGGTCGCGTCCCGGGACCATGCGCCCCGGAACATCGATCGAAGACGCACTGTCGTTGGAGGCAAGATGAAAAAGCTGCATTGGATAATTTCCGCCGCACTTAGTGTGATTGTTGCTGTTGTCGCCGCCGGGGCGGGCAAGAGCGATAAATTCGACCCCAAGGATTTGATGACGGGCCAGCAGGCCTTCTCGGATTATCAAAAGGAAAAACCCGGGCTGTTTCACAAGATCACCGCCGCCGATCTGCCGAAGCCGTACGACACCAAGTCGAGCGCGAATTTTCCGAAGGTGGTGGCGAAGCCGGACAACATGTGGCCGATGGCCCCAGCCGGCTTCAAGGTGGAGCTCTACACGCATGAAGGACTCACGGAGCCACGGCAGATACGCATGGCGCCGAATGGCGACTTCTTCGTCGCCGACAGCATGCCGGGAGAGATCAAGATTTTCCGCGGGCGTACCGCCGACGGCAAGCCCGAGCAGGTTTCCACATTCGCCACCGGTTTGAAGCGGCCGTTCGGGATCGCGTTCTACCCGGTTGGCAACAACCCGCAGTGGATCTACATCGGCAACACGGATTCTGTGGTCAAGTTTCCGTATCACACGGGCGACTTGAAGGCCACCGGACCGTCGGAGACAGTGATCGCCGAGCTTCCGACGGGCGGGTTCCACTGGACGCGCGATGTGGTTTTTTCCAAAGACAGCAAGCGCATGTTCGTAGCGGTGGGATCGGGATCGAACGTGGATGATCCGGATACGCATCCGAAGGAAATGCATCGCGCGAACATTCTCGAATACACGCCGGATGGCAAATTCGTTCAGGTGTACGGCGCGGGCATCCGCAATCCCGTTGGGCTGGCTGTCAATCCGCAGACGGGTGAAGTTTGGTGCTCGGTGAATGAGCGCGACGAATTGGGCGACAACCTGGTGCCCGATTACATCACTCACGTCCAAGAAGGCGGCTTCTACGGCTGGCCCTGGTACTACATGGGCGCGCATCAGGATCCGCGCCTCGAAGGCAAGCATCCGGAGCTGAAGGACAAGGTGATTGTGCCGGACGTACTGATGCAACCACACAACGCGTCGCTCGGGATCACGTTCTATGAAGGCAAACAGTTCCCGAAGGAATACCAGGGCGATCTGTTCGGCGCAGAGCATGGATCGTGGAACCGCTCCACGCGCGCAGGCTATGAGATCGTGCGCGTTCCTCTGGAAAACGGGCATGCCAGCGGAGTATATGAGGATTTCGTGACTGGATTCGTCACGCCGGACGGCAATGCCTGGGGCCGCCCCGTGGCGGTGGTGGTGGCGAAGGATGGCTCGCTGTACTTCACCGACGACGGTTACAAGGCGATCTGGCGCGTCAGCTACACCGGAAAGTAGGAGGAAACGAATATGAGATCTTTGACAATTTTCGCGGCGTCTCTGGCGCTTACCGCCGGCGCCGCTTTTGCGCAAAACAAGGGAGGCGGCGGTGGGATTCCTTCGCCGTTGAAACTCACGGTTTCAGGTTACAGCGACGGCGCCGATATTCCCGAGAAGTACACCTGCGCCGCCAAGCCGCCGGGAGGTTCGCCGCAGATCGATTGGAGTGGAGCGCCCGCGGGCACGATGTCATTTGCATTGATATTCCACGATGGCGATGTGCATCCCGGGAAATCGTTCGACGACGTCACGCACTGGATCGCCTGGAACATTCCGGCCACTGCCACTGGCATGCCCGCCAATGTAACGGGCGAAGCCGATCTTGTCCGACGGGACGCATCAGGGCAAGAACATTGCGCAGCGGGCCGGTTACATGGGTCCTTGCCCGCCGCCGGGATTGCCGCATCATTACACGCTGGAAGTTTACGCGCTCGATTCGAAGCTGGATTTGCCGGCGACAGCGGGCCGCGACGATCTGCAAAAGGCGCTGGGCGGGCATATTCTCGCGAGCGGCGTTTACAACGGCTTGTTCCATCGCTAGGTTATGTCCGAAGAGAAGACCAGCGAGATCTCGCGGCGCGCGGTAATCGCGACGCGCAGCGATCGTTCCCGTGGCAGCTCTCACGGCCGCGGCACAAACCTCCTCGCCCTCCGCGCTTTCCGCTGACCAGCTTCGGATTCTGTCGGCGTTTGTCGATCGCATCATTCCGAAAGACGAGCTTGGCCCCAGCGCGTCGGAGAGCGGCGTGCCGGTGTACATCAATCGTTCACTTGGCGATTATCTGGCCGGTGAAAAAGCCGCGTTCATCGAAGGATTGGAGGCGACCGAGGCCTTTGCGCGCCGGTCGCAGGGGGCGGCGTTCGCGGATCTGACGCCGGGCAAGCAGGACGCCGTGCTCACCGCGATGGACAACGGAACGGCTGAAGGTTTTGCAAATGCCCGCGCGTTCTTCAATCGCGCGCGGCGGCTGACCCTGGAAGGAATGTTCGGCGATCCCTACTACGGCGGCAACAAGAATTTCGCCGGCTGGGATTTGATCAAGTATCCGGGGCCGCGCATGGCGACCACGGCGGCCGATCAGAAGATGGGCGTGGAGATTACGCCTTATCACCACTCCGCGTACGGGGCCGGAGGCGAGCATGGCCATTAATCTGAAGCCGGTGGATGTCGCGGTTATAGGATTGGGCGCCGCTGGTGGCGTGGCGGTGCTGCCGCTGGCGCGCGCGGGCTTGAAGGTGGCCGGGATCGAAGCCGGAACGTGGATGAATCCGGCGAAGGATTTCAAGCCGGACGAGATTCACAACAACGTGCGCTCGCCTGGTGACGACGGTTCCCAAGGCCAAGAACGAAATTCCGACGTTTCGCACCAGCCCCGACGCCAAGGCGCGGCAGGCCGCGGCGCATCCGATGATGAACGCCGTCGGCGGCACGTCGATTCACTATCACGCGCAAAGCTGGCGGCTGAAGCCGTGGGATTTCAAGACGCGCTCGGAAACCATCAAGCGTTACGGCGCGAGTTTGCTTCCGAAGGGATCGACGCTGGAGGACTGGCCGGTCAGCTACGACGAACTGGAGCCGTACTACGACATCGTGGAGCACGAGGTCGGCGTATCGGGCAAGGCGGGGAATATTCAGGGCAAGCTCGATCCGGCGGGCAATGTCTACGAAGGCCCGCGGCAGCGCGAATATCCGATGCCTCCGCTGCGCACCTGCGATTTTCTGGATCACATGCACAAAGCCGCGAAGTCGCTCGGCTGGAAGCCGTTTCACGCGCCGGCGGCGATCAATTCGCAGCCATATCGCGGGCGGGCGGCGTGCGCGTATCACGGCTATTGCGATCGCGGCGGATGCCAGGTCCGGGCGAAGAATTCCACGTGCTTCACCACCATTCCCGAAGCACAAAAGACCAAGAACCTGACGGTGTTCGACAAGCGCGCAGGTGACGCGGATCGTCGTCGGACAACAACGGCAAAGTCACCGGCGTCACGTACATTCGCGACGGCAAAGGAATATTTTCAGCCGGCGAAGGTCGTGCTGGTCTCCTCGTACACGTACGAGAACACGCGATTGCTGCTGCTCTCGAAATCGAAAGCGTATCCCAACGGGCTCTCGAACAATCATGGGCAAGTCGGCAAGCATTACTTCGGGCATTGGGACGCGCAGGCGGGCGTGGGCGTGACGGCGCTGTTCCCGTTCGACGTGAACACCTGGTACGGCGCGATGCTCTCGCAAGGCGTGGTGGTGGATGAATGGGCCGACGATACGTTCGATCACTCGGGGCTCGGTTTCATCGGCGGCGCGAGTCTGTGCACCTTCATGGAGAAGCATCCCATCGCCGGCGGCCAGCATGAGCACGTTCGGCCGCGCGCCGGCGTGGGGTTCGAAGTGGAAGAAGTTCGTGCACGAGAATGCGGGCCGTTTTACCGGCGCTTATCTGCAAACCAACAGCTTCCCGTACGAGAACACGTATCTGGATCTCGATCCCGAGGTGAAAGATCCGTTGGGCGATCCGGTGTGCCGCGTCACCAGCGGTCCCAAGGAAAACGAGACGCGGGCGGCGATCTACGCGCAGAACAAAATGGAAGAGTGGTTCCGCGCGGCCGGCGCGATTGAAGTAGTAAAAGGCCAGCCGTTCGGACCGGCGCTATCGACGCACACTTACGGCGGCACGCGCATGGGCGATAATCCCGAGACCAACGTCGTGGACCGCTGGGGATTTTCGCACGAAGCGCCGAACCTCGGAATGCTGGGCGGATCGGTATTCGGGACCAGCGGCGCGCGCAATCCAACGCTGACGATGCAGGCGCTGGCGTGGCGGACCGCCGAGCACCTGGCGAAGAACTGGAAATCGATTGCAGGCTAAAGCCGGCGGCGCTATTTCCCGCCCAGTTCGGCGAGCACCAGTTTGGCGTTGCGCGATGCCTGATCCTGCATCGGTCCGCTGATCTCGGCGGATTCCTGGAAAAATTGCAGGCCCTCGCGCATTTGCGCCTTGTCGCCGACCGGTTTGCCGAGGCTATAGTTCGCCAAGCCAAGATCAAACAGAGCGACCGCGTAGAGCTGCGAATTACCCTTGATGGCGGGCAGCGCGGCGCGCAAAGCTTTGTTCGCCGGACCGTATCTCATCTCCATGGCGTTGCCGACGCCGGTGTAAAAATTGGCGGTCCCAAGCAGAACGGACTTTTGGGTAGCCCAATCGGAGTCGCTGACGCCTTCGCGTTTGGGACGGGTGTTGACGGCTTCCGCGGCTTTGGCGGCATAGCTGATGACGCTGGTAGCCCGGCTGGCGCGCCAAGCGCAATCAGCCGCCTGCAGCATCGCTTCGGCGTTCTTTTCCACAGCCATCTTGTCGGCGGCCGGGCACACCTTCGCTGCTTCGCCTGCTTTGGTCAATGCGACGAAATAGTTGTTGGCGACTTCGGAAAGATACTGGCTCTTGGGATTCTGCTTGAGCAGCGTGTCCACCAAATCCACTGCGTCCTTGGGTTGCGCTTTCAGCGCCAGCACGTAGAGCGCGTACTCGGAATATTCGTCCACTTGTTTGGCGTATTCCAGTTGCTGCTTTGCGTCGTCATCGGTGGGCTTCGTTGCGCTGATGTTCTTGCGCGCCAACTCCGAGGTACGCGCGGACCATGTCTTGGCTTGCGCGACATCTTCCTTGGCGACCGCGGCTTTCAACGCAAAATAGGCGGCGTCCATGTCGGGGGTGTTGGCGTAAGCAGCATCGGCCACCTGCAAGACCTTGTCATTGTCTTTTTGCGCGAGCAAGGCGGATTCCAACTGCGCGGACACCCAGCCAGCGGCCTCGTGCTTGGGGTATTTGGCAAGAAAGTCCTGGGCGAGCGTGGCTTTTCGCGCGTCGTCGATCTCCTGGCCAAGCGACTGCAGCAGTTGTCCCTCGGGCGTGCCGACGTTGATGACGAAGTTCTGCTTCTCTTGAGCCCGCAGTAAGAAAAAGCCGGGTAGGACCAGCAAGGCAAGGCTCGCGACGTAACTTTTCATGAATTTCTCCCGTGGAGAAATTTATCACACTTGGAGGGACTTCGGCGCGGACTTCGACCGGTCTACTGCTGCTTGGCGCCCGTTTCGCGGGCGAGACGGACTTTGGCGTCTTCGAGTTTCTTTTGTACTTTCGCCACCTCGGCGTGGTCGAGGTCGCTCGGCGGACCTGCCTGCCATTCACGCAACGAGCTCTGCCATTGCGCGATCGCTTCCTTTACCTTGCCTTCGCGGAAGTACACTTCGGCCAGATGATCGTGCACGGTGGGATCGCGCGACATGTACTGCAGGGCCTCGCGCAGCTTGTCCTCGGCTTCCGAAAGTTTATTCAGGCGGAAGTAAACCCATCCCAGGCTGTCGAGGTACGCGCCGCTGTTGGGCTCCTTCTGCAGGGCCTTCTGGACCATGTCGCGAGCTTCCTCCAGCCGAATGTTGCGGTCCGCCAGCATGTAGCCGAGATAATTCAACGCGGCGTCGTTATCGGGATTGATCGCGAGCACTTTGCGAAATGCAGCTTCGGCAGCGGGAAAATTTTTCATGCGCTCATACATGGCGCCGCGCCGGAACTCCACGAACTGTTTCTCGTCGTTGGATTGCGAGAGGCTTTCCGCGGAATCAATGGCCTTGCCCATCTCGGCGAAGTTTTTGGACTTCTCGTAGATATCGGCCAGGTTCAAATAGATTTCCCGATCGTTCTTGCCGCCGAGCAGTTTGCGCGTCTCCGCGACGGCCTGGTCGGTCTTGCCTAAGTCGGAAAACACCGCTGCACGGGCGGTAGTGACGAAGCGGTCATTGGGGTACTTCTTGGCCGCCGCGTCGCATCTCGGTCTCTGCTTTGGGATACTCTTTTGCTTCGCGGTACGTTTCGACAATTTCCGCTTCGATTTTCGCGCCGGAATCCGGGTCGAGCTCGGCCAACTGGTGGAACGTATCGACGGCTGCGTTGTACTGCTCGATGGTGCGCTGCAACTCGGCCAGGGTCTGCAGCAGGTAGCTGCGGCTGCTCTTTTCCGAAGCGCTGTAGCCCTTCTTGGTGGTGGCTTCCAAAATGCCCTTCAGGGTCTTGATGGCATCCGGGATCTTGCCTTCGGCTTCGAGCAAGTTGACGTCATTGAACTGGACTTCCAAATCGTCGGGCGCCATCTCCTTGGCCTTGTCCGCCGCTTCCCGCGCCTTGACGAAATCGTGCTTTTGGCGGTAGATTTGCGAGATTCTCAGTTCCGAGTGTTCGTCCTTGGGATCTTCGGCGACCGACTTCCTGGTAGAGCTTCAAGGCGTCGTCGAGCTGATCGGAGAGCAGCAGGTCCTCGGCCAGGGCATGCTTCAAATCCGTATTGCCCGGCTGTTGATCGAGCGCGCGCCGCAGCATTTCGGCGGCGAGGGAATAGTCCTTCAGTTGCTCGTACACGCTCGCCAGGCTGGTGAGGCTGCGCGGATTGGGATCCTTGTCGGCGACTTTTCGCAACATGTCGGCGGCGGCCTTGTTGTCGCCCAGATCCGCATACACGGTGGCCAATCCGGTCATGGCATCTTCGTTGCCGGCGATCGAGTTTCCAGCGCCTTCTTGTAGGCGGCCATGGCTTCGGTGGAGTTTTGCAGGGCCTTTTGCAGGCGGCCAAGCATGATCCAGCTATCGACGTCCTTGGGATCGGTCTCGGTGATCTTCTGGTATTGCTCGATGGCCTTCTTCACCATGTCGGGATCGATCTGGTTGGTCTGGGAATCACCGATCAGATGGGTATAGATGCGCGCCAGAAGGCGGCGCGAATTCAAATCGTTGGGGTTCTGTTTGAGAGCGTCTTCGGCGTCCGAGACCGCTTCGCGCAGACGGCCGGACTGGATGTACAAATCCGAGAGTTCTTCGGCGATAAAGGTCGCGCCTGGATCGGCTTTCAACGCGGCACGATAACTGTCCACGGCTTTACTGAAGTATTCGCCTCGATTGCCGTATGCGGCCGCCAACTCCGAGTACAGGTGTCCGAGCGAGTAATTGTAGTAGGCCGCAGCTTTATCACTCTGGCGTGGCAGGTTGCGCAGGTGGAGTGGTTTGGGCAAAGGCGGCGGAGGCGGCAAAAAGAAGACAGGGGAGGCTTACCAACCGGCGAGTTGGGATCATCGAAAAAGGCTCTCTTTCCTTACCTGGATGCAAGCTAATCCGATGGATCAGCCTTATCCGAGGACAGACGGACTCGACTTCAGTATAACCCCGGAGCTTGGCCAGGTCGCGGAGGCGTTTTCTTTAGGGTTGTGGCCGCCACGCCGCGCTATCATGCTGACGACGTGAGCGAGAAGCCGTTAGTTTCACTTCCGATCGTGCTGGGGCCGACCGGCTCCGGCAAGAGCGAGCCTGGCTCTGCATATCGCGCTGGCAGTGGGGGGCGAGATTGTCAATTGCGATTCACTGCAGGTTTATCGCGGCTTCGATATCGGGACAGCGAAAGTTCCCGCTGACCGAGCGGCAGGGGTTCCCCATCATTTGATCGACGTGATCGACCCGGGGCAGACTCTTCACCGCCGGCGATTATGCGCGGCTGGCCGAGGCGGTCCTGCGCGAGATTGCGGGCCGCGGGCGCATTCCGGTGCTGGCGGGAGGTACCGGGTTCTATTTGCGCGCGCTATTGGATGGATTGTTTCCAGGGCCACCACGCGATGAAGTCGCTTCGTGCGCGGCTGGAGCAACGCGAGGCCAACCGATCCCGGAAGCTTGCATCGCATATTGAGACGTCTGGATCCGACGTCGGCGGCGCGCATTCATCCAAACGATAAGAACAAGACCATGCGCGCGCTCGAAGTCCGGTTGATCGAGGGACGGCCGTCTGTCGTCGTTGTTTGAGCGAGGGCGCGCGCCGCTCACCGGCTTTCGTCCCATTAAGCTCGGGCTGGATCCGCCGCGCGAACTGCTTTACGCGCGTTTGAATGCGCGCACACGCGCCATGTTTGACCGTGGCTTGGTGGAAGAAGTGCGGCAGTCTGCTCGCGGCGGGCGTTTCGCGTGGAGCGAAGCCATTCGAGTCGCTCGGCTACAAGCAAGCGCTGCAGGTGCTGGAGGGGAGCCTCGACTGTGGAGCAGGCGCTGGAATCCACGCGAGCTTGAAACGCGCCGCTACGCTAAACGCCAGGTAACTTGGTTTCGAAAAGAACCCGGAGTGCACTGGCTGGCGGGCTTCGGGGACGATCCGCGCATCAAGCCGAGGCGCTCGTCATCATCGAAGGCGAACGCGAAAGTGAACGCACGCGTGTCACCGTTGAAACCTAGTTTGAAATTTCTTAGTCACAAAAATAATTCTTGGAATTGTTCGGAACGTATACGGAGCTCCTGCGTATAAATACGTGAAGTCAGACAAGTTTCGTTGAGGAGTTACAAACATGGTTAAGAATGTTCTACTCGGATTTGCGTCAGCCGCACTCGCGGTGGCCAGCGCGGCCAGCAGTTACAACGTGACGTTCTACCAGCCCGTCACGATCAATGGCGCGGAGCTCAAGCCAGGCGACTACAAGCTGGAGCTGAAGGGCGACAACATGGCGGTCATCAAGCAGGGCAAGACAGCGACCGAAGCGCCCGTGAAGGTGCAGAACTGAGAGCCAGAAGTTTTCGCGCACTGCCGTGCGGCTGAACGGCACGCAAGTGGAAGAAATCCGGTTGGGTGGCACCAGCATGCGCCTGGTGTTCGAAAAAGTCGGGCAACGCGACCAACTGAGCACCGATTCGGTTTCCGAGGCCCACTTCTCCCGGCGCGCGGTAAAATAGGCTGTGCGCCGTATTCTGTGGGCCTCGGTTTGCTTCTGCCTCATCCTTCCTCCGGCGCAAGCCGTTACCTACCTGGTGTTACCGTTCTTCAATCTTTCAAAAGATCCCAATCTGGATTGGATGGGCGAGAGCCTGGCTGAATCGGTGCGCGAGGCGCTTTCTTCGGAAGGACTAATGGCGCTGGACCGGGACGAGCGCATGGAGGCATACAGCCGTTTGTCACTGCGTCCCTATTCGCTGCTCACCAAGGCGTCGGTAGTGAAGATCGGCGAAGAGTTGGATGCGGAGCAGGTGATCTTCGGACAATACGACGTGAAGCCCGCGCCGGACGCACCCGCGCAGAGCTCGAACAAGAACGGGGCAGCGCTTCGATCACGGCCCGCGTGCTGGATCTGAAGCGCGTGAAGGAGGGCCCGGAATTTCGCGAGGTGGGGGCGCTCGAAGATCTGGCGGCGCTGCAGGAACATCTGGCGTGGCAGACTTTGCGGTTTCTGAAGCCGGCCGAGCGCGCCGTCGGAAGCGAGTTCGAGAGCGCCACCCGGCGGTGCGCGTGGATGCGGTGGAGAATTACACTCGCGGATTGCTGGCCTCCAACGCCGATGACAAACACCGCTTCTTCACGCAAGCCGCGCGGCTGGACAGCCACTATTCGCTGCCGGACTTCCAGCTCGGCCGGTTGCTGTGGAGCAAGAAGGAATACAAGTCGGCCGCGGAATGGTTCCAAAAAGTGGCGCCGGGCGATGTCCATTATCACGAGGCGAATTTCTTCCTGGGCCTGTGCCGCTACAACAGCGGCGACTTTGCGGGCGCGGCGGCAGCGTTCCAGGCGGTGGCGCGCGTGGTTCCGCTGAGCGAGGTGTACAACAATCTGGCGGCGGCCGAATCCCGCGCCAATCGTGCTCCCGGCGTCGGTGGACGATTTTCGCAAAGCGTTGGAAGGCGACCGCAGCGATCCGGTGTACCAATTCAATCTGGGCTACGCGCTGTGGCGCGCGGGAAGTTTCACCGCCGCGGCCGAACGTTTTCACGCAGTGCTTGGATCATGATCCCGGCCGACGCGCAAGCCGCGCTGCTGCTGGAGCGCTGCGAAAAGCAGAGCGGTCCACGGCCGGGCGATTCGCAGACCGAAGGACTGGAGCGCTTGAAGACCAACTATGAAGAGAGCGCTTACTGGCAGTTGAAGGCCGTGCTGCAACCGGACAAGCCCTGAGCCGGGCTAATTTGCGGAAACGGGTATAATCCATAAAGCTCATGCTGGAAGCGTTCGGTCTATCCGATCCTGGCTGTGTCCGCCAAAACAACGAAGACTTCTACCTGATCTCTCCCCACAGGCGTCTACATCGTGGCGGACGGGATGGGGGGCGCGCAGGCGGGCGAGCACGCGTCCAAACTGGCCGTGGAAACCGTGGCGTCCGTTCATTCAGAAGGCGCCGCTCGCCGGACGCCGAAACTCTCTTCCAGGCATTTCGCGAGGCCAATCTGCGGGTGATGAAGGAAGCCGCGAGCAATCCGGAACTGGAGGGCATGGGAACTACCCTGGTGGCGGCGCTGGAGGCCGGACCGGAACTGCTGATCGCCAGCGTCGGCGACAGCCGCGTCTACGTGTACGACGGCAGCGAGCTCACGGGCATCACCGAAGATCAGACCTGGGTAAACGAGGTAGGCCGGCGTCTGGGGATCGACGAGGCCAGCTCTGAAGACGCACCCCATGCGCCACGTGTTGACCATGGCGATCGGCGTCAGCCCGGAGTTGCGCGTGCATTCCTACACTGTCCGCCCGCACCCGGGCGAGTTGATCCTGATTTCGAGCGACGGTCTGCACGGAGTGTTGGAAGCGGGCGTGATCGCCGACAAGTTGTCGGGCAACGGTTCGCTCCAGGCCAAGTGCGAACGGCTGATTGAAGCGGCCAAGCAAGCGGGCGGCCCGGACAACATCACCGTAGTGCTGTTGAAGGCCAACTAAGCTTCGGCGCGTTTACCCTCTTTTACACCGATTCCGGTAACGGCTGCGTTGACGAAATGCGATCCTTTAGTAGTGCTCCGGTTTTCTTTGTTGTGGCTCTTAGTGCGTTGTTGTGCGCGCAGACCAGCGTCACACTTTACGGGAACGGTGAAGTTCGGCGGCCAGCCGTTGCCGGGCGCGACAGTGATCGCGACCGCAAGGCAATCATCGCGCGGTGACCACCACGGACGAATCCGGCAAGTACGAACTGCCGGATCTCGCGCCGGGAACTTACACAGTGGAAGTCCAGATGTTTGGATTCCAGACGGCTCACAAGGAGATGCAGATTGGTCCAGGAGCGCTCGCCCCCGGCTCCGCCGCGTGGAGTGGGGTCTCGATCTGCAGCCGCGCCAGCGAGAGAGTCGCGGAGCGTCCGCAGCGGCAGCAGGCAGGGTTTCGCGCCACCACGGAAAACGAAGTGGATCAAATCGCCGCCGCCCCGCCTCCGGACACTGTCGTCCCAGACCTCAGCTAACGCCAACGAAGCCTTCCTGGTGAACGGAACGTTGAGCACCGGCGTTGCAAAACGGCCAGGACGATTTTGGATTGCGCGGGCCGGTGCTGGGTATGCAGGGCCCACCGGGCGGACTGCCGGGAGCGGGCGTCGAGGGCCAGCCCGGCGGTGTTCCAGGGACACCCGGAGGTCCAGGAGGCGGTCCCGGATTTGGCGGTGGCGGTGGCCGATTCGGTGGCGGCGGTGGTGGAGGTTTCGGCGGAGGACGCGGCGGCGGGTTCGGCGGGCCCGGAGGACAGCGCCGCAATCGGCCGGGGCAAGGCGGATTCATCGGCAATCGCGCGAATCGCGGCCGACAGGGGATTCATGGCAATGTCTCGTTCCAGTGGCAAGGCGCGGACACCAATGCCGAAGCCGTTCTCCTTGAGCGGGCAGCCGGTGCCTCAACCTGACTTCAACAACTACCGCTGGAGCGCAGTGCTGGGCGGGCCGCTGCGCATTCCGCACGTGCTGAAAGGCGACTCCACTTTCTTCACGCTGAGCTACTTCGGCACGCGCGGCCAGAGCGCATTCTTACAACGTAGGCACGGTGCCCACCGCCGCCGGAGCGCCTGGGAGATTTTTCGAACGCCATGGTCAATGGAGCGGTTCCGAAAATCTACGATCCTTCCACCGGCGCGCCGTTTCCTGGAAACATGATCCCAAGCAGCATGCTCGCATCGAACCGGCCGTTACGCCGCGTCTGCTCAATCTGATTCCGCTGCCGAATCTTCCGGGCACGGTGCAGAACTACGAGTTTGTCACGGCCGTGCCTGCCGACACCGACAACGTTAGTCTGCGGTTGAACCAGAACCTCGGCAAGAAGGACCGGCTGGCGTTGAACGAAGGCTTCCAGCGGCGCAAAAGTGAAACGCGCGCAGCTGTTCGGATTTCTGGATCCCGGCAACGGGTTCGGCGACAACACGAATCTGAGTTGGACGCACAACGTCGGTTCGAACGGCATCAATACCGCGCAACTGACGTTCAACCGCAATCGCACCACGCAGGATTCCTATTTTTCGTTCGGACCGAACGTGGCGGCCGGAAGCCGGCATCCAGGGGACGTCGCAGGAGCCGATCAACTATGGCCCGCCCACCCTCTCCTTCACCAACTTTGCCAGCCTCACCGACGCGCTTCCGTCGCGATCGGCGGTGCAGAGCCTGGCGGAGGGCGATTCCTACAGTTGGGTAAAGAAAAATCACACACTGACTTTCGGAGGCGATTTCAAGCGCCAGGATCGCAACACACTCACCGATCAGAACGCGCGCGGCACGTTCCAGTTCAGCGGCATCGCCACCAGCGCTTTCAATCTCGAACGGCCAGCCGGTTCCCAACACTGGATTCGATTTCGCGGACTTCCTGCTGGGCGTTCCGCAGTCCAGCGTCGGTTCAATTCGGCGGCAGACAGCTCGTATTTCCGCCAAAATGCGTGGGACGTTTATGCCAACGACGATTGGCGCGTGAATCCGAACCTGACGCTGATGTTTGGCCTGCGCTACGAATATTATTCGCCGCTGTCGGAGAAATACGGGCACATCGCGAATCTCGACATCGCGCCCGGGCTTCACCGCGGTGCAGCGCCGGTGTTGCGCGGGGCAACCGGGCCTTACTCGGGCGCATTTCCGAACAGCCTGATCGAGCCGGATCGCAACAACTGGGCGCCGCGTGGCGGGCTGGCATGGAAACCGAGCGCGAAGCATTCCACCGTGGTGCGGTTGGGCTACGGCATTTACTACAATCCCACCGCGCTCAATCGGCTGGCCACCGAACTTGTCCGAACAGCCTCCCTTCGCCGCTACACTGCAGACCCTGACCACCAGCACCGCCAACGTACTGACGATCCAGAACGGACTTCGCCACCGCGTCCGACCAACCGACCGTCCGCGAACAACTATGCCGTGCAAAAGAATTACAAAGTCGGTTATGCGCAGAGTTGGAACGTCAGCGTGCAGCAGAACTTGAGCCGATCGTTTTTCTTCGAGATCAGCTATCTGGGGACCAAGGGAACGGACCTGGATACCGAAACCGTGCCGAATCGCGCGGCGCCTGGCTCGTCGCCACTGAACCTCGCAAAGATCTGCCAATCGCAATGCGCAGCAGTTCATTTACGACAGCTCCTGGGGCAATTCGATCTATCATGCCGGGCAGGTGCGGCTGATGCGGCGCTTCGCGCGCAATATGTCGTTCAACATCCTCTACACTTATTCCAAGTCGATTGACGACAGCTCCACCTTTGGCGGCGTGGGCAATGTGGTGGCGCAGAACGCGTTCGATTTGAGCGCCGAGCGGGGGTTATCGAGCTTTGACCGGCGGCACGTGCTGAATCTGAACTACGTGCTCAGCACGCCGACGCAGGCCAGTTGGTGGAAGCGCAATTGGACGCTGAGCGGATCGGCGTTGCTTGAAAGCGGAACTCCGCTGACGGCGCGCATTCTGGGCAATCAATCGAACATCAGCGGGCACGGGAGTGGTCGGGCAGCGGACGCGCCGAAGCCACGGGCTTGCCGGTGACGGACGGGAGCGGATACTTCAATCCGGATGCGTTCACTTATCCGCCGCCCGGCGAACTTGGCGATGCCGGGCGCAACACAATTCCGGGGCCGTGGTCCTGGTCGCTCAACACGGCCTTCGGCCGTTACTTCACGCTGGGCGGCGAGGGCAGCCGCAAACGCATCGAGCTGCGCCTGGAGACAAACAACACTTTGAATCACGTCAACATCACCAACGTGAACACCGTGTTTGGTTCCGCGCTGTACGGCTTGCCCACCACGGCGGGCGCGATGCGAACCGCCGACATCAATATCAGGTTCCGTTTTTAGGGATGGCCTCCATGTCCAATTGCGCATTGAGAATCGATTTCGGCGGCTCTGGTTTGCGCAGGATTGCTGGCGCAAGACCAGCCGTCGCCCGACCTTCAGGACCAACACAAACCTCGTGATCGTCAACGTTTCAGTGAAAGACAAGAGCGGCAAAGCGATCGAGGATTTGAAGAAGGACCAGTTCACGCTGCTCGAAGATGGCAAGCCGCAGCAGATCGCGGTGTTCGAACTGCAACACCTGAATGGCGAGACTTTGCCCGCGCATCGAAGCGCCGGCCCCGACGCTGAAGATTCGCGGGCCCGCGGAGACCAAACCGACTCCTACGCCGGCAGCCGCCAGTGACGCCAGACCAGTTGAAGGACCGCCGCCTGATCGCGCATGTTCTTCGATCTTTCCTCCATGCAGCCCGCCGAACAGATCCGCGCGCGCGACGCCGCGGTTAAGTTCATCGACACGCAAATGACCGCGTCCGACGTGGTGTCCATCATGACGCTGACGAACGAACTGCGCGTGGTGCAGGATTTCACCAACGATCGCGAGACGCTGTTGACCGTGATCCAATCGCTGCGCATCGGCGATTCGAGCGAACTGGCGGGGCTGGCCGCAACCGGCGCGGATGCCACCGACGACAGCGGCGAGTTCACCGCCGACGACACCGAATTCAATATCTTCAACACGGATCTCAAGCTGAGCGCGCTGGAAGACGCCACGCGTAAGCTGGCGCCGTTCCCGGAGAAGAAGGCGCTGGTCTATTTTTCGAGCGGCATCGGAAAGACCGGCGTCGATAATCAATCGCAGCTTCGCGCGACGGTGAACGCCGCCGTGCGGGCCAACGTGGCGTTCTATCCGATCGACGCGCGTGGGTCTGGTTGCGATGGCGCCGGCCGGCGACGCGACGCAAGCATCGCCCAAAGGCACGGGCGTCTTCACCGGCAGCGCGCAGACCAGCGCGCGCACGCTCGTTTCACGACTACGCAGGACACCATCTACACGCTGGCCGCCGATACAGGAGGGAAGGCGCTGCTCGACAGCAACGATCTCACGCTCGGCATCAAGGCCGTGCAGACGGACATCAACAGCTATTACATTCTCGGATACTACAGCGAGAATCCAGCGCAGGACGGCAAGTACCGGCACGTGACGGTGAAGATTGCGTCGCTGCCCGAGTCGGCCAAGCTCGACTACCGCAAGCGGTTATTACGCCGCGAAAGTCTGGGGCAAGATGAATTCGAGCGACAAGGAACGCCAGCTCGAAGACGCGCTGACGCTCGACGATCCGTTCACGGATCTGCCGCTCGCGCTGGAGGTGGATTATTTCCAGACCGGGCGCGACAAATACTTCGTACCGATTACGGTCCGGATCGCAGGGTCCGCGCTGGGTCTATCGCCGAAGTCCACCACGGATCTCGATTTCATCGGGCAGATTCGCGATCCGCATGGCAAGATGCTGGGCGGGATTCGCGACGAAATCAAGCTGAAGCTGACTGAAGAGAACGCCGCGCAGCTTGGCCAAGCGGCACGTCGAGTATGATACGGGCGTCACGCTGCCGCCGGGCGATTACAATTTGCGTTTCCTGGCGCGCGAGAACGAGAACGGCAAGATGGGCACGTTCGAGATGAAGTTCAACGTCCCGGATCTGAGCAAGCAGACGTCGTCGGTACGCATGAGTTCGGTGGTGTGGAGCAATCAGCGGGAGCCGCTCTCGGCGAGCATTGGCATCGGCGGGCGGCAACAAGAAGCTCCAGGAGTCGCATCCGCTGGTGGAGAACGGCGAAAAGCTGATCCCCGACATCACGCGCGTGTTCCGCAGGAACCAGAAGCTGTACGTGTATTTCGAAGTGTACGATCCGGGGACCGTCGCGTCGCCGAGCGTGTCGGCCGAGCTGATGATGTTCCGGGGCAAGTCGAAGGCGTTCGAATCGGCGCCGGTGCGTGTTACTAAGCCAAAATCAGGCCGTCCGAACACGCTGGCGATGGAGTTCGAAATGCCGCTCGCCAACATTCCGCCCGGCCAGTACACTTGCCAGGTGAGCGTGATCGATGAACAGGCTCGGAAGTTCGGTTATGCCCGCGCGCCGCTAGTCGTGCTGCAGTAGGGGCGCGGAGCGCTCGGCGGTTAGTTCCCGTTATACCGAAATGCAAACTGCAGGCGGATTTGCTGCCCTTTGAACTGGTTCGGCAGCGGAGGGAACGGCACCGATGCGCTGATGCCGGCCACGGCCGCGCTATCCAAAGTCTCCGATCCCGAAGGTATTGCGATCACCAGCTTCGGAACCTGGCCGGAGCGATCGATGATAAATTGCAACTGCACGGTGCCGCGATTGCCCCGCCGTGCGTTCTCCGGAATCACGGCGAACCAATTCTTTCGAACGATAGCGAGAATTTGCATCAAATAGGGCTTGAAGTCCACCCCCATCGGGTCGCTCTTTAGCTCCAGGCTGCTGCCTGTCTGGCCGGGTAAGGTCGGAAGATGAATGCTCTCGGGTAAATCCGGCGGTTGATCCAGGTCGCTGACGGTGAGGCTTCCCTGCCCTGCTACTCCGCGCGCAATGTCGTGAACCACATCCTGGACACTCGATTTGGGCGGAGCCAGTTTGGCTTGGCCCTTATTCTCGCTGGGCCCGTTCCGTCCCGGCGTTTCGAATACGAGCTTGGGTTGCTCCACTGGCTGGATCTGCGGCGGTGGCGGCGCCTTGGGCGTACCGGACAGCGCGGGCAAAGCGGGCGACGTATTCTGCGCGGTGACCGGCGTATCGATTTTTGGAGGTTCGGCGATGCGCGGAGCTGTTTGCGCCGGAGGACCGGGGGGAGCGGGATTGGGCGGTCTGAACGCGCGAACCGCGGGCGCGGGAGGCAGCCGCTCGAGCGAGGGCGGGCGCGGCTTCAGATCCTCGACATCCACTTCCTTAGCCACCTTGCCTTTGTTGGGCGCCTTCTGTGTCAGATCGGCCGGCAAATACAGGTGGGTCGCGCGGTTGAAATCGGGAATAATTTCGGTGGCTTGCTTCACCGGCGGACCGCTCAGACTGCCGAGCCCGATCACCAGCGCGAAGACCGCACAATGCACGAAGAATGAACCGATTCCCGCGCGCCAATACCGGCGCGAGTCATCGAATTCGTGCCAGTCCAGCACAAAATTGGGACCGGATTCCGCGCCTGAGTTCATGATGGCCGAATGAAAGACGTTGATCGCGCGCTCGACGTTGCCAACAAGCCGCTAGGTAAGTGACTGCAGGCGTTCGGTGACTATCTTCGAATGCTCTTCAATTTTATCAAGAATCGCCCGAGCGACTTCGAGCGCGCGCAGTCCGTCCTGCCCCGGGACGAGTGGGCTACGGCGGGTGGCGACGGCTTCCAGGAACGACTCCACCTCCAGCCGCAGCGGCTCTTCCTTGGTGATCGCGAGCGGCTGAAATCCGATTTGCTGGCTTCCGCTGACGGTGAACGCCACGGCTTCCTGCTTCTGGTAGTCGAGCGAAATGTATTGGTGCGGCTGAAAGAGGCGCAGTTTTCGGACGCGCTCGGTGGAGACGCGGCTGGCGGTTAAGTTGGCGATGCATCCGCCTGGGAAGGCGAGGCGCACGTTTGCAATGTCGACTTTGTCGGACAAGATGGAGATGCCCGCCGCGCGAATCTCCTCGGGCATCGCCGCCGGCCAGGTCCAGCACGATGTCCAAGTCGTGGATCATGAGGTCCAGCACAACGTCGACGTCCAGGCTGCGGGGGCTGAACAGGCTGAGCCGGTGAATTTCGAAGAAAAGCGGGATGTTCGTGATTTTCTTGAGGGCCGCCACAGCGGGGTTGAAGCGCTCGAGGTGGCCGATTTGCAGGATGCGTTCGTGTTCGGCTGCGGTGTCGACCAGGCGCCGCGCGGAGGCGAGATCGGCCGCGATGGGCTTTTCCACCAGCACGTCGATGCCGGATTCAAGCAGCTCGCAGCCGACTTCGGCGTGGAGCGACGTGGGCACGGCGACTACAGCGGCGTCGACGTTGTCCTGAAGCTCGCCGAGCGTCGCGAATGTCAGGCAATTGTGCTCGGCGGCGGCCATGGCGGCGCGCTCCGGATCGGCATCCACGACGCCCACCAAAGTGGCATTCAAGGACTGGCTCAGTACGCGCAGGTGATGCCGGCCGAAAACACCCGCGCCGATGACGGCGACACGAATCTTGTTCAAGCCTTAACTTATCATGGGAACCTGGCGACGACGTACCTGAGCCCGTGGCAACAAACGCGAATAGTCCGCCCTACGGTTCGGGCTCGTAACCCACAATCGCGATTTTGGATTCATTCGCTCTGGCGAGCATTACTTCGCGATCCAACAGCAGCGTCCGGCCGGCATCGACGGCGAGCGCGGTCGCGCCGGCCTTGAGCATCGCTTCGATAGTCCCAGGACCGGCCACCGGAACGTCGAACAGCAGATGCCCGCGGCGCCGTGAGACCTTCACGAGCCGCAGCGGTTTTCCGTTGACCAAGGTTGCCGCGCGTTCGAGCATGGCATCGGTGCCTTCCATCGCTTCCACGGCCACGCAGGCCCGGCCGCAAATCGCGACGCTCTGGCCAACATCCAGACCCGCCAGCGTGTTCGCAATCCGGCGGCCATAGGCAATATCGCGCTCTTCTTCCGATGACGGCTTGCGCTTGGTCAAGACACCCACGCCCGCCAGCAGCGGCTTCAACAATAGCGTGGAATCGGCCAGGCGAATGCCTTCGTCCTCCAGTACCTTGGCGACGCCTCCGATCAGCGCATCGGTGTTCTTCTGCTTGAGGCTGGCCAGCAGCTTCACCAGCCTCCAATCGGGCCGGATGGTGGAAAAGATCTTTGCGTGTTTCACTTGGCCGGCCATGATGACTTCGGTGATGCCCTCTTCCTTGAGGATCTCGATCAAGCGAGAGAGCTGGCCGAGCGAGATCCAATAACAGCGGTCCGCCAGCTGCTCGACGTCGGGCGAGGCTTCTTCCTTGATCGCAACCACCACCACTTCGTCGCCGGCCGCGCGCGCGGTTTCAAGCGCTAAGACGGGAAAGCGGCCATTGCCGGCGATCATGCCGTACTTACTCACTTTACGAACCCGCGCTCGGCGCGTTCCATGAACGCGAGCAGATCATTGACCTCCGCGCAGCCGGGCACTTCGGCGCGGATTCGCTCCACTGCTTGCGTGGTGTTGAGCCCGGACTTGGTCAGAAGCCGGAATGCCTTGTGCAAGCTTTCGATGGCTTCCCTGGTGAAGCCGCGCCGCTCCAACCCGACTTTGTTTTCGCCGAATACTTTGGATTCGCGCGGACTCACGGTCATCGAGTACGGCAGAACGTCCTTGGTCACGACGCTGTAGCCGCCGACGAACGCGTGCTTGCCGATGCGGCAAAACTGATGCACGCCGCTGAACGCCTCGATCACGGCCCAGTCTTCCACCGTGACGTGTCCGGCGAACGTGACCGCGTTTCCGAGCTGCGTGTGGTCGCCGATCCGAACATCGTGCGCCACGTGCGCGTAGGCCATCAGCAGGTTGTCGTTGCCGATCCCGGTAACCAATCCGCCGCCTTCGGTGCCGCGGTGGATGGTAACAAACTCGCGGATTTTGTTCCGGCTGCCGATGCGCGTCTCGGCTCGCTCGCCTTTGTACTTCAAATCCTGCGATGCCACGCCGACCGTGGAATACGGATAAAAAGTGTTGTCTTCGCCGATGTGCGTGACGCCTTCCACGAAGACGTGGGCCATCAAACGCGTGTGCGCCCCTATCTCGACATCGGCGGCGACGATGCAATAGGGGCCGATCTCGGCACTTGGGGAGATGCGGGCTTGTGGATCGACAATGGCAGACGGATGAATCGCCATGGGGGCCTAGGCCACCGCGCCGACGCGATCCTGCAGCACGCACATCAATACCGCCTCAGCCACCACCACGCCGTCGACGGTAGCCTGACCGTGCATTTTCGCAATGGTCGCCTTGCGCCGCGTTACCTTCATTTCGATGCGAAGCTGATCGCCGGGGCGCACGGGACGGCGGAATTTGGCTTCTTCGATGGAAGCAAGCAGCACCAGCTTGTTCTTGCGGTCGGGAATCGATTTGAGGACCAGCACTCCCGCCACCTGGGCCATCGCTTCCACCACCAGCACACCAGGCATGACGGGAAACTCCGGAAAATGGCCAATAAAGAAGGGCTCATTGACGGTGACGTTCTTGATGCCGACGATGCGCTCCTCTTCCAGCTCCAAAATTGAATCGACCAGCAGCATCGGATAACGGTGCGGCAAAATGTCGCGGATCTCCTGAATGTCGAGAAGAGGCATGCGAAACTGGCTATTATAACAGGCAGTGCATCCGTTTCTTGCTTTTGCGGAAGCGAAGCAGCCGGCCATCGTCGCGTTCATTCGCGAGTTGGCGAGGTGCGAGTCTCCGAGCGATCAGCCGCAGGCCGTGAACCGCTTCGTGAACCTTCTTGCCAGCCGCATGGACGGCGCCGCCAGCGTGAAGACCTTGCCGGGCGGCCGTTTCGGACATCACCTCCGCTGCGAATTCAAGCTGCCGGGTGCGAAGGCCGGCGCCGGGAAAATCCTGGTGCTGGCGCACTCCGATACCGTTTGGCCGCTCGGGACGCTGGCGCAAATGCCCCTACGCGAAGAAGGCGGGCGCCTGTGGGGGCCGGGCGTGCTGGATATGAAATCGGGCATCGCATTCTTTGTTTACGCCATGCACACGCTTCAGATGCTGGAGATTCCGGTGCGGCGCACGATTCTGTTCCAGGTGAATTCCGATGAAGAGGTCGGCAGCGACTCTTCGCGGCAGTTCACGGAGGAGGCCGCGCGTCAAAGCGCCGTGGTGCTGCTGGTGGAACCGGGCACCGGACTCGGCGGCAAACTCAAGACGGCGCGCAAAGGCGTGGGCGACTACACGGTGACTGTGAAAGGCCGGGCGTCGCACGCCGGGATCGATTACGCAGCCGGTGCGAGCGCCGTGGTGGAGCTGGCGCGCCAGATCCCGAAAATCGCCGGGTTCACCAACTTGAAGCAGGGCATCACAGTCAATCCGGGCGTGATTGCCGGTGGCACGCGAACCAATGTGGTCGCCGCGGAAGCGCGCGTGGATGTCGACATTCGCATCGCGAAGGCGAAGGACGCCGCCGCTTTGGACAAGAAATTCCGCGCCCTGCACCCGTTCGACAAACGTTGTTCGATCCAGGTGGAAGGCGGCCTGAATCGCCCGCCGATGGAGCGAACGCCGGCGATTCGCCAGCTATTTCAGACGGCGCGCGCGTGCGCGAAAGAGCTTGGCGTGACGTTGCAGGAGTCGGCCACCGGCGGCGGTTCAGACGGAAATTTCACTGCTGCGCTTGGGCGTTCCTACGCTCGATGGGCTCGGTGGCGTTGGCGAAGGGGCGCACGCGGCGAATGAGAGCATTTTGCTGGACCGGATCGCGGATCGGACGGCGCTGCTTGCGATGCTGCTATCGCAGCTCTAGAGGATTAAGCGCAGGCGGCGCGGACCACGCGCGCCAACTCGTCTTCTTCGTGCGGGAAGACCGTCCGGAGATCGAGCAGAAGGCGTCCATCTTCAATGCGCGCGACTACGGGCGAATCACTCAACCGGCAGCGCTTCTCAGTGTCCACCACATTCGCGCAATCGATAGCGACTAGCCAGCTTTGGAGCGGCTGGCCCGGCGTCGACCCGCCGCCGATGACGGAGCTGCCCTCGAATCACCGCCGTCCGTAGACCGTCCAGCAAGTCACACAAGCGCTCTGCCCGCGCCCGCAACTCCTCGCTCGATTGCGCGATCATGCGCAGCGACGGAATCTGATCCCAGCGTTCCAAAACAAGATTGCGCAGCGTGGTTTCGAGCGCCTGGTAAATCATCTTGTCGAGGCGCAGCGCCCGAAACATGGGATTGCGGCGGAGGCGCGCGACCAGTTCCGGGTCGCCGGCGAGGATTCCCGCTTGCGGTCCGCCCAGGAGCTTGTCGCCGCTGAACGACACCAGATTCACACCCGCTCGAATGCTGTCTGCAACCAGCAGGCTCCTCCACGCCAAACGCGCGCAGATCGGTGACGCATCCGCTGCCCAAGTCTTCGTAGAGAGGAATGCCACGCTGCTTGGCGAGCGCAGCCAGTTCGCCAAGCTCCGGCCGGGCCGTAAAACCCTGGATGCGGAAGTTGCTGGGATGAACGCGCAGCAGCAGGCGCGTCCGTTCGTTGATCGCGTCGCGATAATCGTCGATGTGCGTCCGGTTGGTCGTCCCGACTTCGCGCAGGACGGCGCCTGAGCGCTGCATGATTTCGGGGATGCGGAAGCCGTCGCCGATTTCGATCAGTTCGCCGCGCGACACGATCACTTCGAACCCCGCGGCCAGCTCGTTCAACGCGAGATAAATGGCGGCGGCGTTGTTGTTCACGGCGATTCCCGGCGCGCCCGTAAGCCGCTCGATCAATTCCGAGGCGTGCACATCGCGTTTGCCACGCCGGCCCGCGCGGAGGTCGTACTCCAGGTTCGAATAGCCGAACAACGGCTCAAAGGGAGCGAGCGGCGCGCGGCCCAGGTTGGTGTGTAAAACCACGCCCGTGGCATTGATGACGCGGCGCAACGACGGCGCTTCCAGCTTGGCCAGATTCCGCTCCACGCGCATCTCAACGGGCGTGGGAGCTGGAGCGGTGCCGGCTCGCAATTCCTCGCGCATCTGCTGGAGCACGCGGCGCACTTCTTCCACCATCAGCCGCCGCGGAAAACGCCCCTCCAAGTGGCCCAGTGCGGCGAGCACTTGATCCACGGACGGCAAATCGCGCAATTGCGCTGGAGGTGCCACGCCACGATCTTAACAGCTTCGTGTTATCTTCCTGTTTTCATGGACCCCATCACGCTTCTTGTCATTTCGAGCCCCCGCTATCCATTTCTACGCTACCTGGATGATCTCCCGCAGCCGGTGAAAGTCCTCACCAGCGACGACGTGGAATTCCTCAAGCAACATGCTCCTGAGGCTGACGTGATCCTCAACGGATTCCACGATGGCTCAGCGCTGCGCGCCATCTTGCCGCTCGCGCAAAGGTTGCGTTGGGTGCATGCGCTGTCCGCCGGCGTCGAAAAAGTTCTGTCGCCCGAGCTGATCGAGAGCCCCGTGCCACTGACCAACGGCCGCGGCGTGTTTGGCCCCGCGCTCGCCGAGTTCGCCGTGGCCGCCATGCTCTTCTTCGCCAAAGATTTTCGACGCTTGATTCGGCAGCAGCAGGCAGCGCGCTGGGAACAATTCGACGTCCCGTTCCTGCGCGGCCAGACCCTGGGCGTGATCGGCTATGGAGGCATCGGGCAAGAAACCGCGCGGCTCGCGCACGGGCTCGGGATGAAGGTGATGGCCGTTCGAAGGCGCGCGCCTTTGGCGGAAAATGATCCTCTGTTGGAGCGTTCCTTCGCGCGCGAGCAACTGCACGAGATGCTCAGCCTCTCCGATTATGTTCTCGCCGCCACGCCACTCACGCCCGAGACGCGCGGCATGATGGGCGAGCGAGAGTTTCATGTCATGCAGAGCTCCGCGGTGTTTATGAACGTAGGCCGTGGCGCGGTGGTCGCCGAGCCGGCGCTGATCACAGCGCTTAACCAGGCGATCATTCGCGGCGCTGCGCTGGACGTATTTGAAAACGAACCGCTGCCTTCCGATCATCCGTTTTATCGCATGGAGAACGTGCTGCTCTCGCCGCATTGCGCCGATCACACTACGGGCTGGATCAAGCTCGCCTTCGATCAGTTCGTTTCCAACTTCGGGCGATTCCGCGAGGGCCAGCCGCTGGAGTGTGTAGTGGATAAACAAGCGGGCTATTGACCGGATGGCCGAAATCCAACTCTCCGATATACAAGCGGCCTCGCGGCGGATCAGCGAAATCGCGCGGCGCACGCCGGTTTTTACCTCGCGCACGTTCGACGCGCTCACCGGCGCCAAGGTATTTTTCAAATGCGAAAGCTTCCAGCGCGGGGGAGCGTTCAAGATTCGCGGCGCGGCCAACTTCATCTTGTCGATTCCAACCAATCAGCTCGGACGCGGCGTAATTACGTATTCATCGGGCAATCACGGACAAGCAGTCGCGATCGTGGCCGAATCGTTGGGGATTCCCGCCATTATTGTCATGCCCGCCGACGCGCCTGCTTTGAAACTGGAAGCGACGCGGTCTCACGGCGCCAGGATCGTCACTTACGACCGCGCGGCTGAGGATCGCGAGGCCATCGGCCAGCGAATCGCGGACGAAACCGGAGCCACTCTGGTTCCTCCGTATGATCACCCCTGGACCATCACGGGCCAGGGCACGGCTGCTTTGGAGTTACTCGATGAAGCGCCAGATCTCGACGCGCTGGTGATCCCCATCGGCGGCGGAGGCTTGATTTCGGGGAGCTCGATCGCGGCGCATGGGATTCGGCCTGGTATTCGCGTATTCGGTGTCGAGCCCGAACTGGGCAACGATACGCTGCTCTCCTTGCGCGCGGGCGAGCGCGTTGCGATTCCATTGCCCGAAACTATCGCCGATGGCCTGCGCGCAACCAAGCCGGGAGCGCTCACGTTTCCCATCGTTCGGGAACACGTGGAGGACATCGTCCTGGTGAGCGACATCGAGATCCGCGCTGCGATGAAATTTCTGCTCACGCGAATGAAGATTCTGGTTGAGCCGAGCGGCGCTGCTTCGGCCGCGGCGGTGTTGCGTGGGAAACTGCCGGAGGGGCTTCAGAAGATCGGCGTGATCCTCTCGGGCGGAAATGTGGATCTGGAATATGTGCGGACCTTGGAAGAAAACACCGCTTCCGGGCACCCTAAGTGAGCGAGGCGCACCGCACCAGCTCCAGCGGGCCAAGACGGGGAAATCGCTCAGGTGATCGCTCGATAGCGCTTCGCACTGGTTCGAAATCGCTGGCATTGTTGTGGATCAGAGGCATTCTCGCCACCAGCGCGGTCGCTGCAATCATCGCATCGAAGCGCCAACGACTCAGGCGCTCTTGACGAGACTCGGTCATACGATGAGACCGCCTGGGCGGTGTGGGCGGATCCGGCAACAGCGCCATAATCTCGCCTGCTACCAAAGCCACGGCCCCATCGAATGGCAACACGGGGCCCAACGCACTGAGATACGCGATTCGGGCCGCTTCGATGAGCTCTCGGCGTTCCTCATGAGCATGGCGCCATAACAGGCTGTAGCCGCGAGCGCGCTCCAGAACCGTGACCGCTGAAACGTGAACCTGATGACGCGACAGGTACGCGCGCATCCAGATTAGAGCTTGGGAATTCCGCGTTCGCGCCAGCCAACTTTCGGCGCTCGTATCGAATAGGAAAGGACCAGACTCCGGGTCGACCACAAACTAATGCCTTGCTACCGGTTCCAGCATGATGCCATCCAGAATCGCCGCCTCTTCATCCGTGAAGCCCGAAAAAGCTCTCCTGTAGGCGCTGAGCACTTCCTCACTGCGCTCTGCGGCGGCGTGCACCCGTAACCCTTCGGAAAGCGCTTCCGAGATCACGGTGCTGAGGTTCACGTTTCGGGCTCGCGCGATTCGCTCCGCTTTGATAAGCGAGTCGGACGGCAGCGTCAATGTCGTCCGCCGTTTCTTGAGCGGACTCAGGCGGGAGGCACGGCGGCTCATTGATACAGTTTAGCATCAACATGGTCATCGATATTCATCAGGCCAGAAACCGGAGGGGGCGGAGCGGACTAAAACTGTACCGTGGACGCCAGCCGGTGGAAAGTGAAAGAATATGCGGTGGCCTAGCTGCCAAAAATCTAGCGTCATGAAAATACTCGCGGCGTTGTCATCCTTTGCGATTCTGACTGCGGCCCCGCTCGCCGCTCAAGCCCCCGCACAGGCGCCAGCTCCGCCGCCTCGCGGCAACATGCTGATCAGCCGCGCGGTTCCAGATTCTGCTGCCGTCGAGCGCGGACAGAAGGTCTTCTCCGCCAACTGCGGCTTTTGCCACGGCTCCAGCGCGCAGGGCGGTGACACCGGTCCCGACCTGGTCCGCTCGTCGCTCGCTCTCGATGACGAACGCGGCGATAAGATCGGCCCGGTGATCCTGCAAGGCCGCGCCAATAAGGGTATGCCCGCTTTTCATCTGCCTGCCGATCAGATCCAGGACATCGCTGCTTTCCTCCGCTCCCGTCAGCAGGCCGCCATCGATCGCAACGCTTACGCGATCCTCAACGTAGTCACGGGCGATCGCCAACGAGGCCGCGAATATTTCAATGGCGCGGGACATTGCAACACCTGCCACTCACCAACCGGCGATCTGGCCGGCATCGCCAAGAGATACGACCCTGTGGCGTTGCAATCGCGCTTCCTCTATCCGCGGACGCGCTCCAGTGATTCCCAGCCGATCCGCTCCCAAGTGACGGTAACCCTCGCCACCGGGCAGACGTTCGCGGGTACCCTTGAGTATCTGGACGACTTCAACGTCGCGCTACGCGACGACGCCGGAGAATATCATTCCTTCGCTCGCGACCCCGGCTGAAGATCGACGTTCATGACCCACTGGCCGCTCACGCCGACTTACTCAAGAAATATACCGACGTCGATATGCACGACATCCTGGCTTACTTGGAGACCTTGAAATGAACCACCTTCCCGGGTTACTTAGCGTTGGGTTACTCGCATGGTCTCTCTTCGGCCAGGGGCTGGATCCCGCCCAGTTACTCAAGCCGCCAACCGATACTTGGCCCACTTACAATGGCGATTACTCGGGACGCCGCTTCAGTCCACTCTCGCGCATTAACTCATCCAACGTTACAGCAATGACGCTGGCGTGGGAATATCGGCTCGATCCCGGTACCGGCACGCTGACCTCGCCGATTAAATCCACTCCGCTCGAAGTCAACGGCGTCCTCTATTTCACGCTTCCCGATCACGCGTGGGCCGTCGATGCGCGCACGGGCCGCCAGCTCTGGCATTACCAATGGGAGTCGCACGGCGGCATACACATCGGCAGCCGCGGCTTCGGGATGTACGGAAACTGGCTCTATTTCGAAACGCCTGACAATTATCTCGTCTCGCTCAATGCCAAGGACGGCTCTGAGCGGTGGCACGTCGAAATCGCCGACGTAAAGCAGGAGTATTTTTCAACGCCCGCGCCGATCGTGATCCGCAATCACATCATCGTGGGAGTAGGCGGCGATTCGCTGGACGTTCCCGGTTACCTTGAATCGCGCGATCCGGAAACCGGCCAGTTACAATGGCGCTGGAACACGACGCCGCGGAAAGGGGAAGCGGGCGCCGACACTTGGCCTAATCCCGAAGCGATGGAGCACGGCGGCGGCATGACTTGGGTGCCCGGCACTTACGACCCCGAGCTGAATCTCTACTATCTCGGCACCGGCAATCCGAATCCGGTGATGGCCGGCCAAGGGCGCAAGGGAAGTAACTTGTGGACCTGCTCGATTGTCGCCTTAAATCCCGACACGGGTAAGTTGGCGTGGTATTTTCAAGCCTCGCCGCACGACACACACGATTGGGACGCGGCGGAAACTCCCATACTGATCGACGGCGAGATTGATGGCCGGCCTCGCAAACTAGTCGCGCAATCCAGCCGCAACGGCTACTTCTTCCTGCTCGATCGCACCAACGGCAAGAACATCTTGTCGAAGCCGTTCATCGATATCAACTGGTCCAAAGGGCTGGATGCGAAAGGCCAGCCTATAGGCAATCCGGACAAGGAGCCCAAGCCGGACGGCACGCTCGTAGTCCCGGCCCTGGGCGGCGCGGCGAATTGGCCGTCCCCGAGCTTCAATCCGGAAACCGGGCTATTCTACGTAAACGCCGTTTCTTCGTACAGCCTTTACTACCTGACTGACACCGCCGACAAACCAGAAGGCTACGGTGGCCGCGATTCTGGCGTTTACTCCAGGCTCGCGCTCAAGGCCGTGGACTATCGCACAGGCCAAATCCGCTGGACGCACGACTACAACCGAGGCGGCCCGTCCATCGGCATCTTGACTACCGCAGGTAAGCTGTTATTCACCGGCGATCCGTCTGGTAACTTTGTCGTTTATGACCCGGCTAACGGCAAGATCTTATGGCACGCGCATTTAATTAGCACTGTAAGTAATGGGCCGATGACTTACGAACTCGATGGACACCAGTATGTCGTGGTCGGCGCCGGGGACACCTTATACGGATTCACGCTTCTACAGTAGGAGGAGTACGGCAGTTGCCCACGCGTGTGTCCCCGAGCACACGGATTTGGTAAATCTTACACGCAGTTTCTCCACGCTTTAACGATCCAGTCACCGTAACTCGTTGGCGGCGCATGCCCGCGTGTCTGGAAGCAGCTTTGCTATTCCCTCCGCCAGAACCGGATCAGGTTAGCTCCGGCATGGCTAAAGGAGGCCTTATGTCTGTAAATGATTCTGGTAATTCGCCGCGCTCCCACACGGTGGTGCTGTGGATTTTGGCGGCCGGGATGGCCCTCGCGTTGGCGGGAGATGCGTATCAGTTCGTGAGAAGCGCCGATTTGTCGAACGATATGGCGGCGAATGAGCGAAGCACTCAAGTGGAAATTCGGAAGCTGGCCGATACGGCGGGCGCAGCGCTGCAGCTCGATCAACAGCGCTTCGATGAGTTGAAGGGGCAGCTCGACTTATCCGCTGCGGCCACTCTGCGCCAGGCCCGGTCTGAAGTGAAGCGCAGCAGCTCGCAATTGTCCCAAAGCCTGTCGCAAGCTCATCAGGACGTGATCAACCAATTGTCGGACCTCAAGCAGGAAACCAGCGCCAAGATCGACGATACGAGCGCCAAGCTGAATGACACGAGCGAGAAACTCAATCGAGTGTCGGGCGATCTGGATCAGACCGGCTCGGACGTCAAGCACGTAGTAGGCGACCTCGGAGTGGTGAGCGGCCAGGTGGCTACCAACGCCAAAGAGCTTGCGGCTCTGCGAGAGTTGGGCGAACGCAATTACGTCGAGTTCGATCTCAGCAAAGCGAATCAGCCGCAAAAGGTCGGCGACATCCGTCTGGTGCTGAAGAAGTCGGATCCCAAGCACAATCGCTACACGCTGCAAGTGCTGGCTGATGACAAGATCGTCGAAAAGAGGGACAAGACTATCAATGAGCCTGTGCAGCTCTATGTCTCCGGAAGCCACCAGCCGTATGAAATCGTCGTGAACCAGGTGAAGAAGAACGAGGTAGTTGGCTATCTGTCCACGCCGAAGGTGAAAGCGCAACGCAACCAGGCAAGTTAATTCACTTACAATCGCAAGTATTTTGGTCCGGCGTGTTATAACCTCGATCACGCCGGATCTCTTTTTACAAACATTTCACAGGAACACTCGGACTTCAGGCGTCCACCCATCGAAGAATGGAGACACCATGAAGCTGTCAATTCGAAATTCGTTGTTTCTCGCACTGGCTGGCGCCATCACGCTTACATCCGCTGTCGCCGGCGATGATCATGAACACAGCGAGTCCGTTCTGGCCCAACTCCCAACCAGTCCGGAACGAATCGTATCCACCGTTCCTGCCAATGGCGATGTCAACCCGTATGGCGTCGCCTTCGTGCCGGAGGGCTTTCGCGAAGGCGGTCCGCTCGATCCAGGCGATCTGCTGGTTTCCAATTTCAACAACAACCAAAATCAGCAGGGGACGGGGACAACTATTGTCAGAATCACGCCGGGCGGCAACGTCTCGCTTTTCTTTCAGGGCCAGGCTGGCTTGGGCCTGACCACGGCGCTTGGTGTGCTGCGTGGCGGTTTCGTCTTAGTAGGAAATGTACCCACCACCGACGGCACGTCGGCGACTGTCCAGCAAGGCTCACTGCTGGTTCTCGATCGCTTTGGCCATCTGGTGACGACACTTGCGGATGCGTCCCTGTTAGATGGCCCCTGGGATTTGACCATCGACGATCGGGGAAACACGGCCCATATTTTCGTTTCCAATGTTCTCAGCGGAACAGTGACCCGATTGGATGTATTCACGGGCCGTAACCAGTTCCATGTTTTCGGCGCCACACAAATCGCTCACGGATATACGCACCGTACCGATCCGGCTTCCTTGGTCATCGGCCCCACCGGCTTGGCCTACAATCCGTTCATCGACGTGCTGTACGTAGCGTCCACCGGCGACAACATGATCTTTGCAATTCCGTTCGCGCGGGGCACGCACAAGGACGATGGACAAGGCGCGATGATCTACAACGACGCCACGCATCTGCACGGGCCGCTTGGCTTGGCCCTCGCTCCGAACGGCGACTTGATCACCGCGAACGGCGATGCCGTCAACGCCGGGGGGATGCAAAACGCTCTCGTGGAGTTCACCGAGCGTGGTAAGTTTGTGGCCCAATTTCAGGTGGACCCGGGCGACGGAGGCGGAGCTTTTGGACTCGCGATTTCGGGCCATGGCGACAATGCCCGCTTTGCCGCTGTCGACGACGATCAAAACACGCTCGATATCTGGAACGTCCGTTAGCTGGGCCGAAGGTTTAGCCCCGCCGCGTTTGCAGGTCTGAATAGCTGGGCAATCCCGCGATCCCGCGAGCGTTCATCACGGCGCGCAGCACCGCGCGGGACATCACATCCGCAGCCAGTGCGCCGATCGCCCCGTGATTGGCGCGCAATGCGATCGCCCCGGTAGCCACCGCAAAGATGGTATCGCCGTCGCTCGGCGTGTGGACCGGATAGATGGTCCGTGCCAGGCCGTCATGTGCCATCTGCGCGACTTTGGTGGCCTGCACTTTATCGAGCGCGACGTTCGTCGCCACCACGCCGATGGTAGTATTCGTGCCATTCGCCTGCACGCTGTAACCTTCGCGAATGCGCGCCATCGAATCGATGAACCCGCTGCCGTCTTCCTTGCGAGCTCCAGCAATGATCTTGCCCGTCTTCGGATCCACCACGTCGCCCACCGCGTTCACCGCAACAATCGCGCCCACGACGATGCCCGTGTTTCCCACGCGAATGCTCGCACTACCCAGCCCCGATTTCATGGCCGATTTCATGCCGAACATTTTGCCGACGGTCGCTCCGGCTCCCGCGCCCACGTTGCCTTCCGCCACCCGCTCGGACGTTGCCGCTTGACAGGCCTTGTATCCCGACTCGGCCGTCGGCCGGATCTTTGAGTCGCCAAGCTCCAAGTCATAAAGAATCGCCGCCGGCACAATCGGAACCACGACATCTCCGACGTGGTAACCCATGCGATGCTCGTCCAAGTACCGCTCCACACCCGACGCCGCGTCCAATCCAAACGAACTGCCTCCCGCGAGCAGAATCGCCTGCACCTGCTGCACAGTGTTGGTCGGATTGAGCAGATCCGTTTCGCGCGTCCCGGGCGCCGACCCACGCACATCCACGCCCGCGGTTGCGCCTTTCTCGAACAACAACACTGTGCATCCGGTCAGTCTTCGCGATTCGGTGAAATGCCCGACCTTCACGCCCTGCACGTCGGTGATGCAGCCGGCGGGGTCCGTTTCAGCAGCCTCAATCGACGGCAGAACCGCGCCGGCGCTCAACGTCGCCAGCGCCCGATTGAATTCGCGTCTCTTCATCCTTAATTCAGATTACTCCCGGCGCGCTTGCCCTGGGAACGCGCCACGCGTTACAGTCGGGTTTCGATGCGATATTTCCTCGGATTGATCCTGTTCTCCGGTTTAACTTTGCTCGCGCAGGACCGGCCAAGCCGCTCGTGGAAGTTCGCCGCGTCAGGCGATTCGCGCAACTGCGGCGACATCGTGATGCCCGCCATCGCCTCCGGCGTCCACAAAAATGGCGCGGCCTTCTACTGGCACCTGGGCGATTTCCGCGCCATTTACCGGCTGGATGAAGACATGTCGCCACCCGCCGACCTCGGCTTGCACAACCAGCCTCTCGGCACCCCGACCTATTTGAAGGAAGCCTGGCCCGACTTCATCGCGCATCAGATGGTTCCCTTCGGAACCTTGCCCGTTTATCTGCTGATGGGCAACCATGAAGCCATCGTGCCGATGACGCGCGAAGCCTGGCTGGTGCAGTTCGCCGATTGGCTGGAGACGCCCGGCCTCCGCGCGCAGCGGCTGAAAGACGATCCGCGGGATCACAACCTACACGCCTATTATCATTGGACGCGGCGCAACGTCGATTTCATTTCGCTCGACAACTCCACTACCGATCAATTCGATCCGGACCAGATGAAGTGGCTCCACGGCTTACTTGAGCGCGACGAAGCTTCAGCGCAAATCCGGACCATCGTAGTTGGTATGCACGAAGCGCTGCCGGGCAGTGTTAGCCGATCGCACAGCATGAATGAATCCCCGCTCGGCGATAAGAGCGGACACGAAGCCTATGAAGCGCTCTGGCACGCGCACGACGCCGCGCACAAACGCGTGTACGTCCTGGCCAGCCACTCGCATTTCTACATGGACCATATTTTTGAGACCGCCGACTGGAAGGACAAAGTTCTGCCCGGCTGGATCGTCGGCACGGCCGGCGCACAACGCTACAAGCTGCCGCCGGAAACCACGCCCGGGCAGCACGCCGAGACCAATGTTTACGGCTATTTGCTTGGCACGGTCACCCCGGATGGCGCCGTGTCATTCGAGTTCCAGCGCCTGAGCCTGGACGATCTCCGGGCGGCCAACGGCGCGAATTACGCCGAACCGCTCGTGCGCTGGTGCTACGAGAACAATCATCAGTAGCGAACTCGCCTTACTTGCTTTCGCTCTCCCACCCGGTCTTTGAGTTGTACGGCATCGTGAACCCCATCGCCTCGATCTCGTGAATCTTTCCGCCCTGGATCTTGAAAATGTGCGCGGCCGGAAGATCGAACGCTTTGAAAGGCATGTCGATCTTTTCCACTCCAGGCACGCCCACGAGCTTGACGTAATTCTTTTCCATCGGCTGGCGGAACTGCGACAGTCCGAAGACCAGGCCGGTTTCCGGGTCGGCTATCCATACACGCCGTGGCTCGATTCTGGTGATGTAATCGAAGGTGTGAGTCTTGAGTTGCGCCTCGCAACCCATCGCGCCCGTGGTTCCGAACCCGGGCGTCTTCGAAGGAGGATTGCCCGTGGTCTGCATCCCGTTTTCGCGGCGCACGCAATCGCCGGCAAACGGCGCGTTGTTGCTGTCGGCGGTGACCAGCGCGGTGTAATAGGACTCGCCGATCTTCAGCATCTGGTCCCGCGGCGTGCGCTCGGCAGGCGGCACTGTTGCGAGCAACCCCGGCCGCGGCGTCTCCAAATTCTTGAGGCTGTTTTCGCGCAGACCGCGCGCGATCAAATGCTCCGCTTCCTCGATCTTGCCGTTTTTTAGCTTCAATCGCAGACCCAACTGGATGGGCTTATCGCCATCCTTGTCGTGCTCCTTCATCACGCACAAGAAGCCTACCTGCTGCGCCACCGGATCCGGAACATAAATCTTGAATGTCGTAGGACCTTCGGCCGCCGTCTTCCACAACCCCTCGCCCGGCTTCATCGCGACCGTGTTCTCGACGAATTTCAGGCCGGCGACGAACTGGACCCGCGACGGATCGTGCGCCACCATCGCCGCGATGTAGGTGTCCACGGTCTTGTCCAGACACGCCCGATCGCACTTCGCCGCACTGGCGCTCACGCTCGCGGCCAGTCCCAAGCTTAGAATCACAACAGCGTTCAATGTTTTTCTCACGTCCATTCTCTCCTGTTATTTACTCGTCATATGCTGAACTGATTTCTCGTTCTCCAGGCAAATCTCGTCCACTAACTCCGTATCCAACTTGATCACCTGCTTCAGCGCCACCGTCCAGGGTTTCGTGTATGCTTTCGGATCGTTCACCGTCACTTCGATCTCCAGGCGCCCATAGTTCGGCCGCCGGAACCGCTCGGTCACCCGCGCCGCGCTCGTCATTGGATTGCCTTTCATGTCCAGCCACAAATCATCACGGAACCCGATGGTCTCCACCACCAGCGTGTCGCCGTCCCATTTGCCCGACGAGTAGCCGTTCCACGATGGCTGGGGATCTTCCGGCAGCGGCCGGCCATCCGTGAAAATCTGCCGGTAACTCGCATTGAATTCGTCGAGGATCGCCAGTAACCCTGGAATCTGGATGAGCTTCTGCAAGTGTGGAAAGGCGAAGGCCCGCGGAAAATTCGGCGGCAGACAGCGGGCATGCGGATCGTCTTTCGAATGGTCGGCCTCGCGCTGCTTCACGAGCGCCGCCGCCCAGGGTTGATATGGCAAGCCAGCAAGGAGGCTAAAGGCGAAATCTACGGCCTCGTGCGAGAGCGGGATCTTTTCGAGGCAATCGTCGCCGTCGCGTAGATCGGCGGGACACGGCAGCGCATTCCCCGCGAGCCAGATGCCCGACAGATCGGGTTTGCCGTCAGCCGTCCGTGGCGTGGGCGCGTTCAGATTTGGCTTGCCGTTGGCCAGCCGAGGGACGCCCGGAGTCGGATAGTGAAACCACTGCGCGGCGAGCGGCACCGTGGACAACATTCCCAAAGCCGAGATCCTCGTTCGCCATGATCGCATTCCACCCTCCGCTTGCCGTGTTCCATATTATCCATATCAGGCGTCACAATGAAGGTACGGAGGCTGGATGGCCGAAACTCTCTTCGAGGCGATTGTCATTGGCGCCGGCCCCACGGGTGAAAACGTGGCGGACCAGGCCGTCAAGGACGGGCCAAGCGCGGCAAGCCGGCCTGCGCATCCGAGCCGTTGAGTGCGACATGAGCCAGGTTTCCGGAGCCCAGCTCGTCGCCGACGGCCATCAGGGCCATGCCAAAATGATTGTCGACGAGGACCGGCGCGTGATCGCCGGCGCAACGCTGGTGGGCCAGGACGTGGGCGAATTGATTCACGCGTTCACCGTCGAAATCGTGGGCGAAGTTCCGCTGGAGCGCCTCTGGCACGTGGTCCCATCTTTTCCGGCGATCGGCGAAATCTGGCTGCGGCTTTTGGAGTCTTACGGACTATAGAGAATTTGCATGTTCAACCACGACAATCTTGAAATTCACAAACGAGAGCGGGAAGGCATCGTCATCCTCGACCTGAAGGGACATCTCGTGATGGGCGCCGGCGACACCGCGCTGCGCGAGGCGGTGCAATCGCTCTTCGATCACGGAAACCGGCAATTGATCCTCAACCTCGCTGACGTATCCAACGTGGATACGATCGGCGCGGGAGCCCTGTTGTTCCTGGCGCAGGAATATCGATCAGCCGGAGGAAAGCTGGTCTTGTTTCAACTGGCGCACACGCATGGGGAACTCTACGAAATGGCGCGCCTGGAAGCGGCGCTCGAAATCTATGGCGATGAACTGGATGCCGTGAACAGCTTCTTCCCGGAACGCGCGGTCCCGCGCTACGACCTGCTCGACTACATTGAGCAGCGGGCGCAAAAGACGGAGCCCGAAGAGAAAAAATGACCAAACGCAAAGCTGAGCCGCTCGAAGAGTACCACGGCAAGCGTAACTTCGCTGTCACTGCAGAGCCCAAGGGAGCACAACCTCGGACCACATCGCCAGCCGGTCTGCTGTACGTGGTTCAGAAACATCAGGCCTCGCATTTGCACTATGATTTCCGGCTGGAATGGCGTGGCGTTTTGCGTTCTTGGGCGATCCCCAAGGGCCCGTCGCTCGATCCTTCCGTGAAGCGCCTGGCGGCAGCGGTGGAGGATCATCCGCTCGAATACGGCGGCTTTGAAGGCGTGATCACCGAAGGCGAGTATGGCGGCGGAACGGTGATGCTGTGGGATCGCGGCACATGGACTCCGGATGATCCGGACGTCGACGCGAGCTTGGAAAGGGGCGAGCTCACGTTTTCGCTCGCGGGGGAAAAGCTGCAGGGCTCCTGGGTGTTGGTTCGCACCAAGCTCGGTTATGGCGGGTCCAGCAAGCCGCAATGGCTGCTCATCAAGCATCGCGACCGCTACGCGTCCAGGCGCGATATTCTCGCGGAAGGACCGCGCTCGGTCGTCTCGAACCGTTTGCTTGTCGAAATCGCCCGCGACGAGGGCGGCGATGTTGCCAAAGCTGCCAAAGGGGATCCGCCGCCTGCCGGCGCACTCAGGTCGAGAAAAACATCCGCCACGTCGTGACGACTAGGGCGTGCGTCACCATGCTGGCCTTCACACTGCGCGCTTTGATCAGCGCCAGCCCGCAAAACAGGCCCAGCACGCCGGCGATGACCGCGACGCGCCAATTCGGAAATCTCCGGAATGGAAGATGTACCAGGCCGAAAAGCACCGAAGCGGCCAACAACCCCGCGGTCTCGCTGTGCAGACTGCGCGCCAACACTTGCTGCAGGAAGGCTCGAAAGAAGAACTCTTCGGCCAGCGCCACCACCCACAGGATGCCCGCAAAAGTTCCTAGCAGCAATGCTGCGAACTTCCACCATTCGAGTTGCTGGGGATGAAAGCGCGCGACTCGTTCCCAATATGCTAGCGCCCCACCCACCGGCAGGAAGTACAAGTAATGTTGCACTCCCACGCGCCATTCCTCTGGCGACGGAATGAATCCAAAGCGCGCGTCCTCGAGCGGGCGCAGCGAAAGCACCGCCATCAATCCCAGGCGGATCCACATCAGCTGTCCCAGGATGCCGAGCGCGACGTGCGCCGCTGGATGTCCGTAGATCCGATCGAACGGCCGGTTCAGATACACCGCCGCCATGAATCCAAGAAAGAGCAGATCGGGCAGCATACCTCGGGGAATCCACGCGTACCAGAATGCCGCCACTAAGACGATGCCCAGCAATTCGGCGAAGTAGATCAGATGAAATGATCCGGTTCGCGATGCTTCGATCAGATAGGGAAGCACGCCGCTCGCACTCAAGAGCGCGGACCGCAAGGTCTTGGAGCCCAGAGCGTCAAACTTCTTTCGCGCCGCTGGGAATCCGGGAGCCAGGTAAAATGCGAGCTCAACCAGAAAGGCCGGCATCACAGCGAACGCGATGCTCGAAGATATATGCTGTTGATGAGTGTAAATGTAGGCTGCGATGCAAGCTGCTATCCAAACCAGGGACAGCGTCGTCAGGAACTGGCGCATCTGCTTCATCCTAGCATCGGCTCTTTCGTTGCCCGCTTTCGCCGCGGCCGAAGATCCGCCACCGAATCTCATCCGCCTGATCGCCGCGCGCGAGACGGAAACCGCGCAGGCGCAGAGCAACTACACGTACCGCCAGACCGTAACACTCGACGAACTGAATGCGAACGGCCTCGCCGAAGGCACGTATCGCGAAATTCGCGACATCATTTTTTCGCCGGCCCAGGAACGCAGCTGAGCAGATGGTCGGTAAGCCGTACGCCACGCTGACGCGTCTGAAATTGACCGAAGAGGATTTTCGCGATATCCGCGAAATACAGCCGTTTCTGCTGACCAAGGATCAAGCGTTCCTCTACGAAACGCAGTTTCGCGGCGAGGAAAACATGGACGGCGAGGATTGTTTCGTGGTCCAAATCCGCCCGCGCCAGATCCTGGATGGCCAGCGGCTGTTCGACGGCATGCTGTGGGTTTCGAAGAAGGATTATTCGGTGATCCGCAGCGAAGGCCAGGCGGTTCCCGAGATCCGCACGCTCAAAACCGAAAACCTGTTTCCCCACTTCACCACCGTCCGTCAAAAAGCCGAGGGCGATTTCTGGTTCCCGGCCGTCACTTATGGCGACGACACGCTGTATTTCCGGGGCGGCGCGCAGCGCGTCCGGCTGACCATCCGCTTTACCGAGTACCACCGGTTTAGGGCCGACTCTAAGATCACATTCGACAAATAGCCCTGGAACCTCCGCGTTGAGCGCATCGTATAGAGTGTAGAATCGAGATATTGCAGATTGACCATGTAGTTTAACCAGGAGGGTGCATGGCGCAACACGTGAAGATCTTGGGAATTTTGCACATCGTGTTCGGGAGCCTCGGCGTTTTGGGCGCGATTATCGTGCTTTTGATTTTCGGCGGCATCTCCGCAATGGTGGGTTTGGGCGGCCATTCAGCCGACAGCGCCACAGCCGTACCGATTCTCGGCGGAATTGGCCTCTTCGTGTTTTGCCTTGTGATGGCGCTTTCGCTGCCCGGGCTGATCATCGGCATCGGTTTGGTGCAATTCAGGCCATGGGCGCGCATCGCCGCGATCATCCTGTCGGCATTCGACCTGCTTAGTGTTCCCCTCGGAACCGCCTTGGGGATTTACGGTTTCTGGGTGCTGCTGAATCGCGAGACAGAACAAATGTTCGCCGCTCCGCCTATGCGCGCCGCTTGAGCCCGGAAGGATCGAAGCCGTCACCGGTGCGCCGCATCCAGTCGTTGAGCAGAGCCTTGAGCTCGTCGCGCTTCAGCTCAAACGCGGGATCCTGCGCACGATTGTCCTTTTCGTCCGGGTCTGTGCCCAGATTGTAGAGCTGGCTAACCTTCAGTTGTGGGTCCACGATTAGCTTGTCGAGTCCTCGCACCACCATGCGCCATTCGCTTTTCGTTCCGAGCCGTCCCACGGCATAGATGGATTGGGGCTGTTCGTGCGTGAGATCGCGGCCCTGCATGGACTCTGGCGGACTCAGCCCGCACAGACCGAGCAGCGTGGGCGCGAGATCCACCGTGGACGCCAACACGCCGCTGCGGTGGCCGGCCTCCAGCCGCCCTGGAAAACGCAACATCAGGGGGACGCGCACCGCGGGCTCCAGCGGGCCCGATCCGTACCCGTAATCGGACGTGAATACCACAATCGTGCTGTTCTTCAGTTGTGAATCATCCATGGCGCCCAGCAAGCGCCTGGCGTTGTCATCCACGGTGGCGGGGTCCGCCGGATGCCAGGCAACCAGCAGGAAAACCGGATTGCGGTTTTGTTTAAGAAATGCGATGGCTGATCTGGTCTCATGGTCTTTTTGCCCGGCTCCGAATCGCCAGTCGCCCATAATCGCGGTTTGGTATCCGGCGTCTTTCAGGATTTGCGTGATCGTGGTTTGATCCGAGGGTAAAGGAACGCCATCGCGCGGCACGCCGCACGCGAATGGAAATCGGCCCGTGATTAAGGATGCTTGCGATGGGCCGGCCTCTGGGCACGCGACGTAGGCCCGCTCGAACTGGAGGCTTTCTTGGGCCAGACGCGTCAGATTCGGAAGGCTGAGACCAGGATCGATCGCGACATCGGGCAGGCCGCTGGCCAGCATGACAACCACATTGGGCTGGCGTGTTTGGGTCCACGCCAAGCCAGCGGAAAAAGTCCCCAGGCCCGCGGATTGAAGGAAATCCCGGCGGCTGGGCATGGCTGCCTTACTTGTTAACACATTAAGGGGTTAGCACACTAAGGGGCGCCCGCGTATCCGCCGATAGAGTGGATGGGATGCCTCTCATCAAAATGGGCTTGCTACGCGCGATTCGCGTCACGGCATCGGTCGCGATCGTCTGCGCGATCATGGCCCTTGAGTTCCATTTCCACGGGCTGCGGAACACGACAGTGACCTATTCGTTGCTGCTCGCAATCCTGTTCTTCGCAATCCAGTGGGACCGGCTGGAAACGCTCACCGCGTCGGCAGTGGCTTCCATGGGCTTCCTGTACTATTTTCAGCCACCGATCGGAACCTTTAAGGTCGCTGACGCCGAATCGTATGTCGCGGTGGCCGGATTTTTGATCACGGCGATCATCGTCAGCCAGACCGCCCTGAAAGCCAGAAAGCGCGCGGCGGAAGCGCTCGAACGGAAGCGCGAAACCGAGCGACTGTACGAACTGGGCCAAGCCATGCTCGCAAGCACCAGTCTCGAAACTACCGTCTACCTTGCGATCAATCAAACCATCCGTATCTTCGGCGTTTCGGGCACGGCATTCCACGTCCTTTCAAACGATGAGATCCACCGCGCTGGGGAAAGCAAAGCGATTTCGGACGAAGCACTACGGGCGGTAACGGCCAGCCGGACCGTGCGTACGGACCCGCATGGGGGCGTGTCCCTGGTGCCAATCCGCATGGGCGAGCAAGTGGCCGGCAGCTTCGGGATGTGTGGCGGCGCTGTGTCTGAAACGGTTCTCCGATCGATCGCGAGCCTGCTATCGGTGGTGCTGGAACGCGGGCAGGCAGCCGAGAAACTGGTTCTGGCCAATCGAGAGTTGGAAGAGCGGCATCATCAAGTGGAGAAACAGAAGCAGGTTTCCGAATCGCTGCTGCTGAATATCCTGCCGGGCGAGGTCGCCGACGAATTGCGCAGCAAGGGCATGGTATCGCCCAAGTACTTCGAGGACGTCACCATTCTGTTCACCGATTTTGTCGGCTTCACGCTGTCCACCGAGAAACTGGCGGCCGAGGAGCTGGTCGAGATGCTGCACGACTATTTCACGGCCTTCGATCAAATCGTCGCGCGCTACCGTCTGGAAAAGATGAAGACCATCGGCGACAGCTATATGTGCATCAGCGGGCTGCCTACGCGGAATCCGGCGCATCCAGTGGACACGGTTTTGGCCGCCTTCGAAATGCTGCGCGCCGTGGAAGAGCGAGCCACGCGCGGGCGGGGAGTGGAATGGAAGGTGCGCATCGGAATCCACACGGGGCCGGTAATCGCCGGCGTGGTGGGCATCAACAAGTTTGCCTTCGATATTTGGGGCGATACCGTGAACTACAGCTCCCGCATGGAATCGAGCGGGGAGGCCAATCGCATCAATTTGTCGGAGCGGACCTACTCGCGCATTAAAGATTTTGTCGCGTGCGAGCCGCGCGGAAAAGTGCTGACTAAGGACAAGCGCGAACTGGATATGTATTTCGCGGCCGGCATCTTGCCGAGCCTGCTGGATGGCTCGGCGCAAACGCCGCCGCCCGCATTCGTGCGGCGGTACAACGTGTATTTCCAAAAAGATCCGCCGGCGTTTCCGGCCTTCCTGGTAAACCCAAGCCGGGAATTGGTGGCTTAATGCGACGCCTGCGAGTACACAATCGATCCCGCGGGACCATGCTGGCCGATCGCGCAGGCGTTGCCGACACCAGCAAGCTACGAAAAACAGGTCTTTTGAAGCACGACCGTCTGGAACGCGGTGATGGCTTGTGGATCGCGCCATGCGAGGGCGTACACACCGTTGGGATGAAGTTTCCCATCGACGTTCTTTTCCTCAACAAAAAGCGCAAGGTGGTGAAGATCCGGGTGGCCATGCCGCGCTGGAGGATGGCTTTGTGTCTGCGGGCGCATTCGGTGCTCGAGCTTCCGAGCGGAACCGCTGCTGCAACGGAAACAAAGCCGGGCGACCAGTTGGAATTTGAGCCGTACGAAGCCTAGCGGCTATCCTTCGGTGAGGCCTGCACCCGAATTACTACTGCCACCAGGAACTGTAGCATCTCCTGCCGCGTATCGATACTCACCAGATCTCCCGGCATGATGTCTTCCGCCTGGATCTCCTTCTTGCCCCGCAACACTTTAGTTTTCCGATTGATCTCGAAATCGACAAGATTGCCGTCGGAGTTCTCGATTGTGATTTGCTTCTTCGAAATGGCGTGAACCGTGCCCGTGAAGGTCGCAAGCGGAACATCCGCGGAAAGAATCGCCAAGAGCAGCGCAGCAACACTCAGCGTACGCAGCACAGATCGAGCCGCGATCAAGGAAGAAGCCTCCGGCGCATGAGGAAAAAGGCGGCATTGATACTCACGTTCATATACGTCCTTGAGGTGAAGTGGACGGTGGGGAAAACAGCAGTCGAAGCGCTGAAGTCAGCAGCAGACCGAGAGCGGCGCCGCACAAGGCGATCCAGAGTGGAAGCGCAAGGCTGGAGCGGCTGGCCCCGAGTGAGGCTTCGAGCAGGAGCGCCCAGCCGAGTCCGAGTAACGGACCGCGAGCCATCCGCAATGGCGATCGATGACCGGGCCTCGCGTAGGCGTCTTCCAGGACCAGGCCCAGCAACGTTGCCGTGCCGGGGATGGCCAGACGCAGCAGACCCCAAGCTTCCCAAAGCATCGCGCGGTCGCTGAACAAGGCTGCGGTGAAATAGGAAAGATACAAAGCGAGAGCGTGCATCAGAAGTATTTGGAGGTCCGTAGTCCGGCGAATTCTGCTGGCGATCACGAGCGGAACGGTAAACAAGGCCTCCGCGCAGTAATGCATAGCGGGTCTCGCGGCTGATAAGCAGCGCTCGTGCAGATCGCCCAGCACTTCTTCGCGGCACGCGGGAGGTAGGACGACGGCGACGATGGATTGCAGGGCCCTGAGAGAACCACCCATCACACGGCTTCCCTTCCCGGGCGCTTGCCCCATTCCTTGCCCAACCCTCGGACCCACTCCTTGCCCCAGACTTCGACGATGCCATCCCAAATGCGCTTGGCGGTGACCGCCGATTCTTCCAGCGCGCGCTCGCCCAGAGCCTCCAAGCGATAGCAGCGTTTGGCGCGGCCTCCGCGTTCGGGCGTCGGATCGGAGAGCCAGGACCTAATCATGCCCTTGTCTTCCAGCCGATCGAGCGTGACGTACACCGCGCCCAACGAGACGGCCTTCGGATGGGCCAGTTCCTCAACTTTCGAATGGATGGATACCCCGTAGGCATCGTCGCGCCGCGCCAGGATCGCCGTGAGAACCAGTTGCTCGAATTGTCCAACGGAATCGGGTTTTGCCATTTGTCAAACAGTGTATGACAAATGCGCATGGACGTCAAGCCCTTTCTTGGGAGAACCCGGACCAACCGCTCGGTTGCGAATGAGTCATAATCTACTGTGGAGGTACTGACATGAAACTGGTTTTATCCTTAGCGGCGACGCTAGCCTTGGGTACGGTAGGTCTGCTGGGCGCGGACAAGAGCTGGACCGGCACGATCAGCGACAGCATGTGCGGCGCGAGCCATGGCAGCACGCCGGCCAAGCAATGTACCACCGGATGCGTGAAAAAGGGCGCGAAGTACGTAGTGGTTGTTGGCGACAAGGTATATAGCATCACCAATCAGGACGCAGCCGGCTTGGCGAAGTACGCCGGCGATAGCGTGAAGGTGACAGGCACGATGAGCGGCGACGCGATCACGGTAACGAAGATCAGCAAAGCGTCGTAACTTACATCGCAGGCCCGAAGGCCGAATTACATGCGAGTGCTGTGCGTCGTGGGGTTGTTGTGTTTGCCTCTCGCGCACGGCGTCTGCCAACAAGCTACCACTGCAATTCGGAGCTTCGCCCGAAGTGTCGCGACGATTCATCCGATTGGCGGGCAACGGAATCGCCGTCGAGTCCAGCAGGATGGAGACCGCTCGGGCTGCAGGGGGCACGCAGACGGAGGCCGCAAAACTACTGCGTGAGCTGCACTACGTGCTGGCCGCGCGGCAGCGTCAGGACGAAGCCCGCGCCAGATTCGGTTAGCTTGTCTTCGGCCACGACGCCATCGACTTCAATCTTGTGTGGCCGGGCGCTCACAACGGCAAGCGCGCGCGCGTTGCTCTGATAGGAGAGCTGCAAGCCTTGCGCCGAGGCATTGGCGGAGTGCAGTTCTCCGTTAAAGTCGACGATCCGAAGGCCGGGGCTTTTGGGCGCGGCCTCAATCACACTCGTTCCCGCCGGCAGCCAGAGTGTGGTGTCGCTGCGAACAGGCCATAGATGACCGTTCACAATCGCAGGGCCTTGCCAAGGAACTCCCACACCGTGGCGCGAATCAACAATAAGACGCGAGCCAGCTTGTTCAACTTTGTCCACGGTTGCGGCGGCGGATGCCAGCAGAGGCAGGTCTTGCGTGAGGATGGAATTCTCGAAATACAAGGCGACTTGGGGAAAACTCTGCGCGGCCAAATGAACCAGCTGGAACAATTCCGTTCCGGTTTGTTGTTTCGTGGGATAGACGTCCTGATAACGCTCGACGATGTTGATATCGATGGCAAGGTGGTCTGTGTGCCGCGTGATCGGCTGGTATCGCGAGGCGATTTGCGGGTAGCGTTTGGGGCCGAGGTTCCATATGGTAGCGGGATCCTCGATCAGGAACGTAAAATCATGCTGATCGAGCAAGCGGCAGCACGCGCGCGGCGTCGGCGCCAATCAGATCGCGCATGCGTGTGTCGAAGCGATCGTCGACATGAGTGAGCACGAAATCCAGATCGGGCTTCGCGCCGCGGATGGATTCGATTTGGCCGATCCATTTCTCCTGTTGACGCCGCGCGAGGTCGGCGCGGTAATCGAGAAAAGTCCGCAGCCGTGCGGGATCGGGACTGGCCGATTGAAACAGCTCGATGGGATCGAATCCGTTCAGCTCGCGAAACTCGTCGCGCACATTTTGATTCATGGGCGTGAAGCGTGCGGGGTTGGCGGCGCCCTCGAGCGATTCAAAATACAGCTCGGCGAGGTTGACGCCATCCCAATCGAAACGGTCGATGAGTTGTTTCACGCCGGCCGAAACAGCCGCTGAACACTCGGGATTGCTCAAGTTCATCAGCTTGCGCCAGTCGAGCTGGGCGTCTTGAAGGATCGCGGTTTTTTCGCGCCATTCCGGATGTTCGTCCCAAAATTTTTCGCTGACGTGCGGGAGTTCCAGCCAGACGTAAACCAGGATCGCGTGGCGGTGGCAGGCTTCGATGAGACGCCGCAAGTATGCGTCGGACTCGGGCGTCGATTCGTAATAGTGCCAACCGGCGACGTGTAGTGCGCTGATGCCGGCTTTGCGCCAGCGCTCGGCGAAGTAATCGAGATCGACGCGCGAGCGATAGGCGCCGTCGAAGAAAGCCCACAGACGTTGGCTGCGAAAAGGCGGCGTTACGCCGAGGTCGTTAAGAGCTTGCAGCAGATACGGGAAGCGTTCGTAGCCTTCTTTTCCGGGCGGCGCGGCGATCCACAGCACGGCGCCGGAGCCGCGATGCAGCGCCACCATCACGGGAGCGTGCTCCCAGCGCTCGGCGGCCAGGACCACTGCGTCCTTAGGCAGATCGAAGACCGGGATTTCGAGCTGCGTCTCCCAGATGATAGGAAGCTTGGGCGCGCGTTGATCGACGATGCTGCGCACCACGACGCGCTTACTGCCCGGTTTGAAGCCGAGCGCGGCCGCCAGATCGCTTTGGCCTTCCAGCACCACTACGCCGCCTTGTTCCACTCGCTGAATCCACTGCGGGACCGAGCCGGGCGCGGCTTGGCGAACTACAAACAGATTCGCCGGCCCGCCGATCGCGCGCGTGAGTCCGATCGCCGAAAAGATTTGAGGCCACGGCCCAGGATCGTCGCCGGCAATGTAATAGTTGAACGTGGCGGCTTGCAAAGATAGCTGCAAACCCGGCCGAAGCTAGCGTAAATTTAACGCGTGAATGCATACCAGAGTCCAACTCGCAAATCGAAAAAGTTTGGACGGCGCGGGTTGTCCAGGTTGACTAGGTACGCGCCACGCAGGAAGTTCACCGAGAACAGCAGCGACTTAGGCAGATCGCGAAAACGGAAGCGGATGCCGGGGCCGGTTTCAGCGTAGTTGGCCCAATACTGGTGCAGTCGATCGCCAGTGGCGTTCACGTTCCAATAGAGCTGCGACTGGAATCCGCCGAAGCCTTCCAGAGGAGCGAGCGTGTAGCCGCCGCGATTCTGCGAGTAGAAGAGCAGATCGTCTTGAAAACGGCTGACGAAGACCATATCATCGTTGGTCTCAAAGTAGAAGCCTTTGGCGCTGTTCATCAAATGACCAAAGCCCTTGGCGCCCGAGATGCCGCCGCGATAATCCGGAATCATCACGCCTTCGTCCGTCCGGCTGGCAAGATAATTGACGGACTCGCCCGCTTCAAACCACCCTGTGATACCGCGCCAGGGAAGCGTGGCGACTCCGGCGGCAAAGATGAGGGAGCTTTCGGACAGATACTCGGGGTTGAGAGTCCCTGCCGTGGGCCCGATGTTTCCGCGAATGTCGCCGTCGAGTCGCATGGAGAGGTAAGGGCGAAACGGAAGATGACCGAGCCGCAGCTCTGTCTTCACCTGGCCGTAGCCAAACGCATCGTGCCAGCGGCTGGAATAGAACGGATAAATCCAGACTGTGGTGCGGAAGAGCGCGAACTGCGACGCAAGGTTGTGGTACGCCTTGCCGGCTTCACTGGAGATGGAAGAATCGGGGCTTTTGCTTGCCAGATTGAACCATTTAACGGCTTCGCGATCGTCATGCAGGATGTTGTAGACCCAGCCGAGCTTGAGCATCACCGAGAAATCGACGGGATCGTTTTCGTGCGCGATGGTCAGGTATTTGAGGGCATCCTTGAGGTAGCCCGCCTTCATGCTTTTTTCCGCGAGCGCTTTGGCTTCCTGGGAAGTTTGCTGCGTCGATCCGCTACGGTTGCGCAGGGTTTGCGGGAGCTTCAGCGCGCTGCGGACGCGATCGGCCAGTTCGTCGTCATCGCCTTTGAGCACTTGATCGAGCAGCGGCTGCGCGTGCGCGTAATCTTGACGGTTCAGGTACAGGAATCCGAGCTGCGCTGAGGTAAGAAGATCGCTGGGAACGGCCTCGTGGAGAGCTTGGAACTGACGCTCAGCGTCGTCTTTCTTACCCATGGCGAGAAGAAGGTAGGCGTATTCGCGGCGCAGCTCGAGATTGTTTGGATCCACCGCGAGCGCCTTCTCAAATTCGTAAGGATATGGGTAGCGATCGGGCAGGAGCTCTCGCGCACGTTCGGCCACCCGAGGTTGGCCGCCGCGTGAAGCCGCTAGCAGGATGATGTTGGCCTCCTCAGTGCGGCCCAACATTTTCCAAACGCGCCCGAGGTCCAACATGAAGGACCGCTCGCCGGGACGCAGCTTCCAGGCCTTTTCGTAGTGTTCAGCGGCCAAGTCCAGTTGATCACGCTGCTCGGCCAGCGCTGCAAGTTCCTGGTGCGCGCTAAAATTGTCGGGCGAAACTTCGAGGGCTTTCAGCCAGCGTGCGATCCCGGTGGCGAGGGGCTGATCGATGTTTTGAAACGCCTGCTCGGCCGTATCTTTAAAGGGAGCCTCGCCGCTCTGGCGGATACGGTCGAAAATGCGCCGCGCTTCGGCTTGCTGCTTGGTTTCGAAACACAGGAATGCATACTCGAGCGCGACATGTTCATCGGCAGGATCCAACCGCATGGCTTCACCGAATTGATCGCGAGCGGCTTCGTTTTCGCCGACCTTCAGAAGTGTGTAGGCCAGGTCTTTTCGAATGGATGCGCGGTTTGGCGAGAGAGCAACGGCTTGACCAAAACTCGCGATCGCTTGATCGTAGCTTTTATCGTGCAGGGCCTGATAGGCGCGCTCGAGCAGCTGGTACGCAGGATCGGGGGGCTGAGCAGAGATCGAGCCAAAAGCCAGCACGAATAGAATGGTAGTCCGTGGCACGATGCACCCTCTAGGAACATAGGGCTAGTGCCGGGGTGGGTAAACTTCTCTCACTTCTTCCTGGCGGTAATCCGATTCAGCTGACGACAAGTAAGTGAACTAGTTATGGCCATGCTTAAGCCCTCTAGTTCCCTAAAGGAACGCGCGGTTTTGTGGCGCAGCGAATTACCGATTTGCGCGGGAACGAAAGCCGTCGAGTGTCGCTGCGGCTCAAGCTACTCGGACCTGCCGCTCGTGGACTTCCGGTATTCAGCCCAACGCCGTTTCTGGGCAGCCGCGATTCGCTTGCGGGCAGCGGTGCTGAGCCGGCCGGCAACGCGTTTGACGCCGGAGCCGGGAGGACGTCCACGGCGAACAGGGGATTTCCCTAAGAGCGCACGCACTTCACGAATTTGCTCCTCAATCCTCTGTTTTTGCAGCTCGAGGCCTTCCAGAGCCGCCGTCAACAAGGAATGATTTCGGATTGTCTTTCCTGAACGAGGCATTTGTGCTCCTACTTGAAATCATACCCGACTGGCAGTAAGTCCGGATATGTTAGTTTGCGTTACTTTTCTTGCAATCGCGTCCGCGTCAAACTGCGGACTGCGCTTTCGAATCGAGAACAAATGTGACAGGGCCGTCGTTAGTAAGATGGACTTCCATCTCGGCCTGAAAGACGCCGGTTTCCACTTTGACGTTACTGGACTTGAGATGTTGCACAAAATATTCGTACAGTGTGCGGGCATGTTCAGGCGAAGCAGCTTGATCGAAGCCGGGACGGCGGCCTTTTCTGCAATCACCGTATAAAGTGAATTGTGAGACGACTAACAGCGCTCCGCCAACATCCAACAGACTACGATTCATGCGGCCCTCATCGTCGCGAAAAATGCGAAGTTGGATGACTTTCGCGGCAAGGTAATCGGCGTCTTCGCGAGTATCTGAGTGTGTGACGCCAAGCAGGATTACTGATCCTGGACCGATTGAACCTACAGTCTCGCCTGCAACCTCAACGTAAGCACGAGTGACGCGTTGGAGAACGATTCTCATGGACGCAAAGGACCAGTATGGCATCAGCGGCCAAATGGCTCGCGGGGACTGTAGCCTGAACGTAAGGGACCAGGTGACGCCGGGCTAAGGCGATTACCCGATCTGCAATTGGAACCAGGGTCCTGATAATGGAGTTGATGATCCATCGCGGCATTTTTAAGCGCCGGCGCGTCCATAGCAAGATACCCGGTGGCTTCTTCAACTTTGAAGAAGAGGGCGCCAACACTCGCCTCTATGGCTTCGGCCATGGCGATCACCTCCGGCTGCGCGATGAGTTCGGTAACATCTGGCGCGGCACCGCCGAGAAGGTAAGCGAGGAGTCGGTGCGATACACGTTCCGCGACGCTAACGGCCGCACCATCACAGGCGTTTCCGACAGCTTCGGCATCGTGCTGCGCGACGGGCGCGGTAAGACTTGGCGCGGGTTCATCGACTAGCCCCTCCTTCAATCATCTGGCTGCACCGCATCAATCGCGTATCATAGTGATTCGCGGCCATGGCGTTTCAAAAACCGGTCACCTACCTGGATGCAGGAGTCAGCATTGATGAAGCCGACCGCGCTGTATCGCTGATTCGCAAGCACGCGCGCGGCACGTTCACGCGCGGCGTACTGACGGACATCGGCAGCTTCGGCGGCGGCTTCCTGCTGTCGGGCTGGAAGAACCCCGTGCTGGTAAGTTCAGCCGACGGTGTGGGTACCAAGGTCAAGATCGCGTTCCTCACCGCACGCCACAACACCATCGGCGAAGATTTGGTGAATCACTGCGTGAACGATATCGCGGTGCAAGGGGCAGTTCCATTGTTTTTCCTCGACTACTTTGCCGTCGGCAAGCTGGATGCGACCGTCGCCGGGCAGGTAATTGAGGGCGTGGCGCGAGGTTGCCGCAACAATGCATGCGCGCTCATCGGCGGCGAGACGGCCGAAATGCCCGGGCTCTATCAGAAGGGCGAGTACGATCTTGCGGGATTCATCGTCGGCGCCGTGGAGCGCAGAAAGATGCTAACCGGCGCAGCGATCCGGCCGGGCGACGTGCTCTTAGGATTGCCGTCGAACGGGCTGCACACCAACGGCTATTCACTAGCGCGTAAACTGCTGTTTGAGACCGCGCGGCGGCCGCTCACCAACGAACTGGCGGACGAACTGCTCAAAGTTCACCGCAGTTACTTAAGGCCGATCCGCGCATTAATCGACGCTCGCTTGTTGAAAGGCGCGGCTCACATTACCGGCGGCGGAATTACGGACAATACACCGCGCATCCTGCCGGCGGGCCTGGCCGCGCGCGTGGATGTTTCGAGTTGGGTGGTTCCACCTTTCTTTGAGGAGCTGCGCGCCATCGGCCATCTCGACTTGGCCGACTACCGCCGAACCTTCAACCTGGGTGTCGGCATGATTCTGGTTATGGCCAAGCGGAATCTCGGCAAGGCGCGCGCGATATTGAGCAGCATGGGCGAAGCGTGCTTCCAAATGGGCGAGGTCGCGGAGTCCCGCGGACCGCGCGTCGTCTATGTGGGTGGTGAAGATTGAAACGGCTGGGCGTCCTGCTCTCCGGCCGGGGCTCCAATTTCGAAGCAATTGCGGACAATATAAGGAGCGGGCGCCTGGCCGCCGAGATCGCGGTGGTGATTTCAAACCGGCCTGAGGCACGGGGTATCGACGCCGCGCGGTCGCGAGGACTGCCATCGGTAGTGCTGCCTTCGAAAGGTGTGCCGCGCGAAGAGTACGATCGGAGCATCGTCGCTGAAATACAAAAGCACGGCGTGGATTTGGTATGCCTGGCCGGCTTCATGCGATTGCTCACCCCGGAGTTTTGCCGGGCTTTCCCGCTGCGTGCGCTGAACATTCATCCATCGCTTCTTCCGGCCTTCCCAGGACTCGACGCGCAGAAGCAAGCGCTCGAATACGGAGCGAAAATCAGCGGATGCACGGTACATTTTGTGGACCAGCACTTGGATGCGGGCCCAATCATCCTGCAGGCAGCCGTCCCGGTGCCGGACGGCGACACCGAAGATACGCTGTCGGCGCGGATCCTGGCCGAGGAGCACCACATTTACAGCCAGGCCATCGCTCTCATCTCGTCGGGGCGCTGGCGCATCGAGGGCCGGCGCGTGATCGCGGAGTAAACAACGTGCGAAAACTCGGGCGCGCGCTGCTGCCCACTTGCCGCTACTTGATGCAGACCGAGGTGCACGTGTTCGCCTTCTCTGTGTCGGCGGGCTTGCTGCTGTCGTTTTTTCCCTTCCTCACAGTCATGCTTTCGATCTGCCGCTATGTTCTTAAGTGGCGCGAGGGAGTAAGCGCTGTGTACTTCGCGTTGAACGACTATTTTCCGGACACCTTTGGCCAATTCATTCGCCGTAACTTCGAAGTAACCGTGGCCTCGCGCGGGCCCGTTCAGGTTATCTCGCTGGTGCTGTTGTTCTTTACCGCCAGCGGGATCTTTGAGCCTTTGGAAGTGGCGCTGAATCGTATCTGGAATTGTTCCAGAAACCGGAATTACTTCAAGAACCAGTTAGTCAGCCTCGGCTTGGTTTTCGCGTGCGGCGCGTTAATGCTGTTTTCAATCACGCTGACCGCGCTGAACAACCAATTCCTGGCCGGCATCGGGATCCGGCAGACCGCGCCGGTGGCGAATCTGCTTGCGCTCCTGCTCTTCAAAGCCGCTGCCATTCCCATGTCAATGCTGGTGCTCTTTCTGATTTACTGGCTTCTGCCGAATTGTAAGGTCAAGCCCGCGCAAATTGTGCCCGCGGCTATTGTCGTGGGGTTATTGCTCGAACTACTCAAATATGTGAATTTGTGGACTTGGCCGTATCTCCGCGCGAAGTTACAATCCGAATACGGACCGTTTTATTACACGGTTACGATCATTCTCTGGGGCTTTCTTGCCGCTCTGGTAGTTCTCGCCGGCGCAGAATGGACGGCGCGGAGGCCGTCGCAAACCTCGTCGAGCGCTTGTCAACCTGGGAATTTCACCTAAGCGAAAAAGGACCAAGTTACTATTGCGGCAACTACTCCGAAGACCCACACTGGATTTTCATCGCTATGCCGCCTGAATCCGTTTTGTCCCCATCTACTTCAAACGAACTCGCCTCAGGCTCCGCCACCGTGCTGGAACGTCTTTCCCGATCGCTGAGCGCTCCTTCGCTGGAGCACTCAGTAACAGAGGACAGCTCGGGCGTTGTTCCTCCGGTGCCCGAGACGCTCGATGAAACGGGACTTGCCGCATCCGTCCTACAACAACTCATTCTGAAGATGTTCTATTCCCAGGGCGAAATGCTGGGCCGTGAGCTATCGGAGAGGCTGGGGCTCAAGTTCAGCCTGATCGAAGGGATCATCGACCTTTTCAAGCAGCAGCACTTGATTCAGGCCAAGAAGTCGCTCGGCATGGGCAGCAGCACGGTACTGTTCGCGCTGACGGAAACCGGCCGGAACCAAGCGCGCGAATGTTTGGAGAACAATCAGTATGCGGGCCCCGCGCCTGTTCCCCTGTATCAATACACGCATGTCGTCCGGCGCCAGCGGCGCGCAGGATGGCTGGCTCACGCCTGAAGCCTTGCGGCAAGCCTACCGCAGGATGGTAGTAACCCCGCGCGTTCTGTCGCAGATTGGTCCGGCGGTCAGCTCGGGAAACTCGTTCCTGATTTATGGGCAGCCGGGAAACGGGAAGACCTTCCTGGCGGAAGCGCTGGCGAACGTGGACGACTCGTGCGTGTACATTCCCTATGCGCTGGATTGCCAGGGCACCATCGTTCAGGTTTACGACCCGCTCTATCATCAACCCGTCGAGGACGGCCAAGAGCAGTCGGTGTTTGCAACTGGTCCCCAGCACGACGGCCGCTGGATCAAGTGCCGGCGCCCGTTCATCGTGAGCGGCGGCGAGCTATCGCTCGGGATGCTGGATCTCAACTACAATGCCACGTCGAAGGTTTACGATGCGCCATACCAATTGAAGGCCAACAACGGAATTTACCTGATCGACGATTTCGGCCGCCAGCAGTGTACTCCCGCCGAAGTGCTGAACCGCTGGATTGTTCCCATGGAGCGGCGGGTGGATTACTTGAAATTCAACAGCGGCGGGAAGATCACAGTTCCCTTCGAGGCATTCTTGATCTTTTCGACCAACCTGAATCCGGAACAATTGGGTGACGAAGCGTTTCTGCGCCGCATCCAATATAAAATGTTGCTGCGCAGCCCGGACGAACAGGAATTCACCAGCATCTTCCGCCGCTTCTGCGAATCGCGAAGCCTGCCGCATCAGGATAGCTTGATCGCAAAGTTCATCGATAAGCACTATCGTAAAGCGCAACGGCGCTTCCGGCGCTGCCATCCGCGCGATGTGCTGTCGCATGCCATCGACCTGATTCATTTCGAGAAGCTGCCGTTCGAACTAACGGACGATTTGATGGACCGGGCGTTCGAAAGCTGCTTCCTGGAAGAATCTGGCGACTGAAAGACCCTCGTTGACCGCCTTTCAGCATCCCTTTCAGCATCCCGGTTGACAGTATTTCGCGTGCGTGTTAGCATCGCCTTTTGCATTTGGCCTTTGGTAGATCAAAGCAGGAACGTTACTAACGTTCCCGATTCGTCAGTTCTTTAGCCGCGTCCATTTTCGATCCTCAGCCGAGTTTCTAACCTCCGAGTAACTCGAATTTTGAGCCCGGGAGATTTGTATTGGAACATCTGTCCGCTGATTTCATTTGGGACGCGAAGCCGAAGGATTCCACCGGCGCGCCGCCCGGGTCCACGATCCAAGTTCAGGAACGCCGCTTGCGTCAGGTGATCGAGATGATTGAGTCGGAACCGTCTTTTTCGATCCGCGACCTGGCTTCGAAGGTTTCACTCAGCCCCGCTCATCTACAAAGGCTGTTCAAACGTCAAACCGGCTCTCAACTAGGCAGCCTGGTGGCTGAACGACGGCTGCAAAAGGCCGCGCAGCTTCTCACCTTGAGTAACCTTTCGATCAAGGAGGTCGCTCACGCTGTCGGATACCGGCATCACTCCAGTTTCGTTCGTGCCTTCCAGCGCCGGTTCGCGCGGGCCCCCAAGCACTACCGTAGCCGTGCGGATGGTGAAGGCCGGAGCACGTAGTACCCGCGTCACTAAACGCTAAGAAATGTCACTCATTGTCTAGTTGACCGCTCCGCCCGCCGATGCTATTCTCGATGCATCGCTGCGCTGTACTAGTAGTTCTGGGACGAACGTGCCAGGGGTGAAAGGCATGTTGTGGTTACTACATAGTTGTAAGTTGGCGCTAAGTCACTAAGCGTGCTTCTCTAGCGACTTACTATCGTTCTGCCGCAAAACCGTCGATGTGACGCGGTAGCCCCGCTGTATGTGTGCCCATCGTGTCCACACCCGTGGCGAACCATTCTGAAGAGCCGGGCATCTGAAGGAAATAGTCGAAAAATGGGCAATTCTAACTTAATTAGTCTCAATCCTAAGAACTCTCACTCTCGCGCTGTCGGGCGGACTTTACTCGAGCGCCGCAACGGGACGGGTGGAGCTCTCACTCCGCGCGAGTTAGAGATCGAGGATCTGCTTTGCCGCGGATATTCGCAGGAGAATATCGCTGCTAAACTTGACCGGTCGATCCACACCATCTCCGTGCATGCGTTGAGTCTTTACAGAAAGCGAGGCGTGCACAGCCAGGTTGGGCTGTTGCTGACATATTTGGAACGCAAGGGCATCTTCGTCTTCCCTAATGAAGGGAACACTTGTGTCTCCGGGCAAGGCGACCCCAGCCAGGAAGTTACTCCAGCCTAGTCATTTCGCTGCTCAATTCAAGGTTTTCCATCCTAGAACGATGAGGAATGTAGAACCGGCGCCAAGCCTGGCGAGTGATTACAGGCCCGCGCCGCCGCAAGGAGCACCATGACTTCAATTGCAACCCATGTATCGGAGCCCAATTCTGCAGCGGTTGCCGACGATCGGGCGGGAAAGTATCTGACGTTCCGGCTAGGGAAGGAAGACTTCGCCATCCGCGTACTGAAGGTACGCGAAATCGTCGGAATTCAGGACATCACCTCGGTTCCGCAGATGCCGCCTTACGTGAAGGGCGTGATCAACCTGCGTGGAAAAGTCATCTCGGTCGTGGATTTGCGTTTGAAGTTCGGGCTGCAGGAGCGTGAGTATACGCAGCGCACCTGCATTATCGTGGTGCAAGTGCAAGGCGGAGGAGTCGCGATTCAAACCGGCGTGATCGTGGACGAAGTTTCGGAAGTGCTCAACCTGGTAGCCAGCGAAATTGAAGATACGCCGGATTTTGGAGAAGACGCCGGAACACCTTATCTACTCGGCATGGCGAAGGTCAAGGGCAATGTAAAAATGCTGCTGGACATCGACCAGGTGCTGTCTCACGGCGAAGCGATTTCTTTGGGTGAATTGTCGAATTAAGCCGAGTTCTTTTCAGACTTCCGCTTGCGGCGACACGTCCACCGACACACTAATCACTTGCTCGCCGCCGCCGAGCGCGACGCCCTTCACCGGCGTGACGTCGGAATAATCGCGGCCCCACGCCACCGTGAAATGCTCTCCGCGCGGCATGACGTTGTTGGTCGGATCGAAATCCTGCCAGCCAAACACCGGGCACCACACCGATACCCACGCGTGCGATGCTTCTTCTCCCGCAAAATCCGCGCCGGTGCGCAGGTAGCCGCTCACGTAGCGCGCGGGCAACCTGAGCGACCGTAAGCACGCGATCATCAGGTGCGCAAAATCCTGGCATACTCCGCGGCGCGAGCTTAGCACCTCCGCGACTGGAGTGCCGATGGTGGTGGCGCGGCGGTCGTATCGAAACTCGGTGAAGATGCGGTGCGAAAGATCTTCGGCGGCGCTCAGGAACGGGCGTCCGGCAGCAAAGGAAGGCGCGGCGTATTCGGCAAATTGCGGTCCGATCGAGATAGACGGCGATTCAAAAATGAACTGGCCTGCCTCAAACGTGTCCGGCGTGTCGCGCTTGGACGCTTCCTCCCGCACCTGCTCCCACGGGGGAGAAAGATCCAGGGCCGGCGGCGCGGTGGGTTCGACGTTGGCCAGGCAGCGCGACGTAATAATCAACTCGCGGTGCGGCTCGGCGATGGAGAAGAACGTGACTTCGTTGCCGAAGTAATCCTCGCGCGTGAGCAAGGAATCCGGCGTCGGAGTTACTTCGAGCGCGAATTCGAGTATGGTCTGATGGGCGCGCGGACGCGGGTGCAAGTGTACTTCGGTGTGACACATCGAGACCGGACCCGAGTACCAGTAACGAGTGATGTGCGTGGCGAGCAGTTTCATCAGTTCCTACAAACGGCGCGATTGAGCCGCATGGCTGAAATAGGCGCGGGTCAGAGTGTCGGAAAGCACATTTAAATCCGAAACAAGCTTGCCGAGCAGCGCATCGCGAGCTTCGGCTGGCGTATGTCCATTCGATCGGGCGAGATCGCGAACGTCGATCAGTTGAACGGTGTTGAGTAAGGAAAGTGCAGCGCGCTCTTCGGGTGTGCGGCGAGTGGATGTTTTGCTGCCGGGCAACTCGCTCACGTGCTCGCGCAAGCGCGCAAGTTGAAAAGCAATGGAACGCGGGTTGGCTTCGTCCACCAGCAGCAAATCCAGAACGAGATCGACTTGCACGGAGGTCAGATAGCGCGAGCGATACGTGATGGAGCTGTCGGCCATCTCGAGAACCGCTTCCAGGATGCCGACACCGCCGGACGAATCGACCGGCAGCCCATTGCGCAGCAGTTCCACCATCTGGATCGCGCGCTCCAAACGGCGGCCGATGTCAAGAAAACGCCAGCCGTCGCCGCGCGTCATGCTCTCCATCACCAGTCCGCCGAAAGCCGAGAGCGTGATGATGGCGTGATTCAGACGATCCTGCGCGGCGTTCACGCGAAACTCCTCAGAGGGCGGTTGCAAGGAGAATTGCTGGTCGAGCTGATTCAAGATGAGCCAGGCGTCCACCGAGATGCGGTCGCGCAGCAGCCACGCGACACGCCGCACTTGATGAATGTTCCAAACCAAGCCATTGGAAGCAGCCGGATCGTATACCATCGCGAGCACTTCGTGTTCGGCGGCGGCCGGTTTTTCTCCGGCGATGTAACCGAGAGCGGTCAATATCTCGAGACCGGCATTCAGACCCGCGGCGCGGGCAGCGTCCTCCTCCTGGAAAAAGCGCGAAAGAATGGCGCGCGTGATCCGGACCGCGGCTTCCACGCGCTCCGTATACCGGCCGAGCCAAAACAGATTGTCCGCGACGCGGCTGGAAAGATCGAACGTGGCGCGGCTGACATCCAGCGGATGCGTGGCTGGGCGCAAGAGACTAAACGGGGGAGCGGGACCGTCGCCTAATACCCAAGTGTCTTTGCTGCCGCCGCCGCGCTGGATAGAAACGACCATGCTGTCGAGCGAAGTGGAGACGCGAGTGAGCCCGCCCGGCATCACCGTATAGGTTCCGCCCGAAGGCACTGCATAGACGCGAACCACCATGTGGCGCGGATGCAGCGGGCCATCTTCCCACACCGGCACGGTGGAAAGGGCCACGCGTTCCTGCGCCACGTAACGATCGGGTTCGGCGCGCACTTTATCGAGCAGCGCTCCACGCTCCTTGCCGCTCAAAGCCGCACCAAAAATGGGGTCGCCGCGCGTGCCGGGAAATGTCGGCTTCAGCACCAGTGTGCTCAGGTGATCGAGTACATATTGCAGCGGCTCCTCCTGGCCGCACCACCAAGTGGCGACGGTCGGAATCTTCAAGTCCTCGTTGAGCAGCAGACGCGAAAGACCGGGCAAGAAAGCGGCATACGCAGCCGACTCGGCAAGCCCGGAACCCAGCGCGTTAGCGATTGCGACGTGGCCTGAGCGCAGCGCTTGCACCAAGCCGGGCACACCCAGCATGGAATCGCCGCGCAGCTCCAGAGGATCGCAGAACTGGTCGTCCTGGCGGCGCACGATGACATCGACGGGAAGCAGGCCGCCCAGCGTCTTCAGGTAAACACGATTGTCGCGCACCGTAAGATCGCCGCCTTCGACGAGCGTGTAGCCGAGATAGCGGGCCAGGAACGCGTGCTCGAAATACGTTTCGTTGTACGGGCCGGGCGTCAGGAGCACGATGCGCGGGTTCTCGCGATTCGCGGGCACCAGACGCTGTAGAGCATCCCGATAGGTTTGAAAGAAAGTGGCCAGGCGCCGCACGTGGGACGCGCGGAAAACATCCGGCAGCACGCGCGTGGTGACCAGGCGGTTCTCGAGGGCGTAGCCCGCTCCCGACGGCGATTGCGTGCGATCGGCCAACACCCACCACTGGCCGTCGGGCGACCGGGCAAGGTCGGCGGCGTACATGTGCAAGAACACACCGCCCGGCGGTTCGATTCCCCAGCACGGCCGCAAAAACGCAGGATTGGGGAAGACCAGCTCGGCCGGAATCATCTTTTCGCGCAGCAGACGCTGCGGCCCGTAGAGATCGGCCAGGAGGGAGTTGAACAAGGTGGCGCGCTGGATGACGGCGGCTTCGATCGTTTTCCACTCAGCCGGATCCATCATCAGGGGAACCGGATCGAGGGGCCAGGGGCGAGAGGTGGTTTCGGGATCGCTGTAGACGTTATAGGTGATGCCGTTGTCGTGAATCAGCCGCTGGCCTTCGCGCCAGCGCCGCTCGATGCCGGCGTGTCCCATCGAAGTCAGCGCCTCGGTGAGAGCACGCCAGTGCGGACGGAGTTCTTTGCCGGTGCCCAGCACTTCGTCATAGAAGCCGGGCGTGGTCTCGTAACTCCACACGGGGTCCAAGTGGCTGTGCGCCGCTGTGAGCTTGCGTGTCATGTCAGCAAAACCAATACCCCAATAGTATGTTTGTAGTGTTGCACAAAGGCAGTTTTTCGCGCGAGAGCGTCACAATAGCCCGTCCGCGGCGCTGGGCGGCGGCCTCCGTAAATCGAGGGTCAGCGGGAACTCGGGATTCTCTTCGGGGAGCGGCACCTGCATCGGGCCAGCCGTGTGTCCGAATGGGAAAAACCGCGAGGCGCGGCGCGCTTCCGCTTCGTTCGCGTTCACCGGAAACGTGTCGTGACTGCGGCCGCCCGGATGCGACACGTGATAGGAACAGCCTCCCATGGAACGTCCGGTCCACGTATCCACGACATCAAACGTCAGCGGCGTGTGTACGGGAATGGTCGGATGCAGACAGGAAGCCGGCTGCCACGCGCGATACCGCACGCCAGCCACCCACTCGCCCTGCTTTCCGGTGGAATGCAGCGGCAGACGCCGGCCATTGCACGCGATCACGTAGCGCCCTTCCACCAAGCCCTCGGTTTTGATCTGCAACCGCTCCACCGATGAATCCACGTAGCGCGCGGTGCCGCCGGCGCTGGACTCCTCGCCCAGCACATACCACGGCTCGGTAGCTTGCCGCACTTCAATGTCGATGCCCGCATGATGCGCGTGGCCAAAAACCGGATAGCGAAACTCAAAGTGCGGCGCGAACCAATCGGCTTCGAATTCATAGCCCGCGCGGTTCAAATCGTGCAGCACATCGCGGAAATCCTGGCCGACGAAATGCGGCAGCATGAATTGATCGTGCAATCGCGTGCCCCAGTGAATCGGAGGCTGCGGTGTACGGTTCTTTCCAAAACCAGGCGATCAAGCCCGCGCACCAGCAACTGCTGGGTCAGGCTCATGCGCGCGTGCGGCGGCATCTCAAAGCCGCGCAGTTCAAGCAGACCGAGGCGGCCGGTCGCCGAGTCCGGGGAGTAAAGTTTGTCGATGCAAAACTCGGCGCGATGCGTGTTGCCGGTGACATCCACTAGAATGTGGCGCAAGATGCGATCCACGATCCAGGGCGGAATGGGGCCTTGTCCTGGGCCCGGAATCAAGCCGAAGGCGATCTCCAGCTCGTACAAGCTGTCTTCGCGCGTTTCATCGACGCGCGGAGCCTGGCTGGTCGGGCCGATAAAGATGGTCGAGAAGGCATATGAAAGCGAGGGATGGTTCAGCCAATACCCAATCATGCTGCGAAGCAGGTCGGGCCGGCGCAGGAACGGGCTATCGGGCGCCGTTGGTCCGCCAAGCACGAAATGATTGCCGCCACCGGTGCCGGTGTGCCGGCCGTCCAGCATGAATTTCTCGGCGCTCAAGCGCGACTGGCGCGCGTCCTCGTAAAGCGCGGTGGTGTTCGAGACCAGCTCCTGCCAGTTGGCCGCCGGGTGCACGTTCACTTCGATGACGCCGGGGTCGGGCGTGACCTTGATCTGGCGGAGGCGCGGATCTTCGGGAGGAGGATAGCCTTCGATCACCACCGGCATTTCGAGATGCGCGGCAGTGTCTTCGATGGCGGTCAGTAAATCAACGTAGTCGTCGGCTGAGGGCAGCGGCGGCATGAAGATATGCAGGCGCCCCTCGCGAGCCTCAACACACAGCGCCGTCCGCACGATCCAGGGCGCGGATTCTCCGGTTGCCGGCGTGCGGTCCCGCTTTGTCGGCTTCTGCGATTGCAAGCGCGGAGCGCTCTCTGGCGCAAATCGCGGCGGAATGGGGAGCGGCGCGCGATTCACCATCGGATCCACGGGAAACACAACGGGAGCTTCCGATGGCGCTACCCAAGGCAGGCTCGGCAACGGCAGCCGCAGCCCGACGGGCGAATCGCCGGGCATCAGGAAAAGATGCTGGCCGCGCAGCATCCACAGCCCGGTCTGCCACTCGGGGCCGTTTAGGCCGGCCACGCGCTGCACGGGAAGCACGAAGCCGGTGGGCGTATCGAGACCGCGCTCGAAGACACGCCGCAGCCGCTCACGCTCGCCCGCGTCACTCAACCGGTTGTCCACCGGATCGACGTTGACCGGCAACTGGCGCTCTTTTTGCAAGTAATAAACCGGATCTTCAAACGCGGGATTCACGTAATCGGGATCGAGCCCCAGCCTGCGCGCCAGCGTTTCGGCGAAATGCCGCGCTTCAAGCGGGCCGAAATCCGTACGCAATCCTTCCTGGGCGAGCAGCGAGCGATCGTGCCACAGTGCAACGCCGTCGGCGCGCCAGTAACAGGCGAGCGCCCAGCGCGGCAGCGGCTCGCCGGGGTACCACTTGCCTTGGCCGTAATGTAGCAGGCCGCCGGGAGCGACGCGCTTTCGCAAACGGTCCAGCAGACGCTCGGCCAGCGCGCGCTTTTCCGGACCGAGAGCCGCGATGTTCCATTCCGGACCGTCCATGTTATCGATGGAGACGAAGGTCGGCTCGCCGCCCATGGTGAGACGGACATCAGCGGTGCACAGGTCTTGATCGATCCGGCAACCGAGCGCCTGGATGCGCTGCCACTGGGGCTCAGTGTACGGCAGCGTAACGCGCGGATCTTCGTAGATGCGCGTGACCGACATTTCGTGCGTGAACTCTACTTCGCACTCGTCGACAGCGCCGGTGATGGGCGCGGCGGAGGATGGATCAGGGGTTGCTGCCAGCGGCAGATGACCCTCGCCCGCGAGCAAACCGGATGTCGGATCAAGCCCGACCCAGCCGGCGCCCGGCAGATAAACCTCGGTCCACGCGTGAAGGTCGGTGAAGTCTTGCTCTGGACCCGGCTGGCCGTCGAGCGGTTTCATATCGGGCTTCAACTGGATCAAGTAGCCCGAGACGAATCGCGCGGCGAACCCGAGATGACGCAGGATTTCGACTAACAGCCAAGCGCTGTCGCGGCATGAGCCGCTTCCGAGCGCCAGGGTCTCCTCGCTGGATTGGACGCCCGGCTCCATGCGAATCAGGTAGCGAACCTTGTGCTGCAACTGCTGATTCAAGTCGACAAGGAAATCATTGGTACGGCGTTGATTTACATTGACGGTCTTCAGATATGCGGCCAGCTTGGGTCCGGCCGGACGAACTTCCAGGAACGGCGCTAGTTCGCGCTTCAGCGCCGGCTCGTAGCAGAATGGGGAGTTGTCTGCGTACGGCTCCAGGAAGAAGTCGAACGGATTGATCACGGTCATTTCCGCGATCAGATCCACGTCGACCGAAAACTGCCGTACCGGCTGCGGGAACACCACGCGAGCCAGGAAGTTGCTTTGCGGGTCCTGCTGCCAGTTCAGGAAATGCGGCTTTGGCTCAACTTTAAGCGAATAAGCGGTTACAGGTGTCCGGCAATGCGGCGCGGGCCGAAGCCGGATGGTCTGCGGAGACAATGTGACAAGCCGGTCATAATGATAAACAGTCCGGTGATGGAGCGCAACGCGAATGGGCATGGGGGCTCAAAATATGGCGGCCAACGGTGCCCTTAGCGTCCTCGGACCGGGGGGAGACTTGTGATCGATTATACCCCGGCCCGCGTAACAAAACCGGGGGCATATGTCGTTTTGTTCAATTTAGCTCTAGTTGGCGACTGCCAGGACCCGGCCTGGGCCGGCATGTTCGCAGATCGAGCGCATGGTGTCTACGACATCGGCATAGGTCAGCTCGTCGGTGGCCTTTTCGCCGGCGAAGAGCACGATGTCGTCCAGGCTGAGGATGCCTTTAAGCGCGCCCTCATGGTCGACAACCGGCAGCCGCCGCACTTGCTGCGCCTGCATAGTACGGAGAGCGACGTGGATGTCGTCCTCGGCCAAGCAGAAAAACACCTTGGGCAATGCGACTTCTCGTACGTAAGTATCACCGGCCTTCGCGTTTCGAGTGCCTAGTGCGATGGAAACATCCCGGTCGGTGATCATTGCGATCGCACGGCCCTTCTCCACCACGGGAAGTGCTCCGCAGCCCTGTTCCCAAAAGATCTTTGCGACGGTCGACAGATTTGTGTCCGGATTACAGAATCGGACGTTTTTAACCATGACATCTTGGACTTTCATGACTGATGTCCTCTCTGGATTCGGCCCAGAGGGGTACGAATCCATTGACAGTACTTGCACACAGTAGCCCAAGACAGATCGAGAATTATCAAAGAACGCACGGACGAACGGCTGCGAGTTGCGAAGCTTCACCCAGCATTGCGTTTCTCAACGCAGTCGTACGCTGTGTTTGGTCTACTTCTTCAGACTGCGCAGGTAGGCGACCAGATCGGGGGCGGAACTCGCGGCGCTGGCGACCGGCTTCATTTTGCCCTTGCCCTCGGTGATGATCTTCTTCAAATCGTCGTCGCTCATGGCCTGGACTTCGGGAGACTTTAGGTCCTTCAAGTTCATCGCTTTGGCCATTGCGGCGTTCGGCGTCCCGTCGGGTCCATGGCAGCCTTTACAAGATTTGTCGAAAGCAGCCTTCCCGGCTGTCGCGTCGGCAGCCCAAGTGGTGGCCGCGGAGGCGGCGAAAGCGAGAACGATTAAGAAATAGCGCATTGATAATCTCCTAGTGGTTTTTGTGTCGGTATCAATTGAGGTGTCTTCAGAATAACAGTCACTCCCTGAGAAACGCCACAGTCATAAGGATCAGCATGATGACGCCCGCGGTAATCGCCGCCGCACCAACCACCCGGCCAAAGTTGTTCAGCCAGCGCGGCGGGGTCTCGGCTGCGAGCGCTTGCAAACCGCCGGTCTTGACGAGCCGTTCGTACTCTTCCGGGTGTATGTTCTTCAACTCTTCTTCAGTAAGGCGTCCCGTGAAGATAGTGAGATCCATCGGAAAATTGTCCGGCCGAAGATGCGTATTGAAAAAGTGGATCACGAAAATCCAGCCGGTCGCCAGAATCGCTTCTTCACCGTGGATGAGGAGCGCGATGTTGAGCCACGATCCTGGAATCAGGTGGGAAAAAAACGATCCGAACCACATCGCATAGCCGGAAAATCCGATGATTCCCATGCCCCAAAATACGCCCCAGTAGTCGAGCTTGTCCCAATACGCGTAGCGATCGAGTCTCGGCTTGGGGCCCAAGTGGAAGAACCACCTCAGGTTTCCGAAGAAATCCTGGATGTCTTTCCAGCGCGGCACCATGGAGTTGGGTCCGTACAGCAGGCCCCACTCTCGCTTGCCCACGATGCGGTAGGCGATGTCAGCCAAATGAATCACGAACGTCACGGTGAGGCCAATGGCGAAGAATTTGTGAAAAAACAGGACCGCGCCAAATCCTCCAACGGCCCTGGCGAGCGCTTGCATCGAAGGAGCAGTGCTGAATCGAAGCGTAAGGCCGGTGAAGGCCAGCCCCAGAAAGGTGCCCGCCAAGGCCCAATGCAGGTAGCGCTGCTCGAGCGAAAACCGGACATAATAGCGTGCGTTAGCTTCTTCCATTGAGCCGCCTCCTCATTTGGGATGAGATCCCCTCGGGCCGGGGCCGAATCGCGAACGAAGGAACCAAAGGATCGTATGCAGCGCGAAGAATCCCAGGACGCTCGCGAGCAACAGATTCATGAACACGGCGGAGTAGTGCAACGCCGGATAATGCTTTGCGTCGTGAGAATCCGCGTGCGGGTCGTACTTCACGAAACTCGCGTTGGCGCCCGCGTGGCACTTGCCGCAGGTGGTGATCAGATTGGCGGGCGCAATTGTCGACTTCGGATCCGACGCAGGCAGGATGTCATGGAAGCCATGACAGTCCCAGCAACGCGCCGTCTGTTGATAGCCCAAGCGCGGACACCTGGGCGTGGAAGGTATCGCGGTAGGTGGCGAATTGATCTTTGTGGCAGCCTCCGCAAGTGGCGGTCGTCTTCATCTGCCACTCCGCGCTGCCGACTTTCGTGATCTCATGCGCGGTATGGCAACTCGTGCATACCGGCGCGTCCGCCGGAGCCAGCCTGCAGCAACTGGCCGTGAATGCTGGAGGAAAAATCCTTGAGCGGCCCCGCATGGCAGGTCCCGCAGGTGGCGGGGATGTTCGCGTGATTGGTCTTGCTCTTGGGGTCTTTCTTGCCTAGGATGCCGTGCGATCCATGGCAACTGGCGCAACTGGCGGCCACCAACAGGCCGTCCTTGGTGAGAGCGAAGCCGTGAATCGAGTCCATGTAGAGCGAATAGACCTCTTGCAACCCCAAACGCTTGGCCATCTGAGCGTTCCCATGGCAGGCGCCGCAGGTGCGCGGCAAGTTCGCTGGATAGGTAGCCGACTTCGGATCCTTCGCGGAGAGAATGGAGTGCGCGTCGCCGTGGCAGCTCAGGCACGTCGGTCCTCCTGAGGCGGCATGCACGCTCTGCCCTAGAGTCGTGGCGCTATCGGAGTGGCAGGAAGCGCAATTCACTTTCGCTACCTTGTCGGGATGCGGGAAAGCGTGAATGTCCGAGTGGCAGCCGGTGCAGGATAGACTTCCGTGAACGCTGTCCTTCACCGCCGCCTTTTCCGAGTGGCAGGAGAGGCAGTCGATTCCGGCGGCCCAAGCTCCGGTGCTCGCGACGAACATGAGCAAAGCGGCCAAGCGGGATTTCATTCGAAGCCTCCTGGGGCGGCAGCGGCATTCAAGCCGAGGCCCGAAAGAACCTTGGGGTCCTTCTCGTCGACGGCGAGAAGATCGTGACAGGTTGAGCAGTCGTTCGGGATGGTCCGCCCATCGGCGCTTTGGTGATCTCCGTCGTGGCAGCGGAAACACCCTGGAAAATCCATGTGTCCCAGGTTGTTGGGGTAGCTCCCCCAGGTGATCTTCATATCCGGAAAGATATTCCTCAGATAGATCGCTTGAACCGCGGCGATCGCGTTCTTAACTTCAGCGGCGTTGCCGCTCGCGACCGAGGGGTAGTTGGTCCGGTAGAACTTATCCAGAGATGCGGCGATTTCGCGAACCGCGGTATCGCGATCCGGATAGTTCCGCTGCAATGCAGCGACCGCCTGCTTCTTGATGAAAGGCAGCTTGGGGCTGATCTGGCCCTGCCCCATCGCGAGGTCTACGGCTCGCTCGGGCAACTGGAATGCGTGCGTCGGACGGTTGTGACAGTCCACGCAATCCATCGTGCGCTTCTCGCCATGGGCCAGGTCCGCCGCAGTGGCCTTCGCACTGGCCGAGTTGTAGACTGTGACTTTTCCATCAGGCGCCGTGTAGATCACTTGTGGAATCGTCTGCCGCTGGCGATCGGTGGAAGTGTAAACGATCTGGGAATTCGCGGCCAAGTGTGCGCCGTGAATTCCTACGCTGCCTCTCCAGGTGTGGCCGCCGACCTTCATCAGCAACACCGTGGAGGTGGCCTGGTTCTCCTGGTCCGCTCCATACGAGGTGCGAACCGTAAACAGATCGCCGGAAAAGCGCGCCGGCCAATGGCACTGCTCGCAGGTTTCCCGAGCTGGGCGAAGGCTTTCAACCGGTGACGGGATGGGGCGGTCGTAGGTATGGAACGCTACCGCGAACACTTGCCGCACTCCCGAGAGCTTCGACCTCACGAACCAGGAAGCACCCGGCCCAATATGGCATCCGGCGCACTCCACACGGGCGTGGGAGGAATTGACATAGGCCGTGTACTCCGGCTGCATGACCGTGTGACACGTCAGCCCGCAAAACTGAGCGCCGTCCATGTAATTGACGGCACTGTAGCCCCACTGGCTGACGATGACGATATTCACAAAGCTCGCAACCCCGACAAAGATAAGCAGCCGCCGCAACTCGGGGCTATCCAAACTCAACTGAGGAATGCTGGTCACCGGCAATCCCTGGAGACGGCGGCTTCTTCGCCGAATCAGGATTCCAATGGGAATCAGGATCAGGCCAAAGATGAACACTCCCGGCAAAATCAAAAAAATTGGAATCCCGAGATAGGGGTTGTTGGTTCCATGCCCGAACAGAGTTGGAAGTAGAAAAACCCACAACACCGCTGCCGTCGTCACCACGACCACGCCGATGAGACTGAGGGGATTGCTGGAGAAGAAGACTATCGGTGAGAGCCAATCGTAAAGACGGGTGAAAAAAGACTTAGATGTCGGCATTTCTAGCGGGCTGCCTTTTCATGGGTGGGGAGGCGTCTTGGTGTTGAGGTAAGCGATCAGATCCGCCATCTGCGTACCGTCGAACCGCGGCCACGCGATGCCTTTCGCTTTCATCCGGTCGAGCATGGCCGGCCCGTGATGCCATAGCACGGAGACCATGGCCGCTCCGCTGAATTCACGCCCGGCGGCGGGCAGCGGAGGCGCGCCGCTGGAAGCGTCGTTGTGACAGACCGCGCAGTTCTTGGCGGAAAACACGCTTGCGCCCGCTTTCGGACTCCCGGCATCTTCAAAGAATTTCGCGGCCCAAAATGAGCTGACCAGTTTCTGCATCTCGCCCGCGGTCAGGGGAGCCGCGGGAGCACCCGCAGCGGCCATGGTAGGTGAGTGATTCCACATGTCGACCGCGATTTCGGTCAGCGTCTGGCCCTGGATACGAGCTGCCAGCGCTTCCACTGTCTGGTGGCACGTGGCGCAACCCGCCGCTTGAAACACCGTTTGGTCGGAGCTTGTCACCTCGATGCGAAACACCCCAGTCTTCGCACGGCTTTCGGGCAAGTTGCGCAGATACACCAGCATGTCCGTCAGATCCTGCACGTTGAGCTCGGGAGGCGCGGCGCCTTTCGCCTTGGATTCGGCCTGCATTTCCGCGCGATGATTCCACATGGCTGCGACCAGCGCCAACGGATCGGCTAGGCCCTGCCATTGGCTCACGGGCTTGGCCCTCGGATTCACCACTTGGTTCAATCCGTGACACCCCGCACACCCGCGGCTCTGGAAGGCACGCTTACCGCGGCCCGCGTCGCCCGCTTTTTCAAAAAAGCGCGCCGCATAGAAGAAGGCCATCAGGTCTTGTGCGCCCTGCTGATCGAGCTGCCCGGCTGTGATCTGGTGCTCGCGCATGGAAGCCCACATGGTGGGCGCGTGATTCCACATGGTGGCCGCGAGCGAGGCAGGCGTAAATCCGCGGTCCATCATGCGGCCGAGGTCGGGCGCCACGCTTCCACCAGTTCCGCCGACACTATGGCATTGGATGCACGAGAGCGTTTGGAACAGTCGCTCGCCTCGCATCGAATCGGCCGTAAATTCCGCAGCCTGCGCCGCGACGGCGGAAGCGGTGAACAAAAGTCCCAAGAGCATGAGCGATGTCCGGTTCATCGGGTAATCCTCACTCCCGTGGTCACTAAATGCGTGCGGAAGCCTTCGTAAAGATAGAAGGCTTCGCCATATCCATAGTATTCCCACTCGGTGAACCAATTGACGTGACTGCCAAGAGGCACCCAAAGCTTGGCGACCGGCTGATAGTAGCTGGTCGGGCGGCTTCCCGAGGAGACAAAAAACGACCCGCCCGCCGATAGCTTGGGGGCGAAACGCTTGCCGTGCGGCCAAGTCAGGTCAACCAGCGCGGTGCCTGTATGCGCGTCATCGCGATAGCTTGAAATTTGCGGCGAGAGGGTCCCAGGATCGAGAAAGCCGATGTTGGAGTGCAAATCGGATCGCGAATAGGAGCCTTGGAAGTCGAAAATCTTGCTGCTGCGCGGCGCCCAGTAGAGCGACAGCGACTCCTGATACGACGAGTATTTGTAGTTGGTTCCCGCCAGCGGATTATCGTTGTTCAATACGGTGAAGTCGGCCGAGACGCTGAGCGATCTGCAGCGGCTGATAGCGCACTTGCGCCCGCACCTTCTGATAGTTGTAGAGGCTGGTGCGGAAGTACACGCCACTGCTCGATGCGCCTTCGAACTCGCCGGTGAGCGAGATCTTCTGGCTGGGCCGGTAGGTAGCCGAACCCAGTCCAATATTCTGCCGGAGCTGCTCCTGATCGGCGCTGACGAGCCCGGCGGGCGGCAGGAATGCGTAGCTGGCATCGCCCCAGACGTAACGGTAACCGCCGCGCAGCGTGAGCTTGGAGCCGGCGTCGTAGAAGATGTCGATCGCCTCCTGGCTGTAGTCGGACGCCAGCATCGAGTCCAGCAGCGCACTGAATGGGATCGGAGATCCGGCCGATATCAGCGTCTGCGCGGACGCCGCCGAACCCGCATCGTGCAGCCGGTCCGTCATCCAGTTCTCGACCACGCGGAGGTGTTTGAACGGACGGATCTCAGCGCCAAGGCTGCCCGTCGTATGCGGCTGCTCGGCCGCGGCGTTGATCAATTCCTGCTCGCTCGAGTAAAACAGCAACTGGCTTTGCAAATAAAGGCTGCCGGCGTCGGTCTGCTGGTAGTTCACGTGGCTGTCAGGCTGGCTAAAGAGAAACTGTCCGTAGATATCGAGCCAGGTGGTGGGACTCGCCGTAAGCAACGCTTTGCTGTAGGCGCTGGATCCGCCGATGCCGTAATTGGCCAGCAGGTTGTTGAGATCCAGGCTCTGGCCGAAGAAGGTCGGCGCGGAGAAATTGCCTAAATTCACCGAACCTGGGCCTTGAAACAGACTCTGATCGCTCTTGAAAACTGTGCCGCCCTCTTCCAGCGTCACGTGGAACCGCGGCTTTTCGAATCGGACGCCGGCGCGGTACAGATCCGTGGAATCGCGGAGGGTATTCGGGACCGGGTAGTTGTTGCCGTCGGTGACGAAAACCGTCGCGCCAGTGCCGCCGCTCGAGTCGTGATCCCATCCGAAGTATGGGGTCCACGAATGCCCGGGCAGGATGTCGAGCGAAAGCGCGGCAAGCTTGCGGCGCGTGTCGAACGATTGTTCATCCAACACCACACCGTTCCCGAGCAAAGGGTCGGCGTAGGAGGGCAAGAAATTGAAGTAAGCGAAGTTGCGATAGTCGGCGTTGAAATCGTAGACGCCCGACTTCTTGGCTTCCACGTGTAAAGACTCGGATGGCTCTGCGCCCCAAGCGGTGGTGTGTACCTGAATCGTATCGAACCAGCGGTGTTTCGGATCGGTGAGCGTGAAGTCCGAACCGAGCAGCTTGGGACCCGCGTGGTCGTCCAGGATGCTGCGGTACGTATCGTAGCTTCCGCCGACGCCGGGGATGAACAGATAGCCAAAGTCGATCCACCCCGTAAGCGCCGGTTCGGTGGATGGAACAGGCGACGCCGCATCGCTTGTGCTGGTAGACGCCGCAGGTGCGGGCGCCTGGTCGGCGGCTTGTTGTGCGAGCAGCGGCAGACCCACGGCGAGAATGAGCAGCGTCCTCATTTGAGTAGATTCCGATCTACGTGGCTGCCGTGAATTTTCTGATGGCACACGGTGCAGTTCTGAAACACGGGCGAACGCAAATCGTGAAATGCGGGCGGCACTACGCCCGCCACCTTCACCGGCGCCGATGGAAGATTGGCATGGCATTCCAGGCATACAAAGCGAACTTCGGCCCGCGTCAGCATCCTTGGATTGGCTGAGCCGTGCGGCTCGTGACACGCCTGGCAGCCTTCAAATCGCACTGGCGCATGCTCGAAGGTGAATGGACCCCGCTTGTCGCCATGGCAGGCGAAACAACCCGGTTCATTGGAGGCGAAGCTCTGCAGCATCGCGGGACGGATACTGCCATGCGGATTGTGGCAGTCCACGCAGCTCATGTCGCCTTCCGGCAGCTTGTGGTGAAACGGCCGTTGGAATTGGGCCCAGACGTTTAGGTGACAGCTGCCGCACTGCTTGTTGATTGCATCGGCCTTGCGAGCCACCAGCGGTTCGCTGCCGTGGACCTTGTGGCAGGCGGTACAGGAAATCTGGTTGTGGGCGTGGCTGCTTTCGAGCCGCCCGATATGCGTGGGCTGATTCAGGTGACAGGTCAGACAGACTTTGTCGGCCGCCGCGGCGGTCAATTTTGCAGGATTGCGGATGTTATCGGCTGATGGTCCCTCGGTGTGTGCTTGCCCCGGACCATGACAGGACTCGCAAGCCTTGCCCTGCCAGCCCTTCTTGGCGTCGACCTCTAGCGGATGATGCGGGCTTCGGGCGAACGCGTTGTAGATATCTTCGTGACAGATTTTGCACGTATCGGAACCGGCGAACGCCGGCGCTTCAGGCTTCGGAGGTGTTGGCGGTGTTTGGGCGGCTGCCCACGGAGAAGCAGCCGCCAGGGAGAGACCGAGCACAACTGCGTGCCATCGCATCATTGGAAAAGAAAGGAACGGGGAAGACGCGCTGGCCATCTCCCCCCGTCACATCATTATTGAGTGTGTACCGCGTCAACCGCAAACTGCGCGCCGGCCGCATGGCAGACGCTGCAGCTTTCTCCCAAGGTGGGATCGGTATTGGCGGCGAAGTGCGCAGACTCCGCTTTGGACACATGGCACCCGCTGCAAGCCGACGAAGTGGCTTGAATCGGATTGATCCAGCCTTGCGGATCGGTCACGGCATTCAGCCCGATCGGAAGATTCTGCTCGCTGCCGTTTACGTGGCAGATCGAGCAGTTTTGCAGATAGGCACCTCCCGAATCTGACGCGGCTCCTCCCGAGGGACTGAAGGCCGGATAGCGCACATCGGAGAAATCGTGCGAGCTCCCTCCGAAGCCAGCCACTGCGTAGGGCTTGCCGCCGGCCGGGACGACGTTCACTCCGTCGTGGATGCGATGAACCATGACGGCCATGTTAATGGTCTGCGGCGTCTGTCCAGCAGGCCGCTGGGAGAAATCCGTATCGGACGGATTGTGGCAGAACACGCAGTAATTCGGATCGTTGCGCCGGTTCCCGTGCAGTGTTAAGTGCACGTGGCATTGATTGCAGTTGGTCTCAGCCACCACCGTGCGGCGTGGCGCCACTTTTGAGCCGTCGACGGAAAAGTAGAAGATCGAATTTGGAGTTCCACTTTCCACTTGCTGGGCAGCATTGGTGTTCGCCAGAATGTTCTCCAGCCGTTCGGATTCAACGCCCACGGCAAAAGTCCCGGTCGCTTTGGCTGGAATCGCGTGTTGGAAGGTGTACGTGCAGTTGCCGCTGGTGTCGCACGTTCCCTTGGTTCCGTCCTCGCCAACATAACCGGGGGTCGTAACGTCGCTGCCAAAGCTGGTATATCCGTAATCGTTAGTCGGACCAGCCATGGTGAACTGGATGTCCTCCAGAGTCGAGTCGTTCAACGCAATGTTCTTTCCGTTGATGTCCTTCACAGTGTACGCGACCACAGGCTTCTGTCCGGCCTTGGTGCTCGAAACGCCCGTGATGGTGACCACAATGCTCGAAATGAGGGTATCCGGGTTCTGGGGATAGGTGGCTGGGGTGTCATTGGCCACCACGTGTGCGCCCTTGATGGATGCATCGAAAGGTGTTTCACCTTGCGGCACGTGGCAGTTGGCGCACTGATTGTCATCGGCCTGGAATCCGCCCGGATGGTTGGTCCCGGTCGCGAAATTCACATCATCATGGCAGGCGCCGCAAGCGGCGCGAGAGGGCTTAGTCAAATATGCGGTGGCCTGCGCCCCACCGGTAGTCTTTAGTGTGCTGTCGGTTTGGGTATGGCAAACTTCGCAGCGTTGTGCACTGGCCGGATCGACCACGGTGGAAAAATCACTGAGGCGGCCCCCGAAGCCCGCAATTTGATAGGGAACGCCCGGTTTCGTGGAAGTGCCAACCACGCTCGGTAAGCTCGACCCCATGTGGATCTTGTGGGCCATTACCTTCAAGTCTAAAGTGTTCCCGGTCGTCGGATCCTGGTTTTGCGGTTGGTGGCACAGAACGCATTCATTCACTCCGAAGGCGTGCCCGCCATGGAACACCAACTGGTCGTGGCAAGTATTGCAACTTTCGGTGCGAATCACATCGCGGGTTACTGTCACCGCCGCACCATTCGGGACAAAGTTGAAGGTTGTCCCTGCATAGCTGGTTCCCAGATTGAACTGCGTGAGATCCCGGATACCGTTGACGGCAACGGTGGTGGTTACCGTGGGATCGAATCCCGCTGGAGCTTGGGCTTTCATCGTATACGTATAGTTGCCCGCGCTGCCGGGGGTTAGCGTGCCGCCGCCTTCCTCGAAGGTCGGGCGGGTGATGGTGCCCAATATCGCCCCGGTAGCCGGGGCCGTGGTGTAGGACACATACTGGTCCTGACCTTTTGGAATGTACGCAGCGAAGTAAGTCATCGCGATGGCGCCGGGGGTAGTCACGCCTGTGGCATCCAACGGAAGTCCCGAGGGATCCGCGAGCGTGTACGTGACCGTGATGGCGCCAGTGCTTGAAATGCTGGCCGAGTTGATCGTGATCGCCAATCCAGGACGCACAAAATCAACCAGCGCTGGATCGGCGTAGAAAGCCTTTTCACGAGGAGAATATTGATGCTTGTTTGTCTGGCCCGTTAAGCAGAGGGCTATAAGTGCGACGAACGCCGCGATTCGTAACGCAAGAGAGAGCGTTTTCATAGGAAGTCCTTATCGGTTCATACTGCCAGTTCCGTACTGCCAGTTTTGAGCAGCATATCAGCGTATGTATTGTTAGCTGCCAATTTGTCTCACGTTTTGTTGCTTTTTCGAGACGGCACTGCGCACGTCAAGCTCCAAAACTAGTCCTTTATATTCCTTGGGTTATATGGGACTAGTGGGGGAATCTGCGTGTCCGTTGGGGCATATCCCCCAAGCTCGAAGCGTTTCTCTCCGCGAGCCTGCGCAATGATAGTTCGATAGCTTACTGAAGGGGCGGCTGCCAATCCGGAGGCATCTTGGAGAAATCTACCAGTGGCTGCCTCTCATCGCGATCCATGGCTTCCTGTGCCTGCCGGTAAAGGTTGGTGCCCGCCTCGGCGGAGAAATGAGACTTCGGGGAAGGCTGCTCCCTTGTGCAGGGGCCGCTCCACGAATTCGGGAAACCCAACTTCGGCCGGATTCGCGTCGTCGTTGTAGCCTCGCGCAAAAACCTGCCGCACGTATCCGAACCCGTCGTGGCGCTGTAGAATCGGGCCCAACAGATTCACGCCAAACTCCATCACTTGGGTGCGAAAGCCCGCCAGATCCTGCACCAGGAAAGCCACGTGCTGTACGGCATGGTCGCCGTGCTTTTCGAGAAACGCAGTCACGTGCGATTTTTCTGCGCGGTCGATTCCAGCCGCGAGAGCGATGCCGAATTCGCCAAAATCGATGCACCACAGCATCATGCTGGACTTTTCTTGCGGGTTGGTGTCATCCTTCCGCAGGATCATTTTGCCACCCATGACCTCGATGTAAAACCAGGCCCACTTGCGGATGGACTTAGGATCAACCACAAAAGTGACGTGGTCGACTTTCATCAGGCGAGACATTGGGACTTCCTCCCTTCCTCCATTGTTTCGCCGGAAAGTGCCGGGAGCAAGGTTACACTCGCGCCAGCATCACTTAGTAACGATGGGCAACGAAGTGAAGGCGTCCGTACCGATGAATCTCAGACCGACCGCAGCGACGTTAGTAGCTGACGAGCAATCCAATGTCCCGCGCGCGCCCTGCAGAGCCGGAAACAGGTAGTTGGCCCAATGGCCCAAGGGATTGAGGGTGGGAATCGTGATCGCGTTCGGAATCACCTGTCCCCGGAAATCGCGGGCCGTGCAAGTGACGGTTGCCGGGTTCATCCCATCCACATTGGCGACGGCGAAACCGGTGTATATTTGATCGCCGGAGGGTGCAAACGTGGTGGCGTCAAATGAGAGCCGGAACCCGCTGCTCCCCGCGTAGGCCGGAACCGCCCCTTCGTAGTAACTGTGATCGCCGCCACGATTGCGAATCACCTCCTGAATCGTGATCGCCGGATCCGCTTGGATCAGCCCCCATCCGCCCTGGGTTGGTCCGTTAATGTCGCCGCCCTCGTACGCGTTCACACCAAACGGCGGGACGGTGTCGCTCAATGTGCTGATGGTCCCCAGCCCTGGAAACGGCAACGAAGCGGGCGACCCGTCGTCTCCATAGAAATTAATAGTAAAATTGGCCGCCTGCGATCCGTTGTTGATCACCAGAAAATCCGTAAGGAATCTACCGCCGCCCACGGCAAATTCTGGCAGCGCGTTGGCCGGCGCCCCGATGCCGCTGACCACTTGCGCGGTGAACTTGGTGTTGCTGCTGAACGTGTCGGGACCGTTGCAGTTTGGAGCAATCGAAATACACCCCACCACCGAGATGGCAAGCGCTATGGAGTAAAAACCGGCGGGAGCGTTCTGGAAGTTGATGACGACAACAGCGCCCCGGTACCCGGCGTGCGTGATGAACGGCGGAACGGCGCCATCCGCGAACACGAAGTTGGCGCATGGGCTCGCTTCCGGCGGGCAGGTTGGGGTCACGTTTGCGCTGACCGTATACTCCATCGGATACAGATCCCCGATGCCCGTGTTTTGGTCTTCGATCAACATGATCACCGGCAGAACCTGGTTCGGTGTCACCACCACCGTGGAGCCGTTGGTAGGCGACACCAAAGTGAACAGAGAATCCGCGAGAAGGACAGCGGGAGAAAACAGAACGAGCGAACACAGCAAAGCCTTCAATGCCGGCACCTCCGAGCACTTTGATTATCTTATGCGATTGCTTTACTTGGTTGAATGGAACGACTTATCCGGATAGTCCGGCGGCCCGGGTACCGGCGTTGGCTGCTCGCGAATTAGGCGCTGCAGATGCTGGATGGCGGCCTCGAGTTGCGCGTCCTTGCCCAGGGCGGTGGCGTGCGGCAGATTATCCACCACGATATCCGGATCCACGCCGTGACCTTCGATCAGCCAGGTCCTTTCGGGGCTGTAAACCCCGATTTCGCCGGTGCTGGCGATCCCGCGGTCCGCCAGGAAATTGCTGAAGCTCAGCCAAACCTCTCCACCCCATGTGCGCGTGCCGATGACTTTGCCGAGCCCCAGGCGCCGGAATCCTTCGGTAAAGGCCTCGCCGTCGGAACCCGTCCATTCGTCGCACAGTACCACCATATGTCCTCGAAAGGCCTGCTGCATGTTCCAATACGGCTCGCCCACGCGTGGCTTCCAGTACATCCAGGCTTTGCGCATCAGCTTTCCGAGAATCCAGCTATCGATATTGCCGCCGCCGTTGTGACGCACGTCTATGATGAGTCCGTCGCGTGTGAATACCGGTGAGTAATCTTCCACCCATTCGTTAATATCGTTGGCGCCCATCGCGCGAAGATGCACGTAGCCAATCTTCCCACCCGAAGCCTCATCCACCTTGAGGCGGCGCATGTACTCCCATTCGCCATAACGCAAGTCCGCGTCGTCGTTGATGGATACCGGCTTCACGATCACGTCGCGCGCTTCCGTTTTGCCCTTCGGCCGAACCCGCAGCAGCACTTGTTTACCCGCTTGATTCCGCAGCAGTTCGCCTGGGTCCTGCCCCGAAAGCCCTGCGCTCGCGAGATCCTGCCCGTTGATTGCGAGGATCAGGTCGCCTTCGGCGATATCCACACCCGGGCGAGACAGCGGCCCCGCCTTATCGGGACGATCGGGATCGGATCGATAGATGTGGGCCACCACGTAGCCGCCCCCGCCAGCATCGCGTGTAAGCTTCGCTCCAAGTGAGGCGGGTTGAATCTGGTCGGTGCCTTGCCGCAGGTCCCCGCCCCGCACGAACGTATGCAGTAGCGACAACTCGCTCACCATTTGCGCGATCAGATCGTTCAACTCCTCGCGCTCGTGTATACGCCCCGCCAATTCCGTGTACTTGTCCCGCATGGCCGCCCAGTTCACGCCCTGCATATTGGGGTCATAAAAGTAATCGCGGTGCAAACGCCATGCATCGAGAAGCGCTTCGTGGAATTCTTCGGACGGGATCACGGAAAACTTCCAGTCTTTCAGCTCCACGTGATTGTCGGCCAGCGTCTTCGGATCTTTCATCGCGCTCTCTTTAACGGATGAGTCGAAGATCCAGAGATCGTTCTGCTTCCGGACCAGCATCTTCTTTCCGTCGGCCGAAATCTCGTAGCTTGTCACGCCTTCCATCAACGTTTCTGGCTTGTCGCCCTTGTTGGCGACGTCCAGGCACTGAAGCGCGGACTTATCGGGCGCCTCCGGATCGCGGTTGATCCAGCACAATCGTTTGCCCGCCGCCGTCAAGTCCCCGTAATTCCCAGGTGGCACGGGCACTTCCTGGATGCGAGTGGCAATGCCGTCCAGATCGATGTCAACTTTTGGGACCGGCGCTGCCTTGGCCGCATCTCCGGTCTTCGCCGGTTCGTCTTTCTTGGGAGTCTCCTCGGGTTTATCTGGATGCAACTCGTCGGACGGCTCGAACGGCGAACGAAGTCCCTTGGTCAGCGCCAATTGGTAGATCTTGATGGAGCGATCGAAGTACGGATCCGGTTGGCGCGAACCCCAGGGAGACCGGATGACGGATTTCAGAGCGCGATCCGAGAGAAAGTATATCCACTTGCCATCGCCGCTCCAGGCGGCGGATGCGTTGCCATAGCGGTCCGTCGTCAGCGGCGTAAGAGCGCTCGTCTCCACGCTGTATAGCATGATGCGGCTGAACTGGTTCTCGGTGTCTTCGCCAAACGTGAAAAAGCGGCTGTCGGGCGACCATCGCACGCTCTCGAACGCGCCACCGGAATTGCCGCTGTAGTTGCCGAAAGCGATCTGCTTCTCAGCTTTGGTCGCCGTATCCAGCAGCCAGAGCCGATTGTTCTTGTCCTGATGCGCGATCCATTTTCCATCGGGAGAAGGCACGCCTTCCCAGCGCAAGACCTTTCCGTCGCTGGTCAGCTTCTCGTCTGCCCCCTCGCCGTTGGCGGGAAGCTTCCAGAATTCCACTTCGCCGCTCTCGGTGGAAAGCGCAAGTAACGACTTGCCATCCGGCATAAATCGCGCGTCGCGATATCTGGCCGGCTTGTGCGCGGCTACGGCGACGAACCGGCCCGTGGGCTTAGCCGGCGCCACGAATACCCGGCCCCGTGAAATGAGAGCCACGCGATCTCCGTCGGGCGAAAGATGCACCGACGTGGTGTACTCAATCGGATTGCTGATCCAATGTTCGCGCAGATGATCGAAGTCGGAGGCGAGCTCGATGGGGACGGTCTTGTCCGCGCCCGAGGCGATGTCGTACAAATGCAGATCCGCGCCCAGTTGATACACGATGCGACCGCCCGAGAGCGACGGCGACTGCTCGTCCCATCCTTGGCTGTGCGTATGCTGGCGGAGGTTCTTCCCGTTTTCGTCCATGGACCAGAGGTTCATGGTTCCATCGCGGTCGCTGAGGAAATACACGCGCCCGTTCCACCACATGGCGTCCTTGCTGGTTCCCGCGAAATCGGCGGTGAGCGGCTGGGCTTCCTGTCCGTCGGTGTACTTCCAGATGTTTTGCGCGGTGCCGCCTTTGTAGCGCTTGGTGGAGCTTCCTTGCGATGGCTGGCGCGTGAAAAAGAGCGTCCGGCCACGCGCGTCATAGCATCCTTGCGCGGCTTGGCTCAGCGCAATAACGTCAACGCGGTTGTCCGGGCCCACCACCGCGAGTTGGTCGTCGGGCAACGTCGAATACCGGTTGGTGGAGAATAGCAGCTTGCCGTCGGGAGTCCAGCCGACGAACGCCGGGCCGGCATTGTCGAAAGTGCGCCGGACTGGCAGACCTCCGGTGGCCGGCATGGTGTAGACCTCGCGCGGCCCCTCATAGCTGGCGGCGAATGCGATCGTCTTGCCATCCGGCGAGAATGCCGCGTTGGTCTCTTCGCCCAGATGCGTAGTCAGACGCCGGGCAACGCCGCCCGCCGCGCCGACTTCCCACAGGTCGCCTTCCGAAGTGAAAACGATGGTGTCGCCGTGAATGGCCGGGAAATCGATAGTAGCCCCGATTCTGTTTGCGCGGAGCAAAGAAATACGCACGCGATGAACGCAAATGGCAAGCGGTGCATAGGGGCTACCCTCGATTGAGCGCGGCCAAAACGCGCTTCGGCGTTAGTGGAAACTCGGTCACGCGTACGCCCGTGGCGTCGAAAAATGCATTCGCGATGGCGCCCGCGGCCGCTGCCATCACTTCTTCACCGGCGCCCGTCGATCGCTCGTTCACCCGCTGCACCACCACCGGCGTCACTTGCGGGCATTCTTCAAAGCGCAATATCGGATAACTGGCCCAATCAAGACTGGTGACGTTGGTGCGGCTGAACGTCACTTCCTCGTGGAACATGCGGCTCGCCGTTTGCACCAACTGACCGCTGATCTGGCTCTCGACGTTGCCCGGATTCACCACCAGGCCCGCGTCGATCGCGCCATACAAGTGCTTGGCGACCACCTTGCCGGTTTGCTTGTTAATCTCGATGTCAGCCACCGCCGCGCCATACGATGCCAGATGCGTTCCCATTCCAATGCCGCGTCCGGTAACGATGTTGGCGCGCGACACATTCGAAGCCGCTTGCCGATGCGTCCATTGGGCTGCTTTCGCCGCCGCGTCCAGCACCCCCAGCCAGCGGGCATCCTTTATATTGCGCTGGCGAAACTCGTACGGATCCATTTTCAAGAGAAACGCCAGTTGATCGATGGCCTGTTCAGACGTGAACGAAAACGATAGATCCAGCGGCGAGCGCAGCCACGCGCCTTTCAAGAATCCAAGGCCCGGCACGTGATGATTCACCAGCCGCAGGTTCGGGATGTCGTACATGCCGCCGCAACACAGCGGATTCACCTGCATCGCCGGGTTAGGCATCCATTCTGCGGCGGGCTTTCCGAGCGCAAGCTGCTCGGACGTTTCCACGTTGCTCCAATGATGCTGCCAGCCTTCGTACTCGTACCCGACGATCTTGCCATCCGCGCTCGCGGCGGCGCGAACTTCCCCCAGGTGCGAGGGCCCGTAGTTGTCCCACCCATGCTCGTCCCAACGCATGAATTGCAGACGCACGGGCTGCCCGGCCAATTGCGACAACAGCGCCGCGGCCTGCGCCACATCGTCGTAGCAACTGTGCCCATAGGTGCCCGAACCTTCGTAATACTGCACGCGGACTTTATCCACCGGCAGCGACAAAACGCGGGCCAGCGTGCCGCGCGTTCCGTAAACGTCCTGGGTCGAGCACATCACCAGCGCCGAATCTGGCTTCACGTCCGCAAGCGCGCAGTTCGGCCCAAAGGGAGCATGCGCTTGATAGGGCGAGCGGCAACTGTAAGCGACTTTGTGCGGAGCCGCCCCGATCGCGTCGGCGGCATTGCCCCGGTTGGTCACCGTCCGGTCGTCGGTCTTCGAAGCGCGCATCGCTTGATAGAGGCCATCACTCCCGGAAAGAGACGGAGTGGTGTCCCACGTGACTTTCAATTGCCTGGCGGCGCGCACTGCGTCCCACTCGTTTTGCGCGACCACGCCGACAAAATCGCCCTTGCGCAGCACTCGCGCACCGCGAATATTCCCGATGGAGCTTTCATCCAACGCCACAACTTGCGCGCCTGCTCCGTACGCACCTTGCCCACGCGGACGAACCACGCGGCCGTGCAGCATCCCGGGCACTCGCACGTGCTGCATGTAGACGTACTTGCCGCTGACCTTGTCAGGCATATCGTTGCGCGGAACGGCCGTTGCGACGACCCTATATTCCGCCGGCTTCTTCACTGGAGCAGTTCCGGTAAACGCCAGGTGAAACGGCTTGTCGCCTACCAGCTCTCCATAGCCCACCGATCTCCCTCCCGCCGAGACGATTCCCTTCGCGACGGTGAGCTGGTCCGCGGGAGCATTCAATTTTTTCGACGCCATCTGCAACAGCGCCTGCCTGGCTTCAGCCGCGGCCGTGCGAACCTGCGGCCCGCCGCGTTGTATCGACGCGCTCGAATAGGTCCCGCCTTGATTGGGCGTGACGTTGGTGTCCAACCGCACCGTCTTGAGCTGGCTCATGTCCAGATCCAACTCTTCGGCCGCCACTTGCAACAGCGCGGTCGAGTTGCCTTGTCCGAGTTCGGCGAATCCGATGTAAACGGTCGCGGTGTTGTCGGAATGAATCGCGAGCCACGTGTCGACTTGTTTCGGATCGGGCGGCCCAGCGACCGCTCCCCGAGCAGGCTCCTGCCCGAGTAAAGCGTCGCGCAGGGGAAATCCAACAACGATCGCTCCCCCAGCCTTCAGAAAATCGCGGCGCAACGTCATGCCTTCACCTCCGCCATCACCCGCGCGGCCCGCTGCACCGCTTGAATGATCCTGGGATAGGTGCCGCAGCGGCACAAGTGCCCGTTCATCGCCGTCCGAATTTGGGCTTCAGTCGGACGAGGCGTCTTCGAGAGGAATTCCGACGCCTTTACGATCATGCCGTTGTAGCAATAGCCGCATTGCACGGCTTGCTCATCGATCATGGCTTGCTGCACCGGATGCACCGCGGGCGCTTCGGGCAATTTCTTTTGCGCCGCATACCAAGCCGGCAGTCCCTCAAGCGTGGTGACCGATTTCCCTACCACCGCCGACACCGGCGTCACGCAGGATCGCGTCTCAACGCCATTCACCAGCACCGAGCACGATCCACACTGCGCGAGCCCACAACCGAACCGCGGCCCCTGGAGCATCAGCTCATTTGACAGGACGTACAGCAGCGGTGTGTCCGGCGTCGCGGAAATGTTCCACAAACGTTCATTAACTTTGATTTTGAGTTCACTGGCCATTGGACTCAGCCTCCTCGGGGACTAATTGAAAGCTTGAATAACAGCGTATCAAGTTGCCGAATCGGTCACCAAATTGAAAATGCCGCCGATGAGCATAATATGCCCCGGGCGCGCATTGAGCCCAGAACGATCCTCATGTGCAGGGTATCAATCGCCTGGGAAGATCAGCTCGGCTCAAGAAGCCAGGCTGGAATGCTCGAAGACAAGTCCCCTTCGGGTGCGGGCCTCTCGGTCGACAACCCGATTCCAGTTGGCGCCAAGGTGAAGATCAAGGGCGGACGCATCGAGTTCTCCGGCACCGTTCGTTACTGCCGGAGAAAGCACCTGAAATATTTGGTCGGCATCCGGCGCGATACAACCGAAAATGCTCAATAGGACAGCTGATTTTGGTCGGGCCGCCGGGATTTGAACCCGGGACCTCCTGCACCCCAAGCAGGCGCGCTAGCCAGGCTGCGCCACGGCCCGATGATCTAATTCTAACGACTGCCCCATTCTACCGCACATGCGGCACGCGCCTCTGCTACAACGGATTGATGCTCATTCTCGCGGCCAGCTTGGCGATTTTCGTCTATGGCATGACCGCCGCCATGCTCGGCACCATCCTGCCCGATCTTTCCGCCCGTTTCCATTTAACGCCCAAACAAAATGGCACAATCGCGTTCTGCCAGGCCCTGGGCTTGATTCTGGCCTCCATCGGCGTGGGCCCGCTGATCGACTACGAAGGCAAGAAAGTTGGGTTGGTTCTAGGCCTCGCTCTGATCGTGCTCGCCGTTACGCTTCTCCCCCGCTCCGACGGTTTTCGCTCCACCGCATCGCATCTCTTCCTGCTCGGAACAGGCGGCGGAATCATCGTCACCGCGGCCAATGCGCTCGGCAGCGACGTCGCTCCCGAACATCGCGCCACCGCGCTCAACTTTCTCAACATCTTTTTCGGGCTTGGCGGTTTTGCGACCCCATTCGTTCTGGCGAACCTGCTCCGGAAAAGTTCCGCGCGGTTGTGCTACTTGATCGCAGCGTTGGCGGCCGCGACGCTAGTCATCAATTTCGCCGCGCCTATTCCACCGCCCACGGCCGCACAGAGCTTCGTCTTCTCCGAGGTCGGCGGCGTCCTGGGCCGGCCAGTGCTTTGGTTGTGCGCGCTGATTTTGTTTCTCTACGTAGCGTGCGAAGTGGGCGTGTGGAACTGGCTGGTGCAGCATCTGATCGCGCAAGGCATACCGCAAGTGCGCGCGTTGAACATTCTTTCTTTCGGCTTCGCCTTGGGACTGTTGTTCGGCCGCCTGGGAGCGTCTCAGATCTTGATCTCGGTTCGCGGGCTCAACGTGACATTCGCCGCATCCATTCTGATGGCGATCATGACGTTCCTGATGCTTCGAACGCGCAATCCGACAGTTGCGTGGATTCTCACCTTTCTCGCCGGCATGTCCATGGCCCCGGTCTTCCCCACCACCATCGCGCTCATTGGCGACGCGTTTCCCCGCATGACCGGGACCGCAATCGGCCTTGCAATCACGTCCAGTTGGATCGGACTCGCCATTAGCTCGCGCGTCATTGGTTGGATCGCCGCGGGCGACCCCGCCCGCCTGAGAAAAGCATTGCTCGTTTTGCCGGGGATGTCGCTCTTGATGGCCGCGATTAATCTGGCGCTGCGCGCGGTTGCCCCCTAGCCTCAGTGATTGCGGGTCAATCGATCGTAAACGAATCCACCGGCGCCACCGGCCAATGCTCCGATGCCCGCGCCCGGGCCTCCGCCCGCAATCGCGCCGATGGCCGCTCCCACGCCCGCACTGCCAAGCACGATCGCGGCTGATTTCTTGCCGGACCGCCGATGGTGATGATGATGGCGCGTGTCACGGTACGCGACCGCTGCCTGGGGCGGCGGCGCATCGGCTTGCTCATCCGGAGGCGGCGGAGGAGGCGGAGCAGCCTCGGGCTGAGCCTGAACCACAACCGGATGCGGGATCACTGGATCATACGACCAGCCGCCTGTTGACTGAGGAGGCCATGGAGGCGCAGGTGACGTGGGGTTAGAATCCGATGCTGGCGCGTAATTGCCGGCGGCGTTCGCGATTGGTGCGATCGGCGCAGACGCTTGCGATCGCGTCCATCCGATGGCAGCTACAACGCCTAGGAGCACAAAACCCGCTGCGATTAATCCATTCTTCAGATTCATGACGTGTTCGCCCCTGCCATTTTTGTGCCAATGGCAGCGCAGGTGCTTTTCGAACCATCGGAGAACAGTTTCGATGAGCTATTCGATGGCCGAGGCGGTAAGAGTTACAAACTGGTGGCCGCAACTGAGCAAAAAGCACACCCTGATCGCGTCGGCAGCGGCGATGATCGTCCTCGCCGGATTGGGCGTATGGTTCGCGGCAAGTTCCCGCACGTTATACCCCGTGCGATCGAACGGCAAATTCGGCTACATCAACAAGTCAGCTAAGTTTGCAGTACCGCCGCAATTCGACAACGCGAAGGTGTTTTCCGAAAGCTTGGCCCCCGTCGCGGTCAGCAACCGGTGGGGTTACATCGACACTTCCGGGCGCCTCGCGATAACGCCGCAGTACGATCTGGCTGATCCTTTCTCCGATGGACTCGCGCTGGTGGGCATCGGGCCGAAGCTTGGTTACATCGACAAATCCGGCAAGTTCGTCATCAATCCGCAGTACGACGGCGCCGGCCAGTTTGGTGGCGGGCTCGCACCCGTTTTGGTGAATGGCCGCTGGGGTTTCATTGATAAGAGTGGCCGGATCGTTATCGCGCCTCAGTTCGGCGAGGCCGCCAGCTTCTCCGAAAAACTCGCCATGGTGCGAGCGGAGGGTAAGTACGGCTTCATCGACAGGTCCGGGAAAACGGTCATCCCGCCGCAGTTTGCTACCGCGGGTGATTTTCATGAGGGGCTGGCGCTGGTGGGGCTCGGCGACAGGTTCGGCTACATCGACAAATCCGGCAGGGTGAAGATCAGTCCCCAATTCGATACGGCGGGCGACTTCTCCGATGGACTAGCCATGGTCGCGATCGCCGGCCGCGTCGGCTACATCAATCGTTCCGGCAAGTACGCGATCAATCCGCAGTTCGATCAGGGTGGAAACTTCCGCGCGGGCCTCGCACCGGTATGGATCGGCGATCGCCAGGGCTACATCGACAAAGACGGAAAATATGTTTGGAATCCGGTCAGCTAGCTGCGTTCGTAGAAGCTCAGCGAATTGTCGCCTTGCTTGAGGACGCGGTAACGGCGCAACTTTCCGTATTGTTCCTCGGGCGTGAACCGCGATGAATGCTGGACGATGACGAGCGGAGTTTCCGATCCATCGAGCGCGGTCATCGAGCTTTCATATTCCTTGAGCATTTCGTACGGCGGGTCCAGAAATGCGATGTCCGCGCGTACTCGTTCGATCACGGTTGCGGCCTTGCTAGTGAAAACTTCGGCGCGGCTTTCGAGACCCAGCGCCGCCAGGTTCTCACGAATCACATCCACGGCTGCGCGGTTCTTCTCGATGAAAATCGAGCGGCGCGCGCCCCGGCTTAACGCTTCGATGCCAACGGCGCCGGTGCCGGCATAAATATCCATGAATATGCAATCCGCGATTCTTGTTGCGAGCACGTTGAACAGCGTCTCGCGCAAGCGATCGGGCGTAGGACGCGTGTCGAGACCCGGCAAGCTCTTCAACGTACGGCTGCGAAACTCACCGCCGATGACTCTCATGTGCCCCCGGGCATCAACCCACCTGGACAAGACCGTATCGCCGCTGCCAGTGCTCGCGAATGTAAGTCACGGCGCGGCGCAGTTCTTCTTCCGATGGCGGACTTGTAATGAACGCTTGTGCTTCGCCGCGCGCCAACTCGAGAATATCTTTATCGCGAATGATATTCGCGATTCGCAAGGCCGGCAGACCCGATTGCTTCGTTCCAAAAAACTCGCCCGGCCCGCGCAGCTTCAGATCCATCTCGGCGATGTAGAAACCATCGCTCGAATCCACCATCGTGCGAATGCGCTCCCGCGCGGTGTCGCCGAGCTTCCCGGTCACTAAAATGCAGTAGCTCTGTTCCGCTCCCCGCCCCACGCGGCCGCGGAGTTGATGCAGTTGCGCCAGGCCGAAACGTTCCGCCTGCTCGATCACCATGACAGTAGCGTTTGGAACGTCCACGCCGACCTCGATCACCGTGGTCGACACCAGGATCTTCACCTCGCCGCGGCGAAACTGATCCATCACCGTTTCCTTTTCTTCGTTCTTCAGCTTCCCATGCAGCAGCCCCACGCGAATATCTGGAAAGACCTTCTGCGACAAGTGCAGGAACATTTGCTGAGCCGCCTTCATGGCTTCCGATTCTTCGATCACCGGATAGACGACGTACGCCTGCCGCCCCTGCGCGATCTGCTGCTTCATGAAGCTGTACACGCTTTCGACCCGATCATCGGTGACGTTCTTGGTCTCGATCGGACGCCGGCCGGGGGGCAGTTCGTCAATAATCGAAATGTCGAGATCGCCGTAAATCGTGAGCGCGAGCGTGCGCGGGATCGGAGTCGCGGTCATCACGAGAACATCGGGATGCTTAGCTTTCGATACCAGGCGCAGCCGCTGCATGACGCCGAAGCGATGCTGCTCGTCCACGATCGCAAGCCCGAGATTCTTCCATTCCACGTCTTCTTCGATTAACGCGTGCGTTCCGATGCCGATATGAACCAGCCCTTCGGCCAGCAGTTTCTTCAATTGCGATTTTTCGCGCGCCGTCGCCGACCCGGTGAGCAGCGCCGGCACGTAGCCCATTTTGTGGAACAGATTCTTGAAATAGAAATAATGCTGGCTCGCGAGGATTTCTGTGGGCGCGAGCACCGCTGCCTGATAGCCGTTCTCGATCGCGATGACCGCGGCCTCTGCCGCAACCAGCGTCTTGCCGCTGCCGACGTCGCCTTGCAGCAGACGGCTCATGGGATGCGGCGCCTTCATATCCTCGGCGATTTCCTTGAGGACGCGGAACTGCGCGCCCGTGGGCTTGAACGGGAGCATGGCCTTGATCTTTTCGCGCACACGCTCATTCAGCTCGAACGAGATTCCCGGCTGGAGCCGCGCTTTGGCGCGCTTCAGCGACAGCCCGCACTCGAGCCAAAAGAATTCTTCGAAGATCAGCCGCCATTGCGCGGGCGTGCGGTAGTTGTTGAGCAGCCGCAAGTCCGTTCCGGGCGGAGGGAAATGCAGTAGGCGGATGGCGCTCCAACGATCGGGCAGCTTCAACCGCTCGCGCAATGCAGGCGGCAAATCGTCTTCGAGTGGAGCGATGGATTCCAGCACGCGATGCACCAGCGACCGGAACGCGCGCGTCGTCACCTTGCCCGCCGCTTCGTAGACCGGCACGATCCGGCCCGTGTGCAGAGAGGCGTCGCCATCGGAATCGTCGCCGGCCAAAATCTCGAATTCGGGATGCATCATCAGCAGATCGCCGGTGTAATTGTCGAGCTCGATCTTGCCGTACAGCGCGGCCCGCACTCCAGGCAGAAATCGATCCACCAGATACCCGCCGTGAAACCACTTGGTGAGCAGGCGCTCCTTCGATTCGTCCTTAAAGATGGCTTCGAACAGTCCGATATTCCTGCGGCGAAAGCCGCGTAAATGCGCGGATTGGACGTCAGCGATGACGGTGGCCATCTCGCCGGGCGCGAGCTGCGCGATGGTCTTGATGTTGGTGCGGTCTTCGTAGCGGAACGGCGCGTAGGCGAGCAGATCCTCCACCGTAACCAGTCCTTTGGCTTCCAGCATCTCGGCGCGGGCCGGCCCGACGCCTTTGACGTACTTGAGCGGTGTGGAAGTGTCCAACGCGTGAGATCTGGTGGGCTGCAAGTGCCAGTGTACAACGGCGCGAAAAATCCAACTCTGCGATGATCGTGATGTGCGGCAAGGATCGAGCGTGGCCGGTGATCTATTGGATCTGTTTTATGCCCAGACAGACAAGAACGACCTATGGCAGACAGCGCTCAAGCTGGAAACTCTGGATGCGAATCGCGATCGCCGCCAGGCCGCGGCACGCGCTCTCGGATGGATTCCTAATGCCGGGAGCAAAGCGGCGACGGCTCTCATGGGAGCTCTCTCAGACCAGGCGCGGCCGGAGGCCGTTCGAGAAACCGCGGCCGAGTCGCTTGCCTACCTGCACTATGCACCGTCGGTTCCTATCTTGATTTCGGTGCTCGATGAGCCTGACGTGCGACTGCGTTTTTGGGCTGTGTTTGCGCTCGGAGGAATCGGCCAATGGCAAAAACGTGAATCGCGCAGTCGTCGAGCAGATCGACGAATCGTCGATGCGTTGGAGCGGATGCTCTCGGACGAAGAAGTTCCGCCGGGCAACTGGTGGTCCGTTGGCAAGGAAGCTCTTGCAATGCTAGGCGCACTGGGTTCGAGATATCGTGCTGAGCTCGATCGCGAAACTCGGCGCATTCTGAACGACGCCGAATCGTCCGAGGAAGATCTGCGCTGGGCCAAGGGATACAGTCGGATGTCCAATGAATAAACTAGCCGAAAAACATTGCGTGCCGTGCCGCGGAGGCATGCCGCCGCTCCAAGGCGCCGAACTGATTCCATTTGCCGAGCAACTGCCCGATTGGGAAATCGTCGAGGAACATCACCTCACGAAGAGCTTTCGGTTTTCCGATTTCAAGACGGCGCTCGACTTCGTGAACCAGGTGGGCGCGGTGGCGGAAGCCGAAGGCCACCATCCGGACCTATGCCTGGCGTGGGGGAAAGTGGACGTGCAGATTTACACCCACAAAATCCCCGGGCTCACCGAAAGCGACTTCGTTATGGCGGCGAAGATCGATCAGATTTATTCTGCGGCTCCGAGTCGTCGCCCTGATTAGGACGCCGGCGCTGCAATTCTTCCCACTGCTGCTCTGTGAGCACCAGACGCAGCTTCAGGCTCAACTGGGTTAGCGTGCGCGTCAGGTCGCTGCGCGCGTCCACTAGCCGCTCGATGGCCTCGTTGGTTTTGACCGGGTCCACAGGATTGCGATTGAACTGCTCCGCCAGCGCTTGCTCCGCCTGATTCACCGCCACGCGCACGTTCAGCAAGTGCGGCCGGAACTGTTGGACGGCCCCGCGGATCTGTTCCCGCTGCACGGGCGTGAGATTCAGATTGCGCGCAATCTCCGGACGGCTCCACCAGGCGTAGATCCCCCTGGGCATTTGCGCGAACAGACTGCCGCTCGCAAGTAGGGCCAGGATGAGGGCTCGCCGCATCCGTCATTCCTCAAACAGGCTGTGCATCGGCTGAATCGCTTTCGGCTCGGTACGCTGTTCCATCGCGGAAAGATCGGAGAACAACTGCTCGTCGGAGATGGCCGCGGCCACTGGCTTCTGCCGGCGCTCGTACGTAATGCCACCGGCCACCATGACGAGCAGCATCGCGAGCGAAAGCGCCCAGCGTAAGACAGCCCGGCGACGGTGCGACTCGTGATCGTCCATGCGCCGGTAGATGCTGCGGCGCTGCGCGGCCAAGAATTCCGCTGAGACTTCCGGCTGAGCCCCCCGAGTCTTCTCGTGCAGCCAAGTTTCAAAATCGTTTTCTTCCCGAGGTTTCATGGTTTGTTCCTATCGCGCTGCTCTATCACGAAAGTACAGATCGTGCAGCTCCTCCCGAAGCTTCTCCGTGGCACGAAATAAGTGTACCTTCACCGTTCCAATATCCAGGTCCAGGATTTCGGCGATTTCCGCCAAGCTCCGATCTTCATCATGCCTCAATGTAAACGCCGCGCGCTGCCTCAAACTGAGTCTGGTGATCGCGTGCCGGAGCCGCTCGGCGATCTGTCGCGCGAACGCCTGGTCTTCCGCATTGGGATCCGCGGACGGCGCAAGGCTGAGTATGGTGGATTCGTCTTCCGCCTTGGGACGTTTTCGCCAGAACTGCCAGCGGCGCGATCGCAGGCGATCCAGGCAGGTATTCACGGCAATCCGGGTCAACCATTTGCCCGGATCGTCCAGGTCCTTGGATTCAGGACGTTTCAACGCCTGCCAGGCCTTGAGGAAGGTGTCTTGGGTGGCTGAGTCGGCCTCTTCACTGTCTTCGAGCATGCGCCGGCAAAGCAGAAACACGCGCTTCTGCTCGGAAGCCATCCATGCGCCGAATTCCCGGGTATCGGCCAGCACGCCGACGTTGGCCTCCAGGCGATCAGCCATCGCGCCCATCATAATCCTCTGACGAGAGCCAGCGGATTCGGTTGACATGCACCGCGGTGGAAATTAACTAGCTGGAGTGCCCGTTCTGAAGCGCGGTGGCAAGCGCTGCAGTGGAGTTACTGGATGCCGCAGCTTGCTCGAGTAAGCGTGAAACAGCGGCTTTGCTATCTTCGGACAGCGATTTGGTGCTGAAAATAGAGCAGCCTTTGGCGATGTGCTGGACATCGGCCATGTCTTCCTCCACCACCATCTCGTGCTCCACCCAACTGGACAAGGGGATGTTGCGGAAGTACAGCCGCTCCTGCAGGATCATGGACTTCTGCCGTGAAGCAACTGACTTGTTTTCACGGAAATAGTGGCGCTCTTCGACGCGGAAATCCTGCATGAATTCGTCCAGCGCGCGGCGCCGGGCCTCTTGCTCGGTGGCCCGAACACGCTCTTCCATGGTGTTCTTTTGTGTGCGGACTTCGGCGCGCGCCTCGGCAATCACTTCGCGCTCCTTGGAGATAGCCACTTCCATCCGCGCTTGCATGATGTAGAACGACAGCAACGCGGAACCGGCGGCAATGACGACCGGAAGGAGAATCCACAACAAGGCATCTAGCTGCATACCGATTCTCTATCGGCAGTAGCCTGCCCGAACCTTAGGTACTGGTTGTCTTAGTTTTTTAGCTTACAGAATTGCCGACTGCGACCCGTCGATTTTGCCTCCGGAGATCAAGGCCGCGAACAATGGAAGCCGGAAAGTGAAGAGCGCCTTGAGGATAGCCTTCATCCGAAAGAGCAGTCCGGCCATGAAACCGTAGTGCTTGCCGAAAAAGACGGCTGCGCCGTGGACGCGGTCGGCGGCGAGAATCGTTCGGGCAGACTCAGCATAAGCCGCACCGGGGGTGTAAAGAGCAGTCACTTGAGGCAGCACGAGCGTCTTTCGAGACACCCGCCGGATCTGGTAACAAAGTTCGGCGTCGGCCCAGGAATCACCGTAGCGCTCGTCCAGGTAGTTGAGGCCTTTCACAAAGAATTTGCGGACCAGAAAGGCGTGGAAGGTCGCGTACTCTACGGGAAATACCTGGGCTTTTTTGTCCACGGTGACCGGCGTGAGATCCAGACCGGTTGCGGGCGTCGGCAGCCGGAAGAACTGCGGCGCCATCTGCGTCTCGATGTCGAGCAACAACGGGCAAACGGCGACGGCTTCGGGATCGGATTCCAGTTGAGCCAACAGCGACGGGATGGTGGTCGGAAGCACCTCCACCTCGGGCGTCATGAAGAACAAATATTCTCCGGCGGCCGTCCGCGTGCCGATGTTGAGCGCTTTGGTGCGGCCAAAGTAACGGGGCAGACGAAGCATGGTGACACCCGAGAACTCGGAATCGAGCTGGGCGCTTTCGTCGTGCGAGCCGCAGTCCACCACCAGTATCTCGATGGATGCGCGGTCGTTGGAGCTTTCGAGCGCCGTGAGACAGCGGCGCAAGGCGGGCGCGCTGTCATAGGAAAAAATCAGCGCGGTGACGCGGATGGTAGGCGGAAGATCGATTTCCTCGGGCCGCGGCTCAGGGTCGGCGACGATCGGCATCGCCTTGTGCGCTTCTACTTTGCGTTTGCTGGCAATGGGCATGGGTTACGAACGGGTTCTCACTTGGAGCTGGTCATCAGGCAGTTGGCCGCCAGGAGAGTCACTTTCGTGGGCGGCGATTTCAACGGAATAGAGAAAGGCGCAGCGTCGCTGCCCGTCGCCAGCCAATTCACAGTGCTCTTGCTGCCGGATTGAACTTCCACGGGCACGAACGCACTGAATGTCCCGCCGACGTCGCGTTGAGCCAGAGTTCCGGACAATTTTCCCGCGCGCCAGGAGTAGGACAACTTCACGGTTGGGATGCCGGTTCCGTAAACCCAATTGTCAAAGAAGATGTTGAGGCCCGGATCGGGCGACGGCGGCGCATACTGGCTCGCCAGCTCGCGAAACTGCTCGGTGCTGATGGAATGGTGGTGCGCGGAGATGTCGCGCAGCAGGCTGAGGAATTTTTCGTCGCCCAAGCGCCGCCGCAGCATGTGGATGATCCAGGTGCCTTTCTCATAGGTGACGGTACGCCAGGCATCCGGCGCGAGTGAAGATTCCAGGCGATATCCCCAGACGATCGGCCCCGAGGATTCAAGAGAGCGTCCACTCGCGGTTTTCGTCAGCAGGTGGTTGCGATAATCGTCCAGCACGGAGTCCAACGCTTTGGTCCCCTGCTTGCGTTCGAGCAGCAGCAGCGCCGAGTAGTTGGCCAACGATTCGATGAGCCAGTCGTCGTGATAACTCACCGGAACCACCAGGTTGCCCCACCATTGGTGCGCCACTTCGTGGGCTTCCAGCAGTTCGCTGAAGAAAGTTTGCCCGGTGCGATCGCGAAGCCGGGGAGGGAGCTGGCCTGGATTGAGATAAGCGAGAGTGGAAAGATACACCAGGCCCGGGAAGCCTTGGCCGAATCCACCCGGAATCGGCGTGATCGCGAGATTTCGTATGGGAGTTGGGCCAAATTCTTCTGTCATGAAATCGAGCGCGTCGATCACAGCCCCGGCCAGGTTTTCGATCCGGGGGGTCGGATCTGGTGGAGCGGTCTGCGAAGTCAAACCATCCGCGGCGGGGCGCCGCAAATGCGGAAATTGACGGTGCTCCTCCGCAATGGGTGGAGGAGGAGCCAGCTTCGGCTCAAGCGCGCTCTCCAAATGCCGGTTCGCATACAAGCTGATGGTGTATCCGTTCCGTTCCACCACCGCGGACTGGAAATTCCCCAGATTGAAACCGGCAAAACGGACCGGTGTGTCCGTCTTGAGGCGTGTGGTCCGCAAGTCTCCGTCGGTGCGATCCTCCACTTGCTTGCCAGTGGCCGCGATGGTTAGCGTCTTGGGATAGCGGAAGGTCAGGTCATAGGTAGCCAGATCGGTGCCGGTCCGCGGGTACCAAGTGCCGCGCGATCCGACATAATAGACGTCGTTCCCCGCGTTGCGGATGACCGAGCCCTCATTGCGGATCTCGATTTCGTGCGGCGTGGAAGGATCGAGCGGAGATTCCGAGATCAACAGAAATTGACGATCTTCCTGGTTGGCGATGAGATCGGAGCGCAGCGACGCACGATCGAAAACCTCTGCCGGCCGGCCGTCGATGCTGGCAGCCGTAATCCGCATGTTGGGTGACAGGCTAAACGGAATCACGGATCTGGGCCGTTGGTCTTGCAAGGTCACCGTGCCGCGCGTCACTGCCTGCATGCTGAGATCCGGCGCGACGGTGGCCTCGATGCGGATGTTATCCAGTGTGTAGCGCGCGCTGCGGGGAGACTCGGCACTTCCAGACGCCGCGGCGCTGCGAAAAGAGTGCGCCTGGAAGCTGGTCCAGATATCGAAATAGGCGTGATTATCGCGGTCGGTCAGCCTGCCTGCCAGGATTTGATCGGGGGCTGTCGGGTCATACAAAACATCGAAATTGTCGAGTTGGTTGCCCGAGACCGCCATGTAAAAAAGGCCGCGGTCATTCCGGCCCAAAAGAATGTCGTGTACCAGGCGGGCTTCGAAACTTGCGGCGAGATTCGCCAGAACCGAGCTCCAACCCTGCACAATGAGGCCACCCATGTCCGGACTTTTCTTCGCCGTCGGATTGCTCTGTAGCTGGGCGAGCAACTGGTCGCCGGTTCCATCGGTGAAGATGAGCGCCGCGGCTTTGAAGTGCTCTTCGAGCGTGGGCGAGTTGGTAAACTTCGCCAGGGAAGCGCGCTCGCTGGGGGTGGGCGGCAGAAGCAGCACGTCGGCGTCGCCGGCTTCCACGCTGGTAACGAAAATGGCTCCTAAATGCGCCCCGGCGATCGGTTTGGCGAAGATCAGGTAACCGGAAGCCAGGTAGATTTTGAGATCTTCCTTGGCGAAGTTCAGGTCCAGGACCCGGTAGCACTCATCGGCGTCGAGAGTAATGTGCTCCACCTGATTGCCAACATCGGCGGCGGTAACCGCAGAGGCGCAGCGAACCATGGCCAGCAGGATGAGGGCGGGCAGGACACGCACATTCTCAGTGTAAGCGAGCAAATGCCGGCTGGGTGAGCCGGTTGAGCCGACTGGACGATCAGAGGCGCTAATTGGAGCGGGTTTGCACGCTCACCACGTGGCCGTTTTCCAGGCGAATGGTTCCGAGCGGCTGGCCTTTGGCCCAATACTGACAGATTTCGAGCAGGCGGCCGTCATCATCGGGGATGCTGACGTGCGACTCGGGCGCGCCCAGGGCCGCTTCAAGCTCGTTGGAGGTGGCGCCGACCTGGATGGCGGCGATCTGTTCCACCGAAGGTTCTTTCACTTCAGGAGCGGGAATGGGCGTGACGGGGGCAATGGGAGCCGAAGCCAGCGGTTCTTCCGCACGCAGTTCGTGACGGCGGGTAGAGTGGCCGCTCGGAGCAGAAGCGCTTTCTCCGCCACCTGATCCGCCCGATCCCGCGGAGGGGGCTGGCCCCAACACAGGAGCTGGTGCAGTTCTGACCGTTGCTTTCGGCTCGACGGGCTTGACGACTTTGGCCGTGCCGGCCGCTTTCGAGGTGCTCTGGTCCATGCTGCCGAAAATCTTGCCAAGCGCGGTGCCCAGCGGCTTTCCGGCGGCTGTTCCGATGGTGGCGCCCGCAGCGGCTGCGGCGTGTTCGGTCAGGCTCTGACCTGTGAGGCTGATGGATGCTACAAAACTTCCGAGCGCGATAAACGCGAGCGAGCGCATGGGTAATTCTCTCCCTGTTCCAATGCTAGGAGCTTCAAGAGAGTAAGACCAGACAGGAAAGACCTTAGTTCTACCAGAAAAAGGGTACCAAACCATGAGGGATCTCCCGGCGGATGATGGCTGGTTGTTGGGTGACTGCGCGCCTACCGGTTGTCTCCCACCAGCATGACCCCGGCCCAATCAAACGGATGCGAGCCGGATTTGTGCAGCAGCTGCAGTTGCGCCGTTTGCAGCGCGCGGGCTTTCGAGACTGTGCCGGCTCCGCCACGCCAGGCACGGTGAAACTCGATCATCAGATCCGTGGTGCTCGCGGCGTCCACCTTCCATTGGGTGACCAGGGCGGACGGGGAACCCGCCACGAACAGGGCCCAGGTCAAACCAATCAGCCCTTCGCCGGAAGTGACGCCGCCGCGCGCGGTTTCGCAAGCCGACAGTACGGATAATTCGGCACTCAAGTCGAGCTGCATGATTTCCCACGCCTCCAGCAGGCCGTCGTCGGAACTGCCGGGGGGCGGCTCAGCTAGCGCGACATAGGAGTAAAGCGGGCTGTGATCATCGAAGACGGCATGGGTGGCCAGTTGCAGAATCCGATAGGCCGGCGCTTCGCGCTTCCAACGCTCTTCGCTGGCTTCCATTCCGGTGTACGCCCGTCCGCCTGGATAGTACACGGCCGCCACTGCCCGAATCTGGCGCGCAGCTTCCGGCAAGGCGTCGCGCCCGGCGGGATTTCCAAAACCCAACAGAGTTCCCGGCGCGGCCCGGCGGCGGACGGCCACTTGCATCTCTTCGCGCAGTGCGGTGAACGATTGCGCGTAGGACACGGAAGCGGCCTCAATCACAAAGCGGCCGGGTTTGGATTCCAGCGCCTGAAACGGCAGATTCCATAGCGGGCCATCGGGAGCGATGGTCCACTCAGTCTTGCCCGAAAGCGCGCCGCGGGCTGGGGCAAGCAGCATCGCGTAAAGCTCTTGCGCGGCTTGGTCCACGCGCAGATCCCGGCTAGCGAGTTGCCGGCGGAACCGCTCTACGGTCCGCGCCAGAGTTGCACTTGCAATCTTCACCTCAACGCAATGCAGACCTTCCGAGGTGATCACAAACAGCCAAGTGCGCTCCGGCGTAACCGCGAATTCCAGCAGCGCGGCGGCGGGGCCATCGAGCAGGGCTTGGGCTTCGCTCACCCCGATGGTGGGGATCTGCGCTCGAGCGATGCGCAGTTCCGGATGGGCCGCGTAGAGCCTGGTTTGGAAAGCTTCGTAGTCTAACCGCGCTTGCTCCTGACGCTTTCGCAGCAGTTCGTCGCCCTCCGTCGACGACCGGATTTGCTGGCTGACCGCGTTCAAGGCCAGCCTCAGGCGCTGCTCCTCCGCATGCTCTTCGGTTGTCATCGCTTTGTTGAGCGGCGGCCGGCGGCCATTGATCGTATCTAGCAAAGCTCGCGCTCGGGCTCGCTCGGCGTAGTGAAAAGCTCCCGCGGGATCCCCGTTCTCGAGCGCCAGCGCCATGCGCTCCTGATATGGCTCGGTTTTACTCGCGAAGAACAATGCTTGCTGGCCTTCTCCACCAGCGACGCGCGTGCGGAGATCTTCCAGGACTCCGATCGCCCGATCGAAAGCAGCCCGCGCCTGCTCTCGTTGGCCGAGTCCCGTTTCGGCCCGCCCGAGCGCGCTCAGCGCCGTCCACTGCACTTCGGGTTGACCGGTGTGCTCACCTAAAGCGACGGCTCGAAGCGCGAACTGGCGGCTCTCCGCGAAATCACCGCGCGCACGCTCCATCTCCGCGAGCGCAACCAGTGTCTGTCCTTGCTCCAGAGTGTCGTGAATTTGCTCTTCGGTCTCCAGGCTCCGGTTAAGATAGCGCCCCGCTTCATCCAGTTTCCGTTGGGACAAGTAAACGCGGCCGAGGTTATAAGTCGCGAACGCAATTTTCAATTTTGCATCCAGCTTCTCGGCGATGCCGAGGCTCGCCCGCAGGGATTCTATAGCCTCGGCGGGCTTGCTCGCCAGGTATTGTACTTCGCCGAGATTAGCCAGACCCTCGGCCTCCAGGTCGTGATTCTCCAGTTTGCGGGTGAGTGCGATGCTTTTCTCCAAGGCGGACTGCGCCTGATCGTAATCGCCCTGCGCGCGGTACACCAGAGCCAGATTGTTCCAACTTTCGGCGACTCCGAACGTGTAACCCTGCTTCTGACGGATCACGAGAGGTTTCTGGAGAAACTTCAGCGCCGTGCGATAGTCGCCTAGTTCCAGATAATCGATTCCGAGACTGGTCTCCACCACGCCCGCCCGGTCTCCGGCGCCAATGCGGTCCCAGGTCGCCAAGGCTGTTTGAGCAAGGTCGATGGCGCGCTCCAGGTCGCCCAGTTGGTAATACATCACAGAGATGTTGTTGCGCACGATGTTGGCGCGGCGTTCCTCGCCCAAAGCGGCCAGCTCATCCATGCTCTTTTGGAAGTAGTCCAGCGCAACCAGAACGTCGTGCGCCTTCCAGGAGACCCCGATGTTGTTCAGTGCCATCGCCACGCCCAATCGGTTTCCTAGCTGCTCGTTGAGCTTCCTGCTTCGCTCGAAATATTCTCTGGTTTTGAGATCGTCGCCGGCCGTGATGTAGTAACGGCCCAATGCGGCCAGGGCGGCGGCAATCCCGGGTTGGTCGTTGAGGGTCTCCCGGATCCGCAGGCTCTCCCGCAACATGGGCTCGGCCTCCTTTAGCTGGCCGAGCACCTGCCGAATATCCCCTCCGCCCTCCAAGGCTTTCGCTAGGCCGGCTTGATCTCCGGCGCGTTGGGCTATGTCGCGTGCGCGGTCAAAGGCAGTTTGGGCGTCCGTGTAACGACCCGCCTTCTGGGCTTCAAGTCCGCAGTCGATCCAACTCTGCGCGCCTGGGGCGGTAGGGCACGGCGTGGAGGCAGCCACTGAGACTGCGGCAGCTAGCCAGACACTCCAGGCCGCCAGTCTCGCGGTGCGCATGCCTTTCAGCCTACCGCAGCCCGCAAGCGAAGTGCGCCTTAGTACTCACGTTACTATTCGGGCCTCACGGGATTCGAGGGACGAGGGAATATGCCGCCAACAGTCGCGTCTCCACGCATTGAACTATGAAGACGCTTCTTTTGTTGTTGCCCTTCCTGACACTTTCCCCGGTGCACGCCGATGTCATCTCGTTCGTTGGCAACTTGCGCACGGACGCCAATGTGATTTCCTGCGGCAGTGGCTGCACGCTTGGCCCGTCCAATAGCGACGTCGAGTTTGCGCAGTGGGCGGCGGTGGTGGACGATTTCACGCTAAGCGACACGTCCACGATGCAAGCCATCACTTTCAGTTATGGCGGGGGCGTCAACGGCAACGGGCAGACCATCGCGCAGGGCGGTTTCGAGCCGTATCTGAGCCTGTTCGATGCGAGCGGAAACTTCCTGGCGTCGACATTTTTCGGCACCACCTGCTCGGCCGGCGCGAATACCAATACGCTCAGTGGCCAATGTTTCGACGAGCTTCTGGACGGCGGAACGCTCGCACCCGGGACTTATCAAATTGCGATCAGCGCGTTCGAGAATCTGTCGGTCGCCGAAAATTACGGAACGGGAACGCTGGCCGATGGGTTCTCGGGACTCGGCAATCTCAATGCCGGCGAGGATCTGCACTATGCCTACGACGTCATCCTGACGTCAACCTCACCGGTTCCTGAGCCGTCGGCCGGCTGTCCACTCGCGGCAACCCTACTGGCGCTGGCGGCGATTCACACGTTCAAGACAAGAAAAGGAGCAAACTCATGAAGAACAAACTTTTGACTTTGGCCAGCGTGCTCGTGCTTCTGGCCGTTCTTGGAAAGTTCTATGCCGTACCGGCGATCGCGCAGGCCGTCCGCGCGGCGCTGATTCAGAACACGGACGAGCCCGGAAGAATCCCATACGAAGCCGAGAGTGCTTGCTCCGGCGTGGGTTACTGCTTCGCCGACTTTCCGGCTGTACCCGCGAATAAGCGGCTGGTTATCACTCGCGTGGTAGGAAGTGCGCAGGCGATGACCGCCGGCGGCGTTGTGAGTTCGGTCGGCTTGGCAGCGATTAGCTCCTCGCGGGTAACTCCGCCCATTCCAATCAATTTCGTTAATGCCGGCAATCAAACGGTCACCTTCAACGATTCTGTGATCACGTACGCTGACGCTGGCTACGTCCCAAGAGTTAGCGCCGACGCCACCGCCTCCCAGCTACAAACCGGAGTAGTAGGGATTTTCGGCTACCTTCTGGACTGTACGACGGGCTGTGCACCGATCGCGCCGTGACGCGCTTCGCAGGACTAAGCTCATGAAAAACAGACTTTGGACGGCGGCAGGCGTGCTCGCGCTGCTGGCCGTTACCGGAAAATTCTACGCCATCCCGGCTTTGGCGCAGGCGGCGCGGGCCGTTCTGGTGCAAGATCGTGACAATCCGGCGCGGCAGCCGTTTTCGATCGAGCTAGACGTAAGCGGATCTGCCACAGCGAACATTCCGCTGCCCCCCGCCGGGAAGCGCATGGTGATCACGGGCATGTCTTTTGACGTGGAGCAGCCCTCCGCCAGTTCCGTAGACGCGCTCGCACTGGGGACTTCCGAAGGCCGCATGTATCACAACAGGTTTGTCCTGGATAGGGTCCCGGGACTCAACGTGTTTAGCGGAGGCTTTACGCCGCAGTGGGTCCTGGATCCGGATGCCTCGACAGCCACGATTCTGTTCGATACGCAAGGTCTTGTATCCACTTTCCAGGCGACGACCATCGTAACCGGCTACTACATCGACATTCCTTGACCAGCTTTAGAAATCGGAGGTAGCGCCTCCGCCTCCGGAATCTCCTCCACCAAAGTGAACGTCGGGGCTAGCCGTTTGCGGGCTTGGCGTTACTGCGTTTGGCGATAGGAGTCCCAATGCGGCGCTGCCGGCGTTCATCCAGGCTTTGTCTCTTCCCGAGAGACGCCGGGCGGTAAAGCCGTGGCGAATTCCGCCCGGCCCATTGGCGAGCCAGCGACGGATGAAGAACGCGACACCGATCAACAACACGCCCAGAAGCATCGGGTCCCAGGTGTGGCGCTGCCAGCCGAGATAGGGCTTGTTGGTGATTAGGGTGAGGATGGCGACGATGGCGCCAATCGTGATGACCCATCGGTCCTTCTCCCGCAGGCCGCGCGCGAGAATGACCGGCGGAAGGCACCAGGTCAGCACCCAGGTGGCCCAGTAGAATGTGCTTGCGAATTCGGTGGCGGTCCGAGGACCACCCCACCAGTGCCCAAGCAGATTCACGGATGAGAGCTGAAGGTTGATCGCCAGATAGATGCCGAGCCAGAGGAGAGCTTCGGCGATCGAATACTCGTCGTCGAGATACGTGAAGCGATGGCGGGGCCGCACCGCGGTTACGGTTATCAGGCCGGCCGCGTAGAAGGCCGCGACGATTACATGCTGCGCCGAATGGGACGAAGTCCAAAAACCTGGCAGCACAACAATGAAGATCATCGCAGCGAGAAAAGCATAGGCAAGCCCGAAACGAAGCCATATCCAGAGGGAAGCGATTGCTCCAGCAGCGAGAACCAGGAATGCTGTTCCGTGCGATGTCGAGAAAATATCGCCGAACAAAGCGAGCTGCATGCCCACGCAGAGAAGGCCGGCCGAGCAGGCCGCTAAGGCTTCCTCGATCCCGTAGCGATAGAGGCGGTGCCGGGAAACGGCGAGTTCGGCCGCCACATAGGAGATGGCGGCGAAAATCAGCAGGAAAGATCCTGCAGTGTGTTCGGCAGCCCGCGAGAGAAAGGTCAAGAAGAACAGCCCAACTGCCGCGCCCACGATAATCAGGGTAAAGAGGAAGAGCACGATCCTCAGAAAAATGTTGGTGCGGCGGAGCTCGCAGACGGTTTCCTGCTCCATGCGTTGATACTGTGCCGCGGTGAGGAAACCTTCGCCGGCCCAGTCCTTCAGCAGATTGCGAGCGTGCAGAGCTTCTTCACTGGTTGCACTGTAGGCTCTCATGATTCCCTCGCGAAGCGGCGCGCGATCAGGACCAACAGGACGAGCATGGCGATCCCGGTAACGACGAAATAGCCGAGGATAGTGGCATCCCCATGCATCTTGCGGATAAGGATCGAACTGACGCCCACATAGCCGTAGACCGCGGCGTAAGCGACGAAGGAAAATTGCCGGCGCGCGAGGCCCCAGGCGAGCGATGCGCCACAGACTGCCAGGAGAGCCAAAAACCATATAACGTAGCCCTGCGGATTGAAAACCCCGGAGAGCACGGCCCAAAAGAGAACGTTGGCCGCAATATTCAGGTAGGTACCGAAGAAATGCGGTTTCAGGCCGCGGCGCTGGAGCACGATTCCGCTGGCGCTGACGATCAGGCTGTAGAGAATTGCAGATTGCCGGTACGTCTCATCCTGAGTTGACGGCCAGTGGGAGATGGTGAGACCGAACCATCCTGCTAGCGAGGACAACGCGAGCGATAGTACGAAGCGGTTGTCGAAACGATATGCGAGGAAAAAGAAGAGGGCGGCGGTCGCCAGCAGATAGAGATCCCACTGTCCGGAGAGCATATGAAACCGCTCTTCGATATAAGCGAGTTCCACCGACCAGATGAGGCTGCCGAGGTAAAGCACGTAATCGAGCACCAGACTGGGGGAAGGAGTCTCCCTAGAAGACCAGACGGGCGCGCGAGAGAAGCAGTACCAAGAACAGCCGGCGAGCAAGGCGGAGAGGATGGCCAGCACCAGGACGTCACCCAGTTGCTGCGACCAGGTGCTGACGGCGAAGCCGAGGCCGGCGACGAACGCCAAGACACCAGCGTAGAGGAGAATGTTCAACTCGAGAAAGACGGAGAGGGGTTCTCCACTGGAGAGGCTAGCCAGGAGCGCGTGCTGCTCCGGCGATAGAACGCCCTGTTCCTTCCATTGCTCTAATCGGGTGAGTACGGTCATGAAGCGTCCGTGCTCCAGAGGATGGGCAGGTACTCGATCACGCTACAACGTCTTTGGCCCATGAATATACTCATCGTACATTGGCTACCCGTGGCACAATGAACTCAGCATGATCGCGGCCCTTCGATCCGTGCGCAGCCTGCGTCGGCACTGGAAGCTCACGGCCATCTCCGCATTTTCTCTGTCGGTAGCCATGGCGTTGGGCATCGTTGGCCTGAGCCTCTCGAACACGGTACTGATCCTTGCGCCCGCGGCTCCCGCGCCGGACCGCCTGGCGATGATCTATGAGCGCTCGAATGCGAACGCCATCGAAGAGGTTTCTTATCCGGATTACCAATATTACCGGCAGAACAACCACGTGTTCACGGATCTCGCGGCGGCGCCGAATTCCATTAACGCCCTCGGCGATTTCGACTTTCAGGCGCGCGAGGTCAGCTTGGTCGCGAGACCGGTTTCGGAAAATTACTTCGACGTGCTCGGCATTCGTCCCTACCTCGGCCGCTTCTTCGCGCCTGGCGACGATGCGAGTAACGCCAGGGTCTCCGTTATGACCTACTCTTGCTGGAAGCGCCTGGGCGCGGACCCGCACATCGTGGGTAAGGTGCTGGCGGGCAATACGATCATCGGCGTGACGCCGGAGGATTTCACCAGGGCCTTCTATGGGTTCGACGGGGATCTCTTTACCAATTTGTCGTCGTCCGACAACAGCCCGTGGCGAACGGAACGGACGGAGCGCCGGCTTTCGTTGATCGCGCGGCTCAAACCCGGAGTCACGCGGCGGCAGGCGCAAGCCGAGATGGCGACTCTCGCCGGTCAGCTTGCGTCGGCATATCCAAAAGAAGACAAGGGCCGCGCCGCCGTCGTAACTCGCGCCACTCTTCTGCCTGCGGATGCAATACCCACGGCCGAGTTGATGACCGCTATTTTGATGGCGCTGGTGCTCCTGGTGCTTTTGATCGCCTGTGCCAATGTCGCAAATCTGCTGCTCGCGGTCGCGGTGGGACGGAGGCAGGAAGCCGCGATCAAGCTGGCGCTGGGTGCTGGACGCGGGCGGCTGGTCCGCGAATTTCTTGCCGAGAGCGCGATTCTTTGCGCGATCAGCGGCGTTCTCGGCTATCTCATCGCCGCCGCGGTGATCACCCAATTCTCGAATTTCAGCATAGAATTCCCGACCATGGGTGTGTTCTCATTCGGTCTGCATCTGCGGATGGACTCGACGGTCGCCGCCTTGGCACTGCTGCTAACGGTGATCGCAATCCTTGCCGCTGGGTTAGCTCCAGCGCTGTACGCTTCGTCGCCGGGGCTGGCACAAATCCTGGGCGGCGAAATCGTAGTGGGCGGAATGCGGAAGAGCGCCCGGCGGAATGCTCTGGTGGTCGTGCAAGTGGCTGTCTGCACTTTGGTGCTGGTGGGCATGGGACTTTGCCAGCGCAATCTATACAATCTTCGGCATACCGATGTCGGGTTCACGGCGCGGAATCTCGTCGCCAATACGGTGTACATCCAACAGGAAGGGTACGACGAAGCACGAGGGAAGCAGCTTTACAGCAGGTTGAGAAGCGCTGTTGCGGCGCTGCCTGGCGTGGAGTCGGTTGCGCTGGCTGAGGATCTGCCGCTGCTGGGCGCAAGCCAGGTTCCGGTGCAGTTTCCGGACGGAGCAAAGACAATTTCCATCGCGCATAGTGTCGTGGATGGGGATTATTTCAACACGCTTGGCATGAACGTGCCCGCCGGCCGCACTTTCAATTCAAGCGACCGTGAGAACAGCCCACCAGTGGCCATCATTAATCAGAAAATGGCCGATATGTTCTGGCCCGGCGAAGACCCCGTAGGCAAGGCTATTCTCGCGGGCGAACAGGCACAGAAGGTGATCGTGGCGGGAGTCACGCCCACGGGCAAGTACGTCGATCTCGACGAAGCGACGCAACCGTTCCTGTACTATCCTCTCAGCCAGCACTATCTAGGGGCGATCAATGTGATCGCGAGAACGAAGAGCGACCCGCGCCGCTGGATTCGGCCGTTGGCGAAAGCAGTACGCGGTCTTGGTTTGCACGTCATGATTCAGCCGGTAACTTTGGACGGCTGGATGACGCTGACACTGCTGCCGCAACGCATCGCCGCCGGATGCGTCGCGATGCTGAGCGCGCTGGGATTGTTGCTCGCTGTCATCGGCCTGTTCGGCGCGATCTCCTATTCTGTCAGCGAGCGGAAGAAGGAACTCGGCATTCGTGTCGCTCTGGGTGCGCTGCCGTGGCAACTGCTGAAGCTGGTTTTGCGCCAGACGATGTTCGTGGCGGGCGCCGGGGTCGCGATCGGGATTTTACTCGGTGTCGCCGCTACCATCGTCTTCCGATCCCAACTCTACGGCGTCGGAGCCGTTGAGTGGAGCGTGCTGGTTCCGGTCGGCGGCGGGATGCTGCTGCTTTCTCTGCTCGTGGCCTATCTTTCCGCGCGGCCCTGGATCACGATCGATCCGATGGACGCGGTCCGGCACGCGTGAGCGTCGCTGGCCGCCGAACGTAGATACCTAAGTAATTCCCGGGTTTCTGCCGAAGGAATGCTCGGCGGGATAAGTGTTCGCCTGGGCTCCGGCTCTGCACCGCCGCTTAAGGGACCAAATGATTCTGGCTTTAGTTGCAGCGGTTTGGGCGGGGATATTCACCAGTGCCGTGCTGTTCCAGGTGTATCGCCCGGCAGGCAAGAAACCCATCGCGGCTTGGATGAAGGCGCTGGAGCTTCCCGCGGGCGCGCTGGGCGATTCAAACTGGCGCCTGATGATCGTGAGCGTGCTTGGTCTGTTCCTGGAACTGCTCATGATCCGCTGGATCTCATCGGAACTCACGATCTTCGCGTACTTCAAGAACTTCGTGCTCATCGCCTGCTTCCTTGGCTTCGGTCTGGGCGCGCATCTGTCGAAGCAGCCCGTCAACCTGCTTTCCGTGTTCGCACCCATGGGATATTTCGTGCTGCTCATCAAGCTGCCGTGGAGCGAACTGCGGCTGCTGATACAGCAGCTCACCTCTCTACTCGGCTCCACGACGGAAGTGGATGTATGGGGCGTTCCAAATCTGGCCTGGAACAGGGACAGTTTAACGGGCCTGGCTTGCACGCTGGCGCTCGTCATACCACTGTTTTCGCTTTTGTCCCTGATCTTTATTCCGGTTGGGCAGATCACGGCGCGCATGCTGGAGCGCTCCGCTGACGGAATCAAGGGATACTCGATCAACATCCTGGGAAGCTTGGTCGGGGTGCTGCTGTACACAGGCTTATGCATGTTTTACCAGCCGCCATCGGTGTGGTTCTTGGTGGCAGGCGTGCTGATGCTGATTGCGATTGGCGTAAACCGCCGGTTGCGCTGGGCGGCCACGATCACGACGGTCTTTTGTATCGCGATGGTGAGCCTGCCGTCTTCCAGCCGGTCGATCCGCGAGGTGCTGTCATCTGAAATGGGCACCGGCGAGACGCACACCGAATGGTCTCCCTATCAAAAGCTGAATTGGGCGGCCACCACCTACAAAGGCGAGACAGTGGCCTACCAGCTCATGACGAACGACAGCTGGTATCAATACGTGGTGGACCTTTCCGACAATTTCGTGCGCGCGCGCCCAGGCCTGTTCCAGGGCGTTCCGCCGGAGTGGAACGCCTACAATATTCCGTATCATTTCTATCGCAATCCTCCGGACGTGCTGGTGCTGGGTTCGGGCATGGGAAACGACGTCGCGGCGGCGCTGCGTAACGGAGCCGGACACGTTACGGCGGTGGAAATCGATCCGCTGATTCTGAAGCTCGGGAAGCAGCTCCACTTCGAAAAGCCGTACTCCGATCATCGAGTGAGCATGGTGAACGACGACGCTCGCAGCTACATGCAGAATTCGCATGACCATTTCGATCTGATGATGTTTTCACTGCTCGATTCTCATACCACGAGCTCCAACTATGCGAATATCCGCATCGACAACTACGTGTATACGCGCGAGGCTCTCACCGCGGCGCGGAATCTGCTGAAGCCCGACGGCATTATGGTGGTGAAATTCCAGGTGGGCAAACCATTCATCGCCGGGCGGCTGAAGAGCACACTGACCGAGGTCTTCGGAGCCGCGCCGCTGCAGTTCGGCGTGGAGCAATCCTTCAACGTCTCGCCCGGAACGTTCTTTGTCGCGGGAAGCGCCAGCCGGATCGCGGCCGCGATCCAGGAGCCAGGGCTCAAGAACCACATCGAAAAACACAGCAACGTTCGCGAAGAGGACGCGCAAATCACCACCGACGATTGGCCGTTCTTCTATCAGCGGGCGCCAGGTCTGCCCAGCAGCGTGATTCTGATCGCGCTGGTTCTGGGAATTGTTTGCTGGCAGCTGATGAGACGCACCGCGATCCCGATGACCGAAATTGCCTGGCCGTTCTTTTTCTTGGGAGCCGGGTTCATGCTGATGGAGTCGCAGATCGTGAGCCGGATGGCGCTGTTGTTTGGAACCACATGGATTGTGAATTCCATCACCATTTCCGGCCTGCTCGTGCTGATTGTGGTCGCGAACATCCTGGAACGGGCTGGTTTGGGAATTCCCACGCCGATCGCGTATGGCGGCCTGCTGGCAACTCTTTTGATCGCCTACGCCGTGCCGGTTTCAGCCTTGTTTTTCGAGGCGCGAGCCCTCAAACTCGCGGCGGCCATCGCGGTACTTTGCAGCCCTGTGTTTTTCGCCAGCATCATCTTCATCCGTACGTTCGCGGCGGCGCGATTCAGCGGATCGGCGTTGGGCTCGAATCTGCTGGGATCGCTGGTGGGCGGCTTGCTGGAATCGCTGTCCCTTTGGATGGGCTTGCGGTCGCTTCTGCTGCTGGCCATTCTGCTTTACGCGCTTGCGTATCTCGCGCAACGCCGCGTCCACGCGGAAGCTCTGGCGCCCGCCGAAGCTTCGATAGCGTAAAACGATATTAACGCGCGAAGACTTCAATCCACTGCCCGCGCTGGGTCCAGCGACCAACCGAAACCAGTCCGAAATGCCGGCGGACTTCGGCGGGAGTCATCTGGCGCTCATATTCATAGAAGCGCTGCAGGAAATCGCGGGCGGGCGGCCATTGCAACACGCCCCAGCTCGGCTCCCAAGTTCGAGAATAGAGGACCAGCACGTCGACATTTCTTGGGTTAAGAGCGTTGAGCGTGGAGAAATGCAGGTCCGAAGTCTCCGCGGCGGAGAGTCTCCGGTCCACGTAGCCAAAGGCGGGATTGCGCAGCGCCTGCGTGAGGGGCCAGGCAGTGTAGATGGTTTTCTCGGGGTACGATTTTTCGAGAAACTGCGCGGCGGTGCGATGCAGCTCGACGAAATCGGCCATCGCGAGATTGTTTTCAAAAGGCATGGGGAAAGGCGGGTTTAGGAATAGTCCCGCGAGGAGCCCCACGGCCATCGCCGAGACGCCGGCGGCCCGCCACGGCTGATCGACCACCGTAAACGCCGCGCCCATGGCAATGTACACGAGGGGTAGAACCGGCAGCAGATAGCGCTCCAGCCCGGCGCCTCCCAGCAGGCTCACCAGAAGCACGTGGGCCGCGATGAAGCACCACACAATTTTCCAGGCGCGCGTGGCATACAGGCGTTCGCGCTTCCATGCGAACAGGATCGCGAGCGTGCCCACCCAGCGGAAGTTGTCGAGGAACAAATAGTAGACGCGGCGCAGCAGCGACAGCGAGGCGCGAATCGGATTGAGCGAATACCAGGTGTTGTATTCGGTGAAGCCGGGGTCGCCGAACAGGTGGCCCGTGGACCGCCAGAGGAACAGGAACCAGATGCCGAGCGCGGCGAAGGGGGCGAGATAGTAACGGGCGTACCTGGAGCGGGCCGGATCAACGAATAGCACGGCGCCTAGGATCAGCGGTAGGAGCACACCAGTTTCCTTCGCCAGCACAAGCGCAGTGCAGGCGGCGGCCGCGGCGGCGTGCCGGTCTTCGAGGAACAGAACCAGCCCGAGGACCGTGAAGAGCATCGCCGGCAGATCGAGCTGGGCCATCATTCCTTGCGTATAAAAGAGCGGATCGAGCAGCAGGAACAAAGCGGCAAGCAGCGCAGGTACGTTGGCCTCGGCCGACTCTGCGTCCGAGAGCAAACGTGCAAATGAGCGCCAAGCTTGCGAGCGCCAGCATCGCCAATCGCGTAGCGGCGATGGAGTAGCCGAACATTCGCCAGACCAGCGCCAGGTACGCCATCACCTCCGGCGGGTGCGCGTTGGGGACGGTGGAATGCGGAATCCATGCGCCGTCGCGCAGGATGTCGAGCGCCGCGGGAAGGAATTGGCCGAGTTCGTCCCAAAAGTAGGGTAAGCGCAAGTACGGAAGATGCGCAACGAAAACGATTACGGCGAAACCGGTGGCGCCGAATAGCGCGAGTTTCTTACTGGATGGCGCCGGTTTTTCCGGGATGAGGCTCCAACTTGATTTCGCCGAAAGTAGCTTCATACTGGGAAACGTTCTGCGTCAACACATTCAGCAGGGCCTTGGCCTGCTGCGGACTCACGTACACGCCTTGAAAATTATGGATGGTCACGCTGTCGGGCGCGGTTTGGTTCACGATGCCGAACATGAGAAAGAAGTCCCACAGATTGACGCGGATCTGCACGCTGTTGGCGTAGGATTCGCGGTACTCGGGCGTATTGACCAACTGGAACTTCGGCGCGGGCTGAGAAGGCGTCATAGACACATCCATAGTGACACACGGCAGTGGCGCCGGCGCGAAGCACCCGAGGGTCAGTGGAAACAGAGCTAGTCGATCTGGTCGCCTTGGTCTTCGGGGTCGCCAACCGGGATCGACATCAACGTTTCCGGATCGAAGAATTGCAAGTAACCGGGCGGCAGTGTATCGGTGGGATCGTCGATATTGGTCGGCGCCAGCGCACCATCCGCGCCGATGAGGCAAAGATTGGTTCCCGGCCACTGCTCGCGTGCATTATCGAGTGCATTGGTGAAGGAGAGAAGGTCGGGGCGCTCCAAGCGCGCGGCGGCGGGAGCGTGCGGCGGCTTCGGCGGATGGGGCGTGATGCCGAGATGTTGGTGATGCGACTTCTGGAGAGCTTCGGCGATCTTGTGGAGCACTTCTGGTTTCATGCGGTTCCCTTTCATCGCCAGAGTACGGCGGCGATGCGGGGAAAGAGAATGCGCGATATCGCTAAGTGAGTCTCATCGCACGAAACATAAAGCCGTTGGCGCTGTGATCACGCGATTTCGCCCACCCAAATGGATTCCAACCATTGCAGGCCAATCCGGCGGCGGGTGAGCGCTAGTCCAGGCGTTTCCTTCAGCCAATCTTGGACATTCGAGTCCTGGATTTGCTTCCAGCCATGCGATTGGGCCAGGTTCGTCATTTCATCGGGTGAAAACGCCGAGCGGATTGGTTCGCCTAATAACGCCAGAATCAGGTTGCGCGGGACGCGTCCCTTGTGTTTGCGCAGGTAAGTCATTGCGATCCGGCTGCCGCGCGCGGACAACGCCGCCATTGCTCCGAGATTCGCCGAAACCACTTCCGCCGAGAGATACATTGTGACGCCTTCCCAAAGCCAGAAGGCGGGCTTCGATGGATCAAATCCAGCGGCGCGGAGCAGCGGGGCAAGTTGCTCGCGCTGGAAATCGATGGCGACAAAACGCACGTCTTTTGCATAAAACGAACCCACCGCCGCGGCGCGTTCGCGCTTCCAGGCCTGGCTGGCCGGGAAGTCCACCTCAAAGACGATGGTGCCCTTGAGAGAATCCAGACGCCACGCGCGGCTGTCGAGGCCGGCGCCGAGAATCACGACTTGCTCCACCGGCATGGCCGAGGCGAGCGCACGGTCCAGAATCACGGTGCGGAACTGGTTGAACGTGCCCATGGGCCGCTGCCAAAAGGCATACGGCGAGGTGCGGGCGCCGCTTGCGATCGACGCGCGAGTTCGCTCCACTCTCTTCTGCCACTTCTTGGGGAGAAACCGGACGGCAACCGGATCGGAAAAGCCAGGAACACTTGGCGCAAGATTAGCCAACGCGCGATTCAACGCGACGAACTGGGCAGTGCGGCTTGGTTTACCGTGGCGCACTCATGAATAGAGTACGGCAAGGAAGTGGCCAGCGTTCGCTATGATCGTAGTCCGTGAGCGGAACACTGTACGTGGTCGCGACGCCGATCGGCAACCTGGACGACATCACGCTGCGCGCCATCCGGGTTCTGCGCGAAGTGGACCGGATCGCGTGCGAAGATACGCGGCATACGCGAAAGCTTCTGGACCATCACGGCATCGCGAAGCCGCTAGTGAGCTACCACGAACACAACGAGCTGGCGCGAGCCGAGGAATTGCTGGGCGAGCTCGCCGCAGGCAGGAACATCGCGCTGGTGTCAGACGCCGGGACACCGCTGATCGCCGATCCCGGGTACCGCCTGGTGGCGCAGGCGCGCGCGCAAGGGATCGCGGTTTGCCCGATACCCGGGCCATCGGCAGTGTTGACAGCGTTGAGCGCGTCCGGACTGCCGACCGATGCCTTTTTCTTTGGCGGCTTTCTACCCGCAAAGAAAACCCAGCGCAGGAAAACGCTGGAAGAGGCGAGGGCCTATCCAGCGACTCTCGTGTTCTACGAAGCGCCGCACCGGATCCTGGAAACCCTGACCGATATCGCGGAAGTCCTGGGGCCGCGGCGTATCGACGCTCGGGCGCGAGCTGACCAAGCTTCACGAAGAATTCCTCACGGGCGACGCCGCGGAATTGCGGGAGGCCCTCGGCAAACGCCCGTCGATCAAGGGCGAGTTCACGCTGATGATCGGCAAAGCGGAGGCTCCGGCCACGGACGAGACGCCGATCGAGGCGGCTTTCGACAAATTGCTGGGAGCCGGCGTGCCGCGCATGGAGGCGATGAAGACGTTGGCGCGTGAGCGCGGGCTCTCCAAACGCGAGGTTTATCAGAAACTCAACGAGCGTCGGCTCGACTCACAGTAAGGCTGGGCGCGGTTGCGCGTCGCGCTGGCGCGGGACAACAATCGGCGCGGCAAACATCGTGACTCGGCGGGTACTGGCCGATGGCGCGCGGCTGTGCACAGGCCGAACCGCTCTTCAATCAGCTCGCGAATCATCCGCAAAAACTTAGGATGCACTCCCACGGTGGGGGCGCGCATCAGGTTGATGCCGCGCTCGCGGGCGATGGCTTGCGCTTCGATGTCGAGATCGTAGATCACCTCCATGTGATCGGAGACGAATCCGATGGGGACGACGGCGATGTCAGCGCCGCGATCCAGCCCGCGGACCACTTCGGCGATGTCGGGTTCAAGCCAGGGCTGGCCCGGCGGTCCGCTGCGGCTTTGATAGACCAGCCTCCAATCGGCGATACCGATCTGTCCGGCGACCAGGCGGCACGATTCCTGAAGCTGCTTCATGATAATCGCTGGTCTCGGCCATCGAGATGGGCACGCTGTGCGCGGTGAAGATGATGCTCGCGTCACGCCCGCCAAGAGCGGTGCGCACCTCGTCCGCCTGAGCTTCGATGAATAGCGGGTGATTGTAGAAGGCGCGTAGTTTGTGGACCTCCGGCGCGCCATCTACTTCCGCCCGCGCGCGATCGATGTCGTCCAGATACTGCCGGCACCCGGAATAGGAACTGAAAATCGAGGTGACGAACCCGAGCGCCCTTCGCACGCCGTCGGCCTTCATCTGGCGCAGAGTATCGGCAAGCAATGGATGCCAATTGCGATTGCCCCAGTAGATGGGAAGCCGCGGCCCATGGTTCGCAAGCTCGCTGCGTAGCGCCGCGACCAGGGCGCGAGCTTGATCGTTGATGGGACTCTTGCCGTCGAAGTGGTGGTAATGTTCCGCGACCGCCAGCATCCGCTCGCGAGGCACATTGCGCCCGCGCAGCACGTTTTCGAGAAATGGAATGACGTCGTCCGGCTTTTCCGGGCCTCCGAACGAGAGCACCAGGACGGCGTCATAGCGGGTTCAGGCATCCACCACTATTGTACGGCGTGCCGCTATCGCCAATGTCCGCGATGGTAGCGCCAGCCGTTGCCGTGCCGTTCCCAACGGTCGCGCTCCCACACCGCATGCGCACGTGGCGGCACGGCCCATCGGCCATTCACCCAAGCCCAGCGGCCTCCGTGTCAAATTCCAAAAGCCGTCGACCCAAACATATCCTGGACCCGGCGCGTAGCCGACGGCTCCGACAACATAGGGCGCGGGCGGCGCGGGCACGATACATACGCCGCTATGTATCCGGCGACCGCAAGCCACCAGCGCGGACGATGCTAAAAGAATTCCCGTAAGAACTGCAGATTTCATATCCATCAAGCCTCCTCATCCACTTGGATGAGCGGCATCGCGTTGCGGGTTTCGATGGATGAATGTCGCTAACGTTAGGGCCGATTCATCTTGTTACGGCGCGATCGCGACTGCGATCGGCGGGCTGCACACCACCTGCGCGGCCGACGGCCCACCGCAGACAGATACGTTGACAGCGCTGCCGGTCAGGTTCGACGGCACGATCAGATCCACTTGCTGCACGCCCGCGAGTCCGGGGGCCGGGCCTCCGTAGTAAGGTTGCGTCGATCGCTTCGGTCCCGATCTTCGCCGTGATCACGCCGGTTCCGGACAGACCAGTGGCGAAGACTTGGATGACGCTGCCAAGCGCGGCCGGCTGCTTGGCGCTATTCAAACTGTAGTCCTGATTCAGCACACCGTTGGCGAAAATGCCGGGAGCAAAGGGCGTGAGGCTAACGGTAAGCGGCGCGCTCGCGGTACCGTCGACGGTGACGATCAACTGCGCGGATGTCTTGGTTCCCAGGCCGGCCGGCACGATCAAATTGATCTGCGTGTCGTTGATGAAGAGCAATTGGGCGGGCAGTCCGTTGAAAGTCACCGATGACGATCTTGCCGAAAAGCTGGGTACCCGTCAAGCGTCGCGATGGAGCCGGGAGCAACAGCGCCCGCAGCAAACGTCGCCGCATTCACGGCTGCTTTGCACGGTGGGAGGCTGAATCACTGGAGGCGGGGGTGCCGTGATCACCAGCGTAATTGGCACGCTGCGCGATCCGGCCAGTGGTCCGGCGTCGATGATCAACGTTGCGTTGTAAGTGCCCGCCGCAAGCGTGCCCGGAATTGCGTCCACGCGGATGCCCGAATCGTTTTGCCCTGACGTCGGCGATATCTTCAGCCAGCCGCTGCCGTTCGCGTATGCGAGGGACGCAGTCCATTGCAAGACTCCCCCAGTTGGGTTCTGGATGATAACGTATTGCGTCTGCGTCTGACTGCCGGTCTGCGCGGTGTAGCTGAGCGACGATTCCAGTACGACCAAACGCGGAAAATATTTGGCATTGCAATCGCCGAGGACCGTGCAATCTTCCGGAATCTCGATCTGTTGGAAGCGCGGAATGGGATCTTTCGCGGTTGCAGTTTGGATCGTGGAAACTGGCGCGAGCGAGACATTTTCGGACGTTTGAATCGGCGGCGCCGCTGAATGGCGCAAGAGCGAGAAAAGTTGGGAACTGGGCGCTCTCCTGGATGGACGGATTCGCATCCATCACTTCATAAACGGCGACGCCCGTTCCGTTGGTCAGAATTACTTCGCTCATCGAATCGAAACTCACGGTGCCAGATCCGGGAGCTCCTGGGGTGTAAAGAGGCGTTCCGCCTGCGCCGTTTGCATTCGCGTTTTGTACAAACGAAAGCAGCAGCGACGGATTTCCACCGGGAGTATACTTGCCGCCCGAGGCGCTGAAGCCGAGGTCGCCGCCCGCGGTAGGTTGGGTCGCATCCGATCCCGCGACCACCGTGGGAACAAATAGCCGCGCGCCTTGCGGGAATCCGGAATATTGCACGATCAGACGCGTGCCCGAGTCTGCGTTGAGGTTTTGCGCAGCGGCGAGCGGTCCGAATGAATCACCGAAACCCTCGGTCAACCGAGTGGAACTGAACGTCGAGCCGGCTGCGAAGAAGTTCGCGAAGCTCGTAATGTCGGGCGGCAATGGCGATCCCTTTTGACTGCAAACGAGCGTGGACGAAAAGCCCGCGTAGAGACCGTGCTCCGGGATTCCGACCGTGAGTTGGTTCGACGACAACGCGAAAACATTGTTGGGATTGAGCCCGATCAGTACCTGCAGCGTGCTGTTCGCCGCGAAATTCAACTCATTGGCCGCGCCACGAAGCCCGGACAACTGCAAAGTCACCGAACCGGACGAGGACAAGGTGAATGTTGCCCCATTGAACACCAGAGCGCCGTTTCCTATCGAGGTGGGCGGTACGGTAATCGCTTGCGGTCCGGAGCCGTTGTCGGCCGTGAGTGCGAGACCGGTGAAGGCGCCCGAGGTCTGGCTTACCAGGCGATTCGTGATGCTGGCGTTGAGGAAGATGAAAAGGTTGGCGGTGATAGTCGCGTTCGGAGCGCCGCCGGAACAGGCGAACACGATGTCGCCCGTCCTCTCCGTGATGCCTTCGCCATGCACTACTGCGGGCATGGCAGACGGGGTGCAAGTCAACACGGTCGCGCGTGCGACGGGAAGCACCTTGGAACAGAGCAAGAGGGCCGAACAGGCGAACAACAAGCGAAACATGGCACTACCTTTGAGTGAAGTCTATCAAAGCGTATCGATAGTGTGCACGGATTGATAGAATAAAATGAGCTTGGAATCAAGGCTGCATAGCCGCATGGCCACACTCACCTCCATCGCCGATCCGCTTATCGCGTCCGATCGACCGCTGATCGACACATTTGGCCGATTGCACGACAATCTGCGGATCAGTGTGACGGACCGATGCAACATCCGTTGCTTTTACTGCATGCCGGAAGAAAACGTGCAATACGCGCCGCGCGAGGAGATTCTCTCGTTCGAGGAAATTGAGCGATTCGCGCACGTTGCGGTATCGCTCGGCGTGACAAAAATCCGGGTAACTGGCGGCGAACCTCTGGTGCGCAAGGATCTTCCGGTATTGATCGCAAAACTCTGCGCGATTCCAGGCGTCCGTGACGTTGGGCTCACCACCAATGGCGTGCTGCTGGGCCGGCACGCACAGGCTTTGTACGACGCGGGGTTGCGGCGGCTCAACGTGCATCTCGACACTCTGGATCGCGAACGCTTCCTCAAGATTACCCGCCGCGACGATTTGGCCAAGGTGCTGGATGGCATTGATACCGCGCAGCGCGTGGGATTCGGGCCGATCAAGATCAACGCCGTCGCGGTGAAGAACCTGGTGGAGCCCGATATCGTTCCATTGGTGCAGTACGGGCGCGGGCGCGAAATCGAAGTCCGCTTCATCGAGTTCATGCCGCTCGATTCGCAGGGACTGTGGGCTCGGGAAAATGTTCTCTCGGCGGACGAAATTATCGAGACGCTATCGCGCGAAATCTCGCCTCTAGTGGAGATACCCGATCGCGATCCGCGCGCTCCCGCTACTGAGTACCGTTTTGCCGACGGGATCGGATCGGTCGGCTTCATCGCTTCCGTGACGCGTCCGTTCTGCTTGAACTGCAACCGCCTCCGGCTCACCAGCGACGGCAAGCTGCGCTATTGCCTGTTTGCGATCGAAGAGACCGATGTCCGGGCTTTGTTGCGAAGCGGCGCGCAGGATGCCGAAATCGCCGCGACCATTCGCGAGACGGTGCGCAAGAAGTGGCTCGGGCACGAGATCAATACGTCGAAATTTGTCGCTCCGCCCCGGCCGATGTACGCGATCGGCGGCTAGCGCGCCGGCGCAATCCAGATCTAACGGTTACATCGCATCTACTTAGTGATAGTTACGTCACAGGTACTATGCGTGGTGGAGACTTCATTTCAGGGTGGGGCAAAATCCTGCGCGGCAAGCTGCCGCTTTTGTCCATTGAGATCACGAGCGAGTGTCCGCTGAGTTGTCCGGGCTGCTACGCCTACGGCGACCGGCATCTGGGAGGGGGAGTAACGCTGACCCAGTTATCCGATACGCGCGGCGAGACGCTGGTGCAAGGCATTTTGCGGCTGGTGGAGCAGCACGATCCGATGCAATTGAGCCTGGTTGGCGGCGAGCCCATGATGCGGCATCGCGAGCTGGGCAAATTGCTTCCGATCCTGAGCGCGCGCGGCATCTACACGATGGTGGTCACCAGCGGCGTGATTCCGATCCCAGCCGAATGGACATCGCTCCCGCGCGTGACGATCGCAATTTCTGTGGACGGACTGCCCGAGCATCACGACCCTCGCCGCAAGCCTGCGACATACGAGCGCATTCTTCGCAATATCGCGGGGCGGCGGGTCTATATTCATTGGACGGCCGTGCGCGCGCACGTTCAAGATCTGGACTACGCCGAGCGCTACTTGGAATTTTGGAGTGCGCGCGAGGAGGTCCACCGCATCTGGATGAGCGTGTACACGCCGCAGCGTGGTGAGAAAAGCGCGGAGCGGCTCACGATGGACGACCGGGCGCGATTGGCGCAAGCGATTCCGGGGCTGGCCAGCAAATACCCGAAGTTTCTCATCAAAACAGGCATGGCCCGGGCCATCCTGAGTCCGCCGCCCAGCCCGTCGGAGTGCGCCTTTGCGCGCGTGTCCGCGAATTACACGGCGGACTTGCGCACACGCGTGACCCCGTGCGTGTTTGGCGGCGATCCGGACTGCTCGGAATGCGGCTGTGCGATTAGTTCCGCTCTGCACTGGATCACGAATGAGAAGGCCGGCCCGATCAAGGCGCGCCACTTGCTGAATACGTCGCTCAAAATTGGCGAGGCTGTGGCGCGGTTGAAGCAGGCGAGCTAACCGCCTTACTCGTCGTCGCTTGCCAACTTGGCGAGTACGGAGAAATCTTCCAGGGTCGTCGTGTCGCCTTTCACTTCGCCGTTGGTCGCAAGCTCGCGCAACAGGCGCCGCATGATCTTGCCGCTGCGCGTCTTGGGAAGCGAATCCGTGAACCGGATGTCGTCGGGCTTGGCGATCGGGCCGATCTCTTTGGCCACCCACTGGCGGAGGAGATTCTTGTTTTCCTCGCTGGGCGTTTCTCCTCCCTTCAGCGTGACGAATGCCGAGACGGCTTGGCCTTTTATGTCGTCAGGACGACCCACGACGGCGGCTTCGGCCACCATGGGATTCGCCACCAGCGCCGATTCGATCTCCATGGTACTCAGCCGGTGGCCGGCCACATTCAGCACGTCGTCCACGCGTCCCATCAGCCAGAAATAGCCGTCCGCATCGATGCGCGCGCCGTCGCCGGCAAAGTACATGCCGGGAATCTGCGACCAATATTGTTCCTTGTAGCGCTCCGGATCGCCATAAATAGTCCGCAACATGGAGGGCCACGGCTGTTTGATCACCAGGAATCCGCCCGCGCCCGGCAGGCACGCTTACGCCTTCGCGATTGACGACATCGGCGATCACGCCCGGCAACGGCAGAGTCGCTGAACCAGGCTTGGTCGCGATTGCGCCGGGCAGAGGCGAAATCATAGTGGCGCCGGTTTCGGTTTGCCACCAGGTGTCGATGATCGGGCAGCGCCCGCCGCCGATCACTTCGCGATACCACATCCAGGCTTCCGGATTGATCGGTTCACCCACGCTGCCAAGCAGCCGCAGCGACTTCAGGTCGTGCTTGCGCGGCCATTGCTCGCCCAGGCGCATGAACGCGCGAATCGACGTGGGCGCGGTGTAGAAGATGCTGACTTTGTATTTTTGGATGATGCGCCAGAAGCGATCCGGCTCCGGCCACGTCGGCCCGCCTTCATAGATCACCACGCTCGCGCCGTTCTGCAGCATCCCATAGACGACATAGGTATGGCCAGTCACCCAGCCAATATCGGCCGAGCACCAGAACGTGTCTTCATCGCGCAGATCGAAGATCCACTTGGCCGTGATGTAGGAGCCCACCGAATAGCCGCCGGTGGTGTGCAGAATGCCTTTGGGTTTGCCCGTGGTGCCGGAAGTGTAGAGCAGATAGAGTGGATGCTCGGCGTCCAGGGGCTCGGCCGCGCAATCGTCCGATGCGGTCTCCATCAATTCGTGCCACCAGTGATCGCGGCCGGGCTGCATCGTGACAGTGCTTCCGGTCCGCCGGTAAACCACTACATTTTTCACTGTCGAACAATGCGGCAGCGCCTGGTCCACGGCTTCCTTGAGCTTCACTTCCGTGCCTCTGCGGAATGCTCCGTCTTGCGTGATCACCGCTACCGCCCCGCAATCGTTGATGCGATCGATCAGCGCCTGCGCGGAGAATCCGCCGAAGACCACGGTGTGCGCCGCCCCGATGCGCGCGCACGCCAGCATGGCGATGGGCAACTCGGGAACCATGCCCATGTAGATGGCTACGCGATCGCCCTTCTGAACGCCCAGCGACTTCAGCACGTTCGCGCACTTGGAGACCTCGCGCAGCAATTGCTGGTAGGTGAGCGTGCGGGAATCGCCCGGCTCGCCTTCCCACAGGATCGCCGCTTTGTTCTTGCGCCACGTCGCGACGTGCCGGTCCAGGCAGTTATACGAAATATTCAGCTCACCGCCCAGGAACCATTTGGCGAAGGGCAGTTTCCATTCGAGCACTCGATCCCAGGGCTTGAACCAGTGCAGTTCGTGCGCGATCTTGGCCCAGAAACCCTCCGGGTCGTCCTTCGCTTCCTTGATACAGACGTTCGTATTCGGCACGGCTCTTGATTTGCGCGCCGGCGCGAAACTCGGCGGGCGGCTCAAAGACACGCTGTTCTTTGAGCACGGAGTCAATGGCGTTCGATGACATGGCTCTCCATAGCATATCGCCGATCAGGACCGCTCCCTTTGGTCCCACAGTAGAATGTGTAGAATTGGTTTGCTTGTGTTTTAACGTGCCATGAGAAATTTCCTGATCGGTTTAGTGGTCGGCATTCTGCTGTGCGGTCTCACGGCGCTGGTATTGGTCTTCGCCGTCGTACGCTTCGCTGGATCGTTTGCCAACCGTCCAGTCAGCGTCGCCGACGGCTCCACTCTGGTGCTTGATCTTCAGGGCGATGTGCCGGAGCGCTTGCCCGCGGAGATCCCGATTCCATTTCTTCAAAACCAGACGCCTCTATCGGTGGAACAAGTCTGGGATACCTTTCGCAAAGCCGCAGCCGACCCGCGCATTCATGGAATCCTGTTCGAGCCGCACGGCCTGGATATCGGATGGGCCAAAATGCAGGAAATCCACGACGAGATCTTGCAATTCAAGAAATCCGGCAAGCCGATCATCACGTATCTGCATGGCCCCACCGCGCGCGAGTATTATCTGGCGTCGGCCACGGACAAGATCTTCATTTCCCCGGAGGACTCGCTCGATCTGAAGGGCCTGCGCGCCGAGTCCATGTACTTCAAGGACACGCTCGACAAAGTCGGCGTAAAGGCGGACGTCATTCATGCGGGCAAATACAAGGACGCCGGCGACATTCTCACGCAGACCTCGATGTCTCCCGAAACGCGCGAGGTTTTGAACGCCATTCTCGATCAGTACTATGGCGATCTGATCGCCACCGTGGCCGAGGGCCGCAAGAAGCAGCCCGATGCGGTGCGGACGTTGATCGACGACGGCCCGTTCCTCGCGCGCGATGCGCAGGCCGATGGCTTGATCGATGCGCTGGGCTATGAAGACCAGGCAGCCGCGGAGATGCGAGCCGCCTGAAGCAGACCGAACTGAAGAAGATTTCGAGCAAAGCCTATTTGAAAGTTCCGCTCCTCTCGGCCGCCGGGGGCCGCAGAATCGCGCTCGTGGTGGGACAGGGAATGATCACGGCGGGCTCGGGCAACGAGAGCGCGGACGACGAAAGCTTCACGGGGACGGGCTTCATCAAGCTGCTGAAGCAAGTGGAGAACGACTCATCAATTCAAGGCGTCATCCTGCGCATCGATTCGCCCGGCGGCGATGCCGTGGCCTCCGACGACATCCTGCACGAGGCCAGGAATCTCAGCAAGAAGAAGCCGACTCGTGATCTCCATGGGCGACGAAGCGGCTTCCGGCGGCTATTACGTTGCCGTCACGGGCGATCCGATCATCGCGTACCCGAACACGCTCACCGGCTCCATCGGCGTGATTTTCGCGCGCTTCAATCTGCATGGCCTCTATCGACAAAGTCGGCGTGAGCGATCAGATTCTGCTCGCGCGGCCGCTACGCCAACATCGATTCCGACTACGTCCCCGCTCAGCGACGACGAGCGAAAGAAGATCGCGGGCCAAATCGATGCGTTCTATCGCGCCTTCGTCGGCCACGTGGCGGACGGGCGCAAGAAGCCCTTCGATCAGATTGAACCGCTGGCGCAGGGGCGCGTCTGGCTGGGAGCGCAAGCCAAACAGAACGGGCTGGTGGATCAATTGGGCGGCCTGGATCGCGCCATCGAAGTTTTGAAGCAGCAAGCGCACATGTCGCCATCCGACCGCGTCACGCTGGTGCCCTATCCCGGCCGGCGCAGTGTTTTCGATTTGCTGTTCAGCCGCGCCGATCCCGCGGCCGAAGTTGAGATGCGTTTGGACAAAGTACTTGGGCGCCTGCCCTGGCAGATCCTTTCGCAGCATGGGTTTCTGAAGTTGATGCCGTACTCGATCGACAGTCCGCTAGTACTTGCAGAGGCCCGGTCATGGAACCAGCGCCCTATGGCGCTCACCTGATCTGGGTCTAAGGTTAAGGTAGGACATTGGAACTATGGAGACCCGCCACGATCTCGGCGTCAGGAACGGCGGCCGTGTGAGCACAACGTCACCGTGATGTGGCGCGATGCTCGCGGCGACAACAAATTTGCCAATGCGCGAGCCACCGATATTTCGGAGTCGGGCATGCGCCTACAGATGCCGGAGGCCCCGCCCCTGCACACGTACGTGACCCTCCGGGCAACCAAACTTGGACTGTTGGGAAACGCTTCGGTCCGCTATTGCCTTGCGCACCACCGCATCAAAGTTCGCCGTCGGCGCCGAATTTACCGCTGGAATGCACTGGACCGAGGCGAGCGCCTAAGCCCGGTATTTGATACGATCGGAATTCGAGCGCATTTCGAATGACCGAAGGCCATCCCCAACGTTTAGTGGCCGGAATCACCGGCGCCACCGGTGCAATTTTCGGCATCCGGCTGCTCGAAGCGCTGCGGGGATCGAGCGTGGAAACGCACCTGATCGTCAGCAAATGGGGCGCGCACACGCTGGCGCAGGAGACATCGTACACGCTGGATCGCGTGCGGCAAATGGCCACGTATTGGTATCCGGCCAGCCGATCAGGGAGCGGCGATATCGAGCGGCTCATTCCTGACATCCGGCATGGTGATCGCGCCGTGCAGTATGCGGACTCTCGCGGCCATCGCGAGCGGGCAAGGCGACAACCTGATCCATCGCGCCGCCGACGTGATCCTGAAGGAGCGTCGCAAACTGGTGCTGCTGGTGCGCGAGACGCCGCTGCACGAAATCCATCTGGAGAACATGTTGAAGCTGTCGCGGATGGGCGCGGTAATCCTGCCGCCGGTGCCCGCGTTCTACAATCATCCGCGATCGCTCGACGAGATGGTAGACCATATCGTCATGCGCACGCTCGATCAGTTCGGCATCCACACCGATCTTGCAGAACGCTGGGGCAGCGAACTAGGCGCTCCTACCCACCCCGTTTCGCTTTAATCTCCGCCAATAGCCGCGTCACTTCCTCCTGTTTTTCGAGCGATGCCAGCCGGTCCTCAATGGTGTCTCCGGTTAGCTCGGCCTTGGCCTGGCTCAAGGCTTCGTGACGCTGCACCTTGCCTTTCATGCGATCGAACGCCTCTGCATTCGACGCGTTCCCCATCGCCATCCGCGCGTCACCGGCTTTGTTCAACGCCCGGGCGCGGCGATGCTGCGCGATCAACACGTCGCTCTTGGCCTGCGCCTCGGCCAGCTTCTGCTCCAGTTTGCGCAAGGCGGACTTGAGGTTTTCCACCTGCACCGACTGGTCGGCGACCTGGTCGGCAAAATTCTCGGCCAAGGATTTATAGCTGAGCGATCGCTCGATGGCCGCACGCGCCAGGTCGTCCTCCTTTTTGTCCACGGCCAGTTCGGCCTTGCGTACCCACTCGGCCGATTTCTCCTGATTCTCCTTTTGCTTTTTCTCGAGCAAATGCTGATCGGCGATGGCGATCGCCACCTGAGTCTTCACCTGCAGCAGTTGATTCTGCATATCGAGAATCACCTGCTTGATCATCTTCTCGGGCTCCTCGGCCTTGTCGATGATGTCGTTGAGATTCGCCCGGACCAGCGTGGCCACGCGTTCCAAAAGTGCCATGATGTACCTCCTTACGTACTGGCGACCTCTCCCGACCCGTTGCCGGGTTTGGGAGCTTTATCGCCGATGGTTCTGACTTTTCCAAGTAGTTCGGACATCTGCATGCCCGAAAGTGTTTCAAACAATGCGGGGATCTGCGCCGCAATTTTGGTGAGATCGCCCGTGACTTTGTGCATTCCCGCGGCGTCGCCGTCGCCGGTGGAAACGATGGTGATTCGGTCGATGTTCGCGAGCGGTGAGGCCAGAGCCCGCACCACTTCCGGCAATCCGGTGATCAGCTTGTCGACCACGGCGGCCTGGTTCCATTCCTGATACGCCTCGGCCTTCACGCTCATGGCCTTGGCTTCGGCCTCGCCTTTTTTGAGAATAATCTCTGCCTCGGCTTCGCCCTGCGAGCGAATAGCTGCGGCGTGACCTTCGGCTTCCGACGTAAGCCGCGCTCTTTCGGCGTTCGCCAGAGCTTCAATCCGGCCACGTTCCACTTCCGCCTGCTTGAGCACGGTGGCGATCAGCTCGTTTTCGCGGCGCTTGATTTCGGCCTCCTGAACTCTGGTCTCCTGCTCTTTCTGTACGATCTGAATCTTGACCTGCTCGGCGATCACCTGCTGCTGCATGATATTGGCCTGGATGTCGTAAGCTTTGTCGGCTTGCGCCTGCTGCCGCTTGGTGGCCTCCACATAAGTGGCCTTCTTGATTTCAAGGTCGCGGCTCGCCTCCGCCTGCTTGGCCTGCGACAACGCTTCCGCCAAAACTCGTTCTTGATCCGCCTGCGCCTTGGCTACCGCGGCTGCTCGCATTGCTTCCGCGCGTTTGATGGCGGTGTCGCGTTCGGCTTCGGCGGTGGCCACGTCGGCATCCCGCTTGATGCGGGCGATGTCAGGCCGTCCCATGTTCGAGATGTATTCGTTTTTGTCGCGAACTTCCTTGATGGTGAAGGAAATTACTTCCAGTCCCATCTTGCTCATATCGTCGGCGCAAGTGCCGCGCATCCGATCGCCCACCATCTCGGGCTCTTTCACGATCTGTTCCACCGAAAGCTGGCCGATAATGCCGCGCAGGTGGCCTTCCATCACCAGCCGGATCAGGGCTTCGCGCGCTTGATCGGTTTTGGTGAGGAACTGCTCGGAGGCGGTCTTGATCGACTCCGGATCGGACTTCACTTTGATCTGCGCCACCGCCTCCACCGTGACGGCGACGCCCTGTTTGGTGTACAGGTCCTGCTGCGGTGCGACGTCGAACGACATCAATTGCAGCGACAACTCGCGGCAGCTTTCGATCATGGGAAAGATTACCGTGCCGTGTCCCTTGATGATCCGGGTGCCACGGAAGCCGTACACCACCAGCGCTTCGTGCGGTCCGGCCTTGCGATACAGCCGGGCAAACATCGCCATCAAGAACATGACGACCAGGACCATCAACCCGGCCATCGTGACTATTTCCAATGGAACGCGCATGCTAGTTCTCCTTTTCCCCTTCGCTCATTTCTTCCCACGGGCGAACGTAGGCGATGCCGCGCTCGTAGCGCGTAACAATCACCTCCACGCCCTTGGCGATCGGCCGCCCGTCTTCACTTCGAGCGCTGGCCGCCCGCCGCGTACCGTCCTGCGAAAAGATGATTTCGCCGATGCCATTTTCGCGGATCACGCTGCTCAGCCGCCCCAGCACGCCAACCATCTCGTAGTCGGCCGGATCCAGATCCCGATCGTGCTTCAACAGAACCTTCACCAAGAACCAGAACACCGCCGCGGCGCCGCCCAGCCCGCTGATAAAAGCTACGCCCAGAGCCAGCAACGCCCAGATGCTCGAATAGCGGCTCAACAGATATCCAGTGCCGCCGAACCACGCGAGAAACGCCGCGATGGTCCCGAAGTTGATCGGTGACGTCTGCGATCCTTTGCCACGCGCGCCCGCGTGCCCTGGGTGCCCATGCGATCCGTGCGGCAGATGCAGATGCAGGTGCGACGAGCCCGCCAGAAACGAGATCAGGCTGCATAAGAAGCCGACGCAAAAGCAAAAGAAATAGAAGGTTTCCCACGTCATCGGGCTTTCCTCCTCTGCACTGGTTGCGGCTCCGGCCGCAGAACTTGGAAAAGACGATCCGCGAGGCCCGGCGTATCCAAGATCGATTCGATCAGCAACAGGCACTTGCGGGAGTCCTCGTGCATCGCCACGCTGAGCAGCGCGCGGCTCACTTCCGGATCGCGCGAAAATCGCTCCGCGCCGCCGATCAGCCAGAGATCCAACTGATCTTCGCCCACGCGGACGTCGGACATCAGCTCGGTGTGAAAACCTTCCGGATCGTCCACCAGGTAGCCGGGATGCACTTTGAAAAAGCGCGCCAGCAACATGCGCGTGGCGTTGGTCAAATGCGGGCGGCTGCCGCATTCGATTTGCGACAGGTAGGACTGGCTCAGGGACTGCTTCAGCTCACGCTTAATGGCGCCGACAATTTCCTGCTGCGTCATCTCGCGGCCGAGTCCGCGCAGGGTGCCTTCGACGTCGCGCAAATAGCGTATCTTCTCGCCGAGTCTCATATCGCAATATGCAATCAGGCTATTGCAAATTGCGATTGGCGTCAAGATACCAAGATCACACAACCTCGTAAGTTATTGATTAACTTGGTAAATTAGCGCCGCAAAAAGACAAGCGTCGCCAGGCACCCAGGCAGCGCAAGGATCGTCACTAGCGCCGCTGCCGGGAAATACCTGGAATGATAGTCCGGAGTCAGGTCGCCTTGGCCGGCCGCCAGCACCACGCCAATCAACGCGTACTCCGCGCCTCAGCCCCCGTGCTTCATCACGGCGCGCCCTTCGTACGCTTCCAGAACCGACTCGACATCGCCGTCCATCATCACGGCGCCGTGATCGATCCACAGCGCCCGGTCGCACATTTCTCGCACAGCTCCGGCCGAGTGCGACACGAACAGCATCGATTTGCCGGAACGGCGGAAGGCCACCAACGCATCCTTGCTCTTCTCCTGAAAGCTGGCGTCGCCGACGGCCAGAATCTCGTCGATCAGCAGAATATCGGGCTCGCACTGCACGGCGACTGAGAAAGCCAGCCGCATGACCATGCCGCTCGAATAGGTGCGCAGCGGATCGTCGATGAATTCGCCGATGCCGGAAAACTCGACGATGCTATCAAAAAGCTCGTTGGTCCGGCGCTTGGACAGACCAATCAGCGCGGCGTTCAGAACCAGATTCTCGGCGCCCGTGAGATCGGGATGAAATCCGGCGCCTAATTCCAGCAACGCCGCGATCCGGCCGTTCACCCGCACTGCTCCATTGTCCGGAACACTCAGGCCCGCCGCCAAGCTCAGCAGGGTGCTCTTGCCGGCGCCGTTGGAACCAATAATCGCCAGGCTCTCGCCGTCCTCCAATCGGAAGGAAACATCCCGCAAAGCGTAAAACGGCTGATGATGCACTCTGCCAAACCATCGCGCGATGTGCGTTCGAAGCAACTGGCGTCCGGTGCTGTGAGGAAACCACTTGGAAACGTTTTGGAATTCGATCAGCATGCCGGCCTACAAACGCGCATAAAAACCATCCTTCAACTTCGCGAAAATGAATGTTCCCGCCCCGAACATAGCCACTGACACGATCGCAAGGCGAATCAATGTGGAACCCAGCGGCGCCCGGCCCTCGATCAACACGTTGCGCATCATCAGGGCCAATGCAGCCACGGGATTGATTTGATACAGGCCCTTGAAACGTGCGGGGATGAGCGTCCACGAGTAGAAGATCGGCACCAGCCAGAACAGCACCGTGTTGGCCGACTCCACCACATAACGCGTATCGCGAACGTAGACGTTGATCGCCGACGACGCCAATGCCAATCCCATCACGAACATTATCTCCAGCCCCCAAATGAGCGGCAGCCACAGCCAGTGGATGTTGACGCCGCGCCCAAAGACCACGATGAGCCCCAGCAGGAGCGCGATCTGTATGAGCAGATGCAGGCACATCGACAGGACGCTCGCGATGGGGAACACCTGCCGCGGCACCGGCACTTTCTTGATCAGTCCCGCGCTGTCGAACAACGATGTCGTTCCAGTGACCCAGGCGATAGTGAAAAAGTTGAACGGAACCAGACCGCACAAGACAGACAGAGGAAAATTCCGGTCGTGCTGAGCGAGAATTTTGGTGAAGATGAACGTCAGCAGCCCCATCATGATCAAGGGGTTCAACAACGACCAAAGGACGCCGAGCGACATGTTGCGGTAGCGGACTTTGAAGTCCTTTTCCACCAGGCTGCGAATTAAGAAGAAATAATCACCATTCCACACGGGCAAATCCGATCTTTGGACAACAGGGCGTTTTCACAATTATAGCCGGAGCGGCGCTATACGGCTACGCGCCGGCGCCACGGTAGAATCGAAGTTGTCCATGCGAATCAAAATCGCCTGCGCGTCGCTGGTTACCGTGAGCCTGTTCGCACGGCAGCCCGAACACGCGCGGCACGGCATGGTGGTGGCGCAGGAGCCCCTGGCGGCGGACGTGGGCTTGCAAGTGCTGCGGGCGGGCGGAAATGCAATCGACGCCGCGGTGGCCGTCGCATTCGCGCTCGCGGTGACCTATCCGTATGCGGGGAACATCGGCGGCGGCGGATTTTTGCTTGCGCGTTTCGCCGATGGCCGGGCTACCTTTATCGACTTTCGTGAGAAAGCGCCGCTCGCGGCGACGCGGAACATGTATCTGAACGCCCAGGGCAACGTCACTCAGGACAGTCTGGTGGGATGGCGCGCCTCCGGTGTGCCCGGCACGGTGCGAGGCTTTGCGCTGGCGCACCAGAAGTATGGGCACAAGCCGTGGGCCGAGTTATTGAACCCGGCCATCCAGCTCGCTTCCGAAGGTTTTCCCGTCTCTTACAGCTTCGCCGCTTCCCTGCACAGTGACGCCGAAACCCGGCTGCTGTCGCAATTTCCAGAATCGAAGCGAATCTTCCTGAACGCTCGGTACGGTGACAAGCTGGCGCAACCCGATTTGGCTGCCACGCTCAAACGCATTCGCGATCGCGGCGCGAGCGATTTCTATGAAGGTGAAACGGCCCGGAAGCTGGCCGCGGCCATGGCGTCCAACGGAGGCCTGATCACGCTTGCTGACTTGAAAGCTTATCAGGCTGTCGAGCAGGAACCGTTGCGCGGGCATTATCACGGCGACGAGATCATCAGCGCGCCTCCACCCAGCGCGGGAGGCGTGGGATTGCTGCAGATGCTCGCAATGCTGGAAGGCTCCGGTTACGAGAAGACGGGCGCCGGATCGGCCGCGTCCATCCACTACGTCGCCGAAGTGATGCGCCGATTTTATGCCGATCGCAGCGAGTACTTCGGCGATCCCGACTTCTATCAGGTGCCGGTGCGCAAACTGCTCGACCCGCACTATATTGCGACCCGACGCGCTAGTATCGATCGCGAGCACGCCACGCCCAGCAGTCAGATTCGTCCGGGCGTGTTGAGCGTGCGAGAAAGCACCGAGACCACGCACTTCAACATCGTGGATAGCGAGGGAAACGCGGTCGCGGTCACTTACACGCTGAACAACGGCTACGGCAGCGGCGTCACCGTGCCAGGCCTGGGCTTCCTGCTCAACGACGAGATGGACGACTTCGCGGCTAAACCCGGCGCAGAAAATCTGTTCCACTTGATTCAGGGGGAGGCCAATGCCATCCAGCCCGGGAAACGCCCGGTTTCGTCGATGACGCCGACTATCGTGGCGCGCGACGGCAAGCTTTTCCTGATGCTCGGAGCGCCGGGTGGCTCGCGCATCATCAACGGGGTGCTGCAGGTGCTTCTGAATGTCGCCGACTTCCACATGAACGTGCAAGATGCCGTGGACTGGCCGCGCTTTCATCATCAGTGGATGCCCGACGTGCTGTATGTCGAAAAGGGAATCTCTCCGGATACGGTGGCGCTGTTACGCGCCATGGGGCATCAAGTCTCGCCGCTCGAAGGCAGCTCGCCCGTTGTGGCGCGCGTGGAGGCGATCCTGAACCAGGACGGCTGGCTCGAAGGCGCCACTGATCCACGGGGCAACGGAAAGGCCGAAGGATACTAACCGACGAATGGACCACGTTCTCTCGACCCACTTACTGGTCAATCATCGCTTAAACACCGTCTGGCTGGATCGGATCTGGCAGGCGGGCGTGCCCGCGGTGGAGATCTTTTGCGCGCGCCAGCACCTGGACTATCGCGATCGCGCGCAGATCACCGAGCTCGGCCATTGGTTTCGCGATTCGAAGCTGAAGCTGCATTCCCTCCACTCGCCCATGTACAGCGACGATATGTGGGGGCGCTCGGGCCCCAACGCGCACATCAACATTTGTGAGCTCACAAAGTCCAAGCGGATCGACATGCTTGACGAGATCAAGCGGGCGTTGGATATTTCCGAGGTGATTCCCTTTCGCTACCTGGTCCAACACATCGGCGTCTTCGAGGAGGAATACGACGAGCGCAAGGTGGAAGCGGCTTTCACGTCGCTCGAGGAGCTGAATCTCTTCGCCCGCGCGCGCGGCGTGGAGGTGTTGCTCGAAAACACGCCCAATCAGTTGTCCAGCGCCCAGCGCCTGGTTCAGTTCCTGGAGCAGACGCACTTGAAACTGAACTTCTGCCTTGACGTCGGACACGCGCACATGAACGAGGGCGTGGCCGCGGCGTTCGCCATCTTGAAAAATCGCATTCGCTCCACCCATCTGCACGATAACAACGGCGCCGAAGACAGTCATTTATGGCCGTTCAATTCCCAGGACGGTTCCATCGACTGGAGCGAAACGATGGGCCTGCTGCGGTCGCTACCGGCGCAGTATCCGCTGTTGCTGGAGCTGCGCGATTATCCGGAGTTCCCCCTCCCGCAGTCGCTTGAAGTAGTGCAACGAATTTTTGAAAAGCTTGAAGAGTTAACGTGACGGCATATTCCCGAATTCGAATTGAAGACGCCGGGCGGCACGTGGGTGAGCCCGTCGAGATCGCCGGGTGGCTTTACAACTTGCGCAAGTCCGGCAAGATCGTCTTCCCGCTGCTGCGCGACGGCACCGGCACCATGCAGTGCGTTGCGGTGAAGGCCAACCTGGATGAAGCGACCTTCGAAGAGCTGAAGAATCTGACGCAGGAGTCGTCGTTGATCGTGCGCGGCAAGATCCGGGCTGAGCAGCGCGCGCCCGGCGGCTACGAAATGGATGTGGAAGGCGCCGAGATCGTGCAGCGGATTCCCGAGTCCGATCCCTACCCCATCACTCCCAAGGAACACGGCGTCGATTTTCTGATGGACCATCGCCATCTGTGGCTGCGCAGCAAGCGCCAGCACGCGGCCATTCGCGTGCGCCACGAGGTGATCCGCGCGGTGCGCGATTACTTTGACACGCACGGATTCACGCTGGTGGACACGCCGATTTTCACGCCCGCGGCGTGCGAAGGCACCACCACGCTATTCGAAGTGAACTACTTCGAGGACGAAAAGGCCTACCTCACGCAGTCCGGCCAGCTTTACAACGAAGCCGACGCCATGGCGTTCGGCAAGGTCTATTGCTTCGGGCCGACCTTCCGCGCCGAGAAATCGAAGACGCGCCGCCATCTGACCGAGTTCTGGATGGTGGAGCCGGAAATGGCCTACGCCACGCTCGAAGACGTGAAGCGCGTGGGCGAGGAGTTGGTGGTGTACGTGGTCGGGCGCGTGCTCGAAGAATCGCCGAGCCGAGCTGAAGGAGCTGGAGCGCGACACCAGCAAACTCGAAACCGTCCAATCGCCGTTTCCGCGCATGAGCTACGATGACGCCGTCGTCGAGCTGCAGAAGAAAGGCAGCGAGATCCAATGGGGCGGCGATTTCGGCGGCACCGATGAAACGCTGATCACCGAAGGTTTGGATCGGCCGCTCATCGTGGATCGCTTTCCGACGCAGATCAAAGCGTTTTACTTCGAGCCCGATCCCGATCGGCCGGAATTGGCGCTGGGCGTGGATTTCATCGCGCCCGAAGGTTACGGCGAAATCATCGGCGGCGGGCAGCGCATCCACAATCTCGATCTGCTGCTGAAGCGCCTGGAAGAGCACCAGTTGCCGCGCGAAGCGTTCGATTGGTACATGGATCTGCGCAAGTTCGGCAGCGTGCCGCACGCGGGCTTCGGCATGGGCATCGAGCGCTTTGTGGCGTGGATGTGCGGTCTGGAGCACATTCGCGAGACCATCGCTTTTCCGCGCATGCTGTACCGGACGCGGCCCTAATCACTCGATCCATGCGTCCGAAGCACATCGCGATTATCGGCGCGCCGCTCGATTTAGGCGCGGGGCGTCGCGGCGTCGACATGGGACCATCGGCTGTGCGGGTGGCGAATCTCAACGGCCGTCTCGCCGAGTTTGGCTACGAAGTGGAGGACCTGGGCAATGTCCCCGTGATCCAGCGCGAGAGCCAGGCCGAAGTGCATTCGCGCGCGAAGTATCTGCCGCAGATCGCGGAAACCTGTACGCTGGTGGCCGAGATGGTGGATAGCGCGCTGCGATGCGGGCAAGTTTCCATTGGTCCTGGGTGGCGATCATTCGATCGCGGTGGGCACGGTGTCGGGTGCGTCGCGGCACTTTCATCGCCGGGGCGAACGGCTGGGCTTGATCTGGATCGACGCGCACACCGATATGAACACGCCCGAAAGCAGCCCTAGCGGCAACGTGCATGGAATGCCGCTGGCGTGCTGCATCGGCCAGGGTCCCCAGGAGTTGACCGGAATCTTCGGTTACTCGCCGAAAGTGGATCCCGCCAACGTCGCGCTGGTTGGCATTCGTTCGGTGGATGGCCTGGAGCGCGACATTGTGCAGCGCTCCGGGGTTCATGCCTTTACGATGCGTGACATCGATGAGCGCGGGATGCGGTCGGTTTTTGAGGAAGCCATTCGGGTGGCGGCGAACGGGAACGGCGGGCATCCACGTTTCGCTCGACATGGACGCCGTCGATCCGCGGGAGGCGCCGGGCGTCGGCACGCCGGTCCAGGGCGGCATCACCTATCGCGAAGCGCACCTGGCCATGGAGATGTTGGGCGACACGGGGCGCGTGGTGTCCATGGAAGTGGTGGAAGTGAATCCGGTGATCGATGAAGCGAACCGGACTGCGATTCTGGCGGTGGAACTGGTGATGTCGGCCATGGGAAAAAGGATTCTGTAGCCAAATGAAAACGAGAGTAGCGGTTGATTTACGGCGGGACGCACGGGCGAACACGAGATCTCGCTGCGATCGGCAAAATCGGTGATTGACGCGATGGACGCGGAGAAGTACAAGGTGCTGCATTACCTGATTTCAAAGGATGGAAAGTGGAGCCCGCGGCCGATTCTTCCGGAGCCCGGTGGAAATCCCGGAAGTCGATGTGGTGTTTCCGGTGCTGCATGGGACGTTTGGCGAAGACGGCACAGTGCAAGGCTTGCTGGAGCTGGCCGATTTGCCTTATGTCGGCGCGGGCGTGCTGGCTTCGTCGATTTCGATGGATAAGGACATGATGAAGCGCGTCGCAGCCGAACGCGGCCTGCCGGTAGTGGAGTATTACGTCCTCGCCGGCGCCGCCGGCGCGCCGTGCCGGGATTTGGGTTTTCCGGTCTTCGTGAAGCCCGCGAATCTCGGATCGTCGGTCGGCATTTCGAAAGCGCGGAATTGCGAAGAGCTGAAAGCCGCGATCGAATTGGCGTCTTCATACGATCGCAAGGTTATCGTCGAGCGCGGCATCACGGGCCGCGAGTTCGAATGCGCCGTGCTCGGCAACGAAGATCCCATGGCTGCGGCCCCTTGCGAAATCCTGCCCTCGCGCGAGTTCTACGACTACGAAGACAAGTATCTGCTGGACGCGGCGCAAACGGTGATCCCGGCGGACCTCTCGCCCGAACAGACCGCCGAGATGCAGCGCCTGGCGGTGGAATGTTATCGCGCTGTCGAATGCGAAGGCATGGCGCGCGTCGATTTTCTCCTCGAGACCGCCACCGGAAAGCTGTATATCAACGAGATCAACACCATTCCCGGATTCACCTCCATTAGCATGTACCCTAAGATGTGGGAGTATTCAGGCCTCGCCGATGCCGAAGCTGATCGACCGGCTGATTGAACTGGCGATGGAGCGGCACGCGGCCAAGCAACGCCTCCGATACTCAAAATGACGTACTCGAAGTAAATGCTTTTACCACTCTCTGTTCTTGTTCGCGGCGCCGCCGTCCACGGCGGATCTGGACAGCGCTCTCAAGCGCTTCACCGAACTGCTTTCCATCGTGGAGACCGAGGCCGCGGACCCGGTGAACACGCAGCAAGCGGTCTATCAGGGCGCGATTCCGGGCATGCTGCGCACCTTGGATCCGCATTCCATCTTCTTCGATCCGGATCAGAACGAGCAGCTCAAGCAGATGGAGAATTCCGAGCGCAAGGGATTCGGCACGGTGGTTTCCGTGCTGCCCGGACGCGTGATCGTTTTGCAAGCCCTGCCTGGTACGCCTTCGGCTAAGGCCGGATTGCAGCCGGGCGATGAGATCGTGGCGGTGAACGGAGTAGTGCTGGCGCGGCTGGAGTTCGAGCAAATCGTCGGGTTTCTCGGCGAGTCCCACCAGCATCGCGCGCAATTGTTCGTGCGCCGGCCTGGGAATGCGCGGCCGCTCGAATTCGTGCTGGATCCAGAGCTGCTGGATTCGCCCAGCGTGGACCGCGCGTTTCATGTTGCAGCCCGGCATCGGCTACATCCGCGTGAACGGCTTCGATCCGCAAACCGCGAAACAGCTCAAAGACGCGATAGAGAACTTGGGCGGCGACGAAGTTGAAAGCGCTGGTCCTGGATTTGCGCGACAACCCTGGCGGCGTGGTGCAGACCGCGCTCGAAGCCGCAGCATTTTTTCTGCAACCCGGCCAAAAACTGCTGAGCGTGAAAGGGCGGAGCATGGAAGATCAATCGGTCGAGGTTCCGAAGACCGCGACGCCGTACACTTTTCCGCTTGGCGGTGCTGGTGAACGAGAAGACGGCGAGCGCGGCCGAAATCCTTGACCGGCGCATTGCAGGATCACGATCGCGCCGTAGTTCTGGGAGAGCCGAGCTTCGGAAAAGGGCTGGTGCAAAACGTTTTTCCGCTTGACAGGCAACACCGCGCTGGCGCTGACGACTGCGTTCTACTACACGCCAAGCGGCCGATCGATTCAAAAGCCGCTCCCGAGCGGGCACCTGGAGATCGAGAAGCAGGCCGAGCAGTTTCACACCGACTCGGGCCGGACGGTCACCGGTGGCGGCGGCATTCAGCCGGATATCGTGATTGGTCCGGAACCGCAGACGCGGCTGCGCGTGGCGCTGGATGCGAGCGGCACAATCACTTCGTTCGCCACCGAGTATCATCGACAAGCACAAGATCCAGGCCGATTTTGAGGTTACGCCTTCCATCCTCGAAGACTTTCAGGTTTATGCCGGCCAGCGCAATATTCAACCGAGCGTCGGCGAATGGGCCACCGAGCGCGGCTGGTTGCAAAGCCGTTTAAAGCAGGAGATCTTCAATCAAGCGCTGGGCGTGGCGAAAGGCGACGAGGTGGAGGAGCAGCGCGATCCGGCGGTGCGAGCGGCGATCGAGCAGTTAGTCACCCGCTTGTAGGCTCGGCTTGCGCTGCAGGATGCCCTTCGCGGCGTGCCAAATCACGGGCAGCAACGAAACGAAGACAATCAACAAGACGAACTTTTCGAAATTGCGCCGGATGAGCGGGATTTCGCCCAGGAAGTAGCCGAGAACGGTCATCGAGACAACCCACCCCGTGGCGCCGAAAACATCGAAGGAGATGAAGCTGCGATAGCGCATATTCGCGACCCCGGCCACGAAGGGCGCGAAAGTGCGGATCACCGGCACGAATTTCGCGTAGATGATCGTTTTGCCGCCGTGCTTTGCGTAGAACGCGTTGGTGCGCTGCAAGTGCTCCTGCTTGAAGAAGCGCGAATCAGGCTTATTGAAGATGGCTGGACCGGCGCGGCGGCCGAGCAGATACCCGCACCAATCTCCGATGAGGCAGGCGCAAGTCAGCAACACAATCATGACGAAGAGATTGAGCTGGCCGGCCCCGGCCACAACGCCGATGGTGAAGAGCAAGGAATCGCCAGGCAGCACGAAGCCGACCAGCAAACCGGTCTCGGTGAATACGATGGCGGTCAGCGTGGCGTAGCCAAGCCATCCGGAGAGCGCCGTCGAGAGCAGATGGATCAAGCGCTCGGGCGTGGTGAGCGTCCGCAGGAAGTCCAGCAGGGAATGGATCATGCTGGATTTCGGCTAGGTGCGATATTGCGCGATCAGCCGGTCGATGACCTGCTGGTGCTTCTTAACTTTGCCGCGCTGGATAAGATCGGTAAGCACACTGTCCTGCAGGAGGCCCTGCTGCTCGGTTGCCTTTTTGGCCTTGAGCTGCAGGACGATCTGGTCCCTCTCCTGGGCGAACTTGGTCATGTCGATGTCCTGGCGGCCGGTGACTTTGCCAATAATCGTCTGGCTGGCGGCGGTCATCGGCCCGAAGGTCGTGCCCACGGGCTTTTCAAATACGTCGCCTAGCACGGCTGCGGACCCGATTCCTTCGGCGGCGCCGGTGCGGGTGAAGAAATCGGAGGTTTTTACCTCCGCGCCAACCGCCTTGGCCGCGGCTTTGAGATCGCCGCCATTTTGCTTGATCAGCGCGGCTGCCTGGGCGGACTTGTCCTTTGCGATACCGACCGCACGAACCTCCAGATAGTTCGCACGTACCGCGGATTCGACTTCAGACTGTTCCGCGGGATGGGGTGGGTTAATTCCGGTGACGACAGCCACCAGCAGCTTGTTTCCAGCCTGCATCACCTGGCTCACTTCGCCCGCCTTCATGCTCGTGACGGTTGCTCCAACCTGGGTATCGCTCCCGATATCGGGCAGTGGATTGCCCGCGGCATACCTGGCGACATTGATGAAAGAGAGATTGAGTTTTGTGGCGATCTGCTGCGCATTCTGGGGCGCCTTGACCAACTCCGTGTGCGCCTGATCGGCGAGGTCCTGCATGCGATCGAAGACAGTTTGATTTCGCAGCGTCGTCACGATCTGGCTCTTCACCTCATCGAGCGTTTGCAGGTGCGGCGCCTGTTTCTCGAGAACCTGAAGGACTTCGAATCCGATTTCGGAGGTGATGACACCGCTGATCTCATTGACCTTCAGCCCGAAGGCGGTGTCCTCGATGTTCTTCGCCATCTGTCCACGGGTAACCCAGCCCACGTCTCCGCCCTTTTGGGCCGAGCCGGGATCTTGCGAAAACTTTTTCGCCAGGTCGGCGAAATTCGCTCCAGCTTTGATCTGTTTCAACACGTCCTCGGCCTGGGCCTGGATCTTGGGCACTTCATCCTTGGACTTGTTGCCGGTGCTGAAGAGAATGTGGCGCATATGGACACGCTCAGGCGTCCGGTACTGATCCAGGTGCGAATTGTAGTAGCTCTGCACCTGCGCGTCAGGAATTTGGATGGTCTCGCCGACCTTGTTTTGGTCGGCCACGATCATTTGAAGGCTGCGAGTTTCGGACAGTTTGTAGAAGCCGCGGTTCCGGGCGAAGTAAGCGCTGAGTTCCTCGGGGGTGGCCTTCATGTTTGCGATCATCTTGGTGGGATCGAATCCGATGTAGTCGATCTTGATCTTTTCATTGCGGTGCCGATATTCGTTCTCAGCTTCGGCGGGAGTGACTATGATGCCTTCGTTCGCGACGTTCGTAATAGAACTTTCGTAACTATTCAGACGCACGTTGTTTTCGAACTCCTGGACGGTCATTCCGGTTTGCTGTTCGACGTATTGCTGGTATTGATCCGGGGGCAAGCTGGCGAACGGCAAAGAGCGCACATCATTGGCGAGATCGCGGTCGGAAATCCGGTTGCCAAGTTGCTGGGCCTCGTAGGCGACGGCGCGCTCGGAAATGGCTTGGTCCACAAGTTGCGGAATGTAGGTAGCCGCAAGGTCGGGAGGCAGCTGCTTGTTTTGCAACACGGTCTTGAGCTGCTGCTCAATCTGGGCAACGGTGACGCTGGTTCCTCCGATCTCGGCGACCACCTGGTCGCCCGTATCCGCGGCAGTGGTCACTCCGGTGCCTGGGATGAGGTAAACGAGCATGGACAGCGCCATAACGCCGAGCATGGCGCCCAACATGATGCGGACGGCTTTGGCGCGGCTGCGAAAGAGATCAAACATAACGAGAGGCTCCTACTTGGGACACGGTGGGGTCTAAGCCCAGTATAGTATAGCGAAAACGGCATCCGGCGCGGTGGATTGGGTTCGTTTGGTAATTTCAGCTATGTTGCTGAAGCGATTGATCTCACCCGAGCTTCGCCGTAGGCCATCCGGAGTGCGACGGTGAAGCCGGCGAGCACTGGGAGATGCACACTGTAGGCCATGTGAAAAAAGAATGCGCTGACCGCGTAGACGCTGGTACCGGCCAGTAGGCATCGGCTGAGAGCAGCAAGCTCGCGTGCCGCGGGGCGATCCCGGGTTTGGAGATAGAGCCTTAAGTTCGAGCGCAGGCACAAAACCATCACAGCGGCGTAAAAGATCAGCGCCGGGATTCCGCATTCGCTCGATATTTGCGTATAGCTGTTGTGCGTTCCGAGCCATGGGGTGTGCTGGCCTGAGCGGGCAGCATCCTGCTCGACGGCGGCTGGGAACTGATCGGGTCCAACTCCGAACAGCGGGTGCAGCAGAGTGTAGCGCAGGCTAGTTTTGAACAGTTCCTGCCGTTGCTGCTGGGAAGCGACGCTGGAGAGATCGGCCGAGGTTTCAGAGCGGGCCGAGGCCGGGTTGTTGAGCAACAAGGATAGCCGGTGAAATGCGCTGGACGGGGCGCCCGCCATGCTGGCGATGGACACCACTCCGAGTGCCGCGAGCGCCAGCGCCAGCGCCTTCCACTTACTGCGGCTGAGGCAAAAGATCAGACCAAACATGCTGAAGGCCGCAATCACGGAGCCACGCGAGCCAGTTTGAAAGGCGTAAAAAGCGGCCAGGAGAATTCCCGCCACGCCCGCCACCCAGGGTCCGATTCTGGGGCGGGCGACAAGAAACAGAAACGAACTGATGCCGAGCAGCAGCGCCAGCGCAAGATCGTTGGAGTTGGCATAGAAGAGACTGTGGGGAATCCGAAAGCGCGTGTCGCTGGCAATGTCGCTCAGGGGATCGTCACCAAGGCTGCCGAAAGCCACGCAACTGAGCAACAAAGCGGCCGCGGCGGCGATCTGGACGTACATCAACTGGCGGCAGCGGCGGAGCGACGTAACGAATGAACAAGTGTAGAAGAAGCAGAAGTAGGCGCGGGGAACGTAGTTGGCGATGAGAGCGGCGCTACCGCCTCTCCAAACGCTCAACGGCGCCGCCAGCAGCATCCATATCAGGAACGCCGTCCAATACCGTCCGGTGCGTGTATGGAAGCCGCGCAGAGCGTTGCCCGAGAATAGCCAGGCCAGCGGGAGGAGGGCGAGCGTGACGGCCGAGAGGTAAGCCTTGACGCCGAACAAATGCAGCGACCAATCGTTCGCAAAGCCGGAAAGCAAGTAGATGCAAAACAGAACGAAGCCAGCCGCCGCGATGGGGCTTGGCGGGGACGGAGTGGATCCTCCGCGCTCCCAGAGTACCGAGGTTACGACCGGAGTGGAATGAGCTGATTTCAAAGTCCCGGGAGTAAGTGCCGTTAGGGTGGTGACATTTCTCGGAGATTTTTTCCAAGGTCAAGAAACGGAATCGATCGATCAGGTTTGCCTGAATTGACGCTGGGCGTTAAGGCGAGAGCCGCCAGATTGCGTGAGAGACTGTAGGCGCTAAAGGGGGCGCTAAGAGGCATGTTGATTCGCAGAGGTTTATTGATCGCGATCTTCGCGGGCGCGCTGTATGGCCAGCTCACCCAAGTGGATCTACGTTTGCAGAGCCGGGATGTGGACTTTTCCGGGGCGAGCGCGACCAAGCCGTTCCGTTCCGGCGCCGGGCTGCCTGCGACGTGCGGGCAAGGCGAAATGTATTACAGGCTGGACGCCGCGGCGGGTATGAACGTATACGGCTGCACGTCGACGAACTCATGGACCTTAGAGCAAGGGCCGCCTGGCCGCGTCGATGGCGAGCCAATTGGGCGACTTCGCAGCGACGCTGACAAGCGCGACGACGCTGGCCATCGGGGCCAACTGCTCGACGGCGACGCCCTGCCTGGTAAGGTTTGGAAGCTTGGTGTATTCCTTCGGGACCGGCGCCACGGCGACGATTTCGGCCGGCAGCGGGCTGGCCCTGGTGTACGTTTCAAGCGCGGGCGTGTTGACGGTGGGATCCAACGTGACCACAAGTTGCAACAGCGGCTGCACGGCGTTGAGCGGCGTAACGGCCTTTCCAGTGGACGCGATCCCGCTGTTCACGTGGTCAGCCACCAACGGAACGTGGGACGCGACGGGTGGCGCCGATCAGCGGGCGTTCTTGAGTTCCAAAAGCGTCACGGTGGGGACCGGCATTACGAGCACGGAGATTTCCGGGAAGACTCAATTCAGCGCCGACACGTCGGTGATCGGGTTGCGCGTTTCAGCGCCGGCGACGTCGAGCACGGCTTGCACGATGGGTTCGTGGGCGACGGATGGATCGTTCTTCTATTTATGCACGGCCGCGAACGTGTGGCGGCGTGCGGCATTGACCACATTTTGAGCCATGCGAAACTTACTCTGGTTCTTAGCGGTCGCACCCTGCCTGGCGAATACGTCGATATTGTCCATCGAGCCGACCCAGATGCAGGCGAAGATTACGGTGCGTACCGATCAGGCGGGATTTTGCACTTATCGGGCATCGCGTGGAAGCGCGTTCACGTTAAACGTGGCGGATCTGACCGACAACACAAGTACGGATGCCCGCGCCGGGTCCATCGTGACTGGCAACCTGCACGTTTTTGTGCTCGGGACGCGAGCCGGCAACGATGCGCTCGCCGCGGCGGGCACTTACTGGGTTGGAGTTACTTGCGGATCGGATGCGGAGGTCGCGGCAACGTTTGTAACTCGATCCATTGCGTGGGGGAACACGGCGCCCGATCCGGTTCCATTTAATGCGTCTAAGTTCGGAAATATGGACTATCCGGTGATCGATTGGACGAATCAGCAGAAATCCTATGTCGATCCGGTGACGGGCGCGGAATTCTGGCGGGTTACCGCGCCGGGGATGATGAGCGTCTCGGCGCTGAGTCTGGCGGCTGGGAATGCGGGCGTGCTCGGTGCTCCGTTGGATGCGAGCGGGACGGGAAAGTGGGCGGCCCTAGGGAATATCGGATCGAACGGAGCGACTTATTCGGTTGGCTCGGGCGGGCCAGCGGATCGGGCGTTCATTCCTCTCGGCAACTTCGCTTGTCCGGCGGGAACGACGTTCGCCGGCTGGTATCCGAAATGCACGGTCGACGATTTGTCGTTCGATGTGTATTGCGGGAATGCGTCGTCCAGCGGGACGACGATAACGCTGCAGCTTTCGGAGGATGGCGGGCAGACGGTGGTGGGAACACCTGTGACGACCCCGGCGTGTCCAACCGGTGCGCCGTTGAGACTCGGGACTTATCCGCAATTGGCGGTCAACCCTCCGTTCTTATCGTGGGGCTTTACACCGCAGCATCACTTGGTGGTGCCGCCCGCGGGAACGGTGAACGTCGCGGGGCAAGCGGTCACGCTGCAAAATGCTAGCGGCACGCAGAACTACTTTGATACCGATTGGGTTACCGGGACCCCCATTCTGATCAATGGCGCTTATTATCACGTGAACAGAGTGAGCACGTCTTCTGCTCTGACGATTCAGGAAAACGCAGGGACGCTGGCAGGCGTGCCATACGTTGGCGCCACATTCGGAATCGTGGTTAGTAAGTCGAATACCGCTTCGACCGTCAACGTAAGCGTGGGCGTCAACTACGCATATGCGACGATGCCGAGCGCGTGCTGCAACGGCGACACGGGGATGATGAACCAAACATCGGTGTCGGTGACAAAGACAGCCGACGGATCCACAATCCTAAACCCGCCTTTGACCGGATACCTGACGAACGTAGTGGATAGCGCTGGAGGGGCAGCGCTGCTGTTATGGATACCGTTTAACGGCGACGGTTCAGTTCGCGCGGAGACACGATTGTTGGCGATGGCATCGAAGACCGCAGGCAGCTCACGCTTGAACGCCAATGGCGATAGTTTGCCTTCTGGTCCGACTGGCGTCAGCGGCTACTTCTTTGACAATGTCGACGGAACCTCCGCTTACACAATTGACTCGAATAACCGCGTCTGGAAGCTGACTTACAACGAGTCTTTTACTGGATGCGCTGGGTTCGTTGCATTTCACCCATATCCCACCTACGGAGACTACAATCCCAACACAGCCATCGCGGACGACTGTTTTGAATGGACGAATCTGACACCGGCGAATGGCGGCCACGACATTCAATCTCAAATGGTGAGCGCCTATCAAACAGGTCTAAACTATCTCGGGCAGACCGTTGGGCCGCCGCATGCGGGTTTCGATCTCGGATGGATGAACAACCCGGTGGTGGCGGGTTTTGACGGCGGATACTTTTCCGCGAGCATGGGGAACGTGCAGAATCACATTGGTCTCATGGCTTCGTTCGATACATCCAGCGGCGTGCTGCGGAGCATACGGAACAGTTGGAATGAAGGGGATTGCCGGTGGTGCGGATTGCACGGGGCGCCGGTGCTGACGATGGGGACGTGGCGCTTTGCAGTGATCGATCCGCAGGAAGACACAGGCGCGGCGAACCTGGTGTTTCCCGATTCGTTCAAGATGAATGTCACGGAAGTGAATCGAGCGGGCGCCGGATCGAGCGCACTGTGGGATTGCAGCGGTTGCTCGGGAGGACCGCAGCAAAGCACGAACATCGGCGGGAGCGAGGCGTACACGTGTCCGTCGAATCTGATTGCGCCCTACGCAGGGCTGTCGGGAACCGCGAATTGCATTCAGGTCAAGGTTTCTTCGCCTCCGTGCCAGCAGAATCCGAACTCGACTTACACATTTCCTGATGGTAATACGGAAAAGCAGGAATTCGCCTGCACAACACCTGGTTTTGGAGCGGCCAATGCGAATTGGTCGAAGCTACAGGATATGCAGCCCGGCGACTGGCTGCTAACCAACGCAGGCGATCAGGGCGAGAACCTGGTCTTGCTTTCCGCCACCTACAACAGCGCGACGGATATCAACTTATGGTTACTGCGATGGGCCGGATACAATTACCTGTATCCATTGTTCGGGGCTAAGAATGATGTGAGCGGCAGCGCACACACCGGCCCATGGTGGCTGTATATGGGGCCAACTTACTCGACGAATGCAGTGGCTTTGGACGCATCGAACTCGGGCAATACCTGGACCAAGAACAATCCGCTGCGCTTTTCGTCGCACGGTTCCGCGGCGCCCGCGGCCGGCGCTGGTTCCTATTCGTATCAGCAGACATGGTTTGGTGGGCGCTATATCGGTTCGGTCGGCACCTCGGTGCCGGCGCTGTTGTGGAGTGCGATGCAGCCGTCGGCTTCCTCCTGGCCGGCCTTCGCGGGGAGCAATAACGGCGCGAGCAACTCGCTGGCGCAGTCCTATAACAGCGGCACCTATGCGCCGAATGCGGCGATGCCGCCGTTCTTTGTGGATTACCGGCACTTCAATCCGTCAGGTGGCGGCGGGCCGGAATCGAACGGAGGCGCCGTGTTCGGCACCATGTCGCTCACACTAGTCAGTGGAACCAGCCAGACATTTCGGGTAGCGGGAGATTGTTGCGCAGCGGGACCAAGCGATTACAAGCGGCTCGGTCTTTCCGGATTCGCGGGGCGATATCTTGCGCGTGACGTAAGCAGCCCGACAACCGGGAATACGGTCGACTTACCAAGCTGGAGTTATTGCCGGGCATTCAATGTGAATGAGTGCATGCAGGGATCAACCGTCGGCGCTTTGTATATGAGCCTGCCGATGGCGGACCTGGGATCCCAGTGCGCCAGTTCTCAGTTCACGCAAGCGATCCCGTGTCTCTATCAGCCCGCGCCCTGGAGTGGCCAAAGCATTCAATTCCGGATTGATCATAGCGACTTTAGCGGTTTGAGCACTCGAAAGTTCGGATATGTTCATGGCCATCCGGGGACCGCTTATGTATACAGTAATTGCCGGCCAACGGCGGATGCGCAATTCATGTTTTGTCTCGGCTATTGGCTGGACGGCGTGCGCAACGAGTGGCTGGCTTACCGAATTCCGCCAGCGTTGCCGGCGGACAGCGTGAATCGCACGTCATTCGTGCCAGTGACACTGACTTCTCCGGGAGTGGCCCTTGCGAGTAACATCCGCGCGCGCTTCGGCTATTTTGAGAACGGAGGCGACTTGCTGCGTTGCACAGCGTATGCGCAGGATTGTTCCACCGAGATCCCAAGTGGCTCCCCAAGCGACCCCTACAGTTTCACAAATGAAACTGTGACGCGCCAAGGTTGTGCGAATGGAGCGATTTGCACCGTCACGATTCCGAGCTTGCCGAATCGTGTGCTCTACTACGTCGTGGACCGGCTGGATGGCAGTGGCAACGTCGTGGCGACCACTTCCTTACAGGCAGTGGCCGTCCCGTAGCGGCGCCAGAGCCGATCAACCGCAAGGCCCAGCAGCACCACATAGAATGCATCAATCGGAAAACGATAGCGATTGTTTTCGAAGCTCGATAGGAAGTTCGCGACTGCCGTGATATAGGCAATGTTAAAGAGCAGGAATCCGATTAGAATCGCCGGCGCGCGATCGAGCGTCTTGCGGCGGACGCCACGCACCAGGTAAGCGACGCCCCAGATCCAAAGCGCCGGCAGGCCGATCATCAGGAAAAGTCCGGTATGGAGCAGCAGTGAAGCCGGGCCGCGCTGATCCTTCAACCTGCGCAGCTCTTTGCGATCGCCCGCGTCTTCCAGTTGGCCAAAGAACACGACATTCCAGAAGCGATCGAGGGTACGGATGCGCGGCCGGTTCAGGTCGAAGAACGGAAAATCTCCCGCCGGAAGGAAGTAAGTGAACCACGCAGCCTCAAGCGAGCGGAGATAGACGACCGGATAAATTCGCAGCAAGGTCAGTCCATCGCGCGTGTAGGTCCGTTGGACTTGAAAGAATGCCAGGCAATTGAAATTGGTGGCGCCAGTGGAGGTCACGCACTCATCCAGCACCGGAATGCCGGTCCGAGCGGGCATTTGGATATACGGACGGTATAGCTCGACTGGCGACCCGAGATCCAATAACGAAACCGGCGAGATCACGCGCCGGCTGACCAGGTCTCGCGCTTCGCTGCTCGTCAGTTGATGCGCGGTGATAGTATCCATGTTCATGCCTATCCAAGTACTGCCTGAAAAACTTCCGAACAGCATCCAGTTCTTGGTGTACAGCCCCAGAACGGCGAGCAATGGCAGAGCGGCGGCGAGTAGTATACGTTGGCGGTGGCCTTTCGAGAGATAAACGAGCGCAGCCAGGATGGCGACGACATAGATCAGGTGGAAAAAGTTCCTGACCAACAACAAAGCTAGTAAACAGACGAAGAACAATACCATCCCGGGAAGGGAGCCCCGGGCGGCGTAGCGCCACAAAGCCGCTGCCGCGGCGACTAATAGACAAGCCACCATGTATTCGTACAACAGAAAGTTTTCAAACAATACGACGCCCGGACTAACGGTGAACCAGGCCGCCAAACAGAATGCGATCCAGCGACTTACTCCTAACGCTCGCATTAAGTAAAAGATCAACCAGCAAATCGCCAATCCCATGAGTAACTGGGCGATATGAAGAGCGATCGGATAGGATTGGGGAAACAGCTTCAGCGCAATGCCGGTGTAGAGATTCCAACCCGGCGGTTGGACGTGCAAGTAAAACAAGCTTTCGATGAGCCGGTGCTTCAGTAGCTCGGGGTCAACGAACTGGAAGTAATGCTGAATGGGCCGCGCGTCAAAGCGGACGCCCAGCAGGTAATAACCAAGCCGCGAAAGCACGAACACCACGGCCAGCAGCCAGTAAAAGGAACGATCTTTCGTAGGTAACCTCAGAGTCCAGCGCCCAAGCGCAAGCGCCAGCAATTCCGGCAAGCCCGCCTCGAGGATCTTCTTCTGCGCGGAAGCGACGTCATATTCAGCGCGGCAAAGCGACACCAGCCGCGTTCGTGGCTCATAGATCGCGTAGGCGGCGCGGCGATCACCGTCTCGGGGCTGTCCCACCGATCCGGGATTAATCAGGTAAGTTACGTCCGGTTCCAGCTCCAGGACTTCCGGTGGGGCGGCGGTCTCGCCGTTGAGCAAGCGCTTGACGCCATTGCGATGGCACAGGAACGCGCCCTGCACATGGGTGTGTCCGAAAAACGAGACGCTGCAATCCAGGTACGGCGCCACTTGCGCCACGTCCTGCTTCGGAGAGCACGTATTCATCTTCGTCGAGCGGAGAGCCGTGCAGGATTTGAAACCCGTTGATCCGCTCGGGACCTTGCGCCAGGCTGCGCAGATACTCGATGTTTTCCGGTTGAACCATCGCTTGGGTCCACAGGGCCGACAGGCGCGCCACCGGGTTGAACCACTCCAGATCCTCCAGGCCGGCGCAGGCTTTGTCGTGATTGCCGCGGACGACGCCGCTGACGTTGGTGCGTACCCATTGCACCACCGCGTCGGGATCGGCGCCATAACCGACCAGGTCGCCGCAGCAGACGATGCGATCGTAGTGCGGACCCGGCGCTCGCCAGCACCGCGTCGAGCGCTTCCCAATTCGCGTGGATGTCGCTCAGGATCAGATAGCGCACAGGCGAAGAACCGAAATCTCCGGTGGCGCGCCGATGCGGACCGGAACGCCGATGGTGCCCAGGCCGGACGACACATAGACGGACGACTTCTCGCCGCGATAGAGGCCGCGCACATAGGGCGTGAAGTAGCGGGCGACATTGAAGTGCTGGTGCAAAATTTCAAAATCCACCTGGCCGCCATGCGTATGGCCGGCGATGGTGAGATCGTAGCCCTGCGCCGCGGCCACCGGAAAAACATCGGGGTTGTGGGAGAGCAAGAACGTTGAGGGCGCCGGGGACGATCAACTGCTCGGCGCCAACCAAGTAGCGCGAGTGCATTTTCTGATAATCGACTCCCGCGAAATTGATGGCGGCGTTTCCGAATCGAAGCAGTTTGGATTGATGCCGCAGAAAGTCGATTCCAATGCGGCGCCCCTGGGCGGTGACGTAGTCCTCGGTCTCGGCGTAAACCTCGTGATTGCCGAGGCATCCGAGCACGCCCGCATCGGCGCGCAGGCGCGCCAATTGCCGCAGGCAAGCATCCAGCGGATCGCCGCTGCGCGTGATCAGATCGCCGGTGACCAGGGCGAAGATGGGCGCGGGCCTCATTGGCCATGTCGATTGCCGCGGCGAATTCGCGCTCACTCAGGAACTCACTGAGGTGGATGTCGGTGATCTGCACGATGCGCAGTCCGTCCAGATCCTTGGGCAGAGTTCGGGATCGGGGACGGACACCTCGGAGACCCGAAAATCGTTGCGCCGCACAATCCCGAAGGCAGTGCCAACCACGGGGAGGGCGCAAGCGCGGCCCCGGCTGCTTGCAGCATCCTGCGACGCGCAGGATCGAATTGCGGCGCCCGGCGCCAGAGCAGCAGCGCGACGGAGAACCCGATCAGCCAGATGGTCTCGACCATGGCGGCGCATTCCAGCCAAGTCCACCACCGACTGAAAAGATACGCTGCACCCGTTGGAATTCCAGCACGTAGCCGAGCAGGAGCAAAATGGTGGACGCCCACGCGCCGGTCAAGATCCAGCCGCGCGGCGAATAACGCCGTCAGAGCCAGCCGAGAATGTGGAATTGAAGACCGAGGCCCAGGAGCAGCAGGCAGAGCCCCGGGAAAAAGTGCACACGCAATAGCACTGTTACCATTGTAGCGGGTCGATTCTCAGCCCGGGCGCGAATGGTACACTGAGGCTGTTAAAATCCCTCCCGAAGATCCCCGGTCGTCTAATGGTAGGACAGCGGCCTTTGGAGCCGTGAATCGTGGTTCGAATCCATGCCGGGGA
>CAVOVR010000008.1:0-788400 GCA_963699905.1 Bryobacterales bacterium
AAAAGTTCCTGACCAACAACAAAGTTAGTAAACAGACGAAGAACAATACCATCCCGGGAAGGGAGCCCCGGGCGGCGTAGCGCCACAAAGCCGCTGCCGCGGCGACTAATAGACAAGCCACCATGTATTCGTACAACAGAAAGTTTTCAAAAAATACGACGCCCGGACTAACGGTGAACCAGGCCGCCAAACAGAATGCGATCCAGGAACTTACTCCTAATACCCGCATCAAGTAAAAGATCAGCCAGCAATCGCGAGTCCCATGAGTAACTGGGCGATATGAAGAGCAGCCGGATACGACTCGGGAAAGAGCTTCAGCGCAATGCCAGCGTAGAGATTCCAACCCGGCGGCTGGACGAGCAAGTAAAACAAGCTTTCGATAAGACGTGCTTCAGTAACTCGGGGTCAACGAACTGGAAGTAATGCTGAATGGGCTGCGCGTCGAAGCGGACGCCCAGCAGGTAATAACCAAGCGGCGAAAGCACGAACACCACGGCCAGCAGCCAGTAAAAGGAACGATCTTTCGTGGGTAACCTCAGAGTCCAGCGCTCAAGCGCAGTGCCAGCAACTCCGGCAGGCCCGCCTCGAGGATTTTCTTCTGAGCAGAAGCGACATCATATTCAGCGCGGCAAAGTGACACCAGCCGCGTTCGTGGTTCGTAGATCGCGTAAGCGGCGCGGCAATCACCGTCTCGGGGCTGTCCTACCGATCCGGGATTAATCAAATAAGTTACGTCCGGTTCCAGCTCCAGGACATCCGGTGGGGCGGCGGTCTCGCCGTTCAGCAAGCGTTTGACGCCATTACGATGGCAGAGGAACGCGCCCTGGACATGGGTGTGTCCGAAAAACGAGACGCTGCAATCCAGGTACGGCGCCACTTGGGCGACGTCCGCTTCGGAGAGCACGTATTCATCCTCGTCAAGCGGAGAGCCGTGCAGGATTTGAAACCCGTTGATCCGCTCGGGACCTTGCGCCAGGCTGCGTAGATACTCGATATTTTCCGGTTGCACGATCGATTGGGTCCACAGAGCCGAGAGGCGCGCGACCGGGTTGAACCATTCCAGATCCTCCAGGCCGGCGCAGGCTTTGTCGTGATTGCCGCGGACTACGCCGCTGACGTTGCTGCGCACCCATTTCACCACAGCGTCGGGATCGGCGCCGTAACCAACCAGGTCGCCACAACAGACGATGCGGTCGTAGGCGGATCCGGCGCTCGCCAGCACGGCGTCGAGCGCTTCCCAGTTCGCGTGGATGTCGCTCAGAATCAGGTAGCGCACAGGCGAAGAACCGAAATCTCCGGTGGCGCGCCGATGCGAACCGGAACGCCGATGGTCCCCAGACCCGAAGACACATACACGGACGACCTCTCGCCGCGATAGAGGCCGCGCACATAGGGCGTGAAGTAGCGGGCGACATTGAGGTGCCGGTGCAAAACTTCAAAATCCACTTGACCGCCGTGCGTGTGGCCGGCGATGGTGAGATGATAACCCTGCGACGCGGCCACCGGGAAAACGTCGGGGTTGTGGGAGAGAAGAACGTTGACGGCGCCAGGCGCGATCAACTGCTCGCCGCCAAGCAAATAGCGCGAGCGCATCTTCTGATAATCCACTCCAGCGAAATTGATCTCGGCTCCTCCGAATCGAAGCAGCTTAGATTGGTGCCGCAGGAACTCGATTCCAATCCGGCGTCCCTCAGTGGTGACGTAGTCCTCTGTTTCCGCGTAAACCTCGTGATTGCCGAGACACCCAAGCACGCCCGCATCAGCGCGCAGGCGCGCCAGTTGACGCAAGCAAGCATCCAGCGGATCGCCGCTGCGCGTGATCAAATCGCCGGTCACCAGTGCGAGGTTAGGGCGGGCTTCATTGGCCATATCGATAGCCACGGCCAATTCGCGCTCACTCAAGAATTCACTGAGGTGGATATCGGTGATCTGCACGATACGCAGACCGTCGAGATCCTTGGGCAAGCCCGGGATCTTGACCGAAACCTCGGAAAGACGGAAGCGGTTGCGCCGCACAATTCCGAAGCCAGTGCCAACCACGGGCAATACGCAGATCGCTGCCCCCGCTGCTTCGAGCATTCTCCTGCGCGCAGGATCAAATTGCGGCGTCCGGCGCCAGATCAGCGAGGCCAAGGAGAACCCGATCAGCCAAATGGTTTCGACCAGAGCGGCGCATTCGAGCCATGTCCACCACTTCACTGATGAGATCCGCTGCGCCCACTGGAATTCCAACAAGTAGCCGAGGACGAGCAGAATTGTGGATGCCCACGCGGCCGGCGTGATCCAACCTCCGCGGCCATAACGACGCCAGAGCCAGCCGAGAATATGGAATTGAAGACCGAGGCCAAGGAGCAATAGACAAAGCCCCGGGAAGAAGTGCACGCGCAAAAGCACTGCAACCATTGTAGCGGGTTGATTCCAGCGTCCGGGCGCGAATGGTACACTGGTGCTGTTAAAACCCTCCCGAAGATCCCCGGTCGTCTAATGGTAGGACAGCGGCCTTTGGAGCCGTGAATCGTGGTTCGAATCCATGCCGGGGAGCCAAATTGCATCGTATTCATTCCATTAGGCCCCCGGCGGTGCGGGAGAGCTAAATCGTTTGTATTCAGGTTCGAATCCTCGCTGGCCTTTGAGAAAAAACACTCAGTCTAGGAGTGATGCGGGGCGAAAGCGTCTCCACCGTCAGGGAGAATCAGCGGAAGTCCAAATGACTTGAACAGGGCCGGTCCAGTAGGCGGTACGAACATCGTGATGGTCGCTATCGTTTCCTGGTCGAGTGAGAGCACGTGGATAGAGTGCGCGGCCCACCGGGCATCAGGGCCGCTGCTGAGCTCATAAACGGCGAAAGCGGGCTGGCCGTTGGCTCCGGTCGGAACCAGGCGAAGACCGTTGCAAGTTTTCCAAGCCGCCCCAAAGAAGGACCCAATGGTGTCGCGGCCAACAAACCATTCTCTCCACGGCGGCATTGTGACCGTGGCATCCTCCTTCAGGAGAGCTACAAAGCCGGTCACATTGTGCCGCTGCCAAGCGTCCAGATAGCGCCCGAGAAGCCTTTGATGGGCCGGATTTGAAAGAGGTCTGGCCTGCGGGCGACCTTCGGGATAGTGTTTGGCAAGAGTTTCCCGCGCCCGCTGCAAAGCACTGTTAATCGAGGCCGTCGAGCTTTCCAGCAGGGTCGCAGCTTCGGCAGCGGCCCACCCTAGCACGTCGCATAGCAACAGTACAGCGCGCTGACGCGCCGGCAACAACTGAATGGCCGCGACAAAAGCCAGTTGCACAGTCTCGCGAGCGGCATAGCGTGCCTCGGGGTTCGCCGTCTCGTCCCCGATCCCTTCCAGGTAGGCATTCGGGTAAGGTTCGAGCCATGCCACATCGGTTGCCGGGCTCGACAGCATTCCCAGATTCGCAGCTCCCAATTGGTCAGGCAAGAAACGCTGCGAGTCCTTGCGGCTGGCCAGGCTATTCAGGCAGGCATTAGTGGCGATCCGGTACAGCCATGCCCGAAAAGAGCCGCCCTCGACGTTCTTGAAGCTGTCAAAGCCGCGCCAAGCGCGCAAATATGTCTCTTGCACCAGATCCTCTGCTTCGTGTACGGAGCCAAGCATACGATAACAATGCACCTGAAGTTCGCGGCGGAACGGCTCTGCGAACCGTCCAAACTCCTCGCTTGGATGGGAGGCGGCTTGCGGTTGATGTGACGGTCCCGGTGTCATTGCGGTCAGTATGGGCCTTCGGGTGACGGTCCGTCAAGGGTTCCACCATCAAACACGCAAGCCAACTTCCTCCTAGTTCCCCTTCGGCTCCTTCGGGTTGGGCCGGCCATTGCCGGTTGCAATTAAATTGCGCAAACTACCGCTCACATAGGAACCCCATGCGTTGGAGCATACGTCGAAACACTCATACGCGGGAACCAAGCCCTCGTGAGTGAAGCGGATTTCCGTCTGGTTACCGTGTGTGGCGATTTCAAACACAACCTTCGTGTTCTTCCACTCGGTCTTGTCCTGAGTGAAATTGAAATAATTATCCACAACAAGCCAGACGACTTTTTTGTTGGGCACCATTTCTGTCACTTTCATCGTGCAACGGTGCATCTCTTTGTGACGATACGTCCACTCATCGCCGAGTTTTGCGGTGCTGCCCTCAATGTTTTCCGACCACCAGAGGCGGGGGTTGTTGATGGCGGCGAAGACGTCTTCCGGAGATTGGTCGACTGAAATGGTTGTGGTGAAATTTGGGCCCGGGTTATTCATGTCTGTTCCTCTTCTGTGCGAACACGTCTGGCTGACTCTTTCCTGTGCTGATCAACTGGAGCAAATTGCCGCCGATGAGCATGCCCCAAGCGTTAGAGCAACTACCGTAGCATTCAATCTCCGGTTCGAGGCCTGAGTGGGTAAAACGGATTTCCGTTTTGCCATCTTTCGTGAAGATGTCAAAAACGATGTCCGTGCCGGTCCATTCGCTCTTGTCTTTCACAAAGCTCAGATGGCTGTCTATGACATGCCAGGCGACCTTCTTGCCGGGAATGAGCTCCGTGATCTTCTGCATGGTGCGGTGCGCGTCCTTATAACGATACGTGAACTCAGCTCCCAGCTTGTCGGTGGCGCCCTCGATCTCTCCTGACCACCATCCACGAACGTTGTTGATGGCAGCGAAGGCTTCGTCCGGCATTTGGTCCACCGAAATGGTTGTGGTGAAATTGCGCTTATTCATGGCTTGTTCTCCTTTTGGCTATGTCTCGTATTACGCCGCCATGCTCTCCGGCACGAAGCCAGCGTACTGGCGCTCGAACGTCTTGGCTACGCCAGTTCGCCAGCCCTCGGCAATTGACTGGGACGCCGGGTCGGGGAAGATATCCTCTTCCTTGTTCTCCAGCCCGTCAAAGATGCCCTGCGCGACTGCTTCGGGCGAGGCCTTCGGTATCTCAAAACCTCGGGTCATATCAGTGTCGGTGGGACCGAGGAACACGCCATGGACCGTGACGCCCTGACCTGCAAGGAGCGCTCTCAGCGATTGCGTCATATTGAACGCGGCGGCTTTGGAAATGGCGTAAGCAGGCGTGAGCGGCAACGGAGCCAGCGCCATCAGGGACAGTGTATTGACGATGGCCCCTTTGGAGCGTTTCAGAGCCGCCAAGAAAACGCGGCTCATTTTTAAACTACCGAAGAGGTTGACGGCCAGGTGCTGCTCGATAACGTCGAAATTGCTCAGATCGTCGTATTGAGCGATACCCGCGTTGTTGATCAGGACGTCGAGGCTGCTGACCTCGCTGGCGGCCTGCTCGATCTGCGCGGCGTTGGTCACGTCAAGCGTCAGCGGCGTCACACGCGGATCGGCGAAGTCGCTTGCGCCGCGCGTTCCCGCATATACCCTCTTCGCACCTCGTTTAAGCGCCTCACTGACAAGCGCGCGACCAACGCCGCGATTGGCTCCGGTGATCAAGACCGTCTTGTTCTGAATGTTCATAACGTTTCTCCTATGATTTTTTGCCAGCTACGACTTGTTTTTGGGGGGTTCGCAAGTCGTCTCACCTGTATAACCGCCGAGGGGGTGGAAACTCATCGGTGCTTCGCGAAGTTTTTTCGATGGCCGCCGGGTGGGCGAATCGTAGGATGTGAGTCGGCACACCTTTCTCGACCTCAACTGCCTGAGCCATTTCAGTCAATCGGCGGTTTGCGAGGACTGACTCCGAACGTCTGAAAGGACACGACTCGATGACTACTGCGAATGAAGCGCCAACGCGAGAAGCGCTGCTGAACGACCCGTTGGATGCTACACAACTGCAACTGCTTGCTGAAACGACGCCGGATCACGTGCAGGTCACCGTCGACCTCCACGACGTCCATCTGGAGAAGCAGAACGAGGACTCAGGTTCCTTTTTTATGGAACCCGACAAAACAGCGGTACAATTCGCGAATTTCCAGAACTTACTGCCCCGTCGGTCGATGGACAAAGCCAAAACTCCTTCCGAGAGCCTTGGATCGGTGCCGCTGAATGGCGGCTTGACGAGCACCGGCAAACCCAATGGTGGCAGCATGGTGAACGGCAAATTCGTGCCGCATTCCGTGGGCGAGCTCCGGCGCGAAGTCGATCCCACCGGCAAGATCGTCGAGCATCGCGTGCGCCGCTCGGCTTATGTGCATGAGCGGCTGCATAACCTTACGGGACCGCAGAAACTGCCGGATGAGCTTTACGATGCGGCCGAGAAATTCCGGCAGGGCTTCGAGCGCGCGCAATCGCGCCCATTTCTTTGGCACCGTCGCGAGCATTATGCGCCAGGTTCTGGTCGACCATGCACGCGCCCGCGGCGCCTCAAAACGTGGTGGAAGCCCTGACGCTCGCGCTTGATGAAGCCATCGATTCAGCGCCCGCGAGCCCGCCTATGATCGTTGCCATCGACGACGCTCTTCGTTCGCTGGCCAGTATCGATGAAGGAAAGGCCCGGTTAGTCGAGCCTCGGTTCTTTGGCGGTCTGACCGCCGAAGAGATCGCTGAAATCCAATCGATGTCGGTGCACCGCGTCCGGCACGAGATGTGGCTGGCGCCGGCCTGGCTGCACCGCGAGGTAACCCCGTGAATCGCGAAGTCCAGCGTCTCTTTGAGGCCGCGCTGAAGGTTCCAGAAGAGCGCAGGTGCGCTTTCCTGGAAAGCCAGACCAGCCATACGGCGATACGCCGCGAGATTTTGTCGCTGGTGGCTCACCACGCCCTCGCCGAACCTAATTACCTGACGTGGTTCATCGTTGTCTCGACAAAATCGCCCAGCTGCTCGGCGCTGAACTGATTGCCCTCGAAGTTGGCCGCTAGTTTGCCACTGCGGTTAATGACGAGCGTGTGCATGGAATGCGCCAGAGTTCCCTCATCCGGCCAGAAGTTCAGGCCAAACCTGCGGCACACCACCTTTACCTCAGCGGGCGTTCCGGTCAAAAAATGCCACGAATTCGGGTCGGCCTTCCAGGTGCTCGCGTACTTCGCCAGAACCTCCGGCGTGTCGTGAACCGGATCGAAGCTGACGCTCAGCAACACCAGATCGCTGCCCATCTTCGCCGCGAAGCGCTTCTGAAGGCGTCCGAAATTGTTGGATAGCCGGAAACAAAAATCGGGAAGCGGACAACTGGTGTAAATGAAGGTGACTCCCACCACCTTGCCTGCGAACCGTGAGAGACTCACCCGCTGCCCGGTCTGATCGGTGAGCGTGAAATCCGGCACTGGTGAGCCGATGGCAATCGGCGCCGGGGGAGGATTCGTTTTGTCGAGTCTGGCCAGCATTTCCAGCCGGCGAACCAGCAGCGGTTCCTGCGCCAGGTTTTCGTATTCGTGAACGCGAACGTTCTCGGCATAGGAACGATCTTTTTCCACCACCAGCGTGAAGTCCACAAACATGCTGGGTTTCAAGCCTTCCAGGGCTTTTGGCTCGCGTACCGTGATCGGCATCACCATGGCTTTCATGTAGCCGGGGATTTCCGAACAGGATGCGCTAAAGGTCCGATGCGGCTTGTCTATGCTCAGGATCAGACCGGTAACGGGGTAGCGCGTCGCCGCTACGGCGCCGACGTTACTCAGGAGAAAACACGCGGCAAGGGCCAGTAACAGCGCGCGTTTCATTGAAGTCTCTTCGCGCCCCCCAGGCGGAATGGGCGACGCTCCAGTTTCGTGTATTCGGTGGCGAACTCTTTGATCTCCAGAAACTGGTTCTTGCCCACATTGTTAAACGTCTGCGGCGTCCTGCCTCCGGGCCACAATATTTCGATGCTCACGCTCTCGGCGGCCTTCCCCAACCCGATGTGCTGTTCCAGCGGCGATGCGCCGAAGGAGCCTCCGCTGTTGACGGTGCGATAGATGGAGCGTACAGCACCGGCCTGATCTTTCACCGTCACTTTGATCCGCGCTCCGATGGCGGCCCTGTTTGCCTTCACGCCCACCAGCTTCAGATTGATCCAGTCATTGCCATTGCCTGGGTTTTCGAACAGACGGAAAGCATGGCTGTCCCCGGGCATGGCCCCGCCGATCGAAGTGATGATGTCTTCATCGCCATCATTATCGATGTCCGCAAAGGCGACACCGTGTCCTTTGTGTAATTCGCCCGTGCCCGAAGAAGCCGTGACGTCCACAAAGGATTTTCCCTCCTTGTTCCGCAGTAACACATTGGGGAGCAGTGAAGCATACGAAGGATTTCCCGTGCCGAGATAGATATCCAGGTAACCGTCGTTGTCCACGTCGCCGAAGTTTGCCCCCATCGGCATGAAGACCTTGTCCAGTCCAGTCTCTTTGGTCACGTCCTGGAAAGTCCCGTTTCCGCGGTTCCGGTATAACTTCATCGTCCCGGCTTTCTGCGGAAGCCCCAGGTAAGTTGCGATGCTCTCCTCGATCGATGCGTAATAGCTGGTTACGAACAAGTCAGGCCAGCCATCGTTGTCGTAATCGAAAAACCACGCTGCGAAACCCCTTCCCACACCTGGCACGCCCGCCTGGCTGGCGATTTCGGTGAATGTCCCGTTGTGATTATTGTGGTACAGGAAGTTGCCGCCATTCTGGTTGGAGACATAGAAATCCACGTAGCCGTCGTTGTCGTAATCGGCTGCCGCAACGGCCTTTGAAAAGGCGCTCCGGTCGATACCCGCGGAATGGGAAATGTCCTCGAAGGTTCCGTCGCCTTTATTGAGGAAGAGCTGGCTGGGCCCGGTCTCGTTACCCACGAAAAGGTCGAGAAAACCGTCGTTGTTGATGTCGGCCCACACTGCCGTCTGGGTATTGGTCGGTTTCGCCAGACCGCTCTCCTTCGTAACATCCGTGAAGGTCCCGTTGCAATTGTTGCGAAGCAGCGATTTGCGCTGCGCCACGTTGCTCGGCTGCCACGCTCCGCGCAAAACCAGAATGTCGGTGCATCCATCGTTGTTGTAGTCGGCTTGCACCAAGTTCAGGGCGACGCCCAACTGGTCGCCGAGGCCGGCTTTTGCGGCCTGGTCGGTGAAAGTCCCGTCTCCGTTGTTATGGAAAAAGTGCATCGGCTCGCAGGCATCGTAGGTGGATGTAACGACGTCGAACAGGCCGTTATTCTCGAAATCGTCGACGATCACGCCGGAAGCCATCGCAAACAGATTCAGCCCTGCTTGAGGAGCCACGTCGGTGAAGCGTCCGATGCTCTCGCCGGATCCAAATGACGCGAGAGGCAGCAGGTATTTTGCCGGAACGCCGGAGGGATGTTTCCCGAGCGTCATGTAAACCAGGTTCAGCAGCCATTTCACTTCGAGATCATCGGGCTTTCGGTCGAGGTATTTCGTGAAATACTCAATGGCTTTCGCCGAGGCGGCTGTTTGCGTGTAATGGAGATCCGGACGAATGGGAAAAATGCACCGTTCACCCGGATGGCGATAAACGTCGTTGTCCATCTCGGACTTGTGCAGGTAACCGACCCCGAGCACTTCTTCCATCAGCGGCACAGCCCGCGGAACATCCGCCAGGGCGATCCGATACGCGATCTCCCACTCCGCGACAGCGTGGGCCATATCGCCCCGGTAAGCGTAGAGCTGTCCCCTCGTCATGTAAACATCCAGACGGTCGTTCGGCCTTGTGGACTTGGCGCGCAGCGGGCTCTCTTTGTTCGCCGGGTCCACCAGCGCATCCAGCTCCTTCAAGAGCGTTAGCGGCGACTGACGGTAGGCATTGCAGACAGCATGCAGGTCCTGGCTCCAGGCCTCCGGCATCGCGCGCTGAAACAAACGCGACATGGCCTCATCCTGTCCGCCCACCAGGGGGGCCAGCCTTATGGTTCCTTCTTTCCTGATCGCGGCCTGGAGGGCGCTGTCGGCCTTCCCTAGATCCGCGGCCTCTGCTTCCGTTAATACCTGCAGAATCGCGTAAGCGGATGGCAGTTTGACGATGCTCGAAATCTGCCCAGGTTGTACCGCGCGCAGCCCGTCTCTCAATTCGGCCCGCAGCGAAGCGGGATCGATTTTCCCCAGGTACCCCCCATCGGCTGAAGTCGGATCCACCGACTTTTCGCGCGCCAGCACCGCGAAGTCGGCGCCTGCCTTCAACCGGTCCTCTATAGCGTGCGCATCTTCGGATGAATTGACGACGATCAGTCGCACAGGAATCGCGTTCGCGTCATCTCCCGTTCGCGCCACCGGCGAAAAAAGAATCAGACCAAGGACAGCGACCGTCACTGGAAACGCGGTCCGGCGCAAGAGCGTCGCGAACTTCAGGTTGGCAAAATGCAGGATGGGCTGCCTCCGGCGGGATTATTATATCGTCAGTGGAGGCGATGTTCTTGTGCGGTGGGTCAGTTGGGAAAGTCCGAGCCGGTTGCCAGGCCGCCTAGCTCGAGGGTTTTTCCCTTATACGTCAACTTGACCCCGCAATCGCCGTGGTCCGACCACAACCCGATGATCAGTAAATGGTGGCCGACTACACAGGAGTAGTGCGAGAAAACGCCACGGGGTCGCCACGGGACAGGCGGTCATTCGGCTGCTACAGAGACGATCTGGAGCTGGTCCAGATGACGGTAGTCCTTGGGATTATTCGTCACCAGCGGAGCCGAGAGGACCAGCGCAGTAGCTGCAATCCATGCGTCCGCCGAACTGATGCGACGTCCTTTTCGTGTGCTCTCGTTTCGAACGGCGGCCCACGTGGAGCACAGCAGGCTGTCCGTATGAAGGACTGAGAAATCGGTCAGATAGGCCTCCAGCACGGCGCACCTCCGGGGCCCCCAGTTCGCATCGAGCGCGCCCTGTCGCATCTCGGCCAGAGTCATGAATGAAGCAATCAACTCACAACCACGCACAATGTCCACGTAGCGCGCCGCGAATTCAGGATGCCACTTGAAAATAAAGCTGGCGACGTCCGTATCAACGACCAGTCTTGCCGTCGCGATCGGAGGATAGGTCAGTGTGGCGCTGCTCATAGATCCGGCGTACGAACTCTTCGGATTCCTCCTCGGTACCCGGGTCGATGTGGCTCAACAGGCGATCTAGAGAGAACGCACTGCTCCGGATCAGGTTGGGCGGGTCCTTGACGGGTTGTGGTGGCACACGATCCATCTCGGTCACCATTCTAGCGCAGCTGCCGGATCCGCATGCCGTTGTTAGGACGGAGACTCGCAGGGGCCGCCCGTCAATGAACTGCCTGCGATGTTGGGGAACCGCTCTGCGCCCGAAGAACTGGCAGGACTCGGAAAAAGAAGCAGGAGGCCAGAGCGAACACGTCGATGAGGGCCTCCTCGCGTTGACCCGTCCTCGTCCGCAGATAGATCACTCCAATGGCCCCACCCCTGATGTCTGCCGCGTTGTCAGGTAGTCGCTCAAACCCGACCTCGAACTCCGTCGCATGGACGATACGGTTCAAGGCATCCCGAAGATCATCCACCTTGGGCAGCCGATGTCCGGACCAACGCCGAAGCTGGTCATTGAGCGTGAACCTGGTGCGAATGGCATTGTTATCCAGGATGCGCCGAACATGAATTGCAAAGTCGATGGCCGTATCGGTGACCAACCTGTCGATGTGGCTTTGGATGATGGCTGCGTTGTCGAGGGCGAGCGGGAAAGGAGCGCTCCCGAGCGCCCACAGCATCGCCGCCGCTGCCTCGGCCTGCTGCAATGCGAACTCATTGATATCGGCCATCTTCTCTCGCCTCCCGTTTAAACTTGCGGTCGCAAACCGAAGCGAGAATGGGAGGGTCCGGTCCGTTATCCTCGCGTTCAATTTCGATGGATCGGTTGGAACTGCACCACAGAAAGCATCATTCTACTCGAACCCCACCAGCATTCGGGCCAGAATCTGCCTGTCACCCGCAGCGTTTACCGATCCATGCGGACGTATAGTCGGAAGCCCGTCGTAGTGTCCTTGTACGAGCAAGCTGATCCACTACCCGTTCTTGCGGCAGGCCGACAGCCGTCCACCTTGATCAAGGTCAAGGGTGTGACCCGAGTTGCGCCAACCCCTGGTCAATCTGCGCCAGCAGGTTGGGAGGGCCTGACTGGAGCACCAGGGGCCGGGCTTGTTTTAGATACTCGATCGCCTTGGCCGGCTCTCCGGTGTTGGCGTATGCCTGCGCCAGAGTCATCAGGAAGATAGGAGTCACCTTGTCATTCCGCTGGAGGGCCGGGAGTAACACGGGAATGGCTTCGCGGCTGCGGCCGGTATTGATCAGGAGCTGAGCCAGCATCAGCCGGGCCGGACGAAAGGAAGGATCGACGGCCAGTGCGCGGCGGTAATGTTCGATCGCCTGGGCGGGTTGATGCTGCCTCATCATTATGTCCGCGAGCCATGCCTGAGCCTCCCCGTCGTCGGGCTTCAACGCAATCCCTTTCTCGATCGCAGCGACGGCCGGTCCATATTTACCCTGGCTGGCCAGGGCAGTGCCGTAGTATAGATAGACCTGCGGAACGTCCGGGCTGACTCGGCGGGCGGTCGCGTAGAGGGCCTCCACTTCTTCCGGAGACGACTGATTCGGGAACTGAGCCATATATAAAAGGTTCACCAGGCAGTCAGGGTTGTCCGGATGCTGGGTCAGAACTTCCTTGTAAATCCGCGATGCCTCGTCGAACTGTCTTCGATCCATGAGCCGTTTGGCTTCGGCCAGGCGATTTTCAATACCGACGGCCAGTTTCAGGACGTCGCGGAGCAGCACGTCTTCCGATGGCGGGTTTCGATCTTTGTAGCTCTCTGCCAAGCGGAAGTTTTTCTCAGACTCTTCCTTGTGCCCCAATCTCCTTCCGGCCTCCGCCAAGCCGAACCATGCGGCCCCGTATGTTGGGTACGCCTGGCAAGCGCGGCGGTAGAGATCCTCCGCGGCAGTGAAATCCCCTTGGGCGAACTTAAGCCGCCCGAGGGTGTAGAGCGTCTCGGCCGAGCCGGGATTTTTCGCCAGGAGCGGCTCGAGCACAGCGTCGCTCTCTTGGAAACGTCCCAGTTTCAGAAGCAGCGCGCCGCGCTTCAGGACAGCGGGCGTATAGTCCGGGCGGATGCGCAATGCGTCCGAAACCGCTGCCAGAGCTTGTTCGGGCTGGGCCGAATATTCCTGCGCAATAGCCAGATAATATCGCCAAGCGAATTCTTTGGGGTCCAGACGAATGGCCCGTTCAAAGGCGAGCGCGGCCGGCAAATAAAGCGTGTGAGCTTCGAGCACCATGCCGAGCCGACCCGAAGCTGACCCACTCTTGGGCTGTGCCACCGCCTCGTCGCGAGCCTTCTCGATTGCAACCCGAACGTCCGCGTCAAGACCATCCAGTGAAACGGCCGGAACCGGCGGGATCGAGTGGGCGCAGGAAACAGTGAACAAGAGCGCGGCCAACGTCCCAACGCTTATTGCCGCCGCTACCCGCTTCACAATTTCACTCGGTATTATACCCCTGTGGGATTCTGTTGCAAGTGAAATCGGGGTGTTTTCTACTGCCGCTGATTGGCCTTTGCCTCTCGTGCAAGTCCTCGCCGCCGCACAGCGCTCGTCACCTCTTCGACGATGTCGCCAAACAGAGCGGGATCGACTTCTGGCAGTATTCCGGCGCGACGGGAGAATACTTTTTACCGGAAGTGATGGGGTCCGGAGCCGCGCTGATCGACTACGACAATGACGGGGATCTGGACGTTTTTCTGGTGCAGGGCTATCCCCTCGACCCTCAGGGCAAAGCTCTGGTCCCGGTGCCCGCGGGATGGAAACCCGGCAACCGCCTGTTCCGCAATAACCTGAATCCCAGCGGCAAACTCACCTTCACCGACGTTACCGAGTCGGCTGGTCTGGGACACGCCGATCAGGGCATGGGCGTCGCGGCCGGCGACTACGATAACGATGGCTACACGGATCTCTATGTCACAAATTACGGGCACAACATTCTTTATCACAACAATGGAAACGGCACGTTTACCGACGTGACCGCAGCCGCCGGAGTGGCCTCATCCGGCTGGTCCACTAGTGCCGCGTTTATCGACTATGATCGGGACGGTCTCCTCGATCTGGCCGTGGTTCACTACGTGGTGTTTTTTGGCGGTCCTTGTTATTTGCCGCAGGGTCCAAAAGACTATTGCGGGCCGAAGCCATTTAAACGAACCGTGACGCAACTTTTTCGCAACCTGGGGGGCGGGCGATTCAAAGACGTGACAGTGGAAGCGGGCTTGGACGCCAAGAGGGGGCCGGGGCTGGGTATCCTGACCGGAGATTTCGGTACCGACGGTTATCCGGGTTTCATGGTGGCCAACGATGGCGCGCCCAATCATCTCTGGATCAGTTCCCCGCGCACGCCGCAGTCGAAACCGAATGACCGCGTATTCCACGAAGAGGGCCTCACGCACGGACTCGCCTACGCTTCGGACGGCCAGCCCCGGGCCGGCATGGGCATCGCGGCCGGAGACATTTACGGCGATGGCGGCGAAGCCGTGATCGTCACCAACCTTCCCACCGAGTCATTCACCGTGTTCCAGCGGCAGCCGAACGGAGAATTCGTCGATGCCACCGAGCAAAGCGGGATATCCCCCATTTCCCTGCCATACAGCGGCTTTGGCGTCGGCTTGTTCGATATGGAGAATCGCGGACTCCTGGATTTTTTCAGCGCCAATGGAGCGGTGGCTGCCATGGCGACGGAGCAGGGCGAGAAGTTTCCCTACCGCCAACGCAACTTATTGCTGCGCAACAGAGGCAAAGGGAAGGGATTCGAGGACATCACAGCTTCGGCCGGCCCCGCGCTCCAGCCCGTGGAGGTGGGCCGGGCGGCGGTTTTCGGCGATGTGAACAACGACGGCGGGATGGATATTCTGGTCACCACCAACAACGGTCCGGCGCACCTGCTGTTGAACACCGTGCCGGACCGCGGTCATTGGATCTTGGTTCATCTGGAGGGAGTCCGCACCAATCGTTCGGCATATGGGAGCGTGGTGGAACTGGTGCGGAAGAACGGCACATCCGTCAGACGCTGGGCCAGGGGCGATGGCAGTTATCTAGCCGCCAACGATCCCAGAGTACATTTCGGTCTGGGGAAAGACACCGAGGTGGATCGCATCCAGGTCCATTGGCTGGCCGGGGAATGCGAGGCGTGGCAGCAGACGGCGGTGGATCGGATCGTGAATTTGCGCGAAGGCACCGGCCAGGCGTGCCACCAGTAAACATCGCGCACAACGCAGCGGGCCGCGATTGTTCCCACCTCTAGCGAGGGCGTCCCGCGCTGTGCGCTCCGAAGAGACAGGCCTCACCGGTTGCCCGGCGAGGCGCATGGTTAACAGGGAAGCGGCGCTACGTCAGAACGTAAAGCGCGCCACGATTTGGCCCGTTCTCGGAGTCGTTGTATTAAGTCCGGTGGCGAGTCCGTTGGCGCTCGCCCCCCCGCCGTTAAACTCGTTGACGAAGCCGTAGCCTCCCGACAACGCTCCGCTGGTGGATCCCAGGACCGGGAAGGGGTTTTGGTAAGCTGCCGGCGTATAAGCACCGCCGTTGGGGTAGCCAGACACCGGCACGGAGTAGAATACGCGATTAAACGGGTTCTGGAACTCCGCACGGACCTGGAACTCGTACCTCTCCTTAACCCGGAAATTTCGCCCCACACTGAGAGATTCAGCCGGTTGCCGCTGCCACCGGTTGTTGATGTAGTACGGCGCGGAGACCCCGAACGTTGCCGGAGGCGCGTCAGTCCACGCTTTGGGATTCAGCACCAGTGTCTTGGTCGGGTCGAAGTGCGAGTTCGGATTAAAACCCGGCGCGAAGAAAGGCTGCCCTGGAACGTAGTTTTCCAGGCCCGCAGGTGCGCTGAATACCGCCGGGTTATCCTGCGTACCGACACCCAGCTGATACAGGAAGTTGTTTTCGGAGGCGGGCGTTTGAAGCAGCACCCCGCTCTGATAGCGCAGCACGCCGCCGAAGGTCCAATCGCGCGTCAGCCACGACAAGGCATGCATTCCGGCGCCATTCGCTTCCAATTTCGGCGTGGTGTAGTTGAACGTGGCCGTCAGCACCTGCGGCTCGTCGCAACTGCAAAGCTGCTTGTTTTGCATACGGTTGTTGACGTCATTGACCACCACCTGGCCGGCCGTAAAGTAGGGCGTGGCGGAGGTGGTGCCCAGGATCAATGTCTTCTGGAATGTATAGGACCCCGCCAGGACCAACCCGTGAGAATAACGCTTGGTCAGCTTCACCTGAAGCGAATCGTACCAGGTATCGCCGAGCGGCGGTCCCAGGAAGGGTGGAACACCGATCCACTGCGGAACGGGCCGCAGAGCCTGGTTTAGTGGGTTATAGGACGGGAATCCCGGATACACATTATTCGGATTCGCCAGCGCGGGAAACGCCGCGATCACAGCCGGGCTGCTGATCGGCTGGGTGAGCAAGGCTAGCTGTGCCGGGTTGTTGACGTTGATTCCCGTGGTGTTGCCGTACTTCCGCTCCGCCAGCAGCCCGGCCGGGGTAAGTCCATTCTCGGCTTCGGGGTCCAGGACCGGCGATGTAAACCATGCGCCGCGGTTGCCTACGTAGTTGGCTTCTATCACCAGGCTGGGGATGATTTCGCGCTGCAGCCCGATGCTCCATTGGAAAATGCGCGGCGGTCGTCCCGTGCCTTTGTCGATCGTAATGAACGGCGAATCGATCGGTCTGCACGGACTCGAGAAAGCAGGCGGCGCGCCGCAACCCGAACTGGAAGTCTGTGAGGGAAAGGCGGCGCCGCTCAGGGGGGCACGTGAGTGGTCCGTTGCCGTAGATGTTGCCGGGAGCAAACGGATTTCCATTCCTGAAATAGATCGCGCCGGCGCCGCCTCCGCCGAGGCCCTGGCCGGTTCCCTCCGGGGCTCCAAGGGCATAGAAGTCGGCATCGGTACCCGACAAGCCGGCATTGCCGCCAGAGGTGGCGTAAGAGATGCCCCCGCCCGCGCGGAACACGGTCTTGGAATCGATCTGGTAGGCCACTCCGAGACGCGGTCCAAACGCGAACGGATAGTTCTGATTGTACTGCTTCTGATAAACCACCAGTCCGTTCAACGGGGTGCTCGAATCCGCTGGAATCAGGTTTGGATTCGGCATTTGGAAGTTGGCGCTCTGCATGCGCCCGTGCTCCTCCTCCAGCAGCGTGGAATAGTCCCAGCGGATACCCAGCTCCAGGCTGAGCTTACGGGTAACCTTCCAGCTGTCCTGCGCAAAGAAGCCCAAGGAATGTCTGCCCAGCCGGGTGTCGGTAATCGCGGAAGCGTTGAGGCTGTCCATCGATCCCAACAGGAAGCTGGCATACGGGTTCCCGGACGTAAAGACCGAGCTGGGGCCGAGGTTGCTTGCGGAACTGGTATACTCCCAGGGATTCTGGGTCTCTTCGTAGCTGACGCTATAGAGAGCGTTGGCGCGGCTGGAGCTCTGCGTGGGGAAACCTTCGATGACCATTTCCCCCCCAAACTTGAACGTGTGCTTCCCTTTGACCCAGGTCAAGTTGGCGTTCGCCGTCGGCTTGTACTCCTTCTCATCCTGGTCCGCCGCGAAGCCGACGCCGGGTGTGGGAGCGAAGAACCCCGAACCCAGATTCATGCCACCCTCAAAGAAGCTGGACAAGCCGGCGACCTGAGGCATGATGTTATTGGCGGGGTACTGCTGGTTCGGCCCCCAACCCAAGATCTTGCCTGCGTTAAAGGACGGCGGATACTGGTTCTGGTCGAAGTACAGAAGACCGACGCCCAAATGCAGCAGCAGGGTGGGCGTGAGGGTGTCGTCGAAATTGAGCGCGGATCGTTTGCGCCCTTGTCTCCTGGGGCGTGGCCGGCGACAGTTCCTCCGCGAATCCATTCGAATTGGGCGAATAGGTGTACGTCTGGGAATAGTATCCGGATAATCTTTATTTTCGTGCTGAGGTTCTGATCGATCTTGAACGAGGGAATCGTGGTGTGCCGGTAGTTGGAGTAGGCCGGCTGAATGGAGTTGTTCACCAGCCCGCCCTGAGTGGGCTTAATAAACAGCGCCTGATACGCAGAGCGAGGACGGATCCATCCTGCTGTACGGAATAATGTTGTTCGGGAACGGGTCTTCGACGATCCCGGAACCGAGCGCCCCGCCGTTCACATAGCGGGCCGTGGTTGGGTCAAACAACTGGCCGATCAGATCGACCTGGCCCGTCGGAGAGGGCGTGCCGAACCCCGCAGTCAAGAAGGGGCCTAACGGGTTCTCAATATTACCCGGGTTCGGCTGGCCGTTTGCCAGCGTCGGACCGAAGTTTGCACCTCGGGGATCCGCCCCCGTCCATTGAGGCATGGGCGCGGTGGCAATCAGATTAGTCGTAGTCACGCTCTGGCGGAACTGCTCGAAGTTGAAGAAGAAGAATGTCTTGTCTTTACCGCTGTACAGTTTCGGAATGCTGACTGGTCCGCCCAGCGAGAACCCGTAGTCGTTCCGGTTCAACGGGTTCTTGACGTGACCGATGCCTGTCCCGGGTTGATCCGTGAACGGCAGGCCCGCGTTCAGAGCATCGTTCTGGTAAAGGTCGTAAGCGGAGCCGTGGAACTGATTGGTGCCCGACTTCATGGTGAAGTTGATGTATCCGCCGCCAACCTGGCCGTACTCAGCCGCGAAATTGCTGGTCTGGATGGACACTTCCTGAATGGCGTCCACACTTGGCTGGACGGCCTGGCTGGCATTTTGCATAAAGCCGTTGGTGGAGTCCTGGCCTTCCACTCGAATGGCTTGCGAACCGGACGGCAGGCCGTTGACGCGAATCTCAACATCGGAAGAGAAAGTCGCTCCCGGCAGGACGGTCAGAACCGACAGCGGGTCCCGAATGTTGCCGATGCCCTCGGTGCCGCTCCCGTTCAGGTTGAACAGGGGGATGTTATTCGCCTCGGTGAAATCAATCTGATGGCTTATTTCGCCGCTTTCCGTTTTCAGCAGCGGAGCTTCGGTATTGACCGTGACCGACTCGGTGGCAGCTCCCACCTCAAGGGTCGCATCCACGCGGGTAGTCTCGGCCACCTGGACAGTGAGGCCCGGCCGGATATACTTTTTGAAACCCGCGGCAGTCACCGTGAACTCATAGGTGCCTGCAGGCAGGTTGGCGAGCGTGTAATTGCCTGTACCTGTCGTACCTGCCGTATACACCTCGCTGGTTGCGGCGTTCTTCGCCTCGATGGAGGCGGTGGGGACCACGGCGCCTGACACGTCCAGAACGGTACCTGTGATAGTGCCGCGATCAGTCTGAGCAAACGCTACGAAGGCACAAAAGGGAAACACATACTACTCCAGCTACTTGGCGCATGCAAATTGTCCCCGTTCCACGCAATTTGGTCAAACCGATACCCTAGCACCGGCCAGCCAAAAATGCTGGAAGGGACTATATATGATCCTACCGGATGTGTCAATGATTTAGAGAAAATTGACGCACATGTGATCTTTTATGACGCAATTCTGATCCTCTATAAACAGGGCTTGAGGGCACCTTGACGCCGGGAAGATTCAGCCTGGAAGCGAACGAAGCTTTGTGTCCCCCCCAGATCTCGCAGCCGCCGTGAAGGCCGAGGCGGCGAGACGGAATATGCCGCTGTGCAAGCTTTTCGGCGAAATGCGGGGATTCTCTAAACCAAGAAAACCGTGTGAAGTCGAAGCCACGAATGCGAGTCAACTTCGACAAGCCTCAGCAATGGAAGGCTGACATCATCAAATCGGTCGATAGGTACAACGACTGGTTTATGAAATTCGCGCCACACGCCTTCCGCACCAATCGCGTCCAGACCACCACGGACGTTGAATTGGCGCTTGATGCCACAACATAACGAACATCCATCCCGTGCTCATGCGCAAACATCGGGAGATCCTCCCGACGCTTCGCATGTTTACCTGTCCGCCCCTCGCGGTGGACCGCCTCATTGGTCTCGCGGGCGTCTCCACTACCCTTGGTCAAGACGATGGAGTTGCAGAAGAAGCTCCCGGCTCGCTTGAAGGCGGCCGAGGTTAACCTTAAGCCTGCGAAAATAGCCACCATCATAGAGAAACCGGCCGACCCGGATATTTTCGTATGGCTGCCTAGAAAATATTGAGCAACTTTGAGAGAAAAAGTTGCAAAACCGCAATCTCGGGGAGCCACCGCTTTGGATGACTGGCCGCTGTCTAACACCGATCCACCCGAATCGCTGACCAAGGTTCCGACTGGGGCGGTATCGACCTCCGGTTGAGCGAAACAGCGAGTGGTTCCTGCGAGGACCATGCAGATTGAGCACACGCGGAAGCCGGGGCAATCGTCCAGCTTGGGTCCTTTTTATAGACCCGACAAAACGAACGTCGCGGCGTAGTTGGGTTGCTCCATCACCGCCTTGATTATCTCCGCCATGAGTCGCGACAAGAGCGCTACAGTGGAGTAGCGAGCTATGCCAAGCCGTCAGTTGGCGGTGGGGACCATATCCTTTGCGGTTTGCTTTGCGGCGTGGGGCCTGATCAGCGCCTTCGCGACGCGCTTCCGCGATATCTACCATCTGGGCGCAAGCCAGACGGCGCTATTAGTAGCGGTGCCCGTGCTGCTGGGATCGCTCGCGCGTCTGCCCATGGGCCTGTTGACGGACCGCTTCAAAGGCCGCGGCGTCTTTGCAGCCCTGTTGGCCTTTTCAGCGATTCCCGCGCTGTTGGCGCCCATGGTGTCGAGCTACGCGATGCTGATCGCGGTCGCTTTCCTGCTCGGAATTGCCGGGTCGTCATTCGCGGTGGGAGTAGGATTCGTCTCGCCATGGTTTCCCAAGGAAAAACAAGGCGCGGCGCTTGGCATCTACGGACTGGGAAACGCCGGGCAGTCGGTGGTTGTGTTTCTCGGACCGTTGATCGCCGGGCGTTTCGGATGGGAGAACGTCTTTCGTGGCGTGGCCGCGTTGCTATTTCTTTGGGCCATCGCTTTCGTAACATTGGCGCGAAACGCGCCCGTAATCACGCCGCGCAAGACCCTTGCAAACATGCTCGCTGTGCTGGGACGCGAACGGTTGGCTTGGGTGCTTTCCGCGTTCTACTTCCTCACCTTCGGCGGATTCGTCGCGTTCTCCATTTATCTTCCGGTCTTGCTGCGTCAGGAATTCGGACTCACGGCAACCGATGCTGGGTTTCGAGCGGCAGGCTTTGTTTTGCTCGCGACCGGAATGCGGCCCGCCGGTGGATGGCTCTCCGATCGCATCGGCGGCGCGCGGGTGCTCTCCATAGCGTTCTTCGGCGCAGCGCCCTTCGCCTTGCTGTTGGCTTGGCCGTCGATGCTTCCGTTCACGGTGGGCGCGCTGGGGTGCGCAGCGTTGCTGGGCGCGGGAAACGGCGCGGTGTTCAAGCTAGTCCCGCAATACTTCCCCGCGGAAACCGGCACTGTAACCGGGCTAGTCGGCGCGATGGGAGGACTGGGCGGCTTTTTCCCTCCCCTCTTGCTCGGAGTCTTGCGCGACCGGCTGGGGGTGATCTGGCCGGGGTTCGCGCTGCTTTCGCTGACGGCGGTGGGTCTGGGAATCCTGAACGGGCGTGTTTTTCTGCGCCGTGAAGCGACTGCGATCCCACACAACCGGGCCTTTGATCGCCTGCGCGCGGGCGCATGGGCGACATTGTGGACGGCGATTCTGATTGCGGCTATCGTAGTCGGATCTCGCAACCTCGAAGATTTTGACCCCGCGCTCGTCATCTACACATTCGCCGTGATTTTCGCGGCGTGGGGCGTCATCTATCACTACAATGTGTGGCTGGAAAAACCGCCGACGCGGCTGTTTTGGGATCGTGGCTGGCAGCTCTTCTGGAACCGAGGACCGCTTCGGAGCTTGGGCGTGATCCTCCGCACCACGGCGACGCACATCATCGCGCAGCGTTTCATCCGCCGGCGTTCCGCGTTGCGCTGGTGGATGCATCAGTGCATTTTTTGGGGATGCGTGCTGGCTATGGCGATCACTTTCCCGCTGGTCTTCGGCTGGATTGCGTTTCGCAGCCGGCCGGACGATCAGATGACCTATATCACCTATCTGTTCGGATTCCCGGCGGGGCAATTCCACCTGGGCACGTTGCTCGCGCAGGTGTTGTTTCACGGACTCGACATTGCAGCCTTCCTGGTACTCGCGGGAATCGGACTGTCCTTATGGCGGCGGATGCGGGATCAGGGAGCGCAAGCCGTGCAGTCGTTTGCGATGGACTTTTTCCCGCTCGTGATCCTGTTCGCCATTTCGGTTACCGGCCTTGCATTGACGGTCTCGCAAGAGTGGCTGCGCGGCGAAGCATACAGTTTCCTTGCGATCCTGCACGCCATTACGGTGATCGCGGGATTGCTCTACCTTCCGTTCGGCAAGTTCTTTCACATATTCCAAAGGCCGGCTCAGTTAGGCGTGAAGCTGTATCAGCAGACCGGTGACGCGGACACTGGGACGCAGTGCGCCCGCTGTGGGCAGCGCTTCGCATCGCAAATGCACATCAATGACCTGAGGAAAGTTTTGCAACGACTCAATTTTGATTACGCGAACGAAAGCGCGGGAGGGCACTGGCAGGCGCTGTGCCCAGCCTGCAAGCGCAAGACGCTGGCTTCAGCTCAAATCCGCATGAAAGAGGAAGCACGTGGCTAAGCCGCCGGCGTCTCTCGATGTTCTAGCCGAACAGTTTGGCCCCCACCCGAACTACATACCCGCGGGCGGCTGGCAAGAGGAATCGCGCAATCCGGCCGAGAAGCTGGTCAAGACGCACTGCTGTTTTTGCGGGCAACAATGCGGCTTGCAGCTCAAGGTGCGCGACAACACCGTGATCGGGTTCGAGCCCTGGGAGGAATTCCCTTTCAACAGAGGCAAGCTTTGCCCCAAGGGCGTTAAGCGGTATCTGCAATCCAATCATCCCGATCGTCTGCTCCATCCCTTGCGCCGCGGCGACCACGGCTTCCGCCAAACAAGCTGGGAGGATGCCCTCGATTTTACGGCGCATCGTCTTCAGGAGATCCAGGCCAAATATGGCAAAGACTCGGTTGCCGTATATGGCGGAGCATCGCTCACGACCGAAAAAGCCTACTTGATGGGCAAATTCGCGCGCGTCGCATTGGGCACGAGGCACATCGACTACAACGGCCGTCTCTGCATGGTTTCTGCGGGAGTGGGCTACAAACTCGCATTCAACGTCGATCGCAGTCCCATACCGTGGAGCGACATCGCCGCCGCGGACGTGATCTTCGCCATCGGCGCGAACATCGGCGAATGCGCTCCGATCACCACCGATTATGTCTGGCGCGCGCGGGACCACGGCGGCCGCCTGATCGTCGCCGATCCGCGCATGACGCCCATCTCGCGCAACGCGGACTTATATCTGCCGCTCCGTCCCGGCACGGACTTGGTGCTGCTGATGAGTATGCTGCATGTCGTGCTACGCGACGGGCTGGAGGATCGCGCATTCATCTCGGAACACACGACCGGGTTCGATGCCGTAGCGGAATCCGTGAAGCCGTACGACCCTCGGATGGCAGCCGAGCGCACCGGCGTTCCGCCGCAGGCCATCGAACGTGCGGCGCATTGGTTTGCGGAGGCTCCTCGTGCGGTGGCGCTGCATGCGCGCGGCCTGGAGCATCAATCCAAGGGCGTTGAAAACGTGCTGGCGCTGATCAACCTGACACTCGCCACCGGCAAGATTGGCCGCGAAGGATGCGGCTGTACCATGATCACCGGCCAAGGCAACGGACAGGGCGGCCGCGAGCACGGCCAGAAGTGCGATCAGCTTCCGGGAGCGCGGTCGATCCACGATCCGGCGGCGCGGGCACACGTTGCTCAAGTGTGGGGCATCGAGCCGGAAGAGATCCCGCAAGCCGGTTACACAGCGCAGGAGATCATGAACGCGATTCATGAGGGCGAGATTAAGGCGCTTGCTGTCGATTTGCTTCAATCCTCTGGTCTCGCTGCCGCAAGCCGGTTACACGCGTGAGGCGCTCAATCGTCTTGAGTTTTTCGGCGTGATCGATTTCTTTCTTTCTGAAACAGCGCAGCACGCCGACGTCGTGCTTCCGGGCAGTCTTCAGGAAGAAGAGGAAGGCGTGACATGCAACACGGAGGGGCGTGTCATCCACATACAAAAGGCAGTCGATCCGCCGGGCGATGCTCGCACGGACTCCTGGATTATCTGCGAACTGGCCGCGCCGCTTGGGTAAGCGAGAGAAGTTCGCGTTTCACTCCTCGCGCGAGATCTTCGATGAATTGCGCCAGGCCTCGCGCGGAGGCATCGCCGATTATTATGGCATCACTTATGAGCGCATCGATCGCGAAATGGGCGTGTTCTGGCCGTGCCCTTCAGCAGACCATCCGGGCACTCCCCGGCTTTTCGAGGGAGGCGTTTCCCTCTTCGCGGATGGAAAGTGCCGCTTCAACCTGACCGAATGGCGCGAGAGCGGCGATCCCGTGGGGGACGACTTTCCGATCTACCTGACTACGGGACGCGTGATCAGCCAGTATCTTTCGGGCACGCAAACCCGCCGCATCGGAGGTTTGCTCGATATCTATCCCGAGCCGCGCGTCGAGATTCATCCGAAACTTGCCGAGGCGCACGGAATCGCCGATCACGATTGGGTAACCATCACGACGCGTCGCGATGAGATGACGCTCCGCGCAATGGTGGTGAAGACCATCCGGCCTGATACGGTCTTTATCCCGTATCATTGGCCGGGCCAGCGGAGCGCGAACAAGCTGACCCATCGCACGCTCGACCCGCGCAGCAAGATCCCGGAGTTCAAAGTATCGGCGTGCCGAATCGGGAAGGCGGAGCACGCGCCCGAGGAGACGCTCTGATGTTCGGCTACGAGTTTTACGTCGATACGTCGCGCTGCATCGGATGCCAGAGCTGCTTGAAAGCCTGCGAAGAGTGCGAGACCCATCGTGGCGTCTCGATGATCAATTTCGATTTTCTCGACCGGCCCAACTCCATCGCCAGTGCGGCTTTCGTCTGCTTTCACTGCGAGGATCCCACCTGCGCGGAAGTATGCCCGGCCGACGCGATCAAGAAGGGCGAAGATGGCGTCGTCCAATCCGCGCTGAAGCCGCGTTGCATCGCGTGTTCCAATTGCGTTCTGGCTTGTCCATTCGGCATTCCGAAGATCGTGCCGGAGTACGAACAGATGATGAAGTGCGACATGTGTTATGACCGGACGTCCGCCGGAAAGCGCCCGATGTGCGCGACCGTCTGTCCCAGCCAGGCGCTCGCCTACCTGCTACCTGAGGAAATCGCGCAGCGCCGGGAAAAGCCGGTGAACACGGTGCGCTTCGGCAACGAAATCGTTCGCACCAAGGTGTTCCTGATGGCGCCCGCGGGCCGCGACGAGATTTCTATCGACATCAGAGACTACATGTGGGAGGGAGAGCCAGCGTGAAAGCAGAACCGTCTCGCGAACCATTATGGCGCGAAGAATTTTCGATCTTCCAAGCTGATGAACGCTACGTCAGCCGCCGCCAACTCACCAAGTTCCTCACGCTCACCAGTCTCGCGATGTTCGCCGGGAATGCGTGGATTCTCGTTAAATCGTGGATACGCGGAGGTGTCGCATATCCCGTGCGGGCGATTGCGCGAACCGGCGAGATCCCCGTAGGCGGCGTGAAGCTGTTCGAATATCCGGGCCCGCGCGACCAGTGCATCCTGGTTCGCACAGGGGAGGATTCGTACGTTGCATATAGCCAGAAATGCACGCATCTCTCCTGCGCGGTTTTCTATTCTTCCGAAAATCGCCGCCTAGAGTGCCCCTGCCACCAGGGTTACTTCTCCATCGAGGATGGCTCAGTCTTGCAAGGGCCGCCCACGCGACCTTTACCCAAGGTAATCCTGGAACGGCGCGGACCCGAACTGGTCGCGATGCGGATGCAAGCTTCTCCGGAGGGGCGATGAAGCCGGTGGACCCTCCGCGTAACCGGGGACTGACCGCGATTGACGGGGCCATGGCACTTATTGTGTTGTTGTTGATCGTCCAGATCTGGCTACTGTCCGCCACGCTCGATGCGTATCTTGCGGGTCACCGAGAGGTCGTGCTGCCCGGAACAATCATTTCAGGTGCGCTTTTCCTTGGTTGTGGCGCTCTCTATCGGTTTGTTGCGCGTTTGGAGCGCCATCTACGATGAACGGCGCGCCGCGGCGCAACGCCATCCGGCGGCCTATGGTTTGCTTAACCGAATCGGACAGTTCCTTTTGCGCCAGTGGAAAGACTTCCTGCTCTTCGATCGCGATGTGAGCCCGATACAGATCCGAAAGGCGCGTGAGAAGAGTCTTGAGCCGCACAGCTTCTGGTCCAGAAAGTCCGTCTTGCCGCAGCCACTGCTCGCCGATCTCCTCGACTTCTCGATGCCACGCTGCCGCACTCTTGTGCTCGTCTTCAAGCCGGCCCAGACGCGCGAGCACCGCGGTGACGTGCGGCTGCTGCATTGCACGCAGCGACGGAAAGAGATCCTCCTCTTCATCCGATGTGTGCTTTGGCGCAGAGTGGCGAAAGTATTTGAGCGCCGCTTCGAACGCCTGGCGGTGTTCGGCGTTCAGCGAGCCGCCTTGCACCTCCGTTGTCACTTTGACCAACACCTGCAGGAACCTTTCGATACGTCGATGACAGTCCGACAATAGGCCGATTGGGTTCGCGAATGTGTTTTCTGTGGTTCCAATGGTAACCGGCATCAATGATTCAGTCTACAAGGCAATTGCGTCTAAAGACTGTGACTTCAGTCACGCGAGAATTCAGATGATTCACTTAAAGCGTGTGTACGAAGAGGCTGGGCCGCAAGATGGCGCCCGGTTTCTGGTGGAGCGGCTCTGGCCGCGGGGGATTCGCAAGACCGAAATACACATGGATAGCTGGCAGAAGGAAGCTGGCCCAAGCAGCGAACTGCGGAAGTGGTTTTCACACGACCCGGCGAAATGGACCGAGTTTCAACGCAAGTATTTTGCTGAGCTTGAAAAACGGCCGGAGGCTTGGGAGCCGATCGTGCAGGCTGCCAAACATGGCGCTGTGACGTTGCTTTACAGCTCTCACGACACACAATATAACAATGCGGCCGCACTGAAACGGTTCCTCGAAGCAAAAATGGAGCGCGCCTCTCGCTAATTTGGCCCACTGGCCTTGTCCTTCTCGCGCTTGAGCCCCTTCATCATGATCAGCAGCATTACGAGCGGCGTCTTGGCCATAATCGCGTGGTTCAAATAGGGAGGCATATGTGCAAAAGCCCCCGCTTTCACCGTCTGGGTATCGGTCCCGAGAGTGAGATCCGCCTCGCCCTCCAGGAAATAGAGCGCCGCCGGCATTGGTGCGGTGTGCGCTGAAAGCTCGTGTCCGGCGGAAAAGCCGAACAGGACCACCTTGACGTCGTTGTCATCGTAAAGTGTCCGGCTAAGGATGCCACGCTGGGGGATATCGATTTCCTTAATCAGATCGGGTGTGACGAAGCAGGCAGGATTCATCGCGATAATGCCCTTTCTCGCTCCCCTAAGTGTATCGGCATTTTTCACTTCACAAAGACACAGTTCCTTGCTATACTTTTGTTGAGTTCGCTCGCGAAACGAACGGGTTTCCAGCGCAGTTTTCTGGGACCTCGTTCGCATCCCACCTTTTTGGCTCTTTGACTGAGCCGTTTCCGTGTAGCAAGTTCTGATCTCGGGTCGCCGTGTATTTGCGGCGCGGGCATGAATTTTTGTCGATACAAGGAGCGCTGGTGGCGCAAACGGCGAAAGTGTATCTCGAAACAGCCGCTCATGCAGCAGCAGAGCTTCCTCTGCTCGGGAGCGAACTGGTTTATGTAGTCAGTCCGTCGAGGCAATCGGCCTTGATCCAGATTGAGGCGGAGCCACGTCCACTGATTCCGCGGCGAGCACTCCAGCCCGGCGAACAATATCGCTTTCACTTCGACATGACCAAGTGCATCGGCTGCAAGTGCTGCGTGGTAGCGTGCAATGAGCAAAACGGCAATCCGGCCGCGATCAACTGGCGGCGCGTTGGTGAACTGGAGGGCGGCCACTATCCTCACGTACAGCGGCATCACCTCTCGATGGGTTGCAACCACTGCCTGGAACCCTCGTGCCTCATTGGCTGCCCGGTGGAAGCGTATACCAAAGATCCGGTGACCGGTGTGGTGATTCACGACGCGGATACGTGCATCGGATGCCAATACTGCACCTGGAATTGCTCCTACGGCGTGCCGCAGTACAACCCCGAGCGCGGCGTGGTGGGCAAGTGCGACCTTTGCCACAATCGGCTCGACGACGGCATGGCGCCCGCCTGCGTGTCTGCGTGCCCGGAAGGCGCAATCGCCATTGAGATCGTGGATATCGAGGAATGGCGGCGGGATTATCTAAGCGCCGACGCGCCTGGGCTGCCCTCAGCCGACGATAGTATCTCCACAACACGTGTGACATTGCCGGAGAATCTGCTGCCCGATACAGGGCGAGTAGACACCCAGCGGATTGTTCCCGAACATCCTCATTGGCCGCTGGTTTTCATGCTGGTGCTTTCGCAGCTTGCCGTGGGTGCGTTCGGAACGCTGTCGGCTCTGGATCTGTTCGGGCGCGGCGCCGATCATTGGCTGGCGGTGTTGGGATCGCTCGCATTGGCGGCACTCAGCCTGGGCACGGCGAGTCTGCATCTCGGCCGGCCGATTTACGCATGGCGCGCTCTCAAGGGGCTGCGTCGATCCTGGTTGAGCCGCGAGGTGTTGACGCTTTCGATCTTCGCGGGCGTCGCCGGTCTATACGCGTCAATCACGCTGCTGCATCTTCCCGGGCGATTCGTGGCGGGCTTATTGACCGCGCTTTGCGGACTGACGGGCGTTGTGTGTTCAGCGCGCATCTATATGGTGCCCGCCCGGCCTGCGTGGTGCAGCCGCTACACACTCGCGGAATTTTTCTCCACGGCCTTATTTCTCGGCCCGCTGTTCGTGTGGACGCTGGAAACTGGGACGCTCGGCACCGTGCATCAAGTCTGGCTGGCGCGGGCCGTGGTCGCGGGTGGCGCCGCACAGCTTCTCACGCAAGTGCTCAAGTTTCTCTGGCTCTCGCGCTCTGAGCAGTTCGAACTGCGTGGTTCCGCTCTGCTGCTCTCCGGACGCTTGCAGAACGCATTCCTGATCCGCCTCGGAGTTCTCATCGCCGCGGGCATCGTACTTCCTCTGACTTCGCACTCGCACTGGGCCACTGTCGTTTCGCTCGCTCTCGCCTTGGGCGGGGAATGGCTCGGCCGCTGGTTGTTCTTCGTGTCGGTAGTTCCCAAGAACATTGCCGCCGCATTTACGGTGTCGGGGAGGGCCGCATGAACTCGAAGCTTCTGAACTGGAAGCGAGCCTCTGGTCTGGACACGTTGCAGGAGGATTATGCATATTCTCGAGGCGCAACCACCGGCTACACTTCGGCGAAGAAGATTCCAGAGCATTGGGTGCCCACCACCTGCGGCTATTGTTCGGTTGGATGCGGCATTGAGATCGGCGTTAAGGACGGAAAGGCGATTGCGTCGCGCCCGCTGGCTTCGCATCCGGTAAATCGCGGCAAGTTGTGCCCCAAGGGCCTTTCCGAGCACTACACCATCGACGCGGAAAACCGCGCGAAGTATCCGCTGCTGCGCAAGAACGGGAAACTGGTGCGCGTGGGATGGGACGAGGCGCTGGATACGATGACGGAACGGTTTCGCGCCATCCAGGGCAAGTACGGCAATCAATCCATGGGTGTCTTGAGCACAGGCCAACTGGTCACCGAGGAACTCTACACACTCGGCAAGCTGGTCCAACTCGGCTTCGGCACCAGCAATTACGACGGCAATACGACTTTGTGCATGGCCACGGCCGTTTCCGGATACAAGCTGTCGTTCGGCAGCGACGGCCCTCCCGGCGCTTACGAGGATCTGGAGAAGGCCGACGTCGTTCTGCTGATCGGAGCAAACATTGCGGACAACCATCCGATTCTGTGCCAGTACCTGGATACGAATCCGCGCAGGACGCTAATCGTCGCCGATCCGCGTGTTTCGAAAACGGCCATGCTGGCGGATCTGCATCTTCCCTTGAAGCCGCGCTCGGATCTCGCTCTCGCTCACGGCATCGCGCACATTCTGATTCGCCATGGCCTGATCGATCGCGCTTACATCGACAAGCACACCACAGGATTTGACGAGCTGGCTCGGTTCCTGGAGGGGTATTCGCCGGAGCGGGTGTCGCAGATCACCGGTTTGAGCGAAGAACTGCTCTACAAAACGGCATTTCTCTATGGCCGAGCGCGCGCCGGGTTTATCGGTTGGACCATGGGTGTGAACCACAGCACTCTGGGTACGGCAACCGTGAACGCCATCTGCAACCTCGCGTTGTTGACGGGAAATATCGGCAAGGCGGGCGCCGCGCCCTTTTCCATCACCGGCCAGTGCAACGCGATGGGAAGCCGGGAGGCCAGCTTCACTTCCAGTATGCCGGGTTATCGCAAGTTTGAGGACGCGCGTGATCGAAAAGAGCTGGCGGAAGCATGGGGTGTCGATCAGGCGCGTCTTCCTGTCAAGCGTGGCTTGGCGTATCCCGACATCATCGAAGCAGCGCTCGCCAGGAGCATTCGCGGGCTCTGGATCATCGCGACCAATCCGCTGGTGTCGTTCCCCAATCAGGGGGTGCTCCGCCAGGCACTTTCCAATCTCGAGTTCCTGGTGGTCCAGGACGGTTATCAACCCACTCCGACTACCGAGTTAGCCGATCTCGTCTTGCCGGCAGCGATCTGGGGGGAAAAAGAAGGCACCTATACGAACTCCGAGCGCCGTGTCAGTAAGGTGAACAAAGCCGTGGCGCCGCCGGGCGAAGCGCATGCGGATTTCGATATCTTTCTGGCGATCGCGGAAAAGCTGGGCTGCCGCGACGAACTGTTTCCGGGGTGGCGCTCCGTCGAAGACGCCTTTGAGGAGTGGAAGCGGGTTTCAAAGGACCGGCTCTGCGATTACTCAGGCATCAGTTACGCGCTGCTCGCCGAACAAGGCCCCGTGCAGTGGCCATTCCCGGCGGGAGGAAATTCGTCTCCGAGGCTCTACGCGGATGGCCGATTCCAGACTCCGGATGGCCGCGCCAAACTGATCGCGGCGGATTGGGAGCCATTCCCCGAACAGCCGATGCGAGACTTTCCATTGACCTTGAATACGGGGCGCACGGTGGAGCACTGGCACACGCGGACCAAGACGCGCGAGGTGCCGATTCTGGAACATCTATCGCCGCGCGCGTGGCTGGAGATGAATCCGCGCGACGCGAAGCAGCTTGGGTTGCGGAGTCACGATCGCGTGGATGTTCTCTCGCAGCGCGGCCGCGTTTCCAGCGTCGAGTTGCGACTCACGGAGATCGTCGCGCCCGGCCAGGTGTTTATGCCGTTCCATTTTTCCGAGACCAACGTGAATGAAGTGACGCAAAGCGCATTCGATCCGATCTCGCGCGAGCCAAATTACAAACAGTGCGCGGTACGCGTGGTGGCCAGCCGCCTGAACGGAAGAGAAAGGAGAGCGCACGAATGACCCTATTCGATCAGATCGGTGGCGAGGCCGCCATACGAGCCGCCGTCGAGCGATTCTACCAGCGCGTGCTGGCCGACCCGATGCTGGCGCCGTTTTTCAAAGACGCGAACATGCCGCGGTTAAAGGTGCACCAGTTCGCTTTCTTGTCTCAGGTGCTGGGCGGGCCGAGGCAATATTCGGGCGCCGCGATGTCGAGAGCACATGCGCGTCTCGAGATTGAACAACGGCATTTCGACGCTGTGGCTCTGCATCTTGTGGAAACCCTGCGCGAGTTGGGCATCAGTGAAAGCATCATCGCTCAAGTGGCAGAGGCCGTTACGCCACTGGCGGGTGAGATCGTGAACAAAGCTGGGACGCGGTCGGCCGGAGTGACGGGATGAAGCAATTAGTTGTTGTCGGCAACGGAATGGCCGGAGTAGCTTGCGTGGAGCAGATCCTCAAGCATCGCCACGATTTCGACATCACCATTTTCGGCGACGAAACGCACGCCAACTACAATCGCATTCTGCTTTCCATGGTGCTGGCCGGCGAGAAGTCCGCCGACGACATCGTCCTCAACGGTATCGATTGGTATCAGGACAACGGCATTCGCGCGCGTCTCGGCGTTCGCATTGAACAGATTGATCGTGTGAGGCGCCTCGCCATTGATTCGGACGGTGGAGCAACGCCATTCGACAAGCTGATCCTGGCAACGGGCAGCAGCGCATTCATTCCCCCAATCCCCGGCGTCGACAAGAAGAACGTTCATGTGTTCCGGACCCTGGACGACGCACGCGACCTGGTTGCCAAAGCGCGGACGGGCTGCAAAGCGGTAGTCATTGGCGGCGGTTTGCTGGGCCTGGAAGCGGCGCGCGGGCTGCAATTGCGAGGCTGCGAGGTCAGCGTCGTGCATCTTGTGGAAACGCTCATGGAGCGTCAACTCGATCCGGCCGGCGGCGCTTTGCTTCGGCGCAAAATCGAAGACCTTGGCATCCGCGTGCTGCTGCCGAGACAGACGCAGGCACTGTTCGGAAACGGCCGTGTGGATGGGCTGCGGTTCGCCTCGGGTGAGGAGATCGAAGCCGAACTGGTGGTGATCGCGGCGGGGATCAAACCCAACGCAGAGCTCGGCAAGAAGGCGGGGCTCGAAGTTCGCCGCGGTATTGTCGTCGACGACTACATGCAGAGCTCCGATCCAAACATTTTCGCGGTCGGCGAATGTACAGAACATCGCGGCCAGACGTTCGGGCTGGTGGCTCCGCTCATGGAACAGGGCAAGGTTCTGGCTGCGACCATCACGGACAACCGAGGGCCTGTGTTCGCGGGCGCGGCACCAGCCGCGAAGCTCAAAATTATGGGCGTTGAGATCTTCTCCGCCGGCTCGATCGATGACTCAGAACCCGGCGTGGAAGCGGTCCGATACGAGGATCCATCGCTTGGGATTTACAAGAAGCTGCTAGTGAAGGACAATCGCCTGCGCGGCGTAATCCTGGTGGGCGACACCTCCGAAGAACGCCGCTACACGCAATGGTTGCGCGAGGGAACTGATCTGGCCCCGCACCGCCGGCACTTGCTCTTCCCGCCGCCTGCGCCCGATGCCGGCCTCGAAGTGGCCGAAATGCCCGACAGCGAAGTGATCTGCGGCTGCAACGGCGTCTCGAAGGGCGAGATCATTCACGCGATTCATCGGCACGGCATCAACACGCTGGATCAGCTCAAGGAACGCACGCGGGCGTCGTCGAGTTGTGGAAGTTGCACGGGCCTTTGCCAGCAACTTCTGCGCGCGGTTGCGACTGAGTTTCAAGAGGAGACCCGGACTACGCTGTGCTCCTGTGTTCCGTTCTCCTACGAACAGCTTCGGGAGATCGTGCGCGGCCAGCAGCTGAAATCCGTGCAAGAAGTGCTGAATGTGTACGGCAACCGAAAGGGTTGTGAAGTCTGCAAGCCGGCCTTGAGCTACATGCTCGACATGCTGTGGTGCGGCGGGCACGATGAGGACCGCTCGGCGCGCTTTATCAACGACCGCGTGCACGCCAACATTCAGAAGGACGGAACGTTCTCGGTGGTGCCCCGCATGCGCGGCGGCGTCACGTCACCCGAGGAACTGCGGCGCATCGCCGACGTCGCCGAAAAGTACAACGTGCGCATGGTAAAGGTGACGGGTAGCCAGCGCATCGATTTACTGGGAGTAAAGAAGGCTGATCTGCCGAGCGTTTGGGCGGATCTGGGCATGCCTTCCGGCCAAGCTTATACCAAAGGCTTGCGCATGGTGAAGACTTGCGTGGGCACTGAGTTCTGCCGGTTCGGAGTGCAAGACTCGACGCGCGCCGGCATTGAGTTGGAGAGACGGCTGGAAAATCTGTTCACGCCGCACAAGGTGAAAATGGGCGCTGTCGGCTGTCCGCGCAACTGCGCCGAAGCGACAGTGAAGGACATCGGGATGGTGGGCCAGGACGGAAGCTGGCAAGTTGTGGTGGGAGGCGCCGCGGGTAAGTCCGTGCGCAAGGCCGACCTCTTGATCACTGTCGAAACTACCGAAGAGGCTCTGGAGGCTTGCGAACTGTTCTTCCAGTACTATCGCGAGAACGGCAACTACCTGGAGCGAACCTACGATTTTGTGGAGCGGATCGGTATCGAACAAATCCGCAAGGACACCGTGTATGCGCCGGATGCTGAAAGGCGCAAGCTCCTGGATCGCCTGCAGCGATCGAAAGCGATCGCAAAGGACGCCTGGCTGGAGCGTGAAGCGCCCGTGAACGCTACGCAGTTCGTCCAAATCCAACCCCTGGAGAATACTTACGCATGACCTCCGAACGTCATTGGACGCGCGTCACGAAAACCGAAAATGTTCCGCCGCAAGAGGGGAGATCGATCGCAATCGGCGGGAGGGACCTCGCGATCTTCAATCTGGGCGACCGCTTCGCGACCATCGAAAATCAGTGTCCCCACAAGGGCGGGCCGTTGTGCGACGGCATTGTCTCCGGCAGCGTGGTGGTTTGTCCGCTGCATGGATGGAGGTTCGATCTCAATACCGGCTTAGCGGTCCGCGCGTCACTGCCGGCCTGCGTGACGGTGTTTCCCACGCGCGTGGAAGACGGAATCATTCTCGTGGATGTAGGCCAGGGCAGCCGCATCGAGCCTGAAGAAGCTGTCGCATAGAAAGAAGTTGTTGCAGTAGCCTCCGCGTTTGAGGCAACCCATCATCGGCTCAGCGGATGCGAACGGGTATCCCAATTGCTGCAGGTGTCTCCCCGTAGGAGCCAGCTTTCACTTTGAACCACTCAAGGAGAACTGACTCTCATGAACATTCGCTACAAAGCTACCTCCATTCGCCTGGCGAATTTCACCAGTGCGCCCATGCGCGCGTTTCACATGTCGTGGATCGCGTTCTTTCTCTGCTTTTTCAGCTGGTTCGGCGTCGCGCCGCTCATGCCGGTGATCCGGCAGGAACTGCACCTCACCAAAGCGCAGACTGGAAACTCGATCATTGCTTCCGTCGCTATCACGGTGCTCGGACGGCTCTTGATCGGATGGCTGTGCGACAAGGTGGGGCCGCGCAGAACCTACGCCTGGCTGCTGATCCTTGGTTCGCTGCCGGTAATGTGCATCGGTCTCGCGCACGATTATGCTTCGTTTCTCACATTCCGTCTTGCCATCGGGATGATCGGCGCGTCGTTTGTGATCACGCAGTATCACACGTCGGTGATGTTCGCGCCAAACGTAGTCGGAACGGCAAACGCGGCAGCGGCCGGATGGGGGAATCTCGGCGGAGGAGTGACCCAGATGGTGATGCCCCTCCTGTTCTCTGCCTTCCTGAGCCTCGGCGCGGGCGCATGGTGGGGCTGGCGCATGGCAATGTTTGTTCCCGGATTCGCAATGTTGCTGTGCGGGATCGCCTACTACTTCCTCACCCAGGACACGCCTGCTGGAAACTTCGCGGCGCTGCGCGCCGGCGGCGATATGAGCGAACGCTCCCAGGCAACCAGCCTCTTCAGGGAGGCCTGCCGCGATCGGCGCGTATGGGCTCTATTCATACTCTACGGGGCGAGCTTCGGCATGGAGCTCACCATCGACAACGTCGCGGCCCTGTACTTTGCCGACTACTTCCACCTGGCTCTAACGGCGGCCGGCTTCGTCGCCGCCTCGTTCGGCCTGATGAACCTTTTCGCGCGCGCTCTTGGCGGCATCGTGAGCGATCGCTGCAACCGTCGCTGGGGTTTGCAAGGCCGCGTCGCGCTGCTCGGCTTCACGATCCTCGCGGAAGGTTGTGGCTTGATGTTGTTTTCCCAAATGCGGCAGCTTCCCTTGGCGATCGGTTCGATGATGCTGGCTGGCCTGTTCGTCAAGATGTCGAATGGCGCGAACTACTCCATCGTGCCGTTCGTCAACAAACGCGCATTAGGAGCCGTGGCGGGAATCGTAGGTGCGGGCGGCAACGTCGGCGCGGTCCTGGCCGGTTTCCTGTTCAAGGCCGCAAACCTGACGTGGCCCCAGGCCCTCCTGATCCTGGGAGGCCTGGTGACTTTGACCTCTACCCTGACCATTTTGCTTCGCTTCTCGGAAGCAGACGAGCGGTCCACACGCGATGAAACGGAAGCCCGTCTCGCCGGGGAGTTTGTAACTGCAACTGCGGCGGCGGGAGACTGATCATGCGCGTTCTATTACCCGTGTTGGCGCTGTCATTCCTGCCGGCCATCACTTGGGCGCAGACAACAGCCGACCCTTCCGATCCGATCAAGCTGGGCGACGTCACCGTCACCGGATCGCTTCGCTCGCGGCTCTATGTTTGGGACTGGTTCCAGGCCGCCAAAGGCGAGAATCAATATGAGTACTCGGGAAATTTGTTGCGCTTGAATTTTTCCGAGAAGCTCAGCGCTTGGGATTGGGACGCGGAGTTCGCGGTTCCTTTTCTACTGGGGTTGCCCTCCGGCGCAACGGGCCCGGCTCCGCAAGGCGCGCTCGGGCTCGGATCTAATTACTTCACCGCGAACAGCGGCCGATCGAATACCGCGATGATTTTCCCCAAGCAACTCTACGTGCGTTTCGACGCATTGGGCGGCAGCGAGGGCCAAACGCTGCAAATTGGGCCGCTTCACGTTTCCTCGACGGGAGCGAAATTGCACCGAAGAACGCCACGCTCGCTGCACGTCAAACGCGATCGCGTCAGCCAGCGGCTGCTGGGCGACTTCGGCTGGTCCGACGTGGGCCGCAGCTTCGACGGTGTGCACTACTCGTTTTCGACGCCCTCGAATAATTTCACCTTTGTCGGTGCAGTTCCGACGCGCGGCGTCTTCCAAGTCGGATGGCTGGGGATGGAACCAGGTTGGTTTCGGGTACGCTTCGTATACACATGAATGGGGCAGCGGCAATCACACTGCCGATACGCGCTTCTTCGTGCTGGAGTACGATGACTGGCGGCCCGATCTCAAGACCGACAATCGGCCGCTTTCTGCGCGGCGCGGCGATACCGAAAATATTCGCATCGACACCTTCGGCGGCCACAGCCTGCATGCGTTCACCACAAACTCAGGTACCTGGGACCTGCTGGCGTGGGGAGCGGTGCAAACCGGCCGCTGGGGCACCGAGCAACAACGCGCCTACGCGATCGATTTCGAGGGCGGCTGGCAGCCCAAGATTCTTCCGCAAGTGAAGCCCTGGCTGCGCGCCGGATTCACAAAGGGCTCTGGTGATGGGAATCCCAATGACAACACCCACGGCACTTTCTTCCAGGTGCTCCCGACGCCGCGGCCCTATGCTCGGTTCCCCTTCTTCAACATGATGAACACCGAAGACCTGATGGGCGCGCTCATCCTCCGGCCCCAAACCAAGATCACACTTTCGAGCGAGTTCCACTCGCTGCGGCTCAGCAATGCGAACGACCTGTGGTACAGCGGCGGCGGAGTCTTCCAGCCCTGGACGTTCGGGTACGTCGGGCGATCCACATCCGGCAGGCGATCGCTTGGAAATCTCTATGACACCAGCGCGGAATTTCGGGCCAGCCGGACAGTCACCGTTACCGCTTACCTCGGCTACACGCAAGGATTGGCCTCGATGGAGCAGATTTACCCGGAAGACAAAGATGGCCGGTTCGGATATCTTGAGTTCTTGTATCGGTTCTAGGCATGCGTGCGCAATACTCGTCTTAAGGGGGGCAACTCGTTTTCGTAGATGTCATTCGCGGGACTGCGCGTTTTGAGTCTGGAAAGCCGCCGGGCTAAGGAGATCGAGGCGCTCATTCGCCGCCTGGATGGCGACGCGTTTGTAGCTCCTTCGGTTCAGGAGCGCCCGCTCGAAGATCACGGCGATGCAGTCCGCTTCGTGGAGCGCCTGGAATGCGGCGAATTCGATCTGGTCGTGTGTATGACGGGCGCCGGGCTAGCGTTCTTGCGCGATGTAATCGCCGCCCACATGCCGGTAGAGCGCCTAGCCGCGGCGTTACGGCGCGTCACGATCGTATCGCGAGGACCCAAGCCCGTTCCCTTGCTCCGGGCCATGAACGTTCCAGTTCAAGTCGTGGTTCCCGAACCGAACACCTGGAAGGAAATCGTGGAGGCTGTCGCAGCGCGACCCGAACGGCGGATCGCGGTGCAGGAGTACGGACGTCCTAATTTGGAAATGAATACAGCGCTCGAACGCCTCGGCGCACAGGTCACACCCATTGCGATCTATCGCTGGGAGCTGCCCGACGATCGCGAACCGCTCCGCGAAGCCGTTCGCCGGCTCTCGGCTCGGACGCTCGACGTCGTGATATTTACTTCGTCCATTCAACTGGAGCACCTAATGGAAATCGCCCGCGACCTCGGCATCGACACGCAAGTGCGGGAAGCGCTGCGCGACGATGTCGCGATTGCGTCGGTTGGCCCGGTGATGACCGCCACGCTGGAGGCGTATGGGCTCCCGGCCGACATCATCCCAAACCATCCGAAAATGGCCCCCTTGGTCAAAGCCGCCTCGGAGGAAGCGGCGGCGGTCCTTCGCGGCAAGCGCACGCCGATCGACCAGAATGTTCAAAAGCATTGAGAAGTGTCGCAGAAATGCCGTACCGCTCCTGTTTGCGCACTACGTTGATGTTGCAACGGACGTCACCTCGCAATCGATTAGCCGAGGAATAAATCCTGAAAGCTGGGACCGCGCAGCGGACCCGGATGCGCCAAGAGTCGAGCGGTCTAGCTCCCTATGAGAAACTGCGCAGCGTGACGGGGTTGCACCGGGTTCCCGCGACCTTGAGTTCGGCCAGGCAGCACGGCTCATGCTGACGCGCGCAGAGGACCTCAATCCGGCCACCGACACGTACCCTTTAATCAGTTATCCCAACTTCTGTCACAGGGCGATCAGCCAACCCCGATTGCTCCGCAAAGTGATTTTCTGGGCGGCTCGCGAGCTGATTGACGCTCTCGATGGTCCGGCTCTTCTTCAGTCTTTGCCGAGATCAAGCGACTCTGCGAAAATGGGGGCTGTTTGTTCACTTCCCACCTGTGTACGTTTCGTAGTGGTTCCCGAAATGGGCTTGGAGCTGTGTGGAGATGACTGATCAGTCTCGCGAGATGCGGCCGCCATCAAGAATCGGCCCGAAGGTTCTGGTTGACCGCAATCTGCCGTTTCACGAAAGCCTGGTCCACATGCTGTGGCATGCGGTGGAGCGCAGGCCCGATAGCGCGGCCGTGATTTATCAGGACCGGTCGATCACGTATCGGGATTTCGGCCGCGCATGCAATGGGCTGGCGGCGCTGCTCGACTCGCTCGGGCTGGAACCCGGGCCAATCGTCGTCATGATGCCCAACTCAATTGAGATGGACGTCGCGCTAATGGCGGTCATGAGCGTGGGCGCGCAGGTCGCGCCGGTCAACCCATTCTATACCGTTGCGGAGGTCTGCAAGGTGCTCGATGGCTTCGACGCCAAAGCTATCGTCTGCGATCTGAGCACGCGGGACAAAGCGAATGCTGTCGCGGAAAAGATCGGCGTCACTCAGGTCGTCACGGTCGGCGAAGGTGGCCAGTCCTTATCGCAATGGACGACCGAGGCCCGCCTGGACGTGCGTCCGGCGAAGATGCCGCGGGCCGATGATCTTGCCTTATCGATTTTCACGGGCGGCTCAACGGGCATTCCAAAAGGCGTCAACCACACGCATCGCGGCCTGATGTGGGGCTTGATTCAGCATCTCAGTGTCTGGCCGATCGCCTTCGGCGAAGGCGTTTTTCTAAATGTCGCGCCGATGTTTCATATCTGGGGGCTGACCTATGCGACCTGGGTGCCGATCTTCACTGCCGGGACCCTGGTCATGATGCCGAAGTACGATCCCGACGAGGTTGTACGGGCACTGGCCGAGCATCGTGTCAGCATCTTCGCGGGTGGACCTGCGCCTATTTATATGGGGTTGCTGCGGAGCCCGTTGTTCGATCAGGTTGATCTTTCGGCATTGAAATACTGCCCCTCGGGCGGCGCGCCATGTCCTGAGGACCTGCATCGTGAATGGCTCAAACGCACGGGCTGCCCGCTGCTGGAGGGCTGGGGCATGTCCGAAGGCGCTCCGTTTTGTCTCAATCGTTACGACGGCGAGCGCAAGCTCCTATCGGTCGGCAATCCGGTGCCCGAGACCGAAGTCGAGGTCGTCGATCTTGTAACCGGAACGCGCATTTTGCCGATCGGGGAAGCTGGCGAGGTGCGGGTGCGTGGGCCGCAAATGATGATCGGGTATCACAATAAGCCCGAGGAGACGGCATATGCGCTCCGCGACGGCTACATGTACACCGGTGACATCGGTTATGTCGACGGGGACGGTTTTCTGTTTCTTGTCGATCGCAAGAAGGAGATGATTATCGTCGGCGGTTACAACGTGTATCCGCGCGAGATCGACGAGGTGCTGTTCAACCACCCTGCGATCCGCGAGGCGGCCACGGTCGGCAAGCGTGACGATCGGTTGGGCGAGGTCGTGGTGGCATTTGTCGCGTTGAAGGAGGGAGCCGACCTGGACGAGGGAGGGTTCTTTGCCTACTGCAAGGAAAACCTCGTCAAGTACAAGCGGCCGGTGGAAGTCACGTTCATCGACGCGCTGCCGCGCACCGGCACGAACAAGATCGATCGCATGACGCTAAAAGAGATGGCCGCCGAAGGGAGCCACCGCACTCCAGCGTAGCAACCACCCGATGGCGACAGGGAGAAGCCGGACGGCTCGGCCAAAATCGGTACTCTGGCTAGGCGGGTCCACGTTGGCATCGGCAAACTTCAGCGTGACGGTTCCCGCGCGCCACGCACGTCCCCGACCGATCTAGGCCCCAAGTCATTGGTTTTGTTACGAATGTAGCCGTTACAATTTTCTGAAACATCCCCCGCCGTGCGAAAGTCTTAAAGTAAACTTGTAACCAACCGAAATTCGCATGAGGAGCTGACCGGGATGAAAGCCATGGAAACCGCCCCCAGGGGCCTGACGGCGAGCGAAAGCAACGTTCTTCTCAAGACTCTGATTGCCTTCAAGAAAGGCAATTTTTCAGTTCGGATGCCAGTGGATCAGGTGGGGGTGGCCGGCAAGATCGCCGACGCGCTCAACGACATCCTGGAGCTCAACGAAAAGGTGGTCAGCGAGTTCGGGCGGATCAGCAAGACCGTCGGCAAGGAAGGCAAGATCACGCAGCGCGCCTCCATTGGCGCGGCCAGCGGAGAGTGGGCCGAATGCGTGGAGTCGGTCAATAGCCTGATCGGCGATCTGGTGCAGCCTTCCACCGAAGTGGCGCGCGTGATCGGCGCGGTGGCGAAGGGCGACTTGTCGCAAACCATGTCGATCGAAGTGGACGAGCGGCCCTTGCGCGGAGAGTTCCTGCACACCGCGCGCGTGGTGAACACCATGGTGGATCAGCTCAATTCGTTCGCCTCCGAGGTGACCCGCGTCGCGCGCGAAGTCGGCACCGAAGGCAAGCTGGGCGGGCAGGCGGTGGTGACCGGCGTTGCCGGGACCTGGAAGGATCTCACCGAAAGTGTGAACTCGATGGCCAGCAACCTGACGAATCAGGTGCGCAACATCGCGGGCGTGACCACGGCGGTAGCCAAGGGCGACTTGACCACCAAGATCACGGTGGATGCGCAGGGCGAAATCCTGGAGCTGAAGAACACCATCAACACCATGGTCGATCAGCTCAGTTCGTTCGCCGCTGAAGTAACTCGCGTGGCGCGCGAGGTCGGCACGGAAGGCAAATTGGGCGGTCAGGCGGAAGTGAAGGACGTAGCGGGCGTCTGGAAGGACTTGACCGATTCGGTCAATTGGATGGCCGGGAACCTAACCAACCAAGTTCGCAATATCGCTGAAGTTACCACGGCCGTGGCCAAGGGCGACCTCTCGACGCGAATTACTGTCGACGCGCGCGGCGAAATCTTGCAGCTCAAGAATACGATCAACACCATGGTGGATCAGCTCAGCTCGTTCGCCGCCGAGGTGACCCGCGTCGCGCGCGAGGTGGGAACCGAGGGACTGCTGGGAGGCGAAGCGGACGTCCCCGGCGTGGGCGGCACCTGGAAGGATTTGACGGACTCGGTCAATTCGATGGCCGGCAATCTTACCGCGCAGGTTCGCAACATCGCCGAGGTGACCACGGCTGTGGCCAAGGGCGATCTATCGCGCAAAATCACGGTGACTGTGCGTGGCGAAATCCTGGAGTTGAAGAACACCATCAACGTCATGGTGGATCAGCTCAGCTCTTTTGCTTCCGAAGTGACCCGCGTGGCACGCGAAGTCGGCACCGAAGGCAAGCTGGGCGGCCAGGCCGAGGTGGAGGGCGTTGCCGGAACGTGGCGCGATTTGACCGAAAGCGTCAACTCCATGGCTGGTAACCTGACCAATCAGGTCCGCAACATCGCCGGCGTAACGACGGCGGTGGCCAAGGGCGATCTTTCGACGAAAATCACCGTGGACGCGCGCGGCGAAATTCTCGAGTTGAAGAACACCATCAACACCATGGTGGACCAGCTCAATTCGTTCGCGAGCGAAGTGACGCGCGTGGCCCGCGAGGTCGGCACTGAAGGCAAGCTGGGCGGCCAGGCGACTGTGCGCGGCGTGGGCGGCGTCTGGAAGGATCTGACCGATTCGGTCAATTCGATGGGCGGCAACCTCACGGCTCAGGTTCGAAATATCGCCGAGGTTACCACGGCGGTGGCGAAAGGCGACTTGTCGCGCAAGATCACGGTGGACGTGCGCGGCGAAATTCTGGAGCTGAAGAACACCATCAACACCATGGTGGACCAGCTCAATTCGTTCGCAAGCGAAGTGACGCGCGTGGCACGCGAAGTGGGCACCGACGGAAAGCTCGGCGGGCAGGCCCAAGTGAAAGGCGTAGGCGGCGTGTGGAAGGATCTTACGGACTCGGTCAACTTCATGGCCGGAAACCTCACGGCGCAGGTCCGCAACATCGCGGAAGTCACAACAGCGGTGGCCAATGGCGACTTGTCGCGCAAGATTACGGTCGATGTGCGCGGCGAAATTCTCGAGTTGAAAAACACCATCAACACCATGGTGGATCAGCTCAACGCTTTTGCCAGCGAAGTGACGCGCGTGGCGCGCGAAGTCGGCACCGAAGGCAAGCTGGGCGGCCAGGCGGACGTGCGCGGAGTCGCGGGCACGTGGAAGGATCTCACCGACAGCGTCAACTACATGGCGAGCAACCTGACCAATCAGGTGCGAAACATCGCCGGCGTGACCACCGCCGTTGCGCGCGGCGACTTGACCACGAAAATCACGGTGGATGTGCGCGGCGAGATTCTCGAGCTGAAGAACACCATCAACATCATGGTGGATCAGCTCAGTTCGTTCGCTTCCGAAGTGACGCGCGTGGCGCGCGAAGTGGGTACCGAAGGGAAGCTCGGTGGCCAGGCCGAAGTGAAGGGCGTGGCCGGAACGTGGAAGGATTTGACGGAGAGCGTCAATTCCATGGCGGGCAACCTCACGAATCAGGTTCGCAACATCGCCGAGGTGACGACCGCGGTCGCTAAGGGTGACCTGTCGCGCAAAATCACCGTAGACGTGCGCGGCGAAATCCTGGAGCTGAAGAACACCATCAACACCATGGTGGATCAGCTCAGCTCCTTTGCATCAGAAGTGACGCGCGTGGCGCGCGAAGTGGGTACCGAAGGCAAACTCGGCGGCCAGGCGGAAGTGCGTGGCGTCGCGGGAACGTGGAAGGACTTGACGGATAGCGTGAATTCGATGGCGGGCAACTTAACGGCGCAGGTCCGCAACATCGCGCAGGTCACCACAGCCGTGGCAAATGGCGACTTGTCACGCAAGATCACCGTCGACGTGCGCGGCGAAATTCTGGAGCTGAAGAACACCATCAACACCATGGTGGATCAGCTCAACTCGTTTGCGAGCGAAGTGACGCGCGTGGCGCGCGAAGTCGGCACCGACGGCAAGCTCGGCGGCCAAGCCGAAGTGAAAGGCGTGGCCGGAACCTGGAAGGATCTCACCGACAACGTGAATTTCATGGCCGCGAACCTCACGACGCAGGTTCGAGGCATCGCGAAGGTGGTAACCGCGGTGGCGAACGGCGATCTGAAACGCAAGCTGATTCTTGAAACCAAAGGCGAAATCGCCGAGTTGGCCGACACCATCAACGGCATGATCGATACGCTCGCGACGTTTGCCGATCAAGTGACCACCGTGGCGCGCGAGGTAGGAATCGAAGGGAAGTTGGGCGGCCAGGCGCGTGTGCCGGGCGCGGCCGGTATCTGGCGCGATCTCACGGACAACGTAAACCAGCTCGCGGCCAATCTGACTACTCAGGTGCGCGCCATCGCGGAAGTGGCGACGGCCGTGACCAAGGGCGACTTGACGCGATCGATCGCCGTGCAAGCCCAAGGTGAAGTGGCGGCGCTCAAGGACAACATCAACGAGATGATTCTGAATCTCGCTGCCACCACGCGCAAGAACAACGAACAGGACTGGTTGAAGACCAACATCGCTAAGTTCACCGGAATGATGCAGGGCCAGCGCGATCTGTTGACCGTAGCCCAGCTCCTGCTTTCCGAGTTGACGCCGCTGATTGGCGCGCAGCACGGCACGTTCTATATAGCGGAGACCGCCGAGGAGACCGTGCTGAAACTGCTGGCCGGCTATGCTATCGACAACCGCGCCGAAACGCCGCAACGCTTCCGGATCGGCGAGGGGCTGGTAGGCCAGTGCGCCAGGGAGAGAATGCGCATCCTGGCGACCAACGTTCCCGCCGAGTACATCCGCATCAACTCCAGCCTGGGCGGCGCCGCTCCGGTAAGCATCGTCGTTCTGCCGGTGCTGTTTGAAGGCGACGTGAAGGCCGCCATCGAGCTCGCGTCGTTCGGACAATTCAGCGACGTTCACCTGGCGTTTCTCGATCAGCTTACGCAATCCATCGGCATCGTGCTGAACACCATCGCAGCGACGATGCGAACTGAACAACTGCTGCAGCAAAGCCAGGCACTGGCCGAAGAGTTGCAGAGCCAGCAACTGCAACTTCAAACCACCAACGAGGAGCTGCAGGAAAAAGCGCAACTGCTCGCCGAACAGAAGACCGAAGTCGAGATGAAGAACCAGGAGGTGGAGCAAGCCAAGAAGGCGCTGGAGGAAAAGGCCGAACAGCTTTCGCTCACATCCAAGTACAAGAGCGAATTTCTGGCCAACATGAGCCATGAGCTTCGGACGCCGCTCAATAACCTGCTGATCCTGGCCCGCATGCTATCGGAGAACGCGGACAAGAACCTGACCTCGAAGCAAGTGAGATTCGCGGAAACGATTCACACCTCGGGAACGGATCTGCTGGCGCTGATCAGCGACATTCTGGATCTCAGCAAAATCGAATCCGGCAAGATGGACGTCGAAGTCGGAGGCGTCCGATTCGTGGAGCTTCAGGACTACTGCTCGAAGACGTTCCGCCACGTGGCGGACGGAAAGGGTTTGGATTTCATGATCGAGCTTGGCGGGATGCTTTCCAGCGAGGTCATGCACACGGACGCCAAGCGTCTGCAGCAGGTTTTGAAGAACCTGCTCTCGAATGCGCTGAAGTTCACCGAGCACGGGTCGGTGCGGCTGCGTATCGAACGCGCCGCCTCGGGGTGGACTCTGGGACATCCAATTCTTTCGCGCGCGAAATCCGTGATTGCGTTTTCGGTTGCCGATACGGGCATCGGGATCCATACCGACAAACAGCGAATCATATTCGAGGCGTTCCAACAAGCGGACGGAACCACCAGCCGCAAGTACGGCGGCACGGGATTAGGGCTGTCCATCAGCCGCGAGCTGGCCCGGCTGCTGGGTGGTGAAATACGCCTACAAAGCATCCCCAACGTGGGCAGCACTTTCACGCTGTACTTGCCCCAAACCTATATTGCTCCACTGCAGGTTCCCAAGAGCGAGGCGCTTCATACGACTCCCGTGATGCTGGAAGAGGCGGCTGTCCCGATCACGGAGGTGGACATGATTTTGCCGTCGCCATCGCTCGGCAACGACGAACTGGTGGAGGACCTCGTCATCGACGATGACCGGAACGTGGTCCAGGCCGGTGATTCGCCCTTGTTGATTGTGGAAGACGACATCACCTTTGCGCGCATTCTTCTCGATATGGCGCACGATCGCGGGCTCAAGGCTCTGGTAGCCTTGCGCGGCAGCAGCGCGATTCCGCTCGCGCGCGAGTTCAAGCCCGGCGCGATCACGCTGGACATCAATCTTCCGGACATGGCCGGCTGGACCATACTCGACCGGCTGAAGCACGACCCAGCCACGCGGCACATTCCGGTTCACGTGATCTCAGGCGACGAAGACCGCCGGCGCGGCCTCGCCTTGGGCGCCATGACCTATCTCGAAAAATCGGTGACCAACGATTCGCTCTCCGAAGCTTTCGCCACCATCGAGCACTCCGCTCTGCCGCGCGTCAAGAAGCTGCTGAGCGTGTGCCCTGATGAAGCCGAGCGGGACGCCATCTCCGAGATACTGTCCGCACCCGATATCGAATTGATCGAGGCATGCACCGGCGGTGAGGCGCTCGCGGCGGTAAAGCAGCAGTATCTGGATGGGATCGCGATTCATCTGCTGACCGGCGACATCGGCGCCCTCCAACTGGCCGAGGAAATTCAGGCCGAAGCCGGCCCGCATGTCCCGCCCATGATCATTTTCGGGGCCCGGATGTTGTCCGCTTCCGAGGAGTTCGATATGGCGCGCCTGGCGCGGGCCAGTGTCCTGAAGCATGCGCGCACCTTGGAGGATCTGCTGGACGAATCGGTCCTCTTGCTCCACCGCGACGAATCCGATCTTGGCTTGGCCCAACGCGAAATTCTCCAGCGGTTACGCGACACGGATGCGGCGTTGATCGGCAAGAGTGTGCTGGTGGTGGACGACGATGTTCGCAACATCTTCGCCCTCACCAGCCTCCTGGAAGATCATAAACTGCGCGTCATGCACGCCGAAAACGGACGCGCCGGCATCGATGTCCTGAAGGCCAATCCCGACATCGACCTGGTGCTGATGGACATCATGATGCCGGGGATGGATGGTTATGAAACAACCAGGGCGATCCGGCAGATTCCTCAATTCCGGTCGCTGCCCATCATCGCGCTTACCGCCAAAGCGATGAAAGGAGATCGCGCCAAATGTCTTGAGGCCGGCGCTTCCGACTACATCACCAAGCCGGTCGACTTGGAGCAGCTCTTCTCCGTCCTTCGTGTGTGGATTAGCCGGAGCAGCGAACTCGCGCACCTGGCCGTCAGCGACGCATAGTTATGGAGCGGCGCGCGGCAGAAGGGGTCGATTCTATGGCGACCGCAAATTGGAAAGTCATGGCCGGAGAGCAGCCGCTTGCTCAGGACCGCGTCAAGATCCTGCTGGTTGACGACTCTCCGGAGAACCTGGTGTCGCTTGAAGCGACGCTGGAAGGACCTGGGCATGAGTTGGTCCTGGCGCGATCCGGCATGGAGGCGCTGCGCCATCTGCTGGAGAACGATTTCGCGGCCATACTGCTGGACGTGAAAATGCCGGAAATGGACGGCTTCCAGACGGCCGAGCTGATCCGCGCCCGAAAACGTTCCCGCCACACACCCATCCTGTTTCTTACAGCCTACAAAAGCGATGAGCACTTGTTTCGCGGCTACGATCTTGGCGCCGTTGACTTTTTGTTCAAGCCCATTGTTGCGGAGATTCTGCGATCGAAAGTCGGAGTGTTCGTCGAGCTGAGCCGGAACACGACCCTGCTCGAGCGCCAGACTGAAGTACTACGCAAGGCGGAAACGAAATTCCGTTCGCTCCTGGAAGCGGCTCCCGACGCGATGATCATCAGCGCCGAGGACGGGCGCATCACGCTCGTCAATTCGCAAGTGGAAGTGATGTTCGGGTTCAAACGCGAGGATCTCATCGGACGCAACATCCGCCTGTTGGTTCCGGGATGGAGCGGCCATTCCATCGCGACTCCGGCTTCGCCCAAAGAACTTCAGGCCCTGCGCAACACGGCGGTGGACTTTCCCGTCGAAATCAGCGTGAGTCCTTTGCAGACCGAAGAAGGCTTGCTGCTTACCTCGGCGATCCGGGACATTACGGAACGAAAAAGCGCGGACGAAGAGATTCGCGAGCTGAACACGAGCCTGGAGCAGCGCGTGGCGGAACGCACCAAGGAACTTCTGAAATCGAACGAGGCCCTCCGCCAATCCAACGATGACCTGAATCAGTTCGCGTATGCGGCCAGTCACGATCTTCAGGAGCCGTTGCGAATGATCGCGCTCTTCAGTCAATTGCTCCATTCCGCATATTCCGGCCGGCTGGATCAGCAGGCCGAGGAGTACATTTCGTACATTGTCAGCGGCGCGCAACGGATGGAGCAACTGCTGAGGGACCTGCTGGCATACTCGCAGGCTGGTGCTCCGGAACAGGGCCCGGCCTCGCCCGTGGATTGCTCGAAAACCATCGAGGAAGTGCTGCTCAATCTCACGGCGTCTGTCGAGCAGAGCGGCGCCACGATTACCTGGAACGAGTTGCCGACGGTTCCAGCGCATCAAGTCCGGGTAGTGCAGCTCTTGCAGAATCTCATCGGAAATGCCATCAAATATCGCGGGCCGGAAGCCCCCTGCATTCACGTTTCGGCCTGCCGCCGGGACGGACGATGGCTCTTCTCCGTACAGGACAACGGGATCGGAATACGTCCCGAATACGCGCAGCAAATTTTCGGTGTCTTCAAGCGGCTCCACAATCAAACGTATCCTGGAACGGGTATTGGGTTGGCGATTTGCCAGCGCATCGTGGAACGCTACGGTGGCCGCATTTGGCTGGAGCCAACGCAGGGACCCGGCGCCCTGTTCTATTTCACTCTGCCGGCCTTGGCGAGCGAAACGGCTTAAGTCAGCCGCGCGTTCCGCGGATCCGCTACTGAAAAACCGGCTGCACCCGCGATCCGTTCTGGATCGGCTTTTCCGATGGCAGCGCAACGGCATCGCCATCGTTCAATCCCGAAAGCACCTGCGATTTCGCGTAGTTCGAAATCCCGAGGCTGATCTTGCGCCACACCACGTGATCGCCTTCCAGCAGCAAGACGCCGGTGTCCGAACCCTGCCGGCGGATCGCCTCCTTCGGAATCGCAATCGCATTTTCCACCACGGTGGCCTGTATATCCGCGTTGATGTTGGCATTTGCGAGCAAGTCGCGGTCGGGATTTTCGATGACGCAGCCGACCTCGCCCACCTGCCGCGTTCCCAGCGGCACGATCTGCGCCGGAAGCTTGTCCACTCTGCCCTTCCATTGATGGCCCGGAAGAGCGTCCCACGTGATGGTTACCAACTCGCCTTGGCGCACACGGCCGAGATCCGGCTCATCGACGTACACCGTAACGCGCACCCGATCCAGGCGGCCCACCTTGGCAATCGCATCGCCGAGGTTTACGTACGAGCCTTGCTTCAAATCGAAGTCGTACACCGTTCCATCCATCGGAGCGCGGATCACGCTCAAATCGAGATTCGTCTGTGCTACCGTGGCGGCCGACTGCGCTTGCTGCAAGCGAGCCTTCGCGATGTCCTTGTCAATTGCAGTGACCAATGCGGCTTTGTTCTTTTCGAGGGCCTGGATTCGCAATTCAAGTTGGTCGACAAGCTGGCGCGCGGAATCCAGCTCCTGGCGCGTGGCCGCCTGTTTTGCGACCAATCGTTCCAGTGCCTGGTAGCTCTTTTGTGCAACGGCGAGATCGAGCCGCGTCCGCGCCAGGTCGGCCTCGATCTGCTGGCGCTCGGCCATGCGCCCGCCTTGCGCAAGCAGTTGCTCCTGCGCCTGGGCCTCTTGAATGGCTGCTTGCGCCTTTGACAAATCGGCGCTGGCAACGCGCGTGTCCAGCTCCACCAATGGATCGCCTTTTTGCACCAGCTGGCCTCGGGTGATCCAGATCCGCGTGATTACTCCCATGCGTTCCGAGCGTACCGGCATCCATTCGATCGGCTCCACTTTGCCGTTGGTGCTGAGCGAGCTGACGATTGTTTCGCGGGTGGTCTTGGTGAAATCGACCTCCGGCGGCGCAGCTCTTTTTGTCACGGCCCACGCCACGATCACGGCCGCGCCCACCAGCAGAATCGCGAGCCAGCTCCGGCTACGCCTCACAAAAGGGTCCTTGTAAAGGGATCAAATTCCAATCTATTCCAAGACTACCAGTACGTCGCCGGCGCTAACGGTTTCGCCCTCGCGCGCGCGGATCTCGACCACGCGTCCCGGCCGCGCGGCTTTCAACTCGTTTTGCATCTTCATGGCTTCCACCACCACCAGGCCCTGCGACGTTTCCACAAGATCGCCCATCCCCACTAGCAAGCGGACCACTTTGCCAGGCATGGGCGCGATCACGTTCTGGCGCCCCGATCCGATGGCGGCGCGCGAGCTTCGGCTGGCATCGCGCGGATCGCGGACCTCGACCGTGAACCGCCGTCCCGCAGCGCTAGCGGTCACTGCGTCCGGAGCCGGCTGAATCCGTATCTCATAGCTGACTCCATCCAGCAGGACTGAGTACACGCCGGCTTCCACCTGCCGAACGCTGTCGAGTTGCGAGGAATCGATCTCGATGGCGCGGCCGTCCACCGCGACTTGCCACTTCATCGCAGGAGTTGGCCCCGCCCTTCGGAAAGCCACCGGGAATCCAGGTTACTCGTCGCGGCTGGCTCATGGTTGCGATGTTGCACGTGTGCCGCCGCTGCCAGCGCCACTGCCAAGTCGAGCTGCTCCGTTGGCTCGGCCCGCGGCTTTCGCCGTGCCAGGAAATCCGCTATAAACGCCGTCGAAATGTTCCCGGCGCGAAAATCCGGATCGTCGAGGATCTCGCGAAAAAAGGCCAGATTCGTTTCCACGCCCGTGATAATGTATTCTGTCAACGCGCGCTCGAGTCGCCGGATGGCCACGTTCCGGTCCGGCCCCCATGTGACCAGCTTCGCGAGCAGGGGATCGTATTCCAGCGGCACGGTCCAGCCAGCGTACACGCCGGAGTCCAGCCGCACGCCGGGACCGCTCGGCTCGCGCAGTTGTACGATCTTTCCAGGCGAAGGAAAGAAGTGTGCTTCGGGATCTTCCGCGCAGATGCGGCATTCCATGGCCCATCCCCGCCACGCGACATCCTTCTGTGAGAACGGCAGCGCCTCGCCGGCTGCGATCCGCAACTGCAGTTGAAGCAGATCGTATCCGGTGACCAGCTCCGTCACCGGGTGCTCCACCTGTAGGCGCGTGTTCACTTCCAGGAAATAGTAGTTCCCGCGATCGTCCGCTAGAAACTCGACGGTGCCGAGGTTGTCGTAGTGCGCCGCGCGGGCAATCTTCAACGCAGCCTCGCCCATCGCCGCCCGCAGCTCAGGTTGCTGCGCAACCCACGGGGACGGGCACTCCTCGATGATTTTTTGGTGACGCCGTTGGATGGAACATTCACGTTCACCCAAGTGCACCAGATTTCCATAGTGATCGCCCGCGATCTGAATCTCGATGTGCCTCGGCTTTTCGATGAGCTTCTCGATGTACAGCTCGCCGTTCTGAAATGCGCGTTCCGCCTCGCTGGTTGCGTCTCGCACAGAGGATTCGAGCTCGCTTTCCTCATTCACTCGCCGCATGCCCTTGCCGCCGCCGCCCGCCGCGGCTTTGAGCAACACGGGATAGCCGATTTCGCGCGCGAGCGTTCGCGCATGATCGAGCTCGCTAGCCGGCTTTTCACTACCAGGGACCACCGGAGCGCCCACCTGTTTCGCCAGAGTTCGCGCGGCGGTTTTCGATCCCAAGCGCTGGATCGATTCCGCGGATGGCCCGATGAAGACGATGCCTTCCCGCGCGCATGCGGCCGCGAATTCCGCGTTCTCGCTTAAGAATCCGTAGCCGGGATGAATCGCATCGGCTCGATGTTTTTTCGCAGCTTCGAGAATGCGGTCCTGCCGCAGATAGCTCTCGCTGGAAGGCGCCTGTCCGATGTGCTCGGCTTCGTCAGCCAGGCGCACGTGCAGCGCACCCCGGTCGGCATCGGAAAAGACCGCGATGCTGCGGATGTTCATGTCGCGCAGTGCGCGAACGATGCGCACGGCGATCTCACCGCGATTGGCGATCAGGACTCGGCCAAACATGCACCGGCATTGTAACAGAGGACGGCCGGCGCCCTTCAGGAGTAATCTAAACCAAGTGGACAACGAAGAATTCCGGCAATACGGGCACGATGTGGTGGACTGGCTGGCCGATTATCTGAAAGACATCCGTCAATATCCGGTATTGCCGGACATGCGGCCCGGCGACCTGATAGATCGCTTGCCCGCGCAAGCCCCGGACCGTGGCGAATCCATGGACGCGATCCTGGAGGACTTTCAGCGCTCCATCGTTCCAGCCCTGACACACTGGAACCATCCGCGATTCTTCGCGTACTTCGCGATCTCGGCCTCGCACCCGGGAATTCTCGCCGAGATGCTGGCGGCCGGACTCAATGTCAACGGGATGCTCTGGAAGAGTTGCCCCGCGCTCACCGAGCTCGAACAGGTGACTCTCGGATGGCTGCGCCAATGGATGGGATTGCCGGACGAATTCTTCGGCATCATTTACGACACAGCGTCGGTGAGCACGCTGCACGCGATCTCGGCGGCCCGCGAGATGGCGGATCCCGAGACGCGCACGCGCGGCAACTCCGGCGGCTTGGTGATGTACACCTCCGAACATGCGCACTCATCGGTTGAGAAGGCCGGCATCACGCTCGGCCTCGGGCAGGACAACATTCGCAAGATTCCGGTGGACGAGGGGTTCCGCATGCGGGTGGACGTTTTGCGCGAGACCGTCGCGGCGGATCAACGCGCGGGCAAGCGGCCGTTCTGCATCATTCCAACGGTAGGGACCACATCGACGTCCAGCATCGATCCGGTGGACGCGGTCGCGGACGTGGCTAAGGAATGCGGAGCGTGGCTGCACGTGGATGCGGCTTACGGAGGCGCCGCGGCGGTCGTACCCGAGTTGCAATCCATCCTGGATGGCGCGGAGCGAGCGGATTCGCTGGTTGTGAATCCGCACAAGTGGCTGTTCACGCCGTTCGACCTGAGCGCATTTTACACGCGTAGACCAGAAATCCTGCGCCAGGCATTCTCATTGGTGCCGGAATATTTGCGGACCGCCGAGGATCCGCGCGCGGTGAATTACATGGACTATGGCGTGCAATTGGGCCGGCGCTTCCGCGCACTGAAGCTATGGTTCATCATGCGGCACTACGGCCGCGAGGGGATCGCCGGCCTGGTCCGCGCCCACATCGGCTTCGCGCAACGGCTGGCCGCGCTGATCCGCGAGCATCCGGATTTCGAGGTGTCCGCGCCGACGCCGTTCTCACTTATCTGTTTCCGCTATCGCGGCTCCGACGACGAAAATCGCGCGCTGTTAGACGCTGTCAATTCGTCGGGCAAAGCCTTCCTGTCGCACACAGTCCTCAACGGTAGATTCGTCCTGCGCCTCGCGATCGGCAACATTGCCACGCAATGGGAGGATGTCGAGGAAACTTGGAACTTGATCCGGCAAGCAGCGAAGAAGGCTGCCTAGCGCGTCCTAGGACGTGAAGACATGGGGCGGCTCCGTCACGGACTACCAGCCTATCCACGACTGGTTCGACGAGTCGAAAAAGATCACCGCCGATTTCCGCCACCGCGCCTTGCGGCACCACGCCGAGGGCATCTTCATGGCGGAGACGATCTTCGGTTCCACCATCACCCTCACGACAGGCCGAGTTATCCCCGTGGGATGGATCGGCGAGCAGCACGTTCGTGAAGACCTCGGCTTCATCCCATCCTTCGCCGACTGGGTGAAAGCGATCCGGCCACAGCCGTGGATAGGCCGCGCCCAGCGTCTCGACGAAATCCTTGAAACCGGCGAAGCAGCACGAGCAGAGAAACCATGACGGCCCCCCCTGCCCCCCGGATCCCGAAGGCCTCAACGGCAAACGCGCCCAGATGGGCAGATGCAGCCTTGCGCAGTTTCGCGTCACGACAACCTGCTTACCGAGCTCGCCTAGCGACCGTGCGATTTAATCGACTTCATTAGTTTCCGCGCACCGGCAGGATGATGTTCGCCTGGCTGGAAACGCTGCCTACCGTAACAACTACAGGCACTGGAACGATGCCCGACGTGGGAGTGCCCAGCACGTCGAACGCGCTCCGATTCAAGACCCCGTTGTTCCACGATGCGCCTTGGTTGAGGCTCAAGAGCGAGCCAGTCAGTCCAGCCGTGTTTCCGGACCAAAACTCCAGCGTATTTGCCGCCGACCCCTGCACAACGAGCCAGTACTCCGTGCCGCCGTTAAGCGTTAGCACGCTGTCGGGGGTCAGCGTGATGAGGGCGGTCGGCCCCGACGGCGGGAGCTGAGTCACCATCCATGACTGCAACACCGACGTTCCTGGCACCCCGCCTTGGCCGTTCACCAGGTCGATCACGGCCCCGTTCGTCCCCGAGCTCCATCCCAGCGCAAGATCGATTTGCGTGAGCGCGAAGTCGGCTCCCGGAGTGAACGGCGAGGCTATCCAACGGTAGGTCATGGGTCCGCAATTGGCGGTCGCCGGGCCGCTGATGCAATACCCGGCCCCATCGTTGCTCAGGCTGAGATCACTGAACACTGGAATGTTTGCGGTTTCGATTCCGGTCGGCACCACGACGTTGACCTGGAAGAGACCCGCCTCCACCAGGCCCTCAAAGATCACGCGCGAATTCAGCCCCCCGATGGTCACGGTCACGGGATTGTTGTCGGGAACTACAGTAGAAATAATTGTTCCGCTGGCGGAGGCCTCCAGTCCGTTCACATACAAGACTATCGTCTCGCCGGCGCTAGCCGGCGTGGCGTTGGGTGTTTCAAGCGGGTCTCCGATTAGACTGCCGCCAGCGTGTTGTGCTGCGGCGTAAAAGATCGAACCGCCGGCATTCGTATAGAAGAACAATGAAGGCGCGATTTGCATTACGGCCGTCATGAACGAAGCGCTTTGCGCTGAGTTGACCGTCACCGTGACCGGCACAGTCCCGGACAGACCAGCCGGAGCTTGCACGTCGATCTGCGTCGGACTAACAAAACATACCGCGGCAGGGATGCCTCCGAACTGAACGCTGACGCCATCAAGGCTCGTGGGCAGACGGTTTCCGTTTGTGAAATCTCCAGCATTCCAGCTCCGAGTCGAGTTGGAAAGATAGTTACCATAAATTGCGACCCATTCACCGGGAACAACGCTGGCGCGGGAGCTTTCGGCATCTTGCACACTAGAAATGAGCGGCCAACTCCCGCCGGTTTGCACGGTAACTGAGCTTGGACTTATCGCAAAAGCCGAATTGCCCGGGCAAAGTGTCGTGGGCGCCGTGCTCCCCACAGTATTGGGATATGCCTGGCCGTTGTTGTAGCCGATCGGTACATTCCAGATAACCTCTGCATACGGTTCGGCCCTGCAGCCGCCAGTATAAGCTGCGAAATATTCGGTAAACGAGACGCCTGACGTGCCGAGGAGCCCGTTAGATGTGGGGATACTCCACGACGCGATCGCTGTCTGGACGCCGGTGGTCGTATCGGTGACTGTCGCAGTCCACGTTTCGAGGCCTCCGGCATTGGCCGTCAGCGTGGCAACAAACTTATATGGCCGCCCAACGTGCCAGTCGTAAATGATACGGCAGCTTTCTCCGGGGCCACCGTCCGCGCCGGACGCGCAGTTCGGCGATGTCGACGAGGCACCATTGCCGAAGAAGCTGAAAAGCGCAATCTTGCAGCCGCTGGCGCCACCGGGACATGGCGCAACCGGCGTCCCATAAGGCTGGAGCCCCATGTAGAACCCGTTCGAGCAGGGCCCTTCGGGACAGCTGGCGCCACCACTAAACGTGTCGCCACCAACGAAGCCGTTCTGCAAAGCCCAATAGTAATAAGACTGCGCATTCGGTAGCTGCACAACAGTTATCGTCCATTCGTAGGCGTCGTAGGCCGGCGTTGGAAAAGCCGGGTTCCAATACACGTAGGCGCCACCTGCGTCCTGGCCATACGAGGTAGCCGTCGCAGCAAAAATCGCGAAAGCGACGAGCGCGGATTTCGGCAACATGCGATCCCTCCCTTCAGCGGCGGCGGATCGACAGCAGTAGCGCGGTCGCAAGCCTGTCTCTCAGCATACGACTTCACGTTTCACGAGGAGTGGAACCCGTTGCCCAGTAAAGACTCAGATGCCGCCCCCTCTTTTCACCTTAGGTCGAGACGTTTCTGCGACTTTGTCCACGGACTGCTAGGTCTTCGCTGCCTGCTTCTTCCGCTTGGCCCAATACGCTTTCATTCGCTCCGACTGTGCTTTTCGCTTGGCGGGGCTGAGGCTGCGCTTCAAGGCTGTTTTAACGGGAGCAGACACGACGGCGGTCAGTGGATTCTTCGGCGGTCTGCCCCGCCGCTTTATGGGCGTCCCCAAGGCTTCGATGGCTCTATTCAGCTTGTCCCGTTCCGAAATCAAAAGCGCAAGGATTTGTTCTGTGTTCATCTGCCGGAATAATAGCACTCTTGCGGACTATCTATAGTGTCAGGCCAGGTACGGATTGATTGCACCGTCACGGTCAGTTAGTGTCCTCACGGTCAACGCTATTGAGAATAGTGTTTCACGCGAACAAAAATGACGGACAAACAAGAGCATACAACAACTCTGCCTTGCCGGAAGCACGCGGTGCGCAGATGGACGACGCTTTCAGTCCTAGGACGTTTTCTGCAGCAGGAACTCGTCCACCGTGCTGAGGAGCAGCGACGGATGAACGGGCTTCGAAATGTAACCGCTCATTCCAGCTTCGAGGCAGCGTTCTTTGTCGCCGTTCATGGCGTGCGCGGTCATGGCGATGATCGGAAGCCCTTTCCAGCGCGCCTCCTTGCGGATGATCCGCGTTGCTTCCAGACCGTCCAGCACCGGCATCTGCACGTCCATTAGGACCAGGTCGAAAGCGGCGCTCTTCTCCAACTTGCTCAGCGCCTCCTGGCCGTCGTTGGCCAATTCGATGTAAAATCCGCGCTTGCGCAGAACCGCGGTCACCACCTTCTGATTCACCTGATTGTCTTCCACCACCAGAATGCGGGCGGCACTTTCAGCCACAGCAGTGCGCGATGCTTCAGGCGCCGGCGCGGCGATGGCGCCCTGGTTTTCCCTTACAGCCTTCGGCGCTTCGCACTGTAGTGTGACGGTGAACACCGTTCCACGGCCCAGTTCGCTGTTCACCTGGATTTCACCGCGATGCAGTTCGACTAGTCTTCGCGTGATGGCCAGGCCCAATCCCGTCCCGCCGTATTTGCGGCTCACGCTCCCATCGGCCTGTGTAAATTCGTCGAAGATCGAAAGCAGCTTGTCGGCCGGAATCCCCGTACCGCTGTCTTCCACGGTGAACCGCAGAGTAAACTCGGATCCCTGGGCAGGTTCGCCCCCCATTCGCACCGCTACCGTTCCATGGTCGGTGAACTTCACGGCATTACTTACCAGGTTGGCGAGGATCTGGCGGACGCGCAAAGGATCTCCCAGAATCTGGTCCGGCAGGCTGGGCGATAGTTCGGACAGCAGTGTCACCGAGTTTTCTTGAGCCTTCGGCTGATGGGCCAGGATGCAATCCGCCACTAGGGCGCGCACATCGAACGGGATTTTTTCCAGGGTCATTTTTCCAGCTTCAATCTTGGAGAGATCCAGAATATCGTTTAACAAAGACAGCAATGAATGCGCACAGCGCTGTGCGGTCTGCAGTTGTTCCGTCAAGTCCGCGCTCAAGTCGCGATCGAGCGCGATGTCCAACATCCCGATGACGCCATTCATGGGCGTCCGCAGCTCGTGCGAGATGTTGGCCAGGAATTCGCTCTTGGCATGGTTGGCGGCCTGCGCGGCGCGGGTGGCTTCAGCGAGCTGATCGGTGCGCTCTTTTACCTTCTGTTCGAGCAACGCCTTTTGCTCGCGAAGCTGCTTTTCGGAAGCGGCCAGCGCTTCAATCATCCGGTTGAAGCTCTTCCCCAGATCCTCGATCTCGTCGCCGGTTCTAATCACCTGAATCGGTTCCAGCCGCCCATTGCGGACGGCCGTGGTTCCGGCTTGCAGCAGCCTCAGCGGCCGGCCGAGAAAACGAGTGGTGAAGCGCGAGATGGCTGCCGCAACCAGCAGGACCACCACGCATAGCAGCACGCCTTTGGCGGTGTTGAAATTGCGCAGATCGTACCCGAAAATGATCGCTGCCACCCAGAAGACCAACACTCCGGCGAACAGCGAGAACTTCGAGGCGAGCGAGCGCAGCGGTGGCAGGCGCGCGGGCGTGACCTCGGCTTTCGGAGACTCCCCTTGCGAGGGCTCGGCCATCATACTCGTCCATCGGCTTTCCTAAGGTCCGCTGTATAAGGGGGAAGCCTTAGCGTTTGCCTTAGCCCTTGCGGAGCAGCCCGCCGTCCCGCCAATGCTATTCTTGGACCAAGTGAGTCGCCTCGGCACGAATCTGTGCGGCATCCAGCTCGTGAATCCGGTCATTGCGGCCTCTGGAACCTACGGCTACGGCGTGGAGTTTGCGAGCGTCGCCGACCTGAAAGCCATGGGCGGCCTGGTGGTGAAAGGGCTCTCGATTGAGCCGATCGCGGGCAATCCGCCGCCGCGGGTGTGGGAAGCCGAAGGCGGAATGATCAACTCCATCGGCCTGCAAAATATCGGCGTGCGAGCCTTCGTCGCGGAAAAGCTCCCGGCCCTGCGCCAGCTCGGAACCGCGATTTTCGCCAACGTGTTCGGGTACGGGCCGCAGGATTACGCCGAGGTGATCCGCGTTCTGGAAGACGCCGAAGGGCTCGCAGGCTACGAGCTGAATGTTTCTTGTCCCAATACCAAGCACGGAGGCATCTATTTCTCGAGCGATCCCGCGCTGTTGGCCGAGCTGATGAGCCTGGTTCGGCCACTGACGCGGCGCCCAGTCATCGTGAAGCTTTCTCCGAATGTCGCGCGCATCGAACCGCTGGCGGCCGCCGCCGAGCAGACTGGAGCCGACGCTATCAGCCTGGTGAACACGTTCGTTTCGCTCGCAATCGATGCCCATGCCCGCCGGCCGCGCATTGGCGCGGGCTTCGGAGGCTTATCGGGCCCGGCCATCAAGCCGATCGCGCTGCGGTTCGTCTACGAAGCGGCGAAGGCGGTGCAAATTCCGGTGATCGGCCTGGGCGGTATTCGTAGCGGTGAAGACGCGGCCGAGTTTCTGGTGGCAGGCGCCTCGGCGGTCCAGGTGGGCACCGCAAATTTTTGGGATCCCGCAGCGCCGGTGCGCATCGCGCGTGAGCTGGATGAGTACCTGAGAAAAGAAAACATCGAACACGTTCGAGAATTAGTGGGGACTTTGCAGATATGAAACAAACGATTTCGACCGAAAAGGCGCCCAAAGCTATTGGTCCTTATTCGCAAGCAGTGGTGTATGGAGGCCTTGCGTATTTAAGCGGGCAAATCGCGATCGATCCGGCCAACAATAAAGTGATCGAGGGCGGCATCTCCGCGCAGACCGAGCGTGTGCTGGAAAACATGAAAGCCATTTTGGAGGCCTGCGGTGCTTCGCTCGAATCGGTCCTCAAGACAACGGTCTTCCTCAAGGACATGGGCGACTTCACGCCCATGAACCAAACGTATGAGCGCTACTTCGCAAGCAATCCGCCCGCGCGATCCACGATACAAGCGGCCAAACTGCCCCGCGACGTCAGCGTCGAGATTGAGGTGATCGCGGCGATCGCGCAACAAGAGCCGGCCTGATACACAGGCACTTCACGCGATGTCCGGCAGCAGAAACTTCTGCTCGTGACCGGCCGCGCCGGTGACCGCCTCGGCCGCCAGATAGCCGCTGCGAACCGCGCCTTCCATGATGGGCGGCCAGCCCGAGCGCGTCCAATCTCCCGCCAGGAATAGGTTTGAGAACTTGGTCGCGCTTCGCGGCCGCGCTTCTTCCAATCCTGCCCGGGCTGAAAACGTCGCGCGGATTTCCTTCACCACGTGCGCCTTTTCCAGCTGCGCCTCTTTGGCTAGCGGGAAAAACTCAGCCAGCTCACGCAACGCCAGCGCGATCACATCCGCGCGCGGCATCTCCACCAGACTCCGCGATGCACTTACCACTAACTGCACATATCGCCCGCCGGATTTGTTGAACATCCATTGAATCGTCCGGTCCAGCAGCGTGGCATGCGGCATCTGCGTGACGCTGCGGTCGAACCATAAGTGAATGCCGGTGATCGGCGAGTGCTCGAAGCCGTCGAGATTCAGATCCAGCTCCGGAATCAGCGCGGGCACGCGTTCGAACGGCAAAGCGCGAGACGTAATAGTCGGCCGTTCGCTGCTCGCCGCCGGTGATTACTCCGCGAATGGCGCCGTTCTCAACGATCATTTGCTCTACCGGTGCCCGCAAATGCAATCGAACATTGCCGATGCGCCGCCAGGCGTCTCCGACCATACAGATCGCCCAATGGCACGGCCGGAATTCCCATCTCATAGGCGTTCGCGCGCGCTAGAAAGCCCAGCCAAAATACCTGAAATCCGTGGCTCGCGGCCATGCGATCCAAATCTTCGTTGATCGCGCTCACCAGAACCTGGTTCCAGAAGCGTCCGATGGCCGCTTCCGTCTGGCGCTTTTCGCGCAACCAGTCGAGCATGGTGATGCGGTCCAGATCCTGGCGCCGCCCATGTTCGCGCCGGATGGCAATCAGCGCCCGCGCGATCGAAATTTTGTCCGAAAGCCCGAGAAACGAGAGTTTCCGAAAACTGCCGGTGAAATGCAGCGGCGCGGGCAGACCGCCGGCTTCGAGGATGGACGTGCGCCCGCCGGGTTCGATAAAGTAGAACCGTTTGTGAAATTGAATCCGGTCCGCGACGCCCAGGCGCGCATAAAAGTCCATTAAGTTGACACAGCAGCGCAGCAGCACGTGCTGGCAGTTGTCGATCACTTCGGAGTTGTCGCCCGGTACGGGATAAGAAGTGGCGCGGCCGCCCAGAAAGGCGCGGGCTTCGAATAAGTCGACTTGAAATCCCGCTTGGCCGAGCGCCGCCGCCGATGCCAGACCAGCCAAGCCTCCGCCGATTACAATCGCCGAGGGCATCGGGAACTAAGAAGGAAAACCGAGCGGTAGGAGCACGGCTTCAGATGCGCACCGGCACTCGCGCGCGATGTCCACCGCCGCCTCCGCTACCGTTGATCAGCAGCACGGCAATGGACAGCACAACTACGAGAAATACGATATCGGATAAATCGAATTGCACGCGTCTTTTTTCCTGGGCCGGACCCTTTTTGCAGTCCTCGGAACCCGAAGAGCAATTATCGAATCAGCTCTCAGATTAGCACACTAGCCCATCCGGCCAACCCGTACTAGGCCGAGTTGACGGTGCGGGCCATCGAAGCCCGGGAAACGACGTTTTCAATCAGCCGCAACCCGCAATTTCCGTCTAAGGTGAGGATCGATTCGGGATGAAACTGCACCGCCTCGATGGGCAGTTCCCGGTGCCGGAGCCCCATGATCACGCCGTCTTCCGATTCAGCGGTCACTTCCAGGCAAGCCGGGCAACGTCTCTTTGCGCGCGAACAGCGAGTGATACCGGCCCACTTTGAAGCGCTCGGGTAACCCCTCAAAAATTCCCTGGTTGTGGTGAATCACGGTAGATGGCTTGCCGTGCATCGGGTAGTCCAGCACGCCCAGTTCGCCGCCGAAGGCTTCCACGATTCCTTGCAGCCCGAGACACACGCCAAAAACTGGAATGCCGGCGCGCGCCGCGAACTTCACCAGGTCTGGAACACCAAAATCGGACGGGCGGCCGGGACCCGGCGAGATCAGAATCAGGTGCGGCGCGAAATCCAGGATGAGTTGGTGTGGAACCCCCGCGCGATACGTAACCACCTCGGCGCCGGTTTGCCGGGCGTAGTTGGAGAGCGTGTGGATGAAGCAGTCGTCGTTGTCCACCAGCAGCAGCTTGAGACCCTGACCGGGCTGCGCCGCCGGCACCTTGGCAGCCTTCGTCGCGACTGCGCCGCGCAGCGCACGGAAGAATCCCGTGGCTTTCAGGCGCGTCTCCTGCTCTTCGAGCTCCGGAACCGAATCGTAGAGCAGCGTCGCGCCCGCACTGTAGCGCGCGATTCCGTCGCGCAGGTGCACGGTACGAATCAGAATGCCGGTATTGATGTCGCCGTTCAACGACAGCATCCCCACCGCGCCTCCGTACCACCCGCGCGCGTCTTTCTCCAGATCTTCGATGGCCTGCGCGGCCGCCTTCTTGGGTGCGCCAATCATGGTCACCGCCCACATGTGCGTGAGAAATGCGTCTAGAGAGTCGAACCCGGGTTGCAGGATGCCTTCCACGTGATCCACGGTGTGGAACACGCCCGCGTAGGATTCGATCAGCCGCCGCCCGATCACTTTCACCGAGCCTGGGATCGACACGCGCGATTTGTCGTTGCGATCCACGTCGGTGCACATGGTCAGCTCGGATTCTTCCTTGGTGGAATTCAGCAGCTCGCGGATGTTGTCGGCATCGCGCAGCGGATCGCCCGTGCGGCGCGCCGTTCCGGAGATAGGGCAGGTCTCCACCCGCATCCCTTCCACGCGCACGAACATTTCGGGCGAGGCGCCAATGAGTTGTTCGTCGCCCAATTGCAGCAGGAACTCGTAGGGGCTCGGGCTGGCCTTCTGGATGCGTTGAAACAGCGCCGCGGCGCCTTCGGAATAGTTGGCCTGGAAAGTTTGCCGCAAGACCACTTCGTAGTATTCGCCCTGCCGCATGCCTTCCCGCACCGTTTCCACCTTGGCCATGTATTCTGCTGGCTCGTGGTCGCTCTCGATATCGTTTGCGGGACGCTTCGGCGAGCGTTGCGCGGGAGCGCCGGTGCGGGCGAGGCCAACCGTTGTGAAATCGCCCAGCTCGAACTCATAACGAAACCGCTCGATCTGCTCTTTCTTGCGATCCATGTAGTAAATGTCGTCGCACAAAAAGAGCTGGAGGTCCTTATGGTGGCCGTGGCGCGGAAGCTTGAGATGGATGGGGTCGAACTGAAACAGAAGATCGTATCCGAACGCGCCCACCAGTGCTAGCCTGGAATCCAGTTCGCTCTGAAACTCGCCGATCAGCGCGCGCAGAATCGAAAAAGCCGAAGGCTGCTTGCTACGCTCCTCTTCCGGAAACAAAGCCGGCAACGGCTTCAAATGCCCGTGCAGCGCCGCGCCCTCAAAACCGAATCGCTCCCAATGCGGATGCTGTTCCAGCAGGCGATACAGCATCTGATTGAGCACCTCGCCGCGCGCGTTCAACGGATTGAATTGCATGTCGCGGCCAGTGGCAACGATTTCAATCGGAGGGCACACCGAAGCCACGTCCCAGCGCGAGTATCTCTCCGGGTACTCATAGCCGGACGAAAGGTAAATGCCACGGTAGCGATCCAGCTTGTGAAGCAGGTGGCCGAGGCCCTTCTTGAACGGGACAGCGGAGGTCGAGCGAGTCACGTTGATTCCGCCTGGGGTAGTGTAACTCAGCTTCGGCATAGCGGCAGAGTTACCAGGATAGCACCACGTATGGGTGCGTACTCGTATCTGGAACTTCCTGCGCGCTACATATTCACGAAATCTTCTTCCATTGGAATCGCGTGGTCGCCAGCGTGAAGGGGAGCCGCTGCCTTAGTCTTGGCCGATCCGTTCGGGGATGCCACAGCCGTGCGTAGCGCTGCCAGATCCTTGGTTTTGGCCGCGAAGGGCGACGTTGTAGACCGGTGGGTTATGGCCGCATGTCGCGGTGGCAGCAGGCGGTCTTCGCCATCGTCTCCCCCGCCGTCTCCACCGCCCACCAGCGTTCGCAGATCCCTCGCGATGTTTTGCAGAGCTTCGGCCTGCGCCGACATTTCTTCGCTCGCCGACGCGCTCTGTTCCGCGCTGGCGGCGTTGGCCTGAGTGACGCGGTCCATCTGCGCGATGGACTTCGAGATCTCCTCGATTCCGCGCGCCTGCTCCTGGCTGCCGAGGTTCACCTCGTCCACCAGCGTCTTTACTTTGGCGGCGCTTTCGGTGATCGCCCGGATCACTTGCGTCACATGTTCCAGACGCTGGCTGCCTTCGTTGGATTTTGCGATGGATTCTTCAATCAACGCCGCAGTATCTTTGGCCGCTTGCGCCGAGCGTTGCGCCAGGCTGCGAACCTCGTCGGCAACCACGGCGAATCCCATGCCGGCCTCGCCCGCGCGCGCCGCTTCCACGGCGGCATTCAGCGCAAGAATGTTGGTCTGGAAAGCGATTTCGTCGATGACCTTGATGATCTTGGAGATTTTATCGCTCGAACCGGTGATCTCCCGCATGGACTGGACCATCTCGCCGAGCGTACGATTGCCTTCGGTCACCCGCCGGTCCACTTCCGCCATCACGCCGGCAGCGGCTTGCGAGTTTTCGGCGTTCTTGCGGGTCATGGACGTGATCTCTTCGCTCGAGGAAGATGTTTCTTCGAGCGACGCGGCTTGCTCTGAGGCGCCTTGCGCCAGGGTTTGACTGGACGACGCCACCTGCGAGGACGCGCTGGTAATCTGTTCGGCGCCCTCGGCGAGATGGGCTGCCACGCCGCGTAATTGACGGGTGATCCGCAACACCAGCAGCATAGCGAACGGCGATATCGCGAGTGCCGCAAACAGCAATAGATAAGCCATCCAGTGCGCGAGCGAGGACGCAGCTGCACCCCGCTCCGAGCTTTCCTGTGTCAGTTGCTTTTGAACGTCGACCAGCTCGTGCGCCGTCGCTTCGAGCGCTGTCAAGGATTTGTTCGAACTGTCGTCGTAGATCTTCAGAGCGCCTTTGGCGTCGCCCGCCATGGCCGCCGCAGCCACCTGTTCGAAAGCGTTCCTAAAGTTGGGAAGTTCAGATTGAAGGAAATCGTGATCTTTCCTGCCTTGACCGGTAACCAGCAAAGGGCTGAGCTGGCCTAGAATGTTTTCGACGCCCGCGGCGCGAGTCTCGAACTCTTCCTTATTGCTCTTGACCTTCTCCGGCAGTTGGTACATCGAAAACAGCAGGACGCCCCGCTGGCAGCTCCGCATCCGGAACAATTGCCCCTCCAGTTCCGAAATCAGGAACACCTTCTTCGCGGTCACGTCCGTCGAGGTTTTCAGCTCTCCGGCCAAACTTGCCACCGAATACAGATACGCGCCCGCCAACGCTAGCGCTACCAGCAGCATCGCGGTGAAGCCCAGCATCAATTTCTTACCAATCGTCATCTGAGTCATCTGATTATTCCTTTCAATGTGCAACCATCGCGCTCAGCGCGGTCAACTCGGCGGCCATCCGATCGAGCGGCGCCACACGGTCGACTGCCCCCATGCGGATCGCCTCGCGCGGCATTCCGAAAACCACGCAACTGGCTTCGTCTTGCGCCAGCGTCCGCGCCCCGGCGCGCTTCATCTTGAGTAACCCCTGCGCTCCATCGGAACCCATCCCCGTGAGAATCGCTCCAATGGCATCGCCTTTCGCAACCTGGGCCACCGATTCGAACAGCACATCCACCGATGGCCGCTGATAGCAGACGCGCGGCCCGTCCTGGATTGCGACGCGGTACTCGCCACCGGCCCTGCGCAGCGTCATGTGAAAATTTCCCGGCGCAATCAACGCCAGGCCGGCCATCACCCGGTCGCCATCCACCGCCTCCTTCACGCGCAGTTTGCACAAATCGTTCAGACGATTCGCGAACGCGAGCGAAAACACGGGCGGAATGTGCTGGACAATCAGAATGCCGGGCATGTTGCCGGGCAGCCCGGTGAGCACTTCGCGCAACGCTTCCGTTCCCCCGGTGGACGCGCCGATTGCAATCACCGTGGACATGCCGGCGCCCGCCAGCACCAAAGGAGCGGCCGGCGTGGGAACGGCCAATTGCGGTTTCGCCTTGCCCACCCGCGCTTGCGCCGCCGCCCGCACTTTGTGCGGCAGATCGTGTTGCAACTCGCCCACCGAATACGGGCCCCCCGGCTTGGCCAGCACTTCCACCGCGCCACACTGCAGCGCTTCGAGCGCGGTTTGGCTGGAAGACTGCGCGAGCGAACTGATCACGATGACCGGCAGCGGATGGAACCGCATCAACTTCTTGAGGAATGTCAGGCCGTCCATGCGCGGCATCTCGACGTCCAGCGTCAGCACGTCGGGACGCAGGCTCAGGATCTTGTCGCGCGCGACAAACGGATCCGGGGCCGTTCCGACCACTTCCAGATCCGGTTCTGAGGCCAGGGCTTCGGCCAGCATCTTACGGACAATGGCCGAATCGTCCACGATCAACACCCGGATTTTGCGCTCGGACGTCATCGGATCCCGCCGCTCTCCTCCCGCGCGGAGGCCGGCGGCCGCGCGATCAGCCGGATCGAAATCGCGAGCTTGCCTTCTGGAATCGCGAAGCAGCGGTGCAGCGTTCCTTCCTTCGGCCACTCTTGCCAGGGCGTCAACTCGGGAGACGACAACGTCAGGTTTGACTCGGGCCACAGATGGCTCACCATTGCGCCGCAAAGAATGTTCGCGAGCTCCTGAATCACCTGGCCGCGCTGGGCGGCGGTGAGTTCGGCCGGATCCAGACCGAGGAAGGATGCCGCGATCGGATCCGCCGCCTCCCCGGAGACTCCCAGCAGCATCTCTCCGAAGTGCGATCCCTCAAAGGCCACGCGGGCGCAGGGGGCCGGGTTGATCGGGAAGTCCAGCCACGCATGCTCGCATCCGGCCAGTTCGGCTTCGGTGAAGAACATCGTCTCCAGCACCTCGGCCGCTACCATCTGAAGCGCCTGCTCCATCGGAGATTCCTGTTGTTCAAGCTCTGGTGGCATCGCGTTCTCCTAATACCCGCTCTAACTCTTCCCGCAAAGTTTCCGGCGTAAACGGCTTGGACATGTAACCCTCGGCGCCGAGCGAGAGCATCCGCAGAATCCGCTCCTTGGTGGCGTCGGTGGAAATGACCAGCGCTGGAATGTTCTTGAGAACTCCGTCCGCACCGAGCTTCCGCAGCAGTTCCTCGCCGTTCATGCCGGGCATGTTGATATCGGTGAGGATGACGTCCACCCGATGCGCGCTTAACTGCGCCAGGGCCTCCTCGCCGTTGCCGGCCTCCATGCATTCGCCCACCTCGAATCCGGACAGAGTCAGCACACGCCGGATGAAGCTGCGCATCACCGGAGAGTCATCCACGATCAGGACAGAGTACGCCATCGCCCGCTCCTCATTGCTCGCCTCATTGCCTTTCCGCCGCCTTCGACGCGGCCTGATTCCGCACCAGTTCCCGCTCGACGCCGCCCCCTTCGCGCACCCAGAGGCGGCCGGTGGACACTTCCAGGCGCGTGGTTCGCGATACTTCTCCGCCCACCGCTTCGCCCGGCGATTAATATTCCGGCCTTCCACAGAATCCGCCGCGCGGCCAGATAGTTGCGCTTGCCGATCTGAAAGACCCCCTGGCTGTCGAGCACCTGCGCGCCTCCGGTCAGCCGCACTACCATTCGCTTACCGTCGCCACCGGCCGCCCGCAACGCATCCATCATGCGCGGTATCCCGGTGTCGGCGAACATGAAAGGGTTCTGCTCGGCTTTCCTTGTGTCGATCGCCGATTCGGGCAGCATATAGTGCAGCATTCCGCTCACTTTGGTGACCGGATCGTGCATGGCCACCGCGATACAGGATCCCAGCGCGTAGGTCACCAGCACCGACTCGGCGTCACGCGTCACCTTGCAATCGGAAATTCCCACGACCACCGAGCTTACCGCCATGATGATTTCACCGCCGAATCCTCGATCCGCCCTCCGGCTTTTGATTGCGATAAGTAGCCGGGCGCACGTAATGCAAAGCGTGCTCGACGCCGGTCAGTGACTCGGAATGACCCACAAAAAGATAGCCTCCCCGTTCCAGACGCGCGCTCAGCCGCTGCACGATATCCTGCTGGGTCGGCTTGTCGAAATACATCATGACGTTGCGGCAAAAGATCACGTGAAACAATCCGCGTTGCGAAAACGGCTCGATCAAATTGAGCCGATCGAACTCGATCCGTTGCGCCAGTTCCGGTTTCACCTTGTAGAACCCCTCCGATTCGCCCCGGCCGCGCAGCAGATAAGCGCGGCGCCAGGCGTCCGGCACTTCCTCGAAGCGCCCGGCCGGGTAGATGCCTTTGCTGCGCCGACGCGAGAACTCGAGTCGAAATATCGGTGGCCAGGATGCGGAACTCGCGGGAGCGCGAATTCAGTGTGTCCTTTTTGAAAGACTCGGCCAAACACATCGCGATGGAGTACGGTTCTTCGCCGCTCGAACACGCCGCGCTCCAGACTCGCAGCGTGGCAACGTCGCGAAACTCTTCGTTCGCCGCCCGCGCCAGAAATTCGAAATGCGCCCGCTCCCGAAGAAAACTGGTGTGATTGGTGGTCAGCGCGTCGATCAACTCCACCAGCGCATCGCCGCTGCCATCCGCCAGCACGTGGCGATGATACTCGGCGAAGCTTTGAAAGCCGAGCTGCCGCAATTTCTTGCCGAGGCGCGCGGCTACCAGCGCCTCCTTGCCGCGCTTGAGATCCAGGCCGAAGCGCTGGTAGGCCAGATCGCTGATTTGCCGGAATTCGCCGGCCGTCAGTTTCAGCCCCGCGCCTTCGGAAAATACTTCATTCGCCATGGTTCGCTCCGAACAGGCCTTCCGGATCGAGAATCAGCCCCACCCGGCCGTCGCCCAGAATGGCTCCGCCCGCCACGCCCGGGATATTCCGCATCCCGTCGCCCAAGCTCTTGATCACCACCTCCTGCTTGCCGATCAGCTCGTCCACCATCAGGCAAAACTGCTTTCCGCCGCTCTCGGACACGATCAGCAGACTCTCCCAGGGTTGCTCGTGCCGCGGCGTCACACCAAAACGCCGGTGCAGCCGGATCAGGGGCAATAGGTTCCCCCGTACCATGGCCATTTCCTGGCGGCCATGGATGGTGGAGATCGCATCCTCGGCCGGCTTCATCATTTCCCGCACGGCGAAACAGAGGAACCACGTAGCGCTGATCGCCGACCCCCACCACCAGGCCGTCGATGATCGCGAGCGTCAGCGGCAGCTTGAGCAGGAAGGTGGTTCCCTGGCCCGCTTTGGAAATCACATCGATCCGGCCGCGCAGCTTCTGTAGCTGTTTCTTGCACCACGTCCATGCCCACGCCGCGCCCGGAAACGTCGGTGATTTTTTCGGCGGTCGAGAATCCCGGATGGAAGATCAGAGCGAAGATCTCGCTCTCGGAAAGCTCGGCGTCGGCGGCGATCAGGTTCTTCTCGCGCGCCTTGCGCAGGATCTTTTCGCACGGCAGGCCGCGGCCGTCGTCCGATACCTCGATGACGATGTAGCCCGCCTGATGCCCGGCCTTCAGCGTGACGCTCGCCGACGGAGACTTGCCGGCCTGCACCCGCTCTTCGGGCTCCTCAATGCCATGGTCCACCGAGTTCCGCACCATGTGCATGAGCGGATCGGCCAGCTCCTCGACGATATTGCGGTCCAGTTCCGTCTCTTCGCCCGCCAGCTCCAGCTCCACTTGCTTGCCGGCCTTGCGCGCCAGATCCCGCACCAGCCGCGACGTCTTTTGGAACAGCTGCCCGACCGGAATCATGCGCATCGACATGGCGGTGCGCTGCACGTCATCGGTGATGCGCGTCAGTTGCGAGAGATTGCGCGCCAGCCGCGGTTTCAAACCGATGGCGAGATCGGGATCGTGCCGCACCAGCGATTGCGCGATCACCATCTCGCCCACCATGTCCACCAGATAGTCCAGCTTGGCCGTCTCTACTTTGATGGAGCGCGCTCCGGAGCGCTTCGATTCAGCCGCCCGCACGGCTTCCGTGGCTTCCGGGGCCGAAGCTTCAGGCGCCGGAGCTTCGGCGGCAGGTTCCCCGGGGCCGGGCGACAACAACTCGCGCGCCAGCTCGATCAGCCCTGGAGGCGGAGTTTCCAGCACCGGCTCCGTCGCCTGGCCGGGTGTCCCGCCTCCGATCAGAGCCCGCAGCGCTTCCAGCAACCCACCCGCTTCCGGCGGAGCAGGCGTCTTGCCGGTCTGCAACAGGCTTTCCAGCTCCCCCATCCAGGCGTTCAAATAATCTTTGCTCTCGAGAATCCGGTCGATGATCGCCGAGGTGATGGCGAGTTTGGAGTTCCGGGCCAGATCCAGCACCGTCTCTACTTCATGCGCCACGTCGCGCACAGCGTCCAGATCCAGGAAGCCGGCCATCCCCTTGATGGTGTGAAATCCCCGGAAAATCGCGTGGATCGCTTCCGAGTTGGAAGGATCCTGATCGAGTGTCAGCAATTGCAGTTCGATGGCGGTCAGATGCTCGCGCGATTCGAGGATGAAATCGTTCATCAACTCGGGGTCGCTCGCCAGGGGATTGGCGGGCGGCGCACTGGCCGGCGTTTCCACGCCTGTCACGGATTTACGATCGGAGTCCACTGCCATTCCTCTACTCTCCTTGCCCAAGCCCGAATACGCCAGCCATCAAAACGATCCCAGGCCCGCGACATCCCGCGCCGAAAGCACGGCGTTAATATCCAGAAGGATTTTCACCTTGCCCTTGATTTTGGCCATGCCGAGCAGATAGGGAGTCGGCACGCCATTGCCGAAATCCGGGGTGTCTTCGATATCGCCGGCCTGCAAAGTCAAGACTTCCGTGACTGAATCGACGATGACGCCGACCAGCAAACTTCCCGCCTCGCCCTCAATTTGCACCACGATGATGCAGGTGCGCTGCGAGTATTCGAGTTCCGGGAGCCCGAACTTCAGCCGCAGATCCACCACTGGGATTACCTTGCCCCGCAGATTGATCACGCCCTTCACGCCATGCGGCGTGTTCGGCACCGCGGTGATCTCCTGGACACCGACAATCTCGCGCACCCGCAAAACCTCGATTGCAAACTCCTCGCCTCCCAGCCGGAACGTGATGTACTTGCCGGCCCTCGGATCCGATTTCTGTTGGGCCGCGCCGGCGGGCGCGCTAAGGACGCCTGGCATTGTTTTCTCCTCGAGGCTCTCCCCTGCTACTCATGGCTAGGTCTGCAACAAGTGCGGGATCGGAAAACCCGTCCGCGTCGTCTTCCTGGCTGGATCCGCGTTGGGCGCGATGCAGACTTGCACGCACATCCGGTCTTCACCCAGCAGGAACGGCACCACGGTCCATTCCTGATTGCCGCTGCTGCGGGTCTGAAAATTGCGGCCGTAAATTACCGTCGGTGTGCTGAGCCCCATCGCTCCCAGGCGGCTTTCGAGCGCCGTCTTCACATTGCCGATGATCATGTTGGTCACCTCGGCAACCGCATCCAGCACGTCCTCGTCGATCGCGTCGTAGGTCGTCATCAGAAGCGCCGAGGCGATCTTAGCGGCAAAATCCGCCGAACAAGCCAAGCTGCCCGATCCCACCCAGGACCCCGCCAGCCCGATCAGCGACACTACGCCCGAACTCGGAACCGCCTCTTCCTTTTCGACAAACACATCGCCCGGCGTCACTCTCAGATTCAGCATGGTTGTGAACACCTCCTCGGTCGCCGACCGGATGGCTTGCACCAAATCCTCCTGTGCGATCGATTGCTTCGTGTCTGCCTCGGTTGTCATCGTCTTCCTCGCGTCATTTTCGTTCCAAAATGGGTCCGCTTCGATTACAGCAATCCCGCTAGCTTTTCCTTGATTTGTTCGGCGGTAAATGGTTTGCGAACGTAGCCGGAAGCCCCGCGCTCCACCGCCTCGAGCACTTTGGCATGCGTTCCTTCGGTGCTGACCATCACGATCGGAATGCGCTGCCAGTTTTGTTCGGCCCGAACTTTCGTTAAGAACTCCAGTCCGTCCATGTTCGGCATATTGATGTCGGAAAGCACGAGACCAATAGTCTGCTGGCGCATCTTTTCCAGTGCCTCCGCACCATCGCCAGCCTCATACACCGTGCCGATTGGAATATCCGTCTGCCGCAAAACGCGTTGCAATATCTTTCGAATCGCAGCCGAGTCATCTACGATGAGTACGTCTAACACCCTGAGTCCGCCTCCCTGTTTTGCTTATCGGAACGATAAGGGTTTCTTTAGTGGAAAGCGTCAGTTAGATGCGGCAAACGGTGCGCTGGTGTAGGACGGCGGCGAAACTACGGATAAACTAGCTGCCGGCGGCGCCCACCACGACCACCGCGATCGGCGTGTCGCCGATTTTGGCCTGCAAGACCCAATCGACGTCGCCTTGCTGGCTAAATCCCGGCGCATCTGTATCGGCTTTCCAAAAGCTAAGCACCGCCGGATGCGGCGTGCGCGAAGCTTTGCGGCTCAGTGCCACTAGCGCGTCGAAATCCGGCGTCGAGTTGGTACCCTGGTCTTCGGCCGCCGGCGTCAGCAAAAGAAAATCGCGCTGCGGCGCCGCTCCCTGATGATTTCCATTGTTCGGCAAGATGCCGTAGCGCAGCAGGTACACGCCGGGCTGGATGCTCTGCGCGCGCCGGTCCGAGCCCTGGGCGTCGAACCGGATCACCCCCAGAAGCGCACCCACGGGGACATTGGGCAGCGTCACGTTTGGCTGGTTGGATGGCGTGCCCTTGGGCAGCGTGGTTCGAAACCAGAGTTCGCAATATTTCGCGCCGTTGTTACTGATGAGAAAGCCGCTCTTGTCGAGCAGTTGAGCTATGGCCGGCGTCAATTCCGGCGGGGGCGCCCCGGCGGAATCTGCTTTGTACTGGCCCCACGCCGCCGCGAAAGAACCCGCGCACAGCAATGCCGCGGCGCTCCGCACCGAAACACGTCCCATGCGATTTATCGTATCGAAATTGGGGTCTGCTATCGTTAACGTATAAGGCGGGATTCGGGGCAAGGAGAGGCGGGGATGAAATATACTCATCGACTACTTTGGATTATGGCGGCGTCGGCGTGCCTTTTGGCGGCGCAGGACGACCCGCCCGGACGCATCGCGCGTGTTAGCTATGTTTATGGTTCGGTCTCGTTCCGTCCGGGCGACGCGGACGACTGGTTTCCCGCGAATCCGAACCGGCCGCTCACCACGGGCGATCACGTGTATGTGGATTTCGCAGGGACAGGGGAGCTTCAAATCGGCTCTGGAGTTTTACGCCTGGGATCCAAGACCACCATGGACATCCTGAGCCTGGATGACTCCAACGCGCAACTGCGCTTGAGCGAAGGCACGCTCGTGATTCGCCTGCGCACGCTCGGAGATCAGGACAGTTTTGAAGTGGACACGCCCAACCTGGCCTTCTCGCTGCTGCGCCCCGGCGAATACAGGATCGACGTCAAACCCGATTCCTCACTGACCATGGTCACGGTGCGGGGAGGCGAAGGCGAGCTGACGGGCCCGAATCAAGCAGTGACTGTGCATGCCGGCGAGCAGGTTCAGGTGAGCGGCACCGATCAGCCGAATTACCAGACGTTCGGTGCTCCGCCCCGCGATACGTTGGACAACTTCTCTCTCCAGCGCGACCTGCGCGAGGATCAATCGGCCTCTGCCCGCTATTGTTCGCGTGAAATGGTGGGCTACGAGGACCTAGACAAATACGGATCATGGCGCAACACTCCGGATAATGGCAACGTCTGGGTGCCGAACAATACACCCGCTGGCTGGGCGCCCTATCATTTTGGACATTGGGCATGGGTGGACCCGTGGGGCTGGACTTGGGTGGATGACGCGCCCTGGGGATTCGCACCGTCTCACTACGGCCGCTGGGCCTACACCGGAGGCTTTTGGGGTTGGGTGCCCGGCCCGGTAGCTCAGCGGCCCGTGTACGCACCCGCGTTGGTCGCTTGGGTGGGCGGTGGCGCGGTGGGAGGCGGAGTCGCCTGGTTTCCGCTCGCGCCGCGCGAAGTTTACGTTCCGTCGTATCACACCAGTCGCGACTATGTGAACCGAGTGAACGTGACCAACACGGTGATCGTGAATAACATCACCAACGTCAATGTGACCAATGTGACGTATGTGAACCGCTCCGCTCCCGGCGCTGTGATGGCAGTGCAACGCGACGCCTTCGCCGGTGCGAGACCCGTGCAGAGCGCGGCGATCGCGGTGCGGCCCGAAGCGATGCGATCCGCTCCCGTGATGGCGGGGGCTGCCGTCGCGCCCACCCGCGCGAGTCTAGCGCGAGCCCCCGAGTCGGGTGCGCGCGTCGCACAGCCGAGCGCCGCGGTCTTGAATCGCCCGGTGATTGCGAAGAAGACGCCGCCTCCCCCGCCTGTGCCCTTTGCTCAGAAGCAAGCGGCGCTGGCGGCCAACGCAGGACGCCCACTAGAACCGAACCAGGTTCAACAATTGCGGCAGAAGCAGCCGCCACCCCCGCAGCCTCTCGTCCGCCAGGTCCAAGCGCGGCCGCCGAGTTCAGCGCCTCAGCCAGCGCCTGCCGGACAAGCGGCCCGTCCAGGTGCTCAACCCCCACCACAGCGAACGCCCGCACCGGCGGCGGCCACACCCGTTCCCGCGGCAAGACCAGCACCAGCGCCGATAACGCCGGTCCCTGCACCCGTGGCCCGGCCAGCGCCGCAAGTTCAGGAGTCCAGGCCTGCGCCGTCACCTGCGAGACAAGCTGCGCCGCCTCCTCCACAACGCACGGCTCCGCCCTCGCAATCGGCGCCGGCTCGCGAGGCTCAACGCCCAACCGAAGCTAAGCCCGCCACCACACCACCGCCTGCCAGGCCCGCCGGGAAACCCCCAGCCAGGGAAAACAAGGCCGACAAGGAAAAGGAAAAAGAGAAGGAAAAGAAGGAATAACAGTCTATTTGAGCAGGTTGCCCAACTGCTGGTACATCATCATGCAGGCCGGGCCGAGGGTGACCAGCAGGACCGACGGAAAGATCAGGAAGAAAACCGGGAAGATCAGCTTCACGCCGACTTTTCGCGCACGTTCCTGCGCCTGCTGGCGAAACCGTGTGCGCAGATACTTGGCGTGCGAGCGCAGCGCCGGCCCGATGCTCGCGCCATAGCGGTCGCTGTCAATCAGCAGATTAGCCAGCTTCCGTAGTTCCGGCTCTTTGCTGCGGGCGCCCAGTGCGCGGAACGAATCCACCCTACTGCTTCCGGTTCTCAGCTCCAGGTAGAGCTGCGCGAACTCGGCGCTGAGATCGGGCTGTGTGCGCTTGAGCCCGCGGCTGGTGTCCGCAATGGATTGATCCAGCGACTGGCCAGCCTCCATCGCCAGCACCATCAGATCGAGCGCGGCGGGAATTGCGCTGCGCAACCGCTGAGCGCGAGCGCGCACGCGCGAACTCAACACGCGATCAGGCAGCAGGAAACCAATCCCCAGTCCGCAGATCATTGGAACCGGCATGAGTGAGGGCTGGCCGCGGTACACCAGTGCCGCGATTCCCACCAGACCGGCGAAAAACAACGCGCTGCCGCACTTGATGCCATAAAAAATCTGCAATGCCGCCGGCCAGCGGTATCCCGCCGATGCCAATCGCGTGCGATACGGATTTTTCTCGTTCTTGGCGGCTGGAAAATTTTCGCCAATGGACTGGAACAGGCTTGCCACCGCCGAGGGCGAAACAGGCCCCTCCACGCCACCGTGTTCGGTGAGCCTCTGATAAACCCATCCCGCGACCGCGACTGCGGTGAGAACGAATGCAAAGAAACCGGCGGCGGCCCAGATCCCGTTCATATCTTGATGTCCACCACGCGCCGAATCACCACGTGCGCCAGCACCAAGCATCCGGCGGCCGCACCAATCAGGTACTTGCCGTCGGGATGGTGGATCAGAACGGAAAGGTACGACGGGTTAACCGAGGTCATGACAATCGCAATCACAATCGGAAGAACCGTCAGCACCGCGCCGGTTAGCTTGCCGTGCGCCGCCAGAGCCCGGACCTCGCCCTTGAGCGCTACCGCTTCGCGCATGTTCTCGGCGACGCTTCCCAGAACTTCGTTCAGTTTTCCGCCGCTGCGATTCTGCAATTGCACGGCAGCGGCGAACATGCTGACCTCGAGCAACGGCACGCGCCCGGTCAGGCTGGTGAGCGCCGCGTCCCAGGAAGTTCCGAGATTGCCCTCCATCGCGGTTTGCTGCAGTTCGGCCGCGACCGGCTGCTCGCACTCCTCCGACACGATGCTCATCGCGGCGGCGAAAGGATGCCCGGCGCGCAGCGAGCGGGCCAGCGAATCGAGCGCGTCCGGAAAGTTTTCTTCAAACCGGCGAAAGCGTTTGGCGCGGCATCGCAAGATATAGAGGTAGGGCAACGCAGCCACCCCCGCCGCGATCAGCAGGTTCGCCCAGCCCGGAATCCACTCGAACTGCATCGCGAACCCTACCGCCACGCTGCTTGCCAGCAGCATCAGGAGCGTGACGCGGCCCACCGACCAGGTGAGCCCCGCTTGCTGTAAGTGGAGGTGCATGATCCGGACGAAGTCGGACTTCTCGAGCAAGCGCGCCCACGGCGATATCGTGCTGTATGCCTCATCCTTCAATAGCCGTGGACTGTCGTCGAGAAGGTGATCCGACACGTCTTCAGCCAAGGCCTCGGCTCCCATGCGCTCCAGCGCGAACCATCCGATAAGAGCGGCCAGGCCAGCCGCCAGAAACGTCGTAACGAAAACCAGAATGGATGGCAGCGCCAGCAATTTAGCGCTCCCGGCCGGTCCGTGCCACCGCCACCGCGGAACTCCGTTGGAGCGGATTGGCCGTCACGAATATCACCAAATGGCGCCGTTCCCAAGAATGACCCGGGAACAAACGATCCGGAGCATGCTCCGCCGAACGGCTTTCCACCAGGAAACTGGAATCCGGCGGCAAGCCCGAATCGTATTTACTGGTCGCAACGCCCGCGCCGATTGGCACGCTGACCTCCGGTTTCACGCGCAGGCTGACCGCACCGCCAGCAACGAGTTCCGCCGAAAACCGCACACGAAGCCGATAGGGCGCGGCGCCCGCGCGGTAGCTGATGGGGCGGCCCACGCCGGCCATCAGCCGCTCGCCCGAGATCACTTCCAGTTCATGTTTCTCGCGCAGGCTCTGGATCAATTTCGCGGCGTCTTCACCGGAGCGGAATTGAGATACGCGCCAGGCGTCATCCAGCCTCTCAGCGGAACCCGGTGAACCCAGCCGTGCATTCAATTGTTCGAGCGCCGCTTCGCTTACATTGAGCACTTGGACGTGCAATTGAACCGGATGCTCCCACCCGGTGGAAACGGAGGCCGTTTGGGCGGCCCGCGCTGTCAGCGGGGTTTGATTTGAAAAGAGCGAAGCCAGGGCCATGGCGCGCTGCGCGGTTGTCCCCGTATCGAAGGGATTTCGAAGCGCCACCCGAATTTTTCCGCCCGCATCCGCCAGCGCAACCACATCGGCATCCTGCGCATGCGTCAACACCGTAACGACGGCCGCCGTGCGATTGTTGCTGCTGGGGTCTTGTGGGCTCACCGCCAGCACTTCGACGTTTTCGAGAACGTTGCGAAGCTCTACTCGATTGTCCCGATCCAAAATCGCCTGTAGATCCACCCGCGCGCCCGGGCGCAACAAAGCCAGCAGGCCGTCGGATTGGGAAACCCGGATCGAGATCGCGCGCATTCCCGAAGGCACCATTCCATTCGCCGATCCACCCTGCGAGGAAATGCGGGATGCCACGCGTTCCACCAGCAGCGGTTCGCCGGTCTTGAGCGGCGCCATCAGCGTAGCGCCCACCGCGTCCTCGGGTTTGGAGAACGACCCCGTCAATACTCCGGCCGCCTCAGAGATTCGCAGGTCGCTCGCCTGAATGACCGTGCCGCGTTCGAGATCGCGAGCCGCGACCACTATGGAATGGCCGGGAAGGTCACTCGACGACCGGAGCTTGCCGGCGAACAACCCGTAAAAAATACCCGTGGAAATGATTGCCACCACAAATGCAATCCCAAGCAGTGGAACCATGTTTCTCTTCATCGCGATAGCATTCTCCAATCGAGCCGCAGCGCGCACTTGTGGCTCTGAGTAGACCAACGGCGGGATACGAGCTGCGCAATATCCAGCTTTGCCCTAAGGGTCTGGCCTTAATCACCTTAGCCCGCCGTACTCCGATGGCGGCACGCTCCTGCAACCGGGTTGCAACTGCCCACATCCAAATAGCAGGGCAAGCGAAAGAGAATGATATGTTCAAGCAACTCAAAGAACTCCTGGCCCTGCTGGCGATTTCGATCTTGCCGCTTACGGCAAGCGCCGCTGGAAATGCAGTCCCAGGAACACTCAATTACGTGGAAGGACAAGTCACCGTAGCTGGCAAAACGGTGACGTCGCAGTCGGTTGGCTCGGTTCAATTGGAGCCGAATCAGGTAATGCAGACCGCAAGTGGCCGGGCGGAATTGCTGCTCACTCCGGGCGTGTTCCTTAGGCTCGGCGACAACAGCTCGCTTCGATTGATTTCCCCCAATCTGGCGGATACCCGCGTCGAGCTCCTCAAAGGAACCGCGGTTGTAGAGGTAAATGAGATCTTCAAAGACAACAATCTTTGGGTGTTGCTCAACGGCGCTTCCGCGCGTTTGGACAAGGAAGGACTCTACAGCTTCAACGCCGATTCGCATCAAGTGCGGGTATTTGACGGCAAGGCTACGGTCCAGGTCAACGACCGTCGAGTAGATCTGAAAAAGGGGCGGGAATTGGCGCTGGCTGAGCCGTTCAAAGCAGCGCACTTCGACACCAAGGCGCCGGCCGAGCAAGATCCGCTGCTGGCCTGGAGCAACCTTCGATCGGAATACGCGGCCGAGGCAAGCTTGCAATCGGCCCGCAATATTTTCGTGGGCGGCGATCCGTATTGGTACGGCCCCGGATGGTATTGGAACCCCTATTGGGATATGTATGGGTTTATTCCCGGTGACGGGATCTGGTACAGTCCGTTCGGCTGGCCTTTCTATTCACCCTGGTTCGCTTACGGTTACGGCGGATATGGTTTCGGCGGGTACGGGTTCGGCTACGGCCGGTATGGCTACGGACACGGTTTTGGTCATGGCTTCGGGGCGGGCGGCGGCGCGCGGCACATCGGCGGTAGTGCGATCGCCTCGGGTGGCCGGTTTGCTGGCGGCGGGCGCATGGCCGGCGGATTTGGCGGTCACGGATTTGCCGGTGGCATGCACGGCGGCTTTGGTGGTGGGATGCACGGCGGTTTCGGGGGCGGTGGCGGAGGGCGCCGCTAATACTGCCGCACGAAGTTCTGGATACCGGCGCTTACGAGTTGGCTCTGTGTTGTGGCCAGCGAAACATGATCGGGGAAAGGACCGATCAGCACGCGCAGCAACTCCGGCGTCGGTCCAGGCGCGACATGAGGCTCGAGTTTGGCCTCATGCAGCCGTCCGAGATAGTGGCGCGTCCTCTCCAGATCCAACGCACCGACTTGGATGTATCGTTCGCCGGCTTTAGGCGCAATCATTGGAACCTCGCCGATAGGCTGCCCTTCTGTTGCGGTTTTGACTGCCTGGGGCCGCGGCTCAACCTTCGCCTGAACCACCTGTGCCTGAACCACCTGAACCGGTGCGACAGCAGCGGCCACGGGCGCTGTGTGAGCCGCGTCAGGAACCTTTTGGACCGGCGGTGCAGCCTGCACGGGGGCCGGCATTGTTTGGGCCGGCTCATGGGACTGCACAGGCGTGGGCTTTAGCGATGCCTGGGTGTTCGAGTGCGCCGTGACGATCCTGCCTCCCAGGTAAACGGCGGCGATCAGCAAACCGACGCATAAGGTCGCCGGTATCCACACTAATGGGATTCGCTGCTTTCCTTGTTCCGATGGCGCTGCGGCCGAAGCTGAATCCAACGGCGGTGCGGTCGCCTCGGTCTGCGCCGGGGCATCGCTGGCTTGAGTGATAGGGCGGATGTCGATCATTCGTGGATTCTCCCCTAGCCTCCTATCGGCGGAACCTGAGTAAGACAGAAGGCCGGAATGGGACTAAAGGGCGCGAGGTACTCTGCCGAATAGTCTTTGTAGGAGACAGAATTCCTTGTTCCGGCAACTGTTGGTTGTTTGCACCGCGTTGGCTTTGTCCTCGATCGCCACCGCCTCGGCAACTCACGCAGGGGTCGTACATCATAAAGCGCACGAAGCTTCATCTCATTCTCCTCATCCCGCCGAGAAGCGCCGTCCACACGAAGCCGCGAAGCATCCCAAGCCGCGGAAGGCGCCCAAGCACGAGACGGCTCTCCATCAAAGACCACCCAAAGTACCCAAGCACTGAGTCCTTGGCGGTACTCCCGGCTGTACGAGTGCTAGCCCCGGCCCTACGCGTCGTACTCAGGTCCATTACTTTGAAGAACGCGCCGAATCCTCCATTACTTTACTGGCTCCCTGCCTCCATACTCGAAATGTAGATATGGAACTCTGGGCGCATTGCCGGAAGCTGGTCGCGTACCTTGCACCAGAGCGCTCGTATAGAGCCTATCCGTCGATCGCGCGCAAACAGATCGCGGTAGTTACTGCATTGCTGGCAGTGGCGGCAATCGCTGGAGCAGTGGTGTTGACGCCATCCAGACGCAGCAAGCCGGACGCGTGGGACAAATTGAAGGAACAAGTGGCGGATCGGGCGCAGGTGGATCTGTTCGATGATTTCAGCGCCGGTCTGGATGCCTGGCAGAACGGGGACAATCTCGCAAGCACCTGGTCTTACGACAAGAATGGATTTGTGAATCCCAGGGCGTTGTCCCTGTTCGCGCCGAGCATGCATTTGACGGACTACGACGTGGATGCACTCCTACAAATCGAAGTCAAAGGCATTGGATTGGTGTTTCGTGCCGCTGGCCCCCGAACCTACCAGGCGGTTCAAATTCTGGTGGAAGGCTCGGGACCGATGCCTGCTTTGGTGGTGGACCGATACGGCGTAACGGCAGGCAAGGCGTCGCGGCCCGTTCGTGTTAGATATCCATTGCACTTTCAAGCAGATACGCTATATCGAGTCCACCTGCAGGTGCGCGACGATGCGTTCGCGCTGTATATCCAGGGACAATTGGTGGATTATTGGTCCGACAGTCGGCCGCATGCTGGCGGCGTGGGGTTGTTTTGTGCATCAGGGGAACGTGCTCGGGTGGCGTGGATTCGCGTTTCGCACAACACGGATTCATTGGGCCGGATGTGCTCGTTGCTGGCTTCCGTATTCTAGTCTTCAGCCTGGTGCGCTATGCCGCACGTTCACATAGAGCCTAAAGTATTGTTTCGAGGCCGCCGATCAGGAACGCCATGGAACCGTCGAGCGTGTCCAACAGCTTCGCCTTATACCTCTGGCGCTCCCCCGAATCGCCTGGGACCTTGTACCTGGCGAACGGATTTTCAACGGCCGAAGCATTGTGCCGCAGCCTGGCCGAAGACGGTTACATCGTCAAAGTGGTGCACCCGGCAACCGACATCGAATACGAACTGCGCAATGGGGCGCTGCAACCGGTAGAGCACGGGCTTAGCCCGGTGTTTGCATAGCTCCGGCTCAGTCAGCGTGAAGATTTCGCTGCCAACAAGACGTTCGCAACATTAGCGCTGCTATAACCTGTTGAGGGCCGCAGATCTGGCATGGTGGCAACGTTGCCGCGCCGGCCAGCGGTTCGAAATTGATAGCCCTCAAAGGCAATTGCAAGACCCGCATGTTGGCGTCGTACAACCGAGCCAAGGGTGACCAGCTGCAAAGGCGTGGTGCCATTGAGCAAGCTGGGCCACTCAATCACCACCCGCAGCCGTGTTCCCTCGCGGATATTGGCACCGCAGGCGATGAAGACGCCGCTGCTGCTGACGTTGACGGTCTGTCCCGCGCCAGCGACCGGGCTGGCCATCCCCAGAGTTTGATAGCGCGCATTCAGTTCGAGGGGGTATCGAAGTTTTGCCCGGCGTTCTTTCTCCATGTCGAACCTCAGATCCTTGCTTCTCTTAGACTTAGGCCGTTCATGGAGCAAGTGGCGGACCAATCGGGGTTTAGGTACGCCAACCAAGCCTGGTTTCGCTCTAACTCCTTCATATTTCAGTGTCGATGGATCAAGGGCCCTAGGCAAAAATTGCTCGACTTTCCTAGAGACCTGAGAACCATTTGCTTAGTATGGAAGTCTTTTGGTTAGTACGAAGGTAACAAGATAACAATCCGCGTGGCGGGTTCAGGAGTGCTAGATGGTGATGCCGACACGCCAGAGGAGATAACCTACAGCTTGCCGAAGATCTTGCCAGCGTGTGCGCCATTCCCCGGGGTCCACCGACGGGCGCGGCGATCCATAAACCTTTAGACCACTGGATTCCAGCATTTTCTTCACGCGGAAGATATGGTAGCCGTCGCTGACGACGATGGCGCTTCTCAGATTCATGCGGCGCATGATCTCCACCACCGCGGCGACGCTTTGCGCGGTGCTCTCGCCCTCGCGCTCCACGACGATGGCTTCCGGCGGCACGCCCCGGGCGGTGAGATAGGCACGCCCAACCGAGCCTTCCGTAAAGACCGGATCTCCTCCCGCGCCGCCGGTGGTGATCACTCGCGGCGCCAGCCCTTTCAGGTATAGGAACAGCGCGTGATTCAAGCGAGCTTCGAGCACCGGCGAGGGCCTTCCGCGGTACTCGGCCGCGCCCAGGACGATGATGGCGTCGGCGGCTTGCGCTTCATCAATGAGGGATTCTCGCTGGATCTCATTGGCGACACGCGCCACCTTTAGCGACACGATCGCCCGAGCACTACCAGTAGCGCAATCGCCAACGATCCATTTCATGATAGATTTGGCGGGCGGTTCGAAAAACGTCCTCACAGTCTACTGTATGCCAACGCTGGTCAGCCCGCGAAACCCAATGCTCAAGGATGTTCGCAAGGCGATCGCGCGCGGCACTCTCACTGAACAGGGCTTGGCGGTGGCGGAGAGCTTTCATTTGCTCGAGGAGGCTTTGCGCAGCGACTGCGAGATTGCGGCCGTTTTCGCCGCCGAATCGGTGCGCGCGGCGGTGGAAAGCCACGTGCGCGGATTGAAGAAGATCCGCGTCGCCGTTCTTGCCGGACGATCTGTTTCAGAGCATTTCATCCACCGAAGCGAGCCAGGGCGTGATGGCATTGGTGCGGCCTCCGCAGTGGAGCGTCGATCAATTGTTCCGCGGCCAGTCGCTGACCGTGGTTCTGGATGGAGTGCAGGATCCCGGCAACGCGGGAGCGGTGCTGCGCGCGGCCGAGGCTTTCGGCGCCACCGGAGTGGCTTTTCTGAAAGGCACGGTCAGCCCCTACAATCCGAAATGTCTGCGCGCTTCGGCCGGGTCCATTTTCCGCGTCCCGGTGGCGGCTGCGCTCGATCAGCAGCTGTTTCTCGCCGCGGCCGAGCAGCGCAAGATCGCGCTATTCGCGCTGATGCCCAAGGGCACCACCGACGTTGGCGAAGTCGAATTCGGCAGGAAGTGCGCCATCATCGTCGGCAGCGAAGGGCGCGGAGTGAGCGAGCGGCTGCGCGACAAGGCTACCCCGATCCGGATTCCGACCGTGGGCGTGGAATCGCTCAATGCCGCGCTGGCCGCCGGCATCGCGCTGTTTGTCGCGCGGAACCAAAGGATGGCCGCCGGGTGAGCTTGCCATGAGCCTGTTCGATCCCGATCCGCTGGCCAGCCTCAAGGACAGACGGACAGCGCCCGCTGGCCGAGCGAATGCGTCCGGACACGCTCGAGGAATTCGTCGGCCAGCAGCATATCCTAGGGCCGGGCAAGCCGCTGCGGATGCAAATCGAGCGCGATCAGCTCGGTTCGATTATTCTGTGGGGGCCGCCGGGCGTCGGCAAAACCACGCTCGCGAGAATCATCGCGCGCATGACGCATTGCGATTTCATTCCATTCAGCGCGGTTCTGAGCGGGATCAAGGAAATCAAGGCCGTGATGGCGGATGCGGAGCGCAACCGCCGGGTGGGACGGCGCACGCTGATCTTCATCGACGAGATCCACCGCTTCAACAAAGCGCAGCAGGATGCATTTCTGCCGTATGTGGAGCGCGGCGACATCAGCCTGATCGGCGCCACGACGGAGAATCCATCGTTTGAAGTGATCTCGGCGCTGCTTTCGCGCACCAAGGTCTACATGCTGAAGCCGCTGACCGAGGATGAGATTCTCACGCTGCTCCAGCGCGCGCTGCCGGTGGTGAAGATCACAGCGTCCGAGGATCTGCTGCGGCAGATCGCGACTTATGCGAATGGAGACGCGCCGCACCGCGTACAACATCCTGGAACTGACAGCGGCGGCGGCGGTGAATGGCGAGCTTACGCGCGAGGCCATCGAGGACACGCTGCAGCGCAAGACGCTGCTCTACGACAAAGCCGGCGAGGAGCATTTCAATCTGATTTCGGCGCTCCACAAGTCGGTGCGATCGAGCGATGTGGATGCGGCGCTCTATTGGCTGGGCCGGATGCTCGAATCGGGCGAGGACCGGATGTACATCGCGCGGCGGCTGGTGCGGATGGCGATTGAAGATATCGGGTTGGCCGACCCGCGGGCGCTCGAGCAAGCCATTGCCGCGCATGCAGACGGTTCATTTTCTCGGAATCCCGGAGGGCGATCTGGCGCTAGGGCAATTGGCGATCTACCTTTCGGTGGCTCCCAAGTCGGACGCCTCGTATCAGGCGCTCAATCGGGTGATGGAGGCGGTGGAGAAGCGGGTGGCCGAACCGGTGCCCTTTCACTTACGGAACGCACCGACCGGAGCCATGAAGCAATGGGGCTATGGGGCCGGGTACCAGCATGCCCACAAACTGGACGACGCCCTGCCGGACATGGAGTGCCTCCCCGAATCCCTTGTAGGCACAAGGTTTTACGAGCCAACGAACCGCGGGCTGGAGCAGCGCATCGCCGAACGGCTGGAAGAGATTCGTTCGCGCAAGAAGGCCAAGGGCGGGTCTTCCCCCGAATCTCCGACTAAGTAATACCCTTAGTCTAGGCAGCAACGTACTACCACTTCTGAGCTCGGTACCACCGCAAATTAGGAGAACTCTGCTATTTGCCTTCTCGCGTCCCTGCGGCAATCTAGGGGTGCACGAATGGAAAGGAACTAAGCATGCTGGCGGGTGCAAAAATGAGCTTGGAAAAAGAAAAGGATGATCGCCGCAGCGCGGACCGCTTTCCCATCGAGCGGGAAGTCCGCTACAAGGTGTTGAGCCGCAAGACGAGCGCCGAGGGCGACAGCGGTATTGGCATGACGATCAACATGAGCAGCAATGGGGTGCTGTTCACTACGGATCGCTATTTGCTTCCGGGTCGGCGTCTGGAGGTCTGCATCAGTTGGCCGGCGCAGTTGAACAGCAAGGTCGCTTTGAAGCTGGTGGCGCGCGGCCGCGTGGTTCGCTCCGAAGAGGGCCGGGCCGCCATTGAAATCCATCAGTACGAATTCCGGACCCAGGCCAGCCAAGGCCCCACGATGGTCCAATAGCCCAATATATCAGCGCTGATCATCGAGCACTGATCAATCTGAAGAATCAGCGTTAAACTGGGCCATGCCTCAGGCTCACAGGCTCGCCCTTCCGAGCGCTTCCGTTAAACAGCAGATAGCTAGCAAGGCTGAGTGGAATGAGTCGCGCCCACCACAGAAAGCAGATTTCTTCACGTTTGGTTATAGTGGCCGCAAGACCGATGAGATTCTGGCTTTGCTTAAGCAGCACGACGTGAGAACGGTCATTGATGTCCGGCAATATCCGATAAGCATGTATCGGCCCGAGTTGAGCAAAAGCAACTTTGCTCGGCTGCTTGAAGAATACGGCATGTGTTACGCGCACGTTCCGGAACTCGGAGTTCCGCGCGATATCCGGGCGAAGGCCATTGAAACTGGAAGCCGAGATGTGATTTGGACTTGGTACGACTCGAATGTGGTCGCTAGCTTCTTGAATCTTCACTCATTTCTAAACGGGTTCGAGCATCCCGTAGCTCTAATGTGTACGGAGATCGACCCGCATGAGTGTCACCGACACCGACTCTCCCTTGCGCTAGAGGCAATGGGGCTAAACGGCTTTGATCTGTAACACCGGATGCCCCTAGGCGAAACGAAGCGGGCGTTGATCGTAGTTCGAACTTACCCGGTCCCAGATGAATCGGGAATTGAATCGTCCTGCACTGCTGCAATAACCGACAAGGGTGAATGGTTGAGGCTGTTCCCGGTACCGTGGCGATTGCTGCCAGAGAACCAACGATTCAGAAAATACCAATGGGTTGACTTAACGGTTACCAAAGCTACCAGCGACACGCGTCCCGAAAGTCATCACTTGACGCAGGGCGGCATCAGTATAGTTTCTGCTGAGTTGTCTACAGCGAACGCATGGCAAGCCAGGAAGGACATTGTGCTTCCACTTCGAGCACATTGTCTCTGCTGCCTGATCAAACAACGCGATGCAAACCAGTTTCCAACGCTAGGCATCGTTCGTCCGGATTCAATCTCCAAGCTGAGGATCGCTCCCGATCCAGCACCATGGACGGAAGCGCAACTATCAATGCTCCGACAACAGCACTTTTTTGCGGAGGCTCCGCAGCAGGAGCTAGAGAAAATACCATTCAAGTTCTATTACGAATTCCGGTGCCCTGAGAGCGCCTGCAATGGGCACAATCTTATGTGCACAGATTGGGAAATGGGTCAATCGTACCGGTCATGGAAGGCTGAGTACGGAGACCAATGGCAGGACAAATTCAGGCTCAGATACGAATCCGAAATGATCAGCAAGTACGACACCCATTTCTACGTCGGGACTGTCGCAAGTCACCCAAACCGTTGGATTGTGATCGGGCTATTTTACCCGCCGGTTCAGGCGCAGGCAAGCCTGTTTTAGCATCAACCAACTTTTAGCGCACTCCCGACTGCCGATCAACTCGCCGTTCGGGAAGGTACACTGGTGAAGACGGGTTTCGGCCCGTCAGTGCACGGAGGACTACCTACCCCGATGCGATGCCTTGCTATCGTTTTCTGTCTTGGGACCGGCCTTTGTCTGGCCGACAACGCAAAATCCCCAACGCTGGCGGAAGCCAGAGCGTTTCTTGATCGCGCACAATCCAAGCTGCTGGAGCTGACGGTGGAGGATCAGCGCGCCGATTGGGTGAAGTCTACCTTCATCACGTACGACACCGAGATCCTTGCCGCCAAGGCCGACGAAGATCAGATCGCGGCCACCATGGAACTGGCCAAGGAATCCACGCGCTTCAGCCATTTGAAGATGCCCGCGGACATGGCGCGCGAGTTTCAGTTGCTGCGACTCTCGTTGACACTGGCCGCCCCATCCGATCCAAAAGAAGCCAGAGAGGTGACGCAGATAGCGTCGCGCATGGAGGGCATCTATGGCAGCGGAAAATATTGCGGGCAGGATTCGGCTTCCGGACGAGAGTGCCTGGATCTCGATCAGCTAAGCGAGATCCTGCGAACCAGCACCGATCCTAGGAAGCTGCTGGACGCCTGGCGCGGCTGGCACACGATTTCGCCTCCGATACGTCCGCTGTTTCAACGCTACGTCGAACTAGGAAACAAAGGCGCGCGCGAGCTGGGGTTCGCCGATATGGGCGCGATGTGGCGCTCGAAATACGACATGCCCGCGGACGCATTCCCAGCCGAGATGGACCGGCTCTGGGAGCAGGTGAAGCCGCTGTATCTTTCACTGCACGCCTACGTTCGATGGAAGCTGCGCGAGAAATACGGCGACCTGGTTCCCGCGCACGGCCCTATTCCCGCGCATCTGCTCGGCAACATGTGGGCGCAGGAATGGGAGGACATCTATCCGCTGGTGGCGCCCAAAGATGCCGATCCGGGCTACGACCTGACGGCAATCCTGAAGGGGCGCGGCACGAAGCCGGTGGACATGGTGAAGTACGGGGAACGGTTCTTTACTTCGCTCGGTTTCGCGCCGCTGCCGCAGACGTTTTGGGAACGATCCTTGCTCTCGAAACCACGCGATCGCGACGTGGTTTGTCACGCCAGCGCCTGGGACATCGATTATGTCGACGATGTGCGGATCAAGGCGTGTGTCGAGATCACCGCCGACGATTTCTCGACCATCCATCACGAGCTGGGGCACAATTTCTACCAGCGCGCCTACGACCAGCAGCCGTTCTTGTTCCGCGACAGCGCTAACGACGGGTTCCACGAAGCCATCGGCGACACCATCGCGTTGTCGGTGACGCCCGAGTACTTGAAAAAAATCGGGCTGCTGCCGACGGTGCCGGACAGTTCCAAGGACATCGGGCTGCTGCTGTACAAGGCGCTCGAGAAGGTGGCGTTTCTGCCGTTCGGATTGATGATCGACAAATGGCGCTGGCAGGTGTTTTCGGGGCAGGTTCCGCCCGAGAAATATAACGAGAGCTGGTGGAAGCTGCGGCTGGAGTATCAGGGAGTGGCGCCGCCGGTGCCGCGTAGCGAAGCGGATTTCGACGCGGGGGCCAAGTATCATGTGCCGGCCAACACTCCCTACGCGCGCTATTTCCTGGCCGACATTCTGCAGTTTCAGTTTCATCGGGCGTTGTCGAAAGTGGCGGGTTGCACGGAGCCGCTGAACCGCTGTTCGATTTATGAAAGCAAAGCCGCGGGCGATCGGCTGAACACGATGCTCGCGATGGGAGAGAGCCGTCCGTGGCCCGAGGCGCTTGAGGCGCTGACCGGGCAAAAGCAAATGGACGCGACGGCGATCCTGGATTATTTCGCGCCGCTGAAGAAGTGGCTGGATGAGCAGAACAAGGGCAAGCCGCTGGGTTGGTAGCGATTTTGTTTCTTAGCGCGCGCCAATCTGCTTGACGATTCCATCCACCAAAGAATTCGGAATCGGGACCGAAAGGTTGTATTGCGCGATCTTCCACTGACCGTCCAGCAACACCAGGACGCCCGATCCACGGCAGAGACCCAGATTCGGTGTATCGAGCATTTCGTCGAACCAAGCCGTTTTGAGGTCGGCGGAAAAATCGATGTGCCGGTCGCGAGGCTGAAAGCTCCACGCCGACTTGCGCTGGAATTGCGGTTTCGCCCAGGCCCGGAACTCAGCGACGGTCCAGCGCTCGGTGGCGTCCGTGCCCATAAACACGCCGTTCGGGGCGAAGTCGCCGAAATAGCGGGCTTCATCGGCAACCGACGCAGCCCTATGCCAGTCATCGAGCACGGCAGCAACCTGCCGTGCCGGACTCTGAGCAGCGGCGGAGGCAGCAAACCCGAGAACGCAAAGCAGGAGGGTGTTCAGAAGTCGGTTCATTATGTTTGGGAGAATATCACGGGACGGTCGTGGATCTATGGGTGTACCCTGGAAGCACGGAATGAACGGAGTGGAAGTTTGCACGATCTGTGGTGGCTCGGGTTGGAAGATCACCGAACGCGAGGGGATTTCCGGCGCCGAGAAATGCCAGTGTGCCGATGTGGGCCGCGAGCAGCGCAACGAAGAGCGAGCCAACATTCCGCCGCTGTATAAGCAAGCATCGGTCGATAATTTCATCCTGCCGAGCGACAATCCCATCTCGCGTTCGGCGCTCGCCAAGGTGTTGGTGGATGTGCGCGGCTACGTGCGCGAATATCCGGGAGTTCCGAAGCCGGGTCTCTTGTTTTTGGGTCCGCCGGGAACGGGGAAGACTCATCTGGCGATCGCGGCGTTGCGCGGCTTGCTGGCGCGCGGATTCGAAGGGCTGTTCTTCGATTTCCAGGGATTGCTCAATCATATCCGCAGCGGCTATGACCAGGCTTCGGGAACGATGGACCGCGAAGCGTATCGCGCGGCGCTGGATGCCGAGATCCTGGTGCTGGACGATTTGGGCGCGCATCGGATTACCGATTGGGTGGAGGACACGGTGACGTCGATCGTCACTCACCGTTGCAATTCACGCAAGGCGACGATTGTCACCACCAACCTGCGCGATCCGGAGGCGGGCGACCGGCGCAATTCGGGTTTGCAGGAAGACATGCACAGTAAATACTTCCTGGAGGAGCGCATCGGGATGCGGGCGCGGTCGCGGTTGTTCGAGATGTGCAAGCTGATTGCGATGCCGGGCGTGGAAGATTACCGGTTGAAGAAGCGGTAAACGAAAATCAGCCACAGATGAACACGGATCTTCCCGAAAAACGTGGCGCGTTAGGATGAAGGAGATGACCACCGCGAATCCCCTGAGCTATCTTTCCGATCAGCTCGATGCCTGGCGTAAGGCCGGTTCTTATCAGCATCTGCGCGTGCTCGAATCACCCTGCGAGCCCATGTCGCGCTTCGACGGGCGCGAGGTCATCAATTTGGCGAGCAACAATTACCTCGGGCTGGCGGATCACCCCAAGCTGATCGAAGCGCAGGTGGAGGCAGCTAAGAAATACGGCGCGGGGTCGGGCGCGGTGCGCACGATTTCGGGCACCATGAGCATCCACATGGAGCTGGAGCGGCGCATCGCGGCGTTCAAGCACACCGAGGCGTGCGTGGTGTTTCAGTCAGGCTTCGCCGCGAATTCGGGCACGGTGGCGGCGATTCTCGGGCCCGAAGATCACATCATCTCTGACGCACTGAATCACGCCAGCATCATCGATGGCTGCCGGCTGTCGAAGGCCAAGATTCACGTGTTTCCGCACAAGGACACGGCGCGCGCCGCAGCGATACTCGACGAGCTAACAGGTACGAGCGGCCACAAGCTGTTGATCACCGACGGTGTCTTTTCCATGGACGGCGACGTCGGGCCGCTGCCTGCGCTGGTCGAAATTGCGGAACGCCACGGCGCGATCATGATGATCGACGATGCGCATTCCTCGGGCGTCCTCGGCCGCAACGGGCGAGGCACCGTGGATCATTTCGGACTGCACGGACGCGTGGACGTCCAGGTGGGCACGTTGTCGAAAGCCATCGGCGTGCTGGGCGGGTATGTTTGCGGCAGTGGCGATCTGATCGAGTTCCTGTACCACCGGGCGCGGCCGTTTCTCTTTTCCACGTCGCATCCGCCGGCTGTCGCCGCGGCTTGCCTGGCGGCTTTCGACATTCTGGAGCAGGAGCCGGAGCGCATCGAGAAGCTGTGGGACAACACGCGCTACTTCAAGTCCATGCTCGAAAGCTCCGGATTCGATACCGGAGCGAGCGAAACGCCCATCACACCGATCATTGTGGGCGAGGCCAAGACCGCGCATGCCTATTCGGCCGCGCTGTTTGAGAATGGATTGCTGGCAACCGGAATCGGATTTCCCACTGTGCCCGAGGGCAGGGCGCGCATTCGCACGATTGTAACCGCCACTCACACGCGCGAGATGCTGGATCGGGCGGCCGAGATCCTGACCAGCGTGGCGAAGAAGATGGAGATCCTCCGCTAGTTTCCAGCGGAAGCGTAGAATTGCAGGCAGACACCATTGGGGACGATCATGTGGAACTCGCGCCGACCCCACGCCTTCATTTCGAGCGGCCCCACGCGCGCGGGAAGTTTCCGATACTCCTCGTAAAGCGCGTCCAGATCCGAAACGCCGATGCTATAGCTCGAGTTTTCGATCCACTCGCGATTGGTGTTCTCGATCAGATTAAACGCCACGGCATCGCGAACGATCCAAGCCCCGGAACCGGCCTGCCAGGAAACCGAAAACCCCATTTGCTCGGTATAGAACTTGAGCGCCTCCCCCAAAGTGCCGCCGGTGGGAATCGTCGGCGTCACGGAGAGGAAAGAGGGGCGGGCATTGGGAGCCGTCATGTCTTTACGTTAGCCCGAGGCAGGCACTAATGCTAGCCTCGTTTTATGAGTTCCTCCGTAAAAACGCCCGTTCGGCCGGTCGAGATCGGTCAGCGGCGAGCCAGGTTCCGCAGCCAGCGAACGTCGCAATTCACCGAGTCCGTGATTCGCGAGATGACGCGGCTCGCGCTCGAACACGACGCCGTCAACCTGGCGCAAGGATTCCCGGATTTTGGCGCGCCGGAGGAAATCAAGCGTGCGGCCGAGGAAGCTATCGCCGCCGACTACAATCAATACGCGATCACGTGGGGCGCCAAGCCATTCCGTGATGCACTCGCAGCGAAATACCGGAAGTGGTACGACCTCGATTACGATCCGGAGAGAGAAATTACAGTTACCTGCGGCGCTACCGAGGGCATGATCGGGGCGTTACTCGCGGTAACGAATCCCGGCGACGAGGTCGTCATTTTCGAGCCATACTACGAAAATTACGGTCCCGATGCATTGCTGTGCGGCGCGGAGCCGAAGTTTGTCCAGCTCCGGCCTCCCGATTGGACCTTTGACCCCGATGAATTACGCCGCGCCTTCTCGCCGAGGACCAAGGCCATCATTCTCAATTCGCCGAACAACCCCACCGGAAAAGTGTTCACGCGTGCCGAGTTAGAGCTGATCGCCTCGCTTTGTCAGGAATTCGACGCGCTTGCAATTACTGACGAAATCTATGAACACATTCTGTACGATGGCGCATCCCATTTACCGATAGCGACATTGCCGGGGATGCGAGAACGTACCGTGCTGGTGAACAGCATGAGCAAGACTTACTCCGTCACCGGATGGCGAGTGGGTTTTGTACTGGCGGCGCCAGACCTGACGGATTCCATCCGCAAGGTTCATGACTTTCTGACCGTTGGCGCGGCAGCTCCGCTGCAGCAGGCAGGTGTAGTGGCGTTCAATCTACCGGATTCATACTACGAAGGACTAAGCGTTGAGTATCAGAAGCGGAGAGATTTATTGTTGGAGGGCTTAGGGCAAGCAGGATTCCGATGTTTTCGTCCGCGAGGCGCATATTACATCATGGCTGACATCGCAGAGTTCGGTTTTGCGGACGATGTTTCTTTCGTTCGCCACCTAGTCGAAAGGCTAGGTGTGGCGGCAGTGCCTGGTTCCAGTTTTTTCTCCAATATAAACGCGGGTGCAACATTAATTCGCTTTTGTTTTTGCAAGAAGTATGAGACTCTGAAAAAGGCGGTCGACCGCCTCCGTCGAATCTAGAGTTACCCTGTAGGTACACCTGCCAGGTAGCACAAAACGAGCTTTTTCCGGCATGTCCCCCGGCTGGAGGAAATTATGCTGCGTAACTTTTTGTTGCCTGAAAGCATCGCCCGAGCAGATGGCACTGGACCAAGGATTGATCTTGGTTCCAAACGAGGGAAGCTGTTAGTCCTCACCCTCGGAATCACTCGAATCCTTGAGCAAGAAAGCTTGGAGTTGTCCGTCTGGGGCTCCCCGGACGGCGAGCGATGGGGATCGAAGCCGTTGGCCAAATTCCCGCCCAAGTTTTATTGCGGGCTCTATTCCATTCTCTTGAACTTGGGATCGCAGAACGATATCCGGTTCGTGCGCGTGCAATGGAAAATGAGCCGTTGGAGTAAGCGCGAAAACATGCCCATGTTCGGGTTTTATGTTTACGCGGAGGAGTCGGGCGCGCGAGTAAGTGTCGCGGTCGCCTGAGCCCTTCCCCCAATCACATTGGCGGCAGCGCGGGAAGATCGACTGCCGGGTGGCATTTTGCCGTCTTGTCGCCCCAGGCCCGGAAGACCGCCATCTCAACATCTCTCGGTCTCCAGTTGAACCCATCCTGCATTAGCGTCAGCTTGTGAGCGGTATTCCGACACCACAGAACCCAATGGGTCATGAATTCAAAGTCGTTCATCTTCAAGACGCCCTTGTCTCTTAACTTAGGGCGAATCAATTGGGGCCCGACTGGATCGGCTTGGTTGTGCTTGTCCGTTTCGTGGGACACCCATTTCGCAATTCTCGTGTCAACCATTGGAAAACGCTCTGGGTCCATGAAAGCCGGAAATGTGGCTACTGTGGCAATGGAATCCGTTCGCAAGTCAAACAGGTCGAGAAACTCTCTGAAACGTGTCTCGGCCTCCGATGCATCACAGTCAACATACCGGTTGCACTTGCGCCACAATTCCTCCGCTGTTGTATTCTCCGCGAGTTTCGTTGCGATTCGTTGAGTCGTACCGCTCTTGATTAGAGGTTGGCTCGCAAGCTTCCAGAAAACTACCTCGAACCATGGTTCAAGCGCGCTCGACGCCTGCCGCCGGAATCGGTCTTCAAATCTAACCGTCTCTTCCCGATCACCCGCGCCCAGTCCCTGCTTAAACCAGCCTTCATGATCGCTTCGAAACTGATAGGCGGAGAGACTAACGGGATAACGGTACGCGGCCAAAGCCTCCCTCCATCGATTTTTCGATTCAACCCGGCTCACTTCATCCTCCGTAGAAGTTTGTTATAAGCTTCGTGCGAACCGATCCACCCCCACCGGAAGACATCGCCTTCGCGATAGCCAATAGCGCGGTAAGATCGGCCAACGCGCACCGTGCAAACTTCCCCGACCTGCTTCAAATGAAGGGAGGGATGAAAAGGATCTTGCCGGAAGAGTTCGTATTGCTTGTCTGCCAGACGCTGCACCTCGGCGGGCAAGTCGCCATAAAGCTGCCAAAATCGCTCAGATGCAAAGGACTGGAAGGCCATTCAAGGCGGATCAGCTACCGTTGCTGCCGCCGACCTAGCTCGAAAGGATGGAACTTGCCCGAGCGGGCATCGGCCTTCATCTCCTCTAGCAGCGCAATGCCGGCGCCACCAGGTGAAAAATCGCGTTCGATCTCGGCATCCCATTCCGCTTGGTCCCGCGCGGAGAGCCAGGCAGCGAGGGCTGCCTGCTGATCTTTGGGCAGTGTTTCAATGGCGCGCTGAATCTCATCCAGGTCCATGCCTTTATGTTACCTCGCTACCCCAATACCAGGCTCACAGACGGTTAATTAAGCTGGCGACATAGCCCGCTCCGAATCCGTTGTCGATGTTTACGACGGTTACGTTACTGGCGCAACTGTTTAACATACCGAGTAACGCCGCCAAGCCGTTAAAACTGGCGCCGTATCCGACGCTGGTCGGCACTGCGATCACCGGAACCGAAACCAGACCGCCGACTACGCTCGGCAGCGCTCCCTCCATGCCGGCGGCCACCACCACGACGCGCGCTTCCATCAGCCTTTCGCTGCTGGCAATCAAGCGGTGGATGCCGGCTACCCCGACGTCGTAGATCGATTCCACTTGGTTGCCCATCACTTCGGCTGTGACCTGCGCCTCTTCGGCGATCGGGATGTCGCTGGTGCCGGCACAGACGACGGCCAGCTTTCCCTTCCCGCGAATGGTCCGGTCGCGCCAGATTCGTACGGCGCCCGAGAGTGGAAAATGTTCAGCGTCCGGATAATCCGCTTTTAGCAGGGCCGCAGCGTGGCGATCCGCGCGGGTTACCAGAAGATTGGCTGATTTGTCCAACAGCCGCGCGGCGATCGCGCCGATCTGCTCGGGCGTCTTACCTTTTCCGAAGACGACCTCAGTCAGGCCGTGGCGGAGCAGACGGTGGTGATCCAGCTTGGCGTAACCTAAGTCTTCAAAAGGTAAGTGGCGGATGCGGTCGAGAGCAGCGTCGACGCCGACGTCGCCCGCATGGACTTGCTCCAGGAGACTGCGCAGTTGATCGGAATCCATCTCCACTTGAGCGTAACAGGGGAAACGTCACCATTGGACGGTCTGTCCGGGTTGTAGACCGTACTTCTTGGCCATGCCGCCTCCGATCTCCAACACATAGGCGGAAATCTGCTTGCCGCCGTATTGCTCGCATTTGCTCGCCTGCGTTTTGCAGGGCTGCGCGTTCTCGACGATCTCCACGATGTTTCGCTTCGAGTCCAGCCAAACGATGTCGAGAGGAATCAAGACCTGATACATCCAATGCTGATGGTAATCGGGCGTGTCATAAACGAACAGCATGCCGTGATCGGGCGCCAAAGACGTGCGGAACATCAGGCCACGGAGGATATCGATCCGGTCGATCATGGTTTCCGCCCGGATCACTTGGCCGCCGGGAAGCGTGACCGGACGGGTTGGAAAATCTTCCACCGTCGTGGGCTTCGTTCCGCAGGCTGCGAGAAGCAGCAGCGCGGCAAGGGGGAGAGACCGCATGAACTAAGATGGTAGCGGAAGCAGCGGGAAAGAATTCAGAAGTCGGAATACGAGGAAGACGGGGAATACGAGGAATGGGGTTTTGGAAACGGTTACGGCTGACGCTCGAAATGATCAAGTTCGAGCACTCCGTCTTCGCCCTTCCGTTCGCGCTCACTGGCGCGCTGCTCGCATTCCGGGAAAGCCGCTTTGATCTTCGCTTGTTGGGGTGGAAGCTGTTGTGGATCGTGGTGGCGATGGTCGGCGCGCGGTCGGCAGCCATGGCTTTCAACCGCATTCTGGACGCCGACATCGACGCCCGCAATCCGCGGACCCGCATGCGACACATCCCGGCAGGAATCCTAAGCACCCGCTTTGCTTGGGGCTTTACGGGCGTATCGGTGCTGGTGTTCTTGCTGGCGGCGCGGGCGCTCAATCCGCTCTGCTTGAAACTTGCGCCCGTCGCCCTGGCCGTGGTCTTTTTCTACTCGTTTACCAAGCGATTTACCACCTTTTCGCACCTGATTCTCGGTTTCTCCCTGGGCATCGCGCCAGCAGCCGCGTGGATCGCGGTGCGGGGATCGCTGGACCCGCGCATTCTGTGGCTCACGGCCGCCGTCATGTTTTGGACCGCCGGGTTCGACATCATTTACTCCTGCCAGGACTATGAATTTGACTCGAACGCCGGGCTCTTCAGCCTGCCGCGCCGCTTCGGGATGCCGGGAGCGCTGTGGATCGCGCGCCTGTTCCACGTTGCGATGATCGCCTGCCTGGTGCTGCTATCGGTGTCTTTCCGATTGGGAGCCTTGAGTTGGGCCGGAATTGGCGCCATCGTCGTGCTGCTGCTGTACGAGCACCGGCTGGTCAAGGCGAACGATCTGTCGCGCGTGGACGCCGCATTCTTCACCGTCAACGGCTACGTGAGCGTGCTATTCTTTGTGTTTTGGGCGGCCGACATGTACTTCTTCGGCTTGCGGGCGTGAAGCACATGGAAATTCACATTGAAGACCGGCGATTGCTGCCAATTCTGGAGAAGGTTCGGGCCGAGGAGCGCTTAGGCTTCGACGACGGCGTCGCGCTACTCAAAAGCTCCGACATTCTGGCACTCGGCTACATGGCGAACCTGGTGCGCGAGCGAAAGCACGGCAAGGTGACCTGGTTCAATGTCAACCGTCACATCAATCCCACCGATGTCTGCGTGGCAAGCTGCAAGCTGTGCGCGTTCGGCAAGCGCGCCAAGGATCCGAAAGCGTACACCTGGTCGCTCGACGAAGTGTGGCACCGCGCGGGCGAAGGCTGGAGCGAAGCCGTCACCGAGTTTCATATCGTCGGCGGCCTGCATCCGGAGCTGACCCTCGATTGGTATTGCGACATGTTTCGCGGGCTCAAACAGCGCTTCCCCGATGTTCACTTGAAGGCGCTCACCATGGTCGAAATCGCGTATCTGGCGCAGCGCAGCAAGCTATCGATTCGCGACACGCTTGCCAAGCTTATCGATTCCGGCGTGGATTCGCTGCCGGGCGGCGGCGCCGAGATCTTCAATGAGCGCGTGCGGCGCATCATCTGCGATCACAAGATCGACGGGAATCAGTGGCTGGAAGTTGCGCGGACGGCGCATCAGCTCGGTTTGAAGTCGAACTGCACCATGCTGTACGGCCACATCGAAACCGAAGAGGATCGCGTGGATCACCTGGTGAGACTGCGCGCGCTGCAGGATGACACCGGCGGATTCCAGACCTTCATTCCACTCGCATTCCATCCGGCCAACACCGCGCTTGAGCACGTCCCCACGACCACCGGATTCCTGGATCTGAAAATGATCGCGGCGTCGCGCCTGATGCTGGACAACATCAGCCACATCAAGGCCTATTGGATCATGATGACGCCCAAGATCGCGCAAATCGCGCAGCGCTTCGGCGCCGACGATCTGGACGGCACCGTGGTGGAAGAGAAGATCTATCACGAAGCGGGCGCCACCACCAGCCAAGGCCTACGCCGGAGCGAACTGCTGCGGCTGATTCGCGAAGCCGGGCGCGAACCGATGGAGCGCGACACGCTGTACCGGCCCGTAACGCGCACCGAGACCGCGTTCACCGTACTGGTTTAGTACCGGAAGTACGATCGCACGCCTTCTCTCGCACAACTCCGGCCACTATCGTTGAAGCATGAAGTCCCTATTGTTAGCTACGTTGTTCGCGACCGCTGTCTTGGCCGGCGGCTCCGATCAATTTCGCGCCAATGCGAATGTCGTGCTGATCAACGCGACCGTGCTCGATCGTCATGACCGGCCGGTTCGCGGCCTGACGCGCGAACAGTTTCGCCTCTATGACGACCATGCCGAGCAGCATATCGCCTTCTTCGCGGAGGAGGAAGCCCCTCTATCGCTGGCCGTAATTTTCGACGTGAGCGGCAGTATGAGCGGCAAGATCGCAGATGCGCGGGCGGCCTTGGACGCTGTGCTCAAAAGCGCCAACCCGGACGACGAGTTTTCGCTCGTCACGTTCTCGGCAACGCCTCGCGTCGCCGCAGGTTGGACTCAGAACGCGGGCGAAATCCAAAACCGTTTGCTGCTCGAGCCGGCCCACGGCCAGACGTCGCTGTTAGACGCGCTCAAAACCGGACTGGCGCAAATGAAGCACGCCCGCAACCAGCGGAAGGCGCTCCTGATTGTTTCCGACGGCGGCGACAACCACAGCCGCGCGTCCGAACGAGAGGTGCTGCATTCGCTGGAAGAGACCGGCGTGCAGATTTACGCGATCGATAATGCCGAACCCGAATACCTGCGCGCGCGCTCGCCCGAGGAGTTCGACGGCCCGGATCTGCTCGAACGGCTGTGCAACACTTCCGGCGGCCGCTATTTCCAGGTGGATGGCAAACGCCAAACGGCGGCTGCGGCCGAGCAGCTCTCGCGCGAACTGCGTTCGCAATATCTCATCGGATATGTCCCGGCCAATGTCGTCCGCGACGGCCGATTCCATCATGTGCGCGTGCAAGTGACGCCCGATGCCGCATCGCCCAAGCTCTCCGTGTTCTGGCGCCGCGGCTATCGCGCGCCCGGCGATTAATCAGAACGTTTGCGCCCAGTAAACATACGGATAGATGAAGGCCTGGCCCTTATTCGATTGCTTCAGATACTCGCCAGGAAACAGCGTGCCAACGCCAAGCCCGACGGTGGTGTGCTTGGCGAGTGCCGCCGTAGCCATCATCTCCACGGCTTCGCCCACGTGCGCGCTGGTGGCTTTCGGGTTGAAGACGGTGCGGGTGCCGAAGGCATTGTACAAGCCGTCATTGACGTTTGCCAACCAGAAATCGCGGCCGTTTAGTTTGATTTTCAGCTTCTTCCAGGGTGTCACTTCGACGCCGGCACGCAGGTCTTCGAGGTTCTTCCATCCGAACTGCCCGGTAAGACTGTTCATGGGGAAGTTGTATCCGTACATGTTGTCGAAATTTTCGCGAGTGCCGTTCTTCTTCCCGTCGTCGCCGGAAGCGTAGAAGTAGTCCGTGCTCAGACGCGGTTTCCATCCGGAATCAGTTACAACCCAGCCCGCGCCAGTGATCAATCCATTGGCATCCAGACGATCGTTGGAATAGCTGCCGAACTCATGCAGAGGTTCGAAATTGTAGTCGAACCGGCCGGGCAATTTGCCCGCAATGCGCATGCCCAAGGCCAACGTATCCATATTTCCGACTTGTCCTTCTTTGCTCTTGACGTTGTCGGTGGTTCTCACGATCAAGTACGGTTCCACCGAGGCGCCCGGCAATAAATGCGGGAAAGTGTTGTAGTCGGCATAAATATGGTCGCCCGGTTTGTGCTCGTCCGGATTGTTCGGATCAACCAGGATCACCGATCCGGCCACCAGTTCGGTTTTGAAAAAGTTCGTGGTATACGAGCCGCGAGCTACGTCGAAGTTTCTATCGGTGTAGACCCACCAATCTTCCGTCGATGCGAGCAGATGGCCTGAGCCAACCACCATGTCCTGCCTGCCGACCTTTAAGAAAAACCCGGGGCCTTCCGCCTGACCCACAGTGACCCAGGCCTGGTGCAGATCGAAAGGATTGTACACGACGTTGGTCGCCGGGCTCTGGTAAAACAGGGGCCGCACGTCCTGCGCTTCCGCGTAAAGGTTCAGCCAGCCGGTAGGCTGGAAGAGCACACCTAGCCGAATCTGGCTCACCATGTAAGAGTCGGCCGGCGTCACGCTGAAGGGCCCGTCGGTGGCCTCCCAGCGCTCACGGATGGAGCCAGACAACTTGAACGTTCGAAGGAAGTAGTTCTCCGTGCCGGAGCCCTGGTCTTGATCCTGCGCAGTCTGCGCCTGCCCGAAAAGAGCAAAAGGGATGAGCAGGAAGGATCCAATCGAGAGGAAGCCATGTTTCATATGCTTCCCTCTTCGGCCAGAACCTTTTCAGTGAGAGAAGAACCCCCGAGCTAAGAGTACGGAAACTCCAGTCGATGAGACGGGCAAGGAGAGCTGTGTGTCGAAGATTAGCTGTGGAGGAATTGCGCGGCGCCGTCTTTGCCCATGTAGCGTTCCAACACCCGCACGTCGGTCTTGCGAAGGTCGACGATGATTAAACCGTCCAGCGCGTTGGCAAACCGGCGGTCCACGTGAAACGCCGCCAACTCGCCGCCGAGCTTCAGATATTGCTTCAGCAGTACCGGCACACCCTTGCGGTCGGTCTCGACGTCGGCAATCAAAGCCGAGAGCTCTTCGACGTCCCAGACTGTTGCGCCAATTAACTCATCCGCTAGTTTTGATGGGCGTTGGCGAAACGGATTGCGCGCGCGCACCAGCGGCGCAAACTCGGGCGATTGCCGATAGGCGCTCAGGAATTTCACCATCAGGTGGCGCGAGGCCGCGGTGTAGCCGTTGCTGATGCTGACGGGTCCGAACAGCAGCTTGTACTGCGGATTGCGGACCAGAAACTGACCGATGCCTTTCCAGAGCAGGAGGAGCGGCGCATAGGTTTTCTGGTACTCCGGGCGCACGAAAGAGCGGCCCAACTCAAGCGCGGGACTAATGCGGTCGAGGAACGGCCGCCGCCATTGAAAAAGTTCGCTGGTATAAAAGCCCTTGGCACCGAAGCGCGTCAGGATCTCGTCGGACGGGCCCAGGCGGTACGCACCCGCCACTTCACGCGCCTGCCGATTCCACACGAACAGATGCCAGTAATGATCGTCGAAGCGATCCAGATCGATCGGCTTTCCGGTGCCTTCGCCCACTTGCCGGAAGGTGAGTTCACGCAGCCGGCCAATTTCGTGCAAGACATTCGGGATCTCGTTTGCTTTGGCGAGCAGAACCGCGAAGTCGTCGTTTTCGACCAACGTTCGCTCCGGCGCGAGCCTCGAGACTTCGCCGGCCAGCAGCTCGTTCATGACCTCGGCCGCCTGCGGTTCTGGGCGGACATTTCGGAAACACTGCTTGGGCGCTTCGCGGTTTTGCAACAGGTACGTGCGGCGCCGCAGATAGCGGATCAGCGCGACATCGTCTTGATACGCGCGGATTTTGGCCGGAGTAATCGGACTTCCGATGCGAAGCTCGATGCTGCGGTTATGCTTGTTGAAAAATTCGTGAGGCAGCAACGCAGTGCGCACCCTCGGATGCAGGCATCCGAGCAGTTGAAACAGCGCGCTGTTGGCGCCCAGGAAATACATAGGCAACACGGTGGCGCCGGTAATCCGGATCAGGCGAGCGACGCTGTGGCTCCACTCGGGGTCCGTGATGGCGCGCTCTTTGATATTGAGGTGCGACACTTCGCCCGCGGGAAAGACGGCCAGCAATCCGTCTTGCTTCAGCCAGGCGATAGCGTCCTTCAGCCCCCTATGATTAGCGCGGGCGGCGTGCTCGCCTCCAAATGGATCCACGAAAATGCACAACTGGCCGGCTTCGGGCATGGCCGACAGCAGGTGGTTCGCCATGATCTTGACGTCCTGACGGACAGAAAGAAGCGTGGAGGCAAGGATCGCTCCCTCGATCAACCCGAACGGGTGGTTGGCCACCGCGACCACCGGGCCTTGCTTGGGAATCAGCGCGAGATCGCGCGCGGAAACTTGCGGGCGGACGTTCAACAGCGCCAGGGGATGCTCGGCGATCAACCGGCTGTCGGCGCCTGGCACATCGTCGTAAATGCGGTCCAGGCGATCCAGTTGAAGCAGCTTCTCGATCGCGCCTTCCACCGGCCCGGGCAGCTTCTGTCCTAGAAGCGTAGCTAGAGCGTCCCGCATTCACAAACATAACAGCACCGAAATGTGAAATCGTGATTACTGCCGTGTTACGGTTTGCGCACCCGCCCTCGCATCCTGGAAGCAGCGGGCGAATTAGCGCCCCCAGAGCTGTTTCGTAGCGAGCGCCGCGCCCTCCGACAGCGCCTTGAGCTTCGCCCACGCGATCTGCGGATGCACGCGCAAGCCCAAGCCCGCAATCGGTGCCCGCGATCACGTTCTCGCGGCCCACCAAGACTTGCATAAAGCGCGATGCGGTCGGCCACCAGTTCCGGATGCTCCACTACGTTGCTCGCGTGGCTCACCACGCCCGGGATCAGGATCTTGCCGTCGGGCAGCTTCACATCCTTCCAGACCTTCCATTCGTGCTCGTGGCGCGGATTGGCCGCTTCCACCGAATAAGCGCCCGCTTTCACTTTCAGCATCAGATCCACCAGATGCTTGAGCGGCAGGTCGTGCGTGTGCGGCCCATGCCAGCTTCCCCAACAGATGTGATAACGCACGCGATCTTCGGGAAGCCCCTGCAACGCATGATTCAGCGCGTCGATCCGCACCTCGGCGAATTTGCGGTATTCGGCGATGGTCGGCGTGGGCACGATCATGTCGTAGGTATCGGGCAGCGCCGGATCGTCGAGCTGCAGGATGAATCCCGCGTCCACGATGGCCTTGTACTCGTGCTTCATCGCATCGGCCAGCGCGAACAAGTACTGCTCGTCGTTCGAATAATATTCGTTGTGGAAGAAGTGCTCCAGCCAGCCCGGCGCCAGCACGCACATGAAGGTCTCCTCGGCCCGCACTCCCGCTTCCGCCAGCGCTCGTCTTGAACAACGCGAGATCGTTGGCGACTTCCTGCTGGCCGATGTACGTGATCGGCCCGTTGCAGATGGTGCGCTCCGGCGGCAGGAACTGCTCGAAGTTCAGGTCCTTGTAAAACTCGGCGAACTCGACGCGTTCGCCCGTGTTGCCGCCCATCCAACCGGTTTCGCCCGGTTTGAGCTTGGCGCGTCCCAAGCCCCGAGAGGCGCCGGCCGTAATAAGCGATGCCGAAGCCGATTTTGCCCAGTTCGCCGTCGCTGATGATGTCGATGCCCGCGTCGGCCTGTTTGCGAATCGTCTCGGTGATGCCGGATTGCACGCGAGCCATGACAGTCGCAAGGTCGGGGCCGCGGCCGGACATGAAGCTGAAGGTCATCTCGCGCAAATCGCGCGGACCGTCCAGGCGGCCGGCGTGCGTGGTTAGAATACGATCGGTGCTGTGTTTCACGCTGCCATTCTATAGCAGCGCACCGGAGTAGCGGCGGCGCGCAGCCCAGCGCAACGCGATAAACTGGGGATTTCCATGCAATATACACTACTCGGAAAGACTGGGATCACCGTATCGCGGATCTGTTTGGGATGCATGAGCTATGGCGGCGGCGAACTGCCCGACTGGGCGCTGGGCACGCGCGGCTGGCACGTGAACAAAGCGGACGCGCGCGAGCACTTCAAGATCGCGCTCGACGCCGGGATCAATTTCTTCGACACCGCGGATGTCTATTCGGCGGGCTTGAGCGAAGAGATCACCGGCGAGTACCTTAAGGAAATGGCCTCGCGCGACGAAATCATCGTCGCCACCAAAGTGTGCGGGTCGATGGGCAAAAGCCCGAACAAGAAGGGGCTAAGCCGCAAGCACATTATCGAAGGCTGCGAAAATTCGCTGCGGCGCCTGGGCATGGATTTCATCGATCTGTATCAGATCCATCGCTGGGATTTCAATACGCCGATTGAAGAGACGCTGGATGCGCTGGATTCGCTGGTGCGCGCGGGAAAGGTTCGCTACCTGGGCGCCAGCAGCATGGCGGCCTGGCAGTTTTCGAAAGCCTTGTATCTTGCCAGGGAGCACGGCTGGCACCGCTTCGTCGCCATGCAGAATCACTATAACCTGGTTTATCGCGAAGAGGAACGCGAGATGATTCCGCTGTGCATCGATCAGGGCGTGGGCATCATTCCCTGGAGCCCGCTGGCGCGCGGATTTCTGACCGGCACGCGCCAACGCGACGGCGGTTCCACCACACGCTCGCAAGTGGACACGATGGCGAAGGACATGTATTACAGCGAAGACGATTTCCAGGTTGCCGATGCGGTGGCCGCGGTCGCCAAGCAGCGCGGAGTTTCAGCGGCGCAGATCGCGTGCGCTTGGGTATTGCAGGCGCCGGGTGTAACCGCGCCGATCATCGGAGCCACCAAGACACAGCATTTGAAAGAACTGATCGCGTCAGTGGATCTGAAGCTGAGCGCCGACGACGTGGCGGCGCTCGAGAAGCCTTACCGGCCGCACAAAGTGTTGGGACACGCGCAGCCGGCCGCCAAAGCTATGCACGCCTAGCGCGCCTGTAGCGGATAAGAGCCAATCCCATCAGCCCGCAGGCCAGCAACAGAGCCAACCTCGGCTCGGGTGTTGCGGTTGTAGCCGGCGTGGCAAAAGCGGTGATCAGCGAGAAATCGCCGAGCGCGAGGTTGCCGAATGGGTCGGTGATCGCGGCCGTGAAGCTGGATGGGATCGTGACCAGAGAACCGTCGTTGAGCGAGAGACTGGTGGTGTCGAAGGTTCCCGTCAGCATGGCTGAAGTAATCGGGTCAGTCGCAAACGTGGTTTCCTGCTCGCCGCTGTAGGACAGATGGTCGCCCGCGAGGGTGAAGTAACCGGACGCGGGGAGAAATACCTGGTCGGTCCCGTCGCTGAAGTTTACCGTGAGTGTGAGATCCGAGAAAGAGACCGGCGTAGTTACGGGGAACGAAGTATCGGGAGAGGGCGACGCGTTTGGTCCGGTGTCGTTCAAAATGTTGAACCCGGCCGTGCCGCCGCTGGTTCCCCCAATGAATTGGATAAACCCTAAGTTAATTGTGTCGGCCCGGCACGCGCCAGGCGGGATGAGAGCCAACGCAAACAGCGTCAGCAGAACCCGTGTGGGCTGGAGTTGGAGCATGGATCACCTCGGCGGATGGACGGCTCCCGCCGCAAGCTGTTTCGCTTCTCGCCTGTTATATGGGTACTACTAACGTGCGCTTTAAGCCGTAGCGCCGGATTTGGAGTTCAGCATTTTCTCCAGCCGGTCGAGAACGCGCATGGCCGAAATGGTTTGTGCGACGCTGGCATTCGGTTCGCGGCCCTCTTGGATCGCTGAGAAGAATTCCCGATCCTGCAGTTCGATGCCGTTCATTGAGACATCCACTTTGCTGAGATCGATCTGCTTTTTATCGCCGTCTTCCAGATCATCATAGTAAGCGACATACGTTCCGTTGTCACAAATGTAACGGAAGAAGGTGCCTTGCGGACCCTTGTTGTTAAACGAGAGTGACAGCGTGCAGATGGCGCCCGAAGGCACTTTCAGGCCGATGCTCATGTCCATGGCGATCTTCAATTCGGGATGATGCGGACCTTCCAGCGCGAAGCATTCCGAAATGTTTTGGCCGGCCTGATACGCAAACAGGTCCACCGTATGACAAGCATGGTGCCAAAGCAGGTGATCCGTCCAACTGCGCGGCTTGCCGGCTGCGTTCATATTCGTGCGCCGGAAAAAGTAAGTCTGCACATTCATCTGCTGGACCTTTAACTCGCCGGCGAGGATGCGCTTGTGAATCCACTGATGGCTGGGATTAAAGCGGCGCGTGTGACCTGCCATAGCAATGAGGCCGGTCTCTTTTTGAACTTGCAAGATGCGCTCGGAATCCGCCAGCGAATCGGCCATGGGGATCTCGATCTGCACGTGCTTGCCCGGCCCGCATGCACTGTTCGGCCTGTATGGCGTGCATTTGCGTCGGCGTGGCCAGAATCATCGCATCCAGGCCAGGCTGTTTCAGGCTCTCGCCCAGATCGCCAGTCCAATGCGGGATGCCGAATTTCTTGGCTACTTCTTCGGTGGCGGCCTGATTGCCGCCGGTGAGCGTAATAATCTCGATGCCGGAAATATTCTTGATCGCTTCGATATGTTTCACACCGAAAGCGCCTTGCCCGGCGACACCAACCTTCATGTTTTTGCCTCCACGAAATTCATTGAAACAACCTTCCATTGAACCACACGTAAAGTCGATTTGTTACCCTGCTTGCTATGAAGTTTGCCGCTATGCTGCTGATTTGCGCGAATGCGCTGTTCGCGCAGAGCAATACTTACGTCTTGAAAGCTGCGCGTCTGTTTGATGGAGCGAGCGGCCAAATCGTCGCACCGGGAGTTGTCGTTGTTTCGGACGGCAAGATACAGTCGGTCGGCTCGGCGAACGCGCCGGCGGGTGCAACAGTGATCGACTTGGGCGACGCCACTCTGCTGCCCGGCTTTATCGACGCCCATACGCATCTGTCCGACGAGTTCAATCCCGACTATAACGGCAGCCGCCCTGCTCGATTTGCAGCGGCCCATCTCCGAGCGTGCGATTCGCGCCACCGCCAACGCGCGCAAGACCGTGATGGCGGGTTTCACCACGGTGCGCGACGTGGGATCGGACCACTTCATCGACGTCGGGCTGCGCAACGCGATCAATGCCGGGTATCGTTCCCGGCCCGCGAATGCTGGTTTCGGTGCATGCGCTGGGATCCACCGGCGGCCATTGCGATGACGGCGACGGCTTTCGATTCGGCCTGTTCGGCCATGAGACCGGCCCCGAAGACGGCGTCATCAATTCGCCCGACCAGGCCCGCTACGCCGTGCGGTTCAATATCAAGTACGGCGCGGATGTGATCAAGACCTGCGCCAGCGGCGGCGTGCTTTCGCCCACCGACGAAGTGGATGTTCCGCAGTTGACGCAGGCCGAGCTGAACGCGCTGGTGGATGAAGCGCACACGCTGCATCGCAAGACCGCCGCGCATTCGCACGGCGCCGAATCGAGCAAGCGGGCGATTCTGCGCGGGAATCGATTCCATCGAGCATGGAACGTTCCTCGACGACGAAGACATGCGGATGATGCACGATCGCGGAACGTTCCTGGTTCCGACGCTGACCACGCGCGTCGGCCTGGCCGAAACGAAATTCCCGCCGCTGGTGCAGGCCAAAGCCACGCGAGCCGTGCAGCAGCAGGACATCATGGTAAAGCGCGCGCTGGCGCTGGGCGTGAAGATCGCGCTCGGAACGGACGCCGCGGTTTATCCGCATGGCGACAACGCGCTGGAGTTTGCATTCATGGTGGCCGATGGAATGACGCCCGCGCAATCGCTGATGGCGGGCACGACGTCCGCCGCCGAGTTGCTCGGCTTGCAGGATAAAGTTGGCGCGCTGAAGCCGGGAATGCTGGCCGATGTAGTCGCGGTGCCCGGAAATCCGATCGAGAACATCAAGGCGACGCAGAGCGTGATCTTCGTGATGAAGGACGGAGCCATTCTACGAAACGACCGCGCAGTTCCCCGCTGAACCCTCGCGTGCCGATTCCGCTTGGCATAGCAATCTCGGCGGCTTTTGCGATTGGGCTCTTGTACTATCTCGCCAACCGCGCCATTTACTATCCGTCCAAGTATCCGGAAGGCAACTGGGAGCTGCAGCGCGCCGCGGGCGCGACGGATGCTTGGATTGAAACGTCCGATGGAGTGAAGATCCATGGCTGGTGGGTGCAATGCGAGGGCTCGCCGTTCGCGACCCTGTTTCTGCACGGCAACGCGGGCAATATCACCGATCGCACGCGGCGCATCCAGCAAATTGTCGCTGCGGGATCGTCCGTGCTGATGATCGATTATCGCGGCTATGGCAAGAGTAGCGGCCGTCCCAGCGAACAAGGCTTGTATCGCGACAGCGAAGCCGGGTTCATCTATCTGTTAGGTAAAGGCTATCGGGCAGACCAGATTATTTTGCACGGCGAGTCATTGGGAACTGCCGTTGCGATCGACCTAGCCTCGCGGCGCCCGTGCGCGGGGCTGATCCTGGAAGCGCCGTTCACCTCGGCCAGCGACGTCGCGGGCACGGTGGTGCCATTCGTAGGACCCCTGCTGGTGCGAAGCTTCAATTCGCTGCCGAAGATCCGCTGGATTCGCGTCCCGAAGCTGTTCCTGCACGGAGATCGCGACGAAGTGGTTCCGTTGCGGCTGGGTCAGGAGCTGTTCGCCGCGGCGCAGGGGTCGAAGACGTTCTGGGTGATTCCGGGAGCCGGCCACAACGACATTCTGGAAGTAGCCGGCGCCGAGTACGAGCGTCGGTTGCGGGAATTCTACGGAAATCTAAAGGTAGCGGCGCGCTAATAACGTACACGCGCCGCCCCGTTTCCCCGAGAAGGGAAAAAGCCATGACTGTCGGTACTCGGAAACAGTCGCGGCAAAGTTGCTTTGAAGACCGCAAGCTTCCTTCCATCGAAGATGACTGATTCCATGAGGCTTATGGCGTCGCTCATCGACAGTTGAGCCATCCGGCCCACGGGAATGAGTTAGATTCCGCAGCCATCAAACGACATTCATCAGCCGGCCCCGGCGAACCACCCACTCTTCCGTGCTGAAAACTCGCGGGCCGACTTCGATCAGCCTGGGGAGCATGTCGAACACGGAGCCGGGAGTCCAATTCGAATTGTGGCGAGTGCGGAAACCGCGCCGGTTGAGCTCATTCGCCGTTTCCGACAGCGGTTTGTCCTGGATGATCATCTCCAGCATGACGATCAGCGCCTCGCGCTCCTGCACATCCTGTTCGAGGGCGGTGCAATCCTCGGCGATCTTCAGGCCATAGGGAACCGGTTCCGTCATGTCGGCGATCGGCGGCTCACCGTCATCCACCTGGCGCTCCCAGATCACTGCCACTGGTTTCCAGCCTCCGCTGGCGCGCCGTTCGAGATCGGATGCCGTTAGCGAATTTGTTAAGACTTCGCGCGCATGTTGGACTCTTGGCATGACGACCCTGCTGCAGTTATGAGACCGCAGTGGATTCAGCGAATTCGCTGGGACTTGCGTCCGGTTCCGGGAATTGCTGTCGCGTTTCAGGGCAGGATTCCGGCACCATCCGGCGCGCCGGGCTCGCGAACGCGGCGGCAGAAGCACAGTTGGCCGATGGTGTAGTATTTGTCGCGGTCCAGCCAGTCGAGATGAGTGCACAAAATCGGCAAAACGAAGCCAAAAGGGATCGCGAGGAACGGCCAAAGCAGTATGCGGGGAAAGCGCTCGAAGAATTCCAGGATGTCGATGAATTTGCGTCCCATGAACCAGAAGTAGCCGCCGAGCGGACGGATCAGGTCGACGGCGAAACCGGCCTCTTCGAGCAAGTTTTGGGCGCCGTAGCGCGTGAATCGATAGTAGTCGTGCGGCATCTGGTGCTCTTCCCACATGGTGGGAACGATGATCATCAATTGACCGCCGGGCTTCAATGTCCGGGCCATTTCGTGCAAGGTCTGGCGCGGATACGGTGTGTGTTCGAGAACCGCGACGCTCAGCATGCCGTCGAACGTTCCGGGCGGAAAGGGCAGAGCTTCGACGCGCGCCCAGGCGTCGATGCCGCTATAACCCCAATCGCCTTCGCCGACTCCCAGATCGATGGCGCGATACTTGTGCCCCGCGCGCGCGACATCGTCGCGGTATTGGGCTTCGCCGGCGCCTGCGTCGAGAATGAGCGAGTTCGCTGGAAGCATGCCGGAGAATTCGCGCACGGAATTGAGGACGAAGCGGTCGAACGGATTGATTTGATCGAGGAGAAAGCGCGGGATCAGCTTCCTGCCTAAGGAAACGACCTTCCGGTTCAGCATGACTTCCGCATGGCCTCGACTCCGCCCCAATGCCACCAGAGTTGCCCGACGAACAGCAGTGGGCTGAACGCGATGGCGTCCGGATTTTGCGGCAAGATTGCGGGCGACGAGATAAGCCGTGCCGGCGGCGGCGAGCACGGGTAGAAGAAGCAATCGCGCGGTGGGGCTCGCGGGGAAAAGGCTGGCAAGAGGTTCGTCGCTGCCAGAGCGGCGGAAGTATTGCGGACGTTCCGGTGCCGTAGTGCCGCATTTTGGCGAGATACTCGGAGATCCGGACAATCGCGGGATAATGCGTGACGCGCGCCTTCGGTTCGTAGCGCAGCCGGAATCCGAGTTTTCGGGCGCGCGTGGTGAAGTCGCGATCCTCGCACATGGTCAGCGTCGCGTCGAAGCAACCGGTTTTTTCGGCGACCTCGCGGCGCATGATCAAGTTCGATGTCGACAGATGCCGGGCGGCGCCGGCTTGGATCGAGGGCGACAGCACGGGACCATCGGTGGAAAGATATTCGAGACGCGCGGCGAGTCCGCGCTGGCCGGGAGTGCGTGAGCCGCTGGCGAGATCCGCATCGCCTGATTCAAGCACGCTCCAGAGTATATCGGCCCAATCGGGATCGGGCACGCAGTCGTCATCCAGGAAGTAAATGAATGCACCGCGTGCTTCAGCGAGGCCGCGATTGCGGGCGTGCCCATACCCGCGGCGGGGTTCTGGGACGTAGCGCGCGGTGAAGCTGGACACGACCTGCTCGGTGTCGGGCGTTGGTCCGTTATCGATCACAATGATCTCATCGATTTGCCGTGTTTGCTGCGTAAGCCCTTGGAGCGTCCGTTGAAGAAGTGGGGCGCGATTCAAAGTGATGATGATGAGGGAGCTCGTCACGGTTTGCGAGTCACGGTTTCTTACACCAGCAAAAATAGCCGAGCGTGTAATCGCGGCGGCGATCCACCGGATCGAGAAAATAGCAGACCACCGGAATCGCAAAGCCGAAAATGGGGAGAAGCACCGCGAAGATCAGCCAGCGCCAGCTCTTTTGGAAGAAGCCCAGGATCGCCATCAAGCGGAAACTGATCAGCCAGAACAGGCCTCCGAGCGCCTCCACGCGGCTTTCGAGGCCCGCTTTATCGAATAAATATGTGAGGCCGTAGCGCGTGTAGCGGAAAAAGTCGTTGGGGTGTTGGTGGATTTCCCAGCATTGCACCGTGGTCAGAATCAACTCCCCGCCGGGCTTGAGCACGCGTGCCATCTCGCTGATGCCGAGTGCCAGGCTCCTTCAAGTGTTCCAGAACCTGAATGTTGATAACGGCGTCGAACGAGCCGTCGCGAAAGGGCAGTTCCGAGATATCGCCGAGCACTTCGATTTTCGAATAATCCCAGGCTTTGTCGCCGATGCCACGATCCAGGCGGATGTAGTGCGTATGGGCGAACAGGGGTGCGTGGGGACACTCGCCTGCGCCGGCGTCCAAAACCATGGATCCGGCGGGAAGTTTACCGGCGGCCGCGGTGAGATGTTCGAGCAGGACGGTGTGAAACGGGTCCACCCATCGCATGACGAAGCTGGGCACCAGGGGCTGGACCAGCCTGCGGAAGCTTGACTTAAACACGCTCCCTCACGGTCGCGGCTCGGTAGCGGTCACGGCTCAGACTAGGCGCCACGGAGTGAAGATCAGATTCTTGGTCTGGAAACATTCGTGAGTGCAGTGGCAGCCGTTCTGTACTTTGTTGCGAAGTTCGGTGGCCTGGAAATCGTGCCACAGGCGATCGAAATCCCAATCGTACGTTTTGAGATTGCCGACCGGCTTGAGCAATTCGCAAAAGTAGACGTCGCCATTGGCGTCGATGACGCAGCTCACGTCGCCCGCGTTGCAGGAGGTGTCCTTCGGCTTGCCCTGGAGGTCCTGCATGTAATAGCGATTGAGCACGAAGCGGCCGATGGTGGCGGTCCAGCCGCCGAGTCCGCCCCAGCGTCCATGAAAATAGCGGCGAGAAAGCTGTAGCTGGAGCTTCGAAATTTCGGCGTATTGCTCAGGCGTGGGCGATTGGAGCGATGGATCCATGGGCGTGCCGCGCAGAATATTGAGCGAATGATAATCGAGATCCCACTCGTCGACGCCCATATGGAGCAGGCTCTTCACGTCGTCGATGTTGCTGCGCATAACGGTGGTCACGACGCTGAGCGACAGGCGTTTGTCATGCGTGCGAATCTCGCGCAGGGCTTCCATGGTAGCGAGGGCCTTCTTGTAGTTGCCCGGGACGCCGCGGACGCGATCGTGATTTTCGCCGATGCCATCAATGGAAAGAGCGATGTTCAGGCGGAAAGCATTGGCGTTGGCGAGGATGGCCTCGACCGATTTCTTGATTACGTCGGTCTGGATCGCGTTGGTGGGGATGTTGATGAACTTGGCCTGATTGTAGTCGAGGAAGCGATGGCAGATCTGATCGATGTCCTTGCGGAGGAACGGCTCGCCGCCGGAGATGTCGAGCCAGACCAGCTCGCCCATGGCGCGGGAGATGTGCTCGATGTGCTCGGTTTTGAGCGCTTCGCCCTGGTTCAGATTTTGCCAGTAGAAGCAGTGGCCGCACTTGGCGTTGCAATGGTCCGTGATGAACAGAATGAGGTGGACGGGCTTCTGCTTGCGGCGCGAGAGCTGTTTCCAGGACAGAATATCGGTGGTGAGCATTTGGGGGCCCGAGACAGCGCGACCGAGTGGCTCCGGACTTAAGCGTAGCGGCCGGACGCAGGGGATGTCAAACGGCGGCTCGGCTCATTGTTTTTCGGCCAATCGTGCCGGCAGAAACTCGTCGCCCGCGTGCCAGGTCGGCAATTGGGACTCGTTGGCCACAGTCATCCCGATCAGGAAGCCGAACTTCGCCGCTTCCTCCATCCCCGCGAAGTCCCAATCGTCGTGATATTCGTCGGACGGCTGATGGTAATGCTTGTCGTTGTACTCTTCGAAAATCTTGTTGCCGTATTCGGCGGGCTTGCCGTAGTATTCCGTGCCGAGGTCGATTGAAAAGGCGGGCACTCCGGCGTGCGCGAGCGAAAAATGATCGGAGCGATAGTACGAACCTTGCTCCGGATGCGCGTCCGGCTTGATCGCGAGTTCCATGCGATGCGCGGCCTCTTCGACGACGGGCCACGCAGTGGTCCGCTCCGCCCCCGTGACCGAAACATCTTTCGTTCGGCCGAACGGATAGAACGCGTCGAAATTCAGATCGAGCGCGGTCTTCGCGAGCGGAATCACCGGATGCGCGGCGTAATACTCAGTCCCACGCAGCCCGGCTTCCTCCGCGGTCACGGCCATGAATATCGCCGAGCGTTTGGGTTTGTGCTCCAGCGCGGCCCAGGCGCGCGCCATTTCGATAATGATTGCGCAGCCCGTGGCGTTATCCACGGCGCCGTTGTAAATGGGATCGCCATTCACCGCCAGACCGATGCCCAAGTGATCCCAATGCGCGGTGAAGATGACGGCTTCGGACCTGAGCTGTGGATCGCTGCCCTCCACCTTCGCGATCACGTTGTCGGATTGAATCTGCCTGATCTCGGTTGGGATGTTGGCGCGAATGTGGATGCCGAGCGGGATGGGCTTGAAGTCGCGCGAATTGGCAGCGGTTAACATTTGATCCACGGTCTTACCTGAGAGCGCGAGTAGCTTCGCGCCCGCATCCCCAGTCACCCAGCCCGCAAAGGCGAGCGCCGGTTTTCCAGCAGGCAGCTTCAACTGCGGATCTTCCTTGCCCCACGAGCTGCGGACGACGTCGTAGCCGTAGCCCGCCGTGGGCGTGGTGTGGATGATGATCACGCCTTTCGCACCCATGCGCGCTGCCTCTTCGTATTTGTACGTCCAGCGGCCGTAGTAGGTGAGCGCGCGGCCGCCGAAGAATTTGGGATCGTCGGACGGCGGCTCATTGGTGAACAGCACCAGAACTTTGCCCTTCACGTCGGCGCCCTTGAAATCGTCCCAATGAAATTCGGGTGCGACGATGCCGTGACCGACGAAAACCGCTTCGGCGTCGAACTGATCCTCGGGCTGCTGCAGTTCGCTGACGCCGACGAAATCGTCCAGCCATTTGAAAGAGACGGTTTGATTCGGGCCGACCGCCTCCAGCGTGGCTTTCGGCGACGTGGTGACGCCGACCATCGGCACGCGCTGGAAATAGCTTCCGTTTTCGCCCGCCGGCTTCGCGCCAACCACCGCGAATTGCGACGCGATATAGGCGGTGGCCAGCTCGCCGCCACGGGTTCCCACGCCGCGTCCCTCGAGCAAATCGCTCGACAGGAACTTCACGTGCGCGCGCATGCGCTCGCCCGAAATGTCGGTCTGCGACCAAGCCGCGGCCGTTACCAGCAGTACCAATCCGAATTTCTTCATTACCCCAGTGTTGATTTTTTCCGCCAATGGTGTCAAAACCAATGTGTATGCCAATCGCAACCACCAACCCTGCCACCGGCGAGCTGATCCGCGTTTTCGATCCGCATTCGAGCGCGGAGGTCGACGCCAAGATCCAAAAGGCCCACGAAGCGTTTCGTGCGCACCGCCGCACACCGTTCGCCGATCGCGCCGCGAAAATGCGCAAGGCTGCGGAGATTCTGGAGTCGGAAAAGGACCGCTGGGCGCGCCTGATGACGCTGGAGATGGGAAAGACGCTGAAGTCGGCGGGTGACGAGGCGCTGAAATGCGCGTGGGCATGCCGGTATTACGCGGACAACGCCGAGAAGATTTTGGCAGATGAGGAAGTGGCCAGCAACGCAGGCAAGAGCTTCATCGCATACCAGCCGCTGGGCGTGGTGCTGGCGGTGATGCCGTGGAATTTTCCGTTCTGGCAGGTATTCCGATTCGCCGCGCCGGCGTTGATGGCAGGCAACGGTGGACTGTTGAAGCACGCCTCCAACGTTCCGCAATCGGCGCTCGCGATCGAAGAGATCCTGTGCCGCGCCGGTTTTGCGAACGGCGAATTCATCACGCTGCTGATCGAATCGTCGCAAGTGGCGCGCGTGATCGACGATCCGCGAGTGGCCGCCGCCACGCTCACTGGCAGTGAACCGGCGGGACGGCAAGTCGCGAGCCAATGCGGAAAGCAGATCAAGCGAACCGTGCTGGAACTCGGGGGCAGCGATCCATTTATCGTGATGCCCAGCGCGAATATGGACGAAGCGGCGGCCACCGCGGTGAAGGCGCGCTGCATCAACAACGGACAATCCTGCATCGCGGCTAAGCGATTCATCGTGCATGATTCGATCTACAACGAATTCGAGCGGCGGTTTGTGGAAGGCATGAAGGCGCTGAAGGTCGGCGATCCGATGGCTGCTAACACCGACGTCGGTCCGCTGGCGACGGCGCAGATCGTGGGCGAACTCGATGATCAAGTGAAGCGGGCAGTCGCGGGCGGCGGGCGATTGCTGGCCGGCGGAAAGCGCGTCAACGGCCCAGGCAATTTCTACGAGCCTACGGTGCTGGCCGGAGTTCCCAAGAGCTGCCCAGTGTATTACGAGGAGATTTTTGGCCCAGTCGCGATGCTGTTCCGCGTGAGCGACGTCGACGAGGCGATCGAGGTGGCCAACGATTCCGATTTCGGCTTGGCGTCGAGTGTGTGGACCAACGATCGCGCCGAGACCGCGCGGTTCACCGCTGATATCGAAGCCGGCGCGGTGTTCGTGAACGGCATGGTGGCTTCCGATCCAAGGCTGCCTTTTGGCGGCGTGAAGAATTCGGGGTACGGGCGCGAGCTGAGCGAATTTGGGCCGCGCGAGTTTTGCAATATCAAAACCGTATGGATTAAGTAGGCATCGAGCCGCAGACCCTACTTCGGCGCCATGCGAATAGCCCCGTCCAACCGGATCACTTCTCCGTTCAGCATCGGATTCTCGATGATGTCGCGTGCGAGTTGCGCGTACTCGGACGGACGGCCGAGGCGTTTGGGAAACGGGACCATTGCGCCGAGCGATGCACGCACCTCGTCGGGCATACCAGCGAGCATCGGAGTGTCGAAGATGCCTGGCGCGATCGCCATCACGCGAATTCCGACGCTCGAAAGATCGCGTGCAAGCGGCAGCGTCATGGCCGCGATGCCGCCCTTCGACGCCGAATAAGCCGCTTGCCCGATCTGACCGTCGAACGCCGCCACCGACGCCGTGTTGATGATCACGCCGCGTTCGCCTTCTTCATTAGGCGCGTTGGGCGCCATCAGCCAAGCCGCCAGCCTCGCGACGTTGAACGTGCCGATAAGGTTGACGCGAATGGTTTTCGAGAACCGCGCCAGATCCGCCGGACCAGTCTTGCCGATCACGCGCTGCGCGTCGGCGATGCCCGCGCATTGGATGGAGATGTGGAGCGAACCGAACGCATCCATGGCAGTCTCGACGGCGGTCTGTGCCTCGGCCGGATCGCTAACATCGGCTCGAACGAAGCGAGCGTGATTGCCCAGTTCCTTCGCGACCGCTTGGCCGGCGTCCTCGTTTAAATCGACGATCACGACGTGGCCGCCTTCCTCGACGATCATCTTCGCCGTGGCCGCACCCAGCCCCGACGCTCCGCCAGTCACCACCGCGACTTTACCCGAAATCTCCATGAAGCACTACCTCCGCTGCTCAAAGAATTTCTTAACTAACTCCACGCACTCGGGCGCGAGCACGCCTTCCACAATCTCCACGCGATGATTCAGCAGCTCCGAATCGGCGATCCGGAATTTACTGCGCACTCCGCCGAATCGCAGATCGCGCGCGCCAAACACCAGCCGCCGGATCCGCGCCGCCACCAGAGCTCCAGCGCACATCACGCAAGGTTCCAGCGTAGCGTATAGCGTGGCTGCTTCCAATCGATAATTGCGTGCGCGCGCGCCAGCTTCGCGCAGTGCAAGGATCTCGGCGTGCGCGGTGGGGTCGGATGTGGCGATCGGCGAATTGAACCCGCGCCCGATAATCTCGCCGCCCACAACCACGACAGCGCCCACCGGTACTTCACCACTCGCTTCGGCCCGCCGCGCCAGCAGCAAAGCCTCGCGCATGAACCGATCGTCTGGCGGCACTAGAAACTCTCGTACAACATCGACGCCGTAGCCGTTTTGATGTCCATGTCAACGGTCTTGTCCACCTTGAGCACAAAGTTGCTCGGGTCCTTCATACCCCATTGGACGTAAGGAATGGTGAAATGCGTGGAGGCGGCGTATTGCCCGCCCGCGCGATCCACTTGGAAGTGCAACGTCAGCTCGTGATCCGCGCCATGGATTTTGAGCACGCCGTGCACCTCGAGTTGAGACTGCCCTTGCGGCGCGAGCTTGCCATCCACCCGATCCGCGGTGAATGTCGCCTCCGGGTACCGCTGGCTTTCGAGAACCTGCTTGTGCATGCGGCTATCGCGCGCGCTGCTTCCGCTGTCGCCGCTGGTCACATCAACGACGATCTCGCCCGATGCTTTGCCCGAATCGGGATCCCAATGGATGGATCCCTTCTTAAGCTTGAACGTTCCATGCACCGTGTGAAGCACGTCGTGCAGCGTAAATTGAACCTCGGTCTTGGCCGGATCGAGCTCCAGGGACAGAAGGCTTGCGGCCCGGCAATCCACCGCCGCCAGCACGAACGCGACGAGCAATACGTTACGAACCGACATGCACGGCCAATAGGCGTTCGAATATCGCGGGCTTCGCCACAAACGTTCGCAGCACGGGGGGCCGCAGGCGCGGGAAGCGATCGAGCGTTAGCATCAGTTGAGCCATGAATGCGGGACGGCGCGCCAGGCGGCGATGCGCGGCTTGGTACTGGTCCAAGTTATCGGCGGCCAGCGCATCGGCGAGCGCGAGTGATTGCTGGAATGACAGACTCATGCCTTGGCCCGTGATCGCGTCCACCGAGCCCGATGCGTCGCCGATCAACGCGATATGCCCGCGATAAACCTGGCGCAGCCGTCGCGTAGCTGTCACCGCGCCACGATCGCTGTCAACAATCGCTGCTCCCTCAAGCCGCCGTGCAAGTTCCGGGAAGCGCGGCATGGCGTCATCCAAGCGCAGATGTGAATCGCGGGTGATCAGCGCGATACAGGCTTCGTCGCACCCGACCGGCGTAACGTACATTTGGCATCCATTGGCCCAATAAATCTCCATGAAATCCGTCCAGGCGCTTACGCGATAATGCCGCCGGAATCCATAGCGGAACGATTCGCTGCGAACCGAATCGAGATCGGCCCAGTGCCGCACGCGGGAACGCTCGCCGTCGGCGCCAATGATCCAGCGGGCGCGTATGTCACTCAGGCTTGTCACGTGAGTGCGCCAATGCAGCATGACACCGGCTTCCTGCGCGCGATCAATCAGCGCCTGGTGCAGACGGACGCGCCGGATGGCGATGCCATGCCCTCTCGGGAAATCCGCCGCCACGCTTCCGCCCGCGCCGAGAAAACGAATGCCGCGAAACGCGAACGATTGCTCCGGGTCAAGCGTTACGCCTAACCGGCCGAGCGCCTGGAGCGAATCCGGCATCAGACCTTCGCCGCAAGCCTTGTCGATGGGCGGCTCGGCCGCATCGGCCACCACGACATCGAAACCTTTGAGCCGCGCGGCTATGGCTGCCGCCAGTCCGGCGGGGCCGCCTCCGACAACGAAGATGTCGGTTTCTTTTACCACTTCAACAAAACCAGTTCGGAACAAAAACCGGGACCCATCGCCGCGAGAATACTGTAGGTCCCAGGCGCGGGCCGCCGTTTCATCATGACTTCCTCTAGCACCACCAGCACGGATGCGGACGAAAGGTTGCCGGTTCGTCGCAAGCAATCCCACGACGCAGCCAGCGCGCCTTCGGGTAACTCGAGCGCCGCTTGCGTTGCTTCCAGTACACGCGGGCCGCCGGTATGCAGCACCCATGCTCCGATGTCCGCTCGCGACAGGCCCTGCTCTTCCAGGAACGCGTCCACATCCGAAGCCAGATGCTGCTCGACGACTTCCGGCACCTCGCGCGAAAGCACGATGCGGAAGCCTTTCTCGGAAATGTCCCAGCCCATCACGTGCTCGGAATTCGGATAGAAGACCGATCGCGTGGCCAGAATCTCGGGGCCATCGGCGGTCCGCTCCGCGCCCGACACCAGCACCGCCGCGGCGCCGTCGCCGAACAATCCCGATGAAATGATGTTCGCGATGGAGATGTCTTCCTGCTGCAACGTCAGCGAGCACAGCTCCACCGATAGCACTGCTGCCACCTGCTTGGGATAGGCGAGCACGTAGTCCGCCGCGCGGGAAATCCCGGCCGCGCCCGCCACACAGCCCAGTCCGAAAATCGGTACCCGCTTGATGTTCACAGGCAGGTTCATGCGATTCACCAGACGCGCGTCGATGGACGGGCTGGAGATGCCGGTCACCGAAACGAAGAACAGCGCGCCCGAGGTCAGCGGTTGAGAAACCCGAGCGCGACAAAGCGCAGCACAGCGCCTTTTGTCCCAGATCCTGCGCGACTTCGATCCAGGCGTTATTCGCCGCGCCCCAGCGCGTGAGCCCATAGTATTCTTCAATCGGAAGAGCCAGGTGACGCGTTTCCACGCCGACGCGCGCTTGCAAGCGCTCGAGGAACACCGGGTTGTCCACCTTCGGCCCCCAATGCTTTTGCAGCGCCGTTAAGAGCACGCGTTGGTCGTATTTGTGTTGAGGGAAAGCGCTGGCAACTCCGGCAATCTTCATAAGGGGTGCTCCGGCTCCTTCTGGCTATTCTAAGCTACTGGAGGTGGGCGAGCTCCTGCGCGTAAAGGCGATTGTGAGGAAATTCGCGCGCGAGCGAACTCAACAGGTCGCGGGCTCGCGAAAGATCTTTGTTGCGGAGCGCCGCCACTGCCAGCAGCAGCCGGGCGTAAGGGTTGAGATAGCGGCCCTTCTCGGCGGTGAGGCGCAAATCTTCGACGCCGCGATCTCGATCCGCCTCGGCGCCGCCGGCCTGCAGAATCCAGCGCACCGGCGCGGGCTTCAAGCTGAACAGATAATTCTCGACGCCGATCGCGAGATACGCGTCGTAGTAATTCGGCTGGATCATGAGCAGCTTTTCCGCCGTGGCGCGGCTGTTCTTGATCACCTTCAGGGCGTCGAAGTCGCGCCGCTCGATCAGCGATTCATAATCAGCGCGCAGGCCCAGTGTCAGGATTTTGGCGAAGAGCGCGTCGGCGTCCTCCGGCGTTTGCGTCAGGATCTTCTCCGCAAGCCCCGCGGATTTGTCCAATTCCTGATCGAACGCCTGGCGCACTCCCGGATCGGGCGTCACCTTGGGACGGCGGTGAAAGATGCTGTTGTCGACGAAAAACTCCGAGTGGAGGATGTTCAGGCGGTCGAATTCAGCGAACAGATATGCGGCCGCGTTCGAGACCGGCCCAATCGGATCGGCCGGATGCTCGCGCTCCCACTCGCCGAATGTCTTGTGCGCTTCGGCGAAGTTGAGATCGTACATCTGGCGGTAGCCGCGGCCGATCACCGGATTCGGCGGTAGAACCGTGATGTTGGGAGCCGCGCAAGCCGCGGTACAGCCGAGAATCGCGAAAATCCCGAGGCGAATCATCATGATCAAGTGCTAAGCACGCGCCTGGCTAGTCCCAGAGCCTCGCTCCAGAACGTACTCGAGGAGTGCATCATCTCCACCACTTCTGCGATGGCGCCCACAAACTCGCCAGCCTCGCGCTCGTTCACCACCAAAGGGGGCGCAACCTTGAGGACCATGAAGTTGTTCCCGCACATTTGCGTCAGGAAGCCCCGCCGGAACAGCCGCATCACCACCACCTGGCCAAACATGCCGGGATGGATTTTCGCGAAGGCTTCGAACGGAACCCGCAGCGCAAGCTTGCGCGGCGCCTGGAACTCGATTCCGTTGAGCAGGCCCAGGCCCCGGACTTCCTTTACCATTTCATATCCGGACAACAGCTTCGCGCAAGCGCGTACGCAGAAAGTCGCCCGCCGTCAGGGCTCGATCTCCAAGGTGTTCGCGTTCCAGAACCTCGATAGCAGTGAGACCCGCGCGCATCGCGAGCGAATTCTCGCTGTAGGTGGAGGTGTGGACGATAGCGCGCCCGAGCGATCCATACACGGAGTCGTAAATTTCGTCCGACATCAGCAGCGCCGCGCTCGGGATCAAACCGCCGCTGAGCGCCTTGGCCAGCACGATCATGTCGGGCTCGATATCGGAGTAATGCGAAGCCAGGAAACGGCCGGTGCGGTACATGCCGCTCTGGACTTCATCCACGGCGAACAGCGTCCCGTAACGCCGGCACAGCGCTTGGACGCGTTCCAGATATCCGGGCGGGGGCACGCGCACGCCGCCTTCGCCCTGCAACGGCTCCACGATGAACGCTGCGAATCGTCTGGTCGCGAGCTTCTGCTCGAGGGCTTCGAGATCTCCGAACGGCACCGCTTCGGTCTCCGGCAGCATGGGGCCAAACGTCTCGCGCCAGAACGGATCTCCCATCAGCGACAGCGCTCCGCACGTCAGCCCGTGAAATGCGCCTTCGGCATAGAGCATCCCGTTGCGGCGCGTGTGGGCGCGCGAGAATTTGATGGCCGCTTCCACGCCTTCGCTGCCGGAACTGCAGAAGAATACCTTGCTGACGCGGCCACCCGCCCGCCAGCATAGTTTGTCGGCCAATTCTCCGGCCAACCCGGGGACATGACTTTGCAGCATCGCTGGACCATGCCGGCCCAGCTCGTCCTTGAGCGCTTCAACAATTGCCGGATGATTATGCCCCAGGTTGTGGACGCAATAGCCGGAAAGAAAATCCAAAATGCGCCGGCCGTCCGCCGTGAACAGCTCCGTGCCTTCGCAGCGCGTATAGCGCGCATTCATCTGCAGAACATCCAGCAGGCGCACCCATTGCGGGTTCACGCGCTCCTGGTAGAGGCTCTCCGCGGCGCTGGCAGAGGTGGCGGTGGCGGCTAACAAGTGCTAATCGGCTCCCCGTGACGCTAAGAATTTCCAAACAAAGTCAAGAAAATAACACTGACTCCTACAGGACGCCCCCGATTGACGCAGGGTTTCTGAAACCTCAGCCGGCGGCCGGGACCTCTTGAATGATATCGCTCACTACCTGCACGTCGGGAATCTCGATGCCCGTGCGCGTTCCTTCGCCCGGCTTGCTGTCGATCCACATGCGGTAATCCGGCCCGTACAGCACCTTCATACGCTCATTCACGTTGCTCACGCCGATGCCTTGCTCGAACAGCGTCGCCAGGCGAGCCTCCGGAATACCGACGCCATCGTCTTCCACCACCAGGTGCAGCCGGCCATCGGCCAGGTAGCTGCGCACGCGGATCATCCCGCCATCCACTTTCTGCGCAAGCCCATGCCGGATGCTGTTCTCGATCAGCGGCTGCAGCAGCATGCTGGGCACCAGCCGGTCCAGCGTCTCCGGATCGATTTCCTTGACAAACCGCAGCTTCTCGCCGAAGCGCACCATCTCGATGGTCATGTAATTGTCGATGAACGCCAGCTCCTCGCGCAGCGGCGTGAGATTGTCGGTGTTGCGCAGCAGCCGCCGCAGAATGCTCGACAGCCGGTACACCACGCTGCGCGCCTGCTCGGGATTGGTGCGGATCAGCGACGAAACCGAATTGAGCGTGTTGAACAGAAAATGCGGATTGATCTGGCTGGTGAGCGCCGCCAGCCGCGCTTCGTTCAGACGCAGTTGCTGCGCTTCGAGCTTCTTCTCGTTGCGCGTGTTGTTCCAGATCTTGAGCGGCAAGCATCACGGCGAACACCGAACTGGCGTAGGCCGCGAGCACCGTCGCCCAGTGCGTTTCGCTCCAGATGGGCGCGAGAAACACACCGTCCTTCAGCAGGAGCCACGCACTTCCACGCGCAGCAGTCCGCTGAAAAGGATGCTGAACAGGCAGCCCAATTGAAACACCAGCCGAAGCTGATATGGCCGCTGGCGCAGCCGCCGGGGATTCAGGCTGAAGATGGGCGAGAATCGCCAGACGTCTTCTTTCTCGGGCGCCAGGTCGCGCAGCAACCCGCCCAGCACGCCGACACCGGCGAACAGCAGCATGGTCATCAGCTCGCCGTGGAACTACGGCCGGAATCGAGATCAGGATGCCCGAAAGCAGGCCCGGTGACGTAGCCGCCCACCATGCCGGCGAGCAGGCTTCCCTCCAGTCCCAGATCCACGGCGTCGTATTTGGCCTGGTTCAGCACGCGGAACAGGACGCTCGCTCCATACACCGCCCAGAACATCAGCGCCAGCTTGACGCGCTGCACCAAAGTGCGATCCTCGCGCATCAACATCCTTTGGAAGGCGCTGAAGCGCGAAAGGATGCTGGCCAGCGACGCCGCCACCGCCACCCGCAGCAGCAGGGTCAGAGCAGTTGTTGGGGTTCCATTGGAGCGCCTGGCGATCATTATAATGAATGCATATCCCGTTCTCCGATCTCTAAACCCATGCTGAGCAAAATCGCCGAAGCCAATTTCCCCAGCCGATTCGGCCATTTCCGCATTTATGGCTTCGAAGGCGCTTACGACGGCGTGGTGGAGGAATGCGTGGTGCTGCGGATGGGCGAGATGGCTGCGGGCGGCGAGCCGCCGCTGGTGCGCATTCATTCGCAATGCCTGACCGGCGACGTGTTCCACAGCCTGCGCTGCGATTGCCGGTCGCAACTCGAGCTGTCGCTGAACCTGATCGCCGAAGAAGGCCGCGGGCTGCTGATTTACGAGCATCAGGAGGGGCGCGGCATCGGCCTGCTCAACAAACTGCGCGCTTACGAACTGCAGGACGGCGGCGCCGATACCGTGGAAGCCAACGAGCGCCTGGGTTTTGAAGCCGACTTGCGCGATTACCGCATGCCCGCCGAGATTCTGCGCTATTTCAAGATCAAGAGCGTGCGCCTGCTATCGAATAATCCCGACAAAATCGCCGCGCTGGAGAACGCCGGAATCCGGGTGGCCGAGCGCATTCCGTGCATCGTGGCGCCGCACGAATCCACGGAAGGCTATCTGCGGACCAAGAAGCAAAAGATGGGGCATTTGCTCGACTAGAAGGTAAGTGTCATGCTTAGAGTTAGGTGGCGCGTGTTGGCCTGCCGACACAGTCAGCGAGCGCAACATCATGTCGGGCGACTTAGGTAGTGTAGTCGCGCTTATCTATCGACGAGGCTGATGACCGGAGTAACAACAAAGCATTATGACCACGGTTTCTTCGCTTCCGACGTCCCAACGGCAGATCCTCGTAGCTCTCGGAAATCGCTACGCAGTCTTCGGACCATCCCCGGGTCTCCCCCAAGCACTTCAGTTCGACCGTGCGACCGACTCCTCAGTTCTGCCACCGGTGGACGACGAAAACGAGGGTGCAGAGGCACGTGTTGCGCAAACGTTACGCGTATGGGGAATGAAAAAGTCCCCTGCCGACCAAGACAGCTGCGCCGATGTTGAACTTGTCGATGACGACGGAAATCGGATTCTTGTCGATGTCAAGGTCAGGGAGCACGATCCGAAGACGCGTGAATTAGATCAGGCTCGCGAGCGGCTGGTCAGCGCTAAGAGCGCAGGCGAGGCCCTGGAGATCTGGTACTTCAACATACAGCGATTAAAGCTCATCATCATGCGCTTAGATAAGGGCCAGCTGCGCATCGAAGAGCTTGCCCCATTAGACGTCTGGGAAAGGACAGTCGAGGGTGTCTTTGGCCGAGCGCGTGTATTGGATGAGGTCAACGATTGGGCTAGCCGCGTAACATCGCTTTACGAGCACATTCGCGAGTGGCTCGCTGATAATAAGCCTACTCTGCGCTGTGAGCAAAGCCGCACCGTCACAATGTCTGAAGAGATGATGCAGCTATTCGGAGTCACCGATCGGGAAATTCCGATACTCGACGTATTGGAGGATGACCAAGTCATCGCTAGCTTCGTCCCGCGCGGCCTCTGGTTTGTCGGATCGTGGGGTCGTATCGATGTCATCACCCGCAATAGGACTGAGATATTAATGGCCTTGGGCGGCCCAGGAAATCTTGAGTGGCGTTTGACCTCGCCCGAAAATCGTCTTCGGTCGGCCCCATTCGACATCGAGGCGCTCCGGGCGATCGTCACTCAGTCATGAGCCGGCTTAGCGAGGCAGACCGCGCCTACAACCGACTGGTTCAGCTGCTCAATGAGGAAATTCGTAAGCGCAGTAGTTCGACGAAAGACCTTGAGAGGTGTCGAGAAACGCTTGACGTCGCCTTCTATCTATTAGGCTGGTCGCAATTTGAGTATCTGGTCCGAGAGGAAGCTACAGAACGCATCGATGCAAAGGCGAGAGCTCAGACGGTAGAGCGCCACGCTTGGAGCTACTTAAAGAGCAATCTCAAGAATCTGCGTGTGCGCCTCTGGCTAGACTTGATTTTCCACGACAAGCCCGCCGTGCGCTCCGGGCTTCTCAAAGACTACAGTGTCAGAAATGAAGCCGCGCATAATTATAAATTGCTACCCAAAGAGGCCAAGGACGTTTCAGTTTGGCTTCGCAGCTTAGAAGAGTTGGTAAGTAAGTTCTAGCCTCCGCCAACGTAACCCGTCGCCAGTCACGCTCGCATGAATTCTCGTGCGAACACCGCCTCCAGCGCTCCATCGCCCTCGCTCCCGGATGATCCCCTCCACGCGCGCCAGCACGGCTTCGTCGCGCGCATAGAACGCCAATCCCGCCAACGCATCCGCCGCCACGGGCCCGCTCTCGGCGCCTAACCGTTCCAGCAAGAATTCGAGCGCGGGGTCGCTTCTCAACATCGCGATCGCAACCAGCAGCGTCCGGCGCTGTTCTTGTGCACCGCCACGTTCCCACGCCGCGCGCAGCACATCAAAGGCCGCCGCCAATCGCGATTCCCCCAGCGCCAACGCGGCCTGCTCGCCGATTCCGTCGCGGGTGACTGCAGGAAACCCGCCACGAATTCGACCGATCGCGCCGGGTCCAGACTCAACAGCGCGCCGAAGCATTCGCTTGTGACCTCGTTTTCCTTGTCGCCCAGCAGCGCCTTCAACCGCAGCAGCAGCACGCCGTCCGGACGCCCCGCATCGGCGATGGCGCGAATCGCACCCGCGCGCGCCGGAACCTCGCGATCCACCAGCAGCGTCACGCATTCGAGCAAAGCATCGGGATGCCCCATCCGCGCCAAGCCGCGCGCCGAGAGCCCTCGCAGCGGGGACGCGACGTCCACCGGGGGTCCGAAGCTGCCTTCCATCTGGACATGCCGGATCCCGGCGAAATAGACCTTTGCCGCGGGGTCGTCCATCTGTACCAAAGCCTGAACGATCGCAATCAATGCCTTGCAGCCGGGGTCGAGCTTCGCCGGATCGCGCATCAGGCGCTCGAAAGCTTCCACCAGATCCGGCGCGAGCCCGCTCACTTCCAGGCGCTCGGCAGTTGCCGCCGCCGCAGCCACCACGTGGTTGCTCTTGTGCCGCAGAAATGGCGCAAGGTCACCCTTCAAATCGAACCGTTCCGGCGCCTGGCGGACGGCATGGATCGCCGCCAGTGCGTCTTCCGTCGTCGGGCGCTTGGCCATCGAACCAATATAGAATTGAGTCAGATATTATGCCAGCCTCGCTCACCGAGCGACTCTCGCTACCCGCCCTTCAAAACCCGCCGCGCAAGACGCTGGAGCCGCGCCGAGTGCGAGCGGCTGGAAGCGGCCGGCATCTTCGACCAACAGCCTGTCGAGTTGATCGAAGGCGAATTGATCGTCAAGATGAGCAAGAATCCCCCGCACGTGGATGCAGCGGCCTTGTTACTGGATGGCTGATCCAGGTCTTTGGAGCTCGATTTGTCAATCACGAAGCTCCCATCGACGTCGCTCCCGAAGATAATCCTACCAATGAGCCGGTTCCGGACCTGATTGTGTTGAAGCGGAATATTCGAATCGCCGGTTTCGCTCGGCCACGCCCCAACCTCGCGACCTCGATCTCGTCGTCGAGATCGCCGACACCTCCCTCGCCTTCGATCTCACCGTCAAGGCCGCGCTCTACGCCCGCGCCGGCATCGCCGAATATTGGGTCCTGGATCTTGCCGCCCGCCGCCTCATCGTTCATCGAGACCCCCAAAACGGCCGCTACCAATCGGTGACCGCCTACGACCGAACACGGAGAGCGTCGCGCCCCTGGCCGCCCCCAATTCCATGTTCCAAGTCCGGGACGTTTTCCCGGCGTAATCCAATAAAATCATTGGTTTACAAACATTCTGCACATCCCGCCCCGTTTCCACGTCAACACTAATGTGAAGCGTCTGCTGCTATGGGTGTCCCTCGTCTGCCTTCCCGGCGTCTGTCCACAGATGCAAGCCGCCGACGCCGATCTGAACGCTCTCCTCAAAGGCATCGAGCAGCGCTACAACCGCGCCAAGACTCTTCAGGTACATTTCGTCGAGTCCTATAGCGTCCAAGGCCGGGCGCGCAAGAGCGAATCAGGCGAACTCACTCTGCGCAAGCCAGGCCGCATGCGCTGGGATTACAGCGATCCTGCGGGCAAGCTGTTCGTCTCCGACGGCAAGGACGTTTACCTCTACACTCCCGATGCGCACCGCGTGGAGAAAGGCCAAGCTCAAGGCCAGTGAGGACATGCGCGCGCCGCTGGCGTTTCTGCTCGGCAAGCTCGATTTCGCCAAGGATTTTCGCGATTTTGAAGTCAAGCCCGAAGGCGACGAATCAACTGGTCACCGCCAAGGCCAAGAGCGACAAGCTGCCCTACGAGAAGGTGCAGATGCTGGTTACGCCCGACAACGCAGATCCAGCGGCTGGTCGTCAACGGGCAGGACCTCTCGATCCTGACGTTCCAGTTTGACGGTGAAAAGCTGAATCCCCCGGTGAACGACGCCGTATTCCAGCTTCCAGATGCCCGCCGGCGCAACGCTGGTGGATGCCGAGGGAGGCGAATAATGGCCGAGTTCGTCCTTAAGTACGCCGATCCGCGCGGCGAAATGCACCAGCAGGTGGCTGAAGCCGGCCACCGAAAAGGAACTGCGCGACCGGTTCTCGCAGCAAGGCTTTCTGATTTATTCCGTCAAGCCGCGCCGCGGAGATCGCGGGCATGGCGGTGGGCGGCGGACGTAAGAGGAAGATCAACCTCGAGAAGTTCCTGATCTTCAACCAGCAGTTCGTCACGCTGATTCGCGCCGGCCTGCCGATTTTGAAGGCTCTGGACCTGCTCTCGGAACGCCTCACCGACGAAAAGCTGGCCCCGCACATCAAGGCGGTCCGCGAAGAAGTGAGGAACGGCTCGCTGCTGTCGGACGCCTTCGCGCGGCAGGGCGTTTTCCCGCCCATCTACGTCACTTCGGTGCTGGCGGGCGAAAAGAGCGGCGCGCTGGGCGAAGTGCTGGACCGCTTCATCACCTATCAGAAGCTGGCGCTGGCGGTCCGCAAAAAGCTGGTGCTCTCGCTGGTTTATCCCTGCCTGCTGATCGTGCTGGTGGTCTGCCTGATGGTGTTCCTGGTCACCTTCGTGGTCCCGAAATTCGCCGAACTGTATCAGCAGCATGTCGGCGCAATTGCCCGCCGCCACCCAGATCCTGATCGCGCTGGGGACCACGGCCCGCAACTACATCTTGTTCGGATTCGCTGGCCTGGTGCTGGCCGCGATCGCGTTCCGCTTTTGGGCCAAAACCGAGAAGGGCGAGGAGCGATCGTGGATCGCTGGCGGCTGCGCACTGCCGCTGGTGGGCGAGATCTGGATCAAATACCAGGTGGCGCAATTCGCCCGCGTGTTGGGCACGCTGCTGGTGGGCGGCATTCCGCTGTTGCAGGCGCTCGAAACAGCGTCCAGTTCGCTCGGCACGCGGTTGTTGAAGAACACGCTTCGCCGAAGCCGGCCAAATGGTGAAGGAAGGCCAGGCGCTTTCGGCGTCGCTTGCAGAAAACCGGCATCTTTCCAGGGCTTTCCATCGACATGATCGAAGTGGGCGAATCCACTGGCGCGCTGCCGCAGATGCTGGCCAGCGTGGCCGAATTCTACGAGGATGACGTCAATACCCGGATGACGGCCAGCTTGTCGCTGATCGAGCCCGCCATCATGATTTTCATGGGTGGTTTCGTCACCTTCGTATTGGTGGCGCTCTATCTGCCGATCTTCTCCTTGGCGGACACGCTCAGATGAGGAATATCAAGAAGTCGAGGAATACAAGGAAGACGAGGAACACAAGGAATGGCCGCCCGCGACGTCCTTAAAATCGTCCAGCCCGCCGACGAGATCGCGCAGGCGAAGACCCTAGCCACGCGCTACCGCTGCGAGTTCGTCGACCTGCGCGAAGTCCGCATCGATCACGACCTGTTCCACTCCGTCCCCGTCGACCTGATGTTCCGCTACAACTTCGTGCCCATCCATTCGCAAAACGGGCACCTGGACATCGCGCTCGCCGATCCCCGCAACCTCAACCTGATCGACGAGCTGGCCGTCCTGCTGCAGAAGAAGCTGCACGTCAAGGTCGCGACGCTGTCGCAGATCTCGGATCTGCTCAAGAAAACCGAACAGTCGCAGCGCGTGCTCGAAGAGGTCACCGAAGGCTTCACGCTCGACGTGATCGGCGAGGAAGAGAACCAGGACGAAACGCTCTCCATCGACAAGCTGACCGCCGACAGCGACATCGCGCCGGTGATCAAGCTGGTGGACACCACCATCTTCAACGCGCTCGAACGGCGCGCCAGCGATATCCACATCGAGACGCGCGATCAGGAAGTGGCCATCAAGTACCGCATTGACGGCGTGCTGCACTACGCCATGCCGCCCATCTCCAAGGACTGGCACTCCACCATCATTTCGCGCATCAAGGTGATGAGCGAGCTGGACATCGCCGAGCGCCGCATCCCGCAGGACGGCCGTTTCCGGGTGCGCTACAAGGGCCGCCTGATCGACTTCCGCGTTTCCATCATGCCCACCATTCACGGCGAAGACGCCGTGCTGCGCGTGCTGGACAAAGAGTCGATGAGCGAGAAGTTCGCCAAGCTTTCGCTCGACGTGGTGGGCTTCTCGGAATCCGATCTGGTCAAGTTCCGCCGCTACATCAAAGAGCCTTACGGGATGGTGCTGGTCACCGGTCCCACCGGCTCCGGCAAAACCACCACGCTCTACGCCGGCGTGAGCGAGATCAAGAACGACGAAGACAAGATCATCACCATCGAAGATCCGGTCGAATACCAGATCAAGGGCATCACGCAGATTCCGGTGAACGAGAAGAAGGGCCTGACGTTCGCGCGCGGCCTGCGTTCCATCCTGCGTCACGATCCGGACAAGATCATGGTGGGCGAAATCCGCGACCAGGAAACCGCGCAGATCGCGATCAACGCCGCGCTCACCGGCCACCTGGTGTTCACCACCGTTCACGCCAACAACGTGCTGGATGTGCTGGGCCGCTTCCTGAACATGGGCGTCGAGCCCTACAATTTCGTCTCGGCGCTCAACTGCATCCTGGCGCAGCGGCTGGTGCGCGTGATCTGCGTGCACTGCAAGGCGCCGGTGCAATATCCCGATTCCTACTTGATCGAAAGCGGCCTCAACCCGGAGGAATGGCGCGACGTCACGCTTTATGAAGGGCCGGGCTGCTTTGAATGCGGCGGCACCGGATTCCGCGGACGCACCGCGATTCACGAACTGCTGGATCTGAGCGAGCACATCCGCGAAATGATTCTCGACAAGCGCCCGGCGTCGGAAATCAAGCGCGTGGCGCGCGAGGAAGGCATGACGTTCCTGCGGGATTCGGCCATCGAAAAGGCGCGCGAGGGAGTGACGACATTGAAGGAGATCAACAAGGTAACCTTCATCGAAGGTTAGCCTGGCCGATATGTCGCTTGCCGATGCTTCTCTCGCCAATCTGCTGAAAGACCCGCCGCCCACGCATGCCTTCGAGCTTTCCGAAGAAGGCATCTCCGTTCGCGCCCGTGTCCGGCCCGCGCTGGCCGAATTCGCGCCGGTTCGAGCCGGGAGTTCTGCTGGTCTCGCCGGTGCACGACAACATCCAGCAGCCGCACGTCTTGCTGGAACACATCCGCGCCCTGGTCCCGCGCCAACGGCCAGCGCAAGCGCCGCGCCGCGGTGATTCTGCCGGATTATTGCGCCCGCATCGCGGTGCTCGATTTCGATACGTTTCCGTCCGATCCCGGAGGAACAACAGGCGCTGGTGCGCTTCCGCCTGAAGAAGAGCGTCCCGTTCGAAGTGGACACGGCCATGGTCAGCTACGTGGAGCAGCCGCGCCATCGCATCCAAGGACGCCAAGGTGGAAATCCTCGCGGCCGTGATGTCGTCGGAAATCGTGGAGCAGTACGAAGCGCCCTTTCGCGCGGCCGGCTTTCATCCCGGCCTGGTCACCACATCGTCCATCGCCGCGCTGAATCTGCTGGACGCGGACGGCATCACGCTGTTGGTCAAACTCAGCGGCCGGATTCTCTCCGTACTGGTGCTCTAGGACAACGCCGTAAAGCTGGCGCGCTGCATCGAAATGGAAGCAGGCCGGGTGTTGGAGATTGAATCGGTGCTGCATCCCACCATCGCCTACATCGAAGACGAGCTGAAGTCGCGTCCCAAGCGGTTTGGCTGGCTGGGTTCGGAGCGGAGGCGGACGAATTCGCTCCGCGCTGGGAAAGCGAATGGGGCGTCGCGGTGCAGCCCATCCGCTCGCGTTTCGGTTCGCCGGATCGCAACAACAGCGGCTTGCTGGGATACTTGGAGTCGGTGGCATAAGCCATGGCGTTGCGAATCCCCATCAATCTTGCAACCGAGCCGTTCCGGCGGGACCGGCCGATGCTGGTGGGCTCGGCGGCCGTCGCCATTCTTCTGGCCTTGCTGCTGATTTACCAGGTGTTCACGATCGTCTCCGAACGCCACCAGGCGGCGGACATCCGCGTCGCAATCGATCGCGAGAACGCGCAGCTCCGCGCCATCGCCGCCCAGCAAGCCAAGTTGAACACCACGCTGCGCAAGCCCGAGAACGCCGAGGTGCTGGAGCGCAGCCTGTTCCTCAACACCCTGATCGATCGCAAGGCCATCAGTTGGACCAAGATTTTCGCGGACCTCGAAAAAGTGATGCCGTACAACGTCCGCCTGGTTTCGGTGCGCCTCCCCGCGGTGGATTCGAACAATCAGGTCCTGCTCGACATGGTGGTGGGCGCCAAAGACGTCCAGCCTATTCTCGATCTGTTGAAACATCTCGAAGGCGCGCCCGCAGTTCGGGCCCTACAGCGTGCAGACCTCCACGCCGCCTTCGCAAACCGATCCCTTCTATCGCTATCACGTCACGGTGAGCTATGCTCAGAAGCTCTAACATGGGGAGAAGCTTCAGCATTGTATCCACCAACAATCCGCGCAGCGCTGATCCGGCTGGGGCTGGGTGTGTTGGCGGCGGCCAATCTGGTGGCGCGCGTATTTTGTGATGCGGCCCATCGGCGGATCGGCTGCAGGAACTCCGGCAGCAGGCGTCGAAATGCGCGCGCAGATCCGGCAGCAGCAAGGCGTGCTGGACCGTACGCCGCATCCTGGTCAGCAAGATCGAGAGCGGCCGCGGCGAAGGCGATCAGTTCATGGGCAGCTATTTTCTGCCGCGCCGCGCGGCCTACTCCACCATCATGGCGAGAGCTGAACGATCTGGCCGGCCAGTCCAAGATCACTCCCCGCGACAGCGCCTGGGCTCTGGAACCCGGTGGAAGGCAGCGACACGCTGGATATGCTGCAGATCTCCGCGAATTTCGAAGGCACCTATCCCGATCTGGTGCATTTCATCAATCTTCTCGACAAGTCCAACCGGCTGCTGATCATCGAAAGCCTCAACGCCACGCCGCAACAATCCGGCGGCAGGCTGAACGTCATGCTTAAAGCTGGACACATTCGTGAAGGAGGATGGCTCGGCGCAATGAACTGGATCCCGTCCAACGTGGGAGCCGAGCCGAAGAAGATCGCGATGCTGGCCGGCATCGGTCGCCGCTCGCGCGTCATCGTCTATCATTTACAACCGCAACTCCGAGCGGAGGGCCCGGTATCGGCGCCGCCGCCCATCATCAGCCGCGCGCCAGTCACAACTTCCTATGGAACCCCGGCCGGAACAAGTGCCGGAAACAGCGGTGCCCGTACGGACAGAAGCTCATTTCGTGTGACGCAGGGAGCAGCCAGCAGCGCCACACGTGAATTTCAGCCGTCGCTCAAAATCAAGAACATCGAACCGTCCAGCATCGATCCAACTCTGCACCTGGACCTGCTCGCGAAACTCAAAACCGTCACCGTGGAAGCCGGGACTCGATCGCTGTTCGAAATCGGCGCCGCGCCGCCGGCAGATCAATCAGCGAGAAAGAGCCTGCCAAGATCGCGATCGTCACGCCTGTTTGTCGGGCCTCAGTTGCCGCCCGCCCGTGGTGGTCCCGCCCGAGCCTAAAGCCCCTCCCATCCCGCTCAAGTTTTACGGCTTCGTGAACAAATCGAAGGTCGGCGACAAGCGCGCCTTCTTTCTGGATGGAGAAGACATCGTGATCGCGGCCGAAGGCGACATGATCAAGAAGCGCTACAAGATCGTGCGAATCGGCGTCAACTCGGCGGTGGTGGAAGACACGCAGTTCAAGAGCAACAATCAGCAGACACTGCCACTGGAGGCGGAGTTGGCAGGATGATGAAAACGCGAGGAATCGGGATTCGCCCTTCTGCTGGTCTTCGTGATGGCCGCCGCCATCGCCATCACGCTCTATATGGAAGTCCCGCGCATCGCGTTCGAATCGCAGCGCGCCCGCGAGCAGATGACCATCGACCGCGCCTTGCAGTATCAGCGCGCCATCCAGCTCTTCTATAGGAAATACCAGATCTATCCACAGACGCTCGACGATCTCGAGACCACGCGCAACATCCGTTTCCTGCGGCAACGGTACCTGGACCCGCTCACCGGCAAAGAGTTTCGCCTACTGCATGTCGGCCCCACCGGCCAGCTCACCGATTCGCTGGTTCAGCCCCCGGCGCCGCTCCCCGGCAGCACGGGCGGCAGCGGGATCGGATCTGGTGCGGGCTCCGCGCAAAATTCCAGCCAGGCATCCGCTCAAAGCGGTCAAAGCAGTCAAAGCGCCAATGCTTCGCAGCCCACCGATCCCAACAATCCCAACGCGCAGACTTTCGACCCATTGAACATGGCTGCGCGCAGACCGAGCGATCGCCTAATCGGAGCCGGCGGTAACGGAGCGGGCGGCGGAACGCCAGTGGATCAGCCTCCGCCTGATCCTGATCCCAATCAGCCCCAGCAGCCCGTGCAACAGCCTCCGGATCCGAATCAGCCCGCGCAGCCGGGGCAGCCCGTCTTTCCAGGCCAACCAGGCTTGCCCGGCCAACCGGGTTTCCCAGGACAGCCCGGAATCCCGGGGCAGCCCGTGCAGCAGCCCACCGATCCCAACCAGCCGCTGGATCCCTCGCAGCAGCCGCAACCTCCGGGCCAGCAGCCGCAATTTCCATTGCAGCCCCAGTTTCCAGGTCAGCAGCCGCAATTTCCGGGCCAACAGACGAACGCTCCTCCCGGCCAAACGCCGCTTCCCGGCCAGTCATCTCCGTTCCCACAAGGCATTGCTCCGCAGCAAGGAGTTCAGACCGCGGGCGGAGGCGCGCCGGCGCCGGGCGGGGCCGGGGCTCAGAGCAACACTGCGGCGGGCCTTATCCAATCGCTGCTCACTACGCAGCGACAACCCCCAGCTTCGATCGCCGCGTTCACCACGGGAAACACCGGCGGCATCGCGGGGGTCGCCAGCACCGCCGAGGGCAAGGGGATTCACGTGGTCAACGACCACACCAAGTACAAAGAGTGGGAATTCGTCTACGATCTCAAGAAAGACAAGACCGTGATGGGAGCGCAAGGAGTCGCCCAGCAACAGCAGATCCAACAGCAAATGCAGCAATCACAGCAGGGTACGAATAGCTCATTTGGAAGCTCGGAAGCAGCCCGTTCAGCTCCAGGGCCTACTTCGGCGCCAACTGGTCCAGGCGCCGCCCCCGCCGCTCCAACTACGCCACCGCCGCAGTAGCGCTCAGATAAACATCTCTTCGTCGCTGGTGGCCCGGTCCGGCGTCGGCCGATTGCCCCGCGCTATCGCGCCCAGCGCTGCCCGGATTCCCGCCGCCAGTCCATTGATCTCCCGCAGCGGCTTCATCACGCCGTCGTGAAACACAGCCACCGTCTCGTGCGCGCGGCTGAGCGTGTCGTCCAGCACCAGCTCCACGCGCTCCATCTGCACCTTCGCTCGCAGCGCTGCGTCGCCCACCACATCTTCCACGATGGCCAACTGCCGCTTGGTGGAATCCAAAATATCGTTGGCCCGCGTGGTGATCTCGGTGATCTGCCGCCCACTCTGCTCCACGGTCGTGTTGGTCTTCTCCACCAGGCTCTCCACCTTCGGCAGCAGAGGATTGATCGATTGCTGCATTGCCTTGACGGTTTTGTAGATACCGGCCAGCATTCCCGCTTGAATGCACAGTGCAATCGCCGAGATGATGACGAAAGCCGCCATCACGTAGAGCAGTGTCGTCTCGCTCATGAGTCAGCTCCTCAGCCAATCAGCGGGATCAAATTCCTTCTACCGAATCGTTGGGTGTGCTGCTGACTGCGTCGCGATACGCCTGCTTGCCGGCTTCCACCGCCGCGGCCAGATTCTCGCGCTGGCGCAAAACAGTCGACTTGCTGCGTTCCAACACGTCCGCCGCTTGGTCCCGCACTTCCGTGCTCCGCCGCTTCAGAAATTCCTTGCCCTCGTCGGCCTTCGAGCGCAGCAGCTCGCGAGTCTCCGGACCCGATTTCGGCGCAAAAAGCAGCCCCACCGCCACGCCCAACCCCAAGCCCAGGAAAAAATACGAAAACTTGTTGTCGTCTTCCATTTTTGCCGGTCCTTTCCTTTTTGCAAAAAGTACAGACTTCACCTCTACAATAGCAGTCTCGAATCTGTTAGTGTTCCCTTGTGATGGCGAAACGTCCGCCTCAACCGTTAGACCGCGAAAAGCTCCTCAATATTGCGCTTCGTGCCCTGGGTGGACGCGCGCATTCCTCGGGCGAGCTCCGCGAAAAACTCCGCCGCCGCGCGCAAAGCCCCGAGGATGTCGACGCTGTCCTCGCGAAGCTCAAGGAGGCCGGCTATCTGAACGACCGCCGCTTCGCTGAAAACTACGCCGCCGCTCGCTTGCAGAATCAAGGCTTGGGTAAGATGCGTGTCCTGCGGGACCTGCGCCAGCGCCGCGTCGCCCCCAAGCTGGCCGAGCAGGTCACCGAAAAGACTTACGAGCAAACCAACGAAACCAACCTGATCGAGGAGTTTCTTCGCCGCAAGTATCGCGGCAAGCAGCTAGGAGTGTTCCTCAGCGAGGAAAAAAACCTCGCCGCCGCATTCCGCCGCTTACGCTATGCGGGATTCTCAGCCGGCCCGTCCATCCGCGTATTGAAGCGTTACGCGAGTCAGCCGGAAGTGTTGGACGCGCTCGAAGATTCAACGGACGAAGACAGTCACCAGCACCCCCGCGACGATTAGACCAGCCCCCAGCACGTTGCCCAAATGTGGCTTCTCGCCCAAGAACAAAAACGCCATTGCCACCGCCAGCGCCACGCTCAGTTTGTCGATCGGCGCCACTCGCGACGCCTCGCCCAATTGCAGCGCCTTGTAATAGAACAGCCACGAGAGCCCCGTCGCGATCGCGGATAGAAAAAGAAACAGGAACGTGTGCCGCGACATCTTGAACAAGTCCCCGGCATTCCCCTGCACCGCTACAATGCCCCACGCAAAGAACACGATGATCGCGGTGCGGAACGCCACTGCCAAATTGCTATCGACACCCTGCACGCCGATCTTGCCGAAGATCGCGACCAAGGCTGCGAAGAAAGCCGAGAGAACCGCGTACCCTGCCCAGTTCATTGCGCGGCCACAACCACCGGCTCCGCGCTCTTGCTCCAGCCCGACAACTTGATCTTTCCGTCAGCGCCTGCCACGCCGGTCATCATGCCGGTGGTATTGAACGGCGTCGCGACATCGCCATTAGGGTCCAGCGCGATCACACCGCCATCGCCATGCTGCTCCACCAGCTCCTTCATCACCACGTCGTCGGCGGCCTGCGCGAGCGACACATGCAGGTAGCGAACCCGCGCACAAATGTCCGATGCCACAACGTTGCGCATAAAGTACTCGCCTGTGCCCGTAGCCGAAACCGCGCAGCTCTCGTTATTCGCGTAGGTGCCCGCACCGATGATCGGCGAATCGCCCACGCGCCCCGGCATCTTCAAGACTGTGCCGCCGGTCGAAGTTCCCGCCGCGAGATTGCCCGCCTCATCCAGCGCGACCACGCCCACCGTGCCATGCCCGTCGCCTTCTTTCTTCTTCTTCTCGGCGTCCTGGAATCGCTTCCATTCGCGCTCTGTATAGAAGTAATAGGGCGAGACCAGCTCAATACCCTGCGATTTCGCGAACTCCTCGGCCCCCTCGCCCACCAGCAACACGTGCGGCGTCTTCTCCATCACCAGCCGCGCCAGATGGATCGGATTGGCGATGTGCTTCACCGACCCCACCGACCCGGCTTGCAATGTTCGCCCGTCCATGATCGCCGCGTCCATCTCCGGCACGCCTTCTTTCGTGTAATACGCACCGCGCCCGGCGTCGTAGAGCCCCGAGTCCTCCATCGCGCGGATGGTCGCTTCCACCGCGTCCAGACTCGTGCCGCCTCGTGCCAGAATCGCGTATCCGGCGCGAATCGCTTTCACCATGCCGTCGCGGCGCGCTTCAATCATCTGCGGCGTCATCTTGGAATAGTCGCCTGCGCCGCTGTGAGCCACTAGCATGAAACCATGGCGCGGCTGCGCGGCAGCGGCGGAAAGGAACAACATGCCCAGCACAATAGTTCTCATTGCTACCATTGTGGCCGGTTTCAGAGCACGGACGGAGGGGCAAAATGCGCCAGCCGCCGCCGCAATGTTTCATACGCACGGAACAGCAGTGACTTCAGCGCTGGAATCGAACACTGCAGTACGTCGGCGATCTGCACGTAGTCCATGCCTTCATACTTGTGCATGAGAACAGCGGCCAATTGCTTTGATGGCAGCGCGTCAATCGCCTCGCGAATTTCTCTCGCGCGATGCTCCGCCAACAGCTGCTGATCGGCGCGCGGATTCTGATCCAGCACCTGGATGCGCCGGCTTTCGTGCGCCGCGTCCAACCGCAAGTGCGCCGACTCGCGCCGCGTGTCTCTGCGCCAGTTCAGAGCGACGTTGGTGGTGATCCGGAACAGCCATGTGGTGAACTTGGCCTCCGGCTGATACCGGTTGCGAAAGCGGTACACGCGCAGAAAAACGTCCTGCGCCAGCTCCTCCGCGATGGCCCGGTCGCGCACCAAACGGTGCAGATGATTCACCACCGTGCTGCGGTGCCGGTCAAGCAAAGTCTCGAAACTCGGCTCATGGCCGCCGCAGACTTGCACCATGAGAGCTGCGTCGGGATCGAGCGCCCACCCTGCCATGCACTTTTGAACGCGCGCACTTCAGGCCCGGTTGCAACTCGGCGTGTAACGATTCGTAAACCGTCTATTGGACGCGTTCCTGATGTTCAGGAAATACCGCGAAGCCTTCCGGCGGCGGATACAGACTGAACAGCAGGTTCAAGCGCTTGCGCAAATACCGGCTCGGCAACTGCCGCGGACCAGTCTCCACATCAATGTCGCAGCAGATCCCGTGCAAGTACAGCGTCAGCGTGTCGATCAGCGACTGCCGCACATACTCGCGAAACGCCTTAGTCTCCTTGCGCACGTTGGTGTCGCGCCGCAACAGCGCTTGCTTCATGTGCCAGCTCTCTTCATCGACTTCGCCGTGCACGCGCGCGTTCATTTCTTCGCGCAACAGCGAGCTGTACTGGAACAGCGCTTCATCCGACCCGTGATCGGCCGCCAGCGTGGCCAGCACGTGATAGAAGCGGTAATGGTATTCGGAAACGTCCTGATCCTTCAGCGCGAACACCAGCACTTCTTCTTTGTCAAACTGGACCTGCGTGGCCCACGACGCCCGGCTGTCCGGCGGCTTCTCGGTGCACACGAACTCGTCGCGCCGCGCGATCCCCTTTTCTTTGCCGTCCGCCCGCTCCAGATACGGAACTAGCATGATGGAAACCTTTGGCAGCAGCGCCGAAATGGCTGGCGGAAGCGCCGCGATCGGCTCTTCCAGGTATTCCTTCACGTCTTCCTCGCTCAACGGCACAGACGCACAGAAGTAGGAAAAGGTGTTGCTGAGCGGGATCATCTCGCTGCGGAACTGCTCTGCGAACTGGCCAACGCTGAGCTTGGAAAGATCGGGTTGCGCGGACATCGGGTGGGATCGAATCGCCTTCATTCTAGCATGCGGGGTTCTTGTAGGACCCGGAGTGCTCGTGCGGGCGGATCAGAAGTGCGGTTTGCGGCGCGCGAAGTTCCGTGCACTAGCAGTGAAAATTCCGAGCGGACTATCGATCACGCAAGAACAAGCGCGCGCATCGGCCATCATCCCTAGCAGGTTCCCATCCGGAAACCCTACCGCTGTACCACTGCCGGCGCCTGGAACCGCCCGCTCTCTTCGTGATACGCCGTCACCTCTCCGGAACCGATGTGATACACCCAGCCATGCAGCGTAAGGTTGCCTTGCTCCAGCCGGGCCGCAACCGTGGGATGCGAACGCAGATTCTTCATTTGCGCGACTACGTTCTCTTCCGTGAGCGCGAGAAGAAATTCGGCACTCGGCGCAGGTTCGCGATGTTCGACGTTCGCGTAACGCAGCCAGGCCGTCACGTTCGGGAAGGCTTCCAGCGCGTCGGGATTGAGCGCGCCTTTCATGACGCCGCAATCAGTGTGGCCGCAGATAATCACCTCCGGCACGCTCAGCACGCCAACCGCATATTCGATGGTGGCCGAAACTCCGCCAATAGCGTCCGGATAAGGAGGAACGATATTGCCAATCACTCGGCAGATGAAAAGCTCGCCAGGTTTGGTTTGCGTGAGCAGGCAAGGGTCGATGCGCGAGTCGGCGCAGGTGATGAACAGCCCCTCGGGCCGCTGACCCAGGGCTAGCTTTTCGAAAAGATCCTGATGCTGCGGATAAACATGCCTTTGAAATCGCCCAACGCCCGACAGGAATTTTTCCACCGGCATCTTACTAAGGTACGCTACGCGCCATCGTAACCGATGTCAACCAGAAAGGAGGAAGCGCGCCGGTGTCCGTCAATCACAGGGCTCCTCACCCTGCAATTCCATTCACTTGCCTCTCCCACCCGCCCCGTTCCCTTGACAGCCCCCTTACAATCGAAATGTGTGCCAATGAAATCGCGGCCGACGCCCTTCGCCGAAAATTCGCCGAAATTTACAAAACGTAACGCACCTCCGCACAAAAAAGTATGCCTGATGCGCCCACCACTCGCGCCCCCGAGCTTCGATTTTGAAATTTGGAGAGAATCGACGGTCGCCCCACACCATCCGCCACCCACCAACAACTAACAACCAACAACCAGCAACTACCGTCTGCTAGCCTAGTAACAGAGGGGCTGCTTACTCATGGACACCGATGGCGCTGGCGGCTTCCGCGGCGTCAATCTCACCAAAAAGTTCCGCTCCGGCGGATCCGATTTGGTGGTGTTTCAAGATCTCAACTTCGAAATCGCCCCCGGCGAACGCCTCGCCCTCATTGGCGAATCTGGTGCCGGCAAAAGCACTTTGATGTATCTACTGGGAGGTCTGGACAGGCCTTCCGGCGGTACGATATACTTCGGACACCAGGACATTTCCAATTTCTCGGACACCGAGCTCGCGGAGTTTCGCAACCGGGAGATTGGGTTCGTTTGGCAGAATCACTCGCTGCTGCCTGAATTTACGGCGCTCGAAAACGTGATGATGCCATTGTTGATTCGGGGCGCCCGCATCCAGGATGCGGAGCCTGTTTCGCTGGCGAGGTTGGATGAAGTGGGATTACAAAACCGCGCCTCACACCGCGCGGGAGAATTATCGGGGGGCGAGCAGCAGCGCGTTGCGGTTGCTAGAGCCTTGGCCGGTAACCCCTCCGTTCTGCTCGCTGACGAGCCTACCGGGAACCTGGACTTCCGGACGGGCGAAATGATCATTTCCCTGCTCGACGAACTGCATCGCTCTCATAAATTGACCTCCATCTACGTCACGCACAACCTCTCGTTTGCGACCCGATGCGACCGGATTCTGCAGTTGGAAAAAGGGGATTTGACCCGCTGGTCGGGCGATCAGCTCTCTGAGGAAAGACATCCTGCTCTGTCGGCAGCACCTGGAACATCCGATAATGTGGAAGGACGGCGGTAATCATGTTTGAACGTTATACCGAGAAGGCGCGCCGGGTTATCTTCTTTGCAAGATACGAAGCCAGCCAGTTTGGAAGTCCCTATATTGAGACCGAACATCTTTTGCTCGGTCTCCTTCGTGAGGACAAAGCTCTAGCGAATCGTTTCCTGCGGTCCCATGCCGCCATCGAATCCATTCGCAAGCAGATTGAAGCGCACACCACCATTCGGGAGAAGGTGTCCACCTCCGTGGATCTGCCGCTCAGCCATGAATGCAAGCGCGTGCTCGCGTATGGCGCGGAAGAAGCCGAGCGCTTGAACCACAAGCACATCGGCACCGAGCATTTGCTGCTGGGCCTGTTGCGCGAAGAAAAATGTTTTGCCGCCGAGATCTTGCACGAGCGCGGCCTGCGCCTTTCGCAAGTGCGCGAAGAAATCCAGCGTTCGTCGTCCGAGAAAGTCGCCTCCAACCGCCCCAAGGAAAGCTCGTTGCTGGCTGAATTCAGCCGCGATCTGACTCAGGCCGCCATGGATGGCTCACTCGATCCGCTCATCGGGCGCGATTACGAATTGGAGCGCGTCGTTCAGATTCTATGCCGCCGCACCAAGAACAACCCGGTGCTGATCGGCGAACCCGGCGTCGGCAAAACCGCCATCGTGGAAGGCCTCGCGCAGAAGATCGCCGACGGTGACGTTCCTTCATTCCTCGCCGACAAGCGCATCCTCGCTCTCGACCTTTCGCTCATCGTGGCCGGCACCAAGTATCGCGGCCAGTTTGAAGAGCGTCTGAAGACGATCATGAAGGAGTTGATGGAGAATCAGAACGCCATCATCTTCATCGATGAGCTGCACACACTGGTAGGCGCGGGATCGGCGGAAGGTTCACTCGACGCCGCCAATATCCTGAAGCCTGCTCTCTCGCGCGGGGAAATCCAGTGCATCGGCGCCACCACGCCCGGCGAATATCGCAAATCCATTGAGAAGGACCGTTCGCTCGAACGCCGCTTCCAGGCCGTCAAGGTTCCGCCCCCCAACGAATCGGATGCCATTCGCATTTTGTTCGGCATCAAGGAGCGCTACGAGAAATTCCACGCCGTCGCTTATACCGACGAAGCGATCGAAACCGCCGTGCACGCTTCCACTCGATTTATTCCCGATCGGTTTCTTGCCTGATAAGGCCATCGATCTCATCGACGAAGCCGGCGCGCGCGTGAAGCTGCGCCAGACCACGCTGCCCGGCGAAGTCGCCGACATTCAGAAGCGCATCAAGTTCATCGTGCATCGCATGGAAAACGCCATCGCGAATCATGAGTTCGAGAAGGCGCGTTTCTATTCGGACGAGGAGCGCAAGGAGCGCGAGAATCTGCGCCAGCTCCGCGAAAAGTACAACCTCGACGATACCTCCACCGGCGTCGTCACCAAGGACGACATCGAAGACGTAGTCGCCCGTTGGACCGGCGTCCCGATGACCGCCATCCGAGAAGAAGAAATCTCCAAGCTCATTCGCATCGAAGAAGAGCTGCACAAGCGCGTCATCAGCCAGGAAAAAGCTATATCCGCTCTCGCTCGCGCCATCCGCCGTTCGCGTGCGGGTCTGAAATCACCCAAACGTCCGGCTGGCTCATTCCTGTTCCTTGGACCCACCGGCGTCGGCAAAACCGAAGTTGCCCGCGCGCTCGCCGAATTCCTGTTCGGCAGCGAAAAATCTCTCATCCGCTTCGACATGTCCGAGTTCATGGAAAAGCACTCGGTCTCGAAGCTGATCGGCTCGCCTCCCGGATACGTCGGTTACGAGGAGGGTGGCCAGCTTACCGAGCGCGTCAAACGCGCGCCCTATTCCATCATCCTGTTGGATGAAATCGAGAAGGCGCACCCGGATGTTTACAACATCCTGCTGCAGGTGTTTGAAGACGGCCAGCTCACCGATGGTCTCGGCAACACGGTGGACTTCAAGAACACCATCATCATCATGACGTCCAACCTGGGCGCTCGCTTCCTCGACAAGAAAGCCTCCATCGGATTCTCCGCGCCGTCAGCTCAGCGGAGTTCCGACCAAAGTGGAAGACCAGGTGATGGCTGAAGTGAAGAAGGCCTTCAATCCGGAATTCTTGAACCGCCTGGACGAAGTGATTCTGTTCACCTCGCTCAGCGATGAGGACCTGCTGCAGATCATCAGTCTGCTGGTGGAACAGATCAACGTCAATCTGGTCGCCAAGCAGATCAAGATCCGCGTCAACGAAGACGCTGCCCGCTACATTCTCGAAAAGACGCTGGTGGACCGCAGCTACGGCGCGCGGCCGTTGCGCCGCGCCTTGCAGAAGTTCATCGAGGATCCGCTTTCGGAAGCCTTGATCCAGGGTACGTTGCCGCGGCCGTCCGAGCTCGAAGTTTACCTGGGCGATACCGGCATCTACTGCCGCCCGATTGGCGGCGAGGCCGCCGGCGAACTGCAGGCGCAGCCCGTGGGCGCTCCCGGCGAAGAACAAACTCCGGCTCCGGCCGCCGGAACTCCGCTTTACTTGTTCTAATCTGTACAATCGTACAGATGAAAGTTTACGAAATTCAGAAGGGCGCTACCAGCCTGGACGGCTTGCGCCTCGCCGAGCGTCCCGATCCCGCGCCTGGGCCGCGCGAAGTTCTGATCCGTGTTCGCGCCACGTCGCTGAATTATCGCGATCAAATGGTCGTCACCGGAAACTATTTCGGCGGTCCGGTAGGCCGCAACATGATCCCGCTTATCGGATGGCGCGGGCGAAGTGGCGGCTGTTGGACCGGGAGTCACTCGATTCAAAACCGGCGATCGCGTGGCGGGCACCTTTTTTCAAGGCTGGATCTCCGGACCGATGACCGAGCGGCATCCCGCCCTCGGCAATCCGCTGGATGGAACGCTCGCCGAACACATCGTGCTGCATGAGGACGGCGTGGTCGCGATTCCGCCCAGCCATTTCATTTGAGGAAGCCGCCACTTTGCCCTGCGCTGGGGTTACGGCCTGGAACGCTCTCATGGTGTCCGGCAAGCCCGTGAAACCGGGCGACACCGTGCTGTGCCTCGGCACCGGCGGAGTTTCCATGGCCGGCTTGCTGTTCGCCAGGGCCGCCGGCGCGCGCATCATCGTCACTTCATCGAGCGACGAAAAAATCAAGCGGGCCTGTATCCTGGGCGCTTCCGATGGGGTCAACTACAAACGTTTTCCGGACTGGGAAAAGGAAGTGATTCGATCTGACCGGCCGGGCGCGGCGCGGACCACATCATCGAAAATGGCGGCGCGGGTTCGCTCAACAAATCTTTCGAAGTCGGCCGCTTTCGGCGGGAAAGTCGCGCTGATCGGCTTCCTGGCCGGCCGCCAAGGCGACATCAATCCGGCCATTCTCATGATGAAGAGCGGCGTCGATGATCGGCATCGGCGTCGGCAGCCGCGCGATGTTCGAAGATATGAATCGCGCCATCGAAGTGAACAAGAATCAAGCCGGTAGTCGATAAGGTTTTTCCGTTCGAGCCAAGCCGCCGATGCGTTCCGCTGCCAGGCGGCTGGCGATTTCGTCGGCAAAGTCGTGATTACGGTTTGACAGTGGAACTGATCGCGGCTGCCTCGCTTGCGGCTTGGATTTATCTATTCACTGCTCGCGGCAACTTTTGGCGGATCAGCGGCTCCACCCAAGCCAGTGCGATCCGCGCCGGAGAGGTTTGTCTGCGTCGATTATTCCGGCCCGCAACGAAGAGTCCGTTGTCGGGGAGGCCGTGACATCGCTTCGCCCTCTGCACGTGATCGTCGTGGATGACCACAGTTCGGATCGAACTGCCGCAGTCGCATCGAGGCGGGCGCCACAGTGATTCAAGCCGGTCCGCTTCCTCCGGGGTGGTCCGGCAAGCTCTGGGCGATTTCCGAAGGCTTGAAACACGCCAGATCCCTTGCGCCGGATTATTTGCTGTTCACCGACGCCGACATCGTTCACGCGCCTGACAACATCGCCGAGTTGGTCGCCCGCGCCGAAACAGAGAACCTCGATCTTGTTTCGTTGATGGTCAAGCTGCGCTGCCGCTCGCTCGCCGAAACGCTTACTGATCCCGGCGTTCGTATTTTTCTTCTTCATGCTCTATCCGCCGGCCTGGGTGGCGCGGCGCGATCGCAAAACAGCCGCGGCCGCCGGAGGCTGCATCCTAATTCGTCCAAGCGCCCTCGATCGTATCGGCGGGATCGAGCGCGATTCGTGGCGAAATCATCGACGATTGCGCGTTGGCGCGCGCCGTCAAGCGCACCGGCGGCCGGCATCTGGCTTGGCGTTACGCAAGATACTCGCAGCGTTCGCGACTACACCACATTCGCTGAAATTCGCGGCATGATTTCGCGAACCGCCTTCGCGCAATTGCACCACTCCGCGTTGTTGCTCGCTGGGAACCATTCTCGGAATGGCGAGTCATCTATCTCGCCCCTCCGCTGCTGCTCTTCACTCACAACCCCCTCGCGGCGGTCTTCGGATTGGCCGCCTGGATTTCTGATGACCATCTGCGTATGCACCCGCGCTTACGATTCTATGGCCGATCGGTCGCGTTGGCGCCTCTGCTGCCGCTTGATCGCGCTTGTTCTACATCTCGGCCACCATCGACTCCGCGATCGCTTATTGGACTGGCCGCGGCGGCGTGTGGAAAGATCGAGTACAGGATGCAAGATAATCAGAAAAAAACCTCGCAACTATCGCGCGCAACCACGGAATCGGATCGCTTTCCCGCCACATCTTTTTGTGCGCCGATCAAACCAAGCCGAAGTGCGCCGAGCGCGAAGTTACCAACGCGTCCTGGGATTATCTGAAGAAGCGCCTGGCCGAGTGCGGGCTGATGCAACGGCCCGAACTGCATCTATCGCACCAAGGCCAATTGCCTGCGCATCTGCGAGCAAGGTCCCATCGCCGTGGTTTATCCGGACGGCGTTTGGTATCACTCAGCGACGCCGGAAGTTCTGGAGCGCATCATCCAGGAACATTTGATCGGCGGCAAGCCAGTGGAAGAGTTCGTGTTCGCGGTGAATCCGCTCAGTGGTCAAGCTTGTAAATCGTCAGACCGCTGAGCAGCTTCGGATAAAAGTCGGTGGATTTCTGCGGCATCACGCCGCCGGAGAACGCAACATCCGCAACCTGCTGCATCGTGACAGGCTCCAGCAGAAACGCGATCTGCGCGCCTCCATCCTGAACTTTCGCAAAGGCGGCGTCCAATCCGCGCACATATTCGATGTGCTTTTGTTCCCGCACAGCTTCTTCGCTGATGCCGAGCACTCCGCCCAGCAATTCCTCGTGCAACACCTTCACATCCAGTTCGCCGGGTTTGCGATCGCGCTCGTACAGGCAAACGTCTCCGCCGGTCAGCGCCACTCCGATGCGGATCTTGTCCGGCGCCGGGCGTCTGAAACACGCGCTTGAGCTCATCGATGGAAGCAAGCCGCCGGGCTGGAATCGTCTGTGCACCAGCGTCCGACTGGAGATCCCGCTAAGCACGCGATGCGTCGCCAGAATCTCCAGACCCGGCGAATGCATGTTCACGAAAGTCATCATGACGTTTTCCGCGTCCTTCAATTCCGGGTTTTCCTTGTGGAACGCCAGCGCGGTTTCATAGCGATGATGCCCGTCGGCAATCAGCAGCTTCTTGTCCGCCATCAGACCCTGAATTCGCGCGATCGCAGCCGGATCAGAAATTTTCCAGACGCGATGCGTCACTCCGTCTTCGTCCTGGAGCGCTGTGACTGGCGGGGCAGCGGCTGCCTGATCCAGGATTTTGTCGATCGCCAGTTCGGGATCTGGATACAGCATGAAAATCTGGCCGAAATGCGCGTGCGTGTGGCGCAGCAATTCCATGCGGTCCTTCTTCGGACCGGAGAGCGTCTGCTCATGGCGGTGAACCACGCCGCCCGCGTAGTCCTCCACGGCGCCCAACCCGATGAAGCCCTTGCGTTCGCGCGTTTCGCCCGTATCGGGAACCGTGAACTTCTGAAAGTATGCGTACAGGCCGGGCGCGGCATCGCGCTCGAGAATGCCGGCGGCGATCCAATCCCGCAACAGGCCGGCCGCGCGAGTATAGACGTTGTCTACACCGGTGTCGGTTGCAAAGCGCTCGCCCAAAATCAGACGGACCAGGTTGTAGGGGCTCAATGAAAGATAGCGCGCCTGCATGCCGGGAGAGATCTTGTCGTAGGGCTGTGTCACAAGATTCTCCACATTGCCGGCTTTCGCGCTATAGCGGTATGGTTTAAAAGGGAAGATGCGTGCCAAGCGATCAGGATAACAAACGGCTCCAAGAGCTAGAGGCGCGTCTGCTGGCCGAAGAGAAGCGCCATCACGAAGAACTGCGGCAGTTCGCCTACGCTGTCTCGCACGATCTGCGCGAGCCCATTCGCATGATTGTCAGCTACACGCAGTTACTCGACCGGCGGTATCAAGTGCAACTGGACGGCGATGGCCGCGAGTTCATGCAATACATCCTGGACGCGACGCAGCGCATGGACCGCTTGTTGGGCGATCTACTGACGTATTCGCATCAGTTCCGGGCCGCCGACCAGCCGCTCGAAATGGTGGAGCCGGAAGGGGCGCTCAACGGCGTCTTGTTGATGCTGGAAGCCGAAGTTCGCGAAAGCGGCGCCGGGATTACTCACGATCCTCTTCCGCCGGTCAATTTCGACTTCGCGCAACTCAGTCAGCTATTCCGCCAATTGATCGCTAATGCGATCAGGTTCCGGGGAACGCAACCTCTGAAGATTCACGTCTGGGCAACTGACATCGGCGCGCGATTCAGTTTTCGGTTCGCGACAACGGCGTCGGTATCGACCCGCGCTATCACGAGCAAATCTTCGGCGTCTTCAAACGGCTGCATGGCCGCGAGTTTCCCGGCACCGGCATCGGCCTCGCGATTTGCAAGAGGATTGTGGAGCAACGCGGCGGCCGCATCTGGGTTGAATCCATGCCCGATCAAGGTTCAACTTTTCACTTCACCGTCCCGAAGTAGCTATCTCGCGGCGGCCTCTTCAAAAACCGCGGTAAAGAAATCGCGGGATGAAGGCGCCGAGCCGATGTGGACGGTGTCGCCGGTGACTTGAATAAATCCGAGGTAGCCGTCCCAGCCCATGTCATCCAAAGTGAAGTTCAAGCATTCGCGTTCGCCGCGCGGCAAATTGGAACGATCGATGTCGAAAACCTGTCCGGTGGAATGTTCTGGAAACTCCGGATCCACGAGAAGCGTACCGGCTTCGGCGGGCCGGTCCGTCGTCGACACGAGCTCGGCTACTTGCAGGGGAACGAAGCGTTCGTTCTTGGGCTTCAATTCGTCAAACAGACGGCGCGTTTCAAAGGCGACGTAGAGCAGCGTGCCGATCGCGGCAGGCGAATCTTGCAGATAGAGCTCGCGATCGGGGCCGCCAACTTCCGGCAGCGAGAAGCCGAAGAAGCGGGGATCGTCCAGAACTCGCGCGAGACTTTTGCCCGCGGCGAGCCGCAGATCCTCAGGCGAACGGTAGAAGATATCGAGCGACTTCAGCCAAACCATCAAGCGATCGGACGCGCGGCGCTGCGGATGGATCGGATTCTGGTAATCGTCCACCAGTTCGCGAAAAGCCGCGGGGTCGCTTTGGTACAGCGCCAGCAACTGTTCGGCGCGCTTCACACGGAACCAATAGGTGGGGGAATAATCGCGCTGCATTTCGCGCTGCAGCGCCTGGTACAGTTCTATATTTCGAGCGGGGCTGGCGGCGAAGAACATTTCGGCCAGATCCGGCTGCTGGTGGTGCACGGCGGCCGCGGTGAGAGGAAGCAGGTCGGAAACGCAGCCTTCTCCGCAATGATAGGCGAAGATGGCCCAATCGCGTCCGCCGAACTTGGTTTCGAGGCGCGCCAAATAGCGGGCGGCAGCGGGCGCGGCGCGCTCGGGATTCAAACGGTCGTCGCGAACAGTGACGGTGTAAGGAGTCTTGTGTCGCACGGTGCGGTAGACGGATCGGCCGGATTTGCTCCGAACGCGCTGGCGCGATGTCGTGGTCTTGAACCGAGTGACGCGGACGATGCGTAGTCCCGCGGCGCGGGCGGTGGCTTCCGAGAATTGCATAATGCCGCGTGGACCGGCGGGACTGACGGCCTGCGTGTCGCCCCAACTTTCCAGATATGCGATCGCGGACAGAAGAGATGCCGGCCACCCGGTTTCCGTTTCGGCGCGGCGAAAAATCGGGGCCAGCCGCGCGCCGGTGATCCTTTCTGCTCCGATAGCGGCATTGGGTTCGCGCATGATGGTGAAGGTTTGCGATTGGATCATGCGATCGGTGCGGGCGCGAAGAACCTCAGGCGTCATGCTCGCGCGGCCGGCGCCGATACCTAGGAGCTGGTGTTGCGGAGTGAAGTACGCGAGAGCAGACAACAGCACACTGCCCGAGCAAAGCGCGACGATGGCAATCCAACGGCCCAGAGATCGCACGTCGACTTCCATTTTAAAACATGTTTACTAGTAAATGTTTTGGGGTCAGAACTGCCAGTCAAGAATGTTGCTCTGAACGGTTGGCCAAACGCGATTACCCGGGTCGATCAAGTCGAAGTGGCCGGCGCCCGGGAGCGGAATCAGCTTGGCATTGCTCGATGCCTTCGCGAATCGCCGGCTCATGTCGAACGGGACCACGTTGTCGGCGGTGCCGTGCAGCAGGCGTTGCGGGACGGAGATGGGTAGCAACTCGGATGGAGACGCGGCGGCATAGCGTTGGGGGATCTGCTCCGGGGTCCCGCCGAGAAGTTCGCGGACCACGCCGCCATCCAATTGCAGGGCCCAGGCACGCCGCAGGTCCGATATGGCAGCCAGGGGAACCACGCCGCGTAGATCGATGACGCGCTGCGCCGCGAGCCAAAGCGCTAGATGGCCGCCTGCCGAGTGTCCGGCCGCGATGGTGCGGGCCAAATCCAGCGTATAGCGGGCTTGGAGGGTAACGAGATGCTGGGCGCCATGGATGATATCGTCCGACATGCCGAGCCAGTTTCCGCCCGGATCGCCCAGCCGCCGGTATTCGAGGCTCCACACCGCGGCGCCCGCGCGCGCGAGGGCCGCACAACATTGGCTGACGGAATCGAGGCTGGAAGTGTTTTTCCAGAATCCGCCGTGAATGAAGAGAACTACTGGATAGGGGCGTGGGCCTTTCGGAAGGTATAGGTCACCAAACTGCGACGGATCTTTTCCGTAGCGGATGCGCGCGTTGGCCTTGGGTTGTTGCGCGAGCAAGACGGCCGATGGAACAACGGTAAGGAACGTGCGTCGCGTCACTCTGTTTACCAGACGCGACAAGCCGGCGCGTGAACCATGGGCTGTCCCTCGCGGCACGCGAAGGCTTCGCGAAACTCCGGCATGTTGCCGAGCACGCCATTCACGCGATCGCGGCCATCGGAATGCGGATCGATCTGAGCGCGCAAACGGGCCGCTTCCGGGCGCACGTTCTGGCACCAGACCTGGGCGTAGCCGAGGAAAAAGCGCTGCGGCGGCGTGAATCCGTCGACCTTGGGCTGCGCTTTGCCATCCAGCGACTTCATGAGCGCCATGAAGGCCAGGTGTACGCCACCGTTATCAGCGGTGTTTTCACCCAGCGTCAATTTGCCGTTCAGATGCACGCCATCCACGGGGGTGAAGGCGGAATATTCGTCGATAAAACATTGCGCGCGCTTTTCAAATTCCGTGGCGTCTTCGGGCGTCCACCAGTTGCGCAGATTGCCTTGGGCGTCGAACTGACGTCCCTGATCGTCGAAACCGTGAGTGAGCTCGTGACCCATCACCGATCCGATGGCGCCATAGTTCACCGCGGCATCCAAGCGGTTATCGAAGAAGGGCGGCTGTAAAATGCCCGCCGGGAAATTGATGCTGTTCTGCAAAGGACTGTAGTAAGCATTCACGGTGGGAGGAGTCATGCTCCATTCGGCACGATCCACGGGCTGTCCGATTTTGTTCAACCCGCGGCGGACCTCGAACTCGGTGGCGCGTTCGTCGTTGCCCACCGCTTCTCCTCGCACGATTTTGACGCTGGAATAGTCACGCCATTTATCGGGATAGCCGATTTTGTTGGCTACCGCGCGCAGCTTGACCAGGGCTTGCTGCTTGGTAGCGGGCGTCATCCAAGGGAGCGACTGAACGTCTTGACCGAGCATGGTTTCGATCTCCTGGACCATGGACAACACGCGGGCTTTCGCGGCGGGCGGGAACGATTGCTCAACGTACTTCTGTCCGAGCGCGAAACCGAGATCGGAATCGGTGGCTTCCACGCAGCGCTTCCAGCGGGGCTTCAGCTCCGTGGCGCCGGTCAACGTTTTACCGTAGTAATGAAAATTTTCGTCGACAAACGGCTGCGCCAGGAAGGTTGCTTCGGAGTGAAGCAAGTGCCAGCGCAGGTAGGTTTTCAGATCGGCGAGGCTGCTGTTCTTGAGGACCCCGTCCAAGGTTTTGAAGAAATCCGGGACGGCGACATCGAGATCGGTGAATGACGGCGTGCCCAATCCGGAGAAATATTTCGGCCAGTCGATGGCGCGGGACAAAGCGGCGAATTCCTGGACGGACATTTTGTGATACGTCTGCGTGGGATCGCGCCGTGAAACACGGTCGAGCGAGCCTTTCGCCAGATCGGTTTCGATGCGCAACACCGCCCGCGCGCCGGCGGAGGCTTGCGACGACGGTTCACCGGCCAGCTCGAGCATTTTTTGGACGTGCGCCATATACTCGTCGCGCAGCTTGACCGACTTCGGGTCGTCTTTCAGATAGTAATCACGATCTGGAAGGCCGAGGCCGCCCTGGTCGGCGCTGGCGATCATTTGCGTGGAGTTCTTCGCATCGGGCTGGGAGAAAAAGTTGAAGAACGCTCCCACGCCTAACAGGTGAAGGCGAACCAGCGCGGAGAGGATTGCGTCTTTCGACTGGATGGCGTCAACCCGCTGGAGCTCGGGATCGAGCGGCGTGATTCCCAACTTGTCGATGGCCGGCTCGTCCATGCAGGCCGCGAAGAAGTCGCCGATCTTTTGCTCCGCCGCGGTCACGCTTGGGATCATCGGCGGAGGCCTTTTCCAAGATCGCCCGCAGAGCGGCACGATTGCGATCGGCGAGTTCGTCGAAGGTGCCCCAGCGCGACTGGTCGGCGGGCACAGGATTGTTTGCCATCCAGGTTCCGCACGCGTACTGGTAAAAGTCGATGCAAGGATTGGCACTGCGATCCATGTTGGAGATGCTGAAGCCGGGGCCGGTTTGCGCCAGGGAGCCGAATGCGAGAAGGGGGAGGAGAAGAATCGCGCGCATAATTAATGGTATGACAGGATTGCGATTTGAATGCCAGCCCGGATGCACCAATTGTTGCGAGCAGCAAGGGTTCGTGTATTTGACGGAAGGCGATCTCAAGCGCATCGCCGAGTACGTGGGAATGACGGCGCGCAACTTTGAGCGGAAGTATGTGTATCGGACCAAGCACCGGCTGCGGCTGCGGGTCCCACGCCACTCGCAATGCCATTTCCTGCGCGAAGGAGGCTGTTCGATTCACGCGGTGAAGCCGGTGCAGTGCCGAGCTTTTCCATTCTGGCCGGAGCTGGTGGACGACAAGCGCGAATGGAAGAAGACCGCGGCGTACTGCCCCGGGATCGGCAAGGGCAAGCTGGTGCAGATCGAGAAGGCGCGGGAAATAGCGGAGGAGTTACTGCACGCTACTTGACATATTACTTGGCACATCACTTAACGACGATTTTGTCGACGGCCTGGTTGTCGAATTCGTCGCTGACGCGCACGGCGATCACTTGCTCGCCGGCGGACGGCCGGTCGATCAGCAGATGGTACTCTTCCTCGGGCGAATCCGAAAGGCGGTTCACCGGATCGATGAGCATCCAGTCGCCGCCATTTACCGAATATTCGGCGTGATCGATGGCGCTGCGGGCGTCGCGCGCGGTCCAGCGGACATCGAGCTTATTGCCGGAAGCCGCGCTGCCAGTGAGATTCGAGATTTGCGGCGGCGTGTTATCGATCAGGAACGGATCGCTGGCTAACGATGCGCTCAGCGCTTGTTGAGGCGGATTGCTGGGCGAATCGGACGCGGTGACGCGCAGGACGTATTCGCCGTCGGGAAACGCACCGGTGTCCCAACTTAGTATCTTTCCTTGACTTCGTCTTTGAGGAGTTTCCACGCGGACTCTTTCACGCCCCGGATTTCCACGCGATAAATCAAGGGTGTCGTTGTTTTCGTCCGTGGCCAGCCAGCGGACGCCTCCGAAGCCTTTCGCATAGTTCATGCTCTGGGAAGTAGACGATTCGCTCAAAGACGTAGAGGTGCTCCGTTGCTGGCCGATGGGAGGCAGCGTGATGGATGTGGAGGGCGGAAGGGAAAGCACCGAGGTCGGGAAGCGGTAATTCGGCGGGCGTGACATCCACGGCTTCGACCACGGGCGCGACGTTTTTAGGAAGATACGCGACCTGCGACGTAGGAGACTTCCGGCGCGGGCTGGCCGGAGGCGGGCGTCAGCTCGATTTTGTATTGCAGGAATCGAGCGGAAGGCGAGACGGTGCGGCCGGCGCCGCAAGAATCGCACGCGGTGGCGCTGGTGTCGGTTTGAAGCGGCGCCCAGGGGCTCCAGTTGCTCTCGGGATGACTGCGATTTCCGCTGCGCGTGGATACGGAAATTTTGCCGGAGCCGCGATAGTTGATGCGGCCCCAGTAGGTGAACGAACCGGCGTCCAGCACTTCGCTTTCAAACGTGCCGCTCTTCTCGAAGCCCGGGCCGATGCGAAATACTTTGCCGATGTTGCCGGTGACGGCGAACAAGTCGCCCTTGGGATCGCGGCCAAAGCCGGTCACCTGGGTGGGCGTAGCGTCCAGCAGCAGAGTGCTCAGCGAGTCGGAATCCAGCCGATAGATTTTGCCGCGATTGCCGGTGCCGAGCAAGGGAAGACCGGCCGCGTCGAATCCGATGGCGTACACGATGTCCTGCGCGCCGCACCAGATTTTGCGCGGCGAGCCGTCCGGTTCGATGCGGTAGACTTCCGATCCACCCACCAGGGAAGGCGCGGGAGTGGCTGGCGTGATTCCGTGCATTTCCGGCGCCTGGTGTGCCGGCAGGACCCGGCGATTTGGGGCGGGCTGCGGCGGAGGCGCGGCTTGCGCGACGGCGGTCTTGTTGCCGACTCCGGCGGCGTAAATGGCGCCATCCGGACTTAACCGCCACGGCGGTGATCTCGCGCTTGGGCGATTGGTACAGCACGAAACCTTGACCGGTGGGCGAGATTCGCAGTATCAGGCCGCTCGGTTCGGTGCCGACAATCAGATTGTCTTGTGCGTCCATGGCGAGCGATCGAGCATGGGTCTCTTCGGTTTTGAAGAAGACTGAACCAACGCCCGCGGGCGTGACGCGGTGAATTTCGCCTTGATCGCCGGTGGCGACAAACAGATCGCCTTTGCTCGAGAACGCCATGGCCCAGATGTATTTCTGGTGCGGATCGTAGAACAGCTTGGGCTTGCCGTCGGCGCCGATCTTGTAAACCTTGCCGTCTGGATCGGTGGCGGCGTACAGGTTCTCTTTGCCGTCGAGCGCGAGGGCGTGGATTTCCAGGCCATCCAGTTCGGCGAAGGTGCGGCTTTTGCCGCCGCGATCAATGGCGAAAACCTTGGCTGATACCGCTGCCCGTACCTCCGCCCGCGGTGTAGAGAGTGCCCTTGGAGTCGGCCGCCAGGGTCCAGAGGTAGGGCGTGGTGGAGTCGAAGACCTCGGTGAACTGTGGCGCGAGAAAAATGCGCCCGTCGCCGCGCAGGGAGAGGTGCGTGAGGGTGCCGCGCTCGAAATCGGCTCGGTCGTCCTGCTGCCAGAAACGCGTGTCCACCGCGGAGCAAGCGGCGCAGGCAATCAGCGCCGCCAGTGAGAGTCGAGTAATGTGGGTCATTCCTAAACGGGCTATTTTACGGTGATCCGGAGCGAAAAGCTGCCTTCGATCAGCATGTCGAACGGAATGCTGCCCTGCTCCATCGCGCTATCGGCCGAGCTTTGCAGGCGGCGGTTGGCGGTGCGGTCCGTCTGCATCACATTCATGATGGAGGCCGGCAGGCTGGGCAGAGTCTTGTCTTCATAGAAGACGGTGGGCCGCGGCTCGACCAGCGATACGTAGAGCTTGTTGTTGCTGCGCTCCTGATTCATCAGCGAAACGGTCTGCTTGATGTCGATGAAGGGCTCGGACATGGCGGCGGCGCTTTGCAAGCGGTTCAGAGTGTCGGCATCGCTAAACAGCACGCGATGGTCGCCTTTGGCCAAGCCGGCCGGAATCTTCAGCGTGAAATCGCGCTCGATGCGTTCGCCGCGATAGGGCCGCACGAAGACCTTCACCGGCACTTCGGCGCCCGCTTCCACTTCGCTGGCGGGAATCCAGGCGTTCTCGATCATGGCTTCGCGGCGATCCGGAAGAATGTCGACGATCGCGTCGACGGACTTGAGTTTGGGAATTTGCACGGGATTCAGGAACAGGCGGTTGAACTTGTCGCCCCACCATCCGGCGAGCTGATTGGGAACCGGCGCGGGACCTTCGTTGGCCGCGAGCATGGTGGAAAGCGATACGCCGGGCTGGCCATCAAGGGCGACTTTGCCGCTCAACCGGTAGGTGGATCTCTTCGGCGAACTCGTTCAAGCTGGAAATGGAATTGAACAGCGTCATCGTCATCAGGTACGGCGTCCACTTCTGCTGGACGAAGACGCTGAAGTGCAGATCGCGTTCCTTGCGGACGGTATTGTTGTCGCCGAAGGAGCGAACCTTGAGCGTGACCGGGACCATCTGGGCGGTGTCGCCGAGGTCGCCCATGACGCCGCTATGGCGATCCTGCTTGAGGGCGCCAACGATCTCGGTGGCGTTTCCGAACTTGGTGGGCTGATATTGCGAAGCCAGCGTGGTGATGACTTCGGCCTTCGCCATCGGCATGTCGACGGGGCCCAGGTTGAAGAACGAATGTCCGCAAAACAGCACGTGCTTGCCGTCGTTATAGGTGACGGTACACATGGCGCTGACGCTCATGTCGCCGGTGACGAGAACGCCGCTGACGGCGTCGCCCGGCTGCAACGACTGCTCCCATCCCGCGACCGGCTTCGGGCTGATCATGGTGCTGGCCGCCGCCGCCGCCCGCTACCGTCATACCCATCTGCTGAAAGTCGGGAGCGAACGCGGGCAGCACATTTTCACCGAATCCCGCCGAAGTTCAGCGGGGTTTCGATGGGCACCATGCTCGGCGATCGGCGGAAGGAGCCGCTGACCGGGCTCGGCGATCCGCGGAGGCCGCGTTGTGCGCCGCGGATTTTCCGGGCGTCCGGGCAGTGGAAGGAATGCGAGTCGTCGAATTCGTTCACTTCGAGCATCAACTCAATGGGCGTGATGCCGCACAGCGCGTCAGGCGAGAAGGTGCTGAAGCGCAGGGCGATGGCGCCCACCAGCTTGCCGTCGATGTACACCGGGCTGCCGCTCATGCCAGCGGCGACGTTGGTGCGCTGGCCCTTGCCGCCGAGCTTCGCGAGGATCACGTCCTGCTTGGGTCCCCATTGGTTCTTGTAGATTCCCAGGATCTCGACCGGCATCGGCTCGGGCTCAGAACCCTTGAGCACGGTCCAGGCATAGCCTTTCATGCCGGGCTTGAGATCGGCCTCCTTGAAAATCTGGACCTTTCCAGCTTTGGGACGGACGGGCGCAGGTTCCTGGCCGAAGAGAAAAGAACAGGACACCGCCGCCACCGCAAGTGCGGCTAACTTCTGCATGGGGACCATCCTTCGTTACTGATGCAAGCACACGATACTTGCTTGTCTCTATTATCGTCCAGATTTTCAGAGCGCGGGAGAGAGGCATGCAAATGGCTCGCTACGGTCAGGTTTGCGGGTAGGTGCCGTCGGCGTTGTAGCCGCCGCCTGGGTCTTGATCGAGCTCGGCGGGCTGGGGCGGGGCAGGCTGAGGTGGATGCAGAGGGCCGCGCGGGGGCCCGGCTTCGTCTTCGGTGGGCTGTTGCGTCGGGTTCTTCCCTTCAGATCGTCGATGATCGGTTGAATGATGGACGGCTGCGGTTGCGGCTCCTGTGGTTCGGGATGGTGCTGTTCGGGATTCTTGCTCACGGTGACTCCTTTCTGGCTGCGATTCTAGGGGGCGAAGCGGGGTCCGGCAGGTGAGCCGACGCGGAAGTGAATGAAACGGGCGGGAATCGGGACGCGCGAGATCGGTGAACGCGAGCGATATACTGTTGTGAACATGTCCAAAGGATCTGCTTTCATTCGCCTGAGTGGAGTTGGTTTGGCAGTCGCGGGATTGTGTCTGGTTTGGTCGCAAGGGCAACCGCCGAAGCAGCCGCTGACCGTCCAAAAAGTGACCGGCAATCTCTGGGTGATCATGAACAACGCGAGCGGCAACGTTGCCGTGCTGCCAACCAGCGAAGGCGTTCTGCTGGTGGATGACAAGTTCGATCAGGACGGGCCGGAGATCCTGGCAAAGGTGAAGGGCATCAGCGATCAGCCGATCAAGTACATCCTGAACACGCACCAGCATGGCGATCACACCGGCGGGAATGCGTTCATGCTGAAGAACACGCCGGCGGAGATTCTGATCCACAAGAACGCGCGCGCCAACATGGTGGCGGGCAAGCAGCCGGGGCTGCCGCAGATCACGTTCGCCGACGAAGCGCAGGTGTTCATCGGGCGGCAAGGAAGTGAGCGCGCATCATCTGGGGCGCGGGCATACCAATGGCGATGCGGTGATCCTGTTTCCGAGCGAGCGCGTGCTGCACACGGGCGATCTGTTCGTGAATGGCAGCGCGCCGTTTATCGACTACAGCGCCAAGGGCAGCATTGTGGAGTGGGACAAGACGCTGGACCGCGTGCTGGCGCTCGATTTCGATATCGTGATTCCGGGGCACGGGCCGGTGGCGAAGAAGGCGGATTTGGTGAAATGGCGGGATTCGATCGCCGAGTTGCGATCGCGCGCGAAGGCGGCATGCGCCGGCGGCGCGGCGGATGCGGTCAAGCGGCTGAATTTGTCGGGGCTGAATATGGACAACAGCCTGGGGTTCCTGGATCGCAGCGTGCCGGGGATGTGCGCGGAGTTGAAGGCGGAATAAAAGTCTCCCCGCAGGCCGATTTTACAGGGCCACCGATATGCTCACACAGCCGAAGGTGGCGTCTCATGGGGACGAGGTGCTCGCTCGCGCCCTTTCAGTTTCGGATCACTGACTGCAATAGTGCGAAAGAACTCCTTCGCCTGATTCAGGCTTGGTCTGTTCGCGCCACAAGCAAAGTTAAGGTCAGCAAATTGAACAGGATCGTCCTCCCACCAGCATACTTCACAGATTAGAAATGTTCCGGGTGGTTCGTCGTCGAGAGTGTAGTAGCCACAACACGGGCAGGCGAAGCGGTTTTCGCTCATCGTTTCACCGAGCATATTGATGTTACATTTTGCAGTGGCCTTCCGCAGCGGGGCGGCCTCTATGATCCGTGCACCATTTTGGTGCATAATGGTGTCGTGGGAGCGACTACCAAAACCATCCGCCAAAGCGTGAGCTTGCCAGCAAGCGTAGCGGTCCAGGTTCGGAAGCTTGCTAAGGCCCGCAAGCTGAGCGCCAACCGCATGTTGGTCGAACTCATTGAGAACGGCATGGAAGCTGAGAAGCGCAAGGAGCAGGAGTTCTTCGATCTGGCCGAGCGGTTTCGCCGAGCCACCGACCCCGCCGATGTCAAACGGCTGGGCGATCAAATGGGCCGGCTAGTTTTCGGCAGTTAATGCCGCGAATCGAGACCTGGGGCAAACTGCCTCCGCGTGTGCGCGAACACCTGATTGAGCGCATGCACGACCGCGCGATCAGCATCGCCGATTTGAACGAGCTTCGTCTCGGGATCGAATCCTCACCCGAAGTCCCGGAGGGCGATTGGTTCAAAGATTTTGGTTCGTTTAAGCTGTGCGGAAGGGGATCACTTCCGAAGACGTTTCTGCTTCCGGGCCAAGCAGCGAAAGGCGAAGCTGTTTAGGCTTGGCTGATTGCGTCAACTGTCTATAGCCAACAAAAAGCCCGCCCCTTTCGAGGCGGGCCAACTTTCGATTCCGAATTCTGACTTCTTGAATTCCGAATTCTTGGTCTAGTAGTCCATCTCCGGACCGCCGTGCCCACCGGGCATCGGTGCCGGCTTCTTCTCCGGAATCTCCGCGATCATGGCTTCGGTGGTGAGCATGAGAGCCGCGATGGAAGAAGCGTTCTGAAGCGCCGAGCGGGTCACCTTGGTCGGATCGATGACGCCCGCCTTCACCAGGTCTTCGTACTACCGCGGTGGCAGCGTTGAAGCCGTAGTTGGGGTCGTTGGCGTTCTGGATCTTCTCGATCACGACGGCGCCTTCGTAGCCCGCATTGCCGACGATCTGCCGGACCGGCTCTTCGCAGGCGCGATGTACGATATTCACACCGATCTGCTCGTCGCCAGTCACCTTGAGGTCCTTGAGGGACTTGGCCGCCCGCAGGAGAGCCACGCCGCCGCCGGGAACGATACCTTCCTCGACAGCCGCACGAGTGGCGTGCAAAGCATCCTCGACACGCGCCTTCTTCTCCTTCATTTCGGTCTCGGTTGCGGCGCCGACCTTGATCACCGCAACGCCGCCGGCCAGCTTGGCCAACCGCTCTTGCAGCTTCTCGCGATCGTAATCGCTGGTGGTCTCCTCGATCTGAGCGCGCAACTGCTTGATGCGGCCTTCGATCGTCTTCTGCGCGCCGGCGCCATCGATGATGGTGGTGTTGTCCTTGTCCACGGTCACGCGCTTGGCGCGGCCGAGGTCACCGAGCTGGACGCCTTCCAGCTTAATGCCGGTCTCTTCCATGAGAGCCTTGCCGCCGGTGAGAATCCCGATGTCTTCGAGCATCGCTTTGCGGCGATCGCCGAACCCAGGAGCCTTCACTGCGCAGGCATTCAATGTGCCGCGCAGCTTGTTGACCACCAACGTGGCCAGCGCTTCGCCTTCCACTTCCTCGGCGATCACCAGCAGCGGCTTGCCGGAGCGGGCGATCTGTTCGAGCAGGGGAAGCAGGTCCTTCATGTTGCTGATCTTCTTTTCGTGGATCAGGATGTAAGGATCTTCGAGCACGCACTCCATGCGATCCGGGTCGCTGATGAAGTAGGGCGAGAGATAGCCGCGGTCGAACTGCATGCCGTCCACGGTTTGCAGCTCGGTGGTCATGGTCCGGCTTTCTTCCACCGTTATGACGCCGTCTTTGCCGACTTTCTTCATCGCATTGGCAATGGTGTTTCCGATTTCGGCATCTCCGTTGGCGGAGATGGTCCCAACCTGCGCGATGGTCTCGTTGTCCTTCACGTCTTTTGAGAACTTCTTTACTTCATTGACCACCAGCTCGACAGCCTTCTCGATACCGCGCTTCAGGGCCATCGGATTGGCGCCGGCCGCAACGGCCTTCACGCCTTCGCGGAAGATGGACTGGGCGAGAATGGTCGCGGTGGTGGTGCCGTCGCCGGCTGTATCGGAGGTCTTCGATGCAACCTCGCGCACCATCTGCGCGCCCATGTTCTCAAGCGGATCCTTGAGCTCGATTTCCTTGGCGACGGTGACGCCGTCCTTGGTAATGGTTGGGCCGCCGAACTTTTTCTCGAGTACGACGTTGCGGCCGCGGGGGCCAAGCGTGACCTTTACGGCATCAGCCAACTGGTTGACGCCGCGCAGAATCGCTTGGCGGGAATTTTCGCTATAAACAATCTGTTTTGCTGCCATTTTGAATGTCTCCTTTCAAGAAAACTTGCGCCTAGGCTACCTTGGAGGGCTTCTTGGCGGCGCCTTCCAGTACGCCGAGGACTTCGTCCTCGCGCATGATCAGGAATTCTTCTCCATCGATGCGGATCTCGCTGCCCGAATACTTGCCGAACAGGATGCGGTTGCCCTTTTCCACGTCCAGCGGAACTACCTTGCCGTCTTCCAAGCGCTTGCCTTTGCCGACGGCGACCACTTCTCCCTCTTGCGGTTTCTCCTTGGCGGAATCCGGGATAAACAGACCACCAACCTTGGTTTCCTGCTCCTCGATCCGTTTCACCACGATCCGGTCATAGAGCGGTCGAATATTCATGGTTGTTGGAACCTCCTCTTACGTTGAGTTGAAATTTTACGTTGAGTGAGCGCTGTCCGCTCGCCCAAGCTATATTAGCAGAGTCCAGCGACGAGTGACAATATTAGCCCGCAAGTAGCTGATTAATAATGATATATTTTTGTAACCCGTGGACATGGACACGGCTTGAAGCTTCCGGATATGCTGGAGGTGTATCCATGCGACGTTTTGCGCCACTGATTTTGTTGGGCTTCGTCGCAATCGTGTACGGCGTCGGATACACCTACTACTCGCGCCTGAAGCTCCAAGCGGCCAGCACGCCCGCCAAACCCAAGAAGCTCGCCCCCGGCCTTTCGGCGACCTTTCACGGTTGGAACTACAGCCACACCTCCAGCCAGAAGACCGTCATCACGATGCACGCCGACGATTTTCAGGAACTGGACGGTAAGGATGAGCTTACTGGCGTCATGCTGGACATCTACAACAAAGACGGCGGAAAATTCGATCACGTGAAGAGCGCCAAGGCGGAGTTCGACGTGGGCACCGGGATGCTGTACTCCGACGGCGAGGTGGAGATAACGTTGAACGTGCCCGCGGACCAGGAGCCAACGGGCCGGCTCATGTCGATCAAATCTTCCGGCGTTCACGTGGAGAGCAAGACCGGGAAGGCGAATACCGATCGCCTGGCCACGTTCAAGTTTGACCGCGGCGACGGTCAGGCGATGGGCGCCGATTACGATCCAACTACGGGCGAACTCAATCTGCACAGCCAGGTGACCATGAATTGGCGTGGGACAGATCCGGGCACGATCCCGATGAAGATTGAAACGGATCAGCTCAATTACAAAGAGAAAGACGGGAAAGTGTTTTTGATGCCGTGGTCCCGGCTGACCCGCGACACGCTGATGCTGAATGCCGGACCAGCGATTGTCACGATCCAGAAGGGCCTGATCCAACTGGTGGAAACCACGCGAGGCCAAGGGGACAGATCAGCGTCCGGGGCGCAACCTGGATTATGCGGCCAAGCAGTTACGGCTGGAGTTCAACGACAATAACCAGATTCGGCGGATTACGGGCATCGATCAGGCGCACGTGGTTTCGGCGAGCGAAACGTCGCTGACCACGATCGCGGCCGATCAGCGTGGTGATGGATTTCGACACCAGCAGCACGGATAGCATCCTCAAGGCAGCGGTGGCGCAAGGTCACAGCACGATGGAATCGAAGCCGGTGATCAAGCCGGGCGTGGATACGCAGGACACGCGCGTGCTGAAGAGCGACACCATCTATACGAACATGCGGCCGGGCGGCCAGGAGATCCAATCGATCGAGACGCAAGGGCCCGGAGCGATCGAGTTTATTCCCAACCGGCCGGAGCAGCCGCATCGCTGGATGAACGGCGATCACATTTGGATGGCGTATGGGCCGAAGAACACGATGGACACGTTCCGCTCGATTTCCGTTACCACACGCACCGAGAAGCCCAAGGCGAAGGACGCGAAGACCGCGCCCGCTGCGGAACTGACGTGGAGCAAGAATCTGCTGGCGAAGTTCCAACCCAACTCCTCGCAACTCGCGAGCCTGGACCAATCGGGCGATTTCCGTTACGAGGCGGGAGATCGCAAAGCGAGGGCGGATCGCGCGCTGCTCGACCAGCCGAACAACATCATCAACCTGGCCGGCGGGGCGCGCATGTCGGACTCCACCGGTACGGCCGACGCCGACAAGATCGTGATGAATCAGATGACCGGGGACTTCACGGCGGAAGGCAATGTCACCTCGACACGCATGCCCGATAAGAAGAAGGGTGACGACTCCGGAGGCGGTGGGATGCTGTCGGAAGATGAGCCGCTGCACGCGCGCGCCAAGAAGATGGTGTCCAAGGACAACAATCTGGTGATCCGTTACGAGGGCAACGCGGTGCTGTGGCAAGGGGCAGACCGGTTGGAAGCCGAGACCGTGGAAATCGACCGTGACAATAATTTACTGAAGGCGCACGGGCATGTGCTGAGCCAGTTGCTGGATAAGACCAAGGATGACAGCGCGCCGAAAGATGGGAAAGGTAAGACTGATCTTCCGAAATCCGCAACCAAGCCGGCGCAGCGCGTGTTTACTACCGTGAAGGCGGCTGACTTGGACTATAACGACGACACGCGCCTGGCACACTATAGCGGCGGCGCTACGCTGCAACGGCCGGACATGACGGTGAAGGCCGCGGATATTCACGCCTTCTTGCGCAACGACAGTAACGATTCGTCGCTCGACCATGCGCTCGCGGATGGCAAAGTGGAGGTCCACCAAGTGGCGACGGATCGCACGCGCGACGCCAACTCGGAGCATGCCGAATACTATGTCGACCAAGACAAAGTTATTCTAGAAGGAGGGCAGCCGCGATTCGTCGACAGCATGCGCGGAACCACGCGAGGTGAAAAATTGACCTGGTATTCGGCCGATGATAGGCTGCTGGTGAATGGGGTCCCGCAGAGCCCCGTTAAGAGCGTTTTGCACCACAAGAACACGGCCGCCAAATAAGTTCCCCATGCGCACACTGCAGACCGCCGAGATTTCGAAGAGCTACCGCGGCCGGAAGGTCGTCGACAATGTGTCGCTGTGGGTGAAGCAGGGCGAAGTTGTCGGATTGCTGGGCCCGAACGGCGCCGGCAAGACCACGTCGTTCTACATGATCGTGGGTTTGATTAGTCCGGACTCGGGCAGCGTGGCGGTGAGCAACGGCGAGGAGTCCGAAGACATCACCCGCATGCCGATGTACCAGCGCGCCCGCCGCGGCATCAGCTATCTGCCGCAGGAGGCATCGGTTTTTCGCAAGCTCACGGTGGAAGACAACTTGATGGCCATCCTGCAAACTTTGCGGATGAGCGGCCGCGAGCGGCGCGAACGCATGAACCGGCTGATCGAGCAGTTGGGCCTCGAGACCGTGCGGCACAACAAGGGCTATGCTCTTTCGGGCGGCGAGCGGCGGCGCGTTGAGATCGCGCGGTCATTGGTGATCGAGCCGAGTTTTCTGTTGCTCGACGAGCCGTTTTCCGGAATCGATCCCATCCAGGTTCTGGAACTGCAGCGGATCATTTTCGATTTGAAGAACCTGGGCATCGGCATCCTGATGACGGATCACAACGTCCGCGAGACGTTGGCCGTCACCGATCGCGCGTACATCATCAACAACGGCAAAATCTTTCGCGCGGGAACGCCGGACGCGCTGGGACGCGATCCCGAAGTTCGGCGCGTGTATCTGGGAGAGAATTTCAATCTCGAGTTCGAAACCGGCCGCTGGAAATACGTGGCGGAGAACTGAGCGCCGCCAGGCTCTCTCGGGTCAACCATGATGGATCTCGAAAAGGTTCTTTTGCGCAAAGTCGGCGAAGCGGTCGGCCGGTTCAAGATGATCCGCGACGGCGACCGGGTGGCGGTGGCGCTTTCGGGCGGCAAGGATTCGCTGACCATGCTGGAAGCGCTGTTGCTGCTGGCCAAGCGCGCGCCCATCCAGTTCTCGGTTTGCGCATTCACCGTGGAACAGGGCAAATTCCTGCGCCCCATCGAACCGCTTGGTGAGTACCTCAAGTCCCGAGGCGTAGACTGGACCTATCACACGGACAATCCTTCGCTGCGATTGCTTGAGGAGCAGCCCGATCACGGTTGCGACCTCTGCAGCCGATTCCGGCGCCGTGCCGTCTACCAGATTGCGCGCGGGCTGGGCGCAAATGTGATCGCGTTGGGGCACACGGCGGACGATTTTTGCGAATCGTTCTTGCGCAACGCGATGTTCACGGGCCGGGTAAGCTCGCTGCCGCCCATCACATATTCTCGCGAGAAGGATTTCCGTCTCATCCGGCCGCTCGTCTTTGTGACCGAAGACGTTACGAGGCAATACGCCGAATCTCTGGGCGCGCCGATTACGCCGTGCGGCTGCTCGCTGCGAACCGGCACCGTGCGCAAGTCCATTCGAGGCCTCTTCAGTGAGATCGAAAAAGACTATCCGCATCTAAAAGAGACGCTGCTCTCGGCGATGGGCAATCTTGAACCCGAGCGGCTGCTTGATCCGCGCTACCTGGATCTCGACAGCAGCCGGGGCGCCGGCGTTCCCGATTTGCTTCCGGTCTTGGACGATTAGCGATCACTGCGCTCCTCTTGACAACAACATCACCTTCGCCGTGCGGAACATGATCACCGCGTCGAGCGCGGGCGCGAGGTTCTTGATGTAGTACAGGTCGTACTCAAGCTTCATCTTGGCGTCGTCGATGGTGTTGCCGTATTTGTGGTTAATCTGCGCCCATCCGGTAATCCCGGGCTTGATGCAGTGGCGGTGGCGGTAGTACGGGATGATCTTCTCGAGATCGCTCACAAACTCGGGGCGTTCGGGGCGTGGGCCGACGATCGACATGTCGCCTTTCAAAACGTTGAGCAACTGGGGCAGCTCGTCCAGGCGGAGCCGGCGCAGCCACCGTCCCAGCGGCGTGACGCGCGGGTCGTTGCGTTCGGCCCACACGGCGCCGCTTTGCGCCTCGGCGTCCGTCACCATGGAGCGGAATTTATAGAGCGTGAAAAGACGATCGTTCTTCCCAACGCGCTGCTGGCGGAACAGAGCCGGGCCGGGCGAAGTCAGCTTGATCAGGATCGCCACGCATAACATGACGGGCGCGGCAATCAAGGTTGCGAGCGCCGCGGCGGCCGTGGAATAAGCCGACTGCAGCAAAACGCGATTCTGATTGGGCCCCAATTCGGTGGACGAAAAGATCAACTGCGAGGGACGAAGAACACGCGTCGAGATCCGTTCGAACACGCTTTCATAGGTGCTCAACACGTCCTCGACTCGGATGCCGGAGAGCCGCACTTGGAGGAGACGATCCACCGGCAAATTGGAGCGGCGCTCCGTGAGAGCGACAACGATTCGGTCCGGGATGGAGATGGCGAACCACCTCATCAAGATCGGCGAGCGCGCCGAGCCGTTTCCCGCAAGTCGAATCACAATCGTCCAAAAATCCGAGGGCAGTCAGGCCCTTTTCCGGACGGTTTTCAAGCTGGGCAGTGATCTCAAGTACGATCGGCGAATTCCCGAGAAAGATCACGCGCTCCGACGGCATTACCTTGAGTAGCACGCCGATAAAGAAGACGCGCCACACCAGCAAAGCCACGATCGTCAAGCCGCTTCCCGCAATCATGGGGCGCGCCGGCACCACGAGTTGCTGCAGCTTCAGATAGCTCAGGAGCGCTTCGGCCAGGAATGCCGCTCCCGCCACCACCACTGCGTAGTGCATGAGATCTCTGAGTTGGACCCGAAGATTGCTGTACAGATCGTGGAAGTAGATTCCCAAGACCAGGCAGCACGTGACGACGAAGATGCGCAGCCATCCGTTGTCATCGAGCAGGAACACCTGTGCGTCCAGGCGCAGCAACGCAAATGTCGCGGCGACATAGCACGAATAGATCAGGAGAAATTCCGAGGCCAGCAATGCGGCGATGCGGCCTGGAACAACGCGCCGGAACACGAAACTCGAATCGAAGTTAGTTTCCGGCGCCTACCACGGAGCGGCCCGGAGGCGCCATTCGCGTAGACCCGTTCACCAGGCCGAGTAAGGGAAGGCCGCTCGCTTGAATTTGCTCCATAGCTTCAGCAGTTTGCTTTTGGGCCAGGACCAGATGGTCCGCCCACGCGAGGACGGCGTCCAGGCTGCCTGTAAGCAGCCGCCCGATATGCGGAACGGTCTCCAGAATGAAATTGCGATTGGATCCATAGATGGCATCCAGCCGTATGCGCGGGTCGAACACTTTGACGTCGCGGCCCTTTGCCGATGAGTTGTTCGAGCAACGTCACCACGGGGCTTTCGCGCAAGTCGTCGGTGTCTTCCTTGAAAGCCAGCCCGATCACTCCGATGCGTTGCGCCGGCAAATCGAGGACTGCGTCAATGGCGCGCTTGAGATGCTGCTCATTGCTCGGCATGGCCGATTCCAGCAGCGGCAATTTCAGATCCAGTTGGGCGGCGCGATACACCAGCGCGCGCAGGTCCTTCGGCAAACAGGAGCCGCCAAAAGCGAATCCCGGCTTCAGATACGCCGGCGAGATGTTCAGCTTCACGTCTTCGACAAAGCGTAGCCATCACTTCATGGCCATCCACGCCCACTTGCTCGCACAGCGCGCCAATCTCGTTGGCGAACGAGATTTTTACCGCGTGGAAGGCGTTGGAAGCATACTTGATCATCTCCGCGGTCCTCAGGGACACAAGGCGGGCTTTGACTCCGAGCGGTTGATACAGGTCCGCGACGCGCCGGATGGCCGCGCGATCGTCGCCGCCGACCACCAGCAGCGCGGGCTCGAAGAAATCCCGGACTGCGGACCCCTCGCGCAGAAACTCCGGATGAGATACGACGCTGACGGCCGTGGAATCACCGAAAGCCGGCTCGCACCAAATCCTCGCAGGTACCGGGAAAAACAGTGCTCCGGATCGCGACAATCAGAGGCTTGGTCCGGGTTGCGACCTGTGCGGCGATCTCCCCCACCGCACGGCGCAATTGGCGCAGTCCTAAATTGCCGTTCTTTTCCGACGGAGTTCCGACGCAAACCAGCGCGATGTCGGCTTCCGCGATTGCATCGGCCGAGGTGGAAGCTGACAGCCTCCCCGCGGCGATGTTTTCTCGAACCAGTTCTTCCAGCCCCGGTTCATAAAAGGGCGCACGGCCGTTTTGAACTTCGTTTACCTTGTGTTCATCCCGGTCGACCCCAAAAACGCGATGTCCCAGGCTCGCTAAGCAGGCAGCCGTCACGCACCCGACGTAACCAAGACCGAGTACGGCAATGTGATTTGGATTTTCGGTTTTCAACGACAAATCCTCAGCCTCAGTATGGCACCGCGCCCAGAATGGCGTGCGCGGGGCGCCTGCGCGGGTTACAGTAGGAGACAAACCAATGCAGTCCACCGCAGCTTCCGCAGTACAAACACTGGAAGAGAAGATCAAGAGCCGCACCGCTCGCGTCGGCATCATCGGTCTTGGTTATGTTGGCTTGCCGCTGGCGATGGAGTTCGCCAAGGCGGGGTTTCCGGTCACGGGAATCGATATCCAGCAATCAAAAGTCGCGCAGTTGAATCGCGGCGAGTCCTACGTGCAGGATGTCGCGGCGGAGGTTCTCGGTCCGCTGGTGGAGGCTCGAAAATTTCACGCCACCACGGACTTTTCGGTCATCTCCGAATCTGGACACCATCAACATCGCGGTTCCGACGCCTTTGCGCAAGACCAAGGATCCGGACATGAGTTACATCGTGTCCGCGTGTCAGGCGATCGCGAAATATTTCGGTCCTGGTAAGTTAGTGATCCTGGAATCGACCACTTATCCCGGCACGACCGACGAGTTAGTCCTGCCGATGCTGGAACGTCCGGGCTTAAAGGTCGGCGAGGAATTTTTTCTGTGTTTTTCGCCCGAGCGCGTGGACCCCGGCAACCCGCAATATCAGACCGCGAACATTCCCAAGGTGGTGGGAGGCATCACGCCCGCATGCACCAGGTTGGGCGCTCTGTTTTATTCCCAAGCTCTTGAGAAAGTTGTGCCGGTAAGTTCCACCAGCGTGGCGGAGATGGTGAAGCTGCTCGAAAACACTTTCCGGATGATCAACATCGGCCTGGTGAACGAAATGGCGCTGATGTGCGACCGCATGGGCATCAACGTCTGGGAAGTGATCGATGCCGCGGCTACCAAGCCATTCGGGTTCATGCCGTTCTATCCGGGGCCCGGCTTGGGCGGTCACTGCATTCCGATCGACCCGTTCTATCTTGTCGTGGAAGACGAAGCAGGCCGGCATCGAAGCGCGCTTCATCGAGCTGGCCGGATACATCAACGGGCAGATGCCGCACTTCGTGGTGGACAAGATCCAGAATGCGCTGAACGATCACTCCAAGCCGCTCAAGGGCTCGCACATTCACGTTCTTGGGTGTTGCTTACAAGCGCAATATCGACGACGTGCGCGAATCGCCCGCGCTGGATATTATTCTGCTGCTCGAACGCCGGGGCGCGCGCATCACTTACAGCGATCCGTTTGTTCCGCAATTACAGTTAGACGGTCATCAATTGACGGCGCAAGATCCAGTCACGATGTCCGCGGAAGCCGATTGCGTGGTGATCGTAACCGATCACGCGGATTTCGACTACGCCGCGATCCTCGAGCGCGCCGAGCTGGTGGTTGATACCCGCAACGCCCTGAAGAATCATCCATCGCCCAAGGTGGTGCGGCTGTAACGGGTTTGCCATCAGCCGGCTTCCACGAACCCCCGCCATGCTAGCATCTGGGAATGGAGGGTCCGGTTTGCTCGATTTCCTGAAGCCGCCCGTAGCCGCGCTCCAGGATTTCTACGTTCTCACCGGGCGCGCTGTCCGCAATCTCTTCCGCGGGCCGCATTACGCCGACGACATCTTCCTGCAGATGGATGCAATCGGGGTCGGAAGCTTGCCGATCGTCATCCTGACGGGCTTTTTCAGCGGAGTTGTCATCACCATGCAGATGTCGCGCGCGCTCGCGCAGTATGGCGCCACCGGACAAGTGGGCGAAATCGTAGCCATCACCCTGGTTCGCGAGTTGGGTCCGGTGCTGACAGCGTTACTGGTGGCGGGCCGCAATGCCTCCGGCATCGCGAGCGAGCTCGGTTCGATGAAAGTCACCGAACAGATCGACGCCATGCGGGCGCTGGGAACCGATCCGATTCAGAAGCTGGTGACTCCTCGCATGATCGCCACGGCCGTCATGTTGCCGCTGTTGGTCATCGTGGCCGATTTCGTCGGTCTCCTGGGCGGGTACGTCATCGCTTACTACACCATCGGTCTCACCACTTCGCAGTATTGGACCAACGCGTACCAAGCCTTGGAGTACAACGACATCGTGCAAGGGCTGCTCAAGCCGTTCGTTTTCGCGTTCATCATTTCGTTGGTGGGTTGTTTCTATGGGCTGCGCACCACGGGCGGGACGCAAGGCGTGGGCTTGGCCACCACCAAAGCCGTGGTGGTCGCCTCGGTGTGGGTGTTCGTGGTCACGTCCCTGCTGACGCGAATTTTCGTCAATCTGCATTGATGGACGACGCCGCTTCCAGCACCGCAGGGACCGAGGACCTGCTTCGGTTCGAGAATGTCAGCCTGCGGTTCGATGAAATCGGTGGCCTTGGACTCTGTCTCGTTCAAAATGGACGCCGGTGAAACGCGCGTCGTCCTGGGCGCGGCCGGAAGCGGCAAGACCACGTTGCTCAAAACCGCGATCGGCCTGGTGCGTCCAGATTCGGGACGGGTCTACCTGTTCGGCGAGGAGATTACCGGGTTGGCGGAGAGGCCAACTGTTCGATATTCGGAGCAAGGTGGGAGTCCTCTTTCAGGAGGGTGGCTTGTTCGACTCCATCACAATTGCCGAGAACGTGGCCTATCCCTTGCTCAATCGCGGAACCACGCGATGTGCAGCCCGGAGACGTGGAAACTAAAGTTCGGGATGCACTGCGATTTGTCGAACTGGAGCAGACCATGGAACAATATCCCGAGCGAATTGTCGGGCGGCATGCGGCGCCGGGTTGGCATCGCCCGCGCCGTGGTGAGCGAACCGCCGCTGGTGTTGTACGATTCGCCAACGGCCGGCCTGGATCCCATCACCGCCAACACCATCATGGCTTTGATCGCCAAGGAGCGGGATTCCAAGGACACCGCCAACCTCATCGTTACGCAGCGTTACCAGGACGGGCAACTGATGGCCAACTTTCGCTACAATCGCAACAGTGGACATCTGGAGCCGGCTTCCGGGAACGGGGCAGGGGAACGCGGTTCCGATCCGTCGCGTACCATATTTATGGTCATGAAAGATGGGCGGGTTGTCTTTGAGGGCACCCAGCACGAACTGGAAGCGTCCCAAGACGCATACGTTCAGAAATTTGTGCCGAAGTACTCATAAATATGCCGGTTCAAGAACAGGCCACTTGGGCGCGACTCAAAGTAGGGATTCTCGCGCTCTTCGCCATGAGCATTTTGGCGGTGCTCATTTTTCTGATCACTGGCAATACCAACATCTTCGAGTCGCAGGTCATGGTTTACACCTACATGGCCGACGCCGCCGCGCTCACGAATGGGGCGCCGGTAAATTTGAACGGCATTCCGATCGGCAAGGTCAAGGAGATTCGGCTGTCCGGCTCTAAGGATCCGATGCGCCTGGTTCGGATCGACATGCAGATTCCCCAGAGCGCAGTTAAGAAGATATCCCGAACGACTCGCTGGCTTCCATCAGCGCCGCGAACGTGCTGGGCACCAAGTACATCAACATCAAGTCCGGAAAAAGCGCAACGCCGGTCGGCGCGGGGCAGGAGCTTCCCAGCGTGAACACCGGCGAGATTCAGGATCTCGTGCAGCAGGGCTTTGGCGTGATCAATTCGCTGCAAGGACACCGTCGAGCGCGTCGACAAAATCGTGGGTCTGGTGGAATCCGGCAAAGGCAGCATCGGCAAGTTGTTGGTGGACGAGACGCTCTACAATAACCTGCTGCAAATCCTGAATCAAGTCAAGGGATTGGCGGATACGCTGAACAGCGACAAGGGCACGCATTGGCGTGTTGTTGAACAATCGCGAGCTCTACGACAACTTCAAAGTCACGTTGAACCGGGTGGACACCATGCTGCAAGAGCTGCAGAATGGACAAGGGACTGCGGGCAAGCTTCTTGAAAGATCCGGCGGTCTACGATGAAGCGCGCAAGACCATCGCGGGAGTGCACAAGCTGGTGGACGATCTGAATGCCGGCAAAGGCACCGCGGGCCAGCTGCTCAAGAGCGAGGATCTGAGCAACCAGTTGAAAGAGACCATTTCCAAGATCGATTCGATGCTCGATAAGGTCAACTCGGGCCAGGGGACCATCGGCCAGTTGCTGGTGAATCAGCAGTTGTACGACAACCTCAACGGCGCCACGCGCGAGATGCATCTGTCTGATGAAGGATTTCCGGGCCAATCCCGAAGAAGTTCCTGCGCATCAAGCTCTCGATATTCTAGAGTCTTGAAATATCTGATTCCGAACGCCGACGACTTCGGCTACACGCGCGACGTCAACGAAGGGATCATTCACGCGCATCGGCAAGGCATCCTCACCGCGACTACTCTGATGGCGACCGGCGCCGCGTTCGATCATGCGGTAGCGCTGGCGCGCGAGAATCCGGGGCTGGATGTGGGCGTCCATCTGGTTCTGGTGGGCGGCGACGGACTTCCCGCCAGCGTAGCCGAGCTGATGCCGCAGATCGCGCTGGGCCGGATTCGCATTTACGACGAGCTGTCGGCGCAGGTGCGCAAAGTGCTGGAACGCCGGTCTTCGGCCGAGCCATTTGGATACGCACAAGCACACCCACTTGTTGCCGCCGGTGCTGGATGCGGTGGCGCGCATCGCGGCCGAGTTCGAGATTCCCTGGGTGCGCCGTCCATTCGACTTTCCGCTGAACGGCGGGAGCGTGCCGTGGCGAAGGCAGATGGTGAGCCAAGGCCTGGGTTTCGCGCGCGCGCGGTTTCATCGCGTCCTCACCCGCCACGGCTGCCGCACCACCGATCATTTCGCTGGATTCCAGTTCACCGGGCATTATGACGCGGCTGAGCTGGCGGGGCTGATTCGCCGAGCTGCCCGAGGGCGTCACCGAATTCATGTGCCATCCGGGCTTCTGCACCGCAGGAATTGCGCGCGACTGCGCACACGCTTGAAAGAGAGCCGGCGGCGGGAATTGGACGCGCTGACCAGCGCCGAGGTGCGCGCCGCGATCGAGGAATCGAACGTGACGCTGGCCCGATACACCGAAATCCGATAACGTTGAGATCACTGATGCTCCCACCAGATCACTTCCGCCAATCATTGACCGCGAACTGCTGTTCGGCGATCCCGAAATTTCGGGCGCTCAGCTTTCTCCCGACGGTAAGTACCTCGCGTTTCTCAAACCCTGGAAGGAAACGCGCAACATCTGGGTCAAAGGTATCGGCGAGCCGTTCAGCTCCGCGCGTCTGATGACGACCGAGACCGCCCGGCCCGTGGGAGGCTATCTCTGGACACGCGACAGCAAGTACATCGTCTTCGTCAAGGACAACGCGGGCGACGAAAACTTCAACGCCTACGCAGTGGATCCCAGCGCGGCTCCGCCGACGGCGGCGCTGCGGCCCCAAAAGGTGATGCTCCGCCTTCGCGCGACCTCACCAACCTGACCGGCGTGCGCGTGATGTTGTTCAGCGCTCCCAAGACCGATCCCGACGTACTGTACATCGGCCTCAACGATCGCGACAAGTCCTGGCACGATCTCTATAAGCTCAAGATCTCTACCAGCGAGCGCACGCTGATCCGCACGAACACGGACCGTATCGCCGCCTGGATCTTCGATCTGCAAAGGCAATCTGCGGCTGGCCCAGCGCGTCCAGGACAATGGCGATCAGGAGATTCTGCGCGTGGACGGCGACAGCTTCACGCCAATCTATAGCTGCAATGTATTTGAGACGTGCGATCCGATCCAATTTCATCGCGACGCCCAGCGAGTGTATATTCAGACCAACAAGGGCGATCTGGATCTCACCACTCTTGCTCTGCTCGATCCGGCGACCGGCCAGTTGGAGACTGTGGAATCCGATCCGCTCAAGCGCGTGGATCTCGGATCGACGTGGTTCTCGGAAGCCACCGACGAACTGGTCGCGACGCTCTACTCGGACGATCGCGAGCGCCAGTATTTCAAGGACCAGGCGTTTGAAGCCGATTATGAGTGGCTGGAGAAAGCGCTGCCCGGCCGTGAGATTGCGATCGGATCGAGCACTTCGGACGACCGGCAAGTGGCTGATCAGCGCGTACGGAGATGTGGAGCCGGGCGAAACGTATCTCTTCGACCGCGACAGCCAAACGCTGGCCTTTCAGTACAAGATCCGCGAAAAATTGCCGCGCGAATCGCTCGCACCCATGCAAGCGGTCCGCTACCCATCGTCGGACGGTCTGGAAATACCCGCGTATCTGACCTTGCCGAAAGGAGTCGGGGCGAAGGGCCTGCCGGCGTTGCTTGTTGTGCACGGTGGACCTTGGGCGCGCGATCAGTGGGGCTACAACACGCTGGCGCAGTTCTTCGCCAATCGCGGCTACGCCGTGCTCATGCCCAATTTCCGCGGGTCTCTCGGTTACGGCAAGAAATTCCTGAACGCCGGCAACGGCGAGTGGGGCACCAAGATGCAGGACGACCTCACCTGGGGCGTGAAGTATCTGGTGGCTGAAGGCATCGCCGATCCGAAGCGCATCGGGATTCTGGGCGGCTCCTACGGCGGTTACGCAACGCTGGCGGGCGTCGCCTTTACGCCGGACGTCTATCGCGCGGCGGTCGATATTGTTGGCCCGTCGAATTTGATGACGCTGCTTGCCGCGATTCCTCCGTACTGGGAAGCCGGCCGCAAGATCATGTATGCGCGCATGGCCGATCCGGACACGCCCGCCGGCAAACAATGGTTGGAAGAGCGGTCGCCGCTCCATTCTGCCGCTCAAGATTCATACGCCGCTGATGGTGGTGCAGGGCGCCAACGATCCGCGCGTGAATCGCCGCGAGGCTGAGCAGATTGTGATCGCGCTACGCGATCGGGGATTTCCCGTCGAGTACCTGTGCGCGCCTGACGAAGGGCACGGCTTCGCCCGGCCAGTGAACAATGTCGCCATGTTTATGGCTGTGGAGAAATTCCTGGCTAAGCACCTGGACGGCCGCTATCAGGAGGGTGGGACGCCTGAGGTCGCGGCGCGTTTGAAAGAAATCACCGTGGATCCGAAGACGGTGGTCCTTTCGAAGAAACTGGATGCTTCGTCCGTTGGGGTTCCCCAAGTGACGGCCGATCTAAAGCCCGGCACGTACAAGTACGACGCCAAAATTGCGATCGGAGGCCAGCAGATGGCGTTGAAGATTTCGACGGCCATTTCCGACGGCGGCAGCGTATGGGCCGTGGTGGAAAAGGTCGACACGCCGATGGGCGAGATGCTGGATACGACGGTGCTCGACAAGAACAGGCTTACGTTGGAAAAACGGTCGGTGAAGCAAGGGCCATCTCCGATCGACCTGTCATTTTCGAACGTCGATGGGCCGATTTTCGCCGACGGCGCCGGATCGAATTTCGTGATCGGCTGCCTTCCGCTTGCCGAGGGCTACACAACGGCATTTCGCAATTTGGACGTGCAGACGCAAAAAGTCAAACTGATGCAGCTTCAAGTGGCTGGGTCGGAGAGTGTCACGGTGCCCGCCGGTACTTTCGACGCCTTCAAGGTAGAGCTTTCTTCGGCCGACGGCGGCCCGGACAAATCGACGGTTTGGATCGCCAAGGATAGCCGCGTGCCGGTGAAAATATCCACTCTATTGGTCGAGATGGGCGGCGCGACCCTCACCGCCGAGCTTTTGCCCTAGGACCGAGGCGCGCTCAGCTCTGCATCGATGGTGAGTTCGGAAACGCGCAGCCGCGCCACGGTCAAGTCCTCGATATGGAGAGATTTGATTGTGGCCCGTCCAACGAGGAGCTTACGGACCGCCAAAGTGCCAATCGCCAGCGCTCCGACCGCGAATGCGCCGATTGCAACGGCCCCTGCGGCTTGAGCGATCATCGCAAGAGCACGCGCAGGTTTGGACTCCAGACGATATTTCATAATGTGGACCTTGCATCCAATAGTACCGTCCTGACATCTTATACGTGTATAATGAAATTGTCGATGTCACCGGTGGGCGAAAGCCCACTTTTTTATTGCAATAGAGAGATGTCTGATGCCGGTCGTTGCCAAGGAAGAGATTGTCGCGAAGATCATGGAAATCGCCGAGCGAGTCGCCGATCCGGAAGGCATCGAGATTGTCGAGGTTCAGCTGCTGGGCGCTGGCCGGGGCAGACTTCTGCGCATTTTCATCGACCGGTCCGGCGGCAGCGACGCCTCGCCCGATCAGCCGCACGGCGTCTCGCACGGGGACTGTGAGTTTATTTCGCAGCAGGTAGGAACTATTTTGGACATGGAGGACGTCATACCTGGGGACAGCTACACGCTGGAGGTCAGCTCGCCTGGCCTGGAGCGCAAGTTGTCCAAGGCGAAAGACTTCGAGAGATTCGTGGGCCAAAAAGCAAAAATCGTGCTGCGGGAGCCGGTGGAGAACCAGCGTAGCTGGGAGGGCAAACTTGCCGGTGTTTCGCAAGGCATCATCGAGCTGGAGCCGAGCGCCGGACGGGTCATCCGCTTCCCGCTCGAGCAAGTCCAAAAAGCCAACCTGAAGTTTGACTGGTAATTCACTCCCAGACAGTTTGAGAAGAGGAAACAGTGGCTAGCATCTATCAGTCCATTGAGATTTTGAGCAAGGAGAAGGGCATCGATCCGCAGATCGTCATTGATGCGGTCAAGGACGCCATGTTGGTGGCGGCCCGCAAGCACTTCCGCACTACGGAAGATCTGGTCGCCGCGTTTAACGACCAGACCGGCGCGCTCGAAATCTACGGCGTGAAGAAAGTCGTCGAGGATGTGCAGGATCCGGTCAAGGAAATCTCGCTCAATGACGCGCAGCGGATCGATCCGTCCGCTCAACTGGAATCGGAAGTGCGTTTTCCGAAGCCCACCGATGCGCTCGGCCGCATTTCCGCGCAGACCGCCAAACAGGTGATCCTGCAGAAGGTCCGCGAGGCCGAGCGGGAGACGATTTTTTCGGAGTACTCGGGCCGTGTGGGCGAGCTGGTCAACTGCATGGTGAAGCGCATTGAAGGCCAGGATCTAATGGTCGACCTCGGCAAGACCGAGGCGCGTCTGCTGAAAAAGGAGCAGAGCAAACTAGAGAACTTCAGCGTGGGCGACCGTGCCCGTTGCGTGATTCGCAGTGTGGAAAAAACCGGCAAGAACGCCGGCGTGATCGTGTCGCGCGCGGCGCCCGAGCTGGTGATGCGCCTGTTCGAACAAGAAGTGCCCGAGATTTACGACAACACAGTGGTGATCAAAGGCTGCGCCCGGGAAGCCGGTGAGCGGACCAAGATTGCCGTGTTCAGCCGGGACCGCGATGTGGACAGCGTGGGCGCCTGCGTCGGTATGAAGGGCATGCGCGTGCAGTCCATCATCCGCGAGCTGCGCGGCGAAAAGATCGACATCATCGAATTCTCCGAGGATCCCGTGGTGTTCGCAACGCACGCGCTGAGTCCCGCGAAAATCACGCGCGTTTCCATCATCGATCCGGTGGAAAAGCACATGGAAGTGATCGTCGACGATACGCAGCTTTCGCTCGCCATCGGCAAGAAGGGGCAGAACGTCCGGCTGGCGGCCAAGCTGTTGGGCTGGAAAATCGACATCAAGAGCGAGGAAGAGAAGCGTCAGGAAGTGGAGTCGGCCATGGCCGCGCTGGTTCCCGCGGGTGCGCCGGTGTCGGTTCTGATCGATCTGGGCCTCGCCGAGAAGATCGTGGAGAAGCTCATCGAATCAGGCGTCGGCACGGTGGAGAAACTCGGCTCCATGACGCCCGAAGAGTTGGAAGCAATTCCGGGCATCGGGCCCACCACGGTCGAAAAGATCCTGGTGGCGGTGAACGCCTATTACGCTCAGTTTGAGCCGGGCGCTGAAGCCTCCGCGGCAGTGGAGGAGGTGGTTCCGGAAGAAGAAGAGAGCGCTGTGGAGGCCGAGACCGCCGCGAACACCGAGGAATCCGAAACCGCGGCAACCGCTTCTGTTGCGGCCGGAAACTCGGCCGAAGAGAAAAAGGAATTTGATACTATAAAGAACTCGGAGGGGGTTAGTTAAGCGCCGCGCTGAGCGGGTGGTGTCGTCATCTATGAGTAAAATTCGCATCAACGAGCTGGCAAGGCAACTCGAGGTTCCCTCGCACGCGATCATCGACATGTTGCCCGAGCTCGGTGTCTCCGAGAAGAAAACCCACTCCAGCTCGATTGATGAAAGTGTCGAGAAGATTATCCGGGAACGGTTACAGGGCGGGGGAGGCGACGCCGCACGCCGGGAATCCGCGACGTCCACGGCAATTGCGGAGCCGGAAGAGATCGAGGAAGCTCCGCGGCCCGAGCCCGTAGCCGAACGTCCCAGCGCCGCCGCAAAACCCGCCGGACCGGGTGTTCCTGGAAGTGAACCGTCCGCCGCGACACCCTCGCACACGATACCTGCCCAGGAGGCCACCGTTTCTACCGTTGAAGAGCCGCTTCGCAGCAAACCTGCGCCCTTGAGGCCGCCTCTGGCCGCCGGCGGCGCTGCGCCGCTGCATCCCCCGTTGCGAACGGGCCCCATTCCAGCCCGTCCTGGTCCCGCGCCGCGTCCCGGCCAAATCTTGTCGGGACCGCGACAGCCATTCCGCCGTCGACGCCCGCTGCGCCCATGCCTCCTGCGTCCATCACGCTTCCAGCGCCGCCCGTGGCCCGGACCGCTTCGCCGCAGTCGGCCGAGCCATCAGCACCAGCGGCGTCAGCCCCTGGCGATGCCAACGCCTGGAACGCCTTTGCGGCCACAGCCGCGTCCGAATCTAGCCGGCCAACCGGCTGCGCGCCCCGTGGTTCCACCTCGTCCCGACATGGTGGCGAGGCTCCAGCAGACGCGCCCGGCGCCCGGTCAAGTACAGCAGCCTCCGCGGCCCGGATTGCCGACCCGCAGCTCGACGCCTGTACCTGGACAGCCCATCTATCGCGGTCCTATCCGCCCCGGCCAGCCCGTGATGCGCGGGCCTGGAGTGGGTGGCGGTCCGCCCGGACCAGGTGGAGGGCCAGGAGCTTTTCGACGGCCGCGTACTCTGCATCCGACGTCGCCGCTGCGCGCCGAGCCTGCCACTCCGATCCCAACCGAACAGCAGCGCCGCCATCAAGGCAAGCCGGCCAGCCGCGACCGGCATCGCGATCAGGAACAGGAAGAGGGCCGGCTGCGGATGCCGATGTCGCGCCGCGAGCAAGCCATCGCTCCGCCGCCCATCGATCGCGAAATCACGATTTCCGAAGGCGTCACCGTCAAGGAGCTTTCCGAGAAGCTCGGCATCAAAGCCAACCTGGTGATCAAGAAGCTGGTGGAGAAGAAGATCTTCGCCACCATCAATCAGAACCTCGACGTGAAGATGGCCGAGGAACTCGCGCGCGAGTTCGGCGCCTCCACCAATAAGGTCAGCTTTGAAGAAGAGAGCACGCAAGAGATCGAGTTGGCCGAAGAGACCGCCGACCGTGTAAAGCGCGCGCCCGTGGTCACCATCATGGGCCACGTCGATCACGGAAAAACGTCGCTGCTGGATGCGATTCGTTCCGCGAACGTCGCCGACCGCGAAGCCGGCGGCATTACGCAACATATCGGCGCCTACTATGTGGAGAAGAACGGCCGCAAGATCGTGTTCATCGACACGCCCGGCCACGAGGCGTTCACGCGTATGCGCGCCCGCGGCGCCAAGGTTACAGATATCGTCATTCTGGTGGTGGCCGCCGACGACGGCGTGATGCCGCAGACCATCGAGGCTATCGATCACGCCAAAGCGGCCGGCGCGCCCATCATCGTCGCCATCAATAAAATCGACAAACCGGATGCCCAGCCGGAGCGAATCAAGCAGCAACTCGCCGACCGCGGCCTGCTGGCCGAGGATTGGGGCGGCGACACCGTCATGGTGCCCGTTTCCGCCAAAGCGAAAACCAATCTCGATCTTCTGCTCGAAATGATTCTGCTGGTGGCCGACATGCTGGATCTGAAGGCCAACCCCGATCGTCCGGCTGTCGGCAACGTGCTTGAAGCCAATCTCGACCGTGGGCGTGGACCGGTTGCCACGGTGTTGGTGCGCAACGGCACGCTGCATGTCGGCGACTATTTCATCTGCGGATCGGTCTTCGGCAAAGTCCGCGCCATGTTCGACGATCGCGGCGGGCCCCTCCGCGACGCCGAGCCGTCCATGCCGGTGGAAGTGCTGGGTCTCGACTCGCTGCCCGAAGTTGGCGATACATTCCAGGTGGTTACAGACACCGCCAAGGCTAAGCAGATCGTCATCTATCGTGAAGCCAAGGCGCGCGACGTCGCCATGTCCAAGAGCGGCCGCATGACCCTTGAGCAGTTGCATGAGCAGTTGAAGGAAGGCGAGGTCAAGGAGCTCAACATCATCCTCAAGACCGACGTCAGCGGAACAGCCGAAGTGCTTTCCGACATGATGCAAAAGCTTTCCAACGACAAGGTCCGCATCCGCGTGTTGCGCAGCGCCGTGGGCGCTATCAACGAAAGCGACGTGCTGCTGGCCTCTACATCGAACGCGATCATCGTCGGCTTCAATGTCCGGCCCGAACGAAATGCCGCTACACTCGCTGAGCAGGAGAAGGTCGATATCCGCCTGCACACCATCATCTACGAGCTCACCGACGAGCTGAAGCGCGCCATGACCGGCATGCTGGAGCCGGTCTTCAAAGAGGTCTATCAGGGCCGCGCCGAAGTTCGCGAGGTATTCCGCATCAGCAAGGTGGGCAACGTAGCCGGCTGCATGGTGATCGACGGGTTCATCAAGCGCGACAGCGAAGTGCGCCTGCTGCGCGATAACGTGGTCGTGTTCACCGGGAAGGTCGATTCACTGAAGCGATTCAAGAACGACGCCAGCGAAGTGAAGAACGGGTTCGAGTGCGGCATCACTTTGCGCAATTTCTCCGACATGAAGCCAGGCGACATCATCGAAGCCTTTGTCACCGAGCGGGTCGCCGTGGAGGCGATGGCGTAAACGCCTGGCGGAGGCACGGACATGCCGAGCGTCGGCGTTTTAACCCTGGAGCTTCACATCGAAGGCGCGTTGTCGCTCAAAGACAAGCGCCACACCGTGAAGAGCCTCAAGGACCGGCTGCGCGCCAAGTACAACGTGTCCGTGGCCGAGATCGGCTATCAGGATCTTTGGCAACGCTCGCTCGTTTCAGCGGTCACCGTCTCGGGCGACCATGCGCATGCCGAACAGGTCTTGCAACGGGTGGAGCGCGAGGCTGCCGGGCTCCTGGGTGGCATCCTGGTGGGATCGAGCGTGGAGTGGATTGAGTAGCGTCACATGCAGCACCGTACGGAAAGAATTTCGGAAGCGCTTCGCGAAGAATTGACCGAGCTGATTGGCTACGAGCTCTCCGATCCGCGCATCAGCTCCGCCAACGTGACGGGCATCGAAGTCTCCCCCGATAAGCGCCACGCCCTGGTCAGGATCGCTGTAGCCGAGGGATCCGACGTGCAACAGGCGCTCGCCGCGCTCGAACACGCCCGCCCGTTCCTGCGCCACCAGCTCGCAGTCCGGCTGGAGCTTTTTCGTATCCCGGACCTGCATTTTGAGGCTGACGTTGCCACGGAGCTCGGCGGCCGCATGGACAACCTGCTGAAACGGATCAAAAAAGGCCGCCCGCGCGAGTAGCCAGCCTGCTTGCTAAGTATTTGAATTTAAACATCCAGTTCGCCCAATGTTCCGGGCGCCTGACAATTTCGGCCTAGACTATTGACAGTTGGGCTTGGTCCAAGCGCTACTATAATTTGGGCTGTTTTTGAGGGCCCGCACAACTTACACATGCTCAACTACGAAATCACGTCAGGTTCACGATGCGAATGGCTTCAATGAATAGCCGGTTTCTGGATGCGTGCCGCCGCCGGCCAACCGATGTCCGGCCCGTTTGGTTTATGCGGCAAGCTGGACGTTACATGAAGCAATACCGGGACATCCGCGCCAAGGCGGGGATTCTTGAGATCTGCAAACGCCCTGATTTGGCCGCCGAAGTTACCCTGCAGCCGGTCGAGTTTCTGGATGTCGATGCCGCGATCATCTTCGCCGATCTGCTGCTGCCGGTGGAGCCGATGGGTCTGAAGCTGAAGTTTCTGGCCGGCGAAGGACCGCACATCGACAATCCGGTGCGAACCTCGGACGACGTCGATTCGCTGTCGATTTCGAACACCGACGATCTCAATTACGTCGGCGAGTCGATCCAACTCGTCACGCGGCAACTGGCCGGCCGCGTGCCCCTGATCGGATTTGTCGGCGCGCCGTTTACGTTAGCCAGTTACATGATCGAAGGCGGCCCGTCGAAGAATTTCGTGCGCACCAAATCGATGATGTACAGCGACGAAACGCTGTGGCGGCGCTTGATGGGCAAGCTGGTGGACGTGCTTGGACCTTTCGCGCTCAGCCAGGTGACCGCCGGCGCGCGCGCCATCCAGGTGTTCGATAGCTGGGTGGGTGCTCTCAGTCCCGACGACTACGTGCGTTTCGTCGCGCCCTATTCGCGCGCGTTGATCGAGCGCATTCGCACCGCCAGCGTCCCGGTGATTCACTTCGGCACCGGGCGCGTCGGGGTTCTTCCGCGAGCTGCACGCCGCCGGTGGTGATGTGATGGGCGTCGATTGGCGCATCAACATCGATCAAGCCTGGATGGACATCAGCTATCGGTCCGCCATTCAGGGCAACCTGGATCCGGCCGTTCTGTTCGCGCCGCTTCCGGAGTTGAAGATGCGCGTGCATGAGCTGCTGAAGCGCACCGGATCGCGCCCCGGCCATATTTTCAATCTCGGACATGGCATCTTGCCCGAGACTCCGCCCGACAACGTGCGCGCCGTGGTGGATTTCGTGCGCGAGTTTAAGATGTAGTGTGCGCCATAAAGCTCTGATCATCGGCGGCGGAATTTCCGGTCTTTCCGCTGCTTACTATCTCTCGCAAGCGGGCCTTCGCCCGGTGCTGTTGGAACGCAAACCGCGCGTCGGCGGTGTGATCCAGACATCCGTCGTGCAGGGCTGCGTGCTCGAAGAAGGCCCCGACGGATTCCTCGGCGCCAAACCGTGGGCCATGAATCTGATCCGCGAGCTGGGTTTAGCCGATCAGGTCATCGGCTCCAACGATCATTCCCGCATCACTTACATCCTCAAAAAAGGCAAGCTGATCCGGCTTCCCGAGGGCCTGATGATGATGGTGCCCACCAAAGTAATGCCCATGGTGGTGAGCCCGCTCCTGGGCTGGGGCGCCAAGATTCGCATGGGTCTCGAAATTCTGCGGCAGGCCGAAAGGCCCGCAACCGGACCGCTCCGTCCACGATTTTCTGCTCGATCATTATGGCCAGGAGTCCATCGATTATCTGGCAGAGCCATTGCTGGCGGGCGTCTACGGCGGCGATCCGCGCCAAATGAGTGTGAAAAGCGTGCTGGCGCGATTCGCTGAAATCGAAGCTAAGTACGGAAGCCTGACGCGCGGGGTGTTGGCCGCGCCTCGTCCAAAAGGTTCCGGAGGCGGTTCGTTCCTGCTGACGTTGAAGGGCGGGCTCGGCCAACTGATCGAAGCTCTTCGCCCGAGCACCGAAGTGATCCACACCAACGTCGAAACACTGGAGCAAACTAGCAGCGGCTTCCGCGTGCGGGCAGATGGCGATTGGATGGAAGCGGAACATGTGGTGCTCGCTACCACCGCGGGCGATGGCGCGCAATTGTTGGCGGCTGCGCAGCCCGAGCTGTCAGGCTTCTTGGCTGGTATCCCCTACACAACTTCCATCACGCTGGCCCTCGGCTATCGGAAAGCGACCTTCGATCATCCGCTGAACGGCCACGGCTTCCTGGTGCCGAAGAAAGAGCGCAAGTACATTTTCGGCTGCACCTGGGTGGGAAACAAGTTCGACTATCGCGTGCCGGACGACATGGTGGTGCTGCGCTGTTTCCTCGGCGGCGATGCGATGGCGCTCTCTGACGAATCGCTGGTGGAGGCCGCGCGCGCCGAGATCCGCGGCATCATGGGGCTCGAAGCCGAACCGGTGTTTCACAACATCGCCCGTTGGCCCAATTCCATGGCGCAATACACGGTGGGGCACGAGCAGCGCATCGAGCGAATCGAGGAACTGGTGCAAAGGATCCCCGGTCTCTACCTGGCGGGCAACGCCTATCACGGCATCGGAATTCCCGATTGCATCCGCATGGGTCGGGAAGCAGCCACAAAGATCAGCGCCGTATATAAACCAACGCCTCAGCCGGCGTGACGACGATACGATCTACATTGCCCGCCAGCTCGAACGGCTCGTCGATCTTGGCGTCGGGATAAAACGGCAAGAAAAAGTTCTGGACCAGAAAATCGAGCGGCGCGCCAGTTACGGCAATGCCGCCGATCTCCACGCGAACTAAATGCACGGTCGCCCGGCCATGAGCGGATTCGATCGTGGCCCGCGCCGTCACCAGCTTCTCGCCTTGGATCAGTTTGGTCACTAGCCAATTCGTTTCGACGCCCCCGGCGTGCCGCACCTTCACGAAATCGATGAGCGCGGATGCGCTGGCAGTGCCATTTCCCAAACGAAGCTGGGGATCGCGGAAACCGTCGTGGACAATGCCCGGCGCCTTGACACGCACCCAGGCGTTGAGCTCGGCCGGTGTGAAGTGGAACACTTCTCCAGGCTTGGCCTTGCCGCTCTCGATGAGGTCGAGCCGCCGTGTGACGCTCGCCGCCAGCGGATCGGCCGCCCACAGCGCAGCCGCGCTCGCCAGCACGAGAACTAAGGCACGCCAGCCCAACTTTCATGATATGGCTTCTCGTGCCTGTCATCGAGTGTTGCTGGTGACCCTGCTAGAATCAGGCCTGGAGGCGATCCATATGAAACTAACTCACGTAGCACTTCTCGCGATGACCGGTAGTTTATTGTACGGGGCCAGCGATGCTCCGAAGCGCCTGGACGATTCAGCGGCCATGCTGACCGAAATCATGTCGGCGCCCGACAAGGGGATCCCTCAGGATCTGCTGGAGAAGGCGCAGTGCGTCGTTCTTGTTCCTGGTTTGAAGAAGGGCGCCTTCATCATTGGCGCGAAGTACGGCAAGGGGTTCATGCTGTGCCGCAAGTCGAGCGGCGTGGGTTGGTCGGCCCCGGCGGCGATTCGCGTGGAAGGCGGCAGTTTTGGATTCCAGATTGGCGGTTCGGAAACCGACGTTGTGATGCTCGTGAACAGTAAGCCCGGCGCGAAGAAACTGCTCGAGAGCAAATTCACTCTGGGCGCGGATGCATCGGTTGCCGCCGGTCCCGTGGGCCGCACTTCATCGGCAGAAACAGACGCGCAATTGCATGCCGAGATCCTGACCTGGTCCCGGTCGCGGGGCGTTTTCGCGGGTATTTCGCTGCAAGGCGCGACGCTGCGGCCGGACGAAGACTGGAACAGGGAACTTTACAGCTCGCCCCTGACCAACAAAGAGATCGTGATGGGCAACACGCCGGCTCCGCCCGCGGCAGCGAGCTTGATCGCGGCGCTCGACAAGTATTCGAGCCGCAAGTAACTACCTGGCGAACATACTGCGGACCGGGGCTGGCGGCTCCGTTCCACGAATCGCGCGCCAAAGGATATCGTTCAACTCATCGTCATCGTTCAAATCGGCCTGGCTGAAATCCATGCGGGCCGATCGGGCGGCCGTGGGCGAATCAGCGGGATTGCGATCGTCCAGCGAAATGCGCGGTTTCTCGGCTTGATACGGCGCACTGGAAGCTTGTTGCGTGAAGGCCGCGATCATCGGGCGCGCGCCGGCATCGAAGTGAGTCATCGGCCGCAGGTGCAGAATCAGCTCCATAGTGCGCAGCACCGACGTCGTGTTGTACATGTTGCTGTCGATCGAGCCGTTGCGCGTGTACGGAGAAATCAGGAAAGCCGGCGAACGGTGCGAGTCGACATGGTCTGGGCCGTTTTGCGCATCGTCTTCCAAAACGAAAATCGCGGTAGTCCCCCAGAACTTGCTGCGTGACACTCCTTCGACGATCATGCCGAGCGCGTAATCGTTATCGGCGAACGCGGAGAGCGGCGCGATTTTTCCGGGCGACGGTTCCCGATGTATGGTCGTTGCCCAACCGCATAAACATGAGCGCCGGCATTTGATTCGCGCTTTCAAACTGCGCGAGATCGTCCAGGAACGTTTGCGCGCGCTTCACGTCGGGATAGTCCGGTATCAAAGCTGCGGTACTTCAGGTTGGTGACTTTCGCGAGGGCCGGGTCGAGCACTTTGTCGATCTGAACGCCGTCCGCACCGGCCTCTTTCTTGTTCTCCACCCAGTAGCCATAGTTCCGCATCGAGATACCGGCCGAGCGCGGCGTTGGTCCACAGATAACCCGCGGGCGGATAAGCCGCCGGTTCGCCGCCTTCAAAGCCGTAATTGGGATTGCGCCCGGCGTAATTGCTGGGCCACATCTTTGACCACGAAGTCGTTTGCGATCGCCGATGTCGACCAGTTGTGCCCGTCGGCGCTGACATCGCTATTCACGTAGAAGTTGTCGAACAGCACGAACTCGCGCGCCAGCTTGTGATGATTGGGGCTGACGTTTTCCTTGAATAGACAGAGCGACGGGTCGCTCTCGCCTTTGCCGATGTCGCCGAGCACTTGATCGTAGCGTGCGATTCTCCTTGACGATATAGATCACATGCTGGATTGCGGCGGGGATGCCCGCTGGAATCGCGTCCAACTTCTCGTCGGTGTAGGGCGAGTTGGATTTCACCTCAGCCGTGTAGTTGGCGAGCGAGTCATCCGTCAGCGCGGGAATGAAGGACGCCGAGCCGGTCTGGATATGCGCGACGTATTGAATATTCATGTTGCGCTGCTTTTTCGTTGGATTGGGGCCGCCAGGGTTTGGATAACTTTGCGAGCCCTTGCCGTTCAGGACCACCAAGCGGCCGTCGGCGAGCGCCCGGGCGGCAGTCGGATACCAGCCGGTGGGAACGAAGCCGAGCACCTGGCTGCGCGCCTCCGTGACATCGACCACGGCGGCGGCATTCGCATCCGAGCAAACCACGTACAAGCGGCTTTGATCGGCACTGAGCGCCAGCGCGCTGGGCGTCATGCCGAGCGGATGATTCGGAGTAGTGGAAACGTTGATGGTTTCGACGACGCGCAGATCGCCGCTATCGGATACGCCGACCGAGTATACGTTGTTCGTATTCGCGGCCGAGACGAAGATGCGTGCTTTGAAGCTAGGCTGTTGCGTTCCTTCCTCGCCTTCTTCGGCGCGCGTGGCGCGATCGCGCCAAACCATGTCGGTAGGGATGCGCGCCCATCCGCAAGGTCTGCAGCAGCGCGCCATTGCTGGTTTGGTGATGATACAGCGAACCGTCGGCCCAACTGGTCACATAAAATGATTTGCCGTCGGGATTGAACAGAATCCGATACGGCCGGCGGCCGGTTTTGAAACGATCGATCACGGTGCCCGATTGCGTATTCACCACGACGATCGCGTCGTGATACAGATCGCAAGCGTAGAGCAGGTGGCCATCGGGATCGATCGCGACATCGCCGATGAAGTCGCGCGCGGACCGTGCCGCGCCTTTGACGATTTCGAACGTCCGCGCGGGCGCGAGCTTCCCGTTCTCATCGAATGAAAACTCAAAGACCGACGCTTGCGATCCGCCACCCACCCACAGCGTGCGGCCGTTCGGCGAAAGCGCCAGACCGAGCCAGGCGTCGGCAACGGGCGTGCGGCCCACTTCGTGGCCATCCTTGGTATCCAGCACGCTGAGCGACGGCGGATTGTAGCCGCCGTTCAGCACGATGAGAAAGCGGCCGTCTTTCGAGAGCAGCGACGACATCGGCAAGCGTGTCGAGCGGAATCTGGACTGCCCGCGGGTTTCACGCGCCAGCCGCTGTTCAGCAGGAATCCGCCGCCCGCCAGCGGGCCCACTTGTTCGCGTGGCGGGGGCTGGGAGGAGGAGACGAGCGCCGCGGCGATCAAGATCAGGGCGGCGAAGATCACATGTGGTCTCATTCGGAAAACCTCTGGAGCGATTGGGAAGCGGCGTCCGATGCCGAACGCCTTGGTGGTTACCTTCAGGCCGGGAGCAGCCTGCTGGCGCTTGTATTCATTGCGGTCCACCTTGTTCACAATGTCGCGCACCAAAGTTACAGGTAGATGAAGCGCATCGGCGATTTGCTGCGGCGCCTCGTTGTTCTCGATGTAGAGACGCAGAATCTGGTCGAGCATTTCGTAGGGCGGCAGCGAGTCGGTATCCTTCTGGTCGGGGCGCAGCTCGGCCGACGGCGGTTTGGTAAACGTGTTTTCGGGAATCGCGTTCGAGTGGCGCTTATTGGCGACGCGCGCGAGCGAATAGACCAGCGTTTTCGGAACATCGCTGATCACCGCCAGGCCTCCGCACATGTCGCCATACAGCGTGCAATAGCCGACCGCCAGCTCGCTCTTATTGCCGGTGGTGAGCACCAGCGCGCCCCATTTGTTCGATAGCGCCATCAGCGTGACGCCGCGCAGGCGCGATTGCAGGTTTTCCTCGGTCACGCCGATCGTCCGCTCCGTCGAACAAGGGCTCCAGCACATTCGAAAAACGCCTCGTACTGGCTCTTGATCGGGATCAGCTCGAACCGGATGCCGAGGTTGTGGGCCAGATCGCGCGCGTCGATGATGCTGTGCTCGGACGAGTACGGGCCGGGCATGCCGACGCCGATGACGTTTTCCTTGCCGACGGCATCCACCGCGATTGCCACCGTGAGCGCCGAATCGATCCCGCCGCTCAAGGCCACCAAGACGCGCTCGAAACCGCACTTATGGATGTAATCGCGCGTGCCCATGGCGAGCGCCTGGTACACGGCTTCACATTCGTCGGACAAATTTTCATGACGGTCGCCGGTGAGCGTCTCGGTATCCACCAGCACCAGATCTTCCTCGAAGGAAGCCGCGCACGCGATAATCTCGCCCTCCGGGTTCATGGCGAAACTGGTTCCGTCGAAGAGCAGTTGATCGTTCCCGCCCACTTGGTTCACGTAAATGATCGGCACGCGAAAGTGGCGCGCGGTAGCGGTGAAGATTTCAGTCCGCTGCGCGCGCTTGCCCATGTGATACGGCGAAGCGTTGATGCTGATCAGGATGCGTCGCTCCGGCCGAAGCCAGCTCTTCCACCGGATCGCGGCTGTAGCGGCGGCGCTCCCAATACTGCTTGTCGTTCCAGATGTCTTCGCAAATGGTGAGCGCGGAGACGGTGTCGCCCAGCGCGAGCGGCGATTGTTTCGCGGCCGGCTCAAAATAGCGCGCTTCATCGAAAACGTCGTAAGTCGGCAGCAGCATTTTGTGCTGCCGGAAAGCGATGCGGCCGCCTTGCAGAACGGCGGCGCTATTGTAGATCGGCAGACCGGTCGAAGAACCGGTGCGGGTCACCGTGCCGCAAATGATCGCGATGTTCAGACGGCCCGGCGTCGGCCGCCAGCCGCTCCAGGTGCTGCTCGGTGCGATCGAGGAAGCTCTCCTTTTCGAGAAGATCGCGCGGAGGATAGCCGGTGAGAGAGAGCTCCGGAAAGACCACTACGCTCGCGCCCGCCTGAGCCGCGCGCTGCGAGAACGCCAGGATGCGTTTGGCGTTGCCGCAAAGATCGCCGACGGTGCTGTTGGTTTGTGCCAGGGCGATCTTCATGCTTGACCCAATGCAGGGCGAACCCCCATTCTAACGGGTCTGGGAATCGAGTTTGGTGTTGGGCACTCCCTTATACTCGCCCGGGATCTGCGGTGGAAATACGTGCACCCGCGACTTGATGCGCCAACCTTTTGGAGTGCGCACGTAGACATCCTGATAGCCGCCTACGTGTCCGTCGAAATCCGCGTCGCCGCGCTTGCCCTGATCGCCTGGATAAACCAGGTATGACTTGCCGGTGGCGCCTTCTGGGGACGCCTCAATCACCAGATTCTCCGTGGTGTGCGATTGATGGGGAAGCCGCTTCAGCCGCTCGCACGTCGGTCCACCAGCAGCCTCCACCAGCTTCTGATGCCCTTTATACTCTAGGCCGTTCAATCCGACGACGAACACGCCGTCCTCGGTGTAGAGGTTGGCGTAGTCTTCGCCGTGATTCGAGCAGGTGTCCAACGCAAACGCGTACTTGTAGTTCAATTGTTGGATTTCCATGTAGTCAAGCGCGGTGAGCGGCTTGATTTTCTGTTGTCCCAACACCGGCAGGCTCATTGCCAGTGCGGCCAAAAGAATCTCTTGCGTCATTGGAACCTCCCTTTCGAGCCCGAGTCTAGCAGCGTCTCCAGGCCGAGATTCGGGTAGCGGCTCTTCATTTTTTCTCGAAGTTCGTCTGCCGTCTTTGATGACGCGGCTGACTCATCGAAGTATTGCATGTATTGCTTCATAAATTCGATCGTCGAGGCGTCGGTAGGCGCGCCCGCGATTTGATGGCCAGGAACGACGATCGCGGGGTGCAGCGCCGCGATCTGATCCAGCGTCTGTATCCACTCCTGCCGCATCTTCGGCACCACAAAGTGCGCGCCGCTGAAGACGATGTCGCCCGCGATGACGGCCTTGATCGACGGGATCCATACATACGAGTTGTTCTTCGGACTATCGCCGGTCAGCCCGCCGACGATTTCCAGCGTCTGACCTTCGAGCGTCAGCGTGTTGCCCTGCAGTTCGTCGGGGATCACGGGATCGGGCGGAATATTGGCGCCGTAAGTCGCGCTCCAGAATTTGTAGCGCGGCCCCCAGCCGGCTTTGATCCCAGCCACGGTCACGGGTAGCGCTACCAGCCTGGCATTCGGGAAGGCCTGTTTGAGCACTGCCAGGCCGAAGTAATGATCGGGATGCGGGTGCGTAACGTAGACGGTGGTGAGATTCCTCTTGCTCTCAAGAATCATCGCCGCCAGGCGGTGCGCCTCACTCAGCAGGAATTGCGAGTCGATGAGGATCGCGTCTTTGTCGCCGTAGACCAGCGTGGAGTTGACGGAGTAGCCATCGGGACTCGACGTAAAAATCTTCAATTGCAGGTTGGCCTGGGCCGTCATCGGAAGACAGGCGCCCAGAAGACTCGCGATTATGGGCAGAAGTTTCTTGGGCATAGCTCGCATGCATTGTACCCGAGAGTTCCGGCTCAGTGTCGTGTTCATATAAACATATGAGGAGATTTTTGTTCGGAGTGATGTTGGCGGTCTCGCCTTTGCTGGCAGCCGATAGCGCTTCGCATGTCAACATCGGCGGACGCGACGTAGCAGTATGGAAACCCATGGGCGCCACGCCGGACGCCGGATATCCCGTAGTGGTCTTCTCGCACGGCTTTGGCGGATGCAACACGCAGTCGGTATTTCTGATGGAGGCCTTGGCCAACGCCGGATACCTGGTGGTGGCGCCGAATCATGCGGACGCGCGCTGCGGTAGGGCGCGCGGGGCCCGGCCGGGCGGGCAGCGGCCCGAAGAACCTTTCAAGAACGCTGAGGAATGGTCGGAGGCGACCTACAAAGGCCGTCGAGCGGACATCGAAACCGTTCTCGACGCCGTCCTGAGTTCCCAAACATTTCAAGGTGTGCGTGTCGATGCGGGACGCGTTGGAATTGCCGGGCATTCCTTGGGCGGGTACACGGCGCTCGGGATCGCGGGAGCGTGGGCATCGTGGAAGGACCCGCGCATCAAAGCCGTGTTGGCGCTTTCGCCGTTTAACACTCCGTTTGTGGCGAAGGGCGCTTTGGCCGAAATGAAAGTGCCCGTGATGTATCAGGGCGGCACGCTCGATCTTGGAATCTCGCCCACCGTCCGGCGCCTCAGCGGCGCCTACGATCGCTCGTCCGCGCCTAAGTACTATGTCGAATTCAAAGAGGCTGGACACCTGGCGTGGACCGATCTGAACCCGCGCTTCCACGACATCATCGATCGATATAGCCTCGCGTTCTTCGACCGCTACTTGAGAGGCAATGTCTCGCCCGGCGGGCTCGCGGCGTTGTTCGGCAAACCAGCGCCTTCGGACGTCAGCTTCCTGCGGTCGGACGTGAAGTAAATCATCTGCTACGGCTGCCGGACGAACAACGAGGGGTTCTTCAACAACTCCTCAAAGCGCACAATGTCCTCGTTGTTCTCGATGCATTCGTATTCATGCAGGCGTTCGCCCGGCCGCAGCGACAGGAATGTCGGCGGGGGGCTCCAGATTTTCGTGAACGCCTTCGGATCGTCGATGGTGACCTCGTAGGTAATCGTGTCGTAATCCACACGCGTGTAGCGCTCCGTCACATGCAGCGCCTCGGTATGCAGCGTCGCGCCTCCCACGCCCACCCAGGTTTTGTCGTTGAAACCGATCACATCCACCACCAGGGTGTCGCCTTCCCAGTGCGCCACCGAGTCGCCCATGAACGACGGATCGATATCGTCGGGATGCTTGCGCCCATCGGTTGGGATCACGCGAAAAGCGTGAAATGTTTCGTACAGAAACGTGATCTCGTCCTTGGTCTGAATGATTTTGATGGGCAGCGGCTCATTGGTGATGCGCGGCACGCCCACCAGCAAGCAGCGCGCGCTGGGATCGTCGATATTACGCCTGTCGCGAAGTTCCTTGATCTTGGGAAGCATCCAATCTTGATAAGGAGGCTTGAACGGAATTCGCACCACGGCGGCCGGTGCGCTGGCAACCGCGGCGTCACCGGGGCGCAGCGGCTTTCGCGTTCGCCGATCCGATGGCAAAGGCCAGTCCGCTGGCTCCCCCGCCCTGCCATACGCCCGATAGGTCCGGCTTTCCCTCCGCGGTGCGCGGGACCGGCGGTTTGGGTGACACCGGCTTGGGCGTATCTTGCGCGAACACAGGGATGGCGAACAGGAGCGAGGCAAATGTTACGAGGCGCCGCATCGCATCAGTCTATCGCATCCGTTGATGCCCGGCATCACATCAATGCTGCATCAATGCTTCGAGGCTACATCAATGCTTCGAGCCCGCAATCGAGTTCACAGCCTGCCAGAAAAACTGGACATGCTTATACACCGCTTGTTCGAGAATCCGCTCCTGATCGCTATGCGGTCCAAAGCCCTTGGGCGCATCTTCTTCGTCCACCATCGCGCCCACGCCATAAGCACTGGACGCCCTTGGCGCGCAGGAACGCCATGTCGGTTGCGCCGGTACTCATCACGGGTATCGTGATCACGCCATAGATGCTCTTGAAGGCCGCTTCGACCGCGTGATAAGCGTCGGAATCCAGCTTGCGACGGCGCCGCGCCCGGGCGCTGATTGGTCGTCTCCGGTACGAGTTCGATCGACGGGTCGTTGATCACTTTGCGCATCAGGTCATAAAACGCGGCGATGTTCTCGTCCGGCAGAGCGCGGATGTCGAGCGTCGCTTCCGCCTCGGATGGAATCACGTTCACCTGATAGCCGCCCTTGATGATGTTGGGCGAAATGGAGGTGTGCAGCATCGAATAGCTGATGGGATCGTGCTCGGCCAGGTACTCGCGAATCGCCGGCGCCTTCTGCGGAGTCGAATAATCCCTTGAACCGCGCCGCCTCTTCTGGACTGCTCACTGCCGCTATCTTCTCGAAGTAGTAACGCGTGGTGTCGTTGAAGCGCATCGGCGGGTCCCAGGCCGCGATGGTTTCCACGGCCTTCGCCAGATGCACCACGGCATTGGTTCGCAGCGGACGCGAGCCATGGCCAGCCGGACCCTTGGCGACCAGACGCGCGGCTCTGGGCTGCTTCTCGGTGGTCTCCACCAGCGCGTACCGCGCCTGCCCGTTCTTCAGCCGCACGCCGCCGCTTTCCGCGAGGCAGAACTCGGCGTCGATGTCCTTCCAGTGCTCGTTGACCAGGTACTCGATGCCAGGCCCGGTGGAGGCCTCTTCGCCCACTTCCGAAACGAAGATCACGTCGCGATCGAGCGGCGTGTTCTGCCGCTTCAGCATCAGCATCGTCATCATGGTGGCCAGCAGATCGCTCTTGTCGTCCAGCGTGCCGCGTCCATAGACGTAGCCTCCGTCGCGCGTGGCGCTGAACGGGCGGGAAGGTCCACTTCGCCGGGTCCACGCGCACCGTGTCGCTATGGCCCATGATCAGCAGGGGCCTCTTGGATCCGTTGCCTTTCAGCCGCGCGATGATGTTGGCGCGCGCCGGGTCCTTCGCCACCATCACCACGGGAATGCCGTCGGCTTCGAGCGTCTTTTTGACGTACTCGGCCACGCGGGTTTCATTGCCGGGCGGATCGGTGCTGTCGATTTGCACCAGCGCCTGGAAATGGCGCATGGCTTCGTCGTTAATTTTGGACCAGTCGGGTGTCTGAGCGAACGTGGGCAGCGCGGAAACAAGCAAAGCGGATACGAAAAGGGTTCGCATCCGCCTAGTCTAGCGCAATGATGTTGAATGCCGAGGCTACTTCGTCAACCCCAAAGCACTCGCGAGCGTCGGTCCCGACTTTCCGCGTGGCAACAAGCTCGGTCCGGACGGGATGAAGATCTTCGAGACGTTCGTGTTCGTGTCCACCACCAGACCAAGGAAGCCGGATTGCATCTCGTCCCAATTCTGATCGCCCCAATGGATTTCCTTGGTGGGATCCGGGTTGTACTTGTTGTTGAGCGAGTTGTCGTAATGCGCGATCGCCACCAGGCGCGTGCCTTTCGGCATCTGCAGCGGCTTTTCAAGCTGATACCCAACCTGCCAATCGAAATTCCATTTGCCCTTGAAAATCTCCTGCTTTTCTCCCGTTGGATAGATGGCGTCCAGCTCATAGTCTTTGCCGCGCAGGTGCATGTGGGGCTGAATGTAGACCAACTCCGCATGATCCACACCAACGGTTACTTCGCTCACCACCTCTTGATTCTCAGCTCCCGGCGGAAGAACGAGATTGAAGGCCGCCGGAGTTCCGGGCGACATCCAGTAGCGGCGCTTGGGCGGATTCTTTGCGAACACCAGTCCGACTTTGGACAGATCTTCCTGTTCCGTCCCAACCGCGGTGTAGTGGATGTTGAACACGATGTCCGAGCCCTTCGGCACGAACTTGGCGGAACCGTCCACGTCGAAGCGCTGCGCGCCCAAGCCCGGGATTGTATTTGCCGAGAAGATCCGTGCCTTCCTTCGCGCCGGTCATTGCTTCCGAGCCTTCCTCGTAGGCTTCGCCGTAAACGGCCTTGGCCATCCAGGTTGCACCGGGAGGCGTGACAATCGCTCTCATGTGATGCACCACCTTGGGATTTCCAGCGCGCATCTCGGCGGCCACTACCCACATGTCCTCCGGAAAATTCACATGCACCTTGATGTTCTGGTAATTGATAGTGCCGGAGGCTTTCACGTGGAACGGCTTGGGCATTTCGATGATCATGTCGGGCTTGATCTGCCAGCCTTCGGGGAATGTCATCGGCGGCGGCGCATCCTTGGCATCGCCCTCGGGCGCTCCATTATTTGCCCACACGACCAGCGTGTTGATATCGGCGGGCGCTCAGCGTGCGATCGTTGGCGAAATGGCCGTACTCGGCGAACCACGGCGGCATCTTCTTGTTGACTACGGCCGCCTTCATCGCCTTGGCCCAGGGCCGCGCGTCTTTGTAGGTGATGAGCGACATCGGCGCCACTTCGCCCGGCCGGTGGCAGCCCTGGCAGTTCTTCTGCAGAATGGGCAGAACGTCTTTGTTGAACGTGGGCGAGCTAGTCTCCGTGCCGGCAACCGCAACCGCTCCCATTGCCAGACCAATCAAAGTAATGCGCAGCATTATGGAAACCCTCCTCGGGGTAAGAACTACTGTCAGCATTATATTTTAGCGCTGCATGCAACGCAATGGGCCAGCGCTGGGCCGCGACAGGACTACAATGAGGCAAAGGCTGTTCAAAGGAGGTTCGCATGTCCAAGTTCGTCATCGCGCCCCATATGCGGCTGCAGGAGTGGGTGGCCGAAGAGAAGGGTTACTTCGCCGCCGAGGGGCTGGACTACGAATTCCGTGACGAGATCGTCTCCCAGGACGGAAAAAGGCACGACCTCGGCGACAAAGTAGGCGCCTATCAGACCTACGAAAAGGGCCGAACCACCGATGTGAGTTGCGCCTGCCATTGGACCGTGAATGTCGCGGCCTCCAACGGTCATGGAAGACTCTACGCCGACGCTTACTCGGTCTCGCCGGCCGGAGTTTTTGTCCCGCCGGACTCACCCGTGCGCGAGCCGCGCGACCTGGCAGGCGTGCCGATTTCGGTGGGCTATCAGTCGGGCAGCCATTACGCTACCATCCAGGCGCTGGAACAGTATCTGCCGCCGGATGCAGATCAAGCTGTCGTTCTCCGACGGGCTGCTTTTCAAGAGAATGGAGCTGTTGATCGACGGCAAGGTCCCCGCGGCCTCGCTGTTCAGCGGTCCATACTACTTTCTCGAACAGTTGGGTTTTCGCAAGATCATCGACACCACGTTCATGATGGCGTCCATGATCACCGGCGATCCCGATCCGGAGGACGTGCGCAAATACTTCCGCGCGCTTCGCCAGGCACAGCGGGATATCGATCTGCGGCCTGAGCGCTATACCCACTACTACAAGAAAGAGATGCCGGAGCGATTCCACTCGTCGATGGATACCCGCCGCTGGGGGCCCGGCGAGCGGATTGTGTTCGAGCCCTATACCCGCCAGGTATTCGAACAATCCTTCGAGTGGATCGCGCAGCACAACATCTTTCCCGAAGGACAAATGGGCGCAGGCAATTATCAAGCTGCCGTCGTGAGCCTAACGGGAGAAGCGCACTGAAGCCGTGCGTCGGCTGAGCTACTGCTGGCGAGCTGCGATCGCCGTCGTCGCGATCCCAGCCATGGCCGCGCCCGTCCCATCCTGGCGGCTGACGAGAAGCGAGCACTTCGAGATTTATGCGCAGGCGAGCGACCAGCGCGCGCGGGCGATCCTGGATTGGTTCGAGAAATTACGTGCGTTCTTCCAGCAGCCAGGTTGGAGCACCGGTTCCGCGCCGCCATCGTCCCGCGTTCGCGTTATCGTATTTGCCTCTGCCCAGGAATACCAGCCATATCGCCTGCGGGCCAACTCGGACGCGTACTACGTGGGCTTGGCCGATCAGGATTATATTGTCATGTCGGGAGGCGAAGCCAAGTCTTTCGCTATCGCCGCGCATGAATACGCGCACCTGATTCTGCGCGCCTCCGGTTCGAAGTCGCCGCCCTGGCTCAAAGAAGGGCTGGCCGAGCTATACACCACGCTGCGAATGGACGGGAGCGGCACGGAGTTAGGAGGTCCCCTGCTCGGCCGCCTTCAGACTCTGCGCAGGCGGCCCTGGATGCCTCTGGCCGATCTGACAGCTCTCGCCGAAGGAGCGTTCCAGCATCAAGAACGTGCCACAAACGATTTGTTTTATGCGGAGAGCTGGGCCCTCACGGGCATGCTGGCGCTCTCCCCAGCATACGAGAACGCATTCCCCAGGTTTCTGGCTGCCGCGGGCGAAGGCTCTTCGAGCCTTGACCTTCTTGCACAGATATACAAGAAATCGGGCGATCAACTCACGCGCGATCTTCACGCTTGGGTGGAACAACGCACGCCGGTAATGATTCAGCTACCGCGAGTGGTCGCGCCGCCGTTCCAAGCGCAAGTCTCGGATGTGCCGCCACTGGCCTCGCGCGCGCTGCTGGCGCAGCTCCTATTGGCTGGGGGCGAATTCGATCGGGCGGAGGCTCTGTTCCTGGACCTGGATCGCGATGCGCCGGATTCTCCCGACGTTTCCGCCGCGCTCGGCATGATCGCGCTGCACAAAGGCGATTCCGGAGGTGCGCGCCGCGCCTGGAAGCGAGCCATCGATCAAGGGATCGCCGACGCCAAGCTGTGCTTCCACTATGCCATTCTGGCCGATCAAGCCGGCCTGTCCCCGGATGAAATTCGCCCGGCTCTCGAGCGCGCGGTTGCGCTCGACCCACATTTTGACGACGCCCATTATCAACTTGCGCTGCTCGAGAAGAATGCGGGCCGCTACGAAGCGGCGGTACGGGAGTTCCAGGCCATGCGCGAGGTGGCCGATAAACGCGCCTACGTCTATTGGTTGGCGCTCGCCGACACGTTCAACGAACTCGGCCGCCGCGGCGAAGCGCAATCGGCCGCGCAGCATGCCGCCGTGCAAGCGATCACCGCAGCGGAACGCGCGCGTGCCGAGGAGCAAACCTACATCGCGCAGACCGATCTCGGCGTCCAGTTCGCGCACGATGCCTCCGGCCGATTGATCCTGGTGACCGCGCGGATGCCGCACCAGACCGCCGACTGGAATCCCTTTGTCGAGCAGGGCGACGAGATTCACAGGATCCACGGCACACTGCGCGAGATCGATTGCGGCGGCACGACCAGCATTCGCGTTGAAGCGGCCGGCAAACTGGTAGCGCTCGCGATCCCCGATCTAAAGCACGTTCAAATGCGGCATGCGCCGGATGAGTTCACCTGCGGTCCGCAAGATCCGGCGCCACCGGTGACGATCGATTACGCCGCCGCTGGCGGAGTGGTGCGCGGCATGGATTTTCAGTAGCCGCTATTATTGATCGAACAGCGTCGCGCGGTTGATCTGCTCGCCTTTCAGGAACACGAGCTGAACGCTCTCGATCTGCTTGATGTCTTTGAGAGGATTGCCGTCCACCAGCAAAAGATTCGCTTCGCGCCCTTCTTGGATGAGACCAATGCGATCCGAGGCGCCGAGCAAACGCGCCGAATTATAGGTCGCCGCCTGCAACGCTACGGCCGGCGGCAAGCCCGCGTCCACCCACAACTCCACTTCGCGTTCGATGGTAGGCCCGTGCAGCACCAGTGGATTGCCCGCGTCACTTCCGGTGACGAGCGTAACCCCGGCTTGCCAGGCGGCCATCAGATTTCGTTTCGCAATTCCCAAATCCACTCCATATCTCTTGATGGACTCGCGCATCGCCAGCCCGTTGGCCGACTGTAGAAACGTCTTCGAGGACTCGATCAAGCCCGGGCTGCGCGGTTTGCAAAACCAGCGGCCGCTCCAGCGGCTCCATACTGCCGTTCGCGACGTCGGTGTAGCCCTCCCAGACCGAGAGCGTCGGATCGTAATACACGCCGCCGGCCTTCATCTGCTCAAAGAGCGACACCGGGATGTCGTCGCGCGACGAGCCATGCTCGATCCCATTCACGCCCGCGTTGAGAGCATCGGCAATGTCGCGGCTGTCTCCGGTGTGAACCACAATCGCCAGCGCCTTCGCACGCGCCTCCTCGGCTATGGCGCGGAGGATCGCGACGTCCAGCCGCGGAAAAACGAAGCCACTTTGCCCGGCCTCGAGAATCGCCTTGATGCCATCCACGCCCATCTGCTTTAAGGCATCCACCTGCCGGCGGGCCTCCTCGGGCGAAGCAGGCGTCCGCACAGTCTGATCCTCGGCGGCCTTGCGATACGGCTCCGGAATGCTGCGGAAATATTCGGTGCCGTGGCCTCCCGGCGCCGTAAACATCGGGCCGACCGCGAAAAGTTCCGCGCCCAGGCGCTCGCCCGAGTTCACCAGCGTGCGCGTCTTCAGAATGTCGTTGAGCGGATCGCCGGCGCTCTTTACCGCCGTGATCCCGCTATACAGATACGCCGCCAGGGCGCGCGGCATAGTCGTGCTCGCCGTATAGGCGTCCGCCGATTGCGAGAAACCTCCCAGCGAAATCAAGTGCACGTGTACATCAATGAGTCCCGGCAGCACAGTCTTGCCCGCTGCTTCCACTGCCTCGGCGCGAAGTTGCTTTGGATCCGGCGCCTCCCCTTCATAGACGTGCTCGATCTTGCCGTTCTTGATCAGCACCGCGCCCGTTTCGATCACGCGCCCGTCTCCCACGAAGATCCGCGCCCCGCGAATCAGCACCGTGTGGCTCTGCAGGAACTGGCGCGTCAGCAGCTTTGCTTGAACGATGCTCTCGCGATTGTGGGCCTGGTACGCACCCAATAACAGAAACGGTGCAAATACCGCCAGCAGCCATAACTTGGCCGAGTTGGCGATCTTTTCCTCCTTCTCCCAGCGAAACAACTTCACTGCCAGAAAAGTCGCGAGCACCGTAGTGATGATCAACGCGCCGGCCCCCGCCGCGTTCTGCAGCACCGTCTCGTTGCGCCCGACAATCGCCTGCATTCCATTCACCAGGTACGTCGAGGGAATAAATTGCGCCAGTAACTGCACCCAGTCGGGAAGCACGCTGATCGGGATCGCCGTGCCGCTCAAGAAAAGCATCGGAAAATACAGCAGTTGAATTACGATCTGGCTCTCCTGCGCCGAGTTCACCACCGACGCAATGATCAACCCGAGTCCGCGAAACGCGAGCACGCCCAGCGAGATGAAAATCAGCAGCGAAATCCAGCGCTCGGGAAACGCCATCCCGTATATGAAGTGCGATAGCAGAATCATCAGGACCGCTGAAGGTAGGAAGTTCAGCAAGCCGGTGAGCAGGGACGCCGCCAGCATCGGCGCGGCGGAAACGGGGGCCACCTTGAATCGCCGCAGGATGTTCGCCTCGCGATCCTGAACGGCGCGAATTCCGGCTCCAAAGAACCCGATGCCAAGAATCCCGATACTCAGCACCATGGTGAGGACCTGAATGATTGCGCCGCCCTGCTCGGCGTGGAACAGCGTCGCGAAGATGAAAAAGAAGATCAGCGGGAACAGGTAATTGAAAAAGATGACCGTCTTGTCGCGATATGTCAGCTTGAGATTGATCTCGGCATGAGCCAGAAAGCTTTTCAGCATCTTGTCCCTTGTTACTCGCGCAGCCGCTTGCCGGTCAGCGCAATGAACACATCCTCAAGCGTCGGCCTTTTCAAATGGATGTCGGCCAGCCCGATGCCCAACTGATCGATCCATTTCACGAGTTCGACGATGGTCCGGGCGGGGTGCTCGGAATCCACGGTCAGCGACTTCCGGTCGTCCGAAAAAGCGTGCTTCTCCGTCGAGAGGAACGGGGGCAACCCATCGGCCGGCATCGGCTGTTCGCACTCGATCTCGATGCGGCTTTGCCCGAGCGTCCGCTGTTGGATTTCGCGAGGCGTGCCAATCTCGATGATTCGCCCTTCGTCGATGATGGCCACACGGTCGCACAGCCGTTCGGCCTCTTCGATGTAATGCGTGGTCAGCAGAATGGAGCGTTGCGCATCGCGCAATTCCTGGATCAGGCCGTGGATCTCCAGGCGAATCTGAGGGTCCAGGCCGCTAGTGGGCTCATCCAGAAACAGCAACTGCGGATCGTTGACCATGGCCAGGGCCAGCGCCACCCGCTGTTTTTGTCCGCCCGAGAGCTTCGAATAATACTCGTCGCGTTTCTCGGTGAGTTGGAGTCGATCCAACAGCTTGTTGCGGTCTACCTGACGCGAATAGAACGACGCGAACAGCGCCAGCGCCTCGTGTACTTTGATCTTCTCCGGCAGGTTTGTTGCCTGCAGGCAGACACCGATGCGGTCCTTGATCTTGAGGGGCTGAAGGCCGGGATCCAGACCCAACACCAGCGTTTCGCCGGCACTGCGCTGCCGCAGGCCTTCCAGAATCTCGACGGTGGTGGTCTTGCCTGCGCCGTTCGGCCCCAACAATCCGAAAACTTCTCCCGCGCGCACTTCGAAATCAACGCCCCGGACTGCTTCGAAGGTTCCGTAAAACTTCCGAAGTCCGCGGACGGAGATGACGGGGCCGTTGCCGTTGCCGTTCAAGCAGTACTCAGTCTAACAGCCGTTCCCGCACTGCATTGTACTCGCAGCCGAACATCGCGATGACCGCCAGCAGGTACATCCAAACCAGCAACGCGATTACCGCGCCGATGCTGCCGTAAAGCACGTTGTAGTTGGCGATATGGCGCACATAGAGCGCGAAACCCGAAGTAGCCAGCAGCCACAGCACCGTCGCGAGAATCGCGCCGGGCCACACGCTCGCGAACTTCATTTGCCGGTTTGGACCAGCGTAGTACAACAAGCCCGTGACAAGCACTGTGGCCCCCAGCGCAACCACATAACGCAGGAGGCCGAAGGCGAGGACTACGGAGGTCCTCAAGTCCTCCTGCGGCGCCAGGCCAAGCGAAGCCAGCATCCATTGCTCGATGCGCGCTCCGAATACGATCAACACTGACGAGCCGATGGCCGGCACGGCGGCGATGAATACCAGCAGAATCGCCACGCCACGTTGCTTGAGGAAGGACCGGCCCGAGGGCAGCCGGTAGGCCGCCTGGAATCCCTCCATGAACGTCATCATCGCGCCCGATGCCGCGAACGTCGAAAGCAGCGTCGCGAGCAGTATCAGCCAGCCAGACTGCGGGCTCCGTGCCGTGAAACGCGATCGCACCAGATCCTCTGTGCCCGGTGGGATTACTTGGAACAGAAGCCTGGAAAACACGCGCGCCACCGCGCCCGCGTTCACGCTCGCCAGGATCGCACCGAGCGATGCCAATACGGGAAAGAACGACAGCAGCGACGAGTAGGCCGCGCCCTTGGCGATACCGAAAACGTTGTTCTCGTAAGTTGAGATACAGGCTTGGCGAAACAGCCCCCAAAAGCGCTGCACCGGGCCCGGACGCTCCAGGTAGAGGCGGGGCGGAGTGGGAGTCATGGCCAAGTTAATTCTAAATCCTTCGGGCCAAATGTGCTCTGATATCTCATATGAGTGGTCGGCCCGCGGTCAGCGTCGTCATGCCCGCGTATAATCTCGCCAGCTACATTGGGGCGGCCGTCGAGTCGGTGCTCGCGCAAACGCTGGCCGATTTTGAATTGATCGTCGTGGACGACGGTTCTACCGACGGGACCTTGCAGTGCCTGAGCCGGTTCCAAGGCGATGCGCGACTCCAGGTTGTTTCTGAACCCCACCGCGGCATGCCGTTTCCGGTCTGCCGGGGCGTTGAACTCGCGCGAGCCCCCTACATCGCATTCCTGGATGGGGACGACTTGTGGGCGCCTACCAAGCTGGAGCGCCACATCCAATTCTTCGAGAGCCACCCCGGCGCCGATCTGACATTTTCGTGGTCCCGCATCGTAGATGAGCAGGCGCGCGATACCGGCCTGACATCGCAGTTGTGGAAGGGATCAGTCTCGTTTTCTCAACTGCTGGCGGACAACGTCATCGGCAACGGATCTGCCCTGGTGGTGCGCCGCGAGGCTCTTTTGGCCGCCGGAGGGATCGATAGCAGCTTTCCCTGCTGCCATGATGTCGATTTTTGGCTCCGGGTCGCGTTGTTGCGGCCGGGCAATCTGCAGGCGATTCCTGAGTTCCTGACGTTCTACCGGCGCCGTCCCGGCCAGCTCACACGCAATGTTGACCTGATGGAAAAAAACTTCGAGCGGGTGCTTGATCGGGCGCGGACGCTAGCGCCCGAAGAGGTGGCACGCGTCGAGAAAAAGGCCCGTTGCAACATGCAACGCTTCTTCGCCTTCGGCTCGTACCAGAACGGCGACTACTCGGCCGCGTTGCGTTTTCTCTGGCGATCGCTCCGGGCGGCCCCGTTCGGATTTCTCGCCGATGCGCGGAATTGGAAAATGACCGCAGCCGCGCTGGCCGGCCTGGCTCTACCCCGCAGTTGGCACAATTTCCTGGTGCGGGCGACGCTGCGAGCCGGGCGCGCTTGAGCACGCGGTCCTTAAGCCGTTACTGTCGCCGCGCTCGCCGCCCGGAATCTCTCGATCTCCTCGATTTCTTCCGGGCTCAGCCGGAACTCTGCCGCCCCAATCACGCCGCCCACTTGCTTCGCTGAGCGCATCCCCACGATCGCGCCCGTCACGGCCGGATGCCGCAGGGTCCAGGCAATGGCAACTTCGCCCGCCGATCTCCCGTGCCGCCTGCCAATCGCGCCCAACAACCCAGCCAACTCCAGATTGCGCGAGAGCAGCGGCTCCTTGAAATTGGGAGAGCGCTTCCGAAAATCGTCTTCGGGCATGGCTGCAACACGCTCGCGTGTCATCGCTCCGGTCAGCAAGCCGGACTTCATTGGCGAATAAACGATCACGCCGATATCGTTTGCCAGCGTATACGGCAAGACCTCCTTTTCGATATCCGGCGAAATGATCGAGTAGGGCGGCTGGAGCGAGGTAACGGGCGCGATCGCGTGCGCCCGCTGCATCTGTTTCACATTGAAATTCGAAACCCCGATGTGCCGAACCTTGCCCTGCTCCTTCAGCTTGGCCATCATCGTCCAGGCCGCCTCGATCAGAGCATCCGGTTCCGGCCAATGGATTTGATACAGGTCGATCACGTCCAGCTTCAGCCGCTGCAGGCTCTGGTCGACTTCATTGCGGATGGATTCCGGCTCGATAGTTCGCCGCGGCTCGCGCCGCTCGTCCCACACGATCCCGCACTTGGTGAACACGAGTGGTTTCAGCGAACGCCCCTGTATCGCGCGTCCGACCACTTCCTCGGAGTGCCCCAAGCCATAGATCGCGGCCGTGTCGATCCAATTTATGCCCTGGTCGAGCGCCGCATGAATCGCGGCGACCGACTCGCTGTCGTCCTGCGCTCCCCACGAGAACTGCGTTCCTCCGCCGCCCATCGCCCAGGCCCCCACGCCGATAGGGGTGATCTCTAGATCGCTCGCGCCCAGCCGCCGCTTTTGCATGTTTCTATCTTGCCAGTTTCGGAAATTGCGAAGATAGGCTTACGCGCCGCAAGCAGATTTGTTCTCGCCCCACCGCTCGATGATCCCGCACACGGCGCGAGCGAATGCGTCGAGATCGGTGGGCTTCTGAATGAATTCGCGCGCGCCCAGCGCGAGCACTCGGGTTCTCTCGCCCTCGTTGAGCGACGAGCTGAACACCACTACTGGAACGTCGCCGGCCCGCCATTGTTCGAGCAGGAGGAGGCCGGGGATGCGCGGGATGTTCAGATCCAAAATGATCAGCGCGGGTTGAAAATACCCGCCGTTCATCATGGTGAGTGCCTGCTCGCCGTCGCGCGCAATATGCAGGTTCACGGGTATCGCGGCTTCGGCTAGAATTTGCCGGATGAGCACCGCATCACCCGCATTGTCCTCCACCAAAAGAATTTCCATATAGGGACACGATCTTCCAGGATTGTGAGACTCCGTCCTGCCGCCCTGTTTCAACTTTCCTCCCGGTGTAGATGCTGAAGAGAATTTGGTCTGATGCGCGCACTACTGTTTTCTACGTGAGGAACCCTGCCGTGAAAGACCCCATGGGCGCTCCGCTCGTGGCCCTTGCCTCGGGCATTGTCCTCTCCCGCCTCGTCTCCTTCCCGCTACGCGACCTCCTCTGGAGCCTGCCGCTCTTAGCGATGATCACCCTGCTCGCGTGGCGGCTTTCTTCGCGGACTTTGCCGCTGTGCGCGGCCGTACTGGTCCTGCTGTGCGGCGTCCTACTCGAGACGTCCCGCCGGACTGGGCTCCCACCCGAGATCGACGCCGGCGCGCACGAAACCGTGATTCTGGACGGCTGCGTCGTCTCGCCACCTGCGTTCTTCGAAGGCCGCGATCAATTCCTGATCGAGTTGGCGCCTGGTGCGCGCGCCCGTGTCACCTTGTCCATCCGGGACGGGGAAGCGCCGCCGGACCTGCGCTACGGGCAAGCCGTCGAACTCGAGGCCCGCTTGCGCCGCATTCGCAATTTTCAAAATCCTGGCGCTTTCGACTACGCAGGCTTTTCGGCGCGCAGCCACATCTATTGGACCGCGTCCACCTCAGCCGGAAGCGCTGTCGCCGTGAAGCCGGGCCGCTGCGGATCGCGTTTCTTCGCGGCAATCTTCAGCCTGCGCACGAGCGCGCTCCGGCGTATCGAGCGGCTCTATCCCGGCAATCCCTATGCCATCGCTATGATGGATGCCACGCTCATCGGCGAATCCACGAGCATGGAACGCATTTGGACCGATCACTTCCGCCGCACCGGTACCTATCACATGCTGGTGATCGACGGCCTCCACATCACGATTCTCGCCGCGTTCCTGCTGGTTCTCCTGCGGCTCTGCTTTCTTCCCGAGATGACCGCGCTCGCAATCACCGCCTCCGGCGCGTGGCTCTACGCTCTAGTCTCGGGTTGGAATGCCCCGGCCATCCGTGCCGCCGGAGGCTTTACGTTGTTTGTCGCGGCACGCTACTTCTACCGGCGGGGCAGAGTGCTGAATCTGCTGGCAGCGGTCGCCATCGTGTACTTGCTCTGGGATCCAAGCCAGCTTTTCGAGGCGGGCTTTCAGTTGTCCTTCCTGGCCGTCGCCGCCATTGGTCTGTTCGCCAGACCTCTTTTGGAAGCCACTTCCTTGCCTTACGCCCGCGCGATCGCCGGAATCAACCAGCCCAGTCGCGATCCGCGCTTGCCGCCGCGCGCCGCTCAATTTCGCCTCGAACTCCGGCTACTTGCCGAGACATTGAGCTACTACATTCCGATACCGCAGGTTTGGGCCTCGCGCCTACTGGCCGCCGCGGTACGCATTGCAATCTACGCTTTTGAACTTGCGGTCATTTCGGCGGCGATCCAGATCGGTCTCGCTCTGCCCATGGCAATCTATTTTCACCGCATCTCGCTCACCGGCCTCTCGGCGAATATCCTGGTGGTTCCCCTGCTCGCGCTGGTGGTTCCCTTGGGCTTCCTCGCGATCCTAACGATGTGGCGCCTTCCAGCCATCGTTGCGGGCGCGCTCCTGCACGCCGGTGAGGTGGTCGCCCGATGGCACACCCATTTCGAGCCGGATTGGCGGGTGCTCGCGCCGCCGCTGTGGTTGGGCATTTCATTCTCGGCAGCGCTCCTGGTTTTGGCTCTCGCGATGCGCCGCTCCAGGCCGTGGTCGTGGGTCGCGCTGGCCGCGGTTCTTGGCCTATTTGCACTGATCTTCTGGCATCCCTTCCCGCCTGCTCTGCACCCCGGTGAGCTCGAGCTCACGGCCATCGATGTAGGACAAGGCGACAGTCTGCTGGTCTGCTTTCCCGATTCGAAGCTGCTGCTTGTGGACGGCGGCGGCATACTTTCCTATGGACACCACGCCACCGCCCGCATTGATATCGGCGAGGATGTCGTGTCGCCCTACCTTTGGAGCCGCGGCATTCGGAAAATCGATGCCGTCGCATTGACCCACGCGCACGACGACCACGCCGGCGGCCTTCCCGCGGTGATTGAAAACTTCCACCCTGCTGAACTTTGGACCGGCGCCATGGCCCCCAGCGCGGCCTGGACGGCGGTTCGCGGCCAAGCTAGCGCCGAAAACGTTAAGATTCTTGCTCTGCCGAGCGGCCGCACCTTCGATTTTGGAGGGGCACGCATCGAGGTTGTTTCGCCGCCCGCCGGTTACCTCCCGGGCGACAGTCCTATCAACAACGACTCCCTGGCCCTTCGCGTAACCTACGGCCATCGCTCCCTGCTTCTAACCGGTGACATGGAGAATCCGATGGAACGCGGCGCACTGGCCCGCAGCGAGCCCCTGCGCGCCGACATCCTCAAGGTTGGCCATCACGGCAGCAACACGTCCAGCAGCGATCCCTTCCTGGACGCCGTGTCGCCCGAGTTCGCCGTTATCTCCGACGGCTTCGAAAACACCTTTCGCCACCCCCATCCCCAGGTACTCCAGCGTCTGGCGGCCCATCATGCCAGAGTTCTGCGCACCGATCAGGATGGCCTCATCACCCTGCGCACCGATGGCCGGCGCATTTCGGTCGAAACCTTTCGCCTGAAACAGGCATCCGATCGGATGTACTTGCTGCCGTCCACCTGGATGCCGCTTTTTTGAAAGTTATGTCAGCCGCGGAGCATGCAATTAGCGTCTAGAGTATGGGACCGCCTGTGGCGGTTGGAAGTGTTGGTACTATAAAAGGACCCGAGGTTGAACCACCTTATGTCATCGCCCCGCTGGCTCCTGGGCTCAGCTCTCTTCCTTATCGCTGCTCCGGCTTTTGTTTTTGCTCAGTCGGAAGCGGACGTCAACGCAAGCCTGAAAAAATTCACGCAGGTGTATGAAGCGGTGGAAAGCAACTTCGCCGACCACGTGGACGCCGACAATACCGTGTTTAAGGGCGCCATCCCCAATATGCTGCGGTCGCTCGATCCGCACTCGAATTTTTTCGATCCCAAGGCTTATCAACTGATGCGCGAGGGCCAGTCCGGCCACTACTTCGGCGTCGGAATGTACGTTGGCTCGCCCGAAGGCAAGGTCATCGTGATGTATCCGTTCGTGAACTCGCCGGCCTACCGCGCGGGGCTCCGCCCAGCCGATCAGATCATCGCCGTCGACGACAGCAATACGGAGCACTCCACAGTTTCGCAAGTTTCCGGCATGCTCAAAGGGCCCAAAGGGACGCCTGTGACGATCACGGTGCGCCGCGCCGGCCATACCGAGCCGATGCACTTCTCGCTGGTTCGCGACAACGTGCCCCGCGGCAGTGTCAACTACGCGTTCTGGCTGCGTCCGGGCATCGCCTACATGCGCATCGAAGCGTTTAACGAGACCACCAGCCATGAAGTCGACCAGGCGCTGGCGCGCTTTCCCGAAGCCAACATCGACGGTCTGGTGCTGGATCTGCGCGACAATCCCGGCGGACTGGTGCAGGAGGCCGTGAATGTAGCCGACCGTTTCCTGCGCAAGGGCCAGCTCATCGTGTCGCATCACGGCCGCGCCTCGGCCGAAACCAAGTTCATCGCCAAGCACGGCGAGCGCGGGCGCGAGTTCCCCATCGTGGTGCTGGTGAACCGCGGAACCGCATCGGCCGCCGAGATTCTGACCGGCGCTTTGCAGGATCACGACCGGGCTTGGGTTCTGGGCGAAAGCACCTTTGGCAAGGGATTGGTTCAGGCGCCCTTCCCGCTTTCCGGCAACAGCGCTCTACTGCTCACCATTGCGAAATACTACACGCCGAGCGGCCGCTTGATCCAGCGCGATTACGAACATCAAGGCCTGTTTGAGTACTTGAGCCGCAACGAAGACGGCAAAGTGAACTCGAATGACATGCGAAAGACCGATAGCGGACGCATCGTCTACGGCGGTGACGGCATCCGGCCGGACGATAAATACGATACGCCCAAGCTGACGCCGCTCGAAGCCGCGCTCAACGACAATCTGGTGTTCTTCTTCTACGCTCCCCAGTTTTTCGCCCACCGCGCCACGCCCCTCCCCAAGGATTGGACGGCCGACTCGCAGGTGATCGAGGACTTCCGCGAATTCGCCGCCAAGCGTGGCGTCTCGTTCCTCAAGGCCGACTACGTCCGCGATCAGTCCTGGATCCGCGAGCGTCTCCGCGAAGAGTTCTTCATCACTGCTTTCAGCAAGGAAGATTCCGACCGCCTGGCGTTCCAGAACGATCCGGAAGTCGCCAAGGGCGCCAATGCGCTGTCTGCCTCCAGGGCCATGCTCAACCGCGCGCACGAGATCGTCAGCTCCAAGAAAGTCGCTTCCAACGAGCCGGTGCAGTAGGGGCGCGCGAGTTTCTGAGCCGCGCACGTGAGTAAGCGGAGCCTGCTAAAGTGAAAAAACGGCCGGAGGTCAACGTATGAATCGACTGACACTCGCCCTGTTGGCGGCCTCGCTTCCCCTGCTTGCCGCCGACGAGCCGCTTCCCAGTGCCCAAACCGTCATCGACCACTGGATCTCCGCCACCGGCGGGCGCGCGGCTTGGGAGGCCCGGCATAACGTGGTGGAACACGCCACCGTGGAGTTCCCGAAACAAGGACTCAAAGGCTCCCTCACCATCTACGAAGCTGCTCCCGACAAGTATTTGGGCGTAACGGAGCTGCCGGGAATCGGAAAAATCGCGTCGGGAAGCAACGGCGAAGTCGCTTGGGAGAACTCTGCGGTCCAGGGTCCGCGCATCAAGCAGGGCGCTGAACGGGCCGATGCGCTTCGGGAAGGCGCCTTCAACGGAAGCCTCTATTGGCAAAAGCTCTACCTCAAGGGTGAGAATGCCAGCGTCGAATCCGTGGAGGGCCACGATTGCTACAAGATCGTGTTCACACCCAAGGAAGGCAAGCCGCTGATCGAGTTCCACGACAAGGCCACCGGGCTGCTCATCAAAACGATGACCACCGTCAGTTCGCAAATGGGCGAAATCAATGCGGAAGTCGTGTACGGCGATTATCAAAAAGACGGCGGCGTTCTGTCGCCTCGCCGTATGGTGAATCGCGCGGCTGGGCAGGAATTCGTGATCCAGGTTCAGAGCGTCGAAACCAATGTCGATCTGCCCAAGGATCGCTTCGATTTGCCGGCCGAAGTCCAGGCGCTGGTGAATAAGCCCGCCGCCGCCGAGGCCAAGCCTGTTGCCGCGCCCAATGACATTCCGCGGAATGTGGCGCCCAATGGCGGAAAACTCACCATCTACATGGCTGGAAATCCGGTGGCGACCGAAAACTATACTGTCGTGAAATCGAGTAATGGCGGAATGGACATTGACGGATCAGGCTCCGCCAATCTCGGCCCGATGAAAATCGATATCGAGAAATTCGAAGTTGCCACCAACGCAAAATACGAGCCGGTGGAAGCGATCTCGAAATCCAAGCTCGGCGCGATTCAGATGAACGTCCATACAACCTTCGCCGGTGGCCAAGCCAAGAACGAAATCGACACCGGGCAAGGTCCGCAAACCAAGGATCTCCCCGTTCATGCCGACGCAGTGGTGGTCAATAATAATCTCCCGCTCTATCCCTGGACCCTGCTCGCCATGCGCGCCAGCTTTGACACCCGTGACGCGCAACAGATTCCCGTCTACATCCTCGGTCAGGCTGAAGTGGCGGCGAGCGTCGTTTTCAAGGGCAAGGAACAAGTGGAATTCGCCGGCCAGTACCGCCGGCCTGAATCATTTAACTGTCAGCGGAACTCCTCCCCAGGGCCCGCCCATCAGTGCGGACTTTTGGGTTGACGACAACCGCAAGATCATCAAGATGGCCGTGCCATCGCAGGGCGTGGAAGCCTATCAAGACGGTTTCGAACCGAAAGCTCCGGCCGCGGCATCCCAACCGGCAGCCCCCAAAGGATAGCCAATCGAGAAGTTTGCATGAGCTCGCCCGAGACTTCCCCGAACGCCACGCCCGCTGCCGTGGAGTGCTATTTATCCGCGATTCTCGATGTCGCCGAGGCCATCGAGGCGATTTCTCCCGAGATCAGCGCTCCATACCGTGAACGACTGACGCGGCTGCACGCGGGCCTGGCATCGGACGCCAGTTCCCAGTCTCTCGAAGACAGCCGCCAGGTTCTGCACGAAATCCTGTGCGATTTCTCCGCCAAGGCCCGCCACAACAACCAGGCTCTGGCTCGCGACCTGAATCAGACCCTCGACATGATGGCCCGCACCGAGGATTCACGCACCGTGCGCAGCGTCCAGTACGTGGAACGCCTGGTGGATTTCGCAGATCAGGTGGAATCAGCTCTCCGCTCCGGCGACCTGACCAAGCTCGGGCGGCAAACCTCGGAAATGCGTGGTTTCGCCGAATCCATCGAGCTCGACAGCCACGACGCCTTCGCGCGCTTGCGCGAGAAGATGACCGAAATCCAGCACCGCTTGCACGAGGCCGAGCTACTGGCCACGCTCGATCCGCTGACTGGCGTCGCCAACCGCCGGGAGTTGGATCGCGAGCTTGCGGCCCGCATCGCAGCCCAACAGGAGTTCTGCGTGTTGTTGTTCGATCTCGACGGCTTCAAGGCGGTGAATGATCAACATGGGCACCTCTGCGGCGACGAGGTCTTGAAGCAACTGGCGGCCCGGCTCAGCGGTCAGGTCCGTGCACGCGATTTCGTCTGCCGCTGGGGCGGCGACGAGTTTGTCGCGATCCTCGCTTGTGAACAGGCCCACGCCGAAACTCGCTCCCGCCAGATCGCCAACCGCCTCAACGGTCCCTACCGCATATCAGGCGAGGGCCACGAAATCCGTATTGATCTTGGGGTTTCGGTTGGCTTGGCGCAATACGCTCCGGGCGAATCGCTGGCGCACCTATTTCGCCGCGTCGACGAGTCCATGTACCGCCACAAGGATACGGCCGCGTCCGGCTAGCTACGCCCTCTACTTTGTACTAACTTGAATTGGAAGGATCACCACGGTGGACACTCTCACCAATGCGGGTGTGCTCATAACCGGAGCCGGGCGAGGCATCGGGAAGCGTCTGGCGCTCGGGTTCGCGACCGCCGGCAATCGAGTCGCTCTGCTGGCGCGCAGCAAAGCTGAATTGGATCTCGCGCATCTTGAAATCGAGCACGCCGGAGGCAACGCGCTTCGCATCCGGGCCGACGTAACAGACTTCGAGCAAGTGAACGCGGCCGTTGACCGCATGCGCGTCCACTATGGCGAAGTCGACGTCTTGATTTGCGCCGCGGCCATTCCGGGCCCCATCGGACCTTTTGTCGATCAGTCGCCGAAAGCTTGGATCGATACCATCCATACCAATTTGCTGGGCGTGATGAACGCCTGCAAGGCCGTGCTTCCGCACATGATCGCGCGACGCGCCGGAAAGATCATCGTGTTGAGCGGCCCGGGCGCAACCACCGCGCGCCCCAATCTCTCGGCTTACGCCGCGTCGAAGGCTGCCGTGGTGCGGCTGATAGAAACCATCGCCGAGGAAACCCGCGAGCACAACGTGCAGCTCAATTGCATGGGCCCCGGCGGAACGTACACTCACATGACCGACGAGATCCTGCGGGCCGGCGACCGTGCGGGCTGGAAGGAGACCGAGGAGGCGCTACAGATCCGGCAAACCGGTGGCGTCGCGCCCGAAAAACAGATTCAGCTCGCGCTGTTTTTGGCGTCGGAGCAGTCGAATCACATCAGCGGCAAATTAATACACGCTTCTGATGATTGGAAAAAGCTCCGGTCGGAAAACATCAACCCGGAAGCTTACACCCTGCGCCGGACCCAGAAAGTAACTGGTTAGCCACAGATGAACACGGATAAACACGGATCAAAGAACAATACGTTTCCATTCAACTTTGGGTTTTTGGAAATTAACGAGAAGACATAATCTCTTGCCAGAAGCCCTGAGATAGTTGAGACATTGGGCGATGTGCTCATTCGCAAAACGCTCGACGAATTTGAGCTCGATCACGAGTTCGTCTTCAACTAGGATGTCGGCAAAGTACTCTCCGACCGAACGCCCTTTATAGGTGACGCCAAATGAGGGTTGCGCCACGGCTTTAATACCGCGAAGGCTCAGTTCCATCATCAGGGCCCGCTCGTAGACTTTTTCTAGAAATCCAGCGCCAAGCGCATTCGACACTTCGAAGACCGCGCCAAGTACTTTTTCTGTTAATCCGTGTTCATCTGTGTTCATCTGTGGCCAATATGAAGGTGCGGTCTTGCGGCACCGCCTCTCTCTTCAACTGCCCACAGGCCGCGTAGATGTCCCGGCCCCTCGGCTTCCTCACAAAACACGGCATCGCGCGCCGCACGATTGCCTGAAACGCGTGAACGCGCTCGGCATCCGGCGTCTCAAACGCAATGCCTGGCCCGGGATTCAACGCGATCAGATTCACCTTCGCGTTCAAATGGGCCAGCAGCTTTACCACGCGCCGCGCATCGGCATCCGTATCGTTCATGCCCTTCAGCAGCACGTACTCGAACGTTAGCTTCTCCCACGGCCGCAGCGGGTACGCCTTGCACGCCGCCAGCAAATCCTTCAGCGAATACTTGCGAGTGATCGGCATCAACTCCCGCCGCTGTTCTTCGCTCGACGCGTTCAGCGAAATCGCGAGCTTCGGCCGCACCGGCTCGCGCCCCAACTCGGCAATCTTAGGAACAATGCCGGCCGTCGACAACGTAATCCGCTTCGGCGAAATCCCGATCCCCGCCGGATCGGTCAACAACCGCGTCGCCTTGATCACGTTTGGCAGATTCAACAGCGGCTCGCCCATCCCCATCATCACTATGTTGAGCCGGTCACTCGCTGTGGAGATTTCATGCGCCCGCATTACGAACAGCACTTGACCGACGATCTCGCCGGCCGTCAAGTTCCGCTCGAGTCCCATCAGGGCGGTCAGGCAGAACTGGCAATTCACCGGGCAGCCGACTTGGCTCGAGATGCAAATCGTGTCGCGACCCTCGTCCGGCATCAGAACCGCTTCCACCGTCCGATCATCCTGTAGTTTCAACAGATAGCGCCGGGTGCCATCTTTCGACTCATACTCGGCCGCCGCCTCCGGCAATCCCACGGCAACCTTCGAAGCCAATTCTTTTCTTAGATTTAGCGGCAGAGTCGTGATCTGAACCAGATCCGTGACCTTCTGCCGGTACACCGCGTCATAGACTTGGCGGGCTCGAAACGCGGGCTGGTCTTGGCCCAGGGTTTCTTGGAGATCGGGAAGTTCAAGCCCTACAATAGCTTGCGCCATTTTCTTCAGTATACCTCGCGCGCCCCGGACGGGAACGTGACAAAACCGCGATAAGATAGAAACGTAGGCAAAATGGCTGGCGCAGTTCAAACTCTCCGCGATATCGAAGCAACAACCCTGAAGAACGGGGTGCGTGTCATCAGTGAGGAGATGCCTCACGTGCGAAGTGTGTCGCTGGGAGTTTGGATCAAGACCGGCTCCCGCCGCGAAACCTCCGAAGAGAACGGCATCTCGCACTTCATCGAACACATGCTCTTCAAGGGCACTAAGAATCGTTCGGCCGAAGAAATCGCGCGCTCGGTGGATTCCATCGGCGGCGGCCTGGACGCCTTCACAGCCAAAGAGATGGTGAGTTACAACACCAAAGTCTTGGACGAGCATTTGCCGCTCGCCTTCGATGTCCTGGCCGACATGGTGCGCAACCCGCTATTTCGCGAAGAGGATATCGAGAAGGAAAAAGGCGTCATCCTCGAAGAGCTGAAGATGGAGGTGGATAACCCCGAGTATCTGCTCCACGATATCTTTTCCAGCAATTTCTACAAGGATCATCCGCTCGGCAAACCCATCATTGGCACGAAGGACACGGTTCGCGCCTTCGACCGCGCAATGATCAACGATTACTACCGGCGCTATTATTCGCCGTCGAATATCCTGATCACCGCCGCCGGCAATTTGAATCACGAGCACTTGGTCGATTTGGCGCGTCAGTATTTCGAGGATCTCCCCAAGAACGGGACGCTCTCGCCCGATGTCGCTCCGGTGCCGCACGCGCGCCTGGTGTTCCGCGACAAGAAGTCGCTCGAGCAGACGCACTTGTACATGGGCGTGCCGGGCTATCCGGTTTCGCACGATCTGCGCTTCGCCTGCTACGCGCTGAATACTATCCTCGGCGGCGGCATGAGTTCCCGGCTCTTCCAGAACATCCGCGAGAAGCAGGGTTTGGCCTACGCCGTCTACTCCGAGCTCGCGATGTATCACGATACCGGCTGCATGGCCATCTACGCAGGCACGGCCGTCGAGACCGCCGGGCAGGTGATCCAGTCCATCGTGAAGGAGCTGCGCGAGATCAAAGGAGAACCTGGTGCCGGAAGAAGAGCTGCGGCGCGCCAAGGATAACCTCAAAGGATCGTTCATGCTCGGCCTCGAATCCACATCCAGCCGGATGAGCAACCTGGCCCGCCAGGAACTGCATTTCCAGCGCTTCTTCACTCTGGATGAAATGATCGAGAACATCGAAGCGGTAACGGCGGACCAAATTCGCGAGATCGCGCGGGAGTTCTTCCACTCCAAGAACATCACTCTCGCCGTGCTCGGCAACCTGGGCGACTTCCGGATCAAACGCGAAGATCTGGACTGCTGATTCCCATGCGAAGCCGATTCGCACGAGCTGCACTGGCTCTCTGCGCCCTCACTGCGTCTGCTTTCGCTCTGGATCTCAAATCTCTCAAACCGCAAGGCTATGTGAGCGACTTCGCGAACGTCCTCGATCCGCAATCGCGCGCACGGCTGGAAGCCTACTGCGGCCAGGTGGAGCAGGTCACAGGCGCGCAAATGGCGCTGGTGACTATCAAGTCGCTGGATGGCGAGCCCATCGAAGACGTCACGAATTCTCTCTTCCGTCAATGGGGCGTTGGCAAGAAGGGCAAGGACGAGGGGATCATGTTCCTACTCGCCATCCAGGATCATCGCGATCGTATCGAAGTCGGCTATGGCTTGGAGCCGATCCTTCCAGACGGTTTCGACGGCAGCATCATGCGCGGTATTCAGCCATTGCTGCGGCAGGGTGCTTACGGACCGGCGATGATCGCCGCAGCCCAGCAGATGGGTTCCGAGATCGCTCGCGCCAAGGGCGCAGCCTCGCCCGGTGTAGGCCCGCGCCCGCGTGTTCGTCAGGTTTCCCGTGGCCAGGGCCTTCCGTGGCCGGTGATCATCATCGGCATCGTGGTTTTGCTCTTCCTTTTTCGCGGCGGCGGTGGGGGCATTGGCGGATTCCTCACCGGCATGTTTCTCGGTAACCTATTAGGCGGCGGACGGGGCGGTGGAAGTGGCTGGGGCGGTGGCGGCTTCGGAGGTGGTGGCGGGGGTGGCGGAGGATTCGGGGGATTTGGCGGAGGCGATTCGGGCGGCGGTGGTGCGTCCGGCAACTGGTAAATAAATGGAAGATAAACTCCAGGAACTCGTCGATCGGCTGAAGCATGCCCAGCGTGAGCGTCTGCGCTCGGTGGTCCTGTACGGGTCCGCCGCGTCCGGCGAACACAACGAACACTTCTCCGATATCAATGTCCTCTGCGTGCTCACCGAAGTGACCTCGGCTGAGCTCGCGGATTCCGAGCCGATTTTCAAATGGTGGCGCGCGCAGGGCAATCCCTCCCCTCTGTTGTTGAGCGAGAACGAGCTGCTTACGTCAACCGATTGTTTTCCCATCGAATTCCGCGATATGCAGGAGCGGCACCGCATCCTGTTCGGACCGGATCTCATCCAAAGCCTGGTGGTGGAAGAAACGTTCTACCGCGCGCAAGTTGAGATGGAGCTGCGCGCCAAACTGCTGCGCCTGCGCCAGAAAGCCGCTGAAGTGCTTTTGGAGAAGCCCGCTCTGCTGCGCTTGATGATCGATTCGGTGCCGAATTTTCTGGTACTGGCGCGGCACGCCTTGCTGCTCTCCGGGATATCGTCTGGATGGCGCAAGAGAGAGATCGTCCGGCATCTGCCGGATATCGGGGTAGCTGAAACTCCCTTCGATATGCTGCTCGATTTGCGGGATCAGAGCAAGCGAGCCAGTGATGTGGATCCCGAGGCGCTATTCGCCGCGTATTTGAGTTCCATCCAAGCATTGGTCCATCACGTCGATGGCATAGTGAAATGAGGAAGCCATGAAAATTGCATTGATTGTCATTGCCGTATTGGTTTTGATCGCCCTGGGCGTGTTCGGCTGGGCCATGGGCTCGCGCAACACATTGGTCACCGAGCGCGAAGCGGTAAACGCGGCTTGGTCGCAGGTGGACGTCGCGCTGCAGCGCCGTGCCGATCTGATCCCCAATCTTGTTGAAACGGTCAAGGGCTTCGCCAAACAGGAACAGGCCGTGATCAAGGAAGTCACCGATGCCCGCGCAGCCCTGGGTGGCGCGCGCACGCCGTCGGATAAGATCGCAGCCAATGGACAATTGGATAGCGCCCTCAGCCGGCTGCTGGTGGTGGTGGAAAATTATCCGCAACTGAGGTCGAACGAGAATTTCCTGCGTTTACAGGACGAGCTTGCCGGAACCGAAAACCGCATCGCCGTCGAACGCCGCAAATACAACGAGACGGTACAGCGCTACAACACCGATATCGCGCTGTTCCCCAACAATATCACCGCATCGATGTTCGGCTTTGAGCGTAACGACGCGTACTTTAAGACCGAGCCCGGCGCGCGCAATGCCCCCAAGGTTGCGTTCTAGCGCATGCCTCTATGCGGTATTTTCTCTGCGCTCTTCTATGCTGGAGCGGATTCGCCTGTTTCGCCCAAACCAGCGGCCCGGTGCTGCTAGGCCAGGGCAACGTAAATCCGTTCCCGCTTTCGGTGGCGCCGGGCCAGGTGCTCACCTTGTTCGTGCAGTCGGGCGTGGTGCTCGCTCCAGGAGTGTCCCCGGGAGTATCCGCGGTATTTTCGGCGGGCGGAACGAATCAATCGATGCCCGTTCTCGCGGTCGCGGAGGCCAACACCGGCTGCAATGCTTCAGTGATGGCTCCCTGTCCCCACGTATTGGCGGTTACGGTTCAAGTTCCTTTCGGCATTCCGGTCGTCTGCGCGACCTGCGCCAGTCCCTTCGTCGCTAGCGGCAGCATCGCCGTCACGGTGAGCGGAGTGGCGACTCCCAACGTTGTCGTCCAGCCCTTGCGGGATCAGGTGCACTTTCTGACTTCGTGCGACGTCGTCGTCGCGGGCCCCAATACGACTCCGCCGATCGGAGGTCTGCCCTGCACGCCCGTGATCACGCACGCCAACGGCAAGACAGTCACCGCCATTCTTCCAGCGGTAGCCGGCGAAGAGCTCGTGGCCTACGCGACCGGACTCGGCCAGACCAATCCATCGCTCACCACCGGCCAGCCTGCCGCCGACAGCAGCCCTGCCATCACGACCTTCGACATCGACTTCAATTACCGTGCGAACGCGCTGGCCACCAAGCCCGGCACCGTCGGCGCGAAGACTGCCTCTCCGATCTTCACTGGCGCCACAAAAGGCTTCGTCGGCCTCTATCAGATCAACTTCATCGTGCCGCCCCCTCCCGCCGGGATCCAGCCCTGCGTGGATTTCGCGCTGGTGCCCAATGGCGGCTTCGCGGTGCAATCCAACCTCACGGTCAGCGTCGGCTCGGACTTTTCCTTCGACGGCGCGGGCATTTGCGTGACGCCTGGTTCCTGATGTCGAAACGCCTGCTGCTGATCGGCGCCACCACCGGCTATCAAACGCGTGTTTTCGCCGAGGCGGCCGAGCGCTTGGGTTACGAATTAATTCTCGCTACCGATCGCTGCCACGTGCTCGACGATCCTTGGGGCGATCGCGCCATCGCGCTGCGCTTTGAAGATCCGGCCGGTGCGGCTCAAACCATCGCCAATGAAGCGCGAGTCGATGGCATCGTGGCCGTAGGCGACCGTCCGGCTTATATCGCGGCCCTAGCGGCCGAACGCCTCGGCATACCCTACAATTCGCCCGATTCCGTGGCGGCGAGCCGCAACAAGTTTCTCGCACACGAGCGATTTAGCGCCGCGGGTTTGCTGGTTCCCGAGTTTCATCGTGTCGCCTTAGACGATGGTCCCGAGCGAGCTGCAATGGAGGCTCACTATCCCTGTGTCCTCAAGCCCCTCGGCCTCTCCGCCAGCCGTGGCGTCATTCGCGCCGACAATCCCGACGAATTCGTCGCGGCATTTCAACGCATCAAAAAGCTCCTCGCCGATCCCGACATCGCACGCCTCCACGAAGAGCAGGACCGTTTCCTGCAAGTGGAATCGTTCATCGAAGGCCGCGAATTCGCGCTAGAGGGTCTTCTCACCAACGGACGCTTGCGCGTGCTCGCGATTTTCGACAAGCCCGACCCGCTCGATGGTCCTTTCTTCGAGGAGACGATTTACGTCACGCCTTCTCGCGAGGATCCCTCCATGCAACAGGCCATCATCCAAACCACCGAAGCTGCCATTGGCGCGCTGGGTCTCAGCCACGGCCCCATCCACGCTGAAATGCGCGTCAACGCGAGCGGAGTGTGGATGCTGGAAGTTGCCGCGCGGCCCATCGGCGGTCTCTGCGCGCGCGTACTCCCGGGACTTGAAGAGCTGATCCTGCGCCACGCCGCTGGCATTGATCCGGGCTCACTTGACATGCCCACCCCCGCAGCCGGTGTGATGATGATCCCGATCCCGCGCGAAGGAATCTACGTGAATACGGAAGGTTTGGAAGACGCACGCTCTGAACCCGGCATTGAAGACGTCATCATCACCGCAAAGCAGGGACAAAAACTTGTCCCGCTTCCCGAAGGCGCCAGCTATCTCGGGTTTATCTTCGGGCGCCGGACGTCCCCGGATGCTGTCACCAGAGCGCTGAAAAGCGCCCATCAGAAACTGACCTTCGAGATCGCAACCGCTCTGCTCGTGAACTAGTGTTTAGTTCTTGGACTGCGGCGGCACATACCCGGGAGGCAGCGCCGCGCCCTGTCCGAAGAAATACTCTTCCATTTGCTTGAGCAGAAACTCCTGCGCTTCCTGAGTGCCCAGGTTCAGCCGGTACTCATTCATGATCATCTTCATCTGCTCCAGCCACATCTTCCAAGCTTCCTTGGAGACGTTCTCATAGATGCGCTGGCCTAGCGGATGCCCGTCGAAGGGCGCTTCGTCGAGTCCCGCCATCTCGCGCTGAAACTTCACGCAAAACACGGTCCGCTTGCCAACTTCTTCTACTTTGGGACCGCCCAAGCCGCCAGGTCCACAACCCATTCCAGGCCTCCTTGAAACTCCAGCTTAGCAGAGGGGTCAGTAGAAGGGTTCGCGGGCTTGGCCTTGCGGCTATGCCGAGCGTTCTTCGGATGCGGCCAGGTCTTGGGAGGCGGCCACGGGCATGGCTGCGCCCTTCTTGCCGCTCAGGTATTCCGACAGCCGCAAAGGCATCTGCGCGCCCTTCTCCATGGAGCGCTGCACGGCTTTTTGATAGCGGCGCAGGGTCTCGCGTTTCACCGGCTCCCGGATCTGGCAAGTCTCGATGTCGAGCAGGATCTCTATCTCCCATGGTTGGAACGTGTTACGGTTCATGGTGCCGCGGATCAGCTCCTGCATCAGGCGGTTGAACCGGTTCAGCCGGGCTTCGCTGTCAATGGTCTGAACGAGCATATGGCGTCTTGTTCCTTATCGGCGACACCTTGCGGAAAGTTGAGCCAATTTCGGGGACAATAATACCTGAGCCCCGCCTTATGCCTGATCGCATGCCTGATGCTAAGTTCGACGCACCCCGCGTCGCTCTGAACCGTATCTACACCAAAACCGGCGACCAAGGACAAACGCACCTCGCCGGCGGGCAGCGAGTCCCCAAGGACTCCGCGCGGATCGAGTGCTATGGCACTGTCGACGAATTGAACGCGTTCACCGGCATGGCCGCCGTCTCAGCCGCCGAATCCGTGCCGGCGCTCGTACCGATTCTGCGCCGCGTCCAGCATGAGTTGTTCAACCTGGGATCCATCCTGGCGACCCGGCCCGAAGACGTTCATCCCAATCAGGCGCGCGTCACCGCAGCGGAAGTCGGCCAGCTCGAGATCGAGATTGACCGGATGAACGCCGATCTCGCGCCGCTGCGATCCTTCGTGCTCCCCGGCGGAACGCGTCTGAACACCGAGCTGCATGCTTGCCGCACGATTTGCCGTCGCGCTGAGCGGCTGGCCGTCACGCTCTCGCGCGAGGAACCGATCCCGCCGGAAACGATTCAATACCTGAATCGCTTGAGCGATGCCTTCTTTGTTTGGAGCCGCTGGGTGAACCACCAGCTGGGAATCCCTGAAGTGCTGTGGGAGCCGAACCAGTCCGCTTCCGGCACTCGCTGACTGCCGCCCCTATCGATATCCGATTTCGTGCCGGTCGTACGCTTCGCGCAGCCTCCGCAATTCCTCGACGTCGTTCCACAGAGCATCGCGCTCACGGCCTGACAAATGATTGACGTCGATCACACGCCGCATGGCGACGATGGCGCCGGTTAAGTTGCCCCGGTCGAATCTGCCGTGCCGCCAATGCTCGGCAAAGTCCCTGAGTTGGCGTTCGGCGTGAGTCAGCCGGCCGCGATCTCCGCCGTGCAAATGCCAAACCGCATATCCGCGATTCAGATCCTCATGCACTCGCGCGATGAGCGCGGATACCGCCTCCGGCCGATAGCGTCCTTCGGGACCATATTGCGCCTGGCCGGTGACCGCTAAGGCCGTCAAAATCACAACACAAAAAAATCCACGCAACGTTCGTCGCATAGCTATCACCCTTCCCCCCGCCTAAAGTATGCACTGTCTCCCGTTTGGAAATGAGCTATTCTTGTAAATCAGATTAGTTCATCAATCTGCAATACGTTCGTGGTATCAAGGAGCATACTCAATCATTCCGAGGATGTCTCCAGTGCCAACGCCTCGTCCGCGTGCCGGCGGCTAGAAAACATTTGAATTCGGGGGCACGCCTCCCTTGCAGTCAGTTTTCGTTTTGCCATAACTAAACTGCCGCGCAGTCGTCCGCGTGGTCTCATTTTCGAGGAGGAAGAGAAATGACAAGATGCAGCAGCCCGATTCGTTTTTGGCGCACCGTCTCCATGGCCGCCGCCGTTGTGGCTCTCAGCATAGCCGCCCACGCGCCAGCCGATGCCCAACAAATTTTTGGCGCTATCACGGGTACCGTGACGGATACCTCCGGATCGGCCGTGCAAGATGTCACCGTCTCGGCGCGCAATGTCGCCACCAACCTGACGGTCGCAGCTAAATCGCAATCCAGCGGATCGTATTCGATTTCGAATCTTCCCGCGGGCACCTACGAGGTTACCTTCACCAAAGAGGGCTTCGATGCCGAACGCCACACCGAAGTGCTGGTCAATGGCGATCGCACCACAACCGTCGAAGGCTCGCTGAAGGTTGGTTCGGTGGCAACCAAGGTCGACGTCATTGGCACGCCGCTGATGAACCAGACCGATGTCACTACCGGCTACGTCGTGGATACAGCCACGATCGAGTCTACTCCGCTCGGTACCGGCAGCTTCACGCAGTTGGCGATTTTGAGTCCCGGCGTCCACGCAGATTTTCTGGGAGGCGCGGGCGCAAACTCGGGCCTGGGCAATCAGGCGATTTTCGCCAACGGGCAGCGCGACACCAGCAACAGCTTTTCGCTAAACGGCATCAGCACCAACAATTTGTTCAACGGAAACTCCACTAGCCAGGTCGGCGAGAACCGCTTCGTGTTGAACACCGGTGAGAACTTCGGCGCGGGCGGACAGATCCAGACCAATACTTCGGTGTATGGGGCAATCGGACAAGCGCTGCCGACGCCTCCGGCCGAGGCGATCCAGGAAATTGCCGTCAACTCCGCGATGTACGATGCCACGCAAGGCGCAAACAGCGGCGCCCACATCAGCGTGCTGACGAAGTCCGGCACCAACGAGATCCATGGCGAAGTCTACGAAAAATTCCAGAATAGCGCCATGAATGCCGCGCCATTTTTCTACAACGCTTCGCCGGCCATAACCCAAAAAGTACCCTTCTTGAACCGTAATCAATTTGGCGCCACACTCGGCGGTCCGATCAAGAAGGACAAGCTGTTCTACTATCCTCTCCTATCAGGGCATTCGCATCGCCGACGGCTCGTTATCCATCCAGGATGCAACCGTGCCTTTGACGCTCACCGGCGATCGCAGCGGCACAGGGAATTGCTAACGCGGTAAACAGCGATTTCGGCACAAGCCTCGCGCCCAGCCAGATCGATCCGGTCGCGGCCAAGATGCTGAACGCCAAACTGAAGAACGGCCAGTATCTGATTCCAAGCGCGCAAATCACTAACCTGGCTACAGCGCAGCAGCTGGGCTATGACGCTGTGGTCCTAGGGCCGAATGCGATATCCAACGTCGACCAGGGAATTGCGAATGTCGATTACGCGCTGAGTGACAAGGATCGGATCAGCGGGAAGTACTATGTCCAAGACAACCCCACCACGAGCCCATTTGGAGCGGTTGGCTCTCTGCTGGGATTTCCGCAGCAACTTTCGGCCGGGAGCCAGGTGGGTTCCATCAATAACACCTTCATCGTTTCCCCTACCATCACCTGGGAGCAGCGCGTCGGTTTTACCCGCCTGCGCGCGTTCTCGACCACCGGCCAGGCGTTCAGTCCCAGCGATTTTGGAATCAATTTGCTCGGATCGGACAAGCTTCCCCCAGATAACGATCGCCGGCGCGGATAACACGCTGTACAACGAGTTACAGTTCGGTCCGGGTCCGAGTTTCGGGAATGCCGGCATGTTCCAGAACCAATGGGAATACGGGACGACGCTCAATTGGGTGAAGGGCCGCCACACGCTCGCCTTCGGCTTCCTGTGGGACCATACCCAGCTCAACATCATCAACGAGAACACCACCACCGACAGCGTCAGCTTTCGAACCTTCCCCGATTTTGTGCAAGGAGTCGTGAGAACCGGCAGCGATACGACATCTTTCTCCGGCTCGGCGAATCGCTACTATCGCTCGGATACCGCCGGGGCCTTTATCAACGACAATTACAAGGTTCGCAGCAATCTCACCGTGACTCTTGGCTTGCGGTGGGACTTCGATGGACCGCTGTCGGAAAAATACGGCAAACTCGCCGGCGTTCAACGGCAACCAATACTCTTACGACGCAGCCACAGACACGATTACGAATTCGGGGCTGGAGATTGCGAGCAACAATGTCAACGGCACACCCGGCGCCGGCGATACTCTCATGAAGAACCATCAGTGGGGGTTTGCGCCGCGTATCGGTATCGCCTGGAATCCGATTCCAAAACTAACCGTCCGCACCGGCTTCGGTATCTACTATGACCGCGGCGAATTCTTCAGCTACCTTTCGCCCAGCGCCGGAGGCGGCTACAACGGGCCCGTTCGGCGTGACGCTCGAGCCGCCCTTCGTGCAGGCCATCGTCGCGCAAAAGGGCGCCACGTTCGAAGCCCCATTTGGTACGACACCAGCGGCTCCGCCCGCCGGCACTGCCGCGGCTTTCCAAGCTTTGCTTCCCAACATCGCCCAGACCGATCTCGGGCGATTTTCCCGCCGGAAACCTGTCCGGCCCATTCCTGTTCGGCGGTTACGACATCAACAACAAGTTGCCGTACACGGAAAATTGGACCTTCGATCTTCAATACCAGGCCTCCAATAGCTGGCTCTTCAGCGCCGGCTACGTCGGCAATCATGGCGTGCATGAAGTCCTGCCGATCGCCTTCAACCAGCCCATCATCGCCACACCCCAGAATCCGGTAAATGGCCAGATTTATTCGTACGGCGGCGTGAGTCCGAATTACAATCTCGCTCTGGAGCCCATTTCCACCAGCGAGTACGCCGGCAACGCGCCCGTTCGCGTACCCTACATCGGGTATGACATGAACTCGGTACTCTTCAAGGCCGAGGGCATCTCCAATTACAACTCCCTCCAGTTGCAGGCCCGCAAGCGTCTGTCCTTCGGCCTCCAGTTCACCGCGTCCTACACTTGGTCCCACGCTCTCGACGAACAAAGCGGGCTGGGACTTTTTTTCACGGGTAACAATCCTCTGACGCCGAAGCAGAGCTACGCCTCGGCCGACTTCGACCAGACCCACGTGTTCCTGATCAACTACAGCTATACCATTCCCAAGCTCACTTCCAACAAGGCGCTGGGAGCCGCGATTAACGGCTGGATGATCGGCGGGCAGACCGTAGCGGAAAGCGGCCAGCCCTATAGCATTTACGACTATTCCGGTTCCGTCGGAAGCCTGTACTTTGGAACCTCCAATTACATTGGGAACCCGATTGTTCCTCTGAAACCTGGCGTCACAGTCGGGCAGGCCCAATTGCAGGGCACTACAGGTGTGAATGCGGGAAAGCCGGTATTAGACGTGAATGCGTTTGCGCCGCAGTTCGTCGCGCCGGGGACCAACGGCGTCCCGCCTTGCGATGCCACCGGCTGTGATCTCTACGAGTCGCTCTACGGCAACTCAGGCCGGAACATCTTCCGCGGGCCGTTCCAGGTGCGCTTCGACATGAGCCTGGGCAAACAATTCGTGATCAACGAACGTGTCCGGCTGCGTTTCAACGCCGACGCGTTCAATATCTTCAACCACCCGGATTTCGACACGCCGAATAGTAACGTAAACTTTTTCCCCAATTATTCCGGTCCGCCCTCTTTCCCACCCGCGGGCAGCCTGGGGATCATCCAGCACACCATTGGGAGCCCGCGCTTCCTGCAGCTTTCGTTGCATCTGACGTTCTGACCCCGCGGTTGCTTAATTAACGCGCGCGGTTGCTGCACCGGGCCGCGCGCGGAACCGCTCCACCCGCTCACACCGCGTCCGCCGCTTCCGATAAGTGAGTTGTGGAGTCCCCGGCCGGGCGCGTTCCCGAATCGCCCTCAGCGAATATCGCGCTTCTAGTCACACTCGTGGTGCTCTGCGCGGGTATCCTCTCGGGTGGAATACTGTATGCCCGGAGCCAGCGCAAAGGCATGGAAGCCGGAATCGCGAACGAGCTTTCCGCCATTGCGGATCTCAAGGTGCAGCAGATCCTGGCCTGGCGCAACGAGCGGATTTCCGATGCCGTTCTGGTGGCCTCGGAGCCGCTGGTTGTCGCGTCTCCCCTCGTCCAAAGCCAATTTCACCTGCAAAACTGGTTGGAAGCTTTTCGGCGATTCAACGGCTATACCGAGGTGGCCATTCTGGACGCTGCTGGCCAGCCTAGAAACATTGCATCCGCGGAGGCCGGCCCCCCGGAGACAAGCGAGGACCCGGACCTCCTTCCGCTGATTACCGGCGCGCTCAAAGCCGGCGAGCCGAAGGTTTCCGATCTCCACTCCGATGCGTTTGGATCCATCCACCTGGACTTTGTCGCGCCGCTTGCTGCGAACCTCTCGGAGAACGGCCGCGTGGTTTTGCTGCGCGTGGAAGCTTCGGCCTTCTTCTACGCACTGGTTGAGCCTTGGCCCACGCCCAGCCCGACCGCGGAGTGCCTCCTGGTCCGTCAGGAGGGGAATCGCGTGCGCTATCTGAACGGACCGCGTCACTGGAAAAACGCGGCGCCGGAGTTGAGCCTCCCTCTCGCGAACGACCCGCCGGCAGCCATAGCGTTCAGCGGCCTGGAGGGCGTCCATGAGAGCCGCGACTACCGCGGTGTTGCCGTCGTTGCCGCGGTACGGCGGATTCCCGGCACGCCCTGGGCCCTGGTGACGAAAGTGGACGCCGCCGAAATCTATTCGCCCTTGCGCCAACGGTCCCTCGCGATTGAACTCGTGGTGGGACTGCTGCTGGCGGCATGTTTTGCCGTCTTTGGACTCTTTTGGTATCTGCAAAGAAGCCGGTTCTACAAGTGCGAACACCAGGCGGAGCTCGCGCGCCAGTCTCTCGCCGGCCGTTACGCTCACTTGAGCCGCCGCGTGAACGACATCGTGTTGCTGATCGATGAGGACGGGAGGATTCTGGAGACCAACGATCGCGCCGTATCCGCCTATGGCTATTCCGCCGAGGAGCTGCCGCGGATGTCGATCCAGGACTTGCTGCATCCCTCGCAACTGCCAGGCTATGCTGCTCGTATCAAGCAACTGCGCGAGACCGGCTCGGCGGTATTCGAAAGCAGGCACCGGAGAAAAGACGGTTCGGATTTCGCCGTGGAGGTCAGCTCCCGGGTCATCGAATCGCAGGGGCGCAAGCTCCGCCAAAGTATCTGTCGAGATATCACCGACCGAAAGCGGGCCGAAGAAGACCTGCGGCGCGCGACCCGGGCCATGCGAGTGCTCTCGGCCAGCAATCAGGCTTTGGTGCGTTCTACCGATGAGGTTTCGCTGTTCCACGCCATTTGCGGAGCCGCCACCGCCATGGGCGGATATCCCTTGGCTTGGATTGGATTCACCGAAGAGGACGCTGAGAAATCCGTTCGCATCGTGGCCGCCTCCGGACGCGAGATGGAATACCTGGATTCCAGCAACATCACGTGGGCCGATGAACCGCGGGGCCGCGGACCCGTGGGTACCTGCATTCGGACGGGCCAAATCAGTATATTCAATGACATCGAGGCGAACCCGGATTTCGAACCTTGGAGGAAAACGGCCGTAGCCCACGGATACCGGGCCGCCATCTCGCTGCCGCTCACCTGCGACGCAGCCATCATCGGCGCTCTTACGATTTACGCCGGGGAGCCGGACGCCTTCCGCCGCGAAGAAGTGGATTTGCTCAAAGAACTCGCAGGCGACCTTTCCTATGGCATCGCAAGTCACCGCCGCCGCCTAAGCCAAGCCCGAACCGAGGAGGCCCTGCTGCAGTCGGCGATGGAATTTCGAACTCTGTTCGATACCGCCAACGACGCAATCTTCATCGCCGATCTGGAGAGCCGCCTTCTGGAAGTGAACCAAGTAGCCTGCCGCCGCCTGGGCTACTCGCGCAACGAGCTCCTGCGCATGACGGTGGACGATATCGATTCGCCCGCCTTCGCCTCGCGGCAAAGGGAGCGTCTGGACCGGCTCACGCAAGCCGGACAGTCCCTCTTCGAGACGGTGCACATGACCAAGGGTGGCGCGGAATTGCCGGTCGAGATCAGTTGCTGCCTGCTTGAATACCGGGGGACCTCGGCCATCCTCTGTGTGGCTCGCGATATCAGCGAGCGAAAACTTTTGGAGGCCGCGGCACGCAAACAAGCCGTGGAATTGGACCGCGCCAGAACGGCAGCCGAGAACGCGAGTCACGCCAAAAGCCAGTTCCTGGCGAACATGAGCCACGAAATCCGCACTCCTCTGAACGGCATCCTCGGAATGAGCGGGCTTCTTCTCGACACCTCGCTCACACCGGATCAGAGCGAGTACGCCGACGCCATCAGGAAATCCGCCGACGCCTTGCTCAACATCGTGAACGATGTTCTCGATTTCTCCAGGATCGAAGCCGGGCGGATGAACATCGAGTGTGTCAGCTTTGATCTCGTCGCGCGCCTCCAGGAAATCGGTGAACTTCTTGCGCCGCAAGTACGCGCCAAGGGCCTCCAGTACGTATTCCAGGCGGACGTGGAAAATCGCTACGTGAATGGCGACGCGGGGCGCATACGGCAGATCGTGCTCAACTTGCTTACAAACGCCATCAAATTTACGGAGCGTGGCCAGGTGACTCTGCGGATAGCGGAGGCGCCGTCGAAGCCCGGCCAGTCCATCTACGCCATCTCGGTGGCCGACACGGGAGTCGGCGTCGCGCTGCTGGACCTTCCGCTGTTGTTCGACAAGTTCACTCAGGGCGACTCCTCGATGACCAAGCGGTATCAGGGGACCGGCCTCGGTCTGGCCATCTCGCAACGCCTGGCTGAACTCATGCACGCTACCCTCAAGGTCACGAGTGAATTGGGGAAGGGATCCAACTTCGCGCTGGAGATTCCGCTGCCGTTGGACAACGCAACTCCTGGCACCGAGCCCCCCGAAAAACCGGATGAATCGCTCCGTGCCCCGGTTTCTAAGAGGCGCCGCCGGGTCCTATTAGCCGAAGACAATATCGTCAATCAGAAAATCGGAGTGCGTTTGCTTGAGAAATGCAGTTGCCGCGTCGACCTGGCGGCCAATGGTAAGGAGGCCGTGAAGATGGCCGTCCGCTTCCCCTACGATCTCATCCTCATGGACTGCGGAATGCCGGAAATGGATGGGTACGAGGCTACCCGCGCCATCCGTGCCGGCGAATGCAACGGTACACGAATTCCTATCATTGCCTTGACGGCCCACGCCATCGCCGGAACGCAGGAGGAGTGCCTGGCTTCCGGAATGGACGACTACGTTCCTAAGCCAGTCTCGCTTGACGCCATCGAACAGACGCTGTTACGGTGGAGTCCCTAGGCAAAAAAGCGGCGTGAAGCTTCTCATTTTCTCGGACATCCACGGCGACAAAACCGCGCTCGACAAACTGATGGCCATTGATGCGGACTATTACTTCGCCGCCGGTGACCTTGCCAATTTTGGCCGCGGCCTGGAAGCCATGGGGCCGATTCTTCGAAAGCGCGCCGAACGCATGTATGTGCTTCCGGGCAATCACGAATCGGAAGCCGACATCGCAGGCTTGTGTAGCCAATTCGGCTTCCACGATTTTCACGGACGCACCATGGAAATCGCGGGCTATCACGTCGCGGGACTTGGCTACTCCAATCCCACGCCATTTAACACGCCGGGCGAGTACAGCGAGCAGGAATTGGCCGAGCGCCTCAACAAGTTCTCAGGGCTCGATCCGCTGGTTTTGATTTGTCATACGCCACCGAAAGGCACGGCGCTCGATCGCGCAGGGGAAGGCAAGCATTTCGGAAGTGACGCGATCCGTGAGTTCATCGAGCGCGAACAGCCGCGGTATTTTTATTGCGGCCACATCCACGAGGCCGCCGGGCAACACTTATTGCTGGGTCGAACAGAGGCCTGGAACGTGGGAAAGCGCGGCCAGTTGCTCCATTTGCCTCCCCTGGTAAAATAGAAGTTCCATGACCTTCGAAGAGCACGAAAGAGAGTACGCTTCGCTCCGCCAGCAGGCCGATGCTGTGCGGAGCTATCTTTGACTCCTCCAACAAGAAACTTCAGCTAGCCAAGATCGAACAGCAGGTCTCCGATTCCGAGTTCTGGAATCAGCAGCCCGAAAAAGCCCAGAAGATCATGCAGGAGCGCAAGCGCCTGGAGCAGGCCATCGCCGACGAGGCCGAGGTCGCGCGCCTGACCTCCGATCTCGACACGTTGTTTGAACTTGGACGCGAGGGCGAAAACGTGGCGGCGGAGTCTGGACCGGGAGATTCAGCTTTTTACCGAGCGTCTGGACGTGCTCGAAACCGGCATGCTGCTTTCCGGCCCGAACGATGCCAAGAGCGCTATTATGGCCATCCACCCCGGCGCGGGCGGCACCGAAAGCCAGGATTGGGCCGAGATGCTGCTGCGCATGTATCTGCGCTGGGCCGAGCGTCACAACATGCAGGCCGTCGTCACCGATCGCCTGGAGGGCGAAGGCGCGGGCATCAAATCGGCTACGCTCGAGATGAATGGCGAAAATGCCTACGGGTTGCTGCAATCGGAAATCGGAGTGCATCGGCTGGTGCGGATTTCCCCGTTCGACGCCAACGCGCGCCGCCATACTTCGTTCGCATCGGTCTTCGTCTATCCGCAAATCGAGGACGACATCAACATCGATATCAAGCCGGAAGATCTGCGCGTGGACGTTTTTCGCGCCTCCGGCGCCGGCGGCCAGCACGTGAACAGGACGGAATCCGCCGTTCGCATGACGCACATTCCAACGGGCCTCGTCGTGCAATGCCAGAACGAGCGGTCCCAGCACAAGAATCGCGCCAGTGCGATGAAACAAATGCGCGCGCGGCTGTACGAATTCGAAATGGACAAGAAGCGAGCGGCCGACAAAAAGCTCGAAGATTCTAAGCTCGACATCAATTTCGGCAGCCAGATCCGCAGCTACGTGCTGGCGCCGTATCGCATGGTGAAGGACCATCGCACCAAGCTCTCCATCGGCGATGTGGATCGCGTGCTGGATGGCGATCTGGATCGATTGATGCACGCGTTCCTGGTTTACAAACACACCGGCAAAATCGCAGGCGATGGAAAAGACGGAAAAGACGATCTGCCCGACTAGTGAAATTGGTCGGGCGGCCGAGCTGATCCGCGCCGGCGAACTAGTCGCCTTTCCGACCGAGACCGTTTACGGACTCGGAGCCAATGCGCTCGATCCGGCGGCGATCGAAAAGATCTACGCAGCAAAGGGCCGTCCGCCATCAAGCCCGCTGATCGTTCACGTAAGCTCCATCGAAATGGCGCGCAGCCTGGTGCGCGAGTGGCCGGAGCGCGCTGAGAAACTCGCGCTGAGATTCTGGCCTGGACCATTAACACTGGTTCTGCCGAAACAGCCGCGCGTGCCAGACCGGCTGACCGCGGGACTGGATACGGTCGGGATCCGAATGCCTGCCCATCCGATCGCACAGGCTCTGATCCGCGAGGCCGGAGTTCCTATCGCCGCGCCCAGCGCCAATCGGTTCACGGAACTTTCGCCCACTACGGCGCAACACGTGCGTGATGGCTTGGGCGATCGCGTTGCGATGATTCTGGACGGCGGCCGGACAACCGTCGGAATCGAGTCGACCGTTCTTTCACTCGCGGGTCCGGATGCAGTATTGTTGAGACCGGGCATGGTGACGCAACAGGAAATCGAAGCAGTGATTGGACCGATCAAGATGCCAGGATCGGCGCCTGAAGGCCCTCACTCCTCGCCCGGCTTGCATCGGCGGCACTACAGCCCCAAGACCCCGTTGATCTTGATAGAAGCCGGAAAACTCCCTTCCAGCGGCCGAGGAATGTGCATCCGGATGCCGGCCGACCCTCGCGAATATGCCGCGGTGCTATACGAGAAATTGCACGAAGCCGACGCGCAAGGCTGGGATTGGATCGCGATGGAGCAGCCGCCGCGTACTGAGGAATGGGCTGCGATTCGCGATCGCCTGGAGAGAGCCGCCGCGAAATGAGCGACTTGATCCGTGACATCGAAAACACCTCCGCCGAATCGCCCGCGCTCTGGTGGCTGGGGCACGCCGGCTTCGCCATCAAATACGAAGGTATCGTCTTCTACGTCGATCCGAGCCTTTCCTCCCCTGCCGCACCCCTCGCACCGGGAGAAATAACGCAATGCGGACCTGATCCTGTGCACTCATTCCGACCCCTCGCACATGGATCCGCAAACACTGCCGGAAATGCTGAAGGCTTCGCCCCGTGCGAAAGTTGTCCTGCCGAAAAGCGCCGCCGAGCATGCCCGTTCGATCGGCATTCCCTTCGACCGCATGACGACTACGGATTCCGATTTGCGCGTCGAGTATTTCAAGAACGGGCCGTATGGGCGGGTTTATTCCGTGCCATCGGCGCATCCGGAATTGAATTGGACCCCCATCGGCGGCTATCCATACCTCGGTTACCTGATTCGCTTCGGCGCCTGCACCATTTATCACGCGGGCGGCTGCCAATGGTACGAAGGAATTGTCGGGCGTTTGCGGCCCTACAATGTGACTGCCGCTTTGCTGCCGATTGAAGGCGCGGGCAACTTCGACGTCGCGACCGCGGGCCAACTAGCCGAAGATGTTCACGCGCGCTGGCTGATTCCGATGCACTACTTCCAGATGCCGAGCCGCTTCGTGGATCACATGCTTGGGTTCCGTCCCTCGGTGGGGTTCAAGGTTCTGGAACCCGGCGAGCGATGGATGATTCCGTAAACGTTAGCGATCGTAGCAGGCCGACGGCTTCCAACCCGTGGCGTCGGGCTGTTTGCGGAAGTGCGTGCTCGTGATCATGGTGCGGAACAGATACACCGGATCGGAAACGATGGTCTTCACCACGATCCAATCGGCTTCGGGCTCCTTGATCACGTCGTAGAATTCCTGAACCGTGGTTTTATCGCTGTACGGAACTCCGTTGCGGCGCAGATAGCCAGGCGCCAGATGGCTGGTGTTCACTTCGAGCGAACCGCCCTTGGTGGGATCGAACGCCGCTCCGAAATATCCAACGCCGCCTGCCGGTCCGAGCCATCGCGCCGATGAATATCCTTGCAGCGTCGGCGGACCCGTGGGTGCTGCGGCGGGCCGAAATGCAGCAAGCGAGTCTGCGTGCCCGCGTCGGCCTCGATCTTGAGCGTGTTGTCGTCCTGCCAGGTGATATGCAAGCGCGTGGGAATGCGCATCAAGACCAGCCGCGCCGTAAGCTTTGCACTGATTGCCGGCGGCTTCGTCTTTGGCCGGATCCCATTCCTTGGCGATCTTCTGGCCCGCCGGATTCAACGGCACGCCGGACGAAATCGCCTTTGGGCGCCGCGATCATGCGGAAGCGCCAGTCTTCGGTGACGATGGAAACCCAATAGCCGGTGAGTTCGATGGGCGCGACCTCTTTGGCCGGCTTGGGCGGACCGGGAGGCGGCCCGAACGGGAAATTGCGCGAAGAGCGCGGGCGCGAACGGCCAGGATGGCCAACAGATGCTTGATTTTCATTTCTCGCCCTTCAGACTCTTGTACACGGCCTCGACGAATTTGTCGGTGGTCCAGAAGCCGGTGGTGGAACCGTACAAGGGATCGTAGTCCTGCGTCGGACGCGCGGCCTTCACCTGTTCGAGCGTCATGCCCTTCTTGATCATGTCCTGCACGCGATCGCGAATGATGATGGTCATTTCGCGGAAGTTGAGCACGTCGCCGAAATCGCACAGGCGGCCGTGGCCGGGGATCACCATCGTTCCGCCTTCCTGGCCGTAAATCGGGAATGATCATGTCGACGATCTTCTGCAGCGCGTCGATGGTGCCCTGAATGCTGCCGCCGGCCGCGAGATCGATGATCGGGTAGTTGGTGGTGGTGAAGATGTCGCCGGTGCTGATCACATCGTCGCGGCGGAAGAACACGATGCTATCGCCGTCGGTGTGGGCCGCGGGCTGATGCAGGATGTCGACGCCTTCGCCGTTGAAGTACAGCTTCTTCTGATCGCCCAGGAACGTGTCGGTGGGCCAGCCCTTCTCGGGAGTCGGCGCCTGCGTCCCGGTTGGCGCGCTCATGCGATTCAGGACGTTGATGTGCGAAATGACTGGCGCGCCCACGCCCGCGTCCTGAATGTCGCCCGTGACGTTGGCGCCGACGATGGTGCTGCCGGCCAGGCGGATTTTCTCATTGCCGCCGGTGTGATCGGGATGATAATGCGTGTTGATGATATAGCGGATGGGCCCGTTGGAAATGGACTTGATCGCGGCCAGGACCTTGTCGGCCATCGGGGCCAAGTCCAGTGTCCACCACCAGTACGCCGTCTTTGCCCGTCTGCACGGTAATGTTGCCGCCCGCGCCGACAATCATGTAGATGTTGCCCTGCACCGGCAACACGTGGACTTCGGCGTCCTGATTTTGCGCGCAGGCCAAGCCGGCGGTCGCGAGCAGCAATGCAAAGTAGGGTTTTCATTTCGCATCCGCCTTTGCAGCCGGCGCGGCGCCACGGATCTTGTTTTGATATTCGGGATACATGGTGTCGGCCCCTCCGCGCGCGGCTTGCGGCGGGATGCCATGAGCGGCCGGGAATTCGTCCAGGAACTTATTGGTGCCGGGCAGATGATGCGGGATCACGCCTTTCGGCCGGATGACCTCTTCCACGCTTTCGCAGGGATAGGGCGCGATCTGGCCGCCGATTTCATAAAGGTAGTCGCGCGTGCGGATGAACGGCTTCGGTGAGATAAGCGGGGTCGCGAATGACGGTCATGATGCGTGAGATTGTCGCCGTGCCGGATGAAGTGCTCGGTGACGACGGCGCGGTCGCTGCGCGGCAGTCCGTTGCGGCGAATCCAGCCTTCCTTCAGATGCGTGGTGGTGACGGCCAGAATGTCGCCTTCCCATTTGCCGGTGGAAAAGCCCTGCGAGGTATGCAGCGCGTACTCGGGCGGATGCGGGCGGCCATCCATCCAGATGGTGCGCTCCGTGCCCCACGCGAAGTGATGGGTGTGGATGGCGATGAGCTGCTGCGTATCCTTATCGAATTCCTCCCAGATGCGCATGCCGGCGAAGCTGGGCACGTAGTCGGACGGGTGGACGCGGCACTGGTATTCGGGTAGCGTGATCAGCGACGCATCCCAGGCGTCGGCGCGATAGCGCGCGGCGTCGTTGATGGGGACGCCCAGGTAATCGCCCAGCTCGGGGCCGGGCAGGCGTTCGGGCTCGTCTTCGTGCAGAATCTGGAGATTGTTCCAGACGCCGGCGAGATTGACCTGGGCGCAGGCCGGTGCGTGGCCGAGCGCGAGCAGCACGGGGAATAGCCAGACAGGGCTGGCCATTCGGAGAAGTCGTTGCATTAGACCTTCCTAGTTTGGGGCCCGGCGGTGAGGCCGGGCGGGTATTAGAGCGTGACTCACCTGATTGTATACAGGTCGGTGCGGTTTGTCGATTCGAGCGGGCAACAAGTGCATTCGGTTCAGGAAAGAGAAAGTACGGAGCGCCGTGAAGGCCGTCAATTAGGAAGTGAAACACAAAGTGCCGCGCCATCGAACGAGGTGAAACCACCCACGCTCACGGTCAAATTCGTGTTGACCAGGCCCGGTCCTTGTCCGGAAACGCAAGGAGGAACTCCGGCGGGAATGTTTGGCACGACAAAGTTGATCTGATACAGGCCGGGATACCCGGACGTCAAGCCGGTAAACAACGGAGCAGGGGGTACGTAGTTGTTTGGAACTACGTTTGATGGGAATGGTTGGGAGGGCAGTGCATCGGGATGGAAATTGAAGTCCAATGCGAACTTCTCCACAGTGGGCACAGGCTGGGCCGCGGGTTGACCAGTTGCCACTGCGGGATTCGTCGCGCCCATACCTACGGCGTATGCGACCAGTTCCTCTCCTGCCGAAACCGGGTTTGCGTTGGAAACCAACGCGCCGTCGGCATGCGTCACCTCCCACGGGCACCTGCCGGTGGAAGGGCCAGAGCCGCCGATGACCGTATCGCAGGTGGTCAGAATATGCACCTGATCGGGTACGGGATTCAACATGATCCAATTTCCAGCCACACCATTTTCGGTGACGAAGAGCGCGATTGCCGGCCCCAAACCTCCGTTTGGAGGTATCTGGTAAAGCTCGTAGGGGACTTGTATGGTGATGGCCGTCATCACGCCGCAATTCGGGCAGATGGCGGCAGGAACGACTGCGAGGATCGGCGCTGGGATGTTCGTCTGCTGCACGATGGTGACGCTGATGCCGGCGAGCGAAGTTGGTAACTTGCCCAGTCCGGCGGACACCGGCTGTGTGAGAGTGCGGCCCACTCCCTGCGCGAATATGGTGATGACCTGACCGGGAGCGACGCTGATAGGAGCGGGGAACAGATATCCGGCTCCGACGATGGTATTGGGGTTGGCGCTTTGGCCCAGCGCCGAAAAGGCAACCGCTGCGGCGGCGAGGACGAAGCGTATTGCCGTGTGAATCATGGTCGTGCCCTTTCAATATAGCGCCCCTATGTCCTGGATTATCTTGCGTCGGGCATGACGGAAGCGGAGATCCTGGCCGACTTTCCGGATCTCACCTCCTAGGACATCCGCGCCTGCCTGGCTTTCGCCGCCGATCGCGAACGCCGTCTCAGCTCCCTTTCTGCGTGAAGCTTCTCTTTGATGAGAACCTGTCGCCTGCTCTCGTAACCGCACTCGGCGTGTTTCAAGAGTCGACTCACGTGCGAGAGGTGGGGTTGAACTCATCGCCAGACCGAAAGGTATGGGACTATGCTGCGGACAAGGCTACGCCATTGTGACCAAGGACGCTGACTTTCGCCCTTCTACGCGAACACAGCAACGAGGTAGAAGCGTTCGGTCTTGCAGAGGAGCTAGCCTTCTTGATACCCGGATGACCGATTGGCAGAAGGGGCTATGGCGCGGTCAGCGGCCGATTTGGAGGCGGGCGGTTCCGCCTTTCCCGTCGGTGAACTCGTAGACTTCGGGGGCAGACGAGATTTGCTTTAACGCGACTTGCCGCCAGGCGGGCTTCGAATCCCCACCTTCGCGATACCAGCCGCTCAAAAGGTACCGCGCGGGCTCCTTCGATCCCCATTCGCTGCAGGAAGCAAGTGGCACCACTGCGCCCGAGGAAGGCTGGGCGCTGACGGCGGACCATACATCGTGCCAGCCGGTCCTCGCCTTGTGCCAGCACTGAAACATCGTCTCGACTGAGCACTTATCAGTTTCGTATTGGCTGACCACGAACTCGCGCGGGATGTCGCCGGAGGAAAACGTCACTTGCACGTGGACCGCTTCTTCCGGCCCGCCGAAACCGTCGCATGGAACGCGGCTGTGCAATGGGATGCTCTTAGCGGGATCGATGGGATCGCGCGAGGGATGCCCGAGGCCGAAGATCAGCAGCAATGCAAGAAAATGAGCGTTCATGTTTCAGAACCAGTAGCTGCGATAGGCTACCCACCAGCTCACGCAGAAAATGGGGATGGTCGCGCCGAGCGCCCACCAGAATGGAAGAACGAAATCAGCCACCAGACCCAGGAGCGCGAAAGTGAGCCAGAAGATTTTTCGCTCCATGTGCCCAGTCTAGCAGGCGTACGCTAGTGATCCGGGATTAGCATAAATGTGATGACGTTTGAGGCCGTTCGCAAGATGGCGCTGGCGCTAGATGGCGTGGAAGAGGCCACGTCGTATGGCACGCCGGCGTTCAAGGTGCGCGGAACCATGTTGGCGCGGTTGCGGCCCGAGCTAAACGCGCTGGTGGTACACATGAGTATCGATGATCGCGTGGAATTGATCGCGGAAGATCCCGAGACGTACTTCATCATCGATCACTATTTGAACTACCCGTACATCCTGGTGAATCTTGCGCGTGTCCATCCCGAGGCGATGCGAGATTTGTTGCGCGGGGCGTGGAAGCTGGCGGCGGTACAAAAGCGGGCAACCAAGCGGCGCGGATCGGGAGGTAAGCTAGATAGGTAATCCAATGAAATCCTTGTTGAACCTCACAGCCCTTTTCATGATTCTTGGCGGAGTTCCCGTGGCCCTGCACGCGCAGTGGCCGGATTATCCGACGCCCGCAGTTCCGAAGGGTCCGGATGGGAAGCCGGATCTCACGGGGCCTGTGCCAAAGACGGCGGACGGCCATCCCGACCTGTCCGGGATCTGGACCATTGCTTCGCGGCCGCGGCCGAGGCCGACAGATGGAAGCATCCCTGGGCAACTGCCGCTCTCGCCGCCACCAGCCGCACCGGAAGCGCAATCGCCTGCAGCAGTTCCAGCGGGATCACAATTTGCGGCGGGCGGCGTTGGTCTGGGCCCGCCTCCGCCTGGCATCAATCAGTTCTTCAATATCGGGTCCACCTTGAAAGATGGCCTGCCGATGACGCCCTGGGCCAAGGAATTGCGCGCACAGCGCAAGGGGGAGAACAACAAGGACAATCCGGATGCGCACTGCCTGCCGCTCGGGCTGATGCAGCTGCACCTGCACCCGCAGCCGAGGAAGATTATTCAGGGGCCGAAGCTAATCGTGATTTTGTACGAGGCGCAGGGCGGCGTGCGACAGATTTTCATGGACGGGCGTCCGCTGCCGGGTCCCGACGCGGAGCCATGGTGGTACGGCTACTCAATCGGGCATTGGGATGGCGACACGCTGGTGGTGGAGACGAACGGTTTCCGCGACGACGTGTGGCTGGACGTGGAGGGGAGCCCGCTGACCAACACCGGCAAGATGACCGAGCGGTTCCGGCGCGTGAATTACGGAAACCTGGAGATCGAGGTCACGGTAGAGGATCCCAAGGCGTACACGAAGCCGTGGACCGTGATGATAAAACAGCGGGTGATGCTGAACACGGATCTGATCGAGTTCATCTGCAACGAAAACGAGAAGAGCGACGCGCATCTGGTAGGCAAGTAGGGACGCGAATTGCTCGCGGCGCTAAGAAGATCATGAACTTCACTCATGATTGCACTCCGCTGTTTCTGCGCTACCGTGAAATCGCAAGACAAGACTCGGCAACGACGACCGGTTGACCGAGTGGCCTCATGGTGAAGGAAAACCGGTTCACTTTGCAGTCACGGTTAAAGCTCCTGGAGCGAAGCTTGCTCGATATGGCTTGGTGAGGAGGCGGCCTCGGGCTAGCGTTCCTGATACTCCCCGAACACCGCGCGCAGGCGATCGGAAATTTCACCCACCGTTCCGTAAGCCTCGGCGCACGCCAGAATGTGCGGCATCAGGTTGTCGCTCGATCGGGCCGCCGCTTCGAGCTTCAAGAGGCGATCGGTCACAACGCTGGCATCGCGTGACGCGCGCAATTCGCGAAGCCGCGCGATCTGTTGCGCTTCGAGCGCCGGATCGAGGCGGAACGTCTTGGGCGGTTCCTTTTCGTCTTGTTGGAATTTGTTGACGCCGACCACCACTGCATCGCCGCGTTCCACGGCCTGCTGATACGCGTAGGCCGCGTTCTGAATTTCGCTTTGGATGAATCCGCGCTCGATGGCGGCCAACGTGCCGCCCATAGCATCGATTCGATCGATGTACTCTTCGGCGCCGTGCTCGATTTCATCCGTCAACCTTTCGATGTGGTGGCTGCCGCCAAACGGATCGGCCGTGTTGGTCACGCCGGTTTCATGCGCGATGATCTGCTGCGTGCGCAGAGCCAGCCGCGCGGCATCCTCGGTGGGAAGGCCTAGCGCTTCGTCCTTGGCGTTGGTGTGCAGCGATTGCGCGCCGCCCAACACCGCCGCGAGCGCTTGCATGGATACGCGAACGACATTGACGTCGGGCTGTTGCGCGGTGAGCGTGGAACCGGCTGTCTGTACGTGAAAGCGCAGCATCATCGATCGCGGGTTCTTGGCGCCGAAACGGTCGCGCATGATCTTCGCGTACAGCCTTCGCGCGGCCCGGAACTTGGCGATCTCTTCCAGGAAATTGCTGTGCGAGTTGAAGAAGAAAGAAAGCCGCGGTGCGAAGGCGTCTATATCCAGGCCCGTCTCGACGGCCGCGCTGATGTAGGCGATGCCGTTCGCGAGTGTGAAGGCGACCTCCTGGATCGCGGTGGAACCGGCTTCGCGAATGTGATAGCCGCTGATGGAAATAGTGTTCCATTCGGGCAGCTCGCGCGAGGCCCAGGCGAACAAGTCGGTGATGATCCGCATGGCCGGCCGCGGCGGATAGATGTAAGTTCCGCGCGCGATGTATTCCTTGAGGATGTCGTTTTGGGTGGTTCCGGAAATTTTGCGCAGATTGGCGCTCTGGCTCCGCGCGACCAAAACATAAAGGCTCAGCAGGATCGCCGCGGTGGAATTGATGGTCATCGACGTGGTGATGTCTGCTAAGCGGATCCCGTCAAAAAGCCGCTGCATGTCGGCGAGCGAGCAGATGGCGACGCCCACGCGGCCCACTTCGCCGGCCGCGAGAGGATGGTCGGAATCCATGCCCATTTGCGTAGGAAGATCAAATGCAACGGAGAGCCCCGTGATGCCTTGCGAGAGCAGATAGCGGTAGCGGCGATTGCTCTCTTCTGCGGTTCCGAAGCCCGCGTACTGGCGCATGGTCCAGAGGCGGCTGCGGTACATATCCGGATAGATCCCTCGGGTGAAGGGGTACTGGCCCGGGGAGTTCCGGCCGGCTTCGGCGCTCATGATTTCGAGATTTTGCGCGCCCGCAAGAAGGAATGAATGGCGAACCCCGCCATGATCAGGGCGAATGGAATCTCGAGTGCGAGCCGGGGAGCTGTGCCGTCCTTTCGCCAGTCGCTTTATGATGTAGTTTACGGGCAGTAGAGCCAAAACGATGAAAAAGAAGCCGATCACCTGATTCCAAAGGATGTGAATAGGGCGAATGACTCCGGGGATCACATGGCCCAGAAATTTCTTTGCCGTTGAAAACATGAGGCTAGTACCAGTGTAGCGGAGGCGGTCCGTGGTTGGTCTAATGTAAGTCCAAGCCGAGCAACTGCTACTGAGAATCGGGATTCGAACCGATAAATGTATTGGAGAGCGAAAGGCCGATGGTAGGCCACCTAACGTTTTGGTGAAACTGTGCTTGCTTCGGCAACATCAAGAAGGTAGAGTGATATCCTAAGAGGGAGCCCGCTGCAAGGAGAAAGGGGCAATGCGTGGAAGAGAAACTCAAAGAGCTGATGCAAGAGCTTGGCAATGCGATCAACGAATCGCTGTCCGACTCCGACCGCATTGCGGCTGCCATCGGAGAAATTAAGCGGGCAGGGTACGATGTCTTCCTGGTATTGGAAGCCACGATCGGATTTAACAAGCGCGAGGAAAACGGTGAGTACGAATCTGAAGACGGAGAAGCCGAGGCAGTAGAATCAGAAGCTCCTCCCAAGCGGAAATTCGAATCCACCGGCAAGATCAAACTAACCTCTCAGGATCAGAAATTCCTGAGGGCTTTGAAGATCGCGATCGACGAAGAGAAGAGTTAGAAGACAGGAGCTAAGAGGTCGAGCTTAGCCCAAGAGTTCCTGGTAGACCTGCCAGGTTGCCTCCACCGATTTTTCCCAGCTAAAGTTCTGTGCCCGCGCTAGTCCTGCGCGTGCGAGCTGTTCCCGCAATGCCGTATCCCACGTGAGCCGGTGCAAGCCCTGCTGCAATGGAGGCCGTATCGCGTGGATCAACCAGGAACCCGGCATCGCCCACGACTTCGGGCATTGCGGAAACATTCGATGTCAGCACCGGAAGGCCTCGCGCCATGGCGTCCAGCAGGGGCATGCCGAAGCCCTCGTCTAACGACGGGAACGCGAAGATGGAAGCGCGCTGGTAGAGATCGCTCGAATTTCGTCCCAGGTGACGTATTCGAGCACCTGGATGTCCTGCTTGCGCGGGCTGCGTGCGATGCGCAGGAGAGCTTCCTCGGACTCGAAGCCAAACGAACCGGCGAGGATCAGCTTCCAGCCCGGATCGACCTGCTCGAAAGCTTCAACTAAACGGACGGTGTTCTTGCGGCGTTGGATCGCGCCGACGGACAGGATGACGGGCTCGCGGGGGATGGGCGCGGCGTGCGATGGCGCCGGGCGCGCGCCGTGGTGAACGACACGGATTCGCGAAGGCTCGACGCCAAGAAGCTGCTCCACCTGTCGCGCCGTGAACGCGGAAACAGCGATGATCAAATCGGAACGCTCGGCGGCGCCGCGGGCTTGGGCGGCGAAGCGCTCACGGAAATCGGGTGTCGAGTAGTCGCCTGAGATCACGAAAAGATCGTGGAACGTGGAAACCGCGCGGCGATGCCGGGCCAAGCCGAGCCGTTGATTCAAGCCATGGAACAGGTCGGCCGATGGCGGGCGATTTTCGCGCAACAGGCAGCGGGTGGCGTGGCGGGGAAGCGGGTCGGCGAAGGAGCGCAGGAAGCGGTGCGGCCGATAGCAAAACAGGTAGCGCGCTTCCGGATGGGCTCGTGGCAGGCCATGCAGAATTTCGCGCGAATAAACGCCAAGGCCTGTGAGTTCGGGGCCCAGGCTGTAGGTAGCATCGAGCGCGATTTTCAATCAGCCAGCATAGCGGTTTTCGCGTACTGGTGTAGGCCGGCGGAGAGCAGGTCTTCGAGATCATCGCTCGCGTCGAGCGGGACGAGTGTGAAGCGCACATCTCCGCCGATTTTGGCGGCGGCGCGATACAGCATAGCTTCCACTGTCGTCTTTGTCAGACCATCGGTGATGACGCAGAACCGGTCCCGGCTCCAACGGCCAATGATCGCGGGCCCTTGAAATGCGGCGCCGCAGGACTTCGGCGGCCTGAATCAACAGCGGCTCGCGGGCGTCGCGATCATCGCACGCAACCTCGACCGAGGCTGCCAGCAAGCGAAGCGGCAGCTTGGTATAGCAGGCGGCGACGTTGAGGAAGGCATCGCGGCTGAGAACGTCCCGTGAGATCGTCGACGAACGCGGAGGCGCGGACCGCGGCGGCTCTGCGCTGGCGCTCCATCGCATAACGGATGGAGCGGGCCAGCGGCGCGCACTCCAGCTCCGGCTTTCACCAGTACGTCTTGGGCGCCTTCCCGCAGCAGGCGATTCGCAAGGTTTTCGTCGGGCTCATCGGCCAGGACCACGATGGGCGTGGCGTCGGCGCTGGCATGCACATCCAGGAAGGAATCGAGCAGCGCGGGGCTGTCGGGCAGGCTTAGGTTGAGCAGGACGACGTCGAATGTGTCACGTCGCAGACAATCGAGAGCGTCGGCGAGCTGTTCGACGGGCACGATGGTGGCGGTTCGCCAGTTGCACCACTGACGGTTCTCCTCGATCTCAATGAAGGCTTCGCACAGAAGCTGTTCGTCTTCGAGGTCGTCTTCGACGAGCAGAATTCGAAGGATCTTGGGTCCGGCACTCGTGAGTAGTGCGCGGGAGTGAGTTTTGTATCCGCCTTTGTGAGGCGGAGATCGGGGCTTAGACGGCGAGCTGATACTCCTTGAGCTTGCGGTACAGGGTGGTGCGTCCGATGCCCAGCAGATTGGCGGCAATGGCGCGGTCGCCTTTGGTGTACTCCAGCGCTTCCAGGATGGCTCGCCGTTCGATCTGGGTCAGCGGAACGATCGGCGAGTAGCTGGATTCTTGCGGTCGCCGCGGTGCTCATGCGAACGGGCTTCGCCCGGCGGCTTGGCATGGGGTTTGAAACCCGACTGCCACCGAAAGGGCCTGCGCCTTCTTTGCGATCAGATGATTCTGCAACATGGACGGCAGTTCGGCGGCGTGCAGCAGCGGTCCGGTGTTGATGGCGACCATGTGCTGGATGCAATTCTCGAGCTCGCGAACGTTGCCCGGCCAGTCGTAGGAGAGCATGGCTTCGAGCGTTTCCTGGGTGAGGGTGTGACCTTTGCCGTGGCGGGCGAGGAAGTGCGCGATCAAGGCGGGGATGTCTTCTTTGCGGTCGCGCAGCGGGGCCAGCCGAAGATTGACCACGTTGAGCCGGTAGAACAGATCCTGGCGGAAGGTTCCCTTTTCCACTTCCTTCGCCAGGTCGCGGTTGGTGGCGGCGATGACGCGGAAGTCGGAGCGCGTTGTGTGTGAGCGAGCCGACCGGGCGGAACTCCTTCTCCTGCAAGACGCGCAGCAGCTTGGCCTGCAGGTCTAGCGGCAGCTCGCCGATTTCGTCGAAAAAGGCGGTGCCTCCGTTGGCTGACTTCGATCAGGCCGGTCTTGGGCGTCACCGCGCCGGTGAATGCGCCCTTGACATGGCCAAACAGCTCGCTTTCCATGAGCGGGCCGACCAGGGAGGAACAATCGATGGTGACGAAGGGACCGGCCGGGCTGGACATTATGTATGGAGCGCGCGACCACTTCCTTGCCCGTACCGGTTTCGCCGAGCAGCAGGACGGGCCAGCGGCAACGTCCGAGCTTTTCCACCATCCGTAAGACATTCCGGATGCGCGGCGACTGGCCGACCAACAAGGGCTTGGATTCTTCAGCTTGCGCTAGCATTCAATAAGAGTTCCCGAATCTGAGTTATGAGAGAAGAAAGTGTCTTCGTCCTTCATAAACTCTACGGGGACTTTAGGATTTCGACAACACCCCAGGGTATTAGATTGGGGGACATTTGGGGTATCTGGAGTACCTCATTTGGGGGGTATGGCAGTAGTACCAGCAGTTAAGGCCGGACTCAGAGCTCAGGGGATCTACTGAGCAGGCCTAGTGGCTTGCGGTAACGCTCTGAATCCGCGTTGGTAACAGCGCCCGTGGGCGCGGAACACTTAGGCCCGGATCCAGGCGAACCACAAAAGCCGTACCTTGCTCCTGGCGGATGCGCTGGGCCAATCGCATTGGCAGCTTCCTCGGAGGGCACGCGTCCCACCAGCACTCGCCACATGCGGCGGACTTCGCCGGGGCGGAGGACCAGGCGGGCGGATCCGTACTCGCGTTCGAGCGCAGCGCGCAGGCGTTCAGCGCGGTCTTGATCCAGGAACGCGCCGGCTTGAACCGCGTACCAATTTTGTGCGGCGGAGGTGGTGGGGACCGAGAGGATGTCGAGGCGGACGCGCGCGACGCCGGGTCCGATCAGTCCGATGGCGCCGGCGGCGGCGTGCGAAAGATCGATGATGCGGTTTTCGACGAAGGGCCCGCGGTCGGTGATGCGGACGTCGACGGTTTTGTCGTTGGTGAGATTCACCACGCGCACCCAGGTTCCGAAGGGCAGGGTGCGATGCGCGGCGGTGAAAGCTCTCCATATCGTAGATCTCGCCGTCCGCGGCGGGACGGCCGTGATAGGGATGGCCGTACCAGCTTGCGAGTCCGGTTTCGCCGGAGCGAATGCGGCGCGCGGGGCGGGCGGCGTTGGCGATGCGTTGGTGCTTGTTCGCGCAGCCGGCGAGCGTGAGGCCGGCACACGCCAGCGCGGCAGATGAGGCGCGGACCTCGCGATGGATCGGCGAGAGGCCACTTGGTCCGATCGTAGCGCGCGAGCGACGCACGCGGGCAAGAACAAAATCGCGTGTTTGTGGATGCGGAGAGGCTCAGAACAATTCGCATTAGCAAATGGTTTTGGCATGTGGCGGGGGCGTCGGAGGCGGAGTGCGTGGGGGCCGATCCGCATTTTTTTCTTGACTTTCGACTCAAAGAACCTTATATATGAATCACACTGCGATCTAAGATCGCAAATCTGATGTTAGGGAGAATCAATCGATGAAGAACGCAACAAAGAAGGCTGCGAAGAAGGCCGCTAAGAAAGCGCCCGCCAAGAAAAAGAAGTAAGACCTTGGCGCCCCGAGAGGGCTCGCAGCAGTTTAGGGTTCATGCAAAACGGCCCCGAGAGATCGGGGCCTTTTTTATTGCCTGTACGTCCCGCTAACGTTTCCACGCCTCCACTCGGCTCCGCGCCCCTTGTTCAGCCAGTAGATGACGTGACCTCCGGCATCGACCGGGTTCACCCACATCACTGCGGCGCAAGCGTCGAGGGCCAGTTCGTTCCTGGCGAGTTCATCGAGCGAGACAACGATCTTGTCCGCGATGAGCGCTGCTTCAACCAGGTGCAGATCCTTCTGGACGGATCTGCGCGTAGGCGCTTCCCGGCGCAGAGCCTCGTTCGGGATACGTCCTCGACCTCTTCCATCTTTCGCTTCGCTCGTCATCTCCGCCAACCACCGAACGTGCGAAGAGGGATTGATGCCGCTTCCATTCACCACGGAGCAGCGGACACATGACTGCATGATGACTGATCCGAAGTACGGCTTAAGGAATTCGCGGCACCTTCGAGAGTCCGGCTTCATCGAAATCCCGGCCGCTGAGGCTACAGACGCGTCGATCACCAAACGCTTCGAGACCGTCGCCATTCAACGGGCGAGGCGGCCCTCGACTGCGTCGAGGTATTCCTGTTCCGCCTGGAGAGCAACGTCTCCGAAGTCCTCCGGCCAGTCTCCGAACGCGCCGTTGGCGTCCGGCTTGGCGCTGCTCACTTGCGTAACGCCCTCGGCGTCCCGTGTGAACCAGTGAAACCGCACAAGGTCCGGGTCAAGATCGCCCTTCGCGACGAGAGTCTGAACGGCTCTGAGCAGAAGCGAGCTATGGGTCTCGGCAACGACGCGGACACCGCGCTTGGCGGCGCCGGCGAGGATGTCGGCGAGTTTGGTCTGCGCGCGAGGGTGAAGATGGATCTCGGGTTCTTCGAGGTAGACGAGGCGACCCTCGTCGGCTGCCCGCAATGCGACGAGCACAGGAAGAACCTGGGAGACTCCGAAGCCAACATCCGCGATACTGACCAGTTCAGTCGAATGTTCATCGGCAAGGCGCGTGACCTGGAGTTCTACTTCGGTCTCGTTGAGCAACTGAGCGTGCACCGATTGGCGTGAGCCCCAGATGCTCTAGATCGTGATTCAACTCATCGATTTGGCTTCCGTTACCTGATTGCCAATTCGCGACAAGGCTCGCAACGTAGTGCTCAAACGTTCCCTGGAAGCCAGGTCCAGCCGACGTGACAGGATATGTTCTCGAAGGATTTCCTCGGAGCCCAGGGACGTGAATGGTGCCCGCGATCGCCCACTCCGATCCAGGGCATGATCGAGACTTTTCTATTCTCTCCCACTATATCCAGGAAAAACCGGTCGGCGACCACGGAGGAGAGCCCATTGAATCGGCTCGGCATCTCGGCGCGCGGACATTCCTGGACGCAGTGTCGTAATGCCCTCCTCTAGCTACCTTCGTCTCCTCCAGTATTTCCAGCCGGGCTTGTCTCCTTTTCGAAACGCGACATGGAACTCCGAATGTCTGGAGCGCAATCTCGACGGATAAGGTATGCGAGTTGTTCTCGCCTCTATCCTGGAAAGAAATTGGCTCATGGAGGTGAACCTAACGTTCGGCCCGTCAATCTTCAGCGGCCCCGGATCGTAGGTCGCTTCCAGCGTCTGCTTCAGCATCAACAGCGGCTGCATGATGCTCGACTTGCCCGAGCTATTCGCGCCCGCCAGGATCGTGAGCGGGCGCGATCTCGATCTCCTGCCGCTTGGCGATCGACTTGAACCCCTCCACCGCGATGCGCGTGATCCCGTCGGCCATGCTTCAGCCTACCCGATTCAGCGCGGCCCGCAGTTCGTCGATCGTCATCGCGCCGGGATGATACACCCGCACGATGCCGCCGCGGTCGATCAGGACCAGCGTCGGCGTAGTGCTGGCGCCGTAGTTGCGGAAGTTCGCTTCGCTCACCGGCGCCGGCACGCTCAGCAGGTCCGCGTAATACTTATGCCGGATCTGCTCGATGTACTTGAGCTCCTCCGCCGGCCCTGCCTCGTCTCCGTTCGCGACGTAACCGTAGCGCTGCGTGGGCGCGATCATCACCAGCCCTTTCGATGCGTACTCGCTTGCGATGGCCGCCAGAATGGGCTCTTCCTTTTTGCAGTCCGGACACCAGTGCGCCCAGAAGAACAGCAGGACCGGTTTCCCACGGAGCGCGGCCAGCGGCGCTGGGCTTTGCGCCCAGGTATTCGCGCTCTTCCAGTGCCGGCGCGGGCCGGCCTTCAAGCGTCAGCAGATTGATGTTCTTCTGAATGCGCGTGCGGATCGATGTGGTGCGGTACGCCACGAGATCCTTGCGAAGCAGCGCCAGCGCCCCCGCGCGGTCGCCATTTGCGGTCAGCACCTGCGCCTCCACTTCAATTGCTGCGCCCAGAGCGAGAGGCAGATGCGGCTCGGCGTCCAAGGGACGAGTGGCGAGGGATTGAACGGCGAGTTTTTCGGTTTCCTTGGCGCTGGCATCCGCTTTGTCGAACTGCCGCGTGATCAAGTCACCACGGGCGACCCAGGAAAGCGCTTCCAGATACTCGGGCGTGACGCCGCGCTGCGATTTGTAGCTTTGAACCATCGCTTCGGCCAGCGGGAAATTGCCTTGTGACATCGCCGTCTTCACGTCGGTCACAACCGTGGCCATCGCGGTGGCGGCAAGCAGGGCTGCGGGCATGAGCTTTTGTATCATCTACGTCACTTTGGGGAACTTCTACATAGAGGATAACAAGCGTCCGCCATCCACCACGATGGTCTGGCCGGTCAGGTAGGACGATTCGCCGCTGGCCAGCAGAAGCGCGATCTCGGCCATCTCGCCCGGCTGCCCAAGGTGCTTGATCGGCTGCCGTTCCATCAGGGGCCGGAAACGCGCTTCGTCTTTCCAGTAGTATTCGCTCAACGTCGTTTCCACAAGGCCAGGCGCGATGGCGTTCACGCGCACGCCTCGCGGCCCTAGTTCCAGCGCGTAGGACTGCGTCAGCATGTTCAAGGCGGCCTTGGTCATGCTGTACAGCAGGCTTTGGAATTGCGGCCGCAGCCCCGCGATGGACGAGATGTTGATGATAGATCCGTATCCACGCTCGCACATCCCGGGAGCCACCAGGCGCGTCAGCCGGTAGGCGCTCTTCAGATTCACCTCCACCATTTTGTCGAACTGCGCGTCGGTCATTTCAAGCGCGGGACCTTGCGCGATGTTCGTGCCGGCGTTGTTCACCAGAATGTCGATGTGGCCGAAGTCGCGCGTCGTGCGATCCACCAGGCGCTCCAGATCGTCGAGCCGTCCCACGTGGCAGGCCATGGGTACGACGCGGCCAGATAGCTCACTGGCGACCTTGTCGAGCGCCTCCTGCTTGCGCCCGCAGATGACCACCGTCGCGCCTTCGCGCGCGAACACTTCGGCGATGGATCGCCCAATGCCTCGGCTGGCGCCGGTAACGATCGCGACTTTGGCTTCTAATCGATTCACGGAAGCTTGCTCACAGCTTGAGCTGCTTCAGGTATTCGCGAAACGGGCCGCCCAGATCGTGGCGATGCAGCGCGAACTCGACCGTGGCCTTGAGAAAACCCAGCTTGTCGCCGGCATCGTAGCGCGTGCCTTCGAAACGGATAGCCGTAGATGGGCCGGTTGCGCAGCAGGTGCTTCAGCGCGTCGGTAAGCTGAATCTCGCCGCCGCTTCCCGGCTCAATGGCTTCGATGGATTCGAACACTTCGGGCGTCAGCACATAGCGGCCGATGATGGCGAGGTTCGACGGCGCTTCCGACGGCTTGGGCTTCTCCACCATGTTGCGGATGCGAAACAACCGGTCCTTGCCGGAATTGTGCGACACCGGCTCGGCGTCCACGGCGCCATACGCGGAGATGGCGTCGCCGGGCACCTCCATCAGCGCCACCACCGAGGCCCCGTAGAACTCGTATACGTCCAGCAACTGGCGAATGCAAGGGATCTCGGAATCGATCACGTCATCGGAGAGAACCACCGCGAACGGTTCGTTGCCGACCAGCTCCTTGGCGCGGAGCACGGCGTGGCCCAGTCCCAGCGCTTCCTTCTGCCGGACGTAGGAAACGTCGATCATGTCGGAGACGTCGCGGACAATCTTCAGCAGTTCCTTCTTGTTCTTGGCTTCGAGCGCGTGTTCCAGCTCGAAGGCGACGTCGAAGTGATCTTCGATGGCGGTCTTCCCGCGTCCGGTGACGATGATGATGTTTTGTATGCCGGAATGAATGCACTCTTCGACGCCGTACTGGATGAGAGGCTTGTCCACCAGCGGCAGCATCTCCTTGGGTTGCGCCTTGGTGGCGGGAAGAAAGCGGGTGCCCAGTCCTGCGGCGGGGAAGACTGCTTTGCGCACTTTGGGGATCATGTTTCGAGGTTCTCTTTTCGTAGTCGTGGGTTTTTCTCGATTAGAGATCGTTGAAAGAGGGTGGCGCTGTTAGTTGCAACGGGATATTCCGCCAGAGCCAAGGAAGGCTCAGACGTGCTAAACTGGTAGCGGAGTAGACCGCGAGGCGCTTGGCAAGCGGGTCGACGACCCAGATGTTCGGGACACCCCAGACGCGATATTCTTCGAGCTTTTCCATGAGGTTGTGATAGCGGTCGTCTTTGGATAGGATCTCGATGACGAGCAATGGAGGCGTGGACGGAACGCTCTCCTGTGGCGGCTGCACCGCCGAAGACCGACACGTCGGGAACACGGTAGACCCTCGGTTCCAGCCGCAACCGGAGTTCAGGATAGGGGAACAGTGGATACGACTGGATCAGGCGTCCAATCTCCATCAGGATCCGGAACTGGATGGTGGAATGAGTCTTGTCTGGCATCGCTGCGCTCGACAATCTCGCCGTTGACGAACTCGGCATCGTGTTCGAACGTCATGTGCAGGTACTGCTCGGCCGTAATCTGCGCTTTGGTGGCCATCTGTGGGAAGCATAGCATGGCGCGCCGCCCCCGGTTTTTTTCCATCTGGTGCTAAAATCGGCCATTTCGACGCGTTCCGGCGCGTGGAAAAGCGCCGTCACGCTATAATGGCGATTACCCCACGCGCGGCCGTGTTGGAGCTGCGCCCTGGAGAAAAAATGGCTTACGTTATTGCAGAACCTTGCATCGGCACGAAGGACACGGCCTGTATCGACGCCTGCCCGGTCGATTGCATCCATCCCAAGAAGGACGAGCCCAACTTCGCCGAGCACAACATGATTTACATCGATCCGGTGGAGTGCATCGATTGCGGAGCTTGCGTGCCGGTGTGCCCCGTTTCGGCGATTTTCGCGCTCGACGATCTGCCGGAAAAGTGGTCGAACTTCACCAAGATCAACGCCGATTATTTCAAACGGTAGGCTTGCGTTGCGGCCTGGTTTGCTACGGCCGGTAGATGGCCGAGCTGGTGTCCGTTTCCCAAACCTGAATCGCTGAGATCCGCACCGGAACCTCGTTCTTTAGCCCAACGCTCACCTTGTCGTAAAAATACTTCGCGATGTTCTCGGCCGACGGGTTGATCTCGTCGAACGGCGGCAGGTCGTTCATGAAGCGATGGTCCAAATACCCCACCGCGCCGGTGATCAGGCGATTCACTTCCAGAAAATCGACCAGCAGGCCGGTGGAGTCCAGTTGCTGGCCTTCCACGGTCACGCGCACGCGATAGTTGTGGCCATGCACGTCTTCCGACTTGCCATGATAGTTGCGCAGGGCGTGCCCGGCTGCGAAAGTCTGTTCCACGGTAACTTCAAACATTTTCGTTCTCGAAAAATTTCTCCACGGCCTTTAGTTCGGTGGTGAAGCCGTACGGCGGCAGGCTGTCGAAGAACACCTGGCCGTAGCGCTGCTTCGTAATCCGATTATCCAACAAGACCAGGACGCCGCGGTCGGTCTTGCTGCGGATCAGCCGTCCGAAGCCCTGCTTCAGGGCGAGAGCGGCCTGCGGGATCTGGTAATCGTAGAACGGATTGCCGCCCTCTTCGCGGATGCGTTCGATGCGCGCTTCCACCACCGGATCACTCGGGACCGCGAACGGCAGCTTGTCGATGATAACGCAGCTCAGTTGATCGCCCTGCACATCCACGCCCTGCCAGAACGACGAAGTCGCGAACAAGACGCAGTGCGGCGTGGCGCGAAATTCGTCTAGCAGCGCGTTGCGCGGGCCGGTGCCCTGCATCAGCGTCGGATAGTCGATTTCGAGCGACACGCGATCGTACACCAGGCGCATCTGCTGGTAGCTGGTGAACAGCACGAACGCGCGGCCCTGGCTGTGACGCAAGATGCGCGTGATTTCGTTCGCTGCCGCCCCTGGAAATGCCGGCGAGCGCGGATCGGGAAGATGCTGCGGAACGTACAGCAGCGCTTGCTTGGCGTATTCGAAGTGGCTCGGGACCACCAGCGATCTCGAATGCCGGATGCCAAGGCGCCGCTCGGCGAATTCGAACGTTTCGCCCACCGCGAGCGTCGCCGACGTCAGGATCACGGTGTCTAGCGTGTCGAACAGCTTTTCTTCCAGAATGGACGAGACATCGATGGGCGTGGCCTGCAGAAAACAACCGCGGCCGCGGCGCTCCACCCAGTAGACGTACGAACGGTCCGCGCCCTTGTGCCAGAATTCCAGGCGCTGCTGCAGCTCCTGCGCGCGGCGGAAGAGCGGGACCACTTCCTCGGGCGCGTTCTTCACCAATTGCAAGTGCGACGTGATCAGCTCCAGCGCGAGTTGCAAATTCTGCAGCGCTTCGCCGTGCTGCTCAAAGAACGCTGCGTGATTCTTGAATGCGACGCGTCCTTCCGCCTCGCCAAACAGCAGGAAAAACTGCTGCGCGCGATCGTCCAGCGTGTCCAGAACTCGATCCAACTCGCCCGATCCGAACTGCTTGGCGCGCGAAACCGCCGCGATGTCGCGCCCCAGCTCCTGGAATTGGTAATTGCTAACGCCCGCGCCGAAATATTTCCCCGCCACGTCTTCGATCTCGTGCGCCTCGTCGAACACCACCGCGGCGTACTCGGGAATGATGCCGCCGAAATCCTCGTCCTTCACCGCCAGGTCCGCGAAGAACAGATGATGATTCACGATGATGATGTCGCTCTCGTGCGCCCGCCGGTGCATTTCCGTGAGAAAGCAGCGCTCGAACTGCTGGCACTTCTGGCCCGTGCACAGGTCGCGCCGCGCATCCAGCTTTTGCCACGCGGAGCTGGATTCGGGCAGCGTCTTGATCTCGGACCGGTCGCCCGTGGTGGTGGTTTTCTCCCACTCGCGGATGATTTGAAAATCGGCGACCTCTTCGAGGCCACTCAGCATCGGCTCGCGTTCGGCGTCGTAAATCTTCTGGCGGCACGCGAAATTCGCTCGGCCTTTCATGTAGCAGACCTGGAGCGGCCGGTCGAAATGCTGCTGCAGAAAGGGAATATCCTTGTAAAAAAGCTGCTCTTGCAGGTTCTTAGTCCCCGTGGAAACCACCACGCGCTTGCCGGAAAGCAGCGCCGGCACCAGATAGGCGAGCGTCTTGCCCGTGCCGGTGCCCGCGTCCACCAGAAGGTGCTTCTTCTCGGCCAACGCGGATTCCACGGCTTCGGCCATCTCGAGCTGGCCCGGACGGAACTCGTATCGCGGATGCCATTTCGACAGCACACCGTGGCGCGAAAAGAACTGCCGGGCGGTGAGCGTTTTTGCGGCGGAAGACATCCGTACTGATTCTTACATGCGGCTGCGTTACGCCGCCGCCTTACGCGGTGGAAAGTTGATGCCGCCGGTCGCGATGGTATCGCTCTAGCGCTACGTTGGCCGCCGCGACGGTCTCCAGCTCCTGCGCGATTGACTCCAGTGCATGTCCAGGGATCGCCGCATACAGCTCGTCATCACCGATATCGGTGTACACGCGATTGCCGATGCAGCCGGCGCTGGTTACCATGCCGTGCGCCATGGCGGCGGGGATTGCCATGCACGTGGGCCGCGCGAGTAAAGGGAGCTTGGGAGCAAAACCCGCTCGAATGGCCGCTTCTTCCAGCAGCATCAGCTTGCCCGCCGCCGCCGCGATGAGCACGACGTCGGGATCCACCGGTGTGTCGCCGAGCGGAGCGAACACGATGTTCTTGGGCGTTTCGGGAAGCACCGGAATGCCGGGCACTTCCTCCATCTTTAGATAACCCAAGCTGGTCATGGTTCCGAGAATGGCGGGCAGTTCGTTGGCGCGGTTCTCGGGCAGCGGAATATTGTGAGTATACGATCCGATCGGGCAGTTGTAATGATCCGAGGGAACGGTGGCGAGCGTTCGCCCTTCCCCTGCTAATCGCCAAAAGCTGCACCCAGAGGGTTCTGAGCCCGAGAACTGCTCCGTGTTCTTGGGAACTTCGGCGCGGAACGCCACCGCCACGGGCCGCTGCTTCAAATCGAGAATTTGCTGCAGCTGGTTTTCGAGCGCTTTGTAGTCAGACATGGTTTTCGTCTCTCTATCTTGCCACGTGCCTGGCCTGGCAGGTACCCGGCATTGGAAGTTTGTTACGCTGAAGAGTCGATCCTGATAAACAACCGAGGTGAGTTCCATTGGCAGAAGTTCAAGTTCACGAGGGCGAAAGCCTGGAGAGCGCGCTCAAGCGATTCAAGCGCAAGGTCCTGCAAGAGGACATCATTAAAGAGATCAAACGGCATGCATTCTATCTGAAACCGGGTCAGAAGAAGCGCGCCAAAGAAGCCCTGGCACGAAAGCGCAACCGCAAGAAGCGTCCGCGGGACGGCGAAGCCGAACAAAGCCGAACGCCCGCGCGCTAACTGCTCGCAGTAGTCGAAGGGCGCGTAACCACTCGGTCCCGCACAATATCTGGGCTGCCTGGAAATGGCTAGGGCTTGGAGCGTTCGAAGCCGTCGGCCGCTCGTGGCGGGCCCGCATCCGCGGCTCTGTGCGACGTCCAAAAGCTCTTTTGGAATCAATTGGATTTGGTCGGGGCGGGGCGATTTGAACGCCCGACCCCCTGCGCCCAAGGCAGGTGCGCTACCAGGCTGCGCTACGCCCCGACATGTGGTGCTCTCTTGATTTTAGACCACTTCCTAAATTAGCGATACCTCCGGCCTGCCCAGACGAAGCCAAAACAGTTTTGACCGTGGCAAAACCGTGACAAAACCCCTCAGTTAGTTCACTCCGGGCCTAAACCGGGCCCGCCAGACCGTCTTCAACGCCGGGCATGCGATGCTTAGCGACTCCCTCGCGGCGATGTGGGCTAATGAGCGGTCGAGTTATCCGGAGACGCCGCGTTGTCGGGTTCGGAGGCGGCACAAAGGACGCCAGGCCTCATTCGCAGCGCAGTGCGGTGCGAACATCGCGACGCGCCTCGAGGGTTGGCAGAAGGGGAACGACGAGCAGCTTGGCGACCAGCGCATCGCGGCCGCCGGCCTTGCCTCGGGCAGGGGTGGGCAGTGGTCGTTCACTCCGGCAATCACGGCGTTGCTGCACGAGAGGTTGGGACGCGGAATCGCTATCCGCTCGCAGTTCGAGCGTTGGTACATAGTCACTTCGCGGGTCTGCCATGCTCTAGGCATAACGTTACAAGATCAGAGATATTCGCTTCGCCGGCGCACATCACCGTATCGGCTCCGCCCCAATAAATCTTCACCGTTCCATCGGACTCCGCGACCGCGCCGCACGTGAAGACCACGTTGTGGACATAACCGGTCACTTCCCATGGATCTTCCGGCTGTAGAATCCACGAATCGCCGACGCCGATGATCTTGGCCGGATTCTTCAAATCGTGAAGGGCGACACCCAATCGATAGACCGATCCGTCCATGGTTTGAAAGACTCCGTGATAGATGGAGAGCCAGCCCTGTTCGGTTTTGATCGGCGGCGCGCCGGGGCCGATCTTCATTTCGTCCCAGTGATAAGGTACTGGCCTCATGATGAGCTGGGACTCGCCCCAAAACCTTAAATCAGGAGAGTAGGAGATCCAGATCGACCAAGGGGCGATCTCGGAATGTGGCCGATCCAACCGGGCGAATAGTCCGTTAAACTTTTCAGGAAAGATCACGACGTTGCGATAGTCCGCCTCCGTGATCAGGCAGACCTTTTCCAGGTGGCTGAAGTCCGTCGTTTTGGCCAGCGCGATGCGGACGCCATTGCGAGAGTAGGCGCTATACGTGATCAGGTATTCGCCGTCGATTTGCGTGATGCGCGGATCTTCGACGCCGAACTCTTCGTACGCGGCAAGAGGGCCGTCTCGCTCGGGAACTAGAAATGGCGCCGGATCGGCAGTGAAGCGAAACCCGTCGTGACTGCGCGCCAATCCGAGGATGGATCGTCCCGTCCGCAGATGGGAACGGAAAACCATGATGTACTTGTCCTGAAGCTTCACTACCGCGGCGTTGTGAACCGTCTCTACCGGATACGGAATCTGCGCTCTGGTGAGGATCGGATTCTGGCTGTATCGTCTAACAATGTCTCTCATGACCGCCCCTTCGCCTCTAGATCGAAGATCGTGCAATACACACGCTCGTAAGCTTCCACCATTGTTTCGATGGAAAAGCATTGCTCCACGCGCCTGCGGCATCCCGCGCGATCGAGTTTGTGAACGCTCTTCAATGCCTCTACGGCTTCGTTCACGCCGTTGACGAGAAATCCAGTTTTTCCGTCTTCGATTACTTCGCGGCAGGAGCCCAGGTCCATCGCGACCACAGGCACCCCCGCGGCATTGGCTTCCGCCAGGACAAGGCCAAATCGCTCGGGGATTGTGTTCAAGTGCAGCAGCGCCTTGGCCCGCGAGAACAATTCGTTCTTGCCCGCCACATCCACTGGTCCGACATAGCGAATCTCGCGGTCGTCCAGGTATGGTTCCACCTGCTTTTGAAAATACTCTTGGTCTTGGATGATTCCCGCGATGATCAAGGGCAAGCCACTCAGGCGGGCAACGGCGATGGCCAGATGAACGCCTTTATCAGGATGAATTCGCCCCAGGAAAACCAGATCTTGGCCGGCCGATTCCTGGAACGGATACAACGAGACGTCGATCCCGTTGTAGACAGTCGCGAGATAGTTTATCCCTGGCGCGCGATCGGAGTCGCTGATGGAGACGAAGTAGCCATCGCGATACTTCTGATAGACCGGCATGATTTTGGGCGATGAGAATCCGTGGATCGTCGTGAGAACCGGCGTCTTCACCAAACGGCTGTAGGTCAGCGCCATGAAGTCATAATGGCTGTGAATCAGGTCGAACTCGGCGGCGTGTTCGAAGGCTTCGGAGATATGAAGGTATTCCGCGACCTTGGGATCGACGCTGCGATCCTCCTCGTAGCCCTGGTCGACCACCGCGTGCAAGCGGCCCCGGGTAACGGAATCCTTGGTAGCGAACAACGTGACGTCCCACCCACGGGCTGCGAGTCCTTCGGTGATGTTGCCGGCCACGGTCTCCCAGGCGCCGTATTGCCGGGGAGGTGTTCTCCACGCCACCGGGGACAAGACCGCTACTCGCTCGTTTCTCATTCGGTCTGCAAGGCCGCCAGCACTTCAGCGAGTGGGACCGTCGCGAAACCTGTGGCATGGTCGGCCAAGCCGTACGGGATGATCAGTTCGCCCTGATGAACGAGAGCGCCGCAGGTGTACACAACGTTGGGCACGTAGCCTTCGCGTTCGTTCTCGTTCGGCTTCAGCAGAGGCTCGCGGAGGCGTCCGATCACTTTGCTGGGATCGTCGCGATCCAACAAGAACGCGCCGATGCAGTATTTGCGCATCGGGCCTACACCGTGGCTCAGCACCAGCCAGCCGGCGTCCGTCTCAATGGGCGATCCACAGTTCCCAAGTTGCACCAACTCCCACGGAAACCCCGGTTTGAGGAGCACTTGGTGCTCATCCCAGAAGTGAACGTTATCGGAAAACATCAGATAGATGTTTTCGTTGTCCTGGCGCGAAAGCATGGCATAAAGGCCGTTGATCTTTCGTGGAAACAGGGCCATGCCTTTGTTTTGGGCGGCGGAGCCGTTCAGCGTGATGAATCGGAAGAGGAGGAAATTTGAGGTCTCGACAAGCTCCGGCATCACCACCCGGCCGTCGTATGCGGTGAAGGTCGCGAAGTATCGATGCGAGCCGTCGTCGTTCTGGAAACGGACGAACCGGGCATCCTCAATACCATTGCGTTGCGAGGGCGTGGCTGGAAAAATGATGCGTTCCGACAATTCTTGCCCGGGTTGGAACTGAACCTCGTAATTGGATCGGGCCAGCATCCAAATTCCTTGCGCCGCGTTTTGATCTTCCCGCCCCATTCCATCGGGCAATCGGAATTGTTCGGTCTGGAGACTGAGGCGAAGCTCTTCGAGAGTGAACGATTCGCCAATCTTGTTCATCACCCTATAGGTGAATTGGCCGGTCAATCCCAGTTCCACCAGTTTGCGCCCGAACAAACCTTTTTCGTAAACCGGGTTTGGGATCTGTCGCGGCTCGGTAAGGAAGCCGGTGGGTTTGCACACTTCGATCCGATGATCGGGATGGATGATTCCAGTTCGAAACGTGATAGACGAAATATGCCCTTCGCCAGTAGCGCGCAAGCTTAGGATGAACCGCAAGGCGCCAGATGGCAAGCCATTCTGATCGGGGTGGGGGACGATCGACGGATTGAAAAGCGCCGCGGCTTCCAAGGAATATTCGGCCAAGAAATAGGAGCCGATTAAGAGGCGCCTTTGTTCGGAGAGTTCTTCACCGGCCGGCAGCATCTCGCGGACTTGTTCAAAACGTTCCAAGAACAGCTCGCGGATGTGCTGATGCCGCCCGGAGAACTCGGCGGAGACTTCATCCAGAAGGACTGCGGCCTGATCTTCGGTAAGCGACATGATCCGTTCGATGATCCTGGCCACGCGCTGCGAATCTCCTGGAGTGAAGGGCCGTAGAAGCACGCGCGTCAGATCCGGTTCGATGATCGTACTCGCGCGGCGCACGTGAATGGAGTTAACGTGCATCAGCTCCGATACCGATCGGCTCCTTAAAACTCGTCAGCATGTTCTGAGCCAATCGCATCTCGGCTAAAGACAGGAGGAAGGCAAGTGTGGATTCCGCGCCTTGGTTGCCGTTGACCCGATCCACATGCAAACCATCGCCACAGCCACCGCTCTCAGCGGAGTACAGTTCCAAGCCGAGATCGTTCCAGCCCAGGAACCAGTCGAAGGCGCGTTGGGCCTGTTCGTACCACCAGACGTCCGATGTGGCGCGATACGCTTCCAGGCACGCTGAGACCATGGCCTGCGCCTCGATCGGCTGCTGGTCGAAATTGGCGCGCGTGCCGCCACGGCGATAAAAGCCATTACTGCCGATGGGCCGAAAGTGACCCTTTTCCGAAATCTGCAGATCGTTCAGCCAGCGTAAGGTGTGCAAACCCCGCTCAAGGACCCCCGCATACCCAGTGGCGCGTCCGCTCAGAATCAACGCGTGACAGAGCTTGGCATTGTCATACGAGAGCTCGTCTTCAAACCAGCACCACTCGGGCCTGGTATTCTTTCCGAGAAGTTCCATGAGCCGGCAAGTGAGTTTGTCCCGAGTTTGTTTGACGAAGCTGTCACCGCTCAATCGTCCTAAGTATTCGTGAATACCGATCAAGCCGAATGCCCAAGCCCGCGGCGACGTGAACTCCGTCAAGGCCGGCAATGCTTGAGCAAACAACTGTCCGGCCATCATCTGAAAGCTTCGGAACGGCGAACGTCCCACGCTGATTCCGAGAGCCCAGAGCGCGCGGCCTTGGCAGTCCTCCGATCCCTGGGCGTCGAGCCAATGGCGGTCGAAACCCATGTGATTGTGAAAGCGCTTGGTTTGCACGTCAAAGGCATGATGAAGAAAGGCGGCGCAAGTCGTCGCGATGCCTAGCATGCGTTCGGGCTCTTCGCCTAATTCGTCCAGCAACACGGCAAGAATGAAGGCACGCGCATTGTCGTCGGTGCAATAGCCCTCGGAGAAGTTCGGTACGCCGAAAACCGCATGTTGGAAGACTCCCGTAGAATCGGTCATCCTGGAGAGATGATCCAACTTCAACTCTGGCAACTCTCGGGGCCTCTGGTCGAGCGTCTTGGTGACTAGGGACTTGCGAGAGAGCGCAGCGCCCTGGAGCCTCGACAACTCAAACGAATGCATGTAATGCTGTGCGACGTTGCTCCAGATCATCTCGCGGCCCAACCGGTAGGCGCTCTTACGCATGGCATGGCGCCGCGTGTCGTCGCGCAACAAGCCAATCACTTCCCGGGCGATCGCCCGTGCGTCGGCGAATGGGACCAGGACGCCGCGATCCTCCGCCAACAATTCCGCGGCGTGCCAATAGGGCGTCGAAACCACCGCTTTGCCTGCGCCGAACGTATAGGCTAGCGTGCCGGAGGTGATCTGCGCTTCGTTGAGATAGGGCGTTATATACAGGTCGGCGGCGCCGATAAACTCCTTGAGATTCTCGATCTCCACGAAATCGTTGTAGAAGATGACGTTCTTCTCCACCTTGTTCTTCTTGGCCAGCATTTCGAGACTGACCCGGTAGGCTTCGCCATGCTCGCGCAGTTCGTTCGGATGCGTGGCGCCCAGGATGATGTAAACCACCTCGGGAAATTCGGCGACGATTTCCGGCAGCGCGTTGAGCACATACTCGATACCCTTGTTGGGCGAAAGCAGGCCGAAGGTGAGCAGCACCACCTTGCCTTCCACGCCGAACTGGTCTTTGAAATAGGTGGGATCGACAAAGCCAACGTCGGGAATGCCATGTGCGATCAGATCGATCTTGGCTTCCGGCGCGCGGTAAACGTCCTGCAGCATCTGCCGCCCGCGTTCGGTCATGACCACAACCCGCGTCGAGAGCGAGATGAGCTCCCGCATGACGCGCCGCTGGTCGGCTCTTGGCTCGAGCAGAACGGTATGAAGCGTGGTGACCACCGGCATTCTCAATTCGCGCAGAAACGCAAGAATATGGCTGCCGGCCGGCCCACCGAAAATGCCGAACTCGTGCTGCAGGCAGACCATGTCCACGTTGCTGATGTTGAGGAAGTCGGCGGCGCGCAGATAGGACGACAAGTCCTGTTCCTCGATCTCAAAGTGAACCACTTCCGGATACTCGTAGCCGCCTTTGATGTCATTCACCGACACCGCGAAACACTGGCTTTGGGGATGCGCGGTTTGGACTGCCGCGAGCAGGTCAGTCGTAAAAGTGGCGATGCCGCATTTGCGCGGCAAGTGGTCGCCGACGAACGCGATCTTGCGAACTTTAGAGATTTGTTGCATTAGATATTCCCTTGCCCACCGGCGCGCGGCCATCCGCACCCTCCTGAGTCTCTTCGGCCACACTGACCGAAACATCCATGCCGAGGAAGGACGAGGCCTTTCCGATGAAGGTGCCCCAGAGCGGCAGCACGTGCGTGTGATCCCAAGCAACGGCGACCCGAATGAGATTGCGATTGCCGACAATGCTATTGGTTGGATCGAAATCGATCCAGCCGGCGCCTGGAAGATAGACTTGCATCCAGGCGTGCGTGGCGCCGCCTCCCGTGGTGGCGTCCCTATCCGTTCCAGGGATAAAGATGTATCCGCTGACGAAGCGAGCGGCCAAACCGAGGGAACGGGCTGCTTCCATCATAAGCACAGCGAAGTCCCGGCAACTGCCGCGTCGAGTTTCGAGCGTCTCAGTGGGGTTCTGGACGCCTTTCTGAGTGCGCCTGGTGTAAACGAAATCCTGTTTAATGGCGAGAGTCATGGACCGCAATAAATCCATGGTGCCGGTGGTCCCGGATGGATCGAGGAACTTGCGGACCCAGTGCTTCACATCCTCGCTCGGATAGTGATGCACGAGCGCGCGACTCAGGTTAGGGAGCTCTTCGCCGGAGTAGCTGAACGGATAATGTTCCGCGAACTCCTCCAACGGATAGTCGGGTAGTGACGTTTCAAAGTGCTCCAGCGTGACCACACTGTCAAAACGCAATTCGGCGGTAGACTCGCCGAATCTAGCGACACCGACCGAGTTGTCGAACACGTCATGGAGAAAGCGAAGATGCGCGGGTTTGGGCGTAATTTCCAGACTCGCCTTGAGTAGCCTGAGATCGTGACTTTCTCTGGGCCGGAACATCATGCGATGCTCGCCCAGCACTACAGGTTCTGAGTAGCGATACGTCGTGATATGTCGTACGGTGAGGAGGCTCATTCCATTCATCGGCTTCGCGGATTAGCGGAGCTGCGACACACTTTCCGGGATCTCGTCCGTCCACACCTGAAAGCTCTCCAAAGTATTCGGGCCGAACGTGGTCGCGATGGCGACGTCGGCCGCGTCACGGCCTCGCGCGATCAGCACTCGACCAATCCTGGGCACGTTGTTCCTGGCATCGAACGTGTGCCATCCGCCGCCCAGATAGACTTCAAACCATGCTGCAAAATCCATCGGGCCATACGGCGGGGGCGTTCCCATGTCGCCGAGATATCCGGTGCAGTAGCGGGCTGGAATATTCATCGAGCGGCAGAGCGCGATGGCCAAGTGCGCATAATCCCGGCAGACTCCCGTTCGCTCGTTGTATGCCTCCCAAGCGGTTCGAGTGGGGCGCGCGTTCTGATAGTTGAAGGCGATATGGTTGTGGACAAAATCACAGATGGCCTGGACGCGCGGCCATCCGGGCGTGGACTGGCCGAATCGCGACCAGGCCGCCTCCGACAGCAGATCTGTCTCGCAATACCGGCTGCCCAACAAAAACACCAGCGTCTCTTCCGGCAAGTCTTGCAAAGCATGCTGCTGAGCGAATGGCGCCAACATGTCCGGTTGCGCCGAGTCTCTGACCACTCCCCCGCCCTTCAGCCGAATCCTCCCGATAGGCGCCACGATGCGGCTGCACCAGTTTCCAAAGCCGTCGCGATAGGCCGTGACCGGCGTTGCCGGATCGGTGGTCAGGCGATCCGGTGTCACGATATCCCCGGCGCGGGAGTAATGAACGTTGACCATCAGGATCATCGGCGTCCTTTGTGGACAGTTGAAGACCAATTCATAGCCGACCCGAATTAGCATGCAGGATCCTTCTGTCAGCCTAGCAGCCCGGCCCAACGGGCGACTACGGTGGCCACACCGACCGTGGCGGCAATCACCGCAAATGAACCGATGAAGCCCCACACCAATCGTCGCTGGTCAGTTTTCATGATGAGGCTCGCACTCCGCGCCGGGAGGCCAGGCTCAGGATGCAAGCGCAGAATTCAGCACTAATCGCGAACGCACACCAGACCTGCCAATGAGACCAAAGCCCGCTGGCGATAAAGAAGGCGCTGGTCCAGCCGGCAACCACGCCGAACCGCCATGCGGCCAGAGCCCCGGCAGCGAGCGCGACCGGTGTTAACAGGAGCCCCAACAGCGACCATGCGGGCTGGCCTGTTGACGACCCGCGGCCGTGTCATTCGAAGCCACCGGCTGGCTTTTTCCGAAACCTTTCGAGGTGACGGAAGTACCCGCCACACCTTCCTGAGTCAGCTAGTCACGCTCTGCCGTGCCGCGATCTTCAGAGAGCTTCTGATTGTAAGCTTCGCCGACGACGCTGTCGGTATAACCTTCCACGGCCCGAAAACAGCGGAGAGCCGAGATTGGCGGTCGGCCCCATGTTAGCACCAATTCGAGGATTTACCGCAACTGATGGATCGCATTTGGTCACCGGCGCCCGGAAGTCAGCGCATGGAGGTTGTGCTCGATGACCCATACATTCTGATCCACGAGAATTGCGCCGTGAAGGCCCCGGGCGTGGATTACTAGACCTGTGGCACATCGATTCCGTGCGATACGAGAGTGTGAATGCCTACATAGTCCTTCCAGTAGGTTGCCTTTGAGCGAAGCTTTGGAGTCGGCCGGACTGCGCCCAAGGCAAGTACGCCACCAGGCTGCGCTATGCCCGAAATTGAAGCGGGGCTGGGTCGCCGTACTAGTACTAAACGGCCGCTTCGAGGCTTCGTTTATGAAGATGTAAACGATATGATATGAGAATCGAACAAGACAGATTCTCGTCAGCCGGGCGTTTCGCGGTTGGAGTGTGAATCACATCGGAGGAACTTGTGCGAATGCGGCTGCATTACCTTTTTGTCTTAGCTCTTTTTGCGCTGGGCGGGGCGACCGTTGCCAGGGCGGACGGGGTCCCCGGTCACTTCATTATCAATCTCAACGACAATTGCAGCGTCGATCCCAGCAATCCGGATTGTTCCAACGTGAACGGAACGGGCGGGTGGGGAGCGAATAACAGCTTCAGTGACACGGTGAACACGGGCGATTCCACCAGCGGGTTTCAAAACAATTTCACGTGCAGTGACGACAGGCAGTGGTTTTGGTGGTGGTGGCAGAATCACAATCAAAATGATTGCGACCCGGATCCGTCGATCAAATGGGGCACAGGCGGAGCCAGCGGTGCTTTCCCAACCACATTCAGCGCCGACGGAAGTGGTGGAGGTATCCTTGATTTTTACAATGGCAGCGGGACCACCATCCATGATGTCTTTATCACCACCAACCTCGTGGCAGGCGTAACATACACCTGCGACGGCGGGGGCGTATTTTCCTTCTGCGGTTTTGAAGCCCTCGACAACGGGAAAGAGTTGGGGATTTTGTTTTCCGGCGGCGACATCCCGTCCGTACCCGAGCCGGCAGACGGTATTATCGTTCTGGCCGGTTTTGCGGCGATTGCGGTTGGGCATCGCCTGCGTTCGCGGCAGTCCGCAGCCTAGTTTTTCTTGGAGCTGAACTCTGCCAGGAGTGTGCCGAAGTCTGGATTCATTTCCAGCGGCTTCAGTTCCGGATCGTTCTTGGCCTGCGCCACAGGATAGCCGCTCTTAAAGGCCAGGCTTAGATTCTTCAGCGCATCCGCCTGCTGGCCGGCGATCGCGTCGACTACCGCTTCCTTGTAGAGCAGTTCCGTATCGTTGGCATCAATGGCGCGGGCGCGCCCGATGAATTCCAGGCCGCGCTTGGAATCGCCGGTCTTCGCATAATAGACCGCGAGAGACCCGAGTGTGCCGGCATCGCGCGGATTCACTTGGAGCGCCTTATACGCCAGCGCGATCGCACGTTCATACGTGGCTTTGGCTTTTTCCTTGTCTCCTGCCCAGCGGTATCCGTCGGCCAGGTTCCCCATGTCGGTGGGATCGTTGGGGGCTAGCTGAACCGCCTTCTCGAACATCTGGATAGCTTCGGAGCGGCGGCCCTGGTAAAAATAGGCGGTGCCCAAGTTTGAGTAGACACCTTCGGAAGGTTCAATCTTCAGAGACTTTTCAAACGCGTTGATGCACTCGGCCCAATTGCCAATTTGGAAATACACCCCGCCGAGATTCTCGTATCCTTCGGTGACATCCGGCGCCAACTCAACCACTTTATGGAACGCATCCAGCGCTTTGTCGTTCTGACCCAGTTGGGCATACGCCACACCCAGCCGATTGTAGTTGAGCCAGTAGTATGGATTCACGTCGATCGCTTGTTGATAGGCGTTCAATGCATCGCCGGTCTGGCCCGCGGCAAGATACGCATTCGCCAGCTTGCGATAGCCTTCGTCCGAGTTCGGCGCCAGATCCAACGCGTGCTTCAGCTCGACGATCGCCTCAGTGGTCTTGCCCGTGGCCTTGTACACGTCCCCTAACGCAAAGTGAACTTCCGGGATATTGTCGTTTAGAGCTTGCGCGCGCTGGGCGGCAGCCAGCGCTCTTTGCGACCACTTGCCGTCCTTCTGCAATGCGTACATGTCGAGGCTCGCGTCGGTCAAACCGGCGTAGGCCAGGGCGAAGGAAGGATCCTTTTGGATGGCTTGGTCGTACACATCCATCGCTGCTTGGACCGTTTTTTCGTCGTGCTTCCCACGCATGGTATTGCGGGCTTTGAGATACAGCTCGTATGCCGCAACATTCTCCGTCGGCCGCAACGTCGTGCGCGCCAGTTCCTCGTTACTTGGTTTCAGCTCTAACGCCGTGACTAATTCGTTGTAAATCTGATCTTCAATAGTCAGCAGGTCCGCGCGCACTCCAGGAAATTCCTTGGTCCATAATTGCTTTCCCTTGTCGTCGCTCATGCGCAGCACGACGTCGATGCGGTCGCCCGCGCCCTGCATGGTTCCCTGCACTATCAGCTTGGCGCCCAACTGATGGGCGATCTTGGTCACCGGATCGGCGGCATTGATTTTTTCGGAGCCGATGGTGGCCAGATGGACGTCCTTCATCTGGGACAGCTTGGCCGAAACCGCGTCCGTGACGCCGTCCGCTTCATACTGCAACGCCGCGTCGCTTCCAATCACGCGCAGGGGCAACATCGCCACGAACTTGTCGGCGGCGGCGGGAGCAGCGGCTTTGCGGCTGGTGATGTGGATAGCGGAGCGGCCGAGCACCAGTTCGCGCACCGGACGAATGGCCATCCCGATCCCCACCAGCAGCACCACGCCGGTCGCCGCAAACAGCCACTTCGGATAGCCCATCTCGGCTTGCCGCAAGCGGACGATGCGCGTGGGCGGAGTCCCCGACTCGAGATCCCGCATCAGCTCCTGCGCGTTTTGGTAGCGCAGCGCGGGATCCTTTTCCAGGCACTTCAAAATAATGGTTGCGAGATACTCAGGCACCTCGCGATTGAGCTGCCGCGGATCCTTGGGCTGTTGCTGTACGTGCTGGAACATCACCTGCAGCGACGATTCGCCGGTGAACGGCACTTCACCCGTGACCATCTCATAGAGAATGATCCCGAGCGAGTAAAGGTCGCTCCGATTGTCGGCGGCCTTCGATTCGGCCTGCTCGGGCGACATATAGCGCGGCGTGCCTAGCACTTCGCCCACGCGCGTCACGCCGGTCTTGTCGGTATCCAGCGATTTTGCGAGGCCGAAATCCGAGACGTAGATATGATCGTCCACGTCGATCAGCACGTTGCGCGGCTTCAAATCGCGATGCACCACGCCCTCGGCGTGCGCGGCCTCGAGCGCGCCAGCCAGTTGTTTCGCGATGTTCACGGCACGCTCCACGGGCAGCCGGCCCTGCTGGGCAATTAGGTCGTGCAGATCCATGCCCTGGACGAAGGCCATGGAAATGAACTTCACGCCGTTGACGTCGCCGAGATCGTGAATGCGCAGAATGTTGCGATGTGAAATCCGGCTGGCGAGCAGCAGCTCCTGCTTGAAACGCTGCAGGGAGTTCGCGTCCTTGGCCAACTCGGGCCGCACCAGCTTCAAGGCGACGGTCCGGTCCAGATCGCTGTCGTAGGCCTTGTACACTTTGCCCATGCCGCCTTCGCCAATCACCGATTCGATGCGGTAGCGCGGCCCGAACTCCGATCCGGGGCCGAGCTCGGCCAGCGACATGGCGGGCGATCCGGAGGGCGCGCTGCCCTGGCCTGAGCCCGACGAACTCGACGAGCCAGATGAACTGATGGTCCTGGTATCGCCTAAAAGATCATCCAGAATCTCGTGAACGCTCTGATAGCGCTTCTTGACGTCCCGTTCGAGACACTTGCTCACCACCGCGCTCACTCCGGGAGGGATCGTAGGATCGATCTCCATCACCGGGACGGCCTCTTGCTGCACGCGCTGCAGGAGCTTGGCCATCAAGGTGTCCGCCTGGAAAGGCAGGCGGCCCGTGAGCATCTCAAAGAAGATAATGCCCAGGCTGAACAGATCGGAGCGCGCATCCACCTTTTCGGCGCGCGCCTGCTCGGGAGACATGTAATCGGGCGTGCCCATCAGTACGCCGGTGCGCGTCAAGCCGGAGAGCTCCATGGAGCGCGCGAGGCCGAAGTCCATCAGCCAGACCCGGCCCGTATCGTCCAGCATGATGTTCTGCGGCTTCAGGTCGCGATGCACCACGCCTTCCACGTGCGCCGCCTCCAGACCGCGGCAAATCTGTTGTACGATCGGCACAGCTTCGGCGGCAGGAATCTTCTCGCGCTCGTTGAGGATGCTCTTCAGGTCGCGCCCCTCGATGAAGTCCATGGTGATGAACTTGCGTCCATCGGCCGTGCCTAGATCGAAGATCCGGACGACGTTCTTGTGAGTAACCTGGCGGGCGAGGATCAACTCTTGTTTAAAACGGCGCAGAATATCCGGATGGCCGGCCAGCTCCGGACGAATCACCTTAAGGGCTACCAGGCGGTCGAGCTCGTGATCGCGGGCCTTGTATACAGCGCCCATGCCGCCTTCGCCCAGGCGTTTCAGGATCTCGTAACGTTCACCGAGCATAACGCCCGGTTCTATTGCAGTGTTGGGATCGGAAGCGGCGAGTTTCTGGATCGGAACCGACCAGCCAGTCCCCCCGACGGCCGCAGTGGCGCCCAGGGAAACTTCCGTGGTGAAGACCTGGGTGACATCTGGATCCAACGCCGGGTCGGAAATTACGCCTGTTTCGATCTCAAGTGTAGCGCTGTCAATGCCGAAGGGAGCGCTGCATTTCGAGCACAACCGTGATTCGGGCGGATTGCTGGTGTGGCACGTTGGACATTCCACCATAGAATCAACAGCCTTGTTTGCGGTCTGTAATATCCACGTTAACGCAGATGGACAGCAACGGCAAACAGGAAACGTACTGGACCGGGACTGATACCAAACCCCGCCCCCAAAAAGTTGTCGCGCATGGCGAACCCAACCAAGTGGGCCGCATGCGCGACTTGAAACTTTGGCTAACGATGGAACTAAAAGTTAGCTCTTCTTTTCGTCGGCTGACTTGTCGGCTTTCTTCTTCTTCGCCTTCTTCTTCTTGGCAGTGGAATCCGCCGGCTTGTCTTGCGCAGCGAACAGGCTGACCGTGCCCATCAGGAAGGACAGGCCCAGCATCAGAGTCATGATTTTCTTCATTTTGAGGTCTCCTTAGGTGTCGGAAGTTATAGCGATAACTTCAGCCCTATCATTTCAGCCCCAGATGAACCCTACCTTAACTGCTTGTTAAAACGGCTTCATTTGAGATTGTGAGTCACAAACGTTCACCGGGACTACGCCCAAGAGCTATCTATATGATAATAATAAACAAATCAAGACGGAACACGGGAGATCCTCGCTTCGGCGCTAGTGGCCCGGCAGTATGATCTTTCTGGAAATGAAGAGAGAGCAGTTGGCGCAGCGATTGGCTAGGGAGTCCGGGATCACGCCGGCTGCCGCGGCCGATCAGCTCGACAGGATCCTCAACGACATCCTGAAACGTGTGCGACGGGGGGAGAGCGCTGCGCTTCCCGGGCTGGGTACCTTTTGGCCCGGCCCGAAGACTGCGTTTGATTTTGAAGAGGGGCTTCCCTTGGGCGCCCGGCGCGCCAAGACGCCGAGTGTCCAGCGTGTTCGAACGGCGAAAGGGTCCAAGTGAAAGCGTCGCGCTCCAACGAAACCCTCACGCGCCGTTTCGCCGGCGTGCTGCGCCAAGCACTGGAACAGGGCGCTACCGTGGAGATCGACGGCCTGGGTACCTTCGTGCCGGGTGGCAGGCGTGGCGTCCGGTTCGTGGGCCAATCCAAGCCTCGCGTGTTCATCGCCTATGTCCAGGAGGATCTTTCAGCTGGTGAGAAAGCTATATCAGGCTTTCGAACAGGGTGGCTTTCGCCCCTGGTTGGATAAGAAGAAGCTGCTCCCGGGGCAAAACTGGCCTAGAGCCATCGAGACGGCCATCCAGACCTCGGATTTTTTTGTGGCGTGCTTTTCGCGCCGCGCCACCACCAAGCGGGGAAGTTTTCACAGCGAGCTGCGCTACGCCCTCAACTGCGCGGGCAAAGTGCCTCTCGACGAAATTTTCTTTATTCCTTTGCGTCTGGACGAGTGTGTTGTGCCGCGCCGGATCGCAAGGCAGGTGCAGTATATGGACTTGTTTCCCGAGTGGGACGCGGGCGTAAACCGCGTGATCGCCGCCATCCGTGCTCAAGTGGAGTGCCGGAAGGGGAAACATCTACCGTTGGCCGGATAGCAAAAAGTGGAGCCGCACACTGCTCGTTGTGAAGGCTGTTACTTGGATGACAGCTTCTTCTTGATCGTCTCGGCTTGCTTGTCGTTGGGCGCGAGCTCGACGTACTTCTCGTAGGCCTCGTGGGCGGCCTTCTTGTCCTTTAGCTTGTCTTCGCTTTCACCCAGCCGCAGAAACGCCTCGGCATACGTCGGATTCCACAGCGTCGCTTCATGGAACCGGCTCGTGGCTGCTTTGTAATTTCCCTTTTTGAAGTAGTAAAGGCCGACCTTGACGTCTTTCTCGGCTTCCAGGGGATTGAAAGAGTACGTCTTGGGAGCCAGGCTTTCATCCTCTTCCGGCGGCTCCTGCTCTTGTTGCTGCTGTGGCTTCGATTGGTCAGCCGGCCTTTTTTTGAGGGGCGGGCTGTCCTGCGCGAAAAGAATGCCCGTCAGCAAAAACCCGGCTGCGAGTCGGCGTACCACAATGTTAAGTATAGCGGGGACCAAATACCGTTCGGAAGAGCCCAATCATCTCCGCGAACGCCTCATCGGTGGCCTCCGTATCGTAACGCGGCCCTTCGTCGCGCATGAAGGCGTGTTCGGCGGGGTAAAGCTTCACCGCGTAATCGACTTTCGACTCACGCAATTTGGCGTCGATCAGGGTGCGCCCGGCTTCCGGCACGTGCGGATCGGCGCTGCCCCAAACCATCAGCAGCTTGCCGCGAATTTCGGCTGCTCGCGCCAGCGATCCGGCATCGCGATCCTGGCCCAGCTTCCCATCATGGATGCCGGTTCCGTAGAAGCAGACCGTGGCGCGCACATCGGGCTCAAGCGCGGCTCGAAACGCCAGATGCCCTCCGATGCAGAAGCCCATCGCACCGAGCTGTCCCGCGGCAACTTGAGGATGCTTCGCCAAATAGTCCAGCGCCGCGCGCCGATCCTCATCGAAGTGCGCCACCGGCGTTTTACCGGCATCTTCCATTCCACGGGTTCGGCCAGCGTCGTCGAAAGGGATCACGTTTCCAGCGGGCTCCACGCGATGATAGATCTCGGGCGCAACCGCGACAAAGCCGTAGCCCGCCAGGCGAGACACCGGCCGCAGCATGGTGCCGGTGAGCTGGAAGATATCGGAATAACAAAGGATGCCCGGATATTTTCCTGGCGCTTTCGGCGCAGCCACAAACATGCGCATAGGCGCTCCGCCGGCGGGGATGTCGACGTATTCGGTAGTGATGACCACTAGAGTGGCAATTCTACTTCGATTTCAGCGCGCACGGCAGTTGGGGACACGTTCGGCTCGCTACTTTCCCACCATAACTGAATCGCCTCGATCGCGCGGCTGGTTAATTCGTCAATCGACTTTGCGGTTACGAGAATAGTCGGTAGCTCCGGAACGTGCGCGCTGTAACCGGATTCGTCGCCTTCGATGAGAAGAGAGTATTTCCGCGTCATTCGGACTCTTCCTTAATTTTAGTCTGCTTGAGGATCGCCTTGTAGGTGCCGGGCCGCACATCATCGCCAAGCTTACCCGATACCACGGTGATTCGGCCATCGGGATACCGGAACACACGATGATCGCCCTTCGTCCGAACGTGAAACCACCCAGCTTCCTCCAGTTGTTTGATTGCTTGGCGTACCTTGAGCGGCACAATCAATCGCTAAATCGGCGAAACAGTTCCTCCAGCAAGTCAGGGCCTTGGATGATTCCTTTGCCAGCAAACACCTCGACTCCGACCTTGCCGTCCTCATGAAATTCGATTTCCCAACGCTCACCTGGCACGGCTACCTCAAACCATCAGCGCACCTTCCGTCGGGTCGGACAGTCGGACCAGATGTGCGCGGCCTTCAGGCGCTTTAGCAATTCCAAAATGTCACTGATGGTCGACGGGTTCACTCTATTCGCTCTGAAAGATCGCGGACTCGCGTACATCAAGATTGACACATCCTGCGACAATAGAAACAGCCCCTCGCAATGGAACTCCGGGAAAAAGCCGCCCAACTGCCTCTGCTGCCCGGCGTGTATCTTTACAAGGACCAGTACGGCGAAGTCATCTACGTCGGCAAGGCCAAGAACCTCCGCGCCCGCGTGCGCAGCTATTTCAACGACGACCGCCTGGCCGACGTCAAGACCGGCACGCTGATCTCCGACGCCCGCGACATCGAATACATCCTGGTTGACAACAACAAAGAGGCGCTGGCGCTCGAGAATCAGCTCATTAAACAGTGGAAGCCGCGCTTCAACATTCTGTTGCGCGACGACAAGACGTTTCCGTACATCAAGCTCACTAAGGAAAAATATCCGCGCGTTTACGTAACGCGCCGCCTCATCAAGGACGGCTCTACTTATTACGGCCCGTATTTTCCCGGCAACCTGGCCCACCGGCTGGTGCACTTCATCCATCGCCACTTCAAGGTTCCGTCCTGCAAGGTGGATTTCACCCGAGCCCACACGCATCCGTGCCTGGAGTATCACATCCACCGCTGCCAGGGTCCCTGCGTGCAAGGGCTCACGACGGATGATGCGTACGCCGCTGCCGTTCGCGACGTGAAGCTGTTCCTGGAAGGACGCCACAAGGATCTGGCTCGCGACTTGCGCGCCCGAATGAAAGAAGCGTCCGAGGGAACGCGCTTTGAAGAGGCCGCCGCGCTGCGCGACCTGATGTCCACCGTGGAGGAGATGGAGGAGAAACAAAAGATCGCCGCCGCAGAGGGCGAGAACATCGACATCCTGGCGTATCACGCCGAGCCGCCGCTGGTGGCCGCCAATCTCTTCCACCTGCGCAACGGGCGCATCGTGGATCGGCGCGAATATTTTTGGGAAGATCTGTTCGATTTCCAGGCCGACGAATTCTTCTCCTCGTTGCTCAAGCAGATTTACCTGAACGAACAATACATCCCCAGCCGCATCCATGTGCCGGTGGATTTTGAAGATCGCGAAGAGCTGGAGGAGCTGCTCAGCGAAAAGCGCGGCCACAAAGTGGAGATCCTGATCCCGCAGCGCGGGCAGAAGAAGGCGCTGCTCGCACTCGTCGAGACCAACGCCAAGCACGCGTTCCAGCAGCGTTTCCGCATCATGCACCCGACATCGAAGGCCATGCAGGAAGCCTTGCAGGACGCCCTCGGCTTGGCCGATCCGCCGAAGCGCATCGAGTGTTTCGATATCTCGCACATCCAGGGCACCGACAAAGTGGCCAGCATGGTGGTGTGGGAAGACGGCCGGATGAAGAAATCGGACTATCGCAAGTTCATCATTCGAACGGTGGTGGGCAACGACGATTTTGCATCCATGCGCGAAGTGGTGACGCGCCGCTACTCGCGGCTGCAACAGGAGAACAAGGCTTTTCCCAGCTTGATTCTCATTGACGGAGGCCTGGGCCAATTGCACGCTGCCGTGGAGGCGCTGGAAGCAATCGGAGTCATCAACCAGCCCGTTGCGTCGATCGCCAAGCGCGAAGAGATCATTTACGTGTACGGCCAGGAAGATGAGCCGATCAAGCTCGATCGATATTCGCCGGTGCTGCACGTGATCCAGACGGTGCGCGATGAGGCGCATCGTTTTGCGGTCACGTTCCATCGAACCCGCCGCGGCGCCGCGCGCCTGACCTCGGAGCTGGAGCAAGTTGACGGCATCGGCGCGAAAACCATCGCCAAGCTGCTGCGCGAGTTCGGAAGCCTGGAGCGCGTGCGGGAAGCGTCGGCCGAGGAACTGGAGAAGGTGATCGGCCCGGCCGCAGCGCGCCGTTTGCGCGAATACTACAACGTGGCAGGAGCGGCCGAACTAAGGTGCTGAATTAATTTTGTAAAACGGCTCCAACCGCGGTCCTATCATGCCTTTCGCTGCATCGGCGCCGATTGCGAGGACACCTGCTGCGTCGGTTGGATCGTCAATGTCGATAAGCAGACCTACGAGACTTATCAGCGCTCGGATGATCCTGAGCTAGGCCCGCGTCTCCACGAGCTGGTCACCATCAACACCGAGAGATCCAGCGACGATAACTATGCGCGGATCGCGCTCGACGGACCCGGCTGTCCTTTTTTGGCGGAAGGCTGGTGCTCCATCCAGAAGAAACTCGGCGAAGACCATCTCTCGATGATGTGCTCCACCTATCCGCGGGTCATGAACGTGGTGGACGATGTGCTGCAGCGGTCGCTCGACCTGTCGTGTCCCGAAGCGGCCCGGATCGTCCTCCTCGACCCCGAGCCCATGCAGTTCGATGAAGAGGAAGGCCCACCGCGCGATCCGCGCCTCGGGCATCTGTCGGTTCTAAACACGGCCCCTGGAACAGCGCTCCCGTCCGCCAACGGGAATTCCGCTAAGCCTTACCAGCATTTTCGGGCGATTCGCGCGTTCGTCATCTGGCTGTTGCAGAACCGCGCGTATCCTTTATCGAAACGTCTGATGATTCTCGGATCGCTTTGCGACCAGTTGCAGGCAACGGCTTCGGCCGGCCAGGCTTCGCAGACTCCCGAAATTCTGGATGCCTACCGCGATGGCGTCGAGCGCGGTCTCTTCGACGCAGCACTGGCCTCGCACGCCCCACGGCCAGCCGCGCAACTGGAGCTGGTGCTGGAGCTGATCGTCGGGCGCATCAGTTCCGATTTCACGGCGCCCAGGCTTCTCGAGTGCTACAAGAAATTTATGCAGGCCATGGAGTGGACTGCGGAATCGAGCATGGACGACATCGGACGGCGCTACGCGGCGGCCCATTCGCAATACTATGCGCCGTTCATGAGCCGGCATGCGCACATCCTGGAACATTACCTGGTGAGCTATGTTCACCGCACGCTGTTCCCGCTCGGTCCGCAAGAAAGCAACCGGGGGCTCAGCGTCCATCACATTGCGCAATCGATCCGCGACCAATTCCTGCTGATGACGGTGTATTACGCCATCGTTCAGACGCTTCTGATCGGCATGGCCGCGTTCCACAAAGACGAGTTTGACGCTGGCCATGTGATCCAAGTGATTCAATCCTTCACCAAGGCGTTTGAACACAGCCTTTCGTTCCCCGGGCGTGCGCTCAAAATCCTCGCCGACAAGAATGTGACAAGCTGCGCCAGCATGGCGATATTGCTGTTGAACTAGGGCGCGCTAGTGCCGGAAATGCCGCACGCCGGTGAACACCATTGCGATGCCGAGCTTGTTCGCTGCGGCGATTACGTCCTCGTCGCGCATCGATCCACCGGGTTGAATCACGGCCGTGATGCCGTGCTTGGCGGCCTCTTCGACGCCGTCGGGAAACGGGAAGAATGCGTCGGACGCGAGCACCGTGCCTTGTAACGGCAGCAGCGCTTTCATCGCACCCACCTTCACCGAATCCACGCGGCTCATCTGCCCCGCTCCCACGCTGATTGTCTGGCCGGCGCGCGCGTAAACGATTGCGTTCGACTTCACGTGTTTGCACACCTTCCAGGCGAACTCGAGCCCACGCCATTCGTCATCGGTGGGGGCCCGCTCCGTTTTCACCTGGCATTCGCCGCGCTCCAACCGGTGCGTGTCGGCGGTCTGCATCAAGTAACCGCCGCTGATGGATTTCAGCACCGGCTCTTCGGGCGCGCGAGCAACAGCCAGCAGGCGCAGGTTTTTCTTCGCGGCCAGCAATTCGCGCGCGGCCGAATCATAAGCCGGCGCGGCAATCGCTTCCACAAACGTCTTGCCGATCTCTGCCGCAGTCTCGCGATCCACGGTCCGATTGAACGCCAACACACCGCCGTAGGCCGACACGGGATCTGCTTCAAACGCCCGCCGGTAGCTTTCGGCGAGCGCGCCCGACTCCGCGCAGCCGCAAGGATTGGTGTGCTTGATGACGGCGGCCGCCGGTTCGTCGAATTCGCGAATCAGTTGCCAGGCCGCGTCCAGATCCACCAGGTTGTTATAGGAAAGCTCCTTGCCCTGCAATTGCTCGGCTGCGGCGATGCCTCCGTGGCGGTTCGAATAGAGCGCGGCCTTCTGGTGCGGATTCTCGCCGTAGCGTAAGTCGAGCGCGCGCGGCGCCCGGATGTCGAGATACCCGGGCAAGCCGGATTCGTCTTCAGCGCCCACGCGAGCCAGCCGCATGCTGATGGCCCGATCATAGGCTCCGGTCAGAGCAAAAGCCTTCTTCGCCAGTCCCCACAAGGTGGGCTCCGAGAGGTTGCCTTCGCGTTCGTGCAGCTCTTCGAGAATCGCCGGATAGTCGTCGGGCGAAACCACCACCGCGACGTCCTGATAATTCTTGGCCGCGGCTCGAATCAGCGTGGGGCCGCCGATATCGATGTTCGCGATCAGCTCCGACAAAGGCGCGCCCTGCTTGGCCGCTACTTTTTCAAACTGGTAGAGATTCACCACCACCATGTCGATGAGCGGGATGTTGTGCTCGGCCAGCGACTGCATGTGGCTGGGATTGGCGCGGATTGCGAGAACGCCGCCCGCCACGCGCGGATGGATGGTCTTCAGCCGGCCGTCCAGCATCTCGGGAAAACCCGTCAGGTCGGATACTTCGCGAACCGGCACGCCCGCAGTTTCGAGAGCACGCGCGGTACCGCCCGTAGACACGATCTCGACGCCCAGATCGCGCAAGCCTTGTGCGAATTCCACCAGGCCTGTCTTGTCCGTCACGCTCACGAGTGCGCGTTTAATCTGAGGCATGCATTGCTCTCAACCTTCCTTACAATAGTAAACGTGTCTCATCCAGTTACGTTAATTCCAGGCGACGGCATCGGGCCGGAAGTCGCCGAAGCAACCATCCGCGCGGTCAATGCCACGGGCGTCTCCATCGATTGGCAGCGCGCCGATTTGAACGCCAGCATCATCTCGAAATCCGGCCAGGTGCTGCCGCCGCACGTGATCGAATCGATGGAACGGACCAAGGTAGGGCTCAAAGGCCCGGTGACCACGCCCATCGGCGGGGGGTTCCCGAGCGTGAACGTCGCGCTGCGTAAGCATTTCGATCTGTTTGCCAACGTGCGCCCGGTACATTCGCTTCCCGGGCTGAAGACCCGCTTCGACGACGTGAAGATCGATATGGTGATCTTCCGCGAAAATACCGAGGACTTGTATTCGGGCCTCGAACACGAAGTGGTGAAAGATGTGGTTACCAGCTTGAAGGTGATCACGCGTTCGGCGTCCATCCGCATCGCCGAATATGCGTTCGAGTTCGCCAAGAAGGGCGGGCGCAAGCAGGTCACGGCTATCCACAAAGCCAACATCATGAAGCTGTCGGATGGACTGTTCCTGCGCTGCTGCCGCGAAGTATCGCAGCATTATCCCGCGATCGGCTACAAGGAACTGATTGTCGACAACGCATCCATGCAGCTGGTGATGCGCCCGCAGACGTTCGATATTCTGCTGCTTCCGAATCTGTACGGCGACATTGTTTCTGATCTCGCGGCTGGCCTGGTGGGCGGATTGGGCGTCGTGCCCGGCGCCAACATGGGCGATCAGCATGCGGTGTTTGAGGCTGTGCATGGCAGCGCGCCCGACATCGCGGGGAAAGGCATCGCGAATCCCACCGCGCTCATTCTTTCGTCGGTGTTGATGCTGGTTCATTTGGGCGAGACGGCGGCGGCCCAGCGCTTGCGTTCGGCGATCGAACACGTCTATGCCGAACAGAAGCACCTGCCGCCGGACGTGGGTGGAAACGCCTCGACGGGAGAGTTCACTGAGGCGGTGATCGCAGGGCTGAAATAGCGTAATCGCGGCATCCAGCGTGCAAGCATGCTGGGAAGAATGCGTTCCGCCGAGACGAAGTATTTTGGAACCCTGCCGCATACCGATGAGTCGGTCTTCGAATTTCCTCAGGCCCTGCCGGGGTTCGAGGACGAAAAGGTCTTTGTCTTCATAGAAACGGCGGAGAGTGCGCCGCTCGTCTTTTTGCAGAGCTTGTCGCGGGCTACGTTGTGTTTTCTTGCTTTTCCGATCCAAGTCGTGGATCGGGACTACCAACTTGCCATTGCGCCGGAGGATTTAGAGGCGCTTGATCTTCAAACCAGCCAGCAGCCTGTACTAGGCAGTGAGGTCGTAGTGCTCGCGTTGATCTCTCTCCATGACGGATTTGTGGCGACCGCCAATTTAATGGCGCCAGTGGTGCTCAATGTGAAGACGCGGCGTGGGCTGCAGGCCATCCGTCGGGACCGGCTCTATTCCCATCAGCATCCGGTGCCACAGAACATGGAGCAGCCATGTTAGTGTTGCGGCGCCGCCCCGGCGAATGCGTCTTAATTGGGGACGAAATCGAAATCGAGGTGCTGGCTGTGACGCACCAGGGCGCCAAGATCGGAATCAGCGCACCCAAGTCGACCATGGTGCTTCGCAAGGAACTGAAGATCACGCAAGAACAAAATGCGCAGGCGGCGCAAGGACTCTCCGCGGAGGATTTTCGCAACGCTGTAAAAATACTTCGACCCAAAACTCAAGAACCCACTCTTCTCCCCGATAAGCCATTTGAGAACTGAAAGAGGCTGCTATCCGCCAAGCGGGAAGCCCTAGGCGGGAAGGTTAGAACCCGCGAGCTCGGAAATTCAGCGGAATGTTTCCGGAATTTCCCGGCTCGTCGTTTGGGTCCGCGGCTTGGCAGGTCAGCCTCTCGAGGGCGCCAAAGGCGCTCCGGATTCGCGAAGATCGCGTCCCGGGTTGTCAATTCTAAGGAGAAACAAATGTCTTTTAGTATTAACACCAACGTCGCCTCGTTGCAGGCGATGAATTACCTGTCGGCCAATAGCAAATTCCAATCCAAGACCATCAACGAGGTCACCTCGGGTTTGCGCATTGTCAACAGCGGCGACGACGCCGCTGGACTCGCCGTTGCCAATGGATATGCGTCGCAGGAAGCGGTCTTGACCCAGGGCATTCAGAACGCCAACGACGGGCTGGCGACCTTGCAGACCATCGACGGCGGCATGAGCAACATTTCCCAGTTGCTCAATCGCGCCAGCACTCTGGCTTCGGAATCGGCTTCGGGCACCTTCCAGGGAACCCGTAGCGTGCTGGACAACGAATTTCAGAGCGTACTGTCGGAAATCAATCGCCAGGCGCAAAATATCGGTATGAATACGGGCGGAGCATTCAACAAGGCGCTGTCGGTGTTCATCGGCGGCGGTCGAGACGCCACGGGCGGCACCAACAACCCGAATGCGGTCACCGAAGGTTCTGTCTCGGTGGATCTGAGCGCTGCGGCCGTGAACACGGCGGCACTCGGACTGACCTCCTATCAGGCCACCAACACAAGCGCCACTCCCACCGCTTTGGCCACGATCACCGGCGGTACATCGGCGGGCGGCTCAGTGAATTTCACTTTCTCTGGCGCGGGTTTTTCTGACGCTGCTAACCAGATCACGGTCACGGCCCAGGGCGTGAACGGCGCCACCTCGCTCGCTCAAGTTGTGACCGACATCAACAATGGCATCACCACGGCGGAAAATACGAATCCGGGCAACAGCAATGTCAAAGCCTTCGCGGCGGCTGGTATCCAGGCCTCGCTCAATTCCACCGGAACGGGTATCATCTTCACATCGGCCAACGCGGGATTCGCGGTCACAGACGGCGCCGCCACTACGGGCAACGCCGCGGCCCAGAATATTCTAGGTATTGCCGGCACAGGGTTGCAGGTGGATGCCGGCGGCGTTCAGAATGTCCAGCTCAAATTTCCCGCCATTATCGTCGGTAGTCAAGACGTAACGCTGTCGACCGTGGGCTCCAATGGAGCGCTCGTTTCGACTAAAGTGCACATTGGCGCTGTGGACGAAACTGCCGCAGTCGCGCTCATCAACACTACACTGCAGGCCTTGCCGATCACCAACCCGCTCACAAAACTGGTTGCTGTATCTGACGGAACCGCACATGGCAACGTGAACATTATGGGAACGGGTGCGTTTCAAGTGTTCGTTGGCACACCGACCACCTCTGGTGGATTCCAGGACAGCGGCGGGAATACAGCCACGCTTTCCAGTTCCGCAGCGACGACTGGTGGAGGCGTGCTCGACCTGCTGACTGCCGGCGACGCCGGTACAGCGGTCAGTGCGATCGGCAACGCGGTCGCCGCTCTCGGCAACGCCCAGGCCGCCGTCGGCCGAGGCGAGAACGACTTGACCTATGCCACCAACCTGGCCCAATCGCAATTGACCAACGAAGCCACGTCGGAATCGGGCATTCGTGATGCGAACATGGCTACCGAAGCAGCCAACCTGACCAAGGCTCAAATTCTCCTGCAGGCCGGCGTTGCGGCCCTGGCGCAAGCCAATGCCGCGCCGCAAAACATTTTGGCGCTTCTGAAAGGCTAGCGCTTCCCGGCGGAACTGAGCTGTCCTCCTCGGTTCCCAGGGCGAAGGCGCGCTTCACCGCGCGCTTTCGCTCTTTTTTTTCAGAAGTCCACCCTCTTGTTGATAAACTCCCCGTCCCGAAGCTGAACGTCAAAGTCGATGAAGGCTCCGCTCCTCGCCACTTTAATGTGATACGCCCCCGGAGCCAGAGTGAACACTGCGGGAGTGCGCCTGGCTTGCAATGCACCGTCCAACTCAATCGTCGCGCCCGGCGGCTCGGATGTGATGCTCAGCGTTCCGGAAGCCTTGGTCAGCTGCAGAAAAATATCGCTATCCTGCGGAACGCTGAACACTCGCGGATACGGCCGGTACCCGGCGAGTTGCACAGTCAATGCGTGCCGGCCTGTCATCAACGGCATCATGCATGGCGTCCGGCACGTTTGCGATGAGTTGCCGTCGATCACCACTTGAGCGCCCGGCGGCTCCGTCAAGAACTGAACGCTCTGCTCGAAACTGGGCTTCGACGAGGCGCCACTTGGAGAAATCGGGGGCGGCTCGCGCTGCACCGGCGTTCTCACCGGCTTGGGTTCTTCTTTGACGGCTTCCTTGGGCGCGTGAGGTTCAGGGTTCTCGGGAGCCGTTGCTTCCGGCGGCTTCTGCGGTGCGCCAGCCTGCTTAGTGGCGTCATCGGGAACCGCTGGCGTTGGAACCTGGGATTGTCCCACTGGGCTCGGCTTAGTTGCGGAATTGTCCGCGGCCGCGGGCGGGGTGGGCGATGTGGTGGACGGCTGCGTATCGCCAACCGACGGCGCGGGCTCCGAGTTGCGATCGAACAAATATTTCTGCGCGCCAAACAGAACCAGGCCCACCAACCCAATCCCTACCAGCATCCAGACCAGACTCTTGAGCAGCGGGTTGCCACGGGCGCCTGCTTGATCGCCGGTTTCGTCCAGGCGTATGTTGCGCTGCGGCTCGGCGGGAACCACAGGTGGCTGTGCGCCGGATGCTGCTGCAGGAGTGGGTCTGGAGCCAGCGGGCTCCACCGCAGCGCCGGCGAAGGTCGGCATGCTATGCGCGCTGCTCCGCGGGAGCGGATGCCATCCGGGACTCGACTGCAACGCAGCGGCCAGCGCATCCACAAACTCCATGCAAGTTCCGTAGCGATCGTTCGCGTTTTTCGCTAACGCCTTTCGCAACACTACTTCCACCTGCGGCCCGATGGTCGGGTTCAGCCGCTGCGGCCCCACCGGATCTTCGCGCACGATGCGGAACAATAGCGCGGGCAATTGTTCGGCCAGAAAAGGCTTCTCGCCCGTGAGAATTTCATACGCGATCACGGCCAGCGAAAACTGATCGGCCCGGCCATCCACTGCGTGACCTTGCACCTGCTCCGGCGACATGTAGTTCGGCGTGCCCATCATCACGCCGCTCTGCGTCATCTGCTGGGAAATGATCTTGGCCACGCCGAAATCCGTGATCTTGGCGTGCGTCCGCTCGTGAATCAAAATATTGGCGGGCTTGATGTCGCGGTGGACGATACCTTTTTTGTGCGCGTAGTCGAGCCCCGTCGCTGTCTGCCGTAGAATGCTGAGTGCGACGTCGCCACCGAGCGGCGGGTCCTGGCTGTTGAGAACTTTTTCGAGCGGCGGCCCATCCACGCACTCCATGAAAATGTAGGCCAAGCCGTTTTCTTCGGCGATATCGTAGATAGTGACGATGTTGGGATGGGACAGCATCCCGGCCGACTGCGCCTCGCGAAAAAGCCGTTCACGCAGCCGCTCGCGCTCCGAGTCGTCGGTGAAATCCGACAGCCGGATGGTCTTGATAGCGATAGTCCGGCCGATGGCTGGATCCTGAGCGCGGTAGACCACGCCAGTCGCACCACGGCCGAGCTCGCCCAGAACCCGGTATCGGCCAATTTGATCCACCCTGATACCGCTATTTTATCAGCTTGACGGATTACAACCGGCCGCACCGGCCTTTTAGGAGCCGATCTGCGCGTAGGATGCTTGCGGCAAGCCGATCCGGCTGCGCAGCTCCTGGAACCGCGGATGATTCCGCAGATTGTCGAATTCGGTGCTCAGCAGCCTCAGGTGCAAGGAAGTATCGCGAATCTCGACTGCGCGATCCAAATAGCGAAAAACTTCGTCCTCCTGGCCCAGTCCCGAGTAAATGGCGGCGAAGCTCATGGGCGATACATAACTGGATTCGGACTGCGCGTTGAGAACGCCGATCTCGCGCAGAGCCTCCTCGCGGCGTCCGGACATGGCGTAGCAATAACCCATGTGCCCGTGGAGCAGCGAGCCGCATTTCATCTGCGTGGCGTTGGTGAGATGTGCGATGGCGTCGGCGAACTTCCCTTTGGCGGCGTAGGCCATGCCCAACCCCAGATGCGGCAATCCGTAATCGGTGGCCAGCCGCGACACCAGCAGATGCTGCGCCACCGCTTCGTCGAAGCGCCTGCAAACGCCATACAGCCAGCCCAGCACGAAGTTGGGGAATAGCGACGCCGGGTCGAGCTCCAGCGCGCGCTCCACTTCCGCAATTGCCGTCTCCTGTTCGCCGCGGCAAGCGAGCAGAATGCCGTAGGCGATGTGACCCACCGGATCGCTCTTGTCCAATTGAATGGACTTTTGCATTTCTTCTTCACCGGCAGCCCATTCCCAATCGAGTAGCGACAGCACCGCGCCCAGCGCCACACGCGCCTCCGGCAACAGGGGATTCAAGGACGTAGCGCGCAGGGCGGCATCTTTCATTCTTTGATGCGTCTCTCCGGGAGGCAACAATCCAAAGACGGAACTGACCAGCAGGGCCTCCGACAGCGCGGCCCAAGCCGCTCCATAATTAGAGTCCGCTTCCACAGCCTTGGTGAAAAAGGCAACGCTATTGCGAATGCTGTCCGGCGTGGCCGGTTTCCAATGGTAACGGCCCTGCAGGTACGCATCGCCGCTCTCGGTGCGATCATGTTGCCGGCGCGCAATGACCGCTTCGCCCGCGGGCATCGTCAGGTCGCGCACCAATTGATGCGCCAAATGGTCGATGCAAGAAAGGTCCTGCAACCGGCCCTCTGTGGTTTCGGACCAGATGTAGGAGCGATCCACGCTCTGCAGGAGCTGCAATAACAAGCGAAAACTATCGTCATGAAACTCGACGCTGCCCTCCAGGACGTAATCCGGAGGGTTGGCGGAATTCGCGCCGGGAGCCGGGGCTTGCGCCTCGGGTGTCTGGCCCTGCGCTGGATCCGGATGGAATTGGGCGGCTACTTGAAAATAGCCCTCCTTAATCAATACGTGGGTGAGCCGCCGCTGGATCTCTTCGGCCACCGGACCACTCTCCAGCGTCGGGTTGATCAGCGGTAACAGCGAGATTTCCATGCTGCGGCGAGGAGCGATCAGGCTCCCGCCCGTCACGCTGCTGCGATATTCGAAGATCGGTACGTAGCTGCCTTTCCGCAGCACCACCCGAACGGAGTCCTCACGGCCCTCGGTCCGGTAATATTCCTCCAGCTTGTAGCGCAAGCGGCGGGCTTCCACGCGCACGATCGAGTCGACGCGCGGATCGAACGCCTCCCGCCGGTCGAAGACTTCCAGTCCGATCAGGTACTCCTTGAGCCGGTGCGGCTGGCCCAGGAGGCTTTCCTCGACTACAAACTGCAGGAACCGGCGGATGCGATGCGATTGTATGAATGCGCGACTGCGCAGGATAAGATCCAGCTGTGCCCGGATCTCGGAAGCCGGGACGCCGTTCAACACGGTGGCGGTCTCTTCGATGGAATTTACAACTGTGGAGATCATCACAGTTGTTCGACACAATTCTCAAGTAACTCGTTACATAGTTTCTTCGAGGAATTGCAGATTTGGCTGGTCTCAAGATTTGGAATGCGGCGTGCTCGCCGCGGGCGTTCATTCTTTGGCTCGATCGGCCACCAGCATGGATTGTAAAATCTGATCGGAAACATCCTTCACCGCTCCCGGAGAATGGGCCAGGAACAGCGTGTTGGTTTTGTCGCTCTCGCCAATCGACTTCAGCGTGTCGAAGTACTGCGTAACCATCACCAATTGCATGACTTCTCTCGCAGACGCCCCTTCGACGACTTTCTGGAATTGCTCGATCGAAACCTGAAGGCCCTCGATGATCGCCTTCCGCTGGTTTGCGATTCCTTGTCCCTGCAATGCCTTACTCTCCGCTTCGGCTTCCGCTTTCTTCACCACCAGGATTTTTTCCGCTTCGCCCCGGGCGTTGGCGGCCACCTGTTCGCGTTGCGCCGCATTGATGTCGTTCATGGCGGACTTCACTTTGGCGTCGGGAACGATGTCGGTCACCAGCACATTCACGATTTCGTATCCGAACGTGGCCATATCTGCATCCAGCTCCTGCTTGACCGCGGCGGCGATGCTGGACTGGCTGGCGAACACCTCATCCAGCGTCATTCCGGGCACGTGCCCGAGGATCACCTGCTCGACGTACGATTTGATTTGCGCCTCCGGATCGGCCAGCTTGTAGTAGGCATCGTAAACTTTCTCCGGGCGAACGCGATTCTGCACCGAGATTGGAATGGTGACGAAGACATTGTCTTTGGTCTTGGTCTCCATCGTTAACGTGATTTGATTCACCCGCAGGCTCACGTAACCGGCCACGGAATCGAAAAACGGCCGCTTCCAATTCAGGCCCGGCTCAGCGACGCGCAAAAACTTGCCAAATCGAGTGATCACGGCGACCTGGGCGGTGCTTACGGTAAAGAAGCTACCGAAGATAAGGTAGAGAAGGATGAACGCCACGATCACCAGCAGGACCAGGAACAGCGGCTCCATTTGTTCTCCTTCGCAGGCTACAGGTTAACGCAGCAATTCTAACAGCGCGCCGCTCGGGGGAGGCTTAGAGATTCATGCTGGCGATATCGACCGGCGAGCGATATCCCTGGACAACAACGATACCACTCTCTGTAACGTGATACAGCTGGCGGTCGCTCTCCAGATCGTATCCGATGGTGGTGTCGGGCGGGACGCGCACGTTCTTGTCCAGAATCGCCCGGCGCACGCGGGCCCGGCGGCCGATGTCGCAATTGTCGAAGATGATGGAGTCCTCCACCGCGGCATGAGAATGGACCCGCACGCCACGGCCGATGACGGAGGTCCGAACCTGCCCGCCGGAAAGAATGCTTCCGCCGGCGACGATGGAATCCAGCGCCTCACCACGGCGGCCGTCGCTGTCGAAAATGAACTTGGCCGGCGCGTCAAAATATCCGGCCGTGCGGAGGGGCCACTGCCGATTGTACAAGTTCAGCTCGGGCGAAACCGACCGCAGGTCCATGTTGGCGTCATAAAAGGCATCGAGTGTGCCCACATCGCGCCAGTACACCGGCGCGCCCGGAGGGTCTCCCGGAATGCGATTGGTTTGAAAATCGTAGGCGTACATGTCGGCCCGGCCAATGAGTCCCGGCAGAATATCACGGCCGAAATCGTGCGAGCTGCGCTCTTTTTCGCCGTCCGCGCGCAATTCGTCCAGCAGCACCTTGGTGGAAAACAGGTAGTTGCCCATGGATGCGTAAACACGGTTGGGATCGCCGGGCATCGTCGGGGCGTCGGGCTTCTTCTCGTGAAACCCGCTGATGAGGCCGTCTTCGCGAGTCTCAATCACGCCGAATTCAACGGCCTGTTCCTTCTCCACCGGAATGGCTGACACAGTCACCTGCGCTCCGCGGTCGATATGGAACTCGATCATCTCGCGGATGTTCATGCGATAGATGTGATCGGCTCCGAAGATGGCAACCACGTGCGGCTCGGCCTGTTCGATCAGGTTAATGTTCTGATAAATCGCGTCGGCGGTTCCGCGGTACCAATCCTCGCCCTGCGAGCGCATCTGCGCGGGCACCGGAATGATGAAGTGGTTCCGCAGCAGGCTGGAGGCTTCCCAGCCCTCGCGCAAATGCTCCAGCAGCGATTGGCTCTTAAATTGAACCAGAACGTAGATCGAGTAGATCCCTGAATTAATCAGGTTGCTGAGCACGAAATCGACGATGCGGTAACGGGCGCCGAATGGAACAGCGGGCTTCGCGCGTTCCTTCGTCAGTGGATGGAGGCGCGTACCCTTGCCCCCGGCCAATACAAATGCGAGCACGCGCAATTGCATTTTATGAGTCTCCGATTGAAATGTCGCCAACTGTGTCCATGCCTATTCTGGCAGAAGGCAACGCCATCGCGAAAGGCAAAAGTCGTTTCAGGACTCTTACATCCGCCACATAGAGATGGTCGCACAACGAGGTTCGTTTCGATTCGATGGCGGGTCGGATTCGCCGGTAGTGAATCAAATTTGACTCCCCACGTCGAATGACTGTCTCGGCGGTCGCTTAACACGGCGCATCCGGTAGGATCCACCAGCTCACCCGCCACTTTTGAGCAATGGCCGTGATACGTCCAAGCACGACTCGCCGAGCAATCGATTCACCTAGGGTGTTGACTTTCTGCCTGTTCTGGACTATACATAGTCAGGAAAGGTATTCGGAACATGGCCGACTCCCAGAATCCCGATCTGCTGCCAGGGACCCTGTACATGATGATCCTGCGCGCCCTCCATCAAGGCCCGCTGCACGGCTACGGCATCGCCAAGCGTATTCGAGACTGGTCCAAAGGCGACCTCCAAATCGAAGACGGCTCCCTCTACCCGGCCCTGAACCGCATGCTGCTCAAAGGCTGGCTGAACTCTGAATGGGGCGTCACGGACAATAACCGCCGCGCTCGCTTCTATCGGCTGACTCCCGCGGGCCGGAAGCAGCTCGAAGCGGAATCCACCGCCTTCAATAAAATGATCCGAGCCATCCAGCTCGTCATGCGGACTTCGTAAGGCAGGTCTTTATGTCGTGGCGAAATCTTTTCCGTCGTAACAAGGCCGACCGTGAATGGCGCGAGGAAATGGAAGCGAATATCGACTTGGCCACCGATGCGTTCCTGGCACAAGGCATGACGCCGGAGCAGGCCCGGGCGGCGGCGCTGAAACAGGCGGGGAATCTGATCGCGCGGCGGGAGGAGATTTATCAAATGAACGGAATCGGATGGCTGGATTCTCTGTGGAGCGATTTGCGCTACGCGTTGCGCGGCCTGCGGCACCAGCCGACATTTACCGCTACCGCTCTGCTGACGCTCGCACTCGGCATCGGCGCGAACACCGCGATCTTTGGCGTGATCGACAGCATCTTGATCCGGCCGCTCGCCGTATCCGCACGCCGACGCCCTGGTGGGCGTCTGGCACACAGCGCCAATTTCCAGGGATTCGGCGACAGCATCGAGTGTACGCCCTCGATGTATTTCACGTATCGCGACGAGAACCGCACCTTTCAGCACTTCGGAGTATGGTCCTCCAATGGGGCAAGAATGACCGGGACCGCCGAGCCTGAGCTGCCTCGGACGCTTGTCGTTACTTACGGCGTACTGGATACCCTTGGCGTGAATCCTCTGTTCGGCCGATGGTTTTCTCAGGCGGACGACACGCCGGGCACGCCAGAGACGGTTATCCTCACGTACGGCTACTGGCAGCGGCGCTTCGGAGGCGATCAATCGATCATCGGTCGCATACTGACCATCAATTCGAAGCCCACCACTGTAATCGGCGTGATGCCGCGGGAATTTCGGTTTCATACGCGATCCGGAGTTGATTCTTCCGCAGCGCTTCGAACGCTCTCAAGTCTTCTTGGGCGATTTCAGCTATCAGGGGATTGCGAGACTCAAGCCCGGCGTCACGTTGGCGCAGGCTAACGCGGATCAGGCTCGCATGTTGAAAATCTGGTTGAGTGCCTGGCCTCCGACGCCGGGATTCCCTCTAGCTCTGTTTCAGAACGCGAAGATCGGGCCCAAGACGCAGCCCCTGAAGCAAGAAGTGGTCGGGGACATCGGCGCCACGCTCTGGGTCGTAATGGGAACCCTCGCTCCTGGTTCTCTTGATCGCCTGCGCGAATGTGGCGAATCTGATGCTTGTGCGCGGCGAGAGCCGCCAGCAGGAGCTTGCGATCCGGGCCGCGCTGGGCGCTGGCTGGGGCCGCATCGCTCGGGAGATGCTGCTCGAAAGCTTGACGCTGGGAGCAATTGGCGGCGCTTTGGGGTTGGGCCTGGCGTATGTGGCGTTGCGCATTTTGGTCGCGAAAGGTCCTGCCGCGCTGCCGCGGCTGGCTGAAATTGGAATCGATCCGCTCGTGCTCGCATTCGCGCTCGGCGTGTCGTTGTTCTCGGGTGTGCTGTTCGGACTGATGCCGGGTTTGAAATACGCGGGCCCCCGCGTCGCGAACGCGCTGCGGGGCGTCGGCCGCACGTTCAGCCGAGGCCGGGAGCGCCACCGCGCGCGCAACACTCTGGTGGTGGTGCAGATGGCGCTGGCGCTGGTGCTGTTGATCAGCTCCGGCCTGATGATTCGCACGTTTCAACATTTGCGAAACGTCCATGCAGGCTTCACGCACCCCGAAGAGATCCAGATTTTGCATGCTTTTCCGCCGGCAGCGATGGCGGACGAGCCCGAGCGCCTGATGCGAATGTGGCAAGACGTCGCAGGGCAAACTGGAGGCTATTCCAGGCGTCACCTCGGTCGCGCTTGCAGGCTCCGCTCCTCTGGAACCGTTCTTTAGCCCCAACAACCCGATCTATGCCGAGGACAAGCCCTTCGCGCCGGGCCAGATCCCTCCCGTCCGCCGATTCCGCATGGTTGCACCGGGATTCTTCAAGACGATGGGGACGCGTGTGATCGCGGGACGCGATTTCACCTGGACCGATCTGTACGAAAAGCGGCATGTGGCCATGGTGTCGGAAAACCTGGCGCGCGAGCTGTGGGGCGATCCGCGCGCTGCTCTCGGAAAGCGGATTCGTGTGGGCACCACGGATGCGTGGCGCGAAATTGTGGGCGTGGTCGAGGACGTTTACGACAATGGCGTCCAGGTGAAACCGCCCGAAGATGGCTTATTGGCCGGCTCTGATGGACGGATGGCTCTTTGGCGGCCAGAACGGATTCGTCCAGACCGTGGGCATGTTCGCGATCCGCTCCAATCGCGCGGGGACGGAGGGCTTGCTCGCCGACGCGCGGCAAGTCATCTGGTCCGTCAACGGAAAGCAGCCCATCTTTTTGGCCAGCACGATGAAGGAGCTCTACGATCAGTCCATGGCGCGGACTTCGTTCACGCTGGTGATGCTGGCTATCGCCGGAGCAATGGCCCTGGTGCTCGGCATCGTGGGGATCTACGGCGTGATCGCCTATGCGGTTTCGCAGCGAACCCGCGAGATCGGCATCCGCATGGCGCTGGGCGCTCAGCCATCGGGATTATTGAGGATGTACGTGCGTCAGGGTTTGCTGCTGGCTGCGATTGGAGCCGCCATCGGTCTCGGCGGCCGCTGCGGGACTTACACGCGTTGATGTCGTCGCTGCTGTTTGGCGTCACCGCTCTTGATCCTGTGACGTACGCGGCTGTTTCAGCGTTGCTGATCTTGGCTGCCCTACTGGCCAGTTATCTGCCCGCGCGCCGGGCGATGGCCATTGATCCAGTCGAAGCACTGCGGGCGGAATAGGTGTGAGTACAGCTAGTTGAAATTTCCGAGACTTCCAGCTACTCCATCTTTGGCCCGCCCTCAGCATCCTGCCTACGCGCTCGCTGGCGCGCCGAATCGCTTCGGTCACCTATCCGAAGTAACTGTAGGTGCCGTTCTGGCTTGTCACATGGCCTTATCGTCGCCATGTCGCCCCTTATTTCCGGTCACCCGCTCCGTCCCGCCATCTTCGCCACACTATCAGCAACCTAAGCCAATCTCGCCCGCTGCCGGCAGTGCCGCTAAACACGCCGCATCCGGTAGGATCCACCAGCTCACCCGCCACATTTCAGCACTGGCCGTGATACGTCCGACTGCCGCACAGCCGCGTCTTTTCGGCGCCGGTGCATTTGTCGTCTAAAGCAGGAGCGATGCTTGGGATCCCCCCAGTGGTTAGCCAAGTGGGTCATTCATCTCGACTGAGCCAGCGCCAGCGCATCGGCACCCGCCGGGAATCGGAGTTGTCCCGTCGTGTCGTTCGCAGCCCGCCATATCGCCTCGGCCACGTCGGCCTCGGTTGTCACCGCAGCCGGTTGCGCGAATGCCGCGAAGATCGATTCCGCGAACGGTGCGTAGGCCTCGGGAATCAATCCTTGCATGCGGGATGCGCCGTTACTCGTAAACCGCGTCGTCGGGGCATAGCCCGGCTCAACCAGTTTCACGCGCACATTGAACCACTCCGCCTCGAACGCCAGCGACCCAGTGAATCCTTCGATGGCTGCTTTGCTCGCGGTGTAGGCCGCGGCCAGCGGCATCCGGGCCAGGGTCACGCTCGAGGTCACGTTGACCACCACACCACACCTCAGTTCGCGAAACAAGGGCAGTACTGCATGCGTCATCGCCATCACACCGAAGGTGTTGGTCTCGAACACTTCACGCACGGTGGCTATCGGGGTGGCCTCGAAGGCGCCGACGACACCGATCCCCGCGTTGTTGACTAGCACGTCGATCGTCCCAAATGTGGAAATGGCTTCGGCGATGGCTTTATTGACGCTGCCGGAATTGGTGACGTCGAGCGGGACCACCTTCAAGCGATCACTTTGCGAGCCGAAGATATCCGGCTCCGGTTGACGCATGGTTGCTACGACATTCCAGCCCCGGTCCAGGAACAGCTCCGCTGTCGCCTTGCCGTAGCCTGAAGAAGTGCCTGTGATAAGGACTGTCTGATTCATTGATGTCTCCGTTTTTCTTCCCTAGATCGATTAGGATAGACAGGCGTCGGCTGGTGAGTCCATAATCGTCCATAGTGCATACCCTCATGGTCTGATTCACTTTTGTTACCCGGCACTCGGCCTAGTCCGATTGACTCAGCGGCACTTCCAGCACGGACATAACGGCTGCGGCACCATTCGGCACGACCATTGGTCATCCGCACGCCAATACCGTTAAGCCAAGGGTGGTGCGTCTCATCGATCGCGTTGTTGGGATTAGGTCCGATCCGGACTAGCCTCCCGGTCAACTCCCTTGGAATTTGCCCCTTCAAAGGCAGGACGTACGCCGTGGTCTCGAAATCGATCGGTCCGAAGTTCCCAGACAAGAAGGGATTTTCTTTATAAGCGTCGATGATGGGGACTGCTGGTGTTTCATACGTACTCTGTGTCATCTCATCTCCTTAAGATTTGGCCCGGCTACTGCTCGCTGATCCACCAGCGAACCCATCCCGGAGAATGGCAATGGACAGACCAAACATTATCGAACGGCCCAACATGTTCCAATGAGACCTGCCTTCAACGAGTTGAGAGCGATGGGCCAAAATCTCGTCGTCATGCAGCGATTTTGAAAAAGGGAGGATAGTGGAAACCTTGCGACACAAGCGGTCACCGTTCGTCACGGAAAACGTCGCCGCGAGTGTCCCGTCAACGTGCGCCGTCTTTTGCCAATGCCTTGGAGAAGCCCTCGCCGATTGAGATAAAAAGCTCTTGGTTCCGTCAATCCACTTGAGCGAGTTGTCGCCATGTCGCCCCTTATTTCCGAGTCACCCGCTCCGTCCCGCCATCTTCGCCACACTATCAGCAACCTAAGCCAATCTCGCCCGCTGCCGGCAGTGCCGCGTGCTATCCCGGTTCCGAGGTCCTCAAATGTCAGCTACACCAATCGCGTCCCCCCATCGCACTCCCGCGGATCGCACCGCCATCAACCGCCGCAACTCCCGGCACTCCACCGGCCCCCGCACCGCCCCCGGCAAGCAGCGTTCCTCGCTGAATGCGCTCCGGCATGGCTTAACGGCCGCCTGCGCCGTCCTCCCCTCCGAAGACCGAGCCGCGTACGACGCGCATCGCCGCGGCTTCTGCGATGAATACCAGCCCGCCACTCCTACCGAGACCCAGCTCGTCATCGAAATCGCCGACACTGCCTGGCGCATCAACCGCATCCCCTCGCTCGAAGCCGCCCTCCTCCACCGCGCCGAGAATCCGGCCTCTGATCAAGCGGCAATCGACTTCGACATCGTCGACGCCCACCGTGCCCTCGCCACTCTCGGCATGCACTACCAGCGGCTCTCCCGCCAGTTCCAAAAGACCGTGGACAAACTCCGCGAAATCCAGGCCGACCGCACCGAGCGCCAGCGCCGCGATCTCAAAGACGCCGCCGCCATCCTCGAACTCCATAAACACAAAGGAGTTCCCTGGGAGCCCCGCGATCATGGGTTCGTTTTTTCAAAAGACCAGGTCGAAGCCTACGCCCAACGCCTGATGCGCCTCAACCAATCGCGCCACATCGAACACGTGCGCTTTCACATGCCACCAGCCACTAGCCACCAGCCACTAGCCTCTACCGATTCGCTCCAGGCCCTGTGCTACGATTGTTAAATTACACCGCAGTCATGATTCGTGCCTATCGCGGCATCGTGCCTAAAATCGCCGCTTCCGCTTACATCGATCAGAGCGCGCAGGTGATTGGAGACGTGGTGGTCGGCGAGCGCTCCAGCATCTGGCCCAACGTCACCGCGCGTGGCGACGTCAATGTAATCCGCATTGGAGAAGAGACCAACATTCAAGATAATTCGGTCTTGCATTGCGACGCCGGGAAGTTTCCCCTGCACATCGGGAATCGCGTTACCGTGGGCCATATGGTGATGCTGCATGGCTGCACCGTTGAGGACGAATGCCTGATCGGAATCGCCGCGGTGGTGTTGAATGGGGCGAAAATCGGAAAGGGCTCGGTGATCGCGGCGGGCGCGGTAGTGCCCGAAGGCGCCGAGATTCCACCGCTTAGCATGGTGATGGGCGTGCCGGCCAAGGTGAAGCGGTCCGTTACGGATGAAGAGCGGGAGCGCTTTCGCCAGAATACCCAACGCTACGTGGAAGCCGCGCGGGTTTACCGGGACGAGCCGGCTTGAGCACGCCGTTACCGAGCCGCGACCACAGGGAGCGTTTTCACCTTCCATGATCAGAGCAGTCAAAGGCACGCGCGATATCCTTCCCCCCTCCAGCGCCGTCTGGAATCAGGTGGAAGCCATTGCGCGCGAAGTGTTTCGAATCTACAACTATCAGGAGATTCGCACGCCGATCCTTGAGGAAACGGCGCTGTTTGCGCGCGGCGTGGGCCAGGAAACCGACATCGTCAGCAAGGAAATGTACACGTTCGACGATCACGGCAGCTCCCTTACGCTGCGTCCTGAAGCCACGGCGTCGGTGATGCGCGCTTACATCGAGCATCGGCTCGATCAAAAGCCAGGTCTGCAGAAGCTCTACTATATCGGCCCGATGTTCCGGCGCGAGCGCCCGCAGAAGGGCCGTTACCGGCAGTTCTACCAGATTGGCGCGGAGGCGATCGGATCGGAGTCGCCGTCCGTGGATGCGGAAGTGATCGAGATGGTGATCGATCTGCTGCGGCGCGCCGGCCTGGAAGGCTTTCAGTTGCTGATCAACTCGGTGGGCGATCAAAACTGCCGCCCGCGATATGTGGCTCTGCTCCAGGAGAAGCTTCGCGAAGTTGCTTCGCGCCTATGCGAGGATTGCCAGCGGCGTGTGGAAACGAATCCGTTGCGCGTGCTGGATTGCAAGGTGCCCGAAGATCAGCCCATCATCGATGCGCTGCCATCCATTCAGGATCATTTGTGCGAGCCGTGCCGCACGCACTTCAATGCGGTGAAGTGCAACTTGGACGATCGCGGGATTCGCTACGAAGTCCGGCCGCGCATGGTGCGCGGTCTCGATTACTACATGCGTACGACGTTCGAGATCGTGCATGGCTCGCTCGGCGCGCAGAATTCGGTGCTGGGCGGCGGGCGATATGACGGGCTCGCTGAGTCGCTCGGATCGCGCGTACATTCGCCCGGCATCGGCTTTTCGATCGGAGAAGACCGGCTGGTGATGAGCGTGGAGCATGCCGCGCTGAAGGAAGACCCGCTCGTGATGGTCACATTCATTGGCGGCGATGAGACTCGCCGGGCTGCCGCGAACGCAGCCTCTGAACTGCGCGCGCAAGGAATCCGCGTCGAAGTGGCCGAGGGAAAATTGAAAAAGGTGTTTGAGATCGCCAACAAGCTGAACGCTCGCGTCGCTTTGATTTGTGGTGAGACCGAAACCGCCGCGGGCGAAATTTCGATGAAGGATATGGAGACACAAGAACAAGTGCATTTTCGCCGTGAACTGCTCCTCGAAAGAGTAAAAGAATGCCTGAGCAAGTACCTCTAGATTTCCTGGGTGAGCTGCGCCGCACGCACACCTGCGGGCAGTTGCGCGCGTCGGACGTTGGGAAGACCGCCCTCCTCATGGGCTGGGTGCATCGCCGCCGCGATCTGGGTGGAGTGCTCTTCGTTCACTTGCGCGATCGCGATGGCGTTACTCAAATCGTGTGTCATGCCGACGCGGGCCCGGAAGTACATGCCAAAGCTGAGATGCTCGGCTCCGAGTACGTGATCGCGGTGGAAGGCACTGTCGCCAAACGGGCCCCTGAGACCATCAACCCTGCGCTCGACACAGGCGAAGTGGAGTTGGTTGCAACGAAACTTTGGATACTGAACGAATCGCGCACGCCGCCATTCCCGATGGAAGAGACGGTCGATGTCAAGGAAGACGCGCGTCTGAAATATCGTTACGTCGATTTGCGCCGTCCGCATATGCAACGCAACGTGATGCTGCGCTCCAAGATCAGCTTCGCGGTGCGCGAGTTTTTGTACGGCCAAGGTTTTCTCGAGATCGAGACGCCGTTCATGACGCGCTCCACGCCCGAAGGCGCGCGCGATTATCTTGTCCCGAGTCGCGTGCAGCCTGGATCGTTCTACGCGCTGCCGCAATCACCGCAGATCTTCAAGCAGCTTCTGATGGTGAGCGGCTACGAAAAGTATTTCCAGATCGTGCGCTGCTTCCGCGACGAGGACTTACGCGCCGACCGCCAGCCCGAGTTCACGCAGATCGACTTGGAAATGTCGTTCCCGCAGCAGGAGCGCATTTACGAAATCGTGGAGCCGATGCTCCAGCGCGTATTTGAAGTCGCCGGGTTCCAGGTGCCGAGCGAGTTCCCGAGGCTCACATACGACCAGGCCATGCGATCCTACGGCATCGACAAGCCCGACCTTCGCCTGCCTCCGTTCCATGTGTTGGACGGCGAATCGTGGCAGCTTGGGCTGACCTTTCCGCCCATCGCGATTCACATTCCGAAAACAGGCGCACTAAGCCGCAAAGAGCGCGACGAGTTGAAAGAATACGGAACCGAGCGTGGCTTGCGCGTCTACGATGATCTGAAGAAGCTCGATTCAAAACTTGTCGAACAGGCCCGCGCTGCGTCGGGCGCGGCCGATGACGATCTTTTGGTGATCGCCGGTTGGCCCGGGCCGCCGCAGGGCCAGCGTCCCGAAGAGACCTTCTATCAAGCCTGCGGACAGCTCCGATTGTTCGCCGGCCAAAAATACCATGACCGGCACAAGCTCCTGGACCCGATGAATTTCAAACCGCTCTGGGTGGTCGATTTCCCCATGTTCGAATGGGATGAAGAAGAGAATCGCTGGAACGCGGCGCATCACCCGTTCACTTCGGTGCACGACGAGGATCTCGAAAAGCTGACTAGCGATCCCGCGCGCTGCCGCGCCAAGTCCTACGACGTGGTGCTGAATGGAACCGAGTTGGGCTCGGGGTCCATCCGTATCCATCGCCGCGACGTGCAGGCCAAGGTTTTCTCGGCTCTCGGATTCTCGGATGAAGAGGCCAAGCGGCGCTTCGGATTCCTGCTCGAAGCCCTGGAATACGGGGCGCCCCCGCACGGCGGAATTGCGCTGGGGCTGGACCGCTTGGTGATGATCCTGGCAGGCGAATCATCCATTCGCGAGGTGATTCCATTTCCGAAAACCGCGCGAGCCACCGATCTCATGTGCGAAGCGCCATCCTCGGTTCCCGAACGTGTATTGCGCGAACTGGGCATCCGCATCGCCGGAGCGCCTGGAAAGCCTTAGAGTGGAATCATGCCGGCGTTGAACGCGGTGTCGATCGAAGGCGTGTGGAAGTATTTTGGCGACTATCCCGCGTTGCGCGACATTTCGTTTAGCGTCGATGGCGGCGCGTGCCTGGCTCTGCTGGGCCGCAATGGCGCGGGCAAGACTACGTTGTTGCGCATCCTCGGCGGTCTCTCGCGGGCGGCGCGCGGCCGCGTCTCCATCCTCGGCAAAGATGCGCGCTCCGGCGGCACGCGACAGCGCATCGGCATTTTGGGTCACGGCATCGGAGTCTACGAGGAGCTTTCTGCGTTCGAAAATCTGAGTCTGTTCGGCCAGCTCTATGGCTTGGACGACCCGCGCCGCACCGCCACCGAATGGCTGGAGCGAACGGGCCTGGATCGCGTTCGTGACGGCCTGGTCCGCGAGTTCTCGCGCGGTATGCGCCAGCGCCTGGCCATCGCGCGCTGCTTCCTGCATCAACCGTCGCTGCTGTTGCTCGACGAGCCTTTCACCGCGCTCGACGATCGCGCCATCGCGGTGCTGCAAGACCTGCTGAAATCGGCGCTCGCAGAGGGCCGCACCATCATCATGTCCACGCACCAATTGCGCGAGGCGCTGGAGCTGGCAACCGACGTCGCGCTCATCAATCGCGGTAAACTCGCCTATCGCGGCCCGCGCACCTGGGAAATGTTGGAAGATCCCGGCTGGCTGTATCGTCACTACGGAGAAGCATGAAGTTTCTGCGCCAGACGCTGGCGGTGGCCGCCAAGGATCTGCGCTCGGAAATTCGCGGCAAGGAGGCCGTGAATGCTTCGGTGTCCTTTGCGCTCGTGATCCTGTTGCTCTTTAGCTTCGCGTTCGACCTGGAACCCGAGCAGATCCGCGACATCGCGGGCGGTCTGCTATGGTTGATTTTTGCCTTCGCCGGCACGCTCATCCTCAATCGGAGCTTCGCGCGCGAACTGGTGAACGATTGCCTGGACGCCCTTCTCGCTTCGCCCGTCAGCGGCGCGCAGTTATTCTTTGGCAAATGCCTCGCCAACTACGTTCTCATCATCATTGTCGAGTGCATCAGTCTGCCAGTCTTCGCAATTTTCTATGATGTTCGCCTGCCGCAACGTTTGGCGATGTTATTCCTGGTGATGCTGTTGGGCACCTGGGGCATTACGGTGATCGGAACGATGTTCAGCGCCATGACGGTGAATTTGCGTCTGCGCGAGCTGATGCTGCCAACGCTCATTTATCCGATGCTGATTCCGGCGTTGATTGGCGCCATTCAACTCAGCAGAGTCCTGATCACGGGCGGCCCGCTAGCTGAAAATTTCATTTGGTTCAAAGTTTTGGTGGCGTTCAACGTCATCTTTACCATTTTGGCTTTGGCTTTGGTAGAAATTGTTCTGGTGGGTTAATCATGCGACTGAAAATCATTGTGACTTTGGCGGCCATCGCGGGCCTGATCCTGGCTTGGAATCTGCACCGCATCTTTCTCCAGGTTCCCGACGAAGCGAACCAGGGTGCGATCTTCCGCATCATCTATTTCCACGTGCCCGCCGCGATTACATCGTTCACCGGCTTTTACGTCGGGATGTTTTCGGCCATCGGGTATTTGATCAAGAAAGATCTGCGGCTGGATTCCATCGCGGCATCCATCAACGAAGTCTCGCTAGCCTTCGCCACCATCACGCTCGTAACCGGGAGCATCTGGGGCCGTATTATCTGGGGCATCTGGTGGACCTGGGACCCGCGCCTGACATCCTATTTTTTCTGCTTGCTGATTTATTTCGGCTATTTCATGTTACGCCGCGCCATTGACGATCCAAACACCCGCGCCCGCCTTTCCGCGGTGATGTCCATCTTTGCGTGTGTCGATATCGTACTGGTCTGGAAGTCGATCGAATGGTTCCGCACGCAGCATCCGGGCCCGGTTCTGGAAATCCGCGGCGGAGGCGGTATGGCGCCGGGAATGGAAGCGCCGCTGTGGTGGAATTTCCTGGCTCTACTAATGTTATCGACAGCATTGATTCTGATCCGCACGCGGCAGGAATCGATGAAACTGGAGATTGATGCGTTGCGCCGCCACGCACATGCGTTCTAAGGAGACGCGATGAGTCCACAAAACTACAACTTTATGTTCCTAGGCTTCACGGCCGCGTGGCTGATCATTATGATTTACGTGATCTCGATCGCCCTGCGTGAAAAGAAACTGCGCCAGGAGCTCGATCGCGTCAAACGCATGGTCGAGGAAGGCGAAAGCACTCGGCGCTAACTGATCAGGTCCAGCACTGTTACTTCCGGCCGGCAATTCACGCGCACGCCGCGGACGTTTCCCACACCGCGCGTGACGTAGACCTGCCGTCCGTTCCACTGCTTGAGCCCCGCGATAAACCGCTTGTCGCGAACCGGGACCCAGCTTTCTCCGATGAGAGGCAATACCACTTGGCCGCCGTGCGTGTGCCCGCTCAACATTAGATCCCACGGCTTATTAGCGAGGACATCTTTTGTGTCGGGATTGTGTGCCAGAAGAATCGCGGGATCCTCCACCGGAACATCCGCAAACGCCATATCGCCGTGGACGCCATCGCTCCAAAGATCGCCCACTCCGGCGAAACGAATCGATTGATCGCGCACGCGAACAACTTCCGACCGGTTATGCATTAACGAAACATTGCTCTCGCGCAGCAGCTCGCGAACCACCGCACTGTCCATGAACCCACCGAACGAAGCGCTCCAATGGCCTCCGTCGTGATTGCCCAAAGTTGCGAACACCGGCGCCGCGCTCGACAATCGCCGAAGAATGCGCACGTACTCCACCGCGTCGAACGGAGCGGCATCTGTGACAAAATCGCCAGTCAAGCAGATCACGTCCGGCTTGGCTTCCAGGCCCATCTCAACCGAATTCTCAATCAAAGAGAACGGCACCATGGAAGACGCGTGAAAATCCGACAAGTGCAAAATCCGCGCGCCGCTGCTAAGATTCTTGCACGGCAATTTCACCTGATGGAACGTGCGCTCCAGCCAGTTGGGCTCGACGCCAAACGCATACACCGGCGCACAGCCAGCCATCGGAAGTAAAGAAAGGAGTTTCCTGCGGGTCAAACTATCCTGATTTTCGCACGCGCACTTGCACGCGCAAAGTGACTGTGGTTCTAGTACCCGCCTGCAATTGCATCGACAAAAGCCCGCGGGATGGGCCAAGTGGCGTAGACTTGCCGCTCTTCACGCCGAAAACTTCCGGCCACCAGCGCGCCGCTCAAGTCGGCTGGATCGGGCTTCTGGCGCTGATGCGCAATCATCTCGCGCAGGATTTTCGTCGTCGCCTCGAACTGAGCGAGCAACGCCGAAGCCGCCGACGCGTCCTTGCAAGTGACGTGAACTCCAAATTGCAGTTGGCGAGCCGGATCGGCGCCGATGGTGAATGCGATCTGCTCCGCGTCTCGCAACGCCGGCACATACGCCTTCGCAGCCGCGGGCAGAGCGTCCATGCCCTGAAGCGCGGCCGCCGGAACGATTCCCCACACCGGTTCCCTCGGCGGCGACACGGTCAGTTTCACCGGCTGCGCCGTCACTTGGTACGCAGCGAAATCATCCGGACCGATCGCCATCGCCATCAAGCCGGATCTCAAGGGATAAAACGAAATCCGCCGATTCGGCTGGCTGCCCGGCATGACGCAAAAATTGTTGTGACACGATCCGCCCGCGCGCACGGCGTAGTCGCTCAGACTCTTCCAGTGAAAACGCCCGCGCGCCGCGAAGTAAACCTTGCCATCCTTGAACGCCGCCGCGACGGCGTCCAGGTCCTGGCGATAGTCGAACTTCGTTTCGTTCACGAACTGCTGATAGTCGGTGTCCTCGGCAGTTTTCGAGCCGGCCAGGAGCCCGAGAATCCCCGATCGCCGCAACGCATCCACGTCGATGTAGATGACGCTGGCGTTGTCGGCGGGCAGGTAGCTGACGAGATTCGAGGGTTGAGCGGCGCCGCGCGCGTGATACCAGTAGCCCGCTGCACCTGCGATGACGCAGGCCGCCACCGACAGCGCGACGATCTGCCGGCGCTGCATCTTATACCGCCGCGGCGGTTTCCGTCACGCGCGATTCTTTCCACAAATCGATGTACGGCCGAAGCGACCGCATCATAGCCTGGAATTGCGGCATATCCAGCGATTGCGCGCCGTCACTCATCGCTTTTTCGGGCGCCGGATGCACTTCCACGATCAACCCGTCCGCTCCGATCGCAACGCCCGCGCGCGCCAGCGCCGGGACCAGGCTGCGCTTGCCCGTGGCATGACTCGGGTCCAGAATCACCGGCAGATGCGTCAGTTCGTTCAGCGCGGCCACGGCCACGATGTCGCAGGTGTTGCGCGTCACGGTTTCAAACGTCCGGATTCCGCGCTCGCACAGAATCACGTTCGGATTGCCGTGCGCCACCACGTACTCGGCCGACATCAACAGCTCTTTGATGGTGGAGCTCATGCCGCGCTTGAGCAAAACCGGCCGGTTGCATTTGCCGAGCGTCTTCAACAGGGCGAAATTCTGCATGTTGCGCGCGCCGATCTGCAGTACGTCGGCGTAGTCGGCCACCAGGTCGACATCGCGATCGCTCATCACTTCGGTGATGACGCTCAAACCGGTGGCGCGCTTCGCTTTGGCGAGCAGCTTCAAGCCTTCCTCCTCCATTCCCTGGAAATCGTAGGGCGACGTGCGGGGCTTGAATGCTCCGCCGCGCAGCAGTTTCGCGCCGGCTCGCGCTACGCCCTCGGCCGCTTGCATGATCTGTTTCTCGGATTCCACCGAGCACGGGCCCGCCATCACGATGAACTCGTCGCCGCCGATTTCAATGTCGTCCACCCGAATGCGCGTACGCTCGCTGCGGTACTCCTTGCTGACGAACTTGTAGGGCGCCGAGATGCGCACCGCCTTCTCCACTTGCGGCATTGCTTCAACGGATTCCAGGCAGGCGGTCGTATCGCCGGTGCCCACGGCGCCGATCACGACGCGTTCCTCGCCTTCGATGGCGTGTATCTTATAACCAAAGTCCCGAATGCGCTCGCACACTTGCTCGATCTCCTCTTTCGTCGAGTGGAGTTTCATCGAGATGATCATCGTTCTGTCTCCTCAAAAATGAAAAAACCCACTCTTTCGAGTGGGTTGCTTTTACTATAACTGCTATTGCTTAAGCCAACGCCACTCGCCCCGATTCAGGCGCTAAACCAGTACCAAAATCGAAACGAGTTGTAGGCGTGACGACGCATGAAGCCCCAGTATATGCAGAACCCTGGGTCCGGCGCAAGGCCGCCCGCCCCGGCTGCCCGCCCCGGCCCTCTTAGGCGCCCCGCCGGGCTCAATCAAAATTGCAGATGAAACGGATCAGCCCCGATGGTCCCTTCCAGCTCCTGCACGTAGGCCGGCGCGCTCACCCGCGCCAGTTGCAGGCCAGCGGCTTCGGCGTCCATGCCCGCTGCTTCCAGTGCCGATACGTGGCGCGTCCAGAGCGCGATGTCCCGCTGCTGCTTGGTCTCCAGGCGTTCGCGATACCAGCCGCTCGCAAGCATGGCCTCGCGCGTGAACATCGCTCGGATTTCCGGAGCGTCCACGCCCTTGCCCTCGTACGATCCATGCGCCATAACATGCAGCAGCGCGCGCAACGGCGGGCAAGCGGCGTCTACGCTTCCGTCTTCGAAGTACTGCAGCGCAACGCGCGTCTGCGTCTCGACGATCGCATCCACGCCGGCGGCGAATTGCGCCAGATCCTGTTTCTCGGGCTGTAGCATCTCCTCCGGCAAGACCGCATCCGGCGTTTCGAAGATGCGGCCGAGGAAATGATCGGCAAACCGCTCCGTGATCCGGTATCCGAGGCGGCTGGCCAACACCGTCCGGCCATCCAGGCAGAAGTCGCGGACCTGCTCCAGATAACCATTGGCCTTCAGAAATTCAGGATCGCGCTCATGCACCCGCATGCGGCACCAGATCTCAGGAACCAGCAGGCTGACGTCGTGATCCACGCGAAAATGCGGACCCACAAAGCCAGCCGACGTGGTGAATCCTGCGTAGCCGGTCACGATCGCGGACACTAATGCGTTGTTGAGATCCACTACGGGCCACAGGGCATTGAATGGGCCTTTGGTCAACGCGCCCTCGCTTCCGAACCCAGTAGTGGCGGGCGATTTGCCGGTCAAGCTCGCCACGAAATCCATGAACAACTCGGGCAACTCTTGATAATGGATCGGCCCGTAAACGGCCAGAGGCGGCAAGCCCGGCTTTCGGATCGGCAGGGCTGTTCCTTCGTCCCGCCAGCACGGCGTTCACCGGCTGATAGACGGGACGCGCAGCGGGAATCTCGCGCTCCAGCCGCGCCGCGATCTCCGCCAGGTAGGAATCGCGCGGGTTCACCAAATCGGGCCGAGGCTGCAAATAGCGTGGATTGGTGGAAGGCGCTCCGTTCACCACGCGCGGATGCGCCGATGACACCACATAGCCGGCCTCCGGCTCGCGCAGGAAACTCTGCAGCCGCTGCTTCATCGGCTCGGTGTAGCGGTCGAACTCCGCCACGTGATCCACCATCGTGCGCGCCTGCTCGGCGTCGAACGGCTCGTAGTTCGAAAAGAAATTGCCATCGCCCGCAATGTCGGCTTCGGCCTGCCGGTCCAGGCCGCGCCGCACTGCATCGTCCGGCCGCTGAAAAAGACGCCGCTCGCAGTTAGCCACCAGTTTCACGCTCGGATTAGGATATTCGGGATCCAGGTCGTTCAAGCTCTCGCGCGGCAACACAATGGACGCGGTGATGTCGTCTTCCACCGCGACCTTGTCAGACGGATGAAAGTCCGGCCGCAATTTGTACACGCGCCATGAGCCATCGGGATCGAAACCCACGCGCAGATAATTGCTCACGAGCGGCTGATTCTCGAACTTCAGCTCATGCCCGAGCACGCCGTTGACGCGATCCACCGTGAAATGCCCGCGCCAGTTCTCGCCCCACTCCGGCTGATAGTAGCGTTTCACCGTGAACAGAAGCTGCTGCACGATATGCGGAAGCTCACGCAACCAGGCGTTATGTTCGTCCGTGTATTCCGGCGACGGTGTCATCAGTTGGATCACCGACCCGAGGGTGCGCTCCGGGCTCAGGATCGCCCGCTTCGTTCGAGCATCGGGAAGACGCCGCCGGTAAATGCCCGAAAAATCGCGCGAGAAAATCTCAGCTACGGCGTCCATGTCCCGGTGATAATCGCTCACGAACACAGGGCCCTTGAGCAGCGCGTTTGCGATCGACTTCGATATCTCGGACTTGCCGCCGCCCGATACCGTGCACGGCTTGTGGCACAGTGTTCCACGCGGCCGCGCGCCGACCAATCGCCAGGCCGTTCCGCCGGTTTGCTTCTCCAGCCGGATCCGAAAGCCGTTCGGGAGGAAATACGTAGCATCGTTGCGCAGAGTCAAACTCTGATCGCGATCGCCCTGCCGCCACCGGATGGTTCCTTCCAAAACGTTAAACACCGAATTTTCCGGCACGTAATAAACGTCGGAGAAACTCTTATCTATCGCATACCCGTTTGGCCGGGGCTCTACCAGGCCATCAAGAAGACAGATCGCATCGTCATATTTCGCTTTCTTCAAGCTGACTGTCCGGCCCGCGTAGAACTCCTGTCCCAGCACATAGGTCGCAAACGCGATGGCGCCCCCCGCGTGTTCTTCTTCGGCGAGGCCGAACAGATTCGCCGCGAAGCTGATCTGCGTCTTCACTTCTTTCTTGCAATAGCCGTAGTAATTGTCCGCGAGGATGGTGACCATCACGCCCCGTTGATCGCGGCAAGTGATCTTGAATGCCGACCCGCCGTTGTACTGCTCGTCCTCAGTCTCCCAGCACATGCGATCGCGGCGCTGGCGCCCGGTGGCCTCGCTGATATGCGGCAGTCCGATGTCCTTCTTCTTGATCCCAACCAAATGCGGCGCCACAACCACGCAGCCCGAATGGCCGGTCCAGTGCATAACATCCAGCGCGGCGTCATTCTCGGGAAGATAAGGATCGCCTCCATTTCCGAAAATGCTCTCGACAAAATCGAGATTACTGACCAGGCTGCCCGGCGCGATGAAGCGGATCTCCATCGTTTTTTCCGGATCCCGCCCCGATGCCGGACACACCAGCGGACGCAGCAGCAGCGACACGAAGCATCGCACGCGCTCATCCTGATCGGCGGTGAACGGCAGCACCATCATGCTGTCCGGGGGTTTCAGCGCGGCCGCCCACAGCGCAGCGAACGTCTGCTTCGGGACCGCGGTCTTGTCGGCCGGAACCGGCAGCCCGCCTTCCGCGATGTGGAACAGCCCTTGCGTGGTCCGCTTGTCGCTCTTCGGATTGTGCAGCACGCCCTGCGCGACGCGATACGACTGCAGGCAAGGCGAAGCAAAAACGTCGGCCGTCGCGGGCAGCGACATGATCCGCGCCATGCCTTCGCGATCCAACACGAAACTGTTCACCGGCAGCCGCGCGGCGCCGTTCGGACAAACGTCGCGCAGGTAGCTATCGAGGAACGATTGAATGCGCGTGTCGGCCGGGCACAGCCGATTGCCCAGCAGTTGATCTTTCTGATGGTAGTTGCGCAACAGCGGTCCCGCGATTTCCAGAAACGCCGGGTCCGCCGTGCTCCGGCTGGTCGGCTGGCCCAGCGCCGCGAGCTTCAGGTTGATATAGCGGACCAGCTCCAGATTGCGGTTGGTCGACAATTGCGCGGCAGCGGCGGCAGGCATCGTTCTCGGCTCCGGTCGGAAATTCGGGGGACGAACACGTGGTCCGCGAGTCGCTCCACGAGGCGCGGCGGGAAGTACAGTACAAGCTTAGTACATCACTCATCGGCACAGTAGCAGTTGGAGCCGACTGGCGCGGATGACGCGATAGCCGTCCTCTAGGTCAAATTGGATTCGGCGACCTTTTGGGGGTCCGGAAATGCGAGAGATCAGACTGGACAGGCTTTGGACCGAGAGGGATATGGCGAGAACTTTGACGGGCCAAAGATGGATAGCCAATCACTGGAACACGAAGCACGACCGGCATTGCAGAATGGGATTCCCATCGGAAGGATACAACCCAGATTCGTCAACAAACGCGAGATAATGAAGTGGTGTCACTTGTTCCTTCTGGATTTGTCAACCAAGCCAAATTTGATGCGAGCGTCAATCGGGCCGCGCGAGCTCTCTCAGCAGATGTTGTGCACATCTACTATGATCTTGGAAGCGATTGGATCGGCAATCCTTCCGTTTTTTTTAATATCGTGCTCCGAGACAAATCCGCCCGCACCGATAAATTGCGAGAAGTAGCACAGCGAATCGCCCTCAAGATCATGAACGAGGCAAGGACCGATCAAAACGGTCTCCATGCCTATTTCAATTTTCGCAGCCAGTCCGAGCACGCGAAACTGAAAGACCCCGCTTGGGCTTGAGACCTCCGTGCACAAGTTCCCGAAGCACCTTTTGGAGCAGGCCTTCTTGCTCGCCAATCTAGATAAGAACAAACCCCGCCAAGCCAACCTGCGACGAGCCGTTTCAACCGCTTACTATGCGGTTTTTCATCTCTTGACCATAGCCTCATCCTCCAATTGGAAGTCTGCACGTCAACGCCCTGATCTTCAACGGGCTTTCGATCATGCCAACATGAACGAGGCGTGCAAACAAACCAACAGCAAGAAGTTCCCCAATCCAAATCACCCCAACGTCAAGCATTTGAAACGTATCGCGAATGCCTTCATGCAGCTTCAACAGCACCGCCATGTCGCCGACTATAACAACTCAAAGAAATGGACGCGCATCGAAGTTCTCACTGATATCGAGCTCGCAGCTGATACTTTCGACCGCTGGGATAAAATCTGTGATCAGCAAGTCGCACAGGACTTCCTGCTTCAACTCCTAATCCAGAGAACTCGCAGAAGCTAACGCTGGTAACTGAACACCGGCGCGTGGGAACAGCGGCAACCCCCAACGACCTCATTCACCGCCTGCCCTTGCGCCAGGCATCGTGCGCCCCGAAGCTTACTCTGGGTCGAGTCCGACACAGCTGGATACAGCACAATGGAAGCTATAGAGAAGGGCTAATCATCGGCGCTGCTGGCATTCTCACGGATCATGTTGTCTCCGAGGGCGTAGCAAAGGCGACCCGAATCGAGGTCGTATTTTATCAAGAACCAAGTAATACCCAATGCCTAGTTTCCCCTAGTAGAATAATATGAACGTGGTCCAATATCATGGCAAGGAAATTTAGCGAACTGCGCGCGAGCTCACGCAGGAGAACCTCGCGAAAGTTCTGCGCGTGAAGCAGTCCGAAGTGTCAAAGATTGAGCGCCGCACGGACATGTACCTGAGCACGCTCGCGAGTTATGTCAAGGCCATGGGCGGAACGCTGGAGATTCGGGCAGCCTTCCCGAACGGTGAGGTGGTAAAGATTAATCAGTTTGAGTCTCTCACCGAGCCGGCGTCAAAATAGCATCGCGGAAACGGCTCGCGCGGCAGCCAACGTGCATACTACATGGGCGATGCCTCCGAAGCACCCGTTCCTGTTCCGAATCGGAACATTCGCCCTCGCCTTCTGTGCCATTCTGAACGCTCAGATCGTTACGGCCCCCAGGCTTCCAACCCCGCGCGCCCGCCACAACCCCGCCTGCGCAAGTTGCGTGCGCGACTCGAGCGGACAAGTCTTGCGCGATCCGGCGCCCGTCCACGCATTTGTCGCAAAACACCCTTGCCCCGCCACTGGCTCGGTGAAGGGCGCCTGTCCCGGCTATGTGGTCTCCCGCATCAAACCCCTCAGGCCCGGAAGCTGGGACACGCCCGAAAACATGCGCTGGCGGAACGTCGCGCAGGCGATCAAGGATCGGGCCAAGTAATGAGGTGGGCCGCGCTGGCCCACGATTGACCCGCGATTTGCCGCCAGCCCGCGATGCGCATAGACTAGTTAGGTACCCGCAAGTCCGCGCGGTTGGCAGTTCGCGTCATAACCCCGTTGTTTGACAAAGAAGTTTCTGACGATAAGGGATCTGGTGTCTCACGACAGGGAGTTCTGACTATGACTCAAGTGGGCAGCGCTCGTGCTGCCAGCTACGTACTGACCTTGGAAGAGATCGGCCATCTCGCGGCCGAGGGAGGTAAGCCCGCCGAAACGCTGATGAACGTCGTCGCGCTGATTGCCGGGCGCTTTCAGACCGACGTCTGCTCCGCGTATCTCTTGGAGCCGGACCGCGCGAATCTGGTCCTCGCCGCGACTCTCGGGTTGCGCCCGAAATGCATCGGCACGCTCCGCATGGCGCTGAACGAGGGGCTCGCGGGTTTGGTCGCCGAGCAGGTGCGCCCCGTGGCCGTCGAGCATGCTACCAGCCATCCACGCTTCAAATATTTCAGCGAAGCGGGCGAAGAGTCGTACCAATCGTTTTGCGGCGTTCCGCTCATCGATCAAGGCGTCCTGCAGGGCGTGCTCGTGGTTCAGACCATCGAAGCCCGCGCCTTCACCGACGATGAAGTGCAGATGCTGGTGGAGGCGGCCGCGCAGGTTGCGCCCGTGGTCAGCGAGGCCCGCGCGCTTGACCGATTCATCGCGCCCGTGCAAGAGCGCCTCTGGTCGCTCGCCCGCAATCTTTGGTGGAGCTGGGATAACGATTCCACCAGCCTGTTCCGCGATCTCGACCCGGTCCGCTTCCGGCAGCTCAATCACAACCCGATTGCTCTGCTCTCCGAGATCCCCCTGGCAAAGCTCGAGCGCCGCGCCAGCGAACTCGTGCTGCATGGCCGCATCAATTACGCATATCGACGCCAGCAGGAATACCTGCGCGCGGATCGTACCTGGGGCGCCACGCAGGCCGGCGTGTTGCGGCCGCGGCCCGTGGCCTACTTTTCGGCCGAGTTCGGGCTCCACGAATCGCTGCCGATCTACTCGGGCGGCTTGGGCGTCCTCGCGGGCGACCATATCAAAAGCGCGTCCGACCTCGACATTCCCTTGATTGGAATCGGGCTGTTCTACAGTCAAGGCTACTTCCGGCAGCACCTGGATCGGCATGGCTGGCAGCAGGAGCAATACCTCCAGACCGACGTGAACCAGCTTCCCATGGAGCCGGCTATCGGCAAGAATGGCGAGCCGGTGGTTGTGGAATTGGAGACCCGCAGCGGCGTTATCCATGCAAAGGTGTGGCGCGTGAAAGTTGGCCGCTGCGATCTGCTGCTGATCGATTCTAATGTGCAAGGCAACGCTCCCGAGGATCGCGAGCTCACCTCCCGCCTCTATGGCGGCGACGGCCGCGTGCGCATCCGGCAGGAGCTGCTGCTCGGCGTGGGCGGATTCCGCGCCCTCAAGGCCATGGGCGTCACGCCCGGCGTTCTGCATTTAAACGAGGGGCACAGTGGATTTGTCGTGCTGGAAGCCGTCGCCAGCCGCATGCAGGAAGAAGGGATCACCTTCGATCAGGCGGTGCCGCGCGTTTCCCGCGAAGTAGTCTTCACCACGCATACGCCGGTGCCCGCCGGTCACGATCGATTCAACGCCGGGCTCATCGAGGAGCATCTCGGCCCGTTGCGCGATCGCTTGGGACTGTCCGATCGCCGGCTGATGGATCTCGGCCGCGAGATTCCCGGTAACGATTACGAGGAATTCTGCATGACCGTGCTGGGTCTGAAGCTGTCGCGGCGCGCGAACGCCGTCTCGGCCCTGCACGGCGAGGTGTCGCGCGCCATGTGGACCGGTCTCTATCCCGGCAAGCTCGAGGACGAGGTGCCGATTGGCCACATCACCAACGGCGTGCACGTGCCCACCTGGCTCGCGCCGCAGATGTTCCGGCTGTATGACCGCCACCTGGGCAACGGATGGCACGAGCACAGCGGAGAGTCGCGCATCTGGGAAGGTATCGAAAACGTCGACGATGGCGAGCTGTGGGAGACCCACGGAGCTCTCAAGCAGCGGCTGCTTGAGTTTGTGCGCCGCCGGGCCGTGGAGCAAGCTGAACGCCGAAGCGAATCGCCCGAAACTCTCCAGAGGCTCAGCCGCGTGTTTAGCCCGGATGCTCTCACCATCGGATTCGCTCGGCGCTTTGCCACCTACAAGCGCGCCAATTTGATTCTCGCCGACATCGAAAAGCTGGCCTTGATGGTCAACGACCCCAAGCGTCCCGTGCAGTTTGTCTTCGCCGGGAAAGCCCACCCGCGCGACGAACCCGGCAAGCGCGTACTGCAGCAAATCGCCGAGTTAATGCGAGATTCCCAGTTCCACGACAAATTCGTCTTCGTCGAGGATTACGACATCAACGTCGGCCGGCTATTCGTGCAAGGCGTCGACGTGTGGCTCAATAACCCGCGGCGTCCGCTGGAGGCCTCCGGTACCAGCGGCCAGAAAGTTGTCTTGAACGGCGGCCTCAATCTCTCCGTGCTGGATGGCTGGTGGGCCGAAGCTTACGACGGGCTCAACGGATTCGCCATCGGCGCCGGCCGCACGCATTCCAGCATGAATGTTCACGACACCCGCGACGGCGACGAACTCTACCGCGTCTTGCGCGAAGAAGTGATCCCGCTGTACTACCAGCGCGACCGGGACGGTTTGCCACGCGGCTGGATCAGACGCATGAAGCGCACCATTCGTACGCTGGGTTGGCGCTTCAATGCCAATCGCATGGTGATGGATTACACGCTGAAATGCTACGTTCCCGCCGCGGGCGGCACATCCAGCGACATGAAGTCGCACGGCTAACGCCTCTTCAGCCACCAGCCCACAAGAAGCACGCCGACGGCGCCGGCCGCCTCCGCCGAATAGCGCAACATGGCGCCTGGCGCAAAGCGCTGCACGATGAACGCGTCGGTCAGCAGCATGTGTGCCGCTACGCGGCCGAGCAAGGCTGCTCCAATGTAAACGATCACCGGGTACCTGTCCATCAAATTGGAAAGCAGGCCGCTTGCGAGGAATACGAGTGGTATGCTGAGGCCGAGCCCAAACAATAACAGCAACAGGCTACCCTCTGCGAGCGCGGCGACGGCCAGAATATTGTCTAACGACATGGTCACGTCCGCCACCACGATCAACCACATCGCCTTCCAAAAGCTGGCGACATGGGCCGCGGACGATTCGAGCGGCGCTTCTTCTTTGAACATGCCAATCGCGATCCATAAAATGGCGAAGCCGCCCGCTATCTGCAGGAACTTGATGTGGAGCAGCCGCGTGGCGAAGAAGGTCGCGGTCACCAGTGCAACCACGGCGCAAGCGCCGCCCGCCGCCAGAGCGCGCTTCCGCAGGGACCGTGGCAGCTGCCGGGCAGCGGCGGCGATGACGACCGCATTGTCGCCTCTGAGCGTTACGTCAACGATGATGATCGAGAGGAGACTCGCGATGAACTGCCAATGCGATTGGATTGGGTTCATCGCTTCTGAAAGGGTCCCCGCACAAGCCATTCTAACGTGCCTGGCTAGCCCCGCTTACCCTGCATGCAACTGCACTATAATTCGATTGGCGGTTCTGAAAATCCCCCGCCCTAATCCAACGCACTCATGAAGGAAGGCCCACATGCCCACTGATGAGCAGTTCCGTGCCCTCGAAAACAAAGTTGAAGAACTCACCGCGCAGGTCGGCAAGCTCCAAGACACCCAAGCCGTCCGCGATCTCCAGTACAAATACGGCTACTATCTCGATAAATGCCTCTACGACGAAGTGGTGGACCTGTTCACCGACGATTGCGAGGTCCACTTCATCGGCGGCATCTTCCGCGGCAAGGAAAGCGCCCGCCGGCTCTATTGCGGCCGGTTTCGCAAAAACTTCACCAACGGCCATAATGGTCCCGTCCAGGGCTACCTGCTCGATCACATGATGCTCCAGGACATCATCGACGTTGCGCCCGATGGCAAAACCGCCTACGCGCGCCTCCGCGTCTTCATGCAGGCCGGCCGCCATCACGAATACACCGACGAAACCCATCCCCTCCGCCAGTGGTGGGAAGGTTCGCTCTACGAGAACGTCTACGCCAAGGAAAACGGCGTCTGGAAAATGAAGGTGCTCAACTATCGCCCGGTCTACCACGCCGATTTCGACAAGGGTTGGGCTTACACCAAGCCCAATTACGTGCCGTACTATACCGAAACCTATCCCGCTAATCCCACCGGCCCGGACGAGCTCGAAAAGCCCACGCCTCCGCTGTGGCCCGACACCGACGTTCTCCCGTTCCACTACCCGCACCCGGTCACCGGCAAGGAAGTGAAACTCTCGCCGCCGCCTAACATCACGCAGAAGGTGGGCGCGAAGTAGGCGCAATGGCAAAACCTTTCCCCAATACGATGGACTTTGCGGGCTGGAACGCGCCCTCCCGCATCGAGTGCGACATCTACGACCTGGTCACCGAAGGCATCGTGCCTGAAGAGATCAACGGCTCCTGGTATCGCTCCATCCCCGATCCGCAATATTCGCCGATGATGGGCGACGACACGTTCCTGAGCGGGGACGGCATGGTCAGCCTGTTCCGCTTCGAGAACGGCCACGTCGATTTCAAGATGCGCTACGTCAAAACCGAGCGCTGGAAAGCGGAACGCGCCGCCCGCCGTTCGCTCTACGGCCTGTATCGCAATCCCTTCACCGACGACCCCAGCGTCCAAGGCAAGCCGCGCAACGTTAACAACACCACGCCCATTTATCACGCCGGAAAGTTGCTCGCGCTCAAAGAAGACAGCCATGCCATGGAGCTGGACCCGCACACGCTCGAAACCATCGGCGAGTTCGATTACGACGGCAAGCTGAAAAGCCAGACCATGACCGCGCACACGCGCCTCGCGCCCGACAGCGGCGATCTGTACTTCTTCGGCTACGAAGCGGGCGGCCTGGTTACCAAGGATGTCGCGTTCTGCGTGGCAGATAAGCAAGGCAACCTGACGCGCGAAGAATGGTTCGAAGCGCCTTACGTCGCGCTGATGCACGACTTCGCCGTCACCCGCGAGCACGTCATCTTTCCGGTGTTCCCCATCACCGCCGACCTCAATCGCATGAAAGCCGGCGGCCACCATTGGGTTTTCGAGCAGGATAAAGAATCGTTCGTCGGGATTCTGCCGCGCGACGCTCATGTCAAACACATGCGCTGGTTCCGCGGCCCCGCTCGTTCTTCGTTCCACTTTATGAACGCCTATAGCGACGGCAACCTGGTGCACATGTATTTCGGTGTGAGCAAAGTGCCGCCGTTCCCGTTCATGCAGAAGGCGTCGGGCATCAACCTGCGCCCCGATCAGGTTCGCATCGGATTCGTGCGCTGGACTTTCGATCTATCCAAGCCCGGCGACACTTGGGAAGAGACCGTGATCGGCCCAAGCGGCGACATGCCGCGCACCGCGCTCAAAGACCAGATGACCGATTTCGAGATCGGCTATTATCAAACGTTTGATCCGCGCAACGCCCCGCAGAACGGCCCCCCGCCCGTCGCGGGTCCGGTCGGAGCAGGCTTCAATACCATTGTGCGCATGGAAGTAAAAACCGGTAAATACACCACGCTTGGCCTCGGCCCAACGGTCACTGTGCAGGAGCACATCCACATTCCGTCCAAGAAACCCGGCCACGAAGGCTACCTGGCCTTCGTCTGCGACATGCACGATCAGCAGCTCTCTGAAGTTGCGATCGTCGAAGCCGCGAATATCGAAAAGGGCCCCATCGCGCGTATCAAAGTGCCGTTCCGCCTGCGCGTGCAGGTGCACGGCAACTGGGTTCCGTCGGAAGACCTGTCTGCGAACTGATTACTTTTTGAAATGCTCGTGGTTCGGCGCGTGATGCGCTGCCATCGCGAGCGTGAATCGCGGATGATGGCCGCAATGCCTGCAAGGCGGAAACGTCTCGCCTTTCACCATCGTCACTTGGTGCTTGTCCTGGTGGACGCCGTCATGCACCACATCGTAGATTCCGGATTTGGGGCACAGATCGCCCGGTTTGAATTGGTCCATAAGTCTTACGCTCGAGCGGGCGATTGCCCGAATGCGGCCTGGGCTGCCGGCGCTTCGTCCGCCACTTTCCGCCGCGGAGGCGTTGCGGCGAGCAACAACAGCGATCCCGCGAAACAAAGCCCCGCGATCGAATAGAACGCCGGCGTGTAGCTTCCAAATTTGTCGAACACATAACCGGCTACGAACGGAGCCACCGCGCCGATTCCAGTTTGGATCAAAAGCCACAACCCGATCACCGCCGGATACGCCTTCAGTCCGAAGTAATTCATCGGCGCGCCCATCATCGACACCAGCGTTGCACCCCATCCAAATCCGAGCAGGATCGGGAACGGATAAAGATCGGCTGCGCTGGTCGCGTGAACTACCAAAATCGTTCCCAGTCCGAATGCCGCCATCGCGAAGGCCCAGATGTAGCGCGGCTCAATGCGATCGCCGAAGCTGGCCAGCAGCTTGCCCGCGAGCGTCGAGATCGCGAGAATCGACATCGCCATCGCAGCCTCGGCCGGCGAATGTCCCAGGTCTTTCAAGTGCACCACGCCATGGCCTTGAATCAGCGAGAATCCGCAACTGATTCCGATGGACGACACCAGCATGAGGATAAACGCCCGCGAGAAAATCGCTTCCTTGAAGGTCCAGGCTTCGGTTGTTACGAACACGCCTTTGGGCCGCTTCTGGCCAGGCTGCAAATCGGGCCCAGCGCCGCCATCCGGCAACTGATCCATATCCGCCGGCTTCTCTTTCACCATGAACATCACCAGAGCCGCGCCGATGGCGGCCAAGCCCAAAAAGATCCACCAGCCGTTACGCCAATTTCCGTTCGATCCCGCGATCACGCGATTCAGAATCGGAGGCAGAATGAATCCTCCAATTCCGCCGCCGCTGTACATGAGCGACAGCGCGAGCGCGCGTTTTCGGACGAACCATTGCGCGATCCCTTGCTGCTCGGCGATCGCGCCGCCCGCGCAGGATCCGAAGCCGATCAGAATTCCGAAAGAGATCACCGCTTGCCAGCCGGTATGAACGAACAGAGCCATCGAGAGCGCGCCCAGCATCGCCGAGCAGCTTCCAATCAGCAGCGTCAGCCGAACGCCGATTCGATTGACCAGTGCCGCCACCGCCGGGCCGGGAAACCCGACCATCAGCATGTAGAGCGAAAATGCCAAGCCTAACATCGTGCGGTCGAGATGCAGATCCTTCGCCATGTAGGCATTGACCACGCTCTGTCCGTAGGTGGGAAATCCAAGGTTGACGAGATAAATAAACCAGAACGCCGCAAGCAGCTTCCAGCCGTAGAATGCCTTTTTCTTCATGGTCCGGTTCCTTGACCCTTAGAGCTTATACCATATAGGAAGGCCAACCAAAAAATGTCGACAATCGAAATGTCTCCAACCCAGACGGCAGAGAGCTACGCGGATCTGCAACTCCTCATCGGCGGCGAATGGACGCCCTTGGGCTCGCGAGAGAGCGAGCCGGTGATCAATCCGGCCACCGGCGAATGTATCGGCGTGCTGCCCCATGCATCCAAGACCGATCTGGATCGCGCACTAGACGCTGCCCAACAGGCTTATCCGTTATGGCGCGGAACCTCGCCGCAGGATCGCGGCAAAATTTTGAAGCGCGCCGCTGATTTAATGCGCGAACGCGCCGAGCACATTGCGCGCCTCGCCACCATCGAAGAAGGCAAAACGCTTCACGAAACACGACTGGAGCTGCATTTTGCCGCCGACGTCATCGAATGGTTCGCGGAGGAGGGCCGCCGAGCTTATGGAAGGGTTCTTCCCAACCGTGCGCCCGGCGTTCGGATGACTGTTGTGAAGGAACCGGTCGGCCCGGTGGCAGCTTTCGCGCCCTGGAATTTCCCCATCGGCAATCCGTGCCGCAAGCTGGGGGCGGCGCTCGCCGCGGGCTGCCCGTGCATCATCAAGCCGGCCGAGCACACGCCAGCCGCGGCGCTCGAAGTGGCGCGCGCGTTGATGGACGCCGGTCTGCCCAAGGGCGTGCTGTCGATGGTCTTCGGCGTGCCATCGCAAGTTTCCGAGCACCTGTTGGCATCACCGATCATCCGAAAGCTTTCGTTTACCGGCTCCACACGCGTGGGCAAGCACCTGATGAAACTCGCCGCCGATGGCATGAAACGCACCACCATGGAGCTGGGTGGACACGCGCCGGTGATCGTGTTTGACGACGTCGACGTGAATCAAGTGCTCGACCTTTCCGCCGCGTCCAAATTCCGCAACGCGGGCCAGGTCTGCATCTCGCCAACGCGCTACTACGTGCACGAGAAGATCTACAAGCAGTTTGTCGATGGCTTCTCCGCCCGCGCGAAATCTTTGACGGTGGGTAATGGACTCGTGGAGTCTAATAAAATGGGGCCGCTCGCGCACTCTCTGCGCCTGGACTGGATGGAAGAGATGCTGGGCGACGCCCGGACGCACGGCGCGAAGTTCGACGCGGGCGGCTCGCGCATTCCGGGTCCCGGGTACTTTTGGGAGCCGACCGTGATCTCCGACGTCCCGAACGAAGCGCGCATCATGAACGAGGAGCCATTCGGACCCATCGCGATCATCAATCCGTTCTCGAACTTCGACGCCGTGATTCAACAGGCCAACCGGTTGCCTTATGGCCTGGCAGCCTACGCCTTCACGCGGAACAACCGCACGGTGAATCTGCTCGGCGATCGGCTGGAAGCCGGTCTGATCGGCATCAACAGTTACATGATTTCGGTGCGCGATTCTCCGTTCGGCGGCATGAAGGAAAGTGGGCACGGCAGCGAAGAAGGCATGGAAGGCTTGGAAGCATGTCTGGTGACGAAGTTCGTGAGTGAGTCCTAGTGGCCGGGTACTTACGTATCGCCACTGAAGAAGCGTTCGCGCCGCCCGAGCTGATCGCGCGCTATCGCAAGCTGCTCGAAGACGGCTACGACGATCCCGGATTTCGCAGCCTGTGGGGATTCTATTCGGGCGCGACGCCTCGTGCTACTGCCCTTGCCGAGCGCATTCAAGATATTGGCGAGCGCCGGCTGCGCGATATGGATTCGACCGGCATCGCGATGCAGATCCTTTCGCTGACAGCTCCTGGTGTGCAAGTGTTCGATGCGCCCGAGGCGACGGCGCTCGCGCGATCCTTCAACGATCAGCTCGCCGATGCCATCCGAAAGCATCCCGACCGGTTCTCCGGCCTTGCCGCCATCGCACCACAAGATCCAGCCGGCGCGGCCAAAGAACTGGAACGCGGTGTGCGGCAACTCGGCCTCAAGGGTGCGATCGTGAACTCGCACACGCGGGGCGAATACCTGGATGATCCCAAATTCTGGCCCATTTTTGAAGCGGCTGAAGCTTTGAACGTTCCGGTGTATATACATCCGACGACGCCGCCGAAATCAATGATCGGCCCATTCATCGAGCGCGGCCTCGATGGCGCTATCTTTGGCTTCGCCGTCGAAACCGGTTTGCACCTGCTGCGCATCATCGTCGCGGGCGTGTTCGATCGATTCCCCAAGCTCCGCATTGTTGCCGGGCACTTGGGCGAGGGCCTTCCGTATTGGCTCTTCCGCGTCGACTTCATGCACGCCGCCATGGTGCGGGCCAATCGCTACGCATCTGTCCAGAAGCTACAAAAGAAACCGAGCGACTATATCAAAGAGAACATGTATGTCACTACGAGCGGCATGGCTTGGGAACCGCCGATCTTGTACGCGCAGTCCGTTTTGGGCGTCGATCGCGTGCTTTATGCCATGGATTATCCGTACCAGTTCGTGCCCGAAGAAGTGAAGGTCACCGACGACCTGCCCATCAGCGACGCGGACAAGAAGAAGCTGTACCAGACCAACGCCGAAGAGGTGTTTGGACTTCGGATATAATGTTGCGCAGATGCGAACTAATCTCCTAGGCATCGTTATTGCGGCTGGCGTTTTTTCCGCGATTCCCGCGCTCGCGCACCATTCCTTCGGCGCCGAATACGACGAGAGCAAGCCTGTCACCGTCACGGGCGTGGTTACCAAGGTGGACTGGGAAAATCCTCACATGCACTTTTACATCGATGTGAAGGACGACGCCGGCAACATCGCCCACTGGAAGTTTGAAGCTTTTCCGCCCAACATGCTGGTCCGCCAGGGATGGAGGCGCGAGGTCACGATGAAACTGGGCGACACTGTTACCGTGTTCGGGTGGCGCGCGCGCGACGGATCGAACATGGCGCATTCGCGCGAAGTCACTTGGGCCGATGGCAAGAAACTGACCTCCGGGCCTCCGGCGAGCACCGGCGCCAACTAACTTCGAGAAACCTTAGAGCACCTTGGCGCCGGCACGGGCAAAAGCAAACGCGTTGGCCCCGGCCCCGTGACTGACAAAGACCGCGGTTACGCGATTGGTTTCAAAATACGCCAGGTCCTCTTCGCCACGAACTGAATCGTTAAACACACCGCCGGCCGGACGCAGATAGACCGAGTATTCGCTCCCGTCTTTCGAATAAACCAAGTGCAGGTAGATCTGTCTTTGCAGGAAGCATAGCCGGGCGCGTTCCAGGCGATAACCAGTGGCCGCGAGCGCCGAGATCGCCGATGGCGGCACACCTTGCTTTTCCGCCAGAGACTGAATCGCGGAAACATCCCGTAGCCATGCCCTTGGCTCGCCGTTTACGATTTCGCGCTGATGATCCTGCGCGGCCGCGACGCACACGGGCGGCGTTCGCGAAGTGAAGAACATCGCGGTCCCGGCAAGCAACAGAAGGATGGCCGCTGCAACGAACGCCCAGCGCAGCACATGCGGGCGCCGGATGCGCTCGCGAATGGAACGCTCCAGTTGGGCCGAATCGATGCTTTCCGCCAGAACGCTCGCGCGCAGGCGCTGATCTAGTTCGTCATCTGTCATCGATACGCTTCTTTCGCCAGCGGCGCCAAAACCCTTCGCAACTCCTGCCGGGCCCGGCTCAGGCGCGACATCACGGTTCCGATGGGGACATCTAAGATCCCCGCGGCCTCGCGGCAGGTGAATCCTTCCACAACACACAAGAGCAGCACGCTGCGTTGTTCCATTGGCAACGCATCGAGGGCGTCCGCGATCTCGACCGCTTCCTGGATTTTTGCGTGGACAACCGTGGAGACAGGCAACGAGGCCCGCTGAGCCTTTCTGCCCTCGCCATAAAACACATTGAACAAAATCCGGAACAACCACGCCCGGGCGTTGGTCCCGGGTTCGAATTGACGGAAACCACGCCACGCGAGCAGCATGGTCTCCTGCACCAGGTCCTCGGCAGACGCGCTATCGAGCGACAACCGGCGGGCCACACGCAGCAGTGCCGCCAGGTGCGGTATTGCGATCTTCTCGAATTCTCGCTGCGGCGTGGGCACTTCGCTTCATATTACCGCCTAGTCACTCTTCTTTTGCAGCTCGTCCAGATCCGCCAGGACGTCGTGGCTGTGCTCATTCACCTTCGGATCAACCATGAGATAGACCTTGCGAATGACGCCTTTGGGATCGATCAGGAAGGTGTGGCGATTGGCAACCTGCATCTTGCCAAAAGCGCCGAGCGAGCCGTACTGCTCCGTGACTACGTGATTGGGATCGGACAACAGCTTGAACGTCAGGTTTTCTTTGGTGCAGAACTGGACGTGCGAATCGACGGTATCCAGGCTGACGCCAAGGATGACCGCGTTCTTTTTGTCGAACTGGGGCTGGTCGCGCTGAAAGTTGTGGGCTTCAATGGTGCAGCCCGGGGTCATGTCCTTGGGATAGAAATACAGCACCACCCATTTGCCCTTGAAATCCTTCAGGCTGACTTCCTTACCTTCCTGGGATTTCAGCGTAAAGCCGGGCGCTTTGGTTCCTTCGGACGGTGGCGCATCGGCGGCGTACATCGCGGCCCCGGCCACGAACAGCAGAGTGCTCATACCGAACAGTAAACTCTTCATCTGGGAATTGCCTCCTTGTTGTGAAGCCCAAAATCGGGCTGACACTAGCTAGAATGCTCCGGGCAGCCGGATTCATCCCGCACCGCGACCTGAAGTGCGCTTAGACTGGGACAATAGCAAATGAACAAGCGTCTCCAATTGCTGCTGCGCCAAGCCACGTTCAACCTGCGTGGCGGGTTCCTGGTGCGCCCGCTGACCATTGCACTGGCGTTGGGTTGTGCCGGGGCGATTTTCTCCTGGCTGGAAGAGACTTACCCAACCTTCAGCGACATCGTTCCGCGGACGCTGTTCCCCTCGCACTCCGATCCGCAAGTGGCGCAATTCATTCTGGGCGGCATCGCCGCTTCCATCATGACGGTGGTCTCCATCGTTTTCGCGATCCTGCTGATGACGCTAACGCTGGCCTCCATGCAGTTCTCGCCGCGCATCATCGTGAGTTTTACCAGGGACCGCGTGACGCAATGGACGCTCGGAATCTTCCTCGGCACCTTCTCGTACTGCATGGCGGCGCTCCCTGCGGCGCGCCAGATACCGCAGCCGTTCGCTCCGGTGGCCACCGTGATGGGCGCGATGCTTCTGGCGCTGGCTTGCGTGAGTTGGCTGCTGTTCTTCATTCATCACATCTCGCAGGCCATCAGCGTGAGCCACATCGTCGACCGGATCGCGTCGGAAACGGAAGTCATGATCGACGAAATGATGCCTTGGCCGCACCGGCTGAATGCCATGGAAGATCCGCAACTGCTGGAGCCCAACACGTGGGAGACCCCGCTCACAAGCTCGAAGTCCGGTTATATCCGGTTCATCGACACCGCGCGGCTGGTTGCTCTCGCGAAGTCGTATCACGTGAAGGTGCACCTGGTTCGCCGGGTCGGGCACTTCGTCCCTGCCGGGACCACTCTTTTCATGGTCTACCGCGGGAATCGGCTCTCTGACGACCAACGCGAGGAACTGCTCGGCACCGTCGACCTGGGTCCTTCCAGGACCTTGCAGCAGGACGTGGAGTTCGGAGTTTTGCAGATCGTCGATATCGCTCTGAAGGCGATTTCACCGGCGGTGAACGATCCGAGCACGGGCGTCAGTTGCGTGGACCAATTAAGCAGGATCCTGATCCGGTTCGCTTCGCGCGAGCCGCCGGCTCCATTGCTGTACGATCCGCCGGGAGTGGTTCGGGTAAGCATCCCATGGATTGACTTCGGCGGTCTGCTGACGTCGGCGTTCGAGCAGATCCGCATGTACGCGAAAGGCGATATTGCCGTCAGCCTGCGGATGTTGAGGGCCTTGAGTGACATTGCGCGGACGGCTGAAGATCCTGCGTATCGGCAGAAACTCCACGAACTCGGAAAGCGGATCGTGGAGGGTTGCGCCGCGGAACTGACGGAAGAGGAAATGAGGCCGCTGTGCGTCCGCTTGGCTACGCTCGAGAAATTGACAGCGGCCTCGGCACCCTAGCGTCCGGCGACCTGGCTAGGGATCAGTTGTCTCCCTGAACTGCGAGGCTGACCTGTTCGGTGACATCCAGACCTGTTCCCCAAATCGCGATCGTGCCCCATATGGCTTGAAGCGCCTGCGGAGTGCCGGTGCCCCAGATGGCAATGGTGCCAAACACCGATCCGGTTCCCCAGATGGCGATGCTCCCATTCACGAACACAGAGCCGCCCCAAATTTCGTATATCGACGTGTTGCCCCAAATGGTTGGTGTTCCCCAGGCCGCGCCCGTTCCAGTTGGTGCGAGGCTGACGCTCTGGGTCGCAGCGGAGTATGTTGCGGTTGGAGAAAGCGCCGGTCCGGAAAGAAGATCGGTATCGGCCAAAGCAGCCGGGATATTGAGATAGCCTGCTCCTATCGTGAGCAGGTCGTACTCGTCGGTGTAAGTGGTGCCGGTGACTGGGTCGGTGGCCGTGCTGAAACCTGGGGCGAATCTGGTGGCACTCTCCATGAGGCGCGCTTTCACCTGGTCGGGCGTGAGCGAAGGGTCTTTTTGAATCATCAGGGCCGCAGCCCCACTGACCATCGGCGCCGCCATGCTGGTACCGCTCATCACGTAATATCCCGAGGGCGCAACCGCGTTGGTGCTGAAAATATCTGTCTTGGAAACATCGTTCCCAGGATAGGTTCTTGCAAACCACGAAGTGCCTTGACTCAGGGAAAAGATCCGATTGCCGGGAGCGACCAAGTCGGGCTTGGCAATGTGATCGATGGACGTGGGCCCCTTGGAAGAGTATGTGGCGATTTTGTCGTCGGTGGCGCTCAACGTACCGCTGGTGTTCATGGCTCCCACGGTAATTACGAACGGGCTGTTACCTGGAGCAGTGATGGTCCCGTACCCATAGGTACCGTGCGAATTGTCGCGGCCATTGTTGCCCGCCGCGACGACCACCACTATCCCCGCTTGCCATGCCTGCTGCACAGCTTGACAGAGCGGGTCGTGCAAGTAGGACACCGTTACCGGCCGTCCTAACGAAAGGTTGATCACCCGGATATTGTATTGGGCTTTAAGAGCGATGGCTTTCTGTATGGCGGCGATGACGCCGCTATCAGTGCCGGAACCGTTCGTGCCGAGAACTTTGAGACTGATAATGTGCGCGTTCGGCGCGATCCCACGGACCAGGTAAGTCGACGAAGAACCCGAGGATTCGGCGCCATTCCCAGCCAGGATGCCCGCGACGTGATCCCCGTGCCCGTACAAATCCGTCGCAGTGCCGTTCGGAAGAAAGCTGGCTCGATACACGACACGATCGCGCCCCAGGGAATCGTGCAAATCGATGAACGTGTCGACACCGCTATCGATCAAGGCGATGCCAACGCCGGAGCCATCGAGCCCAAACACGCTGCTCGCCAGGTCGGCCCCAACGGTTCGCCAGCCATAATCGGGGCTGCCTCTGAAGACGTGATTATCGGTTGTCGCAGTGACGTCGCGGTCCGGCGAGATGTACTCGACATCAGGATCGTTGGAAAGCGCATCAAGCGCGCTGGCCGGAATGGAATAGTGCGCCGCATGGATGACGGTAAGCTCACGTTTGAGTTCTCCGCCTCTGCTCAGGACGCGCTGATGCTGCACTTCGGTCGGGTTCTGATGGTATTGAACAATCACGTCGATTGTTGCGCTGGTCTCGGTATGTTTCAGCTCGGGTGAGAGTTTATTCTGAGCAGATGCAATGCGAATGGAAACGCCAAGCATCAACAGGATCGCTACAAGGCGCATCATACTGGACTGCAAGGCACCTTGAGCTCCAAACGGAAAGAACTGATAAAACAGGACTTTCTCTCGACTGCGCTTGTGACAGCGCCATCGTGTCCAATAAAGCGCCCAGGGTAACGGGCCAGATTGTCCCAGTAGTGCAAGGATGCCTGGGGTGTCGTGCGGCTATGGATGTTGTGGTGCCCGGGGTGGGACTTGAACCCACACGGGAGTTGCCTCCCAAAGGATTTTAAGTCCTTTGCGTCTGCCGATTTCGCCACCCGGGCATGTTGCGGGCTTCCAGACGGCTTTCGCGCTACATCTCGAGCTTGCCGTTGACGACCATGTCCTTCAGTTTGAACTTATACTTGAGATTCGAAGCGCCTAGCTTGGTTGCAAATTCGACCTCTTTGTCCTCAACTGTGAAAGGCATCGAGCGCGGGAACGCGAACACCACATCCATCGTTTTTCCGGGTTTGCCCACTTCGACCTGGGCGGCCTTGATGGCGCCAGTTCTGCTCGATGACAGAAAGCTCACTTCGCCGAGAGCTTTCGCGGCGTCCCCCGGTTTGCCACCCAGGAACATTCCCATCGCACCAGAGAGGACGATTTCATAAGGCCTCTCCTGCTGTTCGAGAATCTTAGCGGCTTCGACCGATTTGTCCGCTTCGGCGCCGAACTTGAGACGCACGAACGCCTGGCGGATCGGAAGCGCGGATTGCCATCGAGCCACAACATCGAATGTCGGGGGCGACGAACCTTGAGCGCCAGGCCCGAATTCCGAACCGCCTCCGCCCTGCGGGCCGCCGGGCGCGCCTCCGCCGAATCCTCCGCCGGCGGGCATCGCTTGGGGCGCGCCGCCGCCGGGACCGCCCATCGAAACGCTAGCGGACTTCGCCCACGGCGAATTGGTCATCATCTTCGCGGTGTCCTTATCGCTCCATTCCGTGTATGGCTTTTGCCAGAAGTCGGCCGCGACCAGAGCGAAGCCAAACAAGAGCAAGAGCCCAGCTGTTTTCTTCATGGCTGCAATCTCCGGTAATGAGTATACCAACTGGTGCTCGCGAATACGCACAGGAAACCGCACCCACGCTGGATTCGGGCTCGCCAGGCGTTGTTCGGGCGGGGACTAGCTCTGCGTAGCCGCCGCCGACATCACGCTCGATATCTTGCTGAATATTTTGCTGACACTACCTGCCACGCCCGGCATGATGGCACCCGCTGCAATGGCTACGAATCCAGCCATCAGCGCATACTCGATCAGGTCCTGTCCCTTGTTGTCGATCCAGATTCTCAACTTCAAGATTCGATTGAAAAGTGTTTTCATTTTTTTGGTCCTCCTTCTCTTTGCGATTCCATGGTCTACCGGCAACACGGTACGGCCAATTGGGGCAACACCTGAGATTCCGGGAGGATCCTACGCAGTTCACTGTACCGTTCCGGCACGATGTACCAGTTCCGAGGTACTGACGACTCTTCTTTGACGACGATGCAGGGGGTCGGTGCTCTTAAATCGCAGATCCGCGCGTACTAGCCGACGACATGGCCGTCCATAATTTGGTGAATATAGTGCTAATCCCGCCGGCTACACTGGGCGACATAGCGGCGGCCATCACCAGGGCGAATCCGGCCAGGAGAGCATAATCGATGAGATCCTGACCGCGGGTGTCTGTCCGGAGTTTCAGACTCCAGATTCCGTCCAGTAGTGCTCTCATTGGGCCTCTTTCCAGCTTTCGGCTTTACTGTTCTATGGTGTACCGCCGATCCCGTACAGCAAATCGGCGGAAAAGCTTAATTCATTGCAGCAAGATACGCAGCGGATGGTACAGTTCCGGCATGACGTACCGAGCCGTGGAACAACGATTGCACCGGTCATGGCTCAAGGAGGTTGTAACAAGCCATGAACCTGATTCCCTATTTTGTGTTGTGGTCCATTCTCGCCGTGGCGGTCCTGGGGCTGGCGCTTTACAGGAAGCTGCTGGTTTTCCACGGAGACGACGAGTTCGTGCATCTGGCCGCCGGCGAGGAAAAGCTGATTCCTCATCAAGTTGCGCTCGGCCGCAAACTGGAATTCATCGATCGCTGGGGCAAGACTTTGACGGTTTGCACCGCCGCTTTCGGGCTGGTGATCGCGGCCGTATTCCTGTTCCAGGCGTGGCAAGCCAGCCTCCTGATCAAGTAGACGCCCCGGCGCCTGCGTGAAAAAACGCAGCGGCAGCCGGGCAAGCTGGCTCAGGCTAGGGATTTGGCTGGTGGTCCGTCATACTATGAAGTTCAGATGGAACAGCTCGCCCTAGCCTGGGGACCGGTCCGCAAAACCTTCACTGTCGCGGAGCTCAATGCGCGCATTCGCGGGCTACTCGGCGACGAGTTCGATGATATCTGGGTGGCTGGCGAGATCTCGGGTTCCAAAACCGCCACCAGCGGGCATTGCTATTTCACCCTGAAGGACCAGGACGCGCAGTTGCGCTGCGTCTGCTTCCGTCAGTCGCTGCGCTACCTGAAAGTCAAACCGCAAGACGGGATGGCGGTGCTGGCGCGCGGACACATCGACGTTTATGAAGCGCGCGGCGAATATCAGCTTCTAGTGGAAGCCATCGAGCCGCAGGGGCACGGCGCTCTCCAATTCGCATTCGAACAGCTCAAGAAAAAGCTAGCGGCTGAGGGCCTGTTCGATGCGGAACGCAAACGGCCCATCCCGCGCCTCCCGCGGCGCATCGGCATCGTCACATCGCCTTCGGGCGCGGTGGTTCGCGATATCACGGAGATCCTCGCGCGCCGCTTCCCTGGGCTGCACTTGCGAATTTACCCCGCGCTCGTGCAGGGCGATGGATCGGTGGAAGCGGTGTGCCGCGCGATCGAATACTTCAGCAATTCCGGCTGGGCGGACGCAGTGATTGTGGCGCGCGGGGGAGGATCCCTCGAGGATCTTTGGACATTCAACGAGGAGGCCGTGGCGCGCGCCATCGCGGCGAGTAATGTGCCGGTGATCTCCGCGGTGGGACACGAGACCGACTTCACCATCGCCGATTTTGTGGCCGATCTTCGCGCCGCCACGCCGTCGGCCGCCGCCGAGCTGGTAATCTCGCCGCGCGATCAACTATTCGATCAGCTTGGCGTCTACGGCCACAAGCTGCTGCAAACTATTCGCTACCGGCTGGCTATGGCTGCCCGCGCCTTGCACGAGCGCGGAGTGGAACGCGCTTCGGCCGTGCTGCACCGCACCGTCGGCCGATGGCAGCAACGCGTCGACGAGTTGGATTATCGACTGCGGGGCCGCGTTCTCGCCTCCACTTCCCTCCGGCGCAGGAGGCTGGACGATTTGACCGCCCGTCTTAGCCGGCTGGATCTGCGCCTCCGCTTTGCCCAGAATCACCGGCGACTGGAGGCCGCGAGTGCCGCGGCTACGCAAATCATTCGTCTGCGCCTTACGCGGGCGCATGGACGCCTGGATCCGCTGACCGCGCAGCTCATTCAACTGAGCCCGCTGAAGATTCTGGATCGCGGCTACGCCATCGTCACCAACGAAGCCGGCGAGATCGTCAAACAGCCGGCCAACGCGCCGGTGGACTCCGACGTCAGAATCCGCCTGGCGCAAGGCCAAATAGCGGCCCGCGTTCTGAACCCCGAATAGAGCCTGCGGTAAAATGGGTTCACAGCGAGGGAGGTGAATTATTCATTGGCCGAAGTCCATATCAAGGACGGTGAGACGGTAGAAGGCGCACTGCGCCGCTTCAAGCGCAAAGTCCAGCAAGAGCACATCATCAAAGAGATTAGACAGCACTCGTTTTATCTGAAACCAGGCGAGAAGAAGCGCACCAAAGAGGCGCTGGCCCGCAAGCGCAGCCACAAGAAGAGAAGCAAGGAAGTCGAGTAGCTCGCCCTCGTCAGTGAAAATCAGTAAGCCCCGGCATCATTCGGGGCTTTCTTGCATTTTAGCTGCGAATTCCGGCGCGGTGAGCGCACTCAAACGGCATGAAGAGAGCTTTCCGCCATTGTATCCCTGCTGGCCTGTTCCCTATCGCTTGTTCGCCGGCCGCCCTCACGAAATCGCACAGCGAAGGCAAGTTTAGCGACGCCGAAATCGAAGCCACGATCAAAGCGAAGCTCGCGAAATCCAAGATCGGCAAGGACGGGTTTCAAGTCCACGTCAAGGATCGCGTGGCGACCTGGACCGGAACCACCAGCGTGATGCAGCACAAAGGCGCCGCGACGCGCATGGCCAAGGCCGCGGGCGCAACTCGGGTGCTCAACAACATCAAAGTTTCCGACGTCGATGCCCAGCAAGCCAAAGGGAATCTTACGGGTCAGCCGCGCCACGTGCAAGTGAAGGCGGGCGCTCCCAGCGACCAGCCGTAGGTTGCCGACGGTAGACCAGGGTCGAGCGCGCCAGGGCGCATGATAAAATGAGTGCTTTCTCGTCACGAAGGTACTCAAATGAAAATCGTAGCTTCTGTTCTACTCGCCACTGGATTGGTCTTGGCTCAGGCCCCGCCGGTGCCGGTAAAAGTCACGCCCGGCACTCCGGCCCCGAAAGCTCCGGCGGAGCAGCAGCAAGCAGCCCCTGCCACTCCACCACCGCCCGTGTCCCCCGATACTGTGGTCGCTGAGGTGAATGGGAAGAAAATCACTGCAGCTGATATGGACAAGATCATCAACGGCTTCCCCGTCGCCAACCAGCAAGTCCTTCGCGCCCGCCCGCAACTTCTCAGCCAGGTATTCATGATGCAGCGCCTGGCGGAGGATGCCGAAAAAGCGGGGATGGACAAGCAATCGCCGTATAAGGAGCAGTTGGACGCGTACCGGCTCCAGTTGCTGTCCACCGCGGAAATGACGCAAGTCAGCAACACGCTTCCGATTTCCGAGGAAGAGCAGAAGAAGTACTACACAGACAATGCCGAGAAATTCAAGGAAGTGAAAGTCCGGGTCATTTACATCGGGTTCAATCCTACGCCGGGGAAGGCTCCGGCGGACGGCAAGAAGCAGCTCACGCAAGCCGAGGCGAAGGCCAAGATCGAGGATTTGGCGAAACAGATCAAGGGTGGCGCCGATTTCGGCAAGCTGGCGCGCGAAAACTCCGACGATCAGTCCGCCGCGAAAGATGGCGATTTCGGGGCGATTAAGTTGAATAGCTCCTACCCGCAACCCGTCAAAACGGCGGTCTTCGCTTTGAAGCAAGGGGAGGTGAGCGAGCCGGTCATGCAGCCCTCCGGTTTTTACCTCATCCGCGCCGAGGAGTTATCCGAACAGCCTTTCAATGACGTACTGCAGCAGATCATTCAAGCGGTGCGGCAGGCCAAGACGCAGGAATGGCTGAAGGGCATCCAGGCGCAATACAACATGAAGATTGAGAACCCCGCCTATTTTGCTCCGCGGGTACCCGCGCAGCTCCAGCAAGTCCATTAACGCGGCCGTAAGACGGCTGACGTCGCTCGAAGGGCGGATGGTGCGGGTTCGTTTTTTGCCCGCGCTCACAGCCGACCGGCGCCACCTGTACTCCAATGGTCCGCACGGGCAGCCGGTCTTCGCTGGATCCTTCATCCGTAAACGCGAGATCATCCTGGACCAGGAACTCGAGCGCCAGCCCCGCGAATTGGCGCGGATTCTGGTTCACGAGTTGTTTCATTTCGCGTGGGTACGGTTGGGAAACTCCACCCGGCGCTCTTATGAGGATCTGTTGCGGCGGGAATGGAAGCAACGGGCGCGCGGCGAATTGGGGTGGTCCGCCGAGCTACGCAAAATCGCGCTCTCGCAGTCCCCACCTGCTCGGCAACCCCCTCTGGCGCGACTATCTTTGCGAAAGTTTTTGCGACACCGCCGCCTGGCTCTACTCGGGCGTCCGCCGCCATCCGGAGTACACGCTCGCCGCGCGGCACCGCAATCGGCGGGCGGAATGGTTTCGATTAGCGTTCGCCAGTGGAGCCATTCATCTGAGGCCCGATATAATGAACGTGGAGATACCAGTGTCGAAAACTGTCGTTGGCGTTAGTCTGTCGGTCGCGTGCGCGCTCCTATCGACCGGCTGCTCGGATTGGCCTGGGAAGCCTCCCGTGAAAGCTGAGAAAAAGGCCGATGTAAATCAGAAGCCGGCTCAGTTCGAGCTGAAGGACGCTGTCGGGCAGCCGCTACCGCCGTTCAGCCTGAAGGACGCCAACGGCCAGACCGTGCATCCCGCCGAATATAAGGGCAAGGTGGTGCTGCTCGATTTCTGGGCCACCTGGTGCGGCCCCTGCAAACTCGAGATCCCGTGGTTTATGGATTTCGAGAGGCAGTACAAGGATCAGGGCTTTGCCGTGGTCGGGGTTTCGATGGATGAGGACGGCTGGACCGCCATCAAGCCCTACGTCCAGAACATGAAAATGAACTATCGAGTTTTGCTGGGCAATGACGACGTCAGCACGGCGTACGGCGGCCTGGACTCGCTGCCCACCACGCTGCTGATCGACCGGCAGGGCAAGATTGCGTCCGTACATGTCGGCGTGTCGATGGGGAAAGAGGAATTGAAGATGCGATTGAAAAACTTGCTCAGCGCGCCTCGCGCCAGCGCTTCTGTTGCTTCTCGCGGCGTGCTGGCCCTGCTTGCGAGCCCAGGCTCCCGGTAACGCGGTCCTCAGCATCGCGCCCTCCACGCGTCTCACCATCCAGCGCGGCGGCACGGCGGATTTCAGCCTAAAAGCCGAGCTGCAGCCGGGCTTCCACGTCAATAGCAACATGCCTGGCGACGATTATCTGATCCCCATCAAGCTCACCTGGAACAAGGAGCCGCTCGAAGCCGAGCAGGTGACGTATCCCAAGCCGCAAATGGAGAAGCTGTCGTTCTCGACCAACCCCATCTCCGTCTACACCGGCGCCTTTGAGATTGGAACGCGCTTCAAGGCGCCGCCGGGCGCGATGCCGGGCATGGCGTTCATGAACGGCAAACTCCGCTATCAGGCCTGCAACAACAAGGAATGCCTTCCTCCGCGCACCGTGGATGTGCGGGTGACGTTGGATATTCAGTAGCGATAAGTCGGCCGATCCCAGCACTACTGCTGCGATGGCGCGCGCGATTCGTTCTGGTCTTCGGATCGCTGCTCGCGCTGTTTCTTCTCCTGATCGCGCGCCACGTTTCGTCTGAGCCGTATTCCTACGACGAAGCCGATTACATGTACGCCGCGAAGTCGGGTTTTGCCGCAAACTGGAGCGACACGCCGTCGATCCCGATCCCCGATTTCGTGCGCGCCGGGCTGAACCGGGAGGGCCGCAAGGCGCTGTCCGAGCGGATTCGCGGAAGCAACGATGTTCTGTTCTACCGGCATTTCCATGGCCCGCTATTTCTCTACTTTCTGATCCCGATCTCGCGTCTTGCCTCGAGCGAACGAGCGGTCCGCACGGCCATGCTCGCGATTCCAGCCGTCAGCTTGGCCGTCATCTATTTCGGTTGCCTGTGGCTGTTCCGCGCGCCGGCTGCGCCTCTCGCCGCGCTGCTCGCGGCCATGCTTTTCCTCACCAGCCACTCGGTTGTGTGGTCCACCGAACTCGCGCCGCATCAGCTCTTCGCGCTGTGCACGCTCATCTGCCTCATCCTTTTGGTCAAGGCAATCGCCACGGGGCGTCGCGCGTTCTGGTACGCTTCCGCGATCACGGCTGGACTGGCCGCTTGCACGCTCGAAGTCGGTTGTGTGCTGGTGCTCACCATCGCGATTTGCGGCTGGTTTGAAGCGCGGCAGTTTCTCGCAAAGGCCCTCGGTATCTTCCTGGCAGCAGTCTTGGCGCTCTGGCCTGCTGCGATCCTGCGGCTGTCCTTTGTGAAATCCTATGCGGCGATGGCGTATCTCGCGGTGATGCGTGACGCGCCTTGGGGACACGCAGGATTCATGGAAACGTGGCGCGCCCGAATTTTCGCATCACCATTCGAATGGGCGCTGATTGCGGCCGCGCTGCTATTCGGACTCCGCGCCGGCCGGCGCTATTACCCGATCACTCTCTTTGCGGCGCTGATGCTTGCGGCGATGCTGCGCGTTCTTACCAGCACGCCGCGTTACTCGCTGGCGTTCGTTCCCGCGTTGGATTTGCTTGCTGGCCTCACGCTGCTCACTCCACTCGTGCGTTTGCGGAGGCCAGCCAGCTTTGCCGTCGTAGCGCTGGCTGTTGCGGGACTCTATGGCAACGCCTGGTATCAGGCCGTCCGCCAGCCCCGCAATTCCAATCCCCGTTCGGCGGCGGTTGTGACATATATACACCAAAACGACCTGGAGAACAAGGTGGTTTTGGTACCACAAAGCGATCTGCCGACGCTGCACTACTATTTCCCTGGGATGCGGCTGCGCTGTTATTTCGGCGACGAGCCCAGTGCGGCGGACCGCCAAACCTTCAAGCCGGATGCGATCCTGCGGTTGGAAGCAAAACCCTGACACCGTCCTGGCCCGCGACAATCGCCCGCGAAGTCATCTTCAGAAACAGCCCGTGTTCCACCACGCCGACCACGCTGTTCAACGCTAGGTCCAGGGCAACCGGCGCTTCGATGGGACTGAAACTGCAATCGACAATAAAATTGCCGCCATCGGTAACGAAGGGTTTTTCATCCGGCCCCGGGCGCAGCGTGGTGTGGGCGCCCAGCTTCTGCAGCTTGCGTTCTGCAGCTTGCCATCCGAAAGGCACCACTTCCACCGGGACAGCAAAGCGCGTGCCAAGTTGATCCACCAGCTTGGTCTCATCGGCGATGATGATCAGCCGGTGGCTGGAACTGGCCACCACCTTCTCGCGCAACAGCGCGCCTCCATGGCCTTTGATCAAATCCAGAGTGCCGCGCTGGATCTCATCGGCGCCGTCAATGGTCAAATCCACTTGCGTGTGCTCGGCCAGCGAAGAGATGCGAATGCCCACCCCGCGCGCCTGCCGTGCCGTGTCTTCCGAGGTCGGAATGCCGACAATGTGGAGTCCCTCTTGAACTCGCTTGCCCAACGCGGCCACAGCGAACTTCGCTGTAGAGCCAGTCCCCAGGCCAACAATCATCCCGTTTTCTACCAGCCCGACTGCTACCTCCGCCGCTGCCTGTTTGAATTGCTCGAGTGGATCCATCAATAACCAATGGTAAAGCGCTGCTTGGTGTGACGACCCTGCTCCACTTCATCCACCAGCGCGACCGCATAGTCTTCCGCTGAAATGGAGCTGTTGCCCTTGTCGTCTGAAACCAGCGCGTCTTTACCCAGCCGGAACTTACCCGTGCGTTCGCCAGGCTGAATCATCATGGCAGGGCTGAAATAGGTCCAATTGAGATCGCTTTCGCGCAGCACGTGGAATGCGTCGCGATGCGCCAGCGCAACCGGCTTGTACGCGTCCGGAAACGTCGGGGCGTCGACAATCTGCAGACCCGGCGAGATTTCCAAACTGCCCGCACCGCCGACCATGATGATGCGGGGCGCGCCTGCCCGCCGGACGCCGGCGATCAGCGCTCGTGTTGCGTCCACCAACTGGTTCACCTTCGTGGGATCGGGTCCTTGCGGACCGGAGGGCGGGCCATACGAACTGATCACGACGTCCGATCCCTTGGCAACTTTCGCGATGTTATCGGCGTCCAACAGGTCGCCCTTCTCGATCGTCAAATTAGTTTGCGGCGCAAGCTTCGATGGGTCGCGCACTACCGCCGTCACTACGTGTCCGCGCGACAGCAGTTCCTTCAAGATGCGGGGTCCGATCATGCCCGTCGCGCCATACAACACAACTCTCATTCCGTTGTCCTCACTTGATTGGTTTAAGTAGCCTCAGGATCGATGATACAACTTGGTTTGCGCCCATAGCCCGGTGCGGCAGTCCGAGTGAATCCGTCCCTTAAGTTGAACGATCGCATGGCGAATTGTTTCGGGATGGGCAACTCGTTTGAGTCAATGAAGATCAACTGCGATAGCCTTGTTCGATCTCAGTGATCATTTGTTCAATGTTAGGGGCTGGGAACGAATACTGGGATGCTTTCCGGGCAGCCTTCAATTTAGTTTCCGGCGCGTTCACCGGCTGACTGGCACGAGCCTCGCATAGCGCAAAGCGTCGGATCTCAACCATCTCCTGATCCGGCAACACGACCTGAAGGCGCTTGCTCATAGAGTGAGTATACGATGCTCATCGTGAAACGCTCACTAGTGGTTTGCTTCCGCTACCAGGAACTCATGTAAAGGGACGACGCTCGTCGCAACGCAACCGCGCTCGGCTAGTAACATTTCCTGTTCTTCTGCGAGAAGTGGAATCATATACGTGCGATGGCGACTTCACGTCCAGAGGAACAACGCCGGGCGTAAGAAGTGACCGAAAAGCATTCGATTTCCGCGCGGAACCCATTCGTTGCCGCGGAAGCCGGGCGCGGGCCGCCTTCGGGCGGCTCTTACGCGCGCGCGGATCGGCTACTTGCGCTGTTCGTTCTCGAGCTTACGTATCTCGTCGAGGCGCGCCCGCGCACCCGCATTGTTCGGATTCTGCTGCAAGACAGCGTTCAGGATCCCGATCGCGGCCGCGTAGTTGCCGAGCTGCACGTTGGCCTCGATCAACGTCCGCCGAGCTTGTCCGGATGCGGGGTACCGCTCGACCGTGAACGCGAGCAACGGAAGCGCTTCCTTCGCGAGTCCCCATTCAAAGATCAAGCTAACCCCCAGCCGCTCCAGGTGAACCTGATCGAGCGCTGCGCGCCCGGCCTCCACCTCGTCGACGGCACGCAATCGCCCGATGGCCGCCTCCGCATCCCCGCGCACGACCTCCCGCACGAGTTCGTCATAGCTGATCGACGGCGGTATCGCCGTGCGGTGCTCGAGGGTCATCTGTGCGTCGGGGAATGCAACCTTCGGATCGCGATCGAGCCACGCCATGCTCGCGGCGTCCGCGCGAAGAAACGCGTCAAAGAAATGGGTCAGGTAGTCCGCCACGATGCCCTGACGGCGGGCGGTTTCCGGCGCGGGATCATCCCAATAGCCTGGCATCGCGCGCCGACCGGAGATCAGGCCGTAGCTCGTGAAGTCCACGTGGCGCATTCCTTCGGTTACGAGGAGATAGCGATTCGAATGCACCGCCGTGTCGAATAGAGATTTCACGCCTGGATCCCGCGGCCGCCCCATGGCCGACGGCGATGTGGCGTGCAGCCACGGCACTCGCAACGCCGCTGCATCATAGCTCGGGGAAGCCTGCGGCAGGCCCGACGGATGTGGATACATAATCCCGGAATCGAAGCTCGCGAACGCGTCGACGTCCCGGTTGCGCATCGCAAGCAGAACGCCCGCCATGCCGCCCATATCGAAACCGAGCACACCGAGTCGATCGCCGCTCACGAACGGCAAGTGCCGCGCTCGTGCAATCGCGAACTCGAGGTCTCGGACCTGAGTCTCGAGGTCCTGCCCATCGATTCTTACCACCGTGGAGTTGGTCCCGACGAGTGGCGTGGTCACGACGACGAAGCCGCGCCCGGCGAGGAATTCTCCCAGTGCCGCGAACGCGATCGGCGATTCGTAGTAGAGCCCCTGGCCCATTGCGATCAACGGAAACCGGCCGGCCGCGGGCTTGGCGTTCTCGGCTGCCAACATGGGCCGTTGAAGCAGCGCTTCGAACGCTGCCGGGGCCAGTGAACGCGCGAGCGGCCCGCGCGAGAACTTCAGCACGTCGCGCGAGCGACCCGAAATCTCCGCTGGCCATATGTCGTCGTCCGCGAACGCGGCGTAACGACCGAAGCGTATCGGCTTCGATGCCGCCTTGGCCGGGTACCAGACGTAGACCCTAATCGGCCGGGTGTGCGTTCCTGTGCCGTCGCTCGCTGAGACATATCTCGATCCGTCCTGCTCGACGAGCAACCGGAACCCCACAGCGTGTGGACCCGGCGCAAGTCCGAACCTGTCTCCCGCGTTCGTGGGCTGCTGCGCAGACGCCGCGACCGACATCAACAGTGTCATAAGCAAGAACTCCACGCGACGGCTGTTGACGCTGCAACCGCCGCGGCAGTGCTGCCGATCGTTTCGCGAAGCCATCGATTTGCGGGATCGGCGAGATAATTCGGTGGTCTGAAAGACCTCTCCCATGCCAACCGATCCCAGGTGCGCCGTGATTTCGTGTCCGAGTTTGGTTCTAACCATGATGTGAACCAAATCTGGCTCAGATTCTATCAAACAAGGCGCAGGTCATTTATGCCCTGAAATTTGCGCCAGAAAGTGAGGCAGGAGAGTCTCAGTTGACGTAAAACGGCCTACCCCTTGGACTGCCGGCAATAAAACACTGCCAGTCCTACCCTCCAATGAACCATCTTCGTCAAAAGGCCGAAGCGCTCTTCCAGTCACCACGCCCATCGAACTTTTTTTCGCTCCCCGCTCAATCACTTCTAACTCAGCGGCGCGCGCGCCCGCCGATGCACTGTTAATCTCAAGCCGATGATCTTTTGTGGGCCATTTTGTGCCAGGGATTCCGCTTCCCCCACGCGTTCGCCCGAATCGCGAAAAAAAACGTCACCGCGCACAAAAAATACCCCGTGATGCGCCACCTCCTCCATAAAGATTCTCGCCTGACCGCAAGTGGCCAGCTCCGCCGACAACCAACAAACAAGAACCAACAACCGAGAACCCGCCACCAACAACCAGCCACCCGCGTGGGCTTGCTAACATTGAACCAGGGACCTCTCCCCGCATCCCATGGAATTCGATTTCACGCCGGAGCAAATCCAGCTTCGCAAGAGCGTTCGGGAATTTGCCGAGCAGGAAATCCGTCCGCACGTTCTCCAGTGGGACGAAGAGGAGATTTTCCCGCTCGACGCCATCAAACACGCCGGACGAGCTGGGGTTCCTGGGAGCTATTTTCCCCGAAGACCTCGGCGGCGCGGGGCTCGGCTACATCGAGTACTCCATCATCATCGAGGAGCTCGCGCGCATCGATCCCTCGGTCGGCCTAATCGTGGCGGCGCACAATTCGCTGTGCACCAATCACATCTTCGTCGCCGGCAGCGACGAGCAGCGGCGCAAGTACGTCCCGAAACTCGCCACCGGGGAATGGATCGGATCGTGGTCGCTCACCGAAAGCGAATCCGGCTCAGACGCCGCGGGCATGCGCACCAAAGCAGTGAAAGACGGCGTTTGCTGGGCGATCAACGGCAGCAAGGTTTTCACTACCAACGCAGGTTATGCGGACGTGTGCGTCGCGATGGCAGTGACGGATCGCGCGGCATCCCAGCACGGCGTCTCGGCGTTCATCCTCGAAAAAGGCGTCCCCGGTTTTCACTTCGGTAAGAAGGAGAACAAGCTCGGCATGCGCGCCAGCGCCACCGGCGAAGTTGTGTTCACGGATTGCCGCGTGCCCGAGTCGCAACTGCTCGGCAAGCAAGGCGAGGGGTTTGTCGACAGCCTCCGCATTCTGGATGGCGGACGCATCTCCATCGCCGCGCTTTCGGTCGGAACGGCGCAGGGCGCGTACGAAGCCGCGCTCAAGTACTCCAAGCAGCGCAAGCAATTCGGCCGGCCCATCTCGGAGTTTCAAGCCATCCAGAACAAGCTCGCCGACATGGCCACCGAGATCGATGCCGCGCGCCTGCTCACCTATCGCGCAGGATGGATGAAGGACCATGGCCAACGCGTCACCAAGGAATCATCCATGGCCAAGCTGTTCGCCTCCGAGATCGCGGTGCGCGCCACCAACGAAGCCGTGCAGATCCATGGCGGCAATGGGTTCATCAAAGACTATCCTGTCGAAAAGTTCTATCGCGATGTCAAGCTGTGCACCATCGGCGAGGGCACCAGCGAGATCCAGCGCCTGGTGATCGCGCGCCAGCTCCTAAAGAGCGAATGACAGCCTTGGCCGAGAAAATCCTGGCCGGCGATCCACGCTCTCTGGCCCGAGCAGCAACTGCCATTGAAAATCGGTCACCCGACGCCGAATCATTGTTGAAGGAATTGTTTCCGCGCACGGGCCGCGCCAGTATCATCGGCATCACCGGAGCCCCCGGCGCCGGCAAGAGCACCTTGACCGACCGGCTGGTGCACGAGCTTCGCCGCGAGGATAAATCCGTGGGCGTTCTGGCCGTCGATCCAACCAGCCCGTATAGCGGCGGCGCGATTTTGGGCGACCGCATCCGCATGCTCAGCCATCATGCCGACCCGGGCGTTTTCATCCGATCCATGGCTACGCGCGGGCACTTGGGAGGATTGGCGGCGGCGACCACCGATATGGCGCTGCTGCTGGATGCGGCCGGCAAGGATTTTGTGCTCATCGAAACTGTCGGAGTCGGCCAGGACGAAGTGGAGATCGCGAAACTCGCCGATGTGACCGTGGTGGTGCTGGTGCCTGGCATGGGCGACGACGTGCAAGCGATTAAAGCCGGCATCATGGAGATCGCCGACGTGTTCGTCATCAACAAGGCCGATCAATCCGGAGGAGCCGATCGCCTGGAGCGCGAGATCCTGGCGCTGCAAGCTCTCTCGACGCGGCGCGATCGACTGGGTTCCGCCGATCGTGCGCACGGTTGCCACCGAAGGCCAGGGGGTCGGCGAAATGCTGGCCGCGATACGATCGTTCGTTGGCTCGCCCGGACGCGCAGGATCGAGCTGTCATCAATTGGACCCTGCGGCTGCGCGAGATGCTGCGCGAACGGCTGCTCGAACAATTTGCGAATATTGATTTTCAGGCGGCCGCAGCGGAAGTAGCCGCGCGGCGCTCGGACCCGTACACTATCGTCGATGACTGGACCAAACAATTTCGAAGATTGATCACCTCGGCATCGCTGTCGGATCGCTTGACGCCGCGCTCGGTTTTTACGAGCAGCAACTCGGCTTCGCTGCAAGTCCGCGCGAAACCGTGGAGCAGGAAAAGGTCAACGTCGTGATGCTGCCCGCCGGCGGTCCGCGCATAGAATTGCTGGAGGCCACGGCCCCGATTCAGTGATCGCGAAATTCATCGAGAAGCGCGGCGAAGGCCTGCATCATGTCGCGCTCAAAGTTCCGGATCTTGCGGCGACAGTGGAGCGCCTGAAAGCACATGGTGCGCGATTGCTGAATGAACCGCGCGCCGGCGCAGGCGGACACCTCTACGTTTTCGTCCATCCGTCGTCCACCGGCGGCGTCTTGCTCGAGCTGATTCAAGAACAAGAATGAAGAAACCAACCATTGGAATCATCGGCGGTAGCGGGCTCTATTCGATGCCCGGCTTTACCGCGCACGAAGAAATGGTGATCGAAACGCCGTGGGGCATGCCGTCCGATCCGTACGTGGTCGGCCAACTCGCGGGGAAGGAAGTCGCGTTCCTTGTCCAGGCACGGCCGCGGCCATCGCCATTCGCCGTCGGAGCTGAATTTTCGCGCGAACATTTACGGCTTCAAGTCGCTGGGCGTCGATCGCATCGTTTCGTTGAGCGCCGTCGGATCGCTGAAGGAAGAACATCCGCCGCTCAAGTTTGTTATCCCGGATCAATTTTTCGATCGCACGCGCGGCCGTGTCTCCACGTTTTTCGGCGACGGCTTGGTGGCGCACATCAGCTTCGCCGATCCGGTGTGCCCGCAGCTCTCCGAGGTTGTGCATCAAGCTTGTGTTCGAAACCGGCGTCCATGTTAGCGCGCGGCGGAACGTATCTGTGCATGGAGGGTCCGGCGTTTTCCACGAAAGCGGAATCGAACGTTTATCGCAGTTGGGGCATGGACGTGATCGGCATGACCAATCTGCAGGAGGCCAAGCTCGCGCGCGAAGCCGAGCTCTGCTACGTCACCATCGCGATGGTGACCGATTACGATTGCTGGCACGCAGGAGCACGACGCGGTGACGGTGACCGACATTCTGGCGAACCTGAAGCAGAATGCCGACAATGCTTGCAAGGTAGTGGCGGCCACGGTCGCGAGCATGCCGGATGTTCGCGAAGTGCAAGTGCGGATCGGCGCTGGCGCACGCGTTGATCACCGATCCCAAGGCCGTGCCCGCGGCGACGCGCAAGAAGCTGGAGCTACTGGTTGGAAAATACCTCGGCTGAGCAGCCTCGCGCAGAGAACTGCTGGAGCATTGTCTGGACGTCGCGCCCCTGGCCGGAACATTTGCTTGACCGATTTGATCGCGCGCGGCGGCGATCGGGAGCTGTTCCGCATCGTCGTCGAGCGGCTGGCGGATCTGTTCGAGCCGCGCCTGTGCCGCGTCTATGCCGAGCTGTTCTCGCGACGTGATCGCGCGGCGCATCCCGGTCTGCACGCCGATCATTTGGCGGCGCGCTACGAGCGAATTCGGCGGCCGCGGGCGTTGGATCGCGATCCGGATTCGATCGAAAACGTTTTCGTTCTTTCGCGTGTGACGCTCGGCGCCGACGTCGCGGTGACCAGCGTGATTCTGGACGCCGCGAAACAGCGCTTCCCCAGCGCGACAGATCTGGTTCGTTGGCCCAAGAAAAGCTGGGAGTTGTTTGCCGCCGATCCGCGCCTGCGGCATCTGGCGATCGCGTATGGCCGCGGCGGCTCCATCGACGACCGGCTCTCGATGTGGCCGCAACTGCGCGATGCCGTGTGTTTGCCCCGCAGCATCGTCATCGATCCCGATTCCCGTCTCACGCAGCTCGGCCTGCTCCCGATTTGCCCGGAAGAAGATTACTATTTGTTCGAGAGCCGGTCTTACGGAGCGGAGAGCGATGAGCCGCTTCCAACGCTGGCGCGGCGCTGGGTCGACTGAAACCCTCGGCGTTGCTGACGCTCGTCCGTACATCGCGACCGGTTTGGACGCCGCGGAATTCGCCACCACGGTCAGCTTTGGCGTCGGCGAAAATCCAGCCAAGCGCGTTCCGGATCCTTTCGAAGAAGAGATGCTCCGCCGATTGCCGCGGCCGATTCTGATCGACAAAGGCGCAGGCGGCGAGGAGGCCGAGCGCGTGGAGCGCGCGGTCGCGAAGGTTGGCGGAGATGGGATCGTGATGTGGGACGGGTCCTTCGCCGGATTCGCGGCGCACATCCAGCGCAGCAGGCTTTTATGTAGGCTACGATTCCGCCGGAGGGCACGTTGCCGCGGCCTGCGGCGTTCCGATGATCAGCATTTTCGCGGGCGCCGTCTGCGAGCGCATGTTCCAGCGCTGGCGTCCGACGGGCCAAGGCAAGATCGAGATCATTCGCCCGGAAAATATGCCCGTCGACGAATTGCTCGCTACTTTTGAGGCTTCTCTTCGCCGGGTTTGTCCTTAGTTTGGTCTTCGGGGAGCGGGTCCGGCGTCTCGAACTTAATGCGTGCTTTCGGTTCCGAACTTGCGATACAGCCGGAACTCGATGTCGTTCTTCGTCATCTGCCGATCGCGCTTGGACGTGAGAACCGATTTCAGCGGCAGCATGTATTGCTGGTCGCCGATCGTTTCGAAGTCGTAATCCAGCGATGTGGTGATGTCGTGGATCGGAAAAGTGCTCGGCATGTTATACGGCGTCATGACGATCTTCACCACCATCTTGGTGTCTTCGTCAATGTAGACCAGTCCACGATAGGCGGGCACGATGGACAGTGTGTCGTCGGCTTCCACGTGATATTTCGAAAATTCTTGCTGCACATCGTAGGCGAAGACATAGGTTTTCCGGCCGCGCAGCTTGCCCCAATGATCCCAAGAAAATTCGGTATGGGTCTCGGGTTCGAAAATCTCGGTCGAGCATGCTGGCGAATTCGCCCTCCGACGTGGTGCCGCCGAATTGCCGCATGCTGGCGTTCGTCACCGGCTGGTTGTTATGGAGGATGACTTCGTAATTCTCGACTCCGTTGTAACTCAGGCGGGCGGTGATGGTGTCGGCGTGATACCAGCTATTGCCGGTGCCGGTAGGATCGTAATCGCGCCGCGTTACCTGCACGCAGATGAAATTGGGCAATTGCTTGGTGTAATTCAACGCGTATTCGCGCGTTTCATCGATGATCTTCGCCTGCTCGACGGAATCGGGCGGCGGCGGGGGAACATAGACGGGTTTGGGCGGAGGCGGCGGGGCAGCCGGAAGATTCGCGGAGGCATCACTCAGCTCGCGCAGCGCAGCAACCGTTTTCGGGCCCGCGCCCAGGCTTTGCAAATCCTCGATGGTCCGGTCGTCCAGCTTGTCGCGTGAGTTTCACATGGCGCAGATACTCGGCCACTTGCCGGTCGGGTTGTTTGAGTTCCACCGCGGAGCGGATGAACATCTCCAGTTGCGCAACCGTCAGATTCATCTCGCCGGCGGCGGTGAGCAGGGCGGCGGTCACCACAAGAAGCAAACAGCGCATACTACTTCTATTGTCGCTCAGGTTCTGTCGAGCGGAAGGCCGCTACTTTTGGGGCTTGTCCTGGGGAGCGGTTTCCTTAATTTGGTCTTCCGGAAGCGCATCCGGCGTGTCGAACTTGATGGTGGTTTCCGTGCCAAACTTCCGGTAGAGCCGGAACTCAATCTCGTTCCTGGTGAGATAGCGGGCCTGCAGCGTCACGACGGCTTTGAGAGGCAGCATGTACTCCGAGCCGCCGATATTCTGGAGATCGTAGTCCAGCGTTTCGTGCGCCTCGCGCACAGGAAAATCCGGCGGCATATCGTAGGGATTCAAGGTGACCTTGGTTACCATCGTAGTGTCGCGGTCGATGTAGATCAGCCCGCGATAGGCGGGAATGATGGACTGGCTATCGGACCCTCGCTCACCGGCCTCTACATGGAATCTCGAGTACTCCCGCTCGATGTCATAGGCGAACACATAAGTCCGGCGCCCGCGCAGAGTGGCCCAACGCTCCCAGGCAAAGTGGGTGTGGCTTGCGGGTTCAAAGATCTCCTTCATCATGCTGCCGAACTCTCCGGCGGACACGGTACCGCCGAGTTGCTCCATCTTCACGTTGGTCACGGGCTGGCTGTTATGCAGGATGACTTCGTAATTCTCAAACCCGTTGTAACTCAGGCGCGCGGTGATGGTGTCGGAATGCAGCCAATGATTGCCGGAACTGGATGGATCAACATCGCGGCGCGTCACCTGAACGCAGATGAAGTTCGGCAAGTTCTTCGTGTAGTTCATCACGTACTGGCGCGTTTCATCCAGAATCTTGGCCTGCTCGCTGGGGTCGGGCGGTGGAACGGGGGCAACCACGGGCGCCGGGCCCGGCAAAGGCGCGGCAGGCAGGCTGGCCGAGGCGTTGCTCATTTCGCGCAGCACGGCGACGGTCTTCGGTCCCGCGCCCATGCCTTGTAGTTCCTCCACTATCCGATCGTCCAGTTTCTCGACCATTTTGAAGTGCCGCAGGGCGTCGGCCACCTGGGTATCGGGCTGCTTGAGTTGAATGGACGAGCGGATGAACTTCAGCAGGTTCTCCACCGTGAGAGGCATCTCTGAAGCGGCGGTGAGCCCGAGCGCGGTTACCAGGACCAGCAGGCAACGCATACTTATCGCTATTGTCGCTCAGGTTCGGGCGGCCAGGAGGCTCGCCAAGGCGGCGGACAGCTCCGGTGTATTGAAACTTGAAGCCTGCGGCCTGCGCGGCGGCGGGGAGAACGCGCTGGCTATCGAGCAAAACCTCGGACATTTCGCCGAAAACGAGCTTCAGCGCGAATTCCGGGACGGGAAATATAGCCGGGCGGTGGAGCGCGGCTGCCAGGGTGCGGGTGAACTCGGCGTTCGTGACCGGTTCCGGGGCCGTGCCATTGAAGGCGCCTCGAAGTGCAGCATTCTCGATTGCAAAGAGAATCAGGTTGACGGCGTCGTCCACATGGATCCAGGACATCCATTGGCGGCCGGAGCCCAATCGTCCGCCAGCGCCGAGCCGGAACGGAAGAAGCAATTTGGCGACAGCTCCCCCGTGGCCGAGCACCACGCCGAATCGCAGGCTGACGACACGGATGCCCTGCGCCTCCGCAGCGCGCGCGGCGTCTTCCCACTCCACGACCACGCGCGGGAGAAAGCCGGTACCGGGCGCCGAGCTTTCGGTCAGGATCTCATCGCCCCGCGATCCGTAAATTCCGACCGCGGATGCGCACACCAGCACACGCGGGCGCTGGGATTCGGTGTCGAGCGCGTTCACAAGGCGCCGGGTTCCTTCCACGCGGCTGTCGTAGATGCGTATCTTGGCGGCTGTCGGTCCAGCGTTGGGCGATCGGTTCGCCGGCCAGGTTGACTACTGCATCGCATGGCGGTGGGGCGGCTCCTCGCGGGATTGCAAGCGCCGTGTGACCCGCTGCGGCGAGGCGCTGCTGCAGCCGCTGACCGATCATGCCGCTGGCCCCCGCGATGGTTACGTTCACTTAAACCATTCTAGGCCCCGGCTACAATGGAGGTTGCCATGCGGGCGGTGAATCGCGCCAAATTGCTGTGGGGTTACCTGCGGCGCAAATCGAAGCTGAACGCGCTGCCGGTGGAGTACATCGTCGAGACCACGGCGAAGTGCAACCTGTACTGTCCGATGTGTCCGCGCGAGACACACAAGCAGCCCAAGGAAGACATGGCGGATGAGATTTTCGAGCGGCTGGTGCGGGAATCGGGTGAAAGCGCCGAGCACATGATGCTGATCGGCCTGGGCGAGCCATTCATGGACCGCAAGATCTTCGACCGGATCGAGTATTGCGAGCGCCACAAGATCTCCACGCTGCTGTCGACGAACGGAACGTTCTTCGACGAGAAGACCTGCGCGCGCCTGCTCGACACGCCGCTCGAGCACATCACGCTGAGCTTCGACGGCGCCACCAAGGAATCGTTCGAGTACTATCGCAAGGGCGCGAACTTCGAGAAAGTGCGCGATAACTTCGTGCGATTCGCACGCATGAAGCACGAGCGCGGCGCCAAGGTGCAGGTGGTGGTGCAGATGGTGCGGATGGAGCGCAATGCCGGCGAAGTCGACGACTTCGTGCGCTACTGGAGCGCAGTGCCTGGCGTGGATCAGGTTCGCATCAAGGAAGACGAGACAAATGTACTGCAGCCCGAAGCGCGGCACGCAGCGCAGGATTGGAAGCATCCATGCCACTATTTGTGGCGCGGCCCGATGTACGTGAAGCAGAACGGTGACGTATATCCGTGCTGCCAGAGCTACACGCTGGATGGCGGGCCGATCGGGAACATCGGTGCCGAGAGCTTGCCCGAGATATGGAATTCTGCGGGGATGCAGCGCATGCGTGAGTTGCACGTTAGCGGACGCGCGGGTGAAATTGACGTTTGCGCGCGGTGTTGCGCGACAATTCCAAGCGGCGCTCTAGTGGCCGGAAGTCTGTTGCTGCATGGCCGCACGGTGCGAAAGATGCTGCCGTGGGTGGAGCGCCTGGTGTATTTCTCGAAACTGCCACGATCTCTGTTGACGCCGCCGCGGAAACCCGCAGTGGAATCCGAACTCGTGCAGATCGGTCTCAATTCGACGGAAAAACGCGCCGCACCAGATCGGTGAAGCGGGCGTCGTTGCGGATGCTATCGGCCCAGGGATCAACTTTCAAATAGAGCAGCCACCCGGAACGGTCGTCATAAGCCTTCTGTAGCCAGTCGAACGCCTGGTCCTTGTCGCCCAGCGCCATATAGATCACGGCAATGGACGCCGGTTGCACGTAGGTCTGTTGCGACCGCTCTTTCAACTGGTCAAGAATCTTCCGCGCCTCGGCGGCTTGATGCGAAATCGCGTAGGCTTGGCCCAGCGCGGCGAGTTCATTCGTGTCGCCCTCGGAGAGATCCAGCGCCTTGCGAAACTCCGCAAGAGCTTCCTTCATCATTCCGTTCTGTTCGTAGGCGCGGCCCAAATAGTCATGCGCGGGAACGAAGTTTGAGTCCATGGCGAGCGTCTTTTGTATTTGACCGATGGCCGGTTGATATTGGCGCGCGTAGTACAGGCGATAGCCTAACGCCAGATTGGTGACGTTAGAAAGCGGATTCAATTCGTAAGCGCGGTTGAACTCGGCCAGGGCCTCGCCGGATCGCCCGAGCACCATCAGGTCTTCGCCATACCAGGAATGGGCGGTCGTATAGTTGGTATTCAGTTCGATGGCGCGCTTAAATTCCTTCTCGGCTCCGGCCCAGTCCCAATCGTGGAACTTGGCCCAGGCGAGCGAGGTGTGGGCTTCGGCGAGGGAGTCGTCCAACTCGAGCGCCTTGTTGGCGGCGGTCTTGAGCTTGGGAAGCACTTCACGGACCGGCAAGACATTGGAGTCGGCCAGCAGCGCGTAGGAATCGGCTTGCCCGGCGTAGGCGAGTGCGTAGCGCGGATCGCGCTGGATGGCCTGTTGGAAATAATCCAGGCTCTGCTGCAGTCCATCGAGCGAGCGCTTGTTCCACTGATAGCGGCCCTGCAGGTACATCTGATAGGCCTCGGCGTCTTCGGTGTTGCGGGCCGTCATCATGCGATGCATTTCCGCGCCGCTGAGCTGGAGCCGTAGTTTCTCGGAGATCTCGCGCGAGATCTGTTCCTGTACCGACGCCATGTCGGCCACCATGGGATTGTACTGGTTGCCCCAAATCTGGCGATTGTCGCGCACATCGATCAATTCCGCGTCGATCGACAGTTCATTGCCGTGATGCACCAGCCGCCCGGTGAGGACAGCTTGCACTTTGAGAGCGTGCCCGGCCTCCTGCGGATCGATGTCCTTGCCCTTGTAGTGCAGCACGGAGCTGAACGACCGCACCGATAGCTTGGGAACCTGCGAAAGGTTATTGATGATGCTTTCCGTGATGCCGTCGCTTAGATATTCGGCGCCCGGATCGCCGCCCATATTGGTGAATGGCAGGATGGCCAGCGAGTCGAGCGGCTTCGGCCGCAGCGTCCAGTATGCGGCTCCGATCGCGAGCAACACCACGGCGGCCAGAGAAAGCAGAACAACGCGCTTGTTGCGTTTGATCCCTTCGACGACGTACTCGGCGCTCGAGGTGGAACCGCTACTGCTCTGCGTCGAGGGATTGCTCACGGGCTGGGACACGCCCGTACTCGCCGCTGTGCGTTGGCCCGAGTAACTGGTCTGGGAAGTCCCGCTTTCGGCGGGCATCACCACGGAGGAGCGGCTGGAATCCGAGTCCCGGCGCAAGCGCTTGAGATCGGCGCGAATGTCCGCGGCGGTCTGGTAGCGCATCTCGGAGTTCTTTTCGAGCGCCTTGAAAATGATGCGTTCCAACTCGACCGGCAGATCGGGGCGAATTCGCGAGGGCGGGACAGGCGCGTTATGGAGAATGGCGACGAACGTCAGGGCCGTGCTGTTGCCTTGAAACGGGGAGACTCCGGTGGCCATTTCGTAGAGCACCACTCCGAAGGAAAACAGATCCGTGCGGGTGTCCAGATCTTCGCCTCGGGCCTGCTCGGGAGACATGTAAGCCACGGTTCCCAGCGTCGAACCCGGGCTGGTAATCATGTCATCGATAGCGACCGTCCCGGCGGACGAGTTGGCCTTGGCGCCCTGTGGCGCGCTCACCTTGGCCAGACCGAAGTCCATCATCTTGACGTGGCCGCGGGCGGTAATGAAGATATTGGCGGGCTTGATGTCGCGATGCACGATGTTCTCGGCGTGGGCGGCGTCGAGCGCGTCCACCATTTGGATGGCGAGGTCGAGCAGTTCGTCGATGGAGAGCGGCTTGGCGGCGATACGGTCCTTCAGCGTGCGGCCTTCCAGGCACTCCATGACGAAGAAGGGCTGCCCATCGGATTCGCCGATGTCGTGCAGGGTGCAAATATTGGGATGATTGAGCGCGGAAACAGCGCGCGCCTCGCGTTGAAAGCGCTCGAGCGCCGTGCGGTCGCTGGCCAATTCCTGGGGGATGAACTTGAGCGCCACCATGCGCCCCAGGCGCGTGTCTTCGGCCCGATAGACGACGCCCATGCCGCCTTTGCCGAGCGTCGCGAGGATGCGGTAATGCGAGATGGTTTTGCCCAGCATCGCGGGAGAGTCGAAATTGCAGGATACTCTGTTGCGCCTTGCCGTTCAATCGACGCGACGCGGCATTCAGTGTAGAGGGTAGCCCTTCTGCCCCGGCAGACGCCCGTTGATCTTGAGTACCTTCAGCCCCTTGGGGACCGCGGAAGCGTCCACGAACGCGACCGCGCCCGGAGTGGTGTTCACCAGATCGGTAGCCATTTCGTTGGAATAAACGATGCGCGGTCCGCTTTGCGCCTCGGCGCGGAACACCTTCGCGATCCAATATTGGCGGAATTGGGCTTCCGACATCTGATAAATGCCGCGGAGCACCACCTCCCTCTCGCGCGCGCCCGGCGCGCGGACCAGCAGAGTCACGCGCAAGCTCGACGTCCAATACTGCTTCTCGCCCAGCATCAGCCGGCGCAGTTCGGCAAACGTCAGGTTGTCGACCGGCACATCGGGCCGGACCACGATCGCGATGTCCGGGCCGCCGGGCTCATCGGATTTCGGGAAGGCGGCCAGACATAAAATGCCCAGCAGGACGATGCGCCGTGGCCGGTTCTGGTTGAGGTTTGGCATAGGGCGCACTCAGAACGTGAAGTCCGTTTGCACGAACGCGCCGTTGATGGATGACAGATCGCGCCGGATGTAGTGCCGGTACTCCACCTTGAACGCCGCGAAGCTCGTGATGTCATAACGGACGCCGGCTGTGGAGCCGTCATAGCTGGGGACCAGTTCGTGGAAGAACAGATCGGAGAACGGCACGTGAATGTACTCAAAGCGGTAATAGGGCTTCCACAATCGTAGACTGCCGGCCAGCCGGTAGGCGATCTGCGCATAGAACGCCTGGCTATTGGACGTGGGCCCTCCGTTGATGGGCTCGTGCGTGACGTTCGCGAACTCGGCGATGAATTCGGGGCTTTCCTTGGCCCAAACCACGTGCCCTGACTCAATCCATTCCCGGCCGTGCAGTCCGGTGGTCGGATTCAGCTCGTCGCGATACACCGAACCGCCGATCTGGAGACCGTAAAGTATGTCGGGCTTGACGAACAGATTCACCAGCCAGGCGCGATTGTTGTTGATGTCGCCGATATCGCCGGCGCGGCTGAGCACTTGACCCCGGCCGTTGCCCAGGCCGACGTTGTAGTTCAGATTCAATCCGCCGGCGGGCGTCGCGCCTTCCACCAGCATGCCGACGAAGTGAACCGGGATGAAGGTGCCGCCGAACTGCGTCATCTCCGGACGGTCGATCGTGGTCTGAAGCCAGGTGCCGTGGTGGTAAGCCGTGTTCCAGTAGTTGATGGGAGTGTGGAAGCGGCCAAAGGAGATTTTGAAGTAATCGTTCCAATCGTAGCGGATGATCAGGCGCTCTACTTCGGGGTTGAAGCCCGGAGCGGGAGGTGTGCCGGTGCCCGCATCTGAGCGTGCGGTGAGGGTGAGCTCGCTGAAGACACTGACCTTGGAAGAAAGAGCTGAGCTGAGTTGCAGAACGAACTGGCCTTCGCTGAATCCGCTGTGCGGGCTCAGCATCGTGAGTGGTTGGAAGCCGCCATTCGGGCCGTGGAGATCGGTGGCCGAGTAATCCAGGTCGGCAAATCCGGCGATGTGAAGCAGAGGCGATGAGAGGGGCCCCGAATCGATGGTGGGCGCCTGATCGTGGTTCATGTGCACCGCTTCGACCGGCGAGAGTGCCTGGGATGCCGATTGTGCGGGCGCCGCGGGCGAGGGCGCCGCGGGTGCAGGAGCTAGATGCGCCGTAGCGTTCTCCTTTTCAAGTTCCGCCACGCGCTTCTCGAGCGTGTCCACGCGATTCAGCAGCTTCTCAATCAGCGCATTCGTGGCTGGATCCGTGGTCTGCGCGCCGGCGGTGGACACAAACACACCGGCAACTCCTATGGCAAGCAGCACTCGCCTCATAATCCCCCCTCAGAATCAGTGTTGGAGGCACCCCCGTAGGTGCGTGGATAATTCACGAGGCTAACACAGGGAGTTTGGCGCGCGCTACGAAATTTACTTCCCGAAAATTTACTTACCCAAATTTACTTTCCGTCGAGTGAGAAAGCGAGCAGCACGTTGCCGGGCATACCGCCCCATTGGCCGTAACCTGAGTTAACGTACAGCATGCCGCCGGCGATCACCGGGCCAGGGCCGTCGAGCGATCCTCCATGCCCCTTCTGGCCGTTGACGGTGTCGTAGTCGCGCACTGTGTCCATGTCCCAAATCACTTCGCCAGTCGATGTTGAGTAAGCCCGCAAGTGGCCGTCGACCGATCCCGAAAAGACAGCTCCCGGAATCACCGTCACCGCCGCCGATTGCGCCGGACTGCATTGCTTGCGATCGCCGCACGAAGCCGGCTTGGCGCTCCAGACCTTTTCACCCGTTGCGAGCGATAGCGCGAACAGACCGCCGCCCTGGTTCGGATCGAGCTGCAGTCGATAGCCTTGCGGAGCGGCCTTGTCCATCGCAATCCCCTTGATCCTGACATCGGAGAGCGCAACGTACATGTGATCGCGATCGGCGGCCGAGCCCCATTGGCTTCCACCGAGCGCTCCGCCCTGACCAACTCGGGTTTGCCAGAGCACTTCGCCCTGTCGATCGGGATCGAGCCCATGCGCCACGCCCGCTTTTTGCGCGATCACCAGCACCCGGCGTCCGTTCGCCAAAGAAACCAGAATGGGCGATTGGCCGAAGTCGAAATCCGGGCCGCCCTTGTCGGGGCAATTCGTTTTGAACGGACTGTCGCAGCCTTGGTTATAGGTGTCGTTGGATGTGACCTGCTTGGACCAGAGGATTTTGCCGGTTTTGCGATCGAGCGCGATCACCGCGTCGCTGGTGGTGGTTGCGGGGTCGGAGTAATTGTCGCCGGTAGCAACGTAAATCACGCCGCGCTTTTCGTCGAACGTGGGGCTGGACCAAATAGACGCACCCGACGGCCCGTAGAGCTGAGCCTTGGTTTTGCTGATCTTGGTGGGCTTGGGAGTATCGGTGATGGTGTACGTCTTCCAAATCTGTTTACCCGTGCCGGCATCCAGCGCAACTACGCTGCCGCGAAACGTGCAGCACTCGTAGCTCGGTAAGCCTGGAAGCGCTTCCTCGGAGGATGCGACGGGAACGTACAAGACTCCGGCGTGCATCAAAGGCGTGCCGGTGATCATCGCCGCGAAGTGCTCTTCCACGTGGACCTTCCATAGCATCTTGCCGGTGTTGGCGTCCAGGGCAGTGACGTTGGCTTTGGGATCGCCGAAGAAAACCGCGGCATGTGTCCCGGATTTTCCGACGACAATCGCGCCGCGTATCGCGCCTGCGGCATCATAGGACCACTGAATGCAGCCCGCCGCGGCGTTGAGCGAATAGACAGAGCCCATTTCATCGCCCACAAAGAGCCGGCCACCCGAGACCGAAGGCTGCGATCGCGCTGTAGTGCCGCCCCCCAGCCCGACGGCCCATTTGAGCTTAAGCCGGGGAACGTCGGTGACGGCGATCCCAGCAGCGGCGGCGTCCTGGAAGCGCGTGTTGGTCGGCTGCGGGCTCCATCCGGTCCAATGGGAGCCTTTGTCCGGATTCGTCAATGGCTCGGGCCTGCCAGCGCAGAACGCGCTTGCCGGCGGCGGTTCAGGCTGCGGAGATGGCAGCGCGAGGTACGCCACCACGGCGACTCGTTCGTTGCTGGTCAACCCCTCGGCTTGCGTCTTCATGACACCCGACTCCAGGGCGCGCAGAATTTGCAAAAAGTTCATGGCTTGCAGCGCGCTTACCGGCGGAACGCGGCCTGGAGTTGAACCGGGAGCCGGATCGTGGCAACCGGCGCACCGCTCCTTGTAAATCGCGGCGCCGTCCTGTGCGAGAAGGGACACCGCGCACCATCCGAGCAGGAACGAGAGCCGGATCATGACTATTGCTTCTCGAACACGATGCTCATATCGAGCTCGCCCTGTGGCGACCCGATGTGCACCGTGTCGGTCATCGTTTTTCCATCGTCGCCCAGCGTGATTTTGTCCTTGATGTCGATGTCGGTGCCTTGTACCGAAGCCTTGGAATTGATCTGCAGAGCGTTGCCATCCCAGGTAAGCGCGCTCTTGACGTCGGCGCCGTTGGCTTGAAAGGTGATCTCTTTGCCGTTGGTGGTGTAGGTGTGGGTATCGTGCTGGTCGCCTGCGGCGGTACCGGTCTGAGTGTCTTCAATGGTGATGGACGGCTCGGCGTGCGTCACTTTACGGGTGAATGTTGCGGGCGCCGGGAGCGGGCCGAAGTTGCTCTTGGCGGCGTTGAGCTTCCACTCGCCTGAGAAGTTGGGTTTGTCGGCAGCCAAGGCAAAACTCGCCAGGGCCACGATGATCAAAACGGATTTCGAAAGTAACTTCATTGATAGCCTCCTAATTGGTTTTTCTTACAAGGCCGCCAAACCATTTGCTGCCCAGGGGCGTGGCGTTTTGACGCTGATAATCCGGCGCACTTCTTGAACGATATCGATAAGTACGATGATCGTAATCACGAGGAACGCGATCCGTATGCCGAGGTTATATCCTCTGAGGATTTCTGCAACTTTCGCGGCGGGAAGGTTCGATGAAGTGATCTCGATCCACGTCCCCGCCTTTATCACAATGGCCAAGAGAATCAGCGTGCCGCCATGGATCGCGAGGCGCAAGCTGGAATGCAGGCGCGTCCACGCGGGGCCGAGCAACCCGATGCATCCGGTCGGGATCCCGCTCATAAACAGGAATAGGATGGGCCAGAAGTTATTGCGCCAGACCGGCGCGAGAGTGACTTGCAGAGAGTCGAAATTGACGCTGGGATGGAACCAAGCGAAATAGATCCAAGCCGCTGTGAATCCGATTCCCGATACTAATTCACTAATAGCCACCGAACGAAGCCGCGGCTGGATTTGGGCCGTGACAGGCATGTGCGGCAGTTTTCGCGGATCCCAGTCCTCGAGGGACTTTTTCAAGGCGCCGAACTGGAATCTTTCCACGCACACAAAGATGAACGTAATGATCCCGAAGGTCGTGATCGCAACTGACGGAAGTTGGCCCACAAAGCCGCGCAGGGCGGAAGTCGGGTTCGGGGAGGTGAAGTAAATGACAGGCGCAACGATTAGCGCCAGGACCGGAACCTGGACCCACAACATCACCATCTTGAGAACGAAACGGTACATCGGAAACCACATGGGACCGATGAGATACTGGGGCGGCAGATAGCTGCTAGCAACCATGATCGGTAGGCCACGCTTCTTAATGATGGCGGCCACTTCGTCTTCATTCAGCTCGCGGCCCAGCCCGGCTTCCCGGTCTTCAATCTGCGACCGAAGGTCTTCCGATAGTTCCGCGAGGATGTCGTCTTGTTGCTCTTTCGGCAGGAGCAGCTTCACTGCGCTCATGTAACGCTCAATGAGATCCATAGTTAAACTCCCTGCGGGGCTACCGCCTCGCTTTCCGCGATTACACGGTTCAGAGAAGAATTGATGGCATTCCATTCGTCGAGTAACTGCTTCAGAACCTGCTCGCCATCGGCGGACAGGCGGTAAAAGCGCTTGTTGCGCTTATCCTGCTCGCGCCATTGGCTGACCAACAACCCTTGGCTCTCCAGCCGCCGAAGCAATGGGTAGAGCGTGTTCTCGTCGATGTCCATTCCCTGGTCTGCCAAAGCTTTACGTAAGACGTAGCCGTATCGTTCCGTGCGGAGCTGTGCCATCACTGCTAAGACTAAGCAACCACGGCGCAATTCGAGGCGAAGGTTTTCGAAGCGGTCAGGATTCATTGGTCCGACACTGTTCTCCAAACACTATGTTATACACACTGTATAACACACAGTGTCGTGAGTCAAGACTTATTCGTAGCGCAGAGCGATGCCGGGATCGATGCGCGTAGCGCGGTGCGCCGGAATCCAGCAGGCCAGCAACGCGACAGCGGTCAGCAGCAGCGCAACACTAACGTAAGTCAGGGGATCGCTCGGGCTCACGCCGATCAGTAAACGGGCCATGATGCGCGTGACTCCCAAAGCGGCGACCACGCCGACGCCCAAGCCGATGGTCACCATCCAAACACCTTGCTTCAGAACCAGCCGCAGCACGTCACCCGCGCTTCCGCCGAGCGCCATGCGAATTCCGATTTCGCGAGTGCGCTGGGCCGCCGTGAACGAAACGAGGCCATAGATACCGACGATGGCCAATATCAACCCAATCGCCCCGACTTCGGACGCGACCTGGGCTCCCGAGCGAAAAATCAGGAGGCCATTAGAGCCCGCGACCGTATGCTGCATGGCCTCCAATTGCATGACTGGCAGATCAGGTGCGAGTTTGCGCACTTCATCCCGCAATGGTTGCATCAACGTCTCCGGAGGGACCGACGTCCGCACCTGGATTGCGCGCGTCGAAATGTAATTTTGCGCCAGCGGCACATAAAAGAACGGCCTGGGATCCTCGGAAATGAACGCGTACTTGCCAGTGGCGGCGATGCCAACGATCTGCAGCGCTTTCGAAGGCGCTATGGCGGTCTTGAGAACAAAGCGCTTGCCGATGGGATCCTGATGAGGCCAAAACCTGTCGGCCATGGTCTGGTTGACAATCGCGACCGCTGGCGCAGTTTGGTTGTCGGAGTCCGCAAATGCACGTCCTCGAAGCAGAGGAACCCGCATTGTCTTGAAGTAATCTGGAGCGATATTGTTGAAGAACACCGAGGGTGGCGGCTGGCCCGGAGGGAGCGTCTGTCCATCGACGTCAACCGTGCCTCCATTCACGATGTTGGTGGTTCCCATCGGTACGCCGTAGGCCATGCTCACCGATTGCACGCCGGGCAACGCACGCGCTCGGGTTTCAAGCTGGCGATAGAACTCATTGGTGCGCGCTTCGTCGTAACCGATTTGGTTGGGATCTACGCTGAGATTCAGCAGATGGTCGGGATCGAAACCCAGGTACATGGTTTCCCCGTGTTTCAGACTGCGGACCAACAATCCCGCGATGACTAACAGCATGAGCGAACCGGCCACTTGAGCGATAACTAATGCGCTCCGCAGCCGTTGACGCCGCGTCCCAGCCGTGTCGCTTCGTCCGCCTTCTTGCAAAACGCTGTTCAAGTCCGCTCGTGAAACGCGAAGAGCGGGCCACAGCCCGACAAAAACTCCGGTGAAGAGAGCGGCTGCAAACGAGTAGGCGAAAACGCGCCAATCAAAGCCGAAGTCCAGACGAATGGGAAGGGTAGTGGCGGCGAGCTTAGAGACATCGCCCGGGTTCACCCATAGTGCAAGAAATACACCCAACACACCGCCCACTAGACCCAGCAGAATCGTCTCGGTGAGCATTTGACGAATCAGCCTGCCGCGTCCGGCGCCCAAGGCCGCGCGCAAACCCATTTCGCGCTGCCGCGCCGTAGCTCGCGCGAGCAGAACATTCGCGACATTCATACACGCCAAAAGTAACAACAGGGCCGCGAGACACAATAAGAAGCCTGCCATGACAGGCACGATATTGCTTCCCAGCGGAAACGGCCGCGCCAGTTGCTCCCGGTACACTTGCACGGTGACGTTCCCGTCTGTGGACGGATACTGTTTCGCTAAACGCGCGGCAATGACGTTGATGGATGCTTGCGCTTCGGAAAAGCTGACGCCCGGTTTCAACCGGCCCAGGACGAGCAGGCCGCGCGCACTTCGATCGGTGGCCACGGTCCTGGCGATCTGCTCCAGGGCCCCGCTATTGCTGAATGGCAAATAGCCATCCAGTTCGAGGACCGAGTACGTGCCTATGAATTGCTTGGGCACGACACCGACGATCGTTGCGGCCTGTCCGTTGAGACGGACCTGTTTCCCGATCACGTTGGGATTCCCGCCGAATCGCTTCTGCCAGTACGAGTAGCCAAGCACCAGCACCGGCTGTTTACCGGGTTGATTCTCCTCGCCGGCCACAATCAGACGGCCCAGTGAAGGCTTTACCCCCAGAGCGGAAAAGTAGTTTCCCGAGACGAAGCCCACCACGAGCTGATCCGCCCGGCCGTCGGCGCTCAGGCCAGGGATAGCCATCCGGTAGGCGAACAGATCGGCGAAGGACTCCGCCTGCTTGCGGAAATCGACGAAGTCCGGGTACGAGAACTGGACCACGAAGGGAGCGCTGCCCTTCTGATTGGACGCGAGCACGGCAATCTGCTCGGGGTGCGGAACAGGCAGAGGCCGGAGGAGGAATCCATTGACGATGCTGAAGATCATGGCGTTAGCGCCGATGCCCAGCGCCAACGTGATCGCAACAACGGCCGTCAAACCAGGCGTCTTGGCGAGCATTCTCCAGCCGTAGCGGATGTCTTGCGCGAGCGTTCGCATGATTGACTTAGTATGGCAAGGCGGGGGCCAAGGGGCCGGGCGAAGGATCTAAAAGAGAAATGTGATCAAGAGGCGCGAGCGCCTGTTCAGCGGCGGGATGAAGTGTATCGCAAACGGACAGCTACCAAGTTTCGGCCAGCCGCACGAACGTCCGCAAACCCACGCCCGTTGGCCCCTTCGCCATGTACGGCTTCGCATCATCGAGCCAGGCCGTGCCCGCGATATCCAGATGCACCCACGGCGTCTCATCCACGAAATCGCGAATGAACCAGGCCGCGGTGATGGACCCGCCCGAGCGCCCGCCGATATTGTGCAGATCGGCGAAGGAGCTTTTCAGCAGCTCTTTGTATTCCTCGTCCATGGGCATCGGCCAGGTCTTCTCGCCCTCCGCCTTGGATGCCGCCAGCAGCTTCTCGAGGAAGGCTTCGTTGTTCGTAAACGCCCCGATGTTGACGTTGCCCAGCGCGACCACGATAGCCCCGGTCAGCGTCGCAGCATCCACCAGGTGCGTACAGCCCAGGCGCTGTGCATACGTAAGCGCGTCGATCAGAATGAGCCGGCCTTCGGCATCCGTATTGAGCACTTCGACGGTTTTGCCGGAGAGTGATTTGACGATGTCGCCCGGCCGCTGCGCCTTGCTTCCCGGCATATTTTCCACCGCCGGAATCAGCGCCGTCACCGGGATCGCCGGCTTCAATTGCGCGATCGCCCGCATGGCGCCGATCACCGCCGCGCCGCCCGACATGTCGTAGCGCATCTTTTCCATGCCGTCCGACGGCTTGATCGAAATGCCGCCGGTGTCGAACGTCACGCCCTTGCCGATCAGGCCGAGGTGATCTTTGGCCGTGGGAGCATTGGCGGGCTTGTATCGGATCACGATCAAAGCGGGAGGCTCCGCGCTGCCTTGCGCGACGCCCAGCAGAGCGCCCATTCCGAGCTGCCGCATGCGGTCCTGATCCAACACCTCGCACTCCAGACCGTATTCTGACGCCATCTTTTTCGCGTGATCGGCCAGCACCATCGGTGTCAGAACATTCGGCTGGCTCGTTCGCCAACTCGCGGGTGAAGTTTTGGGCTTCGCCGAGAATGCGCCCGCGATCGATGGCGGCTTGGGATCCGCCCAGCACCGCAAACGAATCTGACGTACTTCTCGTTCTTCTTGGGATCGGTTTTGTAGCGGTCGTTTTCTGAGATCGGCCAACAGCGCGCCTTCGACAGCCGCCGCGGCGAAATCGTCCGATCGAAAAGCCTCATCGAGGGCGAGCGTGATATTGTGAATGCCCTTGGCTTTCAGCGAACGCACCACGGCGCCGGTGAGTTTGCGCAGTTCCGCCGCATCGAATTTGTCGCGCTTTCCGCCGCCCGCAAGCACAAGCCGTTTTGCGCTCAGCCCGCCCGGGTGATGCAGAACGGCAACTTCCAGGGCCTTTCCAGAGAATTCTCCCGAGTCGTAGAATTCCTTGATTTCCGCGGCTGCGGGCCCCTCCGGCGGTGCCCCATCGAATCCCACGATGACCAGCGCGTCCGTGTCAACTTCCGCAACGTTTCTTCGGTTCGAGCTTGATTTCCATTCTGATCCCCCTCCGATAGGATCCTCGCATGCTATCCTCGCTTCGTCCAATGGCCGCCCGGGCCTCGGCTTCCATCTCCCGCGTCCGCTCGGATTCCCGTTTATCGTGCAGTTTCTTGCCTTTAGCGACGGCCAGCTCCACCTTGATGTGGCCGTTCTTGAGATACATCTTGGTGGGAATCAGCGTCAGACCCTTTTTCGCGCGTTTTTCCGAGCAATTTGTCGATCTCTTCCCTATGCAGCAACAGCTTGCGCCGGCGGGTTGGCTCGTGATTCTCGCGATTGCCGTGCGAATACTGGCCGATGTGCGCGTTGAGCAGCCAGGCTTCATTGGCTTGCACCTCGGCAAAGCTGTCCTTGAGCTGGACGCGGCCATCCTTGGCGGCTTTCACTTCCGTCCCGGTCAGCGCCAAGCCGGCTTCCATCCGCTCCAGCAGATGATAGTTGTGCCCGGCATGACGGTTGTCGCTCAAGATCTTGATTCCAGACTCCATCTTGATTCCAGGCCCAGCCCTGATTCTAAACTCAATGTCCGTTTTCTAGTCAACGCCAGGAAAGCACGCCGCGTCAAGCGTTTATGTGGCAGTATCCCGTGCCGATTCAGGTTTATTGTAACATAGGGCCTTACTTGAGAATAAGATGATTCCTTTTAACAGGTTACGTGTTTTGGCGGCGTTATGCGCCCTATGGCTATTGGTGCCGGCCCAGAGCCTTCACGCCAGCACACGCAAGGGCGACAAGCTGTTGAAACTAGGTCAGCAGGCCGAAGCACGCAAGGAATACGACAAAGCTCTGGAATACTTTCAGCAGGCGCTGAAAGAAGATCCGAAGGATGCGTCCTATGAGCTTTCCACCCGGCGGGCGCGCTTCGAGGCAGGAACGGCGCACGTGGATGCCGGCAACAAGCTGCAAAAGGCGGGCGACTTGGAGAAGGCGTTGGCGGAATTTCAGAAGGCCTTCAGCGTCGATCCGGGATCGATGATCGCTCTCCAGAATATGCAGCAGGTGAAGGAGCTGTTGGAACAGAAGCAAAAGGGTTTGGTTCCGCCCGGTGAAAAGCCGCTGACGTCCGCTCGAGAAGGCGCAGAAGGAAAGCCTGGCGATGATCGAATCGCTACAGGCGGTGCCCGAGTTGAAGCCGGTAACCAACCAGATCAGCCTGCTCAAGATGAACAATCAGCCGCCCAAGGTGCTGTATGAGACGGTGGGCAAGCTGGCCGGAATCAATGTGCTGTTCGATCCGCAGATTCAGGCGGGCAAGAACGCCAACCTCGATCTGAACAACGTCACTTTGCAGGAAGCGCTGGATTACATCGCGCTGCTGACCAAGACATTTTGGAAGCCGGTGAGCGCGAACGCGATTTTCGTCACCGAAGACAACGTCACCAAGCGCCGCGACTATGAAGACGAAGTGGTGAAGGTTTTCTACCTGAGGAATCCGACCTCGACGCAGGAGTTTTCGGAAATTGTGACGGCCGTGCGCTCGGTGACCGACGTGCGCCGGATGTTCCAATTCAACGCGGAGAACGCGATCGTGGTGCGCGACACCGTGGATAAGGTCGCGCTGGTGGAAAAGCTGCTGCACGATCTGGACAAGCCGAAAGCCGAAGTGGTGGTGGATGTGATCGTGATGGACGTATCAAGCGACGTGAGCCATCAGATCGGGGCCGGGCTGGTGTCCAATGGCACGAACGGACTGGCGGTGCCATTCGCATTCTCGCCCAGAAATCCAATCACCTCCACTACCGGACCGGGGCCAACGGGACCGGCGGCACGGGCGCAACCGGCACCACACGGCAACAACAACGGCACCACCGGCACGACCGGCACACCCGGCTCGACCTTCGTCGCTCTTTCGCAACTGGGACACATCGGCACCGGCGATTTTTCCACCAGCCTTCCGGGCGCGATGTTGCAGGCCGTGATGTCGGATTCCAGAACCAAAATTCAGGAATCGCCCGCAGGTGCGCGTTTCCGACGGCCAGAAAGTCGATCTGAAAATCGGCGAGAAGTATCCGTACGCAACCGGCAGCTTCCAGCCGGGCGTCGGCACGGTGGGCGTCAGCCCGCTGGTGAGCACGCAGTTTCAATTCGTCGATGTTGGCGTGAATGTCGACCATCACGCCGCACGTGCATGGCAACGACGAAGTAACGCTGCACGTGAGCCATTGATATTTCCGACATCGCGAGCACGCTCAATCTGGGCGGCCTCAGCCAGCCGGTGATCGCACAAAAGAAGAACGAGGCCGACATCCGGCTGCAGCGACGGCGAAGTGAGCCTGCTGGGTGGCTTGATGTCCTCGCAGGATACCAGCGTCATCGGCGGAATACCGGGCCTGGTCAACATACCGATTCTAGGCAAGTATCTGTTCGGCAACGTGTCGAAGGACAAGCAGAGCGAACAGTTGATGATCGCCCTGATTCCGCATATCGTGCGGAAGCCGGAAATCACTGGGGTGGATCTGAAAGCCATCGCCGCGGGAACGGATCAAACCGTGAAGCTGAGTTACGGGCCGCGGACGGAACAAGCGCCCGCCGCTCCCTCGCCTGCCCCTGCAAGCACGACGCCCGTGGTCACACCGGGCGTTCCCGGTGGAGCAGCCGCCATAGCGCTCAACCCGCCGAAAACGGCGGCGCAATTGAGCGGCCAGGTCCTGCTGACGCTCGCAGGCGCAGAATCTGACGGATGTGGCGAGCGTGCCGGTCAAGGTCCGTTGGGATCCAAAAGTGTTGCGTCTGGAAATGATCTCGCCCGGCGCCATGCTGATACAAGATGGCAAGATCATCGCGCCCAGTCTGGACATTCGCAACGATACGGGCGATGCCAGTATCGAGGTGAACCGTCTGGCGGGCTCCAGCGGAGTGAGCGGCAACGGTCCGCTGCTCCAGTTCACTTTCACTGCGGTCGGCAAGGGAACGACGAACGTGAGCATCACCGAGGCGGCTCTGAAGAATTCGAAACAGCAGCCGATCACCTTACAGGCTGCTCCGGTGTCGGTCGTCGTACAGTAGGTGTCCAGTAGGGAGTTCGGGAGTATGAAGCGCCGTCGACAACGCGGACTCACGTTGGTGGAGCTCATCGTGGCCTTCACCATCATGATGATCCTCACATCGATGGCCGTGCCGCTGGCGCGCTACAAGGTTCAGCGCGACCGGGAGCGTGATCTGGAACGCGCGCTCGCCCAGATGCGGAACGCCATCGACAAGTTCAAGGACGACATGGACGCGGGGAAAATCGGGCCCGCCAAGCTCGACTCCGACAACTATCCCGAGAGCCTGCAGCAACTCGTCGACGGTATCAAAGCCACCGGATCCGTGGACAAAAAGATGAAGTATCTGCGGCGCATTCCCAAGGACCCCATGACCAATTCCTACGATTGGGGCCTCAGGAGCGATCGCGACGATCCCGACTCGCAGTCCTGGGGCGGACAGAACGTGTTCGACGTTTACACCAAGAACATGGACAACGCGCGCGATGGAACGGCGTATTCAAAATGGTGATGCTGCCATGAACCACTCCGAACCTTCCACGCGCCGGCGCTTCGGCTTCACGCTCATCGAGCTGATGATCGTAATGGCGATCATTGCGGTATTAATGGCGATCGCGGTGCCTATCTATACACGGTCCATCCAGCGCTCCAAGGAAAGCGTGCTGAAGAACAATCTGTTCACGCTGCGCACCGTGATCGACGAATACACCTACGACAAGCAGAAGGCGCCGCAGACGTTGCAGGATCTGGTGAGCGACGGGTATCTGCGGCAGGTGCCGATGGATCCCATCACGGGCAGCAACGATTCCTGGAAGCTGATCATGGAGGATGCGACGCAACACCGCGAACCAGACCCAGCCCGGCATCTTCGACGTCCGCAGCGGATCGGATCTGACTAGTCTGGAAGGGACGCCGTATTCGGAGTGGTGACCGGACGGGGCGCGGGCGCGCGCTTAGCGGGAGCCTGCTTCCAGATGAAAAACCGGTACAGCATCAGCACGGCCAGCATCGCTCCGTACATCAACGGCAACCGCACGTCGGATTTCACCAGCCAGTAGTAGTGAATCACCCCGGCCAGCACGGCGAAATAGATCAGCCGGTGCAAGCGCTGCCATTTCGCGAAACTGAGACGGCGCACCCAGCCCGCGGTCGAAGTGACGGCCAACGGAATCAGCATCGCGAATCCCAGCATTCCCACCGTGATGTAGCGCCGCTTGATGATGTCCGCCCACATTTCCGGGAAGCTGAAGAATTTGTCCAGCACAAACCAGGTCAGAAAATGCAGGCAGACGTAGAAGAACGCGAACAGGCCCAGCATGCGCCGGTACCGCACCAGTTTGGGCTGGTTAAGGATCTTGCGCAAAGGCGTGACGCACAGCGTGATCAGCAGGAAGCGGATGGTCCAATCGCCCGTGTAGTGCGTGATGTATTCGATGGGATTGGCGGTTAGATCGGGCGAATAGCCTTGAGTCGCGAGCATCCACAGCCCGGGCGCGAGGAGCAGAAGGGGAACCAGGCAAGCCGCGAACAAGACAACTTTGGTCCACCGGCTGCCGAGAATCTTGCCGAGAAAATTACTCAAAGCGGATTGCTCAGTACGGACTAGTAGTTCTTGCGAAGGTCCATGCCGGCGTACAGGCTGGCCACCTCGCTATAGCCGTTGAACATCAGAGTGTTGCGTTTGAACACTTCGCCCAAGCGGCGTTCTTTGGCCTGGCTCCAGCGCGGATGGTCCACCTGCGGATTCACGTTCGAGTAGAAGCCGTATTCATTGGGGGCCGAAATGTTCCAGGTGGTGGGCGGCTGTTTGTCCACCAGGCGAATCTTCACCAGCGACTTTATGCTCTTGAAGCCGTACTTCCACGGCACCACCAGCCGGATGGGCGCGCCGTCCTGATTGGGCAGCGTCTCGCCATAGAGACCCACCGCCAGCAGCGCCAGCGGATGCATGGCTTCGTCCAGCCGCAAACCTTCCACGTAGGGCAACTCGATGCCGGCCCAGCGACCGCGCGGCATCTGCTTCGCATCGTAGTAGCTCTCAAACGCAACGTATTTCGCTTTCGGCAGAGGCTCCACTTGCTTGAGCAGCGCGTTTAAGCGGGAAGCCGATCCAGGGAACCACAATGGACCAAGCTTCGACACAACGATGGCGGTAGATGCGTTCTTCGAGCGGCGCGATCTTCATGAGCCCGTCATGATCGAAGGTCATTGGCTTGGCCACTTCGCCTTCCACCTTGAGGGTCCAGGGCGACGTGCGGAAATCCTTGGCGTTTTCGGCCGGGTCTGCTTTATCGGTGCCGAACTCGTAGAAATTGTTGTAATGCGTGATGGCTTCGAGCGGCGATACTTTTTCGTCGCCGACATTGTAGGAGGTCTTCTTACGTCCTCCAGTTTGGCGGCGCGAGCCGTTCCCCTGAGCGCGCCAAACGCACCTAACGCGACCGATCCTGCGAGGAAGCTGCGCCGGTTGACGTACAGCTGCTTGGGCGTAACGTCGGAATTGCGGAGATCAGCGGGCTTTTCGAATCAACATAGGCTTCTCTAGCTATGGTAGCGCTTCCAAAGGCGCTGAGGTTACCAGCGCTGTTATCTTCCAGATGACCCGAATCCCCCGGCGCCCCGCGGGCGCTGTCGGCCAAATCATCGCCCTCCTGCCATTCGACAGCGTCATAGGGAGCCACGATGAGCTGCGCGATTCGGTCGCCTTTCTCAACCACATAATCGGCGCGGCCCAAATTGAACATTACCACGCGGATTTCGCCGCGGTAGCCGGGATCGATTGTGCCGAAATTTACCGTGATCGAGTGCTTGAGCGCCAGGCCGCTGCGGGGACGTACCTGCGCTTCGTGTCCGCGCGGCAGTTCGATCGCGATGCCGGTGGGCACGGCTTGCGCACCGCCCGGGCTCAGCACCACGCGCTCCAGCGCGCACAGATCCATCGCGGCGTCTTCATCGGGGCCGTGGGCGTAGCTGGGCAGGATGGCGTCGGGATGCAATTTCTTGATGCGGATTTTCATGGGTCAGGAACCAGTGTGGCACGGACGCCCGCCGCCGGGACCACCGACACCAAACCCGCCAGCTTCTGGCTCAACCGCGCCACGGGCGACTGGCCGCCAATCCGCACCAGCAGCGACGCGCTGCGCACGCCCGCTTCCACGATGATCGCTATGCCCGGGCGCAAGCCTAGCCGCTCCATCTCGCGCAGCGCCGAAGCATCACGATCGGAAACGCTGCTGATGATCGCCGGAACGCCGCAGGCCCACGTCGACAGCGGCACCTCATCGCGCACCGCGACAGCCCCGCTTTTTTCGGGAATCAGATGCCCGTGCGGATCGGTCTCCGGATCTCCCAGCTTGGCCGCCATCCGATCCTCCAGCTTCTCCGAGATGAAATGTTCCAGTCGCTCAGCCTCTTCGTGAACTTCGTCCCAGGTGTAGTCCAGAACATCGTGCAGGAAGCGTTCGAGCAGCCGGTGGTGGCGCAGAACCTCCAACGCGCGCATCTTGCCCGCTGGAGTCAATCGCGCGCCGTGATGCTTCTCGTACTTGACCAACGCCGGACGCTGCGCCGCGAGCTTCTGTAGCATGCCCGTGACGGAAGCCGCCCGGACCCCCAATTGGTTCGCGAGCGCATTGCTGGTGACGCGCTGCTCCTCGGGGCCTCCCAGCTCCAGAATGGCCTTTAGGTAATCATCCACGGACTCGGTGTTGACGCTCGCTTTGGTTCTAGGGGCCACTAAATCAAGAGCATAGCGCGCGTGATCAGGAATGCGCAAACAAAGGCGTTGCGCGCGGCCACCCAATCGTGTTATTCATTTTTAGGCATGACTAAATACGGAACGTTCGCCGCGCTCCTTGCCATTTTGTCACTCAATCCGCGCCAGGCCCGATCCCAGGGAGAGACCACCAGCGCGATCTCGGGACAAGTGAACGACGAGACCGGCGCCGCGATCCGTGGCGCGGCCGTGTCCATTGCAAACTCCGGCAACGGACTGAAGCGCAGCGTCGAAGCCGACGAGTCTGGCCGCTTCAACTTTCCCGCAATTGACGCCGGGAACCTACACCGTGCAGGCGGCCGCCGCGGGCTTCGAACAGCGCCGCATCCAGAATGTGTCGGCCGCACTCGGCCGCACCACCGCGGTCGACATCGTTCTCGCCGTCCAGACGCAGCGGCAGGAAGTCACCGTCACCGAGCAGGCAGCCGGCGTCAGCACGGACGATCCCAATACATCCAGCACGCTCGCCGCGCCCGCGCTCGAAAACCTGCCCAATCCCGGAGGCGACCTGACGTATCCGCTGCAGTTCGCGCCCGGAGCGCTCATCAATACCGCCGGCAGCGGCAACGATTTCGTCGGCTCCTCCAACGGCTATGGCAACGTCGAGTTCAACGGCCTTCCCGCGCTCGCCAACGGATACATCGTCGACGGCCTCGAAACCAACGATCCGTTGACTAACTTGAACAGCGGGCTTTCCACGAACCTTGTTCTCGGCCTTAACTCCATCGCCGAGGTTACCGTGAACACGTTGTCCTATGCCGTCGATCAAGGGCGCTATGGGGCGTCGCAAGTCAACTACGTCACGAAATCCGGAACCAATCAGTTCCACGGAAATTTGTACGAGCTGTGGAATGGGTCCAGGTTCAATGCGGCGGATTTCTTTACCAACGCCACGCCGGGCGGTCACCAGCCGCGCTCAACCCTGAATCATTTCGGCGGCAGCTTGGGCGGGCCGATTGTGCATGACAAGCTGTTTTTCTTTTTCGATTCCGAGTGGGTACGCATCGCGCTGCCCATCGTCACGCCAACCACCGTCCCCACGCCTGCGCTCGAAAATTACATCCTCCAGCAGCTCCCCGTAGGCGGCCGCGACGTTCTCACCGGAGCTCAATATCCCGCGCAACCGGAACTGGTCCCCTTCTACGAAAAGCTGTTTTCGCTCTACAAAAGCACCGCCGGAACTCCTCTTTCCGTGCTCGGGTGTCCTTTCAATACCGATGGCAGCGCGGCGGCGGGCAATCCGCCCAACGGCAATGGCTGCGCGAACCGCCAGAGCGTTTCGCACTCCAGCGACGATCACGAGCAAGTGCAGACCGCGCGTCTCGATTACAACCTCAGCGAACGAAACATGGCCTGGTTCCGCTTTCAATACGACGGCGGGCTGCAGGCCGCTTACACCGATCCGATCAATCCGTTGTTCAACGCCATCTCGCCGCAGCCGCTCTATTCGTTCGCTTCCGGATACACGCACGTCTTCTCATCGCATCTGGTGAACTATTTCAACCCGGCGTTCTCGTGGTATCAGAGCCTGTTTGGACCGGCGAATCTACAGCAGACGCTCGCGGCCTTCCCGATCGTGCTCGAGGGCTTGGGCGCGGGCGCTCCGTTCACTCCCCTCGGAGGCCTCGACAATACCTGGGTGCAAGGCCGGCGTGCCACCCGATTCTTCATCAACGACAATCTGGCCTGGAGCGTCGGCTCGCATGAGTTGCGCTTCGGCACCAACACCCGCATTTTCCGTCTCAACGATTACGATTTCGGCGAAGGAACCGTTCCAACGGTTACCTATACCGGCCTGCCCGAGTTCATCTATGGCGTGGCCTCCACCGCAACCCGCACTTATCCCCTCGCCGATTCGCAGCCGTTCAATTTTCTGAATGTCGATCTATACGCGCAGGATTCCTGGAAGTTGACGTCGCATCTCACTTGGACCTTCGGCATCCGCCTTACGCACAATTCCAACCCGTTGAACCCGCACGACGCCCTGGCGCGTTTGCCAGGATCATTCGATTCCAGCTCGCACAATGTAAACCAACCTCTGAGCGATCTGATTGAAACGCATGTTGGAAAGTTGTTTCAATCAACGCCCGGTGCTCTCCTCCAGCCGCGCACTGCTATCGCCTGGCAGATCGCCCCCAAAACGGTGCTGCGGACCGGCTTCGGACTGTTCAGCGATCTTCTCCCCGGAAGCGTTGCCGATCTCACCGGCGCCAATCCTCCGTACGTGAACACCTTTCAGGGCGGACTGCTTGGCACCGTGGGCGGCCTCGCGATCGCGCCGGGCGTGCCGAACAGCGCCATCGACGCCACCTCCGCCGCGAATCAGAGCTTTCTCTCGGGCTTCGCACAAGGCCAACTCATCCTGCGCGTCGCCTCTGGTCAACCAGCTCGCAAACCGCAATGCCTGCTTGCCGCCGGTCTCGATCACCGCCGTTCCCAATGGCGAGCTGCACGCGCCCTACTTCATGCAGTGGAGCTTCGGCGTGGAACAGCAGGTCGCAACCTTCGACTTCAAAGCGCAGTACGTCGGCACCCGCGCGGTGAACCAGCCCTACACCACGCAAGTCAATGGCTACCAAACCGTGTGCGCCGGCTGCTTCTCGCCGTTTCCCTACGGCCGGCCCGTTGACCCTCGCTTCGGAGCGGTCACCCAACTCAGCACCGGAGCGAACAGCCACTACAACGGACTGCAATTGACCGCGGAAAAGCGCATTGCCCATGGTTTTCAGGCGCAACTAAATTACACCTGGAGCCATTGCATCGACACGGTTTCGAACGGCGGATTCTTGCAGTTCTCCGCCGGTGCGCTGCTTTCGCCCATCCCCGGCGATCTGGCGCGTGATCGCGGGCCGTGCGACTACGACATTCGTCACAACCTAACCGCCAACTACGTCTACCAGCTTCCGCTCCACACCCGGAATCGCGCGCTGGGCCGGCTCGTGAATGGATGGCAAATTTCCGGAACCGCATTTTGGCACAGCGGCGTCCCGTTCTCAGTCCTGAGCGCTCCGTACTCGTCGAATGGAAACGGAATCGTGAATGGCAGCGGGCCGCAGTTTGCGAGCGTGGTGCCGGGAGTTCCACTGTACGAACACAATCCGATTCCGGGGATCACGCAGCCAGGCACCATCCAATGGCTGAACCCGGCCGCCTTTGCTTCGGCAGTCGACCCCAGCACCGGTGCGTGTACCGGAGGTGACGCCCCGCAGACCTGCCAGTTTGGAGATCTTGGACGAAACGCGCTGCGAGGCCCGGATTTCGTCTGGAGCGATCTTTATATGACGAAATGGTTCACCCTGAACGAGCGCCTCAAGCTGCGCTTGGAAGCGCAATGCTTCAATCTCTTCAATCATCCGAATTTCGCACTGCCCTCGGTGGTGATCGCTGGAATCCCGGGCATCCCATCCACGCAAACCGGCTTCGGCGCGCTCACCTCCGCGACGTCGCCTCCCACCGGATTGCTCGGCGTCGGACTCGGTGGCGATAGCTCGCCCCGCATGATCGCGTTTCAAGCCCGCCTGGAATTTTGAAGCGATACCGCAAGCTCCTTCACCCCGCGCCGGATTTCCCGTCCGTCCACGGCGGCAAAACCCAACTGCAATCCCTCCCGCCGATTTGCATCCAGCTTGACCCGCCCCCGGGTGTACCAGCCAAGTGGAATCACCTCCACATTGCGCGCGGCGGCGGCGCGGGCAGCCGCTTCGCCCGTGATCCCTCCCTGCAACCATCCCACCGTCTGCAGTCCCGCCTCGACGCCTGATATCTCCAACACCCCCGCCAGATTTTCGCGCGCGCTCTGCAACAAAACCGACAAGCGCTCCGCGTACACGCTTCGCATGCGCCTCAGGTGACGCCCGAAATGCCCTTCGCTGATGAAGTCGCACAGCACCACCTGATCCACCAATTGCGCATGCCGGCTGGTGATCGATTTTGCGGCCGCGAAGTACTCCACCAGATCCTGCGGGATCACCAAATATCCGAGCCGAAGCGATGGAAACAGCACTTTGCTGAAGCTCCCGGCGAACAGCACCGACCCATTGCGATCCAGCCCCTGCAACGCCGGCACCGGCCGCCCCGAATACCGGTATTCGCTGTCATAGTCGTCTTCGAAGATCAGCGCCCCCGATTTCCGCGCCCACTCGAGCAATTGCAGCCGTCGCGCCAGGCTCATGCTTATCCCCAGCGGAAACTGGTGGCCCGGCGTCACGTAAATAAGCCGCGCCCCCCGCAGGCTCGTCGCGCGCAACTCCATTCCTTCGCCATCCAAACTGATCGCCGAAATCCTCGCACCCACCGATTCAAATACCATGGCTGCGCCAATGTATCCGGGATTTTCCATGCACACCCGATCGCCCGGATTCAGAAAAATGCGCGCCGCCAGATCGAGCGCTTCCTGCACGCCGGATACGATCGCGATTTGTTCAGGCGTGCAGCGAACGCCGCGCGAGGTGGTCAAGTAGTCGGTGATGGCTTCGCGCAGCGGACGGTATCCCATGGGATCGCAGCCCGAGAGAACATTCGTCGAAACCTGCCGCAAACGCCGCGCCGAAATCTGCGCCCAAAGGCTCGTGGGAAACAGATCCAACGCGGGTATGTTCGCGCGGAAGGCGCGGGCCGGCCGAGGTTCAAAAGGAAACAGGCGGACCCGCTTGGCGTAGCTGGATAATCGCCGGCGCGGTCTTCGTTGCAGCGGGGCCTCGCGGCCGGTCTCCACGCGAAACAACTCGTCGGGTAAGATCTTGCTCACGTAGGTGCCCGAACCAATGCTGCCTTCCAGATATCCTTCCGATTTCAGCAGCTCGAAAGCGTTCACAATCGTGCCGCGCGATAGTTGATACTGCCGCGCAAGATCGCGCGTCGCGGGCAGACGCGCCCCAGGACTCAGGCGGCCATCCAAAATCTCCGAGCGCAGAGCCTCATAAAGCTGCCGGTACGCGGGTTTCCCCCCGTCGTGCAATGGAAGCGCTAGGTCGAAGGCGGTGGTCCCTTTGGCCATAACAAGTGGTACAGCAAGAATACCGTAAATGGACCTTTGCGAGTAGCCCACTTTGGCTTACCTTGGTCCTGGGAGCGAAACAAATCATGACTTGGAAAAAGCTGGCCGTCGCTACCACGGCAGTCTTATGCGCGGCCGTGATTGGCCGCGGTGAAGACGCCCGCATCGTTTTCACGCACGCTCTCCCCGCTCTGGATGGCAAGCGGCTCCAGGCGAAAGTTGTCGAAGTCACCTACGGCCCCGGCGAGTCGTCGGCGCAGCATAGTCATCCCTGCGCGGTTATCGGATACGTACTCGAAGGCGCCGTCCGGATGCAGGTGAAAGGCCAGCCGGAGGCCATCTATAAAACCGGCCAAAGTTTCTACGAGGCCCCCAACGGCGTTCATGCTGTCTCGGCGAACGCCAGCAAAACCAAGCCGGCGCGATTCATTGCGTACTTCACGTGCGATCACGAAACACCGCTCACGGTGCCCGTCCCATGACCGCCTCCGCGCCGCTGCGTTGGGAGCGGTGGGGTATTCTCTATCTCCGCCTCGCCCTCGCCGCTTCGTTCCTGTCCGGCATCGCCGACCGCTTCGGCCTCTACGGCAAGAACGTCGGTTACGGAAACTTCGATGGATTCATGCGCTACACCGCTCAAGTCAACTCGTTCATGCCGGCGTTCACCATCCCGTTCTTGGCATGGGCCGCCACCGCTGCTGAATTCAGCTTCGGCGTTGCATTGATTCTCGGTGTCTGGCCGCGCTGGGTGGCGCTCGGCAGCGCGGTTCTGCTCGCGCTATTCGGCATCGCCATGTCTATTTCATTCGGCATCAAGTCCCCGCTCGACTACTCGGTGTTCTCCGCGTCGGCGGGAGCGCTGGTGCTGGCCGCTCTACTACAACCGCAAATCAGAAACCAACTCATAGGAGGAAATTATGGAAGCACGATTCAACTACGCCAAAACAGCTCCAGGCGTCTACCAAGCCATGGAGGGCCTGGAGCAGTATCTCGAACAGTGCGGACTTGAAAAACCGCTGATGTTTCTCGTCCAACTGCGCGCGTCGCAAATCAACGGCTGCGCCTATTGTCTGGACATGCACTGGAAGGACCTGCGCGCCAGCGGCGACAACGAGCAGCGTTTGTATTCGCTCGATGCCTGGCGCGAATGCCCGTACTATAGCGATCGCGAACGCGCCGCTTTGGCATGGACCGAAGCCGTCACGCTGATCACCCAAGGTCACGCGCCGGACGCCGTCTACGCCGAGGCGCGGTCGCATTTCAGCGACAAGGAATTATCCGACCTAACGCTTGCGGTGGCCTCGATCAACGCGTGGAACCGGCTATCGATTGCCGCGCGCATCGTCCCCGGAGGCTATCGGCCCGCCAAGCCGCAAGAGCCAACAGCGGCTGTTATGCGAGCCTAGACCCTGTTGACTGCACGGCCAGGTCCGATACATAGGTTTGACGCCTCCGCAGGCCGTTAGAATCCGACTCTAGCCTTTAGCATCAACCACTTGTAGCCCCTGAAACCGATGGCCACGGGCTGCATAATAGGTTTTGGCGACCTGCGTATAATAGAAGAGTTCGCATGGACGATACTCTAAGCAATACGATATGAAAACCACACCCAAGCGAGGGAGGCATCAAATCTCACGTTCAGTAACAGCAAGGGCGGCGGTGAAAAAGATCGCCATCGATTTCCCCGCTGCTCTCTATGAGGAAACAGAGATAGCTGTTCAGGAACTGGAGACCAACCGAAGCACGTTTGTCCGGCAGGCTGTAGCCTACTACCTTAACGATATGCGCAACAAGAAGCTTGAAGAGGAGCTGGCGCAAGGATATATTGCGAATGCAGCCTGCGCCAGGCAGATCGCAGAAGAACTCATGGGCACTGAGGGCGATTTGACGTAATGCCGACCTGGAGTCGCGGCGACGTGGTGGTGGTTAATCTCGATCCCGCGATCGGCAGCGAGCCAAACAAAAGGAGACCCTGTGTCGTAATTCAAAACGATACTGGCACAAATTCTCCCCTGTTACTATTGTCGCGGCGATTACTGACGCGGACAACGTTCCCAAACGATATCCGGTGGATGTACCGGTTAAACAAGGGGAAGGTGGTCTGACCAAGAATAGCGTTGTACAGTGCAACATGGTGCGCTGTGTCGATGGGAAACGCGTTCTCAGCAATCTAGGGAGATTGAGTCCGAGAACCATGCGGGAAGTGGATCAAGCATTAAAGATTAGTTTGGCCTTGCTGTGAAGCGATAGATCGTAGTTCCGATCCCACGCTGAGATTGAAGCACTGCCTGACAGCCGAAGATCGCTGCCTAGCATCTTCAATCTACGATCTACAATAGAATTGATGTCCAGGCCCAGCGCGATCACCACCGCGCCCGCGCGCAAAACGCTGAGCGGCATCCCGGTCGAGCCGGTGTACATGCCCGCCGACGTCGCCGGCCTCGACATCCCGCTGCCCGGCCAGTTTCCTTACACCCGCGGCATTCACGAAAGCATGTACCAGGGCAAGCTCTGGACCATGCGGCAATTCTCCGGCTTCGCGACTCCCGAGGAGACCAATCGGCGCTACCTGTATTTACTCAGCCAGGGACAAACCGGCCTCTCCGTCGCCTTCGATCTGCCGACGCTCATGGGGTACGACGCCGACCACCCCACATCCGAGGGCGAAGTTGGAAAGTGCGGCGTCTCCATCGGCTCGCTCGAAGATATGGAGATTCTCTTCCGCGGCATTCCGCTCGACGGCGTCACCGTCTCAATGACCATCAACTCACCCGCGCCGGTGATCTGGGCCATGTATTTGGCAGTGGCCGAAAAGCAGGGTGTCGATTGGAGCAAACTCTCGGGCACGCTGCAAAACGACATTTTGAAAGAGTACATCGCGCAGAAGGAGTACATCTATCCGCCGCGGCCATCCATGCGCCTCGTGACGGACGTCATCGAGTACTCGACGCAGCATGTCCCGCGCTTCAATCCGATTTCGATTAGCGGCTATCACATTCGCGAGGCCGGATCTACCGCCGTCCAGGAGCTCGCCTTCACGCTGCGCGACGGCATGGAGTACGTCGAGTGGGCCGTCGCGCGCGGTTTGCCCATCGACAGCTTCGCGCCCCGGCTCAGCTTCTTTTTCAATTCGCACAACGATTTCTTCGAGGAGATCGCGAAGTTTCGCGCCGCGCGCAAGATCTGGGCTCAAACAATGAGGGAACGATACGGCGCCAAGGACGAACGAAGCTGGAAGCTGCGCACGCACGCGCAAACTGCCGGGTGTTCCCTCACCTGGCAGCAGCCCTACAACAACATCGTCCGAACCACGCTCCAGGCGCTCGCGGCGGTGCTCGGCGGAACGCAATCCCTGCACACCAATTCGCTGGACGAAGCCTACGCGCTCCCGAGCGAGCACGCCGTGACCATCGCGCTGCGTACGCAACAGGTGATCGCGTACGAAAGCGGCGTGCCGGATGTGCCCGATCCGTTGGGCGGCAGCTATTTCGTCGAAAGCCTGACGGCCGAGATGGAAACGCGCGCCCGCGAATACATCGCGCCGGATCGATCAGATGGGCGGTATGATCCCCGCCATCGAACGCGGATTCCCTCAGACCGAAATCGCCAACGCCAGCTACGAGTATCAGCACTCGATCGAGACCGGCGAGCAGAAGATCGTGGGTGTGAACGCGTTTGTCGAACACAACGAGCAGCCGATCGAAGTCCTGGAGATCGACGCGTCGGCGCAAGCGCATCAACTGGAAAAACTCGCGGCGCTCAAGTCCAGGCGCGATAACGGAAACGTTCAGAAGTGCTTAGACGCTCTGCGGCGCGCCGCCGAAGGTCCGGAAAACACCATGCCGTACATTCTGGACGCCGTCCGCGCCTACGCCACCGTAGGCGAAATCTGCGACGCTTTCCGCGAAGTCTTCGGCGTGTACACCGAAACCAGCGTGCTATAGAGCACCAATGCCAGCGCTTCCGCGCATGTTCACCGCCCGCACCGACACTCTTGAAAGCGCTGAATTCGGGGCAGAAAATCTTTATGCGAAAAGCAGGCTGTTTAGGTTCTTAATTGGCCGTTGGCGTTTGTACGTCGTCAATCACGACCACTTCGACCGGGCCACGCCCGGATTTTAGGCGCAGCCCTAACTGCTCGCGGATCGCTGTAAAAATGGAGGGCCCATCCAGGCTTGAAGCGGGTTGGTTTTGGGTTCCCGGAGGCAAGCCGGCGGTTGTAGGTCCGCCATCCTCGCCGGGCTCTGGGGTCCACTTGATCGCGAAATCAAAGTTACCTGAAAGGCTTGTTTTGTCGATAACAGGCTGGGCCAAGGCGTACGAAAGCTGGCTGGCGAAAGTCGCTGATGTGGCATTCGTAAGTTCAATTGAACCAGTTGCGGCCCGCACTATTGGCCTGGTTTCGGTGTCCTTCGCTGTTGGAACTTTCGAGCCCTTGCGGTCAACGACAAGTTCATAGATCGGGATGTCCCGTGTTTCTGAATGGGAGTGGAGTTGAAAGCGGTCTTCGAGCAAGGCTCGGAGCATTGGCCGAATTTGATCAGGCGAAGCCGCTCGGTTGGGCTTCGCTTGCAGGTCCCAGCGCCTAGAAGCCACCCAACCCGGACCTCCAACGATGAGAAAAACCTGTACGTTGTACGCCGTCATCATGAGCCTTTTGAGAGTGATCCCAATCGCGGCAAGCATGCCGTCGGGTTCAATTCGAAAGGCAAACCGAAAGTCATTATCGGTGTTCGGCTTGATTGAGGCAACCTCGTATTCCGGTGGCTCTGTGGCTCGCTGTCCGAAGCTTACGAGTGTGATCATCAACAGTAAAATTCCCGGCTTAATTGTCATAGTGCCCCGAAAACACCCTGCCGCTTATCTTGGACGCCGTCCACTCCAATTTTCACCTTGGTCCGCTCTTGGGGTCGCGCCCCTCATGATAGTTACAGGGATGCGAAATTGTCCCCCTACCAATTCTCCTGAGCCGGCAGCTGATCCGGTGTTACCATCAAATCATATGGAGCCACGCATCCGGGTGCTGGTCGCCAAACCGGGTTTGGACGGCCACGACCGAGGTGCGAAGGTCATCGCGCGAGCGTTGCGCGACGCGGGCATGGAGGTGATTTACACCGGCCTGCGCCAGACTCCGGAAATGATCGTAAGCGCCGCCTTGCAGGAGGACGTCCAGGTGATCGGGCTCTCCATCCTGTCCGGCGCCCATAACGCGATCGTTCCGCGTATTATGGAATTGCTGCGGGAAAAGGGGATGGACGACGTTCTGGTCCTGGTCGGCGGTATAATTCCTGACGAGGACGCCGCCGAGCTGAAGAAGCTGGGTGTCGCGGCTGTATTCCAGCCCGGTGCGTCGCTCGAAGCAATTGTCGACTTCATCCGGTCTTCTGTAAAGCAGACTGCGTGAAGCAACCGCGGGCGCGAGACGCCTGCCTACTTTGAAAGAACAACATTGGCGCTGTGCGCCATGGTATAACCAAAAACTGATGCAAGAAAAACTGAACATCGCCGTGTTTGTCGACTACGACAACATTGAAATCGGCGTGAAATCGACTTTACGGCGGGAATTTGATGTATCGCTCCCGCTTGACGCGCTCAAGGAGCGGGGCGACCTGGTCGCCAAGTTCGCATATGCCAACTGGGGACGCCAGGAAGGCGCTGCCCGTTCCATGGCCGAAAACGCCGTGCAAATGGTGCAACGCCTGCCTTCGCCGCGCGGCGACAAAAACGGTGGGGACATCAACCTGGCGCTGGACGCCCTCGAGATGGCCTTCACCCATCCGCACGTGAACGCGTTCGCCATCGTCAGCGGCGATAGCGACTTCATCCCGCTGGTGAACAAGCTGAAGGAATACGGCAAGACCGTGTTCGTTGTGGGCGGCAAGGCTTTTACCAGCACCATCCTGCAACAGAACTGTCACGAATTCGTGAGCTATGAATCGCTGTTGTCGGAAGATCGCGGGCAGACTCGCGAGCGTCCGCCGCGCCCGCAAGGCTCCGACCAACAGCCCGGCAGGGAGCGCCCGCCAGCGCGGTCAACAGCGCAGCCGCCCCGCGCCGCTCGATCTCGCGCAAGCGATGCCGCTGGTGGAACGCGCTTTGCAAGTGCTCGAACGCCGCGCCGTGCAGCCGCAACTCGGGCTCCTCAAATCGACGATGCTGCAGCTCGATTCAGCGTTCACCGAAAAAGCATATGGCGCCAACAGCTTTTCCGATTTCGTCGAGAAGCTGAAGAAGGCCGACTTCGTGAACGTGAGCGGCCAAGGCGGCCGTTACATCATCGAGCGCAAAGGAGCATCGCAGCCCGAACGTCCCACGCCGAAACCGGAAGAAGCTTTGCCGCCGTTGCGCGACGTGCTGGAAACCCATCGCCTCGAGATGGAGAACGGCGTTCTACTCGACGACTTGGCCGGCTGGGTGCAAACCGAGGTTCCGAACTTCTCCGCCGCCTCTTTTGGTTTCCAGGAGTTTTCCGAATTCCTCAACTACGCGCAAGACAAGTTGGTCGTCCGCGTGGAGCCGGACGAAGAGAAAGGTCCCATTGTATTCATGGGTGCCGAGTTCTATCCGCCCGCCGAGCCGGAGCGGCCGCCGGAGCAACACGCCGAAGAGGAAGAGGACGAGAAGCAGCCCATCGTGGAAGGGCAACCTTCGCTTTTGGAGCCGAATCCTCCGCCCGTGAAACCCAAGCCGGTTCGCCGGACGCGGAAGCCGGCAGCTTCCGGAAATACCGATCGGCCTCGCCGTTCTAGCGGTCCGCGGAAGAAACGGACTCCGGAACATCACGGTCCGATGCAATAGCCAGGTAGCCGAACGCGAGCACCGCCAGGAATAACGTAAGCACTTCGCTGTCGCCGAGATTGTACTCGGCGAAGCCCTCCGCCAAAATCGCGATGATTACGGCGATCGCGCCATGCAGAATGAATCGCGATTCGGGTGCCAGCTTGCGCCGCAGCGCGCGTCCAAAATCCCAGAGCGCTTTCGCGATCAGCCAGAGCAGCACCAACAGAACCGGGACTCCGCGCTCGGCGGCGTATTGCAAATAGATATTGTGCAGATGCCCGTAATAACCCACCGGCAATGGCCGCGCGTCCGCCGGCACCCACTGATCGAACTGATACTTGATTTGCTCCGGGCCCAGGCCGAGCCAGGGATGAGCGCGGATCATCAGGAATCCGGTTTCGCGCAAAACCGCGCGGTGCTGGTTCGAATCCACTTCGCCGCGCGGCACAATCACGGAAGTGATGCGCTCCCGAAGCGCTTCGTGGACCAAGGAACAACAAGAACGACTCCGGCGACCGGCACCGCCGCAACCAGCCATTTCTTCCAGAACCACAGCAGATAGAGCAGACCGGCTGGAAAGCCCAGGAGAAAAATGCTGCGCGTGAATCCGAGCACCATCGAGACTGCAAGAATCGCGGCGCAAATCCAGCCCGCCGTTTTCCAGCGCGGTTCGCGCGAGAAGAACAAATACGATGCGAGCAGCAAAAGCACGATCATCTCTTCGCCGCCGAACGTCATCCAGTGGCTCATGAATCCCGTGATTCGCGACCCAACGTAAGCGTCGTAAAAGCTCTGATGCAGCTCTTGCGACTGCTGATACACGCGCCAGAATTGAAACAAACTGCGCGCGGCGGAAAGCGTCGCGACGGCGGCCCACAGCAGCACGATCGCGCGGATTTCGGCCGATACTGCGAAACGTGCTGTACACCACCAGCAGAATAAAGAACACGTAGAACTTCCGGATTTGCGGCATGCCCTGCTGGATGTGCCCGGAGGCCAGTAACGAAATTAGCGTTCCGGCCATGAACAACGCGAGTGGAAGTTTGATGGGCGGCAAACGGATCGGATGAGAAGAAAGCAGAAGCGCCGCGAGCGCGAGGGCCAGGAGAATCTGCGAGACCGCGATCGAGAATAGAATAGAAAGGAGCGCGCCGCACGTGAGGTAAAACGCGCTGCGGTCGACGTAAGGTTTCAAACCAGTAGGCTACCAGGAATGGAAATCTATATCCTCCGGCACGGGATTGCCGAAGATGGACAAGCGGGTCAACCGGACTCGGAACGGGCGCTGACTCCCGACGGCCGCAAAAAGTTGCGGACCGTTTTGCGCGTTGCTGCCAGCGCCGGCGTTGCACCGTCGTTGATTTTGACCAGTCCCTACAAACGCGCTTTGCAGACGGCGCAACTCGCGGCGGAAATCTTGGATTACAAGGGCGAACTGTTGCGCACCAAAGCGCTGGAACCAACATCAGCGCCCAAAACTGTTTGGGACGAAATCCGCGCCCACAAGGATGAGGAACGGATTTTGCTGGCCGGCCACGAGCCGCTGTTCAGCCGGCTGACGGCATATCTGCTCGGATCGCCCAATCTGCAAGTGGAGTTCAAAAAGGGCGCGATCGCGTGCATCGAACTCGAACGTTTTCCGGCCGAGCCACATGGCGTGCTGCGCTGGATGCTGACTTCGAAGCTGGCGTCCGGCTAGACATTGCTTTTTTTGCGCTCATACGGCTGCTTCAGATACTTGGCGGCTTCTTCCTGCGCGCCCTGCGTATCATCCTTGGTGCGAAGGGCGTGGTTGTATTCATTGACGGCGCGATCGCGCTGGCCCGAGACATCGAAAATGTTGCCGAGCTTGATGTGGGCCCACACCTCCACCCACTTCGGTTCGAGATCGCCGTTCAGCGCCTCGCGATATTCGTTCGCCGCGGACTGAAAGTTATTCTGCAGGAAGAAGACCTCCGCGACGCGATAATGCGCGAGCGAACTGTGGCGGTTCACTTCGATGGCCTTCTGATATTCCTTCAACGCATCGCCGAACTCGCCGATCTCGGCAAACTGCTCGCCGCGTTTGATGGCCACCGCCACGCGCATGGCAGGGTTCCAGCGCAGCACATAGCCGCTCGGATCGATGGTGACGGTTTTGGGTTTGCCGAATGTATCCACGGTGAACTCGGATGATGTTCCGACAACGTCAATCCGCTTGGTCTCGGGATTGCCTTCGGTTTCAATCTTCAGGTCCACCGGCATCTGGAACGTATCAAGGTCCTGCGAGATCTTGCCCATCACGCGAAACCCTTTTTGCGTCCGGAACACCGTGTAGTCCATCTTGAACTCGGGTGCGCCACTCGATTCCAGCCACTGCACGAAGAAGTACTGCAGATTTTGTCCCGAGATCTCCTCGGCCATTTTGCGGAAGTCGACCGTGCTCACCGATTGCCAGCCGTACTTCTCGGGGAAGCTGGTCATCAGCTTGTTGAAGTTGTCGTTGCCGATCACGTACCGCAACATGTTGAGCACAGCCGCGCCTTTGCCGGCGGTGAGAGCCCAGTATTCAGGGGAATAATCCTCGAGACGCCCGGCTTGAATCAGCGGCGGATTATCCACCGTCATCGCTTCGACGTAGGTATCGTGCAAATCCTGCTCGAGCGCCGATGCACCGTTGGTGTGTTCGTCCCAAAGAAGCTCGGCGTAACGCGCGCTGCCGTTTTCAAGCCAGAGATGATCGCGATTGATGGGCGAAACCAGGTCCTCCCACCATTGACGCGAGAGTTGATTTGCCAGCAACCGGCCGGCCACCTGATTTCCGATGCCGCGCGGCGAGAGAAAGATGATGCCAGGCGCGGAATATCCGTTGGGCGTGCCGTCCTCGGTCTCCACCAGCGTCAAGTTTGCTTGCGGGGCCAGCCCGTACAGGCTGCTGAGGAAGGTCATGATCGAGCCGGTCTCGCCTCCATACTGATTGGCCATGTTTTGTTTCTGGCGGAAATAGATCGACGTCGTCACGCCTTCCGAACTGACCTTCACGGGATCGCCTTGCACCACCGCGATGCTGCCTGGAAACGACGGCTTGTCGAATTGAAAGCTGAAGGCGGTTTTGCCCGCGCCGGCGGGTTGCGAATTACCGAAGCCGCTCGCCACCACCTGATAACCACTCGGGACGGTGATGTGGAGATTCGCCGTAAAGCGATCCACTGAGTAACCGCTGACGGGAAACCAACGCGCAGGATACATGAGATACGCGAAGTCGTTCTGGATGGCTCCGAATTTGATGCCGTTAATCGGAGACTCTTCCTGGCCGGTCAAGCGGCCGTCGTAGCTGACGGTGACGGTGGTGGGCTTGCCTTTGCTGAGCGGGGCGGGGAAGCTCAGATGAACGCTGAAGTCCTCGTTGGTGCGAGAAGCGGTGATTTGATGCCCGGAATCATCCACGACGCGCGAAACATTGAAGGCATTGTTCAGCTCGAAAGACGCGCTCGATATGTCGTTGTCGAGCGGGATGAAGCGAACCTTAACGTTGGCGGTGAGCGCCTGCGTGCGCGGATTGATCTCGGCGTCGATCGTGTAGTTATCCACGTCGATGCGGCCGGATTTGCCCCCTCTGTCTTGCGCCGCCAGCAACGGCGCTAAAGCGAAGAGCGCTAAAGCGAGGGGCGCCGGCACTGCCAGCAGAGTGTTACGAGACATGAACCATTTCCTCTTTTGATTGCTTTTCACCCAAGCTGCGTTCAATGAGCGCCGCCGCAACGTCCAGGGGATCGACGGCACCGGACAGGTTTTCGACGACTTCGGCCAAATCCCGCCGCATCCCATTCCGCGCAAGTTCATTTTCAATAAGCGCCTGGGCTTCGCGGGCGAGATTCTCCGCAGTCATGCGGTGTTGGATGAGTTCGGGCACGATCTTGCGGCCCGCCACCAGATTGACCATCGAATAAAACGGCACCCGTACCAGCGCCTTCCCCATCCACCAACTTAATTGATTCACGCGATAAAAGGTGACCATGGGAGTTCCGAGCAGGCAGGCCTCAATGGTGACTGTCCCACTGGCGGCCAGTGCTACGTCCGCGCAGACGAGCACATCCCAGGTTTTTCCTTCTACGAGTTGGATGGACGCGGCGGAAATCCGTTCCCGGAAATTTGAGCTTGCAGGTATAGTATCGGGCGGGACGGCCAGAACGAAGCGGGGCGCGGGGCTGGCTTTCTGGAGGCGCTGCACCGTTTCGAGCAGGATGGGCAGATGACGCGCGGCTTCGCCGGTACGGCTGCCGGGGAGCAGGGCGACGAGCGGCGTTCCGTCGGGAATGCCAAACCGGCGGCGGAGTTCGGCGCGGCTGGCCGAGGGCTTCACCAAGCGGGTGAGGGGGTGGCCGATGTAGGTGGCGGCGATGCCGTGTTTCGCGAAAAACGCGGGCTCGAACGGGAAGATGCACAGCAAGCGACGGATGGTGCGCCGCATCAGCGGCAAGCGGCCTTTGCGCCAAGCCCAGACCTGGGGAGCTACCAGGTAGAACACGGGGATTCCGAGCTTCTTTAGTTGCCGAGCGACGCGGAGGTTGAAATCGGGGCTATCGGTGAGGATAGCAAGCTGGGGGTGTTCGGTGCGGGCGGCAGCGAGCAGTTTGCGATATTCGCCGTAGATGCGCGGGATATGCGCGATGACTTCGACGAGGCCGACGACGGCGAGGCTGTGCGCGTCGACCACGGGCCGGACGCCGGCTTTTTGCATGCGGGGGCCGGCGCACCCGAAGAACTCGATGTCCGGCCGGCGGCGGTGGAGCGCGTCGACCAGCGCGGCGGCGTAGAGGTCACCCGACGCTTCGCCGGCCGAGATGAGAACTTTCCGGGTCACTCATTTTAGTCTAGCGCCGTGGTGGTGGTTGGTGGCTGGTGTTTGCTGGCGGGCGATCGGGTGGCGCAAGAGGGTTAGTTTTGTGTTTGGTGATCATAAAATCCTCTTAATTCTTGAGGGGCGGGATTTGGCTTCGGCTCCAAGGACAGAGTACACTTTGGCCGACCGGACGGGCGAGCGACTTGGTCGGAAGTGGTTGATGGGGATGGAGAATGATTTGGCCGAGGTCGGTTATTGGCGCTGGCGGCCGCTCGGATGCAACCCGTGTTTTTGCCGCCAAGTGCGTTGTACGGCCCAATCGCAAACGATGGAAAGGATGGGCAGCTCGATGGGATACATGAAAAGAAAAAAAGCGTGCTCCAATGATCGGTGTTTTGAAGGATCACGCTGAACGCAAGCAGGTGAAAGATCAGGACCGAGAACGTCGCCAACCAGAAGCCCCAAATGCGCCAAAACGGCTTGCCCTCCTTAACGCCATAGCCGTAGAGAATTGCCGTATTCAAGGCCAATCCACCCCACCTCGCAATGAAGTCATCTCTCAGGCCGTGTGAGTGGTACGCAAACCAAATGAGGCCCAGCCCAACCGCAAGGGCAATGACCAAGTAGGCTGCGAAATCGCGAACGCGTCTTGCGGTCCGTTCCATTTGAGCAACTTTTACGATTGTAGCGGTAGAGGGAACTCCGGGTGCTGTGACGCAGGCGATGGTTCGATCCAGGACTCGGCGCCTGCCGAAGCCTTTGAAAACAAAATGACGGAATCTTTGGGTGCCGGATTGCTATGCTGAGAGCGGATGGGTTTTGCGACCCCAGTTCGAGCTTTGCTGAGTGCCTTGCTGCTCGCGAGCTTGGTGTTTGCGGCCGTCACGAGCGAATGCGCAGCCTGTAGCTTCTCGGCACCTTGTTGCCGGCCCGATGGCTCGTGCCAGAAGGTTCAGCCGAGCGGTACGACAACAGCTCAACAGCCTATGCAGGCGACTCCGGTTCTGCCGAGTTTTCGCGCGGAGGCGACGCTGCAAATAGCCACAGCGGTACCTGAACCTGCCGGCACGCCCGATCCTCACCTTCCACTCTTCCATTCAGCCCTCCGAATCTAGTCCCTTCCTTCAATTACCCGTAGTGTGTTCGTTCCGAAAGGAAGGGGAAGATGCGTGTCCTGATCGTGTTGGCATTTGCCGCGGTTGCGTCAGCACAAGACTTGAAAGAGCTGAAGGCCGAGGCTCTGCGTAACAATCCGGAGATTCTGGCGGCGCAGAAGCGCTACGAAGCCGCTCACCAGCGTCCGCGGCAGGAGAGCACTCTGCCGGACCCGACGCTGTCGCTCGGCTACAACAGCAATGGATATCCGTGGCCAGGCGCGGGATTGGGGACGCAGCCGACCAGCAACATCGGCTTCAGCGTGACGCAGGACTTTCCATACCCAGGCAAGCTTCGTTTGCGCGGCGAGATCAGCGCGAAGGAAGCCGACGCCGAGTTGGAGCAATACCGCGCGGTCGAACGGGACGTGCTGTTCCGGCTCACGCAGGCCTTTCACCGGCTGCACCATACCTACGCCGCCATGGATGTGCTGGATCGCAATCACGCGCTGTTACAGACACTGTTGCGGACCATCGAAGCGAGATACTCAGTCGGCAAGGGCGCGCAAGAGGAGGCGTTCAAGACGCAGACGCAGCTCACGATTTTAGAGACGCAGCGGGTGCAGGTGGAACGCGACCGGCATGCTCGTGAAGCGGAGATCAACAGCATCCTGAATCGGCCGCCGGGCACGCTCGTTCCGCAACCGCCAGACTCAAACCATCTGCACGAAATCGCTTTGAGCCTGGATGAGATTCAGGCGCAGGCGCGCGGATCGGCTCCGGAATTGCGCCGTGACCAAAAGATGGTAGAGCGTTCCCAGCTCGCACTCAACCTGGCGCGCAAGGACTCGTATCCCGACTACGCGTTCACCGGCGGGTATTTCAACATGGGCGGGATGCCGGCGATGTACGAGTTCCGCGCCGACATCAAGGTGCCGCTGCAGTTCGGGCGGCGGCGGGCGGAGGTCGCCGAGCAGTGGCAAAACGTGGCTGCGGCGCGGCATGATTACACGGCCGCCACGCAATCGCTTGGCTATCGGATCGAAGACGCATACCTGACGGCCCAGACCGCTTACAAGCTGACGAAGCTGTACCAGGAAACCGCGATTCCGCAAGCGCATTTGGCGCTCGAGTCGTCATTGATCGCTTACCAGAACGGCAAAGCGGAGTTTCTCACCGTGTTCATGAACCAGATCGCGGTGGTCGAGTACGAAATGGATTACCACGAACAGATGTTGAGTTACGACCTGGCGGTCAGTCAATTGGAAGAGCTGACCGGCCTGAGCTTCGGGGAGTGAGGCGCACATGAAAGCGATCTTGATTTTGGTTGGCATCGGCGTAGTAGCGGCTGCGGGGTTTGTGGGCGGATTTGCGTATCGCGCGCGTCCCAGCGTAAGGCAGGCCGCGACGCCTGCGGCTCCCGCGAAAGTCCAACGGCGCGTTCTCTATTGGGTGGACCCGATGCATCCGGCCTATAAGTCGGATAAGCCCGGCATCGCGCCCGATTGCGGCATGACGCTGGAGCCGGTGTATGAAGATGGCGGAGGCGCGGAGGAATCGCACGACGGACAACTGAAGATCTCCACAGACAAGCAGCAACTGATCGGCGTGACGTATGGGCAGGCGGAGTTGGCCACATCGTCGAGCAGCTTCCGCGCCGTGGGCAAAGTGGCGATCGACGAGACGCGCGTGGCGCGCGTGCATCCCAAGATCGAAGGCTGGATCGAGCAGGTGTTTGCGGACTTCATGGGCGCACCCGTGGAGAAGGGCCAGCGGCTGCTGACGATTTACAGTCCCGAGATGCTCGGCGCGGAGCAGGACTATCTGCTGGCGCTCCAGGCGAGGAACATTTTGAAGAGCAGTCCATTGCCGGAGGCGGCGGAAAATAGCGACTCGTTGATCCGTGCGTCACGCACGCGGCTGGAGTTGTGGGATTTGAGCGCGTCCCAGATCGATGCGATCGAGAAGACGGGCAAGACGGAACGCACTATCACGCTCTATGCACCCGCGGGCGGGTTTGTGATCGCGCGCAATGCGTTTCCGAGCCAGAAAGTGGGGCCGGATACGGAGCTCTACGCGATCAGCGACCTGAGCCGCGTGTGGGTGATGGCGGACGTGTTCGAAAGCGATGCCGCGAATGTGCGGATCGGCCAGAGTGCGATGATTCAGGCGTCCTACGGTGGCGGACGAGCTTTCGCAGCGCGGGTGAGCTTCATCCAGCCGCAAGTGGATCCGGCGACGCGTACGCTGAAGGTTCGGCTGGAGGCGTCGAATCCCGGATTTCAATTGAAGCCCGACATGTTCGTGGATGTGCAGTTCCAGGTAGCATCGCAGCGGAAGCTCACGGTGCCCGCCGAAGCGGTGCTGGACGCGGGTGCACGCAAGACCGTTTTCATCGACCGCGGCAAAGGCTATCTGGAACCGCGCGAGGTGGAGATTGGCGAGCGGCTGGGCGATCGGATCGAGATCGTGAAGGGGTTGCAGCCGGGCGAGCAGATCGTAACGTCGGGGAATTTCCTGATCGATTCCGAAAGCCAGTTGAAAGGCCCCGCGAAAGGTTCGGGGAAGGCCCAGGCGATGCCTCCTGGTATGGATCCGGGGATGGACATGTCCGGAGGTAAACACGATGATTAATCGCATCATCGAATTTTCGGCGCGCAACAAGTTTTTGATCTTTTTGCTGGTCGCGGCGGGCGTCGCCGGGGGCGTGTGGTCGATGCTGCACATGCCTCTGGATGCGATACCGGATTTGAGCGACACGCAGGTGATCGTTTACTCGCGCTGGGATCGCAGCCCGGACATCATGGAGGACCAGGTGACGTACCCCATCGTCACGGCCATGCTGGGCGCGCCGAAGGTGAAGGCCGTCCGCGGATTTTCCGACTTCGGCTACTCGTTCGTCTACATCATTTTCGACGAAGGCACGGATATCTACTGGGCGCGCTCACGGACGCTGGAATATTTGTCGGGCGTTCTGCCGCGCCTGCCGCAGGGCGTGAATACGGAGCTGGGTCCGGATGCGACCGGCGTTGGCTGGGTTTTCCAATATGCGCTGATCGACACCACCGGCAAGCACAGCCTGGCGGAACTGCGGAGTTTGCAGGATTGGTTTCTGCGCTATCAATTGCGCGCGGTGCCGGGTGTAGCGGAAGTGGCGCCGCTGGGCGGGTTCGTTCGGCAGTATCAGGTGAACGTGGATCCGAACCGGTTGCAGACCTATAACATTCCGATCGGAAAAGTAGCGGACGCGGTTCGCGCGGGCAACAACGATGTGGGCGGCCGGCTCCTGGAGATGAGCGGCGCTGAGTATATGGTTCGGGGGCGAGGGTACGCGAAATCGGCTGATGACATCGGCAAGATCGTTCTGGCGGCGAGTCCGGGCGGCGTGCCGGTTCGGGTGCAGGATGTTGGGACAGTGGTGCTGGGGCCTGACCTGAGGCGCGGCGTGTCCGACTGGAACGGCCAAGGCGACGTGGTGGCGGGCATAGTAGTAATGCGGCAAGGCGAGAATGCGCTGGCGGTGATCGATCGCGTGAAAGCGAAGTTGCACGAATTGGAGCCGGGGCTGCCCGCGGGCGTCAGGATCGTCACGGCCTACGATCGCTCGGAACTGATTCTGAAGAGCATCGACAATCTGAAACACACGCTGGCGGAGGAGATGGCCATCGTGTCGCTGATCATCCTGGTTTTTCTGTGGCACATTCCGAGCGCGATCATTCCGGTCTTGACGATTCCAATTGCAATTATCATCAGCTTCATTCCGATGAAGGCCATGGGGCTGAGCTCCAACATCATGTCGCTGGGCGGGATTGCGATCGCGATTGGAGCGATGGTGGACGCATCCATCGTGGTGGTTGAGCAGACGCACAAAAAGCTGGAGGAGTGGGAACGCAACGGACGCAAGGAAGACTACCATCGCGTGGTGATCGACGCGGTGAAGGAAGTGGGGGGACCGAGCTTCTTCGCGCTGCTGGTGATCGCGGTATCGTTCCTGCCGGTGCTGACGCTGGAAGCGCAGGAGGGCCGGCTGTTCAAGCCGCTGGCGTACACCAAGAATCTTTCGATGATCGTGGCGGCGGTGCTGGCGATCACGCTCGATCCGGCCATGCGGCTGTGGTTCACGCATATGAGCAATTTTCAATTCCGGCCGCGCTGGTTGTGCCGCGCAACGAACGCGGTGTTGGTTGGCAAGATTCATTCCGAAGAAAACCATCCCATCAGCAGGATCTTGATTCGGGTTTACGAACCGATTTGCGCGTGGGCGCTGCGGTGGAAGTGGGTGGTGCTGACGGGCGCGGCTGCGATAGTGGCCGTCACCGCGCCGGTGTTCTTGAAGCTGGGTTCTGAATTCATGCCGCCGCTGGATGAAGGAACGCTGCTGTATATGCCGTCGACGCTCCCCGGAATTTCGGTGGCGCAGGCGCAGCGGTTGATGCAGGTACAAGACCGGATCATCCGGCGGTTTCCCGAAGTGGACACAGTGCTGGGGAAGGCCGGGCGCGCGGAAACGTCCACCGATCCCGCGCCGCTCTCGATGGTGGAGACCGTGATCACGTTGAAGCCGCGTTCGGAATGGCGCAAGGTGGATCGCTGGTACGCGGGCGGGCCGGAGTGGATGCAGAGCATGTTTCGTCCCTTCCAGCCCGATCGGATTTCGACTGAGCAACTTGACCGAAGAGATGAACCAGGCGTTGAAGCTGCCTGGGACATCGAACGCATGGACCATGCCGATCAAGGCGCGCATCGACATGTTGAGCACCGGCATTCGCACGCCGGTGGGCGTGAAGATCTACGGCGCCGATACGAGGGTGATCGAACATCTGGGCACCGAAGTGGAACGGCTGCTCGCGCAGGTACCCGGAACGCGCAATGTGTTCGCCGAGCGCACGGGCGGGGGATATTTCCTGGACTTCGATTGGAAGCGCGACGAGATGGCGCGCTATGGCTTATCGATGGACGACGTTCAACAGGTGGTGTTGAGCGCGGTGGGTGGCGACAACGTGACGACAACCGTGGAGGGGCGCGAGCGCTATCCGGTGAATGTCCGCTATGCGCGCGATTATCGCAGCGATCTCGGCCGTTTGAATCGCGTGCTGGTTCCGGTGGCGAGCGGCGTACAGATCCCGGTGACGCAATTGGCGGATGTGAAGCTGACGTCGGGTCCGTCGATGTTGCGCGATGAAGGCGGGCTGCTGAGTGGATACGTCTATGTGGATGTTTCGGGCCGCGATGTGGGCAGCTACGTTGATCAGGCCAAGCGCGTGGTGCGCGAGGGGCTGAAGGTTCCAGCAGGTTATTCGATCGCCTGGAGCGGCCAGTATGAGGCCATGCAGCGGGTGCGCCAGCGGCTGATCGTGGTACTGCCTTTGACGGCACTGCTGATTCTCTTGCTGCTATACGTCAATACGCGATCGCTAACCAAGACCATGATCATCATGCTGGCGGTGCCGTTTTCCGGAATCGGCGCGGTGTGGCTGCTTTACGCGCTCGGATACAACATGAGCATCGGCGTGTGGGTGGGGCTGATCGCATTAGCCGGCGTGGATGCCGAGACTGCGGTGTTCATGCTGCTGTATCTCGATCTGGCGTATAACGACGCCCGGCAGGCTGGGCGCTTGGGTTCGTTGCGCGATCTGCAGGCAGCGATCCGGCACGGCGCCGTGAAACGAATCCGGCCGAAGTTCATGACCGTGGCGTGCATGTTCACGGGCCTGGTTCCGATCATGTGGTCGACAGGCGCGGGCGCAGATGTGATGAAGCGCATTGCTGCGCCGATGATCGGTGGCATCTTTACGTCGTTCTTGTTGGAACTGATGGTTTATCCGGTGGTTTATGAGGTATGGAAATGGCACTTCGAAGTGAAAAGAGACTTGGCGCGGTTCTGATAATGACAGCGGTGATGGCGTGCGCCCAGCCGTTCACCTACCAGGTGCGGCTTAAGCATCTGCACGGCGGAGAGACCGGCACGCTCACCGTTTCGGCGGATTCGATTGTGTTCCCGGCGCATTCGCTCCAGTGGAAATACGCGGACATCGAGCAGCTTTCGCTCAGTGCGACAGAGCTGCGCATCCTGACTTATGAAGATCGGAAGTGGCAGCTCGGACGGGATCGCGAATATGTGTTCGATCGATTGCCGGAGGGACTGGCGCATCAACTTTATCCGCTGTTCGCGAGTACGCTCGATCAGCGATTTGTCGCTGCGCTGCCGGATACCGATGTGCATGCGTTGTGGCGGATGGCGGCCAAGCTGGGCCGCACTCAAGGCGGTCTGATTGTGGCCGAAGATCGGATCGTTTATCAAACAAGCGCTAGCGGTGAATCGCGCACCTGGCGATTCGCGGACATCGATAGCGTCAGCACCGGCGGCCTTTTCGATCTTTCCATCACGACGCTGGAACGATCGGGCTGGTGGCATGCCGGTCCGACGGAGTTTCATTTCGAGCTGAAGGAGGCGTTGCAGGAAGATCGGTACAACGAGCTGTGGCGAAGAATAAACCGGTCACATATACTGGCTCAGAAATGAAGATTCCAACCTTTGAAGAATTGCCGGTTCGGAAAGACTTGCCGGCGGATTGCTCGTGGGGCGTGTTCGGAGACAACGATGCGCTCGGGTGCTTGAACTTTCTGACGCCGGAGGGCGTGGTGGATGCGGCGGGACTAGTGAAGTCGGGCAAAGTGTTTCGTCTGGACGCTTGCATGGGTTTCGCCAAGCCGCCTCTGTTTGGGCGCGCGCCGGCCGAGCATCGCGTGTCGCCGCTTGGTCCGATGGCCCATGACGATTTCGTGCACTTCAACACACAAGAGGGCAGCCAATGGGACGGCCTGGGGCACGTGGGCCACATCCGGCATGAGCGGTTCTATGGAGGCGTGAAGGTAGACGAAGTGCGCGAGGGCGGCAACGCCACGCTCGGCATTCATCATTGGAAGGATAAGTTTGTCGGGCGCGGCCTGCTGATCGACGCGTTCGGATACCGCAAAGCCAAGGGCATTCCTGTGAATCCGCTGGATCGCGAGGTTTATACTCTGGCGGAGCTGAAGGCGGCGATCGAGCATCAGGGCAGCACGCTCAAACCTGGCACGATCCTGCTGGTTCGCACCGGCTGGATGGAGTCTTATGAGAAGCTGAGTGCCGAGGAAAAGCGTGCGCTCGCACCCATGGACAAGATGCGGTCGGCCGGCATCGAGGCCAGCCGCGAGTTGGTGGCGTGGATGTGGAACAATCAGGTGGCCGCGATCGGAACGGATTGCCCGGCGGTTGAAGCGTTTCCCGCCGACTTCTCGGATGAAGGCATCCTGCACTATCGGGCGCTGCCCTTGTTGGGCCTGCCGCTGGGTGAGTTGTTCATACTGGCGCCGCTGGCGGAAGACTGCGCTCGCGACCACCGCTACGAGTTCATGGTGGTTTCCGCGCCTCTGAACGTAGAAGGCGGAATCGCATCGCCGCCGAACGCAGTGGCGATCAAGTGAGCGGACATTGGATAGGACATGCAGTCTAATAATTTATTTAAATATAGTATGTTACATTGTATTATTAGTGGCCATCATAAGGGACATACGAGCGCTCGACCGCGGCGAGCCTGTGACCCGAATGGAACCGCTGCTGATCGGTCCCCAGTCGGGCTATCGATCAACTCTTACAGACTTGGCGCTGGAACTCGCGCAGAAGTCAGCCGGCCTTCGCCGTAGCTTACCGCCCGAGATCCTGGCCCCGGTCGCCGATTTGGCGCGGCTGGCAAACTGTTACTACTCGAACCTCATTGAGGGAAATGATACCCACCCGGTGGACATCGAGCGGGCTCTCAAGGATGACTTCAGCCGGGACGCGCACACTCGTGACCTACAACTTGAAGGCAAGGCGCACGTCGAAGCGCAGCAATGGATCGACGGGGGTGGGTTGAGTGGCGGGCGTGCCGTCACACAGGAGGGAATCCGCGAAATTCACCGGCGGTTTTACGACCTGCTTCCCGAGGACCTTCGCTGGGTAGACGATCCGGAAACAAAACAGCGCGTGAGTGTGGGGCCGGGGGAATTGCGCAAGCGCGATGTGCGAGTGTGGGGCCATATGGCCATTAGCCCAGGCGCGGCGCCTCGGTTCCTGCAGCGTTTCGAGCAGGTCTATCGGAGCGCCGGCAAGACGGAATCCATCCTTTCTATTGCCGCCGCTCATCATCGCTTATTGTGGATTCATCCGTTTCTGGATGGTAACGCCCGCGTGGCGAGACTCATGTCGCACGCGGCGATGTTAGAAGCGCTGGATACCGGCGGACTCTGGCCACTCGCTCGCGGACTGGCCCGCAATGTCCAGCTCTATCGGATTCTGCTGGCGAATTGCGGCGCGCTCACGGACGAAACGCTGGCTGAATTCACGCGCTTCTTTCTGACGGTATGCATCGAGGAAGCGGATTTCATGGCGAACCTCATTCAGCCCTATCGTCTGCGCGCTCGCATTCGGATGTGGGCGGAAGAGGAGAGCAAGTTTGGGCGTTTACCGGCAAATTCCGGTAGCCTACTCGAAGCGGTGCTGTTCCGCGGAGAGCTGCCACGGGGTGAGGCCGATCGCGTCTTGGGCACCAGCGATCGACAGGCCCGGCGTATCGTTTCAGGGCTGCTGGACGCGGGTCTGCTGAAATCGGATAGTCCCCGGGGGCCGCTGCGCATCGTGTTTCCCGCTGCTCTGGCCTCGCGATGGATGCCGGGACTCTTCCCTGAAAAGCTAGACTAAATCGCTTCCAGCTCTTCTTCGAGCAGCTGCTTTTGATACAGGTCGGCGTAGTAGCCGCCGTTCTGAATGAGCTCGGCGTGGGTGCCCTGCTCGGCGAGTTCGCCGTGCTCGATGACGAAAATTTGGCTGGCGTTTTGGACCGTGGAGACGCGGTGCGAGATCAGGATTGTGGTGCGGCCGCGCATGATGCCCGCGAGACCCGTCAGAATACGCTCTTCGGTGAGAGTGTCGACGCTGGCAAGAGCATCGTCGAGGATTAGGATTTTCGGATTGCGCAAGATGGCCCGCGCGATGGCGACGCGCTGCTTCTGGCCACCGGAGAGCGTAATGCCGCGCTCACCGATGACAGTGCCGTAACCTTCCGGAAAGCTCGCGATGTCGGGCGCGAGTCCTGCGAGTTCGGCCGCGTGCGTAATTTCATGGTCGGTAGCGTGGTCGACGCCCCAAGCGATGTTTTCGGCCAGCGTGGCGCTGAACAGAAACGTCTCCTGCGGCACGAATCCGATCTGGCGGCGCAGCCATTCCGGATCGAGATCGCGCAGGTCGACGCCATCGAGATAAACAGCGCCGCTGGTTGGATCCAGCAATCGCGGGATCAGACTCACCAGCGTGCTCTTGCCGCTGCCGGTGTGGCCAACGATGGCGACGGTAGCGCCGGCCCGAATATCGAGCGTGATGTTCCTGAGCGCACAACCTGACGCGTAGTTCACTGCTACGTTGTCGAACCGGAGCTGCCCGAGAATGGAATACGAGGAAGACAAGAGAGACGGGGAAGACGAGGAATTCCGCCGCTGAATCCCCGGTTTCTCGTGCATCAGCTCCATAATCCGGCTCCACGATGCGGTGCCGCGCTGCATCAGGTTCACCACCCAGCCCAGAGCGATCATGGGCCAGATGAGCATTCCCATATAGGTGTTGAACATCACGAAGCTTCCGAGCGAGATGCGGTGCGAGAGCAATTGATAGCCGCCGCCGAGGAGGACGATCAGGAATCCGAAGCCGATCAAGGCTTGCAGCATCGGCATGAATAGCGCCGAGAGTTTGGCGAGGCGGATGTTCTCGGCGACGTAATCCTGGTTCAACAATTCGAACTTGTGGATTTCCGCATCCTCCTGCGCGTAGGCGCGGATCACACGGACGCCGGAGAGATTCTCCTGCACGCGGCTGCTGATGTCGGAGAACATTTTCTGGATGATTTCGAAGCGATCGTGAATGCGGCGCCCGAAGAGGATGACAGCGATGCTTACCAGAGGCGCCGGAATCAAACACAGCAATGTGAGCCGCCAATCGACCGACGCCATGACTCCGACCAAGAAGAGGGCGGTGAAGAACGTTTCGGTGAAGTACATGATGCCGGGGCCGAGCATCATCCGGACTGCGTTGAGGTCGTTGGTGGCGCGCGCCATGATGTCGCCGGTGCGATATTTGGCGTAGAAGTCCTGCGAGAGGGTGACGATGTGCGAAAACATGTCGTTGCGCAGATCGTATTCGATGTCGCGGGACAGACCGATGAGAATGACGCGCATCCAGTACTGAAAGATTCCTTTGACGACGGAAAGCACGACGACCAGCGCGGCGAACTCAAAAACCAGCGAGAGGCGGAAGCCTTTCATCAGCGAGTCGATGCCGCTGCGTATGGCCAGAGGCAACGCAGCCTTGGTGAGATCGGTGAGCAGGAGCGAGCCCATTCCGAGCGCCATGCCGCGCCGGTACTTCCAGAGATAGGGCCACACCGACTTTACGAGCGCTTTGCTGTTCATTGCGAATTACATTCCGAGCCAGGTGGCCACGGTCTTCATCCATTCCATCAGAAAAGTCTTCTGCGCGTCCCGGCTCTTCCACCAGCCGTCCGGCGTGAAGAACACGTCGGGCGCCGCAACCATGTGGATTTCAAGGCCGGGCGCTGTGGCGCGGTAGATGTTGCCGGCCCGCCGCGTGTGGTAGTTACTTGTGACGATATCGACACTGTGCACGTGCAATTTGCGGAGTGCGGACAGAACGTCGCCGGCCTCCGATTTGGTGGATCGGGAATTGTTAGGAAGGGCGATGAAGTAGGATTCTGGATAGCCGTGATGAACGGCGAATTGGATCGCCAGGTCGGATTCGTTCAGCCCATACGCGCCGGATGGCCCGCTGATCAGCGCCTTGGGAGCGAAGCCACGCCGTACCAGGTCGCCGCTCATCAGGATGCGATTGCCGGAAAAATCGCCCGCGAGAACGACGATCATGTCGGCGTGGACCGGCGGCTCGGCACGGACAAGATATTCGCCGAGGGCAGTGAGCCAGAATCGGCTGGTGACGGTGATCAACAGGAGGAGGACAACAATGACGGCCAGCCAGCGGCCGGCGTGGCTCCGGCGCGAGTTACTTGTCTTCAGAGGAGGTCTTCTGATCCAGATGGCCCACCGACTTCAGCCTCTGGAACATGCGCTCCACTTCGGCTTCATCGTCGGGGAGCAGGAGCGGAGCGCGCGGCGCAGCGAGCTGCTTTTTCGCGATCGCGCTTACGGCGGCTTCGCCCCAGAATTGGCGGTACGGCACGCCGTCGATCAAAGCTTCGCGCGAGTGGCGGCGCAGGCTGCGCAACAAGCCGCTGGAAGAATTCGGGTCGCCGGGATAGACCACCAGGATGCGCGTTTTGTCGGCCAGCGTTAGGCGAACCACCAAGGGAATGTTGGCGCTTCGATCAAGGCGGCGAATGTGCCGCCACGGGATGGCATGATTCCCGATTTTCACGTGGCCTTCGTAGATTTCCACGGCCGGGCGCGATGCCAAGTAGAGCCAGAGGACGGCGGTAACGAGGAAGAGCCCGGTTGCGATCCAGCACACCGGCCAGATCAGCGCAAACCAGAACGAGAGGCCCGTAAACGCCAGCGCAGCCATGCCCGCCCAGAGGCAATAACCGGGAACTCGATAACGCGTGATGGGCGCAGGCACACTTTCAGCCTACTCCGGCGGGCAGCGCACGTCAATGAGACGTTCGCCTCAACATTACTAGGCCTCGCCACGCGTAATGCAACCCGCTGACGATGGTTCCGGCGGTCATTGTGGAGAGCGCGAGCGTGACTGGCGCGGGGATTCCGGCGCGCGCACCCATTACGGTCAGCGCCGCGGCGATTTGCAGGAATGTGCTGATCTTTCCCCACACCGAAGGCGGGAATTCGCGGACCGAAGTGAAGAGCAGCCCATAGGCGGCCATGGCGAGAATCAGCACGTCGCGTCCGAAGACGACGGCCACCATCCACCAAGGCATCGCACCGGCAACGGCGAGCGAGATGTAAACAACGCTCAGCAGAATTTTGTCGGCGATCGGATCGAAGTAAGCACCCGCGGGCGTGGCGATTTTCAGACGCCGCGCGAGAAAGCCGTCGATAGCGTCGGTGAAGCCTGCGATGAACAAGAGAATGATCGCGCGGGCGTAGCGGCCGTGCAGGATGTCCGATGCCACGAAAGGCGCGAGAACCAGGCGCGCGAGTGTGACTAGGTTCGGAAGGTTGAACAAGAATCAGGATACTAGTGCGTGCGCGACGCGCGTGGCCAACTGATCGAACGTCAGGATTTCGTACAGCGACGGATCGGACATGATGCGGGACACCAGCGCCGCGTGCATGGCGTGGCCGGCGCGCTCGGCGATCACATGGCCCAGCAGCGGCTTGCCCATGAGAGCGAGATCGCCGATGAGATCGAGCGCCTTGTGGCGGCAGCATTCGTCTGTAAAACGCAAGCCCTCGGGATTGACGACAGTCTCACGGTTGAAGCAGACGGCGTTCTCGAGCGATGCGCCGCGAATGAGACCCATGTCGCGCATCTGATCCAGCTCGTGCTCGAATCCGAAGGTGCGGGCGGGCGCGATTTCCTGCGCGTAGCGCTCGGGCGTCACTTCCATGTCGAGGGATTGCTTGCCGATGAGGGGGTGATCGTAGAAGACGTCGCAGGTGAGCAGGAAACGGTCGGCCGGAAGAATCGTGATGCGTTTGGAGCCAGCCTCCACGGTGACGGGGCGGCGAATCAAGAGAAAGCGCTTGCGGCGGCGATACGATTTCAAGCCCGCGGCGCACAACAGGTCCACGTAAGGGCGGCCGCTGCCGTCGAGAATCGGGACTTCGAGGTTGTCGATCTCGACGTAGGCGTTGTCCACGCCCATGCTGTAGAACACGCTGAGCAGATGCTCGGTGGTGGAGATCAGCACGCCTTGGCGCATCAGGCTGGTGGCGTAGCTGACGCGCGCGACGTAGCGCCAACTCGCTGGGACGGAAAAATTGTCGAGATCGGTGCGGAGAAAAACGATGCCGGTGGACGGCGGGGCTGGGAGAATGCGAATGGAGACGGGAACGCCGCTGTGAAGTCCGACTCCTTTGGCCTCTACTGGCCGCTGAACAGTTGTCTCAAACCGCAACGCGGTTTCCTCGGTGTAATTCCGTAAGCTCGATTCGCACGCTGCTAATCCAATAGGATTTCCCATTTTACAGAGGAGTAACCCTGAACGCTAGATGTTTGATTCAAAAAGCTTTGTAAAGTTTGTTGTGTTGCAGAAGAGCCACAGTTTGGGCGCGGGATCGTGGCGGAATCAGGTCAAGAGAGGCCCGAACCTAGTTGATCGTGATGCCCGGAGGCCCCAGCCTGTGAGGAGTCCGGTGTGTCGGCCAAAGTTAGTTCGGGTTCCGGGCGCGCCTGGCGGCGGATTTCGCGACCATCGTCTCTAGCGTCTTTCGGTCCACATCGGCGAGCTTCTTGATATAGAGGCAGCCCTTCCCAGTGGTGTGTTTGCCGAGCTTGGCGAGCAACGCCTCGGAGTCGGTGAGGCTTGTGACGCCATAGAGGACGGTTGCGGCCTTACGCGGCGAAAAGCCGACCAGAGGCATATCGCCCTCGCGTCCACTCTCGTAGGCGTAGTGGTAGCTACCGAAGCCGATGATCGATGGCCCCCACATCTTCGGCTTTTCGCCGGTCGCGCTTTGCATCAGCCTGACGAGCGCCTTGGCATCCGCGCGCCTGGTTTCATCCGGGAGCGCATCGATAAACGCCGTGACACTGAGTTTCGTGGGCTTGGTTTTGTTATCCGCCATCTTCGGCGCTCCATGTGCTCCTCCGAAGGCTAACGCAGAGCAAGGAAAGGCGCAAGTTAACGCCTTAGCAGACGTTTTTGCGAAATGATACGCAGCACGGTGGGATCACCGATGCGTGCATGCGAACACCTTGAAATCACCTGGCATACTCGTACTCGCAGCTTCAGCATCGGCGTTCAAGCAGGGAGGCAGCCGAACCCTCGCGACTTTACACTTCGGCCCGGGACTGTCAAGGCCGTGTCCGAAGTGGCCGCGCAGATTGTTCTCACCGTCTACGCCACAGGATTTGGTGTTTCCCGATGCTGCATGCGACCAGCCGCCGCCGGGAAGAGCGCCCGAGCATCGTCCCAGGCTGTTCCTGATCGATAGCTACGCATTCGTCTTTTGCGACTGCCACGTCCGCAGCGGATGCTTTCTCCTTTACCAAAGGCTTAGGATAAAAGAGAGCAAGAACATGCCAACTCTCGATTGGTCGCAATGCCCCGCCGTGGAAAGCATACCGGGAAAACTGAGCGGCGCGTGGGTTCTGAAGGGGACTCGAATGCCAGTCTCTGCCATCTTCGAGAACCTGGAAGCCGGTGCCAATATCGACGACATCATGGAATGGTTTGATGGACTCAATCGCGAGCAGGTGAAAGCCGTCATTGAATTTGCGGCTCGCAGTCTTGACAAGCCACCTGTGTTTGCCCGGTAATGAGGGTTTTGTTTCGATCAGGCAACACCGTTCCCATCCGCCAGTTTCTCGAAGGCCACACAGTCAGCACTGCAGCACACGAAGGATGGGACCGGCTTCAAAACGGTGAGTTACTCAACGCTGCCGAAGCCGCCGGATTCGACGTGCTTGTGACAACCGACAAAAACATGCGCTATCAGCAAAATCTCGCCGGTCGCAGGATAGCGATCGTCGTGTTAGGAAGCCAGCAATGGCCCGAAGTGCGACCGCACGTGCAGCTTGTTGTGGCGGCCGTAAACGCGGCGACGCCGAGCGCTTATGTCGAGGTAGCGATACCGGAGGATCTTTGAGGGTTTCGCTTTGAGATTGGCGCTATCCTGATTCTGGATGCCTCCCGCCACCGCGCCAAAGGGCGCTAAGCACCGTCCCCGGCTGTTTCTGATCGATAGCTACGGCTTTATCTTTCGCGCGTATCATGCCCGCGCGCGCAGCGGAGCGCCGCCCATGCGGACCACCACTGGGATTCCGACCGAGGCCGTGCTCATCTTCCACAACATGGTGCGGAAGCTGCGGGCGGCGTATGAGCCGGAGTACATCGCGGCGATTTTCGAATCGGGCAAGACGTTCCGCGAGGAACAGTATGCCGAGTACAAGGCGAATCGCACTGAGATGCCACCGGACTTGGGCGAACAGATTCCCTATATTCGCCGATTGCTCGATGCGATGCATATTCCAGTGCTCCAATACCCGGGCTTCGAGGCCGACGATGTGATCGGCGCGATGGCGCGGCGCGCGAGCGAGGAGTACGACGTGGTGATCGTGTCTTCCGATAAGGACATGCTGCAGCTTGTGGACGAACGCGTGCACATGTTCAATCCGGTAAAGGAAGACGTGTGGTACGATCCGGCGGCGACCGAGGAGTTCATGGGGGTGAAGCCCGCGCAGGTGGCCGATCTGCTGGCGCTCAAGGGCGACTCCATTGACAACATTCCCGGAGCTCCCGGCATCGGCGATAAAGGCGCGCGCGATTTGGTTGTGCGGTTTGGATCGGTGGAGGGGGCGCTCGAACACGCGGCGGAAGTGGAACGCAAGATGTATCGCGAGAGCTTGCAGAATAATCGCGAGCAGATTCTGTTGAGCAAGAAGCTCGCGACTATCGATACTACAGTGCCGGTTGAGTTTGAGATGTCGACGCTCGCGGCGCAGGAACCGGATCTTGCGGAGCTGAAGAAGGTTTACAAGGAGCTGGAATTTTACAGCCTGCTGAAGGAGCTGGGGCCGGCCGAGGATTCGCACATGCGCGATTATGCGAGCATTTTCTCGCGCGAAGCAGCCGAAGAATACGGAGCGAGCTTGGCGAAACTCGATCCCGCAAAGCCGATTGCGTTTGCAATTGAATCCACGATGGACGGCGGTCTACCCCTGACCATGATCGGCGTGTCGTATCAGCCAGGAGTGGCGCGTGCGCTATCGATAGATTTTATAGACGCGGTGAAGCCGGTGTTGGAGGACGCAGCAAGGCCGAAGATCGCGCACGATGTGAAGGCGGTGACGCTGGAATTGGCCAAGCGCGGTGTTGAAGCGCGCGGGTTCAAACACGACGTGATGCTCTACGCGTTTCTGCTGTGCGCCGATCCGGCAGGTTGCTCGCCTTCCGTCTTGGCCGAGCGCTATCTCGATCGGAAGCTGGGCGCGGCGGCGGAGCAACATGCCGATCTCGCGGTGACGCTGGCCGAACGGCTGGCGCCGGAGATCGACCAACAGGGCTTTCGGGAACTGTATGAGACGATCGATCTGCCGCTGGCCGGTGTGCTGGCGCGGATGGAGCAAACCGGCATCCGCGTGGATCCGGTGCAGCTTCGCGTGCTCTCAGGTGCGCTTGATATCGACATCCAACGTCTCTCGACGGAAATCTACGACCTTGCGGGAAAGCCGTTCAACATCAATTCGCCCGCGCAGCTTGGCAAGATCCTATTCGAGGAGATGAATCTGCCCGCGCCGGTGAAATACGGCAAAGGCAAGACGATCTCGACCGCGGCGGATGTCTTAGAGGGCCTGGCGGCCGAGCATGAGATCGCGCGCAAGGTGCTCGACTATCGCCAGCTCACGAAGCTCAAGGGCACTTACATCGACGCGCTGCCCGAACTCATCGATCCGAAGACCGGCCGCGTTCACACCACGTTCAATCAAGCGGGCGCGGCGACGGGGCGGCTGTCGTCCTCGAATCCGAATTTGCAGAACATCCCGATCCGGACCGCGCTCGGCCGCGAGATTCGCGCCGCATTCGTGCCGCTCGAAGGCTGGAAGCTGGTGGTGGCGGATTATTCTCAGATCGAGCTGCGGCTGCTGGCGCACATGTCGCACGATCCTGTTTTGGTGGACGCGTTCAGCCGGGGCGAGGATATTCACACGCGGACCGCCGCCGAAGTGTTTCACGTGCCGCCGCTGATGGTAACTTCCGAAATGCGCCGCAACGCGAAGGCCGTCAACTTCGGGATCGTTTATGGGCAGACGCCGTTCGGCCTGGCGCAGTCGCTCGGCATCGATCGCAAGGAAGCGGAGCTGTACATTCAGACCTATTTCGAGCTGCACGCGGGTGTGAAGAGGTTCATCCAGAAGACCATCGCGGAAGTGCGCGAGAGCGGATTTGCACCGACGCTGTTCGGCCGCAAGCGCCCGATCCCGGATATGCACAGCCGCAATCCGAATGCGCGATCGTTCGCCGAGCGCACGGCGGTGAATACACCGTTACAGGGCACCGCTGCTGACTTGATCAAGCTCGCGATGATTCGGATTGATGAGATCCTGCGGCGCGAGAAGCTGGAAACCAAGATGCTGCTGCAGGTGCATGATGAATTGGTGTTCGAGGCTCCGCCGGCCGAGGCAGAGCAGGTTTCCAAAATGGTGAAGCGCGAAATGGAGAATGTTCGCAAGCTGGATGTGCCGCTGATCGTGGACGTGGGGATCGGCGAGAACTGGCGCGACGCGAAATGAACCTCGGGCGCATGCTGATCGTGCTGGGGCTGCTGGTGGCGGCGCTCGGCGTGCTAGTTTCACTCGGCGAGAGGCTGCCGATCCGGCTGGGACGATTGCCCGGCGACATCCTGATCCGCGGCAAGCACTCGGTGTTCTATTTTCCGCTCGTGACGTGCCTTCTGATCAGCGCGATTCTCTCGCTGGTGTTCTGGCTGATAAACCGGCGTTAGAGACCGGCTTGTTAGAGTCCAGCCATGGAACCGACGAATCCAAGGGCCATGGCAAGAACACTTCGCACCGCGGAAAAGCGTGGAGGGGGCGGTTGGCAGAACATCGTCGTCTGGCTGGCGGGAGCTTCCACGGTAACCGCAAGTTCCGGCTCCAAACGGCTGTCACCACGGAGCAGCGGCGTCAAACGATGCTCCAATTGTGAAACTCCGTAGCCCATCACCATATATTGCCAGCCAAGTTGCGGAATGATCGACCAACCGGATTTCCAGCCTTCGCCTGGCGTATATGGCCGGCTGAGGGCGGCGATGGGGATGAGCGGAATTTTGGGGAGTCCCAGGCCGGGAACCAACGGCCGGACGAACGCGAAGATCGTAATCGAGGCGGTGTACGTTGAGGCCTCGAGCAAACCCGCTCCCCAGGAGGGAAGCCGGGAACGGATGGAGGCATCGAGCGGTCCCGCAAGGCTGGCCGGGCCGACCGGGCCGGAAAGATTCCAAGCTCCGCGCTTGCGTTCGATGAGCCGGACATCGATGTCGGCGATGCCGGTCTTCGGATCGGTGTGGAGGATCGTGTTGTGCTCGTTCACGGGCTCAAACATGTTGGCCTCGTTCAGGCGCGCCATGCTCTTGCGCAGCAGATGTTCGTCCAGCAGGTCGCCTTCGTCGAGCAGGAAGTTGCTGCGCACCGCGGCCTCCGAGTAATGGCGATTGCCGTTGAACTCGATCCGGCCAATGCGGTAGGGACTTCCGCGGTCGATGATGGCCGCCAGATCGGCTTCCGGTGCATCCTTGGTGCTGTCCTCGGTGGGCTGCACCTGCATGTTGACGGTGAAATCCAGAATCCCATCGTGCTCCGCATCGCGGCGCGCCACAAACAACGTCGAGCAGAAATTCTGCGAACGCATGAGGCCGTTCAGCGGATGCACCACTTTGGTCTGAACTCCATTGCCTGAAACCTGCCAGGATCGCACGTGGTACAGCTGCCCAGCCTGTACTTGAATCTTGACGTGGGCGGCCTTTTGAGCGATCTCGACGTCATCCAGCTTGATGGTGGCGTCGAAGTAGCCCTTGGACATGTAGTATGAGCGCAGCAGGGCCATATCGCCCTGCACGCTTTCGGGGCTGTAGCCGGGGTGGAGAATCCAACCATTCCACAGACCGGGGATGGGCGGTGTGACGCGCTTGATCTTGAGGGAGTGGAGGACGCCGCGCAGCTCCTTGGGATCGAACTCGGTATCGCCGGTGAAGGTGACTTCCTTGACGCGCACCCGCTCGCCGGCGTCGATGTTCAGGTGCAGATCCACTTTCTTGCCGATGAAGGGCACGATGTCGTAATCCACTGTTGCGTTGCGGAAACCGTCGGAGCGTAGCGATTGCTCGGCTTGGAAGGCGATCTGGTGAGCGCGCAGCCGGGTAATCGGCGTGCCTTCCGGAAGGGACATCTGCAGGCCGTAGGTAGAGGGTTCGACGTGCAATTGGTGAAGCAAAAACTGGGGCATCTCGACCACGTTGAACACGACCAGGGTCCCATCATCCTGGGGCGTGGTCTCCACGCGAATGTCATCGAAGCGGCCGGTGGACCACAGCCGGTGCACATCGCTTTGAATGGTGCCCGCGTCGAAAACCTGGCCCACCTGTGTTTTCAATTCCACAGGCGCGGTGGTGCCGACAACTCGGACGGATTTGATGACCAAAGAGGCGGACGCGACGGATTCGATGGGGCCCACGGGGCCTTCAGCGAAGGCTACCGAGGAGAGCAGGAGTATAGATACAAAAAGACCACGCATGTGAAGAGGACCGATTAGCAAGTTACGGTCCATCGGTTGATTATAGCCTAGCGGGGAAGGCCGATTATAGGCCAGAGTCCAGCGGACGGATCGGGGGCTGTGCGGGAAGGCGAGAGGCTAGGACTGCCGGATGATGGGATGCTCCAGGCGATCGAAGCGTTCGTCGAGACGTTTGACCTCGGACTTCAACAAGTCGCGGAGATCATCGAATCGCCTCTTCATCGAGTCGCGGAGGTCGTCGATGCGCCGGTTTTGGAAGTAAATCCCGAGCAGGTAACCGCCCACAATGACGGCAACGGGCCTCCAGTGGCCGACGACCGGGTTCATAAACCTAGTTTACCTCGAGGTGTTTTCCACATCCCCGGTAATCGGAGTGGCGAGCGGTGGAGAAAATTCGCTGGGAAAGGAGGGGGAGAGCGAATTTTGCGAACGGAATGCCGGCTGGTGCGTAGTACCAAGACAAGGGAGGCCGCCGTGATCCGTCTACTTGCAGCCGCGCTTGCTTGCGCATCGTTTCTGTATGCCGTTGACACGGGTGACAGCGTCCGGAAATCATTGCCGGCCGGATCGGCCACTCGCTTGGTGCTGAATGCCGACGCGGGCGCGATTCGGGTTGAGCCCGGCGACGGAAAGCGCGTCGAGGTGGAGGTTTACTTTCGCGGGGATCCGCCGTCGCGCGCCGAATACGATCGGATGCGCGGCGATTTCACGCTGGAGGTCGCACAGCAAGGTTCGGACATCCGGGTCACCGGCGCATTCCACCAGGGTTGGAAGCCGATTCTGGTGGCTTGGCCGCTGCTATTTAACAATCCGATCTGCCGGAACTGGCAGTGCCTGGAATATTCGACGTGGCTGCGCGCGGTGGAATATCGCGTCGTGGTGCCGCATCAGTTCGACGCCAACGTTGAGACTGACGGAGGCGCTATTTCCGTGAGCAACCTGAAGGGCCAAGTGACCGCGCAAACCTCGGGTGGCCCGCTGAACTTCGATGACATTGATGGCCCCGTCAACGGGCGCACGTCGGGCGGGGGGATTACACTGCTGGGCGGCAAAGGCAGAGCAGTGGTACACACCTCGGGCGGGTCCATACGCATTACGGAAGTGGCCGGGGACGTGGACGCGTCCACCAGCGGGGGCGGGATTTGGATCGAGCGGACATCTGGAAGGGTGAAAGCGTACACTTCGGGCGGTGGGATTGCGATCAAAGAGGCTACGGGCGCGATTGACGCTTCCACTTCCGGAGGCGGGGTGACGGCGTCGCTCGCGAGGCAACCGAGCGAAACGTGCCGGTTGAACACTTCGGGCGGAAGCATCCTCGTGAGTTTAGCGAAGGACATACACATGGATCTCGACGCCGCGAGCAGTGGCGGAGGGGTTTGGATGGACTATCCGGTTCCGGGGACCGGCATGCGGCATGAGCGCGAAATCCGCGCGCCTTTGAACGGCGGGGGCCCACTGCTCTATCTGCGTACGTCGGGCGGGGGAATCAGCGTTCGCCGCTTATGACTCGGTCTTCCACGGGACTTGCCCGGCCAGGGCAACGTAGAAGCCCCAGACCGCGAGGGCCGCGATGGATGCGAGAGCCAGGGTCACGTTGCCGAAGTACCAGGCGGATGGGTTCAGCGTCAGTGGAAGGTTGAGAGCCATGTCGGCCACGTAGAAAGCAATCGTCAGTGTTACCAAGCCGTAGCGCAATGCTCCGGCGGCGAGCGTACCGTAGAGAACCGCTTGTAGGGGCCATTCGACCCCGGGATAGTGCGAAGACACGGACTTGACGGCGGTGAACAGCAGGACGAAGCCGGCGGCGGCCAGCCACGATTTCCGCAGCACAACACGGAACAGGAAAAGTATCAGGAACATCAGCAGCGTTGAGCCGATGGACTGGAGATCGTGCACGAGCCATCCGCCGAAAGTCACGCGCAGGCTGTTAAAGAAGCCGGTGGATATGTCGGATGGAGGCGCTCCGAGCCGGGCTTCCAGGTAATAACGCAGCACATAGAGATCGCAGAACAGAACGCCGAGAATCACGCCGTAGAGGGTGTCGCGGCCGACCAAAGGATCGCGCCAGCGCCCGGCCAGTACGCGAGCCCAAGAGATCATCGCCTGCGGCCAGTAGCGCCGAACATAAGGTTCGAGCGCCAAATATAGCACCCACACGATGGCTCCCCAGAGGAGCGACGTGCTGATGATGAGGAACAGATAGTAGAAGAAGTTCCCGACGGAGGCAATATGTGGAGTGAAAGCGATCAACGCCAGATGGACCGAAAAGAACAGAATAGCCAGGCGCATGGCGCCGCTACGGTCGCCTTTGCCGTGAACGAAGTTCCAGCGGGCCAGCAACACGCCGGCAAGCATCGGAACGAATAGTATTAGCGACAGCAAAATTCGATTGAGGATCTGGCTGGCGCCACCGGGCTCATCGGAGGGCATGCGTTCGGGATGAGTCCACGGCCCAATGAGCGAAAAGAAGACGGGCCGTCCGTGCCAGGCAGCGGCTTCGACGCGCAGCGGACGGTGGTTGAATCCGGGCCATTCACCGGTCCAGGCCTGGCGTACGTCGGAGGCTGCGAGCGATGCCCAGATTGGCGTGGCGGACTGGAACTTGGACATGTCCAGACCCGCGGCGGCGAAAAGGGCGCTCCAGTCCGGCGCTGGAATGTGCGCGGGTGGTTCCTCTTTTTCCGGCGGGAGAGCTTCGAGGTACGTGAGCCGGCCTTGTGGATCGAGCCGGACATCAATCATGCCGGAGAGTGTGGGCTTTGGATCGTCTTCCCGGATTTCGCCGGGGATGAACATCTGGTCGCGCATGCCAACAGGGGACATGGGTGCGGGGCTTTGGCGGTACCAGAAATTCAAGAAGGATGGGCGGCTGCGTGCGACTTCATCCCATTGCGGAAGCGGCTTGTCGGTTTTTTCAATCGAGTCCAGAAGGTCCGTGTTGGTGTCGAAGGCGTACGCGGAGTCGGCTGGCTTGTTGGTGTAGCCGAGGCTCTGGAGCAGCTCGCGCGCCTTGTCGGCGAGCACTTCGGGCGATTTGGCGAGCTCCGCTTTTTCGATCAGGCTGGTGCCGGCGGAACTGAAGATGAATACGGTGAGTCCCACCAGCGCGGCCGCGAGGCTTGGAATGGCGATTTTCCACGACAGCGCCGCGGTTCCGCCCGATGCGGCGACCATTTGGGGCGAAGGTGTTTCACCGGCGGCGAGAGCGGCAGCCAATGGATCGCCACCAGGAAGACGCGCGGCCACCGCGAGCGCGGACTGCGGCCGTTGGGATGGCTCGGGATCGAGGCAGCGAAGAATAGCGGTTTCCACGGCGGGATCGAGTTCCTTCACTAGAGAAGACGGGCTCACGGGAGTGGTCTCGCTGTGAAGGCGCACCAATTCGGCCAGCGTGGACGCTTCGAATGCGCGCTTGCCCGTGAAGACTTCGTAGAGCACCAGGCCTAGCGAGTAGATATCGCTCTGGACGGTGACTTCTCTTCCGGCAAGCTGTTCGGGCGCCATGTAGGCAGGCGTGCCGTTGCGGATCTCCTCGCCAGGGATTTCGTCGGCGAGCGCAGCCAGTCCGAAATCGGTGACCACGACGTGGCCACGGCCGTTGAGCATGACGTTGGCCGGTTTCAGATCGCGATGCAGGACACCCTTGGCGTGCGCGGCGGCGAGGCCGGCGCACAACTGGCGCGCGATCTCGACGGCTTTGTCGGAAGGGAGGCGGCCGATTCGGCGCAACAGCGAGCCGAGGTCTTCGCCATCGATGTACTCCATCGACAGGTAGGGCTGGCCCTCGACTTCGCCGAGATCGTACACGCGGCAGACATTAGCGTGCGAGACCTGGCGGGCGATGCGGACTTCGTTGTAGAAGCGGGTGAGCGCGGCGGGATTTCGCGCGGCGACTTCGGGCAGGAACTTGAGCGCGACTTCCTGGCCGAGCGTTAGATCGTGCGCGCGATAAACCTCGCCCATGCCGCCGCGGCCGAGAAGCGCGACGATGCGGTAACGATTGGCCAACAAGGCGCCGGGGAGAAAGCGGCCTTCCGCGAGTGAGCCTGAAGAAGAGAGCGAGGGATGAGAGGAGGCGCGAGCCGGTGCGGGCGTGGGCGTCCGCGCGGGCGTTGGATTGGACGGGGGTGGGGCCGCGACGGTTTGGGTGACAAGCGGAGGCCCATCGAGTGATGCGCCACACGAGAGGCAGAAGCGGCTGGAGTCCGGGATGTCACGCGCACAGGAGCTGCAGGTCACGAAAATTTAGTTTACCGCCGGCACTGTATCCTGAACCTAGTGGGTCCAATTCACATTTTGGGCGGCGGGCTGGCCGGTTGCGAGGCGGCGTGGCAGATCGCGACGGCGGGCCTGGATTGCGTGCTGTTTGAAATGCGTCCCGTGCGGCCGACGCCCGCGCACAAAACGGACCAGTTGGCCGAGCTGGTGTGCAGCAATTCGCTGAAGAGCGAATCGGAGAACACGGCGCCGTGGCTATTAAAAGAAGAACTTCGTAAGTATGATTCGCTGCTATTGCGCGCGGCGCGGGAGGCTCGCGTGCCCGGCGGGCATGCGCTGACGGTGGATCGCGAGGTGTTTGCAAGCGAGGTTTCGCGCGCTGTCAAGGGACACCCGCGCATTCAATTGCGGCGGGAAGAAGCGAGTTCGATTGACGAACGCGCTATCACCATCGTCGCCACTGGCCCACTCACAAGCGGCGCACTGGCGGAGGAGATTGGCAGGCTGACCGGCGCGGAGCGGTTGTTCTTCTACGACTCGATCAGTCCGATTGTGGAAGCAGACTCGATCGATCTCTCGATTGCATTTCGGGCATCGCGCTACGGTAAATCGCTGGATGGCACGGACGACTATTTGAATTGCCCATTTGACCGCGAACAATACGAACGATTCGTGGACGCGATTCTTGCGGCCGAGGCCGTTCCGTCGCACATTCCGGAAGATAGCGGCCGATTTTTCGAAGCCTGCCTGCCCATCGAAGAGCTGGCCCGGCGCGGGCGCGAAACGTTGCGGTTCGGTCCGATGAAGCCCATGGGGCTGGCTGACCCGCGCACCGGCCGGCGGCCGTACGCCGTGGTGCAGTTGCGGCAGGAGAACTTACGCGCGGACAGTTATAACCTGGTCGGCTTCCAAAATCACATGCGATTTCCCGAACAGGCGCGGGTATTTCGCATGATTCCCGGGTTGGAGCGCGCCGAATTTCTCCGGTATGGACAGATTCATCGCAATACCTATATCAATGGGCCCGCGCTTCTGACGCCTACGCTGCAACTCCGGACGAACCGCCAAGTTTTCTTCGCGGGCCAGATCTCGGGCGTGGAAGGGTACGTGGAGTCGATTGCAACGGGCCTGGTGGCCGGACGGCACGCCGTGGAGTTGGCAACGGGCACGGAGATCCGTGCGTTCCCGCGCGAAACCGCCATCGGATCGCTGTGCGCCTATGTTTCTGGCGCCGACCCCCGCAACTACCAGCCAGCCAATATCACCTTCGATTTGCTGCCTGCGCTGGATGAGGCGACGCGTCTACGGTTCCGCCACGACAAGAAGGCTCGTCACGCCGAAGTCTGCCGGCGCGCGATCGAGAAGTTGGACGAACATAAATCCGTGTATGCCTGAGCTGGCCGGGCAAGTCGAGCGATTCTTGGATGAGCTGCGGCGCCAGAACGCTTCCGCGCATACAGTGCGGAATTACGCGTCTGATTTGGAACAATTTGCCGCATATTTCACGATTCCAAGCAAACCGAAACCCACGGTGGATGATATCGACTCGCTAGCGGTCCGGGAATGGCTGGGGCATTTATATGAGCAGCGGCTTACAGCCGTCAGCATGCGCCGGAAATTGGCGGCTGTGCGTTCGCTGTTCAAGTTCCTGCTGCGCGAAGGCTTGGTGGTGAAAAATGTCGCACGGACGGTGCGTACACCGAAGGCTCCCAAATCGCTCCCCATGGTAATGACGGCCGAGCAAACCAACACGCTGGTGGATGGCGTCACACCGGCGGCTGACCGGTTCGAGCGGCCGTATCCCGAGCGCGATCTTGCGATCTTCGAGTTGTTGTACGGGTGCGGGCTGCGCATCAGCGAATTGGTGGGTCTGAACCTGGAAGATTTTGATACCAGCGAGCGTTGGGTCCGCGTGCGCGGCAAGGGCAAGAAGGAGCGGCAGGTCCCTTACGCCGGCAAAGCGTCAGCGGCGCTGGACCGCTATCTGCCACTTAGAAAGCCCGTGACGGGAGCCGAGCGTGCGCTCTTCTTGAACCACCGCGGAGGACGGCTGACCGACCGTGGCGCGCGCGGCATCGTCAAGTTTTACGGGCGCATGGTGACCGGCGATTCGTCCATTCATCCGCACAGCCTGCGGCATGCCTACGCGACGCATCTGCTGAGCGATGGCGCGGATTTGCGGGCTATCCAGGAGTTGCTCGGACATGCCCGGCTATCGACAACGCAGAAGTACACGCAGGTTTCGCTGGCGGATTTGATGGCGGTGTACGACAAGGCGCACCCAAAGGCTTAAAGGAAGCATTCAGGATTCAGAAGTCGGAATGCTAATCGAGATTAGTCGTGCCGCAGTGCCAGGAGCGGATCCACTCGCGCCGCGCGCCGGGCCGGAATGTACGCCGCCAGCATCGTTACCAGCAGCAGAGCGACGGTCAGTACAGGATACGCGATCATATCCGTGGCAGGCTCCTTGCCGGCAGGGAACGCCGCCGCCAAAATGCGTTGCGCGCCCAGGCTGAGAATCAGACCTGCGCCGAGGCCGCACGCAGTCAGCACCAAACCTTGCCGCAAAACCATCCGCAAAACTTCGCCTTGCCCGGCGCCGATCGCCATTCGGATGCCGATCTCTCGCGTTCGCCTGCTGACGGCGTAGGAGACCAGTCCATAAAGGCCGATTAACGCCAGGAACATTCCCATCAGGCCCATCGCCATCACCAACTCGACAATTACGGTGGTGGTCCTAACACCGCGCATCTCATAAAAGTCATGCATGGTGCGGGCCGCGAGAACTGGCATGTCCCCATCCAGCCCGCTTACGACACCCCGCAAGGGCTCCGCGAGGTCCGCGCCCCCTGTAGCCGTCTCCACCATCAACACCATTCGCTCCGCCGGATTCTGGAGGTGCGGGAGGTAAACAAACTCGTTGCGCCCTTCCTGAAGACTGATGTACTTGCTGTCCTCGGCGAGCCCCACGATCTCGACCCACGGGCCGTTGTGATCGCTCAGCCGGAAGCGCTTGCCGACTGGATTCTGCCCAGGCCAGTAATGCCGGGCCAGAGTCTCGTTCACCACGGCCACGCGGGGGGAACTGGCCGTATCTGTTGCTCGAAAACCGCGTCCTTCGAGGATGGGAGTCTGCATTGTTTCGAAATAGCTGTCGCTCACGCGGCTGCCCATCGCTGGGATGTTTTGCTTGCCGGCTGGAAGCTGATAACCTTCCGGCACCAGGCCAATTCCCTCGGCTTCAACGGTCAACGGCATAAAGGACGAGAGCGCCGCCGACTTCACGCCGGTAACGGATCGCGACCGGTCCAGGAGCAGATTGAAGAACTGGCGTGTCTGGTCCTGGGTATAGTGCACCAGGCTGGTGTCGAAGGTCATCATGAGCAGGTGCTCGGTCCGAAACCCGGGGCCGCTGACCAGATCGCGGCGGAAGCCGACATACATGAAAGTCGCCATTGTCAGCAACACAAACGAAATCGCGACCTGCGCGGACACCAGGAAATTTCGGCCCCAAAAGTGCCGCCGGCCGGCTGCTGCATCGCCGCTGTTCTTCAGCGCGTTCGCAACGTCGGTGCGGGTGGTTTGCAGCGCGGGGCCCAATCCGAACAGGAGCACGCTCCCGACCGCCACAGCGAGGCTGAACGCGAGGACGCGTTGATCGAGGTTAAAGGAAAATACCACGGGCACGTCCGATGGATAGGTAATTCCTCGAAGCAGGACAATGCCGCCGTAGCCCAATGCCAGACCCGCAAGCGCTCCTGCAAGCGCCAGCAGAAAGCTCTCGGTAATCAACTGGCGGATCAGGCGCACGCGTCCGGCGCCGATCGCGAGGCGCAGGGCGATCTCCCGGGCTCGCACGGGCGCACGGCTAGTCAATAAGACCGCAACATTCGCGCAGGCCACCAGCAGAACGGCGAGCGCCAATGTCATGAGCATAATTGTCATAACCAGCTCGACCGGTATGCCTTTGATTCTCGCTTCCAGCTCTGTGCGCAAGGTCATCTTTTGATTGCGGTTTGTATCCGGGTACTGCTTTTCAAGAGCGGCGGCAATGGTGGCGACTTCGGCCTGCGCCTGGGCGATGGTCACGCCGGGCTTCAATCGGCCCTTCACGGAGAGATACCGCGCATCGCGGCGCTGCAAGGGGTTTGTTGAGGCGCTATTTTGTGAAGCGCCATCCAGCCGGGGCAACATCATCATGGGCACGTAGAACAAAGGCTGGACCCATTGATCCAGTCCTGTGAACTTGGCCGGAAGGACGCCGATCACGGTGAACGGGATGCCGTTCATCTGAACAGTTCGGCCCAGGACGGCGGGGTCGGCTGCGAATTCCTGCTCCCAGAAGTTGTGAGTCAGAATTACCACGGCGTCGCGGCCGGGGACCCGGTCCTCATCGGGCCGGAAAACGCGCCCCAGCTCAGGCTCCACTCCCATCACGTCGAAGAAGTTGCCGCTGGCCACCTGGCCCGTCTTCACGCTGGGCGACGCGTTCGGCGCGGATTTGAACCGCACGCGGTCGATATTGAACGCCGCGAGGCCCGCGAAGCTCTTGCCACGATCGCGAACATCGACGTAGTCGGGATAGGACGCGCGCAGGAAGTCGTATTGGGATGCCGAGATCTGGAAATTCGTGGAACCCAGGGTCAGGACTTCGCTGGGCCGCAAGACGGGCAACGGGCGCAGCAGCATCATGTCCGCCATGCTGAACATCGCGCAATTCGCGCCCACTCCGATGCCGAGTGAAAGCACCGCCACCAGCGTGAATCCGGGGCTTTTTGCTAGCATCCGCCAGCTGTGGCGGAGATCCTGCCATAGGCGCTCCAGCCAAAGCCAACCCCATGCGGCTCGGGTGTCCTCTTTTACTCGCGCGAGGGGTCCAAGTTTGCGGAGCGCAGCCAAGCGGGCTTCGTCTGGCTGCATGCCTCGGGCGATGTTGTCCTCGATTTGGCGGTCAATATAGTCTTGAATCTCCCCGTCGAGACTCTCATTGCGGCGGCTCCAGATGCTCATGATTGCCCTTCCTCCTCAGCAGGCCGCATAATGCGGGCGATGGCCTGCGTCAAACGATCCCACTTGGACGACTCGGCGGTAAGATGTTTGCGACCTTTAGCAGTCAGACTGTAGTACTTGGCCTTGCGGTTGTTTTCGGAAATCCCGTCTTTGGCGGCTAGCAGACCCTGCCGGACCAGGCGATGCAATGCCGGATAAAGCGAACCGTGCTCTACCTGCAGCACGTCCTCCGATGCGTGCTCGATCGCGTGTGCGATGGAGTGGCCGTGCGCCGGCCCGAACAACAGCGTCCGCAGGATGAGCATATCGAGAGTTCCCTGGAGCAGGTCGATGCGGTTTTGTTCACGTCCAGTAGACATTCTGCCTGAGTGTAGGCGGCCTTCGGTAGAATGTCAAGGGGAGAGTGGAGGCACGCGATGGGAACCCGAAACTGGCCCACTCCTCGGTGAAGCCCGCATGTTACGATGAAAATTAATCGAACAAAGCTATCGGTTGTTACGTCTAAACCTGCTGGGGAGACCCGTCCCAAGTGAAAGCGAACTTTAAGATTCTGCTGACGATCGGCCTTATTGTGCTGGTGAGCGGTGGTGTCTTCGCCAGCATCAAGTACAACCAGCGCGGCATTGTCGATGTGCAGACCGGCCGCGTAATGCGCCAGGATCTGGTGGCTTCGGTCACCGCATCGGGCGAAATCAAACCTAAGAATTACATCAACCTGGGGGCGAACACCATCGGCCCGGCGCCCATCACTGAGATTCTGGTGAAGGAAGGCGATCACGTCCGCAAGGGGCAAGTGGTGGCCAAGATGGAATCGGTCCAAGCCAATGCGGACGTGGTGGCGCAGAGAGCGACTATCGCCACGGCGTTGGCCGATTCCGCCGCATCCGAAGCTGGTCTGAAATCGCAGGCCGACGGCGTGACCACGGCGCAAGCGACGCTCGAGAAGAACAAAGCCGAGCTGGCGCGCACCAAATCCAACTTTGACCGCGCCACTGAGCTGTTTAACGCGAAGCTGTTGGCCAAGCAGGATTACGATCAGAAGAGGGCCGAGTACGACACGGCGGTGGCGGCCATTGGTGAAGCGGAAGCGCGGCTATCGCAGGCCCAGGCGCAAGAGGCGCAGGCCCGCCAGCAGTTAACTTCGGCGCAGAAGCGGATCGCGCAGTTGCAAGCCAATCTGGATCGCTACAAGGACATCCTGGAGAAGTACGACGTCACCGCGCCGATTGACGGCATCGTGACCAATCTTCCAGTGCGAACCGGCGAAACTGTTGTGCCGGGCGTGCAGAATTCGGCAGCCAGCACGATCATGACGATCGCGGACATGTCGGTGATCACGGCCGAGGTAAAAGTGGACGAGACGGACATCGTGAACGTGATGCTGGGTCAGGCGGCCGAAGTGACCATCGACGCCATGCCGAACCACACGTTTCACGGGCACGTGACCGAAATCGGCAACACTGCGATCCTGCGGTCCAGCGGCGTTGCGGCATCCCAGAGCAACACGTCGGATCAGGAGGCCAAGGACTTCAAGGTGGTGGTTGCCCTGGACGATCCGCCGGAGGACATACGCCCTGGTCTGTCCTGCACCGGCAAAATCGTGACAGCGACGCACCAGCACGTGCTGACCATCCCAATCCAAGCCTTGACGGTGCGGACGCGCGGCGATCTGGAACCCAAGAAGCCCGGCGGAGTGCAGGCCGCATCCAATATCGATCCGGTGGCGGAAAAGGCGAAAAAGGAAGAGTTACAAGGCGTATTCATGATTCGGGATGGAAAAGCCGAATTCGTAGCGGTAAAGACGGGCATCACGGGTACAACCGACATCGAGGTACTAGGTGGCCTGAAGGACGGCGATCAGATCATCACGGGCAGTTACAAGGTGATCCGGACTCTGCGCAATTTGGCCAAGGTAAAGATCAATAATACGGTGGTTACCGCGACGTCCGAAAGCTAACGCATGGCGGCCGCAACACAGGAGTTCGTCAATCGCGGCGAGAGCTTGAAGCGCGAGGGGATCGTCATCCGCACGTACGATCTATGGAAGACGTATGTGATGGGCGACCAGGAGATCCATGCAGTGTCGGGCGTGGACATCGAAATCCGGCGCGGCGAGTATGTGGCGATCATGGGTCCATCGGGGTCCGGTAAGTCGACGCTGATGAATCTGATCGGCTGCCTCGATTCGCCGACGCGCGGCCTGTATTATCTCAACGGCAATTTAGTAAGCGACATGCAGGACGACGAGCTGGCCCACATCCGCAACAAGGAAATCGGATTCGTCTTCCAGAAGTTCAACCTGCTGGCGCGGGCCTCGGCGCTGCACAATGTGGAGCTGCCGTTGATTTACGCCGGGATTTCGAAAGAAGAGCGGGCCGAGAGGGCCAAGGCCGCCTTACGCGCTGTGGATCTGGAATCGCGAATGCATCACCGCCCCAATGAGTTGTCGGGCGGACAGAGCCAGCGCGTGGCTGTGGCGCGCGCATTGGTGAACAATCCGTCGATCCTCCTGGCCGATGAGCCGACGGGCGCGCTGGACACCGCGACGGGCAACGAAATCATGACGTTGTTTGAGCGGCTTTGGCAGCAAGGCAATACCATCGTTCTGGTGACGCACGAGGCCGACATCGCCACGCGCGCTCGCCGCGTGATTCACATCCGCGACGGCAAAGTCGAAAAAGACGAAACGCTCAAGTAAGTCACGGTTACAGGTAACCGAGAATTCACTTACTCTTCAACTGAAAGAAATCGGTGCATTGCTAGTATCCCTCCCGGAGGGGATACACATGCACTTACAAAGACGGGCAGCGCGAGCTGTCCTTTTGGCAGCTAGCTTCTGTCTGCCAGCCTTGTTACCCGCGCAACAATTCGGACACGACGGCAACGGCCCCGGAATTCACCACGTTCTTCTGATCAGCATCGACGGAATGCACCTGGTGGATTTTGAAAACTGTGCCACCGGCCTTGCAGGCGCCAACGGCGGGCAACCTTATTGTCCAACGCTCGCCCAACTGGGCCAAAGCGGTGTTTCTTACCTTGATACCAGCACTTCGAAACCATCGGACTCGTTCCCTGGTTTGATGGCGCTGGTGACGGGTGGTTCGCCGCGAACGGTCGGGGCATTTTACGACGTCGCTTATGATCGCTCACTCAATCCTCCGGCGGCAACCACCGGAAATGGCGTCGCGGGCGGTCCTTGCAAGGTTGGCGCGACACCGCCCGGAACAAGGACCGAGTTTGATGAAGGGATTGATTTCGATCAAACGCAGCTGAACGGCGTCAACAACTCGACGCTCGCGACATTCGGCGGCGGAATTGCGTCGATCGACGCCACCAAGCTTCCCCGCGATCGCAACTGCAATCCGATCTACCCGTGGAATTTCGTCCGGACCAATACGATTTTCGGAGTCGTACACGCCGCCGGCGGTTACACGGCCTGGTCCGACAAACACCCGTCGTATTCGTCTGTCAGCGGTAACGGCAGCAACGGAAACTCCGTAGACGATTACTATTCTCCGGAAATTAACTCAACCGTCATAGCCCTGCCGGGTGTCAGCACGCCGGCCGGGATGTCCTGCGCGACCATCCCCGATCCCAGCTCCGACATTTCCGCGTGGACCAACAGTTTCCAGAACATTCAGTGCTACGACACGTTGAAAGTGAACGCCATCGTGAACGAAGCCGACGGTAAAACACACGACGGCAACCATAAGGCTAAGATTCCGGCTTTGTTCGGAATGAATTTTCAGGCGGTCAGCGTCGGGCAGAAGTTGATCGAAAAGAGCACCGGGACGAGCGGTGGATACGTGGACTCGCTCGGCACGCCCTCGGCCGAGTTGTTGAGTGAGATCGAGTTCGTGGATGCTTCGATCGGCGAGATGGTGGCCGCCTTGAAGAAGCAGGGTGCTCTCAATGAGACGGTGATCATCATTAGCGCCAAGCACGGCCAGAGTCCGGTTGATACCGCCCGCTACACGCGTATCACGGCCTCTGGCCCGGTAATGACATCGCCAGCTACGATTTTGGACGCTAACGGATGCCTGCCCGCCTCCGAATCGCCGACCTCGGGCGGCATCGGTCCCACGGAAGACGATGTCTCACTGATCTGGTTGAACAGCACCTGCACCACGGCCAGCGCGGTGAGTATGCTTGAAGCACAATCGCCGGCCTCGGCGAATATAGCGGGCATCGGCCAAATTTTCTGGGGACCGGGGATCGCGCAGATTTTCAATGCACCTGGGCTTCCGCCGAATGGCGATCCGCGCACGCCGGATATTCTTGTTACCCCGAACGTCGGCGTTACCTACTCGGGCAGCACCAAGAAGCAAGCTGAGCACGGAGGTTTCGCGCACGACGACACCAACGTAATGCTGCTGGTTTCCAATCCGAATCTGCGAGAGAAGACCGTGACCAGCCCCGTGGAAACGGCGCAGATAGCTCCGACGATTCTCGAAGCCTTGGGTCTGAATCCGAACAGCCTTCAGGCCGTACAGAAGGAAGGCACGCAGGTTTTGCCGGGCGTGTCGTTCAACTCTTTCCCCTTCTAAGCCGCTAGCGAAGTTGCCATGGGCGGGCGCCGGGGAGCGCCCGCTTTTTTCGTCAATACACTTCCTGATAGAGCAGGCGGAAACGGGCGAGGTTGATAAGAAGCGCGATTCCAAGGATGCGCGCTGGGGCCTTCGGATCCGGCGACACGCGATCGATGATGTGGTAGCGGCCGTGATCGACCCCCTCGATGATCCACTGAGCGCCGTCCAGCACCACGCGGGAGTCGTCACGCGTTGGATCATCCCAAAAGTGAGCGTGCTTCACCTCGGCCAGAAACCACGCCGTGGCCTCTTTCGACAAGCGCGACTCCCGGTTGAGTACGAGATGGCCGGGTTCGAAGCCGCCCTGGCCGCTGGTCTGCTTCGAGATCAACCGCCCGCCATCGCGGGTAACGACCAGCCGGATTGCAATGGGATTGTCGAAGCTCCGCAGGTAGAGAAAGCGGTAGGCTTCGGCCCGCGGATCTTTCTGCGATAGCTCCCAAAGCGACGGCTCCTTCAGCGCGACGAGATGCTTCGCATACGCATCGACGGCCGCAGCTTCGTCCTTGGGCTGGCGTTGTGGCACGATCTATTCTATTGCGACGGCGCCTTTCACCGGTCCGATCTTCTTCATCAGGAACATCAGCGGGATCACCGCGAGAAACAGGATGCCCAGAACCCAGAAGACTTCGTTGAACGAGAGCATCGCAGCCTGTTGCTGCACCATGTTGTAGACCATCCCCTGCGCTTGCGCAGCGGCTTGGGCGGGGTCCGCGCCTTGAGTGACAAATAATTGCTTTGCCCCGGCGATGGCCGATTGGTAGCTAAGATCCAACGGAGAAAGATGCTCGATGAGACGCTGCTGATGGAATTGCTCGCGCCGCGCAAGCATCGTAGTGCAAATCGCGATGCCGCTGCTGCCGCCGATATTCCGCGCCAGGTTGATTAAGCCCGTCGCGTAGCCGGTCTTCTCCCTTGCGATAAACGAAAACGCCACCGTGTTGATGGGCACGAACAAGAACGCCAGGCCCAGGCTCTGCACCACGCGCGCGGTAACGGCGTGTCCAAAGTTGATCTGCGTGTCGAAGTTCGACATCTGGAAAAGGCCCACCGAGGATACAACCAGGCCGACGATAATCAACCAGCGTGCTTGGATCTTCGAAAGCAGAATGCCCACGATCGGCATCATGATCATGATCATCAGGCCGCCGGGCGACAACGCCAGACCGCTTTGCATGGCCGTGTAGCCGAGCAGCGTCTGCAGAAAGAGCGGCAGCGCCATGGTGCTGCCATAAAGCACAAACCCGAGAACGAACATCGTGGCGGTGGAAATGGCGAAGGTGCGATCTTTCAACAGGTGGAAGTCGACAACGGGTTCCTTTTGCCGTAGCTCCCACACCACCACGCCGATCAATCCGACGGCGGCGATAACGGCGGCGGCGACAATGCCATGCGACGAAAACCAATCGTTGACGCTGGCCTTCGTCGAGCATGATTTCAAGCGCGCCAAGACCGGTAGCGAGCAGTCCCAGGCCAATGTAATCGATCTTCAGCCCGTCGCGCAGTGTTTTGCGGAACAAATACGGAGGATCGAAGATCAGCAGCGACGTCAGCAGCAATGACGCAACGCCGACTGGAATGTTGATCAGGAAAATCCAGCGCCAGGTGTAGTTGTCGGTGATCCATCCGCCGAGCGTAGGCCCCACCACGGGCGCGAACACCACACCCATGCCATACACGGCCATCGCCATGCCCTGCTTTTCGCGGGGGAAGGTCTCGCGCAGGATCGCTTGCGAAACGGGCTGCAGCGCGCCGCCACCCAGGCCTTGCAGCACGCGGAACAGGATCAACATGGGAAGGTTCGGAGCGAGGCCGCACATGGCGGAACTGGCGGTGAACAGCACCACGCATCCCATGTAGAAGCGCTTGCGGCCGAGCAGCGTCGAAAACCAGCCGCTGAGCGGAAGCACGATCGCGTTTGCCACCAGGTAAGCCGTCAATACCCAAGTGGCTTCGTCGACGCTCGAAGAAAGGCTGCCCGCGATGTGCGGCAGCGCGACGTTGGCCACGCTGGTGTCCAGCACTTCCATGAAGGTGGCCAGCATCACCGTGCCCGCGATCACCCAGGGGTTGATGACAGGGCGCGCGGGAGTGCGCAGCTCCACTACTTCGGTCTGTAAAACGGTCGCCATACTACGACTCCTGGCGGACTTACTTGGTGAAAATGGTCGCTTCGACGTTCATCCCTGGACGCAGCACCTGATTACCGCCAGGAATTGGATCGAGCACGATCTTCACCGGAATTCTTTGGACCACTTTGACGTAATTGCCAGTGGCGTTCTCCGGAGGCAGCAGGCTCATGCGCGTTCCGGTGGCGGCGGCGAGCGAATCCACGTGTCCGGGATAAGTTTTGCCACTCAAATCAGCCTTCACTTCCGCCTTTTGGCCGTCTCGGACATCGGCTAGCTGCGTCTCTTTGAAATTGGCGGTGACCCACACATCCTGCAACGGAACCAACATCAGCAGTCCCTGGCCTTGTTGCACGATTTGTCCAACTTCCACGGACTTATGAGTCACCACGCCGTCCATCGGGCGCGACGATGGTGGTGTAGCTCAAGTTGAGCTCGGCGGCTTCCAGATTCGCTCTGTGCTTGGCCGATATTTGCCGCGGCTGAGGAGGCATCCGCTACGCGAACATTCACCTGTTTGCTGGCTGGCCTGGGCCTGCGCGATTCCCGCGCGTGCTTGTGCGATGCGAGCCTGGGCGGCCAACATGGCTGCTTTCTTTGTTTCGGCGTCCTTGTGTAGCGGCGGACAGTTTATCCTTCGCGGCTTGTAATTCGCTGCCGGCCACGCGGGCGGCGGAAACGTACGCGTCGTATTCCAGGCGCGAGATTTCTTCCTTATCGACCAGCGTCTTCATGCGGGCCAAGTCGGATGCGGCGCGATCGGCGGTGGCTTGCGCCGATTCCACGTTGGAACGCGCCACGGCAATGTCGGCAGTGGAGGCGCGCTCGTAATCCACGCGGGCCTTCTCGTAGTCGGCCTGCGCTCCACTGAGTTGCGCCTCTGCGCTCGAAACGTCGCTGATGGTGGTCTCCTGCGTCAGCGGCACTCCCGCATTCGCTCCTTGCGATTGGCTTTGGGCTACTGCGAGCGCCGCGCGCTCCTGATCCAATTTCACCTGATAATCGCGCGGATCGATGCGGACCAGCACCTGGCCCTGCTTCACCTGCTGGTTGTCATCGATGAGGACCTCGCTGATCTTGCCGTAGATCTTGGACGAAACCGGAATGATATGGCCGTCCACCTGCGCGTCGTCGGTGGAAACGCGATCCAATGAGTGGATCCACAGGTACCCGCCGGCGGCGGCCAGCGCGAGAAAGACCGCCAGGAGGACGAACTTTCTCGAGGAGTTTCTGGTCTTGGGAGGCGCAGTTCGAACCTGCTCGCTGCCTCGTGCCTCGGGCTTCGGCGCCTCGCGCTCTTTACCCTGTTCGAGTGTTTGCGATTCCATTGCTTCGTCCCCCCTCAATTCGCGTATAACGATTCCATTTGGCCGGTGGCGTGGGCGAGGTCCGCGCGCGCTTGATTGTAGCGATACAACGCTATAATCTGATTATCGTTCGCGCGGGCCAATTCGTCTTGTGCCGTGATTACTTCGATGTTGTTGGTGACGCCGGCCTGAAAGCGGTCGCGAGCCTGGGCCACTTCTTCCCGTGCCAGATCGACTCCTGAGTTTGCGACGTCGACTTCGCTCTTCGCAGCCTGCAGTTGGGCGGCCGCCGTCCGGACTTCTTGCGCGATCTGGTTGCGGAGATCGGTTTGCTGCTGTGCTAGTTTCTTAATCTCGATATCGGATGCGGCGATCTGGGCGTGAATCCGGCCGCCGGTGAACAGCGGAACATCGAGCGCCGCGCCGAAGCTGTACGCGGGAATTGAAGAAGCTGGCGAAAGGCCTTGTTCGTTCCACGAAGCGTTCAAGGCAATGCGCGGTAATCTTGCATCCTGGGCCGACCTTTTCTCCAATTCCGCAGCGCGGATTTGCGAGCCAATGGCTTTGATCTCGGGCCGTTGTACAAAAGCGCGTTCCATGGTTTCGTCCGCTGAATAGGCCGGTGTTTTGAAAAACTCCGAGGCGTCGGCGAGCTCGATGGGCTGATGCGGGTCGACGTTGAGCAGGCGGGCCAGCCCGTACAGAGATGTTTCAAGCGCGGTTCGCGACTCGATCAGCCGTTGCTGCTCGTTCTGGTATTGCACGTTCGAGCGCACAGTATCGATCCGCGTTCCGACGCCGCTCCTCTGAAGATCGGTGGCTTGATCGAAGAGCGCCTTGGCGAGATCCACTCGCGATTGCGCGGCGTTGACATCGGCGGCGGCACGCAGGCTTCCCAAATATTGCGACACCACCAGGAGTACGTTTTGCTCCCGCACCGTCAGTTCCTGAGCGCGCGCCCCCGTGGTGTTTTCCTTGGATTCGCGCCAGCGATGCCAGGCCGCCAAATCGAGCAAAGGCACGGAACCGTCAGGGCCGCCCTGGAATAGCCAGAATGGCCCGGAGTGCTCGGGAAGACCCGAAATTTTCGCCCCCAGGAACGCTTCCAGGTTCTCGCGTTGCACGGCTTCCGAGACCGCGAGATTGGCTTGGGGCAACAATGCCGATCGCGCGATGGTTTGATTCTCTTGAGTCACTGCCACGTTTAGATTCGCGACCTGCACCTGAGGATTCTGCTTTAGCGCGATTCCAACGGCGTCGCGGAGAGTCAGCCGCAATGGTTCCGGCGCCGCACCCTTCGCGCATGTCGCCACCACTAGCAAGAAGATGGCTGGCAGGGCCGTGCCGCGTAACACACACTTTTTTTTGGCGGCAATGTCCGACACGATCGAATCGGTCATCGGTCCCGCGGTGCGAAAGAATGCGCCTTCGCGGAACAGCCGTGCTAAGACTCGCTTGCCTTCGTCATCGATGAACAGGATACCGGTCAAATCGATAATGGGCGCTCTGTTTCCGCGAACAGCCGCCGCGCTTTTCCAGGTCAGCTCCAGTTCCTTGGCCCATTCGCCGATCAATCGTCCTTCCACTTGGAAGGTGAGCGCCTCGGGGCTGTTATGCATCGTGATTCGTAGCATCGTGGCCTTCCTCCTCCATCGAAGCAGGCGGGAGTCCAATGCTTTCCCCAAGTCTTTCAATTGGTTGCGGAGGTGTGCCGAAACCCGCTAGCCGAAATAACGGCGCTGGCCGATCCTTCGGCACGGCTTTTGGACGGGAACCTGTCGCGTGCTTTGGTGTCTATAGAAACGTGTTTGAACAATCCATTCTTCTCGATCACAACGCGAATAAGCCATGGAATTTCCTGGCATCGCTCAGTGCGGAGTTAGTGGTTGTAAGTCTGGTGTTGCTAATTCCGTTGGCTTTTAGGGACCACTTACCGGCGGTTCATTGGAAGGACATTGTGATGAGTCCGCCGCCCGCGCCGATTCCATACCAACCGCCGCCATCCACGCGTCCGGCGACGGCGGGCGCGGTGTCGCCAATAGCCGTTGCGCGGCCGGTGTTTCGATTCGTTCCCGGAGCCGATACTCGGCAAGTGCAAACTGCTCCCGCTTTCTCCACGGATGCGCCGCCCAGCATCGGCTCGTTTGTGCCGGGCAGCATAGGATCTGTGGGAGCACTCCCGATGACCACGCCCGCGCTGCCGCCTCCGCCCAGGCCTGAGCCGCATCCCGCGACGCAATCCGCGCCGATCCGTGTTGGCGGAGACGTTCAAATGGCTAAGTTGATCCGCAAGGTGATCCCGGAGTACCCAATCGCTCGCCAGGACCGCCCGGATATCGGGCGTGGTGCATTTGGTTGGAACCATCGCGAAGGATGGCACGATTCGCAATCTGCAGCTTGTCGGATGGAAATCCGCTGCTGACTCACGCCGCGATGCAAGCTGTTGCGCAGTGGGTCTACGAGCCGACGCTGCTCAATGGCGAGCCCGTGGAAGTGATCGCACCGATCGAAGTTAACTTTACTTTAGGGCGATAGGTTTTGACTTACTAACTCGATAATTGTGAACGATACGAACACCAAAATACAACACAACGAATAACGCGGCTGCAAGTAGAACCAGCTCCCAGATATGGTGCCGCAGATAGGGAATCGTATCTGCCCCCAGGCGCGAGCCAAGCCACGCCAGGAACATATAGCGTGGAATCCGCGCGGCTAACAAAACGAGGGAGAACGTTACCGGGCTTTCCTCCAAAGCGCCTGCTGAAATGATGAAAATCTTCAGCGGCATCGGAATGATGGGCACAAATGCGGGCACGAATACCGTCAACAGGCCATACTCATGGAACCAGGCGCGGAGTTTGGTCCCTCGCGGGCTGGAGGTGTGCCGGCGATGGTATTCTTCGCCGCCCTTACGCGCGATCAGGAACAGCACCAGGCTGCCGATCAAAGATCCGGCGATCGCGGCGCCCGCGGCCAGATAAGCCTGGGCGTGATTGGAGACCGCGATGATTACGATGAGCGCGTCCACTCCCCCGACCATGGGAACGCCGGTGGAATCCAGCAGACCAAGCAGGAAAACGCCCGCCGGCCCCCACGACACGAGCGTCTGGATTATTTTGGACAGTCTGTGCGCCCCCTGCGATTCTACTTCAAGAGGATGACATTCTACTGCAAGAGCGCCAATAGCTCCGGCTCGCCGATGACGGGAACATTCAGCGAGTTGGCCTTGTCGAGCTTCGAGCCCGGATCGGCACCGGCAACAACATAGTCGGTCTTCTTGCTCACCGATCCGGTGACCTTGCCGCCGGCCGCCTCGATGCGCGCCTTGGCCTCTTCGCGCGCGAGGTTGGGAAGCGTGCCCGTAAGCACGAAAACCTTGCCGGCGAGAGGCCCGGTTGTCTTCTTTTTCTTGATCTCGTGTTCGAAGGTAAGACCCGCCTGACGTAAGCGTTCCACCAGCTCGCGATTTCGCCGTTCGTGAAAGAACTGGCGGATGCTTTGCGATACCTTGGGCCCGACCTCCTCCGCCTCTTGGAGCTGCTCTTCATCCGCCGAGGCGATGGTGTCCAGGTTGCCGAACGTATCGGCCAGAATTTGCGCGGTGCGCTCGCCGACGAACGGGATACCCAGTCCGTTGAGCACTCGCGGCAGTGGCTGCTTGCGCGATGCGTCAATATTGCGCAATACTTTTCCGCCGATTTTTGCCCCATGCGATCCAGCTCCGATCAACTGGTCCAGCGTCAGGTCGTAAATATCGGCGACGCTCTTGACCATGCCGCGATTCACCAGTTGATCCACCAGCACGTCACCCATCCCGTCAATATCCATGACGCCGCGCGCGGCGAAGTGCAGCACCGACTCCTTCAATCGCGCCGGGCAATTGGTGTTGATGCAGCGGCTGGCCGCCTCGCCTTCTTCGCGAACTATTTCGCCGCCGCAGATCGGGCAGTGCTTGGGCATCTTGAACGGCCGGCGATCCTTGCCCTGCTTTACGACCCGCACCACCTTCGGGATCACGTCGCCCGATCGCTCCACCAGCACGGTGTCGCCGATTTCGACTCCCAACCGTGCGATTTCATCTTCGTTGTGCAGTGTCGCGCGCGTAACGGTGACGCCGGCGACCTTGACCGCTCTCAGATGAGCCACTGGCGTTAGCGTGCCCGTCCGGCCCACCTGCACCTCGATGTTTTCAACCACCGTCTGCTCTTGGTGCGCTGGAAACTTGAACGCGATGGCCCAACGCGGAGCCTTGGCCGTCCAGCCGAGCTGGTTTTGCTGACGGATCGAGTCCACCTTGATGACAATGCCGTCGATCTCGTACGCAAGCGACTCGCGCTTCGCCTCCCAGTTTCTGTAAAAGACGAGCACATCGTCTAAGCCGGCGCACTTCTTGCGGTGCGTGTTGACCTTGAACCCCATACGGGCGAGCTCTTCCAGAGATTCCCAATGGCTGTCGTAGTAAAACTTGCCGTCCACCAGTAGAAAGTAGGCGGAGTATTCCAGCTGGCGCGACGCGGTCAGCGAAGGCTCCAAAGCGCGCAAAGATCCGGCGGCGGCGTTGCGGGGATTGGCGAACGGTGGCAGATCATTTTGCAATTGCCGGGCGTTCAAGCGTTCAAACGCCTGCAACGTCAACAACGCCTCGCCGCGTACTTCGAACTTGGCCAGCTTGGATTTCACACCCAGCGGGAGCGAGCGGATGGTGCGGGCGTTTTCGGTCACGTCCTCGCCCTCTAGCCCGTCCCCGCGTGTGATGGCTCGGGCCATCTTTCCGTGCTCGTAATGCACCGCCATCGACAGCCCGTCCAGCTTCAGCTCCGCGACATATTCGTAAGGCTCGCCCTTCAACAATTCCCGGACACGCTGGTCGAACGCCCGCATTTCATCTTCGTTCAGAGCATTGTCCAGGCTCAGCATCGGCGAACTGTGGCGCACTTTGACAAAGCCCTCGCGTGCCTTGCCGCCGACACGCTGGGTAGGCGATTCGGGAGTGACGAGCTCGGGGTGCTCGGCCTCGAGTTGCTGCAGCCGGCGCATCATGCGATCGTATTCAGCGTCGCTGATCTCCGGCCGGTCCAGGACGTAATACAAGTACTCGTGACGCTGCAGCTTTTCGCGCAGATCTTCCATCTCTGCTTCTACGTTCTTGGTAAGCATCTACTATAATTAGGGTACTATTCACCGCCGAACCGTTCTCATTTACAATCCTTACGCGGGCGGACTCAGACGGCGAAGCCATGCGCTGCGCCGGTCCATCGAGTTACTGGGCGCGCGCGGGATGACTTTCGATTCCATCGCCACCACCGGCCCCGGGCACGCGGGCGAAATCGCGCGCCAGGAAGTGGATCGCGGAGCGGAGTTGATTTTGGTGGCCGGGGGCGACGGCACCATCAACGAAGTAGTGAACGGCATGGCGTTCTCGGATGTTCCACTGGGCGTTCTTCCCGCGGGAACCGCCAACGTGCTGGCATGCGAGTTGGGAATCGGAAAGTCGATGGAGCGCGCGGCCGACGCTTTGGCGGACTCCGTGCTGGAACGCGTTGCGTTGGGCTCAATCTGCAACGGAAGCGAAGAATCGAAGCGGCACTTCCTTCTGATGGCAGGCGCGGGATTGGACGCCGACATCGTTTATCACTTGAATGCGCGCTTGAAACAAGCTTTCGGCAAAGTGGCCTACTGGATCGGCGGCTTCTCGAAGCTGGGCAGCCGTTTTCCCGAATTCACGGTGGAGGCGAACGGATGCGAGTTTCGCGCCAGTTTCGCTTTACTGAGCCGCGTGCGCAATTACGGAGGCGATCTTGAGATCGCGCCGACCATTTCGCTCTTGGATGACGAATTCGAGATGGTGCTGTTTGAAGGCGAAAGCTCGCTCGGTTTTCTGAAATACATGCTCGCCGTGGTTGCACACCGGCAGCGGAAGATCCAAGGGATTACCATCTTACGGACGCGCCAGGCTGTCTTGTCGGCTCCGTTGTCGGGGCCGGGGCGGATTCATTTGCAGGTAGACGGCGAGTACGTTGGCGTTGCGCCGGCCCGAGTCGAGATCGTCCCCAACGCGCTGACCCTCCTGGTGCCTCCGGGTTTTCGCGCTCGAAGGCCAGCCAGCGTCGAAGACACCGCATGGACAACCTCACCCACTCGCTGACCGGCTTGCTGCTGAGCCGCGCCGGCCTGAACCGGTTCTATCCGCGCGCCGACTTGCTCTTGATCATTGCCGCGAATATCCCGGATAGCGACATCGTCACGATTGTTCGCGGCCCGCTATTCTACTTCGAACAGCATCGCGGTCTCACGCATTCGATTGCGGCGCTGCCCGTGATGGCGCTTCTGTCCGTATTGCTGGTGTGCGCAATCGGACGAACGATGCGCGCCTGGCTGGCAGGGTGGGGGATCGCAATGGTCGGCGTCGCGAGCCATCTGCTGCTCGATTGGACCAACACTTACGGCATTCGGATGTTCCAGCCGTTTTCATCGCGCTGGCTACACCTGGACCTGGTTAATCTCTTCGACTTCTCCATTTGGACCGTCCTGCTTCTGGGTTGGCTGGGAAGCGCGTTGAGCCGGTTGGTGAGCTCTGAGATTGGAGCGAAACCTAGCCCCGGCCGCACCGCGGCGATTTTCGCGCTTTCGTTCTTCTTGATCTACGATTTCGGGCGTTTCCTGTCGCACCAGCGCGCCGTCGAAATGCTAAATTCGCGGGTGTACAAAGGCGGCCCACCCACGCGCATAGCGGCGTTCCCCACGGGCGGCGTAAGTCCGTTCGTGTGGCAGGGATGGATCGAGCGCCCGGAGTTTGTCATGCATTTTCCCATGAATGTGCGCCAGGAATTTGATCCAGGAGCAGGGACGATCATCTATAAGCCGGCGCCCAGCCCGGCTATCGACGCGGCGCGGGAGGCGGCCCCGGTGCGGGTATTTCTGCGATTCGCGCAGTACCCGCTATGGTCGGTTAGCATGGCGGACAGCCCCGAGGGTGCGCAGGACGTGGAATTGGGAGACTGGCGATTCCCGTTTGGCGCGAGGGCGCTGGTGGACTCGTCCAATCACGTCATTTCATCGTCATTTCACTATTAAGGTCTACGCCAGGTAATCGAAGAGCGTCGTCCGCGGAATTTGGGCCTCGGATTGGACCGCGGCTTGTAGTTGGGTTTGCGCCTGAGTCATGTTGGTGATGGCTTCGGCTGCATTGGCGTCCTGCACTCCGCTCAATTGCGTCTGCAATTGCACTGTATAATTCTGGCCGAAGGTGAGTGCGGCGGCAGTCCGGTCCTGCACCGTTCCATAGAACGCCAGTTGTTGGTTGAGGTAAGTGTCGGCGCTCTGCACGTCGCTGATGGACGAGTTGATAGCCGTGTCGTCATTGTTAAACAAGCCCTGCCGTAGGTTGTTGATGGACGTGAAGATATTGTCTTGGGCGTTTGGGCTATCGAAAATCTGCTGAGCTGTGAGGGCGACGGGGAACGTTGTGCCATCGGGGCTTTGCACTTGCCGGGTGCTGGAGGAACCCTGATATGCGCTGATCGGGCTGGCTTGAGTCAGGTCAATCGAATAGGGCTGCGTCTGATCGGTGTCGCCCGCGAAGATATACCGGCCCGCCACCTGCGTGTTGGCGGTAGCGACCAGCCCCTGCAAGATAGAGCCCAACTCGTTAGCGAGATTCTGGCGGGTATTCGGATCGGTGGTGTCGGTTGCGCCTTCCGCGCCCAGAGTCTCGGCGCGCTGGACCAATAAAACTGCCGATTGGAGTGACGACTGCCCGGTGTTTACTTCCGTCTGCACCTGACCCAAATTGGAATCGATCTGCTGGGCTTGATCGAGTTGCGACCGCGTTTGCCAGAGATCGGCGATTTGCGTGGGGTCATCGGAGACCTGATTGATCTTGAGCCCGGTGGTGATCTGGGTCTGCGCCCTTTGCAGGTTCTGTTGAATCTGATCCAGCCCTGCCAGGAAATTTTGTGCCGCGGGATTAAGCGTACTGAGCATGGAGCTCCTTTCGTGCGCCGGTACTTAGGAACTGATCGGCGGCAGAATGTTGATCTCCGTCAGACTGAGATTGTTCAACGTGGCTAGCATCTTCGAAATCGCATCATAGGACTGCTGGTATTGCATTAAATTTTCGGCCTCCTGATTGAGCGACACGCCGGAGATCTGCTGGCGTAGCGACTCCGCCTGGCTCAGCAAGGACTGCGCCGTGGATTGGTCACTGGTGGCGCTGGAGAGATCGCTTCCGACTTGCCCTCCCAGATTGCCGTAGGCTTGCGCGAGGGTATAGCCGTTGACAGCCGGAGCATTGGCGAGCGAGGCGAGAGCGAGGGCATTGCCGTTGCCCCCGGGAGCGCCGGGCGAGGCCGCCGCGATCTGATCCGGAGTGAGCGGATTCACCGCGAGGGTGGTTGCGGCGCCCGCTGTGGCGTTATACGTGAACAGATTCGAGACGGGCGCGGCGCCATTTTGATCGATCCCGTTATTTAGCCCGTTGTTTACCTGATCGGCTAGCGTTTGGGCCAGAGTATTGAGACTGTTTACATAGGACGGTAAAACATTGTTGTTGTCGTCCAGTTGCGCGCCCAACTGCCCGCCGGTGAGTTGCGAGGTGATATCGGTCCCGGTGCTACTGATGATCGCCGTCTGAGGCGTCGAAAAATCGCCTTGAATCGCATAAGCGTGGTCGGCCATCACCAGCGGCGTCTGCCCTCCGATATAGACGGAAACGGTCCCATCGGGTTGTTGCAAAGTGCTGAAGTTGACCAGCTGCGACAGTTGCTCGAGTGTCGAGTTGAGTTGAGCGTCCACCCCGGCGTCCACCGAACCGTTAAAGTCCACGCGGTGTTGCGCATTGATGTTGGCGATCGTCCCGGCCAGTTGGTTGATGCTGCCGATGGTGCCGGTGGTTTGTTGACGTAGGCCGTTCAATTGGTTCGATACGCCGGCCGCCGCGTCGTTGAAGTCCTGCGCCACGGTCGTAGCGTCGTTGAGCACCGTCTGCCGCGCCACGGCATCGTTGGGCGTGATACTGAGTTGCGAAAAGCTGGAAAAGAGGTTGCTCATATCCGGACCGATGCCGGAAGTACCCGATACGCTGAAGAAGTTTTGCGTGGTGCTGAGATCCGAGACCTTCTGTTGTTCGTACCCGGATGCAGTCTGTTGTGCGCGCACCGCCTGCTCGGCGTACTGGCTGCGCGAGCTTTGGGTTGGCCCCAGCGACACGCCTCCCGGCATTCCCGTGACAAGGTCGAACGGCATAGCGACCAGGGCCACCGCCTGCTTTGCGTAGCCCGGTGTGTTCGCGTTGGTGACATCGTTTTCTGTCACCTGCAGCGCGCCTGCGTAGACACCCAGTGAACCCGCCGCGTTGATAAATGACGTGGATAGATTACCCATGAATCACCAGCTTGCTTACTTGCGCCAGTTCCGCTGATCCTGCTGCGCTGTAGTTCGGCGGCGCCTGGTCGCCGGACATCAGACGCGCCCAACCGGCGTAGAATTTTCCCGCATTTGCGAGCAGCGCCTCCACGCAGCGCACCCCGCGCCTGAGCCCCACCACCTCGGCTTCCAGGGTCTTGCGCTGCGCTCCCCGCCACACCGGTAACGTGGCGTCCAACTTGTGGATGCAGTCGGCCGCGATACGTAAATCCGCGGCGCAATCCTCCAACGCTTCGAAGGAAGGATGAAGCAACCGGTTCCGCATCTTCTCGATCATACGGCGAGCTTCCCGGATTTCCGCGATTTCGGTCCGTTCTCCCGCCATCCTTACCACACTCCGCTGAACAGCATGCTGTGTTGAATGATGTCTTGGCTTACGACGGAGGCATCCACGCTGTATTGGTTGTTTGAAACAGCCGCGCCGAGCGCGCCCAGCTTTGCCAGGTGTGCCGCAGAACCGCTCATCGCTGAAGCCAGATACGTCCCCAGGTTGGAGATCTGTGTTTGATCCGGCGCCTTGGCTTGAGCCGCCGCTTCCGCCTGTTTACCAGACTGCGCGGGGGCCGTTTCCCGGCCCAATCCGGCAATTGAATTGGTGTTTGTTCGAGTTACCTTCATGGACCGGATCGCCGATGAATGTCTGCTCATCGCCTCCTGACAGATTCATCGACGAGCGATGGGACATCCGGAGAGAGTAAGGCGAGAAAAGCGGAGGAGATATCTCCACGACGGATCGGGGCGGAGGGGCTAGAGCTACTTCGACTATCGCGGCGCCGGCGCGGCTGTGCGCAGCCACCGGTCCAGGAGTTTACGGCTGCTGGTCTCGCGTTGCGGCCCTTTGGCGATCACGGCGGGAGGATTCACTTTCTGGGTGTAGTGCGCCACCAATGCCTCTTCGTCGTATCCGATGGCTGCCGCGTACTGCCGGAGATAGCTGGTGCTGAAGATCCCGCCGGGTAGCTGATCGAACTGCTCGTCCTCAATGGCCCGCAAGAAACGCGAGCTGATCTTGGTACGCTGTACGATCTCCTCGATGGAGACACCCGCCCGCTTGCGAAATCGGCAGAGGTCCAACTCAAGTACCAATGCCCGGTGCGGCAACGCGGATGTGGCAGTGCCGTGAGAGTTCATGCGCTATCCCCTAATGACGTATGGGTTATAAGGGTCCATGATACCCGATTTGTCATGCTTTGTGTTCGCCACGCTGGTTTTTTTCAGAACTGATTTGCGGCCGATGGCGTATCCTACGTATAGGCTAATTTGGAGGTAGTGCATGCGGCTGCACTTGTTGTGCATTTTCGGCACGGTTACTCTCGTACAAGCTGGAACTGTGTCTTCTGCGGCTACTTTTTATAAAAATGTGTTACCGGTCTTACAGAAGAACTGCCAGACTTGCCATCGTCCGGGCGAGATGGCTCCGGCATCGTTTCTAACCTACGAGAGCACGCGGCCCTGGGCCAAGGCTATGAAGACAGCCGTATTGACCAAGAAGATGCCGCCCTGGTTTGCAGATCCGCACTTTGGCACATTCGCGAACGAGCGATCGCTTTCTGAGCAGGACCTCCATACGCTGGTGGCATGGGTGGACGCGGGCGCGCCCGAGGGTAATCCGAAGGACGCTCCGAAGCCGCTGGATTGGGTGAAAGGCTGGCGCATCGGCCAACCCGACGCAGTGATTACCATGCCCATCGAGTACCGCGTCCCGGCATCGGGAACGATCGATTATCAGTACATCGTCATTCCAACCGGCTTCACCGAAGACAAGTACGTGCAGCTCGCCGAAGCGCGGCCTGGCAATACAAAGCTGGTCCATCACATCATCGCGTTTGTGCGCGAACCCGGCAATCCATGGCTGAAGGACGCCAAACCCGGCGTGCCCTATGTTCCGAAAGATCCGGAATTGAGTCCGGAAGACCAGAAGAGGCAGGAAGAGGCGGAAGCCAAGATGCCCGGCATCCCGTTTCCTGGCGATTTCCTGGTGGGCTATGCTCCCGGAACGGTTCCGCAGGAGATGAAGCCGGGGCAAGCTAAGTTGATCAAGGCTGGATCGGACCTGGTGCTGCAGATGCACTACACGGCGAATGGAACGGCGGGGACGGACATTTCGAAAGTTGGACTTGTGTTCTCGAAGACGCCGCCCACCCAGCGCGTTCTCACGATCAACACCGCGAATGTGACGTTTGCAATTCCTCCCGGTGCGCCGGACACGCAGGTGAACGCGAAAATGACGCTGCAGCAGGATGCCACGCTGGTGAGTTTTCTACCGCACATGCATTTCCGCGGCGCGAGTTTTGAGTACCGCGCCACCTATCCCAACGGCGAAAAGGAAGTCCTGCTTCGCGTGCCGCACTATGACTTCAATTGGCAGCTCACCTACGATCTGGCGCGGGAAAAGAAGCTGCCGAAGGGCACCGTGATCGAGTGCGAGGCGCACTACGACAATTCGCCGAACAACCGCTTCAACCCCGACCCCACCAAAGAAGTTCACTACGGCGAACAGACGTGGGAAGAGATGATGATCGGGTTCTTCGACGTCGCGGTTCCCATGAACACCACGGCCAACGATCTGATGTTCCCGAAGCACGGGCGGGAGCAGGCCCGGAACTAACGGGGCTATGGGCGCGCAGCCCGCACTCGGATTTGCTGGGGCGATTCGATGGCGACGGAAATCGAATCTCCTGGTTTCAACTGGGATCGAAAATAGGCCCGCAAGCCGGCATGCCCGAGAACGCGCGCTGTGCCGTTGCGTTGAGCGGTTCGATTGATTACGCCCTCAATCGGATGGGTGGCGTCGTCTAAGAATATTTCGATTTTGTCATTGTGCGGACCAAACTTCTGGTCATGTTCAACTGGAACGTTGAAGAAGCCCTGCTGATAGTACGTTCGTTGAAGCACGATGATTATCGTTGGTGTGCCGCCGCGATCGTCCCGGATCGCGCTCAAGATGTCGGTCCGTGCGAAATCTTTGCCTTTGAATAGCAGCGGTTCGCCCGACACGCGCGCAAGAGCGTAGGCGCAACAGTCGCAAAAATTCAAGCCGGCCGGATGATTGCCCTTTCCAAATTCCCTCCAAACGGCGCGTGCTTCCTCAACATGGTCCGCTTGGAGCGGCACGATGACCACTTGGGCCTTGTGAAGGAGAAGGTCGAACTCCCTGCCCCCCATCGGTCCCTTGCGAGATTCGATGACCATTGCCGTTTCGAGGGCGTTGACTGCCGAAATCAGCTTGATCGGGTCCGCCGCGATTGCATCAATGTACTGGTCGCTCTCGGCCTCCCCGAGAAGCACCGCGATCGCCGCCGATGTGTCGATCACCATACGGCTCTACCTCGGGATGCCATGTTTATCAAAGCCAATGATCTCCTCGGCGCTGCGCGTGTCTAAGTCCGGCAACCTGGAACAACGCTTGCTAATGGTCCCAAGTTCGTCCTTCAAACGGACTACGGAACGTTTGCCTGTCTCCCTCTGGAGTTGTTCGCGCAGAGCCTTGATGACGGCCTCGGTAATCGACTGGCCGGTGAGTTCCGCGAGCTTCCGGGCGAGCTCGTCGGCCTGCGCGTGCTTGATATTGAGCGCCATACAGATTCTTTATGATCAGGATCTTTCTTCCTGAATGTTAGCACGCCCCCTTCTCTCTCGGTCTGATTGAACCCCCGTATGCTACATTGGCCAGGTATGCGGATTTTGGCCGTGATCGTCGTTGTGATTTTTTCGATCCTCAGCGTGGGATGCACCGCGGACGGAGTAATGCTCCAGCCTGCACAGCAAGGCGAGTGGCAAAACTTTCACAACGACAAGAAGCAGATCAGCAAAGACGCCAGGGAATCGGCGGCAAGCGAATCGTCCGAGAAGCCGCCCGCCGAGAAGTAGCGTCGCCGCGTGCGCATTTTCCGGAGACTTGCGCGCGGTCCGCAATTTCCGGTTTCCTCACCGGAAGCCCGCGAATTCCATCGCAGCGTACTCGAAAAAAACGGAGGAGCATGGTTTTCTTTCGAGACGCACCTCGTTTCGCTGTACTCATTCATCCTGCGGCCGGGCTCAATCGCTTTGGACGGCGGCGCCAACGTAGGTCAGCACACGCTGCAGATGATTTCGGCGGTTTCACCCGGAGGGTTGGTAATCGCAGCCGAGCCCGTCCCAGAATTGCGCGCACAGCTTGTAGCTTCGCTCGAGCAGAACCACGTTTCGCCGGCATCGATCCGCGTGGTGCCGGCCGGACTTTGGGATCAGCCAGGCGAATCCGAATTCTTTCAGGTGACCAACCAGGCCCAACATGAATTAAGCGGCCTGAAGAACCGCCACTGGCTGGATCCTTATCCGGTGAAGAAGATTAACGTTCCGCTGACCACCATTGACGCGATCTGCGCCGATTTGCCGCGCTTGGACTTTCTCAAGTTGGACATTGAGGGCGCCGAGATGCACGCTCTCCGCGGCGGGCGCGGAACGGTGGAGAAATTCCAGCCCGTCATCTCGTTTGAGCAGGACCAATTCAGCCCGCAATACTTTGGCTACACTTGGCAGGATCTGCTGAATTACTTCGGCTCGCTCGAGTACGAAGTTTACGACATGTTCGGTGTGCAATACACGGATGCCGGCGCGTTTCATGGATGCGCGGTGTGGGACTTCGTAGCCGTGCCTGCGCGCTTGCGTGCCAAGAAAGCGATGTTCAACGCTGTAAGGCGGAGCATGATCAAGGCGGGTGTGCTGTTTTAGCCGTTTACTTCAGTATTTCGGGACGCTCGGGTCCACCTTATCGCTCCAGGCCAGAATTCCGCCCTTCATATTGCGGACCTTCTTGAACCCGGCCTGCTTCAGGAAATCGACCGCCTTGGCGCTGCGCACACCGCTCTTGCAATGCGCGACGATCTCGTCGGCTGAGTTCAGCTCGTTGACGCGCTTCGGCAAATCGCCGAGCGGAATCAGTTTGGCTTGCGGGATACTGCAGATCTGATATTCGTGCGTCTCACGCACATCGATCAGCACGAACCGGTCGCCGCGGTCGATTTTGGCCTTCACTTCGGTGGGTTCAATGTCGCCTTCCACCGGCGCCGCCTGATGGGTCTGATTCGGGATGCCGCAGAATTCCTGGTAATCGATGAGCTTGGTGATGGTCGGATGATCGCCGCACACCGGGCACTCGGGATTGCGGCGCAGCTTCAGTTCGCGGAACCGCATAGCCAGCGCGTCGTAGAGCACCAGCCGGCCGATCAGCGGCTCGCCGATTCCCAGAATCAACTTCACGGTTTCCGTGGCTTGAATCAGACCGACGGTTCCCGGCAAAATCCCAAGCACTCCGCCTTCAGCGCAGCTTGGAACCAGGCCGGGAGGTGGCGGCTCGGGATACAGGCAGCGATAGCAGGGGCCGCCCGGATACGCGAAGATCGTAGCCTGGCCCTCGAAGCGGAAGATCGATCCATACACGTTCGGCTTCTTCAGCAGCACGCAGGCATCGTTGACCAGATACCGCGTCGGGAAATTGTCCGTACCGTCGACGACGATGTCGTAGTCTTTCAAAATCTCGAGCGCGTTTTCGCTCGATGAGCGCTACCTCGTGCCGGTCGATCTCGACATACGGATTGATGTCGAGCATCGTCTCGGCCGCGGAGTCCAGCTTCTTCTTGCCGACGTCCTTGGTCCCGTGGATCACCTGGCGCTGCAGGTTGGTGAAATCGACCACGTCGAAATCCACCAGGCCGATGCGCCCGATGCCCGCCGCGGCGAGATACATGCCGAGGGGCGCGCCCAATCCGCCGGTGCCGATCAGCGCAACCTTCGCGCTCTTCAACTTCAACTGGCCTTCCATGCCGACTTCGGGCATGATCAGGTGGCGGCTGTAGCGCAGGATCTCGTCTTTGGACAGCGTGGCTGGGGGCGCCGGCGGTGATGCCACTCCGGCCGATCCGCCCGCGATGCTCGGCACGATGGACACCGTGTCGCCGTCGTTCAACGGCGTCGCTTCCTTGTTCAGGTAGCGAATGTCCTCGTCGTTCACATACACGTTCACGAAGCTGCGCAGCTTGCCTTCGTCGTTGTACAGGTGCCGACGCAGGTCCGCGTATTCGCTGGTGAGCGACTTCAGCACTTCGCCGACCGTGGAGCCAGTGAGCTGCACCGAGTCCTTCTTGTCCGCATACTGGCGAAGCGGAGTGGGAATCAGAATCTTAGCCATAGATCAGTTCTTCCTTGGGCGCTTCCGTCTGGTCGAAATCCGGGCGGTAGCTATTGGCGTGATCGAAACGCCCTTTCTTTATCGATAGTACGACGTATGAGAACCACGGGCAGGAGTGCTCCAGATCGCGCTTGGAAAAATACGCGTCGCAATCCGGATGCGAGTGAAACACGCCGAGCACATCCATGCCTTTTTCGCGCGATTCGCGATCCACGCGATGCAGGTCCTTGGGATCAATCACGAAAAAGTCTTCCTGCGGGCCGGTGTAGGAATTCGGCACCGGTACGGCCTCTTGCACCACACCGTCGGAGCCAACCATCAGGCCGCAGCCTTCTTTCGGAAACGTGCCCTCGACGTGGGAAACCATTGTCTCCCACGCCGCCTTGTTGATCTTAATCATTCCAGAACGGCTCACTCAGATATTTATAGGCGCCGTCGCACAGGACCGTGACGATCACGCCCGGCTGACCCGACTCCACCAAATTGCGCGCCACCTTGGTTGCCGCCACCAGATTCGCGCCGGACGAAATGCCGGCCAGCAGCGCTTCTTCCCGAGCCAGGCGGCGGCACATGGCGTACGCGTCCTCAGTTTCGATCCAGATATTGTCGTCGGCGAGCGCCGGGTCGTAGATGCCGGGCACAATCGCAGTCGGCATGTGCTTCAAACCTTCCAGGCCATGGAATCCCGAGGACGGCTGCGCCGAAATGCACCGGATGCCCGGAACCTCCTCGCGCAAACGGCGCGTATTGCCCATGAATGTTCCGCTGGTTCCCATGGAAGCGACGAAGTGCGTGATGCGGCCTTCGGTCTGCGCCAGGATTTCGAGCGCGGTGCCGTTGTAGTGCGCTTTCCAGTTGGCCGGATTGTTGTATTGATCCGGGATAAAAATAGCGTTCGGGATCAGCCTGGTAGATCTTCTGGCACAGCCGGATGGCCCCGTCCGACCCCTCGCCCGGATCGCTAAACACCATCTCGGCCCCATATGCTTGCAGCACGTGCTTGCGCTCCATGGAGGCGTTTTTCGGCAGGCAGAGCTTCACCTTGTATCCCAGGTACGCGCCGATCATGGCATAGGCGATGCCGGTGTTTCCACTAGTGGCGTCCAGCAGGATCTTGTCGTGCGTAAGCTTCCCGCTGCGCTCGCCGTCCAGGATCATGTTCAGCCCGGCTCGATCCTTTACCGATCCGCCGGGGTTGAAAAACTCGGCTTTGCCGAAAATCTCGACGCCAGGGAAATCGCGCGCAATCCGTTCCAGCCGGATAAGTGGCGTGTGTCCAATTAGTTGCAGCAGGTCCCTGGCAACCAGCCGGGAGTCAGACATGTCAGGAGTAGCGACAGGGATCGGCATCTAGCTGAACCTATTGATTTTATCACCTAATTGTCGCTAGACAAGTAGGGAAAGCATACGTCTTAGATGCTCGACCCTTGCTTTGGTTGCCGGTGGTTGAGTTATCATGCATCCGTGAATCCCAAAACCGAATACGTCAATCTCTCTGTCAGCGATGGAACGTCGATGCGCGCCTACGTGGCCCATCCGGATGGCGAACCCCGGGCTGGATTGCTGGTGTTTCAGGAAGCGTTCGGTGTGAACGCTCACATCCGCGACGTCACGGAGCGGTTCGCGCGCGAAGGTTATCTATGCATTTCGCCCGAGCTGTTTCATCGCACCGCGCCGGGCTTGGAAGCCGGCTACACGAATTTCGCTGAAGTGATGCCGCACATGCAGGCGCTAACCGACGCGGGTCTCGCGGCCGATATTCAAGCCGCCTATGGATGGTTGAAGAATGGCGAGGCGAAACATTTGCCCGTGGGATCTACGGGATATTGCATGGGCGGACGGACTTCGATTCTGGCCGCGCTAACGGTTCCGTTGAGCTGTGCGGTCTCTTATTACGGCGGGGGCATCGCGCCGGGCGGAATGTTCCCAAGTCTGACGGAACGCCTGAAGGACCTGAAGGCTCCGGCTCTCCTCTTCTGGGGCGGCCTGGACGCGCATATCGGAGCGGACGCGGTACGGGCCGTGGAAGCCGAACTGACGAAAGCGAAGAAGGACTACGTGAACGTCGTGTTTTCGATGGCCGATCACGGCTTCTTCTGCGACGCTCGCGCCAGTTACAACGCCGTGGCCGCGAAACAGGCCTGGGCGCTGACTCTGGAGTTCTTCAACGTCCACCTATCTGGAACGGCCGCGAAGCAGACCGCCTGATCAGTTTCGTTCGCCGGCGAGGCTCATCTCGTAATCCATGGGGCAGCCGGTTCCTGAAATCGGTGCGCCCAGCCTCTGCAGAGCATCCATCGCGGCGAATCGGCGGAAGGCGTTAAACGTCATCACATGCGCAAACATGCCGCCGAACGTGAACGTCTCCGGCGGTTCGCAGAGAGCGTCCACGAATGTATCGCTCCAGGCATTGCGGGAGCGGACGTCACACATGACGCGCTGGAAATCCGCCTCCGCCTTTTCGAATCGTTTGAGCAGCGCGGCGGGCGTTCGATCCGCCGCCGGACGATTATCCAGCGCGGGCATTTCTCCGCCCGTGAGCGCGGCCGTCCAAACCTCCTTGGTCTGCACCATCCGTTCCAGGATTTCGCGCAGGTTTTGATCGGGCTTGTCCCATCCCCACACTTTGGCGGTGGCGTTTTGCGGGCGATCGAGTTGCTCGTCGCTCAGAGCCGAGGCATGCTGCAGCAATCGGCGCGTGTACCACGAGTCGGTACCGGAGAAGAGATCGTAGAGGTCCATGTTGTGAGTAGCTCCTTTGCTAGTAGCGCCGGCCGCGGCGAAGTGAATTCCGTTCGGTGCTGGAAGACAAATGTTCGTCGCGCCCATGCGTCGATAGAGGCTCGGTGAAACGCGGAACGCTCTGCGGAACGCACGGGTGAAGGCCTCGAGCGAACCGTAGTTGGCGTCCAGCGCGATTGCGGTGACCGAAAACCGCGTGCGTCCGAGTTGCCACGCGGCTCTTTCGAGCAAAAGCCGCCGCCGCATTGTTCCAGGATTCTCCTCGATGAGAGCCTGGAACACGCGATAGAACTGAGTGCGGCTGCGATACGCTCGCCGGGCGAGATTGCCGGGAGTTCCGTCCTCCTGGTCCAAGGAGTTCAGGACTACCGCCGATAGCCGCTCGGCTTCGTTCTTGTCTTCCATCTGGAATCGAATTTAGCAGTAGATGAGGCGCGACGCCTGATCGGGCGTACCATTCTAGAGCTGGTGAACGCCGCTCCAGCAGAGCTGCACGCCGAGCGTGATGAGCCAGATGGAGAGCACGATGCGGAAGGCGCGCTGCGGGGTGATGGCGGCGAGATAGGTCCCGGCGAATGCGCCGAAAACTCCGCCGATCACGAGTTTCGTCAGGATCGCGAGGTCGTAGTTACCCGCGCTGAGCTGGAAGCCGCTCCCGATCAGCGAGAGGCAGAGGCCGAAGAACAGATCCGTTCCGACGACGCGCGCGGCCGAAAGCGGAGTGAGCCACAACAGTGCGAGCGATCCAATGGCCCCAGCGCCGGCCGACGAGAATCCAACTTCGGCGCCGATGGGCAGCGCAATCGCGGGCAGCCAACGCGACCAATCGCGCGAGCCATCGCGGGCTGGATGGAGCCAAATCCGATAAAGATTCATGCCTGCCATCAGCACAACGGTCGAACCCAACGCGGCGTAGAGGATCCCCTGTGAGCCTTTGGTATTCAGCCTCGCCAGAATATACGATCCAGCGAGCACGCCTGGAATCCCACCTGCGAGCATGTAGCCCAAGACTCGATAGTCGACCTGTTTCCGATAGATCTGCATCGGAACGACCAGGATCTTCACCGCGACACTGAACGCCAGCGCCGTTCCCACTGCGTGCGCCGCCGGCACATGCATGAAGAGGATCAGAACTGGCGCAGTGATCACGCCTGCGCCGACGCCGGTGACGCCGATGGCAACCGCGATGATGAAGCCCAGGACGATTTCCACGCGTTACTCGCTTTGAATGTGGATGCCGCACTCCAGCTTGTGGCCGGCCCAGCGGCCGGAGCGCGGATTGTCGGGATCGATCGGTGGAGTGGTGCAAGGCGCGCAACCGATGCTGGTGTAGCCCTGATCGTACAGCGGCAGAACGGGAATGCCGCGGCGCTTCAAATAAGCCCAGACGTCGGCGTTGGTCCAGTCGGCGAGCGGGCTCACTTTGAGCAATTGATGGCCGGTGGGCAGTTTGAAATGATCCAGCGCCTGCAAATTCGCGCGCGTCGGCGATTGCTCGCGGCGCAGCGCGGTGAACCAGACGCCATAGTCGCCCAGGCCGCGGAACAGCGGCTCTACTTTGCGAATGCCGCAGCAGCGATCGGGCGCGGTCTGATTCAGGATGCCGAATTGCGATTCCTGCTCGGCCACCGGCATTTTCGCCGCGAGATTCAGCAGGTTCAGATGCATCTGCTCGGTCATCTGATCGCGATAAGCGTACGTTTCCGGGAAGTGATAGCCGGTTTCGAGGAACAGCACCGGAATGTCGGGCTGCTGCCGCGATCACCAGATCCACCAGCGCCATACATTCGGTCTGAAAGCTGCAGGTCACGCAGGCGGCGCGCCGTTTTCAGCGAAGACGCCGCGAATCATAGCGGACGCGCTTGTCGATTTTTTGGTCCAACGTCATGGTTGCCATCGTCGAATTAGATGCCTTCGCCGCCGGTCAACGATTCTTTCCGCAGCAGGATTTCCGTCTCTTCCAGGGTTGTGATCACGAAGGCCGCGGCTTCCGTGTCGTCTGCCGGCAGATCCCAATCCGGCGGTTTTTTCGATACGAGCAAGACCAACAAACCCGCCTGTTCGAGCGCCGCCAGCGTTTCGGGAGACGCGTGCTCAATCACCGTGACCGCGCAGCCTCGATCGAAGAGTTTCCGTTCCAGCAGCCAGGCGAGCGCTTTGCGGTCGCCCAGCGACACTGTCTCGCCGCCGTGCCGGTAGCGCGCGATTCGCTCCACGGGCGTGACGCGTTCGTGCCGCAGATCCAGCGCCGACGGTTTCGTGCGGTCCCGTTCCACGATCACCGGCGCGAGAATCATGCCCGCGCCGACGGTGGCATTGGTTTCCGGATCGATCAGGATCACGCTGCCGGTGGCGCGATTCTGCGTGTAGGCGTCGAAATAAATCGGCCGGCTGGTCTCGATGCGCAGCACGCCGATCCCGTTCATCTCCAGGCGCTCGGCCGGCTCGTGCTCCAGCGTGTTGATGTTGACGCGATGCTTCACCGCCTTCACTTCCGCGGGCAGGGTTTGCGTGGTGTGCTTCAGCAGATAGGGCCGGCTCAGGTCGAGCGGCTGTTCGTTGAGCCACACCACGCTCGCGTCGAACTGGCGCGCTACTTCGGGCGGCTTTTGGGCGGAGGCGATCATGTCGCCGCGGCTGATGTCGAGCTCGTCTTCGAGCGTGAGCGTTACCGACATCGGCGCCACCGCTTCTTCCAATCGGCCGTCGAACGTCTCGATGCTTTTCACGCGCGAGCGGCGGCCAGAAGGCAGCGCCAGAATGCCGTCGCCCGGGCGAATCGCGCCCGAAACCACTTGGCCGGCGTAGCCGCGGAAGTTCTGATTCGGCCGGATCACGCGCTGCACCGGAAAACGGAAGGCCGTGACGCGAGTGCGATGGTGAACGGGAACGGTTTCGAGAAACTCCAGCAGACTCGGCCCGTGGAACCACGGCATGTTCCGGCTGCGCCGCACCACGTTGTCGCCTTCGAGCGCGCTGATCGGCAGGAAGTAGACTTGCGGGGCAGCCTGTTGCAAGACCAGCCGCGTCAGGAAGTCGCGAAATTCGGTTTCGATGGCGCGGAAGACGGCTCTCGTCGTAGCCGACCGCGTCCATCTTGTTCACCGCGATCACGAAGTTGGGGATACCGAGCAGCGACGCGATGTAGCCATGCCGGCGCGACTGTTGCAATACGCCATTGCGCGCGTCGATCAGGATCACCGCGAGATCGGCCGTGGACGCGCCAGTGGCCATGTTGCGCGTGTACTGCTCGTGGCCGGGCGTGTCGGCGATGATGAACTTGCGCCGCGCGGTGGCGAAGTAGCGGTAGGCGACGTCGATGGTGATGCCCTGTTCCCGCTCGGCGCGCAGACCGTCGGTCAGCAGCGAAAAATCGATCGGCCCCGGCGGAGCGGTTCACCGACGCTTTGGTAACCGCTTTGAGTTGATCTTCGTAGACGCTTTGCGAATCGTAAAGCAGGCGCCCGATCAGAGTGGATTTGCCATCGTCCACGCTGCCCGCGGTGGTGAAACGCAGCAGATCCTTGGCTTGCTCCTGCGCCAGGAAATCTTCAATCTGGAACACGGGGCCGTCGGCAAGAGCCGCCATCAAAAGTAGCCCTCGCGCTTCTTGATTTCCATGGAGCCATCCTGGTCGTGATCGATGACGCGATTCTCCCGCTCCGACCTGCGGAATGACACCAGCTCTTCGATGATTTTCGGTATCGTGTCGGCATCCGACCGGATCGCGCCGGTGCACGGACTGCATCCGAGCGAACGCATTCGGCAGCGCACCATTTGCGGTTTTTCGCCCGGCAACAAGGGAATGAACGGCTGCTCCAGCATGATCAGCGAATCGCCGCGCACCAGCACCTCGCGTTCCTGGGCGAAATACATCGGAACGATCGGAATGTTCTCGGCGTGGATGTACTGCCAGATGTCCATCTCGGTCCAGTTCGACAGCGGGAAGATGCGAAGACTCTCGCCCGGATGGATGCGCGCGTTAAACAGGTTCCACAGTTCAGGCCGCTGGTTCTTGGGATCCCACTGGCCCTTTTCGTCGCGAAACGAAAAGATGCGCTCCTTGGCGCGCGATTTCTCTTCATCGCGCCGCGCGCCGCCGATGGCCGCATCGAAGCCGCCTTGTCGCAAGCCGTCCAGCAGCGCCTTGGTCTTCAGCAAGCCGCAGCAGCGCTGATGTGCCCAGCTTGAACGGGTTCGCGCCGTCATCGATGGCCTCGCGATTGGTGTACACGATCAGCTTGGCGCCGATCTCGGCCGTGTAGCGGTCGCGAAACTCGATCATCTCGCGAAACTTGTAGGTGGTGTCGATGTGCAGCAGCGGGAAAGGGATCGGCGCCGGGTGAAAAGCCTTCTGGGCCAGCCGCAGCAGGACCGAAGAATCCTTGCCGATGGAGTACAGCATCACCGGGCCGCTGGAACTCGGAAGCAACTTCGCGCATGATGTGGATGCTCTCGGCTTCCAGCAGGCGGAGATGGCCGAGTTGCGACATCATAAGCAGTGTAACAGAGCAATCTGGACAATGTCTATTGACATACAGATATTAGATCGCAACCCCTTCATTTTTCAATGTCTTGCATGAGTTCCTGCCCAGCATTAGAGGGATATCCAAAGTCCCAGAAAGGGTCCGCCGCCGAGCTTTCCCAGACGCGCTTTTCCCGATGGCAGAGGAGCGCATCGAGGCGCCGATCGAGGTCCGCAACCTCCTTGTCCAAACCCAGCATGGCGATGATCCCCCGCAAATCCAGATCGTTGCGATAGTCCTCCAAACCAAACCGGTAGCCGCGCTCCACCTCGGCCACGAACTTTGCCCAGCGTTCGATCAATCCCGCGCGTCCGGCCCGAACAATGTGCTCAGGATAACCGTTTTCGCGAAGGTAGGCGGCCATTTCCTGGTCATTCATAGCTTTGTTTAATCGTAACGGCGGCGTGCCTGGTTTCTAAAGTATCGCTCGCCGTTATTGGGGATGAAGAACGTTCGGATGGTGCCGTCGGGATTGTAGGCGCCGAAGTAGCCGTGGCGGCGGTCGAACCGGCTGAACTCGCCATCAGGGCGGCGGGCTTCAAGAATCGGTCCGCCCGGAGGCGCGTCGCGAAGCGCCTGGGCTAAACGCAGATAGTCGGCTTTACTGATGGCACCGAACTCGTGGCCGTGCTTGGCGTAGTGTTCGGCGAGCTTTGCGGGGCTGCGGAAGCCCGGGCCGGAGGCGTAAAGGAGCAGCGTCAGGAAGAAGACGCCAAGAAGTTTGGCCACCAGACTATTAGATCATTTCGGTCGGTTCATGCTGAACCAATCGCCCGAATTGTCCTTCATGACGCACTCGACGCCGTAGAACCGGTCGGCTGGCGGCGACATCGGGCTGGCTCTGGGACCTACCGTCGAGCAGCGCAAGTCGTTCTACGTAAGTGCTGGTGTGGGAAAGGCGCAAAACGAACCCAAACTCTCGATGCGCAGCCGGGTCACGAACTCATGCGGGGTCTCATGGAACCAGCCACTTGCGCTGGATGGGCAAGCCAAAGCGCTGGAGCACGGCTTCTACATCCTTTTCGCTGAGGCGCGAGGCGTCGTATTCGACCAGCAGCTTATCCAGTGAAGGGGCGAGCTGCACGCGCTGGATGCCGTACCAACTGTGAACGTCGGCGACGGCCGCGGCGTCGTGGTCAGTCAGGGGCCGAACGAGATCGTATTCGAGCTGAACCTTAGTCATGGCGTCCGAACCCTAAGGATATCACTGCGGCTTGCGCGCCGATGTTAACTTCCAATGAATCTGGCGGATCATGCCGAGCCATATTTCGGCGTCGTGGCCGGCCAGATCCAGACGCCGGACCAAGTCTGCGGATCTTGGCGTCCGCGCCTTCGGAGTGCACGTAGCCCGACTTTTCCAAGACTTCGGTCAGAAGGCGGTCAAACGATCAAGTTCCTCGGCGGTGGCCGGTTTCCGCTTGTCCGGCTTGGGCGGCGCCGGATTGCGCACCAGCTCATACAGGCAAACCGCGACGGCTTGGCCGAGATTCATGGAACCCTCGGTCCCGATGCGCAGCAGCCAGTGGCAGTAGCTCATATCTTCGTTCGACAGGCCGAATTTTTCGGAGCCGAAGAGCAGCGCGACGGGCTCGGCGGCCAGGCGCTTGCGAATCAATCGCCCGCCATACTCCACCGCACGCAGGGTATGCTGCAATTCGCGATGGCCGAGCGACGTGGTTCCCACCACCAGGCTGCAATCGGCGATCGCCTCGGCGAGCGTGGGGAATTCCTCGGCTTCGCGCAGGATCTTGTGGGCATGTACCGCGGAGCGCGCCTCTTGAAACGCGACGTGATAAGGATTCACCAGCCGCAGCCGGCCGAATCCGAAGTTGCTCATGGCTCGCGCCGCCGCGCCGATGTTGAGCGGATTGCGCGGGAGCTACTAAGACGACCCGCAGGTTGTCGTGAAAACTACTGCTCGAGGTACGTGTAGCCGTTGAGGCCCTCTTCGTAGAATTTCAGCAGCCGGCCGGATTCCTCGTAGCCGATCTTCCCGTCGCGCAGCGCGGTCTCCACGTCGCGGCGGAACTCTTCGAGCAGCGCCTTGGAGTTGAACTGCACGTAGTCCAGCACTTCGCGCACGGTATCGCCCCGAATGACGGCATCCAGAATCACGTCGCCGCTTGGCCCCAGGCTCACGTGCACCGCGTTGGTGTCGCCGAACAGGTTGTGCAGGTCGCCCAGGATCTCCTGGTAGGCGCCCACCAGGAACGCGCCCAGCAGGTACGGCTCGCCGTTGAACGGATGCAGCGGCAGCGTGCGTTTCACGTCGCGGCGGTCGATGAACTGATCGATCTTGCCGTCCGAATCGCAGGAGATATCGCCCAGCACGCCGCTGCGCGTGGGCATCTCGTTCAGCCGGTGAATCGGCATGATGGGGAAGAGCTGCTTCACGGCCCAACTGTCGGGCATGCTCTGGAACAGCGAGAAATTGCAGAAGTAGGTGTCGGACAGCATGCCGTCCAGGCCTTCCAGCTCTTCGGGGAAATAATCCAGCTCCTTGGCCATGCGATGCAAGCGCCGGCAGATGGCCCAATACAGCGTTTCGGCCTGGCTGCGCTGCGCGAGCGGCAGGTAGCCGAGGCTGAACAGGTTCAGCGCGGAATCCAGCGCCTGCTGCGCGTCGTGAAAACTTTCGAGCAGATTCTTGGAGCTGAGCGAGCGGTAGGTTTCCTGCAGATCGATGAGCGGCTGCTCGGCGTCTTCGGGCACCGGCGTGAAAGCGTCGTCGCCGAATCCGCTGACGCCCAGCACGTTGAACACCAGCACGCTGTGATAGGCGGCGATGGCGCGGCCGCTCTCGGAAATGATGGTCGGGTGCGCCACTTCGGCTTCGTCGCAGACGTTCTGGATGTGATACACGACGTCGTTGGCGTATTCCTGCAGCGTGTAGTTCACGCTCGATTCGAAATCGGTCTGCGAGCCGTCGTAGTCGATGCCCAGGCCGCCGCCGACGTCGAGATATTTCAACCCGGCGCCCGCGCGCTTCAGCTCCACATAAATGCGCGCGCCTTCCATCACCGCGGCCTTGATCTGCCGGATGTTGGTGATCTGGCTGCCGAGATGGAAGTGCAGCAGCTCGAGGCAATCCTCCATGCCGACGGCCTTCATTTGCTCCAGCGCCTGCAGAGCTTCGCTCACCGTGAGGCCGAACTTGGAGCGATAACCGCCGGAGGATTTCCAGCGCCCCGAGCCCTTGCTCGCCAGCTTCAGCCGCAGGCCGATGGTGGGCCGCACGCCCACGCGCTGCGAGTGCTTCACGATCAGAGTCGAGCTCGGTGTATTTTTCGACCACCGGGATGATCTGCCGGCCGATTTTCTTCGCCAGCATCACCATCTCGATGTACTCGTCGTCCTTGAAGCCGTTGCAGATGATGGGCGTTTCGTTATCGGCGATAGCGAGCACGGCGAGCAGCTCGGGCTTGGAGCCGGCTTCCAGGCCGAAATGATAGGGCCGGCCGAACTGGAAGACTTCCTCCACCACCTGCCGCTGCTGGTTCACCTTGATCGGATACACGCAGCAGTAATCGCCCTTGTAGTCGTGCTCGGCGATGGCGCTCTGGAACGCCTGGTGCATTTCGCCCAGCCGGTGCTTGAGGATTTCGGCGAAGCGGATCAGGATGGGGAGCCCGATGCCGCGCAGCTCGAGTTTTTCGATCAGCTCGCGCAGATCGATGCCGCGCGCCGGCTCTTTGCTCGGATGCACCCACAGGTGTCCGTTCGCGCCGACGGAGAAATAGCCCTTGCCCCAACTGGCGACATCGTAGAGTTCGCTGGCGTCGGTGACGGTCCACCGCTCGGTTGGTTCGTAAACGGCGGCTTCACTGATTTTCAATTCGCGGTTACCTCCGGGCACACGGCGCTCCGGCAATCCGGACGCTAAAATTCAGTTTCCTGCGAATTGGCGTCCAGGGCAAGTAAATTTTTGACTGGTCGCGAGTTTGAATTTCCGGTTACGAACGGCTAGTGCGTGGCGGAGCCGTTTCCGTGGCGCTCGTACCATCTCCGAACGATGTCGGTCAGCGCATCGAGCTTGTCAGCCACACCGGCGAGCTTTTCATCGGTCCGTTTCTGGCTGTCGGCGAGAGCTACCATCGTTTCCGCAGTCTTTTGAATGGCTCTCTCGGCACGATCCAATCGGTCGTTCATCAGCACCTGGGCCGTTAACAGGTGGCGCTGGCTGTTGGAGAGCTGTTCGATCAGTAGATCCCACCTGCTCGAACCGCTCGTCAGGATTGGATTGAGGGGTCACGTAATCCTATTGTACCCCCGCACCCACACGCCGCCCGTCCTTATGCGCCACCAGCTCGGCCAACGTGAACACATGCTCCAAAACGATCCCCTTGCCCGCCAGCATCTCGGTCGCCCCCTGCCCCGGTCGACCAAACAAATCGCGCCCAGCACGTGCATCCCGGCGTCCTGCGCCTTGGCGATCGCTTGCCAGGTCGAGTCGCCTTTAGTGCAAACATCGTCCAGGATGACGACGCTTTTGCCCTCAGTGGAATCCAGCCCTTCGATGAACTTCTGCGTGCCGTGCTTTTTGGGCTCCTTGCGGACGACGAAAGCACTGATCGGCTGCCCGGTTTCCAGGCTTTCGCGCGCGATCGCAAAAGCAATCGGATCGGCGCCCAACGTCAGACCGCCCACGGCATCCGGCGTCCAACCACGCGCCCGGATTTTCTCGAGAAATGCCCGGCCCACCAGCGGCATCGCCTCGGGAACCATGGTGGTGAGTTTACCGTCGACGTAGACCGTGCTCTTCTCGCCGGAATGCAGGGTGAAGTTTCCAGCGGTAGTCAGCGATCGGCGCGCGAGGATGTCCTTGAGGCGAAGTAGTTCGTCTGGATTAGTCATTTTCAATTTATTTCGGAAGCGCCGCAAGCTGCGGAACCTGCGCATTCGCGGGAAGAATCGGCGTGCGCGCGACGTTCAGCACCATGGCCAGCATCATGTAATAACCGTTCAGGGCCGTTATGCTCACCACGCCGCGTTCCCCGAACTTCTTCACCGCGCGTTCGTAGGTCGCATCGCTGACGCTTTTGTTTTGATTCAGCTCGGTCCAGAAATCGTAGACGATCTCTTCATCTTCGGCCATGCCCGCCGGGCGGCGCCCTTCAGCGATCGCGTTAACGATCTCCTGCGTCAGTCCGGATTTCAACGCGCGCGAATAGTGGGCGGTCCACTCGAACTGCTGGGTCCAATCTCGCGCCGCCAGCATGATCACGAATTCGGTGAGCTTCGGGCCGAGCACGCTTTCGTTACGGAAGTAGGTGGCCATCGCGACCGCCTGTTCGGCCAGCTTCGGCTCGCGCAACAAAGCAACGAAGGGTCCGCCCACGCCAAAGGACCCGCCCTGCATGTCCGCTACGGCTTTCTTCTGCGCGTCGGTCTGCTTGTCGGGCGGGATCATCGATAAGCGCTCTTGGGCCGCGGTGACGCTCGCCATTACTAGGGGTGTACACAGAACCACGATCAGTTTGTAGAACATACTAGAGCCTCTCACACTCGAAACGTGTCCGCGCGCCAGGTCACGATCGCCTTCTTAATGTCGCGTTGCTGCATCTTTTCCGCCAGCGCCTTTTCCACCAGCGCGGTAACCTCCGCATCCGACGCGAACCGCAGTGCGACCAACTGGCGTTCGGTCAGCTCCGGGATGCGCGCGGTTAGCTCCGCCGGTAACAGCGCTCGTAACCGCAGCCGCTCCTCCAGCCGGATCAGCCGGTCCTGCGCGCGCAGTGGATTCAGGCGGATCAAGAACACCGCTACAAAGAACAAAATTCCCATCAGCAGCAAAATCCACGAGTCCAGCCGATGAGCGTGCCGGATCACGTTGACGATGGTGAGGATCAGCAACAGGATCGAGCCCGGAGCGAGAAAAAAGTGAAACGGCGGATGCCACCTCGTGTGATTGGCGTACGATTGTGTAACGTTCTCTGCCATGATCCCTCCTTAATAGGGAGAAGCGCTTGAATTCATTGCTCCAAATATGCTAGGGTAACGGTTTTGGGACATCGGTTTTGGGCGTGCGCCGGCGAATGCACGGCGCCTTCTCGTAGTCTACAAGTTCCCTTCTTAAAGACATAATGGAATCGACGTTACACGATCTGGGTCAACTCCTGCTAAAGGCGATCCCGACCATCATCCTTTTGCTGATCGTCCACTTCTACCTGAAGGGGATGTTCTTCCGTCCCATGGCCGACGTACTGGCCAAGCGGAGAGGGGCCACCGAAGGCCTGAAGGAATCCGCTGAGGCGGTGCGTGCCAGGGCCGCCGAACAAACCGCTGCCATTGAAGCCCAATTGCGGCAGGCCCGCGACGAAATTTATCAGGAACAGGAAGATGCACGCCGCCGTTGGACCAGCGAACAAGCCAGCCAGTTGGAGGAAGCCCGGAGCCAGTCGCGCGAGCTGATTCACAAGAGCAAAGACCAATTGGATGCCGAAGCAGCCGCAGCGAAGAACCAGCTCTCGGCCACGGCCGGCGCTCTGGCCGACCAGATTGTGCGGACGTTGCTCGAAAGGAGCGCGGCTTGATTTGCAGTAAGGCGATGTGGAGTAAAATGCCGCGCCGTGCAATCTTAGGGGTTGCTCTTGGCCTGGCGCTAGCCTCCTGCGCTCTGCCGCAGGAATCGGCCGGGCAGAAACAGGAAGCCGAGCAGGGCGATCCGTGGATCTGGTGGAAGTGGGCGAATTTCCTGATTCTCGCCGGCGGGCTTGGGTATCTGATCCGCAAGAACGTGCCGCCATTGTTTGAAAAGCAATCGAGCGAAATTAAGAGCTCTCTGCGCGAGGCCGCCAAGGCGAAGGAGCAAGCCGACGCGTATGCCGCCGGCATCGAAGCGCGGCTGAAGAATCTCCAAGCCGAAATTGAGAGCCTGCGGGTGGGCGCACGCAGCGATATGAAGGCCGAAAGCGAGCGTATCCGCCGCGAAACGGAGCATCACCTCCAGCGCATCCGTGAACAGGCTGGGCAAGAGATCGAGCTGCTGACGCGCAGCGCTACCGATGAGCTGCGGAAGATACTCCGCCGAGCTCGCGCTGGGCTTGGCCGAGCAGCGCATCCGCTCCCGCATGAACCCCGATACGCAACAGATGCTCGCGGAAGGATTTCTTCACGATCTGCGCGAGCGCGCCACGCCGCGGGCGGCGAACTGATTTATGGCATCCGCTGTCGCGAACCGCTACGCCCGAGCCTTGGTTGACGTTGTTATGGCGCCCGGATCGGCCCTGAAGCCCGAGGACGCCGTGGCTCAACTGCGCGCCTTGGACGCGATGGTGCAGGAATCGTTGGAGCTGCGTAACGCGCTGCTCACGCCCGCCATACAAAATTCACGCAAGCGCGCCGTGGTGGCCAAGCTGCTGGAGAAAGCCGGCGGCGGATCGCCGCTCATCCGCAATTTCGCTTACGTGTTGATCGATCACCGGCGTATCGCGATCGTTGGAGAGATCCGCGAAGCCTTCGAGCTGCACGTCGACGAGCGCCTGGGCTTTGCGCGCGCGGAAGTGACTTCGGCGGCGCCGCTCGACCACCGCGTGGGGGCGAATCTGGAATCGGAATTGTCCCGGCTCACCGGGAAACGCATGCGCCTGCGATTTGACGTCGATCCGGCTTTGCTCGGCGGCGTGGTGGCGCGAATCGGATCTACGGTATATGACGGGTCGGTCCGCGGCGAACTGCGACAATTGGGTAGGAAGCTGGCCGGACTGGCGGGCTGAACCAGGGTGAAATAGGGGTGACTGATGGCTCAAATCCAAGCGGATGAAATCTCGCGGCTGTTACGCGGTGAGATTGAGAACTACGAAAAGGCGATCAATGTTTCCGAGACCGGATCGGTGATTTCGGTCGGCGACGGCATCGCGCGCGTTTTCGGCCTGGAAAACGTAATGTCGGGCGAGATGGTGGAGTTTCCGCACGGCGTCACCGGCATCGCGCTGAACCTGGAAGAAGACCAGGTGGGAACAGTGCTGCTCGGCGAATATCAGGAGATCAAAGAAGGCGACGAGGTCCGCCGCACGGGCAAGATCATGTCCGTGCCGGTAGGTGAGGCGCTGGTTGGGCGGGTGGTGAACGCTCTCGGCGAGCCCATCGACGGCAAAGGTCCCATCGCCACCACCGAATCGCTCCCGGTGGAAAGCGATTGCCCCCGGCGTGGTCGACCGCCGTTCCGTGAAAGAGCCGCTGCAAACCGGCATCAAGGCCATCGACTCCATGATCCCGATCGGCCGCGGCCAGCGCGAGCTGATCATTGGCGACCGCCAAACCGGCAAAACCGCCGTCGCGCTGGACACCATCATCAATCAGAAGGGCGGCGACGTGATTTGCATCTACGTCGCGATCGGCCAGAAACGCTCCACGGTGGCGCAAGTGGTGAAGACGCTGGAAGATTACGGCGCCATGGAATACACCATCGTGGTGGCGGCTACGGCTTCCGATCCGGCGCCCATGCAGTACATCGCACCCTACGCCGGATGCGCCATGGGCGAGTATTTTCGCGATAGCAAGCGCCACGCGCTCTGCATCTACGACGATCTTTCCAAGCACGCCGCTGCCTATCGCGAGATTTCGCTGCTGCTGCGCCGTCCACCTGGGCGCGAAGCGTACCCGGGCGACGTGTTTTACCTGCATAGCCGGTTGCTGGAACGCGCAGCCAAGCTGAACGACGCCAAGGGTGGCGGATCGCTTACGGCTCTGCCGATTATCGAAACGCAAGCGGGCGACATCTCGGCCTACATTCCCACCAACGTGATTTCCATCACCGATGGCCAGATCTTCTTGTTGGCCGATCTGTTCAACTCCAACGTTCGTCCCGCTATCGACGTCGGCCTCTCGGTGAGCCGCGTCGGCGGCAGCGCGCAAATCAAGGCCATGCGGCAGGTGGCCGGCTCTTTGCGTCTGGATCTGGCGCAATATCGCGAGCTTGCGGCGTTCGCGCTGTTCGGCTCCGAGCTCGACAAATCCTCGCAGCAGCAGTTGAACCGCGGCCGCCGCCTGGTGGAAGTTTTGAAGCAGCCGCAGTATGCGCCGGTACCGGTGGAAAAGCAAGTGGTGATCATTTATGCGGGCACGAACGGCATGCTGGACGATTTGGAAGTGGAGCACATTCGTCCGTTCGAAACAGAGTTGAATCGTTTTCTCGATACCTCGCAGCCGGCGCTGCTCCAGGAGATCCGCGAGAAGAAGAGCCTGGACGATCAGGTGAAGGCTAAGCTCAACGCCGTACTGAAAGAGTTCAAGGAGCGCTTCGTTTCCCAGCACAAGGAAGCGCTCGTTACCGCGTAGTCCATGCCCAGCCTTATCGATTTACGCCGGCGCATTCGCTCGGTGAAAAACACGCAGCAGATCACTAAGGCCATGAAAGTGGTCTCGGCCGCTAAGCTGCGCCGGGCGCAGGATCGGGTGCTGGCGGCCCGGCCGTACGCGCAAATCATCCAGCGCATGCTGGCGAATGTGGCGCAAGCCGCGGCCGAGCAGAACGACGACGAGGAGATCGAACTGCTGGCCCGGCGGCCCGAGAAACGGATTCTCTTGCTGGTAATCACGGCCGACCGCGGCTTGGCCGGCGCCTTCAACTCCAACGTGATCCGGCTGGCGCAAAAGTTCATCGCTCGAGCACCGCGACTCCGAAGTCCGATTGGAGCTGATTGGCCGCAAGGGCCGCGATTTCTTCAAGCGGCGCCACGCCAACATCGCTGGTGAATACTACCACGCTTTTCCAGAAGGCCCCGCGCTACGAAGATGCACTGGAGATTGCGCATAAGGTGATCGAGATGTTCCGCAAGGCGGAAATCGACTCGGTCTACGTGGTAGTGAACAACTTCAAGAGCATGATGGCGTCGCTGCTTGTGACCACGCGCCTGCTGCCGGTAGAACTCCCCGAGAAGCAGGAGCAGATCGACTATATCTACGAGCAGCCGCCGAGGCGAGCTGCTGTCGGCATTGTTGCCGCGCTACATCGAATCGCAAATCTATCGCTCCATGCTCGAATCAGACGCGGCTCAGCATGCCGCGCGCATGACCGCCATGGAATCGGCCAGCTCCAATGCCTCCGATGTCATCAGCTCGCTGACGCTAAGGATGAACCGGGTCCGGCAGGCCAGTATTACAAGAGAGATCATTGAAATCGTGAGCGGCGCAGCGGCACTTGATTAACGCCGCGGCGCTCGACCAAAGAGGTATTTATGGCAACCACAACAGAGACACAGATCGTAGGCAAGGTCATCCAGGTGGCCGGTCCCGCCATCGACGTTCAGTTTCCCGAGCACCAGATTCCCGTTATCAACACCGCGATCCACATCACCAGCGAGGGCTTTGATACATCCATCCCCATCGACGTCATGGCGGAAGTAGCGCAGCACATCGGCGAAGGCCGCGTGCGCTGCATCGCGCTGCAACCCACCGACGGCATGGTGCGCGGGATGAAGGCGGTCAGCCTGGGCCACGGCATCGAAGTGCCGGTTGGAAATGAGACGCTCGGCCGCGTGATGAACGTCATCGGCGAGCCGGTGGACAACATGGGTCCCGTGAATACGGCACAGAAGTGGCCCATTCACCGCGCAAGCGCCGGCCTTCGACGAGCAGGCCACCGAGCTGCAGATGTTCGAGAGCGGAATCAAGGTGATCGATCTGCTCGAACCCTACCTTCGCGGCGGAAAAATCGGACTGTTCGGCGGCGCGGGCGTGGGCAAGACCGTCGTCATCATGGAGCTGATCAACAACATCGCTCTGAAACATGGCGGCGTGTCGGTGTTTTCGGGCGTGGGCGAGCGCACGCGCGAAGGCAACGACCTGTGGGTGGAAATGCAGGAGTCGGGCGTCCTCGATCCCCACGACTACACCAAGTCGAAGGTGGCTCTCATCTACGGACAGATGACCGAGCCGCCCGGCGCGCGCCTGCGCGTGGGTCTCACCGGCCTCACCGTCGCCGAATTCTTCCGCGATGAAGGCGGCCAGGACGTGCTGCTGTTCATCGACAACATTTTCCGCTTTACGCAGGCCGGTTCGGAAGTATCGGCGCTGTTGGGACGCATGCCGTCGGCGGTGGGCTATCAGCCCAACCTCGCGACTGAGATGGGCGAATTGCAGGAGCGCATCACGTCCACCAAGAAGGGCTCCATCACGTCAGTGCAGGCGATTTACGTGCCCGCGGACGACTATACCGATCCAGCGCCGGCCACCACCTTCGCCCACTTGGACGCCACCACCAACCTGACGCGCAGCCTGGTGGAGCAGGGCATTTACCCGGCTGTGGATCCGCTGGCCTCCAGCTCGCGCATTCTCGATCCGCGCATTGTCGGCGAAGAGCACTACGGCGTCGCGCAACAGGTAAAGCAGATTCTGCAGCGCTACAAGGACCTGCAGGACATCATCGCGATTTTGGGTATCGACGAACTCTCGGACGACGACAAACAGACCGTGGCGCGCGCCCGCAAGATCCAGAAATTCCTTTCGCAGCCTTTCCACGTGGCCGAACAGTTCACCGGCATCAAGGGCAAGTACGTATCGCTGGCCGACACCGTCCGCAGCTTCAAGGAAGTTGTGGAAGGCAAGCACGACGACCTGCCGGAGCAGGCATTCTACATGCAAGGCGACATCGAAGACGTCAAGAAGACGGGCCGAAGAGCTGAAGAAGCAGGGCAATTAGTCGATGGCGGACACGTTCGATATCGAGATTGCCACTCCCGAGCGGTTGCTCGCGCGAGAGAAAGCGGTTCGCGCGCAGATTCCCGCCAAGGATGGCTATATCGGCGTGCTGCCGGATCACGCGGCGCTGCTTTCCGAGCTTGGGATCGGCGCTCTCACTTACACGACGCCTGGCAATCATCTTTTCAGCCTCGCAATTTCCGGAGGTTTCCTGGAGATTAAAGACAACGTCGTCCGGGTGCTGAGCGATGTGGCCGAGAAGGGCCATGAGATCGACGTCACGCGGGCCGAGCAAGCACTGAAGCGCGCGCAGGACGCCATGGTCAATCCTGCCATGGGTATCGACATCGCGTCCGCGCTCATCGCCTCCCGCAAGGCCCAAGCCCGCATCGACGCGGCTCGCAAAGCAGCCAACAAAGAAGAATAGCCGCCACCTTCAGATAGAATGGAGGTGCGCCGAAATGTTTCGCGTTATTTTCTATCTCCTTCTCACGGTTGTTGTCATTACCGTGCTGAAGAGCATCGTCGGGATCGTCCTCAAGGGAGTCTCGGAGGCGATGAAGCCCGGTTCCGGCCACGCCTGGTGCGCCCCATCCTTCGAACCAACGTCCCTCAAACCAGGTTCCGTTGACTGGCGAACTGAAGAAAGATCCGGTTTGTGGAACCTATATCGCCGCCGCCAGCTCGATCAAAGAGAAGGTGGCCGGCCAGACCATCCATTTTTGCTCCCCGGAATGCCGCGATAAGTACGTTGCTTCGATGGCTCGCTAGTCTCGCACTGCTCTCGCCCGGCCGTCGCGCAGCCGGTCTTCTACCAAGACATTCTCCCCATTCTCCAGCAGCATTGCCAGGAGTGCCACCGTCCCGGCGAAATCGCGCCCATGCCGTTCCTCACCTATGCCGAGACCCGGCCTTGGGCCAAAGCGATTCGCGAACAGGTGGTCGCGCGCAAAATGCCGCCCTGGTTCGCCGACCCGGCTTACGGTCACTTTGCCAATGACCGGTCACTGTCGCCAACGGAGATCGATACGCTCGCGGCATGGGTGAATGCAGGCGCGCCCGCCGGCGATCCGAAGGACGCTCCGCCGCCGCGCGATTGGCCGCAAGGCTGGAATATCGGACCGCCCGACGCGATCTTCGAAATGCCGCACGCAGTCGCCGTTCCCGCAAAAGGCGCGATCGATTATCAATACCTGATTCTGCCCACGCACTTCACCGAAGACCGCTGGGTCCAAAAGGTGGAGGTGCGGCCGAGCAACCGTTCCACGGTCCATCATGCCGTGGTCTACATCCGCGAGCCCGGTTCGAAATGGTTGCAAGACCAACCGCGCGAGAAAGCCTTCTCCGTACCTTTATCGCAAGGGCTTCACCACCAGCGATCTGTTGATGGTCTACACACCGGGGAATTCCTTCGATCAGTGGCCCTCCGGCATCGCGAAGCGAATCAGAGCGGGCTCCGATCTGGTGCTGCAGATGCACTATACAGCGAATGGCAAAGCCACAGAGGATCGCACACGCATCGGCATCGTTTTCGCCAAGGAGCCGCCGAAGCAAGCCGTGCTTTCGCTGCAAATGAGTAACGACAAATTCGTGATTCCTCCCGGCGATCCCAACTATCGAGTGCAAGTCTCCGGCACTCTGCCGAACGACGCGCTTCTCATCAGCTTGTTCCCGCACATGCATCTGCGCGGCAAAGGGTTCGAATATCTCGATCACCGGCCCAAACGGTCACGTCGAGACGCTGCTCAAGAGTGAACCACTACGATTTCCAGTGGCAGCTCAACTACCGGCTTGCCGAGCCGAGGCTCATCAAGGCCGGCACGCATCTGACTTGGGTCGGATACTTCGACAACTCGCCGAACAACCCGAACAATCCCGATCCAACGGCGGAGGTTCGTTACGGCGAGCAAAGCTGGGAAGAGATGATGATCGGCTTCTTCGATGTCGTCGTGGACGCAAGCATCGACAAGCCGCAAGTTCTTCGAACGTAAATAGGGCTGCGGACACTATAACGGTTAGCATTCAAAAAACCTTGGCGATTGGCGCGCGCGGGCAGTACACTGGAGCTTCGGTGCTCTTATGTGGGGAAAACAGAACGAAGGACAAATGATTCAAAATCCGCCGGCTCAGCCTGGCCAACCAACCAACGCCGCACCGGTTGCCAATCGCCAGCATGCGACGCATCAGCCTGCGGCGCCCGCTCCGACTCCGACCGTATTCGGCAAATCCATGAAGATCATCGGCGATGTAACCAGTGACGAAGAGCTGTACCTCGACGGCGATCTGGATGGCAAGCTGAACCTGCGCAACCGCCTGACGGTCGGCCCCAACAGCAAGGTAAACGCCAACATCAAGGCCCAAGAGGTGATGGTTTTCGGCACGATCAAAGGGAATGTCGAGTCGGAAACCCGCGTTTCGCTGCGGACCGGAGCTTCCATCGTGGGCGACATCAAAACGGCCGGTATCGTGATCGAAGACGGGGCATATTTCAAAGGTGGTATAGACATCTCCCGTGGGGGCGAAGGCGTGACGAACGCTCCCAAGGCCCAAGGCGCGTCAGCCGGGCAGAAGCGCTAACAAGTTAATAAAACGTGAGATTTCATGGGGGGCAGGCAACAGTTTTGCTGTGCCGCGCGTCCAATGGAGTGAGGCCGCACCCTCAATAGCTGAGGAACTGTGACCCTGAAAGAGGGCGCCCGTTGGAAGGCGGGCGTCTCTCTACTACTCTCCTACCTTACTTCCCTCCCGCGCTCTTGAATTTCTTCTCGATCCGCTTGCGCTCGGCGCGCGCCGGCTTCAAATTCAGCGCTGATTGATAAGCAGCTCGGGCCTCGGCGGGACGCTGGCCAGCGGCTTCCAGATCGCCAATGCGCTCGAACAAGTCTGGATCTTGCGCGTTTTGCTTTGTGACTTGGCGCAGTTGATCGAGTGCGCCGTCGCGATCCCCGGTCTTCGCCAATAAATCGGCCAACGCGCTGCGCGCCGCCACGTACTCCGGCTTCGCTTCCAGAACCTTCCGATATTCCTCGATGGCCTGCGTATTGTCGCCCGCCGTTGTGAGCGCACCGGCCAGGCTGAGGCGCGATGGAAGATAATCCGGCGATTGCCGAAGATTCTCGCGCCACAAATCGATGGCCTCCTTCTCGCGGCCTGTTTCCTCATCCAGCAACAGCGCGAGGTTGTGACGCGCGGGCAGCAGGCTCGGGTTCTTCTGCAGTGCTTGTTGATAGAGCTTCTCGGCGTCCGCGCGCTTGCCTTCCGATGCCTTCAATGTCCCCAACGCGTTGTAGGGTTCCGCGGAATTCGGCGCGAGCATCTCCGCCTTCAGATACGCTGTCTCCGCGTCCTTGCGGCGATTCAACCGCTGGTAGACTAGGCCCAGATTGTACGGCAAATAGCTATATTGCGGCGTCAAGCGGATGGCATCCTGATACGCGCGGATCGCCGATCGATAGTCGCCCGTTTCCGTGTAAGCCAAAGCTTCGTTGTGCAGCGGATACGACCAGTGCTGCGCGCGCCGGACAGCGTCGTGGAAGGCCGGGATGGCTTTGTCGTATTGCGCCTGCTCCAGGTACGCGATGCCGAGCGCGTTGAATCCATAGGCGCCGCCTGGATCGATTCGTACCGCCTGCTCGAGCAGGTTCGCAGCTTCCGGGAATTTTTTGTCGAATAGCAACGCACGGCCCTGGAAGAAGTCCTGGCGGCCTTCCAGATACAGCGACTCCTGCGTGAGCATGCGCGCGGCGTCCATGTAGCGGGCGCCATTCTGAAATTCATCTTGCGTCTGCGGCGTTTCTTCTCCCGTCAGATATCGCAACAGAACTTGCTGGGCCTTGTTTTCGAGCGCAATCCGGAGCTGGTTCTGAAGCTCTTGAAATTGCTCCGGCCCGGCAGTGGCCTTCAAGTCCCGCAGGGCGGTAAAGGCGTTATTCGGATCGGTGGGCAGGATCCGGCCCGCGCTGATAGCCGACGTGAGACGATCTGTGATCTCCTGCGAGGCCCGCGCGCTAGCCACTTGGCCCTGCGGTGCGCCGGCGAAATAAAGAGGCCCGCCGTCGCGAGAGTCCAGAATCACGGGCCAATGCGCGACGTCGTTTCTTGCAACATCAATGCCCTTCTTCTTGGTGTCCGATAGCCGCATCATGTTGTCGTAGGTGCCGAACTCGCGGGGATGCTGCTTGTTCATGGTCGCCATGGGCACCTGATCGCTGACATATTTGATCAGCTCGTCGGCATCCACGACACCGTCCTTGTTCGCGTCGGCCGCGCCCTCCAGGCCCTTGATGACGAAGTAGCTGAATACGCCATGCCCTCCGCCGAACTCCGGTCCTTCCAGCGAAACCTCGCGAGGCCGGCTGGCCAGCAGTCCGAAGAGATCGCCTTGAATATCGCCGAGCTGCTGGACGTTGGAACTCACCGTCGTGTTGTGGATCGTGCCCACCGTCCCGGCTTTGCAGACGTCCACGAACAGCAGCACCCGGCCGACTTTGCTGAGCTGTTCTTCAAACAGCGATTGCAGCTCGTCCACCGCGAGCGCAGTGCTCTTGAGGTCCTGCGGGTCGGAATCGTAGGTCAGAATGAATGCGCTCTTGCTGCCTGGCACTTCCACCGTGCCGTGCCCGGCGATCAGGATCACAACGGTATCGCTCTTGCCGGCGCGCCGCTTCAGAAAATCCTGGAAACCATTGCGAACAGCCGCAGTGGTGGCCTTTTCGTCGGTCAGCAGCATAATGTTGCCGCCCGGGACGCCGCCGCCCAGCGGACTCTCCAGCAGCTTGCCAAACACGCTCGCGTCCGCGTCGGCGAACTGAAGCGCCAATTCCGGCTTAGCGTATTTTGAGATGCCCACCAGCAGCGCGTACGTTTGCCCGCCCGCTTGCGCCGCCGCGGTTGCAGCCGATGCTTGATCCGCCGCCGCTTGCTCCAGCTCGAAGATCTTGCTCTTGATCCACACCGCGTCCGGCCATACCTCGCGCAGTTTGTTGTACGCGTCGAGCGCATTGGCGTTCAGCTTGCGGTTCTCGAAAATCGTCGCCTCCGTCACCAAAGCCGCCTGATCTTTCGGATTACCGGCCAGCTCGGTATCAAATGGCGCCAACTCAGCTTGGACATCGACTGGCAATTTATCGTGCGGGGTGGGCGTCACCTCCGTGCTCAATCCGCGCGTCATGCTCACGCCGTAATGCTGTTGGCTGGCGGCGGCCACACGCAAGGTTTGCGGCAGCGTGCAAGCGCGCGCCGGCTGTTCGGAGATTTTTCCGGATTTCACCTTCGGCGCCTTGGCATCCAGGCGAACTTCGCCGGATGGCGTCAGCGTGTCAAGTGACTTCGCCGGGCAGAACAGGAACGATGCGGGGCCGGTTTCGGTCCGTAAGCCATCGCCGGCGAACAGGAGATCTCCTGGCCGGGCCGCGAGGGGCGTTTCGGTGTCCGCGCGCAGCAGCTTGCTTCCGGTTGCGGAAAGAACCAGCCCGACCGGTTCTTCTTTGGTGTCCGCCCCGAAAGAACTTAGCGGAAAAACTATTCCCATCAACCAACAGAGCTTACGCATTCACGACTGCCTTTACCACCAGCGAGGCGACGGTAAATAGCTCGATGGGCAGCGCCTTGCCTCGTACCGGCACTTGTCCCAAGTGCGTGGTCTCCACCTGCCTGCCCAGCTTGTTCTCAGTGGCATCCGTCATCAATAGTTTCGTGTGGTGCTCCTTATTGAGGCTTTCCAGGCGGGAGGCGAGGTTCACCGTATCCCCAAGAACGGTAAATTCCATTTTATCCGCTGATCCGACGTTCCCCACAACCGCCGGCCCGGTGTGGATTCCCGCGCCGGTCTCGAAGCGGCTGGGAGCAGTCACCATCCGCGTGGCGCAGCGAACCGCCCGCAGCGCGTGATCGCCGGACGTGGCGCCTTCATCGTCGTCCGAAAATACGGCCAGAATGCCGTCACCGATGAATTTGTTCACGTGCCCTTTGTACGCCACGATGATTCCGACCATCATTGCCATATATTCGTTCAGAAGCTGCACCACCACTTCCGGCCCTTCCTCTTCACAAACCTGTTCGGTGAACGCCGTAAACCCCCGGATGTCTGTAAATAGGATCGTCACTTCCATCCGTTTCCCGGATAGGGCAATGGCCTCAGTCTCCTCAAGCGAGGAGGCCAGTTGCTTACCGACAAATAGCGACACGGCGCGATGAAAAAGGTCGCCCCGGGTCTCCTCGGTGGCCCAGCGATAGACCAGGGAAGTGATCAAGGCGATGGAAGTTGCGAGTAACACCTCGGAGGTCGATAACACCAGGCCTCGTTCGAACAACGCATGAGTCCCAGCCATGATCACCAGGCCTTCCAGCAACACCAGGCTCACGGCGCGGCCTAGGGCGACGGAGGTCACGATCAGCACCGCCAGCGCTGTCGACGCCAGCAGCGCCACTACCAGCGCCCATTGCGGCGCGGGTAGCAGAAAGCTTCGTGTGAGCAGTGTTCGTACCGTATTGGCATGGATTTCCACCCCCGGCGTCAGCCATTTGGTCCCGCTAAAGAGCGTGAAAAACGGTGTGGCGCGGCGGTCCTCAAGCTCGTCGGAACCGACCAGCACGATTTTTCCGCCCACCCATTTGCGGAGTTGATCTATGTTGCCGGCTTTCGCCGCGCTCTCGAAATCGGCCAGGGACACATGCGGCACCGTGTCGGGCGGTCCGGCGTAGTTGATCGCGATGGTCCGGTCCCCTGGGATAGGAACAACCCGCCCTTCGAAGACAAGCTTGCCCTTCTCGATCATCGCATCGCTGCCAACGGCTTTTTCGGCGACCCTCAGGGCCAGCGAGTGAGCCGGCGGTGGATCATTCGGGTTTGCGGATGGCGCTTCGATCAGTTCCTGCCGCCGTACGAAGTCGTCGGAATCGGAGGTAACGTTTGCGAACCCCGCCAGGCCGAGCGCCGCCGACAGCATGTTGATCGGGATCCCCTGCGCAACCGGATTCGTGTTTAGTTCGGTCGCATAGGCGCAAACCACGGGCACCGGCGACGTGCTGACGGCTTCGCCCAGCATGCGGTCAAAGTCCGGCTCGTATTTGGTCACCGGCGCGCCAAACGCCAGATCTAGGCCGATCACCTTAGCGCCGCCTTGCCCCGCGGCTCGGATCACGTTGGCGTAATGCTGGTGCCAGAAATCCCGAAGTTCTGGAAAAGTGTCCAGGGTCTTCTGGTCCACTAGGAGAAGGACGATGTTAGAGATGACGGGGCGCCGGTTTAGCCAATCACGCACTACAAAATGCGCATCATAGGCCTTGAGGTTGAGAATTTGGAAGAAGCGGATATCACTCGCCAGCGACGCTGCCAGCGCGCTTCCCGCTGCAAGAACAGCGCAGAGGGCCCAGTGCCTCCACTTCTTCTTCATGGTAACCTGCATCTTACTACGACCGTGCGGCCATCGCGCTTTAGAGTAGTGCCGAATGTTTCCACATTTCGCGCCTTCTTGCTGGTCCTGTTCTGCGCCGCCGCCGGCCTCGCTCAGACCACGCAGGGGCTCATTTCGGGCCAATTGGTCGACTCGGTCACCGGCCGGCCTGTAACCGCCGCCAGCGTGTTCTATTCCAGCGCCACTAGCAACCTCGCGGGCGCGGCATCGAGCGACGCATCCGGTTACTATTACCTGCCCCTGCTTTCGCCAGGCACGTACCAGATCCGGGTGACCTCCGCGGCCTATCAATCGCAGGAAGTGCAAGAACTGGAGCTGACCGTGGCCGCGCGCATCGAGCTCGATTTCCGCCTGCGCCCCCTCAGCGACGTATGGGAATCCGGCCAATACAAGAGCGTTTTTCTTCCAGGACAAAAGACCATCGTTCCGTTTTATGGTCCCGACCTCGATCCCAGCAAATCGGGATCATTTGAAGCGCAGAAGGGCCGGAGTGAGCCGCTGGAGTCAACTGTGTCGGAAGTGATCGACTCCGGCGAAATCCAGAATCTTCCCCTGGAGGGCCGCGACGTCTACTCGCTGCTGGTCACTCAGCCAGGCGTAACCTCGGACGCGGCAACCGGCCGCGGGCTTGGCCTGTCGGCGAACGGCCAGCGGCCCTCGTCGTCAAATTATTTGCTAGACGGCCTGGAGAACAATAACTATCTCATCACCGGGCCGCTCGCGACGGTAGCGCCGGAAGCCATCCAGGAATACCGCGTCTCCACGAACAACTTCTCGGCCGAGTATGGGCGCACGTCGGGCTTTCTGGCGAATGCGATCACCCGCACTGGCAGCGAACAGTTTCATGGGGTGGCCTACTTCTACCTGGAGAATGAGGCGCTCAACGCCAACGCTTTTCAACAGAACTTGATCGGCGCCCCTCGGACCGTCGACAAGCAGGATCAACCCGGATTCTTCGTGGGCGGCCCGATCCTGAAAAATCGCCTGTTCTTTTCGAGCGCGTACGAGTACCTCCGCACCCGGGGCCAAGCCAATCCTTACACCTTCCTGTTTCCCACTGCCAATTTGTTGAACTTTACCGCGCCCGATTCGGCGGCCCGGCAGTTGCTCACGGAGTTCCCTTCGCCCTTCGTGACCAACAGTCCGGCTCTTGCGGCCCCGGAAACGCTTTCGCCGCCCGTGGCTGTAAATCGCACGCTATTAATCGAACGCGCGGACTACAATCCGGCCAATGGCAAGGACCGCGTGATGGCCCGCGTGCTGATCAATCGGCTGGGCGAGCCCGATTTCATCTGGACACCTTATAAAGACTTCATCTCGCCGCTCCATGACAATACCGTCGCCGCCGGGGGGAGCTATATTCACTCCTTCCAGCCGAATCTCACCAACGAAGTGCGGCTGAGCTACACTACCGATGATTTGGGATGGAACCGCCCCCATCCGGAGATCCCAACGCTGACCACCCAAGATCAATACATCGCGAATGGACTAGTGCAATCGGGCGTCACTCTGCCGGGCAGCCCGGCCTTCTACTCGTATCAGAACACCAACAATAGCTGGGAGCTGCTCGACAACGTGATTTGGACGCACAACCAGCACCTGATCACCGTGGGCGGCGGCGCGCTGTGGCGAAGTTCCAGCGGATATCTGACGGCGGGCGCCGATGGCCAGTATTTCTTTTCCAACATCCTGCAATTCGCGCTCGGGAACCCGAGCTTCTACGAAGCCGCCATTGACCGCACGGCGTTACCCTCGATCCAGCAGCCGGATTTCAACCGCACCTACAAATACGGCCAGGACTATCTGTTCGCGCAGGACACCTACAAACTCACTCCGCGCCTTACGGTGAATTACGGCGTGCGGTATGAGTTTTACGGCGGGCCGGAGAACACCGGCGCGGCTAAGGATGCCGTGGTGCAGCTTGGTTCGGGGCCGGGTCTGGCGCAACAGCTGGTGGGAGCGTCGCTCGTGCAGCCGTCGAGTTCAGGCAATCAGCAACTCTTTCAATCGAGCAACGATTTTGAAGTCCGGGCGGGCGCTGCGTACGATTTGTTCGGCACCGGCCACACATTGCTCCGGGGCGCGTTCGGCACCTTCTATGACCGGCCCTTCGACAACCTTTGGGAAAACGTTCGGAGCAACAACAGTATCCTGCCGCTGCTCGAAGTGTCCGCCAGGCAAGTGAATTTCCTCGCTCCGGTGTCCAGCGTTCTCGCAACTTACCAGGGCCAGACGCTCGCCAGTGCGTTTCCCGATCTCACGTTACTGGATCCGAACCTCCGCAATGGCAGGGTGAAGAGCTATTTCGCAGGCGTCCAACAGAGGATCACCGATAATCTGACGCTCGAAGTGAACGGCTTGGGATCCTATGGGCGCGCGCTGATCACCACCGACGTCATCAATCGCAGCTTCTCCACGCTCGCCGGCCGCTATAACAACAATCTTCCCGATATCGCTTATCGCGCCAACCAAGGGTTCTCGGATTACAACGCGCTCACGGCTGTGGTGCGCTACCGTACCAATCGCGGCATGGTGCAAGGCTCTTACACCTGGAGCCACTCCATCGACAATCAGAGCGATCCGCTGATCGGCGACTTCTTCAATCTGACGTTCACCAGCATTCAGACCGGCGCTTCAACGAGCCAGCGTTCCACGTTCTCCGAGCAGTTTAATCCCAACGCGGACCGCGGCAATTCCGATTTCGATCAGCGCCACAATCTCGTGCTGTTCTCGTACTGGAATCTACCGGCTCCATTCGCCGCATCGAAGGCCGGCATTTTGCTGCGCAACTGGACCTTCGCCGAGCTCGCCGCCTTCCGCTCCGGGCTGCCCTACACCGTGTACGGAACCTCGACGGCGGTAGCGGGGGAGGGGCTGATTTTGAACAATCGCGCGAACATCTTGGACGCGAGTCAGACAGTGTTCGCGAATCCGGCGCCGGTTCCAGGCGGAGTGCAATTGCTCAACGCAGCGGCATTCAGCCAACCCGCGGCCAGCACGCTCGGCAACTCGGGACGCAACGCGTTCATCGGCCCTGGCTTTTACAGCCTGGATCTCTCCCTCGCGCGATCATTCGCTCTTCCATGGCTGGGTGAAGCGGGCCGCTTTCGAATTCGCGCCGACGCCTACAACGTGCTAAATCACGCCAATCTCGGCAATCCCAACGCGCAATTGACCGATCCTCTGTCGCCCGAGTTCGGCATTGCGGCCTATGGGCGGCAAGGTTTCGCCTCCGGTTTTCCGGCGGTGAGCCCATTGAACGAGACGCCACGCCAGATCCAGCTCAGCGTGCACGTGGAGTTCTGAGAAACGCTCACTCTGCGCGGAGGGCCATCAGCGGGTCTGTCTTGATGGCGCGGCGCGCCGGTACCCAGCACGCGACGAATGCCACCACCGCCATCAGCGCGATCGCGCAGAGGTACGTCAAAGGATCGTGCGCGCTGATGCCATAGAGGATCTGGCCGAAGAATTGTCCCGCGGCGAATGCCATCGCGAAACCGATCGCCATCCCCACTGCCAGCAGCATCGCCGTCCGCGTCAGCACCACGCGCGCCACTTCGGATGGAGCGGCGCCCAGAGCCATGCGGATGCCGATCTCGCGCGTTCTTCTGGACACCGCGTACGCCATGATTCCGTAGACGCCTGTTGCCGCCAGCACCACCGCGAGCAATCCAAACGATGCCAGCACCACCGCCACCAGCTTGGCGGGGAACAACGCCAGTCCCAGTGCGCTGTCAGGCTCCCATCGTCGAAGACGGTGAGCGACGGGTCCAATTCCGCGACGGCGCGGCGCAGCAGGCGGGCGGTCTCGCTTTCGGCCAAAGGCGAGCGCGCCACCAGCGTCTGCCCAGTGGTCCAATTCTGTTCCATCGGCTCAAAAACGGTGGGCGACGGCGCTTCGCCCAGAGAACGGTATTTTCCGTCCTCCACCACGCCGGCGATCTGGATCCATTCTCCGTTTGTCCTGTGGCGAAATCGCTTGCCGACAGGATCTTCGCCCGGCAGGAGCTGGCGGACGAACGCCTCATTCACGAGAGCGACGAGCGGCGCGTCCTTGGTATCGCGCTGATCCAGGTCACGGCCGGCCACCAGGCGCGTTCGCATGGCTTGGAGATAGCCGGGAGTGATGATAGTACATATTGGCCAAAGGGACGTCGCCCGCGCGCGGCTCCGGCTTGCCTTCCAGATAGATGCCGCTATTGGAAATATTCAGGGTCAGAGGCAGGCCGTCGATGATCCCGGCAGCCTCGATTCCCGGCATGGAGCGGACCTTATCGAGCAGCCGGCGCTGAAACTGGCGGCTGCGCTCCTCGTCGTAGCCTTGCGCGGCGAAATCGTAGGACAGGACGGCGGCATGTTGCGGGTCGAATCCAAGATTCAGGCTGAGCGCGTGCTGCAAACTGCGCACCACGAGAATGCTTCCGATCAGCAGGACCACCGAGAGAGCCACCTGCGTGGCGACCAGAATATCGCGCAGGCTCAAGCGGCGAAGTCTTTCCGAAGGCGCATCGTTCTTCATCGCCCCCGCCAGGCTCGCGCGAGTGGATTGCAGCGCGGGCGCCAAGCCGAACAGAAGCCCGGTGAGCAGCGTAACAACGGCGGTAAACAGCAGCACGCGCGTGTCCATCACGACGTGAGGAATCACCGGGACGTCAATCGGGGGACGCCAGACGTTCACCAGATCGATCAGCCAGTAAGCCAGCAGGATTCCCGCCGCGCCGCCCGCGATCGAGAGCAGCAGGCTCTCGGTGAGAAGTTGGCGGAGGAGTTGACCGCGGCTGGCGCCCAACGCGAGACGGATGGCGGTTTCCTTTCTCCGGTCGGTAGCGCGAGCCAGCAGCAGGCTGGCTAGATTCACGCAGGCAATCAGCAGCACCATGCCGGCCACGGCCATCAACACGGCGGAGAATCCGGTGATGGCTCCGCGCAGAAAGTTGCCGGCCATGCCCGGCGGCGAGAGTACGATGGAAAGCCCGCGTCGTCTTTCGGATATTCGCGGGCCAGCTGGGTGGCGATGGTATTGACAGCCGCCTCGGCGCTCTTCATGGAAACGCCTGGTTTCAGCCGGCCGACCACCAGGGCATTCTGGTTATCTCGATCGTCCAGCCATTTGGATTGCTCGATCTGCTCCGCCATCGCCAGGGGAACAAAGATTTCGGGAGTGTAGATGAGCTCGGTTCCGATAAACGCCCGGGGCGTCACGCCGACGATGGTGTATTCCAGTCCGCCGATCTTCACTTTCTTGCCCGCGATATCGGGGTCGCCGCCGAACCGGCTCTGCCAGCAACTGTAGCTGATCACAGCCAGGGGATGCCCGCCCCGTTTCACGTCGTCGTCAGGATGCAGCACGCGGCCCCGGATGGGTTGGACGCCCAGCATGTCGAAGTAATTTCCGCTGACCTCGTAGCCCCACAGACGCACATTCCGCCCCCGCCACGGCTCAGGTTCATGGCGATCGATGCGGTACATCGCCAGGCCGCTGAGCACGGTATTACGGTCGCGATAGTCTTTGTAATCCGGATACGAGAGCGTGGGGAACTGGGCCTTGGACGTGCGCATGTTGAAGGACACCAGTTCGCTCTGGCGTTCGACACCGAAAGGCCGGAAGACCACGGCGTTGACCAGCGAGAAAATGGTGGTGTTGGCGCCGATGCCGAGAGCCAGCGTCAGAATCGCCGCGGCGGTAAACCCGGGGCTCGAACGGAGCCGGCGGAATGTAAAGGTCAGATCGTGGCGCAGCATTTCGGTTTCAGTCGCACGTTTATAGCCGCCAAACGCTTCAGATTCTCAATCGGATCCCGGCATGGAGTGCCCGATTTTGGGAACAACCGGCTCGCGTCCGGTCACTCATTCCCCCGGCTCCGCTCTCACTGGGGTTTCGCCAACGATACCGCCGCCACCCGTCCGGCGCCCAACAGGGCGGTTTTGTCGTTGGTGATTACGCGCACTGGGATGTCCTTCAGGACGCCGCCAAAGCGCCCCTTCGCCGTGAACGACTTCATGAAAACCGTGCTGCTGAGTTTGCGGATGATCTTGGGCGCGATCCCGCCGCCCACATAAACGCCGCCCGTAGCGAGCATCTTCAACGCCAGATTGCCGGCCTCTGCGCCATATAGGGACACGAAAATGTCCAATGCCTGGACGCAGATTTCGGAAGTGCCTTCCAGCGCTGATTTTGAGATTGCGGCCGAGGGATCGCCTTGCCCAATCTGAGCGGCCAGCCATGGCGGCTCTTCGCCGCGGCCCGTGTCCCGCAGGAAATCGTAGATGTTGTGGAGGCCCGGCCCGGATAGCACGCGTTCGTAGCTGACGTGTTCGAAGCGTCCCGACAGATAACGAAGCAGCTCCATTTCCAGATCGTTCCGGGGCGCGAAATCCACGTGGCCGCCTTCGGACGGGAATGGATGGTAGACGCCCTGCGCATCAGCGTACAGGCCGGCCTCGCCCAGACCGGTGCCCGCGGAAATCAGCGCCCGATTTCCAGCCGGATGCGGCACGCCGGCGTTGAGCACCACAAAATCTGAATCGGCCAGCAGCGCGATCCCCTGCGCGTTGGCATACAGATCGTTGATGAGTTGCACGTGCTCGAGACCCAACTCGGCGGACATGTGGTGCGAGTCCACCACCCATGGCAGGTTCGTCGTTTCCACACGACCGTTCACCACGGCGCCGGGCAATCCGAAACAGGCGGCTTCCACCGCTTGCTTGTGCATGTCGAGAAATTTGCGAACGATTTCGGCCGGCCCTGCAAACTGGGGGCTCGGGAAGATCTCAATCTGAATGGGGCGCAGACGATCGGGCGTTCCTTCAAAGAAGGCGAGGCGGGTGTTAGTCCCGCCGATATCGCCCGCCAGGATCATTACTCATTGCTCCAGTGACGATGATCCTTGGTGAGCATTTCGTCGGCCTCCGGCGGTCCCCAGGTTCCGGCGGGGTAATTGGGAAACCGCCGCGGCGGCAGCGCTTCCCACACATCCAAAATGGGCGCCACCACGTGCCAGGCCGTCTCTACCATGTCGGATCGTTGGAAGAGCGTCGCATCACCGAGCATACAGTCGTACAACAGGCGCTCGTAACCGGTTTGCGGCGTGGCGTTGAAGTAATCGGTGTAGTTGAAGTTCATGTCTACACCGCCGATCTGGACCACTGGACCGGGAATCTTCGCGCCGAAGCTTAGCGAAATGCCTTCGTCGGGCTGCAAATGCAGAATCAGGCGATTCGGTTCCAGTTTGTCGACGGCCGTCTTACGGAACAGAATGAAGGGCGCGCGTTTGAACTGAATCACTATCTTGGTGGCGCGCTGCGGCAGCCGTTTTCCGGTACGGAGATAGAACGGCACGTCGGCCCAGCGCCAGTTATCGATGAACAATTTCATCGCGACGAAAGTTTCCGTGCGGGAATCCGGAGCGACGTAGGGCTCGGAACGATAACCAGGAACCCGATTGTTGCCGTCCATGCCCTCGCCATACTGGCCGCGCACCGTGCGCGTCAGCACTTCCTCATCTGTCATGGGCGAGAGGGCCTTCAGGATCTTGGCCTGCTCGTCCCGCACCACGTCCGCATCGAATGAAACCGGCGGCTCCATCGCGGTCAGCGAGATCAACTGGAAGATGTGATTGGGCACCATGTCGCGCAGTGTGCCCGCCTTCTCGTAATAACCTCCGCGCGTCTCCACGCCTACCGTTTCGGCCACTGTGATCTGAATGTGATCGATATAGCGCCGGTTCCAGATCGGCTCGAAAATGCCGTTAGCGAAGCGGAACACCAAGATATTCTGGACCGTCTCCTTGCCCAGGTAGTGATCGATTCGATAAATCTGCTTTTCGTCCAGGACAGTGCGGATTTCTTTATTTAACGAAACCGCGGATTCGTAATCGTGGCCGAACGGTTTCTCGATGATCACGCGGCGCCAGCCATGATCCTCCTGCACTAAGCCTTCTTTGCCTAGCAGCGTGACGATCGGCCCGAAGAAGCTGGGAGCGGTGGCCAGGTAGTAAAAGTAGTTGCCGCGCGTGCCGTGCTCCTTGTCGATCTTCGCCAGCAGTTCCGTCAATCCCGGGTATGCGCCGGGATCGCTGAAGTCGCCCGCATGATAGTAAATGCGCCGCGAAAACCAATGCCACAGATCGGGGTCGACCGTAGTGGTGGCGAATTCGCCGATCTCCTTGCCGATCTCGTCGCGGAACTGTTCGCTGGTCATTTCGTTGCGCGCGAATCCCACCAGCGCGAATTCCTTGGAGAGCAAATTGTCCTTGGCCAGATTGTAGAGCGCGGGGATGAGCTTGCGCTTGGTTAAATCGCCCGACGCACCAAAGATCACCATTACGCACGGATCGCCAGGCCGTCCCGCGCCGAGAATTCCCTTGGAAGCTATGTCGTCTGCCAGCTGCATTTTCGCCTTTCTAATTGGACAATGCTTTCTACTTCGACAACGCCCTCGCGATCGCGCCTTCCAGAGCCGCCAGACCGCTTTCCACGTGGTGCAGATGCACCCGCAACGCCCGCCGTTTCCGTTCGGCGAGAACCTGGAAATCGCCGCGAGCCTGCGCCGCCTTCACCACGCCGAAGGTGAACTTCTGCCCGGGCACCGGGAGATCGGCCTTATCATCGCAGGTCACCTGCAGGAACACGCCGCTGTTCGGACCGCCCTTGTACGCTTGACCGGTGGAGTGCAGGAAGCGCGGGCCGAATCCCAGGCAGGTGGCGACGCGCTTGTTGTCGCGAACGCTGGTCCGGATGCCTTGCAACGTCTTCTCGTGCGCTTCGTTCATTTCCACATAGCCTAGCAGCGCGAAGTAGTCGCCCGCTTTCAGGCGGTCCAGATGCGCCTTCAGATAGCCCACCAGCGTTTGATCGGACCCCGCAGCGCTCTTCAGCGCCGCCGCGTTCGCTTCATCGGTGAACAGATCAATGCCGCCCTCCGACAGCACGGGCGATTCAGGCGGAAGCGATCCCGTCTTTTCGTATTCCGACGTAAGGCTGCGAGTCGCCACCTTGCTCGCTTCCACGTCCGGCTGATTGAACGCGTTGATGCCGATCACCGAGCCCGCAACCGCGGTCGCGATTTCCCAGCGGAACATTTCCTGGCCGAGATTATAGATGTCCGAGAGCGCGATCCGCACCACCGGATGCCCGGCCTTCGCGAGCGCGTCGACAGCTTTGTCCTGCGCGGCGTCGGCGCCATTCTCCAGGCGGAGATATGCGAACACGCGATCGTTCCCGTACACGTCCGGAGCGCCCAGCGTTTCGCGATCCACCGGGATCAGGCCTTTGCCGTCCTTTCCAGTGGACTCGGCCAGCAACTGCTCGAGCCAAGCCCCAAAATCGGAAATTCCTGGCGACGTGATCAGCGTCACTTTATCGCGGCCATTCTTCGCGGCAACGCCCAACACCAACCCGAGCTGCACGCCCGGATTCTTGTCCACCGGCAGGCACGAAGAACATGCGATCGCCATCACGTCGGCGCGATCGAGGTATCGCAGCGCGTCCATGCCCATCACCGCGGCCGGCACCATGCCGAAATCCGACAACGCCGAGTAGCGTCCGCCGATGCTCGGCACGCCATGGAAGATGTGCCGGAATCCGTCGGCCTGCGCCACTTGCTCGAACTTCGAGCCGGGATCGGTAATCGCGATGAAGCGGCTGCCGGCTTTGCCCGCGCCCAGCGTCTGTTCCACGCGATGGAAGAAATATTGCTTGAAGATGTTCGGCTCGAGCGTCGTGCCCGACTTGCTCGACACGATGAAAATGGTGTTCGCCAAGTCGACCTTGCTCTCTACAGCCTTCACCTGCGCCGGATCGGTGGAATCCAGCACATGCAGTTCCGGGAACCCGTCAATCTTGCCGAAGGTCATCTTCAGAACCTCGGGACACAAGCTGGATCCGCCCATGCCGAGCAGCAGCGCGTGCTTGAAGCCTGCCGCCTTCACGTCCTTCGCGACGTCCTCGAGATGCTGTTTGTGCGCTAATTGATCTTCGGTGATGCCCATCCAGCCGAGCCAGTTGTTTTCATCCGTACCGGTCCAAAGCTTCGCATCGCGCCCCCACAGACGCCGCACCTTGCCGGCCATTTTCCAATCGTCGATGGCGGAGGAAAGTTGCGCGCCGATCGTCTCGGGCAGCGTGAAACTTTGCGCGTCAACCTCGGCCGACGAGGCGAATTTGCATTTGGCGTCCACCGCGTTCAACAGCTTGTCGAACGGTTCTGCGAACAGCTTCACGGCTTGCGTCACCAGGTCGTCGGTGACCTTTTTCATCGAAATCCCGACCGCGGCCAGCGTCTGCATGGTGTTCTCGGCAGCGTCGAGATCGGCCTCCAGACTCGCCTTCGGCTTGCCATGATCGCGGAAGGCTTCCAGCGTCTGCGGCGGAATCGTGTTCACGGTGTCCGGCCCGATTAGCTCCTCGACATACAACACGTCTGAATACGAAGGGTCCTTCGTGCTAGTGCTGGCCCAGAGCACGCGCTGGGTCTGCGCGCCCTTCTTTGCGAGCGCGGCCCACTCGGGACCCGAAAAGATCTGCTTATACCGGCGGTATGTGATCTTCCCGTTGGCAATCGCGACTGTGCCCGGCAGGCTGCGGAGCTGCGCCTGTTCCTTGGGATCGGAGCTCGCCTTCAGCTTGGCCTTCACCATCGCATCCACCATGCTGTCGATACGGCTGATGAAAAAGCTCGCGACGCTCGACACGTGGCTCGGATCGCCGCCGGCCGCAGCGTACTTCTTCAGCCCCGCAATATACGCGAGCGCCACCTTTTCGTACATCTCGAGGGCAAACAGCAGCGTGACATTGATGTTGATGCCTTCACTGATGAGTTGTTCGATGGCCGGAATCCCTTCGGCCGTCGCCGGCACCTTCACCAGAAGATTGGGACGATTCACGGCTTTCCACAAGCGGCGGGCGTCCTTGAGCGTGCCTTCTGTGTCGCGCGCCAGGAACGGCGAAACCTCCAGGCTCACGTAGCCATCGCGCATCTTGGTGCTGTTGTAAACCGGGCGCAGAATATCGGCGGCGTCCTGAATATCCTGGATCGCAATCACTTCGTAGATGCCCATCGCATCCAGGTCTTTACGCTTTTGCAGCTCAACCAGCGCATCCGCGTAGTCAGTGCTCCCGGTGATCGCCTTTTCAAAGATCGCCGGGTTGGATGTCACGCCTCCCAAGCCGTCGTGGTCCACCAGGCTCTTCAACTCGCCGCCCGTGATCAGACTGCGCCGGATGTAATCCAGCCAAACGGACTGTCCGTACTTGGTCAGTTCGCGCAAAGGATTGGTGGTCGTGGTCGTAGTAGTAATGGTGGCCATAGTTCTGTCCTCCCGTATTTGTTGCTCGGAATTAGTGCGCTTTTAGCAGCTCTTCCTTGGCGGCCGCGGTGACAGCGTCCGGGGTGAAGCCGAACTTCTTCTGCAACTCCTTCAGCGGGGCCGAAGAGCCGAACGTGTGCATCCCGATCCGCCGGCGCGCGTAGCGATCCCATCCGAACACCGACGCCTGTTCCACGGAAACACGTGCATGCACATTCGGAGGCAGCACGGTGTTCTGATAAATGTAAGACTGCTGTTCGAACAGCTCCCAGGACGGCATGCTGACAACGCGCGCTTTGATTCCCTCCGCCGTGAGCTTCTCGTAGGCGTCCACGCACAGCGAAACTTCGCTGCCCGTCCCGATCAGGATCACATCGGGCTTGCCGCCCGGCGCGTCCGCCAAGATGTAAGCGCCTCTCGCGACCCCGGCGGCCGGCGCGTATTTCGTTCGATCGAACGTCGGCATGGCCTGCCTGGAAAGAATGAGACACGCCGGCTCGTGCCGGAGTTGCACAATTACCCGCCAAGCCTCCGCGACTTCGTTGGCATCGCCCGGCCGCAGCACGATCAAGCCCGGAATCGCCCGCAACGAGATGAGTTGTTCCACCGGTTGATGCGTTGGACCGTCCTCGCCCACGCCAATGGAATCATGCGTGAAGACAAGGATGATCGGAATCTCCATCAGCGCGCTCAGCCGGATGGGAGCCCGCATGTAGTCGCTGAAGATCAGAAATCCCGATCCGAACGGCCGCAGCTTGGATAGCGAAAGTCCGTTCACGATGGAACCCATGGCGTGTTCGCGGATGCCAAAATGCATGTTGCGCCCGCCGTAGTTGTTGGCTTCCAGGTCGCCCGCGCCATCGAACGTGAGCCGCGTTTTCGTGGACGGCGCCAGATCCGCCGCGCCTCCGATCAGCCACGGCAGGCGCTTCGCAATCGCGTTCTCCACTTTGCCGGATGCGTCGCGGCCCGCCATGCCCTTGGGGTCGGCCGGAAAAGTTGGAATATCCGCATCCCAGCCCTGCGGCAGTTCGCGCTTCTGGATTTTGTCCAGGTGGCTCGCGAGCTCGGGAAACTGCTTGCCATACTCGGCAAACTTGGCCATCCACGCGTCGCGCGCCTCGCGCCCGCGCTTTCCAAGCTGTTCCTTAAAGCGGTCGACGACGCCGTCCGGCACCAGGAACTTGGCGTCCTCAGGCCATCCGTAGTTGCGCTTCGTCAGCCGGATCTCTTCTTCGCCCAGCGGCTCGCCGTGCGCCGCGCTGGTGTCCTGCTTGTGCGGCGCGCCGTACGCGATGTGGCTATCCACGATGATGAAGGTTGGCCGATCGGTTGTCTCCTGGAACGTGTGGAACGCCCGCGCCAGCATTTCCTGATCGTTGGCGTCGCCCACGCGCAGCACGTTCCAGCCGTAGCCCAGGAAGCGCGTGGCGATGTCCTCACTGAACGCGAGCGACGTGTTGCCTTCAATCGTGATGTGGTTGTTGTCGTAGATCCAGCACAGGTTCGAGAGCTTCAGGTGTCCCGCCACGGACGCCGCTTCGCCGCTGACGCCTTCCATCATGCAGCCATCGCCCGCCACCGCATACACATTGAAATTCACCATCTCGAATCCCGGACGGTTGAAATACTGCGCCATCCAGCGCGATGCCAGCGCCATCCCGACACTCGTGGCAACCCCCTGCCCGAGCGGCCCGGTGGTGGTTTCGATGCCCGACGTCCAGCGGTATTCCGGATGCCCGGGGCACTTGCTGTTGAGCTGACGGAAATTCTTGATGTCGTCCAGCGTGACGCTCAGCTTCCCGAGCGTCTCGTAATCCGGATCCACCGCCTTCACCTGGCACAAGTGCAGCAGCGAGTACAGCAGCATCGATGCGTGCCCGTTCGACAAGACGAACCGGTCGCGATTCGGCCAGATGGGATCGTCCGGATCGAACCTCAGGAACTCCTGCCAGAGCGTATAGGCCACCGGCGCCAAGGCCATCGGCGTGCCAGGATGCCCGGAATTGGCTTGTTGGACCGCGTCCATGGAAAGGGTGCGGATGGTATTGATGCACAGCTGATCGAGTGCATCAGGAGATGATTGCTTCGTCTGTGGCAGAGTGGAGGTGGACATGAAAGCGTAAGGAACCCTCCGCGGTTCGCGGACGCACGAGCACTTGGGACAAACTCGCGCGCTCTCTGATCGGCATTGTAGCGAATCTCATTAGGGGACCGCTCATGAATATCCCGTTTCCGGGAGCTTTTCGACTTCTTACTGCGCCCTTTGCCGCCCATGACGCTTGTGCGATGATGCCCTTCAGTCATGTGCGCATGAAGTTGACGCTACCGGCCCGCCTGGAGTTGCGATTTTTCGTATCCCTGTTGACCGGCGGCGCCCTGCTATTTCTTCCCGCCGGCTCGCTGAAGTTTTGGCAGGCCTGGGTCTATCTGGCTCTTTTCCTAGGCACCAATCTGTTCCGGACTATCTACTTTTACCGGCATGATCGGCGGCTGCTCGAACGGCGGTTGCAGATGAAGGAAACCGCAACCGAGCAGCGGATCTTCAAGCTGCTGTGGAGACCGCTCTTTGTCGGCGCTCTGCTGCTCGCAGCGCTGGATTACCGCTTCGGCTGGTCCCGTGGTCTGCTTGGCGCGGTTCCAGTCTGGCTGACATGGCTTTCTCAGGCGCTGGTTTTCTGGTCGTACCTGGTGGTGTTTCAAGTCTTGAAGGTCAACACCTTCGCATCCACCACCGTCCAGGTCGAGACCGGCCAGACCGTCATATCCACCGGACCGTACCGCATCGTTCGTCATCCCATGTATTCCGGTTTCCTCGTGTCGATTCTCTTTACTCCATTGGCGCTCGGCTCATACCTCGCGTTACCGGTCTTCGGACTTCTGGTTCCGGTGCTGGTCTATCGCCTCCGACACGAGGAGAAGTTACTTCGCGAGCAGTTGGCCGGCTACGCAGAATACTGCCGGCGCACCCGGTTTCGGCTTGTTCCGTTTGTTCTATAACCGTGAACGGCGCGAGCCGTTTTGTTACTTCGGCGGTGGGGCCACTGGCCAGTTCCCGTCGAACGGCGGCCAGTTCGGGACCATCGTTTCTTGTTCGGGGTACGACATGGCGCTGTAGATCGATCGGATCTTGCCCTGCTCGATCACAAACCACTCGCTGAATAAATTGCGCCGCATGGCCACGCCCGGTCTGCGCTCAAACAGTCCGATGGCGAGCACCACGCCCGCTTCCTCGTCCACGATCGGATAACGCCGCGCCGTTACGGCGAAAATGTTGGCCATCGCACCATTGGAAGTGCAATCGCTCATGTCTCCGTTCGGAAGCTTGCGCTGCGTAGTGAGCACTCCGTTCTCCAGGCGAAGGCACCCGGGATGCGCGAGAATCAACGTTCCGTCGTGGGCTGAGAGGCCATCGAAGTAGCTGTTGGTGATCGCGATCATGTCCGTGTGTGAAACCCGCTCGCTCTTCGGAACCACGCGCTCGGCCGGCGGATGTGCGGTGAGGTAATCGGCATCGTAGAAGGCAGCATTGGCTTGAGCGCCCGCCCCCGTCCCGATCCCTGGATCGCCCTTGCGCGCGATCATCCACTCAGCCTCGCTGATCTTGCGATCGTCAATCTTCAGCCGCACCGTGACAACCGCAGTGCCGCTCTCTTCTTCAAGCGTCCCAAAATATCCCGCCTGCCCGCTCTCGGTGTCGAAATATCGACGCTGCAGTTTGCCGAGGGCTTTCGCGGTTTGCCATATCCCCGTGCCTGGCCGCCGCACCATCGCGTTGTCCGTCTGCCGGTATCCCACCGAAAGGGGCGCCGCCGCGGGATTGTGCTGCACCACTGCGTTGAGATACTGGTCAAGCGTGGTCTTCAGACACGCCCGATCGCACCCGGCGCCATACGCGCTCGCAAGCGCGAGAAATCCGAAAACCAGCAGCCATCGCATGGCGGTATTGTATCGCCATAGATCGAGCAACCGCTTTTCGCGGCCACGTGGCCCGTCAATGCTACAAAAGGTTCATGACAGCTATTCCCGGCAAAGCTCACCTGTTCGCGCCACTCCAGATTCGTGAAGTGCAGTTCCGGAACCGCATTGGCGTGTCGCCGATGTGCGAGTATTCGAGCGTCGATGGCTTTGCGAACGATTGGCACCTGGTGCATTTAGGCAGCCGGGCAGTGGGTGGAGCAGCCATGGTGATGACTGAGGCGGCTGCGGTCCTTCCGGAAGGGCGCATTACGCCGGTCGATTTGGGCATTTGGACGGACGATCATATTCCGACGCTCGCGCGCATCTTCCGCTTCATCGAAGACCATGGCGCCGTGCCGGGCATGCAATTGGCGCACGCCGGGCGGAAGGCCAGCACTGCGGCGCCGTGGGATGGCGGCGGAGCGTTGAATGAATCCGAGCAAGGCTGGCGGCCGATTTACGCCCCGAGCGCGATACCGTTTTCGGCGTCGTCGCCAACGCCCGAGCCGATGGATGAGGCGGGAATTGCACGCGTTGTGGAGGCGTTCGCGAAAGCAGCCGGGCGCGCGCTCGAAGCAGGCGCGAAGGTCGTCGAGATTCACTCGGCGCACGGTTACTTGCTGCATGAATTTCTCTCGCCCTTCAGTAACACGCGCGACGACTGTTACGGCAGCTCGTTCGAGAATCGAACGCGGATACTACGCGAGGTGGTGCAGGCCGTACGTGGCTCATGGCCGGCAAGTCTGCCGTTGTTCGTCCGCATTTCCGCGACGGACTGGGCGGACGGCGGATGGACGATCGAGGATTCGGTGGGCTTAGCCAAGCAACTGGCGCCGCTGGGCGTGGATTTGATCGATTGTTCGTCGGGCGGCGCCGTGCCGAATGCCAAGATCCCAGCGGGACCCGGTTTTCAAGTTCCGTTTGCGGAGCGCATTCGCAAGGAAGCTGGCATCGCAACTGCCGCGGTCGGCATGATCACGGAACCCGAGCAGGCCGATCAGATCATTCGTACCGGCCAAGCCGACATGGTGTTTCTCGCGCGCGAGCTTTTGCGCGTTCCGTATTGGCCACTGCGCGCCGCGGATCAGTTGCATCAGAACGGGCCGTGGCCGAAGCAATATTTGCGAGCGAAGCGGGCGTAGAAGGCTACGATTCGATGCCCATCTGCGACAAGCGATAGCGCAGCGCGTTGCGCGTGAGTCCGAGCAGGCGCGCGGCCTGGCTCTTGTTCCCACTGGCGCGATGCAGCGCCTCGCGAATGATGGATTGCTCGTAGCTATCGAGCGTCATTCCCTCCGGCAGGAAACCGTCGGCGGAACCCAGCCGCGACTTCGGCGCCATGTCGATCCGGATGTCAGAGGCTTCGAGCGTGTCGCCCGAGGCCAGCACCAGGCTGCGCTCGATCGTATTTTCCAGCTCGCGCACGTTGCCCGGCCAATGGTATTCCATCAGCCGCTCGATGGCGCCGTCAGAAATGGATTCCACGCGGCTGCCAGAATCCTTGCTGAGCTTGCGGACAAAATGCCGCGCGAGGTAGGGGATATCTTCCTTGCGCTCGCGCAGCGGAGGAATGTTGATGGGCAGGACATTCAGGCGATAGTAAAGATCCTCGCGAAACGCGCCCTGTTCCAGAGCCGCGCGTAGATCCACATTAGTTGCGGCGACAACCCGGACGTCCACGTGTCGTATTTTGTTGCTGCCCAGGCGCTCGAACTCGCGATCCTGCAAGATGCGCAGCAGCTTTACTTGAATCCCCGGGGGCACGTCGCCGATTTCGTCCATGAAGACGGTCCCGGTGTCGGCTTGTTCGAACTTGCCCGGCTTACTGATGTTGGCGCCGGTGAACGCTCCCTTCTCGTAGCCGAAGAGCTCGCTCTCCATCAGATTTTCCGGGAGCGCCGAGCAGTTGATTTTGACAAACGGCCTATTCTCGCGCGGCGAGTGATGATGGATGGCGCGGGCGATCATGTCCTTGCCGACGCCGCTCTCGCCGCACAGCAGCACCGTGGCGCGCGTAGGCGCGACGCGCTCGATAGTGGCGAAGATCTCGCGCATGGCGGCGCTGCGTCCAATAATGTTGTCGAACTCGTAGCGCTGGCTCAGCTCGGCGCGCAACTCGCGATTTTCGTCGCGCAGCGTGCGAACCTCCAGAGCCTTATTCATGACGGTCATCAGGTGATCGAGTGAAAACGGCTTGGGGAGAAAGTCGACGGCGCCGGATTTCATGGCTTCGACCGCGGTTTCGATGCTGCCAAAGGCGGTCATGACAATCACCGGCGTGCGCAGGTCCTGGCTCCGGAGTTGCTGCAGCATCTCGATCCCGCTGAGCCCGGGCAGGCGAAGATCCGTGATAATCACGTCGGCGCGATCAGCCAGCTTGAGCGCCTCCTCCGCGGTTCCGGCTTGTTCCACTTCGTAGCCCGCGGTTTTCAACTGCAGCTCGATCACGCGGCGCAGTTTCTCTTCGTCCTCGACAACCAACACCGTGGCTTTCATCCGTTACTCTCCCGAAAAGGAAGGAACACGCGAAACACGCTGCCCGCGCCCGGTTCGCTTTCTACTGTAATCTCGCCGCCGTGCTCGTCGACGATCTTCGACACGATCGCCAGGCCCAATCCAACGCCGCTCGACTTGGTGGTGAAGAACGGATTGAAGATGCTCTCCCGATCCTTTGGAGCAATGCCGGTGCCGCGATCGATCACGCTTATCTCCACTGTATCGCCCCCGGCTGTATCGCCGAGCAGGCGAGTCTTTACGGTAACGCTACCCTGGGGCGGGCTGGCTTGCGCGGCATTCAGGAGCAAATTGTACAGCACACGCTCCATGAGCTGGCGATCGAAAAGGAAGGGCGGAATATCCGGCGAGTAGTTCTTATAGATGCGCACGTCCAATGGCGGGGTGTGTTTTTCGACTTGGGCCACGGCTTCATCAATCACCTCGGTGATCTCGGCTTTTGCGAGGCGCAGGGCCAGGGGCCGGGCAAAATCGAGGAAGCGCGTCACCAGCGCGTTGGTCCGGTCCACTTCGGTCGATATAAATCCGGCCATCTCGTGCGCCACGGGGCTCTCGGCGCCCACGTTCTTCGCGAGCATTTCGGCCGAGGCTTTGATGGTGCTCAGAGGGTTCCGGATTTCATGGGCTAGTCCCGCGGAAAGCTGCCCGAGAGCAGCCAGGCGCTCAGTCCGGCGCACTTGTGCTTCCGCTTCCAGCAAATGCCGGTTTGCTTCGGCCAATTGTTCCGCGGCGATCTGCGCCTTGCGCGCAGCCACGCGATTGGCCTCCAGCAGTTCGTAGGTGAGAAAGCCCGCGATGGGGAAGGTCGCCTCGCGCAAGAAAAAGGCCGGCCAGTCGCTGACATAGGATTCCGGCGGAAGGAACAAGAGCAGCGAGAAGTACGCGCCGCACGCCAGGACGACGGCGGCGATCAGGCCTATCAGCCCCAGGGAAGTGGCGGCGGACATGACGGGAAGCAGCATCAGCCAGTAGTAGAGACTGGCGATGCCATCGGTCCATCCCATTAACAAGTACCAGAGGCCCAGTTTGATCAGAAACGAGAGGATACTGCCGGCCCGCGAGCCGAAAAACGGGATCTTGGGCTCGATCACTTGCATCAAGCCGAGGCCTACGAGAAACGATGCCGACTGGGGCGTGAGGTCGGGCCCATAAATCGCCAGCACCGTGAATAGCGCGATCCAGACGATGTCTTGCGGCCGAACGATGTGCCAGAAGCGCCTGGGTTGCTCCACGCTGTCATCTTATCGTTCTCATCCGACGATCGGGTTTGTGACACAATAGTCTACGCCAAAGCTTCATGGATAACCGTTTTTCCCCCACAATTCCCGAGGCTCTAGCTCTGTCTGGGGACGCCTCCTTGCCATCTGAAGAAAATTCTTTCGCCGATATTTTGTCCGAGTTCGAGCAACAGCACACACGGTCGAACAAGGAAACATTGGAAGGCACGGTGGTGTCCATATCGCCCGAGTCCGTATTCGTGGATATAGGTCGAAAGATGGACGGAGTGCTGCCGGTGGAAGTTTTTCGCGACGCGGCGGGCGCGCTTACGGTTCAAACGGGGGCCAAACTGATCGTCACCGTGACAGGGCGCGATTCGGAAGGCTCGTACACGCTCTCGATGATCAAGGTCGAGCGGCCCAAGGACTGGAGCGCGCTGGAACGCGCGTTCGCCGAGCAGCGCGCCATCGCCGGCGTGGTGACGGAATTGGTGAAGGGCGGCCTGCGCGTGGACGTGGGATCCAGAGCTTTCATGCCCGCTTCGCGCAGCGGCGCGAAGGACCAGGCCGAGCTGGAGAAACTGGTAGGGCAGGAAATCCAGTGCCGCATCATCAAGCTGGATACGGCCAGCGAGGATGTAGTTGTGGACCGGCGCGTGGTGTTGGAGGCAGAAGAAGCGCAAACGCGCGCGAAGAAATTCGCCGAGCTGCACGAAGGCGCGGTGGTGCGTGGGACGGTGCGTAGCTTGACCGATTTCGGCGCGTTCGTCGATTTGGGCGGCGTGGACGGCTTGCTGCATGTGGCAGACATGGCCTGGCATCGCGTTGCCAAGCCGTCGGACGTGGTCGCGCAGGGCGATTCCATCGAGGTCAAAATCCTCAAGATCAACCCGGAGGGCCGGCGTATTTCGTTGGGCTTGAAGCAGCTCGCCGCCGATCCGTGGACCACTGCGGCGGAGCGCTTTCATACCGGTGATCGCGTGCAAGGCAAAGTTTCGCGGCTGGCTGACTTCGGCGCTTTCATCGAGCTCCTGCCGGGCGTGGATGGCTTGATCCACATTTCGGAAATGTCGTGGGCGAAGAAGGTCAAAAAGCCGAGCGATGTCTTGAAGACTGGCGAAATGGTGGAGGCCGTGGTGCTGGGAGTGAACGCCGCCGAGCGCCGCATTTCGCTGGGACTCAAGCAGGCGCTGGGCGATCCCTGGGAAGACGCGTTGAAGAAATATCCGGTGGGCGCGGTGGCCGAGGGGCCCGTAACCAGCCTGACCAATTTCGGCTGCTTCATCGATTTGGGCGGCGGCATCGACGGCATGATTCACATCTCGGACATCACCCGCGAGAAACGTTTGAATCATCCACGCGAAGCTCTGTCGGTGGGGCAAACGGTGCGCGCCGTAGTGCTGGAAGTGGATCGCGAACGGCGCCGGATCAAGTTGGGCATCAAGCAGTTGGAGCCGACCACGGCCGACGAATATATGGCCGAGCACCAGGTGGGCGAGTCGGTGACTGGCCGGATTGTGGAAGCGGCTAAGGGGCGCGCCAAGGTGGAACTGGGTGAGGGCGTGTTCGCCGAATGCACCATGCGCGAAGAAAGTGCGAATGGGTCGGATGCGGCGGAACCGGCCGTGAAGTCCGACTTGTCGTCGCTAACCGCAATGTTATCAGCGAAATGGAAGCAAGGCCCGACGGCTTCCGCGGCCCAGCGCGAACCCGCGCGCACCGGACAAGTCCGCACCTTCCGCATCTTGAAATTGGACCAGCCGAACAAGAAAATCGAAGTCGAACTGGCCGGTTGACCCCGCGCCGCGCCCTTTGGCGTGACGTTTTCACTTTTCCCTCGTCTATCAAGGTGTTGCAACAGGCTACCGCAGTGCAGGCAGCCGTCAGAATGGACGAACCGGAGCTGATTCGGGCGGCTCAACAAGGCGACCAACGCGCCTTTGAGCAACTGGTGCGCCTGTACGATCAAAGTGTCTTGCGGCTGGCGACGAATCTGCTTCGTTCGCCCGAGGAAGCCAACGACATTTACCAGGAAGCGTTCCTGCGGGTGTACAAAAACCTGCACACCTTCCGGTTCGATTGCAGCTTCCATACCTGGCTGTATCGGATCGTGAGCAATTTGTGTTTGGACGCGCTGCGGAAGCGGAAGGTGCGGCGCGAAGAGAGTTCGGTCGTGGAAACCAGTGAGGGACTTCTGGACCGCATGGACGCGGTGCCGGAACAGCGTGCCGACGGCGATCCCGAGCGGCAGCCTGGAGAGCCAGGAACTGAAGAAGCGAATTCAGGAAGTTTTGGGCGGATTGACGCCGCGGGAGCGGGCGGTTTTCGAGATGAGACATTACCAGGGCATGCGCCTGCGAACGATTGGGGAAGTGATGGGCACGTCGGAGGAAGCCGCGAAGAATTGCCTGTTCCGGGCGACGCAGAAAATGCGCGCGGCTTTAGGAGATTTCGTATGACCTGCGAGGAAGCAAGAAAGAATCTGCCGCTGTTCCTATACGGGGAACTTTCCTTCGATGAGGAAGAGCTGGTGGAAATGCCACATGGACGAGTGCGCGTCATGCCGTGCGGCGCTGGCTCGGGAGAAGGCGATGTTTAACGCGTTGGATGCGGCCGAGATGGTTCCGGATCCGGACGCGCTGGCAGAGTCGCGGGCCGAATTGCGGCGCCGGCTGGCAGGAAGCATATCGCATGGCGCCGATCGGGTTCGGGGAGCGAACTGGTGGGACAGAGTCCGCGACGGATTCACGATTCATTTCCATTTCGCGCCGGGGATCGCTCAGGTGGCGGGCGCGGCCGCGATGCTGGCTCTCGGGTTCGTGACTGCGCGCATGACGCCGAACTCGGTGCTCGGAAATTTTAGCCGGGCTGGACTGGTGCCTGAAACGTCGCGCGTGCGCTATGTGGAGCCGGTAGGGCCAGGACGAGTGCAAATCGTGGTGGACGAAACGCATCAACGCGTGCTTTCGGGCAGCGTGGATGATCAAGCCATTCAGCGGCTGTTGCTCACGGCGGCGAAAGATCCGTCCGACGCCGGGTTTGCGCGTGGAGTCGGTCGACTCTGCTGAAGAACAATTCGCAATCGGCGGAGATCCGCAAGGCGCTGGTGTATGCGCTGGAGCACGATTCCAACGCCGGAGTACGATTGAAGGCGCTGGATGGCTTGAAGCAATTCGCCGAAGATCCGGATACGCGGCAGGCTTTGACGCAGGTTCTGCTGAAGGATGACAATCCCGGGGTGCGGACGCAGGTGATCGATCTGCTGGTCCAGCAGCAGCACAACGAAGCGATGGTCGGAGTGCTGCAGGAGCTGATGGAAAAAGAAGACAACGGCTATATCCGCATGCGCTGCCAAAAAGTGCTGCAGGAAATGAACGCTTCGGTGGAGACTTACTGACCGTTGGAGTGAGGGATGCAGCAGTTGGTATCAATTTCGATTTTTGCGCTGGCGAGCGCCGCGCTGATGGTGGCGCAGAGCGAGCCGGCTCCGGTCCGCGAAGGCGGCTACTGGACTCGCACCGTGCAAGGCGCAATCAACGCGTCCGGGATGGAGCGCTTGCGCGTGGAGACCGTCGGCAATGTTCAAGTGCGCGGCGCGGCGGATCAACAGGCCGGCTACACATTGAAGGTGCGAGTAAAGGCGGCGGACGCGCGCGAAGCCGAAGCGCTGCTGCGTGGATTTACCGTGAAGACCGGGACTGAGGGCGGCTGGGCCTATCATCAGGGTCACTCCGCCCCACCAGGTTTCCGCCGGAATGGAATTGACGGTCGACCGGGCCGCGCGCATTGCGGGATGTTTGGGTGCAAACGCGCGGTGGAAATGTACAAGCATCGGACTGGGATGGTGGGTTGGAAGCGCGATCGGGCGGCGGTCGAATCGCCGTGGACGGTATTCGGGGCCGCGGTGAACTGCGGACGGCTGGCGGCGACATTCAAGTGGGCAGCGTCAGCGGACCGCTGCGATGTTCATCGGGCGGCGGCGAGATTCGAGTGGAGAACGCGGGCTCCACGGCATTTGGCTGGAAACCGGCGGCGGAGAAATCGTAGGTGCACCAGGCGACGGGTGCGGTGCATGCGGCGACCGGGGGCGGAAATATCCGCATCGATCACGCGGGCAGCACCGTGTTCGCGCGCACTGCCGGGGGGTTGATTCAAGTGCAACAGGCCGATGGTGCGGTGACGGCGGAGAAGTCGGGCGGCGCCATTCAGGTGGATGCCGCCAATGGAGTGCGGTGCGAGTCGACGGGCGGGGCCATCCGGTTGCGGAATGTCGGTGGCGCTTTGCACGCTTCGGCCAATTCTGGAAACATTTTGGCGCAATTGGTCGCGAGCTATCCGTTCGCCGATTCGCTGCTCAGCACCAACGCGGGTGACATAACGGTTTTCATTCCGTCCAATCTTGCGTTGACCATTCAGGCCACTAATGAGACCGGCGGGCGCGGGACGGATCATTTCGGACTTCGTACAGGTTCGTCCGCAGACCGGCGCTCAGGCGAGCGCGGGGCCGGTGGTGGCGGAGGGCGCGCTGAATGGCGGCGGTCCGGTGTTGCGCGTCAACGCGATGGGCGGCACCATTTATTTGCGCCGCGAGAAATAGATTCAAGCGGGATGGGACGAGGGTGATGGAATGAAGGCGAATTTGATCAAGAACGGTGGATTGGGCATGGCGCTTCTCGGCGCGGCGGCGGCGCTGGCGCAGGGCCAGGATATTTTTTCGGCTTAGGCGCGCGCGCAAGTCCGCGAGCTCAATACCGTCGCACCGTTCGCGGGAGGCACGTATCTGGGCGTGAGTCTGGCTGAGATCGACGCCAATCGCGCCAAGGAGCTGAAGCTCAAGGAAGACTACGGTGTGGAGATCACGCGCGTGGAGGATGGCAGTCCGGCGGAAAAGGCGGGAGTGAAGCCGGGCGACGTGGTGCTGGAATACAACGGGCAGCGCGTGGAGGGCATGGAGCAGTTTGGAAGGATGGTGCGAGAAACGCCGCCGGGACGCGAGGTCAAACTGACGATCAGCCGCGACGGCGCTACGCAGACGTTGACCGCGATGCTCGCGGCGCGCAAAGGCCGCGCCGTTCTCGGGCAATTTTCCGCCAGGCTTCGACATGCCGGAGATTCGAATTCCGGATATTCCGCAGATTTTCACCACACTGCGGACCGCCATGCTAGGCGTTGAGGCGGAGTCGCTCGGGTCGCAGTTGGCCGAGTATTTCGGCGTGAAGGAAGGCGTGCTGGTTCGTTCCGTGCTGGAAAACACGCCCGCGCAAAAGGCCGGCATCAAAGCCGGCGACGTGATCACCAAGGTGGACGGCATGGCCGTAACATCGCCCAGCGAATTGTCGGGCGCGGTTCGCTCGGCCAGTGCCAAAGAAAACCTATTCGGTGGAATTGATGCGGGACCGCAAGCCGCAGACTATCAGCGTGACGGTGGACGACGGGCGCTCGGAACGCTTGGTGCCGCGCGGCCGGGTGGTCCGCAATTTCACGAACTAGTGCCCGACTCCGGCCACGGCCAAAGCGTGAACTTTGAGCAGCAGCTCGCACTTCCCGCCGGGGCAGTCCCAGCAGCAGCAGCGATATTCTCCGGCCGGCTCGCCCCGCCGCGAAAGCCGTAGCACCTGCGTGCGTTTGTTGACGTTCAGACCTGATTTGGGAGGCACGGGAGGAGCCAGCATACCGCTGCGATCTTCGGCTTCGCGCAAGCGCTCGCTGAGTTCCGCGACTTTGGTTTCGAGCTCCCGCGCGATCCTCGTCTTCGGCCGCTCGCCGGCCGCCCAGGGCCGACTTCATCCGGCGGATCTCGCTCTCCATCGATACCATCAAGAACAGACACACGCACAAGCCCACTGCCGCCAGAGCGTAAGGGGCCAAGGGAATGAGATAACGTTCCAGCATGATTTCCCGTTAATACAATGTCCTTAGCCGTTCCTGGCGGCTGATCACTTGTTTGATCCGTATTCCGTAGTTGCCCTCGACCACCACTACTTCACCGCGCGCGATCACACAATTGTTGACGATGACTTCCACCGGTTCGGTCAAAGCGCGGTTCAGCTCCACGATAGAGCCCGTGGTGAGCTTGATGACGTCCTTTAGCATGAGCTGCGCCCGTCCAAAGGAGACGCTCACCGGGAGCTCGACATCGAGCAGCAGATCGATGGAGCTGGTTGAAGCTGGCGCAGCCAGCTGCGCCCGGTCGCCCGCAGCGGGTTTGGCAACGGGCTGCGCCGGGCTCTCCGCCAGGTTGGCGAGCGCAAAAGTGAAGACAGCCAGCAATTGAAATGTCTTTTCTCCGAGAGTGATCTCGAAGGAATAAGCCGCTCCTCCATGAGCAGCGGGAGGAGCAGCCCCGCTGCCTTCCACACAGGCGATCTCCTTGCGCGCCCGGGTGGATACCGCGCTGGCTACACCTGAGAGGGCCTGGTTCACGATTTCAAGGTAGGTGCTGCGGATATCTTCGGGAGTTGCGTCGTCCACTCCGGCGCTATGCAGCACGCGATTGCCAATTTCCTGCCAGGTCTGCGAACTGGAGGCGATCCAGATGCGGGCGTCGGGACTCAGGCTGAGCGGTTGCTCCCACCACAAAAGGTCCTGTTGCGCCGGATCGATCTCCCCTGCCGCGAGTTCGCGCGCCGCGAACTGGATTAAGACCGGTTCGCCCGTCATCGATTCGACGGTGCGCGTAAACTGACGGGCCCATTCTTCGGCCAGCCAAAGCGCGGCGTTATCTTGCGGCATGGCTCAGGCGCCTCGCACCAGCGGCCAGCGCATCTCCAAGTACGAGCGGAGGCGCAGGATGGCCTGCGATTTCAGTTGTGAAACGCGCGACTCGTGAAGATTCACGACCTTGGCGATTTCCCGGAGCGTCAGCTCCTCGTGATAGTAAAGGCTGATGACGATGCGCTCGGTGCGCGGCATTTTTTCGATCGCGTCTGCGAGCAGGCGTTGCAGTTCGGAGCGCTCCAGCAAGCGTGAAGGCCAGTTTTCCTCATCGTCGGAGATGTATTTGAGAAGATTGCGGCCGTCGTCGTCCGGCGCCGAGGCCTCCAGGCTGCCCAGGTTCACGCCGCGAATGTCCACCAGCCACTCGTGGTATTCCTCGAGCGACAAATCCAACTGCGCCGCGATTTCCTCCTCGGTCGGCGAGCGGTGCAGGCGTTGTTCCAGCGCCGCAATCGCTGCTTCAATTTGCTTGGAACGGCGGCGCTGCTGGCGCGGCGCCCAGTCGAGCCCCCGCAAGCTGTCAAGTATCGCGCCGCGAATCTTGTACTCGGCGTACGTTTTCAGCTTGACGTTATGGCCCGGGTCGAAGCGGTCAATGGCGGCGATCAGCCCGATGGTGCCGGTGGAAATCAAGTCGTCCAGGTTCACGCTCTCCGGAAGACGTTCGTGAATCCGCCGTGCAATGAGCCGGACTTGCGGCAGATGTTCCAGGATCAGCCGTTCGCGTTCTTCGCTGGCGTGGTTCTGCGCCTGGTATCGTTTCAGCGCCGCGGCGGGCGTTTTGGTTTCGCTCTGCGCTCTCATGCCGCCACCACGCCATACTTGGATTCGACGACTTGATTCGGGCGATCTGGATTCCGGCGAGGCGCGCTGACGCAGGATTGCGTCGAGCAACGCGTCCACCGATGCGGGCTCGATATCTTCGGGAATACGCTGACCCGAGGATAAGAACGAAATTGGCTTTTGCATCCGCATACTCAGGCTCAAAATGGGGCCGAGGGTCTCGGTTTCATCCAGGCGCGTGAACAACAGCTTGTGCGGCCGGAAGATGCCGTACTGTTCCGCCACGCGCTTCAAATCGGCCGTTCGCATGGAAGCGGGCAAGACCAGGTGGGTATCCATGCCAGGTTGGGTGGCAAGGACCTTTGCCCAGTCCTCCGACATTTCAAGCTCGTGACGCGATAATCCCGGCGTGTCAATCAGCACCAGGTCCTTGTGGCGGCATTCTTGTAGACCTTGCGCCAGCGCTGCCGGCGTTTCCAACACCTGAAACCCAATTCCCAAAATGGCGCTATAAGAACGCAGTTCCTCGGCCGCTGCGATGCGATAGGTGTCGGTGGTGAGTACCTGCACCGGCCTGCGCGCGGTGACACCGTACTGCACTGCCAACTTGACCAGCGCCGACGTCTTACCGGAGCCCGGCGGTCCGACCAGTGCCACGATGCGGGAGGATGCGTTGGGGCAGCCTAATTGCGCGTCTACGCTCGTGAGCTTGGCGAGCTCAGCCCGCAACGTCTCCGGGGTGACGGGAGAGCCGATCCTGGAGACTACGTCATAGGCAAGCTCAGTATCGAGCTCCGCATCGGTGAGCGTGGTGAAGGCACGGGAAAGATCGGCGTCGAAAGCGATGCCCGCCATCCCGCTGCCCGACCGCGCCAAAGTGAGGGCCAGCTTCTCCATTTGCTGCTTCAGCTCGGAAACGTCTCGTGACAGTTGATCGACCGGGAGTGCCGATATGCCGGACGAGCCGGCCCGGCCCCCGTGCCCTGCGCGCTTGCGGTCTGGGTCTTCTGCCCCACACTCCGGTGCATCGCCACACACCACGACCTCATAGGCCCCTAGGTGCTGGGCTTCCACGGCGGTGCGCTTGGAATTTACAAGCATGGCGTCCGGGCCCAGTTCATGGCGCGCTTGCCGGATGGCTTCTTCAACACTATTTGCGAAAAACGATTTGAGTCTCATGGGCTCGCAAAATTTCCTTCGAGCGTCTTTACGCTGCGTTCTCTTACGCCACTGCGCCAAGAGAAGCGATTCTGTTCCCTGGAGGTATTTCGTTATGGGACAGTACCGTCAAATTGGGAGTAATACTCTCTGCGACCTGTCGCACGAAAAAGCGCACCGCGGCGCTGGTGATTAGAACCGCCGGTGCATCCGGCGGATTACAACACTTCTTGAGCCGTTCCTGCAGGTCCCGGATTCGCTGAGGCGAAAGATTCAGATGACTGGAGTTTTCGGTGTGCTCGATCGCTGATTCGATCGTTTGCTCAAGACTTGGATCAAGCAGATATGCCGGTAAGTCGCCCGAAGACTCAAGCCAAGGCTTTACTACCTGACGGCGAATGGCCTGTCGGACATATTCGGTGAGTAGCACCGTATTTTTGGTAATAGGCGCGGCTTCACCCAACGCCTCGAGGATGCTTGACGCGTCGCGAATCGAGACGCGCTCTCGCAACAGATTTTGAAAAACCTTCTGCACCACAGCGAGAGAAAGCAATTTGGGCACCAAATCCTCCACCGCTTTGGGATTGTCTTCGTTGACGCGATCGAGCGCCTTCTTGGCATCCTGCCGTGAAAACAGTTCCCAAGCGTGCCGCCGCACGACTTCACTGAGATGAGTTCCCAAAATACTGATGGTGTCGACCACTGTGTATCCAGCGCGCCGCGCCATTTCGACCTTCTCCGGCGCGATCCAAACGGCGGCGATTCCGAAAGAAGGCTCGCGCGTGGGAATACCCTCGATTTTCTCCGCCTTCTCATCGGAGTGCAGGGCCAGTTCGCAGCCTTGCGCCAGCTCATAACGTGCGATTTCGGCGCCCTTGAGGCTAATTACGTACTCTCGCGCTTTGAGCGTCAGGTTATCGGTAACGCGCACTGCCGGCAGGATAAAGCCGAGTTCGGTGGCGAGCTGCTTACGAATGCTGGCGATTCGTTTGAGCAGTGGAGAACTTTGGCCGCCTTCAACCAATTGCACCAGGCCTAGTCCGACTTCCATCGCCAGCGGCTCGACGCGCAGCAGGGCTTCAAGGTTCTCGCGCGGAGGCGCAGCGGCGGACGGCTTAGCCTTCTCGGCTGTGGCACTTTTTTGCCGCAAACGCCACCCCATCGCCCCGACCGAGCAGCCTAGCACGAGGAACGGGATTTTAGGGAGTCCGGGGAAGGCAGCCATGGCGATCAGAACGCCAGCGGCGAGCAACAAGGGCTGGGAGTTGCTGAACACTTGCCGCTGCATGTCCGATCCCAATTTGGTATCCGAGCTGGCACGAGTGACGATCAGCCCGCCCGAAATGGAAATCATCAGCGCGGGAATGACCGTTACCAATCCGTCGCCGATGGTGAGGACCGTGTAGGTTTGGAGTGCGCGGCCGAAATCCATCCCATGCTGCAGCACGCCGATCAGGAATCCGGCCAGGATATTGATGGTGGTGATAATGATGGACGCCACCGCATCGCGCTGGGTGAAGCGCGAGGCGCCATCCATGGCTCCGTAGAACTCGGCCTCGCTCGCGAGCATCTTGCGGCGGCCGCGGGCTTCCTGTTCATCGATCAATCCGGCGTTGAGATCGGAATCGATGGCCATCTGCTTGCCGGGCATCGCGTCCAAGGTGAAACGCGCAGTGACTTCTGAAATACGCACGGCGCCGTGATTGATGACCACATATTGAATCGCGATAAGCACCAGGAAGATCACCACGCCGATCACATAATTCCCGCCGACCACGAAAGCCCCGAATGCCTGAATCACCTCCCCGGCGGCGGACGTTCCGGTATTGCCGTTGAGCAGAATCAGGCGTGCCGACGAGATGTTGAGCGCCAGGCGGAAGAGCGTCATCAACAGCAGCGTGGTGGGAAACACACTGAATTCGACCGGCTTGGTGATGTAAAGCGACACCAGCAGGACAATCACCGACATGGTGATGTTGGCGCTGATCAGAACATCCAGCAGGAAGGGCGGCAGCGGCGCGATCATGGCGAACACGATGCCGAGGACGGCGATCGGCACTGCGTACTCGCGCCAATTGAGGGCGGCGGCGGTGGCGGGCCCGGCGGCATTGGGAGCGGTCGCGGCCGCGCGGTCCCCAGGCGCGGAGGTCCGGGTGCGTGGCGCCATCTATTTCCGCCTCGGATGCATCAGTTTGTAGATATAGGCGAGCACTTCAGCCACCGCTTGATAGAGCTGCGGAGGAATCTCCTGGCCAACGTCCGCGGATTTGTAGAGTGCCTGAGCGAGCGGCGGGTTCTCGACGATCGGGACCTGATGATCCACGGCGATCTGGCGAATTCGCAGCGCCAGATAGTTCTTGCCCTTGGCGAGCACGCGGGGCGCCGCCATGTCTTCCATCTGGTAGCGAATCGCGACCGCGAAATGGGTCGGGTTCACGATGACGGCGGTGGCGTTCGGAATCTCTTTCATCATGTTGCGCCGCGCCAGGTCGCGCTGGAGACGCCGGACGCGGCTCTTGATCTGTGGATTGCCCTCGGTCTCCTTGAGCTCGTCGCGGATTTCGAGCTTGGTCATGCGGAGCGACTTATAATGGCGCCGGTAGACCCGCACCAAATCCAACAGCCCAATGGCGCAGAACAGCGCTGCCGCCTTCCACAGAAAATCGCGGAATGAGCCGCTCACCACGCGCAGCGCGGGCAGCAAACCTTCCCGCGCCAGATCGGCGAAGGCCGCTAGATTTCCACTCTCGATCTTGTAGACCGCCAGGGCCAGCAACGGCAGAAAGACCAAGGCCTGAAGGAATGCGGCCGAGTTCTGCCGCGGAACATTTTGGATCTTCTGGAGAGGGTTCAGACGCTTCGGATCCGGCGCCAGATTCTTGAGGGAAAGACCAAGTCGCGTGCTTCCGAGTTGCGCGGCCAGCGACACAGCCGTCAGACAGCCGCCCATCCACAGCAGAGGCCCGAAAACCTGAACCAGCGAATCGCGGTACAGGCGAAAGAGGGTTCGCGGAGTGAGTTCGAGATGGAAGGCGGCCGCAAGAAAATAGCGCGAGGCCTCGCGGGTGCGCTCCAGAAAGCGCGCGCCTCCGGTGATGAGCAAGATGACAAACGTGAGGAACTGCAAGGCCGCAAGCAGTTCGCGGCTGGCTGGAAACTGTCCCTCGTTCCGGCTCTTCTCCAGTTTTCGCTTGGTCGGCTTTTCGGTGCGCTGTCCCTGGTCCGCCATTTAGTTATGCAGCAGCGCGCTAAGCGCCCGAAACGTGCTCACGCCGGCGCGCTCGAACACGGCGGGATAGAGCGATAGAATGCTGGCGAGAAACGCGAGTGCGACCAGCATCTTAATTGCAAAGGAAAGTGAGAGCAACTGCATCTGCGCGTGCAACCGTCCCAAAACCGCGAATGCGACATCCAGCAGCACCAGCAGAGCGAGCACGGGGATGGCGAGTTGCAAACCGGTGGAAAAGATGGAGGCGCCCAATCGCACAATCACCTCCACGGCCGGCCCTTGAAACGGGAAGCTTGCGGCCGGAGCCAGTTCGAGGCTCATGGCTAAAACCCGCAGCACTTGGCGGTCGAACCCAAAGGCAAAAAACAGCATGCCCGCAAAAAGTTGTGCCATGAGCTGCAGCGTCGTCGTATCGGCTTGTGTGGAAGGATCCACGGTGGAGGCATAAGAGTATCCAGCCTGCAGGCCAAGAATCTGCGCGGCCATTTGGACGCACTCCAGCAGAAACGCGATGGCCACTCCGATAGTGAGTCCGAGAGCTGCTTCGGCCCCTATCCATCCCAGGAGCCGGCCCAAGACCCGGCCCATGTCGAGACCCTGCGTTGCTCCCGCAAACAGCCGCGAGGGCCAAACCGGAAACAAGGCGATGGTCAGGGCCAGCGCCAGCACAATCCGGCTTGCTTCCGGACCCGCCGAAAAGCCCGGGATCGGTACGAAGACGACGACTCCCGACACGCGCGCCAGCACCAGCAGGAATCCATAGATGGTTGCAAGCTGGAAGGTGAACTCAGCGTGCATAGCGCCCAAAATCCCCAAACAGCAGGACGGTGTAGGAGATCAGGTGGCTGGTCATCCACGGCAGCATCAGCAGCAGTCCCACGAGGAACGCGGTGAGGCGGGGCACGGCGCCGAAGGCTGTGTCTTGAATGGAAGTAAGCACCTGCACCAGGCTGATCGCAATTCCCACGACGAATCCGATCGCGAGCAGCGGAAGGCTCAGCCAAAATGTTTGAAGCAGCGTGTGACGAATGATGTTCACCGCCATTTCCGGTGTCATTGAGAATAGAAGCTCCTGACCAGGGAACTTACGACGAGATTCCATCCGTCGACCAGCACAAACAGCAGAATCTTGAAAGGAGCCGACAGCATGACCGGCGGCAGCTGGACCATTCCGATGGACAGTGTCACCGAAGCCACGACGAGATCGATGATGAGAAAGGGCAGGAAAAGAATCGCGCCGATCTGAAATCCAGTCTTCAGCTCCGACAGCACGTAGGCCGGCATCAGGATGGTCATCCCGAGTCCTGAGGGATCTCGTGGCGCCGGTGTATGCGAGATCTCCAGGAAGAGGCGAACGTCTTTTTCGCGGACGTAATGCGAGAGGAAGGTCTTGAGGGGCTGCGATCCGTCCTGCCAGGCTTGCTGCCAGGTCTCCTGTCCGGCTTCGAGCGGTTCCCAACCCTTGTGATACATGTCGGTCACTACCGGTTGCATGATCACCAGCGTCAGGAACAACGCCAGGCCGATGAGCACCTGATTGGATGGCGTGCCCTGCGTACCCAACGCCTGGCGCAGAAAATGCAAAACAACCGTTATGCGGAGGAAAGGTGTGACGGACATGATCACAGCCGGGAGAATCGTAAGCAATGTGAGTAGCAGAATAATCTGCATTGGCGCGCTGAGCGAGGCCGATCCCTTGCCGGGGGTGATCGACACGCCCAACAGCGAGTCCGAGCTCTGGGCCAGGCATGGGGCGCCGGCCAGAAGGACTCCCAAGACGCTGAGAACGGCGCATTTCACGTGGCGGATCCCCCTTCGGGCTTTCTTGCCACCCCGGCGGCGGAGTCGCAAAGGAAAGTGATTCCGCCCGGATGCACCGCCAGCACCAGATTGCGATCGCCGACGCGAACCAGATGAAGGGAGTGTTGCGAGGTCAACGAGAGTTTACCGTACGATTCGAGCAAACCTCTATTGGACGAATTCCCGCGGATACGAACCAGGCCTCTCCTCTTCAGAAGCCACAGGCCCGCCCACAGTAGAGCGAACACGAATGTAATAGCGACCGATTGTCGAGCAAGGTCCATGGTTGTGGCCGAACTAGTCCTCCTGGCTGAAGTCGGTGATGCGTACCCCCACCGTGTCCTCGATGATCACGATCTCTCCGTATCCGATCAAGGTCGCGCCGACCAGAATGTCGATGTTGTCGCCAGCCGAACGGGCGATGCGGATCACGCTCTCCGGACCCAACTCGAGAATTTGCGCGATGGTCATTACGCGCCGTCCCAATTCGACCTCGACGTCGACCGGGACGTCTGCCAGGTCCGCGATTTGTTCGAGCGGGCTCATCAGTCCATCGACCCGCTCACTTGATTAGCTGGATCGTGGTTTGGCTCAGTTCGTCCACCGCGTTTACGATTTTCGAATTTGCTTCGTACCCACGTTGATAGACAATGAGGTTCGTAAATTCGGTCGCAATGCCGACCGTCGATGATTCAACCGCTCCGCCTTGCACCGTGCCCCTTCCGCCGGTACCTGGAAGTCCCACCGCGGGCAACGCCGAATGGGAGCTGAGCTCGTAATTGTTGTCGCCTACCGCGATCAGGGAGTCTGGATTACGAATGGTGGCCATGGCGAGCTGGCCGACGACAAGCTGCTGTCCGTTGGAGAACTGCGCCAGGACTTCGCCGCCGCTGGCTATGGCCACCGTGGTCAATTGAGCCGCCGCTGAGCCATCCTGTGTAACGGCGGATACCGACGAGGCTTGAGCGAATTGAGTTATGTCCGGTGTCGTACCGCTGTAGAGGTTCCAATTAATTGTCATGGGGTTCGCTCCATCGGCTAAGCCACCAATCACTAATTGCGGCGGCGCCGCGGTTGAGGCAGGGACCTGCAACGATACCGTCGGGGCCGAAGTTGATGCTGCCGGTCAGCGGCGTGCGAGGGCGGAGCCGTTTGATCCGCGTCCGGAATGCTGAGGGAGTAGTTCCATTGGCCTGCCACCGTCGGATCTTCCGTAAAGGTGGCTGTCACGATATGCGAATTACCGAGCGAGTCGTACACAGTCACGGAAGTAGCGAAGGTTCCGTTTAAGCTCCCAGGCGTCGCGGCAGCGTTCAAGTTGAGACTGAAAGAGATGTTCTGAGTCACAACTGGCGGTTGCACGGTTCCGGTCGGGATGGTGATATTGCTCGGAGGCGCATTGGTGTCAAGGACTCCATTGGTGAGAGTCCAGCCTTGGACGGGCTGCCCCGTGGCGGTCTCAAGATTTCCGCTGGAATCGGTCTGGAAGTTCCCGGCCCGTGTATATTCGGTGGCGCCGCCCGGTCCCTGAATCAAGAAGAACCCGTCTCCTTGGATCGCTGCGTCCAACGAACCACCCGTCGTTTGAACCGCGCCCTGCGTAAACAGCCGTGCGGTGGTCGGCGTACCCACTCCGAATCCGACCTGTGTGTCTCCCAGGCCGGCGCCCATGGACTGGGTCACGAGATCGTGGAAGGAGACTTCGCTCGTTTTGAACCCTACCGTGTTCAAGTTCGCCAGATTGTTGCCGGTTACGTCGATGGCGGTGGAAAACGCGGAGAGCGCCGAGAGTGCGGTTGAAAATGATGTAAACATGAATCCTCCTGCCTATAATTTGGAAGTCGATTGCGCGGACTGATTTGAAGTTCCGGACGCCGGCGTTGCGGGCGCCGGGGTAGGTGTTAAATCGGTGTTGATGCTGTCCAGGTCCTGCCGCATTTGGAGCTCCTGTTCGAGCGAGCTGAACTGGGCGAGCTGGGAGACGAACTGCGTTCCATCCTGCGGGTTCGTCGGATCCTGATTCTGGAGCTGCGCGACCAGCAGCTGAAGGAAGGTCTGTTCGGTCGCGCTCCCCGCTAACGGATCGCTGCTCGATGCGGAATTGGACGCTGCGCCTGACGCTGCTGACGCCGCGCTGGTTGCATTCATTAAGCTGGGAATCATCGGTCCTCCATTGTGATGCCTTCTGTGCCTGCGCCTTCGCCGTCAAGGGTTTGCTCAAACTGGCTCATCCAACGCGCCGCCTGCCGCCGGCCGGATTCCTGCTGCTCCTGGCGCTGCTGCTGTTGTCCGGCCCAAGAGCCGGAGTGCTCCGGCTGGTCGTGACTGTGACCGGAGTTGTAACCAGCGTTCGTCATGGCTGCATCCCCATGCACCGCCGCGGTTGGGATCCAGGTCTCAGTTTTGTAACCTCGCTCCTCCAAACGCCCCACCAGCTCTCCCAAATTGGTCTGAAGAGACTTCGTCAACTCCTCATCCGCCGTCCGGACCGCCACCCGCACGTTTCCGGAGCGCTGCACCACCTGAATATCAACCTGGCTGGACCCGCCGTCAGCGAGCTTTAATGAAATCTCGCGTATGGGTTGTGGGCGGACGGTGAGATTTGTTTCAATCTGCGTTGGAATTCCCGCTGAGCCCGGAGAATCGTGGGAAGGTGCTTCAGTTCTAGGCGAGGTCCGGCCAGTGCTACTGATCTGAGGCGGCAAAACGCCAGGCAACCCTGTTCCGTCTGGAGCGTGAATATCCTTTGGGTTCGTTGCGGACTTCTCAGCGGTTGGAAGCTTGGGCGCCTTGGCGCCGGGTTCCGGATCGTTCTTGTCCTGACCCTGACTGTTCCCCTGCTCCCGAGGTGGCACTGCTTGCCGACTCACAGAGGTACTCCCCTCCGTAATAGGGAGCTGGGGCCGAAGCGTCGTGCTCGCCTGACCCGATTCTTCCCAAGTTGCCGGGCGAGTCTGCCCCTTGTCCGTCTCGCGTGCACTCTCACGATCTACTGAGTCAACATGCCCTCCCGCTTTTCCTTGCGGGACTGCGGCTCCAGAATTGGGCACCGGCAGCGGCTCGCGAGTCGCTGTCGGGAGAACGACGAACTCCGGGTCTCTGGACAAAGAATCGCTTTCTTGTGGGTTTGGCGGCTCGATGTCTCGCTGGGCGAACTCTCGAGGCCTATTTCGAGGCCTTACGTTTTCGGGAGTTGACCCGGGATCGACATTCTGCCGGCGTGACACCGAGAGCGCTTCGAAATTTGAGGGGGACGGCGTGACGGCCAACGGCAGTGGCGAAACGGCAGCTGGCCGGGCCCCAGCAACAACAGTTGGACCGGGGGACAGTATTGGCAGGGATGGAGGATCTGCTAATCGCACCGCAGAGTCAGGGCGCAGAACAGGCTTGGCGTTATTGGTGACGTCATCGGTGAGCCGCACCGCTGGAGCTGTCAATTTAAGCGCTGGTGCGTTGGACGTGGCCGTCGGCAGGGAGACGCGCACACCGTTGCTCTGGACAGCGCTTTGCGGAGTCAACCGAAGCGCAAATGCCGCACTACCTACTGCGATACCGCCTGCGGGCTCCTTGACATCACCTTTCGGCTGAGGCTGACCGGCTCGTGGCTGCAGCGAAGAACCTTCACTCGATCCTACAGTCGCGTCCTTCAACTGAATTATCGGGGGACGTCCAGTGAGTTCCTGCGCACGAACCTGCGGTGGCCGGTCGGTGACGGCCGTTGTCGCACGGCTTTGCGGCTCAGGTGGAGGTAACGTAGCCAGCAGTATTCCGGCGGATCCTTTTTGAGTCTTTGGAACATTCCTCCCTTCCTTCTCGCTCTCGCTAGTGGTGCGCGCGAGAACACTCGAACCGTGCTTCGCTGACTGGGGCGTAGCCACGGAGGCTCCGCTGATCTCGGTGGGATTGAGGATCCCATTAAGGAGAGACAGGAACCCAACCAGGTTTCGGCTAGGAAGCGCACCAATCGCACCCAAGCCGGCTGCAGCAGCCCTGCTGGCGCTGGGAAGTGGCGAGGCGGCGTCAAAGGTTGCTACATTCACGCCCGAATAAAAAGCATCCGACGGGCCACTCGCGGGGTCCTGCAAGTTCAGAGCGTTAGCGGCACGCGCACTGTTACGAAATTGGCACCCATGCCGTTTCGGCACATTTTTGTCTCAGGACATCGGTTCCATAACGGAAATATCGACCTGAATTTCGCGATTATGAAAGACTTTACGAAAGCGGCGCATCAATTGCAATCATTCCGGCTGTGAAGGTTTCGACATGGACGCACTGACAGCCGCCGCTGCTAGCGGCATCCAATCACGCATGCAGTCGTTAGACATTTTGGCGAACAATCTCGCCAATGCATCCACGCCTGGGTTCAAGGCCGATGCGGAGTCATATGGTTTGTATTACTCTTCCGAGTCGCCGGACTCGCCCGCCGACGGGAATACCACCCCGCTTTCGGTCTTGGAGAATCAGTGGACTGATTTCTCGCAGGGCGCGATGCTTCCCACCAGCAACGCGACCGATCTCGCGCTGAACGGCAAAGGGTTTTTTGTGGTGACTACTCCCACGGGGCCGCTCTTCACGCGAAACGGAAACTTTCATGTATCTGGATCAGGCCAATTGCAGACGCAAGAGGGCTACGCGGTGCAAGGAAGTGACGGCCAGCCCATGGTCCTAGATCCTGCGCAGGCTTTCGAAGTCTCTTCCGACGGCTCGGTACGGCAAGGCGGCCAGCAGATTTCTCAGATCGCCGTAGTCAATTTCAACGATCCAACGGTACTGGCAAAACGCGGTGGCACGTATTTCAGGAGTACCATCACGACCCCTCCCACACCGTCCGCGCAGCCAGATATTCAGCAGGGCAACCTCGAATCGGGGAATTCGCAGTCGTCTCAGTCGGCGGCTCGGCTCACCAGCATCTTACGGCAATTTGAAAGCTTGCAGAAGGCCATGGCGATAGGCGCTGATATGAACCGGCGAACAGTCGAAGAGGTCGCCAAAGTCAGCTAAGAACGTATCGAAACGAGGAACAATCATGGGAATTCGAGCTCTTTACACCGCGGCTAGCGGAATGAACGCACAACAGATGAATATCGATAACATCGCAAACAACCTCGCGAACTCGAACACCAATGGCTTCAAGATGCGGCGGGCGCAGTTCCAGGATTTGCTCTACCAGACCCATATTCAACCCGGGGCCGCCGCCGGATCTCAGACCATCGTACCGAGCGGGCTGCAGATCGGATTGGGGACCCGTCCCGCCTCCAATGAGATCATCTTCTCCCAAGGGAGTTTTACGAACACGGATAATCCTCTGGATCTGGCAATTCAAGGCAGCGGTTTCTTTCAAGTCCTATTGCCGGACGGCTCGACCGCCTACACGCGGGACGGAGGATTCCAGTTCGACGCCAACGGCAATGTAGTGACGTCGAGCGGAAACCCGATCCAACCGCAAATCACGATTCCTTCGTCGGCCCAGACCATCACCGTTGCGGCTGATGGTACGGTCAGCTACACGCAACCTGGACAGATTGCCGCGCAAGTCGCCGGCCAGATCCAGTTGGCTCTGTTTCCCAATCCGGCGGGGCTCAACAGTCTGGGGCAAAATCTCTTCCAGCAGACCAATGCATCCGGGGCTCCCACGGTGGGCAATCCGGGTGGCCAAGAAGGCCTCGGAAGTCTGATGCAAGGATATGTCGAGGGTTCCAACGTGAGCGTGGTCGAAGAATTCATCAACATGATTGTGAGCCAACGCGCCTACGAGGCGAACTCAAAAGTGGTCAAGGCGGCTGACGAAATGTATCAACAGATCAACAACGTCACACAATGAGAATCATCCTTATCCTCGCCGCCGCCATGAGCCTGGCTCGCGGAGCTTGCATATCCGTAGCTTCGTTCAACATCTTGGCGCGCGACGTCGCCGCTGCCGTGCCCCTGTTTGAACAAATCGATCCCGAGACTTCCATCGGATTTGCCCCTTTCCCCGGAATCCAGCGCGTGCTGTCCTCGCGCGAGATGGTTGCGATCGCCGCGCACTACGATCTCTCGTTTCCCGCTGGCGCTCCCGCTCCTAGCGTCTGTGTACAGCGTGCTGTCCGAACCCTCTCGGCCGAGGAGCTGAGGCCGGTCCTGTTATCTGCGCTGGCGATTCCGAACGTGCAAATGGAAATCCTTGAAGTAAGCGCCCAACCCGTACCCTCCGGCCGGCTAGAGTTCCGGCGCGAAGGACTGAGTCAGCCTCGCAACGGCGATCCGCTAATCCCCGTGATTTGGCGAGGGCGATTCAACTACGACGGTCAGCGCAGTCTCGCCATTTGGGCGAAGGTGCGCTTGACGGTCAGCCGCGAAGTGGTCGTGGCGGCCGAAGAGATTCCGTCTGGAACAGTGATTGGTGCCAACCAAGTCCAGCAAATCGTCCGCCAGCAGTTCCCAGTGCCCGAGTCTTCCTCCAATTCTCTACTTGCTGAACGAATAGCCGGCATGCTCGCACGCCGGAGGCTCGCGGCGGGCGAACGAATCGTGCCGGCGTCGATCGAGGAAGCGAAGGACGTGAGGCGTGGCGAGACCGTTCATGTTCACGTCATTGATGGCGGCGCCACGATCACCCTCGACGCCCTTGCCCAATCTTCTGGAAATAAGGGGGAAACGATCGTGGTTCACAATCCTTCGAGCGGAAAAAACTTTCGCGCTCTCATTGAAGGCCCAAGGCAAGTCGTTGTGAACTCGACGCGAGGAGCCTCTCTGTGAATAGGTTTGTAGCGGGTCTCTGCCTGATTTTGGTCTTGCCGCTATTCGCCAAGAAGAAGCCACCAGCGAGCGACCAGCAGTCCTCGCCACTCGATCAATACGTTCAGCAGGTAAACGAGAAGTCGCGTCAAACGTCTGTGAGCAGCCCAGGATCGCTTTTCGTGGCCAATGGACGCTTGGCCGACGCTGTTCGGGACGTCCGCGCGAGCCAGGTCTACGATCTGGTTACTATCGTGGTGGCCGACAATTCATCAGCTGTATCCACCGGAACCACAAATACCCAGCGCAAGGCCAGCCTGGCTGCTTCAGTGACTTCGCTCGCAGGACCCACGAGTGCGAAGGGGGCGCTCGCCAACCTGGCTAACGCTTCGAACAACACCCAGATTCAGGGACAAGGCACAACCAGCCGTGGCACGACGCTGTCAACCACGGTGACGACCGAAGTGGTCGCAGTTTTGCCCAATGGAAACCTGGTCGTCAAAGGCCAAAAGGAAATCGCTGTGAATTCTGAACGCCAGGTGATCACCGTTCAAGGCATCGTCCGGCCGGAGGATTTGAGCCCTATCAACGAGGTGCCATCCAACCGCGTGGCAAGAATGCAAGTTCTGGTGAATGGCAAAGGCGTTGTAAACGACGCCGTGAAGCGGCCTTTCATCTTATACCGCCTGCTCATGGGGTTGCTTCCCTTCTAGACGCATGAACCTCCGAATCACTCTGTGCTTGTGCTTGTTGTGGTGGGCGCCCTCCGCCGTCGCTATGGATGGAACCCGTCTCAAGGATCTCGTCTCAATCGAGGGGATCCGGGACAACCAGCTCTTCGGATATGGAATCGTGGTGGGCCTGAATGGCACCGGAGACAAAGTGACAACCTATTTTCCGGCGCAGAGCCTCACGAATCTGCTGGCGCGCATGGGGGTTGAGGTCAATCCCAGCTTGATTCTGGTGCGCAATACGGCTGCCGTTATGGTGACCGCGGATCTGCCGCCGTTTGGACAACCCGGCACGCGGATCGATGTTTCCGTGGCAGCGGTAGGAGACGCCAGCAATTTGCAAGGGGGGATGCTGGTGCTCACGCCGCTAAAGGCGTCCGATGGGCAAGTCTATGCCGCGGCGCAAGGCTCAGTGGTAACGGGCGGATTTGTCGGCCGGCCGTGGCGGCAGCAATCAAACGGTGAATCATCCCACTGCCGGGCGGATACCGAATGGCGGCATCGTCGAGAAACTCGCGCCGTCGATTGCTCCGCAGGGTCATATCAAACTACAGTTGCACCTCGCCGACTTCACGACTGCGAGCCGTATCGCGAACGCGATTAATAACAAGTTCGGCACTGCCTCCGCGCGATTGGCCCACGCCGACAACTCGGCCCTGGTCGCCGTCGAGACACCTGCGGCCTATAGCTCTAAAACCGTTGAGTTCCTCAGCGAACTGGAGGATATTGTGGTGGAATCCGACCGGCCTGCCCGCATCATCATAGATGAGCGCACTGGCACCATCGTGTTCGGGAAGGACGTAAGAATCGCACCGGTAGCGATTCTGCACGGGACTCTGACAGTGGAAATTCAAACCAGCTTCAACACATCGCAACCGCCGCCACTGTCGTCCGGCCAAACCACGGTCACTCCAGACATCGTTGTGACCGCGAAAGAGGAACGAGCCAAGAATGTTGTGCTTAAGCAAGGCGCCAGCGTGGAAGAATTGGTTCGAGCACTGACGGCCATCGGGTCGACGGCCCGCGACGTAATCGCAATTTTGCAGAGTCTCAAGGCCGCAGGCGCGCTTGCAGCCGAGGTAGAGGTGATCTAGTTTATATGCCGATATCCTTGAGCCCGATCCCTTCATCAACGCCGCTCCAGAGTGTGCCGCCAGACACACGGTCTGGGGCGGCGGCGGGACCAGCGAAAGACAGTCCAGAGAAGATTCGCAAGGCCGCTACCGATTTCGAAGCCCTTCTGATCGCTCAAATGCTGAAGTCAGCCCGGGAAGCAGGCGGGGGTATAACGGGTGACGGGGACGAACAAGATGAGACAAACTCCACGGTACTCGAACTAGGAGAACAGCAGCTGGCGCAGGTCCTGTCCCAGAACGGTGGGCTAGGTATCGCTAAGATGGTGGTAGCAGGAATAACTAATTATGCGAATCGATGATCTGAATCGCACTCCCGCCGCACAAAGTGCGGAGAAGACCGATCAAACCGCACAGCAGCGGCCGGGAACACCGGGGAAAGATGGAGTCCCAGGCTCCGATCAGGCGGAAGTTTCTTCATTGGCGCGGGTGCTGTCCGCGCACGATTCCGCACCGGTGCGCGATTCCTCGCGAATCGAGCAGTTGCGGCTGGACGTGCAATCCGGCAAGTACAATGTCCCAGCGGACGCGGTGGCCGGCGCGATCGTTGACGCCCACCTAACGGATTAGCTGGACTACCAGGCGAGTTGCGGCGTTTCGCTGGCCGATAAATCCGGTCTGGATCCGGCGCCGGTACTTTGGCTTAGGGACTCGGACTGCAAGCACGCACACTCGGCCCACGCTTCTGCCAGCGTGGATAACAGGCGCTCCGCTTCAGCGAGCGGCGTCTCGAGTTGTTCAGCATTGCTCTCGACGAGTAACCTGATCACGTACCCATAAACGTTCGCCAGGTTCTGACTTAGATCGCCGCCGGCTTCGCGATTCAAGCTGCGGGAGAGCTCGGTAACGATCCGCATCGTCTTAGTAATTGCGCGCGACCGGGCGCGGATGTCTCCGGCTCGCAAGCATCGGCGCGCCGAAGCGATCGAATCCAGGGCCGCCGTATACAGCATCTGGATGAGCCTCATCGGACTCGCCGATAGAATTTCGTTCTCCAGGTAAGTTTGATAACCGTTTGTACGCATCACCGTTTATTTCGCATCCTGCCCTACGTATCGGCGTCGGAGGCCATTACTTGCGCCAAGCTGGATCCCAAGTCCTGAGCCAATCGCAGCACGTATTCGGGAGGGATCTGAGAGATTACTTGTTGCGTGGTCCGGTCTACGATTCGGAACACGGGTCGATGTGTCTGTCGGTCCACCAGGAACACCAGCTGATTCTGCCCGAGAACTCCGCTTTCGTTGACGGATTTGGCTGCCTGTAACAGTTGCCTGGTTTGAGCGGCTTGCTCGGCGGAAGCCTGCGGCTGGCCCACCGGCGATGAAACATTGGGTTGAACAGGAGTGATCACCATCTCAAACCTTTCTAGAGCCACGCACCTATCTGTAGGCACTCATCGGCTGAAGAAAGAGAAATTTGAGAAAGGGTGGAAATTCGAACGCCGCGGGCTACACTTCAGGCGAGGTTCAGGACCTTCAGTGTGGTCCCTTTTTCGGATTCGATCTTCTTTTGCAATAACATGATGGCGTAGATCAACTGCTCCGGCCGGGGCGGGCAGCCGGGCACGTATACATCCACCGGGATCACCTGGTTCACCGGAATGAGCGCGTAATTGCTGAAGACGCCAGTGGATGTGGCGCACGCGCCCATCGAGATCACCCATTTCGGCTCGGGCATCTGTTCATACAGCCGGCGGATGACGGGCGCCATCTTATTCGATACCCGGCCAGCGATAATCATCAGGTCCGATTGGCGCGGCGATCCGCGCATCACTTCGGCGCCGAAGCGGGAAATATCGAATCGCGAACCGATCATCGACATCATCTCGATAGCGCAGCACGCCAGGCCAAACGACATCGGCCAGATGGAATTCTTGCGTCCCCAATTGATGGCTTTGTCGATGGTAGTGGTGAGGATGCCCTCTGGAGCCGCTATCGCATCCTCGTTGTCGATGCGCGCGAACAGTTCGCTTGGAAGACTAGGTTGAAACTTGGGCTCGCGATCCACGATCCTATTATCACATGGCCGAGCCAGCGGACGGCATTCCGCGGGACGTCGCTCCCGATCGGATGGAAATCGAGAACGCCGCCCGGGCGTGGGGCGTAGAGACCGACTATTGGGACATTTGGGGCCGCCAGCACCACGCATCCCTGGAGCTGGAGACAGCCATTCTCCGGTCGCTCGGCGTCGACGCAAGGTCCAGTGATTCATTGCGCGAGGCGATCGAGCGCCACAACCGGCGCCAGTGGCTCACGCCGATCGCTCCCGCCATCTTTCTCACTGCGGGAAGCACGCCTCATGAAATCCCGGTGTCGCTCGGAGCAACTCAGGCCGGCTCAAGTGCAGTTGTCCGGATACAACTGGAAGACGGGGGCGCAGTTGATCTGGAAGTTCCGGCCGCAGAACTCCTGGCCAACAAGGGCGTTCGCCTGCCCGACGATCTGCCTCTCGGCTATCACGACGTATCGATTACGATCAACGGAGAAACATCGGCAACCTCGCGCCTGATCGTCTGCCCGGCACACGCTTATGAACCGTCCTGGCTGCACCAGGGGCGCGCGGCCGGGCTCGCCATCAGCCTCTACGGTTTGCGCAGCCGGCGCAATTGGGGCTGCGGCGACACCACCGATCTTTGCGCGCTCATCGACTGGGTGGCGGAGCGCACCCAAACCAGCTTCATCGCGCTGAACCCGCTGCATTCGATCGCCAACCGGCAGCCGTATAACACCAGCCCGTATCTGCCCAATTCCATCTTTTACCGGAATCCGATTTATCTCGACGTCGAAGCCATTCCTGACTTCGCCTCTTCGAATCGGGCGAAGGCTCTCATGCAATCGCCCGCAGTCCAAAAGGAAATCGCCACGCTGCGCGATGCCGAACTGGTGGAATATGCGCGTACGTACGCCCTCAAGCTGCGGTTCTTGAAACTGCTGTTTCAAAGCTTCCTCAACAACGAATGGCGGGAGGGCACGGAGCGCGCCGCCGGCCTGAAGAAATATATCGAGCGCGAAGGCCGTCTGCTGCACCGCTTCGCCGTTCACTCCGCGCTCGACCAGGCGATCCACAAAGAGTGCCCCGACGTTTGGAACTGGAACTCGTGGCCGGAACAATATCAGGATCCCGAATCGCCTGCGACGCTCGAATTCGCCCGCAAGCACTGGCGCAGCGTTCTGTTTCACAAATATATGCAGTGGCAGCTCGACGTGCAGCTCGCCGCGGCGCAGCAACACGCCGTCGAACGTGGGCTCAGCATCGGGCTCTATCACGACCTGGCCTTGGCGACAGACCGCTTCGGTTCGGATCTGTGGGCACATCGCGAATTCTTCGTCTCTGGTTGTAGGGTCGGTGCGCCGCCGGACGGCTTCTCCCCCAAAGGACAGGATTGGGGATTTCCGCCACCCAACTCCGAGCGCCACGATGCGGATGGTTATCGGCTCTTTGCCGAATCGATCCGCAAGAATTGCCGGCACGGCGGGGCTCTTCGCATCGATCACGTCATGCGGTTCTTCCGTCTCTACTGGATTCCCGACGGCATGGAAGCCACCGACGGAACCTATGTGCGCGATCGCTTCGAAGCTTTGCTCAAGATTCTCGCGCTCGAGAGCGTGCGCAATCGGGTGGTCGTGATTGGCGAAGATTTGGGCACCGTGCCCGATGAGGCTCGCGAATGGCTGCATCGATTCGGAATCTTGAGCTATCGCTTGCTCTATTTCGAACAAGACAATGGCCGGTTCCGCGCGCCCCAAGAGTATCCCCGCGACGCACTGGTCTCAGCCACCACGCACGACTTGCCGACGCTGGCGGGTTTTTGGTCGGGACGCGACATCGATTTGCGGCGCGAAGCCGGTCTGCTACCGGACGAAAGCGCCTACCAGAATATGCGCGCCGATCGCGCACGCGAGAAACAGAAGCTGCTGGATTTACTTTTCGAATTGAAACTGCTGCCCGATTGGTTTTCGCGCGATGCCTCGCAGGTTCCCGAGCTGGTGGGCGAGCTGCACAACGCCATCGTTGGATTTCTCGCGTCCACGCCTTCGAAACTGATGGTCTTGAATCAAGAAGACCTGCTCAAGCAGACCGAGCAGCAAAACCTGCCGGGCAGCACCACCGAATACCCGAACTGGCGCAGGAAGATGAAGTGCACCGTAGAGGAACTGTGGACGTCCGGAGAAATTCGCGACTTCGCGCTGATGTTCCGCGCCTGGCTGGAGCGCACAGGCCGGCTGAATGCGAACCCGCCGGCTGACGCGCGCGGCTCACATCAAGCGAAATAGTCTTTCACTTTATCGAGCAGGCCCTTTTCGTGCGGCTCGTTTTCTTCAGGTAGCGTTTCGCGGAGTTGCTCGAAGAGCTTACGCTGCTCGCGCGTCAGCTTGCTTGGGACTCGTACATCCACCTGTACAAACAGATCGCCCCGGCCGGCGCCCTGCAAGCGCGGCACGCCCAGGTTCTTCAATTTGATGCGCGAGCCGGTCTGCACGCCTTCGGGGATTTTCACTGTCTCCAGGCCGTCAAACGTCAAGAGGCTGATTTGCGTTCCCAGCGCGGCTTGCGCCACGTTCACGGGAACCATGCAGAACAGATCGTCGCCCTGGCGCTCGAAGATGGGGTGCTCTTTCACCTTGACGACCACGTACAGATCGCCAGACGGGCCGCCATTGAAACCGGATTGGCCTTCGTGCGCCAGCTTCAAGTGCGTGCCGCTGTCCACGCCGGCGGGAATGGTAACCTTCAGCTTTCGTTCAGTGCGCACCTGCCGTTCGCCGCGGCACTGGGTGCAAGGCCGGCGAACAATCTGGCCGCGTCCGCCACATTGCGAACAAGTACGGCGAATCTGCAAAAAGCTTTGCTGATAAACCACCTCGCCGCGTCCGTGGCACATTGGGCAGGACACCAATCCGTCGTTCTTCTCGGCGCCGCTGCCCTGGCAGCGCGAGCAAAGATCCATGCGAGGTACTTGGATCTCGACGCTCAACCCTCGAATCGCATCTTCCAGCGACATTTCGAGATCGTAGCGCAGATCTTCGCCACGTTGCGCACGGCTGCGCCCTCCACCTCGCCGCGCTCCGTTGCCTCCGAACAGATCGCTGAAACCGAACAGATCGCCCAGGATGTCGCCGAAATCGTTGAAGGCGTTTGGATCGAAGCCTTGATTGGCGCCAAAACCCTGCAGACCCTGGTGGCCGTAGCGGTCGTACGCGGCGCGCTTTTGCGGATCGCTGAGCACACTATACGCTTCGGCGGCCTCTTTGAACTTTTCCTCGGCCTGCTGATCATTGGGATTGCGGTCGGGGTGATATTGGAGCGCCAGCTTGCGGTACGCGCTCTTTAACGCCGGGTCATCGCAATCGCGGCCGACGCCCAGGACCTCGTAATAGTCGCGCTTCGTCGCGTTCATTTCTTAGTTACCGCCACTTTCACCATGGCTGGACGCAGCAGGCGCCCGCGAAAATTGTACCCTGGCTGGTACTCGTCGAGAATGGTCTGCTCCTCGACCTCGCCGGTCTCCACCATGTCGACGGCATGATGAACGTGGGGATCAAACTTCAGCCCCTTCGCTGTAATCGGCTCTAATCCCAACTTCTTTAACGCATCCGACAGACGCTGGTAAATCAGCTCCATACCGCGCGCGTAGACTTTGTCCGCCGTGGGGGTCTTCAGGGCCCGCTCGAAATCGTCCAGAATCGGCAGAATCGCCCGAACGCTCTCGGTGTTCGCGTATTCCAGCACGTCTGATTTTTCACGCTCGGCGCGCCTGCGGAAGTTGTCGAATTCCGCCTGGCGGCGCAGCAGGCGGTCCATCAGCTCGTGGTTCTCCTCGATCAAGCGGTCGCGCTCGGCGGTGACAGCGTCGATAGACAAAGCTGGAGCCGCAGGGCCGCTACCCGGCGGATCTACCGTGCCGCTGGCGGTTGAGGCGGAGGCGCTGTCACCAGGATCGACGTTGGGTTCCTTCATGTCCATAGCTTCACTTCCAGTTTATAAGGTCCTGCAAGAGAGGGCGAGGAAAGTTTAGACCAGCAGGCTTCCGAAGGCCTGTCCGACATGATATACAGCCGACATCGCCTTTCCGTAATTCATGCGCATGGGGCCCAGCACCGCGATCTTAGCGGATAACCCGCCAGCCAGCGAAATCGAGATCCCGATGAGTGAAAGCTCGCGCATGCTGGGATGCACGTCGGCCAAGCCAACCTGGACAGCCAGTTCACCAGCGGGCTGCTCCAGGAAGCGATCGAGCAACTGCAGGATGCGCTTTTTCTCTTCGAGCGTGTGGAACAGCTCACGCAGCTTTTCGCGCGTCAGGTGCAGATCCAGACCCACTAGATTGCTGGCGCCTTCCAGGTGAATCTCCGGCGCGACTTCGATATCCAGCAGCCCCTTGGCGTACAGCTCGTTCAAGCGCTTCAAAATCGCATCGTAGGCCGCGCTCTGCTGCTCCAGCCGCCGTTCGAGCTCGGCGTGGATTTCAGAAAGCATCCAGCCGGTGAAGTTGCGGTTGATGTAATTGCGGATGGACGCGAGCTCGTCTTGCGTGACGGTTTCATCCACCGAGACCACGCGATTCCGCACCATGCGATCGCGCGTCACCACCACCATCAATACCCGCTGATCCGCCAGCGCGATCAATTCGATTTGGTGCAATGTCTGGCTGGAAGCCGGGATGGCAGCCGTGATCCCGACGCTGCGGGTCATTTCGGTCAGCATGTGTGAGGACCGCTCCACGCGGGCTTCCATGGTGCTTAGCTGGCTCAATTCTTGGCGCAGCCGTTGTAACTCGGTGACAAGCACGCGGCCGCGCGCGAGCGACTGCACATAGCTTCGAAAAGCCTTTTCCGTGGGAACGCGCCCCGCCGAAGTGTGGGGCTGGGACAGATAGCCGTGCTCATAAAGATCGGCCATCACGTTGCGGATGGTAGCCGGACTCAGGTTATCTTTGCGCTGCTTCGCAATAGTACGCGAAGCCACAGGTTCGCCGGTGTGGATGTAGGACTCCACGATGGAATGCAGCACGTCCTGTTCGCGATGGGTCATGTTATCCGACGTTCAAGCCCTGAGACTACACGTCTCCCTGGTTGTCCTACTGATTTGATTGTAAAGGGCCTTATACTTCTGGTCAAGCACTTGCTGCAGCTTTCCTCAGGGCTGCGATCCGAGGCGCACGGCTCTTTGGACTGTCGAGACTGAAGGATCGGGCGTCGCCAAGCTGGTCCCGAACAAAAGTCTCCGTGCGCGTGACCGCCTCCCGGAGCGCTTTGTCCTTTCTGATGAATGCCGTCCAGGCGATGGATTCCGTAGCCGGATCGTAATCCCAGAGCCCAACCAGACGGCCGCGATCCACGATGGCATGATTGGCAAGATCCTCCCGGAGGCCGGAATCCAGTTCGAACAGAGTGTCAATACTTCCGAGAAGTGCGTAACTTGGTTCCTTGGGCGGTTGGAACGCTTCAAAGTTAGCGCGGCTGCCTGGCAGGAAAAAGCGCTGGTCGCCAGCGGCGATTTCGATGGGCTCCAGATTAAGCGGATCAAGCGCAGCCTTAGCCGCCTTAACGCCGAGCCCTGAAAATGTTTGAAAGCCGGCCAGGGATGCCGGTCCGATCCAGGCGAAGTATCGCCGCGCCAGCTCGGTTTGAACCTCTTCCGGCGAGAGTTTGAACGCGAGCAACGGATTCGGACGCCACAGCGCGTATTGATAGCGTTGCTGATCGAAGCGGCCGTTGATGGGAACCCGCCGGATGTCGCCCGCGGCCTGGAGCTTTTCAAGCGCGACGGGAAGCGTGGTGGCAAGACCTCTCTTCTTGCCCTCGTCACCCAGATTGCGAGACGCTTTGCCTGTGGCCTCACGCAAACCTTCGGGATCGAGTGGGCCTTTTTCAAGAGCCCCGACCACCGCGTCGCAAAGCTTGGCGATTTCCCTCTCGGTGACGCCGAGCTTTGCAGCCGTCTTCATTTCGCCCTGGAAGCTTTGCCCGGCCGCCAGGCCCAGCGCGAAATCGGAAGCTGGGAGCACGTACGTGCAGCCGCGCGCGGAGGGTAGCTCGTAGATCTGCAACTTGGCGGCGGCAGCGTCGGCCTGATCACGAGTGATTCCGCCACGCGCGAATAATGCGAGATAGGGCGACACGCCGCCTACTGAGCGCGCCCATCCGGCGCGTGTGAGGACGTCAGCCGCGGATTTTCCTTCGAGCGAACCATCCAGCCCCTGCCGATTCGCGTACCAAGCATGAAGCTTCGACGCATCAACCATGACGTCCTCCTCCTATCAATGTTGTTTGCTAGCTGCCGGGCAGTCCGACAGATACCGGGGCCGCGCACCGGTACGTGAACGGCCTCCGATCTGTAGTGGACTGGCACCGAGCGCATGGCTAAAAGCTGTACATCACCGCGAGATTGGCTTGATCCCCTCTTTCGTCAGCGAATAACTGGTTGCGGAAGTCAGTTAAGAATCTACGGAACTCCCAGGCGAATGTGACGCTGGAGCTCAGCTTGTACATCAAATTAGCCATGTAGGTCTGATTCCGGTCCCGATTGCCCACCGGCAGTTCTGATGCTTCCGGTTGATCGATCCCATAAGCCAAATTAACCTGCCATTTAGGATTAATGTTGAACTGAGCTTGCGCCCAACCGCCGCGGCTCAGCACCCCGTGACCGCCGAGCGAACCAACAGCAGTCACGGACTCGGCTGACGCAACGCTAAAGATGCCGAGCGCCCGACCCTCGTAGGCTTCTCCGGTGAGTGCAAAATACTTGCTGAATGGGAGTGACCAATCCAATGCTACACCCCAGGAATCCACCGGCTGGACCACGCTGACGGAAGCAATTGTGCCAATGTTTTCTCCGCGTCCGTAATGTCCGCTCACGCCAACGGAGTAATCACGGCCGTCCTTAGTATCTGTAAGGGCCAGACGAGTATCCAGGCCCGGCATGCGTCCGCGCTCGCCGATTCCAGGAGTGCGCACGGTAAGAAATTGGGCGGTCTGATAGTCCCCAACATTGGGGTCCGTCGCCGCAATCTGCCATTGCAGCTTTGCCGCGTCACTCATGGCGTGCCGGAACTCGGCGCGAATTTGCGGCGATCGAATCCAAGGATTGCCGGATGCCGACATCGCTGGGATGGCATATTCGGCCAGCGATGTGGGATTCAACGGCGCGAAAATAGACCAATCCTGTCCCGCCACCAACGAGAAATTCTTCCAATCCAGCCTGCCCAAAGCGATCCGCAGGCGCAGGAGGTCCATGCTGATCCCGTTGCCTAGCGCCGCTTTGCCTCCAAAGAAGTCCACTTCCACTTGGCCGCTGATAGTAGCGCCGAAGACTTCTGGTCCTTGATAGCGCAGCCCAAGCCGGCTCTGGCGGGCGGTCATCCCAAAGCTCTGCGGGAATGGGCCGGACCCTTGTTTGCCAGCAAACAGCGGCACGTCCTGGATGTTGTTGGACGATGTGTCGAAGAAGGAATTCAATAGGATATTCCCGTAAACCGTGACCGGGAATTTGCTCTGCGAGGTCACCGGAGGCGCGGAACTGGTCGTCTGGGGCGCCTGGGGTGGAATTTGCGGCTCAACGGCCGCAGTGCTGGAAGGCGGCGGAGTGTAACTTGCCAGCACCACGCCGGCTGTTTCCCTTGACACGTGATCCGGTGTGTTCATCTGAAGCCTGGCGACGTCAGCGGACGTGAGTACACCTTTTGCCTGAAGCAACGAGGCAAGTAAAGTGATGCGTTCTTGGCCCGCGGAGGATTCTATGGCTGTGAATTCAGAGCTCGTGATGACGCCCTTGTCGCGGAGAATCCTGGCAAGCTCGCCGGCGGAATCCTGAGCAAACGCCGCCATGCAAGCTACGGGAAGCAGTAACACGGCACACACAATCGTCTTCATGGGGAGCCTCTCTTTCTCCCCATAGAGTGACACAATTGCGTGAAATAGTAATCGTTTTGTAATTAACTTAATTGATGCTTACCAGTGCTGCTCAGTGGCCGCCGAGCAGTTGGACAAATACCTGCCCTCGCCTTCCATGTGCTCGAAGACCGATTGAATGGCGACGCGCCCGGGTCCCCACAATCGGAGCCAGTAATATCGATTAGTCCAACTGGACCTGCCAAAGCCGAAGCCCAGGCTGAAGCCGCTGCGCGGATGTTCAAAGTGTAATTGCATTTGGACGGACGGATCTTTGAAGATCAAAGCTGTTGGCTTCACCAGAATCGTTTGGCCAGGTCCGAGTTCCCGCACGAAAACATTGCCCGCGGCGTGGAGCAACAAGAGCCCCGGCGCTTGGGGAGCCGAGAAGCGGTCCATGAACATGCCGACCGGATAGTGCGTTTCCTTGTCGTCACCGGATTGCGTGGTGTACCAGACGTTGGTGGAGAACCAATCATAGGCGACGTTGCTGGTGGCGAGCATGAACAGATGCTCGCGGACGTCCACCTCTTCGCCGGGCTGAAGCGGAAGCGCGATCATTTCGCCGGGCGCGTCGCGCGAGAATGCGATGTGGCCGGGTCCGTGGGCCTGCGTCATGATGAGCGGCAATCCGGCAAACATGCGCTTCCATCCGGAGGCAAGCGGCATGGTTGTGACGTTGACCTGCGGATCTTTCCACAGCAGGACGTGATGCGTGAAGTAGATGCTGTCGGAGCCCGCGAGATTCACGTCGGCCACCGGCACGTACAGCCCCTCAATCTGGCAAAACGAATCGCCGAACTGGAGCTTGGCCATATCCTTGCGGCCGGGCAGCTCGGCCCAGCCGGATGCGCTGGGAGCCGGTGGCGCTTTCAGGGTCGCGCCGCAACGCGGACAGCTCAAGTGAGATGCATCGATTTCGGCCGCGCACCACGGGCAGTTGTTTTGGGCGCCCGCGGCGATCGGTGAGGGCTCAGCCGGGCGCGGCGGCGGTTGCACGGGGCGCGAATGTTCGATCGGAACCGTGGGCTGAGGGGTGGGTTGCGGGGGCGCGGGAGCAGGCGCGCGGTTGATCGCACCACCGCATCCTGTGCAGAAGTTGGCGGTGTCTTGAACCGGGGTACCACAGTTGATGCAGAACATGGTGGGTCCTCGCGATCGCTACTCGGTGTGGTGGTGGACGTACATGGACTGTATGCCGATGCGCCCCGGCCCGGTCATGCGGGCCAGGCTCATATTCGTGCCGCCGAAAAACCCGGTGCCGAGCTTCTGGAACTGCACTTCCATGGTGACGCAGGAATCCTTATATAGAAACGCACCGGGCTCCACCATGATGCTCTCGCCCGCTTTCAGCTTGCGCTCGAAGACATTGCCGTAGCCATGCAGAAGTACCAGCCCTGGACTGCTGGTGGTGACAAAGCGGTCCATGAACATGCCCTGGCCGCCGAACAAAATGTTCGTAAGCCCCTTGACGCGCACGAACGAATAGTCGATTTGATGCGAGCCGAGCAGGAACGCGTGCTCGCGAACGTCCAGCTCCATGCCGGGATGCAGCGGCAGCACCACGATTTCGCCCGTGGCGTCGCGCGAGAAGGCGATGCGTCCCGGTCCGGTGGCCACGCTGATGATGAACGGCATGCCGGCAAAGGCGCGCTTCAGTCCGCCCGGCAACTGCAGCACGGTGAGCGGGACGCTGTCGTCCTTCCACAGCATGATGTGATGTTCGAAGAAGACGGAATCGTTCGCGCCCAGGTGAATTTCGGCCACGGGGACGATTTCGCCTTCCACCTGGCAGGTGCTGGAGCTGAACTGAAACTCGGTCATGTCGCGGAGGCGCGGGGCTTCGCGCCAGCCGGATTCGCTTACCAGATTACGGATATCCAGCGGCGCGCCGCACGCACGGCAGGTGAGCGCGGCCTTCTCGTTCATGCCCTGGCACCACTGGCACTGGATTCGTTCGAGCGATCCGGCGACGGGGATTGTGTCTGCCATTATTAGCGGCTCCCTCCATGTTGATAAAGGCCAATGACGTTGCCTCCGGGATCTCGGAAGCGAGCTGTGATCTCGGGTGCGTCTGCGCCGACGGGCTGCACGATCTCGCCGCCGTTTTCGACGATCAGTTCGAGCGTGGCCTCCATGCTATCGACCATGATGTGCACCATGAGTCCGGGCGAAACGCTGGGCGGCCGGCCGAGGACCCACCTGCCGCTCACTTCCCCCACTCCGTCGTCGAAGGATGTCGAGCCTTCATTGTCGCTGCGGATCTTCCAGCCGAAGACGCATTCGTAGAACTCGGCCGAGCGCGCGAGGTCGGTGGCGGGGATTTCGATGTAACAGATTTTGCCGTTGCCAAAAGTCGGATGCATCAGTAACGACTATGGCGATAATTGAGCGGTTTCGCAACTCGCAAGGTACTGTTCGAGGTCATGCAATCCTGCGGGCGAGCCGATTTCGTAGAAACGCTCCTGGACTTCGAATCCGGCCAGGCGGCCGTTGACGCTCAGCTCGTGGAACAGAGTCGCGAGATCGGAGTGTCTGCAATCGTCAAAAACATCGCGGCGAAAGCAGGAAAGCCCGTAGTCGATGTAGGGCATTCCAGGCGCGCCGGCCTTGTCGTAGAGCACCACGCGTCCGGAATGATAGAGCACGTTGCTGCGGTCCCAGCGGCCTTCGTTGCGAAGCACAGTCATCAGCGCGGGCTGGCCGCTCGTTTGAAACGCGCGCCAGACGGGTTCGAATTCGACCGGCAGGAACGAATCGCCATAGATCACAAAGAAGCGCTCGTCGAGCACGCCTTTTTCGCGAGCCAGACGCAGTGCTCCCGCCGTGCCGCGCAACTGCTGGCCTTCGTCGACATAGCGAATCGAGGGAATCGGCCAAGGCTCTTGTTCCCAGTAGCGCCGGATCAGATCGCCTTGATGGCCGATCGAGTAGATCACATCGGTGATGCCTTGCGCCGCGAGCCAATGCAGCTGGTGATACGCGAAGGGACGTCCGCGCACCGGCAGCAGCGTCTTGGGACAAGTCTCTGTCAGCGGCCGCATCCGCGTTCCGAGCCCACCGGCGAGGATCACACACTGCATGGATTACTCCCGCGCGAGCAGCTTCGAGCCTTCGTGGTCGAACTTGAAGCGGAACTCGCGCAGCCCTTCGTTCACCATGGCGCGGCGCAGCGCATCGCGATCGTCCGCATAAAACAACAGGAAGCCGCCGCCGCCCGCTCCCACCAACTTGCCGCCGACCGCGCCGTTCTCGCGGCCGATCTCGTACCAGCGATTGATGCCCTCGTTGGTGGTGCCGGGCGATCGCTGTTTCTTGTGCATCCAGTGCTCGTGCATCAGCTCGCCAAAGCGCCGGGTATTGCCCTGCTCAAGCGCAAGCTTGATGCACTGGCCGAGCTGCTTGGTGTAGTGCAGGTTCTCCAGCATCGCGGCGTCGCCCAGTTCGGACCGGACCTTTTGATCGTCGAGTACCGCCGAGGCGTTGCGCGAATAGCCGGTGAAGAACATCATCAAGCGGTCTTCCAAGTTGTAGAGAGTGCTGTTGGTGACCTTGAGCGGCGTGACGTTGACTTGGCCGTCTTCTGCGAACTCAAAGCAAGCCAAGCCACCGAAAGCGGCGATGTATTGATCCTGTTTGCCGACCGGCTCCTGCAGGATTTCGATCTCGATCTTGCAGGCCTCCTCGGCGACCGCGGCCGAATCCACGTACCGGCGCTGAAAGGCGTGCACTGCGCGCAACAGACCCAACAGTAAACGCACCAGAAGATCCGAGGCCCGTGCCGGCCGGAACGTCGGCCATGCTGACAATTTCGATGGGCGGAGGAACGGCGTGCAGGCGCAGCGCTTCTCGAATCAGCGGATGCCGGATGTCGTCCAGATTGACCGCGTGCTCCAAGGCGGAGTATTTCAGAAAATATCCGCCGGCGAAGTTTTCATTGATACCGACGTAAATGTGTTTGTTGATCGCGGCTGAAATGACGAAGCCGCCGAAGCGTCGATAGTACGACGGCAGATCGGTGCCGCCGCCGCCAATCGAGATTCGCAAGGGTGTGCGCGTGATGATCACTCAATCGGATCATCGGCAATTTGGCGGCTGATCTATAGAAGCTAACCTATAGAAAGAAGATGCGATTTCCACGATCGAGCGGCATTCTACTGCATCCCACTTCGCTGCCTGGGCGATATGGCATTGGCGAGCTCGGCTCGGAGGCGCTGCGGTTCGCCGATTTCCTGGCGGCGGCCGGCCAAACGCTGTGGCAAGTGCTACCGCTCGGTCCCACTGGTTTCGGCGACTCGCCCTACCAATGTTTTTCGGCGTGGGCCGGGAATCCCATGCTGATCAGCTTGGAGTGGCTGGTCGAACGAGGCTGGTTGGAGGCTTCCGCGCTCGCGAACGCGCCGGAGTTTTCTGAAGACCGGGTGGAGTTCGAGCGGCTGATCCCGTGGAAGACCGCGGTGCTCGAATCGGTGAAACCACCGCGCTCGGGCTTCGGCGATTTTTGTGAGGCCACCGCACACTGGCTGGACGATTTCGCGTTGTTCATGGCGCTGAAGCAGCGGCATCAAATGGTCGCGTGGACGCGCTGGGAGCCGGGCGCGCGCGATCGCGATCCCAGGGCTTTGGCAAAGTGGCGCGAGCAGCTTGCAGGGCCGATCGCCTTGCAGAGATTTCTTCAATTCGCATTCTTCGAACAGTGGCGCGAGCTGCGCGAGTATTGCCGTGCGCGCGGCGTGCGGATCATGGGCGATCTGCCGATCTACGTCGCGCACGACAGCGCCGACGTCTGGGTCAATCGGCACAATTTCCAGTTGGACGAACACGGGAATCCGACCGTGGTGGCGGGTGTTCCGCCGGACTACTTCAGCAAGACAGGACAGCTTTGGGGCAATCCGATTTATCGCTGGGATGTGCTGGCGAAAGAAGGCTACCGCTGGTGGCTGGATCGCTTTCGAGCGGCGTTCGCAATGGTGGACATGATCCGTCTGGATCATTTTCGCGGCTTCGAGGCTTATTGGGAAGTGCCCGCGTCGGAGCCGACAGCCATCAACGGGCGATGGGTGAAAGGACCGGGTGCGGAGTTATTCCGGGCGGCACAGGCAGAATTGGGCGAGCTGCCTTTGGTGGCCGAGAATCTTGGCGTGATCACACTTGAAGTGGAGGCGATTCGCCATGAATTCGGGTTCCCCGGAATGTCGGTATTGCAGTTCGCCTTCGGCACCGACGCACAAGCGCCGACGTTCCGCCCGCATAATTATCCACGCGAAGTGGTAGCTTACACGGGGACGCATGATTCCGACACGACGGTCGGCTGGTGGACGAGCCAAGGGCGCGGGGAGAGCACGCGATCGGAGGAAGACATCGAGCGCGAGCGCGATTTTACGAGGCGGTATTTGAACACCGAGGGCCGCGAGATCCATTGGACGTTCATTCGCGCGATTGAGGCTTCCGTCGCGGATACGGTTTTGATTCCAATGCAGGATGTGCTGGGACTGGGCACGGAGGCGCGGATGAATCTGCCCGCGACGCTGGGTGGGAATTGGCGCTGGCGGTGCCGGGCCGACGCATTGAAACCGGAGCTTGCGCGCAGGTTGAAGGAGTTGACGGAGTTGTACGAGCGGGTAGCGTAGAATCGATGCATTCTTCGATGGATGTAGTTCTTTAATGAGACCCGCAACGTCAATAGTCTTCGAACTGAATTAAGCGCTGAGCTCGTATCTCTCCGCGGTTACAGAACTTGCAATGACAGGGCTTCCTGCCACTTCGGCCTCAGAGATAGTAGCGCCAGCCGGTGATTTGCGGAACGTGAGGTAGGTTCGCGAGATTTCCTCGATGAGGGAAAGACCCTGCCTGAGGGCCCCGGGAACTGGTCGGGATTGAAGAAGTCTCCGAGGAGAAACCTCACATCGCCGTCATCGGTGTAGACTTCTGGAATGCGATGGATTACCGCGGCTTTCGCTAGCTGGCCATCTCGAGACCTGATCGCCGCGCTTAAACGCGATGGTTTGTCTTTGTACGCCAAACCGGATCGTATCAGCGATTCCGCGAACTCGATGAACGTCGCGTGACAGTGGCACCAAACGGAAAAGGCGATACATGCACGCATCGTAACTCTTGAATCGATGATTGAGAGGCAGGCTTGTTGGACCGAAGAAGACCTCAAACGTGCTCCAGCTAGTTCGTTATTTGGGACGTACCGGAACAGCTTTGATACGCCACTGAGTACACTTCCGACCGCACTGGGATGAGCTTCGATCTCGGAGTCTGACCCACAAGTGGACACCGTCGTCCTTGCTTGAACAGCTCTGGACATAATGAACGCGGATATTGATAACCATGCGCGCTAGCGCAGAGCCGCGCTCGCGAGGATGCTGAGCTTTTCCCACGTTGGGACGCGGATGCGTTTTTCGAGCACGTCGAAATTCGATCGCTCGATGCGCGCGAGCAGGCGCCGGTAGATTTCGATGAGCGCCCAAAGCGAGGGGCGGCTGCGCGGGTGCACCAGTCCGATCAATGGACGCGATTCGTCGTAATAAGCACGTGCGCGGGCGGCTTCAAAGCTCATCAGCTTCACGAAGCGTTCGTCGTACATCCCAACGTCTGCGCCGAATTTGCGGATGTCTTCTTCGGGAATGTAGATGCGGCCGTTTTCGCGATCCTCGCGCACGTCGCGCAGGATGTTCGTCAACTGAAACGCGATGCCGCATTTCTCCGCCAGCAGAAGCGCGTCTGGCGACTCAAAGCCGAAGATGTGAATGATCGTTAGACCAACCACGCTCGCCACTTGATAGCAGTAGCGATAGAGTTCATCGAACGTCTGGAGCTGCTTGGGCTGCAAATCCGAACTGACGCCCTCGATCATCTGGTAAAAATACTCGCTCGGGATCTTGTAGCGTTCGACGGTATCGTGGAAAGCGGGCCAGAGCAGGTTCTCGCCGTAGCGGCCTTCCAGGGCGCAAGCGAGGTCGTTCCGCCAGCGCTCGATCCCCTCACGCGAAGCGCCTTCGCCTTCACTGATGTCGTCGCAATAGCGCATGAACGCGTAAATGGCGCACATGGCGTCGCGTTGCTCGCGAGAAAGAAGGAGGAACGAGTAGTAGAAATTGCGGGCACGCGTGCGGGCGATCTTCTGGCAGAAGGCGTACGACGCCTTCAGGTCTAGATCGCGCTCCACAGGCACCCAACTAATAACTGGACGCGTTCGAACTTGGAGATCGCCGGACGGCCCGCCAACACATTGTAGTTTTGCTGCTCGATCTTTTCGAGCACGCGCATTCCGCCGCGGCTAAACAATTCGAGATCGAACGCCAGCCGCTTATCGACCGTTTTCAGCAGCGGCAAACCTTCGATAAACAGTTTGCGCGAGACATCGATCGCATCGCGCATCACGCCTTGAAACGCCGGCATTGAACGTGCCCGAGCGCAAGTCATCCACGTGTGTATCCGTGCCGGGCGAGAACGTCGAGCGGCAGGTACACGCGATCCTTTTCCAGATCCACCGTCACATCCTGCCAGAAATTCGCGAGCTGGAGCGCGGTGCAAGTGGCGTCCGACATGCGATCGCGCTCGGCATCGGAGTATCCGCATAACCGCAAAACCAGCCGGCCCACCGGATTCGCCGAGCAGCGGCAATATCCGAACAGCTCATCCCAGTTCGCATAGCGCGTGACGCGCTGGTCTTGCTCGAACGCGCTGATCAGATCGGCGAAAAGCTGCTTCGGCAAATCATACTTGCGCGCCGTTCCTTCCAAGGCGACAAACACCGGATGCTGCGTGCGCCCCGCGTACATCGCCTCCAACTCTTCGCGCCACCAGCCGAGCAAGCGCAAGCTCTCGGCCGGATCGCCGATTTCGTCGCCCAGATCGTCGGCCCAGCGGCAAAACGCGTAGACGTTGTAGAAATCCTGGTGCAGGCGCTTGGGAAGCAGAAAACTAACAACGTGAAAGTTTTCGTAATGATGGGTCGCGAGCCAGCGCGTGTACTGCTCGGCTTCCGTTATCGAGTAGGTGACGCTCAGCGCCTCGGCCGAGTTGACATAGTCCTTTGGCGCGAGGAGCGTCACTACGGTATGATCGCGGTCTTCATGTGACCGTTGTGGCTCATCAAGTGCCGCATCACTTCCAGCAGGTTCGTCAGGGGTTCCACCCGGTTGACGAAGTCGCGCGCGGTGATCACGCCGCGGCTCACGAAATCCAGCGCCTTGCGGATGTGCGCAGGCGTGTGATGGAAGCTCGCCTTGCAGGTAATTTCCGAGTAGTGCAACAACTGGGTGTCCAATTGAATGCGGCTGTCGTTCGGGCAACCGCCAAAGAAATTGACCGTGCCCCCGCGGCGCAGCGATTTGGCCGCCGTCTCCCAAACGTCCGGAGAACCCACCGCTTCGATGGCGATGTCGGCTCCGCGCCCGCCGGTCAGATCCCGTACCCTCTGCACGGTCTCGGCGGACTCGCCCGAAATTACCGCTTCATCCGCGCCCATAGCCGCGGCACGATCCAACTGCGTCTTGCGACGTCCCAATGCGATCACGCGCGCGCCGTAGGCTTTGGCCAGCCGGACGAACATCAGGCCGATCGGCCCCAACCCGAACACCGCCACCGTGTCACCCGGGCGCACCGAGGTCTCATCGATTCCCCGCAACACGCATGCCAGCGGTTCCACCAGAGCAGCATCCTGATAGGAAACATGGCTCGGGATTTCGTACATGTTCCGCTCCACGATCCGCGCCGGAATGCGAATGTACTCGGCGTAGGCGCCGTTGTTGAACAACAGGTCCTCGCACAGATTCTCGCTGCCGCGCCGGCAGTAGAAGCACTCAAGGCAGGGAGCAGAATTCGCCGCCACCACGCGCTGGCCGGCGTGAAATCCTCGAACGTCCTTGCCAACCGCTACAATATCCCCGGCCAGTTCGTGCCCGAACAGCGCGGGCGGAACAATCATGCGGGCGTGATATCCTCGCCGGAACACCTTCACATCGGTACCGCAGGTCAGCGCCGCTTGAACGCGTACCAGTACGTCACTATCCCCGATGCTAGGTATAGCCACAGACTCAATCTGCAAGTCTTCTTTGCCATACAGCACGGCGGCTTTCATCTGCGTTTGCACTAAGACCACCTTTGAGGCTGCACTATAATTTTCAACGATTTAGGCTCCGGATGCAACGCCAGCTCAATTCCCGCCTGGATCTCATTGAGCGGAAAACGATGAGAGATGAGATCCTCAACCGGCAGCGCGCCACTGAAAACCAGATCAGCGGACTGTTTCTGTAGATCCACCGATGCGCTATAGGAACCAAAAATGTTGCGCTCGCCCACGCAAATATCGGCGCCGGACAATTCCACGCGCTCCTGGTGCGACGTCTGGGCGAATAGCAGAATCCGGCTGCCGGGCCTCGAATAGCGGACTGCTTGCTCCACGATTCCTGGCGCGGACGCGGCTACGATCACCGAATCGGCGCCACGCCCGCCGGTCATTTCCATGATCCGCTCCTGCAGCGACGGGTCGCGCGGATCCATGGCCGCAGCGGCTCCAAAACGCACGGCCAGTTCCCGGCGGTAGGGCATGGTGTCGGTAGCGACCATGGTGGCGCCGGAGCGCTTCACCAGCATGGTAAAAAGCAAGCCGATCGGCCCTTGGCCCAAGATGATGACCACGTCCTCGGGCTGGGGGTCCAACTGGACAACGCCCTTCAGGCACGTGTTTACCGGCTCAACGAAGCACGCGCGATCATACGAGACGCCGTCCGGAATCTTTTCGACGCCGCGCCTAGCGATCCAATCCATGACGCGCACATATTGAGAAAACCCTCCGCCGGCCGGCTCGTAACCCGCCGTAACGCCAACCTTCTTGTAAACCGGGCACTGCGCGTAGAGCTTGTGGCGGCAGTAGAAGCATTCCTGGCACGGGATGTGATGAAAGACGATGACGCGATCGCCGGTCGAAAATCCACGGACGCCCGCGCCGGTGGCGGCCACCACTCCCGCGGTCTCATGGCCGAAGATTCGCGGCGGCGCGAGCAGGTTGTACTCGATCTTCTTGAGATCGGTGTGGCAGATGCCGCAGCTCTCCACCTGAATCAGCAGCTCGCCCGGTCCGATGGCGGGTGTGGGGACCTGTTCCACGGACACCCGGCTATCGCCGGTGTAAACCGCGGCCTTCATCAAGGCCGGCGCGGCAACGAGATCAGAATCGAGAGTCGGCAAGAAAATCTCCCAGCGTTTGAGCGGCGCGCTTCGTTCGCTTATTCAATTTCATCAGTTCCGGAATCGCTGTGGGTGTCCGCAGGGCCGCGGCTAGAATCTTCGGGCGGCTGAAGCGGCCGTCCTCGCCGCGCATTTGATTGAAATCCAGGGGAAAGCTTTCATGGCACGTATCGGTTACCACGCGCACCACGTAAAACGGAACGTTGTACCGCTTCGCCCGGTCCGCCACGGCGGCGGCTTCCATTTCCACAGCGTCGGCGTTCTCCGCGAGCGCGGCTTTTATCGGCGGCCGATGATACTACGCGATCGATCGACAGAAGTTTCCCCGTCTTGAACGGACGGGGATTTGCAGGTGCGAGCGCGGGCGCGGCGTCCACCACTTCGGTGGCGACAAAAATGTCGCAACGCCGCAAGCGACGGCTGCAAGCCTCCACAAAACCCGATGCTGATCAATCCTTCCATGCTCTGGTGCTCTCTTACGATATCCACCGCTGCCCCTGCCAGCTTCGGTCCGGGACCATTTGCCACCATCGCCAACGGTCTCCCATGCAATTTCCCCAACCTCGCGAAGTCCAGCGGCCACTCGGGCCTGCTGATCTCGTCAACGTGGGCGAGCAATCCTTCCAATTCGCGGCGCTCCGAAGCTACGAATACCAGCAATTACACGTAACCCGACTTATACGTAACCATTGCTGCGAAACCAATCGACCGCACGTTTCAGCGCGCCATCAATGGGCCGCGGATTAAATCCCAGGTCGCGCTTCGCCTTGTCGAGCGAAACGAACATTTTCTTGCGGGCCATCTTCACCGCGTCGATCGGCGCCCTCGGCTCATGGCCGGTCAAATTTGCCCATCCGGTGCTGGCCAGGCCGGCCGCGTACGCCACCGCATAGGGAATGCGCCAGCGCGGTGCTTTGCCTCCGCTGATCGCGGCCAGACGCGTCAGAATCTGCTGCAGCGTGAGATTCTCGCAGCCCAAAATGTAGCGCTCGCCACTTTGGCCTCGCTCGCAGGCCAGCAAGTGGCCCTCCGCCGTGTCTTCCACGTCCACCAGGTTCAATCCCGTGTCGACGAAAGCCGGCATGTCGCCCTTCAGATAATCGACGACAATTTTTCCGGTGGGCGTCGGCTTGAAATCGTGATCGCCGATGGGCGCTGTTGGATTCACGATCACCACGGGAAACCCCGCGCGCGCGAACTCCATCGCGACTTGCTCGGCTTGAAATTTCGACCGCTTGTAAGCGCCCGCCATTTCTTCGAGAGTTACCTCGCTATTCTCGTCGCCCGGCCGATCCGCCAGGCATTCCGATGCAACCCACTGTACTCGTATAAACCACCCGCTCGACGCCGGCATCGCGCGCGGCCGTCAACAGATTCCGCGTTCCTTCTACGTTCGAGCGATACAACTGGGAGGGATCCTTGGCCCACAGGCGATAGTCCGCCGCGACATGATAGACCACGGCGCAACCTGCGACAGCGCGCTCCAGCGACTCCGGATCGCGCAGATCCCCTGTGACCACTTCCCCGTCCAGCTCCCGCACCCTACTCGCATCTCTCACCAGGGCCCGCACTTTTTCCCCGCGTGCAAGCAATTTGTTGGCGACGTGCCACCCCAGGAAACCGGTCGCCCCCGTTACCAGCGTCGGCTTCACACCGTCAACGTCCGTTCGATCCGGACTTGATCTTCAAAAACGTATTCAGCGCCAGCAGCGGGAAGGAATTCCGGTACAGGTGATAGCACAGGTAGAAGACCTGGGGAAATCCCGTTCCGGTGGCGAGCTCTTCGTCCCACGTCCCATCGCTCTTTTGCGTTCGAATCAAGTATTCAATGCCGTCGTGTAGGCTGGAGCTGGTGGTGTCGCCGCCCGCCAGCAACGCGAGAACCGCCCAAGCCGTTTGCGAAGGAGTGCTGGCCGCGGCTACAAAGCTTTTGCGCTTGTAGCTCTCGCAACTCTCGCCCCAGCCGCCGTCGAAATTCTGAATGGAGCGGACCCACTCCAAGCCTCGCTGGACGTAGGCTTCGCGGTCGCTCACACCCGCCGCCGCTAGTCCGCGCAATGCAAGAAACGAGCCGTAGACGTAATCCACGCCCCAGCGTCCGTACCAGCTTCCGTCTTCTTCCTGGGAGCGGATCAGATACTGCACGCCCTTCTCGATGCCGGGGTGCGAGCGATTGTACCCGTACGCGCACAAAGCTTCGAGCACGCGCCCGGTGATGTCGGGACACGTCGGATCGAGCATCGCGTTGTGGTCGGCGAACGGAACGAAGCTCAGCGGCCGCCAATCGTTATCCACGTCGAACGCCGCCCAGCCGCCGTCTTTGGATTGCATCTCGAACAGCCACTTGATGGCGCGGTGTTCCGCGGCCTGCTGATCTTCCGAGCGTGACGCGCTGGACCGGTTCAGCGCCAGCAACACCATCGCGGTGTCGTCGATGTCCGGATAGAACTCGTTGGCGAACTCGAAATACCAACCGGATGGCTCGGTCTTCGGACGCTTGATGGACCAGTCGCCTTTGCGGCGCACTTCCTTGGTCAGCAGCCAATCCGCCGAGCGGCGCAACAAGTCGTGTTCCGGTTCCGAGGCCTCGCCCAGCGAGAAGGCGGCGATCGCGGTATCCCAAACCACCGAGAAGCACGGCTGGAAGAAGAAGCGCTCGCCATCGTCCACCATCAGCCGGTCGAATTGCCGCTGCGCTTCCCGGCGCTCGGGGGAATCGGGCGCATAGCCGAGCAGGTCCAGCGCCATGATGACGTACATCATCGGCGGATAAATCGCTGCGACGCCATCGGTGTGTCGCGTGTGCTCGAGCATCCAGCGCTCGGCTTTGCGGATCGAACGCTGGCGGAGGGCCTGGGAGCCATATTTTTCCCACAGCTTCAGAAAAATGTCGAGCCGCAGAAAAACATTGCGCCAGGTGAAGCTGACCCGATCGGGCAAAAAGCCCATGGTGCCGTTCGTGGTGTTTCCGCCCGCGATAAACAATTCCTTGAGATCGAAGCCTGCGGGAACGGGCCGCCGCGGATTGAAGGCGTGAACAATCGCCAGCGGAATGACGATGGCGCGCGTCCACGACGACATCTCGTAGATAAAATTGCCGAGCAGCACCATCTCGGGAGGAATGGACGGCGCTTGATCGCGCGGAAAAAGATCGAACAGGCTCAGGTTGATCTTGACGTAGCTGTTGGCGGCCTGGATGCCGCCGAGCGCGAGGATCCGCTCCCGGGCTCGCGTCAAACGGAGATCGTTGTAGTCGAGGCCCGCGAGTTTCAAGGCGAAATACGCCTTCACCGTCGCGCTGAGATCGGTGGGGCCCTGCGGATAGATGTTGAAGCCGCCGTCCGCCAATTGCCGCGCGAGAATCGATTGCACGGCTTTATCGATCAGCGGGCGCGTAGGTGGATTCCAGACGCCGTTCACCGGCGGATGCAGCCAAAGCTGCAGTAGGATGTAGTCGGATTCGAGCGTGGTGTCGGCCGTTAACTCGGCCCACCAATAGCCGGGCTCAAATTGCGTGCGCGCAAAGTATTCGGTGGCCTTGCGAGCGGCCAGCGAAGCGCCTTCGACAAGTGTGCCGGCAACTTGCAACTTCGGGGTCATACAGAAGCGATAGTAGTTAGCTTTAAAGCCGATCGCTCCAGGTCCGCCGGAAGGTGGAAGCGCACATCTTCCTCTTTCAGTTCCATCTCTTCCATGTAGTCAAAGGCAAACTTCGTCTCGAGCGATTGGATTAGTTCCTGCACCAGGTTTTCCGGAGCCGACGCGCCGGCGGTAACTGCCACCGTCCTCGCGCCGTCGAGCCACGCCGGATTCACTTCCGTGCTGTCATCCACCAGATAGGCGGGAACGCCTTCGTTCTGGCAAACTTCCACTAAACGCCGGGAATTCGAACTGTTTTGAGATCCCACCACCAGCAGCACGTCGGTCAAGGGCACTACCGCTTTGACGCCTAACTGCCGGTTTTCAGTTGCATAACAAATATCCTGGGTTTTGGGACCCTTGATGGCCGGGAAGCGCTCTTGTAAGCGCGCCACAATGTCCTTGGTCTCATCCAGGCTCAGGGTGGTTTGCGTGAGATACGAAATCCTGGTTGGGTCCCTTACCTCCAGCCGGTCGACATCCTCTACGGACGAAACCAGAACCGTGGATTGCGGGGCCTCGCCCAGCGTTCCGATCACCTCGTCGTGGCCGGCATGGCCGATCAGCACGATGGTGTAATCCTGGCGCGCAAACTTCACCGCTTCCAAATGAACCTTGGTGACCAGCGGGCAGGTGGCGTCGATCACTTGCAGCTTGCGCTCCCGCGCCTCGTGCCGCACCGCCGGTGATACGCCGTGCGCACTGAAAATCACACGCGCGCCCTCGGGAACTTCGCTCAACTCTTCAACAAAAATCGCGCCCGCCTGCCGCAGCTCATCGACCACGTGCCGGTTGTGCACGATTTCTTTACGAACATATACAGGCGCGCCATATAGGTTGAGTACGATCTTCACCACATCGATCGCCCGCACCACTCCGGCGCAAAAACCACGCGGGCGGAGCAGGATGATTTTCTTCGTGGGGCTGGCAGTTTGAATTTCGGCCATCCGCCACATTATAGCAGTGCAACCCTTGGCTACAGAAATGGTTACGCTTTATTAATCAAACGGTAACAGGCATCAACGATTCGTTGCCGGAGCCCGTCAAGTGCTTATTGGGCCGTTATTGGGTCATGAGGTTTCTCGTTCTGTGGATCGCTCTTTCGGCACTCTCGGCAATGGCGGAAGCGCAAACCGTCATTGATGCCGTCCTCGACGCCGCGAGCTACGCTCCCAGGGTTGCGCCCGGCGCGCTCGCCACAATTTTCGGCGCGAATCTGGCTAATTCCACTCAGGGAGCAACCGGGTTTCCGCTTCCCCGCAGCATGGCCGGAGCGACGGTCTACGTTAACCAAGCGCCCGTACCGCTGCTTTACGTCAGCAACACCCAGATTAACTTCCAAGTGCCCAGCGGCTTGGCAGCCGGGACCGCCAATATGCGCGTCACTCGCAGCGGCGGCCAAAGCGGGCTTTTCCAGTTCACGGTGGTGCCAGACGCGCCCGCCATTTTTCAGGACACCAGCAATCACGCCATTGCGCAAAACTTAGTGGACTACTCGACCAATTCATCCAGCAACCCGGTGGCGTCCGGCGCCACTGTGATCGTGTACCTCACCGGACAGGGCGCGGTGGATCATCCCGTTGCCGATAGCAACGCTACTCCGAGTTCGCCGCTTTCCACCGCTACCGCAACCGCAACAGCCACCATAGGCGGCGTTGACGCAACTGTGGAGTTCCTGGGACTGACGCCGGGATTCGTCGGCCTCGCACAAGCCAACATCACGGTGCCCGCGCTCGCGACGGCGGATTATCCACTGGTGCTGACCGTCGGCGGATACGTGAGCGCTTCAGCCATCGTCTCGGTGTCGGGCTCCGGGTCGGCGCCGCCCACCTACCTGACCCGGGTGGGCCAAGTGAATTTTGCCAATGGCACTACTAGCAGTCTGGCGATCTACGGAGACACAACCTACGTCTGCGGACCGAATCGCATCGTCATCCTCAACACCAGCGACGTAACCATGCCGGCTTATGTGGGCGAATTCGGGGATGCGGATCTCGTGATCAATGGCGTGGACTCTGGCGGCAAATGCGCTCTCAACACCACCACTTCCGTGCCGATTCTAGTGGACATCGTCGGGCCGGGCACCAATCCGGCGTTCGCGGTATACAGCCTGGCCAATCCCGCGTTTCCGGTGAAGTTGTCGCAATTGTCCGCAACTCCGTACACATTTCTCGCCAGCATCAGCTTCCTCGGAACCACAGCCTACGTCAGCACGAGCTGGTTTCAGAACAGCGGGAACTCCATCACGGCGCAGTATGGGAACTTCGTTGCGTACGATTTCAGTAATCTGATCCCCGCTCCCATTGGCGTGCTATCGACCGGGCCGGGATCGAGCGGGAGCAGCGTCATCCCCAACTCACTCGCGATAGCGCCCGGCAGCAACTACCCGAACACGGCGTATCTCACCAGCACCACCGCCAGCGGAAACAGCACCAACGGATTGGCGGCGCTCGACGTAGTCAATATCAGCAATCCACAAAGCTTGCAAGGGGTCGATGAAGTCACTGTTTCCGAGGCCGCCATATTCCTGGGTTTCGGCTACGACAACCCTCTCTTGCTGGTGACCGGAAACACCACTGGGTTTCGCAATCCAGGCGTACCGAACTACAGCGGCGCGCTGGACTTCAACATCCACGGAAACCTCACGCTAACCACCATGAACATCACTAACGTGGACGCTCCCGTTGTTACCGCCACCATAACGACGCAAATCCCGACCACCGGCACGTACGTCGTGCAACCTTTCGGCTCGAGCATATTCGCGATCGTCAACAATCCGCCGGCCACCGATCCAGCCGGTCCGAGCAGCCTCTGGATCGTCGATGCCACTACGTCGAGTTCGCCGGTGCTTTATCCGATTACGACCCAATTCGGCATGACGGATGTTTCCGAGGCGAATGGCTATCTGCTGGCGCCGAACGTCAATGGGCTAACGATCTACTCCATCCAGACCCCCTGAGGCCAGACTCCCGGAGGTCAACCGCCGGGATGTTGTCGATTCAATTAGCTCGAGCAGTTGGGCTTCGTTCTCCACCCGAACTCCAATCTTCAACCAGTACAGATTCACGCCGGCTTGCTCCAGCACGCGGGGCGCGGACTCGGGCAAGTTCATCGCGTCCTTTTCGGTGGTCAGCAAAACGGTTGATCCGTGCAATTGGGCTTGCGCGGCCAGGCGCTCCACTTGGGTACACGTGTAATGGTGATGATCGCGGAACGCCCAGTGAACTACCGGTGGAAGGCCCAGCGATCGCAGCGTTCCCCAGAAGCTGGCCGGATTCGCAAGGCCGCAGAACGCTGCCAGGGGACCCTCCGGCAACCGTTCAGGCTTGCGAGTGCCGAAGTTCATCCAAGCGCGCGGCTCCAGGCGAGCTCGAAAAATCGGCGCCTGTGTGTTCCAGGCCCGCAGTTGCCGGCGGATGCCTTCATATTGCCGGTCCGGGGCAGCGCGCATGATCACGAAAGCTCCGGCCCGCGACAGCGCGCTCATCGGTTCCCGTAACGCGCCCAGAGGAAATACGGCGCCGCCGGCGAACGGATTCAGGGCGTCGATGAGCACCAGGTCCACGTCGCGGCGAAGGCCGGCGTGCTGGAATCCGTCGTCCAAGACAAAAACGCCGGGCTGGTATCTTTCCTCCAGCAATCGGCCCGTCCGATAGCGATCGGCTCCAAGACCGAGGTGCGCGTATCCGGACTGCACGAAAATCTGGGCTTCATCTCCAGTCACGCGAACCGGGGGCTGCTCGCCGGCTGGGATAACAATGGCCGTCTCGATGGATTGCCGCCGGTATCCGCGGGTCAGGATAGCGGGATGAGCCCCCAGTCGGCTCAGGTTTTCGGAGAGATAATCCACCATCGGTGTCTTGCCTGCCCCACCCATGCTGATGCCGCCGACGCTGATGACTGGCGTTTTCAAATGCTGTGCGCGCGCCATTTTCTCGCGTATCTGCCGTTCGCTCACAAACGCCCACAGTTGGGCGAATGGCCAAAGAAGAAATCGCGCCGGGCTCAACTGGCTCCAGCAGGGAACCGCAAGATCATGCTGGCGCAGAATCGCATCCACCGCTTTCTTCGTTGCCCCACGCTTGTTGGCTGCCAGACTGGCGGCCCGCGATCCCAGCTCGTCTCGCAATGCCGGCTGATCCAGCAACTGAGCCACGGCGCCGGACAATTCGCTCGCCTCGTTGATTTCCATGAGCGCGCGATGCTCGCGAAACTCCGAGGCGATCGCCGCGAAGTTTTCCAGGTGCGGCCCGGCTATGATGGCCCGCCGCGCTGCCGCCGGCTCTAGAACATTGTGCCCGCCCCGCCGCGCGAGCGTTCCTCCCATAAAAACCACGTCAGCCAACGGAAACAGGCTGGCCAGCTCGCCGATCGAATCGAGCAAAAGAACACACGGCAGCGCCAAATCCCGTGGGACGGCATCGTCGGTGCGGCGAACATATCGCAAACCGGCATCGCGCAGCTTCTGTTCCGCCTCGTCGAAGCGCTCCGGCTTGCGGGGAACCAGGATCAGCAGCAGCCCAGGATGGCTGCGGCTCACTGCTTCAAACGCCCGCAATACCACGTCGTCCTCATCCACGTCGTGGCGGTCCACGGCAGCCATGGTGCTGGCGGCGATCCAAACCGCGGATGGATGCAGTTTGCCGATCAGGCTCGCGATCATGCGCGGCGGCTCGGCACAGGATGGCTCAGCGTCATACTTCAGATTGCCGATTACCTCCACGGCATGTGGCGGCGCTCCCAGTTCGATGTAGCGGCTGGCATCCTGCTCGCTCTGCGCCAAGATCGCATCGGGAAGCTGCACGGCATCCGAGAACAAGAAACGCCAGCGCCGATAGCGCGGGAAAGCCCGGTCCGATATCCGCCCGTTGACGATCATCAAACCACAGCGCGCGCGCTTCGCGTCGCGGTAGAGCAGCGGCCAGATTTCGGTCTCGAGAATCACCACCAGCGATGGCCGGATCCGCGCCAGGACTGGCCGCACAGCGAAGCCGTAATCGATCGGCGCGTGGAAGATGCCGTCCACTAGTCCGCGCAGCCGCTCTTCGGCGATATCGCGCCCCGCCACGGTGGTTACCGAAACATACAGCGGGATGCTGGGGCTGCGCTCTCGAATTTCGCGCAGCAGGCCGGCGGCGGAAATTACCTCGCCCACCGAAACAGCGTGCAACCAAATCGCCCCCGGGGGCGTCGGCTGAAAGGACTGAGGGGCGCTGCCCAAGCGCTCGCACAGCCCGCGGGTATAACGAGGATCACGGACCGAGCGGTAAACGAAATAGAATACTAACAGCGGAAACGCGGCGACACGAATCGCCCAGTAAAGGATTTGCAGGGGGATGCGGGTCGCCCCTCTAAGGTTTTCAATGAGAGCGCTTCTAATATCCCTGATAATGTTCATGGCTGCGGCCACGCTCGGGGCCGACAACAGCAAGGATGCAGGCAAATTTTCGCCCGGCCCGGCTTCATCCTATCCAGCCAGGCAGACCAACGGCCACGTAACGGTGGCCGCAATCGCCTATGACACCGAAGAGCTGGCTCACTCGGCATTCGGGAAATTGAACCCCAATCAGTACGGCGTTCTGCCGGTTCTGGTCATCATACAGAATGACACGGACCAGGCTTTGAAGCTAGAGCACTTGGATACCGAGTATACGGGCGCGGATGGACGGCACTTGGAGGCGACGCCGCCGGATGAAGTGCAAACGTTGGGCGGCACGGAGCGGCCGCACGTCCCCACTGCCACGCCGATTCCCATCCATCGAAAGCATAAGAACCCCCTGGATGTGTGGGAAATCGATGGGCGATCGTTCTCGGCCAAGCTGATTCCGCCGCATGAGTCCGCCAACGGCTTTTTCTATTTTCAAACCGCGCACCGGCCGGGTTCAAAGTTCTTTCTGACCGGAATCAAGGTTGCGGCTACCGGCCAGGACATTCTCTATTTCGAGATCCCGCTCGAAAACCCGAAATAGCTTTACTTCTTGTCGGCGGGCGCGGCGGCGGGCTCAGCCGGAAGAATCTTGGCCATCTTGATCTTGTCGATCATCGGGAAATTCTTGCTGATATAAGCATCACCTTCTTCCGTGATCTTCCCCTGATCGGGCCGCTCGCCATAGCCGGGGTAGAGCTTATCGACTACGTCCATGCCCTCGGTCACTGTCCCGAAGGGCGCGAAACCCATGGAGTCAAGGAACGCGTTGTCATTCAGGTTGATGAAAAGCTGCGTGGTGCGCGTACTTGGACCGGCGGTCGCAAAGACCACCATTCCACGCTTATTGCTGCCCATCACCGGATCGTCCTTGATCTTGGCATTTTCCCAGGCTTTGTTAATGGCCGGACTTGCATTCAGACCGAACTGCACAACGAACGGACGCGGCTGCACCACCACGCGGAAGAATGCGGCGTTCGTAAAGAATCCGTTCTTAACCAGGTTGTAAAACCGGTCCGCGCCCAACGGCGCCCAATCGCGGTGCACTTCCACGATGATGTCGCCCTTGGTGGTAGTGAATTGGGCCTTGAACACTTCGGGAGCCTTGGCTCGCAACGACGCGGGATTCAAGAGAGAAGGCTTGGCGGCAGGAGCGCCGGTTTTGGAGGCCGTCCCTTTCGATGCCGCGCTTTTGGAAGCGGGCGCTTGCGCTAGCAGCGCCGAACACAAAACAAGACTCGTGAATAGTGGTTTCATGTAGCTCGATTATACTGAAAGTCGTTTCCATCATGGGCGCTCCGCGGACCTTTCTGGCGGTGTTGTTGCCGGCTTCTTTCGAGGCCGCCGCTGAACTGAACATCGCGCTATGGATCCGAACCGAGCGAGCCGAAAATCCCGATCGTCTGCTCATCCATCGAAAGGCCAACCATGTCCAGCGACAAGCCTAGGGGATTGCGGCGGAAGTCCTTTTCGCCATGGGTTCGTTATCCGAGTCTCGTGTTGTTGTATGGGCTCCTGGTGCCAATCGTAAAGGTGATGGAGAAGACGGGACTTTGGAATCGCCTGGCCAAGCGGCGCCGGCGCAGGTTCCAAGGCACATTTGGCGAGTACCAGGCCAGCTCTCACGATGTCTTCGCCTGCGTCTACTTCAAGAGCGGCACCAACTGGCTGATGCAAATTCTGGTGCAAGTGATCCATCGCGGCGCAGCGGAATTCGAGCACATCCACGATCTCGTTCCTTGGCCCGACTCACCCGACCCGCACTATGCGGTTCCTCTATCCGATGAAGCTGCGTGGAAGAAGTCGCCGACCGGTCTGCGTGCGATCAAAACCCATCGCTCGTTCTCCGAGGTGCCTTACTCGCCCGAAGCCCATTACGTCTGCGTGGTTCGCGATCCCAAGGACGTATGCGTGTCCGGTTATCATTTCCTGCGCGCCGAAGGCATGGGGCCCATGACTCCATCGGTCCCGAATTTCGTTGGATTTTTCCTGTCGCCGAATTTCCCCTTCCACCCTTGGGCCGAATACCTGGACGGCTGTTGGCGAGCGCGCGATCGCGCCAACGTGCTCTTCATGACTTACGAGGAGATGAAGAAAGACCTGCGGGGTACGGTGCTCAAGATCGCTAACTTCTTAACTGTCGCTCTCTCGGAGGAAGAAGTAGAAGCGGTCGTCCGGCAGGCGTCCTTCGATCACATGAAGCAGATCGAGCACAAGTTCGAGACCGGCATGATGGTTCCCTGGTCCAAGCCGCGAGGCGCGATGATCCGGCGCGGGAAGCACAAGGGCTCGGATGAATTGCTCTCGCCGGCATTGCAACAGAGGATCGACGATCATTGCCGAGCGGAGTTGAAGCGATTGGGCTGCGACTTTCCTTACGATGACGCTTTTGCGCTGGATTACCAGGGCACGCGGCCTTCGTCGTCGAAGTAGCCGCCGGTGGGACCGTCGTCGCCGATGGTGGCGTATTCGATTGCCGCAACCGCTCCTTGCGCCGCCGTGCGAGGACCGCTGTGGCCGTTGATGTCCGTCGCGCAGTAGCCGGGACAAATCGCGTTTACTTTGACAGGCGTGTCCTTCAGCTCCTTGGCGAATTGAACCGTCATGGCGTTCAAGGCTGACTTTGAGGTGTTGTAGCCCAGAGCCAGAAAATCCGCGAATGGAGAATTCATGTCGCTCGATAACGTGAGTGAGCCGAGGCTGCTCGAGACATTCACAACGCGGCCATGCTTCGACTTCCGCAATAGAGGTAGCATGCCCTGGATCAACGCTACCGGGCCGAAGAAGTTCGTTTCGTAGACCTCCCGCACCTTGGCAAGTTCGACGTCGCTCGGTTTGAACCCCCATTCCGCGATTCCAGCGTTGTTCACCAGGATATCCAGCCGGCCGAATTCCTTATCGATCCACTGGGCGGCACTTTTGATGGTGCCTTGATCGGTCACGTCCAATTTCACGAAACGCGCATCGGCGCCCTCGGCCTTCAGCTTTTCGGCGGCCTCCTGGCCGCGTGTCTCATCCCGCGCACCCACCAGCACGGTAATTTTCTTCGCGCCCAACCCTCGCGCGATCTCGAATCCAATTCCTTTGTTCGCACCGCTGATCAGCGCGATGTCACCGTGAAAGAGCTCAGCGTTAGCCATAATCGTCAGTCCATTGTAAACCCGCGCCCCGCGGCGCCACGAATCAGTACGATCGCGAGCGCTGGCGGTAAAGCCTGCACGGATTCGCGCGCGGAAGCGTCAGGGATGTCAATGAGACGCAGCTTGATACTGATCGGCATCTTTGCCGCGCTCGCGCTTTTGGTGTGGGCGCAACGCGATCGTGTTGTTGGCGGGCCAGCCTACGAAGTGCGATCGCTCATGCCGCACGAAACCTCGCACGCGCAGTACCAACAGGTGGACCCGCGAGAGATTCAAAACCTGGCCGGCGAAGGCTGGGAATTGGTTGCGGTTGTTCCCTACATTTATAAGAACGAGGAGCGCGGAACGCCCGACCTGGCGCCGCGTCCGATGGTAACGCAGACGTACCCCGCATATTTTTCGAAAAGCTGAAGCCCACCCGCTGAATAAAACCTGCAAAACGGAGCGGGGCGGCAGAGTCGCTTTGACCAATTGGGTGCGCCACCGCGCCTCCTAACGGGAAGTCTATTCAATTAGACCAGCGCGCTGGGAAAACGCCTTGCATTCGTATTAAATTGCGTTACACTCGACACTACCTATGAGAATGTGGCGCACCGCCGTGCTAGCCGCTGGGGCGTTCTTGTCGGCGATATCCCAGAGCCGGGCCGAGGATGGCATCGCGGTGGGCCGGCCGAAGGTCTATGACAATCGATCGCTGCTGCTGATGCTCGATCAGTTCAGCCAGAGCCTGAACACGGTTCAATTCGTCGACCAAAAGTCGCTGGCAAAAGCGCTGGGCGTTCAGCAGGGCTTTCAGAGCCAGGATGTCAGTACCGGCTTCAATTTGGAAGTGAGTCCCGCACCCGCTGCCGCGGCGCCTTCTGCTGCTGCCGTGGCTACCTCGACCACTGCGTCTTCCTCCAGTGCGGCTGCGCCGTCGACTTCCAAGGGATCGGGAACACCGGCGGCATCGTCTTCGGCCGTAACGTTGCCAGACCTTCAAACCGCGCCGGCGTTTACACCAGTTTTTGGGGAAAATCCATCGGACCTGCTGGCCGATCAGGTGAATTTGACTTATCAGGTATTTAACCTCCGCATGCTGCTGGAGCGGTCGCTGTCGGATCGCCTTATTAACGGCCACACGCGCTTGCAGGCAGTCCTTGGATTTAATGTCAGCCTAGATCCGCCGAAGGATTCAAAGGATTGCGCGGCTATTGTGGAAGTGCTGGTGACCGCCGAGGATGCAAAAGGAGGTCAAGTTTCGTTAGTAGCCGTGATGCCCCAGGAAAAAACCTATAACTCCTCGGCGCTCAGCCAGCACTCGACAGCCTTCGGAGGTTCAGCGGTAGCGAGTTTGTTCACGGTAGGCTTCACACAACGCCGCCGCGGGCAAACCTTCTATCTCTTTCGCGACGCGGACACGATTTCATTTGAGAGAATGGCCGATCTGCGGGGCAAGACGCTGACGGACAACGAACTCACCTTTGGGTGGGAGTTTCGTCCGGTGCTAGGGCGCCATTCGGTGTCGCCGGGATCGAGGCAGGTCTTCGCGGTGATCTCCATTCCATCCATAGACGATCCGCCAAAACTGGACCAGGATCGTACCTCGGATTCCGATGTCCAAGTCCCCGCCCATCTGAAGGTAAGTGTAAGAACGTTCTGGCGCCACTACGACCACAGCACACTGACCACGACGGATCGAGAAGGATTCTGGTCCAGCCTGTTTAGGGCGAACCAGCTGCCAAGCCCGGAGACCAGGGACTACACTAATGTGGAAGTCCCAACCACGTTCCAATCACAGAGGGACTTAACTCCCCAGATCGAGCAGGTCAGTTGGGTCGCCGTCGATAAACAGAATGCCGTTGTTTCCGTGACCGGCAGAAACTTCTTTTCGGGAACCACAGTCGCTTTAGGAGGCAAGGTTTATGCCGGTCAGGCGAGCGGGTTGATCTTCAAGAGCGACCAAGCGATGCAAATGAATACTACGATCGGCGAAATCGCGAATGGAGATGCGGTCATCAACGGGCGCTACGGCCCGAGCATCCGTTTGGAATTGCCCCCGGGCAAGATTTCAGGTTTCACGATCGACACCGTTGAATTGGAAAAGATCAGCGCGGGATTTTACAATCTGAAGGCCACGCTCAAGGCTTTAGGGACGGACCGCAAGCTCACGGTGGAAGATCTTCCGCATGGTCTAAACTCCCTGCCGCCGGTGATTGCGTTGAACGGAGCTCCTGTTCCCAATGTGCCCGTTCTGAACAATGGGACGAACCACGTGGTGCTTCAGGTGCCCGTGCCCGCATCGATGGTCACGTCGCTGGATGACGTTCTGCTGATCAAGTTCCCGTTTGTCGGCTTGGGTTGGTCAGCTACGTATGCGATCCACGATCCGTGCACGCTTTTGACTGTAACGCGGTTGCAAGGCGATCCCAACGCGGCGCTTATTGTGACCGGCCTTTCGGCCTGTCCCGCAAACAACTGGCGGCTGCAATTGGACCAAACGTATCAGGAAGGGGATAGTCATCTGACCAAAACTGGCCCAGACGTGTTGACGCTCAGCATCCCGGCAGCAACGCTCGGCAAGTACAAGCAGATGGTGGCGCTCTTCGACGTAGAGGACCCTGGCGGGAAGCAGACCATCACACGCGTGCTGCCAATTCCTGACACGGCGCCGCCCGCTCCGCAACCCAAACTGGATCCGAAGCAGGCGCCAGCGCCGATCGTACAAGGGGAAGCCCACGCCGTGGTTTTCTCGGGCACCGACCTCGGCGGGATCAAGAGCGCGGAGTTCGGCGGCAAGACCTTGGAAATTGACGCCGCCAAGGACGGCAAGACCATCACGGTCTTTGTCACGCAAGACGTGACAGCCAACCCGGGGCGGCAAGATGTTCTGCTCCACACCTCTTCGGGGAGCATAATCGCGGCCCCGCTCATTGTAGCGGTATCACCGGCGCCGATCACGAAGCCGAAGAAGACGTCCGACTCGACCACCAGCCCACCGCAAGAAAAAGGAGGAACGAATCAATGAAACACCACGAAATTGCAAAGGCCATCGAGCCGAAATTTTCCACCATCCTCGATGACTTTCATACCGTACTCCAGAAGCACGGAATCCACGATGTCTCTGTCACGTCGGTCAGCTTCACTCCGCGGGTCTCGTCGGCGCACGCACGGCCATTGACCCTTAGCACGTCGCCTTGCCCTGATGGCGAAGTCGAGAAAACGGTGTGCGTGCCAACGCCCACCGGAGTTGTCTGCCACACAACCTGTGTTCCGGAGGAGTAGCGTTAGCCATTGGCCGCCGCCGATTGATTCTGCATGACAATTTCAGTGCTCGCGATCCACTGGTTGTACGGGCTGGTGGCAGCCGCCGCCGTTGGCGTCGCGCTGATCGTCTATCGGCTCATCAAACGCTGGAAAATGTTGTGGGGCGCGGCGCCTCGGGACAATGGAATCTGGGTTGGCGTTCCAAAGACCTACGACAACCGTTCGCTATCGCTGATGCTGGAGCAATTGCGCGAGCAATTGAGGGCAGTACAGACCATTGATTCGGGAACGCTCACCGCAAGCACGGGAACACAACAAGGCGAGCGTAGCCGGGACCTTGGCGGCTCGTTGGATATTGGTCTATCCCCCGCGCCCGCGAAGCCTGCCGCCAGTGCATCCACCAAGGGCAAGAAGGAGGCCGGGGAAGGCGACTCAGGCGACAGTTCGAGCACGCCTGCGGGGGCAGGGGAGAAGACCGGGACGCAAAAACAAGGCTCGCCTCAGCCAACCTGGAAATGGAGCGAGCGCGGTTCCGATTTGCTCGCGGATCAAGTCAATCTCTCGTACCAGATTTTCAATCTGCAACTGGTTTTGGAACGCGCGCTGTCTGATCGCTTGTCACGCGCTGGAACCACGCGACTCCAGGCGGTGATTGGCATCCCCATCTCGATCGACCCGCCACCGTTCGCTTACGGCTGTACGGCCACCGTCGACGTCCGGTTTTCGAGCACAGTGGGAAGTCCGAGCCTGGTGGCCCTCTTTCCCCAGGAGCAGACGTACAATACGTGGGGTATCGATCACCTGCACTTTCAGGTGGGCGTCAAAGCCAGCGCCGGCGGCGCTTCCGTGGGCGCCAAAGGACAGTCCCAGGCAAGCGATTCTTATTTCCTGCGCCAAGCCGATATCGTGGCTTTCGAGCGACCTCCTTCGGTGGCCAGAGCGCTCGAGGTCACGTGGCAGTTTCGGCCGGGTTTTGGGCAGAAAACGGTATCCGCCGGACTCCGCCAGGTGCTTGCGGTTCTGGCTCTGGAGGATGCTGACGATGGTGTGACCTCGGCCCGCGTCGAAGTGGAAGTCCGCACCTCCTGGCAAGCTTGGAGTCCCAGGTCCCAAACGGCAGCCAATTGGAGAGGATGGCGAGCCGCGACCACCGATCAACCCACCATGCGCGAGTGGCGCAAGGCCGGAGACGCGAATGTTCTTACCAGCGAGAGTTTAGAGAATCAGCTCAAGCCGGAGATCGACGACATTCAGTGGCTCCGCGTAGGCCAGAATACGGCAGCGGTGGTCGTTTCAGGGAGGAATTTCTTTAATGGCACCAGCGTGGTCATGGGTGACGAGGTATTGGATCGGCCCGACAAAGGGTTGATTATAAAATCCACGCGTTCGCTCCAGATCACGGCGCCCATCAGCGCGCTTCTGAGCGATACGTTGTTGAACGCGCGATATGGCCACTCCATCCAGCTGGTCAAACGGCCGCCCGCAATCCTGAGGCCGGTTCATATCACCAAAGCGTTGCTCACTCCCGAGCCGGGAGGACAAGCTTACGTAGTGGAGCTGGAGCTGGCCGTCCGTGGCGGGACCTTGGATTGGGACGCCTTCAGCAAGCTGCCAGATCCAATCTTTACGATCAATGGAAAGCTGGTGGAGGATCTGCTGAAATTCTGGCATAAACACTCGCCGCCAAATAGCATGGGCGCGAGCGTCCGAGTGCCCTCCGGCTTCTTTCCCACGCGGACCGCATTGCTGATCGTGCGCTGGCCATTCTTCGGCGCCGACTGGCTGCTCAGCTTTCAAACCTACGATCCCAGCATCGTGGTTTCCGTCTCGCGGTTCAGCTCAGGCAACGTCGTGAGTCTTTTGTTTTCCGGAACGAACTTCAGCGACAAGGTTCAGGTCTACCTGGACAAAAGCTACTCTCCTGGAAACGGACTAACCAAGATCACTTCCGATCTCATCCGGGTGGACGTGGAGCAAGAGATTCTGAACGCGCACCAGGAGTGCTTCCTTTGGCAGCCTCCCGCCGCCACCCTTCGCATCGCAATCCCCCCGTTGCAACAACCACCGGCGGCGTCCATCGACACATCGCAAAAGCCCCCGTCCATAATCACGGGCACAGGCAGCGCTGTGGAGTATGCCGGAAGATCGCTTGATAGCATCACCGAAGTGACGCTCCTGGGAGGTCCCAAGCTGCCATTTAGCTGTTATAGTGCGGGACAAGGGCTGTCGGTTTTTGTGGACGGGCACTTGGTGCCAGCGGCCGGCGTCCGGGAGCTTCAACTGAAGACCAAAGCCGGGACAACTTTGCGAGCGACCCTGTTTGTGACGGATAAGGCCTAGACGAGGATAAGCGAGACATGAGCTACGGCCGCTACTTTGACGAACTGGAGCCGGGGCAGACTTTCCGCCATTGGCCGGGGCGCACCATCACCGAGTTCGACGACACGCTCTTCAGCCTGCTGAGCATGAATCAGCATCCGGTGCATATCGATGAACATTTTGCAGCCGGAACGCAGCACCACCAAAGACTTGTGGAAGGACCGATCGTGATCAGCCTGGTGATCGGTATGAGCCAGGCCGACGTCGGCGGACGGGCGCTCGAAACCCTGGAGTATTCCGGCATCCGGCACGCCGGGCCGGTGTTCCATGGCGACACGATTTACGCTGAATCCGCGGTGATCGAAAAACACGAGTTGCCGGATGCGCCTGAGGGTGCACGTGGCGTAGTGGTGTTGGAGCATCGCGGGATCAATCAAAAGAATGAGACCGTGCTGACGATGCGGCGCAAAATCGTGTTGCCTCGGCGGTAAGCTCACACTTGTTTCCTCCGCGCCGATAAGCCAGGCGTGGGCAAGATACTTCTCGCGTGCGTTGTCCTGGTTGGTGCGGCACAGGCAGGCTCGGCAGCCGCCATCACGATATCAACGAATCCATCCACTTTAACGTTCACTTACCAAATGGGAGCGGCGGCGCTGCCTCCGGCGCAAACGATCTCGGTGAAGTCCAGCTCGGGCACGCCCGCGTTCACCACGGCAATCTTACCGGCCGGCTCGTATTGGGTGACGGCAAGCCCCAACAGCGGCATGCTGCCGGGATCGATCAGTGTGCGTGTGAACCCAACCAGTCTGCCGGTGGGAGCCTACAGCGCTTCCGTCAATGTGACGGTGACCGGCGTGGGAGCTCCGGCAGTGATCACGGTAACCCTGAATATCGTCGAAGCTCCGTCGACACTGACGCTATCGCAAACCACACTCAGTCTGGCGGCGCCGCCCGATCCAGCTCCGCAAATAATTACGATGACCACCAACGGCGCGCCGATTTCGTTTACGGCCACGTCGGGATCAGCCTGGATGACGGTATCTCCGATGGTGGGCGTGGTCTTGCCCGGCGATGCGCAGACTCTAATGCTGACCGTCACCGCAGGCGCGCTCATGCCGCAAACTGCGCCGTACGTCGGCAAAGTCACCGTGGTGGCGTCCGGAGCCAGTGTCACCACTAAGTCGCAGAATATTACCGTGAACCTGACGGTCAGTAGCGTGACGCCGGCCATTACGAACATCTGGCCCTCCAATCTTCCGATGAACGCGGGTAATCAGACGCTCACGATCTACGGCACGAGTTTCTACTCGTCAACTGTCGCCAAGGTGCAGGGAGTCCCGGCCTCGCTCGCCACCACGGTGCTCAGCCCAACGGCGCTACTCGCGGTGGTGCCGGCGGCATTGTTAACCGCCTCGGGAACCTTGCAGGTGATGGTGACAAACCCGGCGCCGGGCGGCAATTCGGGTCCCTGGCCGGTGTCGGTCGCGAGCGCTCCGGCCATTGCGGGCCTGTTCAACGCGGCCAGCTACGCCAGCGCGACCGTGAGCCCGGGCGAGTTGGTTACGATGTTCGGTACCAACATTGGACCCGCGATCCCCGCACCCATGGTCGTTGCAGGCGGTTACGCGAGCACCACCGTAGGCGGCGTTTCGGTAACCATCGATGGGCAGAGCGCGCCGATCCTTTACGTCAGCGCCAATCAGGTAACGGTGCAGGTTCCATACGAGGTCACCACCGGAACGCTCAAGAACGTGGTGCTGACCAACGGCGCGAATCCGCCCGCCAACGCGCAGGTGACCATAGCGTCCAGCGTACCAGGTATTTTCAGCGCCGACGGCTCGGGCACTGGGCAGGCGGCCGCACTAAACACCACCTCGGCAGGAGTCGAAACGCTCAACGGCAGCACAAATCCGGCGACCATCGGCGAGACCGTCACTCTGTATCTGACCGGCGAGGGCGATTACAATGCTCCCGGTTTGTCGGGCGTTCCCGGTGCGACGAACACCGGTTACATCATTCCGGTCTCCATCAGCCCGCTGCCTACCCTGAGCCCTGGGCCCACCGTCACCATCGGCGGCATCGATGCAAGCGCGGGAGTGAGTTATGCGGGCGTGGTGCCCGGATCCATCCTCGGCATCCTGCAGATCAACGTCGTGGTCCCCACTGGCAGCGCTACCGGCGCCTCGGTGCCAGTAACCGTGAGCATCGGCGGGAACGCCACGCAATCGAACATCACGCTGGCTATTCACCCGTAACGTGGCACCAGCAATCTAGGCTGTTGCACGGCATGATCTCAGCGCGGCCACTCGCACCTGGTGGTTAAGAAGATTAATCAAAAAATCCTTGGCGGAGCGCGCTCGGCATGGTAATTTGATCGGGTCCCCAATTCACCCTAGGAGGCCCGCATTGCATTCCGACGATCGATTCGCAACATCCGCGGGCTGCCTCTCGACCCTCCTGATTTACAAGCTGGTTCGTTAGCTTCCCCCGTAAACAACTCTCTGCTGAGCCCGCACACCCGTGCGGAAGGAGGAATTTATGACCACGATCAAGATTTTTCAAGGTACGCGATCCGTCGACGCGCCACGTCTGTGCGATTCCTGCTCCTATGGCATCGTAATGCGCGGTCCGGCCGAGAGCGAGGAGCAAGTGTACTGCTCGCTCATGGAGAAACCGATTCAAATGCGCGTCACCGAGTGCAATCGCTACGTCGATCGCGCTCAGCCGGCGCTGTGGGCGATGAAGGAGATCGCCTGGGTGCTGGAGGCCGACTCCAAGCGGCAGAAAATCGGATTCATCAGCGCCAAGGAGTGGCGCAAGTTGAATCAAAACGAGGACCTGGTGCCGAGCCACGTCGAGTGATCACTCGCTGCTGGCGATCCAGTGAGTGACCTCTTCAACGGCCTGGCTCAATCCCCAGCCGCAATCCAGTGCGTGACCTTGGGCGGCTCGGAACCCTGGTGGAAGGCGAAGGCTTGCGCTTCGATCTCGCGATCGGAGACGGTTACGCGCTCGTGCTGGCGGACATGCTCGGCCCAGCTTTCCACCACATACGTTTCGATGTAGCGGCCCGGCGTGGCGGCGTCCTCGAACAGGCCCCAGCGGATGGCGCCGTCGCGGCGGCGAAGCCTGCGCATCAGGCGCATGGCGCGCGAGAAGTCGCGGCCGCATGCGGGGTCGATGGAGTATTCGACGGTGACCAGCACCGGGCCGTGCTCCTCGTGCCGTTCGACTAAGAGGATCGGCTCGGGCCAGTGTCCGGACGGGCGCGTGTCGAGTTCGCGGAAGCCGGTGAGCCGCAGCCGGAACGTGGCTATCGCGGCCACCAGCAGTGTGATGCCGGCGGAAAGCAGTGCGGCTCGGAGTCCGAAGCGCGTGGCCACAGCTCCCCAGATCACGCTGCCCACGGCCATAGCGCCCTGGAAGACGAGCAGATAGACAGCCAGCGTCCGGGCACGGACCCAGGACGGTACCGACGTTTGCGTAGCGGTGGTGAGCGTGGAGTTGACGGTCATCCATGCGATGCCCGTGGCGACGAGCGTGAGAGCGACCGCGCCGTAACTGGTGAGATACGCCAGCAGGATATTGGCGGCGCCGAAAAGCGCGACCGCCGCGCTCACCATCAAGCCCGTCGAAAAGATTTGCCGCAGCCGATGGAGCATGAGCGCGCCGAGAATGGATCCAACGCCCAGGCATCCAAGGAGAACGCCGTAGCCGGTGCTCCCGCGATGCAGTTCGACTTTCGCCACCAGCGGAAGCAGCGACCAGAGCGCGCTGGCGGAGATGATGAAGCTACCCGATCGCACTAGCACCGAATGGATGGGCGGAGCGAAGCGGACGTAGCGCAATCCCGCGAACATGGCCGCTCCAACGCGCTCGGTGGAAAGCGGCCGCGCCTCTTGATCGGGCGCGCGATGCCACAAATACAACACCACCATGACGCCGACGAAGGAAATGGCATTCAGGATGAACGCCGCGCCCGCTCCGATGGCCGCGACAACGGCTCCTCCAAGCGCCGGTCCAACCGCGCGCGCCAGATTGAACCCCACCGAGTTGAGCGCGATAGCGGCGGGCAGCTCGGCGTTGGGAACCAGATCGGGCATGATGGCCTGCCACGTCGGGCCGTTCATGGTGGCGCCGAGCCCGAGCGCGAACGTCAGCCAGAGCAAGGTCCAGGGGCCGGTGGACTTCGCCAGCGTGAGCACTCCAAGCAGCGCGGCCGCGGCCAGCATGAGGCCTTGAGTGAACAGCAGCAGCTTACGCCGGTCAAACAGATCGCCCGCTGCGCCGGCGGGCACGGCCAGCAGAAAGACCGGGAGATTCGTCGCGGTTTGAACGAGGGCGACCAACAGGGCCGAGGGCGCGAGCTCGGTCATGAGCCAGGCTGCGCCCACGTTCTGCATCCACGTGCCGATGTTGGAAACGATGGAGGCGATCCAGAGCCAGCGAAACCAGGTGAACAGCAACGGGGTCCAGGTGCTGCTGCGCGGCGAAGCGGTGGAGTTCAAGCTTCTATTTTAGGCAGGAGGTGCTTTTGGACTTTCCCGAGCGCGTTGCGCGGCAGCGTATCGACGATGACAAACGATCGCGGAATTTTGAAGGATGCGAGTTTCTCGCGGCAGACGGCTTCGAGATCGCGCACATCGATGCTGCGCGTTGTAACCACGTAGGCAACAGGGACCTCGCCACGCACGCGATCGGGCGCGGCGGCGACGGCAGCCTCGGCGACGCCATCCTGCTCCTGGAGGAATTCCTCGATCTCCCTTGGATAGATGTTGAAGCCGCCTGAAATGATGAGGTCGCTCTTGCGGCCGCACAAGGTGTAGTAGCCGTCGGGCGAGCGTGTGGCGAGATCGCCGGTGCGGAAGTATTCGCCCGCGAAGGCCGCGCGGGTTGCGTCTTCGCGACGCCAGTATCCCGCGAAAATATTGGGGCCCTTCAGATGCACTTCGCCAACTACGCCATTGGCCACGGGACGGCCGTCAGGATCGAGCAATCGCACCGAAACGCCAGGCAAGGGCAGGCCGACACTGCCGGGGCGGCGCTCGCCGCTGTAGGGGTTGCTGATGTTCATCATGGTTTCGGACATGCCGTAGCGTTCGAGCGGTGCGTGACCGAAGCGTTGGCGGAATTCTTCAAAGATCTGCGCGGGCAGCGGGGCCGAGCCGGATACAAACAGCCGCATGAATCCGCCAATTTCGCGAGCTTGCTCAGGCGGGAAGTCCAGAAGGCGGACGTACATGGCAGGGACGCCGAAGAAGAGCGTCGGGCGAAAATCGAGGAACTCGGCCGCAGCCTTCTGATGCTCGAAGCGTTCGAGCAGACGCATGCGCAAGCCGCTGATGAGCCAGCAATGCAGTCCGTTGCCGAGGCCGTGGACGTGGAACAGCGGCAGGGTCAGCAGAAAACGGTCGGCGCTCGATATTTGCCAGCACGTCAGCAGATTCAGCGCATTCGCGGCGAAATTGTTATGCGTGAGGATGGCGCCTTTGGAGACGCCGGTGGTGCCGGAAGTATAGATGATGCCGGCAGGTGAATCGCCGTCGAGTACGATTGCGGGCCGTTCGTTCGCGTGCCCGGCGGCATCGCGCGTCAGATCCGCCGGATTCCAGATGGGCGCGGGGCTCGGAAATGCGGTTGCGGAGACCACGGCCCTAGGCTCGGCGTCCGTGAGGATATGGTTCAGCTCGCGCTCGCGATAGAGGATGTTGATGGGGACGAAGATCACGCCAAGCTTGACGCAGGCGAGATACAGGTCGATCATTTCGAGGCAATTCGCGAGATAGACGCAGAGGCGGTCGCCTGTTTTGAAGCCGCGCTGCGTGAGGAGCTGGGCCAGGCGGTTACTGCGGGCGTCGAGATCGCCGAAGGTGTAGCTGGCGCCCTGGAATTCGAGCGCGGCATTGTCGCGCCGGCCGATGAACGAGAGATCGAAGAGGTGAAGGAGGTTCAAAAGCTGAAGGTAACACGCTGGCGAAGATGCCGAATACCGCTAGAGCGCCCGTTTCTGCCAAGCGGCTGAGGGTTCGCGCGTTAATCCATGTTCCCCTGTGGCTGTGTTTGGTAGGGACGGGCAGATTCGAACTGCCGACCTGTCGCTTAGGAGGCGACCGCTCTATCCATCTGAGCTACGTCCCCGCATCTCGATTCTAGCAATACGGACTACCGCGCCCCCGTCAGCGCCTTCAAATACCGGTAGTAAAATTCCACGCCATCATAGTAGGAACTCGCTCGCACGCGCTCATCCTTGCCATGCGCCCGCACATCGTCTTGATCCAGCGCGACGCCCGAAACGCCGTAACTCGGTATGCCAGCCGCGATCGTATACACGCTATCCGACGCGCCAGTCTCCATCTCCGGAATCACCGGCGCGCTCGGCCATATCCCATCCGTCACGCGCTCCAGCGGCTGCATCACTTCCGGCGGAGGCAACACCGGGGGAAACGATTTCGAATCGGGCGCCTGGGCGAAAACGCGATACCCATTGTCCACATATTTCACCGCGACCTTCGGATCGGCGAAGTCCCGGATCAAATCCTGCCGCACTTCCTCCATCGTGTGGCCCGGCAAGATGCGGCAATTCACAATCGCCTGCGCTTGCTGCGGCAACGCGTTGTTCGCATGCCCAGCCGTCAATCGCGTGGCAACACACGTGGTGTGCAGCAACGAGTTGAATCGCGCATCTTTGGAGAGCCGCGCTACAGCTTGCATATCCGGCGGCGTTTTCAGAATCGCTTTCATATCGGCCGCGGTCTCGCCCGATTCCAACGCCGCGCGCCGCTCGAAATAGGTCCGCGTGATCGGATTCAGCTCGAACGGAAATGGCGCGCGCTCCAGGCGCGACAGTGCGTCCGCGACATGGTAAATCGCGTTGTCCGGAACCGGCAGCGAACTATGTCCGCCCGGGTTGGTGGCATCAACTTCATAATCGGCGTACAGCTTCTCGTTCGCCTCCACGTCCACGTTCAGCGGCTTGCCCTTCACCGTCGTCACGCCGCCCGCATCCGGATTCAGCGCGAACGCGGCATCCACCAGCTCACGATGATTCTTCAATAGCCATTCGACTCCGTTCGACGTTCCGCCTTCTTCATCCGCCGTCAGCGCCAGGATGATGTCGCGATCCGGCTGGTAGCCCTCGCGTTTCAGGCGAACGAAATCGGTCACCAGGATGGCGTCGCTCACCTTCATATCCTGCGTGCCGCGCCCGTAGTAATAGCCGTCTTTCTCGACGAACTGGAACGGATCGGTGGTCCAATCCTCGCGCTTCGCTTCCACCACATCCAGGTGAGCGATGATCAGGATCGGCTTCAGCCCGCCCGCGGCGGTTCCGCGATAGCGCGCCACCAGATTGCCCTTGCGATTGTTCGGACCCAGAACCTTCAGATCCTCGGCAGCGAATCCAGCCGCGAGCAGCCGGTTGCGCATTGCCTCGGCCGCCACCGTGACGTTGCCAACCGAATCGGTCGTATTGATTTCGACGAGCTGTTGAAAAATGTCGTGGGCCAGCTTGCGCGTCGCGTCATCCAGCGGCGCGGCGCCCAAAGGACCAAGCAGGAGCAAGACTGCGGTTGCAGTCGCGAAACGCAGGTTCATGCCCGATCTTACCAGAGCCTCAGGCCTTTTCGCCCCATGTCCTTGCGATAGCGCATGCTGCCAATGGATCCTCGGCACGTCATAATGTCCGTCGTCAACGCATGGCCTGCGATGCGGATCATTTGGCTTTGCGTGGCGTCAGTTGCTGTCGAAGATTGTTGAGCTTCGAGTCGGACTCCAGCCGCAGTTGCGAGATCGCTGCTTCGCGATCCTGCCTTTCCTTGGCAAGAGCGCTGATCGCCTGGGCTGTTTGCTCTTTCGCCTCTCCGAGCTCCACGCGAGTCTCCCAGGCGTGGTAGGCGAGGCTCGCAAGTATGACGGCTCCGGCGATCAAGAACGCGCCGACACGGCGCGAAAACCACTCGTCCCTCGCGGCGTCAGGAGCACTTCTTGACCGCAGGGCGAAATAAAGGGCAATGGCGGCAACCCAGGCTGGCGGGTTGATGAAGGATCGCTCAGCGGGAGTAGTTGTTGCGACGATTCCTAGTCCCGCGAAAAGAACAGCAACAACCGTAAAAACGAGCCCCAGGAATGTATCGATTCGATTGTGAATTTCACCGAGCTTGGTCTTAGTGTTTTCGTTGGCTTTGTCGAGCGAGCTAATGGTCTCTGTCTTTGCGCTTTGGATGCTCTCTCCGAACTTTCGCACCTCGGCCTCAATGCCACTGTCCAACAAAGGATAGTCGGAGAAGAGGAGCATCCGACGGCTACGCCAGTCAAATCTCTCGCACTCGCCCTCTTTGAAACGTGTAGTGGTAACAAAGTCAATCATGGCGAGCTTCTCTTGAAATCGCAGTTTGAGCGGTTCGGTGGAAAGATTGTAGATCGGACAGGATAGGTAGCCGCGGAATCCTGGATCCACTTGAGCTCCACCCACCCACAAAAGGCCTTTGTAAGCCAACTGGACCCGTATGTTCCATCTACCAATCAGGAACTCCGGGATATTCAGCGTCTCGTACGTTTCTATGACCGCCACTTGGTATGGCCCGAATCTCGAGCTCCATCCCCTCGTTTAGGGCGTGTCTTTGGCTCGCTATTGAGTAGTTTCGACCCACCGTCAGGTCGTAACCTGCCGGCCTCAGCAGTTTGGTGTTGAACGGAGAGATAAGTTGATACTGCGATTGGCAATAATGTCGTATTCGATCACTTAGAAGAACACCGTTCTCATCGTCGGGGCGTCCATGTGGGAAGTCCGGCAGCTTGAAGAGGCGGTCGAGCTCAGCTTCTCTAAAGGCGTCCTTTTCATCCGGATTCGTACTCATAGGCACCTCACGCGTTCAACTTGAGCGAATCGCAGTTCTCCGCGGCCATTGAGCACGTACCCAGCTGTGGGCGAGAGACATTGTCCCATAGGCGGGGACCCGTGCCAACGCAGAAAGCTTGCGTGTCACACATTTCTTCGAGGTTATCGACAAACCTCTTTGCCGCTGGGGTTAGGCCTTCCCAATCCGACACACCGCGATTTTCGAAGTCCAAGTAGTCGAGAAAATTAATTGCCAGCTTTGTGGGTCGATTCAAAATAGCTGCGCGCCGTGCAGCGTCCCAGTCGAAGCGGCCCAAACGCCGAAGCTTGTGAGTGACGCTCGTGTACTCGTGTAACGGGACAGGCGAACGACACTCTACTTGAAGTTTCTCCCAGGTAAGCTCCTCGTGTAGTGGGCCAGCCTGAACACCCGCCACACGAATCGGAAAAGTTCGGAATACCAGGACAATTTCAGAAACCACTCGTGGACTCAATCCCACTTCGCTGAGAAAGCCCGCTGCATTCGTATCGCGTGAGGTCGCTTTGGGATAGAGCGCCGAATGATACAGCGAGAGCCCGGACCCCTGCGTCCCCTCTAAGAGAACCTTTTTCCCGGAATCCACGGCCGTGTTGGCCTCGGCTGAGACGTCCGTTAGGAAAGGGCGCAGCCAGTCGTGTTTTCCCACCACGTTTTCGGCCAGCTGAACGTCGCTGGACCGCAAAGCACGCCGAGCGACTGCAGATCCGACTCCGCAGAGAGTCGAGCTGAGACGCTCGGAAAGTCCAAGCTCCCGCTCCCGCTCGCGATCGCCGGACGTGATGATCATGGCGTTTCGGTCGACACCAACGCGCGTTGCATCGAGCCCCAAACCCTCGATCTCGGATCGTAGAACCTGCAGGTCTACGAGCCCTCCCGCCGGAATGAGGAGACGAGTCTCCGGCCGAACGAAACCAGTCGGCAGTTGGCGCAGCAAAACCAATTCGCCATTTTGCTTTTGGAAAGAATGGCCGGAGTTCGGCCCACCACATCGGACGCACAGGTCGATCTCTTCCTGCAACGTGATGATTGCAGAAATCTTACCTTTGCCTTCGGAGCCGAACTGTCCACCTACTACAACCCAAACGCTCACGACTGATTCCTCACTCCCATGCCTGTAATCCACCTATCCAACTGCTGGTATAGGCTGTCCAACGATAGCTCATTCGAGATAGTAAGAGCCGCGAGCGGTCGCAGGGTATCGATATACGCCTCAACAGGGTGCGATTCTGCCGACTGGAACGCGGCGAACGTCTCAAAGCGTTTCCCTAGCCGCGCGAAGCGGTGCTGTTCGCCCGCCTCAAGAAAGACTAACGCAAAAGACCCGCCGAAGCTCGTCGAGAGGCTTTCGAAATCAATCATGTGTCTGAGCCCGTCAATTGCCGCGCTTCGCGATCGATCTAAGGCGGCGATTAGGCGAGCGTTCAGCTCCGCCTGTAGTCCCCCGGACATTATGTCCCAGCCGAGCTGCTGAAGTCGATCTCGATCATGGCTGCTCACGGCACGCCACTGCTGCAGCACCTGACTGTAGCGCGTGTACTGAAAGCGGTACCTCGCACTCAAATAGGTGGCCGCTGAGGTCTTGCCGGAACCCATACGACCGGCAAAGCCGAGAAATAGCGGTTGATCAGGCGAAGGCCGAAATGGGCGCTGGCCTGGCATGAAGCTCGCGTTTTGATTCGTCAGTGTTAGTCGGGGCCAACTGGTCCAAACCCGTCAAGGAGAGAATCTCGGCTAGCCTCGCGTAGTTGATTTTAGGAGACCTGGGTACGATCAGGTAGTCCTCCTTTGGAGTCCCAAGCGCGATGTAATCATCCGCCAAATAGAACAGGCCTACGAGAGCGGACGTGATGGCGTCTACTTCATCGTGCGTGACGCGGTCTTCAAGGTAGCGACCGCCGATTCCCGCCCGATTCAGACCCCGCTTGAGTTCCTCTAGGCTGGAACCCTTTCTCGGTATTCCGAGAATGTCCTGAGCTGCACCTGGGTAGCTCTCGATAACGTGGAGCCCGCGGCTCCTCAGTTCTTCGGCTAAATGCATGCCCCGCATAGTCAGAGATTGCATGCTGGGTAAGAGGCACCAAAACACGGAGATTCCCATTCTCTTTAAGGCTAGTTCGCACTTTCGGTAGATGGGCGCGCCGCGGATGAGCTGCTTTTGGGCTGAATCCCAGCCCTCCGGAACGGAGAGAGGCGAGTCTATCGAAACGATATCCGGGCTCGCCGCCAGGGTTTCGCTAACAAGTTCGTCGTCAGTGATAAGACTCTTTGTTTCCGCGTGACTCCCGTGGAGCAGTGCCCAACCAGTCGCTCGACGTTCACTCCCCGTTAGATCTATACCCACGATCTTCGGAGTCGTGACGTCGCAGCGCTCTAGGAGTTGCGCGACCAGCGTTTTTGACACGCTTTGGACCGGCTGCTTACGAACCTTCGGAGCCTTCGGGAGAGCCCCAACTCGAACGTACATCTTCTTGTGGTCCCCGAGCGACCCGGCGACCTGTTTCGCAAGCCGGTCGTAGGCCATCTCCATGATCGCCTTCAAATGAACAACATCTTCTCTGTTGTAGGTAATCAGGCTGCGTAAAGCTGATTGATCACCCCTGAGGTGACGCGACCACAGCACCGTTGCCTCGTGGCCATCAATGTCTTCAACCGACGCGTCTCTGCAAACGCCAAACTCCCTTTCGATGGACTTAAGTCCACCGCGGTGGCCCAATCGACGCGTGACCCATCGCAGGTCGATGTGGATCGGAGGTAGCTCTAAGTTCTTGAACGCGAGCTTCAGAAAACGAAGATCGAACCCGGCGCCGTTGAACGTGACAACAACAGCGTATTTTTTCAGCTGTTCCGGCAACTCCTGAAGGTTATGTCCAGCGATGAATGTTTGATATCGACGCCCGTCATAGAGACCCACCACGGTCACTGTGTCAAAGACAGGGGAGAGACCGGTTGTTTCGATGTCGAGGTAGACGCATTGATCCGCAAACTCCGGGAAGAGTCTCCAAGCCTCGCCCAAACCTGAAAGACGACGGAAAAATGCGGCGTCCCTTCTCTTGACGGCCGCGATCGAGTGTGGAATATAGGTTTCTAGGCGCCGCCGAAGCCCATTGCCGATTGGTGCGGGGCGAGTAAGGAAACCCCCGAAATCATCCCAGGACGTGATCCCCGCGTCCCACAACTCGCGTTCGGTTTTCCTCCCAATGCCTGGGATGTGAATGAACGTCTGATCCAGCACGGGTTCGTCTCAGTATTGCCTATGTCAACTTTAGTATACGTATACTGGAGTTGACAAGCCCTAAAAGACTCTTGTACGTTCAGAACTGGTAATTGTGGGGAGATCAACACCAGGCGATGAGGCTTTCAAGCGCAAAGTTGCAAAAGAATTCCTTCGTGCGCGCGACCGAGCGTTGAAGGCAGGTTGGTCAATGGAGCAGTTCGTAGCACGCCTTGGCATCACCCGGGCAGCTTTTCATAAGCACGTTACTTGTAAAGCAATTCCGAGTCTCCGAGTGCTTAGCAACGCACGAAAATATTGGGGAGTCGATCTCAGTTACAGCGAACTCGGCGAAGAGTTCATCAAAGTAAGGAAGAAGAACCCCAACCAGATGGAGTTTCATTTCTCCCTTGCGGACATTTCCACAGAACAAATTGAGGTGAAGAAGTTCTCTCCGAAGGGCGAAGGGGTGGTGGAGCTATTGATCAGGATTGACTTCTCGAAAAGCGCCTAGCTGGGTTGGTGGGTCCTACTTACCAGAGCCTCTCACGTCAGTTCGAGCGTCTGAATCACCGGCTCGTTCCCATCGAACCGCACCGCCGCGGCCGCCGGATGGCGCCGCCAGGATAATACGAGCGCCGCGCCACTTGCCGCGAAGAACAGCAGCGCGACCGTCCAGCTGCGTTCCACCGCGCTCTCGATGTCTGCCATGTGAAAGCTGTAGCCCGTGATCCCGTAGATGTAGAGCACCACGAGCAGCGCCAGGCTGGTTCGCCCCGCGAAATAAGAGCACGTGAACGGGACCTTGTCGAAGTTCCAGAACATCGCCTCCACGAGCATCGCTGCGGCCAGAATTTGTACCGCTGCATGCTCCAGCACCACGGGCCAACTCCAGGCCGTAAACTCTACCGGCAGCACCAATAGAAGCGCCGGAACCACGCCAAAAACTAGCGCCAGCTTCCTGGTTGCGCTTCGCGATACTTCCGTCCAGCGAGCTTCCGTCATCCGGAACAGCCAATTCGCGCTAAGCTCCGCCGGAAATTGGAACACGGCGCGGAGGCCCGAGATAAAGAAGAAACCAATCACGAACGCAACCGCCCTCCCTCCGGTTGTGGACAACGCGACCTTGCCATCGCGGATCGCAACGCCGAACAGCGCTGCAATCGAGACTCCGGCACTGAGGTATGTAGCGAGAAAGAATTGATGCTTCTGGCTGCGCGCCAATGTTTTGCCGATGAAGTTGAAAATTGCCCATTCCTGCGGATTTCGAACTAGCCAGCTTGGGATGCTCCAAGCGCGCGGCCGGTGCTGCGCATCTTCGCTCTCCAGTGTCCGCCGGAAGTGTCTCCTGAATCCCAGGCCCCAAGTGAGTAAAATCACCAGCGCCGCGAGTGCCGTCATCTTGATTGACAATATCCCGAGCGAGACCAGGAGCTGGTCCCGGCCCCCCAAACACAACTCATACAACCCGCTGAACCACACCGGCGGAAACAGGTACAGCCAGAGTTGCCGTTGCTCCATCGCGCGAGGGAACAACCCCGCATAGACTGGGAACGCGAGCACCAGCATGACCGCCATGCTCATGCCAAGCATTTGTATCCACGGCGAAATGCGCCGGAATGTCTTCGCCGATGTGACGGTGATCAACATGCCTTGGAATGCCGTGACAGCGAGAAAAGCGAATATCGATGCGCCTCCCGTAGCGGCAATCTGCGCAACTCCAATCCGCGGCCCCGCGCTACCGAGGGACGTCGCCATGAGCAGAACGGCAATGTCCGGGAACAGGTTCATTGCGATCCCCAGCATGAGCAGAAAGACCGTCAGCGCAAGAAATTTCGCGGCAACGATCTCACGCAACCGGAGCGGGAACGAAGCCAGAATGAGAAAATCGCGGCGGTCCGGGAAAAGCATGTCCCACTCGAACACCGCAGCGAAGGCGGCCACTCCGAAAGAATAGGCCGATAGGAACAGCCGTAAGTTTCGCAGCAGCCATGCGCCTTGCGGTGCCGCCGGCTGTGGAGCAAGCGCTTGCAACGTCGGCATCACAAGTAACAGGCTAATGGTCACAAGAATTCCGAGCATTTGGTAAATGTTGGTTTGAAATCCTCCGCCAACGCTGTCGTTCTCGAAGAAGCGATCTTGAAATAGCTTGAGCAGTAGCCGGAAAGGTGACTGCGCCTGCGCCGTCATTGTGCGAGTGCCGACATGATCGCACGAGCTCGCGACGCCAAGTCGTCTTGCTGCACAAGCTGCATGAAGATCCCCTCCAGGCTCGGCCGCTGCATCAGCGCCCGCAGTCCGGCGACAGAATCGTCCGCAACAATCCGGCCTTTGTCGATCACGACGATGTGGTCTGCCACTTTTTCCACTAGTTCGAGCACATGCGATATATAGAGGACCGCCTTGCCGCGCGCCGCCAGCTCGCGCAGCACATGACGAAACAAGAGGCCGTTTGTGATATCGAGACCGGACTGCGCCTCGTCGAAAATCAGAACATCGGGATCATGCAGAAGCGCGGCCGCGATCAAGATGCGTTGCTTCATGCCTTTCGAATAGTTCGCGATCGGAACCCAGCGCGCTTCTTCGAGGTACAACAGCTTCAGCAACTGGTTGGCCCGCTGGTCCACCAGCTTCGGTGGAAGCCCGCGCAGGCCCCCGGCGAGTTGTAGATATTCGAGCCCAGTCAGATAGCCGTAGAGATTCGGCTCTTCCGGCACGTATCCCAGACGCTGCCGGAACCCGATCGGGTCATCGGACACGTTGCGCCCCTGATAAAACACATGGCCCGAACTCGCGTGCAGGAGCCCCGTCAGTATTTTTACCGTGGTCGATTTGCCGGATCCGTTTGGACCGAGATAGCCGGTGATCTCGCCGGGCCGCACGGCGAAGCTCACGTCATCCACCACCGGCGCTCCGCGAAACCGTTTGGTCAGATGACGAATCTCGAGCACAGCTCAATCCAGAACGATAACGTTGATTGAACAACGGGAGTAAAAACACGTCACGATCAACGCGACCACCGCGTTTACCGAACTGGCCATAAGTACCGCCAGCCCCATGACGGTAACCTCCGGAACGCCGCCCATGTGCGAAACATGAGAGCCGAACCAGATAATCGCGCTCTGGGTGCCCGCGGTTGTCAAAAAGGCCAGGGCGGGCGAAAGAAAGTAAGGGTTGGACCTTTGGCTCGGGATTGCAACGGTCACTAGCTCCCGCAGGGCCAGCCACCAGACGTGGGCTACGCCCGCGATCCGCGCATCGCCCCAAGCTTCTTCAAGGTCGTCGGTAAACGCCAGCACCATCTCGCCGCTGAATTCGCGGCGCAATTCTTCCGGGTAGAGAAACAGCAGTGCGCGATAGGCGCGGATGCTGAATTCAAGTAGCCGCTTCATGACTCCGCCAATCGGTGCCGCATCGCTTTCGACTTGCGCACCAGCGCTTCCATGCGCGCGACTTCCGCGTTTAAAGCTGACTTGCCCGCCGCAGTCAGCCGGTAATACCGGCGCCTGCTGTCGCCATCCTTCGGACCGGGCACTTCCTGAATTCGATCGGCATCCAGCAGCCGCTGGATGGTCGTGTACAAGGTCGCGGGCCCAAGCTGGACGGTGCGATCGGAGAGCTTCCGCGCCTCCTGCATAATCGCGTACCCGTGTTTATCGCCGGCCGCCAGGGCGAAGAGGATCAGGAATGCTGCCGGTGGTAACTGCTCCATATCGTCTATGGATATATCATGGGTGGATATAAATGTCAACTACCAACGTTTCAAGCCCTTTTTTCCGATGTCGCTCCGGTAATGCATCCCGTCAAAACGGATCTTGCGTACTTCGGCGTATGTGTTGCTGATCGCAAGGTCGAGCGTCGCGCCGCTCGCGGTCACCCCCAAAACCCGCCCGCCGGAACTTACCACTCGATCCCCATCCAACTTGGTTCCGGCGTGAAACACCGTCGCGTCGTGGACCTCATCCAACCCCATGATGGCGTCACCCGTTCGCACCGATCCCGGATATCCGGCCGCCGCCAGCACCACGCACACCGATGGATCCGCTTTCCACTCCAACGGCGTTTCATCTAGCGCCCCATGCGCCGCCGCGAACAGTGGCTCGACAAAATCGGACGCCATGCGATGCATCAATGCCTGCGTCTCCGGATCGCCCAGGCGCGCGTTGAACTCCACTACTTTCGGTCCTTGCGTGGTCATCATCAGCCCCGCGTAGAGAAAGCCGGTGAACGGAGTGCCTTCGGAGCGCATCTGCGCTATCGCCGGCCGGATCACCTGCGCCATCACCATCGCTTGCTGGAATTCGCTGAGAATCCGGCCGTCGCAATACGCTCCCATGCCCCCGGTGTTGGGACCCGTGTCGCCATCATTCACGGTCTTGTGGTCTTGCGTTGGTTCGAGCGGCATCACATTGACCCCATCGCTCAGCACAATAAAGCTGACCTCTTCGCCGGCAAGGAACTCTTCGATGACCAGCGTCGACCCCAGTGTCATTAGTTGATCAATCGCCCCGCGCGCCTGTTCGTGCGTCTTGGCGATGATCACGCCTTTGCCCGCGGCGAGTCCGTCTGCTTTGATCACTACTGGCAGATCAAATTCGAGCAGCGCATCGCGCGCCTCGTCTGCGCTCTTCACAGCCGCAAACCGCGCCGTCGGAATTCCGGCACGCAGCATCAGCTCTTTAGCGAACGCTTTGCTCGATTCCAGTTGCGCCGCTGCCGCCGTCGGGCCCACAATCCTGCGACCTTTGGCGCGAAACTGGTCCACTATACCGGCCGCCAGCGGAATCTCCGGCCCAACCACGGTCAGATCGGCGTCGATGGACTCGGCCGCCGCAAGATAGTCTGTTGTTGCAAGAGGCGTCGCCACCTGCGCGATTCCCGGATTCCCTGGTGCAGCGTACAAGGCGGACGTCTTCGGGCTCTGCGCGAGTTTCCAGCACAACGCGTGTTCACGCCCGCCCGAACCTATCACCAGAATGTTCATTGCGATAGATCGAAGTATGCCACACTGAAAATGAAAAGCCATGCAGTCGCGATATGACGTCGTTGTCGTGGGCGCCGGCCACGCCGGTTGCGAGGCCGCCCGTGCGTGCGCTCGCATGGGCCTGCGCACCGCGATGATCACGATGAATATCGACCTGATCGCGCAAATGTCGTGCAATCCCGCGATCGGCGGCATCGCAAAGGGCCACCTGGTTCGCGAAATCGACGCGCTCGGCGGCGTGATGGGCGAAATCACGGACGCAGTGGGCATCCAGTTTCGGCTTTTGAATACCAGCCGCGGGCCCGCTGTCTGGTCGCCGCGAGCGCAGTGCGACAAGAAGCAATACCGCATCAAGATGCGCGAAGTGCTGGAGCGCGAGCCGAACCTTCGGATCCTGCAGGCCGAGGTCGCGCAACTCTCGATAGAAAATGGGCGTGCCACTGGCGTTCTGCTCCGCGACGGTAGAACAATTTCGGCCGATTCTGTTGTTGTCACTACCGGAACATTTCTGAATGGTCTCGCTCACGTAGGCGAAATGAAGTACAGTTGCGGCCGGAACGGGGAGGCGCCTTCGAACCTGCTCGGCGATCAGTTGCGAACCCTCGGCCTCGCCTGGACCCGGTTGAAGACGGGCACTCCGCCCCGTCTTGACGGCCGCACCATCGACTGGTCTCGGTTTGAAGCGCAAAGCGGTGATGCCGAACCCACGCCGTTTTCGTTCCTCACGGAGAAGATCGATCGCGAGCAGATCAATTGTTATATATCGTACACTTCAGGACAAACACTTCAGATTCTGCGCGATAGCATCGCCCGTTCGCCACTTTACAGCGGCCAGATCCAAGGAGTAGGCCCGCGATATTGCCCTTCCATCGAAGACAAGGTGATCAAGTTTCCCGACAAAGAGCGCCACCAGATCTTCCTGGAGCCGGAGGGTCTCGACACAAACGAGGTCTACGTGAACGGCATGTCTACGAGCATGCCGATCGACGTGCAGTCGGCAATGGTTGCTTCGATTCCGGGCCTTGAAAACGCTGAGATGATCCGGCCTGGCTACGCCATCGAGTACGACGCGATCGATCCGCGCGAACTGAAGCACAGCCTGGAAGTGAAGTCGATCGAAGGCCTGTTCCTCGCTGGCCAAATCAACGGAACGTCGGGCTACGAGGAGGCCGCCTGCCAAGGCCTCATTGCGGGCATAAACGCCGCGCGCCGAATCGGCAAGCAGGAGCCTATTATCATTGGGCGAACGCAAGGATACATAGGAATCCTGATTGACGACTTGATTAGCAAAGGCGCCGACGAGCCGTATCGGATGTTCACATCGCGCGCCGAGTTCCGCTTGCACCTGCGAATCGATAACGCCGACGAGCGGCTGACTCCGATCGGTCGCGAGGCTGGTCTGGTTGGCGATGATCGCTGGACACTCTATCGCCGGAAGCAAGATCAGAAAGCGCGCCTGATCGCATTTCTCGAGTCTAAGCGATTGATTCAATGGCTTCGTCGGCCAGAGAATGCGATTGCCTCCTTGCCCGTTGCAGAGTTCCTCGGTGAAGCGCCGGTCCACGGGCTTCTTGCAACCATTGAAACTGAGGCCAAGTACGCCGGTTATATCTCGCAACAGCAACGGCAAATCGATCGCCTCCGCGAGTCCGAGCTGCGGCGGATTCCTGCGGCGTTCGAGTTTGCGAGCATTCCCGGCCTTTCCACCGAAGCGAAGCAGAAGCTGGAGCGCGTTCGGCCGCAAACACTCGGCCAGGCTGGCCGCATTCCCGGGATCACGCCCGCCGCAGTGGCAGTGCTCGACGTATACCTAAGCATTGGTGCCCACTCCTGATTGGTTCTCGCATCTCCTCGACTTTGAGCTGAGTCAATCGCAGATCGCTCAGCTTTACAATCACTACGAGCTGCTCATTCGCTGGAACCAGCGAATGAACTTGACCACCGTGAAGCCTGGACCCGAGATGGTCCTCCGGCATTACTGCGAGTCCTTATTCTTCGCGGCTCATCTTCCGGCCGCCGGTGACAAGATTTCTGTGCTAGACGTGGGGTCTGGTGCCGGATTTCCTGGGATTCCAATGGCAATCCTGAAGCCCACTTGGCAAGTAACTCTCATCGAATCGAACCAAAAGAAGGCGGTGTTCCTACGGGAGTCCAGCAGGGAAATTCCGAATATCTCGGTGCTTGCCGAACGCATGGAGAACCTTACAGCGAATGCGAACTGGGTTGTCGCGCGGGCTGTCGATCCTCTGCAAGTGCTGGTTAGCGCCGCTCGTCTGGCCCCAAATGTCGGTTTGATGCTCGGCGAAGATGACTTTTCGACGATCCAAAAGGATTCTCACATTGCGTGGGCCGAGCCACTTCGGTTACCTTGGGGAGACCGAAGGCTATGCGTTTACGGAAAATGTTCCACGTGAAACGTTCTGCGCTTCGTTCCACGTGGAACCTGTGGGAAAAGTCATAGCGATTGCCAATCAGAAGGGCGGTGTCGGCAAGACGACTACCGCGATTAACTTGGCTGCATCTCTTGCAGCCAACGATCTTCGTGTCCTGCTTATAGATTCGGATCCTCAGGGAAACGCAACCACGGGCCTCGGAATAGCCAAAGGTGAGGGGCGCCTTACGTTATACCAAGTGCTGCTCGGCGAGACAAGCATCACGTCCGCGATCATCAGCACCGAATTCGAGGGCTTGGACATTCTCCCTTCGGACAGAAACCTGGTCGCTGCCAACCTCGAGCTTGTCGAGCTTGAGAACCGCGAGTTTCGACTGCGTGAGAAGCTCGAGGCCATCCGCGAACAATATCACTTTATTCTCATTGATTGCCCACCCGCTCTCGACCTGCTTACGCTGAACGCAATGGTGGCTGCGGACTCGGTTCTAATCCCAATTCAATGCGAGTTTTTTGCGCTGGAAGGCATTTCACAGCTCCTGGACACAATCGAACGCGTTCGCGAGGCCTTCGGCAGGACATTGCAAATCGAGGGCGTGCTCCTCACCATGTACGACGACAGAACGAACCTGACCCGCCAAGTAGAGCTTGACTTGCGCGGCTTTTTTGAAAAATCGGTCTTTGAAACAGTCATACCCCGCAGCATCCGCCTAGCGGAAGCACCTAGCTACGGCAAGCCGATCATCGCATACGATGTACGATCACGCGGGGCAGAGTGCTATATACAACTTGCGAAGGAGGTTCTGGCTCGTGGACACAATGCCGGACAAGCAACGTAAAGCCTTGGGTAAGGGGCTGTCCGCCTTATTGCCGCAAAGAGCGGTATCGCTGCCCCCTCATACGGAGGCCGGCCCACGCGTAGCCTCAGTCCCAATTGCAGGGATCCATCCGAACCCGCTCCAGCCGCGCACAGTGTTCGATGCCACCCACCTCGAAGAGCTGGCTAACTCGATAGAAACACATGGGATAATCCAGCCATTGCTCGTTCGGAAGAAGGGCACTAGCTACGAGCTGATAGCAGGTGAACGGCGGCTGCGGGCGGCCAAGCTCGCGGGGCTGGCCGAAGTCCCGGTTATCGTCCAGGACTACGCCGATGAACGGATTCTAGAAGTCGCGCTGATTGAAAATATCCAGCGCGAGGATCTCAACCCGATCGAGACGGCGCAAGCGCTCCATCGCCTTCAAACCGAAATGAAGTTGAGTCACGAAGAGATCGCGGCGCGAACGGGCAAGGACCGAACGACCATCACCAATTTGATCCGCTTGCTCAAGCTTCCTCGAGAGGTGCAGCTCCTGGTTGCCGAACGGCGGCTCTCAATGGGTCATGCGCGCGCCATTCTTGGACTCACGAATCCAGACCACCAGTTGCAAATGGCCGAGAAAGCCGCAGCGCAAGGTTTTTCGGTTCGGCAGGTGGAGCGGCTCGTCAAGAAAATCAATGAGCCGAGGGAGCCGTCCGAGTCGCCACTCCAAGATCCAAACATCAAGGCTGCGGTTGCCGAACTCGAAGCCACGCTCGGGACGCGCGTGCGGATCGTTGAAAAATCCGATCAACGCGGGCGAATCGAAATCGAATACTACTCGCAATCGGAACTGGAGCGGATTTACGAGTGGATTCTGTCGACAGGCTCGAAATCTTGATGGTGCCGGCGGCAGGAGTCGAACCTGCGACCTACGGATTATGAGACCGTCGCTCTAACCACCTGAGCTACACCGGCAGTGGGCCTATTCAAGGTTAGGAGGCCGCGCGCAGGTCTGTCAACCAGAGCGCATTAAAACCCTTGACTTTGTGTCACATTAGAGTTACTTAATAATCAGGGCTGGGGAGTTAGAATCCAGTCCGGCGAGTAAGGAGGCCCAATATAGACCGCGATTACTCAGCAGGGCGGCTACCGGCTTCCTCGACGTGCATGGCCTAAGGCGAATGCGCAGGGTGAGAGAAATTTGCCTCACCAATTTGCGGCGAGTCCACCGCATCACCAGCGTCTAGGTCAGCAAGCGGGGGTCGGCGGCCGCCCTGAAACATTTGATAGATTCGATCTAGTGCCACAATCGATCGTCGAGTTTCGGGGTGTATCAAAGAACTACCCAATCTACTCGTCACCGAGCGCACGCCTCAAAGAATTAGCCTGCCTCAATCGGATTTCGTTTCACCACGACTTCTCGGCGCTTGCCGACGTCAGTTTTGAGATCCAACGCGGCGAAACGTTCTGCATCGTCGGCGAGAATGGATCCGGCAAAAGCACTCTGCTGCAAATCATCGCCGGTATTCTCTACCCATCGAAAGGCGATGTATACGTGGGCGGACGCGTGGCGGCCTTACTTGAACTGGGTACGGGCTTCAATCCGGAATTCACCGGACGCCAGAATGTCTATCTGAACGCCGCGATTCTAGGCCTTTCCAAAAGAGAAATCGACACGAAATTTCCCCACATTGAGGAGTTCGCGGAGATCGGCGAGTTCATCGATCAACCCGTGAAGACATACTCGAGTGGCATGGCGGTGCGGCTCGCATTCTCGGTGGCGATTCACGTGGATCCCGAGATTCTCCTGGTTGACGAAGCGCTCTCGGTAGGCGACATCTATTTTCGCCAACGCTGCTTGCGCAAGGTGCATGAGATGCGGGCGGCGGGCGTGACTATTGTCTTCGTGTCGCACGCCATTGCGGAGGTGAAGGCGATTGGCGACCGCGCGATGTGGCTGAACGCCGGCCGCATCAAAGAAATCGGTGACACCGACGCCGTGGTCACACGCTACATGGCGGCCATGGTGGAAAAGGACAACGTCTACCTCAGCACGACGCACCGCCAGGCACAAAGCGCGCCGCACGAGCGTGTGCAGGCGCCCGAGATCGTGGACAAGCTGCCCAACATCGATCATCGTTTCGGCGACGGGCGCGCCGAAGTGCTGGGCATCGCAGTGTTCGACGCGGCCGGCCAACCAATCTATGTTCTAGAGCCTTCGTCCACCATTGTCGTGCGCATCAGTGTGCGGGCGATCGAGGATCTTACGCTTCCGATCGTGGGATTCATGATGCGCAATCACATCGGTCTCGATTTCGCCGGAACCAATACCGCCCGCGAAGCATTCGACCTTCCTCCAATGACTGTCGGCGATATATACACCGTCGATTTTCATCTACAGCTTCCCGAGCTTTATCCATCGGCATTTTCCTTTTCCCCCGCGGTCGCCGATGGAACGCTGCACGGCTATCGAACCTGCGACTGGGTGGACAACGCGATCGTGCTGCAAATGAGCCCGACGGAAGGCGAAGTGTACGGGCACATTCACCTGCCGTGCAAAGTGGAACTGAATCGCAAGTTGGGCGCGAGGCCGCCGGTTCCACACGCGGAGCGGGCCGTTGGTTGAATTCACCGGAGAGCGCGTCATTCCGGGCCAAGTGAACGACGACTTGTGGAGCGAGCATCTAGCCCGTTACGCCTTCGCGCGCAGATATGCGCAGGGCAAACGTGTGCTCGACGCGGGCTGCGGGACGGGATACGGTTCGGCCGAACTGGCGCAATCCGCCGCCGAAGTGACCGGCCTGGACATTTCCGCGGACGCGATCGAGTACGCGACAGCCAGTTACCCGATCCCAGGCCTGCGATTCCTGGAGTCCTCCTGCACTGCGATGCCCTTGCCGCCGTCATCTTTCGATCTCGTAGTCGCGTTCGAAGTGATCGAGCACTTGGGGGACTATCGGGCCTTTCTCAGGGAGTGCGCGCGAGTGCTGACGCATGAGGGCTTGCTGATCGTCTCGTCGCCAAACAAGCGCTATTACGCCGAAACGCGAGCGGCCACCGGCCCGAATCCGTTCCACGAACACGAGTTTGAAGCTGAAGAATTCGTTCGCGAACTGGAACAGGTATTTCCGAATGTGCGGCTGCTGTTGCAGAATCGCGTGGAATCGTTCGCGTTTCATCCCGCCGTCAGCTTCTGGCCGGCCGAAGCACGCATTGACGGAGGAGGAGGAAGCGCCGAGGACGCGCACTTCTTCATCGGGATGTGTTCGGCGCGCGCGTTGCCGGAGCCAAAATCGTTCGTCTATGTTCCAAAAGCGGCCAATGTCCTCCGCGAGCGCGAGCTGCACGTGGAAGCATTGCAGCAGCAACTGGCGCAGATCAAGGCCGATCGCGAAGCCCTTCTTCAATTTCATCGGCAGCAGACGCTGGAGCTGGAGGAGCGCAATCGTTGGGCGCAAGCCTTAGACGCGGATCTGAAAGCCGCGGGTGAACGCGTTGTGGCTCTCCAAAACGAAGCGGCGGAATTGGCCGAGGGCTATCGGGCACAAATGGCGCGGATGGAAGAACAGGACCGGGTCAAGACGGAATGGGCCCGCAAAGCCTCGGCCGAGTTGGAAGCCAAGTGCCAGGAGCTGGCGCATTGCGTCAGTCTGCTGGACCAAGCCGAGGCCACGGTGCGCGAACGGACCGAGTGGGCCCAAACCGCCGAGGCACAACGCGCGGAGCTGGCGGCGAAGCTTGAAATGATCCGGTCGTCACGATGGGTAAAGATGGGCCGGACAGTTGGACTTGGGCCCGAGATTTGAAAACGTTCCTGATCATCCTTTGGCGCTTCGTCAAAGCGCTTCCGCTGGTTCTGTTCTTTCCTTTCCTCTTGTTCATCGCGATCGCGGCGCTTGCGCTGGCGGACCTGGCATCCCTATTCCGGAGCAAAACGCTCGCACCGGATCAGCGGCCGAACAACAAGTCCGCGAGCGTTGTCATTCCCAACTGGAACGGCCGCGATCTTCTCGAAAAGTACATTCCATCGATTGTCGAAGCTCTAAGCGGCAATCCGGATAACGAGATCATCGTCGTCGACAACGGGTCCGAGGATGGCAGCGCCGAGTTTCTGCGCGAGCGCTTTCCCGCGGTGCGACGTGCTGGCGCTCGACCGCAACCTGGGCTTCGGCGGCGGCTCCAACGCGGGATTTCGCGCGGCCAAGAACGACATCGTCGTCCTCCTGAACAGCGACATGCGCGTGGAACGCGATTTTCTTCAGCCGTTGTTGGATGGATTCTTCGACGATCGCGTCTTTGCCGTCGCGTGCCAGATCTTTTTCAGCGATCCGAATAAGCTGCGCGAGGAAACCGGGCTGACGCAATGGTGGTGGGAGAACGGATCGGTGCGGGTGCGGCATCGGGACGATCCGGTGATTCAGCAGCTCTATCCGTGCGCCTATGGGGGCGGGGGATCGTGTGCGTTTGACCGCCGCAAGTTTCTGGAGCTGGGCGGATTCGACGAGCTACTGGCGCCCTTCTACATGGAAGACACCGATGTCGGATACCTGGCGTGGAAGCGCGGATGGAAGGTGCTGTATGAACCGCGCAGCGTTGTGTACCACGAGCATCGCGGGACGATCGGGAAGAGATTTTCCGCGGCGCACATCGACCTGGTTCTGAAGAAGAACTTCGCGTTGTTCTGCTGGAAGAACATTCACGAGTGGAAGCGGTTCGCGTCGCACTTTTTCTTCGCGTACACGGGCGCGGTGGTGACAGTGCTGTTCGGCGAATCGCTGGAGCGCGCGACGTTCGCGGGCTTGTGGCGGGCGTTCCTGCAATTGCCTCAGGCGGTGCGGTCGAGAATGCGGGCGCGGACCCTCGCGGTCGTCGAAGACACGGAGGCGTTTCGACGGCCGTTGGGCGGATATTTTCGCGATCGCTTCGCAGTTTTCAGTGGGGATAGCGAAAGGTTGAGCGTCCTGTTCTGCTCGCCGTATCCGATTTGTCCGCCGATCCATGGCGGCGGCGTCTTCATGTATCAAACTGCGCTCGAATTGACGCGGCTGTGCGATCTGCATTTGCTGATCCTGCTCGATTATGCCTGGCAGCGCGAGCCGCACGAGGAGTTGGAGCGGAAGGTAGCCTCGGTTGACTACCTGGTGCGACCCGAGGGTAATGAGAAACAGTTCGGTTCAATTCTGCCGCATGCCGTCCGCGAATTCGCGAGCCAGGAGTTCGAATGGCGGCTGCATCGCGAAATGTATGTGCGAAAGATCGATGTGGTGCAGTTGGAATACACAACGCTCAGCCAGTATGTCGGCGATTACCGGCACATCGCGTGTGTGTTGTTCGAGCACGACATCTATTTCCAATCGATCGCGCGCGGCGCGGCGAGTGTGCGCGGGTTGTTGGACCGGGGTAAGGCGGCCTACGAATATTTGCGCGCGCTGCGCTATGAATTGCGCGTGCTGCCGAAGTTCGATCGCGTGCAGGTGTGCAGTCCCGACAACGGCGATTACCTGCTGTCCTTTTTGCCGGGGCTGCGCGGGAGGATTGACGATAATCGCGCGGGGATCGCGACGTCGCGCTACGAATTCCGGGCGGACGGGCGGGAGCCGGAGACGATGCTGTTCCTTGGGAGCTTCCGGCATCTTCCGAATCAGGAAGGGCTCAATTGGTTCACGCAGAAAGTGCTGCCGGCGGTGCTCAAGCGGAAGCCAGGAGCACGGCTAGTAATCGTGGGATCGGAACCACCGCCGAGGCATTCGCTGCCGAATCTGCCCGACAACATCGAGCTGCGTGGCTTCGTGGAAGACGTCCGCGAGCCGCTGGGGCGCTATGCTGTGTTCGTGTGCCCGATCCTGAGCGGTTCGGGAATGCGGGTGAAATTGCTGGAGGCTTTTGCGGCCGGCATTCCGGTGGTTTCGACGCCGCTGGGCGCCGAGGGGTTGGCGGGGAAGGACGGCGAGATTTGTTCGCTCGCGGCCGATCCAGCGGAGTTTGCGCAAAAGATCGTGGAACTATTTGAGGATGGCGCGAAAGCCAGAGGATTGGCGTGCCGCGCGCGCGAGAAAGTGGTTGAGACACGCGACATGCGAGTAATGACGGAGCGGCTCGTGGAGAGTTATCAGCAAGTGGTGCGAGCAAAACGAGCGATTCTGCGATGATAGGTGGCACTTCGCAAGGGACAGACTAGCCATGTGTTTTTCAGCAACAGCCAACTTTGTTGGCAGCGGGGCTTTGGCCGCCATCGGCATCGTCACTTTGACGAAGGTGAAGCACAGACGCGAATTGCTTTTCGCGGCGCTGCCCACGCTATTTGGCATTCATCAGTTCGTCGAAGGGTTCGTCTGGCTGGGATTGGATGGGATTCTCTCGCCCGCCGTGACACACAACATGGGAGCGGCGTACATGCTGTATGCGCAGGGGTTGCTTCCTTTCCTGCTGCCGCTCAGCGTGCTGCTGTTCGAGCCCAACGCGAAGAGCCGCAGGCGCATGCTGCCGTTCCTCGCGCTGGGCGGAGCAACGGCGCTTTATATTTTGTGGGCGTTGATCGCATACCCGCTGGAACTGTACGTCAAGGGAAACAGTATCGTGTACATCAATCAAGCGACAAACAATACGGCGGTCGCAGTGCTGTATGTGGTTGCGACGTGCGGTTCGCTATTTTTCTCGAAGGTCAGGGCGATGATAGTTTTCGGCGCCGCGAACCTGGCGATTCTTCTGGTAGTGATGGAGGTCAAGCGATACGCGTTCACCTCGCTGTGGTGTGCGTACGCGGCGATTGCGAGCTTGATAATTCTGGTCTACTTCTGGAGAAGCAGTGGTGGCCGCCCGTTCCTCTATACGCAACCACACGCCGCGTGATGCCGCGCTACTCGGCGGCGGGTTTTTTGTCGGTCAGGTCTTCCTTCAGGTGCTTCACCACTCGCTCAGCAGTTTTGGTGAGTTCGCCGGAGGTGTTGTTCTTGGGCGGCTCGTAGATGGACCACAGCACGGCGCGGCTGGCGCGGCTGACGATGAAGATATTGCCTTTGCCGCGGCCCATGCTGCTGGGCCGATAGCCGCCGCCCAGATCCAATCCCGAGAGCTTGTCGCTGCTGATGTCACGCAGGCTCTTGACTTCGGGCTTGGTGGAATCGCTGGTTGCGTCGGCCGCGGGTTTGGTCTCCTCGACCTTCTCCTTCTTGGGCGGAGCGGGCGGGGGATACAGATCGTCGAGCTTACTCTCGAACGACTCACCGACGCGGTCGGTGATAATGGCGTCGGCCTTCTTCGGATCGGTTACCACTTCGAAGATGCCGGCCTTGGTGAGCTGGTTGGCCAGGTATTGATCCATGCTGGCACTCATGGCCAGGATGTAGACCCGCTTCACTTCGCGAAGCTGAGGATTGACGGTGGCGAAGGCGGCGGTGGCCACAAATGCCGTAAGGGCGCAAAGCAGCTTCATGAGAATATGGTACCAGCGCCGGGCGCGCAGTTCCCCAACAGTGTACAAGTCGCAAAGGATCACAGTTATCACTCCCTGTCTGAACGAGGAGCAAGGGATCGAACAGGTGTTACGGCGCATGCCGGAATTCGTGGACCAGGTGATTGTGGTGGACAACGGATCGACGGACCGGACGCCAGAGGTGGCGCGATCGTTCGGAGCGGAGGTGATTCGCGAACCGGTGCGAGGTTATGGCAGAGCCTACAAGCGCGGCTTTGCCTCGGCCATCGGCGACATCATCATCACGCTGGACGGCGATCACAGCTATCCGCCCGATGCGATTTCCTATTTACTGGAAGCGCTGTTGCACCTGGACGTGGATTTTCTGAATGCCTCACGATTCCCGGTGCGCGACCGGCATGCCATGAGCATGAAACACCGGCTGGGCAACTGGATTTTGTCGCTTGCAATGTCGCTCCTGTATTTCCGCTGGGTGCGCGATTCGCAATCGGGCATGTGGGTCTTCCGCCGCTCGATCCTGAAGGACATTTGTTTGGAATCGGACGGCATGGCCTTTTCCGAGGAGATCAAGATCGAAGCGCTGAAAAGCCCGCGGGTGCGCTTCGCGGAGATCTCGATTCTCTATTCGTCGCGGCTGGGCGAGATCAAGCTGAATCCGTGGCGGGACGGCATCTACAACCTGTTCTTCCTGGTGAAGAAACGGTTTTCGCGCGGACGTCCAAGGTGATACGAGGGTCCTGATGGGCGTCGGGGTGGTAATTCCAACGTGGAACCGGTCCGCGCTGTTGGCGCGGGTTCTGGGCGATCTGCGGCGGCAGACGTATCCGATCGAACGAGCGATTGTGGTGGACAACGGCAGCACGGACGATTCAGTGGCTGTGGCCGCGAAGGCTGGAGCCGAAGTGATTGCGCTAGGAGCGAACCAGGGTTTTGCGGCGGCGGTGAACAGGGGGATCGAGCAGTCAGCTTCCGAGTGGATTGCGATTTTGAACAACGACATCACGCTCGAGCCGGACTGGCTGGCCCGATTGATGGCGGCGCTGGAATCGAGCAACGGCTGGTTTGCGACGGGCAAACTGCTGGATGCTTCGGCGCACGATCGGATCGACGGCTCGTTTGACGCGGTGTGCCGGGGCGGTTGCGCGTGGCGGTGCGGCCATGGGCGGTTGGATTCCGAAGTTTGGAACCAACCGAGGGCCATCCAAATAGCGCCCTTCACGGCGGCGGTCTTCCGGCGCGACTTATTCCGCCGCGTGGGTTTACTTGATGAGCAGTTCGAGAGTTACTTGGAAGACGTAGACTTCGGCCTGCGCTGCGCGGAGCTGGGGCTTAGCGGACTCTATGTGCCGGAGGCAATCGCATATCACGCCGGCAGCGCGACGCTGGGCGAGTGGCATCGGGATACGGTACGGAGGATGGCGCGCAATCAGTTACTGCTGGTGGCGAAACACTATCCGCCGGATTGGATCAAACGCTATGGCTGGTCCATCTTAATCGCTCAAACCTTATGGGGACTCACCGCACTCCGCCACGGGGCTTTACCAGGTTACCTGGCGGGCAAGATCGAAGGCTTACAGGGCTTCGCGGGAGGCTCGCAGAAGGGCCGCGCGCGGAAAACACTGTCCCAACTTTCCTGCCATCATCGAACGGGGCGAGGAGGAAATCCGCGAGTTGCAGAAGTTGACGGGCTTCGACCTGTTCTGGCGATTATATTTTGCCCTAACGTGAGTCACAAAATGATTACACGCACGGGCGTTGTGGTGGTGACTTACAATTCGGCGCAAGTGATCGAAGAATGCCTGGATTCCTGCGGCGACTTACCGGTGGTGGTAATCGACAATGGGTCGGGCGACGGCACCTGCGCGTTAGTGGAGCACCGGCCTTCGGTCACGTTAATTGCAAATGCGGATAACCTTGGATTTGCAGGCGCCGTCAATCAAGGCGTGGCGGCTCTCGGCACCGAGTTAGTCTTGCTGCTGAATCCGGACACGGAATTGACCTCACCGATTGACGAACTGGAGGAGGCTTGTAGCGGTCCTGGAATAGGATTAGCGGCGGGGAAACTGGTGAACGAAGCGGGCGTAGTGCAGAGGGGCTTCACGCTGCGGCGGTTTCCAACGCCACTCGCGCTGATGTTGGAGGTGCTGGGGATCAATCGCGTGCTCGCAGGCAATCCGGTGAACCGGCGATATCGCTGTCTGGACTTAGATCTGGAAACTGCGGGCGAGGCCGAGCAACCGGCGGGAGCTTTCCTGATGTTTCGGCGCGAAGTGTGGCAGCGGCTGGGCGGTTTTGACACACAATTTTATCCACTGTGGTTCGAGGATGTGGATTTTTGTAAGCGGGCGAGCGAGTTAGGCCTGAAAATACGCTATGTGCCGCGAGTTACGGCGCGGCATAAAGGTGGCCACAGTATTGCAGGGCTGGAGTGGTCGTGCCGCGAGGTGTATTGGTATGTTAGCCTGCTAAAGTACGCCTCGAAGCACTTTCGCCCGTTCGGATACCGTCGGGTGACTGCGGCAGTGATGCTCGGTTCCTTGTTTCGAACGGCCGTTGAGACGGTGCGGCGGCGAAGTTTCAGGCCACTTCGGGTCTATGGAAAGATAAGTCGGCTCGCGGGACGCAGTCTAATCTCTGGCCGTGTCAGTGAACTAAACATTTTGGGTAGTTGCAGCAAGGCAGCAGAGCAGCGACAGTTGTAAAAATACAAAAGAATAGAGACACGACCCACATACATGTCCTGTAACGATCGGGTTTCCGTCACAATCGTCACTTTTAACAGCGGTCGGTTTATTAAGCGGTGCCTGGAATCGGTCTTAGCGCAGCGTTATCCGAACACGGAAATCATCGTGATCGACAACGCCTCGACGGACGGCACGGTGGACATCCTGGAGCAATTCGTGGATCGCTGCCGCGTGGTTTATAACGATGAAAACATCGGGTTCGCGGCGGCGCAGAATCAAGCCATCGCGATGAGCACGGGCGAATGGGTGCTGACGCTGAATCCGGACGTGCTGTTGCTGCCGAACTTCATTCAGGCGCTGGCCGACGCCGGGCAGATCGATCCGAAGGTCGGGACCGTGTGCGGGAAGCTGCTGACCATCCGGGCGAGTTTTGATTTGCCGGACAAGCCGCTGGTGGATTCGACCGGGATCTACTTCACGCCGATGCTGCGCCACTTGGACCGCGGCAGCCAGGAAATCGACAACGGACATTATCTCAACCACGAATTTGTTTTCGGCGCGACGGCCGCGGCTGCTTTGTACCGGCGCCGGATGATCGAGGACATTTCGGTGGACGATGAGTTTTTCGATCCCGATTTCTTCGTGTACCGCGAGGACGCCGACGTGGCCTGGCGGGCGCAACTGTTGGGTTGGCGCTGCATCTACACGCCGCACGCGCGCGGTTATCATGTGCGCAACGTCTTGCCCGGGAACCGGAGGGCGCTGCCTCCGGTGATCAATATGCACTCGGTGAAGAACCGGTTCCTGATGCGCATGAAAAACATGACAGGCGATCTGTATCGCAGGAACTGGCTTTCCATCACGGCGCGCGACCTGGTGGTGGTCTCCTGTTGTCTGGTGCGCGAACAAAGTTCGCTGAAGGCGTTTTGGTACATCGCCAGGAACTGGAAGCGGGTGATGGCCAAGCGGCGCGACATCATGAGCCGCAAGCGCGTGGATGACGAGTACATTGCGCATTGGTTCAGCTATCATCCGGTGAGTGCGCCGGCCAGCAAACCGAAGCCATCGCGGCCGTTGGCGCGTTCCAAGGCTGCGCGGGGTTAATCCCAGGAGGCAGGCGGCGGCGCGCATCGCGATTCTCGGCACCCGCGGGATTCCAGCCCGCTATGGCGGGTTTGAAACCTTTGCCGAAGAGCTTTCCACTCGCCTGGTGGCGCGCGGACATCAGGTCGCGGTGTACTGCCGGGAGCGGCATTCCGAGGCGAGTTACCGGGGTGTCCGGCTGATCTATTTGCCCACCTGGCGCCACAAATATTTCGACACCATCGTTCATACCTTCTTTTCCACGGTTCATCTGATTTTTCACCGGGCCGATGTCGCGCTCTATTGCAACGGGGCGAACGCAATATTCACGTTGGCGCCGCACGTGTTGGGAATTCCGACGCTTTTGAATGTGGACGGCCTTGAGCGCAAGCGGAAGAAATGGAACCGCCTGGCGAAGGCCTGGTACGCGATCTCGGAGTGGCTGGCGACGTTTTGCCCGAGCGTCGTGATTACCGATGCGCGACAGATCGCCCACTATTATTTGGAGCGTTACGGAAAACGCACCGAGTTCATTCCCTACGGCGCCGAGACCGGCAAAGTGGCGACAGCGGAGGTTTTGGGCAAGCTCGGCCTTGAAGCCCGCCGCTATTTTCTGTACGTTAGCCGGATGGAGCCGGAGAATAATGCGCTTTTAGTGCGCGAGGCCTTTGAACAAGTGCCGGGGCCGGTGAAGCTGGCGCTGATCGGGGACGCGCCGTATGCGCAAGAATACATCCAACGCGTGCGCGATACGCGAGACCCGCGCGTGGTGATGCCGGGCGCGATTTATGGCGCGGGCTACCACGAGCTACTGTCAAATTGCCTGGCGTACATCCATGCGACAGAAGTGGGCGGAACGCATCCGGCGCTGATCGAGGCGATGGGGCGAGAGGCACTGGTGTTGTACTTGAATACGCCGGAGAACGCCGAGGTGGCGGGCGAAGCGGGAATTGCTTTCGAGGCCGGCAACCTGGAGCGGAAACTCGGCGAGGTGCTCGCGATGAGTATCGAAGAGCGGTTGGAATGGGGACGCCGCGCGAGGGCTCGCGTGGCAGAGCGCTACGGCTGGGAAGCGGTGACCGATCGATATGAGGCTCTCTTGGTAGGCAAACAGGCCTAGCGCCCTTACCATGGAAGATATGGGCCCGTTCGCCTACAGATCGTGGGTTGAGATCTCTCTGGCACAGATCCTCAGGAACTTCCGCGCGGTTTGCGACGTAGTGGGGCCGGACGTGGAAGTAATGCCGGTGGTGAAGGCGGACGCTTACCGGCACGGCGCGGTGGAGGTTTCCAAAGCGCTGGCCGCCGCGGGGGCGCGCTGGCTAGCGGTGAGCAACGTAGAAGAAGGCGCGATCTTGCGCGACCGTGGCATCACAACCCGCATTCTGGTGATGGCCGACTTCTTGCCGGGCGAGCGAGCCGGTCTCTTGGACTACAACCTGACGCCCGTGATTCATTCCCTCGCCGATATTGCGCAATGGGATCGCGTAGCAGCAGCACGCGGCGTGGCCGGCGACTACCATCTGAAAATCGACAGCGGCATGGGGCGCCTGGGGACGCGAGCGCCGGCATCGGAGATTCTGGAGGCAGTCGGCGCGGCGAAACACGCCCGCCTGGAAGGCCTGATGACGCATTTCGCGTCGGCCGCCAACTACGCGAGCACACAGACGGAAGATCAGGTGCACGCGTTCCAGGGTGTGTGCGCGGACCTGGCGAAAGCGGGCATGCATCCGCCAATCCTGCACTTGTCCAGCAGCACGCCGGTCGCGTATGGAAGGCGCGGCGCGTGGCAGCGGATGGTCCGGCCGGGCCACGCCGTGTATGGTTACGTCTCGCAGATCGCCAAGGGTGCGGCGCCGCCCCGGCTGCTGGACGTCCGGCCAGCGCTGGCGTGGAAAGCGGCCGTATTGGCGGTGAAGGATCTGCCGGCGGGCGCGCTGGTCGGTTATGGCGGGATGTATCGCACTACGCAGCCGACGCGGATCGCGGTGCTGGCCGCGGGCTACGCCGATGGCATTCCACACCGGCTATCGAATAAAGGCCGGGTGATCGCCAAGGGCCACTGGGCGCCGATGATCGGCGCGGTGTCGATGGATCTGACTACGATCGATATCACACATTGCCCTCCCATCGCGCCGGGCGATGCAGTGACCTTGCTTGGTAAGGAAGGCGATCTATCAATTGACGCGCAACAGATCGCCCGGGTGGCTGGAACCATCTCGTACAGCGTATTGTGCGGGATTCACGCGCGGGTGAAGCGGATTTATGTGGATGAATGACGTCAGGCCACTCGCCTGATCACGCGGGCCGGGAGGGTGATGATGGACCACACCAATTCCAGAACACCGCCCACGGCGATGCCGACAATGCGGAACGGAAGCAGAAGAAGCCACACGACGGGATAGAGGAACAGGGCCGCGAGCGCCAGAGGCCAACACAAAACGAACAGAATGCACCACAGAATGAAGCCCAGCATGAAGTCTCCTCATTGATGGTATACGACGAATCTCTCTTTTTGGTTCCGCGCGAGTGACAATAGGACCATGTCAAAGGAGGGCCGAACATGCCCAAGTATTTGATCCAGGCGTCCTATACCAAAGAAGGAATTCAAGGTCTCCTAGAGGACTCCGCGTCGGGGCGGAGAGCCGACGTTCAGGCAGCGGTAAAGGCCGTCGGGGGAAAGGTAGAGGCGTTTTACTACGCGTTCGGCCCGGACGACACAATTATCATTCTCGATCTTCCGGACAATGTGACGGCGGCGGCGGTGAGTTTGACAAGCTCAGGAACCGGAACGGTGCGGGTACGAACGACACCATTGCTGACGGTAGAGGAAGTGGATAAGGCGCTTGAAGTCAAAATGCGTTACCGCGCGCCGGGGCAGTAGAACGGTCGTGGAGGATAGGGACACTCGGGGTGGGACAAATAAGGGGATGGAGCGGGAGACGGGATTCGAACCCGCGACATCAACCTTGGCAAGGTTGCACTCTACCAGCTGAGTTACTCCCGCGAGCGACCTTCATTGTCGCGCGGCGCATGGGAGCGTGTCAAACTCGCAGGGTCCGCGATGGCACTCGGGAAATTCCACTGCATGCGGCGCGCAGAGCAACCCCCAATAACCTGGGAGTTTACCCAATGTTCATACTTACACTCGATGGGGAATAGCAACATTTAGAACTTATACTGTTTTACGTAACCTATTGAAGAAACAGGCAGAAAAAGGTACAAAAAATAGATTACACCCCAAGGTTGGTTGTGCTAGACTGACTTTGCCTCAAACGAGGGAAGAAGACGGCTTCCGAAAGAGCCGCTTGACATTAGCACCAGTCAAACGGTTCTCAAACAGAATCGAAACAACTTGAACTATAGCTTTTCCACAGTCTGTGGAAAACTTGTGCAAAAACTGCGCGGATTGCGATTGAAGAATGAACACTTGGGACCGCATTAAGAATCAGATTGCGAGCAAGATCAGCACGGATGCTTTCAATAATTGGCTATCGAGAACAGTATTCCTGGCGAGCGAGGGCGATCGCTTGCGGATCGCGGTTCCGGACGCAGCCACTCGCGATTGGATTCAGCAAGAGTACTCGGGCGAGATCTGGTCGGCCGTTCGCGACCTGAATTTGTCGCTGCGAGAAATCGTGTATGAGATTCAGGGATCGGCGCAGGCATCGTGGCAAGCCAGACGCGACGACAAGAATGAATTTGTGTTCTCACCGTCGATCATTCTGAACCCGCGGTTTACGTTTGACAGCTTCGTGGTGGGTTCGTGCAACCAGTTCGCGCACGCGGCCGCGCAAGCGGTGGTGACAAATCCATCGCGCAGCTACAATCCGCTGTTCATCTACGGCGGGGTGGGGATGGGAAAGACGCACCTGATGCACGCGATAGGACGGTCGCTAGCCGATCATCACGCGAGCATGCGGATCGTCTATACGTCGAGCGAGCGCTTCATGAACGAGATGATCACCTGCATCAAGAACGACCGGATGCAGCTTTTCCAGCGGCATTACCGCTCGGCGGATGCACTGCTGGTGGACGACATCCAAATTCTAGCCGGTAAAGAGCGCACCATGGAGGAGTTCTTTCACACCTTCAATGAACTCTTCGAGCACGAAAAGCAGATCGTGATTTCAAGCGACGTGCCGCCGAAGAATACGCCGGGACTGGTAGAGCGGCTACGGTCGCGCTTCGAGTGGGGCTTGATGGTGGACGTGCAACCGCCCGATCTCGAAACCAAGATGGCGATTCTCGATAAGAAAGCTGAGGCAGAAGGCATGCAACTGCCCGAGGACGTCCGTATTTTCATCGCGACAAAAACGAAGTCGAATGTTCGCGAGCTGGAAGGAGCGCTGGTCAAACTGCTGGCGTATTCATCGGTCACCGGGTCGCCCATCACGCTAGCGATGGCCCAGCAGGTTTTGAAGCACCTGACCGTAGGGCAAGAGCGTAGGATCACCATTGAATCCATCGTGAAGGCGGTGGCGGAAAAGTTCTCGCTCCAGCCCTCCCAGCTAAAGCAGAAAACCAACGAGCAAAAGATCGCGTACCCGCGGCAGATAGCGATGTACCTGGCCAAAGACCTGACGTCGGCATCGTTACCGGAGATCGGGCGGGCTTTCAGCGGCAAACATCACACCACTGTGCTGCACTCAATCCAGAAGATCGACAAGCTGCGCCAGCGGGACCAAGATTTGAACAATCTGATCCACACGCTAGTCGATTCAATCCATTAGGGTTATTTTTGTTTTCCACAGCAGGCCCCAAAACAGACCTGTGAAAGCGGTGGGAGAACACCGGATGAGCGGAATTCTGCACCGTCGGCAAGGGCGGAATCCACAACTTCTAGTGGCAGGAAGTTTCTGAATTTTGTATAATTTAGAGAGAAATCTACATTTCAACAGACCCTACGAATACGGTTCTAATTGATGAGTCTTTTGACAACGTCATAAGAGCTACTTAGAGCTGGCAACTGACAAGAAGGACCGGGCGAGGAAAATGATGGAGTTCACAGTCAGCAAAACGGATCTGGTAAGGGAATTGAACCTTTCGCAGGGCGTGGTGGAGAAGAAAACGACCATACCCATTCTGTCGAACGTGCTAGTGGAGGCGGCAGGGGACCGGATCAATTTGACGGCCACGGATCTGGAGTTGGGGATACGGTCGTCGTGTCCGGCGCGAGTCAAGAAGCAGGGTGCGGGCACGATTCCAGCGAAGCGGCTGCTGGACTATGTGCGGCTGCTACCAGACGCCGATTTGGAAGTGAAGCTCCAGGACAACCAATGGGCGAGTCTGGTGTGCGGGCGATCGCGGACGCGCATTGCCGGTATGTCGCGCGAGAGTTTTCCGGAGCTGCCGCAGATGCCGGATGTGCTCGCGCAGATACCCGTGGGCGTGCTGGCGTCGATGATCGCACGGACGATTTTCGCGATCTCGATGGAGGAATCACGCTTCACCTTGAATGGGTCGTTGCTGCTGTTGAGGAGCAACGGTCTCTCCATGGTGGCTACCGATGGGCACCGCCTGGCGATGGTGGAGCATTCCGCGGACCTGCCGGGCGTAACCAGCACCTATCGGGCGCTCTTGCCACGGAAGGCGATGGGCGAGATCTTGAAGCTGGGGCAGGACGCGACCGCCGATGCGACGCTGGCGTTTTCAGGCGACGACAATCATCTGTTCTTCCAGTTTGGCGAGCGGTTGCTGCTCAGCCGGAAGCTGACAGGGAATTTTCCCGACTTTGAGCGCGTGCTGCCCAAGGACCATCCGCACTTTGTGGTGCTGGATCGCGAGGAACTGCGCAAGTCGATCGAGCGTGTCTCGCAATTTTCCGATGAGCGATCACGGGCGGTCCGCTTACGAGTTCAGGATGGCGAGCTGCACATTCATTCGTCGCTTTCTGAAACCGGTGAGAGCGAAGAGAGCCTGCCCGCGGAATACGACGGAAGCCCGGTGGAGATTGGTTTCAACGCCGGCTACCTGCTCGATTTTCTCCGCGCGTCGAGCGAGGAGAAGGTTACGTTTCATTTCAAGGATCCCAATAGCGCGGGCGAATTGCGGCCGGCCGTGGAAGGCGACGGAGGCTACAAGTATCGCTACGTGGTGATGCCGATGCGCATTTGAGTTTCGCGGCACGGCAGAAAGCACCAAGCAACAAAGGATTGAATTTTACACATGGCAACAAAAGAAGTCACTCCGGCAGAAGTTTACGATTCCAGTAGCATCAAAGTTCTGGAAGGCCTGGAGGCCGTTCGCCTGCGGCCCGCGATGTACATCGGCTCCACCACCGAGAACGGTCTGCATCATCTCGTCTACGAGGTGGTCGACAATTCGGTGGACGAAGCGCTGGCTGGATTTTGCGACAGGGTCGAGGTAACGATTCATATCGACAACTCCCTGACCGTGGTCGATAACGGGCGCGGCATCCCGGTGGACCTGCATGAGGAGGAAGGCGTTTCGGCCGCTCAAGTGGTGATGACCAAGCTGCACGCGGGCGGCAAGTTCGATTCCAAGAGCTACAAAGTTTCGGGCGGCTTGCACGGTGTGGGCGTGAGCTGCGTAAACGCGTTGTCGGAAGTATTGGAACTCGAGATCTGGCGCGATGGCTATACCTGGGAGCAAAAATATCATCGCGGAGTTCCGCAGGGCCCGCTCGAAAAGGCCGGGAAGGCCGGCAAGAAGACCGGCACCAAGATCACGTTCAAACCGGATACGACGATCATGGATGCCCACGAGTTCAACTTTGACACTCTGGCGCAGCGGCTCCGCGAACTGGCGTTTTTGAACAAGGGCCTGACCATTACACTGACCGATGAGCGGGCGGACCCGCCGAAACAGCACGAATTTCACTACAGCGGCGGAATCGCGGAGTTCATCAAGCACCTGAACAAAGGGAAAGCAGTATTGCACGAGAAGCCCATTTATTTCGAGGGTGAGCGGGAGTTGCCCAATGGCGGCGCGCTCTCGATGGAAGTGGCGCTGCAATACAACGATGGGTACTCGGAAAGCATTTTCAGCTTCGCGAACAACATCAACACCGTGGACGGCGGGTCGCATCTGAGCGGATTTCGAAGCGCGCTGACGCGAACCATCAACTACTACGGACAGCAGGCGGGGCTGTTCAAGGACGTGAAGGAGAACCTGTCCGGCGACGACGTCCGCGAAGGCTTGACCGCAGTGGTGAGCGTGAAGCTTCCGCAGCCACAGTTCGAAGGACAGACCAAAGGCAAACTGAATAGCGATATTCAAGGCTTTGTCGTGCAGTTGGTGAACGAGAAGCTAGGCGAACATTTCGACAAGAATCCGGCGGTGATGCGCAAGATCGTGTCGAAGGCGATCGATGCGGCGCGCGCGCGGGAAGCCGCTCGTAAGGCTCGGGATTTGACGCGGCGCAAAGGCGCGCTCGATTCCGGCGGGCTGCCAGGCAAATTGTCGGATTGTCAGGAGAAGGATCCGGAACGCTGCGAGCTGTTCCTGGTGGAGGGTGAATCGGCCGGCGGGACCGCGAAGTCGGGCCGCGACCGGCGCTATCAAGCGATCCTGCCGCTGAAGGGCAAAATCCTCAACGTGGAAAAAGCCCGCTACGACAAGATGCTGGGGCACGAGGAAATCCGCTCCATGATCACGGCCATCGGCACCGGCATCGGGTTGACGGATTTCGATGTCGCGAAGCTGCGCTACCACAAGGTGATCATCATGACAGACGCCGATGTGGACGGGTCGCACATTCGCACGCTTCTGCTCACATTTTTCTTCCGGCACATGCAGGAGTTGATCAAGCGCGGGCACGTGTTCATCGCTCAGCCGCCTCTGTATTTGATCAAAAAGGGCAAGACGCAGAAGTACATCAAGGACGACAAGGAATTCACGCGGGAGATCCTGCGCCGGGCAACGGAAAATCTGACGGTGGAGACGCAAGATGGGACGAAGCTCGAAGGCGCCGAGCTGCGCGCGTTTCTTATTTCCCTCGACGAGTTCCAGCAAATGTTCCGGCGTATGGAGCGGCGCATGCGCGACGCGCGCGTGGTGGAAGTGCTGGCGAACATCGACTACAAGCTGGACACCAAGGCGGATTTCCAGGAGAAAGCTAACCTGGAGCCCGTGGTGACGGCGCTGAAGGCTGCGAAGATCGAGGCGCGGCTAGAACGGGAAGAAGAACACGAAGCGTGGAAAGTGGTGTATCTCGATCCGACCAGCGCCGAGCGCGGCATCAGCGTGGATCTGGTTCTGCAGCCGGAGTACCGGCGTATGCGAGCCATCGCTCGCCAGGTGGCCAAGAATAATCGTCCGCCGTTCAAGGTGCAGAAGGAAGGCAAAGCGGAAGGGGAGACGCGGCCGGGTTGGCGCGAGCTGCTGGACCACGTGAAGAGCGAGGGTATGCGCGAGGTGTCCATCCAGCGCTACAAAGGGCTGGGCGAAATGAATGCCGAGCAATTGTGGGCCACGACGATGAACGCCGAGACGCGCACGCTGCTAAAGGTGGATTTGCAGGATCTGGCCGAGACCGAGGGCATCTTTTCCACGCTGATGGGCGAAGACGTGGAGAGCCGGCGAAAGTTCATTGAAGAGAACGCGCTGGACGTGCGGAATTTGGACGTTTAGAGCAGGGTCCGGACGCCGGCCCGCTTCGCAGCTTTGTTGAGAGCGGCATCACGGGTAGCGAGTGGCAGGCCTCGGCGTAAGGCCAGTTCGAGGTAAACGGCGTCATACACGGTAAGTGTGTGTTCCCGCGCCATTGTCGAAATGTTTTCCAACGCCAGACGCGGACCCTCTTCGTCGAGGATTGATTCTAGATGAGCCAAGTCCCAGCGCGCTCTTTCGTACTGCTCTTGTTGGATAACACGCCTGCGCCAGAGGACGAGCAGCGAGTTGGCGACTTCGAACGCCCATAGAACCGGAACCACAACAGGAGAGCCGGCCAGGACATCCTCCAGCAACTTAGCGGCCCCTTCGCTGGCTTGCGACGGCACTCCCCAGGCGATGGCAACTGACGAGTCCACTACGAATGCGCCAGTCACCTTCGACCTTCGTTAATCGTGTCCTTGATTTCCTTATCGGTGAGAGGTTTGAAACCCTTCTGCTGAGCGATCTCCTTCCGCAGGGCGCGAAGGTCCTCCACCGCTCGCCGCACCGTATCTCGAGATTTGCGGCCTTCCGGGACAATTCGCGCCACGGGCTTATCGTGCCGAGTGATCACGATCTCCTCGCCGCGGGCGACGCGGTCCAGGAGTTCTCCGAATCGGGTCTTGGCTTCCAGCGCGGTGACGGTTCCCATTGGAGGTTCTCCTGCTAAAATGACTAGCTAGTGACTAGTTAATCACCTTGGATCGGCTCAGTCAATCCATGGGCACCACCCCTATGCGCGAGGTCTATGGCCGCCGGCATTCGAAGCGCTGGCGCGACCGGCTGTGGAACTTCGTGCAGCCTCCCCTGCCGCTGATTGCGAATCCGCGGGAACCCGGCGACTATCCGCTCGGCCGCTGGAACCTATACATCGGCGGGGCCGGGCGCACGCCGCCGGGATACGTCAATCTCGATCTGTTCGCTGCGCCGGGAGTGGATGTGCTCGCCGACGCCGAGGCTCTGCCGTTTCCGCCCAATCTATTTCAGCGCATCGAATGCGACGCGGTGCTCGAGCACGTGCGTTGTCCAGAATCCGTGATGCGGGAGATCGTTCGCGTACTCGCCACCGGCGGATACGCGCACCTGGTGACGCCGTTTTGCCATCCCTTTCACGAGTACCCGGGCGACTACCGCCGTTTTACCCTGGATGGTTTGAAGCTGCTGGCCGGCGGCGATCTTGAAGTGGTCAGTGAAGGCTGGCGAACGGGGCCGACCGCGACGCTCCTGGTTTTTGCCTTGGAATACGTGAAGCTGTGGCTGCCGTGGCGAGCGTGGCGAGGCGCGGTCCACCTTGTTTTGGGATGGCTGCTGTTTCCGCTTCGGTATCTCGATCTGCTATTCCTGCGCTCGCCGCAAGCCGGACGGATCGGCAATCACTGCTTCCTGTGGTTGAAGAAGCCGGGCGAGCGCTTACAATAGGGCGATGGCCCGTTTCACCGGCGTGGACTACCTGCTGATCGACTCGTTGTTTTCCGAACAAGAGCTGCTGGTGCGGCAGACCGCGCGGCAATTTGTCGAGGATCGCGTGGTGCCGATCATTCGCGATTGCTTTAATGAGGGGCGCTTTCCAAAGGAGCTGATCCCGGAAATCGGCCAGCTCGGATTCCTGGGCGCGAATCTGGAAGGCTATGGCTGTGCGGGCCTGAGCAACGTCGAATACGGCCTGATCATGCAGGAGATCGAGCGCGGCGATTCGGGACTGCGCAGTTTCGTTTCGGTGCAGGGCGCGCTGGTGATGTATCCGATCTACACCTACGGATCGGACCAGCAGAAAGATCGCTGGCTGCCGAAGATGCAATCGGGCCAGGCGATCGGATGCTTTGGGCTCACAGAGCCTGGGTTCGGATCGAATCCGGCGGGCATGCAGACGCGCGCGAAGCGCGATGGCGACGATTGGGTGATCAACGGCGAGAAGACCTGGATCACGAACGGTTCGATGGCCGATGTCGCGATTGTTTGGGCGCGAACGGACGACGGCATTCGCGGATTCCTGGTGGAGAAGGGCACGCCCGGATTTACAACGTCCGAGATCCACGGCAAGCTTTCCATGCGCGCGTCGGTAACGTCCAGCCTGGCGCTGTCGGATTGTCGCGTGCCCGCGTCCGCGATGCTGCCCGGCGCTCAGGGTCTCAAAGGCCCGCTCAGTTGTCTTTCGCAGGCGCGCTACGGCATCGGTTGGGGCGTGCTCGGCGCCGCGATGGATTGCTATGAGACCGCGCGGCAGTATTCGATTGTCCGCAAGCAATTCGATAACAGGCCGATTGCGAGCCATCAACTGGTGCAGGAAAAACTCGCGTGGATGATCACCGAGATCACCAAGGCGCAACTGCTTGCGATCCAAGCCGGGCGCGTGAAGGATCAGGGCAAGATCGATCCGGCGCACATTTCGATGCTGAAGCGGAACAACGTCGCGATGGCGCTGGAGTGCGCGCGGTTGAGCCGCGATCTGTTGGGCGCCAACGGCATCATGGACGAATATCCGATCATGCGGCACATGTGCAATCTGGAGACGGTGAAGACCTACGAGGGCACGGACCACATTCACGCGCTGGTGATCGGCGAGCGGGTTACCGGAGTGGCGGCGTATAAGTGAACTGTCGCGCGATGTTCGTTTCCGTTCGCTGAATCATGCGCTGCCACACCGAATCGGGATCGGCGTGAAACACCGTTGCTGAATCGGCGGCCATGATGTGCCAGGCTCCGAGCTCCACTTCATGCTCCAGTTGCCCGGCGCCCCAGCCCGCATAACCGACGTAGGCGTGAAATACGCTGGCTTCGGCGCCCGACGCCATGGTCGCCCTCAGTACATCCTTGTCGCTGATCAGATAAACATCGCCGAACACGCGCGCGGCGTTCTCGGGCTTGCTCGAAGTTTTTAGCAACGCCAGCACGCTATTGAGTTCCACGGGACCGCCGACGTAGACCGGGTCCATGCGGCTCTTGGCTTCCTTGAGATCCTGGAACACACGCGACATCGGCACATCGGTGCGGCGGTTGAGCACCAAACCGACCGCGCCCTGGCCTTCATCGTAATGCACCAGAAGGATGACGGTCTTGGCGAAATTGGGATCGCCCAAGTCGCGGCTGGCGACGAGAAACCTGCCAACTTTCAGATCGTCGGATTGGCAGAATCCTGGAACCCAGGCGCATATCAACAGAGCGGCGATGAGTCGTGCCACCATGTCTCAGTTTACCGAAGCTACAATGTAGCTGGAGGTTTCTGGCGCATGATTCTGGAAGCGATTCCATCGTCGGAAAAGGAAACCAATCCCTTGGTTTCCGCCGAGGCGCGTTTCAACGAAGCCGCTGAGTTGCTGGGCCTGGATGAAGGCCTGCGTAAAATACTCCGGACGGCTGCTCTGGAGTTGAAGGTCAGCGTGCCGGTGATGCTGGACGACGGACGCTACGAAGTCTTCACCGGCTACCGCGTGCAGCACTCTATCGTGCGCGGACCCGCGAAGGGCGGAATTCGCTTCGCTCCGGACGTGACGCTCGACGAAGTGCGGGCGCTAGCGGCCTGGATGACGTGGAAGTGCGCGGTGGTGAACATCCCGTTCGGTGGGGCCAAGGGTGGGGTGATTTGCGATCCCGATCTGCTGTCGCCGGGCGAACTGGAGCGCATCACGCGCCGCTACACGTCGGAGATCATGGACATCATCGGTCCCGAACGCGACGTTCCGGCGCCGGACATCAATACGAATCCCCAAACCATGGCGTGGGTGATGGACACTTACTCCATGCATACCCGCCACACGGCGACGGCGGTGGTTACGGGCAAGCCGCTGGCGCTTGGCGGATCGCGCGGACGTAATGAGGCCACGGGGCGCGGCTGCATGATCGTCACCATGCAAGCGCTGCGGAAGTTCGGTCTGGACGTGGCCAATACGCGAGTAGTGATTCAGGGTTTCGGAAACGTGGGCGGCATGTCGGCCAGGCTTATGGCTCGTTCGGGCTTCAAGATCATTTGCATCATTGAATATGATGGCGCAGTTTATAATCGCGACGGCCTGGATATCGAAGCATTGATGCAGCATCGCAAGGAAACGGGCTCCATCACCGGATTCGCGGGAGGCGAAGACGTCGATCGCGAGTCGGCGTTCTTCCTGGATTGCGATGTGTTGCTGCCCGCCGCCAAGGAGAACGTCATCACGACCGCGAATGCCGATAGGATCAAGGCCAAAATCATCTGCGAAGGCGCCAACGGGCCCACGACGTCTGAAGCCGACGCGATTCTGGCCGAGAAAAAGATCTTTGTGATTCCGGACATTCTCGCCAATGCCGGCGGCGTCACCGTCTCGTACTTCGAGTGGGTGCAGGATCGCCAGGGCTTCTTCTGGAACGAACAGCTCGTCAACGGGCGCCTGGAAGAGATCATGGTGAATAGTTTTCGAGACGTAGTGAGTTTCGCGGAGAAGCATCAGGTGCACAACCGGCTGGCTGCTTACATGCTGGCGATTGATCGCGTCGCCTCGGCTTTGCAGACCCGCGGCCTGTATGCCTGAAGGGGACCGCGACGCGACGGCGTTGCCGCCTGGACCCTCAACGACGCCGCTCATGCGGCAATATCACGCGATCAAGCAGCAAGTGCCCAACGCCTTGCTGATGTTCCGCCTGGGCGATTTCTACGAGCTGTTCTACGAAGACGCCATCACCGCGGCGCGCGAGCTTGAAATCACCCTGACCGCGCGCAATAAAGAAAAAGGCCAGCCCATTCCGATGTGCGGCGTGCCGTATCACGCGGCTGATGGCTATTTGGCGCAACTCATCCAGAAAGGCTATCGGGTCGCGGTCTGCGATCAGATGGAGGAGGCGGGGCCGGGCAAGAAACTGGTGAAGCGCGAAGTGACGCGCGTGGTTACGCCGGGAACGGCCATGGAACCGTCGCTGCTGCGCTCGCACGAGAACAACTATCTGGCAGCCGTGAGCCGCAATGGAACGCGCGCGGGCTTGGCCCACGTGGATATTTCCACGGGAGAATTTCGAGCCACGGAAATGGACGCCGCGGACGTCAATGCCGCGCTTGAAAACTTGAACGTGCGCGAAGTGCTGGCGGCGGAAGCGGTGGCGGACCTGCGCGGTTTCCGGACGACGCTCGAGGAGTGGATCTTCAGTCCGGACTATGCCGACCGCGTGCTGCGCGAACATTTTCGGCTCCTGACGCTGGATGGCTGCGGGCTGGGTGGAAAGCCGCTGGCGGTGTCGGCGGCGGGCGCGATTCTGCACTATCTGCGCGACACACAGAAATCGGCGCTCGATCATTTGGATCGGCCGTCCTTCTATGACCGTTCGGAATCGATGATCCTGGATGCAGTTACGGTGCGAAATCTAGAGCTGCTGGAGCCGCTGTTTGCCGGAGAAACTCGCGAGTCGACATTGATTCATGTGCTGGATCAGACGTCGACCGGCATGGGCGGGCGGATGATGCGCGCGCGTTTGTTGCGGCCGTGTTTGCAGCTCGAGGAGATCGAAGCGCGGCTCGATGCGGTGCAGGCGGCGTTACAGGCGACCATCGGGAGGTCGGAGACGCGCAAGGTGCTGGCAAGCGTTCTGGATCTCGAGCGTTTGCTCGCGAAATTGACGCTGGGAACAGCCGGCCCGCGCGAGTTGGTGGCTTTGGGGCGATCGCTCGCGCTGGTTCCGAAGCTGAAGGAGCATGCAGCGGCATTTGATGCGGCGCGTTGGGGCGCGATTGCGAGCGGCCTGGATGAAATCCCCGAAGTGCGGGATCGCATTCTGAACGCGATCGCCGAAGAACCGCCGGTCCATCTCGCCGATGGCGGGACTATCCGCGCCGGCTATCACGCCGGTCTCGATGAGCTGCGCGATCTCAGCCGCAATAGCCGCCAATACATCGCTCAAATTGAGTTGCGTGAGCGCGCGCGAACGGGCATTCAGTCCTTGAAGGTGCGTTTCAATAACGTGTTCGGCTATTACATCGAGATCTCGAAAGCGAATTTGCAGCACGCGCCGTCGGATTACGAGCGCAAGCAGACGCTGGTGAATGCCGAACGCTTTACGACGCCGGAATTGAAAGAGCTGGAGAGCAAAGTTCTCGACGCCGAAGAGAAAATGCTCACGCTGGAGCGCGAGATCTTCCAGGAATTGCGCCTGTTTGCGGCCGAGCATGCGGCGCGCATTCGGCAAACCGCGGGGGCCATCGCGGAACTGGACGTGACCTGCGCGCTGGCGCAAGTGGCCGCGGAAAACCGCTACGTCCGGCCGAGCTTTAGCGATTCCGGCGAGATTCGCATCGTCGCGGGGCGGCATCCGGTGATCGAGAAGCTGGCCGAGCGCGAGGCGCTGCGCTTCATTCCGAACGATCTGTATTTCAATACCGAATCGCAGTTCATCGCGGTGATCACGGGGCCAAACATGGGCGGCAAGTCGACGTACTTGCGGCAGGCTGCGGCCGATCGTGATTCTGGCGCAAATGGGATCGTTCGTGCCCGCCGATTCGGCTGCGCTCAGCATCGTGGATCGCGTGTTTACGCGCATCGGTGCGGCCGATAACCTGGCGCGCGGGCGGTCGACATTCATGGTGGAGATGACCGAGACCGCGGTGATCCTGAACACTGCCACGCCGCGCAGTCTGGTGGTGTTGGATGAAATCGGGCGTGGCACCGCGACGTATGACGGGCTGGCGCTGGCTTGGGCCGTAGTCGAGCACATCCATCAGCGCATCCGCGCGCGGACGTTGTTCGCGACACATTATCACGAGCTGACCGAACTGGCCGATCAGTTGCCGGGCGTTGTGAACCTGCATGTTTCGGTGAAGGAAGCGGGCGATCAAGTGATTTTCCTGCGCAAAGTGGAGCCGGGCCGAGCGGACCGAAGTTACGGCATCGAGGTGGCGCGGTTGGCGGGATTACCGATGTCGGTGGTGGAGCGCGCGCGGGAGATTCTCTCGCTGCACGAACGCTCCGAGCACGCGGTTACCGAAGAGCTGACGCCCCGTGCGTCGAGTTCTACGCAGATCCAGTTATTCGAGCCGGTGAACTACGAGATCGCCGAGCGCATCCGCAAGCTGAAAGTGGATGAACTTCGTCCCATTGACGCGCTGCAATTGCTGAACGAGCTGCAGCGGGAGTTGAAGCGTCAGTGAGGGTAGCGGGGCTAATCAGCGGAACATCGGTGGATGGCATCGATGTGGCAGTAGTGGATATCGGCGAGGGTGTCCACGTGGTGGCGACGGCGACCGTGCCCTATTCTCCCGATGTGCGAGCTGCGATTCTGTCGGTATCCAATGCCGCAACGCACACTGCCACGATTGCGCGGCTGAATTTCTTGCTTGGCGAACTGTTCGCGGAGGCGCTGGTGAAGACAGGAGTACCGCTGAACACGATCGAATTGATCGGATCGCACGGCCAGACGATTTTCCATGAAGGCGAGCCGGTCGAGTTTTTGGGCCGGAGGGTGGCGAGCACGATGCAGATTGGCGAGGCGGCCGTGATTGCGGAGTGCACGGGCATCGACACCGTCGCGGATTTTCGTCCCAGCGATATTGCAGCCGGCGGAAAGGGCGCGCCGCTGGTGCCGTTCTTGGATTATCAGCTCTTCCGACATGCGACCATGGCGCGAGTCGCACTGAATATCGGCGGCATCGCGAACATCACTGTGATTCCGGCGAATGCGAAGCCCGAAGACATAATCGCGTTCGACACTGGGCCCGGCAACATGATCATGGACGCAGTGGCGCCGCCCTTTGATCGCGATGGTGAACGGGCACGCGCGGGTCAAGTGAACGCGGCGTTGCTCGAACGATTGCTGGCCGATCCGTATTATCGTCGCGACCCGCCGAAGTCGTGTGGCCGCGAGCAATATGGCGCCGAATTCGTCCGTGAGACCCGCATCGACATCGCAACCGCAACGGAGCTGACGGCGCGTACCATCGCCCTTGCGATCGCCCGCTATCCGGACACACGCGAGGTCATCGTTTCCGGCGGCGGCGCGCACAATCGTTACCTGATGGAGCGGCTCGCAGCGTTGGTTCACGCGCGAGTCACGACTTCGGCCGAATTTGGAATCGGCGTCGATACCAAGGAGGCGATTCTGTTCGCTGTGCTAGCCTATGAGACGTTCCACGGCCATGCGGGCAATCTTCCCACTGCGACGGGGGCGCGCAAGCCCGTGATCTTGGGCAAGATTTCTCGCGGGGCTTTTCGTGGAACAGGGCCGAAGGTGGGTGCGTAGATACGGATAGAGGTGAACTTCGATGTTTTGCACCAGGTGCGGTACCGAACTCAGAGAGCAGGACAAGTTCTGCTTTAATTGCGCCGCCCCGACTGCGGTTGGCGCGTCCGTACCGAGGCCCGCGGAACCGCTCAGCCGGCCGATGGATCAAGCCAAGATCGCTGGTGTTTGCGCGGGATTCGCGCGGTATCTTGGCATGGACGTGACGCTGGTGCGAGTGCTCTGGGTGGTGATTACGCTGCTGCCTGTTCCGTGTTTCGGCGTGGTTGCTTACATCGTAGCCTGGATCGTGATGCCGAAAGATCCGGTCACAGTAGCGGTGACGCAGACGCATACGTGCGTTTCGACATAATGCGAGTTTATCGCAGTTGCTTTTCGACCTCTTCCAGCCAATCCGGGCGCTTCAAGACTTCGCGCGGCTTGCTGCCGTCCGGCGGGCCGATGATGCCTTCGTGCTGCATCATGTCGAGAATGCGGGCAGCGCGGCCGTAGCCTAAGCGCAAACGGCGCTGTAGCGTGGATGTCGAAGCTTTGCCCATTTCGAGGACCACGCGCACTGCATCTTGATACGCCGGATCGTCGCCACCCTCGAATTCGGCTGCCTCGGCGTCTTCTTCATCGGCGGGCGGCGCCTGCAGGAATGTCTGATCGTATTCGGGCCGGGCCTGGGCTTTCCAGAACTCCACCACGCGATTGATCTCGGCCTCGGTAACAAAAGCGCCGTGAACGCGCGTGAGTCGCGACGATCCCGGCGGCAGGAATAGCATGTCGCCCTTGCCCAGCAGATGCTCGGCGCCCATCACGTCCAGCACCGTGCGCGAGTCCACGCGCGTCGCGACGCGGAAGCTGATGCGCGACGGAAAATTCGCTTTGATCAAGCCGGTGATGACGTCCACGCTGGGCCGCTGCGTCGCGAGCACCAGGTGCATGCCGACCGCGCGCGCCATCTGCGCCAGGCGAGCCACGGCTTCTTCCACGTTGCCGCGCTCCAGCATCATGAGATCGGCCAGCTCGTCGATCACGATCAAGATGAACGGCAGCGGCTGCAGATCTTCGGCCTGTAGCTCGTCTTCCTCGAAGAGGCTGCGCGGCTCGTTCGCGAGCTGCCGGATCTTCTTGTTGTACTGATCGATGTTGCGGACGCCTTGTCCGGCCAGCAGTTTCAAGCGCCGTTCCATTTCGAGCACGGCATTGCGCAGCGCGTTGGTGGCCTTCTTCGGATCGGTGATCACCGGCGTCAGGAGGTGCGGAATGCCTTCGTAGAGCCCCATTTCCAGGCGCTTCGGGTCCACCAGGATCATGCGCACTTCGTCCGGAGTCGACTTGTAGAGGATCGACATGATCATGGAATTGAGCATTACGCTCTTGCCCGCGCCGGTTGAGCCCGCGATGAGCAGGTGGGGCATCGATTCCAGCGCCGCTACTTTGATGCGCCCGCTGATGTCCTTGCCGAGGCACATGGTCAGCCGGGAGTTGGAGTCGATGAACTCTTCGGACTCCAGGATCTGGCGCAGGCTGATCACTTCACGGCGCGTGTTCGGAACCTCGATGCCGACGGTCGGCTTGCCGGGGATGCGTTCGATCAGGATCGATTCGGCTTGCAGGCCAAGGCACAGATCTTCGGTGAGCGTCGTGATGCGGCTGTATTTAACGCCGGCCTCGGGCTTGAATTCGAACGTGGTTACCACAGGGCCGGGATTGATTTGCACCACCGCGCCGTGCACATTGAACTCTTCGAATTTCGATTTGATGCGCGCGGCGATCTCCTTGAGCTCGAGCGAATCGAAAGGATTGCGCGCCGGGAACTTCGTTCAGCAGCTCGGTGGACGGCACGCGGTAGGCCGGATGCTCGGTCATTTCGGGCGCGAGCTTCCTGGATTCGCGCTTGCGCAGCGGGCTTGGGCTCAGGTTCCGGCGGCGCCAGCACCGATTCCGGCATTGGCTCCCAGGGCGGACGGGACGATTCGTATTCGAGCGTGTGGATCGGGATTTCCTGCGGGACCTCGGGCTCTTCCACGGGGGCGGCCGCTTGCATCGGCTCCGGCTCGTAGATGGGAATCGGGCGGGGGCTCCGGTTCGCGGTGCGGCAGGTTGCGCGCGGCTCTCTTGGCTGCTCTCAGTGCCGCCCGTTGTTCGGCGCGTTCGCGTGCCAGTGCCATTCGTTCGGCGCGCCAATTCGCCCATCGCTCATAGATTTCGCCCAAGAAGCTCAGCGGTCCCGCGAGCCATTTGGCGACGGTCGCCATGGAGAATTTTGAGATCAGGTACAGCGAGAGGATCAGGCAAATGCCGGTGAGCAGCACCGTGCCCAGCAGATTGAGCGATGACAGCAGCGAATCGGCGATCAAAATGCCAACCACGCCACCCGCCGAAAAAGCTCCGTTCCAGGGCCGCCAAAAGGGACGGATGGAGAGCGCGGTGGAGATGCTGAGGAACAGCACAATCGCGCCAATCACTTTCACCGTGGCGGCTTGAATAGTGATCGGACCGGATCCATTTCCAGGCCAACATCCACAACAGCACCGGCAGACTGAAGGCGCTCAGGCCCAGTAATTGGAAACAGAGATCGGCAGTATACGATCCGGCGAGGCCGGTGAGGTTATGCGCGTGCGCCGCGCCGGTCACCGAATTCCAGGAGGGATCCTGCGGGTGGTAAGAGATCAGGCACAAGACGAAGAAGATCCCGGCGAATAGAAACACTAATCCGCCGGCTTCGTTCAATCTGTGGAAGCGTGTCGGTCCTAAAATCCTCATCCCGCGGTAAAGCGGAAAAATGCAGCCAGAGCGATTACTATTATGCCAAAAACGATGCGATAGTACACGAAGGGCATCAGGCTGCTGCGCCGCAGGTAGCGTAGGAAGAAGGCGATCACGATCGCGCCCAGCAGGCCGCTGACGGCGATGCCGAGCATCATGGGAACCCGCATGTCGTGGGGAACGCCGCCTTCTTTGTGGATGTCCCAGGCTTTCTTGAGGACCGCGGCAGCGATGGCCGGCGTGGAGAGCAGGAATGAAAAACGAGCCGCGGTTTCGCGATTCATGTCGCGGAACAGGCCCACGCTAATGGTGGAGCCGCTACGCGATACGCCCGGGATCACCGCAAACGCTTGCGCGATCCCGACCGCGATGCCATCGCCCCAGCTTACCTTGCTCATGGATTTGTCACCGATGCGGCGGCGCTCGGCCATCCAAATCACGATACCGACCACGATCAGCATTGCGCCAATCAAATAAGGCTGACGCCAGGTGGTATCGGCCTGCTTATCGAATTTGTACCCAACGATGCCGATGGGAACGGAAGCTACCGCCAGGAGCCACAGCAGGCCCGGATTCTGGCGAAGTTGCGGATCGCTGCCCCAGTTGAAGCCGATGCCTTGTCCGATGATCTGCACCCAATCCTTGAAGAAGTAAATCAGGACTGCGACCAGGGTGCCTGCGTGCAGTGCGACGTCGAACGTTAGGCCAGCGTCCTTCCATCCGAAGAGCCAGGGGATCAGTATGAGGTGCGCCGTGCTGCTGATCGGCAAGAATTCGGTGAAGGCTTGTACGGCTGCGAGGACGATGACTTGATAAATGGGCATGAACTAGCAATCGTAGCAAGCCGCCCCCGTCACTAAATTACTGAATGACGACTTTGGCGAGGCCGGCGTTGTTGGCCGTGTCGTAGGCGCGAACCACCAGCAGGTGTTCGCCCGCGCGAAGCCGGTCAATCGCGATGTGAAACTGCTCGCGCGGGGCCATCGGTAACGCCGTCGGCGGCTTCCACCGGAGTCCAGGGCCCGGCATCGAGGGAATACTCGCAGCGGCGCAGCGGCGAAGTTTGGTCGGCCACTTCGGCATCCACTTCAACGTGATTGTTGTTCGCGGCGTGGAGCGCTCAGGGTAACCACCGGCGGCGTGTTGTCGATCAATACGGGCGAACTGACCAGCTCGTCCGTTCGCGCGACATTGGCGGCGTTGGATGGTTGATCGGATGCGATCACGCGGAAATAGTAGCGGCCGTCGGCTAGAACGTCGCCATCCAGCAGCAGCGAATTCTCGGCGATGTTGGCGCGCAGCAGCTTCCACTCCTTTTCGCCTTCTCCGCGGAAATACAGCGAGTACAGCAAGCGGTCGCCATCAGGATCGTCGGCTTGCCACGTGATCTGCACCTGCGATCCGGAGCCGTGCGAAAGGGTCTGGGTGGGAGTGCCGGCGGGAGTGGACGTTTCGCCGGTATCGGTGACCGTGATGCTGTAGGCCGCGGGCGTCGAGGTTGCCGCCGCTTTGAGCGCCGCGCCGCTGTTGGGCTGCATGGTGACGCTGATGCTGCGGATCACCGGCGGATTGTTCTGCGGCAAATAGGCGATGCTGACGTTCTCGATGGCGGCGCCCGAACCATCCAGGCTCGCGCGCCATTGGATATAGCGGGCGTTGGGGCTGCGGATCAGCGAATCTTGCGGATTCGGTCAGCGGCTCCGACCAATCGCTCCAGGTTTTGTCGGGCCGCGCGGAGTTGCCGCTGCGCGTCGCCAACTGCACCTTACCGCCGGAACTGCTGCGCCACGTGATCCGGCCCCACCGCGCTACCGATCCCGAATCGTGCACGGGCGATTCATAGCTGCCGCTGGTGCCCGCGCCATCGGCCAGGCGAAATACCTTTCCCATGTCGCCCGTGGCGGCTACCAAGCCCTCCAGGTGCGTCGAGCAAGCGCGTCGCTTCGCCTTCATTAGTCTCCACCATCAGCGTCGCTTTGCGATCCGGCGCCCAACTTGTACAGGCGCCCCTGACCGTCCGTGGCAAAGTACAGCGATCCGTTGGCCGCCGGTGCCATGCTGTAGACGTTCTCCTCTTTGGAGGTCCACAACGTCTCGACCGTGTCGTCGGGATTGATTTTGTAGATCGCGGATTTGTCGACGCCCGGGATTTCAGCCAGCGGGCTTGCTGCGCCTCCCACAGATTGCACGGCCTGAGGAGTCGCGGCGCCCGGCGCACTCGCTTTCGGCTTGATCTCGGTGTCGGCTTGCGAATCCGCTGAATCGGTCACAGTGATGGAGGTGGGCGGCGCGGTCACCGTGACACTCAATGGAGAGCTAAGCGCGGTGGTGAGCGGGACGCTGCGATTGGCGACGGAGCCCCCCAAAGCCGATGCGTAGATGGCTGCCGTCCGGCATGGGAATGATGGAGCGGATCTCCGGAAGGTTCGCGTTGTATAGCACGAACGCCTTGTCCTTGGCGCTGATCCGGTAAAGTATGCCGTTAGGCTCGGTACCCGCAAGCACGTTCCCGCGAGTATCAAACGCCAGCGCTGTGACGTGGGATTGGCCGGTCTCGTAATACGTTTCGGCCTTGCCGGTTTTGTCGACGCGATAGATGTTGCCGGGATTCCCCGCGCCTACATAGAGCGATCCGTCGCTCGCGAACGCGAGCGCCCAAATGTACTTGGCTTGCGGCGCGAAAAACTCGGTGGCCTTTCCCTTCTCGATGCGGTATACCTTGCCGTCGGGCGACGTGGCCGCGTAGAGAACGCCCGCGGAATCCACGGCGACGGCGAAAATCTCCGGCTGATCGGCGGTCCAGATCAGATTGCTCGCACCGGAGGCAGTGATTTGATACACGCGTCCGCGATGCCCGGTGCCGGCGTAGATGGAACCATCCGGCCGCGAGCAATGCTCCAGATGGTCGGCTGGCCGGAGGAGAACACGGTTTCCAGCTTCGGCGCCACGGTAAGACGGCCGTCGCGATCGAGCGAGAGGCCTTGAAAGCGGCCCTTCAGGAAATCCTGATAGGTGTTCATTTCCCAGGTGGCCGTTGTGGCAGCGCTGAGAGACATGGCCATCGCGGTAAAAGCCAGCGCGGCCTTGGAAAACTTCTTCATTCCTTTACTTCCACTTGCGCTGTTTTCGATCCAGTGACTACGACGTCGCCGGTTTCAATCTGCAATTCGTCGACTTTGGAGCCGCGCGGGAGCCACGCGCCCTGCGCCGCCTGCGCTTTGGCGAGGATCAAGCCGACCGAAGGCGGCGGGTCCGGCAAATCCTGCCCTTGCACTTCGAAAGCCGGATCGGTGCGCCACACGCGCACATACGCGTTGGTGTTGGGACGGAGATTATTCAGGAACGAGACCAACTGCGTTGCGCTTTTTGGCACGCTCGGCGCCATCTGCTGATAGTCGAGCGCGTTGGTCAGGGAGCCGTCGGAAACGGTGAAGCTCAAGCGTCCGGCCGGCGCGCCTACAGGCACGCGATAACGGACGCTTTTCTGCAATTCCAGGCCGTTCTCGCCGGTGAACGTGACGCTCAGCTCCACGGAATCGCCCGGGATGAACCTGCTTGGGCGACGCGGTCACTTGGTCCACTTGCAGCAGCCGCTTGCGCTCGGAGGCTTCGATTTCGAGATTGATGCTCTTGATCTTCAGCGCGTCGAAACCCGCGCCCAAAATCGACGCGAGCGGCGAAGCGACGCCCGAGGACGCTTGCAGCGGAACGTTGAAATCGCCCGCGTACGTATTGTCGAGCTTCAGCGGCGGAACGCTGTTGCACGAATTCCACCCCGCCGCGCAGCGAATAGCTGGCCAGCCCCAGCGTTCGCTCGGTGGCGTCCATGGCCGAATAGACCGCGGTCTGCACGATGTAGGGCGACAGCACGCGGTCCTGAATCATCTGCATGTGATAGGCCAGCGGCGCGCGGCGTCCGTCCTTCACCGTGATCTGGAGCGGAATGGTGTCGGCCTTGCGGCCCAGCTCGCCGTAGATGCTGGTGCTGCGATCCTGCGGTGATGGAGCCCATCCATTCCAGCGGCGACGAAATTTTGAAGGACGAAGAAAGATTCGGCAGCAGCGTCAGCACTTCGGCGCGGGCGAACGGCAGTTCGGTGTTTCCCACCGACATGAACTGATGCCCGAACGCGTAGATCGCTCTTGCCATCCACGGCGGTAACCGTGCCTTCGGCGCCGATGCTCATGTCGCCCGAGAGCAGCTCCACCGCGATCATGTCGCCGGGCCGCAGCGATGCCGGCGCGCCGAGCTTGGAAGGCAGCTTTCCGCCGCTCGAAACGCCCTGGCGCGGTTCCAGGCCGAGCTTCTTGAGCTGAGACGCGAACTGATCCAGCGTGCCGGCGGTGAATCCGCTGAAGGAGACCGGGCGTGGCGATGTCGATCAGTTGCGAGGCGAACGAGTCGGCGTTGGCGGCGACTTTCCGGGCGGCTGGCGGGGTGGCCAACTGCTTCGCTGGCGAGTCGCCCACTGCCAGCATCTCTTCGATGGGCCGGATTCCGGCGATCGGCTCCTTGGAGAAATTGAAGGCCAGAGCCACCGCGCCAACCAGGCGCCCGTCCATGTAAACCGGGCTGCCGCTCATGCCTTGCATGACGCCGGTCTCCGCGAGCGGCCCGCCGGAGAGCCGCGCCAGAATGATGGATTGCCGGGGCCCGACGTTTTCGAGCACGCCCAGGATCTCCACCTGGAATTCCTCGATTTTGTTGCCCTGGAAAACCGTCTTGCCGATGGCATGCTGGCCCGCGCGCACGTCGCGCAGCGGAAAGATCGCGATCTGCCCGGCGGCAAACTGCGGCCCAACGGCCACCGCGAGAATCAGTGAGACGAAGAAACGCCAAACGCCCACTATTCCATTCTAGCCTTGCTGGAATGACGAAAAGCGCCGTGGTGTGGACAACCGGGCTCCTGCTGGCCTGTTACGCGCCCTTGCTGGCTGGTTTGGCGCGGCAATGGAGCACCGATCAGGACATGTCGCATGGGTTTTTCGTGCTGCCGGTGGCGGCCTTCGTGGTCTGGCGGAGGCGGGCGGAACTGGCAGCGATTCCGCCGGACCCGAATTGGTGGGGTCTCGCGATCGCAGTGGGGGCGCTGTGCAGATGCTGCTCGGCACGCTTGCGGCGCAAGTCTTCATCGCGCGAACGGCGTTCCTGGTTTCGTTGGCCGGCGCGGTGCTGTTTCTGGGAGGCACGCGAGCGCTCAGCCTTCTGGCATTTCCGCTGTCGCTGCTGCTGTTTCTGTTTCCAATTCCCGCGATCATTTACGCGCATATTACGCTGCCGCTGCAGATTTTCGCCTCGAGCGCCGCTGAAACGGTTCTGAACTGGATCGGCATTCCGGTGTTGCGCGACGGCAATATCCTGGAGATTCCGCACGACAGGCTCTCGGTGGTGGACGCGTGCAGCGGCATTCGATCCCTGCTGTCGCTGGCGTTCCTGGCCTTGATCTACGCCTACTTCTTCGACAAGCGCGTATGCGATGCGGTGGATTCTGCTGGCGTCCACCATTCCCATCGCCATCGCCGCCAACGCGGCCCGGGTCACGTTGATGGGCGTGTTGAGCGAATATAGCGCGAACCTGGCGCACGGGGCGTTTCATTTGTTCGAAGGATGGGTGCTGTTTGTAGTAGCGCTCGGTCTGCTTGTTGCGGTTCACCAGTTATGCCGAATCGTCCGACACTTATCCTGAGCGCGCTTGCTCGTGGTTCAAGGGCGCGGCGTTTTATGGACTCTCGCGGCGCGCCGAGGCAGATCCCACGGTCGAAGCCGCTCTCGGCGTTTCCCGCGGCGATCGGCGAGTGGCGCATGGTGCGGGAAGGCGTGATCGATCAGGACGAGCGGGACGTTCTGCGCGCCGACGATTATCTGACGCGGCAGTACGCGGCGCCAGGCGGGAAAACAGCGAGCCTGTTCGTCGCCTATTTCCGGTCGCAACGCGCCGGGCAGACGCCGCATTCGCCGAAGAACTGCCTGCCGGGATCGGGCTGGACCTGGTCGGTATCGGACACGATTCGCGTGAATATCGCCGGGCGCGCGCAGCCCATCGAGATCAATCGCTACATTGTTTCGAAGGGCGACGATCACGCCGTCGTTCTGTATTGGTATCAATCGCGCGACCGCGTGATAGCCAGCGAATATCGGGCCGCCGTGTTCACCGCGTGGGACGCCGCTGCGATACAACCGACACCGATACGGAGCTGGTGCGCGTGGTGACGCCGGCTACGCGAAAACGGCGTGGAGTTCATCCAGGCTTTCTTCACGAGCTTGCGCCAGTTCCTGCAACTCCCGTAAGAATCTTTCCAAACCCGGCCTTCACCAGCCGCGGATGCGCCCACGCGACACCCAGCGCCCAGCCAAGAGAGAAATCGCTCTGGAGAGCCGCGGCGAACTCTTGAGGCGTCAGCAGGTTGAGAAGCTCTGTCCGTTCATCCCACTTGCGATCGTCCCATTTTGCAATCTTCCGATTGATCATGTTTGCGATTCGTAAGTTTCGCCCGTGCTGCCGGAGCCATTCAGACTGAAATTGGGCCAAGAACCGGGCCGATACGTCACCGCTCTTCGCGGCTGAAGCGGCGACGCTCCCTGCCATGCGTCCAGCCATGATAGCCCAGCGAATGCCTTCGCCGACCAAAGTAGACGCGTGGCCGGCTGCATCACCTACTGCGACGATTCCATCGCCGACAAAGGTCTCGGCCATGTCGGAAGGAATCAGGCCGAAGTGATACTCGATCGGTTGCGCCCCGGTCAGATTGACGCCCAGCCTGTTCGCGGCCGCAACAAACGAGTCCAACAGCTTCACAGGGTCGGTCGAGTCATCGGGATGAATGACGCCGACGCCGATCCGAACGCGATGCTCGCCCCACGGAAACACCCAGCCATATCCCGCGGGCGCAAATTCGCTGCCAACCGCAAGGACCGCTTCCTGTTCGTCGCAGTGCGGCGCGAACATATCGAATTCAGCGCCAACACCATAGCGCTGTATTTGCGGACTGAGGCCCGCTTGCCGCAGGAGATGTCCCCGATACCCGGTGGCGTCGATGACCACGTCAGCACCGATTTCCATGCGCGATTTGGTCCTGGTTTCAACTCGCACTCCCGTGACGCGGTTACCGTCACGCAGAACGTCCAGTACTTTGGATGCGAGCCAAATGGTGGCGCCCGCTTTCGCCGCCACGATCGCGAGGTGCTGATAGACGCCGCGCACGTCGATGATGCACGCTACCGGTTGGTCGTACTGGAATGCGGCGGAGCGATGTGGCGAAAGAAATCGGACCCGCTGAATGGGATGAAAGAGCGATTCGGGAATTCCGAGCTCCACCAACTCGCGGATGAAGCTGCCGCCGCTGGTGCGCGTGGGCGATCCAATCTCTGGGTTTTGTTCGACGACCAGAACCGATGCGCCGGAGGAAGCCGCGGAGATGGCTGCTGAGAGGCCGGCGGGCCCGGCGCCGGCGATAAGGACGTCGTATTTCAACTCTTAATGATACATTCGGCCGGGTGCTATCCTTCGGAGGAAAGCGCGGCCATGGGTTTTTCCAAAGTACTGTGGGCTTTCGCGGGCGCGACCGTGCTCCTCGGTTCGCTGTTCGCCTTCCAGCGCCCGTTTCGCGAATATCCGGCCATCGAGTACAACGATTTTCCCTTGCCGCCCGATGCGTCGGAAAAAACCGAGTTCGCCTTCGCGCGCCTAATGTATCCGCCCGCGCCCACCGCCATGTTCGATCGCGCCGGTCCGCGCTGGGCCGAAGGCATGTCGAGTTGGACGCAGGACTACCCGCGGGCAGATCGACACTTTCTCCTCGCTTTGCGCCGCCTCACCCGCATCCACGTTCGATCCGTCGAGCAGCCCGTCAACTTGGACGATGGCGATGATGTCTACAACTGGCCCTGGCTGTATGCGGTCCGCCCCGGCGAATGGCAACTCACCGACGCCGAGGCGCACAAGCTTCGCGATTATCTGTTACGCGGCGGCTTCTTCATGGCCGACGATTTTTGGGGCACGCCCGAGTGGGCGGTTTTTTGGGAGAGCATGGGGCGCGTTTTTCCGGATCGCCAGGCTGTGGAGCTCGATAACAGCAACCCGATCTTCCACACGATTTACGATCTGGATGACCGCTACCAGGTGCCCGGCGCGTGGGGTCTTTACGGCCGCGGCTACCAGAACGACGGCCGCGTGCCGCACTGGAAGGGCATTTTCGACGACAAGGGCCGGCTGATGGTGGCGATCACGCAGAACTCCGATCTGGGCGATTCCTGGGAGTGGGCCGACGCGCCCGAGTATCCGGAGCGATATTCGGCGCTGGGCATTCGCATCGGAGTGAACTACATTACTTACGCGATGACGCACTGAGAGAACTCTCACGCTTTAGTAGACTCTTTATGACATGCTGCTTTCCGCGGGCGATAAACTAGGCGCCTACGAAATCATCTCTCAGCTCGGCGCGGGCGGCACGGGAGACGTCTGGAAAGCGCGCGACACGCGGCTCGATCGCATCGTTGCTCTAAAGATTTCCAAGCACGAATTCGACGAGCGCTTTGAACGCGAGGCTCGCGCCGTGGCGTCGCTCAATCATCCGCATATCTGCCAGATCTACGACATCGGACCGAACTACCTGGTGATGGAATACGTGGAGGGCGCGCCGCTCCATGGGCCGTTGTCTCTCGAAAAGGCTGCCGAATATGCTTCGCAGATTCTGGATGCCTTGGATGCCGCGCACAAGCAGGGCATCACACATCGCGACCTGAAGCCGGGCAATATTTTGGTATCGCGGGCGGGCATCAAGCTGCTGGACTTCGGACTCGCCAAGCGCGGCGGGCCGCTCAAGGAAACCGACACGACACTCACCCAACCGATTACCGGCGAGGGCGAGATCGTCGGCACGCTGCAATACATGTCGCCCGAGCAATTGCAGGGCAAGGAGGCCGACGCGCGCAGCGATCTGTTCTCGTTCGGATGCGTGCTGTATGAGATGCTCGCGGGCCGCAGGCCGTTCGATGGCCCGAATGCCGCCACCGTGATCGCGGCCATTCTCGATAAGCAACCAGCACCGCTGCCGGTCCCGCCCGCACTGGAGCGAGTGGTTCGAACCTGTCTCAACAAAGATCCCGGCCAGCGCTATCAAACGGCGCGCGAGACCGAACGCGCCCTCACCTGGGCCTTCGAACAGCCGGACGGCGTTGTCTTGCGATCGCGCGTCGCGTTGTGGATTGCCGTTGCCGCGGCCCTCATCGCCGGGGCAGTTACTGGCTGGACAATCTCGCACTATCCCCAACCGGCGGAAGAACACGCGCTCCACTTCGACATCGTGCCGCCGGGTAACGCGCGCTTCACTATTGGCGCTGGCTCAGGCGGCATCGCGCTGTCTCCGGACGGGAAGACCGCCGCATTCGTCGCGACTTTCCTCGGTAGAAGCGCGTTATGGTTGCGCGCTCTCGACAGCACCGCCGTACGGCCGCTGTTCGGAACCGAAGGCGCATACTCGCCCTTCTGGTCGCCCGACAGCAAATCCATCGCATTTTTCGAGGAAGGGAGTCTGCGCCGCATCGATCTGGCGGGCGGCGCGCCGACCACCATCTGCAACGCGCCGAACGGCAGAGGCGGAGCGTGGACCGACGACGGCCGCATCCTGTTTGCCACCTTGGCGAGCACTCTATGGGAGGTGCCCGCATCCGGCGGAATGCCCGCGCCGTTCACCAAATTCGACCCCGCCAATGGCGATGCCGCGCACAATTGGCCGCAGGTGCTTCCCGGCGGAAATTTCCTCTACCTGACGCAGAGCACCAAGCCGGAAGGCAGCGGCGTCTTCGCGGCTTCGCTTGCCGATCCGAATCGCCGCGTTCGATTGATCACAACCGACACGGACGCGATTTATGCATCGGGCTACCTTTTGTGGATGCGCGGCTCAACTCTGCTGGCCCAGCCGTTCGATGCGAAGAAACTCGCGCTGACCGGGGAACCGCGGCCGGTGTCCGACCCGGTTGGCAAGTCCGCCATTACGGGCCGGATGAACGTCGCCGCATCCAGCAATGGGCTGCTGCTTTTCTCCGCGAGCGGTTCGAACCAGCTCACTTGGTTGGACCCAACGGGCAAGCCGCTCGGCACGCTTGGCGAGCCGAATGACTACGTCATTTTCAGGATCTCGCCGGATGGCCGCAGCTGTCGCCGCGGCGATCGGTAATCCCGCGCGGGCCGATCTGTGGCTGTTCGATATCGAGCGCAACGTCTCCAGCCGGTTCACGTTCACTGGTACGTCGCACTCGGATCCGGTGTGGTCGCCCGACAGCCGCACCATTGTGTTTCGCGGCCGCAACTCGATTTTTCGCAAAGAATCCAGCGGGGCTGGCGAGGAACAGCGCATGACGGAATCGGCCACAATCCAATCCCCCACGGACTGGTCGCGCGACGGGCGCCTGATCCTGTTCAACCAATTCACTCCCGGTACCGGCCTCGATCTTTGGCTGTTGCCGGTTGCTCCAGACGGCACGCCTACTGCGAAGTCCGAACCCTACTTGCATACGCAGTTCAACCAGCAGGATGGCCAGTTTTTGCCGGAAGCGTCTCCGCGCTGGGTGGCCTACACGTCCAATGAATCGGGGCAATCGGAAGTGTACGCGCAGACGTTCCCGGAAGCGAGGGGCAAGGTTCAGATCTCGGCGGGCGGCGGACGGTTTCCGCGCTGGGGTCCGGGCGGCCGCGAACTGTTCTACATTTCGCTGAACGACAAACTGATGGCCGTGGATTTGAAACCAGGCAAGGATTCTCTGGAGCCTTCCGCGCCGCGCGAATTGTTTCCGCTGCCCACGCCCACCATCAACTTCATTCCGTACGACGTGAGCGCCGACGGCCAGCGTTTTTTGGTGCAGGCACCGCCACAGCAGGCGTCGCCGTTGTCGGTGATCGTGCATTGGCCCGCGCTGGTGAAGTGAGACTGGGCTGTCATATGCCAGTCGATCGTGCCAGGAAATCTGCCACTCGACATGCCACAATAGAGAGGCATGAAGAACTTCCATCTACCGCTGCCGGATCAAGTCTACGATGCGCTTAAGATAGAGGCCCAGCGCAGCAGGGTACCTGCCACGTCGATGGCGAGGCACGCCATTCAATCGTGGCTCGCGGCTCGGCGGAAGGCAGCTCGCAAACAGGCCATCGCGGATTACGCAGCCGAAAACGCCGGAACCGAACTGGATTTAGATCGCTGTCTTGAAGCTGCGACTGTCGAGTTCCTGCTGGAAGGTGAACCCCGAGTGAGGCGTGGGGAAGTTTACTGGGCCGAGCTCGCTCCCCGTTCCGGCTCCGAACAAACTGGTCGTAGACCGGTGATCGTAATGTCGCACGACGGATTCAACGAGAGTCCCAATTGGCGCTCCGTAATTGTGGTTCCAATGTCAACCTCCAAGGCACAAGCCAAACGTGGACCGACGGCTGTAGAAATTGCTGGAGTCGGTGGTCTCCCTCGCGCGGGCGTCGCTGTGTGCCATCAGGTCACTACTCTGGACCGCGCCAAGGTGAGCCGATACATAGGAATGCTCTCTCGCTCTCACCTGTCCTCCGTGGAAGCGGGACTCAGGGCGGCTCTGGATCTTGAATGATCCAGCGAAGGCTAGACCGTCTTAACGCTTCACCGGATCGTTGATCGCACCCTCCGGTCGCTCGCCGCGCAGGGCCTGCAGGATATTGTTGGCCGCGGCCCGTTCGATTTCGAGCCGTGCGCGGGCGACGGCCGAACCCAGATGGGGCGTGAACAACGTTCGATCGGTGAGGCGCAACAATCGCGGGTTGATCTCGCGCGGGCGATCGCGCCGCGCCCAGTCTTCCATCTCGAACGTGTCCGCCGCGTAGCCGGCAAGGCGCCCGGATTCCAGCGAATCGGCGACGGCCTCTTCATCCACCACCGAGCCGCGGCTGACGTTGATGAGATACGCGCCTGGCTTCATGCGGGCGAGGGCGTCCTTGCCGAACAGATGAAACGTTTCGCCGGTCAACGGAAGAAGCGGGAGGACAAAATCGCTCGATTCCAGCAGCGTTTCGAGCGGGGTGGAATGCTTCACGGCGGGATCGTGGAACTCCACCCTGCAGGAAAAGCCAAACAGCATTTGCGCCAGCGCACGGCCGACGGCGCCGAAACCAATGAGGCCCACCGTGCTGCCTGTGAGGCCCGTGCCATAAAGAATCGGCCGCCAGCCTTGAAATCCGCCGCTTCGAATCAGCCGATCGCCTGCCAACACATTTCGGGCCACGCCCAACATCAGCGCGAGCGCCAGTTCCGCCGTCGGCTCGGTCAATAGATCCGGAACAATCGTGAACCAGATCCCGAGCCGCGTGCAGGCGTCGACATCGAAGTTATCGCAGCCCTTCAGTGCGGCCGCGACGATTTTCAGATTCGGACACGCTCGCAGGAACTCTTCGTCCAGCGAATCGGGCATGAAAACCATCAACGCATCTGCGTCACGGTCCGGGGGTCCGATGATCACCTCTGCGTGAGTGGAGAGCAAGTCGATGGTCTCGAGGAAAAGGACGCTGCGTGATCACAACGCGCGGGGGGCGACCAGGGTGATTCACGCGTAGCGCTCCATCAGGCCCATGTCCGATCGGAAGCGGCTGCTCGCGTAGTCCGTGGCGCCCACGATGATCGCGGTGATCACGATGTAAGCCGCCATCTGCTGATAGAAGAAGAGCTGCTGCGCGTTGTACAACGCCTGGCCGATGCCGCCCGCGCCGATCACGCCGACAATTGTCGCAGCTCGCACGTTCCATTCCAGGCGGAACAGCGTGTGGACCGCGAGTGGCGCCACCGCCAGCGGAAGAAACGCGAATCCGGCCACGGCCAACGGGCGTGCGCCAGTGGCTGCGATCGAATGCACCGGCTCCGTTCGAATGTTCTCGAAAGACTCCGCGTACAACCTTCCGAGTGAGCCCGTGCCATGCAGCGCGAGCGCGATGATCCCCGCCTCGGGACCGGTGCCGATAGCGCCGACCAGTACCAATCCCCAGACCACTTCGGGAATAGCGCGCAGCGCTTCCAGCAGACGCCGCGCCGGAAGCGAGATCCACGCCGGCACAAAATTCCTCGCGGCGGCCAAACCCAAGGGCAGCGCGCCAAGCATGGCGAAGAATGTTCCGCCTAATGCGATCTCCGCGGTCTCCAGCAATAGTTTCGGCAGCTTCATCACCGCGTCATGCGGCAGGTAGGGAGGAAGCATTCCGGCGAAGGTCGATACCGAGTGCATGAATGCCAGCATGGTCGGCCGATCCTGCCAGAAGGCGATCGCGGCAAGCGGGAAGACGAGAAACAGCAGGCTCGGCTTTTGTTTCATCCGCCGCGCGCAGGTATCAATGACGGCGATCAATGCGATGAGCAACAGGATTATCGTTGTGGCGCGCCGGAAGTCGAGCGCGTTAATGGTCCCAACCAGTTCCGTGCCGATCCCCCCGCCGCCGACCGCGCCCACGATCACCGAACAACGCAGCGCGCTTTCAAATTCATACGTTCCGTAGCTCAGGATGTCCCTGGAGCGCAGCGGCAACAGCCCGAAGAACGCCACCGAAAGCCGGCTCGCGCCTGTGGCCCGCAGCGCTTGCAGAGGCTCGCGATCGGCGGCGCGAAACAGATCCGCGAAAATCTTGCCTATCGCAGCGGCGTAAAAAATGGCGATTGCGATCATCCCCGCTGCTGGACCGATTCCGATCACCACCACGCACAGGATGGCCAGCGTCAAATCCGGCAACGAGCGAATGCCCGCAAGGAAGGAATAAGCCGCCTTACTGCCCGGCAACCCGGCGCCCACCCAGACTCCCGCGATCATTCCTAGGACGACCGCGATCAAGATTCCGCCCGCGGCCATCGCGAGAGTCTCTTCGAGCGGAACCAGCGTCGCTTTCAGGTAGTGCAGCGAGAGCTCGGGTGGAAAGAATTGGCTGATCAAGTGCATCTTAAGTGCCTTCGGGTCATGTCAAATGCCTTCACCGAGGGCAGGAAACAGTTCCAGCGAATCCAGCCTGCCCTCGCCCTTGCGCTCGCCGATGATTTCGCCGCCACGCATCTCAATAATGCGTTCGAAGTAATGCTCCGCCAGATGCGGCTGGTGCAGCGAACAGAGCAGCGTGACGTGGTTCTCCTCCGCCAGCCGGCACAGCAGTTCGAGAATCTGCTGGCTCAAGCCGGGATCGAGCGACGCCACAGGTTCATCCGCCAGCATCAGAACCGGCCGCTGGACCAAGGCGCGGGCGATCGCGACGCGCTGATGCTCGCCGCCCGATAGCTTCGCTGTTCGCGACCGCAGCTTGTGCTCCAGGCCAACGCGCTTCAGCGCCTCGCGAGCTATATCGAGCTCTTCCTTGAGCGGCCAAATCAAGAATCGCAGGGCATGCCACGAGGACCAGCGGCCCAGCGCCCCGGCCATCACGTTTTGATGCACGGAAAGATTGTCCACCAGATCGTGCCGCTGCGAGATCGCCGCAATCCGGCTGCGCATTTCGCGTAACGCCCCGCCGCGCAGCTTTGTTACGTCCACGCCGTCGACCACCACGCTGCCCTCGGCCGCGGCCGCAAATCCATTGATGGCCCGGAAAAGCGTTGTTTTCCCGGCGCCGCTCGCCCCCAGCACGGCCACGCGTTCGCCCCGCCGCACCGTGCAAGACACGCCGTTCAATACGGTGTGCCGGCCGTAGCGGACCACCAGGTCGCGAATTTCCAGCGAATGATCTCCGCGAGACAAGATAGGGACTAGCCTAAAGCATCTTCAAGTCGCGGGCAATCTTTCGGATGTTGGCGTATTCGGCGTCGTCGGCGCGCACGAAATCCTTGCCCCGGAGAATATTCAGAATCGCGTCGTCCTTGCCCTCCTTCAGCGTGAGGAATGCTTTCGCGAAACCCTCGCGCTGCGCTTCGCCAACATCCTTCCGCGCCACCCAGACATAATCCACGAACGGCGGCGAGGTGAAGAAGATGCGCACTTTGCCGCCATCCACCTTGCCTTCGGAAATCATCGAATGATACACGGTCTCGTCCAATGCGCCGGCATCGGCCGCGCCGCCTTCCACGGCTTTGGCTGTCGCGGCGTGACTGCCGGTGTAGCGAGCCTGCATATCCTGATCGGCGTTGATCCCAGCTTTGGTCAACTCGTCGTATGGGATCAGATGGCCGCTGGTGGAGTTAATGTCGCCGAACGCAAAACGCTTGCCCTTGCAATCTGCCACCTTCTGAATCGCCGAACCCGACTGGGTGATGAATAGCGAATGAAAAGCTCTGTCCGCGCTGCGCTGCACCAGTGGCAGCACGCCATAGCGTTCATGCGCTTTCACATAAGTGAGCGCGCCGAGGTACGCGAAATCGAGCGACCCGTTGCCGAGCGCCTCCACCGTCGCGTTGTAATTCGTGGGGATGATCAACTCCACCTTCGTGCCAGTGGCCTTGGCAAGGTAATCGCGCAGCGGGGCTTTCTCCTCGACGGAAACTTGGGTTGCGCCGGCGTCCGGGATCATTCCGACCTTCACGGCATCCGCTGCTCTGAGCGGAAGCGCGGCGGCGGCCGAAAGTGCGCCTGCTACGGTGGCCAGGAAATTACGGCGGGAGCTTGGCAGTCGGGTCATAACGTAGTTTCCACTATACCCGGAGCGAACGGGATGGGAAATTACAGCCGTATTACAGCCGCCCTAGTTTTCGGACGGTTTTTCCACGTGATCGACGACGATCGCATCGACGGGCGCTTTGGCCGATTGCAGCTTTAATCCCAGTTGCTGTTGGAAGGCCGCAAACAAGTCCGGCGGTGCATCCGCATCGGGCGCTGGCGGCGCATTCGGCTCAGGGCCCGGCCCGCTCAATTGCCTTTGCGACGCATCCGGCGTCCATTTGAGAGTGAAGGTGTACCGTGTCGCACCAAGCTCTGTCTGGTCCACCACGGGCTGTTCGAGGAAGTTGGCCTGCATAACGCTGGCGAATTCGGCGATTGTCGCGTTCATCACGCGAAATCCGAACTGCGGCGGGCCGCCAAAGCCGGGGAGCGGGGTCGGACTAGGCTCCGCTTTCGTGATTTTTGGCCCACCCTTCGCAACCGTAATTGCCCACACGGAAAGTTCCTTCTGTTCGCGATGGAACTTGAGCCCGAAGCGATCGGCCAGCAGCTTCTGGATCATCGCCTTCATCTGATTCATGCTGGGCATCCCGGCGGTGTCGGGCTTGCCGGTGAGGTCGAATTTGTCGGATTCGACCCACGCGGGTGCGCCAATGATCTGCCTCGGATGAACGTCGTACGCAAACTTGATCAGATCGCTCAATGAAGTGCTGGTGGTGTTCAGCACGCCGCTTCGGTTCACCAGCAGCGAAAAGCGCTCCTCGGGTTTGCTGGGCTTGATTGTCGCCACTTCAAATTCCGGCTTGGCTTCCGCGGGCATCATCTTGGGCGGCGGTGGAGGTTCCGGGATCGTCCAGGCCGTTTCGTTCGTGGCGCGTGTCAGGTTCAGAGGCAGCGCCGGGCCTACCTGGGTCCAGGATCCGGCGATCGATTTCACATCGGCGCTCACCTTTCCGTCATATGTGCCGCCGATCCCCGTGACCGCTATCTTCAAAGCCGAACCTTGGAGAGTCACCGCGCTGGCGTTTATCGGCTGCCCTCCTTGATCGATGCTGTACATGACGGCCTTCAACGTATCCGCGTCGGTGGTCGAAATTTTGAAGACAAGGCGGAGCCCCTTGGGCGCTTGCGGGATTTGTAGCGTGCCCTGCCAGGTTCCTGCGATACTTTGGGCGAATAACGCGCTTGGCAGCAGCGCCCCGAGAGCGATAATGCACGCCATTAACTTCGGCAGAAGCTTATTCACAAGCGGCCTCCTGGAAAGCCTTACGTCATTGCCGCTATTGTAGTTCGTTTTCCCGGCTAACAATTTCCGGGTGATCTCTAAGCTGCTCGAAAATCTACCGGAACAGCGTCTTCACGTAATCCGCGCCGAGGCCGACCTTCTCATAGTGCGCCCGGCAAAGCTTGATGTAATCGTGCACGTCGAAGTGCCCAGCGGAATCGCCGTTCTCATCCAGCCAGATCAGCGGCCCTTGCACCACGAAGAACACTTTCATCGGATCTTTGTGCTCGTAAGCCACCAGCGTATGGGCCTCGCCCGGCGTCTCGTAGATAAAATCGCCCGCGGTGGCCGTCCAGTCGTGCTCCAGGTAACCCCACTTGCCCGAGATCGTGTACGCGAACACTTCGTGCGGATGATAGTGGCGATTCACCAAACCCGCGCTCTTGGCCATCAGAACGTCGCACCATTTGTTCTGGCCCGGCGAAATCCAAAGCGGCTTGGAAGAAACACTCTCGGTGAACGGCACAAAAAGTCGCTCGTCGCCGTTGGGAGCGTCGTGCGTGTAAACCTCGGGCAACGCGTCCAGTTGGAAAACCTTGCTGATCGGTTTCAGGTCTCTCCAAAATTCGGTGGTGGCTGTTTCAGGCATACGCGTACCTAAAATATCATCCTTTGCAAGGATTCAGAACGTGACGGCATGTCTGCTTCAGGAGTGCTGATCTATGCGAATGTTACCTTTGGTTCTTGCGGCGTTGGCGGGATTCCTCGGCGGAATGGCTGCGTCGAGGCTCGATCCAGTTCACGCCCAAGGGCCCGGCGCGGAGGTTCTCCGGAGCCGGAGCTTCGTCCTGCTGGACACCGCCGGCCGAAAACGCGGCGAGTGGATCGTGGATTCTTCGGGCAAGCCGCTGTTGCGCATGTTCGATGCGTCTGGCCGCGCCATTTGGGAAACCAGGGGTGGCCCTCAACTCATCCACCAACCTTAGGTCAGATCCCGCAAACTCTGCGCTACGCCACCCATGAACCGCACGGATCAAAAGTTCTAGCCATCTAACCAGATGAACCCTTTACACCGGGTGATCCAATTGCTCCTGAACATAGCGGAGCAACCCCAATGCGTACCATTCTTGTTGGACTTGACCAATCGCTCAACCACGATCTGGTAACCGCCCTCGCCGAATTTCCGGAAATCGAAGTCGTGCACCAGGTGGCGGCCTGTCCCGAGCCCGACGATTTCCTGCGGATCGTCCGCGCTCGCCGGCCCGATTTCGTTTTTGTCTCAGCCGCCGATTTCGCGCGCTTCGAAGCTCTGGCCGCGGCCATCGACGAGCGCTCGCCGGGGCTGCCGCTGATCGCCGTCGGCGTCGAAGCCAATCCTTTGGAATTGATTCCCAAGCTGATGCACCTGGGAGTGCGCGAGTGCCTCACGCCGCACATCACGCATCAACGTTTAGGAGAGGTCATCGCTTCCATTGCCCATCAGTTGAACAAGCACCCGTCGCCAATTGTTCGCATGGGCGACCTGTATGCCTTCCTTCCCGCCAAGCCCGGCGTTGGCTCCTCCACCATCACCGTAAGCACCAGTTGCGCGCTGGCCGATGAGCTGCACATACGAACCCTTCTGCTCGACTGCGATCTCATGGCCGGCGTCACGAAATTTCTGCTCAAGCTCGGCAATAGTTCGTCCATCGTGAATGCCTTGGAGCACGCCGACTCGTTGGATGAAGATATGTGGTCGCAGATGGTCGGTCATTGGGATGGGCTGGACGTCTTGCACGCGGGCGAGCTCGCTCCTCCCGCCACACTCACTGCGCCAGTCTCGAAGTGGTCCTCGGTTTCGCTCGCTCGCAATACGACACGATCTGCGCCGATCTGGCCAGTAGCATGGATCCGTTCACGGTTCAGATCATGCACGAGGCCCGCCGCATTTTCATGGTGACTACACCCGAGCTGGTTCCGCTCTATATGGCGGCGGACCGGCTGCGGCACTTGAAGGACCTCGGCTTGGCCGACAAGGTCAGCCTGCTGCTGAACCGCAAGAATCCGTTGCACCAGGGCCTCTCCGATGGCGAGGCGGCGCAGCTGGTCGGAATCCCCATCGCACATCAGTTTTCCAACGACTATCGCGGCGTGCAGGGCGCCATCCTGGATGGTGTTCCGGTATCCCATCGCTCGAACCTCGGCCAGAGCATCATGGCACTGGCCCGCTCGCTGGCGCCGCAGCCGTCCGGGCGGGAGGCGGAGCCGGCCCACCATCGCAAGTTCCTCGAATTTTTCCACGTGCCCTCCGCACGGGATCACGAAACCGTGTGGCGCGACTAGCCTGCGCCGAAACCGGCGGATCGGGTCCTGGGAATAGAGAAGCCTTGCCATACTAAAGGCATCGTGTCCCGTATCGCTTGGATCGCCGCCGACTTTCATCTTCGCCGCTGCGATTGCGTTGGCCGACCTGACCGGCGCCTTCGTCGCTCCGCTCGAGCATCCCGGCCATCGAGTACGCGGCGCGGCCGGCAACTGGCCCCATCGCCGAGCTCAACCAGCGCATCCAGGACGGCAAGATCCAGTTGAAATTCGACGGGCCGTCGGGGTATCTGCGCTCGGTGCTCGGATGCACTGCAGGTGCCCGTCGAATCGCAGATGCTGGTCTTCTCCAAAACCAGTTTTCAATCGCCCCGCATCAATCCGGGCAATCCGCGCAGCCTGTTCTTCAACGACTCGGTGGCGGTGGGCTGGGTGCGCGGCGGCGACATTCTGGAGCTGGCTTCCGAAGAACCGCGCCAGGGCGTCATCTTCTATTTGCTCGATAACGAGCCCGCGGCGAAACCGAAATTCGTGCGCAGCGACGAATGCCTGCAATGCCACGAATCCTACGGCACTCTCGGAGTCCCGGGCATGCTCATGCGCAGCGTTTATCCCGACGCCGACGGCCTGCCGATGTTCGCCGCCGGCACTTACGCGACGGACCATCACAGCCCCATGGAAGAGCGCTGGGGAGGCTGGTATGTCACCGGCGATAGCGGTTCCGTCCGGCACCTCGGCAACACTGCATATACCGATCCGCAAAATCCGCGGCCGATCGCCGCCAACCCGGCCCGCAATCCTCACTCCATCCAAGGCCGCTTCGACACCACGGGCTATCTCTCCCCGTATAGCGACATCGTCGCCTTGATGACCTTCGAACATCAAATGCGCATGATCAACCTGCTGACCCGCGTGGGCTGGGAGATCCGCTACGCGCTTTATGAGGAGCAGCACGGGACCGTCGGCCACGATTTCACCTTGCGCCGTTTGCGCGAAACAACCGATGAAATCGTGGACTACATGCTGTTCGCCGATGAGGCTCCGCTCGCGGGCATTGTCCGAGGCTCGTCGGGATTCGCCGAAACTTTCGCCGCCGAAGGGCCGTTCGATCGCAAGGGACGCTCCCTGCGCCAGTTCGATCTGGGAAAGCGCCTCATGCGATATCCCTGCAGCTACATGATCTATTCGCCGGCCTTCGATTCGTTGCCCGCGGAATCCAGGGATGCCATCGCGCGCCGGCTCTCGGAGATTCTGTTGGGAGAAGATCGGAGCGCGAAATACTCACGCCTGTCGCCGGCCGACCGCAAAGCTGTTCTTGAAATCCTGCGCGACACAAAGAAGGGGTTCGTAAACTAGGCCGGCCCGTTCACGGAGTGCTTGGCGGCCATCAACACATCGAACATCCGGCCCAACACGGCGTTGGCCTGCGTTTGCGTAATTGTCTCCGGATCGTAGGCGTGTTCCAGAACCAGGCCGTTGAGCACCGCTTCTAGCGCCACTCTCCGCACCTCTCGCGTCTTCGGACCGGTATCCGTCAGCTCAGGAATCAGATTGCCGATGGTCTCGAGCTTCAGCGACTCCCGGATGCGGCGGTGCGTACGCGCCAATCGCGCGCGCAGCTTGTGATGCCGAAGCGCAAAAAGCTTGAACTCCAGCGCCAGCATCACCCATTGACGATCCGATGCGCGTCCCAAATAGAACCTGCGCAGCGCGCGTATCCGGGCTTCGGAACTGGGGCAGCGCTCCAGGACCGTCCGTAATTCCCGCAAACGCTCGCCCGCTTCCTGCTCGAATAGGGCAAAAAAAAGATCTTCTTTGTTGTTGAAGTGCGCGTAGAAAGCCCCGCGCGTGTGGCCCGTGGCGCCGGCGATGTCCTCGATGCGCGACGCTTCGAATCCATCCCGGGAGAAAATTCGCTTGGCCGCATCGAGCAGCGCGCGACGAGTAGCCTCGGTTCTTTGCTGGTGCTTGGTTTGTTCGCGTGTCGTCGCGGCGGTAGCGCCCATGGCCTCCTACATTATATACATGCAGGCATGTATATGACCGCACCACCAATATGATAAATTGTAAGACGTGCTCCGTTCCACTCGTGCCATTCGTGTAGGCTGTCTCGCTGCCTCTTTGGCCGGCTCGCTGGCCTGGGCCCAATTCGGAGGCGGCGGAGCCCAGCGATCCTCTCCGGCGGCCCAACTCCCGGAGTCCGGACGCCTCGCGCCCGGATCGGTCTCCACCCAGCAGCAAGCCGCGCCCAGCCCCGGCGCCAACGTGGTCAACAGCTCTATCCAGATCGGCGGCGATTTTCAGGGCAGCATTGCATCCGGCAATATCCCGCCCGGCCCCGTCCATCTGACCCTCGCCGACGCCGTGAAATTCGGCCTCGCGGCCAATCTCGGCGTGCTCACCGCCGATGACACCGCCCGCGCCACCCGGGCCGAGCACCTGCGCGCTTTGAGCAATCTTCTCCCTACATTCGCCGTCAACGCCAGCGAAACCAGCACACAAGTCAATCTCGCGGCGTTTGGATTTAAGTTCAATCTGCCGCCCGGCCTCGGCTTCTCCATTCCCACGGTCGTCGGTCCGTTTCAATACTCGCAACTCCTCGGCAATGTGAGCCAGTCCGTCTGGGACCCGGTGGAGCGCCGCAACTGGCATGCCGCCAAGGAAACCGAACGTGCCTCCACGCTGTCTGCTCGCGATGCGCGGGAAATCGTCGTCCTGGCCGTCGCCGGCGCGTATCTGCAGACCATCGCCACCGATGCCCGCGTCGAATCGCAACGCGCTCAGGTGGAGAACGCGCAAGCCGTCAATCATCAGGCGGAGGTTCGCAAGGAAGCCGGCACCAACGCGCGTATCGACGTCACGCGCACCTTGGTCGAATTGCAAGGCCAGCAGCAGCGCCTCAATGCGCTCCAGTCCGATCTGCGCAAGCAGAAACTCGCTGTAGCTCGGCTGATCGGCCTGCCGCTCGATCGCGAATTGATCCTCAGCGACCAGCTCGCGTTCAATCCGCCTCCCGTACCTGACGCCGCGGGCGCGGTGCAGCAGGCATTCCAGAAGCGCTGGGATCTGCAAGCCGCCGAGAGCCAGGTTCACGCCGCCGAAATCGTTGTGTCGGCCGCGCATGCCGAACGCCTTCCCTCCGCTTCGATCACTGCGGATTATGGGGTGCTCGGCCCAACTCCGGTCTCCAATCACGGAGTGTACTCGGTGGTCGGTTCCGTCAACGTGCCCATCTACCAGGGCGGCCGGGTCAAAGCCGATGTCGAACAGGCCGAAGCCACGCTCCACCAGCGCCAGGCCGAGCTCGCCGACCAGCGCGGCCGCGTCGAACAGGACGTCCGCACAGCGCTGATCGAACTCGAAACCGCCATCGGCGAAGTCCGGCTTGCCGAGAGCAATCGCGGCTTTGCAAACGAAACTTTGCGCGAGGCGCGCGACCGATTCAACGCAGGAGTCACCACCACCGTGGAAGTGGTCCAGGCACAGGAGCAAGTCGCCAGCGCCGAGAGCGACTACATTTCCGGGCTATTCGCCTTCGATTTGGCACGCATCACTCTCGCGCGCGCCATGGGAGAAGCCGAGACCGACTTACCGAGTTTATTGAGCGGAGTTCAACCATGAGTACCACCACCACCACGCCCAACGCGCCGCCTCAATCGTCCCCGGCGGCAATCCAACCCGAGCCGGTCACTCGCGGCCGCGGCCGCGCCTTCATCATTTTCTTCGTGGTGCTTCTGATCGCCGCCGGCGCCGGCATTTACTTCTGGCTCCAGTCGCGGCAATTCGAAACCACCGACGATGCCCAGGTGGAAGCTCACCTGAATTCCATCAGCTCGCGCGTGGATGGCTCCATCGTGCGCGTCTATGTCGACAACAATCAAATCGTGAAGGCGGGCGATCCCCTGGTGGATCTCGATCCGCGCGATTTCCAGGTCGCGGTCGATCAGGCCCGCGCCCAGCTCGCGCAGGCCCGCAGCCAGGTGACGGCGCAGCAGCCCAACGTTCCCATCACCGCAAGTCGAAAGCAGCACCAACATCACCGGCGCCGAAGCCGACGTCGCGAACGCCGAAGCGGCCGTCGGAGTTGCCGAGCGCGATCGCGAATCCGCCGCTCGCGCGCCTGGCCGAAGCGCAAGCCAACGCCGCCAAGGCCCAGGCCGACCTGTCCCGCTATACGATGCTCATCAAGAACGAGGAGGTCTCGCAGCAGGAGTTCGATCAGGTGGCGGCCACCGCCAAAGCGCAGGACGCCACCGTCGCCGCCAACCGCGCCGCCGTGGAATCGGCGGGCCGCACTGTCGAACAGCGCCAGGCCCAGCTGGCGCAAGCGAAAACCCGCTTGATCGCAGTACAAGAACAACGCGCCCGCGCAACTGGCCATCCGGCAAGCCAATGTGCAGTCGCAGCAAGCCAATCAGCAGACCGCGCAGACCATGGTGGAGCAGGCCGAGCTGAAACTCAGCTACACGAAAATCGTCGCTCCGGCGCCGGGCATCGTTATGAAGCGCTCGGCCGAAGTCGGCGAACGCATCAACGCCGGCCAGCAGTTGCTGATGATCGCGCAGATCGGCGACATCTGGGTCACGGCCAACTTCAAAGAGACGCAGATGCACAACATCCATCCCGGCCAATCGGCCCGCATCCACGTGGACGCCCTGCGGCAGGACTTTGAAGGCTACGTCGAAACCATCGGCGGCAGCACCGGCGCCGATCGCCAGCGTCCTGCCGCCCGAAAACGCCACCGGCAATTACGTGAAAGTGGTCCAGCGCATCCCCGTCCGCCTGCGCTTCAAGCCCAATCAGAACGGGCTCGATCGCCTGCGCCCCGGCATGTCGGTGGAACCCGACGTCCGCATCGGCAGATAAAATGGGACCCGGCGCAGAACGCATCACGATTGGAAGCCGTCGCACAACCCTTGGGCTGTTGCGCTGACGGTCACCATGGCGACGTTCATGGAAGTGCTCGACTCTTCCATCGCCAACGTCTCGCTCCCGCATATCGCCGGCTCGCTCGGCGCCACCTACGACGAAGCCATCTGGGTCCTCACCAGCTATCTGGTCTCGGCCGCCATCGTGCTTCCCGCCTCCGGCTGGCTCTCCACCGTCTTCGGACGCAAACGCTTCTACATGACCTGCGTGGTGCTCTTCACCGTGTCGTCGTTCCTGTGCGGCATCGCGCCCAATCTGCCGTTCCTCATCATCGCGCGCATCTTGCAAGGCGCGGGCGGCGGCGGACTGCAGCCTTCCGAACAAGCCATCCTGGCCGACACGTTTCCCATCGAAAAGCGCGGCCAGGCGTTCGCGGTTTATGGCATGGCCGTGGTGGCCGCGCCCGCCATCGGTCCCACGCTCGGCGGCTGGATTACCGACAACTTCAATTGGCACTGGATCTTCTTCATCAACCTGCCGGTCGGCCTGCTCTCGCTGTTTTTCACCAGCCGCCTGGTGGAAGATCCGCCCTGGCTCAAGGAAGAAAAGCTCGCGCGGCATCCAGGTCGATTACATCGGACTCAGCCTGCTTGTCCTGGGCGTGGCCTGCTTCCAGTTCGTGCTCGACAAAGGCCAGGAAGCCGACTGGTTCGCCTCGCCGATGATCACCGCCCTGACCTGCGTCGGCCTCCCCATGCTCGCCGCGTTCTTCCTCTGGGAGTGGTACCATCCGAATCCCATCGTGGACGTGCGCCTGCTGAAGAACCGCAACTTCGGCACCGCCGTCGCGTTTTCGTTCGTCCTGGGCATGGTGTTGTTCGGCTCCACCGTTTTGATTCCCGAGTTCCTGCAAAGCAGCCTGGGCTACACCGCCGAGCAGGCCGGCCTGGCGCTTTCGCCCGCGGGCTTCGTGCTGATGGTCATGATGATCGTGGCCGGCCGCCTGGCCGCCACCAAAATCGATCCGCGTCTGCTCATCTGCATTGGCTTCCTGGGCACGTCCTTCGCGCTGCGCCTGATGACCAACATCTATCTCCAGATCGATTTCGCCACCATTGTCCTGCTGCGCTGTTTCCAGGTGATCTTCATGCCCCTGATCTTCATTCCCATCAGCACGCTGAATTACGTCGGCGTGCCGCGCGAAAAGAACAATCAGGTCTCCGGCATCTCCAGCTTCATGCGCAACATCGGCGGGCAGCATCGGGACTTCGGGGCTCAGCGTCTTTCTGACCCGCCAGAACCAGACGCACCAGGTCACCTCCGCCTCGCACACCAGCATGGGCGATCCGAATTTCAGCCAGTATCTGAAGGGCCTTACCGCGATGTTTCGTCTCGCAAGGCTACGATGCCGCCACCGCCGCCCAGAAGGCAATGGCGATGGCCTACTATCACCGTGCAGTCCCAGGCCAACGCGGTCAGTTTCAAGAACAGCTTCTTCGTGATGTCGGTGATCATCGCCTGCCTGAGCCCGCTGCCGTTCATCATGCGGCGGCCGAAACAGGGCGAGCGCCAGACGTCCGCTGCCCACTAAAGGACAGGTTGGCGCGCCATTCCGGCGACACTTTGTCCTCTGCAATCCCTAACCGTCTGGAATTACAAGCGCGCCTATTGGTAACCCAACTGCTTTCTAGTGGGGCATGACATCGGAAATCAACTTCCTGCTCGAGAAGCTCCAGGAAGCCATCGACCAGGCCATCTCGGATTCCGGCCGCATCGGCGACATCGTGGACGAAATGAAGAGCCATGGCTACGACCTGTGCCTGCTCCTGGAAACCAGCGTCGCCATCACTCCGATTGAAGAAACTAAGCCTGCGAAAGTACCGGATCGTCCGCGCACCTCCACGGGCGAGATTCAGTTGACCGCTGAGGATCTCGAATTTCTTCAGGAATTGAACATCGCGCTTTGATGGCCTAACGCCCGGACAGCGCCTGCCTCACCATCGGCTCGGGTTCTTCCTGGAACACGCTGTACACCGCGCCGGCGATTGCCGCGCCCACGATCGGTGCCACCCAGAACAGCCAGAGTTGTTCCACCGCCCAACCGCCCACGAAGATCGCCGGAGCCGTGCTGCGCGCCGGATTCACTGACAGATTGGTCACCGGAATCCCGATCAAGTGGATCAGCGTCAGCCCCAGCCCGATCGCGATCGGCGCAAAACCTTGCGGCGCGCGCTTGTCGGTTGAGCCCAGAATGATCATCAGGAACATGAAGGTCAGCACGATTTCGGCCGCCAGACACGCGCCCAAAGGATAACCGCCCGGCGAGTGCGCGCCATAGCCGTTGGCCGCGAAACCATTGGCCAGGCTGAACCCCTCCTTGCCGCTCGCGATGAAATACAGCACCGCCGATCCGGCAATCCCGCCCAGCACCTGCGCGACCACGTACGCGGGCAGTTCCGAAACCGGAAAGCGCTTCGCCACCACCAGCCCCACCGAAACCGCGGGATTCAAGTGGCATCCCGAAATGTGGCCGATGGCAAACGCCATGGTCAGCACGGTCAACCCGAACGCCAGAGCGACGCCGGCGAATCCGATCCCTAAGCCCGGAAACGCGGCCGCCAGCACCGCCGCGCCGCAACCGCCAAAGACCAGCCAGAATGTTCCAATGAACTCGGCAAACGATCGTTTCGAAAGTGACATGTCATTGTCCTCCTTCTTGCTGACGACCAAGTCAGCAGCGCCGCCAATGCTACCATACTCCGCATGAAAAGGCGCTCCTTCCTGGCGGCCGCCCTGGGCGGCGCGGCTGTGTCGCAAGCGGCCTGTCAATACGTGCCCGCAACTCCGCCTCGGCGGCGCCGGGAGATTTCGAACTCGACGAAGTCAGCCTCGCCGATCTCGCCTCCGGCCTCGCGCATGGCAAGTGGACCTCGGCGCGCCTCGTCGAGCTCTATCTCGGGCGGATCGAGGCCATTGATCGAGGTGACGCCATCGATGCCCACGGCCCCAAGCTCGGCGCGGTGCTTGCACTCAATCCCGATGCCGCCGCCATCGCCGGTCAGTTGGATCAGGAGCGAAAGAGCGGCAAGGTGCGCGGCCCGCTCCACGGCATCCCGATTCTGCTCAAGGACAACATCGAAACGCGCGACCCCATCGCCACCACCGCCGGTTCGCTCGCGCTCGCCGATTGGCGCGCCCCCGAAGATGCCCTCGTCGCCGCTCGCCTCCGTGCCGCTGGCGCCATCATCCTGGGCAAAACAAATCTCAGCGAGTGGGCCAACTTCCGCTCCACGCATTCCACCAGCGGATGGAGCGGACGCGGCGGCCAAACCAAGAATCCCTACGCGCTCGATCGCAATCCGTCCGGCTCCAGTTCCGGCTCGGGCGCGGCCGCCTCGGCCAATCTCTGCGCCGCGGCCATCGGCAGCGAAACCGATGGATCGGTCACCAGTCCGTCGTCTATCAATGGACTCGCCGGCATCAAGCCGACCGTCGGACTCGTCAGCCGCACCGGCATCATCCCCATCTCGGCCAGCCAGGACACCGCCGGTCCGATGGCGCGCACCGTTCGCGACGTCGCGATTCTGCTCAGCGTCATGGCCGACCCAGATCGCACAACGCGCGCGACTACTACCACGTTTCTCGATCCCAACGGACTGCGCGGCGCGCGCCTCGGCATCGCCCGCAAATTCTTCGCCACCAACGCCCCGATCGATGCGTTCTTGAACGGCTGCGTCGACGCGTTGAAGAAGGCGGGCGCGGAAGTGATCGATCCCGCCGATCTCGCGACGCACGCCCAGCTCCCCGGTCCCGAGCAAGAGGTCCTGCTTTACGAATTCAAGGACGGACTCAATCGCTATCTCGCGCGGCTTCCCTCCGACAGTCCCGCGCGCACGCTCAAGGACCTGATCGCCTTCAACGAAAAGAATCGCGATCGCGAGATGCCCTTCTTCGCGCAGGAGCTGTTCATCCAAGCCGAAGCCAAAGGCCCGCTTACCGACGCCGCGTACATCAAGGCTCGCGCCGATTGCGTGCGCCTCTCGCGCCAGGAAGGCATCGACGCGCTGCTCGCCAAACACAAGCTGGACGCGATCGTGTCGCTGACCTCCGGCCCCGCCTGGTTCACCGACCACATCAACGGCGATAGCGACCCCGGCGGCTGCACCACACCCGCGGCCGTCGCCGGCTACCCGCACATCACCGTCCCCGCCGGCTTCTATCGCGGCCTGCCCATCGGCCTGTCGTTCTTCGCCTCCGCCTGGAGCGAGCCGACCCTGATCAAGCTCGCCTACGCCTGGGAACAACAAATGAACGCCCGCCGCAAACCGGGCTTTCTCGCCAGTGCCGCCGGTGAGAAGGCTGCGATAACAGTCGGCAGTTTTCGCAGGGACAACGACCAGGCTGCTTTACGAAACAACAACGCGCAGCAGGAAAACCCACATCAATTCAGCCCGACTTTTGATTAAAGCGCAAAAGTCCTGCTTGCAACGTGCCTATGTTTTTTCGTACACTTGGCCAGAATTCCTACACAGCCAGTGATGTCGCGCTCCCAAGCCCTCGTGCTTCTCAGCGGAGGAATCGACTCTGCCGCGTGTGCGCACCTCGTGAAGGCGCAAACAATGAGCGTCGAGGCCATGTTTGTCGACTACGGACAACTCGCTGCACGGCGAGAGCAACTCGCAGCGCAGGCTATCGCCGAACATCTCGGCATTCCACTGTCAGTTATTACGCTCAAAGGACTGGCGAAACACGGTGCTGGGGAGGTCGTGGGACGCAACGCATTCTTGATCCTCAGCGCTATCGTACTGAGACCCTGGCGCGCGGGTATTGTAGCTCTCGGCATCCATTCCGGCACCGCCTACTATGACTGTTCGCCCTCTTTCGCGAAGGCCATGTCATCAATCCTGGCGGAACATACCGACGGAGCCCTTATCTTGCTTGCCCCCTTTCTGGAGTGGAACAAGAAACAGGTTTACGACTACTTCACCAGCGTAAACCTGCCAATCGACCTCACCTACAGCTGCGAAGCGGGAAGCGACGAACCATGTAATGTCTGCAATTCTTGCCGTGATCGGAGCGTGCTGGGATGCTAGCAAAAAAACGCGCGCTTCACTTGAAAGGAACTGAAATTGTACGAACTCCCCTCTTGGTTCCGTCGTTTTCCAGCAAGGGATTTGCGGAAGTCGCAGGCATCATCAAGATGGCTGAAGAATTTATCGAAGGTCCAATGTTAATCAGCGCCTACGACCTCCACTACAAGCATATCGCGCCGCCATTTGTAGCCCCGGCACTCATTTTCCTGGATAGCGGTGGCTATGAAGCTAGTAAAGACTCAGAGCTTTCTGATCTCGCGGAGCAGGAGCAGACACCACAACCCTGGACAACCGAATATCACCAAGCGATTCTGAAATCATGGGAATCAGCCGTCCCGACAGTAGTCATCAGCTACGACCATCCCAATGATCGAATGCCCGTCGCCGACCAAATCAGTCGGGCTCAAGAATTGCCGACGAAGGAAAACACACTCCGCGAAATCCTCCTCAAGCCCGAGACGGAGGGACAACGACTCCTGAGCATAGAGAGCGTAATACCCCACGTCCACCGACTCGCGCAATTCGACGTCATCGGCGTAACCGAAAAGGAGATTGGCAGCTCAATCCTCGACCGCATGACCAATATTGCGCGGCTTAGGATCGCACTAGACAAGGCCGGATTGGCGACGCCAATCCACATATTCGGCAGCCTCGACACGCTCAGCACACCTCTCTACTTCGTAGTTGGAGCCGATATATTCGATGGCCTCACGTGGCTGCGGTTCGGCTATCGAGACGGACAAACGCTCTACCGGCAGAATTTTGGCGCGCTCGCTCTTGGTGTGAACACCAAGGCAGACATGGTTGACGGGCGCTGCTGGGCACATAACCTGCAGTACCTTAGAGACATGGAGCTTGAGATGAGGCGATTCCTTAAGGAGCGATCTTTTGGCGCCTTCAGGTACCATCGTGAGCTGATCGAACGATCGGTTCAAAACGTTGAAGAAGCTGTGGAGGAATAAGCGATATGGCAGGCGGCGGAGGAAGCGTTTTTTCTACATCACAAACACCTGAGCAACTCAGCGATAGGATCAGGCGCGCCGAAGCAGAGACTTCGGCTGCCGCCTTTGAGACCCAGCTCAGCGAAATCCTCGGTGGGTTACTTGCAGGCTACAACGCGCGCGATACACCACTTATCCAAGAACGCCTTGAAGACGTTAAGGAACACCTCGAAGGCGCAATCGAAGGCACCACGGACCAACTTTTCGGCGGGTCCGTCGCGAAACACACGTACGTGGACGGACTCAGCGACATTGATGCGATGCTGATAATCAACGACACTGAACTAGCTAACCATGACCCAGCAACTGCACTCGACCGAATCGCCGAGATCCTAACCAAAGAGCTCAAGAATGCGAAGGTCGGTCATGGCAACATGGCGGTCAGCATCGAATACCCAGATGGTATGCAACTCCAGCTACTCCCAACGATCCGAACAAAAGAAGGGCTGAGGGTGCCGTCCTCACGGCACGCAGGGTGGTCGCATATCGATCCACAGAGCTTCCAGCAGGCGCTGACGCGACGGAATCAAGAATGCGGTGGAAAGCTCGTTCCTACTATTAAGCTTGCAAAGGCTGTCCTCGGCATCCTTCCGGAATCCCAGCGACTCAGCGGGTATCACGTTGAAAGCCTCGCGATCGCGGCATTCAAAAACTATCCCGGCACAAAGACCACCGTGGCGATGCTTCCGACATTTTTCGAGCGTGCCAAGGATCTCGTGCTATCGCCCATCAGAGACAGCACTGGGCAGTCGATACACGTCGACGAGTATCTTGGACCAGCGGGCAGTAGTGAACGGGCGAGCGCAAGCCACCTACTGAGCCGGATCGCCAAGCGGATGCGAAACGCGAGCGCAGCAGGATCAGCCGCCCAGTGGCAAGCCTTTTTTGACGAACCAGAATGACCGCCGCGCCTGCAGACTTCAGCGAGGAACTGCAGCGCATTAGGCGCGTCAGCGACATGCTCTGCACCGCCCACGCTGGACTTCAGGATAAATACGCGCGGCAAGCTCTTCTCGCGGAACTTATCACACTCGCGACTTCAACCTGGCTCGTAGCGCTCGTGTTCATCGAACGACGTATTAACGTCCATCTCACACCAGCAGGTCTCGACCCACAGGTCTGGATAGGCCTCCTGTCCATCGCGACCTTCTTCTTCACAATTCTGCAAATGAGAACGGACTGGCGGGGACGGGCTGACGCGCATGGCCGATCACTGGAAATGTATGCGGAAGTCAAGCGTGAATGCGGTTATCTTCTCGCATCAGGCTCAACCATCAACCAAGCCGAATGCCAGCGGCTCCTGGCCCGCTACGATATGGCGACCGACGTCGGTGTCAAGGTACCGGAGAACGCCTTTCTCAAATACAAGAAACGACATCTGACCAAAGTCGCCGTCAGCAAACATCTCGACGCCCACCCCGGAACATCCATGCTGCTGTTCCGGTTGCGACTCTGGAAGCGAGACAACTGGCCGAACAAAATCACCTAGCAAAGCGACGTTGATCTGGTAGCCTCGCTTCAGGTTGCGGACCGCCTTCCGCCAAATACCGCCAGAAGATGAGGTCGACCACATGGGGCGGGTCACCGGTAAGCGCTGCAACTTCCCCGCAAAGCTCGTGCGCATCAGGGTAAGATAAAGCTGCCGCAAGTCGCTGTAGGTGTCGATCTGCTTTTGCAACTGGTAATCCTAGGTTCTTGGCAAGGTGATAAGCCGTGACTGGGCCGATGTAGGGAAGCGTCATCAACACCTCGATAGGCTGGCGCAAGATGTCTGGCTTTAGCGCGGTGAACCCTTCCCGGGCGACTCGGCCTGCGATCTGGATTAGGGCATCCACCTTCCGTGAGTTGTTGAACGCGGCGAGCGCCGCCGTCCTGCAAACATCGGCGCTCTCCATAATCATCGCGCCGCTTTCCCAGTCACAGAAGCACAGCGATAAGTAGCTGAAGCGGGCACGGAGCGTACGCTCGCGGAACCCTGTACAGAAGATTACCCATGCCGCTTCGCGTAGGAAGTCCGACTCAGTAACGTCATCAATGCGAACGGCGCTCTGCCAAGCAATCTCCTCGTGAAAGTGCGCCTGGACGAACTCTTTGGCATCCGCGTAGGCAGCTGTCGCAAGGACCGTTCGGTTGATCATTCTTTCAGCCCCCCGACAACCTGCTCGACACGCACCCCAATGTACGAGACCCGGCCGGGGGGCTTTCGCGTCAGGACAGCAGAGGGCGTCGGCATCATCGCGATCTCAAAGTCTTCGTCGAATTCCATCGTGAGCCGCAGCGCGGGATTGAAGGAGCCGATGATGCGTCCCTCGAATCGTAGAGTCAAGTTGCACCGGGAACACAAACGAAGTACGGCTTCCGCATCAAGTGCGTCTATCCGCCCTTTTCGAAATCCCGTGAGTCTCTGCTTGCTCACGCCAAGTTCAGTTGCGATCTCCGTCCAGTTCTGCTCACTCGCAGCCTTTGCTTGATCGAGCAGCGACCGAACCGAATTCCAAAATTCCGCGTCGCGCGATTGGATTCGTGGCCGGGACATGTATCTATATAGATATCATAGCCCGACATATTAGCAAATAGTAAATATATAGATACCAACCGGCCATCTCGACTACCAAGCCAACTCCGTCCCGAACCAGCGATTCACATGACTTCGCCCATTCCCATCTCCTTCCCCTTCACCACTTTCCGCCCACCCCCCGCCGCCCATCACGCTCCCCATCCCCTAAAATCCCATCAGAACACCATGTCCTCCCCCCGCAAAGTCGCCTCCACCCGCGCCAACGGCGCAAAATCACACGGCCCCGCCACCACCGCCGGCAAACAAGCCTCCGCCCTCAACGCCCTCGCCCACGGACTCACCGCCCGCACCGTCGTCCTTTTCAATGAATCCGCCGACGAATACCAAGCCCAGCTCCGCGATTATCTCGACCACTTCCGCCCCCAAACCAAGCCCGAAGCCGATCTCGTCCATCAACTCGCCGCCGCTCATTGGCGTGTCGCGCGCTATGCCGGTGTCGAATCCGGGCTCCTTGAACATCGCATGCAGGATCAGGAGGAGCGCCTCAATCGCGACTACGATGACATCCCCGACAATCACCGCCTCGCCATCGCCTTCGACGCGTTATCCGGCGCCAACAGCTCACTCGCCTTGCTCAACCGCTATCAATCGCGGATCCATCACGAGTACCATCGCTTGCTGAAAACGCTGCTGCAAATGCAGGCCGCGCGCCCTAGCGAAGCGAAATTTCCAAACGAACCGAATCCCGATTCCGACCATCCCGAATCCCTAACCCCCAATCCCCAGCCCTCTCTGATGTGATCTCATAAGGTATGCGGTCGATCCTCATCGCCCTCGCATTCGCCGCGTCCCTCAGCGCTGGCACGCCGTTTTCCTTCGACCACTCCAGCCCCTCCTGGACCACGCTCCACGGCGCCGCCGCCACCGATCCCGCCGTCACCCACGATCGCCAAATGTCGATGCGCCTCGAGCCCGGCGCCTCCGGTAACGCCCGCGTCCAATCCGCGCCCATCGCCCTCACCATCGGCAAGCCCTACGAGCTCTCCGGCTGGATCCGCACCGAAAACCTCACCGTCCGCGATCTCGACCGTTCACCCATCGCCACCGGCGCAGCCCTCACCATGGCGTCCCTGCCTTTCGATGTGCAGTCGGAATCCGTCGCCGGAACGCGCGATTGGACCCGCGTGCATCTTCGCTTCACCGCCACGCGCACCCAGGACAGCCTCGTCCTCAACGTCGCCTATGGCGGCACATTCGAGGGCAAAGCCTGGTTTGCCGGTGTCACGCTGAACGAAGCGCCCGCCAATATCAGCGACGCTTGGCCCGCGCCCTCCGCCGTCACAACCTACGGCCCCGCCTATCGCTATCCGGTCGGCGGCTGGATCTACCTCCACATCGAAGGCCAACCCTACGAGCGCGGCTACCAGCACGGCCGCCTGATGGCCAAGGAAATCCCGCAGTACATGGAGCGCTGCGCCGCCGAGCTCGATCCCGTCAGCAAGAACAAAAGTTGGGATCTTGCTCGCACCACCGCTAGCGCGCTGTTCCTGCACGGCTTCGATCAGGAAATCCTCCAGGAAATGAAAGGCATCGCCGATGGCGCGTCCGACGCGGGCGCCCGCTTCGAAGGCCGCCCCATCGATCTCACCGATATCGTCGTCGTCAACACCACGGTCGAGCTCGGCGAGCTCAAGGAAGCGCTGCCCGTCACGCCCAACGGCCTCGAAGGCCTTGCATCTCTTAGCGCCCGAGCTATGCCAATCGCAAACGCGAAGCGCTCGACCATTGCAGCGCCTTCGCCGCCACCGGCGCCGCCACTCGCGATGGACGCATGGTCATCGGGCACACCACCTGGTGGCCGCTCACCCTCGCCGAACAGACCAACGTGATGCTCGATATCCAGCCCGCCGCCGGCCACCGCGTGCTGATGCAAAGCTATCCCGGCGGCATCGAGAGCGGAACCGACTGGTATCAGAACGACGCCGGCATCGTCCTCACCGAGACCACCATCAATCAAACGCCCTTCAACATCAACGGCACACCCATCGCCTATCGCGCGCGCAAAGCGATTCAGTACGGCGACGACATCGACCAGCGTAGTGGAGATTCTCAGCACCAGGAACAACGGCCTCTACACCAACGAGTGGCTGCTCGGCGACGCCAAGACCAACGAGATCGCGATGTTCGATTTGGGCACTTACAAAACGCCGGCTCTATCGCAGCTCCAAGAACGATTGGTTCGGCGGCACCGAGGGCTTCTATTGGGGCGACAACAATCGCCAAGGATCTGAGCGTCCGCCTGGAAGGTTATCCCGATCCCAACACACCGCCCACCTACATCCCCTACGTGCCCACCAATCGCGATCTGAAGTGGCAGGATCTCTACCGCCAGTACAAAGGCAAAATCGACGAACAGTTCGGATTCCTGGCGTTTCACACCGCGCCGCTGATCAGCGCCAGCGCGATGGATGCCAAGGTCACCACCTCGGACATGGCTTCGCGCATGATGGTGTGGGCCGAGTTCGGCCGTCCCAATCAGACCGAGCGCCTGCCATCCAAACAGGATCGCGACGAATACGCAGCCAACGACGGCCTGTATCCATCCGACTACCGCCTCATCTCCGCCCGCCGGGCTCCCGCGCCGAAGGCGGACACGTTAACCAAAACATGGCTCGAAGATCCTCCCCGGCCGCAGTACGCTGACCGTTTATGGAAGGGCTGGGTGCTGCCTGCATCCGACGCCGACATCTGGTTCGTTTCCGGCTCGGCCGCTTACTACCAGGATCTCGATTCCAAGGATCTCTCGAAAGCGATCGCGGCCCATTGGGCTGAGTACCGCTCGCGGACTATTTCCGCGCCCACCGCCAAGCAGCAGTTTGAATTGGAGACGGCGAAAGGCGCGCTCTTCCTCGATCAATTGCGGCGCAACATAGGTGACGATCGTTTCTTCAAACTGATGTCCGATTTCTTCGCGGCGCATAAAGCCCAGGCCGTCACCGCGCAATCGTTTCTGGACGCCGCGGCTGTGAAGTTCGCGATGCCGCCCGATCCAGGCGGCCCGATGTACACGGTCACCGATCTTCGCGAACGGCTCGCCTCGGCGATGCTGGTCTACGGCACCCAGGCCGACGCCGGCGCCAATCGGTATGCCGCCGAGCAATTGCAGAAGCGTTTCTATCGCGCGCTCGAAACTCAGGTGCCGATCCGCAAAGACTTCGAGCTCACCGACGCCGACCTCCGCACCCACGATGTCATCTTCGTCGGCCGTCCCGAAACCAATTCAGCGCTCGCCGCTATTAGTGGGAAGCTCGGTTTCGATTCCGTTGACGGGCTCTTCCGCATCGCCGGCCGCGAATACGCCTCCGAGACCCAATCGCTCGCGTTCGCCGCTACGAATCCGCTTGATCCCCATCACATGGTGCTGGTTCTCGCCGGCAACAGCGCCCTCGAAACTGTGCTGCTCACGAAAGCCGAGTTCGACGAAGCGCAATACTCCGTCTTCGACGCGGGCAAAGATATCGCTTCTGGCTTTCTGAAATAAAGAAGCGTCTGCTATACTCGCCACAGATCTTTTCCGGAGCGCACAGCGCGGGGCGCTCTCGTATTAAAACAAACCATCGCGATCCGCTGCGTTGTGCGCGATGAAATTAATTTGAACGGGCGTTGGATGCTCGGGAAGGCGGTGTAAATCCGCCACTGCCCCGCAACTGTAAGCGGCCGTAGTATGGCTCGCGCGATCACTGCGTAAGTGGGAAGATCGCGCGATGTCAGGAAGCGCAAAGGAGCAATACGCTCCGTTTTGCGCGCTTGATCAAAGCCAGCCGCAAGTCAGGAGACCGGTCCATCGCCTCGAAACCAATCACGTTTTCGAGGGAGAAACGTACGATGCGAACCATCTTTCTATTGTCTCTGTCGCTCGGGCTATGCGCGGGCGAAAACCCTAACATTCACGGCACTATTCTCGATCCGTCCGGCCGCCCGGTCGAAGCCGCGCGAGTCACATGCCAAAACCAATCCGTTTACACCAACGCCGAAGGCCGATTCACTATCAGCGGTGCCGATAAGTGCCAGGCGCGCGTGGAAAAAACCGGCTTCGAGCCATACACCGCCGATCTCACCGCCGCGTCCGAAGCCAGGATCACGCTCGCAATCGCGGGCACCCGTGGAAACCGTCATCGTCTCCGCGAATCGCACCGAAACCACGCCCGAGCAGGCCGCCGTCGCCGCCAACGTCATCACCGAGCAGCAGCTCGCTGCGCGCCAATACCCGATGCTCTTCGACATGCTGCGCGAGATTCCCGGCCTGCAAGTCACCGCCTCGGGACCTCCTGGCGCGCTTGCGTCGGTCTTCACGCGCGGCGCCGATAGCACCGGCACCCTGGTCTTGCTCGATGGCGTGCCGCTGAACGATCCGGGCGGCGAGCTGCACCTGGAGAATTTCACCACCGAAGGCCTCGATCGCGTGGAAGTCGTGCGCGGGTCCCGAAAGCGCGCTCTTCGGCGCCGAAGCCGCCGCAGGCGTGATCCAACTATTCACCAAGCACGGCAATCCTGAAGACACCATGCCCCACGGCTCAGCTTCCTACGAGCGTGGAAGCTTCCAAACCGATCGCTGGATCGCGAATCTCACCGGCGGCCTGCCATCGCGTTTTGATTATTCGCTGAGCGCGTCCGAATTTCACACCGTCGGCGAGTGGCCCAACACTTACTATCGCAACAACACCGGCATGGCGAATCTTGGATACAAGATTTCGGAGTCAACCCAGCTCCGCGCCGTCTATCCATGTCTACGACGCTCACGCGGGCACTCCCGGCCAGATCGCTTACGGCATAGACGATCTCGTTCCCAACGAAGAGACTCGCGACCACACGGTTTCCCTGCGCCTGGACGACAGCCGCGGCGCAAATTACCAGCAGCAATTCACGTTCGGCTTTCAGCGCCTGGCCGATCGCTACAACGACAACGAGCCTTACGGCCAGCAGCCGCTCGCGGCTTTGGTGCAGAACGTCGCCGGGCCCCCGGCCGCTACCTACTTCATCGCGCTGGTGAATCCGAACGCGCCACCAACGGTGATTCCCCCCGGGCTGACACTGGTTCAAACCACCAACTACTTCGGCGGCGATAACGATTCGCTCAACATCACCGAACGAAAAATCGCCGGCTATCAGGGCACGCTCTCCCATCGCGGCGGCGCGCTCGTCTTCGGCTACGACTATCAGGACCAGAGCGGAGTTCTTTCCGGCGTCGCGGCCGTCGCGCAACAATCACGGCTTCTTCGCGAACCTCCAGCAGAGCCTCGGCAGCCGCATTTTGCTTACGGGCGGCGCGCGCGTGGAACACAGCAGTGCGTTTGGGACCATCTGGTCGGGACGCGGCGGCGGTAGCCTGCGGCTCTTGGGCGAGCATGCGTCTGCTCTCTTCAACATCGCTCCGCGTGAGCGGCGGCCGTGGCGTCACCGAACCCAGCCTGCTCGAGAATTACGCGCAGTCGCCCTACTACTTCGGCAATCCCGCGTTGCGTCCGGAAACCACCACCACCTACGAAGCGGGAATGGTCTCGGAATGGTGGGGCCGCCGCGTGCGAACTGAGGTCGATCTGTTCCGCAGCTCCTTCCACGACCTGATCGCCTTCGTCGGCGACACCTGGCAGAACATCGAGGCGAGCTGGGCGCGCGGCGTCGAAACCTCCGCGCAGGCGCGCGTCACGAACTACATCTTGCTTACCGGCGCTTACATGCGCATGTACACCGATATCACGGCCTCCACGTCGCCCGAATCCTCCGACACCGGCATCGGCGAGCCGCTCCTTCGCCGTCCGCGCAATTCCGGATCGCTTTCCATCGCAGTCACGCCCAAGCGTTGGTCTTTTGTGATCGGCGGCAGCTTCGTCGGCGAGCGCCAGGACGCCGACTTCACCTTCGGAGTCACGCGCAATCCCGGCTACGAAAACGTCTACGCCAGCGCGTCTTACGACGTCGCCAGGCACTTCACTCCCATCCTCCGCGTCGATAATCTTCTCAACGAACGCTACGAGGAAGTGCTCGGATACCAGGCTCTGTCGCGCAGCATCCTGGGCGGCGTGCGCGTGCATTGGTGAGCATGCCGCTATCATGGTCCTATGGCATCTTCTCCGCAAACACAGGCCCCGTCGCCTGCACTCGTTTTCGACACCTTGCAAGCCTACCAGCGCAGCGTCGCGCTGCGGGCTGGGATCGACCTGAATCTGTTCACCGCCATCGCCGAAGGCAATCATACCCTCAGCTCGATCGCCGGCCGTATCAAAGCGTCCGAGAAGGGAACGCGCGTGCTGTGCGATTACCTCACCATGATCGGATTCCTCGTGAAGCAGAACAGCGATTACACGCTGACGCCCGATTCCGCCGCGTTCCTGAATCGCCAATCGCCCGCGTATATGGGCACAATGGCCAAATTCCTAATGAGCCCTCGCATCGCTGACATGTTCGAAGACATCATCGGTGTCATCCGCCATGGCGGTGCGCTGCCCAGCGGCGACGGCGCTCTGGCGCCCGAGAATCCCATGTGGGTGGAGTTCGCCCGCTCCATGGCTCCCTTGATGGCCATGCCGTCTGAGTTGATCGCCCAAATGTTTGCCGGGTCGAAGCCAGTCAAAGTCCTCGATATCTCCGCCGGCCACGGCCTCTACGGCATCGCATTCGCCAGGCACAATCCGAACGCGAAGGTGATAGGCGTGGATTGGGCGAACGTCCTCGAAGTCGCTAAGGAAAACGCGGGCAAAGCCGGCGTCGCCGATCGCTACTCAACCATACCGGGCAGCGCCTTCGACGTAGACTTTGGCTCCGGCTACGACATCATCCTGATTCCGAATTTCCTGCACCACTTCGACCCGTCCACCAACGAAAAACTCCTCCGCAAGGTCCACGCCGCGCTCGTACCAGCGGGCATCGTGATCACTCCTGAATTCATTCCGAACGAAGATCGCATCTCTCCCCCGCGTGACGCCATGTTCAGCATGCAGATGCTCGGGACGCCGGCCGGCGATGCATATACCTATTCCGAGCTCGAAACGATGTTCCGCCATGCCGGATTCGCGCGCAGCGAACTGCGCGAGCTTTCACCGTTCCCGCAGCGACTGGTGGTCTCGTACAAATAGCTTGACGAACAAACTGGTTTTCGAAAACCTGAAGCACCGTCCCGTGCGGACGCTGATCGGTATCGTCGTCATCGGCATCCAGGTGACTCTGATTCTGACCCTGGTGGGCTTGAAGGAAGGAACGTTGAGCGATCAAGCAGCTCGCGCCAGCGGCGTGGGCGCCGATATCATCGTCCGCCCTCCCAGCAGTTCCGTGGTTAGCATGAGCGCTAGCATGCTTGCCGGATACGCCGCCAAGATCGACCAGCAACCGCACGTGAAGCTGTCCACCGGCGTGCTCCAGCAAGGTACCGACCTGTTCAATTACGTCACCGGACTGGATTTGCCGCAATTCAACAAGCTCAGCGGCGGATTTCATTTCGTCGCCGGCGGCCAATTCCAGGGACCCGATGATGTCATGATCGACGAGTTCTACGCCAGGCAACACAAGTACAGCGTTGGGGACACCGTCATGCTTCTCAACCGGCCCTGGCGCGTCTCCGGTATCTACCAGCCCGGAATGCTGACCCGAGTCGTGGTGCCGCTCGCCACCCTGCAGAATCTGACGGCCAATACCGGCAAGGTGAGCATGATCTATGTGAAGCTGGACGACTCTTCGAAAACGGACCAGGTGGCCTCACAACTGCGCGATGTTTTGAAGGACGATCGAATCTACTCCATGGAAGAATTCACGTCGCTGTTCTCGACCAGCAACATCCCGATGCTGAACGGATTCATTTGGGTCGTCATCGGGCTCGGAGTCGTCGTGGGATTCCTGGCAGTCCTGTTGTCCATGTACACTGCCGTGTTGGAACGCACGCGCGAGATCGGCGTGTTGAAGGCGCTGGGTGCATCGCCGGGGTATATTTTGAACATCCTGTTGCGGGAGGCGGCCCTCATTGCGATCGCCGGCGCGATTTTCGGCATTCTGCTTTCTTACGTCACGCGCTTCGTGATTCACAACCTGGTGCCCGCGAATTTGATCCAGGCCATCGTTCCCGAGTGGTGGCTCATTGCCGGCGCGATCGCCATTGCCGGCGCTTTGTTGGGCGCGCTGGGTCCGGGGCTCAAGGCTGCCCGTCAGGATGCGATCGAAGCTTTAGCATATGACTGACGCCCTGGTGTATGACTAGCGAGCCGATCATCTCCATCCGCGGCCTGCGAAAAACTTACCACGTCGGCGACGTGGATGTGCACGCGCTACGCGGCGTGGATCTCGACGTGCAACCGGGCGAATTCACCGCCGTAGTCGGGCCATCCGGGTCCGGTAAATCGACCTTGTTCAACATCATCGGTGGTTTGACGCCGCCAACCTCGGGGACCGTTCACATTGCGGGGCGCGATCTGCTGGGCATGTCCGACGCCCAGCGCACCGAGCTGCGCAAAACCTCGGTCGGATTCGTTTTCCAGAAGTACAATCTGTTGCCCACCTTGACCGCGCGCGAGAACATCGAGATCGCCCGCGATATTGCAAATAAGAATGGCCCGCTCGATCCTCAGTTCCTCGATGCGCTGAAGCTGCTTGGCATTGGGGACCGGCTGGATCACAAGCCACGCGCGCTCTCCGGCGGCGAACAGCAGCGCGTCGCCATTGCCCGCGCCATCGTCAATCATCCGGCCATTTTGCTGGCCGACGAACCTACGGGCAATCTCGACACCGAAAACTCGAACGCCGTGCTCGCTCTGCTGCGCGATCTGAACGAACGCCTGGGCCAGACCATCCTGATGATCACGCACAATCCGGAAGCTGCCGGCTACGGCCATCGTATTGTGCGCATGAGGGATGGTCACATCGAGTAACGCCGCTGGCCTTGTACTTCACACGGGCCGGGTCTATCATGTGCCGCGGGGAGGTACGCCATGAAATCTGTGGATACCATCGAGTCCGTTTTACGGTTCAAGGGCCGCCAGGTGTGGTCCATCGCCCCCGGGGCAACAGTGTACGAAGCGATTGTGCGAATGTCCGATCGCGGCGTGGGGGCATTGTTGGTTTTGTCCGAAGGCCGGTTGCAAGGAATCATTTCCGAGCGTGACTACGCGCGAAAAGTGATCTTGAAGGATCGGTCATCCAAGGACACGCCGGTGTGGGAGATCATGACCGATCGCGTGATCACCGCGAGTCCGAACAATACCGTGGAAGAATGCATGCGCCTGATGACCGAGAATCGCATCCGGCACTTGCCGGTGCTGGATGGCGAACGAGTCGTGGGTATCGTGTCGATCGGCGATTTGGTCAACTGGACAATCACCGCCCACGAGGAGACCATCGGGCATTTGCAAGGCTACATCGAAGGCCGGTATCCCGGTTAGTTCGTTGCTGTCATTGAAGAGCGATCGTAACCCCGGCTTGGCTCGACGCGCCGCCGATCGACACCACCACCGGTTGAACACCCGGGGCCAGAAAACCGCCGGGAATTTGCGCATTGATCTGCATCAATCCAGGGAACCCGGGCGCTGGTCCGGCGTAGGGCAGTTGGGCCTGATAGCCACCGATGGTCAGCGTGACGGCGCCGGTGCTCGAACCTTGGCCGGTTGCGTAGAACGACACGATCGACCCGCGAGGCGCCGGGTTCGATGCCGAATTCAGGCTGCCGTTCTGGTTGATGGCCGCTGCTTCGCCAGTTCCGCTGCCGGCGGTCGTGAAGATGCCGGGCGCGGCGCCGGCTACGGGAATGGAGGATCCGGCCACGGGAGTCCCGTTCACGACGACGCTCACTGTGCTGGTGGAGTTGGCGGACAGACCGCCGGGTGCGAGCGCGTTGAGTTGCGTTGCGCTCGAGTAGAAGAGCGTGGCCGCAACGCCGTCGAACAGAAGCCGCGTCGCAGTAGCGCTGAAGCCCGAACCAAATACTGTGATGATTTCGCCGGGCGCGATGGGTCCGGCGGCGAGGCTGGCGGCGTTGACAACTGCGATGCTTGGCGTAGGAGTTTCCGATATGACCGTAGACGGTATGAGAGATCGGATGCGATTGTTGCCGGAGTCGGCGATCCAGAGCGTGCCATTCGATCCAATGCCAATGCCCGCAGGGGCTGTTCAATTGCGCGGAAAGCGCCGGGCCGTCATCGCCGGAGAATCCGGCAGTGCCTGTGCCCGCGATGGTATTCAGAGAGCTGGAAGCAGTCCATTGCCGAATCACATTCGCGGCGGTGTCCGCGATCAGAAGGCTGCCGTCGGAAGCGACCGCGATTCCAGCGGGCGAGTGCAGCCCCGTGACCAGCGTGCTTGCGGCGCCTGCGGGCGTGATTTTCCAAATTTGCGTGGCATCCGCAACAAGGACGTTGCCCGATGCATCCACGGCGAGGACTTGAGGGTCATTGATTTGAGCCAGGACGCTCGACTCACCCGACGAGGTTACTTTGACGACCTGATTGTTGCCGGAGTCGGCGATGTACACAGCACCCAGCGCATCGCTTGCAACCGAAACCGGGTTGTTGAGTTTCGTAGCGACCGCAAGCAGCGCGATCGCTCCGCCGGGTGTGATTTTGCGAACGACGTTGTTGCCCGAGTCCGCCACCAGCAGATTGCCGAAGATGTCGATCGCCAAGCCGCGCGGAGCGCTGAGTTGGACTGTTCCCGTCGGAACCGTGTGAATCGTGCCGCCGGGCGTCACCATCCGGATGCGATTATTCGCCGTGTCGGCGATGTACCAATTGCCGCTCAAATCCATCACGACGCTGGACGGCGAGTAGAGCTGTGCGGCGGTGGCGGGTCCGTTGTCGCCGCCGAAGTTTTGCGCTGCGCCGCTTCCCGCAATGGTTTTGAGTGTGCCGCCGGAGGGGATCTCCAGGACGAAAAGGCCGCTCGTCGCGAGCAGATCGCCGGCGTGATCCACGGCCACGTCGACGGCCGAAGCGATTCCGGGAATCTGTTGCGAAAGAGTTCCGAAGTAACTGGAGGCCGCGATGTAGAGCGTGCCCTGGAGATCGAGCGCCAGCCCGGTCGGCGAGGCCGTATTGAACACGGTGATGATGACGCCGCTGTAGACTTTGCGAACGCGATTGTTGCCGCTGTCGGCGATGTAGAGCGATCCCGTGGCATCCACGGCGAGACCGGCGGGCGCGTTGAGTTGCGCGAGCAGCGCAGACAGTGCCATCGCCCGAGAATCCAGCCACGCCAGTTCCGGCCACAAGCGTCAGCGTGCCATTGGCGGCGACGCTATAGACCTGGTTTGCGCCGAAATCGGAAATGTAGAGGTTGCCCGACGCGTCGATCGTCACGTTGCGGGGCTCGTTCAATTGCGCGCTGGTGGCTGGTCCGCCTTGTCCTGCGTTCGTGGCGGCGAGCGAGCCTCCGCCGGCCACGGTCTGAATCGTGCCATCGGTGCGTGACTTTCCGCACGCGCGCGTTTCCCAAATCGGCGATGTAGAGATTGCCCGCGCGGTCGAGCGCCAGGCCGTAGGGTTGATTGAGCTCGGCTGCGGTGGCTGCTCCGCCGTCTCCCGCGAAGCCCGCCGTCCCCGTTCCGGCAAATGTCTGGATGTCTCCATCGGCTGCGATTCTGCGCACGCGATTCTGCGCTGCGTCGGCGACATAGATGTTCCCCGCGCTGTCGGCGGCGATTCCTTCGGGCTGGCCGAGCGCTGCCGAGAGAGCCGGGCCGCCATCGCCGGCATTGTCGCTGCCGGCGACGGTTTGGATGACGTAGGAAGTTGCTGGCGCGGCGAGCGATAATGCGAAGAGCAGGCCGTGCCGAGCAGAGAAAGTAAAACGAATCGACGAAAGCTAACCACGAATACTCCTGGCAGCAGTAGTGTGTCGTCCCAATGCAAAACTCTCAGGCGACTTCCGATGGAATGTTATGAGAAGGCTCTCATGTGCAGCCGGGTTGATCATGATGGCGGGCTCGGCGCTGGCGCAGCCGCCGCTTCAATCGTCATCTCCCCCTGCCTCCGCCAGAACGAGGAGGCCAGGCCGATCCCATTTGCTGGTGCGAGTTCGCCGCGCAGCCGGGCCAGGGTCAGGTGGCGGCGCTGGCGAATCGAGGAGCGGCCGTGCTTTCCTACGTTCCGAAGTCTACGCTTTCGGTGGCGGCTCGGGATGGCGTAAGTTTTGAGGGACTCGGGGTTCAATGGGTGGGCCGTCTTCAGCCGGCGGAGAAGATCAGTCCACAGTTGGATGGCGCTTTCACTTCGGGCGCCGCTCATGCGGTGGTGGTGGAGTTTTATTCCGATGTCCCCGGCGGGGAGGCGCGCGCCATTGCGAACGAGGCTGGCCTGGTGATCCGGGACAATCCAGATTTGCTTCCGAATCATCTGTTGCTTCTGGGCACGAGAGAGCAGGTGCTGGCGCTCGCAAATTGGGACGAAGTATCGTACATCTTTCCAGCGTCATCGGCACTGGCTCAGGGCATGCCCCTGCATGGTTGCGCGGGAGCACTCACATCGAATGGGCCAGTGGGCCAAGCGATCCCGCTGGTGGGCGACGGCTGGGACGGGCCTGGCCTGGGAAGCGCGAACCTCAACTACGCGTTCGTTTACGTTACGCCGCAAGCACCGGCGGATTCGGTGGAGTCGGAAATCGAGCGCGCCTACGCGGAATGGTCCAAGGTTGTGCAAGTCACGTTTACGCAGACGGCCGATTCTAGTGGGCCCCAGACACTGGCCGTGCTGTTTGCGAGTGGAGCGCATGGAGACGGCTATCCGTTTGGCGGCCCCGGCGTTCTCGCGCATACGTTTTATCCCTATCCCGTGAATCCGGAGCCGATCGCGGGAGACCAGCATTTCAATAACGCTGAGAGTTGGAAAATCGGCGCGAATGTCGACGTGTTTAGCGTCGCGCTGCACGAGACCGGGCACGCGCTGGGCTTGGGACACTCGGACAATCCAGCCGACGTGATGTACCCCTATTATCAGATCCACACCGGGCTTTCTCCGGGCGATATTGCGGCGGTCCAGCAATTGTATGCGGCTGCGAATTCCATAGCGCCACCATCGCTACCGGCGCCGGCCGCGCCCGCTCCTTTGGTGCTGACGATTCAGCCGCCAGCCGCAACAACAAGCTCGTCGTCCATCGCGTTGAGCGGAACCGCGTCGGGTGGCTCGGGAACGATCCAAGTGAATTGGTCGACGAATGAAGGCGCGGCGGGGACGGCGCAAGGCTCGGCTAACTGGACGATCGCTGCGATTCCGCTGAGCGTGGGCGCCAATATGATCACGGTCACGGCGACGGATTCCAAGCAGAATCAGGCGTCGCAGAGCGTTACTGTAACCGAGCAGCCGCCGAGTCCACCCTCTGATCCACCGTCGGGTGATTCGACGCCGCCAACCATTACCGTACTGTCGCCGGCCATGACGACGTATTGGACATCGGACAGCTCGATCGTCGTCAGCGGTATCGCGAGCGATAACGTTGGGGTGAGTCAAGTGACATGGGCGAGTTCCACGGGAGGATCAGGAACGGCGAGCGGTACAAGCAACTGGACTACGGGGCCGATTCCGCTCTACGTCGGCATGACCGCGATCACGATCTATGCGAACGATGCGGCTGGGAATCAAGCCTGGAGGTCGATTGCGGTAACCCGGAACTAGGCCTACAACAAATCGGCTAGGCGCGAGTTCTCGATGAGGATGGTCTCGTCGCGCTCGGGTCCGGTGGAGATACACCCGACCTCAACGCCAACGTGCTCGCTCAAGAAACGCAGATAATCGCGGGCGCGTGGGGGCAGATCGCGTTCGCGTGACAGGCCGCGCGTCTCGGATTTCCACCCAGGCAGCTTTTCATAGACCGGCTCAACGGCTTCGAGGCCGCGGAACGTGGCGGGCATGGCCGTGACATTCTTGTAGCCGGTGCAGACCGGAATCTCATCGAATTGGTCGAGCACGTCGAGCTTGGTGATTACCAGGCTGGTGAATCCGTTGATCATGGCGGTGTAGCGCAGCAGGGGCACATCGAACCAGCCGCAGCGGCGCGGGCGGCCGGTGACTGCACCGAATTCATTGCCGGCTTTCCGGATTCGCTCGCCGTCCTCGCCGAGCGAGCTCGGTGGGAAACGGACCGCTTCCGACGCGAGTAGTGTAGGCCTTGGACACGCCGATGATCCCGTGAATGGCGGTGGGCGGCACGCCTGCGCCGGTACAGGCTCCGCCCGCGGTGGCGCTCGACGACGTCACAAAAGGATAGGTGCCGTGATCGACATCGAGCATGGTCCCCTGCGCTCCCTCGAACAGCACGCGCTTGCCCGCGCGAATCGCATCGTTCAAGAGCTGAGCCGTATCGCACACCAGCGGCCGGATGCGCTCGGCGTAGCCCAGGTACTGATCGCGAATCAACTCGAAATCGATGGTTTCCTGGATATGAAATGTTTGGGCCAGGAGCTGCTTGTCTTCGGCCAGGGCCGTGTACATGGCGCAGAAGCTGTCGTGTTCGTACAGATCCGAAATGCGAATGCCTCGCCGCCCGATTTTGTCTTCATAGCAGGGCCCGATGCCGCGCGAGGTGGTCCCAATGGGCACGCGATCCTGACGGTCCTCGGACATTTTCTCGACGATGCGGTGAAACGGAAAGATCACATGCGCACGATCGCTGATGGCAAGCTGCTTTGTGACGTCGATTCCGGCTTGCTCCAGCTTTTCCATCTCTTCGATGAGGGCCGCGGGATCGATCACCACGCCATTGCCGATGACCGCCTGAATCCCGGGCCGCAGAATGCCGCTCGGGATGAGCTTGAGAACGAACTTCTTCGGGCCAATGAAGACGGTGTGGCCGGCGTTGTGGCCGCCCTGGTAGCGGGCCACGATTGAAAACTTCTCCGAGAACAGGTCGACGACCTTCCCCTTACCCTCGTCACCCCATTGCGCGCCTAATACGACGATGTTTCCGATGTTTCCCATGTGGAGAGGAACCAAAACGTATTCATTGTACCGTGTGCTCTAATAGCTGTCGCGGGAGATTCCCGCGCACTGTGAACGTCGCCCTTCCATACAGCAAGCGCGAGCAACGCGGCTGGTACATGTACGACTGGGCGAATTCCACGTTCGCGAGCACCGTGGTGACGCTGTTCCTAGGCCCGTACTTGACTGCGCTCGCCAAGGCAGCGGCGGGCGCGGATGGCCGCGTCCATCCGTTGGGGATTCCAGTAGATCCCCGCTCGTGGTGGGGTTATCTTATTTCGGTATCGGTGGTGACCCAGATTTTCGCGCTACCGATTGCGGGGACGATCGCCGATTTCAGTCCCAACAAGAAACGGCTGATGGCGCTGTTCGCCTATACCGGCGCGCTGGCGACGGCAGCCATGTTCTTTCTCCACGGCAATGAATACCTAGCGGGAGGCGTGCTGTTTCTCATCGCGAACCTGGCATTCGGCGCTTCCATCGTGGTGTACAACTCGTTTCTGCCCGATATTGCTCCACCGGAGCAGCGCGACGCCGTTTCATCCACCGGTTGGGGTATCGGATATCTGGGCGGCGGGTTGCTGCTGGCGTTGAACCTGGTTCTATTCGCGAAGGCCAAGGCATTCGGACTGTCAGAATCCATGGCGGTGCGGATCAATCTTTCGTCGGCGGGCGTTTGGTGGGCGCTTTTCAGTCTGATTCCGCTGGCGGCGCTTCGCAATCGTCCGCCGGGACGGGTGCGCGGTCATGGCGAGAGCCTTTTCGACAGCTTCCGCGAATTCGCGGTAACCTTGCGCGACATGCGCCACTATCCGCAGACGCTGCGATTCCTGCTCGCCTATCTGCTCTACAACGACGCCGTGCAAGCGGTGATCGCGTTGTCCGCTCAGTTCGGCGGCGACGAGTTGAAGATGCCGATGGCCGATCTGACCGAGGTGATTCTGATGGTCCAATTCGTTGCGTTCTTCGGATCGTTCCTGTTCGATTGGATCGCGAAGGCGATTGGAGCGAAGCCGGCCGTGATTGTCAGCCTGCTGATCTGGACCGGCGTGCTGGTGTCGATGTATGTTTCGGTCCGCACGGAAACGCAATTCTTCATCGTCGCCGCGATCGTCGCCATCGTGCTGGGAGGGACGCAGGCGCTGAGCCGGTCGCTGTTCTCGCTGATGATCCCCAAGGGCCGCGAAGCCGAGTATTTCGGCGTGTACGAGATCAGCGACAAGGGGACCAGTTGGATGTGCCCGCTGCTGTTCGGGCTGGCGCTGCAATTCACGGGCAGCTACCGGCTCGCGATTCTTTCGCTGATCACGTTCTTCGCCGCGGGGCTGCTGGTGCTACTGACGGTGAACGTGCGGCATGCCGCGGCCGAAGCCACGCGCTAACTGAGTCCGGCGGCCTTCTTCTGTTTATCCAGCACTTCCAGAAACGCGTGCTCCTGGATATCCAGCTCGTGTTTGTAGCCTTCGGGATCGATAAACGGATTCGGGCCTTTGCCGAGCTTCGGATATTTGTCGGCCAGATTGTACATGGAAGGATGCGAGCCGAGCGGGACATCGCACGGCAGAGAGTCGCAGGAGTTTGAAGCTGTGCTGATATTCGCCGGCGATGCCGGGGACGTCCTTGTTGTTGACCAAAATGTAGCCGGGATTTACTCCGACGCTGCCGATGATGACGACGTCGTAGGTCTCACCATCCTCTTGGGCCTTGGTGGTCCAGGTGGTGCAGCCGCGGGTGTGGCCGGCGGTGAGATGAGCAACAAGTGTTGTGCCGCCCAGCTTCACCTCATCGTCGTCGTGGAGTGTTCTGTCGAGCGGATGCGGCTTGCCGCCGGGCGTGATTTTCATCAACGCTGGAACATCCTCGGCCATCGCCATGACCTGCGCTCCGGTGAGTTCTTTCACCAGTGCGTCGCCTTCCATGTGGTCGGCGTGAGCGTGGCTGCCGAGCAGGATCTTGATATCGGTGAATTTGAAGCCCAGCTTCTCCACCGAGTTACGGATTACGGGGACGGTCGCTTCGAAACAACTGTTGAGCAGAATGTTCCCTTGCGGCGTGACGAATAGAAACGAAGCCAGCGATTCGGAGCCCACATAGTGGATGTTGCCGATCACCTTGTGCGGCGGGAATTGCTTGTTGAATTGATCGCGCGAGCCGATGTTGCGGCGGAACAGTTCCTCTGCCGTTTGAGCTGAGAGCGGAGCGGCTGCCAGGGCCGCCAGTTTCATCAAGTGTGCGCGCCTGGATTCCATACTCAACAAGTATAGAGCCACGAGCGAAGCGCGGCGCTGACTTCGGCAGGGCGTTCCATCATTGACATATGGCCGCAGTCGGGTACGATCACCAACTCGCTGCCGGCGAATTTCCGAGGCCATCGCCTGGTGCTGGGCTGGTCCGCTCCATCCATCCTCGCGTCCGGTGAGCAGCAGCGCGGGACAGCGGATTTGTTGCAGGACCACGCTGGCGTCCGGTCTAGCAAGCAGTGCCCGGACTTGTGCGGCGAAAATCTCGGGCGTTTTGCGCGACATCATGTCGATGATCGCGTTCACGAGTGCGCTGTCGTTGATGCGGCGCGAATCGATCATCGGCGGCAGCCATTGCCGCAGCATCGCGCGCATGCCTTGCGACTTCGCGAGCTCCACCAGCTCCCCGCGTTTGCGAGTTTCTTCCTCGCCCGCTGGGCCCGCTGCGAGCGGCAAATATCCCGTATTGAGGAGAGCGATGCGGTTAACGCGATTTGGCGCCACCCGGTAGATCTCGAGCGCAACGCGTCCGCCCATCGAGTGTCCAGCGATAGAGAATCGCTCGGGCGCAGCGCGCAGGAAGGCTTCCGCCATGGCCGGCAGTGAATCGAGCGAGCCGTAATTAGCGCAAGTACAGACCGCGACGTCCGACAGTGCGTCGATTTGTTGCTGCCAGGCCGTCTGATCGCAGATCAAGCCCGGCAGCAGGAGAAGATTTTCTATGCCAAATCCTCGGGACGAATCGGAAGCTTGCGGAGCCGCTTGCCGGTAACGGCAAAGATCGCGTTGGCGACGGCCGGAATAATCGACGGCGTGCTGGCCTCACCGATACCACCGGGCGCGGCCTGGCTGGGTACGATGTGCACTTCCACCACCGGCATTTCGTCGATGCGCAGCACGTCGTAATGGTTGAAGTTGCCCTGCACCACGCGGCCGCTTTTCGATGGTGATGGCGCCCTTCATCGTGGCGCTCAGTCCGTACACGATGCCGCTCTGGATCTGCTGCTCGATGCCGGCGGGATTGACCACGTGCCCGCAATCGACCGCGCAAACCACGCGATGCACGCGCAGCTTGCCTTTCTCCACCGACACCTCGGCCACCTGAGCGTTGTAGCTGCCGATGTTGTTGACCACGGCATGCCGCGCCCATGACCAGCCGGAAGCGGCTTGCCCCAGCCGGCTTTCTCAGCCGCCAATTCGAGCACGCCGAGCAGTCGCGGAGATTTCGCGAGCAAGCGCCGGCGAAACTCGAACGGATCTTTGCCGGCGGCGTGCGGCCAGTTCGTCCAGGAAGCTCTCGGAGAAGAAACGTATTCTGCGAGAATCCGACCGAGCGCCAGTACGTGGTTGGAATGTCGACATCGGGCGGATGATAATCGACATGGAAATTCGGGATGGCGTATTCCAGATCGATGATGCCTTCCACGCTGGTGCGATCCACGCCATTGCGCAATCCGCCAAAGGATGGGCAGACCACGCGCGTGTTCCAGGCGACGGGCCAGCCGTCTTTATCCAGCGCGGCGGAGAATTTGGCGTAGGATGCGGGGCGATACAGATCGTGCTGCATATCGTCCTCGCGCGACCAGGTGAGCTTCACCGGCTTGCCGATGGCTTTGGAAATCTCGACCGCTTCACCGACGAAATCGTCGCCGCCGCGCCGGCCAAATCCGCCGCCCAGGTACATGGTGTGGATCTGGATCTTATCGGGAGCCAGGCCGGTGATCTTGGCGGTGGTCCCCATGGCCGCGGTTTGGATCTGCGTGGACACCCAAACTTCGGCGCTGTCGGCGCGAACATCAGCCGTGCAATTCATCGGCTCCATGGGAGCGTGAGAAAGATAGGGAACTTCGTAGACTGCTTCCAGTTTCTTCGCGCCATTGGCCAGGGCTGCATTGGCATCGCCGTCGTTGCGTGCGACTGCGCCGGGCTTTTCGGCCAGATTCACGAAAAGCTCGCGAATACTCGCGCTGCTGAGATTGGCGTTCTTGCCTTCGTCAAACTGAACCTGAAGAGCTTGACGGCCTTCCATGGCGGACCAGGTGTTGTCGGCCACCACAGCGACGCCGCGAGAAATCTGCACAACTTGCTTCACGCCGGGGACGGCTTTGGTCTTCGAATCGTCGAAACTGGCGACTTTGCCGCCGAACACCGGGCAGCGCGCGACCACGGCGTAGAGCATGCCGGGACGGCGTGCGTCGATACCAAATCCGGCGGTTCCGTTCACCTTGGCAGGCGTGTCGAGCCGCTTGGGCGACGTCCCGATCAAGTGGAATTCCTTCGGATCCTTCACCGTGACTTTGGCCGGCACAGGCAGCTTGCCCGCCGCATCCGCGAGACTGCCGTAGCTTGCACGCGCGTTGTTTGCGGTGTTGATCACGTATCCGTTTTCCGTGCGGAGCTGCGATTTTGCGACGCCCCACTTCTGCGCGGCGGCTTCGAGCAGCATGTCGCGCGCGGATGCGCCGGCTTTGCGCAAAGGATCCCAAGAAGTACGGATGCTCATGCTGCCGAACGTGCCTTGCAGCGGTCCGTAGGCGGGGTCGACCCCAGCGAACTCAGTGCGAACCTGTTTCCAATCGCAGTCCAGCTCTTCAGCCAGCAATTGCGAAAGCGAAGTCATCGGCCCCTGGCCCATTTCCGACTTGTGCGATGGAGAAAGTGACGATGTCGTCACTGCCAACGTGAATGTAGGCATTCAGCTTCGTTGATGTAGTGGCGGCTGCCAGCTTGTCGCTCTCCGGCAGATGGAATCCGATGAACAGACCACCGGCGGTTGCCGCGCCGGCTTTCAAGAAACCGCGGCGATTAAGCTTGGGGTTGGGAATCGTGGTACTCATTCCGCACCTCCTTTGGCTGCGTGGGCATTTCCGTTTTGCGCAACCGTGGCAGGCCGATTGGCCGCAGCCTGATACTGAGCCGCCAAGTGAACCGCCCGTCGGATCTCTTGGTAGGTCCCGCAGCGGCAGATGTTGCCGTGCATGGCCTCATCGATATCGGCGTCGGTGGGATGCGCGGTCTTCTTGAGCAGTCCCGCGGCGGTCATGATCTGGCCGGATTGGCAGTATCCGCACTGCGGCACGTCTACTTCCATCCAGGCGCGCTGCACGGGATGGCTGCTGTCGGCGCGACAGCCCTTCGATGGTGGTCACGGTCTTGCCCGCGACGGTGGAAATCGGCGTGACGCAAGAGCGGATGGGCTGACCGTTGATGTGCACGGTGCAGCAGCCGCAGAGCGCCATACCGCAGCCGAACTTGGTGCCGGTCATGCCGAGCGCGTCGCGCAAAACCCAGAGCAGGGGCATTTGCGGCGATACGTCGACGGTTTGGGACTTTCCATTTAACGTGAAAGTAACTGCCATCATGGGCCTCCTCAGGAGCCAAATCTCTGTCCCTCTAGTATATAACTCGCACAGGAGTGCATCCGCCACACCCGGCTCCGTGGTGCTACGCTGGCTCTTTATGCAGTTGCCGGAAATCTTCCAGGGCCAGGGCGAGCAAGCGTTCGGCGAGCTGTTGCGCGCCATTTCGATTGGCAAGCTGAAAACCTATCAGCTTTATGAGCGAATGAAGATCCGTTTTCATTTGGCCAAGCTCAACGCGGAGAATATGCGGAAGGCGACGCCGCGTTTCTGGACCCGGATCAACGAAAACGACGAAGAGTTCGCCACCGATCTCGCGCAGGCGATTCTGGTGTCGCACCTGGACATGATCAAGGCGGTGATTGACGATCTCGGGATTCCCAATCAGGACGGGTTCTTCGACAAAGACATCGATGGCGCGAAATATTTTACCGAGGGTTGGCAGCAGCGGACCTACGAGAAGTTCAAGGACGCGTATCCCGCGCCGGTGTTGCTGTTCTATATCAACCATCTCGCATGGGAGCTCGCCAAGAGCGAACAGCTTTTCCAGGTTCCGGCCTGATCCGGAGAAGACCATGAGCCAACAGTTCTTCGAAGCGATCCGCGGGGGCGATCGCGGCACGGTGGAATCGCTGCTGAGCTCCGACGCGACGCTGCTGGCCGCGAAAGACGATAAAGGCCTGGGTGCGTACACGGCCGCCAAGTATTCCGGCCGCAACGAGATCGCGGCGCTGCTGCTGGAAAAGGGCGTGGAACTGGATGTATTCGCGGCTTGCATGGCGGGCGCCGAGCGATCGCGCCGCGGAGTTGATTGGCCGTCAGCCGGAGCTTGTCAAGCGCTTACAGCCATGACGGATGGACGCCGCTACACCTGGCGTGCTTCTTCGCCCAGCCTGCGCTCGTGGAAATGCTGATTGCGGAGGGAGCAGACGTGAACGCGCGATCTCGCAACGCGGCGCAGAACACCCCGCTGCACGCGGCGGCGGCTGGACGGAACAAGGAAGCAGTGCGGGCGCTGCTCGAGCACGGCGCGGACGTGAACGCCCGGCAGGAAGGCGGATGGACGGCGCTGCACGCGGCGTCGCAAAATGGGGACGTGGAGATGGTGCGGCTGCTGATCGCGAGTGGCGCGGATGTCCAGATTCGGGCGGCAAATCAGCAGAACGCGCTGGATCTGGCATTGGGAAAGGGACATCAAGCCGTGGTCGATGTGCTGGATGAGTACGGGAAGTGATCGAAGACGACATCCAACAACTCAAGGCCGCGGCGCTCCGGCGGATCGAGGTGGCGAACGATTTGGATGCGCTGGAACAGGTGCGCGTGGACGTGCTGGGGCGCAAGGGATCGCTCGCGCAGTTCAGCGTGGGGAAGCTCGCTCCTGAGGAGCGGAAGGTCGCGGGCAAGGCGCTCAATGCCGCGAAACAGGCACTTGAGAATGCGTTTGAAACAAGACAGCAGACATTTGCGGATGAGGCGCTGAACGCGCGGCTGAAACAGGAGTGGCTGGATCTGACGCTGCCCGCGCCTGGGCCGCGTCCGGGAAGCCTGCATCCGGTGACCATCATCCAGAACGAGATCGAGGACCTGTTCACGTCGCTCGGCTTCGCGGTGCTGGATGGGCCGGAAGTGGAAACCGAGTATCACAACTTCGACGCGCTCAACATCCCGCCCGAGCATCCGGCGCGCGACATGCAGGACACGTTTTGGCTCTCGAGCGGCCATCTGCTGCGGACGCATACGTCGCCGGTGCAAGTGCGCGGCATGGAGAAGCTGGGGCCGCCGCTGCGCATGATCGCGCCGGGGCGCGTGTTTCGCAATGAAGAAGTGGATGCGTCGCACGAGCACACGTTTTATCAGCTCGAGGGCATGATGATCGACCGCGACGTCTCTGTGTCGCACCTGATCTATTTCATGAAGACGCTGCTCAGCGCGATCTTTCATCGCGAGGCCGTGGTCCGGCTGCGCCCAGGCTATTTTCCGTTCGTCGAGCCGGGCTTCGAATTGGATATCCAGTGCTTGATTTGCGGCGGCTCGGGTTGCCCGGTGTGCAAGCAAAGCGGTTGGGTGGAGCTGTTGCCATGCGGTCTGGTGCATCCGAACGTGCTGCGGATGAGCGGCATCGATCCGGACCAGTGGGGAGGGTTCGCGTTCGGGCTGGGGCTGACGCGCCTGGCCATGATGCGCTATGGGGTTGACGATATCCGACTATTCGCGAGCGGCGACTTGAGGTTCTTGCGCCAGTTCTGAAGCCATGAAATTCTCATACAACTGGATTCATGAATTGGTTCCGGGCCTTGACACCGACCCGCGGGAGTTGATGCGCCTGATCACGATGAAGACGGCCGAGTGCGAAGGGATCGAGCACGTCGGAGCGGCGTTGGCCGAGGCGTCGGCCGCGCGTGTCAAGGAAGTCGAATGGATCGCTGGTGGCCACAACCAGATTGTGGTTGTCGAGACGGCGCGCTATGGAACCAAGCGCGTGGTTTGCGGGGCTCCGAATTGCAAACCGGGAATGCTGACGGCGTACCTGCCGCTTGCGCCCAAAGTGATCGAAGGCGTGGAAAGCGACGGAATGCTGGCGAGTGCGCTCGAGCTCGGGATCGGCAGCGATCACGCCGGGATCGTGGAGTTAGGCAGCGAAGTGCTTTTCGCGCCGGACACGATCATTGAAGTGGACAACAAGTCGCTAACGCACCGGCCCGATTTGTGGGGCCATCATGGCATGGCGCGGGAGGTAGCGGCGATCACGCATCGGAAGCTGCGCGAGCCGGTGAAGCTCGATTTGTTGCCGAAGGGCAAGGCGCCGGTGGAGATCGCGATCGAAGATTTCGCATTGTGTCCCCGATACAGCGCGCTGGTTTTCGAGAACGTCACGGTGCGGCCGTCGCCGCTATGGCTGCAATATCGGCTGGAAGCGATCGGGCTGAACGCGATCAACAATATCGTCGACGTGACCAATTACGTCATGGCGGAGCTGGCGCAGCCCATGCATGCGTTCGATGCCCAAAAGCTCCATGGTCCGACGATTTTCGTTCGCAGCGCGCGCACCGGCGAGCAGATCGTTGCGTTGAATGACGAGAGCTATGAGCTGAGCCCGTCGAACATGGTGATTGCCGATGCCGAAGGTCCCATTGCGCTGGCGGGTGTGATCGGCGGGTTGCATAGCGCGATTGGTCCGGACACCAGGCGCATTGTGCTGGAGAGCGCAAATTTCCAGGCGGCGAGCGTGCGGAAGACATCGGTGGCGTTGAAGCTGCGCACGGACGCGTCCATGCGATTCGAAAAATCGCAAGACCCGTTGAACACGGTGCGAGGACTGGCGCGGGCGATCGAGCTACTGGAGCAAGTGTCGCCGGGCATTCGACTGGTGGGAGGATTAGCAGACTCGCACGGCGAGCTGAAAAAGCTGCCGCCGATCGAGTTGACCGTCGATTGGTTGAAAGCCAAGCTGGGCCGCGATCTGGACGCGCACGAGGTACGATCGATTCTGGAGTCGCTCGAATTCGGCGTGGAGGAGAAAGCGCCCGGCCATTTCCTGGTTACGGTGCCGAGCTGGCGCGCCACGAAAGACATCTCGATCAAGGATGATTTGCTAGAAGAAGTCGGGCGCATGGTGGGCTACGGGTCCATTACGCCGGAGCCGCCTTTGGTCGAGTCGAAGGTGCCGCCCGAGAATCACTCGCGCAAATATTTGCGGCGCGTGCGCAATATGGCCACCGCGCAGGGTTTCACCGAGGTATACAATTACTCGTTCGTCACCGAAGAAATGGCGCAGGCGTTCCACCTGGATTTGGCGGATCATGTCGGCGTTTCGAACCCGATCGCCTCCGGCCAGACGCTGTTGCGGGCGAGCCTGCTGCCCTCGATTCTGAAGAACATTCTCGACAACAGCCGGCATTTGACCGAGTTCCGGTTGTTCGAAATCGGCCGCGAGATTCATGCGCGCGGCGATCAGTTGCCTAACGAGATCGCGCGTTTTGCCGCTGCTATGTATGCGCGTGAAGGCGATGGCCGCGATTCGTTGTTCGAGCTAAAGCACCTGGCCGAATGTTTGATGGACGGATGTGAGATGCGACTCGCACCCGCGCGCCCCTTCGAACATCCCGAGCGCGCCGCGATCATCGCTTGGCGCGGTGAAGACATCGGACGTTTGTTCGAACTGCATCCGTCGCTTGGAATAAAGGGCCGAGCCGCGGTTGTCGATCTCGATTTGACGAACATGGAAAAGCTCGACGATCGCGAACGGCGCTATCAGCCGCTGCGCCGATTCCCGGTGAGCGGGTTCGACCTCTCGATCGTGGTTGGCTTGCGAGAGCCTTCGATAAATATCGGGCGGCGGCTCGCGTCGGCGGCGGGGAACGATCTGGTCGAGATCGAATTCGTGCGCGAGTACACTGGCGACCCGATTCCGCCCGGCAGCAAAAGCGTGACGTTTCGTCTGACGGTAGGCGCATCGGACCGCACGTTATCGTCCGAGGAAGTGACCGCTATCCGCGAGCGGGTGATCGCAGCGGTTCCGGACTAGTGCACGTGCATGGGGTCGCCGAAGTAACCGATGATGCGCTCGGCGCACAGGCGGCAGGCCTCGAACTCGTCCGGATCGCGCCCCTCGCAGTGCAGCAACTGTTCGTCGCGGACGGCCATGCTGCGCCCGCAAACCCAGTCCTCGCCGTCGCGGGAGTGAATATGGTTGAAATCGGTCAACGAAACCCCTCTGAATGGATACTTTGTCAGAATATCAGATCGGTTGCGGGGGCAATCCGGACTTGATAGACTAAATTTGAACCCCAAGGAGCGATACGATCATGGCGAAAGTATGTGAAGTGTGCGGACGAGGGCCGCAGTTCGGCAATCGGGTCAGCCATGCGCACAACGTCACCAAGCGCCGCTGGAATCTGAACCTGCAGAGTGTCCGCGCGGTTGTGAACGGCGCCGCCAAGCGCATCCGAGTTTGCACCTCCTGCATCCGCAGCGGCAAGATTCAAAAGGCCGCGTAGCAATCCCACTGCACAATAGGGAATGAAGTTCATCACTTTTGACAACGCGGGTACGCGTGCGGGAGCAGGTGTGCTTACAGGCGACCGTGTCATCGGCCTCGCGGCGGCCGGCTTCGCCGATATCATCGCGGTTCTGGCAAGTGGGACCGAGGGGCGCGCTAAGATTGAGAGCTTCGTTTCTCATCCGCCCGCCGATTCTGTATTCCCGCTATCCGCGGTCAGGCTTCTCGCGCCCGTTCCGCGGCCGCCTAAGCTGATTTGCGTGGGGCTGAATTATCGCGATCATGCCGGCGAGGCTCGGCAGGAGATCCCCAAAGTCCCGACTATCTTCTCGAAGTTTTCAAACACCGTGATCGGACCGGGCGCGGCGATCGTGCTTCCGAAGAATTCCCGCAAGCCGGATTACGAGGCGGAGTTCGCTTTTGTGATCGGAACAGGTGGGCGGCACATTGCATCCGAGAATTGGCAGCGGCACGTTTTCGGGTACACGGCGTTCAACGATGTCAGCGCCCGCGATGTTCAATCGCTCACGTCGCAATGGATGCTGGGCAAGACTTTCGACACGTTCGCGCCCATGGGGCCGTACCTCACGAGCGCGGATGAAATCCCCGATCCGCATGCGCTCGATATCAGCCTGGAAATTATCAGACCAGGCATGGGCGGTGAGGTGTTGCAGCAGTCCAATACACGCGAACTGATCTTCAAGATCCCAGAGCTAGTGGCGTACCTTTCGAGCATCGTGACGCTGGAACCCGGCGATGTGGTGGCGACGGGAACGCCCGCGGGCGTAGGATTTGCCCGCAAGCCGCCGCGCTATTTGCAGCCGGGCGATGAAGTGGTTACCAGCATTGAGGGCATCGGCGAGCTGCGCAATCCGGTGGTCGCTGAGAATTAGGACGGCGGATCGCGCTCAAACAGGTCCTCCAATTCACGAACGCTGGGCGTGCCTTCCACGGCCTGATGCATTTCGTGCGCGAACGTTCGCATGACATCGAGCAGATCGAACTCGCGTCCAAGAACGGCGTACAATTCCACTCCCGCTAGCAAAAGCGCGAGGCGTGCGTCGCCGCGTGTGGCAATCTCGCGCCTCACTTGCCGGAGCAGATCGAGAGATTCGGGATTCGTGGGCCGCCAAGACATGCCGGAATGAGTGGGAGATTTCTCTCCCACTCCACTTCAATGAGCATGCCGTTACTACGCTGAAATGCTTTTGCGGGACTCGCCGGCTTGGATCTGGATCTGGCGAGGTTTCATTTGTTCCGACATTGGAATCTGGACGTCCAGAATGCCATCGTGCAGGCGGGCCGATAGCTTGTCCAGGTTCAGGCCACTCGGCAGCGTGAACGCCGCGTAGAACTTGCCGTAGGCCAGCGCGTGTGGGCGCTATTGTTGAAGGTCTCGGGCGCGCGCCGCTCGCCTTCCAGAATCAACTGGTTATTTTGCACGCTGACCTTGAGGTCTTGTTGCGTCACGCCCGGAAGAATGGCCCGCAGATGTAGGGTGGAGTCGCCCCACGCGGTCTCGAGAACGGGGCTGAAGGTCCACTGGGTGCTTCCGGGTAACATGGATCGCCCTGATTCCGCGGGAACTCCGTAGAAGTTTTCAAAGAGCTGATCGACGGAACGCCGGAAATGATCCAACGTTTGCCGGGCATCTCCAGCAAGAAAACTACTTGTCATTGGTGTACCTCTTGTGAATGCTTGACTGGGGAGGGCTTCGGGGCCTTCCCAGTCCCAATGCTACACCCCGCTTGCGACGGTGAAACACGAATTTTCGTCTGTAACCGTGACCGTTTCTTACTTGCTTGACACGGTCAGGAATCTCTGGTCGATCTCCACTTGATAGCCGCTGGCGAGCCGGTTGGTTTCATTCGCCATGCCGACCACCGCCATCAACTCGGCGAACATCGCGTCGCGTCATTCCTGCTTTGCGCGCTGCCGCGGTATGCGAGGCGATGCAATAGCCGCACTGATTGGTCGCGCTGACGGCGACGATAGAGCATCTCTTTGGTCAGCGCGTCCAGCGCGCCCGGCGCCATGATCTCCTTGATGCTTTGCCAGGTGCGCCGCAGCGTCGCGGGATCGTGCGCCAGCGCTTTCCAAAAATTGTTGATCCAGTCGGTTTTGCGCGTGGCCATGATGTCGTCGTAGACCGCGCGCACCTCCGGGCTCGCATCCGCATACTCGATCAATCCAAGAGTTGCCATATCATTCTCCATCACCGTATCCGTTCGCGGCATAATAGAATTACTCCTTCATGATTCAAGAAACAATTTTGGAAGGTCTCACTTTCGACGACGTGCTTCTGCAGCCGGCGCGCAGCGGAGTGCTGCCGGCGCACACCGACACCCGCACCTGCCTGACGCGGCGCATCGCGATGAATATCCCGATCGTCAGCTCGGCCATGGACACGGTCACCGAATCGCACCTCGCTATCGCCCTCGCGCAGCAGGGCGGCATCGGGATTATCCATCGCAACATGCCGGTGGACCGCCAGGCCGAGGAAGTGGACCGCGTGAAGCGCAGTGAAAGCGGCATGATCGTGGATCCCATCACCATCGAGCCGGAACGCAAGATCTCCGACGCCTTGGAGCTGATGAAGCGCTACCGCATCTCCGGCGTGCCGGTTACCAAGGACGGCAAGCTGGTGGGCATCCTGACCAATCGCGACTTGCGCTTCGAGACGCGCCACGATCTTCCCATCTCGCAGGTGATGACCAAGGAGAACCTGATCACGGTGCCGGTGGGCACCACGCTCGAAGAAGCCGAAAAGATTCTGCACCAGCATCGCGTGGAAAAGCTGCTGGTGGTGGACGAGCACTACGCGCTCAAGGGCCTGATCACGGTCAAGGATATTCAGAAGAAGCTGAAGTATCCGAACGCGGCGAAGGATCCGCAGGGGCGATTGCGCGTCGGAGCGGCGGTGGGCTCGGTGGGCGATTTCCTGGAACGCGCGCAGGAACTGGTGGCCAAGAAAGTGGACGTGATGGTGGTGGATTCCGCGCACGGCCACAGCGAACGCGTCATGGAAGCGGTGCGCACCATCAAGCACGAACTTCCCGACGTGGATTTGATCGCGGGCAACGTGGCGACGTTTGAAGGCGCGCGCGATTTGATCGATCTGGGCGCGGACGGGATCAAGGTGGGCATCGGTCCAGGGTCGATTTGCACCACGCGCGTGGTCAGCGGCGCGGGCGTGCCGCAAATCACGGCGATCGCCGAGTGTTCGCGCGCCACGCGCGGTTCGGGCGTGCCGCTGATTTCCGATGGCGGCATCAAGTTCTCCGGCGACATCAGCAAAGCCATCGCGGCCGGCGCCGATGCGGTGATGATCGGGAGCCTGCTGGCCGGAACCGAGGAAAGCCCGGGCGAGACGATTCTGTATCAAGGGCGCACCTTCAAGAGCTATCGCGGCATGGGCTCCATGGGTGCGATGGCGCAAGGCTCGTCCGACCGCTACTCGCAGGATGCCAGCGGCAAAGCTGGTGCCGGAGGGCATTGAGGGCCGCGTGCCGTACAAGGGGCCGCTGTCGGAGCTGGTGTATCAGCTGGTGGGTGGATTGCGGGCCGGGATGGGCTACTGCGGCTGCAAGAACATTCGCGAGCTGCAGGAACGCGCGAGCTTCTTGCGGGTAACGTCGGCGGGGCTGCGCGAGAGCCACGTACACGATGTGATCATCACCAAGGAAGCGCCGAATTATCGTTTAGAGTAGCCGCGCTACTCGCGTTTGGAGTAGCTCGCGCTACTCGCGTTTGGAGTGGCTAAATTCCGTTCACGCCGAGCTGCCGTCCATACAAAACATAGTTGAGGCTCTGGACGGAGGCGTCCAATGCCGACTGTTGGGCTTGCAGCTGGGCGACGAGTGCATCGGCCTGCTGGGCCTGCGCGGTGGCGCTAGCCTGCACTCGCGCTACCTGAGCGTTCAAGGTTGTGATCTGATCGTTGAGACTGGTATTTTCCGTCGTCAAACCCGCTTCCTCATTGTGGATCATGCCGTTGATGGGATCGGTTAATTGCGTGAAGTTGCTGGCGAGAGCTCCGAAGCCGGTGGCGGATGAGCTCAGGAACTTGAAGGCGTCGGCGAGCTGGGTGTCCGAGAGCGCGTTGAACGTGTTCGGGTCGAAGCTCATCTGGCCGGAGTAGTTGAACGAGATTCCAAGATCGGACAAGCTTCGGATGCTGCTGGCGCTGTTCGGATTCCAGTAGGTAGCCAACTGCTGCATATCCTGCGAGAGCTGGTTGATGACAATGTCTCCACCCAAGGGCCCGGCCGACGGACCCTGCTGCGCCTGCACCTGGGCTACTAGAGTGTTGTAGTCGGTCACCAGGCTTTGCAGAGCGGTGCTCAATTGCGAGCCGTCGCTTGCCAGCGATAGCGTGACGGATCCAGACGGATCCGTGTTCTGCAGCGTGAAGCTGACGCCGGGAATCACGCCCGTGATGTTGTTGCTGGACTGCGTGACCGGAATGCCGTTGAGTAGGAAGCTCGCGTTGCTGCCCTGATTGGTGTTCGAGACCAGCGCCTGGTTATCGTTGAGTTGGATGGTGGTTGGCCCGGAGGCCGTAAGCGACAGGGAGTAGCTTCCCGCGCTGCCGGTGACGGTGGCCGTTATTCCGGCGCCCGCGTTGGTGATGGCCTGTGCCAGCCCATTGAGATTGTTGTTGCCGCTGATGTTCAGATTGTAGGTGGTGGAACCGGCCACTAAACTGAGTTGGCCATTGGTGGAAACCGGCGTGGTTGTCGCATCGGCGTAGGTTTGGAGCGATGTCTCGGTACCTGTGCCGCTATTCGAAACCAGATCCTGAAAATTGTTAACCTGCAGCGTGGTGGCTCCTGAGTTGCTGGCCGACACCACGAGATGATTTTGCGAACCCGTGGTTAGAATTGTGGCGTTGACGCCCGCGCCGGCATTGTTGATCGCGTTGGCGAGTCCCGTCACGTTATTTTGGCCCACCCCGGTTAGATCGAGCGAATACGTTTTGGAACCGACCACCAGGTTGACCGTTCCGCTAGCGGAAACCGACTGCGTGGCTGTGTAGCCGGCGAGCGAGGTCTCAGACGCTGCCGAGGCTAGCGACGTAATGTCGGACACCGTGAACGTGGCCGGCGCAGTGGCGCCCGTATTGATCACCGAAACGATTCCAGAATTTGAGCTGGACGCCGTGAGTCCCTGGCTGTTGGCCAGCGCGCCGATCGCCGCCACATCCGAGCCCACTGTCGCTACCGCTGGATCCAGCACCTGGAGCGTGGTGCTTTTGTCCGTGTTGTTCTTCACCTGGGTCTGCAACGCCGTGACAGGTTGTTGCGCGATTGCCACCGCACGCGAAATGATCTGCTGGAAATCGCTCGAATACGAGCTGAGGCCCGTGAAATACAGAGTGCCGGTGCTGCTTGTGGTGCCCATCTGACCAAGTTATCGGCCAGAAGCGACGGGTTCTTGATCTTTTTTGGACGAAAGTGAGCAAATCGCCGAAGCCACTTGATCAACTTGCGACGACGTCAGGTTGGAATGCATCGGAAGGCTGAGAACATTACGCGCACAGTCTTCGGCTGCGGGAAAGTCCCCCGCCTGATAACGCGCATCGGTGTACGCAGGCATAAGGTGTATCGGCAGGGGATAGTGGATCGCGCTCTGAATCCCCGCCGCCTCAAGACCCTGCTGCAACGCATCTCGCTCCGCCGCTCGAATCGTGTACAGGCAATACACGTGGCGCGAGTCCGGCGATCACGTGCGGGCGCGTGACGTTCGAAGCTTGGAGCAAACGATCGTATTGAGCCGCCACGGCGCGGCGCGCCTCAATCCATTGCTCCAGGCGCCGTAGTTTCACGCGCAAAATGGCCGCCTGAAGAGCCGGCAGCCGGTAGTTGAAATCCCTTGATCCGCGGGCGATAGCGCTGCTCCTCGCCCCAACTGCGCAGCAGGGCGGAGGTGCGAGCGTATTCCGGATTGTTGGTGGTGAGCATGCCGCCTTCGCCGGCCGCGCCGAGATTCTTGGTCGGATAGAAACTGAAGCATCCGATATCGCCGATTCCTCCGGCTCGCCGCCCGCCGATATTCGGCGCCATGGGCCTGTGCCGCGTCTTCGATCACCACCAGCTTGTGGCGCCGGGCGATTTCGAGAATCGGGTCCATGTCGGCACACTGGCCGTAGAGATGCACCAGCAAAATCGCGCGCGTGCGCGCTGTGATGGCGGCCTCGATCTTGCTCGCGTCGATGTTGAACGTCGCGGGGTCGATATCGACGAAGACCGGCGTTGCGCCGGCATAACCGATTGTGGCCACGGTCGCATAGAACGTGAACGGAACGGTAATCACTTCGTCGCCCGGCTGAATACCGGCCGCGAGCAGCGCCAGGTGAAGCGCACTGGTTCCGGAATTGCACGCCACACCGTACTTCGCTCCGCAATAGCTCGCAAATTCTTCTTCGAGCGCGGCGACTTCATGGCCCCCGACGTACTGCCCGCTTTCGAGTACGCGCGCTACGGCCTGGTCGATCTCGGTCTTTAGTTCGTGATATTGGGCGGCAAGATCAAGGAAGCGGATCATGCAAGAACTGTTCAAACTTGCGGGCAACTACCTCCCAAGAGTAACATGCAGCGACCATTTCCCATGCCGCCTGAGCTTGTTTGCGGCGCGCCTCCGCATCCTCGAGCAACGCCAGGCAGCGTTCGGCGAAAGCCTCCGGCGAATCGGCTAGTGCGATATTCTCTCCATCGCGAACGTCCAGCCCTTCAGCCCCGATGGTAGTGGAAACCACCGGAATCCGGGCGGCCATCGCTTCATAGATTTTGAGACGCGTGCCTCCGCCGATGCGAAGCGGAACAATGGACACGGCGGTTTCCCACAGGTACGGACGCACGTCGTCGACAGTGCCAGTTACGTGGATGCGTGGATCGGCTTCGCCGAGGCGGACAATTTCCGCGTTCGGGCGCCGGCCAACCACGGATAGCGAACAGTCCGGACGACGCCGTCGAATCCGCGGAAGAACATCAGCCGCAAACCAGCGGATCCCGTCAATGTTGGCACGCCAGTCCATCGAACCCAGGAACACGAGATCGGTTGTGGGCTTGGCCGGCCGCGGAGGAGCAAAATAGTCCACGTCGACGCCCGTAGGCACGGCAGTGAACGTTCTGCGCGCCATAGAGCGAACGCATGGTCTCGGCGTCGGCCTCGGAAACCGCGACGATTCTTTTTACCGGCTGGCAAACGCGCTTTTCATACCGCAGCATACGGGCATGCTGTTCCCGAAGATAAATCTTGTGGAGCAGGGGATGGGGCGTGTTCGGCATGCCGCTTCCAGATGATCGACTCCACGTTGTGCTGGAATAAAATCGCGTTGCCGAGATCGGGAATGTTGGCACGCCGCCGAAAGAAAATCGCACACCACGGCGTCGAATTTCTTCTGCCGCGTGAGAGCCTCCACCATGCGCCGCAGCGCGCTCGACCGGTAGCGAAGCACCGCCAGAGGCAAGCTCGAGAAGATGCCTCGTGCGATTTCCGCGCGGTATTTCGGCCCACTGGTCGCTAGGCAACGAAATGCGGAACGGATAAGCTTTGGTGCAATATTCCGCGCTTCGCGCCATGCCCGGCGCCCGGTTCCGGCAAGTCCAGCGCGGCGTAGTGGATTTCGTGCCGTTGGTGCAGGCGCTTCAGAGTCTCGAGCGTTCGGATTTGGCCGCCCGCCCTGGTCGGATGCAGAAAGCCGGCTTTCACCCACAGGATCTTCATGGCCGGGATCCCTAGACGAAAGCCGCTGCCGCTTCGCGCGCTGTGAGGCCGTTCCACCAGCGTTCGCGCCGGCCGGTCAGGAACAGGTCGCCCCACAATTGCAGGTTCACAAGCCGCCAGATGCGGTCGGTGGCGTCTTCGCGGCCGGAGCGATGCCGGTCGAGCAGCGCTGCCACCTGTCGCGGGTCCATGCACGCCGCTACCAGCCCATCGCGCGAGCGCAGGGCCGCATAGAGCGGTTCGGCGCGTGCATCGCGCAGCCATTGCCGAAGCGGTGTAGGAAAACCCATCTTTTTGCGGTAGATGATATCACGCGGAAGCAGGCTCGCGTACGGCTGTCTTCAGAATGCACTTTTGCACGCGCCCGCTGGATTTTCAGGCTGTCGGGAATCTGCGCCGAAAATTCCACCAACCCGTGATCCAGGAACGGCACGCGGCTTTCGATGGATGCCGCCATGCTCATCTGATCCTGTTTCATAAGCAAGCTCGACGAGATAGGTCTTCTGGTCGGCGTACAAGCGTGCGCGCCAGTGTCGATTCTCGGGCCTTGCGTTCCAATGGCTCAGGTAGTCGTCGCATCGAGCGCTCGCATCGAAAGCGCAATAGAAATTCCGGACGTACAATGATTCAAAGCTAAGATCGCGCCCGAGCGGAGTGTGACGTAGCTTGCGCCGCAGTCCGGCGCTCAGCAAAGTCGATGTCTCCACCTGAGCCCGAACCCAGCGGCGGAACGGTTCGGGCAGGATGCCGTACCCCTGAGCCCAACGCGCATTCCGCATTTGCCAACGATAGCGCTCGTAGCCCGCGAATAGCTCGTCGCTGCCTTCGCCCGTCAGCACAACCTTGACATGCTGTGCCGCGAGCTTGGAAACAAAGTATAGCGAGACGCTGGACGGCCAGGCGATCGGTTCGTCTTCGTGCCAGATCAGGCGGGGCAATGCGCCGAAAAAATCGCCGATACCGATGGTGACTTCGCGATGCTCGGTTCCAATGGCCTGGGCCATGCGCCGGGCGTAGCTTAGCTCGCTGAACTTCGCCTCGGAATAGCCGACTGCGAACGTTTGCGCGGGCTGTGAAATCAGCCGTTGCGCCAGCGCGGCGATGGCGCTCGAATCCACGCCTCCGCTCAGAAATATGCCGAGCGGTACGTCGCTCATCAGATGCATCTCGACGGATTGTTCCAGGCGCCGGCGAGTGGCGGTGACCCATGCTCTAGGATCGGGACGCGGGTCGAAGTTTCTGTCCTCGTTGGCCGCTCGGGACATCCCAATAGCGCTCGATGGAAAGTTCGGAATCGCCTCCGGCGCAATCCAACGTTAGCCGGTGCCCGGGCATCAGCTTATAGATGTTGCGAAACAGCGTGCCATTGCCGCTGGTGTAGCCGAACGCCAACACCTCCGGCACCAGCTCCTCGGCGAGCGCGGGCGAAATGGCTGGATGCTCCAGCAGCGCCTTGATTTCGGAGGCAAACGCGAAGAGCCGACCGTCCCAGTAATAGTAGAAGGGCTTGATGCCCATCCGATCGCGCGCGCAGAAGAGACGCCGCCGCTGCGCGTCCCAGATGGAGAACGCGAACATACCGCGCAACAGATGCAGGCATTCAGAACCGTGCTCCTCAAAGGCGTGCAGGATGGTTTCCGTGTCGGAGCGGGTTTGATAGCGGTGCCCGGCCCGTTCGAGCGCCGGCCGAAGCGCGGTGTGATTGTAGATCTCACCGTTGAACGTGATCCAGAGCGACCCGGCCTCGTTGGTCATCGGCTGGTGGCCGCCTTGGACATCAACGATGCTGAGCCGCCGGTGGGCCAGATGAGCCCATGGATCGTGATAGAACCCGAAATCGTCCGGGCCGCGATGGCGGATCGCCTCGGCCATCCGCCCGAGATTCAGGACGTCCCCGGAAGCGCTGCCGCAGGCCGGCGCCGCCGTCACAAATCCCGCGATTCCGCACATGTGGACTTAGTGCGAAATCGCGCCGCGGTGTCTCAGGTTTCGGTAAACTGAGAACGGAGGAATGGGTGAGTGGTTGAAACCGGCGGTCTTGAAAACCGTTAGCGGGGTAACTCGCTCGGGGGTTCGAATCCCTCTTCCTCCGCCATCCCACTGTCCGGCCCACAGTGCGATCCAGGAACGCTAAGGTATCGCCACCACTCGAATCGATTCCGTGGTCGCCGCTCCATCCGCGCCCGTCACTTCGAACCGGATGCTGACGTCGTTGGTCTTGGGCGTGTAGGCCACGTATCCTTCCCGAAGCTCGCGGGAGTCGAACGGGATGGACTCAGTGACTCCGGCTTCCGCGATGCTCATGGTGGCTTTCGCAGCGGCGGCGATGGCCGATGCCGACCGATCCCACCGAATGTCTAGCTGATGCGGCTGCGAAATCACTTTCAAGCCCAGTGACGTCTGATCCGCGGACGCCATAGACGGCGCCGCAGGCTCTACGGCTGGCGCTGAGTTCGCCGATGCTGTTCCCCGGCAGTTCCATGCGACTTGAGTCGCGATGACCGCGGCGATGACCAATGCCGTGGTCGGCAATAGCCTGGACCATCGGATGCCTTCGCTCGGAGCAATCCTCGGTGCCTCCAGAGTCTTGCTTAATAGCGATCGGACAGGAAGCTCGGGGTCCTCCTCCACGGGATCTGGAAAGCGCCAGCCTGGGTGCCCGCCCGCGAGTTTCGCCGCATCGAACGGAAATCCGAAGCCGAATTCACGCGGCTGGGGCTTGCCGTCCTGCCAATAGAAGAGGGTGGCTTCACCATCGCCCTGCCGCGGGATTCGAATTAACAACCCGACATTTCCGTTCTCGTAGAACATCCGCTGGAAGGTCCGAGTGTCGCGCGCGCCGAGCTTCAGCCGACCGTCGCGTTGCGACCGGAAATAGCCAATCACGCGCAGCTCGCGTCCATTGTTTTCCGCTGCCCGCCGAGCGCTCTCGAAGTCCTGGGACGGCGGAATCACCACAAAATCGTCAGCCATGGTGGCGGCGAACGGAGCCGTTATGGAACGTCCCAGCAAAACTCCGAAGATCTCGCCGGCCGCCGCAATCCTGGCAGTCAGTTCCTGGACAACGTGCAGGCTCAGGTGTACGGAAAAGCCGCCCGGCGCACGCCAGACGTAGTAGTTGGCGGGATCGTAACCTAGCTGTGTACCGGACGCCATGGCCCCTACTCGATAATCCACGGATCCGCTCCAAGCTTGCATCGCCGGTTCGTACCGGGAGGTCCCAGTACCACGCCGGCAAACCCACTGCGGGATACACTGGTTCCGATGGAACCCAACGATTCTGCCCTGTCCCGCCGCGGCGTGCTGGCCGGAGGTGTCGCGCTGGCGGCACAGAGCGGCGCCTTGCTTGCACAAACAAAGTCGGCGCAATCGAAGCCGGCCGCTCCTGGGCGAAGATTTCGCGGATGGGTCTCGCGCGGGACCGGACCGGGCCGCACCACCTTGCAAGAACTCACGCTGCGCGCCATTAGCGGCCGGCAAATCGTCGTCCGCACCGAAGCCACGAACCTCTGTTATTCCAATTCGAGCGACGTCCTCGGTCTTCCTCAACCCGGCATGCCCCCTCAACCTCCAGCGGGCTCGCCTCCGCGTCCGGTGCCGCCTGCCTTCCTCGCGATGTCCCGCATGGCGCTGATTCAGGGACATGGCGGCGTTGGCATTGTCGAAGCTGTCGGTCCCGAAGTCCGGCGTGTGCAAGTGGGCGATCGCGTTTGCGTTTCCGGCACTCCGCAATGCGGATCCTGTTATCAATGCCTGCGCGGCCGGGCCGACATGTGCCAGTTTCTCGGCCGGCAGGGCCCCAACGATCTGGTCCCCATTGCCGACATGCGCGACGGAACTCCCGTGTATGCCAACTCGCACATCGGCGGACTCGCCGAGCTCATGGTCACCTTTGAAGAATGGGTGGTGCCCGTTTTCACGAAGGCCTCGCCCGCCGACCTTGGCATGGTATGCAGTTGCGTGGCGGTCGCGGGTCTCGGTTGCACTGCATCGCAGGTTCTGGCCGTGGTTGAGCCCGCGTCGGTCGTCGCAGTAGTTGGCTGCGGTCCCCTGGGGCTAAGTGCGATCCAGGGTGCGCGCATCGCGGGCGCTTCGCGGATTATCGCGATCGATCCGATACGCGTTCGGCGCGAAGTAGCGCTCAAAGTCGGTGCAACCGATGTGCTGGATCCAAATGTCGAAGGCGACAAGCTTGTCGAAAAAGTGCGGGAACTCTCGAATGGCCCGAACAATCGTCTGTGGGCCGGCGGGCGCGACTCCGGCGGACTCCTGGGCGGCGCAGGCGCGGACTTCGTGGTCGAAGCTGTAGGCGCCGATCGCGCGAAACCCAAGCTGGAAGCCGGTCCCGATCCTACCGGTATCCTGCCGCTCCAGCAGGCGTACATGATGTGCGCGCCCGGTGGCCACATCGTTACCACTAGTCTTCCCACGGGAAACATCACGCTCCCCGCGGTGGTCTTTACCATTGGAGGCCGCACCCATCACGCCGGTCAATACGGCGGTGCGAATCCGATGCGCGACATCCCGCGCTTCGTCGAATTGCTCGACAAAGGTCAGTTCGACGCAAAGTCGCTGGCCACTACGGTGGTCCCGATCGAAGGAATGCTGGATGCGTACCAGCAAGTCGTCGACCGCACCACCGTAACCGCGCTTATGACCGCGTAATGATTCGGATTCGTCCCGCGGTCTCCGACGACGCCGGGTTCCTCGCCTGGGTGATGCTTTCGTCTTCGCGATCGCATCTGCAGCGCGGCATCTGGGATTTACTCATCGGCGCCGGCGAAACCGGTTGCCTGGATTATTTGAAGCGCCTCGCGCTTGCGGAACCTCGCTCACTTTGCCACTATTCGAACTATCTGGTGGCGGAAGTGGGGAGCCAACCAGCCGCGGCTCTCTGCGGCTTTGCAACGGCCGGCAGCCCGTGGGCGGTCGTAGGGGAGGCGATGTCCAACGTCCAGCGGGATCTGGGCTGGACCGAAGGAGAAGCCACCGCCGCCTACCAGCGCGTGGCTCCCATCTGGGCCTGCTTTCTGCCCGATTGCGGCGCAGATTTCTCTATCGAGAACGTCGCGACTCTTGCCGAGTTTCAGCGCCGTGGACTGGCCAGTACTCTAATCGAGAGAATGCTCGCCGACGCCCGCGAGCGCGGATGCAAGCTGGCGCAAATCACCACCTATCTGGGAAACCACGCGGCGCAAGGGGCCTACGAAAAGTCCGGTTTCCGCGTCCTGGACGAGAAGCGTTGCAGCGGCATGGAAGAGATTCTCGGGGTTCCCGGATTTATGCGGCTCACACGCGATCTGTAACCTAAAATTTAACCAAGTGCAATATTCGAGGGATATAGTAGACGGCCTGAAGGAGATTTATGGCCGCTGCAGCTGCACCCGCACCATCCCCGGTAGTACACGAGAAACTCTCGAGAAGCCCTGGAAAGATCGGAATGGCCGTCTTCGGAGTGGCTCTCGTTGTCGGTCTTATTTACACCGTCATCAGCCTGGCAGGCGACTTGCAGGCGGAACGAGGCACATCCATCTTCCCGTACCTCTTGCTGGGCGTAGCGCTTCTGGTCGCGCTCGGTTTTGAGTTCGTGAATGGATTTCACGATACGGCGAACGCCGTTGCAACAGTAATCTACACGCATTCCATGGAGCCTCACATGGCGGTGGCCTGGTCCGGCATGTGGAACTTCATCGGTGTCTTGACATCCACGGGCGCGGTCGCATTCACCATCATTACTTTGCTGCCTGTGGAATTGATCCTTCAGGTCGGCAGCGGCGCAGGCTTCGCGATGGTCTTCGCGCTGTTGATCGCAGCGATTCTTTGGAACCTCGGCACTTGGTATTTTGGGCTTCCCGCCTCGAGTTCGCATACCATGGTTGGTTCCATCATCGGCGTCGGCATCGCAAATCAATTGATGAATCCCCGGCAAGGCACCAGCGGCGTCGATTGGACGCAGGCAGCCGGAGTGGGACGTTCACTGCTGGTCTCGCCGCTCGTGGGATTCTTCCTCGCGGCCTGCTGCTGATAATTTGCAAGGCCATTATCAAAGACAAGCGACTCTATGAGGCGCCGGCGACCGGTGAGCCGCCACCGTTCTGGATTCGCGGTTTGCTGGTTTTCACTTGCACCGGCGTCAGTTTCTTCCACGGTTCGAATGACGGGCAGAAGGGCATGGGGCTGATCATGCTGATCCTGATCGGCACGGTGCCAACGACGTATGCTTTGAATCGCGCTGTTACGCCCAGCCAAACCGTGGACTTTCTCGCGGTGTCGCAACAGACCGTACAGATGCTGAACAAACACGTGGACGCCTCCGCAGTTGTGGCCGACCCGCGCGACGATTTAACGGCTTACATCCGCACGAAGCAATTCAACGCCAACACCATGCTGGCGCTGCGCTCGGTGGTCAGCGACATCGGCAACGAGACGGCGCATCTACAAGCAACTGAAGAACGTCCCGCTCCGACATGACCCGCAACTTCCGCAACGATATGTACGTTGTCAGCGAAGCGATTCGCCTGATCGAGAAGTCCGGCAAGGCTCAGTTCAGCGGGGACGACTTGAAGATTCTCGCCAATTACAAAAAGCACATCGACCTCGCGACCAAGTTCATCCCGACGTGGGTGAAGGTGGCGGTGGCGATGGCGCTCGGTCTGGGCACCATGATCGGCTGGAAGCGGATCGTGGTTACCGTGGGTGAAAAGATCGGCAAGGACCACCTGACGTACGGTCAGGGCGCGGCCGCTGAAATCACGGCTATGGCTACCATCGGCATGGCCGACTACTTTGGGACTTCCCGTGAGTACCACGCACGTGCTTTCTTCCGGCGATTGCCGGCACGATGGCAGCCAATAAAACCGGGCTGCAATGGGCCACGGTTCGCAACCTGGCGCTGGCCTGGGTGCTGACGCTTCCAGCCGCCATGATTCTGTCGGGCTTTTTGTTCTGGGCGCTTGCGGAACGTATTCCAAGGCTAGGACTATGGAAAACCCAGACCTGGATCGATTTGAGATTCAACTATAAGGAGGCGGTGGACAAGCTGGGTCGCCGCCATCCGCGCCGAAGAAGATCTCGCCACGCCGGATCATTCCATGATCGCCAAAGAAGAGTGGGAGCGAGCGAACTTCACTGAGGAAGACGCGAGGGAGTGCGGCAAAATCCGCGCGAGATGAATACCAGGACGCGCTACGTCAAGTCCTCTATAATTTCTAGAGGGTGTCGTTCGCCGATCGTTTAGTTAACGCAAGCCGCCAAAAGAACAGCCGCTGCATTGTTGGCTTGGATCCGCGCATCGATCAGATGCCGGCGTTTCGCTCGCGGCAGCAGCACCTGTGCCGCGATTACCGAATTCCACGAGTTAGTGCTCGATGCCGTCGCGGACCTGGTTCCCGCCGTGAAACCGCAGTTGGCCTTCTTCGAGCAATACGGCGTCGCGGGCATGCAGGCTTTCGAGAATACAGTGCTCGCCGCCAAGAAACGCGGCCTGCTGGTGATCGCCGACGGCAAACGCAACGATATTTCGTCCACCGCCGAGGCTTACGCCAATGCTTATCTTGAGCGGCGACGCGTTCGATTGCGACGCAATGACGGCGATTCCGTACATGGGCCGCGATAGCTTGGCGCCGTTTGTCGAAGCGTGTAAGAAGCACGGCAAAGGCCTGTTCGTGGTTTTGAAAACTTCGAATCCTGGATCGAGGGATTTCGAAGATCAGCCGCTTGAGGAAACGGGCCGGCCGCTGTATGAGAAGATCGCGGGAGTGTTGAATGAACTTGGGCGCGATCTGGTTGGCGAATCGGGCTACAGCTCGGTCGGCGCGGTGATCGGCGCGACGTTTCCTGAAGAAGGGCGGCGATTGCGCGAGCTGATGCCGCGCGCGTTGATTCTGGTCCCGGGATACGGCGCGCAAGGCGGTAGCGCAAAAGCCGCGGCGGAGTGCTTCAATGATGACGGACTCGGCGCGATGGTGAGCTCGTCGCGCGGAATCACTTACGCGTTCAGCGATCCCGACATTTCGCGCGATGCGTTCATTCGCTCGGTTCGAGAAAACACGCTGCGCATGATCGACGACGTGAACGCCGCGGTCAGCCCCGCAAGTCAGCGAACGCTTCTTCGATCTCCTGCTTAGCCGCCGGACCTGGCACCGTCAGAGGCAGCCGCGGTGGACCGCCATAGTATCCGGTCAGATCCATCGCGTACTTCAACCCGCCGATGCCATGCTTCGTCGTCACTAGCTTGGCGGCGCGGCCGATGCGATTCTGCCAATCCAGCGCGGCCTCGGGTTCGCGCGTGCGATGCGCTTCCCAAATCGAAATGGTCGCGTAGGGCGCGGGATTCGCGAATGCCAGGATGCCGCCGCTGCAGCCGATCGCGAGCGATGGCGCAAGCGTGGTGGCCGACCCGGTCAGGATCTGGAATCCCTTCTTCGTCTCGCGCACCATCTGCATCAGCTTCTCGACGTTGCCCGAGCTTTCCTTGATCCCGATGATGTTGGGATGATGCGAGAGCTCGGCGACGGCCTCAGGCGCCAGATCAATGCCGGTGTTTTGCGGAAAATTGTAGAGCAGCACCGGAATCTTCGATTGATCGGCCACCGCGCGGAAGAACAGCATCTGCGTTTCGGGCTTGCTGAATTGGCCTTTGAAAAACGACGGCGTTTTCACCAGCGCAACTTTGTAGCCGATATCGGCCGCGCGATTGGTCAGCGCCACGGTCTCGTGCACGCTGTCCATGCCGGTTCCGGCGATCAGCAGTTTCTCCGGCGCGGCCCAATGCGCCACCCATTCCCAGAGCTGGATCTTTTCGTCCGCGCTCAGCATCACGCTTTCGCCCGTGGATGCCACCACCACGTAGCCCGCAAGGCCGGTGGCGTTCCACTTTTCGATGTTGTGCTGGACTTTGATTTTCCAGAGTTCGCCTTCGTGATTGAAGGGCGTGGTGATGGGGCTGAAGATGCCTTGTAGTTTCATGGAAGGCGGGGCAGCCCGAGCGACTGCCCCTGGATGATGCTGAAGTTATTTTGCGATGAAGGTCACGATCAACGCGTACAGCGTGAGTGATTCGATGAGGGCCAATCCCAAAAGCAAAGAGAATCGGATACCAGCGGCAGCGCCCGGATTTCGCGCCATCGCCTCACAGGCCGCCGCAGTGGCCTTTCCTTGTCCGAGGCCGCAAAGGCCCGCTGAGATTCCGAGCGCCAGGTAAGCCGCGGGTAAGTTCAGAGTACCGGTGAGACCGCCTCCACCGGGTGTCTGCGCGAAGATCGGGCTGGCGAGCGTCATCAACGCGGTTCCCGCATAGAACAGTTTACGTTTCATTCGAGTGTTTCTCCTTGTACCAAAAATTGTTCGCGAGGAGGTGGTTCCAAACCTGTCCTGGGGGACGGCCGGCTCACGCTCGGAACGGATAATGCCGTAGTGTTCTTCGTGCGCCACTGCGCCTGCGATATAAATGGTGCTGAGCAGCATGAATATGAATGCTTGTAGGAATGCGACGAATACGTGCAGGCCCATGAAGATGACCGGCACCACCAAATACGTGAGGCCAAGAAACGTCAGGGTGACCTTCTCGCCGGCGAACATGTTCCCGAACAGACGGACTGTCAAAGAAAGCGGCCTCGAGAGGTGACTGATGATTTCAATAGGGATCATGAGCCAGGCGAGGTACCACACCGGACCCGCGAAGTGCGCCAGGTATTTCCCGACGCCTTGTTCTCGGACGCCCATGTAGTTGTAATACAAAAAGACCGAAACAGCGATGCCACAGGGGACCGCTGGGCTCATCGTCGGCGATTCGAACCCCGGAATGATCCCGATCAGATTCATGAAAAGTATGAAGATGAATAGCGTGCCGATGAAAGGAAGATATTTGTTTGATCCATGCTCCAGGGCATCATGTACCTGACCCGACAGGAATTTATAGAGCGCTTCGAAGGTCAATTGCAGCTTTCCGGGAGTTTCCACGGAAAGCTGGGAACGTAGGACTGCAAACAAGACGAAGATCAGGGCCACCACGAGAAGTTCCATGGTCAGCCAGTTTTCCCAGGGATGCGCCGGATCGTGCGCAACGCCGAGAGCGCTCCAAAACGCGTCCAGCGGCGCGGTCAGGAATCGGTTGAATAAGGTGGTACTCCAGAGTTCTTCAGCTTGCATAGATCAGTTCGTAAACGATTTCCAGGATGATTGCCGCTGTCGCGACAAAAAGACCCGTCGCCCCGGCTACTGCGTTTGGTCCAAGAAACTTGATTATAACCCACGCGGCGCCCAGCAGGATGAAGTTGCGAGCGACAAATAGCCACGCAAATCGCGTGTTGCCGCCTGGGCCCAGGGCTCCAGCCAAACGTCGCCAGCCGAAGAAGCTGAAGTAGGAGACGGCGGCGCCGATTAGAAACGCCAACCCAGACCAGAATCCACGAAGGAGGACGGTTGCGATTGACCCAAGCAAGCCCAACGCGACAGTGAGCCAGGAGATTCGCCGGATGGCTCGCTCGTAAAATTGGGGGTCACTTTCCGGCATCGTCCTCGGACAGCTCGCGAATGAGTTCAATGATGCCGGAGGCTATGCCTAGGAGCAAAAATACAACCTTGAGGAACGCGGTATGGAACACTTTGTCGAGTGCATATCCGATCCCGTACCCCACCAGCATCGATATCGGCAGCAGGAATGCCAGCCCGTAGTATTTGCCGAATTGTTGGTACAGATTGCCTTGTTTCCTAGGCATGCATTCCGCGTTTGCGATCCAGGATCGCCGGCGCTTGCTCGGCAGTCTCCTTCACCAGGAAACCCATCTTCGGATGGCTGGGCGTGATGTCCGGTTCGAGGCCGAACTCCTCCAGGGCCTCCGTGGTGCTTGGGCCGATGGAGGCGATCGCCATGCGGCGCAGGGCTTGCGGCAATGCTTCCTCCAGTTTCTCTTCCGCCGCGATGCGGAACAAATGCGCGATTTGAATTGAAGTAGTGAAGATCGCGACATCGGCTTCGCCTCTCGAAATCCGATGCACGGCCTCGCGCAACGGCGCAATGTCTTCGGGTAGATCCCATTGATAGACCCGCACCGGCGTTACGTCGGCGCCCCTGGCACGAAGCGCCTCCAAGAGTTCGCGATTCGATTTGCCGTATTCCTGCACCGCGATCTTTCGTTCGGCCCGGCCGTCGAGCGCGGCCAACAATTCGCGCCAGGTGTTCGGCTCGGGCGCCGTGACTGCCACGGGCACTTTCATCTCGCGCAGCGCGGCCAAGGGTTTCGGACCTCGCGCGGCCACCGTGATCTTCCGCAGTGCGTCCGCGAACTGTTCCGCCGGGATAACGTGACGCCAGCACCTTATCCAGCGCCCGCGCGCCGACGCCGGTGAGAAAGATCATCAGATCGAACTCGCCGTTGAAAAGCCGCTCGGCGAAAGCAAATGCCTCAGAATTGTTCTCGATGGGCGCCTCGCGCATGGACGGCGCGACGAACGGCTCGCCGCCTTGCCGCCGGATCAATTCGCCCATTTCGGTCGCGCGGCGGCTCTCGAACGAGACCACGCGCAGACCATCGAACGCCATTACCTCAGGGTAGCAGCCTGGTCTTTCTCGTATTGCTTCAGCACGCGATTGACGTACTGAATGGTCTCGGGATAGGGCGGGACGCCGTCGTACTTGTCGACGGCCGCGGGTCCGGCGTTATACGCCGCCACGGCTTTGGAGACCTGGTGGGGATCGTTCTCGTACTTCTGGAGCAAGTCGCGCAAGTACCGGGCGCCGGCTTCGGCATTTTGCGCAGGATCCAGCGGATCGGCATTCAATGCGGCAGCGGTGGCGGGCATGAGCTGCATCAATCCGATGGCGCCCTTCGGCGAAACGGCATCCTGGCGATAGCCCGATTCGGCCCGGGCGATGCTTTGCACGATGGCGGGCGGCAGACCGGCGTGAATCGCGGCTTGCGTCACAAGTTGCTGCGGCGTCAGATTCGATCTGTGGCGTAGCCGGAACTGCTGTCGGCGCTGGCGGCGGAGTGTAGTCTTCCTGCTCAAACGCAGTGACTGAATTGGCCTGGATCTCGATGACGCCCTGATTGGTTTCGAGCCGGATCACCGGGCCGTCCGACGTATGGCTATCCGCATGGATCCGAAAGCCGTTGGAGAGTACGGCGAACTCGCCGGCCTGTGCCGCGAGCGCAGCCGCAACAAAACACAGCAACAGCCTGAATGGACGCAAAGCCACCAAACCATTTTGACGCATTTCTGCCCCGCCGCGTGCAGGGGAATCACCTACTCCGAGACAGCTAATTCCCCTGGCAAAATCGGCCGGGTACGGGGCAAAACCCCGTGGCGGGCGAGCCAACCGAAGTAGGCCAAGATCCCGGAAAATACCAGCAGTTTCAAGGCGTCGGCGGGGCGGGAGTGCGGCAGCACCTTCCACAAAATCCCCAGCACTGGCTGCGCGATGCAGGATGCCCAGACCGCGCCGTAGAAATAGCGCCGCTCGTGCCCCTCGCCCTTGGTGGATGCCTTCACGCGCGGAAGAACGCCAGCCGCGCCCAGCGCCCAGATGGCCGCGGCGACGGGAAAATATCCGTATTGATAAATCTGCTTCAGCCACCAGGTGCCGGTAATCACGGCCACGGCGAGCCCGGCGAAGTTCAGGAGTGCGAATGTGATCACGATGCTCCAGGCGAAGGTATAACAGATGCGGCGATACAGGGGATTTGGTTTATCCTCGACGAAGCGGATGATGTAGGGCCGCGGCTCGACGCCGGGAGCTGGCCGCTCAGCGCCGCCCAGCCGGTCCCAAGCATCACAATCGCCAGCCAGACCAACTTACGCCGGTCAAAGCCGCGCTCGAAAAGATCGAACGTGGACGGCCCGGGTGCGATGAAGAAAACGAAGATCCAGATCGGCCAATGTGCCAGCCGATACGCGGGTTTGTTGCGGTCGCGCAGCTTGCGGCCGCTCGCAAGCTCTACTCGCACGGGCCGCCGTTACTGCCCGGGCGGCTTGGCTGGAGCGGGCTTCGGAGCAGCAGGCGCTGCAGCGGGAGGCTTAGGTGCAGCGCGTCGCTGGTGCGCTCGCAGAAGCCGTGCTCTTGTCGTACAGCTCAATGATCTCTTTGGTAATGTCGATGCTCGGCGAGGCGTAAATCACCGGAGTGTTCTGACTCCCGACGTCCACCACCATGGTGTAGCCGTTATCCTTGGCGTAACGCTCGATCACCGCGAGGATCTTCTGCCCGAGCTGTTGCAGCAATTTGCTCTGGTCCGCTTCGAGATCGGCCTGTGCATCTTCCATCTCCCGCTGCAGGCTCTTCTTCTTGGCTTCGATGTTCTTGTACAGATCGTTCTTCGCCGATTCGCTCAGCGTGTTCTGTCCCTTGCTGAGCTGATCCTGCAACGAATTAATCTCATTCTGCTTCTGCTCCAGCTCGCGCTTTTTCGGCTGGGTCTTGGCGTTCAATTCAGCGGCCGCCTTCTGGCCGTCCTTGGTGCTGATAATGGCCCCTTGGATGTTGATAATCGCGAATTTGCCCTGCTGCGCCTGGGCGGTCAATGTCGCGGCCAATGCTAAAACGGGCCACAGAAATACCTTGCTTTTCACAATGAAGCTCCTCAACTCGAAAATCATTCTATTCTATCCAATCCGGCCCGCTCGCGAGCCGCATGCCAGGCCAGGGGTGTTGCCTTTCTTCAGATCTGTTAGAACGTCCGCCCAACCGTGAAACGGAACATGGACGACCGCTCGGCGCTATACGGAAGTACCGCTCCGATGGAAGTAAGGGCGTTATTATAGGTCGCCGTGTTAGGGAAGAACGATTTGTCGGCAACTATCGGCGCTGTCAGTGTACCTTCAAACCGGTTGGGATTGTAGGCCCAATAGACGCGGAATGGAGCGTTTACCACCGGCATCAGAACCTGTAGCTCCAGCCCCATGGAGGTGCGCAATTTTTGGGATCCGGGCTGGACAAAGGCCTCGCCGGTGAAGCCGGCTTGCGGGAATTCCTCGTTCAATTGGGCGATTCGCCCCGGATTCATCTTCAACTGTCCCGGGAACAGCAAACGGTCGATCCCGGCATCGGCGAAAATCGCTAGCGTAACCGGCCCCATGATCGGAATCCGGTATTCAAAGTTTCCAACAATGTTGGTGTCGCCTCCGGGGAACGTGACCTGGTACGAGGGTACGGTCATAGTATACCGGGACGCCTTTTTGCGTGCGCTGCGTGCCATCGGTGTTGAAAACGGCTACCTGCGCCACATCACTCGGCAGATACACGATAGGGCTGAGGGTCCAGTCCCAGAAGCCGCGAACGTCGTTCTCGCCGCCCATGAAGTAACGCGTGAACGGCGGGGCCGACTTGCCGCCATAGCCCATCAAAATTCGGGCCGACAGATGCATCCCGATGACGTCTCCCTTTCTCAATCCCGCGTGGAAATACTTCGCATCCAGGGTCGGTTGGATGGTATTGACATTGCCCCCCAGCACGCTGCCGGAAAATGCCAGGGAGAAGAATAGCTCCTTCCCGCCTGTTGGATTAATAGGGTTGTTGATGCTGTTGTAGGTGTACGACGGGGTAATGGTGCTGGTGCGGATTCCGCTCAACTGATTCGGCCCGCCCACGCCCTGAAAATCGATGTAATTGAAGTAGTTCGCGGCCGCGGTGGTGAGCGTCTTGACGTTGGAAATGTTGTAACCGTAAGTCAGTCCCACGCGCGCGAAGCTGCGTTTCAGCGGATACGAAACGAAGACCGTGGCGCCGTAGCCATTCTGGACGTAGTTCAGCAGGTTCTGCGTGCCGAGCGCATTGTAGTATGAATTCAGGTTGACCCCTTCGAGGAGCGAAGCTTCTTGCGCCTGATTGTAACTGTAGCGCTGAAGGTACAAAGTGAATCCAGCCTGCACGGCGTGGTCGAACAAGTACGGCTCGGTGAACCCGAATTGGATTGAATCCATGCATCGTGCCGATCTGCGAGCTGAGGCTCAACGTTTCGCCCAATCCAAGAAAATTGTTCGTGGAGTAAGACGCGCCGATGAAGCTGCCCGCGATGGCGGACACGCCGCCGTTCAATTGGATGGAGTTCTTGCCGCGTTCCTTCACCTTTAGCGTGATGTCCACGGTGTTGGTCTTGGTGTCGCGCTTGATGTCGGCGGCGTCTTCGGCCTTTAACGGTTCGAAGTACCCGAGCTGATTGAGACGCAGGATGCTCAATTCCCACAGGCGGTTGTTGAAGATCTGCCCCTCGTCGATCATCAGCTCGCGCCGGATGATTTTGTCGCGCGTGGTGGTGTTGCCCGAGAAATCGATGCGGCGCACGAAGAATTGATGGCCTTCGTCCACCGACAGCGACATATCCATCAGTCCGCTGTCCGTCAGCGGGTCGAACGACGGCTCGGCTACGATGTCGATGAAGCCGAAGTCCTCGTAGAGCTTTTGCATGTTCTCCAGGCCCTTGCGCAATTTCGCCGTGGAGAAAACGTCCCCCTTGGCCATTCCGAACAGCGGCGTCATCAAGGCCTCCGGAGTGCGGAAAAACTTGACGCCCGTAAACGTGATGTTATTCAGGTGGTAGAGTTTGCCTTCTTCCAGGTCGATGGTTACATCGGCCGCCGTGCCCGGCTTGTTGGGATAGATCAGAGGAATGTGCACTCCCTTCGCCGCCGGTCTTGCGCATGGTCACCATCGAGTCCGTGACCCGCGCCGTAAAATAGCCGTGTTCCTGATAGAAAACTTGGACGCGGCTCTTGTCTTCATCCAGCTTGCTCGGATCGTAGGTCTTGGCGAATAGGCTCTCGAAGAGGATAGAGTGCGGGATGCCGATGGGATGCATGTTCTTCATGGCCCGGATGACCACCTTATCGCTGAACACCGTGTTGCCTACGATATCGATGTTGCCCACTTTCACTTTCGGGCCTTCGTCGATCTTGAAGGTAAGCTCCAGCGACGACGGAGGCACGCGCCGGATCTGGGGATCCACCTTGGCGGACAGATGCCCGTGCTCGGCGAGCATGTCGAGCAGGACGTTCTTGGCGCGCTGCACCTTGTTGGGATCGTATTGCGACTCGACGACCAGGCCGACCTTCTTGTCTTTGTAGCGGTCCAGGATATCGGACACGCTGACGGACTTGTTGCCCTCGTATTTGATGGTCCGGACCACTGGCCGTTCCACTACGACAAAGCGGACGATCCAGCCTTCCTTGCCCGGCTCACGCTCGATCCGGAGGTCGTCGAAGCGCCCGCTGTTCCACAATGCGACGAAGTCGCGGTGCAGGGTGTCTGGATCGTAGCGGTCGCCTTTTTTCGAAAAAATGAGCGCCTGCAGCGTATCTTGGCGAACACGTCGCGCCCCGCGGAACTCGATCGCTTCGATTACGTTCTCGGGTGGCTGGCCGGGTTGCGCGGCCCGTGGCGGCGCTGCCGCCGGCGCGGGTTCCGCTGGTTGAGGTCGCGGTTGAGGCGCCGGCGCCGGCTTGGGCGTTTCCACCGGAGCCTGCGGCACAGTCTCAAAAGGATTCGGCGGTTTGGGTGGTTGTTGCTGCTGCGGAGTCTGCTGATTCTGAGCCGCAGCTTGTGGAACGCCAACAATCGGGAGGAAACCGGCGAAGCAAAGCACCCAGGCTCTCAGGCAGCCCAGCCTGTGAAACATCATCTAAACGGAGTTCCTTTCCACTCTGCGCGCATGTTCCCGAGAAGGCGCATTCCCAGACCGGTATACCACATGACCTGGCCAAGCGCCTAAGATCGACGTCCTATTTTAGCTGAAGTCGGCGGGGCGAACCAGTGTGCCGGATGGGCGACACAGGGGCGGGTTTCGCACAGGACGGACTTGAGCTAGGATCGACGCCCGCCATTGGCGACGATTCCGAGGATATTGTTCTGGCCGAGCGACTGGATCGCCTGGCCCATGGCTTCCACTTTGGTCAAGCCCATGCGCGCCACCAGCAGAGTTCCGTCCACGAGCGTGGCCAGCAGACTGGCGTCGGACGCAGCGAGCAGAGGGGGGCTATCCAGAATCACGCAGCCGAACCGGCCGGACAGGATTTCCAGCAGCCGCCGGGTTTCGCTCAGGTGCAGCAATTCCAGCGGATTGGTCACCGGGCGGCCGGCCGTCATCACGAACAAGCTGCTTCCGCCGACTCGCTGGATCACTTCGGGCAGGTTGGCTTTACCCAGCAAGTAGTCGCTAACTCCAGGGCTGCGATCGATCTGGAAAGCGCGATGCAAGGCAGGTTGCCGTAGATCGAAATCACAGAGTAACGTCGGATTATCGGCCAGTTGCGCCTCAGCCAAAGCCAGATTCGCCGCCGTAAAGGATTTTCCCTCCCGCGGCAATGAGCTGGTGACCAGCATGGTACGGATGCCCCGCTCGGCTTGCAGCTGCGCCAGGCTCGTTCGCAGGGTTCCGAACTCCTCGCTCGGGGTTTCCAACGGATTCAATGGATCCAGGAAGACGGCGTCGGGCGCGGGACGAAAAGGAACCGTCCGGAGCGCGTCGAGATTAAGCGGCGCACCCGCCAATGCCGTACCTGCCGCGGTGTTTCGGGTCATGGAATCTCCTAAAGCCTCGTCGCGTAGTAATAGGTCATCGAACTCAACATCACGATGACGCCGGCCAAACAACCTCCGGACCAGGCCAGCCATAACCGGCGCTTCCGCCCTTGCACGGTTTCGGCCCGCTCAAACAGAGGGATGTTTCCCAGCACGGCAAGTCGACGAATACGCTCGAATGTCCTTCACATCGTGGAGCGCCCGGTTTCGCGATTCCCGCGCGCCCGCGAGACACAGACCCAACAGCAAACCGAAGCTGGCGCCAGCAGAAATGATGAGCGGACGTTTCGGCTGCGACGGCGTCTGCGGTAGCGACGGCGGATCCAGTTGCTCCAGCCGCTCTCCCTGCTGCCGGTTCTGGAGCGCGGTCGACATCGCGGAGCTGTTTAATCGCCGGTCTAAGTCTTCATAGTCCTTCTTGGCCAGATCCCGGTCCCGAATCAGCTCGTCGTATTCACGGATGCCTACCGGAGTGCTCTCGATCCGCGCTTCATAGCTTCGAATGGTTCCATCCAACTGTGCGCTCTGTTTGCGGTAGTCTTCCATCTCGACGTCCTTGGCCTGGATCAGGCCTTGCGTCCTTTGCGCTTCCGCTTCCAGGCCGCGTTGTTCGCGGAGAAGCGGCGCCGTCGCCACGGGTGGAGTTGCGGTTTCCGTCTTGCTGCTTTCCTCGGCCAGCATACTCTCACGTTCCTTGCGCGACGCAGCCAGCAGATTCAGAAGCCTCTGCACGTCGGGATGGTTCTCCCTGATAGCGCTCCCGCGCCGTGGCGAGCGAATCTTCATACTGCGCGATTTCGCGATCCTTCTCCGCCAGTTTGCCGCCGCTCCGCTCGGCGGCTTGCTCGGGCGCATTGCGCTTCTTTCAGCGAAGCCAGTTGACCGCGATAAATCCGCAGTTGATTCTCATACAACAGCCGCTCCTGATTCACCCGGTTCATCGACATGTTCAGGTTGAGCTTCTGCGCCTGCATGGCGGTCAGTTGCTGGTAGTTGTTCTGTTGCTCCTCGGGCAGCCGGCCCATGTTCTGCGCGCGAAACACGCTCAGCTTCTGCTCGAGCTCGTCCAGCTTTTTCCGCGATTCTTCCCAACGGTCCTGCAAAAATTGCGTCGTCGAGACGGCTTGCTGCGAGACCTCCCGCACGTTTTCTTCCAGGAACCGGGCCACCAGATCGGTGGTCACCTTTTGCGCAGTGAAGCGCTCGCTGTAGGCAAAGCGGATCTCGAATGCCGGGTACTGTTCCGTTTCACGCTGTCCGGCGTTCAAGCTCTGCCGCACCGGAACCACCTGGACGTCGTTCAGCTTCATCTCTTCGATGACGTCGTCCATCGGCATCCGCGCCAGCTTCCTTTTGTAGAGCCCGTGCGTGTTGATGATGTTTGTGAGCGTGGCACGGTCGAGAATCAGTTGCACCAGCGCGTTCACTCGGCCTTGGATGTCCTGGCTGGTATTGGCCGGTACGAAGCTCTCCGGCACTTGCGGCGGCGCCACGCGAATGGTGGCCACCGAAACGTAGGTGTCGGGCCAAAGGTAGGCGATCACCACCGATACGACCAGGGCCGCCAACACCGGACCCAGAATCCATCCTTGATTCCGGCGCAGAATCGCGGCATAGTCGTCAATATCGAGCTGTCGCCGCGTCCTGGGAACGTGTTCTTCGATGATCATAGTTGATTACGGAACAATGATGTGGTCGCCGTTCTCCACCGCGATGTTTTGCTCCAGATGCTTGCCGTTGGTCACTTCCTTGTAGTTGAAACGCCGGATCTCACCGCCGCGCAAGACCCGGATCTTCTTGGTATTCGCAAATTCGCGAAAGCCTCCGCCGCGGCTGAGCGCCTCCAGCACCGACGTCGGCGTCACCAGTGCGAAGAAGCCCGGCCGGTTCACCTCGCCGTCGATGTAAAACTTCTTGCTGCGAACCTCGGTGACGAAAACGCTTACATCCGGGTTGTTCAGGTATTGCGTCAGCAGTTGCTGGAGCGTCGCGGTGAATTGCAATGGACTTTGCCCAGCCGCCTGCACCTCGCCGATCAGCGGCATGGTGATCTTGCCGTCCGGCCGCACCGCTACGGGCAGCGTGAAATCCGGCTCGCGCCATACACGGACGAACAGCAAGTCTTCCGGCCCGATCTGGTATTTGTCGGGATCCACGGCCACCGCGGCCGAGCCGTCGATTGGTTTCGCGATCTCGATCTCGGCACCCTCGGCGTGAGCTAGACTCACCGCCAATAGAAGAATTCCTAGCTTCACTTGTCGCTTGCTCCCCTCGCGAAGGTTGCTTACAGTAAGTAAGGTTCACTCTGATGAGATACTTTCTCGCAAAAACTGACCCGGAGACCTATTCCATCGATCAATTGGAGAAGGAAAAGAGAACAGTCTGGGACGGCGTGAACAATCCGCAGGCCGTGCGCGCCATCCGCGACATGAAGGCCGGCGACAAAGTGTTCATCTATCACAGCGGCGGGCTTTCGGCCGTGGTCGGCCTGGCGAAGGTAGTAACGGAGGGTAGGGATGACCCCAAGAATCCCGAAATCCGCAGTGGCTGATTTCGAATACCTCGGCCGAATCGAGCCGCCGGTGACGCTCGCCGAGATCAAGCAGTCGAAGCTATTCGACGATTGGGCGCTGGTCCGCCAAGGCCGCCTGTCGACCATGGCCGCGCCGGAGAACTTCGTGGAGTGGATGCGGAAGAAGAACCAGAAGGCGAAGATTTAGAGAGTCCTGGCGGCGGATGAACATGGATGGACGCGGATTACCGGGGTGCCGCTAGAATGGAGCATGGCGAAACTGGCGCTCATTTACGGCATGCGGCTGCTTCCGGCCGACGAGCTCGAAAAGGTTGGGGACGCTGAGGTCACACTCAAGAGCGGCAAGAAAGCGCAAGTGACCATGCATCTGCTGGAAGGCGGCGAAGACGAGATTCGCAAGCAATTGATGCAATCGCTCGACGCGTTTTTCGAGTTTTACCCCGAGATCTAAGCCGTTAGCGGAAATGCTGCACGTCGCGATTGTTCTCCGTGCAGATGAATTCGAAGATCTCTTCGTTCGCTAGATCCGTGGCGCGCTTCTGCGTCCAAGGCTTCGCAAGCACGCCGGGATCGTCGACGGTGATTTCGATTTCGAGATGCCCGGCATCGGGACGATGATAGCGCTCGATGATGTGCAGTTTATCCGAGTGAGGGTGCGACTCCTGGTCGAGGTAAACCCGATCGTCGAACGCCACGCGATCCACCACGAGCGTGTCGCCGTCCCAATGTCCGATGGAATGCCCGTACCAGGCGGGATTGGGGTCGGCGGGATGGCCGCGGCCGTCGAGATAAATCGGATGGAAGCCGGGGCTTTCGTCGTCGGAAATGTAGACCAGGTAATCCTTGCTCTGGACGAACTCCCATAGCGGACCGTTGCGCAGCGGGCCGGAAGGCAGGCAATGCGCCTGCGGGCTATCCTTGCCGTTGCTCTCGATGCGCTGTTTCGTGATGGCGAGCGCGGAGGGCAGCCACTCGGGCTTGCCGGGATCGACGGTGCGCGGACGCCACCAGACGCCCGAAAGATCGGGGTGGCCGTCGGCGGTGCGCGGCGTGGGACCGGAAGGAGGATGGTGCCGTTTCGCGTCGGCCACCTGGTGCGTGCGATCTTCGCCCAGCGTGTTGAGCTGCGTGGTGTCGGCGAGGTGAATGTCGAGCGACGCGACTTGGGACGCCTCGACCGCGACGCCCTTCTTCTCAAATGGCCGGAGGCCGGGCGCATTGGCCGTGACATCGTAGGCGCCGGGCGGCAGATCGGCGAGCGTGTATTTCCCCGCGGCCGACGTCGTGGCGTTGAAGACGGCGCCGGACTCGGTGTTCTTGGCTTGCACGGCGTTGTGATCGACGGGGTCGCCGATGGAATCGTAGAGAGTGCCGGTGATGGAGCCGGTGGGCGCGGTGGTTTGCGCGAGGGCCGCGATTGCAACGAGACTAGCAGCCAGGCCGAATCTGACGATCACTGTGCGCATGGAGCGATTGTATATGGTTTAGTGCCCTTCCGCTTCAAGAAACCGCTCCACTTCAATCGCGGCCATGCAGCCCGCGCCGGATGCGGTGATCGCCTGACGATACGTCCGGTCCTGCACGTCGCCCGCGTGAAAAACGCCGGTCACGTTGGTGCGCGCGCCGCCGTGGGAGACGATGTAGCCGTCGGGATCGAGATCGATCTGGCCCGCGAACGGCTTGGTGTTGGGGATGTGGCCGATGGCGACGAAGAAGCCGTCCACGTCGCGCTCCCACGTCTCATTCGTGACTATGTTGCGCAGCTTCACGTGCGGTGACCAGATGCTGGCTGGCGTCGAAAACGTCTTCGACCACGGTGTTGTTGAAGAACTTGATCTTGGGATTGCTGCGCGCGCGCTCCAGCATGATCTTGGACGCGCGGAAGTTTTCGCGGCGATGCACCAGCGCGACTTCTGAGCCGAAGCGCGTGAGGAAATTGGCTTCTTCCATGGCCGAATCGCCGCCGCCGACCACCATGATCTTCTTGCCGCGATAGAAAAAGCCGTCGCAGGTGGCGCAACTCGAGACGCCGTGGCCGATCAGCTTCTGTTCGTTGGGCAGATTGAGCCAGCGCGCCGAGGCGCCCGAGGCGATGATCAGCGTGCGGGTTTCCAGCCACTCGTCGTCCACTTTGAGGCGGAACGGGCGCTTGGAGAGATCGGCTTCGGTCACCGTGCCGTGCAGATACTCGGCGCCGAAATGCTCGGCCTGCTTCTTGATGTTTTCGACCAGCAGCGGGCCGTCGATGCCTTCGGGAAATCCCGGGAAATTTTCGACCAGCGTGGTGAGCGAGAGCTGGCCGCCCGGCTCGTGTCCGGCGACGACCAGGGGTTTCAGGTTGGCGCGCGCGGTGTAGATGGCGGCAGTATTTCCGGCGCAGCCGGAGCCGATGATGATGACGTTGTGCATGGAAAGTTTTATGCTACCAGACGATCGGAACTATCGATGGGCAGTTAGTGTGAACACACCGGAGCGGACTACTTCATTGGTGATCAGCGCGCAGAAGTAGGCGAGAAACGTCATGTAGGTGAACTGCATGGCCGGCCACTTCCAGCCGCCGGTTTCGCGGCGCACCACGGCGATGGTGGACATGCATTGCATCGCGAAGGCGAAGAAGACCAGCAGCGCAACGGCGCCGCCGGGGGTCAAGTCGCTCTGCAGGGCTTGCTGCAGGCCCATCGAATTCCGTCGTGCCTCCTCATGCCGTAAATGGTGCCGAGCGTGCCCACGATCACTTCGCGCGCGGCGATGGAGCTGATCAGTCCGATGCCGATTTTCCAGTTGAAGCCGAGCGGCTTGATGGCCGGCTCCACGGCGTGGCCGATCATGCCCGCGAAGCTGTCGTGCGATCTCGGGCGGCTTGCCGTTCTTGAGCGGCAGATGCTGCGAGGACCCAGAGCACCACGATGACCAGCCAGGATCACGGTGCCGGCGCGGCGCAGGAAAACTTTCGAGCGGTCGATCAATCGCAGGCCGAGCGACCGAAGGGTAGGCCAGCGATAGGGCGGCATTTCGAGCACGAAGGGAGTACGCGCTCGCTTTTCAGGATGGACGACTTCAGCAGACGCGCGCGGTGCACGATGGCGGCGACAAAGCCCAGCACGTAGAGGCCGAGCAGCGCCGCGGCTTGCGTTCCGAAGAAGCGGCCCGAGCAGCGGGCGCTCGGGGATGAAGGCGGCGATGATCAGCGTGTACACGGGCAGGCGCGCCGAGCAGGTCATGAACGGAGCGATCAGAATGGTGGCCAGGCGGTCGCGTTTGCTTTCGATGGTGCGGGTGGCCATGATGGCCGGCACCGCGCAGGCGTAGGCCGAGAGCAGAGGGATGAACGATTTTCCTTGCAGGCCGAACTTGGCCATGGTGCGGTCGGCGATGAGGGCCGCGCGCGCCAGGTAGCCGGAGTCCTCCAGAATCCCGATAAAGAGGAAGAGCAGCAGGATCTGCGGCAGGAACACGACGACCGAGCCGACGCCGTCCACGACACCTTCCACCAGCAGCGAGCGAAAGATGCCGGCGGGCAGAACATTTCCGATCCATTGGCCGCCGAAGTTTGAATCAAGCTCTGCAGGCCGTCCATCAAAGGTTTCGCGCCCGCGAAGATGGTTTGGAAAACTCCCGCGACGACGACCAGGAAGATCAGCGGCCCGGCGACGGGATGCAAGAAGACCGCATCCAGACGTCGCGTCCATAGGGGTGGTGCGGGAGCACGATAGGCCGCGCCGGCGCCGACGTCGTGCGCCCACTTGCGGCAGCGCGGGAATGTCTTGCAGGACGGGAAGCTCGACGCGCGGAGGCGCAAGCGAAGTGGTGCCGGCGGAAGTACCTTCCATGAACTGGAAGACCTTTTCGACGCCCTGGCCTTTCGATGCGCTGATGAGAGCGACCGGCGCTCCCAGTTCGGTGGCGAGCTCGGCCGTGTCGACTTCGCCGCCGCGGCTTTTGAGATCGTCGGCCATATTGAGGATGACCAGCGTCGGCAGTTTCAGGCTGAGAATCGGCGCGGCGAGCACCAGATGGCGGCCCAGGTTGGTGCAATCCAGGATCAGCAGCAGGGCGTCGGGCTTGGGGATGCCGGGCATGGTGCCGGCCAGCACGTCGCGGGTGACCTGTTCGTCTTCCGAGCGCGGGTTCAGGCTATAGACGCCGGGCAGATCGACTAGGACCACATCGCGATCCTTGTGCTGCATGCGCGCTTTGCCGACGCGCTGTTCGACGGTGACGCCGGGGAAGTTCGCGACCTTTTGGCGCAGGCCGGTCAGGCGATTGAAGAGCGTGGATTTGCCGGAGTTCGGCGGGCCGATGATGGCCACCACGTGCGGACGCGCACTCTTCTGCAATGAAGGCGGCGGTTCGGCGACGGCGCAGTTGGCGCAGCCGTGGCAATCGCTCATAAAGTAGTGGCCTTTCCTGCAGGCTTGGATGCGCGAAGGATCAGCCGCGACGCTGTCTCCCGCCGAAGCGCCACTTCGGAGCCATCGACGCGATAGACACGCGGTTCGCCGCCGGGCGCGCTGCGAGCAGGAACGATGGTGTGGCCGGGTAGGAAGCCGAGCTCCATCAAGCGACGCGCGATATCGTCGGGGAGTTCGAGGCGATCGAGCACGCCAGACTCTCCCTCACGGAGCTGCGCGAGTGTACGCGCGGCTGTGCCATTTGGCGCAGCGTCTGGTCCGCTGTTGACACTCATTTGCAGCATCAATCAGTATCCGCCTCTCGGCTTAGCACGTCAAGGACCTTCAGTTCCAGTGGGTCTAGGTCCCTTCCACAGTATACCGGACCTTTTTAGTCGTAGATAGAGGGAGCGGAGAAAATATTTTAGATCACACATATTGACAATGAAGCACTAAGATTTTATACTATAGGCGAAGTTAGAAATATGGAGGTTTAATGATATGCCCATTGTAAAGTACGCACCTTTTGCGGATACTGAGGAATTTCCGACTGGTCTGAGGCTCTTCCAGGACAGCATCAATCGCCTGTTGAGCGATGACGGCGTGAGGGCACGGCCGTGGGCTCCGGCGGTGGATATCCTGGAGACTGAGAATGAGTTGATTCTGAAGGCCGACGTTCCGGGCGTGGAACTGAAGGACATCGACATCCAGCTTGAGAATGGGACCCTGACAGTGAAGGGCGAGCGGAAGTTCGAGAAGGAAGAGAAAAACAAGGGCTTCCACAGGATGGAGCGAAGCTACGGCGCGTTTGTCCGGTACTTCACGGTGCCCGAGACGGTGGATGCGGACCATGTGAAGGCGGCTTACGAAGCCGGAGTGCTGACGATCACCCTTCCGAAGAAGGAAGTCGCCAAGCCCAAAACGATCAAAGTGCAAGTCAGTAACAACTAAGAAAAGTCGTTCTGGCTTGGTTGTTAGTCGTATGGTGGTTAGTGCGGGGCGGCGGAGGCTGCCCCGCTCGTTTTTTTAGAGGTGGTAGGTTGAAGTTATGAACGGCGTGAAGACGGTCCTCCTGCTGGGCGTCATGAGCGGCCTGCTACTGGCGGGCGGCGAGATGTTCGGAGGACGGCATGGATTGTACACCGCGCTTGCGATCGCAGTGGCGATGAACTTCTTCGGCTATTTTTTCTCCGACAAGATGGCGCTGGCGATGTACTCGGCGCAGCCGGTGACTCCGCAGGAGAATCCGGACGTTTACGCGCGCGTGTTTCCGATGGTGCAGAGCCTGACGCAGCGCATGGGCCTGCCGATGCCGAAGCTGTGGCTGATTGCCGATCCATCGCCCAACGCGTTCGCGACCGGACGGAATCCGGAGCACGCTTCGGTAGCGTTCACGGCGGGCGTATTGCAGTTGATGAACGATCAGGAACTGGAAGGCGTGGTGGCGCACGAGCTGGGGCACGTGAAGAATCGCGACATCCTGACCAGCTCGGTTGCCGCGACCCTCGCGGCTGCCATCACGTTTCTGGCGCGCATGGCGTTCTGGTTCGGCGGCAGCCGGGACGATGAAGATCGCGGAAGCGGCTGGGCCGGGCTGGTGATGCTGATTCTGGCGCCGATCGCGGCGCTGCTGATTCAGATGGCAATCTCGCGGACGCGCGAATACGCGGCGGATGAAACGTCCGCGCACGTCACGCACAATCCCGAACGAGCTGATCTCGGCGCTGGGGAAGCTGGAGACCTACTCCAAACGCATTCCGATGCAGGACGTGAATCCGGCGACGGCGCACCTGTTCATCATCAAGCCGTTTGGAGCCGGCGGTGGACTGACGCGGCTGTTCTCGACACATCCATCCACCGAAGATCGCATCGCACGGCTGGAGGCGATGCGGCGCGGAGTTTAGTTACCCACGGTGATGTAGGCCTTGGGCGGAGTCTTGACGCCATCCACGGTCAGTACCAGCGGCTGATTCCCGCTCGCGACGCCGGCCGGCACCGTGAAATTCATTTGATAGAGGCCGGCCGATCCCGGCGACAGTCCCGCATAGAACGACGGGGAAGACACATCCACCGCCACGCCGCCTAGCGTGACCGAAATCTTGTTGGTGAGCCCTGCCGCGCCAGACGCGAGCGTCCCGATCGGATCGGTGGAAGTGGTGGGCCCCCAGCCGACGCCATAGGCGATGATCAGTGTCGCCCTCGTGCACCGCCGCAAAGGTCGCACCGGGAATGAGGCCGGACGATCCGACATCAATGCCGGTAGTGTAGTCGACTGCCGCCACAGGATCGTCGCCACTCGCGGTTTGAATAAAGTAAAGAAACTCGGGCGCGACAGCGGCAACAGGCACGTTGGTCACAGGCGAGACCACTTCATTCGCGGTTCCGCAATTGGTAACCACCGAGACCGGAGCAGCCCCCGAGGCTGGCAGGCCGGCTGCGAGCGCATTGACCTGGCCCGAGGAAACAAAGAACAAGGGCCACTTGGTTGTGCCGCTCTCTACGCAAGTTCCGCCGAGATTCGTCGGCAATTCATTGTTGATGACGTTGGATGAATTCAGTCCTGCCGTAGCCGCCGCCAGGTTGCTGCCATAAATCCCAACGATTCCGTTGTCGGAGATGTTGGCAACGTACGGAACACTCCCTCCAACGCCCGCGATACCCGTGATGGCAGGGCCCGGAGTTGGAACTAGAGTGAGAAGAAAGCCGTGCTGCTCGGCGCCACTGGTGCCTTGAACAATTCCAGTGCCGATGATCTGTCCGTTATTATTGATCGCCGTCGCATAGCCCAGGCTCCAGCCTGTTCCGTTCGTCACGAGCGTGTTCAGGTCGTACATTTTGCCGTTGGCGTAGAGGAACGCGCGGTCGCTGGACGAGGGGGATTCGAAGATCGCGGCTAAATGCAGCGAGATATCGGGCGACTTACTACTGCTGAAACCGACTACCCAGCCGGAATTGTTGATCCCCGTAGAAAAGCTGCTATGGTCGCCCGACAGTACACCGAGATCGCTCACAGTCCCATCCGTGTTGAAAAGAACGGCGTGGCCCTGGTTCAGTGGATCAGCGAGCTCATGGAAATTGACGTCAAACGCGGCGCCGGCGGCAGCTCCGGAATCGTTGACGGCAATCGCTGCGCTCTGCTGATAACCCATGAGGATGGGGAGCGTTTGCAGCGTACCGTTCTGCCAGAGCAAGGGACTCACTGTGGTGCCATTTTCGGAAACGGTGGAACCGGCGACCGTCAGTACTCGAGTTGATTCCGAAAGCAGCAGCTCCGGAGCTGGGTGGAGCGGGCAAAACTGTTGTGGCTCCTCCATCTACCGTGTAAACGATGGCCCCGCTATTGAAAAAAACATTTAACGAGGCGGCGCTCAGTTGAACCAGGGATCCCACCAATTGGCCCGCATTGTTCAAGGCAAATGGCAGCACGTTCTGCATTCGGCCCTGCGGCAGCGTCACCGAGCCATTCTGCTGGACGAACGGCGTCACTGAAGCCGTAGCGCCAATAAGGCTGACGTTCGTGTAGGCGCCCGTCACGACTCCGGAATCATTCACTGCCATCGGTAGGACTGTCTTCTGAGAAGTCAGATTCAAGTCTGTCAGCGTGCTCTTGGAATAGAGAAATCCGTGCGTAGCTGGGTTTTGAAGAATACTGGGTCCTATGTTGCCCTGGCAATAACCAACCACGTTTCCCGACTGGCTCAGGCCGGTGGCGGTGCATGCCTGGAGATTCGGCAAAGCGCCCAAATCCTGAATTGTGAATTGCGGCGCTTGAGCAAACGCGGCAGCAGAGAGAATCAGATAGCAAAGGAATAATCGTCGTACAACCATACTTGAGAGGGTAGCGCGAATTAGACTGGAGTCTTGCACGCCGTACGAATTAATCGCAAAGGGGCCAATCGGATCGCCTCGGGACATCCCTGGATTTTCTCGAGCGACCTGCTGGATCGCGGGGAGGCCGTCGCGGGCGAAGCTGTCGTGGTGGTAGATCCAAGCGGGGCGGCGCTTGGGACGGCGCATTACAGCGATTCCTCGCAGATTTCGCTGCGAATGCTCTCGGATCGAGTGGAGCCGATCGACCGGGCGTTCTTTCTGCGGCGCATCATAGCGGCGGAGGCTTATCGGAAGCGCGTAGTCACGGATTCGGGCGCGTACCGGCTGGTGCATGGCGAAGGCGATCAGCTACCGGGATTGGTGATCGATCGCTACGGCGACTACTTCACCATTCAGACGCTGGATCAAGGCATGGATCGAGCCAAGGGCGACATCGTGAGCTGCCTGGAGGAGCTTTTTGCACCGCTAGGAATCGTGGAGCGGAACGATGTCGCGGTCCGCAAGCGCGAGGCATTGCCATTACAATCGGGTGTGCTCGCCGGGACGGTGCCCGAAATGGTGGCGATCGAAATGAACGGCCTGAAGCTGCACGCCGACCTGTTGCACGGGCAGAAGACCGGGATCTTCCTTGACCAGCGCGAGAACTACGTGGCGGCAGCTCGGTACGCCCGCGGCCGGGCGCTGGATTGCTTCACGTCCACTGGCGGATTCGCCCTGCATCTGGCGGCGCGGTGCGAAAGCGTGGAAGCCGTGGACAGCTCGGAGGCGGCCCTCGGCGTCGCCCGCTTGAACTACGAGCGAAATTACCAAACGAACCCAACTCCTGGGAACGTCGATTTTCGCGAAGCCGATGTATTCGAACTGCTGGCCGGGTACGCGACCGCGCGCAGGCGGTTCGATATGGTCGTTCTAGATCCACCGGCGTTTGCCAAATCGCGCCAGAACTTGGACGCGGGAATCCGCGGTTATCGTGAGATTAACCGGCGCGCGCTCGAACTACTCGGCTCAGGGGGCATTCTCGTGACGTGTTCCTGCTCCCACCATTTAAGCGAGGCGGCGCTGCTGGAGATTGTGGCGACGGCGTCGCTCGATACCGGAAGAAAACTGCGGGTGGTGGAAAGGCGCATGCAGTCCCAGGACCATCCCGTTTTGCTCACAGTACCGGAGACGCTTTATCTCAAGTGCTTGATTCTAGAGGTCATCGGCTGATCGGATATAGTGAATCCCCTTATCACGAAGTTGCCACCCTTACCCCCAGTGCGGTATGGTGATCGAAGGTATTTAGGGAATCGTAATACCCGTCTGTTCGTCTCCCTTTGCGGAGGCTTCCGATATTCATGGAGGATTGGATCGAATGCTGAAAGTCTGCGTGCCTGCTCGTCGGTACGCCAAGTTTGTTATCTTGCCGCTCCTGTTGGCGGCTTTGATTCTGATGAGCTTACCGGCTCCGGCGTTCGCGCAACCTGCTGGCGGCGAAGCCAACCTGGTATTGCCCGACTTGGCGCAAGCGACTTTTCTCGGCGGCACAAACGGCCGCTCGCTGTTGATGTGGGGGCTGCTGGTGTGCGCGCTGGGACTGCTATTCGGTCTCGCGACTTACACGCAATTGCGGAATCTGCCGGTGCATCGCTCGATGCTCGAGATCTCGGAGCTGATTTACGAGACGTGTAAGACGTACCTGATCACGCAAGGCAAGTTTCTGCTTGCTGCTGTGGGTGTTTATCGCGGTGATCATCAGCGCATATTTTGGTTGGCTGGCGCCAACGCCTGGCAAATCGGTAGCGGTGACGCTGCCCATCATCCTGCTGTTCAGCCTGGTCGGTATTGCGGGCAGCTATGGCGTGGCCTGGTTCGGCATTCGGGTGAATACGTTCGCCAACTCGCGCACGGCGTTCGCCAGCCTGACAGGCAAAGCGTGGCCTTGCAATTCGATTCCTCTCAAGGCGGGCATGAGCATCGGAATGATGCTGATCAGCATTGAGCTGGTGATGATGCTGTTCATTTTGCTGTTTATCCCGGGCGATTACGCGGGACCTTGTTTCATCGGATTCGCGATCGGCGAGTCGCTGGGCGCTGCGGCCCTGCGCGTGGCGGGCGGCATCTTCACCAAGATCGCCGACATCGGCGCCGACCTGATGAAGATCGTGTTCAAGATTAAAGAAGACGACGCGCGCAACCCGGGCGTGATCGCGGATTGCACGGGCGACAACGCGGGCGATTCGGTTGGACCGAGCGCGGACGGATTCGAAACCTACGGCGTGACGGGCGTCGCGCTGATCACCTTCATCCTGCTGGCGGTGAACAGTCCGCTGGTGCAAGTGCAACTGCTGGTGTGGATCTTCGTGATGCGCGTGGTGATGGTGATTTCCTCCGCCGTCTCCTACTTCATCAATGACGCGATCCAGAAGAGCCGAATCGGCAACGCCGCCAAGATGGACTTCGAGGGCCCGCTGACTTCGCTGGTGTGGCTGACGTCGGTGGTCTCCATCGCTGCGACTTATCTGGTATCCAGCTTGATCATTCCCGATCTGGGCGGCGACACCACGCTGTGGTGGAAGCTATCTTCGGTGATCACCTGCGGAACGCTTGCGGGCGCGATTATCCCGGAGCTGGTCAAAGTTTTCACTTCCATGAACTCCACGCACGTGCGCGAGGTGGTGATCTCGTCCGAGGAAGGCGGCGCGTCGCTCAACATTTTGTCCGGCTTAGTGGCCGGCAACTTCAGCGCCTTTTGGCTGGGCCTGGCGATGCTGGCGCTGATGGCCATTGGAGCCTGGATCAGCGGCTTCGGCTTCGGGACGCTCATGGTGGCCCCGGCGGTATTCGCATTCGGCCTGGTGGCGTTCGGGTTCCTCGGCATGGGTCCCGTGACCATTGCCGTGGATTCGTACGGTCCCGTTACCGACAACGCGCAATCGGTTTTCGAGCTTTCGACCATCGAGAGCATTCCCAACATCGCGAGCGAGATCCAGAAGGATTTCGGATTCAAACCCGACTTCGAAAAGGGCAAAGAGAATCTGGAAGAGAACGATGGCGCGGGCAATACGTTTAAAGCGACGGCCAAGCCGGTGCTGATCGGAACGGCCGTGGTGGGTGCAACGACGATGATTTTCTCGATCATCGTTGCGCTGACCAACAAACTGCAACCGGAGCTGCTGGCGAATCTTTCGATCCTGCATGCGCCGTTCTTGCTCGGTCTGATCACCGGCGGCGCTGTGATTTATTGGTTCACGGGCGCGTCCATGCAAGCGGTGACCACAGGCGCCTATCGCGCGGTGGAATTCATCAAAGCCAACATCAACCTGGAAAGCTCGGACAAGGCATCGGTGACAGACAGCAAGAAGGTTGTCGAGATCTGCACGCAGTATGCACAGAAGGGCATGTTCAACATCTTCCTGACGGTGTTCTTCGCCACGCTGGCGTTTGCGTTCGTGGAACCGTACTTCTTCATCGGGTACCTGATTTCAATCGCGCTTTTCGGCCTGTATCAAGCCATCTTCATGGCCAACGCGGGCGGCGCTTGGGACAACGCGAAGAAGATTGTGGAGACGGAGCTGAAGCAAAAGGGTACTCCGCTGCACGACGCCACGGTGGTGGGCGACACGGTGGGCGATCCGTTCAAGGACACGTCGTCGGTGGCGCTGAACCCGATCATCAAATTCACGACGCTGTTCGGGCTGCTGGCCGTCGAACTGGCCGTCTCGCTGACGCACGATCAAAGCGCGGTCTTCACCGACGTGTTGTCAGCGGTGTTTCTGCTGATCTCGCTGTTCTTCGTGTACCGCTCGTTCTACGGGATGCGCATCGAGCGCAAGTAGCAGTTTGGCACTGAGCCATGCTTGGGATCCAGTTCCTCGCGGACCAGCTGAAGAAGTACGGGGCGAGGCTAGAGGATTTTTGGGACGGACTGATTTCTGAATCGCGCCGCAAGGAGAAGGGCATTCCGCTTGAGAAGGTCAAAGCGCATCTCGTGGAGCGCGGCCGGCTGCGTGGATAACATGGATGGATCACGCCGCTGGTACAGTGTGCTGAACGTGCCGAAATTAATGCTCGCTAGTTCGGTTTCTTGAGCAACACCGCGACAAACTCCGGATCTGAGGCGGCCAGGACGTTCGCCGGAACGTAGCAATAGCCCTGGTCACCCCAATCGGTCCCCCAGGAATTCTTCAGCGTAAAGAAATTCCCGACGTAGCCCACGATCAACATGGCGTGCCGGCCGTGCCTTCCCGACGGGGCCTCGGCGGCATTGAAGACGCCATCGCGGCCGACGCCGGAGAATGCCTCGCCGGTATTCATCGACACATGAACCGGGCAGCCGGCGCTCAGGACTTTGCGAACGTCTTCCACGGCGATCGGCAACGGGGCAGCTTCCAAGCGATAGCGCTCGGCGTCGGCCTCCAGCTTGTCTTCGCGAGCGGCCGGAGTCGGTTGATCGTCCGGCCAAAGTTCCTGGCGGCACGTTCCATATTCAGTGAGCACCTGGCCGGGATCCGGTCCGCTGACCGTGCCGTCGCCGCCCGTGTACGCGTAGCGATAATCTTGCGCGTCGCCCTGCATGCGCTGGAATTCGAGCATGGTGAAGTTCGGCGAGAGGCGGGGCGATTCTTCATTCAGAATGTTGCGCGACATCTCGGTGGCGTGCGTCCAGGCGAACGCGGAGCAGCGCCCGGTTTGTCCTTGATCGCCGACGGGAGTGCAGTACTTGCGCAGATCAACTGCATCCTGTTCAGCGATGTTTGCGAAGGCGGGAGGCAGCGGCTGAGGCGGCACAGGATCACCTTTGGGCGGGACAGCAACGTCGACGCCGCCCCAGTCAATTCCGGTGTAGCGCGCCATCAAAATTTCAAGCGCGGCTTGCGACAAGAGGCCGAATGCGAAGAGCCGGCCGTCGCGCTCGAAGAGGTTCAAGCTTTCTGAAGATCCCGGAGCGATCTGCTCGAAACCGGTGTTGAAGCCCACGTCTTGATAGGGCTGGAAGCCCTCGTCGGTCTTTTGCTGGACTAGCGTGTCGCCGAAGTAGGGATGATCGCCGAAGAGATTTTCGGCGGACTGCTGATAATCGTCCGTGGTCCAGTCAGTGGGATCCGCGAAGTCGGCCTCGCCGGCATTGGGATAATCGGCCGCGCTCGAGAAGACGTCGTCGTCGACGGGCGGGAGGTCGTCTTCGGAAGCGAACATGTCGTCGATGTCGCCGCCGTCCTGATCATCTTGATCGTCACCATTTTGATCGTCACCGTTTTGATCATCATCGGGCTGCTGGTCGTCGTCATCGTCGCCGCCGTCTTGGTCATCATCGCCCTGATCGTCACCGTTGCCTGGATCGTCGTCCTGATCGTCGAAACCGTCGTCTCCTCCGCCGTCATCGCCAAAATCTCCGAAGTCGCCGCCGTTGCCAAAATCGTCGCCCATGGAACCTCGAAACGATGGTTGCTTTCCAGAAACGCGTTTGTCAACCGGACGGAGGGAAACGTATGTTATGCTGGCGCAGGCGTTTGTTCAGCGAGAGGTTCCCGGGGAGGAAAGATGAGTCCGCAGGAAGTTTTGGAGTTTGCGAAAAGCAAAGAGATTCAACAGATCGACCTGCGATTTACGGATCTGCCAGGTTTGCAGCAACACGTCTCTTATCCCATCAGTCAACTCACGCACGACTCTTTTGAAGAGGGCTTCGGCATCGATGGGTCGAGTATCCGCGGCTGGGCGGCTATCAACGAGAGCGATATGTTGCTCATTCCGGATGCGAGCACGGCGTTCATCGATCCGTTTGGCGAAATTCGCACGCTGGTGATGACCAGCGATGTGATCGATCCGATCACGCGCCAGCATTATGAACGCGACCCCCGCTGGATCGCGCGCAAAGCCGAGAGCTATTTGAAGAACAGCGGACTGGCTGACACGGCATACTTCGGCGCCGAGGCCGAGTTCTTCATCTTCGACAACGTGCGGTTCGATCAGAACCAGCATTCCGGATTCTATTTCATCGACGCCGAGGAGGGCCGCTGGAATTCGGGGCGCGAGGCCAACAACCTAGGCTACCGTCCGCGCTACAAGGAAGGCTATTTCCCGGTGCCGCCGACGGATCACTATCAGGACCTGCGCTCCGAGATGGTGGAGACGATGATCCGCTGCGGGATCAACATCGAATGCCATCACCACGAAGTGGCCACGGGCGGGCAGTGCGAGATCGATCAGCGCTTCGACACGCTGGTGAAGTCGGCCGACAACATGATGCTGTACAAGTACGTCATCCGCAATGTCGCGTACCAATACGGCAAGTCTGTGACGTTCATGCCGAAGCCGTTGTTTGGTGACAACGGCAGCGGGATGCACACGCATCAGAGCTTGTGGAAGGAAGGCAAGCCGCAATTCGCGGGCGATGGCTATGCGGGACTGAGCCAGATGGCGCTGCACTACATCGCGGGCTTGTTGAAGCACGCGCGGGCGCTGTCGGCGATCATCGCGCCCACCACGAACAGCTACAAACGCCTGGTGCCGGGCTACGAAGCGCCGGTGAATCTGGCGTATTCGCGCCGCAATCGGTCGGCGGCGGTGCGCATTCCGATGTATTCGGCGAGTCCCAAGGCGAAGCGAGTGGAGTTCCGGCCGCCGGATCCATCATCGAACCCGTACATGGCGTTCGCCGCGATGCTAATGGCGGGCGTAGATGGAATTCTCACCAAGGCCGACCCGGGCGAACCGCTGGATAAAGACATTTACGATCTTTCCCCGGAAGAGATGAAGAAAGTGCCGTCGATGCCGTCGTCGCTCGAAGAAGCGCTGGGATGCCTTGAGGACGATCACTCGTTCCTGCTCAAAGGCGATGTGTTTACGGAAGAGCTGATCGAGACGTTCATCAACTACAAGCGGAAGTACGAGGCGGACGCTATCCGGTTGCGGCCGCACCCGTACGAGTTCGCCTTGTATTATGACATTTAGTCCTCTTAGGTCTAAAGTTCGGCGATAGGATTACGGACAGCTAATAGGATTGTGTGCCGGTCAATCGACAGGCTTAATTGCTTAAAGCTAAGGACTTTGTATGGATATGTTCGGAGCTCCGCTGAAAGTAGCGATTTTCCGGGCTTCTGTGGCTCTGTGGCTGCTGCTTTTGGGAGTCCACACTCTTCCAGCGCAGTCGGTTCCCGTTTCAGGATATTCCGTACCGGAGCTAGCAGCGTTCGATACGGCGGCCCAAAGCCTTATGGCCAAGTACCAATTGCCGGGCGCAGCGCTTGCCGTTCTGCGTGACGGGCGCCTCGTCTTGGCGCGGGGATACGGATATGCGGATATCAACAACAAAATACCGGTACAGCCGGACACTCTCTTCCGGACCGGCCAGTTGTCTCGCTTCGTTACAGCGGCGGCGGTCCTGCAGTTGATCCAAGATGGCCAACTCACGCTTCAATCGAAGGCTTTTCAGATACTGAACCAACTGCAACCCTTACCAGGCTCGCAAGTGGACAGCAGACTTCAGGACATCACGATTCTCGATTTACTCACTAACGAAGGTGGGTGGGACCGGTTTTCGACTGGCTATGACCCGATGGCAGATGTAGTCCATATCGCACAGGTAATGGGATCGCCATCTCCCGCGACTTGCGATGTGATCATTCGCTACATGATGGGGAGGCCCCTGGATTTCGATCCAGGGACGAAGTCGGTTGACTCGAACTTCGGCTTCTGCGTGCTCGGTAGTGTCACCGAGCAGGTCACCGGACAGGCATATGGGGCCTACGTGACGAATGGGGTGTTCACTCCTCTCTCGGATAATTTGACGGCCCTCGGTCAGACCCTTGCTTCAGGGCGACTGCCCGGCGAGGCGCTCTACTACGACTATCCTGGCGCGCCGTTGGCCGAGTCTGTTTTTGGCACTGGTCTCATGCCAGCACCATATGGATCGTTCTTCATGGAGGCTGGCGAGGCAAACAATGGTTGGGTATCCACTGCGACCGAAGTGCTACGATTCCTGGGTTCGATAAACGGCACACTTGCACCTTCAATTTTGCAGTCCCCTCCATCAGGTTTCGTCTACTATGTTCCACCTGTGGGCTATGGCTGGGGGTGGATCGGAGAAGGCGCGATATCGGGCAGCATGGCCTATCTTCGACTGAACGACCGCGATTCATGGTGCTTTTTGGCGAACAGCCTCCCCCGGCAGTCGTCCGCATTCTTTACCGACGCTGACACGGCCTTCCTCGCAGCGGAGAGCGCGGTAACCACATGGCCCGAGAATGATCTGTTTGCCATCCTCCCCCAGCCGGGCCAAGCGTTGGACATCGATCAACAGACCGCGAACGTGTCGTACCAGATAGGAGGGGCGATCCCCGCCCTGCCCTCCGTCTTGATCACTTCGACGGGACCTGCGACGGGCGTTTCGGCTGTCTCGGCCGATCCTTGGGTTGGCGTGCAACTATCGTCCAGCACGACTCCAGCGGTCGTGCAGCTCACGCTAGCGCCGCAGGGCCTTAGCGCCGGGTTCTATAACACCACCGTGACCATCAGCGGCGCGACGCCCGCTAGCAGTCGAAGCGTTACGATCCGGTTAGCCGTCTATACCGACCCGCTCCAATTAATCCCGATCAGTGGTACCGATGTACCCGCATTCGAGGGCCTGGATCAGAATATCCGCCAATTGATGCAGCAATACAGCATTCCGGGGCTTGCCTTGGGGATCACGAAGGGTGGCAAGCTTGTTTTCGCCCATGGGTACGGCTTCGCTGATCTTGAATCGCAAACGCCAGTCAACCCTACCACGCTTTTCCGGTTGGCTAGTGTCTCCAAGCCGCTGACCGCCAGCGCGGCCGACAAGCTCGTCGAAGTGGGCAAGCTGGCCTATGACACCAAAGCGTTCGACGTCCTGAGCACGTTGAAACCGCTCCCAGGAGAAAGTGAGGACCCCCGCGTAAACGAGATCACGATCGGGGAGCTTGAGGAGCACGAGTCCGGGTGGGCAGACAATATAGGTGGCAATCGTTACGGGGACTTCGTTGCAGCGGCAGCCGCGGAGAATCTTCCTTTGCCGGGAACATTCGAAGGACTGATCCGATACGAGCTTGGGCGTCCGTTGGATCTGGATTCTGGTACGGCCTATTATTACTGCAACTTCTGTTATGGAGTTTTGGGTCAGGCGGTTCAGCAGTCCTCCGGGGCGGACTATGAAAGCTTTGTACGGAACGTTCTGGCCATCGTCGGTTTGAGTCAAACCAGGATGGGTGGGCGCTTGAGGTCAGATCGATATACGAACGAAGTGACATACTACTTGCCGCCAGGAACACCTCTCGCGCCACGTGCTTACGGTGATTTGCCTCCTCTTGTTTCACAACAATACGGCGGGCAGGTCGGTTTCGATTGGGGTGCTGGTGGGGCGGCGGGTGCGTGGGTCAGCAACACCATAGAACTCTTACGCCTCGTGGCCTCTGTGACACTTGGACGGAATCCCAGCTTGTTCGTAAATCCGCCGAGGACTGGCTGGGCCTTCAGCGGACTGCCGATTGGACTGGGTTGGGTATGGGAGCAAGACGGTGGTATCCCGGGGACCAGCACGATTCTTTCTATCCAGGACGATGTGGCATGGTGCATTCTCACGAATACGAGCTACAACGCCGACGCATTTGGTGGAGCGTTGGACAAAGCCGTGCAGAATGCTGTGCAGCAGACCACTGTGTGGCCAAGCGGTGACCTCTTCCCGCAGTACCTGCTCCCTCAGATAACTGGTGTGGCGAACGCCGCGAGCTTTGTGCCCACCATTGCATCGGGAACCTGGGTGACGATATTTGGCACGTTCCTCGCGTCACAAGCGAGAGGGTGGGCTTCAACGGATTTCTCTGGTGACCAATTGCCGACGGCGCTCAGCGGCACGTCAGTGACGATCAACGGCAAGCCAGCCTACGTGGAGTACATTAGCGGCGGCCAGCTGAACGTCCTCGCGCCGGACGACTCGACTCTCGGCCCTGTACAGGTTCAGGTTACGACGGCGGCTGGAGCAAGCAGCAGCTTTGTAGCCACCAAGTCGCAGTTTTCTCCCGCCTTTTTCCAAATTGGCGGCGGCTTTGTCGCTGCTCTTCACGGTCATAACACGCTCATCTCGCCATCTAGCCCGGCGACTGCTGGTGAAACGATTGTTCTCTTCGGTACAGGGTTTGGGCCGACAAATCCCCCTTGGAATTCTGGCCAACTCGTGGCGCAAGCTACCCCGCTGGCGAACTCAATGACGATTACGATTGGAAACCAACCCGCACAGGTCGTTTTCGCGGGGCTCACCGAATCCGGGCTCGATCAGTTCAACGTCGTTGTGCCAAGCGGGCTATCGAGCGGCGTTGCCTCCGTGGTGGCCAGGATAGGAGCAGACAAGACACAGACCGGCGTCCTTCTATCGGTGAAATAGCCAAGCTCCGCAAGCCAAGAAACTGATTGCTGTTTAAGACGCAGCCTGCTAACGCCAACTACAAGCGGAAGTACGAGGCGGACGCTATCCGGTTGCGGCCGCACCCGTACGAGTTCGCCTTGTATTACGACATTTAGCCCGCGCTACTGGCGCTGGAAGTACAGCGTCTCGGGCTGATGACCGGGCCGATCGAGCTCCAGCATCATCGAACCGTCCGGACGGAGGCTATAGCGCTCCAGACTCTCGGCTCCATCTCGCGTCGTCGTCACTCTTAGGACATCGCCGTCCCATTTCGCTTTGCTCTTGAACCCCGGCTGCCTGATCGTCACCTTCTCGCGGGCATCCGTGGCAAAACTCGTGGATGTCGTTTGGGACGCGCCGCCGAAAGTGAAGTTTCGCGAGACGTAGATATTGCCTTCCCGATCGTTAATTGTGACCGTGCCGGTTTGGATTGTTGGCTCCCCATTGAATTCGCTGCGCTCCGGCAGTAATTGCCAAACACCGTTCAGGCTGTGATGGTTGTTCGCGAATACGCAAGTGGTAAACAAAACGGCTGCAGCCGCAGATCCGAGGAAATTTCTACACGATTGTCTGGTCATGGCTTCTCCTGGCGGGAGGACCGCAATTCGCCTACCATCTCGCCCCTTGTAACTGTGTCAACCTGACAGTTGGAGCCGCGCGCAGCCTTCCGTTATCCCAATTTCCGTCTGTACATGACGGCTCGATTCTTATCGGTGCTGTCCTCAGAAATGATCTCGGTGGCGGTGGGCTGGCAGATCTACGCACTGACGCACAAGCCGCTGGATCTCGGCTTGGTGGGCCTGGCGCAATTCGCGCCCGGTGTTTTGTTGTTCCTCGCCGCCGGACATACGGCGGACCGGCACGCGCGCCAGACCATTCTCAGAATCTGCTATGGCGGGTTCACTCTCTGCGCGGTCGCGTTGCTCGCGTTGAGTCTCGATGGCATCACTTCGACTTGGCCGATTTACGCAGTCCTCTTGTCCAATGGCGCGATTCGGGCCTTCAATGCGCCCGCGGGCCAGGCCTTCTTGCCGCAACTGGTGGCGGCAGAACATTTCCCGAACGCGGTGACGTGGGGATCTTCGTTTTTCCAAACCGCGACGATTCTCGGACCGGTGGCGGGAGGTTTGATTTATGGATTCGCTTCCAGCCCAGCGCCGGTTTACGCCTGCGCGACTGTCGTGTACCTGATCGCGGTGGCGCTGTTGTCGGCGATTCGGTTGAACATCGCGGCGCGCCCAAAACCGGCAGACCGCGGCGGAGTGATTCTGGACGGACTCCGCTATATCTGGCGCAGCAAATTGATTCTCGGCTGCATGTCCCTGGATCTCTTTGCCGTGCTGCTGGGTGGGGCCGTTGCGCTGTTGCCGGTGTATTCGAGCGAAATTTTGCACACCGGTGCGTCTGGGCTCGGAGTGCTGCGCGCCGCGCCCGGTTTGGGGGCGGTGGTAGTCGCGATTCTGCTGGCGCATTATCCCTTGCGCAAGCGGGCTGGATTGAGCCATGCTCTACTGCGTCTGCGGATTCGGGGTCTTCACTATCGTGTTCGGGCTGTCGCACAATCTCGTGTTGTCGCTAATTGCGCTGGTGCTGACGGGTGCGTTCGACATGGTGAGCGTGATTGTGCGCTCCACGCTCGTTCAACTCGCCACGCCCGATGAGATGCGGGGCCGCGTGAGCGCGGTGAACATGTTGTTCATTGGCGCGTCGAACGAAGTGGGGCAATTCGAATCGGGGATCACGGCGCAATGGGTCGGCGCGGTTCCAGCGGTGGTGCTGGGAGGAGCGGGAACCATCGCGATCGTGCTCGCCTGGAACTGGCTGTTTCCCGCGTTGCGGCGGGTCGATAAGCTTGAGGTGCGTATGCTGGAAGCGGATAAGCTGGAGAAAGACCATACGTCATGACCGGCTCCATCGTTCAGATTAACGTCTCACCCGGCGGAATCCCCAAGCGGCCGATCGCGGAGGCCGAGGTCACTCCGGAAGGAATCCGCGGCGATTCCTGGGCGCATCCGCAAATTCACGGCGGGCCAAGGCAAGCTGTGCTGCTGATCACAAGCGAAGGCATCGAGGAGCTGATCGCGCAGGGCTATCCGCTTTTTGCCGGCGCGCTCGGCGAGAATCTGACCTTGGCGGGCCTGAACCGCCGCGAGATTCGCATCGGCCAGCGCTACCGCGTGGGCGAGGTTCTGATCGAGCTAACCAAGGTTCGCAGCCCCTGCTCCACGCTGGACATCTACGGTCCTTCGATCAAAGAGGCGATCTACGATCCCGAGGTGAAAGCGGGCGACGTGACATCGCCGCGCTGGGGATTGAGCGGCTTCTATGCACGCGTGCTTCGGGGCGGGATCGTCCGGCCGCGCGATATAATGCAACTAGTGGACCAAGTCGTCTAACTGCGAATGGCTAGCCTGACCGAAATTCAGCCTCGCCGCAAGCCCGCTGTCGCTCGCGGTGAAGCCGCCATCCTATCGCTCGGCCTTCCTCACGCGGAACAAGATCAGCTGCAAGCATACGTTGCGGCCGCACCGGATCCCGAAGCCGCGATTCACTATCTTCTCAGCCTGAAGCAACAAAAGCGGGAGGCGCTGGAACGATTGGCGCATTCACCGTCCGGCTTGCAGCGCTTCGTTACGGCGACATCGTTCAGCCGTTTTCTGTCTGAAGAGATTCTGCAGAATCCCCAGTGGCTCGAAGAAGTCTCCGCGATGAATCGAGTGCTGACCGCCAGCGAGTATAAGAAGCGCCTGGGAAAGTTTCTGAAGGACTCGCCCGTTCCCGAAGCGGGGCACGTTGACGGCGCCCGTCCGCTGGCCTTGTCGCTTGCGCTCTTCCGCCGGCAGCAAATTCTGCGCATCCTGCTCAGAGATGTGCTCGGGCTCGGCAGCTTATCGGAAACCACCGAGGAGCTTTCGAATCTCGCCGACGCGATTCTGCACATCAGCTACAAGCGCATCCAGGCCGACTTGGCCGCGCGCCACGGCACGCCGCGTTACATGGACGAGGACGGCGAAGCGCGGGAATGCGGGATGTCCGTGATCGCGCTCGGTAAGCTGGGCGGGCGCGAGCTGAATTACAGCTCGGACATCGACCTGATGTTCGTGTATGCGGCGAATGGCGAGACTGACGGCGAGCATCCGATTTCGAACAAGGAATTCTACAAAAAGGTCGCCAACCAATACACCGAATTGCTCTCGACCTACACCGCCGAAGGCCTTTGCTACCGCGTGGACTTGCGGCTGCGGCCCGACGGAAGCCTGGGCGAGGTCTGCATCTCGCTGGATGGCGCCAAGAGCTACTATCAGGCCCGCGCGCGCGACTGGGAATTGCAGATGCTGATCAAGGCGCGGGTCGCGGCGGGCGATCCCGAGGCCGGGCGTGAACTGCTGAGCACCGTGGAGCCGCTGATTTACTCCACCACTCTGGATTTTTCCGCCGTCGAAGCAGTATCAGCGACCCGTGAGCGCATCAGCGAAAAGCTAAACCGGCGAAAGCTCGGCAAGCCGGTGTTTGACGTGAAGCTGGCACCGGGCGGAATTCGCGACGTCGAGTTTCTGGTGCAGTGCTTGCAGCGGCTGCACGGCGGGCGGGTTCCATGGCTGCGCCATGGCGGAACAATGCTGGCGCTCTCGCGGCTGAGCGACAAGGATCTGCTTTCGGCCGCCGAGTACGGGCGTCTCATCTCCGCGTATCGTTTCCTGCGCAATCTGGAACACCGGCTGCAAGTTCGCCGAGGATCGCCAGACGCACACGCTGCCCACCCAGCCGCGCGAGTTGGATCTGCTGGCGAGAAAAATGCCGTCCGGGCAGCTTGGCAGCGCGCCGTCGGGCGAAAAACTGCTGCAAGAGTTGAACGCTCACCTGGAAGCGGTTCAGGAGATTTATGAGCGCGTGATCCACGCGCAGCGCCCGATTTATTACAGCTTGCCCCCTGCGGTTGCGCCCGACCTTCCGGCGGCGCCGGAGGTAATCGAGCCTGGGAGCAGCAACGTCATCCGTTTCTTGGACGAGCGCGCGCCGGAATTGGCGAGCCTGGTTTCAAGCATGCAATTGCGCCGCGGCGCGGGCGCGTTTGAGCATTTCCTCGAGAAAGCTGATGCCGGATTCGCCGTGGCTCGCGCTGTTAAACTCTACCCGCAGGTCGCGCGATCCGTGCTCGATATCTTCGAACACAGCCCCTATTTTTCCGAGGAGCTGGTCCGGCAACCGGACTTGATCGAAGAACTGGCGCCGGAGTATGCGGTGGAGCGCGCGCCGATCTTCTTCGAAGATATCTCGGATCTGCGCCGCTACTTCCGCCGCGAAATGTTCCGCATCCAGGCGGCCAGCATCTGCCAGCGCGTGCCCGTGTTCGAGACCTTGAAGCACACCTCGGATCTGGCCGACACGGCGATTGCCGCGTGCTATCGGATGGCGGTGGAGCACGTGGCGGCGTCGCATCCGCCAGCGGCGTCGAGCTATCGGCCGCAGCAGCAGCTCATGGTGATCGCGCTGGGGCGGCTGGGAATGCGCGAATTCGATCTGGCGTCCGATGCCGACCTGGTGTTCGTTCTGCCAGACGAGGATCGGGAGGAGCATGTGTTTTGGACGCACGTGGCCGAGCGCATCGTGGATCTGATCACCGCGTACACCGGCGCCGGCGTGATGTTCACCGTGGATACGCGGCTGCGGCCCAATGGAAGCGCGGGTGCGCTGCTGCAATCCGAAGCGTCGTACAAGGAGTATTTTGAGAAGAACGCCGAGGCGTGGGAAGGCATCGCGTATATGAAAGCGCGCGCCGTCGCGGGCGACACCGATCGCGCCACCACGTTCTTGAACGAGCTCCAGAAGGTGGACTGGCGCCGCTACGGGCAAAGCGGACGTTCGAAGCGAGACTTGCGCCAGATGCGGCTGCGGCTGGAGAAAGAACAAGGTCCGGATCATCCGCTGAAGGCCGGTCCTGGCGGGTTCTACGACATCGATTTCGCATTGCTTTACCTGCGCCTGAAGGCCGGCGGACTTTTCTACAAGGTGCTGAATACGCCGGAACGCGTGAACATTATCGAGGCGACCGGGCACCTGGAACGCGCCGACGCCGAATTCCTGCTGGAAGCCGCGACGTTCTATCGCGCCGTGGATCATGCCCTGCGCGTCTACTCGGGCCACGCCGAGACCAGCCTTCCCAACTCCGAGGCGCAGCTCCAGGTTCTGACCGAGCTGGTGCATCGCTGGATTCCGGAGCGTCCCAACGGCCACTTAATCAAAGCGGAGCTGGCAAAGATCCAGAGCCATACGCGCGGGATTTTTGAACGGCTGTTCGCGAGCTGATCTTACGCGGGACGGATCATGTCGAAACGATCCAGCGTTCGTGTATACGTGTTGCCCGCCATGCGTCCGATCGCGCGCAGCTTGTCCGGATCGATTCGAAAGTTACTGCAGTACGCATCGTCGATATGGAACCGGATCACTTCGCCCAGCACGAGATTGCCGCCGTTGGTGAAACCGCTCATCTCGATGGTGTAGAGCAGCCGGCACTCCATGTTGATGTGGGATTCGGCCACGCGCGGCGCCTTCACCAGGTCGCTCGGGATCGGCGTCAGCCCCGAGACTTCAAACTCGTCTACTTCGGGCGGATAGTCGCCCGCGCAGAGGTTCATTTTCTGTCCAATTTCTTCTGAAACGACGTTCACCACGAACTCACGGGCCGTATTGATATTGCGCAGCGTGTCCTTTCGCGGATCGGGAGTGGTGCGGCGCCCAACAGTGAAAACGAGCACCGGAGGGTTCGAGCTGGCTACCGTAAAAAAGCTGAACGGCGCAACATTGAATGCTCCTTCCGGATTCACCGTGGAAACGAAGGCGATGGGACGGGGAACCACCGAGCCAATCAAAAGCTTGTAGACGTTGGTGTAATCGGTCGAGGCGGGATCTACGATCAAGCCGACTATTGTAGCGCGTTGCCGGTCAGATCTATCAACACCACTTGCGCGTGGTGCTGTTTAGAGGGATCATATGGACGGAGAGCGATATGCAAAGCTCAGCTGTCAGTTTCGGCCTGACAACCAACGAGTCTCCGTTCATTGAGCAGGCCAAATGCGGCCGGTCAAATCTTCATCGAACAACCCTACGAACTGTACTCCGAAGAAAATCATCAAGCGTGGCGCAAGCTGTACGCCCGCATGACGCCGCGCTGGGATCGTTATGCGAACGAACATTTCCTGAAGGGCATCCAGTCGCTGTGTTTGGATCCCGATCGCATTCCGCGCCTCGCAGACGTGAATCGCTTCCTGAGCCCTCTGACCGGATTCCAAGCCAAAGCCGTGAGCGGGTATGTGCCCAGCTTCGTCTTCTTCGATTGCCTGCGCAATCGCACTTTCCCCACTACCATCACGATTCGCCGGTCCGACAAGCTCGACTACCTGCCGGAGCCCGATATTTTCCACGACATCGCCGGCCACGTTCCCATGCACACCGACAAGCAGTTCGCCGAAACCCTGGTGCGTTTCGGAGAATGCGCGCACACGGCGGCCGAGATCGCGGCTGGCATTCGCGGTCCCGATACGCGCATCCACTACCTCACCAGCGTCATCAAAGCCATGGCGCGATTCTTTTGGTTCACCATCGAATTCGGCCTCATGCGGAGCCGTGCAAGCGATGATTTGAAGGTCTATGGCAGCGGGCTGCTCAGCTCGCACGGCGAGATCGCCCATGCCATCGAAGCCCCGGAGGTTCAGCGGTACCCGATCCAGCTGGAATGGGCCATCAATCAAGGCTTCGAGATCAATCATTATCAGCCACTGCTGTTTATCGTGGATTCGTTCGATCACCTCTTCGGCCTGGTGGATCAACTGGAATCCTGGATGAAGGACGGAAAGCTGAGCAACGTGGCGCCGGGCGAGCCGGAGGTCAACGAAGAGGATCTGAAGAGCTTCCTGCACGCCGAGCTGGATTAGCGTGGCCTGAATATTAGTGATAATAGAGGGATGCGGCTCCCGATCGCTGTCCTCTCTTTCCTCACGGCCCTGACGCTCATGGCGCAGACCCCGTCATCTACCAGTGGCGCCAGCCCGCCGATGCCTGGAAGACCTCTGAGACGCTCGGCAGACGTCGACCTCTCGGGGCTGACGCCCGTTCAGAAGAAGGCCGTGCTCAAGGTTTTGCGCGAGGAGGATTGCACCTGCCAGTGCGGCATGAAAGCGGCCGAGTGCATCCTGAAGGACACCAATTGCGGCTACAGCCGCGGGCTCGCCAAGATCGCGATCCAGGGCGTGAAGGACGGCAAGAGCTTGATCGAGATCAGCAAGCTGATGGATGCGTCGCCTAAAGCGCACCGGCCGAAGATTCTGGAAGCGCCGGTCAACATTCCGGTGGCTGGCTCGCCGGTTCGCGGTCCCGCCGATGCGCGCATCACCTTAGTCGAGTTCTCCGATTTCGAGTGTCCCTTCTGTTCGGCTGCGGTGAAGCAGGTAGATATCGTGATGGCGGCTTATCCCAAGGACATCAAGCTCATCTACAAGCAGTTCCCGCTCTCCATGCACCCGCACGCCGAAATTGCCGCCGAAGCTTCATTGGCCGCGCGTGAGCAGGGTAAATTTTGGGAGATGTACGACGTGCTGTTCAAGAATTACCGGCGGTTGTCGCGCGAGAATATTCTTCTGTTCGCCAAGCAAATTGGACTGGACATGGACAAATTCACGGCCGACCTTGACTCGCACAAATACAAAACCGAGATCAAGAAAGATATCGCCGACGGCGAAGACGCGAACGTGTATGGGACGCCGGCGTTCTACATCAACGGCAAGCAGTATAACGGTGAAGTAAGTCTGGCCGCGCTGAAGCCGATCCTGGCTGCTGAGCTCAAGGGCGAGAACAAGACCGAAGCGAAGAAAGAAGCCAAGAGCGCCGAGACCAATTAGGCGCGGGGGGTTAGTGAAACCTGCAGCTTCTGGATCGCATCGACGACAACGCTGGTTGTCCTCATCCGTTCCGGTGGAAATCCGAACGCAGTTCGGCAAGCCAAAACTCGCCAGCGGCCGGATAATGATCCCCTGCGTGAGTAAGTCGGTCGTAAGTCGCGTGGCGTGTGAGGCGTCCGGCAGTACCACCATTACAAAATTCGCTTCCGATGGAACAACGGTCAGGCCGATCTCTCGCAAACCTTCGATGAGAAACTTCAATCCACGCGCGTTCAGCTCGAGCGACTTATGCAGGAACTCCTTGTCGCCCAGGGCGCCAATTCCGGCCGCCTGCGCCAGCGTGCTGGGCTCGAACGGCAGCTTCACCTTAAGTAAGTTAGAAATCAGCCGCTCATGCGCGAAGCCGTAACCGATGCGAACTCCGGCCAGTCCGTAAACCTTGGAAAACGTCCGCAGCGTGATCACGTTGTCGTAACGGTAATGCATCGAATCGGGATAACGCGGCGTGTCTTTCGCGTACTCAAAGTAAGCTTCGTCCAGGATGATGAGTACGCGCTCGGGGACGTGCCGGTAAAACTCGTCAAACTCGTGCTTCGAAAAGATGGTGCCGGTTGGATTATTGGGGTTGGCGAGATAGATGATCTTGGTGCGCTCGTTGATCGCGGCCGCGAGCGCTGTCAGATCGTAGTGCCAGTCGCGATACGGCACCGTGCGATAGGCCACGCCGCGTGATTTCGCCAGCACTTGAAAACCGATGAACGCGGCTTCGGTGGTCAGCACCTCGTCTTCATCGCCCAGGAACGTGCGAATGATGTTGGAGATGATGCTTTCCGAGCCGCTGCCCGCGATCACGTTCTCGATCTTGGTTTCGTATTTCTCGGCGAGCACACGCCGCAGATCCAGTCCGCTGTTGGGATAGAGATGCAAGCAGTGCATGCACCGGCCCATGGCTTCGATCGCGAGCGGCGAGGTGCCCAGCGGATTTTCGTTTGACGCGAGCTTGCTGACCTGGCTGAGACCGTAGGCGCGCCGCACTTCTTCGGCGCTGCGCCCGGGCTCGTAGGGGCGCAAAGCTTCGATATAAGGGGGAACCAGCGGCATCCGCTTTCAGTGTGGCACAGAGGCAGCACTACGCCGTCAGCGGGCCCGAGTCACGATTCTGTTCACAAAAGCGAGCTTCCTGCTAGCTCCCTCCCGGCCGCCTCCCGTAGCGTAGAATAGAGCCATAATAGATCCACCACGCCATGCACGCTGTCTCCAAGATCGACCCAGCCGCCGCGCAGACTCCCAAGCTCTACCAGTCGCACAGCCTCGGATTCCGCCGCGCCACCTATGTGGATCGCGCCATGGGATCGGTTCACATGGGCACGGGCATTTGTTTCCTCGATCCCGAACGGCGCCATCCAGCTCCACCTGCATTCGTTCGAAGAGAGCTTCTACATTCTCGAAGGAACTGTCCTGGCGCAGATCGGCGACAAGACGTACACGCTCGGCCCGGGCAATTTCGGATTGATCCCCACCGGTGTGCCGCACGCCTGGAAGCAACGCCGGCAGCGGCTCCGGCTCGGTGGCTCGAGATGCAAGCGCCGCAACCGCGCCCCGCGGAATACGGCACGGGACACTTTCTTTACCACGAAGGCTCCCGCGCAAGACGCCAGCGGCGCCGATCGGCCATTTCGACGAATCGCAACTGCCCCGCCCCGGCGGCGCGTCGCAAATGGAAGGCTTCAACCCGACCACTGGCGTCGCCATCAAGATGTTCGTCGATCGTTCGTTCGGCGCGACGCACCAATCGCTGTTCCTGATTCAATATTCACCCGGCGCGAAGATCGATCCGCACGATCACACGTTCGAAGAGTCCTACTTCATCGTCGGCGGCCGCGTTCACGCCGTGGCGGACGGCAAGAGCTACGACCTGGGTCCCGGCGACGTCATCTGGACCGGCGTCGGCTGCATCCACAGCTTTGCCAACAGCGGCGCGGAGCCGGTCCGCTGGATTGAGACGCAAGCGCCGCTGCCGCCCGCCAAAGAAGTATTCCGATTCGAGCGCGATTGGACCGCGAAATTCGCATACCCAGTAAGCCTAGGAGAAAACAATGTCCACCGAAGCCCAACCTAAACCCATCTTTGGCGCCACGCGCACCAAGCCATTTACATCCGCAGGAGTTCATGGAGAGCCTGCGCGACGGGCGCGAGATTTGGATCTACGGCGAGCGGGTGAAGGACGTCACCACGCACCCGGCCTTCCGCAATACCACCCGCATGCTGGCGCGCTTGTATGACGCGCTGCACGACGAGCGCAAGTCGATTCTCTGCACCGAGACCGACACCGGCAGCGGCGGCTACACGCATCACTTTTTCAAGGCCCCGCACAACGTCGAGGAAATGGTGGCATCGCGCGACGCCATCGCCGAATGGGCGCGCGTCACGTACGGCTGGATGGGCCGCAGTCCGGATTATAAAGCCGCGTTCCTCGCCACGCTGGGCGCGAACTCCGACTTCTACACGCCGTTCCAGGAAAACGCGCGCCGCTGGTACAAGAAGGTGCAGGAGGAAGTCACCTTCGTCAATCACGCCATCGTGAATCCGCCGGTGGATCGCAACAAGGAACTGTCGGAAGTGCGCGACGTGTACATGCACGTGGAGAAGGAAACCGACGCCGGCCTGGTGATCAGCGGCGCGAAAGTGGTGGCCACCACGTCCACGCTGACGCACTACAACTTCATCGCGAACAACGGCGCGCTGCCCATCAAGACCAAGGATTTCGCGTTCGTCTGCATCGTCGCCACCGATTCGCCCGGCGTGAAGCTGTTCTGCCGGCCATCGTACGAAATGACCGCCGCTGCTATGGGCAGCCCGTTCGACTATCCGCTCTCGAGCCGGCTGGACGAAAACGATTCGATCATCGTATTCGACAAAGTGCTGGTGCCATGGGAGAACGTGTTCGCTTACGGCGACATCGACAAGGTCAACAACTTCTTCCCGCGCTCCGGCTTCCTGCCGCGCTTCATGTTCCATGGCTGCGTGCGTTTGGCCGTGAAGCTCGATTTCATCGCGGGGCTTGTTGCTCAAAGGCGTGGAAGCCACCGGCGCCAAGGATTTCCGCGGCGTGCAGGCGCAAGTGGGCGAAGTGCTGGCATGGCGCAATTTGTTCTGGGGCTTGACCGACGCCATGGCGCGCACCACCACTCCGTGGACGCCCGGCTACGTGCTGCCCAATCTCGATTACGGCCTGGCGTATCGCGTCGCGTCCAATCTGATTTATCCGCGCCTCAAGGAGATTATCGAGAACGTGCTGGCAAGCGCGCTCATCTATCTTCCCTCGCACGCCAACGATTTCAAGGTTCCCGAGATCCGCAATTACCTGGAGACCTTCGTGCGCGGCTCCAACGGCTACTCGGCGCTGGATCGCGTGAAGCTGATGAAGCTGATGTGGGACGCGATGGGCACCGAGTTCGGCGGTCGTCACGAGCTCTACGAGCGCAACTACTTCGGGAATCACGAGAGCATCCGCTTTGAGACCCTGATGGTGGCCGATCAGCTGGGTCAGTCCGCCAAGTACAAGGGCTTCGCCGAGCAGTGCATGGCCGAGTACGATCTGGATGGCTGGACGGTCCCGGACCTGATCAATCCCGAACGACATTAGTGTTATAATGAAGAACGGCCGCAAATGATCTCGGCCGGCATCCGTGTCGACGACGCCCGCAATTGATACCCGACAGTTTCGCAATGCACTCGGCCGCTTCGCCAGCGGCGTCACGGTTCTAACCGCGCAGTACGAGGGTGAAACGCACGGCATGACCGCGAACGCGTTTGTGTCGGTTTCGCTCGATCCGCCGCTCATACTGGTTTCGCTCGACAATCGCTCGAATATGCACACGCATCCTGCCCATCGGCGCGGCGCTTCGGCATCAGCGTGCTGGCCGAGGATCAGGAGCCGCTGAGCAACCATTTCGCGGGGCGCACGGTGCCTGGATCTGCACGTGCGTTTCGTGCACTCGCCAGGACTTTCCGCTGATCGGCGGCGCGGTGGCTTACTTCGTGGTCGAGGTGATCGATATTCATCCGGCGGGCGACCACACGCTTTATATCAGCCGCGTGGAGCACTTTGAAGCGAACGAAGGCAAGCCGCTGCTGTTTCACGCCGGCCGATACCGGCACATGCGCGAGGAAAAAGGCAGGCCGACGCAGTGGCCGCGAAGATGAGTTTTCGCTGTTTTCGATCGGCAACGTGGATCCGCCGATGACGTTAGCGCTCCCTGACGGTCGCTGCTCAAACCTAGCTGGCCGAGGTCTTGGCCGGCGACTTCCACGGTGTGTTCGTTAAAGCTGTATCCGAAGCCGCGAACGGCGCGGATGAACGACGGATTAGCCGGGTCGGGCTCGATCTTCTGGCGCAGCCGCAGGATGTACACGTCCACGGTGCGATCGGTCACGGCGCGGTCATGTCCCCAAACCGCATCCAGAAGCTGCTCGCGGCTGTAGACGACGCCGGGGCGGCTCATCAGAAACTCGAGCAGCCGGAACTCGGTGGCGGTGAGCGCGACTTCGGCTCCTCGCAACGTCACCCGGCAGCTGGCGCGATCCAGCTCGAGATCCCCTGCCCTGACGGTGCGCGCCGGCGACGATTGCGAACGGAACTGGTTCTTCACGCGGGCGATCAGCTCGCGGATGAAGAACGGCTTGACCATGTAGTCGTTCGCGCCCAGCTCCAGGCCCAGAATGCGATCGGTTTCCGAAGCGCGCGCGGTGAGGAAAATGATCGGCACGTGCGCCAGCTCGGAATGATTGCGGAGGCCTTTGCAAATCTCCAGGCCGTCGGAATCCGGCAGCATGATGTCGAGAATCGCCAGGTCCGGCCGTTCGCGCCGGCAAAGCTCAATGGCGCCGCGTCCGGTTTGTGAGCCGGCGACCGCGAACCCCTCTTTCTCCAGGTTGTACTTCAGAAGAGCGAAGAGGTCGGAATCATCTTCGATGAGGACAATTTTCTTCATGGGCCCTACTTGAAGGTAACCCGATTTGCGTTACGAATGCATTACAGCTTGGTTAATGGTGGTTGACAGTTAGAGAGTTTTCTTCACCGGCTCCGGTTGGTAGAGATCGCGCTCGGCGATGTAACGGCCCACCGCCTGCCGGCAGCTCGGGCGGAATCTCTCCGGCGGCCAGTTTTCGCCTTATTTCTGACGAGGATACTGGCAGAGCGACGGTGTCCAGCCGATGCACTCGCGCCCCAGGCGGCGTTGAATAGGGATGGCCGGGCCGCGTCACCACGATGAATTCGGTCAGCCGGACCAAATCCTGCCAGCGGTGCCAACTGGGGATTTCGGCGAAAGCGTCGGCGCCAATGATGAAATAGGGCTGCTGGCCGAGCGCGCGCACGCGCTCCACGGTATCGATGGAATAGCTCTTGCCCGCACCTTCTTCCAGCCGCGACGCGATGAACCGCGGATCGGCTTGGCAGGCCAGTTCCGTCATGTGGAAGCGGTCCTCGTAACTGGCGCCTGTGTGGGCGGTCTTGTGCGGCGGATGGGCGGCTGGAATAAACCAGACCTGTTCCAAGTCGAATTGATCGGCGGCTTCGCGCGCCACGGTCAGATGCGCGTTATGAATCGGGTCGAAAGTGCCGCCGAACAGGGCCAGTCGCATGACTAGTTCTTCCGGCAATACATTTCCACCGGGATTTGTTCAGTTTAGCGCACTGCGGAAATAGTGCGCTGGGTGAGGAACCAGGCTTGGCAGTCGCTGCCGGCCGCGGCGGGATTTGGGCGAATAGGAGCCGTCTTTGTTCATGTGGCGGGCGCCGACTTCGTCGTGCAGATAGGAGTGCAGGACTTCGTCGCGGAGCCGCTTGATCATTTCCGGGCTGCGTCCACCGGAAACAGCACCTCCACGCGCCGGTTGAGGTTGCGCGGCATCAAGTCCGCGCTGCCCAGATAGCATTCCTCGGCGCCATTGTTGCGGAAATAGAAAATGCGGCTGTGTTCCAGAAACCGGCCCAGCACGCTGCGGACGTGAATGTTCTCGCTCACACCCGGCAGTCTGGGGACGCAGGCAGCAGGCGCCGCGCACGATCAGATCGAGTTGTAACGCCCGCTTGCGAAGCCTGATAGAGCAGCTTGATGATGGGCCCGTCCTCCAGCGCGTTCATCTTGAGGATCAACCGGCCCTGGCCGCCGCTGGCGCTGGATGTCGATCTCGCGCTGGATCATCTCCTCCATGCGCTGGCGCAGATTGAGCGGCGCGACCAGAAGCTTGCGGAAGGTCTTTTTGCGCGAATAGCCGGTCAGATAATTGAACAAGATCGGTGGCATCGGCGCCGATCTGCTCATCGCAGGTGAACAAGCCCAGATCGGTGTAGAGGCGAGCCGTGGCCGGATTGTAGTTGCCGGTCGCCAGGTGGCAATAGCGGCGGATGACGTCGCCCTCGCGCCGCACCACCAGGATCACCTTGGAATGCACCTTCAGCCCCAGCAGTCCGTAGACCACGTGAACGCCCTCGCGTTCCAGTGGCTCGGGCCCACTCGATGTTGCTTTCTTCGTCGAAGCGCGCTTTCAGCTCCACCACCACGGCCACCTGCTTGCCGTTTTCCACCGCTTCGAGCAGCGCCTCCACGATCGGCGAATTGCGGCCCAGCCGGTACAGCGTCATCTTGATGGCCAGCACGTCGGGATCCTTGCGCGGCCTTGCGCAGGAATTCGACCACGGGCTGGAACGACTCGTAGGGATGATGCAGCAGCTGATCCTGCTGGCGGATCAGATCGAAGACGTCGTCTTCCTTCGACGCGAAACCGGGCGGAGTGTAGGGCAGGAACGGCTTGTCCTTCAGATCGGGGCGATCCAGCGCTCAGCAGATGGCGCAAGCGGCTGAGATCCAGCGGGCCCGTGGACGCGGTAGATGTCGGCGGAATCCAGCTCCAGCTTGCTCGCCAGGAATTCGATCATCGGCGCCGGCATGCGCGCATCCACTTGCAGCCGCACGGCGTCGCGAAATCGCCGCTGCCACACGGCTTCTTCGATGGTTTCGAGCAGGTCGTCCGTTTCCAGCTCCTTGATGGCGACTTCGGCGTCGCGGGTGAGATGAAACACGTGAGCGCCGCAAAATCTCCAGGCCCGGAAACAGGTGCTGCAGATTGGCGATGATCAATTGCTCCAGCCAGACGAAGGCGTATCCGCGCGAAGCGGATTACCGCGCGCCGGCGAGCGCGACCGGAAGCAACTGCGGCAGAGTATCGGGAACCTTGACGCGCGCAAAGTGTTCCGGCCCGCCCGGGCTCGCGGACCGCCACCGCGATATTCAGGCTGAGGTTCGAAATGTGCGGAAACGGCCGGCCTGGATCGAACGCCAGCGGAGTGAGAACCGGAAAAACCTTCTCGGCGAAAAACGTGTCCAACTGCGCGCGCTGCTCCAGGCTGAGGTCCGCAAGATTCAGCAAGCGGATATGGCTGGCCTCCAGCGCCGGAATCAGATCCTCCCGGAGGAAATCGTACGCCCCGCTGACCAGGCGCCCAACTACGCCGCGAATCGCTTCCAACGTCTCCGAAGGGCCGCGGCCATCCAAGCCGGGCTCCTGGACGCCGTTTTCGATCTGCTGCGTCAAGCCGGCGACGCGCACCATGAAGAACTCGTCGATGTTCGAGCCGAAGATCGACAGGAATTTCACGCGCTCCAGCAGCGGATTGCGGCGATCGCGGGCCTCCTCCAGCACGCGCCGCTGGAACTCCAGATGGCTGAGTTCCCGATTCAGGTATAACGCAGGGTCGTGCAGTTCAGGCAGGTCCGCGGTTTTGAGCGGCACTCGGGCGGCTTCCGCGCACATGTGTTACTAGTGTACCGAAAAGCAAAATGGCCGCCGGTCTCGAGTCTTCTCTCAATGTCCGGCGGCCACTCCGGGCGCGAGCCGCGGTCAGTTTTGTTCCGCGACCCGCAGGTTATTCGTCACCGAGAAAACTCCCGGAACTGAATTCGCCCGGATGTAGGCCGTATCTTTATCGGCCTGATTGTCCACCACACCGACCAGCGTGACATTGCCGTTATCCACGATGATGTGGATCGAGGGCTGGGTACCCATGGCATATCGGTATAAGCCGGCGAACCCGAAAATCGAGCGGTATTCCGCCATTCGAATCCGATTGTCCGACGAAAACAGGGGTAAAAGCCGAATGTTGTTGACCACCTTGGTCACGCCGGCCAGATGCTTCACGGACCGCTCGGCGTCGTCCTTCACCACCGGCTGCGTCACCGCGCCCGAGAGAGTCACAACCCCAGTTGCGTTATCGACCGTGTAATTCAGGTCATCGAATACGCTGTAGTAGGGGATCATCACCAATTCGTGGCGGACCTGGTCCGCTAAATCCTGCGGCATATCGGTCCGGGCAAACATCGGCAAACCCATAACCGCCAACGCCGCCACCAAAGCAACGCTTTGAACCATTCTTTTCATTTTCTTTTCCTCCGTCCACTCAATCCGATGTTCGGGCGTTGAAGGGGGTTGCTGGAATTACGGAGTTTTACAGCTTTCCGCGAGGTGCGGGGGACCCTCACGCCCGCAAGCGACACAACCTTCGCCACTTAGGCAACGGACGGTGATAAGGAGGATCAAACTTCTTTATCGAGCCAATTGAAAAAAACAAGAACTTCTCATGCACTTCTAACGCACTCTTTATGACTTCCTTGGTCAACGCAATTTACACTCGTTTGAGTTCAACCCGAGCTCCGTGTTGAGGCTTCCGGGTACCGACAAAAATTGAATCGCTTGGCCGTCGCGGAGGATTCGTGTGTCGCGTGGTCCAGAAAGGTACTCGCATGAATTTGCTTGGATATACTGTGAGAATCGCCGCCGCCGGACTAGTCGCGGCGATACTGGTGAGCCCGGTCAGGGTCGATGCGCAATCGACCTTCGGCAGCCTGCGCGGGAACACCACGGACGCGAGCGGCGCGGCGGTTCCCAAAGCATCGGTAGCGTTGCACAGCGTGGACGAAAACACCGACGTATCAACCCTGAGCGACGATAGCGGGAATTTCGTCTTTGAGAATCTCAAGCCGGGACACTACACCATCACTGCTTCGAAGGAAGGCTTTGCACGAGCCGTTGTTAATCAGGTGGAACTGACCGCGCGTCAAAACCTGAGAGTGGATGTGAGCTTGGCCGTGGCAGCTCAGGCGCAGACGGTTGAAGTAAATGCTGCAGCAGTGGCAGTGAATACCGAGAATGCGACGCTCAGCGATTCCAAGGAAGCTGACGCCATCAGCCCAGCTGCCGATCAACTCCCGGTCCGTGTCGAGCAGTCCTCTGGCGGCTCTCGCCGTATCTCCCGAGGTAACGAGGGACTCGCAAGGGAATATCGCGGTCGGGGGCGCGACATCGTCGCAGACTGGCTTCTCGGTGGATGGAATTTCGACCGCCAGCGTGCGTTTCAACGGCGCGCTGGCGGACGCCTACCCATCCATGGAAAACATCGCCGAGATGAAGGTCACGGCATTCAACAACAACGCGGAATTCGCCCAGATCGGCGATGTGACCTTCGTCACCAAGAGCGGAACCAATCAAGTGCATGGCAGCGCGTTTGAATATTTTCAGAACAGCGCTCTGGACGCCACCGTTCTGAATTTCTCCTTCAAGGCTCCCCGGACCTTTAACACTTTCGGCGGCAGCTTGGGCGGGCCCGGTGACAATCCCCAAACTGTACAACGGAAGAGACAAGACGTTTTTCTTCGTCGATTACGAGGGAAACCGAAAGACTCAATCCTATCCCGAGCAGCTTCTGGTGCCAACGGCGGCGGAGAGAGGCGGCGACTTGAATGGTCTGGTACAGGGGTTAGGGCTTGGCCCGGTGATGAATCCGTTCACGGGCACGGCCTTCCCGAACAATACGATCCCGACCGGCTCGTGCGCGGCCTGCATCAATCCCGTGGCTCAGGCTCTGTTGAACTACTATCCGTTGCCCAACGCGAACCTGGGTGTCCTCAACCCGTCCTACAACTATCAGACCCTGGTGCCGAACCCCTCGAATTCCAATGGCTTCGATCTCCGGGTCGATCACAACTTCAACTCCAAGCAGCAGCTCTACGTGCGCTACAGCTTCAAGAACGCGTTCTATACCGAGTACAACAACGCCGGTGTCGTTGCGCCCGCCAATAATTTTCTGCCCAACGACGGAGCGAACGAGAAGAATCGCAGCCTGGTGGTTTCCTACAACTATTCGATCACTCCGACGCTGCTGAACGAATTCCGTTTCGGGTTCACAAATTACAACGAAAATGACACTTTCCCCATCCAGGGGGCCGCGGCCATTTCTCAACTCGGGCTGGTCTTCGATCATGCGGTAAACATCGCCTCGCATCCCACGGCTGGATGCCTTCCCGACCTTCAATTTCTGCCGACGGCTCCGTTACCAACATCGGGCAGGACCGGGTTGGACAGACCATTTCCGGGAACATGCAATTCACCGACAATCTCACCAAGATTATGGGCAAGCATACGCTCCGATTCGGAATCGATGCACGCAGAGAGCATTACAACGCCCTCATGTACTTCCTCCCGTCCGACGACTATGGCAACTTCACCTTCAGCGGTTCCTTGACCGGGTACTCCATCGGCGATTTTCTGCTGGGCCTGGCGAACCCGTCTTACTTCGCGGTCACGGGCCCGCAAATGGATGCGCGCACCGTCCAATGGGGCGCGTACGGTCAGGACGCATGGCAGGTGAACAGCCATCTCACGGTCAATTTCGGAATGCGGTGGGAATTGCTTCCGCCGTTTCAGGAAACCAATGGCGATATAGCGACCTATCTTACGTCGGGAAACAACTTGACCGTCGTCGTTCCGAACAAGTTCTATCCCTTTATCGCAAACAATCCGCTCCTCCAGCAGATATACACGGGATTTCTTCAAAGATTCAACGCATGTTCGCTTCCGGGTAAGACCGCGTCGCTGCCGTGTTCGAACATCGAAACGGCGAGCCAGGCGGGGATTCCTCAAGGCCTTCGGGATTGGAATTGGCGCGATTTTGACCCGCGCGTGAGCATCGCCTGGCGTCCGTTCAACAACAACAAGACGGTCATTCGCGCCGGCTTTGGCATCTATACCATGACGACGCTTGGCCCCATGTCTTTCAACAGCGGCATCATCGCCCTCTCGGATCTGCTCACCTACAACAATTCCGTCACGAACGGCGTTGCGGCGTTCCAGTTTCCGCAAACGTCTCCTCTGGGCGCGCCGGCAGTTTTGGGCGGCGGCGATTTCGAGGAGGCAAACAATCCGCACTGGAAGGATCCTTCGTCAGCGCAATGGAACTTGACCGTGGAACGGGAACTGACACCCAACACGGTGGTCCGGTTGAGCTACACCGGCCAAGGCGCCTACCATCTTCCCATCACCATAGACCGGAACCAAATTCCGGCGAGCACGACCCCCTACACCATTCCGAACAACGGATACTCAGTCGTCGATCCCCGCGCGCCCTTCCAGAACTGGATTTGTTGATGGAGTCGTGAAAGCATCGGCAATCAAAACTATCAGGCGGGTATCGCGGAATTCACCCATAGAGCGTCGCATGGGATCACTTTCCAGGCGAACTACACGTTCGCGAAAAATATCAGCAACGCCCAAAGCACCGACGCACCCTCCGCCTATGCCGGCGAAGAGCCCTATGCCGTGGAAATTGCCAACGCTTATAACATGAAGTACGACCGCGGCAACGTGGTGGGGATGCCGCGCCAACGCTTCATGCTGACGGGCACCTACCAATTGCCGTTCGGAAAGGGACAAACTTTCGCCGGGCCTCGCTTCCTGAATCCAGTGATCGGAGGCTGGGTTCTCAGCACCGTGACGACGATACAAACCGGCCAATGGCTGACGCCCACTATGCCGGCGGCCGACGATCAATCGAACACCAATATGATCGTGCGAAACACCGGCGGCGCCATTGCGCGCCCGGACTGCGTAGGAAATCCTTACGCCAATCAGACGACTCAAAATTTCTTCAACCTGAACGCCTTCGCTCTGCCGCCCGCAAACGCCGGGCGGTTCGGGAGCTGCGGCGTTGGGATCTTGCAGGGTCCCGGAATGATCGACGTGGACGCTGGACTCGCCAAAGTGTTCCCCATCACGGAGCGCTTCCGCATCCGCTTTGAAGCCACGTTCACCAACGTGTTGAATCACACCAACTTCGCACCACCTGCATTAAACGTCGGTAATCCCTCTACGTTCGGCGTTTTGCAGGCCGCACTGCCTCAAGGCTCCGGAGGCAATCGTACCGGGCAACTTGCATTGCGGATGGATTTTTGAGACGGCGCGGATCGTGGCGGGAGCCGATTTGTGATTCGAATTGAGGCAGTATTATGGCGCTTTCCTTAAACGCTCCAATCGAGGATCTGAAACTCTCGAATCGTGTTCGCAATGTGCTCCATCTGAACGGACTCCACACGGTCGACAGCCTTCTGAAATGTGACTACAACGCGGCGCTGCGGGGGTTTGGGCCGGGAGCACGGGCCGAACTCTCCAGCGCCCTCGAGTTCAACGGTTTCTTGCCACCCGCAGGTTTGAACCCAGCCGATAGCGGCGTTATCGCGGGCGAAATTTCGAAGCTGTTCGAACAAATGGAGGGAAGTTTCCAGAAGTGGAGCGCTCGCATCCTGCATTTCGAAACGCGGATTCGAGAGCTCACGGCTACCGAACCCGGCCATGGGCCCGCAGCGGAGCGTAGCGGACAACGAATGCTCGCGGCGGTCAGCGGCGCAGCGCATGAATTCAGGACACGGTTGACAGCCCTGCGCCTCGCCGGTACCGGCCTCCTCGCGGTAGCCAACCTGCCGGCGGAGCAACAAGAGATGGTCGCAATTGTGGAAGAGGAATCAATCCGGTTGAGCGCCCTGGTTTGCAACCTCATCGAGATGTTGCCTCTGGCGAAATCCCCGCCGTCTTTCTCGGGTAGGACCAAGGGCGCTCCGGAGCCGGGGGATGCGCGAGCGCGCGTACGGGCGGGTCTTGCCCTTGAACCCCAGCTTCAGCCACGGCCCAGCGAATCGCTCCGTCATGTGTGATGATGCGCGTGCCAGGATCTTGGTTGTGGATGACGAGCCATCCTTGCGCCGCGTCTTAAGGACAACCTTAACGACGATGGGATTTGCGGTTGGCGAGGAGCCAAACGGAGAGCTCGCGATTGGGCGTTTGCGCGCAGAGCGGTTCGATGGTGTCTTACTCGATGTCAACATGCCCGGAATGGGAGGGGTCGCCACTTGCCGGTTGTTGCGGCGTCAACATCCGGAACTTGCCATCCTGATGGTGACTGTCCGCGATAGCTACGACGATAAGATCGAGGCGCTCGAAGCCGGTGCCGATGATTATGTCGTAAAACCGTTTCACCTACCGGAGTTGGTCGCTCGGATTCGAGCCGTAATACGCCGAACGCGGCTTCCCTCAGCGGACGAATCTACGCCGATTCGGATCGGGGAGCTCGAACTGAATTGGCAAGATCGATCGTTCACAAGATCGGGGCAGCCCGTTCGCCTAACGCCCCACGAGTTCGCTCTGTTGCACTGTCTCATGTCGCGTGCGGGCGAACTGGTTCCCCACACAGACGTCTTCCGGGCAGTGTGGGAGGAGGAGGAAGCAGGAGATCTCCGAAGACTGCGCAGCCTGGTATGTCAACTGCGAAAGAAAATTGAACAGTACCCCGCACAACCCATGTATCTTGTAGCCGAGCCTGGTTTCGGGTATCGCTTTCGAGCCGGCCAGGGATAGCTACGCACCCGTCTCCCTGATTCAAGCGCGGTGACAGTATTCCTCATGTGAGGCACCAGCGGGCACGCTATGATGAAAGAGTACGCCCTACCATCTATTCCCATGTCCGAATCACGTGCACCCGAATTAGGTATCAACAGTTGGCTCGAAGACGAGCTGTATCAACAATATTTGAACGATCGTAAGACCGTCGACGAAAGCTGGAAGGAAGTCTTCGAGACCAACGGTGGCGCTGCTCCGCCGGCGTTGGACGGGGTTGCTGGAATTACGGAGATTTACGGGATTCGCGAATGGCTATTGATTCAATCCAATGCGCTTTTCAAGCGCCCGGAATCCGGGCGAATTTCGCATTAGCGCGAACACCGGGTCAACGGCGAGACTCAACGCCTGAGTCTCATGCAGGTCCGCCGACCTCCCGAGCCACTTCAAGGCGTTCGGCTCATCTCCCATGAACCCGTACACCAATGCGAGCCACTCCATGGCTATGCCGGGGCTCGGGTACTTATCCTCGAACGGACGGATCAAGCGCAGTGCCGCGTCCCGCTGGCCGGCTTTGGCGAGCGCCATCGCCTCGCACACCTGGGCCGCCGGGAAACGTTGTTCCAGCTCGCGAAAGACAGGCAGGGCCAGTTCCGGATGGCCTTCCTCGACGTAGGTCAGGCCGATGAGCTCCTGGGTCCAAAGCATCTTCGGATGTTCCACTGCCGCCTTTTGAGATATCTCGCGGGCTTCCGCGAAGCGCCCCTCCATGTTCCGCGCCAACGCGAGATTGCTTTGCGTGGCCGTCGAGAACGGGTCTAGTTCCAGCATCCGCGAGAGATGCCGGTCGGCCTCCGCAAAACGTCCGTGATAGAGAAGAAAGAACGCATAATCGCGGTCCGCCCCGGCGCTGGAAGAGTCCGAGGCCTCCAATTGGAGTTCCCGTTCGGCCCGCGCCCAATTGCGCTCATATTGCATGGCCAGAAATGCGGCGAATCCGTGGGCAGCCGGCAATCCCGGGTCGAGTTCGAGCGCCTTATGGAGCAAACTTTCCACGCCTTTCAGCTCCGCCTCGGTCTGATAAGAAGACCCCCTCGCAATACTTTGATCGTATTTCGCCGAGGCCAAGCCAAGGTACGCAGGGGCGTATTCGGGGTCCTTGTCGATGGCATGTTGGAAGTCCAACTCGGCTTCCGTCTCGGACTCCGGCGTTACCTGCTGCAAATCGTAACGGCCCTTCATGTAAAGCTCGTGGGCGCCGGCGTTAGGGACATGCTTGGGTGCCGGAACACCGTCGGTGGCCACCTTCAAGCTTCCGGCGATGCCCGCCGCCAGTTCGGATTGGACCGCAAAAAGATCGGAAGCTTTTCGCTCGTAGGTGTTGGACCACACCAGGGATCGATCCGAGGCCCGTTCGAGATGAGCGATGATCTTGATCCTTTCGCCGGATCGCTCCACGCTGCCTTCGAGCACATTCGTGACGTTCAGCAACCGGCCCACCTCGCGAATATCCAGCGTTTTGCCCTTGAACTGATAGGCCGAGGATCGCGCGATGACACGCAGGGACTTGAGCCTGGCGAGCGAGTCCGTGATTTCATCGGTCAGGCCGTCGGAGAAGTACTGATTCGCGGGATCGGCGGTCAAGTTGGCGAAGGGCAGAACCGCGATGGAGGCGGAAACATGCTTCGTAGAAAAACTGCGCCACCCGAGGACCGCGCCGCCCAACACCAGCACGACGGCCGCCGCATAAATCCAGGTTCGCGACGGCTTGGCGGGACCTTCGTCCACCAGAGGGGCTTCCGCGGATGCGGCTTCGATTTCGGCTGGCCTTTTCCGGAATACCGGTACGTAGGCTCCCACGGGCAACTCGATGCGGATGTCGGAAAGCGCTCCGCCGTTTTCATAATATCTGCCGAGCCGTTTTCGCAACCGGCCCGCTTCCTGCCTGACGACAGGATCCAACCGGGGGTCCCAGGAGGCTGGCCGATCAAATACCTCCACGCCCAGCACGTTTTCCTTGAGGAGTTGGCTTTCGCCGCGGAGCGCAGTCTCGACTAGGTATCGCAAGAACCGGCCAGGACGCTCGGCCTTGCCAAAAGCTTCACTCGCGACCACCTTGTCTAGTGCCGCCAGCACCGCATCAGGCCGGATTTCGCCGGACATATCCGTCCTAGCCTGTTTGTCGAGGTCGGGCTGCGCAGGCATATTGGGCAAGAGTACGTTCGCGGGAACCTTGAGGTTACGCGCTTTGGCCGCACAATGCAACCGGCACTGGTACTGTAACTTACCCCAGCGCTGCTACGGTAGCACTACCCCTAATTCCTTGTTTTCCTTCCAGATGCCGGTTACCGTCGATCTTCCACCCTGCGGCGTGGAAACGAGGAAAGATAGTGAATCGACTAGATTGCAATAACACCATTCAGATCAAAGTTCTCTTATTTTGCACCGCCATTTCGGTGGCAATGGCTGGACCCTTCAGCGCCCTTGCCCAGGCGCAAGCCCAGGCCATCGCCTTGAACTCGCCCCGTGCATCGGCCATCGCACGAGACTACGGAAAGTTGCCGCTTAGCTTTGAGCCCAATCGCGGCCAGACCGACGCTCAGGTTCAGTTTGTGGCCCGTGGCGCCGGTTACACCATCTACCTCAGTCCAATCTCCGCCACGTTTGCTCTGCCGCATAGCTCGGCGGTCAGCATGAACCTGTTGGGAGCCAACTCGCAGGTCAGGATGCAACCGCAGGACAAACTCCGCGGTGTCACCAGCTACATGCTGGGGAGCACGCCCAATCAATGGCCCATCAACCTGCCCACCTACGCGAAAACCAGCTCCCAGAACGTCTATCCCGGGATTGACCTGGTCTATCACGGGACGCAGGGCCAGCTTGAATACGACTTTGTTGTGGCCCCGCGGGCCGACCCATTGAAGATCCGCTTGCGATTCGAGGGCGCCACACCCATCGTAGACGGCGCTTCGGGCGATCTGGTTTTGTCTCCCGCCTTACGCTTTCGCAAGCCCGTGCTGTACCAGGAAACCGGCGGAATCCGCCAGCCCGTGACCGGGAAGTTCGTGATCGCCAACAACGAGGTGAGCTTCCAAGCCGGCGCGTATGACCGTAGCCGCGAACTCGTCATCGACCCGGTGCTCGTTTACTCCAGCTATCTGGGAGGCTCCACGCAGCAATCGGCAATCAATGCCATGACCGTGAATGCGTTCGGCGAGATCTACGTCACCGGCGTAACGAACGCGCTCGACTTCCCGACGACCACTGGAGTTATCGAGAAAAACTGCCCGCCGGGCAATCCGAACCTTGGCGCCAGCAAGTGCGGACCTTCGTCAGCTTCGGCTGCCTTTGTGTCCAAGATCAGCGCAGACGGCCAATCGCTGATTTATTCCACTTACCTCGGAGGAGGTGGAGCGGGTAGTTCCAACGATTCCGGGACCGGGATCGCGGTGGATGCGAGCGATGAAGCGTGGGTGGTTGGCCGAACGCAATCGAACGACTTCCCGATTACCGGCGATGCCGACCTGATCTACTGCAACCCGGTGGCTCAGGGCTTCAACTTCAGCGCGGACCAGTACTCCGGCGAAATCAGCGGCTGCATCGGCAATGACAGCAATTCGGCATTCCTCGTGCACCTCAACTCTACGGGGACAAGCATGCTTTACGGCACGTTCTGGGGCGGCTCGGGTGATGTGCATCCGGTGCAGATCGCGCTCGACGCGTCGGGCAATATCTATGTCGCCGGATCGGCTTTCACCGGGAACGTTGGGACGCCGGCGACTGTCTTGGCCAACGACGGACAATACAATTTTCCGACTACAGCATCCGCATATCAGCCCATTGTCATTGGGGGTAGCAGCTACTCGGCGTTCGTCACCGAGTTCGCTCCCGACGGAAAATCGCTGCTCTATTCCACGATGTTCAGCGGGCCGAACCAGAACACTTTTAACAATGCGCTGGCCTTGGGTGACGGGAAGATCTTTATCGGAGGCTACACGCAGGATCCGCATCTGCCGACAACCACGGGCGCCCTCTCGCACACGTGCGTGGGCGGTTCAACTGCCGCGGGCCCCGATACTGTTTGTATCAATGGCTCCCCGAACGCTTATGTCGCCGAATTCGATCCTACGCTGACCGGCGCCGCGTCGTTGGTGTTCTCCACCTACTTGAATGGATCGGTATCGACCCAAGGGACCGAATCGTCAATGGTAAATGCGCTCGCGGCCGACGCCTCGGGCAACGTTTATGCAGGTGGGCAGGACACGTACACGGTGGCGGAGGGATTCCCGGCAACGTCGGGGGTGGTGCAATCGACGTGCTTCGTGGCCACTAATTCCGGGGAGTGCGGTACCGGTTTTGTGACTAAGCTGAACGCTACTGGGGCGCTCGTGTGGTCGACCTTCTATGGTTCGCCATCGACGGCTTCGTCGGGCGAAGCCGTATCGGCGATCGCACTCGACTCCTCGGAGAATGTCTACATCACAGCCAACACCAACGGGCTGGGCGATTATGTTCTAAACAACGGCTTCCAGAGTTTTGCGAGCGGCGCGGCCTATATTACCGAGTTGACCAGCGACGCGTCCAAGGTGCTGTTCGGCTCCTACTACGGCGGCACCTCGAATATCTTTCCGACAGGGCTGGTGGTGGATGCGAAAGAGCATATTTACGTCGCCGGCTACAGCGCGGGATCGGACTTGCCGCTAGTGAAGGCTTACCAATCGACCAGTGCAGGCGGATTCAACGAAGGTTTCTTCGCGAAGATTTCCCTGGGCGCTGGAATCGCTTCCCAGATGGCCGCCAATGCCGGCGGGACACCCCAGTCGGCTCTGGTATCTACTGCGTTCGGCACGCTGTTGAGCGTGACCGTGGAAGACATCGACAACAGCCCGGTGCAGGGTACGGCGGTCACGTTTACGGCGCCGGCGTCGGGTGCGAGTGGCACATTCGCCAACAATACGAATACGACGCAAGCGACGACGAATTCAAGCGGCGTAGCCACGGCAACTGTCTTCAGCGCAAATACCCAAGCGGGCGGGCCGTATAACGTGATCGCCAGCGCAGCCGGGCTGACGCCGGTCAACTTCTCGCTCACCAATCTTGCAAAGACCGCCCCGGCCATCGCGTGGGCCAACCCGGCGGGCATCCCGTTCGGAAGCGCGCTAGGCGCCGGCCAGCTCAACGCCACGGCCAACGTTGCCGGCACGTTCGTGTACAATCCTCCCGCTGGAACGGTTCTGCTGCCGGGAAGCGGCCAAACGCTCTCGGTGACATTCACCCCCAGCGACATGGTGGATTACTCCACGGTGACGGACACTGTGTCGATCAACATCGGCCCGGCTTCCGGTCCAGCAAATCTGGTTGTCACCAAAACGCTGACCCGCAATGCAAATCAGATCACCGTGGTGGTCACCATCGCCAACACCGGAGGAACGGCGGCAAGCAATGTCAAATTGACCACCGCCAAAATCGGCGCGACCCCAACGACGACGGCGCTTCCACAGGCCCTGGGCACCATCGCCGGCGGCGAAATTGCGCAGGTCACAGTGAACTTTCCGGGCTCGGCTGGCCTGTCCGGCGGGACAAGTACGATCACGCTATCCGGAACTTACACCGGAGGCAGCTTCAGCTCGACCGGGCGGGTCACGCTGCCCTGAGGCTCCTGACGAGTTTAGCAAGGAGAATTCATATGACAAAGAACTGGTTCCCAATCTTAGCTTTAGTTCTGCTGTCCACTGTGGCAGCCTCGGCCGACACGCTTACGATTACGCTCGATTCCCCGACGCTCTCCGGTTCGCCGGGCGACACGCTGCAGCTTTTCGGGACATTGACCAACACTACCAGCGATACCGTGTTTCTCAACGACGTTAACTTCAATCTTGCGAGCATACCTTCAGGCTCAATCGACAACAGCCCCTTCTTCGCGAATGCGCCATTGTCCCTGGATGCAGCCGGATCGCTGGACGGCGGATTCACAAGCGGCGATATCGAGTTGTTCGATATCGCAATTCCCGATCCTTTCACGCCGGGCAACTACGTCGGAACGTTTCAAGTGCTGGGCGGCGTGGACGGCAACGCGCAGGACATTTTGGGAACCGCGGATTTCACCGTCCAGGTGGCGGGACCGGTGAGCGCGGTACCCGAACCGGCTACGTTCGGATTCATGGTGGCTGCGTTCGTGGCCATTTGCGTGACAAATCGCAAGCGCCGCGGCTCCGCCTGAGCTCGACGAATCAGGTAGTCGGCCACCAAGCACGCTATGATGGAGGGGTACGCCCTTCTATCATCTATTTCCATGTCCGAATCACGCGCACCCGAACTAGGTATCAACAGTTGGCTCGAAGACGAGCTGTATCAACAATATTTGAACGATCGTAAGACCGTCGACGAAAGCTGGAAGGAAGTCTTCGAGACCAACGGTGGCGCAGCTCCGCCGGCGACCGATTCCAAGCCGGGAAATGGCTCCCACGCTCCGCAGGCGGTGGCGTTGCAGAACGGTGGGCATACACAAGCGTCTTCGCTACCGGCCGTTCCCGAGCATCAGCCGGTGGCCGGTGAAACGCTAATGCCGTTGCGCGGTGCGGCGGCTCGCATCGCCGAGAACATGAACGCCAGCCTCAGCATCCCGCTGGCGACCTCGCAGCGCGTAATGCCGGTGAAGGTGATCGACGAGAATCGCCGCATTTTGAACGAACATCGCGCTCTGATCGGCAAGAGCAAGATCTCCTACACGCACATCGTGGCGTGGGCGATCCTCAAGGCCATCCGCGCCAACCCGTCGCTGAACCACGCCTATGCGGAAACCAATGGCGAGCCGTTCCGCGTGGTGCGCGACGGCGTGAATATCGGTATCGCGGTGGATGTCGCCGGCAAGGACGGTTCGCGATCCTTGAAGGTTCCCAACATCAAAGACGCCGGTTCGATGGACTTCGCGCAGTTCATCAAAGCTTTCGACGACATCATCTTTCGCGCCCGCAACAATAAACTGACAGTCCAGGATTTTGAGGGCACCACTATCTCGTTGACCAATCCGGGCACGGTGGGCACGCTTGGCTCGGTGCCGCGCCTTATGCCAGGTCAAGGCGCGATCATCGCCACCGGCGCTATCGATTATCCGGCGGAATACCACGGCGTCACCGACCAGTTGCGCGCTTTATTGGGCTTGAGCAAAGTGATGACGGTGACCTGCACGTACGATCATCGCGTGGTGCAAGGCGCCGAATCGGGCATGTTCCTCGGCAGCCTGCAAGCTCTGCTCGAGGGCGAGGGCGGATTTTACGAGCAGATCTTTTCGGATCTCAAGATCCCCTACAAGCCCGTGCATTGGGAGCCGGACCGTCCGGTTTCGATTCCAGGCCTGCGGGGCGGCGGGCACGACGATGTCGCGAAGGAAGCCGCCGTATTGCAGTTGATCAACGCCTATCGCGTGCGCGGCCACCTGATTGCGGACTTTGACCCGTTAGGCTCGGAGCCGGTGTATCACTCCGAACTCGACCCTGCAACCTACGGTCTCACCATTTGGGATTTGGATCGCGAGTTCCTTACCGGCACATTGATGTCGGAGGACGATCAGCCGCAAAAGACCGCCACGCTGCGCGAAATCCTGGAGACCCTGCGCCAGACCTACTGCGGAAAAATCGGATGCGAGTACATGAACATCCAGATTCCGGAGCAGAAGCGCTGGCTGCAGCTTCGGATGGAGCCCACCGGCAACCGCTGGCCAATCGATGAGCAGACCAAACTGCGCGCGCTGCAGCGCGTGATTGAAGCCGAGGAGTTCGAGCGCTTTCTGCACACGCGGTTCATCGGGCACAAGCGCTTCTCGCTGGAGGGCGGCGAATCCGCCATTGCGATTCTCGACGAAATTCTGGATCGCGCGGCCGACACCAATGTGCATGAGACGGTGATCGGTATGGCTCACCGCGGGCGCTTGAATGTGCTCGCGAACATCGTCGGCAAGTCCCTAGTGCAATTGTTCTCCGAATTCGAAGGCATCGATCCCGACAGCACCCAGGGTTCGGGGGATGTGAAATACCATCTCGGCGCGAGCGGCGTGCGGAAATCCTCGTCTGGCCGCGAGATCGTGGTTTCGGTGGCTTTCAACCCGAGCCATCTGGAAGCGGTGGACCCGGTAGTAGAAGGCCTGGTGCGGCCCAAGCAGGATCGCCTTGGCGACACCAACCGTGAGCGTGTCATTCCTATCCTGATTCACGGCGATGCGGCCTTTGCCGGCCAAGGCGTGGTTCCCGAAACGCTCAACCTTTCGCAACTGGAAGGCTACACCACCGGCGGCACCATTCACCTGGTGATCAACAACCAGATTGGATTTACGACCAATCCCGATGAAGCGCGCTCCACGCCGTATTCCACCGATGTCGCGCGCATGGTACAAGCGCCCATCTTCCACGTCAACGGCGACGACCCGGATGCGTGCATCCGCGTGGCGCAGATGGCCTACGATTACCGCCAGACGTTCAAGCGCGACGTGGTGATCGACATGTTCTGCTATCGCCGGCATGGGCACAACGAGGGCGACGATCCCAGCTACACGCAACCGATTCTGTATCGCAAGATCAAGAATCACCCGTCAGTTGCGACGCAGTATTCCGATCTTTTGGTGCGGGAGCGCCTGATCGACGCGGAGCATGTGGAGAAGATCCGCAAGAGCATCAACCAACGGCTGAACGACATCTACGACGCTTCTAAACAAAACCAGGAGCAGTATCAACTGCAAGAGCTGGGCTCGGTGGAACTGGACGATATCGCAGCGCCCAGTCCGAACACCGCCGTGGATCGGGCCGCTCTGGAGCGCGTGGTTCACGGCATCACGACGTTTCCAGGGGAATTCCGCGTACATCCCAAGCTGGAGGGCTTCCTCAAGAAGCGCCAGGAGGTTTTGCACGGCGCGCCGATCGATTGGGCCACCGCGGAAACGCTGGCCTTTGGAACGCTGGTGTTGGAACGCACACCCGTCAGGCTGAGCGGACAGGACAGCGGCCGGGGAACATTCAGCCAAAGACACCTCGAGTTGTACGACAGCGAGACCGGCGAGCGCTACATCCCGTTGCAGCATCTGGGGCCCAATCAAGCGCGCTTCGACGTTTTCGACAGTTCGCTCAGCGAGTACGCCGTGATGGGATTTGAATTCGGCTATAGCGTGGCCGATCCGCTGACCCTGGTGCTGTGGGAGGCGCAGTTCGGCGATTTCGCCAACGGCGCGCAAGTCCTGATCGACCAATTCATCGCCAGCGCCGAATCCAAATGGGGGCAGCCGAGCGGCTTGGTGTTGCTGTTACCGCACGGCTATGAAGGACAAGGGCCCGAACATTCCAGTGCGCGTATCGAGCGCTTCCTCACGCTCTGCGCCGAAGACAATTTACAAGTGGTGAACGCCAGCACGCCTGCTCAGTATTTTCATGTGCTGCGGCGTCAAATGCACGGTGGCGCCGGACCGGCGGGGAGTCCGCAAACCGCTGATCGTGTTTACGCCCAAGCGCATGCTGCGCCATCCCAAGGCGGTCTCGAACATCAGCGAATTGATGACCGGCTCATTCCGCGAAGTGCTCGACGATACCACGGGAATCGAGTTGTCGCGCGTCAATCGCGTGTTGATGTGCTCCGGACAGGTATATTACGACATCCTGGCCGCGCGCGAGGAGCGCAGGATTCAAGACGTCGCGATCGTCCGGCTGGAGCAAATCTATCCGTTCCAGGCTGGGCAAGTGCGTGACATTCTGGCGCGCTATCCGGAAACGGCGGAAGTGGTCTGGGTGCAGGAGGAGCCGCGGAACATGGGTTCCTGGCGCTTCGTGCAGGAGCAAATGCAGCCCATCCTGGAATCGACCCGGCGAGCCATTCGCTATGCCGGCCGCGCACCCAGCGCCAGTCCAGCCGCCGGTTCGCTCAAGCGCCATCAGCAGGAGCTGGCGGAATTGCTGGAGCAGGCGTTTTCAGCCGAGATCAAACTTGAAGCGACGCCGAAGCGTAAGGCGTCCGTGCGGCGCAGACGGTAGCTGGCATCTACGCTGTCCCCGCGATGGGGGCCTGCCATCGAAACAGGAAGAAATGCCGGCCGCAAAGCGAACAGCGGTAGGGCAGGAGTATCCAGTGGATGGCTTTCTCCACGCTATTTCGCACCCCGACACCGCGAAAGTCGACAGATCTGCAATGCGGACAGTGCGAGGACAGTGATGGCTTCATTCCTACGCGTCAGTCTTGGCTGCGCTGCCAGTGACGGGCGCTTTTCGGAATGACGTCGTGGCGCTGTGTACGTTGCCGGAGCTGGCGTGCGTCAGGGCCGAACGGCTCGCTTCCCGGGCGGCCTTGATCTGCTCGGGAGTCCTCAGGTCGGGCTCGGAAAGCTTTACGTGCTCACGCGCGCGGGCTACCTGGCGCTTATGTCGCTTGGCTAATCTTTTGTCCATGAGTCCCCTACCAACATTCACTATTATCGGTTAATTATTGTTGCTTGTCAATTGATTCACATGGCAGAATGAATGTGAGATTCACTAGAAGTAGTGAATTAGGTAGGTGTGTCAGTGGACGTATCCCTTGTCATAAAACAGCGTTTGAGCGAGCTTGGCCTGGACCAGCGAGATCTGGCCGCCGCCAGCCAGGTAACGGATTCCTATATCTCGCAGCTTCTGACTCGAAAGAAGGCTCCGCCGGCGCCCAGCCGCACCGACCTTTACGACAAGATGGGCGAATTCCTGAAGCTCCCGGCTGGGGAACTTTCGAAACTGGCGGATCTGCAGCGGCAAGAGCAGTTGAAGAAGCGAGTGACGGAACCGCCGCGCCCTCTCTTCAAACAGTGCCGCGACTTGATTCTCCGCAAATGCCAGACGGAGACGTGCAACGAAGTGCGCCGTATTTTTGAGAAGGAGCCGTTTGGCGAGCTCGAACGTTTGGTCACCCAGAAGCTTCTCGACGTTGCGCAGGGCATTGCCAAGGAGGAGCTGCGAAGCGAGGAGTGGCTCCGGTTGATGGCTCAACTCAGCGGGCGTAGCTACGAGCAAATGCGGGTGGCGATTCTGGAGTTTCTCGACACCGATGTCTTCAACATATCGGCCGACAATTGCGTTTCTTTCCTCGATCCCATGATCGACTCGTGGGACATCGACCTGAAGACGTTCGGCTTGGAAGTTGTTCTGAACCGGCGCCTCGCACCGGGCAGCGTAAAGCGATTTGAATTCGCCGAACAGGAGCCGCGGGAGCTCTTCGCCATTGAGCCGGGCTTTGAACAGTTCCTCAACGACAAATCCCTTAGCGGCGAGGCCACCGGCGAGGAAATCGAGTTTCTGAAAGCGCTCAAGTTTCGGGGCCGGCGCCCAGCCCCACTGTATTACTACCGCGAACTGCAAAACCTTAGAGATCCGCTGCACTTCTCGCATGAAAATTAGCGTTACGCACTGCACGGTGTACCGCTACGACTTTCCGGTGTACCTGGAGCCGCATATCTTCCGGCTTCGCCCGCGCACCAACAGCGCGCAACGGCTGCTTTCGTTCGACCTTCAGATCACGCCCACGCCCGCCGGCACAACGGAGTGTTTGGATCAGGATGGCACTCTTGCACTGAACGCCTGGTTCGATACGCCCACCCGGGAGCTGCGCGTATTGAGCGAGTTCACCGTGGAGATGCTGCGCCAGAACCCGTTTGATTATGTGCTGGCCAACGAATCGTTGAATCTTCCGCTGTGGTATTTGGAGCCGTTGTGCTCGGCGCTGACTCCGTACCGCAATGACGCGCACATTGCTGAATCCGTCAAGCAGTTCGCCAACTGGATGTCTGCCGGGGCGCAATGGAATACGCTCTCATTTCTCACGGCCTTGAGCCGGCAAATCTTTCAAACCTGCCGCCAGGTGATTCGTCCCTACGGTCCGCCTTGGCCCTCGGACCGAACGTTGGGCGCGCAGGAGGGATCGTGCCGCGATCTGGCGGTTCTATTCTGTGATGCCTGCCGCGCGATGGGAATCGCGGCCCGGTTTGTCAGCGGATATGAATGCGCATCGGCAAGCGCTCAAGATCCGTACATGCACGCCTGGTCCGAAGTCTATCTGCCGGGCATCGGATGGCGGGGATACGATCCTTCCCGCGGCTTGGCGGTTTCGAACGGGCATGTTGCCGTGGCAGCCGGATTCGATCACGATCTGGCGTCGCCGGTGGCCGGTTGGTATTCCGGGGGATCGGAGTCGCACATGGAGGCTACATTGAGCCTTCAGGTGTGCCCTAATTAAGTGATGAAGACGATCGATCCTGAAGACTTTCGCGTGCGGCCTGGGAAGAACGTAAATCTCGACAAGTGGCCGGCCAAGGTGAAACCTGCTTACAGCTCGAAGGACGAGTATGAAAGCCTTCTCCGGGAACACATCGAAAAACTAAGCGCGCTGCAAAACCTGCTCTACGCCACCAACCGCTATGCACTGCTGCTGATTTTTCAAGCCATGGACGCGGCAGGCAAGGACAGCGCAATCAAGCATGTCATGTCGGGCGTCAATCCCCAAGGTTGCCAGGTTTTCAGTTTCAAACATCCGAGCACCGAGGAGTTGGAACACGACTTTTTGTGGAAGGCTACGCGGCGGCTACCCGAGCGGGGCCACATTGGAATCTTCAATCGCTCTTACTACGAAGAGGTGCTGATTGTTCGGGTACATCGTGAGATCCTCGCCAGCGAGGAGCTTCCCGAGGAACTGCTCGACAAGAAAGATTTTTGGCGCGACCGCTATCGTTCCATCACAAACCTGGAGAATCACCTCCATCGCAACGGCACGCGCATCCTGAAGTTCTTCCTGCATCTTTCCAAGGAGGAACAACGCAAGCGCTTTCTCAAGCGGATCGACCAGGCGGAGAAGAACTGGAAATTCAGCGCCGCCGATATCGCGGAGCGGAAATATTGGAAGCAGTACATGAAAGCGTACGAGGAGTGCCTGAGCGCCACCAGCACTCACGCAGCACCCTGGTATATTGTCCCCGCCGACGACAAGCAAAACACGGGTTTGATCATCTCCCAGGTGGTACTGGACGCGCTCAATGGTTTGAAAATGGCTTACCCGAAAACCAGTCCAGAGCGCCGGCGGGAGTTGCTGGGGATACGCAAGCAGCTTGCGAATGAGAAATGACGGACGAAAAAAGTCGCGAACGCATTTCAGCCGGTTGATTTCCGATACCTCTCCAAAACCGCCTGCATCTCGCGCCGCTGCGGTGTCGGCGTCGCGCTTAACAACGCCAGCGCTCGTTCCAACATCCGCGCGGCCGATACCCGATCACCATTCAACCAATAGCCCTTCGCCGCCGTTTGCAACGTATCGACGTCGTCGGGATTGAGTGCCATGGCCCGCTGAGCCAGCCGCAATCCAAGCCTCACATCGGAATACGTCCGCACCTTGGAATTCAACAGGGCCGTGGCTGCCAACAGCAACTCAGGGGCGGACGCCTGCCCGGCCAGCGCCGCCGATTTTAAGACCGGAATTCCCGCTGCCGCCAGGCGCATCGCTTGCTCCCGCTGGCCCAATTCCCAACTCACGTTCGCCGCATCCGCCTGCTGTTCAGCCTGCGCCAGCCGGTAGGAGCGACTCTCAGGCTCGCGCGCCGAGAGCCGGTCAAAAATGCCGATATCCGTCAGGCGGTATCGGAGTTCATCCCGTTTGTGGCCGGCAATCGCGGAGAGTTCCGCCAATTGATAATACGGTGTAGTGCTCAGGTACAGCGACTGGATATCTTTCTGGTCGTCCGCCGCGCCCTGGTCCCGCAGTTGACGCGCCTCTTCGAGATATCGGAATGCCTCGTCGAACTGCCCCAGATGCCCCAGATTTCTTCCAAGCCCCAGCAACACACTCGACCGGTTGCTCCGCACGACTGGTGTGTCGCGGTCCTTTCCGGTGACGCGATCCATTGCGCTGACGCCCCGGCGGAAATACCACGTCGCCCCGGCCGGATCGCGCAGTTCTTTGATTGATCCCGCCATGTTGTAGTCGATCGCCAGCAGGCGGATCGCTTCACTACTGTACGCATCCAGGCGTATGGCGGCTTGCGCATGCCCGATGGATGTTTGGAGCGCCCCGAGACTCGCCTCCGTATTCTGACCCGTCAGATATCCGCCAGACGCTTGGCTCAAAGATCGCGCCAACGCAAAATACGCCCAGCCCGCGTTGTACCGAATGTCGTAATCATTGGGCCACCGCTCGGCCAGCCGCACCAAATCCTGCGTGCCCTCCTGAATCCACCGGCGCCCCGAATTATTCTCGAAATCGAGCAGACGCCCCAGGTTGATCTTCGTGTTCGCCAAAACCAGGTTGGCCCGCCGATTGCCGGCCTGCGCGGCCGGAGCGAGAACCTCAATCGCTTGCAGATATGTTTGTTTGGCCTTCGCCGGCTGTCCGATATTGTTTGTTGCGGGATTGCCCAGAATCGAACCCAGTTGCTCGTAACCCTCGCCAACCTCGGTCCTGAGAATCGGATCGCGAATCTTTTCCGCCGACAACCGGTCAAGATACTGAAGCGAGTGTTCCACCATCTCGGCGCGCACCGAAGTGGCGCCGGGCAGCCGGGTGACCGATCTATTCAGGTCGAACATCAGGTAATGGGTAAGTTCGCGAGCTTCTGCAAAACGCCGTTCGGCAATGCGCGATTCCCATTCTGTCGCCGCGGCGCCGCCAGCTAACGATGCAATGATCAGCCCAGCCGCCGCGACCCCCATCTTGTGCCGCGCAATAAACTTCCGCGCGCGATGAAACGAGTTTGCCGGCGAAGCCTCAATCACATGGCCGTCGAGATGCCGCGTGATGTCCATGGCCAGCCGTTCCGCCGATGGATAACGCTGCGCAAAAGATCTCTCCAGGGCCTTGGCGACGATCGCATCCAGATCCCCGCGCAGTGCCCGCCGCAAACCGGAGACGGTAAGGCCGCGATTCTCAGCCGCTTGCTCCGCGTCGGCGCTTTCGGCGGCGCTCATGGGCACGGGATCACTATCCAATACCGCCTTGATAATCTCCGACGGAGCGGTCTGCGCCGTCCCGAACGGCCGCCTGCCGGTCAGGAGTTCATACAGCAGCACGCCGAGCGAATAGACATCGTCCGCGACCGCGGCTGGCCGGCCACGCAGCACTTCCGGGCTGGAATACTGCGGAGTCAGGTACAGCGTAGGGTTCTCGTCACGCCCACCCGCTTCTTCGATTGGACGAGCCAACCCAAAATCCACCAGCTTCGCTTGGCCCGAAGGCGTCACTAATATGTTTCCGGGCTTGATGTCGCGGTGTACTACCAGTTGTTGATGCGCGAATCCGGCTGCCGCGCAGATTTGCAGGAACAGTTCCAGGCGCTGCCGGATTCCCAGCCGTTGCGTATCGCAAAAGCGATCGATAGGGTCGCCTTCCACATACTCCATCACCAGGAATGGCAGCCCTTCATCCGTGACCCCGCCATCAAGAAACGCCGCGATATTTGGATGCCGGAGCTGCGCGAGAATCTGCCGTTCGCGGCGGAAGCGGTCTTCGAGCAACGAAGACCAAAGCGGCGACGAAATTACCTTCACCGCGACCCGCAGCCTGACTTCGCCATCGTCCCGTGCCGCCAGATACACAGCACCCATCCCGCCCCGTCCGATCAGTTGTTCAGCCTGGTAGACGCCGAACCGCGGCAAAGGTTGAACCGTTGTTGTCGCGACCCGCTGTATAGCCTGGTCTTTTTCAAGTAACCGGCCCAAATTCCTACGCAGCGCGTCGTCTCCGCTACAGGACGTCTCAAGGAACGTTTCGCGCACTTCCCCCGGAGCAAGAGCCAGAGTCTGATGAAACAGAGTCTCGAGCCGCTCGAAGTATTCCCGCGGAACGGAGCTCATATAAGCCTACGGCGGAAGAACCGGGTAAAACGCGTCATAACGTGGGATGCAGGCGGTCGTGCAGCCAGGCGAGTGAAAAACGAATATCGCGATCGATGCTGGACGGCGACACCCCCAAAATCGACGCGGCTTCATCCACCGTGCAGCCAAGGAAATAACGCAATTCTATCGCGCGTGCTTTCGCTTCGTCGACTGCGTACAACTCCTCCAGCGCCGCCGACAAATCCAGCGAGGCGTCCTGTTGCGGCGTCACCCAAGCCAATTCCGCATTTAACGGCACTCGATTGAACGACACACCACGTTTGGCGGCGTTGGCCTGTCGCGCATAGTCCACCAGAAGCCGCCGCATCAGCTTGGCCGAAAACGTATAAAAGTGCGAACGGTCATGCAGACTGACCTTGCGCAGCTTAATGAACTGCTGGAACATCTCGTTGACCAGCGCAGTGCCTTGCAAGGTATGGTTGGGCCGCTCGTTCCGGAGCAGTGATTCGGCTAACTGGCGGAGCTGGTCGTACACTAACGGCGCCAAACGGTCAACCGCAGTTGAATCCCCGCGCGCCCAGCTATCCAGAAGACGCGTGATTTCGCCGCTCTCTTCCCCGCCTGCCATCGGATTCCCCCCAGCTTATCACCCACAGCGCGCCCGCTAATTTTTTTGACGCTCCCGAAGCCCGTCTTCCGCCGTATCAATCGGAGGAAAGCATGAAGTTCTTTACAATCTTCGGCCTAGTCGTACTGGGCGGACCACTGATGGCGTCATCGATTTCGTATGTGACCACGGATACGACGGCGGGCGGAGCAGCGAACAACTACGATTCGGCGACCGGGCTGAACCAGAGTCCAGGGAACTGTTACGCCCAAGGCAGCACGCTTGTCGTTCCTTGCGGGACTCTCTCGTCCACGCCCTCAACGAACACACTCGGCGCGACGTCATCATCCGTTGCCATCAACGCGCAGAGTTATGATCCCCAAAACGGTGTCTCGGGCTATTCCAACTCATCCGCCTCCGCCAATCTAGCGACGGGAACCGTCGGAGTGTACGCAGCCGGTCTCCCGTGCTCTCCCACCACACCGCTCTGTTCCGATGGGGGCACAGCCGTGGCAGAGATACAAGATTCTCTCACCTTCAGCAACACCACGGGCTCAACCCAGGACATTACTCTGTCCTGGACCTTCGACGGCAGCTTGACGTCGAACGGCGCGGCGTTTGATAGCTACAGCCTGCTTTCGCTATTTTGCTTTGCTTCCGGAACTGGTTGCGCGGGCAACGCGAACTCGATTCCCCATGGCCCCATCAGCACCAGTCTTTTTGAATTCCAGGATTCAGCGGGCACTGTGACTAATACGCAGCCCAGTTCGGGTTGGGTGAGCACGTCCATCATCCCGGGCTCGAATGGGACATCGGAAACATTCCAAGGAGTTTTCGCCGTCCCCACCGGCGTCAGCGTCGACAGCCTGAATGCGTATCTTGCCGTTCTTCAGTGCACGATGTACACCTGCGATTTTAGCCACACCGGCCAATTTGGCATGAGCGCGCTGCCCGACGGAGTCTCCTTCACATCCAGCTCTGGGGTCTTGCTGACTAGCCAGACCAGCGAGGCACCGGAACCCCGGGCGTCGTGGCTCATCTGTCTCGCGGCATTAGGCGCCTGCGCCTTGGTTAGACGTGGAAGATGGTTTGGCGCAGATAGCCGGCGGGAAGAAGATATTTCGAAAGGAAACTTGGCGGGGACGACGGGGCTCGAACCCGCGACCTCCGACGTGACAGGCCGGCGTTCTAACCAGCTGAACTACGTCCCCGAAGTGTAATGAAACGTCGGCAATTGCATCTTAACACAACGATTGCTAAAGCTCGAACAGGAGCGCCTGTTGGCGTAGCACCACTCCCGCGCCCCATTCGAGCCATTCGCCCAGGAGAGGAAAATAGAGCCCCAGCCGGATCGGGCCGATCGTCCCGCTGAGCCATCAACCGCGCGTAGCGCTCCAGTTGCTCGCGATAGCGCTCTTTCTCGGCTTCGAGAAAATTTTCCACCGCTCCGTCCCCAGGCTCGCTCGTCTTGTAATCGATGATCCAACGGACTCCATTTTCATCAATGAACGTCCGGTCGATCACGGCCTCGCACAATTTTCCGCCGACCCATCCCGCGATCGGCAGCTCGCTCGCAGCGTCCTGGTGATCCGCAAGACACCACCGCCCGCGCGGATCGCGCAGCGTTCGCAAAAGCCCAGCTTCGACGCGATCGATGGCCCATTTCAGATCGGCCGGGGACACACCGAGATTGGCCAACACCGCACTGATACGACTTGCGGCGCGAACGCACGGCATTTTCGTCCCAACGCTCCGCCCCCTCGCGCGCGATCCTTTGTAGGAATCCGTGCAGCGCATCGCCGGCGAATCTGGCACGATCGCCGGCCCATTCAAACGCGGCGATCTGCCGATGCTCTTGCTCGATCTCCGGACGATCCCATTCCACCGCCGGCAGGGCCAGCGGAACGCGCCACTCGGCGGGCAACCGGCGAATGGTCCTGGTTTTCGGGGCTTCGTCGATGTCCCCGCGCCGCGCTGGGATTTGCGAATTGCTCGCCCAGTGCCGGCCACAGCAGTTTCATGAAGGAATCCGACCTAGGTTTCCCAATCCCTCCGTCATCCTTCACTGTGACGCAGCCCAGCAAGTGCACGCTCCGGCGTGCGCGGGTCACTGCCACATACAACAAGCGTGCGGTTTCTTGATCCGATTTGCGGCGCTCGATAGTCATTAGATATTCGTAAGTCGGATCTTTTTCGTTTCCAGACTCCGGAACCGCCGCAAGCAAACGCTCGCCGCCGTGCTCCACGCATAGAAGCAAACTTTGGTCGTCCGGCCGGGTTATTTCGCCAAGGCCTGGCAGAATCACGGCGTCAAACTCCAGGCCCTTGGCTTTGTGGATGGTCATGAGCTGTAAACGGTCGCCCGCCGAGGCATCCGGCGGCGCGAACAGGTCGTTTACTTGTTCACGGAACCAATCAAAATCGGCCAGATCCGCGCCCTCGGCGAGACCATCGAGCAAATCGAAGTAAGCCGCGGCATCCTCGAGCGCGGCTTCGTCTTCCACGCAGGCGGGACCGCCCAGCCGCAGCCACGTGCCCTCAACCCAATCGCGCAATGGACGCCGGCCGCGTTCGGAGAGCGCCTGCTCGATCACCGGCAGAATACGCCGGACGCGCGCGCGGCCGTCCTCACTCAGCGATTCGTTCTCTTTATGGACCAAATCCCAAATTGTCGCGTGATGATCGGCCGCGGCCAGTGCGTGCAAATCCGCGAGCACGAGCCCGCACCAGGGAGCCCGAAGAATCGCGAGCCACGAGACCCGATCGGCCGCGTGCAAGAGCGCGAAGCGTGAGTGCCATCAAATCTTCCACCACCTGCCGTTCACCGAGCTCATCGATCTCAATCGCCTGGAATGCGATACGATGGCGCTCCAGCGCTCGCACAATTTCGAGCAGGTGCGTGCGCGAACGAACCAGTACCGCGACGCTGTCCATCGGCTTGGTCGCGGATCAGCTCGATCACGCGGCTTGCCTCGTCTCGTTCGTCGAGAAACGCATGCACGCCGATCTGGGCATCCGAACCTGCCGAGCCCGCAACGCCGGGCGAATACGCAACTGCCCCCGATTCGATGTCGTCGCTCGAAGGCAAGATCGATTGAAACGTCCGGTTCACCCATTCCACGAGCTCCGGACGCGATCGAAAATTCACGCTGAGTGTGAGCGGCTCCAATTGGATTGCGCCAATGCCTTCCAAACGCGCCCGCAAGAACAGGCTGACGTCGGCTTGGCGAAAACGATAGATGGATTGCATGGGATCGCCCACCAGGAACAGCGTGCGCCCGTCGGCTGGCTCCCATCCGGCGGTGAGTTTTTCGATCAGCTCAAATTGGGTGTGCGAGGTGTCCTGAAATTCGTCCACCAGCAGGTGTTGCATCCGATGGCCCAGCGACAAAGCGAGATCCTCCGGCGCATCCACTTGGCCGAGGGCCGCGGAGGCGCGAATCGAAAGCTCCGCGAAATCTACCTGGGCATGCTCGCGAAACACCAATTGCAATTCGGCGGCCGCGAGCTTGAGCACCGAGACGATAGACCGCACTGTTTGCCACTGCGGCTCAGTGAATCGAGGCGGCGGTAACTGGCGAACATGCGCTAGGCGTTCAACCAGGGCCTCATCATCGCTCAGCTTTGCCCACAACCTCTCGTAACCCGGCTCCACTCGCTTGCGCAGCGTGTCCTTTTTCGTGAGGAGCAGATCGGCCACTTCCCTCCATTTGTCCAGATCCTCCAAGCGCGCCGGCAATCGTCTATCCAACGCGTGACACAACGCGCAATCCAGCTCTGAACGTACCGATCGCTGCAACGAATCCTCCAGCTCCGCGCGCGAAACGCCCGATGTATCTCAGCCATTGATCGCGCTTGGCGAGCATCTGTGCGATGAGCTGTGCCGCCCTTTGGAAATCGTTGTCCAAATGCAGCAGCAGATCGGCCAGCGCCTGGTTTCCCTCCTCGAGATGAGAAAGCGTATTGCGCGCAGCCTCGCGATACAGGCCCTCGGCCTTCTCCAAAATCTCCGGCATGGCGCCGAATCGGGCGAGCCAAGGCATGCGGCGCGTGATGGACGCGCACAAGGCATCAATGGTCTCGATCCGCAGCCTCGCTGGATTCTGCAGCAGATTCCATTCCAGGCGCCGCTCGTGCTCAAGAATCTCGCGCGCAATCTGAAACGTCAGCCGCTCGTGCTCCGCCGCGGGCTCGACACCCTTCTCGGCCGCTCGAAGTGCTTTGATCACGCGCGAACGCATCTCCCCGGCGGCTTTCCTTGTGAACGTGATCGCCACCACCGCGTCGGGCGTCTCCACGGTATCGAGCAGCTTCAGGTAACGCTGGATCAGCAGTTCCGTCTTGCCTGACCCTGCCGGCGCTTGCACGATAAAGGACTGCGAAATATCCAGCGCGCGCAACCGCGCCGCACTATCCGCGATCATGCTCTAGCTCCCGAATGCGGCACAGCGCTCGCAAACCGCAGTTGTCGCAAGCGTCGGGCTTAGGGTCTACTTCCGCCCGCCCGATCGCGAAAATTCTCCGCCAACTGCTCCAGCACGCGCCGCCACTCTTCTAATTGCACTTCAAACGGAAGGGGCGGATCGACTGACATCTTCGCCATCCCGGGCAACGCTGCGCCCGCTCCAGTCAATCCGCGAAACCGAAGCTCACCAGTGCGAATTGCCGCGAAGGCAGCGCCCGCTACCGGCCGTTCGTTCGTGACGCAGTACAGCGGAAGCTGCGGTTCATCAGGGCGATTTCCGTCCCATCCTTTCGTCTTCAATTGCCCCGTCTTGTAATCGAGAATGATCTCGCGCCCGTCGGGCAGCTCATCCACGCGGTCGGCCCGCATATTCACCCTCACGCCGGAAATAGTTGCGACGCGTTCGGCCTCAATCCCAGCGACCGTGAATTCGGAGCGCGACTTTTCGATCTCCAGCCACTGCTTCAGCAGCTTCTGCAGACGCCGTTTCTCCACATTGCCTCCGATGCCCGGCCCGAGCTTGGCCACCGCCGCATCAGCTCCCCGTGCGATCAGGGATTCCAGGGCTTGCGGCGGCAGCTCGAGCAAGCGGGCGTGCGATCCGAGCTCGCGCCAAATCACTTCGAGCGCCTTATGCACTGTTTTTCCGCGATCGCTATAGTTCAATCCGAGATCGGGTTCTTCCAGCGGTCTCGCGCCCAGCCGATGCTTTGCGAAAGCGCGGAACGGGCACGCGGCCATGTCCTTGAACAGCGCCGCGCCTCCGCTTGCGTCGTTTCCAGCCAACCCTGGCCCTGCTGCATCGACAATGCGTTCGAAAACCGCCTCCTGCCGCATGTGTTCGATCCACGGATCGATACCAGCAGTTCCGCCGCTAACCAGCCACTCGCCACCCATCACCATCGGACTTGGGGCCAGCGTTCGATCGCCCTCCCGCTCCGGATAGCTCAGCACGATGTCAGGCGCGCTCCGCAGCAGCCGATCCATCAACGTGCGGGCGAATTCAAGCTCACGCGCGGCAGAGCAGTGCGGCAGGTTGTGCCGGCGTTGGAGTGAAGCCGGGATGAACGGATTCGGACTCGCGGACGCCGGTAGCGCGTCGTCATGGAGGCCCATGATCCAGAGATGATCGAAACTCAGCCCGGCCGCTTCCAGCATTCCCATCACTTGCACCGGCGCGCCTTCGTCTTCCATTTGAAAGCGCGTGTCCGCGGCGCTTTCCTGTAGCCAGTCGATGACCTGCGCGAGATTCATGGGCTCCGCGGTGAGATCGAGAGAAGCAAGAGCGGACAACAAGCCGCGCCAGGCATTGATGGTTTGAAACTCGCTGCTGCTTGGCGGCCGATCGCCCGGCCAGCCGAAAGCCTCGAGCAGGCCCGTGATATCGCGGCTCCATTCGCTGGGCGGCCGCTCGCCTTGGAGAGCCGGAAGCCTCTTCTCGGCGCGCCGCAACACACGCTGCAATTGCGGACAACTTGCCGCGGCATCGCGCAGCGCCGGGATGGTGATTTCCCAGACGCCTTTTTTGCGCAGTTTGGCGTCCAAGAGCGCCCGCTCGCTCCACTCTGCTTCCGCTCCGCCGAGAAACGGCGACCGGAGGAGCATCCCCACGCGTGACAATGGCAGTGAGCCCAGTGCAAATTCCAGCATCAGCAAAGCCGAGCGAACCACGGGATAGTCGCCGAGCTGCGGCCCTACCGAAAGGTGGACTGCCCGATCGAGCGTTCGGCGGAAGAGTCGTTCGACTGTGCGGCGCGAGCGCGTCAGGTCCGGAACAACGATCACGCCAATTTGCGCCTTCGGGTCCGATTCCAATAAGCGCCGGGCCCACGCCGCCGCGCCGCGGATTTCTTCGGACGAATCGCGCAGCCGTCTGCGTTCGATCGCCGGTTCAGAATCGCGCACTTCGACGCGGCGCCAATCGCCCAGAGCCTCAAGGAACTTCAGTTGTTGAGGCGTCATTTCATCGAAACCAGCGACATAAACTTCGGCCGGCGCCGGCTGCTCTCCCGCGACTATCTTTTGGCGCAGAAAATCGCTCAAGCGCGCCCGTTCCAACCAATCACGCGCCCGGCACAGCTCGCGGAACTCGCGCGACCATGCCGTGAACGCCGCCGAATCCTCGGACGCCTCGAAACTTCCATCCACAGCCAGACCATATGCCGCCAACAGTCGCCAGGTTTGCGCGGCCTGCTGTGCAGTCTCGGGAATTTGCAGCAGCGATGCCCCGTCAGGCGAGGCACTGATAATTCGATGCCACACGGCTTGCTCTTGCGAAGCGTTCAGCAATACCGGAGCATCGCCATTCGCGCTCCGCCACAGCCAATCGCGCCACGTGCGATCGAGATATGCGTCGAATGGAAGAATGTCTGGACGATTCCACATCCTGTGCCCGAGGGCCGTTTCAATGCCGTGAAACTCCGCGGTCAGCACGCGCGCCAGGCGGCGGCTGGCGGTGATCAGCGTCGCGCCATTCTCGAGCGCGCGGAAAACTTCCTCATGCATGTGCTTTCATGATAATTTGACCAAACGAATCACGATTGCGATCGATGGCCCGGCCGGCGCCGGCAAAAGCACGCTTGCCCGCCGCATTGCGGCCAAACTGGGTTACATCTACGTCGACTCGGGCGCCATGTATCGCGCGGTGGCTTTGTGGGCGCTGCGCAGCGAACGTCGCTCTTTCGGACATGCACCGCCTGGAACAGCTGGCCAACGCGGCGCACATCGAGTTCGCGGCCGGGCGGCGATGCCGTGCTTGCTGAATGACGAAGACGTCACGAGCGCGATCCGGACGCCCGAAGTCAGCCAAGCTGCGTCGGAAGTCTCGCTGGTGCCCGCCGTGCGCCGCGCGCTGGTGCAGAAGCAACGCGAGATTGGCGAGAAAGCGTCGATCGTGATGGAAGGCCGCGACATCGGCACCATTGTGTTTCCCGAGGCGACGGTAAAGATTTTTCTGGATGCCATTCCCGAGGAGCGCGCCACGCGCCGGGCCAATGAGGTCGCGCTGCCGGCCGAAGTGGTGGAGCAGCAGATTCGCGAGCGCGATCAGCGCGACCGAGGCCGCGCGGAATCGCCGCTGGTCCAAGCCCCCGATGCCGTATACGTCGATACCACGGGCCTCAGCATCGACGAAGTGGAAGCGGCCATTTTGAAGATCATTCGCGATCGCACCTCGAACGGCCGGGAACGAACTCAATGAACGATTTGCTCGTGATGAAATTCGGCGGGACCAGCATGGGTTCCGCCGAGCGTATACGGGTTGCCGCGGCCATATGCCGGGAACAGAAGCAGCAGCGGCCCGTGCTGGCGGTGGTTTCGGCGATGTCGGGCGTTACCGATCTGCTGCTCGGGACGTTGCGGCACGCCGAGGCCGGTGACGAAGCCGGAATCGAATCCAGCGTGCAAAGTCTTTTGACGCGGCATGAAAAAACGTGCCATGAATTGCTGCGCGAGCCGGAGCGCTGCGGCCGTGCCATGACCGGCATTCGCGAGCTGATCGCCGACTTTCGCCGCATCGCGCACGGCATGCTCATGCTGGGCGAGCGTCCGCCGCGTTCGGTCGACGAAGCCATCGCGATCGGCGAGCGTCTTTCGGCGCTGATGATGGCGGAATATCTGGAAGCAGCGGGCATCCCGGCATGCGCGGTCAATGCCGCAGAGGTGATTGTCACGGATGCGGTGTTCGGCAACGCGACGCCGATCATGGAGGCGACGCGCACCAAGGCGGAAACGCACGTGCGCCCCCTGCTCGCCAGCGGCGTCGTCCCGGTGGTCACCGGCTTCAACGGCGCGACGGCGGATGGCCGGCCCACCACGCTCGGACGAGGCGGATCCGATTTTTCGGCATCGATTCTGGCGGCAGCGCTGGATGCCTCCGAGCTGTGGATCTGGACCGACGTGGATGGAATCATGAGCGCCGACCCACGGTCGGTCCCTGAGGCCCGCGTGCTCGACGCGCTCACCTACAACGAGGCCGCCGAGCTGGCTTACAACGGCGCCAAGGTTCTTGCATCCCCGAACGCTCGCGCCGCTGATCGAGCGCCAAATCCCGGTGTGGAGCAAGAACAGCTTTCATCTGGAGCATCCCGGCACGCGCATCGTGCCAACACTCGAAGCGCCCGCGGGTCCGCGAGCCGTGACGTCGATGGCCAATGTCGTCCTGGTATCGATCGAGCCCGCGAGCGCGGCGGTCAGTGGTACCCGGCTGATGGCGCGTGCACTGGAAGCCCTGGCGGACGCCAATGCGGAGGTGCTGGCGCTCAGCAGTTCCAGCTATCGCCAAAGCTTCTGTTTCCTGGTGCGCAAGGAGGAGCTGACGGGCGTCATGAAGTCGCTGGAATCCGACCTTGCCCTGGAGCTGACGCACGGTTATCTCAAGCCGATCGCGGTGGACGACAACGTCGGGCTTTTGGCGGTGGTGGGCGAAGGCATGCGCGGTATGCCTGGACTGGCCGGCCGCTTGTTCCAGGCGATTTCCGAGCAAAACGTCAATATTATTGCGATTGCGCAAGGTTCCAGCGAGCTGACCATCAGCATCGTCGTGCGCGCGGGATGGGCTGGAACGGGCCATCCAGGCAGTCCATCGTGAATGCCGCTAGCGCGGGCGCGAGTGCCGGTAGTGCATCGGCGCGCTTGTAAAATTGCGGGCTTGTGTCAAACTGAAATCGTGCCTGAGTATTGCACCTGTGGGGCGCAATTGCCGCCGGATGCCCGCTTCTGCCATAAGTGCGGGAAGCCGCAGTACGACTATATGCCGGCCGTTGAGGAAGTCGAGCCCGAGCCTGCGCACCCGCAGCCCGTAGTGGCGGAGATGCAACCGGTTCGCATCCCCACCGACATCAGTTTTCACAACGGCTTGGCGGTGCGCATCGGATTTATCGCCGCCATGGCCGCTGTGATGGTAGCCCTCCTTCCCATCCCCCTGCCGTTTGTGCGCCTGCCGATTGCATTCCTTGCCGCTGGATTTTTGGCAGTCTTCCTGTACAGCCGGCGGACCGGTCAGACTTTGAGCATCAGTGGTGGCGCGCGCATGGGTTGGATCACCGGTATTTTTTCGTTCACCCTGATCACCGTTGTGTTCACCATTGCGACGGTGGCGGTTTCCAGCCAGGGCGGGTTTGTACAACAGCTTCGCAGCCAGTTTCCGGCCAACGACGCTCGCGCGGACATGATTCAGCAGGTCCTGAACAACCCGGCCATGATCGCGGGAGTGGTGGCGCTGTATTTGATGCTGTTCTTCGTCGTCTTCACCGCTCTGCCGATCATCGGGGGCGCACTGGGCGCCAAGGTTCTCGCGAAGCAATGATTCGGGCTATTGCGGCGATGGCGTTTGCCATCCTCACGGCCCATCCGACATACGCGGCGCTCACGCCAGAGCAGCGCCAGCTTAGCCTTCAGTCCTTCGAGTACGTGTGGACCGCAATCCGCGACAAGCATTGGCAGACCAAACCCGGCGGTCTGGATTGGCAGGCGATTCATGACGAGTTCAAGCCCCAGATTGAGGCGGCCGACAGCATGGACGCTGTGCGCGCGGTGATGAGCCAGATGCTCGCGCGCCTGCATCAAACGCATTTCGCGATCGTTCCGGGGGATCTGTATTCGAATGTGGATGGATCGCACGGCGTTGAGGCGACCACTGGAATCGATATCCGCGTTGCCGGCAGCCAGGTGCTGGTGACATCCGTGGAATCCAGTTCTTCCGCTGCTGCGCAAGGCGTTCGTCCAGGCTGGGAGATCGTGAAGATCGCGGGCGCCGATGTCGCGCCTCTGGTGGCAAAACTCAACGAAACGTATGCCGGCTCAACGCTGCGCGATCTCATGCTGCGGCGGACGATCTTGGCGCGTCTCGATAGCGGCGCCTCTCAATCCGTCACCGTCGAGTTTCTCGACGGCGCAGGCCAGCATCTCGCGAAGGTTTTGGCGCAGGGCGCTCCCCAGGGCGACCTGGTGCAGTTCGGTTATCTGACCCCGATGCACGTCTGGATCAAGGCGTCGCGAACCGGCGGCGACATCGGCTATGTGGCGTTTAACGTCTTCCTCGATCCGCCGCATATCATGACCGCGTTCGGCGGCGCAGTGGAGTCCTGCGAAAAGTGTGAAGGCTTCATCGTCGATTTGCGCGGAAACCCTGGCGGAATCGGAATCATGGCCATGGGCATGGCAGGATGGTTTATCTCGGAGCCTGATCAAAAACTCGGCACGCTGTATATGCGCGAAAATACGCTCAAGTTTGTCGTCAATCCGCGGCTGATGCCGTTCGCGGGACCGCTGGCAATCCTGGTGGACGGCGCGTCGGCATCCACGTCGGAGATCATGGCGGAAGGTCTGAAGGATCTGGGACGGGCGCGCGTCTTCGGAACCCACACCGCCGGCGCGGCCTTGCCTTCGGTGTTCGAAAAGCTGCCCGATGGCGACGGATTTCAATACGCCGATTGCCAATTACATTTCCGAGGGCGGCAAGCCGCTGGAGGGCCTGGGCGTCACGCCCGATGTGGAAACGCCAATCACACGAGAGGCGCTGCTAGCGGGCCAGGATCCCGCGCTGGACGCCGCAGTCGCTTGGATCAAGCAGAAGAAATCGAAATAGTCAGGCGTGAATCGGCTGGTCGTCGAGCAGGCTGACAATGCGATCGCGAAGCTCGGCAGTGACGCGCTCCCGGTCTCGCAGTTGCAATTGGCCGGTCGGAATCGGCTCCCCGATTCGCATGGTTACAGGCCCGCTGCGGACATGTCCCGAGCCAAACGGCAACACTTCGCGCGTTCCCTTCAAGGCGATCGGGACCAGCGGAACGCCCGCGCGAATCGCGATGTAAGCAGCGCCTTCCTTGAAGGCCGCCAGTTCACCGGTATGCGATCGCCCGCCCTCGGGAAAGATGAGTAAGGAGATGCCGCGTGCGCGGATCGCTTGGGCTGCTGTGGTCATGGTCTTTACCGCGGCGCGAGCGTCGTCTCGCGGAACGGGAATGTGGCCCGCCCGCGCCAGGTGGGTTCCGAGCAAGCGGAATCTGAAACAGGCCGCTCTTCGCGAGAAAACGGAACTGCACGGGAATGTTTGCAAGAACCACCGGCGTGTCCATGTAGCTCAGATGGTTCGAGACGAACACGTAGCTTCCATTGGGCGCGATCTTCTCTAAGCCCTCGAACTTCACTCTCACTCCGCTCACCCACAGCAAGCATCGCGCCCAAACGCGCGCCACCGCGATTTGCCTGCGGCCGCTTGATTCGAACAGCGAGATCACCAGGCTCACCAGACCGAAGCCGATGGTGGCAAGAACGATCAACGGGGCAGTGATGACATAGGCGCGGAGAAAAGACACTGAATCTATTTTACGAGTAGCGCGCGGGCTTCGCCCGCTAAGTAAAGAGAGCCTGCGATGAAAATTACATCGTCCGGCGCAGCTTCGCTCAGCATAGTGATGGCCTCCGAAATCGAATGCGTGATGCGAGCGCCTGGTGCTGTAATGTCCTCCGGCGGCATGGCCCGCGTATTCGCCGGCGCCGTAAGAATCAAGCGATCGGCCAGCGGCAACAGCAGGGAAGCCATCTCGGCGACGGCTTTGTCCCGCAGCGCGCCATACACGATCCAGATCCGGCGTCCGGAATAGAAGCGGCGAATATAGGCAACCAGCGCGCGAACTCCCGCGGGATTGTGCGCGCCATCGATGATGATCTCGGGCCGTTCGGAAACATGCTCCAAACGCGCCGGCCAGCGCGTGGTGGCGATGCCATCGGGCGAAATGCCGAGTTGGTTTAGAGCGATGGCAGCCACGCGCGCGTTTTCCACTTGATGCTCGCCGGCCAGCGGGCAAGCGATCGGAACACCGCGCAAGCGAAAACGGCTGCCACGGGCGTCGATCGCAAGATCGGTGATGGTCCAATCGCGCGAGAAAGTGTACGGGCCGAGAGCATGCGCCCGCAACACAGGCTCGGCTTCCGGACGTTGCTCGGCGAAAACGGCCGGCACGCCCTGCTTCAGGATTCCCGCCTTCTCTGCCGCGATCTGCTCGATCGTGTTGCCCAGAAAAACCTGGTGATCGAAATCGATGGGCGTGATCACACACAGTTCCGGGCTCACAACATTGGTGGCATCCAAACGTCCACCCAGCCCAACTTCCAGCACAACGATGTTCACTGTTTCAGCCGCGAAAACGACGAAGGCCATGGCGGTGACGGTCTCGAAGTAGGTCGGATGCATGTCGAGCGCACCCGAGGTCAGCATCGTCTCTGCAGTCTCGTGCACGCGCTCGAATGCGGCGGCGAACTGATCCTGGCTAACTGGATGCCCGGCGATCTGAATACGCTCGGTCGGTTCCACCAGGTGCGGCGAAATGTACAGGCCCGTTCGAACTCCCCCGGCGCGCAGCCCCGCCTCGATCATGGCGCTGGTTGACCCCTTGCCATTCGTTCCGGCGACGTGGATCCACCGGCATGCGCGATGCGGGTTCCCGAGAGCTTCGAGCAGAGCCGAGATCCGATCCAGCCCCAGCTTGGCAGTCAGCACCTCGTTGCCGAGCGAGTACAGATAGCGGACAGATTCGGCGTAATTCATCACGCGAGCGCCTTGCCTCGCGCATAGATCGGTAGCGCTACCAGCGTCAGAAGAACGGTGCCGCCCACCACCTTAAGCTCGAAGATCCAGACAGACGCGATACCCGGCGGAGGCACTGCCGACAGGACGATCGCGAGCACCGTAATCAGACCGCCCGCCGCTCCGGACCAGCGCTGCCCGAACTTGAATCCGCTCGCGAAAATATACACGAACGGGAGGAAAGTCCCGATCACGGTGAGGTCCACCAGAATTTGATAGGCCGCGCGGAGCGTCTCGCCGAGTTGCATCAGCAACAGCAGCACGGTCGATAAAATGCCCTGAGTCAAGATGGAAACATACGGCGTGTTCCAGCGCGGGTGCAGTTTCGCGAACGCCGCAGGAAGATAATGATCGATTCCGAGCGCGAACGGCAGCCGCGTATTTCCCGCGACGAACGCCGTCAACTGTCCGACGACACTCAACGTGATGAACAGCGCAAAGCACGGCGAAAGCCAACTTGCGCCAAAGCGCGTGCCCGCCACCTGGCCCGCTTGCGCCAGCCCAGTGAGCGTACTGATTTGCGCCGGCGCCATCAGAGCCAACATCGCGGCTGTGCCCGCCATGTAAAAGGCGGCGCACCCGATCCCACTGATCCAAGCCGCGCGCGGGATCACTTTGCCCGGATCGTAGATCTCGCCGCCGAGAATCGATGCGACTTCTAATCCCACCATGGCGAAGGCGATCTGCGACCAGAAATTCAGGCTATCGAAACTTAACTCCGGCAGCAGATGGAAACTTGTAGCGACGCCACCTCGGAAGGCGACCATCAGTCCGAACAGGATCAGCAGCGCGGCGAGCAAGTAGCCGGAAGCCGCGCCCAGAACGCCGGCCCATTTGCCGATCCGCAGGCCAACCAGATTCAGAATGAATGTGAGCCATAACGCCGCGAGTGTCGCTGGAATGGCGTAGCGCGCGTCTTCGGAATACCGGATCCCGGTCTGGCCAAGCATGAAGCTCGCCATCGCAACGCCTGAGAGCAGCAGCGTGGGGAAATAGCAAATATTGCTGATGAAGTAGAGCCACGCGCACAAGAAACCGTGCCAATCGCCAAACGCCTGTTTGGTCCAGACGTACAGGCCGCCTTCCTGAGGAAACCTTTCGGAAAGCGCCGAGATCACCAGCGCGCACGGAAGCAGAAATGCGAGCGCGGCCACGAACCATAGCGCCAGCGATCCCGGCCCGGCATGCGCGGCAGCCGCCAGCCACCGGACGCCCAGCAAAGCGGAGAGATTGAACGACACCACGTGCCACAGCTTGAGCTCGCGCCGCAGTGCGGGTTGGCTTGCCGGTGTAGCGGGGGTCATCGCTCATCGTACACTAAGGGCGAGGGCAGTTATGGCGACGACTTCTAAGATTCTCACATACGAAGAATGGCTCACGCTTCCGGAGGTGGAGGGCGTTGAGGAGGTCGTCAATGGTGAGATCGTCAAGATGCCGCCGAACAAGATTCCCCACGCTTACACCGTCGAAAATCTGGCCGACCTGCTCAAGGCGGAACTGGATCGCAGGACCGTTCGAGTCCTCGTCACCAGTTTCGGGCTGGTGATCCGCACCGAACCGCTAACTACGCGTGTTCCCGACATCGCCGCTTTCATCCGAAGCAATGTTGTCGAGCGCGACGGCTACATTCACTCCGCGCCCGAACTAATTGTCGAGGTGCTTTCCCCCGCCAACACCCGCGCCGAGCGCTCCGCAAAATTGCGGGACTACGAAAGCCTCGGCGTTCCTGAAGTCTGGGTTGTTTCGCCCGAGGCCCAGACCGTCGAGGTCCTGCTGCTGCAAGACGGCCATTTGACGACGACCTCACTGCTGCGCGAAGGACTGCTGAAACCCACGCGCTTTCCGGAAGCATCGGTCGACATCGCGGCCATCTGGCCCAAATAAAAAGCGCCGGGTACGGTCAAGCACCCGGCGCCAAACAACTGCTACTTCTGACGGCTTACTTCGGGCAACCGATCTTCTTCAGGTCGGCATCCGGCAACTCCTTGGCATCGCGAGCCGCAGGCGGCAGGGCCAAGCCTTTCGGAACCAGCCAGATTTCCACTCGACGGTTCTTGGCTTCGTTGGTGTCTTCGATAGCCGCTCCCCTGCGTTCCTTGGGCGCCGTGGTCGAGACGGCGCAAGAAGTCGGCAACGATTCCGTCTCTTGCGTCGCACCGATCCAGCTTCCCTTGATGCGGGATAGGATCAAGCGAACTGCAGGTGCCGCCGCCACCGCTCAGTACCGCGGCGGTTTGGAGCACGCGGTCACGATCCAGATTGCGGCCCCGGCGCGACTTGCCGCTGGGCGCTTCGCTGGAATCGATGTGGCCCACCAGAACAACATCGTAGTTCGGGTTGCTCGCGAGCTGCGGATACAGTTGTTCGATCAGTACGCGCTTGCCGCAATTGTTGACGCGCGCGCTGTCCTTCGGGAACAGGATATCGCCGAAGTGCTTGATTTCGGCGCCGAGGTTGACCGTGACGTTGGTGGATGCGCTGGCGGATCCGCCCTTGCTGTCCGTTACCGTCGCGGTGATTACACCTGCTTGGATTGCGGACGGCTGCGGTCGCCCTCATTGAAGGAAACCGAGCTGGAGTTGAATTGAGCATCGGGTCCGTTTCCGGTGACCGTGCCTTCGGCCGCGGCCCAACTATAAGTCAACCGGCCGCTGCAGTCGGAACCCATTGCAGTTACGTGCAGTGCGGCGGTCTGGCCGCGATCCATGGAAGAGGGGTTAGCCGTCGCGCCACTCGCCCTCGGCGCACTGTACGTGTTGACGTGGATCGAAACCGGAGCAGCATCTGCCTCCCGCGAGTTATCGCTCGCGTCGGCGACATGCAGACCGATGCGGACGTCTCCCGAGGAGCTCGGCATGTAGGTGTACTGAGCGCCGCTGCCCACCGGGACTCCCGTTCGCGGACCATTGATACGTCAACTGGTGCCCTTCAGGATCGGAGGCATTCGAGCTGAGACGCACCGCGTCGCCCGGACAAACGGTATTGGGGCTGGCGCCGATGGTACCCGCATTGATGGCGCCCAGCGTTCGCGCCGGCGGTGGCGGCGGAGGCGGTGGCGTAGGCGGCGCAGGAACTTCGCCGCGATGGCTAAGATAAAGAGTCAGGCCGCCGGTGACTTGAATCCCATTCAGGATTTTGCCGTTCGGTATATACGCGCCCGTGGTGCTGGGCGGGCCGCTCGGGAGGCCAAAGCGCGGGGCAATTCCGGTGAAGCCCCTTACGTCGACCCGGACACCGAACCACTTGCTGGTCTGGTATTTGATGCCGCCTCCGTAATTGCCCTGGAAGCGCTCGTCGGTCTTGAATCCGCCAAACCCGGCTTCGGGCGGCAGCCCCTCACCCCATTTGACGGCGTTTTTACCCAGGACGTCCCAGGTGCCGCCGATGCCTGCCGCGACGAACGGACGGAACTTGTGGTCACGCGGCGTAAAATGCAACACGACGTCCACCGCGGGCTGGAGAGTGTGGATCGGGAACGGCGGCGAAAGGAGGATGCCGTCCGTGGGATTCGATAGGAACTGGTATTTGTTCCACGAGTACGCGTTGAAGTCCTCTTCCAGTCCCACATAATTCCAGAAATTCTCCGTGACTCGCCCGCCTAGGATGGCAGCGTCCTGCATCTTGCCGCCGAGGCCCGCCGTGATCTTCTTGTAGTCCGACCATCCTCCGTAGATGTTTAGCTCGAAGAAATTGTTGTAGTCGTCATTTGCGTGCGCCGCGGCGTTTTGGGCGCGCGCCGGATTCGGAATCCCTACGACGCTCAGTGCAATCAGCGCCAGAACCGGATACCTCCATACTGCTCGCATGTTTTTCACCTTTCCATCTGATTTTCAATTACTGCTTGAGATAACAGCATGATCGCCCTGTTTGGCCACTTCGGCCTGAGGCAGATCGAAAACCAATGCGCCCCGCGCGGCAGTAAGTGCAAAGATCCGCTGGGGAAGATCGGGTGCAAACCACAATGTTCGAATGGTGGCGTCCCGGAGGCCATCATTGGCGAAGGACTGCCATGATTCGCCACCGTTCACGGTGCGATACACCGCTGCCGTATTGAACCAGGAATGCCTCCTGGCTCTGTCCCGGATTGAATCGCACCGAATCCACGGTGGCCGCTGGTACGCCTTCCGTCACCAGCTTCCAATGCGCTCCTTCGTCATTAGAACGCAGCAAGCCGCGGGAAGTTGCCGCCAGGATCGCCACGTCGCGGCTGGCTGGCAGCGCCAAGTCGTACAGATAATAGCTGTTGTCGGGCAGCATGGCCGGCTGCCAGGTGCGGCCCCCATCGCCGGAAATGAACAGACCGGCGCCAGTTCGGGCGGCCAGGCGCGAAGCGCCGCTCGAGGGAGCATAGACGGCCAATACAGGAATTCCCGTCAAGCCGGCGGACTTCACTTGTTCCCAGGTGATGCCGGAGTTGGAGCTGCGGAATAATCCCGCGTCAGTTCCGGCGAACAGCACTAGCTTGTCTTTTGCAGTCCAAGGAAACTGCGCGGAGCGCATGAATGCGAGTGCGTCCGGCGTTCGGCAACGGATGGCCCTTCCCGGGCAGAGGACGCGGCATGGGCAAAGCCGACCAGGTCTTGCCGGCATCCGCCGATTTCAAGATCGCATCCTCGCTCGCCCCGAAAACAACTGCGCTGTTATCAGGAGACGCTGTCAGGCTGTGAAGGTTTCGGCCGAGCAGCGCTTCTTCATTGGCGCGCAGGGACCACTCCAGGCCGCCGTCGGCTGCTGACAAAAACGCCGCCGTACAGCCCTTCATAGGTGCTGCTGGCGTACAGGCGTTTACCGTCCGAAGTAATCTGCGACAGCCGATGGTTGGCAAAGCCAATGTTTACGGGCCGGAAGGACTCGCCCGAGTCCGCGCTTTTCAAAATGCCCGCATATTCGGTGGCCAGATACAGGGTGCGCGGGTCTCCGGGGTCGAACACCATCCAGTTCACCTGCTCGAAACTCAAATGGCGCCAGGTCTTGCCGCCGTCCGGCGATTTGAAGAGCCCCAGCGTCGTGCCCGCGAAAATCGTATCCGAATTCCGCGGGTCTTCGGCGATAATGTGCGTGCGCCGATGGGTACCCGGGATCCCGTGGATCTTGACCCACGCTTCGCCCGCGCTGTCACTGCGATAGATGCCACTGCAGGCGCTAGCGAAGACCAATTGCGGGCGGCTGGGATCGACGCGAATCGAGAAAATGTCGGAATCGTCAATCAGGCCGGTGGAGATCGAGTGCCAAGTGGCCCCGCTGTCGGTGGTCTTCCAGGGCAAGTGCGGCGTTCCGGCGTAGAGAGTATGCGTGTCTGCGGGATCGAAGGCCAGAGCTGTGATGTCCTGCATTTCCACGTCGGTGGCGGATGTGATTCTTTTCCAGGTGGCGCCGGCGTCCGCGCTCAGAAAGACACCTTTCGATGTACCGGCCGCCATCACTGCGGCGTCGCTTAGCGAAATGGCGAGCGATTCGATCCGCGAACCGCCCGTCCCAGGCAAAACGCGCCAATGTTCGCCGCCATCGGTGCTCTCCCACACTCCCGAGTCCGGCGAATCGCCGGCATCCAGACCCGCATAGAAATGCCCGGACTCAGTGGGATGAATTAGTACGGAATTAAAAACGCCCGGCGTTCCACGCGGAAACGGCAACAGCCGCCAGGATGCGCCGGCGTCATCGGAACGAAAGAGCAGTGAGTCGCGTGAACCCGCGATCAGAGTTCCGCCGTTCCGCGGATCTATTGCGATCGCTCTCGCGCTTCCTCCGAACGGGCCTGCCGACTTCCAGCCGCCCATTACGGGAAGCACGGCAACCAGAACCAATGCGAGACCCAGGGCTGGTTGCCTCCCCAGCTTTTTTCGTGGCACTTCTTAATACCATATCAAAAAACAATCAGGATAGCGCTTCCAGCGAACGGGGAAGTTGTTGAAACCTTTATCGTTAGAAGGATTTAATGCAGGCCGGTGGAGGGTGGATGGGCCGAAGCGTCGGTGAGTTGCTCAGCCAATTGCCGCGGAGAGTCCAGATTTTCCACCACCAGGCGGCTGCTCTCGCCCGCTGTCTCAATGGACATATCGCCGACGTCGAGCATCCGTTGCGTCAGGGACTGGATCACCCGGACGTCCTGTACCTTGGGCAATTGAATGATGCGCGTGGATTTTGAAGCGAGTCCGGTTTCATAGCGCAGCTTGTCTCCGGCGATCGTCAGCTTGATGGTCTGCCTCCGAAGATGGCGCTTGATGGGCCACAGCAACAGCAGCAGGCTGGCGATAGGCAGATAGGGAGGCTGACCCGGATAACGGTCGGCTAGATATTTGTAGTGAACGATCACCGCGGCGCACACCACCAGCAACGCCAGAACGTAGCCGGTCTTGATGAACTTCATACTGGGGCGAATCACGATGTCGGCCATCAGGCACAATTATAGTGTACACAATGAACTTGCGCCGCAACCGTACGGCTCCCCGAGTGGCGCGATATCTGGTGTCCTTGCCGGAACGCGTGGTCCGATCGCTCGCCGCGCTGGCCGGCGGGTTGATCCGAGAGCTGGGCGATGTCTCCCTGCCCGCCGCGGTTCGCCGCACTAAGACTTACCAGATGATGGTGGATATCGCGCTCCGTTTCATGATCGAGCGCGTCGGCGAAGTGAGAGGCGTATATCCATCTGGAAACGGGCCGGCCGGAGGCGAGCTGGCGAACGATTTTCTTTTGCGCCGGACCGCTGGACATGGCATTGAGCTGGCCGGATTGCTGGCGTTTCGCGCATCGCCCGTATGGATCATGGCCGCGCTGGCCGACGTCTCCGGCGCGGGGCGTCACCTGGTGCAGGAAATCGCGGACTGCATTGAAACAGGAGGGGCTGCTGGCCGCCGACGCGAAGTTTGAAAACGTCGATCAGCTTTTGGAGGGTCTGGAGCAGACTGCGAGCCAGGTGGCGGATCTGTGCAATGCGCCGCCTCTCGATGTCGCTGGCTTGCGGCGCGAGTGGGCCACGTTTCGCACGGCAGTAGCGAAGATCCCTCCACGCAATCTGCCTTCGGCCGGGTTTCTTCGGCAACATTGGGAAGAGTTGAAGGCGGAAGCCGCGGCGCAGAATCGCGCTGTGTTCGAGCTGTCGACGGTCATGGCGGTTTCGGCCTTGGCGCGCGTTCCGGTCACGCTGCTGCGGTTGGCGCGCGCCACCAATCGAGCGGCCTGGCGATCGGGACAGACCTTGGGCGCGAGCGTCATGCTGCACTACAGCCAGGTGCTGGGCGAGATTCACGAACGCGGCTATGCGGCGTATTGGGCCGAGGGGTTTCGTCCTTATCTGCGGGCCGCGGCCGGCCAATTCTCTCCCAAACACCGGTCGCTGACCACGCGCTTGCTCAAGAAAGCGATCCGGTAAGGCGTATACTGGGAGCCGAGTGAACAAGCGGGCGACCACCTGGCTCCTGGCGACGCTGCTGGCATTTGCGGCCGGCGCGGCCGTTCCTTCCAGTTCCGCGCAAACGCTGAATGGCGGACCGGCCATCGTTTGGATTGCGCAGGAACGGGCGGAACAGCGGCTTCCGGTGCAAAATCGTTCGGCTGCGGTCGTCTCACCTTCGGCTCCGCTTCACTATCAACCGCCGTTCAACGCCCGCCATTTCGCGGCTTCCCTCTACCAGCGTCCTCCACCTTTTCTTCGATAGTCCCAGCTCGAAGAAGAAAGGAGGGCGTGTGCGCCAATTCTTGCGAAATTTGTTTCGCGGTCCGGTTCCGTCCGGATCGCTGGTTCCCTTGATTAACCAGCGGCGCGCTGAGCTGGATCGTTTGAGTGATGCCGACCTGAAGACGATCGCCTGGCGTAAACGCCCACTGGCCGATGTGTTCGCGCTGTGCGCCGTTGTCGCTGAACGCGTGCTTGGCTTACGTATGTTCGACGTTCAGTTACAGGGCGCGTTGGCTCTTGCAGCCGGGAGGATCGCCGAAATGCAAACTGGCGAAGGCAAGACGCTGGCGGCGGTGCCCGCGATCGCCTGGTACGCGCGGGAAGGCAAAGGCGTTCACGTAATGACCGTGAACGATTATCTGGCCCGCCGCGACGCGCAATGGATGGGCGGTATCTATGAGTTCCTTGGGCTTTCCGTAGCTTGCGTCCAGCAAGGCATGGGGATCGAAGAACGCCGCCAAGCCTACGCCTGCGACGTCACCTACGCCACAGCCAACGAGATCGGGTTCGATCTTCTTCGCGATGGGCTCGCGCTCCACGCGCGCGAGCAGGTGCATCTGCCGTTCGCCACGGCGGTGATCGACGAGGCCGATTCGATCCTGATCGACGAGGCGCGTATTCCATTGGTGATCGCAGGCGGCGACGCCGGGCAAGACGTGCTGGCAAATCAAGTGGACCGCGTCACACGGCATTTTCGCCGAGGCCGCCACTTCACGCTCGACGAATACAGCCGGAATGTCGCGCTGACCGACGCCGGCATCCGAGCCGTGGAAACGTCTTTTGGTTGCGGCAACCTGTTCGAGGCAGAGAACCTCGCGCTGCTCACCGCCGTTCAGGATTCTCTGCACGCGCACGAGCTGTTGCGGCGCGACGTCGATTATCTGGTGAAAGACGGCGCCATCGAGTCCGTCGATGAGTTCAAGGGCCGCATCGCGGAGAATCGGCGCTGGCCGGCCGGTTTGCATACGGCCATCGAGGCGAAGGAAGGTTTGGCGCTGAAGACGCAGGGACGGATTCTCGGGATCGATCACGCTTCAGAATCTGATCTCGATGTATCCGCAAGTCTGCGGGATGACCGGCACCGCCGCGACGCAAGCCGACGAGTTCCGTCTGGTGTATGGCCTGGAAGTGGAGGTGATCCCGACGAACCGGCCGGTCATCCGAATCGATGCTCCCGACATTGTGTTTGCCCGGCGATCGGCGAAGGAGCACGCCGTGATCGGCGAGATCCGCAAGATTCACGCCACCGGCCGGCCAGTTTTGGTTGGTACGGCCAGCGTCGAGGAGTCCGAACGCCTGAGCGTCAGGCTCGTCGGCATTCCGCATCAAGTATTGAATGCCCGTCACGAAGAGCAGGAGGCCGCGATGATCGCGCAGGCCGGCGAATTGGGCACAGTGACGATCTCCACCAACATGGCTGGGCGCGGCACCGATATCAAGCTCGGGCCGGGTGTGGCTGAACTGGGCGGACTGCACGTTATCGGGACGAACCGGCACGAGAGCCGGCGTATCGATAACCAACTGCGCGGGCGCGCCGGGCGGCAGGGCGATCCCGGAAGCTCGGAGTTCTTCGTCTCGCTCGAGGACGATCTGTTGCTGAAGTACGGCGGCGACAGCCAGGACATCGAGAGCGTTCAGCGAATTGCGGAGGGGCAAAACCTGGAAATCCGGCGCTTTCTTCATAAATACGAGAGCGTGATCGAGGGCCAGCGCCAGAAGATCCAGCAGCTCCGGCAGGCGATCCTGACGGGCGAGAAGCCGTGTTCCTCCGATTTCGAACGGCTGGTTTCGCTCCGCGACATCGACGACCTATGGGCCGACTATTTGGCGACGATCACGGATTTACGCGAAGGCGTTCAGTGGCTATCCTGGGGCGGGCGCGACCCTCTGCACGAATATTTGACGTCGGTCCATGCGCTGTTCACGCAATTAGAAGCCGAGATTGACCCCGAGCTCGGCACGCGGCTGACCGATGCGGAGGCGTCGGGCCTGGACCCCTCCGATCGCGGCGCGACCTGGACCTATCTCACTACCGATCAGCCGTTTGGCACCGCCACCGAGCGAATCATGCGCGGGTTAGTGCGAAAATTGAATGTGAGCCGCGCCCGTTAGGAAGCGGTTTCGTCTTTTTCGACTCGGGCTGCGTCTCTGGATTGGAGCCGAAGTTTGATCTTTCGGGAGGTTGAGGACCGCGACCTGATCGCCAAAGCGCGGCGGGGCCACGTGGAAGCCTACAACGTGCTCGTGTCGCGCTGGGAGAAACGTGTCTTCAATTATCTCCTGCGGTTGGTGAAGCAGCGCGAGGACGCTCTCGATCTTAGCCAGGATGTGTTTTTGAAGGCCTATCAGAATCTGAAGAAGCTGGATGACCCGGCGAAGTTTCCCGCGTGGCTGTTTCGCATCGCTCACAACGAGGCGTATTCGCTCCTGCGGAAGAACCGGCCGGAGGGCGAAATAACCGTCGAGCCCAGGATGGCGGAGGCGAGCGGCGGGCTGTTTCCCATCGAGTCGGCGCTGGCGGTGCGAAGCGCGCTCGGCCGGCTGTCCGACGATCAGCGCGAAGCCGTGCTGCTGAAGGTCTATCAGGGATTCAAGTTCGAAGAGATGGCGGAGATCTTATCGTGCCCGGTTTCGACCGTGAAATCCCGGCTGTACACGGCGCTCGATCTTCTGAAACAAACCTTAGCTCCAGTGAACTACGCGGAGGTGCGGAATGAGTTGCGAAATTGATTTGAAAGCATATGTTGTCGGCGAAGCTGGCCCGGAGTGAGCGAGGCGTGGTTGAGGACCATGTGCGTAGCTGTCAGAACTGCCGCGAGGAGCTGGACCGGCTGAATCTGACGCGATCGGCGCTGGCGACACTAGAAGACGAAGAACCGCCGCGCCGCATCGCATTCGTCTCCGACCGCGTGTTTGAGCCGCGCTGGTGGCAAACCATGTGGCACTCGGCGCCGGCCATGGGCTTTGCTTCCGCGGCGCTGCTTGCGGCTGCCATTGTGGTGCATGGATTCGCCCGGCCCGTTGCCGCCTCGGTAGACACGGCGCAGATCGAACAGCGCGTCGAAGCCCGGGTGAACGCGACGGTTGCCAAGGCCGTCAGCGAGTCCCAGGCCAAGCAGGCCGCCGAATTCGCCAAAGTGTTGGACGCCACCGAGAACTCGTTTCACGCTACAGCGCCAGTCCGATCTTGCCACGGTCCAGCAGGCCGCGGATTATTACCGGACGCAACTGGCGCGGTTCGAGATGGCAAGTAACGTGTCGACTAAGCAGGGGCCCGCCCAATGAGGACTCTGCTGATCGCGAGCATTACTGCTGGGCGCGCTGCCCGCCGGGTCCATGGCGGACGGTCCGAAAGTGAATCGCGGCATGATCGAGGCCATGGAACACAGCCTGGACGGCAAGCTTACGGGGCTTTTCCCGCAAGATCCCGCCGAGGTGATGGGCGTTCCGCAGGGTACTTACATTCGCGGCTACGGCGCGGTCTTTCTCGGCGAAGTGAACCTGGCGCCCGCTACGCCGCATATCGCCCTTCCATCAGACCATCAGCGCGGACGAAGTACGCCGCACACATGAAAAGAAGCTGCAGCGCATGGCGGCTTTGCGGACGGCGATGCGCGCGATGTTGATGGACTCGGCGCGCTCGCTCGACTCGGTTCCCTCCGACGAACAGGTCGCAGTCGGGCTTTCGCTTTTTTATTGGACCTGGGAGAACCGCGAGGGACTGCCCGCGCAGATCGTCATGCACGCGCAACGCAAGGCTCTGTTGCAAGCGGCCAAGGCCGCGCACGCGTCCATCGCGTCTGAAGAGTTCTGATCCATGCGAAAGTTGAGAACGCCGTGCGGCTAGGCGAGATCCTGATCCAGCGGAAGCTCATCACCGCCGAAGATTTGGAGCGGGCGCTCGAACTGCAAAAGGAGCGCGGCGACAAAATCGGCAAGACGCTGGTCGACATGGGCTTCATCGCCATGCGCGACGTTCTGGCGGCGCTCTCGGAACAGTTGCAAGTTCGGCTGGTTTCGATCGACGCCCCGCCCGTGGTTTCGCCGGAAACCGAAACGCTCTCGCCGCGCTTCCTGCGCCAGTTCCGCTGCCTGCCGATGAGCCGCGACGATCACACCATCACGCTCGCGATGGCCGATCCGCTGGACGTGGAGACCATCGCCGCGGTGCGCCATTGCACGGGTCTCAAAATCGACACCGTGCTCGCGCCCGAGCAGGAGATCGTGGACGCGATCGACAAATACTACGGCGAATCGGCCGCGCGCTCCGAAGCCGATTTCGAATTCCAGGCCGGCGAGTTGTCGGAAGACCTCGAGCACTTGCGCGACATGGCGAGCGAGGCGCCGGTCATCCGCCTGGTGAACGCGATCATCGCGTCGGCGGTTGAAAAGCGGGCGAGCGACATCCATCTGGAGCCGTTTGAAAAAGAATTTCGCATCCGCTATCGCGTGGATGGCGTGCTCTACAATCAAGATCCGCCGCCGCGCGAAATGAAGGCGGCCATGATCTCGCGCGTGAAGCTGATGGCCAAGCTCAACATCGCCGAGCGCCGCCTCCCGCAGGACGGCCGCATCAAGATCAAGACGCTCGGCCGCGAGGTGGACTTACGCGTTTCGACGCTGCCGACGTTGTATGGCGAAAGCGTCGTGATGCGTCTGTTGGACCGGTCGGCGGGCGACTTCTACGATCTCGGCCGGCCTGGGCTTCGACAGCCACATGCTCAACCGCATGACGCATTACACGTCGCTGCCGCACGGCATTTTTCTGGTGACGGGTCCCACCGGCAGCGGAAAATCCACCACGCTGTACTCGGCGCTGAAGAGGATCAATCAGAGCGACAAGAAGATCATCACCATCGAAGATCCCGTCGAATATCAAATGGATGGGATCAACCAGCTGCACGTGAACACGCAGATCGGGCTGACGTTCGCCCAGGGACTGCGGCACATCGTACGGCAGGATCCCGACGTCATCATGGTGGGCGAGATTCGCGATCGCGAGACGGCCGACATCGCGATTCGTTCGTCGCTCACTGGCCATTTCGTATTCTCGACACTGCACACCAACGACGCGCCCAGCGCGATTTCGCGCCTGACCGACATGGGCGTGGAGAACTACCTGATCACTTCGTCGCTGGTGGCGGTGCTGGCGCAGCGGCTGGTGCGCGTGATTTGCGAGCATTGCAAAGAGAAGGACGGTACGCGGATTGCGCCGACGGGCGACATGGTGCAGTGCTACAAAGGGCGCGGCTGCGACGAGTGTTTTGGCTCCGGATACACGGGCCGCGTCGGGATTTTCGAGCTGATGGAACTGGATGACGGCATCCGGCAGCTCATCATGAAAAATGAAGACGCGTCGGCCATCACCAACGCGGCGCGGCGCATCGGCATGCGCAATCTGCGCGAAGACGGCTGGTCGAAGGTGGCAAGCGGAATAACCACGCCGGACGAGGTGATGCGTGTCACGCAGGAATTCTAAAAGGGCCACAGATGAACACGGATCTTTAAGAAAGTTTTTATCGGTGTTTATCTGTGTTTATCCGTGGCTGGCTTCCCGATGAATCACTTTCACTTTCGCGCGGTTGCTTCCGACGGACAAATTCGCACCGGCGCGATTCATGCCGAATCCGAGCGTCTGGTGGCCTTCGAACTGCGCCGCCAGGGTCTCACGCCGGTCTACGTCGGCAAGGAAGCAAAGAAATCGCTCGACATCAAGCTGCCGTCGTTCGGCGGAGGCCGGAAACGCGACGTTCTTTTCTTCACGCAGGAGCTCTCCACGCTGCTCAGCGCCGGTGTTCCGCTCGATCGCGCGCTGTCCATCACCGCCGAGCTGAACGAGCGCGCGTCATTCCGTACTTTGGTCCTGGACATTCTGCGCGTGCTGAAGGGCGGCCGCTCGCTGGCCGACAGCCTGGCGACACACCCGGATCATTTCTCCGAACTGTACATCAATATGGTCCGCGCGGGCGAAGCCGGCGGATCGCTGGCGGTGGTCTTTGAGCGGCTGTCGGAATTCGAGCGCACGCGCGACGATCTGCGCAGCTACATCATCTCGTCGATGGCCTATCCGACGCTGCTGTCGCTGGTCGGCATCGGGTCCATCCTGGTGCTGATGAATTTCGTCGTGCCGCGGTTCGCCGCTGTCTTCGAAGAGTCGCGCATGGAGATTCCGCTGCCTACCAAAATGCTGCTGGTCGGGAGCAAGTTCCTGCAATCCTACGGCTGGCTCGGGATCACGCTGCTGGTTTTGTTCGCGATCGGCATGTACACCTAGGTCCGCACCAGCGCGGGACGCTTGTGGTGGGACACGCTGCGGCTGAAAGTTCCGGTACTAGGCGACGCGCTACGCAAAGCCGAAACAGCGCGCTTCGCCCGCGCCATGGGCACCTTGGTCTCGAACAGCGTTCCTCTGGTGCAATCCATTTCCATCGCGGGCGCGACGTTGAACAACAAGCGCATCTCGGGATCGCTCGAAACGGTGTCGCTTGGAGTGAAGCGCGGCGAAGGCATCGCGGGTCCGCTGCGCAAAGCCGGGCAATTCCCTCCCCTGGCCGCGCATCTGTTGAGCGTGGGCGAAGAGACCGGCCGCCTGGATTCAATGTTCGTGCGCATGGCCGACATTTACGACGCTGAAACGCGCTCGGCTATTCGCCGATTTACGTCTCTCTTTGAGCCGATCGTGATATTGGTGATGGGCATCGTGGTGGGCACTCTGATTTTGAGCATGCTGCTGGCGATTGTCGGCATGAACGACGTGGCAATGTAGATGGAAGAACGAGGTAAGGCAATGAACAAGAGATTGAGACGACAGGCCGGTGTGACCCTGATCGAAATGATGGTGGTGGTCACCATCATCGCGCTCTTCGCCGCGCTGGTACTTGCCGAAAATGATGCATCAGGCGGATCGCGCCAAGATCACTTCGGCGCACGCCCAGATCAACGCGTTTTCGACGGCCCTGGGGTCGTACAAGCTGGATACCGGCGTGTTCCCGACCACCGAACAAGGCTTGCAGGCGCTTCGCGATAAGCCTGAGGCTGTCGAGAACTGGCAGGGGCCGTACCTGCAGAAGGAAATCAGCAGCGATCCTTGGGGTCACCCATACATCTATCACTTCCCCGGCGATCACGGAGACGAGCCCGAGATTATCAGCTACGGCGCGGATGGAGCGCCCGGCGGAGACGGGATCAATGCCGACATCGTCAGTTGGAAAAACTAAACCGAGCCGCGGCCGTAAGGGAGCGGAAGCCGGCGTCACGCTGATCGAGATGGTGGTGGTGGTCGCTCTGATCTCGCTGATGGTCGGCATCAGTTATCCCGCCATCACCTCGGGTATCGATTCGATGCGTCTCAAGGCGGCAACCAACAGCGTGGTTAGCTTTCTCGACACCGGGCTCAGCCGCGCCGAACGCCGCCAGCAAGTGGTCGAGATCACCATCTCGAAGCAAGACCAATCGATCGAAATGCAATCCAGCGAGCCTGGGTTCAGCCGCAAGCTCCCGATGCCTGAAGGAGTCTCCATCGTCCAGGTGCTCCCGCTACTGCCGGAAGATCCGGATGCGCCGCGCTCGTTCTTCCTGTATCCGGGCGGCACCGTGCCCCCCTTCGGCGTGCAATTGATCAATCGCAGGAACGTGCAGCGCATCGTGCGTGTCGACCCCATCACCGGTGTTCCCCACGTGGAGACGCCGGAATGACGAAGCAGCGCGGCTTTACGTTGCTCGAAGTGCTGGTGGCCACGGTTGTCATGGCGATCGCCGTGGCGGGGCTGATGTCGGCCATTTCCAGTTCTTTGCGCAATGCCGCGCGGCTCACCGATCATGATCGCGCCGCTCTGCTCGGCCGCCAGAAGATGGATGAATTGCTGGTCGCCGCGGGACTCGAAAAAGGTGTGCCGTTCGAGGGAACCTGGGGGCCCGAGGTCACGGGCGGCATGGAGATGGGCTGGATCGCGCGGCTCACGCCTTTCGAGATTCCGCGCGGCGAGCGCGGCCCAGGCACGCCGTTTATCGAGCGCGTGGAGCTGGAAATCTGGTGGATGAATGGCGCGCAGCGCCGCTCGTTCCGCTTGGAAGGATATCACCGGTCCGTGATGACGCGCGCCGACGTTGCCGCTCTCGGCGCATTGGGAATGGGCGCGCAAGGAGCGCCCTTGGGACTGCAAACAGGGAGCGGCGAGCCATGAGGCGAGCAACGACGCGAGCAATGACGCGCCGCCACAAAAAGCCCGGCTCCGCGGGTGTCACGCTCATGGAGTTACTCATCGCAACTCTATTGCTCAGCCTGCTTTCGCTGGGCATGGTTCTCACGCTGCGCGTCGCTCTGAGCGCCATGAACAAGACCGATTCCAAGCTCATGGCCAACCGCCGCGTAGCCAGCGTGGAACGCATTCTCAATGAGGAAATCTCCGGAATGATCCCGGTCACCGCCGATTGCATCGCCGGGGGCCGAAGGGCCGGTTCTTTGATGTTCTTCCAAGGCGAGGCTCAATCCATGCGGCTGGCCTCCACGTATTCGCTGCACGAGGGCGCGCGGGGCATGCCGATGATCCTGGAATTCCAGGTGATCCCCGGGGAAAACAACCAAGGCGTGCGGCTGGTGGTGAACGAGCAATGGTACACGGGACCGCGCGGCGCCGGCGTGTTCTGCACTGGGATGGGCCGCGATCCCGCCACCGGCCTTTCCGGCCCGATCTTCGTGCCTGTTCAGATCGGCGGCAATTCGTTCGTGATGTCCGACCGCCTGGCGTATTGCCGCTTCAGCTTTCGCGATGCCCGCTCCCGCCCGCAGCCGTTCTGGACGGATCATTGGGTGACGCAGGTCTTCCCCGACGCGGTTCGTGTCGAGTTGGCGCCGCTCGCGCCCGATGCCGGCCGCCTGGAGCCGGTAACGCTGACCGTTCCGATTCGCTTGACTCGTCTGCCGCTGGCGAACTATCAGGAGGAGCTGTTGATTGGCAAATAGCAGGCGCCGGCAAAGGAATCGAGGAGCCGCGTTGCTGGCCGTGCTGTGGCTTGCCGCCGGCTTGTCAGCCATCGCTCTCACGATTGCTAATACCGTGCGCGGAGAAACCGAGCGCAGCGCCACCGACGCCGATGGCCTGAAAGCGTACTACCTTGCCGCCGGCGCCATCGATCGCATGCTGGTTTATATGGAGAAGCCCGCCGCATTTCAAAGCCCCGACAAGAAGCCCATCATCCAGCCCAACACACGAGTACTCGCGCTGGACTTTCCTACGGGCGTCGCCATTGGTGAAATTATCCCGGAGACATCCAAGCTGGATGTGAATAAGGCGAATCCCAGAGAACTGCTCAATCTCCTGGTGGCCTTGGGACAGGATCCCGCCCAAGCAGAACAATTAGTCGCCGGCATCCTGGATTGGCGCGGGGGCAGCCGGGGCGGCTCGTTCACTCAGTTCGACCAATATTACTTGTCCCTGACGCCGTCTTTTCAAGCCCGGCATGCGTCTCTTCAGGAGATTGAGGAATTATTGCTAGTGCGGGGAATCACTCCAGACCTGTTCTATGGCAGCTACGCGCGCGACGCACAGGGGCAGCTTGTGCCGCAGGCCGGGCTCCGGGATTGCCTCTCGGTCTATGGGTCGGAAGGCGCCCTGGACGTGAACACGGTTGAGCCGGCGGTGATGCGGGCCATCGGAATTTCGCCGGATGTGGCCGCCGCCATCTACAACCTGCGAAAGTCCGCGCCGATTCGCACCATGGGCCAGCTTGCGCCCTTTCGCGGCAACGGCAGCGGCCAGGGGATGGGCCGCTTAGGGATGGAGCGGCGAGAACCCAATACCGCATTCGCCGTCACGCTACGCGCCACCGCCCAGTTGAAGCTTCCCAATGGCCAGCTTTCGGATATGCGGCGCACCGTTTCCGAGTTGGTGTTGTTCCTGAGTGAAGATTCTGAGTTGTTCAAACCCGGGCAACCTCCCTATCACGTGTTGCGCTGGTATGAGAACGCGGTTCCGTTGCAATGAGCACGCCGGGCTTCAGGAAATGGCTCGCCTTTGGTACGGGTGTCGGCATCGAGATGGGACGCGAGGATCTCATCGTCACCGTGGTTCGCCTGCGGCCTTCCGGCGTGCGAGTGTTGGGTGAGCTCAGCATCCCCCGGTATCGCGAGCAGCCCGCGGCCGAATGGGGCGAAAACTACGCCGGCTTCCTCGAGAAGCTCGGCGCCAAGCATCTGGCTGCCACCATCCTTTTGCCGCGCGATGAGGTGACTGTCCGCCAAGTCTTGTTGCCCGGCGTCTCGGACAAGGATCTGCCCGCCGCGATCCGTTTCGAGATCGACTCCTTGAATCCATACTCGGAAGAGGACGTTGTCTATGACGGAAAGCGCATCGGTAAGACCGCATCCGTTCTGATCGGCATCACCCGGCGTTCTTCGCTGGAACGCTACAGCGCGCTGTTGTCTCAGGCCGGCGTGAAGGTGGCGTCGTTCACGTTTTCAGGCCCCGCAATTTATTCGGCGCTGCGTCTCTTTGCCGATCCTCCCGCCGATGGCCTGGTGGCGCTGGGTGAGGATGAGCCTGAAGTCGAGGTCTACGGCGAGAGCGCCACGCGCCCGCTGTTTTCCGCTCGTTTGGATCAACCCGCGGACCGCGTCCGGACGCTGGCGATTTCCGAGCTTCGCCTGCCGCCGGAAATCGAAGTCGGCGCATTGCATCTGCAACTCCCGCAACCCCTGGCGGCGCCCGAAAATTACGATCCCGCGCGTTCGTGCCTGTCGTATGCGGCCGCGGTTTCGAGCGCCAGTCTGCTGCATCCGCTGAGCCTCAACCTGCTTCCGCCCGATCAGCGCCGGAGCGCGTCGCGGCTGCGGTATGTTCCTACCGCGGTGCTCGGAAGTCTGGTTTTGCTGCTTGCGATCGCGGCGCTGGCGTATCCGAAGTACTCTGACACCCGCTATATCGAGCTACTGCAGGCGCAGATTCGCACGCTGGATCCGCTGGCGCGCAAAGCGGCCGAGGCGGAGCGCCAAACAGCCACCGCTCGCAACCGGGCGCAGACGCTGGACGCCTTCCGGCAACACACCCGCGAGGATTTGGACGCGCTCAACGACCTGACCCATTTGCTGGCGCCGCCGGCCTGGCTCGAAACAATGCAGCTCACGCGAACCTCGGTGAACATCACCGGTCAAACCGACCAGGCCGCCACATTGATCAAGTTGCTGGACGGCTCGTCTCACTTCCAAGGCTCTTCGTTCGCTCTGCCATTGCAAAAAGGCTCGACTGGTGAAGTGTTCAGCATCCGGACCACGCGCAAGGGAGTGACGCCGTGACGCTGGCCGAACGCGATCGCCGCGCGCTGGTCATATTGGGCATTGCTCTGGCAGTGGGCGGCTTCATTTATTGGTTCTCGAATTCCTCTTCTTCGTCTTCCTCGAGCGGTGCCTCGGTTACCGCCGCCCCAATGGATAGTATCGATCGCGCTCAACAGCGCCTGGCGATACTTCGCAAGCAAGCCGCTACTCTGCAGGGCAAGGAAGCGGTTCTGAAGCAGGCTTCGATCGAGCTCAGCGAGCGCGAAAAAGGGCTGCTTCCGGGCGACACCGCCGATCAAGCGCAGGCTCAGCTTTTGCAGGTGATCCGGCGCGTCGCCAAACAGCAGACACCGCCGCTCGAAATGGGCCAGGTGGAACTCGGCCGGCCCCGCACCTACGGCAGCGCTTATGGGCAAGTGAGCGTGTCCATCACCTTGACGTGCCGCATCGATGAGCTGGTGAATTTTCTCGCTGCGCTCGGCGCGCAGCCCGAGCTGACCGCCACCGAGGAGGTCCGCTTCGGCGCATCGCATCCCAAGCAGAAGACCATGCCCGTGCGCCTGACGGTTTCCGGACTCGTTGCCCGGCGCCTGATCCCGCAGCAGAAAGGGCTGCGCACACTTGAATAAGTTGCGGCTTTTGGATCTCGCGCTGCTGGTCCTGGCGGGACTGCTCGGTTGGCAAGTGCGTCGCGAATGGATCGACTCGCACGCGCGCGATCAAGCCTTGCTGCACGGCACCTTGCCGCCCGCGACGGTGCCCGGCCTGGCGCCTCTGGACAAAGTGGATCCGCTAACCCCGGCCACTTACCTCGAGATCGCTATGAAGAACCTGTTCTCGCCGGATCGCAATCCGAACGTGATTGTCGATCCTCCGAAGCCAGAACCCGAAAAGCCGCCGCCTCCGTTTCCGGTGGCCCACGGCGTCATGCTGTGGGACGGCGTGCCGCCCACCATCGTGCTCAGCGAAAAAGCCAACGGAAATCAGAAGGGCTATCATCCCGGCGATTCCATCGGCCAATGGAGGCTGGTGGCTCTCGACAGCAGCTATGTGTATCTGGAGTGGAACGGCAAGGAATTCAAAAAGCGCATCGACGAGCTGATCGATCGGACTCCGGTCGCCGAAGTCTCCCAACCCGCAGCGGCCTCGAAAGGCGCCAAACCCGCGCCTCCGCCAACGCAGTCACTTTCCACCAACGTGAAGCCGGGTCCCGGCGTGGACGTTGGCGCCGGCCAAAAAGGCTGTGTCGCCGGCGACGGATCCCCGAACGGCACTGTCGTCGATGGCATGAAGAAGGTGCTCGTCGCGACGCCTTTTGGAAGCTCGTGCCATTGGGAAGCAAGCCAGTAAACAACGAAAAGAGGAATTCATGAAGACCATCGCACTCACCTTAATCGCTGCGGGCATCGGATTCGCGCAAAGCCAGTCTGCAACCCAGTCCAGCGCGACCGCCAAGCAGTCGCCGGGCACGGCGCCAAAGCCCAAGACGCAGATTCCTCGGAAGGCCACTGCGGCTCAGAAAGCGAATCCGCCCCTGTTGACCATCCCGCAAGGCGCGAAGCTCGTCGAGCCGAACCTCTACCGCTACACCGATAGCAGCGGCAAGACGTGGATGTATCGCCAAACTCCGTTCGGCATTTCGAAGTTCGAGGACACGCCGGCCCCGGCGCAGCAGCCTCCCGCCGCGAGCGAGCCAACCGCAGTTACCGATCTCGGCGATAGCGTGCGATTCGAACGCAAGACCGCCTTCGGCAATTCGCAATGGACCCGCAAGAAAACCGAGCTGACCGACGACGAAAAGGCGTTGGTGGCCGGCCAGCAACAGAGTAAGCAAGTCCCCGCGCAGTCTGAAAACAAGTCGGCGGAGAAGCAATAGTGTCCAGTGCAAAATGGTTGCGCGGGATCGGACTCGCAGCCGCAGTACTGCTGTGGCCCACCCTGGCGCTGTGCCAGGACCAAGAGCCGCCCCCCGCGCCGCCACGCCCCGGTCCAGTGGCGCCGGGCTTTAGTCCCAATCCTTTTCCTTCCAGTACGATCAATCGGGCGCAGCAGACTGCAAATCCAGCCGCACAAACGCCTCGGGCTACCACGCCCACCGGCCCGCCCACGGTCTACGGCGGATTGTCGCTCAACAACGTCTCGCTCACGGAAGTGATCGATCTATTGGCGCGCCAGCTCAAGATCAACTACATCCTGGATCCGCGCGTCAAGGGCGGCGTCATTCTCAATACGTACGGCGAAACCAAAGACATCGATACGCGCTCGCTGCTCGAAACCATTCTGCGGATCAACGGATTCGGCATGGTAAAGCAAGGCGACCTGTATCGCATCGTGCCGCTCGCCGACATTTCGCATCTGCCTGTGCCCCCCGAGACCAAGACCGATTCCAGCAGCATTCCCGACGACGACCGGACCATGCTCAATCTGGTCTTCCTCAAATACGTCACCGCCGACGAGCTGGTGAAAGTGCTGGAACCATTCGAGGGAGAAAACGCGCGCATCTATACCTACGCGGCCGCCAACCTGCTTCTGATGCTGGACAGCCACAGAAACATGCGCCGTCTGATGGATCTGGTGGCTATGTTCGACAGCGATCAGATCGCCAACCAGCGCGTGCATGTCTTTCCAGTCAAGAACGGACGGCCCTCGGATATTTCCAAGGAACTGGAGAACATCGTTAAATCCATCGCGCTCTCGGAGAAGAATTCACCCATCAAGTTCCTCCCCATCGATCGCATTAACACCATCATCGCGGTGGCGCCGAATCCGGGCGCATTCAAAGAAGTACAAACCTGGCTCGACAAACTGGACATTCCCGTGAAAGCAGCGTCCGGCGGCATCAAGGACTATGTCTATCGCGTTCACTATGGCGATGCGAACACGATGGCCTGCTCCATCCAGGCGCTGTATGGACAGCTTTCGGGATATGCGGCCGCCGCTTATGGCGGTCCGCAAACGTCCATCATGGCCTGCATGGGAGCGGGCATGGGCGGATTCGGCTACGGTGGCGGTGGCTTCGGCGGCGGTGGGTTCGGTGGCGGTGGGTTCGGTGGCGGTGGCTTCGGTGGCGGCGGATTTGGCGGTGGTGGATTCGGCGGGGGCGGCTTCGGCGGGGGCGGCTTCGGCGGCGGTGGAATCTATGGCGCCGGCGCAGGCATGTACGGAGGAGGAGGTATGTATGGGGGAGGCGCGTATGGAGCTGGCGCCGGATACGGCAGTCCTTTCAGTGGCGGCGCGGCCTACAGTCCCGCGGCGGCAACCGGCGCGGCGAATGCGGCTGCTTCCGCTCCAGCGAACGCAGCAGGGGGCGACCTGACCGGGACCTATCTAGGCAATGCTCCGGGCGGTGCCGCGATCCGTGGCCCGCACGTCATCGCCAACCCGATGAACAACACCTTGCTCATTCAGGCTACGCCGCAAGAGTACGAGAGCATCGAGCAGTTGATCCGCGAGCTGGATGTCCCGCCTCGCCAGGTGCTCATCGAAGCGAAGATTTACTCAATCGACTTGAGCAGCTCCTTCTCCAGCAGCGTCACTGCGGCGTTGCAGTCGATTAATGCGTCGGGCTCTCAAAAGACCACAGCGGCTTCGCTGATGGGGAGCTTGGTCGCCGGGAGCACGGATACCACTAGCCTTTCGGCTGCCATGCTGGTCGGAAGGAGTCGGCAGCTTTTGGGCACCGTGACTTTGATGGAATCGGAGAACAGGGCCAAAGTCCTGTCGTCTCCCGCGGTGATCGCAACCGATAGTATTCCTGCGTCCATTATGGTCGGCACCACGGTTCCAACGCTCTCGAGCTCGACTGCGAGCGGCATCACAGGTTCGGTAACCACTGGGATTTCTAACGCAAGCACCGGAATTGGACTGAATATTGTCGCCCGGGTTACGCCCAGCGGAATCGTCACCATGATCATCAACCAGAATGTTAGTGATCCAACACAAACCACCACAAGTAGTATTGGCTCCCCTTCGTTTGCCAGCAAGTCCATATCCACCCAGGTCACCATCCAGGATGGCGACACGATCGCCATCGGCGGCATGATCCAAGAGACCACCACCACGTCCTTGACTGGAATTCCTCTATTGGATCGAATTCCGGTTGTTGGCGGGCTCTTTGGGGCCCGTTCCTACAGTAAAGACCGTAGTGAGCTAATCATATTCCTTACGCCCCACGTCATTTTCGACAGCAATCAAATGACCGACGCCACGCGACGAGCTGCGAGACAAGATCAAGCTGCTTCGCAAAGACGTCAAGGAATAAGTGGCTGGAGTCTCAAAGCGTAAGCTAGCAGTAAGTTCAACAAATCAATGGCATGCTCGGGACTGTTACGCGGCCTCGAGGCTCTAAATTGCCCAATAACCCCGCTTCCTTACCATTCGAGCCGACTCTTTTGCCATTGGCTGTAAATCATTGACTTAGCATGCGGCCTATGATGTAATAGACCGCTGATAAGCTTTGAGTTAGGGAAGCAGCGGGTTGTCAGATCAACACTTTACGCTTGACTTGTTCCGGCAGGTAGTGTTATGAATGATTGACTGCGTCCGAACAAGTTTGGCGGCATTCATTCTTTGACGCATGAATCCCGCGAGCACAAGAAGATACGAGAAGTCTAAAAAGCAAGTTGAGCTAGATGGAGACAATGAAGCAAGATCGAGCAAGCAAGGCAGCAGCGGCCGCCAAGCGTCTCTTGGCGCTGGGTTTGATCGGCTGAGATTTCAAAATCTTCATGACGAGCGTTTACTCGAGGCTCAGGTTGAAAAAGAGAACTTCCATCAATTCAATTTCAGATTTTCACAAGGAGAAGGAAATGGCAGATTTTCGCAAATGGCTTTTGGCGCTTGCTGCGGTAGCCGTGCTGCTTGGTTTGGGCAGCTCGTCGGCCTACGCGCAGGGGGCGTTCACTTGTACCTCCAACGCTGGCGCTCCGAATATCGTTCGTGGAGAAGGTGTGGCGGAGTTGGTGGGCGACATTATTCTAAACTGCACCGGCGGCCAGCCGACCACGGGTGGGAAGGCAATCCCGCTGTCCAACGTGCAGGTATCGTTGAATACCAACATCACCAGCCGCATTATTTCCAATGCGACTGGCGCCTCTGAGGCGCTGATTATGATTGACGAGCCGTTCCCGTCGATCGGTGCCCCCGCCAGCCCCACTGTCGCGCAAGGCGGCCCGGGCTACAACGGAACCCAGCCCCCGGTTCAGCTGGCTTGCTTCGCCGACAACAATACCAACTGCAAAGTGATCAGCGTTGGTGTAGGCGTGGGCGCGGCGGGCTCCTACAGTGGCTTCAGCAACAACCCCTTCGCACCGGGACCGCATTACAACATTTTCCAGGGATTCCAGAGCAACGCCAGCACGATCGCATGGCAGGGCGTGCCGATTGATGCTCCCGGAACCGCCGGCACGCGCGTCATCCGCGTCACCAACATCCGCGCTAATGCTTGCCTCCTGGGTGTGTCCTCCACCTTCGTCCCCACGCAAATCCTCGCCCAGATCGGTGTCAACGGTGGTGCAACCATCACGATCAATAATCCGACCCAGATCGTGGCGTTGGCCGAGCGGGGCATGATTACCTCAAACGGCACCTCCACCTACACTCAGTGCGTGGACGTGAACGACTTCCTGATAAACAGCCTACCGGGAACCCCCGTACCTGTAGGAACGCTTCCGTTCGGGCCTTTCAGCGTAACGGCTACGGAAGGATTCGGTTATTCCTTCAAGCCAAGGAATTACAACCAGATTCTGTCTGGCCTAGGCTTGGGTACCGGTATGAACGGCACCGCAGATCCTGATTCCGACGTCGGACTCCAGAACATTCCTGGATTCACGTACCGCACGGAATCCGGCTTCATCCCTGGCCCAAGCGTCGCTGGTACGGCCGGCGCCTATAACTCGGGCGGCGGAACTGTTGGCTCGGTTGGTTTGGCATCGCAGGGCACGGAAATCTCGGTTGCCTTCGCGGGTGTACAAGCCGGCGTCAGCCTCTACGTCCCCGGCGCTATCACGCTCAGCGGTAACTACGGTCTCGGTACTCCGTTCGGCTACGCCCAGCTTGTCGGCGGCGACGGAACGGGCAACCCGAACGCCTTGACGGTCAGCGGAACCACCGCTGTCGCAACCTACGAGATCCTCTACTCCGATCCGAGCGTCACCGAATCGATGAATGTCCCGGTCTACGTAGCGTACATCTCGAACACGGCACAGAATCTGCCCGGACCCGGCACGGCTACGGTAGCGGTGAACTTCGCGCCGCTGTCCACGTCGCCGACGGCTTCCAGCAGCGCGCCAATCCCGCGCTTCTGCCAGCCCTACACCCCGGCCAATCTGTACACGATTGCTCCTTGCACCTGCAACCTGCTGTTCCCGTTCGTTACGAACCAGTCAGGCTTTGACACTGGTGTGGCAATCGCTAACACGTCAGCGGATACACTCAACGGTGTCGTTCCGCAACAGGGTCTCGTGACTCTGACATACTACGGCAATACGACCGGCGGCGGCGCAGCGCCCCCGACTGCGGTCACAACCTCTCAGGTTCCGGCTGGTGCGGAACTCATATTCACCCTGAGTGGTGGTGGAAACTACGGAATTCCGGCAACGCCGGGCTTCCAGGGCTACATCATCGCTCAAGCCAACTTCCAATGGTGCCACGGTTTCGCCTTCATCAGCGACGCCGGTGCCCAGAAACTCGCAGAAGGCTACCTGGCCATTCAGCTCGATATACCGATCCTGAATCGGACGGGTGTCCCCGGCGAGAACGAAGGCCACTAAACCTGACGCAAGTCAGCTAGCGAGAAAGGGGAGCTTCGGCTCCCCTTTTTCTTTTGTACCGCACCAACTTACCTCCTAGAATCCGCACTTGCAAACTCCAGCGCCTGTGATAGTCTGTAACTTACCCCGCGTCTAGTAACTCGAAATGCGCACGCTCGTGTGCCGCTTGAGCCATAGAGAGGTCTTGGTCATGTCCCAGAGGGTTTTGATAACGTCCGCAGTCTGCCTCGCCGCCGCTGCCTCAGTGCTGCATGCCCAGCGCTTGTTTGTCGAACCAGGTGCGTCTGCCAGCACCCAAGCCGTGCAGGTGCTGGCCACCTCTCCTCTGACGTCGATCACTGGCTTCCAGTCCGGCGCCGGTACCTTCCTCGTGCTGGGAGTACCCGATGGAAGCAAGTATTATGCGATTGGCAGCTCTACCAGCCAGAGCATCACGGCCGTGGACTCCGCCTTTCAGGTGCCCCGCGACATCGCGGCACTCTCCCAACCGCCCACTGCCGCGGTTCTCAGTCCCGATGGCCGCCGCCTGGCCGTGGCAGCGGGCACACTGCATATCTTCGACACCGCGAGCGATACGGACCTGGTTCCCGGTGGAATCAACGTCGGAACCGGGATCAGCGTCATCGACGTAGCGTTTGGCTTAGATGGCACAACCCTATACAGCCTGGGCGTGACCGCGCCGGGCGTCAACGCGTCAACCCAAATCAACACCATTGACGTCGCGTCCAATCTCGTCACGGGGAATATGGGCTTTCATGGCTCCGCGACTTCCGTCTCCGTAGCTCCGAACGGCCTGATCTACGTCACTCTCTTAAACGAGCTAATTGACATTAATCCAACGACATTTACCCAAAATCCCGCGGGCCCCATTTCCCTGAATGCCCAGCCCGGGCGTCCTGCTTTCACCCCGGATGGCAAGTTCGCTGTGATCGCCAATCAAACGCCAAGCACCGGGTCGTCCGTGCTGGCGGTCTCCCTGGCGAACCGCTCGGTTTGATTTCAGGATGCCTGCTCGGTGTCGCCGTCGCCCTCGTCACCGGGGTCTTGCTCGGCGTCGCCGGTGCTGAGGGCGTCGGCGATGCGCTGGTTGGCGGCGGTGGCCTGGCCATCGATGCAGTGGGCGTAGATCTTCAGCAGGACCGCGACGCCGTGCCCGGCGCGGCGGGCGACCTCGGTGGCAGGCACCCCGGAGTTCAGCCACAAGGAGACGGCGGCGTGCCGCAGGTCGTAGGGGCGGCGGCCGAGCGGTGACCGGTACTGGGCGGGGGTGAGCGCTTCCCTGCGGGCCTGGTCCCAGACCTCGTTGTAGCCGGAATCCTGCAAGATGCCGCCCCGGGCGGTCTGGAAGATCCGCCCGTCCAGCGTCGTGCCGAACCGCTTGATATGCGTACGGAGCAGCCCGACCAGGACCGGGGGGATCGGGATGGTGCGGGTCTCATTATCGGCGCGGTGCTTCAGGCCGCGTTCCTGGCGGGCGGTGCCCTCATCGGTCCAGGCCCGCCCGGCGCGCGATGCCGAGGCCGACTAGGACGATCCCGCCCGCCGGTCTTGGGCAGGTGCAGGTCGGCCTCGCGGAGCATGACCGCCTCCGACGGGCGCAGCGCCGCGTAGTAGAGGGTGGCGAAGAACGTCTTGAGGTGTTCTCCCCGCTGCCCCAGCTGCCCGGCCGCAGCCAGGAGCGTCCCGGCCTGGGCAGGGCTGACGACGACCCGGCGGTCCACGCTCGCCGCTACGGCGGGGGCGGTCCACTGGATCCGGTCAACCGGGTTGGAGGCAAGGAGTCCGAGTTCGACGGCGTAGCCGAGGGCGTTGTAGAACACCGACCGCTTGCGCCGCTGGGTCGACCCGGCGGCCAGCTTGCCGGCCAGGGTCGTGGCGCAGGCGGCCAGCGCCAGCCGCACCGTGGCGGTGTCTTCCAGGTCGGTGACCGGGAGCGAGGCGCGTTCGGCCCAGTCGAGGGCGGCGGCGATGTGGGGCGGCGGGATGGTGTCGCGGGTGGCGGGGTTGAACGCCCAGGCGAACAGCGCCTGCCGCAGCACCGTCGGGTCGGGGGCGCCCGGCTCCTTCGCGGGCAGGGCGATGGTGACGGTGACCAGGGCCTCGGCGACCGACCGGCGCGAGACCGGGGCCAGGTTCGCCCATTTGGCCTCGGTGTAGGAGCGGGCGTGGGCGTACCAGGTGACCGCCTCGTCTTCGGTGACCTCGGCGTCGGGCAGGCCGGTGCGGGGGTTGAAGGGCCGCCGGTCGCGGACCGCGTCCTTCAGCTCGGTGAGGAACCCGTCGGCCAGCGGGCGGGCCTTGAAGGACTTGCAGTGCTCACGGCCGTTGACCGCCCACCGGACCCGGTAGCGTGCCCCGGTGCCGTTGCCGAGCTTCTTGATGTCCCAGAACCTGACGTCGTAGCTGTCCATCTGCTGTCTGCTCCTGTCTGTCTTGCGTGTCCTGTTCTTCCAGGCGGCGCAGCCACACGGTCAGCGCGCTGCGCCGGACCCGCACCCCGCCGCCCGGCAGCCGCACCACCGGCGGCCCGGCTCCTGCCGGCGCCAGCGGTAGAAAGCCGCCCGGGATACCCGCAGCTCGGCGATCACCTCCTCGATCGTCAGCAGCGGGTCATCCGCGGTTCCGGGTGCTCCGTCCGGGGTGGCGGCGGGCCGGCCGGGAGCGGTTGGCGTTCCCGGGGGCGGCCCGTCCGTGGGTCCGCGACGACGGACGCTCCGCTCCGCCCGCCCCGTCAAGTCCGGCCCCCGCCCGGCCGGCCACGGCGGACGGCGGCCTGGGGCAGCGGGGAAACAGGAAAGGAGGAAGGGCCGCGTCGGCGGGGAGCGCGGCCTGGCGGGCGGCCTGGTCCTGCCGGAGGGGAAGGCCGGCAGGACCGGGCGCGGGATCCCGGACGGTGGCCGACGGCACACTCCCGCCGGCCGCTGGCCGGCGGGGCGGGCTGGCCTGCCGCCCGGGACCGCAGGCATCAACCCGCACCTCTCCCCGCCAGGTCAAGTCCGCCCCGCCCCAGGCGGGGACGGGCTTGACACCCGGCCCCGAGCCACGGGTCGATACGGCCCGGTGCCCGCCCCGCACGAACAAAGGGGACGGGCCGGCCATGGGCCGGGCACCGCGAAGGGGGCACGGTGGCGCGTGCCCGTGCGGCACGCGCCACCGTCGCACTAGCGCTCCGTGCCGGCAGGCAGCCTGACGAGGGCGTGCCTGCCTGCCGCCAGCACGCCGCGCTGCCAGAAGGATCTGTCATGGGCCGGGTTGGCCCCGCGTGCCGCCGCTTTGTCCGCTACTACAGAAATCGGGTTTTCAGGGGCTTTTTTCACGCGCTCCCGGAAATCGGCTCGTGCGAGATAGACACACGCGGCTGGCTGCTGCAGCGATCCTCTCCCGGTCCGCACGCCGGAGCCGGTTGCCTGACCTACTGCTTTGCAGCTCACTCCACGTTTGCTCGTCAGTCCGAACATAGTCGATCATGGTGGTCGGGCAGCGGCGAGGGCCCTGCCAATGGTTATACACAGCGTGACATCTGGGTGAAAGGCGCGGGTCGAAGGCTCGCTGTCCACGTGACTTGTGGCGGCGGCCAGGGTGCCCCGCTATCCGGATCGCGGAGCTGCTCAGGTCGGCTGTACCTCGGGCAGGTGGATTCGCAGGCATGACGGCCGGGGTCGGGAGGCGGCGTCAGCTGAGCGGGCGCCGGGCCGACGAGCACGGAGGCCGTTACACCTGGATTGTTCGCCAGGCATACGCCAGGTCGATCGAAGGTATACGCGAGGTCCATCGGGTTGCGGGCGCCCAGTAGCTGTGCAGACAGGCGTCGCGGCTCTGCAGTTCGCCCGCCAAGCCATACGGATCATTGTCTGGCCCGGGAACGGCTGCGACGTCCTCGGAAGAGCGAGCTGACCTGGCATCAGCAGCCACAAGCCGTTGGCGCCGGACAGCAGCGCCTGCAAGCTAGTCAGCCGCTTCCGGGGGTAGCGCGAGTTTGGTATTGCCGCGGAGCGGGCGGGCCAACCGGCCTGATGACCAACAGGGCCAGGTAAATAGGTGTTGGCGGCACCGATGGCGGCGTGCCCGAGGTGGCCTGATGACCGGTGAGCGCGGCAATGGCCCGAGATCACGTGGATGCTGGCGAATGCGGTGGCGGTGAGCAGGTCCGGCGGCCGACTATGCTTTGTTCCCGGTCATCACATCCGCGTATCCTGTGCGCGGCGCATCCCCGCAGGGGTCGTTTATCCAGCTGGGGAGCTTCTGGTCTCCCCCCAGGCTGCCTGCCCCCGGGCGCAAGGGATCGATCCGGGTGATGCCCTTCCAGTGTGCGCGGTGCGGGGAAATGAGGGTGCATGCCGACGAGAGGAGGGTTGTCCGACAAGATCGGCAACCGTTATGAGGGCCGTATCGCGGTGTGGCGGCTGCTGCGGCTGATTGATGAGCAGCACGATTCGGTCCTGGCCCGCTTCGAGCAGCCCGGTGATGATCATTTTGAGTGGTGGGTTCAGCGTGCCGATGGTTCTCGCACGTACACGCAGGTCAAGCGCCAGCAGGCTCGGTCGAAAGGAGTGGACGATCGGCACGCTGGTCTCCCGCGGGGTGCTGACCGCTTTCGGTGAGCGGCTGGGTCAGGAGCCGTCGGCGCGGTGCGAGTTCTTCTCCGCCTTGTCGGCGTCCCACCTCCAGGACCTGACCGAGAGCGCCCCGATGGCCGCAGACCTTGCGGAGTTCGAGGCCACGTTCGCTGCGGCCGACAAGCGGGCGTCATGGGATGAGCTGTGCCGCGCGTGGCCCGGTGTCACGCGCGAGCAGGCGTGGCGGCGGCTGCAGCGGATCACCGTCGGCACCATCGACGAGCGGAGCCTGCGGGACATCCTGCACGCCTATGCCCGTGCTCTGGTGGCGCGGGCCAGGCGATGTGGTTGCCAGTCTCGGGGACTTCCTGGATGATCATCTTGCCCGGGAGCTGACGGCGCCCGACGTCTGGGATTACCTGCGCGCCAAGGGGTTCGCGCCCACCGACTGGGGCCGCGACAGCAGCGTCTTGGCCACGATCCAGGACACGACCAGCAGATACCGCGAGGGGATCATCACCGACCGTGGCCCGCTGGCCGAGATCCGCCGCTCGGCTGCGGACGAGCTAGCGGACCTGGTGGCCGACCCGGCCGGCGCGGCCGTGGTGACCGTGGCCGGTGACGCGGGCCTGGGCAAGACCGGCGTGCTCGGCCAGGTTCTCCAGGACTGGACGCGCCGGCCGCGGCGGATACGGAGCCGAAGCCGCGTGTGGTGCTGGCCGCGCGGCTGGACCGGCTTGGCGATTTCAGGGATGCGCCGAGCCTGGGCGGCGCGCTGGGCCTGCCAGGATCGCCGGCGGCTGTGCTGTCACGGGTGGCGGCGGGCAGGCCCGCGCTGCTGGTGCTGGATCAGGTGGACGCGTTCGGTGCCGGGTCCGGCCGGAACCCGGCGCGCCTGGAGGCCGTCGCGGAGACTCTCCGCGAGGCGCGCGCCCTGTCGGTCCGGGTGCTGCTGGCCTGCCGGGCCTTCGATCTGGAGGTCGATCCCCGGCTCGCCGACCTGGCCGGCGTCACCGGGCCGGGCCGCCATGCCGAGGGCCATCACGTGGAACGGCTCGGCCCGCTGCCTGCCGCGGATGTGGATGAGGCGCTGCCGGCGCCGGGGATCAACCCGGGCTCCCTGACGCCCTCGCTGCGCAGGCTCCTGGCCATCCCGCTGCACCTGCGGATGCTCGTCACGCTGCAGGAGCGCGGGCAGATCGATCCTGCGGGGATCAACACCAGGATGGAGTTGTTCACCGCGTTCTACCGCTCGGTGTGCTACGAGGTGGAGGCCGGCAGCCGGCGCGCCAGTCACCGCGGTCACTGACCGGCTCGCCGCCGAACTCAGCGAGCACCAGGAACTGTCGGTTCCCGCGGCGCTGCTCGCGACCCCGTGACAGTCGAGCTCCTGGCCAGCGCGGGATGGCTGCGCCGCGACGCCGGGCGGATCGCGTTCGCGCATGAGGCGTTTTTCGACTATGCCTACGCGCAGCGGCACATGCGCAGCGGGCTTTCCCTGCTGGGCCTGCTGCGCAGCAGCGAGCAGCACCTGTTCCGCCGCGGTCAGGTCCGCCAGATCCTCACCCTGGAGCGTGAGCAGGACTTCGGGCAGTACCTGCGCGACGTCCGCGAGGTGCTGTCGGCGGGTGACGTGCGCCCGCATATCAAGGAACTGGTCATAGCCCTGGTCACCTGGGTGTCAGATCCGGTCTTGGAGGAATGGCAGGCCCTGCGGGAACTCGGGGATGTGGCCGCCAGTCCGCTCGCCGACCGCGCTCACTCACTGGCCGCGCAGGCACCGGAATTCGGCGCGCTGCTGCTTACCGGGGGTGTCGTGGCGGGCTACCTGTCCGATCCGGCCACCGCTGACCTGGGCGTGCGGCTCTGCCAGCTGCTCGTGCGCGCTCACCCCAACGAGGTCTGCGACCTGCTGATCCCCTACGCCGGCCGGCCGGGGTGGCCCAGCCGGCTCGCCCGCGTCGTGAACGCCGCGCCGCTGGACAACAGCAAGCGGGCCGTCAACCTGGTCGAAGCGGTCATCGACGCCGGTGACCTCGATGAGGCCATACGGGGCCCGGGGGGCAGCAGTGATTTCTTCTCGCTGCTGTATGACCTGAAGGGCGCGCGTGCAGCGTGGGGAGCACGCCTGGTAGGCGCCTGGTTGCGCCGCAGGCTCACGATACTTATCAGCGACGGCGCCTACCGCGCTGACTCCGGGGCCGGCGCGGCGGCGGGCCAGCAGGCCGACACTGACCCGGTGCCACGGGCGGCAGCCGGGGAGACCATCGCTGAGGCGGTGCGAGCGGCGATTCATGACGCGCAATCACGCCGGCTGCTGGCCGACAGCATGTCCGCGCCGGAGATCCTGGCCACGCTGGCAGCCGACGATCCCGCTGCCTTCGTCCAGCACATCCTGCCGGTGGTCCGCGAGGCGGCAGCAGCCAGCCGCACCGGCCAGGTCACCGAGCACGGTGAGCACGACCGGGCGTTCGGAAGCACCCGGCCCTCGATCCGGCCCGAGCATGATCCGGCCGATGCGCTCCTCGGCTGGCTCAGGCCGTTCAGGCGGCCGCATGCGCTGGTGACCTAGGCGTGCTCGCCGCGGTCGGGCAGATGGCCGCCTCGGTGCTGGCTACCGAGCAAACCCTCGCGGCCGCTGGGTTCGCCGCCGGGCATCCCGGCCTGCTCGCTGATGCTGTGCCGTGGCTGGAGACCGGCCCGCACGCCCTGGCCCAGGGCTGGTTCGAAGACTCGCGCGGGCTGTCGGCGGCCGCGATCGGCAGGTATGCACGCAGCTCCCGGCCGATCAGACGCAGAAGATCCAAGAGCGCGCCGCCTACTACACCAACGACGTCGAGAAGCATCACCGTCACCTGTACGGTCAGCCGCCCAGCGCCTGCTACGTGACATCCCGGCAGACCGGCTCACTGACAGGCCAGCGCTCGTCTGGGCGAGCTCAACCGCAAGTTCCCGCCCAGCCCGGCCACGTCTGCCCGGGCCTGGCGAGAGGGCGGTCAGGGATATCAATCCAGTCCCCGGTCAGTCTCGATGCCATCCAGCGGATGAACGACGATCAGCTCATCGGCGCCATGCGCCGCTGGGCCTCAGACGAATGGCGCCCCTCCCGGACGGCCGTCTGCGCGGCGGCGCCAGCACCGTCGCCCAGGTCGTCGGCGCCGCCGCCCAGGCCGACCCTGACCGGTTCACCAGTGTCCTGGAGTCACTGCCAGCCGACATCCACGACGTCTACACCCAGCACATCCTCAGCGGCCTCAGCCGCAGCACAGCTACACCCAGCCAGCTGCTGCACGCCATGAAGGCAGCCCGGGCGCGCACCGGCGCCTGCCAGTACCGAGGATCGCCTGGCTCATCGGCCAGGTCGCGCCACACCTGGATACCCCGGTGCTCGCTGATGCCGGGCTGTCGATGACCGACCTGCTCACGCCGCTGGAGGAGATCCTGACCCTGCGGTCCGGACAGCAGCCCGCGAACGCGCGCCACGTCGGGAAGGCCGCAGCCCTGTGGTGGCGGCTCCGGCACCTGCCCCGCACGCTGCGGCCGCAGCGCACCCGGCCGGCCGACACCACTGAGGCCGGTAAGAAGCTCGCGGAACGGCTCACGGTCCGCGTGCTGAACCAGCCCGAATACCCCGCCCTCCGGGCGCTGGCCGTACTCGCGCAGGCCAGCCCGCAGGCCGCGACGATGCTCACCTCTCAGCTCACCCGTCTGGCCGCCAGCCCGCACCTTTCCCTGCGCGCCCTGGCGATCGAGACCGCCGCGACCCAGGCCAGCCACAGTCCCGGCGCGATGATGAGCATCGTCACCACCGCGCTGGACACCAGCGGCCTGGACCCGACACGAGCAGTGAGCCGTTGCCTGCCGATATCGGCGTACTGCTCGCCAGCGACCAGCTCCGTGACGTCTTGCTGCGCGCGTGCTGGCCTCACTACGATCTCGCCGCGCCCATCCTGGCCCGGATGCTCCGCGCGCGCCCAGCAGCGACGCGCCCGGTGCCGAGCGCGCCGACCTCAAGGTCGCGGCCGGACAGGCTGCTTACAACGCCGCCATGATCACCGCCGTGGCCGCCTGCAGGCATCCGCAGGCAGCCAAGCTCACCAGGACGCTGCTGCGGAAGGGCACCAACTGCCGCGCGGCATCGTCGCCGCGCTGGCCCAGGTACTACCCCCCTCCGAGCTGACCGAACAGCTATCACCATGCTCACCCAGCTGTTCGACGACCCCGATGACGACATCGCCCGCCTGGCCTGCGCAGGCCTGCGCAACATCCCCGACGGCAACGATCACCTCGCCCGGAACCTGCTGTCCGCAGCATGCCGCAGCCGGACCTTCGTCCTCGCGCCGCCCCAGGTCATCTTCGCAGTCGAGCACTACCAGGGACACATCCCCGAAACCGTCCTCGACATCGCTGAACAGTTCTTCCAGCTTCACGCCAGCCAGGCCAGGCAACCCCAGGACTCATGGATTCCACGACGCAGCGTCCTCGGCCGACTCGTCATCAACATCTACGACCAGGAACCCCTGGCTTCCCAGCTCGCCTCCCGCGCCTTGAACCTGATCGATGCCATGATCCTCGCCCGCACCTACGGCCTTGAAGAGCGATGGCACAACTCGACCGGTTAGTCCGGCACCCCGCCAATGGCACCCTGAAAGGGATCGAGCCACGGTGGGGATTTCCGTTGTTATCGGTTTCGCGGCGGACGGCCCCCTCGACCCTTCAGGATTGGGTACCGCAGATGACCGGGCACCTAGCCGGGGCCACCGGGCGGGAGGAGGCAGCGACGAGCTGGGCGGGGGTGTAGGCGTTGTGCCATTCGGCCTGGGGGGAGGCGAGGAGGACGCAGGCGTACGTTGCAGCAGCGGCCGGGGATGAGGGAAAGGTGAAGAGAGAGCCATCATCGATGGCGCCGCTCGATTTGGCAGGCGGGGCTTGTCCCGAGGGCCGCGGCGGAGCCTGAGTAGCCCAGGTTGGGGTCGAGAAGCTTGGCGTGGGTCGATGGTGGCGTCCAGCTGGAGGTTGAAAGGCGGCCGATGAGGGCGATCACGTCTCGGGTCTGGATGGCGGCCAGGGGGTACAAGTGCCTCGTCGGTCGTGGACGTCTGGGCGCTGGCAGGGTGGCGAAGCCATTCGGCAGGTCTGTCGTCCACCGATGGCTGTCGGTCGAGGAGGACGGCGCCGTCTGAGGCGAAGGACGGCCCATTGCCGCCGTGCGGTTTACGGTCTTCGGGGCGGCAAGGTCTCCCGCGTGGTGGTGGGGATGGCGGCGACCCAGGCCGGGGTGCAGGCGTCGAGGGTGTAGTGGGCCGGGTCAGGGTAAGGCAGTTGGGGGTCGGCAGGCAGCCTGATGGTTGAGATCACCCGGGCTGGGTCTCTGAGGTCCCTGGCCTCGACCTTGGTGCCGCCCGCGTCGAACAAGAGGCCGTCCGCCTCATCGAGGACCAGGCCGTGGATCGCCGGGGGAATATCGCCAGGTTGGTGACGACCGGGGTGGGAGAGTGGCCGGTGATCCGCCACAGGTCGAGGGATGCCAGGGGGTTGCCCCAGTCGAGGACGTAGTGAGGGCTGATGGCCGGGCGGCCAAAGGGAATGTTCTCCGGGTGGACGAAGCCCTTTGACGTCGAAGACCTGGCCGGTCCACGGGTTCACCAGGGCGACGAACCGGGGTCGAGCGAGGTCCGCCGGAGATCAGGGCTGCCATCGACGGCGCGACAAAGGCCCCCGCGTCCAGATCCGGCGCCACTAGCCGCGAGTTACCGCCCAGGTCGAAGGCGGAGACCTTGATCTGGCCGTCGACGTCGACCATGGCCGCGGTCGAGCGGAACGGCGTCCGGCGCCAGGGGCACGCCGCCGAGCTCGCTTAGCGGCGGCTCGACCGCGGCGTCGGCCAGATCGCTGGTGTCTTTCATGAGCTGTGCCGGGTCGTCGGGCAGGACCAGCGCGACAGTTGGACGCCGCCAGCACCAATTCCGGGTTGCTCCGTGTCGTCTCGACACCGGCCTGGTGACGGTCACGGAACGGAGCCGAGGGGCGGAGCGTGAGATGGCTGCCGATAGCGACGGGGACGCTGCCCGGCACCCGGCGTAGCTGGGGGTCGAATGCGTACAGGTCGCCGGCGGCGGTCACCGCGTATGCGTCTCCCGACGAGGCGAGCAGCACGCTGGTCACCGGTGACGAAGACGTGACCTTGGCCGTGCTCGTAGTGCCAGCCTCTGAGGCGGCACCGGGCTTGGCGGTCCCGCCGACCGGGCTCGTCACGCTGGCCGTACCGGCCTGCCGGGACGTGCTGGCCCTGCAGACCGGGGCGGCTGGAAGGAGGCGGAGGGCGCCCTGGGGTTGTCCGGCCAGGACGGTCTTGCCGTCGGGGGCGAGGGAGAGGGTGGTGGCCGGGATGGTGGATAGGACGCGGCTGGCTCCCGTCGCGGCGGGCGGTCCAGAGCTGGGTGCCCGCAGGGGAAGAAGTGGCGAAGGTGCCGGCGTAGGGGGTGACGGCCAGGGTTGTGATTCCGGCGCAGGGAGGCGTCTGGCGGGCGGGCCAGAAGGCGGGTGGTGTAGTGAGTCAGGTCGGCGAGGGTGAGCGTTGCGCCGGCGGCGATGAGGGAGTGGGTGGCGCCGAGGAAGCCGATCGTCCTCACGATGCCTGGGACCGGGGGGACGCGCAGCGGGCGCGGCGGGGAATTCGGGGAAAGGCGCCAGGCCTCGAGCTTGCCATTGGTGAGCAGGGCCGCGACCAGGGTTCCGTCGGCTGACATTGCCAGGTGGGTGACCGGGGCGGACGGCGATAGGTAGCCGCGGGCGCGCGGGTCGGCTGCCGCCGCGGCGATCACTGCGTCTTGGACAACCGGGTCGGCCGGGTCCAGTCGGTAGGCGGCGGCCGCCGCGACGATCGCGCGGGGCGGGTCGCTGGCGAGTTGGGTCCTGGCCTGGTTGGCCAGGGCAAGGGCGGCGGCCGACCTTTCGCGGGCGGTCGCGATGGTGTCCTGGGTTGACGCCGAGTGGCGCGACTGGATGACGGCGGTTACTGCGCCGGCGACGAGCAGGAGCGCAGCGCCGGCGCTGGCCAGGATCCGGGCGCGACGGGCCCGGACCGGCCTGCGGCCCAGGGCCACCGCGCGGTCGGCGTCCGCGGCCGGGCGGAGTTTCAGGTTCACGGGAGACTGCGCCGCGGCACTGGGACCGGAGCCGGTCCAGTGAGGTGGGGTGATGAGGTACCGGAGCCGCCTGCTGGCCTCGTCCGGGAGAAGGGGGGGGGTGGACGCGGGAGTCAGCACACGCCCGTCCCGGTCCGTGGATCCCAGGTAGCTGGTGGCAGGGTCCAGCGCGGTCCGCCAGGGACGTGCGCTGCTGATCTGCCGCAGGGCTACGGCGAATGCAAGGCCGGCGGAGTCACCCGTCACTTGCGTCACGCGGACGGTTCTGGGGTCGCGCAGGCGCCAGCGGACGCTCGCTTTCGGGGGTGAGCCCCACCGCTGGTCAGCGCCCAGGTCCACGCAGGTGCGGGCGGCGGCGAGGAACGGCTCGTCGGTCCTGGTCATGCCCGCGCTCGGGGCGCGCCACGGCCTGGCTGGCGGCCTGGTACGGGCTCGAGGATGAGGGTCAGCGGGCCGGTTCCCGTGGGGGTCCGCGCCCAGGTCCTGACTTCGACCGCGGCCTTGACCGGGGACGTTAGCAGGTCCGTCGCGGAGTCGTCGGTTCCGGCTTCCGTAGCGGCCTCGGCGAGCCGGGCGATGTCCTCGACCGGGGCCCAGGCGCGGACGTCGTGCAGGGCGCGTTCTGCGCGGAGGTGGTCGTCGAGTGTGGCCAGTGGGCGTGGCGGGACTGGGGCGGTCCGTCTGGGAGCTGTTCCACCGTGGACCAGTGACGGGCGGCCTGGCGCAACAGGTCCAGGGCCCGCGGGGCGTCGCCGCGGCGCCAGGCGACGACCGCCGCGGCCGCGCTGGCCTGGGCGCGGAAGACGGCGCCCGCCTGGGCGTTCGCGTGGTCGGCGATGAGGGCGGGGATCAGGGCGTCGGCGTCGGCCTGGCGGAGCAGCCAGTCCGGGGCCTGGGCGGTAGCGGTGACGCAGGCAATGAGCCAGGTGTCGGCGGCGAGCAGTGCGTCCAGCTCCGGGTGAGAGGCGCTCCTCACCCTGCAGGTGGCGGATTGTCTCCGGGGTGAGGCCTGGGCGTTCGCCAGCGCGCCGTTCATCAGGCAGGCGTCCTGCGCGGCTCGCAGGTTCGCGCCGGTCAGGACGCTGGAGGAGACCGGGGCGGTCGGGGCCAGGGCGCAGGCGCGGGCGGCCAGGGCGGGCAGGTCCACCGTGATGACCTGCAGGTGGCCTTCTGCGGTGCCGAAAACCGCGTCGTCGCCGTCGGGGGTGAAGGCGGCGGTCCAGGCCGCGGCGGCGAATGAGTTCCGGGGACCGCTGCGGGTGGCGTCCAGCGTGGCGAAGCGGCCGAGGACACGACCGGTGGCAGGGTCGAGCAGGTCTGCCTCCTGGGCGGCCGAGGCGAGGATGAGCAGATTCCCCGTTGGGCTCAGCGCGCCACCGAGGATGTTGGTCTCCTCGGGGGCTGCCAGTTGCTTCGGGGTTCTGGACGTTTCGCGCAGGTCGATGCGGTACACGTCGCCAGGGCCACTGCCAGCCAGCAGGATCGGGTTTGACTGCCAGGTCAGCAGGCCCGCGGTCAGCATCGGGATCGAGCGTGTGTCGTCTCCGCGCACCGATTGAACGGCGATCGTGTCGTTGATGTCGCTGCTCGCGAGGTGAGTGCCGTCCGGGCTGAAGGCGATGTCCCGCACCGGTCGCGTGATGAATGTGCGGCAGAGTCCGTACAAGCTTCCCAGTCGCTGCGTCATACAGGGCGATCACTCCGTGGTTGCCGGCGACGGCGAGGATGTCTCCTTTCGGTTCGTAGGCCAGCGAGACAGCCTGTGTCTGGAGGTGCAGCAGCGTGGCAGGCGCGCTGTCCGTCTCCTGGTTGACCCGCAGGACGGTGCCGTCCTGGTGACCGACGAACACCGTGGCGCCTGTTACCGCCAGGCCGGTGGCGGGGCCCTGGTGGCCTGCGGGGATGATGACCTTTGACTTCCTGGAACAGGGCGTCGAAGCTGAGGACGGAACCATCGGCACGCGTCACGATGACGCCCGAGCGGTTGACCGGGTCGGGGACGATGCGGAGGACCTGCGAGGCGGGCGGGGAGGCCGGACGCCAGTCGACGAGGGTGCCCGATGGGTCCCGGCTAGCAACGTGCCGGTGTAGGGCCGGCGGCGGCGGCCTGGACGAGGCTGGTGGTGTTCGAGGTGCTGGGCACGCCCGCAGTGAAGGGGGCGTCGACCGGCTTGCCGGTAAACAGATCGTAATCAGTGTAGGTGGTCGGGAGGGTCGCGGGTGCGCCGCCGACCGGGGGGATGCCGAACATGAGCGATGGGGTGACCCCGATCATGACGTGGGTTCGGTCCACTGGCACCAGCGCGTCGATACCGTCGACGATCGGCAGGGTCATCCGGGTCGTGTCCAGCGCGTCGAGCGGGCGGACCTGCACGGAGGTCTGGCCGATCAGCAAGTTGTCCCCGACCACCGCCAGCGTCCTGACGCCTGGCCAGAACAGTTGGGGGGATGGGCGGCTGTGTCAGCTCCGTGCGGGTCAGGCTCCTGGTGCCCGTCACCCAGACGGACAGATCCTGGGCGCCACTGTGCCGGTTCAGCGCGGTCGTGCCGGTGACGAGGCGACCGTCTGGGAGGAAGATCATCGCCGACGCCACGGCGCCGGTTCCCAGGGATGTCGTCGCGTAGCTGGCCGTGTCGCCGGCGCGGGTCCACACGTAGAGGTCATCGTAGGAGGTACCGGCCGCGGGCTGGGGTCGCGTCGTCGTTGATCGCCAGGGTGTCGACCGCGCCGCCGGCGGCGCGCAGCCCGGTGGACGGCCAGCCGGGGGCGGGCTGCCGTCGGCCGTGGTGACGGTGACGCTGGTGCCGCGGGCCACGGCGACCAGGCTGCCGTCCGGGGACACCGCCAAGGCGTTAACCGCCTTGCCGCGCGACAAGACTGTGGGTGCCTGCTGGCCGTGGCGCCAGGCTTTCGCGATCCCGGCGGCGTCCGCTGACACCGCGACCGAGCCGTCCGCGCTGCTGGCGAGCCGGGTGACGGCGGGGTTGCCGCGGGCGGCGAGGAACCTCTCGATCCTCGGGTCGGCCTGGGTCACCTGCAGGAGCGCCGCCCGGGCGTCGGCTGAGGCGCTGTCCGCCTTGTAGCCCGCTGCCGACAGGTGCAACGCGGCTTCCGGGTCGCGCGCGGTCAGGCTCGACGCGAGCGACGCCAGGCGATGGGCGCTCGCCTGCGCCTGAGCCAGGTTCGCCTGGCGCTGGCTCGCCCGACTGGCTGCTGACGAAATACCAGGTGAGCGTGCCCGCGATGACGATGACGGCGGTGAGCGCGCTCAGCACCCGGCTGCGGGAGATACTGGGGGCGGGCCATGAGGGCGGCGGCGGCGCCCACGTCGGCGGCGGGCTTGACCTGGGGCAGGTTGCCCTGGCGGGCCTCGGTGGCCGGCCTCTCGTCCGGGGCGGCAACGACCAGCAGGCGCCAGTCCCTGCCCGTGCCGCCGTTCCTGCCGCCGCCGTCGCTTGTCAGCTTGGCGGGCAACTGGTGGACCGGGCCGAGCGCGCCGTCCGGGGTCACCGTGGCGGAGATCGCGGTGCGCTGGTCGAGGGCACGCTTGACGTGGGCCAAGGAGGTAGGCCAGGCCGACGGCGGCGGCGCCGCCCGCGGAGCCGCCGCTGGCGCGCGGGTCACCGTCGTCAGGCAGCAGCCGCCAGCGGACGCTCGCATCACAGGCCCGGCGCGTCCTGGGCGGATACCCAGGCCCAGGCGCTGGCGAGGGCGCCTTCGAAGGAGGGGGTCACCTCGATGCGGGCGTTATCCGGGTGCCGCCAAAGGCCGGGGCGGCCCGGAACCCGGTCGAAGCGGAGGGTCCGCAGGCGGCCCGCGTCGCCAGTCCGCGACCGGGAAGCGGACGTCGACCGGCCTTCCCAGGCGGCTCGTCGCGTGGCGCGCTTCGCGGCTCATCTGCGGCCGTCCAGGAAAGCGGCGATCGTGTCGGCTGAGGGACCGTCCGCCGCAGCCTGGCTGCGGCGCAGGACGGCGGCCGGGATGTCCTCGAGCTTGGTGACGCCCGGGCTGATGTGCCAGATGAGGCCCTGGCGGGCGCGGCCGACGGTCAGCGTCGAGTGGACCGCCTCCATGACCGGGGACCAGCCCAGGAGCAGGGCCCAGTCCGTGGATGTGCCCGTGATGGTGGTGGACAGGAGCAGGGCCGTGTCCGGGGCAGGCTGGTGGGGGCCCTCGACGGAAACGCACAGGCGGCCATCGGACAGCTCGTAGGCGGTGAGCGTCACCGGCGGGTCGGGCAGCGAGATCGCGCAGCGTCTGAGTTCCGGCGGGCCGGACGCCGCTGCCGGGGCAGGCTTGTCCAGGGCAGGGAGCTCGATGGTCGCGCCGCGGGCCTGCGGGGGGACCTGGATGCCGGTGATGGTAGCGCCGGACGGGAGACGGAAGCGGGCGGTTCCTGCGGGGGTGAGGAAGGCGAGGGCATGGCGGGTCGCCGTCGCGGTGGCGGTGGCGGCGAGCTGGGCGGACAGGCGGATCGCAGTGCCGGCCAGGGCGGTGCGGATCGGCTCTGGTGCGGTGAGGGTCAGGTCCACGTCGCCTTTGGCGGGCGCCCGGGGCCACGGTGATGGTGCTGTCGAGTTCGGTGGTCATGGCGGGAAGGGTGATCCCTGCGGTGCTGATCAGATCTTCCAGCAGGGCGGCGGCGGAATCATTCGTTAGGTCCATCGGTACTCCAACGCGAGGTCTGGCGGGTGCTATTGGCGGGCCTAGCCCTCTGGGTGCTCGCGGTCACCGAAGCTCCACTTGCCCGTCAAGGACCGCGGATAGGGGACGGTGCCGTTTCGGCGGGCTGGCTTGGGTCAGGCTGTTCCGGCTGATTGTCGAGCTGGCGGAACAGGCCTGGCGCGAGCGCGTGCAGGGCAGAACGGACCGGGGCGTAGATTCCTGGATGCCATAGCGCCGGGTGGCCGACCACGATCTCCCGGTGACGGAGTACGGCATGGGTGAGGAGGAGCGGATCGGCCTCGAACACGTGCGGCAGGCGAAACAGGATACGCGCGGAGGTGAACGTCTCTCGATGGGGTCGCTTCCCCGGGCTGTCGATATGGCGGAAAATAAGGCCGGCCGCGATCCGGGCGTGATGATCGGAAATTCCCGGGGGCGGATCTGGCGGCAGCGGATGAGTATACTCCCCTGCGAGCATCGGGATCACGTCGCCGGCGAGTTGATGAATCCAGCGGTCCGGGTGCCCAGCGTGGTCACGATCATCCACGTAGTGGAAATCGTCCCGTATGGCAGGTTGGGACCCGGATCCGGTCCTCCGCTGCGGCATCGCGAAGAAGTTTCGCCAGCAGGACGCTGGTCACCACATCGGGGGCGCTCATGCCCAGTACGCCCAGAACCGGAGAGCGGGCTTGGACGCGCCACTCGCTGGAGAGTTCTGCCGTCAGGGAGGTGACCAGCGCGCTCAGGCCAGGCGGTCGAGGGCCGCCTGCCACCGCCACACCGTCGAGCGCCAGCAGGCCAGCGCGGCACCGTCGTCCTCGGCCGCGTCCTCGTCACCGTCCCGGAACAGGCGGGCCGCCGGCGACGCCGTCGGTGTCCGGGGCCAGGGCCACGCGGAGCGACACCAGGTTAGCCGAATAGCAGGCGAGGTGGCGCACCAGATCCGGCGGCGTCGGACGGTAGCCGGGGTACGTATCCGAGTCATGTCGGGTCCGGTAGGAGCCCGCGAGGACCTCGAGCGCTTCGAGTACCCGGGGTCGGGGGCCGTCGTCCTTCAGGTCGCGGAAGATGTCCCGCGCGAAATCCAGTGTCGCGGGCCGGGCGGCGAGGGGCTGATGGGAGAGAACGGCGAAGAGCAGGTCATCGGCGGCCGTTCCTTCCCCGCCACGGCCTGGCCCACTCGGATGAGCTCGCGCATGATATGGCGAGCGACCAGGTACTCGCCGAAGGTGGCGTGCAGGAACTCATCCGAGCGTCGGTGGGTCCCGGCTCCACCCGGGCTGCGTCCGGGTCGGGCCGGGCCCCGGTGGTGCTGTGATCCGAACAGGCGGGCCTCGGCCGCATGGACGAAAAAGAACTCCCCGAGGGTTCGCTGCCCGGCTTCGCTTCCAGAGGGCGGGTCATCAGGTCTTCGCGAAGAGCTCCTTCAGATCCACGCCGCTTCCTGATCGGTGACATCCTGTCTGCCCCGGTTGAACATGCCGAACGCGGCGACCACAAGGCGGTCCAGGTGGTCGAGCTCTCGCGTCATCCACCTCCGTCTGGCCGGGCGTCGAGGCCAAGGCCCTTGCGTGCCTCGCGCCGCGCGAACTCGGCGAGGAGCCGCTCGTCGAGGCCCGCCGTCGACAGGCCGGCGTCAAGCGCGGGGAGAGCGGGATCCGCCGTGTACAGGGCGAGCATCAGGAGCAGCAGCGGCTGCCGGGCCAGGTCCTCGTGCCGCAGAGCCGCCTCGGGCGTCCAGCGCGCGGAACGGACCACTGGAGACGCCGTGGCGTTCGGTTCATTCCACCGGCTAGCCAGTCTGCGATGTCCTCGTCGCTGAACGGATCGAGCTTCATCACCGTCGTGCCCGGTGGAATGTCCAGCCGGTCGGCGACCACGACCCGGGAGGTGACGATGACGATGACGTCGCGACCCACCGCCGCCTCGGTGCGCTGAAATTCCGGGACCTCCCGGAGGTAGGCCCGGCGGTCATGGTCGCTCGCCTGCAGCAGCTCGTCCAGTCCGTCGAGCAGGATCACCGGGATGGTTCCTGCGCTCTGATCCGAAAGTTGCGGCCAGGGACCCGGCCGCCGGTCGCCTCATCAAGCGCCTCCTGGACTTGGACCGCGGGGGACGCGAAACGCCGGCGGTGATCCACCGCAACGGAACCCGGACCACGGTGAACCCCGCGTCGGGAAGCCGGGCGGCGAAAACCTTAGTCAGCGTGGACTTGCCGGCGCCCGGGTCGCCGAGCAGCAGCAGGGGAAGCCGCGTCGCGTCCGGGCTGAGCACATAGGCCACCAGGAGACCGTCGAAGTCGTCACGGGGCCTCTGGTCCTGCCACCAGCCCGGGTCAGGAAGGGCCCGCCTACCCATCCATCAGCGCCACCCGAAAGCGCGGGTTGATGTAGCCGCGCTCGACCGGCGGTGCGATGACGCCCACCTGGCACATGTGCTCGCCTGCCTCGATGATCGGGTCGGTCAGGTACAGGCGGTTGGCGCTGGCCACGATGGCCCGCAGGTCCTCCACCAGGTCATCACCATCGACCAGGCGGGAAAGTTTGCCGTGCACCTGGGAAAGCGCGTCCCGTGTGGCGGCGTGCTCACCGAGCTCCGCCCAGAACCGGAACTCATCCACCTGCCCGGCCAGCTGGAGGAAGTGCGAGCGGTAGCGCTCGACGGCCCGGTCGATGACCACCTCCCAGGGAACCGGGTCGGCTCCCTGGCCATCTTCGGGGAACAGTTCCCGCATCCCCTGCTGATGACGGAAGTCCGACAGCAGCTTGCTGAAGCTGGCCATCCAGGCACGGACGAACGCGACGTTCCCCTCGAAGCCCCTGGCGGCGGACGGCGGCGGCAGGTCTCGTTCGTACAGGGTGCTGATCACCAGCTCAGCGCCACGGCGGAGTCCGTTGTCGCGCTGTAGCGCCGCCGTCTGCGCGTCTGTGACCCGTACGTCCCAGGCGGTACTCCCGGGGAACGTGCTCCTCCAGTGCCTCGTAGAAGGCTGCGACCACGATCGTGGTGTGTGCCGCCGTGATC
>CAVOVR010000009.1:0-124284 GCA_963699905.1 Bryobacterales bacterium
AGTTTGGTGAACCATCTGGGAACGAGTATACTGTCACCAGATTTCCGTGAGTGGGCGCATCATTCGCACGTACCTTTGGAGCGGCTTTATCCTGCTGGCGGCTTTCGCTCGCCGCCATGGCCTGTTACGTGGCGCTCGCATAGCTCCGCAAACTGGGGCGCGAGCTATGGCGACCTTTACGCCGGGGCATCGTTGCTGCTTCTGGCGGGTGGCGCCCTCCCGGCGTTTCTATTCACGCGCACCTTTTCGCGCCGCTTTCTCAACTTCGCGCGTACGTCGAGCGCCTGCTTGATCCGCCGGTTCTCGAGCAGCCGCTACCATCCGGCGACGACGACCTCGGCCTGCTGGCCCGCTCCCTCCAGCGCACCGCTCCGCGCATCCGCGAACTGGTGGAGAGCCTGAAACTGGAGGGCGCGCGCCGCGAAGCGATCCTGGCCAGCATGGTGGAAGGCGTGCTGGCAGTGGACAAGGACTTGCGCGTCACATTCTGCAATCATTCGTTCGCTCGCAACCGTCGGCGCGCGGCTTCCCGTGATCCCCGGAATGCCGCTGCTCGAACTGGTGCGCGATCCCGGATTGCGCGAAATCATGACCAACGTCCTCGCTACCGGCGAGCGCGTGGAGCAGCGGCTCATTTTGCCTGCCGCCGGCGCCCATTCCTTCGAGGTGCTGGCCGGGCCCCTGGGAGCGTCCGCCACCGCGGGCGCGCTCGCCATCCTGCACGACGTCACCGAGCTGGAACGCCTGGAGCGTGTGCGCAAGGATTTCGTCGCCAACGTCTCGCATGAACTGCGGACACCGCTGGCCGCCATCCGCGGCTACGCCGAGACGCTGCTCGACGGCGGCGCTGGAAGATCAGCAGAACAACCGCCGCTTCGTCGAAATCATCCTGTCGCAGGCCACCCGGCTCAGCAACATCGCATCCGATCTGCTGTCGCTCTCGGAACTCGAGTCGAGCGGCACTCACCGCCCCGCCGCACCCGGTCTCCATCCGCGCCGCGCTCGAGTCCGCCCTGCGCACCGTGGAATCCGCCGCGCGCGTGCAAGGCGTCAATCTGTCTGCGAGAAGCTGGAGGATGTCAAGGTAATCGGCCATGAGCTGCGGCTGGAGCAGGTGTTCGTCAACCTGCTGGATAACGCCGTCAAGTTCAATCGCCCCAGCGGCGAAGTCCAGATCGAAATGCGGCTCGAAGAACGGCAAGGCAGCATCCTGATCTGCGACACCGGCATCGGCATTCCCTCCGAAGATCTGCCGCGGATCTTCGAGCGCTTCTATCGCGTGGACAAGGCCCGTCGCGCGCCATGGGCGGCACCGGCTTGGGTCTTTCCATCGTCAAGCACGCCGTCGAACAGATGGGTGGAACCATCCAGGTGGAAAGCCGGCTTGGGTGAAGGTTCCGAGTTCACATTGAGCTTACCAACCGTTTAATCTAACGTTGTAACTGCGATTTTAACCTGATCGTCATTTTTCGCTAACGCCACCGCGCTATCCTCCCTAAGGCGGTCTACAGAATATCGCACCGCTTCGCTTTGGAACAAAATCTTGAAAGAACCTAATCTGGGATGGAGACGATGAAAGCTAAAACTCTTGGAAGTTGTGATTTGCTCCGCGGTTTTTTTGGCCGCGTCGCTGGTGGGACAAACCGCGGCGCCAAGTCCAGCCAACAATCGGATGTACGCGCTTTGAAGGCGCAGCTGGCTCGAGCAGCAGAAAGCAGATCGATCAGCTGAAGGCTGACGTTGCAAGACCAGAAGAAAATGATCGAGAGGGCCACCAGCGCCGCTCCGATCTTGCAGCCCGGTCAGGACTTCTCGTTGCCGCACGATAAGGCGCTGGGCGATGTCGCCAGCACCACGCCGATCATTCCCTCCATCGCGCCAGCGGCCAGCACCGGCCCTGAGCGCGGGTCAGCCTGCGTCCGGCGGTGGCAACCCCTGCGAGGCGCCTCTGGATACCAATGCCGTGCCGCCCTACCTGCGGCTGGGCAGCGTTTGCATCATCCCCATCGGCTTCATGGACGCCACGTTCTATGTGGCGTGACAAGGCCGCCAACTCCCAAATCGGAAGCAATTTCGGCAGCGTCCCCTATAACAACGTGGCCGACGGCAAGATCTCCGAGGATCGTTTCAGCATCCAGAACTGCCGTCTCGGCTTCCGCGTTGATGGCGACTGGAAAGGCGCCCACTTCATCGGCTACAACGAGTTCGACTTCCTGGGACAGCGGCGCAGGGACCAACTATCAGCGTCACCAACGGCGCCGTGGTTCCCCGCATCCGCCTCTACTGGGTGGATGTCCGAAGAGATGGCTGGGAATTTCTGGCGGGCCAAAGCTGGAGCATGCTGACGCCCAACCGCAAAGGCGATCTCGCCGCTGCCGGGCGACATCTTCTACTCGCAAGTCATGGACGTGAATTACATGGCGGGCTTGACTTGGACTCGCCAGCCCGGCGTGCGCGTACTCTATCACTCCGAACGACAAGGCGGCCTGGGGCTTCTCGGCTGAGAATCCGGAGCAGTATATCGGCGGCTCCGCCGGCGGTTCCGCCATCGTCCTGCCCGCCGCGTTTGCCAGCCTGACCCCGACGCAATTGGATCAGGCCAACATCAACTTCGGAACTCCGACCTTGACGCCCGACTTCATCGCCAAGATCGCCTTGGACCCGAGCTCGCGCTTCCACGCCGAGGTCGGCGGAATCCTGAGTACTTACCACATCATCAATCCGAACAATTTGTCGGCCGGTCAATATCACACCAAGGCCGGCGGCGGCGTTTTGGTCGGCATGAACGCCGAAATCTTCAAGAATTTCCGCCTCATCACCACCAACTACTGGAGCGATGGCGACGGCCGCTATCTCTTCGGCCAGGCGCCGGATCTGGTTGTTGCGCGCCGAACGGCAATCTAGCCTGATGCATTCCGGCGGCACGGTGGACGGTTTCGAAGCCAGGACGGGTAAGTTCCTGTGGTACGCCTACTACGGCGGCATCTACATTCGGCGCGAACGTCCAGATCGACACCAACGGAAGCCGGTCGGTTACGGTTACAGTCGGTTCCTCCAACAGCCAGAACAGGGCCATTCAGGAGCTTACTTTCGGCTTCAACGAGACCATGTGGGGCAGCCCGCGCTACGGCGCCATCAACCTGATGGGCCAGTACGAATATCTGACCGCGACCCTGGTACGTCGGCACGGGCCCGAAGGACACCCACGACAACACGCATCTACTTCGACATCCGCTACACGCTGCCGGGCAGCATGCCGAACGTTCTAAACGCGTGCGATCTAAACAGGGGGCGGCACGATGCCGTCCCCACGAACAAGGGGGATTCGATTTATGAAGAAACAGGTTACTTCTGGATTACCTTGTTAGCAGCCGCCGCCTGCGATGGCGGTCTCCGCTGCCGAAACCATCAACGCGGCGGGCGCCACTTTCCCGCCGCCATCTATCAGAAGTGGTTTGAGGAATTTCACAAGGCGCATCCCGACATCCAGATCAACTATCAGTCCATCGGTTCGGGCGGCGGCATCCGCCAGCTCACCGAAGGCACGGTCGATTTCGGCGCCTCCGACATGCCGATGACCGACGAGCAAATCTCGAAGATCACCAAATATCAAAGTGCTGCATTTCCCGACCGTGCTCGGCGGCCTCGTTCCCACCTACAACATTCCCGGCGTTCAGCGTCGATCTGAAGTTCACCGCCTGACACTTGGCCGGCATTTACCTCGGCACCATCAAGAAATGGAATGACCCGGCGATCGCCAAGGACAACCCGGGCGTGAAACTGCCGGACGAAGACATCAGGTGGTGCATCGCTCCGACGGCAGCGGCACCACCTTCGTCTGGACCGACTATCTTTCAAAGGTCAGCCCGGAATGGAAATCGAAAGTGGGCGCCAACACCTCCGTGAACTGGCCGGTCGGCTTGGGCGGCAAGGGCAATGAAGGCGTGGCTGGACTGGTGAAGCAGACGCCGAATTCGATCGGCTACGTCGAATTGATCTACGCGGTCCAGAACAAAATGGAGTACGGTGCCGTGAAGAATGCCGCCGGCAATTTCGTCAAAGCGGATTTCAACACCGTCACCGAAGCCGCCGCCGGCGCCGCCAAGGAAATGCCCGCCGACTTCCGCGTCTCCATCACCAACGCTCCCGGCAAGAACGCCTATCCGATTTCGAGCTTCACCTGGCTGCTGATTCCCAGACAAGATCGACGACGCGACCAAGAAGAAGTCGATCACGGACTTCTTGACATGGATGCTGACCACCGGCCAGAGGGATGCGGCAGGAATGAGCTACGCCCCGCTTCCCAAGCCGGTAGTCGCCAAGGAACAAAAGCAGATCGCGCTGATAAAGTAAGAAATTCTAGCATGGGAACTGCTGTTGCTCACCGCGCCGCCTCAATCGCGTCCGCGGAAATCTCATGAAGTTTTGGCGTGACGGGGATCAGATCGCGCACCTCGTCACGCTGATCTTTGCCGCCAGCGTGTTTCTGGTCACGGTGTTTCTGGTGTACGAGCTGTGGATCCACTCCGGCCCTTCGCGCGCCAAGTTCGGCTTGAGCTTCCTCACGGGAAAGACCTGGGATCCGGTGACCGAGCAGTTCGGCGCTCTGCCGTTCATCTACGGAACGGTGCTGACGTCTTTCTTCGCTCTGCTGATTTCGGTTCCGCTAGGAGTGGGCGCGGCTATCTTTCTCGCCGAGCTGGCGCCGCCGAAGCTTTCCAACGCTTGCACTTTCCTGGTGGAGTTGCTGGCCGCCGTGCCCAGCGTGATTTTTGGCCTGCTGGCGATCTTCACGTTGGTGCCCCTCATGCGCCAATACATCGAGCCGTTTCTGAAGCACACGCTCGGGTTTCTTGCCCTGGTTTCAAGGACCGGCCTATGGAGTCGGCTATCTCACTGCGGGCATGATCCTGGCCATCATGACGTTTCCGTTCATCATCTCCATCTCCCGGGAAGCTCTGCTGGCGGTGCCTCGCGAACAACGCGAAGCCGCACTCGCCCTTGGGCGCAACCAAGTGGGAGTCCACTTGGCAAGTAGTGGTGCCCTACGCGCGTCTCGGGATCTTCGGATCCGTCTTCCTGGCCCTGGCGCGCGCCTTGGGAGAGACCATGGCGGTCACTATGGTCATCGGCAACGATACCGGCATTCACAGCTCTCTGCTTTCGCCCGGCTACACCATCGCCGCCATCATCGCCAATGAGTTCACCGAAGCCACCGGCGATGTCTATCTCAGCGCTCTGGTCGAACTTGGGCTGGTTCTGTTCGCCCTCACCATGGTCCTCAATGGCGCCGCCCAATTGCTTGATCATCGTCACCACGCGGAAAGGATCGAAGCAGACCTAATGGATCGGACGGCGCGGCGCAACATCCTGAACAACGTCATGCTGACGCTCACAGGCGTCTGCACGTTCCTCACGTGTCCGTCCTGTTCCTGATCCTCGGCTTTCTGGTTGTCAATGGCTGGCGGTCGGTGGATTGGAATTTCTTCACCAAGCTGCCGTTGTCCGCGGGCGAAATTGGCGGCGGCATGGCCAATGCCATCGTGGGCAGCGGCATCTTGATCCTGATCGCGGCGGCCATCGGGGTTCCGGTGGGTTTCATGGGCGGCATCTATCTGGCGGAATTCGGCGGCAAGACCGTGCCCATGCTGGTCCGCTACACCGCGGACCTGCTGAACGGCGTGCCTTCCATCGTCATCGGGATCTTCGCCTGGACCGTCATCGTGGTGCCCATGCACCATTTCTCGGCCTGGGCCGGCGGATTTGCGCTCAGCCTGATGATGATCCCCATCGGTCTGCGCGCCACCGAACAGTTCCTGCGAGGCGTCCCGAATTCCCTCCGCGAAGGCTCTCTCGCGCTCGGAGCGAGCAAGACCCGAACCATCATGACGTGTCATCGTGCCTGCCGCCAGACAAGGCATCCTAACTGGCATGATCCTGGGCGTAGCCCGCATCGCCGGCGAAGACTGCGCCACTGCTATTTACCAGTTTCAACAATCAGTACTGGGCGAACAACTTGAGCGAGCCCACGGCGGCGCTTCCGGCGATGATTTACTACCGCGCTATCTCGGCCTACGACGACTGGCATCGTCAGGCTTGGGCCGCGGGCCTGGTCCTGCTGGTGCTCGTCTTGATCGCCAATGTCGCATCCCGCTGGGTGCTGTCTCGCGGAGCGTCCGCTCAGAGGGGGTAGTAACCTAAGAATATGGCAGCCACGCCGGAGTCTGCCAAAATGAGTGAGATTACCGCGCCACCGTCCGCGCCTGCCGGCGTTCAGCCTGAAGTAGCCGCAAGGCCCAAACTGCAGGCCGTCAATCTAAATTTCTTCTACGGCAATTTCCACGCGCTCCACAACATCAACCTGGAGGTTCCGGAGAAACGCATCACTGCGCTCATCGGGCCTTCTGGCTGCGGCAAGTCCACATTCCTGCGCACCCTGAACCGGATCAATGAAACCGTAAAGAGCGCCCGATACGAAGGCCAGGTCTTGCTGGATGGCGAGAATGTGTCTGGACCAGGACGTCACCAAGCTCCGCCGCCGTGTCGGCATGGTGTTTCAACGCCCCAACCCGTTCCCCAAGTCGATCTTCGACAACATCGCCTACGGCGTGAAAGTGAACGGACTGAAGGCCGGCCGGTCCCTCCCCGACATCGTCGAGCACAGCCTCAAGCGCGCCGCACTGTGGGATGAAGTGAAAGACAAGCTGAATCAATCCGCCTACGGCCTCTCCGGCGGCCAGCAGCAGCGATTGTGCATCGCGCGCGCCCTCGCGGTAGACCCGGAAGTTTTGCTGCTGGACGAACCCTGTTCCGCGCTCGATCCCATCGCCACTTCCAAGATCGAGGATTTGCTGTTCACCCTCAAAGACCAGTGCACCCAGGTCATCGTGACCCACAACATGCAACAAGCCGCGCGCGTGGCCGAATTCACCGGCTTTTTCCTGCTCGGCAATCTGATCGAATTCGACAAGACCGAGATCATCTTCAAGCGGCCTGCAAAGCGAGAAACGGAAGACTACATCACAGGACGGTTCGGATGAGCCCTACGCGATATGGTAAGTGAGGAGTTATCGTTGATCCACTTTAGAGAAGAACTCGACGAAATGCAGAGCCGGCTGCTCGAGATGGCCGGATTGGTGGAGTCGGCGATCCATCAAAGTGTCGCCGCTCTGGTACAGCGCGATGAGCAGGCCGCCAAGGAGGTCCTGTGGAAAGAGGCGCTCATCAATCAAAAGGACATCGAGATTGACGAGTACGCCACGCGCCTGCTGGCCCTCTATCAGCCCATGGCGCGCGACATGCGCTTTCTCACCGCGGTCATTAAAATCAATGGCGACCTCGAACGTATGGGAGACCTCGCGGTAAACATCACCCAGCGTGCCCTGTCGCTGATGCGGGATCCGCCCGTGAAGCCGCTGATCGATATTCCTAAGATGGCCAACTTGGCCGAGGACATGGTGCGCAAGAGCCTGGATGCCCTGGTCAAGCGCGACGAAGAACTGGCTCGCAACGTCCTGGTTTCCGATGACGAAGTGGACCGCCTGCGCGACGCTGTTTATAAGGAGCTCGTCGCGTTCATGCAGGAACAGAGCACTACTATCCCGCGCGCAGTCGACCTGATGTTCATCGCCCACAATCTGGAGCGCATCGCCGATCACGCCACCAACATCGCCGAGGACGTTCTGTTCCTGGTCAAGGGCATCGACGTCCGCCACCATGCCGAGGTGCGCGAGCAGAACGTGCTCGCGAAGTAGTAAGCCCGGCCGCTCCGCCCTCGCCGTCTACAATAGGTGAATTGGAACCCGTTTCCCACTATTACTATTCCCATCGCCTGAAGCTGCAATTGTGGGACTGGGGACAGAACGGCAAGCCGCCCCTGCTGCTAGTGCACGGCGGCCTGGATCACGCGCGCAACTGGGATTGGGTGGCGCGCTCGCTCCGCGAACATTTTCACGTGTACGCCATGGACCTGCGCGGCCACGGCAACAGCGCCTGGGCGCCGGGAGCCGCCTATAGTATTCCGGAACATGTTCTCGATATCGCGACCCTCGTCGATTTGCTGAGTGGCGTGCACGGCGGCAGCCCCGTCCATCTCATCGGGCACTCGCTCGGTGGAATCCTCACCCTGATCTATGCCGGCATTTACCCCGATCGCGTGCGCAAAGTGATCGCCATCGAGGGCCTCGGACTGCCGGCTTCGCATCGCGTCCACAATCCCCCGCCGGAGCGTCTGCGCGCTTGGATTGAAGGCGTGCGTAAGCTGGAACAGCGCGATCCGCACCACTATCCCAACTTGGAAGCCGCGGTCACGCGCATGAAAGAGGCGAATCCCCACCTGTCCGATGAAGTCGCGCGCCATCTGACCCTGCACGGCACAAACTGGAACGCCGACGGATCCTTGAGTTGGAAATTCGATAACTACGTCCGCAGCCTTCCGCCCTTCGGCCACGGGATGGCCGACCTCAACGCAATATTCTCCGAGATCGTTTGCCCCGTGCTGCTCTTTTGGGGCCTCGAAAGTTGGATGCCCGATCCCGATACCGACCAGCGCGCATCGTCCATCCGGAATCATCGCGTAGTGAAAGTTCCCGGCGCCGGACATTGGGTGCATCACGATCGCCTGGATCTGTTCCTCGAAGAATCCGGGCGATTTCTGCTCGAACCCTAGTTAATGGTAGTCTAAGTAAAACGTAGCTTTGATGCTCAATCGGCCGCGTTCCGGGACCAGGCCCCCTGACCCGCTCATTTCCTTTCTTTGATTAAAGATTAAAACTTTCCCGATTCGCGAAACGGTTGGGCTATATGAGAAACTTTTTCAAGCAAGAGGTGCATTCTATGGGTGCGCCTCTCGTATCGCCAAGCGAACAGTATCATTGCTGGTATTACGACACCGGAGTCTGGCAAAAGACCACCTTCTTGGGCGTTCCCTGCCTGAAGTCGGTCTCGGACTTGTGGAACTATCAGGAGATTCTGGCGGAGATTAAACCGTCGTTGGTCCTGGAGATGGGTACCTGGCACGGTGGCTCTACACTCTACTTCGCGGAGATTCTGCAACTCGTCTCCCCGCGCTCGCGGATTCTTTCCGTCGATATCGACCACAGCCTCGTGGACGACAAGGTGCGCCGCCATCATCTGGTGGAGCTGCTCCAGTGCGACACCGCGAGCGCCGCCGTCGCGGCCCGCTTTAACGAACTGCGGCGGCATTACGGCGGTCCGGCGTTCTGTATCGTTGATAGCGATCACACCCAGCAACACGTGCTGGATGAATTGATGCTCCTTCGCTTTGTAACCCAGCCCGGAGACTACGTGGTCGTCGAGGACGGAAGCCTCAACGGCCACCCCATGCTGCCTGGGTGGGGACCAGGGCCATATGAGGCTCTGGAAGCCTACTTCGCGCGCTTTCCGCACGACTACATCCGCGATCACGCGCGCGAAACGAAGTTCGGTTTCACTTTCGCGCCCAAGGGGTTCTTGATTCGGCGCTGAGGGGATTCTCAGCACTTCACTACCGCGAAACCAAACCCTCTTCCTGTGCTTCAATACGGGTAGGAGGATGTCTCCATGCGAGATCGATCCCGGTCGCTGACCCTGCTCTTCTTCGCCGCCGTTCTTCCCGCCTTAGCCGATTTCCAGGCCGGCCTGGACGCCTTTCAGAAAGGCGATTACACCACAGCCGTCAAGGAGTGGCGCCCCTTGGCCGAAGAAGGCGAGCCGGAGGCGCAGTTTAACCTGGGGCTCCTCTACGTGGATGGCCACGGCGTTCCTCAAAGCTTGGCCGAAGCTGTGAATTGGTTCCGGCGAGCCGCTGAGCAAGACTACGCTCCGGCCCAACACAATCTGGGCGCCATGTATGGATCGGGCCAAGGCGTGAAACGTGACTACATCCAAGCCTACAAGTGGCTCAACCTGTGCGCGGCCAAGGGCAACAGCGGATGCGTCGCGCAGCGCGATCTCATCGCCAAAAAACTCAAGTCCAAACAAATTATCGAAGCCCAGCGCCTGGCAACCGAATTCAAGCCCCAGCAGGAAACCGCAAAGCAGTAGCTCCGCCGCCTCAGCACCAACCCGGCTCACGCTACGGCAAATCACTCCGATAAGGTCGTTGAATGAGGTGCGGACGCGCCGCTGGATGTGCGCCTGGCCCGTGGAGAAAAGGTAAAATGACGATCGGAAAAGAGATGGGGCTATGCCTCGGTGGGATGATCGCGGCCTGTGCCATGGTTGGGACTGGTGGGTGGTGGTACGTTACCGCGCTGGGAGACCGCCTAGATGAATCGATTGCAGTATCCGCCCGGCAAATCGAGTTGGCGGGAGAGTTAAAAGTGAGCGTATTCACGTTTCGTTTGCAGGAACGCGGGATGCTGCTCTTTTCGCATATCCAGGCGGAGCAGCAAGTCATCGCTTGCCGCAACGCCTACGACAAGGCCATGAGCGCAGCCCTCGAAACAATCAGCGTAATCCGCCCTCTCCTCCGCACCGACCGCGGGCGTGAGTTGATCGGCCAGGCCGAGGCCGGCATCCAGGAATATAAAACGCAGCAGCTCGAAGTCCGAAGACTCCTGGCGGCCGGCGCGGTCAGTCAAGCTACCGAATGGGATAAGAAAACACTCGTTACGGCCGGAGGCAGGATTGTGGCCGCCCTCGACCAGTACACCGAACTCCTGCACACGCGCAACGCCAAGTCCAATGAGGAAGCCGCCGGCATGCAACGGACCGCCAAGGCAGTCCTCGCCTTCGGGCTCCTTGGTTGCGCACTGCTCGGCATCACGGTGACCGTCGCCATGCGGCGCGCTACGCGCCAATTGCAAATAACCGCTACCGAGCTGGAAGTCGCCGCCCGTGAGGTGGCGGGCGCAGCCGCACAGGTCTCGTCCTCCAGCGCGTCGCTGGCCCAGGGCTGCTCCGAACAAGCCGCTTCGCTTCAAGAGACTTCCGCATCGAGTGAAGAGATCAATTCCATGGCACGCCTGAATACCGAAAAAAGCCGCGCCGCCGCCGATCTGGTCGCCCACTCCCAAGACAAGTTCGCCCAGACGAACCAGTCCTTGGAACAGACCGTGGCGGCCATGAGCGACATTAATGCACAGAGCGGAAAAATTTCCAACATCATCAAGGTCATCGATGAGATCGCCTTTCAAACCAATATCCTCGCTTTGAACGCGGCGGTGGAAGCGGCGCGGGCCGGCGAAGCGGGCATGGGCTTTGCCGTAGTGGCCGATGAGGTCCGCAATCTGGCGCAGCGCTCTGCCCAAGCGGCCAAAGACACTGCGGCGCTCATCGAAGAATCCGTCGCCAAGTCCACCGGAGGTAAGTCGAAAGTGGATGAAGTTGCCATGGCCATCGGAGCCGTCACGGGCGAAGCCGCCAAGGTCAAAACCCTCGTCGACGAAGTCAATCAAGGCAGCCTGGAGCAGGCGCGTGGGTTGGAGCAGATCGGCAAAGCCATCGCGCAGATGCAGCAAGTAACACAGCAGACGGCGGCCAATGCCGAGGAGAGCGCTTCCGCCGCGGTCGAACTGAACGCGCAATCGAACACCCTCAAAGACATCATGGAGCGCCTCACCGATCTGGTCGGCCACGCCGGCTAATCCCCAACACCCAATCCCTAATCCCCACTATCCTGGAAGCATGGCCTTTCATCTGGGCGTCGATTACCGCCCGCGCGGCGATCAGGCCGCTGCCATCGACCAACTCTTCCGCGGCCTCCTCGACGGCGAAAAACACCAAACGCTACTCGGCGTTACCGGCTCCGGCAAAACTTACACCATGGCCCAGTTGATCGAAAAGACCGGCCGCCCGGCACTGGTCCTCGCCCACAACAAAACCCTCGCTGCCCAGCTCTATCACGAGTTTCGAACCTTCTTCCCCGGCAATGCCGTCGAATACTTCGTCAGCTACTACGACTACTATCAGCCCGAAGCCTACCTCCCCTCCGGCGACATCTACATCGAAAAAGAAGCCACCATCAACGACGAGCTGGACAAGCTCCGCCTCTCCGCCACCCGTTCGCTCTTTGAACGCCGCGATTGCGTCATCGTCGCCAGCGTCAGTTGCATCTATGGCCTCGGTTCGCCCGAAGCCTATTACGGCATGCTTCTGATGCTGGAAAAAGGCCAGAAGATTTCGCGTCAGCAGATCCTCACGCGCCTGGTGGAAATTCTCTATGAGCGCAATGATCACAACTTCACGCGCGGCACCTTCCGCGTGCGTGGCGACGTCATCGAAGTTTTTCCGACCTACGACGACCACGCTTATCGCATCGAACTCTGGGGCGACGAAATCGACAGCCTCAGTCAAATCGATCCGATCCTCGGCCAGGTCCGCCAAACCTACCTGCGCCTGCCGATCTATCCTAAGACGCATTACGTGATGACGCCCGAGAGCCGCGAGAATGCCCTCCACAGCATCGAAACCGAACTCGAATGGTGGCAGAAAGAACTCGAAAAAGGCGGCAAGATCGTCGAGGCCCAGCGCCTCTACCAGCGCACCATGTTCGATCTCGAAATGATCCGCCAGATCGGCTATTGCCACGGCATCGAAAATTACTCGCGTCATTTCTCGGGGCGCCTGCCGGGCGAAGCTCCGCCTACTTTGCTCGACTACCTGCCCAACGATCACCTGCTGTTCATCGACGAAAGCCACCAGACCATCCCGCAACTGCAGGGCATGTATCATGGCGATCGCTCGCGCAAACAAGTGCTCGTCAATTTCGGCTTCCGCCTGCCCAGCGCAATGGACAACCGCCCGCTCACGTTCGAGGAATTCGAGAATCGCGTGAACCAGGTGCTTTACGTCTCGGCCACGCCAGGCCCCTACGAGCTAACGAAATCGGCCGGCGTCGTGGTCGAACAGATCATCCGTCCCACCGGCCTGGTCGACCCGCAGATCGACGTGCGCCCCATCAAAGGCCAGGTGGACGACTTGCTGCACGAAATCCGCCGGCGCGTCGAACTGAACGAACGCGTGCTCGTCACTACGCTGACCAAGCGGATGGCGGAGGATCTTTCCGAGTACTACGCCGAAGTCGGCGTAAAATGCGCCTATCTGCATTCCGAGATCGGCGCGCTCGACCGGATGAAAATCCTGCGCGACCTCCGCCGCGGCGAGCTCGACGTGCTGGTCGGCGTCAATCTGCTGCGCGAAGGACTCGACTTGCCCGAAGTCTCCCTGGTCGCCATCCTCGACGCCGATAAAGAAGGTTTCCTGCGTTCCACCGGATCGCTGATCCAGACCATGGGCCGCGCCGCCCGCCATCTCAACGGCCGCGCTGTGCTCTATGCCGACGTCTACACCGACAGCATGAAGCGCGCCATTGGCGAAACCAATCGCCGCCGCGCCATCCAAGAACAGTACAACGAACAGAACAACATCACTCCGCAATCCATCATCAAGCCCATCGACATGAGCCTGGTGCGAATCGCCGAAGGAGACTACGTCACTGTCCCGGTCGAGCCCGAAGACCCCGCCGAAGAGCTTACCCCCGAACAACGGGAGAAATTCATCTCTGAGTTGGAAGAAAGCATGCGCGATGCCGCGAAAAGATTTGAGTTTGAGAAGGCTGCGCAACTACGCGATCGCATAAAGGTGCTAAAATCACTCGGAATTCATGAAGAAAGCCAGGTCGGTGGGCTTGATCGGAGCGGGCAGCCTCACTGACTCGCCCCTCACGCGCTTCCGCTGGCTATCCGACCGCCTGGGCCCGGTGAAATCAGGCTCCTTTCGCGTAGCCAGCCGCATCGCCAACATGCTGCGGACCGGCCACGCCGTCAAGGATTACGCGGAGTTTGAATCCTGCGAGCTCATCCTGATTTGTGTGCCCGAAGGAACTCTCCCGCAGATCGTTTCCGAAATGTTGTCGTCCGGTATCTCATGGCGCGGCAAGACGGTCGTTTTGTGCAGCACCTGGCTCGATAGCGGCGATCTGCGCGACCTTTCCGCGCGCGGCGCCTCCGTCGGATCCATCGCCGCGATCCCCGGCTTCGACGGCGAGGGTTACTTGGTGGAGGGCGATCCCCTCGCAATTCGCCAGTCGAAGAGTCTGGTGGAACATCGCGACCGGCGCGCTGTTTCGATCGAGCGGCCGCTCAAACCCTTCTACCTCGCGGCGCTCACCTCCACCGGAACTCTGCTATTTGCCCTGCTGCACGTCGCCTTTGAATCCCTGAGGCGCGCTGGGAATCCGCCAGGGCTCTCGGCCGCGTTGTTAGAGCGTCAGGTAGCCCGCACCCTTCGTTCGTTTCTGAAGGGCGGCCGGCGCGCCTACCCCGAACCGCGCGAACTATCGAGACAACTGCGCGCTCTCTCGGCGGCGTCACCGGAACTGGCATACTATCTTGAACAGAGCACCCGTCTCGCTTCGCGACTCATGTCGAAACGCTAATGCCGCGCACCTCAAATCCCCTTCCGGCCCGCATCGGGGTTGCGCTGTCCAACTGGAGCGAGCGCTGGTTCCCCGACCCCCTGGCCTTTGCACTGGTCGGCATCGTCGTTGTCTTCCTCATCGGAGTCGCTGCCGGTGAAAAGCCCACGGACCTGGCCATTGAGGGCGGCAAAGGCTTCTGGTCGCTGATCCCGTTCACCATGCAAATGGTGATGATCATCATCGGCGGCTACGTCGTCGCGTCCACCCCGCTGGTCCAGCGCGCCATGCAAAAGCTGGCCGATATTCCCAGCACGCCTCGCCAAGCCATCACGCTCGTCGCCCTCTTCTCCTATTTGACCGGTCTCCTCTCCTGGGGCATGAGCCCGATCATCAGCGGACTGCTCGTCCGCCAGCTCACCCAGCGCATCAAGGGCCTCGACTACCGCGCCGCGGGCGCAGCCGCTTATGTAGGTGGAACCGTCGTTTGGGCCCTCGGCATCTCATCTTCGGCCGCCATGCTGATGGCCACCCCCAGCGCGCTCCCGTCCAAGCTCCGTGCCATCAGCGGCCTTCTCCCGCTCACCAGCACCATCTTCCTCTGGCCCAGCCTGTTGATGGCCGCGATCCTGATGATCGTCGGCGTCACTATCGCGTATCTCTCAGCACCCGCGCCCGAACGCGCTCGTACCGCCGAATCCTACGGCTTCTGCTGGGAGCCCTTCAAGCTCGACCTCGAGCCGCGCACCAAACCCGGCGAATGGCTCGAATACAGTCCGCTACTGACCATCCTGGTCGCCGCCGTGTTGATCGTTTACCTGGTCGATCTCTTCCGCACATCTCCCCAAGGCGCGCTCGCCGCTCTCGATCTCAACACCTTCAACTTGATCTTCCTCACCGCCGGCCTGCTCCTCCAATGGCGCCCCAAGCGCTTCCTGCGCGCGGTGACGGAAGTCATCCCCGGCACCACGGGCGTCATCATCCAGTTTCCTTTGTACGCGATGATCTTCGGCATGATCGTCGGCACGGGACTCTCCGACAAAGCCGCCCACCTTCTCACCTCCATCAGCACGCACAACACGTTTGCTCTGCTCGTGGCGCTTTACTCGGCCACGCTCGGCGTCTTCATCCCATCCGGTGGCAGCAAGTGGATCATCGAAGCGCCCTATGTTCTGCAAGCCGCCATCGATCACCGCGTGAACCTGGGATGGGTGGTCCAGATCTACAACGCATCCGAAGCGCTTCCCAACCTGATCAATCCGTTCTTCATGCTCCCGCTGCTCGGCATCCTGCGCCTCCGCGCCCGCGATCTGGTCGGATACGGCCTGCTCCAACTCGCGGTCCAAGCCCCCATTGTGTTTTTCCTGTGCTGGCTCTTCGCCCGGCATCTGCCGTTCATTCCGCCGATGAGGTAATACAACATGAACAAACGCATTTGGCCGCTTCTTCTGCTCTGGCTCGAAAGCTGCCCAGCGTTTTGACTTAGTTCACTCCATAGTTCAATAATGAACTATGATCCGGCTCAATGTGCATCAGGCCAAAACCCATCTTTCGAAGTATCTGGATCGGCTGTCGGAAGGCGAAACCATCCTCCTGTGCAAACGAAACACGCCGGTGGCTGAAATTCGCGCTTTGGCGGCCACCCGAAAAACTAAGCGGCCCATCGGCCTCGCAAAGAACAAGCTCAAGGTCACCAAGTCGTTCTTCAAACCCTTGCCGGATCAATTGCTCGACGCCTTCGAAGGCAAGTCGTGAAACTGCTGCTCGATACCTGCACGTTTCTTTGGATCGTGACCGGCTCATCACGGCTCTCAAAACATGCAGCGCAATGGTTCAGCGATCCGGCGAACGACGTCTTCCTGAGCGCTGTCTCCACTTGGGAGATCGCTGTTAAGCATTCACTAGGGACGCTTCGGTTGCCGGCAACACCAATTGAGTTCATTCCATCCCAAAGAGAAGCTCACGGGATCACGGCTCTTCCATTGACCGAGGAAGAAGTTCTATACCTGCCCAAAATTCCGAAGCTACACCGCGATCCTTTTGATCGCATGCTGATCTGCCAAGCCATAGTGAACGGCTTCACTGTGTTGACTCCCGACGAGCTAATTTCGCAGTATCCGATCCGAACTCTCTGGTGAGTCACTTTTACCTGGACGCGGCCTTCCGCCGAAACCGCATTCCTTCGTGGGTTGGAGAAAACCGACAACCACAAAACGATTATCCGCTCGCGGATTGCCAGATGGCCCGAGCATTCGCATCAGGCTCTTCGATGGACACTTGCCGTCGCTATATCGCCGGTCAGCATGCATTCGACGCCTTCGCGCAGAAGCTCCTTGCGAAACTTTGGGTCACGTGTGACTCGATCTTCATCCTTCCGCTGCTCGGCATCCTGCGCCTGCGCGCCCGCGATCTGGCCGGATACGGCCTGCTCCAACTCGCCGTCCAGGCCCACGTCGTGTTTTTCTTTTGCTGGCTCTTCGCCCGGAATCTGCGGTTCATCCCGCCGATGAGCTGAGCATGGGTACAAGAAAAACGCCACTCGCGCGTAAAACTATGCCTGCTGCGGCACCGCATCGCCAACCCCCAAACCCCAATCCCAACCTTCCCGGTGATAGAATCCGATCCATGAATTTTACGAGAATGACGTCGTTCGCGGCCTTGCTGTCGCTCGCTGCGGTTGGCTCGGCGCAGACAGCGAAGGCGACGGGCAAACAGGCTCTCATTGACGATCTCGTCACAGCCAACCACATCCTTGCATCCGAAGGCATCCTGGACGGCTACGGCCACGTCAGCGTGCGCGATCCCGCGAATCCGAACCACTACTTCCTCTCGCGGTCGCTTGCGCCGGGACTCGTCAGCGCCGCCGACATCATCGAATACGATCTCGACAGCAATCCAATTGGCGACAGCCGCCAGGGCTATCGCGAGCGATTCATCCATGGCGAAATCTACAAAGCGCGGCCGGACGTGATGGCCATCGTTCACGATCATTCACCAGCGGTGATTCCGTTCAGCGTCAGCTCCGTGCCACTGCGCCCGGTCTCTCATATGGCAGCGTTCATCGGGACCAGCGTTCCCGTGTTCGAAATTCGTGATGTGGATGGCATGACCAACATGCTGGTCGAGAGCCCCAAACGCGGGCAAGCGCTGGCCAAGGTATTGGGCGGCCATCCGGCGGCGTTGATGCGTGGACACGGCGCTGCGGTTGTGGGCGAGGGGGTGAAAGTCGTGGTCGGCCGCGCGATCTATCTCGATCTCGACGCCAAATTGCAAGAGGAAGCAATGCTGCTGGGCGGGAAGGTCACGTACTTCGAACCTGAGGAAGCGAAGAAGTCGGGGTCACAAGACGGCTTTGAACGCGCGTGGGATGTTTGGAAGCGAAAGGCCGAAGCGAAATAGCGCGAGAATTTATTCGCATCGCAGCGCTATCAGCGGGTCAGCTCGCGATCCTCGCAGCGCAGGAAGTAAACTGGCGCAGACGGCAACGACGGCCAGCGCGATTGCGACTCCGCAGAACGTCAACGGGTCCGTGCTGCCGACACCAAACAATTGGCTGCTCACGAATCGAGTGAGGAAAACGCCGGCGATGATGCCGAGCCCAATGCCCACGATCGAAAGGATAGCGCCTTGACCGACCACCGACCCCAGGATGTCGCCGGGCTTAGCCCCGAGGGCCATTCGAATGCCGATCTCACGCATCCGCTGGCTCACCGAATAGGAAATCACTCCGTAGATTCCCACGGAGGCGAGCAGCAATGCGATTCCGGCGAACGCGCCGAGCAACCCCAACAAGAAGCGGCGCGAAGCCAATGTTCCGGAGACGATCTCGTCCATGGGCCGGATGTTCGAAACCACATCATCGGGATCGAGTTGGCGAATTTCCGAGCGCACGGCACCGGCAACACTGACAGGATTAGACGTGGTGCGCAACACGATTGTCTCCGAAGTGCCCGCAATCAGCTTTAAGAACGCGTCAGGCAGTTGCATCGCCGCATAGTAGGCTTGCATATGAAATCGATCCGTTATGTCGTCGTCGAGTCCGCTGTGTTTCACATGTCCGACAACGCCAACGATCTCGCTCGGCAAGGCTGCGCCGACAACGATGCGCTTCCCGATGGGATCTTCGTTGGGAAACAGCGTGCGAGCGGTTGTTTCGTCGATCACCATTACCACCTTGCTCTTGTCGTCATCGTGCTCGTTGATGAAACGCCCGCGGAGCAACGGAATCTTCATCGCTCGCAGGTATTGCGGAGTGGTCGAATACAAGAGCACTATAGGCAGGTTGAATTCAGATTTTGGCCGTGGACGCCCTTCCACCCAGATTGGCGCTGCTTCGTCGTCGCCGGACATCGGGAGGTTATTTGCAAGAGCCGCGGATTCCACGCCGGCAAGACTGTTCAGACGCCGAAGCAGATCGCCGATGGATCGGCGAATGGAAGAGCCCGAGGATCCTGCGGATGGTGAAAGAGAGACATCCAGCACCAACATTCTTTGCGGGTCAAAACCAGGATCGACGCCATGCAGATTCACAAGCGTCCGGATCAGCAGAGCGCCACCCACTAGCAAAGGCAATGCCAGTGCTACTTGGCCGACGACGAGCAGATCGCGCAGGCCGTGACGTCCGGTCACCGCGCCTCGTCCAGAAGCACGGATTTCCGAACGCGAGAATTGGAGCGCGGGCGCAAGGCCGAACACGATGCCGGTCAGTACGGAGATGGCGATGGTGAAGATCAGCACGCGACTGTCCATGCCGATCTGTTCAGCACGCGGCAGGATTCGCGCGGCCGATTTCGCAAGGTAAGCTGTGCTCGCCGATGCCAGCAGCAGTCCAGCGACGCCGCCTGCGATCGCCAGCAGCATGCTTTCGGTAAGCATTTGGCGGACGATTCGGGATCGGCTGGCGCCGAGAGCGCTGCGCATGGCGATCTCCGGCTCACGTGCCGTGGCCCGTGCCAGCAGAAGGTTCGCTACGTTCGCGCATGCAATCAAAAGCACGAAGATAACGGCGCCCATCAGAAGATAGAGCCCGCCGCGGACTTGTCCCACCAAGATGTCTTTCAACGGCGTGACGGAAATTCCGTGTCCGCCGTCTTCTTTCGGGTATTCACGAGCGAGGGCGTGCGCGATACGCCCAAAGTCTGCGCGAGCCGTCTCGACTCTAATCCCAGGTTTCAGGCGCCCGACAACGCGAATGCCCGGATGGAACAGGCGATCGTTCATGATCGGGTCCATCGCCGTTTGACCGAGCGGAACCGCTACGTCCTCGGCGGAAGGACCAAAGCGAAACGGAAACTGGAAGGCGGCCGGAAGCACTCCAATCACCGTATAGGCCGACCCATTGAGCGTGAGTGTGCGCCCCAGAATTCCTTTGTCGCCGCCAAAACGCCTTCGCCACAAGGACTCGCTGATCAAGGCAACTGGCTTACCTCCGGCGCGATCTTCGTCCGGATCGAAGCTACGGCCAATCAGCGGAGCGACGCCAAGAATCGAGAAAGTCGAAGCGGATACCATTCTGCCATGCAGCCGTTCGGGATCACCGGAGCCCGTAAGGTTGAAATCACTCCAACGCATCGCGGCAAGAGCTTCGCAGGTGTTGTTCAGACGGCGCCAATCCAGATAGTTCAGATAAGCGGCGGAAGCCTGCGGTAACTGGGGCATGATTTCAAAGAGCGTGACCAGGCGATCGGGCCGCGGGTAGGACAAAGGGCGCAGTACCACGCTATTCACTACGCTAAAAATGGCGGTATTCACGCCGATTCCAAGCCCGAGCGTGGCAATCACAGTCACGCTGAGCGCCCCGTTCTTGCGCATGGTGCGCAGCGAAAACCGAACGTCCTGCAGCGTAGCGTCGAGCTGTTCCATTCCGCCTACTTGTGCACTTCGACGTATAAACTTGCCAGTGGTTAGGTGGTTACCGAACTTTATTGCTTGAATTTGCGCGCCAGCTCCTGCGTGGCCCGCATCAGCAGGTTTCCGTCCAGGCCCACGGCGACAAAGCTGCAGCCCAGCGACAGGTAATGGCGCGAGAGGGTTTCATCCGTGCTCAGAATGCCCGCGGCGCGCCCGGCGGAACGAATGCGGCGGATGGCATCGTCGATGGCGTGCTGCACATCAGGATGCGTGGGCTTACCAAGGTGACCGAGCGCCGCCGACAAATCTGATGGCCCGATGAACACACCGTCCACGCCCTCAACCGCCGCGATTGCATCGAGATTGTCGAGTCCTTGGCGTGTTTCTACCTGGACGAGCAGACACATCTGATCGTTAGCTTGGTGCAGATAATTCGTGATGCGGTTCCATTGCGACGCGCGCGCCAGCGCCGCTCCGACACCGCGAATGCCCGCAGGCGGATACCGCATCGCCGATACGAGTTGTCTCGCTTGCTCGGCGCTCTCCACCATAGGCACGAGTAAAGTCTGTGCGCCGACATCGAGCAGTTGCTTGATTAGTTGGACGTCACCCGAAACCGGCCGCACGATGGGATGCACGGGATATGGCGCCACGGCTTGCAACTGCGCGAGGATGGATCGGACATCGTTCGGTGCGTGCTCGCCGTCAATGAGCAGCCAATCGAAACCGGCCCCGGCGCAAATCTCGGCGCATATCGGATCCGTCAGGCCTAGCCACAAACCGATTTGCGCGCGTTGGCCGCTTTTCAACGCGGCTTTGAAGGCATTGTTTTGGAGGTCCATCTGCGCCCTATTCAAAATGACAGGAAATGCAACCAAACGTTCCGTAGTCAATGTGGAACGTATCGCCCCGGCGCACGGGAACTGGGCGCGTGAAGGACCCTCCAAGAATCACCTCACCAGCGGCCAGAGACACTCCGTGCGGCGCGAACTTGTTCGCGAGCCACGCGACGCCATTCGCGGGGTGGTTGAGGACCGCCGCAGCGACGCCCGATTCTTCGATCACCCCATTGCGATAACAAACCGCCGAGACCCAGCGCAGATCGGCATCGAGCGGACGGAACGGACGGCCGCCGCACACCAGGCCAGCGCCCGCGGCGTTATCGGAAATGGTGTCGAAAACCTTTCGCGTAGCCTTTGTTTCGGGATCCACTTGCTGGATGCGCGCGTCGATGATCTCGATGGCCGGCGTCACGTATTCGGTGGCGCTCAATACGTCGAAAATGGTGCAGTTCGGGCCTTTCAACGGCTTGCTCAAGACGAACGCCAGCTCAACTTCCAAGCGCGGGACGATGAAGCGATCGGCTGGAATGCTGGAGCCATCGGCGAAGAACATGTCGTCCAGCAGCACACCGTAATCGGGCTCATTGATGTTGGAGGAATACTGCATGGCCTTGGACGTCAATCCGATCTTGTGGCCATGCAGTGCCCGGCCCGCCGCGATTTTGAGATCGACCCAGGCCTTCTGGACTGCATAAGCATCGTCGATGTTCATCTCCGGATGCTGGAGCGAGAGCTGGCGGATCTGAGTCCGTGCGCGCTCCGATTCATCCAGACGCTTAGCGGCGTCTTGAATACCGCGGTCATCCAACATGTTCTAATCCTCCGGCTCGCCGATAATCGTGTTCTTCAAACTCCCGATGCCCTCGATCTCGGTAACTACTTCATCGCCCACCTTCACATCGGCGAGACCTTCGGGCGTTCCAGTCAAGATGATGTCGTCCGCTTCGAGCGTCATGAAGCCGCTGAGATACTCGATCAGCGCGGGAATGTCGAAGATCATATCGCGCGTGTTACCCTCTTGCGTCACCCGGCCATTTACAAGCGTTCGCAGGCGCAGGTTCATAGGATCGGGAACGTCGGCGGCGTCGACCAACCAGGGTCCCAATGGGGTGGCAAAGTCTCGGCTCTTGGCGCGAAAGTTCGGGCGATAGAAGTTTTCCAAATAGTCGCGAATCGCATAATCGTTCGCGACGGTGTACCCGGCGACGTAGCCGTACGCGTTAGCCCGTGTCACTTTGCGCGCGGTCTTCCCGATCACTACCGCCAGCTCACATTCGTAGTGCATATAGGTGACACCGCGCGGCCGGCGCGTCTGGCCGCAGATGCCCGCACAAGGCATTGAGGGCCTTTCAAGAACACCAGCGGCTCATCGGGAGGTTTGAAGGCCAGTTCTTTCGCGTGATCGGCGTAGTTGAGACCGAGCGCGAAAATGGTTCCCGGCTGCACCGGCGGAAGCCAGACCACTGGATCACCGGAGAGGAGGCGGGGGTCGCCCTCCGTCACATGATGGATCGCACCGGCATAAGCTACCCGCGCAGATTTCATTCAGGCACGACCTGGTTTTCGATCGCGGGCAGACCATCGATTTCCACTCGAACGCGATCGCCGGCGCGCGCGAAAGGCGCATCGGGCGGCTCGCCTACCAGTAGGATGTCGCCGCGTTCGAGAGTCAGGAACTCCTTGATGTCCTCGATCAGCCGATCGATCGGGCGCACCAGATCCGCAGTGCTCGCTCGGCAACGGAGTTCGCCGTTGATAAAGGTACGAACCTCGTCAGGCCGGTGCCGTCGGCGATCTCCGATGCCAATCACGCAGAACCCATCGCGGCAACGCTGTCGAATCGCGGGACGATAGTAGGATTCATGCGGAATGCTGACGTCATTGACCACGACGTAGCCCGCCGCCGATCACGACGCCGATCGTTCCGGCCATCTTCAATTCTTTCGCATCCGCCGGCAATCGAATCGCGGCGCCGCTCGTGCTCCACGTATTCCGCGGCCGCAGATAGAGCACGGGTGCGATAGGCAGTTGGCCCGTCAGGCGTTCGAGTTCCGCGCGAAAATTGAGAGCCACGCCGTAGATGGCGCGGCCGCACGCGGGCGGCATCAACTCTAGATCCCCATCTCCTTGAAAACTTCCCGGGCGATGCGGAAGCTGTCGACGGCCGCCGGCACGCCGCAATAGATGGCGGCTTGCAGGAACAATTCCTTGATCTCTTCCTTGCTTACGCCGTTGGCGATGGCGCCTTTCACATGCGCGCGGATTTGATTGGGCCGGTTCAATCCGGTGAGCATCGAGAGCGTGACGATGCTGCGCGTCTTGCGATCCAGGCCGGGCCTTGCCCAAATCTCGCCGAAGCAATATTGATTAACCAGTTCTTCAAGCGGACGGTTGAAATCGTCAGCGGCGGCCCAGGTTTTGTCGGCAAGCTCCGCGCCGAACATCTCGCGGCGGATGCTCAGGCCCTTGTCGAACGTCTGTTTTTCCATCGCTCAACATTATAACGGGGTCAATTGTTGGTGGCTGGTGATTGGTGGCTGCTGGATGCGACGAAGTCTTCCATCACGGCCTTGCGCAGCAGATCCGGCGGCAGCAAGCCTTGCGACAAGATGAAATCGTGGAAGCGTTGCACGTTGAACTTGGGGCCGAGAGCTTGCTCGGCGGCCTTGCGAATCTCGAGCAACCGCGTGTAGCCGTCAAAATACGAACGGCGCCTGACCGGGCGCGCGGAACGTGAAGCGCTCCACTTCCTCGGTTGCAAATGCCAGGCGAACTGACCACGTCCTTTTCCAAAACCTGCATGGCCTGTTCCGGCGTGATTTTGCCCTGCTGCAAGTTCCGGATCGAGAAACGCACGGGCGGCGCGCAGCAATCGGTAATCGAGCGAAACCAGCTTGGCGTCATCCGGCATGTAAGGCAGCATGAACCATTCCGAGTACAGTCCCCAGCCTTCGACGTTGGTGCTGTTGAATGCGAACAGGGCGCGCGCGAGCGACACGCCGCGTTCCACCATGGCGTCGAATTGCAGCTCATGCCCGGGCCGCGCCTCATGCGCGGTGAGCGTCCAGGATGCGGCCTCGAAACGTGAAATCGTCGTACTTCAGAGTCGCGCCTGCCTTGCCGGTGGTCTCGAGCGGAAGCACAAACTGGCCCCGCTCGCCGTGATTGCCGATCAGCGGCGGAGGTGACCATATGAGGGCGCGGGTTGCTGCGCGGTCTCGGCGGCTGTCGCGAGGCGAATGATGGCCGGGCGATCCGGCAACGTCACCAGATGTTCGCGGCGGATGATCCCCTCGATCTCCGCGAGCCGCTTCTGATAATGCGGCAAAACCTGATCGCCCGGGATCTGATTCTTCTTCAAAGCAGCGATCACGTCGCGATAGTCCGAAGATGGCAGGTGCCGCTCTCGCGCTATTTTCGCCGCGATCGGCTGCATCTCGCTCTGCAGTTCGGTGAAGGTTTGATGAGCCAGGCGGGTGAGCTCATCGGGCGAATAGTCGATGCCGTAGTTCGCGAGCGCGATGGTGTAAAGCTCCGGCGGAAGACGGAAATCGGTGCGCGCCTTGGGCAAAACTTCGGTGCGCACAAAGTCGTCATAGGAAGCCAGCTCGGTTTTCAGCTTGGCAAATGCGTCCTCGTAGCCGTGCATTTTGTACTTTTCGAGCAACAGGCCGATCCCATTGATGTAGGCGTTGGTGTTTTCCAGGTCTTTTTCGACCTTCGCCTTCGAAGGCCCGAGAAGCCCCGGCGTGTTTAGCTTTTCGCGAAAGCGCTCTTCAGCCTGAATTGTGACTGGTTGGTAGCCCGCCTCGAGGCCCGTGTATTTGCGCAATCGGACGAGTGCGGCGGGCCGGCGTGCAGCCGCGATCTGATCGTCGAGAAGACTTTGGATCCCGAAGAAGATGCCGCCGGCGACATTCCTGTAAGGCAGCAAGTTGCGCTCGGTGGCTTCCGAGGACCGGATGTCGCGATCGGCTTGCGTGATCAGGATTTCAAGATCCTGCCGCACCAGCGGATCTTTCTCGAATGCCAATCGTTTTTGCAACTCGATGCGAGCAACAGCGGTATCTCTGCGGAAGCGTTCCGGCTGGTCCGGAGATGAGTTGCTGATCTGCTCATCCAATCCGGGCGCGCCTTGCGACGCGGCATCCTCGGGCGCATAATGCGCCATGATTGCGATGAGTAATTGGGCATTTTGGTTGCTTTTTTCAACCCATGCGGGCGGGCTCTGGGCCCAAGCGGTTGCCGCAATCAAGAGTACGAGTGGGGTCCGGTTCATATTTCCTAGAGTAGCGGGAAACTGTGATGCCGGGCCCCACGTGCGGGCGCCTGGTTAGTAGCCGTAGGGGTACGCGGCGCCGCAAGGGGGAATCCAGTTGCCCCATTGATCATAGTAGCCGTACGGGCTGCAATAGGCACCGCCATAATATCCGGTTCCGCCATAGAAGCCGAAGCCACCGTAGTGGCCGTGGCCGTAGCCATGACCGTAACCGCGACCGCCGTAGTAGCCACCCACGCGACCACCGTAGCCGTGGCCACCGTAGTAGCCGCCCACGCGACCACCGTAGGAGCCATGCCCGCCGCCGGAGAATCCGCGTCCGCCGCCGCCAGAGAATCCGCGTCCGCCACCGCCGGAGAATCCGCGTCCGCCACCGCCAGAGAATCCTCTTCCACCGCCGGAGAATCCGCGTCCGCCACCGCCGCCGGAAAAATGACTACCGCCCCCACCAGAGAAGTGACCACCACCACCGCCCCCGCGATGCTGGGCAAAAATCGCGCCGGGACTCAACAGCATCAGTAAGCCCATAAGCAGCGTGGGAACCGCAAATTTCGACCGGGCCAGGATGGATTTCATTGTAAACCTCCAACTTTCAGCCACTGTAGTGCATTTCAACAACCATGTCGCAAGACATTGATTGGAAGACAGGTACAGGTTTTGGCCCCTGACTGTTTACCACCAGCATGGTTGGCGTAAGCCACCCACGGAATTTGATACAGTGCCCAGGATGGGCCGGAACATTCTCTCACGCGCGCCGATGATTCGCGCTTGCGCGACGCTGGCAGCGCTGGGAGGCGGTTGGCTGACGTACACGCAGAATCAGCCCGCGCCGCCTCCGATCGGCATTCAAAAGCTGAAAGACGATCTGTACGTGATCGGCGTGACCAAAGGCGTGGGCGCAGGAAACGTAGCGGTGCTAGTCACCGATGAGGGCGTCATCCTTGTCGACGACATGTTCGATCGCAATCACGACGAGATTCTGGAGAAGCTGAAGACCGTGACCGACAAGCCCATCAAATATGTGTTGAACACACACCAGCACGACGATCACTCCGGCGGCAACGCGAAGATGCTGGCGATGAACGCGGAGGTGATCTCGCATCGCAACGCCCGCGCGAATATGGCGCTATTGAAGCAACCGGGTTTAGCGCGCGTGACGTTCGCCGATGAAATGGAAGTTTACCTGGGTGGTACGGAGATTCGCGCGCAGCACTTTGGACGAGGCCACACGGGCGGCGACGCCGTGATGTATTTTCCGGCCGCCAAGGTGATCCACACGGGCGATCTGTTCCTCACTTTTCCGCCGCAGCCCTTCATCGATTACGCCAACGGCGGCAGCGCGCTGGAATGGACTAAGACGCTGGACGAAGCGCTGAAGCTCGATTTCGACATCGCGATTCCGGGGCACGGCCCGGTGTCGGATCGCGCGGGGATTCTCAAGTTCCGGAACGAATTCCAGGCCATGCGCGATCGCATCCAGGGGATGGTCCGCGTCGGGCGCAAGCAAGGACGAGATCGTCTCAGTCCTAACAGGCGATTACCACTGGGCCAAAGGCGGACTTGCGATCCAGCAGGTGGACGCGATGATCGCAGAGTTGAAGTAAAATTGGCCGGGGGGGTTATGCGAAAAGCTATTCTCGCGACCTTGCTGACCGGCCTGCTTCTCGCCCAGTCTCCGCAGTTCGAGGTGGCGTCCGTCAGGCCTTTCGCCCCCGCGCCGGGACAGGTCGCCGCCGGCCTTCACTTTGACGGTGCGCAGGTTCGGGGAGTCGGGCTGTCGCTCCGAGACTATCTGGCCACCGCCTACAGGTTCAAGGCGACGCTGATCTCGGGACCCGATTGGACTGCGACGGAGCGCTACAACATTACGGCAAGGCTTCCGGACGGCAGCACGAAAGCTCAGGTTCCGGAGATGCTTCAGGCGCTTCTCGCTGACAGGTTCGAGGTGAAACTGCACAGAGAGAAGAAGGAGTTTCCGATTTTCGCGCTGGTGCTCGCCAAAGGCCCGCCGAAGCTGAAAGAGTTACCGCCCGATCCGAACGAAGATAAGGTTAATGACGAGCCGGTGGGAATGGCCAATGTCGCGACCATCGCCGCTGTCGGCAACGGAGTAAGCGTCCAGTATGCGCGCGGAGCGTCGATAACGGTCGGCAACAACCGGATTGAAGTCACGAAGCTGCCGCTGTGGGTGTTTTGCAGGAATCTGGAACGATACTCCGACCGCCAGATCATCGACATGACTGGGCTAACCGGCTCCTACACTTTCGCGATCGATGTCACTCCGGAGGATTATCAGGCCATGATGATCCGTTCCGCGGTTTTACGCGGCGCGAAAATCATGCCGGAAGCTCGGACGCTGCTGGACGCGAGTCCATCCGCTGCGCTGAGCGACGCACTCGGGCAGGTGGGCCTGAAGCTTGAGTCGCGCAAGGCCCCGCTCGACACTATTGTGATCGACAGCGCGCTCAAAACTCCGACCGCCAATTAGCTAGTCGCGCCAGATTTCGCGGGCGGTTTCGATGACCAAGCGCAGCTTTTGGAATTGCTGGTCGATGGTCAGAGCGTTGCCTTCGCTGGTGGACGAGAAGCCGCACTGCGGGCTCAGGCAGATCTGATCCAGGGGAACATACTTCGAGGCTTCGTCGATGCGGCGCTTCAGGTCGTCTTTCTTCTCCAGCTCGCCGCGCTTGGTGGTCAGCAGGCCGAGCACGACCTTTTTGCCTTTGGGAACGAAGCGCAAAGGTGCGAAAGTTCCCGAGCGCGCATCGTCGAATTCTAGGAAATAGCCGTCGACCTTGAGTTCGCCGAACAGCGCTTCGGCCACGTGATCGTAGCCGCCCGAAGCAGCCCACGACGAACGGAAATTGCCGCGGCACAGGTGCGTGCAGATGGACATGCCGGCGGGTTTATTGGCCAGCGCTTCGTTGATGGTGCGGATGTGGCGGATATGCGCGTGCTCGCCGTCTTCGCCCTGCTGGTTCACCACCTCGCGCTGCGCCGGATCGTTCAAATAGGCCAGGCTGATGTCGTCGAGCTGCAGATAGGTGCAACCCAGCTTGGCCAGCTCAGCGATCTCCTGCGCGTAGACCTGCGCCAGGTCGTGCCAGAACTCGGCGATGTCGGGATAAATCGCGGGATCGATCGCCGCGCGTCCGCTGCGGTAGTGCATCATGCTGGGCGACGGGATGGTCAGCTTCGGCGTGGCATGCGCTAGCGATTTGAGGAAGGCAAAGTCTTCGCCAAAAATGCATTTGTCGAGCTTGAGTTTGCTCTGTATCTTTAACGCGGCAGGAGTAAACTCGATGACTCCCTGGTCGTTGCGAAACTGCACCTTCTGGTTGTCCTGCACTTTGGCGGTTCCGCCTACCTGGTAGAGAAAATCCATGTGCCAGGAAGCGCGCCGGAACTCGCCGTCGGTGACTCCTTCGAGCCCCAGATTTTCTTGCTGGCCGACAACTTCGCGGATGGCTTGATCCTCGATGCGGCGCAAATCGGACTTGCTGATGCGGCCGATCTTTTCATCTTCGCGAGCTTGGAGCAATTCGGGCGGACGGAGCAGACTGCCGACATGGTCGGCGCGAAAGGGAGGAGTTTTGGTTTGAACCATCGATTCCAGTGTATGACGGGGCTGCTCTCTCGCGGCCTCGGCCGGGTTTACAGGTTTGCGGGTGCAGAACTGATAGCTATCCATCTTGACTGCGAATTCCGCCGGCTTGCGGCGAGTGACGCGGCACATCGCGATTAACTGCAACGGCGTTGTTCCGTGCAACAGCCAGGGCCATTCCAGCGACACTTGCAGGAGGCTGCCGTCCTGAACGATTCCCTGCTCGGAGGCGATCAGAAAGCCGCGGCTACTTACGTTCAGGGTCCGGCCGATCCCGACCAGCGCGGGCACATCGCTAAGAGTTCGATAACGGACGTTCAGATTCACCGGATACCGGACTTTGGACCGCCGTTCCAGCGTAAGAACTTCAGTTGCCACTCGAGTCGCTGGCATGTCTGCTTATTTATGGCACACGTCGATTAGCCCATGATGGCGCTCACGTGACGCTTCCGTGACGCCGACAAGGCAAGTTGGTGAACTGGATTGCAATCGCGCGCGAGGCGCTTACGCGGATTCCCTCATCCGGCCGGAGTTCTTTTCGAGCAAGCGCGAAATGCTGAAATCGCTGGATCCGCAGGTGTCGCCGGATACGCAGGCGGAAGCGGCTTCTGAAATCCGGCGCTGCTCGCGTTCCTTCCGCTCCTGCCAATCGCGAAATATGGCGCGTTCCCGCTCGATCTCCTGCTCGCCGCCGGCAATTCGCATTCGGTATTGCGCGCAGATGGCTTCCATTTCAGCGGCCATGCGCTCAGCTTCGTGGCGCTTGGCATTCTCGAAATCGTCCAGACGCTTTCGCTGCGCGTCTTCGTATTCGTTCAGCACGCGCTGCCGCTGCACGGCGTCCTGCAGCATGTCCTCGACGGCCACGCCCGCCGCTTCGAGAGCCATCATGAGCGCACTGTGTTTGGCGGCCGGCGATAAACCATGCAGGTGATCGTTATTCACCATGTCGGAGAGCTTCAATATGTCCCACGCGGCGGTGGAAGTGGCGGCCTTGAACGCGGATTTGCGATAAATTTCGTCGAACGACGACAACTTCGCCACCTCGGGCGAATCGGTCGCATTTCGTTCTGTGTTGCCGGGGGCTGACAGCCCGGTATGGGAACCATTCGACTCATCCGCGGGCGCCGTGAAACGGGTTTCGGCGGAGGAGCCTTGCAAGAACTTCTTGAACATCGATCCCTCCCTTATATCTAAGGTGGTTGGCATCAATACTATCACAATAAGGTGGGTATAACCCCAAAACATATCAATATTTCGCGAGGGTTGTATCCGTGCGTGCCAGCAGTTATAGGACCATGGCGGTATTTTATTGAGACGGTTTTACGGTGGCTGACACTAGTCCTCCGGCGGCAATCGCCAATCATGTTCACGCGAAGTGTATTGGTACGCGCACTGGAGTGGCGCGCCCGCAGACTTTCCGATCCGGTGGATCGCCTGCAATTCCTGCGGCGCAACGCTAAAGTGAGCCAACAACCGGCGAAGCGCGACCGCGTGAAGTACATCCCAGTATTGACAGTCATCGTTGGATTCACTCTGGCTGCGATTGTGCTCTTCTCCACTTCCGTGCATCACGTGACCGCCGCTGCAAGTTCGACAGTGGCCATGCGCGCGAAGTTTACACCAGGGCCCGCGTTGGCTCCCGCCATGGTTGAGCCTCCCGGCAATGTTTGGCTGGTGAAGAATACATCGCAATTCGATTTGTACAGCAACGGACTGCGGATTGAAAATCAATACGCCACTGCAACCGCGCCACGGCGTTATTTGGCTTTCGCGCGGACGGGCGCACGATCGGGAATGGCCGAGTGGCGGTCCGAACCATCCGGGATTGTCTTCCACACCACGGAGAGCCACATCGCGCCGTTTGAGGAAGACCAGAATCAAACATTGCAGCGAGCCGGCGAAGGCTTGCTCGAGTTCGTGAACCGCGCACGCGCGTATCATTTCGTGATCGATCGTTTTGGCCGGGTCTTCCGCGTGGTGCGCGAAAGCGACTACGCCAATCACGCCGGCAATTCCATTTGGGCCGATGAAATTTGGATCTACGTCAACCTCAATCAAAGCTTTCTGGGAGTGGCCTTCGAAGCTCAGAGCGCTTCGCCGGAGACCGGGCTGCCGGTGACCGCCGCGCAAGTGCATGCCGGCCGCATTCTGACCGACATGCTGCGCAGGCGCTATGGAATCCCGGCGGCCAACTGCGTGGCGCACGCACAGGTTTCCGTCAATCCCGGCAATTTACGCGCCGGCTATCACGTGGATTGGGCCGCCAATCTGCCGTTTAGCGCACTCGGATTGGGTGACAACTATCAGCGGGCGCTTCCGAGCATCGCGCTGTTCGGATTTCAGCCCGACGACACTCTCATCACTAAGGGCGGTTCATCGTTGGCCAGGGGCATCGAAACCGCCGAGCAGCAGGTCCAACGCGACGCCGCCGCGCAGGGGTTGCCGGTGGAGCTATACCGCAAGGCTCTGCAAAAAAGATACCGGGACGCAATCCGGGCGCTGCGCGGAAATGGCGCCCGCCAATCGACTACCAACCAGGAGTACAACTGATGACTGACACTAACACGCAATCCGCTTCGGCTCTCGGCCTGGATGTTGGCACCAGCCGCATCGTAGCCGCACAGCGCCAGGACAAGGATATTCAATTCAGCACGCAACTGAATGCCTTCGTCACCATTCCGTTTTCTAAGCTGACCCAGAGCATCCTCAAGAAGGAACGCGTTCCGCACCTGGTGCAGGACGCCGAAATCACGGTGTATGGCGACGAGTCGGAACGCTTCGCCAACCTGTTCCACCGGGAGACACGGCGGCCGATGTTGCGGGGCATCCTGAATGCGGAGGAAAGCGGCAGCCTGGCGCTGGTCCGCCAAATCGTGACGCTGCTCACCAGCGAGGAACAAGGGAAGGGCCAGAGAGTGTGTTTCAGCATTCCCGCCCCGCCGCTCGGCTCAGGCGACGAAGTCAACGCGCATGAAAACGACTTGAAAAACATGCTTTCGAAGCTAGGCTACGACGCGCATAGCATTCCCGAGGGCCTTGCGGTGGTCTACGGCGAACTCGAAAATTCCAATTACACCGGCATCGGGATCAGTTGCGGCGGCGGACTGTGCAACGTTTGCCTGGCGTACTTGTCGGTCCCGGTGTTCAGCTTCAGCATTCCCAAGGCGGGCGACTTCATCGATACCATGGCGTCGCAACTGCGCGACGAACCGGCCACTCGCATCCGCACCATCAAGGAAGAATCGTTCCACTTCAACGGGCACTTTACGAACAAAATCCACCAGGCCCTCAGCAACGCCTACGAGGATATGATCCAGGCCCTGGTGGCTGCGCTCAAGGATCAAATGGCCAGCGTGCAGAGCATGCCGAAGCTCAACCGTCCGATTCCATTGGTGCTGAGCGGCGGCAGTGCCGTGCCGCCCGGATTCCGCGATCGTTTTGAGAAGAGTCTGCGGGAAGTGGACTTACCTGTCGCGATCTCGGAGGTTCGATTGGCATCCAATCCGATGGTTTCGACGGCACGCGGGGCGTTGGTGGCGGCGTTGAGCGAGTTGTAGGCTGCGGCCGTCTGTCTATGTCACCTTCCTAACCCGCCGAGGTAGCGCTGACATGAGTTCTTCATTGATCGTGTGCTCGATTTGTAACAACCGCTGAGTATACTTATCGGGTTGTGTGCACGATCAGGAGAGAAAAATGAAGAAATTAACGAGCGCTTCCGTCCTTCCGTTCCTAACTCTGACGCTTGGCGTGACTGGCGTATCCTTGTTCGGGCAGGCTCCCGCGGCAACACCAACAGCTCCTATGCGGTGTCCCCTTACCAGCTAGGCCGTATTCGCGAAAGCTCCCTCTGGACTGAGCGCACCCGATTCGATCGCGGTACTCCAAGGTCACGTTTTCATCGGATATGGAGACGGGCATGCACCGGATGGTTCCGATGGCCTCAACAGTCAAGTCGTCGAATACGAGATGAACGGCAATGCTATTCACACCTACACTGTTCCCGGCCACAACGACGGATTGAAGGTCGACCCCAACACGCAACTGCTCTGGGCGCTGCAGAACGAAGACGCGAACGCCAATCTCGTTATCATCAATCCAGAGACTCAGGAGCAAACGGAATATACCTTTGGTCCGGGACCCGCACGGCGGCGGTTACGACGACATCGTTTTTCTTGGTTGCAAAGTGTACATCAGCGCTTCCAATCCCACCCACAATCCCAATAATGGTCCAGCGATCGTTAGCGCGACCCTCGTGGGAAACTCCGTGGAAGTCGAACCGGTACTGGCGGGCCAAGCGGACGCTATCGATATACCTACGGACACGGCGGTTCAGCTCAACTCGCAGGACCCAGACTCGATGACTCTCGATACTCTCGGCAACATCGTGCTGGATAGCCAGGGCGACCAGGAACTGATCATCGTGACTAACCCTGGCACTGAAGGACAGCAGGCATTACGTCTGCCGCTAACCTATCAGGCCTCGAGTGGTCCGATGCCCGTTGAAACCGATGACACTGCCTTTGTCACGTCAAGTGAGGGATTTATTCTCTTCGCCGACAAAGGCCTGAACACCGTTTTCACTTTGAGCAGAAACGCCTTCGTGCCGGGCTCGGCATACACGGCGGCGGATGGTGGTCCATTTGTCGGGACGCTCGACCTGACAACCGGCCTCATTACGCCGATTGTCACGGGCTTAATGGGTCCCGGCGGGATGATGTTTGTCGATACTTCGAGACAGAAGCCCAGCACTCAGCAATATGGTCTGTGCCGTGAGCGCCACGAAGGTTTACGCTAGGACAGCACGGCCGTTGTAAATTGAAACGGTGCCTCGTACCGTTGTTACCCGACCCATAATCACACTGACCAGCGACTTCGGCCTATCGGATCATTTCGTTGGTGTCATGAAAGGCGTCATCCTCGGAATCCAGCCCGACGCGCAGGTGATCGACATCAGCCATGGCGTTCAGCCCTACGAGATCGCCGACGGCGCGTTCACCATCGCGCAGGCGTACCGTTACTTTCCTAAGAAGACGATTCACGTCGTAGTGGTGGATCCAGGCGTGGGATCGGCGCGGCGGCCGCTGCTGGCGGAGATGGCCGGGCAGTATTTCGTAGCTCCGGATAACGGCGTGTTGTCGATGGTTTTCGCGCGCGAACAGCCACGTGTCCGGCACATCACCAGCGAACGCTATTTTCTTCACCCGCTCAGCCGGACATTTCATGGCCGCGATGCTTTTTCGCCCGTCGCGGCGCACCTGGCCACAGGAGTCACGCCCGCCAAATTCGGCCCGCGCATCGAAGACTACCTCCGCGCAACGTTCGATAGACCCGCGCACACGGGCAAACACACCTGGACCGGCACGATTCTCAAGGCCGATCATTTCGGGAACCTCGCCACGAATTTTCACATCGACCAATTCCCTTCCCTTCGCACGCATGCCTTTTCGCTCAACGTCGGATTGCAGGTGATCTCGCGGTTGGCCCTCACGTTTTCCGAATGTTCGCCGGGCGAGCTGTTCGCAATCGTTGGGAGCTCCGGGTATCTCGAAGTGGCGGCCAGTCAAGCGTCGGCCGTGAAGGCGCTGGGTTGCAGCGCGGGCTCACCGGTCGAGCTGACTTTGTACTAAGCCCAGTCCCGCGCTACACTGGAAGGACTGTTTCACTCGAGGTCTTGACAGCCGTGAAAAACCCAATCGCATTCTGACGCCGCTTTAGTTTGGGCACGCTCCGCCATTGGCCAGCGGCCCCGCCAGTCCACAGGGTTTTTCGAATTGTCGTGGAGTAAATATGAGTGAGAGCAGCAGCGCAATCCAGATTCGCAACCCCAGCATATGGTCCTCGCTGCGTGAAGCAGTGATGGGATCGAGTCAGGACTTCACCGAAGGCGCAATTGGCCGCGCGATCGTGCTGTTGGCCGTGCCCATGGTGCTCGAGATGTGCATGGAGTCGCTGTTCGGCGTGGTAGACGTGTTTTGGGTGTCCCGTCTCGGCGCCGACGCGGTAGCGACCGTGGGATTGACGGAAACCGCGCTTACGTTGGTCTTCGTCATCGCGCTCGGACTCAGCATGGGCGCCACGGCGCTGGTGGCGCGGCGCATCGGCGAAAAGGACGAGCAGGCCGCGGGTCTGGTGGCCGTGCAAGCCATCATCATCGGGTTGGTGGTGTCGGGGACCACCGCCATCTTCGGCTATTTCTTCGCGCCGAACCTGCTGCATATCATGGGCGGCTCGGACGAGCGTCATCAAGATGGGCTCGGGATACACGCGCATGATCCTCAGCGGCAGCGCGACCATTTTCCTGCTGTTCCTGATCAATGCCGTTTTCCGCGGCGCGGGCGATGCTGCCATCGCCATGCGCGTGCTATGGATCGCGAATCTTGTAAACATTTGCCTGAATCCTTGTTTGATCTTCGGGCTGGGTCCGTTCCCGCGATTAGGCGTGACGGGCTCGGCGGTCGGCACAACCATCGGGCGCGGCGTGGGCGTTCTCTTGCAACTGTGGGTGCTGACGTCGGGCCGCGGGCGGCTTTCACTGCACCCGTCTCAACTGCGCGCGGATCTGGGCGTCATGTGGCGCCTGATCCGGCTTTCGCTCAACGCCATCTTCCAATACATGGTGCAAATGGCCAGTTGGATTGCAATGGTGCGGATCATCGCCAGCTTCGGAAGCGCCGCCACCGCGGCCTACACAGTGGCGTTCAAAGTGATCATCTTCGCGATTTTGCCTTCGTGGGGCATGAGCAATGCCGCAGCTACGCTGGTGGGACAGAATCTGGGCGCCGGCAAGCCTGCGCGCGCCGAAAGTTCGGTGTGGCGCACCGGGTTGTACAACATGCTGTTCCTCGGCACGATCGGCGTGCTCTTTATCGCCTTCGCGCCGCAGATCATCGCGCTGTTCACCACCGATCCGGTGGTCGCGCGTTTTGCCGTCAGCGCACTGCGGCTCTTCAGTTACGGCAATGTCTCGTATTCCTATGGCATGGTCATTACCGCGGCCTTCAACGGCGCGGGTGACACGGCGACGCCCACCACTTTGAATCTGGTATGTTTCTGGCTGTGCCAGATTCCGCTGGCCTGGGCGCTCGCGTTCCATACGGGACTGGGGCCCAATGGCGTGTATCTCGCCGTTGTGGTTTCCGATTCGTTGCTCGCGGCGCTAGGAGTCCTGTTGTTCCGGCGGGGACACTGGAAGAAAGTGAACGTTTGATATGGCGGCCGACACTCCTCAATCCGATCCGCGGACGTATTTCGCCGAAGAACGCACATTTCTCGCTTGGATTCGCACAGGTATCGCGCTGATGGGCTTTGGATTCGTGGTCGCGCGGTTTGGCCTGTTCCTGCGCGAGCTGGCGTCGCTTCGGACCATCCCACAGTTTCAAACCTCGTCGCTGTCGGTGCCCCTGGGAACGGCGATTGCTGGTGGCAGGAGTCTTGGTGAACATTTTGGCGTCGGTGCGTCACGTGCGCATCGTGCGTGCGCTGAACACCGGCGCGCCGATCGTGACGAAGCCTTCCGCCATTGCCATCGTTGTCGCACTCGGATTGGCGGCGGCGGGTTTGGCGATGGCCGCTTACTTAAGCAAGGAGCTGGTTACGAAATGAGCGCAGGTGAAGGAATCATCAGCAAACCGAGCAAATATTCCGTGCAGGAAACGCTGCACCGGCTGGAAACAATTCTGACCACGAAGGGCATCAAGGTCTTCACGCTCGTCGATCACAGCGGCGAAGCCGAGAAGGCCGGACTGAAAATGCCGCCGACGCAGCTGCTCATCTTCGGCAATCCCAAGGGCGGAACGCCGGTGATGCTGGCCGCGCCGACGTCGGCCATCGATCTGCCGTGGAAGGCATTGGCCTGGCAGGACGCGAGCGGGCAAGTCTGGCTCAGCTACAACGATGCCGCGTACATCCAGCACCGGTTTGGTCTGAGCGACGACGTCATAAAACCGCTGGCGGGATTGAGCGCGGTGATCGAGCAGGCGCTGGCTTAGCTCGTCAACACTTCAGGGCGTTTTACTTGCTGATGTCGCGGTGCGTTTCTTTCACTTTGAATCCGGCCCGCCCCAGCCGCTTGCGGATTTCGTTCGCGATCATCACCGAGCGGTGATGCCCGCCGGTGCAGCCGAACGCGATGGTGAGATAGCTTTTGCCTTCTCGAACGTAGTGCGGGATCAGATAAACCAGCAGATCCGAGATGCGATCGATAAATTCGATGGTCTGCGGAAACGATCGGATATAGCGCGCCACACTGGGATTGCGGCCCGTCAGATTCTTGAATTGCGGAATGTAGTTGGGGTTCGGCAGAAAGCGTACGTCGAAGACCAGATCGCTGTCGGCCGGGACCCCGTGCCGGTACCCGAAACTGGTGATGTCGATCCGGATGCTGGATTCGTTGCGTCCGCCGCTAAATTTTTCTCCGATCACTTCGCGCAGCTCGTGCACGTTGAACTTCGAGGTATCGATGATGTGATCCGCCACGCTGCGAATCGGCGCCAGCAAATCGCGTTCCATGCGAATGCTCTTCAGCACCGAGGCCTGCTTGCCGAGCGGATGAGGCCGCCGGGTCTCGCTGAACCTGCGCGCCAGCGTGGCGTCATCGGCTTCCAGAAACAACAGCGTGGATGGAATACGCCGCCGCAGGCGTTCGAAGCAGCGCCGGAAACTGAGCGAGTTGCGTCGCCCTCGCGAATGTCGATCACCAGCGCCGCGCGCCGCACGTGCGGCGAGTCCTTGGCCAGTTCGGCAAACTTGGGGATCAGCTCGATGGGCAGGTTGTCGACCGCGTAGTAGCCCAGATCCTCAAAGGCTTTGAGCACCGTGGCCTTGCCCGAGCCGCTCAGCCCGGTGATGACAACAAGCTCGGCGCGTTGCGCCTCCGGTTGCCCCGCGACGTGTTTGGCCACTAGCTTTCGATGAGATCGAAATGGCCGTCGGGACGGCGCATGAGCACCGTGAGCCGGTCGGTTTGCGCATCGCGATAAACCAGATAATCTTGCGAGGCTTCCATTTCGAGCATCGCCTCTTCTAGTGTCATCGGTTTGCTGCCATCGGAATGGTTCACTCGAAACACCCGCTTGCGAGCCGTCTTCTTGGCGGAGCCGCCGCTCGATGCAATTGCACCGTGGGCGCTGGTTGCAGCTTTCTTCGGACTCGCCGCTACCGGCTGCAGAGTCTCGCTGGCTTTGGCTCCGTCAGCCTCCTTGTCGCGGACGCGCTTGGTGTCGCGCCATCGCGCGCGCAGGTTTAACACCTGCTTCTCCAGTTTGTCGAACGCCGCATGCGCAGCGACGGCAAGATCGCCGTCGGTTGCGATTCCAACCAGAGCGTGGTCCATCGCGTTCACGGTGATCTCCACTTTGTGCAGAAAGCGCTCCTGCGTCATGACGATGTGCGCTTCCTTTTCACCGCGCCGCTCCAGCATCTTCGACATCTTTTGCAGCTTGGCCTCCAGTTTGGCGCGCTGCTTGGCGGGGATGGTTTCCAATTTTCCTGTATAGCTGATTTTCATCGGGATCTCGCTTGACGGGGCTGGCTTAGGCGCGAACCCGCCGCTGATGTGTGGATGGGATTTTCATGTCTTCTCGATACTTGGCCACAGTCCTCCGCGTAACATCGATGCCTTCGTCTTTGAGACGAGCCGTGATCTGCTCGTCGGTCAACGGATGCTGGGCGTCTTCCTCTTCGATCATTTTCTTTACCCGGCGCTTCAGTATCAACAGCGGCGTCGCGCTGCCCGCCGAGCCCTGCACCGCTTCCGAGAAGAAATAGCGCAGCTCGAAAACCCCTTGCGGCGTGTCGGCGTACTTGCTGGCCACCGCGCGGCTCACGGTGGATGGATGCACGCCAATCTCCTCGGCCACTTCCTTGATCATCATCGGCTTCAGCTGATCGATCCCCTGTTCGAGAAAATCGAGCTGCCGCCGCACGATGGATTGGCAAACCTTCAGAATGGTTTGCTTGCGCTGCTCGATGTTCTTGATCAGTTGAATCGCGGCTGCGTAACGATCCTTCACGTAGTTGCGGATCTCTTTGCTCGGCTCCTGATCGCGATCCAGCATCTTGCGGTATTGCGCGTTCAGGCGAAGCTGCGGGAGATCGTCGTCATTCAACTGGATGATGTACTCGTCGCTCTCTTTGAAGATGTAGACGTCCGGCTCCACTTGCCGCGCGCCGCGCTCCGGAATAGCGCAAGACCCGGATACGGATCCGAGAAAACGAATGACATCCAGAGCGATCTGCACATGCTCCAGGGGCCGTCCAAGTTGCTTGGCGATTTCTTTGATTGCCGCGTCTCAAGCAGCTTCAGATGATTCGAAACGATCTGCCAGGCGACGCCGCCCTTCCCGTTCCGGCTCTCGATCTGCAACAGCAGGCATTCGCGCACATCCTTGGCGCCGATGCCCGCCGGATCCAGCGATTGCACCACCCGCAGGCCTTCCTGCACTTCCGCCATCGAGTGCTGGCCCGACTCGGCGATCTCTTCCAAGGTGGCCGTCAGATAGCCGTTTTCATCCAGATTGCCAATGATGTTTTCCGCCGCGTCGCGCACCGCCTCCGACATGATCAGTACGCTCAACTGCGAATGCAGATGATCGCTCAGCGTCACTGGAGAGGAAAGAAACGTCTCAAAGGAGGGCTTTTCTACCTGTTCGGATGCCGGGCTCTTGTAACCGGGGTCCAGATAATCGTCGAAGAAGGTTCCGAAGTCGATCTCGTCGAACGGATCCTTCTCGGTCTTTTGGCTCGGGAACGTCGCGCTTCCTGCGCGGGCGCGGCGGCGGACGGTTCCTGGGAGGCGGGAGCGGCTGACTCGAAGTCTATCTCGGCGGGCGATGCTTCCGGAATACCCGCGGCGATCTCAGGCTCTGAAGCGGTGCCATTTACGGTTTCGAGAATCACCTGATCGGACGGATCGGAAACGCGCTCGGCCTCGAGAATCGACTGCATCTCTTCCGGCGTGAGCTCTTCAATGCCGTCCACCGACTCTTCGAGCACCGGGTTCTCGGCGATCTCCTGCGTAATCATGTCCTTCAGTTCCAGCCGGTTCAACTGCAGAACCGTGACCATCTGGACCAGGCCGGGGGTGAGTATCTGCTTCTGCGAGACCTTCAGCTGCAGTCTGGGAGAAAGCATCGACATCTGTAGCCATCATAACACCGGCCCGCCAGCAAGTAATCGGCCAATTTGTAAATGAAGCCGCGTCGCCGCGTTATGAGGAATTTACGTAGTTCTTACAACTCACCAACCATTTGAACGCCTTTAGCCTTTGTAATGGTCCCATGAGACCGAATGCCCGGCCCCACTTGCTCTTGCTGTCACTGTTCCTCGCTTTCTACCCTGCTTGCTCGATCAGGCTCAGAACGCCTCTTATGTGGATCCATCGCACTCCACTTTGCGCCTGGAAGTCGACGGAAAGCAGTACTTGGTGGACGTTGCAGCCGGGACCGTTCATACCGCCGACTCAAACGTGCAGGTTCCCTCGGGCGCCGAATTGTTCGCCGCCAACTGCGCGGGCTGCCATGGACAAACTGGCAAGGGCGTCAGCTCGGCCGGTACTCCCGACTTCACGGAGCCGCAAATTCAGGTCGAAACTGACCGACGCCCAGATCGCCGCAACGATCCGAAATGGAAAATCGGAGCGCATGCCGGCCTTCGGCGGCCAACTGAACGGCGAACAGATTTCCGAGCTCTGACCGCCTACGTTCGATCGTTTCACCGACATCCAGCAGAGCCTCCGGCGCTGAGGCGAAACTGCCCATCTATCAGCCCGGCGATGACGTGCTCTTCACCTTCCCACCGGGCGACCCGTGGACGAGCATGCCGTCATCGTCAATTTCATCGCACCGATTCGCTTACGATTCCGGCGGTTACCGGTGCCGGCGCGCGGCGTTCCCGACAGGTTGAGGTTCGGCCTGGACAATTTTTCGCTCTCGTCCTTCGGCTTGCGCTACGGCGTTACCGACAAGCTCTCGGTGGATGTGTGGCGATCGCCTTCCTTCATCGGCCGGCCCATCCAGCTCATGGCCGCGTACAACATGTCTTGACGAGCATCACGAGGCCCCGTTCAACCTGACGTTCCGCGTCTCCAGTGGAGGGCCAAGACAACTTCCGCAAGAACTACACCGAGAAACTGGAGGCGATCGTCTCGCGCAGCCTGACCTCACGGGCCCAGATTTACTTCGTCCCGACGGCGTCGTTCAACGACCGGCGGCTGGTTCAGGGGGCGCTCTATCCGATGAGATTCCCGACGAGCCCGGCATCAATGCATTCTCGCTCGGCGTCGGACTGGCGATGGACATTCGTCCCACGGTCGCGCTCATTGCCGAGGTGATTCCGACCGTGATGGACGGAACGGAACTCGGAATCCACCGGCCGCCGTTCTCCTTCGCGATTCAAAAGAAGCTGTACCGCCACGCATTTACGTTCGGCTTCACCACCAGCCCGGGCACAACTGTCTCCCAGCGCGCTGGAACGAACGCAACGTTTCTCAACCAACCCGGCGCCGATACACCCGGGGGGTTGTTCCTTGGGTTCGATTTGACGCGGCAGATTTATTAGGCTGGGGATATGACTCGTTCGGACGTTATCCAAGGGCGCATGCGGAAGGCACCGGTTCGCAAAGCCAAGGCGGCTTCCGGAATCCGCTCCGATACCGAGCTCATTGAGGTGGCGCTGGCAAATCTCGCAGTGGCGGATCAGTATCCAGATTGGCTGCTGTCGCAGCAGGGGACGGTAGGGAAAGAAATCGATCTTGAGTTCTAGCGCCGGTGCTCGCAGTCTCGTGCATCGCCTGAAGTATGAGAAGCGACGAAAGCCACTGATCCCTCGCAGCCGGTCGGCGCTTCCGTTCGTGGAAAGCGCAACGGAGCTGCCCCGCGCGCTTCTTTACGACACAACCGTTTACGTGGACATCCTGCAAGGCCGTTTTCCAAAAGCGGGCGAACTGGCAATTCGAGCGGCGGATGCTTGGCATTCCACGGTCACTGACGCCGAACTGATCGCGCCCTGCGGCTTTCTCAATCCCGATCATCGCAGTACGGTTGCGACAACCAAACAGATCATTGCGGTGATCGAGCGACGCCCCCCGCATCGCACCGTCGCGCCCGACCGGGAGACTTGGCTCGAAGAGTCGTCTTCTACGCGCGTCATTGATAGATCGGCTTAGCCGAGGGGGACGGGGGGCTGTTCCTTGGCTTCGATTTGACGCAGCGGATTTACTAGATCGTCGGCAGCCAAGATTGCTTCGAATGTTTCCTAGTGTGGGATATTGGCAACCAAGTACATGAGTTGGAGCGGACCGACAGGCGTATCTTCGAAGTCGAAGTGTTTATAGAAAGAACGAGCTTCCTCGTCGATCGCATGTACTAAGACGGCTCGCAAGCCTGCGATGGCAGCGGCTTGTAGAGTTCGCAAAAGCGCGTCTTTAAGAAGAGCCGCTCCGAGTCCGCGCCCCGCTTCAGCGTCATCGACGGCCAACTTGGCCAAGACCATGACCGGCACGGGATATTTGGGCATGCCGTTCGAAACACTTGGGGGGCATTCTTCGTGTTTCACCTCTCCGTACGTAAGCGAGTAATAGCCCACAACGCGTCCGCCTCGATGAACAACATACGTCACGGAAGAACCCATCAGTTGGTTGTTTAGAGCGTGTCGCTGCAACCAGCTCTGTAGCGATTTCTTCTTGCAGCGAAACTCCGCTCTGTCGTGCTCCGTCGTAAGCTTCTCAACCGACGACAGAGGAGCATCATTGTCCATTCAAGCGCTCCTACTCCCGCGGTGCCGCCGACGCTACCGCCGTTTGGTTCAGGTCGGCGTAGAGTTCGTTGATTTCGAACAGGTCGCTCTCTCTGATCACACCGACTTCAGCGAGGCGTCTTATCGCCACCCGAGGATCGTGAATTAAGAAGAAGGTTCGACCGGCATTAGCTTTTGTAGAGATGAAACATTTTTCCTCAAGGGTCCTGATGTGAGGGAGCAGGTTCTTCTTGCTTCTCAACCCCAATTCGTGGACGATCTCATCAAACGTTGGATAGCAGATGCCGAACCTACTCGCTCGCAAATGCAAGTAGAGCAGTACCCGGACCTCGGGGGCAGTCATATAACGGAGCAGCTTCCGTAAAACAATCGGAACCGGTACAAACCCTTTCTCGCTAACGTTAAAGACGAGATCGTCGCTTCCAGGAAACAGTTGGCGCCTGTACCGCAAGTCCTTCGCCAGCCTGGGCGATTGGGCGGGCAGATTAGGGGGATCAACGATGGCGTCCATAGGCAAACTCCATTAGGTTAGATTTTTTCGTCCTCCTGCTTGGATTATACTACTCATTTTGGAGCAGCGTGAGAACGAGCCGCAGGCAGGCTCCCCTACGTACCGCTCCGAACCAGATCTATGCAGGGAAAGCGTGTATGGGAGATGGACCACCAACCATGTCAAGCTGACAATAACGTTAATACCCATTCAATACCTCAATAGGTTAAGACAGGTCACATACAGTTAGGAGCGTAAAAATGTAACTAATTGCTCTGTAGGCACTTAGGCGAATTAAGTGGATGATTTCAGCCAGTGAGGGTGGCTTTACCAGCCCGAAACGTCCTCATACAACGTCTTTAGAGGCTTCAAATGCAGTTGGTTGTGCAGTACAATGTACATACAGGATGATGAAGCGTGCTGCCATGGCTTCGAAAGCCGATCCGAGAACAAAGCGCATCAACGTCCGAGCTTCGGCCAAGCAAGAAAATTTAATGCGGCGAGGAGCGGCGGAACGTGGTCTGACGTTAACTGAGTTCATTGTCGAGACCGCTTGTAGAGAGGCAGAAGAGACCCTTGCTGATCAGCGTGTGTTCGTGTTGCCGCACGATCGGTGGGTAGCTTTCATGAAAGCACTCGACGGTCCGCCGAAGGCCCACCCTAGGATGGACAGGCTTTTTGCAGAGTCAAGCATTATCGAGAAAGACCATGAGGGTGGGCCGAAGGACAGCTCCCCTAAAGGCCCGAAGACCGCAAGGAACAGCTTCAAGTAATAGGGTTTCTCTAGCCCGGTCCTAGGACGCCCCAAAAGGCTGTGCGGCCCGTTCCGAACTCTTGCTATACTAATGGCTTAACGCTCCGTAACGGCGAGGTGTTGGTGTGTTTATCAGCGTCAAGGAGCTGGAACTTAAGAAGGTTCACTTTCGATGTGGCCTTCCCGCCCGGTGAAATCGATTATATTGACGATGGCGACCGGCTAAGTCAGGCTTCCCCGCTCCAGGCGGAAGGTTCCGCGGAGCTTCTCCCGCATACACTGGGGGAGATCCGGGTGCGGGGGCATCTGGCGGTCACGATGCGCTGCGATTGTAATCGCTGCCTGGAGCCGGCGGAGTTTCCGATCGATTCCAGCTTCGATCTGTTTTACCGGCCGGCCGAAGTTGCGGCCGACGAAGAGGAAGTCGAGATTGACGAAGGAGAAGCCGAGATCGCCTTTTATGAAGGCGGCGGCATCGAGTTGAAAGATGTTTTGCGGGAGAACGTTCTGCTGGCCATGCCGATGCAGCGCGTTTGCCGCCCGGATTGCCAGGGGATGTGCCCCATATGCGGTCAAAATCGGAACCTGATAAACTGCGGATGCGAAGCCAAGCTCGTGGACGACCGCTGGTCAGCTCTGAAGAAAGTTCAAGTTAAAGGGACATAGTAAGCATGCCGAATCCAAAACGACGACACTCCAAGCAGCGCACCTCCACGCGCCGGGCGCACGACCATTTGCAAGCGCTCGGGCCACGCCGAGTGCCCCAATTGCCACGAACCGAAGCTTCCGCACCGCGCCTGCCCGCATTGCGGCCGCTACAAGGGCCGCGAAGTGATCGAGGTTGCGGAAGAATAACGCGCCGGATCGACGTCTCATATCCATGGTGACCATCGCGGTTGACGCAATGGGCGGCGACGACGCCCCGAAGGCCGAGGTCGAGGGAGCCATTCGCGCTGCCCGATCGCTGGGCGTCCGGGTCATTCTGGTTGGCAAGCAGGATGTCGTTCGCGCGGAGCTTGCGCTAGCATGAAGACATCGCCGATCTGCCCATCGAAGTCCAACACGCCAGCGAACAGGTCACCATGGAGGACAGCGCCGCCAAGGCGGTGCGCAACAAGCGCGACAGCTCCATTCGTGTGGCCGCCCGGCTGGTGCGCGACGGCGTCGCCGACGGCGTGGTCTCAGCCGGAAACACCGGCGCCGTGATGGCCACGGCCAAGATGGTGCAGGGCATGCTTCCCGGGCGTGGATCGCCCGGCTCTTGCGTCGGCCTTCCCCACGCTCAAAGGCACTCCGGTGGTGGTGGTCGACGTCGGCGCAAACGTGGATTGTTCGCCGCGCATGCTGGCGCAGTTCGCCGTGATGGGCGACATTTACTCGCGCGTGATCTTTCGCACCCACCGGCCGCGCGTCGGGCTGCTCTCCATCGGCGAAGAAGAACACAAAGGCAATGACCTCACGCGCGCAGCCACGCCGCTGCTCAAAGCGCTCCCGATTCATTTCATCGGCAACGTCGAAGGCCGCGACATTTATGCCGGCGAGACCGACGTCATCGTTTGCGACGGCTTCATCGGCAACGTGGCGCTTAAAGTGAGCGAAGGCCTGGTGGAGATGGTGTACAAGATGTTGCGCGAGTCGCTCGAAGCCACCATCACGCGCAAGATCGGCTACGTGCTCGCGCGCACCGCCTTCAAGGAGTTCAAGAAGCGCGTGGATTACTCCGAATACGGCGGCGCGCCGCTGCTGGGCGTCAAGGGCGTGTGCATCATCACCCACGGCCGCTCCAACGCCAACGCGATCAAGAATGCGATTCGCGTGGCCGCCGAGTTCGCCGAAGGCAAGATCAACGAACGGATCGAGGCGGAGCTGGCCAACGGTCAGATGGCCGGTCTCACCGTCGCCGCCAAGGCGGACTAATATGCTGCGCTCATTGTTGGCCGGCTTCTTCGCGCTGGCGTCCATCGCGGGCGCCGCGGAAGATCCGGTTCAATGGACGCTCACCTTCGACGCGAAATCCGCCGCGCCTGGCTCGCACGTGCTGGCCAAATTCACCGGAACCATTGAGCCGCATTGGCACGTCTATTCGATGACCACGCCGCCCGGCGGGCCGAACCCGACCACGGCGAGCATCGCCGACAATCCCGCCGTCGCCGGGTTCAAGATTTATCAGCCCAAGCCCGAGCGCAAGCTCGACCCGAGCTTCGGAATCGATACCGAAACATTTTCTGGTCAGTATGTGCTTTTGTTCGATGTCGAACTGAAGCCGGACGCGGCGCCCGGGCCCGGCGGACATCACGGCGAAGGTCCGCTACCAATCCTGCAACGACACGATCTGCCTGCCGCCGAAGCGGAAAACGGCGACGGCAACGATCACCATCGATCCCGTCGGCCAAAGCCGGGGCAATCGCGATCCCGGCAGGCTTCACGTTGGTGCCGGCGGCTGCGCCCGCGGCATCCACCACCTCGGCTGCGCCTCCCACTCCCGCGCCACCGGCGGAGTCCTCCGGGTTTCGGACTATTCCTGCTCACGGCTTTCGCCGCGGGACTCGCCGCGATCTTCACGCCTTGCGTGTTCCCGATGATCCCGTTCACGGTGTCCTACTTCCTGAACCGGCAGACGGGCCACAAACGCGACGGCGTGCTGCAGGCCGTGGTCTTCTGTCTCGGGAATCGTGATTCTGTTCACCGGATTGGGCGCGCTGCTCAAAGCCATTGGCGGGCCGGTTCGGCGTGGTGCAGCTTGGGCAACAGCCCCTGGGTGAACGGATTCATCGCCGCGGTCTTCATCGTTTTCGGCTTGAGCCTGCTGGGCGCCTATGAGTTGACGCTGCCTTCGGGCTTGCTCACGAAAATGAATCAGGCATCGGAGGGCGGAGGCTATCTCGGCTCGCTGCTGATGGGTCTGACGTTCACGCTGACCTCGTTCGCTTGCATCGGGCCGTTCGTCGGTCCTCTGCTTGGCGGCCTCGGTGCAGACCAGCGGATTGCAGCCGGTGTTTGGAATGGCGGCGTTCTGCAACCGGCCTGGCCTCGCCGTTCTTCTTGCTCGCGCTGTTCCCATCGTTCCTGCAAAAGATGCCCAAGAGCGGCGGCTGGCTGATGCGCGTGAAGGTGGTTGCTGGGATTCGTGGTGCTGGCCATCTCGATCAAGTACCTGAGCTCCGCCGATCAGATCCTGCAGACCGATTGGATTTCGCGCGAGATGTTTCTCGCCTTGTGGATCGTGCTGTTCGCGCTGCCCGGCCTGTATTTGCTCGGATTTCTGCGATTGGAAGGGATCAAGTCCGAAGATCCTTTGGGTGTCGGCCGCGTGCTGATTGCCGCGCTTTTCCTGACGTTTTCCATCAGCCTTGCTGCCCGGTTTGTTCGGCGCTTCGCTCGGCAACGTGGAGGCGTTCATCCCTGTTCAAGCGAAAAACGCCGCGTTCCTGGGCGGTGGCGGCGAATCCGCGGCGCCGGTATGGATGAAGAACCAGTACAAAGAAGCGCTGGCGAAGGCGCGCGCCGAAAACAAGCTGGTCTTCATCAATTTCACCGGCTACGCCTGCACCAATTGCCATTGGATGAAGGCCAACATGTTTCCCCGCCCCGAAATCACGGGGCTGCTGAAGGATTTCGTCTTGGTTGATCTTTACACCGACGGCACCGACGCGGAGTCCGAGCAAAACCAGCAGCTGGAAGAGAAGCGCTTCGGCACCGTCGCGATTCCGTTTTATGCCATCGTGGATCCGGACGAGCGCACCATCGCCACGTTTCCCGGCCTCACGCGCAATGCGGCGGAATTTGTGAGCTTTCTCAAGACCCGCGGCGGCGCTTCCCCAAGTAGAGCTCAGTCGCCAGATGCTCCTCTTCCCGATCGGCCCCCTCGCGCCATTCTTCCCAAAATTTTTGCTTCAATCGTTCGAGCAGTTCGGCTTTCTGCCTAGCTTCGATCACGCGCTGGCGCTGTTCGCGAATCTGCTCCTGCAACCGCTGCTCGTGCGCTTCGATATCGCGAATAGTGGTGCGCGTGTGGAGACGGTACGCTTCCAGATTCTGGACCTCATGAGCGGGGATGGACGGTTGCCCGAGCACTTCCCGCTCGCTGGCGGCTCGCTGCAGCGCCACCCGCTGCTTGGCCTCGCCGAGCGCCGCCAACTGGTCGCGGAGTTGGCGCAGCTTCAGCTCCTCGACGCCGGCTTGTTCGGAACGCCAGCGGCGGACGCGGTCCAAGGGAAATTGGAAGCGCTTCATTCCGCCATCTTCGCCAGCTCGCCGAGCGCCGCCATGGTTTGGTCAAACGGAGCCTGCTCGCTCGAATTCTGCTTCAAGAAATCGAGCAACCTTGGCCGCAGTCGAATCGCCGCGTCCAGCTTGGGATTGGCGCCGCTCGCGTACGCGCCCAGGTTGATCAGATCCTCGGAACGCTCATGCGTCGCCAGCGCTTCGCGGATCTTGATGGCCGCCTCTTTCTGCTCCGCGGTACACAAACGCGGCGCCAGACGGCTCACCGACTGCAATACGTCGATGGCCGGATAATGGCCCGCCGCGCCGAGCGCTCGCGAGAGTACAATGTGGCCATCGAGAATGGCGCGGACGGCGTCGCAGATGGGCTCATTGAAATCGTCGCCTTCCACCAGCACGGTGAAGAACCCGGTGATGGAGCCCTTGCGAAATCGCCCCGCCCGTTCGAAGATCTTCGGAAGAAGGTTGAAGACGGACGGCGTGTAGCCTTTCTGGCTGGGAGGCTCGCCCGCTGCAAGACCGATCTCGCGTTGCGCCATGGCCAGCCGCGTAACCGAGTCCATGACGAACAGCACATCCTTGCCCTGGTCGCGGAAATACTCGGCCACCGCGAGCGCCACGAATGCCGCGCGAATGCGCAGTGGAGCGGGTTGGTCGGAAGTGGCGACCACCAGCACCGATTTCTTCAAGCCTTCCGGCCCCAACTCATGGTCGATGAAATCCCGCACTTCGCGGTTGCGCTCGCCGATCAGAGCGATCACGCTCACCTCCGCCGAGCTGTAACGCGCCATGGTTCCGAGCAGCGTGCTCTTGCCCACGCCGCTCCCTCCGAAGATTCCGATTCTCTGCCCCTTGCCGCAGGTCAACAGGCTGTCGATGGCGCGAATCCCGGTGGCCAGCGCCTCGCCGATCGGCTCGCGATCCAGCGGACCGGGCGCTTTGGCGTAGAGCTCGTACGGCTCGCTGGCGGCGATCGGCCCCAGCTGGTCCAATGGTTTGCCGAATCCATCGATCACGCGCCCCAGCAGCTCCGGGCCGGCTTCCATGCGCGCGTCTTCCTTGCGTGCCGTGATGGGATCGCCCAAATGCAGGCCTCCGGTTTCCTCGAGCGGCATGGAGAGCACGCGCCCGTCGCGAAAGCCGATCACTTGCGTGCGGACGATGCGCCCGTCACGCAGATTGATCTCGCAAAAGTCGCCGACCGCCGCCGCGGGCCCCTTGGATTCCACCAGGAGGCCCACCAGCTCGCTGACGGTGCCAGTCCACCGGCAAGTCTCCATCCGCTGGAGTCTTTCGTGATACGGGGCGAAATTCAATGCGCCCTCCGTACCAGGTCCGCAAGGCCGCGCTCGATTTCATCGAGCTGCGTGTCCACCGATGCGTCCAATAATCCGCGATCCGTTTCCAGGACCACGCTGCCCGCCTCGAGGCCCGGGTCGGCGATCACTTCAATACGGTGCGGGAGTCCCATTTTCTCGAAGAACTGGCCCACCATCGCGGCATCTTCCCGAGACACGCGTACGTGCTTCACTTCGCGCGCGTCGAGCTTCTCAAGGGCGGCCTTTACCAGACCCAGCAGCGCCTCGGGTGACACCGTGAGCTCCCGATGCAAAATCCTGCGCGCCACCGCCAGCGCCAGCCCGACCATGTCCTGCTCGGCCTCGTGCCGGTAACGCTGCTTCAAGCCGGTGATCTCTTCGATGGTGCGCGCCAGCTTGACTCGCATCGCCTCCAGTTGCCCCGCGATGGCCTGACGGGCGGCCGCCTGGCCTTCGTCGTAGCCTTGTTGATGGGCTTGCCGGATGCGTTGCTCGCCGTCGCCCACCAATCCCTGAGGCGCGATGTAGCTTGCGGCTGCGGCTTGCTCCTGTCCCGCGACGGCTGCGAATGCGGAGACGCGCCGCCAGGCCACGGGTTCGGTGGGGGGACCGCCGCCCCGATGCAGTTTAGAAGACATGACGCAGTTTAGACGACATATTGCTCGCCCACGGTGCCCTTCAAGCTGATCGTGCCGTCGGCTTCCAGTTGGCGGATCACCGCGATAATCTGCTGCTGAGCCGATTCCACTTCCTTGATCTTCACCGGCCCCATCGCCTCCATGTCTTCCTTGAGCATCTCGGCGCCGCGTTGGGACATCAGTTGCAGGATGTGGTTCTTCAGTTGTTCGCTGGTACCCTTGAGCGCCACGGTGAGGGTCTTGCGGTCCACCTTCCCCAGCATTTCCTTCAGGGCTTCCCCGCTGAGCAGCAACAGGTCTTCAAAGACGAACATCAGATGGCGGATGGTCTCCACCAGCTTGGGATCGTTCTGCTCGATCGCTTCGAGAATATCCTTGCTGGTGCCCGAATCCAGGCGGTTGAACATCTCCGATACGGCCCGCACGCCTCCGTACGACTCGCGGCTCAGCTCGCCCAGTGCTTTTAGCCGCTGGCCGATGATGATCGCGATTTTGGAGACAATCTCCGGGGAGATTTGGTCCAGGTTCGCCATCCGCAACGCTACGTCGGCCCGCAGTTCCTGGGGCAGCGAGATCAGCAACCCCGCTGCTTGCGAAGCATTCAAGTGCGAAAGGATCAGCGCGATGGTCTGCGGGTGTTCGTTGTGAATGAACTTGGCTAGTTGCTGCGGGTCCGCCTTCTGCAATGTGTCGAAGCTCGCAAGCTCCGAGCCCAGGGTCTTCACCAACCGATCCACCAGCCGTTTGGCGTGTTCCGGGCCGAAGGCCGTCATCAGCATTTTCTTCGCGTAATCGATGCCGCCTTTGAGAACGTACTCGCGGGCCATCGACATTTGATAGAACTCTTCGAGAACTGATTCGGCCTGATCGGGGCTGATGGAGGTGATCCGCGCCACCTCCTGGCCGATCGATTGCACCTCTTCTTCGTCCATTTGCCGCAGAATTTCGCCGCTGACTTGATCCCCGAGAATAATCATGAGAATCGCAGCCTTGCGAATGCCCGGAGTGGTGGGAGTGGAGGAGCTGGATTCAAGATTCTGGATCATCGTTTGGTTTCTTCGTTCTGATCCATCCACGCCCGCAGCACGTGCGCCATATTCGTGGAATCCTTCTTAGCCTGCTCGGAAATATGCTTGGTCAGCACGGCGGTCTTCTTGGTGGCGGGCGGCAATTTCAGGCTGTTGAGCGTTTCGATCTCCTGCTTCTGCCGGAGGGCGGCCTGTTCGGCAAGGCGGCTTTCAATCTGTCCTTGTAATTGATCCGGTGTAAGAGGCGCCTCGCCCAGCTCTGCCGGCATTTCCACGCGGGTAGCGGGGTTCTTGCGCGTCAGCCGGACGACCAGGAAAAGCAGCGCCAGGAAAATCGCGGCGCCCACGCCAACCCCGACCATAAATAGTTTGTTGCTCACGATCTGCTCCCGCCAACTCACCGGTGGGGCGGGCTGCGTGCTCTTAGCCGGCGCGAGCTGTTCCGGATTCAGTGTCGATTCAAATGGCAGCGTCTCCACCACCAGCCGGTCGCCACGTTCGGTGGATAGCCCGATCACACCGGCCACCAGATCGGAAATGGTCTTAAGCTTGGCGGCCGAGGGCGGTTCCACGATCCGCCTGGCCTTCGCCCCGCTGCCTTCGTAGCGCACGTCGGAATCCACCAGCAACGCCACCGACAGGCGCTTAATGGCGCCCTGCGGCTCGCGGACGTGGCGGACGGTGTGGCTGGATTGATAGTTGATATTCTCGGTTCGCCGCGTGACTGCGTTGGCTCCTGTCCCGGGGCGCGAAGTCGGCCGCGGAAGGTTCGAGGGTGTCCCGGGGACGCCCGAGGCCACCGCACCTCCGCTGATGTCCTCGGTCTTTTGCGAGGTCGTGATCACCGATTTCGCCGGGTCGAACGTCTCATCGTTTTGCTCCGCGCTCGAAAAATCACATTCCACCGAGGCTGTGGCGCGGAACTTGTCAGCGCCCAGCAGCGGATCGAGCGCGCTGCTGATTTTTGTCAAGCAGGTCGTGTTCCAGCTTCTGGCGATAGTCGAGATCGGCTTCCGACGGTTCGGGATCGTCCGGTGAAGCAGACTTGCGCGCGCGGTTGAGCAGATTTCCGTGCATGTCCACCACCGAGACCGCCTCCGGCAGCAGTCCATCCACGGCGCTCGCGGTCAACTGGCAGATCGCCGCTACGTTCTGCGCGGACAACTGCGCTCCGAGGCGCAGCTTCACCAGCACGCTGGCTTTGGCCGGCTGGCGATTGTCGAGAAACAGCGAGTCCTTGGGAAAAGTAATATGTACCCGCGCCTGCTCCACGGCGGCGAGCGACATCACGGACCGTTCCAACTCGCCCTCCAGAGCCCGATGATAGTTCACCTGCTCGGTGAAGTCGCTCATCCCGAAATTGGTTTTGTCGAACAGCTCGTAGCCGATGCGGCCGCTTTTGGGAACTCCGGCCGCGGCCAGTTGCAGGCGCAACTCCGCTACGCGCGCCGATGGAACCAGCACTGACGATCCGTTATCCGAGAGCCGGAATTCGACACCGCTTTCGCGCACCTTGGCCAGCACGGCCCCGGCGTCTTCGGCCGACAATGCGCTGAACAACGGGCGGAAATCCCGCTCGCGGTTCCAATGCGAGAGCAGCGCCAAAGCGCGTCGATCACGGCGCCGGCCGCCAGAACGAGCGAGAGCATTTGCTTCCAGTTCAGGCTCTCCAGCAGTCGTTTGATCTCGTTCATTGTTCGTCTTGTGGCGCCTTAATGAGAGCGCGCCGCCGTGTTTCCGCGCGGGCGAGGTACGACCGGCTACATTTGCATGCGCATGACTTCCTGATAGGCCGAGACCACTTTGTTCCTCACTTGCAGAAACAAATCGAACGAAAGCGCGGCCTCCTGCGTTGCCAACGCGACCTTATGAACCTCTTCGTCCTCGCCCGAGAGAAATTTGTCGATGCTCGATTGGGAGTTCTGCTGGACCTGGTCCACGCGGCCGATCGCGTCGGCGAGCACCGAACCAAAGCCGCCACCGGTCTTCGACGCGGCCCCGGCAGCCGGCGTCAGATCCGGGATGGCAGCCGGAGGGCGGATGGATGAGATCGGAAAAGACATAGGCGTGGTTATCTCATCAGGTCGATGGAATGGTTGATCATGTCCTTGATCGCCGTCATGGCTGCGACATTGCCTTGAAAGCCGCGTTGCGCGCTCAACAGATCCACCATGTCCTCGGCTGGGTTGACGTTCGGGAAACGCCACATACCCGTCCGGGTCGGCGTCGGGATGTCCGGGCATGTAGCGTTTTTCGGCCTCGCTGGTGTCTTCGACCACCTCCGACACCTCCACTCCGTTCACGCCCGGATTCATTTCGGTCTGGAAGACGGCTGAAAAAGGCGAGGTCTGGGGCGCGCTTTGAAAAATTGCGTCCTGCCGCCGGTAGGGGCCTCCGTCCGGGCGTCCGCGTGGTCTCCGAGTTCGCCAGATTCTGTACCAACAGCTCCGCCCGTGTACGCTGCGCCGCCATGCCCGAAGCGCTCACCGAAAGCACCGAAAACAGACTCATCCGCGTTGATCCCTCCTTGATCGCCGACTCGATCACCTTCAACTGCGTCTTCATCAGATTCGAAGCGACGTTGAAGCGCAATGCATTCTCGGCCAGCAAACGCGCTTCCCGGTCCATGCTGACGTTGTTGCCATCGCTTTTTAACGCCAGACCCGGGGCATCGAAGACATTGGGGTCCTCGCCATGCACCAGACTGATGTATTCGAACTGAAAATCGATGTCTTTGGTCTTATAGCCCGGCGTATCGACGTTGGCGATATTGGAAGCGACCAGCTTCTGACGAGCACTTAGCAGGTCCATGTAGTGCTCGATTTGATTGGTCAGCCTATTGACCACACGGCCAACAAAGCAACCTGGGCTCCAAACGGCTAACCCCGTATCTTCAAGCACTTAGCTCGCTCGGCGTGGGGCAAAAACTCGCTGCCCGCGGCAGCATTTTGCCGTTTCGAAACCCGGCCGGTCCCAATTTGAAACTTTCCGGCCCGTCAACCCGGCACGGATTCCCTAAAGTCCAACTCCGGACCCTAAGGCCTACTCCCTCCCGGCTCGTAAGTAGATTACCTCTGTTAGACTAAGTGTTACCTGAAATTGATTACGTACCAGTACCCCGGTAGAATCTAGATGCGAATGGTCGATACACTATATATGAACGAAAGCTTTGCGACACTGGAAACCAATGAAGCTCAACCCAGTCCTGCGGAACCGAGGAAGGGAATGATTCGAGTTCTCATCGCCGACGACCACCCCATTGTCCGGGATGGTCTAAAGAAACTCCTTAGCCTGGAGGAGGACTTCCAGATCGTCGGCGAAGCGTCCGACGGTTGCGAGGTTCTGGACAAGGTCCAGGAACTGGATCCCGACGTGCTGCTGCTGGATCTGCGCATGCCCAATCTGGATGGGCTCTCGGCCCTGCAGGCGCTCCAGCAGACCAACAAGCGCACGCGCGTCATCGTCCTCACGGCTTCGGAAGACAAGAACGAATTCGTGCAGGCCATGAAGCTCGGCTGTTCCGGTATCGTGCTCAAGCAGACCGCGCCCGAGTTGATCGTTAAAAGCATCCGCAAAGTTCATGGTGGCGAAATCTGGCTGGATTCTCACACCACAGCCGCAGTCATGCGGCAGTTCGCCGCGCCCTGGCGACGTTGCCGGCGGTGGTGGCAGCGGCAAAAGCCCGCGAGCGGTCGCCCTTAAGCCAGCGCGAGCGCGAGATCGTCCAGTTGGTCGCCCAAGGCTACAAGAACAAGGAAATGGCCGAGAAGATGTTCATCAGCGAGCAGACGGTGAAGAACCACCTGCACAACATCTTCGACAAGCTGGGTGTGTCCGATCGCCTGGAACTGGCGCTGTACGCCATCCATAAAGGTCTCCACCTCACAGCCGAGCGTTAGTTTCTCCCTTAGAGCGGGCTGGCCCAACCGCCAGTCCGCCTTTCCCCCTCCCCGGCTCTACCGTCCGCGTGTTAAGCAATTCCCCTCAGACGCTTTGGTACTTTGTGTCCATTGCGGACTATCCGTACTGGAATTAAAGTCCTTGTTACGGAGCTTAAAACCATGCGACTGGTGCTTTCCCTCTCGTTGCTTTGTATCGGCGCAGCGGCCTCGCTGCCGGCGCAGGCCCTTTGAGGTGTCCCCGTCATGCACAAGGTCCAGCCCGACAGCGGCAAGATCGGATCGGTTCTGCGGGTGGCCGGCGTCTTTCTCGGCAAGGCCAGGGTGGACGAAGTCTACCTCACCGACCATACCTTCGACATGAAGTGCAAGGTTATGGATCAGACCGAAGATTACATCGAGTTCCGCATTCCACCCTCGGTAAAGCCCGGCCGGCTGCAGCTTCTGGTGAAGACCACGGGCCGCGAGCCGCTGTTGTTGGAACAGCCGGTCTACATCACCGTGCAAGACCCGAGCGAGACCCCGAAAGAGGCGACGCTCCAGGCCTCGGCGAACGCGGCGCCTAGCACTGCCACGAAGTAGAAGCGCGAAGCGCAAAGCGCGGGACGCGCTCGCATCGTGCAGGAAAACAATCGCGGCCCGCTGCGTTGTGCGCGATCTAAAGCGGCTGTTGCTGTTGTTGCTGCTGCTGAGCGGCCAGCAGTTCCGCGTCAACGCCATCTCGCGTATAGCGGACGACCATTCGTCGTCCGCGCCCAGCTCGGACTCCATCGGCGGCGGAGCGTCCGACGGCGCAACCCGGACCGCCGCCAGCAACTGGCTTTCAGCCGATCGTTTGAAAATGTTTGCCCACCGCTGTGAAAATATAGCTACTCTGCCCTCAGCGTGATCGCCGGGTCAACCCCCATCGCACGCCACGCTGGTATCAAGCATGCGACCGCCGACACTCCGCCCAACAATGCTGCCACACCGAGATACGTGATTGGGTCGAGTCGGGCTACGCCAAACAACAGGCTTACGAGGACGCGGGTCGCAAACACTGCCCCGCATAGCCCCAGTGCGGCACCGAGTCCGGTAAGCGTCATTCCTTCGCGAATAACCAGTGCGAGTATGTCACCACGGGAAGCTCCGAGCGCCGACCTCACGCCGATCTCGCGCATACGCTCAGTCACGCTGCTGGAGAGGATGCCAAAGATGCCTATGCCTGCGAGCAGGAGAGCCGCCAGTGCGAATGCTTCGAACAAGGTCAGAGCGAAACGCCGCTGCGCCGCGGATGCCGTCACTATCGACTCCATGGTGGCCACGCGTACGATTGGCTGGTCCTTGTCGACCGACCAGACGGCCTGCTTCACGGCCGGAGCTAGCGCGGCCGCGTCTCCGTAAGACCGGACGACCAACCAGAGCGGGTCATCGGCCCAGAGCCACTGGGCGGTCGCGACGTACACAGTGTCCGCCTGGCCAGCCGCCAAGGACATCTGGTTCACATCGCCGATCACGCCCACGATGACATCCCACGGACGGTTGTCCGGTCCGCCGAAACGAACCCGCCTGCCGATCGGATCCTGGCCGGGGAATTTGCGCCGCGCAAACGATTGGTTGATCAGCACCGGCCTCACCGCACTGGGCTCCATATCGCGCGGCGCCAACAGCCGGCCGCGGATGAGGGGAATTCCCATCAATTCGAAGTAGCCCGGAGTCACTGCCGATCGAAACGCTGCGTTGTTATCGCTCGGATTGTTGTCGTTCTCGAAATGCCCGCCGTATATTTCCGTGGAGTCGGCATACAGCGGTAACTGGCTGGTAAAGGCTGCTCGTTCGACACCCGGAACGCGGGAGACAGCATCCAGCGCCAGTGCGTAAAACCGGTGAATCGCAGTGTTATCGGGGAACCGGCGGGCCGATGAGACCTGCACCTGCATCGCCAGCACATGCGAGGGATTGAAGCCCGGAGCGACAGCGAACAGGCGCTCGAGACTGCGGAGTAGCAAGCCGGCGCCAACTAGCAGCAGCAGCGCGAGGGCGACCTCAGTGACAACCAGGGCGCGGCGGGTGAGTTGATGACCTCCGGTGGAACGCCGCGAACTTTGCTGCAGCCCGGTATGCAAGTCGCCATGCGATACAAGCAGTGCCGGGGTGAGCCCGACCGCGAGCCCGATCAGGACCGTCACCCCAAGTCCGAAGATAAAGACAGGTATATTCAGCTGAATGGCGGCCAGCCGCGGCAGGTCCGGCGGACTAAGGGCCACCAGCGCCCGCGCGCCGATTCCCGCGAGGGCCATTCCCAAAGCACCGCCCATCAGGGTTAGCAGCAGGCTCTCAGCGAGCAATTGCCGGACCAGGCGAGTTCGTCCGGCTCCCAGTGCCGTCCGCATGGCGAACTCACTGCGCCGTTGCGCCCCGCGAGCCAGCACAAGATTGGCGACATTCACGGAGGCGATAGCCAGTAGCAGGATTACAGCACCAACCAGCGCCAGCAGCGCCGGCTTGACGCCGCGTGTTATATCATCCCGCAAGGGGTTTACGATCAAACCGCGGTTCATAGAGCACCAGGGAGGTCTGGAGAACTCCGGCACCGGGCTGCCGGCGATTTCGTCAAGCTCCCGTCTTCCCTGCTCCATCGCGAAGCCCGGCCGCAGCCGTGCGACCATGCCGAGGTGGTGCCCCCACTCTCGGCCATTGGCGGGAAGCGAATCATCATACTGCAAGAGCGACCAGATCTCGGTCGATGGCGCCAATACATTCTCGAACGTGGCAGGCATTACGCCCGCCACGGTGTAAAGATTGTCATCGAGCGTGATCTGGCGCCCCACAATCGTGTGGTCACCATGGAAGCGCCGCTGCCAAACGGCGTTGCCGAGGATGACCACATTAGGACCTCCGCTCCGATCGTCGGCCGGATCGAAGTCGTGTCCTAAGGCCGCCGCCACACCGAGCACATGGAAATACGCCGAGGTGACGCGTTGTCCGTCCAGTCGCTCCGGCTGGGAAGGCCCCGTCAGTGTGGGCTGCCATGGCTTGAACACGGCGCAGGCATCCAACAGGCGGCTGCGCGCGGTGAGCTCGCGATAGGTGCCGAAAGCCTGGGGAATGCGAGATCCATCGGCGCCTGCGTACGAGATCGTTGCGATGCGCTCCGCATGAGGGTACGGAAGAGGCTCGAACAGAATAGGGTTCGCCGCACTGAAAATCGTTGTAGTTGCGCCGATGCCCAGGGCCAAGGTCAGCACACTGACTGCCGCAAAACCCAGGTTCTGTCGCAGCACACCCGCTGCATACCGTGAGTCCTGCAGCAGTTCCTCCAGCCAGCGCGTGCCACGCGCGTCCCGGCAACTCTCTTTTACCTGCTCCGGACCTCCGATTGCCAGCCTGGCTTGCCGCCGTGCGTTCTCAGGGTCGATCCCGCGCGCCATCAGGTCAGCCGCATGCTGCTCGATGTGGAATTGCACCTCGTTGTTAAGTTGTTCCTCCAGCTGTCGGCGCCGCAACAGCCGTTGCCACCAATTCATTTCGCGCCTCCCTCGGAGAGCCGTAAAATGAGGCCGACGGCAGTCGTCAACCGCTCCCAGCTCGCGGTTTCTTTTTCAAGCTGCGCCCGCCCCTTCCTGGTCAGGTTATAGAACTTCGCCTCACGACCGGTTTCGGTCTCGTTCCAATCCGCGCTAAGCAGACCGCGGTTCTCGAGCCGGTGCAGCGCAGGGTAGAGAGATCCCTGAGGAACCTGGACCACGTCGCGCGATACCTGCTGCAAACGTTGCGCGATTGCGTACCCGTGGACAGGTCCTAGCGCGACAACCTTTAGGATCAATAGGTCGAGAGTACCTTGGGGTAGATCTGATTTCGTCATCGACGAGCACACCTATGGCTTCTACATATATCACAAATGAAGGTCAGGCGTCTCGAACTGCGCCCGACGGCCTGTGGTCGAAGCCCGACGATCCAGGCTCGCCGACACTGGCTTCGGGGCTATTGCTGCTGTTGTTGCTGCTGCTGAGCGGCCAGCAGCTCCGCGTCAACGCCATCCTCGCGTAAAGCGGACGACCAGTCGTCGCCCGCGCCCAGCTCGGACTCCATCGGCGGAGGAGCGTCCGATGGCGCAACCCGGACCGCCACCAGCAACTGGCTTTCGGCCGATCCCTTGAAGACACCCTTAGTGGGAGGCACATCGGCGTAATCCCGCCCGACGGCCGTGCGAACGTGGCGATCGCTCGCGAGCACGTTGTTGGTCGGATCCAGTCCCACCCATCCCAATCCCGGCAGCAACGCCTCCACCCAGGCGTGCGTCGCGCCTTCGGCCGATCGCGTCTTGTCCCCGGCCTTGTGGAACAGATAACCGCTGACGTAGCGGCAAGGAATGCCGATGCGCCGCGCCAGGCCGATCATGATGTGCGCGAAATCCTGGCAAACTCCCTGGCGGCTTTCGAGCGCGTGATCGATAGGCGAATCCACGCGCGTGCTCTTAGGGACGTAAGCGATCTTCGAATAGAGCGCCGCGTTGAGGTCCAGCATCAGTTGTAACGGGTCGCGCTCGCGGGCTCTGGCGCGCGACTCCACACCGAGTTCCTGCGCGAATTGCTCCAGGAGATCGCTCGACTGCGCGAAATGGCTGGGCATCAGCATCTCGATGTAATCGCCGGCCGAGACCATCTGATCCAGCTCATCCCACGCCGCATATCCCAGCGAGCCGGGCAACTGCGGAAAGGGCTGGACGTCCACCAGCGCGTCGGCCACGATGGAGAGCTGCTTGTGACGGCCGGGGACATCGAAATGATGCACGGTGTTGCCCAGATAATCGCGGTAAAACTGCACACGCGCCCGCGGATGCACCATCAGTTGAAACGTCAGGCAGCGCTGCGGTCCGTCCGAGCGCGGCTGCATGCGCGCCTCCATCAGGCTTTCGCTCACGTGCGCGCTATAGCGGAATTTCGTCAGATGGCGGATGGAATAATACATGGCGGTCAAGCTTCGATGGCTGCCTCGATCGGAATACGTGATATAGACTTCGTGGATCGCAGTGTGGATGCGGACGCATTGCTGTTGGATATCGGCGAAGAATTCGGCCAGGCTCGTCCACCACTTCTTCGAGCGGCGTGAACATCAGACCCGCGCTGAGGCGTCCGGCGATTTTGGCCACGCGCGGCGACCGCTTGCTGGCCGCGGCTTGATTAATCGCTTCGAGCGAACTCTGCATCTGGTCGGCGGCGAAACGAACCGAATGCGGAAATTCGCTGTTCAGCAGCAGAAACTCGGCCACGCGATCCGGCCGCAGATCGGCAGTGTAGACCTTGCAATAAGCTTCAAACGCGGTGCAGCTTCGGAGCAAGCCGATCCATTCCATGTGCTCGCCGGAATCCATGGGCTGGCCGGCCGGGAACTCGCGGAAATAGATATCCAGCAGGCGCGCGATCGCGGCCGCGCGCTCGATGAACCGTCCCACCTGGATAAACTGCCAGCCTTCGCCGTGATTCATGGTGGAATCGGTGACGCCCTGCACCAGGTGCGAGCTTTCGAGGATCACTGCCAGAGAAATCCAGCGGCTGCGATTTCCACAGCCCGGCCGACTCCATCCGCTTCACTTCATGAAACAGCCGGTTGAGTTGCTCCCACATTTCCGAGCTGATCTGTTCGCGAACCTGGCGCGCATTTTCGCGCGCGGATGCGATGCCGCCCGTGATGTTGCGCAGCGCGTAGGTTTGGGCGCAGCGTGAACGGATCGCTGTCCTCGGTGACGGTGCCGGGATGGCCCAGGCTGCCCAGCACGCGCAGCCAGCGGCGATCGGAAGACTTCGGGTCCTGCTCCAGCATCAGGTTGAGCTGCACGCCCAGCACGCGCGCGGTGTGCTCGGCGCGTTCCAGATACCGGCTCATCCAATACAAACTGTCAGCGACTCTCGATAACATCGGTTATTGAAGGACCCAAGTGTCCTTGCTGCCTCCGCCTTGCGACGAATTCACCACCAGCGACCCCGAGCGCAAAGCCACGCGCGTCAATCCGCCGGGCACGATGGTCACCTTATCGCCGCACAGAATGTAGGGCCGCAAATCAACGTGCCGCGGTTCCACCTTGCCATCGAAGAAACAGGGCGCGCGCGACAGCATCAGCGTCGGCTGTGCGATGTAGTTGCGCGGATCGGCCAGGATGCGCTCGCGGAACTCCTCGCGTTGCTCGGCGGTGCTAGTGCGGGCCGATCAGCATGCCATAGCCGCCCGATTCGCCCACCGCTTTCACGACGTACTTGTCCAGATTCGCGAGCACATGCCGGCGCTCGGCCGGCTCGGTCAACAGATAATGTCTCGACGTTGTCGAGAATCGGATCTTCGCCCAGAAAATATTTGATCAGCTTGGGAACGTAGGCATACAGCGCCTTGTCGTCGGCCACGCCGGTGCCAAGCGCGTTGGCGAGCGTCACGTTGCCCGCGCGATAGGCGTTGAACAACCCCGCCACGCCCAGAATGGAATCGGAGCGGAACGCCAGCGGATCGATAAAGTCGTCGTCCACGCGGCGATAAATCACATCCACGCGCCGCAACCCGCCCGTGGTGCGCATGTAGACGACGTTGTCGTGCACCACCAGATCGCGGCCTTCCACCAGCTCGATGCCCATCTGCCGCGCCAGGTAGGTGTGTTCGAAGTACGCCGAGTTGTACACGCCGGGAGTGAGCAGCACGATGTTCGGCTCGCCGCGGCCTTCGGGCGCGAGCGCGCGCAGCGTGGTGAGCAGCGCTTCCGGATAATGATCGATGGGCCGGATGTCGGTGTAGCGGAACAATTCGGGAAAGATCCGTTTCATCACCTGCCGGGATGTGAGCATGTAGGACACGCCGCTCGGCACGCGCAGATTGTCTTCGAGAACCACGAAGCGGCCGTCGGGCAGCCGGATCAGGTCGGTGCCCATCACCGCGACATAGATGTTCTTGGGCGCCGTCACGCCGCGCATCTGCCGGCGGAAATGCTTGCAGCTATACACCATTTCGCGCGGCACCACGCCATCCGCCAGGCAGCGGCCTTCGTTATAGATGTCGCGCAGGAACAGATTGAGCGCCGTGATGCGCTGCGTCAGCCCGCGCTCGATGGTCTCCCACTCGGCGCTGGTGATGATGCGCGGCAGCAGGTCGTGCGGGAAGATGCGCTCGGTGCCCTCGTCGCGGCCGTACACGGTAAACGTGATGCCCTGATGCAGAAACGACACGTCGGCGGCCTGTTTCTTGCGCCGCATCTCTTCCACCGGGAGGCCCAGCAGCAGCTCGTGCAACGCGCGATAATGCTGCCGCGGCCGGCGCTCAGCGTCGAACATCTCGTCGTATGCGTTGTCGAGAACGTAGCTTGAAAACGGACCGGGAGCAATGCGCGGTTCGTCAATTCCAGGAGTTGCCATGGGTGTCTAGCTTTGGGTGCCTAGCTTCGACGAGGAAGGATGTAATTCAGATTATCACAATTGCATAAACTGAAAGATTGTTTTCCCTGCTCCTTCACCCACCAACGCCAGAGCTCCAGGATCTGCTCATTGCCGAGCTTCAGGAGTGCGGGACCACTGGTATTACTGAAGAGGACTCGGGCCTGCGGGCGTTCTTCGATTCGGATAAAGACGCCGCGGGCGCTCTGCACGGCGCTTCGCCGAGTTTTCGCCGGAGTTTCGCGAGGAACAGCCGACCGATTGGGAGCAGATCACACGCGACGCATGGCCGCCCATTTGCGTCGGCGAGCGGTTCTATTTAGTGGCTCCCTGGGACGCCGCGATCGCCCCGCCGCCGGGCCGCCTGCGTCTGGAAATTTACCCCGGCATGGCGTGCGGAACAGGCCGTCATCCAGCGACGCAGCTTTGTCTCCAGGCCATCGAGCGATTCGTGCAGCCCGGCGCGCGGGTGCTGGACGTTGGCTCGGGGTCGGGCATTCTGTCGGATGCGGCAAGGCTCGTCGGCGCCGGATCCGTGATTGGCTGCGACATTGATGCCGATAATGTGCACATCGCGAACGAGCGCGTTCGAGTCCCGATGTTTGTGGGTTCAGCCGATGCCGTGCGATCCCAATGGGCCGACGTGGTGATCGCGAACATCGACGCCGCGACGCTGGAGCGCATCGCGCCGGAGCTTGAGCGCGTGCGCAAGCCCGAGTCCACGCTGATTCTCTCGGGTTTCCCCGATTGGGACATGCCCGAGGGATTTCTGCCAAAGGAGATCCTGAGCCAGGAGGAATGGCGTTGTTTTATTTGCTAGGGAGTGGGGCCCCTCACCGACCTGTCAGGGTGGGTTTCCCAGGCGCCGCGGGAGGACGAAGCATTCTTTGCGCCGATCGATTAACTGCTGGCGGGGGCAGCGGGGTGCGTTCCCACCACACCACAAACCACACCGCAAGTATCGCGAGTAGAAGAGTCGCGGCGGATCTGATCCAGTTGTACGATTTCTGACCTGGGTGCGGCAAAAGCCAATAGCCAAAGATAAAACCCAGCATTGCAAGCAACACAAGAGGACCTAGGCGCCAAACACCCATTCTTTCCTCCAATGGCCCGCCGAGATCTCCTTGCCCCTCGATCGTTCCGGTGATCTGAATGTCCGTATTGGGCGAACCTGCATAGACGATGCCATCGTCGTGCTACAGGACGTGCCACCGCAACTCTATTTTGCCTTGTTCTGCTTGAGTTCGGTCAGCCTCTATGCGGGTGACGTCCAAACGATCCGTCTGGGAAATGCGAGACTCCAATATCGGGTGCGAGGGACGTAGCGTGATGGTGATTGGCCGTTCTACGTTGTCCATCTTGATCGACTCATAGCCTCGGTTCCACAGGGTAATCTGGGCCGCCGTTACGTCGCCCGAGATACTTCGATCGCCATAGAGCACCTTGAACTGATCCGGCGCGTCTTTGCTGTCTACTATGGTTGTGCGGCTGGGGTCTATCGTGTAGACAAGCTGGCGGTCCCTCTTGGTCACATAGTAGATGACTATGGTCAAGATGATCCCGGCTGCGCCGAGAAGAACGCCGCCAACACCCCACCAGGGGTTGTCGCGGAACCACCGAATGAAAACCGGCGAATTGGATGGGACCGAGTTCACGCAATTCTATTGGATCGTCAATAATTGTCTCACAGAGGCGCCGATTTACAGATCGTCTTAAAACGTAACGGCCCTGGCCGTCACTTCATAGTGGTCTTAACCACCACGAACAAGAATGCAAGAGCCGCCAGCGCGAGAGCGAAATTCAGGCCGGGTATGTACTGAAAAACGGGTGGATCGGTCGCACAGTAAAGCAGGAGAAGGCCACTCGGCACCGTGATGGCAGAGGCCGCCCGATTGAAATGCACCTCCACTCCTCCGTGCGTCTTGCGGGCGTGTTCAATGATAATGCTTCCGATAAACGCCACAACGGCACAGCCGATCGAGGTCCAAAGCAGGTAGGAAGCGAGTATAGGCCCAAGGACCTGTTCCTTGGATGGCAAGGGCACTTGTGTTGGCATCCGCTCTGCTATTTCGAAAACTCGAATATAGCCAGCTTGACCAACTCGATGAACATGACGATCATGAGGGCGCTGCGAACCAAAATTCTTTCGATTTTGTCAAACGTCATGACCCGCGAGCCTGCCGACTTAACAATACCATGCCTTCGGTATCCGCAGAAAACAAGAAAGCCCGCGGAGCTTGTGGCTGCCGCGGGCCTTAGGGTTTGGAGAAAGATTGGCTACTATTCAGACGCTGGCCGGCGCTTTAAAGTCGGACGATCCTCGTCATCCGAGCTGGCCGGTTTACCGTTTTCATCGGAATCGACAGTGCCGGTGCCCGATCCAGGCGCGCGCCGCAGCGTCGGCTTGTTCGGATCGGTGGTGTTGTCGAACTTGCGCTTGTTGTGCATGGCCATCAAGCGGCCCTTCACATCGTTAAACTCGGACGTTGTGAGAACATACTCGGGCTTGGCCTTCAGGTACTCCTGGATGTTCTTCTGAGCCGCCTGAATGCGGGAGTCGGTCGGAGGATGGGTGGAGAAAACCTTGGCCATGGTTCCCGGCTTGCGTTTTTCCAGGGTCTCGATCTTTTCGAAGAAGTCCACGAACGCGGTCGGATCGTACCCGGCCTTATACATGTACTCCAGGCCGAGCAAGTCCGCTTCAGACTCCATCGCCCTGGAAAACTTCAGGAATCCCACAGGCACCAGTACGCTGGCTGCCTGGTAGATTCCATAACCGGTCCAGCCGCCCATGAAGATCAGCGGGATCATGCCCAATTGCGCGATCTCGCCGCGCGTCGCCTGCTTGGTTCCATGGCGCGCCGCCACGTGTCCGATCTCGTGCGCCATCACGCCGGCCAGTTCCGCCTCGTTGTCCGCCTTCAAAATGAGCCCGGAGTTGACGAAGAAGAATCCGCCGGGCAGCGCGAAGGCATTCACTTCTTCACTGTCGATCACTTTGATGGTGAAGGGGACCTTGGCGTCGGAATTGCGCACCAGGTTTTGTCCCACACGGTTGACATATTCCGCGATCACGGGGTCGTTAATGATCTTGGCCTGACGTTCAACTTCGGTAGCGAGCTGCTTGCCGAGCGCAATCTCTTTTTCGAGCGAGTAGAAGTTGACGCCTTTGCCGACGTTCCGATTGCCAATTTGATCGGGGTCCTTCTCGCTATCGGCGGCGAACATGCTGCCTGGCGCGGCCAACGTCAGAACAAGCGAAAAACTCAGGCTCGCGGACAAGAGGCGTTTCATCGACAAAACTCCTACAACTGAGTATAAACCTTCATCCTTTAAACGTATAGTGGGTTCTATGGGTTTCGATCAAGAACGAAGCCAGGGAGCCACTCCGTCCGTGCCCCTTTGGCGCCTATACCGGGACGAGTTTCCTGTCACCCAGAACCTGATCTATCTGAACCATGCCGCGGTATCGCCGCTCCCCCGGCGCACCGCCGTGGCGATGCAAGGTTTAGCGCAGGATGCGTTGGATTTTGGTTCGCTGCACTATGATCGGTGGTTGGATACCTATGAGGCCACGCGAGTTGCGGCCGCACAGCTCATCGGCGCGCAGCGCAACGAAATCGCGCTGATGAAGAACACCTCCGAGGGAATATCGACGGTCGCTCGCGGCCTGGATTGGCGTCCCGGCGACCGAATTGTGGCGTTCCGCGAGGAATTCCCAGCCAACTATTACCCGTGGCTACGCATGGAGTCCCAGAGGTGCACTGTCGACTGGCTCTCCGCAAACGACCCTCTGGAGAAGATCGAAATCGCCTGCACTGGCGCCAAGTTGCTGGCCATCAGTTTTGTCCAGTATCTCAGTGGTTTCCGAGCCGACTTAAATGCAATAGGGCAAATCTGCCAGCGGCGCCATTGCTTTTTCTTCGTGGACGCCATCCAAGGCTTGGGGGCGTTTCCACTCAATGTGGAAGCCGCTCATATCGATGCTTTGGCCGCCGACGGGCACAAGTGGCTGCTCGGCCCCGAGGGATGCGGCATCCTCTACGTCCGTAAATCGCGGCAGGATTCCATTTTTCCCCAGGAGTTCGGCTGGACCACGGTCGCTGGCTACAACGACTACGCTTCACGCGATATGACCCTGCGGCAGGATGCTGGCCGCTATGAATGTGGAACGCTAAACACCATTGGTTGCTATGGATTACTGTCCTCAATTCAACTCTTGCTAGAGGCCGGAATCGAGCAGGTTTCACTCACTGTTCAGAAGCTTGCCGACCGGCTTTCCATCGGAGCAATGAACAAAGGCTATCAACTGCTTGGCGATCGCACGCCCGAAAACGGCGCCGGAATCATTGCGATCCAGAAGCCGGGAATCGACAGCCGCAAAGTAGTTCACGATCTGAAACAGCGCGGGATCCTCGCCGCTCCGCGCCAGGGCTGGGTTCGGCTTTCGCCGCACTTTTACATCAGTCCCGAGGAGATTGACCGGGTGATCGACGCGCTGCCTTAGGGGTCAGGACGCAAATCCGACCACAAACTCGACCTGGTTGACGTTGGATGCCGCCAGGTTCGTGGCGGGCGTTTGGCCGTGGATAAGACTGGCGTCCGAACCCCAACGGATATAGCGCAACTCGGGCTCCAGGCGGAATCTCCTCAATTTCACCTCTACGCCCGCACCAATCGCGAAACCGGCCTTCAAGAAATAGCTATTCACCGGCGTTCCGGCTGCCCGAAAACTCGGCCCAGCATCCACATAGGGTTTCAGGATGGGAAGCGGCAAGAAATGATACTTCGCCAGGATCGGAAACTCCCAGGAATTGATCGACCTGGAATTGCGCGCGGTCGACGTGCCGTTGTTGATTTCCTGGGTGAGGTCCAGCGGATGATAGAGCGCGTCCGCTTCCACCGAAAGGCCGAGCGGCAGATGCAGCTCGACCATGGGACCGATCACAAATTCGTCCGAATTGGAGAACTGCCGCACAAAACTACTTCCCGACGTCATCGTCACATCGGAGAATGCGCCAGTCAAGGGAACGCCGCTGCGGACGCCGATCGAAACCAGTTGAGCGAACGCGGCTTGGCTTACCAGGAAAATCGCGATCGTGAAAAATTTCATTTGCGGTCTATGAGTCCAGCCCGAGCGGTCGCTTCGGCACTTCATCGCGCAGGTTCCGAGGCTTTCTAAATATGCCAGCCAGTTCAACTGAAACGACCAGTATCAGAAGCAGCGAAAGCGTGATGCTGCCGACCAGCCACAAGCGTGACTCGAAGCGCCATTGCCGCAGCACGCGTATCCATAGCAACGCCAAAATGACGACGCTCAGGACAATGCGGAGAAGCTTTCGCGGCGACATACTCCGCCTATTTTAATCAAGTTGTTCTAGTCCACGGGCATCCAGGAAGGATCCGGGTCGAAGCGCGCGACCGGCGTGGACGACTGCGGTCCCCGATCTTTCTCGTAGACCACGCCGTCCTGATTCACGATGAAGGAATGAATCCCAGTCACTCCGTACTTCGCCGGCCAGGCGACTAATCCATAACCACCGATCAGCACGTTGCCGACCAGCCAGGGATGTTGCCCGCTCTTCAGCACACTGAAGAAGTACCCGTGATACGGCTGCGTGGAATTCGGCGCAGCCGCTGCGGCGAATTCCGGGGGAACATTCAAATCCGCAAGCTTCTGCGCGTATTCCTGGGTGCCGGCGGCGGTGCGTTTCTTCTCGGCGTAGGACTGTTGGGCGCTCACAAGCCCGGAGCAAGCCTCGATCGCATCCAGCTCGTTGGCGCCAATCTCTCTGGCGCGCATCTCGGTGGCCCCGAGGCTGGAGTCAAAACGCCACTTCTTTCCCTCCTCAACCAGCGGGACTGGAAATGGCCAGTCTTCGTCGCCGATCAGGAGAATCATCACGTGCGAATTGATGGACGACCTCTCGAGGTGTTTTTTCTGCGCGGCAATCCGCGCGAATTCTTGACGCTCGGCCTCGTCCTGCTTCGCGTCGCCCGAGGTAAGAATGCCTTTGGACGACGATCCCAACACTAGCATTAGCGTCTCGGTGTCGTTCTTCGAGGCGGCGCCGATCAACGCCTCAGTGGCAGACTCGGGTGATTCAAAAGTCTTCTGAGCGGTCTTCGCCGCAGCGGCCTTCGCCGTCGCACTTTGCGCAGTCGTCGGGGCCTGGGCAAATGCGGAACCTGCAGCCGCCAGGACAAAAATCATGGTGAGGTTCTTTGTGGTCATAGTTACCTCCGGCCTCCGCCACCATGGAATCCACCCCCGCCGCCGCCGTGGAACCCGCCTCCACCGCCGCCGAAGCCGCGAAATCCTCCGCCGCCGGCGCGGCCCATGCTGGAGAATCCATGATCGCTTTGCATCCGCGTCACGCCTCCGTTTTGGATGCCGCCAAAGGCGCTATGACCGCCGCCGAACCCTCTGGACGGCGCCGCTGGCCGTGCCGCGAAACCGCCCCTTTGTGCGCCTTTCCCTGTCCCGGACGCCTTGGTAATCCTTGGTTCCCGCGGACGCCTTCATTCCCTCCTCGGAAACCTTGATTCCCTTGGAAGTTCGCCGCTCCACGGAATCCACCGGCGCCACCGAACCGATTTGCCACCGCGCGATTTGGATACGGCACTCCCATCCGATGGCCGGGATCATGCTGCCACACGCCGCCCCCGCCGAAGCCCCGGTGATCGTCGTGGAAGCCATAGCGATGGAAGAAGTGATCATTCATCAGGATTCGACCTCCGTACCAGTCCGGCCCCCATCCCCATCCGAGACCGCCCCACAATCCCCAGCCGCCGCCAAAATAGAAGCCCAGATCGATCCCCGGCAGGAACGAAAAGCCTACATCAATGCCGGGATAAAACAGTGGCGGGTAATAGCCGTATAGCGGAGGGCCCCACACCCACGCAGGGTTGTACACAGGGACGTAAATCACCTGGGGATCGGTGGGCTGAATCTGGATCGCGCTCTGCCCATTCTCACTTTCAGTTGTCACCGTCTCCTGCGGCGTCGATTGCAGCTTCCCGTTCGCCTGCGCCTTCATGCGCATTTGTTGCACGGCGTTCATCACATCCGTCTGCTGCGCCAGGAACGCATTGCCCAGATCGGTGGTCCAGCGGATGTCCTGATTCAGCCGGGTCAGTACGTCGGGAAATGCAACCAACGCTTGAATGCTCGGGTCCCAATCCTGCTTCTTCGCTTCGTCCACCAGCTTCTTGGGTTTATAATCGCGGTGCTGCTGCACCCATTGTTGCGCCTCCACCACTTCGATCGGGTAGGTGCTGGCAACCAGGATCTGGCTGAGCAACGTGTCCGGGTAAAGTGCGACCGGCGCTACTAGATTTTGCAATTGATCGGGACTAAGTGGTGGGGCTGGTGGAGGCGCCTGCTCCGGGGGGGCTCCCTGATCCGCGGCTTGAGGCGGTTCCTGTCCGATTAAAGTGGCCGCCAAAAGAACTGGCAAGCTGATTGCCACGGCTAGCTGGAAGATTCGCATTCTTCCCTGCCTCCTTCTCCTCAGTGCTAACAAAAACGCTCACCATATTTGACGCCCACCCAGCCAGCGGGTTTCGGCCATCTTTATAACCGTGAGTATCTTGAACGCGCCGATTACAATTTCAGCAGCTTCGCCAGGTTCCCGCCCAGAATCGCCTCCTTCTGCGCGTCGGGGATCTCGGCATCGATGATTGCGTCGACCGTGTCCGGCCAAACGAACGGCATATCCGTGCCATACACCACTTGAGATGGCCCCATCTCCGCCACCAGATGCCGGATACCTTCCGGCGAGAACACCATCGAATCGGCCAGGATCTGGTCATGCAGATACTCGCGCGGATGTTTCTTGTTCACGCACTTGGCGTTCTGGCGGACGTAGCAAGCCGCGTCCGTGCGTCCGAAGTACGAGGGAAGATAGCCGCCCGCGTGCGCGCCGCAGATTTTGAGGTTTGGAAAGCGGTCGAGCGTCCCATCGAAGATCATGTGCGTCAGGAAGAGGCCCGTCTCGAGCGGATTTCCGATGACGTTGCCCAGATCCCCCGCGCCCGCGAACGCGTCCGCCTTGGCTACGTTCTCCGCGTTGTTGGGATGCATGAACACCAGCAGCCCGAGCTCTTGCACCTTGGCCCAGAACGGATCGTACTTCGGCATCGACAGCGGCTCGCCCTCCACGTGACCGCCGATCGCAACCCCGCGCATTCCTAATTTCTTCACGGCGTGCTCGGTCTGCTCGGCCGCCAAATCCGGAAATTGCAACGCCGGCGACGTGAACCCGGCGAAGCGGTCCGGATGCGCCGCGCACCATTTCGACACGCCCTCATCCTGCACCTGCACGATCTTGGTTGCCAAGTCGCGATCCGCCGCGTACCACCAGAAAGTGTTGACGCTGAGCGCCTGCACGTCGATGCCGCGCTTATCCATCTCTTGAATGCGATCCGGTCCGAGCGCCCGGCCGCGGCCGTAACGCTCCAGCGGCGTGCCCTTCACCACGTCCGCAACCTCGACAATGCCCGCGTGCGCATGTACGTCGACCACTTTGACGCGCTTGCCACCCACGCGCACTTCCCTCCGCGCTACGCCAGCGCCAGCTTGCTGCGCTTGTGCGTCGCGCTCAACTAAGCCGCCGCCAGTGAGAAGCGCTCCAGCCGCCAGTCCCGCCGTCTTGATGAATTCCCTGCGATTCCCCATGTTCTGCTCCTTCTCAACGCGATCCAATTGCAAAACGTTCTCAACAAGTCTACTCCTCGCGCGGCGATCTTACTTGGGTAGCGCGGCCTCGCCGATGCGCGCTCATTTTCCGATTGAAATCTCCCTGATTTGCGCCTAAACTCGCTGCAGTTGACCAGGAGGTAAGCAAAATGGCAACTACAAAACCTGCAACCGAACCGATCCTCGTCAAACCCGCCGTGGATCCAAGTACCGCCTTCGTGACCGTCAATGTCTTCGATGGCACCCGTCAACCCATGCCGCAAGGCATGCAAATTCTTTTGACCGTTCGCGATGGGGCGCAAAACCAGCTTTTCCGGGACGACGTCAGCGGTCCCAGCGTCCAGTTGGAACTTCCATTCCATAACAATTTCGCCGACAACTACTCGATCGTCACCTTCGTCGATGGATACGAGCAGGCAGGGTTTCAGCCGGTAGTGGTCAGCACGAACGCTCCCGGCCAGCTCGATCTGATGCTGCTGCCAAAGAACGGCACGTTTCACTTTGCGGGCGCCCGATGGACTGACATCCTCGCGCAGAAACCGTTGCTCGGCCAAATATTCGCCGCAAGCGTGGACGGCAACACGGGCGACGCATACGCGGAACTAATGGAGGATCACCCCGATCGTCTCGCTTGTCTGTTGAATATCACCACCGCCATGCAACAGATCTCACTGCCGCAGAATTCGCCGTTGGATTATTTCAAGACTTTCGACCTGCCTGCCCTCGCACCGGACCGCATTTTCGGCTATGCCGACGCGAAGTTGGTCGACCAGGTGCGGCTCGCGGCACAGCAGGGAGAGTTCGATACCGAACCGGCCATCGATCTCACCTTGCACCCGGGCGCAACCAGCAGCTTCAAGCAGAATCAGTTCGGCGAAGCCAATGTGCAACTCACGTTTCATGAGAAGAACCGGCAGACGATCGACGGGGTCGACTGCCTGTACGTGGAGCCCGATATCGATTACTACAAAGATCCCGGCGCCCATCTTCTGCTCGAGGTCATCCCCAATGGGCTGACCGGCAACGTGAGCAATCCCCGCGTCGTATACGTGCTCCGCTGGATTGCCGGGAGGCACGCGGGCGTGCCCAATTTCGACCCGCTGTATACCATTGAGTAAGCTGGGTGCCATGCTATCGTATCTAGCGATCCCAGTCAGGAGGATTCCACACCTATGAAATCGATTTGCTTACTCGCTCTTGCCTCGGCCGTTGGCGCGTGCGCCCAAGGCCTCCCCACCCAGAAGATGCTTACTATCGATGTAGCCGAGACCATTGCACAAGAATCCATGGCTCAGTGCCGCGCCAACGGATATAAGGTCACCGTCACTGTAGTCGACAGCGCCAATGTCCTGAAGGCGTTCCTCCGCGACGATGGCGCGAGCATGGCAACTGTTGAAGTCGGCCGCATGAAAACCAACAGCGTGATGGCCTTCGGACGGCCCTCGGGTCCGCCCGCCAATTTGCCTCCCGGACAACCCGCTCCCCCGCCCGTCCTGCCCGGCACCATCAACGCGATGGGAGGCGTGCCGATCAAAGTTGGCGATCAGCTTATCGGCGCGGTATCCGTCAGCGGCGCTCCCGGCGGTGACAAAGACGCCGCCTGCGCCAACGCCGCTCTCGCCAAAGTCGCCGACAAGTTGAAGTAAACTTCTGGATAGGGCGGTTCTCACCGCCACTTCTCACTAGGAGGCTATCCGTGTTCGTTCGATTGTCTCTGTGCGCTTCGGCTTTGTTAGCCAGCTTCGCCGCAGTGGCATCCGCCGCTCAAGTGCAAGGAATTTTGATTGACGAAATGTGCTCGTCCAAGGCCGAAGTACGCATCGTCTCTGGGCCGCGCCTCGAGGGCGGCATGATCGTCGCCGAAGCTCACACGCGCCAGTGCGCGCTCATGCCCGCATGCCAGAAGAGCGGCTACGGCATCTTCACTTACGAAAACAAATTCCTGAAGTTCGACGAAGCCGGCAGCCGCAAAGCGCTCGCGGCGCTTCGGGCTTCGAAAAAGGAAGACGACCTGAAAGTGGAAGTCACCGGCGAAATTCAGGGCGATACCATCAAGGTCGCGACTCTGAAGCTGGTTGAGTGATCTGGTACACCCGCCAGCCTTTCAACCCGGGCTCCTGCACGAGCGGTTTGTCTTTGAGGAACGCCGCGAGACTTGCGGCGCGGGGCATCTGTCTCGGCGGGTAAGCCACCAATTCGCAGCCCGCGGGAATGCCGGCCGCGAGTTGCTCCCGGCTGACCGGAAATCCGGCCTCCTCACGGTTCAGCAGCGCAGGATCGAAGTGCGTCAGCCGGCCATCTGTCAAAAGCGCGGCCAACGGATTGAGCGGGAAGTAGGCACGGCCTGGATGCCGCCGTTCGTAATTGTAGGCAACTTGCGTTGTGCTATTCCGCGCAATCCTGAAGTCGCGGAAAATCTCATAGGGAAGCGAACCCGTCGCCAGCAGCATTCCGATCAGCATCGCCCGCGCCGCAAAGCCGGTCCACGCGCCTTTTGTGTCTTCGTCCATTTTCGAGAGTCCCACTAAACCGAGCGTGGTGGCCAATGCGATGAACAGCGTGATCAGGCTCAAATGATTCACGACGACGCCCGTCGTGATCCAGGCGCGCAGTTCGATCGGAAGCTCAAGCATCGCCATCCACAGGAAAACCAGCCAGCGATGGTTCGCGATTTTCTCGCGGACATTTCCGGGGCTCATCGCAACCACGGCGATCAGGAGCAGCAAAGGCGCGGCCGCGGCCGCAATTTCACTGCGCAGCAAAAACAGGCCCTGCATCAATCGGGCGGCAACCGCTCCGGTGCTCGGCTGGCGGATCCCCAACGTGAAGGTGTTGAACAATAAGTCACGAGGCGGCCGGAACATGGCCAGCATCGCGAGCCAGATCGCGGCCGAGGCCGCAACTTGCGTGGCAACGTAGCGCGCGCAGGCTCGCTTTCCATCCGTCATCAGCACGAAACACGGCAGCGCAATCGCCACCGGCGCCATGGTCTGCTTCGTCGCCACCGAGAGCACCGCCAGAATCGCTGACACCGTAAGCGCCCGATTTCCCGGCTGTCCCATTGCCAGCATTCCGCCGGCAACCATCGCGAAGCATATTGCGAGAGCATCCACGTGTACCGTTAGCCCGGAGTATCTTCCGCCTGGGCTCGCCAGCATCAGCGCCGTACACGCGAAGAATCCATAAGCGCCCGCCAGACTCCGGCCGGTTCTCAGGTGCAGCCACAACACCGCTCCGAAATACAGCAAACACGACAGCGTGCATCCGGCGATCAGCAGGATCGTTGGGTTCTTCAGAAACGCCAGGCACGCGTAGAGCAGGTGCGCCACCGGACCATGCATCGTTCCGATGATCGGCTCCCTGATGGCGCGTCCCGGATATAGGGGGTAGCCGTACCACAGCGCGATCCCGCGAGCCAGCCGCACATCGTTCCAGCGCCAATCCGCGACGCTGCGCAGAATTCCGGCAACCAGGTTCGCCAGTATCAAAAGGGAAACCAACGGCGCGCAGACGATCAGGGTTCGATCGAGAACCTGCCAGGGCCGTGCTGTGGCTTTCGTGAGCGAGGGCGCACTCAAGCTTGCGATTCTAACTCAATTTGAGTGCGTCAATATTGCCAGGGCCGGCCCTGGAAACGAAGCTGTACCGGAATCTTGCCGGCAGCCACAGCCCGTCCGTCTTGCCGCGCCGGCTCAAACCGCCATTGATACACAGCCGCCATCGCGGCGGTCTCGAGCTTCAGTACGTCGCCGGTGATTCTACCGGCGAGGGTCGCGTTGGCCACAGTCCCGTCTTCCCGGACGTCCACCAACAGATTGATCGTCACACTGCCGGTGATGCTCCAGATCAGGTCGTGCGTTGCCGCGATGGGCACCTTGACGATAGGGCGCGGGGAAGTCAACGAACCCGTTGGCGCCGCGGCAGGTGTCGCCACAATCGGCGCCGGAACAGGGGCTCGACTTGACGCGGTTGCTACGCTTGCCTCGGGTGCGGGAGAAGTTGCGGGGGCGGCTGGCGGCGGAATTACTTCCGCTACCGCGACTGGTGCCACCGGGGCCGAAGCAGTATGGATCGGTTCAGTATGGATCGGCTCAGAATGATTCGACTCGGTCTCGACCGGCGCACTTTGGATCGACGCACTCTGGACCGGAGCTGGATCAGCCGGTGGCGGCGTTGGAGCAGAATCACCGCTCGCCGTTATTGCGTCACCGGCGGCAATCGACGTTAGCGCATAAGAGACCGATTCTCCATCCGGCGCGCTCACCAGCTCCACCCAATGTTTCCCCGCGCGGCCGGTTAGCCAGCCGTTTTCGGGCTGATCATGGTCGCTGAACAGAATCTCAAAACCGGAGCGCTTCAGTTCATCCTCAGCCGCGGTGAGTGTTTGCGCCGAGCCGATGGCCGGACAGGCCAACGTGACGGTCTGCACGGTTCCTGCCACGGAGGTCTGCTCTTTCTGAGCCGTGCGCATTCCCACCGAGTACTCCGATTTGGACGTGCACTCCACGATTTCGCAGGTCCTTTCGAGCGAGAGCACCTGCGGCTCAGCGCAAGCTTCCGGTTTGAATTTCTCGCTGCTGGCAGCCGCGGTGGTCAATGAATACGACGTTGCGCCGTCCTCGGAACCCGCGCCCCACCGAATCCAGTGCGACCCTTTGCGCGTGGTGACCACGACATTATTCGCGTCTTTGTCTTCCACGACGTTGACGAAGCCCGCCTTGTGAACCGCGGCGTCCAGCTCGCGTTTCACCCTCTCGATACCCATTGAGGCCGGGCACGAGTACAGGACGGTGTTTATGTTGGCATCGATGGTTGGCGCCGTGACGTCCGCCGTCTCGAAGGTTTCGTGCTGCTTGGCGGAGCATTCCTGAATCACGCATCCTTCCAGCCGCGGTAACAGCTTCAGGTCCGTGCAACCCTCGGCATCCGCCGCGGATCCGGTCCTGGGTAGCGCGAGCATCCAGAACAGGCAGAAAACAATGGAAGTAATGGCTTTCATGGCTAGACGAAGATGGTCTTCCGTACCTTCGGCACACAGCCCAATGACCTTTAGTACTGTATGTGCCTGACAAGTCCGGGTGCTAGGATGAGGCGAAACGCATGTAATCTGCGCGTTTCCAGGTAGATGACAGCGCTCACGGATCTCCTCGACGCCTTCCGCATGCTCAGGCGCAGCCCCGGCTATGCCTTCACCTGCATAGCGGTTCTCGCCATTGGTATCGGGGCCAACGCCGCTATCTTCGGCGTCATCTATTCCGTCGTCCTCAAACCGCTTCCCTACCCCGACCCCTCGCGGCTGGTGATGGTCTGGGAGCGCTACCCCAACATGCCCGACCCGCCCGGCAGCCGCATCCAGGTGACCCACTACAGCTACCAGGCCTGGCAGCACCAAAACACGGTATTCAGCGACATGGCTGCTTTTGTCGACGGCAGCCTGAACGAAACGGGCATCGAACGCCCGGATCATGTGGAAACGGGCTTCGCCTCGCCGAACTTGTTTCCTCTGCTTGGCGCTCAGGCGCGCACCGGCCGGCTATTCGCTACCGTTGACGAGGTCAGGGGTAAAGATCACGTAGCGGTGCTTACGGATGCGTTCTTTGCGTCCCACTATCATCGCGATCCGAGTGCGCTCGGCCGATCCATCACGCTGGACGGCACTGCCTACACCGTCATTGGCGTGCTGCCGCCGCGCTTCCATCTTCCGGCCATGTGGCAGGGGATGGATCAAAAGAAGCCCGAGGTCTGGGTTCCCCTCTCTCGCCTTTGGAACAGCGCCGAAGACGAAACGAACCACGTGCTTTTCGTCGCCGCGCGCCTCGCGCCGGGATCGACCGTGGCGCAAGCTCGCGCCCAGACGAGCGCCATCGAACATCGTCTCGGCGGAGCTCAATCCCAAGTACAACAAAGGCTGGACGACGTCCGTCTATCCTTTCGAAGTGGAGGACACCTCACCGACACTGCATCGCGCGCTCTACGTGCTGCTGGCCGCGGTCGGCATTCTTCTGCTGATTGCCTGCGCGAATCTTGCAAACCTTACGCTCGCTCGCGCTACGTTACGAGCCCGCGAAATCTCGATCCGCCTGGCGCTCGGGGCAACGCGCGGGCGCATACTTCGACAATTGATCGCCGAATCGTTGCTCGTCTCGCTGGCCGGAGCAATCGCGGGATTGGCGCTCGCACATTGGTGCATCCGGGGAATGCTCGCGCTGAATCCGCCCGACATCCAGCGCCCCGAGTTGATCGGCATCAACTGGACCGTGTTCGCCTTCGCAGCCGGACTCAGCCTGCTGACCACGTTGCTGTTCGGGTTGGCGCCTTCCATCTCCGGCTCGGCAGCGGACTTGAATTCGACGCTCAAATCCGCGGGAGGCTGGGGTGGATCGGCCGCCCGTCTGCGCAGCCGGCAATTCCTGATCACCATCGAAGTGGCGCTCGCGCTGATCCTGGTGGCTGGTGCCGGACTCATGCTGCGTAGCTTTTACGAACTGGTGTCGGAGGGCATCGGCTTTGACACCGGACATCTCCTGACTGTGGAGATCAACCTCCCGGCCCAGCGCTACGCGAGCGACGAGAGCAAATCGCATTTTTTCGGCAGCCTGCTCGATCGGGTGCGAGCGCTCCCGGGAGTCACGGCGGCCACGGCGGTGGACAACCTGCCCCTGCATCAGATCAAGCTGACCGGCTTCTTGATCGCCGGCCTTGCTGAGCCTCCGCGCGAAGCGCTGCCGCTGGCGGATGTCGCCCATGTGGATCCGCAATATTTCCGCGTTCTCGGGCTGCGGCTTTTGTCTGGCCGCTTCTTTAGGGACTCCGATCGGGTGCAAGGCGAAAAGGACCAGGACAGCGTCGCGATCGTCAACGAAGCTTTCGTTCGGAAGTATTTCCCAACTGCAGATCCTGTCGGCAAACGGCTCCTGGATCAAAGCAAAAAGCACTCATCGGAAATCGTGGGCGTGGTGTCCGACTACACTCCCATCGGCGCGGAAAATGGAAAGCGTCCGGAGATTTTCTCGCCATATCTCAAGCTGGATGAGGCAACATTGATCCTACGCACACGCGGCGCGCCCGAAACGTATACCAAGGCTCTCCAGAGTGTGGTTTGGTCGCTCGACCGCGATCTCCCCGTGGACAAAGTGCTGACCATGGACTACTACATGAACGACATTCTCGCGCAACGCAAATTCAACACCCTGCTGATCGGAATTTTCGCGGCGCTGGCGCTGCTGCTCGCGATGATCGGGATCTATGGAGTACTGTCCAATCTGGTCGCGTCGCGGGTGCGGGAGATCGGAATCCGCATGGCGATCGGTGCGACGCCGTCAGAGGTCGGCCGGCTGATTTTGCGGCAGAGCATGATCCCCGTGGCCTTGGGGCTTGCGATCGGCCTGGCGGGAACGTTCGCGCTGAGCCGATTTCTGATGGCCCTGCTATTTCACGTGCCGCCGCGCGATCCGCTCATTCTCACCACGGCTTGCCTGCTGATTCTCGTGGTATCGCCGGTTGCGCTTTACGTCCCGTTGCGGCGCGCCACCCGCGTGGACTGCACAGTGGCGCTACGTGAAGAGTGAATCCGGCGCTAACCGATCTCGACGCGCATCTCGTTCGTCGATTTGAACCCGAGCGATTCGTAGAGCGGCCGGCCCTCCGGGCTGGCGTGCAGGATCACCGCGCGAATCCCGTTGTCCCGGCACCAGTCGAGCGCCGTTTCCATCAATCGCCGCGCCAGGCCGAGCCGCCGGCTGCGAGGCTCCGTGTAGACATTCAAAATATTCCCACGCCGCGCACCAGGTCCGATCATGTGCGGCGGCCAGTCCATCAGCCATAGTCCGAGCCCGGCAGCGATGCGTTCCGTCCGCTCGCCTGCGCGAACCACGCCAGATATTCGCCGGTTTGCATTTTTCCCTCGAGCCAAGGCTCGAAGGCTTGGCACATTTTGTCGAGCGCGGCTTCGTCGCGATAGCCCATTTCGAGAAACATCGCTCGTCGATGCGCAACGATAATCGCGGCATCGGACACCATGCCACGTACGAATGAAAACATCCGTCGCCACGCGATCAGTTTTCCGATTTCGTGGCGTAGTAGCCTTTGCGGGCCTGAACTTTCCAATCCTTGTTGCCGGTCTTGATCTCGATCTTGCGGAACGAGCCGTCCTTGGCCGGATTGGTGGGCGTGTAGCCGATGGCATATTGGCTGCGCATTTCGTCTTGCAACTCCGTGAAGGCCTGCTGCAACGTCATTTTGCGATCCACATGGAAGACGTGGCCGCCAGTGTCCTCCGACATCTGGCGCAGCGCCGAATCGCTTCCTCCGGCGAAGATCATGCCTTGCGACAGGTAGAAGCCCCGGTCTACGTAATAGAACCCGTAGATGATGGCGTCGGACTTCTGCGCAGCTTCGATGGCCTGGCTGATCTTGTACTTGCTGCCTTCGTCTTCGCCGTCCGTGATAAGCACCAGAACCTTGCGGCCCACTTGTCCCTTGAGCTCATCGGCGGCCGCCACGTAGACCGCGTCATACAAAACCGTTCCGCGCGGTTGCGAAATGGTGGGAACCGGTCCCGGCCCCACTCCGCCCACCCCCGAACTCACTCGCAGCCCGTCCAATCCGGCGCGCAGCAACTTCGGAGAATTGGTGTAATCCTGAAGCAGCTCGGAATCTTCGCCAAAGCTGATGAGAAACGCCAGATCCTGCTTACGGAGCACGGAGCCGAAGAACTGAGAAGCGGCGTTCTTTTCAACCTCGATCAGGTTCATCTGGCTCGCGCTGACGTCGATCAGCAGGCCGATGGTCAGCGGCAGATCGGTCTCGCGATTGAAATACTTGACCTCCTGTTCCTTGCCATCCTCAAAAACCTTAAAGTCGTCCTTGCTGAGATTGCCGACCAGACCGCCCTTTTTGTCGCGAACGGTGAACAGAATGTTGACCAGGTTGACTTCCACTTTTAGCGTGGGCTCTTCCTGCGCCGGGAGGTGAACGGGCGCAAGAAGAATGGCGAGAGTGAGCAGGGCGATGGGCCGCATAAGATTTATATTGGTAGATGCACGTTTCGCAAATCTCGTTCCAATGCGCAAAGCCATTGTCCACCTCAAGAAAGCCGATCCCGTACTTGGCTCGATTATAGACCGCGTGGGGTCGTATAAGATCGAGCATAGCGAACCCGGCTTTAGCACGCTTGTCACATCTATTGTCAACCAACAACTCAGCGGCAGGGTAGCGGATGTAATTCTGGGGCGGTTGAGGGCGATGCTGCCCTCGGGCAAGGTGACCCCCGAAGCGATCCTGAAGCTCACGCCCCTCAAGATGCGGAAAGCCGGGCTCTCCAAGCAGAAAACCGCGTACATTCGCGACCTGGCGCGAAAAACGTTAAAGGGTCAGGTGAACTTCGAGGCGCTGGCGGACTTGCCGGATCACGAGGTGATCGAGCATTTGACGCAGGTGAAAGGCATCGGCGTTTGGACCGCGCACATGTTCCTGATCTTCGCACTGCGGCGCCCGGATATTCTGGCGACCGGAGACTTGGGTGTGCGCAATGCGATTCGCAAGGCGTATCAATTGGAGGAGCTGCCGCATCCGGCTCAGATCGAGGAAATGGCCGTCACCTGGCGGCCCTATTGTTCAGTAGCGATGTGGTATTTGTGGCGGAGTTTGGAAGGGCCGGCGAAACTTTAGTCCTTCAGGATCTGGTGCGCCGCGTTGTATCCGGGCGCGCCCATCACTCCGCCGCCCGGATGTGTTCCGGAGCCGCATAAATAGAGGCCCCGAATGGGTGTGCGGTAGCGCGCGCTGCCCGCCACGGGGCGCATCACGAACATTTGATCCAGGCTCATCTCGCCGTGAAAGATATTGCCGCCAGTGAGACCGAAACGGCGCTCCAGATCGAGCGGCGTGAGAACCTGTTTATCGATGATCAGATCGCGAAATCCCGGCGCGTATTCTTCGATCAAATCGAAAACGCGATAGGCGAAAGGCTCGCGCAGTTCGTCCCAGTTGCCGTCGCGCAGCGTGTACGGCGCGTATTGAATGAAGATGCCCATGATGTGCTTGCCGGCGGGTGCGAGCGATGGGTCATACATGGTGGGCACTGTCAATTCGAGCAGCGGCGATTGCGACGGATGCCCATACTTGGCGTCGTCCCACGCGCGCTCAATGTATTCGAGCGAAGGACAAATGTGCATAGTCGCGCGGTGCTGCGGGCCTTCGGAGCCGGGAAGCGCGCGGAAATTCGGCAGGCCACTCAAAGCCAGGTTGATTTTGCACGATGTTCCTTCGCTGCGGTACTTGCGGATGGAGTCGAGGAAGTCGGCGGGCAGGTCGCGCGGCTCGATCAGATGGAGGAATGTGAGTTGCGGCGTCAGATTGCTGATGACGAGTTCGGCGTCGATCTCTTCCCCACCCGCTAGTACCACGCCGCGCGCTCGGCCGTTCTTGATTTTGATGTGCTCGACGCTCGCATTGGTTCGGATCTCGACTCCCCGGCTTTTTGCCGACGCGGCGATGGCGTTCGAAACTGCGCCCATGCCTCCGCGGACGAAGCCCCAAAGTCCTCGGTGGCCGCCGACGCTTCCCATCACGTGATGCAAAAGGATGTAGGCGGTGCCGGGCGAGCGTGGTCCGCCGTTGGCTCCGATGACGCCGTCCGTGGCGAGGGTGACCTTGATTTCGCCAGATTCGAACCATTCGTCCAGGAACTCGACGGCGCTCTGCGTGAAGATCTTGACCAGCCCGACGATTTCTTTCGCGCTGAGGCCGCGCATCTTGGCGGCGAGCTTCAGGTAGTCCACAAAATCGCCGAGGCCCTGCGGGGGAAACTCGGGCGGCGTGGTGAGCAGCAGGCTTTCCACTACTTGCGAAAGCCGCTCCAGATGATCTTCGTAGGCCGGGAATACCTCGGCGTCGTGCCGCGAAAACTTGGCGATTTCCGCGAGCGTCCGATCGCGATCCTGCCACATGAAAAGATGGCGGCCATCGGGGAATGGCGAGAAAAACGCGGGGTCCTTGGCATCCACGCGATAACCGTAGCGCGCGAGATCGAGATCGCGAATCACGCGCTCTTGCAGAAGGCTCGTAAGATACGCGGCGGTGGAGACGTGGTAGCCGGGCCAGATTTCCTCGGTGACCGCGCATCCGCCGGCTAACTCGCGGCGTTCCAGCACTAAGGCGCGGCGTCCGGCTCCTGCCAGATATGCCGCGCAGACTAAGCCGTTGTGTCCGGCTCCGATGATGATTGCGTCGGGATTTTGCAAATCCGATTGTAGCCTGGAGCGCGCGAATACCTCCGCGCGCCCCGAGCCAAATCAAACGGTTACTGTTTGACCAGCGTTGCTACCGAGATATGCGGCCAGTTAATCCCCAGGAAGTTCAGAATGACCGTCTGTGTGTATTGCAGTTGCATAAACGTGCTGCCATCGGCCTGTTTCACCGTCTCAATCCAAAAGATTGCGTCGAGTTGAGTGGCGTCCGCGTTCGAAACCACGAACGGGATATTCACGATGCCGCCGGCCGGGCTGGTGGAAATGATGAGTACGACGGTGTTGATGATGTTCTGCCCCTGGATTGCTGCCAGCAGAGCCAAGTTCGGATTTTTTACCCACGGCAGAAGGATGCCGGGAGGCAGCGGCGGATTGACAAACGGCGTCAGGTATCCTGGCGTGATCCCGGGACCGGTGGGCGTGGAGTCGATGACGCCGATTTTCGGGCCCGATGGCACGGTGGTGACCAGAGTGCTCTGGGCGAGCAAAGAGTCGCCGTGGGGAATGGTAGCCAGTCGGACCACGGTGGGGCCCTGCACCGGATTTACGGCGGATGCCGGCACGTTGATCCAGATACCCGGCTCGATGTGCATCGCTTCGTTGGTGACCAGATCGCTGACGCGCTGCAGGTAAGTCAACCCATGCAGATTGATGTCGGTTTGTCCAGTATTGTTGCCGAGATCCGTAACCGAGCCGCGATTGGGAATCGCGCCGCCGATCGGGATGAACTGAAGGATTTCTTTCGTGGCATTCAGTTTAAGCCGGAAGTCTTTTGGCCCTGTGCTGGGAGGCCTGGAATCGAAGTCCGGGAGCGAGATCAGGTTGAATCCATTTCCCACCCAGGTGCCGGCGAGATCGGCGAGCGGTCCCAGATTGGCCGCTTCACCGGCTAACGGGTAACCGGGGCGAGTGTTCGGGATGATTGGGGGTGTTGCCATGCGACGTTCTCCTGGAACAGTCGTGAGGCGGGGACCAACAACGTTTCAATCGAAACGCGAATTTGCAGCCGGAGTCATCTTCGGTTGGATCGAAGTGAGCAGCCGGTTAATGGCGGCAAGCAGCGCGAGCGAAAGAACAAAAATGAAGACGCCCAGTAGGGCATGCGGGAATCCCGAGACCAGCGTCCGCGAAAGGCCGGAGAAGGCGACTCGAATTGCATTCGCGAGGATCGCGATGGGAACAGCTGCCGCGGCCATGACGGCCCGGATCGCCGTGCCCGCGCCACCGGAATACGCGATCACCAACGCAAGAAACGCGAGAGGCAGCAGGTAACGGATTCCATTGCAGGCTTCGACGACCTCGATGCTGTATCCGGCCACATTCAGGATATTGCCGTCGCGGACCACCATGAAGCCGATCGCCGAGAGCATTCCACCGGCGAGCCGCGTTGCGAGCAGTTGCAGCGGCAACGTGATCTGGTTGTACACGATGGCGAGCTTCGGCAGCATGAACAGCATCAGAACGAATGGAAAGGCCCAGGCTCGCAGCCACGCGAAGCCGAGCAGAACCACCACCACGCCCGCGAGCGAAAGGACGAACGCGACCGAAGAGGCAAAAAGCCCGACGCCGAACGCGGACGCAACTTGCAAACACGCCGCGGCGGCGAGAACCGCAAACCCCCAAGCGCTGCCTTGAACGGGCAGCTTGCGCCAGCGCGCGCGATCGTTCCACACAATCCACGCGATCACGATGGGAACGATGAACCCGTAGCCCATGTCCTGGTCGGTCCACCACTGCCGCGCCATGCCGCGGAGCGTGGGCGCGTAGCAGGTCAGCAACGCGAGGGCGGCCAGAACGAGTATGACCCGGCGCATGTTCAAGCAGGCGATTCGAAGACCACCACCGCGAGCGGCGGCAATGTAATCGAAAGGCTGTGGTAGTGATGATTGTAGGAAATCGGCTGGGACCCGACGTATCCGGCGTTGCCCAGGTTGCTGCCGCCCCACATTTCCGAATCGGTGTTCAGGATTTCGCGATAGACGCCAGGATCGGGAACACCCACGCGATAATTCATGCGCGGCACCGGCGTGAAGTTGCAGACGAACAGCAGAAACGGCTTGCCGTTTTGCGGACGGCGAATAAACGAGATGGTGGAGCCGTCCACGTCGCCCAAGTCCACCCATTGGAAGCCGGCCCAATGAAAGTCGACTTCATAGAATGCCGGATGCGCGCGGTAGAGGCGATTCAACTCACCCACCAACGCTTGCAGCTTGCGATGAGAATCGTAGTGCAGCAGATCCCAGGGCAGCCCGTACTCGTGATACCACTCGTCCCAGACGCCGATTTCCGATCCCATGAACAGCAGCTTCTTGCCGGGATGGCCATACATGTAAGCCAGAAAGGCGCGCACGTTCGCGAACTTCTGCCACATGTCGCCGGGCATTTTGCTCAGTAGCGCGCGTTTGCCGTGCACCACTTCGTCATGCGAAATGGGCAGGATGAAATTTTCAGTGAACGCGTACAGCATGCTGAAGGTGATGTCGTTGTGGTGATACTTGCGATGGACCGGGTCCTTTGCAAAGTAATCCAGCATGTCGTGCATCCAGCCCATGTTCCACTTCATGGTGAAGCCGAGCCCATTCAAGTAAGTGGGCCGCGATACACCGGTAAATGCGGTGGACTCTTCCGCGGCGGTCATCGCGCCCGGAACCTGGTGCGCGAGTTCGTTGAAGCGGCGCAGAAAATCGACGGCTTCCAGATTCTCGTTACCGCCGTACATGTTGGGGATCCACTCGCCAGGCTCGCGCGAATAATCCAGATACAGCATGGACGCCACCGCGTCCACGCGCAAGCCCATCGATGTGATACACCTTCAGCCAAAACAGCGCATTCGAGATGAGAAAGGTACGCACTTCATTGCGGCCATAGTTGAAAATCAGCGTGCCCCACTCCCTATGCTCGCCCTTGCGTGGATCGGCGTGTTCGTAGAGCGCGGTTCCGTCGAAATACGCCAGGCCGTGCGCATCCTTGGGGAAATGCCCGGGCACCCAATCGACGATCACGCCGAGGCCGGCCTGATGGCAACGGTCGACGAAATACATGAAGTCCTGGGGCGATCCGAAGCGCGACGTGGGCGCATAGTAACCGACGACTTGATAACCCCACGAACCGGAGAACGGATGCTCCATCACCGGCAACAATTCCAGGTGCGTGTAGCCTAAGTGGACGGCGTAATCGACTAACTTGTCGGCCAGCTCGCGATAACTCAGATACGAGTTGTAAGGGCCGCGCAGCCAGGAACCGAGATGAACTTCGTAGATTGAGACGGGTTCCTTGAGATGGTCCTTGTGAGCGCGCGCCTCCATCCACGGCTGGTCGTTCCATTGATAGGACAAGATCGCAAACGATGGAAGCGGATTGCGGTGGAACCTCCATGACGAATCCATACGGATCGGCCTTTTGCTGGCGAAATCCGCGCGCCGGGGCCCGCACTGAATACTTGTAATTAGTGCCCGCGGCCACGCCGGGCAGGAAGATCTCCCAGACGCCGCCGGAACGGAGACGCATGGGATGCCGGCGCTCGTCCCAATCGTTGAAGTCGCCCACCACGCTGACCACTTCGGCGTTCGGCGCCCACACGGCAAAGCGCACGCCCCACACGCCGAGGCACTCGACGATGTGCGCGCCCATGGTGCGGTAGCTCTCATACTGCGTGCCTTCGCCGTGAATGTGCAGGTCGAAATCGGAGATCAGCCGGGGGAAGCGGTAGGGGTCCTCAATATCGACGTGCGAGCCGTTCCAAAGCGTGACGTCGAGCTTGTAATTACCCGGATCGTGCCCCAGGGGCGCGATGAAGAAACCTTCCGAGCGCGCCTTTCGCATGGGATGCGTGGTCCCACCGACGCGGATGGCTGCGTCCATGGCTTGCGGAATGAAAGCGCGTACTTCCCAGCCATCGTCGGTCTGATGCGGTCCCAGTACACGGAAAGGGTCGCCGTGCGTGCCGTTCAGGATGGCTTCCAGCTCTTGCGGAGTCATGCACAGCTATTATGGCAGAGGGCTGGAATGAAGAAGGCGGAGTTGCACGTTCATCTGGAGGGATCGATTGAGCCGGAGACGTTGATGGCGATCGATCCGTCCCTCGCTCGCGCGGAGATCGAGGCTAATTTGAAGTGCGGCTCGTTCGCCGAGTTTCTGCAGGGTTATATCTGGGTGAATAAGAAACTGGAAAAGCCGGAGCACTATGCGCTGGCAACGCGCCACTTACTCGAATCGCTGGCTGCGCAAGAGGTGACTTACGCCGAAGTTACTTTGTCAGCCGGCGTCGTGTTATGGAAGCAGCAGGACTTAGCGGCGGTTTATGACGCGGTGTGGCGCGAGTCGCAGCGGTCTTCTGTCAAGACCTTCTGGATATTGGACGCGATCCGGCAGTTTGGTCCGGAAAAGGGCATGGCAGTGGCAGAGTTTGCGGTCTCGCGGCGCGATGAAGGATGCATTGCGTACGGGATCGGAGGCGATGAAGTGCGCGGCCCGGCGCATTGGTTTCGCGACGTGTTCGCTTATGCGCGTGACGGCGGCCTGCGGCTGGTATGCCACGCCGGGGAGACGGATGGCCCGGGGTCAGTATGGGCCGCGCTCGCGATTGGAGCAGAACGCATCGGGCATGGGATCGCGGCGGCGAAGGATCCGGCGCTGATGGCGCGTTTGCGCGAGGACAACGTGCCGCTCGAAGTCTGCATTTCGAGCAATGTTTGCACGGGCGCGGTCGAGTCGCTGGAGGCGCACCCGGTGCGCGAGCTATATCAGGCGGGAGTGCCGATCACGATCCATACCGACGATCCGGCCTTCTTTCAGACCACACTTGAGCGGGAATATGAGTTAGCCGAGAAAGCGTTCGGGCTGCCGATCGGACAACTGGCGGCTAATGGTTTTCGGTACGCGTTTGGAGCGGACCAGGAATTAGCCACAGATCAACACAGATAAACACTGATTCGAACAAAGGTTTATCCGTGTCCATCCGTGTTCATCTGTGGCCGAATCTTAAATGGCGCCTTCGTCACCCAACCTGACCTTCACATTAATCGTCCGGCCGCTGCGGAAAATGGTCAGATCGAGTGTGTCGCCGGTGCGTTTGCGAGCCAGCGCGCGGCTGATGGCGTCGTCGCGATCGACGGGCTGGCCGTCGATGGACATGATCAAATCGCCGCCCACCAGCAACTCCGCATTGCCGATCTGGACTTCCTGCTTGCCGCCCCGCAGACCGGCGCGCGCCGCCGCGGAATCGGGATCCACTTCCTGGATCAGCAGGCCGCCCTGCGTCGGCAAATGCAGCGCATCGGCGTAGTCGCCCGAGATCGGCACCACGGAGACGCCCAAGCTTCGGGCGCTTTCGGCCGGCCTGGAAATCGTCCAGCATCAGCTTGGCGCGATTGATGGGCATCGCGAACCCGATGCCGATGTTGCCGCCGTTCGGGCCCAGGATCGCGGTGTTGATGCCGACCACGTTGCCCGCGGAATCGAGCAGCGGCCCGCCGCTATTGCCGGGATTGATGGCGGCATCGGTCTGAATCAAGCCTTCCAGCGTGCGCTCGTTCTCGCCGCGAATGGTTCGGCCGAGCGAGCTGACGATGCCGGTGGTCAACGTGCCTTCCAGACCGAACGGATTCCCGATGGCGAGCACCTTCTGGCCGACTTGCAGCCCGTCGGAATCGCCCAGGTGCAGCGAAGGCAGGTTCTTGCGGGGCTGAATTTGCAGCAGTGCGACGTCGTTGGCTTCGTCACGGCTCAGTAACGTGCGCCTTGTAACGCGATTGGTCGGGCAGCGTCACCTCGAGCTGGCGCTCGTTGGCAACCACGTGGTTGTTGGTCAGGATCTTGCCATCCGGACTGATCAGGAAGCCCGAGCCCTGATCCTTGGACGGATAGACTTCGAAGAAGCTGCGCCGGTAGACCGTGCTGGTGATATTGACAGTGGCGACGTGCGCGCTTTTGTAGATGTCGATGTTGTTGGTCTCATCGGAGCTTAGGCTGGCGGCGTGCGTGTCGGAGGGCCCGGACCACAGCGGCCCGGAACCGATCACCGGGTTCAGAATCCGGCGCTGGCCCCAGTCGCGTCTTCGTGGTCACGAACAAAAATCCGCACACTAGCAAGGCAGTAATGACAAAAACGCGCAATTTCATACTGATAAACTCCGCAACGACTTGTAAACCGTTCGCACCTGTTCGAGCGTACTCTCCTTCGACCCGGACGTATCAATCACGTAATCGGCCACGCGCAGCTTTTCTTCAAGAGGCAACTGCCGGCTCAGGCGCGCCAGGATCTCCTCTTTACTATACGAACCCCGCTTCAGCGCGCGTTCCATTTGTTGCTCCGGCAGTGCAGGTGACGACGATCAGCTTGTCGAAACTCTTATAACTACCAGTTTCAACCAGAATGGCCGCCTCCACAACTGCGATGGCGTGCGGGTCGGCCTGGGCGATTTCGGCGATACGGCGTTCTTCGCGCGGCGCGGACCGGCGGGATGGACGAAGCTGTTGAGCTTTTCCAGGCGCTCGGGATGGTCCCAAACCAGCGCGCTCAGCTTGCGGCGGTCGATGCGGCCGTCGGGATCGAGGACACCCGCGCCGAACTCGCGCACGATGGCGTCGTAGGCCTCGGCGCCCGGCAACATGACCTCGTGGCCCAGCTTATCGGCTTCGATGAGATGGCAGCCGAGCTCGGCCAGCGCATGGCCCACGAAACTTTTGCCCGACGCCAGACCGCCGGTCAATCCTACCCGCAGCATAGGTTCTATGCGGAACCCAGTCGACGTTCGGCGATCTCCACGGCGTTGGCCATCAGCATGGCGATGGTCAACGGACCGACGCCGCCCGGCACCGGCGTATAGGCGCTGGCGAGAGCTTTGGCATCGTCGGGATTGACGTCGCCCACCACTTTGCCGTCGGGCTTGCGATTCATGCCTACGTCGATGACGGTGGCCCCCGGCTTGATGATGCTCGCGCGTAAGCAGGCCGGCGCGGCCGATGGCTGCCACCAGGATGTCGGCTCGTCTGCATTCCTCCGCCAGATTAGACGTGTTGCGAATGGCAGATGGTCACGGTGGCATTGGCATGCAGCAGGAGCAGCGCCATGGGTTTTCCGACGATATCGCTGCGGCCAACCACCACGGCTTTGCGCCCGGCCACCGGGATGTCATAGCGGCGCAACATTTCCATGATGCCCACCGGCGTACAGGCGCGCGGCCCTGGAATGTTTTCCACCAGCGCCCCGACATTCAACGGATGGAATCCGTCCACGTCCTTTTCGGGGCTCATGGCGCGCAGAACTTTGCCTTTGTCCACTTGCGGAGGCAACGGCGTCTGGACCAGAATGCCGTCGATCTCGGGCCGCTGGTTCAGGCCCTCGATGATGCCCAGCAGATCGCCCGTGGTGATCGTTTCGGGCGGAGTGATCTTTTCGCTATAGATTCCCAGCTCGCGCGCAGGTTTTGATCTTGAGGCGGACGTAGATCTCCGAACCCGGATCGTTGCCCACCAGGATGACGGCCAGTCCGGGCGGCCGGTGCGCGGCGGCGAGTTTCCCCACTCGCGGTTTCAGCTCGCCGAGGATTTGGTCGCGGACCCATTTTCCATCCAGGACGCGGGCCGCTGTTTCATTGGGGGACATTGTGGAGAAGCATAACAGGCAAGGGACGAAGGATCAATGGGACTGAAGATCGGGGGACGGAAGTTCGGAGCGCAACACCAGGGCCTGGCGCGGGTCGTTGGTGACTACGGCTTCCACCAGCGGGTGCTGGAAGAGCTTGCGGGTTCGCTTTGGATCGTCCACGGTCCAGACAAACAGCGGCTTGCCGATCTTCGCGGCTTTGGCGGCGAGGCGATACTGTGGCACCAGAAAATCCGCGTCTGAGCCGGCCACGCCTTCGTTCCAAAGCGCGAAGATCAGTCCGGTTCGAACGCCGGGATGGATCCCGCGCGTTGCTTGAAGCGCGGGCGCGAGGAATGAAGTAATACAAAAGTCGCTCAGCGGAAAATACTGGAGCAGCAGGCCGATGGCATCCCGCTCGCAGCCGGGCTCCTTGAGCTCGACATCGAGCTGAATCCGGCCTTGTGTGAGACGCAGCGTTTCTTCGAGCGTGGCAAGCCCGGAAACCGACTCGCGCACCGGGTCGTGCGAGATGACGAGCGTGCCGCTGGGAGCGCGGCGGACATCGAATTCGATCATGTCGGCGCCTATCTCGATGGCTTTGGCGAAGGCGGCCAGCGTGTTCTCTGGAGCCTCGTGCGATGCGCCGCGATGGGCGACAATGCGCGTCACTTCTTGGAAGACTTAGCGCCCTCGCTCAGCAGTTTCTCGGCTTCTTCGCGCATATGCTGTTCCTGCTGAGCATCGAAGAACGCTTCATCGACGCCGGTGTATTGCGCGCGGATGATCCCTTTGCGATCGATGAAAACGACAAAGGGCACCAGAGGGCGCTTATCCTTGGGCCACTGAATATAGTCGAGCGCGGGCATCACGCCCGCGGTGCCCACCGGAAAGGGCACCTTGAACTGCTGGACGAAGCTGGGAATATCCGGGTTTTGATTGAGCGCCGCTTCCACTACCGCGAATCCCTTGGGCGCGAGCTCGGGGTAAATGGCGTCCCAAAGTTGGGTGGTCTTTTGGCAGTGCGGGCAGGTGGTGAGGATGAAGTTGAGAGCCAGAACCTTGCCGCGATAATCGCTCACCTTGATCTGCTTGCCATCGGGCAGCGGGATGGTGAGATCCGGTGCGGGCCGGGGGATTTCCGCGGCCCAAAGGGAGCCGGCGAGCAAAGCCAGAGTTGCCAACGTAGAGGTGCGCATAGTGAAAATCTGAGTATACAGGAGCCCGTGCGAGGAGAGGAATTCAGAATCCAGAAGCCAGAATTCGAAGGGACCGGCTCCGCTCAGTCCTTCCGGAGTTCGGCGTCCAAATCGCCCATTACCTGATCGCGTTTGCCGTCTACCAGATCCTTTTCCAGGCGGCGCAGGGCGAGACCAACGATGTCGCGATGATGCAATCGCGATCCGACACCTTCACAGTCGCACAGCTGCAGCCACAGTTCATGCAGACGGTCGACATCCTCGGGCCATAGGCGCGGCGGATGCGGTCCGAGGTTCACGTAGATGGATGGCCGGTCCTTGCTGATGACTTCGAGCGAAAATGCGTGGCGCGGTTCCGTCTGGCTTTCCCATGCCAGACCGATGCGGCGCGCGAGCTCCTCCGACGGCATCCTGGCAGAAACGCCCGTAACCAAACGAGAAGCCTTTAACCTGGAGGCGGTCTGCACCAAGGCATCGAAGGGATTCACCGCCGGAACCTCCAGCAACTCCACCGGCTTACCTTCTTTCTCGGCCATTTCCACCACGTGGCTAAACAGTTCTTTCTCGTAATCGCTGAAGATCTGATCATCGGCGAGATCGTATTCGCCGGCGCCGGTGGAGATGGTGCGCACGGTCATCACGACAATGTCGTTGCGCCGCAAGTTGACCTTTTGGAGCACCTTCCTCAAGTGCTCCATGTTGTGATAATCGCGCACTGCCACCAGGACGCAACCGGGGCGCGCGTGTAAGGTAGCAGCGTTCACCTGCGGCTGATGATCCAGGTTGAATTCTTCCAGCGCCTTATGTTCCGCGGTCAGCTTCCGTTTCTTGGCATTGATGTGCTCGGAGATGGTAAACATCACAAAGACGACCAAGGTGAAGGCCACGCCGTAAATGGTCGCGATTTGCTTGGAGAACAGGTTGGCGATGGCGACAAATCCAAGAACCAGCGTCGTCACACCCAGGCCGATCGGGATCTCCACGCCGCCCAGCCGAATGTTGAACGGGAACTTATACTCCTGGTCGTGCCGTTGGTAGCGCAAGGCGAGAACGCCCAGCGACTTCAGGAAAAAGCTCCACACCACACCGAAGGCATACGCTTCGCCCAGCACATAGACATCGCCGCGGCTCAGCGCGATGGTGAGGATCTGGAGGAGCGTCACCATATTGATAATCCGGAAGGTGGTCCCGAAGCGCTTGTGCGGCTTGCGGAACCAATCCAGCAACACACCGTCCTCGGCCACGCGGTTGAGAACGCCGTTGGCGCCGATGATGGAGGTGTTGACCGCGCCGGAAAGGATCAAGATACCCACGATTACCACGAAGATATGGAAGGCCAGCTTCAGCAGCTCGGGCCCGGCCAGTCGCATCGCCAGGCCGCCCAGCAGATTGTCCGAATAGAGGTTGCGAACGTCGTCGGGGCTGATGATCATGCAGGCGAATAACGTGATGACACCCGTGCAAATCACGGCGTACCAACAAACGATATTGCCGGTGATCTTCAAGTTCTTCATCTTCGGATAGGCGATCTCGCGATAGACCTGCGCCAGCGTTTCGAAGCCGCTCATGGACAGCAACGAATGTCCGAAGGCGATGATCAACGCGATGATCGGAATCGAAGGAAAGATCGTCCCCCGGAACCAACCTAGCGATTCTTTACTGAATTGCAGATTGTGCGGCAGCGGGGCTGGAGGGATGTACGCATGGCCGCGCAGCACGATGGTCAGAGGGCACCAGATCACCAGCGCCACCACCATCACGGTAGTGATCTGCATGATGCGCAGCGCCTTGCCGCTGGACTCGTGCATGCCCTTGATGTTCTGCCACCAGAAGTAGACCGTGACGACAACCGCAAAATACGCGGCGAAGTAATTCACGCTGAACGGAAAGGACTGGCCGAGCATCTTGGCGATTTCGTCCAACAAATGGCCCAGATATTGGCCCGCGCTCACCACGCTGATCGGCCCGGTCAGGATGTAATCGAAGACCAGCGACGAGACCGACAGCCGCGCCATGAAGGGCCCCATGCTGTCCTTCACCACAATGTACACGCCGCCGCGCACGAACATGCTGCAGCTTTCCATGTAAACCGACCGCACGGCGAAGCTGAACAACATCACTCCCAGGACGAACCACGGAGCCGCCGGACCGATGGCCGTCTCGGCGATACCGCCCACGTAAAAGGCCGACGACGCCAGGTCGGAAAGCACGATGGCCGCGCCACGCCAGAAGCTGATGAACGAAAGAGCAACGGTAGTAGCCACTACGACCTTGGCGGTGGTCGACGATGGCTTGCCTACTTCAGTTGACATGATCGGGCGTGTTCCCATGCTTATTTTACTTGAGTTGAATGTTCTATCTTACGATGATTCTATGAGCCGGACCTTATGAGCCAAACCAGGGCAGTCGAGATCGCGTCCGGGCTACGCTCACACAGCTTCCAGGCTTGGCTGGTCGGCGGCTGCGTGCGCGATCTGCTCTTGGGGCGCGAACCGAAGGATTATGATATCGCAACGGACGCCCGGCCGGAGGAGTTGTTGCGGCAGTTTCCAAGGGCTCAATTGGTGGGTGCGCAGTTCGGCGTGGTGCTGGTGGACGGCGTGGAAGTGGCAACCTTCCGCAGCGATCATGCCTACGCGGACGGCCGCCATCCGGAGCGCGTCACGTTTGAAACAGATCCGCGGCAAGATGTACTGCGGCGCGACTTCACCATCAATGCTCTGCTGCTGGACCCATCGATCTTGAATTCCTCGTATTCCCCGCATTCCTTGTCTTCCCAAGTCTTGGACTACGTCGGCGGCCTGGCCGATCTGCGCGCGGGCGTCATCCGAGCGATCGGCGATGCCGGGCAGCGCTTCGAAGAGGATCACTTGCGGATGCTCCGGGCCGTACGTTTTGCGGCCCGCTTCGGGTTCGAGATCGCGCCCGCCACGATGACAGCGATCCAAGAGCTGCACGCCAAGATTCGGCTGGTTTCACCCGAGCGGATTCGCGACGAACTGGTTCGTATTTTGACGGAAGGTGGCGCGCGGCGCGGGTTCGAATTGTTGGACACCTCCGGTTTGCTGAACGACGTTTTGCCGGAAGTGGCTGCGATGAAAGGCGTCCCGCAGCCGCCTGAGTTCCATCCCGAGGGCGACGTTTGGACGCACACGCTGATCATGCTGGAAGGTCTGCAATCGCCGACGCCCGCCTTGGCGCTCGGCGTTTTGCTGCACGATGTGGGCAAGCCGGGCACGTTTCGGGTAGCCGATCGCATCCGATTCGACGGCCATGTGGAGCTGGGCGAGCGAATCGCGCGGGAGATCCTCAACCGGCTCCGATTTTCAAACGCGGACATCGATCAGGTGATCGCGCTGATCGCGAACCACATGCGTTTTTCGCACGTCCATCAAATGCGCGAGAGCACGTTGAAGCGGATGCTGCGCCTGCCGGCCTTCGAAGAGCACCTGGAGCTGCACCGGCTGGACTGCGCATCCAGTCATGGACACCTGGATAACTATGAATTCGCCAAAAGCAGGTTTGAACAATCGGCGCCGGAGGAACTGCGTCCTCCGCGCCTGGTGACCGGAGACGATTTGATCGCCGCCGGATATGCGCCGGGGCCCGATTTCTCGCGCATGCTGGAAGTGGCCGAAGATGCCCAGTTGGAAACTCGCATTCAGACCAAGGACCAGGGCTTGGAACTGGTGCGCGCCACCTTCGGCCCGCCGCGAGCCGCCAACCGCGGAAAATCATAAAGCGCTTGCTATCATCTGAACGTGCCTGATCCCCGTGTGATGATCGTTGTGCCTTGCTACAACGAGGAGCTGCGTCTCCCAGTGGATCAATTTCAGCGATTCTTCTGCGAATCGCCTGTCCGCTTCGTATTTGTCGACGACGGGAGCCGCGATAAAACCCTGGACCGGCTGGAGAGCCTGCGCCAAGGCCGCGAAGATCGCGTGTTTGTGCTCCGTTTGCCCGCCAATCGAGGCAAGGCCGAAGCCGTACGCGCCGGGATCAACTTCGCTCTCGATCAGGATGTCGAATACGCCGGCTTTTGGGACGCGGACCTCGCTACCCCGCTGGAGGCCATCCCGCAGTTTATGGCGGTATTCGCTGCGAAGCCCGATCTTGACATGGTGTTCGGCTCGCGAGTGAAGCTGCTGGGGCGCCAGGTGCGGCGCCGGACCGGGCGTCACTACCTGGGACGCATTTTCGCAACTGTTGTTTCCGTATTGTTGCGCCTGCCGATCTACGACACGCAATGTGGGGCTAAAATCTTCCGCGTCGGGCCAGAGACTCGCCGTCTGACTGCGGAGCCGTTTGGGACGCGTTGGGTATTTGACGTAGAACTTCTAGCGCGCTACATCCGCCGGCTTGGATCGCCGCAGCTTGCCGCCGGGCGAATCTACGAATTTCCCCTGGATTGCTGGGAAGACGTGGGCGGCTCCAAGGTGAAGCCTTTAGATTTTTTCACTGCATTCCGCGACGTCCTGGTAATTTATTGGAAATATATGCGGACGGTCTGAGATCTACTTGTGTTGCGTTTCCCAGTCGTACTGAATCTTCGGATCGTCGTAGGGAATGCGGCCTTCATCCTGGGGATCGTAGAAACGATCCGTCAGGTAAACCAGCAACGCGGGATCAGTTCCAATTACCTTATAGCCGTGCCCGACGCCGGGCGGAATCAGCAGTTGCCAGCGCCGCAGCGTGCCGATGTAAAGTGTATTGCGGGCGCCGAAGGTGGGTGATTGCGGCCGCAAATCCACCAAGCGCCACCTGCAGCATGCCTTCTACCGGAACCCAGCAGTCGGTCTGCCGGCGATGAAAGTGAAATGCCTTGATGGTGCCGGGATAGCTGAGCGCCGCCGAAATCTGCGTAGTCTCCTTCGGAAAATGCTGCGTGAAGCCCTGCCCCAGACGCGCCACTTCCATAAAATAGCCGCGATCGTCGGGCCATACCGGATACGGATGGATGCGCGACGCCCGCGATCAGGTCCTTCGAGTCCGGCGCCACGATCACTTTGCCGATGCCCTTTTCGCAGACCGGAGTCTCGATCTCCGCCGAGGACGGCTTGCCAGCCAGCGCGCTCATGCTTTCTTGCTCCCCGCCACCAGATTGCCCGCCCGCAGCAGCGAATCGAACGTCCCCGCGTCGGTCCACCAGCCTTCCAGATGCGCGTACGTCATCGTGCCCTCGCGAATGTATGCATTGTTGACGTCGGTGATCTCCAGCTCGCCGCGGCCCGACGGCACCAGCTGGCGAACCTTGTCGAACACCGTCTCATCGTACATGTAGATACCGGTCACAGCGTAGTTCGACTTCGGCTGCTTGGGCTTTTCCTCGATCCCGACAATCCGCCCGTCCCGCACCTCGGCCACCCCAAACCGCTCGGCGTCCTGCACCTCTTTGAGCAAAATCTTGGCGCCCGATTCCTGCCGCTCGAAATCCTCCGCCATATGGCGGATGCTGCGCTCAATGATGTTGTCGCCCAGAATGACGCAGATCCGTCCGCCGTCGGCAAAGTGTTCGGCCAGCCCCAGCGCGTCCGCGATGCCGCCTTCGCCTTCCTGATAGGTGTAGTCCAGATGCTTCAAGCCGAACTCCCGGCCATTGGCCAGCAGCCGCAGAAAATCCCCCGAATTCCGCCCGCCCGTCACCACCAGGATCTCGCGAATCCCCGCGTCCACCAGCGTCTGGATGGGGTAGTAAATCATCGGCTTGTCGTAAATCGGCAGCAGATGCTTGTTGGTGATCTTGGTCAACGGAAGCATCCGGCTGCCCGTTCCGCCCGCCAGCACAACACCCTTCATCGAATCCGCTCCTTCAGATGGCCCTCAGTTCTTGCGTACGATTGGCGTAGTTTTTGTCGTGATACTTTTGATATTCGCCCGAGCGAACGTGCGCGATCCATTCCGGATTGGATCCGATACCACTCCACCGTGGCCTGCAAGCCGCGCTCGAAGTCCATCTGCGGCTTCCAGCCCGTTTCGCGGCGTCAGCTTCTCGCTCGATAGCGCATAACGCCGGTCATGCCCGGGCCGGTCGGTCACATACTCGATCAGGCTGGACGGCTTGCCGGTGATCGCCAGAATCTGCTCCACCACCGTCTTGTTGGGCAGCGAGCGATTGCCGCCGATGTTATAAATCTCGCCGTCGCGGCCCTTTTCGAGCAGCGTGAGAATGCGCCTGGCAGTGGTCTTCCACATACAGCCAGTCGCGAATCTGCATTCCGTCGCCATACACCGGAAGCGGCTTGTTATCGAAGGCGTGCGTGATCATCAGCGGGATCAGCTTCTCGGGAAACTGAAAGGGGCCGTAGTTGTTCGACGCCCGCGTCACGATCACCGGCAGCTTGTAGGTCTTGTGATAGCTCAGGACCAGAAGATCCGACCCGGCTTTGCCCGCCGAATACGGACTGCTGGGCTGCAGCGGGAATTGTTCATCGGCTTCCAACGGCGGCTCTAAGCTGCCGTAGACTTCGTCGGTAGAGACGTGAATGAAGCGCGCCACGCGATGCGCGCGCATGGTCTCGAGCAAATTAAAGGTGCCCCGCAGATTGGTCTCAAACACCGGCTGCGGCGCGAAAATGCTGCGGTCTACGTGGGACTCGGCCGCGAAATGCACCACGGCGTCCGGCTTCACTTCCCCGAAAATGCGGCGTAACGCCTCCAGATCGCAGATGTCCGCCTGGACGAACCGGTAGCGAGGGTGATTAGCCACGGAGTCCAGATTCTCCAGGTTCCCCGCATAGGTCAGCTTGTCGAGGTTGACAATCTCCAACGCGGAATCTGCGCAGCGCCAGGCGCACAAAACAGGACCCGATGAATCCCGCTCCTCCAGTGACGATGATCTTCACGGAACCTCTATTGTACGTGGACCAGTGATCATGCTTCAGGTGCCCGAGCGCATACTTTCCGCATCCGGCTTTTTCCGAACGTAATCGCCGCGCGAGAAGTACTTCTCCAACCAGCAATAGAGCGCGATGAACAGATAGCGGCTGCCCATTTCGCGAATCCTCAGCTTGGACACGCCCGAGCGGCGATTGCGCCAGGTGATCGGGATCACGGTCCACGAGTACCCGCGGACGATGGTTTTCAAAGGGATCTCGATGGTCAGGTTGAAATGCGGGGAAAGGAACGGGCGGCAGCCCTCGATCACCTTGCGGCGGTAGGCCTTGAACGCGTTCGTGAAATCGTTGAGCGGGGCGTGAAAGATGACGCGCAGAAACAGGTTTGCCAGCCGGTTCAGGAACAGCTTGTGCAGCGGATAATCCACGACACCGGCGCCGCGCACAAACCGCGATCCGAAAACGGCGTCCCAGCCCTCGTTCAGCACTTGCCAATAGCGGACCACGTCGCGGCAATCGTCCGACTCGTCGGCCATCAACACGACCATCGCATCGCCGCGGGCTTGTTCCAGCCCATAGATGACCGCCCGGCCGAAGCCGTGCTCTCCGGTGTTCTGTACGGGCCGCAGAGTGGGCACGCGGATCAAGGCTTGCTGCAGGACATTCCAGGTAGCGTCCGTACTGCCATCGTCAACGACCACGATCTCGTGCTCGATCCCATGTAAGCGAAGCTCTACATACAGATGCTCCACGGTTGCGCCGACGCGGCCCTCTTCGTCCCGCGCGGGAATTACGACGGAAAGCAAGCGGATAGGATCTTGCGTTTCCGGGCTCGGGGGCTGCTTCATGGAGCGCTGGTCTCCAGCCAGTCAGGATGCTGCTCGGCGTGCTGCGCGATCTCTTCAAACACTCGCTCCATCGGAATTTCGATCCGCCAGGCGAAGTCGCGCTCCGCGAGACTCGAATCCATGATCACCCAAGGGATATCGTACGGCCGCGGACGTGTGTCCGCGGCAGGAACATGGGCGCCGAAGCGCGCGTCACACCAGGCGTTCAGTCGCGCCAGTGAAATGGCATTGGCCGGCCCGCCGCCGGCACAGTAGATGCGCTGGCCGTTCGCCCGGGAAGTGTTCATCTGCGCATCCGCCAGAGCAGTGAGATCGCGCGGATGAAACAGGTCGCGAACTTGCTTGCCGGTCCCATCGAATCCGATGTATCGCAGCGGGCGGCGCCGCGCGTGCGCATGGATCCAATACGAGAAGATACCTTGATCGGGCGTCCCGAACTGCCCCGCCCCAGCCAACACGCCGCAGCGATCGATCCACACTGGAAAATCGAAAGCCGCGCCATATTCGAGCGCCAGGGTTTCCGCCGCCAGCTTGGTGCTGCCGTACAGGGAAATGGGCGCGCGCGTGGAAAAGTCCACGGCGATGCCTTTCGGCGGAAACGCCTGCGGGTAAGTTGGCCGCTGGGTCGAGGCAAAAGGCGTCTTCCTCCGCGCGCAGCGGCAGCGAGGTCAACGCCTGGATGGAGTAAACGCGGCTGGTGCTCAGCAACAGCAAACCTGCGCGATGCAGCTTGCAGTATTCGAGCACGTTCACCACGCTGGCTAGATTATGTTCCACCAGTTGCCGGCTGCTGAATCCGGTCTGAATTCCGGCCAGTACGCTCGGATTGGCCGCGGCGTCGATCACCCAGTCCACCGCGGGCAGCGATTCAAAATCGCTCGCATGCCGGATGTCGCCATGCACGAACGTAATGCCGAGCTTGCGCAGCCTGGCGCGGTTCAATTCCGATCCCGGCCGCATCAGGTTGTCGATGCCCACGATCGAGATCCCGGCGCGGCGCTCCAGCAGGCCTTCGGCCAGCGAGCTGCCGACAAAGCCACAGATTCCGGTGATCAGAAGCTTCATTTGTGGGAGGGGCTAGAGTGCTCGATAGCCTGAGCGGTTCGTGCAGCCAGCCGATACGTTCTCATTTTGCAAAGGCCGCTGTCGTAGCCAATGTGGCCGCATCGTCTCATCCTTCTGATGGTACACCGCCGCTAAGATTGCGGCCGCTATCGGTTAGGATGATTAAGGGGAAGTCCATTCGATTGAAACGCACCGCTCCAATCAAAGCCGCTTTTGAAGACGCCGCGCGCAGTTTGAATTCGGTTTGTTCGACGTCCTATCCGGATAAAATTCAACAGGCCATCGAGCTTCTTGTTGAGCGATTTTCCGCCGGCAACAAATTACTGGTTTGCGGCAATGGCGGGTCGGCCGCTGACGCCATGCACATTTGCGCGGAACTGGTAGGGCGCTTCCTCCGCGATCGCCGGCCTCTGGCTGCCATCGCGCTGAATGCGAACCAGCCGATTCTGACAGCCTTGAGCAACGATTATTCCTACGACTCGGTCTTTTCGCGCCAAGTGGAAGCTCTCGCGCAGCGGGGCGACGTGGTATGGGGCATCTCAACCAGCGGCAACTCCAAGAACGTCGTGGAGGCGCTCCGGACGGCACGAACGCTGGGGGCTTGGACCATCGGCATGACGGGGGAAAGCGGTGGCGCGATGGCTGAATACGCGGATGTTTTGTTGCCTGCTCCGCTTTCTGCGACGCCGCGCATTCAGGAAATCCACCTGGTTACTTACCACGTGATCTGTGAAGCGGTGGAAGCTGCTGTTGGCGATAGGACGCAACCGGCGATCGCGGTGTCGAACCGCCCGTAAGCGGGAAAGCCGATTGGACGGATTAGCGGGCGGCGCGCTTCCGCTCGCCTGCACCCGCACCGGCTCCGGCCGCGTAGAAGAGCTCGGGCCCGGCGGGCATCCGAATGACTTCCAACGCAGATCCGGCGGCTCTGGCTTCCAAGCCCCGCTGTACTGCCTCAACAAACGCGCTGATCACCAGCGGGTTCATTTCGCTGTCGAAACCCCGGTAGAAGTTCACGTATTGCGAATCCGGGAGCGGGATTCTCAGTTGCCAGCGAGGTGTAGAGGCGTCGGAGTGCAAGTCCTCGAAAAGCTTGCCATTCAAACTCAGCCGCACTTCGTGAAAACCGAAGTCGCGGCTGCCGGCTCGAATATGACCCCAGCATTCCTCGACGCTGTCGGCCTTGGTCAAATTCGCTTCGAAATCCTTCAAGCGGGCTTCCACGTCGATGATCCTTCGGAATTTTCCGCCGAACAACATGCGGCTGGCCGAAGCGAACTCGTGATAATCCAACTGGCGGATACCGACCCAAACCGCTCCAACGAACAGAATCACGATCAAGCCACCGAACTGGTTGTGCAGCGCGCTGACCAGCAGGGAGAGGACCGCCACCAGGCCGCACAATCCGTACATTGTCAGCACGGCGCCCTTGGGGCTCAATCCACGATCCAGAAGGCGGTGGTGGATGTGTCCGCGATCGGCCTGAAAGATCGGGCGATTCCGGAGGTACCGCCGCAGAATGGAAAGTACAACGTCCAGCAAGGGAATTGAAACTGCCAGCAGAGGCACCGTCAAAGCCACCAGAGTCACGGATTTGTTGCTCCACAGAGCTCCGAAACAGCCCAGCAAAAATCCCAGGACCAGACTCCCGCTGTCGCCCAGATATACCGAAGCAGCATTGAAGTTATAACGCAGGAAACCGAGCAGGCAGCCCGCCAGCGGCAGGGTTACCAGAACGAGCGACAGATTGTTTTGCGTAAACGCAGCCACCAGCATCGTCAGGGTTGCCACTAATCCAACGCCGGCCGCTAATCCGTCCATGCCGTCGATCAGGTTAAACGCGTTGGTACATCCCACCAGCCAGATCACCGTGATGGCGAAACCGAGCCAAGGCCCCGCAGCCAGCCCCTGTAGCATCGGGATCACGACGCGAATGCCAGCGAAATAGGCCAAGACGCTCGCCATCAGAATTCCGACCAGCTTCTGCCATGCGTTCAATCCGATGAGATCGTCCACTACTCCTGTGCCGAACACAACCAGGGCCACCAAGGTTACTGGCAGGATACTGCGAAGTTCGTCATGAAGATGTTGCGTGTAGGTGAAAGGCAGGGCTAGCGCAATCGCGAAGGTAATCAGGTACGAGAGAACGATCGCAATTCCGCCTACCCGTGGAACGGGAGCCGCATGCTTCTTACGAATACCATCGGGATGGTCCAGGAAGCTTTTTCCAAGATAGTCTCGCACCAATGGAGTGACCACCAGGGCTAGCACAACCGACAGAGCGCCGAGCGTGAGTATCAAAAACACGTTACTCTCTCCTAGTGAGCTTCTTGCCAAGGGTGCAAGACAAAACGAAACATGCGCTTCCTCCAAAAGCGGTGCGAGGCTTGAGAAGAACTCCCGCTGATTCCCTGGCCTTCTCTATTTCACACTGGAAACGCCTGAATTCCAAGACCATTTAGATCTAGTTCGTACTAGTACGGCGTGCCTTAGAGTAGGCGCTTACCCTTAACCCACTGAATCAATACATCTTGTAACGTCAGTACTTTACGTGGATCGAGCGGTGAGCAATTGAGTTCGCGGCAAGAACGGCAGAGTGTTCGAAGGCGAGACGATCCCAGTGGCTTTAAGCATTCCTAATAATACATCAAACGGACGATCGTTCCGTCATACCAGGCGAGCTGGGCTTGCCCTGCCACCAGGACTCCGCCGGGATCGGTTACACCGTCTTTCTTCTTGATTGTTTTTGCCCCGAGGCCGTCGATGTTCAATGAACATGACGCAGCACAAGTGGAATCAACGTTAAGAAGGAATGTTTGGCCGATGGAGTACGCGGGCAGCGCCTTGTCTGGCATGGAACAGGTATAAGCGGTGGTGCCGTTGCTTGATGCGCAATAGCTCTCGTTGGCGTGGATCGTGTCGTGGGTTGGAATAAGCGCCGAGTTATACGACGGAGTGCAATCCACGCGAGATGCGCCGGCGTTGTTGACACAGGACTGTACAATTCCGGTTCCGGCGATAAAGTTCAGCGTAGGCTGGGTGCCTTGCGCGGTCCCGTTCAGAGCGATGCTTAGACCTGAGATGCCAGCTCCGGTACAGTCGGTGCGGCTATTGGCCGGGTTGTCGGTGCACCCTCCGCCCGTGAAGTTCAGCGATGGTTCAACCGGAAGGTTCGCGCCGGAGTTTTGGATATGAGCGATGGCGCCATTGGTTCCCGCCGCGCCCTGCGGTCCAGTTGCGCCCTGGGACCCCGCGGCTCCTTGCGCTCCCGTTGCGCCCTGCGCCCCCGTTGCTCCCTGTGCTCCCGTTGCGCCTTGCGCCCCAGGTACTCCTTGTGGACCCGTTGGGCCTTGCGGCCCCGTTGGTCCCTGCGCTCCCGTTGGGCCTTGCGGCCCGGTCGGGCCAGCCGGACCTTGCGCTCCCGCGATGCTCTGCGGCGTCCAGCTACTGGTGGTGCTGTTCCACGCCAAGGATTGCCCGTTGTTTGGCGCGGTGGCAGCGACAGCCCGCGCTTGAATCTGGCTCACTTTGCTTGCACTCGGCGTGCCTGTGACATCTCCCGCCAGGATTCCAGCCGAGAGCAAGGTCCAAGAATTGACTGCTGTGCAGCCGTACAGGTTTAAGCCGGCGGGAGCGTTGGTCTGAAAAAAAGCTTCTCCCACTGAGCAGGTGGCCGGAAGAACCGTGCCGGCCTTGAATGGCTTGGTGGTATTGGCACCGGAAAAATCGACGCTCTTGCTTTGTGTTCTGAGATCCACCAGTGTTTGGCCCTGGACGGATCCTATCAGCCAAACCGCAACCAAAATCGCACGCCGGTCTTGCATCGATGCATGTCCTCCGAGCAGAATTGTCAACTCAGATGTACCAGCATGAAATCCGGGCATGAACTCAGCTCGCGCGGTAAGGGCGTGAAAAGACGTGAAAGATTTGGTCGCTAGCGCCGTGAATACGAAAAGCGCCCCGCCGGCTTCCACAATGGCCGGCGGAGCGGTATGCTGCGCCTCGGAGAAAATGCCTGCCGAAGAATGCTTACGGTAGACTGGCGGCTTAGGCTTGCGAGGCCGCTGATTCGGAACACAGCACTGTGGCGGCGTTCCTGGCACTTGCCCGCCGTTGCAGAAGCAATCCACCGATTCCGAATATTCCGATCAGCATCAAAGCAGTGCCGCGCGGTTCCGGAACTGCCGACGGCGGGTCCGTGTACACGAACTGTTCCTGGAATCCACCCGTACCGCGGGCACTGGAGTGGCGAAGCATGTTGGTGTCGGTCACAATCTGAAATTGGCTGAGGAAAGAATTCGTCGCGCCTCCGCCGAGATACCAACTTGCGGCTTGTTCCAGAAAGCCCTTTGGGCCGTACCCGGAGGGCGCTGCGCCTGCCGCGGTGGGATCCAGCAACGTCCAGATCGCCTCTTGAATCTGGTTATTGGCTGCGCTGTTCCCCTGCGAGACATTGTACAGGGATACCAGATAGGCAGCCATATCGTATCGCTCTGTCGAGTTCGCTCCGTTCAAGAACGTTTGGTCGGCCGAATAGCCCGACGGCAGAGTGATTGTGACCCATGAAGAGACGTTCACGAATCTGGTCGCGCTGAGATCCGGGGTGGTGCTGAGCGTGGTGACGTTTGCTGTGTAGTCACTATTCAGTCCGATGTCATTGGCGAAATCGTCGCAAAAGATCTCCACGGGTGCGCCGTTCAGCGTCGCTGTTGCACCGCCGCCGCCATTCGCAAGCTGAAAGTTATAGGTAAGCGTATCGAATGGGACGCTCGCTGCCTTGGCGCTCAGAGTTAGAAATAGGAGTGCAAAAGCCGCACCATAAATTTGACTTATTTTCATTACATTCATAGCTTAGGGCGACCGATGAGCAGTGTCAACAAACTAAGGTCATCGCCCTAACTTGTTCTGTACCAGTACTACTCCGATCCAAGGAGAAGCCCTTAAAGCAGTACCCGCAGTACTCACCGTGGGGTGGCTTACTAACTCCTTTTTGCACAATTGCTTGTCTTATTAGTACTCGCGCCTCGATAAACGCGGAAGGGCAATTACGGTTGGGATCGCTGGGCGACTTGAGGCGGCAGGCTAAAGGGAATCTCCAGAACGACGTCTATCTCGACCGGCTTCCCATCTCGCGTGGCCGGTTCGAACTCCCAGGACTTCACGTCCCGCAACACCGCGCTCTCCAGCCCCGGCGTAAGGTCCCTGAGCAAGAGGATCCGATCAAATTTGCCCTCTTTGGTAATCACGGCCTCAACCTGCACGCGAATTTCGGTGCGGGCACCTGCGGGCACCGGGTCGACGGATTCAAACTTCCGCAGCGGAATGGGCGCATGCACTGTCGGGGCTCCGCCCGGTTGCTGATCGCGTTCGGCGAACCACACGATCCAATCCCCGCTGTATCCCGCAATGTTCTCGATCGGAATCACCATGGTGTAAACGTCTCGGCCTTTGAATAACCCGTCAATGCGCGCCGGGATGGTTCGGGAAGCTGGCCGCAACGGCACCGAGAGCGTTGAGATCGGCAGGCTGCGCAGCCGGTCGGCATATAGCACGACCTTGCGCGGGGCATCCACGTGGGGTGGCGGCACCGGATTGCGGTCATCGTGAATGGTGAGATTGGGTACTCCGACGCCCTTCACCTCGCCAGTGGCAAGTTCACCGACGATGGGCGCCTTGGAAAACTGGCCCGGGCGCGAGCCATCCGGCACCGGCCCCTTGTCGGGATGCAAGCCGACTACGGCGATGTCGACTTTTCCGTTTCCCGCCGCATTCACCGGTCCCGGAGGCCCATTGGGCGGCGGTGGAGCACCTTTGGAAAATGATGGCGCGCCGATGCCTTCCGGCAGCGCTGCTCTCGCCGCTGCGGCGCCGGTGATGGAAGCATCCGGCAAGGGGATATCAGCGGTCTGTACCGGAATTACCACGCGTGGCGGATTTTTCGACGGCGGTGGCGGGACAAATGCTTTGCGGGGCTTGGGCACTTCCACCGGCTGGGCTTCGAGCGGCTGCGCCTTGTTCACGTCGCCCTTGGGTGCAGGCGGTGAGATATTCGCTTGCGGTAGACTTCACGCCTTGGGTATCCGGCTTGTCGACCTTCGGCCGTGGCTCGGGAGGCGGAGGCGGCGCCGGAATCGCCATGGCCGCGCGCGCAATCAAGTTGGGCGCCGGCAGATCCTGGTGAATCTCGATTTTGGGTACGGCCTGCCAAATAAACTGCTTCACCGACTTGGGCTTCGGCGCTGTTGCAATGATGGCCGTATCGGACTTCTCCGCGGCCCGAGGTTTCGGAAACGTTCCGATTCGTTCTTGGGCCGATACTTCCGGCAGCGGTTTCGGAATCTTGTACCAGATGATCTTTTTGGCCTCAGGCTTGATCAGCTCTTCATACACCGGCCGCCTGCTTACCTGTTTTTCCCGATTATCCGCGCGCGGAAGCAGCAACAAGCCTCCCACCACGGCCGCGTGAAACAGGGTAGATAGAACGAAGGAGCGCGGGCGAATGCGGTACCCGCGCCGCGATCTAGGCCGACTGCTGCGTATGCGAACCTTCAGGGGCATCGGCGCCTGCTGTGGAATGCTTGGTGCATGCCCTACTTCGGGCCAGCCACCACGTCCAGGGGGCAAGAACCTGAGAAACCGGGCCCGCAACTGAAGCATACCAGACTCGCATCCCACGGAGCCATCGTCACTTGTGCCGCAGCCCCGCAGTCTTAATAGGCCGCTTCGACGGTGAACACCCCGGAGGCCTCGAGCTTGCGCTGGGCTTGTTCGAGCGCGCCGCGCTCGGCAAAGGGACCAATCAGGATTCGGCTATTCGCCGGGTTCACGCTCTGTAGACGCATTCGATAGCCTTTCGCTTCCAGATTCCTGACGAAGCTGGGGTCGCGCTTGGGTCCCGCTCCGGCAACTTCCAGATAGAGCTCGGTGGATGGGCTCGGGGACACGATGCGCACGCCGACGTACCAGCTCGCGAGCGCGAGGCCGATGGTAACGGATGCGGCAAACCCGATCAGCAGGCCTTTGAGAAGCCGGGATGCGCCCTGCCGCTGAGACACACCCTGGTCCGCGCTTAGTAGCAGGTCTGATTGTGGATCCGCCAGTCCAGGATCTACAGCGCACTCAGAAGTGGACATAGGGCGCCTCCCGTACGCCTTCCTACGTCTTACGCCTGAGTGATCGACGGATGTGCAGGAAAACATTAACGGAAGCGACTACTTCGGCCGGGGACTTCGCCCCTCGCAGCCGGTTCGCTAAAATGAATGATCCAACATGGGAACTGATCTCGTTAAGGCGCCCAAACTCAATCCGGATTTTACCTGCTTCAAGCTGGTGATCCGGCGCTCCAGGATTCATCGCTACGGGGTTTTTACGGGCGAGCGGATTCCGGCCAACCGCAAGGTGATCGAGTACACCGGCAAGCGGCTCAACCGCAAGGAAGCCAAATATCGGGGCGACGGCGACTACACCTACCTGTTTGCCGTGGACAATTACTGGACGCTGGATGGCGCGGTGGGCGGCAGCGGCGCCGAGATTATCAACCATAGCTGCGATCCCAACCTGGTGAGCCGCATCATGAAGGGGCATGTGCTCTATATGAGCCTGCGCGCGATCAAGCCGGGAGAGGAGCTGACGGTCAACTACAATTTCGGCAAGGATGTTCGGACGTTCCCCTGCTCCTGCGGGTCACCGTCCTGCGGCGGCGCAATCGGGAAGGCTAATAAGGAGTAAGTTGCGGCGCCGAACGCCGCCTGCCCTGCGTGAATCGAAACGCCGGCATAATAGACGGGTCCGGCACCCCGGCAAAATTGAATTTCTCCGAAAAGCTCCCACGCTCCGCGCACGGTGATTTTCACCACTGCGCCGCGCGACACGCGTTCCGGCAACGCTAGCCGAAGGCCCGTGCGGGACGCATCGCGGAGAAAGCCCGACAGTTGACGGCACGGATTTCCTACCAGCTCGATTTCAGCCGCGTCATCGGCGGGAAAGCGCATGGCCTGACGGCGCTCGATCCATGGGAGGACGACTGACTGAGGAGAGCTACTCTGCAACATCGCAGAGCCTCGCTTCGGTCTGCTCCCGGTGCCACATCAGAAGGACCGAGGCAAGTTCATCGCAGGACAGCTTACCGATTTCCTCTAATAATCGCCGTTCGGATAGGCCGGCGTCCAATTTCCGCATGAATTCCTCCGTCGTATTCTCAGTCGCCATACTTTGCATGCGCGCATAGATTGCATTTCGTGGGCCTTGCGCTCGTGATTCAAATCGAATGATTTAACCGGATATGTCTTCAATAGCAGCGCGAAATCACCCAGCGCCGGTGTGCTAAGGTTGTGGATCTTGGCCCGTTAGGAACGCGTCCCCAATTGAAATCAAAGGTTATGTGATGAGGGCATTGAACTGCTTCACATTGCGCCATGGACGCTTTCATGCAAACTTCCTCCACGACAGTACTAGACAACTCTGTTGAACCGTGTCCGCCCGAGCGCGCACTCGCGCGATTCTCCGGCAACGAGATGGGACAGCAGCGGAAGAAAGCCGTCGTCCGCCATCTGGAGACTTGCGAGAATTGCCGAACAACTGTAACGCGGCTCCGTGAAATCGCACGCCGGTTTCGCGATCTGGAGCGGCGCGCGATTGCGCAGGCGGCCGGCGCCCCCGCACGCTAAACGAAAGCTAAGATATTTTACTTACCCGCTGCGCGCTCTTCGTCCGGCAGCTTGAAGGTGATGAGTTCAGCCGGGAATCCACCCGCCGCGATCGCGAGCGTGATGTATTGCTTCCCGTTCAGCATGTAAGTCATCGGAGTGCCCGTCTGGCCGGCGGGTATCGGAACCGCACCGACTTCCTTGCCGGTTACTTTGTCGTACGCCCGGAGCATGGTGGCCGATTTGCCCGCGCTGCGTTCGCCGCAAATCACCAGCGTCTTGGTCACGAGTACGCCGAAAACTCCCGGCCGTCCCGTGCGGGGAATGTTGAGGCCCTTGAGCGCCGGATTGTCGCGGATGTTGTCGGGAGTGTCGCCGTTCGCGATGTGCCACAGAATCTCACCCTTGTTCAAATCGATCGCGGTGATGCTGCCGTAGGGCGGTTTCACGAGCGGCAAGCCTTGCACTGTGAGCCCGGGGCCGAGCCCTTCCCCGCCTCCACCTCCCCCACCACCCGATCTTGGCTGGGCACTGCCCGACATGAACGCCATATCCGTCTTGCTCGGATCGCCCGGAATCAATCCTATGCTCGTGAGACCTCGTTGCGAAGGAATATAGGCGATGTGAGTTTCCGGATCGTAGGAGCCGCCCGCCCAATTGGTGCCGCCGCCCGCCGTGGCAAGAGCGAGCGTCGCGTAGGGGCCTTCGGGCTTGCTGACGACCGCTGGAGTGAAGACCGGACCCAGATGATATTTCGAAGCCATCTTCGCCCCTTCTGCTTTCAACTCAGGCGTGAAATCGAGGACATCGTCGAGGGAGAAACCCTGCAGGTCGTAGGCCGGCGGCTTGGTCGGGAACGGCTGCGTGGCGCTGGTCTTTTCACCGGGCACGGTGGACTGCTCGACGGGCCGCTCTTCCATCGGCCAGATGGGCTTGCCGGTGACGCGATCGAATACGTAGAGGAAGGCTTGCTTGGTCGGCTGCGCCACGGCCTTCACCGTTTGGCCGTTGATAGTGATGTCCACCAGCATCGGCGCGCACGGAATATCCATGTCCCAGATTCCGTGATGCACCAACTGGTAATGCCATTTGCGCTGCCCGGTTTTCAAGTCGACCGCGAGCACGGTTTCGCCGAAGAGGCCGTTTCCGGGCCGATGGCCGCCATAGTAATCGCCGGTGGGCAGCTCCACCGGGATGAACGCCATGTCCAAGTTCCGGGTCCACGCTGATCTGGCCCCAGACACCGGTGTTGCCGGTGTAGGAGGCGGAATCTTTTTCCCACGTGTCGTAGCCGAATTCGTTGGATCGCGGGATGGTGTGAAAGATCCAGAGGCGCTTGCCGGTTCGCACGTCGAAGCCGCGAACGAAGCCTTTGACGTTGGTCTTGCTTTTCGGAACACCCCCGGGCCGGTGCGCCGCTCCCACAATCACGACATCGTTGGCGACAACGGGCGCCGCGTGCAACCCGACCTCGCCGGTCACCAGGTCGATTTCCTGATCGTCTTCCATTTTCAGATCGACGATGCCGTTGGCGCCGAAACTCGGAACTGGATTGCCGGTCTTGGCATCCAGCGCGACCAGCCGGTAGCCGGGCGTTACGTACAAGATCCGCTCTTCGCGGCCGTCGGTCCAGTAGGCGAGTCCGCGGCCCGATAGCTGACGCGGAGCGTTGGTGCCACGCGCGCCCTCATGTTCGCCATGAACCCACAGCAATTCGCCCGTCGCGGCATCCAGCGCGACCACGGCCCGGCGCGTTCCAGCGGTGGAATAGATCACGCCATTCGCCATCAGCGGCGTTCCCTCGAAGTTGAACTCCGGACGCGGCCCCAGATTGTCCGTCTTGAATCGCCAGGCGACCTGGAGTTTGCTGAAATTAGCCCGCGTTGATCTGGTCGAGCGCCGAGTAGTGCGTGTTCCCGAGATCGCCACCGTAGGTCGCGCCACTCTCCGTTCTTCGCTCCGGACTGCCCGCTCAGAGTGAGCGCGCACGACAGTACGCCTAGGGCCAGGACCGCGCCAGACAAGATCCGCATCATGCTTTTCTTTTCTCCTTCAGAAATAACCCGTAAGATTATATCCGTACTCGGTGGCAAACTCATCCCTTCCGGATCACTTGCCCACCAGGTGCCGGGCGTCCTTCTCGTTGTCCCGGCAGTAGAACTCGAGCAGATCCGTGTCGGCGGCCAGAGTCTGGTTCACTCGAATGGTCCATGGTTTTGTGTACTAGAGGATCAAGATCAATCCAGGAAGCTGGAGGATCTTCCTGGGATAAGGATGCAGATGCATCTTGACGGTTCCAAGCGGCTGACAATGGCCATCGGGATCGTCCTTGTTGTTCTCCGCCCGCCGCGTTTTCACCAAGTCCGCCGCCCAGGGCTGAAACGGCAAGCCGCCTTTGACCTCCTTGGCGATATCCACGAACTGCGGGTCGGGGCCGCCGGACGCTGGTTGCCACAATCCGGAAAGGTCGGGCTTTCCATCCGATGTGCGGGGCGCGGGCGCGGTAAGGTCCGGCTTGCCATCCGGCGTGCGCGGAATGCCTGACGTCGGATAGTTGATCCACTGGGCTGGCGCGGCCGAAGCGAACAGCGCGGCGATGGCGATCGCCCAAAACAGTTTCGCTCCTGGGCGGATGTTGAGCATCAGCGTTACTTGCCCACGAGGTGCCCGAAATCTTTTTCGTTCTCGTCGCAGACGTATTCGATCAGCTCGGTGTCGGTCCGCGTGAACTCGAGATTCACGGTCCACGGTTTGGTGTAAGCCTTGGGATCGTCGATGGTGATCTGCACGTCGATATGTCCAAAATCGCGGCGATGGAATCGCTCGGTCAGATGCATGGCTTCCGTTCCTGGATGGCCGCTGTTGTCGAGCCAGTTGTTGTCGACGAAACCCGCGGACTCAACCACGAGAGTGTCGCCGTCCCAGTGGCCAATCGAATATCCCATCCAAGTTGGATTCGGGTCTTTGGGCATTGGACGCCCGTCCATAAAAATTTGCCGGTAGCTGTGGAGCGCCTCGTACAGAATTACGATCTCTCCGCCGCTGTTGAGAATCTTGAAAGGATACGGAACCACGTTTTCCCTGGGCACGCCCGACAAAACACAGCGGCCCTGCGGATCCTCTTTGCTATCGGTTGCCACTCGGTGTTTATACAATGCCTCGGCCCAAGGTTGGAAAGACACTTCGCCTGGCTTGAGATCCTTGGCCATATTTCCGGTGTAGCCACCACGCGTCATCCAGACGCCCGAGAGATCAGGCTTGCCATCCGGTGTCTTAGGCACGGGCGCGGCGAGATCGATTTTACCGTCGGGGAGCCGGGGGGTGCCCGGAGTCGGGTATTTCAGCCATTGCGCTGAAAGGAGCCCCGAAAGGGGCGCGAATATTCCCAAGCAGACGATCATCCCAATAGCGCTTCGCATTGTTGACTCCTTTGTCATGACCCACAGGGCGCCGGCATCCACTTCGACCGGTCGGGCTCTCGCTTGAAATGTGTGCTGGTGATAAACGGCTGGTTCAGGTAGTGCGGGTCCTCAACGATGGTGAATACCGTCAGCCAGTCGGTTCCATACGCGGTCAGGCGATCGAAGTATTCCGTCATCATGGTGTCTTCACTGTAAGGGACGCCGTTCTTGCGCAGGTATCCAGCCTTCAGATTCGTGGTGACCACTTTTAGCGCGCCGGGCTTGCCCGGCCCCTGTTGCAGACTCACGCCCAGGCCGCCGGGCTGCGTGATGCGATCCCACTCGGCCAGCGAGTCTCCCTGCCAGGTCCGTTCCGGCTGCGCATTTCTGGATTTCTCGAAGTAGAGCCGCCGCGTTTGTTGCCCGGCATCGGTATCGATTCGCAGCGTCGTGTCATTCTCCCAGCTAATCTGAAGCCGGCCCGGCACGCGCATGATGGCCGCGGCTCCGTAGGGCTTGCACCCCTCGGAGGCGAGTTGCGACGGGTCCCACGTGTCGGCTACTTTGCGTCCCTCGGCGCTGAGCGGGACGCTGGTATAGTCGCCTTTCGCGGGAATCAGCATGCGCCAACGCCAATCTTCGGTGACGACCGAGACCCAGTTTCCCGTCAGATCGATGGGCGCGCCTTCCCTAGGCGTCTTGGGAGGTTGAGGAGCGCGCGCCGCTTGCGAGGCCGCCGGCAGGCACGTCGCCAGCGCGAGTAGGGCTACTGCTGCGATTCGCATCGTCATTTCCGCGACAGGTTCTGGTACACCGCCTCGATAAACATCGACGTGGTCCACGGGCCGCTGTCCGATCCGTATCGCGAATCATACTCGAGCGTCGGGCGCGCCGCCTTCACTTGATCGAGCGTCTTGCCTCGCTTGATCAGATCTTGAACCCGATCGCGAATGATGGTCACCATGTCCCGATACTCCACCACGTCAGCTTCGTCGCAGATCCGCCCATGCCCAGGAATGACCATCGTCCCGCCTTCCTGCCAATCCTTCGGAATCGTCACTTCAATGATGCGGTTCAACCCGTCGATCACGCCATTGATGCTGCCGCCCTTCTCGATCACGGGATAACTGATGGTGGAGAAGATATCGCCGGTGACAACGACGTCGGAACGGCGGAAGAACACAACGCTGTCGCCGTCGGTATGGGCGGCTGGAACATGGAAGATCTGAATCCCCTCATTGTTCAGAGAGAGTTCTTTCCAATCGGGATAAGATTCGGTGGGCCACCCAGCCACCGGCACCCGGGCCTTTTGACCGCTGGGCGCGCTCACTGCCGCCAGCACCGCTTCTTGCGCAAACACCATTGCGCCGGGACCGCCGCTGTCGCTCGCCCGTCCGCCACCAGCCGCCTTTCCAAACGCCGCGAGCCGCTCGTTGCCGCCCATGTGATCCGGGTTGGCGTTCGTATCGACGATGAAGCGAATCGGTTTGCTCGACAATTTCCGGATGGCCGCGATCACCTTTTCGTTGGCCTTGCCGTCGCCCGCGTCCACCAGCAGGACGCCGTCCTCCCCTGCCTGCACAGCCATGTTCGCACCGGCGCCGGCCAGCAGAAACACGCTCCCTTGCACCGGCAGCACCACGATTTCGCCCTGAGCCTCACTAGTCTCCGGAGAAACCACGCGGGGAAAACTTTTGCCTGGCGCCGGCGGCGGAAAGATGCGATTGTCCAAATCGTTCTTCTGCAGCTTCAGCATGTATTCGGGATACGTGGTCGCAGCCCCGCCGCGAGCCGCCTCGGCTGGAACGCCGCTCTTGGTGAGGAACTCCTGAACATGCGCCGTCTGTCCGGGCAGGTAATGCGCCACCCAACCCTTGGGCCGACCGCCGAGCTCATCGATGATCTGCGCGGGCCCGCAGTTTCCCCAGGCATCGGCGTTGGTGGTGAGGCTTAAGACGAAGTTCGACGTTCGAATGAACGGTTCGTCCAGGTAGACCGGATCGTTCACAAAGCTGGCCAGCATCAGATAATTGCCGTAGCGCGTGTAATACTCGGTCATCGTCGCCAGATCGCTGGTGGGCGCGCCGTTTCGCAATAGCCAGCCGGTTTTGATGTGCGTGGTCTCGACCACCAGCATGTTGCGTTCCCAGTGTCCGGTAGAGAATCCGGCCCAGGTGTGCGGCGCAAGCGGGGAGGGATGCTCGCGTCCATCCATCCAGATGGTGCGGGGCCGGCCGTAGCTGCCGAGGAGACTGTAGGCGGTCAACTCTCCCGATACGGGATCGATAATCTTCTGGAACCGTATATTCGCCGGGCCGCGCATCGCGTAAGTGACGACGTGCGGGATGCACTGGCGCTCGAATGTGGACCGCGCCGATTCGTCCCAGCTCTGGGCCTTGCGCCAACCCGATTCGTTGAGCGGCAGCCCGGTGTAATCACCAAGCCGCACGCCTCCGCGATGCTGCAAGTCTTCGTGGAACGTGGCAGCCCACTCGCCGCCCAAGTCGATTTGGGCGCAGGCGGAACCCGCCGCCATCAAGATGATGACGCCGAGTCTTTGTCCTTGAGTAAGCGGCATGAGCCAGCAAACGAGTCTATCGCAATGGTGGTCTTACCGTGAGGCAGTGGCCTTGGGAACATGATTGGCGTCGTATACGATCCTGCCTCCCACCATCGTCATCACCGGTTTGATGTCCTTGATCTGATCCGCTGGAACGGCGAGGTAATCGCGGTCGAGTACCACCAGGTCCGCCAGCTTGCCCGGCTGAATGGAACCTAAGTTGTCTTCCTGGAAAACCAGGTACGAATTCTTGCGCGTGTACGCGATCAGGGCGTCCTCCCTGCTAATGGTCTGCCGGATCACCTTGGTTCCGCCCACCATTTTGCCCGTAACCGCGAAATTCAACTCCGTGAATGGCTTGGTTTGATTGGCCGCGGTTCCATCGGTTCCGAATCCCCATTGAATACCGCTGTTTTGAATTGTGGCGAGCGGCGGCATATCGTAGGCGCCGTCTCCAAACTCGTCGTGCATGATCCCTCCGTTGATGACGGCCCAGGGATGCACGGCGGCGTACATCCCGAGGTTCTTCATGCGATCGAGCTGCGCCGCGTTGATCTGGTTCACGTGGGCCAGAGTCCAGCGCAGGCCCTTGATGGGATGTTCCTTGTTGATGGCTTCGATTTGGTCCAGGAACGCATCGATGGTGTCGTGCAGCTCCGCGTGCACGTGTAGAGGCATGCCGGCCTTGGCAATCTCCATGGCCATGCGGCGCCACTGAGCGAGTTGATCGGGCGTCGGGTTCGACTTGGTGGCGAACATCGGGTCGTGCAGCGGTCCGTAGACGCTCTCACCGAAAAAAATGGTGTTGATGTAGTTGTCGCCTTGGAACAGTTTCATCTTCGGAACCTGCGCCATGGCCCGATCCACTTGCTCCGGCGTTGCGCCTGCGGGGCCGTCAATACAAAAGATCCGGACATTGAGCTCGCCCTGCGCCTTCCACTTTTGAAAAATGTCCAACACATCAGCGGGGCAGCCAGGCACGCCGACCGAGGTGAGGCCCGCTCGATTCATGTCCTCAAGCAAGGTCCGGCTGCTGGCCTCCAGTTGTTCCGGCGCTACCTTGGGAAGTCGCGCGGAAACCGGGCGCGTGGCTGGGATATCACCGCGGATCACGCCCGTCGGCTTTCCGGATGCGTCGCGCATGATGGTCCCTTTCACGAAGTCCGGCGGGTCGGGCGCGTTGGCTTCAATCCCGAAAGTCTTGAGCGCCTGGCTGTTCAGAAACACCTGGAAGTACGATTCCTGGAGCGATACGGGATTATCAGGCGCGATCTGATCGAGCTCTTCGCGCGTGAAGGGTTTTGGATCGTCGGTGAACTGTTGATGCGTCCAGCCGCCGATGTTGTAGACCCACTCTCCGGGTCCCACCGCTTTCGTGCGCGCGTGCAACATCTCAACGGCCTTCTTCCGCGATTCCACGCCATCGAAGCGAACCTCCCGCTGCCAGGTGGTCGCGGCGCGCAGCAGATGCATGTGATTGTCGATCAGGCCGGGAATGACGGCCCGGCCTATGAGATCGATCCGCCGCGTGTTCGGCCCGGCGAGCTGAGTTATCGCTTGGTTCGTGCCGACCGCCACGACGCGGTCGCCCTTGATGGCGACGGCTTGTGCGATGGTGAAACGCTCGTCGACGGTGACGATCTTGCCATTCGAGAGGATCAAGTCGGGCGCCGGCTGCTGCGCGGGCAGCATCGCCCGCGAGCGAGAGTAGCAGAGCGATTTTGAGGGCGCCGGGTGAAGTGAAAATTTTGTCGGGACGCATGGAAGTATCTGGTAGATTATGACTCGCCACGGCGTCTGCCGCCAGCCCGGCGGCGCCGGCACAAGACAGCATCGGCTATCGCGCCGTTAGCTGATCGAAATACGATCGGAAGAACGCAAGCTGCGCTTCGGTCGGCGACTGCGCGCCTTCCGGCGGATTGCCGAGCACCATCACGCTCTGGTTCTTTCCGTCGTACACGGGCCACTTGGCCAGCCCTTTCCCGTTCGGGTTGCCGCTTGTTGCGAAGTTCACCCAGTAGGACGACATCGCGTCCGCCACTTGCCGGTCGCTGTCCGTCCATGGCCGGCTCTCATCCAGATGGCCGAATGCGTAGAGGATCTCTGAGACGTGGGTGGCGCTGCCGTGCGGCCCCGGCGCGAACGGACCGCGCGCGTTCGGCAACCGCGGCGGCTGCTCGGTGAAGTAGTACACGAACGCTTTCGATTTGCCGGGCTTTTCGGCCAGCCGAGCCCAGTTCCGCATCACGAACGCCATTTCGTCGCGCCCCGAATAGAACGCCGATTCGCGCGCCTGCTCGTCGGAGTCCGCCGGGTAGAGTTTCAGGTACGCATCCGCGCGGTCGCCGAACCGCTTCCGCGCCTGCTCTACAAACTCCGCCGCCGATTTCGGATTGCCCCCGAACGACTCGTCGCGGTTCGATCCCGTCAGCACCGGCACGTCGATCTGCTTGCCCGCCGCAAAGACCTTTCCCGGATCCTCGCGGATCAGGTATCCATCCACCACCGGCCCCATCCCGCGTCCGGCCTTCTGAATCGCTTCCGCCGGCTTCGCACGCAATTCCGCAAGCGACTTCGCACCCACTGCGTCAGCCAGCTTCTCGCCTTGCTGCTCGGCATCCGCCAGCGTGCTCAATGGGGCGATCCTCGCGGTGGACCAGGCGCTGCTCTCGCCGATCGCGCGCACGAACAGGCCCTTCGCCGAGGGCATGGCCATCAGGTTCGCCACCATGCCGGCGCCGGCCGATTCGCCGAAGATGGTCACGTGTTTCGGGTCGCCGCCAAATCGCGCGATGTTCTGCTGCACCCAGCGCAGCGCCGCGATGGAATCCATCACGCCGAAGTTCGCTGCTTCCCGCCGGTCCGATTCTTTGGTCAGCTCCGGGTGGGAGAAGAAGCCGAAAGCGCCCAGCCGGTAGTTGAACGTCACAACCACCGCGCCCTTTTTCGCCAGCGCCTCGCCATCGTACATGGGCTGCGACCCAGAGCCGCCGGTGTAACCGCCGCCGTAGATCCATACCATGACCGGGACGCTTCTCGCTGGCGGACTTCGCGCCGGTCCAGACGTTGAGGTACAGGCAGTCCTCACTCATTTTCTGATTGCCGCCCTGCATGCACACCGGGCCGAACTGATCCGCCGCGCGGGTTCCTTCCCAGTGCGCGGCCGGCCTCGGCGCGCGCCAGCGTAGATCGCCGACGGGCGGCGCGGCATAAGGAATGCCCTTGAATGCGCGCACGTCCGGCGCGGTGGTTGTGGCGCCGGAGATCATGCCGGTGTCGAGGTGCACCGGATCGTCAATGGCCAGCGCGGCCGTGCTGATGGCGAATAAGGTTGTTGCGATGAGAGCTGCTCGGTTCATGTTTTTGCTCCGCGTTCAAGCAGTATATAGGAATCACTGACGCGAGTGCTTTACAGTTGCGGCTCGTAAGAGGCGGTGGCTGCGCGGGCGGTTTCGCGCCGGGCCTGGGACTGCATGATGGGCGGTTGCATGTGGAAGAGGACGTGTTCGATGTGTAGCGACTGGTTGAGGCGGATCAGGCGCTGTGAGAACGCTTCGATTACGTCCTTTGAAAAAACGAACCCATCTTGAGATGGATCATATGGGATGCCCTTGTGTTTATGGAGTTCCAGGAGGGCAGCGGCACGCTTGAGGTCGCGCTCTTGGTCGCGGCGGCGCTCGGCTTGGATTTCGCGGAGCTGATCGAGTGTCTTTTGGAACTGGCGGGCGAGCCGCTGAGAGTGCATACCGAGGGTGGCGAGGGCGCGGTGAGCGTCGACGATATCGAAGCTGATGGCCGCTTGCTCGGTGGGCGGGTTGGCGGCGCGGTCGAGGAGGGCGGCTTCGAGCAGAGGGACGCGGTTGAGGCGCCACGCGGTGTCGGCGAGTTGCTGGGCGAGCTGAGTTTCGGTGGGAGTGGCGGGCTGATACTCGTCGAGGAACTGGCGGCAGTGCTGTTGGTAGGCGACGGGATCCTCTGAAGCGAGGACGGGGGAACGGCTGGTGAGGCCGTGGGTGAGGGCGTTCTGGGACGAGCGCTGTTTGCCGGCGGCGGTGCGGGGTCCGGTGGAGCGGTTGGGGGTTGGGGACTGGGGATTAGGGACCGGCGCGGGGATTGGATTTGTCATGGACGAGAATCTCCTGTGCGGTTTTAGCATGGGCCGATGGCGTTAACGTGCGCAGAGTGGCGGATGTTGTTGGACGGGAGCGGGAGATCGATGCAGGAGCGGCGTGAACGGAGACGGGGCCAGATCTTCAGCGCCGTGCTTTACAGAAATGGCGCACGGCGCGGTAGAGCGGGTGTACTTCCTTGGAGAGCAGCCCATAACGCGGCGGAAGGCCTTACCGAAGGCGCTCTCGGACTCGTAACCGAGCGATTGTGCGATGGCGGAGAGGCCGTCGGAGGAGTTCTTCAGGCGGTCGGCGGCCAGAAGCATGCGCCAGCGCGTGAGGTACTCCATGGGCGTGGCGCCGACGATCTCGCGGAAGCGTTGGGCGAAGACCGATCGCGACATGCCGACGCGCTCGGCCAGCGACTGGAGCGTCCAACGATATCCTGGGTCGTTGTGCATGCTGGCGATGGCGAGGCTCATGTGCTTGTCCGCCAGCGCAGAAAGCCAGCCGCGACCGACGCTGGCGGCATCAGCCAAGTGCAGACGCAGGGCCTGGATGAGCATCATGTAGGCGAGCTGCTGCGCAATCAGCGAACTGCCGGGTTGTGGGTCGCGGAGCTCCTCGCGCATGCGCTCGAGCGACCAGCGCATGGCGGCCTTGTCCGACTCGCGGCGGATGTGGACGATAGGCGGCAGTGAGTGGAGGAGCATCTCGGCGTGGCCACCGGTCAGGGCGAAGTGGCCTCCGGCGATGTACCGCGCGCCTTCGGTGACTCCCGGGGCTTCGCGGCTCATACCGAGCCGGGCGCGGGCGACGGAATAGTGAATCGGTTCGAGCAAGAGGTCGGTGGCCAGCCGGAACGGAAGTCCGCGCGGGAGCAGAAAGCAGTCCCCGGCGTGGAGCAGCACCGGCTCGGGGACGCCTTCGACCACCAGCCAGCACTCGCCGGCGAGCATCGTGTAACACTTGATTCCAGGGTGTTTTGGAAACTGGATGGCCATCTCGCCCGGAACCGCAAAGCCGCCCGCGACATAAGCTGCGGCTTCATCAGCGCGAGAACCTCGGAGAGCGGGTCCATACGCTGACTCGATCCCAGACCTAGTTGTAAGGGCGCCGTACCAAACCTCTGAGTCTCCGGGTTCTGCGCCGTTGGGACGATTGGACCGATCATACGGACTTTCAGTATAGATCGTCTGCGGTTTGCGACCCATCTAGTGATTGACGGTGCAAATAGGCCGCGTACTTGTGGAAGCTAAAGGAGACATTCATCATGCGTATCTTTGTGACCGGGGCGACCGGGATTCATCGGTTCGGCGCTTGTTCCGGAGTTGATTCAGGCAGGGCACCAGGTTCTGGGGCTGACGCGATCGGAGGCGGGCGCCAGAAGCTGCGAGCGGCAGGGGCTGAGGTACTTCATGGCAACATCGAGGACCTCGACAGCCTGCGCCGAGGGAGCAGCCGACTCGGACGGCGTCATCCACCTGGCCTTCAACCACGACTTCTCGCAATTCCAGAAGAACGCTGAGGACGACCGCAAGGCGATCGAGGCGATGGGCGAGGTACTGCTGGGCTCGCACCGGCCGTTCGTTGATCACCTCGGGGACGGCGATCGCAGCCAATGTGGACGGCAAGCCATCGACCGAGGACAGCCCGACCGCATCATGGAACCCGCGCGGGGCTTCGGAAGCGGCGGTGAGGGAGTTGACGGCGCGCGGCGTGAACACCTCTGTGGTGCGGCTGCCGCAGGTTCACGACACGCGCAAGCAAGGGCTGGTGCCGTACCTTCTCGCCGTGTCGCGCGAGAAGGGCGTCTCGGCGTACATCGGCGATGGCTGCAATCGCTGGCCGGCGGCACACGTTTCCGACGTGGCTCGGCTTTATCGTTTGGCGTTTGAGAAGGCGGAGCCGGGCGCGATCTACCACGCAGTCGACGAGGAGGGCGTGACGATGAAGGCCATCGCCGAGGCGCATGGGCCGCGGGCTGAAGGTGCCGGTGGTCAGCATCAAGCCCGAGGAGGCTCAGGCGCACTTCGGCTGGCTTGCCCGCGTTCGCCGTGCTCGATATGCCCTCCTCCAGCGCGCTCACGCGACGGAAGCTGAACTGGAAGCCGACCGGGCCGGGGCTGATCGCCGACCTGGACGGCATGGACTACACGCAAGCCTAAGTCTGGCCGAGGGCGCACCGGTAGCTGCTTCGGAGTGCCGATGCGCTTGATGGAAACTCGGCATCGCGCCTGGCGCGGCAGACAGTTCGGGTGATTGGCGGTGCGATGCGCGTTTATCGTTCCCGATCGCTTTTTTGGCCGCTCACGACCAGCTTTCTCCGTGTGGCGCATTCGCCCGCGGCATCTCAAATTGCAACCGCCCGAACCTATCTCGTTCATCGGCGTGCCGAGAGCCATCGAGCTGGAATACCAAGCGCGCTACATCGGCGAGGTGCGGCACCGTGACGCGAGGAGTCCTGAGGCCGTGCCGAGGTCGAGATCCACCACGAGGAGGCCAGCTCCGGGGCGCGCGTTGGTGTAGGATGTCATCAGGTCGTCCAACCGGAGCAATCGCATGAATGTCCGCCACCTCGTGCCGTCCGTGAGCCGCTGGCTCCTGTCCATGGGATCCCTCATGTTGGCGGCCGGCCTGCAGCAGCCGGTTCACGCGTCAGGCGCAGACCTCTCGAAGTTCAGGCGCATCGAGCCGCAGTTCATCGCGGCGCTGGGAGACCCCGGGGCCACCTCCGGCAACGGCGCGCAATCATGGGGCCTCTGGAGCCAGGACCCGGGCCCGCGCGGTTGCAAGCTGGACCACTACGATCAATTGAAGGCGGCCGGCGGCGTGGCGCCGTCACAGTGGAAATTCGACGCTGCGGACTGGTGGCTGGAGGAACACGGCTTGATCATGGAGAAGCCGACCTTTCCGCTGCCTCCTGGGAAATACCTCGTCACGGGCGACCGCAAGGTGACGACCGTGCTGACAATTCACCCCAAGGACAAGGACGGCAATCAGCGGTGGGAACTCGCCGACGGCGCGACCCTCTACGATGTCACCCATCTCGGATGCCGCTCCGCACGCTACACGCCGGCGACGGCTAACAACTCGTGCTCGCCCGCGAACGTTCGGACCACGGGTTTTCCGGTGAATCCAGGGGCGGCCATGCCCGTCGTGAACGGCTGCCGCAAGCAGGACTACGCGGTTCTCATCGTCGTTGGACTGCCCGCCACTCACTGAGTGGCCGCACGCAGGGCGCGACCGCTCGCCACGTGACCACGCCGACACCCGAACGCTACTTCTCCACCGAGTGGCCGGAGCGACTCTAGAACAGATTCATAGCGGAAGGATCAGACTATTCTCCCGAGTAACGCCGTAGTGTTTACCGGGACCAGCGGGCGGATTGTCGGCTTGTCACCGTCGATCACTTTGGCGAGGAGCCATTGCTCCCCTGTGCTTTTCCCGAGCGAGTCTGCGATCTCAGTTGGAAGTTTGCCGACCCTGCTACGCGGGCTGATGCGCCTTGAGTAGCGAATGAATCTGACGCGCCGCGAGGGCGACGGCGTATGCGTGCGCGGGGACGTCGTCCGGCAACAGATAAGGCAAAAAGGCCGGATCGCTCCAGCCCTTTTGCTACGTGTTGAGCCTAACGCGAACTGGTAGCCGCGGAGGGCGTCACATGGATCAGGGCGCCGGGATTGGCGTCTTCCAGCATCCACAGCGACCCATCGGGGCCTTCTTCCACATCGCGGATGCGATGGCCCACGTCCCAGCGCTCGGCGATTTTGGCGCCGCCATGGCCGTCAAATATGATGCGGTTGAGCGACCGGGTCCCCAGGCCGCTAACGAAGCCGTTGCCGTCCCATTGGGGGAACGCTTTGGCGCCGTGGTAGAACATCAGATTGCCAGGCGCGACCACCGGCGCCCAATAGAGCACCGGCATCGCCAGATCGGGACGCGAGTCGGGTTTCGGAATCGGCACGCCGTCATAGTTGTTGCCGAAAGACACCAGCGGCCAGCCATAATTCTTGCCCTTCTCGATCAGGTTCAACTCATCACCGCCGCGAGGGCCATGCTCCACTTCCCACAGTTCGCCGGCCGGCGAAAACGCCAGTCCGTAGGGCGTACGAACGCCGCTGGCCCAGGTTTCCGCCGGCGTGAGGTTGGGCTTGGTAAAGGTGTAGGTGCTCACCACCGGCGCCGTCTTGGCGGCTTCCGTGTTGCGGGGCGGATCGATCAGCGGAATGGTGGAAGCGCCGGTTTTTCCGTAGTTGGGATTATCGGGCGAGGGCTTGCCGTCCAGAGTCAAGTGCAGGATCTTGCCTTCCGGCTGGTTCGGATCTTGCGCGGGCGTGAAGCGCTGGCGGTCGCCAACGGTGAGGAACAGAGACTGGCCGTCGGGCGCGAAGGCGATCTGTGCGCCTTCCTGGCCGCCCTTACCCTTGGGCAACTGGCGCCACAGCACTTCCAGATTTTGAAGTGCGGCGACAGGGCCGGCGGCGCCCGGTCCCCCAGGGGCGGCGGTGTTCAGCTTGGCGCGCGCTAGCACCAGGCCACCACCGTAGTCACCGGGTTCGGAATAGGTGAGATAGATTTTCTGGTCGGTCGCATAAGTCGGCGACAGGAAGACGCCAAACATTCCACTCTGACCCTGCCAATACACGGCGGGCGTGTTGTTCACTTGGGATTTCTGTCCATCCTGCGTCACGAGCCAAATGGGCCCGATCTTTTCGGTGACCAGCATGCGGCCATCGGGCAGGAAGGCTATCCGCCAGGGCAGTTCAAAGTTGGCCACCGTGGTCATGGTGAAAGGCACGCTTGCTTCGGGCTTCTGTTCACCAACATTGACCTGGGCCCAGGCCGCTACCGACACCAGTGTGAAAAGCGACGCCGCTTTCGCCAGTTTCATCGTCATTTCTCCTTGCTGCTCTCCCGCTTCTGAAGCGCCGCCCGTCCTTAACCGTTTTGGGCGTCGTTGTTAATCGTACACTACCGTGGGGATCGCGCCAAATGAGGGCAACCACATCCGTGGTACGGGCGGCGAACTGAGTGGTTATTCGCAAAGTACTGCATATCGTGATTCGGCTCTGCGGCATCACAGAATATGATGCAAGGAGGAGTTGACGCATGAAAGGCAAAGCGATCCGGGTGACCCTGTTCGTTGGGGTGTTCCTTACTGTTTTAGTGGCACTGGCCCTGGCTGCGATGGCTGCGCAAGACAAGTACACCTTGAAAGTGCCGGGTGGGCTCTCGTTCTCGGAGTTCAAAGGATACGAGGCCTGGCAGGTCGTCTCCATCAGCCAGGACGGATCCCTGATGGCCGCGATCCTCGCCAATCCCGTGATGATCAAGGCGTACCAGGCCGGCGCTCCCGGCAACGGCAAGCCTTTCCCAGACGGCGCCAAGCTGGCGAAGATCCATTGGACGCCGAAAAAGATGGAGACGTTCCCCGCGGCGACGGTGCCAGGTAGCCAGCATGACATGGACTTCATGGTGAAGGACAGCAAGCGGTTCGCGGACAGCGGCGGGTGGGGATACGCAACGTTCAAGTACGACGCAGCATCCGATACGTTCACGCCCGGCACCATGGCTGACAAGCCGCCGCAGGGGAACGACGCCAAGTGCGGGTACGCGTGCCACACGAGGGTGAAGACAAGAGATTACGTTTTCAC
>CAVOVR010000010.1:0-37054 GCA_963699905.1 Bryobacterales bacterium
GCTCCCGGATCAGGCCCGCGTTGGGATTCGGGTTGCGCCGCACAACTCGCGTCGGATACACATACGGCTCCGCCAGCACCTCAGGGTCTTCCACCGTGACGTCGTAGAGCAGTGCATCGCCTTGACGCCTGAATCGCTCGACGACATGCATCTGATCGGAGTGGAAGAAACCGCCGCGCCCCAGCCATGTCGTATCGACGAACGAGATGGAGTCGAGCACCAGCGTGTCGCCCTCCCAGCGTCCCACGGTATAGCCCAGATACGTCGATCTCGAATCGCCTTCTTTGGGTCGTGCTTGCGGCCATCGGTCGGGATCATGCGATACTCGCCGTATCCGCCTCCGGCATCGCCTCCCGAATAGAGAAAGGTAACATCGTTGTCCGTCTGGTAGATGCGCCGGGGCGGGCCCTCGCGCGGGACTCCCAGAGGCTGGCAGGTCATCACCGGGTCATACTTGTTCGTCCACATGTCGAGCTGTTGAACTTTGTCCCAGTACTCCGGCTTGTATATCGGACGGCCCAGATTGCCGAACCGCGACGGCGAGTAGAGCTCAAAATCTTCGGTCTGATTGGCTTGCCGGTTACTGTCTTCAGCCTGCCTGGGGCCGCGCCGGCGTCCTCCTCCGGTCATGTAGTTCCCAATCCAGTCGTTATAGGCCCAGTTGCCCGTCAGGTCGGGATGCTCGCCCAACCGCGGCGTGGGCGCCGACTTGTTTACCGGAGGTTCCGTCTTGGCCATCACGCCATGCGGGATCTGCCCGGTGACCTGCATGGCCGCCTTGCACGCTGGCCGGAACGGGCGCAACCACATACACGTTGCCCGTCTCCGTCTGCGTTCGTCGTCAGGTCGCGGACCACCGCGCCGTTCTGGCGCTCGGCCATCTTTCCGGCGTAAAGCACCCCGATCTTGTTCAGCGGGTTGTTCCAGTCCTGATAGTCGCTGTAGGTGAACTCGGTGGTCGTCGAGCCCGTGCTTGACCACCACGCGCTCGGTCATATAGTTCGCATCCAGCGTGGCTGTCGCGGTCGCCCCCGGAACGCCCGGAATCGGGAACGTCACCACCGGCTTGCCGTTCTCCCACGACACGGACGTTTGGCCCACCTTCGCGAGACCGTCCGCGAAAAGAGTGCCTGGGTTGGCTCCCAGCCAGAATGTCTCCGTGGTCCCTGCCACCGCGGCCTTGGGTGCGCCCTGGGGACTTGCCCAGATTCGGATGAGCCGCTCCTGCGACGGTCGCCGGCATCGGAGTGGCCTTCCCCTTCGTTCCGCCGATCTGGGCGCCGGGCGTGTCTTCGTTCCAGGCGTACAGCCCGCTGACCACCTCGATGTTCGAGTACGTTTCTCCATTCGGCCGCGTGCAGGCGTACTGAATCCGCTGGCTGAAGGTCTGGTAGTTCGTGCTGGCGCGATATTTCGTGAGCGTGCAAGGTTGTCCTTCCACCTGAATCGTGCCTTTGCCCTGATATTCGAGCGACGCGACCATGTCGCGTTCATCATGGCCCTTCAGCATGCCCGTGCCCCACATCCACTTGAAGAGCACGGACTTCAGGTCTTTGGCGTCCGCCGCGGGTGTGTAGGGTTCGGGAACCGGCCCGCGAGGACCCTGCGCAACGGCTGTAAACGCCCCGCCGATAGTGAAAACGATTGCGAGCGCGACCCTTGTCCAAATCATCCCTCGTCGAAAGGACATGATGTTCCCCCAGTTGTGTAATTTTGTCTGGTAATTGCCGTCAACTGCAAAGTCCCGAGTCATTTTACACCCAACCGTCTCCGCGCGGCGGCATGTTTTCCTGTTACCCACTGGGTGTCGTCCTCCATTCCGTTTCTTGTTATCTTGGACCACGAGCTGTGCGAACGGCCGAGGAGGCACTTTATGAAGATGATCCGACTGAGTGTCCTTTTGCTTGCTGCGCTTCCGGTGGTCCCTCAGGACAAGAACTCGCTTCCACGAGACATCGACCCAGTGACGCTCTCGCGGCTGCCCCCGGTTACTGCGGCAGACCTGGACGAAGAGGGGAAGCGTCTTCTGGCCGCGCGGACCAACTACACGCCAGGGCCGGGACCGGGCCACGTCTCGATCTACAGCCCGAGGGAGATCAATCTGGGTATTCCCTCAGGCGCGAACAGCCCGGTAGGTCCGCGATACTTTCAGATCGCAGTGCTGATCACCGCCAGGGAGATCGACCAACAGTACGAATGGACCGCGCACGAACTGGCAGGCCGGCGGCAGGGCCTGGAGCAAGCGGTCATTGATGTCGTCAAGTACAACAGGGACGTGGCGTCACTATCCGACAAAGACGCGACGCTGATCACTTTCGGGCGCGCACTGTTTCGCGAACACCGGGTCAGCAGTGAACTTTGGGCAAACATGGTGAGCCAGTTCGGGCGTCAGCGAACGGTGCAGCTCATGATGATCATGGGCGAATATTTCAAGGCGGGCTTCATGATGAATGCCGTCGATCAGCATCTTCCGCCAGGGCGCGAGGCACTACTGCCGGCACGCTAAAACCTGGAAAACCAGTCCCTCTCGTCCAGGGCGGGCTACCTCGCATTATATTCCTTGACGTGTATATGCTACTTGAGGTATAAACAAAGGCGTGGAATCCGTGTTCGAAATCATCGCGGAGCCGAACCGCCGAGCGATATTGAGCCTCCTGGTCTCGTCACAACAGTCGGTTGGACAGATCGAGCGCCGGCTTCAGATGCCGCAGCCGACTGTCTCAAAGCACCTGCGGGTGCTGCGCGATGCCGGTTTCGTGGAATCCACGGTAGACGCACAGCGCCGTCTCTACAGGCTGAAACCTGAACCACTTCAGGAGATCGATGCCTGGCTGGCGCCGTTCCGCCGCTTCTGGTCGGCACACGTGGATGCACTCGAACGCCACCTCGACCGCATGGAGCACGCCAAAGAAGATCAATCCACGCCAGCGAAAAGGAAGACGAAGAAGATGACGCGGCCCAAACCGCGAACGTGACATAGGAGAAACGAAATGAGAATCAAAGTGACCAGCGTATACGTGGACGACCAAGACAAGGCCCTGCGCTTCTATACGGAGGTACTGGGCTTTGCCAAGAAAAGCGATTTCAGTCAAGGCCCATTTCGCTGGCTGACCGTGGCCTCGCCCGAGGAGCCGGACGGCACTGAGCTGCAGCTGGCGCTGAACAACAACCCCGCGGCCAAAGCGTATCAGCAAGCGATATTTCAACAGCACCAGCCCGCAGCCATGTTTTTCACGGACGACATCAAGGGCGACTACGAGCGGATCAAGGCCCTCGGCGCCGAGTTCACGATGCCGCCCACCGACGTGACCGCCTCGACCATTGCGATGCTGAACGACACCTGCGGCAACCTCATTCAGCTCACCCAACTGGCACGCTGGTGACGCTAAGGAGAAGAAGATGACCGATCGCGAGCAGTACACACCGGGTCCGGCCAGCGGAGCGCAGATACAAAAGGACGGAGAGAAGTGGACGCTCGTTCTCGTCAGAGAATTGCGCCACTCGCCGGAAAAAGTCTGGCAGGCGCTTACCGATCCGGCGCATCTGCGCGAGTGGGCTCCCTTCGACGCCGATGGGAACCTGGGTACGGTTGGAACCAAGGTGAAGCTCACCACGGTGGCGGCGCCCACGCTGCACGTTACCGAAACAAGGGTGACGCGAGCCGACGCCCCCAACGTGCTGGAGTACAACTGGGGCGCCCAGGATATCCGGTGGGAACTCGAAGCCCTGGGTGGCGGCACGCGCCTGACGCTATGGCACAACATCGATCGCCGCTTCATTTCAATGGGTGCTGCCGGGTGGCACATTTGTTTCGATGTTCTGGATCGCCTTCTCGGCGGAACGCCGATCGGCCGCGCTGTTGGCCCCGACGCCATGAAGTTCGGCTGGCAGCGGCTGAACGCCGAGTACGCCAAGCAGTTCGGTATTGTAGCGCCCAACTGGCCGCCTCAGGCGGCTCAAAAGTCGTAAGAGGAGAACTTCATCATGAAAGATGCCACCACGCGTTCGATTCTTCGCTGGATTCACATCGTCTTCAGCATTCCGATCATCGGCTATATTTATAGTCCGTTTGAAGTGCTTCCACAGTACGCCCCCCGCGTTCGGTTTGTCGTCGTTCCAGTAATGCTCCTGTCGGGATTGTGGATGTGGAAGGGGTACGTCGTTCGGCGACTCTTTTCGAAGAGATCCGCACTAAGGGATGCCGCGGCATGAATCCATCCGAACGTATTGACCAGCTCATTGCAGGACTCACGGACTGGCGTGGCAAGACGCTCGCCGGCATCCGCAAAACCATCCTTGCGGCCGACTCGGAGATCATCGAGGAGTGGAAGTGGATGGGGAGCCCGGTGTGGTCTCGCGACGGGATCATCGCGGTCGGCAACGCCCACAAAGATAAGGTGAAGCTTACCTTTGCCCACGGGGCGGACCTCCCGGATCCTGACAAGCTCTTCAATAACGGTTTCGGGGGCAAGGTGTGGCGAGCGATCGATCTTTTCGAGGGCGACAAGATTAACGAGCGCGCTCTAAAAGCTCTCGTCCGTACCGCCATTGATTACAATCAGAGCAAATCGAAAAAGAGAGCGCCTGCGGGCACTCGAGCGAAAGTACCGAAAACTAAAAGGTGATACCCCAGGAATACATTGAGATCCGCGGTGCGCGCGAGAACAACTTGAAGAACGTCTCGTTGCGCATTCCCAAGCGCAAGATCACAATCTTCACCGGCGTCTCGGGTTCCGGCAAATCGTCGATCGTCTTCGATACCGTCGCCACCGAGGCGCAGCGCCAGATGAACGAGAATTTCAGCATGTTCATCCGCACCTTCCTGCCCCGCTACTCCCAGCCGGACGCCGATGCGATTGAGAACCTGAGTATGCCGATCGTCGTGGACCAGAAACGGCTCGGCGGCGGGTCACACTCCACGCTGGGCACGATCACGGACATCTACTCTGTGCTGCGCCGGTTGTACTCTTATGTCGGCAAACCATATGTGGGACATTCCAACATCTTTTCCTTCAACGATCCCAAGGGCATGTGCCCGAACTGCAACGGTCTCGGCCGCAAGGTGGGCGTGGACGTGGAACTGCTCCTGGATAAATCCAAATCACTGAACCAAGGCGCGATCCTGTTCCATGAATACGCTGTCGACAGCTTGGGCTGGAACATGCTTGGCCAGTCGAAACTCTTCGACATGGACAAGAAGCTTTCAAAGTTCAGCGACAAGGAACTGGACCTGCTTTTATACAGCAAACCGTACAAGGTGAAGATCAAGGTCGGCGGCAAAGGGATCAATATAACGTGCGAAGGCGTCGTGAGCAGATTTACCGCCAAATACATCACGCGCGATCTGAAGACCCTGTCGGAACGTACACAAAAGACCGTGGCGCCGTACATCACGATGGCGCCATGCACGGTGTGCAAGGGCGCGCGCTTGAGCCAGCTCGTGCTGAGGTGCAAAATCGATGGGTACAACATCGCTGAGCTGGCCTCGATGGAGGTGGGCCAGTTGATCGGGGTGGTCAAGGCGATCAAGGAATCCAAAGCGGCGCCCATTTTGAAAACACTGGTCCAGCGCCTGCAATATCTCGTGGATATCGGCCTCGAATATCTCAGCTTAAATCGTGAAACAGACACGCTTTCCGGCGGCGAATCGCAGCGCGTGAAGATCGTCAAACATCTGAGCAGCAGCCTCGTAGATGTGATGTATGTGTTCGACGAGCCCAGTGTGGGGCTTCACCCGCGCGACGTCCATCGCCTGAACGAACTGCTTCAACAACTGCGCGACCGAGGGAATACCGTGCTGGTCGTGGAGCATGACCCGGACGTCATCAAGGTGGCCGATCACATCGTGGATGTGGGTCCGCATGCAGGGAGTCAGGGCGGACAGATCGTCTATGAGGGACCGTTCAAGAATTTATTGACCGCGAATACCTTGACCGGCAGGTACATGAAGCAATCCGTTTCTATCAAAAGTGATTTTCGCGCGCCGGCCGGCAAATTACCGGTCAAGAACGCGAATGCCAATAACCTGCAAAACGTCAGCGTGGACATCCCAAAAGGAGTGCTCACCGTCATTACCGGCGTGGCCGGCTCAGGAAAAAGCTCATTAATCCATCAGACCTTTTTACGCCAGCACCCGGACGCGATTGTGATCGACCAATCTCCTGTGGGCATCTCGAGCCGTTCCAACCCCGGCACTTACACCGGCATCATGGACGATGTGCGTAAGGCGTTTGCAACCGCCAACAAGGTCAGCCCGTCCCTGTTCAGCTTCAATTCGGAGGGCGCCTGTGAGAACTGCCAGGGACTGGGCGTGATCTACACGGAGATCCCCGCGATGGGCGAGGTCAAGTCGCCATGTGAGATCTGCGAGGGCAAACGATTTAAAGATGAAGTTCTGGAATGCAAGCTGAACGGAAAATCGATAAACGATGTGCTGGAAATGACTGTCAGGCAGGCGCTCGAACACTTCCAGATCGATAGGATCACCAGCAAGCTCCGGGCCATGAGCGACGTGGGCCTCGATTACCTGACACTGGGTCAGCCGTTAAGCACTCTCTCAGGAGGCGAATGCCAGCGTATCAAGCTTGCCAGTGAACTGCACAAACAAGGCAGCATCTATGTGCTGGATGAGCCCACAACCGGTTTGCACATGTCGGATATCAGTCACCTGTTGGAAATCATGAATCGCCTCGTGGACGCCGGCAACACCGTTATTGTGATCGAACATAACATCAGCGTGATCAAGAACGCAGACTGGATCATCGACATGGGCCCCGAAGGCGGCACGAAGGGCGGGCGGGTGATGTTCGAAGGCACGCCGAGGCAGTTGCTCACGGTAAACCGCTCCCTCACGAGCGAGTATCTGAAGGCAACGGAACTTAAGGGGTGACAGACAGCGCGTATAATTCTGGTGAGCCGGGCGGGGCTCGAACCCGACACGCGATTTTAGGGTCTGCAACTTAGCGGAGGGTACTGGATAAGCTTGCGTAACGACAGCGACCCGAGCAGACTAGGGACACAAAAGATGAACAAGCTCAATCGGCGACTAGGCCGTTTCTGGTCAAATCTTTTGGAAGCAAGAGGAGCGAAACATCCATAAAATGAGTGTGAAAGTGGAGATGATGTGAAGAAATCGCCCAAACAAGAAAACTTCGCTCGCTTCCGGACTTGTGTGTATTTTTGGTTCCGCGTGTGTGTAACGTGACGATGCAAACCGCAGAGGCGAAGGCGCAGTACTCGGCGATATTGCTGGGCGCAACGGGGAACGTAGGCGGACGCATCGCGCAGCTTCTGATCAAGAATCCCCTGTGCAAGAACGTGGTGGTGGTGACGCGCCGCAAGACGGATGCCTTCGCCGACCCCAAGGTCTTCGAAGTGGTTGTCAACATGGACCGACTCGAGGGGGAGGTCGCGCCGCACGCCCAGGGAGTCGACGTGGCGCTCGCCGCGTTCGGTGTCGGCAAGGGCAGCGCAAGGATGCCCGAGGACGAGGTCCGCAAGATCGAAATCGCCTACCCGCAGGCCTTTTGCCGCGCCGCCAAGGCTGGAGGCGCTCGTGTGTGCGGGGTCATGACAGCAACCGGCGCGGACCCTGAGGCCTGGATGAAGTACGCGAAGATTATCGGCGAGAAGGAGAAGGCAGTCGAGTCCGTCAAGTTCGACTTCCTCGGACTGTACCGTCCCGCCGTCATTCTCGGCAACTCCAACACGCCGGGCGTCCTTGGCTACGTCATGCCACTGCTGCACTGGGCCATGCCGTCCAAGTACCACTCGATCCACACGAACGACCTCGCGCGCGCGATGGTGGCGCAGTCCGAGCAGGCGTTCCTCGCGATCGCGCAGGGCAACGCTCCAAAGAGGGCGACCGTGAAGGTCCTGGAGTACAGTGAGATGGAGCCTTTCTTCGTCAACGGCGGGAGCGACGAGCCTTGAGCAGCGTCAGCTTGCGTTGGATTGAAGCGCTGTGCAAAGCGAGGCATCAACAAATCGTGATAAAATTCTCAGCCGATCGGCAACCGAGGAGGTTACATCGAAACGATCAAGCGAACTCTGGGATTTGTGGCCACGGTCTGCGTGGCCGCCGGCCTGCTGCGGCCCATCAGTCCGGGCGTGTACGACATGAAACGGCAAAAAGAGCTTCCGGGATAGTGACCAGCCTGAAGTTCACGAACCTACACGGTTCGCTGGCCCTCGCGGTCAGGAATCAGGGTGGATCGTCGACCGAGTGGGTGAGGACCCTCGGATCCGCCACGGCGCTCGCCCGGCGCGTGATCCAGATGTCCGCCGGTAACCCAAACGGCAACCCGAACGACTAAACAAAGAAGAGGATCATCATGGCTGTTCTACGAAAAATCTTTGGGACAAGTATCGCGATCGCAGTCGCCCTGACGGTCAGCGACGCCGTCCTCGGCCTTTGCACAAGCAGGAGGCTCTGCCCCTGCAGCGCCGGCTCAGGGTGGCCCGGGTGCGGGGCGCCGGAGGTGGTGGACAAGCTGGCGGCCGCGGAGGTCGAGGCGGCGGGCCGCGGTACACCCCTGCAGCCGGTGCGAAGGACCTGAAAGCAGTCCTTTTCAACTGGGCCTGGTATATGGGCATGCTCCGAAGCAGCGAGGAACGAGACCTGATGATGTCGCTCGAATACCAGGGCAAGGGCACCATTCAAGTGGACGGACAGCCCTGCAATGTAACGAAGTATCGAACCAGCATCAGCTACCAGACGTCAGGCGAGCGGATTCAGTACACGGGCACTCGGCCCAATGGCCAGGCGTGCTCCAATGTCGAAGTCCTCAGTGGAGCGTATGCCTGGAACGAAGACATTCCCGGCGCCGAACTCGTCGCCGGTAAAGGCAAGGCGACGCCGATGCCCGCAACTGTAGAGGAACGGATGATTCGCCTGTGGGCAAGTCCGCAGGGTGCGTTCAAGGGCGCGATGGCGGGGATAAGTGATCCACCGGAAATGGCGCCCAGGCCGCAACGGGTACCTGCTGACGTCTCGATGGCCGGGAAAACCTCCGTCGCGTGGGAAGGCAATAAGCCCGTCGTGACGTTCCCGATTCCGGGCGTCCCCAACGCCATCGCCAGCCGCCACGCTCGACGACGAAGTTCATGGCCGAGCGTGTGGTGGTGAAACAGGGAAGCAACACTTACGGAGTTTACCTATAGCGACTATAAGGACTGGAACAATCCGCTCAATCCGGCCGAGGCGTTTTACGCGGGCAGGATGACGAGAAGCAAGAACGGCGCCGTCGTCCGCGACATTACGACGACGCTGACGGAAACGGGACAGATGTATGTCGTGATGCCGGTTCCGGCAAGCGTCAAGGCGGCGATCAAGCCAACGAATCAGCCTCCCAACTGGACTCTGAATGTCGACGCCAAGCCGCCGGCGACGCAGGACTGCAGTCCGTCGCAACCCCGCGGCTGGCCAGACGGGAAGCCGGATATGACAGGAGACTGGGGTTTCGTCCCTCTTGCCATTACCGGTAGCGGGGCCCGCCGATGCGGTCCAACGCAGGTGAAGGGTGGGGGAATCAACCCCGAAGTCGGCTGCCAAGTCGCACAAGACAACTTCTGGGTGGATTATGAGTGGATCTCGCCCTCGCGGTTTGGGCCGAGCCGTCCCAATTACAAGCCCGAGTATTGGGACAAGATTCAGGAACTCGATCAGTGGACCAACAAATACGATCCAGTGATGACCTGCCAGCCGCTGGGACTCCCGCGGCAGGGCACGCCACGCCGGATCATCCAGAGCGACAAAGACATCCTCTTCCTCTATGGGCAGTATTCCGATTACGGCGGCGGAAACACGGAATTCCGCGACATCCCCACCGACGGACGCGCGCGTAAGGCGGAGAAAGAGCTCGAAGCTACGTACTATGGGTACAGCATCGGTAAATGGGAGGGCGATACGCTCGTCATCGACTCCACTTCATTCATCGATACGACGTGGTTGGGACGAGGGGGCCTCTTCCATTCCGCCGACATGCACATCATTGAGAAACTCACGCGTGTTGGAAATGAAATCCACTACGACATGACGATCGAAGATCCGGATTCGTTCATTGAGCCCTGGGTGATGCCGACGCGAATCCTGCGGCTCAACGCCAGCGCCGACCCTGTAATTTCGGAACGCGCCAATTGCGAAGTGTACGAAACAGGCAAATTCAGCACTCAGCTTCGACACTAGCCGTTCTTTAGTTACCAGACCCGCAGCCCGTTTCGGAGTCCACTCCGGGACGGGCTGTTTTTTTGGGGAATCCGAGGCAAAGCGAACGCGATTCTGGGATGAAGGCGAACACCGGTTCCACGATGAAGCCGAACAGTTTTCTTAACACACGACCGGTGGGAACCTTTCCCTGAGTCGCGGTGTCTGACGAAACTATGAACCGGATTATACGTGTCTATGCCTTGTGGGGCCATTCGCACTCTTGCTGCCATCTCACCGCCTCTGGTGGAACGCTATGCACCGCAGGACGGCCAGCCCCACATTGTCGCCGAGGCCACATACATGGGCCGGTATCAGCGTGCCTGAGGTGAAATGAAGCGCACCGCGTTTCTAACTCTCGCGGCGTGTATGCTCCGCGCCCAGCCGCAGAGCGCTTCGCAGATCACGCTTCAAGTTTCAGCGCAATCCAATCCTTACCTGGCGGGTATGCCCGACGGGGCGCGAGCGCCTGGTGGCGACAGAGCTCCCCGGCAATCCCCCGCGATGGTGAGTCTATCGCTCGCGGCCGCAGTTTCTGTGAGCTTCTCGGCGACGGGAGGGGTAAGTCACTGGTCCGGGAGTATCACTGTAAAAGGCGCGGATGTGTTCGGGCGCACGAGATTGGCGGAACTGCCGCTGACGTGTCCCCCTGCTTGCAATTCGCCCGACGGCGCCGCGGATCCACGGTCGGATTTTAGGGCAACGCGATGGTGGTGGGAACCGCAATTCGTCGGCCATGACGACGGTAATAAAAACGGCATTTCGAATGTCATCGCGCCCTACGACTCACTCATCGGCGTGTTCCTCGAAGACGGCCAGCCGGACCGCTTCAAAGCTCCGGAGCTCCTAGACTTCAAGCGGCTTGGTTTGAACTTCACTTCACTTGCCCCGGAGTTGAGGCAAGTCTTCTTCATCGGAACCGGCGCCACCAAAGACGGCGTAACCCGAAGATATTTGGTTCCCAAGGGCGCCGCCAGGCTATACCTCGGGATCATGGACAGCATCCAATGGAGCAACAACTCGGGTTCATTCATGGTCACAGTCAAAGTAGTGCGCGCGGATATTTCGTCGCAGATATATAGCACCGATTCCGATATCTCCTACGCTAAGTGGGCCTGCCTTCCGAACCGCAGCCAGTGCCCGCCTGAAAAAGAGGTTGTGGAAGCCAAGGGCCCAGGCGAATACCACATCGTTCTGCCGGCGCAATTGGAATGGGGAGCGAGCATCTCTACTCGACCGGGATCTTCGGTGGCCGTGCGTGGAGTGACAGGCACGGTCTGTCTAGACTTTCAGGGCCGTGGCTCTGAGAGAAACCCTGAGAGTTGTCACGGCTCGCTTGGCGATGACAAGCCCGCGGGTGAAGGCTACCTTGTACCGCAGGAAGCGGCGGGCGCGCTGGTTACTAAGACGGCGGATGGGCGCACTTACTTCTCGGTAAATGGACGCTCGGGTGCTTCCTTCCAAGCGCATGAAGGTTACTTCGAATTCGACGTAACCGTGCGTTAGGTCGTAAACCGGCGAAACCTATTAAGTTACGATTGCCCCTGGAGGCAGCCGGCAAAGGGATTGGTAAACTAGGTCGGCATGTCTCGACGCCTCTTCGTTCTTGTCATCGCGTTCTTTGCAACGATGTTCGCTCAGCGGGCGATTGATCCTCCCGCGGCGCCGGCCATCGTCTTAGACAATCTGGCCCACGCGGTGAAACGTCTCGATAAGACCGTGCCGTTTTACCGCGACGCGTTGGGTCTGCCTTTGAGCTACACCCGCGATCCCCTCGCGCAGAAACCGCAACCGTTGGATGCCGACATGTCGCGGCTCACCGCCACGCAAGGGGCAAGTTTCCGCTCAGCCGTGTTCCGCATTCCCGGAGCGAACTTCGGATGGGAATTGAGGGAGTTCACTGGCGTCGCACGGAAAGCCGGCCGCTTTGAGATTCAAGATCCGGGATCGGCAACACTGGCGCTGATGGTGCGCGATATCGACAAAGTTGTGGCGAGGTTGAAGGCGGCGGGCACAACAATCGTAACGGCAGGCGGCGCTCCGATCAATCCGACCGGAAACCCCACCTCCAAGATGCGCGAGATTGTGTTGCGCGACCCGGACGGCTTCTTTGTCGAACTTCAGCAGCCGGACCCATTGCCAGCCGGTGCGCCGCCGGAAGGGAATGTCTTAGGTGGCAGCGTTCAGCTGTCCATCGACGACACCGGGAAGTCGGTTGGATTCTTTCAGGCAGCCATTGGTTTCGAGGCGCGGCCGAGCAGCCCATGGGGCACGAATGCCACCGTACTAAAGCTCATCGGATTGCGGGGTGCCCAGTGGCGAATCACGCATGGCGCGATCCCTGGTTTGACCGCGGACCTCGCCCTGATCGAATACAAAGGCGTGCCGCGCCACAAGCGAGTGATGAGTGCTGCCGACCCTGGTTCCCCAGCCTTCACCATGATGGTGTGGGATTTGGATGCTGCGGTTGAGCAATGGAAGGCGGCGGGTGGTACCGTCGTGTCCACTGGCGGTACGCCACTGAAAAGTGCGGGGGGAGCCGGAAATATCCTTGTGCGCGACATCAACGGCTTTGTGTGGGAGCTTTTTGCGATCGCGAAGTTGGGGCGGCTATGACAACGGCCCATGCAGACTATGGTGGCATGAAGACCTCTTCCATCCCGCCGATATGCACATCATTGAACGTCCTTAAGTCACCAGACCGGCAGCCCGTTGCGGAGTCCACTCCGGGACGGGCTTTTTCTTTGTCCGGCGAGATGCAAGACAAGGCAGGATAGGTTCCCCAACACGCCGCGGAGGTGACCTAACTCGATTCTTCTTTTCAAGCATAAACCTGCTACTTCTTTTCGGGGTGTGTTTTCATCAAGTCTTCGAGAAGTTTCGCCGCGTCTACTACGCTGCTGCCGAAGAGCGAGATGCCAGGCTTGAGGCTCTCGACGTCGCACACCGGCAGCGTGATGCGCTGCTTTTCGCTATTCGACCCCTACCGCGAGGACCCGCGTTTCCGGTTACTGCTCCAACGAATGAACTTGGGTTAGAACGTGGTACCTGCGGCATGGGAAGATCGTGCGATATAAAGTAAACACAAATGACCGCCCAAGAAGTTCGGACATACACTGGATATTCAGGCTGGGCCTCGCGCAAGGTGCTGCAGGCCCCGCTCGCCCTGCCGCCCGAGGACCGAGCCAAGCCGATGAGCGTCTCCGACGAAAGCATCGCGAACACGCTCACATCTATTTCGGAGACGCCGGCAGGGTTATCGGCGGGCGCAAGCGCATACCAGAAGCGGCTGCACTCGGCTCTCGGCAGTCGAGCTTCTTCTCGATAGTATGCCTATCGAACGCGTCTCAATCCTGCTGGGCCATTCATCGGATGCTCCGCGCTGAGACCGCGGCCAATTACGCGTCGGGCCTGCAAATGCCAGCGCCATATCAGCGACACGAAAAGAGAGAGGTTCCCAACTGACCGAGAATACGTGGTTTAGTTTGGTGAGCCGGGCGGGGCTCGAACCCGCGACCACCGCATTAAAAGTGCGATGCTCTACCAACTGAGCTACCGGCCCGGAAGCGCTGCAAGGAGGGGCAACTGACTCTCGTGACTTTTTCAAGATAACATAGCTTTACATCTCAGACGCCGAATCGCCGCGGCCGCCATGGGACAATAACATAAAGTATGCGAGTCGGCATCATCGGCACCGGAGCCATCGCCCACAAGCACGCGCGGGCCTACGCCAACATCGGCTACGAAGTGGTGGCGTGCACCGACTTCCACGCCGACAGCGCGCGGGATTTCGCCGACTCGCTATGGCTGCGAGTTCGTTCCCAACTACGAGGACCTCTGCCGGCATCCGCGCGTCGATTACGTGGATGTTTGCACCTTCCCGGAGTTTCGCCTGGAGCCCGTGGCCCTGTGCGCGGCGACGAAAAAGCACGTGCAGGTGCAAAAGCCCATGGCGACCAATCTGGAGACCGCGCGCTGCATGATCGAAACCGCGTGCAACGCCGGGATCCACCTGGGCGTGGTCAGCCAGCACCGCTTTGACGATTCCACGCAGTTTCTGCGGCGCGCCTTAGACGAAGGCCGCCTGGGCAAAATCCTGCAAGCCGACGCTTACGTGAAGTGGTATCGCTCGCCCGCGTATTATTCGCGCCCAATCAAAGGAAGCTGGAAGACCGAGGGCGGCGGAGCGCTGATCATTCAGGCCATCCATCAAGTCGATGTGCTGCTGTGGCTGATCGGCGGCATTCAAGAACTGTTCGGCTACTGGCAGCTCGCGGCCCGGCACAACATCGAATCCGAGGACGTGCTCGCCGCCGTGATGAAATACCAGTCGGGCGCCACCGGCGTAATCCAAGCCTCCACGGCGTTCTGGCCGGGCCACACCGAGCGCATCGAGATCCACGGCACGAAAGGCACCGCCATTATTTCCGGCGACAAGCTGACCGCCTGGCAAGTGGAGAACGATTCGGGCGAGCCCGCGCCAGTGTCCTACGACTACGCCAGCGCCGCCACCGATCCCATGGCCACCGCGCTCACGCCCTTCGAGCGCCAGTTCATCGATTTTGGCGAAGCGATTCGCAACGGACGCAAGCCTTTGTCGTCGGGCGACGATGGCTATCGCGCCTTGCAGGTGGTGACCGCCGTCTACGAATCTTGCCGGAAGGGATGCGTGGTCAGGCTGTAAAGCCACTCCCGAATGCAGGTCCGCGTTCCAGCTTCCAGCGCCAATCTCGGTCCCGGATTCGATAGCCTCGGTCTGGCGCTCGGGATTTATCTGACGTGCCGCTTCGAGCGCCGCCGCGCGATTGTCGATTCAGGTGAGGGGCCGCGACGCTGCGCAGATCTCCACCGGCGAAGACAATCTCATCTGGCGCACCGCGCTGGCCGTGGCTGCCGATGTGGGCGACACGCTGCCGCCCATCGCGCTCGAAATCGACAACGACATTCCGCTCGGCAAGGGGCTCGGATCCAGCGCCGCCGCGCTCACCGCCGGCGTCGTCATCGCCGATCATTTGCTCGGGCTGCACTGGAAGCCGCACCGGATTCTGGATGAAGCGGCCAAGATCGAAGGCCATCCCGATAATGTCGCCGCTTGCGTATCTGGGTTCCATCGTCGCCAGCGCCACCGATGCGGGCGGCGCCGCTGCGCGCGGTTCGTGTTGAGATGCCCGCGAGCTACGGCGTGGCGGTCGTGGTTCCGGACTTTGTGCTGCCCACTTCGCGAGTCGCGCAACGTTCTGCCCGCCAGTTATTCCAAGAGCGATGCCGTTTTCAATGTGCAGCGCAGCGCATTGTTGATTGCCGCGCTCGCCACTGGAGCTACCAGCGCATTTCCCGCCGCGCTCGAAGACCGCATGCATCAGCCCTATCGCTATGCGCTGGTTCCCGGCCTGGAGGAAATGGTCAAGCTGCGTGCGCCCGGATTGCTCGGATGCGCGCTCAGCGGCGCGGGCCCGTCGATTCTGGTGTTCTACGAGCGAGGCTACGAGCAGGTTTGCGACCTGGTGCGACAGATCTTCGCGTTCCACGGCCACAGCTCGGAAACTCTATGCGTCCCCATCGCGCGCGACGGCTGCCAGCTCAGCTAGACTCCCCGCCGGTTTCCCCATAAATCAATGTGCAAGCGCGGCGTCATGCGGAATCCTTCCTTCTTGGCGATCTCCGCCAGCCATCGTCCGCGCTCCGCTAAGATCGCAGCGTCCACGCCTTCAGGCATCAGGACCACGCGGCTGCGCGACGCTCCGATATCGCTGACGATTGCGTTCACCTGTTGCAAGATCGCCCGGATCGTTGATCACGAACTTGAGCTGGTATGGATAAAGTTGGATCAGGCGCCGCAGGATCTCGGGCTGATAGCGCAAGCGCTCATGTTGATCGGCCCAGCGACCGTCGTCGCGCGTACGCGGCGTTGAATTAGCGAGCTTGGGGCTGATGCTCATCAGATCGCAGCGGACGTGCGTATCCACGGTGCCCGCCGTCTCGATGGTAATGTGTTGCGACAAGCGCGCCGTCAGCTCTTCAGTCAATTCCTCAATTTGGGGAGCGATCATCGGCTCGCCGCCCTGTGATCACCACGTGCGACGCGCCGAAGGCTTTCACTTCATCCACGATGGAACCAACCGAGCGATCTTCGCCCTCCGGTTGCCACGAAGTATACGGCGTATCGCACCAGACGCAACGTAAATTGCAGCCGCTGGTTCGCACGAAAACCGACGGCACGCCCACCAGCATGCCTTCGCCTTGGATGGAATAAAAGATTTCAGAGATTTTCACGCGTCTACTCGATCGGGGCGTACTCGAGCGGATCTTTCAGGCCCGCGTCCGCAAAACCCTTGCGGCGCAAACGGCAGGAATCGCATAAACCGCACGGCCGGCCCCGCGCATCGGGATCGTAGCAACTGTGCGTTATCCCGAAATCGATGCCGAGGTCGGAGCCCAACTCGATGATCTCCGCTTTCGACAAACGGATCAACGGCGAGTGAATCTTCAGATGCGTGCGGCCTTCCACGCCGGCCTTGGTCGCCAGGTTGGCCATTTGCTCGAAAGCGGCGATGAACTCGGGACGGCAGTCGGGGTAGCCCGAGTAATCGATGGCGTTCACTCCAATGAAAATGTCCGAGCTCGACAGCACCTCGGCCCAAGCCAGCGCGAAAGACAGAAACACCGTGTTGCGCGCCGGAACATACGTGATGGGAATTTCGCGGCCTACGCCTGTTTTCGGCACCGCGATGTCGGCCGTCAGCGCCGATCCGCCGAACACCCGCAGATCGATGGTGACCACGCGATGCTCCACTGCACCCAAGCTCGATGCCACGCGCGCCGCCGCCTGCAACTCCGCGCGATGGCGCTGGCCATAGTCGAAACTGAGCGCGTAGCATTGATAGCCGTCGCGCCGCGCGATGGCAAGCGATACGGCCGAATCCAAGCCACCGCTCAAGAGGCACACTGCTGGTCTCGGCGGCGTCATTTCACGTCGTAGGCGTGCGTTTCTTGCCCCATCAGGTATTTATCGAACCAAGCCACGATATGATCCAGGCGCTCCACGCGATGCACCGGCTTGCCCGATCGCGACAACTCATGAGTCTCGCCCGGAAACCGCACCATCACCACCGGCCGCTTCAGATATTTCAACGCGCGAAACATTTGCTCGCCGCCATCCGCCGAAGGCGTTCGAAAATCCGCCTCGCCTTCAATCAGCATCAACGGTGTGTGCACATTCTGGATATAAGTGATGGGCGACCGCGCTTTATAGTCCGCCTCCTGTTCCCAGGGCGCGCCGCGGAACCACATCGGCGTGAACTGTGAGAAATCCGCGGTGTACCAGAAGCCGGACCAATCCGCGATGGATCGCTGCGAAGCCGCGGCCTTGAAGCGGTCCGTGTGGCCAATCGTCCAGTTGGTCAGCACACCGCCGCCGCTGCCGCCTGTGACGCCGAGCTTCTGCGGATCCACCCAGCCGCGCGCGATTAGTTCGTCCACGCCCGCCATCAGGTCTTTGGAATCGTCGCCAGGGTACGCATATTGAATAATGTTTCCGAATTCCTGCCCATAACTCGTGCTGCCGCGCGGATTCGGATACAACACCACGTACCCTTTGGCCGCCATCCACTGAAATTCGTGGTCGAAAACGTAGCCGTAAGCCGAATGCGGGCCGCCATGAATATCCAGAATCATCGGATATTTCTTTCCGGCCTGAAAATCCGGCGGCTTCTGTACCCAAGCCTGGATGCGACGCCCATCGAAACTCTTGTACCAGATCATCTCCGGCTCGGTAAGTTTGAGCTTCGCGAACAACTCGGCGTTGATGTGCGTCACCGGCTCCATTTCACCTGTCGCGCTCTTTGCGACGAAAACGTCGCCAATATTCGTCGGCGTAGAGACCAGCAGAGCCATCGTTGAGCCATCCGGCGTCGCCGAGTACGAGAGCAGCGCGTGATCGCCCTTGGTGACGGCCTCTACTTTTCCACTCTCGCTGTCGATCCGCTTGATGTTGACGCGGCCTTCCTCCGCCGCTTCGACGAAAATGCCGCGGCCATCCGCGCTCCAGAACGGCTTCGACTCGCTTCCGCCGCGCGGAGGCGCCTGATCGCCGCCCACACCATCGCCGATGTCGAAGTCGTAATTCGCGGTCAGAGTTTTTGGCGTCGACCCAGGCTCCACAGCGGTCACGAAAAGGTCGGGCTGGCTATACGAACGCTGAGCGACGCCCTCTCCACGGTCGATCGCGCCCACGAACGCCAGACGGCGGCCATCCGGGCTCAGCGCAAGCGCGCCAATCGGGCCATCGAGCGCGGCCACCTTGTGGATCTCGCCGCCAGCCGCGTTCACTTCATAGATCGCACCCGCCGGCGGTTCATAATATGATTCCTTCACCCGGTCCGACGTGAAGTAAAGTTTCGATCCGTCGCGCGCCCACGTGATCTCGCCTTCGCTGAATTCGCCCGTGGTCACCTGCCGCGCCTTCTGCGTTCCGGCCGGGTCCCGAGGAACATCGACGACCCAGATATGATCGGGCCGCTCGAAATCGAGATAGCCTTCGTCGTTCTCACGATACTCCGCGCGAGTGATCACTCGCACATCGCTCTCGGGCGGCGCATCGTCCTTCTTCTTTTCGAAATCCTTGGTCAGCGTCGGAGAACTAAATGCGAGCGATCGCCCATTGGGCGACCACACCGGACCTCCCGCGCCCTTCGGCATTTCGGTGAGCTGCCGCGCTTCCCCACCCTCCATCGACAGTAGATAGATCTGCGGCGGCTCCGGCTTGCCGTCCTTTTCCGTCGCGCGCAGAAATGCAAGCGTTTTCCCGTCGGGCGACCACGCGGCGCCGGAATCATGCGGTCCCGCGGTCAACTGGCGGGCCGGTCCTCCGGTGGCAGGCGTGATCCACAGCGCGGTCTCGTAGTTGTCGTGCTTAGTAGTGACTTTGACCAGCGTGTAAACGATCTTCGACCCGTCCGGTGAAATCTGCGGACTGCCCGCCCATTGAAATGCGTATAAGTCAGTTTCCGTGATCGGCCGTTTCGCGTCGGCGGCGAAAATCGCCGCGGCGATCAAAACCACTGCCCATCGAGATGTCATTTGGTTTGCCTCGCGCCTTGCAACCCACAATAGCGGCTTTCAACGCGCAAATTCAAGATGAGAGACGCCAATCCGGCCGAAGCTCACCTTCGTCGTCGAGCGGGAACGATCCGTAATCGGACAGGTGGAGATCCAGACCTTTCTTCGTGATGTAGAAGTACGTTTTGAAATCCTCTTCAACAAGGTCCATCGGCGGCATGCCAGGGAGCTCGCCCGAAAATGCATCGGGGAACGGCGACAGGTTGTAAGCTTTGGCTAAGCCATCCTCGATGAGGCTAGCCAACGCCTGCACGACTTCGGAGCGCTCAATCGTCAATCCACACTTAGCGCCCGTTCGCGCGACATCCGGCAGAATAATCTGGTCGACGTTTTCATAGTCGTCACTGATCGACCAAAGGACCACTCGCCGCACGAACTCACCTCGATCCCTACGTACATTTTATGCGGTCGTTGTTTCCTTTTCCGCCAGATACTCAGTATACGGACCCTTGAAGTCCTCGATCTCCCTGTTTTCGAAATGCCATATGCGCGTGGCCACTTCGTCGACCAGATCGTGATCGTGCGTCACCAGCAGGACCGTCCCATCGTACTTCTGGAGCGCAATGTTCAGCGCGTTGATCGCCTCGAGATCCAAGTGATTCGTAGGCTCGTCGAGCATCAGGAAATTGGGCTTTTGCAGCATCAGGCGGCAAAAAATGAGGCGCGCGGCCTCTCCACCCGAAAGGTTTTCGGTTCGCTTGGTAGCATCCTCGCCGCTGAATAACATCTGTCCGAGGAGCCCGCGCAACTCCTGCTGCGATGCCAAGGGATTGAACTCGTGCAGCCATTCGATGAGCGGCACGCCCGGCTGGATCGACTCCTTGTGATCCTGCGAGAAATATCCGACCGCGACTTCGTGACCCCACGTCACCACGCCGCCATCAATGGGAAACTCGCGATCTGGCGCATCCACAAAACCCGTGGCATTGCGAAGCAGCGACCGCAGCATGGTCGTCTTCCCCGCCCCATTGCGGCCCAGCAGCGCGATTTTTTCGCCGCGCGCGATGGACGCGCTGAAGTTCCCAATCACGCGCAGGTCGCCGTACGACTTTGAGAGTCCCTTGATTTCCAGCGGATGCCGGCCGGAGGGGCGTTCGTTTTGAAATCGAATATACGGGCGCTGGATGTTCGATTTCGCGAGCTCCGAGGTCTGGAGCCGCTCCACTTCCTTCTTGCGCGACGTGGTTTGCGCTGACCGGGTCCCGGCCGAAAACCTCGCGATAAACTCGTTCAACTGCGCGATCTTTTTCTCCCGCTGCGCATTGCCCGCCTCCACGCGCGCGCGAATCTGAGTCTTCGCCAGCACCATCTCGTCATAGCCGCCGGTGTACGTAATGATGCTCTGGTAATCGATGTCCGCGCAGTGCGTGCAAACTTCGTTCAGAAAATGGCGGTCATGCGAAATGACGATCAGGCAGCCCGTGTAAGCCAGCAGGTACTTTTGAAGCCAGTGCACCGAATCGAGATCCAGGTTGTTCGTGGGCTCGTCCAAAAGCAACACTGTCGCGTTGCTGAACAGCGCTTGCGCCAGCAGCACGCGCACCTTCTGTCCGCCCTGCAGCTCCGACATCTTGCGCTCATGCAGCTCTTCGCCGATGTCCAGCCCCTCAAGCAGCGTGGCCGCATCCGACTTCCGCCGTATAGCCGCCTTGTTCTCCGACGATTCCTTCCAGCTCGCCCACACGGATGCCGTCTTCGTCCGTCCACTCGTCCGAATTAGCGTAGAACTTTTCGCGTTCCTGCAACGCATCCCACAGCGGCGCGTTGCCCATGATGACGGTATCCAGAACGCGGTAGGCATCAAACGCGAACTGATCCTGACGCAGCATGCCCACCTTCTTCGGCCGGGTCACGGAACCCTTCTCGGGCTCAAGTTCGCCGGTCAGGATTTTCATGAACGTCGATTTGCCCGCGCCATTCGGGCCGGTGATCGCGTAGCGCCGCCCCTCAAGGAACGTAGCGGTGACGTCTTCAAACAGGACGCGGGCGCCGAAGCGCATGGAAAGGTCGTTGACTGAGATCAAGGTAGAAGCTGCTTACTTGGGATTTGCGGATCGAGCCGACTTGGGGGATCGTGAACCGCTGACAAGTTGATTATACCGCGCCCATCAACTTGACACCATCGAACGTCGTATGATCATTGTGAATTGATCGTGAACCGCATCGCCATCGCGCTGGCCTTGTCCGGAATGTGCGGGCCGCTTGCCGCGCAGTGGCTCAACTACCCTACGCCCGGCATCCCGCGCACCGCGGATGGCAAACCGAATCTCTCCGCGCCCGCGCCGCGAACAGCAGATGGAAAACCCGATCTATCAGGCATCTGGAAGGGACCCGGTATGGGCGGCTACGATCGCAACATCGCGCGCGACCTAGGCCCTAAGGATATTCAGCCGTGGGCCGAGGCGCTCTATCAGCAGCGGGTTCGCAATATGGGCAAGGACGCTCCACGCGCCACATGCCTGCCCGATCCGATTCCCTACTACCACATCACCGATCTGACTCGGATCGTGCAGACGCCGGGGCTCATCGTCCTTCTTTTTCAGGGCAGCACCAATAGCATCTATCGCACCATCTTCACCGACGGCCGCGAGCTTCCGAAGGATCCGAATCCCACTTGGCTCGGCTATTCGGTTGGGCGCTGGGACGGAGACACACTAGTGGTGGACAGCACGGGCTTCAACAGCAAAAGCTGGCTCGACGTGGAAGGCCATCCGCAGACCGAAGCCCTGCACATTACCGAGCGCTTCCATCGCCGCGATTTCGGGCACATGGATTTGGTGATGACCATCGACGATCCGGGCGCGTTCACGCATCCGTTTTCGTTTAAGATCGACAAGACTTTCGCGGCCGACACCGAGCTTCTTGAGACCATATGCGAGAACGACCGCTCGGTCCCGCACATGCTCGGCGGCGTCGAGGCCACACGGCTGGCGCCCGAGACACTTTCGAAGTACACGGGCGCGTACGAATTCGCATCCGGACGCGGCGCCACCATCACATCCGAGAACGATCTGCTTTTCATCCGCGAAGGCGCGAACCCGCTGAAACTGCCGCTGGTGCCTACCTCCGAGACCGTCTTCGTCTCGCGCACCAACGGCGACTGGATCGAATTTACGCGCGACCCGCAGGGCGCGGCCACGGGGTTTGTGTACCACACGGGCGCCGGCGATCGAAAAGCGGTCCGCAAACAATAGTCGCGGTCGTTACTTCGCCGTCAGGTGCCGTAAATCTCTTTCATTCTCGTTGCAGACGAACTCCATCAGTTCCGTATCCGGGATCAACTGCGGATGCAGCTCGGCCGTCCACGGTTTCGTGTAGGCCTTCGGATCGTCGATGGTGAGCTGAATGTCCATGTGCCCGAAGTCACGACGGCGCATTCGCTCGGTCAAATGCATGCCATCGCTGGTCGGATTGCCGCGTCCGGAAAGCCAGGCCTGTCCGTTGAAGCCGTTCGACTCCACCATTAGCGTGTCGCCCTCCCATTGTCCGGTCGAGTAGCCGCCCCAAGTGGGATTGGGATCTTTGGGAAGCTCGCGCCCGTCGAGGAAGATTTGACGAAAAGTGGTTTGGTATTCGTAGAGAATTACGATAAGTTCGGGCGTCTGAACGATTTTGTGCAAGTCGAACGCGTCGGCCTTTGGCGTGCCGCGCGGCAGACAGCGCGATTCCGGATTGTTGATTTGTTGATCAGCGGTGTTCTGGTCGAATAACTTCCTCGCCCAAGGCTGCCATGGGATATCGATTCCATCCAGATAATAGGCGGTAGTGCGCGAGTTCAGGTGCTCCCAAACGCCCGAGAAATCGGGCTTCCCGTCGGGCGTCTTCGGAGCCGGAGCGGAGAGGTTGGGCTTGCCGCCGGCCGTGCGCGGGATTCCACGTGTGGGGTAGTTGATCCATTGCGCGGGCGCCTCGCCGCACAGTAAGGACGCAAAGGTAAGTAGAGACGCCGCACCCCTGATTTTCATCCAGAACGCCACCCTCAGAGTGTAGCGCAGCGGTCCCAGGCTTCCATCGCGAGCGTTTCAGCGGTATAATTCCTGCGCATTGAGGAGGATCAATGTTCAGAATTGTTGCGATTGGCGATTCGATTATCTGGGGACAAGGCCTGCTCCCAAACGAAAAATTCACAACCCTTGTGCAACAAGCGCTTTTGCTCAAACATCCTGAAGGCGTTTCGCTCGAATCCGTGGCTCACTCGGGCGCGGTCATCGGCGCAAATGGCAGCAGCGGAACTCCACAAGCGGGAGAGGTGCCGGCTTCGCGCCTTTCCATCGTCGAACAATGCGACGCGTTTAGCAATTCCCCCGATACCGTGGACCTGGTGCTGATGGACGGCGGCATTAACGATGTCGGAGTGGCATCCATCCTCAATCCGTTTGCATTGATTCCGTCGCTGAGTGCGAGAGTCACACATGCTTGCCACGACGAAATGTTGACTTTGCTCCAGAAGGTAAGCGCGAAATTTTCCAAGCCGGCTTGTACGATTCTGGTTACTGGCTACTATACGATTCTGAGCGCAAAAAGCGATCCACTCGGAGTGATTAAGCTGCTGAGTCTCTTTGGAATCGCCATCCCTTCTTTCCTCGACCGGGATCTCGACTTTATCAATCCAGTGCTCGATCGCTGCGAGGCTTTTTTCAAGGACTCCACTGAGCAACTGACGCAGGCCATCGCCGACTCGGGCGACCGGCGAATCACTTTCGTTCCATCCGGATTCACGGACGACAATTCCGTGTTCACTCCAGGCACGTCCCTGCTCTGGGGTCTGGACCTGCTCGATGATCTGAACCCGCAGGATCCGGTCGCCGCCGCCCGCCATCCGCTGTGCGACGCCGCTCACCCCGATCCTCAGATCCCCGAGCGCGAACTCTGTTATCGCGCTTCGGCCGGGCATCCCAACGTTCAGGGAGCCGTCCAGTACAGCAAACAGATACTGGCGGCGCTGCCGTGACGAATTTCGCGCCAAAGGAATAAGGCGCACCGCGGGCCTACTTCGCGTTTCCGGGCGCTTCCAACTGGGCGATTGCGCGCTTGATCTGATCGGCGTCCGGCGCTTTTGGGAAAATCTCCAAATACTTCCTGAAATGTTCCAGCGCGCCCGAACGGTCGCCCCGTGCGACGAGCACCGATCCTAACAAAAGCTCAGATCGAGGGACCTCGTGCGCGCTATCCAGTTCCGTCGCCCGCCGCGCGCTGTTTTCGGCGACATCCATATGTTTCAGATTGAAGTTCGCCACCGCATTGTAAAAATACAGTTCAGGAAATTCGAGTGGATTCATCGCCACGGCCTTGCCGGCGATCGTGGCCGCGTCTTCAAAGCGTTTTTCGGTCAGATCGAGCATCGCCAACTGCACATATGGTTTGATGTACTTCGGATCGGCCGCTACTGCCTTCTCCAACGCGGCTCGCGCTTCCTCCGGTTTGGATTGACGCTTCAAAACCTCGCCCAGATCGCTCCACGCCGCCGCGTAATCCGGATCGATTTCCACCGCCTTCTCGAAGTTTTTTTGCGCGGCCGCCCATTTCTCGTCCGTCATCGCGATCACGCCTTTGCCGTACGCTTTCCTGGCCGGCTCGGGGGCCTTCAAGGCAGTCGCCGAGACTGTCGAACCTTCGTGTAAGCCGATGCGCTTCAGCACCACCGTCGCGTCGTTGCGCAGCGTGACCTGCATGGGGCGATATCCCTTCATCCGAATCGTGACCTCGCAGGCATCCGCCGTCGCCGGGTCATACGGCCGAGATCGCCAGTTGACCAAATATTGCACGCTGCCGTTGCCGAAAATATTCAAAATCACGCACTCCTGCACCAGGCTGGAGGAAAGGGCGGGAATCATTTGCGGTGAAGTCGCCAGCGGCGAGCCGTCCTCGGTGACGATTTGGGAGTGGTATTGCTGGCCCGAAGCGGCCGCCACGGCTGCCAGCGCCGCCGTCATTGCCAGGATGCCGACTCGCAGCGCTGAATGGGTTCTCATGATGTTTCCTACGTGCCATTATACGCGCCGGTTACAATCGCCAACGCCCATCAGTGTTTATCTGTGCTGATCTGTGGCCCCAGTCCGATGCCCCCGCTGTCACTGTTAAACTGATAATTGAAGTGCGGCGTTTCTACTTTGATCACAACGCGACCACCCCGGTATCTCAATCAGTACTGGAAGTGCTGGTTGCAGCGCTACTTGAAGTGCCCGGCAACGCCTCCAGCATCCACCAGGATGGCCAACTAGCGAAGCAGCGTCTGGAAGCCGCCCGCCGCGAAGTGGCCGACTTTGCTCGGTTGCGAGCCCAAGGAACTGGTGTTTACCAGCGGCGGCACCGAGGCCGATAACCTCGCGATTCTTGGCTTCGTTTTTGCAAATAACGCATCGCACAAGCACGTCGTCACCACCGCCATCGAGCACCCTGCGGTCCTGAATCCCTGCCGGGAATTGGAACGGGCGGGCATTTCAGTCACGTATGTCCTGCCCGGCCCGGATGGTCTGATCGACCCCGAGGATATCCGCCGCGCCATACGGCCCGAGACCGTGCTCGTCTCGGTGATGCACGCCAACAATGAAACCGGCACGCTCCAGCCCATCGCCGAGATCGCCTCTATCGCTCATGCAGCCGGTGCGCTTATGCATTCCGACGGCGTCCAGGCGGCCGGCAAGATCCCGGTGAACGTCGAAGCGCTCGGCGTGGATCTTTACTCCATCAGCGGCCACAAGTTTTATTCGCCCAAGGGAATCGGCGCGCTCTACGTGAAGACCGGGACCAAGCTCCGCCCCATCCAATTTGGGGGCAAGCACGAACGTGAACGCCGGCCGGGCACCGAAAATGTTCCCGGCGCGGTGGCGATGGCTAAGGCGGCGGCAATCGCCCGCGGCACGTTGCCGCTCGAAACCGGCCGCTTGGAAGCCCTGCGCGATCGCCTGGAAACAGGAATCCTGGCGCGTGTTCCGGACACCGGTGTGAATGGCGCGGGCGCTCGCCCGCACCCCCAACACCACCAACATCTATTTCGACGGCTTGGAAGGCGAGGCTCTGGTGATTTCGCTCGACCTCAAGGGCTTCGCGGTCTCCAGCGGATCGGCCTGTTCCAGCGGCGCCGTCGAGCCGTCGCATGTCCTGCTCGCTATGGGTCTCACGCCCGAGCGCGCCCGCGCCAGCTTGCGTTTTTCGCTCGGCCACTCCAACAATGAAGAGCAGGTGGACGCGCTGATCAATGCCGTGGCTGAATCCGCCGCGCATTTGCGCAAGCTTTCGCCGACCTATACGAGTGCCTGATCAAATCATCACCGAATCGCCTGTCGCAGTCGCAATGTCCGGCGGAGTCGACAGCTCCGTCGTCGCCGGATTGCTGCAGCGCCGCGGCCAAAATATCGTTGGACTCACGATGCAGCTCTGGAATCAGCGCCGCTTGCCCGAACTCGCGCCCGAGGGCGGCGTCACCGGACGATGCTGCTCGCTCGACGACGTGTACGACGCGCGCCACGTCGCGCAACACCTGGGCATTCCCTATTACGTCGTCAACTTCGAATCGGGCTTCGAAGAGCAGGTGGTCAAGCCTTTCATCGACGATTATCTGAGCGGCCGCACGCCCATCCCCTGCACGCTGTGCAACAACTTCATCAAGTTCGATCAGTTCATCGATCTGGCCGAGGGCGTGGGAGCGTCGCGCATCGCCACCGGCCACTACGCGCGCATCGGCTTTGACGACACCACCGGCCGCTATCAAATGAGCCGTGGCGCCGACCACTCGAAGGACCAGACCTATTTCCTCTTCGGCCTGAAACAGGAGCAGCTCGCGCGCACCGATTTTCCGCTCGGCGGATACACCAAGCCGCAAGTTCGGGAGCTCGCCCGCGAGCTTGGATCTGCCGGTCGCCGCCAAGCCCGATAGCCAGGAGATCTGCTTCGTTCCCAATGGCGACTATGCTGCCTTCATCGATGCCTACTTCCGCGAGCGCGGCATCGCGCCGGAGAAGACGCAGGGCGAGATTCGCGACACCGAGGGCCGAGTGCTCGGCGAACACTCGGGCGTCCATCATTTCACCGTGGGCCAACGGCGCGGGCTGCGTATAGCCGCGGGCGAGCCGCTCTACGTCATCGCCACCGAGCCGGCTTCGCAGCGCGTCATCGTCGGGCGCCACGAAGACTTGCTGCGCGCAACACTCACCGCTAAAGACATGAACTGGATCTCGATTGCCACGCCGGATGCTCCCATTCGCGCGCAGGTCAAGATCCGCAACAAGCACGTTGCGGCGGATGCCACCGTCTTACCCACAGCCGACCCCGCGCGCGTCGACATCCACTTCGACGAGCCGCAGCGCGCCGTCACTCCGGGACAGGCGGCCGTCCTGTACGATGGCGACCTTGTACTGGGAGGCGGGTGGATCGTATAGCGGCGTTCCTTTTGTGGACGCTGGGCCACGCGCCCCTCGGCCTCGCCCGCTTTTACGTCGCACTGCTCGACCTCGCCATCCCTCGGCTCCGCCGAACCGCGATGCGGAATCTGGAGCTCGCCTACCCCGAAAAATCGCCAGCGGAGCGCCGCGCCATCGCCAGCGAAGTCTTCCGCTCCATCGCCCGCCTGATCTGGGTGTTCGCGCGTTTCCCTAACATCAATCGCCAGAACGTTTCCCAGTGGATACGTTACGAAGGACTGGAACATTATCTCGAAGCCAAGAAGGCCGGCCGAGGCGTCCTCTTTGCCACCGCGCACTTCGGCAATTGGGAGCTCAGCGCTTTCGCCCATGCCCTCATGACCGAGCCGATGCACATCATGATCCGGCCGCTCGACAATCCGGCGATCGACCGCCTGGTTGAAGACCGCCGCCAGCTTTCCGGCAATCACTTGATCATCAAATGGGACTCCGCCCGCGCTGTCCTGCGCGCGCTGCATCAAAACGAAGCGGTCGGCGTGCTGATCGATCAAAATACTTCGCTTGACGAAGGGGTCTTCGTCGACTTCTTCGGAACCCCCGCCTGCGCCAACATCGCCTTCGCTAAGATAGCGGCCAAAACAGGTGCAGCGGTGATTCCGGGCTTCGCCGTATGGCATGAAGATGAAAACAGATACGTTCTTAAATTTCATCCTCCGCTTGAGATTTCAGGCGATCCCGCTGAAGACACTCGGCGCCTCCACACCGTGCTCGAAGATGTCATCCGCGAGCATCCCGGCCAGTGGCTCTGGATCCACCGCCGCTGGAAGACCCGCCCGCCCGGTGAATCCAGTATATATTGACAGGACGTGTGGCCGAAAACCACCAGCCTGGTGTCCCTCGGCCAAGCCTGCTCGGCAGAAGTGACTATTTACCAATCACTTACTCGTGGCAACTCAGATGCATCTCAACTCCACTTGAGAGGCACCGTCATGAAATCAAGTTCGAAACTAACGTCGATTGCTGCTTCTGTTTTGGCCTTTTCGCTGGCCGGCACACTGCCGGGCCTGGCTCAGGATCCCGGTCAATCCGGCCCTCCGCCTGCTTCAAACGCGCCTGCATCCAACGGCGGATGGCGCAAGTTCCAGCCCCCTGTCGGCGGTCAGGCTCCCGATCAAAGCGCACCGGACCCCGGTACACCCGCGGAAGCTCCGGCCCCTGATCCGCAGCAAGCCCCGCCTCCGCAAGCTCAGCCCCCCGCCCGCTACGTCCCGACAACAATTACGTTGCCCCCGGGGACCTGGGTGACGGTTCGGTTGAATGAGCCGCTCTCGAGCGATCACAACCAAACCGGCGACGCATTCACGGGTACGCTTCTGGAACCGATCGTCGCCAACGGATTGCTGATCGCGCATCGCGGCGAGACCGTCACCGGCGTGGTTTCCGAGGCCAAGAAGGCCGGCCACGTATCGGGCGTTTCGCACCTGAGATTAGAACTCACCGGAATTCAGCTCGCTGACGGCCGCCAGATTCAAGTGAAGACGAAACTGATCGATCGTCGCGGAAACACTTCTTATGGACGTGACGCTCTTGCCATCGGTGGCACTACTGCGGCGGGCGCTGCAATTGGCGCCGGCGTTAACGGTGGCGTCGGAGCCGGAGTCGGCGCAGCGGCAGGCCTGGTGGTTTCGACCATCGGAGTAATGCTAACGCGTGGCCGGGCAACCGTGGTCACGCCCGAAACGCCACTCACCTTTAGCATGGAAACTCCCCTGACGCTCGACAATTCGCAGCAGGCTTTCCAATACGCCTCGCAGCAGGATTACAACCCGCGGGTCGCGCGTACGCCAGCTCCGCGTCCCGGCTATGGACCAGGCGTGTACGGTGGGCCACCGCAGCCCTATTATGGCGGCTACTATCCAGGCCCGTATGCGTATCCGTACCCTTACCCGTATTGGGGCCCGTCGCTCTACTTCGGATATGGAGGACGCTGGGGTTGGGGACGTCGCTGGTAACGAGCTAACAATATCTCTGTAGGTGTCATTCAGGCCTCGCGGAAACGCGGGGCCTGTTTTTTTCCGCGCCTTTCTATTTGGCTTCCGACAATCCTTCGGCGCATGCGAACTCACGCAGCTCGTCGGTCCCGGATGCCCGCGTCGCTTTCCGATATGTCTTCACGGTTTCCCATTGCTTGGTCAGCGCCTTGGGATCCGTAACGGTAATGCGGTCTTCGAGCAGCGTCGGCTCGAGAAGTCTGATGCGCTCGTGCACCGTCATCGCGTCGCTATGCGGGGTGAATCCTTCGATGAACGTATCGTCGCGCAGCGCCACCGTATCCACCACCAGCGTGTCGCCTTCCCAGTGGCCCATCGAGTAGCCTGCGTACGTGGGATCGTCCAGCACCTTCTGCGATGGCTTGCGCCCATCCAGGTACACCCGGCGCAACGCGTCATTCAGCTCGCTGAAGAAGGTGACCTTGTCTTTATTCTGCATCACCTCCATGCCGTAAGCCATGGACATCATGGCGGGCATTCCCGGAGGCAAGCACCTGGCGACGGGATCGTATTCCGACGAACCGGCGATGCGCGTCTTGCTGATCATTTGCCATTTCGCCAGGTACTCGGGCGTGAGGGAGGGCTCATTGGGAGTGCGGCCGCGCGAGCCATCGGACAGCGGCGCCGACGCGGTCGGTTTCGGAGGTGGTCCCTTTTGAGCCCCAGTCTGGGCCGCGCCGGCCCGAGGACCGCCCCTGAAATTGCCGAACGGATTGATCGGATAATACACGCCCGAAAAATCCGGAGGCGCGGACTGAGCCCGCAGCGCCGCCGCTGTACACAGAATCAAAATCGCCGTTGATCTCATAATTTCCCCTTAAGGCCAAGCAGGAGTCCCGCCAGCGCCGCGTAGCTCAACCATCGGCACAGACGCAATTCCCACCCGCCATCGTACTCCAAGTCAACTTCGCATGGGCCGTTGCACCCGGGCCGAAGCCACATCAAACCGAGACCGTCTTTCTGAATCTGCACCGCCGCGCCGCCCGCCTCGGCATGCCGGCTTGCGTGCCAACCGGGATGATAGGAAACCTGAATCGAAATTACCTGCCCTGGCTTCGCCACCGTGCGAATGTGAATCTGGTTGCGGCCTTCCCACTTGAAATCCGCAAGGGGCAGCGACGCATCGTCCAAAGCCGCGTCGTATCGCTCGATAGCTGCAATGTCGCCCGCATACCACGGTGCACTTCGGATCACGGCCGACTCGGGCACGACATGCGCGAGCGACGCCGTCCTCTGGGGCACTCGATAAATCGTAGTGTCCTCGGCGCGCCACAGCACCGGCAGCACGCCTTCAAATTTCCCCGGATGAAGGAACGGCTTCCAATACTCCGGACTTCTCGGACCTGAGATGCACACCGCACCCACGCCATAGGCTTTCAGCCAAGCAAGGGCCACCCGCGCATCTTCTTGGGCGGTCGCGCCTCCGAAGCGCACGCCGTAACTTCCAAGCTGCTGCACCGGGTTGTATGCCATGCTCCACGAGGCTCCCGTGAACTGTTGTATTGGCGCGACCACGTTTGCCCATTGCCCGATGGAGCCCGGCATAAAAACCCGCGTCCCATGCAAATTCTGATCGGCCCACTCCGTGGCGCGAGCCTCAATGGTGCTTTCCAGATTGCCCGGTTGGATGAGAGCGTTGGCGAACCGGCGGTAGCTCACTACTTGTCCCGCCGACATCGCCAGACAGACCACGAGCAGCGCGAACTTCACCGGCTGCGGCGCCCTTGCGAGCAGCGCTCGCGCGCCAAACACCACCAGCAAAGACAGCGCCACTTCCATCTCAAACTTGTAGCGGACCGGTTGCGGAAGCAAATTCCGATTGAGATACGCCGCGGCCAGCGGCGCACTGCCGGTGAGATAGGCGAACAATACGAAGAACTGCAACTGCCAGCCGGCGATCCAGCGCGGTAGCAGGCGCCACAGGAGCACGCAGCCCGCCAGGACGATCACGATTACTGGTATCGATCCTTTAGTCCAACCCTCGCCGCCGCCCCTCGATGCGATACTGATCGCCTTGAGCAACGATGGAGGCAGAAACCGCGCGCTCAGCGCGTAGGCGTACGCGCCAATTCCCGCGACGATCAGGACATTGCGTTTCCAATTCTCGCGCTGCAACACGGCGAGCAGGCACAGCGACGCCATCGCCGCCACGATCGAAGCGAAGTCGCTGGCCGCCGTCGCCGCAGCAATCGTGAACACCGCCCCTGCGTAGTAAATCGGCTTGCGTTTTTGAATTGACAGCACAAGGAACAAAACTGCCAGAGGGAAAAAGACCAGAGCCAGCGCGTGCGGTGTATCATCCCAGATCACCAGCATGAAGAGACGTCGCGCGCCCCAAAGGGAGCGCGGAGCACCCGCATAGTCGGCGATTAGCGGCTGCGTCGGACTGGTCAACGAATAAAACAAACTGGCCAAGAAGCTATAGCCGACAGCGCGCGTCATCAGCGATGCCATCAAAAACAGACTCAGCGGAACCAGGCAATACGCGACTGCGGTGACGTACTGCACGGCGAACACGGACGAGATGTGGAACAACGCGGACGCCAGGCCGGTAAGCGCCGGAACGAGCGGCGAATAGGTGAACTCGAACGGAATGCCGCCGTCCCAAAACGGCCACCAAGTGGGATGCAACCAACTCCCGTCCGCCCGCTGCGCGATGGCGGCCCAGAATCCGTGCATGGAGTTCATCACGGCAGTTTGCTTGGTGAACAAGCCGCGGCAAATATACAGATTGATCCCGAGCAGGATCACCGAATACCCTGCTGCGGCGAGTAATTCCGGCTTTATTCGGTGGGAGGCGGTGCGTTCGATAAGATGGTCCCGTCCTCTTTCGTCACGCGAGCGATCAAACCCGAGTTCGATGCATCTTTCGCCGGACTCAAATCGATCGTGATGGTCTCACCGGGCTGCAGTGACTTCGGCGTCCAACCGGCGCGTCCCAGGATTCCCGGCGGCCGGCCCTCTACCTTCCAATCCACTTTGTTGCCCTTGCCGTCATCCACGGTCAATATGATCCAAACGTGCGGATTGCTCCACCGGAATTCCTTGACCACGCCTTTAATCGTGATGACTTTTTCCACGTAGAATGCCGAATTGCTGTGGTGAGCCTCGGCGCGCGGGACCAGCAACAGCGCCGCTCCCATCGCCATGCAACCCGTGATCAAACTTGCCCTCATCGTTCGTACCTCCAGGATCTCTCTGGGCAGCATATCAAAATCCTGAGAAATCGCGATACCGGCGCTACAAACGGTCGATGTCCAGTAGCACCACTTGCCCGGGCTGCACGAAGTCCACGGCTATGGCGATCCGGCCAGCCACTGGCCGCAGGCTTGGCCAGTGGTTCGTCGATAGGATGACGATGGCCATGGTCCTGCCGGTGAAATTCTGCTGATAGCGTACGTTTTGATCGCACGTAAGCAAGGCTTCGAACCCCGCTTGCTCCGCCGTGTCAAGTAACTCGCCGTTCTCCAGCCCTTGCCACCCCACCTCATCCGCGCGGGTCACTTGATGTCCGCGCAGATAAGCAGCTAATGGGGCGGGCGTGTTGGCGTCGAAGAGAATCTTCACGCAACAGCCGCGGGCTGCTCAAGGGAATTCTTTGCAAACGCAAGAACTTCGTGAACCTGTTCCCGGCTGACAGACGGAAACCACTCCAGGAATTCGTCGATGGTCGATCCTTGATCCAGATGCTCAAAAAGCGACGCCACCGGAACGCGCGCGCCTCGGAAACACCAAACCCCACCAAGCCTGGCGGGATTCCGATCGACGGCACTGCAGCGGCTCCAATCCACATCTTCTATTTTAGCGCTTGGCTCCTGTTCTTCTGCTCCCACCAGGTCCGCACAAGTGCAATTCAGGCTGCCCGATGATATCATCCGGGAAAACTCAATTCCTCGAGGGAAACCATGTCAAACCCTGTTGCAGCGCAGGAACTTCCCGCAAACGCGCGAGTAATGCAAATGCTCACTGGGAAGTGGGTATCGGCTTCGCTCTCGGTAGTCGCCGAGTTGGGGATCGCCGACCTGCTGGCGACCGGTGACAAGACCGCCGAAGAATTGGCAGCGGCTGTCTCCGCGCACGGTCCTTCGCTCTACCGCGTGTTGCGCGCGCTCGCTAGCGTCGGCGTGTTCGCTGAAACTGATGGCGGCCGCTTCACGTTGACACCGCTCGCGGAATGCCTCCGCAGCAACGTTCCGGACTCCATGCGGGAGTTCGCCCGCTTCATCGCGATCCCCGCCGCTGCCCAGTCCTGGGACAACCTGATGCACTGCGTCAAGACCGGCGAAACCGGATTGCGCAAAGCCTTCGGCGTGAAAAGTCCGTTCGACTACTTCCCCACGCATCCTGACGAAGCCGCGATCTTCGACGGCGCAATGACCGACAACAGCCGCCGGAGCGCTCCGGCGGTCGTGCAGGCCTACGATTTCGGGCGATTCCAGCAATTAGTGGATATTGCCGGTGGACGCGGTCTGCTGCTGGCGACCATTCTCCAACGCTTCCCCAATATACGCGGCGTGCTCTTCGATCTGCCGCAGGTCATCGCGGGCGCTAAGGACTCGCTGGCATCTTACGGGCTGGACGGCCGCTGCCAGGCTATCGGCGGCGATTTCTTTCAGGCGGTCCCGGCGGGCGCCGATGCGTACATGCTGAAGCACGTCATCCACGATTGGGACGATGAGCGCTCCGTCGCCATCCTTCGCAATGTCCGCAAGGCGATTCAACCATCCGGGCGGCTGCTCATCGTTGAAGTGATCATCGCTCCCGGCAACGAGCCCTCGTTCGGCAAGCTGCTCGATCTTGAAATGCTGGTGATTCCCGGCGGGCGCGAGCGCACGCGCGATGAATATCGGGACCTGTTGGCTGTATCCGGATTCAAGCTGGCGGAGATCCACGAGACAGCCGCGCCCACCAGCATCATCGAGGGCGTGCCGGTTTAACGCCGAGCCCTACTTCTTCTCCCTGTCCTTTTCCGCGGGCGCGGGCGCCGGCAGGTCGGAATTGAAGATATCCGCTACCGTCTTCCACTTTCCGTCCGCCTGCTTCTTCCACACCTCCACCAGCTTTCCGCGGTCCTCGAGGGCTTTTCCTTTAGGATTTTTCGCTGTGATCTGATATGCGCCGACGACATACGCGAGCTCGCCCGAACGCGCGACGTCCGCTTTGTTCACTTGCCAGGTCACCGTAACGTTCGGACTCAGCAGCGATGAAGCCCACACCGCGCGAATCGCCTGCTTGCCAATGGCGATGGGGGCATTGGGAGGTAGCAGAGAAGCATCATCGCTGTAATACGACACCGTGGCGTCCAGATCATTCGCCGCGGCCGCCTTCGACCACTGCGTGTCCGCATCTCGCACCGCGCTCTCATCCGCTGCCCGCGTATCAGGCGCCTGCTGATTGCAGCCGGTTGAAAGCGCAATCAGGGCAAGACAACAAAAGCCATAGAGCACCACACCCCGTTCGCATCGCTTCGTCATCGCCAATCCTCCGCCAAGGGAACTTACGATAGCACAGGTGTGCAACAATTCACATTCAGGAGGCTGTATGGAAGCCATAATTTCAGATCTCGTGACCCGCTTCGAAAAAGGAGCGCTCTCGCGGCGCGGATTGATTCAGAGTGTCGCCATGTTGGCTGCGGCTGGTGGCGCCGCGGCGCAAGCCCAAGATGCGGGCCTCAAAGGGACGAAGATCGATCACATCAGCATCCAGGTTACCGATTTGCCCCGCGCGGTTGCCTTTTACGAGAAGATATTCGGGCTGACGGTGTTGGGCGAAGACAAGCCCAACGAGATCACGCGCCTGGGCGCGAACAAAATCATCGTCTCGCTCCATCACAAGAGCCCCACCGGCCTGGTGGATCACTTCGCGATCGGAGTAGAGAACTTTAACAGGGCATCGGTCACACAAAAGTTGAAGGATCTCGGCATAACCCCGGAAGAGAATCTCGACGCCGGGTTTCACATCAAGGATACCGAGGGAATGAGCGTCCAGATCGTCCCAGCGTAGCTAGTTCTGCTGCCTGCGCCGCCGGTATTCCTGCAATTGTTCCAGTCGGCCGCGCACCATGGCGTTGGTCGGATCCAGCTCCAGCGACTTTTCGAGATTCGTGATCGCCGACACATCGTCCACTTTGCGCGTGTACGCGAAACCGAGCAGGGCATATGCCTTGGCCGACTGCGGATTGAATTCCAGATTCATCCGCAGCAGCGCGATGGCATCATCGGGCCGACCCTGAACGACGCGCTGGACCATTTCGAGCAGCGCCTCCTCGCTGAAATCGTAAGCGGCCCGGCCGTAATACTGCTTGCGCAGATCGCGGTATTGGTCGACAGCCGCCGCGCCGCCCTTCTCGGCAATCGTTCGCAGGATAATCGCCGACAGAGGCTGCGGGACCGCGACACCGCGGTGGCACGTGACGCATTCCACGCGCGTCGTTTCGTTGGGCGGCTTGCCGGTCGCTTCCTGAACTTTGGCGTTGAGATCGCGAGTCATCGCCATCATCGCGAGCGCAATCTCTTTCTTCGGTTCCCTCTGGCCGCTGCCGCGCGGCGCGGAATGACAGTAGTCGCAGTGCACACCGAGCGCCTTTGCGATTTCGTCCATGTTCATGGTCTGCGCTTGCGCCGCCGCTGCCGTCGCGACAACCAGAATTGCCCAGGTCCGCTTCATACGCCCACTGATTATACTTGTACAAGCTTTCGGCGAAATCGATCGGAGGTGAATTGTGAAGCGCGGCATCGCAGCGTTCATCCTGGCCGCCGGCCTTTCGTTCGCGCAGACCCAGCCATCGTTCGAGGTGGCGTCCATTAAGCCGAGCAACTCTGCCGATCGCCGCCCGCTATTCAATAGCCAGCCTGGCCTGTTTCGTGCGTCCAACGTCACGGTAAGCCGGCTCATCCAGTGGCGGGGCCGGGGACGAAAGATTGGGCTTGGCCAAAGACTTTGTTGTTTTCCGCCGACGGGACGTGACCGTAGTGCAAAGCCGCAATGATCGTCCCGTCCGGGAAGGGAAGCTTCCCCTCGCGGTAGGCCTTGATCGCCACATCGTTGCCCAAAACGGCACCAAGACTGTTCAGGTTACCTTCTTCGTGGGCGACGGAGATCAACTTCCAGTCTCGGTATCCGGGGGGAATTTTTGTTACGAAGATTGGGGCGGCCGAGTCATCGGCGTGTAGAGAAGCCGGCGCCGTTAACGCGACAATACCTGCCAGTACTACAACGGCAACCAGCAGCAAAGTAATCCTTTTCATAGTGGTTCCTCCTTCAACGAATTAGCCATAGTTACGCGATTTGAGTTGCTGTTCGCTTCACCTGTGCCCGTAGTC
>CAVOVR010000011.1:0-12323 GCA_963699905.1 Bryobacterales bacterium
TCTGGCCGCAACTCGAGTCTTTTCGGCTACCTGGTCCAGGTCGGCCTTGGTCATCGCGGGATCGAGCACCGTGGTAGTGACGCCCGGGCGCGCTTCTTCACTTCATCGATCAAGCGGATGCCCTGCTGGCTACGCCGACCTTCGGTCATAGCGATCAGGCAGGTGCTCTCGGGATGACGAATCGGGAGCGAGTCCTTGGTATCCTTCACCAGTGTTACGGCGTGATCGGCGACTGACTGGGCACGCTCTTCGGACTCGGGCGAGTCGACCACGTCGGCGATCGCGTCCAGATCCACCAGCCTTTTGCGTGTCAGGCCGAGACGACCTTGGCGGCCAGCACGCGGTTGACGCTCTCATCCAGACGCTTGCGGCTGATCCGGCCTCTTTCCACCGCCGCCACCACGCCGCGAATCGCGTCTTCGGCGCGCTTGGGCATCAGCAGGACGTCGGCGCCGGCCTGGATGGCCGCACGGATGCCTCGGCCGTATCGAACATGGCCGCCAGGCCCTGCATGTCCATGGCATCCGTGATCACCAGGCCGCGAAAACCCAACTCGTCGCGCAGCACGCCGGTGACGATCTTGGCCGACACAGTGGCCGGGATGTTTCCGGCTCGAGCGCGGGCACCGCAAGATGCGCGGTCATCACAGCATCCACCCCGGCCGCGATTGCGTCGCGGAACGGCGTAGCTCCACCGCTTCGATGCGATCGTGATCCGCATCCAGCCGCGCGCAGCGCCAGGTGGCTATCCTCGGTGGTGTCGCCGTGGCCTGGAAAATGCTTGGCCGTTACCAGCACCGGATTCTTGCGATCCGAATGCGCGCCGGCGATGTAGGCTTGCACGAAGTTGGACACCTCGGCCGGGTTCTCGCCGAACGAGCGGATATTGATGATCGGATTGTCGGGGTTGTTGTTGACGTCGGCCACCGGCGCGAACAGCCAGTTGACGCCCATGGCGCGCGCGTCGCGCGCGGTGTCTGCGCCTTCTTGACCAAGGCCGTCAAATCCTGGGCGGCTCCAAAGGCCATGCTATAGGGCCAGGCGGTGGTGGAGTTCACGCGCATGGAAGCGCCGCGCTCGAAATCGGCCGAGACGAACAGCGGGGTCTTGGCCATCTTCTGCAGGCGGTTGAGCAGGGCGGCCATGGCATAGGGTTCGGCATTGCGTACGCCGCCATTGAGCGAATGCCCGGTGACGATGACGCCGCCGACGCGCAGGTCGCGAATGAAGTGTTGATACTTCCGGAATTCGGCTGAGCGGGTGTTGGCGGGCTCGCCATAGATGGGCATGATGATCAACTGCGCCACTTTGTCGCGCAGGGTCATGGAGCGCGTCCACTGGCGGACGGAGGCGGGTACGGACTTGTCCGAGGTTTTCGTTGAAGCCTTGGGGCGGGTGGCGGCGCTCGCGATCGGGATGCACAATGCGAGAGCGATCCAGGCGCGCGGCACAGCCATGTTCTTTAACTTTAGCGCGAACTAGTTGCTGGTTGTTGGTTGCTGGTTGTTAGTTGTTTGTTGGTGGGCGGTGGCATGTGGAAGAGCACATGTTCGATGTGGCGGGAGTCGTTGAGGCGGATCAGGCGCTGCGCGAAGGCTTCGACTTCCGCTCTTGAAAAAACGAACCCATCTTGCGATGGATCATAGGGGATGCCTTTGTGTTTATGGAGTTCGAGGAGGGCGGCGGCACGCTTGAGGCTGCACTCTTGCTCGATACGGCGTTCGGATTGGATTGCGCGGAGCTCGTCAAGTGTCTTTTGGAACTGGCGGGAGAGGCGGTGGGAGTGCAGGCCGAGGGCGGCGAGCTGCGGGATTAGGGTTTGGGGTTGGGGTCCCGGGAGAACAGATCGGCTTCGAGGTGCGGGATGCGGTTGAGACGCCAGGCGGTGTCGGCGAGTTCCTGGGTGAGCTGCGACTCGGTGGGAGTAGCGGGTTGGTACTCGTCGAAGAACTGGCGGCAGTGGTGTTGGTAGGCGGCGGGATCCTCGGAGGGGAGGACGGGGGAGCGGCTGGTGAGGCCGTGGGTGAGGGCGTTCATGGAAGAACGCTGTTTGCCGGCGGCGGTGCGGGGTCCGGTGGAGCGGTTGGGGGTTAGGGGTTGGGGATTTGGGATTGGGTTTGTCATAGAGGCCTCCGATGCGGTCTTAGCATGGGGGCTGGCGATTTTGGGCGGCGGGTTAGTGGATGTTGTTGGGAGGGAGGGGGAGATTGGTGAGGGAGTGAGGTGACTCTCATGGCGACACCGATATAGTCCACCCGAAAATGCCCAGACGATCGAAATCAAACGTAAGCCCGATCGATTGGCTTATTTGCGCCGGAATCAAGAAATTGATCTGCATCATGCCATCGATTAGGCCGGGCGCGGTACCGGCATAAGCGACCGTCTCGTTTAAGTCGCCTATGGAGATTTGGCAGGAGCTGCACCAATTGTTCGCGCCTGTCGCGACAGCGCCGTCCACGGGACCGGCCGCGTTGCCGAATCCGGTAGCCCAGATACTGACGATGCTGCCAACTTTCGCCGGGTTCGACGGCGAATTGAGGCTGCCGTCCTGATTGATCGCCCCGAGGAATATTCCGAAGTCAGAGGCAGCCACCCAGACGCGGAAATCAGGAAGCTTCGCCGAGTTGTTGATCACGCGCATCACGCCGCTGGTCATGTCGTTGAGAGGCGCCGGAATCTCCGCGTTGATCTGTGAACCCGATACATACAGCAGAGGAACAGCGGTGCCATTGAGCAAGACCTGGACTCCGCCTAGCGAGGTCGGAAAAAAGCCGTTCTGTGGCGTGGCCGTCACGGGAGTCGTGGGCCCAAGGCCGAAGCCGAATATCGAGATCAGCTCACCCGGGGCTACGTGTCCCGAGTATTGTTGTTCACTAAACGTTGCATTGACGACGGAGGATATGCGAGAAGCGAACGGCTGCCCTGGGGTGATGGTCGACACCAGATCCGTATCGCTTGCGACGTGTACTAACCCGCTCGGATCTACGGCCACGCTCTCGCCGACCCCGGGAAACTGCGCCGAATACAGAAGCGCGGAGCCATCGGCGCTCAATTCGGCCAGGAAGTTGCCTCCCCCAAGGGTCGACGGTACTGGGGGCACCAACGGAAAACCCGAGCCATCGACGCCGGTGAGCCACACATCGCCGGAACTGTCCAGGCCAATAGAATTCGCAGAATCGGAACCCGGACCACCCAGGTAGGTGGCCCACAGCATCATGCCCGCCGGGTTCAGTTTCACTGCGAATGCGTCGGTCATGGACTGCCCTGCTGCGCCGCTGAGGCCGGTTTGATACGCGCCTTTAGTGGCGGGAAAGCCGGGATCGTTGGTGTTGCCCGTCAGGTAGGCATTCCCCGCAGCGTCAGCGGCGATTGCGGTCGCGAAGATTGTTTGCGTAGGTCCGAAGTCGGCAACAACATTCGCCCCCGGACCAAGATAGGTCAAATAGACAAGTTCATTTCCAGCGGCGTTGATTTTGGCGACGAAGGCTCCATATCCACGAATCCCGCCGGGCGTCACCGGCAGATCCGTGACGTTGGTATTGCCGGCCACCAACGCGTTGCCCGCTCCATCGATTGCAATACCCACGCCCGCGGTGGAGCGCGGCATTTGAAGACAAAAGCTTCCAGCGGAGCAGTCCACTTGATCACCCGCGAAAAGGGCGGAGTAGACGATGTGGATGCCGGTGGTGTCCAGCTTCGTAACAAATGCACCGTACACTTGGTACATTCCACCCGTGGTCACCATTCCATCGGGGAGGCCGGGCGTGGTAGGGAAATCGCTAGACTCGGTGGAACCAGTCACGTAAACGTTGCCAGCTTGATCTGTCGCGACGCCGGACACACTGCTGTAGCCCATGATGCCGCCGAAATACGAGGAATAAACTACCGTTCCATCGGGCGCGAGCTTCACCAGGAACCCCGACTGGCCAGGTGAGCCCAACGTAGTTTGCAAGGCATTGTGCAGCGGAAAATCCTCCGATGAGGTGGTGCCTCCCACCCAGATGTTGCCGGCGGGATCAACCGCGATGGCCCAGCCGTTGTCATTACTCTTGCCCCCAAAAGTTGTGGTGAAGACTAGAGTACCTGTGGCGTCTAATTTGGTGACGAACACCTCGTCCAACGAGTTGCCCATCGGCGGCTGGATGAATCGGCATCCGGTAACGTAGGTGTTTCCGGCAGGGTCCGTGGCAATGGCAGCGACTTGATACTGGTTAGAATCTCCAATGTATGCAGTGAAATCCGCGCAATAACTCGCAGAAACGACGATCGCAAGAGTTACCAGAAAGCGCACAACTGCAGCGGGGTATCCTAGGGGTATAGCGCCTGATGAGCTCATCCTAACTCCTCTCACCGTGGGCATTTCACCCAGCTGGAATTTGGGAAGCTGGACGCGAGCTCTCTGAATATATAACATTTCTAGCGGTGTTGGGTGAATTTCGCCTTAACTAGCAGCTCACTGCGGACCTGCCTAATGCTTGGATTCAAGGGGAGGCTGTCTCGTCGACCTGCGGGATGGCCGCTCCTACCGTTCAGCCGGGTTGATAAATGCTACGGCGTGAAGCGGGTGCGACCGGGTGCTTCGGCGGCGCGAGCGCGCCTAGCGGGTCTTCTTATCCGGGCGCTTCTCCGCAGCGGGACCTTGCGAGGATGGCGGTTTTCTGGCGGGCTGTTGCTGCTTGCGGAGCAAGCGATTCACCGAGCGCACCAGATGCGTGACTTCGTGATTGCTCTTCTGAATGACAACGTCGGCGCCAGTGTTGTCCTCGGTGAGACCCAGGGTATCCGTGAAGCCTGAGATCAAGATCACGGCGCTCGTGGGATGCAGCTTCTTCACGCGGCCGATAAACTCGACGCCATCCATTTTAGGCATCTTGTAATCGGTGACCACCACGTCGAAGCGCTGCTTGCCACACAGATCGAGCGCTTCCACCGGCGTGCTGGACGTCTGCACTTTGTGCCCCAACTCTTCCAGCACGCTGCGGCGAGCCGCGAGCCCTAATGAGTTGTCATCGACCAAGAGAATCCGGCCGCGCGGATTCTGAGAAGAAGTGTTTGCCATCGAAAGGACCCAACGAACTTAACAGAGCTGTAATAGCACTGTCAATCAATTTCTATCAGCTAGGAAAGTCGAAAGATCCAGATCTTGACTTGGGGGAAATACCTGAGAGACGTTTGACGACACGCTCGCGCGATCGCCTTACTCTACTTCGTGCGGCGCCGTGTATCCGGATTTTGTCACCACCGAATACTTCACCGGCTTGCCGTTCTCGTTGATGCGCAGCGCGGCGCCGGTTTGAGGATCAACCAGCTCCACTTTGATTTTGCGAAACTTGCCATCCTTGGTTTGATTGGAAGGCTGGTAGGTAATCGAATATTGGTTTCGCAGCGCGGTGGAGATAGCTTGGAAGATGCCTGGATATTCGCCGAAGAAGCGCGGGAAGAACGCCTGGCCGCCTGTTTCGCGCGCGAAGGTGTTCATCTCATTATCGGCCTGCAAGAAGTCCATGTACTGGATATTTCCCATGTAGGGCTCGGCCATGATGCGCATGGCCTGCAAGATGCTTAGCGCATACACGGGCACGCCAGCCTCCTGCACCGCTTTGCGGGTCTTGTCGAACGTCAGCTTGCTGAACGTATCGCGCCCAGAGGCGATCAGCAGGATGGCCTTGCGTCCCTCGATGCCGCTCATACGCTGCTCGGTTTCCGCCAGGGCGTCGAACAGGTTGGCCTCGGAGAACCCGGGGATTTGCAGACGCTGCATCGCGTCTTGAACCTTCGCGCGGTCGGTCGTAAAATCGCACAAGATTTCGGTCCGGAGATCGTAGGCCACGATGGCAACGTAATCCTGCGGCTGGAGCGTTTGCACGAAACCGTACGTTGCCACCAATGTCTCATACCAGCCTTCGGACCAATACTGTTGGTACAGGTTGCTGAACTCGATCACCATTGCGATGGTCATCGGCGCCTCGCCGTTGAGGCCGAAGCTAGCGATTTTCTGTGGAACATTGTCCTCCAGCACGCGGAACTTCTCGCGCGGGATGCCCGGAAGGAAGTGCCCCTTATTGTCCAGGACGGCGACGTCCAGTTGCACGGTGGTGACGTCGCTATGGAAGGTCGCAGTGCTTTCGGGGATGTCCTTGTCCTTCCGGCTGAACTTGGATGGGATCTTGGGCTCGTCCGTTGTGACGCTTGGGCTGGTGGAGTCGTTGGAGGTATTGGAATCCGTGGTGTCGGTGACCGTAGAAGGGACCGGCGCGTCGGCGGGCGGGAGCTTTCTCTTCGGCCTGGCGACGGTTTCGGAAGAATCTGGATTTGGGCCCTGCTGTGCGACCGCAAACGGGAGGGCTATTGCCACCAGTGCGGCAACCGAGGCGCTGGCAAGAACCACTTGGAAACTTTTCATAACATCACCGCCGGAAACGGATCAAAATGACGGCGCTTGGCGCCCAGTCACCTATTGTAAACCCTTAGTTGATGGTCGGTCCGCGGCCGGACCCCTGCTTACCAGATCCCTGTTTTCGAAGATACACCTGAAACTTCTTCTTGGCGCGCTGAAGCTTCCAGTCGCGATACTGCCTACGGATCGGCGCGACGGGATCGAACTGCATATTCGGCGTCTTGAGGAAAAGATAGCCGAATAGCAAGGCCGCCCAGATGGGCGAAGTTGCTGACGCCGGAGTTGACTCCGAAGGAACTCAGGAAGGCCACGGCGCCCACGATCATCACGAAGTATTTCACTTTGATCGGAATCAAGAATCCAAACAGGATCTCGCGGTCCGGGAACATCATCGCGTATACCAGCAGGATGCCGAAAATAGCGCCGGAGCTGCCGATGGTAGCTGTGTTCGGGTTGCCCCAAGGCAAAAGGTAATTAGCGATGACTACGCAGATGCCCGCGCCGACGGCGCAGAAGAAATAAAACTGCACGAAACGGCGAGTTCCCCAAACGCGTTCGATATCGGCGCCGAACATCCAAAGCGCCAGCATGTTCCAGATGATGTGACCGAAGCCGCCGTGCAGAAAAGCGTACGTGACAAGCTGCCAGATGGAAAAATATTTGACAACGTCGACCGGAGTGAGCGCCAGATAAGCGAGCGGCCGGTCAAGCCGGCGAGCCCGGCAAAGAAGCCAATCACGAAGATGGCGACATTGCTGATCAGCAGCCACTTTACGCCTTTCGGAAAGCCGGGAATATAGAATGCGCCGGTGACTCGCGTTCGGCTGCGGAAGGACATGACCCGAAGACCCGCCTAAGATTCAGAATATCAGAACAGCGTGCGGTTTTCTTCTGAAATCTTGCGGGTTCTGAGGTCCCAGGCCAACAAGGAAGACGAAAGCATTTTCAATGCGATCGATAGTGCGATCCAGACCTGCCAGTGCGAGAAAAAGCCGCTCGAGATGGGAAAGCGCCGGCCCAGTCGAGATCCGCGCAGACGCGCCAAAGTCCCATGGCCAGCGCTACTAGCGCCGCGGGTGTCAACAAGGCGACCAAAATGTTGGGCAGTTGACGGCCGAGGGTCAGTGCCGAGGCGGCGAGACGGCCCTCGAAAAGCGCTCGTAAATTTGCCACGCGCTCCGAACTGGCTCTAGAAAGAACGGATCGAACACCTGCCACCGCGGGCCGCGGCGTAATCTCGACTCTGAAAGCTCCCATGTTGCCTTGGCCTCTGTCATCTCAGATGCACGAGAGCTGGCCAAAGTTTCGCGATTTGATCTCAGCGGGTTTGCGCTTTGCGTTAGCGGCGGTTGCAATGTGCGGACTGCCGCCGGTGCAGAGGGTGTGGCGCGCTGCCACAGACAGGAAGTACTAGTAGGTTTTGTACGGGATTGCGTCAGTAGCGGAGCTGGCTAGTTTTCGTTCCCGGCGATCTACGGTTTCCGGAAGGACCGGTTCTGCTTTTCCATAGCGATTGAGCACAATCGCAGAGAACTGCAACGTGACCGCAACAGTGAGCCACACTTGCCAGTGCGAGAAGAGACCGTCTGTGATGGGAAACTGTCCTGTGACGCTAAGATCCGCAGCCAACCGCCAAAACGTGAGCACGCAGGCCATTACCGCAGCAGGCGTAAGCAGGGCGCCAAACGCCAAAGCGACATGCTGATTCTTGCGGCGCTTCTGCCTTACCCTGGCTCCCGAGCTAAGTCGTATCTTGACAACCATTCGGTTAGAATCTCAGTTTACCAATTCCTACTTCAACAATATCGTCAACCCGAGCAAATATCTTATGAAAATACTAAAGACGGCCCTGATCGGAACTGGTTTCATGGGAAAAGTTCATGCGGAGAACCTGCGCCGGTTGGGCCATGTCGAGATCGCGGCGGTGGCCGGATCCAATGCCGAACGAGCGAGACAATTCGGCAACAGCATTGGAGTCAACCGCGCCACAGGAAATTATCAGGAACTGCTCGAAGATCGCGGGATCGATGCGGTCCATGTTCTGACACCCAACGCGCTGCATTACTCGATCTGCCGCGCCGCGCTTGGAGCGGGCAAGCACGTCTTGTGCGAAAAGCCGTTCACGTTACGGTGCAGGAGGCCCGGGAACTGGTGGAACTGGCGGCCCGAGCGGAGCTGGCCAATTGCATCCAACATAATCTCCGCTACTATCCGGTGGTCCAACAGATGCGCTGCATGATCGAGGCTGGCGAGCTGGGGGAAATTCTGATCGTGCAGGGTACCTATTCGCAGGACTGGCTGCTGTATGATACCGATTGGAACTGGCGCGTGGATTCCGCGGACAACGGCGCGCTGCGCGCCATGGGCGATATCGGGTCGCATTGGATGGACCTGATCCAGCATCTGACGGGCCTGCACATCACGTCGCTGTGCGCCGATCTTGCGACGTTTCACCGCACGCGCCGGCGGCCGAAGGGATCTGTGGAGACATTCGCGGGCAAGACCTTGCAGCCCGGCGATTACGATAGCGTGCCGATCAACACGGACGATTTTGGCTCGGTGCTGTTGCGTTTGGGCGATCGCGCGCGTGGCGCATTTACAGTGAGCCAGATGTCGGCGGGCAGGAAGAATATGTTCACGGTGGAGATCTATGGAACCAAGGCGGGCGTAGCGTGGAATCAGGAGCGGCCGGATGAGTTGTGGATCGGCCGGCGCGACCAGCCGAATCAGATCCTGGTGAAGGATCCAGCGCTGATGTATCCGCGAGCCGCGGCTTTCGCGGATCTTCCTGGCGGCCACAGCGAAGGGTATGACGATACACACAAGCAGGTGTTCAAGCGTTTCTATGCTCGCGTGGCGGACGCGGCGGCGCCGGTGGAGTATCCGACATTTGAGGACGGGTTGTTAGGGATGCGGTTGCTGGAGAAGGTGGCGGAAAGCTCGCGGAAGCAGGGCTGGGTTACCGTTTAGCATGTATGTTACCGAGGAGCGCTATTTAGCTTTCGAGCGCGCCGCCGAATTCCGTCAAGAGTTCCTGGACGGCACGATTGTCCTCCGGCCAGGTGCAAGCGTGCGCCACGCCACTTTGCAGATGAACCTGATCGGTGAGCTTAACACGCCAGGTCGCGGCGCAGGTTGCGAGGTTTTCGGTTCCGATCTTCGCGTGCGGGTCTCGTCTCGCATGTACACCTACCCCGATCTCACGATTGTCTGCGGGAAGCCCAAGGTGAAGGATGAACACAACGATGTTTTGCTCAATCCTGCCGTAATTTTCGAAGTTCTGTCGCCATCAACGGAACATTAGGATCGCGGACTAAAGTTTCAACGCTATCGTAAGATCGATTCGCTGACTGATTACATCTTGGTGGCTCAGGATCAAATCCGCATAGAGCAATACACCCGCGGCGATGCGGACACTTGGACCTTCCGCGACTATCAGCGCCCCAGCGACATTCTCCACATCCCATCCATCGGCGTCTCAGTGCCCCTGGCCGCCATCTACGAGCGCATCGAGTTTCCCGCCGAATAGAAATTCCTCGGTCTCCATCCACATCTCATCCAGCACGTTGGTCAATTCGTGATCGGAATTAAGCAGGCGCAGGCGCGCGTTCGGATGGCGCTCGGCGAAGGTGACCGCATACTCGGGCGGAACAACGGTGTCTTGCTGGCCCTGAAAGACCAACACTGGCTGCGCGACGTCCGGATAGGGTTCGTATTGGCCGGCGTCTTCCACCAACTGGTAGCCGAGTTCTACTTCGCGTCCTTCGCTGTAGTGAAACACCTTCAGGGTGTTCGTGCGCTTCCACTGATCCATGGCGGCCTCGCCCAAGGTTTCCGGCCAGCGCGAGGCGAAGGAAAACGCCGGCGCCATCAGCACCAATTTCTCAACCTCGGGATGGCGAGCCGCGTACAACGCCGCCAGATATCCGCCCATGCTGGAACCGATCAGCGACACCGGTTCATCCCGGGCGATTCGGTCGATCACATGGAGTTGTGCCGTCAGCGTCAGATTCCGGAAATCGTCCTCCGCCAGATCCGGCACTTCCAGTCCAATCCCCAGCTCGCGGAACCGTTCCGCGAAAAAACGAGCTTTGCGCGAAGCGGGACTACTCGCGAAGCCGTGTAGATAGATGAATCGGGGCATGTGCCAAGTTTCACAAACCCGCGAACGCGACCGCGGAGCCTTCCGTCAGAATTCGCCGCAGATAGTCGATCTGCCCCAAGTGAAAATTGAGGTGCCCGTGCAGGTGAACGAGAAAATCGCGCGAGTAGAGTTCTTTCTCGAGAACACGCTCCGGGTGAGCCGCCTCCAGCGCAGCATCGCTGAGCTCCGACACGACCTTCGCAACCAGCTCCTTGACTTGCTCCATGCGCCGGACCAACTCGTCGCGCGAGATACCGGCCAGCGCGAACTCCTGATCCCGAACGCGGCTGTAAGGCACCTGGCCCAACTGCCGTCCGATGTACTCCCGCAGATTGCCCTCCAGATGAAGCACCAGGTTCCCGGCCGAATTCTTCACTCCCGGCGCGCGCTGCCACAGGGCCGCATCGCTTGGAAACGCCTGCAGCTCCTGGATGAGTCTCGTCAAGTCGCGCGAGAACAGCATGGCAAGCCCTTCGGCAGTCGTCATGGCTCAGTTTCGCGCGCCTTCGCTTGTTGACGCAAGCTGGCGCCCCCGGCAAACGCCCTCGACTAGGCTACAATTGGGGTGGCAGGAAGCCCTGCCTTGTAGATCTGATTGTGTGGATAAATCGGAGCAAAGCCCAGCCCCCATCGGCGTAGTTGCGGCCGGCGCAGTTGCGGCTAGCCGCTAGCATCGCTAGAATCAATGAGTTTGTAGTCATCTTTTGCTGATATTCGTGGGGAGGATTCATGTCGGTTGAACAGAGAGTGAAGCAGATCATCGTGGAGCAGTTTGGCGTGGACGAAGGCCAGGTGGACAACAACGCCTCGTTCGTGGATGATCTTGGCGCGGACTCGCTCGATATCGTGGAGCTGGTGATGGCGTTTGAAGAAGCGTTCGACATTGATATCCCTGATGAAGACGCCGAAAAGATCGCAACCGTAAAAGACGCCATCGACTACATCGAGAACAAGAAAAAGAAGTAACCGCCGGGAGCCAGTCTGGAGCCATCGTTGTCGCGCAGAGTAGTAGTCACAGGAGTCGGCCTGCTGAGCTCGCTTGGCATTGGCACCGAGGAGAGCTGGAAGGGCATCCGCGAGGGCGGAACGGGATTTCGCGAATCGAACAATTCGACGCTGCGGCGTTCGCCTGCCGGATCGCCGGCGAGGTCAAGAATTTCGATCCCGCGCGGTTCATCGAGAAAAAAGAAATCAAGAAGATGGGCCGCTTTATTCAGTTCGGCATTGCGGCCTCGGAATTCGCGCTCGCCCAGTCCGGCTTGAAGGTGGATGCGCACAATGCCGAACGCGTGGGCGTCGTCATCGGCAGCGGTATCGGCGGATTCGAAGTCATCGAGCGCGAACACCGTACTCTGCTCGAAAAAGGTCCCAGCCGCATCTCGCCGTTCTTCATTCCGGCCACCATCATCAATCTGGCCTCGGGCTACGTGTCCATCCGCACCGGCGCCAAGGGGCCGAATTCGGCAACGGCTACCGCCTGCACCACCAGCGCGCATTCCATCGGCGATTCGTTCAAGATCATTCAACGTGACGATGCCGACGTCATGATTTGCGGCGGAGCCGAGGCCTGTATCACTCCTATGGGCATCGGCGGATTTGCGGCCATGCGCGCCCTCTCACAGCGTAACGACGCGCCTGAGAAGGTATCCCGCCCTTGGATCTCCGATCGCGACGGATTCATCGTCGGCGAAGGCTCGGCCATCGTGATCCTCGAAGAGACTCGAGCATGCCAGGCGGCGCGGCGCGAACATTCTGGCCGAAATCGTGGGCTACGGCATGAGCG
>CAVOVR010000012.1:0-589611 GCA_963699905.1 Bryobacterales bacterium
TTGCGTTTTCGGTCGATGGGAAGTAGGGTTAGATCGCCTAAACACGGTCGGAGAGATTTCAGCGGCGAACCTTTCAGTCTTATATAACAACGGATTCAAACTTGGGCCGATCAGGGGTGTGTTCACATGGCTGAGAAAGCTTTATTCGGTCTCGTAATGACCTGGGACTTGAAATCATCGCGTGGAGCAACAGTGGATAGTTTCGAGGACTTGAACCTCCAGGATCAGTGCGGACAGCCACTAGTACAAGAACGAGCCTATCGCCGTATCTTGCTCCCTGGTTTTCAGGAAAGCAGCCCAAAGTGCGAGTCGAAGCTTCGGGTGAACCTGCGAGCGCTGCGGATAATAAAGATAGAAACCCGTGCTCGTCGGAGCGAACTGGTTTAGCACGATCTCGTCCGCAAATCAGGGGTGTGTTCACATGGCTGAGAAAGCTTTATTCGGTCTCGTCATGACCTGGACTTGAAATCATCGGGTTGAGCAACAATGGATGGGTTCGAGGATTTGAACCTCAACGCCGTGAACCCGAATCATACGCGTCTTCTCTATTCGCAAATTTCAACGAGTATCGCTGTGAATGAACTCCAACAATTAGTGCCCGCCCCGCGGCGCTTTAGTTACAGCTAGACGCAAAAACTAGTTTGAATAGTACCCGCAGTGCCTCAAACTAACGTGATTGCAAATCGTGCCCATACAATCCTGAAATCCCTGCTTGTAGAGATCGCGCGCAATGATAGTTGTGATTTTCCACCCTCGCTCGACCTCCTGTGTGTCGACCAGGAGATCCGTTTAGCTATGTGGCTACGGCCTTGCGGCGTCAGCAAGGCGGGTTCGCCAGTTTATCTGGTTGTCGACCCAAGAAGTTAGCGGATGTGTAGAGACAGCGAGATGGCTCCAACTATGAACAGCTTTGGGAGGGTCAACCCACCCAACTGCCCAGCCACTTTCCCATCGAGCTGACGGATGCTGCCCGCGCAGCGGTAAAACGACGGTAGAACATCCCGTCCTGAGGGCTGCGCTTTTAGGCTCGATACCCCAGCATTCCGGAGACGACCTAAGCGCGCTTTTGAAGCATGGCTGAGCGGGCTAACAGTCTGGGAGCAACACTTTCGCGGCGCCGTTTGTGCTAGTTACGGCTGATGTAACAGTGTGTGGTTGCATTCACTTCTACGTTTAATAGGCGTCCTATCTAGTCTCCAATCAGACGATTCAGACTATCGGCCAAGATCTCGATTCTTGCTGCGCTCAGATTGCTTCGTTACGCTCGGGATTTCGAGAGTGGTCACGGCGTCCCGAAGCGCCTTCTGATAGCGACCGAGCCATCCATCCCAGCCGTCATCCTCAGGGATGATGCCGCGGCGGATAAGACGTTGGCCTAACTCACGAAGCTTGCGCATTGTTGCGCAAGATCGCCTCTGAATCACCCATGTCATCGATTTCCAGCGCCGGGCGGCCCTCCGCAGTCGACTTTCGAAGCTGAACGAAAGAATTCGTTCGCAAGCCCCCGCGATTTCGGGCCGCTTCGATTTCGGGAGTGTAGTAGACATAGTGGACTCGCGCGTCCGTTCCTTCGAGTATGAGGTAGCTGCGTCCGGAGGACTCTTCCTCTCCGTGGACGAGGATTCTGCCTTCCAGGGTCGTAAGGCTTCGAAGGTCGAGCACGGTCATCTGAAGGCGCTCATCGGAGATTAGGGCTCCATGTGCTGCCAGAGTCTTTTGACGGTCAGCGCTGCGCTGCATGGCTCGGAGTACGTTCACGAAGTCCCGCCGTACACGCCAAGTCTTCGGGCCGGTGGACTCGGCCAATCCGATGGATTCGAGGACCATCAGCCGCTCCGCTGTGCGCCGTTCGATCAGCGATGTGCTTGGACCGAGTCCCGCGCGGCTTGGGTCCTTGTTGACCGTGAAGAAAGGGGACTCAGCGGCTTCGGCTCTGTCAGCATCCCGCTGGATGATCCGGTCCAGCGACGTGTAACGATGTTGATGTACCTCGCGACGTTGCGCATCGGCGGCATCGAATTCCGTCCGATACCCAAGCTGGCGGGTGCACAAATCCTCCGTGATGTGGCGGATACCCTCCCTAATGAAGTCCCGGCTGAGACGAAGCGGCCGACCTTCCGCTCCCACGCCTCGCAGCGCAACATGAACATGCGGGTGCTCGGTATTGAAGTGAGCCGCCGCCACCCATTCGAGACGCGTGCCGAGATCGGTCTCCATCTGTGAAATCAGATCGCGAGTCAACCGTTTCAGATCCACCCGGTCGCCGAACTCGGGAGACACAATCAACTTCCAAAGCCGCTCATCGTTGGTCTTTTGCCAACCTTCGAGCCGCGCTGCGATGTCGATCGATTCTTCAGTGGCATTGAACCCAACTGCCCTCGGATCACCCTCATGCGTAGCGCTTTCGCGGGCGACGTAACGTCCGTGGGCTCGCCACTGCCCATTACTAGTGTTCTTGGAATACAGCACCCGCACCGCGCAGCGCTGGGAGTATGGTCGGCTGTGAGTTCTCCCCGTTACCGAACCCAATGACGCGGCGCCTTCGGACTCCGCTCATGCGGGCGTGATGCATGATGATGCGATACGCGGACGCGTAGACTCGGCGTTCACCGCGCGCTGGCGGCTTCGCTGGCCGAAGCCGGAACTCTCGCTCCTCATCCTTATTTTTCCGCCACGGCTTATTAAGTCCTCCATCGCTACCATCGAGTCACTGAGCATCGCGTGGCCCGCATTGGTGAGCAGCCGGGCGTGGCGGTTTCGCGCCTCTCCGAGTGCGGTCTGCATGGCTTCGCCACGCGGCTCTGGCACACAGGTAACGAAGACCTTCGCGAAGCTGTCCACCAAAGCGAATAAGGCCTGTTGGGCTCGTTCAACGCGGCGCACGTCCTGACGCACTTCCCTGATGTAGCCCAGAATCTTTTCATTGGCCGCGGAGCCCTCTCCAGGCTCGTTCAGCTCTTTCTTGATCGCCGCTCGAAGGAAGGCGCTCGGGGTCGAGTAGCCTCGCAGCTTGGCGGCGGATTGAATTCGCTGATCGATTGCGTCAGTCAGTCGGATCGATCGTTTTGGCATCGGTTCCTCCACCCTATAAAGGAAATGGCGGAGGGGGTGCGGGACGGCATTATTTTGTCGAAAAATTAGGCGTCCGACGAATGCCGGACAGCTATAGCGAATTGTCGGACGCGTGAAGGCGCGTGCGATCAGTGCGATAGACACAAAAAACACACAACCTGTCCGGCTTTATGTTCCACTACCCATGTTTGTTGTCTTCGCTGCGGTTGAAATATGTCGAAGAACGTCGAACAGCCCGTCGCGTTGTCGAAATCCGTTGAATTATGTCGAAACGCAGCGCAAACTATTGGTGCTATGGCGAAAGTCGAGGAATACACAAAAGCCGAACAACAATGGATCACTGAGACCAAAGACCGCCTCGCACAACGGCGCGGGAAAAGGCCTGCCACCAAGGCCGGCCAGTTGCGCGCCCTGTGGCCTGAGATCCGAGCTGCCAAAGCCGAAGGGCAAAGCCTGGCGACGATCCGCCAGTGGCTCGAGGAGGATGCCGGGATCGTTGTCACTGTCCAGAGCCTAGGTTCCTACCTTACCCGCATCCAGCGTAAGGAACGAGTTACTCCAGGCCGCACCGACTCCGCCGCCGGTGCAAGTCCGTTCGAAAACGCCTGTTTCAAGCACGAGGGCGAAGATTCCGGTCAACGCCAAGAAAACCCGTGGGTTCGAGTACCCTCCGGGACCTCCAGACGAAAGCAAACTCATCTGAGTTCGGACTGATCGAAAAATTTTACCGTCCCGCACCCCCTCCGCCATTTCCTTTATAAGGTGACAGCGCGGTTTTTATGGTGAGACTGCGACGAGCACCAGGAGGGAACTATGTCCAGGAACATTGAACAGCTTGACGAACGAATCGCAGGCGGCCTGAAGGCAGGACCAGTGGCGTCAACGATTCATCTCACATTACAGGGCAAAGGTGGCGTCGGCAAGAGCTTGGTCGCCAGCATTCTTGCCCAATACTTCCGCCATCACGGTCAGGGAGATCCACTGCATTGACAGCGATCCGGTGAACCAGACCTTCTCGCAATATGCCGAGTTGGGCGCCGAGCACCTGGCGCTCATGCGCGACGGCCGCATTGATTCTGGTGGCTTCGACATTTTGTTGCATCGGCTGCTCACCGAAGAGGGAACCTTCATCGTCGACAACGGTGCTTCCACTTTCGTTCCGCTCTGGAGCTTCATCGTCGAAAGCAACGCGCTGGAAATGCTCTCCGATGCTGGGCGAAAGCTGTACGTTCACACGATCATAACCGGCGGACAGGCGCTCGGGGACACGCTCAAGGGGTTCAAGAGTCTCGCCGATAGCAGCGCCGAACGAAACATCGTGGTCTGGCTGAACGAGTACTTCGGCGTCATCGAGCGCGACGGCAAGACGTTCACCGACATGCAGGCCTACAAAGACAGCGAGTCCAAAGTCTTCGGCCTGGTTCACATTGCGAAGAGAAACCCGGACACTTTCGGGCGCGACGTTGAAGAGGTCATCACGCGCAAGAGGACGTTCGAGGATGCCATCCGCAACGGAACGGCTACGGTCATGAGCAAACAGCGGCTGAAGATGGTCCAGCGGGACCTGTTCGAGCAGTTAGACCAGCTGTCACTTTTGTAGGGAGAGCAAACGTATGCCTGACATGAAACAAATGATCAGCGAAGTCTTCGCCGAGAACGGCATTCGCATTGAGCCCGGCGACCCGCTCTTTGCACTGGTGACGATGAACCGCATGGTGTTCGAGGAATCGGCGCAAAGGTATTACGAATCGAACCAACAGCTGATTGCAGAATTCAATGAGTCGATGAAGAAGGCCGAAATGCGTGCCGGGAGTATGCTCGCCAAGATGGTGAAGGAGTCAGCGGAGAAGATGCGGGAGGGTCTCCAGGGCGATATTCACATCGCCGGCCTGAAGGCACGCGAATACGTACACGAGGTCAACGAGGCCCATCGACGCCCGGCAATTGTACGTTGGGTATCGGTGGGGTTGGTGGCTGCCGCAGCGATCTTCGCCTCAGGCGTCTGGTTTGGGCCGTGTCTCCACTAGCAGCTTGGCAGTCGAGGCTTTCACTGCGTGTCACGGGACGGTTCTGAGCATTGGGGCGATAACGGAAGAAATGACATGAAGGCTCGACGGTGTCTAATGGAGGCATCGGTAGGCGGCTCCTGAATGTCAGGGAGACGGCCCAATACCTCGGCCTCGAAGTGGACACAGTCTACAAGAAAGCCCGGTTGCGGGAGCTTCCCTGCGTCAAGGTTGGTCGAGCGTTGCGGTTCGATTTGAAAGCGCTGGAGCGCTTCGTTGAACAGCACACGATCGAAACCATTGACTGAAAGGAGAAGCATTGAAGTGTCCATTCACAAAATGTCGGATGGAGTGTTTGAAGTTCGCTGGAGGGAAGGAGGCAGAAATAAGAGCCTGTGGGTGCATGGGTCTTTTGAACTGGCCCGGAAGGTGGAGCGGAAAAAGATGTCGGTGCGCGATGAGAACCGGCATCTCGATGTCAAACGGGAGGTCAACTTTCGGATGTCGAAACTGATCGATCGCTACTGGACCCATTACGGTGCCAAAAAGCGTTCGGCGGGCCGGGAGAAAAGCATCCTGGAGGGCATTCGCGACGAGCTGGGTAGCCGGTTTGTGCGGGAGGTTGATGGCGTGGCCGTCTCAGGCTGGTACGAAAAACTGACCGTGCTTCGCGAGCTCTCAGCAGGAACGGCCGTGCGGCACTTCAACGTCATGCACCACATGATGAAGAAGGCCGCGACGATCTGGTCGAAGGAAACCGGAATTGACCGGAACCCGGCCGACCTGGTCGAGGTCAAACGGCCGGATGATCAACGCGACCGTTACCTCTCGGCTGAGGAACTTGGCAGGCTCAAGCAAGCGCTCGATGAAAGAACGTACCGCAAGGGTACGAAAGCAATCAACAAGACGTTCTATCGGCTCAGGCTGATTGTGCTTATCGCCGTTACCACGGGGATGCGTGCTTCAGAAATATTTTCTCTGAGTTGGAGTGACGTAATGTACAACGAAGGGCTGTTGGCGGTGAGGGCGAAGCTGAAGGGCGGCAAGATGCGTTATGTCCCGATGCTTCCCGAACTCGCCGGCGAGCTGCGGCGGTTTCCCGCCGTGATTGGAGAAGATCGTATTTTTCCGCCTAAACTAGGCGCGACGAGCAACCGGCAACGCGTGGAGGGGAGTTTTGAGGACCTGCTTGAACGGGCCAACATCCAAGACTTTCGCTTTCACGATCTGCGCCACACGTTCGCGTCCTGGTACATGATGAACGGCGGCGATCTCTACGAGCTCGCGAAAATCCTCGGCCACTCGAATATCAAGATGACCGAACGCTATGCGAAGCTGGCGCGGCAGCACATCGCCAGGACCGGAAGCACGGCGCGGGAAATCTGGAAACTGATGGAAGTGAAGTATTGCCGACAAAACTAACGCCTGTTGAGGATGTTCGGTTATTGTTCGGTTGACTGAAACCTTAGCTCTTTGGCTGCTGCTAAGTGCTTTATTTTGTGGTGGCCAGGGACGGAATCGAACCGCCGACGCCAGCCTTTTCAGGGCTGCGCTCTACCAGCTGAGCTACCTGGCCCGCGACAAAACTCATTCTAACAGACCCATCACTCAAGTTGCAGCGGGCACCGCCCGTGAGCAGGCTATCTCCAACGTTCTAAAGATCGGATTCGTTTTGGTCGATTCGTTCGATGGATGGCGGTCGGTCACAATCTCGCCTTGCCGTTCTACCGATCCACCGAATCACTGCCCAACAGCGTTGCGCTACGTGTTGATGGGACCAGCTATTCTTACGTTGACCTGGCCCGCCACGCGCAGGGCATCGCCGCGTGGATTGCGAAACAAGCACCCGCGGGCCCACAACGAGTCGCCGTTCTCGGCGGCCGCAGTTACGAAGCGTACGCCGGGCTGCTGGGAGCGTGTTGGTCCGGCGCGGCTTACGTTCCGTTCAATCCAAAGCTTCCCGCGGCACGCTTGCAGCACATGTTGGACACGATCCAACCGGACGCCGTGCTGGTGGATGCCGAGGGCGAGCCCGTGCTTGCGGGTTTGCCATGCGGCGGTTCGTGGCCTGCCACGCGCGTTCAAGCGGTGGATCATGCACAGACATTGCGCGAGCCGGCGGCGGTGGAGAGCGAAGGCATAGCCTACATCCTGTTCACGTCGGGTTCCACCGGCGTTCCAAAAGGCGTTGCGGTCGCGTTCCGTGGTGTGGCTAGTTTCCTCGCCATGATGGCGCAACGCTATCCGTTGCTGCCTGAGGATCGAGTCGCGCAGCCGTGCGATCTGAGCTTCGATGTTTCCGTCTCGAACATGTTTACAGCGTGGAGTTCGGGAGCTGCGGTGTGTGTGGTTCCTTCGGCACAGGCGATGGCGCCGCGCGATTTTATGCGAACGGAAGCAATCACCGTGTGGTTTTCGACGCCGACGGTCGCGGTGTTCCTGGATCAGATGAAGATGCTGCGTCCCAGTGTGTTTCCCGCGTTGCGCTATACGATGTTCGCCGGAGACGTTCTGCCTGCAATCACAGCGGAACGTTGGGTGGAAGCCGCGCCCAACAGCCCGCTCGAAAACATGTACGGACCAACGGAAGCTACCGTGGTGTGCGCCGGCGTGCTTTATACCGGCACGGAAACCGTGACACCGGGGCGCGGCATCGTCGCCATCGGGCCGCCACTTCCGGGAAATGAGCTTCGAATTTTGGACGAAGCGGGGTGCGACGTAGAAACCAGCCAGCCGGGAGAGCTCTTGATCGGAGGTCCGCAGTTGGCTCTCGGATACTGGAAAGATCCGGAGTTGACCAAAGCGCGCTTTCCGTTGATCGACGGCCGGCGCTGGTATCGATCCGGAGACGTGGCTTACCGCGACGCGAACGGGCTGCATCATTTCCTCGGCCGCGTTGACAATCAGGTCAAGGTCCGCGGCTACAGGGTGGAGTTGGGCGAAATTGAATCGCATCTGCGCGAGGTCTGTTCGTCGAATTCGGTCGCGGCAGTGCCGTGGCCGGTGCAGTTCGGCTCCGCATCCGGGATTGTTGCTTTTGTCAGCGGCACAGAACGCTCGGCTGGTGAAATTCAGAAGGTGATGCGAGATCGTCTGCCCTCGCAGTCGGTGCCGAATCAAGTCAGGATTATCGAGCATTTGCCCGTTGGATTGGCAGGGAAGATCGACCGCAAGGCGCTCACCGCAATACTCGACGGTGAGAACTGACGAGCAATGGCGACGCAAACACTTCCGCTGAACTCGCCGGCCCAGCGCGTTCCACAAACCCTGATTCCGAGGATCGACGCCGATCCGCGCATCGTCGCATTCGCGCAAACCACTGGCGGAAAGCTCGCGATGCTGGCCTGCGCGTCGGTGCTTTTCTATTTTCGCGGCGTGCGCGATCCGGTAGTGATCGCCATATTGGCCGGGATTTTCTTTCTGCCGCGGCACACTTGGACCCTGATGGCGATCGGGGGGATGTGCTGGATTCCTTCCATGGTCAAGGGCGGATTCAGCCTGGAGCAACGGGCAATGGGAACGGTGCTCGCAATAGCGATCACGGCTCTGCTGTGGGTAGTCATTCACCGTTGGCCCAAAGGATTCGTGGCGAAACGGCCGCGCATCACGTTGCTGGTGGTCTTCTCCGCCGCAGTCGGCGGCGCGCTGCATTCTGCCGTTTTGTGGCCGCTGGTAGGAGCGCTCGCCGCATGCTTATGGATCATTTCGTTCGCGCTCACGGATCGCGCGGACGCCTCATTGTGGCCAAACGCAACGATGTTCTTCTCGTTCTTCCCGGCGGCACTCGCCTCGACCACCCCATTTTTCAAGCGGCCGTCCGCGATGCGGCGCATGGAGGCGAAGAACGCGGAGGAACGCGCGGTGGTCCAATTGAAGGGCCTCAAGCTTTTGGCTTGGAGCTTTCTGCTTTCACTCGTCTGGGCGACGCTCGATATGGCGTGGGGCGCTGCCGGCATTCCAAAGCTACCGGACGCGATCGCCGCCAGTACGGCCAATCATCCGCCCGCCTGGTATCTGTGCTGGGCGAGTCTATTGACCGGCTTCGTCGATTCAGTCCTGCGCACCGCGATCTGGGGAAACACCGTGGTCGCGGGTTGCCGTTTGGCGGGGTTTAAGCTCCTTCGAAACACGTACCGGCCGCTCGAGTCGCGCACCATCGTCGACTTTTGGAATCGCTATTACTACTATTTCAAGGAACTGATCGCCGATTTCTTTTTCTATCCGGTCTACATGCGTTGCTTCAAGAAGCACCCGCGCGTCCGGATGCTGTTCGCCACTTGGGTTTCAGTGGGCCTGGGCATTCCGATATTTCATTTCATTCGCGACATCGACGTGGTGCGCGACCTCGGACTCTGGCGCGCCGTCACCGGATTTCACGTCTTCATGGTGTACGCCACGATTCTTAGCATCGGGATCGGTGTTTCTCAAATCCGCAGGACAGGAACGAGAGGCAATGGTCCGCAGAATCCTCAGGGATCGTGGCTTCGGACGCGGCTGGCGCCCATCGCGGGCGTAGTTTTGTTCTTTTGCTTTCTGCAGGTATTCGAAGAGTTGCGGCACACGGTCCCGATTCGCGAGCACCTGCTATTTCTGACTCGCTTGGTGGGATGGAGGGCCTAATGAATAACCAAGACACAGTACGCCAGTTCCTGGAGTCGCTCCTGCGGCGCAAAGGCGACACCAATCCGTTTGCCGATACCGATTCGCTGGTGCTTTCCGGCCGGCTGGATTCGCTGGACGTCCTCGAAATCGTGGTGTTTCTCGAGAAACGGTATGCATTCGATTTCGGAGATCGACCCTTCGATCAGCAACTGGTCGATTCCGTGCACGAGATCACGGACTTGATTGCCGCCGCGTGATCGCGGAGCCTTAAGCTTTCTGCAATTCCGCGAGCTTTGCTCCGGTCTCGCGTTCGATATCGGCGTGCAGGCTATTGCCATGGGAATCCATGGTGACGATGGCGGCGAACTTGTTCACGCGCAGATGCCACATGGCCTCGGGAATTCCGAACTCGATCAGGTTCACTCCCAACACCTTTTCCACCGTCCGCGCGTAGAACTGCGCCGCGCCGCCGATGGCGTTGAGATACACGGAGCCGCATTTTTCGAGGGCCGCGAGCGTCTTTTTGCCCATGCCGCCTTTCCCAATGACCGCGCGCACTCCGTACTTCTCGATGATGGTGGCCTGATACGGTTCCTCGCGGCTGCTGGTGGTGGGACCCGCGGCCTTCACGACCCAACCGTCGCCTTGCTTCAGCATCACCGGTCCGCAATGGTAAAGAATCGAGCCGCGCATGTCCACGGGAGGTGGGTTCTTCATCAGATGCGCGTGCACCGCGTCGCGCCCGGTGAACACTTCGCCTGAAATGAGCACAACATCGCCGACGCGTAGTGACCGGACTTGCTCTTCGGACAACGGCGCGGTAAGCACCACCTCACGGCCGGTCAGAGGGAATCCCTCCGAACGCGCCATGCGCTCCACCGCGCGATCGGGATCGCGATACAACCATTGCGTGATCGCGCCGATCGAAGCATCCAGCCTGACGCCGAGACGGCGGAACGCCCAGCAATCGTACGCCACAGAAACGAAGAAGCTCGCGGGCAGCCGGTTGGCAGCGCACACCTTGCAACCGATCAAAGACACTTTTCCGCCGAAGCCCATGGCGCCGACGCCGATGCGATTCGCTTCCTCCAGGATCTCGGCCTCAAGCTTGGCGAGCTCTGCAACCGGGTTCACGTCATCCAGCGTGCGGAAAAGTTGGCCCTTGGCCAGATCATATCCATGCGCGCGATCGCTGCCGATGCATACTCCCACGGCGCCCGGCGCGCAGCCTTGTCCTTGCGCCTGCCACACGGCATGCAAAATGCATCGGCGCACGCCTTCCAGGTTGCGGTCGGCGCGGCCCAAGTGCTCCAGCTCGCACGGCAGCGAGTATTGTATGTTCTTGTTCTCGCAACCGCCGCCTTTCAGGATCAGCTTCACTTCGATCTCGTCCTGCTCCCACTGCTCGAAGTGAATCACCGGCGTTTCTTCGCCCAGGTTGTCGCCGCTGTTCTTGCCCGTGAGCGAATCGACAGAATTGGGCCGCAGCTTCCCGCGCTTCGTTGCCTCCGCTACGGCTTCGCGAATCGCGCGCTTGACTTGAAGCTGGTTCACGCCCACCGGCGTGTGGACGATGAACGTCGGCATACCCGTGTCCTGGCAAATAGGGCCGGCATCTTCCTGCGCCATGTCGATATTGGTCGCGATGATGCCGAGCGCTTGCGCGGCTTGCGTGCCGGCAACCTCTGCTTCCAGAGCCACGCCCATAGCGGCGCGAACATCGGGCGGAAGGTTCGTCGATGTTTGCGTGATCAGCTCAATTAAGCTGTCTTTCAGAAATGTCATTCCTACCCTACCTACTCCCGGCAAACGAAATTGTTGGCGTCGTTTTGGTCACCATGACCAGTGTACTCGGCATGCTGCGGATATGGGCACAAAGGACGGCTGCGGCCAGGAAGCGCAGCCCCCTTGGCGACGACGCGATCTGGAGCCACGCCCTTTTCCACCCAATCGACTACGGCGCTCAGCATGTCAAATTGATCGAGCGTAGCGCTTCCACCCTGGCAATGACCCATGCCGGGGACAAAGTAAATCCGGCTCCAAGATGACGCCGAACCGTTGCTCGTATCCTGCGACATCTTCTCGTAATAGGCGAGCGTGTCGAGCGGCGAGAACCACGGATCGCTCAAGCCGTGATAGAACAGCAGCTTTCCGCCGTGGCCGGCGAATGTGGAGAGATTCGTCCAGGTGCTGTCGCCAAGCAGGGCGGTTTTATTTGCTTCCACTCGCGCGGCTTCGCGATCGACGTCGAAGTGCGCGAAATCCGCGCCGGTGGCCACGGGAATGACGGGCCCATTGAGCAATCCCGGAATTCCGGCCCGATCCGCAATCCCGGCGTCATAAGGAAATCCGGGATAGATAGCATCACCAGCCGCCGACTTCGGACCCGCAAAGGCCTTCTTCAGCGAGTCCGCCTGCGCCTTGCTCAAACAACCGTCGCCCTTGGAACTCGGGCACACCAGCGCCGCGGGATCGAAATTGCAGGCGCGTGCGTTGAAAATCATTCCGTCTTTCAGGCCATCCTTCGCGTCGCAAGCCTGGAGGAGGGAGTTGACGATCAGCTTGCGATCCGCATCGGAGAAGAATTTCTTGGGATCAGGTTGGAACGCGGCGGTCATGAAACCCAGCGCGAGATTGGAATGGCCAGTACGCATGGCCGGATCGCCCGCCACGATTCCGTCGAAATAATCCGGATAGCGCTGCGACATGATCATGGCTTCGCGGCCTCCGGTGGAGCAACCGTCAAAATACGAATGCTGCGGCGCGCGCCCATAGTAGGACATAATCAGCGCCTTTGCGAGTGGGGCCACGCGTCCGATCGCCGCGTAGTAGAAATCCAGGCTCGCTTGCTGATCCCGGAAGAAGCTGCCATCAAACACCGAGCCTTTGTGGCCGCTGTCTGTGGTGGCGACTGCGAATCCGCGGGCGAGCGCGGGCATGTCGCCGGCGGCTTGCGAACCCAAGGGCAGAGCGACATTGCCGTTCAATCCACCTCCGCCTTGAAACAGAAATCGACCGTTCCATTCGTCGGGAAGCGCAAGCGCGAAACCGATGGCGTACGATTTGCCGTCCACGCCAGTGCGTTGATCGATCATGCCCTCCACGTGGCAGAACGCGGGCACCGCAACCGGGACCGTTCCTGGAAAATTCGGCGAGACGCGAAAAGTGCCCGGCGCCGCGGCCGGCATGTGTTCCGTCTTGGTAATCGTGATCCCGTCACCGGGCCGAAGCGTGTGGGGACAGGGAGTTTGCGCGAACGCAAACGGGGCGGAGATGGCGAGCAGCGCGCAAAAAGGAGCGATTTCTCTGATCTTCTCTCTCATTCACGAGCCATTGTATACTCGATGCTGCATGCAACACCAGACGCTTTGCTTGAGTCTACTGGCGTTCGTGTCCCTGGTCTCGGCGCAGCCTCCCTCCGTCACGTCACCGGAAGTCACCGCGGACCGGCACATCGCGTTCCGGATTCTCGCTCCCAAGGCAACTGAGGTGCGGATTTTCAGCACCGACATATTTGGCCTCGCGCGGCAACGCGATCTGACCAAGTCCGAGAGCGGGATCTGGGAAATCACGATCGGGCCGATCGATCCGGGCGCTTACCGGTACAACTTCAACGTCGACGGCGTGTCCGTGATGGACCCGCGCAATCCCTCGGTCAGCGAATCGAACGGCAACGCCTGGAGCTTGGTCTACTTGCCAGGCGCCGATTTCATGGATATCAAAGACGTGCCGCATGGGGCGGTCGCCAGCGTCACCTATTTTTCGAAGAGCCTGGACACGTTCCGGCGGATGCACTTATACACGCCGCCCGGCTATGAAACCAGCTCGCAGAAGTATCCGATCTTTTATCTGCTGCACGGCGCCGGCGACTCGGACGATTCGTGGACATCGGTGGGCCGCGCGGGTTTCATTATCGACAACCTGATCGCGGCCAAGAAGGCCAAGCCGATGGTGATCGTGATGCCGGCCGGCCATACCGGGCCCTTCGATTTCGGGCGGCCAGGCGCGGGTGCTCCTCGAATACCGGATTTTAATGACGACTTCGTGAAGGATTTCGTCAACGACATCATGCCGTACGCCGAGACGCACTATCGCGTGTTGCGAGACCGGCCCCACCGGGCCATCGCAGGACTTTCCATGGGCGGCGCTCACACGCTGAACATCGCGATCCCGCACGCGAGCGAATTCGCCTACGTCGGCGTGTTTAGCTCGGGCATTTTCGGAGTTATTCCGCTGGGTGGCCCTGCGGCGGGGTCCGCGGCGGGCCCGAGTTGGGAGCAGCAGCATCTTGCGGAGTTAGACAATCCAGCAGCGAAGAAAGAGTGGAAGCTGTTCTGGTTTGCCACCGGCAAAGACGATGGACTGTTGAACACGACCAAGGCCACCGTGGAGCTGTTCCAAAAACACGGCTTCCAGCCTATGTTTCAAGAAAGCGCCGGCGCGCACACCTGGACCAACTGGCGCGAGTACCTGAACGAGTTCGCTCCGCAGTTGTTTCAATAGGGCGCGGACCGTACTCTGATACAATCCTGGTTTATGTTTCAAGGACTGGAGCACACCGCCATTGCGTCACCCGACCCGCAGCGACTGGCGGAATGGTACGTGCGGACGCTTGATTTTCGTATCAATTATACGTACGAGGGCAATTATTTCGTGCGCGCCAAGAACGGCACGATGATCGAGATCATCCCGTCGGTGGGAGAGCGGGCCCCGCAGCAGATGAAGGACCCCGGAATCCGGCATATGGCGATCACGGTCGACGATTTCGACGCCGCCAGCGAGGAGTTGCGGAAGCGCGGCGTGGAGTTTCTGGGGCAACCCATCGGGATCCAAGGCAATCGCCTCCTGTTTTTTAGCGACGGCGATGGCAATATTCTGCACCTGATTCAGCGTCCCCAACCCCTCCCGTAGCATCGAGTAAATCCATTGCTCAGCCGGGTCTTCAAGGCTTTCGCCTACCGCGACTTCCGCATCATGTGGATTGGTGCGTGCACCTCCAGCGTCGGCACCTTGATGCAGACGTTCGCTCAGGCCTGGCTGGTGTTGCAGCTTTCCGGATCGTCGTTCCTGCTCGGTCTGGATTCCTTTCTCGGCAGCGTTCCAATCGTTTTGTTTTCCCTCGTTGGTGGCGTATTGGCCGACCGCACGGAGCGGCAAAAGCTGCTGCTCGGATCGCAGTTTGTCCAGATGGCGTGTGCGTTTCTGCTGGCCGGGCTGTTTGCCACCGGCGTGGTGCGGATCTGGCAAATTCTGGCTCTTTCGTTCGTTGTTGGAACCGCCCAATCCTTCGGCGGACCGGCCTATTCGGCGCTCATTCCGACGCTGGTAAAGGCCGAGGATCTTCCGAATGCGATCGCGTTGAATTCGATTCAATTCAATGCCGCGCGCGTCTTGGGACCCACGCTGGGCGGCGTAGCCCTGGTGTTCGGCGCGTCCTGGTGTTTTTCGCTCAATGGCATTTCGTTCATCGCGGTGATTATTTCGTTATTGATCATCCAGCCGCATTTCGTGCCAACCAAGAGCGGCGAATCCGTTCTCACCAGCATGAAGGAAGGCATTCATTTCATCCGCCATCAAGGCGCCATGGAAGCTCTGATCGTACTGGCCTTCTCGATGACCTTGCTCGCGTTTCCACTCATCGTCTTTCTTCCGGTTTTCGCGAAGGATGTGTTTCACGGCGGCCCGAATCTGTACACGATCCTCCTGGTCTGCTCGGGCATCGGATCGATTTTCGGCGCGCTGACAGTGGCGGCGGCCGGTAAGCACAGGCACATGGGCCGAACGGTCTTGCTCATGCTGATGGGGCTCGGAATTCTGATCAGCGCGTTTGCGCTGTCACGCTGGCTGGTGCTGAGCTGCGTTCTCATATTCTTATCCGGCGGATTGCTTTTGGCGGTTTTCACCAGTATCACCTCGCTCGTGCAATTGATCGCGCCCGACAATATGCGCGGCCGGGTACTGAGCGTCTATAACGTCGCTTTCCGCGGCGGTATGCCGGTGGGAAGTTTGGTAGTTGGAGCGCTGGTCAAGGAGTTTACGGCCCCGGTGGTGCTGACCTGGAATGGGATCTTGCTGGCGATACTAGGACTCTATTTCCTCCTCGTCCAGAGAAAAGTTGCAACGTTGTAGCTCGGGAAACGTCCGATCGAAGAGATGAAGCTTCTCGGCTTATTTCTAACGGTAATCGTCGCGGGCGCGTCGCCCGGAGCAGCATTGGACGACTCCGATCTGATCAAGGCGCGGGATCATCAGGACCGCGCGGCGCTCGAAAAGCTGGCGGCCGACGCTCGCACGGCAGCGGATAAACAACCGAACGACGCAACCGTACAATACCGTGTGGCATTGGCGCAATCGTATGCCGCGGAAGTTGCCATCGAAATGCACGACAAGACAGCCGCGAAGAACGCCGCGCAGGCCGGCATGGACGCCGCCAACAAGGCCGTCAGCCTGAAGCCGGATTCGGCCGAGTACCAGCGTGTCCTGGGAACGCTGTGCGGCCAGATGGTTTCCAGCGGTTCGCTGGCTGGGCTGAAGTATGGCAAGTGCGCACTGGACGCGGTAAACAAGGCGATCGAGCTCGATCCCAAATCATCCATGGCCTATGTCAGCCACGGCGTCGGTAACTACTATCTGCCTGCGGCTTTCGGCGGCGGAATCGATCTGGCGATCAAGGATTTCCGCAAAGCGATCGATTTAAATCCGATGAACTCGGACGCGTGGCTCTGGCTGGGAGTCGCGTTACGCCGATCCAATCAAGGCGCCGAGGCGCAAAAAGCGTTCGAGCGCTGTTTGCAGCTCAATCCGAACCGCGTCTGGGCCAAGCAGCAGCTCGAGAAAACGCCCGGTTCGTAGAACGCCGGCAACATCGCAAGCTATACTGATCCCTGATATGGAGGTCGGAGGATGACAGTATTGCGAAGCTTTCTGTTCGCGACGGTAGGCAGTGCGTTTCTTGCAGCACAAACGCCCAACAACAAGATTACCCTGACTTGTTCCATAACCCCCAGCGCCGTCCAGATCGGCCAGACTTCGGGTGCGCTGCTGGTATGCGCAAATGGTAACACCGGCTCGACCCAGCAGATTCAGGCCAACGATAAATTCAACTTCCAGTTCAACATCGGTGACGGCCAGATCAGCTCTCTCATCGCCTCCGTCATCGTCGACTCGTCGACCCTTAGCGCATCAGACTTTGGGGTGGCGCTCGGAACCGGATCCAATGTGCTGGTTGTCACTTATTCCGGAACACCTAAGACGTTTGCGCCGGGTGACAGTTTCGCCGTTGAATTCTCCTTGCTCCCACCGAGCAAGGTGGGAAGCGGCAAAATTACATTGCAGTTTCCGACGTCGGACTCGTATAACAGTCCAAGTCCGGGCTTGCTAACAGTGCCCGTAACGGACTTTCCTCTAGCGCCGCCGGGACCGCAAGGCCCGCCGGGGCCCGAGCCGCCATTCATTCCGCAAGGCCCGACCGGTCCGACCGGACCAATGGGGCCGCCCGGCCAGACGGGTGCAACCGGACCGAAGGGGGCAACCGGTCCCATGGGTCCGCAAGGTGTGCCGGGTCCCTACGGATTCACAGGGCCAGAGGGACCGCCCGGAGCAACCGGACCGCGCGGCACCGCGGGACTGCAGGGCGTACAGGGCATACAAGGCATACAAGGTGTCCCCGGAATCTCTTCCACCATTGGCGTAAATCAATTTTCGTTTACCGCTACCAACGCAAACGTAAACGCCAGCGGCAGAAACCAGGCACATGTGTCACCTGGTGCATCTTTTACAATAAGCTTCGACTGGACGATCAACAGGGGTGGCTTTTGCCCAGGCTGTCTCCAACAGTTCTTGGGTGGAATCGTGAACTTCGACACCACCGTGGTCCCTGGATCGATAACCGCGAATTCATGTTTCGGCGAAGCTGGACCGGGTCCGTTTGGGGGCAATCAATCGTTCACCTTTACCGCGCCGGTCACATTCGGGACGTACTATATTGGGCTCTACTCGGTTTTGGACTTCGGCTGCACCACCGCTGGCCCTGGGAACCCGGGAGCACTCTTTGGCCCTGCGACCACCTTGGGGCTGAACACCTTCATCGGTGCCATCACCGTCTATTAGCGGGCACGGTGCCTATTGCACGGCCATTGAAATTGCACTGACGCTGTTTTGCCCGGCCACCGAGATTGTAACCGGAACCTGGGAGCCCGCCGCGACGCCGTTGGGAACCACTGCGTTCACTTGGTACAAACCGGCGAAACCCGGCACAAGTCCTGAAAACAGAACTTGAGCCGGCTGACCGCCAATCGTAACGGACACCGGCGCAGTGGTGTTGCTCACCGGACCTCCCAGTGGAGAGCCCGAGCCTGCTGGAACGGACGGATTCACTGTTCCAAGACCAATGCAGTAGATAACCAGAGCTTCGCCAGCGCGCGCCGGAGTCTGCGCGTCCGCGAACGCGGCATTTCCATCGGATGTGACTCCGTAGATCTGCCCTTGCCCGCTCCCCAGTCCGTTGGCCGACAGGATGGCAGGCTGGGCGGACATGACGGTAACCGCAACTGGAACCGAGATGGCCGTGCCCCGCTGGACGATCAACTGATACTGCGTATTGGTAGCGAGGTCGAAGGGCACGATCAGGTTGATCTGGCTGTCGCTCACGAACAGCAGCGGAAGTTCTTCGCCGCCTATCACCGCCGTGGTCGTGCTGAGTTGTGCGGGAAGCGGCAGGCTTTGCGCGCCGGCGGTAACATCCGCTAACGACGATCCGAAAATCGACACGAGCAGGCCCAGCGCAGGAGAGCTGGTGTAATCCACCGCGCTGATGACTCCTCCAGGGTTCACCGCGGGCACTTGCGGATTCAAAGGTACTCGCCCTGAAATCTGCGCGGTTCCCTGCAAGGCAGGTTGCGGCGTTTGAGCCGTTGCGGTGATCGAGAAGCCGGACACCACGTGGCTAGGAGTCCACGTGCCCGACCAATTCCCGCCTCCGAACGAAAGCAGTGATAACGGTGGATCGCCATTTCCGAAAGAAACCGTAACCGTTCCAGTGCTCACCGGCGACGCGCAGTCGTCCACTACATTCACCACGATTGGCGTGGGCCACGCCGCGGGAGTTGAGAAGCCGCTAGCCAAAGTAGTGAAAACCGGCAGCAATTGCGCCGGAGTGCACATAGTCGACTCAGCGCCTTGTGGAGCTTTGGGCGATGCCGCTGGTGACTGCACCGCGCCGGGCGTGATCACGAGCAGTACATCAACAACCTGCGTTGTGGTGTCGGTGAATGCCAAATTGATGGAGCCCTGATACACGCCGGCCCCGAGTTTGCTAGTGTCCACCGAAACGGAGAACGATCCCGTTTGGCCGCTGTCCACGACAATAGACTCCCGGGAGACCGACAGCCAGGTTTGGAACTGAGGTGAAGTCAGCGTTGCGCCAACCGCGTAGGAAGCCACATCCGTAATGCCGACGGATTGGGCATTTAATGTTTCGCCCGCGGCGCCCAGGAACACCAAGCCGCCGGGCGATACCAGCGGCGGAACGTTCGTGTTCGGGGCAACGATATTGAGGACGACGGAGAGGTTGATGGCCGGATGGACGCCATCGGTGGGAGCGATGGTCACAACGCCGTAATAGTCGCCGGCGGCCAAGCCGGTCGGATTGGCGCTGAAGGTCATGGCGAGCGGGCCCGTCGCGAGGTTGGTGGTTGCGCTCACTGGATTTGTCGAGAGCCAGCTTCCTCCGGAATACGTGTTCACCGACACCTTCCAGGGGATCTCGACCGTGCTGAGAACAACGATATTCTGAGAGACCGTCTGAACGGCGTTCTCGGCGGCCCGAAACGTCAGACCACTTTGCGACGCCACCAGCCCCTGCGCTACCGGAGTGTACAGTTCAGCCGAAGACAAATCGGTGCTTCCTCCGAAGCCACCGGTCACCAGGACGCGGCCGTCGAACAGCGCCGTGGCGGCGTGTTCCTCGCGCCGCATGTTCATGCTTCCCGTGGCGGCAAAGGTTCCAGTCCCCGGATCGTATAGTTCCGCCGTGTTGGTAACTGCGGGGCCCGAACCCGTGAAACCTCCCGCCACCAACACCTGTCCGCTGGGGAGAAGCGTCGCGGTGGCAGCGCCACGAGCCACGGTCATGCTACCGGTGAGCGTAAATGTATCAGCGACAGGGTCGAATAGCTCGGCCGAAATTCCCGGAAATCCTCCGCCGACCAATACTTGACCCGTCCCAAGCAAAACGGAGTAGTGCGCGTAGCGTTCCACGGCCATGGGCCGGCTGGTTGGCGAGAACGTTCCCGATGTGGGATCGAAAAGCTCGGCGGTGTTCAACGCGGTAGCTGCGTTGGAACTCGACGTGTCGACGCCGCCTGCAATTAAAACGCGGCCGTCGGGCAGCAGTGTCGCCGTATGACCTTCGCGAGCTGTTCCCATCGATCCAGTACTCGTGAACTGGCGGGTGGCGGGGTTGTAGATCTCGGCGGAGCTGCTGCTCTGGCCGGCATTCAAACCGCCGGCCACCAAGACTCTTCCATCGGAAAGCAACGTCGCCGTGTGGTAGCTGTGTGGCGAGACGGTAGATCCAGTAGCCGCAAATTGGCCAGACACCGGATCGTACAGTTCGGCGCCCGATGGCGCATCTGTTCCACCGACGATCAAGACCGCACCGTTCTTCAAGAGCGTTCCGGTCAAACCTTGTCCATGCAGGAAGTGCATGGCGCCCGCCGGCGTGAACTGGCCGGTGCCGGGATCGTACAACTCGGCGGTACTTATAAGGTATCCGCCAACCAGCACCTTGGTATTGGGAAGCAGGACAGAGATGTGGTCACGTCTGGGCGCTGACATCGGACCGGTGGGCCTCCACGCGGTATCGGCGGCCGCGGGAAGGAAAGCAAAAAGGCAAACCAGGACGAGCTTCAACGCTCCATGATAACCTCCGAACGCTCCGGCTGGAAACCGTCGCGGCGTCAACAGGCTAGTCAGGCAATGAGCGTACCCGCGGGGGAGGAGATATTGCGAATATCGTAAGCGAACTATTAGCGGCTGAGGTCGATGCCGAACTTCTTCAGCTCTTCGGCGTAGTAGCGCCGATGCAGCAGATCCCATTCCTCCGTGCCTTCCGGAATCTCTTTCTTTTGCGAGCGGATCTTGGTACGGGCGGCGCGGTCCACCTTCTCCTCCACTCCCAAAAGCTCCGTCATGGCCTGAACCGCGGCCAGGCGCACGTCATTTGGATCCTTCTTTAACCGGAACTCTCGCGACTTGCGGAAGGCGCCCACCAGCTTGTGGGAGATGTCGTTGATCTTATCCCGCGACAGCTTCATATTGTCGCCTGTGTCGCGGCCTGAAGCGCGGATCACTTTGCGCTGCGAAATCAGTGTGTTCTTGATCCGGCGGAACATCTCCTGATAGCTGACGCCTTCGCGCCGCATATACTCGCTGTATTGGCTCAGCAGGTCCCGCACCTCATCGTTGAGGCGATCCTCCACTTGGAGTTCTTCTTCAATCAACTGGCTGATCATCTCGGCGGCCGATTCGGCACTGCTCGTCTCAATGATCTGTGGCGTCATCCGTTTCACCAGTTGCCGTGACAGATAACCAATGAATTCTCTACTCAGCAGCATGCAAATTTACGAGGCAACGAGCAACTCTGCTCCCCGGTGGCAGTTCCCCCAATTCTCGCACATCAATTAGGCAACTCGCCTTGATGGTGTTCTAAGAACTCCTGGTCGATCGCCTTGCGGCCACGGAATCCTTCCTGAACGCCGTGCCAGAATTGAATACCGCTTTCGCCCAGTTTCCAGCAGAGGTACACTTCCTGGCCGTTGAGCAGCGCCGGAAAATCGATGAGGCCGATGTCCAGGTCCTTTACCAGGCAACCGAATTCGTGAACCCGCTCGATGGAATTGCGGACCTCGATCGCCGCCGCCTCCCGCCGTTTCTTTTGCTCGGATAATCGCGATCGATCCACTTGCATACCGCCTTGCAGCATGACGCGCTGCGAAAAGCCCTGCCATTCAGCCTCCACCTGGTCATACTCCGACTTCCGTACGATAGCCTCGCGGATCGCGGACTCCACTTGCGGAAGCAGCCTCTCGGCTTGGCTAAGGGTGAACAATTTCGGCATCTAGACGTCAAACGCTCGAAACACGGGGTAGGGGACGATCGAAGCAGGCAAACTCACAGTAACTGAAGTAATTATAGCAACGTCTCAGTTTCATGGGATGGGATGAAGAATGCCGGGGTCCACGATAATAGAGGGATGAGGTTCGTTGCAGTTATCTGCCTGATCGCCTTGCCAGGCTTCGGTCAGTCGATCAACAGTGGCACCGTGCAAGGGCAGGTAACCGATCCGTCGGGCGCGCTGATTGCAGGCGCGAACGTGCGGCTCACCAACGCGGTCACCGGTTATGATCAATCGGTGGTCGCCGACGCCAACGGCGCCTACCGCTTCAACAGCGTTCCCGTTAACAATTACCACCTGACGGTCAGCGCATCGGGATTCACAACGGTGCAGCAAGACCTGGATGTGCGCAATTCAGTACCCGTGGTTGCCAACGTGTCGCTGAATATCGCCGGATCGACGGAGAGCGTAACGGTGCAGGCCAGCGCGGCTAGTGTCGAAACCGATACCGCGGCGCACCAGGACGTCGATCAGAGCGCTTTTTCCAAACTGCCGGCGTTCAGTCCCGGCTCGGGTTTAAGCGATGCCATCACCTTAAGCACGGGCGCTGTGGCCGCGGACGCGAACGGATTCTTTCATCCACTGGGCGATCACGCGCAAACCACCTTCGTCATTGATGGCCAGCCGGTCAGCGACCAGCAGAGCAAGCTTTTCTCCACGCAGATCCCGTTGAACGCGCTGCAAGGCATGGAGCTGATCACCGGATCGCCCGAAGCGCAATATGGCGACAAGACCAGCCTGGTGGTTAACGCAACCACGCGGTCCGGACTGGGGGCGACGAAGCCATTTGGAAGCGTCGAGTCCAGTTGGGGGTCGTTCGGGACCTGGACCGGAAGCGCAACGCTTGGATTTGGAACGCCCAACTTCGGAAACTTCCTCGCCGTCAACGGGTCGCGATCGGGGCGCTTTCTGGACACGCCGGAGTTCCTACCCATCCATGACATCGGCAACAACGGGAGCATTTTCGACCGGGTCGATTGGCAACCGGGACCGAAAGACATCATGCATTTGGATCTGTTCGCGGCGCGGAACTGGTTTCAAGTGCCCAATAGCTACGATCAATTAACGCAGGACCAGCGCCAGCGCGTGATGAGCTGGAGCATCGCGCCGGGTTATCAGCACACCTTCAACGCTCATACATTGCTGACTGTAAATCCGTTCGTCCGCCACGATCAGCTCAATTATTACCCGAGCGCGAATCCCTTCGACGATACGCCGGTCACCGCTTCGCAAAACCGTTTTCTCATGAATTATGGCGTGAAAGCAGATCTGGCGATTAGCCACGGTCACCACGACATCAAGATCGGGACTCAGATCCAACAGACCCGGCTGCTCGAGAATTTTCAGTTTGCCATCACGAACCCGGATTACAACCCGGTGTGCCTGGACAGCGGGGGCAATCCGCTGCTGTTGCCCGGCGTAACGAATCCCGACCAATGCTCCACTGCGAATGCCGGCTATATGGCGAATCCAAGCTTGCTGCCAGGAATCGTTCCGTATGACTTGACGCGCGGCGGTTCTCCTTTCAATTTTCACGCTACGCACAACATCAACGAATATGCCTTCTATATTCAGGACACGATCACGTTGGGGCACCTCACGGTCGATGCCGGACTTCGAGACGATCAATACAACGGCTTGACCTCCGCGAATGGCGTTCAGCCGCGTCTGAGCCTGTCCTACCTTTTGCGAACCAACACGGTGTTGCGGGCCGCGTACGCGCGAACGTTTGAAACGCCGTTTAACGAGAACCTATTGCTGTCGAGTGCGGGAGGCACCGGCGGGCTCGAGGAAAACCTGTTTGGCTCCGCATACACACCCATCCGGCCCGGCAATCGCAACGACTTCGATACCGGGCTGCAGCAAGGGATTGGGAAGTGGCTGATCATCGACGCGGATTATTTCTGGAAGTTCACGCACAACGCTTACGATTTCTCGGTGCTCTTCAATACTCCGATCACTTTCCCTATATCCTGGAACAATTCCAAAGTCGACGGCGTGTCGGCCCGCATCAGCACCATCAACTTACATGGATTCCAAGCCTACTTTACGCTGGGGCATACTCGCGCGCGCTATTTCCCGGGGGAAACCGGAGGCCTGATTGCGCTGGGCGGTATCCCGACTGGCGTTTTCAGGATCGACCACGATCAGGCCTATCAGCACAACGCGAACCTGCGTTACCAACGGGGGAAAAACCGGGAATGGATCGATTTTACCTGGCGCTACGACAGCGGGCTGGTTGTTAGCGGCGTTCCCGACGTGGCTACCGCATTAATGCTGACACCCGCGCAACAGGTCGACATCGGGTTGGCGTGCGCCGGAGTCGCCGCCACGCTTGTGTCACCCCTTCGAAATTGCACTGGCTTGGGAACTTCCACGCTGGTGACGCTTCCCCAGACCGGAACCGAGAACGACGATCACAATCCGGACCGGGTGAAGGCGCGCAGCCTGTTTGACATCGGCGTCGGGACCGACAACCTGTTTCACAAAGAAAGCGGGCCACGCTGGACGCTACGATTCACCGTGGAGAACCTGACCAACAAAGTGACGCTCTATAATTTCCTTTCCACCTTCAGTGGCACGCACTTCGTGGGGCCGCGCACCGTTCAGGCGACCGCCGGCTACGTATTCTGACCCGCTTCCTCTGAGCCGGGCGCGTGAGCAAGCGGTCCAGCTACGGCTGATACTCCAGTACCAGCGTCGTGATGTCGTCTTCCTGCTCATCGCCGTCGCTGAAGTCCTCCACGGCTTCCACCAGCTTGGCGTGCAATTCCGCGCAACTGGCCGAACCATAAGTGCGAAGCACCTCTTTCAGTCGGAGCTTGTCGAAGCACTCGCCTTGCGTGTTGGCGGCTTCCGACACTCCGTCGCTGAAGAGCACGATCTTATCGCCGGGCTCCAATTGGATGCTCTTCACGTCGTACATGGCGATATCCATCATGCCAATTGGTATGCCGGTGCTTTCGAGCGGCTGAGGATCGCTATTGGGGCGTACCAATAAAGGTTTGGGATGCCCGGCGTTCGACCAGCGCAGCTCGCCGCTCCTGTGCACGGTGCAGTAGACGACAGTCGCATATTTTTCACCGCGCGCGCGCTCGTATAGGAAACGGTTGACGCGCGACATCACGTCGTCGATCTGCAGCGCGGCTTCGGAAGCGAATACAAACGCGCCTTGCAACAGAGCGGCCAGCAGCGCCGCGCTCACGCCTTTGCCCGAAACATCCGTAATCACACAGGCGAAGAGATCGGGGCTGATCTGGCGAACGTCGAAATAGTCGCCTCCCACCTGGCGGGAAGCGATGCTCGATCCGGCAGCGCGAAACCAACCCTCGGCGGGCAGCTCGCGCGGAAGCAAACCGGTCTGGATGGTTCGCGCGACATTCAACTCTTCTTCCAGGTGCTGCTTGGCGCGCTCTTCGTCCAGCAACCGGGCGTTCTCTAAGATGGTAGAAGCTTCCAGCGCCAGAGTTTGCAAAATCTCACGGTTGCCAGACGACAAATCGGCCGCTGACCCACGCGAATCCATATATAGGACGCCGACGGTTTCGTTGAGTGAAGTAGCGACAGTCTCCTGCAGCGATCCGGTGCGGACTTGAATCAGCGGGACGCAGACCACACTGCGCAACTCCAGGCCGGCCACCGACATGTCCGGGCGCACGCCGTCGGAGCCGGAGGGATCGAACGTCATCGATAGCAGATCGCGGCGCGTGCGCAGGGCCCGATTGATCAGTGAGCGCGGAACAGCCAGGTCGGAGGTGTCAAGCGGGGATCCGCGCCGGTCGCGAGCTACTCTCACTTCCAGTTGTTCGTCCTTGCCCAGGAGCAAAAAGCCGCGTTCGGCGCCGGTGACCGACAGCGCCGCATCCACCACGGCTGCCAGAACGTCGCTAGTCGACAGCGAGCTTTGCAGCGCGCGGGCCACTTCCACCAGCGATCGCAGCTTCGAAAGATTGCTCGCGCCGGTTGCGGCCGCGGCCGAAATCTGACCTAGAAACCGGTTCAGCTCGTCTTCCTCGAGCGTAAATACCAGCCGGTAAGAGTCCTGGAAACCAAAATCGATGCGGTCGCCCTCGCGCAACTTGGCGCGCGGGACGCGTTGGCCGTTCACATACACGCCGTGACGGCTGTCCAAGTCCTCGACAAAATGCTCACCCTTCTCGGACGTTATGCGAGCGTGCGTCCGCGATATGCGATTGTCGCGCAGCACCAGGTGGTTGTCGCCCTGCCGCCCGATCAAGAAGGGGAAGACATCCATCGAGACGCGGCTTCGGTTTCCCGAAGGATTGGTTACCGCCAGCGCGGGAGCCCGTACTGAGGCGGGCGCGGACCCACCCGGCGGGGCCATCGTCGGCTCCGCCACTAACGGCTCCTGTGATGTTGCGAGCGTCCCGTGGGAGGAAGCGGATCATGAGCAGCCGCCGCGCCGATCTCTTGCGCGCGCAGCACCTGGCAATGCGAACAGTAGCCACCCACCTCCGTGCGCGAGAGGACGATCTCAAATCCGAAATGGCTCTCGATCTGTTCCCGCATCTTCTGCAGAAGATCGCCAAAAAATTCCTCGATCTTTCCGCAGCGGAGGCAAATGACGTGGGCGTGCTCCTGCTTCAGGCGCGTTTCGTAGTAATGCTGGTCCCCATCGTGATGCATCAGGTCCAGCTCGTCCACCAAGCCTCCCGCCTTGAGAAGCTTCAGGGTCCGATAGACCGTCACGCGGTTCAGCTTGGGGTCCTTTTCGCGCGCCAACTTGAACAGACGCTCGGCATCCAGGTGCTGGCCGGACTGGTCGATCAAGTCGAGCAGAATTTGCCGCTGCCGGGTCAGGCGCACGCCACGCTGCTTGAGAGAGTCTCGGATGCCGGAAGTTGCCATGGACAATGGCCTCGAATGACCAGAGTACCAAAATGGCCTGGGGCCGGGAGGTTTAGCTGGCCGGCAAATCAGTTGGCGAGCTTGGACGCGCGATTGACGCTGCGAATCACCAAGCGGCGCGGATCGAGGAGATGCTGGGGCTTGAAGTGCCGGGCGGACCACCGGGAACCCGCCTCAAATTCGATCCCAAGAAAATATCCGATTTCCCGATACACACAGTAGCGAACCTTCCCGGCTAACTCGCCTTTGGGATAGCTGATGCGCAGATCCGTCTGTAATGGAATGGGCTGGTCGAATTGCAAACAGGCGCCGGATAACGAGATGTCTTCGAGGTTTGCCACACCCTTACGGATGCGTCCGGACTTGTCCTTCCACTGGACATCCACCATATCCGCACACAACATCCGTGGCTCTATGCGCCTGTCGAACATACACTTCTTATCGGCGAGCAAAAGGGTAATGATTATGACAGGGCTGGTGCCAAAATCGCCCTAACATTCCGTAAGGCCCTAACCGCAAAGTCTGCACCGTAAGAGTACCATGTCGAGCGGGCAGAGTACTAGTCCTTTTGGTGCGGACTTGCCCGGGTCGCGCGCTCATCGACGGACGAGTAAGTGACCGGTCTGTGACACCGACGCCTTCCAACCAATCGCTCCATCTTCTTGACCCCTCGGCGCAGCGATAGTAGACTGAGGCGATTCTTACGCCGACGTTCAATCCCCATTCCCCGCAAACCGAAGCCATCGTTGCGCTCTTCAAGGTGGTCCTGCTAATCGCAGCCGTGGTCTTCCTGGTGGTCGCGAGCGGCGTCGCGTACTGCGTAGCGCGCTATCGATCGCGTGGAGGCGCCGCAGAACCTCGGCCGAATTTCGGATCGCGCGGGATCGAAATTCTGTGGACCGTAGTGCCTTTGCTGATTGTCACCGGCCTTTTCGTCATCACTGTGCGCGCGATGGTCGCGATCGACGCGCCCCAGGCGAGCGGGCAGACGCCGGATCTGATCGTCACCGGTCACCAGTGGTGGTGGGAGGCGCGTTATCCCAACGGCGCGGTGGCTACCGGCGACATCCATATTCCAGCCGGGCGGCGCCTGCTGGTTCGTATCGAATCCACGGACGTGATCCACGATTTTTGGGCGCCGGAGTTGGAGCGAAAAATGGATGCTGTACCGGGCCGCCCAAGTTACATCTGGCTGGAGGCGAACTCGCCCGGGACGTATAGCGGGGCGTGTTCGGAGTTCTGCGGAGCGCAGCATGCCTGGATGCGATTTCGTGTGGTCGCTGAACCGGAGGCAAATTTCGACGCCTGGTTGCAGCATCAAATCGAGCCGCCACCTGAGCCGCGCGGCACTGCTGCGGAAGGTGCGCGACTGTTTCGCGCGAAGAAGTGCGGAGACTGCCACGGGATCGCGGGCGCAGTGACGGCCTCGAATCCGAATCGAGGCCCGGATCTCACGCGCTTGGCCAGCCGCGAATTCCTCGGCGGCGGTATCGCGCGGAATTCGCAGGCAAGCCTCGCCCTTTGGCTGACCGATCCGCAGATTGCCAAGCCGGGCAATCGAATGCCTTCGACACCGCTGTCAGCGAATGAGCGCGACGCGCTGCTGGCCTACATGGAGTCGCTCCGATGACCGGCTGGCTGTTAGCGATCGATCACAAGCGCGTCGGCATCCTTTATATCTTGTCGGCGCTGCTGTTTTTCCTGGCCGGGGGCATGGAAGCCATGGTCATGCGGGCGCAGTTGGCCGCGCCAAACCTGAAGCTCATTCCTCCGGAAGTCTACAACCAGATGTTTACCATGCATGGCACCACCATGATCTTCCTGGTCGCGATGCCGGTGCTGACCGGATTCGGCGTGTATCTGGTCCCGCTCATGATCGGCTCGAACGAAATGGCGCTGCCCCGGTTGGGCGCCCTCAGTTTCTGGCTGCAGCTCTGCGGCGGTGTGCTGCTGTACGTCAGCTTTGCGACGGGATCGGCTCCATCGGCTGGCTGGTTCAGCTATGCGCCGCTCAACGAAAAGGCGTTTTCGACCGGCGCTGGTCTGGACTACTGGGCGCTCGCGTTGCTCATGGTCACCGCAGGCTCCCTCGGTTCGGCCATCAATTTGATCGTGACCATTGCCTTGGAGCGCGCGCCCGGCATGACCATGCGTCTGGTTCCGCTCTTTGTCTGGATGACGCTGGTCACTTCGGTGATGATTCTGTTTGCGCTGCCGGCGCTCGCGGCGTCGCTCGTGATGCTGCTGAGCGATCGTCTGCTGCACGCGCGCTTCTTCGACCCGGCACAAGGCGGATCGCCGCTGCTGTGGCAGCACTATTTCTGGATTTTCGGGCATCCCGAGGTCTATATCGTTGTGCTTCCGGCGTTCGGGATGATCTCGGAAATTATCCCCGTGTTCTCCCGGAAACCAATATTCGGTTATCCGTTTGTGGCAACTTCCAGCGTGGCCATTGCGTTCTTAAGCTATGGAGTTTGGGCGCATCATATGTTCGCGGTTGCCTTGGGCCGCAACTTCCTGGCCGTGTTTGCAGCAGCGAGCATGCTGATCGGCGTGCCTACCGGCATGAAGATCTTCAGTTGGATCGCGACTATGTGGGGCGGATCGATTCGATTCACTACCGCGATGCTCTTCGCCGTGGCGTTTCTACTGGAATTCACCATCGGCGGGCTCAGTGGCATCGCGTTCGCTACAGTGCCCGTCGACTGGCAAATGACGGACACGTATTTCGTCGTCGCCCACATCCACTACGTGCTGTTTGGAGGGACCGTCTTTGCGCTGCTGGCCGGCGCTTACTATTGGTTCCCGAAGATGAGCGGGCGGATGATGGACGAGAGTCTGGGACGCTGGAATTTCTGGCTGGTGGTGATTGGATTCAATGCCGCCTTCTTCGTGCAGCACTTTCTGGGACTGCTGGGCATGCCCCGGCGCGTTTACACCTATCCGGATTTGCCGTGGTTTGGCGCGCTCAATCTCATTTCGACGCTTGGAGCCGGCATTCTGGTCTTCGGGATTCTGCTGTTCTGCGCGAATATCGCAATGAGCCTGTTCTTTGGAACCGCGGCGGGCGATGATCCGTGGAACGCATGGACGCTCGAGTGGGCCGCCGCATCGCCACCGGCGCTCGAGAACTTCGCTGAGATTCCCCGTGTGCGCAGCCGTCGGCCATTGTGGGACCAGAAGCATCCCGAAGCTCCGGATTGGGCGCAAGTATGACGAAGCGCGCGGAGCTCGGCATGGCGATGTTCCTGATCGCCGAAGCCGTCTTCTTTTTCTTGCTGATTCTGGCGTGCGCCTATTTTCACTCGTTGCCGCTTTTTTTCGGTCCTTCAGGGTGGATTCTCACGGCTGTGCTGCTTGCTGCCAGCGTGAGCATTTGGCGGAAATGGCGCTGGGCAGCGGTCGCGCTGGGCGCACTGTTCCTGGTTGGCATCGTAGGAACGCCGTTCGCCATGCTGACCGCCGTTCTCGGGCTATTTGTTTTCGCGGGGGTAATCGCGCTCGCCGTGGTCCCGCCGTCCGGCCTCCGAGCCATGGGCTTGTATTGGTACTTCTGCACCACCGTTTGGTTAGTGATCTTTGGAGTCGCGAGTCAAACATGAACACTTGGGATTGGGAGCCGTCAGTCGTGGTGGGTTGCGCAGCGCTCGCGATCGGCTACCTCGCGCTTGTGCGCAAGCGATTGAGCCGCGCGCCTTTTTTCCTGACTGGCGTGCTTCTTCTCCTGCTCGATCTGGTTTCACCCATCGACAGGCTCGGCGATCAATACCTGTTCAGCGCGCATGTCTTGCAGCATTTCTTGCTCGCTCTGGTAATTCCACCTTTGTGGCTGCTCGGACTTCCACGACCGTTCACCGTTCCCTTCCAACGGCTGGAGCGTGTCCTGGGACATCCTCCAGTCTCATGGCTGCTGGGCGTCGGCGTGATGCTGGCTTGGCACATTCCCGTGCTCTTTAACGCCGCACTCGCGAGCGACGGCCTGCACATCTTCCAACACCTCAGCTTCCTCGTCACCGGAACAGTCTTTTGGTGGCCGATCCTCGCGCCCGTCGAGAACAGACGCCTGCCGGCGCTCGGAGCCGTCGCTTATTTGTTCAGCGCCTGTGTGTGCTGCAGCCTGCTCGGCGCGTTTCTGACCTTCGGGCCAGTCGGACTGTACCCGGCATATCTGAATCCTCCGGAGCACCTGTGGGGACTCGACGCCAAAAGCGATCAGCAACTGGGCGGCATGCTGATGTGGGTGCCCGGCTGCTTCGTGTATCTGGCGGGAATCCTTTCCGTGGTAAGGCGATGGTACAACGAGGAAGCCACTGCATGACCCGCCCGACAAGTTATGCCCCGATTGTCTTGGCTGCTGGAACGATGCTGACGCTGTGGGGCGCGGTCTCCACGTGGATCGTGTCCGTCGCCGGCCTGATCGCGCTTGGAATCGGAGTAGCCCGCTGGATAAAAGATCTTCGACATGAACACTGAGAATCCCTGGTTACATCGTTCTGCCATTCTTGTAGCCCTAATCGCCTTGATCGCGATCGCTGCCGGGGCCGTTGTCACGAGCTTGGAGCGCCCCATCGCCGCAGTGCCGGCAGCCCATATTAATCCGGCTTTCGAATTGTGGCACTCCATCATCGGTTCGGCGGCCGTGGTCTTCATGCTCGGACTAGCGATCGGTATTAGGTCGCGGCTTGGATGGATCGGATTCGCCGCGGGTGTCCTCGACGCGGCCTCACCCCAGCTCTCCCCTATCCTGCACGCCGTTTTGGCTCAAGTTTTTCTTGGGGCCGTCGTCGGCGTGGCGGTCACAACGTCGGGAAGCTGGAACAGCGGCCCGGAGCCCATCGACGACACCTGGCGTCCCTCAATGCGCTCTCTCTCCGTTGCCGTCCCGGTAATCATCCTGCTGCAAACCACGCTCGGCGCTGCGTACCGTTATCACGCCCTCGGCGTCATTTGGCACATCATGAACGCCATGATTGTGCTGCTTCTCATGTTGATCGTGGCCGTTTTCCTGATTCGCCAGTTTCCCCAGCATCCGACGCTACGGCCGGCTGCCTTGGCTCTCGCAGTGGTTACATCGATACAAGTTTTGCTCGGATTCACGACGTTCATGATGCTGATCCTGTTCCCTGAAACCAGCCTCGCGGTTGTGATCACCAGCGTCGTTCACGTCGCCACGGGAGCTCTCACCTTTGCCGCCGGCGTCGCGCTCGCGATCCTGATCCGCTACAACATCCGTCCGGCTTCTGCGCCGGGCGCGCTAGGATAGGCTAGCTCATGGAAAATCCGAACCACGGCCTCAAGCGCGAACTCAAGCTGCGCGACCTGGTCCTGATGCAGGTGGTTCTGATCTTCTCGTTGGTTTGGATCGGCTTCGCCGCCAAGCAAGGTTCCACTCAACTGGCGCTGTGGCTCATCGCGATTGTTCTCTTCTACGTACCTCTGGCGGCCGTGGTCATGAGACTCAGCCGTGCAATGCCGGTGGAAGGCGGCTCGTATCAATGGGTCAAGCAGGGGCTTTCGCCGTTTGCCGGATACATGGCGGGATGGAGTCTCACCGTCTACGCCATCTCGGCCTTCGCTCCCACCGGCTCGATGCTGGCAAACGGGTTTGCCTGGGTGGCAGGTCCGCGGGGCGCCTGGATGGCGGCCAGCAAACCATTCGCATTGATTCTTACCCTTGGCTTCTGCCTGCTGGCTTACTTCGTCAACCTGCGCGGATTGCACCTCGCCAAATGGCTCAGCGGCGTTAGCTCGGTTTTATGGTTCGCGACTTCGCTGGTTCTGCTTTATCTTCTTATAAAGGCCTGGATCATCGCAGCGCCGCTCGCGCACGCTTCGTTTTCTTTCGCCTGGCCGAGCTTTTCGGTGCTCACCGTCATCGTCCTGGCCAAGATGTCGATTGGGGCGCTTGGTGGCTTCGATACTTCGGCGGTCTTTGCCGAAGAATGCCGCAAACCGGAGAACGACGTAGCTCGTTCGGTGTTGATCGCAGCGCCGCTGATTGCATTCATGTACATTCTGGGAACAGCTTCACTGCTGGCGTACACATCGCCCTCTGACATCGATCTTGCCGCGCCCGTGCAACAGTTGATGCACGCCGGCTTTGGGAGCGGCGGGTGGGCAACGGCGCTTACGTGGGTTGCGGTCGGTACGTTCAGTATCGCTGTTATCGCCTCTCTGGTGGTTTTCTTGGGGATGGTCGCGCGTTTGCCCATGGTGGCCGGGTGGGACGGGCTGCTGCCCGGTTGGTGGAGCGAGTTGCATCCCGTTTATAGAACACCGTCCAAGGCCATCGGCGCGGTAACCGTAAGCATAATGATCATCGCCGTCTTGAGCCTGTGGGGCGCCGGCAACCAGGAGGCTGTCCAAGCGGCAGCCTCGGTTGGCGTAGCGTCCCTTTGCATCATGTACATGTTGCTGTTCGGCGTCGTCGGGTTCGGCTTCCGCTCGCGCTCCGATCGTCCCGGGCTCGGCCTCCGGCTGGGCGCGCTGGCTGCCTTCTCGGTCGCGCTGGTCTCGTTCGTTTTCCAAATTGTGCCTCTCGGCGAAGTGGCCAGCCCCGCGTTATTCGCGGTCAAGGTGATCGTTGCGATTTGCGCCACCAGCGGTGTCGGGGCTTATCTCTACTGGCGGGGAGCGCAGCGCGCCCGTTTGGTCACTCTCCGGTCAGTGACCACCAGTTGACCCGAGCAGCGCTGGTTTTGTCGCGAGGCTTTGATAGACTAGTCTCGCCGCAAAACGACCTATAGGACATGTTCATCGAGAATCCGCTCAACTCGTCCTCGCTAGTCTTCCCGACCCTGGAGTGCTTTCACATCGTCGGATTTGCGCTATCGATCGGAACCATCGCCATCGTGGATTTTTCGCTACTGGGCATCGGCATGCGCCGCCAGACTCCGGCCCAGCTCGCCCGGGACACCTGGCTTTGGACGCTCGGCGGTCTGGTGCTGATGTTTTTCTCCGGACTGTTGCTGTTTTCGTCTGACCCGGACATGTACTACCTCAACTGGCCGTTCCTGATCAAGATGGTCTTTTTCGTGTTGGCCGTGAGTTTTCACTACACGGTGCACCGCAAAGCGGTCGCGTCCGACACGCCGCCGCCCAACGGAAAGCTGGTGGCCTGCGTGTCACTTGTGTTGTGGTGCGGCGTTATCTTTGGCGGGATTTTCATCGGCTTCGTGTATCCCGGGTTGAGCATAGGCCGGGGCTGAGTTTATGCTGCTCTCATTTGTTCAATGGCTCCAGGCGACCGGCTTCTTCACCGCCCTGCGCGGCTCGTCTTACGTGTATCCGATCGTCATGTCCCTGCACATGGCCGGCATCGCTTTGTTCGGAGGAATGGTTCTCATGACCGACATGCGGTTGCTGGGCTGGGGCATGCGGCAGCGCTCGATCTCGGACGTCGTGGATCAATTCCGCGTGCCGAAACGCTGGGGCCTGCTGTTGACGGTTACCTGCGGCGTTTTGATGTTCGGCTCAAAAGCCGAAGAGTATTACTACAACGCGTTTTTTCGAAGCAAGTTGATTTTGCTGGCGCTGGTCATTGTGCAGGAACTGGTGTTTTACCGCGGTGTGTACGCGAACCCGGCCGCACTCGATCAAGCGCCCACAATCCCAGGCAACGCGAAACTGGCGGCAGTACTTTCGCTGCTGCTTTGGATCTCTATCGCCTGCTGCGGACGCGGCATTGGCTACATCGAGCCGCCGCTCGACAAAATTCACGCCCAACTGTTCCCACGATTCACGTGTCAAGGAGAGATCACTCGATGCTTCTCATTCAACAGAACGCGATAGCGGACGCGCTCAATAGCTCCGAATGGGTTTTCCCCATCGCCGAATGTTTTCATATCGCGGCCTTCGCTTGGTCCATCGGCCTGATCGCCTTAGTCGATTTTCGTATGCTCGGCGTGGGCCTGAAGCGCGAATCCGTCTCGCAAATCGCCAAGGCTACTGCGCCATGGACATTGATCGGGCTGGCCGTCGTGCTGCTCTCGGGTCCGATTCTGTTCCTTTCCGATCCGCGCATGTACTTGCATAACCCTTCGTTCGTGTTCAAAATGTACGCCCTCGCCATCGCGATCATTTTCAATTACACGATTCATCGCAAGGTCGCCTTGTCGGATCATTCCTCCGGCGGTGTCCAGGTATTGGTCGGCGTTGTTTCGCTTGCCTTGTGGATCAGCGTCGTATTTGGCGGACTGTTCATCGCATTTGCTTAAGTAAACTCGGGAGGCTCAGGTGTCCATTCTATCTTTCTTCCAGTGGGTTCAAAGCACGGATTTCATGACCTACATCCGCGAGTCCGGGCTCACCTATCCGGTGATCATGAGCACGCACCTGGCCTGCATCGCCATCTTCGGAGGGATGATCGTCATCACCGACCTCCGGCTGCTCGGCGTGATCTTGCAGGACCGGCCCATCTCGGACGTCATCAACGGATTGCGCTGGTGGAAGCGTCTGGGCTTCGTGATCATGGTGACGATGGGGATCATGCTGGCTGGATCAAAGGCCGCTGACTACTATCCGAACCCGTACTTCTGGACGAAGATGTCGTTCTTGTTCCTGGTTTTGATCCACGCGCTCATTTTCCGGCCGAGCGTCTATAATCATCCCGAAGAGCTGGATGCCTCGCCCATCATTCCCACGCGCGCCAAAGTCGCCGGCGCTCTATCTCTGATCTTGTGGACTAGCGTGCTTTGCGCCGGTCGGCTGATCGGCTATTATGAGCCCCCCGGACAAAAAGGGCACGTGGTCACAGCCGCCGATAAGTAGCGGCTTAATCCTTCTTCGCCAGACTCGCGGTTTGAACGTGCTTGGAATCGCCCCACGCGATCAATGTATCGCTGCCATTGTGAAATAGCTTCGGGTATCCTAGCGCCATCTTGCCGCCTTTCGCCACCTCGACAACCGGACCGGCGACATTGGCCGCTGTGACGCGACGCACCAACACGCGCGCGCCGTCTGGGCTTTGCTCCAGCCAGGAAACAATCGCGCCGCCGTCTTCGTCCAGCGCCAGCGATGTGTAACCGAACGCGTGGCCAGTGCTGAGAGTCACTGGCTTGGTGAAGTTCGAACCACTGTCGTTGGAAAAGGCCATCAGTTCACGCGGCATATCCTGAGCGCCAGTGAACCAGGCTACCGCCACGTGATCGCCCTTGGCTTGCACCGACGCGGCATTCGTCGGACAGGCCTCAATCTCCCAGTTATCAGCATTGACGATCTTGGGCGTCGACCAGTGCACGTTCTCCAGCCGCGTTACCGCGATGTCGCGAATGTTTTCCTTGCTGTGAGTGCGGAAGGCGACCAACAATCCCTTCGACGTTTTCGTCACGGCCGTGGGGCAGCAGCCGCAAACATCGCCTTGGATCACTTCTTCCCGAACCTCCTTACCTGTCGCGTCCACGATGGTGCGCTTCAAAGCCACCGGCGCATCCTCGCCCTTGAGCGCTTCCAGCCAGAATATCGAGGCTCCGCCGTCCGGGTTGGCGATCATCGAAGCTAAGCCGTGTTGAACGGCGCTGCGGTCGTGGTGCGCTTGTAAAGGCATGGTCCAATGCGTGCCATCGGTTGAGGAAGTGACGTAAACGTATTCCGCGTCGCTGTCACCGCCTTCCGGAGCTTCCACCCAATGAGCGAACCAATGCCCGCCCGGCAATGCGAGCACTTCGGGCATCTCGGCCGGATGATGAAAGAAGTGGCGATGCGCGGCAATGGTTGTCGCGGGCGACCAGGCACCGCGCGTGGCGGACCGAGTAGCGCAGCGAGAACGACCCGTCTTTGGAAGGCTCGATCCAGCTGAACACGGCTGATCCGTCCGGGGCTACGGACCAGTTCGGCTGCAAGCTCCCGGGCCCGGATGGATTCGCGAGCGGAGAGGGCAAAAATGTTTGAGCCGCGGTCGGAACGATGAAGGCCGGCAGCGCCAAAGCGGCGCATAGGAGTAGAGACTGAATTTTCACGAGGGTTGCTCCACTTCTAGGAGAGCACGTTTCGGCAAGAAATAGAAACGCATCCTGTCTCCGCGGCGTCCGCTCCCATATGAGACTTTTCGCGCTGGCGATGCTTCTCGCGGCGGCCCTGCACGCTGAGCAGTTCCCGCGCGTGGAAGGCGAAAATCTGGCTGGCCAAAAGACGGCGCTGCCGGATGCGGCGGCGGGACACCCAGCGGTTATCGTGATCGGATTTACGCACGCGTCGCAGAATCAGACCAAAGCTTGGGCCGCGCGGCTACGGGATGAGTTCCCCACGTATTCGATCGCGGTCTTGGAAGACGCGCCGCGCTTGGTTCGAGGCATGGCCGTGCATGGGATGAAGGGCGGAGTGCCGGAAGACCAGCGTGGCAACTTCGTCGTGATTTACCACAACGAAAAGGAGCTCAAGCAAGCTGCAGGGTTCGATCAGCCGGACGCTGCTTACGTGATGCTGCTGGATAAAGACGGCGCGATCCAATGGAAGCTTCACGGCCCAGTCACCGACGCCGCCATTGACGATTTGAAGGCTAAACGTGAATCACTTCGTTAGTGAGCGTACCGATCTTCTCGATCGTCACCGACACCGGCCCGCCGAGCTTATTCAGATCGATGTTCTGCACCGCGCCGCCTTGCGCCGATTTCTTGAGTGCCGTGCCCATGGAGACGATGTCGCCCGGGAGAAGCGTCAGGTGGCTGGATAAGAAATCGAGCACTTCGGGGATCTTGTAGAACAGATTTTCCGTGTTGTCTTCGGTCACGAGCCGATCCTTGTGACTGCACGACACTCTCAAGTTGTGCGGATCGGCGATTTCGTCTTTGGTAACAAGCCACGGTCCCATACACGCAAACGTGTCGCAGCATTTGTAGCGGCCCGGATAGCTGACCCAAGTGTCCACGTACTCGATGGCGTTTGGATCGCCGGCCTTGGGATGAATTGCGCGGTAATGAAAGGTGTCCTCGGCCCGCATCGTCGGCGATGTGATGTCGTTGTGAATGGTGTAGCCGAACACGTGATCGTAGGCATCGCGGGCGGCGATATTCTTGGCCGTTTTGCCGATCACCACGGCTAACTCGGGCTCCGGATGCACTCGTCCATAGTGCGGCTTGCATTCGATGGCGCCCAGGTGGCCAAGCAGTGAGCTCGCGGGCTTGATGAACATCGCCGGATGTTTCGGCCCTTGCAGGATGCGATCGCTGTTGGCGCTGTTGTTTAACGCCAGGCAGCAGATCTTCGAGGGACGGCGGATGGGCGCGTACCAGTCGACATTCGCTGCCGAAAATGTCTCGCCCGATTCACGAATATCTGTTCCGGATTCAATCAAGTCCAGTATGCTGTGCGCACCGGAGATCTCGATCAGAGTGGAGCCATCAGCGGAAAAGCCAATCCGGTCCTTGCCGCCGGCGTGAAAACTTGCGAGCTTCACTTCTTATCCGCGATGACGGCCATGACCTCGCACTCCACCAGAAGCGGAGCGCGCAAATCCGGAGTCGGAAATGTATGCCGCGCCGGACGCGAATGCGGGTCGGGAAACATTTGCACGTAGTATTTGTTGACCACCGGCCGGTTCGCCATGTCTTTCAGCCACACGCTCAATTTGATTACGTCTTCCGGCGCCGCTCCGCCTGCTGCCAGAACCTTTCGCACGTTGGCGAACATCTGCTCGCATTGCGCCTCTATTCCGTCTGGGACCTTCCCCGACGCCGGATCCTTGCCGAAGATTCCGCCGCTCACTAGGAAAGATCCGATCCGGCTTGCGTTCGGGATCGGGTTCACGTGCTCCAGGCCGGGCACTTCAATGCTTCTTCGATCGCTCATGTTGGATAGTCTACCGTGTGTCGCGTGGAAACCGGCGAAAGATTTCGGCGGCGGCTTGATGAAACTCAGGAGGCAGTCCCGCGCTTTCGAACGTGGCTGCGATCTCGCGCATTTCGGCGACGAATCGCCAAGCTTTCGGTACGGCGCGCGAAATCTCGCGCTCCAACTCGGGAAGCGAAGGACCGCTTCTGTTCCATTGGCGTTTGAGATCCTCAAGCACATCCAGACGCTCAGCCGTCGCTAGCACCGCATACGCGAGCGCGATGGAACCCTTCGAATACCCAGCGAAGCACATCTTCAGCGCAGACGCGCGTCCAACGCCGCCTTCCAGCACTTCTGTCTCGATGGGCCCCGCTGAAAAATACGGCGCGATGCTGGACGCGTGCTCGCCCGCGAGATACAGCCATGTACGATTACGCACGATGGTGGGCGGACCAATGATGCCGCCGTCCACAAATCGCGCACCCTGCGCTTCCAAGCAGCGGGCGAGGCGGCGGGTCCGATCGGGCGAGATGGCGTTCGCGTCAACATAGGTGCCTCGATACGAATACCGCGCCACTTGCCCCGCAATTTCTTCTGCGAACTCCGGAGGACAGACGCTGATGATCACCGGACAATGCTCGCACAACTTAGCGACCGTGCCAGCATCGCGCAGGCCAGCTTGGGATGCTCGCTCGCGCGTCGCCACACTGCGATCATCGGAAGCCCAGAACACTTCGTTTCCACTGTTCGCGGCGGAAACGGCCACCACGATCCCCATTTGTCCGGGATGCACGATCCCGATGCGCTGGCCGGCCATATCAGGGACCATCTTACTCCCGGATGAAAGCAGACGCTGATATACTCAGCGAACGAAATGCGACTTCAGCGGATTCTGTACGTAGCTGTAATGTTACCGGGCTTTGCCGGCGCGCAGACTGCATCGGACTGGCCGAGCTACAATCGCGACCTGTCCTCCACTCGATACTCGACCTTGAAACAGATCAATGCCGGCAATGTTTCAAAGCTCGCGCAGGCTTGGTCGTATAAGCTTCGGCCCGATGCGAACAGTCCGCCCGCGGGCACGCTGAACGAAGTGACGCCGATCGTGGTCAACGGCGTGATGTATTTGCCGGCCGGCAATCGCGTCCTCGCTCTCGATCCGGACACCGGTGCAGAGATCTGGCGGTATGAGCTGAAGAACGGCGCGGCGTCGCAGCGCGGCGTTTCGTACTGGCCGGGCGACAAGGAGAATCCGCCGCGCATTCTCTTTCTTGCCGGGCACAAAATGGTCGCGCTGAACGCGAAGACCGGCAAGCTGGATCCCGGCTTCGGCAATGAAGGCGAACTGACCATGGACGTTCCCTTCGCGGGTGTCCCGACCATTTACAAGAACGTGATTCTGGTTGGGATGAACATGTTCGGTCCCGGCGAAGAGCATCTGCATCAGCAGGACGAACTGCCGGGCGGCATGCCGGGGGATTCGCGCGCTTACGATGTGCGCACCGGCAAGAAGCTTTGGGATTTTCACGCCGTTCCTTTGCCCGGCGAAATCGGTCACGACGATTGGAAGGAAGGCAACTGGAAGCGCTCCGGCAATAATATGTGGTCCTACGCGATCACGGTGGACGAGAAGCGCGGGATCGTTTATATGCCGATGGGCGGCCCGGCGGCGAATTACTACGGCGGCGATCGCAAGGGCAACAACCTGTTCGCGAATTCCGTGGTCGCGGTGGACTACCAGACCGGCAAGCTCAAATGGTATTTCCAGACCGTTCATCACGAGCTTTGGGATTACGATCTGCCTCCCGATCCGGTGCTGATCGACATCGTCAAAGACGGTAAGAAGATCCCGGCGCTGGTGCAGACCGGCAAGTCCGGCTACATGTTTATCCTCGATCGCATCACGGGCAAGCCCGTCTTTGGCGTGGAAGAGCGGCCGGTAGCGCAGGGCAACGTTCCCGGCGAATGGTACGCCGCCACGCAGCCATTTCCGCTAAAGCCGCCGCCGCTCGCGCGCGTCAGCATTTCTCGCGGGGACATTGTGACCGCAGACGACACCTCCGCCGAACACGCGAAAGCTTGCCAGGAACTTTGGGACAAGCATGGATTCCAGGACGCAGGGCCGTTTGCCCCGTGGGCCTATCAGGGTGAAGGCACACCGCCGCACGAGACTATCAGTCTGCCGGGGCCGACGGGCGGAACGAATTGGGGCGGCGCGACGGCGGATCCCGAGACCGGCTATGTTTTCGTGAATTCGCAGGACAGCCCGGGCATCGGGTGGCTCATGAATAATCCCAAGGCGAAAGAAGAGGGCGCGCTGCCGTACGTTATGCGCCCGGGCTACTTCAGTTTCGCCGCGCCGTACAAAGATGCCGAAGGCAAAACCCTCGGGAATCTGCCGTGCATCAAACCACCATGGGAGCGATTGTTTGCCGTGAATGCGAATACCGGCGAGATCGCGTGGCAAGTGCCGCTCGGTGTCACCGATTTTCTGCCGCCGGAGAAGCGCAATACCGGACGATCCGGAGCGTTCGCTGGTCCAATCGCGACCGCCGGAGGATTGGTCTTCATCGGCGCAACCAGCGACGCGCGTTTCCGCGCTTTCGATTCCAAGACCGGCAAGGAACTTTGGACTACGCAGCTCGATTATTCCGCCACTGCGAATCCGATCACCTATCAAGGCAAGAACGGCAAGCAGTATGTTGCCATCGTGTCGGCGGGTCCGGGTAAAGGCAATAATCAGGCGCTGATTTCGTTTGCTCTGCCCTAGCGCTCGATCGGGCCTCCAGCGAGCCAGCGTTTCCCGCGCGCGTACAGCGCCTCCACTTCCGGACCCTTCAGCCCCGGCATGTCCGTCTTCACTTTGTAGCCGATGTTGCTCTGCAAGTACGCTAGGTGACGATAGCCTTCGGGGAAACGCTTGAGCAGATCCTGATCGAGCGAGAGAAGCCTGCCCGGATCCACGGGGTCCATGCGATCCTTCTCGTAGATGGGCTGTCGCAGCACGATGCCCCAGCGATTATTCCGTTTCTCAAAGAAATCGTAAAAGCGGCCGGTGCATACCACGTCGCATACAACGTCATGCACCAGCGCGCGTTGGTTGATGGTCATCTTGGTCTGCGAGATGGCCCGCGTTCCCTCGATATCCGCCGTGAACGCGCCTTGAAAATGCAGAATATTGACGCCGCGCTCGAAGCCTTCCTTGCTCACTCGAATGAATTCATCGGCGGTGCCCTGGAACCAGGTGGCCATCATGTAGCCGTCATCTTGCCACACGGTGCGGAAGCGTTCCCAATCGCCCGCGTCGCGCCAGAGCACCCAGTTATCGACGACGGTGCGGATCGCCAGTGCTTCCATCAAATGTTCGTTTGCCATGCCCAGACATTGTATCCGTCTTGCCGGTTCGATACGTCCGCGGGATTATCCTGAGGACATGGAACGTGCTATTGGAGTCGGCGCTTCCGAAGCCGGCTGGATCACGAAGCTTCTCTATCGCGCCCTGAACAAGCGCTTGGGACTCGTGCCCAAGGCAAAGGCGCTGGCAGCCCATCACACTCCCACCTTGCTCGCGTCTACCTGGATGGATGCGATCGGCGCGTCGGCGCGAACCATTCCGCCGTTGCTTAAGGAACTGGTGCAGTTGAAAGTGGCGACGCTGGTTGGATGCCCATTTTGAATCGACATACACTCTGCCGGTGGCAGAGAAGCCGGAGTGACGGAAGAGCAGTTGCGCGATCTCGCGCGCTTTGAAGAGAGCGGGGCCTTCAGCACTACTGAAACATTGGCTTTACGCCTGACTATCGCTCTCACAAAGACGCCGGCCAATGTGAACGACCAGTTGTTCGAAGCCCTGCGCGCCAATTTCAGCGAGCCGCAGCTGGTGGAACTGGCGACCGCGATCGCGTGGGAGAACTATCGCGCGCGCTTCAACCGGACCTTTGAAATTCAAGCGGAAGGATTCTCGCAAGGCGCGTTCTGCCCATTGCCGGAATCGTGAGGAACTACGGTTGCAATTGAAACTCGACAGCCAGCGAGCAGGTCACTGGCGAGGGAGCCGGACCGAGCAAGAAGTCCGAGAAGCTGCCACTGATGAATGCATAGCCTCTGGCGGCGGTGGGTTCGATTGATGGTGCGCTGGACAGCCTGAGGATGGGCCCAATCGCGAGTCCGGCAGCGCCCGCCAGCTTCTGCGCCTGAGCAGTAGCGTCCGTGATGAGATCGGATGTCGAGCAGGATTGGGATTGTTGCAGTTGCGGCGAGACTTGCGTTCCCACGACGTTGAACGTCAACGTGAGGCCGCTGTTGTTTTGCGCGATCGTCTGCTCTAGCTTCGTGAGTGACCCGATAGTTGCCGTCAAATTGGAGAGCGGCACTGCGAGAGTGAAAGCCCATCGCAGTTGGGGAGCTGCGTCATTGTTGATGCCGCTGAGATTGGCAGACGTGATTCCTAAACCCGCTAGCGCGCCAACGATTTGATCCAGGGTATTCACCCTGGAGCTGACCGCTATGCCGAACACCACCTGATCCGGCTGCAGAACAATCTGCCGCGTCGCCGAGATAGTCAGCGTGTTCGATGCCAGTTGCGCGAAGGCGGGCGCGGCCGCGAACAGCGAGCGCGATGATGGACAGACTTTGCAAGCTATTGAAACCTGGTCGCGTTGAATCGCAAAGTGATCGCGCACGGCGGAGCAAGAGTTAGGGGTGATGATGAAACAATTGCACCCAGACCCACATAGGCCTGCGTATTGGCAACAACATTGGAAGTGGCGCCCGAGATAGCGACAATCGCGCCCAACGTCAGCCCGCCCGCGGCTGCCAGGCTCTGCGCTTGCGCGGTAGCCTCGGCGATCAGGCTGGTCAACGAACAAGTCTGCGATTGCGCCAACTGCTGCGAAACCTGCGTTCCAACAATGCTGAACGACAGCGTCAGACCATTGTTCTGCTTCGCAATGTTTTGCTGCAACGTCGTCAGGCTCGCGACGGTGGCCTTCGTATTCGTCAGCGCTGTGCTAAGAGTGAATGTCCACTGCAGCATGGAAGGGTTGGAGGCGTTTGGGTTTATGTATTGGTTTGTGGAGGCAACGCCGGCCAGGTTGGAGGCCGTGATCCCCGATCCCTGCAGCGCCGCGAGCACATCGTCCAGGCCGGTGCCGAGGCCCGATTGAACGGTGACCGCGAAAACCGCCTGGTCCGGCTGAAGCGTAGCACCGTGCGCCGCGCTCACTGTGATGGAATTAGCATCCACCTGCCCAAAAGCAGCCGCGCAAAATGTTACAAAAAGAGAGACTAAACTGCTCGTTCGCATCCTTGCAGTATACTCTCGAACAATGAATAACGAACTGAATATTGACAAGGAAGGCCCTGCTTTACTGGCCTTCCATCGAGTCTCGGTGATGCTTGGCGGAAAGACCGTCCTTCAGGACATCACGCTCAGCATTGGAGCCGGTGAGCACGTCGCTATCCTCGGACCGAATGGCTGCGGGAAATCGACGCTCATCAAGACCATCACGCGAGAATGTTATCCGTTGACGGCGCCAGGTTCTTCGCTGACCATCCTGGGGCGCGATACCTGGAACGTATTCGAGCTCCGTCCGTTGTTGGGTATCGTGTCGAACGAGCTCATGCGCCGCTGCACCAGGGAGATTACCGGCCAGGAGCTCGTGCTCTCAGGTTTTTTTAGCAGCATCGGCGTTCAGCCGTATCACGAGGTCGCGCCGCCCATGCTCGAAAAGACCGAGCAAGTTCTGGAGCTCCTCGAAGTACCACATCTGGCCGAACGCGAAATCACCGAGCTGTCATCCGGCGAGGCGCACCGCCTGCTCATCGGAAGGGCCTTGGTCCACGATCCACTGGCGCTCCTTCTTGATGAGCCGAGCAACAGTTTGGACTTTCGGGCGGCCATTGAGCTGCGCGACATTCTGCGCAAGCTCGCGCAGGCGGGCACGGGCATTTTGATGGTCACGCATCACCTTCCCGACATCATTCCCGAGATCGATCGCGTGATCCTGTTGCGCGAAGGCCAAGTTTTCGCCGATGGCTGCAAGAACGAGATCCTGACCACCGGGCGCCTCTCTGAGCTATTCGGACTGTCGGTGGAGCTGACCCGCCGCGATGGCTACTATCATCTGTGGTAGCGGCGTTAGAAGCCCAGCGATTCAATCAATGCATTTAAACTGGACTCCTGCGCGGCTCTCTGCTTCTTGAGATCACTCAACTGGTCGCGCAGGCGGGCGAGCTCAGCTTCCTGCGTGGCCAACTGTCGCGCGTATTTTTGCACCTGGTCCTGCTGCCCGCTGACCTGGTTCAGGCTCTGGATGTTTTGCCGGACGCGGGTTTCATCGCTGACCGTCGTGCTTACGTTGGAGTCGATCTGATGAATCTGGTTGTCGAGGTCCGCGATTTGCCGCTTCGAGCTCGCGATCTGCTGTAATTGGCGCCGCCCCGCGTCCGACAGCGCTTTGTTCTGCACATAGGTCAGCAGGACGTCGGGCGTGAGACTGGAAACGGCCGTGGTGGTGTCGTACACGCGCTCTTCGGCCACCGGAAACTTCTCGGTGCTGTCAGCGGCCAGCTTCACTTCGAACCGATAGGCGTTGGTGGTGGTCTCAGATGGCTTCTGGCCGAGCAGCTTGTACTCCGGCCGCTGCGCCTGTTCTATGATCAGCGTCTTGGGTTTCTGATCGACATTCCGGATGGTGTAGGTCTTCGTTTCGTCGACCGCCGAGCGGGTGGTCAGCAGGCCCCGATTCACATGAATCTCGCGCACCATCTCGCGGCTGGAATCAAATTTCGTGGTGACGCGCGTACCCAGGTCGACGGCGTAGCTGATCAATCGTTTGTCGCCAGCCTTCAGCGTGCTGACCAGCGCCTCACCCGCGTAGCTGGCGGCATCGAAAACAGTGATAGGCCCCCCGTCCAGCGTCTTGCCGGTGGAATTGGTGAGCTCGGCCGCGTTCATCGGATGCTCGCCATAGCCTTCGGAGTAGATCAGCAGCTTGCGCGTGCCGATCTGCTGCTGCAGGAAGGGCAGCATGGCGGATTCGTCTTTCTTCACCGTGACGGGCGTGGCAAAGCGATATTCGAAGAGGTCGCCCAAATCGGCAGCGGCCACGTTGATCGCAACGGTGCCAGTAACATCCGCGCGTTCAGATTCCTGAAAAAACTGGGCCGGGCCATCAATCGCTCCCCCGATAGCTCCCGCTTGCAATCGTGCCATCGACTTCCCAAAGGCAGGCGCAGCCGGCGCCGGCGCAAGTCCCGCGGCCGCAACCTGCTTCAAGTCATCAACGGCGCCGCCGTACAGCACGGGCGCTGCCGCGCGATCCTCTGGCAACTCCACGGTCTGCCGTGCTACGTACTTCGGCTCATACAAATTGCTGATGAACGAAACCGGCCGACCCGATACCACGGCCAGCCGCACATTCGTCCAATCCTCGCCGGTCGTGTTATCGACGATGGCCCAGCCCTCGAGCGTCGGATCGGACTTGTCATTGAAGATTAACCGGTAACTCGATTTCCAGACCGGCGTGGGGATCATGTAACCGGCGGCGATTTGTCGTTCCTTGGCGTCCGACGAATCAATATAGATGCTGCGTTTGTCCGTGGAGCGCGATTGGTTCACGACTGTCAGATAATCGCGAAGCTGAAGTTGCAGCCTCGGATCGGCCAAGCGAATCGAGCTGGCCGCAGCCAGGTCCAACGTCCGCAGTTCGCCGGAATCGAGCAAAGCTACCAACTGCTCGCGTTCGGGCTGCTTGTCGTCGGCCCTCACGATGCGCCCGCTGACCACCGTCCCGCTGATGGTTTCGGCGCCGTATTTCAGTTCCACTTTGGCGCCTCTCATTTGATCGAGAAATAACGCCAGCGACGCCTGACCGTCGATTTTGAACGGAAAATCGGCGAGTTTCTTGTCTAACGGCTCGCTCGAGTCGTAGCGCAGGCCGGTGACTTTGCCGCCATTCTGCTCGGAAATGGTGAGCGATTTCAAGACGTCGTTCATGTCGGTGGCCTTGAAATCCAGCCGGCCGGATTCTCCGGCGCGCAGCAGCCCGCCACGCTCGAAGTAACCCACGCCGCTCTTATAGAGGATCACTTCGTGGATGGGAATGTCCGCTGCCAATGCCGTCGCCGCGAACGCGGCTAGCAAACTAAGGTGTCGTCGCATAAGGCTCCTGCACGAGGAATGCCCGCGGGAGGCCGATCCTTTCAGCGCATCGCGGTCACTCGCCCATTACTTTAATGATGACGCGTTTAGGGCGCTGCCCGTCGAACTCGGCGTAATAGACCTGCTGCCAGGGGCCGAAGTCGAGCCTGCCGTCCGTCACCGGCACGATCACCTGATGATGAACCACCAGGCTCTTCAGATGCGAATCCCCGTTGGTTTCGCCGGTGCGATGATGGCGATAATTTTCCCGGTAGGGCGCCAGCTGGTCCAGCCATTCGTCGATGTCGGCGAGCAGCCCGTCTTCAGCATCGTTCACCCACACGCCGGCTGTGATGTGCATGGCCGACACCAGAATCATCCCTTCGCGAATGCCGCTCTTCTTAAGGGCGGAGTTCACTTCGCCGGTAATGTTGATGTACTCGCGATGTTGCTTGGTTTGAAACTTCAGATATTCGGTGTGAAATCGCATACCTGTCGATGATAGCGGCCTTGACACTCCGGGAGCCCGGGCGTCAGACTTGAGTCTGCTGGGAACTAGAATCTTCCTCCTGGCTTTGCTGACGGCCGGCTTCGCTCCGGCGCAAGACCAGCCTGATGCCGGTGCGAGGGATCAGCAGGAACCTACTTACGAAGCGCCTTCCATTCTGAGCCGGGACTCTGTCTTCACGCAGCCAGCCGGCAAACCGGTCGATTTCGGCCTATTTGCCAAAGTGAGCAGCGTTTACGATTCGGGTCTCACACCCGCTGTTGCCACGGGCCTTGGAGCGCCTTTTGCGGCCCAAGCGGCGTACGGCGCTGAGGCCAGCCTCGCCGCGGCCATGACACGACGGTGGCGCCGCGCCAAACTCTCTGTCGAGTACCGGGGCGCCTACACGAACTACGCCAACGCCAGCTTGTTTAGCGGATTCGACCAATTCTTCCAACTCGCATACAGCCGCGTGCTTGAGCGGCATCTCACTTTGGACTTCAAGAGCACGCTGGGTACAACCACGCTCGCCAACGGGGAGTTTGCCTATCTGCCGGTCTCAAGCCTGGACCGTCTGGGCCTGCCGTTGAACGAGCTATTCGACAATCGCACAAATTATATGGAATCGCGAGTGGATCTGACGTGGCAAAAAACCGCGCGTCTGTCGTTTGGCGTCGGAGGAGATGGTTTCGTTGTCCGCAGGCAATCGCTCCTTCTCGCCGGACTCAACGGATACAGCGCGCGAGCCAACGTCGCCTACCGTCTGACATCGCGCCAAACAATTTCGGCCAGCTACAACAACACATCCTTCGATTTCGAGCGCGCCTTCGGGAATTCGCGGCTGCAGATCCCCGCGCTGGGATACGCGGCGGACCTGGCGCGCCACTGGAACCTCAGCGCCCAGGCCGGCGTGGCTCGCGTCAAAACCCTCGGTCTAACGCAGGTGGCGCTCGACCCGTCCATCGTGGCCCTCACCGGCCAAAGCTTCGCAACCGTGACCTTCGCGCGTACGTCGTATTTGCCAGTGGGTGAGGCACGCCTGGTCCGTGGATTCAAGAAATCGTCGCTAACATTCGACTACGCCATGGGCGTGACGCCCGGCAACGGGTACTATCTCACTTCACGCCAGAATTCGGCCACGATCGGTTATGGGTACATCGCCGGAAAGAACTGGGAAGTGCGGGGCAACGCGGGCTACAGTCAGCTTTCCGCGCTCGGACAGGCTCTTGGCAAGTTCACGAACGTGCAAGGGGGCGCTGAGGTGTTTTACAACTTGACTCGCGAAGCACACCTAGATGTACGCTATGATTATCGCCACTACACAACCGACAATGCGATTTTACGGATGGACTCCAACCGCGTGAGCATGGGCGTATCGTTCAGCTTGGGCGATGCTTTTCAGGCGGTGCGCTAAACGTGTCGCCGGCCAGAATCCTGCTGGTGGAGGACGAGCCACCTCTGCTGCAGCTCATCGAGAAGTATCTCCAGCGGCTCGGCTTCGAAGTGGAAACGCATCTGAAATCGTTCGAAGCGCTGCGCAGTTTCGAGGCCGCGCCCGACCGCTATAGCCTGGTGATCGCCGATCTCGGCATGCCCGATATGCCCGGCGATAAGCTGCTGGCGCGGATGCTCGAAATACGGCCGGAGCTTCGCATATTGGTTTGTAGTGGGTCTCCCTTCTTCATCGAGAATCTGCCGGCTTCGTTGCAAAGCCACGTGGCATTCCTGCAGAAGCCGTTTATGCCGAGAATGCTGGCCGACGCGGTACAGCAACTGATGGCGCAGAATCCCGACGGCGCGAGTTAGCTAACGGTCAAGAGCGCTTGGTGCAGCTTCTCGGAGAAATTCTCTCCGGACTCCGACCACAGCATGCGCGTTTCCACCGGCAGCGCGTCGTCCAAATCGTGCACCAGCTTGAGCAAGCTCTTGATGTTGGATTGGATCACGCGCGGGCTATCCGGCAGCTCCGGCTGGGGAAGAAAATTGGCGTCGATGCCAAATTCAATCTCGAGAGCGCAGTTCGCAGAACCTGGAAATTCCGTGACGGATGCCTGTTGCGCGGGGTGTATCCCGGCGTTCCCCTGATCGAATTCCGGGCCGAAGCAGCACAACGCCACGCGTGTTGGTTCGAGCTTCCATTCATCGGCAAAATGCCAAAGGTCCCACCAAGTCTCGACCCGATAGCAGGAGTCAGGATTCTGAAAGTCCCTGGCGGCAGCCAAAATCGCATCGACCGGAACAGGGGGAGGATAGGGGATCTCCACCACAACCGGTTCGCTGTAATCCACCGCGAGCACCTTGAACGTGGAAGGTTGCGTGGCGAGCCGCGAAAACGGGAACAGCCGCAGCAGCTTTTCGTACTGCCGCAGCATAGTCGGCTCGCTGAAGTTTCGCAGCCAGTAGGAAAGGTAGAGTTGATCGGCCATGTGCATGATGACGCTCCGCACGCGCAAGCATCTGTTACCATCGTACTTTCTTCTCTTGCATAAATCTCCGCTTCTTCCGATATTCCTGATCGTCTCCGTCGACGTCCTTGGGCTCACGATCATTCTTCCGCTGCTCCCGTTCTACGCGGAGCACTATGGCGCATCGCCCGCCGTGGTCGGGCTGCTCGTGTCCCTGTATGCTCTGTGCCAGTTAGTGGCGGGCCCGATGCTCGGCCGGTTGTCCGATCACATGGGGCGTCGGCCGCTGCTGCTGGTCAGCCAGGTGGGCACGTTCATCGGGTTCCTGATTTTGGCGTACGCCAATTCGCTCTGGCTGATCTTTCTCTCGCGCGCGATCGACGGGCTCACCGCCGGCAATTTATCCTTGGCGCAGGCTTATATCTCGGATGTCACCGAGCCCGAAAACCGCGCAAAATCGTTCGCGCTGATCGGCATCGCGTTCGGTATGGGATTCCTCATTGGACCCGGCTTGTCGGGATTTCTTTCGAAATTCGGCTATCAATACCCGATTCTCGTCGCGGCGGGGCTCTCCTTCACAAGCATCATGGCCACGTACTTTCTATTACCTGCTGTAACTCCAGCCGCAGCCGATTCCGCCACTCCGCGCAAGTTCACGGTGCTGGATTGGAGCAACTATGTGCGGTATTTTCGCGAACCGGGCCTGGGGCCATTGCTCTGGCAGTTCTTCGCATTCACCTTCGCCTTCTCCATGTTCATGTCGGGCTTTCCGTTATTCGCCGAACGGCGCTATACCTGGCATGGCACGGCCTTTGGACCGCAGCAGGTGGGTTACGTGTATGCGTTTCTCGGTTTGTTGGGCGTGATCTTGCAGGGCGGCTTGATCGGCCGATTAGTCAAATGGCTAGGCGAAAGTAACTTAGCTAGAGCCGGATTCTTCCTGGGATTAGTCGGGTTAGTCGCGCTCGGATTCACTTACTCGATTCCATTGCTATTGATTGCGGCGGCGGTTGGATCATCTGGCACGGGAATCATTCGCCCGACAGTTACAAGCTTGATCACGCAAAAGGCCGGCCGGTCCGAGCAAGGAGTAATTTTGGGCTTGACGCAATCGCTCAACTCGATCTCCGCGATCGCCGCGCCGGCGCTGGCGGGGTTCTTGATCGATCATTCGCTATTATCGACTTGGGCTGTCACGGCGGGTGTCGTATGTGGAATCGCCTTGTTCTTCTGATCGCGCTGCCGCTGCAGCTTTTCGCGCAAACGGCCCGCGTTCCGTTTGTTGGATGTCCATCAGACGGGCAGGCTGGTCCGGTAGAAGCGCCGAAGAAAGCTGGTCAGGAGGTTCGCATAGATGCAAAAGCAGCGCGTTGATGGAGACCTCGAAGCGAACGACTACCGGTTTGGGCCTTACCCGCACGGCCGTCTAATCAACCGGACCGGCACGCTCGTCCAGTTTGAAACCGCTCCTCACTCTGAGGGGCTTGGCACAACACGCTTGCTAAAAGAAGGCGACGAACCGATTGACAGCGTCGCTTTTGCTGCAAGGCGCAACGCCCAGCCTGCTGAAGTTGAATGTGCGCCTTCCGCGTGAGTTACGCGACCTCGCACCAGTAATCATCCACGACTTACTTCTCCGGCAGCGCCGCGACGCCCGGTAACTCAATCCCAGCGAGAAACTCCATTGAGGCGCCTCCGCCCGTGGATATGTGCGAGATCTTGTCGGCTACACCAGCCGACTTAATCGCCTTCTCCGAGTCCCCGCCACCCACAACCGAGACAGCTCCAGACGCCGCGACAGCTTTAGCCAAAGCAACCGTCCCGCGATCGAAGGGTGGCTTCTCGAACACGCCCATCGGACCGTTCCAGATAATCGTCTTCGCTTTCGCGATCACCGCGGAATAAGCGGTCACCGTCGCCGGACCGATGTCCACACCCATCTTCCCATCCGGCACGCTCGCCATCACCTCGAACGGCGCGCCTTCCTTCAGTTCATCCACGACTACATGATCGGACGGCAGCAGGATCTTACTGCCGGAACGCGCGAGTAACTCCCTCGCCAGATCCAGTTTGTCATCCTCCACAAGCGACTTACCTACTGGCTTACCTTGCGCCTTAAAGAACGTGTAAGCCATCGCGCCCCCGATGAGTAACTCATCGACGACTTTCATCAAATTCTCAATTACTTCGATCTTGTCCGAGACCTTCGCGCCGCCTAAAATCGCCACACACGGCCGCTCCGGATTCTTGGTCGCCTTCGTGAGATACTCCAGCTCCTTGTCCATCAGCAACCCCGAAGCTGCCTCCTTCACGAACTGGATCATCCCCACCGTGGACGCATGCGCGCGATGCGCCGATCCGAACGCGTCGTTCACATACACGTCGGCGAGCGCTGCCAGTTGTTTCGAAAACGCAGGATCGTTCTTTTCTTCCTCGGGATGAAAACGCAGGTTCTCGAGCAGTAGAACCTGCCCCGGCGCCGGCTTCATCTTCTCCACTTCCGGCCCCACGCAATCGGGCGCCATCGCAACCGGACGCCCCAACAACTGCGCCAACCGCGCAGCCGCCGGCTTCAGGCTCATCTCCGGATTGGGCTTGCCCTTCGGGCGCCCTAAATGACTCGCCAAAATCAACCCCGCGCCTTGATCGAGCGCGTATTGGATGGTCGGGAGCGACGCCCGAATCCGCTTGTCGCTGGTAATCTCCTGCCCTCCCGGCGCCAACGGGACATTGAAGTCCACCCGGATGAAGACAGTCTTCCCTTTGAGGTCTAAGTCTTTAATCGAACGTTTCGGCATAGCTTTCGATTCCGCTTTGAATCGATGCTAGCACGCGACCAGGCACCCGAAGATTAGATGTCGTAATACAGCGCGAATTCGTACGGGTGCGGCCGCAAACGGATCGCGTCCGCCTCGTTCTTGCGCTTGTACTCGATGAAGGTCTCGATCAAATCTTCGCTGAAGACGTCGCCCTTCAACAGAAAGTCATGGTCGTCTGCCAGACATTGCAGAGCCTCTTCCAGCGACGACGGCATCGATGGCACGCTCTCCATCTCCTCCGGCGACAGATCGTAGATATCCTTGTCGAGCGGTTCGCCCGGATCGAGCTTGTTCGCCACGCCGTCCAGCCCCGCCATCAACATCGCGGCGAATGCGAGATAGGGATTCGCGGATGGGTCCGGCGGCCGGAACTCCACACGCTTGGCTTTTGGACTCGCCGAGTACATCGGAATGCGGCACGCCGCCGACCGGTTGCGCCGCGAGTACGCCAGATTCACCGGCGCTTCATAGCCCGGCACCAGCCGCTTGTAGCTGTTCGTAGTGGGTGCGATGATCGCCGAAAGCGCCCGCGCATGTTTCAACAAACCCCCAATGTAATTCAACCCCAGCGCACTCAAGCCCGCATAGCCATCGCCGGCAAACAGCGGCTTTCCCGCGTTCCAAATGCTCTGATGCGTGTGCATTCCGCTGCCGTTGTCGGCGAACAATGGCTTCGGCATGAAGGTCACCGTCTTGCCGTGCTGGTCGGCCGTGTTGCGGATCACGTACTTGTACACCAGCATGTTGTCGGCCGACTTTACCAGCGTGTCGAAGCGCTGATCGATCTCGCACTGCCCGCCCGTTGCCACCTCGTGGTGATGGCATTCGATGTTCAGCCCGCACTTGATCATCGTCTCCACCATCTGCGCGCGCAGCATCTGATAGTGATCCGTCGGCGGCACCGGGAAATAGCCTTCTTTGTAGCGCGGCCTGTACCCCAGGTTGTTCGTCTCGCGCCCCGAATTCCAGCGCCCCTCCTCGGCATCGATGAAGTAGAAACCCGAATGCTGGTTCTGATCGAAGCGGACGTTGTCGAAAATGAAGAACTCCGCTTCGGCGCCGAAATAGGCCGTGTCGCCAATACCGGTGTTCTTCATATACATCTCAGCCTTGCGCGCAATCCAGCGCGGATCGCGATTGTAGCTTTGCCGCGTGATCGGGTCGATCACATCGCACGTCATCACCAGCGTCGGAACCTCATAGAAGGGATCGGTGAACGCGGTGCTCGGATCCGGAATCAGCAGCATGTCGCTTTCATTGATCGCAGCCCAGCCCCGGATGCTCGATCCATCCATCCCGAAGCCTTCCTGGAAAGAATCTTCCGAAAGCTCGGTGATCGGGTACGACACGTGATGCTGCAAACCGGGAATATCACAGAACCGCAGATCGAGTTGCTTCAGCCCATTCTTTTTGGCGTACTCGAGGACTTCTTGAGGGGTCATGAAAGCTCCTGAAGTAGGAAGTGACGAACCCTCTAACATATCGCACTTGAAGCGACGCGCTCATATATTTTTTGGATCGAATCCATAAACAAAATCGGGGGACGGTTCTTGGCACTCTGCGGCCGGCTCCGCATGACGATTCCATGAACTTGGTCCCGCGCGCCTTCGCTGCGATAATGGGCAGCGTGCCGGAGCCGCTCATTGAAGCACGCCAGGTAGAAAAGTTCTACGACCAGCCCAGCGATAACCGCATCCAAGTGATCGCTCCGCTGGATCTCGCCATTTATCCAGACGAAATTCTGACGCTGCTCGGGCCATCAGGCTCGGGCAAATCCACGCTGCTCAGAATCCTCACCGGTCTTTCCGCGGCGTCGGCCGGACAGGTGCTCTGGCACGGCTCTCCGGTCAATGGTCCGTGCGAAAACGTGTCCATCGTCTTCCAGAGTTTCGCTCTGTTTCCCTGGCTCACGGTATTGGAAAATGTCGAGGCGCCGCTCAAAGCCCGAGGCGTCTCCGAGGCCGGCCGCGCCGCCCGCAGCATCCGGATGCTGGACTCAGTCGGCCTGGATGGCTTCGAGAACGCCTATCCCAAAGAATTGTCCGGCGGCATGAAACAACGCGTCGGCTTCGCGCGCGCGCTAGTGGTGGAACCCGAAGTGTTGTTCATGGATGAACCATTCTCGGCTCTGGATGTTTTGACCGCCGAGAACCTCCGCAGCGAATTACTGGAGCTGTGGGACGACAAGAAAATGCCCACTCGCGCGGTCTTCATCGTCACTCATAACATCGAGGAAGCCGTTCTGCTGGGCGATCGCATCGTGGTTCTCGGCAAGAATCCGGGCCGGATCCGGACCGACTTCCATGTCGATCTCCCGCGCCCCCGCGATCGCAAGCATCCCCGCTTTAACAAGATCGTCGATTACATCTACCAGGTCCTGACCAAGCCGGATAGCGAGCACGCCCTTCCTTTGTCGGGCCCCGCCTCGACGGTGGCCGGCCCGAAATATCCGATGCTCCCCCACGCCCGCACGGGCGGCATCGCCGGATTCCTCGAAATCCTGGCCGATCACAATGGACGCGAGGATGTCTACCGGCTGGCCGACGTTCTGTCGTTCGAAATTGACGACCTGCTCCCGATCGTGGAGGCCGCGGCGCTGTTGGGTTTCGTCAAGGTCACCGAGGGCGACGTCGAGATCACGCCCGAGGGCCTGGAGTACTCCAACGCCCCCATCCTGCGCCAGAAAGAATTGTTCCGGAATGCCGCCCTCGAACACGTCGCGCTCCTGAAACAGATCAAGCGCGCGCTGGAATCCAAGTCCGACCACACTCTCCCCGACGATTTCTTCCACGACATCCTCGACGAGCATTTCACCGAAGAGGAAACCGTGCGCCAGCTCGAGACCGCGATCAACTGGGGCCGCTACGCCGAGTTGTTCGACCACGATTCGGAACGCAAGCGTTTCTTCATTCCCGAGGAGACGCCCGCCGAACCGCAGAATGTGGAAGTCGGAACAGGAACATGACGGTTCCAGGCCTCGCGCGCTCGCTCATCCGGGATCGCACCTGGAACTTCTTCATGGACGCGATCGTGTTCGCCGGCTTGTTCGCGGTCGGCTATGCGATCGTCGCCGTGGCGCGCTATTGGTTCAGCGCACCGGTAGCGGCGGTGGAAATCTCGCTCTCGCCCGCGGCGATTCCGCGCTACGCGTTCTATTCGCTGGTGCGCATGATCGTGGCCTACCTGTTGAGCCTGGTATTCGCGATCGGTTATGGATATTTCGCCGCCTACAACAAACGCGTGGAAGGGCCCATGCTTGCCGTGCTCGACATCCTGCAATCCATTCCGGTCTTGAGCTTCCTGCCCGGTGTGATGCTCGCAATGGTCTCGCTGTTTCCGTCGCGCCAATTGGGCGTCGAGTTCGGCTCCATCGTGCTCATCTTCACCGGCCAGGTTTGGAACATGGCCTTCAGCTTCTACGCGTCGTTGAAGGCGCTGCCGCGCGAATTGGTGGAAGCGTCGCGCGTTTACCGCTTCAGCAACCTGCAGCGATTTCTGCAACTGGAGCTGCCGCAGGGCGCCATCGGATTGGTGTGGAACTCCATGGTCTCGGTCGCGGGCGGCTGGTTCTTCCTGATGGCCTGCGAAATGTTCGTGCTCGGTAAGCGCGATTTTCGTCTGCCGGGCCTAGGCTCCTACCTGCAATCCGCCGCCAGCGCCGGCGATACGTCCGCAATCACGTGGGGCATCGCGGCGATGATCGGCGTCGTCGTGCTGATCGATCAACTGGTTTGGCGTCCCGCCATCGCGTGGTCCGAAAAATTCAAGATGGAGCAAGTGGAGAGCTCCGGCGCGCACGCTTCTCTCGTGCTGAATTTGTTCCGAAAATCGCCGCTGCTAAATCGCATGCGCGACGGCGTCACCAAACCTCTCCTGGAACGCACCTATCTATCCGCGGCGCACCGGCCGCGACAAGAAAATCCCGAGCTCTCCAATTGGCAAAAAGGCTTCGTCGTTCTAACCGGCATCATCGCGCTTTTGTTAATTCTTCACGGCGTCTTTCAAGGTCTTTTGGTTCTCAAAGGAATCACGACGGCCGAGTTCGTGACAACACTCGAAAGCGCGGGCGCAACCTTCCTACGCGTCATCGCGGCGCTCGCGATCGCATCCGCCTGGACCATCCCCGCCGGCGTCGCCATCGGTTTCAACCCCCGCCTGGCGCGCATCGCACAACCATTGGCGCAGATTGCCGCGTCGGTTCCAGCCACGGCGCTCTTCCCTGTTTTGTTGCTTGGCATCGTCAGCCTCGGCGGCGGCTTGAACGTCGGATCCATTCTCTTGATGCTGCTCGGCACGCAGTGGTACATCTTGTTTAACGTGATTGCGGGCGCCATCGCGATCCCCTCCGAATTCCGCGAAGTCGCCGACATTTTCCGCTTCAGCCGCATCGACCGCTGGCGCACCGTGATTCTGCCCGCCATCTTCCCGTATCTGATCACCGGCCTTGTCACTGCTTCCGGCGGCGCTTGGAACGCAAGCATCGTCGCCGAGTACTTCCATTTCAAGGGCCAGGTGCTTTCCACTTTCGGACTCGGTGCCGAAATCAGTTCAGCCACGGATTCCGGAAACTTTGCGCTGCTTCTGCTGTCCACCATCGTCATGGCGACCTTGGTGGTATCGGTGAATCGCCTTCTCTGGCGTCCGCTCTACCGCCGCGCCGAGACGCGCTATCGCCTCGAAGCCTGATATCGCCAAAGGCATGCCTCACAAACTCGGTGTAGGCTGAAACAACGGAGAATGCATGAAAAAGTCGCGGCTGTCTGTTCTGGTCTTTCGAATGTTCGTGATTGCCTTGCGCGCGCAGGATGCCACGCGCGGCGCGGCGCTCTACAAGCAACAGTGCGCCTCATGTCACGGCGACGCTTTGGAAGGACGCAGTGGCCCCTCCCTCGCCGGCGGCGACTTCCGCTCAAGATGGCCCACCGCTGATCTCACCGACAAAATCAGGAACACAATGCCGCAGGATAACCCGGGCAAGCTCACTGCGGGCCAGGCGGCCGATCTTGCCGCCTACATTCAACAGGTCGGCAAGGCGGCTGCAAACGCCGAGCCTGCCACGGCCTGCGCCCGCCGGACCGCCGGCCGCTTTCCCCGCCGCGGGAAATCTCTCACAGCTAATGCGCGGAATCATGTTCCCGAATTCCAATATCATCTTCACCGTTCAGACGCACGATCCCGCCGAGAAGAAAAAGGCCGGTGCAGGCGCGACTGAAACGGGCGGGTTCAACTGGACCATGTGGGGGAGCGATCTCTATTCCGGATGGGAAATCGTCGACTATGCGGCGCATCGCGCTGGCCGAGTCGGCGCCTCTGATGCTTACCCCTGGGCGTCGCTGCGAAAACGGCAAGCCGGTTCCCGTGAACGATCCCGACTGGATCCGCTTCACCAAAGAAATGGCCGACGTGGGAAGATCCGCTTACCGCGCATCCCAGACCCGCAACCAGGAAAAGGTCAGCGACATCAGCGGCGATGTCGCCGATGCCTGCTTCCACTGCCATTCGGTCTTTCGCGACAAAATCCGGCGCGGGCGAAACCCTGCCGATCCTACCAGCAAAGAACTGCGCTGCACGAAAAACTAGCACCACCATCGGAGGGATCACAACGTTCCCTCATCAATCTTCCCCTCCCACTCAGCCACATCCACTAACCCGGCGGGCAAAATCGCCAGCTTCCATGCTAAGACCGCATCGGAGGACTCATGACGAACCCAATCCCTAATCCCCAATCCCCAACCCCCAGTCCCCGCCGGCGCGCCTACCGTGCTACCGTAAATCGGGCAAATGCCCTCCATTCCACCGGACCCCGCTCCGTCGCCGGCAAACAGCGCTCTTCCATGAACGCCCTCACCCACGGCCTCACCAGCCGCGCCCCTGTCCTCGCGACTGAGGACCCCGCGGCCTACCAGTGCCACTGCCGCCGGTTATTCGATGAATACCAACCCGCCACGCCCACCGAAACCCAGCTCACCCAGGAACTCGGCGACACCGCGTGGCGTCTCAACCGGATCCCCCGGCTCGAAGCCGAGCTGCTTTCCAAAGACCTCAACCCCCAAACCCTAATTCCCCAACTGGCCACCCTCAGCCTCCACTCCCAACGCCTCTCCCGCCAGTTCCAAAGAGCCCTGGACACCCTCCGCGAAATCCAATCCGAGCGCCGCCACGAGCAAAACCGTCACCTCAAGCGAGCCGCCGCCCTCCTCGAACTCCATAAACACAAAGGCATCCCTTACCATCCCGCCGAGCTTTTTTCAGAAGATGGCTTCGTTTTTTCAAAAGACCAGGTCGAAGCCTTCGCCCAGCGCCTGAGGCTCTTGAACGAGTCGCGCCACATCGAACATGTGCTGTTCCACATGCAGCCGCCGCTGCGATTTCTAACTAACCCGCTACCCGTTTCCCGGCTATGATAAAGAATCAGCCCAATTCAAGAGGGGAAGGGACATGATTCAACTCACCGTCAATGGATCCGTCAAACAGTACGATGGCGATCCGGCAATGCCCGTGCTGTGGTACCTGCGCGATCTGCTAGAGCTTACCGGCGCGAAATTCGGTTGCGGCATAGGCCTGTGCGGCGCCTGCACCGTGCACGTGGAAGGCAAGGCCATGCGAAGCTGCGTCACCAACATGAGCGACGTCGCCGGCAAGCGCATCACCACCATCGAAGGGCTCAGCCCGAAAGGCGACCATCCGCTCCAAAAAGCCTGGCGCGCCGCCAACGTGCCCCAGTGCGGATATTGCCAGAGCGGCCAGATCATGCAGGCTGCATCGCTGCTCAAAGAGAAGCCCAAGCCCACCGACCGCGATATCGATGAAGCCATGCAGGGCAATATCTGCCGCTGCGGCACGTATCAACGAATCCGTCAGGCCGTCAAAATGGCCGCAGGGGTGAAAGCATGACGAACGAATCTATCACTGTGGTCAGCCGCCGCGGTTTCCTCGGTGGTGTTTTCTCCGCGGGAGCACTAATCCTCGGCTCGCGGCTTTTGCCCGTCGACGCCTTGGCCGCTCCCGCCGACGGCGACGCCACCTGGCAGCCCAGCGTATACCTCGGCCTGGAACCCGACGGGCGCGTCATCATCATCGCGCACCGCTCCGAAATGGGTACCGGCATCCGCACCGCTCTGCCGATGGTTGTCGCTGACGAACTGGACGCCGATTGGAAGCGCGTCACCATCCAGCAAGGGCTCGGCGACAAGAAGTATGGCGACCAGAACACCGACGGATCGCATTCCATTAAAGACTTTTTCCAGCCCATGCGCGTAGCCGGCGCTACAGCCCGGACCATGCTGGAAGGCGCCGCCGCTCAGAAGTGGGGCGTGCCTGCTTCCGAGTGCCAGGCCAAGAATCACGAAATCGTCCATGCCAAGAGCAATCGCAAATTGGGTTTTGGCGAACTCGTCACGCTGGCTGCGCAGCAGCCCGTCCCGAAAAAAGAAGACCTGAAGTTCAAACCGGCATCCGAGTACCGCTACATCGGCAAGGTTGAGCCCATCGTGGATCTCGACGGCATCGTCGAAGGTCGCGCCACATTCGGCATGGATGCGCGGATGCCCGGCATGGTGTACGCCTCAATCGAGCGCTCACCGGTGATCGGCGGAAAACTGAAAAGTGTAGACGACGCGGAAGCGCGCAAGGTGCGCGGTGTCTCGCAAACTGTGACCATCGATCCTTACCAGGGACCCTGGGCGTTCCAGCCGCTGGGCGGCGTGGCCGTTATTGCCGACAACACCTGGGCCGCGATGCAGGGCCGCAAGAAACTCAAGATCGATTGGGACCTAGGTCCGAACGCCGACTACGACTCCGCCGCGTACAAGAAGCAACTCCTCGATACGGCACATCAGAGCTGCAAGCCGGCGCGCAACGATGGCGACGTAGACGCGGCCTTCGCCAAAGCTTCGAAGGTCCACGAGGCGTCGTACTACGTCCCTCACCTCTCGCACGCGCCAATGGAGCCGCCCGTAGCTGTCGCCGAATTCAAGGACGGCAAATGTACCGTCTGGACGCCTACGCAGAATCCGCAAGCCGCGCAGGATACCGTCGCCAAGGCCGTGGGCATCAAGCCGGAAGATGTCGACTGTCACGTCACCCTGTTAGGGGGCGGCTTCGGCCGCAAGTCCAAGCCCGACTATGTCGCCGAAGCTGCGGTTCTTTCCAAGAAGCTCGGCAAGCCGGTGAAGGTGGTTTGGAGCCGCGAGGACGACATTCACTTCGACTACTTCCACGCCGTGGCCGGCATGTACATGAAAGCTGCGACAGATGAAAAAGGCCGGCCGACCGCATGGCTGCAGCGCAGCGTGTTTCCGCCCATCCTGTCGATGAACGATCCCTCGCAGCGTTACGGCTCGTTCGAGCTGACCATGGGCTGGACCAACGTTCCCTACGACATCCCCAACTTCCGCGCCGAAGTTGGTCCGGCCGAAGCGAAAGTGCGCATCGGTTGGCTGCGATCGGTGGCCAACATCCCGCACGCCTTTGCCGTCCAGTCCTTCACCGACGAGTTGGCGGCCGCGGCTGGGCGGGATCGCGTCGAGTATCTGCTCGACTTGCTGGGCAAGGACCGCAAGATCGACACGCGGCCGGAACAGCTTCGCAAAGCGCCGGATCCATACATGCTCGACACCGCGCGTCTTCGCCGGGTGATTGAAACCGTGGCGCAGCAGTCCGGGTGGGCCAACAAGAAACCGGGCAACGGCCGCGCGCTCGGGATCGCGGTGCATTACAGCTTCCTGACCTATGTCGCCACTGTCGTCGAAGTGGAGGTTGATAAGGGGCAAGTGCGAATTCCGCGCGTCGACGTAGCTCTGGACACCGGATTGGTAGTAAGTCCCGATCGCGTGCGCTCGCAATTTGAAGGCGCAGCGGCGTTCGGCGCCAGTGTGGCGTTGATGGGCGAGATCACCGCCGCCAACGGCCGCATCCAGCAATCCAACTACAATAACTATCCCGTGGCGCGCATCAACGAAGCGCCCGTGGAGACGCGCGTTCACATCGTCGCTAGCGATGCGCCTCCGGCTGGTGTGGGCGAACCGGGCGTTCCGCCGATGTCGCCGGCCATCTGCAACGCGATTTTCGCAGCCACCGGAAAACGGATCCGCGAACTGCCGATCAAGAAGCAATTGGCGTAACAGGCGGAATCATGTCGAAGAACCCGATCTTCGCAGCCGTTGCTTTCATCGCTCTCGCCGTGGCCCCGCTCGCCGCTCAAGGCGACCACCCCGCCCATCACGCGCCAAAACCGCCCAAATCGCTGCGGCTATACATTTTCGATTGCGGCGTTTTGAAGCCGATGGACGCGAAGGCCTTCGGCTTCGACAAAGTCGCCGAGTTGAAGATGTCGGTGCCTTGTTTTCTGATCGCGCATCCGAAAGGAACCATGATGTGGGACGTCGGCGTGGTTCCCGACAGCGATTTCAAAGCCGATGGGAGCCCGGTCACGCAAGGCTTCATTGAGGTTGCGAAGCCTCTCAAACCGCAACTCGAGGCGCTGGGCTATGAACCTCAAGACATCAAGTACCTCGCCTTCTCGCACTACCACATCGATCACACCGCGAACGCCAACATGTTCGCCGCTTCCACGTGGCTGGTGAACCAACCCGAGCGCGACATCATGTTTTCCGACAAGCCCGCGCCGGTCCGCGTGGAGAAGAATTACAGCACGCTCAAGGACAGCAAAACCACGATGCTGCCCGCCGATTCCGATTACGATGTCTTTGGCGACGGCTCGGTCATCATCAAGCCCGCGCCCGGTCACACCCCAGGCCACCAGGTGCTGTATCTGAAACTCCCCAAAACTGGTCCTATACTCGTCGCGGGCGACCTCTATCATTACAACGAAGAGCGCAATACCGATCACGTGCCGAATTTCGAATTCAACAAGGAGCAGTCGCTCGCCAGCCGCGCCAAGATCGAGGAATTCCTCAAGACCAGCGGCGCGCAACTTTGGATCGAGCACGATTACACCGCCAACGCCAAGCTGAAAAAATCGCCCGCATACTACGAATAGACCGGATTCTCGATGCCCAAACTCCAGCTCACGCTGGCTTGCTGGAACTACGATCGGACGCGCGCGCTGCTCGAAGGCCGCGTCACCGTTGACGGCGTCGATCTCAACTATCTCAATCTGCCGGTCGAAGAGACCTTCTTCCGGATGCTTCGGCATCGTGAATTCGACGTAGCCGAGATGTCGCTGTCGTCTTACACGCTATCGCTGTTCCGCGAGAACCCGCCGTTCATTGCGATCCCAGTCTTTCCCTCGCGCATGTTCCGGCACTCCTGCATCTACATCAACGCCAACAGCGGAATTCGCGAGCCCAAAGACTTGATCGGAAAGCGCGTCGGCAGCCCCGAGTATCAGATGACCGCGCCAGTTTGGATTCGCGGAATCTTGAGCGACGAATATGGCGTGCCGGTCACCAGCCAGTCCTACTTCACGGGAGGCGAAGAGCAGCCCGGACGCCCCGAGAAAATTGCGCTCTCGCTGCCGCCGGATTTTCGCGTGCAACCGATCCCCGCGGATAAAACACTTTCTCGGATGATTGATTCCGGCGAAATTGATGCGCTCTACACCGCCCGCGCTCCATCGACGTTTGCCCGGGGTTCCGGCAACGTGCGACGGCTCTTTGAAAACTATCAATCCGTCGAGCGCGAGTATTATCTGAAGACCAAAATCTTCCCGATCATGCACGTCGTCGTGATCCGGCGCGATGTCTACGAAAAGAATCGCTGGGTCGCGCAATCGTTGTGCAAAGCCTTCGCTCTCGCGCAGCGCGATACCTACGAGGACCTGCACGAAATGGGGGCGCTGAAATCGATGCTGCCCTGGCTGGTGCAGCATGTCGAGGATACCGAGAAGTTGATGGGCCGCGACTTCTGGCCGTACGGCCTCGAACCCAACATCGCAGGTTCTGCAAACGTTTCTGCGCTATTCCCACGAACAGGGCCTGGCGAAGCGGTTGCTCGCGCCGGCCGACCTTTTCGCGCCCGAATCGCTCGAATCATTCAAAATCTAACCAACATGACACGATGGTGGGCGTTGAGCCGAGGCGATCTCGATACGACGATCGCTCAGGTCGGTTTCAATCTCGCGCAGATGGTGATCCCGGTTTTCCTCTTGCTCCCCGTTGGAATCCCGGCTGGCTTTAGCGTTACTCACTTGCTTCCGGGTTACGCGCTCGGTTTCTTGATCGGCTCGCTCGGTCTCGTCTTTCTTGCAACGCAGCTTTCCAAACGGCAAAATCGCACCGACGTCACTGCCCACGCCTACGGCAACAATGTTCCCGCGATCATCGCCTTTACGCTCTCCATCATGTTGCCTGTGTATTTGGAAACCCACGACGCGAATCGCGCCTGGGAGATTGGCGCGGCGGCGGTCGCTTGGACCGGAATCATCAAACTCGTGGCGGCTCCGTTTGCGGCGGTGTTCCGTCGATTCATTCCACAACCGGCATCGATGACGGTCTTCGGCGCAGCGATGTACAGCTATCTTGCGCTGGTCTTGTTGCAACGCGTGTTTGATCAGCCGCTGGTCGGCCTGATCGCGCTCGCCATTATCCTCACGAGCGTTCTGGCCAACATCCCGATCACGCGTTGGCGCATCCCGCCTTTTCTTGCGGCCTGGATCGTGCCTCTTTCGGTGGCGCTCGCAATTGGATACGTACATCCCGTTTGGGCCGGACTGTCCCTTCAGCTTCCATTCGCCTTCACACCCGAACCTCTGCGCGCTATGGCTCTCGCGCTGCCCTATCTTTCCGTGATCGCGCCCATCGCGATTTATCAAGTGCTGCAAGACATCGCCTCGGTTGCGGGCGCTGCGGCCGCCGGCGACGACTATGACGCGCGGGCAGTCCTGGCCTGCGACGGGCTCGGAACGCTGGCCTGCGGCCTCGCGGGAAGTGTCGTTACTCCGGTCATCTATGCGATGCATCCTCCGTATAAGGCCGTTGGCGCTCGCATCAGCTACGCTCTCTGGACCCCGCTGTTGTTCCTTGTGATCGTCATGAGCGGGCTCACGCTATTTGTCGCGCAGCTATTTCCCTGGCCGATTCTCGCCGCCATTATCGCTTACGTTTCCATCGGAGTCGGCATGGCGGCGTTGCGGCGCGTGGACCCGAAATACCTCGGCGCCGTGCTGCTCGGCTTTGTGCTCCCGGCAGGCGCGGTCGTGGCAACCGCGGTGAATTCGGCGCTGCCGGCGCTCAAGCTTTCCGTAGCCGACGCAGCAGTACAAGCCGCGCTCAACCGTTCGATTTATTGGTCTTCGGTTTTGGGGCTAGGCAACGGATTCCTGTTCTTGGTTTTAGTGGTGGCATCCGTGATCACCGAACTGATCGACCGCCGATTCGGCCGCGCGGCCGCGTGGTGCATTTTGGCCGCCGTGTTTTCCTGGTTCGGATTGATGCACTCCGCTCTTCTGCGCTGGGGCGCACAACCGGACTACGCCTTGGGATGGCTGGCCGCGGCGATAATCGTCTATCTGGCGCGATGGTGGAGGGGCGACGTCGCCAGATCGTGAAATACCGTGTCCAGATCGGTGAAACCGGGCCGCCGGGAGCCCGCCAGATTCGCCGCCAGCACTTTGGCTTGCTCCAATATGGGCGGAAAGCAATCGAAGGTCTGGCCGTTATGCTCGGTGCATCCTCCAACTGCGAAAATATGCCGATCCGAAGTCTCCATCTGGTCGTTCACCAAGATCCCGCGATTTACTTCCAAACCGGCGTCGCGCGCGAGCGTTGTATTCGGACGCAAATTCGTCGCAATGACCACGATATCGGCGTGGAACTGTTCGGCGCTATTGAAGCGTGCGGCCTTCTCCGGCTCGACGATCACCACCTCACAGCCCCGTTTCCGCAAACTGCGCGCGGCTTCCGCGGCGAGCCACCCGCCAATCACCACAGCTCGGACGCCCGGCCCAGCCGCTTCGGCAAGCCTCCGAGTGTCGTCGAGCGTTCCAAAAACGAAAACGCAGGGATTGTCCAGACCGTCCATCGATGGGATCTCAGGGCTCGATCCGGTGGCCAGAATGAGTTTGTCGTAGCTGGTCCAATCTCCGTCGCTCGATCGTACCGCGCGGCCCACGCGGTCAATCTCTTCGACGCGAATTCCCAAGCGCGTCCGGATCCCGTGCTCCTGATACCACTCGATGTCGTTCAGCGTGATGCTTTCGGCGTCGCGCTCGCCAGACAGAACGCTCGGGAGCAGTGTGCGGTCATAATTCGTGTGCGGTTCATCGCCAAAAATGGTGATGTCGAAAACCTGGGTGCTCTTGAGAAGTTCTTCGACGCAGGCGACACCGGACATTCCGTTGCCCGCGAAGACCAAATGCTCAAATTGGAGTTCGTTCATGCCAGAAGTTGCCTGAGGTAAAGACTGGTTGTCATTCAATTCATCCTTACTTTGAAGGCTAGTGAAGGTGCTCAAGATCGATGAGCACGTCTTTCGGAGGCAAACGGACTCCGTTGTTTTGACGAACTCCCATCAAACCGCAGGCGACAGGGAACAGGTCACTTTAAGTATATTTGCGGCTTGAATGGGCGTAAAGAAGAAATTTTCTATGACTCGCATTCATAACCTTGCATAACTCTCGCAAGCCTGACCCTGGTACTTTGACTAGGTAGGAGTGATGACGAAGAGATGAACGTCAGCACCATCGGGCATTCCACGCATCCCATCGAAGAGTTCATCGGGATGTTGGAAGCGCATGGCATTCGCCAGCTTGTGGACGTGCGAACCATCCCCCGTTCCAGGCACAATCCGCAGTTCAATAAGGAAACGCTGTCCGTCTCATTGCAAGAGGCCGGCATTGGTTACAGCCATATGCCCGGCCTGGGAGGCCTCCGGCGCCCCCGCAAGGACTCGATCAATGCGGGATGGCGCAACGCATCTTTTCGCGGATACGCCGACTACATGCAGACCGACGAGTTTTGTGAGAATTTAAACCATCTGATCCAGCTCGCTTCCGAATCCCCGGCCGCTATCATGTGCGCCGAGGCAGTCCCGTGGCGGTGCCATCGTTCACTGATTGGGGACGCGCTCGTTGCTCGCGGGGTTTCAGTCATGGAAATCATGAACGCGGCCAAGGCCCAGCCGCACGCCCTGACACCTTTCGCAAAAGTCGATGGCGAACAGGTTACGTATCCAGCTCCAACTCGCAAGCTTGACTTGCCGCTTTTCAGCCAATTAGAATGAGTCCGCAATGCGAAATCCTCTCCTCCATGCAGGCCTCGCCGCCGCAATCACCTTGCCGCTGGTCACCATATCCGCAGCCGGGCAGATCCCGCGCACCGCGGACGGCAAGCCTGATCTCGGCGGTCTGTGGGACCATCCCTTCGTCATCGATATGAGCAAGGACGCCCGCAACGATGCCTGCGGCGCCGAAGTGAAGGGCTGCTCGCAAAAGGGCCCCGGCGGCGAGCTTGCGATGACCGAATGGGCGGCGAATTGGACCAAGAATTTCGATCCGGCCCGATTCGATGCGACGGGTCACTGCAATCCGATGGGCTACACGCGCTCGATGAACGCTCCGGTTCCAACGGAGATCGTTCAGACGCCCAAAGAGATCGTTTTCCTTCACGAATCGATGTTCGCATTCCACGTGGTCTATTTGGACGGGCGGCCGCATCCATCGGCCGATGAAGCCATTGAGACCAAGTGGTACGGGCATTCGGTTGGCCACTGGGACGGCGACACGCTGATGGTGGATACCGTCGGCCCATTCTTCGCGACTCCCAAAATGCTGCTTGATACGCGCGGCCACCCGGTCAGCGAGGACCTGCACGTGATCGAAAAATACCACCGCATCGACGCGACCCATTTGGGCTACGAAGTCACCGTGGAAGATCCCAAGATGTACACCAAGCCGTTTACCAACGTCCGCACTTGGGTGTTGATGCCGAAGAGCGAAGAGATCCTAGAGTACGTTTGCACGGAGAACAATAAGGAAGTGGAAGAGCATCATATTAAGTAACCGGCACCTGACTCTTTACCACGGACCGTGCTTGCGCCTTAAGCACCCAGTGCAACCCCACCATTACGACCGCCGAAATCAGCGCCGGCACGGCCGCCACCAGAAATAGCTTCTGCGAAGGCAAATGCTGGCTCATAAGCACGCCGCCAACGACTGGGCCCACAATGGCGCCGATCCGGCCGATGCCCAGCCCCGCGCCGATTCCGGTGGATCGCAAATCGGTAGGATAGTAAGTCGCGGACAACGCATTGACCGCCGTTTGTCCTCCCACCACGCCGAATCCGGCGAGAAACACGACGAGGAACAGCATCGACAGTGACAGGCCCGGCCGCCCGATCAGCGCGATGTTGATGCAACCGACTGCGAAGCATGTAGTCAGTACTCGAACGAAGCCGAGCCGTTGCACGAACCAACCCAGGCTGAACCCTCCGATCATGCCGGCCAGTTGTTCCATCGTTCCCACCAGCACCGACGTGCCGATCCCATACCCGGCCTGGTTCGCGACTGTCGGCAGCCAGCTCGCCAGGAAATAGAGGTTCAGCAGATTCATGAAATTGATGATCCACAGCAGGATAGTTCCAACGCCGCGGCCTTCGTGGAACAGGTGTATCCAGGGAACACCCTTGCGCTTGGTTTCTTCCACGAAATACCGGCTGGGATCGGTGGGAGCTTGCGGGTCGATGCGCCTCAGCCAGCGGACGGCTTGTTCCAGGCGCTTACCGTGAAGCACCAGGAATTGCAACGACTCCGGCAGCGCCAGGATCATCATCGCGGCGATCAACAAAGGAGCGGCCGCGCCGAAATAGAAGACGGAACGCCATCCAAAGCGGGGAATCAGCCAGGCCGCGATGAACCCACCAAAGGCCGCGCCGGCTGTGAATCCGTTGCCTACGATCATCATGATGGTGACTCGCAGTTTGCGCGGGCTGTATTCGCCGACCAATGCGACTGCGTTGGGCATGATTGCGCCGAGCGCCATTCCCGCGACGAAACGAATCACCAACATCTGTTGCACATTCGCCGCGTGGGCGGTGAGAAACGTCAGCGCCGAGAAGCAGAGCGTCACGGTGATCAACACCGGGCGGCGTCCGATTTTGTCAGCGAGCATGCTGAACAATAGCGAACCGACTAAAATGCCAAACAAACCGGCGCCAAAAACCGGCCCGAACTGGGCGTTGGGAACGTGCCACTCCTTCAGGATGGCGGGGGCCACGTAGCCCATGGCCTGGACGTCGAAGCCATCCATGATGAGGCAGAGCCCGCACAGGATGCACAGCCCAAGTTGAAAGCTCCCGAACGTGCTGTTGGCCACAGCTTCCGAAATGTTGATGCGCCCGGGAATTCTCTCCATTGCGAGATCCAGTATACCCCGCAAGATCGGCAATTTGAGCCGAACAGTGTTTGACCGCCTTAGCGTGGTGCGTTAGAATCTAACTGCGGGGTGGAGCAGTCTGGTAGCTCGTTGGGCTCATAACCCAAAGGTCGGTGGTTCAAATCCATCCCCCGCAACCAACCAAATCAGTTGCACGGATTAGCCCGTTGCTAACACGCTGGCCAGTCTCCACTCTTAGAGGAAAGCGATTCAGAAGATGAGATCCGCGTAGGGACAACATACAAATCAGTTGTTCGTATCAGGTTTGCGTGACGATTCGCCGTTGTTTGCTCGCGGATTGCTAGCAGTCGCTTCCGACTTTCGGCACCGCCTCCATCGGGTTTTCGTGCCTGGCGGGACGGCCGTAAAGACGTTGCGGACCACAAACGGCCCCCCGTTGGTGACGATGGGTTCGTGGAGCTACTCCGCTACCGTCCGGATCCCCGACAGGGAGTTTTCAGGAGCAACGTAGCGGAGGTACAGGAACTCGAGCACATATATCGCACACCCGGCGAGCACCGCGGCCACCGCGTTCACGATCAGAACGCCGATCGCAGTCGCAAGGAACGCGGAGGCATCGGCCAGGCGCATCTTGTGAAGCCTGCGCCAGGCACTGACGTCGAGCAAGCACAGACCCATCCATGCGGTGACACCGGCTAGAGCCGCCAGGGGAACATGCGCCAGCGCGCCCGAACCCAACTCCACCAGAACGAACAGAAAGGCCGCATGCATGAGATTGGAGACTCGCGTTGTGCCGCCGCAGCGCACATTCGCTACACTGCGCGCCGGGATTCCGACGCTCATCGGTGCGCCGAAGATTCCAGCGGCAAGATTCGCGATGCCATACGCACCTAATTCCGAATCGGCGTCGGTGGGCTTCACATGCTGGTGACGGCCGCGAAAATGCTCCACGGCGCGCGAGGTGAGGAGCAGATTGATGGAGGCTACAAAGGCCAGTGTCAATCCCGTCGGAAGAACCTTCAAAACATCTTGGGGGGTCCACCAAAACCCCACGAACGAAGGAGGAGTCAAGTGCAGCGTTCCGACCTCCGCCTCATGGACCCGAAGAAGCTGGGCCACCAGTCCGGAGAGCGCGACCCCGATTAACGGAGCGGGCAGCCGTGGGGACCAACGCATGGTTATGGCGGCGGCAATCACGACCAAGCCACTGAGCAAGAGCGGAGCCCAGCGCACGGAACTAAACTCTCCCAGGACCGTTACCAGATCGAAGAGCGAGTTGCTGGCGTGCGGGGCAGCGACTCCCAAGATCACATTGAGCTGCGAGATGATCATGATGGCGCCGATCCCGGCGGAAAAACCGGCGACCACTGAAGTAGGAACCTTAGCCGCATATTTTCCCAGCTTCAGGACGCAAAACACCATCATCAGGACGGAGGCGACGATGGTCACCTTCGCCGCGCCGCCGATGCCCTGCGATCGGACCGCCTGGGCTATAAAAGGCACAGTCGCACTCGCGGTCCCTCCGATTAGAACGGGGTTGCGGCCCAGCAGGGCGGTGATTGGCGCCGTCAGAATGGACGTTACTACGCCGAGGATGGGCGGCAAACCCATCAGCGCCGCCAAAGAGAGTCCATAAGGCAGCGCGATGAGCGCGGCTATCAGGCCGCCCGCGCAATCACCCAGAAATCGTTCCCAGTTGTATTTGCGTGTTGCGCGGAGCATGACCGCGGACCTACGCCATTACTTTGAGGAAGGCCGCCTTGAATTTATTCATCTCTTCCTGCGTCCCAATCGTCACTCGAACGTAGGTTGGCCAAGCGGCCCAAACACGGCCGATGTACACTTTCTCCTTGCGCATTGCCATGACAGTTTCGGCGCCTGGCCGGCCCGTGTCCACCATGAAGCAATTGGACACCGACGGCACGTATTTGAACTTATTCTTTTCGAGGAAGGCCAACGTATCTTGCCGCACTTCGCCGATAAGCTTCCGCCGCTCGGGAACGAGATCCTTTTGCATGAGACTCGCGCTGGCCGCGGCCATGCCTGTGATCGGCAGCATTCCGGCGCTGAAGCCGGCGAGTTTCTCGATTAGATCCGGACGCGAGATAGCAGCCCCGGCCCGTAGCCCGGCCATGCCGTAAATCTTCGAAAAAGTCCGAAGGACGATTACGTCCTTGTCGGCGGCGACCAGGTCGGTGTTGAAGGGAGCACCCGCGATATGAGTGTACGCTTCGTCGATCATCACGACCGAGCCCTTCGGCTTGTTGGCGACGAGCCATTCGATATCCGGCTTCGGCGTCAGCGTGCCAGTCGGATTGTTCGGATTGCAGATGTAGTAAAGCCCGGCGTTCGGTCCGCCGGCTGCAAGCATCGCCTTCACATCATGGGCGTAATTAGGGGTCAGCGGCACTTTCACGACTTTCGAACCGATGTAAGCGGCCGCGCGCATCCCCGCTTCGTAGCCCGGATCGGCCAGAACCAGAGGCCGCTCCGGCGAAGTAAACGCGAGAACCGACTGATGGAGAGGGGCGCTGGATCCGGCGTAAATCCGAACGTAATCAAGCTTCACGCCTTCCTGCTCGGCTAGCAACTGCTGGACCTTGTCCGTTTCACTGTACATGTAACGGCCGCCATTGGAAGCGATCTTGTGCACCGCTTCCAGCGCCTCCCGGCAAGGGCCGAGCGGATTTTCGTTGGCATTGATCATGACGGCATCGGGGGGCGCATCATTCACCTTCGATAACTGCGCCAGGGCCGGCTCATTGTAAAAAGGCAGCGTCGCACCAGCCGCCAGGACGGTCGCAAGCCGTCCAAACGATCGCCGCGAGAAACCACGATTCAGAAACTCGTTTTGTTGCAGGGCGGAAAGTGTCACCAGGGAGATCTCCTTTCGAAAGGCAGACGAAGTACAACGATGCATGCCATCCATTTACGAAGGCATGTAATATTGGAGCGCGAAATTAAAATTCCGAACGGGGGAAAACCGGGGCGAACCGCGGGGGGCCGTAATCCACCTACTAACTTGAAGGGAGATTACCGTAAATGACATTACCACAGGGTCAAATCGAAGTCAAATAAAACGTCATCGAGACGCAGTCGAAGCGGCGTCAAGAACCTTACCCTTGAGCAGATCGTCCAGTTCGAACACCCGCCCATTAGCGATAACACGCTTCACTTTGTGCGCATTTTCGATGTTTTCCAGCGGATTGCCCTGTACGATCACAATATCGGCGAGCTTTCCGGGTTCAATCGATCCGGCATCCAGCGCCAGCGCCTCGGCCGAGTTTACCGTGGCCGTTTTTAGCGCTTCATAGGGAGTCATGCCGGCCAGTACATAGGACATCAGTTCGCCGTGCAGGTTGAAGGCGTGTGGCGAATCAGTGCCCGCCACGATCTTTCCTCCGGCTTTCATGACATCCATCACCATTTTGTAACTGCCAGCGGTTCCCGGAAACGCGAAGAGGGCGCGGTTGAGCAACTGTTTTTGCAACCATTCAGGATACAGATCGAAGCGGGGATCGGTACGCAGGCCCGGCTCATCGGCCAAAAGCTTCTCCACTCCTCGGCCATTGAATAACGTCGGAGTCAGATAGCGTTGCGACTTCCCGAAAATCTGGATCACGTCGTCATAGGTTCTCGACAGCGTTGCCGTTTTCGGCGAGTAGCCGCGCCGGCTGGTGGCGCCCGTATGCTCGGTATTGTCGACGCCGATGAAGGCCGCCGGATAGATTTCGTGAGTGGCCACCGGAACGCCGATGCCATGCGCGAATTCTACCAGCCGTTGCTGCTGCAGATCCGGCAGCCGCACGTAGCTCTTGATTAGATCGTGCTCGAGCACTTGGGAGCGCCGCAGTTCCATTTCGAACTGAGCGGGGCCGGAAATCGCGACACCCATCTTGTAGTAGACGCGCTGCCATTCCATCAGGTAGCCGGCGGTGAAGATGCGTGGGCCGAGGCGTACTCCGGCCTCGTTGGCCTCACGGTCCTCTACGCCCTCATATGGAGTGTTGCCGGGACTCCGTACGGTGGTTATGCCGAACGCCAGCCACGCCCGGTCCTCGGCTTCGCCCAGATCCTTCTGCAGATGGGAATGGAATTCGATCAGTCCCGGCATCGCGGTCAGGTTTGAGGCGTCGATTAACTTCGCGTTTGCGTGCAGGCTTGCGGTGTGCGGCGACACGCTGACAATGTGGTTGCCCTCGATCACAATGTCGACATTGGCACGCGCCACGGGGTTCTTGCCGTCCACCAAAAGCCCGGCGTGTACAACGAGGCGGCCTTTGGGAATCGCGGGAGTGTACTTCAAGTGGAGAGGAACGTCGCGCACCTCGCCCGTTTCAATGTCGATGGTCTTCAGCTTGTCGTTTGATTGATAAAGGATGTGCTCGGAGTCGCCGGCCCAACTGGGCGAGTGCGCTATTTCCGCAGTGAGGTGACGGGGCGGGCCCAGTGGCTCGCCGGTGCGCGATACCGGCCATACGGCCAACTGACCTTCATATATCGCCGCCATCTTATTGCCGTCGGGCGACCACACCGGGCCGCAGCCGCCGCGAGAATCAATCGACAGATTGGGGACCGGAGAGAACCATTTGTCATCGCCGCCCGACGCCGACACGGTCAGAATCTGATTGGTGCCTTCGCGGAAGCTCTTCGAATACGGCGAGACCATGGCGAGGGCGACTCGCTTGCTGTCGGGTGACCAGGTGGGGATGCCTGGACCAAACAGAGTGTCGTGAATCTTGGTGACTTTGCCGGTGGCCACATCGACCACTGACAAACTCGCGGCGCGCCACATGCCGTCGACGTCGAAGAAGGCGATACGTTTGCCATCGGGGGACCAAGCCGCGCCCTGAGGCTGTGTCGTTAGATGGGTGAGTTGCCGGTCCTGGCCGGTTGTGAAATCGTGAATCCAAAGCTCCAACAGCTTGCCGCCTTTGTCCGAGGAATACACTAGTTCGCTCCCATCGGGCGACCAGGCCGGGTCTGTGTCGAGATACTTGTCGTTGGTGATGTTTTCCGGCTTGCCGCCGACGGTCATCACATAGATATCGCCCACCGCGGCGAATGCCACCTTCTTTCCATCCGCTGAAAGAACTGGGCGCACGATACCGAGAGCCTGGCGCGGCGTGGTGGAATCGAAGTCACGTTTGCGCCGCGTGTAATGCGCGGGATTCACCGGAAGTGTGGCCTTGAATTCGATGGTCTGGGTGTCGCCGCCGGTGGTGGATCGCTTGCGAATCTTGCCGTCCGATACGTAGTAGAACTCAGTGGGCGACAGCCAGGATACGCGAAAAGCAAACGCATTCTCGCTGCCGGTAAGGGGTTTTCCATCCATTTCGAGTTGGCTCCTGGGATCGGGCCCGAGGTGATAGACGATCTGGCCGCCAGGCCCCCAGGAAGGAGCCTCGATGACGCCGTCCGCGGTCGATCCCTTTCGTTCCGTGCCGCCGGCGAGGCGCGCGATCCAAACCGAGTGGCCACCCTCGCGCGTGGAGGAGAACGCAATTTCGCTATCGTCGGGCGACCAGCTCGGCATGCGATTTTCAGAAGGATCGTTTGTGATCCGCCGCACCTCGCCGCTCCCGACGTCGAGTACCCAGATGTTATAGCTGCTCCCGAGCGGACTTCCGCGATCGGATGCAAAGGCGATGCGCGTGCCGTCGTGCGACCAGGCGGGCTCTCGATCGTCGAAGGGACCGACGGTGAGTTTGTGCTGGTTCGAGCCATCGGGCGCTATGGCCCAAAGGTCGTAACCGCCGTCGCGATACGCGAAAAACGCGATCCATTTGCCGTCGGGCGACCAAGCGGGCTGACGGGCGTCATTGAATACATCGGTGATGCGCTTGGCTGTACCGCCGGTTGCTGGGAGAGTCCAGATGCTGCCTTGCAGATCCATCGCGAGGGTTTTGCCGTCAGGCGAAATGGCGACCGCCATCGACGTTCCTTCGGTCACCGTGACATCCATAGCCGTGGCGGCCGAAAAGGAAAGAACGCCGGCCAGCAAAAACACTCTTATCAATTCACACGCTCCCGGTTGCTGAGTTCCGCCAAAGCCGCGCGCAGACTTGGCGAGTCCTGGATGGCCAGCGCGCGCCGGTAAAGCTCAGCCGCGACTGTATAGTCCTGTAGCCGAGTCTCGATATACGCGAAAACCGCTAAGGCCTCGAAGCTGTCCGGGTTGTGCGCGAGCACCTGGCGCACGCGGTCGCGCGCCGCGTCCAGGTTTCCGGTCAATGCATCGATGCGCGCCAGTTCGATGTGCGCGTCATCCGTGGATCCCTCTGCGAGCGAAGCTTGCAGAGCACTCCGCGCTTCATCCACCTTGCCCCTCAATAGCCATTGATGTCCAATAAAGGCTAGCCGGGTGGCGGGCGCAAGGTTCGCGTTGTACGAGAGGACGGTCGAGTGTGGGATGTTGTCCGCCTCGCCATGGATCACCAGCGCCACACTGCGCGAATCGGCCGCAGTATCGGCGTCAATCATATAGGTTCCGGGAGGAAAACCGGATGGCAACTCCACAGAGGCAAGTCGCGCCGGATCGGAAACAGCTCTCCAGAGCACCTCGGCGCCCCTGCGAATCTTCCACGTGACTTTCTCCGGCTTGCTGAGCGCGATCAGCGCGAACTTTCCGTCGGCATTTAATTCGAGCTGTTTGCCGTCAAATTCGAAGGGGGTCAGTCTTCGGTCTGAAGCGTCGCTCTCGTCTGCGCGCAGAATCTCACCCATTCCGGCTAGTTCGGTCACTTCCAGCCGGTACGTGCTCGCCTTGCCGTCGATCGTGAACACGATGCTGTAGGTTCCCGCCAAAAGATCCACACGATGCGTATAAACGATCGATTCCGCTTTGGAAAAATTCAAGTGCAATCGATTTTGATAAACCGGCAGTGCTCCGTCCAGAATTTGAAGGTCCAATTCGCGAGTCACGCCGGCTTCCAAGCGCAAATCGATCTGCGAGCCGCCGTATTGGGAATCGGACCGGAACACATCCAGCTTGGCCCGCGACGTGATAAGCCGCGAGCTAATATCGCTCTTCAGCGGCCGCCGCAGCATCGTTTGGGGCGACGTGATCTGTCCGAGAATCTCGTCGTTGCCGCTGTATTTGATGCCAGTTGCGACGTTCACAGCCGCGCTGATCACCTCATCCTCGGCCGGTGGCACATTCAGGATCTGCCGGATATCGCTTTCGCTCACGCTGTCGTTGGGACCGAAGGCGTGTACGGTCGCCGCCTCGGGCAACAACAGGGCGCGGATGGTGTCGATAGTCGGCGAATAGAGTCTCGGAAAGCCGATGCTGTTCTTCCGGTAGAAGATCAGTCTCAGCTCCGTGTTCAGAAGCCCGGGCACGACGTCGTAATACCAGATCTCGATCGGGACAAAAATGCGCGAAGAGGGAAGCTGCTTGACCGAGGTTGGCGGTCCGAGCGAAAGATAGACTCGACCCTGATCGGTGTTCACTCCGGATCCAACTTTACCCGAACCAAACGTCGAATCGATGTAATCGAGCCGCCGGAAGTAATCATCGGGAGTAATCGATTTGTTCGCGAAGAAGTTCTCCTCGTATTTGGCGCGATCTTCCGCGCTCAACGCAAGGTAAGCTTTCTTCTCGGCCGGTGTGATGACCGGCCCGACTCGTTCCAGCCAACCCGGCGCCGCCCCCTGGAGAGCCGCGCCCAGCAAAACCAATAACCAGAGCTTCTTCAAGGCTGCGACTCCTTTGCCCTAAAATTCGATCCTTCCGGCGAACTGCAACATCCGGGCGGCGTAGGCCAAGTCAGCGTTTTGGGTGGGAGAGCCGTAGGAGGCGACATTGACTACGGTCTGGTATCCGCCAAAATTCGAGTGGTTCAACAAATTGAAAGCCTCCACCATTGGAATAAACCGAATGCGCTCCTTCAGCGTGAAGGTTTTTGAAAGCCTCACATCGAGGCGTTCGATCGGATTGCCTACCAGGGAATCGCGCTTCACTAGATCATACGCGACTCCGCCCAGGGTCACTTGGGTGATGTTCGACGGAGAGCCGAAGTACTTCGATGACGCAGTGAACAGGCGATCGTTAACACCCGACAACCCGAACGGATTTTGATTGGCAAGGACCTGATAATTCTGGCCCGAGCCGAAGTGGAACGCACCGCTCAGCGAGATGCCCCACTTCCACTGGTAAGCCCCGGCGATGGTCAGCGTACTCGTCTGGTTATCGGGGGAAATGGCCCATTCGTTAGCCAGGTTCATCTGGTTATTCGGATAGTAGAAAGGACTCGTTGTGGAATCCTTCAACCGCGAGAGCGTGTAAGCGGCCGAAATCGAAAAGTCTTGCGAAAAACGATGCTCCACTTGCATCTGAAGCCCATCGTTGATGGAACCAGCCGCGGCCGGCGTGGTGAAGTTCAAAATGCCGACGAAGTTTGGATTGGGGCGCGCAATGCTGGGAGGCAGGGCGTAACCTGTCACGGGGTTGTAGAACAGATTCGCGTCAGTTCGTTCCCAATCGTGATACACACGCCAGTGGACGAAGTCAGCCGATACGGTCCAGCTCTTCGTCAACTGATGCTCCACGCCGCCGCTGGCCTGAAACGAATATGGAGTTTGCACATTGGGGCCCAACGGCTGGATGGTCTGCGCATTGACGGGAACCGCGCCCGAGAGGAAATCGGCGCCGGTGGTGGTCCCGAACGGAGCGAGCAGGTTAATGGGATTACCGGCCGTGGCTTGGATGGCGGGAGAGATTGTGGTTTGGCCATTGAAGATCGAATCGTCGATGGTCTGATTGGCCTGAATGTCCGCATAGAAGAGACCAGCGCCGCCACGGATCACCGTCTTGCGGGATCCGGTGACGTCCCACGCAAAACCAAAGCGCGGCTGGAAAAGCAGGTTATCGTTGTAATGCGGAGTTTGGACGCCACTCTTCAGAGTGAGATTCGGGTTGAAGATCCCAAGATCGTTATCGTAGCGAAGCCCCAGGTTGAGTGTCAGCCGGGGAGTGATCTTCCAGTCGTCCTGCAGCCAGAAACCGATGGCGTTGGTCGCGATGCTGTAGTTGTAATTTCCAAAGCCCTGCGTGAAACTCGTCGCGTACGGACTCAGCGCGGCGATATTCCAGGTGGAAGGCTGATTCCACACCGGAAAGATCGAGGCTAAATTCAGCGCGCTCACACCTGACGAGAACCCCAACACAGTTCCACGGACATTTTGCCCGAAGTTGCCCGAATATGGCGTGTGCAGATAATCCACACCGGCTTTCAAGCTGTGTGTGCCTTTCAGCCAGAAGAGATCGTCGCGATATTGCTGGGTGTTTTGCCCCAACTGCTGCGGATAGTTGTAGGGCGATCCGACGGTGATGGTGGGCAGACGGAATTCCGGCGTCTGAATCAACGGGGTGTTCGACCAGTCGAAGTGATTTAGGCCCCCCTCAATGTCATTCACCAGCGCCGGGGTGATGGTCCACGTCCAGGTCGCCAGAACAGAATAGCTGGTGCGGGTGGAGTCGGTGGCGCGCGTCGGCGAGGAGTTGCCTGTCACGTTATTGAATGGCTCGGCCCAGGTGTAGCCCGACGCCCGCACGGACAAGCGGTTGCTGCTGTTGATCTGGTAGTCGGTATGCAGCAAATAACTGTTGGTTCGGAGCTCGTTATTGAACGAGTACGACAGACCGCCGAACCCGGTGGGCACATCGAAAATGGTGTTTGGCTGGCGCTCGCCTTCGTAGGCAAAGAAGAAGAACAGCTTGTCCTTCAGGATCGGTCCGCCGAAGGTGCCACCGAACTGCTGATCGGAAAAGGGGAGCAGCCGATGCGCCACCGGATCGTCGGCATTAAAGACGCTGTTTCGGAAGTATCCATACAGAGTGCCATGGAACTGATTGCTGCCCGACTTAGTTTGCACGTTCACCTGAACGCGCGAGGATCTTCCGAGCGTCGCGTCGAAACGATTCGTGATGATCTGAAACTGATCGATGGCGTCCTGGCTGTATTGGGGTTCGCCGAACCCATCTCCCGCCGAGTTCTGCGTCACCTGCTGGCCGTCCACGTTGATTTGCAGCTTGCCGCTATCGGTTGCGCCGAGCGGCGAGTTTGTCACGTCGTTACTGGTGATGCCGGGCACTAGCATCGCCAGTTGCAGATAATTGCGCCCATTCAGCGGCACCTTGCTGACTTCAGTGGGGCTAACATCGCCGGCTACCGAGGAGCCGGTTGTGTCTATGGCGACTGCCGCTGCTTCCACCGCAACAACGGTGCTGGCAGTCGCGACTGGCAACTTCACATCCACGCTCATCACTTGACCGACCAGCAGCGAAATGGTCCGCTCCGCGGGAGCAAATCCCGGAGCCTCAAATCGCAACACATACTTGGCCGCGCGGAGTGCCGGGAACTGATACAGGCCTTGTGAACTGGTGGTCGTCGAGTACCTGGATGAATCGTCACCAACCACCGTGACGACGCCGTTCGCGATGCTGGCGTTCGAGGGATCGGTGAGCCGGCCCGTAATGCCGGTTTGTTGCGCCGCAAGCGGCAGGCCGGTAAGGATCGCGAGCGCGACCGCCATGACCAAGATCCCTGGACGTTCTTGGTGATTTTTCCTCTGTCCCATTTCTTTCTTCTCCTCTTGTGAAATGGTTCAGGACAGGAGAACCGCGCGAGCAGGCAACCAAGCCGAACCGCCCCCATCGGGCGGGCTCTTCGTCTCGTCTTTAGGTTTTAGAAGCGATTTTTGCCGACGGCGGCCGAGCCGTTATGCTTCGCCGTGGAAAGAGTGCTTTGGGCGCTCTTTCTGACCGAATGCCCCGTCCATGCGGCGGTCAACGTGGAAGCTAGACTACGAAGCTAGACTTACGAAAGTGATCAAGTGTACAACACCTTTAGGTTTCACGTCAAACAAAGTTCGCGGTTCGACGGAAGCCCGGCTAGAACGAGAATCGCAACGCGAGTTCAAGCTCCCGGGAAAAATTGGCCTGGCTCGTAATCTTGCCGAAATTACTGCTGCCGTAGGACACGTTCGGGCCGTAGAACAGCGGTGTGTTCATCGCATTCAAAGCTTCCAGCCGGAACTGCGCTTTTAGCTTTTCCTTGATCTCGAAATTCTTAAACAGCGACAGGTCCCAATTCACTTGACCCGGGCCGCGCATGTCGATGGTTCGTCCCACATCGCCGAACGTAAATTCCGGTGCGGTGGAGAAGGCCGCGGGATTGATGTAGGCGCCGAGCCGGGATTCCAGGCTGCCGCTTGTGACAGGCGAAACGCCAGTCGCGTTGGGCCGCTGGTTCGCGTAGCCGAACGGAGAGTTGAAGTTGGTGGCTTGGGTAATTTGGAGTGGGAAGCCGGTCTGGATGATGGATACGGCGTTGATCACCCATCCGCCAACGACGTAATCGACGAGCCCGCTCTTGTTGGCGAGGGCCTGACCCTTGCCGAAGGGCAAGTTATAGGAAGCCGATGTCGTCCAACGCAATGGCGAATCGATGTTCGAGAAAGCATATTCAGCGGCCATGTTGTAGGGGTTCTGCGGCCCGGCCGAGAAGTTTCCGCCATTGAGAGTATTGCCGGCGCCGCCGCCGCTTTCATCCCAGTTTCTGGACCAGGTGAAGGTGGAAAGGAACACCAAGCCGTGAGTGAACTGTTTCTGCGCTTTCAGCACCAGTGAATCGTAGCGGCCTTTGTTGTTGTCGTCAAAGAGCTGGTTGATCGCTCCGAACGTCGGGTAAGGGAGCAGGAGTTGCGATTGCTGCACGGTCCGGGATCCGATGACGCCGGTGCCTCCCACGCCGTAGAACGGATTCGGAACCGATTGCGTCAGTTCCGATCCCAAGGAAAACAGCGCCGGATTCAGAGCATTCTCGTTGATGTTCGCGGTGCCGAGCGTCATATGCCTGGAACGCGATCCGACATAGCCAACTTCGGCCGCGATGCCGAAAGGCAATTGGCGCTGAACGTCGATGGAAAACTGCTCGACGTAGGGCGATTTGGCGCTCGGATCCACCAGTGAAATGGCTTGGCCGATGCCGGTCAAGGCGCCCAAACTTTTTCCCACGGGCTGTAAGATGCCGGAAGGGAATGGATTCGCCAGCGTCCCGGCCGGTGTTACGTTGTTATTCGTGGATGCGATGTAGGGGGTAGCCTGGTTGTATCCAACCGTTGAAACCGGCGCTCCAAGAGCGAATTGGGGTGCGAAGAAGATGCCAAAACCCGCGCGCACGACCGTCTTGGAATCCACCTGATAAGCCACGCCGAACCTGGGCCCCCATTTACTGAAGTATGGATCGCCGGCTTGTGTATCTCCGCTAGCTCCGGCGTATTGAACGATGCCCATCGGCTGGATGCCCGTGACATTGGCCGCCAGAGGATTTACAGCCGTGCCGTCGAAGTTCACAAGCATCCCGCCATTTACCTCTTGCAGGCCGGATTCGTGCTCCCACCGCAACCCCAAGTTGAGCGTCAGTTTGTTTGTAACCCGGTAATCGTCCTGGACATACAAGCCATAATAATCCGCAAAATCGGTGAGCTTAGACGAGGTGTAAATGGTGCCGCTGGCGGGATAACCGAGTAACATGTCGGCCAGATCGGCGCCGCCCGTCCCTTTGCTGCTCGGCGTGGACTCGGTGAAGATGCCGTTGAACGCATAGCCTCCGGCGGCGTTGTTTGCGTCGGCCCCGGCCGCTTTGATTCGCCGGAAATCGAATCCCACTTTGAGGCTGTGACGCCCCATGAACTTCGAAACATTGGCCGAAAAGTTATCCGAAGCGTGCACATAGAAGGAATTATTGTCGTTCACGCCCAACGAGTACATGTTGGTCATGGAAACATATGGGAACTGGGACAACGTCGGCGAGACCTGTGAGACGAAGCTTGGTGAGAAGCCCAGATTCGCAAGATTGTAGCCCTGGCTCACGTCGTACGAGTAATTGGGAAAGCGATTGAATCCATATCGGACCGCGAGCACCGTGGTTGGGTTAATGGTGAATAGATTGTTGAGCTGCGTGGTATCGACGCGCCGTAACAGACGCCATTGATCGGGACTCGATACGGTTGTGAACCATGTGTTCCCCGGCTCCAGCGAAAAGTATCGGAGGTAACTGAGGCTGGCGCGCCACCAGGACGTGATATCTTCATCGATCTTGCCGGTGTACTGTGCCGCCCGGCAGGGCAACAGCGCCGATGCCGTGAGGTTATCAGCGCCGTAATAGGCCGGCGCCGTTTGCCCCGGTTCGTAGGTCGCCGCCATGGCCAGGCCGGCCGGACTTAGACGACTCGAAGGAATGATGTTGCCCGGAAACGGCTGGCGCACTCCATTCACCGTGTTTAGAGGATCGTAAATCAGGTGCAGCGAACCATCGCGATTGTAGCTGTGTGAAAAGTCGCCGGTGAGCTCGCTCGCAGTCGGCGTCGCAAACTGGGAGGACGCTGACTGAATGTCGTCGTAATGTTCAAAACCAAGGTAGAAGAAAGTCTTATTCTTGCCGTTGTACAGCTTCGGGATCGTCACCGGGCCGCCAAAGCTCGCCCCCCAAGTATCGTTTTGTTGAGCCGGAACCGGGAGGCCGGCGGCGTTGTTGAAAAAGCTGTTTGCATCCCACTCCGGACGCCGCAAGTGCCCGTAGGCGCTGCCGTGGTAGGCGTTCGCCCCGGATCGCATGAGAGTGTTGAACATGCCCCCGCCGGTACGCGCCATTTCGGCATCGTAGGTGTTGGCCTGGACTTTGACTTCCTCGACAGCTTCGAGCGACGGGATGATGATGGCTCGATTGTCGGCGTCCGTGATCGGCACACCATCGATCAAGTAGTTGTTGCCGCGCACCGGACCGCCGGCGATGGAGATTTGTGAAGATCCGCTTTGGTCTTCCATGCGATTGTAGGCGGGATTGCCAACCGGCATCACATTCTGGACCAGCTTGGACAGCATGAATGGATTACGGCCAAGGTTCGGAAGTTCGGTGAGCTTCTGATTATCTAGCACCTGACCCTGCGACGCATCCGCCGACTCAATCAGCGGCACCTCCTCGTTCACGTTAACGCTTTCGGTGATTTGTCCGATCTCCAGTTTCAGGTCGAGCGAGACCTGCTGCTGCGTCCCGACAACGATGCCCTTGCGAGTAAATTTCTTGAATCCGGGCGACTCGATCATGAGCGTATACGTCCCGGGAATCACTTCGCCAAAGACAAACTCTCCGGATGCAGTGGAGAGCGTTGAGCGTTGCGCCGCCGTGGCTTCGTCCACCAACGTGACTTTGGCGCCCGTGACCAAAGCGCCATTGGGATCCGCTACAGTCCCCCGCGTTCCACCGTAATACGACTGTGCATGGACGATACCGATGGCGATTACCAAAGCGATCAGCAAACAATTGAAACGCTTGGCACTCCAATTCGCTGTGAGGTTCCTCATTTTGCATCCTCCGTTAGAGTAAGTTAGTGGTCGTCTGCCGCAAATCGGCGACGGGGCTTGCTCAACGGGGAACGTCCGAGGGTCCGGACAAAGGACGAATAGACACCGCTATGGGCCGCAATGCTGCTGGCCGGCCAGGATCAGTTCAAGGAATAGTGCATTCCGACCCCGGCAACTGTCTGCAAAGTTTAACACCGAAATGTTTGTTCGTAAATAGAAATGTTAAAAATCAGATTCAAGGACTCAGCAAGAATCCGATACGGGCGCCTGTAACGACGTGAGGTGCGCCGGTATGTTGAACGGAATATGCCTCTTAAGGCAACGACGATTCCGGCTGAGTTACGTGCCGGTTCTTCTGCATCAAAACGATCTGCCGCCGGATGGCGGCCAGGCTCTCCGACGACAGTATCATCGGATCGTGACAAAGCTCATTCCCGGTTAGAGTCGCCTTGGTAACGCCATGCGCTCCGTGCGATTTGGCGTCCGCCAGCATGTGATATAGCTCGTGAGCGATCACACGCCCCAGCGCGCGTCCGAATAGGACATCGCCGCGCCTGTAATCGGCAGGTGTGAATGCGCGCTTGAGTGCCTGCCGTATACGGTCGCACTCAATTGTCCCGAACGGTAACAACTCGCCGTCGGTCATCGCACTGGTGCCCAGTGGAAGTCCCAGTTCATCGGGCACTTCCGGCAGGGGATCCATAGCGCATCGGCCGCTCATTTTGAAGACGAACAGATCATCAAACTGCCGGCCGTCCGGTGGATTCTCCGTAATCCAGCCGAGCTGAATTCCGGAGCCGGTAAAGATCGCCGCCGCTTCGTCCTTCATGGACCGGAAAGCTGCGGTGGAATAGTTCCGCTCTTCGTAATTTAGTAGGACCGTGAGTCTGTAAGGCTCACCCGCCGGTGCGGTGAAACCACAGGTCGGCAGCAAACATAGTGCCGTTACGATGTTGCGCAGGAGCATTCGAAATCTTGCCGCGCGTGCGACAGGGCAACCTCATTATATTCCGGTTCTGCCCCTGCACGAGTAAGGCGCGCCGGTGAAGACCTGGAGCAACCGGCTGCTACTCGTCTTTCAGCTTCGAAATGCGGAGGAACTCACTAGGCCCCTCGGATATGTGCGCTCGTTGGGGGGAATCCGATTCTTTCGCCAACGACTGATTTGTGATCCATCGCCCCATCGAATGCGTGTCAATGTACCCACACTGATGGTGTGACTTAAACCATAACTTTGCCGTTTGGCAAGGATATGGTTCATTTGGGCTCGACTTGGACTCGGTCGTCGACGAAGCAGCAGCGGGGAATCTGGGGGCCAAGCTATTGCGCTTTTCGCTTCGAGCGCACCGTGAATCCTCGTCCCGAGAGATCGGTTCACTACGAGAGGCAGTAGTAACCGCCTTGAAGGTCCGGCTTAATCGTACCGGCGTTTCTGTGGACCTCGATGGCGTTGACCGTGAGCTCAGGTGGGCTGGAGGCCGAATTGCCGAGGCTCGCGAGCTGTCCAAAGTACGTGTCCTCGACTTCCTTCTCCTCATCAACCTCCAGCATGGTCTCCGCGTAGCGGGGCAAGTCTTCTTCGACGCTGATCATATGAAGATTGGCATGGAGGCGCGAGGCAAGTTCGGCCGCCGCGTCAAAACGCCTTCTGGGCTCCGTCCGAGCCATAGTGGGCAACCAGAATCTTTTCAAACATCCTGCTCCCTTGCTGGCTTCTGAACTCGCGAGACGCTCACGTCGGACATCGCGATCAGCCCCTCATCCATCATTTCTTCCAGGGTGGGCAGCAGCCGTTGAATGTTTTCCTCGGTGTCGACGATCTGGACCAGGATCGGCAGGTCGCGCGTGAGGATATGAGACCGATGAATCTCGGCGGTGTCACCATACCCTTCGAGGCCCCGGAAGACCGTAGCCCCGGCGATCTTCAGTTCCTGGCATTTATGGACTATAGCCTCATAGAGTGGTTTGCCCTGGTAGCGATCATGCTCCGTGAAATGCAAGCGAAGCAGTTTAGCTGGCTGATAGTTTTGCATCGGTAGCCTCCGGCTTCGTATCCATCGGCTTGCTCTCCCCTTTCAATTCTTCTTGGGAAACCGTTTAGGAGGTCTGAACAGACACCCCACAACAGTCACCCGTCGTAGGAGTCATTGTCCGCGTGGCGCGGAATTAACTAACTCCACCGCTGGCGATAAGCATACATTATCAAGGGCTCGGCCGCACGGCAGTGAAACACGCTTTCACTCATGAGACGTGTTTCCTTCCTGTTCAATCGCTTTTTGAGCGGAATCCATCCGCTCCAGGTCATTCTGGATCGCGGGCACGCGATCGCTGCTGCGGTTTCGATTAGTCTTTCCACCGTTGCGATCAGCTCGTCGAGGCGGCGCTCGGCTCTCTTCCGATACTCAGCAAAGCGGTGTTGATGCCCTCCGCCCATTGCGACGTGAGTCGGGAAATGTTCGCGTAGACGATGTCAGGAATCCTTTGCGTAAAATGGCGTCTCACCAGAGATCTGATCAATACGACCGGCGCCACCGGCGACAGTAGCTCCCAATTGCGATCGAAGATCCGGCCCACCCGGATGTCGGGCTCCTGCGGTTCTTGAACCTCGATCTCGACTTCGGTGGTGCGGAGCGGGATACCGAATGCTCGCAGGGTGCTCTCCGATAGCCGGTCACGAAATTCCCGGAGGTAACGTAACACTTGCCTTCTGGTCGTTCGAAGCGGCTCGATGAGCCGCGGGCGCTCCGCCAGCGAGACTCGGGTTAATTCACTCGATAGCGAAATATCCAGCCAGTCTTCGAAGGAGCTGAGGAGAACGGCCAGGCTCTTGGTCCAAGCGGGAAACTTTAAGGCGAAATCGGCGAGCAAAAAGCCTTCGAGCTCCTGTTGGTGCGGCTCAAAGACGGCGGCTGCAATTGCGCGCGTGCCGCCCACCCCGTGGCGCACCATCAGCTGCAGCTCGCTCTTCACGTCGGCCATCAGTTGCTTCTCGCCGATCGCCTGCCTTTTCACCGCTTCGCGCTCGGAATCGAGCAGCTCGGCTGATTTGAGGTGCAGCGCCACGTAATCGGAGCATTCTCCCAGCAACGTATCGATCTTGCGCGAGAGGATTGCGCGGCAGTGTCCGCCGAACTCGTTCAGGGTGCGACCAACAACTTTCTGCTCCAATTGCTCGCGCAGCCCTTCGTATCCAGGACGAACAGAATACGGCAGAATTTCCGGCGAACGGCCAAAGTTCATAGTCAGCCGGGTTCTGATGAAATCGACCACCTCCGACCGCTCATCAATGCCAAGCAGATCCACTTTGGTCAGCAGAATCGACACGTTCGGTGTATACCGATACAAATTCTTCAAAAGCTCGATGTCTTGCTGGGAGAGCGGCGGATCGACGCTAACAGCAACCAAGGCCAGGCCCACATTGGGCAGCCAGCTCAGAGACGTAACTCGCGATATCATTCAGGGGAATTTCTTCGACGCGTCCTTCCAGGAATCGGACCTCGGCTCTCTCGGCGGGGCCGAATCGAATTTCAGTGACTACCGTAGTTACTGGGACCACTCCAACAGGCAGCAACGGGCGGCCGAGAAAGTGATTTAGGAAGCTGCTCTTGCCGGCCTTGAATCGTCCAACGATCGCGATTGTGATTTCATCCTGCGTCAGAGCGGACTGGCACGACGTGAGGAGGGCATTAATCGAAGAGAGCCCGTAGCGCTCGGCGACTTCTAAGGCGAGATCGAGAGCTTGCCGAAGCTGAGGATCGACGGAAGTGGCTTTTGAATTGGTCGAGAACAAGCGAGCCTCTACGTTTCGTAGGAGCCATCGTTCCCGAGTGTCACGCGGGACGGTTAATGGTAGAGCCCCATCACCCAAGCATCATTACACCCGCATTGTAGCAACCACCTATTATTCGCCGAAAACAAGGATGGAAAAACTGCCGGGAATCATCGGCGCTCTGGGTCGCGGATCGCCTGACGTGGGTTCCGGCCGCGGCCCGAACTCCGCGACTGACAGAAACGCTCGGCCGGTCTTCCTGTCGATCGCCATGGTTCGAGCGCCGGTCTGCGTCTTGACGCTTTCAACCAGCGTATATTTATCGGGCGTGTCCTCATGGAACACGGACATCGTGCCGTCACCGCTTGAGAAGTAAACCAACCCCCGATCGGCGTCGAACTCGGTTGCATCAACGCCTTTGCCGATGGGCTGGGTAGTGACGACGCGCCCCGTGTTGCCGTCTACCACCGCCATAACCCCGCTCCGGCATCCGGCGAACACTCGCTGATGGGCACGGTCCATATCCATGCTGCTCGGTTGCTCGCACGGCGCCATGGGCCACGTCTCCACAACCTTCCATGCTCGGGAGTCGAGTTTCAACATGGTATTGAGGTCTTGCATATTGACGAATATGTGCCCGGCGTCGTCGGATGCGGCGTGCTCGGTCTTGCCGCCGAGCCCCTCAATCGTCCCAACCACCTTCCCGGTTTTCGGATCGAGTGCGGTAACACGTTTGCTGCCGCGGTCCACGGTGAATATCTGCTGGGTCTTCTGGTCGAATAAGATCGCGTTCGGATCAGCTCCGACCGGCACTCGATCGATCACTGCAAGAGTTTTCAAATCGAAGATCAATACTGAACCAGGATCACTGCAACTGATGAAGCCGCGGCCAAAATCTTTGGCGATCGCGATGCCGTGAACGCTCTTGCCGGGAATCTTGCCAACGATCGCATTTGTATCGAGATCGAGCACCACTACTTCGCGGTCATGCGATACATACAGACGGCGGCCTTCGCTGTCGGCAGTCAAGTAGTCCCATCCGTAGTCGCCCGCGACAGGAATTCTCTTGATCAGTTTGTGCGCGCCCGCTGCGGCGAGCGATGCAACAAGCACCATCAAGACCGCCAAACATCTGGCACTAGAACTACGATTTGGCATGGTCACGTTTTGTTTCCCTCACGCTTTGATCAGTCCTCCGTTGCGGAGAACGTCTGAAAGACTGGCCTTGACTCCGGCCGGGATCGGAAGCGCATCGATCTTGCGAATGGTTTTCTCGAACGGATATTCAAAGGACCGAAGCTCGATCGTCCCATCGTTCCAAACAGCATAACAAGCTGCCGGTGTCCCGGTTTTTGGCTGTCCCACGCTCCCTGGATTGACGACTCGACGCGTTCCAAATTGCCGATCGAACGGCAGGTGCGTATGGCCAACCAGCAGAATATCTGCTTTCGCAAGCTCTAACTCGCCCGCGCCATCTCGCGGAACGCCGGTGAACAGCGGGGATCTGCATCGAACCCGATTGTATGGTCATGATTGCCTCGTATCGCGACAGAAGCGTTTGCCCTGACGAAATCGACAACTTCACTCGGATTGGGTCCGTAATTCACCAGGTCGCCGAGCACCCAGAGCTCGTCAAACTCCGGCAGCGCTGTAAGGGCCTCCAGATCGCCATGCATGTCGGAGGCGATGACAATTTTCATTAAACAGCCATCCCAAACTCGCGGTCGTGGGCGTTCACAGCGGTTTCCCTTCGCGAGAAATCAGGATCCCATTATTCGGATAATCCGGCAAAAAATGAGCAAGATCAGGCGTCGTAAACCGTGGAACCACCGACAACGGTCCGTACGATCTCGATGTCCTTGATCTTGTCAGGCGGTACCGTGTGAAGATCCTCCGCCAAGACCACGAAGTCTGCAAGCTTCCCAGCGGTAATGGATCCCTTGACGGCTTCTTCATGGGAGTTGTAGGCGCCGTTGAGCGTATTGATTCGCAATGCCTCATCGACGCTGACGCGTTGGTTGGCGCCCCAAGTCTCTCCGTTCCACCCGGTCCTTGTCACCATTCCTTGAATACCCATTCTCGGATCAAACGGCCCGGGACTGAAATCGGAGCCCGCCGCCACTGGAATGCCGGCGTCAAGGAATGTGCGGAAGGCCATGCAGTGCTTCATCAGGTCTTCGCCGTAAAAGTGGAACTTGTCGGAATTGTAATAGGCGTATGAAGTGAACACCGCCGGCACCCCGCCCAGCGCCTTGATGCGGCGCACAAGATCGTCGTTGATCAAGGTACAGTGCGTAATCTTCGGACGAGCGTCTTCGCGCGGGAATAGTTTTTGCGCGCGCTCCAGCGCTGTAAGCATACGATCGATAGCGACGTCGCCATTGGCGTGGCAGTTGATTTGAATTCCCGCGCGGTGAACACGCTCCACCCAAGCGTTCAGGACATCCTGCGATTCGGTGAGGTTGCCTTGGTAAGGCGGGCTGATTCCGATGTAGGGCCTGCTGATGGCCATGGTCCGTTCGGAGAACGATCCATCGACGCCATGCTCGGATGTGGCGCCGAATCGAATCCACTCGTCGCCAAACCCACTCTCCAGTCCGCTCGAAATCATTGCCTCGAGAGTCTTGCCCAAGGCCTCATAGCTCACCCGGTGCCGGAGATCTCCGCGCGCCCGCACTTGCTGCAGAGCGAAAAGGTCCCCACCTTCGTGATGCACGCTCGTCAAACCATAGCGGACGAACTGTTTCGAGATATAGGTAAGCCCGTCACGCGCGCGCTGCAGCCGCTGCTCCTCGGTGTAGACCGGGTGTTTGCCAGCCTTCTCAAATACGCTTCTCGCACGATCGGTGACTCGCCCATTGAGTTCGCCGTTCGCATCTTTGTCATACGTCCCGCCTGGAGGATTGGGCGTCCGCTTGTTGACGTCGGCGAGTTCGAGCGCTTTGCTGTTGTAGTACGAGGTGTGGCCACCGCGATGGTGAACTACTACCGGATGGTCCTTGGATACCTGGTCGAGATCATGAACGTTGAGTTGCCGATTGTCCTTGACTTTGGTGTCGTCGAAAAAGAATCCTTCCACCCAAGTGCCCGGAGGGGTCTGTTGCGCTTTGGCGCGGAGCTTCTCGACGATGCTTCCGATGGTCACGAATTCGACGACATAAGGATTGCCAACCAAGACCTCATAGAGCAAAGTCTCGCCAGGCGCATGGTTGTGGCAATCGATGAACCCGGGCACGATGGTCGTCTGCTTTGCGTCATAGGTCTGGGTTGCTTTGCCGATCAGCCCTTTCATGTCTTCGGTGCTGCCGACAGCGGTGAAACGTCCGGCTTTGATGGCAAACGCCTCGGCTTTGGGCGCAGTGGAGTCGACGGTGTAAACTTTTGCGTTGAACACGACAAGTTCCGCATCCGCTCTCGCTTCCGCGGCCTTAGCGGTCCTTTGCAACGGGGCGGTTGTAATTCCGGCGACACCGGCCGCCGCCAAGCCCATAAACTTTCGACGGTTATATTTCATCATGAATGGATGGCTCAAACCCTACATGAACAATACAATGTTCCAAAGTCTTCGGCGAGCCAGCTTCAGAGCCGCACTCTCGCGGCGATGGCTCGTTTCGGATTTGCCCGGTGCAGTGCGTCTTTTCCCGACAGTGCCTGCGCCAGTGCGTCAGCGGCCGGCTGGTAATGGGTGAATGTGGTTTCCGTCGCCCTTGCCGACTTGTGCCAGAGGATCGAGAGCCGCAGGTCGACCGCAAAGCGGCTCATTAGCCAGACCGAATCTGTCACCGGCGCCATTTCCAGTTCCATCCTGGTGCCCGGCAAAACGTGAGCAAACAGTCCAAACACGGAAACCGGTTTCAGCACGTCAGCCTCGGCTTTCAACCAATGAAAGCTTTCCTTGTCCACCCACAGCCGTCCCTGCATGCCCGAAAGGACTCTCGCCGTCCGGTTCGGCGCATGATAGCCGGCCCGCGGATGAGCGCCTAAAACATACGCCGCACGGCCGTTAATTAGATCTTCTCCCGCGAACGTAAACTCGAACGCCTGAGTGAATTCGTTCAAGAGGATCCCATTCTGCTGCCGCAGCTTGCGATACTGCTCTGAGCGCTGCTCGGCCTCCTCGGGACTCTGCCGCTTTCGCCGCTCCACTTCTTGCTTCAGGTTTTCGAGTTCCAGCTTCTGTTGGCCTGAGGGAATTGGCGCATCATTGATTGCGATCGGCATGTAGTAGTCCGACCCAGCGATCATGAACACTTGGTGGGTCTTGCTCGTGGTTAGTCCTTTGGACGTCGTTAAGTCGCGCTGGATAAAGGCAAAGCCGGGCGCAACGGCCCAATCCGCCTGCATCACGGCGGTCGCGCGGCGAACGATGTCCTGCGCATCGGTGATATCACTGGCGCGGGCAACCACGGAAAACAGTGCAATCGCCAAGAGATAGCAGCCCGGCATTCCGATTGCGGAGACATCACATATGGGGCCATCTCGTGTTGCGGTGCTCAAGACGTCTCCCGGAACCGTCATTGACGATTACAAGCGGTTGATGCGGCTGGCCTGCTACCGCCAGTTCTTGCCCGCCGACACGGGAAACTGCCCTCAAGATCAACATTAGCTGGCACTATTTCTATCCGGCGTGTTCCACGACGCCCTGGCAGTTGGATGGCGTCATCGCGACGCTTCTTGAAGACGGCTATCGCAAGGACAAAATTTACGGCTGTCATAATCGCACCGTCGTGGTCAGCGCCCGGCGTGGCGAGCTGGCGAATAAACACAAACAGGTGTTGGACAAGTACGGTCTGCGCAATATCCATCTCTACGAAAAGGACGAGGAGTGGATCCGCTATACGCCCAAAGCCAAGATGCTGGTCCTGGACAAGATCTATCCCGAAGGCATACACATCCCAAAGCGGCTGATTGGATCGAACGTCATTCATCTGCCGACCATGAAGACGCATGTATTCACCCAGATGACCGGCGCCATGAAAAACGCTTTCGGCGGCTTGCTCTTTGAGAAGCGGCATTGGACGCACAGCGTGATCCACGAGACGCTGGTGGATTTGCTGGCCATTCAAAAAGAGATTCATCCCGGCCTTTTCGCGGTGATGGATGGAACGTTCGCCGGCGACGGACCAGGACCGCGATGCATGATCCCCCACGTTAAGAACTTCATTCTCGCTAGCGGCGATATGGTGGCCATCGACGCCGTGGCTGCGAAGATGATGGGCTTCGATCCGCTTTCCATCAAGTTCATCCGCCTGGCGCACGAGCAGGGCTTGGGCTGCGGAGACGTGCGCGACATTGAGATCGTCGGTGAAGACATTTCCGACGTGAACTTTCACTTTCAACTCGGCGACACACTCGCCAGCCATGGCCAGAAGATGATCTACTGGGGGCCGCTGAAGCCGCTCGAGCATCTGTTGCTTCGCACAGTGATTGCGCCGTGGTCGTACATCGCCTCCATCCTTTATCACGATGTTTACTGGTACAACTTCGTTGGCCGCGCGAGGGTGAAGCAGGCTCTCCAAACGGATTGGGGCAAGCTGTTCGAGAGTTACGGGGGTGAGCGAAATGAAAAGATCGTCCAAACATACGCGCCGGCACGGCATTAGGGTGGCGATATCCACCCTTTCCGGCGGCCTTTTGCGCGCAGCGGGCTCGAGAACCGCAGCCGCAGTGCAGGAGTTGACGCAGAGCATCCCCGTGCCGCCTCCCCAGGCTCTCACCGGAACCCAGTTCGCCGATTCCGTCTTCAGCAGCGACAGGCATAAACGTGAGCAGGCGATTCTGGACCAACTGCTGAAAGGTAACTTGCCCAGCTTTCTCAGGAAGCTGGTTCCGGTTCACCTGGAGCATCAAACCGCCCGCCGAAAAGTGATCGCCGCAACGATCTTTGTGATGCCGGAGTATTTGGCTATAGGTTCCGACGGCGATTTTCTCCGCATTCCAATGAATCTTCACACCGCCGTCGCCGTGGCCGATCACTTCGGCTTCCTGCTGCCTACCAGGAAAATGGTCGACGCCATTTATGGTCAATCCACCTGCCGATACACGCCTCAGCCCTTGCCGGCCGGGCCGCGAATGACGTCCATTGAGTACTTTCAGATGCACAATTCAATGATTGACGAGCAATCCCGAGCTCGCGGATTTCCTTTGGGCGCGCTGGTTGCCGGCCATAAGAAGGATGTTGTCGTGACCAACCGTTTGATCGCGCGGCCTGGACAGATCGCGATTTACGGATGGCATCGCGCGATCGGCGATCCGATTCAACCTCTGAGCACTGTCCACGGCGCCGGTTACGCCGACTATAGCCACGGCATTCGGTTGGTGAGCAGAATGGCCATGATCGATGGCAAGCTTCGACCGGTTTCCGACATCCTGCTCGATGAGTCCACCGCCCAGGTCCTGAGCGACGAAGGGACGATTAAGGTTGAATTAGCTCTCGGAGTCGCCTAGTCTAGTGCAACGTCTTACAGCAGCGAAAACTCAAGTGGTAATTCGCGTGGCTGTGCTCGTCCATCACCCGGCTGCCGTGCCAATACGGCGCGCGCCAGCGGCACCAATCTTCGTGGGCTCGATACGTATCGAAGATGAACCAACTGCCTTTCATCTCGGTGTAGCCTAATTCCTTGCTGCCGAGGCTCGACATCTCGCTTTCATTGAGCGGAAGATTCATATGCTCGGCTGCGTTGCCGTTCAGATCGTAGACGAATAGAGGGCTATGACAATCGGGAAAATCCCCCGCCGGAAATGTATTGGAACCGCAGCCGGCCCAGCTTCCGCCATTACAGCCCGGTGTCTTGCTGCTGGAGGTTGCGCAAATTCCTTTCTTGTACTCGGGGCCATAGCTCCAGGTTTTCGTCGACTCGTCGGCCCGGTTATGCGCGGCCCGCATCCTTTCGACGGCCGCATTGGGTGGCAGACCTTTGGCGAGATCCCAACGATAATCCGGAGGCTCCAAGTCTCCCGCGCAAGCACCCTCCCATTCGTGCGCATCACACAGGCGTTTGCCCATCACTTCGCAAACCTCCGCGGCTTCGCGCGCCTTCACCCACACTACCGGGTAGGCGGTGGGAATGTCGGGAAACTCGAATTGGTCGATACAAACTTTGGCGTCTTCCGGCTTTTGCTTTGCGGGATCGTAAAGCGGAGCCATGTACTTGTCTCCGCAAATCTTCTCGAATTTCGGATTGGAATAATCGATCCCCAATCGCTTCAGCTTCGCCTGCGCCTCTTCGGGCGTGACCGGATGGCGTGTAACGGCCGGATTCCCTTGGCCCATGACGCCGGATTTGGCGAAGATCCGTCGGATCGCGGCCATTTGCGCGTCGGTCAATTTGTGAACTTCCTGCAACTGGCGAAACAAGACCTCGTTTTGCTCCTGAAGGGCCGAATGATCGGCGGCCAGAATCAGCGCACCTGCCAGCACGGCGGCCATCAGCCTGAATCGCGAGGGCCTCATGGCCTGGTCTCCTTTCGCATCACGTAGAAAAAATCGCGATTGTCCGCGTAGCCCAGGAATCGCGGAACGATCTCGCCCGAAACAGACTTGTCCAGCTCACTCATGCCTTTCAACAGATGATCGACGAACATTTGCGATCCCGATCGCCGGTAGAGCGCCAAATACGTGTGTTCGAGCGCATTCATGTCCAGAAGCATGGCGTAATCGCAGCGATAGGCTTGAAAGACGCGAGCCATGGCGGACGGAGTCGCGGACGAAAATACAGCGTAAATCAGGAAGCGTTTTGAACCGATTCTTCTGGATGGCGGCGCCCGATCGCATCGTGCGCAGTTTCACGTCTTCGGAACCCGACCAGTTGCCGGGCCCCCAATACCTAACTGAAGCGCCCGGGACAGTGGATTGCGAGGCCTGGTCGTATTCGACAATTGGAACGCCGTTTTGGCGAGCATGCTTGATCCGCGGCAGCAATTTGTTGTCCTCTGCTGTCCAAGTGTTCATGCCGACCGAATTGTCGTCGAGCACGAAGATTGTCGACAAACCGGGTTGCAAGGTGCTGAATACGACGCCGTTTTCGATGAAGCCGTAGTGCGTGCCATGATTCTTCAGTGCGAGATCCCCATACTTGAACGCGCCGTGCTCGCGTTTAAAGCCCGCCGTAAAAGCCGCCACGGTTTTCGCCGTGTTTTCTGGAGCGATCAGGCCGGTTGAGATCAGCGGGGCGATGCCTCCAATACCGTCAGGACCGGGCAACGCTGGATCCCTCATTTTCGCCAGCATGTGATCGGACCAGCCCACCTTAGGGTGCTCCGTGCCGAGCGCGTATCCGAGATCGAAGCGGTCCAGATCGAACGCGATCAAATAGCAGAGCGCCGAGGCCTCCGCGCTGTCCAGGCTGTTGACGCGTGTCTTGTAGCTTGCGAGAATCGCACCACTGATGAGATTCGGCCGGAGAATGCTGACGTAGACTCCCGGACTTCCTGCTGCGGCATACCACGCTCCCGGCGTCATGCCGTTTCGTTGCGGTCCCTCTAAATCAATTCCGAGATTGTTCGAAGTCAGCAGTTCTCCGGCGTATTCAGAATCCATCAGGGCTGGAAATGGGGCGTCGCTCGGCTTTTGTGCGGCTGTCGAGCCCGTCTTCATCTCCCCGGTCTCGCGATGCACGTCGCCCATGAGGATATGACCGACAGAGATGATCTTTTCTGCGCCCCAAACATGTTCGCGAAGAAAATCCGTCGCAGCCTCCAGCGTCGTGCGATGCCCGGTGGCAGGGTTTCGCAGATACACTCGCCCCTCGCACAAGGGATAATAAATGCGCGGTGACGCTTTGGCGTCGTCCAGAACGCTCTCTGCGCCGAAGAGCTCGCAGGAATCTCGATTCTTGCCCTCGACGGTCACCAAAGCCGATGGATATTTTCCATCGAGAACCAGTGTTCTCGTTCGCGGATTTGCGTTCTCCAGATGATAGGCAACTTCCGGCCCGCTTTCCCATGCGACCCTCAGCAAATACCAGACATTGATCGCGGGATTCAGGTTGATCAGAGTCGCGACGCCTTTTCGACCCGAACGAGAGCAGATATTGATGGAAGTCGACTGCCGCAACGGTTGTAGGTCCACAATCGTTTTAGGTGCTTCCGCGGCTGTTGCGCAGAATATGGCGCCGGCAACTGCGAACCAAAACCTCATAGAGCCAGCACCACCAGAACCAGCATCAGAAACATCAGAATCCAGCTTGTGCGGTCGTGCATCGCGAAAACAACGGGGTCGTCCGGCATTTTGCCGCGATGCGAGATGAGCCAGACGCGGCCGATCCAGTAGAACAACAGCGGGCACAGAAACCAGATGAGCTGATAATGCCCATACAACACTTGCGCCTTGTCGCTGTTGATGTAGAGCGCAAGCACCAGCACTGCCAGGAAGCCGCTCGCGACGCCCATGGCGGCGATCAGTTCGCTATCATCCAGCTCATAGCCGCGCGCCGTCGCGTGATCGCCGTCGATCTTTCGCATGATCACGAGTTCGCTATAGCGCTTCACTAGCGCCAGGCTGAAGAAAAAGAAGGTTGAAAATGCGATCAACCAGTGCGACGGCCAGATCGCCACTGCCGCTGCGCCCGCCATGATTCGCATGCTGTAGAGCCCGGCCAGAACGATCACGTCCAGAAGCGCGACATTCTTGAGCCGGAACGAGTAAGCCAGGGTCAATGCGAAGTAGGTCAACATGACTTCGAGGAACGGCCGGGAGACTGTCGTCGCAAGCAGGCAGCCCATCCCTGCGAGGATGGGGATCATGGCAAAGGCGTAGGAAAGCGGTAGATCGCCCGAGGCAAAAGAACGTAATCGTTTGGTGGGATGATGGCGGTCGGCAGCCAGGTCGAACAAGTCGTTGATCAGATATCCGCTGGATGCAAAGCATCCGAAGGAACAAAACGCGAGCAACAATTTTCCCAGCAGGCCGATCTCGTCGAAACGATGCGCTGCCAGGAGCGGCACAAAGACCAGGATGTTCTTGACCCAATGCCGCAGACGCAGTGGCTTGAGGTGACTGGCCAGGCCCTGCCGGCGCGTCTTGAGAACGTGGTCCGCGGGAGAAAGCGTGGACGCATCGGAAAGATTCGTCTTTCCAAGCAACGCTGGCGCCGCAGTGGATTCTGTTCTTTCAGGTGCAAGCCGGACTTGCACGGCCGCGTTCATGACGGAAAACTGCTCCATTAGAAACTAAGCAGTTTATCCGCCAGGAGGATCACATTGGCCTTGCCGCGATCGCAGGCGATAGCGCGACAGAACACAGCCAGCTGCGGTTTTTCACTCAGTATTTGCACTTACTCCCTCATCCCAACGAAAGCTCGAACCGCGATGACAACCCAAGCCATGTAGTCACATTGATTGGCACGCAAGCTGCCGCGTTAAGAAAGTGAAATACTGCCCAGCGCGAAAGGGGCAGAGTGTTGAATGAATGAGAGGAGGGACATTATGAAGCGCTTACTACTCGCAGTCGCATCCATGGGACTGCTTGGGATCGGGCTAACTCCCAGCGCCCGGGCAGACGAATGGAACAAGCGAACTACGTTGACGGTAACCGAACCTATCGAGGTTCCTGGCGCAGTTCTGGCTCCCGGGGACTACGTGATTAAGCTGCTCGACTCGCCGTCCGATCGGCACATCGTGCAAATCTTCAATGCCGACGAGACCGAGCTTCAAACTACGATATTGGCGATTCCGAACTATCGTCTACAGCCTACCGGCAAAACCACTTTTACGTTTTGGGAAATGCCTCCGGGGCAACCTAGAGCACTGAGGGCCTGGTTCTATCCGGGGGATAACTTCGGACAGGAGTTCGCTTATCCCAAAGTGAAGGCGACCGAAATAGCAGCAGTAGCTCATGCCGAAGTTCCAACCACGGAAGCGCAGAAACCAACTGAATTGGCCGTCGCTCCGGTGGAAAAAGTGGAGCCACCCGTTGCCAAGGCTCCTCGAGCCGCAGCTCCTGTGGAACTAGCGCAACTTTCTCCGGCGCCTAGGATCGAACTTCCGACTGAACTACCCAAGACCGCGAGCCCATATCCGCTGATTGGTTTGGCGGGTGTGTTGTCGTTGCTTGTCTTTGCTGTGCTACGCACAGTCCGAACTTCGTAGTTCAGATATTTCGGCGGCTTGAAACAGACCACCAAACAAACCCACCACGGGGCCGCTAGGCTCCGCTGGTGGGCGCCTCTGCGTCTAGTGAGACGCGAAGGACGCTTCCGTCTGATATCCCCAACCTCGCTATTATGAGTGGGGCAGGCGCTTGGAGACCTCACACGGAAGCGCCCCGCTGAATCGGTGGAAGCATGCCAGAAGCGTCGCCAGCACAAAGCACTCTCAAGCGTCTGATCGAGGCCGAAGATCAGGCGCGGGAAATCCTGAAGGCCGCCGAAAACGACGCGCAACAAACCATCGCGAAAGCTCGGGAGCAAGCCAACCAATCCGTCGAGGCCGTCCGTCAGGAGGCGGCTAGTCTCTTACACTCGAAGTTGGAAGAGGCCGAGTCCAAAGCTGCCACAGGGATGAAACAGCGACTGGAACAAGCGGAGGCTGACGCCCGCGAAGTCGAACGCCGGGCCAGGCGACATTCCGCCCAAGCCGTCCAAATGGTGGTGGATTGGGTAACCAACAAGGGCGTGACGTGAGCTTGTTCTCCTACGCGGCGGCCCAAGGGTACATCCGAGCGCGGCTTTCCCGGCTCCTGGATCACGCGACATGGAGCCGCCTTCTGGAGGCCAACAGCCCCGCGGAATTGAATCAGTTTCTTGGTCGGACTGCGGTGGACCTGCGCGGCGAGGTGGCCGATGCCGGACGAACGCTGGTCCGTTTTCTTCCGCGCGGCGCCTGCGAGCTCGTGGCCTGGTATAACCAGCGCTTCGAGATTGAAAACCTGAAGACTGTTCTCCGGGCTGTGCACTACGGATTAGATCCATCGCGCGCCCGCGCTTCTCTGATTCCGCTCCGTGGCACTCGCTGGCATTGGGAAGGGCTGCTGGAAACTGGATCTATTTCCGGCGTCATCGATCAAATCCGTGAATCCCCTTTTGCCAGGCCGCTGGAACACGCCATGGAGCGCTATCAACAGGAGCAGCGGCTGTTCTACCTGGAGATCGCTATCGATTTGTTCTATTTCCAAAAAATGGTCCGGCTCATCGAATCGCAAAGCGGGAAGGACGCTGCCGACGCGCGGCGTTTCCTTGGCCGGTGGATTGCGGTTCAAAACCTGCTCTGGGCTTATCGCTACCGAATCTACGGACGCATGACGCCGGAGGAAATCATCAATTACACCTTGCATCGCGCGTTTGCGGCGGGGTTAGATACGGTTCGGCGCGTGGCGTTGGGCTCGCCGCTCGCGGTGGAAGCGGGGCGGTTGGGCTTCCAGATATCGCCTGGAGCGTCCGAAGTCGAGGCGTTGACTGAGATCGAAGTCCTGGCCGAGCGTGAGCGCTTCCGATTCGCAACGGCTGCTGTTCGCAGGCCGCTGTTTCAACTTCGCGGAGCTCTGGCCTACCTTTGGCTGCTCGAAGCCCAGGTGCGCGATCTCGCGGTGATCCGGGAAGGGAAGCTCACCGGTTTGACAGGCTCGGAGATTGCCCGCAGGTTGGTACGCGCGGCATGAGCATGCTTGCGCCCGAGCGAATGCTCGAAACCAACCTCTTCGTGCTCGAGCCCGATCTCGAAGTGGTAACCAACGCTCTCGCGCGCATGGAAGCGTTGCATTTGGAAGAGGCCGTGCCTGAAGGCTGGACCCCCTCCCCCGAATGGACCGAGCTGGCGAATCGGTATAACGGCCTTTCCCTGCGCCTCACCGAAATGCTCAATGCGCTCGTATGCAAGCCGGCCGCTGGATCGGAGCCACAGAGCGATCTGCGTCCAACGCAAGACTGGCGCGGCATCGAAGCACGGCTGACAGCTTTGGAGGCCCGAGTTCAGGGATGGCAGCGGCGGCTCAGCGAGAGCGAGCAGGAGACGGAAAAGCTGAAGCTGGGCGAGTCGCAGGTCGAACTTCTACTTCCTTTAGATGTTCCCGTCGAAGACTTGCGCGGATTGCAGTATCAAACGGTGACGGTCGGAATCATGCCGGCCGGAAATGTTCCACGCGTGGCCGAAGCGCTGTTCCAGATTCCGTTCATTCTTATTCCGCTCGAAACTCGAAAGGACCGTACGCTGCTGCTGGCGGCCAGTTCCACGGATAACGCCGCAATCCTCGACCGAGCCCTGAAGAGCGCGTTCTTCGAGCCGATTTCACTGCCGCCGGAAGCTCTCGGTCGTCCCGTGGAAGCGCTCGAAGCGCTGAAACGCAAAGCGCGCCAGATCCAGGATCGCCTCAACGATCTCGATCGCGAACGTCAGAAACTGGCTGCGGAACTGTCGCCCGAGCTCAGTAGCTTGTGGCGCCGCGCGTCCGCCTGCGGAAAACTCGCCGAAGCCATCCGGCATTTTCCCAAACATGGGGAAGTCTTTTTGATTTCGGGCTGGGTGCCGGCCAGCGACTTGGATCGAGTCAGAAAGGCTGTCGAAAGCGCCGCTGGGCACCCTGTCGCGATGGAAGTCCTCAAGGCTGACGCGAATCGCCAGAGCGTTCCTACACTGGTTCGAACCCCGCGCTGGCTGCAGCCGTTCGAAGAACTCGTCACTACTTTTGGAATCTCTTCCTACAACGAGCTGGACCCCACGCTGATCGTCACGGTGAGCTTCCTGATCATGTATGGCATGATGTTCGGCGATCTGGGCCACGGTTTGCTGTTGCTGCTCACCGGCTTGTGGCTGCGAAGTAGGAAGGTGGATCTTGGAATTCTGGTGGCGGCCGCGGGAGCGAGCGGGATGTTGTTCGGTCTGCTGTACGGCGCGGCATTCGGCCGCCAGATCATGCACGCCGCCTGGCTCCAACCCTTGGAAGGAATCTGGACAGTGCTGCTCACCGCTGTTGGAGGCGGTGTAGTGCTGCTCAACATCGGCTTTGCGATGAATCTGGTGAACGCCTGGCGATCCAGGGACTGGCCGCGCTTGTTTCTGGAAAAGAACGGATTGGTCGGCATTGCTCTGTACTGGACGTTGTTGGGCGGCGGGCTGGGCGTCGGCTTCGGGAAGCTGCCGGCGCGGGTGTTGCTTCTGATTCCCGTGCTCTGCGCGATGCTGTGGATCCACGAGCCGCTAGCGAACTGGATCTGGCATCAGCCCTCCGCCCCGATGGGTGAGGCACTGGTCACGGGCTTCTTCGAGCTGTTCGAAACCGTGACCGGCTATGCCAGCAACAGCCTTTCGTTCATACGGCTGGGAGCGTTCGCTGTAGCCCATGAAGGCCTTTCGGGATTGGTGGTGAGCTATTCTAGGGGACGCTGGGGATGGCTGGTGCTGCTCCTCGGTACGATTCTGGTTGTCGGTTTCGAGGGCGTAATCGTCGGTATTCAGGCGTTGCGGTTGGAATACTACGAGTTCTTTGGGCGATTCTTTCAGGGCCGAGGGCGGCCGTTTGTGCCGCTCTCACTTCAGACGGGAGGAAGACATGCGAGCTTGGGTGTTCGGGCTTGAGGGCTTCAATGTGCTGCTGCTGGTGCTCGTGCTGTTTGTGCTGGCGCAGCCCGCCCATGCCCAGGAGACTTCGGCTGCCATTGCCACTACAAGTCAGAACCGTTTTCTTGGCGCCGCGATTGCCACCGGACTCGCGGCCATAGGATCCGGGATTGCCGTCGGGATTGCCGGCGCCGCGGCGATCGGAGCGATCGCGGAGAAGCCTGAGTTGCTCGGGCGGACACTGATCTTCGTGGGTCTGGCCGAAGGCATCGTCATTTATGGACTGATCGTTTCGTTCATTATTCTGAGAGGCTGATGTGCCGGGCCAAAAGATTGTCGTGGTTGGGGACGAAGACGCGGTCTTCGGGTTGGGCCTGATCGGCCTCGAAGGACACGCGGTGACGAGCGTCGCCCAAGCCCGCGAGGCCATCCGGAAGGCGAACGCGGACCCGGACACCGCACTGATCCTGCTCACCGAAAACTGGTCCGAAGCGCGGCCGGAATCGAGGGACGAGTCCGGCGCTTTGGTGGTGGAAATCCCAGGTCCAGGTCCGGCGAAACCATCCATGGCGCTCGAAACGCGGATCGAGCAAGCCTTGGGCGTTCATTTGGAGCACTAAGTGGCGGCAATCCTCGGAGATCCGGAAGCGCTGGCCGCCGAAGTCAGCAAACGCGCGCATCATCGGGCGGTCGAGATCGCCGAAGAAGCCAGCCGGCGCGCCGCCGCCATTCTGGAGGGCGCCAGGCAGGAGAGCGAGTCTATCCGGAGGCAATCCGGCGGATGAAGCAGAACGCCAGTTGGCTGCGCTGGGTCGAAGGAATTCCGCGCGCGCCGAATTGGAAGCTCAGCGCCGCTTCATCGTGCTGCGGGAAGCACCCGATCGATCGGGTCTGGCGGGCGGCGGAGGAGCAATTGCGCGACCTGGTGCGGCAACCAATTTACCGGGACGTTCTGAAGCGTTGTGCGTTGCGTGCCGCTCGCGAACTTGGAGTAAGTGAGTTAGCTAATTGCCGCCGATCCAGTTGGCCATGAGTTACTTTCGCCGGAGACTTTGGAGCAATGGTCGAAAGAGTCCGGAGTCCAATTCCACCGGGCGACAGAGCCTGCCGCGACATGGGGAGGACTGCTGGCCACGAGTGGCCGCGTTCGCTTTGATGCCACCTTTCCAACCCAATTCGGGTTGGCGCAAGGGACGCTGAGGGAGCGCGTGTTTAACATTCTGTCGCAGGAGACACCGTGAGTGAGTCCGCCACGTCCTCGAAAAGCGGATCATTAACGTGGATCAGCGGCCCGGTGGTCCGAGCGCGCGTCACAGGTCCACTCAGCGTGCTGGAACAAGTGCAGGTGGGCGAAGCCCGCCTGGCCGGCGAAGTAATCACACTCGCTCACGACGTCGCAACCATCCAGGTTTATGAAGAGACGAACGGCTTGCGGCCGGGAGAGCCGCTGTACGGAACCGGTACGCCGCTGTCAGTATCGCTCGGTCCTGGATTGCTTGCCAGCACCTATGACGGCCTGCAGCGGCCTCTGGTAGTAGTGCGCGATCAGCAGGGAATCTATCTGCGCCGCGGGTCGCAAGCCGAGGCTCTTCCTCGAAGAAACTGGAAATTCACGCCGAAGGCGAAGGCAGGCGATGTTGTCCAACCAGGCAGTTTGCTCGGCGACGATTCCGGAGACTCCGCTGATCGAGCATCGCGTTCTAACCCCTGTTGGTATTCATGGAAAATTGATCGACATCGCCGCGGAGGGCGATTACGCGCCAGACGACATGATAGCGACCGTCGAAGACTCGGGTGGCGGCCGGCATCCGATCACGATGGTGGAACGATGGCCGATCCGCTCCGCGCGCCCGGTGCAGGGGCGCTTGGAGCCGTCGACACCCCTGATAACGGGACAGCGAGTGCTGGACACGTTCGCCCCCGTGGCCAAAGGCGGAACGGCGGCCATGCCTGGACCGTTCGGCGCCGGCAAGACGATTCTGCAACACGCCCTCGCCAAATGGTGCGACGCGGACGTGATCATTTATGTCGGCTGCGGGGAACGCGGCAACGAAATGGCCGAAGTGCTGGACGAGTTTCCCCGGCTCATTGATCCGTCCAGCGGACGCCCGCTCATGGAACGGACGGTCCTGATCGCGAACACATCCAACATGCCCGTTGCCGCGCGCGAGGCCAGCATCTACTTAGCAACCACCATCGCCGAGTATTACCGCGATCAAGGTTACGACGTCGCGCTGATGGCCGACTCCACCAGCCGTTGGGCGGAAGCCTTGCGCGAGATCGCCGGGCGATTGGAAGAGATGCCTGCCGAGGAAGGCTTCCCCGCGTACTTGCCGAGCCGGATCGCCGCATTCTATGAACGGGCCGGCCGCGTCCGAACGCTGGGAGGGACGGAAGGTTCGGTAACCATCGTGGGCGCGATCAGTCCTCAAGGCGGCGATTTCACCGAGCCGGTGACACAACACACCCAGCGATATACGCGCGCGTTTTGGGCGCTGGACCGCACGCTTGCGAACGCGCGGCATTATCCCGCAATCAACTGGCAGACCAGCTATAGTCTTTACTCTGATGACGTGGCACCCTGGTGGACAAAAGAAACCGCGCCGGATTGGCGGGAGCTTCGAGATGCGGCGGCTCAGATCCTGGAGCAAGCCGCGCGGCTGGAACAGCTCGTACGATTGGTCGGAGCGCAGGCTTTGCCGGATCGCCAGCGCTGGATCCTGGACGCGGCACGTCTTTTGAAAGAAGGTTTTCTGCAGCAGAGTGCGCTTCATCCGGTGGATGCCTATTGTGTCCCGGCGAAACAAGTGGCGCTATTGCGGCTTTTCGTTGAGCTGTACCAATCGGGCCGGCAAGTGATCGAGTCGGGAGCAACACTCACGCGAGTACGCCAACTCTTGGATGTGCGGCGGCTGGTGCAGATGAAAGAGACGGTGCCCAACGACCAAGTGGAGCAGATCGCGAACCTGCTAAGCGACCTGAAGGCTGCGCTGAACGCGCTTGTTCCGGCGGAGCTAAGAATCTGATGCGTGAATATGCTGGAGCGGATCGTATCGAAGGCCCACTCGTGGTGGCCGAAGGCTACGGAAAAGCAGCCTACGGCGAACTGGTGGAGGTTCACGCGGCCGATGGAGTACGGCTCGGGCAGGTGCTCACTACCGGAGAAGATCTCGTCATCGCAGAGCTGTGGAGCGAAACTGCCGGTCTGCATCCCCACGAGGTCCTGTTGCGTTTTCGCGGAGAGACGTTCCATACCGGCGTGTCGCGCGAAATGCTCGGCCGTGTCTTCGATGGCCTGGGAAGGCCACGCGACGGATTGCCGCCGCCGATGGCCGAAGCCCGCGTGGAAATGCACGGAGCGCCCCTGAATCCCGCGGCTCGCGCGTATCCGCAGGATTTTATCGAGACCGGCATTTCCGCTATCGACGGTATGAACACGGTAGTGCGAGGGCAAAAGCTTCCGATCTTCTCGGGCGCGGGACTCCCTCACAACGAGCTGGCCGCGCAGATTGCTTTGGAAGCACGCATCGCCGGCGAGTCCGAAACACTCGCGGTCGTGTTTGTAGCACTGGGCGTTTCGCACGACACCGCCGCATACTTCCAACAGCGGTTTGAAGAATCGGGGCTGCTCGCGCGCACCGCCGTGTTTTTGAATTTGGCCGACGAGTCGCCGTTGGAGCGAATGGTCACGCCGCGCGTGGCGCTCAGCTTGGCCGAATTCCTCGCCTTCGAGCATGGGTACCAGGTGCTGGTTCTGATGACCGATGTCACAAACTATGCGGAGGCTTTGCGAGAGATCTCGTCGCGGCGGAACGAGGTTCCGGGGCGGAAAGCGTATCCGGGCTATTTGTATTCCGATCTCGCGGAGATTTTCGAGCGCTGCGGACGAGTGCATGGCCGCCCCGGCTCCGTGACGCAGATCCCGATCCTGACCATGCCGGGCGACGACATCACTCATCCAGTGCCGGACTTGACCGGATACATCACCGAGGGCCAGATTGTTCTCAGCCGGGCGCTACACCGGGAAGGAATTTATCCGCCGATCGACGTTTTGCCTTCGCTCTCGCGTCTCATGAAGAACGGAATCGGCGAGCATCGCACTCGGGCCGATCATCCGAGCTGGGCGGCGCAACTCTACGCCTCCTATGCGCGAGTGCAGGAAATTCGAGCCATCTCGGTGATCATCGGCGAGACTGCGCTCACCTCGGTGGATCGCGCTTACCTGGAGTTCGGCAGGCAATTCGAGCGGCGATTTCTCGGCGCAATCCGCCAATCAGGGCCGCTCAATTATAGAAACGCTCGATCTGGGCTGGGAGATTCTTTCTCTGCTGCCGTCGAGCGAGCTAACCCGCATCAACGAAGAAGACCTCCGGAGCCATTATTCCGGAAAGCTAGAGGAGCGGGCCACGAATGATTGATCCCGGCCAGTTGCCGCCGACACGAGCAGTGCTCCTTGACCTGCGCCGTGAACTGGATCAGGCCGTCCAGGGGCACGCGATTCTCGAGCGCAAGCGGGAAACCCTGTTGCGCGAACTCTGGGATCTGTTCAGCGAGGTGAAGCACACCGAGCGCGACGTTCGCGAACGGTTCGCGCTGGCTTACAAGATACAGCGAGAAGCACGCCTGGTGATGGGAATGGATGCGATGCGCTTCGCCGGCTTGGCGCCGGCCGCAAAAACCGACTACGCCGTGGAGGTTCGCAGCGTCATGGGTGTGTCCCTGCCGCTGGTCACAATGCGAGTGGAACCGCTGCCGTTCCCTTACAGCCCGGCCGGCATCAACGCCGTTTTCGACGAGCTTCGCACGCGCTGGATCGAGGCGGGCAAAATACTGGGGACGTGGACCGAAATCAGCGGTTCTGTCTGGAGAGTGGCCGCGGAACTGGAACAAACCCAACGCCGCGTGAATGCGCTCGAGAATTTGCTGATTCCGCAATATCAAGCCGCCATCCAACGGATTCAAGTTGTGTTGGATGAACAGGAGCGCGAGAGTTTCATGCGGACCAAGCGCGTGAAGGAACGAAAGGAGCGCTAAAGTGGAACCGCTATTCCGGCACATCCTCGTCCCCATTGACGGATCGGAACCGTCACTTCAGGCCGTGAAAATGGCCCTGCGTATCGTCCAGCTCTGCCCGTCTTGCCAGATGAGCATCCTTTATGTGATCGACAAATTGGTTCTGAATGAGCTGGTCCGCTTCAGCAAGCGCAGCGAGGAAGAAGTTGAGGCGGAGCTGGAAGAGCAGGGCCGGCGCTATTTGGAGCTAGCCCGCAAGGACGCCGAGCGCCAGCGCGTCACTGCACAGTGCCAGTCGCGCAGAGGAGACCCATTCGAAGAGGTAATCGCCGCGGCGAACGACTTGCAAGCCGATTTGATCATCATGGGACATACGGGACGGCGCGGAACCAGCCGCGTGCTCATCGGTTCGGTAACCCAACGCGTTCTCGACTACGCTCCTTGCCCGGTGCTGGTGACGAAGTAAATGGTTGCGTTGCGGGAACGGAGCCGATAACCTTGAAAGTCGCTATGCATACTTTTCGAGACGGTTTGTACCTTGCTGGTCGCGTCCTCCTGATTGCGGGCGGTATCGGGCTGGCCATGGCAGGAGATTCTGGGAATCAAGAACCAGTCCGCTTATCGCGCGAGACCTGTACGAGTCTCCAGGGATTTTCGATTCCCGCTTCGGCCATTGGCCTGCCGAACTCGGGCGCCCTCGTGCAGACGGCGGTGTTTGTTGCCGCGTCGGAGACTGCCAATATCAACGGCGAGTTTTGTAAAGTGACCGGAATCGTCAAGCCTCACAACCCCGGCTCTCCGAACCTCGAATTCGAAGTGAACCTCCCGGCCGCGTGGAACCACCGCGCGTTGCAGATGGGCGGCGGCGGATACGACGGATCGCTGGTCACTGGGTTGACCCAATATTCCAATGAATCGCCCGCGAGCGACACGCCCCTTAAGCAAGGCTACGTTACGCTCGGCAGCGACGGCGGCCATAAGGGCAAGGCCGGGTTCGACGGCAGCTTCGGGATGGACGATGAAGCGCTGCTGAATTTCGGAAAGCAGTCGGTGAAGAAAACCCACGATGCCGCGATGGCCGTTATCGGAAAGGCTTACGGACAGCGACCGGCGCGGTTCTACTTTATCGGCGGCTCGCAGGGCGGACATGAAGCGCTGGATGCCGCCGCACGATATCCGCAGGATTATGACGGAGTGGTGGCGCATTACCCTGCGTATAACGTCACGATGCTGCACTTAGGATCGCTGAACGTGGGCAAAGCCCTGTACGCAGATGGAGGCGCCGCATGGATCAATCCGCAGAAGACCAAGCTGATCGGTGACGCCGTGTACGCGAAATGCGACGCGCTTGACGGTGCAAAAGACGGAATCATCAGTAACGTCGCCGCCTGCAATACCGCATTCGACATTTCGGCGCTGCGCTGCCCGAACGGAGCGGACACGGGCGACACATGTCTTTCGGACGCGCAGATCGGCGCGGTTCGAGCCATCAATTCCAGCTACAAACCCGGCGTCACCGTCGCCGGGATGGATGCCTTCCCGAAATGGGCGCTGCTGGAAGGCGCGACGTTCCAGGGTCCGTCGAACTTCGGGCAGGTTCGCCAGCCGTCGAACCCGCTCTCGGGCAAGGAAGCGTTGCTCTATTCGGCCGGCGATCAGACGGTGAAGTTCATTATCGCGCGCGACCCGCAGTACGATCCGATGAAATTCGATCCGAAGCAGTGGCAGAAACGGATCGCGGCGTCTGCAGCGATCATGGATGTGACCGATGTGAGCCTGGATAAATTCCGGGCCAAGGGCGGGAAAATCATCATGACCCACGGGACGGCGGACGACTTCATCACGCCACATAACTCGATCGAATATTACCAGCGGCAACTCGCCCATTTTGGTCAAGCGCGCTTGGATAGCTTCCTGCGGTTTTACGAGATTCCCGGTTTCGGCCACGGCTTTGGCCGGTTCAACGCAAAGTTCGATAGCCTGACGGCACTCGAGAATTGGGTCGAAAAAGGGCAAGCGCCCAGCGGCCTCACGGTCATGGATGGAAATAAGGATGCCAATCGCACGCGGCCTTTGTGTGAATGGCCGAAGTGGCCAAAGTTCACGGGCGCAGCGGGGACGGAGAACTCGGCGGCGAGCTTCACTTGTGTTAGGGAGTGATGTGACTACCGAGGGCCGGCGAGCATTTCCGACGTGGCGTCGGCGACGCGGCTGAACTGGTCAGGCCCAATATCGGAGATGTTGGCGACCACGGACCGGTTCACGGTGACCAGGAACGTATTGGCGACGGCGGGGTTCAGGTTGTAAACGCGCACGGCGGGGTCCTTGGGGCCCTTGCGGAAATAGGTCAAAGGAATTTCGAGGTGGGCGGTGCGGCTCAGGTCTTCGAGCCACTGCTTGGAGCTTTCGCCGGCAATGATCATCGCAACCGCCTTAAAGTTGCGTGATTTGTTTTTCAAATATAGCTCATTGAGCTGAATGATCTCTTTCGCGGTGGCGTCGGAAGTGTCGCGGAAAAACGCAAGGACGTCCGGCGCTTTGTCGTAATCGCAGACGTAGCAGACGAGTTCTCCTTTGTATTGTCCGGTGACATCGGACACGGGAATCGACATGGTTGTTGCGCCGATCGCGGGACCGGAAACAACGTCGGCCGCCGGCGCGATTGCCGTGAGGAGAAGCGGGAGAGCCAGGAGACAGCTTTTCATCCCTTGGATCCTTTCTCGTCGTCCTTGCTCACGGTTTTGTATTTCAACTTCAGCCACTTAAACCAGCCGTCTTTGAGAACCTTCACTTTGCGATAACCAAGAAGACTGAGCTGGCGCGCCACTTCCTTGGAGTCGTCGTCATCTTTGCATGCGCAATACACAACGAGCGTTTTTTCACGAGACAGATCCGCGGGCGGAGTGATGTTCTTGGCATACGGCAAGTTCACGGCGCCGGGAATGTGCTCGTCTTCCCAGATGGGAGGAGCGGCCGTGTCGACGATCACGATGTCTTTCGAATGTTCGTCGATAGCCTTTTTCAGGTCCTGGGGCGACATGAAATCGGGGACGTAGACGTAACCCTCGACGCATTCGCCGTCGACGAAAGTTCCGTTTTTGCAGTCCTGAGCGAACGTGGATGCAGGCGCCAGGAGACCGAGCAGCAACGCCGGGGCGAACAACGCGAAGGATGAATTCAGCCGCATAAAGCCTCCACTACTATAATAGTGCGGAAATCTCGTGCTCCACTTGCTCCTTGGCTGTGAGACCGTCGTGCCTGGCGCAGATCCTGCCGTCGCGCGCGATGACGAACGAAGTCGGCAGCGGGAGCTCGCCAAAGGCCGGCTTGAGCTCGTCCTCCCGCCCGAAGCCAAGCAGAATCGGATAGTTCATCTTGATTTGCGCGGCGTAGCGTTTCACATCCGCGATGTCGTCAGTGTCATCCATCGACACTCCGATCACCACCAGGCCGCGCGATTTGTAGCTGTTATACAGCTCGATGAAACCCGGAATCTCTTTCCGGCAGGGCGGGCACCAGGTGGCCCAGAAGTCCAGCAGGATTACTTTGCCCTTGTAATCGGACAGGCTGACGGACTTGCCATCGAGGTCCTTAAATTTGAAATTGAGATTCGCGGCTTTCGCATCGTCGGGGCACGCTCCCTGCGCAGCTGCACACCAAAGAAACAAGGCGATCGGGATCAGAGCGGCCGCTCTCATTTCCAATCGTCGACTTTGACACTCTTGGTGTAAGTGCATTCGTTCACGCTCCACCGGATGTTGCCGCTTCCGCCGACCACAACCACGCTGACGTTGTTGAGATACGGAATGGGCGCATCGCCGGGAAGTTTCAACCACGAGGCGTACGGCTCGACGTCCGGCGCGGGCCGGTCCCAGCTTATAGTTGATGACCTCCTGGTCGAGCCAATAATGGTACTTGGGAACGGTCACGTTCTCCTTCACCCACTCGATCAGCTTCTCCTTGGTGTCGAAGCCGAAGCGAAGCAAGGGCGGCGTCACCGACGGATCGATCAGCAGCAGCTTGCCGCCGCGCTGGGGAGAGCCGAGTGCCGCCGATAAACCGCTTCAGCGTGTATTGCCAGTCCTCGTCCTGCAGCACCATCATCGTGTTTTGACTCTGGCAACCGCTGAAGGTGCTGACCACGCTGTCGTCCGGCTGGAAACCCTTCTGCACGCTGAGCGGCTTCCAGCCCGCGGGCAGACCGGCGACGTTTTCCGCGAATACGGCCGGGATGTCCGCCATGGGATTGCCCTGCACGCCCTCGTAGGTATGGCCCGGCACCGATCCGCCGGTGGCGTTCATCGACAATAAGCTCCACGCGCGCCCGATGAGTGCGCCCGCGTTGTTGTAGAGTCCCAGTGCGCCGGTGCTGGAGTTCAGGTCCAGATCTTTCACGATCTTGCCGTTGACAACCGCCATCGCCGCCATCGATGAAGTGGAGCTGGAGTGCGCGTCCGTCTGCGAGGCGGCCAATGCGAGGATCGCGGGGAACATTTCGGGTTTAGCGCCCGCCATCACGGCGTTGATGGCGACCGTCTCCACGTTGTATTGCCACGCTTCCCTTTCGCCGGTGACCCGCATCTTTCCGACGATTTCATCGGGCTTGTGATGAGTGGCCTTGAGCATCGCCGCGACCCGCTCTTCGGTGGGCATGACGATGGGAAGCTGGTCCGTCCAGAAACGATCATCAAAGTACTTCTGGATGTTGTCGGCCGTGTCCGGTCCGATCAGGCGTTTCTTCTCGCGCTGGACCAGGCCCGTCTTTTTCTCCTCGTCAGTCAGCGGCTTCGTCAAATAGTCGACGATTTCCGGCCATGAACGGCCGCTTGGTGACGGGATCGTCACCCGCAATGTAGGCGTCGAGCTCTTTGCGCGTCTTTCCGCCCACGGGCGTATGCGTGAAGGCCAGCCGGAGAGCCGGCATTCCTTCTTCATAGGCTTTGTCGTGAACCAGATCGACTCGAGAACGTCGATGATGACGCCTACCGCAGGGATTCCATAATTCGCTTCAACGTTTCGCTACATGGCCGACGACCGCCGGCGCGCAGGTGCTTCAATGGCCTATGGCCATGACCATCAGGCCATTGACGGATTTGATTTCCTTCCACAGATCCGGGTCATCGGCGGAATAGGCGCCCTTCTTCTCCCGGAATTCAGTCTTGACGTCGGGCATGTGAACGGCCATCCACGCCTGCATCTGCTGGAGGAACTTGTCGCCGCCATCGAAGGTCTCGTCCACGAGGTAGACTGTCTTGCCGGAGAGACTCGCGGGACGCGGCGCCATGGCCCGGCGCTCAATCGGCGGGGGATTGCCGGTCGGATTCAAAACCGTATATAAAGGTTGCTCGGCTGCCGCAACCGTCCCAGCACAGGCCATCGCGATGCCGAAAAGAAGAAAACCTCCGGCGCCGGGGGGAACGCTGTGCGCGAGTCTTGTTAGCCTCATGGCCACTCTCCTGTCATCCGAATTCTATAGCGGTCCCCACTGGGATGCAACCGTCGACCGCTCTAAACCATTGCAAAAAACGGGCGGGAGCTTGTGACTGTATGAGCGGCGTCGGGCTCAGAACCGGCCCTAAGGCGGTCGGCTACGGCTTCCCGAGCGCAGGCCGCGAGGTTACCAGGTGCTGGATGTCCTTGTTATTTTCGGTGCACGAATACTCGATCAGTTCCGGCAAGGCGGGATTCAGTTTCAATGGAGTGAAGGTGCGAGACAAGGTCCAGGGTTTAGCATACATTTTCGGATCGTCCACGGTGTACTCGTATTGAATGGTGTCCGCGGTCCGGCGAAAACGCTCCGTGACGTGCATTTCGTCACTATGTTGATGACCTGCGGTGTCGAGCCAAGTCCAAGGCGGACCCTTCAATCCGACGGTATCGACCACAATGGTGTCCCCCTCCCAATGGCCCGTCGAGTCGCCCATGAAAGCCGGCTCCATAGCGGTAGGATGAGGCCGCCCATTGAGCGGGATGGAGCGGAACATGTGCATGTATTCGAACAGGATCAGGAAGTAAGCCGGTGTCTGAACGAATTGCGCCGGGTAGGGAGATTGCATAATTCGCGGCACGCCCGGGAACCAGCAATTCGAAGTTGGATCGTCCTTGGCATCGTGGTTGAGATAGGCGGCTTTTCCGGCTGGCGTGTAAGGAACAAGATCTTCCTTGCCCATGGCCATATTGGGCGTGTACTGAAGATTGAAGAAGCCGCTGAAGTCCGGTTTGTCGTCCGAAGTTCGTGGAATCGGCTTGGAGGGAGCCTCGGCGACATTGGTCTGGGCGCCCAGCCACGCGGTTGGGAGCATCGCAAACAATAAGCAGAGCCAAAATCGATTTATCATTCCGCCCTCACGTGTTTTGCCGTCCACGATTGTATCAACCAACAGATCAGTTTCCCGGCGCTTCGCGCCGCGGATCGGCCGAATGAGTGCAACGAATGTCAACGGGTAGCGGTTCTCCACTCGGCAGACGCGTCAAGGCGGTATCCCTCAAACAGAAACCCGTTGTATGGAGTCAGGATTTCTTCGACCAGGAGTATCAGAGTTTCCCGTTGACCGCACCACGCCTCCAGAAATGTCTCTGTCCAGCGAACGGCCAGCGCTGGATCGACGGCGGCGAGACGCCGAGGTATCTGCTTGTTGGAAGCTGACCACAAGCCCTTAGACCGAAAATAGAAATTGCCGAGTTCCTCGTGCAACACGCCAATTGTGGCTGCTGCTTCGAGATCTGTGCGCGCGTCACGCAGGTCATTCACCAGGTCGGTAATCCGATAGCGTTCGGCATGCAGCGTCTGGGCGTCCCACGGCGGAGGCTGGCCGCTGATGACTTCCCGCGCCAGGGCCTTCAGCTCATCCGCGATCGGGTGACGGGCCGGAATTGGCGGGCCTTCCAGTACCATTCCGGGAAGGGCCGGAATACCGCTTTTGGCGTCGACCTCGAAGAAGAAGTAGCGAAGCGTTTCAGGGTCATGAACGAAAGCTTCGACCGGCCAGTCCTCGAAAAGGAAAGACTCGCGGAATGCGTGATCCAGCTTCTCGAAAATGACGACCAAATCAATGTCGGAGAAGAGGGTCGCGTCGCCTCGATTGAAGCTTCCACCCATAAAAGCCAGGAGACTGCCTGGATATTTTTCTGCGACTACACTGGCAGCTACATCCAGGGGTGATCGACGCGTGCGGTGGATCGGAGGCGATTTCCCGTACTGAGGAGTTTTCATAATTTCATAATGAGAATTGTCGCCGTACCGTTTCTGGGAAATCAGAGGCGAGAAGCGGTAATGCGGCGTTGCTCGCCGGTCCTGCGATCAATCGGCGGGGGATCCTCCGGCGCCATGGCTTCCATTACTTCTTTCGATTCCGGGTAAGATACGCCACCACGTCTTCCAGTTCCGCGTCGCTGACTTCGGTCTTGCGCGTAATGGGCATGCCGAACAACCCGTGCCGCACCACGCTTTTGATCATCACGGGCGTAAGATCGGTGCGTTGTTCGAGTACCGCGGGCAGCTTCCCTTTGTATTTCACGGCCAGTGCGGAAGTGCCGGCTAAAGCGCCATTGCCAAACATGACATTCTTGGGCGCCACGGCTCCGTGACAAGGCGCACACCACTTATCGAAGACGGCTTTCCCGTTTGTTTCCGACGGCGTTTGCGCCAGCGCGGCATTGCCAAGTCCCACAACCAAGAGCAGAAAGAGCGTCTGTCTCATGCGCGGTTCTTCCTCATGTTTGCCGGCCAGATTCCGTAACGGCCCGGCGAGATGATGCCGTTGGGGTCGATGCCGTCTTTCAGTTTTTCCTGGAAGCGCAGCAGGGAGTTGTTATTGAAAGAATATTTGCTGATCAGAAGGTCCTGAAACGCGGGGCTGGTGCGATAGCCGACCCAGCCGTGCTCGGCGCAGCGGTTTATCACTTTCTCGAAGATTGCCCGGCTGCGTGCATTCTTTTCGGGGTCGCGCCAAGTGGGTACGGTGGTACCCGTCCAGAAGCAGCGCGAATAGTAAGTAAACGGCGTGGGAAAAGGATTTCCCTGGGCCGGCAGACCAAGTTCCTTGTAGGTTTCATACAGGACGCGCGCCGATTCGAACAGGGCCGAGGCTTTGCGCGGGATGGTGACGAAAAGGTCGGCGTGTCCGTCCGGGGGATCGCTCGCGTTCCCCGCATTCCGCGCCACCATGTTGAACACTTCAAGCGCGGGAATTCCCAAGCGAGGCTTGTCGGATTGGGTCGGTTCTTTTTCCTTGGGGATGGGCAGCGTCAGGAACTCGCCGTCCTGGAACGCCGCGCCGGCAATCGCCTTGCCTATACGCCGCTTGGCGGCCTGCCAGGTAGCGCGAACAGTTTCTTCCGGACCATAAAAGTAAAGCTGCACAGACCAGGCTGGGAGCTTCTGCGCAGTCACGAAGTTCTCTATGGCTTGCGCGGAAGGCCAGCCATTTTGCATCAAGCTCGCCATGGCGGCGGAGCCCGGACCAAATGCTGACCGTCCGACAGGACTGCCGTACTGAGGCATCCCTGTCAGGCCCAAATCTTCCAGGTAGCTGACCTCGTACACCAGTGGGTCCAGATCCTGGTGACGCGGCACGGTGACCGTGCCGGACAAGAAAGCTTCGGGCATGGGCATCAGCCAGAAACCCATCTTGGTGACGATTCCGAAGTTCGATTGCGCGAACAAGCCGTCCACGGTGGGGCCAGCACCGTAGTGGAAGTCCTGCCAGCTTTCCGAGTTGGGCACAGCGCCCATGCCGGTGCGGATCACATCGCCATCCGGCGTCACCACTTCCATGCCGCAGTGCGAGCCGAAGTGATCCCGAAACGCAGCCATCGTGTAGCCCGCGCCATGATCCAGGCTGTTGCCCATGGGACTGCCCCATCCCGGGTCCGGCACATCCAGCATAAGCTTGAGGTCGCGATCGCGGATGTAGCTTGTAAAGATCGAAATAGGAAACGCCCGGCTCGACTAAGGCGAAGGCACGCTTTTCGTCAACCTCCAGGATCCGATTCATGCGCTTCAAATCCACCACAACACTGCCGCGCATATTGGGTGCGGATCCGCCGTAGGTGAGGTTGCGCCCGGTTGAGATCGGATACAAAGGGATGCGATAGCGATTGGCGGTGCGCACAATCTGCTGGACTTCTTCGACTTTGGCGGGAGCCACTGCCGCGGAAGCTACGCGCTCATCCGGTTCGCCCCAGTTGATGGAATAAGAATCGCGATAGAGCGCCACATCTTCGTCCGAGCTGAATACCCAATCCGCGCCCACGGCCGACCGGAACTCACCCAGGGCCGCATTGAAGTCCGCTTCACTTACATTTGGAGGTAGAACCATGTGTAATTTCCTTCCGCTACGCGATTACCCACGAAACGAGCGCGGTTTGATTTTCCGGAGAAAATGGTCCGGTGCGCTTTTGCGCCGACGCATTCCCGAGGCTCGCCGAAATCGACATTGGCTGAGCAGCCGGAGCGACGTTTCGCACCGCAATGTGTGTATGCCCGGCTTGATCCTCGATCGATGCTGTGATCCGCTCGAAAGATCACGCGCATATCCACGTCGCGCGACAATTCTTCGAGGCAAAACAATGCGGCGCGATCTGTCAACCCGGCGACAGGCAAACGGTTCTCTCTCAGACGAACTCGCAGATCGTCGTACCACAGTTCGGCAACATCGCCGCGAATCGCGGAAGTGCAGACGCCTGTGCTGCGCAGTTCGGCCGCGAAACCCCGGCACTCCGCGAAACGTTCGTCAAAAACCGCTCTGTGAAACGCGATGTGCGCCTGCTCCGGCGACAGGCTCCGGCCAGAAACAGGCATTTTGACGAGCGCTCCGGTCACCGTTGCCGCACCGATTTTCAGGACACTTCTGCGGTTGAACATTTCTCCTCCTGCGACAATCTTTGCCGCCAAGTGTATCATCGGCACCGCTTGGACGTTTAGCGCGCTAGCCGCCGAAGTGCAGTCCCGCCGCCGATTTTGCGGACAGTACACGATCAACGTTGCAATAGATGGGGGTTGAGGCGTATCAGGTGTGGTGCGTGGCGCTCGACTTGTTCTTTTGAGGAATTCGCGCACAACGGACTTGCCTCGGGGTCGGCCGCTGCGGAGTTCCTCTCTTGTTTGGTGCCGCCACTCGGCGGCCTGTGCGCTTTTGAAAAAACGAAGCCAGCTTGTTCCGAAAAATGGTCGGCGGGATCCCAGGGAAGTCCTTTGTGCTGATGGCCATGAAGATCTCAGCCGCTTCGGTGAGCCGGCGGCGCTCCACTTTTAAGGAACTCGCGCAAAACGGAGTGCGGCGCACCCTTTGCGCTTGGATGTCGCGGAGCTTATCGACGGCTTTTTGGAACTGGCGCGAGAGGCGCGAGCTGTGGAGGCCAAGCGTGGCCAGCAGCGGGATTGGGGTTTGGGGGCTGGGGGGGTGGGAGAACAGCTCGGCTTCAAGCAACGGGATGCGGTTGAGGCGCCATGCGGTGTTGGCGATTTCGTGAACCAGTTGGGTCTCGGTGGGGGTGGCGGGGGCGTACTCATCGAGAAATTGCTGGATGTGGCGCTGGTAGGCTTCGGGGTCTTCGGTGGGCAAGACTGCGGTTTGGGCAGTGAGGCCATGACGCAACGCGTTCAGCGACGAACGTCGCTTGCCCGGTTCGGTGCGAGGGCCGGCGGAGTGTTGGGAGTTGGCGCGGTTGATGGCGGCGCGCCGGGCTGCTTTTGAATTTGCGCACAACGGACTCGCCTCGGGTGCGGCCGCTGCGGAAGTCCCTCTTTTGTTTGGTGCCGCCACTCGGCCGCCTGTGCGTTCTGGAGGACTCGCGCAAAACGGAGCGCGACGCGGGCTAATTCCTGGTTCGTTTTGTGGTGTGGGCCGCGCCCCTTGCGCTTCTGACTGAGCGCCCGCGCCTCTGCGGGCTAGGCAGCGTTGAACGGGATCCGTTGTGGTTGGGGTCGGTTGAACTTGGGCTGCAGTTGCCATTTGTGCACCTCGGTCACCGAGATAGCACGGGCGGGGATGGAGCTGACGGATGGGCTGGCATAGTTTGTTGAAGCGGAGGGAGAAAGGGTGGGCGGGAGTTCGTGATCGTCTCTATATGCTGTAGAAGAACTCTTCATACACGATCTTGCCGCCGGCGACTTTGTAAACCGCGACCTCTTCCAATCGGAAGCGTCTGCTCTGAGGTTTAAAAGTCACGTCCATTTTGAAAACGACTGCGAAATGCGAACCCGCTACCAGCGGACCTTCGACGGTGAAGGAGTGGATGTCGTGGTTAGCGGTCCAGAATTCGCTCTTGGCTTTCACGGCTGCAAGCCCTTTTGCCTCGCGCGACTGTCCGGGAGGTGCACCGGCCTCCATGCTGACGATATCGGGCGAGTAAAGGTCATTTATCGCTTGCTCCAACTTGCCCTCAGAGCAGAGTTTGGCGAGGGCGTTCGCAACTTCCTGAGTAGTCATGTCGATCTCCTAAAGCACATTGTCGCAGGCGTACACTACAAACAAGTTACGTGACGTGCGATGGATAATTCGAGACCCCGTCAGGCCAAGACCGTGTCAGGCCTGGATGTCAGAGAGCAGGGTTTCTTCGGGTAAATCGGTAGGGCTGGAGAAGTGGATACGGTAACCGTCCGGATCGGCGAAGCCGATCTCCCACGCGAAATTGCCAACTTGCGGCTCACGAAGCGCAGGGATGCCCCGAGCAGCGGCATCACGATAGATGGCGAGGCTTCGGGCCTGGTGAGCGCCGCGCGCGAAGGACACGATGCCCCGAGCAGCGGCATCACGATAGATGGCGAGCGCATCGCTGCACTGGAAATTCAACGACACACCCTTGCCAAGAACCCCCGCCGCGGCGATTTTCTCTGGGCTAGAGTTGACGGCTTCCTGGAGCATGAGAGCGGCGCCGCCAAGCGACATCCAGCACCAGCGCAGGCGGCCGTCCGGGATCCAGCGCTTCTCGATGGTGAATCGGAGGCCAGCAACGTAGAATGCCAGCGATCGTTCCATGTTGGTAACCATCAGCAATGGAACCACGGCGGTCACGTTCTGAACGGGGACGACGGTGCTGGTCATCGCTTTGGGCATGATTACAAATCGCGTTCTCCGGCGCAATGCCCGCTCAGGTTAGGGGCGGAAGGACCCCTGCAAGCTTACTCGGTCTCAACACCCACATAATCTGGTCAATGCCCTCCTCCGATGCGCCGACTGTGACGAGCGCGACCCCGACACCCGCGCGAGAGATGACCGCGCATCCCCGACCGTTCGCCTCCACCACCGAAACCGTGACGCCCCTCCAAAAATGCGTCGCGACCGCGGAGATAAACCTTGCCACCCGCTCGCGAACGATAATCGGCTTCCCTGCGGCAGGCACCAGGCCACCGCCATCAGAATAGGAGACAACGTCAGACGCGCGGATTGGAGGACGTTAACCACTAATCGTGTCGTGATCGCAGCCAGGCAGGCGGGTGCGTCCTGGACTGCCCTGCGATCGGTGGACTGCCAACGCATCCACGCGTCTTGCACTAAGTCCTCGGCCTCGGCCGCGCTTCCGAGTATTCGGTATGCAATCCCGAAGAGACAAGGCCGCACACCCAACAATCTATCGAATGTAACGGATACGTCTGTCACGAACGCGTGGGCTGGGCTGTCTTATGCGAATGAGACGGGCAATTTAGAAAATGCCTCGATCGAAAGGAAAGGACAATCATGAAAATCGTAGTAATTGGCGGTACTGGACTCATTGGATCGAAGCTCGTCAAAAAGCTTCGGGAGCAAGGGCACGAAGCCGTGGCCGCATCACCCAATACCGGCGTTAACAGCGTTACAGGCGAGGGACTCGCAGCCGCGCTGAAGGGCGCCACCGTGATGGTGGATGTAACGAACTCCCCTTCCTGGGAGGACGCGGCAGTGCTGAAGTTCTTCGAGACATCCACCCGCAACCTGCTCGCCACTGAAGCGCCGGCAGGCGTCGGACATCACGTTGCCTTGTCGGTAGTAGGAACGGAACGACTGCTCGATAGCGGCTTCTTCCGCGCAAAACTCGCGCAGGAGAATTTGATCAAGGCCTCCTCAATTCCCTACACGATCGTCCGTGCGACTCAGTTCTTCGAGTTCGTCAAGGCCATCGGCGACTTCTCCACTGACGGCAACAAAGTACGCATGCCTTCCGCGCTCATCCAACCGATGGCGGGCGATGATGTAGCCAGTGCAGTGGCCAGAATCGCAACCAGCTCACCGGTGAACGGCACCGTGGAAATCGGCGGGCCGGAAAAGTTCCATTTGGATGAACTCATTCGACTGGATTTGAGTGCACGCAAAGATCCGCGCGAAGTGATCACTGATCCGCAGGGGCGTTACTACGGTATTCAGGTGAGCGAGAGGGCACTGGTTCCTGGGGATAATGCGCAACTGGGTCAGGCGCACTTCAAAGACTGGCTCAATCAGTCTGCAACACAAGCCGCGAAGCCGGCTCTGCAGACGGCGTAAGGGCAGTGGAGGCGCAGTTATGAAGAGCTCACGATGCATGTTATTGCTGGCATCTCTCATTGCCAGCACCCTGATCGGGGCCAGCACTCTGATCGCGCAGGACGCTCAGGTCACACCGCTTATGTCGAAGGATCTTGCAGACTTTCCCGGTAAGGAAGGCCTCATGATCACTGTGGTGTATCCTCCTGGCGCTTCGGATCCGATTCATCGGCATAACGCGCATGCGTTTCTTTACGTGCTGGAAGGCTCCGTGGTGATGCAGGTGAAAGGCGGAAAAGAAGTCACGCTCACACCCGGCCAGAGCTTTTATGAGGGGCCCAACGATATCCATACCGTCGGCCGGAACGCAAGCACCACGAAACCAGCGAAGTTCATTGTGGTCCTGCTTAAGGACAAGGGGGCGCCGGTGCTGGTACCAGTCAAGTGAAAGGAACAATCTCATCCAGGTGGGCCGCACGGGGTCGGCACGACAAAGCGGGGATGGTAAATTGCCTTCTTGGTGGCAGCCGGTCTATCCCCGCTGGCCGTGTTCGGAGGAACAGGGCATTGCTGCTGGCGGATCGGGCTGCGGCCATCAGCACAAACCCGATGAACGGGGGGAGTCACGCCTCATGACGCCCCTCAATCCCGGAACTCAAGTGAGTCGCTACGAAATCCTCGCGTCCATCGGTGTGGGCGGTATGGGTGAAGTGTACAAGGCCCGCGACACCCGGCTCGGCCGAATAGTCGCGCTGAAGGTATCCAAGAACGAGTACGGCAAACGCGTTGAGCAGGAGGCAAGAGCGGTGGCTGCGCTGAATCACCCCAATATCTGCACTCTCTACGACGTCGGCCCAAACTACCTGGTGATGGAGTACATCGAAGGCACGCCACTCAGCGGACCTGTTTCGGTGGGAACGGTACTGCCCTACGCCCTGCAGATTTGTGATGCACTCGCCGCAGCACACGAGAAGGGCATCGTTCATCGGGACCTGAAGCCTGCCAATATCTTGCTGACAAAATCCGGTATCAAGCTGCTGGATTTCGGATTGGCCAAAATGGAGGTCCGGAGCGCGCGCGAGAAGACTGCCACCGAGACGCAGGCCGGGACGATCGTCGGCACCCCGTATTACATGTCGCCCGAGCAGGCGCAAGGCGAACCGGTGGACGCGCGGTCCGACATCTTCTCCTTCGGCTCGTTACTCTACGAATTGCTGACCGGCCGGAAGGCCTTCCAGGGTTCCAGCACCCTCTCTATACTCGCGTCCATTCTGCGTGACGAGCCTGCCCCTTTGGAAAGCGCTCGGGAGATGCAAAGCGTAATCGAGCGGTGCCTGCGCAAGCACCCTGCGGATCGCTATCAGTCAGTGGCTGATCTGAAGGTCGCGTTGGAGAACGCCACCAATCACGATGTCAGCGCATACCCGGAGCCAGTTCCTTCCATTGCCGTGCTGCCCTTCGCCAACCTGAGTGCCGACAAAGCGAACGAGTACTTCAGCGACGGCCTGGCGGACGAGATTCTGAATACTTTGACTCGACTCCAGGGGCTGCGGGTCATCGGCCGTGTGTCTGCCTTCAGCTTCCGGGGGCGGGAGAACGCCATCGCTGAAATCGGCCACCGCCTTCGCGTCACGAGCATCCTGTGCGGCAGCGTGCAACGGTCGGGCAAGCGAATCAGGGTAAGTGCCCAGCTCGTCAACGTTTCCGACGAATCGCAAGTCTGGTCCCAGCACTACGACCGCGAAAGGCGCGGCCTCTTCGACATTCAGGACGAAATCGCACATGCGATCGTCGCCCAACTGAAGGTGAAATTGGGAAGCAAGTCCGGCCAACCGCTGACCAAGCGCTATACTCAGAATCCCGAAGCGCACAGTTTGTATCTGAAAGGTCATTTTCACTACTACAAGTTAACGCCGGCGGAAATGGAAAAAGGCCGTAAACTACTGGAGCAAGCGGTTGAATTGGACCCGAGCCATGCGCCAGCCTGGTTTAGTCTGGCTGACGCCTACATTTCAGGCGCTCACTTCGGCCGGATTTCGCCCCTCGAGCAGTGGCCGAAGGCGCGTGCCGCGGCAGCCAGGGCATTGGAGGCGGATCCGGAATCGGCCGAAGCGAAGGCGGCCGTGGGCTTTGTCACAGCGGTGAGTGAGTTCAGATGGGACGAGGGTCTGGAGGGGTTAAACGCGGCGCTGAGACTCAATCCGGCCTCTGCGCGGGCGTTGTTCTGGCGCGCCGACGTGCTGCACTGCATGGGGCGGACCGAAGAGGCGTACGCAGACGCCTGCCGGGCGGCTGAGATTGATCCGCTGTTTACGCTCTTCCATCGATACCGCGCCTACTACTGCCTGCTCATGGGTCAACCCGAGCGTGCATTGGAGCATGTGCACCAGCTCTTGGAGATCGATCCCAACTATATTGTCGGTGCGTATCTGCTGGGAGAGGCGTATTCTCTCCTTGGCCGGCATGAGGAGGGGATCGCGCTGCTCGAGAAGGAACAGCGCGATGGGCCGGGGGCCTTCCTGCCAGTCGGATTCTTGGCGTGGGCCTATGTTCGTGGCGGGCGCCGCGCAGATGCGGAACGCTTCCTGGAGAAATTGCGGGGAGCGGCGCGCTGCCGGTACGTCCCGCCCGCAACCATCGCAATGGCGGCACTGGCTCTAGGCGATGCAGAAACGGCTTTGCAAGCAATGGAAGACGGGGTTCGGGAGCGCGACCCCAACCTCAGCTTCGGGATCCGCAGTCACTACTTCGACATGTTGCGATCGGACGCCCGGTATCACGACATCCTGCAGCGCATGAATCTCGTATTTCCCCGAGGAACCGGTTTCCGCGTTGGCATGGGTCTGTTGCCAGGTTCGCGAACGGCATCGATCATTCGATAGCCGGACCGTAGGTTCGGAGGCAACCGGTTGTTCAAGAGGAGTTCGCATCGTCGTTGCGCGCCGTTGTCGCATTCCTCCCCCGCAGCGGCAGCTTGGGTCTTGACAAAATATCACATTAGATATAATCTAAATCGTTGATGGACGCCGAGGCGATTAAACGGTCCTTGGATGACAGCGGATTGCGGTGCACTCCGCAGCGCTACGCCGTGATGGCGTTCCTGATGGAGCACAACAAGCATCCCACGGCTGCGGAAATCTTCGAAGCCGTGAATCGCGTGGATCCGCGCTGTTCCAGGGCCACAACTTATAACAATCTGCGGGACCTGGTGCAGGCGGGCTTGGTGCGTGAAGTGGCCGTTGAGGGCCGCGCCGCGCGATTCGATGCGAAAGGTATGCGGCATCACCACTTCATCTGCGACCGCTGCGGCAATGTTGAGGACATGGAGTGGTACGCCGTGCCCAAGCCTGCCTCCCGCGCCCTCGGCAAGCGGATTCTTCGCGAGTGCGAACTCATTTTCCGGGGCCTCTGCACGAAGTGTGCTCCGCGGCGCGCTGCCAGGATAGGTTCGTAGTTCGCCACAGGTATTTTGAGTTAATTCAAAGCAACAGGAGCAAAAATATGTCAACCGAAACGAAGTGCCCGGTCAGTCACGCGGCGGCTGGGTCCTGGACGAATGCGGACTGGTGGCCGAATCAACTGAACCTGAAGATCCTGCACCAGCATTCCCCCCTGTCCAATCCCATGGACAAGGAATTCAATTATGCGGAAGAGTTTAAGAGCCTCGATCTGAATGCGGTGGTCAAGGACCTGCATGTCTTGATGACGACCTCGCAGTCCTGGTGGCCGGCCGACTTTGGCCACTATGGGCCGCTTTTCATTCGTATGGCGTGGCATAGCGCGGGCACGTACCGCATCGGCGACGGCCGCGGCGGGGCAGGCAATGGCACACAGCGTTTTGCTCCCCTCAATAGCTGGCCGGATAATGTGAACCTCGATAAGGCGCGCCGGTTGCTGTGGCCCATCAAGCAGAAGTATGGCCGGAAAATCTCCTGGGCGGACCTCATGATTCTCGCCGGTAACGTCGCGTTGGATTCGATGGGATTCAAGACATTCGGTTTCGGCGGTGGGCGCGAGGACGTCTGGGAGCCCGAAGAGGATATTTTCTGGGGGCCTGAGGGCAAGTGGCTGGGGGACGAGCGCTATAAGGGCGATCGTCAGCTCGACAATCCTCTCGCCGCTGTTCAGATGGGCTTGATTTACGTGAATCCGGAAGGGCCCAACGGAAAGCCGGATCCGCTCGCTGCGGCAGTTGATATCCGGGAAACGTTCGCCCGCATGGCGATGAATGACTATGAGACGGTTGCGCTGATTGCCGGCGGGCACACATTCGGCAAGACCCACGGCGCCGCCGATCCAAGCAAGTTTGTGGGCCCCGAACCCGAGGGCGCTTCCATCGAGGAGCAAGGCTTGGGCTGGAAAAACAGCTTTGGCAGCGGCACCGGCGACGAGACGATCGGAAGCGGGCTGGAGGTCACATGGACGACCACCCCCGTGAAGTGGAGCAGTAACTTCCTCGAAAACCTATACAAATATGAGTGGGAGCTCACCAAGAGCCCGGCCGGTGCGTTCCAGTGGACTCCCAAGAACGGGGCTGCCGCCAGCGCCGTTCCTTATGCCCACGATTCTTCCAAGCGGCACGCTCCCGGAATGCTCACGACCGACCTCTCCTTGAGGTTGGACCCCATCTATGCGCCGATCTCCAAGCACTTCCTCGAGCATCCCGAGGAGTTGGCGGACGCGTTCGCGAAGGCCTGGTTTAAGCTGACGCACCGCGACATGGGGCCTGTTTCGCGGTACCTTGGCCCGCTTGTGCCGAAGCAAACGCTGATCTGGCAGGATCCTGTTCCCGCTGTGGATCATGACTTGATCGGGGAGCAGGATATTGCTGCTCTGAAGGCCAAGATCCTCGCATCCGGACTTTCTATCTCCCAACTGGTCACGACGGCCTGGGCGTCGGCGGCGACGTTCCGCGGCAGTGACAAGCGCGGTGGGGCCAACGGAGCGCGCATTCGCCTGGCGCCGCAAAAAGATTGGGAAGTCAACCAGCCGGCCGAACTGGCGAAGACCCTACAGAAACTGGAGGCGATCCAAAAGGATTTCAACGGCGCGCAGTCCAATGGAAAAGGAAAGAAGGTCTCGCTCGCCGACCTGATCGTTCTGGGCGGCTGCGCAGCCGTGGAGGCAGCGGCGAAGAAGGCTGGCCACGATGTGAAGGTTCCTTTCTCGCCCGGGCGAACGGACGCGTCGCAGGAGCAGACCGACGCGCACTCCTTTGCGCCGCTCGAACCGAAGGCGGACGGGTTCCGCAACTATCTCCGGAAGGGACTTGACGGATCGGCGGCGGAGCTGCTGGTGGATCGGGCGAATCTGCTGACCATGACCGCTCCCGAGATGACGGTTCTCGTCGGCGGCATGCGCGCGCTGAATGGGAACTTCGGGCAGTCCAAGCACGGCGTCTTCACCAAGCGGCCCGAGACGTTGACCAACGATTTCTTCGTCAACCTTCTCGACATGAACACGAAGTGGCAGAAGTCGGCCACATCGGAGGGCGTGTTGGAGGGGCGCGATCGCGCGACGGGCGAGCTCAAGTGGACGGGCACCGTGGTTGATCTCGTCTTCGGTTCCAACTCCCAGCTCCGGGCTCTCGCGGAAGTCTACGCGTGCAGCGACTCGCAGCAGACGTTCGTGAAAGACTTCGTAGCTGCGTGGAGCAAAGTGATGAACCTTGATCGTTTCGACCTAGCCTGAGCTCGGCGGAAAACAGAGCTCCTAACCTGCGCGGCGCCAATGGGCGCGAGGAGGGATATGACGCGGCGACAACTGGTGAAAAACGCGAGCATCGGTGCGGCGGCGATTGCCTGCGGCGCTCGTGGCCAGGATTCTGCACGCGCCGCGGCGCCTTTGGTGAAGGCGCTCGTCTTTGACACGTTTGGCACCGTGGTCGACTGGCGCGGATCGATCATCGAAGAAGGCAAGGCATGGGAGAAGACGAAGGGCATCACCATCGATTGGGGCCGCTTTGCCGATCGATGGAGGGCCGGTTATGCGCCTTCCATGGACAAGGTGCGCAAAGGCGAGATGCCCTGGACCAATCTGGACCACTTGCATCGCGCGCTGCTCGAAGATCTGCTCAAGGAGTTTCACATCGACGGGCTGTCAGAGGCGGAAAAGGACCACTGGAACCGCGTCTGGCACCGCCTGAAGCCGTGGCCTGATTCCGTGGCGGGCCTCGCGCGCCTCAAGAAGAAGTACACGATCGCGCCGCTGTCGAACGGAAACGTCGCTCTTCTCGCCGACATGGCCAAGGCCTCGGGTCTTCCATGGGATCTCATCCTTTCGGCGGAGCTGGCCAAGCACTACAAGCCCGATCGCGAAGCGTACCTAACTGCGGTCAGCCTGTTAGAGCTGAAGCCCGAGGAAGTGATGATGTGCGCGGCGCATTCCGGCGATCTGATGTCGGCGCGCAGTTTCGGCCTCGCGACCGGATTTCATTCACCGGCCCAATGAATATGGCCCCTCGCGCAAAGCAGATGATGCCCGGCCGGGGGATTTCGACGTGGTGTCCGCCGACATCGTGGATTTGGCGTCGCAACTCGGAGCGTAGACGTGGACCAGCGTGCGTCTATTGAAGGCTCATCGTCGTGACCAACGGCCGCAACCGGTGCGAACTTTCGCTCCGTAGGCGCCGAAGCGCACGAGTCTCGATTTGCCGGATACGCTCGCGGCTCAGATTGAACTGGCGTGCGATCTCTTCGAGCTTGTGCTCGCGATCGTAACCAATCCCAAAGCGCATACGAATGACTTTCTCTTCGTCCGGCCCCAGAGTCTCGAGCACGCTGGCGGTTTCCTCATGGACGTCTCGCTCAAACATCGCGTCTGCGATCGGGCGCACCAAGCGGTCCTCGATCAAGTCGCGCAGAGCGGATTCGCCATCCCTGCCAACCGGAAGGTCGAGTGAAACCGGATCCTTCAGCATGGCTCTGAACTCCTGGACTTTCTGGGTGGTCGTCGCCAGGCGCTGGCCAATTTCCTCATTGCCAGGCGTGCGGCCCAATTCCTTCTCCAGGTCGCGCGAGGCCTTCAGGAACTTGGTAAGGCTCTCGTTCATGTGGACCGGGATTCGAATGGTTCGCGACTGATCGTCGATCGCGCGGCTGATCGATTGGCGAATCCACCACGTGGCGTAGGTCGAGAATTTATAACCGAGATGATAATTAAACTTGTCGGCAGCGCGCATCAAGCCGATGTTGCCTTCCTGGATCAAATCCAGAAGATGCAGTCCGCGATTGATGTATTTCTTGGCGATCGAGACCACCAGGCGCAGGTTGGCCTCCACGAGCGCCCGCTTGGCCTGTCCGGCATCGCTCCGCGCTCTTTCGATGGCCCGCCGGTAACGGCGCATGGTGGAGCTGGCCGAGCGTGCTTCAGCGGCGGTCTTGAAGGTGTTTTCCAGGCTGGTCCACTTTGCGGCAGAGAAGGGAATTTCGCGGATAGCCTGCGAGAGCTTCACACGAAGGCGGACCAGCATGCGATCCAATTGAGCCCGCACGTGCACGTTGCGCCGAGGCGTCGATGCCAGCTTCTTTTCCAGCATCTCGATCTCGCGATTCAATCGCTCCACCTTGGCGAGCCGGCGCCTGGCTTCCGCGCGCCGACGGATTTTCTCCTCGTCATTCGGGCCGCCAACTTCGATCAGTTCCTGAACTTCGACATCGCCGCGCCGCAGGTCAGCACATATGGCGAGCACGGTCTGCTGCACCAGCGGCGAGCGAGAGAGCACTTTTCGCACGCGCAGCTTGCCTCGCTCCATGCGCCGCGCCAACTCCACCTCGCCCTGGCGTGTGAGCAGTGAGATAGCACCCATCTCCCGCAGATAGGTCCGGACTGGGTCGTCGGTGTAAGTAGACTGCTCCTCAGGAGCGGCGAGTTCCTCGGGATCTTCTTGATGATCGGTCTCCACGAACTCCAGGCCGGATTCGTCGAAGCTCAGTTCATCCACGCTCAGGCCGATCGCATCGTGGGACTCTACGGCGGACTCTATGGCCATATTTTCGCTCACTCCTTCCATCTTACGTGTTTTCATAGTCTTACGAAGTTCGGTCCAGCCGGACTGGCAGAGCCGTCTCAAGATTGCTATTCAAGGGGAGGGCCGACAGGCCGGTACCTTTTAACTTTTAGATGCAGCTGGGGTTATTTTGGTTGCCGCCAGTCAGGGGCGCTGGTGGCCGGGAACATGAGTGGTCGACCGCATGCACTAAAACAGGTTCATGGAGCGCCAACAACAACATCGCTGGATGTTTACGGCGGTAAACGTCATGCTGCTCATCCTGGCTGTGTTTTTCATCCAAAAATTCATCCCGCTGGAAGCCTACAAGCCGGTGTCATACAGCCAGTTCCTAACCGAGCTTCGCTCTGGAAAATTGAGCGACGTCCAGATCACCGAGCGCGAGCTGATCGGCGTTCGCAAAGATGATCCCACACATTCCACTCCAGCCGCGGAACGGACGATCAAGGCGACGCGTCTGCCGGGCGTAGACGAATCCTTGCTTTTGAAGGAATTGGAGGCACAGCCGGTCAAGTTCGGAGGCCATATCGAAAGCCCTTCCTGGATCTGGAGCGCGCTGGGTTGGCTGCTTCCTTTCGCGTTTATTGCGTTGATTTACGGAGTTGGGATGCGCCGTATCGCGCAGGCGAGGGGGCCGCTGACTTTTGGCAAGAACCAAGCGAAAATTTATGACCAGTCGAGCCGGGTGCAGGTGACCTTTGAGGATGTAGCGGGAGTCGATGAAGCCAAGCTGGAGTTGGAGGAAATTGTCGACTTCCTCCGCCAGCCGGCGAAATATCAGAAGCTTGGCGGACGCATTCCCAAGGGCGTGCTCTTGGTGGGGCCTCCGGGGACCGGCAAGACGCTGCTTGCCAAGGCGGTGGCTGGTCAAGCTGGGGTGTCGTTCTTTTCCATCTCCGGCTCGGAGTTCGTGGAAATGTTCGTCGGTGTGGGCGCGGCACGCGTTCGCGATCTGTTCGAACAAGCCAAGGGAAAGGCGCCTTGCATTGTTTTCATCGACGAGCTGGATGCGATCGGGAAGTCGCGCACATCGGGGCGGGGAATCGGTTTCAGCAACGAGGAGCGGGAGCAAACCCTGAATCAGTTGCTGGCCGAGATGGATGGCTTCGACAGTTCGGAAGGCGTGATCATCATGGCGGCCACGAATACGCCGGAGGTTCTGGACGCGGCTCTGCTGCGGGCTGGACGCTTTGACCGACAAGTACTGGTGGACCGGCCGGACTTGAAGGATCGCGTGGAGATCCTGAAAGTACATGCGCGCAAGATCCGGATGGCTGCCGACGTCAATCTGGAAACCATCGCCGCCAGGACACCGGGCATGGTGGGCGCCGATCTGGCGAACATGGTGAACGAAGCCGCGCTCCTGGCGGTACGGCGCGGCGCAGACAGTGTTGAGTTGCGCGATTTGGAGCAAGCGGCCGACCGGGTCACGCTGGGTTTGGAAAAGAAGAGCCGCATCATGACCCCCGAGGAGAAGGAGCGGGTGGCGGTGCACGAAGCCGGCCATGCGTTGGTGGCGCTCTCGGTGAAACACGCCGATCCATTGCATCGCGTCTCCATCATTCCGCGATCGATTGGGGCGCTGGGCTATACCCTGCAGTTGCCTACGCAAGAGCGTTATCTGATGACGAAACTGGAGCTCGAGGATCAGATCGCGGTGCTCATGGGAGGACGCGCGGCCGAGGAAATTCACTATGGCGGCGTGGTCTCGACGGGAGCGGCGGATGATCTGGAGCGCGCTTCCGCTCTGGTGCGGCAAATGGTGACGCGGTTCGGCATGAGCGACGCGCTGGGAAAGATGACGTACGGGCGGCCGGCGGCGTCACCGTTCTTGAAGTCGCCATTTGAAATGGAAGAGCGCAACTACAGCGAGCGAACCGCCGAGACGATCGATAGCGAATCGCGGCGCATCCTGGATGAGACTTACGCTCGGGTCATCGGCATTCTGTTGAAGAATCGCGAGCCGCTGGAGCGGATTTCGCAAGAGCTGATGCGCAAAGAAACGCTGGAGCGGGCCGAACTGGATCGATTATTGACGGCGCCGGAACCAGAGACCGCAGAAGTGAGACAGGGAGGTGTGCAATGCCTATAGGTGATGTTTGTGTCCGCGATGTCGTCGTCGCGAGCAGAGGAACGACTGTTCGGGAGGCTGCCCGGTTGATGGCCGAGAACCACGTGGGCAACCTGGTGGTGACCGAAGATATCGGTGGCCGGAGGGTTCCGGTCGGAATCGTTACGGACCGCGACATTGTCCGGAACGTGGTGGCCGAGGCTTTGGATGCGGATGTGTTTACGCTCGATGACCTGGGGGCGCGCGAGTTGGTGACTGCCGAGGAACATGAAGGCATCTTTGAATGCATGCAGCAGATGCGCATCAATGGTATTCGTCGCATGCCGGTGGTCGATCGGAAGGGAGTCTTAATCGGGATCATTTCTTTGGACGACCTGATTCAACTGCTTGCCGAGGAGATGAATGAACTGGCCAAGGTGATTGTGCGAGAACAGGCTCGCGAGACACTCATCAGGCGCTAGACAATCAAGTTGGGCTGCATTGTTAAACGCACCGCAGCGATCTCTTGATCCGGTCTGGTTCTCGGCGTGCTGATTTACTCCACGTAGAAAGGCAGTTTCGTGTGAAATCCCCCAGACTCGGGATCCAGATTGAAACGAAGCGCGTCTCGTTTTTCAAGAGCAGAGGCGCGGGTTACCTGGCAGGGATCCTCGGCATTGCCGCCGTGACGTCGGTCTGCGCACTGTTGCGCGGCTACGTCAACGAAATGACCGTCGCTCTGGCGATGCTGTTGGTGGTGCTTTTTGTCGCTACCGGATGGGAATACTGGCCGGCTCTGGCTGCGTCCGTCATGGGCATGCTGTGCCTGAACTACTACTTCCTGCCGCCGATTTATACGTTCACCATCGAGGATCCTAAGAATTGGGTGGCGCTCGGCTCTTTCTTGATCACGGCTCTGACCGCCGGACGGCTATCGTCCTGGGCCAGGCGAAAAGCGGCGGAAGCGGAAATAGGGAGGCAGGAGGCAAAGCGGGCTGGAGCTTACAACCGGAGCCTGATCGAGGCCAGCCTCGATCCGCTGGTGACGATCGGTGCCGACGGCAAGATCACCGATGTGAATGCCGCCACCGAGACCATCACGGGCCGTTCACGAACCGAGTTGATTGGAACGGAGTTTTCCAGCTATTTCGTCGAAACAGGCCGAGCGCGAGAAGGCTATCAAACGGTATTTCGCGAAGGATTCGTGCGCGACTTCCCGCTGGAGATCCGCCACCGCGATGGCCATACGGTACCGGTCTTGTACAACGCTTCGGTTTACCGGGACGAGTCGGGACAGATCGGCGGGATCTTTGCTGCCGCGCGAGACATTACGGAACGGCGGCGCGCGGAGGGCCAGATACGGCTGCTCGCCCGGCTCCAGGAAGTGGTAGCGGAACTGGGACAGCAGGCGCTTCGTAGTGAGCCTTCCGGCAAAGTGCAAGAGGAAGCGGTGGTCCGGGCGGCACAAATCCTGGGAGTCGACTATGCCCGGGTATTGGAGTTGCTGCCGGACGGCAAAACGCTGTTGCTTCAGGCCGCCTTCGGCTGGAAGGAAGGAGTGGCCGGGCATGCGACCGTGAACGCGGGGCCAGAAACCCAGGCGGGGTTCACGCTGATCTCCAAGGAGCCCGTGATCCTCGAAGATCTGCGAACCGAGAAGCGCTTTGCGAGCGTGCCGATGTTTGGCGATCCGGACGTGATCAGTGGAATGAGCGCGGTGATCTCCACGGGTGACGGGCCGTATGGTGTGTTCAGCGTCCATACCAGGCAGCGGCGAACGTTTAGCCGGGACGAGGTCCATTTCCTGCAAGCGATAGCCAATGTTCTGGGCACAATGATCGAACGCCAGCGAGCGGATGAAGCGCTCCAGAAGTCGGCGGACGAGACCCGCGATCTCTATGATCACGCGCCCTGCGGCTACCACTCTCTTGATCGGGACGGCGTTTTTGTCCAGATCAACGACACCGAACTCTCCTGGCTAGGCTACACGCGCGACGAGGTAATCGGCAAAATGAACTTTGCCGCTGTGCTCACACCCAAAACATTGCGGACCTTCCAAGAGTCCTTTCCCAGGTTTAAGGCGCAAGGAATGATTCGGGACCTCGAATTCGAAATGGTTCGCAAGGACGCCACCACTCTGCCTGTGTTATTGAGCGCTACAGCTATTACCGACAGCGCGGGCAACTATGTGGCGAGCCGATCCACGCTCTACGACATGACTGCTCGCAAGCAGGCCGACAATGAGATCCGCATGCTGGCCAATTTACAGTCCGTCGTGGCGGATCTCGGCGAGCGCGCGCTACGCGGCGCGCCATTGTCTGAAGTATTGGACGACGCGGCCTATCAGGTCCGGCACGCTCTGGATGTCGAGTATTGCAAGATCCTGGAATTACTCCCCAATCGCGACGCGCTCCTGATGATAGCCGGGACTGGCTGGAGGCCGGGCTTTGTCGGACACGCGACTGTCGGGATCGGGAGGGACTCTCAGGCCGGCTATACTCTTCTCTCCGGCCAGCCTGTGATTGTTGTGGACTTGAAAACCGAAAAGCGATTCGAGGGAACCGCGCTGCTGCGCGAACACGAAGTTGTGAGTGGCGCGACGGTGGTGATTACAACAAACCAGGGACCCTACGGTGTGCTCGGCGCGCACAGCAGCCAGCGCAAGGTGTTCAGAGACGACGAGGTCAACTTCCTGCAAGCAGTCGCCAACGTGATTGGCTCGGCGATCGAGCGTCAGCGTTCGGAGGCGCAACTGTGGCGAGTGAATCAAGCCCAGCGCGTCTTGAGCAAATGCAACGAGACGCTCATTCGCGCCACGGAAGAATCCGCGTTGCTGCAGCGCATCTGCGACCTGATCGTGGAAGAAGCCGGGTATCGCTTCTGCTGGGTGGGCCGGGCCGAGAAGGACGAGGCGAAGTCCGTTCGTCCTGTCGCTCAGGCCGGTTTTGAGGCCGGCTATTTGGCTGCCTTGAACATCACGTGGGCGGATTGCGAGCGGGGCCACGGCCCCACGGGCATTTCGATCCGGACACGGAAAACCGTGGTGATGAAGCACATCGCATCGGACCCGGCGATGGTCCCGTGGCGTGCCGAGGCGTTAAAGCGCGGCTATGCTTCCAGCGTTTCCATCCCGCTGGTTTTCGACTCTACTGCTTTTGGCGCGCTGATGATTTATTCCGCCGAGAAGGATGCCTTCAGCGATGAGGAAGTGGCTTTGCTAACCGAGCTGGCCAGCGATCTGGCATTTGGAATTCAGACCCTGCGAACGCGGGACGAACGCGCGCGAGGAGAAGTGGCCCTGCGTGAAAGGGAAGAGCACATTCGCCTCCTGCTGGACTCGACGGCCGAGGCGATCTGCGGCGTCAATTCCGACGGCAACTGCACCTGGGTCAACCGATCGTGCATAAAGATGCTGGGTTATGCCAGTGCGGACGCAATCCTCGGAAAGAACCTGCACAGCCTCGCCCATCATGCTCGGGCCGACGGCACAGCAGTCGCGCAGGAAAAGTGCCCAGCCTTCCGCGCGCTCCAGGAAGGCGAGTTCGTACACGTGGACGACGATGTGATGTGGCGGGCGGACGGCAAACCCTTCCCTGTGGAGTTTTGGTCTCATCCGATGCGTCACGACGGAGATAATATCGGCGCGGTCATCACTTTTCTGGACATCACGGAGCGCAAGCGCGTGGCACAGCTTCAGGCCGCAAACCTAGCCATAGAGCAGGCTCGCGAGCGGGAGATCGAGATTGGCTTCCGCATCCAACAGACTCTGCTGCTCGATGAGCCGCCCAAAGATGTGCCGGGCCTGCGCGTGGTGGCTCTCACAATCCCGTCGCAGCGCATCGATGGCGATTTCTATGTCTTTATCCGCCATTCGGACCACTGCCTGGACGTGATCGTCGGCGACGTCATGGGGAAGGGCATTCCGGCGGCGTTGTTGGGAGCTGCCACCAAGACGCATTTTCTCCGGGCCCTGAGCGATTTGACGGCGCTAGCGAAGGATGGGAAACTTCCGGAACCGAAAGAGATCGTGATGCTGGCGCATGCCGAATTGGCGCGTCATCTGATCAATCTGGATAGCTTTGTAACTCTGGTCTATGCCCGGTTTGACGAGAACCGTCGTTGCTTGGATCTAGTGGATTGCGGGCATACGGGAACGATTCATTTAAACGGTCGGACGGGGCTTTGCGAGGTTCTTCAGGGAGAGAACCTGCCTCTGGGAGTCCTGGAGGGCGAGAGGTACGATCAGTTCTCAGTGCCTTTCGAAGCTGGAGATTTGTTCCTGTTCTACTCGGATGGAATTACCGAAGCGCGAAATTCCGCCGGAGAGCTGTTCGGCGCCGAGCGGCTGCAGGAATACATTCGAGCCAACCCCCAAATGGATCCGGGCGCATTAGTGGAAGGCATTCGACAAGCCGTCTCCGTTTTTTCCGGATCGGATCGGCTGACAGACGATCTGACCACCGTCGCGGTGAAAGTGGAGGGCGTGCCAGCGCCGATCGCGCGGGCGGAACTGGAATTGAAGAGCGATCTCAAGAGCTTGTGCCGGGCGCGTGAATTCGTGCGCGAGTTTTGCACCAACCTTCCCGAAACAGCCATCGACGAGGGCTCGACCGGCGCTCTCGAACTGGCGGTCAATGAGGCGGCGAGCAACATCATGAAGCACGCCTACCATGGCCGCACCGATCAACGGATCGGCATTGAGGCCGAAGCTTTTCCCAACCGCGTCGCCATCCGGCTGCATCATTTCGGCGATCCATTCGATCCCACGGCGGCGCCCCCTCCTCCCCTCGATGGCTCACGTGAATCCGGTTTCGGCGCCTACATCATTAGCCGGAGTGTGGACGACGTTCGGTATTCACGCGACGAACGCGGCGGAAGCTGCGTTACGCTGGTCAAATTCGGCAAAACCAAAGATCATTTGCGAAAGGACAGCCCTAATGGAAATACCTGTCGATAACCTGGAAGGCGTGGTGGTGGCGACTGTGCCGGTGGAAGAATTAGATGCAAGCAACAGCGGCGAATTCAAGCGTGACATCACTCCCGTATTGCAATCGAAGAGTCAACTGGTGCTCGATTTAAGCCAATTGCGCTTCGTGGATAGCTCGGGACTGGGAGCGATCCTGTCGTGTCTTCGCCAATTAAGCGGCAGGGGCGGCGACTTGAAGCTGTGCTCTATGTCCAAGCAGGTTCGCGCGCTCTTCGAGTTGGTGCGCATGCACCGCATCTTCGACATCTACGGCACGCGGGAAGAGGCAGTTCATTCGTTTCAGCGCCAAGCAGCATAGCAACGGCCTATGGGGACACTGCTGAGCTCCGTCCAAGAGGTCGCCGCGCTCCAGGAAGCCATTGAGCGCCACGCTCGATACTCGCTTGGTAACGCCTGGAGCGAGCTTTCCGCGCGCGACCGGTTTGCCGCCGCCGCCTTGACCGTCCGGGACCGCCTGCTGGATTTATATTGGGAAACCGAGGATCGGTACCGTCGGAAAGACCCCAAGCGGCTATATTATCTTTCGATCGAGTTTCTCATTGGCCGATCGTTGGGAAGCAACCTTCTCAACCTTGGGATTCGCGAGTCTTGCCGCGAGGCTCTAAGTAATTTGGGAACCGGTCTGGACGAACTCGAGGAGAGCGAACCGGATGCCGCGCTGGGCAATGGCGGCCTGGGCCGGCTGGCCGCTTGCTTTCTGGATTCGCTGGCAACGTTAGGGATGCCGGGATATGGTTACGGCATCAACTATGAGTACGGCCTCTTTAAGCAAGAGATCGATGACGGGTATCAGCGCGAAAAGCCGGATAACTGGCTGGCGCAGATTTCTCCGTGGCAGATCGCGCGGCCGGACGAAGCCTGTTTAGTTCCGGTCTATGGCCGGGTGGAACACAGCGTCGATCGCCGGGGCGGTTACAACCCCATGTGGATGGATTGGAAAGTCCTGATTGGCACTCCTTACGATATGTTGATCCCGGGTTACGGAGGAAGGACGGTGAATTTCCTGCGCCTCTATTCGGCGCGCTCCTCCCACGATTTCGACATGGGAATCTTCAACGACGGGGACTACTTCACGGCGGTCCGGCAGAAGATCGAATCGGAAACCATTTCGAAAGTGCTCTATCCCTCCGACGCGGTCGTAGGCGGCCAGGAGTTGCGCCTGGTGCAGGAGTACTTTCTGGTGGCGTGCACGCTGCGCGATATCGTGCGCAGATTCGAACAAACGCACACGTCCTATCGGGAGTTCTCCTCGAAGGTCGCCATTCAAATGAACGACACGCATCCCGCGCTGGCGGTGGCGGAGCTGATGCGCATACTGATCGACGAGAAGAACCTGGAATGGGAGGAGGCCTGGGAGATCACGCAGCAGACTCTGGCCTACACCAATCACACCTTGTTGCCGGAGGCGCTGGAGAAATGGCCAGTCCCGCTGTTGGAGCATGTGCTCCCTCGCCATTTGCAGATCATCGAAGAGATTAACCGGCGATTTCTGGAAAAGATTGAGATCGTTCAACCGCCAGACGAGGACCGGCTGCGGCGCGTGTCGCTGATCGAGGAATCCACACCCAAACAAGTGCGCATGGCGAACCTCGCTATTGTTGGGAGCCACTCCATCAATGGCGTCGCGGCGATCCACACGCAATTGGTCAAGACATCGCTGGTTCCCGATTTCTATTCCCTATGGCCGGAACGATTCAACAACAAAACCAACGGGGTTACGCAGCGCCGCTGGTTGCTCCAATCGAATCCCGGTCTTACAGATCTGATTCGGTCGATCATCGGCGACGGCTGGATCGCGGATCTCGATCAGCTTCGCGGCCTGGAGGAGTTCGCGTCCGATTCCGGTTTCCAGGACCGATTCGTCCAAGCGAAACGCGCGAACAAGACACGGCTGGCCAAGATCATTCGAGAAACGTCCCGCGTGAAGTGCAATCCGGACTCGCTCTTTGATGTTCACGCCAAGCGAATTCACGCCTACAAGCGGCAGTTGCTTAAGGTTCTGCATATCATCCACGAGTATTTGTCGTTGATCGAAGACGGCCGGCAACCCGCCGTCCCGCGCACTTATGTTTTCGCGGGTAAATCGGCTCCCGGATACTGGGTGGCGAAGCAGATTATCAAGCTGATCCACAGCGTGGGCCGCGTCATCAACAATGACAGCCGCGCCAGCCAGTGGATGAGAGTGGCCTTTGTGCCGGATTACCGCGTTTCGCTGGCGGAGAAAATCATTCCGGCCGCCGATCTCAGCGAACAGATCTCCACCGCGGGAACCGAGGCGTCCGGCACCGGCAACATGAAATTCGCGCTCAACGGAGCTCTGACAATTGGCACGATGGACGGCGCCAATATCGAGATTCGGGAAGAGGTGGGCGCGGAGAACATCTTTATCTTTGGGCTCACGGCCAGCGAGATACAAACCATGCGCCGGCGGCGGTCCTATCATCCGCGCGAATACTATGATCGGGATTCCCGGGTCAGGCGCGTGGTGGACGCGTTTCACTCCAATTTGTTCTCGCCCACCGAGCCTGACCTGTTCGCTTGGATCCACCACACGCTCCTGGACGAGAATGACGCGTTTTTTCATCTGGCGGACCTCTCCGCCTACTTGGATGCGCAGGAAAATGCAGCCAAAGCGTTCAACGATGTTTCTGAATGGAACCGTGCGGCGATCTTGAACGTGGCGCGAATGGGGAAATTTTCAAGCGATCGCGCTGTCAGTGAGTATGCGCGTGATATTTGGGGGATCGAAGCGCTGTGAACCCCTGCGCAGGCTCTCGCAAAAGTCGCGAGGCCGCCAACCAGCGCAATGACCTCGGCGATTTAAGATTCTGCGTATTCCGGCGCCGGCGTTCGTTCCGGTTTCTTCTCGCGTTCTTCGGTGAGCGTCGCTTCGGTCAACAGTAGCGTGCTGGCAACCGAAACCGCATTTTCGAGCGCCACGCGGACCACTTTGGTCGCGTCGATGATGCCCACTTCTATCAAGTCCACGTACTTGCAAGTGGAAGCGTCCAGGCCGTAGTTTCCTTTACCGGATCGCATGCGATCCACCACCACTCCGCCGTCCAACGCCGAGTTCTCGGCGATCTGACGCGTGGGTGCCTCGAGCGCCCTTTTGAGAATCCGCAATCCGGTTTTTTCGTCCTCTTCAGCCTTCGCCTCCTCAACATCTACGGCGTCGATCGCGCGCAGTAAAGCCAATCCGGCGCCGGGTAGCACTCCTTCGGCGATGGCGGCTTTTGTCGCGCTGATGGCGTCCTCGAAAGCTTCCTTGAGCTTCTTGGCCTCGGATTCCGAAGGAGCGCCGACGCGAATGACGGCAACTCCGCCCGTCAACTTCGCCAGCCGCTCCTGCAGCTTTTCCTTGTCGTAGTCGGAGGTAGTCTCCTCAATTTGGTTGCGCAACTCGCGGCAACGGCCATCGATCGCCGATTTCTCGCCGGCGCCGCCGACGATGGTCGTCGTATCCTTGTCCATCACCACGCGCTTGGCTTTGCCGAGCTGTTCCATTGTGACGTTTTCGAGCTTAATGCCCAGCTCTTCGGCGATCAGCTGACCGCCGGTGAGAATGGCGATATCTTGCAGCATCGCCTTGCGCCGATCCCCGAATCCAGGGGCTTTTACCGCCGCGCAGGGCAGCGTTCCGCGGATTTTGTTCAAGACTAACGTGGCCAGCGCCTCCGCCTCGACTTCTTCCGAGATGATGAGCAAGGGTTTACCGGCCTGCACCACCTGCTCGAGCAACGGCAGCAGATCCTTCACATTGCTGATCTTCTTTTCATGCAGCAGGATCAGGGGATCGTCCAGGGCCGCCTTCATTGCTTCGGGGTCGGTGACAAAGTAGGGCGAGATGAAGCCGCGGTCAAACTGCATGCCCTCGACGATTTCCAGCACGGTTTCAGTGGTTTTGGATTCCTCTACTGTAATGGCGCCTTCCGCTCCGACTTTTTCAACGGCTTCAGCCACCATATCGCCGATGACTGAGTTATTGTGCGCAGAAATAGCAGCCACCTGCGCCTTTTCACGCTTACTTGTCACCGGACGGGATAGGGCCCGAAGCGAATCTACGGCCGCTTTCAGCCCGCGTGTGAGTCCACGTTTCAGATCGACCGCGCTCGCGCCCGCGGCGACGTTGCGAACTCCTTCGGTCAGAATGGCGTGCGCGAGTAAGGTGGCCGTGGTAGTACCATCGCCGACCGCTTCTCCGGTTCGCTCTGCCGCCTCACGAATCATTTGCGCGCCGAGGTTCTCTTCGGGGTCCTTGAGCTCGACCTCCTTGGCGATGGTGACGCCATCGTCGCACACAATGGGCCGGCCGAACTTCTTTTCAATCAGCACGCACTTGGATTTGGGCCCCAGGGTGACCCGCACCGCGTCGGCGAGTACACTGGCGCCTCGCAAAATGCTCTGGCGGGCTTCGGCGCGAAATTGAAACTGTTTGGCTGGCATAGTACCCCTCCGGCTAATGTGCTGCAAGCCCAGTGCCATGAAGACGTGCCATGGAAGATCGGTTGCACTACTTATTCCGCGAGGTGCACCTCATGAAACTGACCGTAAGTGTGATCAAGGCCGATATCGGCTCAATTGGCGGCCACGTGGCTCCGTCCAAACGCCTCCAAGAAACGGTGGAGGGATATATTCGAGACCGTGCGCCCGGCTTGCTGCTCGACCATTACATCAGCCACACCGGCGACGACATTGCGATTCTGATGACGCACAGGCGAGGCGAAGGCGACGAGAAGATTCACAAGCTCGCCTGGGATGCCTTTCTAGCCGGCACGAAAGAGGCGCGGGAGGAAGGACTCTACGGAGCTGGCCAGGACCTTCTCAAAGATTCGTTTTCGGGCAATGTGAAGGGGATGGGTCCGGCGGTTGCTGAAATGGAAATCGAAGAGCGGCCGAACGAGCCGTTCCTGTTCTTCGCCGCGGATAAGACCGACCCGGGCGCGTACAATCTCCCGCTCTATTTGGCTTTCGCCGATGTGATGAACACGCCCGGGCTTATTCTGTCGCCCGGGATGTCGCGCGGGTTCCGGTTCGTGATCATGGACGTAAACAACACCGCGGGAGATCGCGTAATCGAACTGAACGCTCCCGAAGACCTGTACGACATCGCGGCGCTGCTGCGCGATCCCGAGCGCTACGTGGTGGAATCCATCTGGTCCCGAGCGAGCGGCGAACAATCCGTCGCCGTTGCGACGTCGCGCTTGCATAACATTGCTGGCAAATATACCGGCAAGGACGATCCGGTGATGCTGGTGCGCGTCCAGAAGGATTTCCCGGCAACCGGCGAAGTTCTGGCGCCCTTTGCGATTGGCCATTTCGTAGCCGGATGCATGCGAGGATCACACCAGATGCCGTTGATGCCGGTCGCGCTAAACACTGGTATCAGCTATTTCGATGGACCGCCCATCGTAAGTTGCGCCGGATTTTGTGTCCACGATGGCAAGTTGACCGAGCCGATCGATGGATTCGCACACCCCTTCTGGGATACGGTTCGCGAGCATGTGTCCGATAAAGCGATCGACATGCGCCGCCAAGGTTTCTTCGGAACGGCGATGCTGCCGATGTCGGAGCTGGAATATACCGGTATCATGGAGAAGCTCGCGGTGTTGGACAAGAGGTTCAAGATACGGGCTGCGGAGTTGGCTCCGGTATTGGCGTGAGTTCCGGCTGGTAATGCTGTTGGCACTCGTGCTCCCGGCCTCGAACAATACGTTTTCCGTTTAGAACTCCGCGATGAGCCGTGATCACGGTGGCTTGGTGTTCATCGAATGCGCCGTCGTAGTAGAGCACTACCCAATCGCGCACGCGGCCAAGCTCGTGCGCGCGTGCGGTGTTTGAATAGAGCGCAGTGTAATTGCGGTCGCCGCGGTGAGTGTGCAAGATCGGTAGCCAGGCTTCACCCTTCGGATTGAATCGCCTGGGGGCAATCCTCGGCAACTCACCGGCGTCCGCTTTCGCGCGATACTCATGGTCCACATCGAGTAGCTCTTCCACCGGCGGCTCGTCCGGCTCATGGATGTATCCGGCTTGACGAACGCGGCCCAAACGCATGGACAGCGTGTCGATGATGCCGGCCAGCTTCTTCTTGCCGATTCCACCGATATCGGCCAATCGTCCGTCGTGCGCGGCCGCCTCCAAGTCCGCCAGAGAGTCGATGCCCAATTCTCGATGGAGACGCTCGGCCAAAGCAGGTCCGATCCCGGGGATCGATTCGAGCAGGGCCACGGGATCCGTTTCGCCGCGCAATCGATCGAGCATCGGCAGGCGGCCTGTGGTGACCAAACTCCGAAGCGCGGCGGCCAGGCGCTCTCCAACGCCGGTTACGGCGCGTAATCCTGCGTCGCCCTGTTCTTGCCAGATCACGCTCAGCGGCTTCGATAAGTGCCGAATACCGGACGCGGCTCGGCGATACGCTTGAACGCGAAAGGGATTGGCATGCTGCGCTTCAAGAAGATCGGCCACCTCTTCCAGACGCCGCGCGATTTCGACGTTCTGCATTTGTAACGATCTCGTGCATTTGCGGTTCCGTTTGGTTCGCAAGTTGCTTCCAGCAGAGAGGAAGGTGATCGATATGCTCAACGCAACTTTGCCCATCGTTACGGATCTGGTCCACGATGCAGCCTACCCCCTGGTAGGAGCTAGCGCGGACTACGACCATTTGCTCGATTTCATCGGCGATGCAACTTTCGTCCTCCTCGGCGAGGCATCGCATGGGACGCACGAGTTCTATCGGCACCGCGCGCAGATCACCAAACGCCTGATTCAGGAAAAGGGGTTTACGGTGGTCGCTGTCGAGGCGGATTGGCCGGATGCTTATCGCGTGAATCGATATGTTCGCGGCCAAAGCGATGACGCCGACGCTGCCGCGGCCCTAGCTGGGTTCAGACGCTTTCCCGCTTGGATGTGGCGCAATGCAGACGTGCTGGATTTTATCGGATGGCTCCGCTCCTACAACGATTCGCTGCGCGAAGGCGCTCGCAAGGCGGGCTTCTATGGGCTGGACCTCTACAGCTTGCATGCTTCCATTGAGGCGGTTTTAAGTTACCTGGACAAAGTCGATCCGGAGGGCGCTGAGCGGGCTCGCCGCCGCTACGCATGTTTCGAAAACTTTGGGGAAGACCCTCAGGAGTACGGTTATGCCGCCGGGCTCGGTTTGAGCCACACCTGCGAAGCTGAAGTCATCAATCAATTGATCGACCTCGAAAGGCGAGCCGCGGAGTACGCGCGTCGCGATGGACGCATCGCGGCGGACGATTTCTTTTACGCCGAACAGAACGCCCGGCTGGTGAAGAATGCGGAACAATACTACCGCACCATGTTTCGAGGGCGAATCGCCTCCTGGAATCTTCGCGATGCGCATATGGCGGAAACGCTGGATTCTCTAGTGGACCACTTTGCCCTGCAGGGGCGGAGGCCAAAGGTAGTATTGTGGGCGCATAATTCGCACCTGGGAGACGCGCGCGCCACCGAAATGGGCCGCGCGGGCGAGTGGAACGTCGGCCAACTGGTTCGCCAGAGGCATGGCCATGAAGCGGCCCTGATCGGTTTTACAACCTATACGGGGACGGTCACCGCCGCTTCCGATTGGGGCGGGCCAGCGGAGCGGAAGCGAGTTCGTCCGGGAATGCCCGGCAGCTACGAGGCGCTGTTCCACGACGCGGCGATCCCGGCCTTCTTGCTCACGCTGCCCCGCGGCACGCCCGTCTCCATGGGACTTGCCGAAACGATGTGGGAGCGCGCGATTGGGGTCATCTACCGGCCGGAGTCCGAGCTGGCCAGCCACTACTTCCATGCGCGTCTGTCCGATCAGTTCGACGCGGTCATTCACGTCGATCAGACTCGCGCCGTGGAGCCTCTGGAGCCTACGTCGGAATGGGGCATCGGCGAACCGGCGGAAACATTTCCTTCCGGGGTGTAGGACAAGATGTATGGAACCGGATCAGGCAGCCTGCGCAGCAAATCGGTGGAGGGCCAGCCGGGCCGCTTCCTCCCCGGCCGAAATCATGCGCTCGATTGCGACAGGTCCGGGTACATAACCGGCGAGAGGGACTTTGGGATGAATGAGGATATCGGTGCTGCGAACAGCGGAGTGGTAATGCGCGGGGTAAGTATGGCCCGCGCGAGGATGATGAGGATCAATGCCGATGCCGCGCAATAACGAGCCGATTTCCCAAACATCGGAGCCGATGATGAAATCCGCACCCATAGCCCGGCACGCTTCTGACGGCAGAACGCAGGCGATGCCGCCATCTTTCAGGCGCTTCCCTTCGCGATTGACCGGCCGGCGGATTCCACGCAGGGCGCAGCTTGCGCTGATTGCGGAAGCAAGTTCGCCTGTGGTGATGACCACCGATCGCTTTCCGGGCAACTCAGTCGTGAGGGCCGCGAAGGGTAGCTTCAGGTCGGCGAAAGTCGCGGGCAAGTGCTCCACACAAAACCGTTCCAGCGTCTGCCCGTGCAGCAGCTTGGGCCAGAACGTCTTGCCTGCCAGCGATGCAATTTCGCTCCAGTGCATTCCGGCGGCGAGCATGGCGCCGATCAGACTGCCGGCGCTGGTGCCGGTGATGACAGACGGCCGGATGCCGGCTTCGCATAAAACCTTGACGACGCCAAGGTGCGCAAGCCCTCGCACAGAGCCGCCGCTGAGAGCCAATCCAAGACGGCGGGAGCGAAGCTGATGCAAACCACTCATCAAGATCCATTATACGGGGCGGGGACGCAGGGGCAGCACGACCTTGCGTCCGAAATCAACAGGCTGAGCGTACTCGGCCGGCGCTCCAAAACCATTTCTGCAGCGGAGTTTCACAGGGTTGGAAGGAACCGCGTGACCCGCATGGTAGATCTCATATGGGAGTTCATGCGGCGCTTCTTGCCGCCGATCCACTGGATCGCGGTGCGGGTCTTGGCTCTCCTGTTGTACTGGTATGCTCGCGCTGTGCGCGCGACCAGCGAAATCGTGACTGTGGGCACTTATCGATGGCCGGATTTTCCCAAGGGCTCGGTGCTCGCTATCTGGCACGGAAGCGCCCCTTCGTTGCTTGTGGCGTTTTCCGCCCGGCGGCCCAGAGTGCCGGTGAAACTCATGGTCTCTCGCGACGCAAGAGGTGATTGCGTTGCGCTGTTTTGCCGGTGGCTGGGATTCGAGATTGTTCGTGGGGACGGACAGCACGGCGGCTGGACAGCACTTGTCGAAATCGCGAATGAAGTTCGTGATGGCGCCGTGGCGCTGATTTCTCCCGATGGCAGCGGTCCACCGTTGGTCGCGAGGATTGGGGCAGTGGTATTAGCATCGGCACTCGGTGTTCCGCTCATCCCGGTCGGCGCGGACTGCCGTCCTTCTGTTTTTGAACGGCATAAATGGGACGACGCGCGAAATCCGCTGCCGTATGGGCGGATTGCGGTGGCCTGCGGTGAGCCTCTCACCTTCCGGTCGTTGGAAGACGCCGCGTCACTCGAATCTGCCCGCCTGCAACTAGAAGCTGCACTCGATCGCGCAGCCAACGAGGCGCGAGCCGCTCTGGGATTTAGCGGCATAAGACTCGCAGCTCCGCGAAGGGATTAATCACGATGCTCAATGAGGAGATAGCACGCACTTTCGAGCGCATGGCGCGGGTTCTGGCTTTCAAGGGCGAGGATCGGTTCCGCATCATGGCGTACGAGCGAGCGGCGGTGTCGATTCGGGACCTGGAGGAGGACCTGGCCTCCATGGCCCAACAAGGAAAGCTCGAAGACATTCCTGGCATCGGTCATGATCTCTCCGAGATGATCGATGAATATGTTCGCACTCGGAAAGTGAAGCGATACGACCAGGAATGCAAGGGGATTCCGCCGGGACTGATCGATCTGATGAGCATCCCGGGGCTCGGTCCGAAGACCCTCGCCTTACTACGCAAGAAATTCCATATCACTTGTCTTGAGGATTTAAAGGCCTGCCTCGATAAAGAGGCGTGCGTAACACTCAAAGGATTCGGCCAGAAAAAGATCGACAATATCAAACGCGGCATCGATCTGTGGGCCGCGAGCCAGAAGCGAATGTTACTTGGCGTCGCGCTTCCCTTGGCCGAAAATCTCCTGGCCGAGCTGCGCAAGATGAAGCTCATTGACCGCGCCGAGGTGGCGGGGTCGCTTCGGCGGCGGCGGGAAACCATCGGCGACGTGGACGTCCTGATCGTCTCGAAAGACAGCCCTCAGGCCCTTCAGCAGCTGGTGAAATTGCCGTTGGTGAAACAAGTTCTCGGGATTGGGGACACCAAGGCGACGGTGATCGTCGAGGGCGGAATCCAAGTGGACATTCGCGCCGTAGAGCGAGAATCGTATGGCGCGGCGTTGCAGTACTTCACGGGATCAAAGCAGCACAACATCCATTTGCGCACTCTGGCCCGGGAACGAGGCTTGAAGTTCAACGAATACGGTGTATTTCGGGGCAACAAGCGAGTGGGCGGCAAAGACGAAGCCGAAGTTTACGCGCTGATGAGCATGCCGGTGATGCCTCCCGAGATTCGTGAAGACCGGGGTGAAATTGAAGCTGCGCTCGCCGGACGCCTGCCTAAACTCATCGAGTTGAAAGATCTGCGAGGCGATCTCCACGCTCATTCCACTTACTCCGATGGCAAAGCGACGATCGTCGAAATGGTTGAGCATGCCGCCGAACTTGGCTACCAATACATCGCGCTGACCGATCATTCCCCGTCGCAAAGGATCGCTCACGGGCTGGCTCTGGATCGGCTGGAAACGAAGATCGAGGAAATCGAGCGCCTTCGAAAAGAACGGCGCGACAAGCCGCCGCGTATTCTGATCGGAGCCGAGGTCGACATCCTGGCCGATGGCAAGCTGGATTATCCGGATGAAATTCTCGCGCGGCTGGATGTCGTGGTTGCGTCTATTCATTCCCTCTTTCGCCAGAACAAAGATGAAGTCACGGGCCGCTTGCTCGACGCGTTTGACAATCCGCACGTCGATATTCTGGGCCATCCTACCAGCCGTCTGATTGGCGAGCGCGAGCCGTTAGAGCTGGACTTCGAACGGGTCCTCGCCGCCGCCCACAAAACGGGCGTGGCTCTCGAGATCAACGGTTCCATGTATCGTCTCGATTTGAACGATACGATGGCGCGGGCCGCGCAAGAAGCGGGTGTTCTGCTCGCGATTGGCTCCGACGCACACAGCACGGCGCAACTCGACCAGATCCGGTACGGAGTGTTTCAGGCGCGACGAGGTTGGATCGAATCTCGATCGGTAATCAATACGTGGCCGTTGGTCAGGCTACGAGGTTGGCTCGCCCATCGAGCAGACCGAAGGCGCGCAGGTTGAGGGGCGCCGGACTCGCTGGCCGACGGTCGATCGCACGTGGCACCCGGGCTGTCGATTGTTGGTTTGGGGGACCGGGCCGAGCGCATTGATCCGGCGCGCAAGGCCGCTTTCATGGACCCCATCGAAGCCTTGCGATAAACGGCTGACATGGCCATTCGTTTGCTGAAGCAAGTGTGAAGGAACCCAAACTCATGGCTGAAGAACATAAGTGCGAACATCCGGCATGTAACTGCAACACGCCAAAAGACACGAAGTACTGCAGCCAATACTGTCACGACGCTGCGGGAACTCTGGAGTTATCCTGCAATTGCGGGCATTCTGGGTGCGCGGAAGAACTCACTCACCGCGGATAACTGTGGAGCAGCCGCCCTGTCTCCGGACTGCGGAATATGCGACTTGCCTCACTTGGCTGGACGCTATGCTTTCTTTAGACTAACGGTAAGCTGAATTCCAGACGGCTCCAGATTCTGCACAGCGACCGAGCCGCCGAAGAGTGAAACGATCCGCTGTGCTACCGGAGGGCCCAAGCCGAGATCCCCACCCGGAGTAATCGCGTCCCCAATCGAAAAGACCTGGAAGAAGCGCTCGACCGCCGATTCCGGGATCCGGCCGGCGCCACGAATCAGAACCTGCACGCCATCCGCGCCCGTTTGACACTTCAGCCGAACGGCATCGCCCGCCTTCGAGAACTTCACTGCGGTTTCAAGCAGGGCTTGCATCGCCTTCGACAGCAAGTCCCGCCTGGCGATGACACCGCTTGCCTCTCCCGGCTCCCGTGCCAGGCTGACTCCGCGGGAATGGGCGAACCCGGCAGCGCCCTCGATCGCGGAGCGAAGGACAGAATCTAAATCTGCCGCTTCCGATGAGAAGTTCTCGCTTGCGACTTCAATTTCCGTCAGCAGAAGCGCGTCGTCCAAAATCGCGAGCATCCGTTGGCGCGACAGCTCGAACATCTCGCGTAGTTCAGAGCCGTCCTCCGATTCGGACAGTTGATCCAACACTAACTCTCCGACGCCCAACAGTCCGTTCAGGGGCGAACGCAGTTCGTGATGGATCAGCCGCAAGAAATCGCTCTTGGCCCGGTCGAGAACTTTCAAGCGCGCTTGGGTCTCGGCCAGTTCATGGGTGCGGGACGCCACCAGATCCTCCAGATGGTTGGCGTGCAATTGCAACTCTTTCTGCAATTGATGGATTTTCAGGTGGGTCTGGACGCGAGCCTGGACCTCGTCCACCTGGAACGGCTTGGTTACGTAGTCGACGCCACCGCACCGGAAGGCGCGCATCTTATCGCTGGCGTCGTTGAGCGCGCTCAGGAAAATCACGGGAATCGCGGCCAGCTTTTCATCGGACTTCAGCAGCTCGCACACCTTGAAACCACTCATCTCCGGCATGTCGATGTCGAGCAGCACCAGATCCGGAGGGTTTCGGGCGGCAGCTTCCAGCGCCAGGCGCCCGCGCGGGAACGAGCGCACCAGATGGCCTTGCTGGCTCAGCAGATGTTCCAGCAGCTTGAGGTTGGCCGGCTGATCGTCCACGGCCATAATATGGTTCTTGCCATTCGGCGCCATATACCGGACCTACACACGCAAGCGCTGCGACTCATCGACGTGCGAACCCTGCGGCGCCCGCACTTGAATTGGATCGCGCACGCCGCGCGTCCTGGCGAAGTTACGGACCCGCTCAATCAGCGTCACTGTGAGTGTGGTGCCCTTGGAAATCACCGTCAGGCTCCCATCCTCGGTAACTACGTCGTCTTCCAGAATCATTCCCGGCAGTCAACTGTTGGGACGCCAGGCGCTTCACCTCGAAATGAACGCGCGACGGCGAGTAATCCTTCAGCGCGTCCAGCAGCGTGGTGGGATATTTTCGCGGACGCGGCGCGAAGTTGATCGCAAGCCGTCTGGAACGGAGTTCCGCGCAAGGTCCGGCGATCCAGCTCCTGCGCGGTTTTCAGCATGCGCGAGCCCCGCTCCGCGACGTCGCTCTTGGCCCAGTTGGAGGTCTCAACCTGCTGCAGACGGATCATCTCGGCCACGCTTTCGAGGCGCGGAATCCGCGATAGAAGTTGGAAACCGATGTCCGGGTGCGCGCGGTACATCTTCTGCTCGTCCGCGGACGCTTTGTCGCCGACATAGGCGTGTTCAAATGCGTCGGCGGGCAGAGTAATGCAGCCGATCAGGCACAGCATGGCAGCGAGCTCGTACTGCCAGCGTCGGGCAGGCGCATTTGCGTTGCCATGTGAACCACCATGCTGCGCAGCGCGCCGGACCGTTCAGTCAATGTGGGCGAGGTGAGGTGTGCGAGATCCGAGAGCGCTTTCACCGCGCCGTTGAGCGTTCGTTCCAGAAGCTCGCGCTCAACCAGGCGAGCGCGATGGAGTGCGAGATGCGTCTCCACGCGCGCGCGCACCTCTTCCAACTGGAAGGGCTTGGTGATATAGTCCACGCCTCCGGATCGAAACGCATTCACCTTGTCGCGAGTCTCGTTGAGAGCGCTCAAGAACAGAACGGGAATACCAGCCAGCTTTGTCATCGGCCTTCAGCCGCTGGCAGACCTCAAAGCCGTCCATCTCCGGCATGTTGATGTCGAGCAGAATGAGGTCGGGAAGATTGCGGACAGCAGCATCCAATGCCAGCCGGCCGCGGGGAAACGACCGCACGGCGTGGCCCTGCTGCGTCAGCAGGTCTTCCAGCAACTTCAGATTGGCGGGCTGATCGTCCACCACCATAATGTTGCTCTTGGGCTGAGGAGCGCTGGGCTGTTCGGCCGGATCCGTCGGCGGTGCGCTCCGCAAGACGGCGGAGTTCTTCCATCACTGATGAGCCTCCGTGAGCAAGGCGCTCAGCGCGTCGTAGTCGTATTGGTCGGCGAGATCCTTGAGCGCGCGCCCGCAGTGCGAATCACGGGCGGCGACCGCGGCGATCAGTTCGTCTAAACGGTCCTTCTGGCCATCCCGAACGGCGCGCTGCAATTGCTCGATCAGTCCCGCTGGAAGCGCGGCCAGTGTCACCGCTTCCGGCGCCCAGCGCATGTTCCGTGGCGGGCCGTGGATCTCGGGCGGGAGAGTGCCGGCGCCGATCTCTGCAGGCGGCAACGTCGCCTCCAGTAATGCGATCAGTTGTCTTACATCGAATGGCTTGGTCAGGTACTCGCGAGCGCCGGCTGACATGAGGCGGCTGATCTGACCCTGGGTAGCATCCGCACTGAGCACGGTGACCGGAATCTTTGCCGTGCGGGGTCTTTCCGCAGACTATCGAGCACCTCTTCGCCCGACATATCGGGTAGATGCACGTCCAGAAGAATCCAATCCGGCGTGTGCGTGCTGGCAAGTTCGAGACCCAAGTTTGCCCTGCATGGCTTCCAGCAACCGAACGCCGGGGTAGCGCGTCAGGATTTCCTCAATGAGCCGGATATTCGCGAGATTGTCCTCGATGTACAAAACCGTTCCCCGCGCGCGAGGCCTCCAAGCTCAGGTGCGTAGCGGTTGCGGCGTGCTTCTTCGTCCATCAGGGGTAGCTGTATGATCCACCAGCGGGAGTTCAACGTAGAACCTGCTGCCAACGCCCGAGCGTGCTTTCGACGCCGATGGTTCCGCCCATGGCTTCGACCATGCGTTTGGAAAGCGCCAGCCCCAATCCCGTCCCGCCCACGGCGTTGCGGTCGGCGCCCAGACGTTCGAAGGGAGTGAAGATTTTCTTCAGTCCTTCAGCGTCGATACCGGACCCTGTGTCGGCGACCTCGATTCGCAGACGCTGGCCCCCGGTTTCCTCACACCTCAGCACTACCAGCCCATTGCTGCGATTGAACTTGATGGCGTTGGAGAGGAGATTCAACAGCACCTGTTTCAGCCGCTGGCGATCCGCCTGAACGAAGCGGTCTCCGTGAGCCGAGAAGTCTGCGCTGAGCGTGATATTTTGCGCGCTCGCGATGGGCCGGACCAGATCCAGGGCTTCCTTCACCGCCTCCTTAATTTGCACCGGCTCCGGCGACAGGCTGAGCCGGCCGGCTTCAATCCGGGCCAGGTCCAGCACCTCGTTGATCAATTCCAGAAGATGATATCCGCCCTTCAGAATCTGCTGTACGTTGTTCTGCTGCTGCACCGCCAGGTCCGCCAAAGCTAGCAGTTGTGCAAAACCGAGGATCGAATTGAGCGGCGTGCGCAACTCGTGGCTCATACGCGAAAGGAATTCACTCTTGGCCCGGTTGGCCCGCTCGGCCTCTTCCTTGGCCTGCCGCAACATGGTCTCGCCCGACTTCGCCAGCGTGATGTCGCGGACTACCGCCACGCCTCCCTTGATCTCGCCGCTGTCATCCTTGAGAGGCCGCACATTGACGCTGAGCAAACATTCCCTCTGGCTTGTGCGTCGTTTCTGACATAAAGCTCGATGCCATCCGCGGTCTCCCCCCGCATGGCTCTCGCCAAGGGCAATTCATCGGCCGGATAAAGCGTGGTTGTGCCGGGGAGGTAGATGCCGTAAAGCTCGTTCCATTGCGACCGGGGAATTTCCTTCGCGCCGGGGCCGACCATCTGCTCGGCGGCTGGATTGAGGAGCACGATCTTACCGCTGTCGTCCGTGACCAGGACTCCGTCGCCCATGCTGTCCAGAACCGATCGCAGGATTTTTGTCTGCTGACGGTAAGCGGCTTCCGAACGCGCCAGCGCCTTCTGCTGGTCGGCTACAATCTCCGCCGCCCTTCTTCCGTCTGGCTGATTTCCTTGGCGTAGGTGGCGGCCTTCAACACGGTTACTTTCAGGTTGGCCGGCTCCCAAGGCTTGGGGACATAGGAATGGATCTGGCCGTCATTGACGGCGCGAATCAGTGCATCAATGTCCACGTAACCGGTGATGAGAATCCGCGTTGCGTCGCATATCTCGCGCGCTTTGGCCAGGAACTCGCCGCCGGTGAGCTTGGGCATCCGCTGATCGGCCAGAATCACCGCGACCTGCGCGTTCTTGAGAAGCTCCACGGCTTCGCTCGCATCGCGTGCTGACCACTACGTCAAAATCGTCTTCCAGCAGATCGTGGATCGATTCCAGGATCTGCGGCTCGTCGTCCACCACGAGCACCTTCGGCTTGTAGGCTTGTTCCGTCATGCCTGGGCCCTCAGTGAGGTAGGGATCTTCAGAACGAATTCCGTACCCTCGCCCGCGTTGGCTCGAAAATTCCATCGAGCCATGATGCGCCTGCACGATCCCGTAGGAGATGGCAAGCCCGAGGCCCGTACCCTGGCCGATCGGCTTGGTAGTGAAAAACGGTTCGAAAATCCGGTTGCGGATCTCCTCCGGTATTCCTTTTCCGGTATCGCGGACGCGAATCACGAAATGACCGTTCTGCTGGGCTGTCGCGATGGTGATGCGTCCGGTTCCGGTCGAATTGCGTCGATCGCATTGGCGACGATATTCATCAGCACCTGGTTCAGCTCGCCCGCCAAACAGGTCAGCATCTCGACGTCGCCGTAGTTGCGTTCCACTTCTATCCGGCCGTCCATCTTGTGGCGCAAGAACAGAAGAACCGATTCGATGCTCTCGTGGACGTTGATGGTCTTGATCGTGCCTTCGTCCAGCCTGGAAAAAGTCCGCAGCTTGGTAACCAGCTCCTTCACTCGCGTAGCGCCTGCATGCGCGCCGCTAATGCGGGCTTGCATCTTACTTACCTTCGCTGACGCGCCCGACGGCAATTCCCCGCCTTCTGCGGCGAGCTTTTCCAGTGTTTCCTGGACGATGAAGATGTTGTTGATCACAAAAGCCAGCGGGTTGTTGATCTCGTGGGCGATGCCCGCAACAAGCTGGCCCAGACCGGCCATTTTCTCGGAATGAATCAAGTGCGTCTGCGCCTCACGCAGCTTTTGGTTGGTTCGGCCGAGTTCCTCCGCCAGCGCGGTTCGTTCCCGCACCTGCTGCTCCAAGGAAGCATTTTGGGCCTTGAGCTGCAGATGGAGGTGGCGAGTTTGCAACAGATTCTTGACCCGGAGCTGCACCTCGGTCCGGTTGAGGGGCTTGGAGAGAAAGTCATGGGCGCCACGCGAAAGCGCTTTCTCCTTGGCTTCGGATGTGGCGTCGCCGGTGAGCACCAGAATGGGCAAGTAGTCGTCTTTCGGGATTACGGTGGTCAATTGATCCATGGCCGCCAAGCCGTCCACGTGAGGCATATGGAGGTCGAGCAGGATTAAATCAGGTTGAAATTCCCGAAAGGTTGGGAGAATGTTGCGCGAATCGGCCAGACAATTCACGTTGGCGTAACCGGCGACTCCGAGCACCGTGCCTAGTACTCGGAGGTTGTCGGTTTGATCGTCAACGATCAGAATCCGGGAATCCGTGAGGTTCTCGACTCTCAAGCCTCATCCTTTCCTGCCCCACCCGGCCACCTGATATGCCTATATTCCGGCATTTACCCTAGATATATGCAGTTGAATCGGCCACTTTCCCCGAGTTCTTTATAGCGGTAAAGCGTTCCCAATAGTGACTTTGGTTACTCACGGTGATAGGAGAGCGGTTCACGAATTAAAGCGCGGCAAACACTCAGCCGATCAGTGGAATGCCCTAAAATCACCGTGCCCGCCAGCCAAGACGCCGCGGGACACAAGGGAGGCCTCCATTGATCGGTTGGCTTTCGATCGCAAGAAAACTGTGCGTGGCAAGTGCGTTGATCGCATGTGTTGCCCATGCGCAAACCTCGGGAGGCGTGTTTCGAGGCGAAGTGCGCGACCCATCGAACGCGATTGTGCCCAACGCCAAGGTCGTCATTCGATCCAACGATAACGGCACGCAGGTGATCGCCGAGTCCAACGGCGACGGGCTTTATGTAACACCCACTGTGATCCCCGGATCATATACTTTGAGCGCCGCCAAGCCGGGTTTTGAGACCGAGGTGTTTGGACCCGTGACGCTCGAAGTCAACCAGACCGTGCGCGTCGATTTCGCGCTGAACATCGGCGCGGCTTCCGAATCGGTGCAGGTGGAGGCTTCCGGAACCCAGTTGCTTGCTACTGAAAGCGCCGACGTCTCGCAGGTGATTGTCAGTAAGCAAGTCTCCGAGATTCCGCTGAATGGGCGCAACTGGCAGCAACTGATCGACTTGAGCGCGGGTGTGAACCCGGGGGCGCCCGGCGAATCGGGATCGCCCAATCCGGTGAATGTTAATGGGCAGCGGACCAAGGCGAATCTGTATCTCGTGGATGGCGTTTCCACGACTTCATCCGCCCAAGGCCGCGGGAACGACTTCAACATTCCGCTGGAGGACGTTCGTGAGTTTTCGGTGCAGGCTGGCGCATACTCGGCCGAGTACGGCAACGTGGCGGGCGGCGTCATTAACCTGCAATCGAAATCCGGCACGAACAATTGGCACGGATCGCTGTTTGAATTCTTTCGCAACGACGCACTGGACGCGGCCAACTTCTTCTCGAACCAAACCGGCCAGCCCAAGAACGCGCTTCGCTACAACCAATTCGGCGGATCGGTGGGCGGACCCATCCGGCGCAACAAAACCTTCTTCTTTGCCGATTACCAGGGCACGGTCACTCACAGCGCACAGCCCATGGTGACCAGCGTTCCTTTGAGCGGCCAGCGGACGGGGAATTTCTCCGGGCCCGGCGAGCCCCATCATCTACAATCCGTTCGCGCCTTCATTCGTGCGCACGCCATTTTCGAACAACACCATTCCGGCCAGCCTGTTGGATCCTGCGGCCGTGAAAATCAGCGCTTTGTTGCCGCAACCCAACCAATTCGATGGGGCCGGCAATCCGCTTCCGTTCAACAACTACGCGGTGACGCGCGTGGACACGTCGAATCTGGAGTCCTTTGATGTTCGCGTGGATCACCAGTTTTCGGAGAAGCAGAGCCTCTTCGCGCGCGAGTCGTTCCAGAACACCGGCGCGTTTGTGCCCTCTATCTTTGGCCAGCCTCTGGGTGGTTCGATCCTGGGATCCGGAGCCACCAGTGCGCGCAATCAAAACGCGGGGCTAGGTTATACCTACACGATCAGCCCCTCGCTGATTAACGAGCTTCGCCTAGGTCTGAACCGCCAGACTACGGCGCTCACGCAGGAAGACTACGGCCAGAATCTCTCGCAGCAGTTCGGAATTCCGGGCATTAATGTGAGTCCGCAGACTTCTGGGTTGTCGAACCTGGATGTGGCCGGCCTCTTCGACATCGGCGGGAGTCTACTTACCCCTTTGCAACTGGCCACAACGGATTGGAATTTCACCGACAAAATCACTTGGGTGAAAGGCCGCCACGTCATTCATGTGGGATTCGATTATCAGCACGAAATGGGCAGCACGGGCTATCTGGTTTACGGGCGCGGGCTCTACACGTTCTTGAATCTGTCCACCAGCTCGTTGGTAGGAAAGCCCGGCGGCAACGCGTTTGCGAGCTTCCTGGTGGGTGCGCCGTATCAAATCCTACGGGACGAATTTCCGCCCGGCCTCGTCGGACTGATTTCCTATCGGGTGGGCTTCTTTGCACAGGACGACATCAAGGTCACGCAGAAGTTAACCCTCAACATTGGCGCCCGCTACGACATCATGCCGTACCCGCGCGAAATGCACGACCGGCTGTCGAATTTCGATCCGGCGTCCGGAACCATGCTGATCGCGGGCCAAGACACCAATCAGCGGCTGGTGAACACGGATTACAAAGACCTGGCGCCGAGAATCGGCCTGGCATACTCCGCGACCAGCAAGACCGTGATTCGCGCGGGCTACGGCATCGGCTTCATCGATCCCTACGGCGCGGCCGGCGCGCTCAACAGCAACCAATTCAACGTGCCGTTTTACAACCTCGGCAACATCACGGAGTTTCCGTTCAGCGCACCCACACATACATTGAGTAGCGCGCTTCCAAGCCCGGTGATGCCTTCGCCGAACGCGCCTACGGGCAATCAACGCTACATCGTCCCGACGGACGGCAATCAGTATTCGCAGACCTGGAGCTTCACGGTCCAACGGGCCCTCACGCCGACATTGATGTTCGAGGTAGGTTACGTAGGAACCAGCGGCAACCGGCTCCTAATGGCGTCCAACATCAACTCCGCCTTGCCCGGCGCCACCAACCCGGTGACGCGCCAGCCCTATGGTTCGGCTCTTGGTGAGATCCGCGAGCTGTCCAATAGCGCGCATTCCATTTATCACGGGTTGCAGTCGAAAATCGAAAAGCGCTTTTCGGGCGGGTTGTATTTCTTGGGCTCGTATACCTGGTCGAAGTCGATCGACGACCAAAGCAACGGAACGGACAACGTCATCGCGAGCGGCCAGTATCCGCAGGACCCGCTCAACGCGAGCCTGGATCGCGGACTCTCCAGTTTCGACCGCCCGCAAGTCTTCGTGGGAAGCGTGGTGTGGCAAATCCCGTTCGGACGCGGGCCAGCCGAGCGTTCCCGGGCTCGAGAGCTGATGAATGAGGTACTGGGCGGGTGGCAATTGAGCGGCATCTTGACGGCTGAGAGCGGAACGCCGTTCAGCGCCCTGATGTCGTGCGCGGACATCAACGCTCAGGGCAACAACTGCCGGCCGAACGTTATCGCGAACAACGCCTTGCCGTCCGGCCAGCCGTCGATCAACGAATGGTTCAACACCTCCGCTTTCGTAATTCCTTCCACGCCCGAATATGGCGACGCCGGCCGCAACATCTTGCGCGCACCCGGGGTCAACGACATCGATCTCGCGATGTCCAAGTCGTTTTCTTTAGGATCCGTCGAAACCCGGCGTCTCCAAATCCGATCGGAGTTTTTCAACACCCTGAACCACACCAACCTGGGTGTTCCGGTGAACTCCATCGATTCACCCGCATTTGGAACCATCACATCGGCGGCTCCCGGGCGTGAGATCCAGCTCGGCGCGCGCCTGGAATTCTAGCGCATGCGCACTCCCAAGTCAGTCAAGCGATTTTTCGAAAGCCTGCTCAATCAGCCCGGCCCAGTGGTCCGGTATTTGCTGCCATTCGTGGCGCTCTTGGGCGCGATCGGCATTCAAGCCACGATCGCGGTATTCGTGCCGAAGAACGTGGACTTTCCGTACACCTTGTTCTTCCTGCTCGCCATCTTCGTAACAGCTTGGATCGGCGGCTACGTGCCTGGTGCGATCGCCTGTCTGATCACCATGGTTGGCATTCCGTTGCTTGCGACTCCCGGCTTTCGGCTGACCAGCGTGGATCCCAGCCGCCTGGTCCTGCTGACCGGAGTCTCGCTGTTGATCAGTCTGGTGGCACAGTCCCAGCGCAAGAAACGCGATCAATTGCGCGAGGCTAACGACGAACTGGATCGGCGCGTTCAGATCAGGACTCAGGAACTCGAAATCGAAATCGCGCAGCACAAGCGTACTGAACAGGCGCTCCGGGAAAGCGAACAGCGCGTTGACCTGGCGCTAGATGCCGCCGGGATTGGCCAATGGGATCTGGATTTGGTGACGGGGCTGGTGACCCGGTCCCGCCGCCACCGGCAGATTGTCGGCGAAGTCGAACTCAACCAGGCCGCGACTCGCGCCGAGTTCTATGAAAATGTCGTTCACGAAGATCGTCCCGGGGTGGAACAGAAGCTTCGACTGGCGATTGAAACGGGTGAGGCGTGCGAGTTCGAGTGCCGCATCATGCAACAACAGGGTGAACCGCGGTGGTTGTGGGCCAGCGGCAAGGTCATTAGAGACGACCAGGGCCGGGCCATCCGCTTCGTCGGTAGCTCCCAGGATATTACCGCCCGCAAGCTGGCCGAGCGGAAGCTGCAAACTCAATTGGAGCGCCTGAATCTGCTCGGCCAGATTACCCGCGCCATCGGCGAGCGCCAGGACCTTCGCAGCATTTTCCAAGTGGTAATCCGGAGCCTGGAAGATAGTCTGCCGATCGATTTCGGGTGCGTCTGCTTGTACGACGCGCACGCCGGCGAAGTGGTGGTGAATTGCGTGGGTGTGCGCAGCGAGGCGCTGGCGATGGAGCTGGCCATGACTCAGGAGGCCCACATCAGTATCGATCAGAACGGCCTGTCCCAGTGCGTCCGCGGCCGGCTGGTTTACGAGCACGATGTCAGCCAGGTGAGCTTTCCCTTTCCGCAACGCCTGTCACGCGCCGGATTGCGATCGTTTGTAGCCGCGCCGCTGTTGTTTGAAAGCCACGTCTTCGGGGTACTAATCGCGGCCCGCCGGGCAGCCCAACAGTTTCAGCAGCGGAGAGTGCGAGTTCTTGCAACAGCTCAGCGAGCATGTCGCGCTGGCCTCTCATCAATCAGAAGTCTATAGCGCCCTCCAACAGGCTTACGACGATCTGCGCCAGACGCAACAGACCGTGATGCAACAGGAGCGGCTTCGCGCGTTGGGACAAATGGCGAGCGGCATCGCGCACGACATCAACAATGCCATTTCGCCAGTGGCGCTTTATACCGAAATGTTGCTGGAGCAGGAGAGCAGTCTCACCAAGCGAACGCGCGAATACCTGGAGACTACGCAACGCGCCATCGGCGATGTGGCGCACACGGTGGCGCGCATGCGCGAGTTCTACCGCCAGCACGAGCCGGAATTGGTCCTGTCGCCGGTGGATCTGAGCGTTCTGGCGCAACATGTCATCGATTTGACGCGCGCGCGCTGGTTCGATATGCCCCAGCAGCGGGGCATCGTCATTGAGCTGCGCAAGGAACTGGGGCAAAATCTGCCGCCGGTCGCGGGCATTGAGAGCGAAATCCGCGAGGCGTTGATCAATCTCGTGTTCAATGCCGTGGACGCCATGCCGGAGGGTGGAAGGCTGACCATTCGGACCAAAACCAGCGAGAGTCTGGGGAAAACACCGTACGTGGATGTGGAAGTCGTGGATGCGGGCGTGGGCATGGACGAGGAAACCCGGCGCCGTTGCCTGGAGCCCTTCTTCACCACCAAAGGCCAGCGCGGCACGGGCCTGGGACTCGCCATGGTCTATGGCGTGACGCGGCGGCACAATGCCGATATCGAAATCGAGAGCGCGATCGGGCAAGGAAGCACGGTGCGACTCCGATTCCCGGCGGCCGTATCGAATCCAGCCGGTGCTGAGTCCCCCGGACCCGAAGCGATGCCTCCGCGCCTGCGCATTCTGAGTGTGGATGACGATCCGCTGCTGATCAAGTCCCTGCGCGACGCGCTGGAAGCCGATGGCCACGCGGTGGTGACGGCCACTGGCGGACAAGAGGGAATCGACGCCTTCCGCGCGGCCGAAGAGCGCGACGAGCGTTTCGCGGTGGTGATCACCGATCTCGGAATGCCCTACGTGGATGGCCGCAAAGTGGCGAGCGCGATCAAGAGCGATTCACCCGGCACGCCCGTGATTTTGTTGACTGGCTGGGGGCAGCGGCTGGTTGCCGAAGGCGACATCCCGCCACACGTCGATCGTGTACTCAACAAGCCTCCCAAACTCAAGGAGCTTCGCGCGGCGCTGGCCGAGTTAGCGGGAAGCGCTGTTCCCGGGAGCACAAAAGTTCCGGAATAAACCGAGGCTAGCTACGGGATTCCCGCTGCACGTTTCAGCTACTTCACCATGTGGGCGCGATCCTTCTCGTTTTGCGTGCAGAACATCTCAAAGATATCGTTGTTCGGAATGAGTTCGTAGGCAATCTTGACCGTGAACTTCCGGGTGTACATCTCAGGATCGTCGAACGTCAGCTCGGTGTCCAGATGACCGAAATCGCGCCGGTGGTACCGCTCGGTCACATGCATTGCTTCACTGCGGGGATGCCCCATGCCGTCGATTGGGGTGCGGTCGTTGAATCCGCGGGTCTCGACGACGAACGTGTCGCCTTCCCAGCGGCCGATGGAATATCCGAGATAGGCCGGAAATTCCCATGTGGCGGGAAATTCGCGTCCATCTGCGAAAATCTGGCGGTGGAGGCCGTCGACTTCGTAGAGGATCATCGTCTCTTTGGGGGCCTGAACGATTTTGAATGGTTCGGCAAGCAGCCCTGCCACAGGCCAGCCGTACTCGCCATGGCAAACGTTATCAACCCGCCGCTCAGCGGCCCGCTGCTTCATCGCCGCTTCTCCCGCAGGCCGGAGAATGGATTCGCCGGGTTTTAGATCAAAGAGGATGTTGAGCCCGTACTTGTGCACCACTTCAAGTTCCATCCCAAGCAGTGCAGACTGCGACTCTTTCTCGTAGGCGGGGCCGAGCATGCGCTTGAATTCGGCGGCCGTCGTGCGTTCGTGCAGCCAGACGCCGGTCAGATCCGGCTTGCCGTCCGCGCCGCGTGGCGCCGGGGCGGAGAGATTCGGTTTCCCGTCATTGAGCTGAGGCGTGCCCGGCGGTACGTAGTTTAGCCACTGGGCGTGGGCGCCAATCGGCAGAAGAACAGCCCCGAAGAGCACCCGCAGAGACATCAATTTTAGATAATCCAAGACTCGATTCTATGCAACCGCCAGGCACCCTGCAACTCAAGTTTTCGCCGCGCTCCACCAACACCCGCCCACTCACTGATTCAAGTCACGTAAGGCCGCGGACTTCATCAGGCGTTCCCTATCTGGGCCCGCCATCACCACGCGCCACGGCCAGACCAGCGGCGTGGATCCGGCGAAGGCGACACTCGGTTCTTTTGTGCTGCGGGCCAAATTGGTCAGCACGCCGTCCGCGGACCGGATCAGATATGTGCGCGGATATTTCCCGGATGATGTCTCAGGCCCCGCGGCCGTGATAGCCACCCAGCCGGCGTCCGGCAATTCTAAGACGAATGGAAGATCGTAATCCGGCTTTGCATCGAGGTGGCTCAGCGCGCCGGGCTGTGCAAAGTTAAACTCGGTGGCTTCGTCTCGAATGAGGATTTCTTCGAGCGGAGTGGACCGAGGCAAGATGTAGCGGAACCCAACGGCATCGTCATACGCGCGAATCTCGACATCCAGGCGTCGGCCGAGCGAACCGTTCTGCATGTAGTGAGCGACGAGCGAATTGTAGCGGCCATTCGCATTCGAAGCACTGTCGGACGAAATGAATCCCGGATTCTCGCCCAGGAAAGGCTCCTGATCGCGAATGTCCAAACCCATCCAGGACGTCGCGATCAAAACCTTCCCGCGAAACGATACCTGATAACCGACGCGGCCCCAGATGGCGCCCTTGGGTTGTCCGACGAAAATCCGAAACTCAAATTCACCGTTCGGCGAAGCAACGCGGCGCTCGTCCTCCGCTGTCAGCGTGCACGGAGCCAGCAGAAGCGCGACCAGAAATAAACGGCGCCGCAAGCGCTCAAGCCCAACTGAATTTGTACTCGGACTTCGCGATCGGAAGCGAGCGCACCCGCTTGCCCGTCGCTGTGAAGATCGCGTTGGCGACTGCCGGAAGAACAGGCGGCAGGGCCGGTTCGCCCAGACCGGTCGGCGGGTTGTTGGTCTTCAGATAGTGCACTTCGATGTCCGCCGGCGCCTGCGTGAGCCGAACCATCTTGTGCTGATGGTAATTGGTCTCCACAACACGCCCTTTTTCGACCGTGATCTCCTGATCCATCAGCTCACTCAAGCCGTCGATGATGCCGCCTTGAATGATATTCTCAGCGGCGCTGGGGTTGATGATCTGGCTTCCGACGTCGGCCGCCACCCAGATCTTGTTGATCTTCACTTTGTTCGCGGCGTCGACGGCGACCTCGGCAACTTCGGCGAAGTACCCCAGATGGCTGTAATGGAAGGCCACGCCCATGGCGGTGCCTTTCGGTAAAGTGCGTTTGCCCCAACCGGATTTCTCGGCCACCAGTTGCACCACGCCCTTCATGCGCCCGGCATTGAGTCCGGGCCGGCCGCGTTCATCGAGACCCTGCGTCCGCTGACGTTTGCGAATCGAGCAGCGCCAAGCGGAACTCGACCGGGTCCTTGCCCGCGGCATGCGCCAGCTCATCGATGAACGACTGAATCACGAACGCGAAAGCGTTGCTGCTCGGCGCGCGAAGCGAACCGGTCCGGATACCCAGACTGCTGTACCGAAGCCTGCAGATGGTAATTCGGAATAAAGCGCTGCGGGAACTCCGTTGGACCCATCGCGCCGGCCGAAACGAAACGATCTGCCATCGCCGTAGCTGATGAAGTGATTGTGCCAGGCCACCACCTTGCCCTGCGCGTCGAGCCCGGCCTTGAGGAACTGGAAGCCGCCGGGCCGATAGTAATCGTGCGCCATGTCGTCTTCGCGCGACCAGAGCAGCTTCACCGGAACGCCGGCTTCCTTGGAAATGTAGGCCGCCTCGGCCATGTAGTCGTTGGTCAGGCGCCGGCCGAATCCGCCGCCGCCGCGAACCATGTGCAGCGTGACGTCGCTTTCGGGAACCCCCAATGCCTGCGCTGCGAGCGCGCGGCCGCTGCCCGGAATCTGGCTGTTGGTCCAAATCTCACACTTGCCGTCTTTGAAATGCGCCGTGCAATTCTGCGGCTCCAGCGGTGCGTGCGAGATGAATGGATACGAATACGCCGCTTCCACCACCTTCGCTGCCCCACCTCATCGCCGCGTCGGGATCGCCGTCTTTGCGGATGGTCCTCTGCGGCGCTTGTTTGTTCAGTTCCTGCGCGCGCTGGCGCAAAACCGACGCTGCTGTAGCCTGGCGCGCGGACCTTCGTCCCAGTTCACCTGGAGCTTCTTACGCGCCGATTGCGCGTGCCACCAGGTCTCGGCGACGATCGCGATGCCGTTCTCCAGGCCCGGATCGCCGGGGATCACAGCATCGGTAATGTCCGGGCGCGTCGACGACAAAAGCATTCTTGACGCCCGGCAGCTTCTTGATCTCGTCGATGTTCGAGCTTGCCACCTTGCCGCCGAACACGCCGCACTTCTCGTACACGGCATAAAGCATGCCCGGCACCACCACATCGATCCCGAAGATCGGCTTGCCGGTGACGATGTTCGGCAACTCGCGCTGGGTCTGGCTGACGCCGATGATCTTGAAATCCGCCGGATCTTTCAGCTTGAGCGTCTTCAGCTCGGGCATGGGCAGCGCCGCCATCTTTGCCGCCAATTCGCCATAGCCGAGCGAGCGGTTCGACGCCTTGTGATACACGCGGCCGGATGCCGTACTGCATTCCGACTTCCGGCACGCTCCAGGTTTGCGCCGCGGCGGTGATCAGCATGGCGCGACCCGCCGCGCCGGCCTGACGCATCGGGGATCCAGTTGGTCGGGGTTGCCGTGCTGCCACCGGCGATCTGCCCGGCGTATTTGCTTGTCATCGAAGTCCGCCTGCTCGATCTTCACCGGATTTCCAGTCGGCATCGAGTTCGTCCGCGATGAGCATCGGAAGCATCGTCTTGATGCCCTGGCCGACTTCGGGATTCTTGGCCACGATGGTGACCGTGCCGTCGGGCGCGATTTTGATGTAGGTGTGCGGATTCGGCTGCGGTGCGGGCGGACCGCCGCGGTTCTGCGCCGACGCCTTCGGCTGCACATATAAGCCGATCAATACACCGCCTGCGCCAGCGGCGCTTACTTTGAGGAAGGAACGACGATCGATGCGCTTCATGGTCGGATCTCCTTATATCTTTCTACTTCGCGGTCGGTGTGAGCAGCGCTTGCTGCCCTTTCTTGGCGGACGCATTGGTGGACAACGCGGCAGCCTTGTGGATCGCCTTGCGAATGCGCAGATAGGTTCCGCAGCGGCAGAGATTGCCGTTCATGGCGGAGTCGATATCGCTGTCGGTCGGGTTGGGCTTCTTCGCCAGCAGCGCCGCGGCGGCCATCATCTGTCCCGCCTGACAGTACCCGCACTGAGGTACGTCGATCTCCGTCCAGGCGAGCTGCACGGGATGAGAGCCGTCCGCCGACAGACCCTCGATAGTAGTGATCGCCTGGTTGCCCACGGCGGAAACTGGCGTTTGGCACGAGCGCGTTGCTTTGCCGTTCAACTGCACCGTGCACGCGCGCGCATTGGCCGATACCGCAGCCAAATTTCGTGCCACGAAGATTCATCATGTCTCGAAGCACCCACAACAGAGGCATGTCTGGGGGCGCGTCGACCGTGGTTGACTGCCCGTTTACGTTCAGTTTGTAGGCCATAAGGTGACTCCCGATCAACTAAAGGATATAGCATCCGGGGCCGTCCCGGCTGATGAAATTCGCAACTTTCCAGTGCGCGTAGCTTTTATGATAAAAGTTGATGAGGAGATCCGGCTGCAAATCATTGATCTGGCGATAAATTAATCCCTATGCGTTCTACTGCATTCATGGTCCTGTTTGCCTCCGTGGCCGCTTTGCAACCGGTAGCCATGGGGCAGACTTCAGTAGCTGCAAGCGGACCGGATCAATATCACGCGATGCTCGCCACCTACTGCTTCGCCTGCCACAACGCGCGCGCGAAGATCGGCGGCCTTGCGTTGGATGGCCTGAGCCTCCAGTCCGCGGCGAATGACGCGCGCACCTGGGAGAAGGCTTTGCGCAAACTGCGCGGACATTTGATGCCGCCGCCGGGCAATCCGCAGCCGCCCGCGAAGGACGTGGATTCGTTCGTCGCGTGGATGGAGAACACGCTCGATTCTCACTCCGAAGGTCCCAAAGCTGGTTATGTTCCGATCCAACGCCTGAACCGCACCGAGTACGCCGCATCGGTGAAAGCTTTGGTCGGCGTGGACGTCAATCCGAAGGACGTTCTGCCGCAAGATATCCAGGTAGACGGGTTCGACAATATTGCGGCCGCTTTGAGCGTCTCGCCCGCATTCCTCGACCAGTACATCACCGCTGCGCGGCACGTTGCGCATTCGGCGATCGGCGATCCCAGCCATGTTGCGAATGTGAAGTACTCCATCACAGCCAACCAGAACGGCGATGAACCCCTGCCCATAGGCACGCGCGGCGGCGTTCGCTTCCAGCATAATTTCCCAGCAGACGGGGAGTACCGCATCAGTATCGGCGACCTTGGGGTGGGCCTGTACACCAGCCCCATGGAGAATGCAAGCACGCTGGTGATGATGATTGACGGCAACATCGTGTTCCGCAAATCCATCGGCGGGCCTGCGGATCAGGCTCTCGCGGATCGCAAAGGATCTTATGCACGCGCCGCGATCATGGGTCGGTTCTCTAAGATCCCCGTGCAAATGTCGGCCGGCGTCCACGACGTCGTCGTGACATTCATCGACCGTGCTCATGTGGAGTCCGACGACAATGTTGCTGGTGGCTTCAACGGCATAGGCGTGCTCGGCTTCGGCACAGGTAACGGCCGCATGGCGCGCCTTGCCGACGGCATCGAAATCGTCGGACCGTTCAATTCGACTGGTGTGTCTAAGACTGCCAGCCGCGCGCTCGATTTTTGTCTGCGATCCCAAAAAGGTCGGCGAGCCCGCCTGCGCGAAGCAGATCACCGAGCACCTTGCGCGGCGCGCGTTCCGCCGACCCGTGACCGCCGACGACGTGGACCGCCTCATGCCGTTTTATGAAGCCGGGCGCAAGGATGGCGGGAGCTTCGATCAGGGAATCGAGCAGGTGGTGGCGGCTGTACTTGCGAGCCCGGATTTTCTCTACCGGGCCATTCGAGGCCCCAAGGGAACCACTCCCGGCTCCGAATTCGCTCTGACGGATCTGGAACTGGCTTCCCGCCTCTCGTTCTTCTTGTGGAATACCGGTCCGGATGAGGAGCTGCTGACACTCGCGGCGTCTGGCGGTTTAACCAAGCCCGGAACCCTGGACAAGCAGGTGAGGCGCATGCTGGCGGACCCCAAGGCGTCCAGCCTGGTCACTAGTTTTGCGATGAAGTGGCTGAACCTCACCACGCTCGATTTGGTGCAACCCGATCCGAAATTGTTCCCGGTGTTCAACGAAGGGCTCCGGCACGATTTCGCAAAGGAAGCGGAAGATTTTGTCAGCAGCATCCTTTTGGAAGACCGCAGCGTGATCGATCTCCTTACCTCCAACCAAACGTTCCTCAATGGCGAGCTGGCTCGCCTGTACGATGTTCCCGGCGTCGTCGGGGCGCAGTTCCGCGAGGTCACGTTGGCAGAGAAAGAGCGCGCGGGACTGCTGGGCAAGGGCGCGGTATTGCTCCGGACTTCGTATGGCGACCGCACGTCTCCCGTGTTGCGCGGAGCCTGGGTACTCGACAAGCTCCTGGGCACGCCCCCTACGCCTCCCCCGGCCAACACCGCAACTGACCTTTCGCAAAAGGCAGGCGAGGCGCCGAAGACGGTCCGGGCGCGGCTCGAGCAACACCGCGATAAGGCGAGCTGCAAGCAGTGCCATGGTGTCATCGATCCCATCGGTCTGGCTCTAGAGAATTTCGATGCGATCGGCGGGTGGCGGACCGTGGACCACCAGGCCAACGCTGCGATCGATGCCAAAACGGTGTTGCCGAATGGCGTCCCCATCGACGGAACCGTGGAACTCAAGGACCAGCTCGTAGAGCGGCCGGCCACGTTCGCCGAAGCGTTTACCGAAAAGCTCATGATGTACGCTCTCAACAGGCAGCTCGAATATTTCGACATGCCCCAGGTTCGTGCGGTGGTTCGCGGGGCCGCGAAGGATAATTACAAGTTTTCGTCTATTGTTTTGGGAATCGTCAATACGGATGCGTTTCGGAGGCAGGGCCCGGCAGCCGCTCCAAATAGAGAGCAGACCGAGCCGCGAGCGTCGGCGAGCCGGTAGGAGATCACATGTTCATCACGAAAAAACACATAGCCCGCAGAACGGTTTTGAAAGCCGCCGGAGTGAAGCTGGCGCTGCCGTTCCTCAACGCCATGGTGCCCGCCGCCACAGCCCTGGCCCAAACGGCCGCTGCTCCCAAGATGCGGGCGGCGTTCTTCTACATTCCGCACGGCGCCATCATGTACAACACGTCGTTCGGCCCTGCCATGGACAAGTGGACGCCTAGCGGCTCCGGCGCGGATTTCAAACTCAGCCCGATCCTCGCCTCGCTCGAGCCATACAAGAAATACGTGACGTCTTTCGGCAACCTGGAAAACAAAGCCACTGCGGGCTCGGTTCATACCTTCAATCCCGCGACGTGGCTTAGCGCCACGCGTCCGGATACCGGCGCTCCCAAGGCGCACATGGCCACCACTCTCGATCAGGTGATGGCCAAGTTCATCGGTCAGGAAACCCCGCTGCCTTCTCTGGAACTCGCCTCGGAGACCACTGTTCAAGTGGCGGCGGGTGGGGGCGGCTCGTACACAACGCTCTCTTTCCGTGATGCCGACTCGCCGCTGCCGATGGAGTACAATCCGCGAAAAGTTTTTTTGGAGCTGTTCGGTGAGGGCGACAACCCGCAGGAACGCGCATCCATCAATCATCAGACCACCAGCTTGCTGGATCTGATCATGGAGCGCACGAAGAAGCTCCAAGGCGAATTGGGAACCACCGACCGTGCCGCGCTTGACGGCTACCTGGACAGCGTTCGCGAAATTGAGCGCCGTACCCAGCAGGCCAGCACGAAGAGTTTTGCGGGCATGAAGCTTCCCGATGCTCCGGTCGGCGAACTGGACCAATTCCCCGAACAGGTGAAGATGATGTTCGACCTGCTCGCGCTCGCGCTCCAGGCCGACCTCACGCGCGTTGCGACATATATTATGGTCGCCGAAGGCACCAACCGCACCTACAACCACATCGGGGTCCCGGATTCGTTCCATCCCGTGTCGCACCATGCCAACGATATTGATCGAATCAACAAGCTGGTCAAGATCCAGACCTGGCACGTGCAGAAGTTCGCGGAGTTTGTGAAGAAGATGGCGGAAACGCCCGACGGCCAGGGAAGTCTGCTCGACCATTCCATCTTTATGTACGGGTCGAACATGAGCAACTCTGACCTGCACAACAATTATCCCGAGCCGAACATTTTGGTCGGCGGCGGAAGCCGGCAAGATGAAGCTGGTGGGCCAGCACCTGGTGTTGCCGGAACGGACCCCGATCGCGAATCTCCACCTGACGCTGTTGCAGAAGGTGGGAATGCAACGCGATAAGTTCGGCGACAGCACCGGCACCATTGCGGGCGTGTAACGTGAATCGTCGAGATCTATTAAAGAGCTCAGTGGCGGGCGCGCTAGGCCTATGGGCCGCGCCCCGGATGTTCTCTCAACGTCTCACCGAGAAGGTCTCGGTTTTGGATGGAGGCGGCGCGAATGTCGTGGCTTGGTCCGGCGACGACGGGCTCGTGCTGGTCGACAGCGGCGCTCCGAAGAGTTTCGCGGCGCCCTCGAAGGTCCAGACACTTTTCAATACGCACTATCACATCGATCAAACTGGCAACAACGAAATCTTCGCGTCCGCGGGAGCGAAGATCATCGCTCATGAGCGCACGCGCCAGTGGATGTCGACCGACTACTGGGTTCCCTCGGAAGACCGTTACGAGAAAGCCCGTCCCAAAGCCGCCCGCCCCACCGAGGTTTTCGAGACCACCGGATCGCTTAAAGCCGGATCTGAACAGATCGATTACGGCTACCTCGAATTGGCCCATACCAGCGGCGACATTTATGTCCACTTCAAGAATGCCAATGTTCTTGCCGTAGGCGACGTCGCATCGCCCCAGCGCGATCCCGCGCTCGATTGGTTTACCGGCGCGTGGATCGGAGGCCGCGTGGACGCCATGGATCTACTGCTCAAGCTCGCCAACGATCAGACGACGATTGTGCCCGCGTATGGTCCCGTCATGACCCGCGCTGAATTCAAAGCCGAACGCGACATGATGGACGAGCTTCGCGTGCGCTTATTCAATCAGGTTCGTGAAGGCGAGGGCCCCAAGGACATGTTGGAGGAGGGCGTTCTAAAAGGCCTGCCCCGAACGTGGAAAGATCCGAATAAGTTTCTGTATGACGCAGCCAAAGGTCTGTGGGCTCATCATGACAAAATCGATCCCAATGTCGTCTAAAATCCTCACAGTTCTCCTCGCCGCCGCTGCTCTGCCGATGTGTGCGCAGTCTCAAAAGGGCGCTCTCGCCACTCTCATTCAAGAGGGGAACCACAAAGCGGCGCTCGCTCATATTCGCGCTGGCGCGGACGCGAATGAGGCCCAACCCGACGGTACCCGCCCCATCCACTGGGCAGTCTACAAAGTAGACTACGAGCTTCTCGACGCGCTGATCGCAAAGAAAGCGAAGGTTGACGTCGCCAACGAGTTCGGATCCACGCCGCTGGCGGAAGCCGCCAAGCTGGCCGACGCCCGGATGGTGAAAACGCTGCTGGACGCCGGCGCGCAGCCCGACAATCCCAATCAGGACGGCGAGACCCCTTTGATGCTGGCGATCAAGACCGGCGAACTCCCCGTCGTCGGAATGTTGATCCAGGCCGGCGCGAACGTCAACGCGCGGGAAACGTTTCACAACCAGACGGCGTTGATGTGGGCCGCCGCTGCGCCGAAAAATGCCGGCGAGATGGTGAAGCTCCTTCTTTCCAAGGGCGCCGACTTCAAGCCTCGGGCCCTCTACAGCGACTGGCCGAGCCAGATTACGTCCGAGCCCCGCGCCCAGTATCGTCCGGTCGGCGGCTTGACCGCATTGCTGTACGCTGCTCGCGATGGCTGCTATGAATGTGTCGAGGAGTTGATCGGCGCGGGCGCGGATGTGAATTTCCCGACTCCAGAGGGCGTCACTCCTCTGATGCTCGCGCTTGACAACGACCACAACGAGGTCGCCAAGCTGTTACTCGATCGCGGCGCAAATGCCGACCTCTGGGACTGGTGGGGCCGCACGCCGCTCTACATCGCGATTGACCGCCGAGAGGCTGTGATCGCTCCCTTACGAACTGGGATCGCTACCATCGGCAACCGGCCCGCTCCCCTTCCCACTCACGCTCCCGGCCATCCGCCCGTTTCCAACATGGAGATGATCCAAGCACTGCTGGCCACCGGCATCGAGATGAATCCGCAACTCAACATGCATCGCCCCAGCCGTGGCGGAAACAGCGGCCGTTTCGTCGAGGAGTTTTACAACACCGGATGCACGCCGCTGATGCGCGCTACCATTGCCAGCGACGTGGAGCTGGTGCGAATGCTGCTCGACAAGGGCGCTGACCCGAATATCAGCGCCATGGGCGTGACGCCGTTCCTGATTGCCGCGGGCGTGGGAACCGGAGGAAGAGGGACCGGGTTGGCGTCCTTCACCAGCACTGGTTTTCCCCCAAACATGGCGATCATGGACCTGCTCATCGCGCACGGCGCCGACGTGAACGCGCAAGTCGCCGGCATGCTGACGTACTCCCTCCGTATCTCCCGCGCTCCCTCTTCCACCGAAGGCATGACGGCGCTTCACGTCGCGGCCCAGAAGGGCAGAGCCGATGAGGTGCGTTACCTGATCGAGAGGGGAGCCAACACTGATCTGACGGATGGCAACGGCCGCAAGCCGATCGATTTGGCGGGCGCCGGCACCGGGCAATCCGCCGCCACCAGTAGCAGTGTTGCCGGGTCGGGTGCACCTCCAGCCGCGGGAGCGGGAGCCCCAAGCGTGAGTGGTAGCCCCGCAAGCGCGGCCGAAATTCGCACCCTTCTGCGGGACGCGGCCTCGCGGAGAGTTTCCGGCTCCGCTGCCGACCGGCACTAACTAACCCCGGCGATCAGGCTCCTCGCATGAAATTCACCTTCACGCTCAAATGACGCGCAGAAGTTTTCTTGGAGCGAGTCTCGGCGCCGCCGCATTCGCGCGTGCCGAACCGCCGGACCTTGCCGGAATGACGCTCAAGAAGGCGTCGCAGTTGATTCGTAGCAAGTCGGCATCTTCGCTCGATCTCACCCGCGCCTGTTTGGCCCGCATCGAAAAATTGCAGCCGCTGCTCAATGCCTACATCACGGTTACGCGCGATCGGGCGCTGGCCGAGGCGCGCATGTTGGACGGCGAGCTCCAGCGGGGCAAGTGGCGCGGCCCATTGCACGGTGTTCCCATAGCGCTCAAGGACAACATCGATACCGCCGGAGTCCGCACCACCGGCGCCAGTCAGTTGTTCAAAGATCGCGTTCCCACCCGAGACGCCGAAGTCGCACGCCGCCTCAAGAACGCCGGTGCGATCCTGTTGGGCAAGCTAAACCTTCATGAATTCGCCTATGGCGGCACATCGGCCGTTACGTATTTCGGCCCGGTCCACAATCCCTGGGACCCGACCCTCACTCCTGGCGGATCCTCTGGGGGCCCCGGCGCTGCGGTCGCGGCAGATCTGTGTTTCGCGTCGATAGGAACTGATACCGCGGGATCGGTCCGCATCCCCGCCGCTTACTGCGGCATCGTGGGACTGAAGCCCACCTACGGACGCGTCAGTATTCGCGGCATTATTCCAGTTTCCTGGTCGTTCGATCACGCGGGCCCCATGTGTAAGAGCGTCGAGGATACCGCAATCATGTTGAACGCCGTCGCCGGTTACGACCCTGACGACACCACGACGGTGGATGTCGCGGTTCCGGATTATGTCCAGGCGCTCCACAACCCCACTTCCAGGTTCCGATTGGGACTCCCGCGCAAACCGTTTTTTGACAATCTGAATCCCGACGTCGGCAAAGCAATGGATGCTGCCCTTGCCATGCTCGCCAAGCTGACGGCCGGAATGACCGACGTAACTCTTCCGATACCCGAGGGCAACTGGAACATCATCGCGTCTGAGGCCTACAAGTATCACGCGCCATGGATCGACAAAACTCCCGAGCTCTACTCTCCGCCGATCCGCGCTGCGGTCCAAGGGGGCGCAAAAATCAGTGCTGGGGCTTATGCACAGGCGTTGCGCGAGCTCGCACAGACGCGCCGGGACATCAAGAAGGTATTCAGCAACGTGGATTTGCTAGTTCTGCCGACCATGGCCGACCCGCCCTTCAAGATCGAAGCAGGTCTCACGCGCAACGTGAGTGCCCGCAACACGTTGCCTTTCGATGCGTACGGAATCCCGACGATCTCAATTCCCTGCGGATTTACTAGCGCCGGACTTCCCATCGGCCTCCAAATCGCCGGAGCGCCCTGGGCGGAATCCGCCGTTCTAGCGCTAGCTCACGCCTACGAGCAGGCCACTCAGTGGCACACGCGCCACCCAAAGCTGGGGTAGCAGATCACGCGCCGTCGAGGCGAGCGTATTGTTCGTCGCTGACGTGCTCCATCCAGTCGACGACTTTGCCGCCGAGTTTTTCCTGAATGGCGATATGGGTCATCGCCGTGGTGGGACTGGCGCCGTGCCAATGCTTTTCGCCAGGCGGAATCCATACGACGTCACCTGGGCGAATTTCCTCGATCGGGCCTCCCCAGCGCTGCGTCCGGCCGCCACCCGCGATCACGATCAAGGTCTGGCCCAGCGGGTGCGTGTGCCACGCGGTTCGAGCGCCGGGTTCGAAGGTGACACTGGCGCCTTGAACCAAGGCCGGATCTGGTGCTTGAAACAACGGATCGATACGCACCGTGCCCGTGAACCACTCTGCCGGTCCCTTGGCCGAAGGCTGTGAACCACTTCGTTTGATTTCCATCTCCTGGTCTCCTTCGCGTGATCGCTCAGCGGCCGGTCATCTGCTCCAACCGTTCGGGGTAGCGAGCGCCTTGCACTGTGATCTTTGACGCAGCGTTCTCGATTTCACTGAGATCGCTAGGCGTCAGCTCTACCGAGAGCGACCCGATGTTCTCATCCAAACGGTCCAACTTTGTGGTGCCCGGGATTGGTACCATCCACGGCTTCTGGGCGAGCAGCCATGCCAGCGCGATCTGAGCCGGTGTCGCTTTCTTTCGTTCGGCGATGCGGCCGAGCAAATCAATGAGTGCCTGATTCGCCTTCAGAGCCTCGGGCGCGAAGCGAGGCAGGGTGCTGCGGAAGTCGGTGCTTTCGAACTTCGCGTTTTCATCGATCTTGCCCGTGAGGAAGCCTTTGCCCAGTGGACTGTAGGGGACAAAGCCAATTCCAAGTTCTTCCAGCGTCGGGATCACTTCGGCTTCAGGGCGTCTGAACCACAGCGAGTATTCGCTCTGGAGCGCGGTGAGCGGCTGTACTCGATGCGCGCGACGGATCGTCTGCACGCCGGCTTCGGAAAGGCCAAAGTGCTTGACCTTGCCCTGATGAATCAGATCCTTCACCGCTCCCGCTACGTCTTCGATTGGCACGTCCGGGTCAACTCGGTGTTGGTAGAGCAGGTCGATCACATCAGTCTTGAGCCGCTGGAGCGAGCCCTCGACGGCCTGCTTGATGTGCTCCGGCCGGCTGTTCAGGCCTGCGGCTCCCGGCCGATGGTCGCTGCCACTCAGATCGAACCCGAATTTGGTCGCGATCACCACTTGCTTGCGGAAGGGAGCCAGGGCTTCGCCCACCAACTCTTCGTTCAGGAACGGGCCGTAAACTTCGGCAGTGTCGAAGAACGTGATGCCGCGTTCCACGGCAGTCCGAAGAAGAGCCGTCATCTCCTGCTTGTCTTTGGGCGGACCGTACGAGAAGCTCATTCCCATACACCCCAGCCCCAAAGCAGAAACTTCCAGGCCGCTGTTTCCAAGTTTGCGCTTTTGCATTGTTTCTCCTTGAACCGTCTTCTCTCATCTCCAGGTTAATTGAGCAGGCGCCAAGAAATCGGGGATTCGTCTGTGATACGTTGGTCCAATTCCATGCGTACCTTTGGACGGAGACGCGCCGCGCTGGTGTTGAGTATCGTTGGACTTTTCGGAGGACTCCCCGGGGCCAGCCGCCTGCGCGCCCAACCGGCAGCGAAACCCGTGAATGTGGATGGCAAGGTCCTCCGCAACGCCGGGAGTGCAACGAACGACGCCTTGCCCGGCTCCTGGCTGAGCTACGGGCGCAATCAGAGCGAAACCCGCTACAGCACGTTGAAGCAGATCAACGATGGCAACGCGAAGCGCTTGGGCTTGGCCTGGACCTACGCGGTGGGCGCCGGCGGCGGCAATCAGGAAGGCACGCCGCTGGTTTGGAACAACACGCTGTACGGCATCACCACCTGGAGCGTCGTGTATGCGCTCGACGCCAAGACCGGCAAAGAACTGTGGCGCTGGGATCCCGAAGTGAACCAGACCGCCGTGCGTCCGAAGATCTGCTGCGGCACCGTGAATCGCGGCGTGGCGATCTACAACAGCACGATCATCGCGCCGATCATCGACGGCCGCCTGGTGGCGCTGGACGCAATGACGGGCAAGCCAGTGTGGGAATCGCGCGTGGCCTATCCGCAGGATTGGTACACGCTCACCATGGCTCCTCGGATCGCGGGCGACAAAGTCATTATCGGCGCATCCGGCGGCGATAAATGGACGCGCGGGTTCTTTGCAGCGTTCGACGCCAAGACCGGGCATGCCGCCTGGAAGTTCTACACCGTTCCCGGAAATCCCGAGAATCCGCCGGAAAACGAAGCGATGAAGGCCGCGCTCAAGACCTGGGGCGGCGACTTCTGGACCAAAGGCGGAGGCGGCGCGGTCTGGGACGGCTTCGCCTACGATCCCGAGGCCAACCTGGTTTACGTGGGCACCGGCAATGCCGAGCCGTGGCACCAGAAGTTTCGCGGCGCGCAGAACGTGGACAATCTCTATACCTGCTCGATTCTGGCCGTCGATCTCACATCCGGCCAGCTCAAGTGGTATTTCCAGACCACGCCCAACGACAATTGGGACTACGACAGCGTCCAGCAGTTAATGCTGCTCGATCTGAACATCAAGGGCAAGCCGCGCAAGGTGATCACGCAGGCCTCGAAGAACGGATTCTTCTGGGTGCTCGATCGCGTCACGGGCGAATTCATCTCCGGCGCCCCGTATGTGAAGACCACCTGGGCGCTCGGCCTCGACGCCAAGGGCCGCCCGATCGTGAATCCCGCGGCCTACTACGATAAGGACCCAATCGCGCTGTTTCCCACCGGCGGCGGCGCGCACAATTGGTCGCCGATGTCGTACAGTCCGCTAACGGGCTGGGTCTACATTCCGGTCTTCCTGCAGCCGTTCACTTATGCCACCGCCAGCGAGCTGAAGCCAAATACCAACGGCTACAGTCGCGGCAACGGTGACCCCAAACTAATCGACAGCCCAGCAATTGGCCCGCCCACCGCCGAAGGCATGCGTGGGCGCCCTACAGGCCTGGGATCCGGTGAATCAGAAATTGATGTGGCGGATCGAGGGCGGCGGGGGTATCGGCGGCGGAACCGTGGCCACGGCTGGCAACATGGTGTTTGAGGTGATCAACGACGGGCGTTTCCGCGCGGTAACCGCCGACAAGGGCGAAATCCTGTATGAAATCAAGACCGGCCGCACCGGCATGGCGCCTCCCGTCACTTATGAAGTCGATGGCAAACAATACGTGGCGTTCCAGGGCGGCTTGGGCCGTCTCGCGACTATCGTTGGTCCAAACGAAGCCAAGGTGGACAACCCGCCCATTATGTTTGTGTTCGCGTTGGATGGCACGGCCGAGTTGCCTAAGCCGCGCACCGCCCCCTCCACCGAATAATCCCCAGCCGGCCGCCGGAGCCCAAACATTAGGAATCAGTGTAACCAAATGCTTGTGGAAGTATACTTTATGTGGGAGAACTATGTTGTCTCCAACGCGCAGGACATTCCTGAAGACCGCCACGGCAGGCCTGGCAGCTGGCTCCGTACACTTTTGCGCAAAGCCCGAGAATCACCACCACGCCACTGGGCGAAAACCTCTACCTGCTGAGCGGCGCGGGCTGGCAACATCGTCGTGCGCACGGGAGCCAAGACGGCGTCGTGATGGTGGATGGCGGACTCGCACAGAACGCCGCGGCGCTGGCGCAGGCGGTGGCCGCGCTTCCGAACGGCGGCCCGGTGCGGACGCTCTTCAACACGCACTGGCATCCCGAACAGACCGGCTCCAACGAGCAGCTCGGCATGGCCGGCGCCACGATCATTGCCCAGGAGAACACCCGGCTCTGGCTGACAGCAAAACATCACGTGGCCCTGGAACGGACAGAAATTCAAAAAGCTTCCCAAGATCGCCCAACCCAACAAAACCTTCTACGACAAGGGCGCTCTCGATTCCGGAATCCGTTACGGATACATCTCCGACGCGGCGCACACCGACGGCGATCTCTACGTCTACTTCCCGCAGCAGAACGTCCTTGCGGTGGGCGACGCCGCCTACGGACAAGGCTGGCCGGTGGTGGATTGGTGGACCGGAGGCTGGATTGGCGGCATTGTCGGCGGACTGCAACGCATCCAGAGCGTCGCGAACAAAGATACGAAGATCGTTCCCGCGCGTGGGTCCCGTGCTCAGCTTTGCCGACATCGCCGCGCAGCTCGACATGTACGGCACCATCTACGATCGTCTGAATCAGATGCTGAACAAAGGGCACAGCCCGTCGGAAGGCGTCGCGGCCAAGCCGGCCAAGGAATACGAAGCCAAGATGGGCAACCCGGATGAATTCATTCGCCGCTCTTTCGAAAGCCTGTGGGCCTATCTTTCACCGGACGCCTAAGGACTCATGACAACGATGCGACATATTACAGAACTCGATTCCCTCTGATCGCGTTGCTCGTCATCGCTGGCGGCGTCCTCACCGCCGCGCCCGCCAGCCCAGCGCGCAAGACATCGGCCGACGCGCAGCTCGCCACCATCAAGCAATACTGCTCGGGCTGCCACAACGACAAAGCCAAGATCGGCGGCGTCAGCTTCGAAGGCATCACGGCCGCGAGCGTCGCCAAGGATCCCGAACTTTTCGAGAAGGCAGTGCGCAAGCTGCGCGGCCGCGTCATGCCGCCTCCGGGCGCGAAGCAGCCGGACGGCAAGGCGGTCGATTCGCTGGTCGCGTGGCTCGAAGATTCGCTCGACAAGCTTCCCAACCAGGCGCACATCACCGATCAGGTGGTGCTGCACCGGTTGAATCGCAAGGAGTACGAAAACGCCGTCCACGATCTGCTTTTGGTCGACGTCAACGGCGCCGAATTGCTGCCGCCGGATGACACCGCGCAGGGCTTCGACAACATCGCGTCCGCCCTGCAGGTTTCGCCTTCCTTCATTGAGCAATACGTCCATGCCGCCCACAACGTCGCTCTCACTGGCGCTCGGCAAGCGCGATTCCCGCGCCGCAGGGCTGGACGTTCCGCGCCGCTTCCGGCAATCAGCTCACGCACGTTCCCGGATTGCCTCTCGGCACGCGCGGCGGCATTCTCGCGAAAGTGGATCTGCCCGCCGACGGCGAATACCACATCAACATCGCCGACATGGCCACCCATATCTGGGGCAATGGCATGGAGTACGAGAATCCGCTGGTGGTGACGGTCGACAACAAGATCGTCTATCAAACGGTCATCGGCGGCGAAGAAGACATGAAGCTTTACGATCAGGTGCAGAGCGGCGCGCTCGATCGCGTGAATGCCCGCCTGAAGAACATCAAGTTCCAGGCCACGGCCGGTCCGCACAAGATCGGCGTCACGTTCCGGCGCCAGAGTTTCGCCGAATCCGACGATCAGTTGCAGATGTTCGCGCCCGGCGGCGGGCAGGATCGTTCCTACCGCGTGAACTCGTTCCAGCTTCTCGGGCCCTTCGATGTGACAGGCCTCAGCTCCACGCCCAGCCGCGACCGCATCTTCACCTGCAACCCGGCCAAGGACAAGAACCAAAACGCCCGAAGCCTGCGCGAAGGAGATTTTCTCGACGCTGGCGAAGCGCGCTTATCGCCGCCCGGTGACGAGCGACGACATCGCGGAACTGATGCAGTATTACGCCGACGGCGCGAAGGAAGGCGGGTTTCGAAGCCGGGCATTCGCTCCGAAGGCATCACGGGAATGCTGGCGAGCCCGTTCTTCCTGTATCGCGGCGAGCGCGTCCCGGCGGGATTGAAGCCGGGCGAGAAGTACGCGATCACCGATCTCGAACTCGCGTCGAAGCTTTCGTTCTTCCTGTGGAACTCGATTCCCGACGATCAACTGCTCGATCTCGCCAGCAAGAACAAACTCAGCGATCCGGCGACGCTCGAACGCGCAGGTCCGGCGCATGCTGGCCGATCCGCGATCGAAGACGCTGGCGAGCAATTTCGTGTTCCAGTGGCTCGACATGAAGCAGCTCGACGAGATCGTTCCCGACCGCGACGTCTTCCCGTATGCCTCCGGCCGTATGGACCCGCGTCAGGATTTCCGCACCGAGCTCACGCTGTTTGCCGACAGCATCTTCCGGGAAGACCGCAGCGTCGTGGATTTGCTGCGCGCGAGCCATACCTACGTGAATGAGCGCCTGGCGCTGCAATACGGCATTACCGACGTGAAGGGCGATGAGTTCCGCCGGGTGGAACTGAAAGACTCCGCGCGCTGGGGCTTGCTGGGCAAGGGCGCCGTCCTGATGGCGGCCGCCTATCCGAACCGCACGTCCCCGGTGCTGCGTGGAAAGTTCATCCTGAGCTACATCGAGGGCGTCCCGCCGGCCAACCCGCCGCCCAACGTCCCGACCCTGAACGACAAGGACATCGGCACCACCAAAGCGCTCACCGTTCGCGAGTTGATGGCGAAGCACCGCGCGAACCCGACCTGCTCGTCATGCCACGCCATCATGGATCCGCTCGGCTTCGCGCTCGAAAACTTCGACGCGACTGGAATGTGGCGAGACAAGGACCGCTTTGCCAACACCGTCATCGATTCGGCCGGCGAGCTGCCCGACGGCACCAAGATCAACGGGCCCGACGATCTCCGCAAAGCGCTGCTGCGCCGTCCCGAACAATTCGTGCAGACGTTTGTGGAAGACCTTTTGACCTATTCGATGGGCCGCACGCGCGAGTACTACGACATGCCGACCGTCCGCAAGATCGTGCGCGACACGCGCGGCGAAGGATTACAAGTTTTCGGCCATCGTTCAGGCGGTGGTGAAACTGATCAGTTTAAAATGCGCCGCGTGCCGCAGCCGGAGCCGGTGCAGAGTGCGAGAAGCTCACAGGGCGCAGTTGCGTCCGTTGTGAGCGGTTCAAAGCAAAGATAAAAGGAGAGGCGCCATGTTCATATCGAAGAAGCACATTCACGCCGCACAATCTTGAAGGGAGCCGGAGCCACCCTCGCGCTGCCGCTTCTGGACGCCATGCTTCCCGCCGCAACCGCGTGCGGCGGACAACTGCCGCCGGAAAGACCCCGAAACGCTTTGCCTTTATTGGCTTCCCTCACGGCGCGATCATGGATCGCTGGTCGCCCAAGGAAACCGGCACGAACTTCACCATGTCGCCGATCCTGAAGCCCCTCGAGCCGTTCCGCAAGCATCTGACCATCGTCTCCGGCTTGCGCAACAAGCCCGCGGAAACGCCCGAGCCCCACGCCTACATCGAGCAGGGCTGGCTGACCGCCGTGAAGCCCTGGGACTTCGGCAAGGGCGGTCCGGACTCCGGCGTCAGCGCCGACCAGATTGCCGTCCGCTACGTTGGACAGGACACGCGTCTGCCCTCGCTCGAACTGAGCGTCGGCCAGGGCAGCGCCCGCATCGCCTGGCGCACGCCCACCCAGCCGTTGCCGCAGGAAAGCAACCCGCGCGCGGTCTTCCAGAAGCTTTTCGGACAGGGCGACACCGATCAGGAACGCGCCCAGATCCTGACGGAAACCGGCAGTATTCTCGATCGCGTCCAAGCCCAGGCCAAGCGCCTGCAGGCCAGCCTCGGCGTGCAGCGATCGCAACGTCGTCAGCGATTATCTGGACTCCGTTCGCGAAATCGAGCGCCGCGTCCAGATGGCCGAGAAGGCGCACAACACCGAGCTGGTGATTCCGGATGCGCCCATCGGCACGCCGAACGATCTCACCGAGTATTTCAAGCTGATGTTCGACCTGATGGCGCTCGCGTTCCAGGCCGACATCACGCGCGTGATCACGCTCTCCATGGATCACGAAGCCAGCATGCGCACCTACACCAACCTGGCATCTCAGAAGGGTTCCATCCGCTGTCCCATCATGGCAACAACCCGGAGAAGATGGACAAGCTGGTGAAGATTCAGAACTACCACACCCAAGTGTTTGCCGGATTCATCAAGAAGATCGAGGCCACCAAAGAAGCCGACGGCACCGTGCTCGATCATTCGACGATTCTGTTCGGCAGCGACATGAGCAACAGCGACAAACACAACAACGATCCGCTGCCTTCCGCGATCCTGGGACACGCCAACGGAAAGATCAAGGGCGGCCAGCACTTGAAGTATCCGCAGGATTCGCGTCACGGCGAACTGCTGCTGACGCTGCTCCAGCGCAATGAGATCCCGGTGAAATCCATCGGCGACGGCGTCGACGGTCTTTCGGAGCTCTAAACATGCGCACCTTCGCGGCTGCCTTTGCGGTCCTGCTGGCCGGTGCGTCGCTCGTGTTTGCCGGCAGTCCCTCGCTGCTTGAGACAGCCGAATCCGGCGACCACATCGCGGCCATGCGCCTGCTCGGCGCGAAGGGCGCGAACGTGAACGCCACCGGCGCCGATGGCACCACCGCCATCATGTACGCCGCGGCGAACGGCGATCTTGAACTGGTCCGCGCGCTGATCAAAGCCGGCGCGAACGTCAAACTGGCGAACCAGTTCGGCACGTCGGCCATCACCGAAGCCGCGATCATCGGCTCCGCGCCGATCATTGAAGCGCTGCTCAAGGCCGGCGCCGATCCCAATTTCAAAACTCCCAATGGCGAAACTCCGCTGATGGCTGCCGCGCGCGCGGGCAAGATTGACGCCGCCAAGGCGCTGCTGGCCGCGGGAGCCGACATCAACGCCAAGGAAACCTGGGGCGAACAGTCCGCGCTCATGTGGGCCGCCGCGCAAAGCCAGGCCGACATGGTGAAGTTCCTCGCGTCGAAAGGCGCAAACCTGAACGATCACGGCAAGGTCAATCAGTGGGAACGCAAGATCATCCAGGAGCCTCGCCCGAAGGACATGAACAAGGGCGGCTTTACCGCGCTGCACTATGCCGCGCGGGAAGGTTGCGCGGCCTGCGTTCAGAACCTGCTGACCGCCGGCGCCGATCCCGATTCCGAAGATCCGGATCGCGAGACGCCGCTGCTGCTCGCGCTCGAGAACATGCATTTCGACACGGCGGCCGTGCTCGTCAAAGGCGGCGCCGATCTCGACAAGTGGGATCTGTTCGGCCGCTCGCCGGTCTACATGGCGGCCGACGTCAGCACGCTGCCGACGAAAGGGAACGGCGCGGTGGCCGTCCTCCCGAGCCCGGATAAGCTCACTGCCGTCGATGTCGGGCGCATGATGCTCGAAAAGGGCGCGAATCCGAACATCCAGTTGAAGCGGCGTCCGCCGTATCGCGACGTCCCGCAGGATCGCGGCGGCGACACAATGCTCGCCCAGGGCGCCACGCCGTTATTGCGCGCCGCGCGCGGCGGCGACGACAAGTTCACCGCGCTGCTGCTTGAGTACAAAGCGCTGGTCGATCTGCCGAGCAAGGAAGGCATCACGCCGTTGATGGCCGCGGCCGGCGTCGACTACGGCATCGCGCGTCACGCGCGGACGCAACCGCACCGACGAAGGCGTGCTCGCCACCATGGATCTGCTGGTCAAAGCCGGCGCGAACGTGAACGCCCGGTCGGTTCTCGACCGCAATCTGGGCTTCGGTGGCCCCGGTAGCGGCAGGGCTTTCGGCGCAGGTGAGAGCGTGGGCGCACGCATCGCACAACAGGCTCCCGCCGCGGCAGTCAAATGCCGGGCGCGAACGCCGTCCCGAATCAGACCGCGCTGCACGGCGCGGCCGAACACGGCTTCGACAAGTTCATCGAATTCCTGGTCGCCAATGGCGCCGACCTTACCGTCAAAGACGCCACCGGCCACACGCCCCTCGACGTCGCCCGCGGCGCAGGTGGCGTTCGCGGTGGCGCGGACGCGTTCCCGAAGACCGTGGCGCTGCTGGAATCCCTGATGAAAGCCAAGGGCATCCCGGTCGCGGAAGTCGCGGGCCGGTAGGGACGCACACGTCTGTAAAGCAGGTCGCCCGTCCTGCCGATATCATCCGGTAGATGCGGACTCTTGTCTGTTTGTTGATCTGCACCATCGGGTGCCGGGCGCAACGCGCCGAGGACCAAGTCCTGGCCGTTTACAAGCAGATGGAGAAGGCCGAGCAAACCGGCGACGCCAACGCCTTTGTCGGGCTGTGGTCCCGCGAAGCGATGGCGAACGCGGAGAAGATACGGCCTCTTTTCCGCGCGCGGCCGGATGCGCATTACACCTCGTCCAGGGTTTTCGTACAGGGAGACGACGCCGTGTTGCTTGGACAAATCGGCGAAGGGCAATTCCTGCGCATGCGTTTGGTCAAGGAAGACGGGCTCTGGAAGATCAAGGACCAGGTCTGGAGCGATAAGCCGTACAACGCTGACTCGGTTTATGCTATGGTCCCGCCGGTCGCGGGCGCCTTCGAGCGAGCCGGGGCTCCGTGGCAGAGCGTCGCGCCGGCATTCAATCCGGCAGAGGCGGCGAAGCATGGCTTCCAAGTGCGGGCAACTTACGATGACTCGTTTCTATATGTTCGGATCGAATCGTCTGAGCCGGTCCCTGCGCCTGGCAGCCAGGCGGAGAAGCCGCCCATGGGATGGCCGGTGATGAAAGTCGGCGTTTCCGGCGTCGGCGAGTTCGTGTTGAACGCCACAGCGAACATCGGAGACCAGGCGACATTCGATCAGAGTGGCCGCGCCAATAGTCATCGGCCTTTCGTGTCGTATTGGCTTATGCTCGAGCGCGCCGGCAAGCCAATCTTCCAGGCAAGCGCGGGTTTGCAGCCCAATCCGTTGGTTCAGGCCGGAGATCACTTCTTCGACTTCCGCATCCCACTGCGGACGATGGGCGTCGCGGATGCGAGTCGCACGAAAATCACGATCGGCGACGCGCAGTGGCCGAAAAGCGCACTCTTCAGCCTTAACGTGCAGCAATATCGCTAGGCGCCACACGAAGCTCATTCACTCGATATAGAATACTCAGGACGGGTGCGTTCGATCTCGCAATCCGGCTCAGAAGGAGATGCTGTGTTCAAGAAACTTGCTTTAGTCCCAATCTGCCTCGCGTTCCTCTCTGGAATCGCCCTGGCCCAGGATGCGAAAACCGTGATCGCCGACGCGCAAAAGGCTTTGGGCGATGTGAAATCCATCACGTATTCGGGATCGGCGAAGGACGTTGCATTCCAGCAGTGCGGGGCCAACTCTTCCGACATGATCTGCAAGGGGACGCACGATCCAATGCGGCCCATCAACAGCTACGTCCGCGTGATCGACCTCACCGCACCCGCGTCCCGGCACACCGGGACCACCAACAACATTGGTCCGGGCGGATCAACCACGCTAACGCCCGGCGTCTTCTTCCAGCAGGTCACGTCCCAGCAGGCGGACGTCTCGCAGCCCTGGGCCGGCTCGCTCGAGTTTTACATCACGCCTTGGGGTTTTCTGAAAGGCGCCGCGGAGAATAACGCCACGCTGAGCCATCGCAAGGTGGACGGCAAGAGCTACACCGTCTTAAGCTGGAGCCCGGCGGTCAAGGCGTCTTCCGGCAAGAGCTACATGATCAACGGCTATGTGGACGACAAGCACATGGTGGATCGCGTGGAGACTTGGCTCGGCGAAAACATCATGGGCGACATGCACATCGTCGCGACTTACACCGGATGGAAGGACTTCGGCGGCGCGATGGCTCCGACGAAAATCGTGCAGACGCGCGGCGGCTGGCCCTTCTTTGAAGTGGATGTGACGGCGGCAAAGGCGAATCCTCCCGATGTCGCAACACTGGTTCCCGCGCCGGCAGGTCGTGGACCGGGCGGTGGACCGCCGGCTCCAGGTCCACTGACGGTCACTTCCGAAAAGCTGGGTGACGGCCTGTACCGGTTGACCACTGGACCCGGCAGCTACGATTCCGTGATCGTCGAGTTCAAAGACTACATCATGATGCTGGAGGCCGGCCAATCCGAGGCACGCGCCCTTGCCTACGTGGCCGAAACGAAGAAGCTGATTCCGAACAAGCCCATCCGCTACGTCATGAACACGCATCCCCACTCCGATCACACCGGAGGGCTGCCCGTGTTGGTGGCCGAGGGCGCAATCATCATCACGCAGAAAAACAATGAGGTGTTCCTCGACAAGGCGCTCAATACGCCGAGAACGCTCATGAACGACACCCTCGCGAAGAATCCGAAGAAAGCGAAGTTTGAAACCGTTGAGGAGAAGAAGGTTTACTCCGATGGTACCCGAATCGTTGAGATGTACCACATCTATCCGGCGCCTCACTCCAACGGGTTGATCATCGCGTACATTCCCAAGGAAAAGGTGATTTTCCAGGGCGACTTCTCGGTAAATCCCGGCGAGCCGGCCAACGATCACGTGAAGGCGCTGTACCCGGTTCTCGTGAGGCTCAATCTGGATTTCGACCGGTACATCAACGTACACGCCTCCGCCGCGCCGCAGACTAAGGCTGATGTGTGGAAAGCCATGGGGAAATAAGAAAGACAACTCGTGATGCGCGTGGCGCTGTTGGGAACTTGATGAAACTCACTTGAACTTGCCACGCTCGCCTACGCTCGGGCTCCTTGCCGGCCTCGTTGTGACCCTTTCCGCGGTTACCGTTTACTCAGGCTATACCATCGTTCAGCTTCATCGGCTGCGCGAACTGCAGGCTGAAATCATCGATCGCAACCGCACGGATTCACTCCTCCTGCTGCGCATCCAGAACAATCTGAATTCGCTGAATCTGGCCATGCGCGACATGCTAGACGCGGGCGAGCCTTACCCGCTGACAGCGTGGGCCCCGCAGTTCCGGCGCATTCGTACCGATCTCGAAGACGCGCTGTCGAGGGAAGAGAAGCTATTGTCGAGCGACGGCTCCTCCAATCAGCGGCAGTTTCTGGGCGATTCGTTCGCCGAGTTCTGGCGGGCCACCGACCGCACCTTTGCGCTCGCCAACCAGGGACACGATCAGGAAGCGCGCGCGCAAATCCGCTTCTCGCTGCAGGCCCGGCAGGACGCGCTAACCACCGCGGTTGCGCGGCTATTGGTGCGGAACAACGAAAGTGAGCAGGAGGCCGCCACCCGCACGCAGGAACTTTACCGGGGTGTGGAACGCAACGTCTACATCTTCATGGCGGCCATGCTCGTTCTCATCGTGCTCACCAGTCTTTATCTTGTGCAGTACAACCGGCGCCTTTTCGCGCAGGTCGCGGCGCTATCCGAGCGGAGGAGCGAACTGGCGCAGCAACTGATTTCCATGCAGGAGAACACCTTTCGCTCCATCTCGCGCGAGCTCCACGATGACTTCGGCCAGATCCTCATTTCGATTGGAGCCATGCTGCGCCTCGCCGGCCGCCGCGCCTCCGGCGAACCCTCGCCGCTCGTCGAACAACTGGATGAAGTGCGGGGAATCGTGCAGGCTACACTCGAGAAGATCCGTTCGCTCTCCCATGCGCTCCACCCGGTGGTGCTTGATGAGGCGGGGCTGGAGAGCGCCCTGAACGCGTACCTCCCGAGCTTTCAAAAGCAGACTGGTATCGAAATACGCTACGAAAAAGCCGGAGTGAGCCGGGATCTCGATCGCGGCGTGTCCATCCATCTTTACCGCGTGTTGCAGGAGGCTCTCAACAACGTCGTAAGGCACTCCAAGTCGACCAGCGCGGCGGTCCGGCTAAAATACTTGCAGGCCTCGATTGTGTTGGAAGTAGAAGACAATGGAATCGGCTTTCCGCGCGTGGAAGGGCGGGGCATGGGACTTGTGTCCATGCGCGAGCGGGCGGAGCTCATCGACGCCACCATCGAGTTCCTGCCCAGCGCCGCCGGCGGAGCACTCGTCCGGGTAACGGCGCCGATAACGCCGGAGGAGGCCCATGCCGGCGCCTAAGATCTCGGTCCTATTGGTGGACGACCATAGTCTCGTCCGCCGTGGATTCCGCCGGATCCTCGAGGACGAGAGCGACATCGTCGTAGTCGGCGAGGAGAGCGACGGACACGACGCCGTGGATGCCGCTGCCCGTCTGATCCCCGCGGTGGTCGTAATGGATTTTGCGCTGCCGAGCATGAACGGAGCCGTTGCCACGCGGCTGATCCTCAAAGCGAATCCCTCCATTGCCGTACTGATTCTCAGCATGCACGCCGAGGCCAGCTACGTCCGAACTTGTCTGGAAGCGGGGGCGCGGGGTTATCTGCTAAAGAACGCTCTGGATCTGGAACTCGTCGACGCCGTGAGAAAGATCGCCGGCGGCGCACGGGTACTCGATCCGCGTCTGGGACGTTGGTCGGACGCGGAGTCGTCCGCCGCTGCCTTGTCCACGCGTGAGCTGGAGGTCCTACAACTGATCGTTCACGGCAAGTCGAACAAGGAGATCGCCGCGGTGCTGGGCCTCAGCGTAAACACCGTGAGCGTACACCGCGCGAACATCATGCAGGCCCTGGACATTCATAATACGGCTGAGCTGGTGGTGCACGCCATCCGGACGGGGCTGGTCAGCATCGCGTGACCCGTCGCTCGCTCGTTCTCGGCGGAATTCCGATGCTGGTCTCAGCAGCGGATCTTGGATTCCGGCTTACCGAAATTACCGGATCGGCTGGAATCGATTTTCGTCACAACAGCGGTGCGTTTGGAGCAAAGCGTCTACCGGAGACAATGGGGCCGGGCTGCGCATTTCTCGATTATGACGGCGACGGATGGCTCGATATCCTTTTCGTGAATGGGATGGATTGGCCCGATCACAAGCGCCAGCGCAGCACCTTGCGGCTCTACCGCAATAATCGCAACGGCACTTTCACGGATGTCACCCGGAACGCCGGCCTGGCGGTGGAGATGTACGGCATGGGCGTCGCGGTGGGCGACTACGACAACGACGGTTTTCCGGATGTTTTCATCACCGCGGTCGGACAAAACCGCCTCTTCAAGAACACCGGCAAGGGCCACTTCATCGACGTGACTGAGAAGGCGGGGATCGGCGATCGAAGCGCTTTCAGCGCCTCCGCGATGTGGTTTGACTACGACCGGGACGGGTTCCTGGATCTCTTTGTTTGCAACTACGTGAAGTGGTCGCCCGAGCACGACGTGTTCTGCAGCGTGGACGGCAAGAATAAATCCTATTGCACGCCCGAAGCGTACCGCGGATCGACGTGCTGGCTATTCCGCAATCGCGGCGACGGCACGTTCGAGGACGTCACGGCCAAGAGCGGGATTTTTGATTCGAGCTCGAAATCGCTCGGAGTAGCGTTGCTCGACTACGATCACGACGGCTGGCCCGATCTTCTCATTGCGAACGATACGCAGCCGAACAAACTCTACCGCAATCAGCGCAATGGGACATTCGATGAAATGGGTGTCCGGGCGGGCGTGGCGTTTAGCGAGGACGGAAAGGCGCGCGCGGGCATGGGCATCGATATTGCCGACTTCGACAATGCGGGCGCGGCTGGAATCGCGATCACGAACTTCGACAATGAAATGCTCTCGCTCTACCGGCCGAATCGGCTGGGCGTCTACTCCGATGTCGCGATGAGAGCGGGGATCGGCCAGCCTTCGCGAAACAGTCTGGGTTTTGGATGCGCGTTCTTCGACGTTAACCTGGACGGTTGGCTGGATCTTCTCGCCGTCAACGGACACATCGACGAGACGGTTCGCAACATCAGCCACAACCATGGATATGCCCAACCGCCTCACTTGTTCTTGAACGACGGGAAAGGTTCCTTTCGCGATGTGGCCATGGAAGCCGGAGGCGGTTTTGCGGCGCCGAAGGTCGCGCGCGGTCTCGCCCTGGGCGACTTTGATCGCGATGGCGACATTGATGTGCTGATCACGAGCAATCAAGGCCCTGCGGCACTCTATCGCAACGACGTGAGCAACGGAAACCATGCGCTCCGGATCCACTTAGTGGGAACCAGGTCGAACCGCGATGCAGTAGGCGCGGTTGTTCGCCTCACAACTCCGGACTGCACGCAAATGCGCATGGTGAAGACCGGTTCGAGTTATCTCTCCCAGTCCGAGATGGCGCTCACATTCGGCCTCGGCAAGCGAGACAAAGCCGGCCGGGTTGTCATTGAGTGGCCGAGCGGAATGGTTCAGGAGTTCAGGAATGTGCCGGCGGGCGCCTACGAATGCGTCGAGTCCAGGAATATCAAGCCGGCAAGCGCTCCTTGACACCAGCGAATTCCGCCGCGTTTCAAGAGCCGCTAATACACTTCGATTATTGAATGGCCGTGGGAGGCCGGTTACACTCGTATCCTCCTTGGCGCACATACAACTTCCCGACGGCGTTCCCGGAATCCGGGGACCCATGATGTTTCGTCCCGAAACAGCGAAGCCGCTGAACGAGTTAGTGGATGTGCTGTTGCGCGGACCGCATACCTTATCGCCCGGCGAACGAGAGTTGATCGCAACCTACGTTTCGTCGGAGAACGATTGCCGGTACTGCCAAACCATCCACGGCGCGATCGCGGCGCATCAACTTGGAGGAAATGAAGATCTGGTTCTCGCTGTAAAGCGCGACTTCGGGCAGGCGGAGATTTCCGGCAAGCTGAAAGCATTGCTCACGATCGCCGGTAAAGTGCGGCTCGGCGGGAAGGAAGTGACTTCCGGCGATATCGAAGCCGCGCGGATGCAGGGCGCCAGCGATCGCGAAATCCACGACACGGTACTGATTGCGGCGGTGTTCTGCATGTGCAATCGCTATGTGGACGGTCTGGCCACATGGGCGCCGGACGACCCCGCGTTCTACCGGGACCGGGCAGCGATGGTGGCCACGAACGGGTATGCAGCCAGCACGCTACGGAATGACGACGGAACCGTTCAGGGCCGACATCACGTTGCCCTCTGAATCTCTCACCACCAGCCGAACGATGTAGTTGCCGCTGGCCACATCCAGATTCGTCTTCACCGTGATGCCTCCCTCGGGGAGAGCGTCGAGCGTCTGGTCCCTGAACTTCAAGTCCACGACTTTTTGAGTGCCGACCACATACTTTCCATTCTGGTCAAACACTCCACCCACCACTGTCAACGTGTCGTCGTTCCGCCCGTCGGCCTTCCGATAGCGCAGGTGCTTGGCGTCGATGCGCGCCAGGATGGAGAGTCGGGCCTTGAGATCGCCGGTCTTGAAGAATTGCGTGTTCAATTGCACCGGCAGCTCGCGCATTTCCTCGCGCGAGAAGAACGCTTCTTTCAGTTCTTCCTTCGCCTCCTCGGCGGGATCTTGCAGATGGTTGCGCTCGAAATACCCGCGGCGCGCCTGCATCTCGAGACCGGCGCCGTTCTTCAGCACGATTTTCAGCTTGTGATAGCTGCCGTTGAGCTTCAGGTTCTGCGGCGCGAAAGCCAGGACGTAAATGTATTCCGGCTGGGTTGCAACCAGCTTCAGTCCGCCCACGAAATCGTTGTTGTCGTGGAAGAAGGCTCCGCCGGTGGCGTCGGCGAACTCTTCCAGGACGTCCATATTGGCGAGAGCGGCCTGGCGCGCGTAGCTCTGTTTTACGCTGGCCGTACTCGGATCGACGACGCCGATAGGGGTATCCGCCTGACCGCCGGGAGTGAGTGCATAGAGACCGCGGGCATCCAGCGAACTGATGACAACGTTATTGCGGACGGCGTTGTTGATCACGTCCATCTCGTCGGTGCGATGGTCGTTCACCAGGAAGAATCCGGGAGAAACCATCACAACGGTGCGGCTGCCGGGCATGGCGGACATGCGCCGGACCAGACCCTTCAGGACCAGCAGGGTGTTCCGCGTGTCCTGGAAGCCGATTTCAGCCTGCTTTAGGACGAGCATTCTCACCGGCTCCGAGATCGTACTCTGGAGAGAGGCTGAGATCTGAGCCGTGGGGATCGCGACGTGCTGTTGTTCGGCCATAATCGCGATCGTGTTGGCCGCGGTCGTCGCACCAGCGCCATCCGGACACGACAGATAATCAGCCTGCGCCGCAAGCGCGGCCTGCTGATCGTTCCCGTTGATAATCCGGTCGGCCTGGAAATAGCTGACATCCGGGCAAGGATTCACCGCCGCGTCGGTGGGTATCGTCGGCCACGGCCGAATCTGGTCCAGGGTCGCGTCCAGCTTGTCGCGGTCGTCGGTGAAATCGAGCGAAGTGTGGTTGGACGTCGTGTAAATGGCGGCGCGGGTGCCAGGCGCGAACGACTCCTTCAGCACGCGTTTCGCCGCTTCGCGCGTTTGCGCCAGATCGCCGAAGCTCAAATGCAAATCGTCAAAGAGCCACATGATGAAATGTTCGGCGATGGGTTGCGCGGCCGGCACCGGAAGGTTTCGCCTGTGGATTTCCGCTGGCGTCGGTTTGGATGGAGGTGTCGGGCAGAGTGGGTGGCGCCTCGGCCTTCTCAACGGAAAACTTCGATATTTCCTGCAGCTTGCCTTTGTCGAAGAGCTGGAAGTCTTCCTTCTTCAGCGTGCCGACGGCGTGCCCATCGCGGTCGCGAACCACCACGGGCACCAGCACCAGATTGACCCCGGTGCTGAAGGTGAACGGCGTGTCGCGCTGTGTCACTTCGGCGGTGGTCTGCGCTTGCTGCTGACCAACGGTTCGCGCCGGAAAAATCATGACCGCACAGCCGGCAACGGTCAATATCAGCCACAAATGTGCGCGTAAATGCACCAGTTGATTCTATATCAGTTTTCTTTGGTAAGGAATGCCCTCAGCGGCCGACGCCGGCGGACAAGCTTTCGCATGGCTGACCGGTGCCCTCCTTGAGATTCACGATCATGTCGACTGCGCTCTGTTTCCACGACTCGCATTCACCAGCCAGCCAATAAACCTGAATGCGGTCCACCGCTTTCGCTTGTCCCAGACCGAAATGAACTCGGGGGTCGTTTGCCGCCAGGTAACTGCCATCGCCTCTTACCCAAGCTTTGACGGATGTGCCATCCGTTCGCACCAACTCCACCACGCTTCCATAGGCCGAGCGATTGGTTTTGGTGCCTTCGACATGAACCATGAGCCAATGCCCGCGGTTCCCCACAGTGTTCAGAAGCAGGCGCGCGGGGCCGTTATTATTCGTCACCAGGATGTCCATTCCGCCGTCATTGTTCACGTCCCCGAAAACCGCGGCTCGGCTGACCTCTGGAATCTGAAAAACCGGACCGGCCGATGCCGTAACATCCTGAAACGCCTTCCCCTTGCCCATATTTTTCAGCAAGAGCTTCTTCTCGCGGTAGGGAAAACGATCCCCGGAGCGCTCCATTGTGACGTTCACCGCGCCATTGGCGGTGAACAGATCGAGGAGCCCGCGATTCTCCATGTCGATCAGGCCGACGCCGAAACCCGTATAGGGCATCGAAACGCGCGACAGTCCGCTCTGCTCGGTGACGTCGATAAAATCCCCGGTTGGTTGCCGCTGGAACAACGTGAATGCCTCGGTCGGAATATTGGTAATCACCAGCGCCTGACCGCCGTCGCCGAACAAGTCTCCCGACGCGATCCCCATGCCGGCCCGCGGCCTCCCGTCGGAAGCATATGCCAGCCCGCGGCTCAGACCCTCCTCGCGAAACACCCGATCGCCTTCCTTCGATTGCGGGCTCCTGCGCTGGTTGATCCAAAGATGATTCGCCGCCCCATCGTTGGCCACCAGAAAATCCGGATACCCGCTTGTGCCGAACGTCCCGGTCAAGATGCCCAGCCCGGGGCCCGATTTCGCGCTTAGCCCGACTTCATCGGTGACGTTTTTGAATCGCCCGTTGCCGAGGTTGTGGTACAGCTCGGTGACCGTCCCCTTGAACGCCTGCGGTCCGCAATAGTTCGGCGATCCCTGCGGCGTATAGCAAGGCCGGCGATAGAACTGCAAATAATGAACCACCACCAGATCGAGCAGCCCATCCTTGTCGTAATCGATGAACGCGGCGCTCGACGACCAACCCGAGGACGCCACTCCGGCCGTTGCCGTCACATCGGTGAAGGTGCCGTTGCCGTTGTTGTGATACAGAACATTTTGGCCGTAATTGGTGACATAGAGATCAACGTAGCCGTCGTTGTCGTAGTCGCCGGCCGCCACGCCGTTTCCTTGATCGGCCAGGCCCAGGCCCGATGATTCTGTAACGTCGGTGAACGAAAGCTTCCCGGTTTCGTGCAGGTTATTGCGGAACAGGCGATTGCCCGGCTTCCATCCAGCCGGTATCGGCACCAGCGGCGTGCCTTGCGGATAGGTCGGCGTGCCCTGGATCAGAAATACGTCCATGTCGCCGTCGTTATCGTAGTCGATCAGGGCCGCACCCGATCCCATCAGCTCCGGCATCAGGAAGTCTCCGGTGGCGCCGGAAAACTGCCAGAAATCGAGCCCGGTCGGTTGGGCCATGTCTTCGAAAGGAAACCGTTGATGAGCAGACGGATATCTACAAGTGCACAGCACCTGTATCAAACACACTGATACTACTACTGCACCACCCCGTTTCGACGTGGGATGAGCATATTACAAAGTAAGAAAAGTTTGTAAAATTATGTCAAAATTTGACACAAATTTGATTTGTCAATGACGCGAGCCTGACGGCACTGCGGGGCAAGGCTGACCAGTGGTTTCCTTGAGATTCACGATCGTGTCGACCGCGGTCGGTTTCCACGACTCGCATTCCCCAGCCAGCCAATCAACCTGTATGCGATTCACCTCGGTGTCCTTCCCCAGACCGAAATGAACACGGGGGTCGTTCGCCGCGAGGTAACTGCCATCGCCTCGAAGCCAGCGCCGGACCGATGTGCCATCCTTGCGCACGAGTTCCACGACGCTCCCATATGCTGAACGACTGGTCTTCTTGCCTTCGAGATGAACCAGCAGCCAGTGCCCGCGATTTGGCACGGTGTTCAACAGCAGACGCGCGGGACCGTTATTGTTGGTGACTAGAATATCCATTCCACCATCGTTATTCACATCGCCGAACGCCGCCGAGCGGCTCACTTCGGCGGTAGCCAGCGCCAGACCCGCCGCGGCCGAAATATCCTCAAACTCCTTCCCCTTGCCCATATTCTTCAGCAACAGCTTCTTCTCGCGGTAGGGAAACGGGTCGCCCTTCGGGTTCGAGCTCAGATCCGCGGCCATACCTCTGACTCCGCCATTCGCGCTGAACATATCCAGCAGCCCGCTATTTGTCATATCGAACAGGCCGACCCCAAATCCCGTATACGGCAGGGAAATATGCGACAAGCCCGATTGTTCCGTGGCATCGACAAAATCCCCATTCGGCTGCCGTTGAAACAGCGTGAATGCCTCGGTCGGCAGGTTCGTCACGATGATGGATTCGCCGCCGTCGCCAAAAACGTCGCCCGAGGCAATGCCCATGCCGGCCCGCGGCTTGCCGTCCGACGCATAGGCCAGCCCGTGGGTGAGCCCCACTTCTTTAAATACTCTCTCGGCCGGCTTCGATTGCGGACGGCCTTGCTTATTCACCTGGGGCTCATTGATCCAGAGATGATTCGCCGCGCCGTCATTGGCGACCATGAAACCGGGATACCCGTCGGGGCCGAAATCTCCCGTGAGAATGCCGAGCCCGGGCCCCACCTTCGCGTTCAGACCGACCTCATTGGTCACATTCTTGAACCGCCCGTTGCCGAGGTTGTGATACAACTCGGTCGCTGTCCCTTTGAAAGGCGACGGACCGCAATAATCGAGTTTGCCCTCGAACATGTAGCAGGGACGCCGGTAGAAATCAACATAATGAACCACCGCAATGTCCAGCAGGCCGTCCTTGTCGTAATCGATGAATGCGGCGCTGGTGGACCAGCCGGAGGAAGCGACACCGGCGCTGGCGGTCACGTCCGTGAACGTGCCGTTTCCATTGTTGTGATACAGGATGTTGTGGGTGTAATTGGTGACATAAAGATCGACGTATCCGTCGTTGTCGTAGTCGCCGGCCGCCACACCCATGCCTTTATCGGCCAAGCCTACGCCGGCCGCTTCGGTGACATCGGTGAACGTCAGTTTGCCTGTTTCGGCGAGATTATTCCGGAAGAGCCGGTTACCCGGTTTCCAACCCGGCGGAACGGGCACGAGAGGTTTGCCTTGAGGAGCCGTGGGATACCCCTGCACCAGATAAATGTCCAGATCGCCGTCGTTATCGTAGTCGACGAGCGCCGCGCCTGATCCGACCATTTCGGGAAGAAGCATCTCGCCCGTGGCGCCGGAAAACTGCCAGAAGTCGATTCCGACCTGTTTGGACACGTCCTCGAAGAGCAACGATTTGTTGGACGAGGATGTTTTGCAAGCCAATAAACAGACGAACAACAAGGCCGGCAAAGACCGTACAAAAGAGACCCGGTTCAACGTCGATCCACCATGAAACAGGGATGATATCATGGCAATACTTTTATGGCGCGGGTGATCGCCTCCCTAATATTGGCTGCGTTGTTGGAGCTGTCGTGTGCGAAGTCCGTCCCGCCAATCCCTGTGATTCCGGTCGATGGTCTCGATGCGGACGTAAAAAACGCCATACTGAAGGCACGCGATGAAGCCGTAGCCCAGCCGAAAAGCGCCCAGGCCTCGGGCAAGTCTGGGCATGGTTCTGGAAGCGCATACCCTGTATCCAGCCGCGGTGCCTGCCTACCAACGCGCCGTGCGCCTGGACCCGAAGGACTTCGCATGGCGATACTACCTGGCTCTTTGCCTGGAAAAAACCGGCCAGTTGGATGAGGCGCTGGCGTCGGTTTCAGAAGGTTTGCGGATTCGCCCGGACTATGCGCCCGCGATCCTCAAACGAGCCGAACTGCTCCTCAAGCTGGGTCGGTTCCCGGAAAGCGCCGCCGCGCTGGAACCTTATCTCACAAAGAACCCAGGTGCGCCGATGGCTCTGTACTTCCTGGGCCGAGTGAAGTTCGCGCAACAGGACTTCTCCGGAGCTGACGATCTCTATCGCCGCGCCACCGAGGCTTGGCCGACTTTCGGTTCCGCCTGGTTCGGTCTGGGAGAGACCAGCAAGAGACTGGGCCGCGCCGCGGAAACCGAAAAAGACTACCAACTCGCGGAGACCAACAAGGACCACTACCCGCCCAACGGAGACCAGCTCTACGTCGACATGATGAAGCTCGCCACCGGCATCGAGAACCGCCTCATGGAAGCCAAAAAGCTCTTGAACAAACGGGAGTTCGACGCATCCTCGCGGATTTACAAAGAGGTTCTGCAACAATATCCGGACAATCTGGACTGCCTGGTGAACTTGCTTTACATCTCGCAATACCCGAGCCAGGCGACTCCCGAAGAAGTGGAAGATCTCTACCAGAGAGCCCGTGCAGCGAGTCCGCAGCTCGCGGAGGTGTACATGTATCACGGTACGGCGCTCGCCGCGCAGGGCAAGTACGATGGGGCCGTGGCCGAACTCGAGAAGGCCATCCAGCTCAAGCCCAACAATCCTGAAACCCACGCATGGCTCGCCGACGTGCGCGAACGCCAGCACCGCCCTGCCGATGCAATCGAGCAATATCGCATCGCCATCGCGCAGCAGCCCGGTTTTCGCATCGCCCGGCTGGAACTGGCAAAAAATCTGCTGTATGCGGGCCGCAGCAAGGAGGCCATCCCCGTGCTCCTCCCGGCACTTCAGGTGGAAGACCAGAACACGCCGATTGCGATGATGTTCCTGGTGCAGGCATACGTGAACACGGGAGATCGGGCGAGCGCGCGAAAGTATCTGGAGCAAGCCCATCAGTATGTGTTGCGCAACGGGCCATCGAATCTGTTGCCGCAGATCGAAAGTAATTTGAGGAGCCTGGGGTCAGGTTGAACAGAAAACCCGCCAGGGCGTCCAAGGGCGATCGAAGCAGGGGCGTTCAGCCCTCCGCGGTGGCGACACATCCCTGGTGGCCCCACGTATGGAAGATAGCCCTTCTCTGGGTCCTCGTTTTTGCAGCGTACTCCAATTCGTTCGATGCCGGTTTTGTATACGACAACGAATCGGCGATCGTCGAGGACGCTCGCGTTCACGAAGCAAGCCTGCACAGCGTGCGCCGCATTCTTACAGAAGGCTATTGGGTAAGTGAGCCCACCACGGACTTGTACCGTCCGCTGACTACGCTTTCTTACCTCCTGAATTACGCGGTTTTCGGCGACGGAACGAACCCTGCGGGCTATCACTGGGTGAACTTGGTTCTGCACGCTGCCAATGTGTCGCTGGTATACGCCCTGGGCGCGTTGATTTTTGGCGAGCCGTTGTTGGGGCTTGCCTTGGCGGCGGTCTGGGGGCTGCATCCTCTGCTCACGGAAGGCGTGACCAACATCGTTGGGCGAGCCGATTTACTCGCGGCTTGCGGCATCCTCATGGGCCTGCTGTGCCACGTTCGGGCGACAGCCGGTTCCGGATGGCGCAAGGCCGGCTGGCTGATCGCGCTGGCACTCTCTCAGACGATTGGATTGTTTTCGAAAGAGAATGGCGTGGTTTTGCCGGCCCTGATGCTGGCTTACGACCAGATCTGGTCGGAACGGGCCGTCTGGCGGCGGCGAATTCTGTCCTATGCGGTTTTGGCGCTCCCGTTTGCCGCGTTCTTCGTTCTGCGCAGCCAGTTGCATATGCACCTGGACGTGCCCTTCCACAAGAATCCCCTGGTTGGCGCTGCCTTCTGGACCGCGCGAATGACAGCTTTGAAGGTGCTCGGCAGGTTTCTGTGGTTGTTCGTCTGGCCGGCCCGCTTATCGGCGGACTACTCTTACAACTCCGTGCCATTGTTCCAATGGCCACTGGCAGGCTGGGGCGACCTGCAGGCGCCCGTCGTGCTTGCGCTGTGCATGGCCGGGATCGCCCTTGCATTCAGGCTGCGCCGCGAAAATAGGCCGATCTGCTTCTTCACCTTTTTCTTTTTTGTCGCGCTGGCTCCGACCTCGAACCTTTTCCTCCTCATCGGCAGCGCTATGTCGGAGCGCTTCATGTACCTGCCAGCCATCGGACTTACGGGTTGCGCGCTGGGGCTGATTTGCGCGCTCGCTCGACGGTATCGGCAACTAATCCCCCGGAAGGTGGTGTGGGTCGCAGCCGGGGCCCTATGCCTGGCCTTGGGCGTGCGAACCTACGCCCGTAACTTCGATTGGCTGGATGAAGCCACACTCTGGGCCAGCGTTACGAACGTTAACCCGGAGGACGCGCTGGCTCACGTGAATCTGGGGAATGCTCTACTCGAAATTCCGGGCCGAACGACGGACGCGATCTCCGAGTATCAAAGCGCCCTGCGGATTTATCCGAACTACGCCGACGCACATAACAACCTCGGGGCGATTCTCCTCCAGTCGGGCCGCACGGCTGAAGCGATTGTGGAATATCAGACCGCGGTTCGTCTCGATCCGGATTACCCTGACGCACACAGCAATCTGGGAGGCGCTCTGTCGCGGATACCCGGCCGTATGGCGGAAGCGTCTGCCGAACTTCAGACCGCCGTCCGTCTGGATCCGGAGAACGCGCGCCGGCGTGCAGCGTTGGGAAACGTCCTATTACAGATACCAGGCAGAATATTTGAGGCCATAGGGCAGCTTGAGGCAGCGGTCAAGATCGATCCCGAACTGACCGACGCCCACTACTCACTGGCGGTCGCATTGGCGCAAATACCCAACCGGCTGCCGGACGCCGTGGTTGAGTTCCACATCGTGTTGAAGAGCAGGCCCGACGACGCGGGAGCTCATTATCAGCTCGGAATTGCGCTATCGCGGACGCCAGGCAAACTTCCCGAAGCAATTCAGGAAATCGAGGCGGCGGCGCGTCTCAGACCCGACCCGAGGCTGCACGAAGTGCTCGACCGCCTGCGTAAAGCGCAATAACACGAAGCTACTACTGCGGGGGCCCCGGGCCGTTCTTCTTCCGGTTTGTAAACCCAGAAGCGCGTTGATCTTCCGGTTGTAACCTTAGGAGCACGCGTATCAAAACCGTTGATACATCGGCCCTTGAACGCTGATTGTCCCAGTGGACTGCCGGGCCGAATCCGCTCTCACAACAACTTAGCCCAGCGTCAACGCAGCGTCAAATTTTCGTTTGGGTTTGAGTGGTTACACCGAACTGGTATATGATAGCCGAAGTTTTGGTTTGGTTTCTGATAGGTTAGTTTCACGTCCAGGGATCCTTGAATCTGGTTATTCGGGAGGCGAATTTGATGCAGTTGAGAATCGCGGGGTTAGTCCTGATCTGCTCCTTAGCGGCGTTTGCTCAAGGAGATCGCGGCACTATCACAGGAACGGTGACGGATCCGACCGGCGCAGTCGTTCCTAACGCGAGTATTCAGATTACGAACACCGAGACGGCCGCCGTCTATCAGGTTGCCACCACCAGCACGGGCAACTATACGCTGGCCAATGTTCCTGCGGGGACGTACGAACTGAGGGTGGATTCGTCAGGGTTCAAGAGGTTCGCCCGGCCCGGTCTCGCGGTCCATGTGTCGGAAACGGTGCGCGTCGACGCGGTTCTTGAGGTAGGCTCTTCCTCAGATACGGTTACAGTCAATGCCGAGGCTCCGCTGCTAAAAACGGAAAGCGGCGAGATTAGCCATCAGATCGACTACACCAATGCCGACCAACTACCTCTTTTCACCACCAACGGTACCGGTGGCAGCACCGGTCTGGGTAATATCCGCGATCCGCTGACCACTCTGAACTTACTGCCCGGCGCACAGCAGACAACCGATACAATTCTGCGCGTCAACGGCCTGCCATCAAGCTCGCAGACCATCATGGTTGAGGGCATGGACGCGACAAATGGCATGTGGCGTCAACAGAATCAGAACACCCAGCAGGGAGTCGATGCAGTCCAGGAAGTCTCGGTACAAACCAGCAACTTCGCCGCTGAATACGGCGGGGCGGGCGGCGGTTATCTGAACTTCACCATGAAATCCGGCACGAACCAATACCACGGGAGCGCATACGACTACCTGGTCAATAGTGCGCTGAACGCCGGCCTTCCGTTCACGGCCAACTGCAACCAGGAAAATAACTGCGCCACGAACCCGAATTCCGGCCACATCAAGAACGACGTAAAGCGCAACGATTACGGCTTCACGCTCGGCGGTCCGGTCTACATCCCGAAGGTATACAACGGCAAAGACAAGACTTTCTTCTTCTTCAATTTCGAGCAGTTCCGCCAGAACACGACGACGAACAACGGGCTCGCGACGGTGCCTACACCCGACTACCAAGCTGGGAACTTCGCCGCAGCCGAGGCGCCGTTTCTTTCGTTCCTGAATCCGGGCGGCATCATTCCGAACCAGATCTTCGATCCGAAATCCAGACACACTGTCGGTGGTTCACCGGTGGAAACCCCGTTTCCAGGCAACGCGATTCCGCTAAGCCAACTGGATCCGGTTGCATTGTATCTGCAAACGGTCTTCCCTAAGCCCAACATATCCGGCGGAGGGACTCTGAACAACTATGCGATCCCGGCGTATTCGAACTTCCTGCACACTACGATCCCGTCGATTAAGATCGACCAGTCGCTCAATTCGAAGATGAAGTTGTCGGGCTACTTCTCGTTGACAGAACAAAACTCGCCCAATACCAACGGATTCGCCTCCAACCTGGCGCCGGTCGCGCCCAACGCCGACCGCTCATATACCTACCGGCTCAATTTCGACGACACGATCACTCCCACGCTGCTGTTCCATTTCGGCGCCGGGTTGCTCTATTACGACCACCCCGTATACACGCCACCTTCGAACTTTTCCGCGCAGGCGGCCACGGCGGCCGCACAAGGGTTCGGCGGCGCTCCCGGCGGGTACAACTGGGCGCCATTTCCAGCCAACACGTACATGCCGTCGTTCGCTGGCTTGTCCAACGCCTTTATCGGCGGTGGACTGGCTCTCGGATCGGGCTTTTTCGCTCCGTCTCCGGGTCCCAGCGGCTTCGACGAATCTGACTTGAAGGACATCAAGCCGACCGCGAACACCAGCATGACTTGGGTCCACGGGAATCACACCTTCAAGGCGGGCGCTAGTATGGTTCTGGAGGGTTTCCCGCAGCAGAGCAGCATTCGCGCCTTTGGCGAATACACCTTCAGCGGTCAGCAGACCGAGAATCCCGCTGAATACGGTGTTGGCGGAATCATTTTTCCGTCGGGATTCCCGTATGCCAGCTTCCTGCTGGGCCAGGTTTCCAGCGTCGAAACGTCCGCCATCAACGATTCAAGGTTAGGCAACCATAGCTGGGGGGCTTTTATCCAGGATAGCTGGAAGGTGAATCGCAAGCTGACCCTGGAACTTGGTCTCCGGTGGGACTACGCGACATTGTTGACTGAGGAGCACGGGCGCATGTCTGATGCCAATTTCCAGGGCATCAATCCCGCGCTGGCCTCAGCCGATTATCCCAATGGGCGCGCGGGGTCTATTGTCTATGGCGCCACGAACGGGGGCCAACCGTTGAGCAACGCCTATCCGTTCTCCATTGGACCCCACATCGGTGTTGCTTACCAAATTACACCGAAGACCGTCTTCCGGGCCGGCGGGTCAATCGCTTACTCATCGTCGCCCGACAACGCCTTTCTGTCCTACAGCGTGGCGAACTTCTACACCATTGCCTCGCCCGGGCAATTCCTCCCGGCGAGTCAACTGGCCAATGGAACTCCGCTCTCCGGCGCTCTGACTCCGACGTTCCCGGAGTATAACCAGTACCCATTCCCAATCTCTTCCAGCGGTTGCGGTCAGAATTTGAACCTGCCCTGCGTTCCGCCCCAGGAGCCATTCATCACCATCCAGAAAAGCTCTGGCAGGTTGCCTCGTATCTTCCAGTGGAGCATCGGTTTCCAGCGAGAGATCATGTCCAACCTGGTGGTCGAAGCGAATTACGTGGGCAATCGCGGTGCGTGGTTCACCGCGCCTCTGATGGATAACCAGGCGTTCAACGGGCTGACCCAGAACATTCTTTCGAACCTCACCACCGAAGGACCGGGTGGCGCGGGCCTCTACGGCGCAACTTCGAATATGGCCTTTACGAATCCGGGCGATTACACTCTGCTCAACACTCCGATCAGCAGCCCGAACGTGATCTCGAGATTCCCCAAGTTGGCAAATCCAAGCAACGTTTATCCCGGCTTCCCATCCACCGAGACTCTCGCCCAAGCTCTGCGGCCCTACCCGCAGTGGTTCGGCGTTCCTCCATTCCTGGGACCGCCGATGGGCGACACGTGGTACGATTCGCTGCAGATTAAAGTCACCAAGCGCTACTCTCATGGCTTGACGGCTCAAGTTGCCTACACTTGGTCGAAGTCGTTGACCAACGCGGCCAATTCCAATACGTCATACCTGACGCCGAACGATCCGGTTCTGAACGATCCGTACAACACCGCGACCATCAAGCAGCTCTCCGGTTTCGATCAGCCCCAGGTGCTGGTGGTATCGTTCAGCTACACGACCCCGAAGATCGGTCAGGATTTTCTGGGTGGCAACGTTGCAGGCAAGGCTGTTAGCTGGCTGGCCCGCGACTGGACGATCGGTGGCGTTCTCAGGTATGCCAGCGGCCAGCTGATCCAGAGTTCGCCGGCCAATATCACTTTGTGGAACACCATGGGTATCGGCGGCACTCCTCTGAACGGCGTATCGAATTTCGGCGGGAACGAGCCACTGGCGAACTATGTTCCCGGCCAGTCGTGCTTGGCCGTCGATCCGAACAGCCATTTCGATCCGACCAAGACGCTGGCACTGAATCCGAAAGCCTGGTCGCAACAGACGACGGAGACCTTTGGCAACTCGGCGCCTTACTACAGCAACTGCCGGTGGCAGCGCCAGCCGGCCGAATCTCTGAGCTTAGGCCGGATCTTCCGCATCACGGAGAAGGTCCAGTTGTTGGTCCAGGCGCAGTTCTTCAATGTGTTCAACCGCGTGCAGTATCCCATGCCGGCCATCGCCGGGCCTACCAACGTGAACAGCGCCTCGGCCCTAACTACCGGCAACCCGTTCCCGGGCTCCGCAGCCCCGACCGGTGCGTTGAACGGAGGCTTCGGGTTCGTGAACACGCTCAACGGAAACATGGCGAATCCAAGATCGGGACAGTTGGTGGCGCGCTTTACGTTCTGACGCAGCGCAACCTGGTAATCCAAGAGCCTCGCCGGGAAACCGGCGAGGCTTTTTGTTGGTGTGCCGAGCATGTTCGACAGCTCGGGGGTGAAAGTCCCCTTCACAACCTGATGGAGGTGAAGTGATAGCGAAGCGCAAGGGCGTCGTCGCGAGGCGGGGTCTGAAAGAAGCGTGGAGCAAACGTACGAGCCGATGTACAAGAACCGGATCTGAGGCATACGGTGCCGGGCGAGCGGGCAAATGACCGCGAAGCCCATATCCATCAAAGGCACTGGTTGTAAATCCGGCGGTTGCGTGCGGAAGGCGGTCGAACTTACCTCGGGAGATCTGCCGTTTGTCCCGGAATCGGGACTGAGGGTCGAGCGATCGATCCTGACCGGGCGGCAGAAGTCAGCAGAGGGCGAAGTAGTCGCGGCAACGGATGAAGGCCCGAACGGTCCCCGCAAGGGGGTAATGGGAGCGGCGAGTAAGCAGCGCGACTCATGGGCGACAAGCGGCAGAAGAACCAACTAGTGTTGGCCTTCCTGGAGGAGGGTAGGGGTGAAGCCCCGAAGGGCCTCGCGGAAGGGACCGAATCGTCTCGCGGCGAAGCGCGGGACCGAAAGCCCGGCCATTGGCGAACCGTTGATGGAAGAAGTCTGCGAGCGGGAAAACTGCAAGCAGGCATTGAAACGAGTCAAGGCCAACAAGGGGAGTCCCGGCGTGGACGGCATGACCGTCCAGCAGTTGCCGGGATACCTGAAACAGCACTGGCCAGCCATCCGGGAACAGTTGCTGAGCGGGACCTATAAGCCGCAACCGGTGAAGCGGGTGGAAATCCCGAAGCCGGACGGAGGGGTGCGAAAGCTTGGGCATTCCGACGGTGCTGGATCGATTGATCCAGCAGGCGGTGATGCAGGTTCTGCAAAGCGATGGGACCGGACGTTTTCCGATCACAGCTACGGGTTTCGTCCTGGGCGCTCGGCGCATCAGGCGGTGGAAGCGGCGCAGAAGTATATCGCCGCAAGGCTATCGCTGGGTGGTGGACTTGGACCTGGAGAAATTTTTCGACCGGGTCATCGCACGACAAACTGATGGCCAAGATCGCCGAACGGGTCAGCGACAAGCGGTTGTTGAAGCTGATCCGGGCGTTTCTCACGGCCGGGGTGATGGAAGACGGGCTGGTGAGTCCGGTGGATGAGGGGACGCCGCAAGGCGGACCTTTATCGCCCTTGCTCAGTAACATCGTGCTCGACGAGTTCGACCGGGAGTTGGAGCGGACGAGGTCTCCGGTTCGCGCGGTATGCGGACGACAGCAACATCTACGTGCGCAGCCGGCGGGCGGGGGAACGAGTGATGGAGAGCGTGACGCGCTTCATCACGACGAAGCTCAAGCTCAAGGTGAACGAGCAGAAGAGTGCGGTGGCGCGGCCATGGGAGCGGAAGTTTCTGGGCTTCAGCTTCACCTGCGAATCGGGAACCGAAACGGCGGATTGCGCCGAAGGCGGTGCTAGCGGTTCAAGGAGCGGGTCCGGGAACTGACGCGCCGGACACGAGGGGTGAGCATGGAACGGATGGCCGAGGAACTGACCCGGTATCTGCGGGGTTGGATCGGCTACTTCGGGAAATGCCAAACGCCCTCGGTGCTGGAAGGCCTTGAGGAGTGGATCCGGCGCAGGCTGCGGTCTGCGATCTGGAAGCAGTGGAAGCGGGGAACGGTGCGGTTTGCCGAGCTGCGGAAGCGGGGCGTGGGCAAAGATCTCGCCGCGCAAACGGCGGGCAGCGCCCACGGTCCGTGGCGGCTGGCCGAACAGCCCGGCCCTCGCCTCGCGCTGCCCAATGCTTACTTCGACTCGCTCGGGATTCCGAGATTGACGGTCCGTTGATAGCTCAACCCGCCGAACCGCCGTATACGGACCCGTACGTACGGTGGTGTGGGAGGGGCGAAGCCGCGAGGCTTCCCCCTATCCCGATTGTGACGGGCGTATACTTCATTTTGAGCCGCGCGCGTCAGCAGGCGGTATCGCGCTGAATGTTCACTAGTCTCCCTCTTTCAGCTCACGCCGGACGCTCGGTGCTCGTAACTGGCGCGGGAGGATACATAGGATCGGCCTTAGTGAAGGCGATTGCCGCCGCTGGTCCAAGCCGCATCATCCTGCTGGATTCGGTGGAACACAACCTCTTCCAGATCCGGCAGTCACTCGAATCGGCCTTTAGCCATGTGCCGTGCGACCCTGTCCTTGGCAGCGTGGATGATGCGAATCTGCTCGACAACATTATCGCTCGCGTTCAGCCCGAGGTCATCTATCACGCGGCGGCCTTCAAGCACGTTCCCTTGCTGGAACGCAATCCGATCGCGGCTGTACGCAACAACGCACTTGGTACCTACGCGCTGGCGCAAGCGGCTCTCCGCCACGGAACGCCCAAGCTGATCCTGATCTCCACCGAAAAGCAGTGAACCCGCGCAGCGTGATGGGTGTTTCCAAACGCCTCGCCGAGCTGGCTGTCGTTGCGCTAAGTAGTCCGGCGAGCCGGATGAATGCAATCCGTCTTGTGAACGTGATCGGATCGCCTGGCAGCGTCGTTCCGATTTTCCTGAAGCAGATCGCCGAGCGCGGGCCCGTTACCGTCACGCATCCGGAGGCGACACGGTGGTTCATGTCGTTAGACGAGGCCGTTGCTGCTATTCTGGCGAGCGGGCAGGTCGAGGTCGAGGGAAAAGTTCTCGTGCCGGAACTCGGGGCGCCAACGCGAATTGCGGATCTGGCCAGGTTCCTCATCGGCGCGGACGAAGTCCCGATCGTATTTACAGGGTGCCGTCCTGGAGATAAACTCACGGAAGAACTGGTCTCTAAAACTGAGAATCGAAAGAGGGCCCGACTCAGGGTCCGCTTCAAGTCGATCGGGACCTGCCGGCTTCAACCCGCGGAAGTCGAGAAGATCATCCAGCGGCTTCGGCGATTGCATTGCTGCCCTCGACGTTCCCGCAACTCATTCGAACTTTGTGCTCCGCGGTTCCTGAATATGTGCCGAGCGGTGTCCTGCAATGAAACGAAAGATCGCCGCCGTCACCACGTCTCGAGCCGACTTCACCGCGCTGTATTGGCCGTTACATGACCTTGCGTCACATCCCGACGTGGATCTGAAGATCATTGCGCTCGGGCCGCATTTGTCTCCGGAATTCGGATCGACCATCCAGGAGATCGAGAAAGCCGGATTCCGCGTCGACGCGCGAATCGAGTGCCTGTTGAGCTCGGATACGGACGTCGGCATGGCCAAGACCATCGGTCTGGCGACATTGAGTCTGGCGGATTGCCTCGGCGAGATGCGTCCCGATCTGCTGCTTGTAACCGCGGACCGCTACGAAATGCTCGCGCCCGCGTCGGTCGCATTGGCGCTGCGGATTCCTGTAGCGCATATCGAAGGAGGAGAGATTAGCGAAGGCGCCATTGACGACGCGGTTCGCAACGCGCTTACAAAGCTGAGTCACGTCCACTTCACATCCACGGAACTGGCGCGCGCGCGGGTAATCGCCATGGGCGAGGAAGAGTGGCGCGTCCACCGCACGGGGGCTCCGTCGCTGGATCATCTGCGGCGTAGTTCGCTATTGAGCCGCGAACAACTGGAGCAGCGTCTGGCCGTCGACCTCAGCCGGCCGACAGCGGTAGTCACGTACCATCCGGCGACGATCGCTCGGGACACAACTCGGGAGGCGGATGCGCTGTTCGAAGCGCTCCAGGCGATGCCAGAGCAGCTTCTGTTTTGCTATCCGAACGCAGATGCGGGCAGCCGCGCACTGATCGGGCGAATTGAGTCGTTCCTGCGCGAACGCAGCGGCAGGGTATTCGTCAACCTGGAGCCGCTTGTCTATTGGAGTCTATTGCCGCATGTCGAATTCCTGCTCGGAAATTCCAGCAGCGGGATCATTGAGGCTGCGTCCTTCGCTTTGCCCGCGGTCAATGTGGGAATCCGCCAGCAGGGCCGTGAGCGTGGCCGCAACGTGCTCGACGCGGAACCGGACGCCGCTTCCATTCTGGATTGCATCCAAACCGCGAGAAGCGAGGAATTCCGGCAATCGCTCAAAGGCATGGCGAACCTGTACGGAGATGGATGCGCTTCTCAAAGAATCGTTACTGTGCTGACGTCCTTGTCGTTAATGGAGTGCCAGGTGAGGAACTATTGATCAAGCACGCGCGGGCAATTGGATGAGAATCCCGCTCTCGGCTCCGGACATTACCGAAGCCGATATCGAGGCCGTGGTGAGCGTGTTGCGAACCCCGCGGCTGAGTATCGGCCCCAAGATGGAGGAATTTGAGAGATCGATCGCGGATCTTGTGGGCGTCCCGCACGGAATCGCCGTCAGTTCGGGAACCGCGGGCCTGCATCTTTGCCTGCGCGCGCTTGGGGTCGGCGAAGGCGACGAAGTTATTTTGCCGTCGTTTACATTTATTGCAGCCGGAAATGCCGTTCTTTATGAGCGTGCCAGGCCTGTATTTGTGGATATCGAGCCACTCACGCTTAACCTCGATCCCGGCAAGCTGGAGCGAAGCATCACGCCGAAGACGCGCGCCATTATCGCCGTCCACACGTTCGGACATCCCGCTGATATGGATCCGATCATGGACATCGCCCGGAAACACGGCTTGCCCGTGATTGAGGACGCCTGCGAGGCGATTGGAGCTCGCTATCGAGGACGGCCCGCCGGCGCGATCGGAGATTTCGGAGTGTTTGGGTTCTATCCCAACAAGCCAATCACGACCGGCGAAGGTGGCATGGTCGTTACTCGGGATTCTCAAATGGCAAATACAATCCGGGCGCTCCGCAACCAAGGGAGGAGGGAGTCCGACGGCTGGCTGGAGCATCGTCTCCTCGGATATAACTACCGGCTTTCGGAGTTGAACTGCGCGCTCGGTGTGGAGCAAGTCAAACGGATCGACGATATTCTCGACCGCCGTGAGGCGCTTGCTATTCAGTATTCGGAAGAACTTCAGGCGATCCCCGAAGTGACAACGCCGCCATTAAAGATGAAAGACGGACGCGTTTGTTGGTTTGTCTACGTGATTCGTCTGGAAAATCGCGACGCGATCCTGGGAAAATTAACAGAGCAGGGAATCGGTTGCGCGCGGTATTTCGCTCCGCTGCATCGGCAACCGCTCTTTGCGCCCTTTGCGAATCCGCGCGACGATCTGAAAATCACCGGAGCAAGTCGCGGGTCAAACGTTGGCGCTGCCGTTTTTCAATGGCCTGACCAGGGAACAGATTCACGAAGTCTGCTGCGCACTGCGGGGGGCGATTCGTTTCAAAACGTAAAGGAGATGTCCTTCGACACTCCATCGCCGGCATTCTCCGGTTGCGTAGTCGACGACAAACTGTTGCTCGATGTTCAGGCCGGCTGCCTGGGCGAGAGAACGAAACTCCCGGTGAGTAAAGACGTGCCCTCGCGTTGTGCAGTGCACCTCCCCGGCATCCCAAGCGCACCACGACATCGCCATTCGTGTCGTTCCACCTCAGGCGATCGCGCAGAAAGCGGAGGGCGGTTGGAATCGCACCGTAGTGGCGCACATTGTAGCGGTGATGCACGTCCACGAAGATCCGGCCTTGCGGAGACACCAGACGTGCAAACTGACGGAGGACCTCCAGGCGGCCCGAGGTGGGAAAGATGTGTCCGAGGACATTCCAAAGAGACGTGATGACGTCGAACTCGCCCTTCGATCAAGTGAAGTTCTTCGGCGCGCATGGTCCGGAATCGGGTTTCCGAGCGTTGCATCGCCGCGCTCGGCTCTACTAGAACGAGGTCCGCGATGTCTCGCGCTTGTGCGATACGGCGGGCTCGCTGGCCATCGCCCGATCCGACATCGAGCATGGATCGGCTTCCAGTCGGGATTCCGGAGATCACCAGCCGATCGATGCTGTCCAGATACGCTCTGCGCTTTTCGGCGATGCGCGCGAACACGGGCCCGATCCGATCGTACGCGGCAACCGGGTCTAACATCACAAGCACGGGCTCGGTCGCCATCCGCCGCACGCGCATTCAAGATGCGCCGCAATCCGGAGCGCCACATCTTCGCGCCATGGATGGGCGGCGATCTGCACGCCGATCGGCAGGCCCGTTGTTGTCTCGCCGCAGCGCACTACGGCGGCCGGCCAGCCCGTGAGATTGTGGGTCATCGTGTAACTGAATCCCTGGAAGGTCCGCTCTTCGATGGAGCGGCCGTGCGGCAACGCCGCTTGCGGGCAGACTGGCGAAAGGATCGCGTCGTAGTCTTTGAGGAACACGAACATGCGCGCACGAAAGCGGTCGAGTGCGGCCCAATATTCCGCGAACCCGTCGATGCGTGGTGCGATATGGTTCGAGTTTCTGCAGCCATCCTTCGAGAAGCGGATGCGTGCGCGTGCTCCCGATGGCGGCCAAGTAAGCCCGCAGCCCGTCGCCGCCATCTGGACCAATCATCCGCATTTCGAGCTCGTAGCTTTCCTCCACACCCGGCGGGCGGCGCTCTTCGATCCGATTAACCTCATGCTCAAGCGAACGCGGCCGCCTGTTGAACCACGGCGATTGTTTCCGGTTCCGCGGGAACAAGTCCGTTGTCGGTAAAGAAAGCGATCCGCAGATCCTTCATCCGCACTTCTTCGGGATCGCGGAACGGCATGCCGACGACGGTGTGATCGCGGCCGTCCGGCGCCGCCAGAAACGGCATCATGGAACTCAGATCCTCGACACGGCGTGCCATGGGACCGATTTGCCACAGCGTTTCGATCCACCCGCCCGCCGGGGGGACATGGCCTGTGCGAGGCAGGCGTCCCGAAGTGGGTTTGATGCTCGCAATACCGCAGAAATGCGCCGGCAGCCGCACGCTTCCCGCGGCGTCGCTGCCGAGGCCGAAGGGAGATCCGCACGCCGCGATCAGCGCGGCCTCGCCTCCGCTGGAGCCGCCGGAGGTGCGCGAGAAATCGTAGGGATTGTTGGTGCGGCCGCGGATGAGGTTGTCGCTCTCGAACGCAAACAGAAGATCCGGTAAGTTCGTTCGAGCGATCGGAATCGCTCCGGCGGCTCGCAGTCGCGCCACCACTGTCGCATCCCGGATGGAAGGCGCGGCCGATTTCCGGCCGAGCGTGCCGGCCGTGCACACGGTACCTTCCACCTCGATCGAATCCTTGATGGAAAACGGAACGCCCGCTAGCGCGGGAAGTGGATTGCCTTGGGCTCGTTGCGCGATCCACACGTGCGGCCGATTGCCGCGCCGTTTCTTCCAGCACTTCCGCGACCGCGTTCAGGCACGGATTCACCTTTGCAATGCGCCGAAGATGCGCTTCCACTAATTCCGCGGCCGACACCTCGCCGCTACGGATCAACAGCGCCTGCGCGGTTCCGGAAAGCGAGCAGACGTCCGTCATTTCGAGCCGAGTGGCTGGAGCAACACCGCCGCTGGCCGCGTGTTGTAGGTGCGCTGGTAGGAATCGTGCGCGGCGTCGCGCGGGAAGTGTTCGCTTGCCGGATACGGATACCGGGACATCCCATGGAACGGGAGCGGCTGAACAGTGGAAGAGAAGGCGGTGTTCGGATCGCGATCCTTGGCCCAACCGTCGACCTTGAGCAGGAAGTCGCGAGTCATTCCAGCGCGCGGCGCGGGAGGGCCGCAACCGGGAACTGCAAGCGCACTTCGTCGCCCGAGCCCATGATCACGAGTTGGTCGTCGACGTCGCGCAGCAGGCTGTCGACAGGGCCGTATCTTGTATAGAGGCCCGGAGTGGGATTCCAGAAGGAAGCCGGGGAAACATGATCGTAGAAGAATGTATCGGGCTGTTTGCGCAGCGGATCGATGCGCGTTTCCGAGAATCCGCGAAAATGCAGATCGGCGGAATCGAAAGGGATGAGAGCGGGCTTCACGCCTGGCGTCCGAAGCGCCCTCACTCAAGAAGATCTCGTCCCAATATACGCACAGATTCGTGACGATCCGGACCTTGCGGCTCGCGGAAAGAAACTCCAGCGGTACCACGATCGTCTTGGGCTTTCCGGCCGGCATGCCCATATCTGGATTCACGGTTTTCCATGCGCCGGCGGCGTCCTGCACCTGGAGATACGGCATCACCAAGCCAGCCTTCGACTCCTGCGATGCCCTGCGGAAGGTGCTGCCATCCGGCCAATCCACCCATCCGTTCAGCAACAGGATCGCTTTGCCGGACGGGGCACCTTGCCAGCGGCAGTCGCCGAAATCCAGATCGAGTGAATGCAGATCCGCCATGCCCGTTTCGGAGCGGCGGAAATGGTCCGGATAACGCTGGTCCTTGGCGATCAATTGCGGCAGGACATCCGCGCCGTGATCGTCGCGCGCGGTCTTGGGATAGATCCTTCGCTCGACACTGAACAGGCGGAACTCGGGGTAAGGAGGACTTTTGAACTTTTCGTTGGTGAAGATCTCAGTGCCAGCTGGATGATCGACGGCGTACAACTGGATCTGATCGAGATACGACACCTCGCTCAACTCTTCGGTGACGCGAATTTCATAGTGGCCGTTTTTGGGCTGAAGCGCGGCGCCGGGGATCTGCACCCACTCGTCGTGATCCACCGGGAAGTAACTTCCATCGCCATCGCGAGCGCCCAGCGGAGCCACTCCCAGAACATCGGTAATGAACTGGAACTCGTGCCCGTTCCAGGTCCAGATCATCGGGCAGGAGCCGGACAATCGCTGCGCTTCCTGATAAACGTGCGTCTGATTCGCCGCTTGCTGGACTTCGTTCTGGATCAGCCCGTTCGGCCAAGTGATGCGAATGACGTCGACGGAAGCACGGTCTCCCGCATCGAACGTCAGCGGCACGCCGCTGTAGAACTGGCGGCGGTACAGAGTTCCCAGCCTTCATCTCGACCAACGCATCCTGAGCCAGCTTGAGACTGCGCACGCCCTTGAGCTGAACCCGGATCCAGTGATGGTTTTGGTCGCTCTGATTGCGCAAAAAATGAATGCTGCCGTCCGCATCGATACGGGCGCGGTCGAGCCGCCCGGTTGCGTCGAAGTCGGCATCCACTTGCTTCTGGTCCGCCAGCGGGCCTGCCGTTGAACGCCTCTACCGTATATCTGCCGCCCAGTTGATCGCGATACAGCACCGGCGCGCGATCGCGGTAGAACACGGCCAGATCGAAAGCTTTACTGTCGGGAACGACGCGCAGCTTCTCGCGCGGAGGTGACTGCGCCTTTCACGAACGGGAAATCCTCGGTCCGATCCGCCCATCCCGCCGCTCCCTGATTCCGCATGAGCGCCGGCTGCGGTCCTAGCAGGATGAGATCGAGATCGTAGTCGTGATCGTAGTCCATCCATACGGCGGCATCGAAGCGCCGGGCGGGAAGTTTCGCGGGCTGCCGGACAAATTTGCCGCCGGTGTTGCGATAGAGAACCGGACCGGCCGCCGTCAAGCACGCACAGATCCATCCGGCCGTCATCGTCAAAATCGCCCGGAGCCACGTCGATCACGCCGGTCAGTCCTTCCAGGCCCGTTGCGGCGGCGGGGTGCTGCCCCTTGAGAAACAAACGGATTCCTTGCGAAGACCACACCAGAAGATCGGTTTGGCCGCTGCCGGTGGAGTCGATCAAGGTCAGACCCGCGGTTGCTGGATCCACCGTACCATCGAGCCGCGTGTCGGCGAACTTCGGTTCCGGCGGCGTTGCCGCTTCCGCGCGCGCCTCCGGCGGGTCGTAGATTTCCGCGTAGTTGCACCACTCCACGTTCTCCGGGATCACCCAGCTTTTCTGCACGGTCTTGATGCGCTGAAAATCGCGCGAGGTAGCGGTTCGCTTGCCCGGCGTCTCCGGCCAGCCGGTCCAGGTTGTAAAGCTGAAACCGCGCGGCCGCGAGCAGCGGATCCAGCTCGGCGGCTTTTTCGAATTGAGCCTGCGCTTCACTTGCGACGGTTCAATTGGTTGTAGAGCGTGCCCAGTTGATAGTGCGCGATCGCCTCGTCCGGCGTTCGAGCGAGCATGCCCTCGAATTGCTGCGATCGCCCGCTTGGCGTCGCCCTGATGCTTATAGTAGATCCCGAGATTGAACCAGGTGTGCGGCAGCGCGGGATCCTGGCGCTGCACGTCTTGCAGGAGCTTGATCGCTTCCTCTTCCCGCCCTTGCACCTTCAGCAACGCGAGCGCGTAGTTCAGTTTGTCGCGTGCGGAATCGGGCGCGATTGCGAGCGCCTGCTGAAACTCGCGGACCGCTTCCTGCTGGGTGGTGGGATTCTCATAGTACGCTTTGCCGAGATTGCGGTGCTGGTCCAGCAGGTTTTGATTCTGCGGCTTGGAACACGACACCGCCATTAAGACGAATGCAAGTAAGATAAATTTCGTATTCAATCGCAATTTCATCCGGCGCGCCTAATGTGCTGCTGGAGGCTCGCGCGCGATCACGCCGCGGCTTTCATCGATCGTCAGGAATTGATTGGCGGCCATTGTTCCGATCGACTGCTTCACTCCGCTGGGCCACTCGATCTCGATGGACGCCGAGGTGTCCTTGCCCAAACCAAACGTCGCCGCCAGATCGCTCTGCGAACAATAGCTGGAGCCGCTGTGCACCGTACTCGACTGCTTGCCTGACGCACTCTGCAGCCGGATCACAGCTGCCGATGCCGTCCCGATTGCTTTTGCTTCCCGACCAGCCGGATGGAGAGCCAGTGATTGCGATTGCCGCCGTCGTTGCGGTACAGATACGCGGGCCCATTGTTGGTGGAAATCAGGAGATCCAGGTCGCCGTCGCGGTCGAAATCCGCGTAGGCGGCGCCCCGCGCGACGATGGGACGATTGAAGGCGGCGCCCATCGAGGCTGTCACGTTCGCGAAATGATGATCGCCCAAATTGCGAAACAGCAACGGCGCCTCGCGATAGCTTACCTTCGGCTGCACGCGGCCGATTTGTTCATCGAGGTGGCCGTTGGCGGTGAAGATATCCGGATAGCCGTCCAGATCGTAATCGAAGAAGAACACGCCGAAGGTCAGCGAGAGCAGACTGGACCGTCCCACGGTGGAGGAAGGCGCCTCATCCACGAACAGCCCGTTGCCCTCGTTGTGATAGAGGCCCAGCATCTGGTTCGAGAAATTGCCGACCAGCAAATGCGCCCGCCCGCTGCGGTCATAATCGGCCGAATCGGCTCCCATGGCACCGCGCGCCACCCCCTCTTCGCCATAGGCCACGCCGGCCGCCATGCCTTCCTCGGTGAAGGTGCCATTCCGGTTGTTTCGATACAGCTTGTTCGGCTGCGTGTCGTTCGCGACGAAGAGATCGGGCCAGCCGTCGCCGTTGTAATCCAAAACCGCGACCCCCAAAGACTTGCTGGTGGGATCGCCCACGCCCGCCTTTGCGGCGACATCTTCGAAACGGCCGCCGCCGAGATTGTGGAACAATCTGCAACGCGTGCCTTTGTACGACTCCGGAGTACAGTACGACTTGGTCGCGCCGTCGAGCGAGCACCACAAATCCAGCTTCGGGCTCCACTGTACGTAATTTGCTACGAACAGATCCAGTTTGCCGTCGCGATCGTAATCCACCCACGCCGCGCTCGTGCCGAAGTTCGCGTTTTGAATGCCTGCGGCCTTGGTCACATCGCGGAATTTCCCATGTCCTTCGTTGTGAAAAAGATGATCGCCGTCGAGCGCGGTGATGTAGACGTCGTCGCGTCCGTCATTATCGTAATCGCCGATCGAAACGCCCATTCCATACATTTCGACATCGAGACCGCTGCCGCTGCGTGATGTCGGTGAACGTGCCGTTGTGGTTGTTGCGATAGAGCGCCGGGAGCGACTTTTTGCCCCGCGGGGTCCAGTCCTTGCTGTTGATCAGCAGGATGTCCGGCCAGCCGTCGCCGTCGGCATCGAAGAAGGCGCAGCCCGAGCCGAGCGTCTCCGGCAGATATTTCTTGCCCGCGGCGCCGCTGTTATGGGTGAAGTGAATCCCGGCCTGGGCGGTGACATCGGTGAAGGTGATGCCATGTTCGGTGTCGTTTGCACCGACTAAGGCCAGAGATCCTACCGCGACACCAATAACTATCCACCAGCCACTCATCGCACGGCGCTTTCATGATCGTGGATCGGCTGGCGCTCGTTGTTGTCTTCAGGGCTCAATGCCCGGCGGCGCGCGGTCAGCGTTTGTGACGATTCTTCCGCTTTGAATCGTTGAAAGAGCTTTTCCTCACGCTCGGCGCGCGGCGGCGTCTCCCAGGCCGCGAGCGGCCAACATCCATGTGTAGTGCATTTGAACATCCTCGGGGTCAACCGCATTGACGGCTCGCAACGCTTCAATGGCTTTCGCGTACTCGCGTTTCAGAAACAGAAGCCGGGCGATTTGGTTTAATGCCACGCGATCGCGCGGATATTGGGATCGAACGCGGTCGAGCGATTGAAGCGCGCCATCGTAGTCGCCATCCGACTTCTGAATCGCGGCCTTGAAAAACCACGTGCGGCCAAATTGCGGCGCGATTTCAAGCGCCTTGGCGATGTAGGGCTTGGCGGCATCGGTCTCGCCTTCCTGGATCAGCGCGCGGGCGACGTTGAGCCAGCCATCGGCGTAACCCTGGCTCGGCCTCGGTGACTTTGCGGAACGCGTATTCGGCGCCCTTGAGGTCGCCTTGCAGCAACAGGCCGATGCCCCAGTCGTTCCAGCGCTCGCGATCTTCTTTGCGTACCACGGGCGCCCAGGACGGCTCGCCGAGGGGAACTGTAGCCTTCGCTTCCGCAAGCGTCACGATCGGAAGATCGGGAATTCGATCGCGAATCGCGCCCGAAACATTCGCTGGTATGAAATGGGGCGCGCCGTACGCAAATTGGGTATACGACCAGGCGAACTTCCGATAGTTGAGCCGCGCGGTGAACTGCAAGGGCCCGCGCGCATCCTTGGGAACTCGCACCAGGTAGTGGGCCACGTCGGCCGCGCCGGGCGGAATCAACCTGACATAGAGTAAGCTCCGGGTCTGCCACGCGTTCCGCTTGTCGATGGGGTTGCCATCGCCATCCAGCTGAAAGGAGCGATAGAAATGAGCGCCTGGCTCTACGGGACCGCGCCCACCATCGGTAACGTTCCCGCTCCAGTAAATGACGCGGCCATCGCTATCGCGCGCCTGTAATTCCAGCCAGGCGTCGAACGCATCCACAGTGCCGCCGGGGAAAAAATGCCCGATCTTTCTAGTTCTCACCACAACGTCCACCCGCGCGGTGCTGCCGGGCTGCAGCTTCGCGCCCGAAGTGTCCAGCGGCGCCGCGATCTTGCCAACCTCGCGGAGTACCACATCGCCTTGTTGTTCCGCCTCTTCGCCCACGGCAAAGGTCGTATTCGATCGAGGCGTATCGTTGCGTCGAAGCATCTCCCCAGTTCCGCTATGATCACTGGCCGGCGACGCCGCGAAAATGTCCACGGTGATGAATCCCGATTTCAGGAAGTCTTCCTCGGCCTTGAGTTGTGCTTCGTCCTGATTCGCAAACGCCACGGCTGTATTTGCCGCTGGGAAACGATGCGAGTGCACCTGGCCATCGCGGTTGCCGGGGTCGTGCGACGCCACGAGCGGCATGTGACAATCCGCGCAGTTGAGCGACTTCGCCGGATAGTAAAACGATCGCGCGCCTTGGCCGGAGACGCCGCTCGCCTGCCAGTTGTCGTAATCGTCGAACCCCCGCACCCACCGGTAGTTATTCACCGGTAGATCCAAGTGCACTTTGTGGCACGAGGCGCAATATTCGGCCGTTTGCTCGCGCATGAACGGCTTCATGAAACGTAGCCCGGTGAGGCTTCGGGTTGAGATAGATCATAAACCGGTCCAGGGCCTGAATGAATCGGTTCTTACTGGATGCCAGCTCATGAAGCGGCGGATACTCGACCGTGAAATCGGCGTTGCCCATGGAACTGCCCACGTGCACTATGGCGTGACAGGACATGCAGCCTAGCCCGGCTTGCGCTTCGGGTGTATTGATCTGCTCGCGAATCGGCCGATCGAAGCGGCCATTGAAGAACACAGCGTGGTCGTGGCAACCGGCGCACCACTTGCTCGGCCGCGTACCGATGTTGTCCTGCATGTATTCGATCGCCTTCCGATAGAACTGGTTATTGAAGGAGGCGAAGTGATGGGCGGAGCTTTTCCACTGCTGATAGATGTCCTTGTGACATTGCCCGCAGCCCTCAGAGTCCATGAAGAAGTTCGAAGGAATAATCTTGCCGGTGTTGGTCTGCGCCGAGGATGGCGCGAAGGGAGAATGGGCGCCCGCGCCTTCCAGATCCATCGACAGGGGCGCGCTGGAGGGATTCTCTATTCGATTGTGTTGCCGCGGCCAAGGGATCACCGGAAGAAGCAAGAGCACGGCCAGAGCAGCGACGCCGATAAGAGAGCGGCGGACCACGCGCCAACCGATCAGTGCCAGCGCGATTTCAGCGAGCAGGATGTGCAACCGCAAGACCAAGCGCTGATCGTAGGTGTTGCCTTTGAACACCAGATACAGAGCGGCGACGGCCGCGGCCAGGAAAACGCTGCATTCAACCGGATACTCACGCACATAGCGCGCGGCGAGCAACGCCACCGCCAGGCCCAGCGCGAGATGCAGCAAAACGTTGGCTTCGTAAAAAATGGTGGCATGCGCGAAAGCGGCTAAATAAGCTCCGTTCACTGCCAGAAGAATCAGCGCCCATGCTGCTACGCGGCGCATGTCACTCGTGGGACTCATGATTTTATCTAGTCCGGTATTTCCTTTATATAGGTCCGAGATTTCTCTCAGTGTACACCCAGTTGTCATTCCCCGATCCTCCGAGGTGCACCTGGAGTACAATTCACATGGAGCGCAACCGTGAGCGATAGCGATAAGAAATCCACCAAAATGGAGCCAATGTTCCTTCCCGGCGTGGAGAACAATCCGCAGCCGGGACCATACGCTGACGCTCTACGCATGATGCAAGCCGCGGGCGCCGAATACTCGCAAATCTGGCACTTGTTCGCCTTCAAACCCGAGGCGACCAATCATCTGGCTCGTTTTACACAAGAGATCATGCGCGAACCGGCTCCGCTTAACCCTTGGATTCGGGAGTTAATCGCTGCCTTCACCTCGGCCCGCAACGATTGTCCATTTTGACTGAAGTCCCACGCTGCGGTCGCGGCGGCTCTGTTAAAACAAACATCTCAAGCGGATATCGACGCTGAAGCATTCGTCTGGGGCGTAATTCGCGACTTGGAAACATCCGGACTGTCCGAAAAGGAGAAGGCGCTCTTCCGTTTCGTCGACCGGGTAAATCGCTGCTCGCCCACCATTACATCCGTTGACATCGAAGCTTTGCACGCGGTGGGCTGGGACGATGACGCGATTTACTACGCCATCACGGTGTGCGCGCTGTTCAACTTCTACAACCGCTGGATCGATGCCAGCGGAGTTCACGCGTTGTCGGACGAAGCGCACCGCCAGGGCGGCATTCGGTCCGCCGCTGCTGGGTATGTCAGGAAATGAATTCGCGAGATAAACTGTTGAGGACATGTCCAGACGCTCGTCAGTGATCCGGCGCGAGGCTTCGGAAGCCAAGGCGGGCGAAACCAAACCAGTCCAGCCCGAAACTCAGGCGGTGGAGCGCAGCTACCGCTATCTGGTTCCCTGGCTGCTGTTGTTTGCCGGCAGTGGTTGCGCGGCGCTCATTTACGAGATCGTCTGGTTTCAATTGCTGCAACTGGTAATCGGCTCCTCGGCCGTATCGCTGGGATTGCTTCTCGCGGCATACATGGGCGGGCTGTGTCTGGGTAGCGCTCTGCTGCCGAAGCTGGTTTCAACGCGGCATCATCCCATGCGCGTCTACGCGTTTCTGGAGTTAGGGATCGCGGCCTTCGGGATTATCGCGCTGTTCGGCGTGCCCTTGATCTCGCGCATGTACGTCGCGGGCGCCGGCCAAACAGGCTTGCTGGGGCTGATCCTGCGCGGAGCGGTTGCAGCGGTATGCCTGCTTCCTCCTACCTTCTTGATGGGCGCGTCGCTGCCCGCCATCGCGCGCTGGGTGGAAACGACGCCTCGGGGAGTTTCCTGGCTCGGGCTGCTCTATAGCGCCAATGTCGCTGGTGCGGTAGCTGGCTGCGTCCTGGCCGGATTCTATCTGCTGCGCGTCCACGACATGGGTTTTGCCACCTATATCGCCGCGGCGATCAATGTTGGCGTGGCGTTGCTCGCGCTGGCGCTGGCCAGCCGCGCGAGGCATGGGGCGGGCACGAATCCCGAGGAACGCGGCGCCCGCGCCGAACGCGCTCCAGGCGCCATGTTCGTTTACGCGGCGATCGCGTTCTCCGGACTGACCGCCCTCGGCGCCGAAGTAGTGTGGACACGGCTGCTCTCGCTGCTATTGGGCGCCACCGTCTACACCTTCTCGATTATTCTGGCGGTGTTTCTCACCGGCCTGTGGGCTGGCAGCGGCGCCGGCTCTTTCCTGGCCCGCCGGGTGCGGGATCCACGCCTGGCGCTGGCCGGTTGCCAGATCCTGCTGGCCCTCGCGATCGCCTGGACCGCGTTCACGCTCGCGTATGTGCTGCCCTGGTGGCCTGTCGATCCGTGGCTGGCGACCAGTCCCTGGCTCAACTTCGATCTGGACCTGACGCGCTGCATCCGCGCCATTTTCCCCGCAACGCTGCTGTGGGGCGCGAGCTTTCCGCTGGCGCTGGCCGCGGCTGCGGCGAACCGCGAGGATCCCGCGCGATTGACTGGCGAAGTCTACGCGGCCAATACCGCCGGGTCCATTGTGGGCGCGCTGGCTTTCAGTCTGCTGCTGATTCCGGCCCTGGGAACGCGAGGGTCCCAACAGGTATTGATCTGGCTGGCGGCGGCCGGCGCGGTGATCGCCATTGCACCGCTGGCGTCCAAGAAGGCTCTTGTATTCGCGGGCGCGCTCGCGGGTTCAGCCATGCTGGCGTGGGGGCTGTCTGCGACTGTGGGCGCGGTTCCCTGGCAAGCGATCGCTTATGGCCGCCGCGTCGCGCCAATTTTGCGGGGCCTGGATCGCGTCATCGATACGCAGACCAATCCACTATTCGTGGCCGAGGGAATCAATTCGTCGGTCGTGATCACCGAGCGCGGCGACCAGCGATCGTTCTACGTCAGCGGTAAATCGGAGGCCTCCTCCACCGTGCTCGATATGCGGCTGCAACGCATGATGGGGCACCTCCCGGCGTTGGTCCATTCTGTATCAGGCTCCGGGTCAGCTCCTCGTTCTGTGTTGGTGGTCGGGTTCGGCGCCGGAGTCACAGCCGGTTCATTCGTTCCCTATCCCGAGGTTCAGAAGCATCGTGATCTGCGAATTAGAGCCTTTGATTCCCCCCGCCTCGGACGAGTTTTTCGGCAAAGAGAACAACCACGTGCTGCGCGATCCCCGCTCCCACGTGATTTATGATGACGCCCGGCACTACATCCTGATCACGCCGGAAAAGTTCGACGTCATCACCACCGATCCGATTCATCCGTGGGTCAAGGGCACTTCGACGCTGTATTCGAGGGAGTATTATGAGTTGGTCAAGAGCCATCTGAATCCCGGCGGAGTGGCGGCGCAATGGCTGCCGATCTATGAGAGCGACGAGGACACGGTCAAAACCGAGCTGGCAACTTTCTTCAGCGTCTTTCCCAACGCGACCGTCTGGAGCAATTATTTGAACGGCGACGGGTACGATTTGGTGCTATTGGGTACGCGCCGACGCTTCCCCTCTCAATGTGGATGCGCTACAGCGGCGCCTGGACCAGCCCACCTACGCGGCAGTGTCCGCATCGCTCGGCGAAGTCGGGTTCCATTCCGCCGTGGATTTGCTCGCGACTTACGCGGGCGGCGCTACAGACCTGGCGCCGATGATCGCCGGCGCTCAGATCAATGACGACTTGAATATGCGCTTGCAATACATGGCGGGGCTGGGGTTGAACTCAGTGACCGCTCCACAGGTTTATCGCGAGGTCCTGTCGTATCGCAAGTTTCCCGAAGACTTGCTCGTCGGCGCGGGCGAAGGTGTGAACACGTTGCGTGAGCTGATTGGGCGGCCGCACCGCACGTTCTGACATGGGCCGTCTGCTCTGCGCATTTTTCCTGTGCCTAAGTGCGAACGCGGAAGTGATCTGCGCGCTAGGCGCCGGCGCTTCTTCCTACGATGCCTCAGCCGATCAGCGCCCCTCCGCCGATGCGATGCAACTTGCCGGCCGCATGAACGCGGCGCTGGCGCCAACCTGTACGCCGCAGTGCCCGCAAATCGCCATATTCCGCAATGCAACCGCGGCCAATGCCATGCTGATCGTAACGCCCGACCAGGCGAAATTTGTGTATGCGCCACAGTTCTTCGCGGCGGTCTACGACAGGTACGGAGATGGCGCCATCATCGCGATGATCGCCCACGAGTACGGCCACGCCCTGGACGAAGTTCACCCGGCGAGCTGGATGAAGAGTGAATGGCCGCGGGAGCTGCGCGCCGACGCCTGGGCCGGGTGCGCGTTGGCCAAGAGCGATCTGAGTCCGAACGACCTGGCCGGGGCTTTAACCGCAGCCTCGAAGTATCCACCTGTTCATCCGGGCGCTCAACCGGGTTGGGCCCTCCGTCTGCCGGCTCTGCGGCTCGGGTTTATGCACTGCGGTGGGGATGTTTCAAAGTTCGACAGCGCAGCGAAGTAACGCTCGCCTCCATACATCGCGCTATACTCGCTAGGCTGGTGCAACAGATCGGCGGGTCATCCCCGCGGCCAGAAGGAGATTTATGAAGATCGCGCTTGCTCTTTGCTTCGTTTCAGTGGCCTTCGTGGCCTTTGCGCAAACTGATTCTGGGGAGCAAGTCAAGCCCCGGATCCGGAGCCTTTCGCACGCCATCCATGCGGTTGAGGATCTGGATACGACGCTCGCATTCTACCGTGAAGTGTTCGGCCTCAACGGCACGCCTCAGGATTTTCCAAACCCCGCCGTGCCGCTACTCACCAACGCTCCCGGTGTTACGCTGCGTCTCTCGATGATGCGGCTTCCCGGTTCGATGCTATTCGAGCTCACCCACTTCAAGGGTCTCGAACGCAAGCCCGCACGAGCCGCATACACCGATCCCGGCGCCGCCAGTATCGTGCTTTACGTTCGCGACCTTGACGCGGCTGTGGCCAACGCGAAGAGGATGAACGCGCCCATCGTCACCACTGGTGGAGTGCCGGTGGAGATCACGACCGCGAAAGGCAAAGCCCGCTCCATTCTGTTGCGCGATCCGGACGGCTTTTTCGTTCAGGCGGTTGAGGAAATGCCGGCGCCCGGTGCGCCCGAAGGCAATGTGCATCGCGTCTCGCTGGCTTACACCATGGAGAGCGCAGGATCTACGGCCAAGTTTTACAACGGCATGATGGGGGTCGAACTTGCCGGGCCATCGGCGTTCTCGAAAGATCCGGCCATGCTCAAGCTGGTGGGCGCGCCCGAGGGAACGGAATTCCGAAAGCTTACGGGCGTCCTTCCCGGTCCGAATGCCTACGTCGAGTTCACCGAGTTTCGCGGCGTGCCGCGCACCAAGTTCCACTTGCGTGTCCGCGACCCTGGCGCGCCCGCGATGGCGATCCAGGTGAACAATTTGACCGGCATGATTGCTGAGATGAAGGCTGCGGGCGTCAATGTGATTTCGGCCAACGGTCAGATCGTGGATTTCGGCGGTGGCACCCACACCATCTTCGTCGAAGACCCGAACGGCATGAACCTTGAGGTGTTCGAGCGCACTGGACCGCCACCCGCTCGCAGTCAAACAACCCCTGTAATCCGATTGCAGAACCTGGCCCATACCACTGAGAGTCTCAATAAGACTCTGCCGTTTTATCGCGATGTATTGGGTCTGCCGCTGAACGGAACTCGCGATCCGCTGGCGCAGTCGCCACAGAAGCTCGACGAAGATATGTCGAAGTTTACGGCCACCAAGAGCATGAGCTTTCGAGCTGCGGCGTTCCGCATCCCCAACGCAACCTTTGGGTTTGAGTTGACCGAATTCACGGGCGGGGCTCGCAAGCCTGTGCGGCCGAACATCCAGGATATCGGCGCGGCGACTCTGGCTCTACAGGTGCGCGATATCGATAAGGTCCTGGCGAAAATTAAGGCTTCCGGTGCGCCGGTCGTGACCATCGGAGGCGTCCCCGTCAATCCCACCGGGAATCCGAACAGCAAACTTCGCGAGATCGTGGTGCGCGATCCCGACGGCTTCTTCGTCGAATTGCAGCAACCCGATCCGCTGCCGGCCTCCGCTGAAAATACGCCCGGTGATGTTCTCGGCGCTGCTGTGCAGTTTGCCATTGAGGATTCCGCGAAGACCGTCGCCTTCTTGCGCGACGCGATCGGCTTTAATGCGCGGCCGACGGGCCCGCTAGGAACGAACGCCGTGGTCGCCAACCTCATCGGACTGCCCAGCGCACAATGGCGCATTACGCACGGCAACATTCCTGGCACGACTCTCGACTTCGGGCTGATTGAATATTCCGGCGTAACGCGCGCGAAAGTGGAGGCAGGCGCCGAAGATCCGGGATCGCCCGCTTTTACGATGGTTGTGCGTGACGTCAATGCCACAGTGGATCAGTGGACGAAGGCCGGCGGCACGGTGGCGACCACAGGAGGCAAACCCATCGTCAGGGCAAACGGCGCCGGCAACGTGTTCGTCCGCGACGTCAACGGCTTGATGTGGGAGCTCATTCAGGCCGCGGCTCAGTAACTATTTCTTCGCGTCCTTCCCGACGTAGTGAGTTGCGTCTCGTTCCTGGCAGACAAACTCCATGAGCTCGGTATCGGACATGAGTTGATGGTTCACGCGCACCGTGAACGGCTTGGTGTAAGCCTTGGGGTCTTCGATTGTGATGTCGATCTGCATCAAGCCAAACTTCGGCCGGCGCCAACGCTCCGTCATCTTGCCGGAATTGGTCAGCGGGCTGCCTTCCACGTCCAGCCAGACGTCGTCACGGAATCCGGTGGTCTCGACGACCAATGTGTCGCCGTCCCAGTGTCCCACCGAATAGCCATAGAACCAGGGCGTGGGATCGTTGTTCGGCAGCGGCCGGCCATCCGTGAGAATTCGCCGGACATTCCCGTTCGCCTCATAGAGGATTACGATCTCGCGCTGAGTCTGCACCACCTCCCTGGGCTGCGGGTGCATGTGAAGCTGGGTCAAGCCCAGAGGCAGGCACAGCGCATCCGGATTGTCCTTGTTGTCATTCCCCTTCCTCTGGGCGCGCAACTGCGCCCCCCACTCCGTCAGAGGCGGCAGCTTTTCCTTGAAGCCCGCGCCGATGTTGAAGAACTGCGCGACGGGAGGATCGTCCGGCGAAGTAGGAATCGCGAAAGGCAACGGAGGCGTGCCGTTTAACCCCGCACCAGGGCCAGTGCCCTTGGTGTGCGCAGGTTCCCATAACCCGGAGAAATCAGGCTTGCCATTGGCCGTCCGGGGCGCCGGCCCCGCGAGATCGATTTTGCCGTCTGTCGTTCTCGGGCCAGGCGTGGGGTAGCTGGGCCACTGGGCGAATAAAGCTACTGCCCCGCTTGTCAGGGCGAACAGGACGGCTGGGATCTTGAGAATTCTCATCTTCGTCTACTGTCTACGAAAATAAGTCTTCACGTCAATAGCGGCCGATTAGCGCGCCGACATCCATTTGTGCTCTTTTATATGGGAGGAGAGGGATATGACGAAAAAACTCGTGTTTAGCGCCGCGACGTTATTGGTAGTGGCTCTACTTGGATCGCCTGCCAGGGCGGAGAACGAAACAGAGCGGGAGGTCCATGATCGCGCTCAAATCGAAAAGTTAATGTGGCACTATGTTCGCGCCCTCGACACGGGAAATGCAGACGCGTACGCCGCGGCTTTCACGCCGGACGGACAGTTCGGCAGCGGCGCCAACGCCGTCAAGGGACGGGACGCGCTCAAGAAGATGATCAGCGATTTCCGCCAGCGCACCGCGGAAAACGAATCGAAGAGCGGCGAGAAGCGGCCCGCCATATACCACGTGATCGCAAACAGCTACCTGCAATTTCTCGACAAGGATCACGCGCGTCTCGAGGCTTACTGGATGACCGTATTTGCTGCCGCTGGTCCCAAGACGCCCTCGCGCGTGGCTGGCGCTGGACGGGAAGTGGACGAACTCGTTCGCCTAAACGGGCAGTGGTTGATCAAGACGCGCGACGTTGCGCCCACCGAATAAGCGTCGCCGGGCGGTCATTAGCCGCCGCGATGGGCCTCTTCCACAAACCCCTCGACCTCCAGGTCGCCCAGCACGTCCTTCTTTGTAAACAGGCGAATGTCCCAGTAACGGCCGTCCTCAACTTTTTTCACCCAATCCGGGTCGCCGATGTGACCGCGCCCGACGGACACTAGGTCGAACTCATTGTTCTGAAACCGCCGCAGCAACTCCTGAAATCCTGCTTCGCCGGTCGACTGGGCTTCCTTTCCAAAGAAATTCTCCATCACGTCCGTGTCCAGGCCCACGCTTCCCACCGCGATCACGGGAGCGTCCGTGAGCGACTTGGTCCAGCCGGCGATTCCAAGGCCGGAACCAGGCCACTCGGGAATCCAGAATCGACGCGCCGAAGCGTGGAAGATGTCGACGCCGCAGGCACGCAACACCGATAGCATGATCTCCAGATCGCGCGGCGTGGGCACGACCCTGGCGTTGTAGTCGACTTCTTTCCACTGCGAGAAGCGGAAGGAAATGACAAAATCGGGGCCTACCGCCTTGCGCACCGCGGCGACAATTTCCGCGGGAAACCGCACCCGTTCGCGAATGTCGTCCCCACCATACCCGTCCGTTCGCCGATTGGTTCCTGCCCACAGGAACAGGTCCAGCAGGTAGCCGTGACATGCATGGATCTCGACACCGTCGGCGCCAATCTGCTGCGCTGCCAGTGCGCCGCGCACAAACGCATCCTGGATTGCCGCCAAATCCTCGGCCGTCGCTGCCCGGCCATTCGCCTTCCCAGGGCTAATCAGGCCAGAGGGGCTCAGCGACGGATACTGGGCATAGGGACCGTCACCGCCTTCCTTCCGGATTGCTCCTTCGTGCCAAAGCTGCATAAGCATGTGGCCGCCGGCATCTCTTACCGCCTTGAAGCAATCCGCCCAGGCGTCCACCGTCTCATCAGTGATGCGCGCAAACATGGGTACCTGCGTCGACGAAGGGTGGTCGACCGCGCAAGACTCCGTGATGATGAGCCCAACGCCACCCTCGGCGCGGCGCCGATAGTATTCCGCCAGGCGCGGCAGCGGCCGCCCGTTTTCGCACCACTGGCGTTGCATCCCAGGCATCACAAAGCGATTCGGCAGCCTGAGCCCTCGGATGGTAAAGGGCGCGAATAAAGGTGAAAAGTCTATGGGCGCCGGCACAGGTGACATTCTATCTTGTTTTCACGGCGGGACACGGTAAACTGATCCTTCTGTCGCGCGTCGGGCAGAGGAGAGTTCATCATGGGCGAGGCGTTGTGGCAAAGGAGCGCGGTCGAAGTAGCGGCCGGCATCCGGGAGAAACACTTTTCGTGTTCCGATGTGATGGCATCGGTGGTCGAACGTATCCGCGTGCTGAATCCCAAGCTGAACGCGATCGTGATGGATCTCACCGATCAGGCGCTCGCTGAAGCAGCTGCGGCGGATCGCGCTCTCAAGCAGTCGCCCGAGCCAGGACCGCTGTTCGGTGTGCCGGTGACCATCAAGGTGAATGTTGACCAAAAGGGCCAGGCGACCACCAACGGGCTCCCCGCCTTTGCCAATCTCATCGCCCCCGGCGACTCGCCGATTGTGCGCAACCTGCGCCGCGCCGGCGCCATTATCGTTGGGCGCACCAACACGCCCGAGCTTTCCATGCGCGCGACCACCGTGAACCCATTGCACGGGCGCACCTGGAATCCGTGGCATCCCGACGCGTCTCCCGGAGGATCCTCCGGCGGTGCCGGGGCCGCTGCAGCAGCGGGATTCGGCGCGATCCATCACGGCAATGACATAGGCGGCTCGCTCCGCTTTCCCGCATTCGCCAACGGAGTGGCGACGATTAAACCGACGGCGGGTCGCGTCCCGGCGTTCAACCCCTCGGCAGGCGTCGAGCGCGGCCTGCTTGCTCAGCTCACATCGGTGCAAGGCGCGATTGCTCGCACGGTTGCCGACGTGCGTCTCGCCACTCGGGTAATGGCGGGCGGCGATGTGCGCGATCCAGCGTGGGTGCCCGCGCCCTTCGACGGCGAGCCTCTGGACAAGCCAATTCGCGTCGCGGTCACGCGCGCGAGTCACGGGTACGCGATACATCCTGGCATCGCCGAGTTGATTGACCGGACAGCCGGCTTCTTAAGCAACGCTGGTTATGACGTCGTCGCGGCCGAGCCGCCGTCCATCATGGAGCCCGCGCGGGGCTGGTTCACCGTGCTGCTTACGGAACTGCGGGGCACCCTCGGTCCCATCGTCGACAAGGCTGGTAGCGACGATCTGCGCCGGATCTTTGGTTGGTATTACGAGATCGGCAGGACTCTGGATCTTGACGACTATCGCGCCGGCCTCGCCGACCGGACGCGCATGATGCGCGCATGGAACGTGTTCCTCGATTCCTATCCATTGGTTCTCACGCCCTTCCTGATGCGGCCGATGTATCCGTGGAACTACGATGCGCTGGGTTACGCGCAAACCAAAGATATCTTCGACGCGGCGGTGTATAGTTATGGCATCAACTATCTGGGGCTGCCGGCCGGTGTCGTGCCAATCGACTTTGTCGAAGATCTGCCGGCAGGCGTTCAATTGGTGGGGCGCCGCTTCCGCGAGGACGTGATCCTGGATGCGATGGCGGCCATCGAGCATTGCGCGGGTACTCTTGTTCAACGGTTGTGGGAGCGATGACGGCGATATGAAAAACACTTGGCTGTGTGCGACGCTGCTCGGCTTCGTGGGCCGCGCTGGGATTGGCCCAAACGACGGAAGAGCTGGTCAACGACGGCAAGAACACCGAAAACGTCACCACCCAGAGCATGGGCTACGACCGAAAGAGCTACAGCCCGCTCAAACAAATCAACAAATCCAATATCAAGCGCCTGGTGCCCATCTGGAGCACGAGCCTCATGAACGACCAGGGTGAACTGGCCGCGCCCACGATTTACAACGGCGTCATGTACGTGATCAACGGCAAGTGGACCTTCGCCATCGACGTCGAAACCGGCAGGCAGATCTGGCGCACGCCCGTGCGGCTCGAATCGGGGGTCCAGCGGGCCGCTTTCCACCGAGGCGCGGCGACCATCTATAACGGCAAACTCTTTCGCGTGACCATCGACAACCATCGTGCTCGCACTCGACATGAAGACCGGCGAAGAGCTTTGGAACCAGAAATTCGCGGATTTAAAGGATGGCTACTACGCCACTGGCGGGCCGATCGTTGCCAACGGCGTGCTGATTTCCGGCGTGGCCGGTGGAGAGTCCACCACGCGCGGGTTCCTGGACGGCTGGGATCCCGACACCGGGAAGAAATTGTGGCGCAGATACACCATTCCTGCGCCCGGCGAGCCCGGTTCCGAGACGTGGCCCAAGAATAGCGACGCCTGGTCGCAGGGCGGAGGTCCGACGTGGCGCTCCGGTTCGTACGATCCCCAACTCGATCTGGTCTATTGGGGGACCGGCAACGCGGAGCCATACGATCCCAGGCCTCGCGAGGGTCTGGATAGCTTGTTCACCAACAGCGTGCTCGCGATCCGGCCGAAAACGGGCGAGGTGGCTTGCTATTTTCAATACACGCCCAACGACGTGTACGACGTGGACGCCACCGACGAGCAAGTGCTCGCGGACATCCCGGTGGACGGCCAAGCTTCGGAAAGTGATGATTCAGACCAACAAGAACGGCTTCCTGTACGTGCTGGACCGCACCAACTGCAAACTGATCGCCGCGCACCCGTACGTCAAGGTCAATTGGGCCACGGAGATCGACTTGGCCACCGGCCGGCCGGTGCTGACGGACATACAAAAACGCTTTCTGGCCGGCGAAGAGGTGGAAATCTGGCCATCGCGCGGCACCAACGCAGTGCCCATCGCGTTCGATCCGAACACGGGCCTGATCTACGCGAGCACCTGGAACGTGCCGCGCATACAGAAGCTCGCGCCGCCGAAACCAATAGCTCCGGGCAGAGACCTCGACCGGCGTCATCGCCAGGGTTCCGGAAAACAAGCCGGGCGATGTCCTCGGCTACTTCGCGGCGATCAATCCGCTTACGGGCGAGAAGAAATGGGAGATCCCGTTGACCGATCTGCCAAGTTCGGCCGGCATGCTGGCAACCGGCGGCGGGCTTGTGTTCACGGGCAAACTGACGGGCGAGTTCATTGCGCTCGACGAGGATACCGGCAAAACGCTGTGGCAGTTCAAGACCGGATCGAGCGTCAATTCGACGGCCATCACTTACACGCACAAAGGCCGCCAGTATGTGACCATCGCGTCGGGACTCGGCGGCACGCTTGCCACCCGCTATGCGTCGCTGAAAGTGCCGGCCGGCGGCTCGATCTGGACGTTTGCGTTGATGACCGAATAGCGTAGGATGGATCAGACCACAATATGTCCGAGACATTTTCAGATCCAACGGCTGCGTATGACGTGGTGATCGCGGGCGCAGGTTTCGCAGGCCTGTACATGCTGCACCGCCTGCGCGAGTTGGGCTTCTCGGCCCGGGTATACGAAGCGGGCGGCGGAGTAGGCGGCACGTGGTATTGGAATCGCTATCCCGGCGCTCGTTGCGACGTGGAGAGCCTGGAGTATTCCTACTCCTTCTCCGAAGAGCTTCGCAAGGAATGGCGGTGGACCGAGCGCTATGCGGGGCAGCCCGAGATCCTGCGATACCTCAACCACGTCGCGGACCGCTTCGACCTCAGGCGCGACATACAGTTCAACACGAAGATCGTCTCCGCCACGTTCGACGAATCCAATGATCACTGGACCATTGAAACGGATCGCGGCGCGCATATCCAAGCAAAATTCTGTGTCATGGCGACGGGTTGCCTCTCGTCGGCCAAAGTCCCCGACTATAAAGGTCTCGACACATTCCAGGGCAAGTGGTATCACACCGGACGCTGGCCGCACGAAGGGGTCGATTTCACCGGACAAACGGTGGCGGTGATAGGCACCGGCTCATCGGGGATCCAATCGATTCCCATAATCGCGCGCCAAGCTTCGCATCTCTATGTGTTCCAGCGGACTCCCAACTTCAGCCTGCCCGCGCAGAACGGTCCGCTCTCGCAGGACGTGCTCGAAGACTGGAAAGAGAACGGGCCGAGGTACAGAGACCTCGCGAAGACAACTCCCTTAGGATTCCTCGTTCAGGCAGCCTCCAGGAATCAATCCGCGCTTGAGGTTCCGGCGGTAGCGCGCCAACAGCTCTATGAAGACGGTTGGCAGACCGGTGGGTTCGGATTGCTCACGGCGTTCAACGATATCATCGTCAACCGCGAATCCAACGACACCGCTGCTGAGTTCGTACGCAACAAGATTCGCGGTATCGTGCACGATCCGGTGGTGGCGGAGAAACTCGCGCCGAAGGATCATCCGATCGCGACCAAGCGTCCGTGCGTCGACACGGGATACTTTGAGACCTACAATCGCGACAACGTCACGCTCATCGATGCACGCGCCACGCCGGTAGAAGAGATCACCCCCACCGGGCCGCGCACCAAGGATCGCCAGTTCGCGGTGGACAGCATTGTGTTCGCGACCGGCTTCGACGCCATGACCGGCGCTCTAAACAACATCGAGATCCGCGGCAGAAATGGGAAGAGTTTGAAGGACAAGTGGTCCGCGGGGCCGCGCACCTACCTGGGCCTGATGGTGGCCGGCTTCCCCAATCTCTTCACCATCACCGGCCCCGGCAGCCCTTCCGTGCTCAGTAACATGGCCCTTGCGATCGAGCAGCACGTCGATTGGATTGCCGATTGCATTGCCCACCTGCAGAACCATTGCATCGCGACCATTGAAGCCGGCTCTGATGCTGAAGACAATTGGGTCAATCACACCAACGAGGTCGCCGGCCTGACCTTATATCCGCTGGCCAACTCCTGGTACATGGGCGCCAACATCCCGGGCAAGCCCCGAGTCTTCATGCCGTACATTGGAGGCTTCCCCGCCTACTGCCAAAGGTGCAAGGAAGTCGCCGCGAATCGATACGAGGGTTTTACCCTGGCTGAGGCGCTGCGTGGCGTGTTGGCGTGAGGACAGGAAGGGCGGATGACGCGGTGGAAGCTTAGCCGATCGGCGCCGGAGCTGGTTCCTCCGGGCTGGCCGGTGAACCGCAGCGCAGCAGCGCATCTCTCAGGTGAGCGAGATCCAAAGGTTTGGCGAGATAGTCGTCCATGCCTGCATCCAGGCACATCTGCTGATCGCCTTTGAGTACGTTGGCGGTGAGCGCGACTAGACGCGGCCGTTTCGGAGCATCAAGTTCGGATATGATCCTGCGCGATGCCTCCAGGCCGTCCATTTCCGGCATTTGGATGTCCATGAGAACCAGGTCGTAGCGCTGCCGGTGGACCGCAGCCAGCGCCTCGATCCCATTGGAAGCCACATCGGGACGATAGCCCATGCGTTCCAACAGGCGAACGGCTACCTTCTGATTGACCACATTGTCCTCCGCCAACAGGATGCGCAAAGGCCGCTGTGACGCGAGCGTCGTGTCGATTCCGTAACTGGCACGGCGGGTTGGCGCGGCCGGCGCTCCCCCCAACAATCGTGCCAGGACTTCTTTCAATTGATCGGACCTGGTGGGCTTCGCCAAGAAGGCATCAAATGGATTGTTCTCCGTGTCGCCCAGCATCTGGTGCTGTGAGGTGCTGGCTGAACTGGAAAGAATTATTCGCACTCCCGAAGCGAGGCCGAGCTTCTTCAAGCGCCGCGCCAGTTCCACTCCATTCATGCCGGGCATCTCGTAGTCGAATAACGCAAGGTCAAAGTGTTCCTGCTGGAGCAAGTCGATGGCCTCGTCCGGCGCCGCGGCCGAAACCGGATCCAGGCCCCACTTCTGAAACTGCGTTGCGAGTATCCGGAGGTTGGTTGCATTGTCGTCTACCACCAAAATCCTCTTGCCGGACCAGTGGGAGGCAGTCACCGGCGCGGCGTCCTGCGGCAGCGCCAATTCCATTGGAATCGTAAACTGGAATTCCGATCCCTTCCCAAGCTCGCTTTGTACCCAAATGCTTCCACCCATCAGTTCCGTCAACCGCTTGCTGATTGCCAGGCCCAATCCGGTTCCCCCATATTTCCTCGTCGTGGATGCATCCACCTGGCTAAACGAGCGGAACAGCCGGTCCAGGCGATCCGCTGGAATACCGCAGCCGGTGTCTCGGACTACGAAGTGAATCCACCGGCTTTCGTTCCCGTCGGTGAAAGGTTGCACGGTGAGTACCACCTCGCCGGCTGTCGTGAATTTCACGGCGTTACTCACCAAATTAACCAGAATCTGCCGCAGCCGCGTGACGTCGCCCATGATCCATCGTGGGACCGAGGGATGAATGTCCACGGCAAGTTCCAATCCCTTTTCGGACGCGGGTGTACTGAACAGATCCACGGCGTCTTCTGCACACTTCACCAGGTCGAGCGGCTGGCTCTCCAAGTCCAGCTTGCCCGCTTCGATTTTCGAGAAATCCAGGATGTCGTTGATGATGGTCAACAGCGAGTCGGAAGAGCTGCGAATCGTTTCCACAAAGTCCGCCGATTCGATGTCCAGATCCCGGTCCAGCAGCAGGCTGGTCATTCCGATGATGGCGTTCATCGGAGTGCGAATCTCATGGCTCATACTCGCCAGAAACTGGCTCTTGGCTTTGCTGGCTGCTTCCGCTTCCTCCTTCTTCTTGTCTAGGTCCGCGGTGCGTTCGGCAACCATGGCTTCCAGTTCACGCTGCCGCAGCATGAGAGCGCGTACCCGCCATCTCCAGGTCAAGCCGATCGCTAGCACCAGCAGACAGCTTTCGGCCGACGCGGCGAGTCCGGAACGCCACCACGGCGGATCAATGACGAGGGGGATTCGATACACATTGGAATCCTGGCCCAGCGCCGGATCGGTCGCCACCGCCTCGAAGGTATACGATCCGGGTTGAAGCTGCGCATATCGGATTTCATGGCCCGTAGTGGTAATCCAGCGGTCTTCTAAGCCCGCCAACCGGTAGCGAAGCTTGAGAGTAGCGCCGTCCCGAAAGGGCGTGGCCAGGTTGATGACTAAGGGGGCGTTTGTCCAAGGGAAGGAAGAGCTCGCATTCGGATCCAAGCCTCGATCGCCGAACGTAGCTGAGGTGGCAGTCAGCGTGAAGGAGGCCGGCTTGGTGTAATAACCGGGAGCGAGCAGATGCGAAAGTCCACCACTGGTTCCAATCCAAATACTGTCATCCCGGTCTTCGAAGAAGCCTTGATCGTCTGTGTCGTTCCACGCCAGGCCGTCTTCTTGCGTTAACGTGTGCCACTGCTCGCCGTCCAGGAACGCGACGCCGGAATCCAGCCCCATCCAGATACGGCCGTGACTATCACGCTCCATGAAATATGCTCGTTCTGACTCAAGCGTTTTCTCGTTGTGCCGGTCGACGCGAACGACGCGGTCATTTTGAAGCTCGATGTGAACTACGCCTGGGTCCTGGTTCACCCACAGCGAATTCGGCGCGTCGGAAACCAAAGGGGAGTCATTGCCGCCCAACTCCAATCCCGGCCCGGGTTCGATCTTGCGCCAGACCGTGCCGTTCAACCGGAAGAGTCCGCCCCTGGTATAGGCGAACATCTGGCGGTCGGGCGTTTCCGCGACGTGCGAGGTCCCTTGATCGAGGCTTCTCGAGGCCTCGAGTCCGGCCGCCGGGGCGCAGCTCCTGATCGACGTTGATCACATACAGACCGGACTTGGTCCCAAGCCACAGACGGCCGCGCGAATCGGCCTGAACCATTCGAACGGGCTCATCGCAGTTCACGCTGGTCGTCAGTGCGAGTTATGGGATCGATGCGAATCACCGTGCTTCCCACGCCGGCCCAAACTGCTCCGTCGTAGGACTGAGTCAGACCCACAACTCGCTGCTTCTTCAACGACTCAGGGAGCGGCCAAGGAATGAATCTCCTTGCACCCGGGTCGAGAAAGGCAAGTCCGTTTTCACTGCCGACCCAGAGCCGCCCGGTCCTGTCGCGAAGGATTCCCCAAACTGTGTCGCTCTGTAAGCCCTCCGCGGTTGTCCAGGTTTCCCAGTGGTTATAGCCGAGCCAACGGCTTACGCCGTGACCAGCCAATGCGAACCAGACCTCGCCATCGGAATTGACAAATACCGGCCCGATGCCATACGGAGGCAGGCCCTGCCGCTGGTTGAATATATTCCAATGTTCCGTTTTCCCAGCGCATCAATTGCGTGCCGCTGGAGGTGACAATTCTTCCTTGCCGATCCTCGGTAATCGCGTTTGTCGAATCGGGATTGTGTATTTCCGGAATGTCGCGATCCTGGAAACGTGGCCGCTCCTTGCGGGAGAGCGGCGATATGTTGATTTCCCCAGGCCCAAAGCTCGCCCCTGGAACTAAGATAGAGACTCTGCCAGGTATCTTTCTTTAGGCCGTCTTTCTCGCCCCATCTTTGTAACTGCGATCCCTTCAGCCGGCAAATACCGTCGCCGCACCCGACAATCAGGGGCGAGCCCGGCCCCGCTAAGACGCTGTTCACCTTCAGCTGCACGGGAAGCTTACGAAAACTCCATTCGCCAGAGGGCTGGGACTGATTTCCCGCGAGCAGATCGCCATCGCTGGCAATGAAAACGGAGCCATCGGGCGAGGACGAGATCGTGTTTCCCGGAAACAGGCGCAGATTCGCGTTGTGAAATCGAACAACGTGGAATGTGCCTTCTTCCAGATATCCCACACCGTTCTGGCGTCCCACCCAGAGCCGGCCCGCGGCATCCTCATGGAGTGCGAGAACACTGCCGGCTAGAATTTCGGAGCCCAGGCTCACACTCTGAAAACGAAGTCCATCGTAACGAAAGAGACCATTTTCCGTGCCGGCCCACAGGAACCCTGCGCGGGCTTGCAGGAGGACATTCACATTGAGATTGCTCAGCCCTTCAGCCTGGCCAAATTGTTTAAAGGTATAGCGTTGAGCGAGGCACGCTGCCGGTAAAAGCAAGGCTCCGAAAACCGATATCGGAACGATACCGGGCAGTGATTTACCCATCTTCAGAACTATCGACTTGACGCGGGGAAGTCTTTATAATCTGACAGGTACGATCAATCCTGCGGGCGAAAATCCCAGCCTACTTCTGTTTCCCATCGCCGGGCTTAGCCGCCTCAAGCCGGATCTGTTTCAGCACCTCGGTGCGGTGTTCCAGTTCTGCCGCGCCTGCGGGAAATTGATTCATGCTGAGCATGAACGCAAGGATATCGGCGTCCTGCTCGCGCTTAAGCTTGCCGGGACTATCGGCCGGCATCGACACGCGAATCCGCTCGAAAAGATCGCCTACCGTCAAGCCGTTCCAGTTGGAGAAGAACTCACCACCCGTAAGCGGTGGCGCCGATTCGCCCCCGTTCAACGCGGCGCCGTGACACGAGGCACATTCATTGGCGTAGAGGGTGGCTCCGCGTTTGGCTTGTTCGGATGTGTAGACGCCGTCCCAAACGGAACGAGATGTTTGTGCGAATAGGCTCACGGCAGCGAGGAGCATCAGGCGCCTCATCGTTAATTGGCCGATGGCAAGCTGTAAGCGATGTATTCGCCCGAATACGCGCCTCCGCTGACAGCCACCACAATGTACTGCTTTCCGTCTACCGTGTAGGTCATCGGCGAGCCGCTCTGGGGCGCGGGCATGTAAACGGCGCCGACCTCCTTGCCCGTGGCCTTGTCGTAAGCTCTCAGCATCGCGCCGCGCGGATGGGACGGGGTTGTGGTGTTCTGGCTGTCGCCCAGGATTACAAGCGTTTTGGTGACGATGAGCCCGACGCTGCCCGGTTGGCCAGTGTTTGGGATAGGCATTCCTTTCAGCGCCGGATGATTGCGAACTGCATCCGGAGTCTCGCCGTAAGGGACTTGCCACTGGATTTCGCCGCGATCCAGATTGATCGCCGAGATCACGGCGTAAGGCGGCTTGACGATGGACAAACCTTGGACAGTCAGAGCGCCGGTAGCGGGCTGAGCAGCGGTAGTGGGTGGCGGAGGCGTTGGCCGATGTTGCGGAGCATCGGCCGCCGAACCGAATCCCGGTCCTTCCGAAACTCGAAATTCCGCGTCGTTCCTTCCCATGACGTAGCGAATGTCCGAAAACCCCTGCGGCGGCGTGCGCAACGAAATCGGAAACAGAGCCGATTGATGAGCCTGCGCATAGACGATGTGGGTCTCCGGATCGTAGGCTGATCCGGGCCAGTTCGTTCCCCCGCTGGCGTTGCCGAGATTCAGCGCTCCCAGATACCCTTTGGCATCGCCGATCACCGGCGGAAGAAACATCGGGCCGGTCTTGTAGCGTGCAACGGCATCCTTCGCTTGCGCCCGCATCTCCGGCGTGAAGTCGATCAGATCGTCTGGGATCTTCAGGAAATTGCGAGCATATGCGGGCGGCTTGGTGGGAAAAGGCTGCGTGGGCGAGGTCTTCTCTCCAGGCACATCCGATTGAGGCACAGGACGCTCCTCGATCGGCCAAACAGGCTCGCCGCTGACGCGATCGAAGACATAAAGGTATGCTTCTTTGCTTGGCAGGGCCACGGCTTTGATCGCCTTCCCAGCGACGTTGATGTCCGCCAGGATGGGCGCCGAGGAGAGATCGTAGTCCCAGATCGGGTGATGCACAATCTGGAAATGCCACTTGCGCTTGCCGGTCTTCAGATCGACGCAGACCAGGCTCTCGCCAAAGAGATTGTTTCCAGGCCGCTCGCCGCCGTAGAAATCCGAGGTGGGAGACTCCACGGGCAAATACACCAGGCCAAGCTCTTCGTCTACAGTCATCTGGGTCCACACGCCGGTGTTGCCGTTGGTGGCCCAAGAACCGTTTTCCCAGGTGTCGTTGCCGAACTCGCCGGAGCGGGGAATGGTGTTGAACGTCCACAGAAGCTTGCCACTGCGGGCGTCGAAAGCTCGCACCAGTCCCTTGGTGTTGTTATGAGTAACCACCGTCATTCCCTCTTTGAACGAGGAACCGACAATCACGGTGTCCTTCACGACCAGCGGCGTTGAGTGCAATCCGGCCTCGCCGGTCTCCAGATCGATTTGCCGGCCGGTGCCCGTCACCATGCCTTCCTTCAGGTCGACGGTGCCGCCCTTGCCGAACGCGCCGACGGGCTGGCCGGTATGGGCATTCAGCGCGATGAGGCGATAGCCGGTAGTGACAAAGATCACGCGGTCGTCGCCCTTGCCGTCGGTCCAGTAAGACACGCCGCGTCCCGACAACTGGCGTGGAGCGATGGCCGCGCGATTGCCTTCGCGCAGACTGTACACCCACATCAATTCGCCCGTCTTGGCGTCCAGCGCAATCACGGACCGCCGAGTACCCGCAGTGGCGTAGATCACGCCCTTCACCATGAGCGGCGTGCCCTCGAGTTTATATTCAGGCCGAGGGCCGAGGGCGTCGGTTTTGAATCGCCACGCTACTTCGAGTTGGTTGAAATTCGCCGCGTTAATCTGATCGAGCGGCGAGTATCTGGAGCCTTTGATGTCGCCCGTGTACGATGGCCATTCGCCGTTCTTAGTAGATGGCTGCTGTCCCCAAGCGGCCGCGGCTAGACCTGCGAAGACGGCAAAGAGTAACGCGTTGTGTCTGTGCATGTACCCTCCTTCTCAAGCACTACCGCGCCGGTTTGACAGTGACTTTCACCTGCGCGTTCGACCAGCAACATTGAAATCCGCGGCCGCCCTCGCCGGACCAATCGTTCGCTAACGCATGCAGCACGTACTCGCCCGGTTCACTAAACGTCGCGGTGGTGACCGCTTTACCCTGGAACGTGGCCGAAGGAGGCGCCGCAAAGTCCGCCTTCTCCACCGTTGGCCTATCCTTTGCGAAGGTCACCGAACCCGGCCCGCGGAATTTGGTCCACGTAATCGTGACTGCGGGCGTGATCGGGCGCGTTGCGCCTGGAACAACATTTGCGTCGTCCGCCACCCAGAGATTCAAGGCGACTGGGGTTGGCAGCACCGTCACGAGCGGCGTGCTTTGCCCTCGTGGTCCTTGGACGAACGGCCCCGTTGGCGCAAAACCAATGAAGGGCGGTGCATTCCCGTTTGCATCGCGAAACGGCGAAAGCTCCCACAACGCATTCAGATTGCCGGGAACCGAGGTGGTAGCGCCATTGGCGGTCAGCGTCCACGTGAGTTGCTTTGATCCGAAATCCTTGGGCACGGTTACCGAGAAGAGGCCCCACTGCCTGCGGGTAAGAAAGTGAGTCGGCTGGCCTTGGTCGGGCCCTCCGGGGTCGATCCGATTGCCCGCGCCGATGGGGATATCCAGTTCCTGTTTCAGATTTCGATTGAAGTAACCGAAAAGCAGGCTGAAAGTTCCGTCATCATTACGAAACCAGCCTTCAAAGGCGCCCGTTACGCTCTGTCCCGAATCGTGCGAGGGGCCGGTGCGCAACTGCTGCGCCGGCGCGCCCGCAAAACCCGCCAGGATCAAGGACGCCACACAGGCTGGCGCAAGCCGATGACAGCGCATCCTGGTCACTGTGCTAGTTGCCGTTGGGCGCAACCGCCGCGGTCACCCCGGCCGAATTACGCTTGGCAATCCACTCCTGATAGTCCGCGTCGCTGATGTAGGTGACGTTCACCCATGCATGAGCCATCTCGTCCACAGTGCGATCGCCCCAGCCGACCCATTGGTTCGGATCGGGATTGTTCCGATTGTTGGAGGTGTTGTCGTGCCACGCGACCACATGGATGATCGTGCCCTTGGGCAGCACCGGCGCCGCGTCGTCGGCGTAGATGTAGTTCGTCATCCAGTTGAAGTTGAAGTGGTCGACATAGCTGAGCGTCCGCTTGGTCCCGTCCGGAAGGATCGCTTCCATCAGCATCGCTTTGCCGCGCAGATGCATGTGGGGCTGGAAATTCTCCAGGCGCGCGGGCGCTCTGAGGGCCGTGTAGCCCTCCGTCTGCACAACTTGGTTGGGCGGAATATCGAGCTGGCCGAATCCGGCGGTGCCGGGAGTGCCCGGGAACGGGATAAGGTACGTCCGATACTTCGGCACCTCGCCTTTGGGGTAAAGATAGACCGCCAACTCGACGTGATCGCGGATTTCGTCTCCCACGGCGTGATAATGCATCTCCCACCAAATGCGGGATCCCGGCAACAACAACTTGCCGGTGTTCGGGCGGTAGATGTCGTAATTCTTGTTGATGGCCCACTCCATCAGTAGGCCTTGCATCGCGAGTCCTGAACCGGTCCCGGACTCGTCCTGTTGAAGATAAGCCAGAGCGTGATGAGTGATTCTACGTCCCGCGGCCGTAGCAGGCCGCATTTCGACGGCCCTCACCCAGCGCGCTTCGGTCACCGGAATTGGCGTCAGCGGACGCCACCACACGTCCTGGCCGCGGGCCGGCATGGTGTACGGTTCGGACTTGAGGATAAAGTCCGGCTTCCCGAATTGTTTCTCGAGTTGCCAGCCGTCGTCATCCGGCCATTGCTTGGGAGGCGGCATGTCCTTCGGATCGCCAAGCGGGGCGCCGCCGTCCACCCATCGAGCGATGACCGCGATCTGGCCGTCTGAGAGCGACATGTCGTTCTGAAAATGCTGGATTCCGACCGTCTTGTCGAGATGCCAGGGGGGCATATTGCGCGTGACAACCCGCTCCCTGATCGACTTCGCCCAGGGCCGGGTCTCCTGATACGTAACCAGCGACATGGGCGCCATGGATCCCTTGCGATGGCAATTCTGGCACTTTTCCTGCAGAATCGGTGCAACGTCTTTGGCGAACGTTGGTGGATTGTTGCCAAGCTCGGCGGCAACTAAGGACCCCGAAAAGGTCACGCAAGCAAGCGCCAACGCACGCACACCAGCTAGAGTTTTGGCCACACGACACCTTGATCTTTCTTTGTCACCGCAGCCAGGCCCTTGTAGACAAATTTCTGGACGCGCTGGCCGCGATAAGTCTCCGTAGTATAGATATTACCTTTGGAATCGGCCGCAATGCTGTGCACGGCGTAAAACTGGCCGGGCTGCCTGCCGCCATCCCCAAAGCTGGTGACAATCTCGAGCGTGTCGCGCAGCATTACATAGATCTTCTCGTTCGCGCCGTCGGCCAGAAAGATGTACTTCTGCTGCGGATCTTTCGAGAAAGCGATGTCCCAAACCGAGCCATCGCCGCGCGTATTCTTCGCGATGAATACTTCCTTGACGAATGTGCCATCCGGCCTGAAGACTTGAATGCGGTCGTTCGGACGATCGCACACGTACAACAGGTTGTCGTTGGAGAGTTGGGCGCAGTGAACGGGATTGCGGAACTGCTGCGCGGGCGGATCTTCGGGTTTGTACGGCCCTAAGTTGGTGTCATCGGGCTTATTCCCATAGGCGCCCCAATGCCGCTTGTACTTACCGGTCTCCGCGTCGAATACGATCACGCGGTGATTGCCGTAGCCGTCGGCAACGTACAACTCGTCGGTCTTGGGGTCCACAAACATCTTCGCCGGTCCCTTGAGATTCTCCACGTCATTGCTGCCCTGGCTCTTACCGGGATGACCGATCTGCATCAGGAATTTTCCGCTCTGGGTGAACTTGAGGACCATGTTGTCGTTGAAAGGCGCGGGCCCCCGAGGCTGGCCTTCGCTGGGAGCTGCCCCGCGAGGCGCCGGACCGCGGCCGTTGCCTCCGATCCAAACATTTCCCTTGTAATCGACCGTGATGCCGTGATTCGAGTCGGGCCAATCGTAGCCTTCGCCTGGGCCGCCCCAACTCGCGACCAGATTGCCGGCCTGATCGAACGCCAACACCGGGGGCGCCGGCGTGCAGCATTCCGCCGCGGGTGGATTTGCCGCCGCATAGATCTCTTTGGCTTCGAGTGACCCTGCGCGGTGGATGATCCAGACATGGTCCTGCGCATCCACCGAAACGCCGATCGCATTGCCAATCACCCAATGGTTCGGCAGCGGCTTGGGCCACAGCGGGTCCACTTCGAACCTCGGCGCCTGCACCGTTCCGGCGTGGTCCGAAGCTTTCTTTGCCAACACGACAGAGCTAATTCCGAGAATCAGGAGGGTGGCGCAAAAGGCCACGCCTGCGCGGAAATTGATCTTCATGGTGTTTATCCTCCCGGGAACACCAGCCGGTTGATATTCTATTACACGTGTCGCGAAGCGTGTCAATTCGCTTCCTCCTTCGCCGAACAGCGGTGGCGCTGGCATCTTTCGTTCTGCTCCCTCATCTTCTGGTCGCTCACACCATCCCGAACGACGTCACGGTGCAGGCGTTCTTCCGGCCCGAGGGCAGCCATCTCCGGCTGCTGGTGCGCGTGCCTCTCAACAGGCGATGCGTGACGTGGATTTTCCGCAGCGAGGGTCTGGTTACCTTGATTTTGAACGGATCGACGCGATCCTCCCCGACGCTGTGAATTTGTGGATCGCCGGTGCGCTCGCTGTTTACGAAGACGATACAGCTCTGGCCAAGCCGTCCGTGGTGGAGAGCCGCGTTTCGCTCCTCTCCGACCCGTCCTTCGCGACATATGATGCCGCGCTGGCGCATATTCGTGGTCCGAAACTCACCAACGCCACGAGCGTGGTGTGGGACCAGGTGTTTCTCGACACGATGCTGGAATACCCGATCCATTCCGATCGAGCCCGCTTTTCGATCCACTCCGAATTGGCTCGGCTAGGCCTGAGAACCGTCACGGTGCTGCGCTTCCTGCCGCCCGGCGGCGCCATACGGGCCTTCGAATTCACTGGCGATCCCGGGGTTGTTGCATTGGATCCGCGATGGCATCAAGCGGCCTTGCGATTCGTGAAGCTGGGGTTCCTGCATATCCTGGACGGCACGGATCACCTGCTCTTTCTCCTCTGCCTTGTAATACCCTTCCGGCGCTTCCGCGCGCTCATCCCGATCGTGACCGCGTTCACCGTCGCGCATTCGATCACCCTGATCGCGTCCGCCTACAACCTCGCACCCAGCGCGCTATGGTTTCCGCCGCTTATTGAGACGCTGATCGCGTGCTCGATTGTGTATATGGCGATCGAGAACATCGTGGGCGGAGCCACCGTGCATCGCCGCTGGATGATCGCGTTCGGGTTCGGACTGGTACACGGGTTCGGCTTTTCGTTTGCTCTGAAAGAGACGCTGCAGTTTGCCGGATCGCATTTGCTGACTTCGCTGCTGGGATTCAATATCGGTGTCGAACTAGGACAATTGCTGGTGCTCGCTTTGTTGGTGCCGGCGCTCGAATTCGTGTTCCGGCACATGGTGGCGGAACGGATGGGGACCATCATCCTGTCGGCGCTGGTGGCGCATACCGGCTGGCATTGGATGCTGGACCGCGCGGACCGATTGAGGCAGTTCCGGTTTGAGTGGCCCATCATCGACGCAGCATTGCTGGCGACGGCGCCTTGCGCGTGCTCATGGTCACCGTGCTCTCGCCGGCCTCGGATGGGCTGCGCGGGCGATGCTTCGCGAGTACGCGGTGCGCAAGAGCGCCGGGAAACGCGGTGCCCAACCGGCAGGCGGCGAACAGCCGTCTACTTGACGTATTTCTTCAAATCCTTCGGGCCGACTTCGGCGCCATACACATTGCCCTGGCGATCCACTGCCACGCCTTCCGCCATGCTGGTGCCGCCTTTGGGGTCGGGGTCCGGGATGAATGCCGTTACCTTGCCGTCGCGCGCGCTTCCGATCCGGATGCCTCTGTGGCAGCCGGGATTATAGCCGTACGCTCCCTCCTTCTCGTTCGATTCCGAATCCGAGACGTAGAGCACGTCGTCTTTATCAATCGCCAGCCCACTCGGGCGGCCGAACTGCTTCCAGGCCGCGATAAAGGCGCCGTCCTGGTCGAAGATCTGGATGCGGTTGTTGGTGCGGTCGGCAACAAAGAGGCGTCCTTGTGAATCGATCGCGAGGGAGTGGGGCCCGACGAACTGACCCGGCCCATTGCCCGCTGTTCCCCATTGCTTGATGAATTTGCCGCCGCTCGAGAATTTCACGATCCGCGCGTCGCCGTATCCAGGCGAATGGCCGGACGAGACGAAAATGTCGCCGTTGGGAGCGACCACGACATCGGTCGGTTGATTGAACGTATCCGGGCCGCTCGCGGCAACTCCCGCCTTGCCGAGGGTCAGCAACACTTTTCCCTCGCGGCTAAACTTGTAAACCTGATACCCCTTGGCTCCCTGGCCCTGCGCGTCGGTTACCCAGACGTTGCTGTCTTTATCCACGTAGAGCCCGTGTGGTTGGACGAACAGCCCCGCGCCGAAATGTCGCAGATTCTTTCCCGACGGGTCGAACTCCAGGATCGGATCGAGATTTGAATCGGCGCAATTGTTCGCGCCACAACGGTCATAGGCCCAGATGTGTCCGTCGGGACCAACTTCGACGCCGGCCGTGGAGCCCCATTTTCGCCCGTCGGGCAACTGCGCCCAGTCCCGAACCGTTTTGTAGGGATTGGGGAGATCATTGGAAGGCGGGTAGCTGGGCTGGGCGAACAACCCGCCGCCAGTCGCACCGAGAATTACGGCAAGGGCTCCCAGCGTAAGTCGGCGCCGGCTCAAGTTTGGCATGGGTGGCCTTTCGAGTGGTATTGCAAAACAGTGTACACCTAGCGGGATGAAAATACTCGCCAAGGGCGACAATACGCCGCGCATCGTTCCCTTCAAACCCGGCGTCAAAGGACCTATGGAGGCAAATCACATCCCATGGCAGAGATAAAGTACAAGTTTCTGACCGATTCTTACGCCACCGAACGCGTCAAGGTGGTCAGCGCGTGGAGCATGTTTCGCGATGAGGAATTGCCAGTGCGTCCGAATCCAACCGATCCGCGCGGCCGCAGCGTCCATGAGCACATGGTGCATCAATGCGTCAGCGAGAACTTCTGGTTTCAGAAAATCCTCGGCGTTGATGTCGGCGCGCCGCCGCTGCCCGAACGCGAGGTCCGCTGGGAATTCATGGCGCGATACGCCGAAGACAGTGGTAAACGGATGGCGGTCTTGCTCGCTCAAGGGGAGCCGTGGTGGGAAGAATCTGTGTCCTTTTTCGATGTCCCGCGCTCCCGCGCCTGGGTAATGACGCGCCGCATGACGCACACCGCGCAGCACCGGGGGCAACTACTGGCGATGCTGCGTATGCTGGGGCATGACATGCACAGTACCTATGGGCCTACTGCGGATACCGGCGGCTTGATGCAGAATCATGCGCCGACCATCTACGCGTATCGATCGCTGGAGGTTCTGCTCCAGGCGGAAGCGCATGGGGGAAACAAGTCACCTTTGCCGCCACGCAGCGATCAACCGGTAACGGAGCGGCCCGACCAGGTCCACTAAGGTGCATCAGGCATCGCCGAGGGTCTGGGGAGGACGCAACGCCGCGATGGCTCGTGGGCGAATCCAGAGAATCTGGTGAAAGAAGATGATCCGCTCATCGCAACAGGGTTTGCTGTGCGCGCGCTCGTCGCGCTTCAATAGGTGGCTCGGGCGTAGCCAGCCGTGTGAGACAATGCCTCAGTGTCGAAGCTTGTCGCGGGCGCCGCTGGGCCGGGAACCAACGTAACCGTCATAGTGAACGGCAAGCGCTGGCAACTTGTCTCCGACCTTGCCAATTCCGGACCGCGCGGCCGCAACTTCATCGTTAGTCAGACGGCGGATGGCACCGCTGTCGTCAGTTTCGGCGATAACGTCCACGGTGCTCGACCTCCTGCCGGCAGCGAGATTGCTGTTCACTATCGCTTCGGTGGTGGCGACGGCGGCAATGCGGTCACCGTGACCATCGAGAGGACGGTCAGCGACCCGACTCCCGACCAAGCCCTTTGGGTTGCCGTGCGGAATCGCACTCACGCGATCCGTTTCGAGTTCGCGGAGAGGCGATCACGAATCGGCTCTCAGCGTCCGCGTCAAACACCCATGTAGACCAGCCCGGTGAAAGCTGCTGGAGTGATCAGGAACTGTCCCCACTTCGCATCATAGGCAGCCGTTGGCCGTGCGGCGATGACTTCGTTCAAAGACCTGCCTTGCTTCTTGAGGGCCGCGACGTTTTCCCGGATCGCTACCAGCATGTCGCGGAACTCAGCGACGTCGGACCTGCCTCCCACCGGTCCGTGGCCAGGAATGAAGATTGTCTTGCTGGTGAACGCCGCGAGATTGGCTTCAGCCGCCAGGATCTGCCCATCAATGCTGCCGCCGGTGGAGTAGTCGATAAAAGGATAAACACCGTTCCACCAGGTGTCGCCGACATGGACGACATCAGCGTCGTTGAAGTAAACCCAGACGTCGCTGTCGGTATGGGCAGGCCCATAATACTTGAGAGTGATGCGCGTATCGTTCCGGCGCATTTCGTGCCCGGCGGCGAAGACGGTCGCTGGTAACGCACCGGCGGGCGCGGCCGGAAAAGTGTAACTCCAGCCTTCGACCCGGGTGGCTACCGAAAGCCGTTTACGCGTGTTTTCGTGTGCCGTGATAGCAGCGCCGGCCGAGTGCAGCCATGCATTGCCGTCCGTGTGGTCGGTATGCCAGTGGGTGTTGATCAGGTGTTCGATCGGGTCGGAGTTGATCGACGCCAGAGCTTTCGAGATGCCGGGCCGCGAGACCGCAAAGCCGCCGTCCACGAGAAGCTTGCCGTCCTTCCCGGTCAAAACGGCGATATTGCCTCCCGAGCCTTCGAGAACCGAGATATTGCGGCGGAGAGGCTGAACGGTGATCGTCGCTTTCGCTGCCGCGTCGACCATGGTCGGAACGATGCCTTCATCTTTCCCGAAAAGTGGTCGCCTGGCGAGTAGAGTGGCTCCAGCCGAAACGCCGGCCAAGGAAAATAGACGGCGTGAAATCTTGTTGTGTCCGACTTCCATCATGCAGTGCCTCTTTCTGAATTGTTTCCTGCGCGAAGTTCCTCGTTTTCTCTCTCCAGCTCCTGTAAACGGCGTTCCAAGGGTGCGAGCACTTCCTGAATCTCTTCTTCGGTGAAACGGGGCGTAATATGTTGCGGACAGTTCCAATCGAAGCCTTCCACTCGAATTACGTATGCCCGCTCGATTACTGCCTTGTAGCCTGGATCGCGAAGCCGTTCGATCCACTCTTGCGCCGGCTCGCCCTCCAAGACATCAGCGCGGCCGACAATCTTCAAGCGTGCCTGGCGCGGATAGTCGACCATTATCAGCGCCACCCGATTGTCGGTGGCGATGTTTCCGGTGCTGATGAATTGTTTGTTCCCCCGGAAATCCGCGAAAGCAATGGTGTGATCGTCGATGACCTTGAGGAACCCTTTCGGACCGCCCCGATGCTGGACATATGGCCACCCGGTGGCCCCCACCGTCGCAATGTAGAAGCTGTCGCGCTCGGCAATGAATCCGGATTCATCGGGCCCCAGGCGGTCCGGCGAATTGTCACCGGCCTCCATCCGCGCGTACTGGCGGCGACTGCCGTACTTCTCCTGTAGCGCCTTGATCACGGGAGTGAAGAGCAGAGATCCGAAGTTGTGCGCCATTCAGACCGCTCCTCCGCAGCGGCGTTTCGCTGGCCTGTCCAAACGATACGCGACGGCGCAGCACCCGGTCATCACGAAATCAGAGTGTTTTGGAGTAACACCTTAGCGGTACTTGCGCAGTGACCGGGCGCAGGCAATTCGGAACGTCGCCGCCGGTATTTCTCTTATTTCGCCGCCGGTATGCGGGCGGTGGCGCATTCTTCGGCGACCTTCAGAAAGTTCAGGGCCTTTGCATTGCCTACGATGTATGGATTCGGAGTGCCGGGCGCGCGGTTGGCCAGCATCGGCAGGTTGATCTTGGACCGGTCCCAATCGGTGTGGTTGGCCAGGATGATATCCGCTCCCGCCTGCTTCACAATGCCGCTGAATCGCTGCGCCGAGCTGGATGTAGTTCTGAACGGATTCCCGGTCTGTGATTGAGCCCCACGCCGCCCCACAGAGCCGCCAGGTGTGGCGTCCCGTTGTCCTTCACTGGAAACACAGTGGAGATGGTGCCCGGCGTGTGACCGGGCGTGATGTAGAGCGTCAGCGTGGTGTCGCCGAGCGTGAGCTTCTGGCCGTCGGTGGCTTCGATGTCGCGCTTCGGCTTCGTGCCGAACGGTTCTCTTATCGAGCACATCCCAGTCCGCCGGCGACATGATCACTCGCGTGCCGTAATGCTCCTGCAGGAACCTCGCGCCGCCGTCGTGATCGGGGTGAGCATGGCTGACGACGGCGTATTTGATGTTGGCCGGGTCCAGACCCAGCTTCTTCATCCCGCCGGCGACCTCCTCTTCGACCGAATAGTCAAAGATGGTGTCGAGGACGATGATGCCTTGCGACGTCGTGATCGCCCACACGGCGTACTCGGACTGGCCGAAGAAGTAGAGGTTGTCGAAGACCTTCACCGGTTCGGCGTACCACGTGGATCGGTCGGGCGGTCCTGGCGGCCGCTGTGTGCCAGGCGGACCGGCGGGGCGCTGTGCGCGCCGCACCGGCCGATGCGCGTGGGCCTCCCGGTCCAGGCCCGTAGCATTGAAACTGGAACAGGTTCTGAAAATCGTCGCCAGCCGCGGCTTTCGCGGCGGCGATGTGGGCGTCGGCGTCGTTGTTCATCCTGAGCCGACAGAGTGGAGGCGGCGAGCAGCAAGCCAAGCGCGATCGTCATAACTCTCATCACATGCCAGATTACATGATATGTTCAAACGATGAAGCGAATTCTGGCATTGGGTTGGGATCGGCATCGGCCTGATGCTGTGCCCGGCCGCCGCGCAGCAGTCGAACCTGGACGCCGCCCAAGACCGCGTGGGGAGAGCCGGACCTGCAAGGCATCTGGCCCCTCAATCATCTGATCGCCACGCCATTCCAGCGGCCGGAGAAGTACGGCGACCGCCGGCTTCCTGACCGATGAGGAATTCGCCGCCGCGCAGAAGGCCGCCGCAGGCCCGTAACAAACGGTTCGAGTCCGGCGCGATCCCGCAGGCCGACTCCGGCACCGCGGTGCTGCGGCTGACGTCGTTGATGAGCGAGCCCGCGAATGGACGTTTTCCCGCGCTGACGCCGAAGGGCAAGGAGATGTACGAGAAAATGCACGGCAGCTACAAGCCGGGCCAGACCGTGTTCGATAGTCCCGACGATTTCGATAGCTGGGACCGCTGCATCACGCGCGGCATGCCGGTTTCCATGGAGCCGCGCAACTACAACAACGGCATTCGGATCATGCAGTCGCCGGGCTATGTTCTGATCGTGCTCGAAATGGCGCACGAGGTTCGCATCATTCCGACCGATGGGCGTCCGGCGCTCGATCCGTCGATCAAGGAGTGGCTGGGTGAATCGCGCGGGCACTGGGAAGGCAATACGCTGGTTGTCGAAACGACGAATTTCAATGGCAAGACGGACATGACCAACGCCGGCGTTCCCGGTTCTCCGCCGCTCAATCCGGCTTCGGAGAACATGCGGATCACGGAGCGCTTCACGCGAACCGCCGACGACACGATCGATTTTGAAATGCGGGTGGAGGACCCCGAGGTGGTGGTGAGCCCGTGGGCCGTCGCGTATCCGTTGAAGCTGGATAACAAGTATCAGATGTACGAGTACGCCTGCCACGAAGGGAACACGGCGATTCGTGGGTACATCGAGACGTCGCGTTTCGAGCGGGCGCATCCGAAGTCCAAGTAGGATCTATTCCAGGCAACGCCGTAACGGGAGGCGTACATGAATCGAGAGATGGCCCTGAAGATTGTGTTGGGGTTCGTAGGTGTGCTTTTCTTGGCGTTGGCTTATCCCCTGGTCATTTTTGTTCGGCAAGATCCTGCGTTGTCGATGATGTTCAGCCTTTATGTGACGCTCGGGGTTTTCCTGCTTCTCGCGATACGCGATCCATCGGCGCATCGCAGCCTGATTGCTTTTACAGCCTGGTCGAGCTTCGCTCATGCCGCCGTCATGGGGACTCAGGCAATGCGGAACATGGTTGCACGCGACGAGCTGGTAGGTGTGGCGGTCCTCATCGTCATCGGAATAGTCTTGATTGCACTCGCGCCGGCCAAGGTATCCGCCGCTCCGGCTTCACGCCCTAGTGGCGATTATCAACCTGGATTAGCGCCGCACTAGCCCGGATCTGATTCTCATCCGCGATAATGGTTCGGGGGGATTCCATGAACCGATTTCTAGCCATTGGTGTAATCATTGCGTCGTTCGCGTTGAGCGTCGCGGCGCAGGACTGGTATCGCGAGCGTGAGGAGCGCTTCCGCGGGGAGCAGTGGCGCCCGCACATTTTCATGCACGTGAGATCCGATCTGGAACATGTTTGGAGCGGCCATGCCGCCGACAGAGAACGCAGGCGTCTGGAGAGAACCAAAGAAGAGCTGACGCAAATGCAGGCAGACCTGGATCAGGGCCGGTGGGATAACGGCATCCTGAACGATGTGATCGATTCCATCCGGAAATCATCGAATGACGAGCGTCTTCCGCCGAAGGATCGCAACGTCTTGGCCGATGACGTGGTTCGTCTCAAAGAATTTCAAGACAGTCACAATCACCCGCGATAGGCGCGGGAGCGCAGGACATCTCGAGATTACTTGTCCTGCTTGTCTTGCTTCTCTTGCCCGTCCTGAGTTCCCGAACCGCCCATACCCATTTTTCGGCCGTCCGGAAACTCGATGTCGCGCGTGCTGCCGCGGAGAGAGCCATCCTTCGCCTGGAAGGCGGTTACTTTGATCTTGGTCCCGGCGGGTAAAGAATTTCTGTTCCAGCCCAGCCGCAGCAATACCGATGGCGATCCGCCTTCCAGTTTCCACCGCTCCACCGTGCCATCGTCCTTCGTCACGTCGATGGTCAGCCAGGAATGCGGATTCACCCATTCCATCTGGACGACTTTACCCTCAAGCTTGATCGGCTTGGAGGAGTCGAACTCGGCGGAAAAAGAATGATGCGCCGCCGCGGGTAATCCCGCCGCCATCAGCATGCCGGCACACGCTACAATCTTCAGCACTCTGCGCATTAGCTGACTCCTTGTTCCTATTATTGCTGTTTCGGCGCGAGCAGATCATGATAGAGCAGCATATCAGTGAATGGCACGCACTTGTGCTCCAGCAATTGCACGTGGTTGTCGATCAGGCGATAGAGCGGCATCTCGATCGTCCATGCCTTAGAGAACGTCTGCGGATCTTCGAGCGTGGCCTCATACCAAATATGGTTGACGTCGAGAAGCTTGAAGCGCTCGGTGACCTTCAACTGGTTGCTCGCGAAATTTCCTGCTCGATCGAGCCAGCTCTGGCCGTTTTGCGAGGTGGTTGTGACCAACAGGACGTCGCCTTCCCAAGTGCCGTTTGACTTACCCATCCACGAGTCCACGGGCAGGTCCGAGTGATCCTTCATATGAATGATTCGGTTCGTCGCTGCGAACGGGTAGACCATCAGAAGATCGCCGTCACCCTCAAAAATCTGGAAGGGAAAATTCTGGTACGTGACGCGCGGCACGCCCAGCATGTAGCACTTCGCTTCAGGGTCGGCCTGGGGCCATTTGGAACGGTTTTCGTCGCGCTTTTTCAGCGCTTCCGGGAGGTACGGAATGGCGCCTCCACCGCGCAGGACGCTCTGTCCCGCGGGAATAACAGCCGTCGCGCCGAGCTGCCAAAAATCCTTGCTCAATCCTTCCACCGGATGCCCTTCCAGATTCCAATAGGCCGTGTTCAGAGCCTGCCAGATTCCGTTGAAGTTCGGATGCCCCGCGATGGCTGCGGGACGATCCAGTTGCTGAGCCGGGGCGGCGGCGCCGAAGAACAGTACTGCTGCCGCCGTCACAGTGATGCGGATGAATGGATTGCGCAATCTAAAACTCCTCGATCGATGAGTGTCGCGGGACGTCCCAATGACGTCACCCACGGCTATGAGATTTTAGCGCATTCCCGGCAGCGGATTTACATCATCTCGTCATTGCTGGCGATGGATGTGATTCGTGCGCATCCTCATCATGCTCCTCTTCATCGTCGCAACCGTCTTGACATCTCTCGCAACAGCAGGGATCGCAGTGCCGGGTGTCGCAGTTGCCTTTGCGGCACTTGTCGCAGCATTTCTTGCAGCCGCAGTCGCTCCAGATCGTGGCCGCCAAAAGCTCGATGATCTTGATGGGCTCGGTTGGGTCATCGCTGGTGATCACCAGCTCAGAAGGCCGCGGATATCTCTCCGTAGCCTTGTAACGAATGACGACGGACAGGCAGGAGCCCGGATGAAGCGTGGCCGGGAACGGATTGTTGATCAGCTTCCAGTGCCGGCTCTTGCGTTTGAACGCGACGCTCGAGACGAGCAGCTTGCAGTCGCCGACGTTGCAGATCGAGAGAGTACGCTCCTCCCGGCAGCAGGCCTGTATGGCGCCGAAGCAAGGCGAGCCAGTGACAACCAACTTGCCGGCTGGCGCGTTGCCGGAGACTTGGATGGACTGCGGACCGCGCGAATCGTTACTGTTCACCGTAATGACAGTTCCCGCTGGCGTAGGCCCAAGACTCGTCGGCCGGAAACGGATCGGCAACGATACCGAGTCTCCGGCGGCTACGGCGATGGGGTAGGACAGTATCTGCGGGACCTGGAACTCGGCCGAGGACGAAGCAACGCTGCTCACCAAAAGAGTGCAGTGGCCGCCATTGTTCACCAACAGCGGTTCGTCGCGGAAAGAGCCAATGCAGACGTTGCCGAAATCGCCGGAGTCGGCGATGCCAAGGACCAGGCGCGGCGCAACTCCGGTGCCGCTGACCTTGACGGTCTTCGGGCTGAACAGGTCGTTGCTGAAAATGGTGATCGTCGCGGATTCGAACGCGGCCACGCTCGGTTTGTACCGGATCACGACGTCGATCGACGCGCCCGGGCTGACCGCGATCGGGTAGGAAGAGACATTCGGAATCTCGAAATCAGCGCGGGACGATGTGATGCTCCAGATCAGGAGCGTGCTGAATCCGGCATTGTTAATGGTCAGGATTTTATCGACAAAGCGGTCCAAGCACGAAGTGCCGAAATCGCCATTATCGGGGATGAGGGTCGAGATGACGGGAGCCGGCGCCAGTGCCGCCATGAGACGAAGGCCGTTGATGCTGCCCCAGCCGGTACAGGGGTCCCAGCCAATATCCGCGCTGTAGAACGGAGCATCCGGCACATTGCCGGAATCGTTGTTGCCAACTCTGACGTCGTTGCAGATCTGTGCCCCGTACTTGTAGAGCGTCGGATTCAGGAACCCGACATTGCGGCCCAGAAACGCATTGATTGTGGCAATCAGGCCGGCATAGAGCGGCGCGACGGCGCTGGTTCCATATCCCGCTTGCCCGCCCGAGCCCTTGATGAAAAAGCCGCTCATGGCCACCATGCCGGCGACGTCGGGTACGCCGCGGCGAATACCGCCGTCGTTCTTGGAGATGGGCAGAACTCCGGCAGCGGCTTGATACGGCGGGCGCGGAAATTGGTCGCTCACTCCGCCGCCTGTCGCGTTGTAAATCGGTGGAGGCGGACCGCTATTGAACGGCGATGGCAGGTTGGCGTCGCTCCAGGTATATTCGTCCAGTGCGGGCGGTGGTGTGGGATTCACATTGCCCAGGATCGTGCCGCCGCATGAGGTCACCCAAGGGTCGGCGTTCGGATAACTGACGTGGCACGCAACACCGCCAACAAGATTGTTGGAGCCCCAGTCGCCGATAGCCATAAGCACGGTGATGCCGCGCGCGGCGGCGTTTCGCAGATGCCGGTGGAAATTGCTCACGGAACTGGCTGGATTGGAAATGCTGCCCACGGTGCCGGAATCGTCGCTCAAATACGGCACCCAACTCGCCGTCAGAACGGAAGGCGGGTTGTCTCCCGCGGGGGGAAAGATGGTGCGATCGAAGAACGCATCCCAACCTCCGTCGCTATCGTCCGTGAAGTACACGTTGATATTGGCGCCCAAACCAGCCGCGGCGGCGATAGAGACGTCGATATTACATTCAAAGGCCGCGCCGGTCGGGGGATTGGTCACCAGCGCGGGATTATTGGTGTAGCCCAACAGAGAAATGTCCGTGAGACTTGGCAGGGGCAGCGCCAGGCCCCCGGGCAGGCTATGAACGAATGACGTGATATCGGAGTGGAGATAAGCGGCGCCGGAGTTCGCATCTTCGAAAATGCCGATGGTCTGGCCGGTGGCCGCGTTTGCCGGGAAATTGTAGTCCCGTGCGATTGCCGCCGGCGAGAGGTAGCCTGCTCCGGGAGGGTCGCCGGTGCCGTTTCCCGCGGACAAACCCAGGCGCCGGTTGTCGAGCCCGATCACCGATGTAACGAGCTCGATCAACCTGGCTGGAAGATGTACGGGACCCTCGTAGCCGTAGTAGTCCTGCTCGCGAACGCGAATGTGGTCTCCGAAAGGACGTCCTTCGCCTTCTTTTGGGCGCGGGCGTGGCGCGAATCGTTCGGGCGCTCGATAGCGGTTGAGCGTGACGCCAAAAGCGGAATCGATGTCTTTCACCGTGCCTTCCACCACGATGCGGCGACGGCCGGCGTGCTTTTCGACCACTTGCAACCCGGCACGGGTCAGGTGTTCGACCACCGCGTCGAGCTCTTCCTCAGCAGCGCCGTGCCGCTCGTAGAATTCTTCGGGAGACAGGAACGTGCGTTCCGTTGGCGCAGTATCTTGCCAGTGTTGCAGGTCGGGCAATTCGGGGCTGCCCGGTTTCTGCCGCAACACCACGGTGACTCTGATGCGCTCCTTCGGGTCGACGGGGCCAAGCGAAGTAGATCCGGGAATGGGGGGACGTTCACTTCCAGGAAGCGGACGGGAACCAGCGGGATTAGCCATGATGGGCACTCCTTACGCTTGGTAGTGCTCACCAACGCGCAAGCGTTTCAGGTTCAGTGGAGCAACAAGGAGTGGGGCAGTCGCGGCTATTTCTCGGGTGAAGCCAACTCTTTCATCTTCCGCTGAAACTCCGGGTACATGGTCTCGGCGCCGCCCAGCGTTGCGGCCAACGGGATTTTGTATTTTGCCGCAAACTCCGCGACAAAGGGATTTTCATCAGGAAGGAAATTGGGTACGGCGCCGCGCGGCTGGTTCGCAATCTCAACCACCGACTCGCATGGATACAGCCAATTCTGCCCCTCCTCGGCGATGCGGCGAAAAACCTGGGTTCTCACAAAGGGCTCGGTCAAAGTCGCCGGATCGGTTACTTCGCTCACGTGCACCAGGTAGTCTCCGTGCCGCATGAAGTGCTCAATCAAGGTGGCCTGATCGCTCTCGGGAAGCCCGTTGCGCCGTAGATAGCCGGCCTTCATATGAGTCGTATAGACCGTCAGCGTGTTGCCTTCCCATTTGCCGGTGGAGAAACCCATCCACGTGTGAGCGGCGGCCTCGGGCGGATGTGGCCGATCGTCCATCCAGATAATGCGGTTCTGCTCGTACGTGCTGATGTACATCCGGATGTCTTCTAGCTTTTGCGATTGGCCATCCCGCTCTTCCCAGATTCGCATGTTGAGAGGTCCGCCCAATAGATAGGGAGCGACGTGCACCTGGCATTGATGCTCGGGGACTGTTACGCGAGAAGGGCTCCACGCCAGCCCCACGGCGCGCGCGGCGTCGTTAATTGGAACACCAAGGAAATCTGCGATTGCGGGATTGCCGATATTTTCCTCATGTGGCGCGGGCGACCACGCGCCGCTGAGATCGATGCCCGGCTGCGCGTTGAAGGACCCGGAATATTGGGCCAACGCGCGCGGCGATTGGGCCAACCCGGCAAATATCAAAATGAGTAGTGCACTGTGCTTCATGATCCCGCTCTCATTTGCTCGCTGAAGCCGTGAGGCTTCGATAAATTGAACCGACAAAATTGTCGGCGGTCCCGGGCCCCTCTTTGGCGCTCCAACGGGCGTCGTAATCCTTCGTGAATCCTGCCGCCTTGGTCTGCTCGAGCGTCATGCCTTTCTTGATGGCGTTCCGAACGCGGTCACGTACGATGGTCACCATATCGCGGTATTCAACGACGTCAAACTCGTCGCAGATGCGGCCATGCCCCGGGATGATATAGGTGCCGCCTTCTTCTTCATGCTTGGGAACAGCGATATCGATGATGTTGTTCAGAGCGTCGATCTCGCCTTGAATGCTGCCTCCGCGTTCCACGTCGATGAAAGGATAACTCTCCGTGTTGAAGATATCGCCGGTGGCCACAACGTCGGAGCGGCGAAAGATCACCAGGCTGTCGCCATCGGTATGCGCGGCGGGCTGCCAACGGGCAATGACGGGTTCTTCGTTGAAGTGAACTTCCTTTTGGCCTGAGACGTAGGTGTCCGTGGGCCAAGCACCCGCCGGGGCCGCGGCCTTCTTGCCTGTGGGAGCGCTCAGGCGGTCCAAAACATTTTCGTGCGCGACGATCTGCGCTCCCTGTCCGGCATCTGCGATGTCGCCGGTGACGTTTGCGCCGGTGATGGTCACTCCGATCTTGCGCACGGCCTCGTTGCCGCCGGTCTGGTCAGGATGCGCACACGTGTTGATGATGTATTGCAGGGGCTTGTCCGACAGCTTGCGAATGGCCGAGATGAGTTTGCGGGAGTTTTGCTCCAGCCCGGTATTTACCACCAGAACGCCGGTGTCGCCGATCTGGACTGCGACGTTGCCTCCCAGCCCGTGGATCATATACACATTTCCCTGCACATGGATGGTTGTGATGTCGCCATCGACGCGATAGTCGTCCCACGGGAACTGGTTCTTCTGTGCATGGACGACTCCAGCGATCCCCAGGATTCCCAGCGCCACAGCGGCACTCTTCCATCTTCGTTTCGACATTGCTTCAGTGCGTTCCCTGGGCGCCATGTGTTCCCTCAGGGGCGCCAAGGCTTCGCAGCAGCGCGACCGTGCTGTCGTGCGGAACCGGCAGGCCGAAGCTGTCCTTACCCATCGCGATATCCAGCGGAGTGAATCCTGCTTTCGACTTGGCATCCAGCTTCGCGCCATGTTCGACCAGGAATTTTACCAACAGATCGGAGCCCCGGTTGGCGGCTCCATGCAACGCCGTTTCACCTTTGTTGTTAGTCTGGCTAAGATCGAGTCCCTGGGCCATGCAGAGTTGGAGCGCTTCCAGAGCTTGGGCATCCGTGCCTTGCGTTTGCTTGTCGCGATACCCGATGCCGGCAGCGAACAGCAGCGCGTTGTTGCCGTCCTTGGTGACGAGCTTCGGGTCGGCTCCGGCTTGCAGTAAGACGCGCATAGTGGCTGCATCGCCCGACCGGGCCGCGCGCATGAACGGCGTGGTCCCTTCGTCCAGAGCCACGTCGCCATAGTCCATGCCGCTCCTTCCGGGCAGGTTGTGGGTCAGCTTCGCGTTCAGATTCGCGCCATGAGCGAGAATCGCCTTGATGAGTTCCATGCTGGGCAGCGGATCTTGCTCCTTGCGCATCGGCAAAGCCGACCAATCCTCGTTGCGCATATCGACGGCTGCATAAAGCGCGGCGCGTCCCTTAACATCCGTGACGTTCGGGTCGGCTCCCCGGTCCAGCAGGAACTTGGCGAACGTGTACTGCTTGTTCATGATCGAGACGACCAGGCCGCTGGTGCCGTCGACGTCTGTTTGATTGATATCCACTCCCTGCATCGAGCATCACCTTCGCGGTCTCGATATCGCCTTCGCGCGCCGCAAATAGAAAAGCCGTCAAGCCGCCGCGCGAGATGGGAGAGATCGAAGAAGCAGTGCTCAGCTTGGGAATCTTGGTCTCGCGGAACGAAGATTGCACCTTCCAGTCGGCGCCATGCTGCAAGAGCAGCTTCACGACGTCGGCATGGCGCTCGGCGGCGGCCCACATTAGAGCGGTTTGGCCGCGATAAGCTTCTTTGGCGTTCACGTCCGCGTCGTGATCGAGCAGAGCTCTGACAGCTTCCACGTTCCCCACGCGCGCCGTCGTCATAAGGACGGTTTCCCCATCGGCGGTGGTGCGCGTGTTAGGGTCGGCGCCGGCCTTCAACAGTTGCTCGATGATGGTGGCGTTGCCGAGCGCCGCGGCTTCAGAAAGCGGCGTCGCGCCATACTGATTGGCCGCCTTCGCATCCGCACCCGCCTTGAGCAGCAAGCCGGCGGTCTCAGAATCGTTCCAATGCGCCGCCCAGTGGAGTGCCGTTGTTCCGTCCGGCTGCGCGGCATTGACGGCCGCATGCTGCTTGAGCAACGTCTGAAGCGTGGCAAGATCGCGGTTCTGGACCGCGTCGGCCACCGGACTGCTCGCGGCGAGCGCGACACTGCTTGACAACAACAGACTCGACAACCACAGAATGCAAAGCGTCTTCATCGTGATCCTCCGATCACAGCTCGGTCAACGTCCCGGTACTGTCTCCCACCCGCTCCTGCGGCACGCCGGCTTTATCCAAGATGGTCAGCAGCAGATTCGCCATCGGGGTGCCGTCCGGATACTTCAGATGGCGGCCGCCTTTCATTCTTCCCGCAGCTCCACCCGCCACGAACACAGGCAGCGGCGCGTGATTATGAACGTTGCTGTTGCTCATTCCGCTTCCAAAAAGGATCAGCGAATGATCCAGCAGGTTGCCGTCTCCGTCCGGCGTCGCTTTCAACTTGCCCAGGAAGTACGCTATCAAGCCCACATGGTACGTGTTGATCTTCGTCAGGTTTTCCAGGCGCTCAGGATTGTTCTGATGGTGGGAGGCGGGATGGAAGCCTTCCGAAATTCCGAGCATCGGGAAGGTGCGATAGCTGACCTCGCGCGCCATCATGAAGGTGGAAATGCGCGTGATATTGGCCTGAAATGCGAGCGCCATCAGGTCGAACATGAGCTTGGAGTGCTCCTGATGATCGTCCGGAATTCCGGTAGGCGAGGTTGGGACGGCTAGCGTGGAATTCGCGTTCTGTTTTTCGGCGAGCTGAATGCGCCGCTCGATCTCGCGCACGGTGTCGAGATACTCGGCCACCCGGTTGCGGTCGCTCGGCCCGAGCCCGCCTTCCAGATGGCGCACCTGGCCGACCACGGCGTCCAGAATGCTGCGCTGTTCATCGATCCGCTGCAGCCGTTCCGCGGCGTTCGCGCCGTCGCCGAACAAGCGGGTGAAGACCACCCGCGGATTGATCTCCATCGGCAGCGGCGTGGTCGGCGTGCGCCACGAGATCGTGTTCATGTAGGCGCAACTGAAGCCGACGTCACACGATCCAACCAGCCCGCTAAAGTCTTCCGTGGCGAGTTCCAGGGACGGCAGCGGCGTCTGTTGGCCGATCCTCTGCGCCGCAATCTGATCGATCGTCACGCCGGCCTGGATATCGGCGCCGTCGGTTCGCTTGGGATGCACGCCGTTCAGGAAAACCGCGGGGGATCGCGTGTGATCGCCGCCATTGTCTCCGGGGCCGCCGGGCGCCGCCATCTTATGAGCCAGATTCGTCACGACGACGACTTGATCCTTGAACGGCTCCACGGGTGCGAGCGTCCGCGACAGCTTGAAGTCGGCTCCCTCCGCCGCCGGAGTCCAGTTCGCCATCACGGCGCCATGCGGAATGAAGCAGAGGCCCAGCTTGATTTCGGGGTTCGCGGCGGTCTTCGCCAGGGGCGTTTGCGCGGGCAGCATCGAATCCAGCAGTGGCAGCGATACCGCCGCTCCCACGCCCCGCAGCAACGTCCGGCGGGAAAGGTGCTTCTTGGTGATTACTCTCATGTTGCTGCTCCTCAGTGCGAGGCGTCGGTTGCCGCGCTCGCCGTCTTGATCTTCATTTCAAACGGGACACTTTCGATTGTTCCAAGAACCAGGGATGAAAAGCGGTAGTCGTGAGCCCCGGCGTCGTGCACGATCTTGCGAACCGCCGGCATGTCGTAATACTGAACGCCACGGCCCAGTGCGTACGTCAATAGCTTTTCGGTCATCACGCCGGTGAACACGTCGGGATGGCTTGCCAACATGTTGCGCAGCGCAACAGGGCCGTCGACCTTCGCCCCGTTGTACAGTGTGCCGGAGGGATCGATTGGCGAGCCGTCGTCCTTGATGCGCCACTGCCCGACGCCATCAAAATTCTCCAGCGCGAATCCGATCGGGTCCATCACTTTATGGCAACCCGCGCAAACCGGATCGGCGCGGTGCTGTTCCATGCGTTCGCGCAGCGACAAGGGCTTGCCTTCGCCATTCTCTTTGAGAGCGGGAACATTGGGCGGCGGCGGAGTGGGCGGAATTCCGAGCAGGTTCGTCAATATCCATTTGCCGCGCTGCACGGGCGACGTGCGATTGGGATACGAAGTCACGGTGAGAATACTGCCCTGCCCAAGCAAACCGCGCCGATTCTCAGATGTGAGCGTGACGCGGCGGAACTGGCTGCCGTACACGTTTGGAATACCGTAGTGGCGAGCCAAGCGCTCATTCACGAATGTGTAGTCGGCGTTCAGCAAGTCCATCACGCTGCGGTCTTCGCGCACGATGCTTTGGAAGAAGAGCTTCGTTTCCTCCCGCATGGCCTGGCGGAGATTGTCGTCGAAGTCCGGAAAGATTTGCGGATCGGGCGACGAATTCTTGAGATTGCGCAGGAACAGCCACTGCTCGGCGAAGTTGTCCACCAATGCGTCGGCGCGCTCGTCGGCCAGCATGCGCTTTACCTGCTGTTCAAGAACGGAGTGCTCGTGCAGCTTGCCTTGGCTCGCCAGTTTGATCAACTCATCGTCCGGCGGACTGCTCCACAGGAAGAACGCCAGGCGCGAAGCGAGCGCGACGTCGCCAAGCTGATATGGCGAACCGGCGGCGAGATCAGGCGGATCCGGCTCAAAACGGAACAGAAACTCGGGGCTCGCCAGGATGAACTGAAGCGCGGCTTCGATTCCAGCGTCGAAACTACCGTTGCCGTTGCGGCGCCGCTGGTAAAAGCTGAGCGGCGTTTCAAGGTCGCTATCGGTCAGCGGCCGGCGATACGCAGGGCGAAGCAGGTTTGAAATGATCTTGCGCGCGCACGGAAGCTCTTCCTTCTCGTTTTGGGGCGTGCAAACGAAGATCTTTGCCCGCGACGGCGACTGGCCGGGGCCTGTCGGATTGAGCGGCCCCTCCACCGTGAGCCTGTCAACCGAAGGATCGCCCATGATGTCCAGTCCGTCGATCGTCGTCCGCAAGAAAGGCTTGATGAGGTCGTCCTTCTCGGCGTGGCTTCTCAGAATCGTGGACGCGGCGATCACGTGCGGGCCGGCCTTCAGGGGAACCCGCACCGTCAGCTGCTTGTCGAGCTCGGCGCCGAACACGCCCGGATTTGCGGTCATCCTGAGAAATTCGTCGTGGCCGCCCGCGGTCACCAGACGCACCTGATTTCCATCCACGCTGATCTCGATCTGGTGGGCATCCTCCATGCCGCGCATCAGATCGAAGGTATTGCGCCACAGGCGAAGCTTGATCACGTATTCGGCGTCCAGCGGAGCATAATGATGCACCAGAATGCCGCCACGAGTTCCGAGCGGCAGCCCTTCGATGTGCTGGTCTTGAGAAAGATCCGGGCGAACGCGATAGGTGGCGGTCGCCGGCTCGATGTTCATGTTCCCGACCGCCTCCCGGCTGATGTTCCAGGAGGCCGACAGGTAGCGCTCCATCAGCGATGGCGACATCCGGAGAACGTCGGCGATATTATCGAAACCGCTGCTCTCGTCGTCGGGAGGCAACAGAGCGGTGGCGTCCACATCCAGAGCCACCAGGTCGCGGATCGCGTTGGCATACTCGGCGCGATTCAGCCGGTGCATGGCGGCGCGGCCGGGATTGGGCTTCGCCGCGGCCGCACGATCGAGCGAAATTTCGAGAAACGAAGCCAGCGCCGCGGTGGTTGGTCCATCGGGGCGGGGCATTCCGTGCGGCGGCATGGAGCCGGTGCGCAGTTTGCGAATGACTTTTTCCCATGTCTCGGCGGCGGCCGGAAGGTTGTTGAGGTCGGCATCCTGCAGCGAAAGCCCGCCCGTCCGCAGCTTTGCGCTATGACATGTAACGCAATATTTGTTGATGACGGCTTGTTGGGCGGCGGGTGAATCCTGCTGAGCGAAAGCGGCAACTATGCTCCCGGCCACCGCCGCCGTCCACAGTAGTAGGTTGCGAGATCCTGTCACATTCCCTCGGCAAATCAATTGTATCGCCGGATTGCATGCAACGCGTCGGAGTAGTTTTGATTTGGTTTATCAGTTGCCCTGATTGGCGGCGGTACTGCGACTACTTCGGGTACGGAATCTTCACCAGCCGATCACCTTGGAATGCGCCCAAATAGATGGAATTGCCGACCTCCAAGGCCACCGAAACGCCGCCAATCAGCGGGTCGTGCGTGGCGGAATCGAAGATGGCGCGAGCCTGCATTTTCGTGGGATCGATCTCGGCGACCCCGAAGCCCTGAATACAGGGTCTGCCACTGCCCTCGGGACAGTCGCCACGCGCACCCTTCACGCCCGCCGCCAAAATACGGCCCTCTTTGGTCCAAGTCAGGTTGTCGGGCAGGAAGTCGACCTTCACGGAGCCGAGTACTTTGCCGTCCTTGAGATCGTACTTGAACACCTGCCGTCCGGCGAACTCGTTCACATACATGTATCGCCCATCTTTGCTCACGACGACGCCGTTCGGATAGCGAATCCGCGTGCCCATGATTTCGGACTCGCCCTTGCCGGGCGTCCAATGCGCGACGTAGCCCGTCACCGCACCGCCGAACGGTCCTCCGGCGCCGCCCGTGGACAGGCCGGTCGGATAGGTGCCAACGAAGCCGCCGTCGGGAAGAATGGCGACGTCGTTGTAGTCATGCGCGGCAACTTCGCAGCCGTGCCACACCAGCGCCCAACTGCCGGCCGCCCGCTTCAGTTCATACATCTCGATAGACTGCCGGCCGCCATGGTTGACGACGTACAGCGCCCACGCGCCGTTCTTGCGTTTCGCCAGAGACTCGCCATGCGAGACCAGTGCGTCGCCGATCGGACCGGGACAGGCGGGATCGCCCCAGGATTTATCCGGTTCATCGGTCACGGCCATTTTGGTGAAGGTCTTCTTGGCGAGATCGTAGAGCGCCATGCCGAAGCCCGCGGAACCGGCGCGGCCCATATTCACAAACTGGGTAGCGATCAAATACTTGCCGTCCGGCGTGAGTTCGATGTCTTCCGGCGAGTGCGTGCCGCAAAGGACTTCGATGTCGCCATGGATGCCGCACGTTGCGAGCGTGGGCGCGGCGGGTCCTTTCTCTTGTGCTCCGGCGACACCAGCAAACGCGAGCGCCGCCAAAAGACCCAAACACGTTCTGAATCGCATGTCATCTCCTGTCCGAGTGATTCTACCGCACACATAGTACAATCGCCTTCTGGAAATTCGTGGCTGGAATGCCAATAAGTTGATGAAGACTATCATTTACAGTGCGACTGCGTTGATCGTGATTTTGCCCTGCATGGCGCAGAATCCTTCGCCGCAAAGACTCGGGACGGAATTCGGCATCTCGGCGTTTGAGCGCGAATGCACCAAGTGTCATGGCAATGCCGCGGTGGAGCGTGCTCCGAGCCCTGCCGCAATCCGGCAGATGCCGCCGGAGCGGATTTACGCCGCGCTCACAACAGGCGTGATGCAGACGCAGGCGGCGAACTTGAGCGATGAACAAAAGCGGCGGCTGGCGGAATACATGGGAGGACGGCCGCTCGGAAGCGCGGCATTGGGCGATGCGAGCCAGATGCCCAATCATTGCCCGGCCGAGGCCAAGCTCCCTGATCCGGCGAAGGGTCCGGCCTGGAACGGCTGGGGTGTCGATGTTGGCAACTCGCGATTTCAAGATGCCGAAGCCGCCGGAATCACGGCGGCGCAAGTCCCCGCTTTGAAGCTGAAATGGGCGTTCGGCTTTCCTTTGGGCGTATCCGCCTTTGGGCAGCCTTCGGTAGCCGCGGGGCGCGTCTTCGTCGGTTCCGATATCGGCTACGTCTACTCGCTCGACATGCACACGGGCTGCGTGTACTAGTCGTATCAAACCAAGGCGGCGGTGCGGACCGCAGCTACAATCGGCCGGACCGGTGCGGGCAAATCGTCGCGATACGCGGTGTATGTCGGCGACATGCAAGCCAACGTGTACGCGCTCGATGCCGCGTCGGGCGCTCTGCTCTGGACCAAACGCGTCGAGGATCATTTCAGCGCTCGCATCACCGCGGCGCCGACGCTTTACCAAGGCCGGCTCTACGTGCCCGTCTCCACGTCCGAAGGCTTCTCCGCATCCGTGCTCGATTATCCGTGTTGCACATTTCGCGGCAGCGTAGTCGCCCTGAATGCCGCGACGGGCGATCAGGTTTGGAAGGCCTACACCATTCCAGAACCCAAGCCAACCAGGAAAAACTCGATCGGCACGCAGCTATATGCGCCATCCGGCGTCGCGGTTTGGAATTCGCCGACGGTCGACGCCAAGCGCCACGCGATCTACTTCGGAGACGGCGACTCGGCCACCGAGCCTGCGCCGGAAACGTCGGATTCCATCCTGGCGGTCGACATGGACAGCGGCAAGCTCCTGTGGCATTTTCAAGCCGAGCCCAACGACGCGACGCTGGGCGGCTGTTTTGGCAAGATCAAGACCGAAAACTGCCCGGACCATCCCGGTCCCGATTGGGATTTTGGCGCCTCGCCGATTTTAAAGACCGTCGGCGGCCGCGACCTTCTGCTCGCTCCGAACAAAAGCGGCATCGTCTTTGCGCTGGACCCGGATCACAAAGGCGCCGTTGTCTGGAAGACCGATCTCTCCGAAAAGAAGGGAACGCGGAACACGAATCTCGTTTGGGGCGGCTCGGCGGACCGGCAGAATCTTTACGTGGGGTTGGTGACAGGAGCGATCACCGCCGTTCAATTGGCCACTGGCGAGAAGCTTTGGACTACGCGCCTTGCGGAGCCTGGAAGCCGCGTGTCCTATGCCGCGGCCAGCAGTGCGATTCCCGGAGCCGTCTTTATCGGAGGAACAGACGGTAAGGTTCATGCGCTTGCATCCGCGGACGGCAAGGAACTTTGGAGCTTCGACACTGCTCGCGACTTCACCACCGTAAACCAAGTGCCGGCGCACGGCGGCTCCATCGGTTCCATCGGTCCGACGATTGCCGGCGGCATGGTCTTCATCGGCTCCGGCTACAGCGTCACTTCCGGAATTCCAGGAAATGTTTTGTTGGCCTTCGCAGCGCAGTAGGTCTACTGCTTGGCTTCAAACAGCTCGATGTTCAGCCCGTTGGGATCTACGACAAAGATATTGCGAATGGTGGGAGTGAACTGAACAACCTCGCCAGTCATCGAAGTCACTTGGACGCCCGCGGCGCGCATGCGCTTCAAAAGGCCGTCCAGGTCCGTCACGCGCAGCGCAATCGCAGGCGCGCCTGGATCGGGCACGCGAAGGTGGAACGGCGTTCGCGGGAGGCCCTGGTACTCATAAAAAGCCATCAACGCCTTTGTTCCCGGCACGTTGGCGACAAGTTCGCGATTCTTAGCGCCCTCGGCGCCGGTCAACTTCAGGATGGCGGGATCGCTTGAAAATTCCATCTTGCCCTTGAGATCAAACCCGAGCAGATCGTGCCAGAACTTGATGGTCGATTCCATGTTGCCGACCGTGAGCCCCATGGAAGCCCCGAAAACATTGCCGTCGGCTTGGACCCCATCGCCGGGCTTCGATTCCACCACTTCGAGGACATAGCCGTCCGGATCGCGGATCAACAGCCCGCGAACCTTCCCGTTGGCAGTGGGAATCATTGCGGGCGCGCCACCGGTGGTGATCACGGGAATGTTCCCTCTTTTGATGGCCGCAAGTACCGGGTCGAGGTCCTTCACGCGAAGGCCGATTAGAGCCGCACCGGGATCGGTGTGTTTGGGCTGGCCAGGATGGCGATCGACGCCTGAGAATTGGGTGAGCTCAAAACCGAAGCCGGCGTTGGGCAAGCGGAGCGTCGCAAGGCGCAGCGAGACGCCCGGCGAATTGGTCAGCGCCGGAACACCCGGATTCGGAAATGGCCGCGGCTCACCCTTCAGCCCGAACACGTCGTTGTAGAAGGCGAGCGTGGTGTCCAGGTTATTCACGGCATGGATGTAGTTCAAAATTCCGACCACGGGGCCGGCGGGGGGCGTCGCCGTATCGGTCTGCGCGAAACAAATCGCCGCGAATAGCGCCACAGGGAGTAGCCGCCTCATCTTTGATCCGCTTTCGCGGCCTTGAGCTCGTCCGCCTTCTCTTCGGCGCGGGCGGCGCTCAGGCGATTGTGCATCGCATGGTTGCCTTCATGGCAGGCGTACTCAAAAATCTGGTAGCCGGGCTCATGCCGGATGGGGAACTCCACGGTCCAGGGAGCAGTGAACGTCTTAGGGTCGTCGACGGTCACCTTGTAATCCATGGTATCGGCGTCAATGCGAGTGAAACGCTCCGTCAGCTTCAAATCCTCGCTATACGGAACTCCGCCGACGTCGACTTTGCCCCCGATGAAATTCGTGGTTTCCACTACCAGCGTGTTGCCTTCGAAGTGCCCGCGCGGATCGCCCATATAGGAGCGCAGTCCGGGGCTTGCGTGGGGCCGGCCGTCGAGCGGGATGAGGCGTGTTTCGTGGATCATCTCGGTGCGTAGCGCGACCCAGCCGGGCGTCTGAAGAATCTGCGATCCGTTGCCGTAGATAGACGGGAAGAACGAACCCGTAACGCCGCGCGTGATGCAGCGGTCATAAGAGCTCAAATCTTCCCAGGAGGCCGGCCGCATATTGTAATACTGCGGTTGAGCGGCCCTGCGCTTCTCTCCTTCCGGAGTGAGCGCGGGAATGCGGCCATCCGGTGGATCTACCACGAGCGACGTCAATCGGGAGGCGTGCTTGGCGTACTCGATCCATTGGGCGGGAGCCGCGGCCGCATCCACACCCGCATCCTTAACGCGCGACCAGAATCCAGTGGTGGGGCGGACACCGGTATCGATCGTGGTTCTCTCCGAGTTCACTTCTTGGGTGCGCGCGGCGTACTCTTGCTCGGTCAGAAAACGCCGCGTGCCGTACTTGGCATCACGCTGAAGGGGCACGCCGTTGAGATCGTCCGTGGTGTAAACGCCTTGGAGATCGGGATCGCCCCACGCGGTCTTCGGCGATGTGCTTTGGGGCGCGGCCGTGTTTTGGCCAAAAGCCAAGCAGCCAGCAGCCAAGCCTGATGCGAGCAATAGCAGAGCTTTCATCGGAACCTCCTACTTGGTTTTCTTGCGCACGTCGCCGTAGAGCAACTCTTCGACGAATGGGACGCACTTGAATTCGGTCAACTGCGCGTTCTTTTCGACGTGCCGGTACAGAGTAAGACTGATCTTCCAGGGACGAGTGAACACCTGCTGATCTTCGATGGTGGCCTCATAGGTCATATGATCGGCATCCGCCAAAGTGAAGCGCTCCACAACATGCAGTTGATCGCTGTGAAAGTCGCCGGCGCGGTCGAACCAGCTCTCATCGTTGAAGCCCGTGTTATCCACCACCAGGGTATCGCCTTCCCAGTGTCCATTGGCCGTGCCCATCCAGGTATCCACGGAGGCCTCCACCGGCTTCCTTTCCATATTGATTGCGCGGTTCGAGCTGGCGTATTCGTAAGACATCAGAATCGTTCGCGGCGTCTGCACGATTTGGAACGGGTAGGGCATGTAATTCGAGCGCGGAATGCCCCCCATGTAGCATTTCACTTCCGGATCATCCTTCCAGCGGTTCTTGAAATTCGCTTCCTTCTGTTTCAGAGCTTCCGGCTTGTAGGGAATGTCGCCGCCTTCCACCACCCCTTGACCGGATGGGATCGCCCCCACCGCGCCAAGTTGAAAGAAGGGGCCGGCTGCGGCGGGATGATCCTGCAGATCCCAATTCGCGGTGCTCATGGTTTGCCAGATTCCGCTGAGGTCGGGATGGCCATCGAAGGTGCGGCCCTTTGCGGCGGCGGGGGGCGCGGCCAACAGACTCCCGTGGGCCAAAACGAAAATCGTCAACGCGGCTGAGTACAACGTGGCTCTCATGTTCGCGCTCATTTTAACGCAGGCGTTCGGATTTGGCAGCATCCTCCGCCGCCCCAAATGACTATTTCCCGACTAGGTGTTCCACATCGCGGTTGTTTTCCTGGCAGATGTACTCCATCAATTCACCCTTCAGCATGACCGGATGAGTGGTGAAGGACCACGGCTTGGTGTATGCCTTGGGATCGTCGACGACGTTCTCGATTTCCAAATGGCCGAAATCCGGCCTGCGGATTCGCTCGATGACGTGCAATGCATCCGTCGTCGGCAGACCGGATTCATCCAGCCAGGTTTGTCCGTTTAAGCCAATCGTGTCGATTACGAACGTATCGCCGTCCCAATGGCCAATCGACTCGCCGAGCCAGGAAGGATTCGGATCAGCCGAGTGAGGACGTCCATCGGTGAAGATCTGCCGCCAGATATGCGCGCCTCCTTCATAGACGATCAGCGTCAGCGCGGGCGTCTGCATGATGCGGAACGGATAAGGCGTCGTGGTCATGCGCGGCACGCCGGGAGGCAGACAACGCGCTTCTGGGTCGTCTTTTGACTGGCTCTCCTTCCGTTCCTTGTACAGCTTCTCGGCCCAGGGCTGAAAAGGAACTTGAACTCCGGTGCCGACCATGTCGACATTCTGGCGTATCGCATTCGGCGCCCAAGCGCCCGAAAGGTCCGGCTTGCCGTCCGCGGTGCGGGGCGTTGGGCCGGCAGGCGGCCAGGTGGGCTTCGCCGCGGCAGGCTTCGCTTCCGTTGCCGCGGACGGATACGCTTGAGAGCCCGCCGGAGCCGTCAGAGCGTTTGGGCTTGGCGCCTGGGCCCAAATCGGCAGGGAGAGCAAAAGTGCGAATGCGAGTAACCCGGCGATGGGTATCGCGCTCTTACAATAGATACAATGCATGCATTTCATAAAAAGGCGGTTCAAGTATACATTTCCGTGGGAATCCTTGTCAATTTAAAGAGCGTGCCAATCGCACCGTGCGGCTGGGCGCTGTATGCCGCCGATCTGCATGCAACTAATCGAATGAATGCATGCAGCGCCGCGAATGAATATAATGTTCGGGAGCAACGGAATGCAACGAATAAAACGGACTCCGCAAACGCCGGAAGGTAAGTCGAAATCATCGTCGCAAACAGCCCGGGCTGTCCTCTCGCTTCGCGAGATGCTGGTACAGGGCCACTTCCGGCCAGGCGAGCGCATCCGCGAAGTGCCGTTGGCCGCCCAGCTCAAGGTTTCCCGTATTCCCCTCCACCTCGCCCTGGAGCGTTTGGCTCATGAGGGTTTTCTTGAAATTCGTCCCACGCGTGGATTCGTGGTTCAAAGATTTTCGACCGAGGACATCTATGACGCCATCGAACTGCGTGGCTTGCTCGAAGGCGCCGCGGCGAGACTTGCGGCCGAGCGGTATAAAAACATCAGTGAGCTAAGTCTCCTCCAGGCCACCAGCTTCGAAGTCCTGACCCTCGTGCGGAGCGCTAAGAAGCTGACGATGGAGACGTTTAATCGATACATTGAACTCAACGCGCGTTTTCACTCCAGTTTGCTCGATCTGTCGCGCAGCCGGATGTTGCGCCGCGCAATCCAGCAGGCCTGCTCGCTTCCCTTTGCTTCGCCCAGCGCGTTCTTGAGACGGCAATATGTTTCCACCGATCTGTGGGAGCTTTTCCTGATTTCAGCGGATCAACATTGCGGGATCGTAGACGCAATCGTGAATCGGGACGGGATGCGGGCCGAAATCCTCACGCGAGAGCATGCACGGGTGGCTCGCCGGAATCTCGAAGACGCCCTCAGAAACTCGGAACTCCCGTTCGACCTGGCGGGCGCCAAGTTGATCCAGTTGTAAGAGCCCGTTGGACCAACCAACCCGCCTGACGCTGCCGCCTCAACCCGGCCTCTTATCAGCAGCGATGATTCACAATATCAGCGTTAACCCCTCGACTAACTTATTGTCCGAAGATATACTTCCCGGTATGCATGCAAACGGACCCTCGTTCGGGGTCGCGGTCCGCTTTTGCAGGAATTGAAGCTTTCACAGCCGGAGGTTAGCCGAGTATGCTGACACAGTTGCACCTTCGCGGGCGAGTTCTCCTCGTCGTCGCGCTTTTCGCGGTCATCGGGGCGACCGCTCTTTGGGGACAAGCAGTCAACGGAACCATATCAGGGACAGTGACCGATCCGTCCGGTGCCGCAATCGCCGGTGCGAACATCGAGGTCAGAAACACCGCGACGCAGGTCACTCGCACGGTGACCACGAACGCCCAGGGCCGTTATAGCGTTCCGGAATTGATCGTCGGAGCCTACGATGTGCGAGTGTCCATGATGGGCTTCCAGAATAGCGTTCAGACCAATGTTCCGCTCACGGTGGGCGCTGAGCGCGTCGTTGATTTCGCCATGAAGATCGGCCAGGCGCAAGAGACCGTAACGGTGGAAGCACAAGCGGCCCAGGTGGACACTTCTTCATCGGCCGTATCGACCTTGGTGGAGACCAAACAGGTTCAGGATCTGCCATTAAACGGGCGCAATTACACGCAGCTCATCACGCTGGCGCCCGGCGTTCAGGCGATGAAGCCCTCGGCGCCCGGATTCTATGGAACCGGAGAGGATTATTCCGTTGGCGGAGCGCGGCCCGAGGGACAGGCGTTCCTGATGGACAACTCCAACGTCCAGGATTTTTGGAATCACGGCCCTGGTTCGGCGGTTCTCGGAACCACTCTCGGCGTGGACGCGATCGCCGAATTCTCGATTCAGACCAACACCTATAGCGCACAGTTTGGCGGCTCCGGCGCTGCGATCAATGCGGTGACGAAATCCGGAAGCAACGATTTCCACGGCACGTTATTTGAATACCTTCGCAACAGCGATCTCGACGCCCGCGCGTTCTACGACGGACCTCAGCTTCCCGGGTTCCGCCGGAACCAGTTCGGCGGCAGCATCGGCGGCCCGATCAAGAAGAACAAAGCCTTCTTCTTCTTCAACTATGAGGGGCTGCGCAACAACCAGGGTCTAACCGAAGTCGCCACCACCCCGACGGCAGCCGCTCGTGTCGGCGCAAGCACACCGCAGATTGCGCAGATCCTGAGCTACTATCCGTTGCCCACCTATAACATCCGCGGAGGCGTCGGCAACGTTGGTGAAGTCGGTACACAGGTAGGCGACGAGAATTACCTGATCGGTCGCGTGGATTACAACATATCCTCCAGCGATTCCATCTTTGCGCGCTACGTGAGTGATCGCGCGTACTTCAACGACCCGTTTAGCGGCGGGCCAATTCCGCTGTGGCCCGAAACGCACCATACGGCCAATCAATATGCGACCGTGGAAGAGCGCCATCTGTTTTCGCCTTCTGTATTCAACCTCGCGCGCGTAAGCTTCGTTCGGACGCGCGAAGGCTCCGATCTGACGAACAACGAGCCCGACCTTTACTTCTATCCGAGCAATTTGAAGAACGGCACGCTTGCCATCACCGGACTCAGCCCGCTCGGCTCCAGCATCTTCCTGCCTTTCTATTTCGTGCAGAATAAGTTCGGCGAGGGTGACGACGTATACTGGACGCTCGGAAATCACAGCATCCGCTTCGGCGTCGACATGGAGCGCGTCGACTCGAATTTGAATGCCCCAGGGTGGCTGGGCGGGGAGTACAGTTTCTCATCTCTCCCGCAATTCCTGGCGGCACGACCAACCTTCTTCCTTGGCCCGCTGCCCAATCTGCTCGACGGCGACCGCGATTTTCGCGAAATTGATGTCAACAGCTATATCCAGGACGATTGGAAAGTCAGCAACAGGCTCACGCTGAATATTGGGTTGCGCTATGAATTCGTGACCAACCCCGTCACAGCGCTGCATCCTCTGTATGCGATCACGAACTTTCAGACTTCCACCAATTGGACACATGTTCCAAACGTCTTCCGCAACAATCCGTCGCTCAAGAACTTCGATCCGCGAATCGGGTTTGCCTATTCCCCGTTCGGCGACAACAAAACCTCCATCCGCGGCGGCTTTGGAATCTTCCACGATCCGATCGCACCTAGAACGTATGCGTCGGCGTACTATTTCGATCCGCCGTTTTCCTCGGACTTTATCCTTTTCCCGACGTTCCCGTATCCCAACTTCGGGGCTGCTCCGGGGCCCTCGCAAAGCAACGGCGTCGACTACAACACCAATGTGACGCCCTACATCATGCAGTACAACTTCAATATCCAACGCGAGATCGCGCCTGCCACCATTTTGCAGATCGGCTACGTAGGCTCCAAGGGCGTGCACCTGTTCTATCAAGCCGACCGCAATGCGCCGGTTCCGTTCATCGGCGCGGACGGTCACCAGGTCTTCGGAACCCTCACTCCGTTCGGCATCGCCAACAACCCGCGCCAGAATCCCGCGCTCGGATCGTTCAACAGCGCCGAGGATGGCGCCAACTCCGTGTACAACTCGCTGCAGGTAACCGTGAACCGCCGCTTCCAGAAAAATGTGCAGGGGCAGGCATCTTACACCTGGTCGCATTGTATCGACGACAGTTCCAGCACCTATGGCCTCGAAGAAGGCGGATTCCCGGTCCAGGATCCTCTCAACATGGCTGCCGATCGGGCCAGTTGCGCATTCGACCGGCGTCACTCTCTCATCGTCAGCAGCTTAATCCAGTTGCCGTTCCATGGCAGTTTCACGGGCCATCAACTCATTGAAGGCTGGCAGGTGACCGGAATTGCAACCGTTCACTCCGGCACTCCTTTCAACGTCGGCGACGGCTTCGACCAGGCCGGAACCGGCAACATCTTCGCGTACGACCGGCCGAATCTGAACCCCGGCTACACCGCGAACAGCATTGTCACCGGTACGTTGAATAATTGGTTCAATCCGAATGCGTTTTCGCTGTCGCCAGTCGGGGAGTTGGGCAATTTCGGAAGAAACGTGCTGACTGGCCCATTCTTCTGGGATATCGACTTCTCGGTAATTAAGGACACCAAACTGACGGAGCGCGTCACACTGGAGTTCCGCGCCGAGTTCTTCAATATCTTGAACCATGCCGACTGGGGCCTTCCCAATGCGCAGAATTTTACGCAGCTGCCCGGCGGCTTGGGACAAATTAATCCCATCGCTGGACAGATCACGACGCTGGCCACCCCGATGCGTCAGATCCAGTTTGCCCTGAAGCTGATCTTCTGATTATTGCGGTTGTCCGACAGCGAAGCGCAATAGCGCGGGGCGGTGCAGGAAGCCCTGATCCGCCCCGACTTCAGCGCGGAACGGGGATCGGAATCATGCCGGAATCGTGACCGCCGTCGCCCCGATTCCCTAACTGCTGGTGTAGCTGCTTGTCGGCACCTGCCGCGGAACTGTCTTTCAAAGCAATATACTCCTCGTAGCACGGCCCGCACTGCAGAGCGTGCTTCCAGCGGAGGTCTCTTTGAAGTTCCTCGCGCACCAACAGGTGCTCCGCCAGGTCGCGCAGAGCCTCGGTACCGGGGCAATCCTTACGTCCGGGATTGGGGTATTCGGCCCACACGGCTCGCCGGAATTCACGTTGGAGGCGGTTCCAACGTTGCTCCGATATTCTCGACATCTTGGTCTGCCGCTTTCTGGTGTGCTGCTTCGGCGCACTAGCCGCGGTCTTCTGCTGGTCAGCAGGCGCCGGTAACAACGCAGCCCGGCGCAGGCCCTCGTCTGTTGAGTTGTGGATCTTCTCCAGCGGTGGCTTTCGATCCTGCGGCATATTTCGACTACTTGACTCCAAATTGAACCGGCAGTGTGACGCAACACCCCGCACCTTCGGCTCTCAGCGACGTGAACTGCGGTGATAGATCGAGCGATGCCATGCGAGCCTTCCCGGTGACCTCAGCTCCAAACCTCTTTGGAGATTTCGACTATACTGTCTGCGCGGTTCGCCAACCTGGGGCGTATTCCCGGCGAACCACTTCCGAGTAAGGAGCGGGGCTGACAACCGCCCGGATTTTGGTCTGCTTGTGGCGTTCCACCGTCGTCTTCCCGGACCCTCCGCCCTCTTCGCCCCACACCAGCGTCACCTCGTGCCCGACCTCAATATCAGGGTCGACGATGCCGAGCGACAACATGGTCCGCTCATTGAAACTGTAGCCGCTGAACATCGAGAGGCCGACCGTGTGTCCACCGGCCATCACTTTGTCATAAGTCGCCGAGGTATAGTTCGGGTTCGGTAAATCGATATATTTGCAGTTGTCCCGGCTCAGCATGGAAGCCAACGCCTTGCCCAAATCGTCCTCATTCCACGCGAACGTCACCTTCCTGCGATGCGGCTGACCGGCGATCTTCTTCAGAGCGTCGCTCCCGATGAAGTCGTGGTCGAACTTGACGAATGACCCGTAGCCCAACTCGTACGGCGTCACATAATAGTCTTCGATGTTATTGGAGTAGAAACTTCCCCCAATGGAACCGCCCTTGCCTTCATAGCTGGTGGCAGGCAGCCACTGCCGGTAAGGCTTCATCTTTTCACTGGTATAAACGGCGGGGAGTGGAGACGGAATCCATCCGGATTCAAGCGCGTTGGTGGAGTAGGCTCTCGCTCCAACCTGCGCCAATCCAAAGTCCTTGCCGGCCTCCAGAATCACAGCCCGAATCTCTTCGCCTTCCTCGTACGGGCCCCAAATCTCCAGCCCCGGTGCGCCCGCCATGCCGTGGCGCAATGCCGCCACTCTGCGTCCGGCGATGTTGATGGCGCCGACGTTGAAGAACTTGATTTCCGGAGCCGGTCCGCCGTTTAGCCTGTCGATCAACTGCTGCGCATTCGGCCCTTGGATCTGGTAGCGGTAGTGCTTCCGAATCACAGGTTTCCCACCGGGGCGCGAAGCCGACCGATCGTCCTTCTCTGTGGTGACATCGTACCCGCCGGTTTTGGCGTGAAATTGAATCCAGTTCGCGGTTGGAGCGCGCCCGACAAACGTGAACTTATGCTCCTCCAGGCGGAACAGAATGCCGTCGCCGATCACATAGCCGTCGTAGCTGCATGGAACGAACTGCTTAGCCCGGCTAGTAGGGAAGTTGGCAAAACTGTTGAATGCGAGGTGCGACAGCAGCTTGAACGCGTCGGGCCCTTCCACATATTGCTCCACCATATGGTGAGACTGGTCGAACAGAACGCAAGTCTCCCGCCAGGCTCGTTGCTCATCGCGCCAGTTGGTGAACTCCGGGGGGACCACCGGATAGATGTAGGCCCCGATTTTTGAATTGCGGAGCATGTCCGCGGCATTCCCCGCGGCCTGCAGCAGGTCCTGCAAAGATTCGTTGCCCACTCCAATTTCTCCTGTTAAGACTCCAGTAGCCGAATATTGATTCATAAAGACCTAACGCGCTGACGCCCAGCTCCTTCTCTGAACTGCAAGGATACCCCTAACGACGGCTTTAGTCGATAATGTCCCGTTGACCAAACATATCATTCCTAATGATTTTGGTCCGCTACTCCCGCTCGGGAACGCCCGGGTCCGTGTCTCCGTTGGCCAGGCCTTTTTCCCGGAACAGCTCCGCAATGACCGAGCGAAGCCACTTGCTGGCCGGGTCGTGCGTATAGCGCTCATGCCAATGTTGCATCACATAATAGGGCGGCAGCGCAAAGGGGAGAGGGAGAAGCTTGATCCGTCCTGCGCTCGCAATCAGCTTTCCGAGTTGTTCTGGAACGATGGCCACGCAATCGGCGCCCGTGATCATGCTCGATATTCCGAAGCAACCCGGCAGGCGTAAGCGCACTTTGCGGTGGATTCGATTGGCCTCCAGCGCCTTTTCGACAACTTCGATGCCACTGCCGGGCATGGTGAGCACCACATGAGGTTCGGTCTCGAAATGGTCCAAAGTCACGGTGTTCTCGATTCGCGAGTGATTCGCCCGCACGGCGCAAACGAATCGGTCCTTAAATAGCCTCTGCTGGCAGAAGCCCGAGCCCGTCGAAGGCATGTACCCCACGGCTAAATCGAGACGTCCGGCGTGCAGAAGCCGGGGAGTCTCTTCCGATATGTCCTGTAGTTCAACGCCGATGCCTCGAGCGGTCGCATGCAGGCGTTTCATCAACGCCGGCAGGATTGTGACCCTGGTGATATCGGTTGCCCCAAGGCGGAACGAACGTTCGGAAGTGGACGGGTGAAAAGCGATGCGGTGCACGAGCGCGGTTTCCAGCAACCCCTCGGCTTTCTCCAACAGCTCGATCAGTTCGCTCATTTGCGGCGTGGGCTCCATGCCATCCGGGGTCCTCACGAAGAGCGGATCCTTGAAGTGCTTCCGCAGCCTGGCAAGACTCATGCTGACAGCCGACTGGCTCAGCTCCAAATTTTCGGCGGCCTGCGAGACGCTGCGTGTTTTATTGAGTTCGTTGACTATCGTGAGGAGCCTTAGGTCAATGTTCGTCATGGTCCGCCGCTTCATCGAGCTATTAACCGTGCATGCATTTTTTCACAGGATTGCATGCACGCGAACAAGTCTATCTCTTGGGTATTGGCGATGTCAAATAGCGTCTATCATTAATTCAACGGCGTGAAACGACGGTTTCAGACGCTTGGGACGGTCGAGCGGAAGACCCCTGCCCCGCGCACCAGTGCATGCATTGAGATGAAATCCATTGATAGGGCCATTCAGTGCGGATGAATATCGCAGGGATGCTGCTTATCAACAATGAGGATATCGCGTATCACGCCAGCCCATCAATGACGACATCGAGAAGGCGCGGGCGATCTGGTGGTGGATTCGGTGAGAGCGCTTACTGCGCGCCGCTTCCCTTACAGACATCCGTGATACAGATGGACGCGTTCGTGGGTGGCGGAACGGGAATGTGGCGTTCGTCCATGAGCATCTTCAAAAGCGCTTCGGTGTCGGGATGAGCGATGGCGGACTGGACGCCGACCCGGACCAAGCCCCGTGCGTAGTCGATGGGCATCCAGGTGTGGCCTTTTAACGCGCCGGTGAAGGTATCGCGACTGCCCTTGTCGCGGACATCCAACCTGGCGCCACGTTCTACCAGCAGGCGAACCACGTCATTGCGGCCCTTGTGCGCCGCGCCATGCAGTGCCGTCCTCCCATCGCTATCCTCGCTGTTTGGATCGATGCCGAGATTGAGGCACATCTTCACTGCCTCTAAATTTTCGGCTTCGGACCACTCATAGGTAACTCCATCCACCCAGCCGATTCCGGCGGCCACCATCAGCGCGGTGTCGCCGTTCGATGTGGCAATTTTTGGATCAGCTCCGTGCTCCAGCAGCAGTTTCATTACACTGACGTCGCCGGATTGCGCCGCCCGCAGAAATGGTGTGGCGCCGTCTTCGTACAGCCACTGCATGGTGAAAATGGTTCGCGTCTCGGTGCTGTCGCCCTTGCATCGCTGCGGTGTTGAGTCCAAGCCGCAGATTCGCGCATTGACGTTGGCGCCGTGGTTGAGGAGCAACTTGAGGAAGTCCAAATGATCCATGTCCGGCTGGCGCACGGGATAGTCGCCGCCTTCAATATTGCGGTTGTCGACCACGATGTAGAGCGGCGTCCAGCCGCCATTGTTCGCGATGTTCGGATCAGCGCCATGATCCAACAGATAAGCCGCGAGCTTGTAATGCCGGTTTTGAACCGCGGTCAGCAGCGCTGTCCATCCGTAGCGAGTGGTTTGGTTCACTCCCGCGCCGGCCGCGAGCAGGATTTTGGCGCATTCGGGGGAGTCTTCGCGAGCCGCGAGGACCAGCGGCGTCAACCCGCCGCCTTTGGTATTCTTAGCGACGCCGAACGCTGCGGCGGCCGCGGCCTCATCGAAGGCGGCAAGATTCTTGGCGGGATCTTTCGACGCTGCTTCAGCAGCGGTAGTCCTCCGTTGGCGGAAGAACCGCTCTTGTTGCGCCCGCTGTTCGACATTCGGCGCCAGGTACGCCGTCCCGCCCTTGGAATCGGGGCTTGATGCAACACTGACGTCGGCGCCGTGTTGGATGAGCAACTTGACAGCATCGGTATGTCCTTGTTCGACGGCCCACATCAGAGCGCTAGTCCCGCGCAACGACTCCTTGGCATTCACATCGGCGCCGCGCTTGAGCAGGAGATTGAGTCCGTCGAGGTTGCCGTTCCTGGCAGCGAACATGAGCGGCGTTTCCCCGTTCACTCCGCGCTCATTCACCTCTGCTCCGGCTTTGAGAAGCTTCTCCATCATTGCGGCGCTGCCGTGGAGTGAGGCCAGTTGCATGGCAGTGGCCCCGTCACGATTCGGAATCCTCGGGTTTGCGCCGGCCGCGATCAGCAGATCCGCAAGCTCCAGATCGTCGCGGTAGGCCGCCCATTCCAGCGCCGTCGCGCCATCCGCCTGCGGTGCGTTGACATCGGCCTTCTTCTGTAAAAGCAATTGCACGGCGGAGCGATCGCCATTCATCGCGGCGTCCGCTATCGGGCTCTCGATGGCAGAGGCGAATTGCGCAAAGCCTCCGCAGAGGATGAAAATCAACGGCAACCGGCGGGCTGAATTACACATAGTCAAATCACCACAAGATCTTCGATGCCAGACGAGCGCCTTCCACCAGGCTTTCGAACTTGGCCCACATCACCGTGGGGTGGACGCGTTGAATCGCCTCGGATTGCGCAAAGCCGCAGTCGCTGCCGGCGATTACATTTTCGCGTCCCACTAATCCAGCGTAGCGGATAATCCGGTCTGCAACCAATTGGGGATGTTCCACCGTGACGGTGTGGTGCGTGATTACGCCTGGAATTAGAATTTTCCCCGCGGGCAGTTTCCTGTTTTCCCAAATGCGCCATTCGTGTTCATGCCGGACGTTGGCCGCCTCGATGGAATAGGCGCCGGCTCGCACCTTGAGAATCAAATCCACGATTTCTTCCAGCGGAGCATCGGAGACGTGCGGCACATGCCAACTGCCGAAACAGACATGATATCGAATGCGGTCCTCCGGGATACCCGTAAGCGCATGGTTCAGCGCCTCAACGCGCAGATTCGCCCATTCGCGATATTTCTCCGGACTCTGCTGCACCAGGTGATCGTACATGTTGGCCAGAACCGCGTCGTCCACCTGCAGAAGCACGCCGGCATCGTAAATGGCGCGATACTCTTCGCGAAGCGCTTCGGCGATCGCGTAGACGTAATCGTGTTCGCTGGGATAGTACTCGTTCACGCCGTCATACGCCGTGCTGGCCGGCGCAACGGCAGTGAAGAAAGCTTCCTCAACCTTGACTTGCTTCAAAGCCGCCGTGAAGTTTGCAAGAGCGCGATCGATCGCTGCGTGATCCTGATAGCGGATCGGCCCCACGCAAGCCTCGGTAATGGTCCCGGCCGCTAGCCCGGGGAAATCCTGAAAGATGGCTTCCGCGAAACGCTCCCGGTCGCGGCCGAGCCAAATGACCGGACGCTTTTGGTCGGGGCGGATCTCAAAGCCGCTGATTCGCTTCAGAATATAGTTCGACCAGCTTTGCTTCCCGTATTCGCCGTCGCTAACGATATCGATTCCGGCTTCGGCCTGCTTCCGAACCACGTCTAAAGTCTGTCGGCAAAGTACGGTGTTGTACTGCGCCATGTCCTTGGGCTCTTGCCCGGCAGGGGCGAGATCACGGAGTTCTTTGGGCCGCACGAGACTTCCGACGTGGGTAGTCAGTATGCGATGTTCGCTGCGCTTCATAAATGAGGGGGATGCCTTCCAAAGGATACCGTCCAGGGCTGATGGCGGTCGATAGAGAACTTCGGATCGCCGCTATCACTTTTCGTGATGCCGTTCCTGGATCGATGCAGCCGCATATTCCGAAACTGCGGATTCGTGACCACTAAATCGTATCAAAAGACCTGAACGCTAATATCCGCCGGAGTCCATTGACGCACTCCCGGCGGCTCCCTAATATGAGGCGTGCTGACGAGGATTTCCTCGAAACGAATGCCCTTGGAGGACGAGCTGGTCCGGCTGCTGGAGGTTCACGTACCAGGCAGCCGCGATCGTCAACTGGTTCAGCGCGTGCTCGGCTGGGATGGCCGGGGTGGCGCTTTGTTGGCGCAGGCGGGCGATGAATTCGGAATTAGCCGGGAGCGCGCGCGTCAAGTCTATGACCGCGCCATCCAGCAGATTCGATCCTGCGAACTGGCTTCGGCCTTAGGCCAGGCTCTTGCGCTGGTGCATCGCCGCCGGAATCGCCAGGCGGAGGACATCGAAGCCGAGCTCCAATCGCGCCGATTGACCAGGCACCGCTTCGGAATGCGGGGCCTTTGGACTACGGCGCGAGTATTCGGGCGTACTCCCAAGTTCGTGCTGGAGCAGGCGGGCCGCAAACTGTTTGTAGTGGCGGGCGCCGGCGTGGTGCATGCCATTCTCAAAGCAGCGCAACGATCCAGCAGCCGCTATGGACTTCAGACTGTCGCCGAAATGTGCAGCGCCATCGCGCCGGATTGCCGCGGCGCGAGCGACCGTCTGCTGGTTCGTCAAGTTTTAGAGACGCGAGACGACCTCCGTTGGTTGGATGCCCGCCGGCAATGGTTCTGGCTCGCGTCCGTTCCGCGGAACCCCGTGGTCGGCTGCGTCAAGAAGCTTCTTCAGTTCGCTGGTTCCGTGCGTCTCGCCGATATGCAACGCGCGATCGACCGATTGCCGCGGAAACGGTCGACGCCCATCCCGCTGGAAGCGATCGCCGGGTTCTGCCGGGAAGCCCCGTTTTGCCGCATCGGCAACGGTTCGGTGGAGCTGGTTGGTTCACTCAGCCTCGCCCAGCCCTTGAGCGGCGCCGAGGCCAAGGTCTGCAGAATACTCAAGCGTAACGGGAATGAACTGAAGTTCGGATACCTGGAGGCACTGTGCGCGGCCGCCGGGGTCCGCAGACCCAACCTGTGGCGTATTGTGCAGTATTCACCGCTGATTTTCCGGCGCGCTCCCCGCACCTACCGCTTGATTACAGCCAGTTCCGATCCGATAGGAGCTGGCAAAGGACGGACCGCTTCGTTCATCACTTGACGTAGTGCTGGAGGTCGCGTTCGCCTTCATTGCACTCGAACTCCATGATGTCCTTCCCCACTTCTTGCGCCCGAATCGTAAATTTCATTTTCCAAGGCCGCGTGTAAACCTTGGGATCTTCGATCGTGGCTTCGTACTGGATGTTCTTCGGGTTGATCATGCTGTAGCGTTCGACCACGTGGAGCTGGTCGCTATGGAAATTGGCGGCCATGTCCAGCCAAGTCTGGTCGTTGAAGCCGTTGACGTCCACCACGAGCGTGTCGCCTTCCCAATGGCCGACCGAGTCGCCCATCCAGGTGTTCAGGACATCGCGTCCCTCGGGGTGCTTGCGGGATCCGTCCGTGTGAATGATACGAATGGCGTGTGGATACTCGTACAAAAACACCACCAGGCCGGGCTTCTGAACCACCTGCCAGGGAAACGGAGTGTAGACGGCCCGCGGGACGCCGGGCAAATGACAGTGTGCCTGAGGGTCGTTGGACGCGTCTTTGAAGAGTTCGGTTCTTTTCGCGAGAGCCCAGGACTGGTAGGGAATCTTGCGGTCGGGCGGATCCACGACAACGCCTTTTCCGGCCGGGATCCCGTAGACCGCCTCATGGTCCTCTACGTCGAACGGCGCCAGCGTATCAGCCAGCCAGACGCCGGTGAGATCGGGCTTGCCGTCGGAAGTGCGCTTGAATGGAGCCGGCTTATCGTCTTTCGGGTCGTGCGGCGGCCCGAATTGCGCCGGAGCTAGTTGCGGGACTGCACAGAGCCCCGCCGCTAGACATAGAACATTAGCGAGCGTGAACGCTTTCAACGGCCGGCCTCTATGCCCGCACCGTCCGCGAAGTCTCGGGAGCTTGAATCGGTTCCAACTGCGCCAGCATTTCCGCGGTACGGTGTTCCCACCACGGCGGCAGATGGAGCTTGCCTCCCAGATGCGCTTCGTCTTCGTCGCGGTAGAAGCCGCCGGCCTGGCTGCAGGCACACTCGACGAGAATGCCGCCGGGGGAGCGGACGTACATCGAATAGAAGTAGTAGCGATCCTTAATGTCGGAAGCGTCGGTGTAGCCGATCTCCTCATAGATCGCTTTCTGCTCGGCGAGCTCATCGTGGCTGGCAACTGCGAGGGCGACGTGATGTACGGTGCCCGCTCCGAAGCCCCAGCTTCCGGCCGGACGGTCGGGGTCATGCTCGAAGATCAAGGTCTTTCCCGGGCCGCCGGTGCCAACTTCGAAGCGATGGAACTTGCCTTCGTGGCCGGTCTTGCGGAAGCCCAGCGCTTCCTTGAAGAAGCACCTCGCTTTGCGCCACCTCGCGCATGGAAAGCACCGTGCCATGGAAGCCGTGGACGGCTTCCGACTTGGCGATCTCTTCGGTGACCCAGCCTTCGCGTTTGTCATCGGCATCTTCAATGATCTCGAACGCGAGCCCGGCGGGATGCTGGAAGCGAATATATTTCTGGCCGAAGCGCTCCTGAATGCCGCCGTGCTGGATCTTGTGCTTATCGAAGTGCTCTTTCCAAAACGGCAGCGAGCCTTTGGGCGCCGAATAGGCAGTCGCGCGAATCTGGCCCGATCCCTGGCGTGCCTGTCTTGCTCCCATAGGGGAACGTCGTCATCACCGAACCCGGCTCCGCCTTCGCATTCGCGTAGTACAGATGGTAGATCGGAATGGTGCCGTCCATCAGGACTGTCTGCTTGACCATGCGCAGGCCGACAATCTGGGTGAAAAAATCTATGTCCTGTTGGGCTCCACCAGCACACGCTGTGATGTGGTGAATGCCCGATACGTTGTACTTCATCGTTCGTCTCCAGTAGTCCTAATTCCATCCAGAAGCATGACCGGTGCCTCCGGGAAAGTCGATAGTGCCAGTCTGATAATTGCCATCACTTTGAGTGATGCCCCAGATCGGCCTGCCTTGCAAGCGCCAGCACGCGCCGGGAACAAACCACCTGGCCGGAGCGCGCGAACAGCTCGTGATTTCGCTCGAGATTCGCGAGATCGTAGACATAATTTGCCATTAGCCCAGCGGATTGCCGGATTCCCGCCGCCGACGTGTCAGCAAGCCAATTGATTCTATCGAGCCTGGCCCCATTCTTCAAATGAAAGCGGGCCACGGGATCCAATGGCTCCCTCCCGCGCTTTACATTCAAGAGATAGTGGGCGCACAGCGGGACCAAAAGGCGCCGCATCTGCGTGTCCAACTTACCTGGATCCAGGTTACTATATGCGCCTGCCAGCCATTTTCGAAAGCCAGGTACCGGCGAGAGCGTCGCAAAGGTGCGTATGCGTGGCAGGCTTTTCTTCAAATCCTCCACCACCTGCTTGATCAACAGGCTTCCGAAAGGCACTCCACGCAGCCCCTCCTGGCAATTGGTGATGGAGTAAAAGATCGCGCTATCGGCCGTTTCGGGGTCGGTCACGGCCGAATCGGGATCCAGCAAAGGCTGCACCTGACCGCTCATTCCCCGCGTCAGGGCCACTTCAATGAAGATCAGCGGCTCCTCGGTTAACGCGGAATGAAAGAATGCATAGCAGCGCCGGTCCGCTTCCAGGCGGCGCCGAAGATCATGCCATCCCTGGATCTGATGCACTGCTTCGTAATCGATCAGCTTCTGCAGGACCGCCGCGGAGGACCGCCAGTCGATGCGCTGCAGCGTAAGAAAGCCGCGGTTGAACCAGGAAGTCAGCAAATGGCCGAGATCGGCGGCCAGAGTCTCCAACCCGGCGCCTTCATCGATCTCACTCAGCACCTGGCTCCGCATTTGCACCAACGCACGCGTACCCTCCGGCGCCAGATTCAACCGGCGAAACAATTCCTGCCGGGGCGGTTCCACAACACGCTGTAAGTGGAGGAGGTTATCCGAAGACGGATCGCGGCGATAGGCGTCGGCGGCCGCGCCAACCTCCTCCGGGTCTGGAGAAAAGTCGCGATTCAGAATATCGAGAAACGCCCGGCGGCCCGCCCGGTCAAGTGACCGGTAGATCTCCAAAGCCTCGGTTGCTAAATGAGCGCCGGCCACGCCGCCGCGTTCCGACAACAAGGCGCGACAAAGCGAAACCAGCTTGCGGATGGATCGGGCGCTACTGGAGGGTACAAGGGATCCCGACCGTCCGGCCAGTCCCAAAATTCGCGCGAGTCCCACTTCGTTATTTCTGATTCGGAGTGCTATTGGGGGTTCCGGCAAAGACCGTTCGCCCGTCGGGCAATTTGACTTGGCGGGCGGCACCGGTATGCGACCCGTCCTTTGCCAAAAAGGCCTCGAAAGTCACCGTGTCGCCGACCTTGAGGTCGTCCTTGCGCCAACCCTGACGGTAAAGCATGTTCGGAGCTCCGGTCTCGAGCGCCCAGTTCACCACGGCGCCACCGTCGCTCTTCACGTCCACGTATATATAAGCGTGCGGATTCACCCAGTCCACCTTGGTAACGATCCCAGTGAGGGTGATCTGTTTCGTGCCGTCGAATTCGGCCGCGAACGAGTGGTGGGCGAAGGCAGGAATGGTGGCGGCCAAAAATCCCAAAGTAATGGCTAAGCCGCCGAAAGTTGCACTCTTCACTGCGATTCTCCGAAGGGACATACCCTTCATCTAGTATTGTCACGCGGTTCACGGAGATTTGTAGCATTATCACAGCAAGTGATCCTGGACATCCGATTTTGCGGTTGGCCTGCCAGCCCTGCGCAAAATGCGGGAAACTCAGTATTCTGTCAGTATTCTGAAGGAGAGAACTTATATATGAAATCTAGTACCGATCGCATCCTGACTACCCACGTCGGCAGCCTGCCTCGCCCGCAGGAGGTTGTCGATTACCTTTTTGCGCAAGATCGCGGCGAAAACTACGATCCCGTGAAGTTCGACCAAGCGGTCCGCGCTGGCGTGCTCGGTGCCCTGCGGAAGCAGGTGGACTCTGGAGTTGACGTGGTCAGCGACGGGGAAATGGGCAAGATCAGCTATGCCACGTATATTCGCCACCGGCTCACTGGATTCGAGGGCGACTCAGCGCGCCCCACGCCGCAGGATCTCGAGGACTTTCCCGGCTACCGCGATCAATTGGTTTCCGCGGGAGCATCGGCCAAGTATCAGCGGCCTGTCTGCAAAGGCCCCATTTCAGTAAAGGACCTGCAACCGCTGAAGGACGACATTGCCCGAATGAAAGACGGCCTGGCGCAGGTGAAAGCCACGGAAGGCTTTATGAACGCTGTTTCGCCGGGAACTATCGCCGTCTTCCAGCCGAACGAGTACTACCCGACGCACGCCGCCTATATGGAGGCCCTGGCGAACGCCATGCAATCGGAGTACGAAACAATCGTTAATTCCGGACTGCTGTTGCAGGTAGATTGCCCGGACTTGGCCATGGGGCGGCACAGCCGATTCCGCGACATGACCGATGATGAGTTCTTACGCGCGGCGGCGATTCAGGTGGAGGCCCTAAATCACGCGCTGGCAAATGTTCCCTCCGACCGGGTGCGCATGCACGTCTGCTGGGGGAATTATCAAGGGCCCCACACCCACGATCTGCCGTTGGCGAAGATTCTTCCAATTGTGCTCAAGGCCAAGCCGCAGGCGCTGCTGCTGGAAGGCGCCAATCCCCGCCACGAGCACGAATGGGAGGTGTGGTCCCTGCACAAGCTTCCCGACGACAAGATCCTGATTCCGGGCGTAATCGCATCGAGTTCCAACTTCATCGAACATCCCGAATTGGTGTCGCAGCGACTCATCCGCTATGCCGAACTGGTGGGACGCGAGCGCGTGATCGCGGGTACCGACTGCGGGTTTGGAACCTTCGCGGGTTTCGGTCCCGTTTATCCCGAATTCTGCTGGCTGAAGCTGCGGGCCCTTTTCGATGGAGCCAGGCTGGCTTCACAAAAGCTGTGGGGCAAAGTCAGTTCCGCGGCCTAGTGACGCCGCGAGCGCGCCTGCACGCATCATCATTCCCGCTGATCCCCTATATCAACGCGCCAATCTGGTCAAATCCTGGCGAGTGATGTATGTTTCATTAACGTCGGTCTCTGTAGCCGATTCATGGGTCAGTCTAACGAGGATCTAAAAAATGAAAGTTCGGAACTATGCAGTTCTGCTTCTGAGCAGTGTGCTTTGTTTCTGGGCGGCCGTAACGCCCACGCTCTTATTCGGACAGGCGGCTACCGCATCTGTATCGGGCCGCGTGACAGACGCCTCTAGCGCGGCGGTGCCGGGGGCGACGGTCACCATCAAGAATACGGCCACTTCAGCCACTCAAGCGGCAAGCACCGATGAACAGGGCCGCTACGCGTTATTGGACCTGCCCATCGGTCCTTACGACATCACGGTTTCGAAGGCCGGCTTCCAGAACTTGGCTCGCAACGGCGTGGTCCTCACCGTCGGCAGCGCTCCGGTGCTGGATTTCCAGATGATGGTCGGGCAGGCGACGGAGACGGTGAGCGTTAGCGCCGAAGTCGCGCAAGTAGAGACAACGACTTCGGCTGTGTCGTCGTTGGTCAACCAAACGCAAATGCGCGAGTTGCCTCTGAACGGCCGCGACTGGGAACAGCTGATTCTGCTCGCGCCAGGCGTTCTGAGTTATCCGCAGGGCGGATCGAGCGCGCTGACTTCGGTGGCCAACGCCTATTCCATCGCGGGCACGCGTCCCGAAGGCTATGCCAATACGCTGGATGGCGAAGACATGCTGAACTGGTGGCAGCGCAACGCCGGCGGCGACGTAACCGGCACCACGCTCGGTATCGACTCGATTGCTGAGTTTCAGACGCTGACCGGCACCTACAGTGCGCAGTATGCCGGCAACGGCGGCGCCATCATCGGCGTCACCAAATCGGGCACCAACGAATTTCACGGCTCGGCCTATGAGTTCTTCCGCAACAGCGCCCTCGATTCCCGCGGCTTTTTCGACGGCCCTTCGGTGCCTGAGTTCCGCAGAAACCAGTATGGCGCTACCTTTGGCGGGCCCATCAAGAAGAACAAGATATTCTTCTTCATGAACTATGAGGGAATTCGGCAGTTGCTGGATACAACCGCTGTGAATGACGTGCCGGGTCCAAACTTTATCGCGGACAACTGCCCCCCAAAGACGTGTACGATCAACCCGGCTTCGGCCGCGATGCTGGCACTCTACCCGGCTCCCAACGGAGGGCTCTTGGCCGGTACCAACGGCGACGTCGGCATCTATAACTTTGTAGGCACGCAAATAACACCCGAGGATTTCGGCGTGGCCCGCGTCGACTGGAATATTTCCGACAAGGATTCAATGTTCGGACGATACGAGGCCGATTTTGGCCAGCGCACCACCAACACCGGCCTCGGTCTTTGGCCGCTCTATGACACCACCCATAACCAGTTCCTCACGCTGGGCGAACGTCATATCTTTTCGCCCTCGTTGATCAACCAGTTCACGGCGTCTTACTCCCGGCCTTGGACATCGGAAACCCAGGGCGGTGTCCACTCGGCGCTACAGATATTTACTCCGGCGCGCGAGGACGCTTATGTGGCTGTTCCGAACCTCACCGCGCTCGGAGACAACTTCGTGAACCCCTTCCGCTATCTTCAGAACAAGTTCACCGAAAAGGATGACCTCACCTGGATCAAGGGTTCCCACACGCTGCACATCGGCGGCATGTTCCAGCGGCAACAGCTCAATCCTTATGTCCTGGTCTTCTGGAACGGATTCTACATATTCCTGGGCGGCGATCAAAGCTTCCTGACGGGCAATCCATTCCTGTTTGAGGGCGCGCCGAACGGCGGAACCAACAGCTATCGGGCCGAGCGTTACGATGCGGTCCAGCCCTATTTTCAGGACGACTGGAAAGTGAACAGCAGGCTGACCATCAATTTCGGCCTGCGCTACGACTGGGAAACCAATCCCATCGAAATCCACAACCTTTTCTCCAACGTGGTGGGGCCGCCCTTCCACCCAATTTCGTGAGCGTCCCGCACGCTTACGCCAACAATCCCTCCAACAAGAACTTTGACCCGCGGGTCGGCCTGGCCTGGGACGTCTTCGGCGACCACAAGACTGCCGTGCGCGCCGGTTTCGGGATTTTCCACGATCCGTACACGACATACGCTTTCTCGTCCGCTTACGTGTCGAGCCCGCCGTATGACACCCAGATCCAAATCTTCCCCAAGGGCTGGCCGTACCCCTTTGTCGGCGGCGGAATTCCGTCCTACAGTCAGACAACCGGCACGTATTACGGAACCAACACTACTCCGTACTCGATGGAATACACTCTCAGCATCCAGCGTGAACTGCCCTGGAACAACTTGTTCACGATCGGCTATCAAGGGACGAAGGGCGTTCACCTGCTGGCGTTCCACGATTTCAACGCGCCGATTCCGACGGTGATCAATGGCGTGGACTATTTTGTCAACCCCACCACCGGTGCCGCGAATCCACGGCCCGTTCCCGCCTTAGGCTCGCAGGATTTGACCGACCCCAGCAGCTACTCCTCCTATAACGCGCTGCAGGTCGGGCTTACGCATCGGGCGTCGGCGAATCTGGTCTATCAGTTCTCCTACACCTGGTCGCACTGCATTGACAGCGCGTACACGTATGGCGGTCTCGGTTTCAATAACGTGACCTCCGCCATCACCAATCCCTACAACTGGAACGCCGACAAAGGCAACTGCAGCTTCGATCTTCGCCACAACATCTCGTTCAACGCCGTTTACATGCTCCCCTTCAAAGGCAACCGGCTGAAGGAAGGCTGGCAGATGAGCGGAATTACATCGTGGCACACCGGCGTTAATTTCTCGCTGGGCGAAGGCGACCAGGCCGATCTGGGGAACACTTTCGACACCGAGCGCCCGAACTATACTCCCAACGCACCCGGATGTAATAACAATGTCTATGCGAACCAGAGCCCGACGCAGTGGTTCAACGAAAGCTGCTTTCAGGCCTCGACGTACGGCACGGTTGGCAATCTCGGGAAGGAACGTCATGCAGAGGGCCGGGCTATGCGGAGACCGACATTGGCTTGACCAAGAACACGAGGATCACCGAACGGGTGAGCCTCCAGTTCCGGGCGGAGATGTTCAACATCTTCAACCATCCCAACTTCTCGGTCCCGAGCGGGACCATCATCAACGCGGGCCCGGCCAACGTTGGTCCGAATACCTCCTACGACGCCAGCGGCGCCCAGATCACCGGGCTGGTAGGAAGCGGCGGCCTTCCCGGCGTGGCCCGTCAGACGCAGTTCAGTCTGAAGTTGGTGTTCTAATCGCGGCTGCGCGACCAGAGGCTCTCTACACCGCGCTCGGGCCAAGGCTCGGGCGCGGTTCTTGCATTAGACGTACCTAAACAACCCTCATCTCCCATCCGCCTGCCGGAATCCCGCCGGCTGGCGCCTCTCCAAGGTATATAATCAGTGACCGATCGACGAACGGAGAATTATGAGATGAAGAGCGTTACCGTGAAAAGCAGGTTATGGCTGGCGCTGCTTGCGCTGGCGATCCCGGCGTTGGCCCAGATGGATTTCTCCGGCGAATGGAACGGCGTGCGCGACGAAGACAACACGGGAAACCCGCGCATCGGCGAATTCATCGGCATTCCGATGAGCCACGCGGGACTCCTGCGCGCCGAGGCCTGGAACGCCTCTCTCTATACCCTGCCGGAATGGCAATGCCGGCCGCATGGCGCGGTGTACATCGAGCGCGGCCCGTCCCCCGTGCGCATCTGGAAAGAAGTGGACCCGGTATCGCGCGAGATCGTCGCATTTCATGCCGAGTGGCTCCGTTCCATCGACAATGCCTATTACATGGATGGCCGGCCGCGGCCCGACAAGTATGCTCCGCACACCTGGGGCGGATTTTCCACCGCCGAATTCGTGGGCGACGTCCTTAAGATCAAGACCACGAATCTCAAGGAAGATTACTACCGGCGCAACGGCGTTCCTTCCAGCGATCGCGCGCAACTGCTGCAATACTGGCTGCGGCGTGGCGAGTACCTGACTTGGGTGAGCATCGCTTACGATCCCGTTTACCTGACCGAGCCGATGATCCGGACCACCGAATATCACAACAATCTCGCCCAGCAGATTCCACCGTATCCGTGCGACGTGGTGGAGGAGATCGACCGGCCAGGCGGCGTCGTGCCGAGTTATCTGCCGGGACAAAATCAGTTTCTCGACGACTTCGCGAAACACTACGATCTGCCGATGACCGTCACTCTGGGCGGAGCGGAATCCATGTACCCGGAGGCGGCGCGCAAGATCATCGCGGCGAAAAATGCGAAGACCGGCCCGGCGGCGAAGAAGTGATGAGGCTGCAACGGATTTCTGCTGTCTTTTTCGCGGCCATCGCAGCCAACGCGATAGCTCTGGGCCAGCAGCCCTCCGCGGATGGCGGTAAATCAAGCACCGAAATAGTGCGTATCCGCAAGAACATCTTTTTGTTGGCGGGCGCAGGCGGGAACATCACCATGTCGATCGGCCCGGATGGCGTGCTGCTAGTGGACTCCGGGAATAAGGAAGCGAGCGAGCAGGTTTTGGCTGCGATCCGCCGCATCGGCCGCGACTTGAACGGTGTCTGGCAGCCGGTGACTGAGTTGGGCGACGGCGAAGGCCGCGAGGAATCCGTTCTCACAACCGCTGCGCGTCCCAAACCGATTCGCTTCATAATCAACACCAGCGCACGTGCGGAGCATACCGGCGGCAATGACAAGCTGGGCAAGGCCGGCCAAACCTTCACCGGCGGAAACGTCGCCGGCGATCTTGGCGCGGAAGCCGGCGAAGGCGCGGCCATCCTCTCGTTCGTCAAGGTGCTCGATCAGTTGAGCGACGAGAAGGCCCCGTTCCCAGCTTTGCCCACCGTGACTTACTTCGGCCCGCAGATGAAGCTTAGCCATTTCTTCAACGGCGAGGGCGTTCAGCTCTGGCATGTCGCAAATGGCGTCAGCGATGGCGACTCGATCGTGCATTTCCGCGGCTCGGATGTGATTGCCGCCGGCGACCTCATCACGCTCGACAGCTATCCTGTGATCGATCGGAAACACGGCGGCAGCGTACAGGGTTTGCTGGCGGGTTTGAACCGGCTGCTCGATATGATCGTTCCCGAATTCCGCACTGAGGGCGGCACGCTCGTGGTGCCGGGCCACGGCAGGATTATCGACGACGCCGACGTCGCCTATTATCGCGACATGGTCACCATCGTGCGCGACCGCGTGCAGGACATGATAAAGAAAGATATGACGCTGGCGCAGATTCAAGCGTCCAAACCCACGGCGGATTGGGATCCGATCTACGGCATGGATCCTGCCTGGACGCCGGGGATGTTTGTGGAATCGGTATACCGGAGCCTCATGGACAATGGACAGAAAAAGTAATCTGCGGAGAGCAGCACTCCTTACGGCGGCTGCCGGAGCTGCACTGTGGTTGCTGCCGGCGAACCTGCATGCCCAACCGCCGCGCGGGCCTGCCGGCCCACCGCCTCCCGCGAAAACTGCGGCGCCCATCGATCTCACCGGCTTCTGGGTTTCGATGATCGTCGACGAGTGGCGCTTCCGCGTGACTCCTCAGAAGGGCGACATTCTGTATCTGCCGCTGAAGCCCGACGCCGAGCGTGTGGCCCTCGCGTGGGATCCTTACAAGGACGAATCCGACGGCAACCAGTGCCGTGCTTATGGTGCGGTCGGGGTCATGCAGCGCCCTGGCCGGGTCCGCATTACCTGGGCGGACGACAATACCCTCCGTCTCGATTTCGATTCCGGCAACCAGAGCCGTACGCTGCACTTCAACGCCGCCGAGGCGAAGCCCGGGGCACCAAGCTGGCAAGGATATTCGGTGGCGAAGTGGAACGTGCCTCGCCGCGGGCGTGGAGGCGTAGTGATCAACGACCGCCTGCCCGGTCAAACGGCCGCGGGTAAGGCCGGCACTCTGGAGGTGGTCACCACGGAAATGCTTCCCGGGTATATACGCAAGAACGGCGTTCCTTACAGTGGCAAAGCCGTGCTGACGGAGTACTTCAACCGTCTGGATGGCGACCAGAGCGATTCATACCTGGTGGTGACGGCCGAAGTGAACGACCCCACCTATCTCACCGAGCCCTTCGTGCGGAGCTACACCTTCAAGAAGCAAGCCGACGCTTCGGGCTGGGAAATCACTCCCTGCTGGACCAAGTAGAACCGCCGGCGTTCCGCGCGTTAGAACGAAAATTTAGCCGCTAGCTGCATGATCCTCGGATCGAGCGCGCTCGTGATCTGTCCGAAGGTCGGGGTACCAAAGGTAGTGTTCAGGCCCGACTGGCCGGCCAGCAAGCTGGGAGGCGCGATGCCGGCGCGGAAGCTGTTGCTGATATTGAAGGCGTCGGCGCGTATCTCAAAAATGTATCCTTCGCGGATCACGAACTCTCTTGAGAGCGACATATCAATTTGGAAAAATGTCGGTCCTGGAATGTTGTTGCGGCCTAACGGGCTGAGCGTGCCCGTTGCCGGGAGGGCGAAAGCTTTAGGATTAATCCAGCAACTCGGGCGAGGGTTAGCGCACAGTGGGTCCGCCAGTACTTGGAGCGGCCGTTCGGTCCCTTGACCAGGTGCTCCAGTCACGCCATCGGCGTTGAGCGCCACATCGGTGGACAGTAGAGGCGTAAGCCAGTACGCCGACGTATAACGGTAGATTCCGGATACTTTCCAGTCGGACAGGAAAACGTTCGTCCACCGATCCGAGAACCTGGGAGTTTGATACACGGCCGTTAAATTGAAAATCTGACGGCGATCGGAGGAAAACGTGCCGCCGATTTCGTTGGATTGACAGTTGCTCCGGTCGAAGGCGCGGTTGTTCGGAATGGCCAAGCCCTGCCCGGCATTGCCGGTACTGTCGCCGATCGAAAGGTCGCCGATGCAGTGTGACCAGGTATAATTGGCGTTCATCAAGAACCCCTTGCTAAGACGCTTGGTAACCGCCAGGATCAAGCCGTTGTAGCCGGAGGTGGCTCCGTCGTCGAACGAGTCCACATAGCCGAAGGCTGGCGCGCCGTTTGGAAATAGCGTGCCGGGGTAATGATTCAGCACGAACACGCGGCGGTAGCTCTGGTTCGCTGCTGTGGAGCAGGGGCCGGGCTTTGTTAGTCCATACTGACCCGCGGTGCAAGTGCCCGGTATGTAGACGGCCGGATTCACCTGGTAGGAGTCCCATAGATGAACGGTGTGGCTTCCCAGATAGGTGGCCGACAACAGCCATGCATTGCCCAGCTGCCGCTGGACTACAAGATTCCATTGCTGAGTCTGGGGCGTCCTAAGATTGGGCGGCAAAAAGATGTAGGTTCCGTTGGGAGCAAACGGCGCGCTCTTGTTGACCGCGTACGGATAAATGTTTCCTCCGGGGTTAGTGGCAAAAGGATCGCTGAACTTGCCGGCCCAGATCTCGGTACCGCCGTAGGGCGGTGCATCGGCCGAGTTGACCATTAATTCGCCCGCGACGTAGTCGTAAGATATTCCCCAGCCGGCGCGGATCACCATTTTACCGTCGCCCTTGGGGTCCCAAGCGAGCGCCACGCGCGGAGCAAAGAGCTTCCACTGGTTTTCCTCGCCCGTCTTGCCGATAAAGCCGGGATCGCCCGGGTAGCTGAGGCCGGGAGGCGCGTTGACAAATTGTGTACTCTTCACTCCCGCGATCAGATTCGCCAGGCTGAAGTTGTACACCGAGCCATTGATTTCCGACGGCGGGAAAAACGGCTCCCAACGCACTCCCAGGTTCACCGTTAAATGGGAAGTGACCTTCCAGGTGTCCTGCACATAGAAGTTCATGAACCACTTTTCCTGGAGGAGATCGTTGGGCAAAGACATTGAGTTCGAAACGAAATTTCCGAGCAGGAATTGGGGAATGCTGGGAAAAGTCCAGTTGGTTTGAGCGTACACGTTCCCGTAGAAAAGCATCTTGGATACTTCTCCGCCGCCGCCGAAGTTGATCTGATGGCTGCCGTGAACCCAGCTTACGTCGTTGTTGAGCTGAATCGGCGTGGAATGAGCTTGTGCCGGCCCACCGGTGCCGGGACCGATACTAAAAGCGCCAACCACGGTGAAGCCGCTTTGGTGAGGCACATAGCCGCAAAAAACCGGGACGCCCAAATCGCATGCCGACACATAGCCGGGAGAGAAGCGGTGGACCGCGATGCGATCCACGGAAGCGCGGAACTGATTCACCAGCGTGGAGGAAAATAGGTGTGTCTCGCCCACTGCCCAAGACTGGTCCGCATCGTCCAAGCCGCCCTGCGCCGTGCTGAGAATGTTGCCGGGGGTGAAATTGTAGGAGGGTGGGCGGTAGAAGTGAGTGCGGATATAACGGCCGAAGAGCGAGTCCTTCTGGCTGATTTGGTAATCCCCGCGGCCGACATACTGATTCTCATTGACGTCGGTAGTCAGGCCGAAACTCGTGTTGCCGCAGGGTCCGCTCCCGGGCGGCAGCATGGCTGCTAACTTCAGCGAGGCCTGATCGAAAAGCGAGGGGCTGATCGTGCCCAGAGCAGCCGTGCTTGGGCACTGGGTGAAGTTGCCTTGGAGCATCGCTGCCGTCGGAACAAAGGTCGCCGTTGGATTCGCCACGGGATCCTGACGCGTAATGGTGTCCTGGTAGCCGAAGAAGAAGAACAATTTGTTCTTGACCACCGGACCGCCGACGGTGCCGCCAAACTGGTTCCGCTTGAGCGTATCGCGGGTCGGTGAGAAGAAGTTGCGGGCGTTCAAATCGCCATTTCGCAGGAACTCGAACAGATCGCCGTGGAACCCGTTGCTGCCGGACCTGGTCACACCGGTGACGGTGCCGCCGGCATGCACGCCGTTTTGGGCGGTCAGCGAGCTGGTCTCAACCTTAAACTCCTGGAGCGCGTCGGGAAAAGGAAGAGGCATGTTCGCCAGGTCCCACGGATTGTTGTACACGCTGCCATCCAGCCAGAACGCAACACCGAAGGCCTGTCCGCCCGCGATCACAAACTGCTGGGTGCCGGGGTAACCTCCGTTGCCTGCGACGCCCTGGGGAATCGCCCCGCCCGTGTATTGGATCAAGTCGGTAGCTACCCGGCCGTTCAGCGGCAACTCCACGATGCGCTGGGTCTCCATCACGTTCCCGACGCCGGTGGCCTGCGTTTCCACCAGCGCCGCGTTGGCCTCCACCTGCACCTGTTCATTGACGGCGCCGATCTTCAACGGCACGTCGATGGTAGGATTTGTTGCGACTTGCAACTCGATGCCGGTCTGCACGTACGTGGAGAAGCCCGCCTTGGTGACTTCCAGGCGGTAGTGCCCGACGGGCAGAGTCGGCAATACGTATCCACCGTCAGAACCAGTCTCCACCGCTCGGCTGACGCCCGTTTCGGTTTGCGTGACTTTTACTTGGGCTCCGGGCACGGGTGCGCCGGACGCATCCTGAACCGTTCCCTGGATCTGGGCGGTAGCCTGCAATTGCGCCCACGTGACGCCAAGACTCAAAGTACACAACAACGCACACGCCAACACGGTGGCGATAGTCCTCATAGAACCTCCTGGTCCCTTGGGAACGGAGATTATCATAGACTTTGATTGAGTGCAATAGCGCCTGTGATAAACATAGCCCCTGTGATAAACCACTCGTACCCAAGACCCGGTTTACCCTCCTATGCAGGCTGGCCTAAGTGCCGTCTGATGAGGCCGATGGTTGGCTCTGGTTTCCGCCGCGCTTCGATGCACCTAGAGCTTCCCGGATTGCCCCGATCGCGAATATGGCCGAACAGCCTGCAAGGAACGCGAGCCAAAGAATACGCCCGAAGCCCGTAAATATTGTCCCTGGCAGTGTTCGATCTCATGCGGAGCACACTGCCGAGGGCAGCCATGTCGCATGTCCCCAGCGGCGCTTCGGCGCCACCAGTTTAGGCAGGGCCAACAGAATTGCGACGATGGATGTCCACCGGTCCACGAGGGTTCAAGGTGGTGTCAGCCGTCCAATCGGCCCATTCCGGCCGCAAAGTTAGACCGGAACGCGGCCCGATTGCCGATGACATCGCGATGCCCGATTTCACCCCTTTCCGCTCATCGTCTTACACCCGCCGCACCCGCTGGCGGCTTTCCCGCGGGCTATTCTTCCATCAGCATGTTGATCGAGTTCGCGCGAAGCGGACAAGCTAGAAAAAATCACCTCCAAACACAAAACTAGGCCACTTGCGCCACCTGCAAGCCGCCACCAGCCACCCCAAACCTTGACAACCACCGCCATCCCCCGATAGCATCGGCTCTTTCATGCCGCATTCCTCGCCTTGCCGCCGCGAAATTCTCAAGGGCCTCGCCGCACTCGGCGCGGGCGCCTGGCTTCCGGCAAAAAAAAGCGCCGCGCAGACACCTGCTGCCGCCCCCCGCGTCATCGATTGCCACCATCACTTCGTCTCTCCCGCGTTCCTCAAAACCCTCACCGCGAAAACCGGCCACAAAGTCGATGGATTCACCAGCTTCTTTCCGCTCGCATTGTGGAAGGACTATTCGCCAGCTAAAGACATCGAGGCCATGGACCGCGACGGTGTGGCCAGAGCGCTCATCTCCTGTACCGCGCCCGGCGTTTGGTTCGGGGATGCGGAAGAGGCCCGCGGCCTGGCGCGCGAATTGAACGAATACGGCGCGAGAATGGCCTCCGATTACAAGGGCCGCTACGGCCTGCTCGCCGTGCTTCCCATCCCGCGCGTGGACGAGAGTCTCAAGGAAATCGAATATGCGTTCGACACCCTCAAGGCCGATGGCGTCGGCATTCTGACCAGTTATGGAAATCACTGGCTGGGCGATCCGGCTTTTCAGCCGATATTCGACGAATTAAACCGCCGCAAGGCCGTCGTCTATACGCACCCCATCGACGCGCCGTGCTGTCAGGATCTGATGCCGGGCGTCAATCCCACCATTCTCGAATACCCCACCGACACGGCCCGAGCGATCCTGAGCCTGCTTGCCACCAATGCAGCCACGCGCTACGGCGACATTCGCTTCATTTTTTCGCACGCCGGTGGAACCATGCCGTCGCTGATCGATCGCATCGGAGTCGGCAATCCCGACACCATCGCCGCAAATCTGCGCGGTACTCCGGAGCCCAACTCGCGCCTCTACCATCTGCGGCGCTTCTATTACGACACTGCGCAGTCCACGAACACGGTCCAATTGCAGGCCTTGAAAACCATCGCCGGCGTGTCCCAGATTCTTTTCGGAACCGACTACCCGTTCGGCGCCACCGCCGCGAAACAAGTGCAGGGCCTGCAAGAGTGCGCTTTTAATCCCGACGAGCTCCAGGCCATCCAGATGGGCAACGCGCTCCGGCTATTTGATAAGGAAAAGAGGGCGAAATGAGCGTACTGACTTTAAAGGTGAATGGCCGCACCCACACCGTCGATGTGGACCCGGCGACTCCTTTGCTGTACGTGCTGAGCGACGACCTCGAACTGCGCGGGCCGAAATTCGGCTGCGGCTTGGGCCAATGCGGAGCCTGCACGGTGATCCTGAAAGGCGCGGCTGTCCGCTCTTGCATCACGCCAGTCAAAGCCGCGGCGGGTTCGGAGATTACCACGTCTGGAAGGCTTGGGAACACCCGAGAAGCCGCATCCCATCCAGCAAGCGTTCATCGATGAACAGGCCGCCCAGTGCGGATTCTGCGTGAACGGCGTGATCCTCACCGCCAAAGCATTCCTCGACAAACATCCCAAAGCCACCGAAGGGGAGATCCAGCAGGCGCTTTCCGGCGTGTTGTGCCGCTGCTTCACGCACGTCCGGATGTATCGAGGCCATCCAGAAATATGCCAAGGAGGTGGCGAGATGAAAACCTCCATGACACCCGATGCTCTCGCCGCGCTCTCCCGTCGCGGCTTTTTCAAGACCTCGGGCGCTCTCATCGTTGGCTTCAGTATGGCCAAGCCAGGTGATGCTCAGCCCGGTGGGCCGTCGCCCGGATCGCCGCCCATCAATCAAGTGGATTCGTGGATCGCAATCGCCGCCGACGGCAGCGTCACCGCCTACAGCGGCAAGGAAGAACTGGGCCAGGGGATTTCGACGGCCCAAACGCAATTGGTCGCCGAGGAGTTGTCGGTGCCGTTCAATCGCGTGAAGCTGATTTACTGCGACACCGCGATGACGCCGGATCAGGCGTACACCTCCGGCAGCCAATCGCATCCCGCGAATTTCAACCACGGCAATCTGGCGCAGGCGGGCGCCACGGCTCGCGAGGCGCTTATCAAGATGGCGTCGCAGCAGCTCGGAGTCCCTGTGGATCAGCTGACGGCTGCCGATGGAACGATCAGCGCTAAGAGCGATCCATCCAAGAAAGTGACGTACGGCCAACTGGTCGGCGGCAAGAAGTTCAACCTGACGCTCGATCCGAAAGCCAAGCGCAAACCGCCCAGCGAATGGACCGTGCTCGGGAAGCCAGCCCAGCGTCCGGACATACCTGAAATCGTCACCGGACAATTCGAATTCGTTCATAACGTGCGCGTGCCCGGAATGCTGCACGGCCGCGTGGTGCGTCCGCCGGCCCCAGGCGCAACGGTGATGGGCGTCGACGAAAGCTCGGTCGCCGGCATGCCTGGCTTGGTGAAAGTGGTCGTCAAGAAGAACTTCGTCGGCGTGGTGGCGGAAAAACCGTGGCAAGCGCTGCAGGCTGCCGAAAAGTTGAAAGTCACATGGAGTTCGGGCAGCGGATTGGCAAACCCGGCGGACTTTTACGAACAACTGCGCAACCAGAAGCCTACGCGCGACATCTTGCTGGTGGATTCAAAAGATGTGGAACAGAAACTCGGCCAAGCCGCCGCGGTTCTCAAGGCCACCTATACTCATCCCTATCAAGCGCACGGATCCATGGGCAGTTCCTGCGCGGTCGCGGACGTGCAGGGCGATAAGGCAACCATCTGGTCGCCTACCCAGGGCGTCTGGTATCAGCGCAGCACAGCGGCGATGGTGCTCGGTCTGAAACCGGAAAACGTGCGAGTGATCTTTCGCAGAGGCTCCGGATGCTACGGGCTCAATGCCGCCGATACCGTGACGTACGATGCGGCGCTGCTGTCGCAAGCCGTGGGCAAGCCGGTGCGCGTGCAGCTCACTCGCAAAGACGAACTGACGTCGGAAAACTACGGCAACGCGTTTCTGATGGACGAGCGGGCTGGATTGGATGCTCAGGGCAACATCATCGCTTGGGACCACGAAGCCTGGTCGCCGACGCTCGGCAACCGGCCGGGCCCCGGCACGCCGGGCAATGTCATCACCGGTTCGTTGGTTGGTTTTCAGCCGGAGGCGTTCACACCCAGATCGCCGGCGCCCGATCCCCGCGGCTTTAACAACAACAGCAACGGAATCCCTTCGTATGCCGCCGCTCTGTTCGATGGTGTTCCCAAAGGCGCGGGCACCGTGCGCAGTGCTCGCGTTCTGGTTCACAATATTCCATCGCCCTTCTTCACCGGCCCGCTGCGATCTCCTGCCCGATTCCAGAACACATTCGCGCACGAAAGCTTCATGGACGAACTGGCGTCGCACGCCAAGGCCGACCCAGTGGAATACCGTCTCCGCCATCTAAGAAATGAGCGCGTCATCGACGTCCTGAAAGCCGCGGCGAAAGCGGCGAATTGGGACGCGCGGCCATCGCCGCAATCGGGAACGCGCAAGACGGGCCTCGCCACGGGCCGCGGTGTGGCATGCGTCGCTTATGAAGGCGACAACGGATACACGGGAATCGTCACCGAAGTGGAAGTGGATCAGGACTCGGGAAAGATCGCGGTCAAGCGCGTGTTCGTTGCGATCGACGCCGGACCGATCTCGAATCCGGACGGCCTGAAGAATCAGGCCGAGGGCGGAGCGCTTCAGGGCATGAGCCGCGCGCTGCTGGAAGAAGTGACCTGGGACGATCAGAAGATCACGTCGGTTGACTGGCGAACGTATCACACTTTGCCGCTTGGCTTCGCGGTTCCCAAAGTGGAATGCGTGCTGTTGAACCGGCCGGATGAAGAGGCCACCGGCGCGGGCGAGACCTCCATTACCGTGATTGCCGCCGCCATCGGCAACGCCGTGTTCGACGCCACTGGTGCGCGCCTTCGCCAGATTCCGTTCACTCCGGAGCGCGTGAAGGCAGCGCTCAACGCGCGGGCATGATATAGTTCGCCCAGAGCCCATGGCAAAATCCAAAACAGACCCACTCGCCCGCAGAGGCTTTCTCAAAGGAGCCGCCGCCGGCGCTGCTGCCGGAGCCGCCGCCCTGGTTGCCCCTCCCGCCGCCAAGGCGCAAGAATCCGCTCCGCGCCCCACTGCTCTTCCGCCCACCGCCGCGCAGCGAGCCGCTGAAAACGTCACTCCCGCTGCCGCCATCGAAGACATCCAGATTGTCGAGCGCCCGGGCTCGGACTACATGGTCGACGTCTTCAAATCGCTCGGATTCGAATACCTGTTCGCCACGCCCGGATCGAGTTTCCGCGGCATTCACGAATCGGTGATCAATCACGGCGGCAACCGCAATCCCGAGTTCATCACCTTTACGCACGAAGAGTGCTCGGCGGCGGCCGCCAACGGCTACGCCAAGATCGAAGGCAAGCCCGCGCTGGTCTGCGCGCACGGAACCGTCGGCATCCAACACGCCGCCATGGCGATCTACAACGCTTATTGCGACCAGGCGCCAGTCTTCATCATCGCCGGCAATATCGCTGATGCCGCCGAACGTCGTGGCCGCGTGGAGTGGCTGCACGCCGCACAGGATGTTGCCGCGACGGTGCGCGATTACACCAAGTGGGACGACAACCCCGCTTCCCTGACGCATTTCGGCGAGTCGTCGGTGCGCGGTTATCAGATCGCCATGACCGCGCCCATGATGCCCGTGGTGCTGGCCGCCGACGGCGTTCTCCAGGAAGGCGAAGCGCCTAAGGAATTCGACTGGCGCATCCCGAAGCTCCCAAAAATTTCCCAGCCCTCCGGGCGATTCCGCCGCGGTGGCCGAACTCGCGCGGATGCTCGTCGCCGCCGACAATCCCGTGATCGTCACCAGCCGCTCCGCGCGCACGCCGGCCGGCCTGATGCTGCTTGTGGAACTCGCCGAAACGCTCGGCGCGGGCGTCATCGATCAGCAGCGGCGCATGAACTTCCCGTCGCGCCATCCGCTCAATCAAACGCAACGTTCGCGCGCGGCGATCGCCAGCTCCGACCTAATCCTCGGCTTGGAAGTCTACGATTTCTTCGGCGTTGTTCACACGCTCGGCGGCCAGGTGGAGGTGGTTCCCAAATCCATCATCAAGCCCGGAACCAAGCTGGTCAGCATCAGTTCCTCGGATCTCTTCTACAAGAGCAACTATCAGAACTTCCAGCGCTACCAGGATGTCGATCTTTCCATCGCCGCCGATGCGGAAGCCACGTTGCCGGCGCTGATCGAAGCCGTGAAACGCCTGCTCACCGACGATCGCAAGCAAGCCATTCAGGCGCGCACCGCCAAGCTCGCTCAGGCCAGCCGTCAAGCTCTTGAACAAACCCGAACCGCGGCGTCATACGCCTGGGATGCCAGCCCCGTTTCTACCGCGCGCCTGAGCGCTGAGCTTTGGGGGCAGATCAAGAATGAGGATTGGTCGCTCGTGTCAGATCCGTTCTGGGTGAGCAACTGGCCGCTGCGCCTATGGGACTTCACCAAACACTATCAGTTCATCGGCGGCGCGGGGGGCGAGGGCGTCGGCTATCTTGCTCCAGCGGCGCTGGGAGCGGCCATCGCCAACAAGAAGCACGGGCGTCTCAGCGTCTCCATTCAATCCGACGGCGATCTGATGATGGCCAACGGAGTCTTGTGGACGGCCGCACATCATCGCGTCCCCTTGCTCACGGTGATGCACAACAACCGCGCGTATCATCAGGAGATCATGCAACTGCAGCGCGTGGCCAATCAGCACAATCGCGGCGTTGACATTGATAAGTGCAGGATCGGAACCGAGATCGCGAATCCCAACATCGATTACGCGATGCTCGCGAAAAGCATGGGCGTGCAGGCCGAAGGACCCATCTCCGATCCGAAGGAATTGAGCGCCGCTATCCAACGTGGCATCCGGGTGGTCAAGGGCGGCGATCCGTATCTCATCGACGTGATCACGCAACCGCGCTAGGGGAGCATTCATGATTCGGAATCTGATCGCAATCGTAGTGCTCGCCGCGGCATCACTGGCCGCCCAATCCGGCAATGCCGAAAAAGGCAAGCGCGAATTCGTCAAGCTCGGCTGTTACACCTGCCACGGTTATGAAGGCCAGGGCGGTGGCGCCGGCGCCAAACTCGCGCCACATCCGATTACCGCCGCTGCTTTGATCGCCTACGTTCGTCATCCCAAGGGCAGCATGCCGCCGTTCACGGACAAGGTGGTTTCCGATGAAGTTCTCACGGATATCCACGCATATCTGGCGAGCATTCCCGCGCCGCCTCCGGCCAAAGACATCCCGCTATTGAACCAATAGGTGGGCTACCCATCTTCTCTAATAGCGCATATACTTGATAGCGATTGGAGGTCGAGATGCATCTTCGAAATCTCACTTTCGTGGCGTTGTCAGGAGCCGCTCTGTCGTTGCTCTCAGGACAAGCCATCGCTCAATCGCTCAACGCGAAACCAGCCAAGACCGCGAGCCAGACCTGGACGCGCGCCCCGGACCGCGGATGGCCATCCGGACCTTCAAGGAGTCTGGGCGAACAACAGTGCAACGCCGCTGGAACGGCCCAAGGTTCTGGCAGGGCGCGCGTACCTGACCGATGAGGAAGTGGCCGCGCTCAAGAAGAAGGCGGCTGAACTCTTCGCCGACGGCAATTCAGACGCGGCTTTCGGCGACACCGTTTTCGATAGCGTGCTGGAGAATGTCAAAGGAACGAAGTCGGGGTTCAAGAGCACCGACGGCGGGACCGGCGACTACAGCTCGGTGTGGACCGTCGCCAGGGATTGGGATAATCGAACTTCTCTGATTACCGACCCGTCCGACGGGCGGCTGCCGCCCATGACGCCACAGGCCGAACAGAAGCAGCACGCCGCGTTTGCCGCGATGAGAGGCCGGCCGTCTGGCCCCGAAGATCGATCCTTGAGCGAACGCTGCATTACGTACGGCTCGCCGCAGTTGGTCGCCGGATACCAGAGCTATTATCAGGTTGTGCAGTCGTCCAATTCGGTGGTCATCTTGACGGAGATGATCCACGATGCCCGTGTAATTCCGATGGACGGGCGTCCGCATCTGCAGCCGAACATCCAGAACTGGATGGGTGACCCGCGCGGACATTGGGAAGGCGATACATTGGTCATCGATTCGACCAACTTCAAGCCTGGAGCCTTCCGAAATATCTCAACCGAGAAACTGCATGTCGTCGAGCGATTCACTCGCACCAGCCAGGACACGCTGCAGTGGGAACTCACCATCGATGATCCGGGAGTGTGGACCAAACCGTGGACCGCGATGATCCCGCTGCGGTCCTCGAAGAAAGCTGTCTTTGAGTACGCCTGCCAGGAAGGGAACTACGGCTTGGCGGACATTCTGGCGGGCGCCCGCCGCGAAGACATAGCTGAAGCGGCGAAAAAGTCGAGCCAACCGAAATAATTCAGGTCCGGCACGCTACTTCATCGGTGTAATCGAATTTACGGCAATCGTATTCTTCTTATCCATCTCTCCATTTACGGTGACGTAGCGGGGAGACTTCTTAACGCCTTGACGTACCAACTCCGCGGCCTTCGCGTTGCCGGTGGAATCGAGAGTCAGTGTCGCGCCATCCGCCCTCACGATCGCGAAGGAATGCGTTTTTGCCTTCGGGGAGCAGAGCCGGATTTCCAGGCCCACGTCCTGGAGGACCGGCGAGTCCGACACATTGTGGTTATCCTGTGCGCTTTGGAAGCATCGGGCATCCACTAGATATCCTGACCAAGTTGCCGCGAAACCGAGTTGTGACGCCATGCAGAAGAACGGGAGAAACAGTTTCAACGAGGAACTCCGTAATGATCACAGCCGGCGACTAAGACAGCTCCGATAATTCCTTGAACTCGCCATTGCTATCGCCCAGCTTTTCCGCCGGCACACCGAGTTTATGCAGCAACGTCACCTGGAGGTTCGTGAGCGGCGTGTGTTCCGGATAGACCAGATGACGGCCGCCTTTCAGCGTTCCGCTGCCACCACCGACCAGAAACGTCGGGAGCGGGCCATGCGTGTGCCGGTCGCTGTTGCTGATGCCCGAGCCAAAAAGGAGGATCACATGATCCAGCAGCGAGCCGTCGCCATCCGGCGTCTTGCGCAACTTTTCCAGATACTCAGCAAATAACGCGATGTGATAGCGCTGAATTTTCGCGCACTTCGCCATTTTTTCGGGATTGCCCTGATGGTGCGTCAGCGGATGGTGCGGCTCGGGCACGCCGATCTGCGGATACGGCCGGCCCGTCTGCTCGCGGCCGTACATGAATGTGGTCACGCGCGTCAGGTCGGATTGGTATGCCAGCAGTTGCAGGTCATACAACAACCGGACCTGATCCTCGAACTTGTCTGGGATGCCGGCGGGCTGAGCGACGTCGGGCAATTCCTTGGAACTCTGTTCTTCCGCCTTTTGAATTCGCCTCTCCACATCTCGCAGTGACGCGAGATAGTCGTTGACCTTGCGATTGTCGGCAGCGCCGAGTTGGCGCTGGAGTTGATTCACGCGATCGCTCACCGAATCGAGCAGGCTCTTATCTTCGCTCAGGCGCGCCGCGCGCACGCGAGGATCGGTGCTGTCGCTCGAACCGAACATCCGCTCGAAAAGCACGCGCGGATTGTTCTCGGCCATCAGTGGCAACGTCGGCGTCAGCCAGGAGATCGTGCTGCTGTAGGCGCAACTGTAGCCCAGGTCGCAGGAACCCAGCAGGCTGTTTTCGTCGGCGGTCATTTGCAGCGAGGACAGTTGCGTTTCGCGCTCGAAGGCCTTCGCGGCGATCTGGTCCATGGAGACCGCATTCTCGAGACTGGTGTCCGACTTCTTCACGTGCACGCCCGTCAGGTAGGAGCCGCAGGCGCGGGAATGGTCGCCGCCGCCGTCACCGTTCGCCTCCGCCGGATCGCAAAACAGGCCCGTGACGACGGTCAATTTGTCCTTAAACGGTTCGAGTCCTTTTAGTGTCGGCGAGAGCTCAAATTCAGCGCCAGCGCCCTTCGGCAACCATTCATCGTAGATCACACCGTTCGGATGATAGACGACGCCCAAGCGGCGTACGGGTTTGGTCGTAGCGGCCGGCGCGAAAGCCGGAACCATGGCGTCGAGCAACGGCAGCGCTACTGCCGTACCTGCCGCGCGCAGCACGGTGCGGCGCGAGATGGCTTTCTTCGTCACGAACATACTTCTATTGTCCTCAATTCCGGGCCGTAGTGACTTGGGCAGCGGGTCCGTGTCCCTGGCCAGCGGTTTCCAGCTGAAAGGGCGCGCTCTTCACAATACCCAAAACAATCGACGACCAACGATAGTTATCGGCGGCCGCGGAGCGGTCAATCGTGCGGACCGTGGGAGCGTCGTAATACTGCAAACCCCGGCCCAATGCATACGTCAGCAGTTTTTCGGTTACGGTCTGAACAAATTGCGTTTTCTGGGACATCAGCGCCTGTCGCAATTCCCGTGGTCCGTCGACCTTTGTGCCGTCCAGCAGTACGCCCGAGGCGTCAATGGCGTTGCCGGCGTCGGATGTGCGCCATTGCCCGATGGCATCGAAATTCTCAAGGCTCAAGCCCAGCGGGTCCATGCGCGCGTGGCAGCTTGCGCATACCGGATTTGCGCGATGCATCTCCAGCATTTGCCGGACGGATAAGGGTTTGCCATCCTTGTTGCTCGACTCGAGCGAAGGAACATTGGGAGGAGGCGCGGGCGGCGGCGCGCCAAGGATATTTTCCAGCAGCCACTTACCACGGATGGTCGGAGCAGTACGCGTGGTGTACGAAGTGACAGCCAACACGCTGGCTTTGCCGAGCAGTCCAAAACGATTCTCATCCGTGAGTTTCACGGGGCGGAAGTGGCTGCCATACACACCTGGAATTCCATAATGCCGCGCCAACTGCTCGTTGAGGAAGGTTTCATTGGACGTCAAGAGGTCAGTAACGCTGTTGTCCTCTTTCAACTGGGCGTCGAGGAACAGCTCCGTCTCGGTGACAAACGCGGAACGCAGATTGTCATCGAACCATGGAAACTTTGTGCCGTCTGGATTCAGGAGCCATACGTTGCGAGTCTCGAGCCAGTCTGAGAAGAAGTTTTGGACCAGCGACGAGCGGGTGCGGGGATCGGCGAACATGCGCGATACCTGTTGATCCAGGACCGCCGGCTCATGCAATTTCCCATGAATCGCGAGGTCGAGCAGGGTGTCGTCCGGAATGCTGCTCCATAAAAAGAACGACAATCGTGAAGCTAGCTCGACATCGGAAAGGCGATACACGGAGCCCGGAGCGGCGCTTGCGGGATCAGCCTCGATGCGGAACAGAAAATCGGGACTCACCAGCACGCGTTCGAGCGCGGCGCGAATCCCATCGTCGAAGGACCCCGCGGCGCGTGCGCGTTTGTAAAAGCTGAGCAAAGTCTGCACATCATCATCGTCAGCAGAGCGGCGGTAGGCACGCCGCGCCAGCCGTGACAGGATCTTCGTCGCACATGGAACCTCGTCAACGGCGTTCGCGGGACGGCACACGAACAGAAGCTCGCGGCTGGGCGAATCGGCCGGCACGTGCGCTCCATACGGACCACCAATCCACAAAGCCGCAATCGCGATGGAAGATGTTGAATTGTCGGATGCGCGGCTGAAAAGCGGCAGGCGGTCCGGACCGGGGCCCTCCGGTTCTGGGTCATCCGTCTTAAGCATGGTGGCCATCACTCGGTGGAGGCCGGCCTTCACGGGCAGGCGCACCTGCAGCGCTTCGTCACCGTCGAAAATAAAGGTCTTCGAAGGCGGCTTCCCCCCGCCCAGCGTGGTTTGCCAAACGCGCTTTCCATCCACGCGGAGCTCGAATTGTGTGGCGACGTTCAAGCCGCGGATCTCGCTGTCCCAGGCGCGCTGCAGCCGAAGCTTGAAAACATATTCGCCGTCCACGGGGAAATAGTGCTGGGCGGCGACACCGCCTTTGGATCCCAGCGGAAAGGCTTCGCCCAGACGGTCGACCTGGCGAAGATACGTCAAGTCGTTCGCATTGTCCTTGAGTGCGCCATAGCGCACGAATCTCGGCGGGATGGTGGAATCACCCACGGCTTGGCGCGCGATCGCCGCCGCCGCGGAGATGTATCGATCCAGCAGCGCGGGCTGCATGGAAAGCGCGTCGGCATTGTTCTCAAAACCGAACGCCTGTTCATCCGGCGGAAGCGTCTGCTTGGGATCGACTTCCACCGCGAGCAGGTCGTGCACTGCGTTGGCGTATTCTGAACGATTGAGTCGATGCAGGCTGGCCGATCGGCCGGGGTTCACGTGCGCGGCCACGGCACGATCAATTTCAGATTCCAAGTAAGCGGCAACCTTGTCGTAGGTGGCGTTATCCGGGCGCGGAAGTTTCGGCGGCGGCATGGAGCGGCTTCGCAGCTTGACAATTACCTTTTCCCAAGTCTCTTGCGAGTTGGACGGATTGCCGGCGTCGATTCGATCTAACGCGAGTCCGGCGGTCTTCAACTTCTCGTTGTGACACGACACGCAGTACTTGGTGACAAGTTCGCGCGCGGGATTGGGACTGACCTGACCGAAAGCAGTCGCGGCGGAAAGCGCAAACACGGCGGAGCTGATGAAGTATCGTGTCACTGTTCTGCCCTGCACTTGTTCTGCGCTTCGCAGGGGTGCCCCAATTTCGGGTCAGCGCCATGCTTTGCCAGCAGCTCCGCGCCTTCCTTGTTATAAAGGACTCCGCCGAGCCGGTCGCCGTTACCGTTGGCCGCGAGGTACGGTGTCACGCCAGCCTTGCTGACCGCATTCACATTGACGCCCAGATCGATCAGTTGCGCCAGCAGCTTATTCCACCCGCGATAGGCGGGGCCGAACAACGCGTTCTCGCCAAACGTTGTCTCTCCCTTCGGCTCGACACCGAGGTCCAACAGCAGCTTGACTGTCTCCATCGCCTGGGCCTCCGTAACGGTGTCCTCTCCGATGGAATGGTTCAGACCCGCCGCCGCCATAATGGCAGACGCGTTCGAAGCGGTGAGTATCTTGGGGTCGGCGCCGGCGTCGAGAAGAATGTGCATCATCTCGATATCGTTGGCCGAGGCGGCGAGAAGGACCGGCGTCGCTCCGTTGGCGTCGAGGTAGCCGCCCGCGAAACTCGGCTGGGGCTTTGTCATGCGCGCATTCACATTTGCGCCGTGGGCCAGCAGGGCCTTCACCAGCCGCAGCTTGGCCTGGCGATCGGGAATCCCGGACATGGGGTCGTCAAAACCGTATACCGGATTCGCGGTGAAGCTTTCCCATTGGCTGGATGCCCAGTGCAACGGCGTATAGCCTCCCGCGATGTTGTTGGGATCGGCGCCGTGATCCAGCAACCACAGTGCGAGATCCACTTGCCCCCGGACCACCGCGACAAGCAGCGGCGTGTATCCGAGCGCGCCTTGCGTCTTGGAAATCCCCAGGAAATTTGAAACACGATTCGTTGCGCCCTCCGCCTGCGTCAAGATGTTGACGTCTACGCCAGCGGCCAGCAACTCTTTCACGCTTTCCAGGTCGCCGACCCGTGCCGCGAAATGAATCGCGGTGAATCCCTGTTTGGAATTTGCGGTGAGATCGGCATGTGCGTCGATCAGCGCTTTGACAACGTCGGGATGGCGCTCCGCCGCGGCCCACATCAACGCGGTCTGATTCTGTTTCGGCTCTTTCCCGTTGACCGCCGCGCCGAATTCGATCAGCATACGGACCGCATCGGCGCTACCGCTTTTCGCGCAAGTCATCAGCGGAGTTTCGCCGGTGGCGATGGGCGTGTTTGGATTGGCGCCCGCTTTCAGGAGAGCGTGCACGAACGCCGAATTGCCGTTGGTGCAGGCTTCCGATAGCGGGGTCATCTGGAAATCGTTGGCGGCGTTCGCGTCCGCACCGGCGCCGAGCAGCAGATTGGCTGTGTCCAGATCATTCCAATGCGCCAGCCAAAGGAGGGCGGTGGATCCGTCGCTGGATCGGGTGTTCACGTCGGCCTTTTGAGCCAGGAACGCGCGGACGGCTTTCTGGTCCTGATTTCTGGCGGCGTCGACAAGCCGCGAATCGGGCGGTTCCGAAGCGCGGGCCAAGCCAGACGCGATGAGCAGCGCCAACGCGACCGCTGTGAACCGGGGGTGCCTGTTGACTTGATCAAACATAGCGTTCCGCGGTCATTATACGAGATTTGAACGGTCAGCGATGGGCCCGGTAGTGTGGGCTACTTTGACTTCTGGCGGTCCGCATACTTCTCGTGGGCCAGTTTGCGAATCGCTTCAAGCTCCCACTGGAGGCGGTTTATCTGAGCGTCAAACTCGGCCGTGCCATACAGCCTAGAGTTATTACAAGTTCTCCATTTGCGTATGGCGGCGAGTGCGCTTGGATGATGGAGACATGCGATATATCCGGGACGGGCAATCCGTTTTCCTCCTTGGAGTGTTCCACAAATAGCAATCCAAGGTTAACTGTGTGCGCTTCGGGCATTCATCAATTCTATCAAGGGCCTGGGCTAGGCTGGCTTACTTTGAAAAAAACCGGCTCCGACCCAAATGAGAACGCGAATAGCACCCCACGGGATCAAAAAGCCGACTAAGGGATATAACGGCAGCGCGATCCAGGCCATGAGAGTAGGCGGCGGGGTTCTAGAAAGCAACTCTCCCGTTGAAAGTTGAATTGACGTGATGGTACTTGTCGATAGTTCAACTGTGAACTGGTCAATCCCATCACCGCTGGCCTTTCGATCCAAATTGATAAAGATGCCATATTTCTTTTTAAAATCATCGACCACAGCTTGAATATTCTCGTCCGACTCATTCCTGGATTGCATTTGACTGACAATAGCGTCAAGTTGCTTACGTCTATCTTCAGATAGTGTCCCTGCCAATTTCTGCCGCTCTCCGGGTGGAGTGTTCTCAAGGAGATTTTTATAAACTTGAAGTTGCCCATCTGAAAATGCAGACAGATTCTCGGAGTGGCCTTTCTGGATAGTGTCCACCAGTTCTTTCAAGTCTTTCTGAACGGCGGGAGTGGTTACCAGCGATTCGAATCTTTTATGCGCGGATCGTGCATTCCAGACATCACGCGCATCCCGATACGCGTAGATTCCACCTGCGAAGGCGCCAACAACACCGAGAACGATAGCTAACCGGCGCATGCCTTCCTTAGCATTCATTGATGCTTTCTAGTTTACGCCGCTCTTTCTAAGCCCCGCTCGGAGGCTTCGAGCAATGCTACCAGGCCCGACACCTCCCAGAGCCGATCCGTAACGATAACGCCAGTGGCCATCGCCGGGGTGCAAGCACAGTGTGTGGTGGATCTTGATGAAGTTAAGTTCAAAGTAGCTCACTACCGAAGGCCACAACCCGCGACAAAATCCACGCGTCGGGCGTTTGAATTAAGCCGCCGGCGCGGCGGACGGAGCCGGGCGGGGTGCGACCCGTTTGCCCGCCAGCACGGTGGCATTCGGGAAAAGTCTCTGGCGGCCCGTCCGGTTGTTCCCGTAGTTGTCGACGAATTCGAAGCTCCCTTCGCGGAGTTCCAGCACAGCCACGTCGGCCGGCGCGCCTACTTTCAACGTGCCGCGATTGTGGAAGACCGGAAAGTCATGGGATGCATTCACTGTGGCGCACGCCATCACCTGGTCGAGCGGCATGCCCAACATCAGGAACTTCGACATGACGTTCGGGAAGTCGATTACCTGCGCGGTGCGCCCCTCGGGAGTCCAGTCGGTGGAGAACGTGTCCGGCAAGAAGCCGGCCTGCAACACGCGCTCGGCCATGTCCCAACGCAAGTGGCCGGTGCGACCATTACCCAGATCGAACCGGACGCCACGGCGGCGCGCGGCCATCACTTCCGGCAAAATGTGCCCGGCTTCGTCAATGATGCTGTTGGGCGGCGGCGCAAACATATGGGTGACGATGTCACCCGATTTCAAGAGCGCGAGAAGCTTGGGCAGCGGCGACACGGTCTGGCCCATGTGAATCATCACAGGCAGATGGAACGACGAGGCTACCTCCTGCGCGCGCCTGAGCACTTCATAATCGTTGGGACCGGCGACGTCGCGTGATAGCCGCGCCTTTACTCCGGCGATCATCTCGCGATAGCGCCCGATTGCTTCGCGCGCCGCGGCCACGTCGGCGCGATTGATGTCCATCGTGTCGCCTTCGGGGATGATGCCCGCGCGTCCGATGTTGATCAAAACGCGGCACTGTTGCGGAGCAGACTTGGCGACTGCGATCGCATCTTCGATTCCATCTGCGCCCTTCGATCCTGCATCGATCAGTCCTGTCACGCCGTCGGCGAGGCACAGCGCAGGCCCATCCTTGGTACGCGTTGCGTGCGTGTGGATATCGATCAAGCCAGGCACCACCAGCTTGCCGCTCGTGTCCATCGTTTCGGTGGCGCTAGATGAGATGTTAGCTTCTACCGCGACGATCCGGCCATTGGCAATCGCCACGTCACGGATCGCGTTCAGCTTGCGCGAAGGATCGACAACGCGCCCGCCTTTGATCACCAAGTCGTATTTCGGCGGGCTGGCGAGCGCGCCACGAATACCGGCTAATCCCGCGGCGGCCCGAGTGACAAACTGGCGGCGATTCATCGCGCCCCCACCTTGGCCTGCTTGAACTTTGCCTGAAGCGCAGCGCGGTCCAGCCGCGCGCCATCCAGATACACACTGTCGATGGCCCGCGTGTTGCGGATGTTCTCCAGCGGATTCGCATTCAGCACAATGAAATCGGCTCGCTTACCCTTGGCAAGCATACCAGTGTCGTGGATGCGAAGCACTTCGGTCGGCCTGGACGTGGATGCGATGATCGCGTCTGCGGGCGTGAGCCCCAGCCTTACGTACATTCCGATCTCGTGGTGCTCCGCGAAACCGTAGGAGTATTTCGCCGAAACTCCCGCGTCCGTGCCAAGCACGATGCGCGCGCCGGCGGCGATGTACTTCGGGAAATTGTATCGGAGGTTTTCTTCGCGCTGAAGAAACTGCGCGCTGGGAGGCGCCGAACAAGGCGGAGAGGGCAGCCACGTCTTGCCCGCTTTGATATCGTCGACCACGGAATCCGGCAGCACTTGTTCGATGAACCCATCATCGCCGTCACATAGCTCGGAGCGATCGCCCAGCCCCATCACCGGAGTCCAGTAAGGCTTCTTCGCTTTGAGAATCGCGAGGAACTCGTCGTCGACTTTTTCCGCCATGAGCGTGTGCACCAGCACGTCCACGCCGGCCTTCACTACGCCTTTTTGATCCTCTAGATTCGTGGCGTGCGCGTGGACCAGCATGCCGTGCTTATGGGCTTCGGCGATCACGGCCGTGTAAACTTCGGGCGGCATTTTCTTCCTGGCGCCACGCGAGTTGTCTCGATTGTCCACCCAGAATTTGAGCTCGTGGATATTCTTGGCCGCAATTTTCTGAACCGCTGCAATGGCCTCCCCCGCGGTCGAGACTTCATAAACGGCGTGCAACGGGCCGGTGCCCTGGATCAGGAGCGCGTCCGGTCCACCTCCGGGCGGCGCCATTCCTGCCGCGAAGAAAAACCGCGCGGCCGGCGGAAATTTCCCAGCCAACTGGTTTTGCTGGAACTCGATCGCGAAGTCCGTCGGCTGCTCGCCCATCGCCAAGGTGGCGCCGACGCCATAAAACGCCTCACGCTCCAAATGGTCAAGAACGTTTTGCGGCGTGTGGTTCTCAACGCTCCAACTCACGTAGCCCTCATAGCCGAGATGAGCATGAATGTTGTTCATGGCCGGCATGACCGTCTTGCCGCTGAGATCGACGTGCACCGCGCCCGCCGGCGTCTGGATGGCGCTCTTCGGACCGAGCGCGGTGATGCGTCCATCCCGGACGACGAACGCGCCGTTCTCGATAGGCGCGGTGGCATCGCCGATGATTAAGCGCGCGCCCTCATAAATGACGGCGTTCGGCTGCGATTGTGCGGCCGCCGATCCCAACACAGCGATCGCAATGCAGCTCGCCATCAACCGCCAGGCCGCGCTTTTCATTTGAGTAGCAGTATACATTGGTGAGATGCTTCCGCGGTTCGCGCGCTGGACTTTCGCGAGCACCCTTGTCATCGCCATGCAGGCCCAGACTCCCGTTCACGAAGCGTACGCGACCGTTCCAGGAGCGCGCATCTTCTACATAGACACCGGCGGAAGCGGAACGCCAGTGATCTTGCTGCACGCCGCCACGGGGAGCGTCCGGGTTTGGGACTATCAGATTCCGGCATTCACGGCCGCTGGATATCGAGTGATCGCCTTTGACCGCCGAGGCTGGGGCCGGACTGAGATCAACCCCGCGGAATCGCAACCCGGTACCGCGGCCGGCGATCTTGCGAGCTTGCTCGACCAGTTGCATCTGGATCGCGTTCACGTGGTTGGGACGGCGGCTGGAGGATTCGTGGCGCTCGACTTCGCGCTTTCGTTCCCGCAGCGCGTGCGAAGCCTGGTGGTTGCCAATTCGATCGGCGCCGTGCAGGATGCCGATTATCTCGAAATGGGACGCCGGATTCGTCCGCCGGAGTTCGATAAGCTGCCGCCGGAGTTTCGCGAACTGGGTCCCTCCTATCGCGCGGCCAATGCCGCGGGCACTGAGCGATGGGTGGCTTTGCAAAAGATCAGCCGGCCGCCCGGGCCGACGTCACCGGCGCAGCCGCTGCGCAATCACATCACTTTCGCCATGCTCGAAACCATCCGGGTGCCCACGTTGCTCCTCACTGGCGGCGCCGACCTTTACGCGCCTCCGCCGATCCTGCCACTTTTCGCGGCGCGGATTAGAGGATCGGAGACTCTGGTGATCCCTGAAGCCGGCCACTCGGCGTATTGGGAGCAGCCGGAGGTGTTCAATCAAGCGGTTTTGAAGTTTCTCGCGAAACATTAGAGCCCGGATGGGTGCAGGGTGAGCTCTACTTCCGGTCGTCTTTGCCGAGGATGTGGCTGACGTCCTGATTGTTCTCGTTGCAGATGTACTCCATGATTTCGGAATCTTCCATCAAGGGCGAGTGCCCGTACATCGTAAACGGCCTGGTGTAAGCGCCGGGATCGTCGATTACGACCTCGAACTCCAGGTGCGAGTAATCGGGCCGCCGATACCGTTCGGTGATGTGGAGGTTCTCGGTATGCGGATGTCCCGCGAAATCGAACCAGAACTTGTCGTTGAACCCGATGCTATCCACCACCAGCGTGTCGCCCTCCCACTTGGCGATGGAATGCCCGTACCAGGTGGGGTCGGGATCGGTCGGATGCGTGCGGCCATCCATGAAAATCTGCCGGTAGCTGTGGATGTTTCCTTCAAAGAGAAAGACGATCAGCTTCGGCTGCTGCACGATCTTCCACGGATACGGGGCCATGCGCGGAACGCCAGCCGGGAGGCAGCTCGCTTCCGGATCGTCCTTTGACATGCGCTTTTTTGTGAGTTGTTCCGCCCAGGGCTGCAGCGGCAGAGTTTCGCCTTTCTTCAAGGTGCTTCTGATGTCATAAATAAACGTTCGATCGGGCCCCCACAGGCCGTTTAGGTCGGGCTTGCCATCCGCGGTGCGAGGCGCGGGCTTGTTTGCAGCTGGGGCCGATTGTCCGAAAACAATCGCGGCGCAAATTATCGATAATCCGGCCAGGCGCTTGTGCATTGCGAACTACGAAGATTGTATATCAGCCGCGCGGCACGCGCGCAGATTATCTAACGCTATCTACAAACGAAATTCGCGGCATCGTTTGGATCGCCGGTTCCCCGATATTGAGCCCTCTGCGGATACGGACATAGCGGCCGCGTGCGGTCCACCTTTCCGGACGTGAGATGCGACGCCGGCACTTGATCCGGCGCCTTTCCATCTTCCACCCATCGCTCCAGCGCGCTCGTCATGCTGAAGACGTTGGGTCCCTCGCCGCCTCCGCAATGGTTCATTCCCGGAACCATGAACAGGCGCACCGATTGCGACGTTTGCGCCGGGCCTCCGAGTTCTTCCACCACCTTTTCGAAATAATCGACTGTCGCCGCGGGAGTGATGTTGGTGTCGGTCCAGCCGTGATACAGAATCATTTTCCCGTGATGAGCGGTGAAGCGCTTCAGATCGGCGTTAGTGGCGTTGATGGTGCCGTCGTCTATGCGATCAGCCAGGGCTGAGTCGGTGTCCAGATTGAACGTCCGCCAATCCCAGTTGGGGTTGCGGAACACCACATATTTGAAATGATCGCTCGCCGCGGAAAATGGAGCCGGACCGCCGGCGATCGCGCGCCATCCCAGTTCGCTGCCGGGCTCGAAGCCCGGTGACAGCCGCTCTCCAGTTCGCGGATTCACCGCCGGAGCGTAGATCTTTCGTGCCGCTTCCACCTGAGAGTGCGTCAGACATTGCGGGCCATCGCCGTCCTTGCATTCGAGTGTTCCAGGTTCGAAATGACAGCCTAGAGGATCGCTGATGAGTCCGTCCTGAAGCCCGTCGCTCGCGTCGCACGCTGCGATGGCGGCCTTGTGAATCAGCGGATATTTCTCCGGCCGAATATAGCTGGCCGGATCTTTCAGAGCGGCCTGCGCCACCCAGAGGGCTTCGATGGACCGGTGCGTCCAGTTCAGAACGGGCGCTCCCGCCGCGATCCCGTCGAAATCGTCGGGGAATTGCTGCGCTTCCTTCAACGCCTGTTTGCCGCCCGACGAGCAGCCGATCCAATAGGACAACTTCGGATCGGCGCTATAAAAAGCCTTGATCGCAGCCTTGGCCTTTACGGTCATCTCGTGCTCGGATCGCCACGCGAAATCGATCACTTTTTCGGGATGTCCCAGTGCGAAGCTGCCGCCCGGGCTGTTGTGGCCGGTATCGGTGGCGCTGGTGGCGTACCCGTTTTGCAGCGCCGCGGTCATGGCGGAATAACTAATGGAGCCGGCCCATCCGCCGTTTCCGACCGCCTCGTACTTGCGGTTCCAGTTCGCTTCCGGCATCCAGATCTCGACCTTAATATCGGAATCGGGCGTCGGCTTCAGCGTCGCAGCGACACGGCAGAACGCGGGGAGCTGCTTGAGAGCGCCGGTGAGAGCTTCGGCCGTGGGATCGCCCGGCCCGGGCCGGAAACCTTCGGGGGGCGTAAATTGCCCCGCGGGCACCGACTGCGCGAGCGTAATGACAGTGTCCGGCAACGCGAGTTTCGAGAGCGACTCGCAAGGGGCCTGCGCGGCATGAACGAGGAGCGGCAGGAAAAACACGGCGGAAAGCGCGGTGGCTCGCATGGCTTGCCCAATCTGTGGTGTCATGGATTACGATTTTATTCCAGGTAAGCGGCGCGTGGGGCGCTCCCTGACTTTATGGCCACTCAATTAAAACCAGTCGATGTTGCGGTCATCGGGCTGGGCGCGGCGGGCGGAGTCGCAGTGCTTCCCTTGGCACGCGCCGGGCTGAAGGTGGCGGGCATCGAGGCAGGCACCTGGATGGGTCCCCGCGACTATCACGCAGATGAAATATACAACAACGTGCGCCGGTTAGTGACGTCGGTTCCGAAGGTTCAGCGGGAGATCCCCACAGCGCGGACGAACCCTTCGGAAATAGCGCGGCGGGCCGCGGCTCAGCATCCAATGATGAACGCCGTGGGTGGAACGTCGATCCATTATTGGGCGCAGAGCTGGAGGCTGAAACCGTGGGATTTCAGGACGCGTTCGGAATCTATCCGGAGATACGGCCCCGGTTCCATTCCCAGAGGATCCACTCTGGAAGATTGGCCGCTCGCCTACGACGAGTTGGAACCGTACTACGACACCATCGAGTGGGAGGTTGGGGTCTCAGGCAAAGCGGGCAACATTCAAGGCCAGATCGATCCGCGCGGCAACATTTTTGAAGGACCACGCCGGCGCGAATATCCGATGCCCCCGCTGCGCAGCGCGGAGTTCATCGACCACATGTTCGGCGCGGCCAAACGGCTGGGCTGGCATCCATTTCACCCGCCCGCTGCGATCAACACGCGCCAGTATGGCAATCGTCCGGGGTGCGCCTACCACGGCTTCTGCGCAACCGGCGGGTGTCACATCAATGCGAAATGCTCTACTGCGGTCACCACCATTCCCGCAGCCGTCAAAACCAAGAACCTCACGATATTCGATCTCGCGCACGTGACGCGAATCGGAACGGATGCGAATGGGCGGGTGACAGGCGTAACTTACATCCGAAACGGGCAAGAGTTTTTCCAGCCCGCAAGAGTCGTTCTGCTCGCTGGATACACGTACGAAAACACGCGGCTCCTGCTACTTTCGAAGTCGAGCGCCCATCCGAACGGTCTTTCGAACCGTCACGGGCAGGTTGGAAGGCACTTTTTCGCGCACTATCAAACGGCAGTGACGGCGCTCTTTCCTTTTAACGTGAATATCTGGTACGGCCTGCCGGCTCAGGGAGTCACCGTGGACGATTTTGCGGACGACGCCTTCGATCACACGGGCCTAAATTTCATCGGCGGAACGAGTCTGCACGTGCGCACCGAACGCCATGCCATCGAAGGCGCGGACATGTCCACGTACGGTCAAGCTCCCCGATGGGGTGCGGCATGGAAAAAGTTCGTCCGTGGGAACGCCGCGCGGGTGGCGAATACTTATCTACAGACGTCCACGTTCCCATACGAGACTTGTTACCTCGATCTCGATCCCGAGGTGAGGGATCCGCTGGGTGATCCCGTATGCCGGATAACCACCGGTGGGCCAAAGGAGAATGAGGTGAACGCGGTCCGCTACGCTCATCGAAAAATGGAGCAATGGTTTCGCGAGGCGGGCGCCACCTCGGCGGAAGCCAGCGACCCGGGCGTGCCCGCCCTTACCACCCACGCTTACGGCGGCACACGGATGGGCGACAATCCGGACACGAACGTTGTGAACGGATGGGGCTTCTCGCACGAGATTCCGAACTTGGGTATTCTGGGCGCTTCGGTGATGGGAACCAGCGGCGCTCGCAATCCCACGCTGACGGCGCAGGCGCTCGCTTGGCGCACGGCCGAGCATCTTGTAAAGAATTGGAAATCGTTCACGTAAACCGAAGTCACCGCCCACGTCGCCAAGGAGTTCCTGGACGTGATGTCGGAATGCATGCAGGCGCAGATCGCACGGCGCGCGGAGTGATGCCCGGCGCCATTACTCCGGCTTGAACGCGAAAGACCGCCGGTGTAGACTGCACCAGAGGTGACTATGAAATCCAAACTGGGTTCCCGCTTGACGCTGCCGCTGATTTTGATCGCGGGCGTGGCTGGATTGATCTGGCTCCAGACCAGCGCGCATGCGGCCACGAACGCCGACCGGAAGGGCACCGTCGAAATGATCAAGGTGCACGGAACGTCCCTGGAAGGGAACCTGGAGGGCGATTCGCCGGATCGCGATGTGTTCGTCTACCTGCCGGCCAGCTACGCCACCGACAAGAACCGCCGTTATCCGGTGGTCTATTTTCTCCATGGGTACAGCGTGAAAGCCGAGCTTTACTGGAACTCACAGATGAAGGTTCCCGCCACGGCCGACAAGGAAATGGGCGACGGCACGGTGCACGAAATGATCCTGGTGCATCCCGACGCGTACACGATATACAGCGGCAGCATGTACTCGAATTCGCCGACCACCGGCGACTGGGAGACTTACATCACGCACGACCTGGTGAACTACATCGACAGCCACTACCGCACGATTGCCAACCGCGAGGGCCGCGGGCTTGCCGGGCACTCCATGGGCGGCTACGGGACCCTGCGCATCGGCATGAAGCATCCGGAGGTGTACTCAAGCATGTACGCCATGAGTTCGTGCTGTTTGATGAACAATCCGGGCGCGACGCCGCCGCGGCCGCCGGCGAATAACAACGACGGCAAGGATGGAAAAGCAGCGCGGCCCGCGGGAGCAGGCGCCGGTTTCGCGAAGGTGCTGTCGGCCGAAGCCGCCGCGTGGTCGCCGAATCCGCAGAATCCACCCACGTTCTTTGATCTGCCAACGGAGAGCGGCACGGTGCGCCCGGAGATCGCGGCCAAGTGGATCGCCAACTCGCCGCTCGCGATGCTGGATCAGTACATCTCGAATTTGAAGGAGTATCGCGCGGTCATGATGGATGTCGGTTTGCAGGATGGCCTTCTGGATTCGAACAAGCAAATGGACGCTGCGCTCACGCAAGCCGGAGTTCCGCACAAGTTCGAAACGTACGAGGGCAACCATACGAACCGGGTCGGCGAACGGTATGAAGCTCGAGTACTGCCGTTCTTCTCCGAGAATCTAAAATCCGCTGCGGCGCACGCTTCCAAACACAAGGCGGCGCAGTAAATGTCCGAAACAACTGGCGGCACGCGCCGCGACCTGCTGCAGAAAACTGCCCTGGCGGCCGGAGTCGCCGCTCTCGCCTCACCCCAAAGCCGCGGCCAATCGAGCAATCCGAGCGACGAACCCGCCTGGAAGCGCCTGTTCCCGCCCGGTTTTCGCAACGAGCGCATCAAGACTTCGGGCGCCGAAATCAATACCGTGATCGGCGGCTCCGGCCCTCCCGTCCTGATGTTTCACGGAGCGCCGCAATCGCTGATCACCTGGCGGCTGATCGCGCCGGATCTGGCCAAGGAATACACGCTCGTGATGTGCGACCTGCGCGGCTACGGCGATTCCAGCAAGCCGCCGGACGGCGTGAACCACGCCAATTATTCCAAGCGCGCGATGGCGCTGGATGGTGTCGAGGTCATGCAGCACTTGGGCTACGACCGGTTTCGTATGGTGGGGCACGACCGCGGCGGCCGCGTCGGACGGCGAATGGCGCTCGATCATCCCGATCACGTGGAGAAGATCGCCGTGATGGACATTGTCCCGGCGCACTATCTCTATTCGCACGTCACCATCGATTTCGTGCAGGCGTACTTTCACTGGTTCAACTATCTCCGCAAGCCGCCGGGGCCCGAGGAAGAGCTGTTGAAAACGAACCAGGCGTTTCTAGCGCGCGCCACCGACGAGGTGCAGCGCGAATACCTGCGCACTGCCGCCACGCCGGAAAATATTCACGGTATGTGCGAAGACTATCGCGCCTCCGCGTCCATCGACCTCGGCTACGACGCCGAAGACATCAAGGCCGGCAAAAAGATCCAGTGCCCGCTGCTGACGCTGTGGGCCGCCAACGGCGCCATGGGTAAGTTGTACGACGTGCTTTCCATCTGGAAAGAAGAAGGCGTCAATGTCAGCGGCAAGGGTTTGCCCGGCAACCACTCGCTGCAGGAAAGCGCACCCAAAGAAACGCTGGCCGAGTTGCAACAGTTCCTGCGCGGGTAGCTACAGGTTGGGGCGGGGTTAGCTCGCTCGCTTTTCGTGCAGCAGCATATCCACTGCGTGCTCCATCGAGCCTGCCAGCGTGATGCCCCCGGAATTCACGAAGAAGATCTGGTCCACGTTATCGATCGTGTTCAAGCGGTGAGCGATGATCACCCGCGTGGTGGTGGCCGGCAGTTTGTTCAGGATTTCCTCGAGCAACCCCTCGGTCACCGTATCGATGTTGGCAGTCGCTTCGTCCAGGATCAGCAGTTCCGGCCTTCTTAGCGCGGCGCGCATAAACGCGATCAGTTGCTTCTGCCCCAGGCTGATGCTGCTCCCGCTGGTGGTGACCGCCGTGTCGAGGCCATCGGGGAAGCGCGAAATCAGCGTGGAAAGGCCGGCTTCCTCCAGAACCTGCGCGAGTTGCTGGCTCGAATGATCGCGGTACGGCTCATTGCCGTAAACAATGTTTTCCCGCACCGTCCCACTGAACAAGAACGGATCCTGCAGAATGAAACCGATCTTCCGGGCCCGCTCTTCTGGCGTGTACGAGCGGATGTCGCGGCCATTGAGCAAGACCGATCCCTGGGTCGGATCATATAGGCGCGCCATCAAATTGGCCGTGGTGGTCTTGCCGCCGCCGGTCGGACCAACCAGCGCATAGGCCTTCCCCTGCTCCATCTCGAAGCTGACATCACGCAAAACTTCTTTTCCGTCGGGATATTCGAACCAAACTTGCCGGAAAGACAGGACAGAATCGCCTTCGGGCGCCGCTGCTTCAATCACCGGCAAATTCGATTCGAGCCCCAGCACTTCCGAGATGCGATCCAACCCCGCCATCGCAAGCTGGAAAGACGACCATACCGTTGCTAACTGCCGCATCGGACCGTAGAGGTTGTTCACATAGAACAGAAACCCAATCAGCAAGCCGATCGTGGCTTGGCCAGCCTGGATGAGATGTATCCCATAGGCGACTACCAAAAGTTGCGCTAACTGGTGCGACAACCCATATAAGGGCATGAAGACGTTGTTGGCGTAGCCCGCCGAGACCGACGCTGAAAAGTTCTTCTCGTTGGCCGAATTGAATTTCCACCGAAAATAGTCCAGCCGGTTAAACGCGACGATCACCTTGAAGTTGTTGAGGCTTTCCTGCACCTCCGAGCTCATTCCGCCCAGCGCCTGCAGGCTCCCCATGTTCTTGTGCTTGATCCAGGCAGAAGTGCCGCGCGTAAAGAGCAGAACGCCTAAGGCCGGCAGCAAGGCGGCGAGGCCGAGTTTGATGTTCAGGCTCAGCAGAAAGATGGCGGCGCCGGTAATGAGAAAAGTGCTGCCCACAAACTGCATGAAGGCCTGCGCGACGAACTGGTTCAGCTTGTCGGTGTCGTTGTTCAGGCGCGAAATCAAATCACCGGCCTTGTTCTCGTTGAAAAAGGCGACCGGCAGCTCCTGCAGTTTCAGAAACAGGACATTTCGCAAATGGAACAGGACTCTGCGCCCCACTCCGCCCATCGTAATCACTTGTACGTAACTCGCGACGCCTCCCGCGACGTAAATTCCCAGCACGGCGAGCGACCCAATCAAGAGGCCATGCGCGTTCTTCAGCCGCAAGTCGGTATCGATGATCCGGACAATCAGAACGGGCGCGACCAGCGTGGCCAGCGAACTGAGCAGCAGTGCCACCAATGCGCCGGCGAAAGAGCGTTTTTCGGTAGCGAACAACGGGAGAAACTTGCGGCTCGACTCCCGCAGCGATCGCTTCTGCCCCGGCCGCTTATCAGTCTCAAGCTTGTACTTCATAGTGGCTCGTGCTCCGTTGGGAATCGTAGAGTTGGACATATTCCGGCGATGTCTCCATCAGTTCTCCGTGTGTTCCAATGGCCAGCACCTCGCCTTCCATCAAAAGGATGATCTGGTCGTAGTCCACCACCGATGCGATCTTCTGCGTAACGGAAATCAGTGTGATTCCGGGATAATTCCGATGCACGTTCTCCAGGATTGCCCGCTCGGTGCTGGCATCCACGCGGGCGGTGAAGTCATCGAGCAGCAGGACTCTCGGATTCAGCGCCAACGCTCGCGCCAGCATGACCCGCTGTTTCTGTCCTCCCGAAAGACTGGTTCCGCGCTCGGAGACCACCGTTTCGAGTCCCTCCGGCAATGCTGCGAAGAAGTCCGTCAGTTCCGCCGTCGCAATGGCTTTCCCGATGTCCTGTTCCGCTGCGCTGGCGCTAAAAGCAATATTCTCGCGGAGCGTCAAATTGAAAATCGCGCTGTCCTGGAAAACAAAGCCCACGCGCTGATGTAAGGCTTCCTTGTCGTAGGCGTCGATCGGCTCTCCATCGTAGGTGATGGTTCCGGACGTTGGCTTCAAAAGGCCGATCAGCAGATAGAGTAGTTGCGTCTTACCCGCCGCGGTGGGTCCGATGATGGCGGTCCTGGTCCCAGCCCGCACGTTGAATGAAACGTCTTTGAGCACCAGTTTTTGACCGAACGACAGCGAGACGTGATCCATCGCTGCGTCACCGCGCACCTCGGCGACAATCTGGCCTCCTTTCTCCGCCTCGGGACTGCTCAAGACCGCATTGATACGCATGTAAGATGCGGATGACTGCGCGATCACATTGCTCATGAATCCGATCAGGATGATCGGAAAGATCAGGATCGCGAGATAGGAATTGAAAGCCGTGAAATCGCCCAGGGTCATGGTGCCCGCAATGACGTAGTGGCCGCCCATCAACAGAATGATCACGGTGGCAATATTCACGGCAAGAGTAATGGCCGGGATCAAGCTGGCGAACAAGCGCAGGATGCTCAGCCCGATATCTCTCGCCTCGGCATTGGCCTGCAGGAATTTCTGAGATTCGATCTGCTGCGTATTGAGAAGCCGTATAAGCGAAGCTCCCAGGATGCTCTCGTTAATGATGCGGTTCAGCCAGTCGATCGCTTCCTGACCCTTTCGGAAAAGGGTGCGGACTTTGCGCAGCACCAATTGAAAGGTGATGGCGATGAACGGAACTACGCCCAACACGCCGAGCGCCAGCCGCCAATTGATGGAGATCAACAAGACGCTCGATCCAACAATGAGGAAGAGCGAAGCGATGATCGAGGCGATCGCCTGCGACACAAACAGCTTCACCGCGTCCACATCGGAGGTCAGATTCGTCAGCAGTTTGGCCGGCGTGAGTTGCTCCACCCACGCGAACGATTGTTCGGAAATCTTCGCCGCCACCCGCGACCGCAGATCCTTCGCCACGCGTTCGGCGGCCCAGATCTGCACGGCGCTCTGGGCGTAAGTGAGGATAAACACCAGCACGGCCACCACCAGAAACTGCACCACCACGGTGCTGAGAACGAAGCGCCCTTGCGTGTAGGCATCAATCGCGTGCGAGATCAGCTTGGGCACCACCAGATTTAATGCGTTGCCTACGACAGTCAACACGACTAGTAGAACAACCAGCAATTTATAGGGCTTCAGCAGAAGCATCAGCCCCGAAGATGGCGGCCGCTTACGTTGAGTTTTGGCTACGTCTTTAGGCATGAGGGCTCGGACAACAGGATCCGATCAGAACGGGGCGCAGGATACTATCTTGCCTCCACAGGCAGCCTATTTGCAAATCGCCCGCAGCAGTGGAATTGCCGCAGTTCTGGCCTTGCGCTGGCGGCTGGCCAACATATAGAATGGCGACTGCTCGCGGATGCGAGAGGCGATGCGCAGACGATCTATCTTTTGGTTCAGTATTCTCGCATTTGCGGTGAGCGGCTGGGCACAGGAAGGTCATCCGCTGACTGGTTCCTGGCATGGCGAATGGCATCCCGCGGCCGGGCAGAAAATACCCATCTTCATTTACATGAAGTGGAATTCCAAGGCCATCGATGGCACCATCAACCCCGGCCGGAACGCGGTTCCCCTGAAAGTCGCCAACCTGGACGCCTCCAATTGGACCGTGCACTTCGAAGCCGACACCAAGGACCAAAAGCATATCGTCATCGATGGCAAGCTGGACAACATTGGCTCGTACAATCGCACCATTACCGGGACATGGACGGAAGGTGCGGCGACAGGCGATTTCAAACTCACCCGGGATTAGATGGATGCTCCTCCCGATCGTGGCCATTTCGGCGGTGATGACGGTCGCGGCTCAGTCCAAGGATCGCGGGCGCGAATTGGTGGAGGACGTCTGCACGTACTGCCACAATCTCGACCGGCTGCGCGGCCAGCAACTCAGCCGGGAGGAGTGGCGGGATCTGACCAAGGGGATGATTTCCGAGGGGGCGCCGGTGACCAACGAAGAGCTGTCCACGATCCTCGATTATCTGGCGAAGAATTACGGGAGAAAGCATTGAGCATTTTTCGCCATGCCCTGGCATTGGGTGCGCTGGCCGCGCTGCCTCTCGCGGCGCATCACGAACTGCGGGCGGAATTCGACGACCAGAAGCCAGTCTCGTTGCGCGGAATCGTCACCCGATTCGAGTGGAACAATCCGCACGCGTTCGTTTATGTCGATGTGGCGGGGCCGGGCGGCGACAACGTCAATTGGGCCGTGGAATGGGCGAGCCCGTTGCAGTTACGCAAGGCCGGGTGGAGCAGGGACGCGCTGAAGGTAGGCGATTCGGTGACTGTGGAAGGATGGCTCGCGCGCGATGGCAGCAAGCTCGCGAGCGGCAGAACCATTGTCCTGGCGAGCGGCAGGCGATTGGCCGATGCTCCGGAAACGGAAGCCGCGCCCGCGCGTGATTCCGCGAAATCGAAGCCCACGCCTCGCTGGCCGGACGGCCACCCACGGTTAGGTGTCGTGCCCGGCGGAGAAAGGCTACTGGTCGAATCCGAGCGTGGCCAGCCTCATCGATACGACCGCCGGCAGTATACGCATGGACAAGGACGGGCTGCTGGCGAATCTCGCTGACGCCGGCAAAGTCGCCCCATTTCAGCCCTGGGCCAAGGGTTTGTACGAGTATCGCCAGCGCACGCTTTTGAAGGACGATCCGATGCTCGCCTGCCTGCCACCAGCGGGCCCGCGCATGTTTCAAGTAGGGCACGGCGTGCAGTTTCTTGAGCAGCCCGAGCGCAAGCGCATCTTCGTCATGTCGGGCGGCGGCAATCGCAATTGGCGGCTGATTTACCTGGACGGGCGCGCGCTGCCGCAGAGCGAGGACGTGACTCCCACCTATTGGGGCTATTCGTCGGGGCATTGGGATGGCGATACGCTGGTGGTGGAATCGAACGCGTTCAACGAGCGGTTCTGGTTTTCAAACGGAGGGCTGCCGCACACCGAAAGCCTGCGCCTGACCGAGAGAGTTTCGCGCCCGGACTTCAATACGCTTCGCTACCAAGTGACAGTCAACGATCCTGGGACCTACACGCGGCCTTGGTCGAGCGCCTGGACGCTCGTCTGGGTTCCGGATCAGGATATCCAGGAATATTTCTGCCAGGACGATTCGAAAGACGAACCGCATATGGTGGGCCCAGCGGGCCGCTGAACGAAGCCCCGGCCGGCCGCTGACATATAATGACTGCCAAGGAGTAGCTTCGATGAAATCGAGCGCATTCGGTTTGTTGGCTGTGGTTCTTGGTGCGTTCCTGGCCGTAACGCCGCTAGCGGCGCATCACTCCTTCTCCGCCGAGTACGACAGCAAAAAGCCGGTGACGCTGAAAGGGACCGTCACCAAGGTGGAATGGATGAATCCGCACGTCTATTTCTACATCGACGTTACCGACGAGAGCGGAAACATCACCAACTGGGCGCTCGAAATGGGGCCGCCGAATGGCTTGGAGCGCAGCGGCTGGACGCGGAACACTATGAAAGTGGGGGACGAGGTGATCGTGGAGGGAACGCTCGCCAAGGATAAAAGCAAACAGGCCAACGCGCGGTCCGTCACCATGGCTGAAACGGGCAAGAAGCTGGGCGCGGCGTCGAGCGAGCGCGCGAATCCCTGATGTGGCCGGCTCGCAGCGCGGTCGTGGTCTTTGTGTGCGCTCTGGCGCTTCCGCTCGCAGCGCAGGATGAGCCGCCGGTCGGCCTCAACGGCGGACGCCTCGATCGCCCCCGCAACAACCAGCCGGCTCGGCCGACGCCGCATTGGCCTGATGGCCGCGTCAACTTGGGACCGCTTCCCGGAGAAAAAGGCGTGTGGGAGGGCAATGCCGGATCGACGCTTGCGACGAATATCCGCGGCGGCATCGACAACCCTCGGATGAACCTGCCGACCAACCTGAAGATCAGCGAGGTTCCGTTCCAGCCCTGGGCCCGCGCGCTTTATGATTACCGCCAGGGCACCACTACCAAGGACGACCCGCATACCAAGTGCCTGCCGTCCGGCGGACCGCGGCTGTTTCATACGCCGTATGGGTTCGAGTTCATCGATGTCCCCGAAGAGAAACGCATCTACATGATCGAAGTGGGCGGGCCGCACACCTGGCGCACGATTTACATGGACGGCCGGCCGCATCCCAAGGATCTGGACCCGAGCTTCTTCGGCCATTCCGTCGGCCACTGGGAGGGCGACGCGCTGGTGGTGGACACGATCGGCTTCAACGAACGATTTTGGCTGACGCGCGAAGGCATTCCGCACACCGGATACCTGCATCTTACCGAGCATTTCACGCGCACGGATTACAACACGCTGAAATACGAAGCCACTGTCGACGATCCTGGCGCCTACACTCGGCCGTGGACCGGCGGCTGGATCATCCGCTGGCAGCCGGATCAAGAGCTGTACGAATACGTCTGCCAGGACAACAACAAAGACCCCAAGCACATGTTTGGGGGCGAGCGCTAGGTCAAGTTTCCTGTAGAATCGGCCGATCAGAAGAGAGACCAGATGAGCGCCGTCAGTCCGACCTACCGCACTACCTCGGCCGCGCCTTGAACCGATTGCGTCCGCCCGGTCCGGGCCTCTAATTCCAATAAAACGCAGACGCTACAAGATCACGTTGAACTCAGCTCGACCGCGAGAGCGGCGTCCTCGAGAAATTCTCCCTCCAACGTGAATCCACCGACTGCGGAAGTTCCCCGCGCTCGACTTATCGACACCTACGGGTAAGGACTGTTTGCATCTCAGCCGCACAACCGAAATCAGTTCGCGGGCGGAACATAGGGGAAGGTCTTCAACGGCTTCGATGTGACCGACTCCTTTCCGATCCCGAGGCTCACGGGGGCATTCGCCGCAATGGAGAACATGACATCCGGCGCGTTATCAGTGAGCGAGCGGCCATTCCAGTCGGCGAAGCCGAATACGGCCGGTGTCCCGACCTCGTAAGGAAGAATATTGGGACAAATCCGGTGCGCGAATTTCTCCCCATAGCCGCATGGGTCGCTGGCGGTTCCAAATGCGGACACAACGCCTGCAACCGCCTTGGCGACGGTCGCTCCATGCGTTGCGAAATCGCTGGCCGGGCACCCGGCATTGAGACGATTGCCAAGATCTTCGTTGTATTGGGTGAATAACGGATGGATCATGGGAAGACCTACGCGGTTGATCGAGCGCCAACCCCCAGCGTCGGTAGCAAGCGTTGACACAGCCCACACACCGATGCGGCGCTTGTCGCCCGCGCCGACGAGCAACTCTCCGTCGGGGACTTCCAGCACGATCGAATAAACAGTGTGGCCGGCGAACAGATTCTTCGCATGGCTTGGATCCCATCCGGCCAGATCCACGCGCGTCCCGTCCTGAAACGCATGGCCCACCGCGTGCAGCACATCGGGCTCGATCCAAAACGGGTCACCTGCTTTGTCCGCCCAGACGCGCAGGCCGGACGGGGTGGTAACGGTCTCGCCGGTCGTCCCCCGTGCGACGATCGTGCCTGGCGCATCCGGGTTCACAGCACCTGTGCCAGAGATACGGCGCACAGCGTAGCGCTGTTTCCCGTTCGCGTCACGGTCGTCGAAGGTGAATCGGTAGGTCAGATCTTCGACGGCGTCGCCATCGAGATCGATCTTGAATTCGTACATGCCTTCCGGATGGTAGCCAGGCACCGGGATGGGGCCGAAGATAGAGTGGCAGAGATCGATCGCGAACACGGTGCCTGTCTCGCCGCGAAACACGTACAGGTCCGTAATGTCGAGCCGGATGTCTTGCCGGGCAATGGGTGAATCGAGGTGATGGGACATATTGTTCCCATTCGCGATATGCAGTCCACCAGCCACTGTAGCGCCAGCTCGAATTATCCCGTAAGATTCAGGGCAGCAAGCGAATACCGCCCCGAGCGCGAAAGCCGCGAATTCGTCGACGACGGCATACGGGCGCGGGCGTCGAGCGGCGGTCGCGATCACGAACGCAGTAGCCTGGGCATCTGTGTGGGTGCCCACGCACCTCGGAGACTTGCTGCAAGAGTTGCTGCATAAAGCGTAGGCCGCGCCGCTTGATGTATACTTCGCACGAGGCGAGCAGGAGGGCTCCATGAAGTTCCGGATTCTGGCCACTATGATTTTCATAGCGGCTTTGCTCCGCGCGGGCGACTCGGCACAATCCGACCTCAGACTGTTGGACCTGAATGTCGTCGCCGTCGACAGCCACGGACAAGCCGTCACCGATCTCACCGCTGGCGATTTCCAAGTTGACGACGCCGGCAAGCCCCAAGTCATCTCGTTCTTCCGGCGGAATAATCCTGACAGCCAGGGTCTGAAACAGCCTCCCGCCTTGGGTCCCAATCAGTTCGCCAACCGCGCCCGGGGCGGATCTCCCAACGCCACGGTGATTCTATTCGACCTGTTGAATTTGGGATATGCGGCTCGCGGGATGGCCGCCAACGAAATGGTACGCACTCTCGGGGGGATTGAGCCGGCCGGCTCGTTGTACCTGTATATGTTGTCGGTGGATGGCAAGCTCTTCCCCGTCCACGGCATTTCGCCGGGCGAGGGGGCCGCTCCGCAAGCGCCATGGACGCAGGGGATCAAGCAACTTATGGACGCGGGCCTGCGAGCAGTCATGAACTTCCGGTCGCCCGACATTGATGTGTTTGTTCGGATCCAATTGACTATGTCCGGTCTGGCGTCCTTGGGTGGACAATTGTCGGCGGTTCCAGGACGGAAGATCATCGTCTGGGTGACGGATGGAGTGCCGGTCGCGCTGGGCGAGAATCGCTCCGACACCGGGTTTCCGGTTGATTTCACCGATCAGATCCGCCAGTTGAGCGAAGTGTTGGAAAGGTCCAATATCGCCCTGTACCCGGTCCGCCAAATCATGTTGGGCAGATCGGATGATATCGGAGATACCTCGGGAGGCCTCGGGGCCACCGGCGGCGAGGGCACCGGATTGCAGTCCATCGCCACCATGAATCTGTTTGCCGACCTCACCGGCGGGCGCCGCAGTACTGATAAGGACATCGTCGGCGTTGTGCGGCAAGCCATAAAAGATCTGGGATTCTCCTATCAGATCGGCTACTATCCGCCTTCCAACAACTGGGACAACAAGTTTCACAAGCTGCGCGTGACATCGACGCGAAAAGGAGTTCGCATCCAAGCGAAGAGGGGCTATTACGCCTGGAAGGCGGCTCCAGGAAGCCGCGGGCGGCAGGCATTTACGGCAACCGCGTCCGCTCCATTCGATGCCGAGGAGATCGGTCTGCGCGCCACTGTTTCCCCCGATCCGGACAATCCTGACGCCAGGCTCGTGAATGTGCGGATCGAACCTCGCGACATTGCCTTGTCCCAGGAAGGCGACCGGTACACGGGTCATCTACGAATCATGTCGGTCGGCTACCAAGCCAACGGCCTGATCGACTCCAGCCCCATGATCCCTCTCGACATCGATTACAGCGCCGCCGAGCGGGACCAAGCGCTCCGCGACGGCATCAGCGTCACCGAGAAGCTTGCTGCCAGCCAAGGGGAAACCGGATTCCGTGTGATGGTCTTCGATCGCGGGTCGAATGAGCTGGGTTCCATTAGCATTCCGGCCTCCGCGTTTGGGCAGACTCAGCGCTAAACGGCGCCAAGAGCCGCGCTCGCGCGCGCACTGAAGTTGCTCCACCCCCTTGACTCACAAGGACTTTCTTGATATCAAAAGAGACGTGCGTTGCGGCGGAATCCTGCTGTTCGTGGCCGCGATGGCCCCAAGCGCTGCGCTCGCCCAAAGTCCTTTTCCGCAGCACGCCGTTCTCGACCAGTATTGCGTCACGTGTCACAACCAGAGGCTAAAGACCGCGGGCTTGATGCTCGACAAGCTGGAGCTCGCACCGTTTGGTGATCACGCCGAACAGTGGGAAAAAGTGGTTCGCAAGCTGCGCGCGGGCATGATGCCGCCGGCCGGACTGCCTCGTCCGAACGCAGCGGCCTACGAGGCGTTGACCGTCGCGATCGAAAATGAGCTCGACCGCGCAGCGGCGGCGCATCCGCATTTGCCCGCTCCCGGCGTGCACCGCGTCAACCGGACTGAATACGCCAACGCCATCCACAGCTTGTTGGCGCTCGACATCGATGCTGCCGCGTTTTTGCCGGCCGACGATTCCAGTTACGGATTCGACAACGTGGTGAGCGGCCTGGAAGTTTCGCCGGCGCTGGTGGAAGGATACGTCGAAGCAGCGGCGAAAATCAGCCGTCTGGCGCTAGGTCACGAAACCGCACCCGCGCGCAAGGTGTATCACGTCCGTGAAGACTATTCGCAAGAAGAGCACATCGAGGGCCTGCCGTTTGGCACGCGCGGAGGGATGCTGATTCATCACTATTTCCCGGCGGACGGCGAGTACGCGATTTCGTGGGACCCGGTGAGAACCACGGTGGGCGGCTTGTATGGCGGCGACAGCGAGGACGAGCAGGCCGAGGTGCTGATCGATGGCGCGCGAGTGAAGGTGTTCCGCATCGGCAAGGACGTGCCGATCGCCAGCCTGCGCGACAAGAATGAAGTTCGCGTGCCGGTGAAAGCGGGCGAGCGCACGGTGGGCGTCACGTTTCTCGCCACCACTTACGTGCCGAATGTGGATCTGAATCGCCACTATCACCGAAGCATTCTCGACGACAATCTGATTGACGGTTTTACGTTCACGCCGCAGGTGAGCTCGGTGACCGTCTCGGGCCCCTACGATGGCAAACGACCGGATGACACACCCAGCCGCGACAGGGTTTTCATCTGCAAGCCATCGGGCGCGTCGGAAGAATTACCCTGCGCGAAGAAAATCCTGACGGCGCTCGCGCGGCAGGCCTACCGCAGACCGATCACGGATTCCGATACCGAATCGTTGATGAACATGTATCAGGCCGGGCGGAACGCGGGGAATTTCGAGGATGGAATCGAGCGGGCGTTGCAGTTTATCCTGGCACATCCGGAATTTGTGTTCCGCACCGAAGACGGCCCGGCCAACGTCAAGCCCGGCGAGGCCTATCGCATCAGCGATATGGAGCTGGCTTCGCGGCTGGCATTCTTTTTCTGGAGCAGCGGGCCCGACGACGAACTGATTCGGCTGGCGGCGCAGGGGAAACTTCGCGACAATTTGGAGCCGCAAGTCCGGCGCATGCTGGCGGATCCGCGGACGCATGAATTGGTGAAGAATTTCGCGGGCCAGTGGCTGCAGTTGCGCGTCATGCAGAGTTCGACGCCGGAGGGCATCGATTATCCGGACTTCGACGACAATCTCAGGCAGGCTTTCCGCACTGAAGCGGAGATGTTTTTCGAGAGTATTGTGCGTGAGGACCGGAGCATCATCGATTTGCTGGATGGCGACTATACATTCGTGAACGAGCGTCTAGCCGAGCACTACGGCATTCCGAACGTTTATGGAAGCCGGTTCCGGCGGGTGAAACTCTCAGGCGACCTCGATGTGCGGCGGGGATTACTGGGAAAAGGCGGAATCGAGTTAGTAACCTCGGTGTCCGACCGGACATCGCCTGTGCAACGGGGTAAGTGGGTGATGACTAATATCCTGGGGATTGTTCCGCCGGACCCGCCACCCAACATTCCGCCATTGAAAGAGGCGTCGGTGGCAAGCAACGGCCCTCAGACCATGCGGCAGTTGATGGAAGCGCATCGCGCCAATCCGGCCTGCGCGGGTTGTCACAAAATGATGGATCCCATCGGCTTCGCGATGGAGAATTTCGATGGCATCGGCAAGTGGCGAACCAAGGATGGCGGCCAGAGGGTGGATGCGTCCAGTCAACTGACGGATGGAACGAAAATCGACGGCGTGGTGGATTTGCGCAACGCACTGCTGCGCTATTCGCCGCAGCTTGCGCGGGTGGTGACGGAAAAACTTCTCACGTATGCGCTGGGGCGCGGAGTCGATTATCAGGACATGCCGGTGGTGCGCGCGATCGTGCGAGATGCGGCGCGCGACAACTACCGCTTCTCGGCGCTGGTGGAAGGCATCGTGAACAGCGAGCCGTTTCAGATGAATCGGAAAAAGGACGCCACGCTGAGCGCAGCTCGGCCAGCAGTAATGCTGAGCGCCGCTCGGACACATTAGTTAACAGCAGGGAGGCGGAACAAATGTTCATTACCGGCAAACACATTCCCAGGCGGGCGCTGCTGAAGGGACTGGGTGTTTCCATTGCGCTGCCTTTGCTCGATTCAATGATACCGGCGCTGCAGCCATTGGCGAAGGCCGCGGCGCTACCGAAGATTCCACGTTTCGCGGGCATATTCAGCCCGCACGGTTGGGCGCCGCTGTACTGGCAGATGCCGCAGGCTGGCGCGATTACCGAATATCCATTCGTGCTGAAGCCGATCGAAGCGTGGCGCGAGCACATCACCGTAATCAGCGGCCTGGATGCCACGTCATCGATGCCGCCCGCGGGGATGGCCGGCGGTGATCACTCGCGCAGCGCGGCTGTCTTCAGCGGCGTGCCTCCCAAGAAGACTGTGAGCGACGACATCTATCTGGGCACCACCATCGATCAGCTGATCGCGCAAAAGCATGGCCAGGATAACGCGCTGCCGTCGATCCAGCTTGGAATCGAAGATCAGAGCTCGCTCGCGACGTGCCCCTGGGGTTACAGTTGCGCGTATGTGAACTCGGTTTCGTGGTCGGGGCCAACCAAGCCGTTGCCGCACGAGGCCAATCCGCAGGTGGTTTTCGAACGCCTGTTCGGCGACGGAGGCAGCGCGCAGGAGCGGATTGCGCGGCGCCAGGCCGAAGCAAGCTTGCTGGATGCTGTCACACAGGAAGTGAATCGGCTGAACAACAAACTGCCGGGCACGGACCGCGCGAGGCTGGAAGAGTATCTCGACGATATTCGCGAGATCGAGCGGCGGCTGCACAACGTTCAAAAAGCGTCCGACCCTTCGCCCGACGCGCCGGTTCCGTTCGGAATGCCCGAATCGTTCACCGATCACATCAAATTGATGTGGGATCTGCAAACGCTTGCCTTCCAGGCAGACATTACGCGCGTGTCGACGCTGATGTACGCGCACGACGTCAGCATGCGGAGCTATCCGGAATCCGGCGTGACCACGGCGAACCATGCAGCCTCGCACCATGGCGCAGTTCCGAAGAAGTACGAGGATTGGGCCAAGATCAACCGCTACCACTTACAGTGCCTGACTTACTTCCTGGATAAGTTGAAAGCGACGCCGGATGGTGATGGCAACTTACTCGACCACACGCTCATTCTATGGGCGAGTAATATGGGTGACTCGAACCTTCACAGCCACAAGGACGTTGGACACATGTTCATCGGCGGCGCGATGGGGCAGCACAAAGGTGGCCGGCATATCCGGACGGAGGGCTCGACCGCAAACCTGTTGCTGGCCACGTTGCAAATGTTCGGCATCGAAAAACAAAGCATCGGCGACAGCACCGGACCGCTGTCGTTGTCGTAATTCAATGCGTGGATTTGCGCTAGTTTTGATCGGCTCTGCCGTTCTGTCCGCTGCGTCTGCAAGCGATATAGCCGATGCCGTCATGAATCAGGACGCGAGCGCCGTCCGCGCTCTGCTAGCGAAGAAGGCGGACGTGAACGCCCCCCAGGCCGATGGCACCACCGCGCTCGATTGGGCCGCTCGATGGGACGATCTCGAAACGGCCCGTTTGTTGATTCGCGCCGGAGCAGACCCGAGGATCGCCAACCACGACGGCGCGACGCCGATGTTTCTTGCCTCGCAAGACGGAAGCGCGGCAATGATCGAGCAACTGCTCAGGGCCGGGGCCGACGTAAACGCACCGGTGCTCGCGCACGGTGAGACCGCGCTGATGATGGCATCGCGCAGCGGCAGCGTGGACGCGGTCAAAGTACTGCTCGACCATGGAGCGCAGGTCAACGCGAAAGATACCTTGCGTGGCACTACGGCGTTGATGTGGGCTGCCGAGCAAGGCCATGTGGCGGTGTTGGAGTTACTCGCCAGCCGCGGCGCCGATGTCAGCGCTCGATCCGAGGTGTTGAGGACGCTCAAGAGGGCCGGGTTGGGGTTTGCTCCGGCAAGCAAGCAAGGCGGTCCCGACGCTCCCGTCAAAGGCGGTTTGACCGCGTTGTTGTTTGCCGCGCGGCAGGGCTCCATGGAATGCGTTCGCGCACTTACTAAGTCGGGCGCTGGAGTGAATCAAACCTCAGCCGACGGGAGCAGTTCGCTGTTAGTCGCCGTGCAAAACGGTTACTACGATATTGCGCTTTATCTAATGGATCACGGCGCTGATGTAAATCTCGCTAACTCCAAAGGCTGGACGCCGCTCTATTTGGCGGTGAAGAACCGCAACCAGGAGACTACCGCTATCCCCGGCCCCGCTACGGACGGCGTGCTGGACTTCATTCGGACCCTGCTTGATCGCGGTGCGAACCCGAACTTGCGGATCAAAGCTGACACGGAGGTCCATCAGGGGATGACCGCGGCCTGGTTGAAAGAAGCGGGCGCCACGCCGCTATTGCGGGCCGCGCTGTGCGGCGATCTCCCCGTAGTGCGCCTGTTACTAGAACATCACGCCGATCCGCTCATCCCTACCTTCGACCACACCACGCCTCTCATGGCGGCCTCGGGCGTCGGCTGGGCAGATGGGATGTTGCGCGAATATTCCGAGGATCAGACCTTCGAAGTAGTGAAGCTGCTGCTCGATCTTGGCTCCGATTTAAATGCGGCCAACGATCACGGCATCACCGCGCTCCACGGCGCGGGCTTCAAGGGCGCGAATAAAGTCGTACAGCTTTTAGTCGATCACGGCGCTGAGCTCGACGCATTGGACAAGGGCGAGGACTACGGATTCGGAGTAAGTTCCGTCAGAATGACGCCGTTGAACTGGGCTGAGGGAGTGCCGATCGGAATGTCGTCGGCGATCTATCACACCGATACCGTCGCGCTGATGGCCCGGCTGATGAAGGAGCGGGGAATCCCGATCGTCTACAACTCCTTCCAAGGACAGAAGGGACCTGCCTACAATTTCGGAGCTCCGGAAGCGCCAAAATAGTCGTCACAGGGCCCCACGCACCCCGGCTTGCTCCTGCGTAGTCGCAGTGATAATCTCGGTGGCCATATGACTCCGCGAAATGAATCGCCCTCGCGCCGCACGATTGTGACCGGCGCGGGCATCGGTCTAGGTTCTGGTTTGCTGGCTGGATTGACACCGGCACGGGCGGAGACTCCCGCTAAGATTTGGAGCGGCGAATACTGGGCCAAGAAGGGCGATGTCTCGCTCTACATGTTTCGAAAGCGTGTTGGCGCACCGCAGGCGGGCCAGTCGGCGCTCCCGGTTCTCTTCCTGGTGCATGGCTCATCGATTTCGTCGCGGCCGAGTTTCGACCTCACGGTTCCCGGGCACGGCGAATACTCCGTGATGAACACGTTCGCGGAATACGGATTCGACGTGTGGACGATGGACCATGAGAACTACGGCCGATCCAGCCGCACCGATAGCAACTCGGACATCGCCAGCGGCGTTGAAGATCTCAAAGCAGGAATCGATCTGGTGACGCGCGAGACCGGCCGCTCCAAGATTCACATGTTCGGCGAGTCTTCGGGGGGCCTGCGAGCCGGTGCTTACGCGATGGCGCGGCCGGAGCGCGTGGATCGCCTGGTGCTCTCCGCCTTCACGTATAAAGGTGAGGGCTCGCCGACTCTCACGCAGCGAGCCAAGCAACTCGACTACTACCGCACGCACAATCGCCGCCTACGGGATCGCGACATGATTCGCAGCATCTTCACCCGCGATAAGGCTGGCACTTCCGATCCCGCGCTCGCCGAGTTCCTGGCTGACGAAGAGCTGAAGTTTGGCGACCAGGTTCCCACGGGCACCTACCTCGATATGACAGCGCATCTGCCGGTGGTGGATCCGGCCAAGGTGCTGTCGCCCGTGTTGCTCATCCGCGGCGAGTATGACGGCATCGCCACGGTGGACGATCTGGTCGATTTCTACAAGCAGCTCCCGAGCGGCGATCGCCAGTTCGTGATTCTACCGGGCATGGCGCACTCGGTGGTCTCCGGGCTCAACCGGCAGTTATTCTGGCACGCGATGCGGGCGTTTCTCACCTTGCCGGCCGCGTCCTCGTCACTCGCGATTTGAAGGCTCGGGGGAAACCAACGCCGCTCCTTGCGAAAGCGGCAGCGCCGTGCGGCGATAGATGGACAGCCAGCCCCGGGCTGGTTTGGTGACCGCATGCGCGTGCGCCAATCGCGCTTGAAGCTCCGCTTCCGCTATCTCGTGATCGATGCTCCGCTGCCCGAGGTCGATGGAAACGATGTCGCCGTCTTGTATGACGCTCAGCGGACCGACGACTCCTCCTTCGGGTTCCACTTCAGCCACCACCAAACCCTTGTTTGCCAAGCCGGACATCTGGCCATCCGTCACCACCGCGACTTTTAGCGCCAAGCCGACGCCATCCAGCGCGAAGACCGCCATATTCGCGGCTCCGCCCATACCGGGGCCACCCTGGACGCCATCGCCGCGCAACACCAGCACATCGCCCGCTTGAATCTTGCCGGTTCGAATCGCTTCGAGCGCCGGCTGGCGATCCTCAAAAACCTTCGCGGGCCCGCGCAGCCGCGTGGGACGGCCTTCATGACGTAACCCAATCTTCACCACACCGCGTCCAAGACTTCCGCGCAACAGGACGATCGCGGCCTGATCGGAGTATGGCCGGGCGAGTCCACGAATCACTTCTTCGTTGTCCACCGTGACGCCTACCAGGTTTCCCGCCATGGTGCGGCCTGTCACGGTAACGGTGTCGGCGTGAAGAAGCGGCTCGAGTTGCTTGAGCACGGCTCGCGCGCCTCCCGCATCTTCGAAAGCTTCGATGGGATATTCCCCGTTCGGACGGATCGCGCAGAGCACCGGCACGCGCGCTCCCAGCTCATCAAAAAGCTTGTAGATGTCGACATCCACCTGCCCTTCCACGGCGATCGCCTGCAGATGCTTTACCGCGTTGATGGAACCGCTGATCGCGAGCACCATCGCGACCGCGTTGGCAAAAGCGCCGCGAGTCAGGATCGCGCCCGGGCGAAGATCCTCCCACACCATCTCCACAATTCGCGCGCCCGATTGCCGCGCGTAATCGAACATCTTCTCGCTATTCGCACGTACTGGCGCCGCGCCCGGCAGGCACATCCCCAAGGCTTCGCAAACCGAATGCATGGTGTTAGCCGTGCCCAGTCCCGAACAGACTCCGGGGCCCCGAATTGCATTCGCGCTCATGTCCCGCAATTCATCGGCCGAGATGCGTCCCATTGCCGCGTGAGCCGACGCGAGAAACACATCTTCGATGTCGCAGTGCGTCCCGCGCGATTCGCCGCTTTGCTGATAGCCGCAGATGACGATGATGGTTGGGATATTGAGCCGCGCCGCTGCCATCACTTGCCCCGGCAGCGTCTTGTCGCAGGATGCCAGGCAGATCATGCCGTCCAGTTGCGCGCCTTCCACGGCCACTTCGATGTCGTTGGTCAGCAGGTCACGGCTCGGCAGAATGTAATTACCACCCCGCCCCGAGTTAATGATGAAATCGCTCGGAGCGATGGTGCGGATCTCAAAAGGCAAGCCGCCGGCCTTTCGCACCGCGTCCTTTACAACCGCGGAAATACCATCTAGATGGCTGAAGCAAATCGCAAGCTCGGAGGATGAATTCACCACAGCGATCTTGGGCTTATTCATGTCCTGGTCCGATATTCCAAGGGCCAGCCACTGCGCCCTGCGCATCGGATTGTTGACTTTGTTGCTGCGCAGCTCGCGCGTCAATGAGAGACTCCAGCGGCGGCTCCCGCTGTTTGCTCCAATTCAGTCAGAGCCTCGCGCCCCAGCATTCGGCTGTGCATCCGGCCCACCGTATAGATACAGATCGCGAAGATGGCCGGGCAAATGGCGAGGACTGCGAAAATGTTGCGCACGGGCAGGCTCGTGGACAAAATCCATCCACCGACCAGCGGCCCTAGCACGGACCCGATCTTCGCCACGCTGCTGGCCCAGCCCGCGCCGTTGGCCCGGTAGGCGCTGGGATAGAACACGCCGCAAATGCTGATGACGCCGAATTGCCCGCCCACCAGGAAGAAGCCGATGCATGCGATCAGCACCAGAAAAGCGCGGTGCGGAACGTCGACAAAGCTCGCGACCAGGAGCAGGATCAAAGTCATCACCGGCATCACCGTCACTGCGAGGGCTCCGCGATTGTCGGTGAAGCGCATCAGGAACAGGCCTCCGACCGCACCCATCAACGAGATCAGCGACGCGGCCGTCGCGGCTTCGGCGCGGCTGAACTTCAGCGCTTCAAACACCAGCGGCGTCCAGTTCACCAGGAAATACACGGCGAACGAGCTCGCGATGTAGGCCAGCCAGATGAGCGGAGTGATTTTCTTCAGCTCGCCGAGAAACAGCAAGGATGGCTTGAAGTCTTTCTTGACGGTTGGCTCGTCGGCCACGATATAGGTTGCCTCGGGCGCGAAGCGTTGACCGGGAGCGATCCGTTCGAGGATTGTGGCAATGCGGCCGGGCTCGCGTCCCTTGCTCGCCAGGAAACGAATCGATTCCGGAAGCGCGAAGTAGAGAATTACCGCGCACGCCAGAGCGGCCAGGCCGCCGAGAACGAAAACTGCCTGCCAGCCCATTTTGGGGATCAGCCAGACTGCGATCGGTCCGCCAAAACCAGTCCCAACCGAAAATCCCATCATGATGACCGTTACGACAGTGGCGCGATATCGTTTCGGCACGTACTCCATGTTGAGCGCCCAGGCGAGAGGCAGCATGCCGCCGAGCGGAATGCCGTTAATCAGCCGTAAGCTGAACAGCGACCAGTAGCCGCTGGCGAAAGTGAAGCACAGCGTGAGTATGCCGAAGCCCGCGGTGGACAGAATCACGGCCGGCCTGCGGCCGATGCGGTCGCCGAGGTAGCCCAGAATGAATCCGCCAATCAGCGTGCCCAGCAGACCCATGGCGAAAATGTTCCCGAGTTGGACGCGCGTCAAGTGGTAACCGGAAGCAAAGTAGGGCGCAGCGAAGCTGATGAGGTTGGTGTCGAAGCCGTCAAAGAAAGTGATGATCCAGGAGACCGCCACCAACCCGAGAAGAAAGCCGCCGAGTTTCTGACGCTCGATGATTTCCGAAACGTCGATGGTCTGCTGTTGAGGCATGTTGAACCCTTTCGCTATCGGAACGCAACCCAGTATATGCCGTCAGCGCGTGCTTTGCCGGACCCGAAGCGACGAGCTCCTGTAGTCCCCGCCAGGGATCCATCCCATGACGCCGAAGCCGCCGACAAAATAAACAGCCGAGACATTGAGGCGATAATACGCGAAGTCGGTGTAATCCTGCCAGAGCTTCGCGTTCTCGTGCCGCGAAAGATAAAGCTCCCGAACCTCTGCCGCGGGCGCTTCCCTCGCCTCGCCCAGAAGTGTCAGACGGGCGGCGCCCAAGGGATCTCCAGAAATATCCGGCTGCGTGATCAGCAAACTGGCGCGCGGATCCTGCTTCAGGTTGTGCGTGTGCATCGCCATGCTGCTGATGAAGAATATCGGGCGGCCGAGGCCGTCAGCGGCGTAGGGCATCATGGAACCGAAGGGAAATCCGGGAAACTTCTGCGAATGCGTCGAGAGGCTGCCAATCACGCCAATCGAAACGAGCGCATGCGCACGTTCGGCGAGCGATGGCTCAGGGACCTCAGGAACTGCAGGCCCTGGGCGAGCGTGCTGTCGAGTACCCACGGTTCTATGGTAGAACTCTTGATCGAGGGCCCGGCAAATTGAGCTTTGCGAATGCGGACGGCGTGCGCCTGTATCTAGAAGACACCGGGGCCGGAGATCCGATCGTCTTCGTGCACGAATTGAACTCCGACTATCGCGGATGGGAACAGCAGGTGCGATGGTTCTCGCGGTTATATCGTTGCGTTACCTTCAACGCGCGCGGTTACCCGCCGTCGGACGTGCCGGCCGATCCCAATTCGTACGGCTTCCCGGTTGTCGTCCACGACATCGCCGCCGTTCTGCGAAGTCTTGGCATCGCGCAAGCCCATGTGGTGGGGTCGAGTATGGGTGCGTACGCCGCGCTGCATTTCGGGCTGATGTATCCCGAGATGGCGAGGTCGCTGGTCATTGCGGGTGTTGGATCGGGCTCACCGGCCGCGGATCGCGCGTCTTTCGTCGCGGAATCCCAGGCGACGGCGCGAGCCTACTTGGAACAAGGATCGGCCGCCGTAGCCGAAGTTGCCGGACGGCGCCCCAATCGCCTTCACCTTCTGCGCAAGGACCCGCGCGCATTCGAGGAGTTCCTGTCCCATCTGCGCGAGCATTCACCGGAAGGCAAGGCGCGGACGCTGTTGGGATACCAGGCCAGCCGCCCTTCGTTGCAGGACTATGAGAAAGAGTTCTCCGGTCTTCAAATCCCGGTGTTGTTGATCGTAGGCGATGAGGACGGGCCGTGCCTCGAGACTACTCTCTGGCTCAAGAAAACGCTGCCGAACGCGGGCCTTTGGATCTCCCCGAACAGCGGCCACGCGGTGAACCTTGAAGAGCCGGCGGCCTTCAATCGCACGGTCGGGGATTTCTTGAGCGCCATCGAACGCGGGCGCTGGCGTCGCTGATCGGCAGGCTTCGTCCTCCCCAATTGTGATATCACTGATACTCATGGCATCGGAAGAAGAACTGAAAGCAGAGATCGAGCGGCTACGCTCGGAGAATGAATCGCTGAAAAAGCCCGCGCGGGGACAAACGTCGATGAAGGTGAGCGAAAAGGGCGGGCTCTCGGTGTATGGGCTGGGACGATTTCCGGTCACGCTGTATCGCGAGCAATGGGAGAAGCTGTTGGGGATGGCGGATGAAATCCGAAATTTTATCCGTGAGAACGACGGAGCATTGAAGAAGAAGGGGTAAGGCTCCTGCGCGAATCGAATAAAATTGTAGCGTTGACATAGCGCCATGCCGAACCGATCTCTTTTCCTTTTCGCAGGCCTCGCGATTTTGGGCTCCGGCCTTCCGGCTCTCGCGCACCACTCCTTTTCCGAGGAGTTCGATACCTCGAAGCCAGTCACTCTGGAAGGCGTGGTCACGCGCATCGACTGGGAAAACCCGCACGTACATTTTTACGTCGATGTCACCGGGCAGGACGGCGCGGTTGTGAACTGGGCCTGTGAGACTGGTGGGCCGGGGCGGCTCGCCCGCAAGGGCTGGACCCACGATTCGCTCAAGCCCGGCGATAAGGTGATCGTTCACGGCTTCGTTGCCAAAGACGGATCGCACGCCGCCGACGGTCGTCAGGTGACGCTGGCGGACGGCCGGAAGATCGGGACCGAGCCGGGCCATTAATACAACGTGCCGGCACCACAGGACGAATCCCAATCAAGTCCATTTGCGCCTCTGATCGGTCAAAAAGCGCAAGGCTGCTGGCTCGGATACGGGTCTGTCCTTTTTCTCGAATTTGGTGAACCCCAGCCCATCACAGACCAGCGTCGAAGACACCCCTCGGGTGAGTGGACCTTGTGGTGTGACCAGATCTATTGGCGTATCGAACAAGGTGACCACGTACTCGCTGGCTCGGAAGACGACAGGCCCGTGATGGAGAGCGCCATCGACCAAATCAACGGCCGCGTCCTCCTGTCTGGACAGATTGCGCAATTGACCGGAGATTCTTTACTGGAATTCACAGATAACCTCGTGCTCAAAACATTCGTTCCAACGTCGGAAGAAGATGCGCGCTGGTATCTCAAACACGCCCAGGCTGAGTACATTCTTTTGGGACCAGTTCTAACGCCATCCGTCACTGAGTTGCCCCAATGACGCAGCGGGACGCGGAAGCCGCGCAAGAGCTTTCCCGAGTCCTGTGGGGCGCCACGATATGGCGTGTGCGGTTGAATATTCAACACAGATTCGAAGAAGGCTACTCGCCGGAGGACCTGGATGAATTGTGTCTCGATTTTCATGAGCCTCTTCCCGTACCGGAAAAGATCAGAACGCACCGAAGAGTCGGATCTCTTTGGATCAACGCCAACTGCGCGGCGCGAGTGGAACAAGGCGGCAAGATTCTTGTCGGCAGTGCTGATTCAGTCGCCAAGGTGCTGGATCAGTTTCCCAAATTGGTCGGACGCCGGTTGCTTAGAGTCGAGGTCCAGCCTCCCGGCGGCGACACGCAATTCATTTTTGAAAACGACCTCGTCTTGAACTGCTTTCCAGCGAGGTCTCGCGAGCACAATTCGTGGATAATCTCCGCGGAAGCAGCAGCCGGTTGAAAGCAATCGCGAGTTACAGAAGCTTACAATTTACAGCACTGCTGCACGCTTCGGCCCTGCTCCCAATGGCCCTTTCGAGCTAGGTATCAACGGCCTGACCGTTATCGTGTAACGAATCAGAGTATGCTGTCGTTAGTAACTCTAGGACCATGGAAAGCCCCACTCCGGCCGCGTTAGAGACCGCTCGTCCTGCCGCTCCGAAACAGGTTCACCGCGACTTGCCGCCACCGCCTCCGCGCCGCGGCTGGATCTGGCTCGTGATCCTGGCCGTACTCGCCGCAGTGGCGTATTGGCAATGGCCGAACCTCAAGGGTTTCCTGCCGGCCAACGATTCTCAATCGCAGGCGTCGGGGAAAGGCAGCGGCCGAACGCGAGGCGCGGGCGGCGGCCCTTCGCAGGTGGTGGCGGCCAAGGCCACCAAGGGCGACATTCGCGTGTACGTCACAGGCCTGGGTGCCGTGACGCCCATCTACACAGTGACCGTGAAGAGCCGCGTGGACGGGCAATTGATGAAGGTCATGTTCAAAGAGGGCCAGCTGGTCCATCAAGGCGATCTGCTGGTTGAGATCGATCCCCGGCCCTACGAGGTGCAGTTGGAGCAGGCCGAGGGGCAGCTCATCCACGACCAGGCGCTGCTCAAGAACGCGCATCTCGATCTGGACCGGTACAAGACGCTGATGAAGCAGGACGCCATTCCACAGCAGCAGCTCGACACGCAGGAAGCGCTGGTGACGCAGTATGAGGGCACCATAAAGACCGATCAGTCGCAGATCGACAGCGCCAAGCTGAATCTGGTCTATTGCCGTATCACATCGCCGATCACGGGACTGGTGGGCCTGCGATTGGTGGATCCCGGAAACATCGTGCACGCCGCCGACACCAACGGCCTGCTAGTGATCACGCAGATCGATCCTATCAGCGTCATCTTCACCACGGCCGAGGATCAGCTCCCGCCCATCTTCGATCGCATGCACGCGGGCGAGCAATTGATGGTGGAAGCGTGGGATCGCGAGCTGAAGAACAAACTCGCGGAAGGCAAGCTTGAGACCGTCGACAACCAGATCGATCCCACCACCGGCACCTTGAAGCTGCGCGCTGTCTTCGCCAACGGAAATGGCAAGCTGTTCCCCAGCCAGTTCGTGAATGCGCGTTTGCTCGTGCAGCAAAAACGCAACGTTACGTTGTTGGCGAATGCGGGCATTCAACGCAATTCGCAAGGAACGTACGTCTGGCTGGTGAATCCCGATCAGACCGTGACGGTGCGGCCGGTCACCGTGGGCACTACCGAAGGCGATGTGTCAGAAATCGCCTCCGGCCTGGACCCGGGCGATGCCGTGGTCACCGTGGGCGTCGACCGGCTGGAGGAAGGCGGCAAGGTTAACGCCCAAGTTCCCGGCGACAAGCCGGGCCGGAAGCCGGGCGGTGGCCAACCAGGCGGCGGTCGATCACGTAAAGCAACGTCGTGAGTCGTTTCTCCACATGAATCCTTCTCGGACCTTCATCGTCCGCCCCGTGGCAACCTCCCTTCTGATGGCCGGGATTCTGCTGGTGGGCGCCGTCGCGTACAAGCAACTGCCGGTGTCGGCTCTGCCGGAAGTGGATTATCCTACCATCCAGGTCATCACGTTCTATCCGGGCGCCAGTCCCGACGTGATGGCGTCGTCTGTCACCGCCCCGCTCGAGCGCCAGCTCGGCGAAGTGCCCGGCCTCCAGCAGATGATGTCCACCAGCTCCGACGGCAGTTCGGTGATCACACTGGAATTCGGTCTGGCTTTGAACATCGATGTGGCGGAGCAGGAGGTGCAGCAGTCGATTAATGCCTCTGGGACGTACTTGCCCGCGGACCTGCCGACGCCGCCCATTTACGCGAAAGTAAATCCCGCCGACACGCCCATCCTCACGCTCGCACTCTCGTCCACCGCGCTCCCACTCACTAAGGTGGAAGACCTGGCGGATACGCGGCTCGCGCCCAAAATCTCGCAACTGCCGGGCGTGGGTTTGGTGAGCATCAGCGGCGGCCAGAAGCCCGCCGTCCGCATTCAAGCCAATCCGACGTCGCTCGCCTCGTACGGTCTGAATATCGAGGATCTGCGCAACGCCATTACTGCTGCGAACGTGAATCAGGCCAAGGGCAATTTCGACGGCTTGCATCAGGCCTATCAAATCGGCGCGAACGATCAACTGCTTTCGAGCGCCGACTACGCCCCGATGATTATCGCCTATCGCAACAACGGGCCGGTGCGCGTGAGCGACGTCGCTACTGTCGTTGACGACACCGAGAATACCCGCCAAGCCGCCTGGATGAATGACACGCGGGCTGTTATTGTGAATATCCAGCGGCAGCCGGGCGCCAATATCATCGCTGTGGTAGATCGCGTCAAAGCGTTACTGCCGCAATTGCAGACCTCCTTGCCTTCCTCGGTAAAGGTCAAGATCCTCACCGACCGCACCAATACCATCCGAGCCTCGGTCAAGGACGTTCAGTTCGAGCTGATGCTCACGGTGGGCCTGGTGGTGCTGGTGATCTTTCTGTTCCTTCGCAATCTCTCGGCCACTATCATCCCGAGCGTCGCGGTGCCGCTGTCTCTGGTGGGCACCTTCGGAGTGATGTACCTGCTCGGCTATAGCCTCAACAATCTCTCGCTCATGGCGCTGACCATCTCAACCGGCTTCGTGGTGGACGACGCCATCGTGATGATCGAAAACATTTCGCGCTATCTCGAGGAAGGCCGGCGGCCCTTGCAGGCGGCGCTGCTCGGTTCCGAGCAGATCGGGTTCACCATCGTGTCGCTCACCGTGTCGCTGATCGCAGTGCTGATCCCGCTATTATTCATGGGCGACATCGTCGGCCGCCTGTTCCGCGAATTCGCGGTGACCTTGAGCGTGACCATCTTGGTGTCCGCGGTGGTTTCGCTCACGCTCACGCCGATGATGTGCGCGAAGATTCTGAAGCACACTCCCGAAAGCCAGCAGGGCTGGTTCTATCGCGCCTCCGAGCGCGGATTCGACGCCGTCATCGCCTTCTACGCCAAGACCCTGCGCTGGGTTCTGCGCAATCAACCGCTAACTTTGCTGGTGGCCGTGGCCACGCTGGTGTTTACGTTCGTGCTGTTCATGAAAATCCCCAAGGGCTTCTTCCCGGTTCAAGACACCGGCGTCATCCAGGGCGTTTCCGAAGCCGAGCAGACCATCTCGTTCCGCGCCATGTCGGAGCGGCAGCAGGCGCTGGCCAAGGCCATTCTCCGCGATCCCGCGGTAGACAGCCTTTCTTCGTTCATCGGCATCGACGGAACCAATACCACGCTGAACACCGGGCGCATTCAGATCAACCTGAAGCCGCTCGAGGAGCGCAAAATCAGCGCCAGCGATGTGATTCGCCGCTTGCAGCCGGAACTCGCGAAGGTGGCGGGCATCACGCTGTACATGCAACCCGTGCAGGATTTGACGGTGGAGGACCGCGTCAGCCGCACGCAATACCAGTACACGCTCGAAGATCCCAACGCCGACGTGTTAAACGCCTTCGTGCCCAAAATGGTGGCGCGGCTGAAGGAGCTGCCGGAGTTGCGCGACGTGGCCACCGATCAGCAGGTGAACGGACTGCGCGTGCGCGTAGTCTTCGATCGCGATACCGCTTCGCGCCTTGGCATCACGCCTTCCACCATCGACAACACGCTCTATGACGCCTACGGCCAGCGCCAGGTGTCCACCATGTTCACGCAGTTGAATCAATATCACGTCGTGTTGGAGGTGAAGCCCGGCTTCCAAAACAATCCCATCGATTTGCGTAACTTGTTTATTCGATCCTCGGCGGGAACCAGCGGCGGCGCCGGCGTCGTGTCGGGTGGCTCGGCGAATACTGTCGGCTTTGGACCATCCAGCTCTTCAGTAGCGCAGGCCACTGCTGGACAGACCGTGGGAGTTCCCGCGGGAGGATCGTCGGGAGCCGCCTTCAGCGGAGGACCGTCGGCATCTTCATTGGTCTTCACCAACGGAAGCCAGGTGCCGTTGAGCGCGTTCACGCATCTGGAACAGATGTCGGTTCCGATTACCGTGAATCACCAGGGACAGTTCCCGGTCGTGACGCTGTCGTTCAACCTTGCACCCGGCGCCTCGCTCGGCGACGCGGTGAACGACATCAATCGCGTCAAGGAACAACTGCAGATGCCGGCCAGCATCCAGAGCGCGTTTCAAGGCACCGCCGAGGCGTTTCAAGCTTCGCTCGCGAACGAGCCGATCTTGATTCTGGCCGCGCTGATCACCGTTTACATCGTGCTGGGCGTGCTCTATGAAAGCTACATCCATCCCATCACGATTCTCTCGACGCTTCCCTCGGCCGGCGTCGGTGCGCTGCTCGCTCTCTTCATTTGCCGCCAGGACTTCAGCGTGATCGCGCTCATCGGAATCATACTTCTGATCGGCATCGTCAAAAAGAACGGCATCATGATGATCGACTTCGCGCTCGACGCCGAACGCAACCAGGGCATGGAGCCGCACGAGGCCATTTATCAGGCCTGCCTGCTGCGGTTCCGGCCAATCATGATGACCACCATGGCGGCGCTTCTGGGCGGCCTGCCGCTCGCGCTCGGAACCGGTGTCGGATCGGAGCTGCGCCGCCCTCTCGGCATCACGATGGTCGGCGGCCTCATCTTCAGCCAGCTCTTGACGCTGTACACCACGCCCGTGATTTATCTTTGGTTCGACCGTTTGGCGCGGCGCCGCCGGACCCAACCCGCCATCGATCCCGGCCTTGCTCCAGAGATGGGAGACTAGCCGTTGAATATCTCCGAGCCCTTTATTCACCGGCCTGTCGCCACCACGCTATTGACGATTGCGATCGCAATGGCGGGCGCCGTGGCGTACAATCTGCTCCCGGTTTCACCGCTCCCGCAAGTCGACTTCCCGACCATCCAGGTGCAAGCAACGCTGCCCGGCGCAAGCCCCGAGACGATGGCGTCGTCGGTAGCCACGCCGCTGGAGCGCCAGTTCGGCCGCATCGCCGCCGTCACCGAAATGACGTCCACCAGCACGCTAGGCGGCACGGGAGTCACGTTGCAGTTCGACTTGAATCGCGACATCAATGCCGCTGCGCGTGACGTGGAAGCGGCCATCAACGCCGCCCGCGGATATTTGCCGGCCAATCTACCCAACAACCCGACCTACCGCAAGGTCAATCCGGCCGAGCAACAAATCTTTCAGCTCGCGCTGACCTCCGATGTGCTCGATCGCGGCGCGCTCTACGACGCTGCGTCCACCATCATCGTGCAGAAGCTTTCGCAGATTAAGGGCGTCGGGCAAGTGAACGCGCAGGGCGGCGCGCTGCCGGGCGTGCGTGTCGAGCTGAATCCGATGGCGCTCAACAAATACGGCATCGGGATGGAGCAGGTGCGAGCCACTCTGAATGCCGCCAATGCCAACGTTCCCAAGGGACATTTTTCCGACGGCTTTCACCTTTGGGAAGTAGGCGCGAACGATCAGATGTTCAAAGCCAAGGAGTACGCGCCTCTGCTGGTTGCCTACAACAATGGCGCGCCGGTCCGGCTGTCCGATGTCGCCGACGTCATCGATTCAGTCGAGGACATTCGCAATATGGGTATGGCGAACGGCAAGGGCGCCGTCAACGTTGCAGTGAACCGGCAGCCGGGCGCGAACATCATCGATACCGTGGACAGGATTCGCGCGGCGCTGCCGCAAATCAAAGCCGCCATCCCGCAGTCCATCAAGTTGAACGTCACTCAGGATCAAACCGTCACCATTCGTGCGTCCGTCCGCGACATCGAAAGGGCTCTCGGCGTATCCGTGGTGCTGGTGGTTCTGGTGGTCTTTGTGTTTTTGCGCAGCGCCCGCACCACCATGATTCCGAGCGTCGCGGTTCCGGTGTCGCTGATCGCAACCTTCGGCGTGATGTATTTGTGCGGTTATAGCCTGGACAATCTTTCGCTCATGGCGCTGACCGTCTCCACCGGTTTCGTCGTGGACGACGCTATCGTAGTGATCGAGAACATCACCCGTTACCTGGAACAAGGCATGCAGCCCTTCGCTGCGGCCGTGCGCGGCGCTCGCGAGATCGGCTCCACGGTCTTCACCATCAGCGTTTCGCTGATCGCCGTCTTCATTCCGTTGCTGCTGATGGGCGGCATTGTGGGCCGGCTATTCCGCGAATTCGCAGTCACCATGTCGGTGGCCATCGCGATCTCCATGGCGATTTCGCTCACCACCACGCCCATGATGTGCGCGCTACTTGCTGAAGGAGCACGAGTCGCACGGCTGGTTGTATCGCGCGAGCGAACGCGGTTTCAATTGGATCGTCGGCCTATACGCCCGCACTCTCGACCGCGTGTTGCGCCATCCCGCCATTACCCTCGCCGTTCTCGGCGCCACCATCGCCCTCAACGTGTACCTCTTCATTCACGTGCCCAAGGGTTTCTTCCCGCAGCAGGACAATGGGCGGCTGCAGGGGACCATCATCGCCGATCAGGACACTTCCTTCCAGGCCATGCAAGGCAACCTTCGGCGGATCGTGAACATCATCCAGCAGGATCCCGCCGTGCTGACCGTTGCTGGATTCACCGGCGGCAGCGGCGGTAATGGAAACACCATCAACCAGGCGCGCGTGCAGATCCAGTTGAAGCCGCTCGCGGAGCGCAAAGTCTCGGTGTACGACGTCATCGAGCGGCTGCGCCCGAAACTGCGCGTGATCCGCGGATCGAATTTGTTCCTGCAAGCGCGCGCAGGACGTGCGTGTGGGCGGGCGAAACAGCGCCTCCCTCTACCAGTTCACCATGCGCGGCGACAACGTCCAGGATCTGACCGCCTATGGGCCGCCCATGCTGTCGGCCTTGCGGCGCGTGCGCTTGATCAGCGACGTCAACACGGATCAACAAAACAACGGGCTGCAAGCCGTGGTCCAGTACGATCGCGACACCGCCGCGCGCTTCGGGATCTCGCCGCAGCTCATCGACAACACACTGTACGACGCCTTCGGCCAGCGGCAGGTCTCCACTCTCTACACTTCGCTCAATCAGTATCACGTGGTGATGGAGGCGGCGCCGCGCTTCTGGCAGGACCCGCAATTCTTGCGCGAGATCTACGTTCGCGATCCGAGAGGCCAGCAGGTGCCTCTGGCGGCGTTCGCCCGCTTCGGGCCATCCATCGCGCCGCTGGCGGTGAATCACCAGGGCCTCTTCCCGGCCGTGACCATCTCCTTTAACCTGGCGCCCGGCGTGGCGCTCGGCGACGCTGTGAATGCGATCCAGGAGACCGCGCGCACCGTGGGATTGCCGGATACCATTCACACCTTCTTCGCCGGCACCGCGCAAGCCTATCAGGATTCGCTGGCGCAACGAACCCATTCTGATCGCAGCCGCGCTGATCACCGTCTACATCGTGCTGGGCATGCTGTATGAAAGCTGCATCCACCCGATCACGATTCTCTCCACGCTGCCGTCGGCGGGCGTTGGCGCGCTACTGGCCTTGATGCTGTGGAAGACCGACCTGAGCATCATCGCCATGATCGGGATCATCCTGCTGATCGGGATCGTCAAGAAGAACGCCATCATGATGATCGACTTCGCCATCGCCGCCGAGCGCGCCGAAGGCTTGCGTCCGCGCGACGCCATCTATCAAGCCTGCCTGCTTGCGATTCCGGCCGATTCTGATGACCACCATGTCGGCGCTGCTGGGCGCCATGCCGCTCGCGCTCGGCCACGGCGTCGGATCGGAACTGCGCCGGCCGCTCGGAATCACGATCATCGGCGGGCTGATCGTGAGCCAGCTCTTGACGCTGTACACCACGCCGGTTGTCTATCTGGAGCTCGACCGGTTGCGCCTCCGGTTCAAGCGCCAGCGAGCTCCCGAGCTATCGCACAGTTCGGCCGATTGAGAACGCGATCCTTTACGACGCCTTCTTCACTACGAACTCGAACGGCATCCCGCCCGCGTCGCCCGAAATCTTGATCTGGTCGCTCGCCACCACGCCCTTGTAGGTCAGCTTCAGAGCGTTCCCGCCCATATCGATGCTGAGCCAGAACGAAATATTCGTGCCATCGATCATGCCGTCTTTGATGGCAATATCCCCGCCGTCGGGACCCGCCATGGAACCGTTCAGCATGGCGCCATCCGCCTTGAAATTGAACGTCACAGGGAAGTCGCCGTTGGGGGTGGAGACGCTGCCGGTCCACTTGCCGTCCACATCGGCGGCGAAAGCAGATACAGTGAGCAGCAATAATGCGGCTGCGGATGCAAAGAATTTCATGGGTGAAACCTCCTCGAAGAGCTTTGGTGCATCATACCAACTATTAGTGCGTCATGGCGTAGAGCACATAGTTGACTCCCGTGCGTATTCCCAGCGCCGAATAGCGTTCCGGATATTCCGGATCGTCGGCCCACTCCCAGGAATCGCCCGTGTCGTGATTGAAGAGTACAGCTACCGCGATGCGGCCCTTGTCGTCGTAGATGGCCCGCCAATGCGGATCGCGACCACCATTTAAGTACGGCATGCCGCCCAGGCTCCACTGGCCCGACACCTGATAACGCTGGTCAAGATCGAAGACGGTGTGAAAGATCGGATCCTTCGATTCGATCTCGACTATCGGCCTGCCCGGCAACAGCTTGGCCATGTTGCGCTGAAAATAGTACCAGTCCCCTTCGCCCCAAAAATCGTCGCCCAGCAGGAATCCACCGCGCGCCAGGTACTCGCGGACCTTCGCAAGTTCGGCGTCGCTCATGTTCCACTGATCCGGACCAGCGCAATACAAGAAGGGCCAGTTGTAGATGTCGTCACCGTCGTCGGGACTGACGGGCTGCTCCACGCTGCGCACTTCCAGGCGCGTGAGCCGGCGCAGCGCCAGCACGAAATGGCGGTCTGCTCGCGGATAGTCGTTGGTCCAGGCGCTCCGTCCCTGGCGCCAATCGAAACGATACAGCCACCCGAAGATGCCCCAGTCGCCTTGCGGGTACATCAGGCGCGCGAACACGAACTCCGTTTTATCCTTGTAATCGGAGGGCAGCGGGAAGTCGTTGTACTCCTGGCCCGCGTACTCGCGAAACGGCATCTGGAACGCGCACAAGACGCCCGCGAGTGTGAGCCCGAGGGCCAAAAGAACCACGCGCCTGGGCTGCACACGACCATGCTAGCATCCGTCCGGAGCTGAGCTTGCTTGCCAAGCTAGCGTCGCTTAGTGCGTCCAGTTCATCACCAACTTGTAAGCATCCAGCGTGCCGATGCCGGTCGCGAAGTCCCAGCCAACCGTAGTGCCATACGCCGGCTTGAACGATTTGCTGGAAACCGACAGCGCGCCGTCGGGATTGCCCATGCCGCGCCGATTCGCAGCCGTATAGCCGTAGCAGTTGAATGAGCCCGCGCAGTTGACGTCCATGTCGCCGAGCGTGACATCGTGGAAGATGCAGGTGCTTCCCGAACTCGGTCCGTTCGCGGAGTTGCATACGCTCGACCCGGCCGCTCCATATTCGCTCGCCGCCAATTTGTAATACACATAGTTCGGATTCCCCTGAGCCCCGCCCTGGTGTTGATTCACCAGAGCCTGGATGCCGGCCAGAATCGGCGAGGAGAACGAAGTACCGCCCGCTCCCGCCCAGCCGCTCGGATCGCCGAAGCAGGGTGTGCCGCCATTCGAGGGGTCGGTAAAGCAATACACGTAGTAGTGCCCCCAAATGCCGTTCGCGGCGAATAGCGAAACGTCGGGGATGTCGCGCACCCCGTCGCTTGGGTTGCCGAAGAGGCCGGTTTGCCAGCTTGGTTTGGCATAGCCTTTGCAAGTTCCACCGACGACGCCGAACACAGTAGGGGTCCCCGTGGCGCATCCGCTCGGTCCGCCGCTGCCCGAGGTCACGGTCAGAAGGCCGTATTGACTGGCTGTAGCGGTGTTGCAAAAACTGTTAGGCCCGAACGTCGTGGTATATCCGAAAACGCTTGCGAGCAACGCGCCGGCGCAAGAATCGTTCCACGGTATCTCGGGAACGTAGGACAGCGCCGAACCATAGCTGGACGTGTTGGACGAGTTCCAGTAGCTGCTGTTCGTGCCGAGGTACGAGTCGGCGAAATCCGTTCCGCCCACCGCGACATTATAGGGAGTGGAAGCGAGTCCGCTGACTCCGATGCCGTGCGTGGCGTCTGACTTATTGGCGTCGCAGCTGGCCGCGCCCTCATCGCCCGACGAGACAAACACCGAAATGCCCTCGGCCACCGCGAGCTGATACGCTGCGTTGAAAGCGGCGTTCGAAGCGGCCCCATTCTCCGCCTCGCATTCGCCGTAGCTGATGCTCACGATGGACGGCGGATTGGGACCATGGATCAGATTCTGGATCGCGATCAAGCCCCCGAAGGTGGTTCGGGTATCGGCGCAGGCGGCCACCACAATGGCTGCGTCCGGCGCGGCCGCCGACGCCCACTCGGCGTCGAGCATCGCTTCCCCATCGTCGCTATTCACGCCGGGATTCTTGCAGTTGTTTCGGCCTGAAACCGGCTTGGGATAAACCGTCGTTAGCGATCCGTGCGCATACCCCGCCAGCCCGAAAGTCGAGCGGAAGGAATTCCAATCCGCCGCCGAGTATAGATTCGTGTCCTCGATCACCGCGATGGTCTGGCCCACGCCCGTAACGCCGCTCGTGAACAGCGGATTCAGATCGTAGATGGTCGCAAGATCGGCCGGTACCACCGCCTGATAGGTCGAGCCGCCGGAAGTGAACGTGAAGTCGCGGTGGGCCACCTTCATCGAGTGCGGTTGGAAGTCGTGCATCGAAACCACGCCCGTCACCACTGGCGCGAGGGCCGCGGGAATCCGTGGATCGGAAGCGTTGGCGACGTGCTGCGCGCCGTTCACGTCATAGTGGTGCACGGGAGTGTGAAAAGCCTCGCGCACTTGCCCCGCCGTGCCCGAGAAGTCGATTACCATTCTGCTCGGATACACCACGTTGACCGTGAAGCCGTGCGACTCCAGCCAGGCTGTGATCTTCTCCACGTCCTCCGCGGCCGGCCCGAAGCTGCGCCCAAACTCCTCCGCTGTCAGCCACTGATGAAATCTTGGTGAATTCGCGTCGTGCAGTTCATCGATCAACTTCCGGACCGCCTCTTCCTGCTCCGGCGTGCGCTGCAGTTGCAGCAGCATGTGGTCCATCGCGAAATCGTCGGCCACGGCGCCACGATCGTTGCGCGGGTTGGCTTCCGGACGTGTGTTGCCTTCCAGTGTCCGCAGCGCGGCCTCGTCGATTCGTCCGCTAATCAGCGGCGCGTGGCGGCTCTGAGCGGCCAAGCTCAAAGGAAAGACAGCCGCGAGTGCTACTGCTAGAGTTGCAACAGACGTGGTTCGGGGACGGGACATGATTCTCCTTCGCGATTTGGAAAGAATGCACAACGCATAGTATCGGCACATTCCCGCGTTTTCTTTAGAGGGTTGACGAGGCAATAGTACTATCGCGCAAAAGATAGAATTCAAGGGATATGGCGCCTCGATGTTGTCCGTGCGGTTGGCTAGTGAGCGTTCTCGCCTCCTGCTAAGCGTGGTAGAGTTCCAGGAAGAGGTGCAGTGGTAGTGCGGACACTTTTCGCCCTTTTCTCGGCGTGCGCTGTCGCTGCGTTCGGGCAGTCTTATCCGCAAGCCGCTCCTCCGCAGGCTACCACTTCGTTCCGCACCGAAACCACCCTGGTCCTGGTTCCGGTTTCCGTGACCGACCCTTCTAATCGCTACGTCCTCGGCCTGGAGAAACAGGATTTTCATCTCTTCGAAGACGATGTCGAACAGACCGTCACGCATTTCTCCAACGAAGACGCCGCGCTCTCCATCGGCCTGTTGGTCGACACCAGCGGCAGCATGGGTTTCAAGCTCGACACGTCGCGCCGCGCCGTGGTCGAGTTTCTGAAAACATTGAACGCTTCCGATGAAGCCTTCCTGGTGGAGTTCAGCGATCGCGCCGAGCTCGCCGTGGGTCTCACCAGCGACTCGCATCAGATCGAGGACAAACTCACCTCGGTGACTTCCGGTGGCCTGACCGCGATGCTGGATGCCGTCCATACGGGATTGCAGGAGATGAAGCACGCCAAGAACCCTCGCAAGGCGCTGCTCATCATTTCCGACGGCGGGGATAACAACAGCCGGTTCACCGCCAGCCAGATTGAGGACCTGGTGCGCGAGGCCGATGTGCAGATCTACGCGATGGGTGTCTTCGAACCCGTCTTGTCGTTCGGATTGAGTGCGGCGGAGATGAGCGGCCCCAAGCTCCTGTCTGAAATCGCCGATCAGACCGGCGGCCGGGCGCTGGCCGCCTCCAGTCTACGCGATCTGCCTTCAATCGCCGAGCGCATCGGTATTGAGCTTCGCAACCAATACGTGCTGGCCTATTCGCCCGCCAATAAGAATCGCGATGGCAAATTTCGCAAGGTGCAAGTGAAGCTGAACCAGCCCAAGGCGCTTCCGCCGTTGAAGGCTCGCTGGCGGCTCGGGTACTACGCGCCCAATGATTAGGGATTGCGATTTAGTTTAGCGGTGACCGCCGCCCACGTGTATCGCGCCCGGATGCCCCACGCCGATCGCCGGACGGCTGCCGATCGTAGTCCCACCCAGCCGTACTCCAACCGGGCTCTGATAGAGCGGCCTTGTGCCAAGTCCGGCGCGCCCCGGTAGCATCCCGCCACGGTAGCCGTAACCAGTACCGTATCGGCTGAGACCCGAGTAGGAGTAGCGATAGGGCAGATAGAGGGGCGTGGCGTAGTACAAAGCCAACGGACTGGCCCCGTACAGTCCCGCGAATCCGTATGGCGAGTAACCGTACCCTGGACCGTACGGCCCTACACCGTACAGCCCTGCACCATACAGCCCAGACCCGTATGAGTAGGGCGGAATGTAGCTCGACATGCCGGGCGGATACGGCGCGATGCCGAGCGATTGCAGCACCGCGTCCGGATCGTTCTGCCAGCCATCGATCACGCCCGAAAGATCGGAAGCCGCCGACGCATCCAGGTTGTTATCCGCGACGGATTGATCCCGCGCCACGTTCCAATGGTCCAAGTCGTCGCCCAAGCCGCTCCCGCCCGAATCGCCAAGCAGCCTGCGAGCCGTGAGTTTGCCCTGGAGTGCCACCACGTCGCCTGCCACGGCTTCCACCGATTTTCCGTCGGCAGCGGCCACCTCAACGTGGCCAGTCTCCACCTTCACTTGAGGGGGTTCTGAATCGAACCGATAGCGGCCCGGCTTCTTGATGTGAACCTGATCGAGGTTATATAGGATGGTGACGGAAGTGTCGGCGAGCGTGTCCGATCCCTGGTCCAGCACCGCGGAGCCTTTCAACAGCTCCACGCGGGTGTTGTCGAGCTCATTCGAGACCATGCGGATGGCGCTGTTGGCGCCCAAGCGCAGGAATGTTCCGGGCGTCAGCAGCACTTCGGCGCGGCCGTCCTCGGTGCGCAGCTCCGACCCATTCTTGATTTGATCGAACTTGCCGGCCTTCTGTTCTACGCGCTGGTCGTCGAGGAAAACCGAACCGTCGGCAAGATGAATTAAGCCCGAATGCGCCGAGATGACGGATTGAGCCACGGCAGGGAGGCCAAGCAACGGAGTCAAGGCCGAACAAAGGATCCACCGGAGAGACGACATCGCTAGACTCCTTTGAATTAGCATCGATTGTTTCCAGACGCATGTCAAGCGCCCGATCCGGCCAGTTTGAGTCTGGCTCCCGCCGTGCAGACTGCGGTCTCAATCAGCGAATTCCAATTCTGCTTGCCGAGCGCGCGTTCCAGGCCGCGTTGCGCCTTCTGCCAGTACGGGAGCGCACGCGCATATTGGCGCTTGCCGGACGCAGTCAGCGCCAGCCGCAACTCACGCCGGTCGTCTCCGGTCCCGGCACGCAACCATCCCTTGTGGCGCAGCGGCGCGAGCGTCCGGGTCAGGGTGGTGCTATCGATCTCGAGCAGTTCCGCGAGTTGCCTCTGGGAAAGTCCGGGCGCAAGGTGCAGCGCCTGTAACAAGGTGAACTGAGTGGCGCGCAAGCCGGCCGGGCGCAGTGAGGCGTCGTAGAACTGCGTGACCACGCGATCGGCCCTTCGCAGGTTCGCGCATGCACAAGGCAGCCGAACGACGGTTGTCATTTTCATAGATCGTTGTATCTACATCTATACCAGAGCCGATCGCGTTCCGGCAACTTTGTTGAAACGCCAATGGATGTATATACATCGATATCGGCAGGAGACACAACATGAACTACACCGTGCCTGACTACTTATCCCCGTTCGTGCTGATCGGTTCCGTGGGGGCCGTATCCACTCTGCTCTTTGGCTTGTACCGGGCCCTCCGGCTTCGCGCGTGGACTGATCGCGACCGCAAGCGCACATTTCGGAACGTTGCAGCGTTGCTTGTGGCTTGGTTCTTCGCCGCGTTCTTGCTTGTCCGGATGGGCTTCTTCCAGGGCTCGGCCACGCGCACTCCAACCATCCCGTTCGGCCTGCTGGTCCCAATCGTGGCCGGTGTCGTGCTGTACTGGCGCTGGCCCCTGCTCAAGCGCATTATCGAATCGGTGCCGCAAGAATGGATTGTAGGTGTGCAGTTCTACCGCGCGCTCGGCCTGATTTTCCTGGTGCTGTATGCGGCAGGCCGGCTTCCGGGCGAGTTCGCGCTGCCCGCGGGCGCAGGAGACGTTTTCGTGGGACTGGTTGCGCCAATCGTGGCAGCCGCCTACGCGCGCCGTTCGCGCGGATCGGTGGGCATGATCACCGCCTGGAATCTGTTCGGCCTGGCCGATCTGGTTGTAGCCGTCACCACGGGCTTCCTGACGTCGCCATCCCAGTTCCAGATGCTGGCCCTCGATCGCCCCAATGAACTCATCACGGCGTTTCCGCTGGCGATGATTCCGGCCTTTCTGGTGCCGCTCTCGGTGCTGCTCCATCTGGCATCGTTGGAGAAACTGAGGGAGAAATCGCGTCAGCCGGAACGGGCGCTGGTGCAGGCGTAAACTGGAATGCATGTTCCTCAAGCGCTCGTTACTCGGTTTGCTTTCGGTGGCGCTCTGGGCGCAGCCCGTACGCCACCCGTTCAATCTGGACGATCTGGCCCGCATGCGCGGCGTCGGCGATCCGCGCTGTTCGCCCGACGGCCGATGGGTGGCGTACACGGTATCAACCATCGACGTGAAAGAGGACAAAACCAACACGCACGTCTGGATGATCGGCGTCGATGGCAAGGATGATCGCCAAATCACTTCCAGCCAGGACAGCGAGTCGTCGCCGCGCTGGAGTCCGGACGGGAAGTATCTGTCGTTCACATCGTCCCGGCCCGGTCCCGCCAAGGGCAATCAGGTTTGGCTTCTCGACCGCAACGGCGGCGACGCGTTTCAACTCACCGATGTGAAGGGTCATCTCGAATCCTACCAATGGGCGCCCGATGCAAAGCGTCTGGCGCTGCTGATTGGCGATCCCGATCCCGATGCCGAACCGGGGGAAGCAGCCAAGCCGAAGCCGCCCAAGCCAATCGTACTGGATCGCTATCACTTTAAGGAGGACATCCAAGGCTACCTGGTGTCCGGCCGGCATACCTACATTTATCTCTTTGATGTCGCCACCAAGAAACTCGACCGGCTCACCACCGGCAAGTGGGACGAGTCCGCGCCATCCTGGTCGCCCGACGGCACGCGGATCGCGTTTCTGAGCAATCACGCCAAAGATCCGGATCGGGATCCGTACGCACAAGTTTTGGTCGCGGAGGCACACGCGGGCGCCCGCGAAAAGGCGCTGACCACGCCCGAAGACCAGATTGAAGCAAGCGAGGAAAACGCGCGCTTGCAGTGGAGTCCCGACAACAAATGGATTGCGGTGCTCGAAAGCGACGAGAAGAAATACGTCGAATATTCCATGCCTCGGCTGGCGCTGGTTCCCGCCGATGGAAGCAGCAAAGCCGCGCTGGTGAAAGCGGCCGCGGCACTGGATCGAGGAGTCTCCGCGCCGCGCTTCAGCGGCGATGGGCAGTCGATTTCGTTTCTCGTGACGGATGACCGTTCCGTCTATCCCGCGAGCGTCAGGCTCAATGGCGGATCTGTCGAGCGGCTGGCGCCTTCGCCCATCGTGCTGAGCAATCCGACTGTCGCGGCGGGATGCTCCGCGGTACTTTCGAGTACGGACACCACGCCGGTAGAGGTCTACTCGTTGCAAGGCGGCGCGCTCCACCAGCTCACCCATCAAAACAACTCGCTCTTCAGCAGCATCGAAGTGACGCCGCCCGAAGACGTGAGTTTCAAGAGCAAGGACGGCACTGAGGTGCACGGCTTGTTGACCAAGCCATCCGGCTACGCCGCTGGAGCCAAAGTTCCATTGCTTCTGCGCATCCACGGCGGCCCGAACTCGCAAGACCAGCACTCTTTCAGCGCCGAGCGGCAGTGGTTCGCGGCCAACGGTTATGCGGTGCTGGCCGTGAATTATCGGGGCAGCGCGGGCCGCGGACAGAGGTACTCGTGGTCGATCGCGGCTGATTGGGGTCATTATGAAGTGGAGGATCTGGAGGCCGGTGTCGACTACGCGATCAAGATGGGCGTTGCCGATCCCGACCGCTTGGGAGTGGGCGGCTGGAGCTATGGCGGCATCCTGACCGATTACCTGATCGCGACCAATCGTCGCTTCAAAGCGGCCACCAGCGGCGCCGGCGTGGCCTTCCCGATCGCATTGTACGGAGTGGATCAGTACGTTATTCAGTACGACAATGAACTCGGCCCGCCGTGGAAGGCGTTCGACACTTACGTCAAGGTGTCGTATCCGTTCCTGCACGCCGACCGCATCACCACACCGACGCTGTTTCTGGGCGGCGACAAGGATTTCAACGTGCCCGTGGAGGGCGGACAGCAAATGTACCAGGCGCTCAAGAGCCTCGGCATCGACACGCAGCTCATCATTTATCCGGATCAGTTTCACGGCCTCACGCGCCCCAGCTTCATTCGCGACCGCCTGGAGCGGTACCTGGCCTGGTACGACAAATATCTGAAGCCAGCAGCCGCGACCAACAAGGCCACGGCCGAGCGATGATGTGGCGTGCAGGAGTCACGTTCATCCTCGGCGCTCTTTGCGCACCGGCCGCAAATCAGACCAACGACCAGCCGATTCCGATCAAGGTCGTCGTGGTGACCATGTTTGAAGCCGGCGCCGACACCGGCGACCGCCCCGGCGAACTGCAGTATTGGGTAGAACGCGATCATCTCGACAAGATTCTTCCGTTTCCGCAGGCCTACCACGACCTGCGCATGAATCGCGATGGAGTACTCGCGGTGCTCACCGGCATGGGGACGGCCAAGGCCGCCGGCAGCATCATGGCGCTCGGACTCGACCCGCGCTTCGATCTTCGCAAGGCCTACTGGATCGTCGCGGGAATTGCGGGCATCGATCCCGCGGATGGATCGCTCGGGTCCGCCGCGTGGGCCGAATGGGTGGTCGACGGCGACTTGGGCTACGAAATCGACGGCCGCGAGATCCCCCCCGATTGGCCCACCGGCTTTGTGCCGCTCGGCAAGTCCAAGCCTTATGAACAACCGCGCTCCCCGGGCTGGGGCGAAACGTATCATCTTAGCGCCACGCTCACCGATTGGGCCTTCCATCTGACCGAGCACGTGGACCTCGGCGACACTCCCGAAATGCAGAAGGACCGCGCCCGATACACATCCGCCAACGCTCGCCGTCCTCCCTTCGTGCTGAAAGGCGATTCCATTTCCTCCAGCACCTTTTTCACCGGCGTCAAGATGAGCGAATGGGCCAACCAATGGGTCAAGTATCACACCGCCGGCAAAGGCAACTACGTCACCACTGCGATGGAGGACACAGGCACTCTCTCCTCGCTGCAGATGCTGGCCAAAGCCGGCCGCGTGGATTGGAATCGCATCATGGTTCTGCGTACCGCCAGCGACTTCGATCAACCCCCGCCCGGCCTGACCGCCGCGGAACATCTCGCCCGCAACGCCGGACGAAAATACACCGGCTACCTGCCCGCGCTTGAATCCGCCTGGCGCACCGGCAACACCGTGGTCCAGGAAATCACGGCCCACTGGAACAAATACAAGTGATCCTTGCTCGGCGACGAGCGAAGCCAGAAAGTGCCGCTGGCCCATCTGATCTAATCGTAATCCCTGGATGCAAACCCGCAGATGGTAAGATGGAGCGCAGTCCACAAAAATTCGGCAATGATCGGCGAGACTCTCCGGCATTATCGTATTGAAGCCAAGCTGGGCGCCGGGGGGATGGGCGTTGTATATCGCGCTCTGGACACCCATCTGGACCGCTCCGTCGCCGTCAAAGTTTTGCCTTCCACCGCCGTCGCCAACGCCGACCGGCGGGCGCGCTTCTCCCAGGAAGCGAAATCCGCCTCGGCGCTGAGCAATCGGCACATCGTCACGATTTTCGACATCGACACCGGCCAGGTGGATGGCCAGCCGGTGGACTTCATCGCGATGGAGTACGTGGCCGGCAAGACCTTGGACCGGCTGATCGGCCGCAAGGGTATGCGGCTGAACGATGCGCTGCGCTACGCGATCCAAATCGCCGACGGCCTTGCGGCCGCGCACAGCGCGGGCATCGTGCATCGCGATCTGAAACCCGCCAACGTCATCGTCAACGAACAGGGCGAGGTGAAGATTCTCGACTTCGGCTTGGCCAAGCTGACCGAAGTCGGAAGAGCCGGATGTATTCGCCGTGACGCAAAGCGTGCACATGGACGCCGCGCTCAGAACCGAGGCGGGCACCATCATCGGCACGGTGGCCTACATGTCGCCCGAGCAGGCGGACGGCGCACACCGTGGACGCGCGGTCCGATATTTTTTCGTTCGGCGCGGTGTTGTACGAGATGGTGACGGGCGAGCGCGCGTTTCTCGGGCGACTCCAAGCTTTCCACGCTGGCCTCGGTGCTGCATTCCGAGCCGGCGCCGCTGAGCCAAGCCGGGCGCGGGCGTGCCGCGCGACGTCGAGCGCATCATCAGCCGTTGCCTTCGCAAAGATCCGCAGCGCCGCTGGCAGAACCATGGCGGATGTCAAAGTCGCGCTGGAGGACGTGCTGGAGGAGCTGGAATCTGGCAAGCTGGGCGTGGCCGGAGGGCGCCGGTCATGCCGCGAAGCCTCGGAGCCATGTGCGACGTGTTGCTGTGGCCCGCGGTGATTGCCATCGCGCTGGCCGCGGGCATCTACGCGCGGCTGGAAGTTCGTGAAGCCCGCCCAGCCCGCTTTCGAGCGGCTGACGTACCGCCGCGGCGAGATTCCATCGGCGAAATTTTCGCCCGATGGCCAGACCGTGGTGTTCAGCGCGCAGTGGGCCAGCGAGCCGACCAACATCTTTTCCATGCGTCCCGGCAGCCGCGAGTACCGGCCGCATCGGATCTGCCGGAAGGCCGCATTCTTGCGATCAGCTCGACTGGCGAAATGGCGATTCTGCTGGGCCCCACCACCAACGGAACCGCGGGAACGCTGGCGCGCGTGCCGTTGTCGGGCGGGGCGCCGCGCGAAATTCTCGAAAACGTGAACGACGCCGATTGGTCGCCCGACGGCGCGACGTCTGGCCGTGTCGCGCACCGTGGGCGGCAAGAATCGGATCGAGTATCCGATCGGAACCGTGCGCTACGAAAGCGACGGCCCCGCGCCGCAGTTGCTGCGCGTTTCGCCGCAAGGGCGACCAGATCGCGTTTTTCGAGCATGACAACTAGGTCGGCGACTACACCGTGACCGTTCTGGACATGAACGGCAGGAAGCGACGCTTTGTCGCGCGGCTGGCAGGCGCTGGGCGGGCTGGCGTGGTCGCCCAACGGCGGACGAAATCTGGTTCGGCGGCGCCAAGGCGGGCGGGGAAGCCGCCTTGCGCGCCGTTTCGCTGGCAGGAAAAGAGCGCCTGGTGGTCGGCGACGCCCGCACCGATGTTCATGGACGATATCACGCGCGATCAGAAAGGTGCTGGCGACGGTGGTGGATTCGCGCCTGGGGATTTCCGCTCTCGCTCCCGGCGCCAAGCAGGAGCGCGATCTTTCGTGGTTCGACGCCAGCCGCATCTTCGATATTTCCGCCGACGGCAAAACGATCCTGTTCGTGGAGCTGTCGTACGGCCAGGCGCGCAATCCCGCCATTTACCTGCGCAAGACCGACGGTTCGCCCGCGGTGCGGCTGGGCGATGGCAATCGTCCCGCGCTTTCGCCGGACGGCAAATGGGTGGCGTGCATTGTGAACGACGGGCCAGAGACGGAGCTGACCCTGCTGCCCACCGGCCCGGGCGAAGCGCGCAACATCAGCACGCCGCGGAATGCATTACGAGCGCGTGGAGTGGTTTCCCGATGGAGCAGAAGCTGCTGTTCACCGGCAACGAGCCGGGCCGGCCGATCGCGCACTTATGTGCAGGATCATTCGCGGCGGCCGTCCGACGCCGGTGACGCCGGAAGGGCGTGACCGCGGCGCATGTTTCGCCGGATGGAAAGTATGTGACGGCGGTGGCGGGAGGAAAATTGAACGTGCTGCCGATCGCGGGCGGCGACGCCGAAAGCCGGCCGTGGACATCAAGCCGGAGAATCCGTGGTGCGCTGGAGCGCCGACGGGCGCTACTCTGTTCCTGCGGCAGATCGAGGGTCTCACCGCGGTGCGAGATCAACCGGCTGGATCTCGGCGAACGGCCGCCAGGAGCCGTGGAAGGAGCTGAAGCCGGCCGATCCGGTGGGCGTGCAGATCTGCGACGTAGTCATGACGCCGGACGGCAGCGCCTACGCGTATTCGTTCCAGCGCGACATTTGCACTTTGTATCTGGTGAGCGGGCTGAAATAGCCGCTGCATCAGCGGTGCGCGATGACGAGCAGCGACCGGCGCGCGTTTGACAACGCACTCGACGGCGCGCTTGAGATTTTCCGGATCGAGCGCGGCGAAGCTTTCGTCCAGCACCACCAGTTCGGCGTCCTGCAGCAGCGCGCGCGCGATGTAAAGGCGGCTGCGCTCGCCGTGCGAAAGCTGCCAGCCGGTTTCGCCGACCATTTGCAGCATGCCCGCGGGCATGCGTTCGAGCAGGTCGCCCAGGCCGAGCTCGTCGCAGATGGCCTGGGCTTCGTCGAAATCGGCGGGACCAAGAACGGTGGGACGCCCTAAGAACAAATTGAACGCGAATGTTTCGGCCAGCACGTGATTCTCATGGAACTGCGGCGCTGCGGCCAGGCGCCTGCGCCATTCGGCGGCGCCGAGCGCCTTGCGATCGAAGCCGTGCATGAGAATGCGCCCGGAGCTGGGCTCGCGCACGCCGGCCAGCAGGGAAACCAGCGTCGATTTTCCGCCGCCCGACGCGCCTTCCAGCACCACGCGATCGCCCGAGGCGATTTGCAGATTCGACGCCGCGCAGTACGGGTTCGGTGCGATCGCTGTAGCGGAAAGACAAGGTCGCGAGCTTCGACGACGGGCGCTGACTTCGCCGGATCGAGAGCATCGAGCGCATCCCGGCAACTCCGGGCGCGCCGCGGCGTTGAACAGAACGGAAGTGCGCTGCCATGCGACTGCGGCGCCCGCCAATTGCCATGCTCCCGCCGCGAGCCGTCTTCCACGCACGATAGGCGAGCAACATGCCACCTACCGCGATCGCGATGCGCGCGGGCGATGCATGCCGCGCACGAAAGCCGGGCGCGAGACCGAGAAGGCCGAGGACCAGCCAGCCACGAGGCACAAGCGCGATCGAGCCGGGCGGTCGATCGGTCCATGGCCTGCGAGCTTCTCAGATATTCTTCGAGCGCTTGGTCTTCGCCAGTCGTGCCAGCGATCCGCCGGGAGCTGCGCCAGGCGGGTGCGATGGCCGGCCATGCTCTCCACCAGGTCGTGCGTCATGGCCAGGCGGACGCCGGTCCAATCGCGATTGCGCTGCGAAATAGCGACCACGCGATCGCCGGCGGCGACCAGGAGCCAAAGCAATCAGCAACGCCGATTGCAGCAGTCCGCCCGCGCCCGCGGCCAAGACGAATATCGACGACGATGATTTCGATAAGCGCGACCAGCGCGAGAAAACCGCCGCTCAGCGCCAGCGCTTCCACGGCTTCCGATTCGAGCACGCGCCCGAGCAATTGGCCCGCGCCTTGATGGCGGAGGCTGTCGGGATCCAATCGCAGTGAGCCGAAGAAGAGCCGCTGTTTCAGCAGCGCTCCCGCGCCAATGGCCACCCAGCCTTGCAAGCGCGTGATGAGGACGCGTAGCGGGACCAGCGTCAAGCAAGAGTAGCGACCACGGAACCAGCCAGCCGCGATCCGTTCCGCCACGCAAGACGTTTGAGCCAACGACAAACCACGCCAGGATCCAGAGCGCGTATTGAAGCGCATGGGCGCTTGCGAGGGCGACGAGACGCCGCGGGATTTTCGCGCGCTGCGCAGTTGCTCCCGGAAGTTAGCGCCCGGCGGAAGGCGCAAGAGCCAGATGCCGCGAATTCGTTTGGCGCTGAGACGTTCGCGCAGGATAGCGTCGCGGGCGCGCGCTTGTTTCGATGGCGGGATCTGGGCGCGGTCCAGCGTCTCTTGAATCTCGCGCAGGACGGGCGCTTCGATGCTCGCGCACAGCGCCGAACGGATGGCCGCGGGATGAGACGCGGACTCTTCTTGAGATCGGGTGTGAGCAGACGGCCAGCCGGGAAGAATCGCGAGGAACGCTGGCCGGGCCGGTTGGAACATGGATCAGGGCCGGGCCCATGTGCGGCAGTTGGCGTTCGAAATCGGAGTACGGAGTTTCGGCGGGCTGCGCTTCGAAGCCGCATGGTGAGCCGCGGCGGATTCGAGCCAGTGAGAAAGGTCATTGGGGATTGGGGATTGGGGATTGGACAAGCGCAGGCCCGCGCGTCAAAAGGCCGAGGGCGTCGCCCAAGCCGGGACGGCGGCCAAAGGCACGATTCAGGAAGTGAGTTGGCCATTGTTCAGACGCAGGTGGCGCCACTCGGCGCCGTTCCAGAATTCGTCACGAATCGCGCGCTCGGCTTCGAGCATGGCGCGCAAGGCGCGGCACCGTGCGGTCCGTCTTCGATGATGCGTCCCGTCTTCGATGACCAGCACGCGCTCGAAAGCTCATGCGCCTCCGCGATGTCGTGCGAAATGAAGATCAGCGTGGCGTCGCGCCAAACTTCGCGTGCGCGGGCGAGCAGCGCGTGCCGCTGTTCGAAATCGAGTCCGCGAAATGGCTCGTCCAGAATCGCGAGCCGGACATCGGGACGCAGCAGCGCACGGCCCAGGCGCACGCGTTGGCCTTCGCCGCCCGAGACCAAGCCGCCGCCTTCGCCGAGCGGAGTTTCTAAGCCATTGAGGCAGCCGCTCGATGACGCGCTGCAATTCAGCGGCGTCGATGGCGCTCATCGATGCGCGCGGCGTCCGGCGAGCCATAGCGCAAGTTTTCGGCGAGCGGCCGGTTCCAGAGCTGCACCGCCGGGTCCACCCACGCGATGTGCGCGCGGAGTTGATCGAGACGCGCTTCGTCGAGCTCGACGCCATCCACGAGAACGCTGCCCGGACGCCGCGCGATGCCAGCCCAGCAGCAGTCCGACCAGGCTCGACTTGCCTGCGCCCGACGGTCCGACGATCGCGACATGCGAGCCGGCGTGCGATGGTGAGGTTGATATCGCGAAGAACTTGGTGCCCGGCGGCGACGACGCTGACGTTTTCGAATGCGATCGAGACGGCGAGTACCGAGGCGGTGCAGTGGCTGCGGCGTGCGGGCGTTTGCTGTTCCAACGCGCCGAGCGGCTCCAGCAAGCCGCAGCGTGACGTTGCGATAAGCAGGATACTGCCACGCGATGAGCGCTACTTCCTGGCCGAGCGCCGGAAGATTCAACGCCCAATAGACCAGCAGCAACACCGCGCCGGGCTCGCCGCCGCGCGCGAGGTACGACGCCAGCAGCCAAATCGCGAGACCGAAGCCCGCGAGAAACTGCAGCGTTTCAAGCGACAGGACGGCGCGCTGCAGATTCAATCCGGCGCGCGCCCATTCGGTGAGCAGGGACTCGTGCTCGCGGCGCACCGCCGGTTGTCCGCCGTGCGTGTGGATGGCGACCAATCCGAGCAGCGCGTCCAAGTAGAAATGCGAGAGCGCGCCGGCGTGCGTGCGCAGACGAAGATCGCGCTCCATCAGTAGAGGCTGCGACGCGAGCGGAATCGCGATGGCGGCGAACGCGGCGAGAATCGCGATGGGCGCGCTGGCCGGATCGAGCCAGATGATGCCGGCCGCGGTGAAGACGATCTCGAAGCCGTAGCGCAGAAGCTGGCCGCCCAGTTCGGGAAGGCGGCGGATCAGATGGATGCTGTGGCTGCGCTCGGCCATGTCGGACTTGAGGCGGCTCTGAAAATAGCGGTCGCCGAGGCGCGGAAGTTTTTCGAGGAACGCCACGCGCAGACGAATTTCCAGACGCCGCCCAGGCGCAGCAGGCTGGTTGTGAGCGGAATCTCGAGCAGCAGCAGCGCGGCGGAGAACGCGATGATGGCGGCGAGCGAGCCCGCGGTTGCCGCTCAGCAGGCCGCGGAACAGAATCGCTTCGACGATCACGGCGGCGGCGGCTAGCAGCGAGCGCGATACCGATCACGGCTGGAGTGAAGACGCCGTCCGCACGCAGCAAGCGCAGCAGCTCGCGGCCGGGCCGCGCGGTAGGTTGCTCCAAGCGCGGCCTAAGAGCTCAGGCGACGAGGGCGCCGCGATGTTCGCTCGGTCCGAGCGCACGAACCAGAGACCGCGCCGCGCACGACGACTTCGCCGTCCTCGCCGCCTGGCCGGACGGACCAATAATGTTCCGGAATCGTTTCGTCGTTGTCGCAGCAATGTCTCAAGCAGGCGCGCGCACTCGGGGTCCGCGATCAATGGCTCCGGAATCGCGCGAGCGATTCCAGCATGCGAACGCCTGCGTCCAGCGCCGCGAGCGATCGCCAGCCAGGGTCATTTACCGCGGCGCGTCACTGCATCCGCGCTCATTCCGAGCGCTTGCAGGCGCCGGCGCAAGCGGAGCGAGAAAATCATGCGAGTCCTGCATAGTCGCGCCAATCGCTCGGCGGCGACGGTCTGCTTGTGCACATAGAGATCGGACAGGAAGCGCGCGGCGCTCACCCAACGCCGGCCGACCGCCGGATCCATCAGCTCAACGAATCGGCCGAACTTGCCGCCAAACGATGACGAAGTGCGTGACGCCCGAGGGCAGCACCACGACCGCGATGGCGGGCAGCGCGCGGGCTTCATCGATCAGCACGTGATCGGGCGGGACCATGATCTGCTCGGCCTGCGAGCCCGAGCTGATTCGCGACTTCTTCGATGGTGTCGATGGAGGTGCCGTCGACATCGGTCTGGCAGGCCTCGCGCAGGCGGCCGTAGTTGACCGGAATGCCGAAACCGTCGAGCAGCGATTTGAGCGCCGCCGGCCCGCAGTCCATGTTGGAGGTCTGGACGACCTCGGGGACGATGAGCCGGGGGTGCTTCGTCATCGGTGGGCGCGGCCTAGAGTACGGAGAGCGATAGAGGCGGGGGAGGCGCGGGAGACTTCGACCTCGGCAGTGGCCGATGACGAAGTCGTTGTTGGTTGTTGGTTGTTGGTGAGGACCAGTTCGGCGTGGTCAGCGGCAATGGTTAGGACCCGCGCGGGAAACGTCTCACTGCCTAGCGTCACGAGGGCTGGTTGGCCGGGGTGAATTTGGCTGGTGGATGCAAAATAGGCGATGGCTCGGCCGGGCTCGATGCGCACGTTGGCCGTGGTCTCGAATTGTGGAATGCGCGCGGCCAGCATCCACCACGTCCAGGCGCCCAACAGAACCGCGGCGACCAGCAGGGTGAGTTTCGAAGCCCGGAAATCATCGGCGTCCAGGGCGCGGAGGGTGCGGGCGAACGCGATTCCCTGATTCATAGATCTGCCCCGGGCTGTTCATGGCCGGGATTGGGTTCGTTTGGTAATTTCGCTTTTTGGTCAGTTTGCGAGTCGCCGGACACTTCTAATGAGTGTATCGTGCGGGTCAAGGGACACGGAATGCATTTTCGAGTGAGGCCGCGGAGTTAGCGTTGAAGGACGGCTGTGAACGGTGCTGGCTACTCGGCAGCCGCTTGCTTCAGTAGTTGCTTCATATTCAGATTGCGGATCAGCCGGTGCAAATAGTTGGGATGCAGGCCGAGCAGACGCGCGGCTTCGGTATAGTTGCCTTGCGCTTGTTCGAAGGCGTTCAAGATGAGTTGCTTCTTGGACTCGCGGAGCGCGTCGTGGAAGGCGGTCATGCTGGCGCCGGCCGATTCGGCCTTTTCCAGGACGGCTTCCGGCAGATCCTCCGGCAAAATCAAATCCGAGGAGCCCAACACGACGGCGCGTTCGATCGCATTTTCCAACTCGCGCACGTTGCCCGGCCAATCGTAGCTGGTCAAGCAAGCGCGGGCCTGCGGCGAGACGCCCAGCACGGGCCGGTTGGAGCGCTGGGAGAATTTGGCGGCGAAATAACTGGAGAGGAGCGGGATGTCCTCGCGCCGCTCGCGCAGAGCAGGCATGCGGAGCGCAACCACGTTGAGGCGGTAGAACAGGTCCTCGCGGAAGCGGCCCCGCTTGACTTCGTCGTCGAGGTCGCGATTGGTGGCGGCAATCAGCCGCACGTCCAGCTTGATGGTGCGCGTGCCGCCGACGCGCTCGAATTCCCGTTCTTGCAGGACGCGCAGCAATTTGGCCTGCAACGGCGGCGCGAGTTCGCCGATTTCGTCGAGAAACACCGTGCCGCCTTCGCCGATTTCGAGCTTGCCTTTTTTCTGCGCGATGGCGCCTGTGAACGCGCCTTTTTCGTGGCCGAACAACTCGCTTTCGAGCAGCGTCTCCGACAGCGCCGCGCAATTGATGGCCACGCACGGCTTGTCGGCCCGGCTGCTGTTGCGATGGATGGCGCGCGCCACCAGTTCCTTACCGGTTCCGCTCTCGCCGAAAATCAACACGGTGACGTCGCGGGGCGCCACGCGCGCGATGAACTGGTACACGTCGCGCATGCGCGGGCTGTCGCCCACCATGTTGTGGTCGAGGCCGATCTCGGCTTGCAGGCGGCGGTTTTCCTGCTCGAGCGACTCCATGCGGCGGGCGTTATCCAGCGCGGCGGCGGCGATGCTGCCGATCGCAGTCAAAAGCTGGAGGTGATTCTCGTCGAAGTGGGCCTTGGGATTGGAGGCGTCCAGGTAGATCACGCCCAAGGTGCGGTCGAACACTTCGAGCGGAACGGCCAGGACGCTGTGGATGCGGCGCTCGAGGATACTGGCGGTGTCGGAAAACGATTCCGTGGCCGGCAAGTCGTTGCAGAGCAGCGCCACGCCGTCGGAAAGAACTTGCGAGACGATGGTGCGGCTGACGTGAACGGCCTGGCTTTGCCCGGTCTCGCGATCCCACCCGAACATCGACGTCCATTCGTCGGTGCCCTGCTCGCATAACAGAATGGCTGCGCGATCGGCCGGCGCCACCTCGAAGATGCGGTCCAGCACCTGCCGTTCCAGCGCTTGCAGCCCACGCACCGAGTTCACCGCTTTGCTGATGCGGAGCAGCGCGTTCAAGTCGCCGACGGTCCGGCTGTTGGCCTGAATATCTTCCAGATGTTGCAGGTAGCGGGCGTCTTTTTTTCGAAGGATGATGGTGGACCCGCCGGTGGCTTCCGATTTGTCGAACTCGACGGATGTAGAAACACTTTTCGCGCGCTCGGCTTCGGGTATTACGAAGACAAAGAGCGTGCCCCCGATCTTGATCTCGTCGCCTGACGCAAGCACGCGCTCGGTCACTGGAACGCCATTGACAAACGTACCGTTGCGGCTATTCAGGTCTTGTATCGTGAATTGGTCGCCTTTGCGGAGAATGCTGCAATGGCGCCGCGATACTCCGGCATCCAGCAACGAAATAGCATTCGACGGCTCGCGCCCGATGGACACCTCGGCTTCCGTCAGCGGGATACTGCTTCCCTTCAATGGGCCAGTGACGGCCTCCAACTCGCCAGCAATATCCGGCATCTCAGGCGTAAGTATATCGGATAAGCGCCGGCAGCAATGCACCCATGAAGCAATTGAGGGATAGGGGAAGCGGCGCAGCAGTTGGGGGCACCTGCGCACTCTCAGGCTACTAAGGCGAACACCCTATCCAACTGGATAGGCCGTCTATCCGAGTAGATAGCCTTCTCGGCCCCGGAACCCTAGCCGGCCTTCGGCGAGCGCCGTTCGAAACACCTATTCTTGCTTTATAATCAATTGCTTCTGGAACTTAGTACCTCCACCGTTCGCGTTATGGTACCGTTGGCAGCCGAGTTGCAATCCTAAGGGGCGTTACGTAGGTAATAAGTAAGCACAAAAAAGTAATTTCAAGGAGGTAATGCCAATGAGGACCAAGACGAAAATCAGGGCGGGCATCGCGATCTGGGGAGGCTAGTTGCAACTGGGGACCAAGTAAGCATTCATCCCCGCAATGAAATATAGCCGCGGCCGGGACCAACCCCCTGGCCGCGGTTCCTGCTTTTAGCCCCCTTCGACCATCGCGCTTCCCGTGACGGTACAATGCAGACTGCCGGGAATGAACGCCCTTACGCAAGACTTGCGGTACGCTCTGCGTACTTTCTTGAACAGCCCGGGCTCGACGGCGGTCGCCATCCTTGTTCTTAGCCTGGGGATCGGGGCCAACGCCGCGATCTTCAGCGTCACAAACGCGCTCCTTTTTCAGAATCTACCTTACAAAGACGCGGAAAGCCTGGTCTTCTTGTGGGAGAACAACGTCTCCAAGTCTGCCGGGCTATGGCTGCTTTCCGCCGCGGATTATCGAGAGTTTCAAACCCAGAACCACGGATTGGACCGGTTGGGGGCGATGAGCTTTCAGTCCTCAGCGCTGACCACCGACGAGATGCCGGAGCGGATCCAAACCGCCGCAGTTTCGCCCCAGGTCTTTGAGATCTTGGGAATGAAACCGGAACTGGGACGATTGTTCGCTTCCGATGAAGACCAGCCGGACAAGAACCGCGTCGTCATTCTGAGCGACGGTCTATGGCAGCGCCGCTTTGGCCGCGATCCGAACATCCTGGGCAGGAAGCTGTCGCTGGATGATGGCGCGTTTACAGTTGTCGGTGTAGCTCCGACCCAGTTTCTGCTGCCGGGAAGCCAGTCCGAGCTTTGGTTTCCATACACGCCCGAACCGAAGGATTTCCTGCCGGCCAATCGCGGGCTGCATCTTCTGCAGGTTGTTGCGCGTCTCAAGCCGGGCATCTCGCGGGACCAGGAGCAAAGCGAACTGCGGATCATTGCGGACCGGATGGCGCGGGAATATCCGGATTCCAATGCCGGCTTCAGCGTGGATCTGGTGCCGCTTCGCGAACAATTGATCGGAGATGTCCGCTCCACCCTGTGGATACTGACGGCCGCGGTGGTAGCGGTCTTGCTGATTGCGTGCGTCAACGTGGCGCATTTGCTTTTGGCCCGGGCGTCGGCGCGCGAGAAGGAGATCGCGGTGCGGACGGCGCTTGGGGCGAATCCCGGCCGGCTGGTGCGCCAGCTCCTGACCGAGAGTGTTCTTCTGGCTGTGGTTGCCGGAGTGGTGGGGCTGCTGATTGCGTACTGGGGCACGTGGATCCTTGCGAAGGAGGCCCCGGCGGGCCTGACGCAGACCGGCGAGGCAACGCTCGATTGGCGGGTTCTGGCATTCACGTTGGGCGTGTCGCTCGTGACCGGGCTGGCGTTTGGGTTGGCGCCGGCGTTGTCTACCTCGCGATCCAATCTGAACATGGTGCTGCGCAGCGGAGGCCGTGGTGGAACCGCGGGGCGCACGCGCAGCCGGCTACGGGATGTGCTGATGGTTTGCGAGGTGGCATCCAGCGCGGCGCTGCTGATTGGCGCCGGGTTGTTGATTCGCAGCCTGGTCCGTTTGCAGGAAGTGAATCCCGGTTTTCAGACCGATCATGTGCTCACTATGCAGATTTCGCTTCCGCCGGCCCGATATTCCGGTCTGAAGGTGGGATTGTTTTACGACCAGCTTCTCCGCCGCATTGCGGCGCTGCCGGGAGTGCAGGCCTCGGGTGTTTGCCGGTTTCTGCCCTTGAGCGGCCGCGACGCCGATTTGAATTTCCAGATTGAAGGGCGCCCTCGCGTGCGCGACGTCGATCAGCCGCGCGCCTACTATCGAACGGCCAGCAGCGGATACTTCGGGGCTCTGGGGATTCCCTTGCTCCGCGGACGGTTCTTTGACAATCGTGACAGCCAGCAGACGCCCAAAGTGGCGATCATCAACGAAACGGCGGCGCGGCGCTATTGGCCGGGTGAGAATCCGATCGGCAAGCGCATTCTTTCCGGCTTGGACGAGAGCGATTGGTCCACGATCGTGGGCGTGGTCGGCGATGTAAAGCACGTGGGGCTGGATGCGGGCAACGATCCGGAAACGTATTACCACTACCTGCAGATTCCACCGGAGGCGATGCCTCTCACCGAGGGGACAGCGGCGCTGGCGATTCGGACCAGCTTCGATCCGGCCGCGGTCACATCCGCCGTGCGCCAGGAGGTTCGGGCGCTCGATCCCAGCCTGCCGGTTTTCAACGTGCGCACCATGCAGGATCTGGTGTACGGCTCTGTGGCGCAGCCAAGATTTCGCACATTTCTGATCGGCTTGTTTGCGGCGCTGGCCCTGGTGCTTGCGGCGCTGGGGCTGTACGGCGTAGTGGCATACTCGGTGTCGCAGCGAACCATGGAACTCGGCGTTCGGGTGGCGTTAGGCGCACAACCCGGCAGCATTTTGAGCCTGGTGGTTTTTCATGCCGTCGGGCTGGCGGCGATGGGCCTCGCGATCGGCGTGGCGATTAGTTTGGCCGGAAGCCGGCTCATCGCGCGCTTTCTATTCGGCATCAGTCCGGCCGATCCCATCACGCTGGGAGGGGCAACTCTGGTGATTCTGGCGGTGGCAGTTGCCGCGAGTTTCATTCCGGCGCTGCGGGCTGCCAAGGTGGATCCCGCCGTAGCGCTGCGATCCGAATGAACTAGTGGCCGGAGGCAGCCTTCCAGGCTTTCACTTCCACGCCGCCGTGGATCATGCCCTGAATCATGCCGCTGAAGAATACGTAAGGGTGCAGCGGTTCGAGAGCGCTGGCGTCGTCTAAACGCTTCCGCAACTCGGCGGGGATGGTGAACTCGAGCGACGCCAAGTTGTCATTGAGCTGGGCCAGGCTGCTGGCGCCGAGAATTGTGGATGTGATGCCGGGCTGCGTCGCCACCCATTGCAGCGACACTTGCGCGGGCGATCGGCCGACCTGCTTGCTGACATCCAGCAGCACCTCAAGCATCTTCCAGTTGGCATCGGTGAATTTGTTGAACGGGCTTCCCTTGGTGAGACGTCCGTCGCCGGTTCCCTTGTCGCCTTCGCGCTTGTACTTGCCGGTGAGGAAGCCGCCGCCGAGCGGGCTCCAAGGACAAATGCCGATGCCCAGCTCTTGCGCCGCGGGGATGTGTTCGCGTTCGATGTTGCGCTCGATGAGCGAGTATTCCAGTTGCAGTGCCGTGACGCCTTCTTTGCCTTGCTGCTGAGCCAGAGTGTGAGCGCGCGCCACGTACCAGGCGGGAGTGTCGGAGAATCCGTAATGGCGGATCTTACCGGCGCGCACCAGATCGGTGAGCGTGTTGACCACTTCTTCGACGGGCGTGACGGTGTCCCAGGCGTGCAGCCAGTAGAGATCGATGAAGTCGGTGTTGAGCCTGCGCAAGGACGCATCGAGCGCGCGGTAAATGTTCTTGCGGCCATTGCCGCCGGAGTTCGGATTGCCGGGCGAGCCATTGAAGGTGAACTTGGTGGCGAGCACGATCTGATCGCGCAGCTTGCGCTCGTTGATGAACTTCCCGCACATCTGTTCGCTCTGGCCCATCTGGTAGCCGTCGGCGGTATCGACGAAGTTGCCGCCCGCGTCGACGTAGCGGTCGAAGATGGATTTTGAGGCGGTCTCATCGGCGCCCCAGCCCCACTGCGTTCCGAAAGTCATGGCGCCCAGGCACAGCGGGCTGACGCGCAGCCCGGTGCGTCCTAATGTCGTGTAGTTTTTGAGGTCCATGCTGTGATGATAACTTGGGCGCTTACGTTTGCGGCTCCGCGGTCGTTAGTAGGGACCAGTTGTGTCATCAAACGCCGCGCCGTGTCACGCCGACACGATGCCACGGAATCGTTTTCACGAATTGCGGCATCTTTTCATGGCCCAGTTCGTGCAGTGCGAGAACATCACGGATGAATCGCCATTCTCTGGTCGCCGCACTTTCCTTCGTCTTCACCTATTTGTTCTTTATCGAATACTTATCGCCGCTGCGCAAGGTTCACATTCCCTACGATCTGCAAGGTTATCACTACCCTCTGGTCGACTATGCCTTTCACGCTCTGAAGGGCGGGCACTTCCCGGAATGGGATTGGACGATCTATTGTGGACAGTCCTTCGCCGGGAACATTCAGGCTGCGCTGTTTTATCCACCGACGTGGCTGCTATTTGCAGCCAACATCGCGCGACCGCATGTGTCCTATCAGAGCCTTCAAGTGTTCGAACTCGCACATGTTTGGCTGGCATTCGTCCTTTGCTTCGTATGGTTGCGTGGCAGACGCTTGGAACCACTGGCGTGCCTGTTCGGCGCAGGAATATTCGCGTATAGCGGCTACATGCTCCTACAACTGCAGCATGAAGGACTGATCGCCGGATACACATGGTTTCCGCTTGGCTTCTGGGGAATCGATCAAGCCGTCGAGTCTGCCGGATGGCGCCCTTTCTGGAAGCTGATTGCGGCGTCCGCCCTCTGTTTCCTAGCCGGATATCCTCCGACTTGGGTCGTGTTCGCGGTCACGATGTTGACATATGCCGTATTTAGCAAATCTTCCCGCAAGGCAACGATCGGCACAATGCTGAGTCTCGCTGCATCTTTTGGATTGACGATGGTCCAGTTGCTGCCAACACTCGAGGCAACCGCGCTCAAGATGCCAGAGATGCGGTACGGCACGGGATTTCAGTCCTGGGCATTTTACCTGTCGTATCTTGTGCCGAATTTCTACAACTTCGGCTTGAACGCAGACATTCATACGAATCCGGGTAAGGAATATCTGTACCTGGGCGCCCCGGCATTGTTCGGCCTGCTATGCCTGGTCCGGCGACGAAATTTTCGAGGGGTTATCCCAGCTCTGGCAGCCGGTCTTGCTTGTCTGATTTTCCTCACGAATCCGTATGGCCTTGTTTGGGGCGTGATCCGGCATTCGGCATTGCTGGCCCAAATTATCCGAGACTGGTATTTTCTGGCTGGACTCACCGCGGCAGTGGCGGCGCTCGCGGCCTATGGTCTGGATGATTTTCTGCTTCGAAAGGTTCGACCTTTGCCGGACTCACTTGCCTGGCTAAGTGTCGTGCTACTCAGCGCCTGGTCCATCTGGTCACTCTTCAGATGGCTGGGCTTCAGATGGCTGCCCGGCGGTCCTGGCTTCGATTACGGCCTGCGCTCAATCCTGGATCCTGCGATCTTCCTGTTCCTTTTTGCGTCCGGTATGTACATCATGCGCGGAGTAAGACGAGCTCAAGGTGTGCTGACGATCGCTCTGTTGTTGGCAGCCGGTATGGAGTACAAGGCTTTCGGCACAAGCAAGCGCTTCGATGCCGCGCCGGGCTCGGGTCAGACCGGTTATTCAGCAAAAGAGTTTCCCCTGATAGAATCCGATGTCTATACACAGATCCGCGCGCATGGCGACTATCGAATTCTGATCGATCTAGGTGGACCGTTCTCTTTGGATCTTCGGCATTACCCAGGCCTTAGGACCCCGCAAGGCTTCGACCCGCTCTTCACAAGTCAGTTTCATCAACTCCTCGACGACGACGCGCGCTATCAAAGTAGTTGGGAGTTCGATATCCAGCCCGACAAGCGAGACTTGCTCCACGTGCTCGGCGTGCGGTATTTCATCAGCTCCGAATCCTCTCCGCTCTATCCTCAACTCCGAGCTGATCAGGCCTTTCATCAAGTCGGAACGGACAGAGTCTATTACAGGGTATTCGAGTATCGTGACGCGCAACCAAGCTTCGGTTGGGAATCCGGGACCGCAGGTAACTCCGTGACTGCTCGCTGGACTCCTGAGATACGAGAGTTCGTTGTGCATTCAGCGGCTGGAGGCCGTTTCACCCTGCACGAGCAGTTCTGGCCCGGCTGGCAGGCGTTCATCGACGGGCAAAGCGCGCCGCTGGAGAGGTGGCGAACAGCTTTTCAAGCAGTTTCGGTGTCGCCGGGTGACCACCGGGTTCAGTTCCGATTCCGCTCACGAGGTTTGCGTTTGGGCGCCTGGGTCAGCCTTGCGTCGGTGTTCGCTCTTCTTTTGCTGTTATTCCGACGATTCCGCGCTACCTTTCCAGCAGTTTCTGGGTGTTGACCAGAAGTTGATGATGGCCCTCGGTGAGGCGGTCGATCTTCTCGTGCAGGAACGCGATCTTGGTTTCGGTGTTCATGCTGGTTTCAAACTCGATGTCGGAACGGATGCGGTCGCGCGCGCGCTGGCGGTTTTGGCTGGTGAGCACGAACAGGCTCAGGAAGATCGCTTCCACCGAGATCATTACCGAGAGGAACTCGAACGGATACGGGTCGAAGGCTCTCAGGCCACGGATCAGGCTGACGTTCAGCACGATCCAGCCGCCCAGAAATAGCAGGTGCAGCAGCAAGGACGCCACGCTTCCGGTATAGAAGGGGACGTAATCGGCCAATCGCGTCAACAGAGTCCGGTGCTCCTCGGCGACATCGTTGACGTTGCGCGTGACGGTGCGCCGGATCACTTCATCGCTTTTGCGCAATCTTCGCGCGGCGACGCTCAACAGGTTCAGGGCGGCGGGCGTGAATTGACGGACATAGTCTTCGAAATGCTCGCGATCCAGACGGAGAACTTCGCCGTCGCCCAGAGCAGCCACCCACGCGGTGCGCGTTCCCCCGTCCAGCAGCGCGACCTCCCCGAATATGTCGCCCGGCTGGGAGATTTCCAGCACAATCTTCTCGCCTTGGTCGTTCTTAACGTATATCTCGAACTCACCTGCGCGCACGATGTAGAGCGCGTTGCCTGGATCGCCATAGTTGAACACCATCTGCCCGTCCAGATAGCGGATCAGGTCGATCTTTTCGGCGAGGGCGGCCTTTTCGAGCGTGGTGAGCTCGCGCAAGTGCTCGATTTCGTTGAGGATCGATGCGTCAATGGGCATAGTTTGTATCAGGCTATCACTGCCCGCCCTCTTCCCCGCTACTACCCACGGAATAGTAAGGTTGTCCGGGAGCGCGGGCGAAATAAATTGAGAAGTTTGGTAGTGCCGGTGTGGATAATTGGGTGAAATAATTAGCTTGCAATCCGATTTTTTGAGGTGCTTCCGTGAAAACGCTAGGTTCCCTGCTGTTGTTTGCAGCGGCCGCTTTCGGCAATCCGATCTATACCATTGTCAGCCTAGGCGGGCTAGGGAGCTCGGGGTCTTCGGCGGGCTATGCCTTGAATAGCTTAGGGACGGTGGTCGGCTGGGGGCAGGCTTCTTCCGGCGGGCAGCAGGCGTTCGTTTCGACACCCAGCGGTTTGCAAGCTCTGCCGTTGGGCTCCGGCACGGAATCGTTTGCGTACGGGGTCAACGACGCGGGAACGGCGGTTGGGAGCGCGTACATTGACGGGCAATCGCATGGGACCATTTGGAGCAGCGGCGGTTCGACAGATTTGGGCGCGAACACATACGCGACGGCCATCAACGGCTCGGGCGAAGTGGCGGGCAGCAACGGCCAGGCATTTGTGGTGATGAACGGCCAATTGAAAGATCTGGCTTTGCCGTCCAGCATGAACTGGAGCGCCGCGTACGGGCTGAATGATGCGGGAACCGTGGTAGGCGATGGCCGATTATCGAACGGGACTTTTCGCGCGGTGGTCTGGAACGCGGACGGAAGCGTGGATTTGCTGGGGACGCTGGGAGGCGCCAGCAGCCAGGCGACGGGCGTCAATTCGAGCGGCGAGGTGACAGGATTCGCGAGTCTGGCGAATGGTTATCAGCACGCCTTCTCGGCGACCAATGGAACGATGACCGATCTGGGGACGCTGGGCGGAAGCAGCTACGCTTATGGAATCAACGCCAGCGGCGAGATTGTGGGCTACAGCTATCTGGCCAATGGCGATCAGCACGCCTTTCTCTACTATGACGGAAGCATGCTGGATTTGAACTCGCTGCTCCCTGCGAATTCGGGGTGGGTGCTGGAAGAGGCGTTTGGGATCAACGGCGCGGGCCAGATCACCGGTGTGGGGCTGTATGACGGCCAATCGACCGCGTTTTTGATGACCGATCCGCCCGCCGGACCCGATCACATCGCGCCAACTCCAGAGCCGGGCGCAACTCTCGTGTTGGTGGCTGGGCTAGGGCTGATCGCGTGGCTGCGGCCACGTTCGCAGGGCTAGTGGCTCTGGGTATCGGCGCCTGGATTGGGACTGGGCACCGGAAGCCGCGGTGAACGATTCCGCTGAGGATCACGCCGGAACAGGCGAAGCCAACCCGTGGCGGGGCTGGGGGCTTGGTTGGATGCCGGAGAGGGAAAGGCGCCTGGGACGATTCCCCAAACCGCTGAGATTACCGACCGTCCTTGAAACATCATGTCGCGCACCTGCCTATTAATTCGGTCCGCTGAGTTTTAAACTTTAGACGCCACAGCGTTAATAGCAGTTACGAAATTCGCGGATCACCGCGAATGATTCTGAGTTACGCGGGACCAACTGTGTCTATTTGGCCGGTGCGGCGTCAAATGCACAGAATGAGGACGACCCAGATTCTTGCGGTACTTGCTTTTCTGCCAATCGTTGGCAGGCCCGAAAGCCTATCTCAGCCCGCGGACCCGGCCCTGCTCACGTTCAAGGAAATGACCCAGCTTTATCAGTTCGACGATCCTCCCGAGGCGCTGCGCGACAAGCTGAATAAGCTGCTCACCACGCCTTTCGTGCGAAACACCGCTTCCGATTCCGGCGCGATGCCGTTGAAGCCGAACCTGCCGGGCGTGGGCAAAACCCTGCGGGTGGCGCAATGGAATATCGAACGAGGCCTGGAGTTCGACGCCGTACGGTTCGCTTTGAGCGATCCGAAGCGGTTCAATGCCTTGATGGAAGACAAAGGTTCCAAGGCCGGCGAAGACCAACGCGCCAAAATTCGCGAGCAAATCGCGATGCTCCAGCAGGCCGACGTCCTGGTTTTGAACGAAGTGGATTGGGGAGTGAATCGAACTCTATTTCGAAATGTGGCCGAGGAACTAGCCGGTGATCTCAACATGAACTACGCCTATGGCGTGGAGTTTGTCGAAGTGGATCCAATCACCATGGGCCTTGACCAGCAGGTGGTGGCGCGCGAGGTGGAAGAGGCCTACAAGGAGCCCGATGACGACCGCGAGGGAATGCTGGCGCGGGTGAAACAAATCATGACTCCGGATCCGGAGCGCTATCGCGGACTGCATGGCACTGCGATCCTGAGCCGGTACCGCCTGGAGAACGTGCGCTTGATTCCATTCCTGGTGCAGGGCCACGACTGGTACAAGGACGAGAAGAGAGCTTCGCCGGCCGTGAAAGCCGAGGGCAAAGTGAGCATGGTAGTTTTCAAAGAGCAATTGATCCGGCAGGTGCGGCGGGGAGGCCGCATGATGCTCATGGCCGACATTACCGATCCGGAATTTCCTTCGGGCCGCGTGACTATCGTGGCTACGCATCTGGAAGACGTCACGGCGCCCGCGAACCGGCGAAGGCAGCTCACCGAAATCCTCGACAAGATCGAACAGATGGATCATCCGGTGATTCTGGCGGGCGACATGAACACGTCGACGCACAATGGCGTTCCGGTGAGCGTGACGCGCGCGTTGAAGCAGCGGTTCGGGAGCGGCAAGTGGTGGGCCGAGGAGGGCGCCACTACGGCGATCAAGTATTCGACGCCCTTGGGGTGGGCGTACGATTTGTCGCTCGGGCTGATTGGGTTCGCCCGCAAGGTAGACGATCCGACGCGCGCCAGCATTCCATTGATCGGCGACAATCCGGAAGCCAAGTTTTTCGACACGCTGGAAAAATTCCGCTTCGACGACGGGAGCGCTTTCGACTTTCGCGGCGACAGCGAGCACTCCGCCAATGGGCGCAGCGGAAAGCTGGCGAACTCCAACGAGCGTTCCGAGAAAGGGTTCGAGGCGACCGAGGAGTTGGAGCGGCGGTTCGGACCGGTGGGGCGTTACAAGCTGGATTGGATCTTCGTCCGGCCCGCGCATTTACGCAAGCCGGACGCTCACGAGTGGCCGGCGTTCAGTTGTTACCACGGGCGAACGCTGAAGGATCTGAATCACGCCATACCGGACCGGATTTCGGATCACGACCCGATCACGGTTGATTTACCCCTCAGCGACCCAACGGTACGCGCAGCATCGGCTGGCTTACCCTAGACCGGTTTGTGGTGACGACGCCCGGCCTCGCCATGCGGTGGCGGTGAATCAACGGCATCTTGCCCGCTGGCTTAGCGCGAGCGGCCGGCGAGACGGTGGCGGTAGCCGGTGTTCCGACTTGAAACACCGATTCGTAGGTGTCGGAATCCGTCGCACCCGAACCATCGACTCCTGCGATCTCCAGGGTTGTGCCGCCCGAGGCCACGCCGCTCGGGACAGTGAAGTTGATCTGATAGAGTCCTGCGAATCCAGGAGCGAGGCCCGCGAAGCTTACCGAGGCTTGTGTTTGGACGCTCGCTGAATCGTTGATCAAGACCAGCGGAAGTTGGGGCGTCTCATTATAGGGAGGGGTGCTAGCGCCGGGAGCGCCATCGTCGGCTGTCGGATTCACGGTCCCCAGGCCCGCCAAATACACAGCGATCACGTCGCCAATTTGCGCGGGAGCAGAGCCGGATACCAAAGCGTAACCAGCGGTGATGTCCAACGCCGCTGCGTCGGCGATGCCGCCGGCCGGGACGGTGAACACGCCAGCCGAAGTGGGTCCCACGAATTGAGTAACGATATTGGATTTCGATGAGCCGTTGATCACCTGGATTTGCGCGATGGATTGGGTAGCAAGAAACGGCACCACCACGGAGATCTGAGTGGGGCTCACAAAGTTGATGGGCGCCAGAATGCCGTTGATCTTCACCTGCACACCGTTCAACTTGGTGGGGAGCGGAAGGGAAGTAGCGCCCGCGGCGCTGGGAGCGAGACCGGAGCCATAAAGCGTGAGGAATTCACCGGGTGAGATATGCGCCGTGAAGGGCGCCGAACTGGCCGCGTTCACTACGCCCTGAGGGTTGAGAAACACGCCGGAACCGCTGAGGGTGGGCGCCTGCAGTGCGACATTCAGTGAAAGGAAGCCAGCCGATGCGCCATATCCGATGCGCATGGTTCCGTCCGCGCTGCTCCAGTAGTTCTGAGCGAAATCGACATCGCTGGAGCTGCCGTCACCATTGAGCATGTAGCTGTCGTAATAGGTGTTATCCGCCGCGCCGCCATAGGCGACCTGTAAGTTCAGGCTTTGATGACCAATAATGTTGCCCGAAAAAACGCTGATGGCGCCGTAGTAGGAGTCGAGAAACGCAAACCCGCTGGAGGTCTCTTGGGTCAGGTCGAAATCGAGCCCCGCCTGATAGTACAACGCGTCGTAATTGCTGGGATCGCTGGTTGCGTTGAGGACTCCCACGAACATATCGAAGCCGTTCGACAAGCCGCCGAATACGAAACTGCCGTCCGGCGAGATGTAGAGCAGCGACGTTCCAGCGACGAGCGAGTTGTTGGGATCGCCGCCGAGATTGAGCTGCGCGGCCCCGTTGGAGAAGGAGTACGTTACGCCGGTGAGGGTTTCGGTAGCCGCGTCGTTGGTTCCGACATAGCCGGTCACATCGACTGACCCGATGTTGCCATGTCCGTCGGCGGTCATGCTGAAAATTGCGTCGCCGGCAAAGGAGGGATCCATGTAAGCGACCTGGTAGGAGCCGTTGAGCGTGGCGTTGGTGGCTTGCGTGGAGCCGACCGGCGCGGCGATCACCAGATCGTTAAAGCTGTCCGCGTTCTGGGTGGAGCTGCCGATGAAAATGCCGTTCGGCGAGACCAGGCCGACAATATCGTCGCTGCTGCTTATTTGCGCCTGGATGTAGTTGATTGGAGTGATGTAACCCATGCCGCTAGCGGAAATCACGTAGGTGCCGCCAGACGTGAACTGGACCGGTGTACTGGAGCTGCTGGCCGAATCAAGGAACCATCCGCTGAAGTTGTAGCTTCCGTTGCCGTCGAACGTGATGTTGCCGTAAGTGTTGATGGCCTCGCCCACGGTGCCTTGCGGCGATTGGCTGCTTTGGACGAAATAGATCACTTGCCGGAGATTGTACGTGCCGTTTAACATTCCGTCTCCGCTCGAGTCAAACGATTGAGCGGATGATGTCCGAGGGAAAAGGGCGAGAGCAAGCAGGAAAAGTGTCGTGGATGTGATGGATCGCATATTTTCTTTGTAGGGCTCAGCTATCGGCGAGGACGAACCTCCCTGGTGTTGACGCAGGAGTCAGTCACTTGGTTTACCGGCAAGCCAATGATTTCCCGCGGCCGCCCGGCCAAACGCATCTTCAAACATTAGAACACCGTTCGGCGCTCGATTGCGCGCGCACTTGTAAAAATGTGCCGGCGCACGGAGACAAGGGCTTGCGGGGGGCCGCCGCTAATCGCTATGGACGGCGCCTGCTCCGTTGTTCAGCCCCTGGGAGAGCACCACTTCGACGATCCTGCCGATGTCGAACAGCTCGCTCAAGTCGGAGGACTTCTGCAGAAAGAGCGTCGCGCCGAGTTCCAGAGCGGCTGAGCGATCGGTGGGAGAAGGCGAAGAAGTCAGCACGATCACGGGCACGCCGTTGAGCGCGGGCTGATGCCGGATGTGCCGCAGCACCACGTCGCCGCTGTACTTGGGCAGATTAATATCGAGCACGATGAGATGCGGGCAAAATCCGGCTTCGCCAATGGCGTTGTTTCCCAAAATGGCGATGGCTTTTTGGCCGTCCTCGGCGACCACGATGTCGCAAGGAACCTGGCGGCTCTTCAAGGCCTCGCGGAACAGCAGGACGTCGCCCGGATTATCTTCGGCCAACAGGATCTGGAACACGCTATGTATATCCTAAATACCACACAAAGGAGTGCCAGCGGAGGGCGGCGGGCGCGCCATCGCCGTATTTTGGTTCGAGACAGCACCGGCGGTATTCAACTGCTCCTCTCTCGATCCCACCTATTGCCTGGAAGGCGGCCAGCCGATTTCAAGATATATCAGAGGAATTGGGATGAAACTCCTACGCCCCATTTCAGGCCTCCTATTGTTGGCGCTGAACGCGGCCGCGGGCGATGTCACGGGACATGCCGTCGTCACCAAGCGTCTGACGAAGAAGGCTTTGTCCCCCATTGTCTATAACTTGCGGGGCACTGCGGCACCCGTTGCGCCGCCAGAAGGCGCGGGCGCCAGCGTCAATGAATTCGATCGCATGGTGGTGATGCTGGAGGGAGCAAACGCGCGGCCGCTGCCGCCTGTTACCGCGGTTCTCAATCAACAGGGTTCGCGTTTCGATCCGGAGTTGATCGTGGTGCCGGTCGGATCCACGGTGCAGTTTCCGAATTCCGATCCGATTTTCCACAACGTATTTTCGCTTTCCAAGGCGCGGGAGTTCGATCTCGGTTATTACCCGCAGGGCCAAAGCCGCACCGTGAAGTTCACGAGCGCCGGCGTCGTTCAGGTCTATTGCCACATTCACGCCAACATGTATGCAGCCATCGTGGTGACAGGCAGTCCCTGGTATGCCAAGCCTTCGGCCGACGGCAACTTTGCATTTTCGAACGTGCCGGCCGGCCGCTACCGGTTGACCGCCTGGCACAAGATCGCCGGCTATCACAAGGTGGACGTTGTGGTGCCTGAAGCCGGCAGCGTGGACGTGAACATCAGCGTGCCGGTGGATACGGAGCCGTAACGTGGACATGGAGCCGCAGCCGTGATTGCGCGAATGTCTCTCACCACGCCGGGCGTTCCTGTTCTCGTTTCGTGCCGGTGTGCGTGGTGCTGGGGGCGAGTTTTGTGGCGCTCAACACGCTGGTGCAACAGCACGTGAAAGAGCGACTTGCGCGATTCGCTGCAGAAATCGCAAGAGCTGCTGGCTCGCGCCAATGAGGATTACTCGCGGCGTATCAGCCAGTTCGTATCCGTGCTGGCCGACAGCGCCGGGTTGAAGGCCGCGATCGGGCTGACGCACGAAGCGCCTCGCAACGCCCGAGACCAAGGCCGAGATCCGGCGCACCATCGAGGCGCAATTGCGCGAGATGCACGGATTGGTGGGCTACGATCTTCTGGCCGTCACGGACTGGAAGGGGCGGACGCTGGCGGCGGTGGAGTTCGGCGCAAGGCGCATCAGCCTCGGCCGCGCAACTGAGCGACATCCCGGCGCAAACCTCGGTGATGCAGAGCGGCGGAGTGGTTTATGAATTGACCTCCACTGCCCATCAGCTATCGCGGCGAACAGATCGGCGAGCTGAAGCTGGGCGCGAAGTTCGACTTGAGCCGCTATCATTTGGGTGGCGAGACGGTTCTATTGCGCGACGGCCGGATTCTGCAGTCCACCTGTTCCGCGCGCCACCTGGGACGCGCTTGGAAAGCGATCTGCGCTCCGGATGCGCGCAGCCGCTCGCGGAATGCGAAGTCCGTCGCAAGGGCGAGACGTTCCTGGTGCTGCCGGTGCAGGATGCGCGGCTGGGTTCCGGCTTCCAATTGGTGGCTTTGCAGTCGCTGGATCGCGGCGGTGCGCGAATTCACCGCCGGATGGGTGGGCATTCTGATGAAGGTCGGCGGCTTCGGCGTGCTGCTGGCGCTGCTGTTCACGCTGGCAACGTCGCGATCGGTGACCAAGCCGTTGCGCGATCTGGCGGCGCAGTTGGAGCGCGGCGAGCGCGCCAGCCAGTTTCCGGAACGCATCAGCGTCCGGAAAGGCCGCGGGAGAATTGCAGGTGCTGGCGGAATCGTTCAATCGAGTGGCAGCGGCCGAGCGCCGGACGCGCGAGGAGCTGGAGCGCGCCAAATTCGCGGCGGAATCGGCCAACCGCGCCAAGGGCGAATTCCTCGCCAATATGAGCCACGAGCTGCGCACGCCCATGAACGGCGTCATCGGGCTGACGGAGCTGCTGCTGGATACGCCGCTCAATGAGGAGCAAGCGGAGTTCGCGTCGACGGTGCGCGATTCGGCCAATTTGCTGCTCGGGATTATCAACGACATTCTGGATTTTTCGCGGCTGGACGAGGGCAGGATGAGCGTTGAAGCTTGACGCCGCTCGACCTGCGCGAGATTATCCAAGAGGTGATGGAGCTGCTGGCTCCACAAGCGTCCGTCAAGGGACTGCAGTGTGGCGTTGCAGTACTCCGCCGATGCTCCGCGGCAGCTGATCGGCGACGCGACGCGCATCCGGCAGATCGCAGTCAACCTGATCGGCAACGCAATCAAGTTTACGCAGCGCGGGCGCGTGGATGTGATGGTGCGATGCGCGCGGCAGACGTCTGATCAAGCATCCATGGTGCTGGCCGTGCGGGATACCGGCATTGGGATCCCGGCCGACAAGCTGGATCTGGTGTTCGAGAAGTTCACTCAGGCCGATGGTTCCATGACACGGCGCTACGGCGGAACCGGTTTAGGGCTGACGTTGGTGAAACAACTGGTGGAGCTGATGGGTGGAACGCTGGATGTCGAGAGCCGCGAAGGAGTCGGATCGACGTTCACGGTGACCCTGCGGCTTGGACTGGGTCCGGATCGCGCCGCACGGAGGAACAGTTGGTGAGCAAGGAGGCGCGGCCATGTTAAGACGAGCCCTTTGGATTGCGGTTTCTCTGGCGCTTGCCGTGCCCGCGCTGCCGCAGGATTCCAATTTCGGCATCAGCGTGCCGGTGACAGTGAGCGGCGGTGCGATGTACACCGGCCGGCTCCAATTGGCGGAACCGAATCATTCACCATTTCCGGCAGGCTTTCAGGCGATGTTGTATCCGACGGTGCGACTGGGATCGCACTGGTTTGCTTATTCCGCCATGCAGTTTCGTCTGGCGCCGTACCTCTACTACGATGCTTACGACGCCGAGCACGAATGGTACGTCCAGCCCATTCAGGCGTTCGTCGGGTATCAGATCCACGGAGAGAAGACATCGGTGGTGATCAAGGCCGGGCCGGCTTTCCTCGGCATTCGGCGCGTTTCCGTTGCACTACGACGACGCCGACAATGCGCTGCTCGATCAGCCGCTGAGCTATATTCAAACGCTGTCGCTGCGCAACGACCAGATCCCGTGCGGAGTGGCGGACCTGCTCCAACAACATTACGGCTATGTCTGGAATGGTTGTGGCGGACCGGCGGGCGGGGGATTGGGGCTGACGCCGGTTAGCTTGTATGGATTGCCGGGCGTGCAGGCTGAAATCTCCAGCCATCGCCTGGATGGGCGCATCCAGGTGACGAGCGGCTCGCCATCCGATGCGCTGAGCGTGAGTCATGCCCCGCAGTATGCGCAGTGGGTGGCGGGCGGCGGCTACACGATCGAGCAAGGTTTTCGCGTGGGCGTTTCCGGATTTCGCGGGCCATACCTCGCTCCGGATGCGGCGGCGTTGCTGCCGCTAGGAACCGGCGTGCGCGATTTTCCGGCCAGCGGACTCGGCGTAGACGTCCAGTGGGCGCGCGGGCATTGGAGCGCCAGCGGCGAATGGCAGCGGTTCCAGTATGATTTGCCGGGCTTCTCGCAAGCGCCCTCGGTGAATTCCACTTACTTTGAGGCCAAGCGAATTTTGACGCCGCGGTTCTATGTGGCTGGGCGCGCGGGGTGGTTCAGGCCCGGTGGAGCGGCGGATTTGAGCGGAGCTTCCACGAATCAGTTCTCGGCTTCGATCGGCTCGTATGAGCTGGGCGGCGGGTGCTGGCTCAACCGGCATCAACTGATCAAGGCCAGCTATGAGTGGCTGAGGATCCAGAATTTTCCGGGAACGCGGACGAATGTACTGGGAGTCGAGTTCGTCACTACGTTTCACGCCGTGGACCAGGTGTTTCACTAAGCGGCGCGGTTGCTAAACGGCGTGGCCAACGCTGGCCGTCCGAGTGAGATCCACTTTGCCGCGGATGAAACCGCCATCCTCGATGACAATGCGGCTGGTGTGAACGTCGCCCAGGAATTGCGCCCCGGCGCGGATATAGATGATGTCGGCCTCGCCGATGTTGCCTTCGAGCGAACCCCGGACGTCGATTTCCTTGGCTTTGATGTTGGCGCGTACCTTTCCGCCCGCCGCAATGGTGAGCTTATGCCCGGAGACATCGATGGTTCCTTCCACTTCACCTTCGATGGTGAGGGGTTCGCGGCTGCGGATTTCGCCGGTGACGGTAACTTCGCGGCCGAGAACGGCATGGCTGGCAGTTGGTTCGGGCACCGTGGCACCTGCTTTCTGGGCTAGAGGATTCTCGGCCAGTTAACGCCCGGATTCGTTAGCGCCCCGGCCCTTAGTGCCCTTCTGCCCGGCTCTGATTATCATCCTGGCACAAGGCCTGGTACAAGCGCACCAGCGAACTCTCATCGGCGCCTATCGCGCGGGCATATTGCCGAATGTAGCTAATATTGTAGATCCCGCCCGGCAGAACTTCAAAGTTAGCCTCTTCGATGGCTTTGAGCGTGGTGACCTTGAGCTTAGTGTTGCGGGCGATTTCTTCCAGACTGACTCCGCTGATCTTGCGGATGGACGCCACGCTCCAATTTTCTCGAGGCAACGTTGCCATGCCTGCTACTTATATCGGCAGGATGCCGCTGGACTACAGAGGGAGGAGGCACTTGACGGCAAAAAACTAATGTTTTTCCCTCAGGGGGAGAGAGTGGGAAGAACCTCCGCTTACAATCGGGAGTAGTGACTCGGAGAGCATGGTTGATTCCCGGGGCGGTGCTGGTTGCCGCCGGCGTCATAGCGGGAGTGCATTTCTGGAGAGTGCAAAGACCTCCCGCGCCTTCGGCCGCCGCGCTGCCGGCCAGCGCCCGCGTGCTTCTGTCGCCGTTCCGCAAGGATAGTCTCGATCTGACGGTTGCAAGCCATGATGAGCTCGACTATCGGGTGGGGATGCAGGCGGGGGCAACTCTGGTATACGCGTGGTCAAGCACGCACGGCGGGGAGATGCTGTCGTGCGAGTTCCCAGGGCAAAAGAGCAGCCAGGCAGCGGAGGGGCACGGCGCGTTCGAAGCCAGGTCGTCCGGTTGGTACCACTGGCGCTGGCAGAATCCGGGCAGCAAGGCGATCACGATTCACTTCCGGTTAAGCGGGTACTACGAACTGGCGGGCATGCCGTATGATAAATAGCGATGGTGCTCGAGCTGGAAGCGAATCAGACCCAAGTCCAGCGGATTATTCAGAGCAAAGCCTTCCGGACGTCGGAAGTTCACCGTAATCTGCTCCAATATTTAGCCGAGAAATCGCTTTCCGGCACAGCGGACGCCCTCAAGGAATACACCGTGGGGCTGGACGTCTTCGCCAAGCCCGCGTCGTATGATCCGCGTCAGGAATCCGTGGTCCGGATGCATGTAGGGCGGTTACGGCAGAAGCTGGCCGAGTACTATCGCACCGAAGGCGCGGGCGATCCGATTTTTGTCGATGTGCCCAAGGGCGGTTTCAAGGTAACGTTCGAGACGCGCGCGATCCAGACGGAACCGGTCCCGGCCGTTGTCATTGAACAAGCTCCAGCGGGTGGAAGCCGGCGCGTCACGATGATCCTGGGTGCGCTGCTCGCTATTGCGGCCGCGTTTGCTTTGATCGCCGGCATCGAGCTGTGGCGTCCAAAGCCGGGCGCCGCTGTTACCGCTGCCTCCGCGCCCGCAAGCTATGGTTCAGCGGAACTCGATCAGCTTTGGGGGCCCATCCTGGCCACCAATCGCCCGCTGATGGTCTGCCTGGCGGCCTCGAACGGAGTTACGGGCGTGGGAACGGCAAGCGCTTCCTTCGTGCTGGGGCAGTTTTTGGCGCACCGCAAGGACAATGTTCTGCTGACGCGCAGCGACCTGCTTTCGATGCCCGAGGTGCTGATGGACAACGTGGTCTTTTTGGGCCCGGCCAGCGGGAATCGCCAGATCCAAGCGCTGTCCACTGGCCAGCCATTCGTGCTGGAGCCAAACGGCATCCGGAATCTGAAGCCGCAGCCTGGGGAGCCCGCCTTTATTCCGGACAGCAATCCCCAAGCGGCCGCCGGTTCCGACGAGAGCCTCGCGCTGATTAGTCACATCCCTGGTTTGTACGGTAAGGGTGACATTCTCTACTTATCCGGCAATCAAATTTCGAGCACGCTGGCCGCGGTGCGGGCGCTCACCGATCCGGAGCTGGCGCGCGCGCTGGTGGCGAAACTGAAGACGCGCGACGGACGCTTGCCGCGGCTCTATCAAGTGGTGCTGCGGGTGCGTTCCATGGACAGCATGCCGATTGAGATTTCGTATCTGTATCACCGCGACCTTTCGGGGCAGGGCAGTCTTAAGCCAGAATCTGGGAATTGAACGCGTATGCTGGTTCGCGATAAGCCGTAGCGGTAGCGGTCACGTACTGGTCACCGACCAGGTGTGACGCGGTCAAGCTTTTGAGGGGGACAGTGCCCGTGCTAGGCTCCTGGTAAGGCGAAATATGCGATTGCAAATGATATTCTTCGCCATATTGCTCGAGTTGATCGTGCCGGGAATACCGGCTGCCGCGCACCACTCCGTCAGCGCGGAGTTCGACCTCAGCAAGCGCATCACCCTGGAAGGCCGGATCACCAAAGTCGAATGGATGAACCCGCACGTGTATTTGTACGTGGACGTGAAGGCGGAGGGCAAGACGGCGAACTGGGCTTGCGAGACCGCCGGACCGAACACGCTGGCGCGGCAGGGCTGGAGCCGGATGTCGTTCAAGATTGGCGATCGTGTCACGGTGGTGGGCTATCAGGCGCGGGATGGATCGTACGTGGCCTCGGCTAGAGAAGTAGTGCTAGCCAATGGACGTAAGATTTTTGTCGGATCCCCGCAAGACGGAGGGCCCCAATCCTGACGCAAGGTGTTATACTCAGCCCGGAAGGCCCCTAGGAAGGGCCGTTGCGGAGGTATCGTGATGCGAACCAAGCAAGTTGTTTTGCTCGCAACCGCTGGTACGCTATTGGCCGCCCTGCCTGTCGCCGCTCACCATTCATTTAAGGCGCAGTACGACGAAACCAAACTGATTACGCTCAAAGGAACCATCACCAAAGTGGTGTGGAACAATCCGCATGTCCTCATGTATCTGGATGTGAAGGAGGACCAGGATAAGGTCGCAAATTGGGAGCTGGAGCTGGCCAGCCCGAACGGCCTGATGAGCCAGGGTTGGAAAGTGGATTCACTCAAGCAGGGAGACCAGGTCAGCGTCAGCGGTTTCCGTGCGCGCGATGGCTCGAATATGGCCAACATCCGCAGGGTCACGCTCGACGCACATTGAAAACGAAGGAGCATTGGCGCGTCACGCACCGGTCAGTGACCCAGAGATGACCGGGGAATCAACTCGTTTCTTAGCCTGGCCGATAGACTAGGTACGGTGCGTCTAAGACGAATGAGTGGTTTTCTCTCTGGGCCGTTCTTGCTGGCGTGTTTCGTGGCGATGCAGCCTGTCGTTCTCTGGGCTGCCACCACGGGCAGCATTTCAGGCACGGTGAAAGACCCCAGTGGCGCCGTGATCCCGGGCGCTACGGTGTCCGCCACCAACACCGCCACCAACGTTCAGACCAAGAGCGTCACCGACGACAAAGGCCTCTACGCTTTTCCCAGCTTGCCGGTGGGACGCTACAACGTCAAGGTGGAGGAGCAAGGGTTCGGTACACAGTCCCGCGGCAATCTGGAAGTGAACGACAACGGCGCGCTCATTGTCGATCTGACGCTGGAGATGGCGGAGAAGATTGAAGAAGTAACGGTGCTGGAAAACGTCGCTCAAGTGGAGACTTCGAGCTCGCAGATGGGTCAGGTGGTGACGGGAACGCAGATGACCGCAGTCGCGCTGAACGGCCGCAGCTTCACTGACCTGCTGGCGCTGCAACCGGGCATCGTGCCAATGTCGACGCAGCAGCCGGACTCCATCGTGATGGCTGGCGCCTCGGTGGCCATCGCGCCATCGGGCGGTTTGAATCCGGGCAATCAGTCCATCAGCGGCCAGCGCGAAGACGCCAACGGATTCATGGTGAACGGCGGCGACGTCAAGGAGCTGATGAACGGCGGCACGACCATCGTTCCGAATCTGGACTCCATCGCTGAGTTCCGGGTGCTCACCAACAACTTCAACGCCGAGTATCGGCAACTATAGCGGCGGCATCGTCAATGTGGTGACCAAGGGCGGGGGCAACCAGATTCACGGCAGCGCGTTCGAATTCCTGCGGAACACGGATCTGGACGCGCGCAATTTCTTTTCGCCGGACCGCAGCTTCTACCGGCAAAATCAATTCGGCGGCACAGTGGGCGGGCCGATCAGGAAGGACAAGATCTTCTACTTCGCCGATTATCAGGGGACGCGGAACGCACAGGGGATCGATACCGGCCTGATTCCGGTGCCGACGCTCGCTGAGCGGTCGGGTAATTTCAACGCGCTCGAGAGCCAACTGACGGGAACCGTGGGCGGGCCGTATCTGGCGAATCTTTTGTCGCAGAAGCTGGGCTATCCGGTTTCGGCGAATGAGCCGTATAGTCAGGTTTTTCCGGGTGGCGATCATCCCGCAAAGCGTTTGGTCCGCGCCCGCGCAGCACCTGCTGCAGTACATCCCGCTTCCCAACGTCGGTCCGTCGACATTTTCGACGGGCGCGGACGGTGAGACGGTGCGCGACGACAAAGGCAGCTTCAGAGTGGACGCGCAACAACGAACGCTGGGGGCTGTTGTCGGCCTACTATTTCTTCGACGACTACACGGTGAACAATCCTTATCCGACCGGGCAGGGCGGCGCGAGCGTTCCCGGGCTTCAACGCGCTGACGCTGGGGCGCGCGCAGTTGGTGAATTTCGGCGACACGAAGACATTCGGCCCTTCGACGGTCAACGAGCTCCGCCTGAGCTACATGCGCGATTCGAACAACGTCGGGCAGCCGGCCGGCGGCGTGGGCCCGAGTCTGGCGTCGCAAGGCTTCGTGACCGGCGTGGGCACTCCCGGCATCGTTCCGCTGGCGCCTTCCATCGAAGGCATCGAAAACATCATCTTCAATTCGTTCGTGATGGGAACGCCGATCACGAATTTGAAGCAGGCCAACAATACATACGCGCTGAACGACAACTTTTCCAAGGTGTGGGGGTCGCATACGTTCAAGGCGGGGCTGGAGTTCAGCTACGAGCAGGTGAACGTCAATCCGAATCCGACGTTCAACGGGTCGTTCCTGTTCTCCGGATCGCAAACCGGGATCGACTTCGCGGATTTTCTGATCGGCGTCGCAAGCAACTACAATCAGGCCGATTCGCAGGCCTACTATATCCGCCACAAATACTTCGGAGGCTTTGCGCAGGATAGCTGGCGCGTGCGACATCCACGCTGACGCTGAATTACGGCGTGCGCTGGGATCGGATGGAGTATTGGTCCGAGAAATACAACCAGATTCCGACCTTCATTCCGGGAGAGCAATCGGTGGTGTTTCCGACGGCTCCCGCCGGGGATCGTGTATGTCGGCGATAAAGGCGTGCCGAACACGCTGGTTCCATCGCAGCAACCGATTTTCGCCGCGCATCGGCTTGGCTTACTCGCCGGCGCTGGACAGACGGGATACTGGCGAAGATCACCGGCGGGCCGGAGAAGACCAGCATCCGCGCGGGCTACGGGATCTACTATTCGGTGATCGAAGGCAACACCATGGCGATCGACGAGCCCCAGCCGCCTTACGGCTTGAGCTACACCAGTCCCGGGCCGCCGCTGTTCGCGACGCCGTTCATCACGGCGTCCAACGGCGCATTCAATGGCAATCCGTTCCCATTGCGGTTTCCGCCGCTGAATACATCCGCGAAGAATCCCAATTCGACATTCGATTTTTCAGGATTTGAACCTATCGCCGGAATGACCGCGCCTCCGCCGTGGAACACGTATCCATATAACGAGAATTACTTCCTTTCGATCGAGCGGCAGTTTGACGGGAACACGCGTGCTGAGCTTGAGCTATGTGGGATCGCAGGCGCATCATCTGCTGCTGGTGTATTCCGCGAATCCAGGAAATCCGGCGCTGTGCCTGGCTTTGAGCCAGCCCGAGCGCGGTGGCGTCCAGGATCGCCGACCTGCGGGCCGTTCGGAGAAGACACGACGTACACGACCGCCGCCGGGCAGACGATTCAAGGCACGCGCTCGGGACTGGGCCCGGCTTTCGCCAACGACGACTACGACGCAAGCATCGGGAACTCGAACTACAATGCTTTCGAGGCCACACTGCGGCATTCCACCAAGAACCTGACATTTCTGATCGGGTACACCTACAGCAAGTCGATCGACCAGGCGTCGAGCATTTCCGATCCCGTGAATCCCTACAACTTCAGCGCCACGCGCGCGCTTTCGGCGTTCGATCTGACGCATAATTTCGTCGCGAGCTTTCAATACCAGCTTCCGTTCGACCGCTCTCGGACACGCTCAAGCGTCTGACCAACGGGTGGGAGCTTTCCGGAATCACGCGCGCGAGTACCGGCTTTCCCGTCACGCTGCACTCGGACGGCGACAACTCACTGATGGGGAGCATTCCGAACGGCGTGAACAATCACAGCCTGGACCTGCCGGATTACAACGGTCTTCCGCTGAATCTCAACGGCAATCCCCGCAATGGCCTGCCGTATTTCAATACCTCGGCGTTCAGCCAGAATGCGCTGGGCACGCCGGGCAGCGCGTCGCGCCGGTCGTTTTATGGGCCGGGGATGCTAAACTTCGATCTGGCCCTGCTGAAATCGTTCGCGTTCACCGAAGTGCGCGCGCTGCAGTTCCGGATGGAAGCCTTCAACGCCTTCAATCACGCGCAATTCTTCGGACCGGCGGCGGTGAACGGCGACATCAGCAGCGCGCTCTTCGGGCAGGTGGTGAAGGCCGCTCCGCCGCGTCTGATGCAGGCCGCCTTGAAGTTTGTCTTTTGACATTTCATGACACGCCGAATATTGCCGATCCTCCTCATTCTGTCGGCGCTACTGGTTCCCTGCGCCGCCATCGCCCATAACGTTTCCAAGCGGGACGCTTCATTCGTCCAATCGAACCAAGGCACGGCGGTCGCCGCCTTTGTTTATTTGGGCGCGAAGCACATGGTGACAGGGTATGATCACATCGCCTTCCTGGTGGGAGTGATTTTCTTCCTGTACAGGCTGAAGGACATCGTGCAGTACGTCAGTCTCTTCACGCTGGGACACAGCATCACGTTGCTGGCTGGCGTGCTGGGCGGCATCCATGCGAACCCGTACGTCATCGATGCCATTATTGGGCTGTCGGTGGTCTACAAGGCGTTCGACAATATGGATGGTTTCCGGCGCTTTTTCGGATTCGAGCCCAATACAAAGGCCGCTGTCTTGATCTTTGGGTTGTTCCACGGATTCGGGTTGGCAACCAAGCTCCAGGAGTTAGATCTGTCGAAAAACGGGCTGGTCACAAACATCATTTCCTTCAACGTCGGCGTGGAAATCGGGCAGGTGCTGGCGCTCACCGCCGTGTTGATCGCCCTGAGCGCCTGGCGCTCGCAGAGCGGCTTCTTAAAGCAGGCCCTGGCGGCCAATGCCGTGCTGATGACTGTGGGATTCGTTTTGGTGGGATATCAGGTTGCGGGCTATTTTGTGGCGAGAAGCGTATGACGCAACAAACCGAGGTAGAGCAGGTGCAGCCCTCCAGGAGGGCGATCGCGAAGGCGGCAGGTATCGCGCTGATCGCGGCGCTCGTGATTCTCTTTACCGCCGTGTTGCCGGCGGAATATGGAATCGATCCGCTGAAGACAGGCGCGCTGCTGCATTTGAACGATCTTGCGAAGGCCACCGCCGCGAAAGAAGGAGCAAAACCAGTCAGCGGGGCTGTTCCCGTGGCCGCACCGGCCGGCATCTACACTGCTCAAGCGAATGCCTACAAAATAGATAGCGAAGACCTTTCGCTCATGCCGGGCGAGGGCGTGGAGATCAAGTACCACATGCAGAAGGGCGCGGGAATGATTTACTCGTGGAAGGCCACTGGGAACGTTGCCTTCGAATTCCACGGCGAACCGGATCAAAAGCCCAATAAGGACTATTTCGAGAGCTACCAGCTGGACGAACAGGGCAAGGACCATTCCTACGGCTCGTTCACCGCGCCAACCACCGGCATTCACGGCTGGTTTTGGGAGAACAAAGGCAAGAAGCAGGTGGACATCCACCTGGCCACGGCCGGCTTCTACGACAGCGCCAAAATGTACGTGGATGGCATGCCTGACGAGCTTCCCATCCAGGACCCGAAGTAAGTCCTAGCGGCTCTACACTCGGCAGGAGTGCGTGAAATCCCACAGCTTAGCCAATGAGCCTCGTGAAAAGCCAGTAATCTTTATCGCTTAGTCCGCGACCGTCTGGCCGGACAAGTGCGTCAAGTTCGGCTTAGTACGAAAGGGGCTCCGTATGACCCGAGTTGCAGCCGCAGTCTCGTTCGTTTTCCTTCTTGCCGCTTCGCTGTTCGGGCAGTCCGTCAGTAGCGGCACCATCACTGGATCGGTGCTCGACCCTTCTCAGATGGTGATCCCCAAGGCCGCGGTCGAACTTCGCAATCAAGTGACCGGCTACATGCAAAGCACCGAGACGGACGAAAGCGGAGCCTTCCGCTTCAACAATGTTCCGCCCGCCATGTACGAGATCGTCGTGACGGCGTCCGGATTTTCCTCCAAGAGGGAGCCGCTGGAGGTGAGCAACCCGGTTCCGATCAGTTTGACCTTTACCCTCCAGATGGGTGAGGTGACGACCAGCGTGGATGTCGGCGCGTCTCTTTCATTGATCGATACCGATCCCTCGGCCCATACGGACGCCAACTCTTCGGCGTTTATGAAACTGCCTACGTTCGACCCGGCGTCTGGCTTGAGCAGCATCATCAACAACAGCACTGGAGGCACGGCGGCCGACGCAAACGGATTCTTCCATCCTTTGGGTGATCACGCGCAGGTCACGTTCGTGATCGATGGCCAGCCGATCAGCGATCAGCAAAGTAAGGTTTTTTCGACACAACTGCCGCCTGATGCTATCGAGAGCATGCAGCTCATCAGCGGCGCGCCCGACGCGCAGTATGGCGACAAGACCAGCCTGGTAGTGAACGCGACGACAAAATCGGGCGTGGGGGCCCGTCCGTTCGGAAGCATCGACGGCGTCGTTGGGTCGTTCGGAACCTATGGCGAGAACGCGACGTTTGGGTGGGGTTCGGCGAAGCTCGGGAATTTTATCGCGCTCAACGGCATCCGCACGGGCCACTTTCTGGATACGCCGGAGTTCACGCCGTTTCACGACATCGGGAACAATGAAAACATTTTCGATCGCAGCGACTGGCTGCCGAATGGGCGTGATGCGTTCCATCTGAATATCTTTCTGGCACGCAATTGGTTCCAGGTCCCCAACAGCTACGATCAATTGAGCCAGGACCAGAAGCAGCGGGTGCTGACCTGGGACGTCGCACCGGGCTATCAGCACGCTTTCGGCGCTACAACGCTGCTGACCGTCAATGCCTTCGCGCGGCGCGATCAAGTGAACTATTACGCGAGTCGCGATCCATTTGATGACACGCCGGTAACCGAGTCTCAAAATCGCTTTCTCACCAACTACGGTGTGAAGGCGGATGTCGCCACGTCACATAAGCGCCACAACCTGAAGTTCGGAACGCAGGTTCAACAGACGCGGCTGCTCGAGAATTTCAACATGGGGGTTACCAGCCCAGCCATCGTGAAGCTGTTCCCGACTTTGGCGCCGTACGACCTGCTCACCGGCGGCTCGTATTTTGACTTTCACGGGCTCGGCAACATCACGCAAGCGGCCTTCTACGTAACCGACGACATCAAATTCGGCGACTTTTCGATTAACGCGGGGCTTCGAGACGACCAATACAACGGCTTGGTGACGAAGAATGGTATCGAGCCGCGGCTGGGGCTATCGTACCTGGTGAATCGCACCGGGACAGTGTTGCGCGCCGCTTACTCGCGCACTTTCGAAACTCCGTTCAACGAGAATCTGCTGCTCTCGAGCGCTACCGGCGTCGGCGGCTTAGCAGAGAATATTTTCGGAGCGAAAGCCAGTTATCCGATCCAGCCTGGATTCCGGAATCAGTTCAATGGCGGGTTGCAGCAGAAGATCGGCCACTGGCTGGTGTTCGACGCCGATTACTTCTGGAAGTTCACGCATAACGCATACGATTTCGACGTTCTGTTCAACACGCCGATCACGTTCCCGATCGCATGGCACAACTCCAAAGTCGACGGCTTGACCGGACGGCTGAGCACAATCGACCTCCACGGTTTCCAGGCTGCCACAACTTTCGGACACTCGCGCGCCCGCTACTTCCCGCCGGAAGATGGAGGCTTGATTTTCCAAGGGACGGCGAACGTGCCGGGCGTGTTCCGTATCGATCATGACCAGGCGTTCCAACAGACCACCAGCCTGCGTTACCAGCACGGCAAAGACGGGCTGTGGGGAACGTTCGTTTGGCGCTACGACAGCGGTCTGGTGGTCACGGGCGTGCCGGATGCGGCCGCGGCTTTGAAGCTGACAGCCGCCCAGCAAGTGGACATCGGCCTGGCGTGCGGCGGCGTGGAAGCTACGTTCCAGGATCCGCTGCGGAACTGCGGCGGCGCTCCGGTCACGTCGACACTGCTGACGCTTCCGCAGACTGGAACCGAGAACAACGATCACAACCCGGATCGCGTGAAGGCGCGGAACCTGTTTGACATGGCGGTGGGCACGGACAATTTGTTCCACGCCGAGCACTACAAAATGATTGCGCGTTTCACAGTGACCAATTTGACCAATCAGGTAGCACTCTACAATTTCCTATCTACTTTTAGCGGAACGCATTTCGTGCCGCCGCGGACATACCAGGCAACCATCGGTTATCGGTTCTGAGCGGCGGCCGTCCAGCCCCATTCTGGGGCCGACGGAGCCCGGTGCGCGCTAAGCTATCTACGGTGCACATCCCTGACGGTTACTTGAGTCCGGCCACGTGCGCGGCGCTCTACGCTGGAGCGGCGCCCTTCTGGTACGTGTCTCTCCGGCGGATGAAGCGGGCATTCAACACCCAAATGGTCCCGCTGCTGGCGGTGTTCGCGGCGTTTTCGTTCATCATCATGATGTTCAACCTGCCGCTGCCAGGCGGCACCACGGGACATGCGGTGGGAGTCGGGATCGCCACCATCGTGCTGGGACCTTGGGCTTCCATCCTGGGGATATCGATTGCACTGATCATCCAGGCAGTGTTCTTTGGCGACGGCGGCATCACCGCGATCGGCGCGAATTGCTTCAATATGGCGATTGTCGGGTCGCTCGCGGCGTACGCTACTTATCGCGTTATCGCGGGACGGGCGGCTATCAAGTCGCCTCGGCGGATTTTCGCGGCGGGTGTCGCCGGATACGTCGCCATCAATCTCGCGGCGCTGGCGGCCGCCATCGAATTCGGAATCCAGCCGCTGCTTTATCACGACGCATCGGGTGCTCCTCTGTACGCCCCCTATCCTCTGCATATCGCGATTCCTGCGATGATGATCGGGCACTTGACGATCGCCGGTTTGGCCGAGATGGTGGTTTCGGCGGGAGTTGTGGCGTATCTGCAGAAGTCCGAGCCGGCGTTGTTGAAGAGGACAGCGCCCAGTGCTATTGAAAACGATGTTGCCGCGGGGAATCTCCGGCCGCTGTGGTTCGCGCTTGCTGCACTGCTGATTCTGACTCCGCTTGGAATCCTAGCCGTGGGCTCTGCGTGGGGTGAATGGGCGCCCGAAGAGTTTTCGAGCCCGGCCTCCCGGCAACAGATTGCCAAGGCGTCGGGCAATCAGGCGCCGCCGGCTCAGGCGCCCCGCGGACTGCGCGCGTTATCATCCTTCTGGACCGCGCCCATGCCTCGCTACGCACCTCCGCTTCTGAAGAGCCCGGCCTTCGGTTATTTGCTGTCGGCCATGACGGGGACGGGGCTAATCCTGCTGGTGGTTCTCTTCACTGGATGGGTGGCGCGAGCGCCGTAATGCCGGGATACATCGAGCGCACCATCGCGCACCTGGTTCGAGCATCCGAACGCGCCGCGATTGCTGAGCAGGCTGCATTCTCGCAGGGCGCATTGCAGAGTGTCGATCCGAGGGTGAAAGTCGCGGGCCTTTTCGCATTGATCGTCGTCGTCGCGGCATCCCGGCGGCTGCGCGTAATCGCGGCGTTGTTTGTTGTCGCAGTTATTCTCTCTGCGATTTCCCGCGTTCGCATGCCGAGGCTCGCCGGATGGGTATGGGTTCCGGCTCTGTTGTTCACTGGAGCAATCGCGCTACCAGCGGTTTTCCTGACGCCGGGCTCGCCCGTCGCATTCGCAATGACGAAGCAGGGTCTCCGCGCGGCGGCATTTCTGATTGGACGCGCCGAAACGGCGGCGACGTTTTCCGCTCTGCTGGTGCTGACCACGCCATGGCCCTGGGTGCTGAAGGCTCTGCGGATCTTCCGCTTCCCGGTGATCCTGGTCGCGATCCTCGGAATGACGTACCGCTACATATTCGTCATACTCCAAACAGCGCTGGAAATGTTTGAAGCGCGCAAGAGCCGGACCGTGGGAGTACTGCCGCCCGCTGAACGCCGCCGCCTGGCATCATCCGCCGCGGGCGTGCTGCTGAGCAAGAGCGTTCACATGAGCGAAGAAGTGCATTTGGCGATGCGATCCCGCGGGTTCCGCGGCGAGATTTATTTGTTGCAGGATTTTCGCGCCCGAGCAACCGACTGGGGTTGGTTGGCTGGTTTCGCCGCGCTTGCTGCCGCGGCCTTGTGGTGGGGCCGATGATTTTCCAACTGCGCGATGTCTCGTTCCAGTATGAAACCGTGCAGGCCATCGACGGCGTTTCGCTCGACATTCAGACAGGAACGCGGGTTGCGCTGCTGGGCGCGAACGGCTCCGGCAAGTCCACGCTGCTGCGCTTGCTGGACGGTTTGTCGTTTCCTGGCTCGGGATCGATCTCGTTCCAAGGGCGGCATCTCGCTGAAGCGCAATTCGAGGACGATCACTTCGCACTTGATTTCCATCGCCGCGTCGGACTTGTTTTTCAAAACCCGGACGTCCAGCTTTTCAATCCCACGGTATTCGATGAAGTGGCTTTCGGTCCCTTACAAATGCGCTGGTCCAAGAGCGAGATCGTGGAGCGAGTCCACGCTGCGTTGGAGTCCATGGAAATCGCGCATCTGCAGGACCGCCCGCCGCACCGGCTCTCCGGAGGCGAGAAGAAGCGCGTTGCGTTGGCGTCGGTACTGGTGCTCGATCCGGAAGTGCTGTTGCTGGATGAACCGACGGCAGCGCTGGACCCAAAAAGCCAGAGCCAGATTATCGATCTGCTGATTGGCTGGGGCGAGGCCAGCAAGACCGTGATCACGGCGACACACGATCTAGGCCTGGTGGAGGATATCGCGGATCATTGCGTCATACTACAGTCGGGGAAGATCGCGGCCGAAGGCGATCCCGCGGAGTTGCTCCGGGATCAAGCGCTGCTGCAGCGCGCGAACTTGGTCCACGCCCATCGTCATCGCCACGGGTCTGAAATTACCCATTCGCATCCTCACACGCATCCGCACAAGCACGGTTAGGCGGCGGGGTTCAGAATTCGAATTGCACGCGGCCGCTGGCCATGCGCGGCGGCGCGAGCGCGGTGCCCGAGAAGAGCCCCGCAAAATCGATCACGTTGAGTTGGTTCGTGAGATTAGTGATGTCCACCTGCAGCCGGACCGCTTTCTTCTCCTTCTGTTTCAGGATCACACCCGCGGAAGCGTTCAGGGCGAAGCCGGGCCGCGCGCGCAGGCCGGAAAAATTCACGCGATCCAAAATGTTCTGGCCGTATTGAGTGGCCGCCACCGCATAGGTCCCGGTAAATTCTGTTGGAAGGCCGCTGTCGTACGTGCCGCCGAATGCCGCCCAGATGCGCTTCGTCATTTGATAGCGGACGCGGGCGCGCACGGTATTGCGCTGGTCCTGCGATACGGGGAAGGCTCCCGTGGTAACCGCGATCGCTTGCGCGGCGTCATCGCCCAGGAAAAGGCCGCCGGTAACAGGCAAATATCCGGTGCCGCGTGAATTCGCGTAGCTCACATAGCCGGAGAACGGGCCCCAGCGCGGGACCTCCAGCTTCACCTCGGCGCCGTAAATAACGGCCCGCGAGAATGCTATCGGAAAACTGACGCCGGTGTTGAGCAGAAGATCGTCGTCGGCGTAATTGGTGGCGCCGCGATGAAAGAGATTCCCGTCCATTCGAAGTTTGCCGAACAGCGCCTTGGAAAGCCCGGCCTCGAAGAAATTGCCGTGCGATGGCTGCACTGGCAAACGCAATACCTGATCGCTCAGGCTGGCGACCTGGGGCGAACTCGCGACCAGCAGATTCTCAAAGGCCGGAGTCTGGAACACGCGATCGTAGGAGAAGCGGAACACCACGTCCGCGGGCCGCCAGAAGTATGCCGCACTCAGGCGCGGGCTCCACGCACTCTGGTTCACCAGTAAGTCGTAATGATCGAAGCGCAGGCCCGCGCTGAAGGTCCAGTTCTTCCAGCGAATCAGATCCTGTGCAAAGGCCGCCTGCTCGCGATCGGGCGAGTGGCCCAGAAAGTTGAATGCCGGCGGCGTCGCGGGATCGAACTGCGCGGGGTTGGAGATCTGATAGTTCAGCGCCTCGCGAATGGACGCGAAGTCTCCTTCCACACCCACCTTGAATTCGTGGATGCCGGAGTGCGCGGCGATGTCGCCCTTGACGTAACCCTCGCGATAACTGCGATTCTGGGCGGCGATGACAGGCGTCGAGAGGGGATTGGACCAGAAGGCGGCCGTGATATCGCGGGCCATGGCGCGGAAGTCACCCAAAACATTTGGCGAGAAAATGTGAGTGTAGGAAAATTGGAGCGCCGTCTCATAACTGCTGCGATCCTGGCGCTGGCCGGCCGCCTCCTGCACCAGTTCGTCGGGCACCAGGAATTTCGACTGCTCGCGCCGGAAGATGATTCCGATCCGGTCATGATCGCCCAGGTCGCGCTCATAGTGGCCCGTGAAATCCTGAGTTGTGCCGTGGTTGGTGTAATTCTGAGTGACCGGCGGATCGAGGAACCGATCCGTGGTGGCGGTTGCCGCGCTCAAGCTCAGCGTATTGCGCTCCCATCCATACTGGCCTTCGGCATAGCTGCTGGCGGTGTCGAAACTGCCACCCGAGGCGATGAGCTTTCCGTGAAATCCCAGCGTGCTATCGCGCGCTGTCTGCACCTCCACCACGCCGCCCAGCTTGCGTCCGTACTCCGCCGGATAGCCCGCCGTCATCACGCTCATTTCTTGCACATCGTCCGAATCCAGGTCCGCGACGTAGGCCGCGGAACGATTGTCGGTGAGCGGAATTCCATCCATGACGTATTGGACTTGATATTCGGATTCGCGCGGGTGAAGAATGCCGTTGGCTTCAAAAACCCAGCCTGGTTCGGCGACCACCAGGTTCCCGAGCGAGCGCCCTGGCAATGCAGCAGGTTCGGTCCCCAATGTGTCGCTTCCGATGCGATACGCCGAATTGGATCGATGCGGATCGAGCAGCGTTTCGTTGTCGGTGACCGTGACCGCGGTCTGCGCTGGGGCGATGCTCAGCGTAAGGCTGATCTCCTTCGGGATGGCCGATCGAATCTCGACCAGCGCCGAGGAAGGAGCGAACCCTTCGCGCCGGGCGGAGACGTTGTACAGCCCAAACGGCAGACGTTTGGCGACCACGTGGCCCTCTTGATCGGCGTCGAAGCCGCGGCGGTATTGGTTGACTTCGCTGACCAGTTCGACGGTGGCGGGCACGGGAAGTCCCATGGCATCGGTCACCGTCACCCGAAGTTCGCCTGTGTCCGTTTGAGCCGGCATCGCGAACGGCAGGAGGAGGCACAATAACAGGCCGTGCCGCGGCGGGAGGCTGGGATGCATTCACTTCTATATTCCCAGGAGCGGCCGACTGTTCGCTGAAAGGTGCAGATTCGCGGAACAGGCTTCCTATCGAAGGGTGTAAAATGGTCGCCGGCTGACCTGTTAGCAACAGCTTTGGGAGGGACTATGAAGAGCAAATTGAACCGGCGATCTTTCGTGAGCGGAGCGGCGCTCGGAGCGGGCAGCATCCTGGGCGGCGCGTTGAACAAGGCGATCGCAGCCAACGCCAAGGACGGCTCCGCGCCAGGGCCCGTGGCGAACACCATGGCAGGCAAGATCCGCGGCATGGTTCAAGAGAATAAGGTGCTGGCATTCCGCGGCATTCCCTACGGAGCGCCAACCGGAGGCGCGAACCGCTTCCTGCCGCCCGTGAAGCCGGAAGCGTGGGCCGGCGTTAAGGAAACCGTTGAGTGGGGGCCGGAAGCGCCGCAGGGTCCTCACACTGAAATTCCCGAAGTTGCCGCGACCATCCCGAAGGGCATCATCAGCGAGGATTGCCTGCATCTGAACGTCTGGACCAATGGTTTGGACGCGCACAAGCGGCCCGTGATGGTCTGGCTGCATGGCGGCGGATTCACCAGCGGCAACGGCAGCTACACCATGTACGACGGCGCCAACATGGCGCACAAGCACGACCTGGTGAACGTGACTGTGAATCACCGGCTCAATTCGTTCGGCTTTTTGTACCTGGCCGATGTCGGCGGCGCGAAGTACGCCAACGCGAGCAACGTGGGAATGCTGGATATCGTGGCGGCGCTGGAATGGGTGCGCGACAACATCGCAAATTTCGGCGGCGATCCAAACAACGTAACCATTTTCGGCCAGTCGGGCGGAGCGGGGAAGGTGAGCACGTTGCTGGCAATGCCGGGCGCGAAGGGGCTGTTTCATCGCGCGATCGTGCAGAGCGGCGCGAATGTGAGAGGCGTTTCGTCAGAAGACGCAACCAAAACCGCCCACATGCTAATGGATAAGTTGAGTGTGAAAACTGCCGACGATTTGCAGCGGGTCCCGATGGATCAATTGATCGCCGCCACGCTCGGCACGCGCGGGCTTCGCCTGGCTCCCGTGGTGGATGGCAAGACGCTTCCGGGCGGCCCGTTCGATCCCGAGGCGCCTGCCATGTCGGCCGACGTTCCGCTATTGATCGGCACCACTGAATTCGAAGTGAACTTTTTCCCGAATACCAAGCTCGATCCCATCGACGACGCGGAACTGCATGCCGCCGTGAAGCAATCCACGCGCGCCGATGACGCGGAGATCGATAAATTGATCGCGCTGTATCGCAAAGGACGTCCGAACGCGAGCGATATCGATCTTTCGGAGATCATTGCGTCGGATGGTTTCCGCTCTGGTGTGATCACGGAAGCAGAGCGCAAGAGCGCGCAGCCGGCCCCGGTATACATGTATTACTTCACCTGGAAGTCGCCCGTGCGCGACGAAAAATTGAAGGCGTTCCACACGCTCGAGATCCCGTTCGTGCTCGAAAACGTAGACGAAGCCAAGTCGATGACCGGCACGGGCGCGGACCGTTATCCGCTGCAGGAGAAGATGAGCGGCGCTTGGGCAGCTTTCGCGCGGACCGGCAATCCGAATCACAAGGGCCTGCCGAAGTGGCCGGCATTTAAGACTGATCAGCGCGCCACCATGATCTTCGACAACCAGTGCAAAGTGGTGAACGATCCACATGGCGAGGAGCGTCTGGCGCTCGCCTCGATCCGGCCCGCCGCGCGAGGGTAGGTTACTCGCTTGCGAAGTTCGCGCAGCGTGAAATTATAGTGACGGAACCTGAATGAATACTGAAAAACCCTCCAGTATTTACTGCATGCAGCAAAGGCTCGGCCGAAACACCTGTGTACTAAAATCTTGCTTGACGCGACGCCGGATTTGTAATATAACTTAGACCCGTTAGCTCGCAAAATTAAGAGTCGGTTCGTGGCACAGGAGAATGCTGCCCGATACGATTTGAATCAGCGACTGTATCCGAGTTAGTAAGTCGCCGTGTAGTGAAACACGCAACCTAGTTCGTTGGAGGCCGTATGAACGTATTCGCGTCAGATGAGAAGGAAGCAAGTGGTTTCTTCGTGCGGGGTGTGAGTCGGACGTTCGCTTTAGGTTTGGCGTTCCTGCTGTGTTCTTTGCCGGCGTTCTCGCAGCTCAACCTGGGCCGCATTTATGGAGTCGTAACTGATCAGAGCGGCGCCGTAGTACCCGGAGTGATGGTCACGGTTACAGACGTAGCGCGGGGAGTTTCGCGGACCCTCACCACCGACAATGCCGGCGAGTACGCAGCCCCCAGCTTGGTTCCAGGCACTTACAACATACGCGCGGAAGCCGCGGGTTTCAGCGTTTCCCAACGTCAGGATGTGGCTGTAGGTGTTGGACAGGACGTTCGCATCGACTTAGCGCTGCAAACTGGCGCGCAAACGCAGGAAGTGATCGTCACCGGTACGCCGCCCATCATCAACACGACCAGCGCCATGATCTCGACGACCATCGAGACCAAGACTCTTGAAGATCTGCCGTTAAACGGCCGCCTCTTTACTAAGCTGTTGGACTTCACGGCGGGCGTGGCCGGCAGGCCCGGTGGCAATACGCCCACGTACTCCAGCAACGGCGCCGGTACCATGACCAACGTATGGATGCTGGACGGCGTGGACGACATGAATATGTTCGCTGCCTCGGGTCCACTCTTCGGCGCCACGACTAGCGCGGACGAACTCACCGAACTTCCCTTGGACTCCATCCAGGAAATCAACGTCAGCGCCAATCCCCGTGCGGACTACGGCTGGGGGCAGGGCGCGGTGGTGAACGTCGGTCTCAAATCGGGCACCAACTCGCTGCATGGATCAGCCTACGCTTACGGCCGCTACACCGGTTGGGACGCGACCAGCCCGTACCTTGGACCACTGCCAAAGGCCGACGATCTATTCGAACAGTTTGGAGGATCCATCGGCGGAGCGATCATCAAAGACAAACTCTTCTATTTTGGCAACTATGAAGGATTCCGCTACACGGTTGGAGCCCCGGGAATCCTGCAGGTTCCTAGTTCACTCAGTCTTGGCGGCGATACCACCAACAGTTTTCCAGACGCCATCGCCGACTTGAAAGCCCATAACATCCAGCCCAATCAACTGAGCTTGAATCTGGCAGGTTGCACCGCCGCGGGCGCTTGCAATCCGCACGCTGGAATCTTCACCAACGGGACGGCCAGCCCGCTGCTTTCCTCGGGCTTGGACAACATCGGTCACTCCGACAACTATGTCTCGAAAATCGACTATCACCTCAACGACAAGAACTCGATCAATGGTGAATATCTCATAGGCAACGCCACCGATCAGACCGCGGGGCTCGGGCTGCAACCCTATTGGGCCAACATCGACCACAACCGCGTCATGGTTGTCCGGGGAGTCTGGGTGTACGTGCCCAATTCCAGTTGGGTGAACGAGGCCAGGTTTGGTTATGACCGGTACAATTTGCAGGACTACAACGGGGAGTGTACGCAAAATCTCGGCCAGCCGGATTACTACAAGGCATTCGGTTTTGCTTCCGGCATCAATGCACCCTCGCCCGAGTGTGGATTCCCGGTAATCAACATAGGCAACTTTACCGCCACCGGCGCCGGCCAATTCATTCAGGACCAGTTAGTCTTCCAGAACACCTACCATTTCAGCGACAGCGTTTCCTGGACACATGGCCGGCATCTGATCAAGTTTGGCGGCGAGTTCGATCACACGCTGTATAACGGATACGGCGCGCCAAACTATCTGGACGGTAACATTGCTTTCAATGGCGGCGTCACTCCGAATTTTCCAGGCGCCACGGCTCTGGAGGACTTCCTTTCGGGGAGCCCTGCCAGCGGGCAATACCTGGTGAATCCCCCGTTGACCACCACGGGCTTTAACCGGTACGCGGGTTTTATTCAGGACGACTGGCGGATCTCGAAATCGCTGACTCTGAACTTGGGCTTGCGATATGAATATGAGCCGCCCCAGGTGGACAGCCACAACATGTGGGGCAATTTCGATCCCAACTCACCCACCGGCCTGGTCCAACAGAGCAACGGCAATGCCCTGTACAACACCGATAAACGCGATTTTGGGCCCCGGCTCGGCTTCGCTTGGGATATCGGGGGCAAGGGCACGACGGTCATCCGAGCTGGCACCAGCATCACCTATGACACCGTTCCAATGGACGCCCTGGTTACATTCCAAGGCGCCAGCCTCCCCTCCATCCCGACTGGGTTCTCGCTATACAACGCAGACGGTAGCATTCGACCCAATACAGGGACTATTCAATCCGGCGTTCCCGTCTTTGGGCCCTCCCAACTGAACTGGGCCTATAACGCTCCCGGCGCGCCTGTGGTACCCATCTTCGCCGGTGGAGCAAGCTCACTGGCGTGCGGTGACGGCATTGGCTCCGACCCTGCGCCCTGCTCCCTTTTGGCCAAGAACCCGAACGCGCCTCGCAGCTACATGACCACATGGACCGCGGCCGTTCAACACGCCTTCACGAATAATCTCTCGTTGAACGCAGCCTACGTCGGCAATCACGTCAACGGGTTGCCCGAATACGTGAACATCAATCAGCCGACGCTGGGTACGAACGACCCCACGGCCGAGCAGCAACGTCGTCCCTACTACAGCAAGTTCCCGTACTTTGGAAATATCCTGCAGTATTCCAACGTTGGATGGTCCAACTACGATGCCCTGCAAATGAGTCTAGTGGCGCGCAGCTCCCACGGACTAACCGCGCAAGCCTCCTATACTTTGGCCCGGGCCTACACTACACAGGGCGGTGAAAGCGATAACTTCCCCTTCTTGAAAGACAGCACCAACGTGAGCAGTTCGTACGCACCAATGAACAGCACGCCCCGCCAACACTTCGGGCTCACGGTGACCTATGACCTGCCGAGTAAGAAGGGCTTTGGTCAGATGCTGGAAGGATGGTCGGTCAATAGCTCTCTGAACATTCTCAGTGGAGTCGGAGTCGATCTGAACGACTTTATTATCGACTTCTCAGGCACCGGCAACATTATTCCATTTCAGGGAAACTACTGGAATCTGTATGGGAACGCTGGCGACTTCAGTAAAATCTTCGGGCGTACAACGCCCGTTCCATATTTTCCTGGTGGGTCCACACCGGCGGCCTGTAATGCGGCGGCTGCTGCTGAGCCAACCAATTCCAATGTGCCGGGCAGCAGCGGCTTGGCATCGCTGGGAGCTTTCGGTTGCTACATGGCAGGCAAATCGGTGATCGTTCCCCCTGCTTTCGGAACCAGGGGTAACATGTTTCGGAATGAGATCACCGGTGCGCCTTTCCGCCTATGGGATTTCTCGATAGCCAAGAATTGGAGATTCTTTGAGCGGTTGAACGCGCAGTTCCGCGCCGAGTTCTTCAACCTGACCAATAGCCGTAACTATGGACCGGCGAGTGGCGAGCCCCTCTTTAACAGCACCTTCGGCGTGTCCACCTCGCCAGTGGACGCGGGCAACGCGGTGAACGGGGAGGGAGACGCGCGCAGGATACAGATGGGGTTACGATTCACGTTCTGACGCGCAAAACGCACATCGAGTTGAGGGCCGCGGCTGTGAAACAATAGTCCAGGATCACAGCCATGGACCTGCAACTCGAAGGCAAGCTCGCACTAGTTAGCGGATCGACCGCCGGCATCGGTTTCGCGATAGCCAAGGCGCTCGCCAACGAAGGCGCGCACGTGATTGTCAATGGCCGCACGGTCTCCCGCGTGGAAACCGCGATTCAGAACCTGCGCGACAGCGGCGTGCGCGGCCGCTTGGAAGGATTTGCCGCCGACCTCGGAACCAGCGATGGCGTAAATCAGATCGCCGCCAGGTTTCCGGATGTCGAAATCCTGGTGAACAACCTCGGGATCTTTGAGCCCAAACCGTTCGAGCAGATTCCCGACGCCGATTGGTTCCGCTTCTTCGAGGTGAACGTGCTCAGCGGAGTGCGGCTGAGCCGCTACTATCTGCCTCGCATGAAAGAGCGTGGCTGGGGCCGGATTGTCTTCATCTCCAGCGAGTCCGCGCTCCAGATTCCCAAAGAGATGATTCACTATGGGATGACGAAAACCGCCCAGCTTGCGATCTCGCGTGGTTTGGCGGAAACCACCGCCGGCACCAACGTCACCGTAAACACGGTGCTGCCCGGTCCCACGGATTCCGAAGGCGTGGGGCTTTTTGTAAAGCAGTTGGCTGAGGCCCAGAACATCAGCCAGGCCGAGGTTGAGCAGCAGTTCTTCCGCGCGGTGCGCCCCTCTTCGCTGTTGAAACGCTTCGCGCGCGTCGACGAAGTAGCCGCACTGGTGGCGTTCGTGTGCAGCCCCCTATCCTCAGCGACGAATGGCGCGGCGCTGCGGGTGGATGGCGGAGTGGTGCAGGCCATCGTCTAATCCGGTTGAAGGATCGCGATGGCTTTGCCCGCAAGCGCGACGCTTGTCCATAACACCAGCGACAAGCAGGCTGCCCATTTCTCACGGCGCTGTGGGGCGGGCGCTTCTTCGGAGACAACCTTTTTGTGAAGGGTGAAATGGAAAGCTATCGTCACTGCCAGCAACGCCATTTTGGTCCAGAACGCCGGACTTTTGTAGCACCGGACCGCCTCCGAAGAGAGGATCAACGGACCACTCGTGAGCATAATGGCAAGTCCCGCCATGGTCCAGCCGTGAAGCTCTTTCGCGATGCGTGAAGCCGGGCTCCGCCCGATGCCGAAACCGAGCACGCTCAAATCCACCATGAGTATCGTGCCCAACAAAAGTGTCAGTCCGATCAGGTGAATGCTCTCGAGAACGGCGATCAACGGAGCTGAGTGGCGGATCGCCTGGCCCAAGTGTGATTGCTCTATCCACTCGAAGGCGGGCAGCAGGGAGATGGCGATCATCCCAGATCGTAGCCCGAACCATAGGCGATGGCGCGCCCAGCGGCGATGATGGCGATCCAGAATGCGAGCGAAAGGAGCCCGGCCAGACGCGCGCGAAAAGGCGCTGGCGCTGTTGCGTCCCAGTTGGCCACGTCGCGATAAATCGTCCGATGGAATATCAGTGCGTTCAATCCGGCCAGCGCTAAGAGAACGAGCTTGATCCGAAAAGCGGGGCTGTGATACAGCTTTACGGCTTCGGACGTGAACAACAGCGCTCCGGTCACAAACATGAACGCGAAGCCCCGCAGTGTCCACGGCACGATCCGCTCCACCACGCTCGCCACAGGCTCGCTCCGTAAAGCGAGCCCGAGCAGGCGCAGATCCACGAGCATGATGGTCCCGGCCACCAGGACAATACCGAGTGTGTGGATGGTATCGAATGCGGGGAAGAACCAATTGGACGTGCGCATCGCGGCGTTCAATCGCGTGCTGTCCAGCCACTGGCAAATGCCGAGTAAGTCCATCGCTGTCCTTCCCATTGAAACCAGCAACCGTTCGGATGCGGGTACTTACTAAGTTGCTATAACGTGTCTACATCCTCTACTCCGCGGAATTCCCCGGCTCGATCGCAGTTGTGATCGGCTTCATGACGCCACAGTGCAAGACGGCTGCTTTCCACTACGTCCCAAGCGGTGCGGCAGAGCCTGCGGGCGGCACTGCAATCAACCTCTTGGCCAGCCATTGCGAGTTCCGCCATCTGACGCACGTTTCCGGCGTAGTTGGTGGCCGCGTCGCTGTACTCGCGGAGCAGGCGCGCGCGTTCCTGGCAGATCGTTGGCAGATCGCTAGGCATTTGAGCTGTCAGTTACAAATTGTATCACCCAGCATTTCGATTGAGAGAAAATAGCAGCATGAAGTTTGTCAAACTTTGTACTGTTTGCATTGGGTTAATCGGGCCGGCGATCGCCGCCGAAACTCCCTCCCCGGCGCTGTTGGTGTTGAACAAGGGGGATCAAGCGCTGGCGATCATGGATCCTTATCCGGGAGTGTCGTCGCGCGTGTGGGCGTCGGTGAAGGGCCGCACGAGGTTACCGTCTCGGCGGACGGCAAGTTCGCGTTTGCCGGCAACTACGGACAGCAGACGCCGGGCAATACGATTTCGGTGATCGACCTGGTGGCGCAGAAGGAACTGCGGCGGGTGGACCTGGGCCCATTGCGGCGGCCGCACGGCATGTTCTTTGCCGGGGGTAAACTGTATTTCACAGCGGAAACGAACCGGCTGATTGCGCGATACGATCCGGTTGCAAATCAAATTGACTGGCTGTTCGGCACCGGCCAGGCAACCACGCACATGGTGATCGCCAACCCGGACATCAGCCGCCTCTTCACTTCGAACATCGGCTCCGACAGCATCTCGGCGATCGAGCGAGTTCCTGGTCCCGCTGGTTGGACCGAAGCGGTGATTCCGGTGGGCAAGGGGCCCGAGGGGATCGACTGGTCGCCCGACGGCAAGGAAGTCTGGACCGCGACCGGAGGCGATGGCGGCGTGTCCATCATCGACGTCGAGACGAAGAAAGTAATTCAAACGTTGAGCGTGGGCGCCAAGCGAACCAACCGTCTGAAATTCACACCCGACGGGAAATTCGTGCTGCTGTCGGATCGCGACGGCGGCGAGTTGATCGTGTTGGATCGGGCCACCAAGAAGGAGCGAGCCCGGATTGCGATGGGCCGCTACCAGGAGGGCATTCAAGTGGAGCCAAGCGGCGCGCGCGCTTATGTCGCACAGGAGGGCGCGAACGACGTAGCCATCGTTGATCTCAAGACGTTGACGGTTACAGGGCACATTTCGCCCGGCAATGGCCCGGACGGCATGGCTTGGGCGGCGCGAAAATAGCGCGAACTATTTTGGTTCCGTGGTGCCCAGGTGCATCAGGTCCTTATTGTTCTCCAGGCAAACGTATTCCTGGATTTCCCACCCCTGCCGCCACTTGACGTTGAAGCGGGTGGTCCAAGGCTTGGTGTAGTTTTTCGGATCTTCGATGGTCGCCTCGTAGTGCAAGTTCGAGTAACTCGGCCTGCTGAATCGCTCGAGGACGTGTAACTGATCACTGGCGGGATGTCCAACGTAATCGAGCCACGTGCGCCCATTGAAACCAATCGTGTCTACGACCAGCGTGTCATTGCCTTCATACCAGCCGATCGATTCTCCGAGCCAAGTGGGATTGGGATCCGCCGAGTGTTTGGCATTTAGCAGGATGACGCGATACATGTGCGACGCGCCTTCATAGAGAATGACCACGCGATCAGGCAACTGGATGAGCTGGAACGGATAGGGAGTGCCTGTGTAGCGCGGCACTCCGGCCGGTAAACAATAACCCTCCGGGTCGTCTTTGGAGTGATTGGCCTGGCGCGCATTGTACAATTCTAAGCCGGCGGGCGTGAACGGGACATCGATGTTCTGTTCGACGTACTTCTTGTCGGCCCAATCGAGTACCCAGATCGGCGCCCAGACGCCGTTTCCGCCGAGATCCACTTTGCCATCGGGAAGCCGTGGCGTGGGCCGCGCGGGTTGATCGGAAGCAGGCGCAGGCTTCGCCGTCACCGGTTGCGCGTATATGAGCTCGGTTGCAAACGAAAATACCGCCAGTGTCGCAGCGGCGCAGATCAGGGACTTGGTGACCATGGCGGGTCCTTCGGCACTATCCTATAAAGGCAACTTCTGATATGTCAAGGAGGTCTCCCGATCCAGAAACACGAACGGCCCAAAGGCACTCAAGAGCTCCACTGACGTATCAGATAACGTGATAGAAATTATTGACAGCGTATAGGACCCGTGTTAGCATGACGCATGCGTTCACTACTAGCGGTTGTATTGCTGCTTGTCCCCGTCTTCCTCAGCGCCCAGGATAAACCGAAGGGCCCGCCGCCTCCGCTGAAAAACCTGAAAATTTTGACAGGTGAGCCGAGAGAACAGGTCATCATGACGATGCGTGCGTTCACTGTCGCGCTCGGCGTTCAGTGCATGTATTGTCACGTGCAAGGCGATTTTTCGAGCGACGATAATCCCAAGAAGGAAACCGCGCGGATGATGTTAACTATGGCGCGCGAGATCAATATGAAGTTTCCCGATGGGAAGCGTCATGTGAGCTGCTACACCTGCCATCGCGGGGCGACCGAGCCTTTGACCGAGCCTCCCGCTGCGCAGTAACCCGGGCAGTCGAGAGCTTTTTGCGAACTCGAAGGCGTTCATTAGCGATCCGTCGCTGGTGAGCGCCTTTCGTTTCTGTCGAGCCAAACTTTTCACTGTTACAAGTTCAAGAACGAGGCGGTTGTATGCAGCCGCGTGCAATGAAAATGGTTCTTTGACGTGTGTGCCGTGATGTATAATTGCTGAGGCCAATCAGGCACAAAAATTCCCACACATTACGTTAGGACAATAAGGAGAGACGATGGTTAGTTTGGCAGATGCACGACGCGTAATCGCCGCGGCGGAGAAGAAGGCTGCGGAAATCGGACAGCCGATGAACATTGCGGTGGCCGATGAAGGCGGCAACATAGTGTCGCACGTCCGCATGGACGGAGCCTGGATCGGGAGTATCGACATTTCCCAAAAAAAGGCCTACACATCGCGGGCATTCGATATCGCGACCAAGGACCTGGCCTCGCACTCGCAATCGGGCGGGCAATTCTTCGGGATACACGCCTCGAATAATGGCAAGATCATGATCTTCGCGGGAGGCATTCCGCTGAAGAAGAACGGAAAGGTCGTAGGCGCCATCGGCGTCAGCGGCGGCTCGGGCGACCAAGACCATGCCGTGGCTGAAGCGGGCGCGGCTGCATTCTAGAAATTCTGAGTTTGACCAAGAAGTCGAAAAGGAGATTCTTATGGCAAGTAATCGAGGAGTAGTGTATCTCGGGCCGGGTAAAGTCGAGGTTCAATCCATCGACTTCCCGAAATTGCAGAACCCCGCGGGCAAGAAGATCGATCACGGAGTCATTTTGAAGATCGTTACCACCAATATCTGCGGCAGCGATCAGCACATGGTGCGCGGCAGGACGACGGCGCCGTCGGGTTTGGTGCTGGGACACGAGATCACGGGCGAGGTTCTCGAGAAGGGCAGTGATGTCGAGTTCCTGAATGTCGGCGATCTCGTGACCGTGCCTTTCAACATCGCGTGCGGGCGCTGCCGCAATTGCAGGGAAGGGAAGACCGGAATCTGTTTGACCGTGAATCCGGCGCGTCCCGGTGCCGCTTACGGCTACGTGGATATGGGCGGATGGGTGGGCGGCCAGGCCGAATATGTTCTGGTTCCGTACGCCGATTTCAACCTGATCAAGTTCCCCGATAAACAGAAGGCATTGACAAAGATCAAAGATCTGACCATGCTCTCCGACATTTTCCCGACTGGATACCACGGCGCTGTTACGGCTGGCGTGGGAACAGGATCGGTGGTTTATGTCGCGGGCGCCGGGCCGGTTGGATTGGCCTGCGCGGCGTCGTGCCACTTGCTGGGCGCTGCAGTGGTGATCGTCGGCGACATGATTCCGGAGCGGCTGGCGCAAGCCAAGAGCTTCGGTTGCGAAACCATCGATCTCAAAAAAGATGCGTCTCTGGCCGATCAGATCGCGCAGATCGTCGGGACTCCGGAAGTGGATTCGGCAGTCGATTGCGTCGGATTTGAGGCTCGCGGGCACGGACATGACGCGGTCAAGGAACAGCCGGCCACGGTTCTCAACTCGGTGATGGAGATCACGCGGGCTGGCGGGCAGATCGGCATCCCTGGTCTGTATGTCACTGGCGATCCGGGTGGCGTGGATGCCAACGCGAAGGTCGGCAACCTGCAGATCCGCATTGGTCTGGGATGGGCGAAGTCGCACTCGTTCCACACCGGCCAGTGCCCGGTGCTGAAGTACAACCGCCAACTGATGATGGCCATTCTGCACGACAAAGTTCAGATCGCCAAGGCAGTGAACGCGACCATCATTGGGTTGGACAAAGCGCCGCAGGGTTATCAGGATTTCGACAAGGGCGCCGCGAAGAAGTTCGTCATCGATCCTCACGGAACCGTGGCCAAGGCCGCGTAAGCGTTACACATTTCTGGAGCAGTAGCCGAGCCTCGGCTGTCACTTCCTCACGGTAGGGATCGCCGGAAGGCAGCTGCTCCAGATTCGATTCCACGGTCAATACAGTCGATTGGACCACTGCGTCTAGAAGTGTCGCCGCCGTTATGAGGTCGGGCGCAATCGCTTTGTGAACTAGGCCGCGGGCTTCTTCACACAGCGCGAATCCGGCCGCCGCGCCACGGGCGATCTTCAGCGGGACCTCGATCATTGCGCGCGAGCGCTGGCGATAGGCCGCGATGTCGTCGTCGGCCAGTTGTGATAATTTACCGGATAATTCGCGCGCCCGCGCTAGCAATGGCGCCACTTCAGCTCCGCGGCGAGACGCAATTTCCAGAACCTTCACGAGCAAGCCGAGCCCGAGAGCGCCAGTAACCGCGGCCGTACTAGCGCCGGCAGGCACTGACTCAACGCTCGCCAACCGATCGCGAAACGCAGCGAGCGTCGAGTCCCAGATCGAATCTGGCATTAAGACAAGCCGATAATGCGTCCGGTGGCCGTGTCCAGATCGACGTCATAGTATCCCGGCCTCGTGGAGAGGCCCGGCATGGTGCTCATGGTCCCGAGTAGCGGATAGAGGAAACCCGCGCCGACGCTAGCGCGGATGTCGCGCACCGGTACTGTGAATCCGCTGGGCGCGCCTTTCAGATTCGGATCATGGCTCAAGCTCAGATGCGTCTTGGCCATGCAAATGGGGAGCTTATGGAAGCCCTGCCGGGTGTACAACTCGACCTTCTTCTCGGCTTCAGGCGAATACTCGACGCCCGCGCCGCCGTACATGTCCGTCACGATTTTCTCGATCTTCTGCTTGATGCTTAGATCGAGTGAATAAAGGAAATGGAAATCGCCCGGCTTCTCGCAGGCCGCAATCACAGCTTTACCAAGCTCGATCGCTCCCGCGCCGCCGAGGGCCCAATGGTTCGAAACCACGGCATCGGCAGCACCCGCCGCGATGGCCAGCCGCCTCACCAGAGCGACTTCGTTGTCAGTATCGTCCTTGAACCGGTTGATCGCGACGACCACGGGAATTCCGAACGAGCGCGCGTTACCGATCAGGCGCACCAGATTGCTGCAGCCCTTCTCCAGAAGATCGAGATTCTCCGCGGTGTATTCATGTGCGAGAGGCTTTCCGGCCACCACTTTCGGACCGCCTCCATGCATCTTCAAAGCACGAATGGTCGCCACCAGCACCGCGCCATCCGGCTTCAGCCCGCTGTAGCGGCACTTGATGTTGCAAAACTTTTCGAAGCCCATGTCGGCGCCGAAGCCTGCCTCGGTCAGCACGTAACCATCCGGGCCAACCAGCTTCAGCGCGATCTGGTCGGCGACGATCGAAGAATTACCGTGCGCGATGTTGGCGAACGGGCCGGCGTGCACGAACGCGGGCGTGCCCTCGATGGTCTGCATCAGGTTGGGCATGATGGTGTCTTTCATCAGCACGGTAAGAGCGCCGCTGCAGCCGATATCGTCCGCGCTGATCGGTTCGCCGGCTTTGTTGGTGCCGATCACCATGCGCCCCAGCCGGTCGCGCATGTCCGCGAGATCTGTCGCCAGCGCCAGAATGGCCATGATCTCGCTTGCAACAGTGATGTCGAATCCCGTCGAGCGCGTGAAGCCTTTCTCCTCGGGCCCCTGGCCAACCGTGATCCCGCGCAACATGCGATCGTTGGTATCGATCACGCGCCGCCACGTGATGCTGTCCGGATCGATGTCCAGGCGGGCAAAACGGCTGCGCTCCTCGGGCGTTAATTCGTTGGGGTCGGTTTTGGAAATGCCGAGCTTCTTGAGACGCCGCAGCATCACCGGAGAAAACTTGCGGCTGCCATCTTTCGCCGGCGGGCACAAGCGCTCGAACATTTGGGCGTCGTCGGCGCTACTCTCATGAAACATGCGCGCATCAATGGCGGCCGCCAGGAGATTGTTCGCCGCGGTGATGGCGTGCATGTCGCCGGTGAGATGGAGATTGAACTCCTCCATCGGAATGATCTGGCTGTAGCCGCCGCCCGCCGCGCCGCCTTTGATTCCGAACGTCGGGCCTTGGCTGGGCTGGCGAATGCAGGTGAACACTTTCTTTCCCAAATGCGCGCCCAGCGCCTGGCTGAGGCCGACGGTGGTGGTGGTTTTGCCCTCGCCTAGCGGAGTGGGCGTGATCGCGGTCACGACGATGTATTTTCCGTTGGGCGAATTCTTCAGCCGGTCGCGAATGGAGAGATGGACCTTGGCTTTGGTTTTGCCGTACAGGTCCAGCTCTTCGGGAAGGATGCCGGCTTCAGTCGCGATCTGGTCGATGGGAAGCGGCGTGGCGGCTTGGGCGATTTCGATATCGCTGGGCACACTGGTAAGGATGTTCGTTAGCTTGTGGGGCATGGCAACCCATTATTCTAGAACAAGCGCGAGCTGACGCCTAGCTGTATCGCGCCTCGTGATCCTTGGTATAACCAGAGTTATACTATTGTTATGAAGACTGCGGTGTCCGTTCCAGATGAACTTTTCCGTCGCGCGGAAGCGGCGGCAAAGAAGCAGCGCATGTCTCGGAGCAGGCTCTATGCGACCGCGCTTGCAGAGTATCTGGACCGGAAGCGTTCGAAGACAATCACGGAACGCCTCAATGAGGTTTACTCCAAGCAGGACTCCAGGGTGGACCCCGCGCTGGAACGTATGATGCTTGAGACGCTTGCGAAAGAACGCTGGTGAAGGCAATGACCGACGTGCGGCGTGGGCAAATCTGGTGGGCGGACTTGCCACGGCCGCGTGGTTCAGAACCTGGATTCCGGCGTCCGGTACTCGTAGTGCAAGCCAATGAATTCAACCAAAGCCGCATCCGTACGATCCTCGTCGCCGCAATCACAACGAATCTGGCGCTAGCGAGAGCACCTGGTAATGTTTTATTGCGGGCACCGATGTCGGGGCTGCGCATGGAATCGGTCATTAACGTGACCCAACTGTTGGCCCTTGACCGTAGCTTTTTGCTAGAAATGGTTGGCAGGATTTCGCCGCCCCTGCAAGCCTTGGTAGACGAGGGCCTCCGTCTGGTACTGCAACTCAGTGCCGCTACTTCCTGACTAAGGATGCTTCCGATTCGGCGGCCGGCTTAATGTTGCTGATCGTGACCAGCGGCTGCGGATGCTCCGGCCGGCTGTCCTTGTTGAGCAAATAGTTAATATACGAACTGGTGCCTTCGAGCGCGCGGTTGCGCGGCGGAATGTAGGTTTTCAACTCTTCCACCCGATTCGCAGCGCTGGCGCGATCATACACCGCCACCCAAATGCACTTTTTCTCAGGAATCACCTCGCACTGCCCGTTGAACGTGCCGCCGCAAGGGCCATTGCGCAGGTTCTTCGGACAGGTCATCGGGCACACGTACTCCATCAAGCCCAGAACGCAATTGCCGCAGGCCTGGCATCCGAAGACCGGTTTCTTAAAAGCGAATTCGGCGCTTTCCATCGCTTTGGCCAGCGCCGGATGGTGGTCCACCCAGCCAAGAACACCCGTGAGTGGTGTGCGCACAATCCCCGGCCAGTTGGCCGGTTCGAGCATATCGAAGATCGGCTGCGTCCATTCGCGTTTCTTGGGCGCGGGCTTTGAACCCTCGTACATGTAGAAGCCGGTCTTTTCGCCGAAGGCTGATCTCCTCCGCCAGTTCCTCCCAACGCGGGGCCAATTCTTCCGCGCGGTGGATGATCAAGCGAATGCGGTCGGGCTCGTGCGTGCCGCCGATGTAAGCGCCCGCGTATCCCAGGCCTCGCGCGATGGCCGCCATCTGCGCGGCGCGTTCCAATCGAGCGGCCATGCCTTTGTCCGGAGCTTTGGCTTCTTCTTGAATTCGCGCCAGCAGTTCCGGCGACACCCAGCATCCGGGAGGATCGCCCTTGGACATCCGCTCGGCCGCCTTGGGCGGCAGAACGTAGACGTTCCCGAGGACCGGCGTCTTCAAACCGCGCTCGTCCAAATAGCGCTTCAGCTCGCGCATTTTGCGCGAATCGAAGCCAAGCTGGGTAATGGCGAAATCGGCGCCCGCGGCGATCTTCTTTTCGAGCTTGAGATATTGATACGCGCAATCGGCTTCCGTGTATTTGAACGGCGACACCGCCGCCGAGATGTAGAACGGCCACCTGCCTTGTGCGCGCTGTTCGGCGATGAGTTTCCACCAATTGCACCGAATCGCAAGCGAATCCGACCGTGCCCAGCGAGCGCGCCCTTGGGATAATCGCCCGTGATGGCGAAAACGTTCTCGATCCCGAGCGCGATCACGTCGTCCAGAAACTTGCCCACTTCGTCCGGGGTCTTGCTCACGCACGTCAGATGGACGTTGGGATTCAGGCCGCGCTCTTTCGCGATCGCCGCGACGCGAACCGGATCGTGCCCGGCCGATCCACCCGCCCAACTCGTGATCCCCGCGCCCACCACTTCGGGAATCCCGGCGATCCCGGAGGCGATCTCGCCGAGCTTTTCCTCCGTCATGGAGGCGCTCGCCACCATTTCCACCATGTAGCAGAAACGGCCGGAGGTGAGCGCTTCTCGAAGTGGATTCACGGATGCCATCTTACTTGATCACCTTGATTACTTCCCTAACTCCTTGCGGACGATGCGCGTGCCCTCCACCATGGCTTTCAGTTTGGCGAACGCGACGTCGCGCGACAAGTGGAACAGCCCGCAATCGGGCAGGATGAAGATGCGTTCCGGCAGGCAGCACTTTCAGCGCTTTTTGAATGCGATCCGCCACCATCTCCGGCGTTTCGATGTCGTCCGTCTTGACGTCGATCACGCCGACGCCCAGCTCGAAATTCGTATTGAACTCTTTGAACAGATCCAGATCCTCGCCGCCGCGCCGCGCAAATTCCAGCGTCAACTGGTGGACCTTAGCTTCCATGATGGTGGGGAACAAATACCGGTAGCTGCCTTCCCAGGAAGGCTTGCCATACCGGTTCCCATAACAGATGTGCACGGCGATCTTCGCGTCCACGCCCTCTACCATGGTATTCAAAACCTTCACGCACCACGGCAAGTCTTCGGGAAAGCCCGAATAATACGGCTCGTCGATCTGGATGTAGGTCGCGCCCGCTTTCACCAGCGCCTTCATCTCCAGGTTCATCACTTTCGCGATGTCGGTCGCCAGCGCTTCTTCGCTCGGGTAATACTGATTGCGAATGCGCTTGCTCAGGCAATGCGGGCCGGTGATGCAGATCTTGGTCTGCCGCTCGGTGAAGGCTCGCAGAAACTGGAAATCCGGCACCAAGCCGAGCGACGCCATGGGCAGCTTGCCTTGCACCACGCTGTCGTAGAAATCGTAGTAAAACTTCTTGGACGACCGGTCAATCTGAACTCCGGGAAGCCGTTCCACGAAGTAGTCGACCATGTTGTCGCGGCGCGGCTCGCCGTCGGTGACGATGTCCAAGCCCGCGATTTCCTGGTCCTTGATCGCGGCCTTGGCTGCTGCGTCATAGATCTCGTCCAGATCGTGACGGCTGATCCGCCGGGCGAAATATTCGGTCTTCAGGCGCTCCAGCCAGCCCGGCATGGCGTAGCTGCCGACCATCGTGATAGGGAGAGTGGGAGTCATTTATTCTCGGCGTGTCGTATATAGAACGGAAGTGCGCGATCCTTTGCGGTAGTGGAACGGAGCAAAGCGCACGTTATATCCGGCGCGCTCGGCCACCTCTTTTAGTAAAGCACCATTCACCCAATTCAGCAGCGAACCATCCAGTTTTCCCGGTCCGTAGAAGCCCAGACGATATTGGTCCAGTTCCGTCACGAAAATATCCTGAACCTGCAAATAGCCGCGCGGATGCAGTAAGCGGAAGCGTGTTCAGAAAGCTGGACAGAGCGCCCGAACTCAAGTGAAAACGAAAGTCGGTGGGAGCATCTTTCAGAATGTCCTCCACCTTCTGCGCGTCCAAGCCCTGCGGAAAAGGGAAGTCGGGCAGATCCTCCACCAGCACCAGGCGCTCTTCCAGCCGAATCGCGCTCCAGATATCCATCCAAAACGCCACGCCGCGGGCCGGATCGCCCAGGAATTCGGGGTTGCCCGAGAGCAAACGGTCCGACCGTGGAGCGCAGCTTGTCCGGCGGAACGTCGAACTCGGTGGAGAGCCGCACCACGTCGGCCATCGGGAAGATAGGCGCGAACCTGAACGAAGTACAACTTGCCATCGCGCCGCACCACTTCTTCGTCCGGCAGGTTGTCGTAGACATTCGTCGAGTGCACCTGCATGATCTTGTGGCGCAGGAACGACAGTGTCTTCAGCGGATTCATGGCGTCCAGCACCAGAAAGCTGCACAGATCTGCGTGATCCTCTACCGCGGGCTTCGACATGTCGAGCGTGGCGAGGGAATAATCGCCCAGCAGGACGCGCAGCTTCGGATAGTAATCGGTGCCGCGCTCCTGATCAAGCGCGCGAAACTTGGTGAGCCACATCCCACAGCGCACTCCGGTTCCAACGCCGATTTCGAGAAGATAAATCTCCGGCGGAAGCTGGTTCTTCGATTCCAGATCGCGCAGCAGCGTCCAAAAATCTGCCACGCTGTCGGCGATGGCTTCCGGATTGTGACCATCGGAAGCGCCGCCCGGGAGCGCCTGCTCGTAACCTTTGCCGGTGGCGAGTTCCCAATCGTGCAAGCGGCTCCAATAGAGCTTGTTGAAATCCCACACGATGCTCGACCGCATGGATTTGAAGTCTTCGAGCGGAAGCCGGTCTTGGTTTTGCGGCTCGGGTGCATTGCTGTGGGCGAGCGCGCGGAGCAGCGCGGCACGCAAACATCCCGGCACTACCTGGCGGACATCGACGTGCACATCCATGATCGGTACTTGCTGCCCGCTCTGGTTGTAGCCATGCGTCGCGATGACTACCTCGCGAAAATTCTGCTTGTACTGGATCCAGTCCAATTCGATCTGGAGGCGGGCAAACTGCGATTTCTCAATGTGACCTTCCTCCAAGAGCGCATAGACCGTTCCAATGACGTCTTGCGCGCTGGTAGCCGCCGCTTTGCCTTGGAGGTGATTGAGTTTAACGATCATGTTTCTTGCTAGAGCGTATAAATTTCTGTGCTAGTGCCACGCTGCATGCAAATGCGGGTGGCTTGGCCATTTTATCTCATCGGTGGGGGTTCAGTTGGATTTGACGTTGGTGGCGACTTGGTTGCGATCTGCTACTTCAGGAATGATTCGACCGTCCGTATAAACTTCTCCGGCTCCTCATAGAACGGCAGATGGCCGCTCTGATCGAAGACCACGAACTGCGAGCCGGGAATCGCTTTGTGGATTTTGTATGCGACTACAGGTGCGACATTCATGTCGTAGCGTCCCGTCATGACCATCGTCGGGAAGTTGTATTTGGCCAGCTCAGGATTCAGATCGAAATGCTCCAGATCGTGCTCAATCGTCTCGTTCACTTCCACGTTCTCGTCCGCATCGGTCAGCTTGGCCAAAGCTGCATCTCGCTTTTCGGGCGAGTAGAACAGCATGGCGAAATATTCCCGGAGCGCGCCCACTCGGGCCGCCTTGTCCCCCATCAGACTTGCAAAGTCCGCTGCATCTTGGCGCGCGACGCCCTCGGGGAAAACATCCTTGAACAGGAAAACGGTGTCGCTAAACTTCGGCGCCGCCGAATCGACAATCAGCAGGCGCCGGATGTGCTGCGGATAACGCGCCGCGTAGGCCATCACCAGGTAGCCGCCCCAGGAATGGCCCAATAGATCGATTCGTTCGGCGCCAATCTGCGCACGCACCGCTTCCAGATCCTCGATTTGATCGCGCAACGTGCAGGACTCGCCGTGAGCGAGCGGCGAGGACCGGCCGACACCGCGCTGATCGTACAGCACGACTTTGCGAGTCTTCGCGAGCACATCCCAAACATCGGACAGATGCAAGTAGGAGTGATCGAAGCCCAGGCCCGCCGTTGGCGACCACGAGCGGTGTTCCTTCCGCGGCGCCGAGTGTTTCGTAGTAGAGCGAGCCGGTTGACGTCTTGAACGTTCGGCCGGGACGCTCATCCGAGGCATGGAGCAAGGCCGCGCCGAGGAAGGAGGCGGCAATCGCAAGTGCACGAAAGCTAGGCATGGTAACGGGCATTTTAGCGCGTCGTGGTTCTTGCCGCGCCGCCGCGCGGTCCTGGGAGGCTACAATCAAGAGAGAGAAAGATCATGGCGCCTCTCGATTGGTCCCAGTGTCCAGCGGTAGAGAGCATCCCCGGCAAGCGCAGCGGCGCGTGGGTGTTCAAAGGCACACGGATGCCGGTTGCTACCGTCTTCCGGAACTTGGAGGCGGGCCTCACCGTGGCGGAGGTGATGGAAGAATTCGGCGTGACACGCGAACAGATTAACGCGGTGTTGCATTTTGCGGCGAAAAGCCTGGAGGCGCCGTCTCCGGCTCAAGCGCAGGCGTTAATGCTCGCCGAATTCTAGCGCTTACGTTGCCATCGGCAAGAACGCGACTACGCCATTCGTGGGGTCCATCTGGCGAAGTTGCTCAGTAAACAGATCGATCGCTGCCGGTTCGATCGGCATCCGCAGAGCGACAGACTCTAACTCGCCAAAGCCCTTGGAACCGTCGCCTCGTAACTCCGCCGTCCGCATGGGTCGGCTCGAAAGTACCCAGTCTGACCTCGCGGGAGTCGCTTGGACTGAAGGGAAATCCATTCAAGGCGTCGGCTAGTTTTGACAAATCATCGTGCGAGACATAAATCTCCGCCCGGCCAGAGAAATATCCGTTCGAACAATCAAGAGCGACTTCGATCAAATCCTGTTCGAAATAAATGACTTTGATATTGATCCGTTCTCCACGGTCTCCTGCTTCTCCCCCATTGGAGCAGGATGTCCAGCACCAGGCAAACGAGCAGCGATGCCAAACAGCCTCTCACCCACCATTGTGATAAAATTTGAGCGCAAAGACTGTGCGTCAAATTGGCCAGCGGTGTCGCCGGAAAGTACAGGTAAATCACTCAGCATGAGCAACATGCAAGCCTGGGATGCGGACCGGGCGCAAGCTCGGATTCGGGAACTGGAGCACCTGCCGGGCGCTCTGCTGCCGATTTTGCATGCCTTGCAGGAAGAGTTCGGATATATCGACGCGGCCGCCACGCCGATGATCGCTGACGCGCTGAATCTCTCGCACGCCGAAGTCCACGGCGTCATCAGTTTCTATCACGATTTTCGCCACGCGGCGCCTGGAAGGCATGTGCTGAGAATTTGCCGCGCCGAAGCGTGCCAGTCCATGGGTTGCGACGCGCTAGTGCAGCATGTCGAAAAGCGGCTAGGCGTGAAGCTCGGCGAAACAACGCCAGACCAAAGCTTGACCGTCGAACAAGTCTTCTGTCTTGGGAACTGCGCGCTCTCGCCGGCTGTGATGCTGGATGGCCAGCCGTATGGCCGAGTCTCGGCGAGCGTGGCGGATTTCCTGATTGACAGTTCTATGAGGGCGCAATGAGCGTGAGGGTCTACGTTCCGCGTGACTCGGCGGCTCTTTCCGTCGGCGCCGAAGGCGTGGCGCGCGCGATCGCGAGTGAAGCCGCATCTCGAAAGCTTGATATCACGCTAGTCCGCAATGGCTCGCGCGGCATGTTCTGGCTGGAACCTCTCGTGGAAGTCGAAACCTCGCAAGGACGCATCGCGTATGGACCGGTCTCGCGTGAATCCGTCGCGGGATTGTTCGACGCGGGTTTCCTCGAAGGTAAAACGCATGCCCTCGGGCTCGGACCCACCGAAGAGATCCCATACCTGAAACAACAGGAGCGCCTGACCTTTGCGCGCTGCGGCATCGTCGATCCGCTGTCGATGGACGACTACATCGCGCATGGCGGATATCGCGGATTGCAGGCGGCGCTCGCGCTTGACACCGCAGGCAATCGTCGACGACCGTCCAAGCATCGGGACTGCGCGGGCGCGGCGGCGCGGGATTCCCCACCGGAATCAAGTGGAACACCGTCCTGCACGCCAAGGCCGATCAAAAATACATCTGCTGCAATGCCGACGAGGGCGATAGCGGAACCTACGCCGACCGCATGATCATGGAAGGCGATCCCTTCGTGCTTATCGAGGGGATGACCATCGCCGCTTTCGCGGTGGGCGCGACGCAGGGCTACATTTACAGCCGGTCGGAATATCCGCACGCGTTCCGCACCATGCAGCGCGCCATCGCGATCGCGTATGAGAAGGGCTATCTCGGCGCGAACGTCGCCGGCAGCGGTAAGCGATTCGATCTCGATGTGCGATTAGGCGCGGGCGCTTACATCTGCGGCGAAGAGACATCGATGCTCGAAAGTCTGGAAGGCCGCCGCGGGCAGATCCGGCCCAAGCCTCCGCTGCCTGCGCTCGAAGGCCTGTTCGGCAAGCCGACCGTCGTCAATAACCTGATCACGCTCGCAACGCGTCCCGATCATCCTGGACAAAGGCGCGGAGTATTATCGCGACTTCGGCATGGGCAAGTCGCGCGGGACGCTGACCATCCAGCTCGCCGGAAACATCAAGCACGGCGGCCTGGTGGAGAAGGCTTTCGGGATCACTTTGCGCGATGCGATCTACAACTTCGGCGGCGGCACTGCTTCAGGACGCCCATTACGCGCCGTGCAGGTCGGCGGACCGCTCGGAGCCTATTTCCCGGAATCGCTGCTCGACACGCCGCTCGATTACGAAGCTTTCGCCGCGCGCAAAGGCATGCTCGGACACGGCGGCATCGTGGTGTTCGACGACACTGTCGATCTGGCGAAGCAAGCCCGCTTCGCGATGGAGTTTTGCGCCATCGAAAGCTGCGGCAAGTGCACGCCCTGCCGCATCGGATCGACGCGCGGCGTGGAAGTGATCGACCGTATCATCGCGAATGAAAATCGTGCTAAAAACCTTGAATTGCTCGATGATTTATGTGAGCTGATGACTGACGGATCGCTGTGCGCGCTCGGCGGCCTCATCCCGCTGCCGGTGATGAGCGCGGTCCGCCATTTCCCTGAAGATTTCGATAAGCCGGCGCCGACTTCGCCGGGAATGTTGCAGATGATTGACGTCCTGAAATCGAACCGCCTCGAACTAGAGGGATACATCCATGGCACTAATACAAGAAATTGATTACGGCACTCCGCAGCGGATTGCCGCAGCGCTCGTGACGCTGGAGATCGACGGCAAGCCGGTCACGGTGCACGCGTGGCACGTCGGTGATGCGCGCCGCTGTCGAAGCCGGCATTCCGGTGCCGAAGCTGTGCGCCACCGACAACATGGAGGCGTTCGGGTCCTGCCGACTTGTGTCTGGTTGAAGATCGAAGGCACGACGCGGTACGCCTGCCTCTTGCACCACTCCGGCCGAGCCCGGCATGAAGGTGCGGACGCAATCGCCCAAGCTCGCCAAGCTCCGGCGCGGCGTGATGGAACTCTACATCTCCGATCATCCGCTGGATTGCTTGACCTGCTCGGCAAATGGCGATTGCGAGTTGCAGGACATGGCGGGCGTGGTCGGGTTGCGCGAAGTCCGCTACGGCTACGAAGGCGAGAATCATCTTAAAGCCCCCAAGGACGAGTCGAATCCTTACTTCACGTTCGAAGCTTCCAAGTGCATCGTGTGCTCGCGCTGCGTGCGCGCTTGCGAAGAAGTGCAGGGAACCTTCGCGCTCACCATTCAAGGCCGCGGTTTCGAGTCCAAGGTCGCATCGGGTCCGACGAATTTTCTGGAATCGGAATGCGTCTCCTGCGGCGCATGCGTGCAGGCCTGTCCCACCGCGACCCTGATGGACAAGACCGTCATCGCCAAGGGCCAGCCCGAGCACAGCGTTGTCACCACCTGCGCCTACTGCGGCGTCGGCTGCTCGTTCAAGGCCGAGATGCAGGGCGGCGAAGTGGTCCGCATGATGCCGTACAAGGACGGCAAGGCCAATCACGGCCACTCCTGCGTGAAAGGCCGGTTCGCGTGGGGCTACGCGACGCACAAGGATCGCATTACCAAGCCGATGATCCGCGCCAAGATCACCGACCCGTGGCGCGAAGTCACGCTGGGAAGAAGCCATCAACCACGCGGCCAGCGAGTTCAAGCGCATCCAGGCCAAGTACGGGCGCGATTCCATCGGCGGCATCACCTCTTCGCGCTGCACCAACGAAGAGACCTATCTGGTGCAGAAGATGATCCGCGCCGCGTTCGGCAACAACAACGTCGACACCTGCGCGCGCGTTTGCCATTCGCCCACGGGCTACGGCTTGAAGTCGACATTCGGAACTTCGGCCGGAACGCAGGATTTCGATTCGGTGGACGATGCCGACGTCATCATGGTGATCGGCGCCAATCCAACCGACGCGCATCCCGTTTTCGCGTCGCACATGAAGAAGCGGCTGCGCGAGGGCGCGCGGCTGATTGTCGTCGATCCGCGCCGCATCGATCTGGTGAAGAGCGCCGCATGTCAAGGCGGATTATCACTTGCCGCTCCAGCCCGGCACCAACGTGGCCGTCATCAACGCGATGGCGCACGTAGTAGTCACCGAAGGTCTGGTCGACGAGCCGTTCGTTCGAAGAGCGCTGCGACTTGGAAGCGTTCGAACAGTGGCGCAAGTTTGTTGCGGAAGAGCGCAATTCGCCCGAAGCGACGGAAGCAGCCACGGGCGTTCCGGCCGCCGATCTGCGCGCCGCCGCTCGGCTTTATGCCACTGGCGGCAACGCGGCCATCTACTACGGTCTCGGCGTCACCGAGCACAGCCAGGGATCGACAATGGTGATGGGCATGGCCAATCTCGCGATGGCCACCGGCAACATCGGCAAGCGCGGCGTGGGCGTGAATCCGCTGCGCGGCCAGAACAACGTGCAGGGCTCCTGCGACATGGGTTCGTTCCCGCACGAATTTTCCGGATACCGGCATGTCTCCGATGAATCCACTGCGCAAATTGTTCGAAGACGCCTGGCACGTCCAGCTGCAAAACGAACCCGGCCTGCGCATCTCGAACATGCTGGACGCGGCCTGCGACGGCACGTTCAAAGGCATCTACATCCAGGGCGAGGATATTCTTCAGTCCGATCCGAACACCAAGCACGTCACCGCTGGATTGGCCGCCATGGAGTGCGTCGTCGTCCAGGATCTGTTCCTGAACGAGACCGCGAGCTACGCGCACGTCTTCTTCCCTGGATCCTCGTTCCTCGAAAAGGACGGCACGTTCACCAACGCCGAGCGGCGCATCAGCCGCGTGCGCAAGGCGATTCCTCCCGTGGCCGGCATGGCCGATTGGGAGATCACGCTGGCGCTGTCGCAGGCTCTCGGCTATCCGATGCCTTACAAGCATCCGTCCGAAATCATGGACGAGATCGCGCGCCTCACGCCGACCTTCGCGGGCGTTAGCTTCGACAAGATCGACGAGCTCGGCAGCATCCAGTGGCCCTGCAACGCCAAGGCGCCCGAAGGCACGCCTGTGATGCACATCGGCGGATTCGTGCGCGGCAAGGGACGCTTCATGATCACCGAATTCATTCCTACCGACGAGCGCACGACGGGCCGCTTCCCGCTGATTCTCACCACCGGCCGCATCCTGACGCAATACAACGTCGGCGCGCAGACCGCGCGCACGGAAAACAACGTGTGGCATCCGGAAGACATCCTCGAGATTCACGCCTTCGATGCGGAGAACCGCGGTATTCGCGAGGGTGATCGCGTGGCGCTCACCAGCCGCGCCGGCGAAACTACGCTGCACGCGCACATCTCGGAGCGCATGCAGCCGGGCGTGGTCTACACCACGTTCCATCACGGCTTCACCGGCGCCAACGTAGTGACGACCGAATTTGAGGACTGGGCGACGGGCTGTCCCGAGTACAAAGTGACCGCGGTTCAGGTGAGCCTGGCGAGAAAAATGTCGGAGTGGCAGGAGCACTATCTGGAAACTCGCAAGCAGACCACTCAGATTCTAACCGGCGCGGCCGGCGACTAGCGCATGAAATCCCCGGATTCGATGGTTCACCGGGCGAACCAGATCGCCCTGTTCTTTGCAGCCTATCCGCACGACGAGGCGGTGGCGGGCGTTCTCGATCACTTCAAGAAATTCTGGGAGCGCCGCATGCGCGATCAAATCATCACCTACGTCGCGCACGGCGGCACAGGTTTGCACGAGTTGGCGCTCGAAGCGGTAAAGCGGTTGCAGTAGCCCGCGGGTCCTAGCGCTTCCTCAATATCAAAATATGCTGCCTCGGCAGCGCCTCGATCACCTTGCTTAGCACGAACCCCTGCGGCTCCAGCTCCGCTCTTACTTCAGCCACGCTCATCTTGTGATCCGGCAGAATCGGCACGTTCGGATCTTCCTTGCGATATTCCAGCAGCACCAGCCGCCCATCGGGCTTCAACGCCTCGCGAATCTTGTCGATCATCTCGCGCGGCCGGGAGAGCTCGTGATAGACGTCCACTAATAGCACGAGATCCATCCGGCCCAACGGAAGTTTCGGATCGGTCTCCTCGCCTTGAACCGTCTCGATGTTCGTGAATCCCGCCTTCGCCGCATTCTCACGCAACCGGCGCAGCATTTCCGGCTGAAGATCGTTGGCGTACACCTTGCCCGCCGGCCCCACGCGCCTCGCCATGCGCAGCGACATGTACCCCGTGCCCGCGCCGACGTCCGCCACCACCATCCCCGCGCGAATGCCGATCGCATCCAGAGCGCCTTCGGGATTCTCCTCCTTTTCGCGCTCGGGCCGATTCAACCAGTCGGCCCCCTGCACTCCCATCACGCCCGCGATTTTGCGGCCTGTAACCGGATGCTCGCCCTGCCCGGCAAACAGGCTGGCGGCCCACAGTACAACCAGGCAACGGCGCGTCATCAACATACTGGCGTTGTATCATACAGCCATGGGACACCGTTGGACCCTGTTGGCCGGGCTCATGGTCCTGGCAGCCGGTAGCGCCGCCGCCCACGACATCATCACCACTCCCATCACCTGGGATCGCGAGATTTCCCGCATCGTTTATGAACGCTGCGCCTCTTGCCATCACGACGGCGGCCAAGCGTTTTCACTGATGACCTATGCTGTCGCGCGCCCGTGGGCCGTCGCCATCAAAGAGGAAGTGCTGGAGCGGCGCATGCCTCCCTGGGGCGCGGTGAAAGGCTTCGGCGATTTCCGCAACGACAAGGCGCTCACCCCCGAGCAACTCGAGCTGATCACCAGTTGGGTGGGCGGAGGCGTGCCAGAAGGTGAAGCCAAGGATTTACCGCCGGATCCCAAATTCGAGCAGCACGCGCCCGAGGTTCCTTCACATGGATCGATCGCAGTGAGCGGCGAGTTCCAATTGCGCAAAGATCTTTCGCTGGACGGGCTGTTACCGAAGGCTATCCCGGAAGACGCGGCGTTTCAAATCACGGCTGAACTGCCTGACGGCAGCATCGAGCCGCTCTTGTGGTTCGAACACTACCACGCGAAGTTCGCGCATCCGTTCCTGTATCGGAACGCCATCGAGTTGCCGTCCGGTACCAAGATTCACGGCGTTCCCTCTGGATCCACCGTGCTGCTGTTGCCCGCTACCCCGGCAACGACGAAAGCTACTCCAGTTCCTTGACCGGCACGTCAAAGTGCGCGGTGTTGACCACGCCCTTGCGCTGGAACTGCACCCAGATGCGATATGTCCGCGCTCTCGGAAAATTCAGCACGAACTGGAGTTGCGGCCCGCCATCGGCGATGAACGGGTGCGTGTGGATCAAGTCGATCAAATCGTCGCTCGCCGCCAGCATATGCGCCCAGGCGCCGATATATTTCTCGATACCGTCCGCGGGCGTCAGCTTGAAATAAATCTGCGTCGTTTGCGCGGCGATGGGCTCCGGCGGATCGGTGGTCATTTCCACTTGCAGGTTCTCGGCCTGCTTGGTGGAATAATCGCGCGGTATCGAAACCGGCGCGGAGGCGTTCCCGCCACGAACACGGTCTTCGCGATCAGTTGCGGCGTCGCGCCATCCGGATAAAAATCTCCCAGCACGCGATACATGCCGGGCTTGGGAAACGCGATGTCGTACGTGAAATCGCCGTCCGGCTGGAACACGGGATGATCGTGCACGAAGAATTGCAGATCCTGGCTCACCACGAACATGTGGAACAGCTTCTCATGAACGATCTGAAAATCTTTTACCGGGCGGTCCTTCCATGGGTCGTGCACGCTGAACTTGAGCTGAGTCGGGCTGGTTGGGTTTCACTGCCCGTGGCGTCAGCGTCAGATCCAGGTGAAACTCCACCGGTTCCGGAATCCCTTCGCGCAGCTTCATGCCGCAGCGCCGGCAGGTGCCAGGCTGGTTGGAACGAACGTCCGGATCCATGGGGCAGATGAAGACTTTGTCCTGCGCCCACACCAAGCCGAACACGAACAGGAACAGAAGCGAGAGGACTGCCGCACGCATACCTTGATCGTCTCACACCCCCGGACCGCTGACAATGACTGCGAGAACCCGCGGGCCTCCTAGGCACTCGATCTTTATGGCACTGAACCAATCCATCCGAATTCTTATGCTCATCAGTGGCTTCTGCCTGGGGCTTGCCGGCCCAATTGCCGCGCAAACCTTCGATACCAGCGGCAATGGCAAACTCAATGGCCAGTTCTTCGTCCGCCAAATAATCACCACCGATTTGAACTCCATCACCAGCGCCATCGGCCGCGCCGTCAGCCTCACCGGCGTCATGTTTTTCAACGGCCAAGGCGCCTATACCTTCATCGGTGAAATGACGGACACTAACTCGGTTACCCCGGCCCAATCCGTTTCTACCAGTGGTACCTACGCGGTGGAATCCAACGGGCTAGCTCAGATTCAGGATCCGCTTCCCGGCAGCACCGATACCGAATACGGCGCGGTCACCGGCGTCGGGCCCGTTTCGATTGTCGCCAGCGCCACCGCGGGCGCCTATAACGACGTCTTCGTCGCTATCCAAGCCGGTTCCGGAGCCACCAATGGCAGCGTCAACGGGTCATATTCCGTCGGTTTCATCGACTTCCTGCAACATAACGCCTCACAAGTGCGCGACGGATACTATACGCTTACCTCCTCTGGGAACGGAATCCTCGGCGCCGTCAGTGTAAGCGGCGCGATGGCCAATCAAAACAGTGACAATCTCACTCAGACGTTCCGCAACGTCACTTATTCGATTAACAGCCCGAACGGCGCCGGCATACTGACGTTTCCAACCGCCTCAACGCCACTTGACCGCGTTGGTAAGCGGGCAGAAGACTCTCTACGTTTCCGCGGACGGCAACCTGCTGCTAGGCGGCGATCCAAACGGATTCGATTTGATCATCGGCATCAAGTCTCTTTCCGGGCCGGCCGCGAATGCGATGTACCAAGGCACGTACTTCAATGCCGCGCTCGAAAACGACGCTTCCGACGAGGCCGCTGGCAACAACAATGTCGATTCGTTTTATGGTTCCACTCTCGCTCTCGGCAGCCAGGGCGCCACGATTTCGCACGAACGGCTCGCGTATTTCGATACAGCCGCGTACGATTACACCACCGACGGATCCTACAATTTCGCAGCCGACGGCACTTACAACGACGGCGTCTACCAGTACTTCATGGGGGTCGACGGAAAGGCGGTCTTAGTCGTGGGAACAGGCGCCACGTATTCCATGTCCGTCAATCTCTGGGCGCAGCCATCGCAATCCACCAGCGTGTTTATCGATCCACTGAGCATCTTTAACGCAGCGAGCTATGCGCCCATCACGAATTCCGTGGCGCCCGGAGAATTCGTCACGATCTTCGGTGTCGGACTATCCGCGGCAGCCCAAGGGGCGCAAAGCTTGCCCTTGTCCACTACGTTAGGCAATACGCAAGTGACCGTGAACGGCCGGCTCGCGCCGCTCGATTTTGTGAGCCCGACGCAGATCAACTTGCTGGTTCCATTTGAAACCACGGAGAGTTTGGCCACCTTCCAGGTGAAGAACAACGGCGCCCCGTCGAATCAAGTTACGGTTTACACCAGCCCCACCGCGCCCGGCGTTTTTACATTCAGCAGCCTTGGCGGCGTTACTTATCCCGCCGGCGTCGGCCCGGCCGCCGTGACGCACCTGGACTACTCGCTGGTGACGTCCGACAATCCCGCGGCCGCCGGCGAAACGCTGGTGCTTTATCTCACGGGACTCGGCGCCGTCACTCCGAAAGTGGACAACGGGGCCGCGGGACCCGCCAACCCGCCCAGCGTCGCGAACGAATACAAATCGGCATCCATCGGCATCGACATCTTCGATTCAAAAGGCGTTGATTCTAACGCGACCGTCAGCTTCGCTGGCCTCGCGCCATACTTCGCGGGGCTGTATCAGATCAACTTCGTCGTTCCCAGCGGCGTCGCATCCGGCGAGGCGTACCTCAACGTGTCAACCGGCGAGGCTTACACTTCCGAAGCGAAGCTATTTGTGCAGTAGTCTTCGCCAAGGGCGGCGCTACTTCATCGGAGAGAAATCGGTCGGGCTCATATAGGTGGAATCGACTTTTTCCACGAGCTTGTCCGTCTGCTCGGACTTCATCATCTCCTTGAATCCGGGGTCGGCCTGCATGGCGGCCCAATGCGCTTTCGCTTCGTCCCGGCTGGGATGAGCCAGGATGTAGATGAAGGTGTTGTCCGAGGCCGGAGCATCGTCGGGGACCCAGAAGCCCACAGGCTTCAGGTCGTGCTTCGCGAACAGTTTCGTGACGGTGTCGCGAAACCGCGCCTGCAAAGCGGGAACTTTGCCTGGCACCGCGTGGTAGACGCGAAGCTCGAAGACGCGATTACTATCGGCCCGAACTTGCTCCATCCGGCTGAGACGGGCAGTGAATAATGAACCGGCCGCAAAAGCAAGCACGGCAATCCCGCAGGCGCTAAATCGATTGAGTGTCATGGCCAGTGATCGTATCAGACTGGCGGGGTTCAAGGCTAGTCTCGCAGGGCGGCATGAAATATAATCGAAACTACGCTCCTCTGTGCTCGAATCCCGTAAGCCGCCGGTCTTTATTGTTGGCTCGCCTCGCAGTGGAACCACCTTGCTCCGGCGCATCTTGAATCGCCACCCCAGCTTGGCGGTCTGTGAGGAGTCCCGTTTCTTCGAAGAAATATACGCGCGCCGAGCGGCGTTCGGCTCTCTGGACAAGATCGAGAACCGCGAAGGGTTCGTTCGCGAGCTTTTGTTGACTGCGCGTGTGAGGCAGCAGGGGAGCGATCTCGACAAACTTCGGCGGCAACTCATCGAGCGGGGAACCAGCTATCGCGACGTGTTCCGATGCATCCTGCAGTTTTACGCTGATTCCCAAGGAAAGGCGCGGTGCGGCGACAAGTCGCCGATGAATGCTTTCGTCACCGAGACGTTGGCCGCGTGGTACCCGGGAGCGCCCATCATTCACCTGGTGCGCGATCCGCGCGACGTCGTCGCCTCGCTGCAGCGCATGGGCTGGGCTCCCAAGAGCGTCGTCAACAATGCTCTATTTTGGGTGCGATTCAATCAAGGTGCGGAGCGGTCGCAACATCGCGCCGCATATTTGCGGGTACATTACGAACGTCTCGTCGAGGATCCAGAGCGCGAACTAATGCGCATCTGCTCGCATATTGGAGAGGATTATTGCGATTCCCTCTTGACGGCTGAATCGTTCGCGCCTTACTCCTGGCCACGAAGCGCGGGCGGCGCGGTGACGCGCGAACGACTGGGCGCCTGGCGCGAACAACTGACTCCCCGGCAAGTCTCCGTCGTTGAATGGATTGCCGGAGCCCGCCTGGCCGCTTACGGCTATTCCCCGAGCGCCGGTTCGCTCTCCATCATCGCCGCGGGCAGCGCGATCATTCAAGCTGGACTGGACCTCGCCCGCCGGCGTCTCAATGAGTTTCCTCATCGATGGCTCTGTTGGACCCAGCCGGCCAACTTGGCTGCACAAGAATATCGCTATTATCGCGATCGTTGGGATTTAGTGTTTCCGGGCTTGCAGCCGTTACATATCCGCCGCGACGATTAAGATTCGGACTGCTGGTTACTCAGCGCACGACGATACTCGTTTCCGATCGATTGCTGCGAGCTGGGCCATTTTTCGCCCAGAGTGAAATCGAAACTCGCTGGTGAGATCCGGCCTAAGCCGGATTCGGGATAAAAGGTAAGTTCACCAACGGCGACCCTCCCGCGATGCTCATAGAGGTCCACCCGGACGAAATCGAACATGGCCCCGAGTCTCTCGGCAACCGAGATCATTACCTCCAATGTGGCTGGCCGCGGGATCTCCAGCGCAGGCGTGGAATAGGAGATTGTCACGGGGAGCCGACTCCAAAGCGGATCGAAAAGCGCTCTCGCGTGTTTATCGAAGCGAGTCACGTCCACCTGAATGAGTTCCACCTTTGCACCAAACACCCACAATTTGTAGTCCGGAGGAAGAGGACTGTCGCCGAGCATTTCTTCGACAAGAATTCTCGGCTGTATGCCCCGATACACCCACTCGCGGTTGTGCCTTCCAAACTGAATATTGAGCCAGGACCGGCACTCGTTTGCGAGCGACTCCGGGTCAAGCGAGTCTCCTTCGCGAAAGAATCTCACATACCCGCTCAGATGCGTCGGCTTTACGACGAAGGGGCGGGGGATGGCGCTAAGATCGACCGACCCGATGTCGGTGCCTACCCAATGGGTCTTTGGGGTGAAGGCATCGCCTCCCACGATATCGGCGACCAGGCGCTTCATTTTCTCCTTGTCGGCAAACAGCGGCATTAAGGCGTTCCGGTCAAATAACTTCCGATGTTGAACTTTCTCCGAGAACGACCTCGGGTGGGTGAGGTTCGGAAGGAATCCGTGGGCTCGAAGAAATGCCATCTTGATCGCCAGCTTGTCGGGCAAGACATTTAGAACTCGGTGATTCAATGCGCGACGGATTTTACGGATCTTCATAGCCGATCGTCGCTTCAAACCCGAGACCTGGACAGGAGGGCCATTTCATCGCCAGTATACTGAAGGCGAAGCACGGTTCGGCCTCAAGCTGGAGCGCTTCCAACTTCTCCGAAAACTTGCACTATAGTAAAGATGCAGTCGCCTGTGACAGAATCTCGTAAGCCTCCCATCTTCATTGTTGGTTCGCCCCGCAGCGGAACCACCATGCTCCACAATCTGCTGAGCCGCCATCCTTCGATTGCGATTTCCGGCGAGACTCGCTTTTTCGCCGACATATACAGGCGCCGTTCCGTCTTCGGCCCGCTGAACAAATTCGAGAATCGGGAACGCCTGGTGGAGCAGTATCTTTCCACTGCGCGGGTGCAGCGTCTTGGCCTTGATCTCGCAAAACTGCGGAGCAACCTCCTGGAACAGGCCACCAGCTACCCGGCGTTCCTGGACACCATGATGCGCTCCTACGCTGAATTTCACGAGAAGGAGCGTTGCGGGGAGAAGACGCCCCACCATTCTTTTTTCACTGAAACCTTGTGTGACTGGTACCCTGGTGCGTCCATCATCCACCTGGTGCGCGATCCGCGCGACGTTGTGGCGTCTCTCCAACGCATGTTATGGGCGCCGAAAAGCATCTGGAACAACGCCTGGATCTGGGTGCTTTTCAATCGCGCCGCGGAACGCTCGCGCCACCGCCGGGAATACTTGTTGGTTCACTACGAGCAATTGGTGTCGGATCCCGATCGGGAGCTGGCGAGAATCTGCGATCACGTGGGCGAAAAGTGGCCGGAATCCCTGGCAGTGCCCACCGATCCGGAGGCGCCGTACACGTGGCCGAGGAGCGCGCACGGACCGGTAACACGCGAGAGGCTGCAGAAGTGGCGGGAGCAGCTCAGCGCACAGGAGGTTTCACTCGTGGAACGGATCGTCGGAGCGCGCTTGGAGAATTACGGGTATGAACGGAGCGGCCCGCCCGCCTCTGCCGCGGCGATGATCCAAGCCATCGCACAGGCCGGCATTGACGTGGCTCGGCGACGAATCGCGCAAATCCCGCACACCTGGTTTTATCTGACCCAACCCACGAACTTGCCTTTACACGAATATTGGAAGTACCGGCATGCCTGGGAAACCATGTTCCCAAGTCAGCCTCCCCCGCTGCACGGCCGGCGCAAGTGAACTTTCCGGCGCATGTTCTCCAAGGTGCCGATGCCCGATGTTGCAGAGCCGCTCGTTACACTCAACGATCTCCTCTGGCTGCTGTACCTCTATCCGATACGGCTGCTGGCGCGTGTACTGCCTCGCTGGTCCTTGTACTTCATTGGGAGGTTGTCGGATCCCGCCGTCCAGTTCCATGCGCGGCGCCGCAAAGCCAAAGCCGCGCTCTGGATCGCACAAGCCTGCGGAACGTCCCCGGCCCGCGCGAGACGAATCGCCGGCCAGTCGCTCAACAACAATATGTTCCGCGTATTGGATGAGCTGGTGCTCCTGCGGCCGTCTTCCGATCAATTGCTGCGCTGCACGGGCATCAATGGTCTCCCGCATCTGGAGCACGCGGTCGCTCGGGGCAAAGGTGTCATCCTGACGGTTGGCCACTTCTGCGCTAATCGAATCGCTGTTCGTTATCTTGCCGCCCGCGGTTACGCGGCGCTTTCCGTTCATAACCAGCGGCCGCTGAACAGAGCGGGAGGCAGGTTTGGCAGGCGATTCCTGCAGCCGCGTTCTATTCGCCTCCAGCAGCGCGCCAACCCCGATCAGGTGTACATTCAGGATCCCGATTGCGGCCTCAAGATCATGCGAAGGCTTCGCTCCGGTGGGTTGGTTGTCCTCCAGGTGGATGGCACGGGAGGAACGAAAATGGTCGAACAGACCTTCCTCGGCGTTCCCTGGCGCGTGCCGTCCGGAATTTATGAGATCGTCCGATTGTTGGAGTGCGCCGTTGTCCCGATGCTGTGCGTTGGCCGGAGCACCGGGTTCCAAATTCGCTTTGGTCCTGCCCTGGCCATTGAGGGGGCCCTTTCGCGCGACTCCTTTGTGTCCGCCAACCTGCCCCGTGTCCTGGCCATTGTGGAAAAGCAGATCACCGAGAACCCTCAGGAATGGAGGCTATGGAACCACTACTGACAGACGCCGGTTGCGGATCGCGCGGCACCATGGACCGGATACGCCGCGTTTTCATCGAATCGCTGCATCTCAATCTGCGTGAAGAAGACTTCAGTTACGAAGCCAAGCTGGATGAGTCCGCCGGGCTGGACTCGGTGGCCGTGCTCGATTTCGTTACCGCGCTCGAAAGGGAATTTGGCATCACGTTCGAGCCCGAAATGTTAACCATCGATCTGGTGCGCGATCTGAAGGAACTTGCGGCTTACGTTGATACTCGGATTGCGCGCCGGCCGTCTCCTGCGGATCGACGGGCATGATCTCCGAACGCCTCCGCCAGGTCGTCGAGCGGCATGGCCGGCAGCTCGCGATCGTTGACGGCAGCCAGAGGATTACGTATGCTGAGCTGTCCGTGCGTGTGGACGCCGCCCGTGAATGGCTGCGGCGAACGCTCGATCCCCAACCTGGCGCTGTCGTTGCCCTGTCACTCGAGAACTCCTGGCAGTTCGTCGCATGCTTCTTTGCCGCCTCCGAGCTGGGCTGCGCGCTCATTGCTTGCAATCCGCAATTGCGGGCAGCCGAATTGCGCGCCTTGGCCGGCCGGTTGCGGTTCCAAGGCGCCGTTATCGACCTGCGTTTCAGCGCCGAATGGGATCGGGTGTCCGAGATGATTCCCACCGCTGTGCTGAACGTCGGCCACATGCCGGCGCAAGGCAATCCCGCCAACTCCTCAGCCTTCGACTCGGTAAGCGAGGACTCGCCGGTTCTCTACTTGTCCACCTCGGGTTCCACCGGCACGCCTCGTCTGGTTCCGCGTAGCCACCGCAACCTGGCTGCAAACGCGGACAATGTGGCTGGTTCACTGGACATCGGGCCGGGCCGCCGTTTCCTGAGTGTGGTGCCGTTTCATTTCAGTAATGGATTCAATAACAGCATGATGCTGCCCCTGCTGAACGGTGCGACCCTGGTGTTGATGCGCCAGTTTAACCCAGGCGCGTGCGCGGAACTCGTGCACCGCGAGCGAATCGATATGCTGTTTGGCTCGCCTTTCATTTATGGATGCCTGGTGGACCGCGAGCCAGAGTTGCTCTCCAGTTTGCAATGGTGCTTCACCGCCGGCGGACGCATTCCCTCCGGCGTAGTTGAACGTTGGTATAGTCGGCTCGGCATCCACGTCCGGCAATTTTATGGGATGACGGAGATGGGCGTCATTGCGCTCGAACGTGCCATTCCCCCATCGCTATCTTCCGCCGGCGCGTGTGTTGGCGAGGCCGTTCCTGGCGTCGAAGTCATCGTCCTCGGCGCGGACGGCGGCGCTTTGGAGCCGGGTGGGACCGGCGAACTCGCGGTACGATCGGCATCCCTGATGTCCGGGTACTTCGGTGAACCGGAACTGAGCCGCAGCTGTTTTCACAACGGCTTCTTTCGCACTGGCGACCTGGGCTGTTTCGATTCCACGGGGAGAATCCATTTGGCCGGCCGGATGGGCCGGGGGATGAACATCAGCGGAGTAAAGGTCGATCCGGTGGAGGTTGAGCGCGCCATCGAAATGCTTCCAAACGTAGCCTCCTGCCACGTCGATGCCGTTCAGAACGGCCGTGGAGGTGAAGTCATTCGCGCGAGAGTCGTACCTCGCGAAGGCCTTTCCGTCACTCGCCGCGACGTGATCGAGCAATGCCGCCGCCAGTTGGCCGAATATAAACTTCCACGGATGGTTGAGTTTCTGGAGACATCGCCCGCCTCGCTCGCCGGCAAGATCCCCCAACAGCGCGCGCCTGAGCCAGGCGCCCAGGCCGAATCGGCGGGTTCTTCTTGAGCTAGTCCCGTTGTATACTGCTTACACTGGACGAAAATTGAGCGAAACGGGGAATTCCAACGGCGCTGCGTGCTCAGGAACGCAGCTACTGGTCGGCTTGGACGCGATGGAGTGGTCTCTCGTTCAACAGTGGGCCCACGCCGGAATTCTGCCCACCTTCCAGCGCCTGATCGAGCAAGGTGCGCGCGTGGAACTCGCCAGCACCGCCGCCCAACTCCCCGACACTGTGTGGTCCGCGATTTACTCAGGATTGAATCCCGGTCATTTCGCCAAATATTTCTACGTGCAATATGACGCCGCGACCGGCGACTTGAAGATGATGGACGATGATTCCATCGGCGCCACGCCGTTTTGGCGTCATCTCACCGAAGCCGGCCGGCGAGTCTGCGTTCTGGATGTCCCCAAGTTTCCGGTCAGCCACATGGATGGCGTCTATCTGGCCAATTGGGGAGCGCATGCCACCAAAACCGCGCGGGCGTCTCATCCGCCCGGCTTGCTTCAGGAGATCAACCAGCGCTTCGGGACGCATCCGGTCGGTGAATGCGATGCCGTCGACGCCAATCCCAAGGCCCTGGCGAAGTTGCGCGGCCGCATTTTGGATGGCGTGCGCGTGCGCGGCGGGATGCTCCGTTATCTGATGGCGCGCGAGCAATGGGACGTTTTCTTCGCGGCCTTCTCGGAAACACATTGTGCCGGTCACCATTTTTGGCAGTTCCTGGATTCCACCCATCCCAACTACGATCCGGCGGATCGCCTCGGACTCCGCGACACGATACAGGCGGTCTATCAGGCCATCGATCGCGAAATCTGCGAAATGCTCGAATTGGCGGGGCCCGGCACGCGCTGCCTGATCTTTTCCGGCCACGGCATGGGACCCATCTGGCACGCCTCCTGGAACCTGCAGGAGATCCTCGATTTGCTCGGGTTCGGCAGGATCGGAGCGCAGCCTCGCTCGACAGATGCTCACCTGGCGGGCGTCAATCCCTGGCGCTTTGTGAAAATGGCGCTGCCCGGCAAGCTGCAGTACGCCGTGAAAGCGATGCTGCCGAAGGCCGTGCAGAATGAGCTGATCTTCCGCTGGTATGCGGGCTCACGCAAATGGGCCGGCTGTCGCGCCATCGCTATTCCCAACAACGATTCGGTGGGAGCCATCCGCCTGCTCGTCGAAGGGCGCGATCGCCATGGAGTGATCGCGCCGGCCAGTTATCGCAAAACATGCGATGCGATCGCAGAGGCGTTGTATAGCCTGCGCGACCCCGTCACTGGGCGCAAAGTAGTACTGCGGGTTTCCATCATTCACGAGGAATTCGACGGACCCTTCACGGATGGCCTTCCCGACCTGACCATCTTGTGGGATCAAAGCTTCGTCTGGAATGAAGTCATCTCGCCAGTGTTCGGGAAGCTCAAGATCCGCATGCAGGACAGCCGCAGCGGAAGCCACACGCCTCGCGGATTCCTGCTGGCGCGCGGATACGGCGAAGCCCCAGGCCAGGATCTCGGACACGCGACGTTGTACGACCTCGCGCCCACCGTTCTCAATGCCGCCGGTGTGGAACAGCCCAGTGTGATGCATGGCCAGCCTCTCTTCTCACGCCTCCCCGCCGGCCGCCAGGCCGTGACTGCCGGTCCAAGTTCAGTCTGAACGCTGTCGCGATCGAGTCCGATCCTGCGTCAGCAGGTATAATTTTGCAGGAAGCCCATGAGGAAGAACTCGTAATGCCCCTTGTCCGCACTCTGCTGCTGTTGTCGATTCCGGTTGCATTCGCGCTCGCTCAATCCGGAACCGCCTCCGGCGAATGGCGCTACTACGGCGGCGACGCGCAAAGCACCAAGTATTCGCCGCTCGATCAAATCAATCACGATAACGTCGGCAAGCTCCAAATCGCCTGGACCTGGAAGGCGCAAAATTTCGGCCCCCGCGCGGATCCCAACTACGAAGTCACGCCCCTCATGGTGCACGGCGTTCTTTATTTCACCGCCGGCATGCGACGCGACACGGTCGCCGTGGATGCGGCCACTGGCGAAACACTGTGGATGTATCGCCTGGATGAAGGCGACCGCGGCAATCACGCCGTGCGCTTCAACAACCGTGGCGTTGCGTACTGGACCGGCAATCGCCCCGGCGGACAAAGTGACGAGCGCATCCTCACCATTTCCCTCGGCTATCAATTGATCGCGCTCAACGCCAAGACCGGATTACCCGAGCCTGGGTTCGGCAAAAACGGCGTCGTCGATCTTCTTGTGGGCCTCGATCGCGAGAACATCAAACCCGGCATCATCGGCGCCACTTCCCCCGCCATCGTGGTCGGCGATACCGTCGTCGTGGGCTCGGCTTTGCAAATCGGCACCACGCCGCCTTCCAAGGACAATGTGCCGGGCTACGTGCGCGGCTACGACGTCCACACCGGCAAGCTCCTGTGGACCTTCCACACCATCGCCCAGCCCGGCGAATTCGGCAATGAAACCTGGGAGAACGGATCGTGGAAGTACACCGGCAACACCGCCGTCTGGGCGCCGATGAGCGCCGATCCGGAGCTCGGCTACGTCTATCTTCCCGTCGAAACGCCGACCGGCGATTACTACGGCGGCCATCGTCCCGGCAACGACCTCTTCGATGAAAGCCTGGTCTGCGTCGACGCGCGCACCGGCAAACGCGTTTGGCACTATCAGATCATCCACCACGGCATCTGGGATTGGGACAATCCAGCCGCGCCCGTTCTTCTCGACATCACGGTCAATGGGCAAAAGATCAAAGCGGTCGCGCAGGTCACCAAACAAGCCTTCGTCTACGTGTTTGATCGCAAGACCGGCAAGCCCGTTTGGCCGATCGAAGAGCGCCCCGTCGGCCAGTCCGATGTTCCAGGCGAAAAAACCTCGCCCACCCAGCCTTTCCCCAGCAAGCCCGCGGCCTTCGACCGGCAAGGCTTCTCGGCCGACGATCTCATCGACGCCACGCCCGAGCTGAAGGCCGAAGCGCTCAAGATCGCATCGCAATACAAACTCGGGCCCATCTTCACGCCGCCGTCCGTCTACGACGCCAACGGCAAGAAAGGCACGCTCATGTTGCCCGCCGTAACGGGTGGCGCAAACTGGCAGGGCGCCGCCGCGGATCCCGAAACCGGAACTCTCTTCGTGCCTTCGGTGACCGATCCATCCGTCTTGGCGCTGGTTCACGATCCCAAGCACTCCGACATGAACTACATCGGCAAGACCGTGATTCTTGAAACGATCAACAAAGGCGTGCCTATCGTGAAACCGCCCTATGGGCGCATCACCGCCTACGATCTGAACACCGGCGATCAGCTCTGGATGATTCCCAATGGCCAGCCGCCCGACGAAATCAAGAACAATCCCGCGCTGAAAGGCGTTGACACCAGCAAATTCGGCAGTCCGGAGCGCGCGCTGCTCGTGGTTACCAAAACGCTTCTGTTCTCCGCCGATGCAACCGGCCTCACTCCCGTCAGCGGCTCGTACGCATCCACCTTCCGCGCGATCGACAAGAAAACCGGCGCCACGATTTTCGAGCTGAAGCTGCCCGCGCACGCTACCGGCGTGCCGATGACCTACCTGGCCAATGGGAAGCAGTACATCGTGATCGCAGTCGGCGGACGTGGTGAGCCAGCCGAGTTGGTGGCGCTCGCCGAGCCCAGTCCCGACTCGGGAGAAGGCCGCCAGCGCCCGCCCGAATGATACGGGTTGCAGCGTCGGTCGTCGCGGTTTTTTTCCTCTACTTCTTTGGACTCACTCGCACCGGTCTCATCGGTCCCGACGAACCACGCTATGCGGCAATCGGCCGCGCGATGGCCACCACGGGCGATTGGATCACGCCACGTTTGTGGGGCCAGCCGTGGTTCGAAAAACCTGCGCTCTTATATTGGATGACGGCCTCGGGCTTCAAGCTGGGACTCGGCCCCGACTTGGCGCCGCGTCTGCCCGTCGCGCTCGTGAGCGTCGCGTTCCTCATCTTTTTCTTCGTTGTCTTGCGCCGCCAATTCGGCGAACGTGCGGCCTGGTACTCGGGCTTGATACTGGCAACTTCGGCAGGTTGGTTAGTCTACAGCCACGTCGCCATCACGGACCTGCCGATGTCGGCCGCCCTCGCTGCCGCCATGTTCGCGATCGGCGTGCGCGAACCCACCTTTCGCTCGACCCTCGCCGCCGGCGTCCTGCTCGGACTCGCCATCCTCGCCAAGGGGCTTGTTCCGCTCGCGCTCTTCATCCCCGCGCTATGGTTCCTGCGTCATCGCATCCGCGATCTGGCGATCCTGTTCGGGGTCGCGGCACTCGTCGCGGCGCCCTGGTACGTTCTCGTGACCCTTCGCAATGGCACGCCTTTTCTAGAAGACTTCTTCTGGAAACATCACTTCGGCAGATTCTTGACCAGCGCGCTGCAGCACGGCCAGCCCGTATGGTTTTACGTCCCGGTTTTGCTCGCCGGATTGTTCCCTTGGGTTCCGCTGCTGGCGCTGCTTTTTAACCGGCAACTCTATCGGGATCGCCGCGCGCAGTTCTTGCTGGCCTGGTTCGCGTGGGGCTTCCTGTTCTTTTCCGCCTCCCGCAACAAACTCCCCGGCTACCTCCTGCCATTGCTGCCGCCGATCGCCGCTCTCCTGGGAATCGCCGCGGCGGAGGTGCGGGCCAAGAGCCCGCAGATCATGGTCGTTCTCGCCGCCAGCGCTGCATTGCTCGGTCTTGTTCCTTCCATCCAGCATTCCCTCCCGCAGATGTTGACTGCCGGATTATCTCGTACTCCGCTGCACCTCAGCTTGTGGACCATTCTTCTGGCGCTCGCCATCGGCCTTGGATGTGCCGCCTGCGAAAAAGCCGGATCCCGCAGCCTCGCTGTCAGCTTGGTCGCCCTATACACCACCATTGTGGTCGGGATTCTAGTATGGCGGATCTATCCCGACCTGGACCGGCAAGTCTCCGGTCGCGTCTTTTGGGTTAGTCATGGCGCATCAATCACTTGCGTGCCTCCATCCACTCGTTCGCAGCGCTACGGCATCGATTATTATGCCGGCCAACACCTCCCCGATTGTAAATAGACGCCAAATATAGTAATCTCTATAGACATAGGGGTAATCATGGCCGTCGATGTAGCTCCGAACCTCCTGAACCCGCAATCCGAAACGGAAGCCGAGTACGATGCCACCGTTCGCGCCGACATCGAGCTCTTCCGATCCTACGCCGAAATGTACATCGCCGGCCGCCTGACGGACGACGAGTTCCGCGCCCAACGCCTCCGCCGCGGCGTCTACAGCCAGCGCCAGGCCGGCGTGCACATGATTCGCACCAAGATTCCCGGCGGAGCGATGACTGCGGCCCAGATGGACCAGTTGGCCGTCATCGCCGACGAGTTCTGCGGCGGCAAGGGACACCTCACCACTCGCCAGAACATTCAGTATCATTTTGTTCCGCTGCCGCAAGTCTCCGATGTGCTCCACCAACTCGCCGATTTCCGCCTCACCACACGCGAGGCCTGCTACAACACGGTCCGCAACGTCACCGCCTGTCCACTCAGCGGACTGCTCGCCGACGAAGTGTTCGACGTGCATCCCTATGCGCAGAAAGTCGCTTTCGCGTTCCTGCACAAAGATCTCACCGACAGCATGCCGCGCAAGTTCAAGATCGCTTTTTCGGGCTGCAAGGAAGACTGCATGATCGGCGCCATCCACGATATCGGACTGCGCGCCGTGATCCGCGATGGTAAGCGCGGCTTCCGCATGTTAGTCGGCGGCGGCTTGGGACCGCTGCCGGTCGAAGCGCACCTCCTTGACGAGTTCGTCCCGGTGGAAAATCTCGTCAGCCGCTGCGAAGCCGTCCTGCGGCTGTTCAACACCCATGGGAATCGCAAGAACAAGAACAAGGCTCGATTAAAGTTTGTTGTTCGCGAGCGCGGATGGGACTGGGTGGCCGAAGAGATCGAAAAGAACTATCAGGACATCCTGGCCAATGGCGGTATCGCGACACCGGAGGTGGTTCCGGACGGTTTTGGTGGTTTTCAATCATCACCACCACCGCTTGGCACCGGCGCCGACCTGCCTCCCGTTCTCGGCTCGAACGGGCATTCCAACCCGGCTTACGAGCGATGGCTTGAAACCAACATTCGCGAGCAGAAGCAAACCGGCTACGCCATGGTAACGGTGAGAGTCCCGCAGGGCAATATGACCGGGAACCAAATGCATGGGCTGGCCAACATAGCCCGCAGCGCCGCCGATGGGCTTTTGCGGGTCACTATTGACCAGAATTTGGTTATAGCTTATGTCCCCATGCGGACATTGCCGCAAGTTTATGACGCTCTGCGGAAAATCGGGTTGGCGGACTCAGGAGCCCACGAGATTGACGACGTCACGACGTGTCCTGGGGCTTACAGTTGCAACCTGGCCCTGACGAAGTCCATGAACCTGGGCGCCGCTCTGGGTAGCGTGGTGAAGGACTTCTCCGATCCCCTGGTGCGCAAACTCAGCATCAAGGTCAGCGGATGCCCCAATTCCTGCGGGCAGCACTGGATCGGCGATATTGGCTTTTACGGCAACGCACGCAAGATTGCCGGCAAGGAAGTCCCCTACTATCTGATGCTTCTGGGCGGCGGCTACGATGGCGGAGGAATCATGCGATTCGGAGTGGCGGTTCAGAGCATTCCGGCCCGCCTGGCTCCTGAAGCCGTGCGGCGTATCCTCGACCACTACATCGCGAATCGCCAACCTGGCGAAGCCTTCCGCGACTATGTGCTGCGGCACAAAGTGGAGGCATTCCGTGGGATGACCAACGATCTGGTCAAGCCACCTGAGTTAGCTCCTGAGATGTACCGCGATTGGGGCGATGACGTTGAATACTCGCTGCAGTTAGGCCGCGGTGAGTGCGCTAGCTAAACACATTGGCTGTGTCCATTTGTGGCGCGCGCACTGCTGCGTGCGTTTGCTTACGCCCGCTTTGACGACCGCGCGCTCTGCGTCTTCCCAGCTTCGATAAAGGCGCCATTTGCCAGCGCGAAGGCCGGCATCGAGATGGAGCGATCCACCAGATCCGCCATGGCGTGTACCGCGAGGCCCTCCGCTTCCTTCACAAAGGTGAGCGCGTTGCTCTCGGCATCGAAATCGACGTTGACGCAATCGCCGCCGCGCACCTGATCGGTAGCGATGAGGTTGGACATCGGCTGCACAAGCAGCCGTTCAATGGCGCGTTTCAGATGGCGCGCGCCGTACTTTAAGTCCGTTCCCTCTTTCAGTAGGAAATCCTTGGCTGTATCGCTCGCCTTAAAGACAAACGATCGGTCGGGAGAAGTGTTGAAGATCCGTTGTTGGACCATGTTCAGTTCGATGTCCAGGATCCTACGCAGTTCCGCCGATCCCAGCGGCTTGAACGTCACAATTTTATCGAGACGGTTGATGAACTCCGGCGTAAATTTGCGCCTTGCTGCCTCAACGCCACTGCGCATCATTTTGCCGCTCAGCTTCTCGTCCACGATCCCGTTTTGGGACTGCCGCGCGTTTTCTGGCGCATTGAAGCCCAGGCGAGGATTCACCAAGGCTGCCATTTCGCTAGCGCCCAGGTTGCTGGTCATGAAGATCAGCGCCCGAGAAAAATCCACCTTGCGATTGTCGCCGAGTGTGAGCGTTCCTTTGTCGAGCACTCCCAGCAGGAGATTCCACAAAGCGTCGCTCGCTTTTTCGATCTCGTCGAACAACACGAAGCTCAGCTTGCATGTTTCGGAATGATACTGGTTCAGCACTTCCTGGCTCAACAACGGATGCGTCTCACGATGTCCCAAATATCCGGGAGGCGAGCCGATCAGCTTCGCGATCTCATGGCTGTGCTGAAACTCCGCGCAATCGATCTTGATTACCGCGCGAGGATTGCGCACCAGCGCTTCCGCTGTCGCTTCCACAATGCGCGTCTTGCCAGACCCAGTTGGCCCCAGAAACAGGAAGTTTCCGATGGGACGTCCGGCGGGCGACATCCCGGTCAAGTGCATTTGGTAAATATTCACGATCTGCTGGATGGCCTCGTCTTGGCCGACGATCATCCTGCGTAAGCTGCCTTCCAGGACTTCTGCGTCTCGTCCTGTGCGCGTTGGATCTAAAGGAACATTAACCCGTGACATTGTCTTCTGGGCCCCTTTCACAACCACTCCCGACTTTCCAAGAGCAAATTGCATGCCATACTTTGGGGCCGTTGTCAAAGCCTACTTCCGCGGCTTCGATGGTCGCACTTCGACCCGGCTCACCAGAGTCCTTTCCGGCATTCTCAATAACATGAGTACAATCTCTCCAATATCCGCTGGCGCTATCTTCCAATCAGCTCTCACTGATCCGCCACTAAATTCTGTATCGACGCTTCCAGGCAATATATGAGACACTCGCACATTGTCGTTCCGATGATCCAGCAGCATCGCTTCGCTGAATCCGGTTAATCCGAATTTCGAAGCGTTGTAAGCCGCGCCGCCTGCAAATGCGTCTTTGCCAGCCATGCTACCTATATTGATGATGTAGCCGCCGCCGCGATTCTTTAGGCGCGCCAACGCTGCGCGCGAGCAATAGAACACTCCTGAAAGGTTTGTTTCCAGGGTCCTTTGCCACTCCTCCACCGTCAATTCCGCAGTGCTCTTGAAGAGCCCGATCCCGGCGTTGTTCACCAGGATGTTGAGACCGCCCGTCTCGCCGTCAATCCATCTGAACAGTTCTTCTACCTCTGTGTTTGTTCTTACATCGGCAGCTTTTCCAATCACTTTACCTTTTGACCCGGTAGTTAATGTAGTGGTCAGCCGCCTTACAGCTTCCGCTACCGCAACCTCGGCGCGTCCACAGATCGCCACTGTCGCGCCCGCTTCCGACAATGCCGCCGCGATCGCGTAGCCGATCCCGCGCGTGCCGCCAGTCACCAGCGCCGTTCGTCCTGCTAGAAAATCTTTGTCCATGTTTTCATCGTACGTTGCCTCGCTAAGCCGGTCCTTCCCCCGCAAACGCGGGCGTACGCTGCGGTACATTGGGTCCAGAAGACGCAGACGGTTTTTCACTCACCCATGCAGGACGCTCAACCCAGCCGTACTGCCCAAGGTGTGGCCATGCGCCGCGCGGCCCACCAGGTCCTCGACGATCCCTGTGTGTTCCACGATCCGCTCGCCGTCGCGATCGCCGGTTACGAATCCGAATCGCCGTCCGCATCCTCCCAGCCCTTCGCGCGCGCCCTGCGAGCATTCATCGCCGTGCGCAGCCGCTATGCTGAAGATCAGCTCTCTCACGCCGTCGAGCGTGGAGTTCGCCAGTATGTCGTGCTCGGCGCGGGGCTTGATACTTTCGCCTATCGCAATCCTTGGCGATCCACCGGACTCCACGTCTTCGAAGTCGATCATCCTGCCACACAGGAATGGAAACGCGGGCGCCTCAGTGAAGCTGGTATCGAGATTCCGGAGGGAATGACTTTCGCTGCTGTTAACTTTGAGACGCATTCTCTCGACGCTGGGTTGCAGGAGGCCGGATTCAGTCGGAGAGCGCCTGCATTCTTCTCCTGGCTTGGCGTCACGCCCTATCTCACTCGGCCCGCATTTGACTCCACCATCCGGTTCATTGCCAGCCTGCCCTCCGCGAGCGGCGTCGTTTTTGACTTCGCCGTGGAACGATCTCTCTTGAAGCCCCGTCAGCAGCTCGCACTTGATGCGCTCGCCGAGCGGGTCGCTCGCGCCGGTGAACCATTCCGGCTTTTCTTCAATCCCGCCGCGCTGGCTCGCGATCTCACGCAACTCGGGTTCGGCGAGATCGAAGATCTCGGCTCTGAGGAAATCAACTCGCGATATTTCGCGGGCCGCGCGGACGGTCTCACGGTATCCGGTGGCGGGCATTTGCTCACCTGTCGGGTATCCTGACTTCATGGACACACCCGACCTCCGTTATCCCGTCGGCAAATTTCAGTTCCCCAAATCGGTGAGCCCCGCGGAGCTCAACACCTTCATCGATCAGATTGCCGAGACGCCTGCCCGTATGCGCGCCGCCGTTGCGGGTCTCAACGACGCGCAGCTCGACACTCCGTACCGCCCCGGTGGCTGGACCGTCCGCCAGCTCGCGCATCACGTGCCCGATAGCCACATGAACAGCTATGTGCGATTCCGCCTGGCGCTCACCGAAGACGAGCCGGTGATCAAGCCTTATGAAGAAGCACGTTGGGCCGAACTGCCGGATGCGCGCACGATGCCGATTGAGCCATCCCTTGTCTTGCTCGAATCGATGCACCAGCGCTGGGTGCCATTGCTGCGGTCGCTTTCCGATGCCGATTGGAAACGCACCTTCCGCCATCCCGAATTCGGCTTGGTCAGCTTGGAAAACAACGCCGCGCTTTACGCCTGGCACGGACGCCATCACGTCGCGCACATCACCAAACTTCGCGAGAGTATGAGTTGGTAACGCTGCGCCTAACTCGCGTACACTGCGCGCTCGAAATCGCTGAGCACTGCGAGTCCTTCTTTGTCCGCGAACGGCAGATACTGCATCATGAGAACTCCCGCCACGCCCTTTTTCGGATCGATCCAGAAATACGTGTTCGCCACGCCGCCCCACGCCAAACTTCCCGCCGAGCGCCGGCCGCCGTCGTATGCTTCCAGGTTGATCAGGAACCCAAAGCCGAATCCGTCTTTATGCCCGGGATGAAAATCGACGTCGCTCGAAATATTCGGCCGCGCGGTCTTCAGCTTCCCCGCGCCCAGTTCACCGGTCTGATTCGTAGCCATCATCGCCACCGTTTTCGGCTGCAGGATCACGGCGCCATCGGCGCCTTTGCCGCGCCGCAGGATCATTTGCATGAACTTCACGTAGTCGCCCGCAGTCGAGTACAGTCCGCCGCCGCCGTTGTACGCCTTCGGAGGCGGGGGCAGCGCGCGCGGATTCTCGGTCAAGCGTTCCATCGGGTTGCCGCTGGTATTCGCTAACCATGCGGTCGAACTTCTCCTTCGGAAAAATGAAGCTGGTGTCCTTCATGCCCAGCGGGCCGAGAATGTTCTTCTGAAAATATTGTTCGAGAGTCAAACCGCTCACCGTCTCCACCAACCGGCCGCTCCAGTCGGCGCTCGTTCCATACTGCCAACGCGTGCCCGGCTCGAACATCAACGGCGTCAGCGGCGCGACGGTCCCGAGCGGAAGGCTGACTCCTGCCTCTTTCTCCCAGCGCAACATGTCCGCAAACCAGGTGTCGTAGGCGAACCCGGACGTGTGCGTCAACAAGGTTCGCAAAGTGACTGGCTTGGTAGCGGGCTTCAGAATCGGCTTGCCGGTGGCCGTGTCGAAACCGTGCAGCACGTCCAATTTGCCAAGTTCCGGAATATAGGTGGACGCCGGCTCGTCCAGCTTCAGCTTGCCCTGTTCCACCAATTGCATCGCGGCGACCGATGTGACCGGCTTGGTCATCGACGCAATCATGAACATCGATTCCGGCGTTACGGCGATTCCCGATTTCGAGTCACGCGTCCCGAACGCTCCCGTGTAGGTGATCTTGGTGGCCGTCGCGGCCATGGCTACCGCGCACGGAATTTTATGTTGTTGCACCGAGGATTCGAGCGCCGGGCCAACCTCCGCCTTCGCGGCCCGTGCAATTCGCGTGCCGGCGCCCGCGAGCAGCAAGGCGCCTCCAAACTGTCTCCGGCTGATTTCAGGCATTCCTCTGTCATATCATGGACGGCGTTATCTTGGAAGTATGCCTCTGGTAGCTGAGATCCCGGAAGTAAAACTCGGCGGACCAAATGGCGGCGGCCCTCGCGATCACGGTCCTTTCGATCGCGGCGGAGGCGGCGGCGACGATGGCGGTCGCGACCACGGCGTTCCAGGCGCCGGCCTGCTCGCAATGCGGTTCCTGCTGGTCTCCATCACCATGCTGTTCATTACCATTGGAACCGCGTATTATGAGCGCGCCAAAGCGCCCGCGCATTGGCAGCATATACATGTTCCACCGCTGCTGTGGTTGAGCACGGCGCTCATACTCGCGAGCACGTGGACGCTTGAGTTGGCGCGCGGCGCGTTCGAACGCAAGAACAGCTTGCGCTATGCGCGTTGGCTGGAGCTGACCGTTGTGATTGGCCTCGCGTTTCTCGCTTCGCAAGTGTTCGCGCTGCGGGAGCTGGCCTCGCAAGGAATTTATCTGCGGCACAATCCGCACAGTTCCTTGTTTTACGTACTCACTGGAGCGCACGGAATCCACTTGCTTGGCGGCATCGCGGCGTTAACGTATCTGCTGATCAAGGCGTCCGTGCGTCCCGAAGTTGTGCTGTTCGATTTCCGCCGCCAGCGCGCCCGCGCGGCGATCACGGCGTTGTATTGGCACTTTCTTGCCGGAGTCTGGCTCTGTCTGTTTCTTGGGCTGTTGTTCTGGCCTTGAACATCAGAGCTTCATTCGCATGCGCCAGGCATCGCGGCCCGCGCCATAGTAGCGCTTGACCCGCCTGATGCGGATAAACCCGAATCGTTGATAGAAGCGCAGCGCTGATTCGTTCGCGGTGCTCACCATGAGGCGAAGCGTGCCCGCGCCCTCGGATCGCAACTTGGCGATGGTACTTTGGAGCAAAGCTTGCGCCACTCCGCGGCCGCGATGGCTCGGATCAACTGCGATCGATTCCAATTCGGCGCCACGCCAATCGGTGCGAGTGATGCTGTAGCCGGCGATTCGATTGCGATCTTTCGCAATCAAGAAAAAGTCCGGACTCAAGCGCCAACGGTCGAGAAAAAATTCGGGCCGCCAGGCGTCCTTGCCGAAAGAAGCACGTTCGATTTCGGCGACGCGATCCAAGTCGCGGCGTTCGAATGGGCGGACCTCGATGCTGGCGGCCATCCAGCCAGCCTAGCGTAAGAGCCGCGTCTAGTTCGACTTGCCGAAGTAGCTAGCGGCGAGATCGGGTTTCTGTTCCAGGGCGCGTTTCCAGCAATCGCGGGCTTCATCCTGCTGGCCCAGGCTCTTCAGCACGTGGCCCAGATTCAAGAGAGCTTCGGGGAACTGATCGCGTTCCTGCAAGGCTTCGCGATAGAGTCGCTCGGCGTCGCTCAACTGGCCGGCTTTCTGCAGCAGAAGACCGGTGTTGTAGAAGAGCTCCGGACTCCGCTCACCCTTTTCGATGAGCCGAGCCTGGTGTTCCAGGGCCTGTTCGTAGTTATTGTGCTCGACCGCGAGAGCCGCCAAGCCGCGCAATGCGTCGATAGACTCGGGATTCGCCGCGAGGACCGCTTCGAACGCTTTTGCAGCGCCTTCCTGGTCGCCCATATTCCAGCAGCAGATTCCCAGGTTCAGCTCCGCCTCGGCCCAGCCCTCGCGCTTCTCAGTGCAGGCGCGAAACGCTTCGGCGCCGCCGCGATGGTCGCCGCGCTCCAGCCGCAGGTAGCCCAGCCGGAACCAGACTTCTTCGAGATCCGGATTTTTGGCAAGAATGCGCGTATAGATGCGCTCGGCTTCCTCTTTCGAACCTTGCTTGTCGAGCACGGAAGCGAGATTGTGCAGGACTTCGAACTGGTCGGGCGAAATCTCGAGCGCCTTTTCGTAGGAAGCGCGGGCTTTGGCCAGATCGCCGGATTCCTGATGAATCACGCCCAGATTCACGTGCGCCTGGCTGGCGTCGGGACGAATGCGGACGGCTTCCGAATACGCCTTGGCGGCCTCCTCCAGGTTGCCGGTCTTTTGCTGCGCGACGCCCAGATTAAACCAGCGGTCGAAGCTTTCCGGCGTGTATTCCACCAGCTTGCTGCAATAGCGCAGCGCGGCATCGTAATCGCCCGCGGCAAACGCGCAGGTGGCCAGGCCTTCGAGCGCGGTTTGCGAATTGGGCCGCAGCCGCAATAGCTTTTCCGAATAATCGGAGATCATGGCGTGGTCCTTGCGCGCCATGCCGATGGTAACCAGGTTGATGATGCACTCTTCGAACTCGGGGTTCTTGGCGAGAATGGATTGATAGATCCGCGCGGACTCGTCGAAATTCCACTGCAACTGCAGGGTGACGGCTTTGCCGAAGAACGCGGTGACGTTGTCGGGCTGCTGCTCGAGCACGCGATCGAAACTTTCGGCGGCGGCATCGGATTTCTCCAGATGCAGTTGCGCGATGCCGAGGCCGAGCCGGGCATCCAAACGGTCTGGTTGAGCCTCTGCCGCTTTCTCAAAGAAGTCGGCCGCTTCCTGCCAGCGCCCCAGCCGCTCCAAGCAAACCGCCAGGTTCAGGTTCGCATTGGCGTGCTTGGGATGCATGCTGAGCAATTTGGCATAGCTCTGGGCCGCATCCTCGTACATCTCCAGCTCGAACTGGATCTGCGCTTTGGCCGAGAAGATCTCGAGCGATCCGTCGCCGGTTTCGAGGACCCGGTTGATCTCGTCCAGCGCTTCGGCGAGCTTTCCGTCCATGTGCAAGGAAACCGCCTTGGCGAGGCTGGCTTCCGGAGACGATGTTCTCGAGGTGGTTTGGCTCATAAACTAGTTGAAACTCCCGTTTCTGCCCTCCATTCCGTAGGGCGCAAGATAGGCGCAGACTCTTCCCAGCGCGTCGTACTGGTGCGAAACTTCCACCCAGCGCAGGCGGGAGCGCTCACCGCGGTTTGAAAAGAACCCGACGCCGCCGTGTTGCAAGCGATGATCCGACCAGAAGTCGACGACCTGGCCTTGCGCCATAACTGTGAAATCGGCACCACGCACGTCCACCATTACGCGGTACAACATGTCGGCGCGTACTGTCATGGGCAGCGGTTTGTGAATCTGCGGTCCTTCTTTCCCGTTGATGACGGCGTAGCGGACCATGTCAACCAGCGGCAGCGGTCCAGGCTTCACGACAACCAGTTTCATGGCGTAATAGTTTTTCAGATCCTCGGCGCGAAACACCCATCCGATCGCCTTCTGATCGATTTCGCCGAGGAACTCTACGCGGTAATCGGCAAGATCGAGCGACGGCTTGAATAGGGCGAGCGGTCCCGGACGAACGAACCCCGCTTGATCATATGACCAACTGGTGGTCAGGTTGGAGCGGCTCTGCCAGGCGTCGAGGCCGGAGCGGAAGTCGTCGGCGTAGGCGATGGCGGCGCGATTGGAGATGGTTTGGTTGAGGTTTTTCCACTGCTCGTCGACCACCTTCTTTACCTGGGCGACATTGGCGGGGGCGACGGTCTGGATCGGAACCTTGGGGAACGACCCGGTGACGGCGATCGCGGCGAGAATGGGCAGCGCGAAGGTGACCAGCTTCAAGTCGCGCGGCGCGCCGTGCCAGGTGGTGCGGATCCAGCGCCAGGAGGCGACGAAGTCGCGGGCGAAACGCGGGCGCGTGCCTTCGGACGTTTCGTCCGCTTGATAGGACTCGGCGTCTTGGCAGGCCTCGGCGTCTTGATAGAGCTCGGTGGAATCGGCGCTTTGGTAGGGCTCGGCGAAGGCTTCGGCGGGTTCGGCGGCGACGCTTTCATTGGCTTGGGAGGCGTACGCCTCGGTGGACTCGGCAGCGTAAGCCTCGGTCTCCGGCGCATAGGACTCGGACGCGTAGGCCTCGGCGGCCGGTTCGAATTCTTCCACGGGAAGTTCCACGCTCTGCTCGAGAACGGGCTGTTCGAGCGCGGGTTCATCTAGCGCAGGCTCTGGCAGGGCGGGAAGCTGGGGAGCATCTGGGAAATCGGAGAATGCAGCTTCCGGGGGAGCAATGGCAGACTCTTCCTCTTGAATGACTGGCTGCGCGATTGCGTGTGCGACCGATGGGTGCGGAGTCGCGAGCTTCATTCGAAGAATCCGCACGGCGATGGGCACTTCGGGATCGATCGGCGCCACGGGAATTACGGGTTCCACGGGTTCTGAAATTGCTTCGGCTTCCGCCGGTGCTTCAGGCGGAGTGGGGGTGGCTGCCTGCTGCTCGTGGAAGGCGTTGCGATGGTCGTCGCAACAGAACTCGTCATCGGCGAGGCTGCGCAGGGGCGCAAGCGCGGTATTGCAGTAACGGCACCTCATGAGCCCAATCTCGTTTCCATCTTAGGACCACGAGCCGTGAATTACTACGCAGTGAAATGCTTAACAAGTATCAGCAATAGCGCTTACAACTCCGGCAGAATCAGGGGTTGACCTTAGAAAAAATGGGTGTTTCCGGGCGGAGGTGGCGCAAGAGGCCTAGTTTTGTGTCTGGTGATCATAAATTCCCGTTAATGTCGGCCGAGGGGCTGGTTGGGGAGTCGGGGTTGGGGTTTTAGGGCCGAGTCCGCAGTAGCATCACGTACAGGGTACGGCATGTGAGCGGGGGCCGGGCGTGGCACGGGTGGGGAAGTGGATGAGGGGAAGGCGGATGGAAGCTGGGAAGTGACGTCACCGTAACATTGGCAGCCGAATGGTCCAGCGTGGATCGATAAGTAATATGACTCCTCCCACAAACCAAAGGGCGCCGCAAAACTGCCAGAAAATCCTGACGATTCGAATAGCTATTTCACTCTCCCAGGCAGTAGGTCTTCCTCTTCGCAACCGCCTCGGCAACAAGGCGAGCTGACGGGCGCGTGCTATTATCGCAAGTCCAATCAAGGAGGCCGCGATACCTTGAAGAATATTCGCTGGCAGGCAGTCACCGGCTCACGAAGCGATTATCCGCGATGATGAAACGCAGCGGCCAGTCGGCGCAGTGCGTGATGCCGATGCGCGGAGTAGTTTGCACTTCGATCGGCGATTCGGTGAGCGGGCCTCGGACCTGCAGCGGGCCGGTGACCAGGTCGGCGCCATTGAGTTTGCGCGTGATGCCCATGGCGAGCGTCAGTTTGCCGGGGCCGGAGGCGAGGTCCTCAACGCGATGAGCGCGGGGCCGCCGGCGGCGCATGGTGGCGATTCCCGAGATCGGCTCGATCGCGCGGATCAGGACGGCTCCGGCATCGCCTTCGGGCTCGCACACAAAATTCAGACATTCATACAAGCCGTAGATGAAATAGACGTAGGCGTGGCCGGGTGGTCCGAAAATCACGCGCGTTCGCGGGGTGAGTCCGCGCCAGGAGTGGGCGGCTCGATCGTTGACGCCGAGATACGCCTCCACTTCGACGATGCGGCCGGCGGTGCGGCCGTGCACCAGGATCTTGCCCAGGCAATCGCGCGCGACTTCGATGGCCGGACGCGCATAGAAATCGCGGGTCAGCGGCTTGGAGGCGGCCAGAGTTTCAGCGATTGGAATGCGGCTTGCTTCCTGTATGCTAGGAGGTTAGCATGCGGCTATTCACTGGGATCGACCTGCCTGAGGATGTCCGCGAGCGGCTGGAACGATTGTTGATGCACCTGCGGCCGTGCGCGCATTTGAAGTGGAGTCCCGTGTATAACCTGCATGTGACGCTGAAGTTCATCGGCGAATGGCCGGAGGACAAGCTGCCGCAACTCGATGCTGCATTGCGAACGGTTCCGGCGCGCGAGCCGATCCCGGCCGAGGTGCGGGGCCTTGGCTGGGTTTCCCAATCCGCACCAATCCGCGTGTGATTTGGGTCGGTTAGCAGGTGTAAAGTGCCGATTGTTCTGCTACAGTACGGGTGTTTGCGGCGGTGCTACGCAAACGCTAACTGCATCGCGCGAAATTGGTTCGAAGAGTGTGATTGTGAGATTGGCAATCGGTCCCCCCGGAGTGCATACCAGCAAAGCGGCAGGAGACGGTGGAACTGTAAAATTTATCTGGTAAAGACCGGAAAAGCTTGACACGAGCCCCGAAAAGATCGGCAGCTCGTTCGAAGGTTGCGCAGTTCGCGTGCCTGCCAGGAAATCGAAGGCAATCGTTACCGGTCCTTCGACCACACCACTCGAGGCGTTTTCGCCAGTCACGGCCATGGGTGTTGTTCGTCCGAGCCCTACCGCGTAGAGGACAAGAATCTCGCCAGAGTGGGCTGGCGTCGCTTGAGTCACCAGCGTGCCGTCCGCATGGGTAACGATTGGCTGTAGTAATGGAGTATCGACTGCGGGCGGAGTGCCCAGCTGTGTGATGGTGTCACCTCCCCTCAGAATATGAATTCGGTCGGACTGTGGGTCGATATCGACCATTGTCGTCTGCCCTCCTTGCGAGATCTTCAACTGCGCGCTATTGGGTGGCCGAGCAGCCACGGGACTATTTGGGATCAACTCGAAGGGCATTTCTAGCGTGATTCCAGTCAATTGGGAGCACGCAGCGCCCTGTGCGGTTGCACAGTCGGAGGCTGGAAACACAGCGAGCAGCGGCGCTCGTACCCCCACGCCAGTAGCTGCTTGAGTCATGGTAATCGATACTCCCTGCAGCGTGAAAGGAAGTGGAAAGGAGTTCGCTATAGAGGGTTTCTGGGCACCGGCAAGCCCCGTGACATAGATAGTCAGGATCTCGCCAGGTGCTGCTGGCAACAGAACCGGTGAAAAGAAACCGTGACCGGCAATCTCGGGGACCTGGCCACGGAGAAGAGCAGTCGCGAGCACGAGAAACTGGAGCGCGTAAAATCGTTTCATACGGCCGAATACCTACTGATTGATGTTATCTGGCTCCTACTATTGTCCCGCATACGAAAAAGCCTGAACTGAGGCCGCAAAATTTGGCTGCCGGTCCGCTATGAAATTAGGGGGCAACAATCCTTGATAAGTGCTGTCCTGACCAAAGGGAACGGGCGGTCCAACCACCAAGTCCGGCACCGATGGGAGCCCAGATGTCGGATCTTGTACGAAGACTTGACTCAAGTCGCTTATCCTGCTTGAAGTATTTACAAAAGGAAGCGAAGCCGCCGTGTAGATGTTCATTGTCGGATGATTATAGTCGCCCATTGCATAGCAGGGATTGGTGCAACGACTGTTACCTTGGGGCAGAAGTTCCCACGAGGAAGGACTGATGCCCGCGGCTGGATTGACAAACGCAGTTAGGTAAGAGCCGCCGGATGTACGATAAGTTGCGATCTGCTTCAAGGGCACTGTCCTACTTGTGGTGCTCCCGTACGTCAGGATGTTCAGCCAAAGGTCGCCTGCGGATGAGGTGGTTATTCCCTGCATGAAGAGATCATTCGGATAGCTGATCGTCGTACAGCCCAAAGACTCAGCGCAGTACTTTACGTTAGTTATCGAGGGATTGTCGGTGCGGGCTGCGCCGTGTACCGCCACCCAGCCCAAGCCTGATGCCGCGGAGGCATCCAGGTCGAAGCCGTAAAATAGGTAATCGCCATTGACAATTGGCGTCGGCGAGACATGGGCCGGGGCTGTATAGGTGTCAATTGGCTGCGAAATGATTGTCCAGCTAGTTCCATTCGTCGACTGTGCTCGTTTTAGATAATAGGTCGGGTTGCTCGTTTTGTCGACGAACAGCACGTGGAACGCACTGCTTCGCGGAGACCAAACGACGCGGCCAAATGCCTGAAATCCGCTGGTCGTCACAGTGTACGGGCCCGACCAAGTCTGCCCTCCGTTTACAGAAACCATTGTTTGGTAGCCATACACGAATACCCCGTCCGTTTGGTTGAATCCAATGACGATCGTTCCGGAGGAGGAAACGGCTACTGAGGGAAAATCGGCTTTTGAATATGCGACGACAGGACTGTTCCAACTTGACCCCGCCGAGGTTGTGGAGCGGCGGAACACCAGATTGAAGTTGGCCAAATCAACCATGACTAGGTTGTTGGACTGTTGGGAGGCGTTGTACAGGACATACAGATCACCAGTATTATTCCCGCTCGGACTAGTATGGAGGAAAGGTGTAGTCCACACTCCATTCCAAGAACTCGTGAGCCCATGGAGAGCGTTGAAATCCTCCCAGGTCGTGACCCAAGTTGTGCCAGCTGCGGAACTGGGCTCCCACCGGTTGTCTGAATTTTGACCCGCTGACCTTGTTCGTTGAAACAATCTGCACGCTGTTACTTGAAGCGAGAGCTAAGGCGACGACCGCGAGTCCGATAAGTAAGGGCCGCGCGTGCTTTACTCGGGCCAAAGGCTTCTGAACGCGTCCATTGCGGGGAAGGGGAAGGCAGCTACTGTCCATATGTGTTGTACCTCGATTCAAAAAGGGACGCCTAAAATAAATCAGCGCTGAAAAGCATATGAGCTCCGTACACGCTCGCCAATAGTCTGCGCCTTATTCTTTTAGATTGTCAACGGCTAATAGCGAATCTGCTCTTAAAGACATGAGAATAGACGCTAAGTAGTCATTCATGCGGTTATTGGCAATATCACAAGCAACTTAACAACCTCACTCTTACCGTGACCTGGATTGTGCAAGAATGACAATTCTTCCGATGCTCCGAACCATCCAGCATCGCGGCGATGGTCTTGAATCTCGCCGGCAACCGCAATGCTTGCGAGTTTCATGTTTTACGGTTAATCCCAGACGGTTAACGGCTTACGAAGCGATTATCTGTGATTATGAACCGCAGCGGCCAGTCGGCGCAGTGCGTGATGCCGATGCGCGGCGTGGTTAGTATTTCGATGGGCGATTCGATGAGCGGGCGGCGGACCTGCAGTGGGCCGGTGACCAAATCGGCGCCGTTGAGCTTGCGCGTGATGCCCATCGCCAGCGTCAATTTCCCCGGGCCTGAAGCTAAATCCTCAACGCGGTGAGCGCGGGGCCGCCGGCGGCGCATGGTGGCGATTCCCGAGAGCGGCTCGAGCGCGCGGATCAGCACGCATCCGGCGTCACCTTCGGGCTCGCACACAAAATTCAGACATTCATACATGCCGTAGATGAAATAGACGTAGGCGTGGCCGGGTGGTCCAAAAATCACGCGCGTTCGCGGGGTGAGTCCGCGCCAGGAGTGGGCGGCTCGATCGTTGACGCCGAGATACGCCTCCACTTCGACGATGCGGCCGGCGGTGCGGCCGTGCACCAGGATCTTGCCCAGGCAATCGCGCGCGACTTCGATGGCCGGACGCGCATAGAAATCGCGGGTCAGCGGCTTGGAGGCGGCCAGAGTTTCAGCGATTGGAATGCGGCTTGCTTCCTGTATGCTAGGAGGTTAGCATGCGGCTATTCACTGGGATCGACCTGCCTGAGGACGTCCGCGAGCGGCTGGAACGATTGTTGATGCACCTGCGGCCGTGCGCGCATTTGAAGTGGAGTCCCGTGTATAACCTGCATGTGACGCTGAAGTTCATCGGCGAATGGCCGGAGGACAAGCTGCCGCAACTGGAGGCAGCGTTACGAACGGTTCCACCGCGGGAGCCGATCCCGGCCGACGTGCGAGGCCTCGGGTGGTTTCCAAATCCGCACCATCCGCGCGTCTTCTGGGTGGCGGTGCAAGGGGGGGATGCGCTGGCGGCGCTGGCGAAGGACATCGAATCGGCATTGGCGCCGCTCGGGATCGCCAAAGATGAACGGCCGTTCAACGCGCACTTGACGCTGGCGCGCATCAAGGAGCCTGCGCCGCTGCAAGCGTTGCGCAGCGCGATCGCGCAACTGGAGTCGGTGGACTACGGGTCGTTTCCGGTGGACCGGTTCTATTTGTACCGCAGCCAGCCGGGGTCGGCCGGTTCCATTTACACCAAGCTCTCGGAGTATCCACTCCAAATCCAAGCGAAACCGGCTTCTCTCCAATCGCAATGATGCCCCTGCTCGCGGTGGCGATTGCCTTCCTGCTTGGCGGAATCCCGTTCGGATATCTTCTGGTGCGCTGGAAGACCGGCGAGGATGTGCGGGAGAAGGGCAGCGGGAATATCGGCGCGACCAACGTACTGCGTACCACCGGGCGCGCGGTGGCAGTGGCGACGCTGGTGCTCGACATCGCGAAGGGCGTATTCGCGGTTTGGGTGGCGGACAAATTGTCGGGCGGTTCGGCGGTGTGGATGAGCCTGGCCGCGCTGGCTGTGATGGCGGGGCACGCGTATCCGGTCTATCTGAAGTTTCAGGGCGGGAAAGCGGTGGCGAGTTTTATCGGAGCGTTTCTGTATTTGACGCCGATTCCGATGATCGCGGCGCTGGTGCTGTTTGTGATTGTGGTGGCGGCGACGCGGCAAATTTCGATGGGGTCGATTGTCGCGGCGGGCGCGCTTCCGCTGGCCGTGTGGCTGATTGAACATCCTTCGCCGGCTGTGATTTTGGCGGCGCTGGCGGCGGGCGCATTCATCATTTACCGGCATTGGGCGAATATCGAGCGGATTCGATCGGGGACCGAGAACGTATTCCGGTTTGGCAGCCCGCGGTGAGCTCGCGGGCAGCAATTATCGGGGCGGGGAGCTGGGGCACGGCGCTTGCGATCGTGCTCGGCGCCGAGGTTCGAACGGATCGGGCTGTGGGCGCATGAAGCGGATCTGGTCGAGCGCATGAGTTCCACGCGCGTCAACGATGTTTTCCTTCCGGGCGTTTCTCTGCCGGCGAACGTCGAGCCGACGGCTGATTTGGGAGCGGCGCTGGAAGGTGCGGGCATCGTCATTGGAGTGATGCCTTCACGTTTTGCGCGCACGCTCTATCGCGAGATGACGCCGCATCTGAAGCCCGAAATGCGATTCGTCAGTGCGACGAAGGGCCTGGAGCAGGGCACGCTGCTGCGGATGTCGGAGGTGGCGCGCGAGGTGATCGGCGAAAAGCTTGCGCCGCGCATTGCGGTATTGTCGGGGCCGACCTTTGCGAGCGAAGTAGCGCGCGGGGAGCCGACGGCCCTCGTCATCGCAAGCAACGACCACGAGCTTGCCGCATCGATCCAGCGCGATTTCTCCGGGCCGACGTTTCGTATGTACGTCAATGACGATCCGGCGGGCGTTGAGATCGGCGCGGCGTTGAAAAATATCATTGCGATCGGTGCGGGGATTTGCGAGGGGCTGGGATTGGGCAGCAATACGCTGGCCGCGCTGATCACGCGCGGGCTGGCGGAGATTACGCGGCTGGCGGTCGCGCTGGGGGGGAATCCGCGAACGCTTTCTGGCCTAGCGGGGCTTGGCGACTTGGTACTCACTTGTAACGGAGCTCTCAGCCGGAACCGGAGCGTGGGCATCGAACTTGCGAAGGGACGCAAGCTCGCCGAGATTACCGGGTCGATGAAGATGATCGCGGAGGGCGTGGAAACCACTGCGGCGGCGGTGGATTTGGCTCGTAAATATCGCGTGGACATGCCCATTACGGAGCAAATGGGGGCGATCCTGGCCGGGCGCATTTCGCCCCGCGAGGCGATCCGGGAATTGATGGAGCGGGCACTGAAGGCAGAATAAGGCGAACCTGTGTAAACCGGCGCGGTGATTTACCGTCGTGAGGATCAGGCGACATGACACCTGATCTGATGGACGCTGCTGCGATCGACGCGCAACCTTCCTGGCACGGGCGGGTTAACAATGATAGAACGGCTGGCGTTCAGAGGCCCAGGGATTGGGACGCCGAGTTGATGCTACGAGTGCGGGACGGCGATCCCGCGAGTTTTGCGTTGCTGCTCGAAAGGCACCGGGGGCCAGTGCTCCATTTTCTGTATCGCATGGTCCAGAATGAGGCGGTGGCGGAGGAGTTGACGCAAGAAGTCTTTCTCCGGGTTTATAAGTCGAGGGGAAATTACGAGCCGACAGCGAAATTCACGACCTGGGTATTCAGGATCGCGACGCATTTGGCGTTGAATTGGATTCGGGACGGGCGAAGCGAGAAATCGCAAACGAGTTTGGACGAGGAGACCGCGAACGGCGCCGGCAGGCAGGTGGCGGACCGGCATAGAACGGTTGAGCAGGAGCTGGTGCATCAGGCGAAGCTGCGGGAAGTGCGGGAAGCGATTTACGGCTTGCCCGCAAAACAGCGCGCCGCGGTGATGATGCACAAGTATCGGGAGATGGAGTATGCGCAGATCGCGGGTGCGATCGGATGCTCCGAATCGGCCGTGAAATCGCTGCTATTCCGGGCGTACGAAGCCCTGAGAGCGCGATTGGCGCACATGGCGTAGGTGGCCGACGGGGCGCGCTCCACGTTTCTTTTGGGAGGGGAAGAACATGGAATGCCCGCTGGGGCTGGAGGAAAGCGGGGAATTGGTGGTTGGCTATGCGGCGGGGACGTTGGACACGAGCGCGCAGATTGCGTTCGAGCGGCATCTGCAGTCCTGCGGGTCTTGCGCCGAAGCTGCGGCCGCGCAACTAGCAGTTTGGGACGCGCTGGACGAATGGGACGCGGTTCTCGCAGACGCGAAGCGCTAACTAGTGAGCGGCGAGAACTTCGCGGATCGGACGTCCGGGTAATTTTCTGGCTTCAGCGTGCTTTCCTATCATGTCAAGAATGGTCGGGACTAAGCTCAGGCTGTCGTACGGCTCCTGAATTTCAAGGTGCTGCGGAATGCCGGTATCGGCGCCGCCCGCGAAGAGCAAGATGGAGTGCGTGGACGCACGCAGGAACGAGCCGTGATTTCCGCCGGGATTGAAATTGCGGACGTTGAAATTCCAATGGTCGTTCGCGAAGATCAGGAAATCGGGCTCGGCCAGACGGCGGCGGCGCTGGTTGAAGCGAGTCAGCAGATCTGATGATGCTGGAGGTTGAAGGAACTGCTCGGCGAGAGCGATGATTCCGTTCGAGTATTTCGTCTGATGCGCGGCATGCATCCAATCGAGCTCGGAATGCCACGAGTTGAGCCACCCGGTGGGATCGTCTTCAAACAAGTGCAGGGGAAACCCGGGGCCCGGCGGAACGGCGTCGTAATGAATTGCGCCGTCGATATCCTGGTGCAGATTCCGGATTGTAGTGTACCGAAGGTCGTTGAGGCGGGATTCGATCAGAGCCTGATGATCCTCGTCGGAGTAGAGCCAGATTGAATGATCGGGCAGGCGCATGGCGATGAAGTCGACGGGATGCGATGAAACGCCAGGCTGCACGTTGTTGCGCACCGAGAGGCTGGCGAGTAGCTTCGGATAGTTGATTCGTTGGAAATCGAGCGGGTTCGAAGGCGAGGGTCCGACGATATAGTTTTGCAAGATCGTAGACGGAGTTGGCGTCGCCCATGGCGCGCTTGGGAATTAGATCGCCGGGCGTGAAGTGGCGGCGATCAAACTCGGTGGGTTCGAGATCGAGCAACGCCGTGAGGGAATGCAGGTAGGCCGAGTAGTCGTGTTCCTGCCCGCGCCACGAATCGAGCTCGACGGAGAGGCGGCGGGCGGCCTTGTCGAGTCCGGCGTCGCGCTGTTCGCGGGTCCATTTCTTGGGCTGCTGTTGGATCTCGGCGTGACGCTGTTCGATGGCGGTGTGGAGCGCGGCTAGCTCGGCGGAAAGCTGGCGAATGGTGGTCGACCATTCGTCGCGGTGACGGTCGATGATGCGGCAGAACGCGGCGATGGCGGAGTGTCGTATCGCGGGATCCACGCCCGGGCGGTTGATCTCCTCGAGCAGGATGTGCAAGGCGTTGAGATCGGAGTTGCGGAAGTAAACCGAGGCGCGCTCGTTGCCATCGGGATCGAGCAGAGCGGTGGGATAATCGTCCGCCTGGCCTTTCAAGTAAAGTGAGTCGTCGCTCGGGGTCACCACTTCGGAAACGAAAGGGTCGAGCCCCGCGAGCTTGAATTCATCCAAGGGATGGCGATTCGTCACCACGTGATGTGCTCCGCCGGCGCGGCTGTTCAAAAAATGGAGCAGATTGTAGCCCTGGCTGTAGACGCCGGGCTCGGTGTTCATGCCGTGATCGGAGACGGCGATCAGCACGGTCTGGGCGGCGAGCGGGCTGGATTCGATGGCGGTCCAGATGCGGCCGATGACTGCGTCGATGCGCTGGAGCGCGAGGCGTTGGGACGCGAGGTCGGAAGCGGCGTGGGCGACGTGATCGAAATCGCCGGTGAAGTAGTCGAGGTATTGGATGTTGGGGTCGGAGAGCTTGGCGATCAGCTCGCGCTCGGTTTGATCCTCGACGGAGCTGCCGATCTCAAAGCCGAGGGTCCACTCGTCGAGAAGCTCGCGCAGGGAGTGCGAGAAATGGTTGGGGATGGCATTCTGCAGCGTCTTCCAGCGGACGCCGCGCTGGTAGAGCTGGAAGCTTTGATACGTGGCGGCATAAGGAAAATAGTCGATCAAGCAGGGGGATTCCGAGGCTGTCCAGCACTTCGACGCCGGGCATATCGACGCGATGCGAGCGCGCGTAGCCCAGGTAGAACGGGAAGAAGTTCATGTAATCGTAGACGTGATAGGTGTAGCGGTCAAACTCGGCGTTGCCGTGGATTTCGAGGTGGCTGGCCGGTGTCGAGCAGCGACCAGGAGGGGGTCGAGAGGCTGATGGCGCGGACGTAAAAATTGTCGAGGCGCGTTCCGCGCTGGGCGAAGACGTGATCGATCCAAGGCAAGGTGCTCTTGTGCGTGACGGGATCAATGCGAGCCAGCTCGCGCTCGAGAACGTTTTCGGGCACGCCGTCGAGCTTGATGAGGACGACACGCTTGACTTGGCCAGGTAGCAGAGCCGCGAAGAACAGTAGCGCGAAAAGCCCAGCGAATGGGCGATGCATCACTGCACGGGCGCGGTGATTGGCACGGCTGCATTGGACGCCTCCCGCGCAGCGGGCGCCCGTTGATTGAAAGCCTGGAGGGCGCGCCAGCACGCCGTGCGAAGATCCGGATCGGTGGCGTTGGAATAGACCTGCGTGATGAGGCGCTGCGCTTTGGGACCGGCGTGCGCGTCAGCCGATAACGCTTCCACCGATTTTCGGATCGCATCGGAATCCCACACTACGTCCGGGCGCGGGCCGGCGGCTAAAAGCTGTTCGAGGAAACGCTCCTGGGCGGCGGTCCGGCGGTAAGTATCGAGCTCGGTGCGGAGCGCGAGATCGTTTTCGGGATCGATCCGCGGCCCGCCAGTGAAGATCCGGCCGAGCCGCACGAATACGCGAACGGCGGGGGAGCGGGTGTAGGATTCGAGCTCCTTGCGTCGATCTTGTTCGAGCTTGGCCGCGCCACGGGGCGAGTCGGCGAATTGAACCAGGGCGGCGTACTGCTCGCGCGCCAGGGTAGCTTCATGCGAGGTTTCGTTTTCGCGTGGATTCAGCGCGAGGTGATCCAGTTGATGCGTGAGTTCGATTTTGAGCGCGGGGTCTAAGCTCGAATCCATGGCCAGGAACTGGCGCGCGCCGGAATAGGCTTGCAGGCGGGCGGTGCGGTTTACAGTGGCGCCGCGGCGGCCGCGGACGAAGGTCCAGGCCCATTCCGCCGCGAAGAACGACGGATTGCCGAAGCGCGTGAGACCAAATACGCCAGTGACCAGCCCGGTGGCGCCTTGGCTGACCATCTCGCGCCGCTTGGGGGAGAGGCTGTGACGGAAATCGGCGAGCAAGAGGGGAACGCGCGGATAGTCGAGACTGTAAAGCGCGAGCGGGATCATGTCGACAGCGTGCGCGCCGGGCGTGTCCTTGGGAACGGGGCGGTTGTCGGCATCGAAATAGCGGAGTTGCGAGTAGCCGGTCCAATGCAGCAGGCCATCATCGGTCCAAGGGTTGGCGATGCTCAAGAACTTGCCGTCGAAATCGCGATCGGCGCGCGTGTCGAGATCGGGACGCGCAATCCACAGCAAGGCCTGGCTCGGTGAGCCTTCGCCGATCGCGAGCGGTTCGAAGAACAGGCCGTTGAGCTCGGCGCGCTGGCGCAACAGCTCCCAATTGTGGCCGCGCGCCTGCTGCTGTCGGCTGGTTTGTTTGTCGTAATAGCGGGAAAGATACCGCTCGCGTACCAGGCCACCGAAGGCACGCGTCGACAGGCTGAGGCGCGCGTAAATTTCGCGGAGTTGGGCTTCGGGTAACGCTGGTTGGCTGCCGGATTCGAGGCCGAGGTTATCGAGATTGCTCAATGCCTGAAAGACCTGGAGCTTGGTGTAATCGGCGGAATTGGTGCGGTAGGTGCGCGTAGTGGATCGGATGGCGGCACCCAGAGGATCGAGCTCGATAGCCTGCAGGCTATCGCTGAAGAGACCGCTATACACGCTTTTGCTGGGAGACGCCAGGTCCAGCGCGGGTGATGGGACGCGCCCAGCATGGCGCTTGCTTCCAGCGCGAAAATAGCCGAAGGAAAGAGCGGAGGCGGCGCGCTGCCAGGGCGTGGGCCGCGTGCTGGTGAGGATCCAGACGGATCGCAAGCGATCGTTGCCGGGGTCGCCGTCGCCGAGAGAATCGCGTAGCACGGCCAGGACGGGAACGTCGGATTGATCCGAACTTGCCGCGCCGCCATTCAGGTGTGCGAATACCGTGACGAGCTCGGCGCCGCCGGCGACAGGCAGGGACTCGGAACGATACGCCGCAACTGGCGGGCTCAGAATCCCGGCCCCAAGAACAAGGCTGATCAAAGCCGATTCCAACACTAGCGAGAAACCTCTTATCTCAAATGTAATAGACGGCGGCAGGAGGAGCAAGGTCACGGACTTTGTTAGAGTCCCGCACATTCGGACGATATGAAAAAGGGAACAGGGCGCGCGCCCGGAAGAGCGGTGTGTGCCCCAGGAGGCCGATTTGAGGAAGCGTCTGACTGTGTCTCAAAAGTTGTCCATCAACTTTGGAGTGATTCTAGGTTTGACGGGGCTGTTGACCTACTCCTCGGTGGACACGGTACGGCGCTTGGGGGGGATGCTGGACCGGGAGGTGAATGAAAACGCCCGGATGGCGGACCTGATCGGGTCCATCAAGCTGCGTATCCGAGAGATGAAGGAATTCTCAACGGCAACACAGTTCTCCTATGCGGCCGACAAGATTCTACAGGTGAATTCGTCTCACGCGCATAACGCCGGTTCGATGCCCGAGTGCTCGGTATGCCATGCGTTCGGTTCAGCGCAGGAGAAACGGGAGGACTTCGCCAAGCTGGCGGAGCAGGCGGCGCGGGATGCGGACGAATTGTTGCCGCTGGTGGATAAAGACGAGACGCGCGCCGGGTTGCAAACGATCCGGGGATCGATCGCCGAGTGGCAGCAGGCGTTTGAACATTACTTAGAACTTGTTTCGTCCGGCGATTTTACCGGTGGACATGGATTGGTGGTTGACAGCATGGGGCCGCTGCTGGAAAAAATCGATGCGGCGGCGGGGCAGATCGAAGCCGAGCAGCAAAAGCTGCGGGCCAGTTCGCAGGCGGCGGCAGCAAAAAGCGTGGCGCGGTCCAAATGGATCACGGCCGGATTGCTGGCGGTGAGTCTGCTCTGCGGCGTGTTTCCCGTCGCGGCGATCCGGCGGATCAATCGTGAGTTGCGCCGCTTCGCGGGGCAGTTGCGCAGCGGCGCCCGCCTGGTTTCCGATGAGGCCGAGGTGGTACGGCAGGCCAGCCAGGAATTGGGGCAGGAAGCTTCGGCTCAAGCGGCGTCGATCGAGGAGACCTCGGCGTCGAGCGGGCAGGTGAGCGCCACGGCCCAAAGCAACGCGGAACATTCCGCCAAGGCCAACGAGCTGATCCAGGGCGTGCGCCGCGAGATGGAACAGACCACTGGAGCGCTCGATCAGACCAGAGATGCGATGAAAGAGATTGGCGAATCGAGCGAGCACATATCGAAAATCATCAAGGTGATTGACGAGATCGCGTTTCAAACCAATCTGCTGGCCCTGAACGCGGCGGTGGAGGCGGCGCGCGCGGGTGAATCCGGCATGGGATTCGCGGTGGTGGCGGATGAAGTCCGGGCACTGGCGCAGCGTTGCGCGGGGGCGGCGAAGGACACTGCGAATCTGGTGGAGGAGTCCATCGCGCGTTCGCAACAGGGCCGGCAGAGGGTAGATCAGTTGACGATGCACATCCGCGCGATCGCGGAGGGAACCGAGGCGGTCACGGTGTTGGCTGAGCAGGTGCAGACCGGCAGCTTGGAGCAGGCGCGGGCGATGGAGGAAATTGGCGGGGTATTGGAGCGCATGCAATCGGCGACCACGGAAACGGCGGCCAAGGCTGAACATAGCGTGGAAACCGGTGAGCGGTTGAGCGCGGAAGCGAATGCGTTGCGGAGCGTCGTGGAGGGGATGGACGCGCTGGTGGGGAGCGGCGGGGAATAGGGCCGCTAGGAGATGCGGTAAGCGTAGGCGTCTTCGACGAAGCGATCGCCGAGCATTCGTCCTCCAACATGGGTTCCCGCGCTGACGTTCGATCTCGCGTAGTCCTTACGGAGGTCTCGGATTAAGGGATCGGTCGTGCGCAGGATGACAATCGTCGGAGTCAATTCCACAGGGAAGCCAGCCTTGTCCAGCGCATCGTTGAGCAACCCATACGCTTCTATCATGCCGACTCCATCAAACTTGCGGGAAGACAGGACCAGGCGCCACTCCTCATACTCCGGTAGAATCGCCCAGAGTGCCACCTTGACCTGCAATCCTGCGTCATCCAGAATTTGAAGGACCCGTGAGCCCGCTTCGGTGTCGAAGCTCACCAGTGAAGTCTTAGCCATCGGAGTACTCCATGTTTTCGATTTCCTATCGCTTCGATGAGCTCCGCAGCGCTATTGGCGCTAGCAAAAAGGTAGCGGCTGCGTTCTGACCACGATTGTACAGTATTCCAGTGTTTTCGAAAGGCCGGATTGCGCTTCAATTCTTCGCTATGAGCATTCTCCAACCGGGCGACGGTTACCAGGTCCTTAAGAACGTGCGTATAGCTTGCATCGGTGCGTTTCTTGTCGGGAAAGTCGTGTCGCCGCGTTGTTCTTGCAATACAGGCTTTGAGGGCGCACTCCACGGAGTAACCGGCGAGATAGTAAGCTCCATCATTCATTCCCAATGTGGCCAAGGCTCTCGCCTCGCGTAGCCTGATTCGCGCGAGATCTTGTAACTCCTTGCGGTTCAAACAAACATAGTAGGGAAGGCGGATTCTTTTTCTCGCAGGGGCGGCCTTGCTAGACTGGTTTCTTGACACTCCAATCCAAACCGCGCGTTTCGGTGGTCAGCTATCTCAATACGGCTCCGCTGGTGTGGGGGATGACGCATGGCGAGCAGCGCGGGCTCTTCGACCTCTCGTTCGCGATTCCGGCGGAGTGCGCCGACCGGCTGAAGTCCGGGCTCGCCGACATCGGCATCGTGCCCGCCGTGGAGTTGAACCGCCAGAAGCTGGACATTATTCGCGGCGCGGGGATCGCCTGCCATGGGCCGGTGCGCAGCATCCTGCTGATTTCGAAGGTTCCGTTTGGCGCAGATTCGCAAGCTGGCGACGGATTCGACATCGCGCACGTCCGTGATGCTGAGCCGCGTGATTCTGGCGCGCAAGTACGGCGTGGAGCCGGAAGTGCAGTCGCTGAAGCCGCATTTGTCGGCGATGCTCGAGAACAACGATGCGGCCCTGATCATCGGCGACGCGGCGCTGGTCTTGGACCCTGCGGAGTTGCCGTTTCATGTGCTGGATCTGGGCGCGGAATGGGTCGCAGATGACGGGGCTGCCCATGGTGTTTGCGGTGTGGGCGGCGCGCGGCGGATTTCCCGCGCAAGATCCGACGCCGTTCCTCGATTCGATGCGATTTGGACGGGATCACATCGACGACATCGCCCGGTCCGAGCACGCCAAGATCGGCGTGAGCGAGGAACTGGCGCGGACCTATCTTGAAAACAACATCGTGTTCGAATTGGGCGAGCGCGAGTACGCGGGCCTGGATCTGTACTTGCGGTATGCGGCGGAATTGGAAAGCAAGGTCGAAGGAAGGAAGGTTACCGCATGATGACGCGGCAGGAAGCGATTGACCTGTACAACAGCGACGATTTTATTGGCATCGGGATGGCGGCCGATGCGGTTCGCCGCAAGCTGCACCCGCACGGCGTGGTGAGCTACATCATCGATCGCAACATCAACTACACGAATTTCTGCACCGAGTATTGCAGCTTCTGCGCGTTCTACCGGCCCATGGGTCACTCAGGAAGGCTATGTGCATCCGAAGGAAGTGATCTTCGACAAGATTCAGGAGACCATCGACCTGGGCGGCACGGGCATTCTGATGCAAGGCGGGTTGCATCCGGATCTGAAGATCGAGTGGTACGAGGATCTGCTGCGTTCGATCAAGGATCGCTTCGGCGATAAGATCTGGAACCATTGTTTTTCGGCGCCCGAGATCGTGAACATCGCCGAAGTGAGCGGATTGACGCTGCGCGACACGATCGCGCGGCTGCGGGATGCGGGCCTGGAGTCGATTCCCGGCGGCGGCGCCGAAATTCTGGATGACGACGTGCGGCGCAGGATCAGCCGGCTGAAGTCGTCGGCGCAGGATTGGATCGACGTGCATCGGATCGCGCATTCGCTCGGCATGCGCACCACGGCGACAATGATGTTCGGCACGGGCGAAACGATCGAGCAGCGCATGAATCACTTTGATATCGTGCGGCAGATTCAGGAAGACACGGGCGGATTCACGGCGTTCATCCCGTGGTCGTTCCAGCGGGAGTACACTTCGCTCGGGAAATTCGTTAAGCAAGAGGCGACGGCGGTGGAGTATCTGAAGATGCTGGCGCTGTCGCGGCTGTATTTCGAGAATATCGAGAATATCCAGTCGTCGTGGGTAACGCCTGGGTTGAAGACCTGCCAAGTGGGGCTGCGGTTTGGCGGCAACGATGTGGGCAGCATCATGATCGAGGAGAACGTGGTGTCGGCGGCGGGCACGCACAATCGGGCGAGCGAAGAGGAACTGCGGCGGATGATTCGCGATGCCGGATTCATTCCCAAGCAGCGGGACACGCTGTATCGGACGTATTTCTTGAATTAGCGATTGAGCCAGTCGCCCGATGCAATGAGTCGGCCCCAGGGGAGCCGACGTACCAGTAAATCCAGCATTCGATATTGGGCGAGGTGGGGACGATTGCCCGCTCGAATTCCGGGCCTTCGTATTCGTCGAGGGTGGCGAGCAACGATTCTTCGATCTGGAAGATTTCTCCCACAAGAGAGCCAGTGCCGGGACGCGCGCCTGGATAGCGCCCGAAGTCGTAGAGGAGGCCAGGAACAGTTGCTTCGCCCATAAATTGTCCGCGCTCGGACAGCAGTCGCGCGTATTTGTTGTCGCAGCCGCGGCGCAGGGTTCCGTAGACGAAAAGGTACTGCAAACTACTTGCTGACGAGCGACTCGTGCAACTGGTGCGCGTATTGTTTGAGCTCGGCTGGTTGCACGGTCACCAGAGTCTTCTCCATGTCTTCGCCGGTCCGAAGCATGTGCTTCAGATGCAACGCCGCAAGCTTCAGGCACCAGGTGTCGGTGAGCGGATGGTCCGTCTCTTTGCTCAAGGCGAGCAGCGCCGGATGGGGAAGAGCGATCACGCGTTCTTCTGAAGGAGCCGCCTTCGGTGGAGACAAAAAACTTCACGTCCACGGTGTCGGCATGGCGGATGGAGATGCCGGTCTGGAGCCAGCGGAAGTAGACCTGCCAGGTGCGGCCGAACGGATCGGGCCCAGCTTCGAAGTCGCGAAAGTTCTTAATCATTCAAGTTGATTGTAGCCGAACGCCGCGAGTCTAGTAGAAGGGATGGTTACGCGCCGAAACCAGCGAAAGGAACTCGTCGCGCGATGCCTTGCGCTCGCGGAATGCTCCCAGCATGGCGCTGGTGACCGTGCCCGAATGCTGCTTCTCCACGCCGCGCATCATCATGCAGAAGTGGCGGGCTTCGCAGATCACGCCGACGCCCTTGGGCTTGAGCACGTCGGCCAGAGCCTGGGCCACTTGATGCGTGAGGCGCTCCTGGAGCTGCAGACGGCGCGCAAACATGTCAACGATGCGCGGGATCTTGCTGAGCCCGATCACCTGTTTATTGGGCAGATAGGCCACGTGCATGGTTCCGAAGAAGGGCAGCAGGTGGTGCTCGCACATGCTGTAAAACTCGATGTCCTTCACCACCACCATGTCGTCGCACTTCTCTTCGAAGATCGCGCCGTTGACGATGCCGGCAAGGTCGGATTCATAGCCGCTGGTGAGGAAGCGCAGGGCTTTGTCGGCCCGCTGCGGCGTACGAACGAGGCCTGGGCGCGAAGGGTCTTCTCCGATCTTTAGCAGCACTTTTTCCATCAAGGCGGCGATCGAATCGTCGTCGTGCTGGGGCGGCATCACTTTCACTACGGATTGCTTGCTCTTCATGGCTTCAACTCGAAAACGTTTCGTTTAGTTTCGCGCAGGCGTATGCCTTCCAGGCGCGGCCATTCGCCCGGAAAGACCTCCGGCCAATGCGCCATTAAGCGCTCTTCGATAACGCGCATGATGTTCTCCGACGTGGGAACCAGGGCCTTGAACTCGCCCAAGTCGGCGTTTAAATATCGATGATCGAAATCCCGCAATATCTGCTCGGAGACCAGGCGATCGAGCGTGGGGATGTGAACCACCTGGCCGGAGCTGGGCTGAACAGGGACCCGCGGCCGTCACGTCAAGCATGTAGTCGTGGCCGTGCCCATGAGGGTTGTTGCACTTGCCGTACAGCTCGCGATTCTCCTCTTCGGTGAACGCGCTCGGAATGCAGACGGTGCGATGCCGCGAATCGATAGCGCCGGGTGACCCGCATTATTGGCGCTCTCCCGCAGTAATCGACGTACAAGATCTTCGGTTTCGTACAGGCGGACATTGTTCAGGCGCGGCTGCGCCGGCGGTGAAGTGCGGCGAGAGACGGCGCCAAATCTCAGAGGCGACGTTCTCCGTGGTGGGCACGACCTTGTCGAACGGCGGCACTTCGTAATTCAAGAAGCGGTGGTCCATGGGATCGATTACCGTTTGCTGGATCAACTCCTTCAGCCTTTTCAAATCGAAGACCATGCCAGTGACCGGATCGGGATCGCCTTCCAGCGTCACTTCCAGGACGTAGTTATGCCCATGGCCACTCGGGTTGGCGGCGGGCCCGTACAATTCGCGGTTCTGTTCCGGCGTGAGCGACGGCTGCGCGCATACGTGCGACGCGGAAAATTCGGCTCGGCGGGTAATCAACATGGCTCTCTTATTTGATTCGGGACACCTAATTCGATGCAGCACCCCAATGCCAGGATACTCTAATATTATAGGAGAAGGGCCGCGGTCAGAGGCTGGTGAAATGACTCATTCCAAAGTGGATTTAGCGATCAAAGGCGCCATCGGCGCGCTGCTTGTAGCGTTGGGAATCGTCATCGTATGGTCGATGCAGGAGCACATTGTCGGCGTTGGAGACACTGCGCCCAACTTCTCTATCACCACCACGGCGGGTGAAACGCTGGGGCCGAAGAATTTTGGCGGCAAGGTTCTGGTATTGAATTACTGGGCGAGCTGGTGCGCGCCGTGCGTGGAGGAAGCGCCGTCGCTGAACGAATTTGCGAAGACGTTCAAAGACCAGGGCGTGGTGGTGCTGGGCGTGAGCGTCGACCGGAACGACCAGCAATTCGAGAATTTCGTGAAACGGTTCAAGGTGTTGTATCCGACGGCGCGCGATCCGCAGCAGAATTTGAGCTATCGCTACGGAACGTACAAGATCCCGGAGAGCTACATTATCGATCGCAACGGCAAAGTGGTGCGGAAGTACGCCGGGTTGCCGGAGCGGGATGGTCAGGCGATCTCGTGGATGGATCCGGAGCTGGTGGGGTTCGTCAAGTCGCTGCTGTAAAGAGATAGCCACGGATAAACACAGATGAACGCAGATCATGAATGATCGCTACTGACGCGCTGCAACAGATCGACAAGCTGCTTGGGCCGCGCGGATACCTGGATCGCGCCGAAGACCTGAAGCTGTATGAATACGACGGCAGCGTCGACAAGGCTCTGCCGGATTTGGTGGTTTTCCCGCGATCGGCGGAGGACGTGGCCGGGCTGGTTCGGATCGCGCATGCGCACGGCATTCCGATTGTCGGGCGGGGCGCGGGAACCGGGCTGAGCGGCGGCGTGATTGCGCGCGCGGGCGGGATCGTGATGTCGTTCGCGCGAATGAATCGCATTGTCGAGATCGATCTCGCGAATGAGCGCGCCGTGCTCGAGCCAGGCGTGGTGAATCTTGAGATCACGCAGGCCGTGGAGCGCGACGGATATTTCTACGCGCCCGATCCTTCCAGCCAGAAGGCCTGCACCATCGGCGGGAATGTTTCTGAGAACGCGGGCGGCCCGCACACGCTGGCCTACGGCGTGACCACGAATCATGTTTTGGGCCTGGAAACGGTTCTGTCGGATGGAACCGAGATGTCCATCGGAGGCAGAGCGCCCGATTTACCTGGCTACGATCTTACGGGCTTGCTGATCGGCTCCGAAGGCACCATGGCGCTGGTGACGCGCATCACGGTGCGCTTGATGCGCCAGCCGGAACTGGTGAAGACGCTGCTGGTGATTTACGACACGGTGGACGATTGCGCGGATTCCGTGGCGGAGATCACGGCGCGCGTTATCACGCCGGCGGCCGTCGAGATGCTGGACGGCGTCATGCTGCGAATGGTGGAGGAAGCCACGCACGCCGGTTATCCGATGGACGCGGCGGCGGTGCTGCTGATTGAGCTGGAGGGTTTGAAGGAAGCCGTGGAGGAGCAGGCGGCGCAGATCGAGGACGCTTGCAAGTGTTGCCGCGCGCGCGAAGTTCGCATTGCGCAGTCGGCCGCGGAACGAGAACTGCTGTGGAAAGGGCGCAAGAATGCGTTTGGCGCGGTGGGCCGCGTGAGCCCGTCCTACTATGTGCAAGACGGCGTGGTGCCGCGCACCAAGGTGGCGCCGACGCTGCGGGAGATCCAGCGGATCTCGGAGAAATACGGCCTGACCATCAGCAACATTTTCCACGCGGGCGACGGCAACATGCATCCGATCATCCTGTTCAATCATCACAAGCCGGGCGAACTGGAGCGCGCGAAAGAGGCGGGGGACGAGATCCTGCGGTTCTGCATCGAACAAGGCGGATCCATCACGGGCGAGCACGGCGTGGGCATGGAAAAGATGGAGCTGGTCGGCGAGCAATTTCCGGGTGAGACGCTCGACTGGATCGCGCGCTTCAAGAAGTTGTTCGATCCGCAATGCCGGCTCAACCCGGGCAAAATGCTGCCGACCGGGAAAGGCTGCATGGAGATCCGGCAGCCGGTGGGGATGGAAGTTTAAACCGGTGTCGTTGCTGGTTGAAGACGCCAGACGGTTTGGCGTTGTTCTGGCTGAGTGCAGGAAGCGTGCGGCCTCGGCTGATTTCGAGTGGTATCCGTACGATTCGCTCTCGAACATTCCGAACCTGGATACTCTGATCGGCGGGGCCCACGGATACGTACTGGAGTCCGCTCGCGAAGAGCGGATTTTGGATTTGGGGTGCGGCGATGGAGACCTCGCATTCCTGTTTGAGTCATTGGGCTACGACGTCACCTGCGTCGATTATCCGCCTGCAAACCAAAACAACATGCAGGGACTGCGAGCCTTGCACCGCGAGCTGAGTTCCGCCATCACAGTTCGCGAGATCGACGTGGACAGCGAGTTTCCTTTGGACGCAAAGTTCGGTCTCACGCTTTGCCTGGGGCTCTTATATCACCTGAAGAATCCGTTCTTCGTTCTGGAGCGATTGGCGCGCATATCGCGATTCTGCGTTCTAAGCACGCGGATCGCGCGGCATCTGCCTGACGGGGCTCGGATGCCGGATGGGCAGGCGCTCGCTTATCTTCTGGGCGAGGACGAACTGAATCGGGACGATACGAACTTCTGGATCTTTTCCGAGCCGGCTCTGCGGCGCCTGCTGTCGAGGACGCGCTGGGAGGTTCTCGAATTCTTTACTACGGGCGACAAAGCAGGTTCCGATCCGGTGAGCCTCGATCATGACCAGAGGGCTTTTTGTCTTTTGAAAAGCCACTACGGTTATCAGCATCTGGACCTGCTGGAGGGTTGGCATGAAGTGGAGGACCCGGGATGGCGTTGGACTGAGCGGCAGTTCGCGGCAAGAGCGACCAGCCGCCTGGGCATGAAGCAAGCGAGGATAGCGATGCGCGTGTTTGTTCCGCCGCTAGTGATCGAGAAATTCGGGAGCGTCACGCTTCGCGCCAGGATCGACGACGTGGAGGTCCAGCCGCTGGTGATGCGCGATCCCGGAATCCACGAATTCATAAGAAAGATCCCCAAACCGTCCGATGTGACGTCGATGGTTTTTCATCTGGACCGCGCGTTGGGCCTGGACGCGGGTTATTCCCGGGAGCTTGGAATTATCGTCGCCTCGCTCGAAGTCACGTGATCACTCGATGGCGAGCGTAGCGGTATTACTGATCCGACTTCCCGAAGTTACTACAACCGGCGCCGACAAATTCGACGCGGCGTCCGCTGGGATCGTGCAATTGATTTGATCCAGGCCGATGTAACCCGGCGCGGCTCCGGCAAACGTGACGGGGCAGTTCTCGCCGGCGACGGTGACGGTGGGCTGCTGCACTGCAACCTGTAAACCGGTGTCGGCGCCGGTTCCCGGAGCTGTGGACCCAAGACCGGTAGCGTAGAGCGCGACCGTATCGCCCGCGTGCAATGGATTGCCGGCTGTGACCAGCGTGAGTTGAGGCGCTTTGAGCGCAGCGGCCGGTCCCGTGCCGGATGAATCTTGGGTGAAGATCGCTGGCGCGGCGGCTTCGACATACACGTTCACCGTATTCTTGCCCGCGTCGGTTTGGACTGTGAGCGTGGCAAATCCCGAGGTGGTCGCGGGAAGCAGGGCGTTGATCTGCGTGGCCGAGGTGTAGAACGAGGTGGCCGGCGATCCGTTCACCGACACCTGCGCGTCGGCGCCTGATGCGAGATTGGCGCCGTAAATCGCGATCAACATGCGCGGGGCAAGCTCTAGCGGGAAAGTGGCGGCCGCGGCGGGGAAGACGCGCGCGATCAGCGGGCCGGACTTCACGGTGACGGGCACGGCGCCGCCTGCGGGCAACGTAACGGAGCTGCTGATATTCGTGCTCCCAGCCGTTACGCTCAGCGGCACAGTGCCAGCAGTGACCAGATCGGAAAAGGCCAGGTGATCGTCTGAAGTGCCAAGCTTTTGCGCGCCGGCGGTGGCGGAGCCGATGTTCAGGCTTGAATCGTCGGCCGCGCGCGCGGCGAGGATCAATCCACCGTCCACCGAAAGGAACGGATCGTGCTCCGGCGCCATGCCAACGTTCTGCCAATCACTGGTTCCGCTCAAGAACGAGACGATGATCTGCGCCGAATCGTGCGCCGCGGAATCGATATACGCGATGCCTTTGGCATCTGCCGGGCACAGGCTGAAAAGCGTGATCAATCCACCGCCGTTGATGTGGCAATACGGGACAACGCGTGTGCGGCCCGGCATATAGAACTGCAGGGAGGCGCTGGTGAGCGCGACAATGCCATCGTCGAATCCAGGGGGCGCGCCGGTCCCTCCGCTGCCCGCATTTCCAGCCGCAGCCACGGCGTCCACGCCGCGCAGATCGTCCGTCTCATCGTTCCAGGTGTCCAGGCCGAAGGTGAAAGCGCTGCCACTGGCCATTTCCTGGACCTGCTGTGTGAGGCCGAGCAAGGACGCAATCCCGGTGCCGAAATGCGGCGTCGCCAGGAAGACGGCTTTGCGAACGTGGGTGGCCGCCGGTGGTTGAAACACGCCCGCAGCGTTTTGTTTGCCGCTCAAGTAGCAGCGCAACACCAGGCCGCCCATGCTGTGGGCGACCACGTCTACCTGATCGACCGGCTGCCCGTCCGTGTAGCTCAAGCCAGAGAGAAACTTGGCGAAAGCCCCGGCAAGATCCTCAATGCTGGCGGTGGGAGGCAGGCTGCAGGTGCTGAAGAACAGGCTTACTTCGCCATTGCCCTGGAGCACCTGATCCGCGATATCGAACGTGCCGGAAAACGTCGCGGGACAGGTGGCTTGGTAGCCGTCGATAAAGACAACGGGCGGCAGAGTGGTGTGTGGGACCGGCGATCCGGCCGGAATCAATTGGGCCCGCGCGCTTAGCGCAAGGAGCACGCCGCAGAGCAGGCCCGCACGCATTAACGGGTTGGAACCGGCTGCAGAGCGCGGCTTTCGATGATGCGATCGATGATGCCGTATTCCAGCGCCGAGTCGGGCTCCAGGATGTAATCGCGATCCACGTCGCGCGCGATGCGATCCACAGCCTGGCCGGTAGCATTGGCGAGGATTTGATTGAGCGACTCGCGCATGCGCAGAATCTCGCGGGCATAGATATCGATGTCGGTGGCTTGGCCGCCCAGCCCGCTCATGGAGGGTTGGTGGATCAGGATGCGCGAGTGCGGCAGGCTATAGCGCTTGCCCTTGGTGCCGCAGGCCAGCAGAACGGCGGCCATCGACGCGGCTTGTCCGACGCAGTAGGTCACAATGTCCGGCTCCACCAGGTTCATGGTGTCGAGAATCGCCAATCCGGCTGTGATTGAGCCTCCCGGCGAGTTGATATAGAGGGAAATGTCTTTCTCCGGATCTTCCGCGGCCAGGAAGAGCATTTGGGCGATGATCAGATTCGCGACATTGTCATCGATGGGGGTGCCCAGGAAAATGATGTTCTCCTTGAGCAGGCGCGAGTAGATATCAAAGGCGCGCTCGCCGCGCGAGGTCTGCTCGACGACCATCGGCACGAGTACTGAATTCTGCATGGGACTCTGCATGGAACGGGGCTCCTTCATAAAACCCCATCATAGCGCGCCCCGCAAGCCGCTATTCGCGCACCGCATGTTATGCTGAGTCCAAAGTGTTCAGCAGGCACTATCGAAAAGTCAAGGCCATTTTCGGGGCCACCGACGTTCTGCTTACTTCCATCGCCTTTGTCGCCGCGTACCAGACGCGCGTGCGGCTGCATCTGGAAAAGAATTTCTTCATCGATTTTCCGGTTGCCGCGCTGCTGCTGGTTCTTTCGGCGATTTGTTGGGTCGCCATCGGCTACTGGTTCGATGTCTACGAAAAGCTCGACTCAGCGCACCCCAGCGTCGTCCTGCGCGACACGTTTCGCCAATGCGCGCTGGGCGGAATTTGCCTGATTTTGACCGAATTTCTGTTGCGCCTGGACCTCAGCCGCTCGTTCGTGGTGCTGGTCGCGGTCTATGCATGGATTCTGCTGTGCCTGTTCCGGATCAACGCAGCGCGTGCGATCGGTCGTCTGCGGCGGGAGTTCGGCGCAGCGCATTTCGTGATGGTGGTGGGCTCGGGCGAGAACGCGCTACGCCTGGGCAGTGCGCTCGAAAAATCCTCCGATTACGGCATCCGCCTGATGGGATTTCTGGACGACGAACCCGGCCACGTCCAGTTGTCGCAGGAGTACGAACGCTACGCGGTGTCGCGCTTGCCCGAGTTGCTGCGGCGACAGGTGATCGACGAGATTATATTCGCGGTGGACAGCAGCAGGCTGGGCGCGATGGAGGAGCTATTTCTGCTGTGCGACGAGCAGGGCGTGCGGACGCGCGTCGTCGTGGATTTTTTCCCGCACGTCAACAGTCAGGTGTATTTGGATCGGCTGGATTCCACGCCCTTGCTGACGTTCTCGGCGGCGCCGCACGATGAGATCCGCCTGCTCGCCAAGCGCATCACCGATGTCGTGCTGGCCGCGGCCGCGCTAGTCCTGCTGCTTCCGTTCATGCTGCTGATTGCTTTGTTGATCCGGCTGACGTCGCCCGGACCCGCAATTTTCTGCCAGGAGCGCTGCGGGCTGAATGGGCGCCGTTTCATGTTCTACAAATTTCGATCGATGTGCGACAACGCCGAGGAACTCAAGGCATCGGTGGCGCATTTGAGTCACAAGACGACCGCGTTCAAGATCCGGAACGACCCGCGCCTGACCGGAGTGGGCCGCTTTTTGCGTAAGTTCTCGATCGACGAATGGCCGCAGTTATGGAACGTGTTGAAAGGCGATATGTCGCTGGTGGGGCCGCGCCCGGCGGTCCCTGAAGAGGTGGAGCACTATCAGACCTGGCAGCGGCGGCGTCTGCGGATGCGCCCGGGATTGACGTGCCTGTGGGCGGTGAAGGGCCGCGACGCGCTGGATTTCGACACCTGGATGAAGATGGACATGCAGTACATCGACACGTGGTCGCTGGCGCTGGATTGGAAGATCATACTGCGGACCATTCCGCGCGTGTTGACGGGCCGCGGCGCATATTAGCGACAATAAAGACTGCTATGCATCTGGTTCCTACTCAAGAGGAAGTGGTCGCCTTGTTGCGGCGCACGGGCGCGATTCGCGACGGCCATTTCGAATATCCCAATGGACTGCACGCCACCGAATACATGCAAGTGCAACTGGCGATGCGCTATTTTCAACACGCCAAAGTGCTCAGCGTGGGCTTAAGCCGGCTGCTGCGCGCGAACGCGGAAATTCGCGCCATGATTCCCGAGCTTTCCATCGTCTCGCCGGATACCGGCGGATTGCCGGTGGCGTACGGGGTGTGTGAAGCGCTGCGCGCGCACCAGGTGTACTGGGCGGATCGCAAGGAAGAGCGCGGGCCGATGGCATTCCGCCAGTTTCTGGAGCAGAAGCCTGGTGAGAAGGTTCTGCTGGTGGACGACATTTTGCGATCGGGCCGCAATCTCGGGGAGTTGAAGCGGCTGGTGGAGTCGACTGGCGCGGAAGTGGTCGGGATGGCGGTGATCATCTACCAGCCCACGCCGAAGACCGTGGATTTCAGCCCGTTGCCGCTGTATTACCTGGCGCAGTTGGATGCCACCTATTACAAGGACGCGGGATCGTGCGAGCTTTGCAAGCGCGGTGTGCCGGCGGAGAAGGTCTGGGTTTAGTTCCGTCCCGACAGCGTTCCTTTTTGCTTCGCGATATCGAGTAGCGTCGGATAAAACTGCACGAACGTATTGTCCACCGCGCCGTGCTCGGCGTGGCAGGCGTAGCAATCCTCAGTCCGCGGAAGCATCTTGCCAGTGCTGGATTTGCCGAAGGCGAAGAATGCCCAGCCGCTGCCCGGAACTTTCGCCGAGTCCTTGACTTCGGCTTCTACGCCGAGCACGCCGCTTTGATATGATCCGCCCTGATTGATGGAGCCTTTGCTGGTTGAGGCCCGCACTTCGAGAATCAGCATGGCCTTGTCGGGCCATTTGCCGCTTGAAACGAAGGACCGATACGCGGTGGGATCGACAAACACGTTGGTAAACGCCGGCCCGTCGCTGTGTTGCATCGGTTGGTAGGTCATGCCAAGTCCCGAGCTCAAGAAGACCCATTCGCGATAGTCGCTCGGAAGCCTCAGTTGGCTGTCGGCGGAGTAGCGCGGCTGGGCAGTTAAACACGCGGTCAAACCCGCTAGGGAAGTTGCCGCGAAGAGAATCCGGGCTGCGAACGGCATGAGCCGAGTTTATCATTTAGAGATGACGGTACCGATCGAATTCGAGCGCGCGGTGTGCGGCGATCTTGGCGAAGGTAGCACGCTCGAATGGCTTGAGACGAACGGTATCGGCGGATTTGCTTGCTCCACGATCGCGGGCCTCAATACGCGGCGCTATCACTCGCTGTTGACCGCCGCCACAAGACCCCCGGTGGGCCGCGTCGTGCTTTTATCGAAATTGGAAGAGACGCTGATGGCCGGCGATCAGCGTTTTCAGTTGAGTGTGAATCGCTATGTTGGGGCCGTTCACCCGCACGGTTACGAGTACCTCGGATCCTTCCGGCTAGATCCGTTTCCTGTTTTTCGCTACCGCTGCGGCGATCTGCAACTCGAGAAGACCGTGTTTCTGGTGCACGGCGAGAACACCGCAGTCATTCAATATGAGCTGTTGGGCGATCTGCGCGGCCGCGCCTGCACGCTGGAAGTTCGTCCATTGCTTGCTTTTCGCGATTACCACGGGCTCACGCACGCCAACGATGCTCTCCGCCGCGATGTTGCGAGCCGCGCTGGTTTGGCCACTATCACGCCGTATCCCGATCTGCCCAGCCTGCACTTCGCGCACAGCGGGGAATCGATCGATGCGTCGGGTTTGTGGTTCTACAAGTTCGAATATGAGCGCGAGAAGGAGCGCGGTTTAGATGCCGTGGAGGATCTTTACAGTCCTTTCTCGTTGCGCTTCAATCTGGCGGAGAATTCATCAGCCGCCATCATCGCCTCCACGTCCGAGCATGCGGCGGTGGAAGCGCATCGGCTACGGGAACAGGAAATCCAGCGACGATCGCATATCGTTCGCCGCGCGCCGGCTGAGGACTCATTCGCAAAGCTCCTCACCGCTGCCGCGGATCAGTTCCTTGTTGCCCGAGGCGATCAAACATCGGTGATCGCAGGCTATCCCTGGTTCGGCGATTGGGGCCGGGACACGATGATCTCGCTGCCCGGCCTTACGCTGGTGACTGGCCGCTTTGATGAAGCGCGCAATATCCTGCGCGCGTTTGCACGGGACATCGATCAGGGCTTGCTTCCGAATCGCTTTCCGGATTCGGGCGAGAAGCCGGAATATAACACCGCCGACGCGACGCTCTGGATGTTTCACGCGGTCCATGAGCTCCTGCGTTACACGGGAGATTACGATTTCGTCCGCACAGAGCTGTACCAGCCATTGGCCGATATCATCGCGTGGCACGAGCGGGGAACGCGCTACGGCATTCACCTGGATTCCGACGGGCTGCTTTACGCCGGCGAACCGGGCGTGCAACTTACCTGGATGGACGCGAAGCTGGGCGATTGGGTGGTGACTCCGCGAGAAGGCAAAGCGGTGGAGATTCAAGCGCTGTGGTACAACGCGCTGCGGGTGATGGCGCAGCTTGCTTCGCGATTCAACGAGGATGAGCAATCCAGCCGTTATGCGTCGCTCGCCGAGCGGGCCCGCGCACGGTTCGCCGAGACGTTCTGGAATGAAAGCGCTGGTTGTCTTTATGATGTTGTCTCCGGAGATGGCGCCGATAGCTCGATTCGTCCCAACCAGATTTTCGCCGTCAGCTTGCCGTATCCGCTGCTGTCAAACGATCAAGCCTTACGCGTGGTGGAGGTGGTGGAATGGGAGCTGCTCACTCCGTTCGGGTTGCGGACCCTGTCGCCGCGCGATCCTCAGTACCAAGGCCGCTATGCAGGCGATCCGCGCAGCCGCGATGGCGCGTATCATCAGGGCACGGTTTGGCCGTGGCTGCTTGGCCCGTTCTTGTCAGCTTATGTAAAGGTGCATGGGGGCACGAGCGAGGCCCGAGGCCGGGCGGATCAATTTCTCGATCCGCTGCGCGCTCATTTGGCGCAAGCTGGCCTGGGCCAAATCTCGGAAGTGTTCGACGGTGACGCACCGCATCACGCTGGAGGCTGTTTTGCGCAAGCGTGGAGCGTGGCGGAAGTGCTGCGTACCTATATCGAGGATGCCAAAAATCGGCAGCCGGCATTCAACTGAAACGACGCAGTTGAAACCATGCCGCGCCGTGTTACGTCTCTAACCAATCTTCAGTCGGGAGCGAGGCGCAATTTGACGTGGTGGCGGGTGCTGTTGGTTTTATCGTGCGCGGTGTGGACTCTAGGGGCCCAAGCCCAGGCGCCGAGCGATGACGAGACAGTTTACGATCTCGGGCCAGGCGTCACTCCTCCGCGGATCGTTAAGCAGGTAAATCCGCGGTATCCGAACGATCGCGGCGTGCGAGCCGAGGGGTCGGTGATCATCGCACTCATCGTCAGCTCGAAAGGTCTGCCGAAGGCCCCGCACGTTGTGAAGAGCCTGGATAAGGATCTGGACCAAAGCGCCATCGATGCGGTGGGGCAGTGGCGCTTTTCACCGGCGCAGAAGGACGGCAAAGCAATCGCGGTCCGCGTCAGCCTGCAGATCCAGTTTCACTCGATGTAGTTATCGCTATGCGATTACCGCTCGCCGAAGCTGTAGCCCACCCAGACCATGGCTTCGGGCACGGAGTTACTGCCGAACTGATCGGTGAAGCCAGGCACGTAGTGATAATCGAACTCGGGACGAATGAAGATGTGGTCGGTCACAAACAACTGAACGCCAACTCCTACGTTCACTGCAAAGTGATTAGAAGCGCCAATCGATTGCGTGAAATTGTTGCAAACCGCCGTACCTACGCAACCGTTCTGTGAAATCGAGAATCCGGTATGGGCTCCGCCAATGCCACCTTGTAATCGCAGGGACGCACGCTTTGTACTAATGGGCTGGTAAATCCCGTCGACATCGTAGAACACCTGCCGATATTGCAATGGTCCATAATTCTGCAGCGTGGGTTGTAAGGTCGCCTGGAAACCCGCGCCGAAATGTTTGTATAGCATCAGGTCTCCGCCAAAGCCCAGGAAGAACCCGCTCATGCGCGGCAGCGACTGGCAATTCACATCGCCGGCGCCTGGGGTGCACGACCCGAAGGCGTTCAGCGAATTGGTATTGTCTATCCCGCCTGAGTTCGCGCTATCCCACGCGCTCCCGAATCCGAGGTTGACATCAAACGAGGTCTGGGCGTTGACCAACGACGCTCCAAACAATAGAAGGGCAGTCCCACTGAGACTCCAATTTGCAATTGACATATGACCTCTAGACGTGCCGATTAAATATGGGTTTCACGTGACAAAGACTTGTAACCTGGTTCGTGATAGAGTTTATTTTCCGATTCATTTCCGGGAGTCAACCGTGCGAATTTCAGTGATGAAAGTGACGATATTGTTCGGCGCCCTAGTCGCGCTGCGGACCCTTCATGGACAGAACTGGCCGGTGTATGGCGGTGATCTGGGCAACACGCGCTACTCGGCGCTCGACCAGATCAACACCCAAAACGTTTCACATCTGGCGCCGGCCTGGGTATTCGATACGCGGCCGCAAGCTGCAGAAAACCGAACCGGGCCGCGCAAGCCACGCCCCTGGTGGTGAACGGAGTTATGTACACCGTGACGGCGTATCAGAGCCTGGTGGCGCTGGAACCTGAGACCGGAAAACAGATCTGGACGTTTCCGTACAAGCATTCTGCGCGGCCTCCGCGCGGGATCGCTTATTGGCCGGGCGACAAAACGAATCCGCCTGAGATTCTGTTCGGCACCGGGGACGGTTTTCTGCTCGCGGTGGATGCCAAGAAAGGCAAGGCCGTCTCTGGTTTCGGCAAGGCCGGCGAAATCGATCTGAGAGCCGGAATGAAAGACAAGTTTCCCGATGTGCACTACGGACTCTCGGGTGCGCCGGTGATTTACAAGAATCTGGCGATCACGGGTTCACACACGCAGGACAGTCCTGGATTGGGTGCTCGCGGCGACGCACGCGCGTGGGATGTTCGCACCGGCAAATTGGTCTGGACGTTTCATTCGGTGCCGCAACCGGGCGAGAAGGGCCACGAGACCTGGCTCAACGACGGTTGGCAGGATCGGTCGGGCGTCAATGCGTGGACCACATCGACCATTGATGTGCAGACCGGCACGCTCTTCATGACGTTCGACTCGCCGTCCTACGATCTCTACGGCGGCGACCGGCCGGGCAACGATCTTTTCGGCAATTCGCTGGTCGCGCTGGATGCGGCCACCGGCAAAATGAAATGGTATTTCCAAACGATCCATCACGACATTTGGGATTACGATGCGCCCGCCACGCCGACGCTGGTGGATGTGGTCCACAACGGCGAGCGAATTCCGGCCGTGATTCAGACCGGTAAGACCGGGCTGGTGTTCATCCTGGACCGGCGCACCGGCAAGCCGATTTATCCGGTGGAAGAGCGGCCCGTTCCGAAGGGTGATGTGCCCGGCGAATGGTATTCGCCCACGCAGCCGTTTCCAGTGAAGCCTCCGCCTTTGACGCGGCTCTCATCACGCGCGACGAGATCGCTAAAGTGACGCCGGAGCAGCAGAAGTTTTGCGAGGCGCTGTTCGATGCTGAAGACGGCGCGCACAACGATGGCCCTTTCACGCCGGTGGGCATGAAGCCGACCATCGTATTTCCGGGCGGCGATGGCGGCGGTAATTGGGGCAGCGGCTCGGTGGATCCGAAGCTCGGATATTTTTTCCTCAATACCAAAGCGGACGGCGCGATCGCCCGCATGATCAAGCCTACGGATGCGAATCCTCCCGCGACCAAGGACGGCTTGGGTGAGGATGTGAGCGCCAACGCGTACATCCGCACCGGCATTCACTTGGCGGGATCGCCTCGCGCGATCGGTTCGTTTTCCAATCCCAACACTGGCTGGCCGTGCGAACAGCCGCCCTGGGGCGAACTTTCGGCCGTCAACTACAACACGGGCGAAATCGCGTGGCGCATTCCGTTCGGGCGCGTGGATGCGCTGGAGGCGAAAGGCGTGATGAACACCGGCTCGTTCAACAAGGGCGGATCGGTTGCGACCGCGGGCGGATTGCTCTTTATCGGCGCGAGCTACGATCATCGCTTTCACGCGTTCGAATCGAAAACCGGGAAGCTGTTGTGGGAGGTGAAGCTGGCAGCCGATGCCATCGCCAATCCGATCACGTACAACGGCGCCAATGGGAAGCAGTACGTTGTGGTGGACGCGGGCGATTCGATATTGGCGTACGCGCTGCCTTAGAAGCCGCCCTGCGGGCGATAACCGGGCCGTGCGCGAACGCGATACTTCTTGCCGACGTCGGTGACGATTTCGACATTGATCTTGCGGAATCCTTCGTTGGGATTCGGCTGCGGATAATACGTGATCGTGTAGCTGTTGCCCAGATCCTCGCGAATCGATTCGAACGCTTCCACTTGCTTCTGCCACGTCTTGGCGAAATACGACTTTCCGCCGGTGCGCGCGGAGATGCGCTTGAACACGTTGCTGGACGTCGGGTCCTTCGCCACATCGTTAGTAGAGATGACGTAGATAGGAATGCCATCGTCTTCGGCGACCGCGCGCACATCGTCGGGAGCAATCAGGCTGGCGTTGTCCGGTCCGTTCGAAAACACGATGATCACTTTGCGCCCGGGCACTTTCGAGGCGTCGCGCAAAGTAAGCAGCAGGCCGTTGTAGAGCGCCGCGTCGTCGCCCGCCACCGCTTTGCGAAGGCCGAAAATGGCGTCGTTGCGATCGTGGGTCAGAGGCGCGGGGCGCGAGAGATTGCGGCTGAACGTGTAGACCGCCACCGAATCGGCTTTGTCCAATCCGCGCACGAAATCGGCGATCGCGTCGGAGGCGTAGACAAATCCGCGATACATGTAGTTGCTGGTGTCGAAGAGCACGAAGACGTTGGTTCCGACGAAAGAATCCGAGCGCACTTCCGTTGTGGTGTCGCCGGTCCCGTGATGATGCGATTTCGGCGGACGCAACCAGCGGCTGCGTCGTGCCATTTTCCAGCACCCGCACGGGCGGCTTGTTGCCCTCACCGAACGTATTGATCTTTTGAGGGATGCTGTCCTCCGTGAGGTGAAAATCGCTGGGTTTCAGTCCGTTGATGTAGTGGCCCTTGCTATCGGTGACGGTGAAACTCAACACCACCATGTCCACTTTCACGCGGAAGGTGGGCCGTTGCTCCTGGGCAAACAGCGCCAGCGAAACCGGCAGCAAGGCCGCTGAAGCGCCAATGAATATCCGACGATTGAGCTGCAAGAGTGCCCTCCGAAAAATAGAAAGACTACAAACCAGCTGGCCGCTGTCACGCGTTTGCGCGCTTTCTCGCGGACGTCCTCGCCCACCAGCCGGAGCGAACGCAGCAGCGCCGGCCAATCCTCCAGGTTGGTGGCGAAGATCCGCTCCACCGTCTGGCGCGTCCAATCCGGAATCAGAACGTTGAGCTCGCCAGGCGCCAGATACAACTGGTCGGCCAGAGCCGCATAAAATAGCAGGTTCGACTCCCAGCTTTCGGCCAGGATCCGGCTGGAATAGCCCATCAGCGTGGGGAAAGTGCGGAGGCCGAGCAATTCCGGAGAGTACGAATTTGCCAAGGTCGGCTTGGGCGTGCCGAAGGAGCGCGAAACAACGTCGTAGTTCAACAGTTGGGGCGATTCCGCGGCTTCCCGGCGAATCTCGGCCGCGATCGGGTTGCCGGCTGAAATTGCCGAGGATGCATCCGCCGTCAACAGATCGCGGGCAACGGCGAATAATTCCGACGGCATCACCATGTCCAAGGCCGCTCTCACCTGGCCCTGTTCCAGCAATTCGCGTACATGAGCAACGCGCGCCGGCATGGCGTACTGGCCAAGCGCATCCAAAACCGTTTGCCGGTAGCCGGTGTTCAGGGCGGACTCAGCGAGCAATGTTTCAGCGTAATCCATATGCAGAGCAACCCAGTGCAACTGTGCGGGCGTGACGTTCCACCAGCGCGGGACTGTCGCGGTCAGCAGGAGTTGCGGAACCAGGTCGCCCCAGATCAGCGCCTGTTCGCGCGAAGGAATCAAGAAATTTTGCTCCGCCTCCGCCAAGAGCATAGGGCAAGCTGATGAGCGATCCCACCAGCTTTCCGCCGGCGCTGGTGGGCCAGCCGTTTCCGAGCACTTCCGTTTCTTTCCAGGTGCTATTCACTCCCTGCAGACCGACGAAATCGTGGCTGCGAACGAACAGCGGATTGGTATAGAGGACCTGCGCGCCCGGCGGCGCGTAGTGAACGTAGTTGAATCCGATCAGAGTGTCGCGAAGGAACGGCGCCATCAATCCGCGAACCTCTTCCAGTTTCTTGGGATCGGTGCCCGCGCGATCGATGAACGCCCGCAGATTCAGTTTCCGCTCGGCCTCGATGTGCTTCTCCGGCCAATACCCGAAGCTCAAGGAGTTGTTTTCCACGCCACTCAGCGAACTGCGCGGAAGTTGAATCTCCGAGATGCGCGCCGCGGTTTTCGTCAGCAGCGCGTTGTTCACCTTCTCGCCCTTGGCGAGGCTGGCGAGTTGATCGGCTAGGTCGAAAATGGAGGTGAGGGAAATGAGGCGCTGCGCCTCGAAAATCCGAATCATGTCTTCGACCAGTTGATTGTGCGCGTCCGACATGTCGGTTTGGGACGTGCCGGCCAGCAGATCGAGCATGCGATCCTGAGCCGTAACATCCGGCTGGCGAATTGGTAGCGGCCAGCAGAGCTTGCACCCCTTCGCGCCCGCCGTCGAACACGTCGCCCTCGTTCTTCACTTTGCTAAAGCGCGTCAGAATGGTGGCGAGCGGGCGGTCACGATCCGGCGGGAGCGATCGAGTTCTGGCGGCAAAAAATCTGCCAGAGTCCCACCAGCGCCTGCAATGTTCCCGCGGCGTCGGAGCGCAATCCAAGATCCTTGATCTGGTTGATGGACTCCGCGGTGTCCAGGAACTGATCGATCGTGTTGCCCGAAACCTCGGAAACTTCGGCGAAAATCGGATACTGCGCGCCGAATGCGCGGAACTGGCGCGCCATGCGGTTGGCCGTCTTGGCATCGAGCGGCGTCTGGCGATGGCGGTCCACGTCGCTCAACGCCATGAAGATCTTCAGCGGCTCGTTCTCCACGGCCTTGCGGCAGAGCCCGAACAACGCCTCGATGACGTCGTCGGGGTCCTTCCAATTGCTGGCTGCCTGGCTGAGCTTGCTATCGTACTTTCCGCTTCCGGAGGGGTGTTCAATGAAAAGCGTCCGCCAAACATCCAGGCCTCCCGGGATGTGCGGCTTACCGTTGGCGTCCAGGCGCAGGCGCGCCGTCAACAGCATCATGTCGGTGTTGGACCGGAACACGGGCCGCGCGGGGCCAGGGCTGGTCACCTTCCCGCGGATAGCGGCATAGAACCGCTTCAGGCGTTCCGGCTCGGTCAGATAATTTTGAACCGGGCCATTCGCGGGATTGTTGCTGATCCGCGACAGCGCGTCAAAGTAGCTGGCCAGCCATCCGTCATCGCGCATGATCAGACGCTCGAAGAACGATCCGGGCTTGTCGGGCGCAGCGCCCACCAGCTCCGCCCAGGCCCTCTCGGAGCGCGCGCCACCGGGCACCACCGCCCGGCCATTGCGAACCTGGAACATGCCGCCGTAGAAATCGAGCACGTGCGCGTAGGCGCGAATCCTTTGCACCGTGGTGCTCTTGCGCAATTCCTCGGACGCGCCAGGGTCGAGCTTGGAAAGGCCTAGGTACAAGCGGCACAGCGACGGGGTCGCTCAGGAAGGCGTCGATAAACTCTTGGCCCTGGCGGTCCTTCGCCGATAGCCAGTAGTCTTGCGTATAAAGGATCGGAATTTGGGTCGGCTGATAATTGTAGACGAAGGGGCGATTGGTGCGGAGGTCCTGCTCGAGTTCGGCCAGCGGGAAACCGGAGTCGATGGTCAGAAAGGCGCGCGTGGCGTTGAGGGTTTCGAGCACCACCTCGCTGCCGCATCCTCCGCGCATCCGATAACCCAGCACGCGTAGCAACTCGCCGGTCTGCGAGGAATCGCAGGTTTCAACTTTGATTGCGCCGCTTGCGTCCGCGAGCTTTTCCAATTCGCGCGCTTGTGACAGGTAGCGGACCACCAGCTTGAGATATTCGGTTTGTTCCAGGATGTCGTTGCTTCCGGAGGCCTGATAACCGTTGGTGACGACGTTGCGGGCCAGCGCTGGGAGCACGTCGTCGGGGGCGATTTCCGGGGCCAGCGCGGCCATGCGCGAGAAGGAGCGCAGGGGGCCGGGAATGGCGATGGTCTGGTGTTTTTCCGGGGCTAGAGCTGAGCTTTGGGGAAACGTGAAGTCGCGCCCGCCCGCGGTGCGGTAATCCGCCAAATGTCGCTCAGCACGATCGCGATCCCCAGCGATCAGATCCAGCAGTACCAGGCGCCGGGCCGCGAACTCCCGCTGCTCGCCGCGAGCGCCATTCCAAACTTTCTCGTAGGCGTCGCGGGCGCTCGGGTCGCTATGACGATCCAGAAATTCGGCGTAGGCCAGCTGGGCATCTACTGCGCCGGTCTGCGCTGCGCGTTGCAGGTAGTCGCGAGCTTGCGCGGCCTCGCCTTTGCTCTCCATCTCCCACGCGCGGGCGTTGAAGTCTTGCGCCGCCGCAATCCCGATGCAAAAAACGCCGAAAAGAGAAATGAATGCCGCTATGAGGGCTTTCATGGAGGGTATGTTCCTTTCCCGTCCCGCTCTTACTCACCCGCGCGCGCCAACCAGCCATCCCACCCGGCGCGCTCTTGGCTAATTACTGTAACACTTGAAATGATATGCGCGCTTGGAGGACCTTAACATCCACCCCCGTAGCGCGACGGTCCGACGAGCGGTGGGAGGCCCGGCGTCCTCTATACTGAATGCTTGACTGAAAAGACGCGAGTCTTCAAATATTACGACCTTCTCGCCAGCATCTTCATCGTCGTCCTGGTGATTTCCAATTTGGTGGGCCAGAAGATTTGCGCCTTCGGTCCGTTTCGCGTTAGCGGAGCCCAACTGCTATTTCCGATTACCTATATCTTCGGCGACATTTTTACCGAAGTCTACGGCTACGGTGGATCAAGGCGCATCATCTGGATCGGGTTCTTGGCGAATGCGCTGATGGCCGGCTTGGGAAATCTGATTGTCGCGTTACCGGCGGCGCCGGAGTGGAAAAATCAGGAAGCGTTCGCGATCGTATTTCATCAAGTGCCGAGACTGGTGGTGGCTAGCCTGATCGCTTATTGGTGCGGCGAATTCGCCAATTCGTTCACGCTCGCCAAGATGAAGCTGATTACGAAGGGCCGCTATTTATGGACACGAACTGTGGGGTCCACGGTGGTTGGGCAAGCGGTGGACACCGTCATCCTGGTGATCATCGGCTTTAGCGGCGAGGTGACGCCTTCGGGCATGGTGCGATTGATTGGATCGGCGTATCTGTTTAAGGTCGTTTACGAGGTAATTGCGACGCCCGTCACTTACGCGATCGTGGGCTTCCTCAAACGCACCGAGGGCATCGACACATTCGACTATAAAACCCGCTTCACGCCGTTTGCCACGGAAATCTAATCCTTCTTTGCGAGCTTTTCGCAGAGCTTGTCGATTTCCCCCGATTCCTTTTCGACGAGATTGTACGCCAACGCCTTCAGTGCCGTGATGTTTTCCGGGCTCGCGTTATCGAGTCTGTGGGTGTGGCCATCCAACGTGGTCTGAAACCTGTAATAGCGCTTGCATTTTGCAGACGTGCCGGGCAAAAGCTGGCGGAGTTGGTAGTCCACGGTGCGGCTGACGCCGTCGAAGACCACATCCAGCGCGGGCATGGCCCATCGCATGATGCCCCAATTCTTGGCTTGCTCGTAGGGCAAGCAGCAGTTCAATTCGCCGGTTCCGAGCGACACGACCAAGAAATCCGTGGGGTCCGGATGCGATGTGCGCGCTTCCACCAGCGCGCAGGCGGCCGGGTTGTTGGCGAACACGCCGCCGTCAATGAGGGTGAAGTGATGGGTGAAGGTTCCGGTGGGTAGTTTCATAGGTTCGAAGTAAGTGGGAGCCGCGGAAGTGGCGCGGGCAACTTCGCGGACCGGGAAATCGTAGTCCGAGCGTTCGCGCGCGATCGCGCTACGGAAGAAAAAAGGAAAGCTGCGCTCAATTTCGTAACTGGGGATTAGCAGGTCGGTGGCGGCATCGCGCAGTCGCGAATCTCCGAAGTAATCCTGTAACACCTGTTCGATGCCGGTCGCCGCATATTTCGCGCGCCATAGATTGCCGCAGGCTGCTACTTTGTGGGAAAGCCGGCGCGAAAAAATGCGTGCGCCCTCGCGCTCGTACATTTCGATCATTTGGTTGGCGGCGTACAGCGGCGCCCGGGGAGTCTTCGGAATCCCGAGCCCAAGCGCCAGGATTCCGCCGGTGGACGTTCCGGCGATCAGGTCAAACAGACGGGCGATGTGGCGTCCGGTGCGCTTCTCGATCTCGGCCAGCACCACGGCTGGGACGATTCCGCGGATGCCGCCGCCGTCGATGGAGAGGATTTTTATCATGCCTGGAGCGCACAGCGCGGGGTGCGCTCTCCTGCAACCAAACAATCGCGGCCCGCTGCGTTGTGCGCGATGTCATCTTAGAAGGCGCACGAGCCGCGGAGGTTGTTGTCCCTCGCGGGAGCAACCGCAGCCCGTGCGCTTCTGCCATCACCCGAGGCAAGAGTACGCTTCGAGAGCGGCGGTGCCGCGCAAGGAGATGTTCAAGTGGCGGAAACGGAAGAGGAAATAAATCGGCGAACGCGGCGACCGGAGGAATTAGATGTCTTTGAATAGCTCTTGCGCGGAGATTTCGAAATCGAACTCGGGCAACCGAAGGGTCAAGTGGACCTTGGGCAAGAGCCGTGCGAACAGCAAGACCAATAAAGCTTGGATCTGCGCGTGCACAAGCGTTGGCATGGCTCTTTCCACAACCTCCCCATGAACGTAATCCGGTTCAGGGCGGTCGTCGAATACCAAGTCCAAGCGCTCTTCCACGCCGATCTGCGTCTTTGCCAGCACTGCGTTCATCATACTGCCGTCCCGCGTCCACCGGCTGGCCGTCAAACGTTGTCACTTGAAAATGTTTGACCAGCATGCTATCTGTATTTACTGTGGGAGGTTGTCGCCATGGCTACAACGGTCTGGAAAGGGCATCTCACTTTCGGCCTCGTTTCGTTTCCCGTGAAGCTGTTCACCGCTGCCCGCAGCGAAGGCATCAGCTTTAACCAATTGCACAAGCACGATAACTCGCGCATCAAACAGGTGATCTATTGCCAGACGGAAGACAAGCCCATTCCGCGCAGCGAGATCGTCAAGGGCTACGAGTACGAGAAGGATCACTACGTCGTGATCGAGGACGAAGACATCAAGAAGATGGCCCCGTCCACCGCCAAGGTGATGGAGATCCTCGAATTTGTGAAGTCCGCCGAAGTGGACCCCATCTATTTCGAAAGCTCCTTCTATATGGCGCCCGACGACGCCGGCCAAAAACCCTACGCCCTGCTCTACGACACGTTGAAGCGCACCGGCTACGTGGGTGTGGCCAAGATTGCCATGCACAATCGCGAACACATCGTCATCTTCCGGCCTGGCCCCCACGGCCTTCTTATGCACACCATGTATTACGCCAACGAGGTCCGGCGGGTGGAGGAGTTCCGCACCGATACCGGCCTGGTGAAGGAACAGGAGCTGAAGCTGGCCGAGATGCTGGTGGAATCGCTGGCCGCCCCGTTTGAGCCGCAAAAATACCACGATACCTACATGGACAATCTCCAGGCGCTGATCGACGCGAAGGTGAAGGGACAAGAGGTGGTGACGCCGCCCGTGGTCGAGCCGGCCAAAGTGATCGACATCATGCAGGCGCTAAAGCAGAGTCTGGCGGCCGCCAAGAAACCGCCCGCATCCGTCGAGACCCTGGGCGAAGAACAAGAGAAGAAGGCGGCCACCGGCAAGAAGCGAAGCGCGCGCGGTTAAGCCGTTAGTCGCCGCGCACTACTTGCCGACCAGGTGCTGGAGATCTCGGTTGTTTTCCTGGCAGATATATTCCATTAGTTCCTGGCCCGGAGCCCATCGCGCGGTCGTGACCACGGTCCACGGTTTAGTGTAGTAATCGGGATCGTCGATCGTGGCTTCGAGACGCAGCGTATTCGAATCGGGCCGCGTGAATTTCTCGGTGACGCGCAACTTTTCGCCGTGCGGATGACCGGCGGCATCCAGCCACGTCCTGTCGTTCATGCCGATGGTATCCACCACCAGCGTGTCGCCTTCCCAGTGGCCCGACCGAATATCCTAGGTAATCCGGGTTCGGATCCGTGGGTTGCTTGCGGCCGTCCATCCAGATGATGCGCCAAACGTGCGCGCCGCCTTCATAGATGAACAGGATGCGGTCGGGCATCTGGAAAATCTCGGTCGGATACGGGGTATACATCATGCGCGGAACGCCCGGCGGAAGGCAAAAGCCCTCGGGATCGTCTTTCGAGTGAGTCTCGGTGCGCTCGTCGAAGATTTTCTTGCCGAGCGGGGTGAAGGGAACCACAACGGGTCCACCATCTGGCGCGCGGCCCTGTTTCTGCATGTCGATGATGTACGGCACCTGCCACATGCCCTTTCGCCAATCCGCCGAAATCTGGCTTGCCGGCGTTGACGCCGTAATAGGGGTTATCGGGCAATCGAGGCGCGGGTCCGGGAGGCGGACCGGGTGCCCTTCGCGGCCCTCGGGGACCTGCAGCTGCTCCCCCGGGCCCACCGGCGCCGGGAGGCCCACCTGGACCTGGAGGCGGACCTTCCTGGCCGAACGCCGGACTCAGGCACAATGCCGCGCAAAGGGCCGCACTTGCCAACGGAGCAAAGATTCTATATGTCACTTTGAGATCTTCCCGCACTCGGTGGCACAAAGGCAAGCCTGACATGCCAGAAATGTGGCGCGATTTAGCTCGTAGGCGCCGGCACGGGGCTGGGGATCAAGTGGACAGTACCGAGCGTAACTTGCGTGTGGCCGTCGATGGTATTGAAGATTTCAATCGTGCCAATCAGTTTGCAGACCGGCGTCACCGGTGTAGCCGTGTTTGGCGGCGGAACGGGGGGAATCGTTAGCGTGGCGCGAATTTCTTTGCGTTCGTTCACGATGAGCGCAAGGTCCTTATCGGCGAACAGCGCCAGGCCTTGGCTCGTCCCCGGCGCTACGCTGACGGTCGGCCGACTTCAACACTTTTCCGCTGCCGTCCACGAAGGACAGCAGCCCAGTGCAAATCTCTCCCATGGCCGGCGGCGCGACTCCTGGATTCAGGGCGTTCAATTGGGCGGTTTGACCTTCAGCGATCCCGACCATCCCGGACGTCAGTGTCACCTGCACCGGCGGCGTGACGGTTTGCGCGCAGAGGCCGGCAGCAACGAGCGCGGAGACACAAATCCCTTGTGCAAATTTGAACATGGTTTCACTCCTTCTTGAGGTGTTCGCGGTTTTCGCGAGATTGAAGGGAGCGTTATCGGCTCCCTTCCTGCAAACACCGGACAAGGAGTGAAAGTTCCGGGCTCTATTTTGACGGCGGCGCTGCTTTGGTTGCCACATCCCAGTGTTCGGCGATCTTGCCGTTGTCGATGCGGAACATGTCAAACCAGGTGGTGGTGTACTTCTGTCCCTTGTTCACCGGGATCGTCCATCTCGCGCACGAACGATAACGTTACGAAGTTACCTTCGGCTTGGATCGCGACCAGGCCGGGAAGAGTGTCCGGAATGGCTGACGGCCCGCCGAGCTTGGTGAAGTATGCCTTGAATCCCGCGATGCCGGTGTCGGCATTCGGATTGTGCTGGATGTAATCGTCCTTCATGTATTTGTCGGCTTCATCCAGATGCCGGCCGCGCAGCACGATGCGGAAGAAATCATAGGCCATCTTTTTATTGGCGGCGAGCTTAGGGTCTTTGCTCTTGAGCAGCGCGGCCTGATCGGGCGCCGGCGCTAACGGGCAACGCGGCAAATGCGGGCGCCGCGAAAAGAGCGAGCGAGAGGGCGCAACTGAGTCGAGTCATGTTGGAGAGTCTATCGCACGTAGCGAGTGGGATTGACAAAGCGGGCCGGGTGGCTTGTAACATGTCGTTATGCGACATGTCGAGAGGCAAACCGAAAACAAGCCGCTCACCGAGCCGGTGCTGTTGATCCTGACCAGCCTCGCCAATGAGCCGCGCCACGGCTACGCGTTGCTCAAGGATATCGAGGGACTGAGCGGAGGACGCGTCCACATGAGCACCGGCACGCTGTTCGGCGCGTTGCGGCGGCTGCTGGAGGACGGGTGGATCGAACGCTTCGAGCAGGACGATACGTCGCGTCAGAAGCAGGCGTACCGGCTGACCGCGCTCGGCCGGAGGCAATTGCAGATGGAGTTGGACCGCATGAAGCAACTAACGCGGGCCGGATTCGCCCGGCTCAGGGCGGCCGAGGCCTTATGAGGCGAGCCTACCGGTTCATGTTGTTGCTGTATCCGCGCGGGCATCGGGATCAATTCGCCGAAGAAATGGCCGGTGTCTTTGAAGAGGCGCGCAACGAACGTCATTACCAGGGATGGGCCTGGTATGCACGCTTCGCGTTGTCAGAAATGACCGGGCTGATCGGGGGAGCCGCGAGCGCGTGGCTCGATCAGCGGCCTTCGCCCGAGGCTCCGATAGCGAGTGCTTCAGGAAACACCCTTCCACAGGAACTAATGGAAGCTCAACAGAGGATCGACCTGACCATCTCCCGGATGGTTCACGCGATCGCCAATCATCAGTTCGAGAAAGCTCGTGTCTACTCCGATGAGGAACGCCGGGCGAGCGAGAACCTGCGCCTGCTTCGCCGTAAATATGGCCTTACGAGCTAGCTGCTGTCTGCGCCGGAAACGCCCGCAGCAGCTCCTCGGCGTACAGCGCGCCCGCCGGCGTCTCTTCGTGCTTGAAGAAAACATAAGCATCGCGGCCTGAATCGAGCACTTCCTGGACGCGCGCGGCGATCTCCTTGCGGTCTTCCGGCGAATACTCAGGCATCCGCAATCGTGAATAGACAAAGTTCGACGTGACCACTTTGGGGATTACCAGCTTCTCGGATTCCGCCAAACACAGCGCGACGCCATGCTTTTCAAGCAAGCCATACACCGCATCCGTCAGCCACGATGTGTGGCGAAACTCGAAGGCACAACGTACGTCGCGGGGCAGAGTCGCCAGAAAATCAGCGAGCAGCACTTCATCGCACTTCAATGCCGGCGGAAGTTGAAACAACACTGGGCCCAGCCGGCGCGCGGTTCGCAGCGGATCGATGGCGCGAAAGAAGACCTCGGTGAACTCGGTGGGCTTCAGACGCAGAATATGCGTGATACGCATGTGTGCCTTCAAGGGAAACACGAAGCCGGCGCGCGTGTCGTTCACCCAGTTTTCGAGCGTCGCAGCCGACGGCAGCCGCCGGAACGTGTAATTCACCTCCACCGCGTTCAACCGAGTCGCGTAGTACGACAAGAACTTCTTGGACGGCAGCTTCTCGGGATAAAATTCCGGCTTCCAACTGGGGTAAGCGAATCCGGAGGTTCCTGAATAGAGAGTCGGCATCAGAATAGTGGCATCCGGTGGCGAGCGCCCCGCATCCCATACAATAGTTTAAACAGCAGTGATTCCGCAAAAGGCACCTAATAAAAGCTCCTCCGAGCGGCTCCGCGAATTGTGGCCGGATATTCGCGAGATGGCGCGTCCGCGCGCCAAAGTGCTGGCCGCGGCTTCGTGCTCATGGTGATCAGCCGCATCTGCGGCCTGGTGCTGCCCACTTCGTCGAAGTACCTGATCGACAACGTCATCGGCAAGCATCAGATGTCATTGTTGCTCCCCTTGGTGTTGGCGGTTCTGGGAGCGACCCTCATCCAGGGCGTCACCGGTTTCGCAATCACCCAGTTGGTATCCAAAGCCGGGCAGCGATTGATCGCCGAATTGCGCGCTAAGGTGCAGGCGCACATCGGCCGTCTGCCTGTCGCTTACTACGACGCGAACAAGACCGGAACTCTGGTGGCGCGCATCATGACCGATGTGGACGGCATTCGCAATCTGCTCGGGACCGGGGTTGATCGACTTCGCGGGTGGAATCCTGCAGTCCCTGCTGGTGCTCGGCTATTTGCTCTACCTCAATCCGCTGCTCACCGGAATCGCCCTAGTGATCATGGTCGGCTTCGCCTCGGTGCTCGCGAGGGCGTTCAAAACCATTCGTCCGATTTTTCGCGAACGCGGCAAGATCAACGCCGAAGTGACAGGACGTCTCACCGAATCGCTCGGGGGCGTGCGTGTGGTGAAGGGCTATCACGCCGAAGCGCGCGAGGAGGAAGTCTTCCAGACCGGCGTCCAGCGGCTGCTCAGCAACATTCTGAAGAGCCTGACCGCAACTTCCGTCATGGGTCTTTCGGCCACCGTGCTGATGGGCGTGGTCGGAGCCATTATCATGTACGTCGGCGCGCGGCAGATCACCGCCGCATGTCATCACTCTGGGCGATTTCGTCACGTTCACGGCCCTGCTCGCGTTCCTGATCGCTCCTATGTTCCAGATCGTTAACATCGGAACGCAGCTCACCGAAGCCCTGGCTGGACTGGAGCGCACGCGCGAAGTGCTGCGAGAGCGCCCCGAAGACGAGGATCCGCGCCGCACCGTTTCTTTGCCGACCATCAACGGCCAAGTGATCTTCGATAGACGTGAACTTCTCCTACGACACCGGCAAAGAAGTGCTGCACGAGATTTCGTTCCGCTCAGAGCCTGGCACGGTGACCGCGCTTGGTTGGCCCATCAGGCTCCGGCAAGTCCACCATCATTGGTCTGATCGCCGCGTTTCATGGACCGCAATCGGGGACCGTGCTGGTGGACGGCGTCGATCTTTCCACCGTTCGGCTGGACTCCTACCGCACGCAGCTCGGCGTAGTCTTGCAGGAGACGTTTCTGTTTGACGGAACCATCTGGGAGAACGTCGCGTTCGCGCGTCCCAACGCCACCAAGGAACAAATTCTGGAGGCGTGCCGCATCGCGCGCGTCGACGAGTTCGCGGAAGGCTTTGAAAAAAAGTACGACACCATCGTGGGCGAGCGCGGCGTCAAGCTCTCGGGGGGCCAGCGCCAGCGGGTCTCAATCGCGCGGGCTCTGCTGGCCGATCCGCGCATTCTGATTCTCGACGAAGCCACGTCGAACCTGGACTCCGAATCCGAAGGCATGATCCAGGAAGGCCTGCGAGTTCTGATGCAGGGCCGCACGACGTTCGTCATCGCGCACCGCTTGTCTACCATTCGGCGCGCCGAACAGATCCTCGTCGTGGAAGCCGGCCGCATCGTGGAGCGCGGAACCCACACCGAGTTGTACGCGGCCCATGGGCGTTACTACGATTTATATACGAAGCAGCACGGCATCGAAGCGAATCTGTTCCTCGCGCCCGGCGAAGGCGGCGATGGAGCAGCGGCCGAAGGAGCGGTTGGCGTCGGAGGGCCCGCCGGGGAACGCAACGTCCTGTCGGAAACCATGCGCCTGTTCCGTGGCTAGGTCTTGTGGCGAATCATCCCGTCTAAACTGGGCGATCCCGGACCGGTGGTCACCAGGTACAAAAAGAAGAAGCAGTAAAGCACGGTGATCTCGCCGCCATTGAGCAACGGCCAAAGCCACGGGCCCATGTGGATGTGCACCCGAAAATAGGCCACGGCCATTTCACCACACAGAATGAAAGCGACCGGCCTGGTGAACAGTCCGAGAAGAATCAGCGGTCCGCCGATGATTTCAAGAACCCCCGCGAACCAGAGCATGGAATACGCGGCCGCGGCATGGCCGCCTAATCCTCCGAGCGCGCCGAACTTCTGCGCTCCGTGCAGCGTGAAGGTGAAGCCGGCGATAATGCGCAGCAGCGCAAGCGCGTGCGAGTCGAACGAGGAACTGGCTTTGGCCATATGCATCTATGGAATCCTAAAAGCCAGCCGTCCGTCAAACGTGCCGAGTTCGCGAAGTCAAGGAACGCATTTCAAAATAGCGGACAAAGTCCAGTGCGGGTCCTTCACGGAATGCGCTTCGTCAAGCAACCAGCGGCCTTCCATCCGCAGGAAATCGAAATGGATCTCCTGGGGACTGCCGAGGTTCTGGAATCTGGCGATCACGGTCCATCGATCTTTATCCTCAGCTCCGCTAGTCACACTCAGCTTCGTGATGCTCCAATCCTGACCATTCACCCAGAAATCGAAATCCAAGCAGCCAACTTCGCCTTTCGCTCGTTTCCTGTCGTCTCGGATGAGCTTGCTCAGACGGGCAGTGAAGATGTCCTCCGGCGGCGCATAGGATTTATCGGTCGACTGCACGTCGAGATAATGCCGATAAATCCCGGTAACGAAACTCACCGGGTCACTAATCCGGGGCGCCGGGGCCGCATGTGCAGGGACCACTGATAAGAGGAAGATCAGCAGGGCGGGGAGTACTCTACTCACCACTCTGTTGTAGCAGTTTGGCCACCAGCGCCGTCCAGCCGGTTTGATGGCTCGCGCCGAGGCCTGCGCCGTTGTCGCCATTGAAGTATTCGTAGAACAGGAGGTGGTCGCGGAAGTGCGGATCGCTCTGAAATTTCTCCGCACCGCCAAACACCGGCCGCCGCCCGTGCTCATCCCGCAGGAACAGATGCGACAAGCGCCGCGACAACTGGCATGCCACTTCTGACAGATTCATCTTTACCCCAGAACCCGTCGGAAATTCCACCCGCAGCTCGTCCCCAAAATAGTGATGGAAGCGCTGCAAAGATTCGATCATGAGGTAATTCACGGGAAACCAAACGGGGCCCCGCCAGTTGGAATTGCCTCCGAACAGGTTGGTTTTCGATTCCGCCGGCTCGTAGTTGACGCGGTACTCCTGGCCATCCGCCTGCAAAATGAACGGATGATCCTTGTGATAACGCGAGACACCTCGGATGCCATATGGCGAAAGGAACTCGCTTTCGTCCAGCATGATTTGCAGCACGCGCTGGAGCCGCGACGGATGCACCAGCGAAAGCAGCGTGCGCTCTTCCTGGCCATGCCTGGTAATGGAAGCGATATTGAGGCACAAATCGGGACGATGTTTGATGAACCACATCATGCGCCGCTTAAAGCCCGGCATGCGGTCGATCGTCTCGGCGTCCAGCGTCGTTACGGCAAACAACGGGATCAACCCCACCAGCGATCGGACGCGCATGGGAATCTTGCGGCCATCCGGCATCTGCAGGCGGTCGTAGAAGAAGCCGTCTTCCTCATCCCACAGCCCGCCGCCTCCCAGTCGATTCATCGCGCTCGCGATGTACAGAAAGTGCTCGAAGAACTTGCTCGCGATGTCTTCGTAGGATTTATCGTGCGGCGTCAATTCGATAGCGATCCGCAGCATCACCAGGCAAAACATGCCCATCCAGGCAGTGCCGTCCGCTTGCTCGATGAAGCCGCCCGTGGGAAGGGGTTTGCTGCGATCGAAGAGCCCAATGTTGTCCAGGCCGAGGAAGCCTCCTTCGAAAATGTTGTTCCCTCGCGAGTCCTTGCGGTTCACCCACCACGTGAAATTCATCAGCAGCTTGTGAAAAGCGGATTCCAGGAACTCCGGGTCCGGCTGGCCGTTCAGCTTCCAGTCGATCTTGTACACCCGCCAGCAAGCCCACGGATGCACCGGCGGATTGACGTCGCTGAACTCCCACTCATAGGCCGGGAGCTGTCCATTCGGCGACTGATACCACTCGCGCAGCAGCAACGAGAGTTGATGCTTGGCGAAGTCCGGGTCCACCATGGCGAACGGAATGGTGTGGAACGCCAGATCCCAAGCGGCGAACCACGGGTATTCCCATTTGTCGGGCATCGACAGCACGTCGTCGTTATAGACGTGAATCCAACTGCGGTTGCGTCCCGACAGCCGCTCCGGCGGCGGCGTTGGCATCGCCGGATCGCCCTTCAGCCATTGCTCAACTACGTAGTGATAAAACTGCTTGTTCCACAGCAGGCCCGCAAAGGCCTGGCGCTGCACCATGCGGGCGTCGTCGGAGAGGCTGGCGGGGGCGAAAGAGTAGAAATCGTCCGCCTCCTCCCTGCGATCGAGAAAGACCTGGTGAAAATCGGGCGCTGGACTGTCACCGGAGTACAGGCGGAAGTGCAGCACTTTGGATGCGCAGGACTCCAGCTCAATGCGATACGCTCCGCAGGCCTTGGTGCCGCATTCGTCGGGATTCACCGCGTTCGCGCCACCCTGGATCAGGTAGCGGTGGAAGGCGTCCTTGCTGTACCACTGGCCGCTGTCGAAGCCCCACAGGCGCAGCGTGTTGCTTTCGTTTTCCGTGAACAGGAGCCGCGGCTCACCTTCCAGCCACAGCTTGAATTCGCCGAGCGACTGCTCCTGGATGCCGATGGTGTTCGAGTCATAGCGCGACAGCTCCGGCCGCGGCGTCCCGTAGCCCCAGCTCCACGTATTGCGGAACCAAACCGTAGGCAGCAGATGCAGCGTCGCCGGCGAAGGTCCCCGGTTGATGATGGTAGCCCGCACGAGAATGTCGTCGGTATCGTGCTTGGCGTATTCAATCAGGATGTCGAAATAGCGGTTCTCGTCGAAGATCCCCGTGTCGATCAGCTCGTATTCGCTTTCCGAACGCGACCTCTCGCGATTGATTTTCGCCAGCCGCTCGTAGGGAAACTCCACCTGCGGGTACTTATAGAGGCACTTCATGTAGGAGTGCGTCGGCGTCGAGTCCAGGTAGTAGTAATACTCTTTGACATCCTCGCCGTGGTTGCCCTCCGGGCCCGAAACCCCGTAGAGGCGCTCCTTCAGGATCGGATCGGCGCCGTTCCAAAAGGCGAATGCAAAGCACAGGCGCTGATGGTTGTCGCAAATGCCGGCGATGCCGTCCTCGGTCCAGCGATAGGTGCGGGAGCGGGCGTGATCGTGCGTGAAATACTCCCACGCGCAGCCGTCCGCGCTGTAGTCCTCGCGCGGGTTGCCCCACGACCGCTCGCTGAGATACGGCCCCCAACGCCTCCAATATTTGGTTCGGTCGCGATCCTGAAGCAGGCGATCTCGTTCGGCGGACATCGTGTCTATGGTAAACGACCGCCATTCACGCCGTCGCGATTCTGAGCGCGCGCGTCAGCAAGCGGGTAGGGTCTACTATTTACTCGGTCGCCGAGTGCTGTATCATTAGGCCCGCAATGGACTACCGTTTGCCGGCCAGTGCTCAGAAGTGAAACCGTACGCCGCCGTAGGCCGTGAACGGCGCCGCCGGGTATGCAAGCTCGTAACCAGCGGTTGGCGTGCTAAAGTAGCCGCCCGAAGAGATGTACAAATACTCGTTATATTTTTTGTTGAGGATGTTTAGAGCGTTGAAGATGATATCAATGTGCTTGAACGGCGCCGTCAAGCCGGCGTTCAGCGTTCCGTAGGAGGGCATGGTGGCCGTGCTGGGCGCGGCGAGCTGGTTGTTAAAGATGGTCTGGGTGCCGACGAATTGGAATGCGCCCACCGGGATGATCGAAACACCGCCTATTTTGAAGTTATAGGTGGCTCCGATGTTGAAGGTGGATGCGGGAACGTAGGGCACCGGAGATCCGTTGAAAGCGCCTCCGCTGTCGTTGACCACATACGTGGTATATCGCGCGGCTTCGACGTTCCCGTTCATAAAGACATGGAGATTGCGCACGGGATCGTCATCCAGAAAGTAATTCAGCCCCTGATAGCGTGCTGCGCCGTTCGCAGCAATGGTATCGCCGTTCCCCAGAGTAATGTCAATTTCCTGGCTCGTGTAAGCCACCCGGTAAAGGTTCGCACCGTAAATCAAGTTGTTGAGGACGCCGGTTCCTTCGGTGTGAATCTTAAATCCGAACTGCCCGTAGCGCGCGCGGGACAAATGATAACTCCTGGGGTCGACGGATTGAAAGAGGCCACCGCCCCCGCCTAGTGAAGGACTACGCAGCGTTTCGGAATACCCGCCATAGAAGCTCAGCCAGGGAAGCGCCTGGTAATTCGCGTTTACCGACGGCTCAAACCCATAGCGGGCTTGATAATTCCCGCAAATGGACCCCTGATCCTTCGTGTTGCCGGGAGTTGAAGCCAAGGTGAGGGAGCAAGAGGTTGTCAGAACGACGCCGGGCATGGGATTGAAGTCCTCCAGCGCATTGTCGTAATACGAGGTTGCGAAACGAACGTACCGGATGCCGGGCGTGATGGTCAGCTTCGATACGTGAAACCCGTCCTGAATGAAAACGGCGGCATTGTTTTGGGTGAAGTAACCGGACCGGACCTTTCCGCCGATGTTGAGTATCTCCTCGCCGCCGTTGCCACCGAGAGCACCGCTATAGAACATGTTCCGGGTGTTATATACGGCGTGGATGAAATACCCCCCAACGCTCAATAGGTTCATCGGCAGGCTGCGCGTCAAGCTGAACTGATCGCCATAGGTATCGGTGTGCGGGTTATTCCACTCGTTCACCTGTGGGCCCAGAGCGTAAACGTCGTCCAGCCGATCATGCAGACGGCGGATGTGCATGAACCAGCTCAGATTCTCGATCTGCGTATTGTCGTTGACGTGCAGGTTCTCGCGGACATGCGCGATGCCCATTTCGTTCACGTCGTACTTGTTATAGTTCGCATACGGGAGCGTGCTGTAAAATCCGGTGGTTTGCTGGCTGTAGAGCGGTCCGACGCCTATCCCGCCCAAGTTGATGCCATCCACCGGCGTGGTCGGGATCACTTGAGGCCGGTAGCCTGCGCTATGAGCCCAGTAACCGCCGAAGTCGATGCTGCTTTGCCCGAACTGTTTGATGGTCTTGTCATAGAACGCCAAGTCCTTGCTCGGGCTGCCGAAGCCATCGGGACCGTTGCGGAAATCGTTGCCATCACCGAGGCCGCCCGCTAGAATCGTTGACCAGCCTTTATATACCGGGCTGGAGAGATCGAACTGGAGGTTTCTCGCGGCATAACTGCCGTAGGTGAGCATCAGGTCGCCGTGAAACTGATTGCCTGGCTGCAGCGGAGTGAATTCCACCGATCCGCCCACGTTGGTGTACCAGCGGTTCATCGGATCGCCCGGGCCATAGGTGATGGAGGTGTCCTGGATGATCTGCATCTGAGGGATTGTTGCGGACTGCCACAGTCCGGTTGCCGGATCGACGATTGGAATTCCGTCGAACGTGATCCCGAGCGCTGCGCCGCCTGTGTAACCGCCGTATCCTCCCCAGCCTTGATTGATGCCGTTGAGCGAAATGGTGTACTTCGTCGCCCCGGTGTTGCCGTAGCCTGTCACCCGCGCGCCGGGAGCGAGAGCGATCACCTGCGCAGCGCCGGCCACCGGTCCGAGCATATCCATTTGGGCGCGATCAATCACGCGCAGAGTTTGATCCGACAGGAAGACGTCGCTCTGTGACGGTTCCGGTGTGGCGCCAGGCATTGTGCCGCCGTTGACCACCACTTGCTGCTGCACCGCCGAAAGCGCCAAGTTAATCGGCGCCGATAAGGCTTGCCCGGCCTGTAGGACTACGTTGCGCTCATAGGACGCAAAGCCCGGTTTGGAAGCCCTCAGGCTGTACGTTCCCGCCGCGAGGTTCGTCACCGTGTAGTTACCGTTGGCATCGCTGGTGACTTGCGTGGCGGTATGCGTTGCGACGTTGGTGAGCGTGATCGAAGTTTCGGCAACCGCGGTGCCGGATGGATCGACTACTTGGCCGCTGATTCCCGCCAAGTCTTGAGCGCGGGCAATCATCGCGCCGCAGAAGACGAATAGACACACCAATCGCAACCTATGCATCAACGAAAAGCCTCCAGTGATTTTTGGTTCTGGCCGGCAAGCAGAGCCGACTCGAAGCCAGGAGAGTAACAGGCCAATAGTACAGATTTCGGCGTTACTGTCTAGTGAACAAAAGATGAATTGTGGGTTACGTCGAGGCCGGTAATCTCTTATACTGCTTGCGCTTGGCGGATTATACCGCCCGCGTGGTATTGCAGAAATCCATCAGCCGCCTTTGACTTTGCGGGACGGCGCCGCAGTGTTGGTTTGCTCATTCCTTCAGCGCGCGGGTCTTCCAGACCGTGCGGAAATTCGGAGGCAAGTCCAACGGATCGCCTTTGAAGAAGAACGTAGCTACTCCGGGCAGGTTGTGGAATACGACGCGTTCTCTCGTAACCGTGGCTACAGTGCCTGGGGTGTAATTGTTTCTCGGCGAATCGGCTCCATTATTGCCAGTGTTGAGCGTCAGCTCCACGCCTGGCGCAGAATCGATGTCTTCCAGATCGGCGTAGAAGATACGCCGAACGCCCTCAACTTCCACTTCCGTGAACTCAATCCCGATTACGAAATACACGAATGGGTCGGTATAGCGCTCCATGCGGCGGATGCGCCCGCGCACCGGCGAGCCGGCTGGGATCAGCACCGCGCGCTTATCCTTCACGTCTCCTGCGACGATGCCATCAATCAGCGTTCCGACGGTCATATCGCTCGAGACGCGACTGCGCAACTTCACTGCAACCTGCAATCCCTCGGGAAGCCGGCGCAATGTATCATCCAGAGAAACAGCTCCAAAGCGAGCCGGCCCGTCGTCTGTTGCGTTGAAGTCGATCGTGCTCTCAGCCCCGAAGACACGGCAATGTGTGAACTCCACTCGATCATGGTTGATCTCGCCCGAGTTCTTTGCAAGACGAACATCGGCGGCTTGGGGAAGTAACGCCGTCAACTGATCGGTGAGACGGGTGCGCTCATAATCGATGCTCGTGGACATGGCGGAAATGGGCAGGCTCGGCGGAATATCGTCAGCGTTCAATTCCACGCGGATCACATCATAGGTCCGCGGGTCTGCCCAAAACGAACCTTGCAAACCGACACTGCCCGACCCTTCCGGTATCTGAATTGTCTGTCCGCTGAAAGCCGTGTTTAGCCGGTAATCGTAGCGAGCAAGTGTGCGCCCAGCTACATCCTCGTCGCCTTTGTACTTCGTGGTCGCGTACCCGTTCAGCAGAATACCCTTGAGATACAGTCCGAAAACACCGTTGCCAAGCATGCCGCTGCCCGCGTAAGCGATGGGTGGCTGTTCGGAAAACTTCCGATCGCTGGGAGAGGCGAACAGCTCCTGACCACCGTTGGTGAGAACCTCCAGGCGAATGGTATCGAGAGGCCGCATTTTGCTCTTGGACTTCCCTACCTCGCGCTGGACGGTCTCCAGGCAAGTGATGCTGGCGAGGCGCTGGAACTCCTCTTTGATGTGATTCTCCACGCGGGATAGAAGCAGGACGCCTGGAGGCAAGTCTTGCGCGCTTGTCACCTGAGCGAACAGCAAACCAGCAAGCGTTAGGGCTCCGCGCTGCATGGCGGTCTCGTTTGGAATTCTACACCATCGGGCCGGCTGTGTCGCTCCGGCGGGCTGAGCTACTCGGTTCGCAGAGCCTGCATCACGTCGACGCTGGCGGCCCGCGCCGCGGGGATGACCGACGCAATCACGGCGGCAAGCAGCAGCACCAAAGCCGAACCGGCTACCGGCAGCACGTCCGGCATTTTCAGATCGCCCAAAAAAGTTCCGGCCAGTTGCGCCAACCCGTATCCGCAGGCCAGCCCCACAGCCAAGTCCTCCGATAGCCATGGCCGCGCCTTCGGCAATCACGCGGATCAACAGATTCCTGGGTTGCGACCCGACCGCCAGCCGGATGCCAAACTCCCGCGTGCGTCCGCTGACGGAGAATGCGAGCACGCCCGCAACGCCCACTACCGCGATGAGCAGCGCCACGCTGGCGAAAACGCCGAAGACGACAACATTCAGCCGATCCGATGAGAGCACCTCCGTACGGACGTCATCCAGAGTGGCCGCGCGTTCGACGGGCTGATCGGCGGACATATCGTGCATGATGCGCGTGACCGGCTTAACGAGAGCATACGGATTGGAGCTCACGTGTACGAATAGGCGTCCTCCACCCATGATCGCCGCCTGGGCGAAAGGACCGTACACAGTCACGGTGGGCTTGGGTACAACGTTCACATCGTCCATGTCCGGCACTACGCCGATAATGCGCTCCGGCACGGCGCTGATTCCGGGGACGAATTTCAGGACTGGGTCAGTCCACATTACATGGTGGTTCAGTGCATCGCCCGCTGGGAACATTCGGCGCGCGGCGCTCTGGCTGACAATCGCGACCGGCTCGCTCGTATCGCGGTCGGCCTCTGTGAAATCGCGCCCCTCGAGGATCGGCAGGCCCAGGGTTGCGAAGAATCCGGGTGTAATGATCCGAACCATCGCACGGGGATGATCCTCGGCTGGCGCGGGAACGTGCCCGTCGACCGAGAATTGGAGGGCGAAACTCCCGCCATCGCGCCAAGGCACGGCGGTGCCGACCGCGACGTTCTGAACGGCCGGCAGCTCACGGATTCGCCGCGCCGCTTCACGGTAGTACTCCACCACCTGCGCCGGCGTTTTTCCGTTATGCATTACGGGCACGTCCACCGCGAGAACATGGTGCGTATCGAACGGGGTTTGGGCCGCCTCGAGCGCTAGGAGCGTCTTCACGAATGAGCCGGCCGCCGCCACGAGCACGAAGGAGGCGGCGATCTGAACCACGGCGAAGATCCGCAATTTGCGGTTCGCGATGCCGGTGACGCGCGCGCCTCCGCTAGCGAGCGAGAATCCCTGGGCGCCTCCCGAAGATGGCAGGCGCGGAACGAAGGCCAGCAGCACCGCGGCAACCACGGCCAGTCCGGCTCCCACCCAGAGCATGCTCGCATCCACTTGGAGATCGAGAGCGCGCACCGAATAACGCGACGCATAGCGCGCGAGCACAGCCACCATGGGGCCGGCGATCAATAGGCCGAGGGTCGCGCCCGCGACGCATAGCAGCAGGCTTTCGGCTAACAAGGTGCGGCGCAAAGCGCTGGTGCTGGCGCCCAGTGCCGCGCGGATGCCGAGTTCGTTTTCGCGGCGCAGCGTGCGCGCCAGAATCAGGTTCGCGACGTTGGAGCAGGCGATGATGAAAACCAGGATCGACGCCGCCATCAGGACCAGCAGTATGGTCCGCGCCCCGGATGTGAGCTCGTCGCGCAGCTTCACGGCGCTGATCCGGTAGTCGGCTTTGGCTGGATAGGCCTCCGGATGCTCCCGCTTCATGGCTCCGTACACCGTATTTAATTCCGCACGCGCGGTTTCCAGATCCGCACCCGGCGCCAGCCGCGCAAACAATTCCGTCATCCGGTGTATTCGCCCGGTGACCATGGTGGCTGAAAGATGATGGGCGCTAGTAACGATGTTGGCGATGATTTCGGTGTCCTGCGGGTAAGGGACGCAGGGTTCCAAAACGCCAACCACCGTGGCCGGGCGCGCATCGATGAACGAATCGAGGCGGACTTTCTTGCCGATCACGGATGGATCGCCCTTGAGCGTGGTCGACCAGAAACGATAGGTCAACACGACGGCGCCCGCGGCATTGGGACCATCGTCGTGCTCATCGAGCAGCCGGCCGAGCACCGGGCGCAGCCCCATCACGTGGAAATACGATCCTCCCACCACGCCGGCCTGAACCGAGCGAGGCTCTCCCAGCCCGACCATAGTGAACCCTACGGTGGAGAAATCGCCGAACGAGTTCAGCGTTTTTATGCGGGAGCGTAAATCCTGGATCTCCGGCACGGAGAGGGCAGCGTCGTCCTCGCCGTTGCCGGGCGCGCTCTGGCGGATGTAGATGAGGTGGTCTTCGTCGCGGTTGACCAAGGGCCGCAGCAGCACGGCACGCACCAGGCTGAACATCGCGGCATTAGCGCCAATGCCGATGGCCAGGGTGAGCACTACGGTGATGGTGAGGCCTTTGGAGCGGGCCAGGGAACGGGCGCCTACTTTCAGCTCGGTGAGGAAAGACTCGATCATGCCGTTACCTCTCTTGTCAGTGTATAAGCACTGGCAAGTGCATCGCCCCGGCTATGGTTGTATAAACAAAGACCGTTGGCTTACCAGAGAGATCAGGTGAGTGTTCGTTTTTGGAATTCTGCGTTCGGAAGAGAACAAACGGCGTCGTCGACGCGTCCACGCCGTCGCTAGCCCGATTGCACTCGGGGGGCCTCTCGGCGATCGGCTTCCCTACGCCACGCGTTGAGCAGGTGCTTCGTTCAGTGACCGCGCTATGCTGGAGGAGAGATTTGAGTGCTCTTACCAATCGCCATTCAAAAGCAACCGCAAATCAACGCCGCTGTCGCCGAAGTTACCAAAGAACTGGCAAATACCGGCGTGGTCCTTATCAACTGGGAAATTGGACAGGCGTGGGATGATTCCTGGGGGATCTTTTTCCGTGTTCTTCTCACGGATGAAGCGAGTAAGGGCCGAAAACTCAGTGACGTATCCAGGCGTGTCGTATGGCGTATGTCAGAGAAATTGGATCTTCCCGCACTCGGTCTTTTTCCGTACTTCGACTTTCGAAGCGAATCGGAACAGGCAGAGCATCCCGAGCCTGCGTGGCGATAAAATGGTGTTCGCAGATGACTTCCTCGAGCAGGCATATCACCTGGCCAAGAGGGAGCGCAGGAATCCGCGGCAAGCAAGCCTTCGCCGTGCGGTGTCGACGGCATATTATGCCGTGTTCCATCTTCTGATCGATGAAGCGGTTGGCAATTGGGCGGTGGAACGTCAGCGCAGCGTTCTTGCGAGAACCTTTGATCACGGCAGGATGAAGAAAGTTTGCGAAGATTACGTCAATAATTACTTCAGCTCCGGGCAACCTGCGACGCTGCTGAAACTGAAGAACGTGGCGCACGCTTTTATGCAGTTACAGGAGCAACGGCACAAGGCAGATTATGACAACTCGTTCGTGTGGTCGCGAACCAATGCGCTTGCTGCAATCGACCTGGCAAGCTCAGCTTTCGGCGATTGGCGCGCGATTCGGAAGCAGGTTTCTGCGCAGGATTACCTTTTGGCCCTGTTCCTTCCAAAGATTCGTTGAAGCGCGGCCTGGACTCGGAGCAGCTCTCAGCGATCAGCTTGCCACGGAAGTTCCTCCGAGACACTCCGACGCACCTACGTTACATATGCCCGTTGTTCCGAAGAGCGTTTTCGGCGTCGGTGGTAGAGAAGTCAAACGTCTTGTGCCCCTCTTCCGCCATGTGCTTAAATCCTGTACTGGAAATATCAAGGCCAATCTCCCGGATAGCGTCCCGAAGGTCAAGAAAAAGTACATTAGGCATTACCGTGATCCAGAGATTGCCATTGTCGTCTCTGTCCGCGCTCAAATGCCGAGGAGGGCGGCCTTCAGCGAAAGTTCTTGCGAGAGTGTAGCCACATTCAGCACCGGTTAGGCTAACGCCAAACTCCTTATCATCCGAAAGTACAGCGCGCATCTGCTGGTATTGGTGAGACAGGCCGTTTCGCACGAGATTGAACAGCGCCGCGATAAGCTCGTTGTTAGGGTACGCCCCCAGCGAAGGCAGCTTGAAAGCCTTCTCTGTCCTCTTTGAGGGAGACCAACAGGGTCCCGGCAACTCTGTAAAGTATCTTCGATCACGCTTCGCCAGAGCGGCCGAGAAATTCTGAAGCGTCTTTCCCGAATCGTCTGCTTTGCATACCCTACACGCAAGCTCGAGCAGGGACGTAGCCTGCCGAGCAAACATGAAGTTTCCGCGGCTGCTGGGATGTGGATTCGAAGCCAACGAGTCCCAAGCGGCCTCGAAATCCTCGATGATGAAGTCGAACAGCGTTTGACACGGAAGATCGTGCACGGCGCGTTACGCCGTCGCTTCCACCGGCGCCAGCGGACGCTTAAACTTGCACTCCCCGTTCGGGCACTGCGCGAACCCGCCGGCCTTGAGCCATTTTTCGATCAGGTAGCTGGATCCGCACTCGGGGCACTTCTCGGCGATCGGCTTGCCCCACGCCACGAAGTCGCATTCCGGATACCGGTTGCAGCCATAGAACGTCTTGCCGCGCTTGGACCGCCGCTCCACCACTTCGCCTTCCGAACAGTTGGGGCAGGGAACGCCGATGGTCTTCTGCTTGACGAACTTGCACTTCGGATAATTGCTGCAAGCCGTGAACTCGCCGAACCGGCCGTGCTTCAGCACCAGATTGTTGCCGCACTGCGGGCATTTTTCATCCAGCGGCACGTCCGATTTCTTCTGTTCGCCGCCGATCTGCTTCGTCGTCTTGCAATCCGGATATCCGGAGCAAGCGTAGAACTGCCCGAAGCGTCCCTTCTTGAGCACCATCGGCCGGCCGCAGTTCTCGCAATATTCTTCGGCGTCCTGCTCGGTCAGGCCTTCGGCGCTGGCTGGATCGGGCGGCAGCTCGCGCGTGTTGGAGCACTCCGGGTAGCCGGTACAAGCGATGAACTTTCCGAACTTGCCCCACTTGATCACCATCGGCTTGCCGCACTTTTCGCAGAGCTCGCCGGTGGGCTCCTCCATGCGCTTGATGTCGGTCATGTGGCGTTCGGCGTGTGCCAGATCCTTCTGGAACCGCTCGTAGAACTCCGACATGGCCTCGCGCCAGTCCATCTTGCCTTCTTCGATCTCGTCCAGCTCTTCTTCCATGCGAGCCGTGTAGGTCACGTCGAAGAGATTCTGGAAATTTTCGAGCAACAGGTCGGTCACCACCATGCCGAGCTCGGTGGGTACGAACTTGCCGGCGTCCTTCTTGACGTATTCGCGTTCCTGAATCGTGGAAAGAATCGAAGCGTACGTGGATGGACGACCAACGCCGTCCGCTTCCAGCTCCTTCACCAGCGTCGCTTCGTTGAAGCGCGGCGGCGGCTCGGTGAAATGCTGCTCCGGATCGATGGATTTGAACCGCAGCTCCTCGCCTTCGGTCACCAGTGGCAGCCGGTTCTTCAGCTCTTCGTCGTCGGAGTCCTTCTGATCCTTGCCTTCCTCGTAAACTTCCAGGAAGCCCTTGAACTTCGGGACGCTCCCGGTGGCGCGGAACATATAGGTCGCGCCGTCCTTGCCTTTGGCCGCTACGTCGATGGTGGTCTGATCGAATATGGCCGGCATCATTTGCGACGCCACAAATCGCATCCAGATCAGCCGGTATAGTTTAAGCTCGTCTTCTTGCAGGTAGGGTGCGACGTCGTCGGGGGTGCGCCGCGAAGACGAAGGCCGGACAGCTTCGTGCGCATCCTGCGCGTCTTTCTTGCCTTTGTAAACGTTCGGGGATTCGGGGACGAACGGAGCGCCGTAGCGCTCCTTGATCAAGCCGCGAACTTCGTCCAACGCGTCCTGCGACACGCGGGTCGAATCGGTTCGCATATAAGTGATGAGACCGACCGATCCCTCCGAGCCCAGCTCCACGCCCTCATACAGCCGCTGCGCCAGCATCATGGTCCGCTTCACGCTGAACCGCAGCTTGCGCGAAGCCTCCTGCTGCAACGTGGATGTAATAAACGGCGGAACGGGATTCCGCTTCTTCTCGCGCGTCGAAACCGAATGAACCAGGTACTTCGAGCCATCCAACTGATCCAGCAGCCCCTTGGTGGTCGCTTCATCCGGCAGTTCGATGGCTTCGTCGTTCTTCTTGGTGAAGCGCGCGGTCAGCACCGGCGGCTTCTTGGCGTTGAGCTGGACGTCAATCGTCCAATACTCGCGCTTGACGAACGCCCGGATTTCGCGCTCGCGATCCACGATCAGCCGCAGCGCCACGGTCTGAACGCGCCCGGCCGAAAGCCCGCGCCGGACTTTGTCCCACAACAGCGGCGATATCTTATAGCCCACCAGCCGGTCCAGAACCCGGCGCGCCTGCTGGGCGTCCACCAGGTGCAGATTCACCGATCCCGGCTTCTCAAACGCCTTCTTGACCGCGCCGGCGGTGATCTCGTTGAACATCACCCGGTAAAACTTCGGGCCTTTCTTCGAACCGTTGAGCTCCTCTTGCAGGTGATAGCAGATGGCTTCGCCTTCGCGATCCGGGTCAGCCGCCAGGTAAACCGAGTCCACGCCCTTGGCCGCGGCCTTCAACTCCGCCATGAGCTTCTTCTTGCCTTCGATGACCTCGTAGTGCGGCTCGAAGTTCTTGTCCACGTCGACCGAGAGGTCCTTCTTGGGAAGATCCTTCACGTGGCCGAGCGAGGCCTTCACTACAAATTGCTTGCCGAGATACTTTCCGATCGTTTTCGCCTTCGCCGGCGATTCGACGATGACGAGAGATTTTGCCATAGCTTTCCTAAATCGTATGAGTACTTACAGTTAATGTCGGTTTGAACTGCTACCACACTTTAACAAAGTTCTTGCCGGGAAGTTGGCGTGCCAGACCTAGCAGCTCGAGTTCGAAGAGTGCGGCAATTACCTCTGATGAAGTCAGGGTATCAGAAGTTTCAATGCAATTCGTCAATATGAATTGGCACATCGGGCTTCAACCGATTGAAAATTGCCCGGCTGGCGAGGCCAAGTTCCGGCGGAAGCGCGGCTTCTTCTCCGTTTAATTCCAACGACATAACGCCCGAGCCTGGCTTGCGCCTTGCCGATCAGCGCGCGCCGGGTGTCGGCCGGCAGCTCCACCATCACGTCGTTCCACTCCTGCACCAGCTTGGCCCCCTGTTTGATCAGCAGGTTGGGTCCCCAGCTCATTTTCGACATGATGCTGCCGGGCACCGCGAAGACCTCCCGCTGCTGTTCGAGCGCCATTTTGGCCGTGATCGCCGACCCCGAGTATTGCGCCCCCTCCACCACCAGGACGCCCACGCTCATGCCACTTATGATGCGATTGCGGATGGGAAAGTTCTGCGGATACGCGGGCGAGCCCATGGGAAATTCGGAGACGACCAGGCCTTTTTCGGCGATTTCGGCGGCCAGCTTGCGATTCTCGGCCGGGTAGACCAGGTCCACTCCGCAGCCGAGCACCGCGATCGTGTCGCCGCCGACGTCGAGCGCCGCCCGGTGCGCCGCAGTATCGATGCCGCGCGCCATGCCGCTGGCGATGGCCAGTCCGGCCTGCGCCAGATCGGCCGAGAGCCGCTCGGTGGCCGCGGTTCCGTACGGGGTGGGGCGCCGGGTGCCGACCACGCCCAGCATGATGGATTGCAGCAGTTCCACGCGCGATCCGCGCACGAACAGCGCGATCGGCGGATCGAAGATTTCCTTCAGGCGCGCCGGGTAGGCGGGATCGGAGAACGGGACCAGCGACGGCGCCCGGCTTCGAGCATCTTCTGCTGCTGATCCACGGCGTCATCGAACGTGCATCCGCTCGCGATGGTTTGCGCGACGCTGCCCGAGAGCCCGCTGGCTTCGAGCTCCGATCGCGAGGCGCGGAAGATGGCCTGCGGCGTGTGCAAGCGCTCCGAGCAGCTGGTTCGCTTTGCGGGTGCCGAGGCCGGGGATCAGGCGCAGGGCGAGCCAGTGGAGTTCTTCTTCTTTGGTGAGGGCCGGGGCAAGCACGGCGGTCTTTTGTGGTGCAGGAGGGCGGGCAATTTCTCGGGGAGCGAATAAGACATTCAAGAGGCGGCTAGCGATATGCGTTAGCGTGGGCCTTCAAATAGGCAGCCGGCCGCGCCGAATGTTGAGACTGAAATGTGAGACCCTAACGGCCGCTATTGGCGCGCCCTCAGGAACCTCGCGAGAGGTCCCGAATTTGAGACGAGAAACCTCCTTTGGTTTTAGTTGCCCGCATAGCCGATTGCCACCCGGGAGGGAAGCAACCGAAGCTGCGGAAGACGAAAGTCGCCAGTTGCCTGGCGCTTCAGGTCGTAGGCCATTTACATCGGCGCCGACCTCCAACGACACCGTCCCAATTGTGATTTCGCCAATCTACGACAGCACGTCGGATGACACGAATTCCACGAACGCTCCTGAAGCTTCCGCAACTTGTTCGCGCTCAGACTGCACGCACAGGGATCAACCCGAGATCGCATCAAAACTCCCGGGGTTCGAGGTAACTTGGCCATTCGTTGCGGATCAGACCGAACTTCTGTCTCTTGGGAAATCAGCGAGCTGGAGCCGAGTAGGTCTTATCCGACCGCTTTTATTTCAACCATGACTATAACAGCGGCGGCCAGAGCTCCGCCGAACGGCACGACCGGACCCGACAGCGCTCTCCACCGGATGTTCCAAATCCTGCTCATACTCCACTCCTGTTCCTTGCTGCATTCGAGAGTCGGCTCCGCCATTCGCGCAGTCCTGCTGCGAATGCACCTTCCGCGACCCCAGGAGGATTCGCCGCAAATTCGCGACGCATTCCTGCGCGAGCAGCAACTGTTCGTCGGTTTGAATCATGGCAGCTCCAGTTCCACAATACCGCGTTTTTGGAAGTTTCTCGAAGTCTGGTAGAAGTCTGGTAGAAGTCTGGTAAGTGTCCATCTCGTGGGAGATCGTTCTGCCGTCGCTTACGAGCGCCTATTGCTGTCGATCAAGTGTCGAGCAGCTGCCCTCTGAGCCCGGGCTTGAGAAAACTTGAGCGGAAGGAGTTCTGGGCTCAGGCAACCCCGCAAACCGGGTTGGCCCGTTCCGAATAGTACTAGTACCCTCACTGCCGTTATCTACCTTGTGAATCCTGTCCCATCGCGCTACAGTGTAGCGACGGTTCGCACCGCCCAATTATAGAGAACTAATAGCGTTAGGAACATATGACACCAACTCAGTTTGCAAGGCGGGCTCGGGGATGCGCAAGAAGTCTTGGTTTGCCGATCCTCGTTGTATTCGCGTCTCTTGGAGTCACCAGCACTGCGGCGAGAGCGGATACCGTCTTCGACTTTAGCGGTACCGTCGGGGACATCTTTGGCACCAGCACTGCGGGCCTGTTTACCGGCTTAACGGAAACGGGCACAATCAACATCAATACAGTTGGCGGCACGGTGGATGCCCTCGACCTCACCGTGCAGGGCGACAGCAACCAATTCACCGGCTTCTTCGGCTGCCCTTCGAATTGTACTTACAACTTTAACAACGGTTTCTTTGAGTTCGGTCTCCTGGACATCGGTTCGAACTTGGTCGGTTATACAGGCGGCGCTATCGGATCCGACTCCTACGTCGCCTTGGATACGCCTGTTTTGGGTTCTGGCGAGCCAGAAGTCCAATACTACCTGTCGGGCACGGTCTCTTCTCCATCTGCGGTTCCAGAACCGCATTACTACACAGCCGCGCTGGGATTGGTCCTAATCGGATCGCTGTTCGCAGCTCGGCGGCGTCGGCAACAGGCTCAGGCTCCCGGCACCGGCGCGCTCTAGAGAATATCCGCCCTCGGCCACGCCTTCCCCGGCGGGAAGCTTCCCCATATTGCCAGCCCGTGCTAAACTGAAGTTGTCTTTGAAGTTCCGCCAATTTTCGCATTATCCCGCATCGCCCGGTTCAACCGCCGTTGTCTGATCGTGCCTGATTCGCTGTTCTGCAAATTCGGAAAGAAACGAAGAGGAGAAATAGCCTGCCAAAAGAAGATGCGATTGAAGTGATGGGCAAAGTCGTCGAGAAATTCAGGGCCGGGATGTTTACCGTCGAACTCGACGCGGGCGTGCCGGTGCTGGCGTCCATGGCCGGGAAACTGCGCCGCAACCGGATCAAGATCATGACCGGCGACCGGGTTTCGCTCGAACTATCGCCCTACGACCTGAAAAAAGGCCGGATCACCTACCGGCACAAGTAAGATTGAAATCCATGAAGACCATCCACAGCCGCTCCAACAAAGACATCGGCGACGTGATTGAGGGAGAGTGGGAAATCACCGCCAGGCGAGTAATCGCCGAGCCTCGCCCGGGCGACGCCAAAGAGCCTCCTCGTTTCGGAATCTACGAATACGAGGTCAAACCGGCTGTGGCTTCGCTCCCAGCCAAACTTGGCCGTGCGAAGCAGCCGCGAAACGAACCCAATGTAGGCGGCACCCGGCGCGAAGCGTCATCCGTTCCGCTCACCGTGCGAAGAACTTCCTAACGGCCGCGCCGCGTTGCGACGATTTCCAGGTACTCGCTGTTCCCCAATACGGTCCCGTTCTGAGCGCGGTTGTGTTTGCGAATAAGCTTCGCCATCTCGCCCGCGAGCGCCTTTTGCGACGCCGGGCTGCTCGAGTGCTCAAAAGCTTCGATGGCCGGACCAAATTGAGTCCGCATGAACTCCACCCAATGCTCAGCCGATCGCGCGCGTAATTGCACGGCACGCCGCTCCACGCGGAGATCCTGGACATATGGGCCCAGCCGCTCGGCGAGCACTGCTTTGTCGCCCCACTCCACCGGCGCATCCACGTGCGATCCCGGAGCCGAATAGCGCGCCAGGAGCCGGAACAGCTCCCCAAGCATCGAATCCGGAGTCCAGTTCGCCATGGCGATTTTCCCGCCCGGCCGGCAAACACGCGCCATCTCGGCAGCGGTCTGGTGTGGATCTGGCGCGAAGATAGCGCCGAAGGTGCTGAGCACGACGTCGAACGACGCATCAGGGAATGCCAGCGCCATCGCGTTGCCTTCTCGAAAATCGATCTCTAGCGCCTCGGCTCGCGCCCTCGTCTCGGCATGCGCAAGGAGCGCGGGAACCAGATCCACCGCGGTCACCAACGCCCGGCGCCTGGCGGCCGATATTGCGGTATTGCCGGAAGCCGTTCCCACGTCCAGCACGCGATCGCCCGCGTGGACCGGTATCGAATCGCAGAGTTGCTCGCCGGCAATCGCCAGCTCCGTTCCCATCTTGGGGAAATCGCCCGTTGACCAGGTTTGCCGCGCAGGGAGGGTCGCCAAGTTCGTATGCTTCATGCCAACAATTACTTCGCCGCAGCCCGCCCGGAAGTTACGGTCAGATTTCCGCGCACAATATGCACCGCGGTCGCCCTAACCTGCGATCCTATGAGAGCGACAACCAAATAAACGCGGCTCGGCTTCACACGCGAGCCGGCCAACGTTGGACAAGGAGGCCCTCAAATGCACCTCGGTTACTGGCTGCAGTTCTGGTGGATGTTCCCCGTAGCGCTCTGCATCTGCATTACGGTTTGAACGATCGGAGTATCGGGGGCCGTGATTTTTGTCCCCTTCTTTTCCATCGTTTTTCCCCTCCTCGGACACCGTCTCGCGCCAGTGCAAGCCGTGGAGGTGGGGCTGTTGACTGAGATCTTCGGCTTCATGAGCTCGACGTCTGCCTTTTGGCGTGCGGGCCTGATCGACTTCAGGATTTCCCTGTTTGCGCTCGCGTTCGCGGTCCCCACCGCCATCATCGGCGGGGTCTCCGCGCACATCCTGCCCTCGCACTGGCTGCTGGTCGTGGTCGGTGTTGGATTGATCCTTTTTGCTTTTCTCTTGATTCGCGAGACCGGCGAGACTGGCCGGAGCCATGCCGGTAAGGATGGCATCGCGGGGACTGAGCATATCGACCGGCTGGGCCGGGCCTACCTCTACCGCAGACAGAACGACGCCTGGCGCGCGAGCACGGCCGCCGTAGGGGGCGTGTTTCAGGGATTGGTCGGATTCTCGGCCGGCGAAATGAGCACCGTGGAGCAGGTGTTGCGCGGCATTCCGGTCCGCCTCGCCGCAGGAAATGCCCACATGATCATCGCCGCCGCGTCCATCTCGGCCGCGATCACGCATCTGACCGTGGACGCGACAACCGGGGCCAAAATTCCGTGGAACATACTCGCCGCCAGCATACCCGCTGTTATGATCGGCGGCCAGATTGCGTCCATCGTGGCCGGCCGAATGCCGCAACCTACGCTTCGACTGGTGCTATCCTGCTTCCTTGCGCTGGTCGGCGTGATCAGTTTTTATCGCGCGTCCCTCGCGCCCCAACTGCATTGGCCCGCATGGATCGTTTTGATCATTCTCGTCCTGGTTGTGGCGGCGCTACTTTGGCTGCTTCTTCAGCCGCGCAAGAAAGTATGTTCCCACGCTGATGGTGGATGCTGCTCCACCATGCCGGACCAGACGGCAAGCCCGCAGGCGGCTTCAGATGAGGCTTCGGATAGGAGAACACTGTGAGTTTCCGACGAATCTTAATTGCCGTCAATGGCCAGCCGCTGGCCGCCCACGCCGCCGAGCTCGGCATTGAACTGGCCTCTTCGCTGGAGGCCGAAATCGCGCTGGTCCACGCGATCGAGCCCGGTTTGTCGCAAGCCCCGGGCATCACTCCCGGCGATTTGATTTCGGAAGGCCAGCGGGAAGGCAGACGATTGTTCGACGGATTCCGCCAGCTTCTAGCGCCGGAGCGCGCACCGCTGGAGTTCATCCAACTGGGGAAACCCGCGGCCGAAATCGTCAAAACGGCGAAGGAGTGGCGGGCGGACATCATCGTGATCGGTAGCCACGGACGCCATGGATTCCAGCGTGCATTGTTGGGCAGCGTCGCCGAGGAAGTCATGCGGCACGCACCGTGCCCGGTGTTGGTCGTCAGGGCGAAGGAGTGAGCGATGCCTCCTCTCATCAGACGCCAGGACGTGCAGCAGCACCAAATCTCCACGCAGGCAAGACTGATCATCGCGGTGATCATCGCAACCCACGCGGCGATCGCTGCGCCCAGACCTCAGACTCTCAGCGTCTGCGACCTCATCACAGGCGATCCGACTAAGCACAATGGCGAAGTAGTCTCTGTCCACGGGAGTTGGCCGATTAGAAACGCGGAAATCGATGGATGACGCAATATACCTAATGCCATATGGCCCAGCGAAAGTCGGCTTCGGGCATCTGGGTGCTGCTCCCTCCGAGATTGACGTTATCTCGGTGCTGCGTCGGCATGGGAGTCACAGCGCCCACCGGACTTTCTTTAGTCACTCCCTCAGCCATTTCCAACGCATGCACACGGCGCACCCTCGCCAGGTCTGTCATCCTCAAGCCGATGCCTTCTCAGACGCCATTCCTCGCCCCGAGCTGCTTTTTCGCCTCACCTTCGCCGAACCCGCGGAAAAAAAGCGTCACCGCACACAAGAAATACCCCGTGATGCGCCACCCTAGCCACCAACAACCGATCACCACCGACCAGCCACCAGTAAACTAGAACCATGCCGAACATCATCGAAACTCCCAGCGCTGCTCCGCAACCTCTCACCGTGCTGAGCGACGACGAACGAATGTTCCAGGACGCTGTCCGGCGGTTCGCTCGCGAGCGCGTTGGGCCGCACGTGCGCGCCATGGACGAGGCGGGCGTCTTCCGCAAGGATCTGCTGCACGAGATGTTCGAGCTCGGCCTCATGGGGATCGAGATTCCGGAAGACTACGGCGGCCAGGGCGGCGACTTCTTCCAGGCCGTGCTGGCGGTCGAGGCGCTGGCTTCGGTCGACCCCTCCGCGGCCGTCATCGTCGACGTGCAAAACACCATCGCGAACAACGTAATCATTCGCTGGGGCAACGACGATCAGAAGCGGCGCTACCTGCCCAAGCTCGCAAGTGAAATGGTGGCGTCGTTTGCGTTGTCGGAAGCCGGATCGGGCTCCGATGCTTTCGCGCTGGCCACTCGCGCCGTGAAGCGCGGCGATGATTACGCCATCACCGGCCGCAAGCTTTGGATCACCAATGCGGGCGAATCGGGCCTGTTTCTGTTATTCGCCAATGCCGACCCAGCCGCCGGCCATCGCGGCATCACATGCTTTCTTGTCGAGCGCGGCTTCCCCGGATTCCAGGTGGGCAAGAAGGAAGACAAGCTCGGCATCCGCGCGTCATCCACCTGCGAGTTGATCTTGGACGACTGCCTCGTTCCAGCCGCCAACGTGCTCGGCGAAGTGGGCAAGGGCTACAAGATCGCAATTGAAACTCTCAACGAAGGACGCATCGCGATCGGCGCGCAGATGACTGGCCTCGCGCAAGGGCGCGCTCGATCACGCCATCGCCTATGCCAAACAGCGGCAACAATTCGGCAAGCCCATCGCCGATTTCCAGGGCGTGCAGTTCGAGCTCGCGCAGATGGCCACCGAAGTGGAAGCGGCGCGGCTGCTGGTCTACAACGCCGCGCGATTGCGGGTGGCCGGGCTGCCGTTCGTCACCGAAGCCGCGATGGCGAAATACTTTGCATCGCAGGTGGCCGAAGACACGGCCTCGCGCGCGGTCGAGATTTTCGGCGGCGTCGGCTTCACCAAGGACTATCCGGTGGAGAAGCTCTATCGCGACGCCAAGATCGGCCGCATCTACGAAGGCACCACGAATATACAGAAGCTGACCATCGCCAAGCAGATCCTCGGCTGAGTTTCTTGGCGTTACACTAAGAAGCAAGAGGTACTCATGCGTTTCGTTGCAACGTTTGTTTCGATCGCTTTCGTTTTAGTGTCAGGTGCTGCTTTCGCCGCCACCCTCGACGATCCGACGCCCGATCAAATCGACGAGCATCATCGCGAAGTTCGCAGCCAAGGAAGCCGCCTTCGCCCAGGCGCGGAGCAACTACACCTATCGCCAGACCGCGCGGGTCAATGACGCTGGACGACGGCGGCGCGAGCACCGGCAAATGGGAAGAGGTCACCGACATCATCTTCACGCCCGCAGGCACCCGCCTCGAGAAAGTGGTCTATGCGCCGCCGAACACGCTGACCGCGATTCAGCTCGATCCGGGCGACATGCAGGATCTCCGCGAGGTGCAGCCGTTCGTCCTCACCACCAGCGAGCTGCCGAAATACTTCATCCGCTATCTGGGCCGCGAGCAGTTGGACGAAATCTCCTGCTATAGCTTTCGCCGTGAAGCCGAAGAAGATGGAATCGGGCAAGCGATATTTCGAGGGGATCGTCTGGGTGGACGATCGCGACTTGCAGATCGTCAAGAGCTACGGCCGCGGCGTCGGCATCAGCGCACGGCGATTATCAATATCCGAAGTTTGAAACGTACCGCGAGCAGATCGACGGCAAGTATTGGTTTCCCACCTACACCATCGCGAACACCACGCTGCACTTCAAGGAAAACGATCAGCGCATCAAAGAAGACCGTGAAGTACGAGGACTACAAGCAGTTCAAGAGCGACACCACGATCAAGTACGAAACCGGGGATTCCAAGACCGACGAAAAGACGCCGCCCGAGAAGAAGCCGTAGACGGTGCGTTGAACTCCACGCTTCCCATCGACGGCCTGCTGCCGCGCATCCGCGAGTCGCTCCGCCGTGTTCCTAATTTAGTAATCGAAGCGCCGCCTGGCGCGGGAAAAACCACGCGCGTTCCTCCGGCCTTGCTCGATCTGGTGCGCGGCAACGTGCTGGTGCTGGAGCCGCGGCGTCTGGCCGTACGCATGGCCGCGCGAAGAGTGGCTCAAGAGATGTCCGAGCCGATCGGCGAAACTGTCGGCTATCAGGTGCGCTTCGAGGAAGTGGCCGGTCCGCGAACGCGTCTCCGTTTCTTCACGGAAGGAATCCTGACTCGGCGTTTGATTAGCGATCCAAAGCTTGCGGGCGTCGATGCCGTGGTGCTGGACGAGTTCCACGAACGGCATCTGGAGACCGATCTCGCGCTGGCGCTGCTGCGCCGCTTGCAAAAAAGCCGGCCGGATTTGCTGCTAGTCGTCATGTCGGCGACGCTCGAATGCCGCCCCGGTCGCGAGCTTCCTCGGCGGCTGTCCGGTTGTGCGCTCGGAAGGCCGCCTGTTCGATCTCGCGATCGCGTATCAGCCCTATTCGGCGGCGCCGCTCGAAAAACAAGTGGCCTCCGCGTTGGAGACTGTGATCGCGCAACAACTCTCGGGCGACGTGCTCGTTTTCCTTCCGGGCGCGGCTGAAATTCGTAAGGCCCACCGGGAATGCCAGCCACTAGCCACTAGCCACGATCTTCTCGTCCTCCCGCTGCATGGCGATCTTTCGCCCGCCGAACAGGACCGCGCCGTCTCCCCCGCCTCGCGCCGCAAGGTGATTCTCTCCACCAACGTCGCCGAAAGCTCCATCACGGTCGAGGGCGTCACTGCGGTCATCGATAGCGGCATGGCGCGGATGGCGAGCGATTCGCCTTGGACCGGGCTTCCCACGCTTGAGGTCGCACGCATCAGCAAAGCATCGGCCACGCAACGCGCTGGACGGGCCGCTCGCACAGCGCCGGGCCGCGTGATTCGGCTGTACACGCTGGACGATTTTCATCGCCGCCGCGATCAAGATCCGCCCGAGATTCTGCGGCGCGAACTGTCCGAGCTGTGTCTGACTTTGCGCGCCATGGGGATCGAGAACCCGAGCGAACTCGAATGGCTGGATGCTCCGCCGGAAGCCGCCGTTTCGCGCGCCGAAGATTTGCTCTCGCGCCTTGGCGCCACCGGGGACTGTGCGCGCCGCATGGCCCGTTTTCCGTTGCATCCCCGTTTGGCGCGAATGCTGATCGATGACCCGGGCGTTGAGGTCTGCCGTGCCGCGGCGGCTCTCAGCTCGGGTGCACGGTCGCCGAATTGCGATTTGATGAGTCTCATCGATTCACAATTCGATCCGGCCACGCAGCGGCATTTCGAACAGATTCGCCGCATCGCGCGCCCCTCGAAACATTCATCTTGTGCCTTGGGTCTTTCGGTGCTCCACGCGTTTCCCGATCGCGTTGCACGGCGTCGCAAGGACAATCAATTGCTTTTGGCCTCTGGCGGTTCGGCGGTCTTGGGTTGCGATACTCGCGTCGAGTTCCTAGTGGCGCTCGATATTGAAAATCGCAGCGAGCATGCTCTCCCGTTGGTTCGTTTGTTTTGCGCGATCGAACCAGATTGGCTCATCGATAAGATGACCGAGCGGTCGGGTGTTGAATGGAATCGCACAGCAGAGCGAGTAGATGCCGTAAGCGCACTGATGTACGAAAATCTGGTCGTCGAAGAAACGCGCAGCGGCACGCCGGATCCCGATCAAGCTGCGGCATTGCTGGCCGAGCGAGCGATTGACGACGGAATCGAGCGCTTTGTCGATCGCGATGAACTCGAACAGTTTCTGGCTCGCGTCGCCTTTGCGTCCGAGTATGCCTCGATAGCGAAGCTAGATGTCGATTCCGCGTTTCGCGAAATGTGCCGCGGCTTGAAAAGCTTTTCTGAACTCAAATCAGCGGGTCCGTCGTTGTTGTCCAGTTTGGAGCAGCGCGCAGGCGCGAAATTGCTCAACGACATCGCGCCGAGTAAAATTCGATTGCCTGGCGGCCGCCAAACCAAAGTCAATTACGAGACGGGAAAACCGCCCTGGATCGCATCGCGCCTGCAGGATTTCTTCGGAATGCGCGAAACGCCGCGCGTCGCGAACGGCAAAGTCGCGGTGGTTGTGCATTTGCTCGCGCCGAATCAGCGCCCGGTTCAAACCACCACCGATCTCACCGGTTTCTGGCAACGCTTGTACCCGCAGGTCCGGCGAGAACTGAGCCGGCGCTATCCGAAACACAAGTGGCCCGAGAACCCATACTAGATTTATGCGCCGCGCCGTTGCAGCACTGTTTCTTTTTGGAATCTCCTTCGGTTATGTCGAGGCTGCAGTCGTTGTTTATCTGCGCGCGATCTACGATCCCGTTCGCCGGCGAATTCATCCGGAACGTAAACCCGGCGAATTGTTTCCGCTGATTACTCCCGGCCAACTCGCTGCCGCCGGCCCTGAAAATCCACGCCGCCTTGTGATCGAAGTTGGGCGCGAAGCCGCAACGATGCTGATGCTCGCCGCCGTCGCGCTGGCAGTGGCCCGCAATTTTCGCCAGTGGTTCGCGGCCTTCGCCATCGTCTTCGGCGTTTGGGACATCACCTTTTACGCATTCTTGAAATTGATGATCCACTGGCCGGAATCACTCAGCACTTGGGACATTTTGTTTCTGATTCCCCTGCCCTGGGTTGGTCCCGTTTGGGCGCCAGTTTTGGTCGCGCTCAGCATGATCGTTTGCGGCCTGATTTCGCTGCGCCTCGGAGGTTTGCGCACGACCGCGCTCCATTGGGCCGGTGTGCTGGCAGGCGCTGCGGTGATCGTCATCGCATTCGTTTGGGACTTCCGGAACACGAGCGCCGGAGGCCTTCCGAATCCTTTCAACTGGCCGCTTTTCCTGATCGGCGAAGCGATCGGGCTCAGCGCGTTTCTCGCTGCATTACAGTCTCGAGAATATCCGGAATCTCGAAGACCGCGCGATTGACGATCGCCGCGGCGTTGGCGCGGAAACGGGCGAAGTTCGCGTCATCCAGCAATTCGCGCAACCCGGCGTCAATTTCGCGAAACGTTTTTAGTACAACTCCAACCTTCTTCTCGAGGATCCACTCTGTGTTGTAGCGTTCTTGCGGCAGCGTCCATGCATTGCGCTCCACAACCACCGGCAGATGCATTGCGATGGCTTCGCTGATGCTTCCCGGTCCCGCCTTGCCGATGAAGAAATCCGAGAGATGCATGTAGTACGGGATTTCGCTGGTGAATTCCTCGACGTATTTCGCAAACTTCGTATCCATCCGACGAAGACGCGCCGCAAGCTTCTTGTTGCGGCCGCAAATGAAGATGAACTGCGACCGAGCCGTCACTCGCTTGGCAATTTCCGGCATCACGCTCGATCCTTGTCCGCCGAACAGAACCAGGCCCGTTGGTAATTCGGGATCGAGTCCGAGTTTGATCCGCTCGGCGGCGCGATCCGCGGTCACTGCTTGATAGAAGCTCGGCCGCAAAATCATTCCCGATGTCGCGAAGATGTGCTCGCTTGGGTGGCCCAGCGCATGCGCCTGTTCGACGGCTTTCGTGGTGCCGCAAATCAAATATTGGTTCTGCCGTTCGATCCAAAAATGCGGTGGATAATCGGCGAAATCCGTCAAAAGTGTCACCAGCGGCGTGGCGGGCAGACTCTCGCGGAGCGCGCGGTTGAAATTCGGGATCAGCGAAACCACCAGATCGCGATCACCCTGTTTCCAGAACTCTTTCAGCAAGCGCACTTGGCCGCCATGGTACAAGCGGATCAGCCCGTGCATCAGCACCGTCATTTGAGCCGATCCTAGTGTCCAACCTTTCTGCAGCATGACGTTGTACACGTCCTGCATCCGGATGCCCGTGTACTTGCGAAAAATGTCGAGCGGATCGAGAATTTCCTGGAGATTTACCAGCCGGATTTCCCACGGCCTCCCCTGCTGCTCGATCACGGCTTTTAGAGCATTGGCGGCCGATCGATGCCCGCCTCCAGCGTCGAAGAACACAAAGTCCAGACGTCTCAGTGTGGTGCTGTGCAAAGAACAGTTTGTCACACTTACGTAACGAGTCAAGAATGTTTTGAATAAACCGGGCCAACATCAGCCCGAAATCATTTCTTCAACAGAATGTAACTTGGGGAGCGCTATAGTAAATATAGGATGGTGCGCAGCCTAATCACGAAGGGCGACCACAGTGTGATGCGCCGTGCCAACAACTGGGAGGCGCCACGCTGGGTGCGACTGTACGTCATCAGCTCCACGCGCGGCGGCGATGGATGGCTGTGGTATGCGATGGGCCTAGCGATCCTGCTCTTTGGCGGTGAAGCGCGATTCCAGGCTCTGGGCGCGGCAGGCGTCTCAGCTGCACTGAGCGTCCTGCTGTTCAAGGTGCTGAAGCGGACGACCGGACGCCGCCGGCCGTGCCAGATCGAACCGCACTGCTGGGCGACGCTGCTTCCTCCGGACCAGTTCTCCTTTCCCTCCGGCCACACCATGACCGCGTTCGCGGTTGCCATACCGCTGGCCCTATTTTACCCGACGCTCATGATCGGCCTGTTCTTCTGCGCGTTGAGCATCGCGATGTCGCGCATCCTGCTCGGGATGCATTTTCTGAGCGATGTAGTGGCGGGCGCGCTGATCGGAACCGCGCTGGGGTATCTCGGTTACTTCGCGTTCGCTTGAATCTTTCCAGACGCAAACTTTTCTGTTCCGCGCGTGACTGAGAATTCGGACTCCGTCCGCGCGAGGCCTTCGGTCTATGGACGATCTGGATGCTATCAGTGGAGGACTTAGGCGGCGGGCGTCCGCTCGGACGATCCTTTACCGCCCATGATTTTCCGCAAGAAGGCACCCAGAATAGGATCGCGGCCTAAGCGCTCTGCTCGACGCCTTTGGGCTTCGTCCTCGCCCAATTCTGCGGCTTCGCGCAATAATCGCTCCTGAATCTCTGTTTTCATTTGAACGCAGTCGAACTCTTTCTCCGGTTTCATGGCATCACGACCTCTCGCGGTGAGTAGATCCTTGGGCTGCGGTAGCCGCGCAGGCTATTCACTCCTTCGTACCCTCCTATCTTCTCAAAATGGACAATGTGTTTGAAGTTCCAGCTCACCACGAGATCCACATTGGAAATTGTCGCGACGGAAATGTGAGCTGCGTCATTGCTCGAAGCTGGCCCAACAACCGCAGCTTCCGAGTATGCGTTTCTGAGCCCATCCGACTCGGCGGAGGTCGCAACGATCTCGACGTGCTGCGCCGGCAACTCCGCCAATATGGCACGCACAGCGTCTGGAGCCAGCTCCAACTCGTCGAGCGTGACGTTCGAAACGACAAGAAGGAACCGCCCCTCGCGAACCTCCTCAAAAAACTGAAGGCTCTCGGTCCTGAATTCGTTGTCGAAGCATCCTCCAAATACCGATGTATCCGCGTAGACGCGCATGGGCTTCTTCACAGCTGCCATTATGGCTCCGAACGGCCTTAGGCGTTCCAGTTAGGTAGTGTCTATCTGCGTTGAAGCCCGTTTCAAGAGGCTCCCGTATCGCCCTAGGAGTCATAAGCCTGATTCTCTTCTATACGGAAGCCGCGTGCGCCGGTGTCCAGCGTCGCGCAGTATTTGAGCGTGTGAGTATCGCCGAACACGTCCCGAAAAACAGCCTCGCCCCAAACCTTAAATTTGACGTCGCCCTGGACTACGCGCTCCCACAATCCAGCCTCGATACCTTCGAGCGCCTCATGAATGGGTTTCGAGCTATAGAGCTTCATCTCTCCACCAGCGCCGAGGTTCGTTTCGACAACCTCGTCAGTTTCAGGAATGCCGACATCCGGCACGCCGTAAAGGAACTTGTACAACACTCTGTCGGCGCGCGTGCGACCAAAGTTTTTCAGGGCAACCACTATCCGAGAATGAGGTATCGAGCCCGTGTCCGACAGTCGGACCCATTCCACCAAAATATCTGCTCTTTCGGTGAGGTGCATCGTATCTTTAGCGGTCTTAGCCGATTGAGCCGCAATTTCAGCGCTGGCTCTTGCTGCCAAAGCGCTTCTATTAGCAATCCGTGTCTGCCTCACGGAAATCCGCAGTCCACGCCGCATATACTCGGCTTGGCGATGCATCGCCCAAAACTGGAGGATGGCGAGAACGGCGAGTACGCCAGTAAAGATGACTATCAGAAGGTTGCTCAGAGGCGAACTATCGCTAGCCTTATCTCCCTTGCCGTCCTTTTTGGCGTCGCCTGGATCGGTCTTATTTTGGTTGATAGACGATCCCGTCTTTGCGGGGTTCTTGTCATCAGTCTTGCCCTTACCATCTTCATCTACATGGACCTCTTGCTTTATCTGGCCGGTTTTGGATGGAGTTTGAATTGATGGATGTGATTGCGCGAGCATGAATCCGGTAAAGACCAACAAGACGATCCAGGATCGCATTAGCGCGGTCATCGTAGCACAGATTTCAGACCCAACCTCCAGTTACCACATCCTCACGTTCCCGGCCGCCGTCCCGCTATATTGGAAGCTCAGGCCTAATCCATGCTCGTTGTCATGCAAGAAGGCGCCGAGGAAGCGCACATCCAAAAGGTGATTGACCGTCTGGTCTCCATGGGCTTCATCGTCCATCGCTCCTCCGGAACCCTGCACACGGTGTTGGGCGGTGTGGGGCCGGTCGGCGACGTCGATCCCATCGAGTTCGAAGTCATGCCGGGCGTCAAGGAATGCCACCGCATCGTCTCGCCCTACAAACTGGCCAGCCGGCATTTCAAACCCGCGGGTACGAAGATCAAAATCGGTGATGTCGAGATCGGCGGCGATCAGGTGATCGTTATGGCCGGGCCATGCAGCGTCGAAAGCCGCGAGCAGATCGGCCAGATCGCCGAACAAGTGGCCCGCAGCGGCGCGAAGGTTCTGCGCGGCGGCGCGTTCAAGCCGCGATCGTCGCCCTACAGCTTTCAGGGCATGGGCGAAGACGGACTCAAGCTTCTGCGCGAGGCGGCCGACTGCAACAAGCTGCTGCTGGTGAGCGAGGTGATGGATCAAACGCAGATCCCGCTGATCGTGGATTACGTCGACATCCTGCAAGTGGGCGCGCGCAACATGCAGAACTACAATCTGCTGCGCGAGCTGGGCGCGTTGCGCAAGCCGGTGCTATTGAAGCGCGGCATTTCGGCCACAATCGAAGAGCTGCTGCTCAGCGCCGAGTACATCATGTCGGGCGGCAACTACGACGTCATCCTGTGCGAGCGCGGCATTCGCACGTTCGAAACCTCCACGCGCAATACCATGGACATCTCGGCGATTCCGGTGGTGAAGGCGCTCTCGCATCTGCCGATCGTGGCCGATCCATCGCATGGCACCGGACGCCGCGACAAAGTGCTGCCCATGGCTCGCGCGGCAGTGGCGGCGGGCGCAGACGGTCTGCTGGTGGAAGTGCACAACGATCCCGATCATGCGCTGAGCGACGGCGCCCAATCGCTGTATCCCGCCCAGTTCGCCGAATTGATGGACCAACTTCGCATCATCGCTCCGGCCGTCGGGCGAACGGTGTAGGCTCGCGAATCGCATGGAAACCGTCGCAATCTTCGGCGTTGGCTTGATCGGCGGGTCATTCGCGCTCGCTCTGCGCAAGGGCGGCTTTCGGGGACGCATTATTGGCGTGAGCTCGGACCAGACCATCCGTGCCGCTCTGGACCTCCAGGTGATCGATGAAGCGCTGCCGGCACGAGAGGCCGCGGGCCAAGCCGACCTTGTCTATCTGTCGCAGCCGATCCACAAAATCGTGGACTGTCTGGAAGAGCTCGACGCCTGGGTGAAGCCCGGCACTTTGATTACCGACGCCGGCAGCACGAAAAAGCTGATTGTCGATCGCGCGAGCCAAGTGATTTCGCGTGCTCTGTTCCTGGGTGGCCATCCCATGGCCGGCCGCGAGCGCCGGGGCGTGGAGGCGGCCGAAGCGGATCTCTTTCAAGGACGGCCGTATGTGCTCACGCCGCGATCGCCCGGCGGATCTGGAACATCCAGCGGCGCGCGAGTTCCAGGAATGGATCCCGCGCATCGGCTCGTTCCGCATCATTCTCGGCGCAGAAGAGCACGACCAAACGGTCGCCTTCACTTCGCATTTGCCGCAACTGGCGTCTTCCGCGCTGGCCGCGCTGCTGGAAGGCCGTTTCGAACCTCAAACCCGGGTTTACGGACCCGCGTTGGTGGACAGCACACGCCTGGCGCTCAGTTCCTTCGACATTTGGGGCGATATATTCGATACCAACCGCGAGGCAGTACGAATAGCACTGGAAAGTTACATCGCCAAACTCGAAGAATTCCGGCGTGGGCTGGATGGGCAATCGCTTCGACGCGGTTTTGACGCTGGCGCCCGCTTCGCCGCGCGCCTGCGCGACGTGACATGAAACTAAGAGAATTGCATGCTTGGTGTGAAGATCATTAACATTTTGTATGACAATTCACTTGACATTCGGACTATAATGATCAGGATCAATGGACTCGCAATCGATCTCGATCGCGGCCGCCGTTCGGAGTGAATTGATCAACCTGGACGGGGTCACGAAATTTTCGCCCAACCGGCGCTTCGCAACCGTGTACTCGGAAGGCAGTCCGCTGGACTCGCTCTTCTTCCTCGAGTCGGGCTTGGTGAAGATACTCAAGCGGGGGGACGACAACAAGGAAATCATCCTGCAGATCGTGTCGCCCGGCGAGCTGTTCGGCGAACAGGCTCTGGGCTTGGAGGCCGCGCGCAGCATGGCCGCCGAGGTGTTGCAGGAGGGCGTGATTTACGTAATTCCGCGCGATTTATTTGTTCGCCTTTGCGACGACCATCCCGAGCTGTGGCGTGAAATTTCCAGCTTGCTCACCGTGCGCAAGCGCCAATTGGAAAAGAAAATCGAGCTGCTCTGTTTGCGGGATGTCGAGTACCGCATTCTTTACTATATGGCCGACCTGGCCAAAACCTTCGGAGCCAGATCGAACGGCGCCGAGTATTCGATTCCGCTTTCCCAAGGGGAACTTGCCAGCCTGATCGGGGCCACGCGCGAAACCACGTCCACCACGCTCAACGCGCTCGCCCGGCGCGGGATCATTCGCCTGGGACGCCGCCAGTTGATCGTTCCGTCCATCGACGGCGTGCTCGAGGCGGCCAATCAGCGCAGTCAGGCCGCGAAAGTTTCGTAGCTATCCACTCGGCCACGCACCGTCGGCCAGGCGTTACACCTGTGCCAGCGCCGCACACCAAGCTAATGACTAATGCCAATCTTTCCAGTCACTTGAACATGGAACTGCGATTGCTTTTCTGGCGCCCTATGAAGCTGGTTCTAATTCCGGCGTTGGCCGCGTGCACCCTTTTTGGGCAGGCACTCGCACCCGCCGGCGATTTCACCGAAGCCGAACGTGCCTCCGACCTGAACGTCAATTCCCGCTACACCATCGAGAGCATTAACTTCGTGGACCAACGCGAATACAAACTCAGCACTTCGGCGCTGGAGGAAATCCGCCAGCTTATCGGCGCCAAGGTCAACACTGAAGCGTTGGACCGCTTGGCGCAGCATATCCGTGGTGAGTTGCGCGCGCACAAGTCACCTTCAAGCTCACCCGCGGCGCAGCGCCGGAAGCCGTGCGAGTTCTGATCCACGTCGATCGGGCGGCGGGGGTCGTGGACGCCTCCGTGCCAAGATTCGTCTATAACTCGCAACAGGGCGTTACCGGAGTTGGAGAGATCAGCGCGACGCTCGGCTCCAATGCCCTCACATTCCGAATGCTGCGCGATAGCGATACCCTGATCGAGCGCTTTTCCGGCATCCAAGCGAAGTACGACCGGCTCTCGCTGGCCGGCGGACGCATCCGCCTGGGCTTCGAGTTCGATGCGTATCAAGATCAATATGATCCCTCGACATTGGCGGCGCTCGATGGTGCGTCCCGTCCTTCTTCCCTCGGCGCTGGGGCTTATGGTTCCCGTCTGAATTATGAGCCCAGCGCCACCTTTGTTTTAGCGGCGCCCTTGACGTTGACAGTGGGGTTGAGCTTCGAGCAACTCGGCGTGTCGCAAATGAACAATCTTGCTTCGGCCGCGCGTCCGGCGTCGGCCAACGCGGTGATAAATACTCTGCGCTATCACCAGCGTTGGCTGGGCGCCGGCGGCAACAAACAGGAGTTGGATGCAGGTTACACCCTGCGCGCGGCCACCACTCTCCTTGGGTCGGATCTCGCGTACACCAGCCATCTCGGACGCGCGCGGTACTCGTACTCGCGGGACGCCCAGTCCGTTGAGGTTGCGGTGGTGGCGGGCGCCATCTTCGGCCAAGCGCCGCTGTTTGAGCGTTTTGTTCTCGGCGATAGCGCCATGCTGCTAGGCTGGAACAAGTACAATCTTGATCCAGCCGGCGGAAACCGGCTGGCGTACGGGTCCGTCACATACGGATATCACATCATGCGCGTCTTCTACGACACTGGATCGGTTTGGGACCAGGGGAAAGCTCCTGAGGCCAGGCAATCCGTCGGTGTTGGAGTGACCGGAGGCCTGGGCGTCTTCGAGAAGGGCGCTTTTTTGTTGGCGTTGGCCTTTCCTCTCGGGCAGGGCCCTGTCATACCGGTAGTTATTGCGGGAATGAATTTTTGACGTGTACGATTCCGAGCCGCGCGCCTAAGCGATTGGTCGTGACGCTGCTCCTTGCGATGGAGCTCAGCGCGATGAGTGTGTCTTCATCGGGCCTGCTGCCTCACAATGTCTCCGGCGAAGTTCGGGTCAACGCTCCCAGCCTGCATTTCCTGACCGGAAAATCGTTAGCGCGCCTGCATGATGGTGCAGCGGTGCCGTTCGATTTTCAACTGGTGATCACGGCCGGATCGAAAAACAACGTGGTGGCTCGATCGCTGGAACGCTTCATGGTCAGCTACGACGTTTGGGAGGAAAAGTTTTCGGTGGTTCGGGTGCGCGATTTCCGCAAGTCCAGCATGCGCCTTTCCGCCGCAGGCGCGGAAGCCTGGTGCCTGGACAACATCTTCGTACCGGCCGCGAGTCTGCCAGCCGATCAACAGCTCTGGGCGCGTTTGGAAGTCCGCAGCGCCGAGCCCAAGGAGCCCCTCGCCACGCTGCCCGACTCGGGCATCAACCTGGCTACGCTCATCGACATCTTCAGCCGGCCATCGCGTCCGCAGCAGGATCACTGGTCGCTTGAATCCGCGCCGTTTGAGCTTGCCGGCTTAAAGCCATGAACACCCTGCGCACCCGGCTGATCCTGGTCTTCATGGCCGCGACGCTCGCGCCATTGTGCCTGATCGGATGGCTTTCGGTGCGCCTGCTCAACTATAGCCTCGCGCTTGCGCCCACCCAGGAGCTGGATCAACTTTCGCGATCCCTCGATAAGACCGGACACGAGCTATACCGCCGGGCCTGCGCATCCTTGAAGCAGGATGCGGCGTTGAAACGCGTTCCCGCGAAGGAATTCACAGCCGCTACCAGCGAGAACTGGCCGCCCGCGGTTCAGGAGTTTTACTCGAGCGGCGAAGCTGAGAACTTTATTCTCACTGGTGATCAGCGTGATCGCATCGAGTACCTGGTCCGGCGCGGGGAGGGTGTTGCAGTGTACGCGGCGTCTTTGAACGGGATCTCCCTGCAGCGGCTTTCGGAACAGCTCACCGGGGCGCGTGCGTTGGTCGACGCAGCGAGCACGCACAACTGGCGCCGCGGCTTCACTTACACCTATCTGCTGCTCGCAGCCGCCATCTGGTTGGTGACGTTTCTCGCGCTGCTCTACTTCGCACAACGCATCAGCCATCCCATCCAGGAGCTGACCAAGGGATTATCGCAGGTTGCGGCCGGCCACATGGATTATCGAGTGCCCGAGCGCAGCCGCGCCTGGAACAAAGACGAGATCGGTTCGGCCGTTCGGGCTTTCAACAACATGGCCGAGGAGCTCCAACAATCCCAGGAGCGCCTGGTGTACGTGACGCGCCTGGAAAGCTGGCAGGCGCTGGCGCGCAAAATGGCGCACGAAGTGAAGAACTCGCTCACGCCGATACGCCTGACCATGGAAGAGATCGCGGCCCGGCAAACCGGTTCGGCCGGCGAGTTCTACGAGCAGGCGGCGCAGATCGTGGTCGACGAGGTTATCAGCCTGGAGAGGCGCGTGCGTGCGTTCTCTGAATTCTCGGCCGAGCCTCCGGTTTCGCCCAAGCCGATCGACATCAATTTGCTGCTGGAGGAGCGGATCGCGTTCCTGCGCACCGCGCATCCCGAGGTGGTCTACAGCACGCGTCTGGCGCCGGATCACCCGCGAGTTTTTGCCGATGAGGACCTGGTGAAGGGAGTGCTCACGAATTTGCTCGAAAATGCGGCCCAGGCGGTGAGTCCCGGCGGTGCGGTGCTCGGCGTCACCATAAGCGCAGGCGACAAGATCACGGTGGAAGTCCACGATTCCGGCCCCGGCGTCAGCGTGCAGGCACGCAGTTCGCTGTTCCAGCCGTCCATCTCGTTCAAGCGCGGCGGCATGGGTCTGGGACTGTCCATCGCCCGCAAGAGCGCGCTGCTGGCGGGCGGCGATATTTTACTGGTTCCGGGCGAACTCGGAGGAGCCGCGTTCCGTGTGTTGCTTCCGGTAGCGTAGGCGGCGGCTTCCCACATGGCCGCGAAACGCATTCTCGTTCTCGACGACGAACCGAATATCGGTGCGTCCCTCCGGTTGATCCTGGAGCGCGAAGGTTACGCGGTGACCATCGCTCGAAGTATCGCCGAAGCCAAGGCTGCGGCTGAACGCGCCGATCTGCTGCTGCTCGACGTTCGGCTCCCGGACGGCAGCGGCATCGATTTCCTGCGGCAATTGCGCGATCGCGAGTTTCTGGCGCCCGCCATCATGGTCTCGGGTCACGGAACAATTGCTGAAGCGATCGAGGCCACGCGCGCCGGCGCTTTCGATTTCCTCGAAAAGCCACTCGGCCGCGACAAAGTTCTGTTATCGCTCAAGAACGCCTTGGAGCAAGTGAGTCTCCGCCGCGAGAACGAACGGCTGCGCGAATTGGTGGCCGCCACGACGAAGATGATCGGAGCGAGCCCCGCTTTCGTGCGCGTGGTGGAACAGGCCACCATGGCCGCGCGCTCCGATGCGCGCATCCTGGTCATGGGCGAATCGGGGACCGGCAAGGAGTTGCTGGCCGCCCACATCCACCATGAAAGCCCGTTCGCAAACGGCCCGTTCGTCAAGGTAAATTGCGCGGCGATTCCGTCTGATTTGCTCGAAAGCGAGCTGTTCGGCCACGAGAAGGGCGCGTTCACCGGCGCCATCTCCACGCGCAAGGGCAAGTTCGAGCTCGCCGATGGCGGAACAATCTTTTTGGACGAAGTCGGCGATCTGCATGCTGCTTCACAGGCCAAGCTTCTGCGCGTGTTGCAAGAGGGCGAGTTTCATCGCGTGGGCGGCGAGCAGCCGATTCGCGTTGCAGTGCGCGTAGTTTCAGCCACCAATCGCAATCTGAGCGAGTTGGTGGCCCAGCAAAAATTCCGGGAGGATTTGTATTATCGCCTCTGCGTGGTGCCGATCCGAGTGCCCGCCCTGCGCGAACGGTCGCAGGACATCGTCGCGATGGCGGATTACTTTCTAGACGATTTTTGCCTGCGCAACAACTTCCATTCCAAGAGAATCGAGGACGAGACGTATGAAATCCTCGAATGTTACGCCTGGCCCGGCAACGCGCGCGAGCTTCGCAACATCATCGAACGCATGGCGATTCTGACGCCCGGCAATCTGCTGACGCCCGATTCGGTTCCCGTCGAGATCCGTTTGGCTGGCGACGCCGGACCCCGATCCAACATAAAAGAAGCTCGTGCTTCTGCCGAGCGGGAACACATCCTGCGCGCTCTGGAAGAGACCAGTTGGAACGTTTCCGGCGCGGCGCGTGCGCTGGGGATGGAGCGCACAAATCTCCACAAACGCATTCGTGCGCTGGGGTTAAACCGAACAAAGTAAGAGCGTTACCCGGATTTCCAGGACATCAGGCCAAAAAGCAGAAATGCCGCCGACGCAACGAGTTGCGCGATTACGAGGCCAGCCCGCTGGCCCAGCAGCCAGCGATTAATCCCCAGCAGCAGGAAACCGCCCGCGATCATGAAATACCACCAGGCGAACATGCGTGTGCGCAGAGGGTTCTTCACGGCGAGCCGCGGTCGTCGCCGCGGGCCTCCACGCTCAGTGTAACCTACCCCCAATCGCATGAAACTAGACGCATTTCCCTGTTGCGGAACCCGGCGGCTCGTGTGATATCATAGTCCAGTTTTATCTAAAGACTGTGCGCTTCGGGGCACAGGCATCAGAAGCTAGGAGAATTGAGCAGTGAGAGAAAAAGGGATTGTGAAATGGTTTAACGCCGCAAAGGGTTATGGCTTCATCCAGCGCTCCAACGGCGACGACGTATTTGTTCACTTCAGTGCAATCCAGATGAATGGCTATCGCACTCTGGAAGAAGGGTCGGAGGTGGAGTTCGAGGTGAAGCGGGGCCCCAAGGGACTGCAGGCCGAGAATGTCATGAAACCCTAACAGGGATCTTCCTTAAATTTTTGGAAGAGGGGCCGTCCACAAGCGACGGCCCTTTCTATTTCTGCATGAACTTTCTATTACTCACGCACGGCGCTGGATCGAACCGCAACGCCCCAATGTTGGTGGCTCTGGCGAACGCATTCGCGGAGCGCGGAGTAGAGGTGCTGCGCTATGACTTGGCTTTTCGACAAGCGCGCCCCAAGGGGCCACCACGTCCGGGTGACGCGGCGCGCGATCGTGAAGGACTGCGCGAGCAGATTCTGAAAATGCGCGAAAAGCAACCCGAGCAGGTTTGGCTGGGCGGGCAGTCGTATGGCGGGCGGCAGTGCAGCATGCTGGCAGCAGAAGCGCGGGGGCTTGTAGATCGCCTATTGCTGCTTTCCTATCCCTTGCATGCGCCTGGAAAGCCGCAGCAGCTGCGAACCGCGCATTTTCCGAAATTGACGATGCCGGTGATGTTCGTGCACGGCTCGCGCGATCCGTTCGGCTCGCTGGATGAAATGCGGAGTGCGATCCAGTTGATCCCGGCGCCGGTCGAGTTGCTGGAAGCCGAGGGCGTGGGACACGATCTTGGCCGCAACCACGGGGCGCTGGCGCAGAAGATCGTTGATCATTGGGCGCGGCCGATCCGCAGGTGATAGTTGTAGACGAAAAGCGTGAAGATGCCGATCACCATTCCTGTTAGGGCCAGCAAGGCGCCATAGGGCCAGCCGGCAGTCAACGAAAAGCGAATCAGGATGGTGGAAATCACGAAGGCCGCGTTGCGGAATACCAGCTCGTAGCGATCGGAAACCACCAGCGAGAGAATCACGATCAGGACGTCGGTGAAGATCATCACCATAAAGACGTCGGTATAAAAGAACGAGTTGAGATTCTCGCGCGCGGCCGCGTCAAACACGAATTCGACCGCGCGCCGCAAGGCAAGCGCCAGCAACAGGATGGTCAGCGCCAGCGCGATAATCTTCTTTCTTGAAATGAAGATCGCCAGCTCGCCCCGCTCGGTTCCAGGCGTGATCGGCCTCCCGCGGCTGGCTGCGTGCAGAAAAATTGTGACCAGCAGGAACATCAGCAATCCGGCGCCGAGGTTCCCGAACACGGGCACGGCATCGGGCGACATGGTGGTCAATTTGCCGACACTATGCAGCTCGGCGATCTCCTTGAAGAAGCTGCGGATAAAGATCAACGACACAATTTCGTACTGTTTCGCGATGGATTGCGTGGTGGATTGGGGCAGCGCCGCGATCAGCATCAGGACCTCGTAGAAGAGGATGAAGCTGAACGGTGTGTAGATGGCCGCCAGATAGTTCGTACCAACGATTGCGATCGCCGCCGGAGGCGACGGTAACTCGGACGCGAGAAAAACCAGTCCCAGGTGAACGAGGAATCCCGCGATGCTGACCCATACCACCAGGCGATCGAGGGCAGCGCGGCGCGGCTCGCTGTAGAGGCGATCGAAGAGGGACGCCAAGCGGCCAAGATTCATGGAAGCGCTAGCCGTTGGGAAACGTTCGTGGCTGGGCCTCGACGGCCAACAAAACCAGCGCGATCCAAACCAGATCGGCTAGCAGGAGGTGTGTAATCTGCATCCAAACGGGCGCGAGCAGAAGTACATTGATCGCGCCTGCGAAAAGCTGCGTCAGCGCGAGGACCAGAACGCAGATTGCCAGCTTCGAGGCCTGGTGTGAACGCAACACGAGAATCGATATGGCGGCAAAATACACAGCGCCTAGAATCGCGAACGCCGGGTGAAGGACGCGCAGCCGCAGCAGGAAATTGGCAGCTCCGGAAAAGTCCTGATGAAAACCTTGCGCGAGCGACGTAGCTGGAAACAAGGTGTCGCCGAGCGCGGCGATCGCGCCCGTGATGCAGACCAGCATGGCGATGGGCAGCGCGGCGGCTACCAAGCGTGAAGGCCGAAATTCAACTCGGCTTGACTCGCGTGAGAACCAGGCCGTCAGCGCCAGCGCGGCCAACAACAGCAGCGTGTTTGCGAGGTGTAGCGACAGATAGAAGGCGCGACCGACGGACTGATTCTTGTCCACGTAGTTGAATAGCACCAGGCCGGCGCCCAGCAGCGCTTCCGTGATCAAGAACGCGACGGAGGCCAGGGCCATTTTCCGCGCGCGATGGCCACGCGAAAACTCTGTCCTGCTCCACAGCCAAAGCACGGCGACCGCGACCAGCGACACGCCGCTCATTACGCGATGCGTGAATTCGATGATGGTCTCGAGGCGCGGCGCAACTGGAACAACTTCGCCGTTACACAGCGGCCAATGGCTGCCGCATCCGGCGCCCGATCCGCTGGCCCGCACGAAAGCGCCCCACAAGACGACGAGCAGGTTCCACGCGAGCACTCCCCAGGCAAATCGCGCGAAATTCGCGGTGCGCGTGGGAGCCGGAGATGTCAACGTGGCTGCCAAACTTAACTCTAGCAACCTTGTTAGAATCGTGGGTTCGAAGCTGCAATGCAAGTATTACGCACTCCTCTGCTGGTGACCGTTGTGTTGGGCCTCCTCGCCGGGAGCAGCGTAGCGCAAAACAAGAAGAATCCCGCCGACGGATACACGCCCGTCGTCTCGCTCGACGACAAAAAGAAGAAGAAAGGCGACGAGGCCACGCAATCGCTGCCCGCGCCGCCGCAGCTGCCCGCCGCTGTCACCGCCGAGACCGATCGGCTGGCTTTCCAGGTGTCGCCGCTGTCTTCCAAGGGCTTGCTATCGCAACAAACGCGCGATGCGGTGAAAGTTTTGCTCAAGTCCAGTCGCGGACCCATCGTGAAGCTTCGAGCGTTCGTCGCGGGCTCGGGCGATTTGCGGCGCGTCGGCGAGATCGTCGGCGAAATGTTCCAGGAGAAACATCTGCCGCTGCCTGCGCTCAGCGTCGCGCAGGTAGGCGCGCTACCGATGGAGGGAGCGCAGGTGGTGATCGAGGCCACCGAGGTTGATCACAAAAGCGTCAACCCCAACGGCGTGGCGTTTCTCGTCGGCCAACCAGCGGCCAGCGTGCAAAAATCGCTCGATCAATTGAAAGGACCGCTCGCTTCCGCAGCGATACAACCGGGCGACGTTCTAGCTGTCACCTGCTTCGTTAGTTCGCTCGACGATCAACGCGACACCCACCAACTGATGGCGACGAATTTCCCGTCCGCGGCGATCGATTACGTCCAAATGCAGCGCGGACCAGTATCACCCGCGGCCAATTGCGAAGCCGTCGCTCGCTCAACCACTCCGCCGCCCGCTGGCGTTTTGCCCACCCGAGATCTCGCGGTGATCCTGGTCACCAGCCCGCTCGTGGTCGTCACGGGAATGCAACTCGCGTTCGGTAGCGCGGACAGCGATCTCCAACTGGCCGCGGACCGGCTTCAGAAAACGTTGACAACGTACAAGACGGACTTTGATCACGCCCCAATAATCCATCTTTACGTCACTTCAAGCAGTCTCAACGCCCGTGTACTGTCGATACACTGGCCATTTGCCGCCACCGGCGGCCTCGCGCGCCCATTTGCATGGCCGCTCCCCTTCGAATCGCTGCCATCGCTCGATGCAGTGTTTGGAATCGACGTGATCGCTGTGCCCACCGGGCCGTAAGACTGCCGCTGCACGCGCGCCCCTCATCGGATAAGCTAGAAACACGACGGCCCCCGCCGGCCGTTCGACCGCAGAAGGAGGCGCATCGTGAAGACAGCAGCGTTGCGGATTTTCGCGATCGGTGTGGGAGTGGTGCTGCTCACCTCCGCCTACACCCGTATGCATTCCGCGTCCGTGATGACGGACGCCGCCAAAGCGTTTCTCAACTCGCTGACGCCCCAGCAGCGCGCGCAGGCCACCTTCCCGTTTCAGAACGAAGAGCGCTTCAACTGGCATTACATCCCACGCGTTCGCAAAGGCCTCGCGATGCGCGACATGACGCCCGAGCAGAAGCAACTCGCACACGCGCTCCTCGCCGCGGGCCTGAGCCAACAGGGGTACATCAAGGCCGTCAGCATTATGAGCCTGGATGAAGTGCTGAAGGTGATGGAAGGCGGCAAGGGCCCGATGCGCGATCCCGAGGGCTACTTCTTCACGGTCTTCGGCGAGCCTTCGGCCACTGGCACGTGGGGCTATCGCGTCGAGGGCCATCACATCAGCCAGAACTTCACCATCGTGAATGGCAAGCTGCAAGGCGCGCCGAGTTTCTTCGGCACCAACCCGGCCGAGATCCGAGAGGGGCCGCGCAAGGGCCTGCGTATTTTGGTGCGTGAAGACGATCTTGGCCGCCAGCTCGTGAAATCGTTCACGGCCGATCAAAAGAAAACCGCGGTTCTGAGCCAGGAAGCACCGAAAGAGATTTTGACCGAAGCCTCGCGCAAGGCCGCGCTGAATGGCCAGCCCAGCGGTTTGGAAGCATCGAAGATGACCACGGCGCAGCGAGCGACGTTTCAGAGCCTGCTCGACGAATATTGCCAGAACATGACTGGCGAGATCGACCAGACGCGCGAAGATCAGATCAAGAAGGCTGGAGACAATTTGTATTTCGCCTGGGCCGGCGGCGAGGATCCCGGGCAGGGGCACTACTACCGGATTCAGTCGCCTAGTTTTCTCGTGGAGTTCGACGACACGCAAGACCACGCCAACCATATTCATTCGGTTTGGCGCGACTACGAAGGGGATTTTGGATTGGACCTGCTGAAGGAACACTACCAAAGCAGTCACCGGTGATTTGCTTAACTGGTCAGCTTTGACTCTTACCCGCCGCCTTTTCGTTGCCTCCCTCACCGGCGCGAGCGCTTGTCTGGCGGCCGATAAGCCGGGGACGATTGCGTCCGAGATCAAGCGTTACGCCGACGAAGCGACCGAGAATATTGTCGTTCGCTTGACCGATCCCGCGCATCAAAGCTGGCTGCCCGCGCCTTATGGCCGTGCGATATCGAGGAAAGGCGATTTCCTGATCCATACAAGCGACCGCGCGGGTATGGTGCAAGCGTATCGCTTGGAGTTGAAGAGCGGGCAATCGCACGTGTTGACGAATACGCCAGATTTGGTGTCTGGCTCGCTCACGCTTGGGCCCGATGAGCGCGAGTTCGCTTATTTGGCGGGCCAATCGCTCTACATGGGACGCACCAACGGCGTGCATGCGCGGGAGGTTTACCGGGCTGAAGAAGGCTTTCACTTTGGGACTGGCTTCAGCCTTTCCGAAGACGGCCTGGTTGCCGCACTGATCGAGGAAAGGCCGGGATTGAGCCGCTTGCGCCTGATCACCATGCGGACGGGAGCGGCGGCGACGGTGGTGGAATCGGGTGATTCGATATCCGATCCGCAGCCACGTCCCAAGCGCGCCGGCTTGCTGTATCGAAAGGGCAACGAAGCTGTGGGTGGTGAATTACGACGCCGCTCAAAATCGCAAGCTGCGGCTCGCGCGCGGGTGGCGTCGGCACGGTGCTGTGGTCGGGTGATGGCAGGACCGTCGAGTATCTCAACTTCCCGGCGGACCGGAAACAACTGAACAACATCCGCGAGTTTACGCCCGATACAAATGAAGACCAACTTGTTTCAACCACCACCCAGTTCGTCACCTTTAACCGCAATGCCGACACCAGCGTCTTCGTGGGCGTAAGCGGCAGCAAGGCGTCGCCTTATGTATTGCTGCTGGTGCGGTCGGTGAAACGCGAACTCACGTTGTGCCAGCATCGCGCCAGCGATCCGCGCCAGGTGACGGCGCTCTTTTCGCCGAACAGCCAGCAGGTGGTCTTTCAGAGCGATCGCGACGGCAAAATGGCTATCTATTCGATCGCAGTGGACCGGTTGGTGGGCGAGACCGAGACGGAAGCGCCTTGATCGAAAGGTACTCGCGAACGCTGTCGCGGGTTTTTCGAATGTCGTGGCTCATTTCCATTTTCCGGCGGCCGGCGGCGCCCATTTTCGCGCGAAGGTCAGGCTGATCGAGCAGCGAGTGGATGGCCCGCGCGAATTCTGCGCGGCATCGGGCTCGTCGATAAAGATGCCGCAGCTCGCGTCCAGCACTTCTGGAATTGAGCCGACTCTTCCAGCGACTATTGGACGTGCACTTGCCAAAGCCTCCAGCACAACCAGTGGCACGCCCTCGCTGCGCGAAGTAAGAAGCACGACGTCGGCGGCAGCGTACAGTGGCACAAGGTCTGCCACGTGGCCGCGGAAATCGAAAACGCCATCGAGTCCGAGTTTGCGGATGCGTTGTTCGAAGCGTTCTCGCTCCGGGCCGTCGCCCGCGATGGTGAATCGGAAGTCGCGTTGCGGCCGGAGCTTCGACAGCTCCATGGCGATGTCGGCCACCAGAAGCGGCTGTTTCACCGGATCCAGGCGTGCAGCGAACAGAATGGTTTTCGTAGGGTGGCTGTTGAGCGGCGCGGGTTGGAATCGCTCCAGATCCACGCCGTTCCGCACAAGCGAGATTCTCTCTTCTGGCGTTCCGGCAGCTAATAAGCGTTCACGGACCGCTCCCGACATTGCAACGCGCAGGTCGATCTGGGATGCGACTCCGGCCGTGGAGCCGACTTGGTCCCAGGTTTCGTCGACCGAATGAATCACATCGATGATCCTGATTGCCGGCAGGAGCTTTTTGATGGGCGGAATCGCCGCGTATCCGTAGAGGCTATTCTGCACGATCAAATGGTCGCATCGCCAGTTGGAGATGATGGAGCAAAGGGCCGCCATCATGCGCTGGGGCGGGACTACTTTCGCTAGATCGTAGGTATGATCCACGCGCCCGCGCCACTTTGCCAGCCAGCGATCGTTACGCGATTGCGTTGCAAGCAGCAGGGTCTCGAAATGTTTGGAACGTAAGGCATCCGCGATGTCGTAGAGGACGGATTCAGCGCCTCCCGGCCCAAGATGCGGAGTGACCAGCGCCACCCGGATTCGTCCGGCAGCGGGTTTTGGATAGTAACGCAGTGGTTCGATCACGGTATTGCCCAACAGCACGGAATTGGGCTGAAATTGCAGGTAAAACGACAAATCGAAGACTTGGCGCCCGGCGGCATGATTGATACGTTCCTTCAACCGCAGAGGAATCAGCCGTGCCAGCGAGCGGGCGGGATGATGTGTCCAGGACCGCAATGAAAGCAGTTCGGCATTCAACAAATGCCGGTGTAAGTTGCTGCGGGCGGTGGACTGCGACACCTGAGCCGCTCCTCCACTCCAAGCCGCTAGCACGGCTAATTCGGCTGCGTGCGGGTCCAAAGTACTTCCAGTCGCATCGACAACGGTTGGTGCTAACGTCTTCTGGCCCGGTGCAACGATCTCAATGTCTTCGATCGTCTGATCCGTTACCGGTTCGCGAGAAATAATCGACGCCGCAGGCGACCAGCGTGCTTTGATGCGAGCCCGGTTCTCGTATTCGTACAGTTCCGGGTGCAGGCTCTGGATGTAAGCGGTGAACTCCTGGTGGCGGGCATGCGCGAAATCGAAAAGAGACGCTCCATGCTTGCGATAGCGAAACAGCGATTTCGGCACATACCGGCCGAAGCGGCCGCGCCCGCCCAATCGAAGCCAGAATTCCCAGTCTTCATATCCAAAACATTTCAAGGATTCGTCGTACCCACCCGAGAGTTCCCAATCGTGTTTGCGAATAAGTGCCGCATAAGTGAGAAAGTTGCGATCTAGTAATCGATATAAGTTGTAGTCGCCCGGCCGCTCCTGGTAGCTCTCGGTTCCGAACACCTGGAAATCGGTGTATGCAAAGGCAGCATCGGAGTCGCGCAAAGCAGCAAGGCACTCGGCGATGTAAGTGGGATCGAGTAAGTCATCGGCATCCAGCGGCACGACATACTCGCCTCCCGCTGCCCGGAATCCGGCGTTGCGCGCCGCGCCCAGACCGCGGTTCGGTTGCTCTACGTAGGTAGTGACCAGGCGCCGTGCCTGTTCAAGAACTGCCAGGCTCTCGGGTTTGTCTGTACCGTCGTTCACTAGTACAATTTCGGTATAGGGGTGAGTTTGCGCGGAAGCCGAGGCGAGGGCCTCCAGCAAGAATGATGCCGGATTGTAGGCGGGGATGACGATTGAGACCAGGTCGCCCGGCATGGGTACGCCTTGATGTTATCAATCAGGCGCCGGGCACTCCAGTTCCCGATGAAAACGGACGATGGCTTTTACACGGAGGATCAACTTGACTAAGAGATCTTTAATCGGACTAACGATAGTGCTCGGCTCCACTCTGTGGGCAGCCGACTTTCGGGCCCTGGACGTGAAGACGGGCCAGTGGGAGACCACGGTGAGCGGTCAGACTTCGGGGATGCCCGCCATTCCGCCCGAGGCGTTGAGCCGCCTGACACCGGAGCAGCGAGCGAAAGTGGAGGCCGCCATGGGTGCGCGGGGAGCGAAACCGATTGTCAGCACAAGCTGCATGACCAAGGAAAAGCTCGAGCAGGCGTGGAATACGGGACAGGTCACGAAGACTTGCACGACTTCAGTTGACGACTTCTTCGGCTAACAAGCAGGAAGTTCATATGGAATGCAGCAATCAGAACGGAACGAAGACCACCGGCACCGTAAAGGTGGAAGCCGTGGATTCGGAGCACATTCGCGGTTCGTTTCAGATGATGGCGGCGACGGACGCCAGTGGTGGCCACGCGATGAGCATGAATTATACGTTCACGTCGAAGTGGCTAGGCGCGGCCTGCACCGAGTCCAAGTAAGACGCCTTCGAGTTCCGGCGGGAGGGGCGCGGTAAGTGTGATTCGCTCGCCGGTGCTCGGGCTGGTGAAGGTGATCTGGCGCGCGTGCAGGAAATAGCGGCCGAGCGTGCTCGGCGGGCGCCCCGTAAAGCTTATCGCCAACCACGGGATGCCCGATGCTCGCCAGATGCACGCGAATCTGGTGGGTGCGGCCCGTGCCGATTTTCACCTCAAGAAATGTAAATTCATCAAAGCGTTTTAAAACCTGATACGACGTGATCGCATGGCGTCCATGCGCCAGGCGGGCGGTCATGCGAGTGCGCCGGACTGGATCGCGAGTGATCGGCGTGGTAATGCGGCCTTCGATCTTTCTTCACGCGGCCGTGAACCAGCGCCAAGTAAATCTTCTCCACCTCACGGCTGGCAAACTGCGCGGCCAGGTGCCGGTGCGCGGCGTCGCTGCGCGCGATCAGGATCACGCCGCTGGTGAAGCGGTCCAGCCGATGGACGATGCCGGGCCGCAGATCGCCGCCGACGGTAGAAAGCTTTCCAAAACGATGCAGCACGGCGTTCACGAGAGTTCCTGAGTGCTGGCCGGCGCCGGTGTGAACCACCATGCCGGCGGGCTTGTTGATCGCGATGACGTCGGCGTCTTCATACAGGACCTCGAGCGGCAGGTCCTCGGGCGTGGCGCGCAACGGCGGCAGTTCGGCGGGCTCAACGTCGATGCGCTCGGCTCCTTTGAGCAAAAACGAACGCTTTTCGGGCGAGCCGTTGACCAGCACGCGGCCCTGCTCGATCCAGTCCTGCAATCGAGCTCGGCTGTACTGCGGCAAGCGCTCGCGCAGGAATTGATCCAGCCGCTTGCCGCGATCCATCGACGTTGTTTCCAATCACCCGTTATATTCAATAGGTGATTCCGAACGCAAACGTGTCCAACCGGCTTGTGCTCGCGCTTCTGTTTGCGGGACTCGCTCTCGCGCGGTTGTGTCACAGCGGAATCGTTTGGGTGGAGGAGGCGTATCCGGCGGCCGCGGCAATTCAGATTCTCAGCGGAAAGATGCTATACCGCGATATTTGGTTCGACAAGCCGCCGCTCTCCGCGCTGGTGTATTTGCTGTGGGACGCGCGCATGGGCGTGCTGCTCAGGATCGCGGGCGCGGCCTTCGTATTCGCATGCTGCTGGATGTTGTGGCGATTCGCGCGCGACTTATGGGGGCCGCGCGAGGGCTTGGTGGCCGCGCTGCTGCTCGGATTCTTTCTGACCTTCGGCATCCCCGCGGCGGTGATGGCGCTCGCGCCGGATTTGCTGATGGTGCTTCCCCACATCGCGGCGGTTTACCTGGCATGGCGGGGAAAACCGCTGCTCAGCGGAATGGTGGCCGGTGTTGCGCTCCTGGTGAACGCCAAGGCATTTTTCGTTCTGGCGGCGTGCATTTTCTTCGCTTGGCGCAGTGCGGGATGGATGCTGGCGGGTTTTGCGATTCCAAACATTGTGGCTTTGATTTGGTTCGGACTGCCCTACGTGGATCAAGTCTGGCGCTGGGGCGCCCTGTATTCGGAACAAACGTTCTCGCTTGCAACGGGGTTCGTCAGGACCGGGAATTGGGCGGGATTTCAAAGCGCGCTGATCGTTGGAGCAGCGGTTGCGTTATGGAAAGAAAATCGCTGGCGCTGGAAAATGGTGGCGTGGCTGCTGCTTTCATTCGCAGCGGTTGCAGCAGGCTGGCGATTTTTCCCGCGCTACTTTTTCCAATTGCTGCCGGTGATGGCGCTGCTGGCCGCGCGCGGATACACACTGTTGGGAAAGTGCCGCTTCGTCATGCTGGCGCTGCTGTTGATCCCGCTGATCCGCTTCGGACCGCGCTACGTGCTGCTCGCGAACGATCTGCTGCACCACCAGCCAAGTAACTGGAGCGATCTGGCGCTCAATCGAGATAGCCGAGCCGCGGCCGATCAAATTGCGCGCGAAGGGACACTGTTGGTCTGGGGCTATCGGCCTGACGTTTTTACGTACACTCGAATGCCCGCCGGCAGCCGGTTCCTGGATTCGCAACCGCTCACCGGCGTTTTGGCTGACCGGCATCTAACCAGCTCCCAACCATTCGCACCAGCATGGGCGGCGCGCAACCGGAGCGAGCTGATCGCCAGCGATCCGACCTGGATCGTGGACGGCCTCGGTCCGCTCAATCCAGCGCTTGCGATCACGAATTTCCCGGACTTGAGCGAGTGGCTCGGGAATTATCGCGAGGTGGGGCGCACGCGCTTCTCGATCATATACAAGCTGAAGTAGCTCCCGTTACTTGCCACTCCAGCACGCCACACGTTTTTCAAGGAACGCTGAAATGCCCTCCTGGGCGTCTGAGGCGAGCGAATTCATGGTCATCACTTCCTTGGCGTAGGCGTAGGCTTTCGGCTGATCGAGATCGATCTGCGCGTAGTACGCCTGCTTGCCCAGCGCGACCGTGAAACTGCTGGCCTCGGCGATTTTGCAAGCGAGCGCGCGCGTTGCGGATTCGAGCTCGGCGGCGGGAACCACGCGATTGACGAGTCCCCATTCGGCCGCGGTGGCGGCATCGATCAATTTGCCGGTGAGCAGCATCTCCATCGCGCGTTTGCGGCCCACGGCGCGGGAGAGCGCGACCATCGGCGTGGTGCAGAAGAGGCCGAGTTTCACGCCGGGTGTGGCGAAAGCCGCCTGATCGCTCGCGATGGCGAGATCGCAAGTCGCAACCAGCTGGCATCCAGCGGCCGTCGCGATGCCCTGCACCTGCGCGATTACGGGCTGCGGGATGGATTGGATCTTGACCATGAGCTCCGTGCAGACGTCGAAGAGCTTGCGGTAATCGGCGACCGTGCGTCCCACCATCTCGCTCAGGTCGTGCCCCGCGCAGAAAACCTTTCCGGCGGCGGCGAGGATGATGGCGCGGGTCTGCTCCGAGGCGGCGAATTCGTCCAGGCACGCGATCAGTTCGCGCATCATGGCGAGCGAAAGCGGGTTGCGGCGTTCCGGGCGATTCAGCGTGATTACGCCGAGCTGGCCCTCAGTTGACGCTACGAGGTGTTGGTAGGGCATCGGTGCTCCTACTTGCAGTGTACTGACAATAGAGGTGGCCTTCAGCCGCCAGGTCTTCGTTGCCGGCTTTGATCGCCGCGCCCGATTCGACGTGCAGGATGCTCTGGTAACCCGCGTCGCACAAAAACGCGGCGATCTCGCGGACCTTCCGGTTCTTTGCCCGCATCGTCTCACCGTGCATCTCGAGAAACAAGGCGGGGCGGTGCGCGGCCAGCGTTTGGCATGCGCCCTTGAGCGCTTCGAGCTCCCAACCTTCGATGTCGATCTTGATGAGATCCGGGACGGGGAGTGCACAGTCGGCGATATCGTGATCGAGCGTGGTGATTTGGACAGTTTGGGAAACGGACGCGACCGCGTTCGGATCGAGCGTTCCGCCTCCCGCCAATTCCGGATCGAAGACCAGCGTGCCTGAGCCGGGCTGCGCGCCCATGCCGAATTTGCGGACCTGCACATTGTCGAGATGATTCAGCCGGATGTTTTCGATCAGGCGCGCGTGGTTGATTTCGTTGGGCTCGTAGGAGATGACCTGGGCGCAGCGGGAAGCGAAGAACATGGTGAGGATGCCGTGATAAGCGCCGACATCGTAGACGACCAGACCATCCAGCGTCAAGCCGCGCCAGAACATTTCTTCTCTGGTTTGTGTGCCTCGTGAGAAAACCGACGGCATCCATCCAAGGCCGCCTCGGCGTCGCATTCCGCGAATTAGGCCGTGCCGGACCGTGTACGTGACCCGGTCAAACAGACGGCGGCTGATCCAGGCAATCGCGCGATGGCGGATCGAGTAGTGATGAAAGGGAAGATCGTCTGCGGCGAGCAACTCACTCGTCCGGAACGTGCTCCCAAGGCTCGGGGATCTCATCCGTAAGAGAGTCGAACTCCTTCTCGATTTCTCTCACTTCGGGATCTTGGTTCGCGATTTCGCACGCGAGAATGAGTCGCTTGTCCCGTTCGGCGCGACTCAAGCTCCGATTACCCATAACGCCACACTATCACGCGCGAACATTATAATTCCCCAATGTTTGACTTGCCGGAGGATAAATCAACAACTTACGGGAGGTTCGGACAGACAATTGGGCTGGCGGTCGACGATTCGTGACGCACGCAGGGCAATTAAACTAGCGATGAACTACATAATCATTTGCGTTGTCGGCTTCGTTCTGGCTACGTTGATCGTTGCCTACACTCTCCGAGAGAAGGGCGAGGTGTCCGTTTGGATGTCGTTGTGCAGAATCTTCGAGTTCAAACTCGACGCCAAAGAAAAGCGCCGATGAGCTATTCGCTCTCGCTTCCCCCCACCTTCAACACCGCAAGGAATGCCTCTTGCGGGATCTCCACGCGCCCCACTCGCTTCATCCGCTTCTTGCCTTCCTTCTGTTTCTCCAGCAGCTTGCGTTTGCGCGAGATGTCGCCGCCGTAGCACTTGGCTAAAACATTCTTGCCCATCGCCTTGATGGTCTCGCGCGCGATCACCTTGTTGCCGATCGCCGCTTGCAGCGCGACTTCGAACATCTGGCGCGGAATCAGCTTACGCAGCCGCTCGATCAGAAGCTTGCCGCGGTCATAAGCAAATTCCCGATGCACGATCATCGACAACGCATCCACGGGTTCGCCCGCTACCAGCACGTCCAGCTTCACCATCGGCGAAACACGATAGCCCGAGAAATGATAATCCAGCGACGCGTAGCCGCGCGAAGCCGATTTCAGCCGGTCGTAGAAATCCAGCACGATTTCGTTCAAGGGCAGCTCGTATAGCAACAGTACGCGTCCCGTCCCGATATATTCGAACTTCTTCTGCGAGCCACGCTTCTCTTCGAGCAGCTTGAGGATCTCGCCGACGTACTCCTCGCGCGTGATGACGGTGGCGTCGATGATCGGCTCTTCGATCTGCTTGATCGTAGAAGGATCCGGAAACTTGGACGGGTTTTCGACTTCGATGATGTCGCCCGCAAGCGACGTGATCCTGTAACGCACGCCCGGCGCGGTCGTAATCAGGTCGATTTGGAATTCCCGCTCCAGACGCTCCTGGATGATCTCCAAATGCAAAAGCCCGAGAAAGCCGCAGCGAAAGCCGAATCCGAGCGCCACTGAATTCTCCGGTTCGAAGTTGAACGCGCTATCGTTGAGCCGCAGCTTCTCCAGCGCGTCGCGCAGCCGGCCGTGCTCGTGCGACTCCACCGGGTAGAGTCCCGCGAAAACCATCGGCTTGATCTCTTGAAAACCGGGAAGAGGCTCGGAGGCCGGATTGTCGACGCTCGTGACGGTGTCGCCGATCTGTGCGTCGGAAACAGTCTTGATGTTTGCGAACAGGAACCCGGCTTCACCGGCCGAAAGCTCCTCGCAGGGGATCGGCTTGGGCGATTGATAACCGAGCCCATCCACTTCGCACACCGCACCGGTGGCCCACAACTTGATCTTCTGGCCCACGCGTAGCGTGCCGTCCACCACGCGCACCAGGATAATCACGCCGCGGTAAGGATCGAACCAGGAGTCAAAAATCAGCGCCCGCAACGGCGCGTCGGGCGAGCCTTTCGGAGCCGGCACGAGATGGACCACGGCTTCCAGCACTTCCTTGATCCCGATGCCCTGTTTCGCGCTCACCAGGATCGCGTCCTGCGCCGGCAGCCCGATCAACTGCTCGATCTGTTCGCGGATTTTCTCCGGCTCGGCCGACGGCAGATCGATTTTGTTGATCACCGGAATGATTTCGAGATTGTGGCTGAGCGCGAGATAGGTATTGGCGAGCGTCTGCGCTTCCACGCCCTGCGACGCATCCACCACCAGCAGCGCGCCTTCGCAGGCTTGCAGACTGCGCGAAACCTCGTAGGTGAAATCAACGTGGCCCGGCGTGTCGATCAAATTGAGCTGGTAGAGCTGCCCATCATCCGCCCGATAGGTCAATCGCACGGCGTGAGCCTTGATGGTGATGCCGCGCTCGCGCTCCAGGTCCATGGTGTCCAGAACCTGCTCCATCATTTCGCGCTGCGAGAGCGCGCCCGTGGCTTCAAGCAGCCGGTCCGCAAGCGTGGACTTGCCGTGGTCGATGTGCGCGATGATAGAGAAGTTGCGTATGAAAGCTGGATCCATGCGGTAGAATGAGGCCTGAACCTCAAGTATCCCATATCCCACCAAAGTGACCGAAGGAAAACCGACTTTTTCGCATCTCCAGGCCGCGCGTTTTAAGTTTGCCGTTGTTTGCGCGCAGTTCAACAGCTCCATCACGGAAGCCTTGCTCGCCGGCGCACTAGATGCTTTGAAGAGCTGCGGCGCCGTCGACATCGAGGTCGTCAAGGTCCCTGGCGCCTGGGAGCTGCCGATCGTAGCCAAAACGATGGCTGAACGCAATAAGCCCGATGCCATCATCGCGCTCGGCGCTGTGATCCGGGGAGACACCCCGCACTTCGATTACGTCGCGGGGCAAGCCGCAAGCGGCCTCATGGCGGTGCAACTTGAAACCGGCATCCCCGTAGCATTCGGAGTCCTCACCACGAACACCATCGAACAGGCCGCCGATCGCGCGGGCGGCAAAGACGGCAACAAGGGATACGACGCCGCGATCACCGCCATCGAGATGGCCGAGCAGATTCGCCGCCTGCGACAATAGGGCAGATGGCAGCACGTCACCGATCCCGGCAGCGAGCTCTGCAAGTTCTCTACCAGTGGGACATGACCAAGCGTCCCATGGAAGAAACGATTCGCGCGTTCTATGACACGTTGCGCGCCGAGGGAGCGCCGGAACCTGCCGAGGAGCCGGATGACGACAGCCCGCGTGACGGGCGAGACGAATTTATGGAAGAGCTCGCGAAGGGCACTTGCGAAATGGCCCCGGACATCGACCATCGAATTTCCGAGAAATCAGCGCATTGGAAGCTGGAGCGCATGCCGATTGTCGATCGCAACATCCTGCGGCTCGCCATCTACGAAATGAGCCGCCAGGACACGCCGGCAGCCGTGGTGATCGACGAAGCGCTGGAACTCGCGCGGCAGTTTTCGGGCGACGAATCGGTCGCGTTCATCAACGGCGTGTTGGATGCGGTTCACAAGGACAGCCCCAACATCCTCCCTGCATGAACATCCTCATGGTTGCGTCGGAGGCCGCGCCTTTCGCTAAAACAGGCGGACTGGCCGATGTTTTAGGCGCCCTTCCCGCGGCGCTCACCGAACGCGGCGAGCACGTAGCCGTCCTGATCCCCGCTTATCGAGAAAATCGCTATCCGCGAGCCACCCGCGAAGCCTACCGGAATCTCTGGATTCCGCTCGGTCCGGGTTACATGGTGGACATCCATCGAACCACGGACCACGAAGTCACCTACTATTTCGTTCACTGCCCCGCGCTCTTCGATCGCAATGGAATCTACGGCGTGGGACCAGTCGATTTCCCGGATAATCATCTGCGCTTCGCCGTGCTCTCGATGGCGGCGTTCGGCGTGGCGCGCCACTTATTCCCCACGGATCTCTTGCATCTGCACGACTGGCAGGCCGCACTTACCGCCGTGTACCTGCGCGAACATTTCCACGGCGATCCGACCTTCCGGCGTGTCAAATCGCTGCTCACCATCCATAACCTCGGCTATCAGGGAATTTTCGGACCGGAAGTCGTGCCGCAAATTGGACTGGACCCGCGCTGGATGAACCCGGAGCAACTGGAGTTCTTCGGCGACGTTAATTTCCTGAAGGGCGGCATCGCTTGGTCGGACGCCATCAGCACCGTCAGCAGGGGCTATGCCCACGAGATCCAAACGTCTGAGTACGGTTTTGGACTGGACGGTTTTCTCCGGAACCACGGGCCGATTACGGGCATCCTGAACGGCGTCGATTATAACCAGTGGAATCCCGAGGATGATCCGTATATCGCTCGGAATTATTCGCCCGGCGACCTTTCGCGCAAGCGCGCGTGCAAGCGCGCGATCCTGGCTGAGTATGGGCTCCAGAACGACAATCTGGACCGGCCGCTGATCGCCATCATCTCGCGCTTCGCGTCGCAAAAAGGCTTCGATATTCTGGAGAACGCCGCCTCGCGGCTGCTGCAGCAGGACCTGAGCCTGGTGGTGCTGGGCTCGGGCGATCCCTTGCACGAATCGATGTTTCAGGCGCTCGCGCGCGCCTACCCGAAGCAGGTGGGCGTGCAGATCGGCTACGACGTCGGATTGTCGCATCGGATCGAAGCCGGAGCCGACATGTTACTTATGCCTAGCCGCTATGAACCCTGCGGCCTCAACCAGATTTACAGCCTGAAGTACGGTACGGTCCCGGTGGTCCGCGCCACCGGCGGTCTGGATGATACCATTGATGAAGATACTGGTTTTAAGTTCCGCGACTATTCCGGCGACGCCCTGCTGGAGGCCGTGCGGCAGGCCCTGAAGGCCTATCAGAACTCGGAGCAATGGGCGCGCAGGATGCGGCGGGGCATGGAGAAAGATTTTTCTTGGCAGGCCTCGGCCGGCGAGTATGTGGACTTGTATCGGCGCCTTTTGGCGGGCTAAGTGGCGAGCTGAATCCTTTTGCTTTTAGCAACATCTATTTGACTTAGGGGAGATTGAGAATACTATGGCTGGTGCGAATACTCTGACATTTACCGATGCGACCTGGGATAAAGACGTCCTGAATTCCGAGGCCCCCGTCCTGGTGGACTTTTGGGCCGAGTGGTGCGGGCCGTGCCGGATGATGTCGCCGACCGTGGACGCGATTGCCGAAGCCTATGCCGGCCGCGTCAAAGTGGGCAAGCTGAATGTGGACGAAAACGGCGCCACCGGTATGCGCTACAACGTCCGCGGCATCCCAACCCTGCTCCTGTTTAAGGGCGGCAAGGTGGTGGAGCAGAAGGTTGGCGCGTGCGGCAAGACCGACCTCCAGAAGATGCTCGACGCCCACGTCGCAGCGCCGCAGACCGCCTAAACTCAGCCTGACAAATCCGGTTGAATCTTTCTGCCTAAGGCGGCATCTGGTGTCAGTATGGCTGGCGCAAAGACACTCACATTTACAGATGCATCTTGGGATCAGGACGTACTGAATTCCGGGACACCCGTCCTGGTGGACTTTTGGGCAGAGTGGTGTCCACCCTGTCGCGCAATCTCGCCCACAGTGGATTTCATCGCCGAGATCTACGCAGGCCGTCTCAGGGTCGGCAAACTGAACATGGATGAGAACAATGCGACAGGAATGCGGTATGCGGTTCGCAGTATCCCAACGCTACTATTGTTCAAGGGTGGCAAGGTCGTCGAGCAGAAGGTCGGCGCGTGCGGCAAGACCGACCTCCAGAAGATGCTCGACGCCCACGTCGCAGCCCCGCAAACCGCCTAAGCCGAACCGCGCTTAAAAGCGGAGCCGCGAGCAAAGGGAGCGGTCCCAGTGTAAAATTGGCCATGATCGGCCGATTCCAGCTCCTGCTTCTGGCTCTTGCCACAGTCATTTGGGCCGGCGATTTCCCTTACCAACAGCCGCCCAAGGACATCCGCGACGCCCTAAACGCTCCACCAACCCCCGTTCTTTCCATTAGCCCGCAGCGCGATTACGTGATCTTTCTGCAAGGCGTGCGATATCCCCCCATCGCGCAAGTCGCGCAACCGTTCCTCCCGCTGGCGGGCTTCCGCGTTGATGCCAACACCAACAGCCTGCATATGGCGAACTATTACGTCTCCATGGCGATCCAACGGCTGCCGGGAGGCGAGACCATTGCCATCACGTTGCCGCCGGATGGAAGATTCGGCGCACCGGTCTGGAGCCCGGACGGCAAGCAGTTTGCCTTTACCAACACGATAGCTCAAGGCGTTGAGCTATGGATCTCGTCGCCGTCCACCGGTCAGACTCGCCGGATCTCCGGGCTCAAAGTGAACGGCGTGCAGCTTGGAGGCGTCCCCGTTCAATGGCTAGGCGACAATCGCACCTTGATCGTCAGCACCGTACCCGCCGCGCGAGGGCCCGTTCCCGTCGAGCCCGCCATCCCCAAAGGGCCGCACGTGCAGGAGAGCATAGGTAACGCGGGTCCGGCGCCAACATTCGAGGACCTGCTGGCCACGCCGCATGATGAGGACCTGTTTGATTACTACGCCACCTCGCAGCTAGTTTATGTGGATGCGGTCACCACCAAGGCCACTCCACTCGGCAAACCCGCCATCTATACGGTTGTCCGCCCGTCTCCCGATCAGGCCCATTTGCTCGCCGTCTGGCTGCACAAGCCGTATTCCTATCAAATGCGCGCCAGCGAGTTTCCCACGGAGATCGAAGTCTGGGATCGCGCCGCAAAAGTCGAGTACAAGGTCGCAAGTCTGCCTTTGGCGGATCGTATTCCCCTAGCCGGTGTTCGCACCGGTCCCCGGTCGTATCAATGGCTGCAGGACAAGCCGGCGACGCTGCTCTGGGCCGAAGCGCTCGACGGCGGCAATCCGAAGGCCAAGGTCCCACACCGCGACAAGATCGTGCTGATCGCGGCGCCCTTTAGCGGACAGCCGAACGAAGTCTTCAAGACTGAGGAGCGATTCCGGAGCCTGCTGCCACTCGCCAACGGCAAGGCGCTAGTTAAAGATTACGAGCGCATCAAGCGCATCGAGCGCACGTTCGAAATCAGTCTCGACCAGCCGGGCGCCGAGGCTCGTCTCATCTTCAATCGCAATGAACGCGACGCCTATCACGATCCGGGAAATCCATTCATTAAGGTCACGCCCGACGGCCGTCGGCTGGTGATCCAATCGGGTGACGAGATTTATCTGGCGGGCGAAGGATCGTCGCCCACCGGCGACCACCCGTTCCTCGATCGTTTCAACCTGGCCACCGCTAAAGCGGAGCGCCTTTTCCAAGCCGGCGCCAGCGGATACGAGACCGTCTTGGCCATGCTCGACGACAGCGGCGCGCGCCTGTTGACGCGCCGCGAAAGCCCCACCGATCCACCAAATTTCTACATCCGCAGCCGTTCAGAGGTGAAGGCCCTGACGCACTATCCCAATCCCGCGCCGCAAACGGCCGGGATAACGAAGCAGTTGGTCACCTACAAGCGCGCAGACGGAGTGCCTCTCTCGTTCACCCTGTATCTTCCCGCCGGATACAAGCCGGGAACGAAACTGCCCGCCGTCGTCTGGGCGTACCCGTACGAGTTCAGCGACGCTAGCACCGCGGGCCAGGTGACCGGACATGCGGCGCAGGCATTCAGCGAGCTGAATTACCACCAGTTGGTCGTGCTAGATGGCTACGCTCTGCTCGATGAAGCGGCCATGCCGATCATCGGCGATGCGGAAACCGTCAACAATACCTACGTGGATCAACTGGTCATGGACGCTCAGGCCGCTGTGGATAAAGCGGCCGACCTGGGCGTGGTGGATCGGAATCGCGTGGGAATCTTCGGCCACAGCTACGGCGCATTCATGACCGCGAATCTGTTGGCGCATTCCAATTTGTTTCGCGCGGCAGTCGCCGAAAGCGGTGCGTACAACCGGACGCTGACGCCCTTCGGTTTCCAGACCGAGACTCGCACCTTCTGGGAGGCGCCCGACGTTTACACCAAGATGTCGCCGTTCTGGTTCGCCAATAAAATCAAGACTCCCGTTCTTCTCATCCACGGCGAGGCCGACGACAACACCGGAACGTACCCCATCCAATCCGAGCGCATGTACGCCGCGATTCGGGGTAACGGCGGCACGGTTCGTCTGGTAATGCTCCCCGCGGAGGCGCATGGATACCGCGGAAAGGAGTCCCTCGAGCACGTGTTGTACGAAGAACTCACTTGGTTTGACAAGTACCTGAGGTAGCGCTATGCCGGCGTCGTCAACGCGCCTTCGGACGCCGATCCTACCAAAGCAACGTACTTGGCGAACACGCCCGAGCGATAACGCGGCGCGGGCGCTTTCCATTCAGAGAGCCGGTGTTTCAACAGGCTTTCGGGAATCTCCAAATTGATGGTCCGGTTCGCGATGTCGATGTGGATGATGTCGCCTTCTTGAATCGCTGCGATCGGCCCTCCCACCGCGGCTTCCGGCGCAACGTGGCCCACGCAGAATCCGCGCGTAGCACCGCTAAAGCGGCCGTCGGTCAGCAGCGCGACGCTGTCGGAAAGCCCCGCGCCGACGATCTTGCTGGTCACTTGCAGCATCTCACGCATGCCCGGCCCTCCGCGCGGCCCTTCGTAGCGAATCACCACGATGTCGCCCGGATGAATCTTCCCCGCCAATATCGCCGCTTGCGTTTCTTCCTCGGAATCGAAAACGCGAGCGGGCCCGCGCTGCTCGGTACGCTCGATGCCTGTCACTTTGATCACGCAGCCATCCGGCGCGAGCGACCCGCGCAGAATCACCAAGCCGCCCGACTTCTTGATCGGCTTATCCAGCGGATGGATCACTTCTTGCCCCGGCGTTTCCTTCGCGTCAGCCGCCTCTTCGGCCAATGTCCGCCCCGTCACCGTCATCGCCGAGCCGTCCGCATAGCCGCCCTGCACCAAGCGTTGCGCGATCACCGGGATACCGCCGGCTTTGTCCACATCCACCGCCACAAACTTGCCCGCGGGCTTCAAATCCACCAGCAACGGCGTCCGCTCGCTGATGGTCTGGAAATCGTCGATATCGAGCGGCACGCTTGCTTCGCGAGCCATGGCCAGCAGATGCAGCACCGCATTCGTGGAGCCGCCCGTCGTTGCTACCGATGCGATCGCGTTGTCAAACGCTTTGCGCGTGACGATATCGCGCGGCCGCAAGTTGTTCTTCACCAGATCCAGGACCAACCGTCCGCAGCGCGCCGCAACCCCGTGCTTGCGCGCGTCCACCTGTGGAACCGCGGCCGTGCCGAGCGGCGACAGCCCGATCAGCTCCATCACCGTCGCCATGGTGTTCGCCGTGAATTGCCCGCCGCACGCGCCCGCTCCTGGACACGCCGAGTTCTCGATTTGCGAGCAATTCCTCGTCCGACATCTTGCCGGTCGCATTCGCGCCCAACGCTTCGTAGACATCTTGAATAGTCAGATCGCGCCCTTTGTGATGGCCCGGAAGAATCGAACCGCCGTACAAAATCAACCCCGGCGTGTTGAGCCGCAGCAGCGCCATCGCCGCGCCGGGAATCGTCTTATCGCACGCCACCAGCGCGACGATGCCGTCGAACATGTGCCCGCGCGCCACCAGCTCAATCGAATCGGCAATCAGATCGCGGCTCACCAGCGACGCCTTCATCCCTTCGGTCCCCATGGTGACGCCGTCGCTGATCGCGATGGTGTTGTACTCCATGGGCGTCCCGCCGGCGTCGCGAATCCCTTGGGCCACATCCTTCGCCAGCTCGCGCAAGTTGAAATTGCACGGCATGGTGCCGATCCACGTGTTCGCGATGCCGATGATCGGCTTCTTCATGTCCTCGTCAGTGAGTCCAATGGCTTTCAGCATCGCGCGTGCCGGGGCGCGGTCCTTGCCCTGTGTGATGGTGTAACTGTTCAGCTTCATGGTGAATCTTCAGTGTATATGATGAAATCGTGACTGCGTCCGAGATCAAACGCTTGGCGCGCGAGTGCGGTTTCGAACTCGCTGGAATCGCGCGTGCCGCGCCTCTACCCGATGACAGCCGCCGCTATCTCGATTGGGTCGAGCGCGGCATGGCTGGCGCCATGGGCTATCTCACGGATCGCCGCGCCATTGTTCGAAGCGATCCCAAGCTGTTGCTCGCGAGCGCGCGCTCCATCATCTGCGTCGGCAAACTGTACAACCGGCCCGAGCCGCGATCCACGGAATTGAACGACGCCGCCGTCGGCTGGGTCTCGCGCTACGCCTGGGGCGACTGATTATCACGACGTCTTGCGCCGCGGTCTGGAAGTTCTGGCTGTGAAACTCGGGCCGGATCACGAATACAAGATTTGCGTCGACACCGCGCCACTGCTCGAACGCTCCTATGCTCGCGAAGCCGGCCTGGGCTGGATCGGCAAGAACACCTGCCTGATCAATCAGGAGATCGGTTCGTGGGTGTTTCTCGGCGAGATCCTTACGTCACTCGAGATCGAGACCGATGAGTTAATCCAGGTGACACGCCTCCGCCCGACCGATGCGGCACTTGCACGCGCTGCATAGACGCTTGTCCCACGCAAGCCATCGCGCCCGAAGGTTACGAGATCGACGCGCGCCGCTGCATCCCGTACTTCACCATCGAATTGCACGGAGCCGCACCCGAGGAGATGCGCGCCGAAATCGGCCAGCACATTTTCGGCTGCGACATTTGCCAGGACGTGTGTCCTTGGAACTCGCGCGCGCCCGTCGCGCAGGAGCCCGCGTTCGAGCCTCGCCATTTTGCGCCGCCTCTCGAAGAACTCGCGCGGCTAACTGAGGACGAATTTCGCGACATCTTTCCGTACGAGCCCCATTCAACGCGCGAAATACGCCGGTTTCTTGCGAAATGTCGCAATCGCGATGGGCAACAGCAAGCTGGAGAAATTCCGCGAGCCGCTCGAAACCCTGGCCGCGTTCCCGAACCCACTCGTCGCGGAACACGCGCGCTGGGCGCTCGATCAGCTCGACGCCTGATCCTGGAACTAATGACGGAGGACAGCGCAGAAACAAGCAGATCATGACTCGCGATTGAATGCGGACGCAGCCTCGTCGTATCGTAGGTATGTCGCCGCAGGTACAACTTGGACAAATATCTCGTCGTGTTAGCAGGCGCCGGGCTCGGCGGACTCGCCCGCTACGTCGCCGGCACGTGGATCATGGGAAAATACGCCGGCCGGTTTCCGCTCGGCACGTTCGTGATTAACATCACCGGCTCATTCTTGATCGGCGTTTTGATGACACTGCTGACCGAGCGCTGGCAGCCGCATCCGAACTGGCGGCTGTTCCTGGTCGTCGGCGTCCTGGGCGGATACACGACATTTTCCAGTTTCGAATACGAAACCTATCAGGCTGTTCGCGACGGCGCGCGCTGGATCGGATTGTTCTACGTCACCGCTAGCGTGATCGTCGGCTATTTCGGTGTTTGGCTGGGAGCGGTTTTGGCGTCGCGGCGCTAAGGAGAGGGGAAACGCAATGCTAACCAAAGGTCCCGCCAAGAAGGTCACCATCTTCATCAACGAGGACGTGCCCCATCGCATGACCTCGCTGCACGATGCGCTCATGACTTTTTTGCTCCACAAAGGAATCGCCGGCGCCACCGCGACACGCGCGTTTTCCGGCTTTGGCTCTCATCACGCCTTGCATACGCCGCGCATGGAAGCCATGGCGGAGCACCTCCCGATCCGGATCGAGTTCGTAGAGACCGCCGAGCGAGTCGACGAATTGCTGCCGACTCTGTACGAGATGGTCACAGACGGCCTCATCGAAGTGCAGGACACTACAGTAATCAAACTTGCTCGTCCCTCCTCACAGCAGGAGCCGAAAATCCCGCACCAGCGAAAAGTTGCTCCCGCAAGAATGCTGCGCATATTTCTGGGTGAAGCCGACAAGTGGCACGACGAGCCGCTCTACGACGCGATCGTGAAGCGGCTCCGCATGATGGATATCGCCGGCGCCACCGTGTATCGCGGAATCTTGGGATACGGAGCCAAAGGCCACGAACACAAGAAGAGCTTTCTGCACGTCTCCCGTGACCTTCCCATCATGGTCTCGGTGATCGACTCGCCCGAGAAAATCAGCGCCGCGGCCGAGGTCATTGAAGGCATGCTGGAAGATGGCTTGCTAGTGCTCTCTGATGTCGACATGGTCCGGCTGGTTCGCTCATAAAGCGCGCATCCTGCGTATCCATGTTTCGGAATCGGACCGCTATCGGGGCCAGCCTCGGTTTGAAGCGATCATTGCCAAGTGCCGCGAGCTCAACGATCGTGGACACAGCGGAGACGAGTCCAACAACCCGCACCTGGACCCTAGCTTCTGGCTTATGATATTAGACAAATGAGTGTCGAAGAAGAACTCCAGGAAGAGCTAGAAAAAGTCAAGGAGCCGTTCGAGAAGCACGTGGCCGCCACCATGGCGATTTTGGCCGCGTTTCTCGCCGTGGTTTCCGTGCTCGGCCACATCATGACCACCGAGGAGTTGCTGCTGCAGCAGAAGGCATCGGACCAGTGGTCGTATTATCAAGCCAAGTCTATTCGGCGCTATCAATCCGAAGTCGCGCGCGATTTGTTCGCCGGCATGAAGTTGAACGATCAAAGCGCGCAGTACCAGAAGAACGGGGAAAAATACCGCAAGGACGACGAGGACATTCAGAAGGAAGCGCAGGGCCTGGAGCAGGAAAGCCATCTGCGAGGCCGGCAAGCGCTCGGTTTCCATTTCGGCGAAGTATTTCTGGAGTTTTCCATCGTCCTGGCGTCCCTGGCAATCCTGACCAAGCGTAAATTCCTGTGGTATGCCGCCATCCTGAGCGGAACTATCGGCGCCGTGGTTGCAGCGACGGTTTACTACGCCCCATCGATTGTCGAGAAATTACAACAGTAGATTTGAATTCAATGGTTGAAAATATCAGTCCGGGCGTTTCTGCCCGCAATGCCCGAGTCGTGCTCTTCGACTTCGATGGCACCCTTTCCTTAATCCGCTCGGGATGGATGAACGTGATGGTCCCGATGATGGTCGAAATCCTTGCCGATCTGAAGACGGGGGAATCGGAAGAACAGTTGCGCGTTTTGGTGGAGGAGTTTGTCTGGCGGCTCACCGGCAAGGAAACCATCTACCAGATGATCGCTTTCGCTGAGGCCGTGGAAGCCCGTGGCGGCAAGCCGCTGGAGCCTCTCGCATACAAGAAAATGTACCTCGATCGGTTGTGGGTCAAAATCGAAAGCCGCGTTGAGTCGTTGCGCAAAGGTCAGGTGGATCCCGAAGATTATCTGGTGCCCGGATCCCGCGAACTGCTGGAGCGCCTGAAAGACCGCGGGCTCAAGATGTATCTCGCGAGCGGCACCGACGAGATTTATATGAAGGAAGAAGCGCGGCTGCTGGGCGTCACGCAATATTTCGACGGCGGAGTCTACGGCGCGCTCGACGATTACAAGAGCTTCTCGAAAGCGATCCTGATCCAGCGCATCCTCTCCAGCGCCGAATTTCAGGGCAACGAATTCCTTGGCTTCGGCGACGGCTACGTAGAGATTGAGGAAGTGAAAAACGTCGGCGGCGTAGCCGTGGGCGTAGCGAGCGAAGAGCCAGCTTGCGCCAAGGTCGACCTATGGAAGCGCCAGCGCTTGATCGGCGTCGGCGCCGACTATATCGTCCCCAATTATCTGTGCGGGGAGGAACTGTTCTCTTCGCTGTTCCCCGCTTGACCACCCTCTCCATCGATATCGGCGGGACGAAGTTCAGCATGGCGGTGTTTCAAGGCGAGCAGATGGTCGAACGCCAATCCCATGCGACTGACGCATCAATCCTCGACCGCATTGCGGCAATCATTCATGAATGGAAGTCGCGCTACAATTTCGATCGCTGCGGAATCGGCTTCGGCGGCCCAGTGGATTTCAAAAGCCAGCGAGTAGTGCTGTCCACACACGTTCCAGGCTGGGAGAACTTTGATCTCCCGCACTACATCGAGAAACTGACCGGCGTCCTGCCGCTCATGGACAACGACGCCAACGTTGGTGCGCTCGGCGAAGGGCTCTATGGCGCTGGGCGCGGCTACCGGCCACTGTTTTACATGACGCTTTCCACCGGAATTGGGGGAGGCATCATCACTCATGACGGCGCAATCTATCGCGGCGCGGATTCGTACGCTGGGGAAATTGGGCATCTCACCGTGCGGCCCGGCGGTCCCGACTGCCTGTGCGGATCACGGGGTTGCCTGGAGCGGATGTGCTGCGGATTGTGGCTGGAGCGCGATCATGGCCGCCCCGCCAGCGAGCTGTTGCGCGATCCTGAATTTGTGGAGCGCTACGTAGTCGATTTGGCGCTGGGATTGAAAGCCGCCCTTATGCTGCTGAACCCCGCGCGCATCGTCATCGGCGGAGGCATCAGCAAAGCAGGCGATCGTTTGTTCGTTCCGCTGCGCCAGGAATTGTCGCGGCAGATCACTTCGTGGTCGCGCGCCCGCATCGACGTGGTCCCCGCTGCCCTCGGCGACGACAGCGTATTGTTTGGCGCCATGGCGCTGGCGGCCGCATGAAACTTCCCCGGTTCTATCCCGTGATTGACGCGGACCGCATTCCAGCCGTCCCGGCGGCCGAGGAACTGCTCGCCGCAGGCGCGCGCATCCTGCAATTCCGGCACAAGAGCTTCTTCTCGCGACAGGCTTTTGAAGACGCCAGCCGGATCGCGGAGCTATGCCGCGATGCCGGAGCGCTATTCATCGTGAACGATCGCGCTGACATCGCAAAGCTACTCGACGCCGGATTACATTTAGGCCAGGACGATCTCGCCCCTTCGGATGCCCGCCGCATTCTGCCGGCCTCCAGCATCATCGGATTCTCTACGCACAACGAGCAACAACTGATCGCCGCCGATCGCGAGCCCGTCGATTACTTAGCAATCGGCCCCATCTTCGCGACCGCGTCCAAGCAGAACCCCGATCCGGTCGTCGGCCTGGAGCGCTTGCGCGCCCTGCGTTCCCTCACGCAAAAACCGCTGGTCGCAATCGGAGGCATCACGCGCGATCGCGCTCCCGAAGTGTTCGAAGCCGGCGCGGATTCGGTGGCCATCATCGGCGACCTGATTCCGAACTTCTACGCCCCGGCCTCGCTCCGCGCTCGCGCCGAAGAATGGCTGGCTATTTGTTCGTGTAAGTGACGGTGACCGAAGTTTCGTTCGTTCCGCCGCCGACCACCACATTTACCGTGCGGTCCTTGGAATGGTCCTCGGCCGTGATGACTTGGCTCCTCGCGGAATTAGTCTCGGCGGCAATTGTGAACCCGGAGGCCTCCAGTTGATCGCGATAGTATTGCGCCACATGATCCGCCGGGTCCTTGGTCGTGAATAGGAATGTTCCAGTTCGCACATCCTTGCTTCGCGCGGAAAAAATGCTTTTTGGTTTGGAGCCGGGATAATCGGGCAACCAGCCAGGCACTTTTGCCGCGCCGCCGATTTGAACAGACCCGTCCCGGGACGTGAATTCGAAATTGTTCTGCCGGATTTTATGGGCCACGAAGAGGCCGCCGGCCAGAACGACTACGATGATCAGCGCGAAAAATCCGCCTATTCCAACCAGGACCCACAGTAGAACGTTGCTCTTTTTCGCCGGTGGCGCGGCGCCGCCCGGCGGAAGAGGCGAGGGAGGAGGCGTCATGGTTCTCCTTAGCTTAGTGTTGATGTTCGTGGTGCTGCGAACTCACGAGTATAGTACAAGGCGCATCGGATAGTGCGCACTTGGTGTGCTCGAACTGAATCGGTGGAATGACGAATCTCGAACTTGCACACAGCACGTCATTGATGCGGTGCAAAATGGCGTTGCTCTCCGACGTCGGCATGTCTTCGATCAGCACGTGGCAGCTCAAAGCGTGCGCGCTCGAACCCAGGCTCCAGATGTGCAGATCGTGAACGTCGATCACGCCTTCGATCTGGCGCATCGCTTCGGTGACTTCGTTGAGCTCCATGCCACGCGGCAGGCCTTCCAGCAAAACGTTCAGCGATTCTTGAATAATGTCCCAGGCAGTCCAAACGATCAGGACTCCAATCAGGACCGACAGCACCGGGTCGATCACCGCGAGGCCGGTGTAAGTGGATCGCGATCGCGCCCGCGATGATCCCCACCGAACTGACCGCGTCGCCCAGCATGTGCACAAACGCTGCGCGTATATTGATGTCGCGATCCTTGTCGCGATGCAGGCCCCAGCATGATGCCGCCGTTGAGCGCGAGCGCCGCCACGGCGACCCAGAACATGGTCCACTCTTCGATGTGCTGGGGATGCACGAAACGCTGCCACGCTTCATAGAAGATGAATACTGCGATTACCACCAGCGTGAGCGCATTCGCGAACGCCGTTAGAACGCCGGCGCGATGATAGCCGTAAGTCTTGACGCTGTCGGCGGGCTTGGATTGCATGTACACGCCGATGGTGGCCAGCACCAGCGCGAGCGCATCGGTGAAGTTGTGGCCGGCATCGGAGACCAGCGCCAAGCTGCCGGAGCGGAAGCCCGCGACGGCCTCCACCACGACGAACAAAATCGTGGCCAAAAACGACCATTTCAGAATGCTCGCCGTCCCGTGCTGGTGGCCGTGATGATGCAATTTATCCCTTCGCCTTTATCTTACCTCTCAGAATCGGGTGACTTCAGTGAAGTTGAAGTTGCGCACCTTCATGGCCGGAACCACCATGTCGAAAGCTTCTTCGCCGGAAGCGCGCACGGCGGGCGAAAGCGCTTCGACATTGTTCAGCAATTCGATAATGCCCTGATTAAAGCGGAAATTGCGCAGGCCGCGAGTCACGCGCCCATCTTCGATCAGGAACGTGCCATCGCGCGTCATGCCGGTCATGATTTTCTCGTAGGGATCTACTTCGCGGATGTACCAAAGCCGCGTGACCAGAACGCCGCGCTCGGTGGAGGCGATCATTTGATCCAGCATCGTCGTCCCTCCCGCGATCACGATGTTCAGCGGCGCTTCGCCGACTTCGTTTGGCAGCGGGAAACCGTGGCCAGTAGGTTCTACGCCCGCGCGGTGCGCGCTCGATCGCGAATAAGCTAGCTCGCGCGGAACCCCGGCTTCCACCAGCGTCAGTTTGCGGCGCGGCACGCCTTCGCCATCAAAAGGCACACCAGCTTGGAGCGGATGCGCGACGTCGTCCGAAATATGTACGTTGTCTCCGAAAAGCTTCGTGCCCAGGCGATCGGTAAGGAAGCTGCGGCTGTCGTTGACTGAAGTCGCGCTGAAATCGCCGAACATTTGTCCCACCAGATCGAGCACCGCCGCCGGCTCCAGGATCACCGTGTAGCGGCCGGGAGCGATTTCCCGCGGATCGCGCGATAGCCGAGCCTTTTCGGTGGCACTGCGCGCTAACGCCACTGGATCGATCGTTGCGTGCGAAACCGCCGAAGCCTTCGCCCATCCCGAACTATCGCCGGCCATCGCAGTGATCGAAAACTGCGCCATGGTTTCCGCATGCCAGGCCGCGACGCCCCGCGTATTGAAGATCGCCTCCACACTTTGGCCCGTGGAGTAAATGCCGGCTGCGGTCTGTCCCGCGCTTTCGACGATGCGAATGGCTTCGGCCACGGCACGCCCGCGGTGATCCGGCGTCGCATTTGCAGTCGCCGCGTCGAAGCGCTTGGTTTCCGACGTCACCGAAACCTCATTCAGCGGCAGCAAGTCTGGATTGGGCGCTGCCGATCGAGCCAGCGCCAGAGCCTGCTCCACGGCGCCGCGAATCGAATCCGGATCGAAGCGGTTGGTTGTGGCGCGCGCGGTTTTTTGATCCAGCGCCACGCGAACCGAAATCCAGCGATCCTGCTCGGCCACGTTTTGATGGATGGTGTTATTCGCGAAACGCGTGAGAGCGCCGAAATGCGCGCCGAACAGCGCTTCAACATCAGACACGCCTAACGACTTGGCCGCCCGCTCTACTGCTCCGAATAGTTCGCGGCATTCCCTCTGCGCAAGCATGGCGCCGCCGGTATCAGCCGGCATACGCGGCTCCCACTTTGATGTTGTGGAAACGCGCCGGGCTGGCGCCGTGGCCCGTGCCGATCACTTGCTCGGGCTGCCCCTTGCCGCAATTCGGAACGCCCCACAGCACCCAGTGCTCGCGATTCGCAAGAGCCGCGCACGAATTCCAGAACTCGGTTGTGATGCCGCTATATGTCGGGTTCTTCAGCATGCGCGTGCGCTTGCCGTCCTTGATCTCCCAGGCGATCTCGCAACCGAACTGGAAATTGTACCGCTTGTCGTCGATGGACCAACTCCGGTTCGTCTCCATGTAAATCGCGTGGCTCACTCCCGCGAAAACTTCGTCGAGCGTTTGCTCGCCCGGCAGCAGGCTGACGTTCGTCATGCGGATCAGCGGAAGGCGCGCCCAACTGGTGGCGCGCATGGTTCCATTCGATCGCGTCGCGCCGATCGCGGCCGCAGTTTCCCTTGAAGTCATATAGCCCACAAATTGCCCGTTGCGAATGATGTCGGCCGATTGCGCGGGAACGCCCTCGTCATCGTACGCGAACGTGCCCATGCCGGGACCGTGCTCGATGCGCGCGTCGCAAACCGCGTTTACCAGATCGGAACCGTAGCGCAGGTGATTCAACTTGTCGAGCGTGAGAAAGCTCATGCCCGCGTAATTGGCCTCCGAGCCCAACACGCGATCGAGCTCGATGGGATGCCCGATGGATTCGTGCACCTGCAGGCCGAGCTGGCTGCCATCCACGATGAGATCGAAACGGCCTTCCGGACACTGATCGGCCGAGTGTAACGCTACGGCTTCCTCGGCCACGCGCGGCGCGTGCTTCAGCAGATCGAGTTCGTGAATCAGCTCGTAGCCCTTGAGCTGATGCTGGCCGCCGAACGAATTCGGATAGGAGCGCTTCTGGATCTGATCGCCCTTGAAGCTGTAGGCTTCGAATCCGGCGCCGCTGGTGGTGCGGGTCTGATCGATGACGCTGCCGATGGAAGACACGAAGACCTGCCGGCTGCGGTGAAAGATCATCGACGTTTGCGCCAGTGTCACTCCGGCAGCGCGGCGCAGCTCATCGTCGACCGCGGCGAGCAATCCGAACTGCTCCTCGACGCTCACCGAAAATGGATCGATCCGGCAGGGCGAGACCCAGTTGGCCTCATGCTTCGCTTCGGGCGCGAGCGTGACGTCGTGTTTCTTGGCGAGCGCGCTCGAGTGAGCGATGTCGACGGCCAGCGCCGCCGCGGATTCGATGCCGGCGCGTGTCAGATCATCGGTCGCCGCGAAACCCCAGCAGCCATCCGCCAACACGCGAATTCCCATGCCGACCGATTCGTCGCTCGAAACCTGGCCGGGTTTGCCGTTCTTGGTGGCGAGCTCGCGGTCGCGGCTTTCGACGATGCGAACGTCGGCGTATGTGACGCCCGGGCGCTGGGCCGAATCGAGCGCTTCCAGCGCTAGCTGCTTCATGAACTAAGGATAGCTGGGACCGCATCGCCGGAGAGGCGGGGATTGGGGATTAGGGATTGGCCGGATGGGATTGTGAGATGAGGCCGGACAATGCATTTGGATCGAGCGTAGCCGGACGTCGGCCGTGGCCGGGAGGGCAGGGAACCATATGTTATTCGATTGACGCGCGAGGGCGTGACCGAGCCTACGCTTTTACCTCAGGGCGGCGACGGGGGTAACTGGCCGATCCGCTTGGTCAAGGCCGAGCGTGGGACAGTGCGGACGTGGTCGCAGTTGGCCACGCGTTTCACGGGGAGGCCTTCAATGCTTCCTAGGGGCGCTTCGACAGCGATGCGCCGAATCGTGGATGTGGCTTCTGCCGCGAGGACTGGTCCAGATGGGAAAACCGGTCGTTGGAGTCAGCTGCTTTGCGATTTCCATTCCTTGCGGCGAACGAGGTGGCTTCATTCGTTACGCAGCGCCACCGCAGGGTCGACCCGAGTAGCCCGGCGCATCGGGATGAACCCTGCAACCGCAACCACGGCCGCGAGCACGGACAGCACACCCAGGAAGGTCAGCGGGTCGAACGCGCCCGCGCCATAGGTCAAATCGGGAACGTCGGGCATCACGATCAGAGCGCGGAGCAATGTAGAGACTCCTAATGCTCCGAGTAAGCCCAGCGCGGCGCCCCATGCCACTGGCCGCAGCGTCTGGCTTCCCACTACAGCGAGAACATCCAATGGCGCTGCGCCGAGCGAGATACGGATTCCGATCTCGCGGGTCCGCTTGGACACCAGATGAGATACCACGCCGTAGATGCCGAGAGATGCAAGCATCAGAGCCAGCCCTCCGAGTACGGCAGCCGCGATGGCGGGCGCTTGCGCCATCAACTCCTGAATCCGAAGCGGCCCCTGCTCCATACTGACAATCACTGTTCGCGCCGGCAAACTGGGGTTGACTTGGGCCAGTGCCGCAGACAGCGACTCAAACGATCGGTTCGGCATGGCTCGCGTGCGCACCAGAAGCAGCGCTCCGCCGTCCTGTAGCCGCCGGGGAAGGTACACATAACCGTCGTCCTCTTTCGAAAGAAATGTGCTTCGAACGGTCTTTACCACGCCAATCACGGTGTAGGAGTTGTATCCCGATATGCCACGGAGCCAAATGCTGCCGGGAGAGATTCTGCGGCCCAACGCGTCCTGCCCGGGCCACAGCCGACTTGCGGTAGATTCGCTGATTACCGCCATGGGCGCTTCCTGCTCGATTTCCTGCCTGGTAAACGTGCGGCCCGCGATCAGGGGAATGCCGAGCGCGGTGAAATAACCCTCGGACACGCCATTGAAAAGACAGCCGAGCGCCGCTCCTTGCGCGTTGTGAAACACTGCGCTTCCAGTGCCGAGGAAGGGCGGCCGATCGGCCCACGCCACGGAGGCAATTTCCGGAAGGGCCTCGATCCGCGTTACGGCGTGATGCAGGATGTCAACGCGCGCCAACGCCGATCCCGGGATGCTTCGCGTGTCGATAGCGACTACCGCGAGACGCTTCCAATCGAAGCCTGCCCTTACGCTCGCCGATCGCGACGCTCCCCGAAAGAGCAGCCCACCGCCCGCGAGCAGAATCAGACAGCTTGCCACCTGGGCGGCCAGCAGAAAGTTGCGATTACGCCGCATCCCGACGCCGCCGGAGTCGCCGGCTGAACCTTGTTTCAAGGCCGCACCGATGTCGCCGCTCGACGCGCGAAGTGCCGGGAGAATCCCCACCTCGATGCCGGTAATCAACGAGAGTGCGGCAGTGAAGGCGAAAACGCGCCAATCCGGTGAAAGGTCGAGCGAAACGCCAAGTGCGCCATTGGCGATCTGCTGGCCAAGTTCAGTAGCTTTTGTGCCGAGCCAGCTGCAGACCCAGGCGGAGAGAAACAGTCCAGCCATTCCGCCGGCGAGGCCAAGCACCAGACTCTCGGTGCAAAACTGCCGCACGATCCGCCTACGGCTGGCCCCGAGCGCAAGCCTCAAAGCGACTTCATGCATCCGACCTGAGTTTCGCGCCGCGATCAGGTTGGTGAGGTTTACGCAGCCCATCAGGAGAACCAAACCGACGGCAACCAAGAGGATGGTGCAGACCTGGACGAATGTTTCGAATCCGCCACTATCGGTCTGGTAAAACATCGCCCTGGCGGCGCTCAGTTGAACCGGCTTACCCGCCTCGAGGGGCCATGCGCTGCTCAGCACAGCAAGCTCGGCTGAGTATTGGCGGGAGGTGACGCCGGACCGGCGCCGCGCCAGAACTTGCCACTCACGTGCGCCATCATCGTGCGTCCAGTCGCCCCCGGGCATCACTAAGGGCTGGGCCGAGGCCGGTATCCAAAGGTCGGGCGTCTGAGGCGGCGATCCGGTTCCGGCGAATTTCTCGGGGGCCACGCCTACGATGGGGAACTCTGTTCCCAGGACCCGGAGCGGCTTGCCAAATATTTCCGGATCTGCACGCAACTTCCGTTTCCAAAAATCGTGACTGATGATCGCGACGGCGCGGTCACCGCCGCCCAACGGCCGCCCGATCCGGGGTTTGATCCCCAGCGCTTCGAAGTAGTTGGCGGAGACCAATCGCATCCGCACGACTTCCGAGCTGCCTGAAATCGAGTCCGGTAACGCGCAGACGATGGCCTGCGGAGTGGAGGTCGCGATCACCGCCTGGAACGAACGGGCGCTGGTCTTCAGGCGCTGGTATTCGCTCCAGGCGAACTGGTCCGATGGAAACCCTCCGCTGCGCCACTGGAGCCTGACCATCTCTTCAGGCGCGCGCACGGGCAGTTGCCGGAACGCGACTGAACCATAGATCGTGAATGCCACTGTGTTGATGCCGATGCCAAGAGCGAGCGTGGCGGTTGCGATCGCAGTAAACGCTGGCGTCCTGGCAAGAGTGCGAAGGGCGTAGCGAAGATCCATTTCGAGCTTCCTGCGCAACTATTGGACCGCAGTTAGCTCTAGTGTAATCAGTGCCAAGGCTACGGGGAGTGTCTCGTTTTGGAAAACGGGCGTTCAGTTCCGGTCACGTGGAAACGTCTCGATGATCGAGGCGGGCCGGCGATTATTCCGATTCCGCTTTTGCCGCGAACATTTGCAGAATGCCGCTCCAGCCGCCGGGCGCGTCGATCTGGTCGCGCATTTGCCGCCAGCCGTCGCCGTGGCGCTCGAAATAGCGATGCTCGAGATCGACGCGCGTGGCGCCGTCGAGCTCGCTCGTGAAGCGGACCTCGATTTCGCTCGACTTAGCCAGGTCGGGATCATACTTCCATTGCGGCGAGACCTGCCAGGCCATCACGAAGCGGCGCGGCGGTTCCCATTCGAGCACTTTGCCCCAGTCGGCCTGCGTGCCGTCTTCTTGCTCGCTATAGCAACGTCCGCCGACGCGGCCTTCGAGCACGGAGCGCTTCATGGACGACGAGCCGATGTGATGCGATCGCGGCCACCAGGTGTCAATTCCTTCGGTGAAGACGCGGAAGGCGCGCTCGGCGCTGGCCCTCACGGTGATGCTCTTGCGAATGGTTTGATCGATTGCAGGTGTCATTGTTCCTCCACTTTGTTTTTGAATGCGGTGAGAGCCTGAGTCCAAAACTTGTCGAAGTATTCGCGCAGAGAGTTGAAGCCTGCGGGATTGAGCTGATAGACGCGGCGGGTGCCTTCGCTGCGGTCCGTCACCAGGCTGGCGTCCTTGAGAATCTTCAGGTGCTGCGAGATGGCGGGACGGCTGATGGGGAAATCCGCGGCGAGCTTGCCGACCGAGGCTGGTCCATTGAGCAGGCGATCGAGAATCGCGCGCCGGGTGGCGTCGCCGACGGCAGCGAGTTGGGCCTCTTGGTAAGCTGTCACTTACGGTAAGTATATACTTACATAAGACCAGGCGTCAAGAGGAAAATGGATGTTTGGACGGGCTTGCGGCGAAGTTCGACTTTCTAGCCGGCGCGGGCGACGTACAGCAGGAGGCCCAGCACGACCGCGGGGATCAGGGCGAACATCAGATAGGAGAGGACGGACCGGCGGCGGGCGGGCGGTTGCTGCCGCAGATCGCGGACGCGGACACTGCTGGGATGCGCGAGATCATCGGTGAAGTCGCTAGCGCTAGCGAAGCGCTGGTTCGGATCGCGTTCGAGCGCGCGCAGAACACTCGCTTCCAACTCGGGCGGGATCTCGGGATTGATTTCGCAGGGCGGGCGCGGCGGCTGATCGAGACGCGCGTTCATCAAGGCGAATGGGTTGGCGCCGTGGAAAGGCGTCTCGCCAGTTAGCATTTCGTAGAGCATCACGCCAACGGCGTATAGGTCGCTGCGGGCGTCGCCGCGTTTGTTCTTCACTTGTTCGGGCGAGATGTAATCGGGGCTACCCATGATGTGAGAGAGCTTGCCGAAAGTGAGGCGGCGCGCACCAGCGCTAGAGGCGATACCGAAGTCGATGATCTTGATGTGGCCGTCGTCGCCGAGCATCATGTTCTCGGGCTTCAGATCGCGATGGACAATGCCTTGGGCGTGCATGTAATCGAGCGCATCCAGGATTTGGGTTGCGATCGCGACGGCGCGCTCCATCGGGAGCGGACCTTCTTCGGCCAGGACCTGCCGGAGCAGCCGGCCGTCGAGCCATTCCATGGCCATATAGAGGCGGCTCTGGCCATCGGCGGGGAAGATCTGGCGGATGCCGGGATGCTGGAGGCGGGCGCCAATCTCGATTTCGCGGCGGAAACGTTCGTGAAAGATGGGGTCGCATTCGGCTTGCGGATGCGGGACTTTGATGGCGGTGGCGCGGCCGCTACGCGTGTCGGTAGCGCGGAAGATGCTGGCCATGCCGCTGGAGGCAACCAGGCTTTCCAGTTGGTACTCGTCGAGCTGATCCCCGGCGTAAAGCGGCGTCATCGGAATCCATCCCGATGGTACGCGGAGAGGGGTAAAGAAGTAATAGAAAAGGGCTTAAGAAGTAATTAATACTGCATAAGGGCCGGGCGGCTAGCGCTGCGAGGCGGGCTGGAAGCGAATAAGGCGGGTTCGCTCCTCCCCGATGGTTCCGTGGTGAATTTCCTCTTCGCGAAGGATCCCGACACCTTTTTCGAACCAGATCTCCGCTGTCATGCCGGAGCCGAGGTAAGAAGAGATCGATGTAATGTGAAAAGTTTTCTGTTCAGTGGGACCTGATTGAACCAGCCAGTCTTTGGCTTCCACGGGCGCGCGCTCTCCCCAATGCGGGGCGCCCCAGGTTTTGCCCACCGCGAGCGGGAAACAGAAGTCCGGGGCAAAATAACCGGCGGTGAGCCTTTTCAGAAAGTCTGGGTTGAGCCGGTGGTTTTGCGGGTCCCAACTCACCTCGTCCGAGTAGAGACAGTCGCCGCGAATGAGAAACGCCGGGTCGGGCTTCACACGATAATCGGGCCGGGGAGAGCCTTCGACGACGCGAACCTGCCTTCCGGCCAGCGTGCCTTCGGGCATGGTCCATGAGCCAGTGATGGTTTCCTCGGTTGTCCAGTGGTGGATATCCAGATGCTCACGTCCTTCGCCGTTTTCGTCGCGAGTCTCATGCCGGTAAATCCATCGGTCGCCGATGTGGGCGGGAAACCAGTTTGCGACGACGTTTTGAGCGAAGGCCGTAGCGGCCGAGACGAGGGCGAGAAAGAAAGGGAACAGTGCGCGCATCAAAACGATTCGGGATTGCCGTTGAAACGATAGCCGACCCAGGGTTCAGTTGCGATGTATTCGGGGCGATCGGGATCGCGCTCGACTTTTTTGCGGAGGTTGCGTATGAAGACGCGCAGGTAGTCGACCTGGTCGCCGTAGTCGGGTCCCCAGACGGCCTGCAGCAGCTCGCGGTGAGCGACGGCTTCGTTGGCGTGGCTGGTGAGGTAGCGCAGAAGATCCTGCTCCTTGGGCGTGAGATGGCTGGTGCGCTGTCCATGGGAGACGGTCCGGGCGGCAAAATCGATCAACAGGTCGCCAACGCGAATACGAGCGGCGGAGGATTGCGACGAGGCCGGGACACGCCGCAGAGCAGCGCGGATGCGAGCGAGCAGTTCCGGCGTGCTGAAGGGCTTGTTGATGAAGTCGTCGGCGCCGGCGTCGAGCGCTTCGACCTTATCTTTTTCGGTGTTGCGGACGGTAAGCATGATGATGCCGGCGCCGGTGCCCGCGCGGATCTCGCGGCAGGCTGCCAGTCCGCCGATGCCGGGCATATTCATGTCGAGCAGGACCAAGTCGGGATGATAGTCGCGCAGCTTTTCGAGCGCCTCTTCGCCGGTCTTGGCGTCGTCCACTTCATATCCGGCGCCGGTGAGGGTGGTGCGCATGATGCGACGGATTTGAGGCTCGTCGTCGACGACGAGAATACGGCCTGCGCTCACCGGCGGGCTCCCCGGCTGGCTTCTTTAACGTCGATGGGCAAGGTCATTCGAAACGTGGTTTCCCCGGGCCGGCTGCTTACGGTGAGTTCTCCGTGATGTGCTTGCACGATATTGTTGGCAATTGCGAGACCGAGGCCAAAGCCGGGGATTTGATTCTTGACGGACGGGCTACGATAGAAGCGCTCGAACAGTCGGCCCTGTTCCTGCGGCGGTATTCCCTGGCCCTGATCAGTAACTTCGAAGTTGATGGCTTGGTTGCCGTTGGAGACACGCACGGTGATGGGAGAGCGGGGCGGGGAATACTTGAGAGCATTGTCGAGCAACTGCTTGAGAGCGAGCCTCAGCAGCCGGCGGTCGAGGGCGAGGGGAGGCAGGGATTCTTCGGCGCGGATCTGGACGGGACGGTTATCGATTTGGGTGTGAAGCGACGCGACCACTTCCTCGACCAGTTCGTGCGGATCGGTGAGCTCGCGGCGCACCGGGATGTGGGTGGACTCCAGGCGCGCCATATCCACGGCGTCGTCGATGAGCTCCTGCAAGTGCTGCGCTTCCTCGTCGGCGACCTCGAGTAGCTCGGTGCGGCTTTCGACCGGCTGATCGGGCGACGATAGCAGCGACGTGGTGGCGGCGCGGATGGAGGTGAGCGGCGTTTTGAATTCGTGCGCCATAGCGTCGATGAGCGTGGTTCGAAGTTGCTCGCTGCGGCGCGCGGCCTCCACCTGATGGGCTAAGTCTTGCGCGCGGGCGCGTTCCAAACCGATGGCGATGAGGTTACTGATGCCCTGCAATACCGAGTCTTGCATGAAGGGCCCCTGGATGGCAAAGCTGGCGATGGGTTCGGTGCCGAGGCGAACCGCGGTGATGACGCGCTTGTGCTGGGGATCGAAGTAGGAAGTGCCCTGCGAGGCGGCGTCGCGGAGCTGATCTTCCATACCGTCAAAATCCGAAGGGCCGGCGCGATGGATCTCGCCAGTGCGGCGGTCGAAGAGCACGGCGGATTCCAGTCCGAAGACTTCCGCGAGCTTGCGCGCGAGCTGTTTGGCGAGGGGCTCCACGGGATCGGTGAGCAGGATGGCGCGGCTGAAAGTGTAGAGGCGCTCGATGTCGCGCTGGCGTTCGACGGCATCGAGAGCCTGGCGCTTGGCTGTGGCTGAAAGACGGCTGGCGATGAGGGCGGTGGCGAGAAAGCTAAAGAGCGCGACCCAGTTCTGCGGATCGGCGATGGTGAATCGGCCGATCGGCGGCAAGAAAAAGAAGTTAAACGTGAGGGTCGCAGCAAGGGATGCGAGAGTGGCTTCGGCGAGTCCCCAGGTGCTGGCGATGACGAGGACCAGCAACAAGTAAGCGAACCCGACGGTAGTGGCGTTATGCGGTATCGCGTAGAACGCAGTGAGCGTAATGATAGCCACGCCAGCCAGCGAAAGCAGCAAGCGCAGGGCAGACCTGCTGAATGGAGACATCCCCGGCTGTTATTCTAGCGCCGCGGCGATTTCGCGGCTGATTCGATCGCAGGTGGCGGGGGCGAGCAGGATGCCATTGCGGTAGTGGCCGTAGGCGAGCCAGAGGCGGCTGTTGGCGGCGCGGCCGATGTTGGGGGCGGGAGAATCCGTGCCGGGGCGGAAGCCGATCCAGGCGGATTCGGGCTGGAGATCGCGAAGGGCGGGGATGAGGACGCCGGCGCGGGAGGCCAGGTCCGAAACAAGTTTGGGATCGATCGTGCGGTCGAAACCGGCGTCTTCGGTTGAGGAACCGGCGATGGTGAAGCCGTCGGCGCGCTGGAGGACGTAGGTGTGATCGTGGCGGATGGTGATGGGGAGCGATCCGGGTGGAAGGCGGTAGCCGAGTAGGTGGCCCTTGATCGGAAAGGAGCGGGGAAGAGGATAGGGCCGGCCGTCAATCGTGACGTTGATGCCGCTGGACCAGGCGCCGGCGGCGAGGACGGCGAAGCGGGCGTGATGATCGGCGACTCTGGGCACCCGCGGACGTTATGAAGATGGATGTGACCGGCGATTGTTCCTTGATGCACACGCCGCGGGCGAGGCAGGCGGCGCGGAGGGATCGCATGAGCGCGGCGGGATCGATGATGGCTTCGTTTGGATAGTGGATCGCTCCGATAGCATCGGGCCGGACGATTGGCGCGAGGGCGCGGAGTTGTTCGAGAGAGATGAGGTGCGGACCCGGCCAGAACGATTTCCAGGGCACTTGTTTGCCGGAACTCGATGGGTAAGCTGCTGTCGGCTTCCATTGAACTAATGAACTTGGGGTAGGCGGCGAGGCTGGCGCGCGCGAAATCGCGCATGGAGGGATCGTCAAATTCGCCGTTGGGGGCGAGCATGCCTGCCGCGGCGGAGCTGGCTTCGGAGCCGATGGCGCGGGCGTCGAGGAGGAGGACGCGGTGGTTTTTGCGGGCGAGCTGCCAGGCGATGGAAGCGCCGATGACGCCGCCGCCGGCGATGATGACGTCGAAGTCGGATGGCACGGTGGTCTACTCTCCGGACCAGCGGTCCGATTCGAGTGCGGCGAAGTCACGCGCGATGACTTGGCACTCCGCCAGGATCTCTGGGGCGGCTCCCATTTCTTTGATGGCTTCTTCGCATTCCTTTAAATCTCGCGAGGTGGGTTGCATGGATCAACTAGTGTGTCTGTGCTGGAGATGTTTTAAAAGGATTCACCACGGTGACGGAACCAAATTCGCGGCCGGTTTGGAAATCTTCGCTGAGGAGATATCGGCATTTGGTGCGCTCAGCGGCTGCGATAATTAACCCATCCCAAAACGTGACTTGCGCTTGGTCGGTCCAATGCCAGGCGCGTTCGACGAGACCGATCGTCACGTCCGGCGGTTTCCATTCCGACAATACCCGCACTTGCTCCCTCAGTTGTTCCGCTGGGGCGCCGTATTTTCGAAGTGCATTCCAGTACAACTCTTGCAGAACTTGCCAGCTTACGGCGCCGCACGTATTCTCCCAGAGCCATGAAATCCAGGATTCGGCGCGCGCATGTTTGGCAGGATCAGCGTTGTCGAACGTGTACAGAAAGACGTTGGAATCGACGAAATACCTATCGCCGTTCATGGACTTCGTCGCGCGTCATGCGCTTGGAGGCGTCAATGGGGACTCCCAGATCGCGGGGAAGGCTCTTCCACTTTTCGTAGGCGCGCCAATAGGCGTCGGAGCCGCGCATTTCCTTTTCGAGCAGGCGGCCGACGAGCTTCGAGACGGAGGTGTTTTCGTCCGCGGCCTTCTTGCGAGCCCAGTGGGCGACTTCGGGGTCGAGTGTGATGGTGACGTTCTTCAGCACAGGATCAGTGTAACACGAACCCAGTGGTGAGCGTCTAAATTCAGACGTCAGTCCAGAGGCGATTAATAGGATTATGAATTACAAAATTTATTCAGAGTTACCCGCACGTAAGAGCGACGCTCTTGGTCGGCCCTTAAGGGGCACGATCTTTCCTATCCAAGACGATGTGAAGATACCGCCTGGCGAAACCATCGAAGTCATGCCCGACCTTGTCGGTCCTCAGGAAGTAGTGATACGTTGGCAAGGCATCTTCTGCAATGTCCTGAAGAGCGTCTTTGAGAACGCCGACAAGGACCAGGTCGAATAAAAAAGGCGGACCCCGAAAGGCCCGCCTCGATCTTACGATCCCGCGTGATTATTCGGCGAGCGATGTCTCTTCCCCGGCTTCTTCGGTCAGGCCGCCAGTGTAAACCGTCCGGGCTTCGTCTTCATAGCCGCCGAGGTCGCCGGCGAGCGAAACTTCTTCCGCGATGGGCTCTTCCTCCACCACGTCTTCGCCCGCGATCTTCACGTGGCGATAGTACTCCATGCCGGTGCCGGCGGGAATGAGCCGGCCCATGATCACGTTTTCCTTGAGACCGCGCAGGTAGTCGACCTTGCCGTTAATAGCGGCTTCGGTCAGCACGCGCGTGGTTTCCTGGAAGGACGCAGCCGAGATGAACGAATCGGTGGAGAGCGAGGCCTTGGTGATGCCGAGCAGCACCGGCTTTCCGGTGGCCGGACGGCCGCCCGCTTCCACGACGCGCGCGTTCTCTTCGCGGAACTTGAACTTGTCCACGACTTCCTCAGGCAGGAACTCGGTGTCGCCGATGTCGTCCACCTTCACCCAGCGCATCATCTGCCGGGAGATGACTTCCAGGTGCTTGTCGTTGATGTTGACGCCCTGCAGACGGTAGACTTCCTGGATTTCGTTGACCAGGTACTTCTGCAGTTCTTTTTCGCCGAGCACGGCCAGGATGTCGTGCGGATTGCGCGGGCCATCCATCAAAGGATCGCCAGCCTTCACACGCTCGCCCTCCTGCACGTTGATGTGGACGCCGCGCGGGATGTTGTAATCCTTCTGCTCCCCGTCGTCGGCGGTGATGCTGATCTTACGCATGCCCTTGGCGACTTCGCCGTAGCGCACGATGCCGTTGATCTCCGCGATAATGGCCGTTTCGCGAGGCTTGCGGGCCTCGAACAGCTCGACCACGCGCGGCAGACCGCCGGTGATGTCCTTAGTCTTGGTGGTGGCGCGGGGGATCTTCGCGATCACGTCGCCCGCGTGGGCCTCTTCGCCATCGGTCACCATCAGGTGAGCGTGGGTAGGCATGAGGTAGCGTTTTTCGTCCGACCGGGAGCCGCCTTCGGGCCGCATGATGACGGTGGGGATGCGCTTTTCATCGATGGAATCGGTCACCACCCACTGCGACATGCCGGTGATTTCGTCCACCTGCTCTTGCAGCGTGGTGCCTTCGGTCAGATCCTTGAAGTGAACCTTGCCGCTGACTTCGGTCAAGATCGAGAACGTGTAAGGATCCCATTCGAGCAGGACCTGGTTGTTCTTCACCTTGGCGCCGTCTTCAAACAGCACCTTGGCGCCGTACACAACGGGGTAGCGTTCCTTCTCACGGCCCTTGTCGTCGATAATAGCGAGGATGCCGTTGCGGTTCATGGCAATCAACTCGCCCTTGGCGTTGCGCACCGTGGTGACGCCGAGGAACTTGATGAAACCGTCCGAGTTGGCGTCTTGCTTAGATTGCTCGCTCGATCCGGTGGCCGTTCCGCCGACGTGGAAGGTACGCATGGTGAGCTGCGTTCCCGGCTCGCCGATGGACTGCGCCGAGATGATGCCCACCGCCTCGCCGCGTTCCACCATCCGGCCGGTGGCCAGGTTACGGCCATAGCAGAGTTGGCAAACGCCGCGCTTGGATTCGCAGGTGAGGACCGAGCGAATCTTCACGCGCTCGATACCGGCGGCCTGAATAGCGCCCGCCAGGTCTTCCGTAATTTCTTTGTTTAGCCCAACGATCAGGTTGCCTTCATAATCGAACTGGTCTTCCAGCGCCACGCGGCCGACAATACGGTCGCGCAACGGCTCGATGATTTCGCCCGATTCGATGATGGGCTCGACGTAAATGCCGTCGCTGGTGCCACAATCGGTTTCGGTGATGATGACGTCCTGCGCCACGTCGCAGAGACGGCGTGTGAGGTAGCCGGAGTCGGCTGTTTTGAGAGCGGTGTCCGCCAAGCCTTTGCGCGCGCCGTGCGTGGAGATGAAGTACTGCAACACGTCCAGGCCTTCGCGGAAGTTGGCGGTAATGGGCTGCTCGATGATTTCGCCCGAAGGCTTGGCCATCAAGCCGCGCATGCCGGAGAGCTGGCGGATCTGCTGTTTCGATCCGCGGGCGCCGGAATCGGCCATGATGTAAATGGGATTGAGGTAGCGGCCCGTGCGGTCGTCTTCCTCCATGGATTTGAACATTTCCTCGGCCACGCGTTCGGTGACCTTGGACCAAATTTCGATGATCTTGTTGTAGCGCTCGCCCTGGGTGATGGCGCCTTCCTGATACTGCTGCTGGACTTCGATGACGGCCTTTTCGGCGTCACGGACCAGCTTGGGCTTCTCATCGGGGACAACCATGTCGTCGATGCCGATGGATATGCCGGCGCGGGTGGCATACAGGAACCCGAGCTTCTTCACTTCATCCAGCATCTGGACGGTGATTTGCAGCCCGTACTTCAGGTAGCAATACTGGACCAGTTGCGTGAGACCCTTCTTCTTCAGCAGGCCGTTGATGAAGGGCATTTCGTCGGGCAGCACGTCGTTGAGGATGACGCGGCCGACGGTGGTGTCCATGTACTGCTTAGCGAATTCGATCGGCTCGGTGTGCAGGACGTTCTGGTTGTCGAACGCCTTGATGAGATCGATCACGCGACCGGTGTAGCGCAGCTTGATCGGCGAGAGTGTTTCGAGTTCGCCCATTTCGAGCGCGATCAACACGTCGTCGGCGGACGCGAAGGTTCTGCCTTCGCCCTTGGTACCGGGGCGCGCTTTGGTGAGGTAGTAGAGGCCGAGCACCATGTCCTGCGTGGGCACCGCGATGGGCGCGCCGTGCGCGGGCGACAGGATGTTGTTGGAGGCGAGCATCAACGTCGATGCTTCGATCTGCGCTTCCGGAGAGAGCGGGATGTGGACGGCCATCTGGTCGCCATCGAAGTCGGCGTTGAAAGCGGTACAAGTGAGCGGGTGCAGCTTGATGGCTTTGCCTTCGACAAGAACGGGCTCAAACGCCTGGATGCCGAGGCGGTGCAGCGTGGGAGCGCGGTTGAGCAGAATGGGATGATCCTTGATGACTTCTTCGAGAATGTCCCAAACCACCGGGTCCTGCTGTTCGACGAGCTCCTTGGCTTGCTTGATGGTGGTGCAATGGCCGCGCTGTTCGAGGCGGTGATAGATGAAGGGCTTGAACAGCTCGAGCGCCATCTTCTTGGGCAGGCCGCACTGATTGAGCTTCAGCTCGGGGCCGACGACGATGACCGATCGGCCCGAATAGTCGACGCGTTTGCCGAGCAGGTTTTGGCGGAAGCGGCCCTGCTTGCCTTTAAGAGTGTCGGAGAGCGACTTGAGCGGGCGGTTGTTGGCGCCACGCAGGACGCGGCCGCGGCGGCCGTTGTCGAACAATGCGTCGACGGCTTCCTGCAGCATGCGCTTTTCGTTGCGCACGATGACGTCGGGGGCGTGCAGCTCGATGAGCTTCTTCAGCCGATTGTTGCGATTGATCACGCGGCGGTAGAGATCGTTGAGATCGGACGTGGCGAAGCGACCGCCATCCAAAGGCACGAGCGGACGAAGCTCAGGCGGGATGACGGGGATGACATCCAGGATCATCCACTCGGGCTTGTTGCCGGACTTACGGAAACTTTCGACCACGCGCAGGCGCTTGGCGTACTTCAGCTTTTTCTGCTGCGAGACCTCGGTCTTCATCTTGTCGCGAATCTCGAGACTCAGCGATTCGACGTCGACCTTCTTGAGCAGTTCCTTGATTCCTTCGGCGCCCATCATGGCGACGAATTTGCCGGGGAATTCCTGATCGAGCTGGCGTTTGCGCTCGTCGGTAATCACTTCGCCGCGCGACAGGTCGGCGACTTCGCCGGGGTCGACCACCACGAAAGCTTCGAAATACAGCACGCGCTCGAGCTCACGCAGCGTGATGTCGAGCAGGTAGCCGATGCGGCTGGGCAGGCCCTTGAAGAACCAGACGTGCGAGCAGGGGCTGGCGAGTTCGATGTGGCCCAGGCGTTCGCGGCGGACGCGGGAGAGGGTAACTTCGACGCCGCACTTATCGCAGATGACGCCGCGATGCTTCATCCGCTTGTATTTGCCGCATAGACATTCCCAGTCGGCGATGGGCCCGAAGATACGGGCGCAGAACAACCCGTCTCGCTCCGGCTTGAAGGTCCGGTAGTTGATGGTCTCGGGCTTGGTGACTTCGCCGTGCGACCAGCTCCGGATTTTCTCCGGAGAGGCCAGACTGATCCGGATGGAATCGAAGTCGGCGATCAAATTTGCTCTGTCATACGGAGAGGAACGGTACATGATTATCTCCTTAAAAACGCTTCAAGCCACAGATGAACACCGATTGCACACAGATTTTCAAGATCTGTGTTCATCTGCGTTCATCCGTGGCTAATCTTAATCGGCCGCGAGTGCGGTATCCAAAATCTCCCGCGGCTTCTTCATCAACTCGACGTCCAGACACAACGATTGCAATTCCCGGATCAGGACGTTGAACGACTCCGGCACGCCGGGTTCGGCGGCCGCTTCTCCCTTGACGATGGCTTCGTAGATTTTCGCGCGGCCATACACATCGTCGGACTTGGCCGTGAGCAATTCCTGCAGCACGTAGGCGGCGCCGTAGGCTTCGAGCGCCCACACTTCCATTTCACCGAAGCGCTGTCCGCCGAACTGGGCCTTGCCGCCCAGCGGCTGCTGCGTGATGAGCGAGTACGGACCGATGGAGCGGGCGTGGATCTTGTCGTCCACCAGGTGCGACAGCTTGAGCATGTAGATGTAGCCGACGGTCACCGGCTGTTCGAAAGCCTGGCCCGAGATGCCGTCCCAGAGCTGAACTTTGCCGGAGCTCGGCAGCTCGGCCGATTTGAGCTGCGCCTTGATGTCTTTTTCAGTGGCGCCGTCGAAGACCGGCGTTGCGAAGTGGAGGCCCAGGGCATGCGCGGCCCAGCCCAGGTGCGTTTCCAGGATCTGCCCGACGTTCATACGCGAAGGAACGCCCAGCGGATTCAGAACGATTTCCACCGGCGTGCCATCGGGCAGATACGGCATGTCCTCTTCGGGAACGATGCGCGCGATCACGCCCTTGTTGCCGTGGCGGCCCGCCATCTTGTCGCCAACCGAAAGCTTGCGCTTCATGGCGATGTAGCACTTCACCAGCTTGATCACGCCGGGCGGCAGTTCGTCGCCCTTGCGGAGCTTCGCGATTTTCTCTTCGGTGATCTTTTCGAGGACCGCGATCTGGCGCGAGGTCATCTCCTCGATTTCATCGATCTGTTCGTTCAGGCGGACGTCTTTGTTGGCGAACTTGACGCGCTTCAGATCGCGGGCGCGCAGCTTTTCGATCACGTCGCGCGTAAGGTCGATGCCTTTGGAGACCAGCTTCTTGTTGGTTTTTTCATCGTGCAGGTCGGCCAGCACTTGCTTGCCTTCCAGCAAGTCGGTGAGGCGCTTCGCCCGCTCGTCGTTGAGGATGCGCTTTTCGTCTTCGAGGTTGCGGTGCAGGCGCTCGATCTGCCATTCGAGAATGGCTTTGGAGCGCTCGTCGAGATCCGCGCCCTTGCGCGAGAAGACCTTGCAATCGACAACCGTGCCTTCGATGCCCGGCGGACAGTAGAGCGACGCGTCCTTCACGTCACCGGCCTTTTCGCCGAAGATGGCGCGCAGCAGCTTTTCTTCGGGAGTGAGCTGGGTTTCGCCCTTGGGCGTCACTTTACCCACCAGGATGTCGCCCGGCTTCACGGTTGCGCCGATGCGGATGATCCCGCTCTCGTCGAGGTTGCGGAGGAACGCCTCGGCGATGTTGGGAATGTCGCGCGTAATTTCCTCGGGCCCGAGCTTGGTGTCGCGCGCTTCGATTTCGAACTCTTCGATGTGGATCGAAGTGTAGTAGTCTTCCTTGACCAGCTTTTCGGAGACCACGATGGCGTCTTCGAAGTTGTAGCCGCGCCAGGGCATGAACGCGACGAGCACGTTCCGGCCGAGAGCGAGTTCGCCGAGGTCGGTGCACGGGCCGTCAGCGAGAACGTCACCCTTCTTCACGCGCTGGCCCTGAGCCACGATGGGCTTTTGGCTGATGCAAGTGTTTTGATTAGATCGCTTGAACTTGGTGAGCTGGTAGATGTCAGCGCCCACTTCGCGCGAGAGCTGGCCTTCGTGAGCGCCCCCGCCTTCCACGCGAACGATGATGCGCTCGGAATCCACCGAATCCACGATGCCGGAGCGCTTGCAGATGACGACGGCCCCGGAATCGCGCGCCGTGACGCGCTCCATGCCCGTGCCGACGTACGGTGTTTCGGCGCGCAGCAGCGGTACAGCTTGGCGCTGCATGTTCGATCCCATCAGGGCGCGGTTGGCGTCGTCATTCTCAAGGAACGGAATGAGGCTGGCCGCCACCGAGACCAACTGCTTGGGACTGACGTCCATGTACTCCACCTCGTCCTTATGCTTCAGGACGAAGTTGCCGGCTTGCCGGGCGTTGACGAGCTCGGGAACGATGTGGCCCTTTTCGTCCAGCTGGACGTTGGCCTGCGCGATGAGGTACTTGTCTTCTTCCCAAGCCGACAGGTAGTCGCAATGGGCTTCAAATTCGATGGGCTGCTTCTTGCCGCTCAGGTCGCGATTGGCTTTGTCGACCTCCGAACGGGTCATGACATCGCCGACTTTATGAGTGGAATCGCCCGGATTCAGAATCTTGATTTCGTCCACCACCGTGCCCTTGAGCACGCGGCGATAGGGGCTCTCGATGAAGCCGTATTCGTTGATGCGCGCGAAGCAGGAAAGAGACGAGATGAGGCCGATGTTCGGGCCTTCCGGCGTTTCGATGGGGCAGATACGGCCGTAGTGCGTGGGATGGACGTCGCGGACTTCGAATCCAGCGCGCTCGCGAGAGAGGCCGCCTGGTCCAAGAGCCGAGAGACGGCGCTTGTGCGTGATCTCCGACAGCGGATTGGTCTGATCCATGAACTGCGAGAGTTGGCTGGAGCCGAAGAACTCGCGGATGGCGGCCATTACGGGCTTGGCGTTCACCAGGTCGTGCGGCATGGCCGTCGACATTTCCTGATAGACCGACATCTTTTCCTTGATGGCGCGTTCCATGCGCACCAAGCCGATGCGGAACTGGTTTTCGAGCAGCTCGCCGACTGCGCGAACGCGGCGGTTGCCCAGGTGATCGATGTCATCTACGGCGCCGATGCCGCGGCGCAGCTTCAGCAAGTACTTGATGGTGTCGATGAAGTCTTTTTGATCGAGCGTGCGCTTGTCGAGCGGCGACTGGTCGATCTTGTCATACAACTTGATGTTGAACTTCATGCGGCCCACGCGCGAGAAGTCGTACTTGCGCGGGTCGAAGAACATCCCCTGGAACAGTTGCGTGGCGGTATCGAGCGTCGGAGGATCGCCGGGGCGCAGCTTGCGGTAGATTTCGAGCAGCGCGTCGTTCTGGCTCTTCACCGGATCTTTGCGCAGCGTGACGGAAACCACGTTGCCGGCGTCGTCGCGCTCGGGGAAAAAGACCTCGAACGACGTGATGCCGTTGTCCATCACCTTGTCGACGTTGGTGAGCTCTTGATTGGCCTCCACCAGAACTTCACCGGTGGACATGTCGATGACGTCGGCGGCCATGTAGGCGCCCTGCAGATCGGTGCGATCGATCTCCACCTGCTCGATCTTGGCTTTGAGGATTGCTTCGTAGAGCGACTTGGTGATCTTGCGGCCTTGCGGAACGATGGTTTCGCTCTTGGTGCCGATGGCTTTCGAAAGCTTCAGGCCGAGCAGGCTGTCGGAAACCTTCCAGAACAGCTTCTTGTCTTTGACGGTGATTTCGCTGACGTTGTAGAAGGCCTTCAGGATTTCAGAGTCGGACTTGAGGCCGAGGGCGCGGAGGAAGACCGTGCCGTAGAATTTGCGCTTGCGGTCGATGCGGACGTAGAGCAGATTCTTGTTGTCGTATTCGAACTCTACCCAGCTTCCGCGATAGGGAATGATCTTGCCGAGGAAATAGCCTTGCGCCGGAACGCGCTCGAAGAACACGCCGGGCGACCGGTGGAGCTGGGAAACGATGACGCGCTCGGTGCCGTTGATGATGAAGGTGCCGTTGTCGGTCATCAGCGGGATTTCGCCGAAGAAGACCTCTTGCTCCTTGATGTCGCGGACGGTTTTGGCGCCGGTTTCGGCGTCTTTGTCGTACACCGTGAGGCGGATGGTGACTTTCAGGGGAGCCGCGTAGGTCATGCCGCGCTCTTCGCACTCGGCCACGTCGTATTTCAATTGCAGGCCGACTGGATCACCGCAGCGGTTGCAGAAGGTGACGATGTTCTTGTTGAACGTTCCGCAGCGGTGGCAGAGCACGTCGCCGACATGGAACGGATCGGTTTGGATGGTGGCGCCGCAGCTGGGATTGCGGCAAGTGGAGCGCAGGTGGTGCAAACCTTTGAGGTTGCCGCACTTGCATTCCCAGTTTCCAATGGCGTAATCCACGAACTCGAGCTGGCTCAATCCACGGAAATCGGAGATCGGAAAGACGGAGTTGAACACGCTCTGCAGTCCCGTGTCTTCCCGTTCGCCGGGAAGCAGGGCCATTTGCAGAAACCGCTCATACGATTTCTTCTGGACTTCGATCAGATTCGGGATCGGGATGGAAGTCTTGATGCGGGAGAAATCCATTCGCTCGCGCGTAGCGCCATTCGTCAAGTTTTCCATGTTTTACTCCTAACCGCCCATGGTCTCGCGACCCACGTTTCACAAAACAAAAAACCGCTGCCGCCTTCCCGTCTTTACGCGAGGCGCACGCCACGCCACGACCCGCATCACGGGCCAAAACGCTCAGGGGAAGATCGGGAGCAGCGGGACATTAAACCACAGACAACTGGAAACGGAGAACCCAAGCCATGCACGGCGGGTGCGGAAAAACGAGCATGGCAAAGCCTTGCGCAACGTTCCAAGAAACGGCACACCAAGTCCACAGGCTATTTGGTTCACAAGAGCAAGAATCCGGTCGGTCTCCGGGCCAGTAACAACTTAACTTTAACAGACTGGTTTAACTTTCGTCAAATCAGCCCAGGTGGCGGGACGGCGGGAGTGGGCGGCAAGACCCGCCCCGTCGCGGAACCCCAGCAATCCCAATGAGCTACAGCGCGAGTTCGGAGCTGCGGCTATTTCACTTCCACGGTCGCGCCGGCGTCGGTGAACTTCTTCCGGATGGTCTCAGCTTCTTCCTTGTTGACGCCCTCTTTGATTGGCTTGGGGGCGCCGTCCACCAGATCCTTGGCTTCCTTCAAGCCCAGGTTGGTGACTTCGCGGACCGCCTTGATGACGTTAATCTTGTTCGCGCCCGCCGCGGTGAGGATCACATTAAACTCGGTTTTCTCTTCGGCCGCCGGAGCAGCTGCCGCTCCACCGCCGCCAGCCGGGGCCACTGCCACGGCCGCCGCGGCAGCCGAAACGCCCAGCTTTTCTTCCAGTAACTTAACGAGCTGCGATGCTTCGAGCAGCGTCAGCCCTTGAATCTGTTCCGCAATCGCGTTGATGTCCGCCATGATCTTCTTCCTTCTACTCCCTTTATTGTGAGAACTTGTTTTCCTTGACCGCCTGATCGACAACCACCGCAAGGTTGCGTCCAACGCCCGAAAGCGAGGTAACCAACCGCTGCGCCGATGCCTGAATCAGGAAAAGAACTTTCGCCAAAATTTCTTCGCGCGGAGGCAGGGCAGCCAGATCGTTGATCGACTTCACGTCGACCGCGCGGCCTTCCACCATCCCCGCCTTGAAGGTGAACGTCGGATTCGCCTTAGCGTAGTTCGTGAGCGCCTTGGCGAGAGCGACCGGATCCTTACTGGTGTAAGCCATCGACGTCATGCCCACCAGCTTGCTCATAATGTCCTCGGCGGGCGTGCCTTCCGAAGCCTTCTCCGCCAGGTTATTCTTGACGACTTTGTAGTTGCCGCCGGCCTCACGGACAGTCTTGCGCAGCTCGAAATCCTGCTGCACGGTGAGTTTTTCGAAACTGGTGACGAAGATGTTCTGCGCCTTCTCGAAATCCTTCTTGAGCGCTTCCAGATCTTTTTCTTTGTCCGATTTCTTCTTCATGAGTTACCTCTTCGGATTTCCCTCTTCGTCAGAGCTGCTTGGCGTTGAACGCAGTGACGTCCAGGTGGATGCCCGGACCCATCGTGGAGCAGATGGTTACGCTCTTGACGTACTTGCCTTTAGCTGCCGCGGGCTTGGCCTTGATGACCGCCTGGATCAGGCTGTCGGCGTTCTCGAGCAGCTTGGCGGTGTCGAAACTCACTTTGCCGCAGGGCACGTGGATGACTCCGGTTTTGTCCACGCGAAACTCGACTTTGCCGGCCTTCACTTCCTTCACCGCATTGGCGACGTCGGTGGTGACGGTGCCAGTTTTCGGGTTGGGCATCAGGCCGCGGGGGCCGAGCACTTTGCCGAGACGGCCCACCGAGCGCATCATATCTGGAGTGGCGATCACGGCGTCAAAATCTGTCCAGCCTTCGCCCTGGATCTTGGCGACCATGTCTTCGCCGCCCACGTAATCGGCTCCGGCTTCGGTGGCCTCACGCTGCTTGTCGCCGGAAGCGATGACCAGGACTTTTTTGGATTTGCCCAGGCCGTTCGGCAGGACCACGGTTCCGCGGACCATTTGATCGGCGTGCTTGGGGTCGACGCCCAGGCGCATATGCAGTTCGACCGTCTCGTCGAATTTGGCGAATTTGACTTTCTGGACGAGGGGAACGGCTTCGTTCAGGGGGTAGGGGCGGTGCTCTACTTGTTCGGACGCGGCTTTAAATTTCTTACCTTGCTTCGGCATTGCTCCCTCATTGGTGCAGACGGCAGACTCGTAAAGACCCCTGCCTCCCACTGAGTTTTAAAATGTATGGCGGTTTAAGCGCTACGATCAGGTTACCAAACTGAAATCGGGTTGTCTACTGAAAGTCTTGTCTAATGCAGGATGAGCCTGAAGGGCGCTCGGTTTCTAACACAGAATGAGCCTGAAGGAAGGGGAGCGCATGCTAGGGATTGATCATCAGCATGCAGGATGGGGAAAAGCTGAGCCTGGAACAGATCCGGGCGTTGTTAGAAGCCAGTGAAGAGGTGCGGTTTCAGGGCAAGCGGCGGCAGGAGGTCTACGAATGGATCACGCTGCTGTTGCGACAGCAGAGCTACCGAACGCAAGGCAAGGTGGCGCGGGGGTTGCTGAGGCGCTATGTGGCGAAGATGACGGGACTGAGCCGGGCCCAGATGACGCGGTTGATCGGCCGCTATCTGGAACACAGCGAGGTGAAGGAATCCAGCCACCGGCGCCACCGGTTTGAGAGCCACTTCACGCCAGGCGATCTGGAACTGCTGGCGAAAGTGGATGAAGCGCATGAGACGATGAGCGGACCGGCGACGAAGAAAATTCTGGAACGGGAATGGAAGCTGTACCGACACGCCGAGTACCAGCGGCTGGCAACGATCTCGGTGGCACACATTTACAATTTACGAAAGCGCCGGCGTTACCGCGAGTCCGCCTGGACTACACCAAAACATGCGCCGTACAGGTTGCTATCGGCGAACGACGCAAGCCGCAACCGGGAGGCCAGCCGGGATATCTGCGGGTCGACACGGTGCATCAGGGAGACCGGGACGGAGTCAAGGGCGTGTATCACATAAACGCCGTGGACGAAGTCACGCAGTGGCAAGTGGTGGGAGCTGTTGCGGCCATTACCCAAACGCATTTGGAGCCCGTTTTACGGGCGATTCTGAGCCAGTTTCCCTTTCCCATTCG